>NZ_FNDR01000020.1 GCF_900099805.1 Variovorax sp. OV700 | reverse complement strand
AAAACGCCCGATGAAGTTCATCGGGCGTCTCTGGCCGGCTGGATCAAGCCGGTTATATGTCCTTCATAGGTGTCAACCTATGGCAGGACGGGTCAGTCGAAGAATGCAAACTAAAAATGCCCTCGCGAAGAGGGCTTTTTTATGAGCGAGTGTTTGCGCGTCAGTCCGGAATGACGGCCGTGACCTCGATCTCGATCTTGGCGCGCGGTTCGACCAGCGCCGCCACCTGCACGCACGTCATGGCCGGAAAGTTGCGCCCCATGGCGTCGCGGTACACAGGGCCGAGCTCGGCCAGCCGGCGGCTGTATTCGTCGCGGTCCGTCACGTACCACGTCATGCGCACCATGTGCTCGGGGCCGGCGCCGGCTTCGCGCAGCACCTCGGCAATGTTGCGCAGCGCCAGGCCGCACTGGTCGATGAAGTCGTCCGACTCGAATTGCTGCTGCGCATTCCAGCCGATCTGGCCGCCGACGAACACCATGGTGCCGCGTGCGGCCACGCCATTCGCATAGCCCTTCGGGGGCAACCAGCCCGGAGGCTGCAAGAGTTTGTTCATCATGATGTGGTGTCGTGGTCGAGTTGCCTCAGTTTGAAGCGCTGGAGCTTGCCGGTCTCGGTGCGTGGCAGCACCGTCACGAATTCGATCTCCCGCGGATATTTGAATGGCGCAATGGTGGCTTTCACGTGGTCCTGCAGCGCCTTGACGAGTGCGGCATCGCCTTCGATTCCAGGCTTCAGCACGCAGAACGCCTTCACGATCATGCCGCGGTCCGGATCCGGCTTGCCGATCACGCCGCACTCGGCCACGGCCGGGTGCTTGAGCAGCGCATCCTCCACCTCGGGCCCGCCGACGTTGTAGCCGGCGGTGATGATCATGTCGTCGGCGCGTGCCTGGTAGAAGAAGTATCCGTCGGCGTCCTGCACGAAGGAGTCGCCGGGGTAGTTCCAGCCGTTCTTCACGTAGTCGGTCTGGCGCGGATCGTCGAGGTAGCGGCAGCCCACCGGCCCCTGCAGCGCCAGCTTGCCGACGGTGCCACGCGGCACTTCGTTGCCCTCGTCGTCCACGACCTTTGCCGTGAAGCCCGGCACCACCTTGCCGACCGCGCCGCGGCGCACCTGGTCGCCGGCGGCGGAGATGTAGATGTGGAACACCTCGGTGCCGCCAATGCCGTCGAGCATCTCGATGCCGGTGACTTCCTTCCACAGCTGCCGCGTCGCGTCGGGCAGCGCCTCGCCGGCGCTTACGCAGATGCGCAGGCTCGGCGCGCCGTGCTGCCGGACGAAGGGCGCCATCTGGCGGTAGAAGGTGGGCGCGGTGTAGCAGATGGTCGCGCCGACTTCGTTGATGAGCTTCACCAACCCTTCGGGCGTGAACGGTGCATCGGCAAAGTACACCGAGGCGCCGGCCCACATCGGGAACACCAGCAATCCGCCGAGCCCGAAGGTGAAGGCCAGCGGCGGCGAGCCGATCACGATGTCGTCGCTTCGCGCCTTCAGCACGTGGCGCGGCCAGGTTTCGCACATCGCCAGCACGTCGCGGTGCGCGGTGACCGGCGCCTTGGGCTTGCCCGTGGTGCCCGAGGTGAATGCGAGCAGGGCGATGTCGTCCGACGCCGTGGGGCAGGCCGTAAACACGCCGCTCTTAGCGGCCGCGCGTGCCGACAGCGAATCGGGCGCATCGAGTTTGTTGAACGCGATTACCGAGGCAAGCACTGGGTGCTCACGTTGCGCCAGCACGAGCTCGTCGAGCAGGCGGCCATCGCACAGCGCCGCCACGGGGCGCGCCTTTTCGATAATGTCGCCCAGTTCCTTGGCGCGCAGCAGCGGCATGGTGGCCACCGCGATCAAGCCGGCTTTCACCACGGCAAGCCATGACAACGCCATGGCCACCGAATTGCCGCCGCGCAGCAGCACGCGATTGCCGGGCACGAGGCCCAGGTCCTCCGTCAGCACCTGCGCAATGCGGTTGACCTCGAGGGCTGCCTGCGAATACGTCAGCGTGCCGGCGGGTGAGCGCAGCATCGGCTTGTCGCCAAACCCCTTGGCGGGTGCCTTGTCCAGCAGCTCTTCGACCAGGTTCAGCTGATCGGGCAGCTGCAACTCCGGCAGGTCGTAGCGGAAGACCGGCAACTGCTCGGCGGGCGGCAGGCGGTCGTGAACGAAGCGGTCGACTTGTGCAGACACGGTGTTTATCCCCGCAAAACGGATTTGCCAATGATCAGTTGTTGAACTTCCGTCGCGCCTTCGTAGATGCGCAGCGAGCGGATGTCGCGGTAGAGGCTCTCGATCTTCGTGCCGACCTTCACGCCAAGGCCGCCGTGCATCTGCAGTGCCATGTCGATCACGCGGCTTGCGTTTTCGGTGGCGCACATCTTGGCCATGGCCGCGGCAGCGGAAACATCGCCAACCGCTGGGGCGCCGCGCTGTTCGGCGTCATCGCGCATCCACGCGGCGCGATAAGTGAGCAAGGCGGCACTGTCGATCAATGCGGCCATCTCGCCGAGCTTGGCCTGCGTGAGCTGGAAATCGGCGAGCGTGTGGCCGAACATGCGGCGGCTCTTCGCATGCGCGATGGCCTCGGCGAGTGCACGGCGTCCCATGCCCAGCGCGGCGGCTGCCACCGAGGCGCGAAAGATGTCGAGCGTGCGCATTGCCAGCTTGAAGCCGCCGTTGAGCTCACCCAGCCGCGCCGTGCGCGGCACGACGCAATCGTCGAAGCGCAGCGTGGCCAACGGATGCGGTGCCATCACGTCGATGTGTTCGGACGTGTCGAGCCCGGGTGTCTTCGCATCGACGATGAACACCGTGATGCCGCGCGTACCGCCTGTTGGGTCCGTCTTTGCAAACACGCAATAGAAGTCGGCGATGCCGCCATTGCTGATCCAGGTCTTCGTGCCGTTCAGCCGCCACCCCTCGGCGGTGGGCTCGGCGCGCATCGCCATCGCGGCCACGTCCGAGCCCGCATCGGGTTCGCTCAGCGCAAAGGCCGCGATCTTCTCGCCCTTGCCTACGGCCGTGAGGTATTCCGACTGCTGCTCGGGCGTACCCGCGAGCGTGATGGCCCCGCTTCCCAGGCCTTGCATCGCAAAAGCGAAGTCGGCCAGCGGCGAGTGGTAGCCCAGTGTTTCGCGTAGCAGCACGAGTGCGCGCGAATCGAGACGCTCGAGCGCGCCACCCGCGCTGCCGGGCACGGCGTAGCGCAGCCAGCCACCATCGCCAAGGCGCCTTACCCACTCGCGGCAGGCCGCGCGGTCGTCGCGCTCATCGATTTCCTGTGCCGCACACCAGGGCAGCAGCTCACGCGCGAGCGAGCGATGGGCTTCGTCGAAGAAGGGCAGCGCGAGGTGCGCCGTCGAAGGCGGTGCGGGAATCTTCGTCATCATGGCGTCAGTCCCCACCGAACACCGGCTTGCGCTTGGCGGCGAAGGCTTCGTAGGCGCGCTTGAAGTCTTCGGTCTGCATGCAGATGGCCTGTGCCTGCGCTTCGGCCTCGATGGCCTGGTCGATGGTCATCGACCATTCCTGCGAGAGCATGGTCTTGGTCATGCCGTGCGCGAAGCTCGGGCCTTCGGCCAGTTCGCGCGCCACCTTGGTCGCGGCTTCGAGCAATGCGTCGCTTTCGTGCAGCGCATTGAAGAAGCCCCAGGCCTGGCCTTCCTGCGCCGTCATCGCGCGGCCCGTGAACAGCAGTTCGGAGGCGCGGCCCTGGCCGATCACGCGCGGCAGCAATGCGCAAGCGCCCATGTCCGCGCCGGCAAGACCCACGCGGGTGAACAGGAAAGCGGTGCGCGTGGCGGGCGAGCCGTAGCGCAGGTCGCAAGCCAGCGCGATCATCGCGCCGGCACCGGCGCACACGCCGTCGATCGCGCCGACGATCGGTTGCGGACAATGCCGAATGGCCTTCACCAGGTCGCCCGTCATGCGCGTGAACTCGAGCAACTCGGGCATGCGCATCGTGGTGAGCGGGCCGATGATCTCGTGCACGTCGCCGCCCGAGCAGAAGTTGCCTCCCGCGCCGGTGACGACGATCGCCTTCACGTCGGTTGCGTAGTTCAACGCGCGGAAGAGGTCGCGCAGCTCGGCGTACGAGTCGAAGGTGAGCGGATTCTTGCGCTCGGGGCGGTTCAGCGTAACGGTGCCGACGCCGGCCTCGTAGCTCCACGCGAAGTGCCTGGCCACGTAAGGCGCCTTGGCCTCGAATTGCGCACGCATGGGATTGCCCGTGCCGATGTAATGCTTCATTCGGCCTCCGCCATCTGGCTGTGTGAGTGTTGTTTGACCTTGCCGAGCAGCTTGTGAAGCTGCGCGATCTCCTTGGCGCTGAGGCCCGCGAAGGCATCGACGATCCAGTCCTCGTGCTGCTGCGCCATGTCGTTGAAGAGCTTGCGGCCGCGAGCGGTGAGCCGCACGCGCCAGGCACGGCGGTCGCCCTCGACGTTGATGCGCTCGACCAGCCCCTCGGTCACGAGCTGGTCGGTGATGCCGGTGACGTTGCCGCCCGTCACCATCATGCGGCGCGAGAGTTCGTTCATCTTGAGGCCGTCGGGCGAGCGCTCGAGTTGCGACATCAGGTCGAAGCGCGGCAGCGTGGTCGCGAACTGCGAGCGCAGTTCGTTGCGCACCTGCTTCTCGATCAGCTGGGTGCAAGTGAGGAGTCGCAGCCAGAGGCGCAGCGCCTCGGGGTGCTCGCTGTGGGCGCGTGCTTCGAGGTCCATGTCAGTGTGTTTCCTCATTGTTGGATGCCGCCAGCGCCGCATTCGCGGCCGCAGCCATCTGCTGTTGCTTGGCAATCTCGCGGTAGAGCTGATCGCGGCCGCTCAGGTACTGCTTGGGCCAGTCGACGTCGCGGCTTTGCAGCTTGGCGGCTTCGTGCAGCGTCCAGGCTGGGTCGGCGAGGTGCGGGCGCGCGATGGCGCACAAGTCGGCGCGCCCGGCCGCGATGATGCTGTTGGCCTGGTCGGCATCGGTGATGGCACCCACTGCAATGGTCGAGATGCCGACTTCGTTGCGGATGCGGTCCGAGAACGGCGTCTGGTACATGCGGCCGTACACCGGCTTGGCGTCGCGCGTGGTCTGGCCGGAGGAGACGTCGATGAAATCCGCGCCTGCCTCCTTGAAGAGTCGAGCGACGATGACCGCGTCGGCGTCGGTGTTGCCGCCCGGCGCCCAGTCGTGCGCCGAAATCCGCACGCTCATCGGCTTGTCTTCGGGCCACGCCGCACGCATCGCGCGGAACACTTCGAGCGGATAGCGGCAGCGCGCCTCGATGCCGCCGCCGTACTCGTCGGTGCGCAGGTTGGTGAGCGGGCTGATGAAGGACGACAGGAGGTAGCCGTGTGCGCAGTGCAGCTCGAGCCAGTCGAAGCCGCATTCGGCGGCGCGGCGGGTGGAGTCGACGAAGCGTTCGCGCATGTCGTCCATCTGCTCGCGGGTCATGGCAGCCGGCAGCTGGTTTTGCTCGCCATAGGCGACCGCGCTGGCGGACAGCAACGGCCAGTTGCCGCTCTCCAGAGGCTCGTCGGTGCCTTCCCAGCCCACGCGCGTTGAACCCTTGGCCCCGCTGTGGCCGAGCTGCATCGCGATCTTCGCGCTCGACTGGGTGTGCACGAAGTCGACGATGCGCTTGAACGCCGCCTGCTGCGTGTCGTTGTAGAGCCCGGTGCATCCGGGGGTGATGCGGCCTTCCGGCGTCGGGCTGGTCATTTCGACGCACACCATCGCGGCGCCGCCGAGCGCGCGCGCGCCCAGGTGAACCAGCAGAAAGTCTTGCGGCACGCCGTCCACGGCGCTGTAGGTGGCCATCGGCGACACGAGGATGCGGTTCTTCAGCGTGAGACCGCGCACCGTGAACGGCATCAGCATGGGCGCCACGGGCTTGCCCCCGGCGAGCCACTGCTCATAGCCGCCGAGCCATTCGGTGTCGCGCAAGCGCAGGTTCTCGTGGCTGATGCGCTGCGAGCGCGTGAGCAGCGAGTACGCGAACTGCTCGATCTGCATGCCGGTGTAGCGCGGCACGTTCTCGAACCACTCGGTCGAGTTGCGCGCGGCGTTCTGGATCTTGAGCACCTCGACGCTGCGGCGCGCCTCGTAGCCTTCGAGCACGTGATCGACCATGCCGCCGCGCTCGAACTCGTTCGCCAGGTCGATCGCGTCCTCGAGCGCGAGCTTGGTGCCCGAGCCGATCGAGAAGTGCGCCGTGTGCGCCGCGTCGCCCATCAGCACCACGGGCACCGAGCGGCCCTCCACGTCGATGCGGCGCGTCCAGCGCTCGCACACCACGCGCGGAAAGCGGATCCAGTTGGCCGAGCCGCGCAGGTGCGTGGCGTTGCTGATGAGCGGGTGGCCGCCCAGGTATTTGGCAAACAGCTTCTCGCAGAAGGCGATGGCCTCGGGCTGCTCCATCTGGTCGAGACCGTGGGCCTTCCACACCGCCTCGGGCGTCTCGACGATGAAGGTCGAGGTCTTTTCGTCGAACTGGTAGGCGTGGGCCTGGAACCAGCCGTGCTCGGTCTGCTCGAAGGCGAAGGTGAAGGCGTCGAAGGTCTGGTGCGTGCCGAGCCACACGAAGCGGCAGTTGCGCAGGTCGATGTCGGGCTTGAAAACGTCGGCGTAGCGCTGGCGGATGCGGCTGTTGAGGCCGTCGCTGGCAATCACCAGATCGGCGTTGTACTGGGCGGCGATCGCCTGGTCGTCGGTGGCGTCGGTTTCGAAGACCAGATTCACGCCGAGCGCCAGGCAGCGCTCCTGCAGGATGTTCAAGAGCCGCTTGCGGCCGATGCCGCAGAAGCCGTGGCCGCCCGAGCGCACCTGCCGCCCCTTGAAGAACACCTGGATGTCGTCCCAGTGGTGGAACTCATTGCCGATCAGCGCCGCGGTTTCGGCGTCGGCCGCGGCCAGGTTGGCGAGCGTCTGGTCGCTCAGCACCACGCCCCAGCCGAAGGTGTCGAAGGGCCGGTTGCGCTCCACCACGGTGATTTCGAGCGCCGGGTTGCGCGCTTTCATCAGCAAGGCGAAGTAAAGGCCCGCGGGGCCGCCGCCGATGCACAGGATGCGTTGAAGGTCCATGGCGGCTGCGGCGGGAAGGCCGGCGGTGAGGCTGTTCATGGTTGAATAGTTTAAGCATAAACAATCTGGTGTCAACGGGGTCTTGCCACAGGGGTACCCCGCAAGTCGTGTGATGTCATGCAAAAAACTGAAAAAATCAATACCATGGGCTCACCATGCAAAGCTTGATACCCAAGATCGAGTCGCAGCTTGCGTCGCTGCCCGTGCCCATCGCGCTGGAATTACCTGACGGCCGAAGAGTGGCCAAGCCCGGGTCGCGCGTGACGCTGGCATTCAGCGAATGGTCGGCGCTGGCCAAGCTGGCGGCGCACCAGGTGGGCGCCATCGGAGAGGCCTACGTGGAAGGCAAGGTGCAGATCGAGGGCGCCATGCGCGACCTGATCGACGCAACGGTCGGCATGCTGCCCGGCAACCCCGCCCAAACCGACACCACCTGGTGGACCCGCCTGCTGCGGATGGCCAAGTCCCGCGGCTCCCATTCATTGAACAAGGATGCGGAGCAGATCCAGTTCCACTACGACGTTTCCGACGATTTCTACGCGCTGTGGCTCGACCCGCGCCGGGTCTATTCGTGTGCTTACTTTCGTACGCCCGAACTGACCCTGGCAGAGGCCCAGGAAGCCAAGCTGGACCACATCTGCCGCAAGCTTTTGCTGCAGCCCGGCGAGCGCTTTCTGGACATTGGCTCCGGCTGGGGCGGGTTGTTGCTGTGGGCGGCGGAGCACTACGGCGTCGACGCCACCGGCATCACCTTGTCGAAGAACCAGCACGCGCATGTGCAGCAGCTGATCGAGGAAAAAGGCCTGCAGGGCCGCGTACGCGTGGAGCTGCGCGACTATCGCGAGCTGTCAGCCGACGCGCCTTTCGACAAGATCTCGTCGGTCGGCATGTTCGAGCACGTGGGCGCGGCCAACATGCCCACCTACTTCCGCAAGATCCATTCGCTCCTGAAGCCCGGCGGCCTGGTGCTGAACCACGGCATCACCTCGGGCGATCTCGACTACCGGCAGCTGGGCGCGGGGATGGGCGATTTCATCGAGAAGTACATCTTTCCGGGCGGCGAACTCCTGCACGTGACGCACGTGCTGCGCGAAACGGCCGCCGCGGGCCTGGAGATGGTCGACACCGAAAGCCTGCGACCGCATTACGCGCGCACGCTGTGGGCCTGGTCCGACGCGCTCGAGTCGCAGCTCGGCGCCGCACGTGAGGTGCTGGAGCGTGCGGGTGGCCGGCAGGGCGAGAACGCGGAGCGCATCCTGCGCGCCTACCGTCTCTATCTGGCGGGCTCCGCCATGAGCTTCGAGCAAGGCTGGATCTCACTGCACCAGATGCTTTCCACCAAGCCCGACGGCAGGGTCGAACACGGTGTTTTGCGCGGCTCGCAATCGGTGTACCCTTTTGCCCGTGACTACATCTACAAGTGAGTGAAAACAATCATGCTGTACCGATTCCAGTCCCGCGCCTCCCCTGACTTCGTGATGCTCGAGGTGCACGCGCGCCAGCTGTTCGACATCATCGGCAAGGACATCGCGCCCAAAGGCATCGTCACCGTCGAGCAGATTCCCGCCGCCATTGCGGCGCTCGAATCCGCGCTGTCACGCGAAGCCAGCAATCCCCACAATAACGACGACTACGCCGTCGAAGGCCACGCCGCCGAGGCCGAGAAGCAGCACGTGGGACTGCACCAGCGCGCAGCCCCCCTGCTTCACATGCTGAGGGATTCCCTGGCCGAGAAAAAAGACGTCACCTGGAAGACCTGACGAAACTCCGGCAACGCATCCGTTCCTGAGGTCAGTCGACCTTTGCGCCGGAGTCCTTCACCACCTTCGCCCACTTCACGTGCTCGCTGGCAATCAGCTTGGTGAATTCGGCCGGCGTATTGCCGCTCGGGATCGCGCCTTGGGCCAGCATCTTTTCCTTGATGGCGGGGGTGGCGAGCGATTTGGCCACTTCCTGCTGGATCCGGTTCACGATGTCGGGCGAGGTGCCGGCGGGTGCCAGCAGGCCAAACCACGAGCTGGCCTCGTAGCCCTTGAGCGCCGGACCGCCGGCTTCCGCGACCGTCGGAAGGTCGGGTAGCGCGGGGGAGCGCTGGGCGCTGGTCACGGCCAGGGCCGTGAGCTTGCCGCCCTTGATCTGCGCCATCGACGAGGGCAGGTTGTCGAACATCACGTCGGCATTGCCGCCCACCATGTCGAGCAGCGCCGGCCCGGAACCCTTGTACGGAATGTGCGCCATGAAGGTGCCGGTCATGCTCTTGAAGAGCTCGCCCGCCAGATGAATCGAGGTGCCGCTGCCGCTCGACGCCATGTTGAGCTTGCCCGGGTTGGCCTTGGCGTACTTGATGAAATCCTGCACGTTGCGGATGTTCAATGCCTTGGCCTTGTCGGCGTTCATTTCCATCACGTTCGGCACGGCCGCCACCAGCGTGATCGGCACGAAGTCCTTGATCGGGTCGAACGGCAGCTTGGGATAGAGCGCCCGGTTGATGCCGTGCGTGCCGACCGTGCCCATCAGCAGCGTGTAGCCATCATTGGGCGCGCGCGCCACGATCTCGGCGCCCACGTTGCCGCCCGCGCCCGCGCGGTTGTCGACAATGAACTGTTGGCCGAAGGCCTTCGACAACTCGGGCGCCATCGCGCGCGCCAGGATGTCGGTGGTGCCGCCCGCCGCAAACGGCACGACGATGCGCACCGGCTTGTTCGGCCAGGTGTTCTGGGCCCAGGAGGGCGATGCTGCCAGTGCGATGGCCGCGGAAGCCGCAAGCGCAGCCCGGCGATTCATTTTGAAAATTGAAGAAGTCATGCGGTTGTTTGTACAGGCGAACGACGGCCGGCGCCGCCGGTAAAACCCCGGTGATGCGCCGGCCTATGCCACCTGCATCCGCTCGGCGAAGCGTTCGCTGCGAAAGCGCTCCAGCACAAAGTCGATGAAGACCCGCGTCTTGGCGGGCAGCAGCTTCTTGCTGGGGTAGTAGAGCCAGACCGCGCCCGCGTCGAAATGCCACTCGGGCAGCAGGCGCACCAGTTCGCCGCCGCGAAGGCCGCGCTCGACGAAAGGCATCGGCAGCATGGCCACGCCCAGCCCCATCAGCGCGGCATGCGCAATGGCTTCGGGGTCGTTGAAAATCGCGCGCGGACGGGGCAGTTCCACCGTGGTCTGGTCGCCGCTCGCATGCTGCAAGGTCCAACTGCGCAGCCGCCCCGTGGGCGAGGAGCGGCGCAGCAGCGCGTCGAACCGCACCAGGTCCGCGGGATGCGCCGGCAGCGTTCGGCCCGACAGATAAGCCGGTGCGGCCACCGCCACCACATGGATGCGCGACAGCTCTCGCGCCACCACGCCCGGCGACAGCTCGATGCCGCCGCCAATGGCCGCGTCGAAGCCTTCGCCCACCAGGTCCACCTGCTGGTTGTCGAAGTGCCAGTCGGGCAGGATCGACGGGTAGCGCGCAAGAAAGTCGCCCATCATCGGCAGCACGTGCTCGCGGCCGAACGCCTGGCCCATGCTCACCTTGAGCGTGCCGGCAGGCTGCCCGTCGTTCTTCGAAACATCGGCCACCGCATCTTGCAGGGTGGCGAGCGCGCCGCCGATCTGGCCCAGGAAGCGCTCGCCGCTTTCGGTGAGCGTGAGGCGGCGCGTGCTGCGCTGGAACAGCCGCACGCCCAGGCGGGTTTCCAGCCGCGCGACGTTCTTGCTGACCGCGGCAGGCGTGAGCCCGAGCCGCCGCGCCGCGGCCGAGAAGCTGCCGCTCTCCGCGCTCTGGACGAAGGACTCGAGGTGATTGAGCGGTTCCATGGATCGCTATTTTCAACCATCGGTTGAATTTGATTGCATCAATTGGTGGCTACCGCAAAGGTAATGGAGCCACGACACTGAAGGCCTTCAACCTCACAACCGACAGGAACACCTCATCATGGCTCCCAGCAAATCAACCTCTCCCGTCCTCGCGGGCAAAGTCGCTTTCGTCACCGGCGGTTCGCGCGGCATCGGCGCCGCCATCGTGCGGCGCCTGGCTGAAGACGGCGCCGCCGTCGCCTTCAGCTACGCGAGTTCGAGCGCGCCGGCCGACGAATTGGCGCGCAGCATCGAGGCCGAAGGCGGCCGTGCCCTGGCGCTGAAGATCGACAGCGCCGACGCCGCCGCGCTCACCGCCGGCATCGACGAAGCCGCACGCAAGCTCGGCCGTATCGACGTGCTCGTCAACAACGCCGGCGTGTTCCTGCCCGGCACCCTGGAAGATTTCTCGCTCGAGGATTTCGACCGTACGCTGGACATCAACGTGCGCGCCGTGTTCGTGGCCGCCAAGGCCGCCGTGCGGCACATGGGCGAAGGCGGCCGCATCATCAACATCGGCAGCACCAACGCCGAGCGCATGCCCTGGCCCGGCGGCAGCGCCTATGCCATGAGCAAGTCGGCGCTGAAGGGACTGGTGCAGGGCCTGTCGCGCGACCTCGGCCCGCGCGGCATCACGGTCAACAACGTGCAGCCCGGCCCGGTCAACACCGACATGAACCCGGTCGACGGCCCGAACGCCGCCGCCATGCACGGCCTGATGGCGCTGGCCCGCCATGGGCGCCCCGAAGAAATCGCCGGCATGGTGGCCTACCTGGCCAGCCCCGAAGCAGGCTTCGTGACCGGTGCCAGCTTCAACATCGACGGCGGCTTCGCAGCCTGACCAGGCGCTCAATCGGCGCGCTGGACGGCGGCAATGAGCTTGTCCAGGGTGGCGTCGAGGCGGGCCAGCTCGTCGGCGTTCACGCCTTCGAACAGCACGGCCTCGCGCTGCCGGCCCAGCGCGCCGACGGTCTCGTGCAGCGCCTCGCCGGCCGCCGTGAGGTAGAGCCGGCCGCGGCGCCGGTCGGCGGGATCGTCATGGCGCTGCACGCGCCCGTGGCGCCCGAGGCCGGCCAGCGCGCGGCTCACCGCCATCTTGTCGAGGCCGGTGAAATCGGCGATCTGGGTGGCATTGAGCCCGGGCTCGCCGCCCAGCACAGCCATCACGCGCCATTCGTTGAGCGTGAGATGGTGCTCGCGGCCGACCTTCTCATGGAACGGGCGTGCCGTGAGGTTGACCACCCGCACCAGCTTGAAGAACAGCGGGTCCATGGCGCACGGCGGCTCAGCCCAGCAGTTTTCTCGCGCCGGCCGCGATGGCTTCGGCACCGATGCGCGACTCTGCCTCGAGCACCGGCGCATAGCCGACCGGAATGCGCGGTGCGCCAAGCCGCGCCACGCGGCACCCCGTGGCCTCCGCGGCGCTGGCCGCAATCTCGGCGCCGAAGCCCGCTACCTGCACCGCCTCGTGCACCACCAGAAGCCGCCGCGTGCGCGCACACGATGCGAGCACCGTTTCGCGGTCCCAGGGCCAGAGCGTGCGCAGGTCGATCAGGTCGACCGCAATGCCTTCGGCCGCGAGCGTGTCGCAGGCCGCGGCGCACGCCTGCATCTGCTTGCTCCAGCTCACGAGCGTGAGCGCGTCGCCCTCGCGCACGCGCCGCGCCTTGCCGAGCGGCACGGCCATGTCCTCGTTCACTTCGCCGCGCTGGCCCCAGAGCGTCTTGTGCTCGATGTAGACCACCGGATCGCCGCATTGCAGCGCCGCGCGCAAGAGGCTGTAGTTGTCCTGCGGTGTCGAGGGGCTCACCACCACCACGCCCGGCAGGTGTGCGAACCAGGCTTCGAGCGACTGCGAATGCTGCGCGGCCGAGGCATCCCAGATGCCGCCAGGCATGCGCGCCACCAGCGGCACGCGGCCCTGCCCGCCGAACATGAAACGGTTCTTGGCGGCCTGGTTCACCAGCTCGTCCATGCCGCAGAGCGCGAAGTCGACCACGCGCATTTCCACCACGGGCCGCAGGCCCGCGAGCGCCATGCCCACCCCCGCGCCCATGATCGCGGCCTCGCTGATCGGCGTGTCGATCACGCGATCGGCGCCGAAGGTTTGCTGCAGGCCCTTGTACTGGCCGAAGATGCCGCCGCGGCCCACGTCCTCACCGAGCACCACCACGCGCGGATCAGCCTCCATCTCGCGCTGGATGGCGAGCATGGCGGCCTCGGAATAGCTGAGTTCTTGGGTCGTCATCAGTGCCATTGCCCCGCTCCGGTGGTCTGCACGTCAGTGAAGGCGTCGCCGGGCTCTGGCCAGGGCGCCGCGTCGGCGACGGCGAGGGCGGTCTCGACTTCGTCGCGCGCCGCGTTCTCGATCGCATCGAGCGCGGCTGCGCTCGCGCCCTGCGAAAGCAGATGCCCGCGCGCCCGCGCGATCGGATCGGTTTCGAGCGCGGCAGCCAGTTCGGCCGGATCGCGGTAAGCCGCGACGTCGACCGACACATGCCCTTTCACGCGGTAGGTCAGCGCATGCAACAGGCGCGGCCCGCCGCCGCCGCGCACCTCGGCGACCAGCCTGGCCGCGGTTTCGTGCACCGTGAACACGTCGTTGCCATCGACCTGCGTGGCCGCAATATCCATCGAGGCGGCGCGCGCCGAAGCGCCTTCGCCCGCCGTCATCGGGCCGCTCGCGGTGGTGGCGCTCCAGCGGTTGTCTTCGCAGACGAAGAGCACGGGCAGGTCGTACACGCGCGCCCAGTTCAGCGCCTCGAGAAAGGGCCCGCGGTTGATCGCGCCGTCGCCGAAGAAGCAAACGGTGATGTCGCCAGTTTTTTTGAGCAGCTTCTGCGCGTGCGCCGCGCCCACGGCAATCGGCAGGCCGGCAGCCACCACGCCGTTTGCGCCCAGCATGCCGACGGAAAAATCCGCGATGTGCATCGAGCCGCCCTTGCCGCCGTTGAAACCGGTGGCCTTGCCGAACAGCTCGCACATCATGCGTGTCAGGTCCGCGCCCTTGGCCAGCGTATGGCCGTGGCCGCGGTGGGTGGAGGTGAGGTAGTCGCTCGTTCGCAGATGGGCACACACGCCGGCCGGCACGGCCTCCTGCCCCGTCGAGAGGTGCAGCGGTCCGCGCACCTTGGCGGAGCCGGCGGCCTGCTGGCCATAGGCGCTCACGCCGCCCTGGCTCGCCGCTTCCGCGGCATTCTCGAAGGCGCGGATGCGCACCATGGTGCGGTACAGCGCCTGCCCGGCACCGTTCGGTGAAATACTCGAACCCATCTTGTCTCCAGCGCTTTGAAACCGGCGGTTCTGGCAAAAATCGTATCAAACGAGATGAAAAACCGGCACAGGAGTTACCCCGCCGACTCGGCTTTGCGATATCGGTAACCTAAGCTCTCTCTTTCCGCCCGCCGTCGCCTATCCTCGGACCCGCATTCCAGAGAGAGACCCAGCACTTGCCCTCGACCAAAGCCTCCGCCTCCCTGCCTCGCCCGGCGACCATGGCCGACGTCGCCGCGCGCGTCGGCGTCTCGAAGATGACCGTGTCGCGTGCGCTCAACCGCAGCACGGGCAGCGACCGCGCCACCTCGGAGGCGCTGCGACAGCGCATCCTGCAGGCCTGCGAAGAGATGGGCTACGTCATCGACCAGACCGCGCGCACCTTCTCCAGCAAGCGCTCGGGTTTCGTCGCGGTGCTGATTCCGTCGCTGAACAACTCCAACTTTTCAGAAACCGCGCAAGGCATTGCCGCCGCCCTGGAAGCGCGCGGGCTGCAGCTGCTGCTGGGCTATACCGACTACCGCGTGGAGACCGAGGAACGCCTTGTCCGCGCGATGCTCGCGCGCCGCCCCGAGGGCGTGATCCTCACCGGAGGCGCCCACACGTCCGCCGCGCGCGCCATGCTGCAGGCGGCCGGCATTCCGGTGGTCGAGACCTGGGATCTGCCCGCCACGCCCATCGAGCACACGGTCGGCTTCTCCAACGCGCAAGCGGCCGCCGCGATGGTGCGGCACCTGCACGGCCAGGGCTACCGGCGCATCGCCTTCATCGGCGGCACCTCGAACCGCGACACCCGCGGGGCTGACAGGCAGCGCGGCTATGTCGAGGCGATCCGCGAACTGGGCCTGCCCGACGGGCGCGTCATCAGCTTCGGCCAGCCGCCTATCTCGATGGCGCAAGGGGGCGAGGCCGTGGTGCAGCTGATCCATCAATGGCCCGACGTGGATGCCGTGATGTGCGTGTCCGATCTCTCGGCCTTCGGCGCGCTGATGGAATGCCAGCGCCGCGGCTGGGACGTGCCGGGCCGCATCGCGATCGCGGGTTTCGGCGATTTCGAGGTGGCGCGCGCCTGCCATCCGCGCATCACCACCGTGGCGGTGGATTGCGTGGGCATCGGCAGGGCCGCGGGCGAACTGCTGCTGCGGGTGATCGACGGCGCCCGCGAAGGCCACCGGCCGCCCGAGGAAACGGTGCTGATCCCGTTTCGCATCGAGCAGCGCGAAAGCTCCTGAGGCCGATCAGGCCGCGACGGTTTCCGCGCCGGTGTCGGCAAAGTCGATCAGCACCTTCATGGCGCGCTGGCGGTCGCTTGCCAGTTCGAAGGCCTCGCGTGCCTGCTGCATCGGGAAGGTGTGCGACACGACCGGCGACAGATCGACCCGGCCTTCGTTGATGAGCCGCACCGCCAGTGCGAACTCCGCATGGAAGCGGAACGAGCCGCAGATGCTGAGCTCCTTCGCAACCACCATGTTCTGCGGAATGCTCACGTCGCCGCCCAGGCCCAGCTGCACCACCACGCCGCGCGGGCGCATGACCTCGAGCCCGTCGCGCAGGGCGCGCTCGTTGCCCGAGCATTCGAGCATCACGTCGAAAGTGCCCTTGTCGGCCGAATAGCGCGACACCCAGGCCTTGTCCTGTGCGACGTTGATGACGTGATCGGCGCCCATGGCGCGCGCGAAGGCGAGCGGCTCGTCGACCACGTCGGTGGCGGTGATCTCGGCCGCGCCGTGCGCACGCGCGGCCGCGATGGCCAGCACGCCGATGGGCCCGCAGCCCGACACCAGTACGCGCTTGCCCAGGAGCGGGCCTGCGCGCGACACGCCATGCAGCCCCACCGAGAACGGCTCGGCCAGCGCCGCCAGGCGCAGCGGCACATGCGCCGCCACCTTCACGCACTGCGTGGCCTCGCACAGCAGCATGTTGCGGAACGCGCCCTGCACGTGCGGCGTGCGCATGGCGCTGCCGTAGAAGCGCATGTCCAGGCACTGATTTGGCAGGCCCTCGAGGCAGAACTTGCAGGCGCCGCACGGGCGGCTCGGGTTGATGGCCACCTTGTCGCCAATGCGCACGCTGTCGACGCCGGGCGCCGTGGCCACCACGGTGCCCGCCACTTCGTGGCCCAGCACCATCGGCTCCTTGATGCGCACGGTGCCGAAGCCGCCGTTGTGAAAGTAATGCAGGTCGGAGCCGCAGATGCCGCCCATGCCGACCTTCACCAGCACCTGGCCCGGGCCGATGTCTCCGGCGTCCTGTTCCTCCAGGCGCAGGTCATCGGGGGCATGGATCACGAGGCACATACAACGCATACGCATGGGGTTCTCCTTCAGGCCGTCAGGCGACCGGGGTGACGAGGGGCTGGCCACCGAAGTGGGCCTGCAGATTACGGCGAACCAGTTCGCCCATGGCGCGGCGGGTCTCCTCGGTGCCGCTGCCATGGTGCGGATGCAGCACCACATTGTCGAGCGCCGCAAAGCGCGGGTCGATGCGCGGCTCGTTCAAAAACACGTCGAGCGCCGCGCCAGCGATGCTGCGCTGCTCGAGCGCCTGCAGCAGTGCGCCCTCGTCCACCGTGGTGCCGCGCGACACATTCACCAGCCAGCCCGTGGGGCCGAGTGCCTGCAACACCTCGGCATCGACGATGCCGCGCGTGGCCTCGCCGCCGGGCAGGATGACGATGAGCACGTCGCACCATTCGGCCATGGCCGTGAGATTGTTGAAGTGGCGCAGCGGGCTGTCTTCGCGCGCCGTGCGGCTGAAGTAGCCCAGCTCCATCTCGAAGCCCGAGAGTCGCCGCGCGATGGTGCTGCCGATGCGCCCGAAACCGGCAATGCCGACGCGCTGGCCGAAGACGCGCGTGGCCAACGGCATCGGGCCCTTGGCCCATTCGCCGCTGCGCACGAAGCGGTCACCCGCCGGAATGCGCCGCTGCAGCGCGAGCGTGAGGCCCACGGCGAGGTCGGCCACGTCGCCATTGAGCACGTCGGGCGTGTTGGTGACGCGGATGCCGCGCGCGCGGCAGGCCGCAAGGTCGATGCCGTCGGTGCCCACGCCGTAGCAGGCGACCAGCTCCAGCCTGGGCAGCGACGCAATCAGCTCGGCGTTGGCACCCAGCTCGCCTCGCGTGGCCACCGCCCGGATTTCCGAGGCGTGTTCTGCGATGAAGGCCTGCCGGTCCGGCGCTTCCCACCAACGGAGGAGCTTGTAGCTCTCCGCCATCGGCGCCATGTCCCATTCCGGATAGGGGCCGGGCATCAGCACGTGCGGGGGTGTAGTGGCAGCGGTCAAGCGGATTCTCCTGCGGGTGGCGCGGCTGGGCGCAATATAGATACCGGTAACTTTAACCTCTGCCTGAGATCGTTTAAAGGAAGTCGCACCAAGGTTTTCACCCTTGACGGCCTAATAAGATACCGGTAACGTATTCGCATTGCCGCCTCGTGCGCATTCCGCCCATCCTCCTGGAGCTCCGCTTGAAACTGTTCGACCTCTCCGGGCGCACCGCCCTCATCACCGGCTCCAGCAAGGGCATCGGCTTTTCGCTGGCCGCGGCGCTGGGCTCGGCCGGCGCACGCATCGTGCTGAATGCGCGCGATGCCGGCGCGCTCGAAGCCGCGCGCGACGCCTTGCGCGCCCGGGGCGTCGCGGCCGAAGCCATGGCCTTCGACGTGACCGACGCCACCGCGGTGGAAGCGGGCGTGGCACGCATCGAAGCCGAAGTCGGCCCCATCGACATTCTGGTCAACAACGCCGGCATGCAGCACCGCGGCGCGTTCGCGGAGTTTCCGATCGACGCGTGGCACAAGATCACCACCACCAACATCGACAGCGTGTTTTTCGTCGGCCGCTTCGTGGCGCAGCGCATGATCGAGCGCAAGCGCGGCAAGATCATCAACGTCTGCTCGGTTCAAAGCGAGCTGGGCCGGCCGGGCATCGCGCCCTACGCCGCCACCAAGGGCGCCGTGAAGATGCTCACCAAGGGCATGGCCATCGACCTCGGCAAGCATGGCATCCAGGTCAACGGCCTGGGGCCCGGCTATTTCAAGACCGAACTGACGCAGGCGCTGGTGGCCGACGAAGCCTTCACCGCGTGGCTTTCCGGCCGCACGCCCGCCGGGCGCTGGGGCGACGTGGAAGAACTCGGCGGCGCGGCGATCTTTCTCGCCTCGGATGCATCGAGCTTCGTCAACGGCCACATCCTGTACGTGGACGGCGGCATCACTGCCAGCCTTTGATTCCCATGGCCTCGCTGCAGCAACCATACCGGGCGCGGCTGGCCGTGGTGGTGATGGGCGTCTCGGGCACCGGCAAGAGCAGCGTGGCCGCCGGCCTGGCCTGTGTGCTGGGCGTGCCCTGGATCGACGGCGACGACCTGCACTTGCCCGAGGCCGTGGCGCGCATGCGCGGCGGCGTGCCGCTCTGCGACGAGGACCGCTGGCCGTGGCTGGAACGCATCGGTGCACGGTTGAGCGACGAGGCCGCGGCGCCGGCGGGCGTGGTGGTGGCTTGCTCGGCGCTGAAGCGCGCTTACCGCGACCGCCTGCGCGCGGCAGCGCCCGACCTGCACTTCGTGTGCCTCGACGGGCCGCGCGCACTGGTCCGGCACCGCCTCGAGGCGCGCAGCGGGCACTACATGCCGCCGGCCCTGCTCGACAGCCAGCTGCAGGCCTTCGAGAAACCCGGTGCGGACGAGCCGGAGGTGCTGCACGCGGCCATCGACGAGCCGGTGCCGCTGATCGTGGCCTCCGTGGGGGCGCGTCTGATCGCGTGCGCACAGAATTGCTCCGCCTCACTGAAAGTTGCCGCATGACATTCCCAAGCCAGCGCGTGGCCGTGATCGGCGTCGGCATCATGGGCTCGGCCATTGCACGCCGCCTGCTCGAATGCGGCCACACGGTGCGCGTGTTCGACCTCGACACCGCCAAGGTCGCCGCGCTGGAGCCCCACGGCGCGTGCGCTGCTGGCACCGCGGCCATGGCCGCGGCGGCGAGCGACTTCGTCATCACCAGCCTCAACTCGGCCGCGGTGGTGGAGCGTGCGCTCTTCGGCGAAACCGGCGTGGCCGCCGCCGAGCCCGCGGATTCGCGCCGCCTGCTGATCGACATGTCGTCCATTGATCCGGCCTCCACGCGCCGGCTCGCGCAGCTGCTGCGCGAACGCACGGGCATGGGCTTCGTCGATGCGCCGCTCTCGGGCGGCGCACCCAAGGCCTTGCTCGGCCAGCTGACGGTCATGGCCGGCGGCAGCGAGGACGACGTGGCACGCGCGCGCGCCGTGATGGACAGCCTATGCGCCAACTACACCCGCATGGGCGAAAGCGGCGCCGGCCAGACCACCAAGCTGGTCAACCAGCTGCTCTGCGCCATCGGCTTCCAGGCCGTGGCCGAGGCCGTGCGGCTGGCCGAAGCTGGTGGCGTCGATGCCTCGAAGCTGCACACCGCGTTGGCCGGCGGGCGGGCCGACAGCCAGATCCTGCGCGAGTTCGGTCCCAAGATGGCCGCACGAGATTTCACGCCCACGGGCCGTATCGACAACATGCTCAAGGACCTGGAGGCGGTACAGGCTTTTGCGCAGGCCGAACGCCTGCCGCTGCCGCTGGCGGGCGCGGTTTCCGAGCTGCACCGCGCCTTTGTGGCGGCCGGGCT
Source organism: Variovorax sp. OV700 (assembly GCF_900099805.1). Lineage (GTDB taxonomy): Bacteria > Pseudomonadota > Gammaproteobacteria > Burkholderiales > Burkholderiaceae_C > Variovorax. The sequence goes on along the minus strand of NZ_FNDR01000020.1, from coordinate 32,568 downwards.
CGGAGCCGAGGACACGGCCGCCATGATGCGCCAGTTCAACGGCTACGCGCGCGACTGAAGCACGCATTGGCCGCACCCTGCGCGCGGCCCGACAACACATTTCAACCAGGAAAGAAGACACCCATGTTCATCCGTTGCGCGTTTTTCCGGGGCAAGGTCAAGGCCGGCATGGAAGAGGCTTTCGACCGGCACGTGCACGAGAAGCTGGTGCCGCTCTGGACCCGTTTTCCGGGCGTGCTCGAAGTGCGCGTGCTGCGCCAGATCGAAAGCGATGTGAGCGATCCCGAACTGGCCATGGTGCTGTCGACCCGCTATGCCAGCCGCGAAGACATTGCGCTGGCGCTCGATTCACCCGTGCGCTACGAAAGCCGCGAGCTCTCCAAGCATCTGTTCGAGATGTTCGACGGCACGGTCTTTCACACGGTGTTCAGCGCCGAAGAATTTCCGCTCGTCAACAGCTGATGCCCTAACACTGGCGACGGCGCTAGCCGCTGTCGACCTTCGCCTTACGGGCGCTGTGCATGTCTCGCCGCTCCCCGGGAATTCCCGGATGCCCTTCGCGTTGCCCGAATGGGATAGTTAGTTCGCCCTTCAAACTAACTAATTTCTTACACGGCTTTTCGCCGGGCAACCTCCAAGGAGAGACATCGATGCAACTCAAGCACACCCTGGCCGCCATGGCCTTCGGCCTCACCGCAGTGGGCGCAGTGGCGCAGACCGTGGTCGGCGTGAGCTGGTCCAACTTCCAGGAAGAGCGGTGGAAGACCGACGAGGCCGCCATCAAGGCCCAGCTCGAGAAGCTCGGCGCCAAGTACATCAGTGCCGACGCGGGCGGCTCGCCCGAGAAGCAGCTGGGCGACATCGAGGGGCTGATTTCCAAGGGCGCCAAGGCGCTCATCGTGTTGGCAATGGACAAGGACGCGATCCTGCCCGCGATCACCAAGGCCACGCGCCAGAAGGTGCCCGTGGTCGCGTACGACCGGTTGATCGAGGCGCCGGGCGTCTTCTACATCACCTTCGACAACGTCGAAGTCGGCCGCATGGAGGCGCGCGAGGTCTTCAAGGTCAAGCCCAAGGGCAACTACGTGATCATCAAGGGCTCGCCGAGCGACCCGAACGCCGACTTTTTGCGCGCGGGCCAGCAAGAGGTGCTGGATGCCGCCGTGAAGAAGGGCGACATCAAGATCGTCGGCGACGAATACACCGAAGGCTGGAAGCCCGAGGTCGCGCAAAAGAACATGGAGCAGATCCTCACCAAGGTCGGCAACAAGGTCGATGCGGTGGTGGCGGCCAACGACGGAACGGCCGGCGGCGCGGTCGCCGCGCTCACGGCCAAGGGCCTGCGCGGCGTTCCGGTATCGGGGCAGGATGCGGACTTTGCCGCGCTCAACCGCATTGCGCTGGGCACGCAGACCGCCACGGTCTTCAAGGACTCGCGCGAACTCGGCCGAGAAGCCGCCAGCGCCGCCATCGCGCTGACGCAGGGCAAGCCGGCCGAGAAGGCCGCACCGTGGAATTCCGGTCCGAAGAAGATCTCGCTCTCGTCACGCCTGCTCACGCCGGTGCCGATCACGCGCGACAACCTCGACGTGGTTGTGAAGGCCGGCTGGATCAAGAAGGACGAACTCTGCAAGGGCGTCCAGGCCGCCAGCGCGCCAGCAGCCTGCAAGTAGCGGGCGCGCCCGCAGGCGCTCCCCGATCCGTGCCGTCTCGCGGTTCAGGCCGGCCCGAAGGCCGGGCCGGCGCGCCGTCGCGCACCTGTTTCTTCTTCGAGAGGATGTTTAAACAATGAGCAATCAAACGCCAGGCTGGTGGCGGCGCGCGGGGGTCGATCTGCGGCTCTTGCTGATGAGCGTGCTGCTGGTCGTCATGGGCATCGTCTTCAACGTGATGTCCGGCGGCGTGTTCCTGTCGCCCGAGAACCTCTACAACGTGGCGCAGCAGACGGCCGTGGTGGGCATCGTCGCGACCGTGATGGTGCTGGTCATCGTGGCGCGCCACATCGACCTTTCAGTGGGCTCGGTCATGGGCTTTGTCGGCGTGCTGATCGCCTATCTGCAATACACCTCGGGCTGGTCGTGGCCCACGGCCTGCCTGGCGGGCCTTGCGGTGGCGCTGCTGGTGTCCATCTATCAGGGCTGGCTCACGGCGATGCTGGGCGTGCCGTCGTTCGTGGTCACGCTGGGCGGGCTGATGTCCTTCCGCGGCGCCGCGTTCCTGGTGGCCGACGGCAAGACGCAGCCGGTGAACGACGAGTTCTTTCAGCGCCTGGGCGGCGGATACGACGGCGGCATCGGCACCACCGCGACCTGGGTTCTCGCGGTGTTCGTGGCGGTGGTGCTGTTCGCGCGCATGCTGCAGAAGCGCCGCGCGCGCGCCCATCACGAGATGCCCAACGAGCCGCTCTGGCTCGAACTGCTTTTGACCGCCGTGCCGGTGGCGGTGGTGTTCGTTTTTGCGGCCGTCATGAACAACTACCAGATCGCCTCGAAAGACGCGCCCCAGGGTCTCCCGATTCCGGTGCTGATCTGGGCCGTGGTGGCCATCGTGCTGTCGTTCATCGTGCACCGCACGCGCTTCGGGCGCTACGTGTTCGCGATGGGCGGCAACCCCGATGCGGCGGCGCTGGTGGGCATTCCGGTCAAGCGCGTCACGCTGATGCTGTTCGCACTGCTCGCGGTGCTGGTGACGGTGGCGGCCATCGTCTCGATTGCGCGGCTCAATGCCGGCACCAACTCGCTCGGCACGGGCATGGAGCTGTACGTGATCGCGGCCGCCGTCATCGGCGGCACGGCGCTCGCGGGTGGCAGCGGCTCGATCTTCGGCTCGGTGCTGGGCGCGCTCATCATGCAGTCGCTCGACAGCGGCATGCTGCTGCTCGACGTGCCCATCGGCAAGCGCATGGTGATCATCGGGCAGGTGCTGATCGTGGCGGTGGTGTTCGACGTTCTCTATCGCACGCGCTTTGGAGAGAACTGAGATGAGCACCATCGACACATCCAGACCCCTCGTCGAACTGCGCGACATCCGCAAGGCCTTCGGCGGCGTGAAGGCCGTGGACGGCGTGAGCGTGAACCTCCATCCCGGCGAAGTGGTTGCGGTGCTCGGCCACAACGGCGCAGGCAAGTCCACGCTCATGAAGATGCTTGCGGGCGCTTATCCAATCGACTCGGGCGACACGCTGATCGCGGGCGAGAAGGTCCACATCCGCACGCCCGCCGAGGCGCAGGCGCTGGGCATCGAGACCATCTACCAGACGCTCGCATTGGCCGACAACCTCGACTCCGTGTCCAACCTCTTTCTCGGCCGCGAGAAGATGACGCGCTGGAACACGCTCGACGATCATTTCATGGAGGTGCAGGCGCGCAAGGTGTTCCACCGCCTGAACAAGAACTTCACCAACATCCGCATCCCGGTGCGTCGCCTCTCGGGCGGGCAGCGGCAGGTGGTGGCGATCTCGCGCGCGCTGTACTTCAACGCGCGCATTCTCATCATGGACGAACCCTGCGCCGCGCTCGGCCCCGAAGAAACCGCGATGGTCGGCGGGCTCGTGAAGCAGCTCAAGGCCGATGGCGTCGGCATCTTCCTGATCACGCACGACATGCCCGACGTCTTCTCGCTGAGCGACCGCGTCGCGGTCATGAAGAACGGCAAGCTCGTCGGCACCTACCGCACCGCGGACGTCACTGAAGACGAAGTGCTCGGCATGATCATCGCCGGCAAGCGGCCCGAAGGAAAAGAGCAGGCGCACAGGTGAACGCAGGCGCGCTCGAGGTTCGCAGGTTGGGGGTCGGATCATGACCATCGGCGATCAGCAGCTGCTCAAGCGGATGAACCGCAGCGCTTTGCTGCGTTTGCTGCGCGCCCGCCCGGGACTCTCGCGTGCGCGGCTTGCCGACGAAAGCGGCCTCACCAAATCGACCGTGAGCCTGCTGGTGCGCGAGCTGCTCGACGAGGGCTGGCTCAGCGAGGCCGGTACGACTGTTGCCGATGGCTTGGGGCGGCCTTCCACGCCGCTGCAGATCAACGTCGGCGTGCGCGCGTTGATGGGCGTCGAGATCGCGGTCGAAACGGTGCGCCTGGCCTGCGTCTCGCTTCAGGGCGAGGTGCTCCATGCCGACACGCATGCGCTGACCGACAGCGCACCGGCCGGCGTCTGCGCGCAGGTCGCGCGCATGGCTGCAGCGGCGCACCGGCAGTTGAGCGAACTGGGGCTGCGCCTGTCGAGCATCGGCGTCTGCGTGCCCGGCGCGGTGGACGATTGCACCGGCGTGGTCCGCTTTGCGCCCAACCTCGGCTGGCGCAATGTGAGCCTGCTGCCCGCGCTCGAGCAAGCCTTTGCCGCGGCGGGCCTGCCGGGCGTCGTGGTGCAGCTGCAGAACGATGCGGATGCCGCCGCGCTCGGCGAGTACGAGTTCTTTGGCGGCGAAGGCGGCGATCCGCTGATCTTCGTCAGCTGCGACGTCGGCGTGGGTGCCGGCGTAGTGCTGAACGACCGGCTGTTCACAGGCGCGCAAGGCATGGCGGGCGAGATCGGCCACACCATCGTGCAGATCGACGGGCCATTGTGCTCGTGTGGGCGAAGAGGCTGCGCCGAAGCCTTCTTCGGCTCGCGCGCGCTGGAGCGTGAGGCGCCCGAAACGGCGCGTGCGGCCGCCTTCTTCGGCGTGCTGCTGCAGAACCTGTGGGTTACCTTCGATCCGCGCGCCATCGTGCTCGGGGGCAAGTCGTGCACCCAGCATCGCGGCCTGGCGCAAGCGGCTTTCGAGATGGTGAAGCGCCATGCCGATGCGGCCGGCATGCCCGCGCCTGACCTGCGCCTGGCCCGCTATGGCGAGCTGGCTCCCGCGGTGGGCGCGGCCGCGCTGGCGTTGCACGAGTATCTGCGGCCTCTTCAGCTCGATGCGCGCGCGCGCCGCGCACGCGCTGCGCGCGACTACGCGATACCTTCGGCCTGAAAAATCGTCGGTGAGGCGCCGGCAGGTCCGCGGCACACCGCCGATGCACGGCGACTGCGCATACGCCTGCGCACGTGCCTTGGCCTAGCTTCTGGGGTTTGCCGTTTCCCGGAAGAACTCGCTGGGCGCTGCGCTCTTGTCTTCCTCGCGCCATTCGCGCAGCCGTCTGTACAGGGTGCCACGCGACACGCCCAGCTGCCGCGCCGCCTGCGAAACGTTGCCGCCTTGCGCGGCCAGCGCTTCCTCGATCAGCTTGCGGCTGTGCTCGCGCAGGGTCTCGCTTTGGGGCGCCTCCGGCTCCGGTGCTTGCGAAGTGCCTCCTTCTGACGGCGCCGTCTCGATCGGTGCTGGCGCCATCACCATCGCACTGGTCTGGCCCGGCATCGCCACCGCATGCCTGAAGTCCGCGCCGTCCGCGGCCTTGAGCCGCGCCTGCACCCACACGCCGAGCCCGCTGGCCAGGCGCAGCGGCTGGGCGGCTTCGCGCCGTTCCAGCCGCAGCAGGCTCGCGAGATCGTGGCCTAGCATCGACTCGACATCGCGTTCGCAGGCCTCCTCGGGCAAGCGGCCGATCAGCCGCGCGCCGGCGCCGTTGAGCCACGCGATGGTGCCGTCGGGCGCCACGCCGGCCAGTGCTTCCATGGGCGTGCCCAGCAAGGTGGGGCTGGCCTGGAAGCGCAGGATCAGGTGGTCGCGCGACTGCGCCTGCAACAGGCGGTTCTCGATGGTGGTGGCGTACAGCGCCACCATCGAAGCCGCGTCGAAACCGAAGCGCCGCGCCTCCATCGTGATGTCGAGCACGCCGGCCAGACGGCCCGTCACGTCGCGGATGGGCGCCGCGGCGCATTGCATCTGCGACAGCACGTCGAAGTAGTGCTCCGCGCCGTCGACGGTGCAGGCCTGCCCCGTGGTCGCGACGATGCCCGGCGCCGTGGTGCCAACCATGCGCTCTGAAATGTTCACGCCCACGCGCGCGGTCTTGCGCAATACGGGCTGGTGCGCCCCGGTCGGATGCTGCGTGACGTGCACCACCACGCCTTCGCCGTCGGTCAGGATCACACGGGAGTCGGTGCCCGAGAGCGCGGTTTCCATGCTCGCGAGCTCCTGCCGCGCAACCTCGAGCAGTTCGCGGTTGCGCGCCAGCGTGGCGTGCAGCCGGCTTGGAGTGACCGCATCGAAGGGCACGATGCGTTGCCGATCGCTGTGGTTGCGCGTGCAGCGCAGCCACGACTGGATCACGGCTTCGCCGACGAGCCCCGATGGGCGCACGCCTTCCTCGAAGAACTGCTGCCGCGCGAGTGCCACGCGCTGGGCCGGCGTGGTGGAAAAAAGTTGGCGCGGCGCGGTGGCCGTGCCCAGCCTTTCGAAAGCCATGCTGTTCGCTGCTCCTCGAATTAGGGGGAACCAGGAATGGGGAAATCGCTGACCCCTGCGAATGTGTTCTGCAATGGAACAGCGCCGGACTGGGGAAATCCCGGGGGTGCTGGCAAGGGCCACACGAACGATCCTTGCGGCATAAAGGAGACTCACGATGAAAAAGATCCACGCCGGGCTGCTTCCGCTCGCCGTTGCATGGCTGTGCCTGGGCGCATCGACGGCTTCGGCCCAGGCGGCCGGAACCCCGCAGGATCGCGCCGCCGCGGCCATCCAACGGGTGAACAGCAACTTCATTCGCGACAACGCGGCACAGAAGAAGACGCCCGACTGGCCGAGCTACGGCCTCGATTACGCCGAGTCGCGCTTCAGCAAGCTCGACCAGGTGAACGCCGGCAACGTCAAGCAGCTGGGCCTGGTCTGGTCGTACAACCTCGAGTCGACGCGCGGCGTGGAAGCCACGCCGCTGGTGGTCGACGGCGTGATGTACGTCACCGCCTCATGGAGCGTGGTGCATGCGATCGACACGCGCACGGGGCAGAAGCTCTGGACCTTCGATCCGCAGGTCGACAAGTCCAAGGGCTTCAGGGGCTGCTGCGACGTGGTGAACCGCGGCGTTGCGCTGCACGAGGGCCGGGTCTACGTGGCCGCCTATGACGGCCGGCTCATCGCGCTCGATGCGGCCACGGGCCAGAAGGTCTGGGAAAAGAACACCATCGAGGGGCAGAAGGGCTCCTACACCATCACCGGCGCGCCGCGCGTCTTCAAGGGCAAGGTCATCATCGGCAACGGCGGCGCCGAATACGGCGTGCGTGGCTACGTCACCGCCTACGACGCGAAAACCGGCGACCAGAAGTGGCGCTGGTTCGTGGTGCCGGGCGACCCGAGCAAGCCTTTCGAGGACGAATCGATGGCGCGCGCCGCCAAGACCTGGGACCCGAGCGGCAAGTACTGGGAAGCGGGCGGCGGCGGTACCGCCTGGGACAGTTTCGCCTTCGACCCCGAGCTCAACCTGATGTACGTGGGCACCGGCAACGGCTCGCCCTGGGCACGCAGCAAGCGAAGCCCGAGCGGCGGCGACAACCTCTACCTGGGCTCGGTGGTGGCCCTGAACCCCGACACCGGCAAGTACGTGTGGCACTACCAGGAGACCCCCGGCGACAACTGGGACTACACCTCCACCCAGTCGATGATCCTGGCCAACGTCAAGCTGGCCGGCAAGTCGCGCAAGGTGCTGCTGCATGCACCGAAGAACGGATTCTTCTTCGTCATCGACCGCACCAACGGCAAGTTCATCTCGGCCAAGAATTTCGTCGAGGTGAACTGGGCCACGGGCTACGACACCAATGGCCGGCCGATCGAGATCGCCGCCGCGCGTCAGAATGAAAAGCCTGGCGACAGCATCCCGGGCCCCTTCGGCGCGCACAACTGGCACCCGATGTCGTTCAACCCGCAGACGGGCCTCGCCTACCTGCCCGCGCAGAACGTGCCGATCAACCTGATGGACGACAAGGACTGGAAGTTCGACCAGAACGTGCCCGGCCGCCCGCACGGAGGAATGGGCTGGAACACCGCCATGTTCGCCAATGCCGAGCCGCCCAAGAGCAAGCCCTTCGGCCGTCTCATCGCGTGGGACCCGGTGGCGCAGAAGGAAGCCTGGGGCGTGGACTACGCCTCGCCCTGGAACGGCGGCACGCTCACCACGGCAGGCAACCTCGTGTTCCAGGGCACGGCCGATGGTCGCCTGCTGGCCTACAACGCCAAGACCGGCGAGAAGCTCTGGGAGACCCCCACCGGTACCGGTGTGGTCGCGGCCCCGTCGACCTACGTGGTCGACGGCAAGCAATACGTGTCCGTCGCGGTGGGCTGGGGCGGCGTGTACGGCCTCGCGCAGCGCGCCACCGAGCGGCAAGGCCCGGGCACCGTCTACACCTTCGCGGTCGGCGGCACGGCCAAGATGCCCGAGTTCGTGCAGTACCGCATGAGCAAGCTGGTCGAGGGCGTGAAGTACGACCCCGCCAAGGTGCAGGCCGGCACCATGCTCTATGTGAGCAACTGCGTGTTCTGCCACGGCGTGCCGGGCGTGGACCGCGGCGGCAACATTCCGAACCTCGGCTACATGGACGCCGCCTACATCCAGAACCTGGACAAGTTCGTTCTCAACGGCCCTGCCGTGGGGCGCGGCATGCCCGACTTCACGGGCAAGCTCTCGACCGAAGAAATCGAGAGCATCAAGGCCTTCATCCAGGGCACGGCGGACGCGATCCGGCCCAAGTAAGGAAGGCAGCTCAGAGCGGCCCGGTCAGCCCGCGAGCCGCAGTTCGTGGATGAGGCCCGCCACGTTGCTCACCTGCAGCTTGTCGTAGATCGACTGGATGTGGTTGCGCACCGTGGCGGGCGAGCGGCTCAGGATGGCCGCGATGTCCTTGTGAGTGTCGCCTCTGGCGAGCAGCTCGGCAATGGTGTGTTCGCGCGGCGTGAGGTTGTCGGCACGGCAGCGCTTGCGCACGCTCAAGAACAGCAGGCGCTGTTCGAGCCGGTACGACACTGCGACATGCCTACCCAGGTAGGCGGACTGCACCGTCATGAAATGTTCCAGCAGCGACTGCGGCAACGCTTGGCGCGGCCAGCCCGCGAACTCTTCCTGCATCAGCGCGACGAAGGTCACGTCGCAGTGATAGATCGCGCCTTTCAGGTCGGCGATGGCTGAGCCGCGGGGCTGCACGCCGGAGGCCGGCGAGAGCGTCCGGTCCAGGTGCATCACGCGGTTGAGCGCCAGCGCCTGCATGAGGTGCGGCGACAGGCTGGCCAGGAGGCTCACTTCCTCGGGCTTGCAATGCGCGTCCGGGTCGGCGCGGAACAGCGAGAACCAGTGCATGAAGTTGGACCGCGGGTCGCTGTCCATCGTGATGAAGATGTTGTTCTGGTCATAGCGCTGCACGTAGTCCAGAAACGGCGCGTACTTGGGCCCGCTCCACCAGCTCGCCGAGTTGAAGCCTCTTGTGGCGTGTCCCTTGCCGAAGAAGCTCGCGGCCGCGGAGTCGAGGTGCTTGAAGGAGTCGTACTCCATCATCATCTCGGGCGTTTTGCGGTGCAGGTGCAGCGTGTGCACCTCGATTCCCTCGTCGGCTGTGGTGGCCGTGCCCCACATCGACGCGTCGAAGGACAGCACCGGCTTGATGAGGTCGAGCGCGGCATCCTGGAAGGCGCTGATAGGCAGCTCGTGAGAGAGCCGATAGAGCTGCAGCAGCAGCTCGCTGAAGTCGTGCAGTGCGGCCGGTCGGGTCATCGCTGAGTCTTTCATCGCGCCTTCGCAGCGCGCATCCCATATTCCGGTGATTCGTTCTTCGGCACGCCGACGGATTTCAAGAATGGTGCATTTGCATCATTTTTTTTGGAGAAGTGAAAGCTATTGTTTGCGGGGCCTCCGGTTGCCAGAGGTGTCCAACCCCTTTTAGAAGAGCTCATCCATGCCACATCTCACCCGCAAACTCCCCCATGTCTTGTCCGCTGTCACCTTGGCGCTCCTCTCAGCGTGCGGAGGTGGCGGAGGCGGGAGCGGAGGCGGGTTCGGCTTCATTCCTCCGGCGTCGAGCGGCGGCGGCGGCGGCGACCAACCCGCGGCCGCCACGACGCTGAGCGGCACGGTCGCCACCGGCGCGGCCTTTGCTGGCGCGGCGCTCACGGTGTTCGATCAGACCGGTGCCAAGGTCTGCGAAGTGACCACCACGGCCGAAGGCACCTACAGCTGCTCGCTGCCGGCCGGCACCAGGGCGCCGCTGGTCATCCAGGCCGTGCGGGACGACCTGACCCTGTACAGCACCACCGCGAGCACCGCCACCGGCACCACGAACGTGACGCCGCTCACCACCATCATCGTGGCGCAGCTTTCGCCCAACGGCGATCCCTCGCAGCTGGCCGCCGCGATCCAGGCCGATGCCGGCGCCGTCACCGCCGGATCGATCGGCGACCAGGTGGCGAAGCTGGTCGCCGCGCTGCAGCCGCTCCTCTCCGCGCTCAACCTGAGCATCGACCCGATGAGCGGCGAGTTCACGGCCAACGGCACGGGGCAGGACCGCCTGCTGGACGCCATCAACGTGTCGGTCCGGCCGGACGGCACGGCCGCCAATATCGAGATCACCGTGAAGGCGCTGCCTGCCGGGGAAGACAGCCCGCCGGTGTCGATCGTCTTTCGCAGCGGCGATGCCGTCATTGCAACGCTGCCCCCTGTCGATACGGCATCCCTCGTGTCGCCGCCCACGCCGGCCATGGTGCAGGCCCTGCTCGACCGCATCAACGCCTGCTATGCGCTGCCGCTCGCACAGCGCATCGACAGCCCCATCGAGTCGGACGGCAATGCCTACGGCAGCGCCGCCAACGTGGTGGCGCCGGCGTGCCGCACGCTGTTCGTGGGCGACGACCCGGCCAACTTCGTGTCGGCCGGCGCGCCCGTTGGCCGCGTGAGCAGCGGTGCGCGCCGCTCGTTCGAAAGCCTGTTCCGCTTCGGTCCCACCAACCTGAAGCACGATCGTGGCAACTTCGAATACTTCCATGCCAACGGGGACATTGCGCTGACGTTTCGCTGGACCGACGTCATCGGCAACACCGACAACGACTTCATCAACGCGAAGATCGTGGACGGCGCGCTGAAGCTCACCGGAAACAGCAACACCTACCGTGCGGCCGTGCGGCCGCAGCTCGAGAAGAAGGACTACCTGAAGCACCAGAACCTGGTCTTCCATTCCGTCGGCTACGCCATTTCGATCGACAACGTGCGCGACGGCAACGGCGACCCGATCCTTTCGAAGGTGGTGGCGACCACGGCATCGCTGCCGGGCAAGGAATTGGTCCTGGTGCCCAAGACCGGCCTGAGTACGCTGGTCCTCACGCCGGACGGTACTGCGGGCTCGGCGTTGAACTCGGCCCTGTGGCGCATGTCCGCGCGCTACCTGGATCCAGCCCAGACCGGCAGCCCGAGCGATTTCGAGAATGCCAACCTCTTTGCCACGCCGCCGTACACCGACGAGCAGCTTGGCAAGATCGCCGACCAGACCGTGTGGAAACTGGAGTTCTTCCGCGCGGACGGCACAACGCCGAATGTCGTGCAATACGTGCGCACCTTCTCCCGTGTGCCCACCGTTGCGGAAGCAGTGCAGACTCCCCTGGTGGAGCTCGCACCTGCCCTGCGTGCCGAACTGCTCGCGGAAAGCCAGAACACCGCGCGCGGCATCGTCTTCGGGGCGCCGACCCCGTCGGAGCCCAACAACGTCGATTTCAGCGCCGATGGCGACCTCGACGGCTGGGTGGTTCCGAACGGCGCGCTCGCGCCCACCTCGTTCGGCGTCTTCGGCAGGGCGCCCGGCCCCAGTGGTGCCCGCTTCAGCGAAACCGTGACCGTGCGCAGCACGGCCCGCAAGGCGATGGTCTATTGCCAGCCCGTGGGCGGCAGCGACGCGCACTGCGTGCCGGCCGACAACAACAGCTGGCAATACGCCCAGGGCGCGTCGCTGAGCACCTTCAGCTTTACGGCACGCACCGCGCGTCAAGTCGACGTACGAAAGAACTTCGAAGTCTGGACCGTCACGCTTCCCTGAGTTTCCTGCTGTCACCGCCATGAAAAAAGCCGCCGGACCTGAGGGCCCGGCGGCTTTTTTTCTTGTGACCGAAAAGATCAGTCGGCGTACACGCCGGCAGCCTTGATGATCGGGCCCCACTTGGCGATTTCAGCCGAGACGAACTTCTTGTGCTCGGCCGGCTCCGTGCGCTTGTCGGCGACGATCACGGCGCCCAGCGCTTCTTCGCGCTTGATGAAGCCCGGGTCCTTCAGCGCGGCCTTGACGGCTTCGTTGAGCTTCTTCAGCACCGGTGCCGGCGTGCCCTTGGGGGCATACACGCCGTGCCAGATCGAGACCTCGAAGTCCTTCAGGCCCGATTCGGCCAGCGTTGGCAGGTCTTTCAGGGCCGGCGTGGTCAGGCGCTTGCTCGTGGTCACGGCATAGGCCTTGACCTTCTTGGCCTCGATCTGCGAGGTGGTGTTGGTGGTCTGGTCGCACAGCAGGTCGATCTGGCCGCCGAGCAGGTCGGCGATGGCCGGTGCGGTGCCCTTGTAGGGAACCGGCGTCATCTCGACTTTGAGCGCGCTCTGGAACAGCAGGCCGCACAGGTGCGACGCGGCGCCCAGGCCGGCATTGCCAAGGTTGATCTTGCCCTTGTTGGCCGTGATCCACGCCGTCAGTTCCTTGTAGTTGTTGGCGGGCAGGGTGGGCCTGCCGATGAGCGTCATCGGCACTTCATTGACCATGCCGAGGTATTCGAAGTCGTTCTCCACGTTGAACGGCAGCTTGCGGTAGAGCGCCGGCATCGTGGACATGCCGATGTGGTTCACCAGGATCGTGTAGCCGTCCGGAGCGGCGCGGGCGACCTTGGCGGTGCCGATGGAGCTGCCGGCGCCCGCGGTGTTGTCCACCACGATCGTCGTGCCGAGGGTCTTTTGCATGGCTTCGGCCAGGTCGCGCGCCACGCGGTCGGTCGGGCCGCCGGCTGCGAAAGGCACTACCAGCGTGACGGTCTTGCCTGCGGGGAAATCCTGGGCATAGGCGCCCGCGGCGGCAGCGGCAATCGCCGTAAATGCAAGCAATTTCTTCATGATGTCTCCCGACGATTGAAATGAAAACGGCCGCGATCATAAAGGCTGACCATGACCTGACCCATAGCGAATAGCCCTAGGGACGCGCCAGAAACCGCACTTTCCTGGGGCATGATGCGCGCTCGCAAGTCGCGCCTGGGGAGGCGCGAAAAAAAACCATAAACACCGCAGGCCCACGGGCCGCATCGAGGAGGAATTTCCAAATGGATCCATGGGTCTATCCGCGCGAGCGCTCGCTCGGCACCATCACGCTCGTGCTCGGCCTCCTGGTCTGGGCGCTGCTGGTGCTCGGCACCCTGGGCATTGCGCTCATCTACGTGCTGTTCGGCTTCATCGCCTATGTGTTTGCGCAGTCGGCCGTCATTGCCTGGATCAAGGGCACGGCCGTGAAGCTTTCGCCCACCCAGCTGCCCGAACTGCACGCGCGCTTCCAGGCCTGCTGCGGCTATCTCGGCATCGAGCACCCGCCCGAGGCCTACCTGCTGCATGGCGACGGCATGTTCAATGCCTTTGCCACCCGCTTCTTCGGCCGCAACTTCGTCGTTCTGCTGTCCGACGTGGTCGATGCGATGGAAGCCCAGCCCGACGGCATCAACTTCTACATCGGTCACGAGCTCGGCCACATCCGCCGCGGCCACCTCACGGGCCATATCTGGCGCGCTCCGGTGCTCTGGCTGCCACTGCTCGGCGCCGCCTATTCCCGCGCGAAGGAATACACCTGCGACCTGCATGGCGCCGCCTGCTGCGAGCAGCCCGACTCCGCGCCCCGCGCACTCGTGGCGCTGGCCGCCGGTGCGCAGCAATGGCGCAACGTCGACCTGCAGCGCTACGCCGACCAGTCGGTGGGCAACGGCGGGTTCTGGGGCTCGTTCCATGAAGTGATCGCCGGCTACCCCTGGCTCACCAAGCGCGTGGCGCGCACCATCGACGCCGACGCGAAGCTGCCGAGCCGCAATCCCGTGGCTTACGTGCTCGCGATCTTCGTGCCCTACACCGGCCGTGCCGGCGGCGGTGCGCTGGCGTTGGTGATGGTGGTCGCCATCATCGGCGTGCTGGCCGCGGTGGCCATCCCGGCCTACAAGGAATACCAGACCCGCGCGGTCGTTTCCCAGGCTTGGTCGGAGGCCGCGCCGGTGCGCGAAGCGCTCGGCAACTACTACAAGCAGAAGGAAGAGATTCCCGACTCGCTCTCGATCGCCGGCGCACCCGAAAGCCTGCCCGGCGGCGCGGAGTTGACGCTGGATTCGGACACCATGGTGGTCGAAGTCGCGCTTCCAAAGGCGGCAGGCAAGCTGCTCATGGAGCCCTCGGCCACCGACGACGGCATTGCGTGGAACTGCGTGGCCGGTGACGACCTGGCTGATAAGGCACTGCCGATCGCCTGCCGCAAATAGCGGCAAACCGAACGACATATACAGTCGTAAGAGAAGTTTGCCGGCCGTTGAACTGTCCGACAGGCGGACCCGACGCGTGCCGATGCCCTCCACGGGGGTGGGTTCTAGGGTGAAGTCTTTGTTGCCATCACCAGGCATCCAACAAGGAGAACTTCACCCATGCCCATCACCTCATCCTCGCTGGACGGAATGAAGGTTGCCATCCTCGTGTCGGACGGCTTCGAACAGGCCGAGATGACCGAGCCACGCAAAGCGCTCGAAAGTGCGGGCGCAGAGACGCAGGTCGTCTCGCCGCTCGACGGCAGCGTGCGCGGCTGGAAGCACCTCGAACCGGCCGACACCTTCGAGGTCGACGTGCCGCTCAAGAACGCCAATGCCGATGACTTCGATGCGCTGCTGCTGCCCGGCGGCGTGGTCAACCCCGACGCACTGCGCATCAACCAGAAGGCCGTGGCCTTCGTGCGCGAATTCGTCGAATCGGGCAAGCCCATTGCCGCCATCTGCCATGGTCCGTGGACGCTCATCAACGCCGATGGCGTCAAGGGCCGAAAGCTGACGTCGTGGCCTTCGCTGCGCATCGACCTGATGAACGCCGGCGCGAAGTGGACCGACCAGGACGTGGTGGTCGACCGCGGTCTGGTAACGAGCCGCCGGCCCGACGACCTGCCCGCATTCAATCGCGAGATGACGAAGCTGTTCGAGCTCGCGCACGAAGCGGCGATTCACTGAGGGTTGCGACGTCCGGTCCTGTGTAGCGCGCACGCGGTCGTATCAGTTGCCCCGAGGCCTGCTGCTCGAGCACGTGGGCCGTCCAGCCGACCGTGCGCGCCAGCGCAAACAGCGTCAACGGCGCATCGGCCGGCAGCTTGTGCACGGCAGCCAGCACGGCCAGCGCGAAATCGACGTTCGCCGCTTCCCCCACCAGCGTTTCTCCGGTGGCGCGCAGTGCCGCGAGCGCGGGCGGCAGCTCGATGCCGGCGAGCAGGGCGGTGCAGCGCGCGTCTCCTTGCGGATAGAGTGGATGGCCGAAAGCCGCAAGCGGCCGGTCGTGCGCGAGCCACTCGCGCACCGCGGCTTCGCTGCCCATGGCCGTGGCACTGCGAACCAGCGCCTGAACCGACGCCGCGGCACCGCCATGCAATGGACCCGTGAGCGTGGACAGGCCGGTGAGCAGGCACGCCGCGAGCGAGGCGCCTGTCGATGCCGTGACGCGCGCGGCGAAGGTCGAGGCGTTGAGTTCGTGGTCGGCCAGCAGCACCAGGGCGCGGCGCAACATATCGGCTGCGCGCGGGCGGCGCCATGCCGCGGCAATGCGCATGTGCAGCGGTGCAGTGCGCGAAGCCGATGGACCGAGCAATGCGTCGGCCAGCGTGCCGATCACTTCCGCCGCCTCGGACTTCAGCACCGCGGCGGCGCGGCCGCGCGAGGGCGGGTCGGTCCCGGCGCGTGCTGCGAGTGCGAGCAGGCCGGCCTGCAGCGGTGTCGCCCCTTCGCCATGCAACGGTTCGGGAGCGCGGGCCGCGGCGAAGCGCGGCGGTGCGCTTTCCCACAGCAGCCCCGCCACGTCTTCGAGCGTGGCATGTTCCGCAAGCAGGCAAGCATCCTGCCCGCGGTACCAGAGACGCCCCTCGGACACCGTGGACACGGCAGACGGCAGCACAGGTTCGCCCCATCGAATGGCTTCGCTGGCGACCGCCTCGCTGCTGCGCCGGCCGCGCGTGCGCGCCGCGATGCGTTGCACGTCGTCGCGGTGATAGAGGCTGCGCCGAGGGTCCGACGTATCCGGCTTGGCGCGAACGCGTCCGCGACTCACGCTCGCATAGAGCGTCTGCGGTCGGACCTGCATCAGTTCGAGGGCTTCTGCTGCGGGCAGCCAGAGCGGTGTCTTCGTTGCCATATTGATGGAATAAATCAAGATTGACGTCAATATTAGCCTCGCCAGAATCGAATCGTCATGCAAACACAGGAGTACCAGGCAATGAACGACGATGAAGACGGCCTCGAAGGCGTGGTGGCCGCGCGCACGGTGCTGTCCGAGGTGGACGGCGCCGCCGGCCGGCTGGTGATTCGTGGCCATTCGCTCGACGACATGGCTCGGCACTGGCGCTACGAAGACGCGGTGGCGCTGCTGTTCCAGGGCTTCTTCGACTCGCTGCCCGATGCGGCGGGCCTGCGTGTCGCGCTGGCACGCGCACGGCGCGAAGCCTTCGAGCGCCTGCAGCCGAACGACGATGCCGTGTTGCGCATGTTGCCGCCCATCGAAGCGGTACGCGCCCTGCTTGCGCGCCTGCCCGATGGCGACGACCTGGCCACCGCACTGCGGCTGGTGGCCGCGCCCGCGGTCTACACCGCTGCGGTCATGCGCTGGCGCCTGGGCGTGCAGGCGCTTGCGCCCGACGAAACGCTGCCGCAGGCAGCCGATATGCTGCGCATGCTGCATAGCCGCGCGCCCGCCGAAGCGCAGGTTGCCGCGCTGGACACCTACCTTGTCACTGTCTGCGACCACGGTCTCAACGCGTCGACCTTTGCCGCGCGCGTGGTCGCGTCAACCGGCGCGGGACTGGCGTCGGCCGTGCTGGCCGGCATCAGCGCGCTCAAGGGCCCGCTGCATGGCGGCGCGCCGGGCCCGGTGCTCGATGCGCTCGATGCCATCGGGACCGGGGCCAATGCCCGGGCGTGGCTGGAGAACGCCGTCGCCAACGGTGAGCGGCTGATGGGATTCGGCCATCGCATCTACCGCGTGCGCGATCCGCGGGCCGATGCGCTCAAGGGTGCGCTGCGGCGGCTGGGCGCGGAAGGCGGCGTCAATGCGGCGCGCATCGAGTTGGCGGAAGCGGCGGAGCAGGCCGCGCTCGCGATCTTGCGCGAGAAAAAGCCGGGCCGCGCGCTCGAGACCAACGTCGAGTTCTACACCGCGCTGCTGCTCGAGGCGCTGGGCTTCGGCCGCGAAAGCTTCACCTGCGTGTTCGCGGCCGGCCGCGTCGGCGGTTGGGTGGCGCATGCGCGCGAGCAGGTGAAGAAGGGGCGGCTGATCCGCCCGCAATCGGTGTACGTGGGGCCTGCACCCGAAGAGGCTGGAGCGGCGCTGGCGCACTGAGCAAGCGTCAGGGCCGGTCTTCGGGCCACCGCCGCGATCCAGCACGCTCGCCGCTTTCACATCTCTTCGCACCACGCGTATTCCTTCCCCATGGCGGCATCCCCATCATTCGAGTGCGCGCAGCGCCTGCCCAAAAATTTCGCGTGGATTACGGTGGCGATTTCCGCGGCGCTGTTCATCGTGAACATGACGGTGCTGCTGCTGCCCTCCTCACCGCACAGCGAGCAGATGCGCAGCGTCTACGCGCAACCGGCCGTGTGGGTTCCGCTGCTGCCCCGCGTGCTCACGGTGTGGCTGCTGGCTGCCACCCTGGCGTGGTGCCATGCGCGCAAGGTGCTCGACGAGCGCGGCGCCGCCCGCATCTCGCAGCTTCGCGGCGCGGGCAGCCGCTTTGCCGCCGTCTATCTCACTGCGATGGTCGTCAACGCGCTTGCGCTGACGCCGCTGTTCTACCGGGCGCAGGTGCTCTTCATGCCGGGTGGTCCGCTGCATGAACACGTCGGTATGTACGGCCTGCGCTCGATCATGGCCACCTCGGTGCTGGTCCAGTCGGCCATCCAGATGCTCGTCATCGTTGGGAGCGTGTGGCTTGCCGCACGCTTCGCACTGCGCGAGCGCGGCATTGCGTCGACGGATGCATCGTCCGAGATGCCCGACCCGGTTGCGGCATCGAACCGCCGCGCGGCTGCACTCGTCGTCGCCGCAATCTTCGTTTCACTGCAGATGTGGATCGGCAACATCGCGAGCGGCTGGTTCGACATGTCGAGGGACTTCGACATGGTGCCGCTGCTTCTGGGCTGGTTCGGGGTGCCACTGCTGGTCTATGCACTGGCATTCTGGGGCGCGTGGCTCGGTGCCGCGCCGGCGCCCGTGCAAGCGCGTCCCTTCAGGGCCGTGGCGGCGGCGGTCTCGGCTTTTGCCTTGTTGCAGGCAGTCTGCATCGCCTTCGCTGTCGGCGGGCTGCTGTGGATTGCGAGCGTGAGCTTTTCGGGACGCAGCAGCAGCGGCAGCCTCGTGATGCTCGCCATCGCCATGGCGGCGGTCTACCTGGTGCTGCTTGTGGTGCTGGTGTGCGCGATCACGCGCCGCTTTTACCGCCGCTACTTGTAGCTGCGCGCATCCTCGATCACCTTGCCGTCGTTCGGCAACGTGCCCGGCGCCACCAGTTCGATGGTGCCGCGCAGCTTGGTCACTTCGCGCACCGCATCGGCAATGCGCGCATCGAGCCCGGCCGGTGCGCCGTCGCATTCGAGCCTGAAGGTCATCTGGTCGTCGCCCATCTCGCCCGAGACCACGAGACGCGCGCGCTGGATCTCCGGAAAGCGCCGCGCAATTTCCGCCACCTGCGAAGGGTGCACGAACATGCCGCGCACCTTGGTGGTCTGGTCGGCGCGGCCGAGCCATCCTTTGATGCGCTTGTTGGTGCGCCCGGTGGGGCAGGTGCCCGCGAGCACGGCCGAAAGATCGCCGGTGCCGAAGCGCACCAGCGGATAGTCGGGGTTGAAGGTGGTCACCACGATCTCGCCCACTTCGCCGTCGGGTACGGGGTCTCCGGTGCCGGGGCGCACTATTTCGACCAGCACGCCTTCGTCGATCACCAGGCCTTCACGCGCGCTGGTTTCGTAGGCGATGAGGCCGAGATCGGCGGTGGCGTAGCACTGCGTGCCCTTCACGCCGTGCGCGGCAATCCAGTCGTGCAGGCTGGGCGGAAAGGCCTCGCCGGACACGAGGGCCTTGGTGAGCGAAGGCAGCTTCAGGCCTTTTTCTTCGGCCTTCTCCAGCAGGATCTTCAGGAAGCTCGGCGTGCCGGCATAGCCTTCGGGCTTCAGGTCGGCCATGGCCTCGAGCTGCTGCTCGGTCTGGCCGGTGCCGCCCGCAAACACGGTGCAGCCGATCGCACGCGCGCCGCTTTCCATGATGGAGCCGGCCGGTGTCATGTGATAGCTGAAGCTGTTGTGAATCAGCTCGCCGTTGCGAAAGCCGGCCGCATGCAGCGCGCGGGCCGTGCGCCAGTAGTCGCGCGCCTCGCCTTCAGGCTCGTAGATGGTGCCGGGGCTTGCGAACAAGCGCGGCATGCGGGTGCCGCGGCCGATGGCGGAAAAGCCGCCGAACGGGTCGTCGGCGCGGCGTTGTTTCTGCAGCTCGAGCAGTTCGGTCTTGCGTGTGACGGGCAGCCTGGCGAGTGCTTCGCGCGTGGTGATGTCCGCCGGCTTCACGCCGTCGAGGATCTTGGCAAATGCGGGTGCGGCGGTCTGGGCCTGCGCGATCTGCTTTGGCAGCGCGGCCAGCAGGTCGCGTTCGCGTTCGGCGGGGTCACGGATTTCGAGGGCGTCGTAGTGGTCGGTCATGGATTCAATGCCCTTCTTCATCGGGTGGCATGGGCGAAACGCTCGTGGCCGTGCATCGGCATATTGGCGAGCGCAGCGAAGCCCGTTCGCGAGCACCCGCGGAACCGGCTTTGCCGGGCCGCCGGGTGCGCCCCCTCGAGGGGGGAATCGAGCTACACGAAGTGAGCGAGGAACGGGGGTGGAACATTACGCCAGCCACCTCTTGCGCCGCTTGTAGCTCTTCACGTCGCGAAAGCTCTTTCGGTCCGCACCGCCCACGCCAAGGTAGAACTCCTTCACGTCCTCGTTCTCGCGCAGGCTCTTGGCCTCGCCGTCCATCACGATGCGGCCGTTCTCCAGGATGTAGCCGTAGTCGGCATAACGCAGCGCCATGTTGGTGTTCTGCTCGGCGAGCAGAAAGGTCACGCGTTCCTTGGTGTTGAGGTCTTTCACGATCTCGAACACCTCCTCGACGATCTGCGGGGCCAGGCCCATCGAGGGTTCGTCGAGCAGCACCATCGTCGGGTTCGCCATCAGCGCACGGCCGATGGCGCACATCTGCTGCTCGCCGCCCGAGGTGTAGGCAGCCTGTGAAGTGCGCCGGGTCTTGAGCCGCGGAAAGTACGCGTACACCTTCTCCAGCGTCTCCTGCACCGCGACCTTGCCGTCGGTGCGCGTGTAGGCGCCGGTCATCAGGTTCTCCTCGATGGTCAGGTGCGCGAAGCAATGCCGGCCCTCCATAACTTGGATCAAGCCACGCCTCACCAATTCGGCGGGCGAGAGCGCCTCGATGCGGTCGCCGCGCAGTTCGATGGTGCCCTTGGTCACCGCGCCGCGTTCGCCCGCGAGCAGGTTGCTCACGGCCCGCAGCGTGGTCGTCTTGCCCGCGCCGTTGCCGCCGAGCAGCGCCACGATGCCGCCTTCGGGCACCGTGAGCGACACGCCCTTGAGCACGAGGATCACGTGGTTGTAGATGACCTCGATGCCGTTGACGTTGAGAACGATGTTGCTGCTACTCATGATGTTTCCAAAAAGACCGGCGAAGCCGCGGCCCCTGCGGGCCGCCGCCCCTCCCGCCTGGCGGGAGGGGTTGGGGAGGGTGCCCCACGGACGGCGGCACGGCGCGCCCCGGCGGGCGGCCAAAGCGTCAGCTTTGGCAGTCTGCTGGGGTACGCGCCGTGAGCTTCTTCTCGGCCGCGTATTTGGCTGCGGTCGACCTCACGAGCGGCTTGATGATTTGCTCATCGGCCTGCAGCCAGTCGGACGTGAACTTCCAGGCCTTGCCGTCCCAGGTGTGGATGCGCGCCCAGGCCGCACCCATGTGGTCGGTGCACGAAGTGCTGATCGGGCGCATCACGCCGGCAAAGCCGAGTCCGTCGAGCTTGGCCTGCGTGAGGCTCAGGTTCTCCAGCCCCCAGCGCACCTGCTCGCCCGTCATGACCTTGCCTTTGCCAAAGCGTTCCTGCGCGGCGCGGATGCCTTCCACGCCGAGCATCGCGCTCATGGCGCCGCGCATGTAGAGCACCTGTCCCACTTCTTCCTTGGGGCCCGTGCCCTGGTTCTTGTCGTGCAGCATCGCCACCACGTCCTTCGCGAGCTTCGATTGCGGCTCGGCACCGTGCTGCATGGTCACGGCGTTGTAGCCCTTGGCGCCGTCGCCCACGTCTTTCACGTCGGGTTCTGCGCCGGCCCACCACACGCCGTACATCTTTTCGCGGGCAAAGCCGGTGGCCTGTGCTTCCTTGAGTGCGGTCGAATTCATCACGCCCCAGCCCCACAGCAGCACGTAGTCGGGCCGGGCCTGGCGCACCTGCAGCCAGGTGGCCTTCTGCTCGACGCCGGGCGCCGTCACCGGCAGCAGCTGCAGGTCGAAGCCATGCATCTTTGCGCGCTCCTGCAGCAGAGGGATCGGCTCCTTGCCGTACGGGCTGTCGTGATAGATCAGGGCGATTTTCTTGCCCTTGAGCTTGTCGAGCCCGCCTTCCTTCAGGGCGATGGCCTGGATGATCGCGTCGGCGGCCACCCAGTAGGTGCCGGCGATCGGGAAGTTCCACTTGAACACCGTGCCGTCGGCGCTTTCGCTGCGGCCATAGCCCACGGTCACCACGGGAATCTTGTCGACGGGCGCCTTCTCGGTGATGGCAAAGGTCGCGCCGGTGGACAGCGGCTGCACCAGGGAGGCGCCGCCGTTCTTGCCCTTCAGGCGCTCGTAGCACTCCACGCTGCGCGCCGTGTCGTAGCCGGTTTCGCATTCCTCGAAGGAGAGCTTCACGCCATTGATGCCGCCGCGCGCATTCACCAGCTTGAGGTAGTCGACATAGCCATTGGCCCAGGGCGTTCCGTTGGGCGCGTAGGCGCCGGTGCGGTACGACAGCACGGGGATGAACTGCTCCTTGGCCTGCGCGAACGCAGGGGCCGCGCCCGCGAGCGCGGACACGATAGCCACGGCAAGTGCGAGTGATTTCAGTTTCATGGTTGTCTCCTGGTTGAATGGGATGTCACGCTGGAAAAAAATGGCGCTTCGAAAAAAAACATGTCGGTGCGCGGTGGCGATCAATGAGGGAAGGGCCATAGCCGCAGCTTCTGCTTGCCGGTCGACCAGAGCTTGGCCAGGCCGTGCGGCTCGACGATCAGGAACCACACGATCAGGCCGCCGAAGAGCATCAGCTCCGCATGCGCGATGCCGACGGTGGAGATCTGCGCGCCGAACCAGCCTGCGATCACCGGCAGCGCCTGGTTCAGGACGATCGGCAGCACAGTGATGAAAGCCGCACCGAAGAAGGCCCCCGTGATCGAGCCGAGCCCGCCGATGATCACCATGAAGAGCAGCCGGAACGACTGGTCGACCGAGAACGCCGCCGGCTCCCAGGCACCCAGGTAGACGAAGGCCCAGAGCGCGCCGGCCACGCCGATGATGAACGAGCTGACCGCGAAGGCGCTGAGCTTGGCGTACATCGGACGGATGCCGATCACCGCGGCCGCCACGTCCATGTCGCGGATGGCCATCCACTCGCGGCCGATCGCCCCGCGCACCAGGTTCTTGGTCAGGACGGCAATCACCACCAGCATCGCCAGGCAGAGCAGGTACTTGCTCGCGGCGCTCTCGATCGGCAAGCCGAAGACCTGCAGGTTCGACACCGACACCGAGCCCGAGGGCGTGTCGAGCGTGAACCACTTGATGCGCAGGAACATCCAGTCGCTGAAGAACTGCGCCGCCAGCGTCGCCACCGCGAGGTAGAGGCCCTTGACCCGCAGGCTGGGCAGTCCGAACAAGATGCCGAACAGCGTTGCGCACAGGCCGCCCAGGATCAGCGCGGGAATCAGCGGCAGCCCCGGGAAGCGCACGAAGAAGTTGTAGGCCCCATAGGCACCCACCGCCATGAAGGCGCCCGAGCCCAGCGAGATCTGCCCGCAGTAGCCCACCAGTACGTTCACGCCGAGCGCCGCCAGAGAGATGATCACGAAAGGGATCAGGATCGCCCGCATCAGATAGTCGCTGGCGAGGAAGGGCACGACCGCGAATGCGAAGATCAGTACCAGGCCGATGGCCACGCGGTCCTGAAGGATCGGGAAGACCTGCTGGTCGGCGCGGTAGCTGGACTTGAACTGCCCATTTTCTCTATAGAACATGTTCAGACCCGATCAATGATTTTTTCGCCAAACAGGCCCTGCGGCCGGAACAGCAGGAACACCAGCGCCAGCACATAGGCGAACCAGATCTCGATGCCGCCGCCCACGTACGGGCCCAGGTACACCTCCGACAGCTTCTCGCCGACGCCGATGATCAGTCCGCCGATGATGGCGCCCGGCACCGAGGTAAGGCCCCCGAGGATCACCACCGGCAGCGCGCGCAGCGCTACGGTGGTGAGCGAGAACTGCACGCCCAGCTTGCTGCCCCAGATCATTCCGGCCACGAGCGCCACCACGCCGGCCACGCACCACACGATGACCCAGATGCGCGTGAGCGGAATGCCGATCGACTGCGCGGCCTGGTGGTCGTCGGCCACCGCACGCAGCGCGCGGCCGGTGCCGGTCTTCTGGAAGAACAGCGAGAGCAGCGCCACCAGCGCGGCTGCGATCGCGGCGGCGTACAGGTCTTCCTTGTTGATGAGGATGCCGCCCTCGAACACCGAGCCGAGAAGGAAGATCGGGTCCTTCGGCATGCCGATGTCGATCTTGTAGATGTTGCTGCCGAACAGGGTCTGGCCCGCGCCGTCCAGGAAGTACGCGATGCCGAGCGTTGCCATCAGCAGCGTTGCACCTTCCTGGTTGACCAGGTGGCGCAGCACCAGCCGCTCGATCAGCCACGCCACCGCGAACATCACGAGCCCCGCCACCACAAAGGCCGCGCCATTGGCGAACCAGCGGCTCTCGATGCCGGTCCACATCGGGATCCATTCGGCGAAGCGCGCCATGGCCAGTGCTGCGAACAGCACCATCGCACCCTGCGCGAAATTGAACACGCCCGAGGCCTTGAAGATCAGCACGAAGCCGAGCGCCACCAGCGAATACAGCATGCCCACCATGAGGCCGCCGAAGAGGGTTTCGAGAAAGAAGGCCATCAGTGTTCGACCCCAAGGTAAGCACGGATCACGTTCTCGTTGCTGCGCACTTCATCCGGTGTGCCGTCGCCGATCTTCTTGCCGTAGTCGAGCACCACCACGCGGTCGGAGATGTCCATCACCACGCCCATGTCGTGCTCGATGAGAACGATGGTGGCGCCGAACTCGTCGTTCACGTCGAGGATGAAGCGGCTCATGTCCTGCTTCTCTTCCACGTTCATGCCGGCCATGGGTTCGTCCAGGAGCAGCACCTGCGGCTCCATCGCGAGCGCGCGGCCCAGGTCGACGCGCTTTTGCAGGCCATAGGGCAGGCGGCCCACCGGGGTCTTGCGGTGCGCCTGGATCTCGAGAAAGTCGATGATGTGCTCCACGAATTCGCGGTGCCGCAGCTCCTCGCGTTCCGCCGGGCCCCAGCGCAGGGCTTGCGCGAACAGCCCGCTTTTCATCTTGAGGTTGCGCCCGGTCATGATGTTGTCGAGCACGCTCATGCCCTTGAAGAGCGCCAGGTTCTGGAAGGTGCGTGCCACGCCCATCTCGGCCACCTGGCGCGAGTTCATGTGCTTGAAGGTCTGGCCGCGGAAAGTGATGGAGCCCTGCTGCGGCCAGTACACGCCGTTGATGCAGTTCAGCATCGAGCTCTTGCCCGCGCCGTTGGGCCCGATGATGGCCCGCACCTCGTGCTCGCGCACGTTGAAGCTGATGTCCGTCAGCGCCTTCACGCCGCCGAAGCTCAGGGAGATGTTCTGCACGTCGAGGATGACGTCGCCGACTTTTCTGTTGCCGCTCATTCAATGACCTCCGCGCTGCGCGCTGCGGTATTCGCCTTGGGGGCGGCCCGGCGGCTCATGCCGCCGCCTTCACGATGGGGAAAGTCCTGGCCTCGACGATCTTCAGCGTGGCATTCACCACGCCGGTGCGTCCATCCTCGAACTTGACCTGGGTCTCGATGTACTGCTCGGTCTTGCCGCCGTAGAGCGCACTGACCAGCACCGCGTATTTCTCGGCGATGAAGCCGCGCCGCACTTTGCGCGTGCGGGTGAGTTCGTCGTCGTCGGGGTCGAGCTCCTTGTGCAGCACCAGGAAGCGCGCGATCTGCGTGTCGCCCATGCCGTCTTCGCTCGCGAGGTCGGCGTTCACCTTGGCAATGCATTCGCCGATCAGCGCCAGCACCTCGGCCTTGCCGGCCAGGTCGACATAGCCGCCGTAAGCGAGCCCGCGCCGTTCGGCCCAGTTGCCCACCGCCTCGAAGTCGATGTTGATGGCCGCGCAGACCTCGTCGCACGCATTGCCGAAGCACACGGCTTCCTTGATCTGCGGAAAGAACTTGAGCTTGTTCTCGATGTAGTTGGGCGCAAAGATCGCGCCGCTCGCGAGCCGGCCCACGTCCTTGGCACGGTCGATGATGCGCAGGTGGCCTTCGCTGTCGAGCACGCCCGCATCGCCGGTGTGAAAGTAGCCGTCGGCGTCGAGCACCTCGGCCGTGGCGTCGGGGCGCTTGTAGTATTCCTTGAGCACCGACACGCCGCGCACCAGCACCTCGCCGTCGTCCGCAATCTTGAGTTCGATACCCGGCGCCGCGGTGCCGACGGTCTGCAGCTTGACCTTGCCGTCCTGCTGCAGGCAGACGTACGCGCAGGTTTCGGTCTGGCCGTAGAACTGCTTCAGGTTCACGCCGATGGAGCGGTAGAAGCGGAACAGGTCGGGCCCGATGGCTGCGCCCGCCGTGTAGGCCACGCGGATGCGGCTCATGCCCAGCACGTTGCGCAGGGGCCCGTAGATGAGCAGGTTGCCCAGGCCATACATCAGCCGGTCGCCCGTGCTCACGGGCGCGCCATTGAGGATGTCGGCGCCCACGCGCTGTGCCAGCGCCATGAACTTGGCATACAGCCAGCGCTTGGGCGCGGCCGCGTCTTCCATGCGGATCGACACCGCAGTGAGCAGGCCTTCGAAAGTGCGCGGCGGGCCGAAGTAATAGCTCGGGCCGATCTCGCGCATGTCGTTCATCACCGTCTCGGACGACTCGGGGCAGTTGAGCGTGAAGCCGCCCACCAGCCATTGCGCCACCGAGAACAGATGGTCGCCCACCCACGCCATCGGCAGGTAGCTCATGATGTTGTCGCCCGGGCCGAGCTTGTCGGTCTCCACGCCGCCGCGACCCGCCGCGATGAAGCTCGCATGCGTCTGGCACACGCCCTTGGGGCGGCCCGTGGTGCCCGACGTGTAGAGGATGACGCCGACGTCGGTGGCTTCGCCGCTCGCCACCGCGCGGTCGTAGTAGCCGACGTGGGTCTTGTCGAATTCGCGGCCCAGTTCGCGCAATTGCTCGTAGCTCATGAGCCCGGGCTGGTCGTAATGGCGCAGGCCTTTGGGGTCGTCGTAGATGATGTGGCGAATGCTCGGCGTCTTGCCCGCCTGGAGCTCGCGGCACTCGAGCAGCTTGTCGACCTGCTCCTGGTCTTCGACGATCACGAACTCGATGCTGGCGTCCTGCAGCATGAAGACCATCTCGCCAGCCACCGCATCCTGGTAGAGCGGCACAGGCACGCCGCGCAGGCTCTGCGCCGCGATCACGGCCATGTACAGGTGCGGGCGATTGGCGCCCACGATGGCGAGGTTGTCGTTGGCCTTGAAGCCCATGCTCGCAAGGCCGCACGCGATCTCGCGCACCTCCTGCGCCACGGCGCTCCAGTTCCAGGTTTGCCAGATGCCGAGGTCCTTCTCGCGGATGGCGGGCGCCTCAGGCTGGGCCTGGGCATGGGCGAGCAGCAGACGGGGGAAGGTGGGGGCGGTGGTTTGCACAGTGGCCGGATCGTAGGCCTCACTTTGACGTTGGGTTGTCGTTCCAACGACAATCCTAGGGACACTACTCCCCGGAGTTTCCCGATGCTTCACGGCGATTCACACCACAGCGTGCACGGCGCTTCGATCAAGGACCGCGCGCGTCCTCCCAATGCCTCCGAACTCGACGGCATTCCGTGGCTGCCCGCGCTCACGCCGGCCGAGCGCCGCCGCGCCGAGGCCGCGCTGGTGGTGGGCGAGGCCGAGGTCGGAGACCTGGTTTGCCGCGTCGGCCGCTCGCCCACCTACTGGTTCGGCGTGGTCGAGGGCCTGCTCAAGATGAGCAACGACAACGCCGACGGCGGCTCCGTCACCTACGCCGGCATACCGCCCGGCGGGTGGTTCGGCGAAGGCACGGTGATGAAGCGCGAGCCCTACCGCTACAACATCCAGGCGCTGCGGCGCAGCGTGGTGGCAGGCCTGCCGATCGATAGCTTTCATTGGCTGCTGGACCATTCCATCGGCTTCAACCGCTTCGTGATGAACCAGCTCAACGAGCGGCTCGGCCAGTTCATCGCGGCGCTGGAGATCGACCGGCTCAACAACCCCGACGCGCGCGTGGCTCGCAACCTGGTGTCGCTGTTCAACCCGGTGCTGTACCCCGGCGTGGGCGAAGTGCTGCGCATCACGCAGCAGGAGCTGGCGTACCTGGTCGGCCTCTCGCGCCAGCGCGTGAACGAGGCGCTCAACGGCCTGTCGGCGCAAGGGTTGATCCGCGTGGAGTACGGTGGGCTGCGCGTGCTCGACCTGCCGGGCCTGCGCGCCACCGCGATGTCGAACAAGAAGCACCCTTCACCGGAAACGGAAAACTCATGACCCTGTCCGACCAGCTCCAGGTCGTTTCCGCGAATGCGGAAGCGGCTTTCATTCCGCCCCCCGAGGCACCGAAGGCCAAGGCTGGCGATGCCGGGCCTACTCTCGAGGAAGCCATCGCGCGCAACGAGGCCCTTACCGAGAAGATCGACGCGCTCGACGCCGTGCTGGCCAAGCCGCTCGTCGAGATTCTTGCCGAGTGCGAGAAGGCCGACGAGGCCGCACTGGCCTGGGACCGCTTCGGCGCGATGTGGATGCTCTCGCAGCGCGCGATGCGGCGCGTGGCGCTCGACCTTGCGGCGCAGCTCGGCGTGAGCGAGGAAGAGGTGGTGGCACGTGCGATGACCCATGCCAACGCGGTTCTCAACGGCGCGGACGAAGTCGACCTCGGCGGCACCATTGCGCCGGCACAGCTGCAGCACATTGCGCGCCACCGGGCTTTCCTGCGCAAGCAGTTCCGCACCGGCTGAGCACGCCGCGCGTGCATCCGAACCCCTTTACTCCCCCTGGTTTCGTTTCAGAAAGACTTTCCCGATGACCGCTTCCCACCTCACCCTGATCACCGGTGCCTCGCGCGGCCTGGGCCATGCCATGGCCCAACAGCTGCTGCAAGCCGGTCACATGGTGCTCGGCATTTCACGCCGGCAGGACCCGCAGCTCGCCGAGCTGGCGCAACGGGCCGGCGCCGAACTCATCCAGTGGGAGCAGGACCTGTCCGACCCCGTTGCCGCATCGGCCCGCGTCTCGGCCTGGCTCAAGACGTTCGACGGCCAGCGCTTCGACAGCGTGACCCTGATCAACAACGCCGGCACCGTCGGCAACCCCGCGCCACTCGCGAGTGCCGTCGGTGCCGAACTGTCGCAGGCGCTGCGTATCGGCCTGGAGGCGCCGATGCTGCTGACGGCCGCGTTCCTTGGCGCCACGCGCGAATGGCATGGCGCGCGCAAGGTGCTGAACATTTCGTCGGGCCTCGGCCGCAACGCCATGGGCAGCCAGGCGCCCTATTGCGCAGCCAAGGCCGGCATGGACCACTTCTCGCGTGCCGTGGCGCTCGAGGAAGCCGCCGCACCGAACGGCGCGCGCATCGTCTCGCTCGCACCCGGCGTGATCGACACCGACATGCAGGTGCAGCTGCGCGGCGCATCGGCCGAGAAGTTTCCGGACCGCATCCGTTTCGAACGCCTGAAGAACGATGGCATGCTCGACAGCCCTGCCACTGCAGCGGCCAAGGTGCTCAAGTGCCTGGCGCGTTCGGATTTCGGCAGCAACCCCGTGGCCGACGTGCGTGATCCCGCCTGAACGCAAAAAACGAATACGAGCACAAAGACATGGCCACCGCAAAGTCGATCGACACCAGCGACTACAAGCTCTTTCCTTCGCCGAGGAACGTGCACCGCGTCATCTTCGAACACCAGGTCTTCGTGCCGTATCCGTACGCGCTGATCGTGATGGAGGAGTTCTATTTCAAGGGCCGCTACAGCCTGTTTGCAGCCTGCCGCCTGAGCGACGGGAAGATGGGGCAGGTGGCGACCTTCGAGCTGGCGTCGGACGTGGACATCTTCAACAAGAAGTTCACGCCTGACTGACCCCATGCATTTCTCCCTCCCCTTACGGGGGAGGGCAGGGGTGGGGGCACGACGGCCTTTACCTCTGCGCAGCGCCGAACACGGGAGCCGCCCCCATCCCAACCTTCCCCCAGAGGGGGAAGGAGCAAGACGGGATCACTGCATCGCGAACCGGTCGCGCTGCGCCTGCGCGCATTCGCCCATTACCGACAGTGCCCGTTGCACTGTCGGGGTCCCAAGCACGAAGGGATTCGCCGCCGGTGCGGGCTGCTGCCGCAACGCAGCCAGCTTGGCCTGCGAATCATCGATGTTCGAGTGGTTCGACAGCATCACGTCGATGCGCTCAGCCTGCGTCACAGTGCCCATGCGCCGCGTCGAATCGATGTAGCTGTTCAGCCGCGGCACGTCCTTGCCGAAATTGAAGCCGGTGCCGCCCCACAGCATGGCGCGGTGCTTCCGCCCGCCGGCCGTCACGTCGAACACCGGCGAAATGGTGCCCATGGTGTGGCCCGGAGTGACGTACAGCGTCACAGTCGTATCGCCGAGCGTGATGCGGTCGCCGTCCTTCACCGAAACATCGCGCTTCGGCGGCGCGCCCCAGATCGGCGTTGCGAATTCGAGCCGGGTCTCTGTCATGGTCCAGTCGATGTCGCTCATCACCACGCGCGCACGGTACTTCTCAGCGAGGTACGGTGCGCCGCCGTAGTGGTCGCCGTGCCCGTGCGTCACGAGCACGTATTTGATCTGCGCCGGATCGAGCCCCAGCTTGCGCATGCCGCCCTCGATGAGCGCCGCGGCCTCCGCCTGGGTGTTGAGCGCATCGATGAGGATGATGCCGTCCGAGGTCTTGATGGCCCAGGCGCTGACCCAGTCGGCGCCCACGAAATACAGGTTGTCGAAAGCCTGGCCCGGCGGCGGTGCGGGCTTGGCGATGAAAGCGGCCAGGCCCTTGTCCAGTTCGGCCTGCGCTGGTCGCGCGGCGGGCGCGGGTTTGCAGAGCGTCAGCAGCGGCGCAAGGTCGGCGCCGGCAGCGCGCGTGGCGGCCGCCACATGCGCGGCAACGGTGGCCTCCGATGGCGCCTGCTGCTGCGGCGGTGTCGTCTGCGCGCAGCCCTGCACCAGCGCGACGACAACTGCCGCCAGGGCGGTTGTCTTCAGCAGGAAGGCGTTCTTCGAATCGTCGTTCTTGCGCTGTGCCATTGCTGTCTCCATGCCCTTCGATGCGGCTTGTTGTGGAGACGCCATTTTGCGATAGCCGCGCACTTATTCGATGGTCGCGCCCGAGGCTTGCACGATGCCCTTCCACTTCTCGTAGTCGGTCTTCAACAGCGTCTCGAACTGTTCCGGCGTCATGCTCTGCGGCTCGGCGCCCTGGGCGACGATGGCGGCCTTCATTTCGGGCGTGGCCAGCAGCTTGTTGACTTCCGTATTCAGCGTGGCGATCACGTCCTTCGGCGTCTTGGCCGGCACGAAGATGCCGTACCAGGTGGACACGTCGAAGCCCTTGTAGCCGAGCTCGGCCACGGTGGGCGTGTCGGGCAGCGAGGTGCTGCGCTTGGCCGAGGTCACGGCCAGCGGACGCAGCTTGCCCGCCTTGATCTGCGCCAGCGCGGAGGGCACCGACGACACCATCAGGTCGACGTTGCCCGCGAGCACATCCATCATGGCCGCATTGGAGCCCTTGTAGGGCACGTGGCGCATCTTGATCTGGGCGGCGCCGTTGAAGATCTCGCCGGCCAGGTGAATGGTGGTGCCGTTGCCCGGCGAGCCGTAGGTGACGGTGTCGGGCGCGGCGCGCGCGGCGGTCACCACGTCGTTCAGCGTCTTGAACTTCGAGTTGGCCTGCGTGACGATCACCACCGGCGTGTAGGCCACGTGGGCCACGGCCGTGAGGTCCTTCACCGGGTTGTAGCTCAGGTTCTTGTAGAGCCAGGGCGCGACGACCATGTTGTCCTTCTGGCCCATCACGATGTCGTAGCCCGTGGGCGCGGCGCGCGCGGCCTCGGCAATGCCGATGGTGCCGCCGGCGCCCGCGCGGTTGTCGGGCACCACGGTCCAGTGGTTGGCCTCGGTGAGCTTCTGCGCCACCAGCCGCGCCAGGATGTCGGTGCCGCCGCCGGGCGGGAACGGCACGATCATGCGCACGGGCTTGGCGGGGTAGGCCTGCGCGTGGGCGGCCGTGCTGAACGTGAGGGAAACGGCCAGGGGAAGCGCCAGCGCCAGGGCCAGCGAGCGGGTGAGTTTGCGGATCATGGGTTTGTCTCTGTATCGGGGGAGCAAATCGGTGGGTCAGGCTTCAGGCCTCGTCGGGCACTGCACCAAGGGTGCAGTGTGCCGCAGGGCGCGGCTGCGTGGTTTTCTTCGTTCGAGATGGGGGCCCTATCGGGTAGCGGCGGCTTGACATGGCCACTGCGACGCAGAAGATGGGAGTCCATCCACACAGGAGACCGCCATGCTCGGAAACATCAATGCCGTGGCCAACCTCGCGGTGAAAGACCTTGGCGCGGCCCGCCGCTTCTACGAGGACACGCTGGGCCTGTCGCCGGCCGACACGGATTGCGAGGGCATGATCGCCTACCGCAGCGGTAACACCCGTATCAATGTCTACCAGTCGTCATTCGCCGGCACCAACCAGGCCACGGCCGTGACCTGGGCAGTGGGTGACGACCTGGAGCGGGTCGTGGCCGCGCTCAAGGCCAAGGGCGTAAGCTTCGAGCACTACGACATGCCGAACACAACGCTCACGGGCGACATCCACGTCATGGACAAGATGAAGGTCGCCTGGTTCAAGGACCCGGACGGCAACATCCTGAACCTCGTCAACGAGTGAGGATGCCGCCGGCAGGAACTTCGGCTGCCGTCAACCGAAGTTCTTTGCCGCGAAGTCCCAGTTGACCAGCTTGGCCAGGAAGGTCTCCACGAACTTGGGGCGCAGGTTGCGGTAGTCGATGTAGTAGGCGTGCTCCCAGACGTCCACCGTCAGCACCGGGGTGT
>NZ_FNDR01000014.1 GCF_900099805.1 Variovorax sp. OV700 | reverse complement strand
ACACCCCGGTGCTGACGGTGGACGTCTGGGAGCACGCCTACTACATCGACTACCGCAACCTGCGCCCCAAGTTCGTGGAGACCTTCCTGGCCAAGTTGGCCAACTGGGACTTCGCGGCAAAGAACTTCGGTTGAACCGGATTTCCCATTGAAAAAGCCGACCTGCGGGTCGGCTTTTTCGTGGGCTGAAGGGAGGGCGGAGCTCAGCGCCTGGAAGCAGCGAACAGCTCGCCGCCCAGCTTGGCGCCCTTCTTGATGTTCTTCTTGGCAAACCAGCCCTGGTTCATTTCGAGCACGAAGCGAACCGGTTCTTCGGAGCAGTGCGAGTTCTCGGTCATCGGCTGCATGTCGGCCAGGTTGACGATGCGGCCGTCGTCCGCCACGAAGGCGGCCGTCAGCGGCAGCAGCGTGTTGCGCATCCAGAAGCACTGGGTAGCCGGCTGATCGAAGACGAAGATCATGCCCTCGGCCTGCGGCATATCCTTGCGGAACATGAGACCGATTTCCCGTTGCTGGGGGGTCTGGGCGACCTGCGCATCGATCTTGTACAAGCCAACGGACAGCTTGGTGCGTTGCAGGTCGGACTGGGGTTGCTGCTGGGCCTGTGCGGCGCCCATCAGGGAGGCGGCAAGCAGGAGCAGGGCGGCAAATCGCTGAAACATCGGGAGGCTTCTTTCAGGGCGGGTTCAAGGGCGCAGGGCCAATAAAAATGCCCGCTGATGCGGGCATTGCCGGTGAGCGTGGCAGCTTACACCTTCTTGGCGACGTGCGCCTTGGCCACGTGGTGGCGAACCTTGTGCTTCTTGACGGTGTGCTTCACCGGGTGGGCAGCCTTGTGGACCACGGCAGGTGCGGCCGGAGCCGGAGCGGGCGGGGTTTGCGCAAATGCACCGGCTGCGAAAAGACCGGCGACGAGGGCTGCGAGCAGCTTGTTCATGAGAGACATCCTTTGAGATTGTTGATATGGACCACCTCCCTGTGGAAGGTCCACATTCAACGCGTCTACTGCGCGGGGCGGTTGACAGCAGTTGTGCCATGGCAGGCGAAAAAAAAGCGCTCCGGAGAGCGCTTTCTTGTACGGCCGAGGCCGACTTACTGGGGCGTGCCGCCTTGGGTCGACTTGCGCTTGACGCTGCCGTCCTTGTTGCGACGACGCTGGTCGCGCGTTTCGGCGCGCTTTTCGCCAGATGCTGCAGCCTTGTCGGTGCCGATTGCACCGCCTTCGGGGGTCTTGGCGATGTCGCCAGCAGGAGCAGCCACCTTACCAGCGGGCTTGGCTTCCTTCTTGGCTTCAGCGCGTGCTTGGGGCTTGCTGTTGGTGGCGTTCCCTTGCTCAGGCGTGGTGCCGGTGGGGTTCTGGGCGTAGGCGCCAGCGGCGAACAGGCCAGCGATCATGACTGCGAGAATTTTGCTCATTGGATTGATTCCTCTATCGAGAATTGGTTGGAAACGCCTCCCGGCGAGCAGAAGGTCAGCCACTAACGAGGACGTTGCCTCGCGGGTTGACAAACGCCAGCTGATGGGTTGCGTCTAAAATGTACAGCGATTTGTTCGCGGGCTGTACAGCGATTCCCATCGTTGTCTGAATTCGCAGACAGTCGTCCGAATTACGTCACTCCCGGAGTCGCTCCACCCCATGTCCAGCTACCAGCACATCAAAGTCCCGGCCGAAGGCCAGAAGATCACTGTCAACGCCGACAACTCGCTCAATGTGCCTGATCAGCCGATCATTCCCTTCATCGAAGGCGACGGTACGGGTCTGGACATAACCCCGGTGATGCTCAAGGTGGTGGACGCAGCGGTGGCCAAGGCTTACGGTGGCAAGAAGAAGATCCACTGGATGGAAGTGTATGCGGGCGAAAAGTCGACCAAGGTCTACGGCCCCGATGTCTGGCTGCCCGAAGAAACGCTGCACGCCGTGCGCGACTACGTGGTTTCCATCAAGGGCCCGCTGACCACGCCCGTGGGCGGCGGCATCCGTTCGCTGAACGTCGCGCTGCGCCAGGAACTCGACCTGTACGTCTGCCTGCGCCCCATCCAGTATTTCGAAGGCGTGCCCAGCCCGGTGCGCGAGCCGCACAAGACCAACATGGTCATCTTCCGTGAGAATTCGGAAGACATCTACGCCGGCATCGAATTCGAAGCCGAAAGCGACAAGGCCAAGAAGCTCATCAAGTTCCTGCAAGATGAACTGGGCGTCAAGAAGATCCGCTTCCCCAACACCTCCGGCATCGGCGTCAAGCCCGTCTCGAAGGAAGGCACCGAGCGCCTCGTTCGCAAGGCGCTGCAATACGCCGTGGACAACGACAAGCCCAGCGTCACCATCGTGCACAAGGGCAACATCATGAAGTTCACCGAAGGTGGCTTCCGCGACTGGGCCTACGCCCTGGCAGCCAAGGAGTTTGGCGCCGAGCTGATCGACGGCGGCCCCTGGATGAAGTTCAAGAACCCCAAGACGGGCAAGGAAATCACCGTCAAGGACAGCATCGCCGACGCGTTCCTGCAACAGATTCTTCTGCGTCCCGCCGAATACAGCGTCATTGCCACGCTCAACCTCAACGGCGACTACGTGTCCGACGCGCTGGCGGCCCAGGTCGGCGGCATCGGCATTGCCCCGGGTGCGAATCTGAGCGACACCGTCGCCATGTTCGAAGCCACTCACGGCACGGCTCCCAAGTATGCCGGCAAGGACTACGTCAACCCCGGTTCCGAAATCCTCTCGGCCGAAATGATGCTCCGCCACATGGGTTGGACCGAAGCCGCCGACCTGATCATCAGCTCGATGAAAAAGTCGATTGCCAGCAAGAAGGTCACTTATGACTTCGCCCGCCTGATGGACGGCGCCACGCAAGTGAGCTGCTCGGGCTTCGGCCAGGTCATGATCGACCACATGTAATTGCGCGAGCAATAGCGTCTTGGCGCCTTAGGCGCCGAGGAGCCGCGGCCCCCGAGATCGTTCCGGTCTCGGGGGTTTTTTCTTGGGACAGGCTGGTACACCTTGCTCCGGAGGTGGCTTGTCGCGGAACCCGAAACCTCTCGATCGACGAGGAAGCCGATTCCCCGGATCCGGGCGGGCGGATCTCCCGAGCCGCTGCCGTGCAATATTCCTGAGGCATCTCGCGGTCGCCTGAATTTTTTTAGCCATCCGTGCTGTCGCACACGGCGCAAGGCCCTTGATTTGTCGAATACGCGCCACCAAGTCTTCTTACGCCGGCACGTTGCTTGCACGCTCTATAGAATCTTTTTTATGGCAACGAGAATTCCAAAGACTCCCAGCACTCCGCCGGCCCAGAAACCGGCCGGGGATGACGGAGATTCGGTCGTTCTGGAGCGGCGGCCGCAAAAAACCGCGCCTCCCCAGATGTACCAGGTGGTCATGC
Organism: Variovorax sp. OV700; assembly: GCF_900099805.1. Lineage (GTDB taxonomy): Bacteria > Pseudomonadota > Gammaproteobacteria > Burkholderiales > Burkholderiaceae_C > Variovorax. The sequence goes on along the minus strand of NZ_FNDR01000014.1, from coordinate 162,151 downwards.
TGAACGACGACTACACGCCCATGGAGTTCGTGATCGTCGTGCTGCAAGAATATTTCAACAAGGATCGCGAAACCGCGACCCAAATCATGTTAAAGATTCATCTCGACGGGCGCGGTGTTTGCGGAGTTTATTCCCGCGACCTGGCGGCCACCAAAGTCAATCAGGTGATGGAGGCGGCACACCAGGCCGGGCATCCGTTGCAGTGCGTGAGCGAGCCTGTTGCGTGAACCAGTTGAATTGCGCAAGCTCCAACCCATCTGAAAAGTTATTTACAGCAAGGCAAAAGGAAATCACATGATTGCCCAGGAACTGGAAGTCAGCTTGCACATGGCCTTCGTCGAGGCCAGGCAGCAGCGCCACGAGTTCATCACCGTGGAGCATCTGTTGCTCGCTTTGCTGGACAACCCGAGCGCCGCGGAAGTTCTGCGTGCCTGCTCGGCCAACGTCGACGACCTGCGGGCGTCGCTCACCAACTTCATCAAGGACAACACGCCCCAGGTGGCGGGTACCGACGATGTAGACACCCAGCCGACGCTGGGTTTCCAGCGCGTGATCCAGCGCGCCATCATGCATGTGCAGTCCACCGGCAACGGCAAGAAGGAAGTCACCGGCGCCAACGTGCTGGTCGCGATCTTCGGCGAGAAGGACTCGCACGCGGTGTACTACCTCCACCAGCAAGGCGTGACCCGCCTCGACGTGGTGAACTTCATTGCCCACGGCATCAAGAAGAGCGATCCGCCTGAAGCCGTCAAGGGCAGCAGCGAATCGTCTTCGGGCGAGGGCGAAGAGGGCGGCGGCGAAAAGAACGAGAAGGCTTCGCCTCTCGAGCAGTTCACGCAAAACCTCAACCAGCTCGCCAAGGACGGCAAGATCGATCCGCTGATCGGCCGCGAATACGAGGTCGAGCGCGTCATCCAGATCCTGTGCCGCCGGCGCAAGAACAACCCGCTGCTGGTGGGTGAGGCTGGCGTGGGCAAGACCGCCATCGCCGAAGGCCTGGCATGGCGCATCACGCAGTCCGACGTGCCGGAAATCCTGGCCGAGGCGCAGGTCTACTCGCTGGACATGGGCGCGCTCCTGGCCGGCACCAAGTACCGCGGCGATTTCGAGCAGCGCTTGAAGGGCGTGCTCAAGTCGCTCAAGGACAAGCCGAACGCCATCCTGTTCATCGACGAAATCCACACCCTCATCGGTGCGGGCGCGGCGTCTGGCGGCACGCTCGACGCGTCGAACCTGCTCAAGCCGGCGCTCTCGAGCGGCCAGCTCAAGTGCATCGGTGCCACCACCTTCACCGAGTACCGCGGCATCTTCGAAAAAGATGCGGCCCTGTCGCGTCGCTTCCAGAAGGTCGACGTGGTCGAGCCGACGGTGCAGGAAACCGTCGACATCCTGAAGGGCCTGAAGTCGCGCTTCGAAGAGCACCATGGCGTCAAGTACGCAGTGGCGGCCCTGCAGGCCGCGGCCGAGCTGAGCGCCAAGTACATCAACGACCGCCATCTGCCCGACAAGGCCATCGACGTGATCGACGAGGCCGGTGCCGCCCAACGCATCCTGCCCGCGAACAAGCGCAAGAAGACCATCAGCAAGACCGAGGTCGAGGACATCGTCGCGAAGATCGCGCGCATTCCCCCGGCCAACGTCAGCAACGACGACCGCGGCAAGCTGCAGACCATCGAACGCGACCTGAAGAGCGTGGTGTTCGGCCAGGACAAGGCACTCGAGGTGCTGGCGTCCGCGGTCAAGATGGCGCGTTCGGGCCTCGGCCGCGAAGACAAGCCGATCGGCTCGTTCCTTTTCAGCGGCCCCACCGGCGTCGGCAAGACCGAAGCGGCCAAGCAGCTCGCCTACATCATGGGCATCGAGCTGATCCGCTTCGACATGTCGGAGTACATGGAACGCCACGCGGTGAGCCGGTTGATCGGCGCGCCTCCGGGCTACGTCGGGTTCGACCAGGGCGGCCTCCTGACCGAAGCCATCACGAAGAAGCCGCACGCGGTGCTGCTGCTCGACGAAATCGAGAAGGCGCACCCGGACATCTTCAACGTGCTGCTGCAGGTCATGGACCACGGCACCCTGACGGACAACAACGGACGCAAGGCCGACTTCCGCAACGTGATCATCGTGATGACCACCAATGCGGGTGCCGAGACCATGAACAAGGCGACCATCGGCTTCACCAACCCGCGCCAGGCAGGTGACGAGATGGCCGATATCAAGCGCCTGTTCACGCCGGAGTTCCGCAACCGCCTGGACGCGACCGTGAGCTTCAAGGCGCTGGACGAGCAGATCATCCTGCGCGTGGTCGACAAGTTCCTGCTCCAGCTCGAAACGCAGCTGGCCGAGAAGAAGGTCGACGTCACGTTCAGCGACGGCTTGCGCAAGCACTTGGCCAAGAAGGGCTTCGACCCGCTCATGGGCGCCCGCCCGATGCAGCGTCTGATCCAGGACACGATCCGTCGTGCGTTGGCCGACGAGCTGCTGTTCGGACGCCTGATCGATGGCGGCCGCCTGTCGGTCGACATCGACGACAAGGGCGAAGTGCTGCTGGACATCCAGCCGCTGCCGAAGAAGGAAGGCAAGTCCAAGCCCGAAGCCGAAGAGGCTGCTGCAGGATAAAGCGGGGCCGGCCGAGCCGGTTCCGCGGTATTTCTGGCAGTACCAAAAAGGCCGGTAGCATTCGCTGCCGGCTTTTTTTTGCCGGAAGCTACCTGTACCGCACACCTTGATTCTTCCCGAGCTCAGCCAGGAATGGAAAACCGGCCTCTCTTTGGCCTGGAGCGGCTATATCGCCGTGCTGTCGGTCTGGATCGTGATGCAGAAGCGCGCGCCGGTGTCCACCATGAGCTGGATCCTGTCGCTGGCGCTGCTGCCGTTTGCGGGCTTCGTCGTCTATTACTTCCTGGGGCCGCAGCGCTTGCGCAAGCAGCGGGTCAAGCGCCTGCGCAGCCGCGCCAAAGCCCACACGCAGGCGGAACTGGCGCGCCTGCGGGACGCGGCGCAGAACGCGCCGCCGGCGCTGCAGCAGATGGCGCGTCTCGGCACCGCCGCTTGCGGGCTGCCGGTTTCCAGCGCGACGGGCGTGGAACTGCTTTCGGGCGGCGCGCGCACCTTCGACGCCATCTTCGATGCGGTGCGCGGGGCGCGCGACCACATCCACCTTGAGTACTACATCTTCGAGCCCGACAAGATCGGCACCGCGCTGCGCGACCTGCTGGTGGAGCGTGCGGGGCAGGGCGTGGCCGTGCGCCTCTTGCTAGATGCGCTGGGTTCCAAGCGCATTGGCCGCAAGTTCATGGCGCCCCTTTTAGCTGCGGGCGTGCAGATTGCGCTTTTCCACGACACGCGCATCGGCAGGCGCCTGCGGCCGGTGACCAACTACCGCACTCACCGCAAGATCGTGGTGTGCGACGGCCGCGTCGGCTTCACCGGCGGCGTCAACATCACCGACGAGGAAGACAAACGCACCCGTCCTGACGCGTACCACGACGTGCACCTGCGCATCGAAGGCAGCGCGGTGCGCTGGCTGCAGACCACCTTTCTCGAAGACTGGGCCTACGCCACCGGGGAAGACCTGCGCAACATGGACCCCCTGATGGACGCCATGCTGCCGCAGGTCGAAGCCGGCAACATTCCGGTGCAGATCGTGACCAGCGGCCCCGACAACATGCTGGAGCCCATCCATCGCATGCACGTGGAGGCCATCCATTCGGCGAGCGAACGCGCCTGGCTCACGACGCCGTATTTCGTGCCCGGCGAGCCCGCCCTGATGGCGCTCACCAGCGCGGCGCTGCGCGGCGTGGACGTGCGCCTCCTGGTCCCACGCCGCAGCGATTCGGCCATTGTGAGCGCGGCCGCGCGCTCCTATTTCGACGAGCTGATCGCGGCCGGCGTGAAGGTGTGGGAGTACAAGGCCCGCATGCTGCACTCCAAGACCTTGGTGGTCGACGACCATTGCGCGATGATCGGTACCGCGAATTTCGACAACCGCAGCTTCCGGCTCAATTTCGAGGTGAGCGCGGTGGTCTACGGCCCCGAACTGGCCCGTCCGCTGGCCGCGCAGTTCGAAACCGATCTCCACAGCTCCGGCGCGGTGCGCGCCCACCGGCCGCAGAGTTTCTGGCGCCGCCTCGGCGACGCGATTGCACGATTGTTTTCCCCCTTGCTCTGAATGAACCACACCTTTCTCTGGCACGACTACGAAACCTTCGGCGCCGTGCCGCGCCGCGACCGGCCGTCGCAGTTCGCTTCCATCCGCACCGACGCCGAGCTGAACGAAATCGGCGAGCCGCTGATGATCTATTGCAAGCCGGCGCCCGACTACCTGCCGAGCCCGGAGGCCTGCCTGATCACCGGCATCACGCCGCAGCTGTGCCTCGAGCGCGGCATCCCCGAGCACGCCTTCGCCGCGCAAATCGAGAAGGCTTTCTCGCAGCCTGGCACCATCGGCGTGGGCTACAACACCATTCGCTTCGACGACGAGGTGACGCGCTTCCTGTTCTGGCGCAATCTCATCGATCCGTACGCGCGCGAATGGCAGAACGACTGCGGCCGCTGGGACCTGCTCGACGTGGTGCGCCTCACCTATGCGCTGCGCCCCGACGGCATCGAGTGGCCAAAGAAGGAGGACGGCAAGCCCAGCTTCAAGCTCGAAGACCTGGCGCGCGCCAACGGCCTGCTGCATGAGTCCGCGCACGATGCGCTCTCCGACGTGCGCGCCACCATTGCGCTGGCCCGGCTGATTCGCGATCGACAGCCCAAGCTGTTCGAGTTCGCCTTCGGCCTTCACAAGAAGGACCGCGTCGCCAGTGAGCTGGGCCTGCCGGCCATGCGTGAAACAGCCAAGCCCTTCCTGCACGTATCGGGCATGTTCCCGGTCGAGCGCGGCTGCTTGAGCGTGATGTGGCCGCTCGCGAGCCACCCCACCAACAAGAACGAGCTGCTCGCCTGGGATCTGGCCCACGACCCGAGCGAGTTGGGCGACATCGATGTAGAGACCTTGCGCCTGCGCCTCTTCACGCGCACCGCCGACCTGCCCGAGGGCGTGGTCCGCCTGCCGATGAAGGGCATTCACCTGAACAAGTCGCCGATGGTGGTCGGCAACCTGCGCACGCTCGCGCCGGCCATGGCCGAGCGCTGGAACGTCGATCTCGATGCGGCCATGCGCCATGCGGCCATCGCCCGCGACCTGCCCGACATGAGCGCCATCTGGTCGCAGGTATATGCGCGACCCAAGGAGGCCACGCCCGACGTCGATGAAGACCTCTACGGCGGCTTCGTCGGCAACGGCGACCGGCGGCGGCTGAACCAGCTGCGCGCGCTGTCGCCCGAAGAACTCGCAAAGGATCGCACCGGCTTCGACGACGGTCGGCTCGAGGAACTGCTCTTTCGCTACCGTGCGCGCAATTGGCCCGAGTTGCTCAGCCCGGAAGAAGCCGAACGCTGGGAGGCGCTGCGCGTCGCGCGGCTTTTCAAGGGCGAGGGCGGGGTTCGCACCATTGAAATGCTGTTCAGCGAGGTCGATGCGCTGTCCGAAACCGCCGACGAGCGTGGCGAGGAAATCCTGGGTGCGCTCTACGAGTACGCCGAGGCCATCGCGCCCGAGGCCTGAATTTTTTGTGGCGAACGCCACGTCCACCTAGGGCTTTTGGATCATCCAGCTCGTGGCCTGCGCACGGCCCGGCAGATGCAGCGCGGCCGTGGCAGCCGGCGTTTCCGCCAGCAGGCGGCCCTTGCGGAACACCTTGAGCCGCGTGGCGCGCAGGCGGATCGCTTCCACCGCATCGCGCGCCTGCAGCAGCACGAAGCTCGCGTCGCAGCCCGCCTCGAGCCCGTAGCCCTCCAGATGCATCACGCGCGCGGCATTCGTGGTCACGGCCTCGAAGCATTGGCGAATGCCGGCTTGGCTCGTCATCTGCGCCACGTGCAGGCCCATGTGCGCCACTTCGAGCATGTCGCCCGAGCCCATGCCGTACCAGGGGTCCATCACGCAATCGTGGCCGAAGGCGACGTTCACGCCGGCGGCCATCAGCTCGGGCACGCGCGTCATGCCGCGGCGCTTGGGGTAGGTGTCGTGGCGGCCCTGCAGCGTGATGTTGATGAGCGGGTTCGACACCACGCCGACGCCGCTCTCGGCAATCAGGGGCAGCAGCTTGCTCACGTAGTAGTTGTCCATCGAATGCATCGACGTGCAGTGCGAGCCCGTCACGCGGCCCTGCATGCCCAAGCGCTGAGCCTCGAAGGCCAGCGTTTCGATATGGCGTGAGAGTGGATCGTCCGACTCGTCGCAGTGCATGTCGACCAGCTTGCCGCGCGCGGCTGCAAGGTCCATCAGCAGCTTCACGCTGGCCGCGCCGTCGGCCATGGTGCGCTCGAAATGCGGAATGCCGCCGACTACGTCCACGCCCTTGTCGAGCGCGCGTTTCAGGTTGTCGACGCCGCCGGGGGAGCGCAGCACGCCGTCCTGCGGAAAGGCGACCAGCTGCAGGTCGAGATAGGGCGCTACCTGCCGCTTGACTTCGAGCAGCGCATCGACCGCGAGCAAGCTCGGGTCGCTGGTGTCCACGTGAGAGCGAACGGCCAACAGCCCCTTGGCCACGGCCCAGTCGCAGTACGCCAGCGCACGCTCGATCAGCGCATCTGCCGTGAGCAGCGGCTTTAGTTCGCCCCACAGCGCGATGCCTTCGAGCAGCGTGCCGCTCTGGTTGACGCGCGGCAGGCCGTAGCTCAGCGTGGCGTCCATGTGGAAGTGCGGGTCGACGAAGTGGGGCGCGACGAGCAGGCCTTGCGCGTCGAGCGTTTCGTGGGCAGGGGCGACGAGGCCTTTGGTGACTTCGGCGATGCGGCCTTCCTCGACGGCAATCGACATGCCGGTGCGGCCGTCGGGGAGGGTGGCGTTGGTGACGAGAAGGTTCAGCATTGGATGACCTGCGTGGCGGTGTTTCCAGTGGGCCCGAGATGGAGCCTAATTTTCATGTCAGAAAACTTTGCGCTGCGGAGACAAAGCGCAAGAAGGTGCTGCCTATCCTCTCATGCTCCGATATACCAAGCTTGTCCAAAGGCCGAAAGTCATGAGGATTGATCGTGATCCGATATCACCGCAAGGGCAGCTCAGCGGCGGACCGTGCGTTATTTGGCTGACAGGACTTTCAGGCGCCGGCAAATCCACGATCGCCAAAAGTCTGCGCCTGCGTGCAATGGCTGACGGTGTTCCGGTCGCCATCCTTGACGGGGACGACGTTCGTCGCGGCCTGAGCCAAGGGTTGGGGTTTGGCCAGGCAGATCGCCGCGAGAACATCAGAAGAATTGCCGAAGTCGCCCGCTTGCTGAGTGAGCAGGGGCTCGTGGTCATCGTGGCCGCCGTATCTCCGATGCGTGAACTCCGCGCCTTGGCGCGGAACATCATCGGCGCGGCTTTCCGTGAGGTCTATGTAAGTGCCCCTCTCGCGACTTGCGAACGGCGTGATGTCAAAGGTCTGTACGCGCGTGCGCGCCGAGGCGAGGTGACCAAATTCACGGGTATTTCAGATGCCTACGAGTCGCCCCTTCAGCCCGACTTGGTCATCGATACCTCGGACTGTGAAGTCGCTCAGGCTACGAGCGCTCTGATGTTGGCTTTCCGCGCGTGGCGCATGAGGGACAGAAGGAAATGAAAAATCATCTGCTCATCGCGGGGACGGGTCGTGCCGGCACGACATTCCTGGTGCAATACCTTGCCGAATGCGGTCTGGACACTCATCTTGCACGCAATCAGCATCCTGGCTACGACGAGGATGCGAATGCGGGGCTGGAAGATTTGCTTCTAGGCAATGCCGATGCGCCCTACGTCGTCAAGTCACCCTGGTTGTACGAGTACGTGGAGCGCCTGCTGGCCGATCGGGAGATCGTGGTGGATGCGGTCATTGTTCCAATGCGAAGCATCGTCGAAGCGGCTACCAGTCGTTCCATCAACGAGTTGCGCGCACGTTACGGCAACCCGACGATGCCCGACGATTGCAAGCAATGGGAGTCCTGGGGAACGACGGCGGGCGGAATCGTCTATTCACTCAACCCCATCGATCAGGCGCGTCTTCTTGCGCTTGGCTTTCATGAACTTCTGCACGCGCTCGTGAAGCGAAGTATTCCGGTCGTTCTGCTTGATTTTCCGCGTTTCGTCGACGATCCAAACTATCTCTATGAGTCGTTGCATTCAGTCCTTGGGAGCAAGGTCGAGCGCGCATCGGCCCTGCGTGCGCATGAGCGCATTGCGGTGCCTTCGAAAGTTCGCATTGGCAAGGAACTGACTTCTGATGACGCTGTGAAATGCCTGCCGGAATCCGGCGCAAAGCCGCCGGGCATTGCATTCCCCAGCCATGCGGTGCTCGACAGAACCGCATTGAAGCGCCAGTTGGAGAAGACGATGATTCATGCCGAGCAACTGACCTTGGAAAAAGCGGCGTTGGAACGGGAACTGGAAAAGGCTCGGATTCATGCCGAGCAATTGACGTCGGGCAAAACCGCACTGGAACGGAAGCGGGATGAAGCAACGACCCGTACTGCGCAACTGACGCTGGAAAAAACCGAACTGAATCAGAGGCTGAAGGAGTCCGCAATCTGCATTGCGCAAATGGAGCGTCGCGTTGTCTCATTGCAGGCGTCGCACTCGTGGCGTGTGACCGCGCCGATGCGCGCGGTATCTGGGGTGATGAAGAATTTCTGGCGAGTGGCGTTTTCTTCTCGTCCATGAAAAGCACCGGCGCAGCATCGGCGGGCCGAACGCCTAGGGTGAGTGCCGCTTGGGCGCCGACCGAGATTTGGCTTAGCGCGTGCGTTGCGGCCGGTACCGGTACTGCCCCGGCGCAGGTCCGACCTCGATCATCACGCGGCGCAGCTTGTCGTCGTGGCTCGAATCGGCCTTGGCCGAAACCACGATGCCCCGCGGCGTGGCGCGGCAGGTCAGGTCGCTGAGCGCAATTTCAGCGTGGTCGTTGTCGAGCTCGGCAATCGCCACCGTGTGCTCGGCATGCAGGTTGCCAGCGGCGTCGCGGCCCATCCATTGCACATAGAGAAAAGACTGCGCGTCCTGGTCGGCATGGATCACGCGGTAGGTGCCCTTGTGGTCCTTGCCCCAAGTGCCGCACAGCTGCACCCAATCGACCGCGTCAGGCGTCTTGAAGCGCTCGTAGGGCTGATCGATGCCCAGCGCGTGCACGGCCGCGCAACACAATGCCATGAGCAGCCCCGCGCAGATCGTGGCCGGCTTGCGCATCAGCGTTCCCCCTTGCGATAAGGCTTCATCAGCGCCTGCGGATAGCTGGCCTTTCGCGCCACCAGCACCAGCGCGAGGATCGACAACAGGTAGGGCAGCATCAGGTAGATCTGGTAGGGGAGCACCGCATCGCCCGATTGTTGCAGCCGCAGCTGCAGTGCGTCGAAAAACGCGAACAGCAGCGCGCCCAGCAGGGCCTTGCCCGGCCGCCATGAAGCGAACACCACCAGCGCCACGCAGATCCAGCCCCGGCCGTTCACCATGTTGAAGAAGAAGGCATTGAAGGCGGAAAGCGTGAGGAACGAGCCCGCCACGCCCATCAACGCCGAGCCCGCCACGATGGCGCCGGTGCGCGTGGCCGCGACCGATACGCCCTGGCTCTCGGCCGCCTGCGGGTTCTCGCCCACCATGTGCAACGCGAGCCCGAGCGGCGTGCGGTACAGCACCCAGGCGATGGCCGGCACCAGCAGCAGCGCGAACAGGGTGAGCGATGTCTGTGCATTCAATATCGGCACCGGCAGCCATTCCATCGGCGCGAAGGGTGCGATGGTCGGCGGCGTGTTCACCTTCGGAAAGCTCAGGCGGTAGCCGAAGTAGCTGAGCGCGGTGGCCAAGAGCGTGATGCCCAGCCCCGACACATGCTGCGACAGCGCAAGGCCCACCGTGAGAAAGGCATGCAGCAGGCCGAACACCATGCCTGTGAGCGCGGCCACGCCGACCCCGGCCCACAGGGGCGCACCGGCATAGACCGCGAGCCATCCGGTGAAGGCGCCTGCGACCATGATCCCCTCGATGCCCAGGTTGAGCACGCCCGCGCGCTCGCACAGCAGCACGCCGAGCGTGCCGAGGATGAGCGGCGTGGCGATGCGCAGCACGGCGACCCAGAAGGCCGAGTTGGCGAGGATGTCGAGCAGATCGGTCATCGCGTATTTCTCCCTCCCCTCCCGGGGGAGGGCCGGGGTGGGGGCAGGCGGCGCTCGATATGGACGCTGATGCCCCCATCCCAGCCTTCCCCCGGGAGGGGAAGGAGCAAGACCGAGGAGGACGGCGCTGTCATTTCATCCGCACCCGGTATTGCGTCAGCAAGGTTGCCACCAGCACCGCGATCAGCGAGGCCGCCACGATCACGTCGGCGATGTAGGTCGGCACGCCCACGGCGCGGCTCATGGTGTCGGCGCCGACCAGCACGCCCGCCACGAACACGGCCGCGGCGATCACGCCCAGCGGGTGCAGGCCCGCGAGCATCGCGATCACGATGCCGGTGTAGCCGTAGCCCGGCGACATGTCGAGCGTGACGTAGCTGGTGCGGCCTGCCACTTCGATGGCACCCGCGAGCCCGGCCAGCGCGCCCGAGAGCAACGCTACCAGCACCACCGTGCGCGTGACCGGCACGCCCGCAAAGGCCGCGGCGCGCGCATTGGCGCCCATGGCGCGAATGTCAAAACCCAGCACCGTGTACTTGAAGATCGCCCACATCATCACCGCCAGCGACACAGCCCAGATGAGCCCGGTGTGTACGCGCGTCTGGGCGATGAGCTTGCCGAGTTCGAGGTCGGGTTGCAGTGACACGCTTTGCGGCCAGCCCATGGCGGCAGGGTCTTTCATCGGTCCGTCGAGCAGGGCCGAGACACCCAGCAGCACGATGAAGTTGACCAACAGCGTGGTCACCACCTCGTCGACGCCGAGTTTGTTCTTCATGAGTGCCGGACCCAGCAGCAGCAGGGCACCCGCCACGGCCGCAGCCAGCATCATCAGTGGGAACAGCAGCCAGGGCGCGAGCTCGAAGCCGGTGCCGCCGTGCATGCCGCCCACGGCCACGGCGGCAAGGGCGCCGGCGAACAACTGCCCCTCGGCGCCGATGTTGAAAAGCCGCGCCTTGAAGGCGACCGTCGCGGCCAGCCCGGTGAGAATCAGCGGCACCGCGCGCGTCAGCGTCTCGCTCCATGCGAACACCGAGCCGAAGCCGCCGTGCAACAGCAGCGCGTAGGTGCGGCCGACCGGTGCGCCGGCCCAGAGCACGAGCAGCGCGCTCACCAGCATGGTGAACGCGACCGCGCCGATGGGCGCCAGCATCAGCGCGGCGCGCGAGGTTTCGTGGCGCCGTTCAAGCCGCATCATGGCGAGGTTCCCGCGCGTGGCTGTTGCTGCGGCGCCGTCGCACCGGCCATCGCCAGCCCGATGGCTTCGCGCGTCCAGGCGGCGGCCGGACGCGCTTCGCCCAATTGGCCGCCATGCATCACGGCCACGCGGTCACCCAGCGCGAGCACTTCGTCGAGGTCGTCGGAAATCACCAGCACCGCCGCGCCCGCATCGCGCGCGGCGATGAGCTGCTGCTGCACATAGGCCACGGCGCCAATGTCGAGGCCCCAGGTCGGCTGGTGCGCGACGATCAGGCGCGGCGCGCGTGTCGGGTATTTCTTGTTGTCGGCGTCTTCGGCCTGCTCGGGCGCGAGCAGCGCCCGCCCCAGAATCAACTTCTGCATGTTCCCGCCGGAGAGCGAGCGGGCCGGCGCCATCAGGCCGGCGCCGCGCACGTCGAATGCTTTTTCAATGCGCCGGGCATGAAGCCGCGCGGCCGCGCGCCGCACGAACCACGACCATCGCGAGAACACCGGGCTGCGCAACCGTTCCGACACCGCGTTTTCCCACACCGGCAGGTCGCCGATCACGCCCACCGCATGCCGGTCTTCGGGAATGCGCGCCACGCCGCGCTGCACCAGCCGGGCAGGCGAGGGCGGTAGCGCGCGGCCCATCAGCTGGGCCGTGCCCGAAGTGGCGCGGCGCGTGCCGCACAGCAGCTCGGCCAACGCCACCTGGCCGTTGCCTGAAACGCCTGCGATGGCGGTGATTTCTCCAGCGCGCAGCGTCAGCGACACCTCGCGAAGGGCGCTCGAATGGTCCTGCCCGTCGTCCTTGGCCGATGCGGTGCTCACGTGGTCGAGCACGCAGACCGCATCGCCCACCGTCTTGGCCGGCCGGCGCTGCGGGGCGTCGACCGCATGCCCGACCATCCAGAGCGCCAGCTGCGCCTGCGTGGTCTCGGCCGTGCGCGCCTCGGCCACGAGCTTGCCGCCGCGCAGCACGGCAATGCGCTGCGACACACGCAGCACCTCGCCGAGCTTGTGGCTGATGAAGATCACCGAGAGGCCCTGCGTCACCATCTGCGCGAGCGTGGCAAACAATGCTTCGCTCTCCTGCGGCGTCAGCACGGCGGTCGGCTCGTCGAGGATCAGGATGCGCGCGCCGCGGTACAACGCCTTGATGATCTCCACGCGCTGCCGCTCGCCGACCGAGAGGTTGCCGATGATCGCGTCGGGCTGCACCGGCAGGCCGAAGCGCTGCGCCACTTCGACCAACCGGGCACGCGCGGCCGCACGGTGCGAGAACACCCGCCACAGCGGCTCGGTGCCCATCATCACGTTGTCGAGCACGCTGAGGTTGTCGGCCAGCGTGAAATGCTGGTGCACCATGCCGACGCCCGCGGCCAGCGCCGCCTTGGGGTTGCCCGGCGGCAGCGGGGCGCCGAACACCTCGATGCTGCCCTCGTCGGCGACGTAGTGGCCGAACAGGATCGACATCAGGGTCGACTTGCCGGCGCCGTTTTCTCCGAGCAGCGCGAGCACTTCGCCGGCCTGCAGGTCGAGGGAGATGGCGTCGTTGGCGACGAGGCCGCCGAAGCGTTTGGTGATGCCCTGGAGGCGGAGAACGGTCGTACTGGTCATGAAGGTCTTGCTCCTTCCCCCTTTGGGGGAAGGCTGGGATGGGGGCAAGCGGCGCCTGCCATACCACCGCGATCGATCGAGCGCCGCGTGCCCCCACCCCAGCCCTCCCCCGAAAGGGGAGGGAGTGAAGCCACCGTCACTTCCATGCAGCCAGGAACGCCAGCATGACCTTGGCCGAATTGTCCGCCGCAATGCCCATGAAGGTGCCCATCTCGTTCTCGCCGTCTCCACCGCCCGCAAGGTCGCTGAGGGAACGAAAAGCGATGTAGGGCACGTCGTTGCTATAGGCCACCATGCCCACGGCCGCGGTCTCCATGTCGAGCACATTGGCCTGGAAGGCCTTGAAGGTGTATTCGCGATACGCCTTGTTGTCCATGAAGGCCTGGCCCGAGACGCCATTGCCGCCCACCACCAGCTGGGGCTTGCGCGCAAGGCACTTGCCGGCGCTGCAATTCGCCAGGTCGACGTTACGGATGCTGCGCGCCACGTCGAGCATCTTCGGGTCGGCCTCGAACCAGAACTTGCGCACGATCTGCGGATGCGCCGCCGAGCGCACCTCGACCGAGCGCGGATGCATCATGCCGAAATTGGGCAGCGTGGCATCCTTGATGAAGGGCGGTGCTGTGTACTTGCCCGGCGCAGTCTCGCGCGCCATCAGCACTTCGAGGTACTGGCCCCATTGCGCCGGCACCGTGACATCGCCCACGTGCAGCTGCGGATTCACGCCGCCCGCGATGCCGCTGAAGACGATATTGGTGATGCGAAAACGGTCGAGCACCACCTGCGTGTTCATCGTCGCATTGGTCATGCTGATGCCCGAGAGGAACAGCACGACCGGCTTGCCCTCGAGCGTGCCGGTGGTGAACTCGACGCCGTTGATGCTGTGCTTCGCCGGTGCCTGAATGCGGTTCACCAGCAGCGTGAGTTCGGGCTGAAAAGCGGAGATCACGGCGATGCGTGGCGTGTCGTCCAGCCGGGCGCTGAGGCTGCCATCGCTACCGGTCTTGTAGACGCCAGCGCAACCCGAAAGGCCGAGGGCCAGCACGCCGGCCGACAGAAAAGAGCGCCAGCGCATCATCGTCGGCTTCCTCACTTTGCCGTGGACTTGGGTTGGGCGTCGTCGACCTTCACCGTGAACTTGCCGGCCAAAATGTCGGCCTGCCTGGCCTTCACCTTGGCGACGATGTCGGCGGGAACCTTCTTCTCGAAAGTGCCGAGCGGTGCGAGTTCCGAGCCCTTGTGCTTCATGGTCGAGTAGACGCCGTAGTCCTCGGCCGTGAACTTGCCTTCCTTCACGAGCTTGATCGCGCGGTCGGCCGAGGGCTCGAAGTTCCACAGGGCCGAGGCCACCACCGTGTCGGGGTACTGGGCTTGCGTGTCGATCACGTTGCCGATCGCAAGCTTGCCTTTTTCCTTGGCCGCGTCCGAGACACCGAAGCGTTCGGCATACATCACGTCGGCGCCCTTGTCGATCATCGCGAAAGCCGCTTCCTTGGCCTTGGGCGGGTCGAACCAGCTGTTGATGAAGCTCACGCTGAACTCGACCTTGGGGTTGGTTTCCTTCGCGCCCGCCATGAAGGCGTTCATGAGCCGGTTCACCTCGGGAATCGGGAAGCCGCCGACCATGCCGATGCGATTGGTCTTGGTCATGCCGCCGGCCACCATCCCGGAGAGATACGCCGGCTCCTGGATGTAGTTGTCGAACACGCTGAAGTTGGGCGCCTGCGGCTTGAGCGACGAGCCCATCAGGAAGGCGACCTTCGGAAAGTCTTTCGCGACCTTGCGCGCCGCCGCTTCCACGCCGAACACTTCGCCGAGGATCAGCTGGTTGCCGCCGGTGGCGTATTCGCGCATCACGCGCTCGTAGTCGGCATTGCTGACGTTCTCGGTGGCCTTGTATTCGATCTCGCCGCGCGCCTCGGCCGCCTTGAGCGCCTTGTGGATGCGGCCCACCCATTGCTGTTCGAAGGGCACGGTGTACACCGCCGCCACCTTGAGCTTGGCCTGTGCGAGCGCAAGGCCGGGCGCGCCCGCCGCAAGCGCTGCCGCTGCGATGGCGACCGAACGAATGATCAACTGACGGCGTGCTGTCACGGTGCTTCTCCTCGAGGTATGGAAATCTTCTTGTTGCTGCCAGATCGACAGCGGCCGCCACCAGGGGGCGTCGGCTTTACTTTGTGCCGAAGATGCGGTCGCCGGCGTCGCCCAATCCGGGAAGGATGTATCCGTGGCTGTTGAGCTCTCGGTCGATCGCGGCGGTGTAGATCGGCACGTCGGGGTGGGCCTTCTGCATGGTCGCGATGCCTTCGGGGCAGGTGAGCAGGCAGACGAACTTGATCGACTTGGGGTTGAGCTCCTTCAGGCGCTCGACCGCGGCCACGGCCGAGTTGCCGGTGGCCAGCATCGGGTCGACCACGATCACGTCGCGGTTCTCCATTTCGCCCGGCATCTTGAAGTAGTACTCGACGGCCGTGAGCGTCTTGGGGTCGCGGTACAGGCCGATGTGGCCGACGCGCGCGCCCGGCACCACGGTCAGCATGCCGTCGAGGATGCCGGTGCCCGCGCGCAGGATGGACACCAGCACCAGCTTCTTGCCGTCGATGACCTTGGCCTGCATGGTTTCGAGCGGGGTCTCGACTTCGATGTCCTGCATCGGCATGTCGCGCGTGACCTCGTAGGCCATGAGCATGCTGATTTCGTTCAGGAGCCGGCGAAAGCTGTTGGTGGAGGCATCCTTGCGGCGCATCAGCGTGAGCTTGTGCTGGACGAGGGGATGGTCGAGGAGATGGACGTTGCTCATTGGATTTTTATTTCTGCCGTTGCTGATGCGGGGAGTCTAAAAGACGGTGCCGTCGCTTTCGATCAGGAGCGGTGGCGCTCCGTCACGCAAGCGCTGTGCCAAGACGCGGCCGGCGGCCCAGGTGCCGCCCTCGAGCACGCAGGCCAGCGGCAGTTCTTCCGCGGTGCGGTCGAGCATCTTGCGCACGTGCGGCGCCAGTTCGTCGAGCAGCGCCACGGTGAGTGCGCGCCACTCGACGATGAACTCGTCCCCGGCTTTCCAGACGCGCGAAAGAAAGGCCGGATCCTTCGGCACGATCACGCCGCTGTCGATCAAGAGGCCGCCGTTGCGGTACTCGGGCAGGGCGGTGAGCGCATCGAGATGGCGCACCTTCACGCCCGCCCATTCGAAGGGCTCAAGCAGCGAATAGGTGAGCCATTGCGAAAGCTTGTGGAACGGCATCCAGCCGTTGGTGAGGCCCGGGCCGCGCACCGCGCTGTGGCGCCAGCAGTCGCCGAGCGCCAGGGTCGGGTCGCTCCAGCCGACGCCGCCCGTGGCGTCGCTGCCATCGGCCGCGATGCTGTCGATGGCATTGGCGGAGGGCCAGATGCCCGACAGCGTTTCGAGCAGCAGCGACAGGATCTGGTGTGCCGTGATCTCGGCCGTGGGCGGCGCGGCGGCGCCGAACGGCGCGACCAGCGCATCGAACATGCCGGCAGGCCGGCCGTCGTCGCCGAAAGTCTCGGGTTGCTCGCTCATGGCTTCACCGAGCCGGCGCAGCAGCACCGCGCGGCCGGTCAGGCCCACCAGAGGGTTGACGTCGCTGACCTGGAAGGCGTCGCCGAGCCGGTCGGTCACGAGGCCGCGCAGCCCGGCCGCATCCACCTGCAGCGGATGGTCGGGGTTGGACGAGAACAGTCCGCTGGTGAAAGCATGGAAGCTCGCGACGGCCAATCCTTCGGAGCGCGTGAAGCGCCCGCCCGAGGCAGGCTCGGTGTAGTGCCAGTCGGGCCCCGCGCCGGCATCGAGAAGCACGCTCACCAGCACCAGGTCGATGTGCGCGCGGGCGCGCTGCCGGGCGTCGATGCGCTTGCCGAGCAGTTGGTCGAGCTGCTTCAGACGGTCCACGCCGCCGGCCTCGAAGTGGCGCCAGCGGCTGTGGTACGGGATGGTGTCCCAGGGGTAGCGCTCGCGCGTGACCTCGGCCACCGTGCGGGCCGCGTCGTCCAGCGCGTCGGCTCCGCCGATGCGGAACCACTGCGACTCGCCCCGGCGCGCGCGCGCCAGAAGCGCGGCCGCGCGTTCGCGGATTGCAGCCGTGGTGCGCAGCACGGTGGCGGCACCCGCGGGGTGGCCGGTGTCCGGCGCAAATTCGATTGCGGGATCGATGTCGCCTGCGCTGCCCGGCGGCAGGTTGCCTGAACCGTCTGCGGGCAGGTAGTCGCTGCTTTTTTCCTTCTTGTCGTTCATTCGCTCAATCCCCGGCCCTTGGCCTTCTTGAGTTCCTCGGCGTCCGGCACCGGGCCGGGCGTGAAATAGCCGGCGGCCATCTTGGCGTCCATCTCGACGCGGGCGTCGGCCGGAATCAGTTCGTCGGGAATGTTCACGCGCTCGCCGATCTCGATGCCCGAGCCGGTGATGGCGTCGAACTTCATGTTGCTCATCGACACGAGCCGATGGATCTTCTTGATGCCGAGCCAGTGGAAGACGTCGGGCATCAGCTCCTGGAAGCGCATGTCCTGCACGCCGGCCACGCACTCGGTGCGCGCGAAATACTGGTCGGCCGTGTCGCCGCCGACCTGGCGCTTGCGGGCGTTGTAGACCAGGAACTTGGTCACCTCGCCGAGCGCGCGTCCTTCCTTGCGCGAGTAGGCAATGAGGCCGACGCCGCCGCGCTGCGCGCCCTGGATGCACTCTTCGATGGCGTGCGTGAGGTAGGGGCGACAGGTGCAGATGTCGGAGCCGAACACGTCGGAGCCGTTGCACTCGTCGTGGATGCGCGCGGTGAGCTCTACCTCCGGGTTGGCCAGGTCGCGCGGGTTGCCGAAGATGTAGAGCGTCTGCCCGCCGATCGGCGGCAGGAACACCTCCAGGTCGGAGCGCGTGACGAGCTCGGGGTACATGCCGCCGGTCTCTTCGAAGAGCGTGCGGCGCAGGTCGGTCTCGGAGCAGCCGAAGCGCCGCGCCACCTCGGGCAGGTACCACACGGGCTCGATGGCGGCCTTGGTCACCATGGCGGCGCCGCCGGCGGTCAGAAAGTGGCCGTCGGCCTTGAGGCGACCACTTTGCAGCGCCTCGATCACCTCGGGCAGGATCACATGCGCCTTGGTGATCGCGATGGTCGGGCGAATGTCGTAGCCCGCCGCCAGCTCGGCGGAGAACACATCGGCCACCAACGCGCCCCAGGGGTCGAGCGAGACGATGCGCCCGGGTTCGCTCCATTGCGGGTAAGGGCCGATCACGTCCGTTGGCGCGGTGTTGGTCAGGTCGGCCTTGTGTTCGCGCTTGAGGGCGCCGGCCGCCACGGCCAGAGCGCGGTACACGCTGTAGGACCCGCTGTGCGTGCCGATGACGTTGCGATGCGCCCGCTTCGTGGTGGTGCCCACCACGGGCCCGCGCTCGGTGGCCGAGGCCGCGCCCCATCGGATCGGCAGCGCGCCGAATCCCCCGGCATGGGAGGTCAGCCGGATGTGCCCGGTCGACGACGAAGGGTGGAGCGGGGGAAGGGGGGAGACGGCAGGGGTTGCTGGAAGCGTGGGGATCGCCGGGACTGCCGGGGTCGCCGAAGGGGTCGCTGTGCTATCTGCGGACATTGGAGGCCCTCAAAAAATGCAATGTACCGATCACTCGCGCGGCTGGCAAGCAGGGCGCGAACGTCGTCAGTGCCGCCGACGGCCGCGGCATTTACCGCGGCCAGAGTGCCCCTCAGGCTGGTGAGGAGCGCAGGCCGTAGGCCTTGCCGCCCACGAACAGGTATTCGGCGCGCAGCACCGGCTCGCCCTTTTCGCCGGTGAAGGTAAAGCCCAGCGCGGCCACCTGGGTGCCGGGCTTGATCTCGTCCAGCCCCCAAGCCTGCAGGCGCGTGAGCGGCGCAAGTTCGATGGTCCACTTGCGGTCGCGGCGCGTCGGTAGCTGCGCCCTGGCCAGCAGACCGGGGCCATCGACGGTCGCGCTTTGCCTGGGCAACGCGCGCTGCTTCAGGTCGGCGGGCAGCGTGGGGTTCTCGGGCAGCTCGAGCTCCAGCTCGCCATGCGGATTGCGCCACATGACCTTGGTCGCACGCCCCTCCAGGTAGAGCGGCCGGTCCTGGTCGAAGCTGCTCCATCCATGGTGCGCCCAGGCCGGCAAGGCCAGGCCCAGCGAACCGGCAACCAACAAGCGTCGTCTCTGAATCATCTCGGTCTCCTTGGCTTAGATGTAGGCAATCCAGCGCCCGCAGATGATGACAGCGAGCCAAAACCCCAACGACATGAGGCATTGCACCTTGGCCACCCTGCCAGTCGCGGCGGGGCCGCCGCGAACGTGAAACCAGATGGCGTTGGCGCCCGCCAGGCCGATCAGGACCAGCTTGACCCGGAACGCGCTGTTGGCCAGCAGTTCGCCCGGCTGCGTGGAGAACATCGTGAGGCCGGTAGCGGCGCACAGCCCGAAACCGACCAGTGCCGGCAGCAGCGTCAGTCGGGCCAGTTGCGGCGCCGAAAGCTCGCGGCCGAGGCCGAGCACGCGCAGCTCGAAAACCAGCAGGCCGCCGAACAGCAGCGCAATGCCGACGATGTGCACCACTTCCAGCGCCGGATAGGCCCAGGGGTTCGAAGCGAGTCCGGACAGCATCGGCTTCAGGCCCTGGCCGGGCGGTGTTCACGGCCCGGGAGACACGAGGCGACAGCTTGCATGGGGCGCTCCTTGCATGGGTTCGGGCGAGCTTAGCCGAGCATCGATCCCGGCGCCGCCGCCGGGCACGGCACAATCCGGCGGAATCTTTTTTCGAAAGGGCTGTAACCAGCCGGTCCGATGGTACGAAACACAGTGGACAGCAGGACGCGAATGAGCGAAGCCGAGGCGGCGCTGCGGAGCCTGTTCCTGCGCGGCCTGGACGGCGACGCAGCGGCTTATCGCGAGTTCCTGCAAAAACTCAGCGCGCACTTGCGCGCCTTTCTGGGCAAGCGCCTGTTCGGCTGGCCCGATGAAGTGGAAGATCTTGTCCAGGAATGCCTGCTCGCCATGCACAACCAGCGCCATACTTACCAAAGCGACCAGCCGTTGACGGCCTGGGTGCATGCGATTGCGCGCTACAAGATGATCGACCTGCTGCGCGCCAAGTCCGCGCGCGAAGCGCTGCATGACCCGCTGGACGACGACCTGGCGGTGTTCGCCGAATCGGCTACCGATGCCAGCGACGCGCGCCGCGACCTGGGCGGTCTGCTGCAGACGCTGCCCGAGCGCCAGCGCCTGCCGATCGTGCACGTGAAGCTCGAAGGCCTTTCGGTGGCCGAGACCGCCAGCCTGACCGGCATGTCCGAGTCGGCCGTGAAGGTGGGCATCCATCGCGGGCTCAAGGCGCTCGCGGCAAAGATGGGAGGCAAGGCATCATGAAGACCGACGATCTCGTCGCCATGCTGGCCACCGGCTCCACAGCCGCGCCGCGCCGTGCCGCGGGGCGCCGCCTGGCCTTTGCGCTGCTGGCGGCGCTGCCCTTGTCGTTCGCCATCCTGTTCACCGAGTACGGCCTGCGCCGCGATCTGGTTCAGGCCATGTTCTGGCCGATGTTCTGGGTCAAGGTGCTGTTTCCGCTGTGCATTGCGGTGGCCGCCTTCGTGATGGTGCAGCGCCTCGCGCGCCCCGGCGTGCAGGTGCGGCGCGCCTGGCTCGGCGTCGCCGTGCCGGTGCTCGCGGTGTGGGTGCTGGCGGCCATGGCCTGGTTCAATGCGCCGCCGCAGGAGCGCATGCCCCTGCTCATGGGCGAGTCGTGGCGCGTTTGCGCACTCAGCATCGGGCTGATGGCACTGCCGGTCTTCGCCGCGGCGCTGATGGCGTTGAAAGGCCTGGCGCCCACGCGGCCGGCTCTAGCTGGTGCGGCCGCCGGCGGACTGGCGGGCGGGGTGGGGGCCGCCGTCTATGCGCTGCACTGCATGGAACTGACGGCACCTTTCCTGGCGGTCTGGTACGTCAGCGGCATCGCGCTGCCCGTGCTGGTGGGCGCCGTGCTCGGGCCGCGCTTGCTGCGCTGGTAAGCCGATTGCCCGGCCCGGAACCGGCCGGCCCACCTCGGTTAGCGCTTCTTGGCCCCGAAAATCCCGCCCAGCACGCCGCGCAAGATTTCCTTGCCCACCGAGGTGCCCATGGTCCGCACCGCCGACTTGGCCATGGTTTGCACCAGGCCGTCGCGCTTGCCGCCGCGCGGACCGGTGCTGCCGAAGAGCAGGTCGTTCAGCATGCTGCTGCCTTCGGACGATTCGGCCGCGCCCTTGCCGCCCGACTTGACCGGCGGTGCATCGGGCGCTGTTTCGGCGCGGCCCTTGAGCTTTTCGTAAGCCGACTCGCGGTCCACGGTCTTCTCGTACACGCCGGCCACAAGTGAATTGGCTATTACCGCCTGGCGCTGTGCAGGTGTGATGGGGCCGATCTGGCTGCCGGGCGGCACCACGTACACGCGCTCGGTCACGCTCGGGCGCCCCTTGGCATCCAGAAAGCTCACCAGCGCCTCGCCCACCGCAAGTTCGGTGATGGCGGTTTCGATATCCAGGCCCGGCTTCTGGCGCATGGTGGTCGCCGTGGCCTTGACCGCCTTCTGGTCGCGCGGGGTAAAGGCGCGCAGCGCGTGCTGAACGCGGTTGCCGAGCTGCGCCAGCACCGAATCCGGAATGTCGAGCGGGTTCTGCGTCACGAAATAGACGCCCACACCCTTGGAGCGCACCAGCCGCACCACGAGTTCGATGCGTTCGACCAGCGCCTTGGGCGCTTCGTTGAAGAGCAGGTGGGCCTCGTCGAAGAAGAAGGCCAGCTTCGGCTGGTCGGGGTCGCCGATCTCGGGCAGTTGCTCGAACAGCTCGGACAGCATCCAGAGCAGGAAGGTGGCGTAGAGCCGCGGCGAATTCATGAGCTTGTCGGCCGCCAGGATGTTGATCACGCCCTTGCCGCCCACGGTCTGCATGAAGTCGGCGATGTTGAGCATCGGCTCGCCGAAGAACTTGTCGCCGCCCTGGGTTTCGATCTGCAGCAGGCCGCGCTGGATGGCGCCCACGCTGGCAGCGCTGATGTTGCCGTACTCGGTCGTGAACTGGCTCCCGTTCTCGCCCACGTACTGCAGCATGGCGCGCAGGTCCTTCAGGTCGAGCAGCAGAAGGCCGTTGTCGTCGGCGATCTTGAACACCAGGTTCAGCACGCCGGCCTGGGTTTCGTTCACGTCGAGCATGCGGCCCAGCAGCAGGGGGCCCATGTCGGAAACGGTGGCACGTACCGGATGGCCTTGTTCGCCGAACACGTCCCACAGGGTGACCGGGCGGGCGGCCGATTCGGGCAGATCGATGCCGCGTTCCTTCAGCGTGGCCGCCATCTTTTCGCCGATGGCGCCTTTCTGGCTCATGCCGGTCAGGTCGCCCTTCACGTCGGCCATGAACACCGGAACGCCGATGCTCGAAAGCTTCTCGGCCATGGTCTGCAGGGTGACCGTCTTGCCGGTGCCGGTGGCGCCGGTGATCAGGCCGTGGCGGTTGGCCAGGCTGGGCAGCAGGGCGCACTCGATGGTGTCGTGGCGTGCGATGAGAAGGGGGTCGGCCATGCGGGGCTCCGGGTCGTATCGAAGCGGGCAGTCTAATCAAGCGGCCCTCCTATAATCCACGACCCCCGAGGTAGTAACCGAAAAAGTTTCAGGAGGTTTTCTTGTCATCGACTGCTCAGCCCCCCATTCCCGCCGTTGGCGATTCACCTGAACAGTCGCCGATTGAAAAAGAATTGGCCGTCCTGCTGGTGAACGCGCTCAATCTAGAAGTGGCACCCGAAGACATCGTGCCGACCGATCCGCTGTACGGCGAAGGCCTCGGCCTCGACTCGATCGACATCCTCGAAGTTGCACTCGAGGTGTCCCGGCGCTACGGCTTCCAGCTGCGCTCGGACGACGAGCGCAACCAACAGATCTTCCAGTCGCTGCGCACGCTCGCGACCCACGTCGCCCAGCATCGCAGCGCTTCCTGATCCATGTCACGATGGCGACTGGCGCTCCTGCTGCTGGTGGGGGTGGCCTATGCCGGCCTCTCTCACTGGATGATGCTGTTCCACCCCACCGAGCCGTGGGCTGTGGTGGTCCTGCTCGGCCCGCTCTGGCTTGCCGCCATGGGCTTTGCCGCCAGCAAGTTCGGCCGCCTGGGTTTCATTGCGGCAATGCTGCTCGGCATCGGGGGCTTCGCGCTCGTGTTCCTCGGTGAGGCGGGCGACACCAACCGGCTCTATGTGTTCCAGCACGTCGCCATCAACGGCCTGTTGTGCGGCTGGTTCGGCGCCTCGCTGCGCGGCCCGGGGCTTCCGCTGATCACGCAGTTCGCGCAGCGCGTGCATCCGCTCAAGGGCCACATGCTGGCCTACACCACGCAGCTCACCCGCATCTGGACTGTCTACTTCGCGCTGGTCGTGGTGTCGTCCATCGTGGTGTACCTGACTCTGCCTTTTTCAGCCTGGTCGCTGCTCGCGAACGTGCTTACCCCGCTTTCGGTAACGCTTCTTTTCGTGGGCGAGCACCTGGTGCGCTATCGGCTGCATCCCGAATTCGAGCGCACGCGGCTCATCGACGCGGTGCGCGCCTTCCAGGGCACATCCACCATCGACCACGGCACCGGCGGCCGGTGAAACAGGGGCCACCCGCGTGACCGCCGACACCCGCCTGCTGCCGCTGATCGCCAACCGGGATCTCGATGCACCCCTGGCCTGGCGTGCCGGCGTGCCGGTCAGCACGCGGCAGTTCCTGGCCGACGTGGCCCGCTTTGCGCCGGTGCTGCCGGCGGAGGGGAAAGCCGTCAACCTGTGCGTCGACCGCTACGCCTTTGCCGTCAGCCTGGCGGCTGCGCTGGTGCGCGGCCATGCGAGCCTCCTGCCGCCCGACACGCGGCCCGACACGCTGGCGCGCCTGCTCGAATCCGGCGGATCGAAGCTTTTCGCGCTGACCGACGACGCCGGACTCGCCACGCCCGGCATGCCGCGCGTGCTGATCGAGGACCGCTCCAGCCCCGAAGGCGGCGACGGCCTCGAGGTACCGCTCATCGACGGTGCCATGCACGCGGTGAGTCTGCTGACTTCCGGCTCCACCGGCGTGCCCCAGCCGCACGCCAAGAGGTGGGACACGCTGGTCGGCGACGTGGCGGTGGCGGTGGAGCGGCTCTCCAGCCTGCTCGGGCTGCCGTCGCTCGCCGGCCTGACGCTGGTGGCAACCGTCCCGGTGCAGCACAGCTATGGGCTGGAATCGTCAGCACTCCTGGCCATGCTCGGCGGCGCCGCGTTTGAAAGCGGGCGGCCATTCTTTCCGGCCGACGTGGCCAAAACCCTGGCATCGGTGCCGCGTCCGCGCGCGCTGGTCACCACGCCTTTCCATCTGAAGACGCTGCTGCTGTCAGGGATTGAACTGCCGGCGGTCGACCTGATTCTTTCCGCCACCGCGCCGCTGTCGCCGCAACTTGCGGCCCAGGCCGAGCAGGCGCTCGGCGGCGTGCTGATCGAAATCTACGGCAGCACCGAATCGGGCCAGGTCGCCACCCGCCGCACCACCCAGAGCGAAATCTGGGAGAACTTCGGCGATATCCGCGTGCATGCCGAGTCAGGCGAGGGCGACGGCCCCGAGCGCTTCATCTTCAGCGGCGACTTCCTGCCCGAGCCCACGCCCATGGCCGACGTGCTCGAACTGCTCGACGAGCGCCGCTTCCGGCTGTTCGGCCGCGCCAACGACCTGATCCACGTGGCGGGCCGGCGCAGTTCGCTCGCGCATCTGAACTATCACCTCAACAGCATTGCGGGCGTGGAGGACGGCGCGTTCTGGCTGCCCGACGAAGTGGCCGACGGGGTGGTGCGCCCCGTTGCCTTCGTGGTGGCGCCCACGCTCTCGGCCGGCGAAATCATCGCGGCGCTGCGCCAGAGGCTGGAGCCGGTGTTCGTGCCGCGCCGCGTGGTCCAGGTGAAGGCCTTTCCGCGCGAAGGCACAGGCAAGCTCACGGTACGGGCACTGCGCGAATTCGCGCTCGCACAGCTTGCAGACGACACCACCCCGGTGCAGCTCGCCCATGCGGTGCCCATCGACCATCCGGCATTCGCCGGCCATTTTCCGGGTCAGCCGCTGTTGCCGGGCGCGCTGATTCTGGCCGAGGTGATGGAAGCCATGCAGCGCGTGCCCGCGCTGGTCGCGCGCCTCGGCAGCCATCCCACGCTGGCGGCCGCCAAGTTTCTCGCGCCCGTGCGGCCCGGCAGCATGCTCTCGATCGAGCTGCATCCCGAGTCCGGCGGCTCGCGCGGCGTGCGCTTCGACGTGCGCTGTGACGGCGTGGTGGCTGTCACCGGCCGCTGGGCCGCCGTG
The DNA here is from genome assembly GCF_900099805.1 of Variovorax sp. OV700. Lineage (GTDB taxonomy): Bacteria > Pseudomonadota > Gammaproteobacteria > Burkholderiales > Burkholderiaceae_C > Variovorax. The sequence continues at coordinate 136,856 of NZ_FNDR01000014.1, read as the reverse complement.
CAAGAGTCCGCGTGATGAAGCACACCGATGCCGAAACGCGCGCCGTGAACGACGCAGCGCAAGCGGGGCACCGCGGCGACTGGGCGCACACGCCCGAGCGCAGCAACATGCTGGCCCTGCGTCTCATCTGCCTTGTGGCGCTGGTCTGTGGGCGCCATTTGACGCGCCTGCTGCTGCCGCCGATCAGCCTGTACTTTCTCTTGTTCGCGCCCGCGCCGCGCCGCCACATCAAGCGCTACCTGTTCAGGGCCATCGGTCCGCAGGCCGGCTGGATCGACGGCTACCGCCTGCTGCATGCCTTTGCCTCCACCGTGCTCGACCGCGTGTATTTCTTGCGCGGGCGCATGAATCTGTTCGACGTGAAGGTGAAAGGCAACCCCGCGCTGGAAGCCGAGGCGCTGGGCGGACGCGGCGCCTTCCTGCTGGGTGCGCACGTCGGCAGCTTCGAGGCGATGGGCGCCTGCAAGCAAAAAAGCGAGCACAAGCAAGAGCTTCGGCTCGCAATGTTGATGTATCCCGACAATGCGCAGCGCATCACGGCCATCCTCAACGCCATCAGCCTGCCCGAACTGCGGCCTCACGTGATCGCGCTGGGTCGCCCGCATTCGATGCTCGCGCTGCGCGACTGGCTCGATGGCGGCGGCCTCGGCGGCATGCTCGCCGACCGCACCCTGCCGGGCAGCGAAGACCAGCCGGCGCAGCAGCGCGGCAACACCATCGTGCTGCCGTTCCTCGGCCAGCCAGCAAGCTTCAACGACGGCCCGTTCCGTCTTGCGGCGCTGCTGCGGCGCAAGGTGTTCTTCATGGCCGGCCTCTATGGCGGCGGCGCGCGCTACGATGTTCAATTCGACCTCCTGGCCGACTTCGGCGAGCGGTCAATCGACGCCGCCGAGCGGGAACGCCGTATCCAGGCGGCGGTCGAAGCCTACGTGACACGCCTGGAAGCGCTGTGCCGCGCCTATCCGTACAACTGGTTCAACTTTCATGATTTCTGGCTCGAAGATTCGGTTTGACTGGCTGTGCAGGAGCTTGCTGCTGGCACTGGCCTGCTGTGCCGCGCCGGCCTGGGCTCTCGACCTGCCCGAGCTGATGGGGCTGCTTTCCAAGCAGAAAAGCGGCGAAGCCCGCTTCACCGAACAGCGCTTCGTGCACGGCCTCGAAGGCCCGCTCGATTCGCGCGGCACACTGAGTTTCAACGCCCCCGACAAGCTGGTGCGGCGCACCTTGTCGCCACGCGAGGAGACGATGGCGGTCGAAGGCAACACACTCACGCTGTCGCGCGGCGGCCGTAACCGCACGCTGACGCTCGACAGCATGCCCGAACTGCTCGGCCTGGTCGAAGCCATGCGCGGCACCCTGAGCGGCGACGGCACGACCTTGCAGCGGTATTTCCGCAGCACGGTGAGCGGCTCGGCCGCCAACTGGACGCTCGACCTGCTGCCGGCCGACAGCCGGCTTGCCGCCCAGGTGCGCAGCATCCGCATCAGCGGGCGCGCCAGCGAGGTGATCGGCCTCGAAATGGAATTCGTCGGCGGCGACCGCTCGGTGATGAACATCACGCCCGAACGCCCGGGCGCCGCCGGACGCACCACGCCGTGAGGGCACCCGAGACCGGCGAAGGCCCGCCGAGCTGGCGGCGCCGGGCGGTGGTGCTGCTGGTCTGGGCCCTGGTCCTGCTCGGCGGCGCGCTGCAGATCGCGCGCACGCACTTCAGCGCCGATCTCTCGGCCTTCCTGCCCAAGAGCCCCGACGTTCGGCAGCAGGTGCTCATCGAGCAGTTGCAAAGCGGCGTGGCGTCGCGAACGCTGATGCTCGGCATCGAAGGCGGTGCCAGCTTGGAGCAGCGCGCCGCGGTATCGCGCGCCGTCGCCAAGGCGATGCGCGAAAGCAAGCTGTTCGACTTGATCCAGAACGGCGACACCGGCGACTGGAGCGAAGCCGGCACCTGGGTATTCGAGCACCGCTACCAACTCTCGCCCGGCGTGCGGCCCGAGCAGTTCACGGTCGCCGGCCTGCGTGACGCGATCTACGAAACGCTGTCGATGCTGGGCACGCCGGCCGGCAATGCGATCAAGCCATTGCTCGACCGCGATCCGACCGGCGAAACGCAGCGCATCGCGGTGGAGCTGACGCCGGCCAGCGCGCCGCGCAGCGAGAACGGCGTCTGGATGTCGCGCACCGCGCCCCGCGCGCTCATGATCGCCACCACACGCGCGGCGGGCAGCGATCTCGATGCGCAGGCCGTGGCCATTGCGCGGGTGCAGGCGGCCTTCGACGCCGCAACGCAGGGCATGGCCGAGGCTGGCAGGCCGAAGCTGCTGCTGAGCGGGCCGCCCGTGTTCTCCGTGCTGAGCCGCGACAAGATCAAGACCGAGGCCATTCACCTGGCCATCGTCGGCGGCATCGTGATGGGCGGCCTGCTGCTGCTGGCGTTCGCCTCGCCGCGCGCGCTGGTCATCGCGTTCCTGCCGGTGGCCACCGGCGTGGTGGTGGGGACCGCCGCGGTGAGCGTGGTTTTCGGCTCGGTGCACGGCATGACGCTGGGCTTCGGCAGCACGCTGATCGGGGAGACGGTCGACTACGCCATCTACTACCTGATCCAGGCCCGCGGCGCCGCCGTGGCCGGCACCGGCTGGGCCCGCTGGCGCGAGGTGCATTGGCCCACCGTGCGGCTCGGGCTGCTGACCTCGGTGTGCGGTTTCGCGGCTCTGGTGTTCTCGGGATTTCCGGGCTTGGCGCAGCTGGGTGTGTTTTCCATCGCGGGGCTCGTGGCTGCCGCGCTGGCCACGCGCTATGCGCTGCCCATGCTCGCGCCCGATGGCGCCACCGGCATGGGCATGCGCAGGTACATGGCGCACGCTGCCGGCGTGCTAGTGCGCGGCCTGCCGCGCCTGCGCTGGGTGCTGGCCGGGCTTGGCGCCGCCGCGCTGGTGATCGTGATCTGGCAGGGCGGCCATCTCTGGCGCGCCGACCTCGGTGCGATGAGCCCGGTGCCCAAGTCGGCACAGCAACTCGACGAAATGCTGCGTGCCGACATCGGAACTGGCGACGGCGGAACGCTGGTGGTGGTCTACGGCGCCGATGAAGAAACGGCATTGCGCAACACCGAAGCCGCCACGGCGCGGCTCGAGACGCTGGTCGACAAGGGAGAGCTCGGCGGATTCGAGGCCGTCACCCGCGTGCTGCCGAGCGTGGCGACGCAGGCGGCCCGCCTGGCCAGCCTGCCCGAGAGCGAGGCGCTGCGCGCCCGGCTGGCCGAGGCCACGCAAGGCTCACCGCTCCCGGCCACGCGCCTCGGGCCTTTCCTGGCCGACGTCGAGGCCGCGCGCAAGCTGGCGCCGGTGCGGCGCGCCGACCTGACCGGCGGGCCGCTCGGTTCTGTGGTCAACACGCTCATGTACCAGCGCCCGGGAGGCGGCTGGTCGACGCTGGTGGTTCTGCATCCTGGTCCGAACTTCAATGCGGGCCGGCTCGAAAGGGCGCTGGCGGGTGTGCCCGAAGTGCAGGTGGTCGACGTCGGCCGCGAACTCGCGGGGCTCTATCAGCGCTATCTGCACGAGGCCTTCGTGCAGGTGCTGCTCGGCGCGCTGGCCGTGGTGGTGCTGCTCGGCATTTACCTGCGTTCGGGCAAGCGCCTGCTCGCGGTGTGCCAGCCGTTGGTGGTCGCGGTGGTACTCACGCTGGGCGGCATGGCCGTGCTTCAGGTCCCGCTGGGCATCCTGCACTTGGTAGGGCTGTTGCTGATCGTGGCGGTGGGCTCCAACTACGCGCTGTTCTTCGACCAGCTGCGCGTGGCCGGGCGCGCCGACGAGGACACGCTGGCCTCGCTGATGCTGGCCAACCTGACCACGGTGGTCTCCTTCGGGCTGATTGCGATCTCGGACATCCCGGCGCTGTCGTCGATCGGCCGCGTGGTCGCACCGGGTGCCTTGCTGGCCTTGCTGCTGTCGGCCGCATTTGCCCGGCGGGTGGCATCGCCGCCCGCGCACGGCTGATGGGACAATCCCGCGCCATGTCTTCCGCTTCTGCCGCACCGTCCGAATCCTGGCCCTGGCCGCCGGCCATCCGCGCCAGCGCGGCCTGGCACGTGGCGGCCATCGGTGCGGGCGCGCTGGTGCCGGGCGCCATGCCCTGGGCCATCGGCGCCATCGTGCTGAACCATGCGCTGATCACCGGCGCGGGGCTCACGCCGCGCAGCAGCCTGCTGGGGCCCAACGTCACGCGGCTGCCTGAAGCGGCCGGCGCCCGGGGTCAGGTGGCGATCACCATCGACGATGGCCCGGACCCCGAGGTCACGCCCAAGGTGCTCGACCTGCTGGACGCACACGGCCAGCGTGCCACCTTCTTTTGCATTGCCGAACGCGTGCTTGCGCACCCGGCATTGGCGCGCGAGATCGTGGCGCGAGGCCACAGCATCCAGAACCACACTGCGCGCCATCGGCACAATTTTTCCTTTCTCGGCCCCCGCGGTTTTGCCAGCGAGATTGCGCGCGCGCAAGACATCCTGGCCGAAACCACCGGCCAACGGCCCACCTGTTTCCGCGCACCGGCCGGTTTGCGCAATCCGTTCCTCGAGCCGGTGCTGCACCGGCTCGGCCTGTCGCTGGTGAGCTGGACGCGCCGCGGCTTCGACACGCGGGAAGGCGACCCTGCCAAGGTCATGGCGCGCCTCGGCCGCAATCTGCAGGCGCGCGACATCCTGCTTCTGCACGACGGCAATGCCGCGCGCACTCCTGAGGGAATCCCCGTGTTGCTGGAGGTATTGCCCTTGCTTCTCGAACGTTTGCGCGCCGGCGGACTGCGCGCCGTCACCTTGCCGGAAGGCCTTGAACCATGAGCGCTGTGCCGCCTTTTTCCACCGACACCGCCTGGCGCGAGCTTCACGAGGATGCCACCGTTCCCTACAAGAAGGGCGGCAGCTTCGCCTGGCATTTCGCGCGTGGCAAGCTGGGGCGCGACCCGGTGTTTCGCGGGCTGCTCGAACGCGGCCTGATCGACTCGGCGCATCGCCGCGTGGTCGACATCGGCTGCGGGCAAGGGCTTTTCGCGAGCTTGCTGGCGTCGATGAGCCGCATGCAGGCGCATGGCCGCTGGCCCTCGTCCTGGAAGCCCACGCCGACGGCGGCCGACTACACCGGCATCGAACTGATGCCCAAGGACGTGGCGCGCGCTGCGGCCTCCATCGGGCATCTGCAACCGGCGCCACGGCTGCTTTGCGCCGACATGTGCACGGCACCGCTGCCCGAGTGCGACCTGGTCGTGATTCTCGACGTGCTGCACTATGTCGACATCGACGCCCAAGACAGCGTGCTGCAGCGCGTGCGCGACGCGTTGCGGCGCGGCAGCAATACGAATGCCCGGCTGCTGCTGCGCATTGGCGACGCGTCGAGCAAGCGCGGCTTCGCCATCAGTCAGTGGGTCGATCGCACCGTGACGCGCATTCGCGGCCACAAGGTGTCGCCCACCTGGGGCCGCCCGCTGGCCGACTGGGTGGCGGTGCTGCAGCGGCTGGAGTTTCGCGTGCAGAGCATTCCGATGAGCGAAGGCACGCCCTTTGCCAACGTGCTGCTCGTGGCCGACCTGCAGCCCGCCGCGTGACCATGGTCCCGGAGACGCTCGACCGTGCCGGCATTGCCGAGCGCATTCCGCACAGCGGCAGCATGTGCCTGCTGGAGCGGCTCGATCGCTGGGACGCCGAGTCCATCCATTGCAGCACCCGCACACACCTGCACCCGGACAATCCGTTGCGGACGGCGGGTGGGTTGCTTGCGCCCAACGCCATCGAGTACGCGGCCCAGGCCATGGCCCTGCACGGCGGCCTGCTGGCGGCCGAGGGGAGCACGCCGTCGGCCGGGTTCCTTGCGAGCGCGCGCAATGTGCGCTTCTCGGTTGCGCGGCTTGAGACCGTCGACGGCGCGCTGCAGGTGCAGGCGCGGCGCCTCTCGGGCGACACGAACCAGATCCTCTATGAATTCGCGGTGAACGACAGCGCTGGGCGTGTACTGGCCGAAGGCCGCGCCGTGGTGGTGCTGAACACGCCGCTTGCAACCGGAGCCACGACGCCATGAGTCCCGCCCGGCCGCCCGAAGGGACTCGCACCACAGCCCGCAGGGCGGAGGTTTACCCATGACTCTTGAAGGAAAACGCGCGCTGATCACCGGCGCCAGCGGTGCCTTGGGCGCAGCCATGGCAGAGCGCCTGGCGCGCGACGGCGCCACGGTGCTGCTGCATGCCAACTCGCGCCCCGAAGCGGTGGAGCAACTGGCGACTGCCATCGTGGCCGCGGGCGGCAAGGCCGAGTGCCACGTGTTCGACCTGCGCAGCGACGACGCCTGCCGGGTGGCGTGCGAACGCATGCTCGAAAGCGGGCCTGTGCAGATCGTCGTCAATAACGCGGGCGTGCACGACGACGCCGTGCTGCCCGGCATGCGCGCCGAGCAGTGGCACAAGGTCATCGACGTTTCGCTTAACGGATTCTTCCGTGTGACACAGCCGCTACTGCTGCCGATGATGCGCACGCGCTGGGGCCGCGTTCTCAACATCTCCTCGGTGTCGGCACTGACCGGCAACCGCGGGCAGGTCAACTATGCCGCGGCCAAGGGCGCACTCAACAGCGCGACCAAGGCACTCTCGCTCGAAGTGGCGTCGCGCGGCGTGACCGTCAACGCGATTGCGCCGGGCATCATCGCCTCGCCAATGGCCGATGCGGCGTTCGATCCCGCCGTGGTCAACCAGATGGTGCCGATGAAGCGTGCCGGAACGCCGCAGGAAGTGGCGGCGCTGGCTTCTTTTCTGGTGAGCGACGAGGCGGCCTACATCACGGGGCAGGTGATCTCGATCAACGGCGGGATGATCTAGCCGCCGCCGAGTTCATGTCAGGCCTGAAAGGGCGGCAAGCGCCTGGCCTTGCGCCACAGCAGCCCAGGCAGGCGCAAGACGAACTCGATCATCAGCCGCGTGTGCATCCACGTCAGCAGCACGTTGTCGCGCCCATAGCGAAAGTGCGACACCCCGCCTTCCTCGGCCGTCAGGTATTTCACCGGTGCATCGATGTTCACCGGCTTGACGCCGCGCCAGGCGAGCCGAACGACGGCTTCGGTGTCGAAGTCGAAGCGGCGCATCCACGGCTGCTTCTGCATTACAGCAATGAGGTCAGCCACGGGGTACACGCGAAACCCATAAAGCGAATCGCCCACGCCGGCAAACAGGGTTTCGAGCTGGGTCCAGCCGTTGGACACGCGCCTTCCGCGCACGCGCAGCAACGGGGCGGAGGCATCGAACACCGGGCGGCCCAGCACCATGGTTTCGGGTCGGACCTGCGATGCGTGCATGAAGGCGGGAATCAAATCGGCCGGGTGCTGGCCGTCGGAATCCATGGTCAATGCATGCGTGAAGCCGGCCTTGCGCGCTTCGCCGAGGCCGTGCAGAACGGCCGCGCCCTTGCCCTGGTTCTGCGGCAGCAGCCACACCCGCAGACCCGGGTCGCTGGCGGCCATTTGCTGCAGGCGCTCGCCCGTGCCGTCGGTGCTGCCGTCCACCACCACCCAGACCGGATTCCACTGAGCGCGCGCCGCTTGGACCGTCGAGAACAGGCGTTCGCCCGTGTTGTAGCTGGGAATCAGGACAAGGTGTGTGCGCGAGGCGTCTGGCATGCGGGGGACGCGTCGGTGGCGCGCTGTTCCATGTTTTGGCGAAAGTATTGTTCCAGCTCCGATTGCAGCACGTGGCTGTCCGGAAGCGGCGCGAACCGTTCGCCCAGCCGCAGCTTGAAGACGATGGGCAGCGGCGGCACGCGCCACAGCGGCCAACCCTTGCTGAGATAGGGCGAGTCGGTCTCGATGAACACGGTCTGGATCGGCGCCTGTGCGAGCTTGGCGATCAGCGTCACGCCGTGGCCGAAGGGGTTGACCGGCGGCGTTACCGTGCGCGTGCCTTCGGGAAAGATCACCAGCTGGCCGCCGTTGCGCAAGTCGGCCACGGCCAGCCGCACCATGGTGCGGGCCGACTCGTTGCTGATGTAGCGCGCGAGCCGCGCACCAGCGCCAAGGAAGATGTTGTGCAGCAGGTCGGCCTTCATGATGCAGGCGCTGCGCGGCAGCCGCGCCACCAGCAGCAGAGCGTCGAGCATCGTGGGATGGTTGGCGACGAAGATCACGCCGGGCTCGTTGCGCATCGGGTCCAGGCAGCTGGCGTCGATGCGCATCATCCCGGTCACGGAGGCCAGGCCCCAGAACATGCGGTACGCAAAGGCGATGGTCAGCCGTCCCAGCGTGCGGGCCGGCGCCTCCGGCATCACCGGATAAAGCAGCATGGCGACGAAATTCCAGGCCAGCGAAATGAGGCCGAGGAAAAGCAGCAGCGCGTAGAGCATCAACGCGAGTGGAATGGCCGTGAGAATGCGCAGCACGCGGGTCATCGACATGGGGTCGCCGGTCCGATCGATCGCAGCGGGTCAGGCCCGCAGGCGACCCGGCGCGACCGCATGGGCTTCGATCTCGACCAACAGGTCGCTGCGGCAGATGTCCGCCTCCAGGTAGACAGCGTGGCGGATCAGCGGCGCGCCGACGCCGAGCGCGCTCTCGATCACGCCGCGCACCTTGTCGGTGTCCGCCGGATGCCGCACGTAGACCACGCAGTCGAGCGTGGCGAGCGAGAAAGCTCCCGAGACGTGGGTCACCTGCCCGTTGGCGGCCGCGATGACGGCTTCGAGATTGCGCAGCGTTTCGCGGGTTTGCTCCAGCACGTCGCCGTGATGAACGGTTTCGTGGCCCACGATGCTCGCGGTGCCCGAGATGAACAGCGCCACCTCGCCATTGCCGATGTCGGCCAGCGCGGCGCGCGAGAAGGTGGGCGAGCGCGGCCCGTAGGTTTCCGGGTAGCGGTAGGCCGAGACCTGGCGCGGGTTTTCGACTGGCAACGGTGCCTTTCGGCCGGCCAGGAAGCGGATCGACAACGCACCCTGGTGGATGCCCAGCGCGCAAGCCGCCGGCGCTCCCTCGAAGGCGGCGCGGCCGGCCTCGAAGAAGGCTTCCTGGCGCCCGAGGTTGAACTGGCGGTAGCGCTCCAGCCCGCCGCCGTCGGCATTGATCTGCGGCAGGTAGTTCCAGATGCGCAGCAGGTGCGGTGTGGCGGCCTGGTCCAGCGTCTTGAACAGATCGCGATAGGCGCGGTGGGCAATTTCGGCGAGGTTGTGTTCTTCCGCGGATTCGTCGATATCGATGGCGCCGAGCAGCCAATGGCCGTCGGTGCGCCAGCGCGCGATGCCGGTGGTGCCCGACTCGACGTTCGCACCGGCCACGTGCCATACGTCGGCCATGGCACCTTGCGCCGAAAGAACGCGTGCGTTGACCGTTGGCATCCACGCCAGCTCGTGCGGTGTGCCGTAGCCGAGCGCCGCAAAAGGCGCGGCACCGTTCGCGGCCAGCGCGAGGCAGGCGGGCAGTGAAAGGCGCTCGACGCGCAGATGTGAGGTTTCGCCCTGGACTTGCACGGTCAGCCGGCCTCGACGATGGTTTCCGGTTTGCGGGCCATGTATTCGGAGAAGACACCCAGGCTTGCGTGCCGGCGCACGTCGGTGAAGCCGGCGGCGCGCAGTGCCTCCAGCACGCGTTCTGGCGGGATGCAGGCCTCGATGGTGTCCCAGTAATAGCGCCACAGCTCCGAGGTATTTGAGCGGCGCCCGACCACGCGGGCTATCAGCGGCACCACAGCGCGCATGTAGCCTTTGAGCAGCGCAGTGGCGATGCGGCCGTTCGGCTTGGTGATCTCGAGCACGACCAGGCGTCCGCCGGGACGCAGCACGCGGTGGAACTCGCTGAAGGCGGCCGCCACGTCGCTGATGTGGCGCATCGCATAGCCCATGCTCACGAAGTCGCAACTGGCGTCGGGGCGGGGCAGCGCCTCCGCCACGCCGGGAACCAGCTCCACGCCCGGCAGGTCGATCTGTTCCATCATGCCCACGCTGGGATCGACGCCCACCAGCCGGCCCGCCGGGCCGATGATCTTGAGCGCCTCGCGGGCGACCAGCCCGGTGCCGATGCCGACGTCGAGCACCTGCGCACCCTGGGCAAGCCCGGCCTGCGTCAGGGCCTCCCGCCGGTAAGACGGACCGGTGCCGAACGCGAGCACGCTCTCGATCCGGTCGTAGTCGGCGGCGGTGCTATCGAAGATGCGGCGCAGGAATGCCTGGTGCTCTGCCTCGTTCTTGTAGTACAGGGGCAAGGGGGTGTGCGGCGGCAGGGTGGTCGGATTCCCGGGCCCGACGGAAGGCGATGGCGTCATCGGGGGATTATCACCAAAAGGGAGCGCCGCCTCGGCGCCGACTCGCCAGCCGTTGTGTGCGCCGGACAGTAAACTCGGAGCCTGCTTTGAAAACACAAGACTGCGAGATAGAAAGCCATGGCCGGACATAGCAAATGGGCAAACATTCAGCACCGGAAGGGCCGCCAGGACGAGAAGCGCGGCAAGCTCTGGACGCGCGCCATTCGCGAAATCACGGTGGCAGCGCGCGCCGGCGGGGGTGACCTGAGTGCCAACCCCCGGCTGCGGCTGGCGGTCGAAAAAGCCAAGGCGGTCAACCTGCCGATCGACACTGTCAAGCGCAATATCGACAAGGCCACCGGCAATCTCGAAGGCGTCAATTACGAAGAAATTCGTTACGAAGGGTACGGCATTGGCGGCGCGGCGATCATCGTCGACACCATGACCGACAACCGCGTGCGCACCGTGGCCGAGGTGCGCCATGCCTTTTCCAAGCACGGCGGCAACATGGGAACGGAAAACTCGGTGGCGTTCCAGTTCAAGCACTGCGGCCAGATCATCTTCGCGCCCGGCACCGATGAAGACAAGGTCATGGAAGCCGCTCTCGAAGCAGGCGCCGAAGACGTCGTCACCGATGACGACGGCGCCATCGAGGTGATCACGGCCGTCGCCGATTTCGAAACCGTCAAGAACGCGCTCGAGGCCGCCGGCCTCAAGCCCGAGGTGGCCGAGGTCACCATGCGGGCCGAAAACACGATCGAACTGATCGGCGAAGACGCCGCCAGGATGCAGAAGCTGCTCGATGTGCTCGAAGACCTGGACGATGTCCAAGAGGTCTATCACAACGCCGCACTTTCCGAATGAATGAATGACCATTGATCCACAGCGAATGAAGAAGGCCCACGAATGAAGGTACTGGTAATTGGAGGAGGGGGCCGGGAACACGCATTGGCGTGGCGGCTGGCGCAGGCCAGCCGGGTCAGCCGCGTGTACGTGGCGCCGGGCAACGGCGGCACCGTGAGCGACGAGCGCTACGACTGCATCGACATCAGCGAGCCCGCCGCGCTGCGCGAATGGGCCACCAAGGAAAAGATCTCGCTCACCGTCGTCGGGCCCGAAGCGCCCCTGGCGGCCGGCGTGGTGGATGAATTCCGCGCCCACGGCTTGCGCATCTTCGGCCCCACGCGGGCGGCCGCGCAGCTCGAGAGCTCCAAGGCGTTCTCCAAGGCGTTCATGAAGCGCCACAAGATTCCGACGGCCGAGTACGAAGCCTTCACTGATGCGGCCGCCGCACACGCCTACATCGATGCCAAGGGCGCTCCCATCGTCGTCAAGGCCGACGGCCTGGCCGCCGGCAAGGGCGTGGTGGTGGCCATGACCGCGCAAGAGGCGCACGAGGCGGTCGATTTCATGCTGGTCGACAACAAGTTCGGCGTGTCGCACAACGATGGCGGCGCGCGCGTCGTGATCGAGGAATTCCTGCAGGGCGAGGAAGCCAGCTTCATCGTGCTGTGCGATGGCAAGAACGTGACCGCGCTGGCCACCAGCCAGGACCACAAGCGCCTGCTCGACAACGACGAAGGGCCGAACACGGGCGGCATGGGCGCGTATTCGCCCGCACCGGTCGTCACGGCCGAAGTGCATGCGCGCGCCATGCGCGAAATCATCCTGCCGACCATTCGCGGCATGGAAAAAGACGGCATCCCATACACGGGCTTCCTGTACGCCGGTCTCATGATCGACGCAGCCGGGCACCCGAAGACGCTCGAATTCAATTGCCGCATGGGCGACCCCGAAACGCAGCCGATCATGATGCGGCTGAAGTCCGACCTGTTCGAAGTGTTCTGGCACGCCACCGACGGCACGCTCGACCAGGTCGAGCTGCAGTGGGACCGGCGCGTGGCGCTTGGCGTGGTGATGGCGGCGCACGGCTATCCGCTCTCGCCGCGCAAGGGCGACCGCATCACCGGCATTCCGCCAGAAGCGCCGGATGCCGTGGTGTTCCACGCTGGCACCACGCAGCAAGACGGCGAGCTCAAGACCAGCGGCGGCCGCGTGCTGTGCGTGACCGCGCTGGCCGACAGCGTGAAGCTGGCGCAGCAGCGGGCCTACGAAGTCGCCGCGCGCATCAATTTCGACGGCGCGCAATACCGCAAGGACATCGGGCACCGCGCGGTCCACGCGCGCGGCACTCCCCACGCCTGATGCAACAGACTAATCCCGCAGCGGTCGGCGACTACCTGCGCAAGTTGCAGCAGGACATCGTCGCTGCGGTTGAAGCGGCAGATGGTGGCGCCTGCACGCGAGACGCCTGGCTGAAGGAACCCGGTGAGGCGCTGCAAGGCAGCGGCCTCACCTGCATCCTCGAGGGCGGTAAGCTTTTCGAGCGTGCGGGCTGTGGCTTCTCGCAGGTACGCGGTGCGAAGCTGCCGCCATCGGCCACGCAGAACCGGCCTGAACTCGCGGGCGCGCCGTTCGAGGCCATGGGTGTTTCGCTGGTGTTCCATCCGCGCAACCCCTATGTGCCCATCGTTCACATGAACGTGCGCATGCTGGCTGCGCTGCCTGAGGGCAAAGACCCTGTGTGCTGGTTCGGCGGCGGCATGGACCTGACGCCCTGCTACGGTTTCGAAGAAGACGCGGTGCACTTTCACACCACCTGCCGCGATGCGCTCGCCGCCTTCGGCGACGACAAATATCCGCGTTTCAAGACCTGGTGCGACGAGTATTTCTTTCTTAAGCACCGCAATGAGCAGCGCGGCATCGGTGGCATCTTCTTCGACGACTTCGCCGAGGGCGGATTCGAAAATGCCTTTGCAATGCTGCGCGCCGTGGGCAATGCCTTCCTGCCGGCCTACCTGCCCATCGTCGAGCGCCGCCGCGCAACGCCCTGGGGCGAGCGCGAGCGGGCATTCCAGCTCTACCGGCGCGGACGCTACGTCGAGTTCAATCTCGTGTGGGACCGCGGCACGCACTTCGGGCTGCAGTCGGGCGGGCGCACCGAATCGATTCTGCTGTCGATGCCGCCGCTCGCAAGCTGGGCCTACCGTCAGCAGCCGGAGCCGGGCAGCCCCGAAGCCGTGCTCTACAGCGATTTCATCGTGCGGCGCGACTGGTTGTGAACCCTCCTGCCAGCAAGTCACCCCCGCGCATCGGCATTTTCGGCGGCGCCTTCGACCCGCCGCACAACGCCCACGTGGCATTGGCCGAGGCGGCGCTTTCGCAGCTCAGCCTGGCCGAACTGCACGTCATACCCACGGGGCAGGCCTGGCACAAGAGCCGGGCGCTGACGCCGGCGCAAGACCGTCTTGCAATGACGCGGCTGGCTTTTTCGGGGCTGAAGGGAACGGTGGTGGTCGACAGCCGCGAAGTGCTGCGCGATGGCCCCACCTACACGCTCGACACCCTGCATGAATTGCAGCGGGAGCAGCCCGGAGCCCAGCTGGTCCTGATCATGGGTGCCGACCAGGCCAGCGCCTTGCCGAAGTGGCACGGCTGGCAGGCTATACTCGGCATTGCTATTGTTTCTGTAGCGTATCGCGCATTATCGACGGGCGGCACTGCTCGTTTTGATCCGAAGATGCTGCCCGGCCTTCCGGCTGGCGCGCGTTTCGAAGCGCTCGAACTGCCGGTTATGGACACCAGCGCCACCGATATACGGCGGCGTGCGGCGCTTGGCGAGGACATTTCCTCGCTGGTTCCGCCAGCCGTTGCACGCTATATTGACCAACACCACCTTTACCGCCCTGCCTGATGACCACTGAAGCCGCCGCCAAGAAAGACACCCAAAAACTCCAGCGAGCCATCATCGATGGACTCGAAGACGTCAAGGCGCAGGACATCCAGGTTTTCGACACAGAGCATCTCTCACCGCTGTTCGAACGCGTGATCGTTGCCTCGGGCACCTCCAATCGCCAGACCAAGGCGCTGGCCGCCAGCGTTCGCGATGCGGTGCGAGAGGCTGGCTTCGGCAAGCCGCGCATCGAGGGCGAGGACAACGGCGAGTGGATCATCGTGGACTGCGGCGCGGCTGTCGCGCACATCATGCAGCCCGCTATCCGCCAGTACTACCACCTCGAAGAGATCTGGGGCGACAAGCCAGTGCGCGCCAAGCTCGGCGGCACCAAGCCGGCCCTTGCAACCGCCGCCAAGGTCATCGACGAGAAAAAGCCGGTGGTAGCCAAGATGCCCAACCTGCGCCGTACCAGCGCGGCCAAGACTGCCATCCGCGCGGCCGAGCAGGAAGCCAAGGCCGAGAAGGCCAGCCGCAGCCCGGCCAAGAAAACCGCCGCCAAAAAGGCGCCGGCAAAGAAGACCACGACGGCGCGCGTGCCGGTCAAGGTGGTCGGCAAGCCGGCCGCGAAGAAGCCCGCGGCAAAGAAGGCGCCTGCCAAGAAGGCGCCTGCCAAGAAGGCGCCAGCCCGCCGCGCATGAAGCTCCTGGTGGTCGCCGTCGGGCAGCGCATGCCCGACTGGGCTCAGACTGCCTGGGACGACTACGCCAAGCGCTTCCCGCCCGAGCTCAAGCTCGAGCTGCGGGCCGTGAAGACCGAACCCCGCGGTTCCAAGTCGCTCGAAACCATCTACGCTGCCGAACGCGAGCGCATCGAAGGCGCCATTGCCAGGGGCATGCGCATTGTGGCGCTCGATGAGCGCGGCACCTCGCTCACCACCAAGGCGCTGGCCTCGCGCCTGCAAGCCTGGCAGGGCGAGGGCGACGACGTCGCCCTCGTCATCGGCGGCCCCGACGGCCTCGACCCCGCCTTCAAGGCCGCAGCCCACGAACGCATCCGCCTCTCCGACCTGACCCTGCCGCATGCGATGGCGCGCGTCCTGCTCGTGGAGCAGTTGTACCGGGCCTGGTCGGTCAACGCGGGCCATCCGTACCACCGGGAATGACACCAGACTTCATCTACCTTGCGTCGCAGAGCCCGCGCCGCGCCCAGCTGCTCGGCCAATTCGGCATTCGCCACGAGCTTCTCCTTGCTGGCCCTGAAGAAGATGCCGAATCGCTCGAGGCGGTCCTGGTCAACGAATCTCCCACCGCCTACGTACAGCGCGTCACTGCGCTCAAGCTCGATGCCGCAGTGGCGCGGCGTAAGCGCCTCGGACTCGCCGATGCGCCGGTGCTCTGCGCCGACACCACGGTGGCCCTCGGCCGCAGCATCCTCGGCAAGCCCGACGATGCACGCGATGCCGAGCGCATGCTGGCACTCTTGTCGGGCACCACGCATCGCGTGCTGACCGCCGTGGCGCTGCAGCATGGCCGCCGCCGCCATGCGGCACTCAGTGTTTCGCGCGTGCGCTTCGCCACCATGACCAGGAAGCAGGTCGCGCGCTACGCGGAAAGCGGCGAGCCGCTCGGCAAGGCCGGCGCCTATGCGATCCAGGGCGCGGCGGCCGCGTTCATCGAGCACATCAGCGGGTCCTATTCGGGCATCATGGGACTCCCGATGTTCGAGACCGCGCAGCTTCTTCGCAGCGCCGGTTTCAATACCTGAGAATTCCAATCCCATGCAAGACATCCTGATCAACTGGTCCCCGCAGGAGACCCGTGTGGCGCTGGTCGAGCACGGCGCGGTGCAAGAGCTGCACGTCGAACGCACGTTGGAGCGCGGGCTGGTCGGCAACATCTACCTGGGCAAGGTGTCGCGCGTGCTGCCGGGCATGCAGTCGGCCTTCATCGACGTCGGCCTGGAACGCACGGCCTTTCTGCACGTGGCAGACATCGTGGCGCCGTTCACGCCGGGCTCGCGCCCCAGCACACCGGCACCCGAGCGCGACCACCGCAATGGCGGGCCGATCGTGCCCATCGAGAAGCAGGTGTTCGAAGGCCAGTCGCTGCTGGTGCAGGTGATCAAGGACCCGATCGGCACCAAGGGCGCGCGGCTGTCGACGCAGATCAGCATTGCCGGCCGGCTGCTGGTGTTTCTGCCGCAGGACAACCACATCGGCGTTTCGCAGAAGATTCCTTCGGACCAGCGCGAATCGTTGCGCACGCGCATGCTCGCGCTGATCGAGGCGGCCGCGGCGGCCGACAGCGGCGGCGTGGTGCCCGCCAACACGGGCGGCTTCATCCTGCGTACCAACGGCGAAGACTCGTCCGATGCCGAACTGGCCGAAGACATTGCGTATCTGCGCAAGACCTGGTCGCGCATCCGCGAAGCATCGAGCAAGATGCCGCCAATGTCGTTGCTGCACCAAGATTTGAGCCTGCTGCAGCGCGTGCTGCGCGACATGACCAGCGAAGACACGCAGACCATCCGCATCGATTCGCGCGAACAGTTCGAGGTGCTGCTCAAGTTCGGGCTCGAATACATGCCGCAGGCGGCCGGCAAGCTGCAGCACTACAAGGGCGAGCGGCCGATCTTCGACCTGTATTCGGTCGACGAGGAAATTGCCAAGGCTCTGGGCAGGCGAGTTGAACTCAAGTCGGGCGGCTACCTCGTGGTGGACCAGACCGAGGCCCTCACCACGGTGGACGTGAACACCGGCGGCTTTGTCGGTGCGCGCAACTTCGACGACACCATCTTCAAGACCAACCTGGAAGCGGCGCAAGCCATTGCGCGGCAATTGCGGCTGCGCAACCTGGGCGGGATCATCATCGTCGACTTCATCGACATGGGGCGCGACGACCACCGCGAACAGGTGCTGGCCGAGTTCCGCAAGCAGCTCGCGCGCGACCGCGTCAAGACCACCGCCGGCAGCTTCTCGCAGCTCGGGCTGGTCGAGATGACGCGCAAGCGCACGCGCGAATCATTGGCCCACATGCTGTGCGAGCCGTGCGTTGCGTGCAGCGGGCAGGGCATCGTGAAGACCGCGCGCAGCGTGGCCTACGACGCCATGCGCGAGATATTGCGCGAGGCGCGGCAGTTCACGCCGCGTGAATTCCGCATCGTGTCGTCGCCGCAGGTGATCGAGCTGTTTCTCGACGAGGAAAGCCAGCATCTGGCGGGGCTGAGCGATTTCATCGGCAAGCCGATCTCCTTGCAGTCCGAGCCGGCCATCGGGCAAGGCCAGTACGACATCGTCCTGCTCTGAGCCCCTTCAGAGCGTGGGGTCCTGGCCCGGAGTCGCGCTGCGCACGGCCAGCGTCTGCAGACGGGCATAGAGCCCGTCAAGCGCCATCAATTGCGCGTGGCTGCCTTGCTCGGCGACGCGGCCTTGCTCCATCACGATGATGCGGTCGGCATGCTGGATGGTCGAGAGCCGGTGCGCGACGATCAGCGTGGTGCGGTTCTGCATCAGGCGCTGCAGGGCATCCTGCACCAGCCGTTCCGATTCCGTGTCGAGGGCCGAGGTGGCTTCGTCGAGCAGCAGGATGGGCGCGTTCTTGTAGAGCGCGCGTGCGATGGCCAGGCGCTGGCGCTGGCCGCCCGACAGCTGCGTGGCATTGTGGCCAAGCACCGTGTCGACGCCGTCCGGCAGGCTCTCGACGTGGCTCGCGAGGTTTGCGGCCTCTATGCATTGCTGCACCCGCGCGCGATCGATTTCGGAGCCCAGCGCCACGTTGGCGGCCAGCGTGTCGTTGAGCATCACCACGTCCTGGCTCACCATGGCGAACTGCGCGCGCAGGCTCTTGAGCTCCCATTCGCTGGTATCGTGGCCGTCGAGCAGCACCTGCCCGCCGCTGGGCAGCACGAACCGCGGCAGCAGATTGACCAGCGTGGTCTTGCCCGAACCCGAGGGGCCGACGAAGGCCACCACCTGGCCCGGCTCGATGGCCAAGTTCACGCCGTCGAGCGCGCGGGCTTCGTCCTCGCCGCGGTAGCTGACCTTCACGTCGCGAAGCTCGATGCGACCCTGCGCATGTTCGATGCGGAAACTGCCCTGCGGCTCGGGGGCCACGTCGTCGATGAGCACGAGGCCGCGTTCGAGTGCCGCAAGGCCGCGCGTGATCGGCGCGGCCATGTCCGCCAGGCGGCGGATCGGTGCGATCAGCATCAGCATGGCCGTGATGTAGGCGACGAATCCGCCCACCGTCAGTCCCTGTTCGCCGCTCTGCCATAGCGCGATCATCACCACGATCGACAGCGCGAGCGACGCCATCATCTGCGTGAGCGGCGTGGTGGCCGCCTGCGCGATGGTCGACTTCACGGCCAGCCGGTTCAGGCGCTGGCTCAGTTGCTCGAAGCGCTCGCCCTGCGCCGCCTCGGCCCCGTGCAGCCGCACCATGCGGTGCGCGAGCACGTTTTCTTCCACCACGTAGGCCAGCTCGTCGGTGGCCTGCTGGCCCTGCTGCGTCAGGCGATAGAGGCGCTTGGAGAACACCTTCATGATCCACGAGATGCTCGGCACCAGGAAGGCGACGATGAGCGTGAGTTTCCAGTTCAAATAAACGAGGTAGGCGAGCAGCGCAATCAGCGTGAAGCCGTCGCGCGAGAGCCCGAGCAGTGCCTGCACCAGCAGCATGGAGCCGGTCTGCACCTCGTACACCACTGTGTTGGAGAGTGCGCTGGCCGATTGGCGCGAGAACAGGGCCAGCTCCGCGCCCAGCAAGCGCTCGAACAGCACGCGGCGCAGCCGCTGCATGCCTTCGTTGGCAATGCGCGAGAGTGCATATTGCGAAATGAACTGGGCAATGCCGCGCACCGCGAACAGCAGCAGCACGGCGGCCGGCACGATCCACAGCGCCAGCTGTCCGCGGTTGAAGCCGCGGTCGAGCAGCGGCTTCAGCAGGGCGGCCATCAGCGGCTCGGTGATGGCCGCCAACAGGGCGCCGACGAGCCCGACGGCCCACCAGTGGCGCGAGCCGCCGAACCAGGTCATGAGTCGCGCCATTCGGCGCAACAGGGGAGGGCGCGCGGTCTCGCTGCCGGGGGATGCTTGCATGGCGGCGGATTCTACGGGGGCCCCGGCAGGCGCCTTGAAGGCCGCGCTGTAGGACGGCACCGACCGATACACCTTTTGTGATTACGCGGCCAAACCAGTGTGTAACATGTGGCCCGTCGCACGTGGGGAGAACTTTTTACCCCGAAACATCTCCGAACCGCATGATCAAGCCGTTGTCAGTTTCCATTCCAACTCCTTCTTCATCGTTTTTTGCACGCCGCACATTGATTGCGGCTCTTGCTGCAACTCCCATGCTGCCCGCGCTCGCCCAGTTCCGGGTCGAGGTGTCGGGCGTCGGACTGACGCAGCGGCCCATCGCGCTGGTTCCGTTCAAGGGGCAGGACGCATCGCCGCAAAAGATCTCCGAGATCGTGCAGGCCGACCTCGAACGCAGCGGCCAGTTCCGCGGCGTCGATGCCTCGGGCCAGGCGCTCGACGAGGCGTCGCGCCCCGATCTGTCCCTCTGGCGCCAGCGTACGGCGGATTCGCTCGTGGTCGGCAGCGTCACGCGCTTGGCCGATGGCCGCTTCGACGTGCGCTTTCGCCTCTGGGACGTGGTG
The DNA here is from genome assembly GCF_900099805.1 of Variovorax sp. OV700. GTDB lineage: Bacteria > Pseudomonadota > Gammaproteobacteria > Burkholderiales > Burkholderiaceae_C > Variovorax. The sequence continues at coordinate 117,205 of NZ_FNDR01000014.1, read as the reverse complement.
CGCGGACAAGACCTCGGCGGCCAGAGCTACACCGTTCCGCAAGGTGACCTGCGCCTTGCATCGCACCGCATTGCCGACTACGTCTACGAGAAGCTGACCGGCGACAAGGGCATCTTCTCGACGCGCATCGCCTACGTCACCAAGGGCGGCAGCCGCTATTCGCTGTGGGTGGCGGACGCCGACGGCGAGAACTCACAGGCCGCGCTCGCGAGCCCGGAACCCATCATCTCGCCGGTCTGGTCTTCCAACGGCCAGCAGTTGGCGTACGTATCCTTCGAATCGCGCAAGCCCGTGGTGTACGTTCACAACGTGGCCAGCGGACAGCGCCGGTTGCTCGCGAACTTCCGCGGCTCCAACAGCGCACCGGCGTGGGCACCCGATGGCGGCTCGCTGGCCGTTACGCTGAGCCGCGACGGTGGCTCGCAGCTCTACACCATTCCGGCAGGCGGCGGCGAGCCGCGCCGCCTGACCCAGAGCGCCAGCATCGACACGGAACCCGTGTACTCGGCCGACGGCAGCACGATCTACTTCGTGAGCGACCGCGGCGGGGCTCCGCAGATCTACAAGATGGGCGCCGGCGGCGGCGCGCCGACCCGTGTTACCTTCAGTGGCACCTACAACATTTCTCCATCTGTCAGCGGCGACGGCCGGTGGTTGGCCTACATCTCTCGCGTGGGCGGTGCGTTCAAACTCCATGTGATGGAGTTGGCCACTGGTAATGTCTCGGCCATCACCGACACCTCGGCAGACGAGAGTCCCAGTTTCGCACCCAACAGCAAGCTGATCGTCTACGCAACGCAGCTGCAAGGCCGCGAAGCGCTCATGACGACCACGCTGGACGGAAAAATAAAAGCGCGGCTCGCCGGGCAGGCGGGAGACATAAGAGAACCGGACTGGGGTCCGTTTCAAAAGCAATGATCAAGGTTTATTTGAGGAGTACCCAATGTTGAAACGTACGATTTATTCGCTGGCCATCGTGGCTATGATTGCCGGTTGCTCGTCGGGCACCAAGCTCAACGACGCCCCGGTGTCTGACCGCTCCGGCGCCGCTGGCGGCCAGCAGGGCAGCTCGACTGCGGTCGCGCCCGTCACCATCGACCCCAATGCATCCACCGCGCAAGGTCCGGTCGGGATCGAACGGATCGTCTATTTCGACTACGACAGCTACACGGTCAAGCCCGAGTTCCAAGCCCTGATCGACGGCCATGCCCGTTTCCTCAAGGCCAACCAGCAGCGCCGCATTTCCATCGAAGGTCACACCGACGAACGTGGCGGCCGCGAGTACAACCTGGCACTGGGCCAGAAGCGCTCCGAAGCCGTCCGCCGTGCGCTGACGCTTCTGGGCGTGAACGACGCCCAGATCGAAGCCGTGAGCTTCGGCAAGGAAAAGCCCGCGGCCCAGGGTTCGGGCGAAGAAGCCTGGGCGCAGAACCGCCGCGCTGAAATCCGATACACCCGGTGATGCAACGCGCCTTGTTGCGAGGCGCGGCCCTGGCTGCCGCCTTGCTTTGCGTTTCGATCGGCTCGCAAGCTGCATTGTTCGAGGATGATGAAGCGCGCCGCGCCATCCTCGACTTGCGGCAGCGGGTCGAGGCGATGCGCCAGCAGACCGACCAGCGGCTGACCGACGAAAACGGCCAGTTGCGCCGCAGCCTGCTCGAACTGCAAAACCAGATCGAGCAGATGCGGGGCGATCTTGCACGCATGACCGGGCAGAACGAGCAGCTGCAGCGCACGCTGAGCGAAATGCAGTCGCGCCAGACCACCATCGACGACCGGCTCAAGCAGAACGAGCCGGCAAAGGTGTCGGTGGATGGCCGCGAGTTCACCGCCGATCCCAAGGAAAAAGCCGACTTCGATGCGGCGCTCGGCATCTTCCGCGCGGGCCAGTTCGCGCAGGCGCAAACCGCGTTCGCCGAGTTCGTCAAGCGCTACCCGCAAAGCGGCTACAACGCCTCTGCGCTGTTCTGGCTCGGCAATGCGCAATACGCCACGCGCAACTACAACGAGGCTATTGCGAACTTCCGCTCCATGCTGTCGCTTGCACCCGACCACGCCAAGGCTCCCGAGGCCGTGCTGTCGATTGCCAACTGCCAGATCGAGCTGAAGGACACGCGCGCGGCACGCCGCACGCTGGAAGACCTGACCAAGGCCTATCCGCAATCCGAAGCCGCACAGGCGGGCCGCGAGCGTCTCTCGCGACTGCGCTAGCGCCAGCGGAGCCTGCGCTTGAGCGCAACCCTTCCGCAAGCATCGAACTCCGCCGTGGATGTCGTCACTGACACCGCGGCGGCACCTGATCTTGCGCGCCGCTTCGGCGGCCTCGAACGCCTCTACGGCGTGGCCGGTGCCGCGCGCATCCGCGGCGCGCACGTCCTCATTGCCGGCATCGGCGGTGTGGGCTCGTGGGCTGTCGAAGCTTTGGCGCGCAGCGGAGTGGGGCGGCTGACGCTGGTCGATCTCGACCATGTGTCCGAGTCGAACATCAATCGGCAGATCCATGCGCTCGACTCGACGGTGGGACAAGCCAAGGTCGAGGCCATGCGTGACCGCATCGCTCAGATCAACCCGGAGTGCAAGGTGCTCGCGATCGACGAGTTCGTCGAACCCGGCAACTGGACGACGCTGCTCGAAGCGGCGCAGCAAGCCAACGGACCCGCAACCGCCGTCATCGACGCCTGCGACCAGGTGAAGGCCAAGCTCACGATGGCCGCATGGGCGCGCGCCTCGCGCACCGCCTTCGTTACCGTGGGTGCGGCCGGCGGCAAGCGGCAGGCGCACAAGGTCGACATCGACGATCTCTCGCTTGTCACGCACGACCCGCTGTTGGCCCAGCTGCGGCAGCGCCTTCGCAAGGAGCATGGTGCTCCGCGCGAGGGTCGCAAGATCGGCGTGACCTGCGTCTTCAGCCGCGAGAGCGTCGCACCGCCCGATGCGTCCTGCGCCATCGAAGGCGACGGTTCGCTCAACTGCCACGGCTACGGCTCGGTGGTGAGCGTCACGGCTACTTTCGGTCAATGTGCGGCAGGTTGGGTTCTCGACAAAATTGCGAGCAACGCCACGCTATAATCTTTGGCTTTGCTGCATTTGCTGCCGGCAAATCTTCAAAACGAAAAATGGTTCCGGGACGTTAGCTCAGTTGGTAGAGCAGCGGACTTTTAATCCGTTGGTCACTGGTTCGAATCCAGTACGTCCTACCACCCCTCAAGAAGCCGCTCCATCGAGCGGCTTTTTTTATGGCTGCATCGGTTGCATCTTTTTTGCTGCGCGCCAAAAAAACAGCCCGCGCAAGGGCGGGCTGGAAGGTGACCTGCTGGAGGAGGGAGGATCAGAGGGAGTGCAGGCCACAGGAGAGCCTCCACTATGTTCGCTGAACCTGCATGCCACCTGACCAGAGGGATCGTCTTCTTCGACGACTGCGTGCGCCTTCAGGCGGGCGCGTGCGGTTCAGGCGGTGCCAGGGCGAGCGTCGTGCTCACGCGGACGCAATCCTTGATGTGCTGCTCGCCGAGGGCGCGCAAGGCCGCATAGCCGAGCGCGGCGGACACGATTTGCCCGGCAACCGGCACGTACTTGGTGACCTGCTTGGCGGTGAGCTTCACGCCCGCATACCGGGCGAGCTTGATCAGCAGCTCGCGCGTGACGAGCCGGCCGACCAGCAAGGCGCCGACGGTGGTGGCGGCTTTCTGGATGCGTTCGCGCTGATGTGGCGCGAGCTTTTCGACCTGCGTGACGGAAAGGCCGAACTCGGCGCTGATCTGCGGCACCAGGCGTGTGAGCAGGGCCGCGTCGGCAGCCCAGTCGATGCCCGGCAACGGAATGGCGCTGGCGGCCGCGGCCATCAACGCCTTGCGGCCGATCAGGCGGCGGCTGCGGTGAATGGCCGCAATCAGCTTTTCGTCGCCCCGGGCCAGTTCGATGGCAGACGGCATGCGATGTGCCTCCTTTGCAGGGTTCAGGCCGCCAGCGTCTCGAGCTGGTCCGACAGGGCCAGCCAGCGCTCTTCGAGTCGGCCGATTTCGTCGTTGAGGGTCTTCAGGCGCTTGCCCGCCTCTGCAATCTCGGCGGACGGCAGGGGCTGTGCCAGGCGCGCTTCGAGCGCGGCGCGCTCGGTGCCTGCGGCGGCCAGTCGCTCGTCGATCTGCGCGATCTCGCGCTTGATCGGCTTAACCTGGTCGCTGCGCTGCTGGCGCCCCTGGGCGTCCTGCTTGCGCTGCTGCGGGTTCTTGTTCGTCGCGGCGGCGGGATCGCTGGCGGCGGGTGCAGGAGCAGCGGCAACAGCCACGGGCTCGGCAGCGGTTGCGATTGCGGCGGCCGCGTCGCGCACGGCGATCTTGGCCTCCTCGCGCAGCCGCTTGGCTTCATCGAGCAGGTAGCGCTGGTAGTCGTCGAGGTCGCCGTCGAAATCGGCGACCACGCCGCGCCCGACGAGCCAGAATTCGTCGCACACCGAGCGCAGCAGTGCGCGGTCGTGGCTCACCAGCATCAGCGTGCCTTCGAACTCGTTCAGCGCCACGGCCAAGGCCTCGCGCGTGGCCAGGTCCAGGTGGTTGGTGGGCTCGTCGAGCAGCAGCAGGTTGGGGCGCTGCCACACCATCATCGCGAGCACCAGGCGGGCCTTTTCGCCACCGCTCATGGTGCCGACGGGCTGCTTCACCATGTCGCCGCTGAAGTTGAAGCTGCCGAGGAAGCCGCGCAAGGCCTGCTCGCCGGTGCTTTCCTTGACGGCGCTGCCCAGCTCGCGGGCCATGCGAACCATGTGTTCGAGCGGGTTGTCCTGCGGTCGCAGCACGTCGAGTTCCTGCTGTGCGAAGTAGCCGATATTGAGGCCCTTGCCTTCGGTGACCTGGCCGGCCAGCGCGCCCATCTCGCGTGCGATGGTCTTCACCAGCGTTGACTTGCCCTGACCGTTGGCGCCCAGGATGCCGATGCGCTGGCCCGCCAACACCGAGCGGCTCACGCCGCGCAGGATGGTCTTGGGCTCGGCATCTTCAATTTCGTAGCCGAAGCTCGCGTTGCTGATGGACAGCATCGGGTTGGGGATGTTGCCTGGCTCCTTGAATTCGAAGGTGAAGTCGGCCTCGGCCAGGAGCGGCGCGACCCTTTCCATGCGTTCCAGTGCCTTGACCCGGCTTTGCGCCTGCTTGGCCTTGCTGGCCTTGGCCTTGAAGCGGTCGATGAACTTCTGCAGGTGCGCAATCTTGTCCTGCTGCTTGGAGAAGGCGACCTGCTGCTGCTCCATTTGCAGCGCGCGCATGTCCTCGAACTTGCTGTAGTTGCCGCCGTAGCGCGTGAGCTGGGCGTTGGCGATGTGCAGCGTGACGTCGGTCACGGCGTCGAGAAACTCGCGGTCGTGGCTGATCACGATCATGGTGCCAGCGTACTTCTGCAGCCAGGCTTCCAGCCACACCAGGGCATCCAAGTCCAAGTGATTGGTGGGTTCGTCGAGCAGCAGCAGGTCGCTCGGGCACATCAGCGCGCGGGCCAGCTGCAGGCGCATGCGCCAGCCGCCCGAAAAGCTGTTGACGGGGCCATCCAGCTCGTGCGACTTGAAACCCAGCCCGAGGATCAGCGCCTGGGCGCGCGGCACGGCGTCGTGCTCGCCGGCGTCGGCCAGGTCGGTGTAGGCGTGGGCCAGCTCCATGCCGATGTCGGCGTCGTCGGGGTTGGCTTCGTAGGCGGCCTCGATGGCCGCCAGCGTGGCGCGCAGCTCGGCCAGGCGGGTGTCTCCCCCCACTACGAAGTCAGTGGCCGACTCCTCGGTTTCAGGCATGTCCTGCGCGACCTGTGCCATGCGCCACTGCTTGGGCACGTAGAAGTCGCCGCCGTCTTCGTGCAGCGAGCCATTGAAGAGGGCGAACAGGGTCGACTTGCCGGCGCCGTTGCGCCCGACGAGGCCGACCTTTTCACCGGGGTTGATGGTGACGGTGGCGCCGTCGAGCAGAACCTTGGCGCTGCGGCGAAGAATGACGTTTTTGAGAGTAATCATGAAATAGGAACCGTAGGGGCGATTATCCCGCCCGGCCGCGGCGGCTTGGCGCGAAGGGGCAAATGAGAACGCCGTCCGGTAAAAGAAGGGCCTGCAGCCGTGGCTGCGAGAAAGCGGCAGAGGGGAGGAATGGGGGCGAGGGCTGACGCAGCTAACGCGCGCCGGCGCCGGCCAGCAGCGCGGCCCGGGTCACGAGCAGAACCTGGTCTTCGCCCGCGGAGGTTTCGAGCCAGACGACCTCGAGCTGCGGAAACGCCGCTTCGAAGTAGTCGCGCTCGTTGCCGATTTCCAGCACCAGCACGGCCTCTTCGCTCATGCGCGAGGGGGCATCGGCAAACAGCCGGCGCACGAAGTCCATGCCGTCGTCTCCGCCGGCCAGTGCCAGTTCGGGCTCGGCGCGGTATTCGGCGGGCAGGGCGGCCATGCTCGCGCTGTTCACGTACGGCGGGTTGCAAAGCACCAGGTCGTACGGGCCGGGCAGGTTGGCCAGGCCGTCGGATTCGATCAACCTGATGCGGCTGTCGAGCTGGTGTCGCGAGACATTGATGGCGGCCACCTCGAGCGCTTCGACTGACAGGTCGGCAGCGTCCACGGTGGTCTCCGGATAGGTCATGGCAGCGAGGATGGCCAAGCTGCCGTTGCCCGTGCACAGGTCGAGCACGCGCTGCGTGTGTTCGCCGAGCCAGTAGTCGATGCTGCCGTCGGCAATCAGCTCGGCAATGAAGCTGCGCGGCACGATGGCGCGCTCGTCCACGTAGAAGGGCACACCCTGAAGCCAGGCCTCCCTGGTCAGGTAGGCGGCGGGCTTGCGCGTGGCAATGCGTTCGTCGAGCAACGCGGCAACCTTGCCCGCATCGGCCGGCGAAACGGGCGTGTCGGCCACGGCATCGATTTCATCGAGCGGCAGCTTCAGGCGCCACAGTACCAGCCAGGCGGCTTCGTCGAAGGCGTTGGCCGTGCCGTGGCCGAAAGCGACACCGGCGTTTTCGAGCCGCTTGGCGCCGGCCTCGATCAGTTCGATGACCGTGCTCACTGAATTACCTCCGCGCTTCGCGCTGCGGTGCGAGCTTGCTTGGGGCGGCCCGGCGCGGCGCTCATCCGACCAGCGACGCTTCGAGCCGCTCCATCGTGCGCCTGTAGATGTTCTTCAGCGTCTCGATCTCGGCCACGTCGATGTGCTCGTCGATCTTGTGGATGCTCGCGTTGACCGGGCCGAGCTCGACCACCTGCTTGCAGATCTTGGCGATGAAGCGCGCATCACTGGTGCCGCCGCTGGTCGACAGCTCGGTGGCAATGCCGGTTTCATCGGCGATGGCAGCTTTCACCGAGGTGACGAGTTCACCGGGCGCTGTCAGGAAAGGCAAACCGCCGACAGTCCAGGCCAGCGTGTAGTCGACGCCATGAGCGTCGAGTACCGCATGCACGCGCTTCTGCAAGGACTCGGGCGTCGACTCGGTCGAGAAGCGGAAATTGAAATCGATCACCGCGCTGCCCGGGATCACGTTGCTCGCGCCGGTGCCCGAGTGAAAGTTGCTGATCTGCCAGCTGGTCGGCTGGAAGTAGTCGTTGCCCGCATCCCATCCGGCCGCCGCATTGATCGCCACGAGTTCAGCCAGCGCGGGCGCTACGGCATGCACCGGGTTCTTTGCAAGGTGCGGATAGGCGATGTGGCCCTGCACGCCCTTGACCGTGAGCTTGCCGCTCATGGTGCCGCGGCGGCCGTTCTTGATCATGTCGCCGCAGCGCTCGACGGCGGTGGGCTCGCCGACGATGCAGTAGTCGAGCACCTCGCCGCGCGCCGCCAGCGTGTTGCAGACGACGACGGTGCCGTCGACGGCCGGGCCTTCCTCATCGCTGGTGAGCAGCAGCGCCAGCGTGAGCTTCGGGTCGGGCGTGGCCCGCAGGAACTCCTCGATGGAGACAACGAAAGCCGCGACCGAGGTCTTCATGTCGCAGGCGCCGCGACCGTAGAGCTTGCCGTCCCGGTGCGTGGGCGTGAAGGGGTGGCTGGTCCATTGCTCGACCGGGCCGGTGGGCACGACGTCGGTGTGACCGGCGAACACCAGCGTCTTTGTGGCCGTGGCAGCCGCCGGGCGGCGTACCGCCCAGAGGTTGGTCACGCGGAAATCCGCAGGACCGCTCTCGATGGTCTCCAGCGTGAAGCCCAGTGGCGCCAGCCGTTCGCTGAGGATCTGTTGGCAGCCCGCATCGTCAGGAGTGACCGAGGGGCGCGAGATGAGTTGTTCGGCGAGCTGGAGCGTACGGGACATCGGAAAAAAGCCGGAGAGGCTGGGTCAGAACTTCACGTCGAGCGTGATGTCGGTAAAGGTAGGTTCGTCGACCTGGTCCATCAGGTTGCGCTCTTCGGCCTTCTGCTTGGGCGCGGCGCGGTTCTGCAGCCGCCACATCAGGTTGGTGGGCGAGTCGGACTGGGCCAGGCCTTCCTCGCGCGTCACGCGCTCTTCGGTAATGAGGCGGGCAATGTCTTCCTCGAAGGTCTGGGAGCCTTCGGCCATCGATTGCTCCATGGCTTCCTTGACGGCGGAAAAATCGCCTTTTTCGATCAGCTCGGCCACCAGGGCCGTGTTGAGCATGACCTCGAGCGCCGGCACGCGGCCGCCCGTGGGCGTGCGCAGCAGCCGCTGCGACACGATGGCGCGCAGCGCCGAGCCCAGGTCGCCCAGCAGCGTGGGACGCACCTCGACCGGGAAGAAGCTCAGGATGCGGTTCAGCGCGCGGTAGCTGTTGTTGGCGTGCAGCGTAGCCACGCACAGGTGGCCCGACTGCGCATAGGCAATGGCCGCGGTCATGGTTTCGCGGTCGCGGATTTCGCCGATCTGGATCACGTCGGGCGCCTGCCGCAGCGCGTTCTTGAGCGCGACATGCAGCGACTCGGTGTCGCTGCCCACGTCGCGCTGGTTCACCAGCGATTTCTTGTTGGTATAGGTGAATTCGATGGGCTCTTCCACCGTGAGGATGTGGCCCGTCGCGTGCTCGTTGCGGTAGTCGAGCATCGAGGCCAGCGTGGTGGTCTTGCCCGCGCCCGTGGCGCCGACCATCAGGATCAGGCCCCGCTTTTCCATGATCAGCGTCTTGAGAATGTCGGGCAGGTTCAGGTCGGCAAAGCTGGGAATGGTCGAGGCAATGTGCCGCACCACCACCGCGTAGCTGCCGCGCTGGCGCATGGCGCTGATGCGGTAGTTGCCGGCGCCTTCGAGCATCACGGCCATGTTGAGCTCGCCCTTGCTCTCCAGCTCCTGGATGCGGGCTTCGGGCACCACTTCGGCCAGCAGCGCGAGCGGCGCGGTGGCCGGCAGCACCTGGGCGTTGATCGGCACGCAGGTGCCGTTGATGCGGATCAGCACCGGGGAGTGTGCCGAGAGGTAGATGTCGGAGGCCTTGCGTTCGGCCATCAGACGAAGGATTCGCTCCATCATGTTCATCGGTCTCTCTCTCCTCGGGTGCTGATGTTTTCTAACGGGACAAAGGCAGGCGCCGGTCGATCAGTCGCGCAGCAGGTCGTTCAGGCTGGTCTTGGAGCGCGTTTGCGCATCGACCGTCTTGACGATGATCGCCGCGTAGGTGCTGTAGTCCTGGCCCGACTTGGTCTTCTTGGGCAGGTTGCCGCTGATGACGACGCTGCCGGACGGCACACGGCCGAAGAAAGTCTCTCCCGTGTCGCGGTTGAAGATTGGAGTGCTCTGGCCGATGTACACACCCATGCCGAGCACCGAGTTTTCCTCGATCACCACGCCTTCGACCACTTCGGAACGGGCGCCGATGAAGCAGTTGTCCTCGATGATGGTGGGGCCGGCCTGCAGCGGCTCGAGCACGCCGCCGATGCCGACGCCGCCCGACAGGTGCACGTTGGCGCCGATCTGTGCGCATGAACCCACGGTGGCCCAGGTGTCGACCATGGTGCCTTCGCCCACGTAGGCGCCGATGTTCACGTACGAAGGCATCAGGATCGCGCCCTTGGCGATGTAGCTGCCGCGGCGTGCCACGGCGGGCGGCACGATGCGAACGCCGGATTCCTTCAGCTCGCCGGCCGACAGGTGCGAGAACTTGGTCGGCACCTTGTCATAGAAGCCCAGCGAGCCGGCCTGCATCTGCTCGTTGTCCTTCAGGCGGAACGACAGCAGCACGGCCTTCTTGATCCACTGATGCACGGTCCACTTGCCCACGCTCTCGCGCGTGGCAACGCGCAGCTTGCCGTTGTTGAGCTCGGAAATCACGTGCTCGACGGCGTCGCGCACTTCGGCCGAGGCGGCGCTGGGCGAGATGTTGGCGCGGTCTTCCCACGCGGCGTCGATGATTTGTTGCAGTTGCTGGGTCATGGAGAAAGTCTCGTGTGAAAAATGGGAGCCGGGAAAGCAGCGGTTCAGCCCCGGCCTGGTTGACCGGATTGCACGAAGCGGACGATGCGCTCGGCGGCTTCCACGCATTCGGCCGTTTCGGCCACCAGGGCCATGCGGATGCGGCCACGGCCGGGGTTGGCGCTGTGTGCCGTGTCGCGCGCCAGATAGCTCCCCGGCAGAACCGTAACATTGTATTGAGCGTAGAGCGCGCGGGCGAAGGATTCGTCGTCGCCAGCCCACACTTCGGGCACCCCCGCCCAGAGGTAGAAGCTGGCGTCGGGCAACCGCACGTCGAGCACCGGTTCGAGCAGGGGCGTCACGGCGGCGAACTTGGCCCGGTACTTGGCCCGGTTCTCGGCCACGTGGGTCTCGTCGCCCCAGGCCGCGATGCTGGCCGCGGCCACGGTGCCGCTCATGGCGCTTCCGTGATAGGTGCGGTAGAGCAGAAAGCTCTTGATGATGGCCGCGTCGCCCGCCACGAAGCCGCTGCGCAGGCCCGGCACATTGCTGCGCTTGGACAGCGAGGTGAGCGCGATCAGGTTCTTGAAGTCGGCGCGGCCGAGCTTGGCCGCGGCTTCCAGCCCGCTCAGCGGTGGCTCGTCGCGGAAGTAAATTTCGCTGTAGCACTCGTCGGCCGCAATCACGAAGCCGTAGCGGTCGGAGAGGGCAAAAAGCTTGCGCCACTCGTCCAGCGGCATCACGGCGCCGGTCGGGTTGCCGGGCGAGCAGACGAACACCAGTTGCGTGCGCTCCCAGACGGCCTCGGGCACGCTGTCCCAATCCACCGCGAAGTTGCGCGCCGCCACGCTCGGCACGTAGTAAGGCTCGGCGCCCGAGAGCAGGGCCGCGCCTTCATAGATTTGATAGAACGGGTTGGGCGAAACCACCACCGGCGCCGGGGTCTTGCTGCCATCGACCACCGTTTGGGCGAGAGAGAAAAGCGCCTCCCGCGAGCCGTTCACCGGCAGCACCTGCGTGGCAGGGTCCAGCCGCAGCGAGTAGCGGCGCTGCAGCCAGTCGGTGAAGGCGGTGCGCAGCGCCAGGGTGCCGGCCGTGGCCGGATAGGCCGCGAGCGTGGCCATGCTGGCGGCCAGCGCTTCCTTGATGAAGGCCGGCGTGGCGTGCTTGGGTTCGCCGATGCCCAGGCTGATGGGCGCGAAATCGGCATTGGGCGTGACGCCCTCGAACAGGCGCCGCAGCCGCTCGAAGGGGTAGGGCTGAAGCTTGGAAAGCAGGGGATTCATGGAGAGCGATTATCGGTGACGGGTCGCCGGCCGCTCAGGCCCCCCGCGCCGCTCAGGCGCCGCTGCGCCGGTAAAACGCCAGCGAGCCGGCCAGCGCCAGCAGCATCGCGCCGCAGGTGCGGTCGATCCAGCGGCCCGCGGCGGCCGTCAGCAGCCGCATTGCCCGTGCGCCCACGAAGGCATAGACCAGCATCACCGATGCGTCAAGAGAGGCGAACAGCACGGCGATGATGGCGTACTGCATGCCCTGCGCGGCCGCGGGGTCGATGAACTGCGGCATCAGCGCCGAGCAGAACAGGTAGCCCTTCGGGTTGGTGACAGCCACCAGGAATGACTTGAGAAAAACCTTGCGGCCGTCTCCGGGCACGCCGGTGGCCGGCATGCCTGCGTCGGCGCGCGGCGCGTCGAAGCTGCCGCCCTTGGACAGCAGCATGCGAATGCCCAGCCAGGCAAGGTACACGGCGCCCACCCACTTGAGCATGGAGAACCAGAACTCCGAGGCTGCCAGCAGCGCGCCCAGGCCCAGTGCCACCGCGCCGACCAGAACGAAGTCGGACAGCACGGCGCCCAGGATGCCCGGCAGCGCGCCGCGCACGCCGCGCCGCGATCCGTTGCTCAGCGCCAGCAGCACGGTCGGCCCGGGCGTGGCGATGGCGGCCAGCGCGACGATGGAGAACAGCAAGGCGGTGGCGAACGTCATGGCGGCGGGCTTCCCTCTAAAGGTTCAAAGGTTCAGATCTTCTTGACCAGCACCTGGCTCTTGCGGTCCCAGTTGTACTTGCGCTTGCGGGCTTCGGGCAGCCAGTCGGGGTTGACCTGCTGGAAGCCGCGCTTCAGGAACCAGTGCATGGTGCGCGTGGTGAGCACGAAGATGCTTTCCAGGCCCATGGCCTTGGCGCGGTGCTCGATGCGCTTGAGGATGCGTTCGCCGTCGCCCTGCGATTGCGACTGGGGCGATACGGTCAGCGCGGCCATCTCGGCGGTCTTTGCCTCGGGGTAGGGGTAGAGTGCCGCGCAGCCGAAGATCACGCCGTCGTGCTCGATGACCGTGTAGTGGCCCACGTCGCGCTCGATCTCGGTGCGGTCGCGTTTGACCAGCGTGCCGTCGCGTTCGAAGGGCTCGATCAGCTGCAGGATGCCGCCGATGTCGTCGACCGTGGCTTCGCGCAGGCTCTCGAGCTTCTCGTCGATCACCATGGTGCCGACGCCGTCGTGCACGTACACCTCGAGCAGCAGCGCGCCGTCCAGGGCAAAGGGCAGGATGTGGTTGCGCTCCACGCCGCCCTTGCAGGCCTTCACGCAGTGCTGCAGGTAGAAGGCGGTGTCGGTGGGTTTCTGCGGTGGCGGCAGCGACGCCAGCAGCTTTTCGGCTGCAGCGAGCGGCAGCTCGGTGTCGATGGGGTTGTCTTCGCTCTCGGGCAATTCGCTGTCGATGCGGATGCCTGGAATCTCGGTCAGGAAGATCAGCTTGTCGGCCTGGATTGAAATGGCGACGCTGGTGGCCACTTCTTCCATCGTCAGGTTGAAGGCTTCCCCGGTGGGCGAGAAGCCGAAGGGCGACATCAGCACCATGGCGCCAAAATCGAGCGTGCGGCGGATGCCCGCGGCGTCGACCTTGCGCACCAGGCCCGAATGCTTGAAGTCCACGCCATCGACCACGCCCACGGGGCGGGCGGTGATGAAGTTGCCCGAAATCATGCGGACCGTCGAGCCGGCCATCGGCGTGTTCGGCAGGCCCTGGCTGAATGCGGCCTCGATCTCGTAGCGCAGCTGGCCGGCGGCTTCCTGGGCGGAGTCGAGCGCCACCTCGTCGGTGATGCGGATGCCATGCGAGTAGCGCGCCTCGTGCCCCTTGGCCGCGAGCTGCTCGTTGACCTGCGGGCGAAAGCCGTGCACCAGCACGATCTTGACGCCCATGCTCTGGATCAGCGCCAGGTCTTGCGCAATGTTCTGCAGCTTGCCCGCCGCGATCGCCTCACCTGCCAGGGCGACCACGAAAGTCTTGCCGCGGTGCGTGTGGATGTAGGGCGCGACCGAGCGGAACCAGGGCACGAAGGTGAAGTTGAAAACGGTGGACATGGAGCGTGATTGTGCATTCTTGATGGGCGTTTCGCGCGGGGCGGGCTGTCGCCCGCAGCAGCCGGCGTGTCGCAAGGCGTGCAACAGGGGTGGCGCGCACCGATAATCGACGGTTTGCCCGCCGCGCCTTCGCGAATCAGCTTTTCCCTTGACGACCACGACACCTTCCGCTCCCTTGCGCATCGACTTTCCCGAATCGCTTCCGGTCTCCGGCCGGCGCGACGAAATCATGGCCGCCATCGAGGCGCACCAGGTGGTGATCGTCTGCGGTGAAACCGGCTCGGGCAAAACCACGCAGTTGCCGAAGATCGCCCTGGCGCTCGGCCGCGGCAAGCTCAACGCGCCGCCGGGCAAGGGCCGGCTCATCGGCCACACGCAGCCGCGGCGCATTGCCGCAAGCTCGGTGGCCAAGCGCATTGCCGAAGAGTTGAAGACGCCGCTGGGCGACGTGGTCGGCTTCAAAGTGCGCTTCCAGGATCGGCTGAGCCGCGACGCCTCGGTCAAGCTCATGACCGACGGCATTCTGCTGGCCGAAACGCAGACCGATCCGCTGCTCAAGGCCTACGACACGCTGATCATCGACGAGGCGCACGAGCGCTCGCTGAACATCGACTTCCTTCTGGGCTACCTGCGCGAGATTCTTCCGCGCCGGCCCGACCTGAAGGTGATCGTGACCTCGGCCACCATCGATGCCGACCGGTTCGCCCAGCATTTCGCTTCGGCCAAGGGTCCTGCGCCGATCATCTATGTGTCAGGGCGCACCTTTCCAGTCGAGCAGCGCTACCGGCCCTTCGAGGAGTCGCGCGAGCATGACCTGAATGACGCCATTGCCGATGGCGTCGACGAACTCTGGCGCGATCCGCACAACGCGGGCGACATCCTCGTGTTTTTGCCCGGCGAGCGCGAAATCCGCGAGGCGGCCGACCATCTGCGCCGCCACCTGAGCCACCAGCCGCTCTTGCGCAATGCCGAGGTGCTGCCGCTGTTCGCGCGGCTGTCGGGGCCCGAGCAGGACCGCATCTTCGACGGCCACACGGGCCGGCGCATCGTGCTGGCCACCAACGTGGCGGAAACCTCGCTTACCGTGCCGGGCATCCGCTACGTGATCGACACCGGCACCGCGCGCGTCAAGCGCTACAGCTTCCGCAGCAAGGTCGAGCAGCTGCTGGTCGAACCGATCAGCCAGGCCGCGGCCAACCAGCGCGCCGGCCGTTGCGGCCGCGTGGCCAACGGCATCTGCATCCGGCTCTATGACGAGAAGGACTTCGAAGGCCGGCCGCGCTTCACCGATCCGGAAATCCTGCGTTCGTCGCTGGCGGGCGTGATTCTGCGGATGAAGTCGCTGCGCCTGGGCGACGTGGCGCGGTTCCCGTTTCTCGAGGCGCCTTCGCCGCGCGCCATTGCCGACGGCTACCAACTGCTCAACGAACTCGGCGCGGTCGACGATGCCAACGAGCTCACCGCCACGGGCGGCGAGCTCGCCAAGTTGCCGCTCGATCCGCGCGTGGGCCGCATGATCCTGGAGGCCCGCACGCGCGGCGCGCTCGAAGAAGTGCTGGTCATCGCGTCGGCCCTCAGCGTGCAGGACGTGCGCGACAGGCCGATGGACGCGCAGCAGCAAGCCGACCAGGCGCATTCGAAATTCGACGACGAGAAGAGCGAGTTCAGCGGCTACCTGCGCCTGTGGAAATGGATCGCCGATGCGCGCGGTGGCCACGGCGACACTCACAAGCTCAGCAACCGCCAGTACGAGCAGCTGCTGCGCCAGAACTTCATCAACATCCGCCGCGTGCGCGAATGGCGCGACATCCACTCGCAGCTGCTCACGGTCGTGACCGAGCACAAGTGGCGCATCAACGCCGAGCCGGCGGGCTATGAGCCGCTGCATCTCTCGATGCTTGCGGGCCTGCTCGGGAACGTCGGCTGGAAGCTCGAGGATGACGAGGCGTACCTCGGTGCGCGGGGCATCAAGTTCTACAAGCATCCCGGCGCGCATCTGAAGAAGAAGCCCGGCCGCTGGATCGTCGCGGCCGAGCTGGTCGAAACCACGCGGCTTTTCGGCCGCGGCATCGCCAACATCGAGCCGCAGTGGCTCGAGCAGGTGGCCGGCCATCTGCTGAAGAAGCAGTTGCTCGATCCGCACTGGGAGAAGAAGGGCGCGCAGGTGTCGGCGCTGGAGCGCGCAACGCTCTACGGCCTCGTGGTCTACAGCGGGCGCCGAGTCGATTTCACCAAGGTCGATCCGGTGGCTGCGCGCGAGATATTCATCCGCGAAGCGCTGGTCGGCGGGCAATGGGAGAGCAAGTTCCCGTTTCTCGTGGCCAACCGCAAGCTGGTGCGCGAGGTCGAAGGGCTGGAGCACAAGTCGCGCCGGCAAGACGTGCTGGTCGACGACGAGCTGATCTTCGCCTTCTACGACGCGCAGCTGCCCGCCGATGTGGCGAGCGGCATCACTTTCGAGAACTGGTACCGCCACGCCTCGAGGGAACAGCCGCGCCTGCTGTTCTTGACACGCGAAGAGCTGATGCGCCACCAGGCGGCCGGGATCACCACGCAGTCGTTCCCGTCCACGCTGCGGCTCGGCGGTGTCGACTGCGCGGCGAGCTATCTGCACGAGCCGGGCGATGCGAAGGACGGCCTCACGGCTAGCGTGCCGCTCTTCGTGCTCAACCAGGTAAGCGAAGAGCGCTGCGAATGGCTGGTGACGGGCATGCTCAAGGACAAGATCCAGGCGCTGCTCAAGAGCCTGCCGCAGCGCCCGCGCTCGCGGCTGGTGCCGCTGCCCGATTCGGCGGCAAAGCTCGCGGAAGAACTCTCGGCGCCCGAGGTGTTCGGCCACGGCTCGCTGACCGACGTGCTTCTCAAGCGTGTGCGCGATGCGACGAGCATCGATGTGAAGCGCGCGGATTTCAAGCTCGACATGCTGCCGCCGCACCTGTTCATGAATCTGCGCATCGTGGACGAGCATGGACGCCAGCTCGGCATGGGGCGCAACCTGGGCGCGCTCAAGGCGGAACTGGGCGCGCAGGCGCGAGGCGCCTTCCAGGCGCTGGCCGGGCTCAACGTCAAGGCTTCCGCCGACCGCAAACCGGCCGAAGCCGCCGAAGGACAGGCGCAGGCCAAGGGCCGTGTCGCCGCGCCGGCCCCCGCCGCGCCCAGCCTGCCCGCGGGCCAGCGCTACACGAGCTGGAGCTTCGGCGAGCTGCCCGAGCTGATGGAAGTGCGCCGTGGCGCGCAGTCGCTCATCGGATTTCCGGCTCTGCGGGACGAAGGCGATGCCGTCACCATCGAGGTGTTCGACGAGCCGGCCGTGGCCGCCGCGAAGCACCGCGCTGGGCTGCGCCGCTTGTTTGCGCTGCAGCTGAAAGACGCGCTCAAGTACCTCGAGAAGAACATCCCCGATCTGCAGAAGATGGCGGTGGCCTACATGCCGCTCGGCACCTCCGAGGAGTTGCGCACGCAGATCATCGACGTGGCCATCGATAGAGCCTTTCTGCAAGAGCCGCTGCCTACAGATGAATTCGCCTTCAAGCGCCGCCTCGAAGAAGGCCGGGGCCGGCTCACCTTGATTGCCAACGAGGTGGCGCGGCTGGCATCGGTCATCCTCGTCGAGTACGCCGCCGCGGCGCGCAAAATCAAGGACACCAAGATCCAGCCCGAGGCCGTGCAGGACGCCGCGCAGCAATTGCAGCGCCTGGTCGGCAAGCGCTTCATCGCGGACACGCCGTGGACGCAGCTGCAGCATTTCGCGCGCTATCTCAAGGCCATCGTGCTGCGGCTCGACAAGCTGCGCGCCGATCCCGCGCGCGATGCCGCCAAGCTGGCGGAGCTTCGGCCGCAGGAGCAACGCTACTGGCGGCTGGTGGCGGAGCGCAAGGGTGCGGTGGACGATCGCATGCTCGAATTCCGCTGGCTGCTCGAAGAGCTTCGCGTGAGCTTCTTCGCGCAGGAGCTGCGCACGCCGCAACCGGTCAGCATCAAGCGGCTGGACAAAGCCTGGGCCCAACTGCAGGCCTGACCCCGGCAGACGGGCGAAAAAAAGCCCGCTTGCCGCGGGCTTCTTTCAGGTGCGCGAAATGTCCGGAAGCTTCATATGCGTCCCATGAGCACCAGGATGATGACGATCAGCAAGACCAGGCCCAGACCGCCGCTGGGCCAGTAGCCCCAGCCCCGGCTGTAGCCCCAGCTCGGCAATGCGCCTATCAGCAGCAGGATCAGAACGATCAGCAGAATGAACGAGAGGGACATGCTTATCTCCTGGACGTTGTTGTTACGAGCATTCATGCTCGCCGTCCAATCTCGAAGAACACGCCGGAAAGCCGCTCCTTCGGCGGTCAGGACTATCCTACCGGCGGCGTCGGCTTTATAGCCGTGCCAGACGGTCCAGGGCCGCAAGCAGCGTCTCGTCCTTCTTGGCGAAGCAGAAACGCACCACGCGCTGGTCGAAGCCGTTGCCATAGAAAGCCGACAGCGGAATGGCGGCCACGCCGATCTCGCGGGTCAGCCACAGGCAGAAGTCGGCCTCCGAAAGCTCGCTGACCGCGGAGATGTCGACGCACTGAAAGTAGCTGCCCTCGCTGCGCAACAGCTTGAAGCGGGTCTTTTCGGCCAGGCCGGTGGCGAACAGGTCGCGCTTGCGCTGGTAGAAGGCCGGCAGTTCCAGATAAGGCCCCGGTTCGGCCATGTACTGCGCGAGCGCATGTTGCATGGGCGTGTTGACGGTGAACACGTTGAACTGGTGCACCTTGCGGAATTCGGCCATGAGCGGTGCCGGCGCCGCCACGAAGCCCACTTTCCATCCGGTGACGTGGTAAGTCTTGCCGAAGCTGCTCACGATGAAGCTGCGCGCGGCCAGGCCCGGAAAGCGCGCCACGCTTTCGTGCTGCGCACCGTCGTAGACCATGTGCTCGTAGACCTCGTCGGCAATCACCAGCACTTCGGTCGGGGCGAGCAGCTCTTCGAGCTTGCGCATCTCGGCAGCGGTCCACACCGTGGCGCTGGGGTTGTGCGGCGTGTTGACGATGATCGCGCGCGTGCGCGGCGAGAGCGCCGCGGCAATCTTGTCGAAGTCGGGCCGGAAGGTGCCGGGCACGAGCGGCACGCGCACCACGCTGCCGCCGGCGAGCTCGATGTTGGGTACGTAGCTGTCGTAGCAGGGCTCGAGAACGATCACCTCGTCGCCCGCGCGCACCACCGCGAGGATCGCCGTGATGATTGCCTGCGTGGCGCCTGCGGTCACCGTGATCTCGTCGGCGGCGCTGTAGCCGTGGCCGTAGAGCGCGGCGATCTTGCCGGCAATCGCCTGGCGCAGCGCCGGAATGCCGGGCATCGGCGGGTACTGGTTGTGGCCCGCGGCCATGGCGGCCGTCACGTCTTCGAGCAGCTTCGGGTCGCAGTTGAAATCGGGAAAGCCCTGGCCGAGATTCACCGCGTTCTTCTCTGCCGCCAGCGCGGACATCACGGTGAAGATGGTGGTGCCGACGGCGGGCAGCTTGGTGCCGATGGCCGGTGTGCGGGGAGAAGAATTAGCGGTGCTCATGGTCGTGATCGGAGGAAGCTGGGGGCTGGATCTCAGAGTTCGTAGTCTTGCTGATGGCCGCTCAGGGCCTTGGCGATCAGGTTGCGGTCGAGCCGGTCGGACAGCAGCTCGGCGAACTTGAACACGAAGTTGCGCAGGTACGCGCTG
This sequence comes from Variovorax sp. OV700, assembly GCF_900099805.1. Taxonomy (GTDB): domain Bacteria; phylum Pseudomonadota; class Gammaproteobacteria; order Burkholderiales; family Burkholderiaceae_C; genus Variovorax. The sequence continues at coordinate 97,849 of NZ_FNDR01000014.1, read as the reverse complement.
CGCTTGAACGCCACGCGTGCGATGTTCTGGCCGAACACATGGCCCATGGGCCGCACCACGAGGTCGGCATTCGACTCGTCGCGCACCGCCATTTCGGCCACGATGCCTACGCCCAGGCCAAGGCGCACATAGGTCTTGATCACGTCGGAGTCGATGGCTTCGAGCGCGATGCGCGGCGTGAGCTTCTTCTGCGCAAAGGCGTGGTCGATGCGCGTGCGGCCAGTGAAAGACGGGTGGTAGGTGATGATGGGTTCGTGCGCCAGGTCTTCGAGCGAGATGCGCTCCTTGGCGGCCAGCGGATGGTCCTTGGGAAGCACCAGCACGTGCTGCCATTCGTAGCAGGGCAGCGTCACCAGCTCGGTGTAGTCGGCCAGGGATTCGGTGGCAATGCCGACCTCGGCGATCTCGTCGATCACCATGCGCGCCACCTGGTCGGGCGAGCCCTGGTGCAGGCTCACGTTGACCTTCGGGTAGGCCTCGCGCAACCTGGCCACGGGCACCGGCAGCACGTAGCGTGCCTGGGTGTGCGTGGTGGCAATGGAAAGGGTGCCGCTGTCCTGTGCGCTGAACTGCTCGCCGATGCGCTTGAGGTTGCCAACCTCGCGCATGATCAGTTCGATGCTGGCGATGACGTGCTGGCCCGGTTCCGTGACACGCTTGAGGCGCTTGCCATGGCGGGCAAAGATCTCGACGCCGAGTTCTTCCTCCAGCTCGATGATGGCTTTCGACACCCCCGGCTGCGAAGTGTGGAGCGCCTTGGCCGCTTCCGTGAGGTTCAGGTTGCGCCGCACGGCTTCCTGAACAAACTTGAACTGGTGCAGATTCATATCAAATTCCGTCTTATTACGGAATTCATTATGCCTTCGGAGTCTATGGAAATAGCGGCGAATTCAAGATTTGCTTGCAATTCTGGCCAGGAGCTCAACCAGTTCGGGCTCCTCGCCGACGATGTTGGCCAGCTGGAATTCAATCTGCGGCCAAGTGCCGCGCAATGCGTCGAGCTGCAGCGGCAGGTCTTCACGGGCATGTTTTCCCATGCCAAGGAAGAGCGGAATCACCCTGAGCGAACGGGCGCCGCTGGCAATCAAGGCCGCCGCCGCGGTGCGCAGGTCGGGGGCGGCGAGTTCCATGTAGGCGCAAACCACGCGTGCCTGCGGGTCGAGCGCCGTGACGCGCGCGGCCACGGCCTCTATCGGCGCGCGCCAGCGCTCGTCGCGCGAACCGTGGGCCAAGAGGATGATGCCCCTCGCTTTTTCGGCTGCCATCTGTGGTTTTTCTTCTCTTCTATCTTCGAAGCACCAGCCAGCTGAACGCGGCAAGCGACATGACCGAGTAGATGAGCCCCGGCGCCGCGGCCGTCAGCCATGGCGACCAGTTGCTCAGGTTGCCGAGGTAGCCGAACACGTTGTTCAGCAAGAAGAAACTGATGCCGATCATCACGCCGCCGAACACGTAGGTGGTGATGCCGGCCTGGCGGAAGTGCAGATAGGCGAAGGGCAGGGCGAGCACCACCATCACCAGGCACGAGAGCGGGTAGAAGACCTTGCGCCAGAACTGGATCTCGTAGCGCTGCGCGGTCTGGCCGTTGGCGTCGAGGTGGCGGATGTAGTCGAACAGGTCGATGGTGCCCATGCGGTCGGGCCGCAGCAGCGCCACCGACACCATTTCGGCCGTGAGCGTGGTCGGCCAGTCGAGCTGCGGCACCTTGGTGGTGGCGATGTGGGCCTTGTCCGCGGCGCTGCGCGTGTCGTAGTCCTGCAGTTCGACATCCGACAGCGCCCAGTGGTCGTCGTAGATGCGCGCCGAAGACGCGACGAGCTGCTTGCGCACGTAGCCGTTGGCGTCGAACTCGAAGATGCGCGCGTTCTTCAGCGAGCCATCGCGCGCGATGGACAGCACGTTGACCGCATAGGACACGTTCTCGCGCTTCTCCTTGAGCCAGGCCCCCGTATTGCCCACCAGCGAATACGAGCCCTGGTAGCGCGACTTGAGGAGCTGCCCCGTGCGCTCGGAGACCGGCGCGATGTAGTCGCCGATGGCAAAAGTCAACACGACGAAACCCACGCCGAGCAGCAGCAGGGTGCGCAGGGCGCGCCAAGGGCCCAGGCCGCTGGTGCGAAGAATGGTGTACTCGGAGCTTTGTGCAAGGCGCGCCATCACGAAGATGCAGCCGATCAGCACCGTGATCGGGAGCAGTTCGTACAAGTGGCTCGGAATCAGCAGGGTCACGTAGATCAGTGCCTGCGCAGGACCGTAAGCCAGGCTTTCAGGCTTGCCGATGGACTGCAGTTCGTCGACGAAGTCGAAGAAGAAAAACAGGCTCAGGAAGCCGAGCGTCACGAAAGCCACGGCCTTCAGTGCCTCGACATAGATCAGGCGTCGGATTGTTTTCACGAGGTCGGGTCGATTTTCGCAGGCTGGGAGGGCAGGCCGCCGATGATGACGTGCTCGGTCTTGCGCCGTCGGCCCCAATTGTTGTTGCGCAGAATCAGCCACGCGACGCCGATCAGCAAGACGCCGCCGTGCAGCAGCAGCATGAAGGAGCCCATGCCGAAGCGGCCGGAGCTGATCCAGCTCTGGCCGAGGTTGAGCATGTTGTAGTAGACGACGAAGGCGAACAGTGCGAAGAGCAAGTTGCCGCTGCGTCCCACGCGCGGATTGACGCTCGACACGGTCAATGCGAGCAGCACGAAGTTGATGCCGGCCAGCAGCATGCCGATGCGCCAGGCCAGTTCTCCGCGGCTTGCGTCGCCGGGCTCCCGCAGGAGCTGAAGCGTCGGCTTGGCGCGCGCCGGGGTGGTGTCGCCTGCCAGGGCCGCGTTGCCGCCGGCGCGGGTGCCGTAGGTTTCGAACTCGCTGATCTTGAGGCCCGCGGTGGGCAGCATCGGGCGTTCGAGCCGCTGGCCATTGCTCAGCATCAGGTAGCGGTTCTCGCCGATGTTCTCGATGCGGCCGCTGCGCGCCGACGTCGTGATCTGGAGCCCGCGCTCGACGGCCCAGATAAACACGTTGGTCGCTGTGGCGCCGTCAGGCGTGTCCTTGTCGATGAAGAAGACGCGCATGCGCCCGGAGGATTCGCGGAACTCGCCCGGCGTGACACGTTCGATGTCACTGCGCCTTTCGTACTGCGCACGCATGCCGATGGTCTGCGAGTTGGCCCAGGGCCAGCCCACCAGCGCCATGACCGCGATCAGCGCGAGCACGGGCCAGGCAAAGCGGAACAGCGGCTCGACGAAATCGGCCAGGCCGCGCCCGCTGGAAAACCAGATCACCATTTCGCTGTCGCGGTACATGCGCGACAAGGTGCCGACAATGGCGATGAAGAGGCTCAGGCTCAGGATGGTCGGCATGTAGCCGAGCACCGTGTACGTCATCACCAGGAACACTTCGGACGGGTTCACGCTGCCCTTGGAGGCGAGCCCGAGCGTGCGGATGAGCATCATGGTCATCACGATGGTGACCAGGACGACGAGGGTCGCTCCGAAGCTGCGTGACAGCTCCTTGCGTAAGGAAGAATGGAATAACATCGTTCGAGGAAAAAAAGGATTATGGACTTTCAGCTCAAGACCCTCACCGTTGCCCGCGCGGCAGCCGAAAAATCCGACGTACTGATCGTGCTCGTCGGCAGCGCATCCCTCACCGCCAAGGACCCGCTTTCCGCACTGATTGCCAGCGCCCGCAAGGCCGGCGACCTGCCCGACAAGGCCGGCAAACTGCTCGCGCTCTACCACCCCGACGAGGTGGTGGCCTCGCGTGTCGTACTGGCCGCCATCGGCGACGGCAAGCCCGCGTCGGTGCGCAGCGGCGTCATCGCGGCGGTCAACGCAGCCAAGGCCTACGGGCCCAAGCGCGTGGTCATGGCCTTCGCGCAAGAGGCCGATGGCGCCGCCGTGAGCTGCGCCGTGGCCGCCGCCGCCGACGCCAGCTACGTCTACACCACGACCAAGGCGAAGACCTCGAACGGCGAGAACGGGCGCACCATCCGCAACCTGACGATCGGGGTGGCCGACGCCGCGGCAGTGGGCAAGGCCTTCGACGAAGCCCGCGCCACGGTGTCCGGCATCGAGCTTGCAAAAGAGTGGGGCAACCGCCCCGGCAACTATTGCACGCCCACCCTGCTGGCGGAGGCGGCCCAGGGCCTGGCCAAGCTGCCACGCATCAAGTGCGAGGTGCTCGGCCCCAAGGAGGTGCAGAAGCTCGGCATGGGCTCGTTCGCCGCCGTGGCGCAAGGCTCCGCCGAACCGCTGCGTTTCATCGTGCTGCGCTACCAGGGCGGCCCCAAGGACCAGGCGCCCGTGGTGCTGGTCGGCAAGGGCATCACCTTCGACACTGGCGGTGTCTCGCTCAAGCCGGCCGCCGAAATGGACGAGATGAAGTTCGACATGTGCGGCGCGGCCAGCGTGCTGGGCACCTTCCGCGCGCTCGGAGAAATCCAGCCGGCCATCAACGTGGTGGGCCTCGTGCCTACGTGCGAGAACATGAACGACGGCCGAGCAATCAAGCCCGGCGACGTGGTTACCAGCATGAGCGGCCAGACCATCGAGGTGCTCAACACCGACGCCGAGGGCCGGCTCATCCTGTGCGATGCCCTCACATACGCCAAGCGGTTCGAGCCGGTCGCCGTGATCGACATCGCCACGCTCACCGGTGCATGCGTGGTGGCACTGGGCGGCGTGCGCAGCGGCCTCTTCACCACCGACGAAACCCTCGCTGCGGCGCTCCAGGCGGCCGGCGAAGAATCGCAAGACCGCTGCTGGCGCCTGCCCCTGGACGACGAATATGCCGATGGCCTGAAGAGCAACTTTGCCGATGTTGCCAACGTGGCGGGCCGTGCCGGCGGCGCCATCACAGCGGCCAAGTTTTTGCAGCGTTTTGCCGGCGACTTCGCCTGGGCGCACCTGGACATCGCCGGCACGGCCTGGAAGAGCGGGGCGGCCAAGGGCTCGACCGGACGGCCCGTGGGGCTGCTGGTGTCCTACCTGATGGAACGCGCACGCAGCGGCACCGCCAAGGCGACTGCCCCATCGAAGGCCGTTCGCAAGAGCGCCGGTTCGGCCGCCCGAAAGGTCCGGTCCGCGCAGTGACGGAAATCGGCTTTCATTTCAATACGCCGGACAAGGTGAACTACGCCTGCCGGCTGGTTCGAAAGGCCGTGAACGCGCGCGGGCTGCGCGTGGTCGTGGTGGGCGAGGTGCAGGCGCTCGAGGCGGTGGATGCCGCGCTCTGGCAGCTCTTGCCCTCCGACTTCATTGCCCATTGCCGCGCTGACGCACAGCCTCATGTGGTGGCCCGCTCGCCGGTCATTCTTTCGGCCGAGGGCGCGGAGGCCGTATCGCTGCCGCACCGCGAAATGCTCGTGAACCTGGGGGCCGAGGTCCCGGCGGGTTTCGAGCGCTTCGAACGGCTGATCGACATCGTGAGCGACGAGGCCACAGACCGGCAGATCGGCAGATCGCGTTGGCGCCACTATGCCGACCGCGGCTACACCATCCAGCCGCACGACTTTGCAAGGAGCGCTTCCTGATGGCCAGCACGCTGCGTACACCGCCCCGGTTCGTCCCCACCCTGACCACGGTGCTCGACCTGCCGGCCGAGGCTGTGGGCACCGAGCCGGCGAGCCCTGCGGCCGCGCCGGCCCCGCCCGTCGACCCCGCCGAAGCCGTTGCGCTGCCGCCGGCCGAGCAGCGCTCCGAGGCCGAAATCGTCCGCCTCGAAGAGCAACTCCTGCACCGCGTGCTGCAGCGCGTCGACCTGTCTTTGGAGGAGCGTTTGAGCGACACGGTCTCGGCCGCCGTGCAGCAGCAGCTCGATGCCATGGTGCCTCGGCTGCGCGAAGAAATCGAGGCTGTATTGCGGGCTTTGGTGATCGAGGCAATGGCCGCCGAGCTCTCCGAAAACACAGGGTCTACGCCAGCTTCCGGAGCGTAAAGCTTCAGCTAAACTGCGCGCCAGGTCGGTGGGGCGGGAGGGTGCCGCTGGTCTGCGGCGCGAAACTTGCGAGGTTTGCGCGCCCGGATCACACGACCGGTTCTTAGTTTATTTATCAATGTTCTGGAGGTTCTCATGCAATTGAAATGGACTGCGGTCGCACTGGCTGCTCTCACGCTTGTGGCTTGCGGCAAGAAAGAAGAAGCTGCTGCACCGGCCGCCCCGGCGCCCACGGCAGCGGCCCCCGCACCTGCAGCGCCTCCGGCAAGCACGCTGGTCGTCAAGATCGGCCACGTGGGTCCCACCAGCGGTGCCATTGCCCACCTTGGCAAGGACAACGAGCTCGGCGCCAAGATGGCCATCGAAGACCTGAACGCCAAGGGCCTCAAGATCGGTGACAAGGTTGCCAAGTTCGAACTGCTCGCAGAAGACGACGCCGGCGATCCGAAGCAAGGCACGGCAGTGGCCCAGAAGCTGGTCGACAGCAAGGTCAACGGCATCGTCGGCCACCTGAACTCGGGCACCACGATTCCCGCCTCCAAGCTCTACAGCGACGCCGGCATTCCGCAGATCTCGCCTTCGGCAACGAATCCCAAGTACACACGTCAAGGCTTCAAGACCGCGTTCCGCGTGGTGGCTGACGACACGCAACTCGGCGGCACGCTGGGCAAGTACGCCGTCGAAACGCTCAAGGGCAAGAACATTGCCGTGATCGACGACCGCACGGCCTATGGCCAGGGCGTTGCCGAAGAGTTCGAAAAGGCGGCAAAGGCTGCCGGCGGCACCATCGTCGGCCACGAGTTCACGACCGACAAGTCGACCGACTTCAACGCCATCCTGACCAAGCTCAAGTCTGCCAAGCCCGACGTGCTGTTCTTCGGCGGCATGGACGCCGTTGGCGGCCCGATGCTCAAGCAGGTCAAGCAACTCGGCCTGAACGTCAAGTTCATGGGCGGCGACGGCCTGTGCACCGGCGAACTGCCCAAGCTGGCTGGCGATGCCATCGGCGAAGAGATGGTGGTTTGCGCCGAAGCCGGCGGTGTCGATGGCGACTTCAAGCAGCCGCTGGAAGACTTCAAGGCCAAGTTCAAGACCAAGAACGGCGTGGACGTCCAGATCTATGCACCGTACGTCTACGACGCGGTCAACGTTCTGGCCGAAGCCATGGTCAAGGCCGGTTCCTCCGAACCTGAAAAGTACCTGCCGGAAATCGGCAAGTTGCAATACAAGGGCGTGACCGGCCCGATCGCCTTCGACGAAAAGGGCGACATCAAGAACGGCGCGCTGACGCTCTTCACCTACAAGGGTGGCGTGCGTACGCAGATCGCCGTGGTGCGCTGATCGGTTTCATTGCAAACCGCTGCGCCTTGGCGCAAAAAGAAAAGGGCCTTCGGGCCCTTTTTTCTTGGCTGGCGGCAACCGGCGTCAGTTCAATCTGGCAAAGCCCGAAGGCCGGTCGGTGTTGCAGTAGTCGATGAAGGCGTCGAGGTCGCGCGACTTGTCGAAGACCGCGTCCGCGCCCAGTGCCTCGCAACGCGCCCGGATGTCGGCTGTCACGTAGTTGCTCAGCACCACGACGCGCTGGCCGGGGCCGCGTGTCTTGCAGCCCGAGAGTACGCCCAGACCGGAGCCTTCTTTCAGGAACAGGTCGACGATGAGCAACTGCCAGTCATGGGGGTGAGAAGCGAGCCAGGCGAGCGCATCGGATTCCGTTTCGGCGAAGCCGACGACCTGGCCATTGACCAGATCTTCGAGTGCTGGGACCAGGTTGTCCCTGATGGTCTTGTTGTCCTCGACGAGGAACGTGATGAGGGCCATGCCGTGGTTTCGCTTTGAGAACCAATAGCGTAGCGTGCCGGATGCGTCCGCAGCGTAGGAGAAGGGATAAGGAGCGAGCCGTACCGCCTGGAAAGACCGTGGAGACGATCAGTCCGCTGCGTCGGATTGGATCCTTGCCTTGAGTTCTTCGGCCTCTGCCTGGCTTTCATCGCGTTGGGCGGTGATCTCGAGGCGCTTCTCGATTTCCTCGCTCAAGGCGGCGTTGACCTCGGCCAATGTCTCGGCCGACTTGGCCAGCTTTTCTTCAAGCTGGCTGGTGTGCTCGATGGCCTGGGCCACTTCGCCCACCTGGATTTCCTCCGGCAGCTCCTGTTCGAGGACCGTGCTCACGACTGCAAGGTTGTCCGACGCCCGCTGCACATCGGCGGCAACCGCTTCGGTCTTCTCCAATGTCTGTTCGAGCGACGTATCGCCAGTTGGGGTGGGTTGTGGTTGTCCGGCCATCCGGGCTCCTTTGCAGGCGTGAAAGTAAGACTTTGGATCGTACCGCCAGTTGAGGCGGCGGGGCAGTCGGATGCGCGTTGCCAAGGCGCAACGAGCCGACAAAAAAGCCCAGGATGCTGGAAGGCATCCTGGGCTTTTTATTCTGGCTCTCATGTTCGTGAACGGTTACGAACAATCAATCTCTGGCGGAGCAGGCGGGATTCGAACCCGCGGAGGGCTATTAACCCTCACACGCTTTCCAGGCGTGCGACTTAAACCGCTCATCCACCGCTCCTGAGCCTTCGATTGTAGCAGTCGCTCAGGCCGGATTCGATGGCTTGCCGGCCTGGACCATGCGCATGGCCGACGCGATGAGGGCGGCGGTTTCTGTCATGTTGCTTGGCACGATCAGCGTGGTCTTGGAATCGGCCGCAACCTTGCCGTAGGCATCGACCGCGCGCTCGGCCACCTTGAGCTGCACGGCCTGCTCGCCGCCGGGCTGGCGGATGGCCGCCGCCACCCGCTCGATGGCGTCGGCCGTGGCGGTGGCCACGGCGGTGATGGCAGCGGCCTCGCCCTGGGCGTTGTTGATCTGGGCTTGCTTCTCGCCCTCGGAGCGCGCAATGAAGGCTTCGCGCTCGCCGGTGGCGATGTTGATCTGTTCCTGGCGCCGGCCTTCAGAGGCGGCGATCAGCGCGCGCTTGCCGCGCTCGGCGGTGATCTGCGCCTGCATGGCCAGCAAAATTTCCTTGGGCGGGGTCAGGTCCTTGATTTCATAGCGCAGCACCTTCACGCCCCAGTTGAGCGCCGCCTCGTCGATGGCCGCAACCACCTGGGCGTTGATGACGTCGCGCTCCTCGAAGGTCTTGTCGAGCTCGAGCTTGCCGATCACGCTGCGCAGCGACGTTTGCGCCAGCTGCGTCACGGCCACGATGTAGTTCGACGAGCCGTAGCTCGCGCGCATCGGATCGGTCACTTGAAAGTACAGGATGCCGTCGACCTGCAGCTGGGTGTTGTCACGCGTGATGCAGATCTGGCTCGGCACATCGAGCGGGATTTCCTTCAGGCTGTGCTTGTAGGCGACCTTGTCGATGAACGGGATCAGAAAGTTGGGCCCCGGCGTCATGGTGCTGTGGTACTTGCCCAGGCGCTCGCGCACCCAGGCGTTCTGCTGCGGCACGAACTTGACCGACTGGCTGATGACGATGACCGCGATGACCAGGATGATGATGGGAACTGAAAATTCCATGATGTGTTTCTCCTCTTGAGTTCTGACTATGTCTTCTCGACCACGAGGCGGCTGCCAATGACCTCGACCACACGGTGCTCACCGGTGGCCGGGGCGTGGCCGCTGCGCGGAACCACGGTCCATTGGGCTCCCCGATAGCGCACGGTGGCCGTGCCGTCGGGGTTCCATGCCTCGATATGGATGATCTCGCCGATGTCCAGGTTGACGTCGCGATTCGAGCCAGTGGGCGGCGGACCCGGGCGTCGGCGCTGCACCACATACCAGGCCAGGACCGCACCCACGCCGACCAGAGCCGCCACGACGAGTTGCGCGACCGTTCCCGCGCCCACATGCGCCGCAATGGCCGCCGCTGCGAAGCCCGTGGCCAGCAGCAACAGGTAAACCGTACCCGAGAGCAGCTCGAGCACGATCGCGGCTCCCGCTATCAGCCACCAGATGGTGGAATTCGCCATGTCTTCTCCTCTTTGATGGACGCCCGACATTCTGAGTCAAAAGGTCACGGAATCCTTCATCCGAATTCCGTACACTTCGCGGCTCATTGCCTGTCCGGAGCCCTGCTCATGAAATTTCGCTTCCCCATCGTCATCATCGACGAGGACTTCCGCTCCGAAAACACTTCGGGCCTTGGCATTCGCGCGCTTGCGCAGGCCTTCGAAAGCGAGGGCTTCGAGGTGCTGGGCGTCACGAGCTATGGGGACCTGAGCCAATTTGCGCAGCAGCAAAGCCGTGCCAGCGCTTTCATCCTGTCGATCGACGACGAGGAGTTCACGGTGGGCCCCGACCTCGATCCCGCCGTGCTGAGCCTGCGCAGCTTCATCGGCGAGGTGCGCCGCAAGAACGCCGACGTGCCGATCTACATCTACGGCGAAACCAAGACCTCGCGCCACATCCCGAACGACATCCTGCGGGAGCTCCATGGCTTCATCCATATGTTCGAGGACACGCCCGAGTTCGTGGCGCGCCACATCATCCGCGAGGCCAAGAGCTACCTGGAGGGCGTGCAGCCGCCGTTCTTCAAGGCGCTGATCGACTACGCCGAAGACGGCTCTTACTCGTGGCACTGCCCGGGCCATTCGGGCGGCGTGGCATTCCTGAAGAGTCCGGTGGGCCAGATGTTCCACCAGTTCTTCGGGGAGAACATGCTGCGCGCCGACGTCTGCAACGCGGTGGAAGAACTCGGGCAGTTGCTCGACCACACCGGTCCGGTGGCGGCCAGCGAGCGCAATGCCGCGCGAATCTTCAACGCCGACCATTGCTTTTTCGTGACCAACGGCACCAGCACCAGCAACAAGATGGTGTGGCACCACACGGTGGCGCCCGATGACGTGGTGGTGGTCGATCGCAACTGCCACAAGTCGATCCTGCACGCGATCATCATGACTGGCGCGATCCCGGTCTTCATGAAGCCCACGCGCAACCATTTCGGCATCATCGGCCCGATTCCCAAGAGCGAGTTCGAGCAGAGCGCCATCAAGGCCAAGATCAAGGCCAACCCGCTGCTCGCCGACGTGAACCCCGACAAGGTCAAGCCACGCGTGATGACGCTCACGCAGTCGACCTACGACGGCGTGATCTACAACACCGAAACCATCAAGGGCATGCTCGACGGCTACGTCGACACGCTGCATTTCGACGAAGCATGGCTGCCGCATGCGGCCTTCCATCCGTTTTACGGCGCCTACCACGCCATGGGCAAGCGCCGAGTGCGTCCGAAGGAATCGCTGGTGTTCGCCACGCAGTCGACCCACAAGCTGCTGGCCGGCATCAGCCAGGCCAGCCACGTGCTGGTGCAAGACTCGCAGAACCGTGCGCTCGACCGCGACCTGTTCAACGAGGCCTACCTGATGCACTCGTCGACCAGCCCGCAGTACGCGATCATCGCGAGCTGCGACGTGGCCGCCGCCATGATGGAGCCGCCCGGCGGCACCGCGCTGGTGGAAGAGAGCATTCTCGAAGCGCTCGACTTCCGCCGCGCCATGCGCAAGGTCGAGGCCGAATTCGGCAAGGACGAGTGGTGGTTCAAGGTCTGGGGCCCCGAGAAACTCGTCGACGAAGGCATCGGCCGCGCCGAAGACTGGATCATGACGGGCGAGAAGAGCGGCAAGCCGAAAAACAAGAAGTCGCCGCGCAACTGGCACGGCTTCGGCGATCTGGCCGACGGCTTCAACATGCTCGACCCGATCAAGTCGACCATCGTGACGCCCGGCCTGGATCTGGAAGGCAATTTCGCCGAGACCGGCATTCCCGCCAGCGTGGTGACCAAGTTCCTCGCGGAGCACGGTGTGATCGTGGAGAAGACCGGGCTCTACAGCTTCTTCATCATGTTCACCATCGGCATCACCAAGGGTCGCTGGAACACGCTGCTCACGGCGTTGCAGCAGTTCAAGGACGACTACGCGCGCAACCAGCCGATGTGGCGCATCCTGCCCGAGTTCTGCCAGCAGCACCCCGGCTACGAACGTCTGGGCCTGCGCGACCTGTGCCAGCACATCCACCAGCTCTACGCACGCTACGACGTGGCGCGGCTCACCACCGAGATGTACCTGAGCGATCTCACGCCGGCCATGAAGCCGAGCGACGCCTTCGCCCACATCGCCCACCGCAAGACCGAGCGCGTGGAAATCGACGAGCTCGAAGGCCGCATCACCACCAGCCTGATCACGCCGTATCCGCCGGGCATTCCGCTGCTGATCCCAGGCGAGGTGTTCAACAAGAAAATCGTCGACTACCTCAAGTTCTCGCGCGAGTTCAACCTGCAGTGCCCGGGCTTCGAGACCGACATCCACGGTCTGGTGGCGCGCATCGACGAGACGGGCAAGAAGCGCTACTACGCGGACTGCGTGGCCGCGCCGAAGAAATAAACAGGTAAGCGAGTGCGCGCCGTGGGCGCGCAGTGCGTCAGGAGGGCAGGTCGATGCGCTCCCGCATGAAGCGGGCGAACCTCGGCAAGCCGCCGGGGTTGGTGCCGTTGAAGCGGTAGGTCACCCAGCGCCCGATGGCGGGCGGGTTCTCGCGCTCGGCGTCGGTGAGTCCGGTGCCGAGCTTGAAGCGCTTGCCCTCGGCCGTTTCGACCAGCAGCGCACCCAGCCGGCCACCGTGCCGGCCCTTGCCCGGAACGTGCCCGACCACCCGGGCCTCGGCGTCGTCGTGGAGCTTGACCTTGAGCAGGTCGCTGTTGCGTTCGGCACGATAGAGCGAACCGCCCCGGTGCAGCATCAGGCCTTCGCCGCCCATCTTCACGGTCTTGTCGAGCAGCGCCTGCAACTCGGGATGCGTGGTGGCGCGCTCTTGAGGCACGGGCACGATCCACGGCGCATCGGTGATCGGCAGCAGTTTGCGCAAGGCAGCGAGCCGCGCCGTGAAATCGCCGCCCTGAGACGGCAGATCGAACACCATGAACCGCATGCTGTGCCAGGCGGTGTCGTTGGGCGTCTGGCTGCGCACGGTGGAAACGGCGTGCGCAAACTGGCCCCGGCCGGCCCACAGCTCGCCATCGAGCGGCTGCTTGGGCAACTTTGCCGTGAACCAGGCGGGCGCCACCACCGGCTCCCCGCCACGCGTCCAGAGCTGCTGGCCGTCCCAGTAGCCGCGCACCCCGTCGTACTTTTCGCTGACCCAGTAGTCCGCCAGCGACATGCCCGGGCGGTAGACCTCAGCCAGCATCAGTGCCGGCGCGGCTTCGCGCGCGACGGCCACGCGGGCCGCCAGCGCACCGAGCCCGGCAAGCAGGAGGGAACGTCGGGTCAGCAAGGCGCCACTGCCAATCGATAAAGACGCAATGTTCTGCGGAAGTTGCAGGAACGAGCCTTTATTCGCCCATTCCCGCGACGACGTTGCTGAAGCCGCCGTCCACGTAGGTGATCTCGGCGCTCACGCCGCTGGCGAGGTCGCTCAGCAGAAAGGCAGCCACGTTGCCGACTTCCTCGATGGTCACATTGCGGCGGATGGGCGAGGCCTCGGCCACGGCGGACAGCATCTTGCCGAAACCCTTGATGCCGCTGGCCGCCAGCGTCTTGATCGGCCCGGCGCTGATGCCGTTGACGCGCATGCCCTTGGGGCCGAGCGATGCCGCGGTGTAGCGCACCGAAGCCTCGAGCGATGCCTTGGCCAAGCCCATGGTGTTGTAGTTGGGCAGTGCGCGTTCAGCGCCCAAGTAAGTCAGCGTCAGCAGCGCGGCCTTGTCGTTGAGGTAGGGCAGGGCGGCCTTGGCCATGGCCGGGAAGCTGTAGGCACTGATGTCGTGCGCAATCTTGAAGCCTTCGCGCGACAGTCCTTCGAGAAAGTCGCCTGCGATGGCCTCGCGCGGCGCGAACCCGATGCTGTGCACGAAGCCGTCGAACTTGGGCCAGGTCTGCGCCAGATCGGCGAAGAGCTTGTCGATCTGCGCATCGTCGCCCACGTCGCAGTCGAAAATGAGCTTGGAGTCGAAGTCTGCGGCGAATTCGGTGATACGGTCCTTGAATCGCTCGCCGACGTAGCTGAAAGCAAGCTCGGCGCCTTGTTCGTGACATGCCTTGGCAATGCCATAGGCGATGGAGCGATTGCTCAACACGCCGGTGATCAACAGTTTTTTGCCGGAAAGAAAGCCCATGAAGTTGCCTCGTGAAAATCTTGGGCAGAATTCTCGCATGCGGGCTTGGCTGCTTTTTCTCCTGATGCTCTGGGCGGCTCCTTCATGGGCCGCCCATGCCTATGCGCAGTTCGGCGACGTCAAGTATCCGCCCGGCTTCACCCATTTCAGCTACGTGAACCCGAATGCGCCCAAGGGCGGCGAGATACGCATGGTCCCGCCGACCCGGCCCACCAACTTCGACAAGTTCAACCCCTTCACCTTGAAGGGCACGGCGCCCTATGGACAGGGCGTGCTGGTGTTCGAAAGCCTGCTCGCAGGCAATTCGGAGGAGCCGACCACAGCCTATGGCCTGCTGGCGGAAGACGTCGAGGTGCCAGCCGACAAGCTTTCCGCCACATTCCGGCTCAATCCCAAGGCGCGCTTCAACGACGGCTCGCCGGTGCTGGCTGCCGACGTGGTGTATTCCTTCGAAACGCTCAACAGCAAGCTGGCAGCGCCCCAGTTCCGAACGATCTATGCCGAGGTGAAGGGCGTGCGCGCACTCGACGAACGCACCGTGCGCTTCGAGTTCGCAAGGCCCAATCCGGAGCTGCCTTTGGTGGTCGGCGGCATGGCGGTGTTCAGCCGCGCCTGGGGCGGCGGCAAGCCTTTCGACCAGATCATCAGCGAGGTGCCGATTGCCTCCGGCCCCTACAAGCCCGCGAGCGCGCGGCTGGGCCGCGACATCACCTATGTGCGAGACCCGCGCTATTGGGGCGCCGAGCTGCCGGTGCGCCGGGGGCAGTTCAATTTCGACCGGGTCTCCTTCAAGAACTACCTGGACGACACCTCCCGCTTCGAGGGGCTCAAGGCCGGTGAATTTGACTTCATGCGCGAATTCACTTCGCGCAACTGGGCGCGCCAATACAAGGGCAAGCAATTCGAGAGCGGCGAACTCGTGAAGCGCGCCTTCGAAACCCGAAACCCCGGCGATTTCCAGGGCTACGTATTCAACCTTCGCAAGGACAAATTCAAGGATGTCCGGGTGCGCCAGGCCGTCGGGCTGGCAATGGATTTCGAATGGCTCAACCGCCAGCTGTTCTACGGGCTCTACACGCGCGTGCAGGGTTATTTTCCCAACAGCGAGTTTCACGCCGAAGGCTTGCCAAAACCCGACGAGCTGGCGCTGCTCGAACCGCTGCGCGACAAGCTGCGCCCCGAAGTCTTCGGACCGGCCGTGGTCTCGCCGAGCACCGCACCGCCAGGAAGCCTGCGCGAGAATCTGCGCCGTGCAAGGGCGTTGCTGGCCGAGGCGGGCTGGACCTACCGCGATGGCGCGCTGCGCAACGCCAAGAACGAGCCGTTCACCATCGAGTTCCTGAACGACCAGCCCTCGCTCATCCGGGTTGCCACGCCGTTCCAGAGCGCGCTGCAGAAGCTTGGCATCGAGATGCGCTTTCGCACCGTCGATTTCTCGCTGTCGCAGCAGCGCATGGACAATTTCGACTTCGAGATGACCAGCTTGCGCTTGTCGGGCAGTACCGCGCCCGGAGGCGAGTTGCTCGACTTCTTCGGGTCCAAGGCGGCCGAGACCCATGGCTCCTCCAACATCTGGGGCATTGCCGATCCGGCCGTCGACGCGCTGGTGCAGAAGGTGCTCAGTGCCACAACCAGGTCCGAACTGCGCACGGCGGTGCGCGCGCTCGATCGCGTGCTATCGCACGGCTACTACTCGATTCCGCAGTACTACGGGAGCGCCTTCCTGGTCGGCTACCGGCCGCGGCCTGTCGTACTGCCCGATGTCGTTCCCCCGTATTACCAGGCCGACGCTTGGGCGATGACCACCTGGTGGGCGTCGCCCACGAACAAATAGAAAATCGCGCACGCCATGGCCAGCTACATCCTTAAACGCCTGCTCCTGATGGTGCCCACGCTGCTCGGCGTGCTGCTGCTGACCTTCGTGGTCATCCAGTTCGTGCCCGGCGGGCCGGTCGAGCAGATGGTGTCCCAGCTGCAGGGCCGCGATTCCGGTGGCGAGCGCGCTGCGAGCAGCGGGGCCGGCTATCGCGGGCGGCAGGGGCTGGCGCCGGAACGCATCGCGGAGATCAAGGCGCTCTATGGTTTCGACAAGCCGGCGCACGAGCGCTTCTGGCAGATGCTCAAGTCCTTCGCAAAACTCGACCTGGGCCAGAGCTTCTACCAGCGCAAGGCAGTGTGGGACCTGGTCAAGGAAAAGCTGCCGGTGTCGATCAGCCTGGGCCTCTGGACCTTCTTCATCAGCTACCTGATCGCGGTGCCGCTCGGCGTGGCGAAGGCCGTTCGCGCGGGTTCACGCTTCGACTTCGTGACCACGCTCATCGTGCTGGTCGGCTATGCGATACCTGGTTTTGTGCTGGGGGTGGCGCTGCTCGTGATCTTCGGTGGCCAACTGCAGTGGTTTCCGCTGCGCGGGCTGACTTCGCCCAACTGGGAAACCCTTGGCTGGGGCGCAAAGATCGTCGACTATCTCTGGCACATTGCGCTGCCCGTGACCGCCATGGTGCTCGGCAGCTTTGCCGTGACGGCCATGCTCACGAAGAATTCGTTCCTGGAGGAAATCCGCAAGCAATACGTGCTGACGGCGCGCGCCAAGGGGCTCGCCGAGCGGCAAGTGCTTTGGAAGCACGTGTTCCGCAACGCCTTGATCCCGATCATCACGGGATTTCCGGCGGCCTTCATCGGTGCTTTCTTCACGGGATCGCTGTTGATCGAGACGCTGTTCTCGCTCGATGGGCTGGGTCTCTTGAGCTACGAAAGCGTGATCCGGCGAGACTATCCCGTGGTGCTGGGCACGCTGTATCTGTTCACGCTGATCGGCCTCTTGACCAAGCTCATTTCCGACCTCTGCTACGTCTGGGTCGACCCGAGGGTGAAATTTGACTGACGCGCTGCCCGTTTCGCTGAGCCCTGCGCGCCGCGCCTGGCGCCGTTTTCGCCGGAATCCGCTCGGGTTCTGGAGCCTCGTCGTCTTCACGGTGCTAGTGGTCCTCAGCCTTTTTGCGGAGGTGTTGTCGACCGACAAGCCGCTCGTCGTGCACTACGAAGGACAAACCTACTTCCCCGTGCTGCGCGACTATCCCGAAAAGACCTTCGGCGGCGACTTCGAGACGCCGGCCGACTACCTCGACCCGTTCATCCGCGAGCGGATCACGGCGGGTAAGAACTGGGCAATCTATGCGCCGAACACCTATGGCCCGCAGACGCTCAATTACTTTGCCAAGTTGCCGAATCCGTCGGCCCCATCGCGCGACAACTTTTTTGGCACCGACGACCGCGGCCGCGACCTGCTGGCGCAGTTGATCTACGGCTTTCGCGTAAGCGTGCTGTTTGCACTGGCGCTCACGGTCATCGGCGTGGTGCTGGGCATCGTGACGGGAGCTGTGCAGGGCTTCTTCGGCGGCAAGACCGACCTCGCGTTCCAGCGCTTCATCGAAATCTGGGGCTCCATGCCCGAGCTCTACCTGCTGATCATCTTCAGCGCGATCTTCTCGCCCAGCGTGGCGCTGCTGCTCATCTTGCTGAGCCTTTTCGGATGGATGGGCCTGTCGGACTACGTGCGCGCCGAATTCCTTCGCAACCGCCAGATGGACTACGTGCGCGCCGCGCGCGCACTCGGCGTCGGCAATCTCCAGATCATGTGGCGACACATCCTGCCCAACAGCATGGTGCCGGTCGTCACCTTCCTGCCTTTCCGAATGAGCGCGGCCATCCTGGCGCTGACGTCGCTCGACTTCCTGGGCCTTGGCGTGCCGCCGGGTACGCCGTCGCTCGGCGAACTGCTGAGCCAGGGCAAGGCCAACATCGATGCCTGGTGGATCTCGTTGTCCACCTTTGGCGTGCTGGTCGTGACGCTGATGCTCCTGACCTTTATGGGCGACGCGCTGCGCGATGCGCTCGATCCGCGAAAGGCCGACAAGTGAGCGCAATGACGACCCCTCATCAGCCACTGCTGGACGTCAAGGGCCTGCGCGTCGCGTTCGGCGGCAAGGAGGTGGTGCATGGCATCGACTTCCACATTGCCGCCGGCGAGAAGCTCGCCCTGGTGGGCGAGTCGGGCTCGGGCAAGACCGTCACGGCGCTGGCGCTGCTGCGCCTGGCCCAGAACGCCGACCTCGCAGGTGTCGCGAAGCTGTTCGACCCCCAGGCTTCGAACGGGCGCGACCTCCTGTCGATCCCGGAGCGGGAACTGCGCGGCATTCGCGGCAAGGAGATCGCAATGATCTTCCAGGAGCCGATGACCGCGCTCAACGCGCTCTACAGCGTGGGCGACCAGATTGCCGAGGTGCTCGAACTGCACGAAGGGCTCTCGGCACGCGACGCGCAAGCCGCCGCCGTCCAGTTGCTTGCCGACACCGGCATTCCCGAGCCGGAGCGGCGGGCGAGGGCGTTTCCGCACCAGCTCTCGGGTGGCCAGCGCCAGCGCGCGATGATCGCGATGGCGCTGGCCTGCAAGCCGCGCCTGCTGCTGGCCGACGAGCCGACCACAGCGCTCGACGTGACCGTGCGCGCGCAGATCCTCGATCTGCTGGCCGACCTGCAGCGCAAGCATGGCATGGCGGTGCTGCTGATCACCCACGACCTGAACCTGGTGCGCCGGTTCGCCGACCGCGTCGCGGTGATGGAAGACGGGCACATCGTCGAGCAGGGCGAGGTGGCCACGGTGTTCGAAGCGCCACAACATGCCTACACCCGCAAGTTGATCGACAGCCATCCGGAGCGCAACGTCGCCGCCGTGGCCGCGGGCGCCGATGCACGGCCGCTGCTCGAGGCCACGGGCCTGCGTGTGAGCTATCCGGTATCCCGGCCCGGCGTTGCCGGCTGGTTCCGCAAGGGCGAATTCATCGCGGTGCAGAACGCCGACTTCCGCATTGCGCCCGGTGAAACACTGGGTGTGGTCGGTGAATCCGGATCGGGCAAGTCGACGCTGGCGCTGGCGGCGCTCGGGCTGCTGAAATATCGTGGCGCGCTCAAAGTCGATGGCAAGGGATGGGCGGTCGACCGAGGGTCCGATCTGGCCTTGCGCCGGGTCATGCAGGTGGTTTTCCAGGATCCGTTTTCTTCGCTTTCGCCCCGCATGACGGTCGAGCAGATCGTCGGCGAGGGGCTTCGCGTGCACGCGCCAGAGCTCAGCACCGAACAGCGCCGCGAACGCGCACTAGCGGCGCTGGCCGACGTCGGCTTGAGCGAGGCGCAGTTCCCGTCGCTGCTCGACCGCTACCCGCACGAGTTCTCGGGCGGGCAGCGCCAGCGCCTTGCAATTGCGCGCGCGCTCATCGTCGATCCGCAACTGTTGGTGCTCGATGAGCCCACCAGCGCGCTGGACGTAACGATCCAGAAGCAAGTGCTAGGGCTGCTGCAACGCCTGCAGCGCGAGCGGGGCCTGAGCTACCTGCTCATCACCCATGACGTCGAAGTGATACGCGCCATGGCGCACCAGGTGATCGTGATGAAGGATGGCAACATCCTCGAATCCGGCCTTGTCGAGCGCGTGCTCGACGCGCCCGAGCACCCCTACACAAAGACGCTGGTGGCCGCTGCGCTGCTGGAATAGAACAACGGGATCCAGAACAATGTCGGGAATTGGACAAGGCCGTCGCGGGGCCTGGCGCGCGGCGCTGGCCTGCATGGTCACTTTGGCTGTGGCCATGGGGCTGGGGCGTTTCGCCTTCACGCCCATGCTGCCGATCATGCTGCACGAGGGAAAACTGCAGCTCGAGGCCGGAGGCGTGCTGGCCTCACTCAATTACCTCGGTTACTTTCTGGGCGCGGTCAGCTGCGCTGCCATCGGCATCAAGGCCAAGACCATGGTGCGGGGCGGCCTGGCTGCAACGGCCGTGCTGCTGGTCGGCATGGGCGTGCTCCACAGCTTCACCAGTTGGGGCGTTCTGCGCGCGGCAGCCGGCGTGATGAGTGCCTGGGTATTCGTCTTTGCGTCGGGATGGGGCCTGCGCCGGTTGGCCGAGACCAATTCTCCGGCACTGGCTGGCGTGATCTACACGGGGCCTGGCATCGGCATTGCCATGACGGGTCTGCTTGGCGGCGCCCTGGGCCGCTGGGGCTCGGAAGCCGGGTGGATTGGCCTCGGCGTGCTGGCGGTGGTGCTGGTGGCGGCGATCTGGCGGGTGTTCGACGATGGCGAATTGCCCGCGGCCGCCGCTTCTACGGCCGCACCTGTGGCCACGGCCGGGACACCCGCATTGGCCTCGGCGCGCAGCGACGCGGCATGGCTGGTCGCGCTCTATGGCCTGGCCGGCTTCGGCTACATCATCACGGCGACCTTCCTGCCCGTGATCGCTCGCCAGGCTTTGCCGGGCTCGCCCTGGCCTGACTTCTTCTGGCCGCTTTTCGGGCTGGCGATCATTCCGGGCGCGCTGATCGGCGCCCGCGCGCCCCTTCATTGGGACAACCGGCTGTTGCTGGCGGCGGCGTATGCGCTGCAGGCGCTGGGCGTATTGCTGTCGGTGGCGTGGCCCACGATTGCCGGCTTTGCGCTTGGCAGCCTGCTGCTCGGCATGCCGTTCACGGCCATCACTCTTTTTGCGATGCGGGATGCGCGCCGGCTGCGGGGCAATGCCGCCGCCGGGCTGATCGGCTACGCGACCGCTTCCTATGGCGTCGGGCAGATCATCGGGCCGCTTTTTGCCGCGCCGCTGGCCCAGCGAACCGGGTCGTTCCAGTTGCCGCTGCTGGTGGCGGCTGCGGCCCTGGCGCTCGGGGCCGCGCTGTTTGCGGTGGTGTGGTCGAAATCTCGCCGCATAACAGGCAACTGAGCGCCGAAGCCCCTTCATTTCTCACACGAATAGCATATAATTCGAGGCTCACGACCAAACGGGCGGGTACCAACCGCCCGTTTTTTTTGGTCTATGCATTCTCGATGCGTGGCACCCGTGGCGGGCGGGTGGCGCGTACAGGCATTTTTACAAGGCATTTTCAAACACGTGGCATTGCAGCAGACAGTGGAACAAACCGTGGCCGGACTCGGCTACGACCTGGTCGAGATCGAAAGATCGGCCGGGGGATTGCTGCGCGTCACGATTGATTTGCCCTGGACAGCCCCCACCTCGGAAGCTGTGGCTGCGGGAATTCCCGAGCCCTTCGTGACCGTCGAGGATTGCGAAAAGGTCACGCGGCAACTGCAGTTTGCGCTCGAGGTCGATGGTGTCGATTACAAGCGGCTCGAGGTTTCCTCGCCGGGTATTGACCGTCCGCTTCGCAATGAGCAGGATTTCGAGCGTTTCGTCGGTGAGGTGATCGACATCACGCTCAAGGTGCCGATGGGTGCCGCGGCGGCGGGGCAGGTGTCTGCCAACCGCAAGAAATTTCGCGGCACGCTGGAGCGTGCTGAAACAGCGGAAGGGGCTGTCGCAGCCCCGGGCTGGCAAATCGTCTGGAGCGATGCGCCCGAGCCCAAACCGGGACAAAAAGTGAGCAAGAAGCGCGCGCCTGCAAAGTTGCATGCGCTCGGCTTCGTGCTGGACGAGCTGCGCGATGCGCGGCTCGCGCCAATTGTGGATTTCAAGGGCCGCAGGGCCAAAACCCAACCGGGTTTTTCGGATATTGACGACGGAACGAATGTTCCGGACTGACTAGAGGAGTGGTGGCATGAATCGCGAAATGTTGATGTTGGTGGATGCGATCTCGCGAGAGAAGAACGTCGAGCGCGACGTGGTCTTCGGCGCGGTCGAATCCGCGCTGGCGCAGGCCACCAAGAAGCTCTATGCGGGCGAAGTGGACATCCGCGTGGCCGTGGACCGCGACAGCGGCGACTACGAAACCTTCCGCCGCTGGCACGTCGTTCCCGACGAGGCCGGCCTGCAGCTGCCCGACCAGGAAATCCTCCTGTTCGAAGCCAAGGAAGAAATGCCCGACATCGAGGTCGACGAATACATCGAGGAATCGGTGGACTCGGTGCCGATCGGCCGCATCGGCGCCATGGCCGCCAAGCAGGTGATCCTGCAGAAGATCCGCGACGCTGAGCGCGAGATGCTGCTGAACGACTTCATGTCGCGCGGCGACAAGATCTTCGTGGGCACCGTCAAGCGCCTGGACAAGGGCGACATCATCGTGGAGGCCGGCCGCGTCGAAGGGCGCCTGCGCCGCAGCGAGATGATCGCCAAGGAAAACCTGCGCAACGGCGACCGCGTGCGGGCCATGATCATGGAGGTCGACCTGACGCTGCGCGGCGCGCCGATCATCCTGTCGCGCTCGGCCCCCGAGTTCATGATCGAGCTGTTCCGCCAGGAAGTGCCCGAGATCGAACAAGGCCTGCTCGAAATCAAGAGCTGCGCTCGCGACCCCGGTTCGCGCGCCAAGATCGCCGTGCTCTCGCACGACAAGCGTGTCGACCCGATCGGCACCTGCGTCGGCGTGCGCGGCACGCGTGTCAACGCTGTGACCAACGAGCTCGCCGGCGAGCGCGTGGACATCGTGCTGTGGAGCGAAGACCCGGCGCAGTTCGTGATCGGTGCGCTGGCCCCGGCCAATGTGTCTTCCATCGTTGTCGATGAAGAAAAGCACGCCATGGACGTGGTGGTCGACGAGGAAAACCTCGCCATCGCCATCGGCCGCGGCGGCCAGAACGTGCGCCTGGCTTCCGACCTCACGGGTTGGAAGATCAACATCATGGACGCCAACGAATCTGCGCAGAAGCAGGCCGTCGAAACCGACGCCAGCCGCAAGCTGTTCATGGAAAAGCTCGACGTCGACGAGGAAATCGCCGACATCCTGATCTCCGAGGGCTTCAACAGCCTCGAAGAAGTGGCCTATGTGCCGATCTCCGAAATGCTGGAGATCGAAGCTTTCGATGAAGACACCATCAATGAGCTGCGCACGCGCGCCAAGGATGCGCTGCTGACCATGGAAATCGCCAAGGAAGAGGGCGTCGAGACCGTCTCGCAGAATCTGCGCGACCTCGAAGGCCTCGACCCCGAGCTGATTCCAAAGCTGGCCGAGGCGGGTGTGAACACCCGCGACGACCTCGCCGACCTCGCGGTCGATGAACTCACCGAGATCACCGGCCACAGCGCCGATGACGCCAAAGCCCTCATCTTGAAAGCCCGCGAACATTGGTTCGCCGGCCAAGAGTGATGGTCATGGAGGCACGAAACCAATATGTCCAGTACCACTGTCGCCGAGTTCGCGAACGAGCTCAAGAAGACTCCCGAAACCTTGCTTGACCAGCTCAAGAGCGCAGGCGTGCCCAAAGCGGCACCCACCGATGCACTCACCGAGGCTGACAAGCAGCGCCTGCTCGGCTTTCTCAAAGCCAGCCATGGCACCGCCGAGCCCGAGCGCAAGAAGATCACGCTGACGAAAAAGTCGACCAGCGAGATCAAGCAGGCCGACGCCACTGGCCGCGCCCGCACCATCCAGGTCGAGGTGCGCAAGAAGCGCACCTTCATCCAGCGCGATGACGGCCACCCTGCCGTGCCCGAAGCACAACAACCGGTGGCCGAAGCGCCCGCGGCGTCCGCTGCACCCCGCGTCGACGAAGCCGAACTGGCCCGCCGCGAGGAAGAAGCGCGCCGCCAGGCCGAGCTGATCCGCCGCCAGGAAGAAGAACTGGTCGAGAAGCGCCGCCTGCGCGAAGAAACCGAAGCGCGCGAACGCGAGCAGGCCGAGAAGGCCGAGCGCGCCGAACAGGCAGAGCAGGAGGCCGCACGCATCGCCGCCGAGAAGAAGGCCGCTGCCGCAGCCGCCGCTGCGCCCCCGAAGGAAGCTGCCAAGCCGGTTGCCGCGCCTGCCGCAGCCGCTGCAGCCGCCGCCGAACAGCAAGCCGCCGACACCAAGCTGGCTGCGCAAACAGCCGCCACGCAAGCCAAGGAAGACGCGAAGGCCAAGGCCGCCGCCGAATCGAAGGCCCGTGCCGACGAAGAAGCCGCCCGCGCCAAGGACCTCGACGAGCGTCGCCGCAAGGCACTCGCCGAAGCCGAAGCCATCCGCGCCATGATGAACGCACCGGCCCGCGTGCTGGTGCCGCACAAGGCGCCCGAGAAGCCGCAGCCCGAGAAGGCCGCGGTCAAGGGAACGCTGCACAAGCCAGCCACCCCGGCGGCGCGCCCCGGCGCGCCAGCCGCACCGGGTGCTGCCGCAGCCCCTGGCGCCGCCGGTGCCGGCAAGGAAGTCAAGTCGGCCAAGCTCTCGTCGAGCTGGGCTGGCGATCCGGCCAAGAAGAAAGAAATCAAGACCCGCGGCGATGCCAGCGGTGGTGTTGGCCGCGGCAACTGGCGCGGAGGCCCGCGCGGCCGCCGTGGCAGCAACGACCGTGGAGGCCATGAAGAGCATGTGCAGGCCGCACCGGTCGAGGCGCGCATTCTCGAAGTGCACGTGCCCGAAACCATCACCGTGGCCGAACTCGCCCACAAGATGGCCGTCAAGGCGCAGGAAGTCATCAAGCAGCTCATGAAGCTGGGCCAGATGGCGACCATCAACCAGTCGCTGGACCAGGACACCGCCATGATTCTGGTGGAGGAAATGGGCCACAACGCGGTCGTTGCCGCGCTGGACGATCCCGAAGCCTTCACCGACGAAGACGTGTCGGCGCAAACCGCCGAAGCCCTGCCGCGCGCACCGGTCGTGACCGTCATGGGCCACGTCGACCACGGCAAGACCTCGCTGCTGGACTACATCCGCCGCGCCAAGGTAGCCGCGGGCGAAGCCGGTGGCATCACGCAGCACATTGGTGCCTACCATGTGCAGACCGAACGCGGCATGGTGTCGTTCCTCGACACCCCGGGTCACGAGGCCTTCACGGCCATGCGTGCCCGCGGTGCGCAGGCCACCGACATCGTCATCCTCGTGGTGGCGGCCGACGACGGCGTCATGCCTCAGACCAAGGAAGCCATCAAGCACGCGAAGGCTGCCGGTGTGCCGATCGTGGTCGCGATCAACAAGATCGACAAGCCCGATGCCAGCCCGGACCGCGTGAAGCAGGAACTGGTGACCGAAGAGGTCGTGCCCGAAGAGTACGGCGGCGACGTGCCGTTCGTGCCGGTGTCCGCCAAGACGGGCCAGGGCATCGACGAACTGCTCGAGCAGGTGCTGCTGCAGGCCGAAGTGCTGGAACTCAAGGCGCCGGTGGATGCCGCCGCCAAGGGCCTGGTCATCGAAGCGCAGCTCGACAAGGGCCGCGGCCCGGTCGCCACCGTGCTGGTGCAGTCCGGCACGCTCAAGACCGGCGACGTGGTGCTGGCGGGTTCGACCTATGGCCGCGTGCGCGCCATGCTTGACGAAGACGGCAAGAGCATCAAGACGGCCGGCCCGTCGATCCCGGTGGAAATCCAGGGTCTGACCGAAGTGCCGCAGGCGGGCGACGAGTTCATGGTGATGGCCGACGAGCGCCGTGCGCGCGAAATCGCCACCTACCGTGCCGGCAAGTTCCGCAACACCAAGCTGGCGAAGGCCCAGGCTGCGAACCTGCAGAACATGTTCACCGACCTTTCGGCCGGCGAAGTGCAGACGCTGCGCATCATCATCAAGGCCGACGTGCAGGGCTCGCAGGAAGCACTGGCCCAGTCGCTGCTCAAGCTGGCGACCGAAGAGGTCAAGGTGCAGATCGTGTACGCCGGCGTGGGCGGCATCAGCGAAAGCGACATCAACCTTGCCATCGCCTCGAAGGCGATCGTGATCGGCTTCAACGTGCGCGCCGATTCCGGTGCGCGCAAGCTGGCCGAAGGCAATGGCGTGCAGCTGAACTACTACAGCATCATTTACGACGCCGTGGACGAGATCAAGGTCGCGATGTCGGGCATGCTGGCACCGGAGCGCCGCGAAGAGATCATCGGCTCGGCCGAAATCCGCACGGTGTTCGTGGCTTCCAAGATCGGTACGGTCGCGGGTTCGTACATCACCTCGGGCTCGGTCAACCGCACGGCGCATTTCCGCCTGCTGCGCGACAACGTGGTGATCTACACCGGCGAAGTCGACTCGATCAAGCGCATGAAGGACGACGTTCGCGAAGTGCGCGAAGGCTTCGAGTGCGGTATCAAGCTCAAGAACTACAACGACATCAAAGAAGGTGATCAGTTGGAATTTTTCGAGATCAAGGAAATCGCCCGGACGCTGTAAGCGTTCGATGCGAGAGAGACCATGCCGAAAAGAAAAGCCGCCGCCCCCAACCGCGCGTTCAAGGTTGCCGACCAGATCCAGCGGGATCTGACGGAGCTGATCGCGCGCGAGTTGAAGGACCCGCGCGTGGGCATGGTCACGATCCAGGCGGTCGAGGTCACGCCCGACTATGCGCATGCGAAGGTCTACTTCAGCATGCTCACGGGCGACGTGGCCGAGACCACCGAAGCGCTGAACCAGGCTGCGGGGTTTCTTCGCAACGGCCTGTTCAAGCGTCTCCACATCCACACCGTGCCGACGCTGCACTTCCTGTTCGACCGCACCACCGAGCGTGCAGCCGACATGAATGCGCTCATCGCGCAGGCCGTCGCTTCGCGTTCGAAAGACGACTAGCGATGAATGCGCCACGCACAAGGGTGCAGCGGCGCCCTGTGCATGGGGTGTTGTTGCTCGACAAACCGCTGGGACTCTCCAGCAATCAGGCCTTGCAGAAGGCCAAGTGGTTGCTGCGCGCCGAAAAAGCGGGCCACACCGGCACGCTCGATCCGCTGGCCACCGGCGTGCTGCCGCTGTGCTTCGGCGCGGCCACCAAGTTCAGCCAGCTGCATCTCGATGCCGACAAGACCTACGAGGCCACGGCCCGCCTGGGCATCAAGACCGCCACCGGCGATGCCGAGGGCGAGGTGATCGCCGAGCGTCCGGTGCACGTCACGCCTGAAGACCTGGCCCGCGTCGAGGCGCAATTCACCGGCCCGATCCGGCAGGTCCCGCCGATGCACAGCGCACTCAAGAAAGACGGCAAGGCGCTGTACGAGTACGCCCGCGAAGGCATCGAGATCGAGCGCGCGCCGCGCGACGTGGTCATTCATGCATTGAAGATCACGCAGGCAGCGGCCGAATCGGCGGGCAATGCGATAAAAATAGTGGCTTCCGTGAGCAAGGGAACCTACATTCGCACGCTGGGCGAAGACATCGGCGAGGCACTGGGCTGCGGCGCCCACCTCACGTCGCTGCGCCGTACGGCCACCGGCGGTTTCGGCGTGGTGCAGTGCATCACGCTCGAAGCGCTCGAAGCCATGGGCGAGGAAGAGCGGCTGGCCCAATTGTTGCCTGCCGAATCCCTGGTCGAGGGCCATACCATCGTCACGCTGGGCAGCGAAGATGCGGGGCGCTTTCTGTCCGGCCTGCGCCGCCGCGGCACCTGGCCCGATGCCGACCACGTGGCAGTGTTCGGCGAAGCGCCTCCCGCCTTCCTCGGCACGGCGCATGTCGCTGCCAACGAATTGATACCGGGGCGCTTGCTGAACCCCATCGAAATCCAGCAAATTCTTTTGAACGCACAACAGACCGAAGCGACACCATGAGTACCAAGCAAATCCGCAATATCGCCATCATTGCCCACGTGGACCATGGCAAGACCACGATGGTCGACCAATTGCTGCGCCAGTCGGGCACCTTCGCCGAGCACGAGAAAGTCGTCGACACGGTGATGGACAACAACGCCATTGAAAAGGAACGTGGCATCACGATCCTGGCCAAGAACTGCGCCGTGACCTGGGAAGGCACGCACATCAACATCGTCGACACCCCCGGCCACGCGGACTTCGGCGGCGAAGTGGAACGCGCGCTGTCGATGGTCGACGGCGTCGTGCTGCTGATCGACGCGCAGGAAGGCCCGATGCCGCAGACGCGCTTCGTGACCAAGAAGGCGCTGGCCCTGGGCCTCAAGCCGATCCTGGTCGTGAACAAGGTCGACAAGCCCGGTGCGAACCCCGACAAGGTGGTGAACGCCGCCTTCGACCTGTTCGACAAGCTCGGCGCCACCGACGAACAGCTCGACTTCCCCGTGGTGTATGCCTCGGGCATCAACGGCTGGTCGTCGCTGGAAGAGGGCGCTGCGGGCGAGCAGTGGGGCCCCGACATGTCGGCCCTGTTCAACACCATTCTGAAGCACGTGCCGGCCCAGAAGGGTGACCCCGAAGCGCCGCTGCAACTGCAGATTTCCGCGCTCGACTTCTCGACCTTCGTCGGCCGCATCGGCGTGGGCCGCATCAGCCAGGGCACGCTCAAGCCCATGATGGACGTGATGGTGATGGAAGGTCCGGACGGCAAGTCGGTCAAGGGGCGCGTCAACCAGGTGCTGACTTTCCAGGGTCTGGACCGCGTGCAGGCCACCGAAGCCGGCCCGGGCGAAATCGTGCTGATCAACGGCATTACCGACATCGGCATTGGCGTGACCGTGACTGACCCCGCCAACCCGGCACCGCTGCCGATGCTCAAGGTCGATGAACCGACCCTGACCATGAACTTCTGCGTCAACACCAGCCCGCTGGCCGGCCGCGAAGGCAAGTTTGTCACCAGCCGCCAGATCTGGGACCGCCTGCAGAAGGAACTGCAGCACAACGTGGCACTGCGCGTGAACGAGACCGACGAAGAAGGCATCTTCGAGGTGATGGGCCGCGGCGAACTGCACCTGACCATCCTCTTGGAAAACATGCGCCGCGAAGGCTATGAAATGGCCGTGTCGAAGCCGCGCGTGGTGTTCCGCACCGTCAACGGCGAGAAGCACGAACCCATCGAGCTGGTCACCGCCGACATCGAAGAGCAGCACCAGGGCGGCGTGATGCAGGCACTGGGCGAGCGCAAGGGCGAGCTGGTCAATATGGAACCGGACGGCCGCGGCCGTGTTCGCCTCGAGTACCGCATTCCGGCGCGCGGCCTGATCGGCTTCACGAACGAATTCCTGAACCTGACGCGCGGCTCGGGCCTCATCAGCAACATCTTCGACAGCTACGAGGCGCACAAGGGCGACATCGGCAGCCGCAAGAACGGCGTGCTGATCTCGATGGACGATGGTGAAATCTTCACCTACGCCCTGGGCAAGCTGGACGACCGCGGCCGCATGTTCGTGAAGGCCAACGATCCGGTGTACGAAGGCATGATCGTCGGTATCCACAGCCGCGACAACGACCTCGTGGTGAACGCCACGCGTACGAAGCAGCTGACCAACTTCCGCGTGAGCGGCAAGGAAGATGCGATCAAGATCACGCCCCCGATCGACCTCACGCTGGAATACGGCGTGGAATTCATCGAGGACGACGAACTGGTCGAAATCACGCCCAAGAGCGTGCGCCTGCGCAAGCGTTTCCTGAAGGAAAGCGACCGCAAGCGCGCCAGCCGCGAAACGGCGAGCTGATCGCCGACATCGACCGATGCTGCGCCTGACGCACGGAGGGGCCGTGTGGCTGATGGTCGCCGTGACCCTGATGTGGGCCACGGCGGGCGTCGTCACGCGGCACCTCGCACAGGCGCACAGTTTCGAGATCACTTTCTGGCGCAGCCTCTTCACGATGCTGGCGCTGCTGGTGATCTTGCCGCTTTGGCGGGGCCGCGCCGTGTTCTCGCAAATACGCAGCGGCGGTCGCGAGCTCTGGATTTCGGGCGTCTGCTGGACCGTGATGTTCGCGGCCTTCATGGTGGCGCTCACGCTGGCCTCGACGGCCAGCGTGCTGGTCACGATGTCGCTCGGGCCGTTGCTTACCGCGTTGGCCGCGCGAATCTTCATCGGTCACCGGCTGCCCGCGCGAACCTGGCTCGCCATCGTGGTGGCCGGGCTGGGCATCGCGTGGATGTACGGCACGCAACTGATGCAGGGCGGTGATACGGCGGGCGGATCTCTGCTCGGAACGCTGGTGGCGCTGTGCGTGCCGCTCGCGGGCGCCACCAACTGGACGGTGGTTCAGCATGCGCAGGCCAAGGGGCGCGACATCGACCTGGTTCCCGCGGTGCTCATTGGCGCCGCGCTCAGCACGCTGGCCACTTTGCCGTTTGCCTTGCCGTTCAAGGCGACCGCGCACGACCTTGGCCTGCTGGCATTCCTTGGCGTGTTCCAGCTTGCGATTCCCTGCGTGCTTTCAGTGCTTTGCGCCCGGGTGCTGAAGGCGCCCGAGGTCGCGTTGCTTGCGCTGCTCGAAGTGATCTTCGGCATTGCACTGGCGTGGCTCGGCGCGGGCGAAGAACCCGCTGCGAGCGTGCTGACCGGCGGTGCGCTGGTCATCGGGGCGCTGGTATTCAACGAACTGCTGGCAATGCGCGGACGCCGCACTACGGTGGCCGATGACGCGCTTCCCAGCGCGCATTAGCGCGGCCAGGTAAAGCTCAAAAGAAAAAGGCCCCGACATCTGCCGGGGCCTTTTGCATTCAAGGGACCGCGCGATCAGGGACGCGCGACTTTCCAGGCGCCGTTCAGGACGCCGTCGCCGGTCTTGTCGCCGGGCTTGCTGTCCTTCGTCCAGTAGTAGAGCGGAGCGCCCTTGTAGGCCCACTGCTTCTTGCCGTCTTCGCGCACGATGATGGTGTAGCCCCCCATGGGCTTCGCGGTTTCGGCGACCGGCAGCGGCGGCCAGTTGGCGGCGCACTGGGCGTTGCAGGCGGAGGTGCCCGCACCGGCTGTATCGCGGCCGAAGGTATACAGCGTCATGCCATTCGGTCCGACGAGTACGCCGTCGGCGGTGCGAGTAGGCGCGTCGGGTGCGCTGGCGGTCTTGTTGGACATGCCGCCGCAGCCGGCGAGCAGTGCCGCCGCGAGGATCGAGGCGCTGAGCAATTTCATGCAGATTCTCCTTCAGTTGATAAATCGCGATAACAAGTCATCTGGTTGCGCGACCCGGCAGTTTATGCCGGGCTCAAGACAAATCCCGGTAGGCGAGCGTCGCCAGTTTCAGCAAAACCTCGCGCGGCAGCTTGCCCGCAACGGCATAGCCGAAGCCCTGGTCTACCCAATAGAAGCTGGGCACCGGCCCTTCGGAGGCAAAGCGGAACGCTGTTTCGCGAGATGCGGCGGTGCCGGCGGCTGCTCGGCTGTCGAGCGTGCCGATATAGAGCGTCACGCGTTCGCCCGCCGCGTCCTCGAACATGAACTGGGCGCGCGCGCCGCTTTCTCCGGGCAGCAAACGGCCGCCGACGAGCGTGTAGCCCATTGATGCCAGGTCCGGCACCTTGAGCGGCTTGTCCAGGCGCTTCGACAGCCACTGCACGAGGTGCTGCTGCTCGGCGGCAGCCACTTCGACGGGATGCCTTTTCTCGGGCGCATAGACGGCGTGCGCCACCGACGCGTCGTGCACGAACTCGCGCATAGCAGGTGCCTTGGCGAGCAGGGCTGGCCCAGCGCGCTGCATCGACCATTGGGCATTGCCGAGCCATCCCGCTGCAAAGGCGACCAGCACGCCGGCCGCCATGCCACCCCATCGGATCCAGCGGCCTTGCCGAGTTTGCCGCGGCGCATTGCGATCGAGTGCGCTCATCAAGTGGGCGGGAACGGGTTCGCCGAGCAGTTCGCCATGCAGCTGGCGCAAGGTGTCCCGCTGGCTGCGCCAGGCCGCGACACGTTCGGCGACAGCCGGATCGTGCGCCATGGTTTCTTCGACCTCGGACTTGCGGTCCGGTGCCAGCTGGCCATCGACGAGGGCATGCAGCTCGTCGTCGGTAGGGGGCGGGGCGGGGCGGTTCATGGTTTTTTCACTTCAGGCGCCGCAGGCCGGGGCGGCTCGGCACAGCGGCGCCGTCCATCAACTCGTGCAGCCGGGCGCGGGCGCGCGAGAGGCGCGACATCACGGTGCCGGCGGGTATGCCAAGCACCTTTGCCACCTCGGCATAGGAAAGGTCTTCGAGCGTCACCAGCAGCAGCACGGCGCGCTGCTCCTCGGGCAATTGCATCAGGCAGCGCTGCAGGTCCAAGCCGCTGCCGACGTCGCGGCCCGAATCGACGGCGCCGTGCAGCTCGTGCGCCACGTCGTCCAGCGGCACGACGCTGTGCGCCGGTGGCGTGCGCCGCCGCTGGCTCGCGAAGATGTTGTGCATGACCGTGAACAGCCACGCACGCAGATCGCTGCCCACCCTCCAGAGCCGCCACTTGCCGCAGGCCCGCTCGAGCGTGTCCTGCACCAGGTCGTCCGCCGCCCATGCGTCGCCCGTGAGTGCGCGCGCATAGCGGCGCAAGCTCGGAATCTGTTCGGCGATCAGGCGAGCGTCCACGGAAAGGCGAGTAGTGCGTCGCGCTCAGGGCTTGGCGGTTTTCCAGGCACCGCCGACGCCGTCGCCGGTCTTGTCGCCGGGCTTCGAGTCCTTGGCCCAGTAGTAGAGCGGCCAGCCCTTGGCGGCCCATTGCTTCTTGCCGTCGTCGCGCGTGACGATGGTGAAGTCGCCGGCCGGCTTGTCGCTGTCGGCTGCCATGAAGGGCGGCCAGTTGGCCGCGCAGCCGCCGTTGCAGGCCGATTTGCCGCTGCCGGCCGTGTCCTTGTCGAAGGTGTACAGCGTCATGCCGTTCGGGCCGACCAACGCACCGTCGGCGGCCTTGGGCTGGGCGAATGCGGGAAGCGCGAGCAGGCTGCTCAGCAGCGCGGCGGCAAGGCCGGCGGAGGAAGCGCGAAAAGGCGACATGGAATGACTCCTGGGTTGGTGGCATCGACGATCCGATGACACCGCACAAACGCCTGTAGCGCGCGTTTTATTCCATGGCGCGCAAAAAAAGACTAGCGGTTGCGGCTCTTCATTGCGCGCTCGACTTCGCGCTTGCCTTCGCGGTCCTTGATGGTGTCGCGCTTGTCGTGCTCGGCCTTGCCCTTGGCCAGCGCAATATCGAGTTTGATCTTGCCGGCTTTCCAATGCAGATTGAGCGGCACCAGCGTGTAGCCTTTTTGCTCGACCTTGCCGACCAGGCGGCGAATCTCTTCCTTGTGCAGCAGCAGCTTCTTGGTGCGGATGGAGTCGGGGTTGACGTGGGTCGAGGCGCTCTTGAGCGGATTGATCTGCAGGCCGACGACGAACAGC
Source organism: Variovorax sp. OV700 (assembly GCF_900099805.1). Lineage (GTDB taxonomy): Bacteria > Pseudomonadota > Gammaproteobacteria > Burkholderiales > Burkholderiaceae_C > Variovorax. The sequence continues at coordinate 64,925 of NZ_FNDR01000014.1, read as the reverse complement.
TCGCCGTCGCGGATCACCACGTAGCCGTCGGTCAGCTGGACCTTGCCTTCGCGCAGGGATTTGACTTCCCAGCCTTCGAGGACGATGCCGGCTTCGAAGCGTTCTTCGAAGAAGTAGTTGTACGCGGCCTTCTTGTTGTCGGCAATGCGGGAGGAGGTATCTTGTTTCTTGGTGGCCATGGCTCGGGAAGGTGGGGGCGCATGGCTTCAATACAATCCGTCGCGCACGCTGTCCCGATTCTATGAAAACAGTCAATAAGTCCGTCCTCATCTGGTACAGCGCCGAAGAGATGTACGCGCTCGTCACCGATGTGGAGAAGTATCCGCAGTTCCTGCCGTGGTGCGACAAGTCGCGGATCATCGAGGAAGACGAAGCCGGAATGACTGCAGAAGTCGGCTTGGCTTTCGCCGGCCTTCACCAGAGTTTCACCACCCGCAACACCCACGTGCCTGGGCGCGAAGTGCACCTCAAGCTCGTCGACGGTCCGTTCTCCAACCTGGACGGGCTCTGGAAATTCGCCCCCGTGGGCGAGCCCGGCGAGCGCGCCTGCCGCGTCGAGCTGCACATGAGCTACGGCTTCAGCAACTTTGCGCTGCAGGCCCTGGTGGGACCGGTGTTCGACACCATCGCCTCCAGCCTGGTCGAAGCTTTCGTCAAGCGCGCCGAGCAGATCTACGGCGCTTCCTGATGATCGAAGTCACGCTGAGCTGCTCGCCCGCGCCGCGCGAGGTGTTCGAGCAAGTTCTTCGGCTGGCGCCCGATGCCACCGTGGACGACGCCGTGAAGGCCAGCGACCTTGCGCAGCGCTTCCCGCAGCTGGATTGGCGCCAGGCCATGACGCCGGGGATCTGGGGCAGGGAGGTTGAGTGGGACCAGGCGCTGAAGGACGGCGATCGCGTCGAGCTGTGCCGGCCGCTCGCCGTCGATCCCAAGGTGGCGCGCCGCGAGCGCTTCCAGCGCCAGGGCGCGCGGGGCACTGGCCTTTTTGCCAACCGCCGCAAAGGCGGCAAGGCCGGCTACTGAACCGGCCCGCCTGCTCGGGTTACTTGCAGTCGCTCTCGATGATCGACTGAAGGCGCTTCTGCTCGGCAGCACGCGCGGTGTCGTCCATGATCTCGCGCTCGCCCTTGGCGTTGACCTTGGCCACGCGGATGCCGCTGTCGAACGTGGCCTTGCCCTGGCGGGCGCGGTCGCAGTTCTCGGCCTTGACCTTGGCGTTCTTCTCCGCCTCGGCCGCCTGCTTGGCTTTTTCTTCCGCCTGCGCCTTCTTGGTCTTTTCCTCGAGTTCCTTGTCGACGCCCGGCGGCTTGGGGGAGGCCGCTGCTTCGCGCGGCTTGGACGCCTCGGGCGCATCGGCCTCGGCAGGGGCCTGCGTGAGGCCGCCGCGCGGTGGGGGCGTACCCGAGCGGCGCAGGATGTTCTTTTCGGGCACGTCCGGCGGCGGCGCCTGGTCGCTGAAGACCTTCTTGCCGTTCTTGTCGATCCATTGCCATTGCGCGCTGGCCGCGAGCGGCAGCAGGCAAACACATCCCAGTACGAGCCAATGCGCGAATTTCATGCGGCGAGTTTAGCGTTGCCTTACGTTTGGCAACATCCAGACCGCAGCTTTTCGCTCGGGGTGAGTTGGAAATTGGCTACGGTCGCACGCCTTGCCGGCCAGAACGAGGCCGGCCGAAGCCCCCTGGAGGGCGGGTAAGTACCGAGCATCGCTACAATCCGTCTTTTGGAGCTTCACCCATGCGCCTTCTCGGCAAAGCGCTCACCTTCGACGACGTGTTGTTGGTGCCAGCGTTCTCCCAGGTCCTGCCCAAGGACACCTCTCTCGCCACCCGTTTTTCCCGCAACATCGCGCTGAATCTGCCGCTGGTCTCCGCCGCGATGGACACGGTGACCGAGGCACGCCTCGCCATCGCGATCGCGCAGGAAGGCGGCATCGGCATCGTGCACAAGAACTTCACCGCTGCCGAGCAGGCCGCGCAGGTGGCCAAGGTGAAGCGCTACGAATCGGGCGTGTTGCGCGATCCCGTGGTGATCACGCCCACGCACACCGTGCTGCAGGTCATGCAGTTGTCCGACGAACTCGGCATCTCGGGCTTCCCGGTGCTCGACGGCGGCAAGGTGGTCGGCATCGTCACGGGGCGCGACCTGCGCTTCGAGAACCGCTACGACGTGCCGGTGAGCGAGATCATGACGCCGCGCGAAAAGCTCATCACCGTGCCCGACGGCACCACGCTGGCCGAAGCCAAGGCGCTGCTCAACAAGCACAAGCTCGAACGTCTGCTGGTCATCAACAGCGCGTGGGAGCTCAAGGGCCTGATCACCGTCAAGGACATCACCAAGCAGACGAGCTTTCCCAACGCGGCGCGCGACCCAAGCGGTCGCCTGCGCGTGGGCGCGGCGGTCGGAGTGGGCGAGGGCACCGAAGAGCGCGTCGAGGCGCTGGTGAAGGCTGGCGTCGATGCGATCGTGGTCGACACCGCGCACGGCCACAGCGCCGGCGTGATCGAGCGCGTGCGCTGGGTCAAGAAAAACTATCCGCAGGTCGACGTGATCGGCGGCAACATCGCCACCGGCGACGCCGCGCGTGCGCTGGCCGACGCTGGCGCAGACGCGGTCAAGGTCGGCATCGGCCCTGGCTCCATCTGCACCACGCGCATCGTGGCCGGCGTGGGCGTCCCGCAGATCATGGCGGTGGACAACGTGGCCACCGCGCTGCAGGGCACCGGCATTCCACTGATCGCCGACGGCGGTATCCGCTATTCGGGCGACATCGCCAAGGCCATTGCTGCGGGCGCCAGCACCGTGATGATGGGCGGCATGTTCGCGGGCACCGAAGAGGCGCCCGGCGAGATCGTGCTGTTCCAGGGCCGCAGCTACAAGAGCTACCGCGGCATGGGCTCCATTGGCGCCATGCAGCAGGGCAGCGCCGACCGCTACTTTCAGGAATCCACCACCGGCAATCCCAACGCCGACAAGCTGGTGCCTGAAGGCATCGAAGGCCGCGTGCCCTACAAGGGTTCGATGGTCTCCATCGTCTACCAGATGTCGGGCGGCTTGCGTGCCAGCATGGGCTACTGCGGCTGCGCGACGATCGAGGACATGAAGAACAAGGCCGAGTTCGTGGAGATCACCACGGCCGGTATCCGCGAGAGCCACGTGCACGACGTGCAGATCACGAAAGAAGCGCCGAACTATCGGGCTGAGTAAATGAGCCCCCACGCTCCCCACTGCGTGTGGTTCGCTGCCCCCCGAGGGGGCCGCAGGCCGGCTTGGGGCGGCCCGGCGCCGGCCTGAACCTAATCTGGCCAGACCTTGAAAGTCAGGCCAGATTGGCATTAGAATTTGGGCCAGATTCAAACTTTCTGGCCCAAATGCAATCCATCGGCATCGCCGAAGCCAAGAACAACTTCTCTGCCCTGATCGACTTGGTCGAAAAGGGCGAGGAGGTTCGCATCACCCGCCACGGCAAGGAAGTCGTGCGCATGCTGCCGGTGCGGCGCAAGCCGGTCATCACCGACGAGCAGATCGAGCGCGAGCTCGGCCAGATCGACGCATTGCACGCCACCATCCAGCCGGGCCTTTCGGTGCGTGCGCTGCTCGACGAAGGGCGCCAATCGTGACAGCCTTCGTCATGGACGCCTCCGTCACCGCCGCCTGGCTGCTGCCAGACCAGGCCAGCGAACACACCCGCAAGCTCTACGCCGCCATCCGCCGCGACGAGGTCGAGCCGCAGGCGCCCAATGCCTGGCAGTGGGAGTGCGCCAACATCCTTGCCAACGGCGTGCGCAGCGGCCGCATTCCCGCGTCCGCGGTCGAAGGGCTGTGGAGCGTGCTCGACGCCATCCGCCACCGCGTCGAACTGCACGAGCTCGCGCCGGCGCAGCACAAGGCCGTGCTGGCCGTGGCCATCGACGCCGGTGTGTCGCTCTACGACGCGGGCTATCTCTGGCTCGCGCGCTCGCTCAATCTCCCGCTCGCTACTTTCGACGAGCAACTCGTCCAGGCCGCGCCGCAAGCGGGCGTGAAGCTGTTCGACATTTCAACGCTCTGACCGAGTCTTCTCCATGCAACACGACAAGATCCTCATCCTCGATTTCGGCTCGCAAGTCACGCAGCTCATCGCACGCCGCGTGCGCGAAGCACACGTGCTCAGCGAAGTGCATCCCTGCGACGTCACCGACGAGTGGGTGCGTGAGTACGCGGCCGACGGGCACCTCAAGGGCGTGATTCTTTCGGGCAGCCACGCCAGCGTGTACGAAGAGACCACCGACAAGGCCCCGCAAGCCGTGTTCGACCTGGGCGTGCCGGTGCTGGGCATCTGCTACGGCATGCAGACCATGGCACACCAGCTCGGCGGCAAGGTCGAAGGCGGCCACAAGCGCGAGTTCGGCTTTGCGGCCGTGCGTGCCCACGGCCACACCGCGCTGCTGAAGGACATCGCCGACTTCACCACGCCCGAAGGCCACGGTATGCTCAACGTGTGGATGAGCCACGGCGACAAGGTCACCGAGCTGCCCCCGGGCTTCAAGCTCATGGCCTCGACCGACAGCTGCCCGATCGCCGGCATGGCCGACGAGGCGCGGCGCTACTACGCGCTGCAGTTCCACCCCGAAGTCACCCACACGGTGCAGGGCAAGGCGATCATCGAGCGCTTCGTGCTCGGCATCTGCGAAGCCAAGCCCGACTGGGTCATGCGCGACCACATCGCCGAAGCCGTGCAGAAGATCCGTGAGCAGGTGGGCGATGAAGAAGTCATCCTCGGCCTCTCGGGCGGTGTCGATTCGAGCGTGGCTGCCGCGCTCATTCACCGCGCCATCGGCGACCAGCTGACCTGCGTGTTCGTCGACCACGGCCTGCTGCGTCTGAACGAAGGCGACATGGTCATGGAGATGTTCGAAGGCAAGCTGCACGCGAAGGTCATTCGCGTGGACGCCAGCGACCTGTTCCTTGGCAAGCTCGCCGGCGTGAGCGACCCCGAAGCCAAGCGCAAGATCATCGGCGGCGAGTTCGTCACGGTGTTCAAGCAGGAAGCCGCGAAGCTGAAAGCCGGCGATGGTGGGCACAAGGGCGCGACCTTCCTGGCGCAAGGCACGATCTATCCGGACGTGATCGAATCGGGCGGCGCCAAGAGCAAGAAAGCCGTCACCATCAAGAGCCACCACAACGTCGGCGGCCTGCCCGAGCAGCTGGGTCTCAAGCTGCTCGAGCCGCTGCGCGACCTGTTCAAGGACGAAGTGCGCGAACTCGGCGTGGCGCTCGGCCTGCCGCCCGAGATGGTGTACCGCCATCCGTTCCCCGGCCCGGGCCTGGGCGTGCGCATCCTCGGCGAAGTGAAGAAGGAATACGCCGACCTGCTGCGCCGCGCCGACGCGATCTTCATCGAGGAACTGCGCAACTTCAAGGACGAGACCGGCAAGAGCTGGTACGACCTCACGAGCCAGGCCTTCACCGTGTTCCTGCCCGTCAAGAGCGTGGGCGTGATGGGCGACGGCCGCACCTATGACTACGTCGTCGCGCTGCGCGCCGTGCAGACCAGCGACTTCATGACCGCCGACTGGGCCGAGTTGCCGTATGCGCTGCTCAAGAAGGTGTCGGGCCGGATCATCAATGAGGTGCGCGGGATCAACCGGGTGACCTACGATGTGTCGAGCAAGCCGCCGGCGACGATCGAGTGGGAGTGAGGGGCGAAAGCACCGGATTGGCCTGTCGCAGTGACCAACGCACACAGGCTTTTCTTCGCGATTCGGCCTGATCTCGAAGCCCAATCAATGGCGGTCGATGCGGCGCAACGGCGGATGAACGCCGGTGGCCTGTCCGGAGGTCAAGTAGCGCCGAAGCATTTGCACGTCACGCTTCACTGGTTGGGTGACCATGGGGTCGTATCGCACGAACTGCTGTGCCGAGCGAAGGAGGCGGGCGACCGTGTCGAGATGGAGCCCTTCGGTGTCGGTTTCAACCGCGTGGGCAGCCTGGGCCCAGGGTTGGGTGGCCTTGCGCTGACCGGCGCGGCGGAACTCAAGAAGCTGCGCCAGTTTCAACGCATTTTGGCGACGACGATGGAAGCCGCGGGAATCGGCCAGCACGTACGCAAGCGGTTTAACCCACATGTGAGCTTGTTGTATTGCAAGCAATATGTGGTCCCAGAACCGATCGCGCCGATTCGCTGGCGAGTGAATGAACTGGTGTTGATAGACAGCCTGCTTGGCTGCGGTAGACATGTCGACTTAGGCAACTGGCCGTTGCGAAGCCGGCAGATGAATTTCAGTGACTGGTGACCTGCTGCACGTCGGCGAGAGGGTCTCAAGACGGGCTCGTCTTGTTCGCCTTAAGTTGAATGGCGTGGCATCGATTCATCAACGTTTCAAAAGGCTCGGCCTCGTCGAGTAACAGACCGTCATCGACCATATTTTGGTAGTCGGTAGCCAGGTTGGCCAGGGCACCGTCGTCGGGCACGAGGCGCAGACTGCCCGAGACGGCGGCGTGGTAGTCGATCGGGTCGCCATTAGGGCTCTTCTCCGCAAAGAAAATGCTCTTGTGATCGGCCACTGCCTTCGCTAGCGCCGTCTCTGCGATCGCGGAGTCGACGAAGCCGGCTGCATCCAGGCGGGTCACGTCGTGCCAGTGACGGGCAAACCGGTCACCGCCCCGAAAGACACCTTGCGCGCAGAAGACGTGGATTGCCGTGGCCTTCTCCCAGAAGGTTCGCTCGGCGCGCATCACCTGCGGCGTCGCTTCGGGAAACTCCAGGCCCGGCAGGTGCGCAGCGGCATCGCACCGGACAGAGCGAGGTTCGCAGGGATCACCTGTAGACCGCGCACCGAACTCCAGCATGACCGCTGACGCGACATAACCGGTTCCCGAGGCAAGCGGTGCGGAACGACTTCGGTGCGCACCCATTCGACCAGACGCGCGCGGATCTCCTTGCTCCACCTCTTTTCCTGGATCTTGCTGGCTGGGAGCGGTGTACCCGCGTCGCCGATCAGATCGGCAGCGATGGCGCGGATGTCGTAAGTGAGATCCACGTCCTCGGAGAAGCGCTGAATAACTCCGTAGGCCTTCGAGAGGGATGTGCCGCCCTTGAAGACGAGATGCGACGCATAAGGCGCTGCAAAAATATGCCGGAGCGACCACACCACCCAGATGTCTTTTTCCAAGAGGTGCGGAGGGCGCCCGGATGCGTCGGCGGCCTGAACAAGGGCCTCCAGGCGTTCTTCGGCGGAGAGCGCAAAGAATTCAGCCATGCGGCACCAGGGCGCTGACCTCCTGCGCCATCCACGTTGGCAGGCGCGCGCGCGCCGACACCACCTCCTTTATCTCGGCCGAAGGCAGTTTTGCGCCCAGCGCGCGGAGCGCCTCACCGGCTTTTTTTGGGCCCAGCCACGCCAGCGCTCGTACCACATCGCCGGCCGCGCGGCCGGGGAATATCAGTTGCCACACCGGCGCATGCCGCAACTCCACTGTCTGCGCGCCCAACTTCAAACGACGGCTGGGGCCCGACGTCAGGTAAACGGCCCTCATGGGTACCTGCGTGGTGAGGCCCAACGCGTTGGCGGCGGCCGCGCCGTGCGGCACGATCGTTTCTCCCCGTTGAGAAGCCAGCCCCTCAACCATCTTGACGGCAGACGGCGCCCGGGAGCCGAAGCGGCTCTCCATCGGCAGGACATAGATACCGCGGCCCACCCGTAGCAGTGCGCCGCGTCGCACGAGGCGCGACAAAACCTGGTCCACGGCGGCCCGGTTCGCCAAGTGCAGCAGTTCCTTCGCGACCAAGGGCGAGCCTTCCGGCAACCCGGCGGCGTGCTCCAGAACTTGTTTTGCGAGGGTTTGCATGACGGGAACTCGTAGTGTCAGAAGTATGGATTATCTTCTGACACTTTTCAACTGGCCAGACGATCCGACGGGTTGGGCCGCCGGTTGTTGGAGTGGGATCGAGGGCTGAAAAAACTGGGCACCGCCAGGCAGGCGGAAGCTCGCTCAAGTCGCCACGACGATCGGAAATCGCGCCTGCAATCCGCCATCCGTCCCACGCTCGAAAGGCACGGTAACGGCGTCCCTTGCAGCTTGGGGAAGATTGCGCCAAAGAAAGTCGCGCGCGTTGCCCGGGTCGCCGGCCACATAGAGCTGCGTGGTCAGCAGTTCGCGCGTGCCGAGCTTCACCTTGACGTGAATGTGCGGCGTGCGGCCGCTGTAGGCCACGGGCCGGATGGTGCGAAAGCGCCAGCTGCCGTCCTCGCCCACGGCGACGCGGCCGAAGCCCTGGAAAGCGGCGTCGGCCCGGTCGCCGTCGCCCGGGTGGTGGTAGTGGCCGTTTTCGTCGCATTGCCAGATCTCGACCTGCGCGCCGCGCAGCGGCTTGCCGTCCAGATCGGTCACGGTGCCGTCGACCCAGGCCGGCTGGCCGCGGCGATAGCTCAGCGTGCCGTTGCGCAGCAGGTCGTTGTCGGAATCCTGCGGCAGCCGGACCGGATAGAACGGTCCTTCGGTCTGCGAAGGCGTTGCGAGCCGCGTCGCCGCCGGCTGCGCACGGGCGCCCAGCCAGAGCGCGGGCGCGGCAGCCAGCGCCGCGGCGACGGTGCGCCGGGGAAGGCCGTGTTCTGGTGTGATGTTCATGGTCCATCAGAGCCGGGCCGCTGGCGCGAGTTCCGCTCCGACCCGAATGTCAGCGTGCCGGACTTTTGAACCTGCTGCGCGCGTGTGCCGCCTTGGCCCGGACCACGCAGCCGGGTGCGTGGTCGTTGATGAGGCCCATCGCCTGCATGAAGGCGTATACCGTGGTCGGCCCGACGAACTTCCAGCCGAGTTTCTTCAATGCCTTGGACAGTGCAATGGACGCCTCGGAGGTCGAAGCGGTCTGCGGTTCGGCGAGCTGCGCTGCATCCGGCTCATGGCTCCAGAAGAATGAAGCCAGAGAGCCGTGAAGGGCGACGAGTTCCTGCGCCCGGGCGGCGTTGTGGATCACGGCCTCGATCTTGCCGCGGTGGCGCACGATGCCTGGGTCCTGCAGCAGGCGTTCGACGTCTCGCGCGGTGAAGCGGGCGATCTTGTCGAAGTCGAACTCATGGAACGCCGCGCGGAAGTTCTCCCGCTTGGCCAGAATGGTGCGCCAGCTCAGGCCTGACTGAAAACCTTCAAGGCAGATCTTCTCGAACAGGCGCTTGTCGTCTGCCACCGGATAGCCCCATTCGGTGTCGTGATAGGCCAGGAATTCGGGTGCGGTTGCGCACCAGCGGCAGCGGGGGTGGCCGTCGGGGCCGTTGATCAGTGTGTCCATGTGTTGAGATGGCGGTCGGTCATCTGTAATTCTGCGTTTCCTGAAGCTTGAATCTACCTTGCCCATGCCCGAACAACTTCTACTTCCCGGCATCGATCCGCCGCCGCCGCCGCCACCGCCACCGCCACCTCTGCGTCGTGCACGAATCACCGTGCCACGCAAGGAGCGGCGAATCCGCTCGCTGTTCTTCGCGATCTACCCGCACCCCGAAGATGCGGCGTCGATTGCCAGGCTGGGTGCGCGGCTCCGGGAACGGCATGCGCTGAAGGAAAAGCTGACCGAGGTGCATCGGCTGCATGTCACGCTGCATCATCTCGGAAACTATTCGACGGCGGTGCCGCGCGAGAAGGTGCAGGCCGCGCTCGAGGCCGCAGCCACCCTGGCGCCGCCATCGTTCGACGTGGTGTTCGACACGGCCATGCGGTTCGAGGGCAGCAAGGCGTTCGTGCTATGCGGCGACGACAACGGCACTTCAGCACTTGCGGCGTTCAGGCAGCATCTTGGCGAGGCGCTGGCGGACGCGGGCTTCAAGCCCGAGCATGGCTTTACGCCTCATATGACCCTGGCCTATACGCCACGGAAAATCAAGAGTCATTCCATCGAGCCGGTCCGGTGGAAGGCCGATTCGTTCTCGCTGATCGAAAGCCACGTGGGCGAAAGTATCCATGAGGTGCTCGGCCAATGGCCTTCGGCCCGGCCTGCCTGAGGTGCTGGCGATCGAGCCGCAGGAACACGGTTGGGCCAACTGTTGTGCACCGAGTCCGCGCGATCTGTACCTGTTCTTCGCAACGCGGCTGGCGACAATGGGGCTTCATTGGATGGAAGCCTCATGACAGCGCAGACAAGAGACCAGATTGCCGACAGCATCGCCGCCGAGCTGGGCCACAGCTTCGAGGGCGAACTCGTGGCCGGAGGCCACTACGCACCCATCGTGCGCGATGGGAACACGCTCTACACCAGCGGCCAGGTACCGCGCGTGGGCACCACGGTGGTCGTCACCGGCCGCGTGGGCGACCAGGTGTCGCTCGACAACGCGCGCGAAGGCGCGCAGATCTGCGCCTTGCGCTGCCTGACGCTGCTGCGGCGCGAGCTCGGCTCACTCGATGGTATCGACAAGCTCCTGCGCGTCGGCGTTTTCGTGCAGTGCAGCGCCGATTTCACGCAGCAGAGCGAAGTGGCCGATGCGGCGTCCGACCTGCTGCACCGCGTGTTCGGCGATGTGGGTGTGCATGTACGCACGGCGGTCGGCGTCTATCAGCTGCCGAAGAATGCGAGCGTCGAATTGGAGATGACGGTCGCTGCCAAAGGCGACAACGCCTGAAGCCTACGCGGCCTGAAGCCGGCGCGACGGGTCGGTGCTGTGCAGGTACACCGCGAAGGTGTCCCATGGCAGCCCGACCGATTGCTGCGACATGAGTCGCCCGACCTCGCCGCGGTGATAGCCGCCGTGGGTGACGACATGGGCCAGCATTTCCTCGCGCGTCATGAAGCCCTTGTCGCCATCGGTGAAGGTGAAGGGCACGCGTTTTGAGAGCGTTTCAGGCGTCGCTGATTCCAGGTAGTCGAGGTACCAGCGGTCGAGGGCGGCAACAGAGGCGCGAAGGTCCCGCAGCGTGGGCGTGTCCTGCGTGTTGTCCGCGGCAAAGCCGTGCGGCCTGCCGGTGAGGTGCGCCGCGAAGATCTGGTCCACCACATGGCAGTGATTCATCAGGCGGAGGGCGGCGTGCCGCGCGTCCCCATGTCGCTCCGGATCGAAACCCTCCATCTTTTCGAGCAGTTCGTCGTTGGCCCAGGCGCGGTAGCCGAAGAGGGTGCGGAGCAATGACAGGGAGCTCATGGCCAAGTGTTCCTGTGTGGGAGTCACGGTCATGCTACGTGAATAGGATTTCCTGTCTACCCGGAACGTGGCGGCAGATCGACGATGTCCCGCGCGAGCGACGCGATCGTCAGCGGCGCGCATCCCTCGGCGTTGTTGCTCACGGTGACGAAGGCGTTCTGGCCCGCGCGCGTGGTGCCGGAGATCACCTTGGCCAGCGCCGCGCGGGTCTCGGGGTCGGGATCGACGATCTTGTCGAACGGGCCATACAGCTTCTCCGCATCTTCATAGCCGAAGCGCCCATGCCGGCGGTGCAAATTCCAGCGGCACACCAGCGGCCCGGGCCACAGCGCACGCAGCATCGGCAGCTGGTCTTCGATGGGCGGCATCTTCGCGTGCAGGCCCATGCAGAAGGTGGCGCCCACGCTGCGCAGCATGTCGGCGAAGGCGGGGCACAGCAATTGCGGGTCGCGCACTTCGACGGCAATCACGGCGTCGGGTGCGACCGGCTTCAGGCCGGGCAGCGCTTCGAGCATTTTGCCGATGCGCGCGAGGAGGGCGGGCTGGTCGGCCAGCAGCTGCGAAGGAATCGGGCTCAGCTGAAACACCAGCGCGCCGATGCGGTGGCCCAGGCCTTCGAGTGCGGGTTGCACGAACTCCTGGATGGCGATCTCGCTGTTCAGGAACACCGGGTTCACCTGCGTTCCGCGGCCGCTTTCATCGCGTACGGTGGCATCGGTCACCAGGCTCGGCGCCTTCACCACGAAGCGGAAGTCGTCCGGCACCATGGCCGCATAGCGTGCGTACTGGCTCGCGGTGAGGGCGCGGTAGAAGTTGCGGTCCAGGCTCACGGTGCGAAAAAGCGGGTGCCTCGCCAATGCGGCGAGGCCGCTCTTCGAGAGCACGGTTTCGGCGTAATCGCCGTCCCAGACGAGATTGGCCCAGCCGGGATAGCTCCATGAAGAGGTGCCGAGCCGAAGCCCGGGCGGGAGCGCCGCGGCCAGTTCGACGAGCGCCGGATCGATCGGCGCCGGCGCCACGGCGGCGCCGCGTGTCTTCTTGCGGGCCGGCGGCTCGGCGGCTGGCTCGGCCGGAAGAGGCGGCGGCGGCGCAGGCGCCTCTGGCGGGCGCGGGAGATCGGGAAAAAGGGAGTCCTGCAGTTCAGCCATGTCTGGGCCCGCATTCTCGGCCAACATCGGCCGGGCCCGCAGCGAGAGGCACAATCCGCGCCATGAAACAGTGGTTGCGCGCGCAGGGTGGATGGTGGCTGGCATGGCTCGCCCTGACGGGCGTGGGCGCCGTGTGGCTTGCGCGTGCCGAGCTCGCGCAGATGCAGCAGGATTTCGGCTCCGACGTGCGCATTGCCCACCGCATCATGAGCCAGCAGGTGGTGCAGTACGACGCGGTGCTGGCCACGGTCGCACTGCTGGAGCCCGGCACCGGCGCGGACCATCCGGAGCAACGCCTGCCGTCGGTCTATCCGTCGATCCTGCGCGTACTGCGGCGCGGAGGTGACGAGCCCTGGCCCGACGAAAAGCAGGCCGGTGCATTGGCTGCCGCGGAAGCGCGTTCGCGCAGCCAGCGCCGCGCCGAACTGGCAGCGCTCGATCTTGCGCGCGGCCGCTACCAGCTCGTGATCGGTGCCACGCCTTTCAGCTACGCCCTCGAGATCGACCTGGCCGGTTCCGTGCCGTGGCGCGACTGGCCCATGGACCCGCAGCGCAGCCCGGTGCGCCTCGGCCTGCAGCGCGACGGACAGCAACTGGTGCTGCAGCCCGGCCGGCCGGTGGCGGGTGGCTGGCGCTTCGATCTCACGAAAGCGCTGGCGTCTCCGAGCCAGCCATTCGAACTCGTGGCCGTGCGCCACGTGGGCTGGGGCGAATTGCCCTGGCGCAGCATGGCCGGCTGGGCCGCGGCCGTGGGCTTGCTGCTGGCGGGCCTTTGGGGCGCGCAGCGGCAGCGCATTGCGCGCCGCCGCGCCGAAGAGCTGCTGCGGCTCGGCCAGGTGGCGCGCCTCAACGCGCTGGGCGAACTCTCGGCGGGCCTCGCGCACGAACTCAACCAGCCGCTCACGGCGGTGCTCGCCAACGCCCAGGCCGCGCGCCGCCTGCTGGACGACGATCCGCCCGACCTGGCCACGGCACGCGATGCCATGGGGCAGGCGGTCGAGCAGGCCCGTCGCGCAGCCGGCGTGGTCGGCCGGTTGCGCCGCGTCATCGAACGGCCCGAGGCCGAGGGCGAAGTTCGCCCGCTCGTGCTGCAGGAGCTGGTTCGCAGCGCAATGCATCTGCTGGCGCCCGAGTTCGCGAAGCGCGCGGTGTCGGCGCAGTTCGACGCCACCGCGCAAGCGCCCGTGCGCGTGCAGGCCGACGCCGTGGCGCTCGAGCAGATCGTGCACAACCTGCTGATGAATGCGTTGCAGGCGCTGGAACTCGTGCCCGCGTCCGAGCGCAGGCTGGCGGTCTCGGTCGGCCGCAACGGCCAGGAGGGCGTGTTGACCGTGACGGACAACGGCCGCGGCATTGCACCCGAAGCCATGCCGCGCCTCTTCGAGCCCTTCTTCAGCACGCGCGAGGGCGGCCTGGGTCTTGGCCTCAGCCTGAGCGAGACGCTGGCGAGCGGCATGGGCGGCAGCCTGAGCGCCGCCAACGTGGCGCCGCGCGGTGCGCGCTTCACGCTGGCGCTGCCTCTGGTGGCACGGTCGGCGGGGCATCCGGCATGAATGCCTCGGCCACCCATGAGCCGCAGTCGCCGCTCATTCACCTGATCGACGACGACCAGGCGGTGCGCGAAAGCCTCTCGCTGCTGATCGGCACGGTCGGCCTGCGTGTGCAGGGCTGGGCCGATCCGCAAGCCTTCATCGACGGCTTCGACCGTGCGGGCGTGGGCGCCATCGTGCTCGACGTGCGCATGCCCGGCATCAGCGGGCTCACCGTGCTGGACCGGCTGGTGGCGCAGGGCGTCGACCAGCCGGTGATCATGCTGACCGGCCATGGCACGGTCGAGATGTGCCGCCGCGCCTTCAAGGCCGGCGCGGCCGAGTTCCTCGAGAAGCCGGTGGACGACGAGCAACTGCTCGAGGCGCTGCAGCAGGCGGTGCGCCAGCATGTGCGCTCGCGCGAACGCTCGCAGGCCGACCAGGCGGCGCGCGAGCGGGTCGCGCAGCTGTCGGAACGCGAGCGCGAGGTGCTGGCCTTCATCGCGCAGGGCCTCACCAACAAGGAAATTGCGCGCACGCTCGCGCTGTCGCCGCGCACGGTCGAGACGCACCGCGCCAATGTCTTCGCCAAGCTCGACTGCGACTCGCTCGCGCAGCTGATCCGGCGCTACGCCGTGCTGGTGGCCGGGGACGCCTGAAACCCGGTGCTCCGTAGTTCTACGGAGCGCCGGGCGTAGCCGTACGAATGGCCTCGGCCGCCGGTGTTTTCTACAGTGGCGCAGCCGCCGGCAACTCGCCGGCGCAATCACCCTGCATCCACTGGAGAAATCAAAAAATGCGTTCCATTCTTCGCCTCGGCGGCCTCGCTGTTCTGCTCGCCGCATCGGCCGCCCAAGCCCAGACGCCGGCTCCCGCCGTGCGCACCGACAAGAACATCTCGCTCGGGCTGGCCAACCAGATCGCGGCCGAAGCCGTGGCGGCCTGCGCCGCCAACGGCTACAACGTGGCCGCCACCGTGGTCGACCGCGCCGGCACCGTGCGCGCCGTGCAGCGTGCCGACAACGCCGGCCCGCACACGCTGGCGTCGAGCGAGCGCAAGGCCTGGACCTCGGCATCGGCCAAGAGCGCGACCCAGGCCATGATGGAAGGCGCGCAGAAGAACCCCGGCGCCGCGAACCTCGTCTACCTGCCGGGCTTCCTGTTGCTGGGCGGCGGCGTCCCGGTGAAGTCGGGCAACGACGTGATCGGCGCCGTGGGCGTGGGCGGTGCGCCGGGCGGCAACCTGGACGACCAGTGCGCCAACGCGGCGCTCGAAAAGGTCAAGGGCCTCCTGGGTTGATGATGAAGCGCGGTATCTGGTCCGGCGTGTTGGCGGTCGCGCTCGGCGTGGGCGCATCGGCCAGCGTGTGGCCCCAGGTGCCGCCGCTGTCGGCCGAGGTGCTGGCCTATGAAGGGCTGCACCGGGCCGCCGGGCATGGCGATCTGCCGAAGCTCAAGAGCCTGATCGCCTCCGGCGCCAACCTCGATGCGCGCGATGCGCGGGGCCGCACGCCCTTGCACGTCGCCACCCATGCCCGGCAGCGCGAGGCGGTGAAGCTGCTCGCCAAGGCGGGCGCAAACCTCGATGCGCTCGAAGACGACCGTTACGACGCGGTGACCATCGCGTCGGTGGCCGACGACCCCGCGACGCTCGCGCTGCTGCTGTCGCTCGGCGCCAGCGCGGGGCAGGTGACGAGCCGCTACGACGGCACCGCGCTGATCGCCGCCGCGCACCTGGGCCATGACGAGGTGGTGCGCCGCCTGATCACGGCCGGCGCGCCGCTCGACCACGTCAACAACCTGCACTGGACGGCAGTGATCGAAGCCATCGTGCTCGGCGACGGCGGCCCGCGCCACCAGCGTACGCTGGCTGCGCTGATCGATGCCGACGCCAACCTGAAGCTGACCGACCGCCAGGGCAACACGCCGCTGCAGCTGGCCAAGGCCCGCGGCTACACGGCCATGGTCAAGCTGCTGGAAGCGCCGCGCCCGACAAGATAGCGGCGGCTCAGGGACAATCGGTGACTCGCCAAGAGGAAACCGACCCATGTACATGCCCCCGCAGTTCAATGCCAAGGACCCGGCCATCGCGCTGGAGCTGATGCACGCGCATCCCTTCGCCAGCCTGATCTCGAACGACGACGACGGCCTGCCGTTCGTCACGCACCTGCCGCTGGTCGCCGAGCAGCAGGAGGGCGACCAGCTGGTGCTGCTGGGCCACTGCGCCAAGCCCAACCCGCATTGGCGCTACCTGCAGGCGCGGCCGCAGGCGGTCGCCACTTTTCTCGGCCCGCATTCGTACCTGTCGCCCTCGGTCTACCCTGATCTGGCGCGCGTGCCGACCTGGAACTACCTCACGGTCCACTGCACTGTCGAGGCCCGGCTGATCGAGGAGCCCATGGCCAAGGACGCCTTGCTCAAGAAGCTCATCGGCGAGCACGAGCCCGGCTACGCGCAGCAGTGGCGCGACCTGGGTGAGGAATTCCAGCTCAAGATGCTGGCCGGCATCGTGGGCTTCGAGCTGCGCGTGCGTTCATTGCAGTGCAAGGTCAAGCTCAACCAGCATCGGCGCGAATCGCATGCCGCCATGCATGCCGTCTACAGCGCCGGCACACCCGACGAGAAGGCACTGGCGGCGTGGATGGAGCGCCTCGGCATGACGACGGCCGACGCGCCTGTGGCGGAAGGAAGCTGAGATGCGCATGTTCGGATTGCTCGGCCTGGTGCTGGCGCTCGTGATCGTCGGGATGATCGCGAAGAAGCAACTGGCCACCGCCGCGGCCCCCGTATTGCCGTCGGTGCCAGGTGCCGCCGCGCCCGCGCCGGGCGAGGCGCCTGCCGACGCGCGTACACAGGCCCAGCAGGTGCAAAAGCAGGTCAAGGACGCGCTCGACGCCGCGGCGCAGGCGCGCAAGATGCCGGATGACAACTGAGCCGAAAACGCCTTCCGAAACAAGTGGCGACGCGCGCTGGATGGCGCTGGCGCTGGCCGAGGCGGGCCGGGCGGCCGAGGCCGGCGAGGTGCCGGTGGGCGCGGTGCTGGTCAAGGATGGCCAGATCATCGCAACAGGCCGCAACTCGCCCGTCGCGCAGCATGACCCGAGCGCCCACGCCGAAATCAACGCGCTGCGCGCCGGTGCCGCGGCGCTCGGCAACTATCGCCTCGACGGCTGCGAGCTGTTCGTCACGCTCGAGCCCTGCGCCATGTGCGCGGGCGCCATGCTGCATTCGCGCCTGGCGCGCGTGGTGTTCGGCGCGGCCGACCCCAAGACCGGCGCGGCGGGTTCGGTGCTCGATCTTTTTGCCGAACCCCGGCTGAATCACCGCACGCAAGTGCAGGGCGGCGTGTTGGCGGCGGAGTGCAGCGCGGTGCTGCAGCAATTTTTTCAGCAGCGCCGCGAGACGGCGCGCGAGCAGGCCGAGCCGTTGCGCGACGACGCGCTGCGCACGCCGGCCGAACGCTTCGACGCGCTTGGCGACTACGCCTTCGAACCGCACTACATCCAGGATCTGCCCGGCCTGAACGGCTGGCGCCTGCACTACGTCGACGAAGGTACCCGCCACGAGCAGACGGCCTGCTGCGTCTGCCTGCACGGCCCCGGCGAATGGGGCTACTTTTTCCGCCATCTCGCCGGCATGCCCGGACTCCGCACGCTGGTGCCCGACCTGATCGGCTTCGGCAAGAGCGACAAGCCCAAGCGCGAAGCGGCGCACCGGCTCGAATGGCACTGCCAGGTCTTGGTGGAATGGCTCGACCGCATCGCACCGGCGCCCGTGGTGTTGGTGCACAGCGCCGCGGCCACCGGGCTCGCCGCGCTGCTCCAGGGCGCAAGGCCGGTCCATTTCGCGGCCGTGCTCCTGGCTCCCGAAGGCGGCGAACAGATTGGCGACGCCTGGCGGGCGCCGTTCCCGGACCGCGGCTACCAGGCCGCGCTGCGCGCGCTCGGGCCCCTGGCGTCGTCCTCGGGTCCCAGCGCGGCGCAGGCGGCGTTGCTTGCCGGGCAGGTGCGCAGCGCAATGGGATACTCGGCGCCGTGACCAAGAAACACATCTACATCTATTCCCCCGCCAGCGCGATTCGCGACAAAGCCGCCTTCCGCCGCGGCGTCGCAAGACTCAAGACCCTGGGCTACGAAGTCGAAATCGACGAAGCAGCGCTTGCCGCATACCAGCGGTTCGCGGGCGACGACGCGACGCGGCTCGCCGCCATTGGCCGCGCCGCGGCCAGCGGTGCGGACATTGCCCTGATCGGGCGTGGCGGCTACGGGCTCACGCGCATCCTGGACGCCATTCCCTACAAGGCCGTGGCCAAGGCCATCCAGCGCGGTACCGAATTCGTCGGGGTCAGCGACTTCACCGCCTTGCAGAGCGCGCTGCTCGCCAAGACCGGTGCCGTGACCTGGGCCGGCCCGGCGGTCGGCGAAGACTTCGGCGCTGAAGGCGGCGCGGACGACATCATGGAAGCCTGTTTCGACGACCTCGTGAGCGGGCAGGGCGAAGGCACCGGCTGGCGCATGCCGGTGCGCGATGCCGGGCTCAAGGTCAAGCCCGTGCACGACGCCACCCTCTGGGGCGGCAACCTTTGCGTGCTCACCAGCCTGCTGGGAACGCCTTACTTCCCGGCAGTCGACAAGGGCGTGCTCTTCATCGAGGACACCAACGAGCATCCATACCGCATCGAACGCATGCTCGAGCAGCTGCGCATGGCCGGCGTGCTGGCAAGGCAGCGCGCCGTCGTGTTCGGCCAGTTCACCGGCATGCGCAAGGTGCCGGGCTACGACCGCGGCTTCGGATTCGATTCGGTGGTCGACCGGCTGCGCGCCGCGCTCAAGGTGCCGGTGCTCACCGGCCTGCCGTTCGGCCACGTGCAGACCAAGGTGCTGCTCCCCGTGGGCGCCAAGGTCGAACTGGCTGCCGAAGGCCGTGACGTCTTCATGGTGTGGGGCCATCGGCATGCCCATGGGCACGACCATGCTCACGACCATGGCCACGCGCACGCCCATTGAGCAGGCAGGCTGCGGACACCAGGAAAAAAAGGGTAATGCAAAAGCGGCAGCCGAAAGCTGCCGCAGCCCGCGGGGGCTCAGTGCGTGATGCGCTGGTGGGCTCGCGGCCCCATCGAACGGGGCAGGCCGCCCTTGAACATGCTGTTGATGGCTTTCATCTGGCGACGGGCCGCGGCCTCGCCGTCGATGGCGCTCAGCGCCACCATCACGTCCTGGCGCAAATACCAGAGCGCCTCGACGTCGGTTGCAAACCGCACGCGCTGGGCAATGCGCTGAACCGAATGGCCGCCGTGCGCCTGCAGCACCGACAGCATGGCTGTGCGGATGCGGCCAAGTTGGTGCTCTCCCACGCGGCCAGACCCGAGGCCGGGAATTCCCAGAAGGCGGAGAAAGCGACGAAGGGACGACATGAGCACCAAAAGCGTATTGCCGGAAACCAGAACGGTTGCTACCTTAAGCCTCAGTCCGGCAATTCACAAGATCTGGAACACTGTTTCTGGTTTGTAAACAACACACTTTACGCTTCACTTCGGGCGAATGTGGTTAACCGAATACAAAAGTGATAGGAAATAACCTTCTGCTGGCGCGCGGTCGCCATGGCGCAAGGGGTTCGCGGGAGAACCTCTTGCGCCTCTCCTTCCGTGGCTTCTAATACGTAGCCACGAGCCGCTACGCCACCATCGAGTTCCTTCAAAGCATGGGTGTCAATTCCACAATTGTTTTCGCAGACCTGACCGGGAGTTCCAGGGTTTTTGAAGCCATGGGAAATGCCCGGGCCACGGAAACGGTGACGCGCCTCACCCAGTGGATCGGAAGCATCTGCCAGGCCCACGGCGGCAGGGTGGTGAAGTCGCTCGGCGACGGGGTGTTCGCGATCTTTTCGAATGCCGCCGCGGCCACGCATGCGGTGATCGAACTGCAGCGCTACCACCAGAAGCGACTCATGGCATGGCCGGTACCGCTGCGCATGGCATTGCAGATCGGCGTTGCAAGCGGCGAAGTCCTCGAGGTCGAGGGCGACTGCTTCGGCGATGCGGTCAACCTTGCGTCGCGCCTGAGCGACCTGGCCGGGCCTGGTCAGATCTGGGCGGCCGACGCCGTCATCGCGCAGTTGAGCGAAGCGGTGGTCCGGCATCGCGACCTGGGCCTCATCACCATCCGCGGGCGCAGCGAAATGTCGGCCGTTCACCGCATCGACTGGCAGGAGGAGCTGACGTCGTTCCTGACGGTGCCGGCCGCGCTGACGCCGCTTCGGCTGCCCGATTCGTCCTTCGGGCAGATCGAGCTGGCGTGGCTCGACGTGCGTTCCATGTTCCGCACGGAAGAGCTTCCGATCCATCTCGGACGGGTGAACGACGCACAGTTCGTGGTCAACGATCCGCGTGTTTCGCGGTTGCATGCGCGCATTGAACTGCGGCAAGGCAGCTGCGTTCTGACCGACCTCAGCACCTACGGCACCTGGGTCCGGTTTCATGGCAACGGCGGGCCCAGCAATGAAATCGCGCTGAGGCGCGAGGAATGCGTCCTGCATGGCAGCGGCGAGATCGGCCTGGGCGCGTCGCTGAGCGATTTCACCGCGCCGACCATCGCCTTCAATACCGCCGGCACCGAGGTGCTGCTCTCGCACCGCGAGATCGCGCGCTAGGCGCCGCCGGCGTTCATCAGTCCGGCGCTGAAGAAAGGATCGCGGTCAGTTCGGCGATGTCGATCGGTTTCTGAAGATGATGGTTGAACAGCTCGCGCGCGCCCGTGCCGGCAGCGTCTTCCACTGAGAATCCCGAGATGGCGACAAGCAGCTTCGGGCTGCCTTCCCCCGTGGCCGAGCGCAACCGCCGCGCCACCTCGGTGCCCGGAAAGTCGGGCAGCGTGAGGTCGATGAGCGCCGCATCGAAGTGCTCCACCGCAGCAGCATCCATTGCCTGCTGCGCTGTATAGGCGCAGCGGGCGGTGTGGTCCTGCAGTGTCAAAAGCTCCTGCAGCAGGTCTGCCGCGGCTACGTTGTCGTCGACGATCAGCACATTCACTGAGGCAAGCCTTGATCAGGAGAGAAGGAAGCTTCGAGTATCCCGGTCCGTCGCGCCATATGCAGTAGGAGGGCGCCTACGCCCGCGCTTGCGTTGCAGTCTTTGCCTCGGCCTGAATCGGCAGCTCGACCCGGAACAGCGCGCCCTGGCCTGGCGTGCTTTCCACCTCGATGCGTCCGCCGTGCAGGCCCACGATCTTGCGCGTGATGTAAAGCCCCAGACCCAGGCCGGAGGCGTGCTTGCGGCTATCGTCGGTACGTTCGAACTGCTCGAAGATGCGTTCCTGGTCTTCAGGTGCAATGCCGATGCCCTGGTCGCGCACGGTGATGCGCGCGATGCCGCCGGCCTCGCTCACCATCATCTCCACCGGCTTGCCGCGGCCGTAGCGCAGCGCATTGGTCAGCAGGTTGGTCAATACCTGTTCGATGCGGAACTCGTCCCACACGCCCCGCAGTGCGCCCGGCGCCTCGAGTGCAATCATGGAACCCGCTGCCTCGGCCTGCTGCCACAGCCCTTCCACCACAGCCCGCGCCAGAGCGGCAAGGTCGACCGGCTGGGGCTGGATGGACAGCGCATCCCGCCGCATGCGCGTGACGTCGAGCATGTCGTCGATCAGGCGCACCATGTTGCGAATCTGCCGCTGGTCGCGCTCGATCATGGCGGGCAGGCGATCCGGCGCGAAGGACTCCAGCTTGCCCTTGGAAAGGTGCAGCTGCCGCAGCTGCGTTTCGAGATACAGCGTATTGAGCGGCGTGCGCAGCTCGTGCGAAACCATGGACATGAAATCGTCGCGCATGCGCACCGCGTGCTCGAGCTTGCGCTGTGTGTGCCGCAGCTGCTCCACCAGTTCTTCCTGCTTGTGGTGGGCGGCAGCGAGTTTTTCCATCTCCTGGTCGAGCGCCTTGCGGTGGCGATGCAGGTCGACGAACACGGTGACCTTGCTCGTGACCGCATGCGGGTCGAGCGGCTTGTGCAGGAAGTCGACCGCGCCGCTCTCGTAGCCCCGGAAGGCATAGTTGAGTTCGCGGCCTGCCGCGCTCACGAAGATGATCGGGATGTGCCGCGTGCGCTCGGTGCCGCGCATCAACTCGGCCAGTTCGAAACCGTTCATGCCGGGCATCTGCACGTCGAGAATGGCCAGCGCAAATTCATGGTCGAGCAGCAGCGCCAGCGCTTCTTCGGCCGAAGTCGCGCGGTACACCGCGCGCCCGGGACCGCGGATCAGGGCCTCCAGCGCCAAAAGGTTTTCGGGCAGGTCATCGACGATCAGCAGCTTGCTTTCGACGTCAATGGACATGGGCAGACTCCAGTTGCAAGAGCAGGGCGCGAAGCTCGCGCAAGGAAAGCACGTGATCGGGGGAATGGAGGGCAATGGCCGCTTCGGGCATGGTGGAAATCTGGGCTTCGTTGGGGTCCTGGACGGCGGTAATGCCACCGGCCAGATGAATGCGCTGCAGGCCTTCGGCGCCGTCGTCGTTCGCGCCGGTCAGCAGAAAGCCGGCCAATGCCGGCCCGTAGGCGTCGGCTGCGGAGGCCATCAATATGTCGATCGAAGGCCGCGAAAAGCGTACCGGCGGCTCGCAGCTGAGCGAAAAGCATCGGTTGCGCTCGATCGACAGATGGTAGCCGGGCGGCGCGAAATACACGTGGCCGGACGCGATCGGCATCTTGTCCGCGGCCTCGCGCACCGGAACCCGCAGGCGCTCGGCGAAGATCTCCGGCAGATGGCTTTCATGCCCCTCGGGCAAGTGCAGGACCACCACCAGCGGAAGATTCCATGGCAGAGGAAGGTCGTGCAGCATCCGCAGCAGCGCCTCTATGCCGCCGGCGGAGGCGCCGAGTACCACGGCCTCGATGCGCCTGGTCGGAGATTGCACGGCGTTCGGTTTCATGTCGCCTTGCGATAGATGCGCTCCGGCTTCGCATGCGCATCGAAACGTTCCGAATAGCTCGAGAAATCGATGCTCTCCTTGGCGCCCAGGCCCAGAAAGCCGCGGTGGCACAGCGACTCATGAAACAGGCCCAGCGCGCGGTCCTGCAGCTCGCGGTTGAAATAGATGAGCACGTTGCGGCACGACACGAATTGCGTCTCGGCAAACACGCTGTCGGTGGCCAGGCTGTGGTCGGCAAAGATGACGTCGGCGCACAGCGAGGGGTCGAAGC
This sequence comes from Variovorax sp. OV700, assembly GCF_900099805.1. Lineage (GTDB taxonomy): Bacteria > Pseudomonadota > Gammaproteobacteria > Burkholderiales > Burkholderiaceae_C > Variovorax. The sequence continues at coordinate 41,947 of NZ_FNDR01000014.1, read as the reverse complement.
GCGCGGCCTCGTAGGCGGCCGTGTAGTAGTCGGAGAAAGAACTCCGCCCGCCGGCGCGCTGATAGTTGGCCGTGTAGCCCCGGATCGACTCGATGGGAAAGATGCCCTGACGCGCCTTCTCGAGCGAAGCGGGATTGATGTCGGTAGCGTAGATCTGCGTGCGCGAAAGCAGGCCTTCCTCCCGCAGCAGAATCGCGAGCGAAAACACCTCTTCGCCGGTGCTGCAGCCCGCCACCCACACCTTCACAGAGGGATAGGTGTGCAGGATGGGCACCACGTGCTGGCGCAACGCCAGGAAGTAGGCGGGGTCGCGGAACATCTCGCTCACCGGAATCGTCAGGTATTGCAGCAGTCGGCCGAAGAGCCCCGGGTCGCGCAGCACTTTTTCCTGCAGGGCGGAGATGCTCGGAAGCCCGAGCTGCGCCAGCGCATGCAGCACGCGGCGCTTCTGCGAGGCGACGGTGTAGTCGCGGAAGTCGTAGCTGTACTTGAGGTAGATCGCCTCCATCAGCAGCCGCAGCTCGATCTCCGTGTTGCTCAACGGAGACGGCAGGGGCGACGGTGTGGCGGTGCGGTTCACAGCCTCTCCATTTTCGGCATCCACACGCGCAGAAGCGAGAACAGGCGCTCCAAATCCACGGGCTTGGCCAGGTAGTCGCTGGCACCCGCGGCCAGGCATTGCTCGCGGTCGTCCTTCATGGCCTTGGCGGTGATGGCGATCACGGGCAGCTTCTGGAAGCGCCGGTCGGCGCGCAGCCGGCGCGTGGCCTCCAGGCCGTCCATCTCCGGCATCATGACATCCATCAGGACCAGGTCGATCTCGGGCGCCTGCTCGAGCTTTTCGAGCGCCTCGCGGCCGTTGCGGCCGATCTCGACCACCGCGCCGCGCTGTTCCAGCGCGCTCGTCAGCGCGAAGATGTTGCGCACGTCGTCGTCCACCAGCAGGATGGTGCGCCCCTCGAAGATGCGGTCGCGTCCGCGCGCGGCCTTGAGCATGCCCTGGCGCTCGCTGGAGAGCTCGGCCTCCACCTTGTGCAGGAACAGCGTCACCTCGTCGAGCAGGCGCTCCGGCGAGCGCGCGCCCTTGATGATGATCGAGCGCGAGTAGCGATGCAGCTCGGCTTCCTCGTCGCGCGTGAGGTTGCGCCCGGTGTAGACGATGACGGGCGGAAACGAAACGATTTCTTCGGCCGCCATGCGCTTGAGCAGTTCGCCGCCCTGCATGTCGGGCAGGTGCAGGTCGGTGATCATGCAGTCGAACACGCGTTTGCGCAGCACGGCGAGCGCCTCTTCGCCCGAGCCCACGGCGATGATTTCGATGTCCTCGTCGCCGATGAGCCGGATCACGCTTTCGCGCTGCAGCACGTCGTCTTCGACCAGCAGCACGGTCTTGACCTTCTGCGTGAGCTTTTCCTCGAGCCGGGCAAACACCTGTGTCAGCTCGGCGCGGGTGGCCGGCTTGCGCGCATAGCCGATGGCCCCCATCTGCAACGCGGCGGCCTGCGCGTCGTCGGCCGCCGACACCACGTGGATCGGAATATGACGCGTCTCGGGCGAATCCTTCAGGCGCTGCAGCAGGTCCAGGCCGGTGCTGTCGGGCAGGCGCATGTCCAGCAGGATGGCGTCGGGCAGGAGCTGCTGCGCCAGATCGAAGCCGTCGGCCGCGCCGTGCGCCACCAGGCAGCGATAGCCGAGCTCGTGCGCCAGGTCATAGAGGATGTGCGCGAACTGCGGCTCGTCCTCGATCACCAGCACCCGGCGCACCTGGTCGCGCGGCAGCGCGCGGTCGTCGGAAAATTGGGGGGACGGTACCACCACCGGCGGCGCCGGCGCCACTGGCACCGCACGCGAAGCTGGAGAGAGGGACGGGGAGGAGGGCGCGCGTGCCGCAGCAGCCTTGGCGGGAGCCGCGGCCGGCGTTTGTCGGGATGCCTGCGGCGCCACCGCCGGCAGCTGCAGGGTGAAGGTGCTGCCCTGGCCGGGCTGGCTCTGCAACGCCAGCGTGCCGCCCAGCAGGCGGGTCAGATCGCGCGAGATCGACAGGCCCAGGCCGGTGCCGCCATACCGGCGGCTGGTGGTGCCATCCGCCTGTCGAAAGGCTTCGAAGATCAGCTCTTGCTGCTCGGGCGCAATGCCGATGCCCGAGTCGGAGACCGCAAACACCGCACCACCATCGGGTGCGGCGGAAACCACCAGCGCCACCTCGCCGCTGTCGGTGAACTTGAGTGCATTGGACAGCAGGTTCTTCAGGATCTGCTCGACCCGGTGGCAGTCGGTCACCAGCGACGCGGGCACATCCGGATGCATCGTCAGCTTGAAGCCCAGGCGCTTTTCGGCGGCCAGCGGGCTGAAAGTGCGCTCCAGGCTCTGGGCGAGCTTGGCGGGCGCCACGTCTTCGATCACCACTTCGAGCTTGCCCGCCTCGACCTTCGAGATGTCGAGGATGTCGTTGATCAGCGTCAGCAAGTCGTTGCCCGACGAGTAGATCGATTCCGCGAACTTCACCTGCTCGGCGCTCAGGTTGCCCTGCGGGTTGTCGCCAAGCAGCTTGGCCAGGATGAGCGCGCTGTTGAGCGGCGTGCGCAGCTCGTGCGACATGTTGGCCAGAAATTCCGACTTGTAGCGGCTGGCGCGCTGCAGCTCGTCGGCGCGGTCCTCGAGGTCGCGCTGCACGCGGCGCAGGGCGGCATTGCGCTGGTCCAGCGCCTCGGTGCGCTCGGAGAGCTGGCTGTTGGTCTGCTCCAGCTCGGCCTGCTGGTTCTCCAGCATGGCTTGCGAGGCGCGCAGCGCGCGCGACTGTTCCTCGAGTTCCTCGTTGGCGGTGCGCAGCTCTTCCTGCTGCACCTGCAACTCTTCGTTGAGCTGCTGCGTTTCCGCCAACGCGTCCTGCAGCTGTTCGCGGTAGCGTGCCGCCGCAAGGGAAGCGCCGATGTCCTCGGCCACCAGATCGAGCAGTTCAATGGTGCGCCCGTCGGGCGCGCCGGGAAGGCCGAGCTCGACCACGCCGTTCACGATGCCGTCGCTGGCCACCGGCACCAGCAGCACGGCCGAGGGCGCCATCTCGCCGAGGCCGGAATTGACCTTCAGGTAGTCGGCTTGAATGGGCTCGATAAGCATGCGGCGCTTCTCGGCAGCGGCCTGGCCGACCAGGCTCTGGGTGGGCGAGAACACCTGCGGCGTTGCCTCGGCCTCCATCGAGAAGCCGTAGCTTGCGGCGCGGCGCAGCGTGCCATGCCGCTCGCGCACGTACAGCGCGCCCACCGCGCAGCCCAGGCGCCGCGAGAAGAACGCGAGCACCTTGCGGCCCAGGTCGTTCGCGCTCAGCTCCCCAACCAGCTCGCCCACCATCTCGGTTTGCGCGCTGCGCAGCCAGGCTTGCTGCGCCAGCCGCTCGGCGTGCGCGGCCTGCTCCCGCAGCACCGCGTCATAGCTGTCGGAAAGCCGCATGAGCTGCCGCCGGCCGAAGTAGGCCACCATGCCGGTGAACACCAGCGTGAAAAGCAGGAACACGCCCACCACCAGCCAGCTGGTGCGGTTGGCCTCCTCGTTGCGCTGGAAACGCAGGCCTTGCTGGGTGTCCATGAAGGCAGTGAACTCGGCGCGCATGTCGTCGCTCAGCCGCTTGCCCCGGCCCTGCCGCACCAGCGCCTGGTAGTCGCCGCCGTCGCGGCGCGCGGCGATCATCTCGCGCGCGAATTCATTCCATTCCGTTTGCAGCGCGGCGATGCGCCCGATCCGCTCGCCTTGCTGCCTGTTGTCAGAAACCTGCCCCTGGAGCGCCTCGATGTCGCCCTTGATCCTTGGCAGCGCGCTCTGGTAGGGCTCAAGAAAACTTTCCTCGCCGGTGATGAGGAAGCCGCGCAGGCCGGTTTCCATGTCGATGGTGCGGCGCTGCAGTTCACTGGCGTTGCGCACCACGCGGTCGGTTTGCTCGACGCGGCTGATGGCCGACAGCAGAAACACGATCAACCCCACGAACACCAGCGCGCCGATCAGGCCGCCCAGCAGAGGCCACTTCAGGTTGCGGCTCAGCAGGCGTTCGAAATCATCGGGGTCGATCGCAGTGGGGGTTTTCATTCACAGAGGATTTGTAAGCAAAACTTTTGAAGTTTTGCCGAAAGCCGAGGACCTTCGTGTCGGATAAGGCCCCGACACGATTCTGCGGCACAGGCTGGAGTGGGTCGTTATACTGTTGTTTCATACAGCATTGCAGTGACCACGGATCTTTCCACAAAGCCGCAGGCAGACCCGACCGATGCCCGCACGGTGTCCGTCAAGGCGCTGTGCGCCTTCGGCGCGAAGGCGGGCGACCTCGACCTGCGTTTCGTGCCCGCGCCCAGCGCGCTCGAGGGCATGGCCGGCCATGCGCTGGTGCAGGGCCGGCGCGGCGAGGCCTACCAGAGCGAAGTGGCGCTCGTCTCGCACTGCGGCGCGCTCAAGGTGCGCGGCCGGGCCGACGGGCACGACCCGCGCGAGCCGCGGGTCGAAGAAATCAAGACCTTTCGCGGCGACTTCGATGCCATCCGCGGCAACCACCGTGCGCTGCACTGGGCCCAGGCCCGCACCTACGGATGGATGCTGTGCGAGATGCACGGCTACGCGCACATCACCGTCGCGCTGGTGTACCTCGACCTCGGCACCGGCGAAGAAACCGTGCTGGAAGAGCAGCACACTCGCGCTGCGCTGCAGGCGTACTTCGAACTCTTGTGCGCACGCTACAGCGCCTGGGCGCAGAGCGAAGCCGCGCACCATGCCGTGCTTGGCGATGCGCTCGGCCGCCTTGATTTTCCGCATGGAAAATTCCGCGCCGGCCAGCGCGAACTGGCCGAGGCCGTGTACCGCGCCGCGGTGAACGGGCGCTGCCTGATGACGCAGGCGCCCACCGGCATCGGAAAGACGCTGGCCACCATCTTTCCGCTGCTGAAGGCGCGCGCCGCGCGGAAGATCGACAAGATCTTCTTTCTCACCGCCAAGACCTCGGGCCGGGCCGTGGCGCTCGACGCCTTGCGCGTGATGGGAGAAGGGTGCTCGCAGGTGCGCGTGCTCGAACTCACCGCGCGCGACAAGGTTTGCGAATACCCCGACCGCGCCTGTAACGGCGACTCGTGTCCGCTGGCCAAGGGCTTCTACGACCGCCTTCCCGCCGCACGCGAAGAGGCCGCGCGAGCCGCCCGGCTCGACCGGCAGGCGCTGCGGCAAATTGCGCTTGCGCACACCGTGTGCCCCTATTTCCTCGCGCAGGAAATGGCGCACTGGTCCGACGTGATCGTGGGCGACTACAACTACTACTTCGACGGCAGCGCCTTTCTCTACGCCACCATGAAGGACGATGACTGGCGCGCGGCGGTGTTGGTCGACGAGGCGCACAACCTGCTGGAGCGCGCCCGCGGCATGTACACCGCCGAGCTCGACGGCCAGGCACTCGAAGAAGCCCACCGCGTGGCGCCCGCATCGGTGCGCGGCGCACTCGGCCGGCTGTACCGCGAATGGGACACGGTGCAGCAATCGCAGACCGAGGCCTACGACACCGCCGATGAGATACCCGAACGCTTCGCCCGCGCTCTGCAGGCGGCCAACACGGCCATGGGCGAGTACTTTGCGGCCACGCCGGACGCAGCGCAGGGGCCGCTGCAGCGCTTCTTCTTCGACGCGCTGCAGTTTGCCCGGCTGGCCGATTCGTTCGACGACCATTCGGTATTCGAGCGCACGCTGGGCCCCGCGCACGGCCCGCAGCAGCGCAGCCTCTCCATCCGCAACCTCGTGCCCGCGCCGTTTCTGGAGCCACGCTTTGCCGAGGCCGCATCGGTCACCTGCTTTTCGGGCACCTTGTCGCCCTTCGGGTTCTATCGCGATGCGCTCGGTCTCCCGCCGGAAATGATGTTGCTCGACGTGGCCTCGCCATTCCAGGGCCGGCAATTGCGGGTCGAGGTGGCGATGAATGTATCGACCCGGTTCCGCGACCGCGCGGCTTCGCTGTGCAGCGTGGCCGGCATCATCGGTGCCCAGTTCGAACGCCTGCCCGGCAACTACCTCGCGTTCTTCAGCAGCTTCGATTATCTGGAGAAGGCCTGCGCGGCCTTCCTGGCCAGGCACCCCGGTGTACCGGTGTGGACGCAGACGCGCGGCATGGCCGAAGCCGAGCGCCACGACTTTCTGGCGCGCTTCGAGGAGGGCGGCCGCGGCATCGGCTTTGCAGTGCTCGGCGGCGCATTCGGCGAAGGCATCGACCTGCCCGGCAGCCGCCTGATCGGCGCCTTCGTCGCGAGCCTGGGCTTGCCGCAGCACAACGCCTTGAACGAGATCACGCGCGAGCGCATGCAGGCGCGATTCGGCAAGGGCTACGAATACACCTACCTCTATCCTGGCCTGCAAAAGGTGGTGCAGGCGGCCGGCCGCGTGATCCGCACCGAGCAGGACGAGGGCGTGCTGCACCTGCTGGACGATCGGTTTGCGCGCGCCGAGATCCGCGAGTTGCTCCCGCCATGGTGGCAGCTGCGCCTGGGCGGTCCCATGCGCGGGCCCAAGGAAGGAGAAGACGTCGATGCGGTCCGCTAGCCACATCCAGTTGGCCGACGAACCCGACCTGTTCGGAGAGGCTCCGGTGGCCGCCATCGAAGGGCTGCGGTATGAGCGTGAATTTCTTACGCGCTCGGAAGAAGACGAACTGCTGCGCATCGTGCAGGGCTTTGAACTCCGCGAGATGCGCTACAAGGAATACATCGCGCGGCGGCGCGGCATCAGTTTTGGCGGCAGCTACGACTTCGACAACCACCGCCTGCGGCCCGGTGCGCCGCTGCCCGAGGCGCTTCATCCGCTGCGCGAGCGGGTGGCCGCGTGGATAGGCATGGCGCCCGAGGACTTCACGCACGTGCTGTTGTCTGAATACAGGCCCGGTACGCCGCTCGGCTGGCATCGCGACGTGCCCGACTTCGAAGACATCGTGGGTGTTTCGCTGCGCAGCAGCGCCGTGATGCAGCTGCGGCCGTACCCGCCGGCCAGCGCGAGTGCACCCGCCAGCCTTCAACTGCTGATCGAGCCGCGTTCCATCTACATGCTGCGCGGGGCAGCACGGTGGGCATGGCAGCACAGCATCGCACCCACGGAGGCGCTGCGTTATTCCATCACCATGCGTACCCGCCGGCGCGCGTGACCCGCGGCAGGACGTGGAGCAGGTCGTTTCGCCGCAGCCTTCTTCACCAGGCTCGACGCCACGGACAGGTCCTTGAGCCACGCTTCCCACGCGGCCTCCCGTTGCGCGGGGTCGCCGCGCAGTAGGGCGGAGGGGTGGAGGGTGACCAGCACGCGGCGGCCAGTCGCCGCATCTTCGATCCACTGGCCGCGCTCCTTCATCACCGCGACGGGTCGGCCGAGCAGGGTGCGGGCGGCCGTGGCACCCAACGCGATAAAAGCCTGCGGCTGCACGAGTTCCATCTCGCTTTCGAGCCAGTGATGGCAGGCCTCGGCTTCGCGCTGGCCCGGTGTCTTGTGGATGCGGCGCTTGCCGCGCAGTTCGTATTTGAAGTGCTTCACCGCATTGGTCACGTAGAGCTTGTCGCGTGACCAGCCGAGCTCGGCCACGGCGCGGTCGAACAGCTTGCCCGCAGGGCCGACGAAAGGGCGGCCCACCAGATCTTCCTTGTCGCCCGGCTGCTCGCCCACCACCATCAGCACCGCGCCGACCGGTCCCTCGCCGAACACCGACTGCGGGGCATGCGCGCCCAGCGGGCACTCCCGACAGGCGTCGGTGGCCACGCTGAGCGCCTTCAGCGCGGCGGTGGCTTCGTTGCGATGAGACACGGCAACGGCAACCGTTCAAGCTGTCCCGCGGTCAGTGGTTGGAGCCGCCCCGCCGGGCCTGGCTCTGGTTGCTGCTGCCGACATGGCCTTCGCGGTCATGACGGCTCTCCACGGTCCGGCGTGGCTCGTTGCGCGGCGTGGGGCTCTGATGGCCCGCCTTGTTGTGCTGCTGGGGAGGCAACGAACCGCGCTCGTCGGGCGTGTTGGGGTTCGTCTTGGACATAGGTGCTCCTTCGAAAGAATGAATGGACATTCATTTGTCGGCGCAGCACAGGGCCGCGGGTGTGGGAATAGACCCACGGCAGGCGTCGTCCCAGCCTCGCGCCGTTGCAAGGTCGGGTAGGTCCCGTGGGGACCAGGCATTTGTCAATATTCGAGATCGGCCATCCGCATGTCTGATAACAAGAATGACACTCCTTGACGTGTGAGAACTCGATATTCCGCCGCTATCTTTATCGCCTGCAAGACAACTTGCATGTCCCTCACGAGGTGGCCCTCGCGCACGAAACAGCTCAGTTGCACGGGGTTGATCTGAACGTTCTGCCTACACCGGCCAACGTCGTTCAAGTGCGGTCCTTTCAATGCACGATCCGGCGGTTTGCCGCGCCGCATTTGCGCCGATACGATCCCGCGCCTTGCCCCAAAAGGAATGCGCGAATGCCGCCAACGATTGCTTCTCCCTCGACGCTCGCACCGTCGAAAAACGCCGCCTGGCAGCAGCGCAGCCGCCGCCATGTCTGGCATCCGTGCACGCAGAGCATCCGGCTCGAGGCGGTGCCGCCATTGCCCATTGCACGGGGCGAGGGCGTCTGGCTGTTCGACCACGACGGCCGCCGCTATCTCGATGCGACGAGCTCGTGGTGGGTCAATCTCTTCGGCCATGCGCATCCGGCCATCAATGCGGCGCTGAAGGACCAGCTCGACAAACTCTCGCACGTGATGCTCGCCGGATGCACGCATGCGCCAGCCGTCGAGTTGGCCGAGCGGCTCGCCGCGCTGACCGGCCGTGCGCTGGGCCATTGCTTCTATGCCTCCGATGGCGCCTCGGCCGTGGAGATCGCGCTGAAGATGAGCTTTCACGCGTGGCGCAATGCGGGGCGCAGCGGCAAGCAGAACTTCGTCGCCGTGCGGCGCGGCTACCACGGCGAAACACTCGGCGCGCTGCATGTGACCGACGTGCCGGTGTTCCGCGACGCTTACGCACCGTTGCTCGCAAATGCGCACCTCGTCGAATCGCCCGACGCGCGGGCCGCACGACCGGGCGAGCACGCAGCCGACGTGGCGCGGCGCGCCGCCGCCGAACTCGAGGCGTTGCTGGCCGAGCGGCATGCAACGATCGCCGCCGTGATCGTCGAGCCGCTGGTGCAATGCGCCACCGGCATGGCAATGCACGACCCCGAATACCTGCGCCTCGTGCGCGCGCTGTGCGACCGCTACGAGGTGCACCTCATCGCCGACGAGATCGCAGTGGGCTGCGGTCGCACCGGCACTTTCTTCGCGTGCGAGCAGGCCGGCATCTGGCCCGACTTTCTTTGTCTCTCCAAGGGCATCAGCGGCGGCTACCTGCCCCTTGCGCTGGTGATGACGCGCGACGCGATCTACGAAGGCTTCGTCGACGACGACGTGGCGCGCAGCTTCCTGCATTCCCATTCCTATACCGGCAACGCACTGGCCTGCCGCGCGGCGCTGGCGACGCTCGACCTGTTCGAGCGCGAAGACGCGCTGCGGCGCAACCTCGCGCGTGCCGAACGGCTGATCGGTCGGCTGCGCGAGGGGCTGCGCGGCATGCCCGTCGATCACCTGCGCCAGTGCGGAATGATCACCGCCTTCGACGTGCGCGAGCCCGGTGCGCGATTTGCTGAGCGCTTTCACCTGGCCGCACGCGCGAACGGACTGCTGATGCGCCCGATTGGTACGACGGTCTACCTCATGCCGCCCTATGTGATCGGCGACGAGGAAATCGACCTGCTGGTCGATGGCACGCTGGCCACGTTGGAAGCGGTGGTTGCGCCCACCCACGCAGACCACGCAGCCCACGCAGAAGGAGGCCGCGATGTCGCGCTTGCTTGAACGCCTGCAGGAAGAGATCACGGCTCTCGACGTGAAGTCGCTGCGCCGCCGCCGGCAGGTCGCCGAAACGGCCTGCGCACCCGAGCAATCCCTGACGCTGGCCGGCGCGGCGGCACCGCGCACCATGCTCGGCTTCAGCAGCAACGACTACCTCGGCCTCGCCGCGCATCCGGCGCTGGCCGCCGCGCTGGCCGAGGGCGCGGCACGCTATGGCACGGGCAGCGGCGGCTCGCACCTGATCCTCGGCCACTCGCGCGCACACGCCGAACTCGAGGAGCGGCTGGCCGACTGGATGGCGCCGCACATCCCGGAGGCGCAAAGCCTGTTCTTCTGCACCGGCTACATGGCCAACCTCGCGGTGCTGTCGGCGCTGGGCGGTGCCGAGGCGGTGATTTTTTCCGAGTCGCTCAACCATGCGTCGCTGATCGACGGTGCGCGGCTGGCCAAGGCGCGGGTCGAGCGCTATCCGCACTGCGACGTGGCCGCGCTCGATGCGCAGCTCGGCGCCTGCGACGCGCCGGTCAAGCTGATCGTGAGCGATGCGGTCTTCAGCATGGACGGCAATATTGCGCCGGTTGCCGAACTGCTCGCGCTGGCGGAGCGGCATGACGCCTGGCTCGTGCTGGACGACGCGCACGGCTTCGGCGTGCTCGGCTCCACGGGCCGGGGCGTGCTGCAGGCCATGGGCCTGCGATCGGAGCGGCTGGTGCTCATCGGCACGCTCGGTAAGGCGGCCGGGGTGTCGGGCGCTTTCGTGGCGGCGCACCGCACCGTCATCGACTATCTCGTGCAGCGGGCGCGGCCCTACATCTTCACCACCGCCGCGCCGCCGGCCATCGCGCATGCGCTGCTCGCGAGCCTTACGCTGATCGAAGGCGAAGAAGGCAAGCAACGCCGCGCCCAATTGCAGGCGCGCATCGGGCAGCTGCGTCGGGGCCTCGAGGCGCTCCTGCCGCCGGACGGCAGCGCCTGGCTGCCGGATTCGCCCACCGCGATCCAGCCGCTGATCGTCGGCGACAACGCGCGCGCGATGCAGACCATGGCACAGCTCGATGCGCATGGTTTGCGTGTCGGTGCGATCCGCCCGCCGACCGTGCCCGCCGGCACCGCGCGGCTGCGGATCACGCTGTCGGCCAGCCACAGCGAGGCCGACGTGGCACGGCTGCTGGACGCCTTGGGCGACGCGCTGGAAGAGCCTTGGAAGGAGGCAGCATGAGCGCCGCGCCGGGTGCACCAATGACGCACCGCCGCTGGTTCGTCACGGGCACCGACACCGGCGTCGGCAAGACGCTGGCCAGCAGCGCGATGCTGAGTCTGCTGGCCGCCTCGGGCCTGCGGTCGGTCGGCATGAAGCCGGTGGCCGCTGGCCTGGAGCTGGTCGATGGTGCGTGGTGCAACGAAGACGTCGAGCAGTTGCGCGCGGCCGGCAATGTCGATGTGCCGTTGGCCTTGCGCTGCACCTACCTGCTGCGCGCGCCGATGTCGCCGCACCTGGCCGCGCGGGAGGAGGGCGTGCGCATCGAGTTGCCACCGCTGCTGTCGGCCTTTGCATCTTTGTCCCAGTGCGCCGACGCGGTGGTGGTCGAAGGCGTGGGCGGGTTCTGCGTGCCGTTCGGCGACGACCTCGACAGCGCCGATCTGGCCGTCGCGCTGGGCCTGCCGGTGATCCTCGTGGTCGGCCTCAGGCTCGGCTGCCTGAACCACGCGCTGCTTACGGCGGAAGCGATTCGCGCGCGCGGCCTCGTGCTGGCGGGATGGATCGCAAGCGTCATCGAACCGGGCATGCTGTCGCCCGAGGCCAACCTGCAGACCCTGCGCGCCCGGCTCGGTGCGCCCCTGCTCGGCGTGGTGCCGCACCTTGCCAAGCCCTCTGCGGCAAGCGCGGCGCCGCACCTCGATCTGCGCGCATTGCGCGCCACCGCGGCCCACGCCGCGCGGCAACGCTCAGCCGCGCTGGCCTGATTCAGCCAGGCGCTTGGCCCGTGCGCCGCCCTGGCGCTCGAGCATCCAGCCGGGGTATTCGGAGGGCAGGGCGCTGACCTTGTCGAGCGCGTCCAGCTCGCTCGCATCGAGCCGGATGGCCGTGGCGGCGATGTTGTCGTCCAGCTGCTCGACGCGCTTGGCGCCCACGATCACGCTGGTCACTACCTGCTGGTGCAGCAGCCATGCCAGCGCGATCTGCGCCACCGAAACTTTGCGCGCCTCGGCCAGCTGGCGCATCACGTCGATGCAGTCGTAGGCGCGCTCGACATTCACGGGCGGAAAGTCGAAGGTGGTGCGGCGGCTGCCTTTCTCGGCTTCGCCGTCGCGTCCGTATTTGCCACTAAGCAAGCCGCCCGCCAACGGACTCCAGACCATCAGGCCCACGTTTTCGCTCTGCAGCATGGGCGCCAATTCGCGCTCCAGGTCGCGGCCCGCGATGGTGTAGTAGGCCTGCAGCGACTCGAAGCGCGCGAGCCCTTGCCGCTCGGCGATGCCCAGTGCCTTCATGATCTGCCAGGCGGCCCAGTTCGAAACGCCCACGTAGCGCACGTGGCCCTGCTGCACCAGGTTGTCCAGCGCGCGCACGGTTTCCTCGATGGGCGTCACCGGGTCGAAGCCGTGGATCTGGTACAGGTCGATGTGGTCCAGCTGCAGGCGCTTCAGGCTGGCTTTCACCCCGTCCATGATGTGATAGCGCGAGGCGCCGGCCGAATTGGGGCTCTTGCCGGTTTCGCCCAGCACCTTGGTGGCGACCACCACGTTCTCGCGCGGCACCTTGAGGTTCTTCAGCGCCTGGCCGGTGATGGTTTCCGAAAGCCCGTCGGAGTACACGTCGGCGGTGTCGATGAAGTTGATGCCGGCGTCCAGCGCACGGCCCACCAGGCTTTCCGCCTCGGACTGCTGGAGGTTGCCGATGTGTCCCCAGATGCCGCTGGCGCCGCCGAAGGTCATGGTGCCGAGGCAGAGCTCGGAAACGAACAGGCCGGTGCGGCCGAATTTGCGGTATTGCATCTCGCATTCCTTTGCTGAGTGGTGGAGATTCCCCGAAGGGCCTGGCAAAAGTATCCGGCCGGCGGCGGCCGGGCGGCCAGCGCGTTCCTGCAAAGTCTTTGCCTATTTCTCCAGACCTCCGTCCGGGCCCGTGCAGATTCGCGGATGCGGCGCTAAGCTTTGAACCACCCGATCCTCCGCGCCGCCGCGGCGCCGTGAATCACCCCCAGACAAAGCCCTGAACATGTCCGACGAAACACCCGAAATCGCTGCCGCCATTGCCCAGCCGATGCCGCTGGACCCGCAACTCGACGAAGCCAGGAAGGAACTGGTCGCGCTGATCAACCGCATCACGCGCGGCCAGGACGGCACAGTGGAAACGCCGGTGGCCGGCCTGCAGGTGTTCTGCATCAGCAAGCCCGACGGGCCCAAGCACGCCTTTGCGACGCCGGCGCTCGGGCTCATTGCGCAGGGTTCCAAGCGGATCATCGTGGGCGACGACATCTATGTGTACGACCCGATGCACTACCTGGTGACCTCGGTCGACCTGCCGGTGTGCGGTCAGGTTCGCCTGACGAGCGACAACGAACCCTATCTCGGCGTGCGGCTTGAGCTTGCGATCGACGACATCGGCGAACTCATCGGCGACGAGAAGCTGCCCGCCAAGGCCAACGCGCCCGCGTCGCGCGGCATGTACGTCAACCGCATCGCCATGCCGGTGCTGGAGCCGGTGCTGCGGCTGCTGCGGCTGGCCGAGACGCCGGAAGACGTGCCGATCATGGCGCCGCTCATCAAGCGCGAGATCATGTACCGTTTGCTGGTGAACGGGGAGGGCGCGCGGCTGCGCCAGATCGCGCTGCAGGATAGCCACACCCAGCGCGTGGCCAAGGCCATCAGCGCGCTGCGCGTCAACTATGCGCAGTCGCTGCGCATCGAGGACATGGCGCGCGCGGTGCACATGAGCGTGTCGTCGTTCCACCATCATTTCAAGGCCGTGACGGCCATGAGCCCGCTGCAATACCAGAAGCAGCTGCGGCTGCAGGAGGCGCGCCGCCAGATGCTGATGGCGGGCGTGGACGTGGCGAGCGCGGCGCACAGCGTGGGCTATGAAAGCCCGTCGCAGTTCGCCCGCGAGTACAGCCGCATGTTCGGCGCGCCGCCGCTGCGCGACAAGCGGCGCTGGCTCAGCGAAGCGCAGAACGACGCGCTCGGCGACGCCTCGGTGCAGGCCGCCTGAGGGAAAGCCTTTGCTGCGGCCTACCGCAGCACGAGCACCGGCAGCGTGGAGTGCGTCAGCACGTGCTGCGTCTCGCTGCCCAGCAGCAGCCGCTTGATGCCCTTGCGGCCGTGCGAGGCCATCACGATCAGGTCGCACTTGTGCTTCTTCGCCGTGGCGACGATCGACTCGGCCACCAGATCCGAGTTGGCGATGGCCGTCTTCAGCGGCACGCCGCTCGCGGCAGCGCGCGTCTCCACCGCATCCAACATGCCCTGCGCCTTGTCGGCCCACTGCTTTTCCACCCGCGCGATGTCTTCGGGCGAAAAGGACATGGCGCCGTCGAAGTAGCTCTTCGGGTAGCGCGGCACCACGGTGAGCGCCACCAGGTCGGCCTCGTTCCGGGCCGCGATGGCGATGGCGCTGGTGACGGCTTTCTTGGAAAGCGTGGAGCCGTCGGTGGCCACGAGGATGCGCTTGAACATGGTGTTCTCTTCGGAGGAAATGTGCAGCCAGCTTAGGCACGTTGCCCCGCGCGCCCCTTGATGCAGATCAAACAAGAGCCCGGCCCCGGCCCTTAGCCTTGCCCGATGCAAGCTGCGCTCGCCCCTTTCTCCCCGGCCGCTGCGCTCCCACGGGCACCCCGTGAGGAGTGGCAGGTGCTCGATGATCCCTCCGAATGGACTGCGTTTGGCCGCGCGCTCGACGAAGCCGCCGGGCGATGGGAGTCGCAGGTGGCCGTGGAAGGCATGCATTGCGCGGCCTGCGGCCTCACCGTGGAAACGGCGCTGCTGCACGTGCCCGGCGTGCTCGAAGTGCAGGTCAACGCCGCGAGCCAGCGTGCGCGCGTGGTGTGGTCCGCCGTACAGACGCGGCCCTCCCGCTGGTTCGAGGCCTCCGAGGCCGCGGGTTATCGGCTGGTGCCGGCCGCGGACAGTTCCGCGCGCGAGCGCCGCTCGCGCGAACTGCGGCTTGCCTTGTGGCGCTGGCTGGTGTCGGGCTTCTGCATGATGCAGGTGATGATGTACGCCTACCCGGCCTACATCGCGCAGCCCGGCGAGATGACGGCGGACGCGGCGCAGTTGCTTCGCTGGGCCTCGTGGGTGCTCACGCTGCCGGTGCTTTTCTTTTCGTGCGGCCCGTTCTTCCGCAGCGCATGGCGTGACCTGCGCAACGGGCGCATCGGCATGGATCTGCCGGTGGCCTTCGGCATCGCCATTGCCTTCGCGGTCAGCAGCGCGGCCACTTTCGACGGCGCGGGGGTGCTCGGCCGCGAGGTGTATTTCGACTCGCTGACCATGTTCGTGTTCTTCCTCCTCACGGGCCGCTGGCTCGAGGCGCGGCTGAGGGACCGCACGGCAGGCTCGCTCGAGGCCGTGATGAACCGCTTGCCCGACAGCATCGAACTCCTGGAAGCCGATGGCGGCTGGCAGCGCGTGGCAGTGCGCCGCCTGGCCGCGGGCGACGTGGTGCGGGTGCGCCCCGGCGAGGCATTTCCAGCCGACGGCGTGCTGATCGACGGCGGCACCAGCACCGACGAGGCGCTGCTCACCGGCGAATCCCGCCCCGTGCCGCGTGCGCGCGGCGAGCGCGTGCTGGCGGGCAGCCACAACCTCTCGGCCACGGTGCAGGTGCGCATCGAATCGGTGGGCGAGGGCACGCGCTTCGCACAGATCGTGCGGCTGATGGAAAGCGCTGCGCTGAGCAAGCCGCGCCTGGCCCAGCTGGCGGACCGGATCGCACGGCCGTTCCTCATCCTCGTGCTGGCCTCGGCCGCCGGGGCCGCAGCTTTCTGGTGGCATGCCGATTCGGGCAAGGCCCTGATGGTGGCGGTGGCGGTACTGATCGTGACCTGCCCCTGCGCGCTCTCGCTTGCCACGCCGGCCGCCATGCTCGCGAGCGCCGGAGCGTTGGCGCGCGGCGGTGTGCTGACCTCGAACCTGCAGGCGCTGGAGGCGCTGGCCTCGGTCGATACGGTGGTGTTCGACAAGACGGGCACGCTGACCGGCGACACGCCGCGACTTGAGCGCGTGTATTGCCGGCAGGGCCTTCGCCCCGGCGATGCGCTGGAGATTGGCGCCGCGCTCGGCGCGCATTCGCTGCATCCCGGTGCCCGCGCGCTGGTGAACGCATGGAATGCCCAGTTCCGCTCGCCGCCCGCATGGGAAGTGACGCAGCCCGCCGAGCTGGCGGGCCTCGGCCTCGAAGGCCTGCTGCGCCGAAGCGCGAGTGCCGACGGACTCGCCCGGCGCGTGCGGCTGGGCTCGGCAAGCCACTGCAAGGTGCCGCCGCTGCAGGTCGAGTCGCCGCAGGTTCATTTGAGCGACGAAGAGGGCTGGCTCGCGAGCTTCGTGCTCGCCGAGGAACTGCGCCCGGACGCCGCCGCCGCGGTGGCGGCGCTGCAGGGCGAAGGCATCACGGTGCGCCTGCTTTCCGGTGACCGTGACAGCGCGGCCCGCGAGATCGCCGCGAGCGCCGGCATTGCCTTTGCACAGGGCGGCTGCACGCCCGAGGACAAGCTGGAGGTGCTGTGGCGGCTGCAGGCCGAAGGCCGGCAGGTGGCGATGGTGGGCGACGGCCTCAACGACGGTCCTTCGCTGGCGCGCGCGAATGCTTCTTTCGCCTTCGGCCGCGCGGTGCCGCTCTCGCGTGCGCGGGCCGACTTCGTCGTGCTCGGCGATGCGCTCGCGTCCATTCCGCGCACCATTGCCCAGGCCAAACGAACGCTGCGCGTGGTGCGGCAGAACCTCGCATGGGCGGCAGGCTACAACGCGCTGTGCGTGCCGCTGGCCATTGCTGGGTGGCTGCCCGCGTGGCTCGCGGGCCTGGGCATGGCTGCGAGCTCGCTGGTGGTGGTGCTCAACGCGGCGCGGCTCGCGGCCGGGGACACCGGGAGCAGGGCGGTTCGCTGATGGACATCCTCTTTCTCCTGATCCCGCTGTCGGTCGTGCTGGTGCTCGCCATCCTGGGCGGTCTGTGGTGGGCCATCGAGCGTGGGCAATTCGACGACATCGAGATCGAAGGCGACCGGATCCTGCGTCACGATTGATCTGCATCAAACCGGCCCGAGGGGTGCGCGGGGACACTGGCTGCAGTCCATCAAGAGGCAGCACGATGCAAGAACCCAATCCTCCCGCAGCGGCTTACGACGATACCGTCGTCAGGCAGTTCGCCCTCATGTCCGTCGTCTGGGGCGTGGTCGGCATGCTCGTCGGCGTGATCATCGCCTCGCAGCTGACATGGCCCGAACTCAACCTTGGCATTCCATGGCTCAGCTACGGTCGCCTGCGGCCGCTGCACACCAACGCGGTGATCTTCGCGTTCGGCGGCTGCGCGCTCATGGCCACCAGCTTTCACGTGGTGCAGCGCACCTGCCAGGTCCGGTTGTTCGCGCCGGCGCTCGCGTCATTCGTGTTCTGGGGCTGGCAGGCCGTGATCGTGGCCGCCGCCATCAGCCTGCCGCTGGGCTACACCACGGGCAAGGAATACGCCGAACTCGAATGGCCGATCGACATCCTCATCGCGGCGGTGTGGGTGTCCTATGCGGTCGTGTTCTTCGGCACCATCGGCGTTCGCAAGGTGCGCCACATCTACGTTGCGAACTGGTTCTTCGGCGCGTTCATCATCGCCGTGGCCTTGCTGCACATCGTCAACAGCGCCGAGATTCCTGCCGGCTGGATGAAGAGCTATTCGGCCTATGCGGGCGTGCAGGACGCCATGGTGCAGTGGTGGTACGGCCACAACGCGGTGGGCTTCTTCCTCACCGCGGGCTTCCTCGGAATGATGTACTACTACATCCCCAAGCAGGCCGGCCGGCCGGTGTATTCGTACCGGCTCTCCATCGTCCACTTCTGGGCGCTGATCTTCACCTACATGTGGGCCGGCCCGCACCACCTGCACTACACGGCGCTGCCGGACTGGACGCAGTCGCTGGGCATGGTGTTCTCGCTGATCCTGCTGGCGCCGAGCTGGGGCGGAATGATCAACGGCGTGATGACGCTCTCGGGCGCCTGGCACAAGCTGCGCACCGACCCGATCCTGCGCTTCCTGATCGTGGCGCTGTCGTTCTACGGCATGGCGACCTTCGAGGGACCCATGATGTCCATCAAGACCGTCAACGCCCTGAGCCACTACACCGACTGGACCGTCGGCCACGTGCATGCCGGCGCGCTCGGCTGGGTGGGCTTCATCACCATGGGATCGCTCTACTACCTGATCCCGCGCACGTACGGCCGCACGGAGATGTACAGCGTGAAGGCCATCGATGCGCACTTCTGGATCGCCACCATCGGCATCGTGCTGTACATCGCCGCCATGTGGATCGCCGGTGTCATGCAGGGCCTGATGTGGCGCGCCATCAACCCCGACGGCACGCTCACCTACACCTTCGTGGAGAGCGTAAAGGCCACCTTCCCGTTCTACGTGGTGCGGCTGGCCGGCGGCCTGCTGTACCTGGGCGGCATGCTGGTGATGGCCTGGAACGTGTGGATGACCGCGATCTCCGGGCGTTCGGTTCCGGCGTCGATTCCGCCCGTTGCCACTGCCCACGCCTGAGGAACCCGCATGAACCCGAACCCTGAACAAAAGAGCAGCGGCTTCACCCACGAGAAGGTGGAGACCAACAACCTGCTGATGATCGTGCTGATCCTCGTGGTGATCGCCATCGGCGGCATGGTCGAGATCGTGCCGCTGTTCTTCCAGAAGTCGACCACCGAGCCCATCCAGGGCTTGAAGCCGAACACCGCGCTGCAGCTCGCCGGCCGCGACGTCTACCTGCGCGAGGGTTGCTACAACTGCCACTCGCAGATGATCCGGCCTTTTCGCTCGGAGACGCTGCGCTACGGCCACTATTCGGTGGCGGGCGAGTTCGTCTACGACCACCCCTTTCAGTGGGGCAGCAAGCGCACCGGGCCCGACCTGCACCGCGTGGGCGGCAAGTACAGCGACGAGTGGCAGCGCATCCACTTGAACAACCCGCGCGACCTGGTGCCCGAGTCGAACATGCCGGCCTATTCGTGGCTCGAGAAGAACGTGGTCGACGCCGACGCCATTCCGCGTCGCATGCGCGCGCTGCGCCAGGTCGGCGTGCCGTATTCGGACGAAGAAATCGCCCGCGCGGCCGAAGACGTTCGCGGCAAGACCGAGCTGGACGCGACGGTGGCATATCTGCAATCGCTGGGCCTCGCGCTCAAGTAAGGAGCACCCGACCATGATCGACCTCACCACCCTGCGCGTTGCCGCCACCGTGCTTTGCTTTGCGCTTTTCCTCGGCATCGTGGGCTGGGCCTTTGCCCGCCGCAACGCCGCGCGCTTCGACGAAGCCGCCCGCCTGCCGTTCGAGCAAGACTGAAGAAGAGGGGCCCACGATGAGCGATTTCGTCAACAACTTCTGGTCCAACTACGTTGCGGCCGGCACGGTGCTGAGCATCCTCGGATGCATGCTGCTGCTCTGGCTCACGGCCCGCAAGCGCGTGGCGTCGGATGCGGACAACACCACCGGCCACGTCTGGGACGAGGACCTGCGCGAATCCAACAACCCGCTGCCCCTGTGGTGGGTCGGCCTGTTCGTGATGACCATCTTTTTCTCGGTCGGCTACCTCGTGGTCTTTCCGGGCCTGGGCAGTTTCAGCGGACAGGCGAACTGGAGCACCAGGAGCGAGTACGACACCGAAGTCGACAAGGCCAACCAGGCGCTGGCGCCGGTCTACGCGAGCTTTGCCGCCATGCCGATGGAGGACGTCGCACGCGAACCCAAGGCCATGGCCATCGGCGAACGGCTGTTCATGAACAACTGCTCCCAGTGCCACGGCTCCGACGCGCGCGGCAGCAAGGGCTTTCCCAACCTGACCGACAAGGACTGGCTGCACGGCGGCGCACCCGAGAAGATCGCCGAGACCATCACCAAGGGCCGCACCGGCGTGATGCCGCCCATGGCGGCGGCGGTCGGCACGCAGGAAGAGGTGAAGAACCTGGCCAACTACGTGTTGAGCCTTTCCGGTGCGCCGCACGACTCGGTGCGCGCTGGCCTCGGCAAGTCCAAGTTCACGGTGTGCGCCGCCTGCCACGGCATCGGCGGCGTCGGCAACCAGGCCGTGGGTGCGCCCAACCTCGCCGACAAGGTCTGGCTGCACGGCTATGGCGAAGGCGCCATTGTGCAGATCGTCAACGCCGGCAAGCACAGCGAAATGCCGGCGCAGGAAGGCCGCCTCACCGAGGCGCAGATCAAGCTGCTCGCTTCCTACGTGTGGGGCCTTTCGAACCCCGTCACGGGGCCCTGACTTCCGCGGCTGTCTCATCATGGATTCACCCGCCCCCGTTCCTGCATCGGCACCGGCTGCCAGCTCCGCCGCGCGCAAGATCATTCCGATCGTTCCGGTGGAAAGCGACTCGGTCGGCTTGTATGAGGCCACGAAGAAGATCTACCCGCGCACCGTGCGCGGCATGTTCGCGCGCTGGCGCTGGGCCATGGTGTTCCTGACCCAGCTGGTGTTCTATGGCCTGCCGTGGGCGGAGTGGGGCGAGCGGCAGCTGGTGCTGTTCGACCTGGCTGCGCGGCGCTTCTACATCTTCGGCCTGGTGCTGTACCCGCAGGACCTGATCTACCTGTCGGGCCTGCTGGTGGTCAGTGCTCTGGCGCTCTTTCTCTTCACCGCCGTGGCCGGGCGGCTGTGGTGCGGCTTCGCCTGTCCGCAGACGGTCTACACCGAGATCTTCATGTGGGTGGAGCACAAGATCGAAGGCAACCGCACGGCGCGCATGCGGCTCGACGCCGAACCCATGTCGCTCGAGAAGCTGGTGAAGAAGTGGTTCAAGCACCTGGTGTGGATAGGCATCGCGCTGTGGACTGGCTTCACCTTCGTGGGCTACTTCACGCCCATTCGCGACCTGGGCTTGGCGTTCCTCCAGACTCGCATGGGCTCGTGGGAAGTTTTCTGGGTTTTCTTCTACGGTTTTGCGACCTACGGCAATGCGGGCTTCATGCGCGAGCAGGTCTGCAAGTACATGTGCCCGTATGCGCGCTTCCAGAGCGCCATGTTCGACCGCGACACGCTCATCGTCACCTACGACCCGAAGCGCGGCGAGCCGCGCGCGCCCAGGCGCAAGGGTCTCGATCCGCGCAGCATGGCGCTGGGCGACTGCATCGACTGCGGGCTCTGCGTGCAGGTGTGCCCGACGGGCATCGACATCCGCGAGGGGTTGCAATACGAATGCATCGGCTGTGGACTTTGCGTGGACGCCTGCGACACGGTGATGCAGAAGATGGCCTATGCGCCGCGGCTCATCCGCTACGACACACAGAACGGCATGGAGGCCGGATGGACGCGCCGCCAGCTGCTGCACCGCGTGCTGCGCCCGCGAGTGCTGGTCTACACCGCCATCCTGGCGCTGCTGGTGGCGGGACTCCTGGCCAGCCTCGTCGCGCGCACGCCGCTGAAGGTCGACGTGGTGCGCGACCGCGCGTCGCTGGCTCGCATCGTCGAGGGCGGGCGGCTGGAGAACGTCTACCGCCTGCAGATCATGAATGCCACCGAGGAGGCGCGCCACTACCGCATTGCCGCGCACGGCATCGAAGGACTGAGCGTCTCGCCCGACGAGCGCGTCACGATCGATGCGGCCCAGTCGCGCTGGGTTGCCGTGCGCCTGCAGGTGCCCTACGGCGTGGTGCCGTCCGGCTCGCACACGGTGCACTTCGACATCCGGGACGAAGAGGGCGGCGTGCAGGTGTCCGAGAAAGCGGTCTTCCTGGTGCCGCGTTGAAGCAAGGAATCAAAAAATGAAGGCGACAAAGAACAATTGGACGGAGACGGCGGGCAACAAACCATGGTGGCGCTATCCGCTGCTCTGGATGGTGATTGCGGGGCCCGCGCTGGTGGTGGTCGCGAGCTTCGTGACCTTCTGGGTTGCCTGGGGAAGCCAGGATCCGCTGGTGTCGCAAGACTATTACCGACGCGGCGTCGAAATCAACAAGACCTTGGCGGACAAGGCACTGATGCCCGCCGTCACCGGCCGGAACCATGCGACCACGCCCGACGAGGCGGTGCCGGTGCCGCGCCGCGAGGCCAGGCCATGACTTCGTCGCGGCAGCTCATCGGGGTCTTGTGGCCGGCCTTCCTGCTGGCCTGTGCCATCGAGATCCTGGTCTTCGCGATGGTCGATCCGTCCGATCTGCACTGGGGTGGCGACGCGCTCCGCATGCCGCGCCAGGGCGTCTACACCGTCGCCTTCTTTGTTTTCTGGGCCATGGCGGCGGCTTCGAGCGCATTCACCGCGCTCCTGGCCATGCCGCCGTCCCGCGACGATCAACCCGGGCCTCCACAATGAGCTCGACTTCCACCGCCTTTCTCGACCGCCCCGTCGTTCCAGCCGCGGCGCCCCTGTCGACCGCCTTGCTGCGGCAGTTCGACGTCGCGGGGCCGCGCTATACCTCGTACCCGACGGCCGACCGTTTCGTGGACGCCTTCGATGCCGACGATTACGCGCTGGCGCTGCAGGGCCGGCGCGATGCGGGCGCGTCGGCGGCGCCGCTGTCGCTGTACGTGCACATCCCGTTCTGCGAATCGCTGTGCTACTACTGCGCCTGCAACAAGATCGTGACGAAGCATCACGAGAAGGCCACCCAATACCTGGCCTATCTGGCGCGCGAAGTCCGGCTCCAGGTTGCGCAGCTCGGACGCGGCACCACCGTGAGCCAGCTGCACCTGGGCGGCGGCACGCCCACGTTCCTGAATGATGCCGAGCTGAGCCAGCTCCTTGCCATGCTGCACGAGGCCTTTGTCTTTCTTCCCGGCGGCGAGCAGTCCATCGAGATCGATCCGCGCACCGTCGATGCTGCGCGGCTCGCGCACCTGGCGTCGTTGGGCTTCAACCGGCTGAGCTTCGGCGTGCAGGACTTCGATCCCGACGTACAGAAGGCTGTGCACCGCATCCAGCCAGCGCACCAGGTGTTCGACCTGATGGCCGAGGCGCGCGCGCTGGGCTTCCAGTCGATCAACGTCGACCTGATCTATGGCTTGCCCCGCCAGAACGAGGCGTCGTTCGACCGCACGATGGCGCAGATCTGTGAACTCCGGCCCGACCGCATCGCGCTGTATGCCTACGCGCACCTGCCCGAGCGCTTCAAGCCGCAGCGGCGCATCGCCGCGGACGAGCTGCCCGATGCGGCGGCGCGGGTGCAGATGCTCGCGCGCGCCGTAGCCACGCTCACCGATGCCGGGTACGTCTACATCGGCATGGACCATTTCGCACTGCCGGACGACCCCCTTGCGGTGGCCAAGCGGGAAGGGCGGCTGCATCGAGACTTCCAGGGCTACAGCACCCAGCCCGACGGCGACCTGGTGGCGCTCGGTGTTTCCGCCATCGGCCGCATCGGTGCCACCTACAGCCAGAACGTGAAGACCATCGACGCGTACTACGACCTGCTCGACCAGGGCCGGCTGCCCGTGGTCCGCGGGCTTGCGCTTTCGCGCGACGACGTGTTGCGGCGTGCGGTGATCATGGCCCTGATGTGCAGGGGGCACGTCAATTTCGACGCCATGAGCGAAGCGCACCGGATCGACTTTCGCCACTACTTCGCCACCGAGTTCGCGGCGCTCGGGCCGCTGGTGGCACAGGGCTTGGTGCGGATGACCGACCACGACATCGACGTGACGCCGCAGGGATGGTTCGTGGTGCGCGCCATTGCCATGGTGTTCGACCGGTACTGCCGCGAGAACCGCACCCGTTTTTCGCGCGTGGTCTGAAAACATGCAGACCGGGCTGGCCACTGCTGCGTTGCTGATGGGCCTGGCGGGCGGGCCGCACTGCGTGGCCATGTGCGGCGCGGCGTCGGCCGCCGTGATCCGCATCGTGCCCGTGTCGGCCGCTGCCTCGGCGGTTGCCGGAGTCGGCACGGCGTTCTCTTCGCAGGCGGCCTTCCACCTGGGCCGTATCGCGAGCTACGCCGCGGCAGGCGCCATTGCGGCCGCAAGCGTCGACAGCCTCGCCCAGGCCGGCACGCAGGTGGCCGCGCTCAGGCCGCTCTGGATGCTGCTGCATGTGTTCGTGTTCGCGTGGGGCGTGGTCCTCGCCGTTTCGGGCCGCCAGCCGCAGTGGGCGCGGCGCATCGGCCGCACGCTCGAGGCGCGGCTTCGTCCGCTCGCCGGAGGTTCGCCGCTCGGGGTGCTTGCGACCGGTGCCCTGTGGGTCGCGATGCCGTGCGGCCTGCTCTACTCGGCGCTGCTGCTGGCCAGCCTCGGCAACGGACCGCTGCAGGGCGGACTTGCGATGATGCTGTTCGCCATCGGCAGCGGCCTTTCGCTGGTGCTGGCGCCGTGGCTCTGGCAGAAGCTCAGGTGGAGCGGCGGCGGTGGGCCGCAGGCCTGGGGCGCGCGCCTGGCTGGCGCACTGCTTGCGGCCGTGGCGCTGCAGGCGCTCTGGCTGGATATCGGCCACCAGATCGAGGCCTGGTGCCGCTGAACGCGCGGCACTACGGGTGCGCAAGCACCCGGGCCATGGCACGCGCCAGCTCGGCGCGCGTGTAAGGCTTGCGCAGCAGCTCCCAGCTTTGCGGCACTTCCCGGTCGGCCTCCAGCAGCTCCGACGAGAAGCCGGACATCAGGAGAATCGCGAGCTCCGGAAAGCGCTGCTGCGCCTCGGCCGCGAGCCGCGTTCCGCGCATGCCGGGCCCGAGCGCGATGTCGCTCAGCAGCAGATCGAAGGAACCCGCATCGGCTTCCAGGCTCATCAGGGCCTGCTCGGCATTGCTGGCCGCGACCACGCTGCAGCCCAGGGTCGTCAAAAAGGTCTGCACGACCTTGCGCACTTCGGGGTCGTCCTCGACCAGCATCACGCGCAGGCCGGGCGGAATCGCCTGTTCGGCGTCTTCCTCTTCCATGACAGGGGCGGCGGCTTCGTTCGGCTGCGGCAGGAAGAGCGTCACCGTGGTGCCTGCGCCCGGCCGAGTGGCGATGGCAATGGCGCCCTTGGACTGCTTCACGAATCCGTAGACCGTGCTCAGGCCCAGGCCTGTGCCGCGGCCGGCTTCCTTGGTGGTGAAGAAGGGCTCGAACGCGCGCTCCTTCACTTCCTCGGTCATGCCGGTGCCGCTGTCGGTGATGGAAATGGCCACGAAGCTGCCGTGCGCATCGCGGTCGCTCAGCTCGTTGTGCACTTCCGGCGGCAGCGAGCTGCAGGCCTCGGTACGAAAGTGCAGCGTGCCGCCGTCGGGCATGGCGTCGCGCGCATTGATGGCAATGTTCAGCAACGCCGATTCGAGCTGCCCCGGGTCGGCAAGCACCGGTGGGCAGCTCGGTGCGCTGTCGATCGAAATGCCGATGCGCTGGTCGAGCGTGCGCCGCAGCATGTCGGCCAGGGAGTGCAGCATGGCATGCGTGTCCACTGCATGGGGCTGCAGCATCTGCCGGCGCGAGAAAGCCAGCAGCTTGCCGGTGAGCTCGGCGCCGCGCCGCGAAGCTCGCGCCGCCGCGCCCACCAGCTGCTGGGCGTAGCCATCGTTCGCGATGGCGGGCAGTTCTTCGAGCACCTGCAGATTGCCCTGGATCACGGTGAGCAGGTTGTTGAAGTCATGCGCAATACCGCCGGTGAGCTGGCCGACGCTTTCGAGCCGCTGTGCGTGGCTGAGCGCCTCTTCGGTCTGAACGCGCTGCAGGCTGGTGGCCAGCAGGTTCGACAGCGACTCCAGGAAGCGGAGCTCCTCGTCACCGAAGCGCTTGGCCTCGCGCGAGCGCACGGTCAGCACGCCGATGAAGCGGCCGCGATCGTAGAAGGGCACGGCCAGCGCACTGACCAGCCCGGCATCGAGGTACGCCTGCGGCACCGCGAAACGGCGCTCCTTGGCAAAGTCGGCCACCACCACCGGCGCGCCCTGTGCAAACACGAAACCGGGCGGTGTATTCGCGTGGCTGGGAATGCGCGCGCCGATCTCTTCGCCGGGCACGAGACCCACGCCGCTGGCGACGCGAAACTCAAGGCGGCTGTCGTCCAGCAGCAGCACCATGGCCACTTCGACTTCCAGCGCTTCCGCGGCCATGGTGGGCGCATGGTCGAGCACAACCTGCAGGTCGCGCGTGTCGACGGCCAGGCGGCCCAGTTGCGCGAGGTAGTCGCTGTAGCGCGCGCGCTGCAGCGCCTGCTTCACGCGCGGGTAGGCGCCAATGTCGCGGATGGCGGCCACCACGAACGGCAGGCCCTGGCTCTGCAACGGGCTGAGCGCGATCTCGACCATCACCTCGCTGCCGTCCTTGCGCTTGGCGACGAGTTCCATCTGCGTGCCCATGGGCCTCGGGCGTGGTGCCTGGCCATAGGCTTCGCGGTAGGCGGCGTGGCGCGGCCGGATGCTGTCGGGCACCAGGACGTCCACGTTCACGCCCACCAGTTCATCGACGTCATAGCCCAGCAGCTTGGCCGCCGAAGGGTTGGCCAGCACGATGCCGCCGGCCTGGTCGACCAGCAGCAGCGAGTCCGGGTAGGAAACGAAAAGGGAACGGAAGACGCTGCTTTCTTCGACGCCCGAAGGCAGCCCCGGCAACGCGGCAACGAAGGGAGAAGAGGGCGGGGGCGGGTTCATCGGGTCACCCGCGAGCGACGGGCGGAACCAGGATGTAGCCGGCGCCGCGCACCGACTTGATGATCTGCGGATCGTCCGCGTCGGCTTCGATCTTCTTGCGCAGCCGCCCGACCTGCACGTCGATGGTGCGGTCGAAGGGGGCGGCTTCGCGCCCGCGTGTCTGCTCGAGCAGGAAGTCGCGCGACAGCACGCGCCCCGCATGGCGCGCAAACGCGCACAGCAGGTCGAACTCGCCGCCGGTGAGCGCCACGTTCTGCCCTTGCGGATTGGCCAGGCTGCGTGCGGCGACATCGAGCTGCCATCCGGCGAAGCGGAGCTTGTCGGAAGCGGCCAAAGCAACCGGTGCGGATGCGGGCAAGGATGCGTCCGCGGCGTCGCTGGGTACCAGGCGCCGGAGCACGGCCTTGACGCGCGCCACCAGTTCACGCAGGTCGAAGGGCTTGGTGACGTAATCGTCAGCGCCCACCTCCAGACCCACGACCTTGTCGACCGCATCGCCGCGGCCGGTGACGATGACGAGCCCGCAGCGCCAGTTTTCGCGCATGCGGCGCGCAATGGAAAAACCGTCTTCGCCGGGCAGGCCCAGGTCGAGCAGCACGAGGTCGGCCGGATCGGTGCCCATCAGTGCCATCAGCGAGGCGCCGTTGTGCAGTTGGGTCACCCGGAAACCGTGGCTTTGAAGGTAACCGGCCAGCAGTTGCGTGATGTCGACCTCGTCGTCGAGGACCGCGATGTGAAAGGCGGATGTCATTCGGAAAGCATGGATTGGGGCGCTAACGCCACGGCATCGTTGGAGCCGTGCAAGCGTAGCACGCACGCCCCGGCGGTGCATGCCTTTGGTGCATGCCCAAGGGTCAACGTTTCCAGCGCCAGTCCGAGATCTCCGGCATGTCCTTGCCGTGGACGGTGATGTAGGCGCGGTGCTCCAGCAGCTTGTCGCGCAGGTGCTGCTGCACGTGGCCCGCGCTGTTGCGAAAGCGCTCGACGCGGCCGATGGCATCGGCGGCCAGGTGAAAGCGGTCGAGCCGGTTGAGCACGGTCATGTCGAACGGCGTGGTGGTGGTGCCTTCCTCCTGATAGCCGTGCACGTGGAAGTTGTCGTGGTTGGCTCGCTTGTAGGTCAGCCGGTGGATCAGCGAGGGATAGCCGTGGAACGCGAAGATGACTGGGCAATCGGTGGTGAAGATCGCGTCGAAGTCCGCATCCGAAAGGCCGTGCGGATGGGCGTTCGGTGCCTGCAGCGCCATCAGGTCGACCACGTTCACCACGCGCACCTTCAGGTCCGGAAGCATCTCGCGCAGCAGGTCGACCGCGGCCATGGTTTCGAGCGTGGGCACGTCTCCCGCACAGGCCATCACCACGTCGGGCGCCGCGCCTTCGTCGTTGCTGGCCCAGGTCCAGATGCCGAGGCCGACAGTGCAATGGCGCACCGCCGATTCGATGTCCAGCCACTGCGGGGCGGGCTGCTTGCCGGCCACGATCACGTTCACGTAGTCGCGGCTGCGCAGGCAGTGGTCGACCACCGAGAGCAGGGTGTTGGCATCGGGCGGCAGGTAGACGCGAACCACCTCCGCCTTCTTGTTGGCCACGTGGTCGAGAAAGCCCGGGTCCTGGTGGCTGAAACCGTTGTGGTCCTGCCGCCAGACATGGCTGGTGAGCAGGTAGTTGAGCGATGCGATCGGACGCCGCCAGCCGATGCCGCGGCACACCTTGAGCCATTTGGCATGCTGGTTGAACATCGAATCGATGATGTGGATGAAGGCCTCGTAGCACGAGAAGAAGCCGTGGCGCCCGGTGAGCAGGTAGCCCTCGAGCCAGCCCTGGCAGAGATGCTCGCTGAGCACCTCCATCACCCGGCCGTCGGGCGAGATGTGGTCGTCGCCTTCGCGTATCTCGGCGGTCGAGGTGCGCCCGGTCACCTCAAAAAGGGCACCGAGCCGGTTCGACGCGGTCTCGTCCGGACCCATCACGCGGAAGTTGCGGGCGGCCTCGTTGCACTGCATCACGTCCCGCAGAAACTCGCCGGCGACGCGCGTGGCTTCCGCGTCCGTTGCGCCGGGCGCGGCCACCGCCACGGCGTGGTCGCGGAAGAGCGGCATCGCCAGATCCTTGAGGAGCAGGCCGCCGTTGGCGTGTGGATTCGCGCTCATGCGCCTCGGCCCCTCGGGCGCGAGCGCGGCAATTTCGGGTCGCAGGGCGCCGTTGGCGTCGAACAGATCCTCGGGCCGGTAGCTGCGCATCCAGTCTTCGAGCAAACCGACGTGCTCCGGCTTGCCGTCAAAACCGGTCAGCGGCACCTGGTGCGCACGGAAGGTGCCCTCGACCGGCACGCCGTCCACCTGGCGCGGACCGGTCCAGCCCTTGGGCGAGCGCAACACGATCATCGGCCAGCGCGGGCGCTCGCGGAACCCGTCGTTGCGGGCGCGCTGCTGGATGGCGTGGATGTCGTCCATCGACTTGTCGAGCGCGGCCGCCATCAGGCGGTGCATCTGTGCGGGCTCATGCCCCGAGACGAAAGAGGGCTCGTAGCCGTAGCCTCGCATCAGCTGCGCCAGCTCTTCGTCGCCGATGCGCGCGAGCACCGTGGGGCCGGCAATCTTGTAGCCGTTGAGGTGCAGCACCGGCAACACGGCGC
Source organism: Variovorax sp. OV700 (assembly GCF_900099805.1). Taxonomy (GTDB): domain Bacteria; phylum Pseudomonadota; class Gammaproteobacteria; order Burkholderiales; family Burkholderiaceae_C; genus Variovorax. The sequence continues at coordinate 12,691 of NZ_FNDR01000014.1, read as the reverse complement.
CATCGGTCGCCGGGTTCAAGAACTTGTTGGAATGCCAGCTGGCCGCGAGCGCGCCGGTCTCCGCCTCGCCGTCGCCGACCACGCAGCAGGCGAGCAGGCCGGGGTTGTCGAACACGGCGCCAAAGGCATGAAGCAGCGAGTAGCCCAGCTCTCCGCCTTCATGGATGGAGCCCGGCGTTTCGGGGGCCACGTGGCTCGGAATGCCACCCGGAAACGAAAACTGCGTGAAGAGCCGCTTCAGGCCTTCGGCGTTGCGGCCGATGTCCGGGTAGACCTCGCTGTAGGTGCCTTCCAGGTAGGTGTTGGCGACCACGCCCGGCCCGCCGTGGCCAGGCCCGGCAATGAACAGGGCATCGAGCGCGCGGGCCTTGATGGCCCGGTTCATGTGCGCGTAGACGAAGTTGAGGCCGGGCGTGGTGCCCCAGTGGCCCAAGAGGCGCGGCTTGATGTGCGAAAGGCTCAGCTTTTCGCGCAGCAAGGGGTTGTCCATCAGGTAGATCTGCCCCACCGACAGATAGTTGGCAGCCCGCCACCAGGCGTCGAGCAGTGCGAAGTCGGATTGTTCCGCCGCCGCTTTCATCTTTCGACGCCCGGCAACTCGGCGCCGTTCGCGCAGTCGGCCACGTCCGCTGCCGCGGTGAGCTTGTTCACGATGGTGGTGACGCCTTCCGCGCGTCGCACGGCGCGCTCGACCGCGACCTTCAGGCTTTCGCTGGCGACCTTGCCTTGCAGCGTGACCACGCCGTCTTTCACGCGCACGTCGACGTCGCACCCGAACACTGCCGGGTCCCAGTTCAGCTGGGCGAAGACCTCGTGCCTGAGTTGGATATCGGGGTTCATTTCAAACCTTTCAAAAAGGAACACGTGCGGGGGGCGGGGAACGGGCTTCTCACCAGTTTGAGCCGGCCATCATGGTTGTCAACGCATCCTGCATGAAACCCCATGGCCTGTGCGTGCTGACGGCAAGCGCGATGCCTGCAAGCATGGCGCCATGATCGATCTTGCGGCGGGTCTGCGGCCGCGACCTTGACCTGCATCAAGGTCCCCACGCCGGCCGCTTTGCAGAATGCCGCGACTGTTCAAAAGGCCAAAAGGCACTCATGCAAACATTGTTCTTCTCGGGCTTTTTCGATCTCCCATGGTGGGGCGCAGTGCTCGTGGGGCTGGCGCTGACGCACGTCACCATTGCCTCAGTCACCATCTTTCTGCACCGCCACCAGGCCCATCGTGCGCTCGAACTGCACCCGGTGGCCAGTCATTTCTTCCGGTTCTGGCTCTGGTTGACGACGGGCATGGTGACAAGAGAGTGGGCCGCGGTGCATCGCAAGCACCACGCAAAGTGCGACACGCCCGAAGACCCGCACAGCCCGCAGGTGCTGGGCATCAACCGGGTGCTGTGGCGCGGCGTTTTCCTCTACATACGCGAGTCGAACAAGGCCGAGACCATTGCGCGCTACGGCCATGGCACGCCGGACGACTGGATCGAACGCAAGCTCTACTCGCGGCACAAGATCCTCGGCATCGTGCTGATGGGCCTGCTCGACATGGCGCTCTTCGGTGTGGTGCCGGGCGGGCTCATTCTTCTTGCGCAGATTGCGTGGATTCCGTTCTGGGCGGCCGGCGTGGTCAACGGCATTGGCCACTACTGGGGCTATCGCAACTGGCCCGCGCCGGACGCCAGCACGAACATCTCGCCCATCGGCATCCTGATTGGCGGGGAAGAGCTGCACAACAACCACCATGCCTTTCCCACCTCGGCCAAGCTGTCGAGCAAATGGTACGAGTTCGACATCGGCTGGCTCTACATCCGCGTGCTCCAGGCCCTCGGCCTTGCCACGGTGAAGCACGTGGCGCCGACACCGCGGCTTGCGGCGCCCAAGGCCGCCGTCGACCTGGAAACGGTGCAGGCGGTCATCCGGTGCCACTACGACGTGCTTTCGAGCTATGCGCGCTCCCTCAAGCAGGCGTACGCGGAGGAGTTCGGCCGGCTGCGGCGCCTGTCGCCGGCCGAAGCCCGTTCGCTCCAGTCCGTAAAGCGCTGGCTGGCCAAGGATGAGCGCATGCTCGACGAATCGCGGCGCATGCGGCTTGCCATGGCTTTGCGCGGATCGCAGGCGCTCGATACGATGTATTCGATGCGCCGTGAACTGATTGCGCTGTGGAGCCGGTCCGCCGCCACGGGCGAACAGCTCGTCAGGCAAATGCAGGACTGGTGCCAGCGTGCCGAAGCCAGCGGCATTGCGCCATTGGCCGAGTTCTCGAGGCGCCTGCGTTCATACGCTTGACCGGCGGCGGCCCGATGGGCCAGGGGGCAACGCGCAAGCGTGTTGCTTGCACGATTTACCTTCACGAACAAGGAGAGTCACATGTACAGCAACGTTCCCCTGGCATCGGCATGGACCGATGCCTACCTTCGCTCGGTGCTCGACTGGCAGGCGGCCTGCGGCACCAGCGTGCTGCAGGCGCAGCAGATCCAGCTGGGAATGCTCGCCGCCTGGCAGGAGTCGGCCAAGGCCGTCCAGCAGGAGCTGTGGGACCAGTGGACCAGCCGTTTTGGCGGCGGCGTGCCGCTGGACGGGTAGGGCAGCCGCCCGCGGGCGGCCTACTCGCTGGCCAGTGTGCCGCTCGGCAGGGTGAAGCGCTCAGCGTCCGCCTTGGCGTGCGCTTCGGGTGCGCGCACCAGCAGCACCGGAACGTTGGCGGTTCGCAAGATGTGCTCGGCGCTGCTGCCCATCACCATGCGGCCGAGGCCGCGGCGCCCGTGAGTTCCCAGGACGATCAGGTCCGCCGGCCACGAAGCCGCTTCGGCCGTGACCCGGTCGGTAACAGCGCCCCGGAAGTTGTCGCACAGCACCGAATCGGCCTCGACGCCTGCCGCGGCGGCCTTCGCCTTGCCCTCTTCGAGCAGCCGGGTGCCCGCGTTGCGCAACTCCTGGAGCCAGTCGCCCGAGTGGCCTGCATAGGCATCCATCGCCAGGGCGAAGGAGAGCTCGTCGATGACGTGCATCAAGCGCAGGCGCCCTCCGGTGAGCCCGGCAAGGCGAATCGCCTCGCCAAGTCCGTGGGCGGATGTCGAGCTTCCATCGACAGGAACAAGAATTCGCTGGTACATGGCGTCCTCGCTTTGCTTGAGGTTGTGATGCGGCCAGTATCGGGACCGATGCGCGAGCCCGCTTGATGCCGATCAAGAGAATGCGTCGCCGCAAGGGCGAAAAAAGATCGAACCAGATGCGCGGCGTTTGATCTGCAGCAAGCCTGCACGGGCCTGGAACTGAGACTCTTGAGGGACGCACAGGAGCCCTTCATGACCCACGCCACCATTCGCATCATTCGCCAAGAGCACGCGGCACTGGCCGCCATGCTGCGCTCGATCGTCATGCTGCTCGAGCAGCACCGCCGCAAAGGCACCCGGCCTGACTTCTCGTCGCTTCGGGCCATGCTGTTCTATGTCGACGAATTTCCCGAGAAGCGCCACCACCGCAAGGAAAGCGAGCTGCTGTTTCCCAAGCTGCGTGCCAGGACGCCAATATCGCGCGAGTTGATGGACCGGCTCGACAACGACCACGCGTGGGGCGAGCGAAAGATCCGAAACGTCGAGCATGCGCTGCTCGCTTTCGAAATGCTCGGCGATTCGCGGCGCGCAGCCTTCGAGAACGCCGTGGAGCAATACGTCGATTTCTACCTGAACCACATGGCGCTCGAGGAGCGCGAAATCCTGCCGCTCGCCGAACGCGTGCTGACTGCCGAAGACTGGCGCGAGCTCGACGAGGCGTTCGGCCGCAACCGCGATCCGCTCACCGGATATCCACCGGAGCGCGAGTACGAGGCGCTCTTCAGCCGCATCGTGAACATCGTGCCCGCGCCGATCGGGCTGGGCGCCGAGGCTTGATCTGTCGCAAGGCGGCCCCTTTTGCTGGCGGCGAACATCCGGCCACCGAACACGATCAAACCAGAGGGACACCATGAAAATTCTTCTCGCCGTCGACGGCAGCGAATACACCGCACGCATGCTCGACTACCTGGCTGCGCACAAGGAGTGGTCGCATGCGGGCCACGCCTTCACGGTCTTCAATGCGGTGCTTCCGGTACCACACCGGGCCGCCGCGTTCGCGGGGCCCGACCTCGTGCACGGCTACTACGACGACGAGGCACGGGTCGTTCTGGAGCCGGTGCGCGCCGCGCTGACCGCGCGCGGCATCGAGGCGGCCTTTGCACACAAGGTCGGCCATGCGGCGGACGAGATCTCCGCGTTTGCGGAAAACGGAAAGTTCGACCTCGTGGTGATGGGATCGCGCGGGCAGGGCGCGCTGAGCAACCTCGTGCTGGGCTCGGTGGCCATGAAGGTGCTGGCGCGCTGCACGGTACCCGTGCTGCTGGTGCGCTGATCCGGGTCGTCGCCGGCCTTGGCGGCCGGCGCGTCCGTCAAGGCTGCGTGAAGCTGACGCGTTGAGCGATCAGCACGCCATCGACCACCGTGTTTCCCACCACGGTGACGCGGCGGCCGTTGGCCAGGTCGGCGACGGTGCCATTCTCGAAGACGGTTGCGAAGCCGCTGGCGTTCACCTGCTGGCCCTTCACCACGAAGCTCGAAGGCGACTGGTAATTGCCGATGGCTCCGATCAGGGTGAAGGCCACCGGCCCGCCCACGCCCGGAATGTTGCGGATCCGCAGCTTCTTCACTACCAGCACGCCGTTGGACATGAAGCCGTCGAGCTCCACCTTGACGCCGTTGCCGATCGAAGTCGAGGGGCCGCCCGTGACGATCGCATTGGACGCATCGATCGGCGTGCCGAGCACCGTAAAGGCATTCAGGCCGGTGTAGTTGGTGATGACGCCAGCCAGCTGCAGGGCCGCGGCATCCTGCCTAGGCACCGCATACCAGCCCTGCACCTTGTTTGCGCTGAACAAGCCCACAATCGGCGCCGCGCTGCCGCGCACGCGGACGATGGCGCCATTGGCCAGGGTGGCTTGATCGATGCCGCCGGAGAACACCGCGCCGCTGTACCGGACCGTGAGCTGGCCGAGCGTGAAGCGCTGGCCGATCAGGTCCAGGTTCTGCACGGTGCCCGTGACCAGCGGCTCGGTCGACGCCGGCTTCAGTTCGACGCGCGTGGCGCGCAAGGTGCCCGGCGCAGAGGGCAGGCCCCAGACCTGCACCACGTCGCCTGCAGCGACCAGCGCCAGTCCGCTGACGTTGCTCCACACGGTGGCGTTGTCGACGGTAACCGTGGTGCCCATGACCACAAAGCGGCCGCCCGTCACGTCGATGGCCGACACGGCGCCGCGCAATTCGGCAGCCGATTCAACCTGCTGCGCCGTGGCGGCAGTGAACTCGCTGTCGATCTTGCCGGCGATGCGCACGCTCATGCCGATCTGCAGTTCGGTGGTGTCTTCGAGGCTGGTGGTTGCGGTGTCGGTGTTGTAGCGCACGCCGTTCAGAATGATGCTGCCCAGCCCGCCGACCGAGCCGACGCCGGTTGCGTCAGCGGTGCTCACGCCGGTGCCGCCCGATCCCACGCCCGACCCGTCGTCGCTGCCATTACCCGCGGTGCTCGTGCCGTCGGTGCCGCCGGTGCTGCCCGAACCATCGGTGCCGCCCGCGGTGCCCGTCCCATCGGTGCCAGTACCGCCCGTGCTACCGGTGCTACCGGTGCTGCCCGCGCTGCCCGTGCTGCCCACGCTACCGGTGCTGCCCGTGCCCGTACCGGCCGAGCTGCCACTTCCGGTGCCCGACGAGCTGCTGCTGAGGGTGCCCAGGCTCCCCGCGGAACCCCCGCCGTCCCCGCCGCCGCCGCAAGAGAGCAGCAAAGCTATCGCTCCGGCAAAGAGGATGCTGCGCATCCATCGGTAGTGGGTTTTCATCGCGTACTTTCTCTTTCTTCTTCCCGCTTGAGGGCGACGGCCGGCGCATTTGGCGCCGCCTCGTCTTCATAGTAGGTGTAGATCCCGACGCGGATGCGCCCCTTGGCGCCGCTTGGAGCCCGATCGACCGCGCGCGTCATTTCGCCCACCAGGTCAAGGTGCATGGCAGACCAGCGTTCGCGCACCATCTGATGGATATTTTCGCAATCCTGCACGCTGAGGCCGCGCGCAAACACCGCGCGCTCGAGCATCCGCGGCTCCTCGCCCAGGGTGTTGGACACCGCGGCCAGCAGGTGATCGCGGCCATTGTCCCCAAGAAAGGCCAGCATTGACTGCAGGTCGCCCTCGGGCACGAAGCCATCGACCTTGAGCTCGGCGCAGCCGTCCTCTTCGGCCACCATGTTCAGGCGCACCAGTTCGTCCAGGATGGCGCGATGGTGCACATTGCCGCGGCTGCCGAGCTTGGCCATTGTTTCGAAGGAGGGCGCACCGGCCCCATTGGCGGTGATCGGCAGGCGCTGCAAGGCCTGGTTTTCCGACACCAGCTGCAGCCACAGCGTGAAAGTCTTGGCCGCGGCCGAAAGTTCGGTGTGGGGCAGGGCGTCCACGGTCTCGCGCACCTTGGCGGTCACGGCCTTGCGATTCAGCCCGGTGGTGATGGACAGCTGGCTGATATTGGGTTTGGCCACCCCTTGCTTCCGCCAGGAACGCGTGGCTTCCTCCAGCAACAGGTCACGCAGCAAGACTTCCAGGTGCGGATGTTTCACCCCCATGGCAAGGGCGAGCCTGACCACCGGCCGCATGATGCGGGCGCAGGCGGCAAGAGCCCAATCCAACTGGTGTTCCATGAAGCGAAAGCGGTTTTTGGTAGTGCAGGTTGCGGCGCAGCAATTCCGGCCTCAAGGGCCTGGAAATCGCGTAGCTTGGTGCACTATTGTCCTCGTCTCCGCGAAGATGTGACAAAAAATCCGCACTAAGGTGTTCAAACGGGGTGGACCCTCATGAAGTGCGTTGGACAACGTCGTCCCGCCACGTCCCGTTGTCCTGTGCAGGGGGAGGAAGCTTCCGACTATCGGACGCTGGTGCCGTCCTACGCTTGAGTCCGGCGCAGCTCCCAGAATCGATTCGTTCCAACTTATGTTCCTTGGGCGCTTTGGCGAACAGGGGCCAAGAGACATGAATATAACCACGGCAAAACGCTTGCACGGCCAAGGAGTCCCCCATGACCACTGAAACATCGGACAAGGCATTTCCCTTTCCCACATCCAAGAACCACGGCAAGCCCGCCAGCGAGCCGGCCAAGCCGGTCGAGCAGGCGCCCAGCGAAGAAGCGCTGGACAGCGGGGTCGAAGAGTCCTTTCCCGCGAGCGATCCGGTCTCCGTCACCGTGACGAAGGTCAAGCTGCCCAAGGCGCCACAGGACAAGGCGGAGGAGGCGCGTAACTCGGACACAAAGAGGTAGGGGGAGGGTAGAGGTAGCCCGTTTACTTGGCGCTTCTCTTCTCCTACACAGTGCCGCGCCGCAAGCTGACCCGCCGCGGCCGGCAACGACCTAGCTTTCCTGAAGTCGGGCACTCGGTCCGGCATGGCCTCTTTCTTCCGGCATTGCCGGCTTTCTTCAGGAGACACGACCATGAACAGCACTTCCAGACTTCTTGCCGCACTCGCGCTCGGTGCCGCAGGCGCGGCGTTCGCGCAGGGCAATCCGCCGACCACGGCGCCGGCAAACCCGGCCACCGCGGCCGGCCAGCAAAATCCTTCGGGCGGCCCGATGGGCACCACTGGCGTGACCCCGGAAAGCGGCACCGCCGCCCGGACCACCACTCCGCCCACGGTTCAAAGCTCTCCCGACACGAGCAGCAGTTCCAGCACGACCATGGCGGCCTCGGGCGACACGCCCGCCATGCGCCGCGCACGTGCCGACCGCAACTGAGCGCGGCTGACCACCCCGCTACGAAACGCGGCGCAGCCATGATTGCCGTGAGGCCTGGAACCGGCGCAGCGAGCAGGCCGCTGGCCGTGCTCGCTGCGGTCCTTCTCGCGTTCGCCCGAATCCCCTTGGCGGCGGCGGCGGAAGATGCGCAATGGCTCGCCCGGGCCGCCGTTGCGGCGGCGGACAACCGGAGCGCGCCTTTCGCGGTCATCGACAAGCGCAATGCGCGTGTCTTCGTCTTCGACGCCACGGGCCGGCTGCGGGCTTCATCGCCGGTACTCCTGGGCCTCGCTCGCGGCGACGATTCGGTGCCGGGCATCGGCGAACGCGCAATGTCCGAGATACGGCCTGAAGAGCGCACGACGCCCGCCGGGCGTTTCGAGACGGAGCCGGGCCTCAACACCAAGGGCGAGGACATCGTCTGGATCGACTACGACGCGGCCGTTTCGATGCACCGCGTGCGTGCCACCCAAAAGTCGGAGCGCCGCCTGCAGCGGCTGGCCTCGCCAACCGTGGCCGACAACCGCATTTCGTACGGCTGCATCAACGTGCCGGCGGCCTTTTACGACGCCTACATCCAGCCCGTGCTGGGTAGCCGCCGAGGGGTCGTGTATGTGCTGCCCGAAACCATGGCGGCACAGAAGCGCTTCGATTTCCTCGGCCGGCCGGAACAGAAGCTGACGCGACGCGGGCTCAGCCCCGCAGGCTGATTGCGCCAAGCAGCACCACCAGCGCAATGCTCAGGAGCAAGGTGGCGCATTTCCAGAACAGCACCGGATTCTTCTCGACAAGAGGCGTGCCGCGCCGGTTCAGAAAATCCGGGTGGGGCTGCCGCAGGTCCTGCACGAATTCCGACAATGCCTCATGGCGCTTGAGCGGATTGGGATGCACGGCCTTGCGCAGCACTTCGTCGATCCATGCCGGAATGGCACGCTGCGCGTCCAGCGCGGACCGGTACTGCAGGTTGCGCTGATCCGCGCGCGTCCGGATGCGCGCGACCTCGGCGCCGTAGGGCAACCGACCGGTCAGCATCTGGTAGACGATGACGGCCAGCGAGAACAGGTCGGATCGCGCCGAGCCGCCTTCGCCCAGAAAGTATTCGGGCGCGGTGTACTGCACCGTGCCCAGTATCTGGTCGGGCTCGACCAGCCTGCTGTCGCCGAGGCCCGCCACCCAGGCCGATCCGAAGTCGATGATGCGCACGGTGCCGGTGCGGTCGATCATCACGTTCTCGGGCCGCAGGTCCTGATGCAGCATTTCCATGCGATGGAACGCCTGCAATCCCTTGGCGAGCTGCTCCACGATGCCGCGCACCGACTCCAGGCTGGGCCGCGGGTTGTCGACCATCCATTGCGCCAGCGTCTGCCCGTCGACGAACTCCATGGCCACATAGAGGTAGTTGCGCTTGCGGTCCGGAACATGCGGTTTGAGCACGTGTGCGCTGGCTATGCGCCGCGCCACCCACTCTTCGAGCAGGAAGCGGTCGAGGTGGGCCTCGTCGTTCTGCAGGTCGATGGACGGCGTCTTGAGCACCACGCTCTGGCCCGAGTCGTCGTCCACCGCCAGGTAGATGTGGCTGCGGTGGCTGCGGTGCAGGTCGCGCACGATCGTGTAGCCGTCGAAGCGCATGCGCGCATCGAGCACGGGCGGCAGCTGGAGTGCCGCGCGCTGTGCCTGCAGTTCGTTCAACTCGCCGTCGGGAAGCGCGTCGATCCGGACGACCTGCACCGTCAGGTTGTCGGGGCTGCCGCGCCGATAGGCTTCTTCGGCGATGCTTCTTGCCGCGGCGTCGAGGTCTTGCGGATGAGCCGCCAGGGCCGCACCGATGGCGGCGGCGTCCATGTGTTCATGGACGCCATCCGACGTCAGCAGGAAGACATCGCCTTTCTCGACGGCCACGGCCTGGTAGTCGATTTCGATATGCGGGCCGACGCCGAGCGCCCGGCTCAGATAGCTATGCCCGTCGGCCACCACCACCCGATGGTCTTCGGTCAGTTGCTCGAGCGCCTCCGCGTGCCAGCGGTAGACGCGCGTGTCGCCCACGTGAAAGACGTGCGCCGTGGCCGACCGGATGACCAGGGCGCTGAAGGTGCAGACGTAGCCGCGGTCCTTGTCGAAGCGGCCGCCGCCGTTCTGGGTCTGTGCGTGCAGCCAGGCGTTGGTGGCGGTGAGCACGCGCTGCGCCGAGCGGCTCACGCTCCATGCGTCCGACGTGCAGTAGTAGTCGGTCAGGAAGCTGCGGACCGCCGCCTCGCTGGCCACGTGGCTGACGTCGCTGCTGCTGATGCCGTCGGCAATGGCGATGGCCACGCCCTTCGTGTGGCGGGTGGGCGCCTCCGGCAGGGCGGCGCCGTGGAAGTCCTGGTTGGCGTCCTTGCGTCCCTTGTCGGAATGCTGTCCGATCGATATCGCGAGTCCGGGACGCATCGTGGCGCGACGATGGCGGTCGGGTGGCTTAGCGGGGGACGCGCTTGGGCGCCGTCCGCACGTGGGTGGCGTAGAGCGTCAGGCCGGTGAACGACAGGCCGCCGATGAGGTTGCCCAGCACGGTCGGGATCTCGTTCCAGATGATGTAGTCCATGATCGAAAAATTGCCGCCCATGAGCAGTGCCGACGGGAACAGGAACATGTTGACCACCGAGTGCTCGAACACCATGAAGAAGAACACCATGATGGGCATCCACATGGCCAGCACCTTGCCGGTGACGGAGGTGGAGATCATCGCACCCACCACGCCGGTGGACACCATCCAGTTGCACAGCATGCCGCGCACGAACAGCGTCAGCATGCCTGCCGCGCCGTGGTTGGAGTAGCCGACCGTGCGTGCCTCGCCGATGGTGGCGATCACCTGGCCCACCTTGTCGGGCGGGCTCGTGAAGCCGAAGGTGAAGACGATGGCCATGAGCACGGCCACGAGGAAGGCGCCAAGGAAGTTGCCGACGAAGACGAGGCCCCAGTTGCGCAGCACGCCGCCCATGGTGACGCCGGGCCGCTTGTCGATGAGCGCGAGCGGCGTCAGCACGAAGACGCCGGTCAAGAGGTCGAAGCCGAGCAGGTACAGCATGCAGAAGCCGACCGGGAACAGGATGGCCCCGATGATCGAATAGCCAGTCTGCACGTTGATGGTGACGGCGAACACGGCCGCCAGTGCAAGGATGGCGCCCGCCATGAAGGCGCGGATCAGCGTGTCGCGGGTGGACATGAAGATCTTGGACTCACCGGCGTCCACCATCTTGGTGACGAATTCGGAAGGCAGGAGATAGGCCATGCCGTTGCTTTGGTTTTGATTGGAGAAGCTGAAAGAAAAACAGGCGAGGGGAGGCCGCCCCCTCAGGCGGCTTTCTCCAACGCAACATGCGCGGAGGAACTTGCGGCGGCCAGCCCCTGCAGCACGTCGCCGACCACGATGATCGAGGGGCTGCAAAGGCCGTTGTCGGCAATGGTGTGCCGGAGCGTCACCAGCGTGCCCACGGCGTGCCGCTGTGAGGGCAGGCTCGCGTTCTGCACCACCACGACGGGGGTCTCTGGCGGCAGTCCGCTCAGCAGTTCGTCCTGGATCGAGCCTGCGCTCGACACGCCCATGTAGATGACCAGCGTCAGCCGCGCCGAATGAGCCGTGGCGGCCAGCGCGCGCCAGTCTGGCCCAGGCGATCCGGGCTTGGCATGCCCGGTGATGAACACCACGCCTTGCGCATGCGCGCGGTGCGTGAGCGGCACGCCGAGCGAAGTCAGCCCGGCCAGCCCGGCCGTGATGCCGTTCACCACCTCGACGTGGATGCCGGCTTGTGCCAGGTGCTCGACCTCTTCGCCGCCGCGGCCGAAGATGAACGGGTCGCCGCCTTTCAGGCGCACCACGTGCTCGCCTTCGCGAACGGCCATGATCATCAGCCGCTCGATGAAGCTCTGCGGCGTGCTCTTGCAGCCCCCGCGCTTGCCGACGTGAATCACGCGCGCGCCGGGCGCCGCCATGGCAACGATCTCGTCGCTGACCAGGTCGTCGACGAGCAGCACCGTGGCCGACTGGATGGCCTTGAGCGCCTTCAGCGTGAGCAGTTCAGGATCGCCGGGGCCGGCGCCGACGAGCGTGCAGCGGCCTTGCATCGGCTGCATGCCCGTGCTGCGGTCGCCGGCCGTTCCGGTGCGCATCGCGGCGGACGGGGAGGTGAGAGTGAGGAGGCTCATGTGTTGTTGCTCGGCGGTGTCAGGCGGCGGAGTCTTCGGCTTGAAGGCAGGCGCGGTTCGTGGGGCCCGCGACGGGGCGCTCCAGCTCCACCGCATGCGTCGCGAGCTCGCCCGCATCCAGGTGCACCACGTCCTCGGTCACCTTTACCGCAAACTTGGGCGTGCAGCCCTCGTCGGGCGACTTGGCGCAACCGTCGTCCAGGCCGATGGCCCAGTTGTGCAGCGGGCAAGCCACGCTGGTGCCGAACACGATGCCCTGGCTCAAGGGCCCGCCCTTGTGCGGACAGCGGTCGAGCAGTGCGAACACCTGGTTGTCGGAATTGCGGAACACCGCCACGTCCACGCCCACCGGGCGCGCCACGCGGCGAGAGCCGAGCACGGGGATGTCCTCGACGCGGCAGATGACTTTCCATTCGTTGTTGTCGTTCATGGCTGTTGCTCCTTCGTTCACGCTGCCTGCGTTGCTTCATCCACCACCGCCACGGGCGTGAACTGCCGCACATCCACCTGTGCCTGGCTCGACTCGAACCAGGGATCGGGCTCCCCATCGAGGGCGAACTGCAGCCGCTCCCACAGCGCCTTGCGCCCGGCCTCGTCCTCCAGGATCTTCTTCTTCACATAGTCCAGCCCGACCCGCCCGATGTAGTGCACCGTGCGCTCCAGGTACCAGCCTTCCTCGCGGTACAGCTGCAGGAACGCGCCCGAGTACTCCAT
>NZ_FNDR01000021.1 GCF_900099805.1 Variovorax sp. OV700 | reverse complement strand
TGATGCCGTACACCATGGTGTAGCCCAAGGCTATCAAGGCATACATGCTGCCGAGAACCAGACCGTTGATGATCTGCTGCAGCAAAATTTCCATAGATGTCTCACGAATCTTATTTATACGTTGACGAGAATCACAGGCGATTCCGCGCAGGAAGAACTATCAAGAAGCACATCGACGGTCTCGCACCCCGTGATGTGCCGATCGCTCAACGAACCACGGCCAGCTGCTGCCGCTTTCCTAATTTGTAGGTGTATAGCGTCAGGGCACCATTCTTTATGTCACCCTTCTCATCGAATCGGATCGGCCCCGTCACCCCGCGGTAGTCCGTCTTCCGAAGTTCGGCCAGGTATTCCTTGGGATCGACAGAATCGGCACGCGTCATCGCGTCTGCCAAAAGGTGCACGGCGTCGTATACATACGGCGAATAGACCTGCACGTCGATGCCGTTCTTAGCCTTGAAATCCGCTTTGAATTTCTGCTGCATCGTCTTGAACTCACCGTCCACTCCACCAGCTTCGGCACAAACCACCGTTCCGTCACCGATGGCATCACCCGCCAACTTCGGCAACTCTTCGGTGCAAAGACCATCCCCGCCAACAAACTTGACATCGAGGCCGAGTTGCTTAACTTGCCTTAGCATCGGACCTCCCACAGCATCCATCCCACCGAAGAAAAGAATGTCCGGCTTGGCAGACTTGAGCTTGGTCAAGATCGCTGCAAAGTCGGTCGATTTATCGGTCGTGAATTCGTGCCCAACGATGGATGCGCCGGCCGCTTTGGCAGCCTTCTCGAATTCCTCAGCCACGCCTTGGCCATATGCGGTGCGGTCGTCAATCACCGCGATTTGCTTCCCTTTGAGCGTCTCGACTGCGTACTTTCCCAGGACTCCACCCAGTTGTGTATCGTCGGCCACGACGCGAAACGTCGTGTTGAAACCTTGCCGTGTGTACTTTGGGTTTGTAGCAGAAGGTGAAATCTGCGGAATGCCTGCATCGTTGTAGAGCTTCGACGCGGGGATGGAAGTGCCTGAGTTCAAGTGTCCCACCACGCCGTTGACATTTTCATCCACGAGCTTCTGGGCAACGGCCGTACCTTGCTTCGGATCTCCGGCATCGTCCTCCGCCACCAGTTGGAACTTGACGACCTTTCCACCAATCTTGAGCTCCTTTGCATTCAGGTCGTCGATCGCCATTCTTGCACCCAACTCATTATCTCTGCCAAGGTGCGCTATAGGCCCGCTCGTGGGCGCAACATGCCCAATTTTGACTACAAGCGCGCTCTCGAAAGCTCCAGCCACCGCGCTTGGTACAGCGGCAGATTGCGGTGGAGTTCCTTCCGGACTCCTGCCGCACGCTGCGATCACAAGCGCAACAAGTCCCACTGATAACATTCTTGACTTCATTACCGTCTTTCTCTGCTTGTTAAGAAATCTGCCGCCGCCTAGAGAGCGGCGGTGGATGCCATCCGATTGGATGTATTCAACCCTCTCTCGGCAATCAACGCTTCAACGGCTCTTGCGATCGCAAGGACGCGATCGTCCTGACCTCTAGCCCCAAATATCTGGATGCCAATTGGCAGTCCGTTTGGCAGGACGTCACACGGGATGACACATGCAGGCTGTCCGCTCAGGTTGAGCGGATAGCTAAAGCTGGACCATTCCGGCCAACTCTTCATCGCACTGTCTGGTGGGACTTCGAGTCCAACGTCGAACGCGCAAATAGATGTGGCAGGCGAGATCACCACATCGACTTCGCATAGCAGCCGATCCATGGCCGCACCGAAGCGCGCGCGACTGACTTGGGCGTCGAGCAGATCGGTGGCGCTAAGCAAACTTCCTCTTTCAGCCGCGGCATGAAAGCCTGGATCGAGCAAGTTGCGCTCCATCTCAGACAGAGTGGCAAACTTCAGCGCAGCTCCGGACAGCCAATGTCGATCGAAGATCGACACCACATCCATCGCCGGAAAATCAAAAGGCACAATCGCGGCGCCGTAACTCGCCAGTTCCGCGAGTGTTGCATTCACGGCCCGCTCTACCTCTGGATCGAGCGGACCTGCGAGTGGCTTTGACCAAAAGGCCACTTTGAGCTGTGAAATATCGACCGCATGCGTCATCAACTCGAGCGCGTCGCCCTGGCGCTGGGACCAATCGTTCAGGTCGCGCCCTAACATGGCGCGCAACATTCTCTCGACGTCATCCACGGTCCTGGCCATTGGGCCCGTATGTGACAAGGAAAAGAATCCGCTTGGCGGGTAGTTCGGAACCCGGGCAAAGGTCGGCTTCATGCCGACGATGCCCGTGAACGATGCGGGAATTCGAATCGATCCACCTGCGTCGGTTCCGAGATGGAAAACTCCTGCACCGGCAGCAGCGGCGACTGCCCCTCCTCCAGAGGATCCGCCGGGCGTCTTCGAGCGGTTCCAAGGATTGCGGGTAGCTCCCCATATGGGGCTGTCGGTAACGGTCTTCCATCCAAATTCTGGTGACGCCGTTTGTCCGATGAATACGACTCCAGATTTTCGTAGTAAGGCTACGGAGGGAGCATCTGACTTCAACGGGACTTCAGAGGATGCATTGCTCCCGAACCGAACCTTCCACCCATCAACCCAAACCAGCTCCTTCAACGTTGTGGGAATGCCGTCAACCTCAGACATCGGGGAACCAAGCCGCCATCGATCCTCAGACGATTTCGCAGCCTTCATGGCTCCTTCGACGTCGATGAACGTGAACGCGTTCAAGGACTCCTGAACGCGGAAAGCCTGTTCGATTGTTGCTTTGGCAACCTCAACAGGAGAAACATCACCTGTCGAATATCTTTCCGCCAGTTCTTCAGCACCCAACTGGCAAAGAGCAGGCGCGCTATCGAACAGATCGCATTTCGGAAGCATTTGTTGGACCTTATTGGATTAAGTATTTGCGAGTGCAACGTCGTTCCGGATTCGCCGCTTGATACAGACGACCTTGGGCTGCGTCATCTCTTCGATGGCGAACCTGACACCCTCCCGACCCAGACTTCCAGCCTTCACCCCACCAAACGGCATCGCGTCATGCCGAAAGTCGGTAGAGTCATTGATCATTACTCCACCCGCTTCCAACAAATCCGCTGCCGCAAGCGCCGACTCAAGACTGCCCGTGAAGATCGCGGCATGAATCCCGTAAGGTGTGGCATTCGCTTTCATCACACCCTCCTCAAGCGAAGAGATTCGATTGACGAATACGACAGGAGCGAAGGCCTCTTCGCAAGCCAGCATGGCGGTGTCAGGAACATCAGCCATGACGGTGGGACTAAGAATGGAACCCTTGCGGGTCCCGCCGGCGACGATTCGCGCACCAAGTTCGACGGCCTGTCCAATCCATTCCTCAGCGCGTTCAGCGGCCGCAACTGTGATCATGGGTCCGACATCGGTTTTCTCATCCAACGGATCCCCCACGATCAAGGCATTTGCCTTCTGCGCAAGCGCCTCGAGGAATCTTGCAAACACGCGGTTCTGCGCATAAACGCGTTGAACTCCGATGCAGTTTTGGCCCGCCGCCCAGAAGGCGCCAGACGATATCGCCTCTACAGCATCGTCAATGTCGCAGTCGTCCAGGACGATCACTGCCCCGTTTCCTCCGAGATCCATGCTTATGCGCGCCAGTCCCATCTCTCGCTTTATTGCATGTGCGGTTTTGAAGCCGCCAGTGAATGAAACGAGTCTCACGCAGGGGCTGGAGACAAGCAGCGGTCCGACAACGTCGCCTTTTCCGGTTACGACCGTGACGATATCCCGAGGCAGTCCCGCCTCCAGAAGTGCATGTACCAACCGAAGCCCTGACAAAGGTGCGAGATCGCTCAGTTTCAACACAACCGAGTTTCCCGCTGCGATGACTGGACCAAGCTTGTGCGCTACGAGGTTGAGAGGATCGTTGAATGGGGTGATCGCGACTACTACGCCGATGGGCTCTCGGGTGAAAAAACCAGTGCGACTTTCCGACCCAACGTACGAATCGAAAGGGATCACTTCGCCCGCGAGTCGCTTGGCTTCTTCTGCGGAAATTCTCAAGGTATTGACGCATCGCGCGACCTCCTTCCGCGAAGCCTTCAGGACCTTCCCACTTTCATGCGTTATCAGGCGTGCATATTCATCTTTCTGACCTTCAATGATCGACGCGGCGCGTTCGAGAATTGCAGCCCGCTGATGACGTGGGAGCCGACGGCTCACTTCGAACCCCCGCACCGCGGCTTCCAGTGCAGCCCGCGTGGTTTTTTCGTTGTCGTTCGGAACATTGCCAACGATCGATCCGCTGAATGGGTTCAGCACTTCGACTCGCGGGAGGTAGGTTGGGAGTGAGGTAGCAGACATACGAATCTCCGGCGTCTTCCTTGCGCAATTGATGAGGCACAAGACCTCGAATAGCGCGCAGAATATGACCAATGTGGCCCACAAGGTAGTGCCAGTTTTTTAACGTCGACTGATCCAATTCGAAGTGAAATCCAACCCAACCTATCCTCTGTGGAGTAGCTTCGCGCTCGATCGCACCGACAAAAGACCGATTCAGGACCAGATCGTGATGTTCTTTCGCGAGGCGATTTCATCCGGAAACTTGCGATCGGGCACCCGTCTTCCGCCAACCCGCGAACTCGCAACGGAGCTCGGAGTAGCGCGGAATACGGTTGCACTGGCCTACGAACGCCTGATGGCTGAGGGCTATCTGAACGGCCGCGTTGGCTCGGGGACGTATGTCACAGAAGGACTTCCTCGCGCAAAAACCGTTGGGCACGATGTGCCGGTGCGGCGGCCCTCCACCCGAGGACAGCGAATGCTCAACGCGGGCATCGGCGTCGTCGCGAGTTCAACACTACCGCTCACTCCGGGGCTCCCTGCGTTGGACCAGTTTCCCTTCGCCTTGTGGGCTAGAATGACCGGACGGTTCTGGCGAGCGGAACCGCAGCGTCTGCTGCCGTACGGCGACCCTGCCGGGTACCTGCCTCTTCGCAAAGCTCTGGCTATTTACTTGAGAGCTGCCCGCGGAATCTCATGCGAGCCCGAGCAGGTACTGATCGTTTCCGGATCGCAGGCAGCAATCGATACCGCCGCGCGGGTTTTGCTTGATCCAGGAGACACGGTCTGGGTCGAAGATCCCGGTTACGTTGCCGGCCGTAGCGCGCTTGCGGCAAACGGGGCTCGACTAGCTCCCATTCCTATCGACTCTCATGGAATGGACACTGGGGCTGGCACAGTACTTGCACCTCACGCGCGGCTTGCCATGGTCACGCCCTCACATCAGTACCCCTTGGGTTCGGTCATGAGCCTGCCTCGAAGAATGGCGCTGCTCGACTGGGCGGAACGGGCCGACGCCTGGATTCTCGAAGACGACTATGACGGCGAATTTCGATATGTGGGCAAGCCCGTGAGTTCGCTGCACTCGCTGGACGCGAGTGGGCGAGTCATTTACATCGGGACGTTGAGCAAGATACTGGCGCCATCTCTGCGGCTAGGCTACATGGTCGTTCCGCTCGATCTAGTCGATGCTTTCAGCGCGGCAAGAAGTGTCGGGGACCGACATGTTTCCATCGAAGTGCAAGCCGCTGCGGCGGAGTTCATCGACGGGGGGCATCTTGCTGCTCATGTGCGACGACTGCGACCTATCTACGATGAAAGGCGACAGGCACTGCTGGAGGCCTTCTCCGCCATCAAGGACCTGGTCGAGCCGATCGACCATGGCGCCGGTCTGCACTTCATTGCAAATCTCAGGCTCGCGGTTCCTGATGCCGAAGCGTCCGCGCGCGGCTTGAATTTAGGAATCAACGCGACCGCTCTCTCGGGCTACGGATTGGAACGTTCGGATTTGAATGGGTTCGTTGTTGGTTTTGCCAACACTCCTCGAACACAGGCGGCTTGGGCGGTCGATCGTCTGCGCCAAGCAATCCTCAACGACTGACGGCCGGTCAAATTGGACCATCTGAAGAACCAAAAGTGGAGCTTTTAGCAAGTCCAATAATCAATACGATGAGAGGCTCAATGTTCACTTACAGGAGCTTCTCATGAAACATTTTGCGTTCGACGATCAAATCGCTTCGCAGTACGACGCTGTTGCCAAGGTTCTCAAGACCATCGACGTCCCAGCGCTGGACCCGACCCGCCCGGTGATCTTCGCTGGCATCGGAACGTCGCTACATGCTTGCAAGGTGGCTGCCTACTGGGTATCCGAGTTGTCAGGTGGACGTCTGCGTCCAGCCGCAGTCGAGACTCATGACTATGCATTGCGCGGCGAGATCCGCTCGGAAGACCAGATCGTTGTTGTTAGCCATAGAGGCACGAAGCGCTTTCCTCATCACCTTTTCGAGCGTGCAAAAAAGGTCGGTGCAACGACAATCGCCGTTGCTGGTGAGGGGGCAGAGAATCCGGGCGGAGACGTGGTACTTCGCACTTGCGCTGACGAAAGGGCAAGCACGCACACGGTTTCGTATCTCACTGCACTCGCGGTCCTCGGACGCCTGGTCGCAAAGATGCTGGGAAGTCAAGGCATCGCCTTTGACAACCAGCTTGACAAGGTGCCGACTGCGATTAAGGAAACACTCAGCAAGCCCGCTCCCGTGGACATCCTGCCTCGCTTGATCAACAGGGAGCCCCTGTTTCTTACGGGTTTTGGTATTGACGAGCTGTCTGTTCTGGAAGCTGCTCTGAAGATCAAGGAGGGCGCCTATCTATGGGCAGAGTCAATGTCTGTTGAGCTCGCGCTGCATGGCACACCGGCCGTCTTCGAGGCGCGCATGGCTGCAATCACGGCAATTCCCAATGTCGATGACGGCGGCCGTACGGAAGCGTTGCGGATCTTGCTCAAGGAGCTTGGCGTGGAAGTCCTGACGTTGGGCGAGGGAGACTGCGACCTGCCGTTTGCAAGCGTCGACTATCTGCTGCGACCCTTCGTGTCCATCATTCCGCTGCAGCGCCTCGTTGCGGAATTGGCTCGCCGGCGTGGATCAAATCCAGATACCACCCGTGAAGATGTCGAGCCCTGGGCATCCGCTACATCGCGCGTTCGGCTCTAAGAAGGAATGTAAGCGTCGCCTCAAGACCCGTCTTGACACGCCGGAGAAACTGCGGCGGTTCGCTCTCACCACCCTTGACCTCGTCGATGAACGTGTCCTTTGACCAAGCCAGAACGATCGGGTAGAAAGGGCGCCAGAATGGCAGGCCGGGACTTCGGGGCGACCGCGTCACCCGAACGCACGGGTCCGACAGCAACTCTTTCGCGTCGCCCGTCAACTACTAACCACGAAACACGATGGCGATCGAAACACTTGACCGGCCACTGCGGTATTTCCTTTGCATCGCAGAGCTGGGTTCACTTTCCAAGGCTGCCGAAAAACTCGACCAGACACAGTCCGGATTGAGCAAGCAACTGGGCACGCTCGAATCGAACCTTGGCCAATCGCTGTTTGTCCGGACGGGTCGCGGCGTGGAGCTGACCGAAGCCGGTACGAAACTCTACGACGCCCTGGCGCCGGCCTTCAGAGAGATCGATCGCGCTGTGGACAGCGTGCGCCGGCAAGGGGTTACGCACGGCACGGTTCGCCTGGCAACGGTCCATACGCTCAGCTACTACTTCGTCGCTGAGGTGTTCTCGCTCTTCGTCAGCACACATCCGGATGTGAATCTCTCGCTGCTGAGCCGCAGCTCGCCAGAAGTCGTCGCTCTGGTCGAGAACGGCAAGGCGGACCTGGGTTTCGTCTACGACTCCGCGGTGGACTGCGGAACCTTGGCATCGAAGCCGCTGTTCGAGGACGAAATGGCGTTGGTCGTCCTCGACAGCAGCCCCCTGGAATCGCCCCAAGACCTGTCGACCCTCAGCCTGCGCCTTGTCGGCTTTCCCGCGCACTACGCTCTGAGGCGGATGATCCACAGCGCCGGGTTGCAGGCCACCTATGTGGCCGAAGCAGAGACCATCGACGCCATGCTCAAGCTGGTCTCTTCCGGGGTCGGCCATTGCATCTTGCCCTCGCGCATTCCCGACAGGCTGCTTGCCGACTACGGACTTCGCAAGGTTTCCATCGAGCGCCCTGCACTGCGCCGACGGGTGGTGGCCATCTCCAGCACGGGCAAGGCAATGGCGCCGTTGACCTCCGACCTGCTCGCTTGCGTCTTGCAGGTCGCCGAACAACTGCAACGCTCGACCTGATCTTTCAGCGCCGCATTGGCTGCCCTTGGAGTACCGGCTTCCTCTCGCTACTGCAATGAGTCCAGTGCCTGCCGAAGATCGGCGAGGATGTCATCCACATCTTCCAGCCCGACAGACAGCCTGATGAGGTCCATCGTCACGCCGGCGCTCAGGCGCGCGGCAGGCTCGACCTTCTGGCGCGCCAGGATCAGGGTGCCGGGATGGGTGATCAGGGTTTCGGTGTCGCCCAGGCTGATGGCCCTGGAGATGAGCTTCAACCGGTCGATCATCGCGATGGCGCCGTCGCCACCGGCATGCAGCTCGAAGGAGAGCATCCCACCACCCGCACTCATCTGCGAGAGGCCGAGTGGACGATCCGGGCTGCCTTCGAGGTAGGCATACCGCACGAGCTTCACCGCCGGGTGGGCTTCCAGCATGCGGGCAACCTTCAATGCACTCTCGCTGTGCTGACGCATCCGCAGCGTGAGCGTCTTCAGTCCACGCAGGACCAGGAAGCACAGCATGGGCGAGAGCGTCGCGCCGGTCATGTACTTGAGGCCCTCCGACCTGATGCGCTTGATCGTCGTCAGGTCTCCAAGCACGACCCCTGCGAGCAGATCGCCGTGCCCGTTGATGTACTTTGTCATGGAGTGCACCACGAGGTCCGCACCGTGCTCGATCGGCCGCTGCAGCGCGGGCGAGCCGAATGTCGAATCGACGAGCACCCGGACGCCGGGACGGCTGTGCGCCACTTTTGCAAGCTCACGAATGTTCAAGAGCTGAGCCGTCGGATTCACGGGCGTTTCGAAGTACACGAGCCGTGTCCGATCGGACAGGGCCTCCTTGAGGTTCTCAGGCTTGGTGAGGTCGATCTTCGTGACCTTCACCCCGAAGCGCGGCAGGCCCTCGTCGACCAATGAAGTCGCAGTCGAGTACATCGTCTGGTGCACGATCAGTTCGTCTCCGGCCGAGAGAAGCGTGAGCAAGGTGGAGCAGATGGCTCCCATGCCCGAGCCGGTGGCCAGTGCGGCCTCGGCCCCTTCGAGCTCTGCGAGCCTCGTCTCCAGGAGATGCTGCGTCGGGTTGTGCTGCCGGCCGTAGACGTATCGGTCGCTTTCTCCGGAGAACACTGCTGCGGCCTCGGCCGTGTTGTCGAAGGCGAAGGTGGAGGTCATGTAGATCGGCGGAGAAACGGCTCCATAGGGATCGGATCTGTCGTGGCCATGGTGCAGCGCGCGCGTCTGAAATCCCAGGCCTTGCGAATCCTCGTTCATGCTTGACTCTTTCATTCTTGATTCCGTCGATAAAAACATGCCGGCATCCCGGCGGCAGCGCCTGCGCCTAGTGGACGATCTGGTTCAGAAACTGGCGGGCGCGATCTGTCTGCGGGTTGCCGAAGAACCGCTCTGGAACGTTCTCTTCGACGATCTCCCCCCGGTCCATGAAGATCACCCGGTCCGCCACCTTGCGGGCGAAGCCCATCTCGTGCGTCACGCAGAGCATGGTCATCTTCGTCTCCTCGGCGAGGCTCACCATCACGTCGAGCACTTCCTTGACCATTTCGGGGTCGAGCGCCGAAGTGGGTTCGTCGAACAGCATGACCTTGGGCGACATGCACAGCGACCTCGCGATAGCAACGCGCTGCTGTTGTCCCCCGGACAGTTGGCCCGGGTACTTGTGCGCCTGATCCGGAATGCGAACCCGCTCCAGGTATTTCATTGCGATTGCCTGCGCCTCGGCCAGCGGCTTCTTCAGGACCCAGGTCGGCCCCAGCGTGAGGTTCTCCAGCACGGTGAGGTGAGGAAACAGGTTGAAGTGCTGGAACACCATGCCCACTTCTTTCCTGATGGCCTCGATGCGCTTCAGGTCATGGATCAGTTCAACGCCATCCACCATGATGAGCCCCGACTGGTGTTCCTCGAGCCGGTTGATGCAGCGGATCATCGTGGACTTGCCCGACCCGGACGGTCCGCAGATCACGATCCGCTCTCCCCTCTGCACGTTCAGATCGATGTTTTGCAAGACATGAAAGTCCCCGTACCATTTGTTGACCTTCTGCAGACTGACGATGACTTCGCTCATTGATGTTCCCTTTGGACGCTAGCGCTTCAGATCCAACTCGAGAGATCGGCTGTACCTCGATATGGAATAGCAGAAGACGAAATAGATCAGGCCGATGAACAAGTAGGCCTCCACGCCAAAGCCTGTCCATGCGGGATCCGCAAGAGCCGCCTTCGCTGCTTGCGTCAGGTCGAAGATCCCGATGATGACGACCAGCGAGGTGTCCTTGAACAGCGCGATGAAGGTGCTCACCAGCGGCGGAATCACGACCTTGAGGGCCTGGGGCAGGACGATCTTGCGCGTCTGCTGCCAGTAACTCAATCCGATGGACTCGGCGCCCTCGTATTGGCCCTTGGGAATGGCCTGGAGCCCGCCGCGGACAATTTCCGCAACGTAGGCCGCCGCAAAAAAGATGATCGCCAGCTGTGCCCTCAACAGCTTGTCGATGCTGAAGCCCTCCGGCAAGAACAGGGGCAGCATCACCGACGACATGAACAGCAGGCTGATCAAGGGCACGCCGCGTATCAGCTCGATGTATGCAACGCACATTGCCTTGATGGCCGGCATCCGGGAGCGGCGTCCCAGGGCGAGCAGGATGCCGATGGGAAAGGCAAACGCGATCCCGAATGTCGACAGGATCAGCGTCAGGGGCAAGCCGCCCCAGCGCGTGTTCTCGACGAAGGCCAGACCGAGCAAGCCGCCCCACATCAAGGTCGCCACGGCCAGGATCGTGAACGCCCACAGCCCGACGATCTGGAGTCCGGCCAGCCTGCGCGTGGCGGTCCACACGATCGACGCGACCAGCAGCGCCGTCGCCAGCAATGGCCGCCATTGCTCGGCATGCGGATAGGTGCCGAAGAGAATGAGCCGATACTTCTCCCGGATGAAAGCCCAGCAAGCCCCACCCGCCTCCCTGCAGGCCTGGGCGTCGGGGGCTTGGAAGCTGGCCTTGACCAACAGCCATTGCACAAGTGGCGGTGCCAGCATCAGAACGAACCAGATCGTCAGGATCGTCAATACAGCGCTCGCTGGAGACTGGAAGAGGCTTTGGCGCAGCCTGGTCATGAGCCTGGCCCGGACTCTGGGCGGCGCCAGCAAGACGGGCCGATCCATTTGGGTGGTGGTGCTCATGCTTATCTTTCCACCAGCGCAATGCGCTTGTTGTACCAGTTCATCAACAGCGAAACTGTGAGGCTCACAGTCATGAAGGCGGCCATGATGATCAGGACGCCCTCGATCGCCTGGCCGGTCTGGTTCAACACCGTGTTGACGACGGAAACCAGGTCGGGGTAGCCGATCGCGACGGCGAGCGAGCTGTTCTTGACCAGGTTCAGGTACTGGCTCGTCGTGGGGGGCACGATCACGCGAAGCGCCTGGGGCAGGATGACGAGCCGGAGCACCCGGGACCTCGGAAGCCCAAGCGTCTGTGCCGCCTCCCATTGGCCGTGGCTCACCGATTGGACGCCGGCGCGGACGATCTCTGCAATGAACCCGGCCGTGTAGGTGACGAGGCCGACCAGCAATGCGAACAGCTCGGGAGAGAGCGCCCAGCCTCCTTCGAAGTTGAATCCGCTCCGGTGAGGAATGCTGAGATGAAATTCGCGGCCTCCGAGCAGCCAGCCGGCCATTGGCATGAGCAGCAAGAGCATCACGGCGAGAGGCCAAAGTTTCGATTGGGTGCCGGTCCGGCGCCGGCTGGAGCGCTGCCATCGGCCAACTGCCACGATCGTGAGTACGGAGATCACCAATCCCCAAAGAATTCCCGCAACGGCCGGTCCGTCGACCGATGGCATCAGCATGCCGCGGTTCGACAGGTAGACGCCCGGAAGCGGATGAAAGGCAGACTTCGGACCCGGCAGCAGTTCACCGATGACGGCATACCAGATCAAGAGCTGCAGCAGAAGCGGCACGTTGCGGATCAGTTCGACGTAGGCACTTGCCAGCCGCACGATGAGCCAGTTGCTCGACAGCCGGGCGATCCCGACGACGACCCCGAGCACCGTGGCCAGCACCAGCGCAACGGCGGAGACCCGCAGCGTGTTGGCGAGTCCCACGAGAATGGCGCGGGCGTAGGTGTCCGAAGGGGAATACTCGATCAGCGACTCGCCGATGGCGAACCCCGCTTCTCTTTCCAGGAATGCAAAACCGGTTGCGATGTTGCGGGTCGCGAGGTTGTGCAAGGTGTTGGAGACAAGGTAGTACGCCATGAGGGCGGCCAGCCCCACGACGACGAATTGGTAGGCAAGTGCCCTGAACTCCGGATTGTTCCAGCTGAACTTGAGCGGAGCGCGGTGGTGTGAGCTCATGGGGAGGCCTGTCGCACAAGCGTGGCGCTATCGAATGGGCCACCCGTACATCAAGCCGCCCTTCGTGTACAAGGCATTCAGGCCGCGATCAAGCTTCATCGGACTCCCGGCGCCCAGGCTGCGGTCGAACATCTCGCCGTAGTTGCCGACCTGCTTGATGATGTTGTATGCCCACTTGTCGTCAAGCCCGAGTCCCTTGCCCATGCCAGGAGACGTACCGAGGATCCGCTGAATGTTGGGCGGGATGCTGCCCTTTGCGATCTCGTCGACGTTCTTGGACGTCAGGTTGTATTCCTCCGCCTCCAGAAGCGCATTGAGCGACCAGCGCACGACGTTGAACCAGGCTTCGTCGCCTTGGCGGACCATCGGTCCGAGAGGCTCCTTGGACAGCGGCTCGGGCAGGATCACATACTTGTCCGTGTTTCCAAAGGCGATACGCGCGAGCGCCAGCTGCGACTTGTCCATCGTGATGCCATCGCAGCGGCCCGCCGCGAACGCGCGCTTGATCTCGTCGACGGTGTCCAGCAGCACCGGCTTGAAGCTTTGCTTGAGACCGCGAAACCAGTCGGTGAGGTTCAGCTCGGTGGTGGTCCCCGGAAGGACGCAGATGGTTGCGCCAGCCAGGTTCTTCGCGCTGCTGACGTTGGCATCCTTGGTCACCATGATGCCCTGGCTGTCATAAAAGTTCACGCCAACGCCAATGAGGCCCAGCGTGGTGTCGCGCGACATCGTCTGGGTGGTGTTGCGCGTCAGCACGTCGACTTCGCCGGACTGCAGCGCAGTGAAGCGTGCTTGCGTGGTGAGCGGGATCACCTTGAACTTGGTCGCATTGCCGAACATCGCGGCTGCAATGGCGCGGCAGGTGTCCACGTCGATGCCCTGCCACTCTCCCTTGCTGTCGGTGAATGCGAATCCGGGGAGATTCGTCGAGACCCCGCACTGCACGAAGCCTCGCTTCTTCACCGTATCGAATGTTTGGCCGGCATGGCCCATGCCTGAAAGACAAAGGCCCATCAGGGCGGCGGCCGCGAGGCGGACAAGTTTCATGGCGATCTTTCTTGTGGACTGGAGGTTTTTCAGCGCGGACGCTGGGCATGGAGAGCGGGCGGGCGAACGAGGTCCGGGACGGACATGCCGGATGCACGCCCATCGAACTCAAGGCGCAGGTGTGGGGCGAGTGCTCTAGGGGCGCGGCCGGCCGGCGAGCGGCGCTGCCGAGCTTGCTTCGGCCTGCCGGCACCAGTAATCGAAGGTGCTGTTCACGATCGAAGGCTTCAGCAGATAGTCGTGCGCCTCGCGCGCCAGCGTGTCGTCCACCGGCGTCAACGGGCCGAATGCGGCCTGCGCCCGGATCTGCATCCGCGCGGCACGCTCGAGATACACCGACAGGTAGGTGGCTTCCTGTGTCGTTGTCCCCGCCGTCAGGTAGCCGTGGTGCGCCAGGATGATGGCTCGCTTCGATCCGAGCGCCCGCGAGATGATGACCCCTTCATCATCCGCAATCGGCACCCCCGGCCACTCCGCGAGGAATGCGCAATCGTCATGCAGCGGCGTCATGTCCATCTGAGCGATGACCAGTGGCTGCCTGGCTGCGGCGAGCGCGGAGGCCCAGGGCGAATGCGTGTGGACGATGGACTGAACGTCGGGCCGCGCCTCGTACACCCACAGGTGGAACCGCGTCGCGGGGTTCGGCATGCCGCTCCCCGTCAGCGTGTTCAGGTCGCCATCGACTTCGATGAAGTCGTCCGGGGTGGCTTCGTCGAAGCCGAGACCGAACCTGAGTGTCCAGTACGCGCCTGCTCTCTCGGACCGTGCGCTGATCTGGCCTGCAAGACCCGCTTCCTGCCCCGTCATGGCAAGGATCCGGCAAGCACAGGCCAGGTTTTCCTTCAAGGTCCGGCGAGGTGACGCCAGGTGCTTGGCCATCTCCCGGGTGGCACGATCGTCAAAGTAGTTCTTTGATCGCAGGTCTTCAGCCATGTGGCGTGTCTCCGTGTCCTTGTAATGACACAAAGTATCCTGGGCTTCGGCTCGACACACCATGCAGCCCAGCTCATAGCAGCTATGAGCTTCGCGCGGCGACACGCCGGAAGAATGGACGGGCGCTCAATCCCACTTGAGGGAGCGTTCCACCGACATGTCCGGATCGCTGCAGACTTCGATCAACGCCGGTCCCTCGACGCTCATGGCTTGCTCGACGATGCCTGCGGCATCCCTGGAGTGCTCGATCTTGAATCCGCGGGCGCCGAACGCCTCGGCTAGTTTTGCAAAGCCGGGATTCGCCAGGTCCGTGCCGCTGATGCGATGGGGAAAGTGCCGCTGCTGGTGGGTGCGGATGGTGCCGTACGACCCGTTGTTCGACACCACCACGCGCAGGTTCAGCCCCCTGTCGACCGCGGTGATCAATTCGTTGCCGTTCATCAAAAATCCGCCATCGCCGACGAAGGCGAGTACTTCTCGCCCGGAATGGCGCAAGGCAGCCGCTATGCCTGCCGGGACACCCGTTCCCATGGCTCCGCAAGCCGAGCCGAGCAGCCGGTTTGCCGGCGTCATCTTGAAGATGCGGTGAACCCAGGCTGCAAAGTTGCCCGAATCGGTGGTCAGGACTGCATCGTTCCGGGCCAACCGTGCGATCGCCATGATGGTGTGGCCCAGAACGTCGTTCGCCACCACATTTTGTGGCTGCCAGCCGTGCGCGCGGTCGGCCGCCGCACGCACCCGCTCGAGCCACTGGCTCGACACCGCCCTGGAGCCGCCATGGCGCAATGCGGCACGCACGAAGCCGTGCGCCGTCGAGACGATCGGCAGTTCCGTGGCGAAGTGGCGCCCGATAATCGACGGATCGGGATACACGTGAACGAACTTCTGCGGATTGGTGCCTTGCCGCGGAAAGGCGAACCCCAGGGACGACACGTCGCCCATGCGGCTGCCGATCGCAACGATCAGGTCGGCTTCGCTGAAGAGCGCCGTGTGCGCGGGCGAAGTGAAGAAGCTCAGTTGACCCAACCAGCGAGGGTCTGCGTTGGAGAACTGGTCCTGGTTCTTGTTGGTGACCGCAACGGGAATGTTCCATCGGCCAACCAGCGCCTGGAGATCGTTGCGGAAATCATCGGTCCGGCACTCACCGCCCACGATCAGGATCGGCCGGCTGGCCTTGGAAAGCAGATCGTGCACACGCGCCGCATCCTCCAGGGTCGCCTCGGCGAATGCCACACCGTGAACCCGCGCGGGCTGCCGCTCGACCAGTTCGGTCAGCACGTCTTCGGGCAGCTCGACCGCGACCGGCCCCGGCGTTCCCGAGGCAGCTGCGGCAAAGGCGCGGGCCATCACTTCGGCGACGGCCGCCGCCTTGTCGATGCGCCCCGACCATTTCAGCAAGCCGGAGAAAGCCTTGGCGGAATCGATTTCCTGAACGGCGCCGCGGCCCAGGTTCGGCGTTTCGACCTGACCAATCAAGAGGATCAGCGGTACCGCTTCTTCGGCCGCCACGTGGACGCCGATCGCGGCATTGAAGGCTCCCGGCCCCCTGCTCGCCATGACGATGCCGGCGCGGCCCGTCAGCTTGGCGTCGGCAATCGCAGCCAGGGCCGCGGATCCTTCATGGCGGCATGTCACCAGATCGAAGTCCTCCCGCGCATGAAGCGCGTCCAGCAGCGCCAGGAAGCTTTCACCGGGAACGCTGAATGCACGGTCCGCACCATGCGCGACCATGCTGTCGACAATGGCCTCGGCCACTCGATACGTCATGACGGTCCTATTCTCAAGACGCGTTCACGTCGACGACCACGCGACCGCGGATCTCGCCCCGCATGAGCCTCGCGGCCGCATCGATCGCTTGCGGCAGCGCGATCTCGGTCGCAATGTCTTCCAGGAACGGTCCGTGCAGATCGCGCGCCAGCCGCTCCCACGCCGCGACGCGGTCTGCCTTTGGCCGCATCACGCTATCGATGCCGACGAGGCTTACACCGCGGAGGATGAACGGCGCAACCGACGCGGGCAGGTCGAGCCCCTGGGCCAGGCCGCACGCGGCGACCACGCCGTTGTATCGAAGCTGCGCGCATACGTTGGCTAGCGTGTGGCTGCCAACCGAATCCACGGCGGCGGCCCAGCGCTCCTTCTGCAGCGGCTTGCCCGGTTCGCTCAACTCCTTGCGATCGATCACGTCGGTAGCACCGAGCCGCCGAAGATAGTCGGACTCGCCCGGCCGCCCCGTGGACGCGGTGACCGTGTACCCGAGCTTGGCCAAGAGGGCAATCGCAACGCTTCCCACGCCGCCGTTCGCACCCGTCACGAGCACCGGCCCATCGCCCGCCTTGAGCCCATGCCGCTCCAGGGCCAGCACGCACAGCATGGCGGTGTACCCCGCGGTCCCGATGGCCATGGCATCCCTGGTGCTGAAACGCTTCGGAAGCGGAATCAACCAGTCGCCCTTCACGCGCGCCCGCTGTGCGAGCCCGCCCCAGTGCGCTTCGCCAACGCCCCAGCCGTTGAGCACCACCGTGTCGCCCGGCTTGAATTCGGGATGGTCGCTCTGCTCCACCACGCCCGCAAAGTCGATGCCCGGGACCATGGGGAAGCTCCGGACGACGGGACCCTTTCCGGTGATGGCCAGGCCATCCTTGTAGTTCAGCGTGCTGTAGTCGACACGGACCGTGACGTCGCCTGCGGGCAGGCGGTTTTCATCGATCTCGGCCAGCGAGGCGCGGTAGCCCTCCGCGTCTTTCTCAATGACGATGCCTTTGAACATGTTTTCACTCCAATATAAAAATCATTGATCCGCCGCGTGGCGGGGCGAGGCCTGGGCGCGCGCGCCCAGGCTGAACAGGAATGCCTCGATGAAGGTCACCAGGGGACGGTCCGACTGCACCAGCCTGGCTCGGAGCACGGCCCCCTCCCAGGCGATCCAGAAGAACTCGGCGAGCTGCTCGACGTCCAGCGTTGCCGCAATGGTTCCTGCGGACTGGGCCTCTCGCAGGCAGCGAGCCACCCGCTCCTGCCAGCCGACAAGAATGGCATTGAGTCGTTCGCGAAAATCCACAGGCAAGGCACCCAGTTCCTGGCTCAGGTTGCCAACCAGGCAGCCGCGCGTGAAGCGGTGCTTGCGCATGCCCCGGGATGCATCGGCAATGAAGTCGGCAAGCCGATCGAGCGGTGCGCGTTCCTGGTTCAGCAGCCACCGATCGAGCTTGCGCTTGAAGTAGTCGTCATACGCGTCCATCACGGCCGCTCCGAATGCGTCCTTGTTTGCGAAGTAGTGATAGAACGAGCCCTTGGGCACGGTCGCCCGCTTCAGCACGGCATCCAGGCCCGTCGAACTGAAGCCCTGCTCGGTGAGCAGCTCCATCCCGCATCGGATCAGTACATCGCGCGTTGCCGCATACGCCGGCGAAGGCCGCTTGCCGCGCGCCACGGCCGTTCTGGGTTTTTCTATCATGCGGCAATTTTAGACCGATCGCTTAGAGATCATCCACTGCTTTCTCGAAGGCGTTCGCGCATCCGCCGAGTCGCACCAACATGCGGACGCGCACGCACTTTCATTGGGCGATTCGCACTTCATTGCGAGACCGAAGGATCGAATCTGCAGATTTCTCCCGACTTGAGCGCAGGCCCGAGTCTTGCTCGTAAACCCTGATACGAGTCCTAATTGACACAATGTGTCCTGTAGCCAATACTTCTACCACCTCCTCACTTCTGCAGAAGGAAGCCCCATGAAGCCCCACTCCATCAAGAACTGGCTTGTCGCCGCCGGCCTCGCCTGCCTGGCCATCACCACCGCGTTGGCCGACGAGCCGTATCCGTCGAAGCCCATCAAGCTCGTGGCGGGTTTCCCGCCAGGGGGGCCCACGGACATCGTTGCCCGCGTGATTGCCCAGGCTCTGGGCAAGGAACTCAATGGCACGATCATCATTGACAACCGCGCGGGCGCCGGCGGCATCGTCGGTGCCGACGCCGTGGCCAAAGCGAAGCCGGACGGCTACACCCTGCTCGTCGCGGTGGAGTCCTCGCAGACGCGCGGCCAAGCCTTGAATCCGACGCTTTCCTATGACCAGCTCAAGGATTTCGCCTACGTCAGGAACGTCGCCAAGCAGCGCAACCTCGTCGTCGTGAATCCCGAGGTGCCGGTCAACAGCATCAAGGAGCTCATCGCCTACGCCAAGGCAAACCCCGGCAAGCTGAATTTCGGCGGCACCTTCGGCGCGACATCGCACATCGGCGGAACGCTGTTCGATGCACGCAACGGCACGCAACTCACGTTCGTCAACTACAAGGGCGGCGCACAGCCCATCACCGATCTCATGGCCGGCGTGGTGCAGGTCGGCTTTTTCACCGAGGCAACGGTCGCCCAGCACATCCGCGCCGGAAAGATCAAGGCCCTTGCAGTCGCCGCGCCGGAGCGTTCGCCCGCATTCCCGGACCTTCCCACGCTCCAGGAAGCCGGCAGCAAGCCGATCGATCTTTCGCCCTGGTTCGGCATTGCGGCACCTGCCGGCACGCCGGGCCCCGTCGTCCAGAAGATTGCGGCGGCGCTCGACAAGGTGGTGACGAGCCCCGAGTTCCTGGCGCAGTTGGAGACGCTCGGCGCCGTCCCGGTAAAGGCGTCGACACCCGATCTGTACACCAAGCAGGTGGCCAAGGAGATCGTGTTCTGGAACGATTGGGCGAAGACACTGACGACGCCCCTGGCCCGCTGAACGAATCCCACCCGAGTATTCGAACCCGATGAACTTCTACGACCTCTACGACGAGAGACTGTCCGCGGCGGAAAGATCGCTGGTCGAGACCGCCGGCGACTTCTGCCGCGGCGAATTCAGCGCCCATCTCCTGCAGTCGCACACGCAGGGTCGCGCCTACGATGTTTCGTGGATCGACAGGTGGGCAAAGGAAGGCTTCCTGGGGCTTCAAGCACCAAGGGAATTCGGCGGCCACGATGCCTCGTTCCTCTGCAAGATCCGTGTGGCCCAGACGATGGCGGAGCATGGCTTTGCCGCCGCCTTTGCCATCAACAATCTGCAGGGCTCCGTGACTCGCGTGGCCCGCTTCGGCTCCGAGAAGCAACGTGCCGAGCTCCTCGGCGCCATGCTGGGCGGGCGCACGCTGTGCGCCCCCGCCATGTCGGAGCCGGACGGCGGCAGCGACCTGGCCGCGCTGAAGACAATGGCACGGCGCGTGGACGGCGGATGGCTGATCAGCGGCACGAAGTCGTGGATCACCAACGGTTCGATCATCCAGTGCGCCAACCTGCTTGCAAGAGTTGAGGACCCAGCCGGCGCGGAAGCTGACGATATCGCGTCTTTTCTGGTGCCCCTGGTTGACGGGCCGACGCTGCGCAGGGAAGAGCTCGTCATGCCGGGGGCACGGTCCTTCAGGCTGGCCTCCCTGATCTTCCAGGATCATTTCGTTCCCGACTGGTGTCTCTTCGACCCGCCGGGGCAGGCGTTCAAGTCTTCCATGGCATCCGTCAATGCCGCACGCGTTCACGTCGCGGCAATGTGCGTCGCCTCTGCCAGGGCCGCCTTGGCAGAGACGGTCGGCTACGCGGAATCAAGGCAAGCCTTCGGCAAGCCGCTGCTCAGGCACCAGGGACTCGGATGGGAACTCGCGGAGGTATCCCTGCGCCTGGAAGCAGCCAATGCACTCGTGCTGCGCGCTGCGATTGCCGTGCAAACGGGAAAGGCGGCCCTGACGCTGGCCGCGCAGGCGAAGAAGTTCGCCGTCGACGTGGCCGTCTGGGCACTCGACCAGTGCCAGCGTGCAATGGGCGCCACCGGCGCGAGCGCCGATCACCGCCTTTCCATGCTGTCGAGCGAAACAAGGCTGGCGGCATTTGGCGACGGCACCAGTCAGATGCTGCTCGACCGCATCGCCAAGGGCCTGGCCAAAGACTACGGGCCTTCGCCCGCGCAAAAGGAATCTGATCGATGAGAAATGTGGTCGTCAAGGATGCGAGCGCCGCGGTAGCTGGCTTGCGCGACGGAGACACGGTGATGGTCGGCGGTTTCGGCGGCGCGGGCGTTCCGCGCGGGATGATCGAGGCGGTACTGGACCTGGGGGTGCGCGAACTGACCGTCATCTCCAACAACGCAGGCTCCGGCGGCCAGGACCTTTCGCTGTGGTTCGGTGCGCGCATCGTCCGCAAGATCATCTGTTCCTATCCGCGAAGCGCGGACGTGTTCGCCGACCAATACCGGGCCGGCGATGTCGAACTCGAACTGGTCCCGCAGGGCACGCTGGTCGAGCGCATCCGGGCCGGCGGTGCGGGCCTTGGCGGATTCCTCACTCCCACGGGTGTAGGCACCGTGTTCGAGAAGGGCAAGCAGAAGGTCGTGGTCGACGGCCGCGAGTTCCTTCTGGAGAAGCCCTTGCACGCGCAGTTCTCGCTCCTGAAGGGTCGGCAGGCCGATGTGCTCGGCAACCTGAACTACAACAAGACGGCACGAAATCATTCCGTGGTGATGGCCACTGCCGCAGAGGTGGTCGCGGTGGAAGTCGACGAACTCCTGGAGCCCGGCGAGCTCGACCCCGAAGGCATCATCACCCCTTGCATCTTTGTCGACCGCGTCTTTCTCTCGAGGCCCGCATGAACTCGCTATCCAGACTGGAACTCGCGCGCCTGGTCGCACACCAGCTTCCCAAGCAAGGGTTCGTCAACCTCGGCATCGGAGCACCGACGAGCGTGGCGGATTATCTTCCCTCCGATACCTCGGTCATGCTCCACAGCGAGAACGGCATTCTCAACGTCGGGCCAAAACCGGCCGAGGGAGAGGAAGACCTGGACCTGATCAATGCAGGGAAGATGCCCGTCACACTCGCCCGCGGCGGCTCCTTCTTCGACTCGAGCCTGTCGTTCTCGATGATGCGCGGAGGCCACCTCGACATCGCCATCCTCGGTGCGTTCCAGGTCTCCCAGCACGGTGACCTGGCCAACTGGACCACGGGCGATCTGAACGGTGCGCCGCCGGCCATCGGCGGAGCGATCGATCTTGCCGTGGGAGCCAAGCAGATCTGGGTGATGATGGAGCACACCACGCGCGACGCCCAGCCGCGCCTGGTCGAGCGTTGCACCTTGCCGCTCACGGCAGTGGGTGTCGTGGCCAAGGTGTTCACGAATCTCGCGATCATCGACGTCACCGCCGATGGATTCGTCGTGCAGGCGCTTTTCGAGGGTGCATCGCTTGAATCGGTGCAGCAGCTCACCGGAGCGCCGCTGAAGCCGGCGCCCACGCTGCGGCGATTCTCTTCGAATGGGGTGCTCGCGCCGTCCCGCTGAGGCTGGGTTCAGGCTGCGGGGCGAGCCGCGCCTGAGGGCCTATGCGGTGGCGGCAATCACGACCAGGGCCGAGGCCGGTTCGTCGGTGAGCGCCGTGAGCTTGTGCGGAATGGTGGAGTCGAACTGCACACAGTCGCCTGGCTCCAGCCGCTCCTTGCGCGCCCCGATCTGCATCTCGATGTGGCCGGTGAGAACGAAGAGGACTTCTTCGCCCTCATGGTGGCTCATGATCCGGCCGCGCTTCTGGGTTTTTCCCGGCCGCACGATGAATGCCCGCATCACGCGATCGTCGCGAAGGCCCGCGACCAGCGAGAGATGCGTCGTGGGATCTCCCGCAATGGATCCGTTGCCCCGGACGATCGAAACGACGTCTTCCTCCGGCTGTTGTCCGAAGAGCCGGTCCACCGTCACGCCCAGGGCCTTGGCGATATTGAGCGCCGACTCGATCGACGGGGTGGATACGCCCCGCTCGATCTTCGACAAATAGCTGCGCGTCAGCCCTGAATCTCGAGCCAGATTCTCCAGCGTCAGTCCGCTTTGGACGCGCAGGTACTTGAGGTGTAGTGCCAAGGCTTTGAACGGGTCTACGGCAGGCCGATCGGCTGCTTGCAACCCTCTGGAAATTGCTGCGGGGTCCGATTCTGGCACGAGTGTCTCGCCCAGCAGCCTAGAGGTCGAGCACCAGCCGGGGCCCTGCGCACTCCGCAACGCACACGATCACTTCATGCGCGCGCTCCTGAGCGCTCAGTACCCGGTCATGATGGATGGGCGGCCCCTCGGTCCAGCGTGTGCGGCATGCGCCGCAGATGCCGCCTGCGCATGAGACGGAAATGTCCGCCTCCATCGCCTCCAACGTGGCAAGAAGGCCCACTTCGGGCTGCACCTCCATCTCGCGTCCGCTCTTGGCCAGCACCACGCTGTACGGCTGCGCGTTCAGGGTTGGCACAAGCTTGGGCGCGGTGAACCGCTCGACGTGCTTGCGGCTTTCGGGCCACTCGGCGACAGCGGATTCGAATGCATCGAGCATCCCCGTGGGCCCACAGCAGAATGCCTTCGCGTCCGGGCCGAAGCCCTCCACGATGGATCGGATGTCGGGCGGACTGACCTCGAGCGTGTTGTACAAGTGGACCCGTCCACCCTTTACCGCCGGCTCCAGCATGTCGATCAGGCTCGGCTCGCCCATGCTGGCCCAGTGCAGCTGATAGTTCGACTTGCCTTCACGCTCCAGTGCCAGGATGGCCGAGACGAACGGTGTGACGCCTATGCCGCCCGCAACAAAGATGTTCATTCCGGTGGACGAGAGCTCCAGCCCGCTGCGCGGTACCGAAACACCGATGACCTGCCCCGCACAAAGCTCGTCGTGTATGTGGCGAGACCCGCCGCGCCCCTCCTCTTCGCGTTTGACCGCAACAACGTATCTCCTGCAGTCGGCGGGATCGTTGCATAAGGAATAGGTACGTACGAGCCCATTGCCCAGATGAAGATCGATGTGCGCTCCGGGCCTGAACGCAGGCAAACGCCAGCCGTCCTGGTCGGTCAACACAAGCCGCTTGACTCCCGCCAGGGGCGCGTCGATTTCACGAACGACAGCTTGAAGATGCTTGATCGCCTTCGGCATATCACGCCCCGCGGACAGCGTCGCCCACGCGGATGACGCCGCCTTTCAGAATCCGGCAATTGAGCCCCGACCTGTTGATCAATGGATCGAACACCGCCTTGCCGAGGATCTCCTCGATGTGGCGGCACGGCGTGGACAGCCGGGTG
This sequence comes from Variovorax sp. OV700, assembly GCF_900099805.1. GTDB lineage: Bacteria > Pseudomonadota > Gammaproteobacteria > Burkholderiales > Burkholderiaceae_C > Variovorax. Next base: position 24,758 of record NZ_FNDR01000021.1, on the reverse strand, counting down.
GCTTCGAGAAGCGTTTCCCCGACCCAGAACTGGCGGCCGACGAGATGATTGAGCGGCACACCTTGCACGGTCACGTTTCTGCGATGCTCCTCGGGCAGCATCTGGATCTTTGCATCGCGCGCCAAGGCCTCAAGCGTCTCGATCTCGAAAAGCGTGATCTGCCGCCCCTCCTCCGGCTTGTGGGAGTAGAAGCCGGACTCCCGGCCGATCATGTACCTGTCCCCTTCGATGCCTTTGCCGGCCACGAGCGTCAACTGATCGAATGACTCCATGGGAAGGAAGGCTCGAGGCGTGATGTGCAGGTGCCGAACGATGCCCGTCCATGCGGGAAGGACATCCCGTTCCGCGAGATGCGATGGTTGGTCTGCGGGAGTAGTCATGTTCAACGCTCCTTGATAGCGGCGGTCCAGCCGTTCGAATGAAGGAACATCATTATAGGACACTTTGTGTCCTATCGAACACCTCAGCTCGATCTCCGGTCTCGGGAGGGCATGGACGTCGCAGCTTGGCCGGCCTCGACCATCCCGTGATCGACACGGATGTCCACGTCAACGACTATGCCGCCGTGCTTCGCAAACCTGGCCTCGAGCGCACGAAGCGTGGATTGCGCGTGAGCGCCGCTTGGGTTCCTGTGCATTGCTTCTTCATTCACCATCCGGCTTGGTGGCGATGACCATCACTGTAGGAGCGGGGTGATGAAGCTCCAACAACCGAAGAGTCGGTTCTAAACAACCAACTGGTCTGAGGATGCGATGCGGTTTCCCGGGTGAAAAAACGCATATCGATAGTCGAAGGCGTTCGTTGCGGCAGCAGCCGCGGCCCCGGAAGATCGCCGCCTGCCTTCTCTTCGACTCTCTAGCATTTCGCATTCGTTGACGCATTCGATGACTTCCCACCCGCGGCCCTCCTTCCCCTCTTCACTGGTTTCTTCCCGCACCGTCATCGCGCTTGCCGCGGTGCTCGGCCTGTGCGCCGGCGCGGCGCATGCCGACGCCACGCTCGACCGCATCAAGCAGCGTGGCAAGGTCGCCATCGGCGTGGTGGTGGGCGGCGGTCCCTTCGGCTCGATCGACCCCGCCACACAGCAGCTGGTCGGCTGGAACCCCGACTTGGCGCGCGACCTGGCCAAGCAGCTCGGTGTCGAGGCCGAGCTGGTGCAAGTACAGCCTTCGAACCGCGTGCAGTTCCTGCAGTCCGGCAAGGTCGACCTGCTGATCGCCTCGATGGAGTACAACGCCGACCGCGGCGAGATCCTCGGCCATGCGCCCACGCCTTTCTACCGCGTAGGCGGTACGGCCGCGGTGCAGAAGACCAGCGGCATCGCCAAGTGGGAAGACCTGCGCGGCAAGGTCGTGTGCGCTTCCCAGGGCAGCAGCTACGTGAAGCCGCTGCAGGAGCAATACGGTGCCCAGGTGCGCGGCTTCAAGAGCTCTGCGGAATCGCTGCTCGCGCTGCGCGGCGGTAACTGCGTGGCGGCCGTGCACGACGCCACGCTGATCCAGCCACTGTTGCGCAACAACGCCGAATGGGCCGCATACGCGGCGCCGATCCGCGATGAGATCCTGCCCGCGCCGTCGGTGGTGTGGACCCGCAAGGGCGAGGCCGACACCATTGCCGCCGTCGACAAGGTGGTCCAGCAATGGCACCGCAGCGGCTGGCTGATCGCCACCGAAAAGCGCAACGGCATCGAGCCGCCGCAGCCACTGCTGCCCGAACTGCAGGCCAGGTTCAAGGCGCCCTGAGCGTCGATGAGCGAAACGCTGCTCGCGCAGGCCGTGGCCGCCCTCAGGGCGGTGGGCCTGAACTACGCCTTCGTGCTCGACACCGGCGAGCGCGGCGCCTTCCTGCGCGGTCTCGGCGTTACGCTGCAGCTGTGCCTGCTGACCATTCCGGCGAGCCTCGCGGCAGGCGTGCTGATCGCGGCGGCGCTGACCTCGGGCCGTTCCTGGCTGGTGCAGCCGGCGCGCGCATTCGTCGAACTCACGCGCAACACGCCCACGCTGGTGCAGCTGTATTGCGCGTTTCTCGTGCTCAACATGCTGATCACGCAGCACGTGAAGCTACCCGGCGGCAATCCGCTCACGCCATTTGTGTGGGTGGTGATCGTGGTGTCGCTGCACAAGGGCGTGTTCCACGCCGAGGCGCTGCGCGCGGGCATCGAGGCCGTGCCGCGCGTCACGCTGGAGGCCGCGCGCTCGCTCGGCTTCTCGCAGCGCCAGCTACTGTCGCGCGTGGAGCTGCCGCTGGCACTGCGCTTCGCGCTGCCCTCGCTGGTCAACAACCTGGTCGACCTGGTCAAGATGACCGCGGTGGCCTCGGCCATCGCGGTGGGAGACGTGACCTATGAATCCATCATGATCTGGACGCAGCGCGACAACGTCCTCGAACTGCTGTTGCTGATCTTGATCTTCTTCGGCCTCCTGACCTGGCTCGTGAGCCTGGCGGGCCGCTGGCTCGAAGTACGCCTGAGGATGCCCGGCTATGGCCAGTGAGTTCGCACTTCCGAAGGGCAGCGCCCCCGCTCTCGACGCGCAGGCCGGCACGCCCGCATGGCGCCGTCCCTGGGTCTTGGCGGCGTGGGCCACGCTGGCGCTCATGGTGTTCTGGGCCGGCACAGGCACCACGCCCATGGCTTTCGTCCACCTCTGGAAATGGCTGCCCACGCTGCTGCGCGGCCTGCTGGCCAACATCGAGATCAGTGTGCTCGCAATGGCGCTGGGCACGTTGGCCGGACTGCTGGTCGGAGCGCTGGCGCTCTCGCCGCTTCGGGTGCTGCGCGTTGCCGCGCGATGGTACGTGCAGGTCTTTCGCAATGCGCCGGTGCTGGTGCTGGTCTATTTCACGACGTACGTGTTTCCGTTCGAGCTTCACCTGGTGTCGTGGACTTTTCCCTTTCCCGACTGGATCAAGGTCGTGCTGGGCCTGGCCCTGCCGGCCAGCGCGAACGTAGCGGAAATCTTCCGCGGCGCGATCCAGTCGATCCCGAGCGCGCAGTGGGAGGCCGCGCAGTCGCTGGCATTCAGGCGCCGCGAGATCTTCCGCCTGATCGTGCTGCCGCAGTGCCTGCGCCGCATGCTGCCGCCGTGGATGAACTTGTACGCCAGCATCACCATGAGCACGGCGCTGGCCTCGCTGGTGGGCGTGCACGACGTCGTCGACACGGCACAGATCGCGAGCAACACGGTCGCGCGCACCGACTTCACCATCCTTGTCTATTTCACGCTGCTGGGCCTGTTCTTCGCCTACTGCTATCCGATTGCGCGCGCCACCCGCGCGCTGGAGCGCCGCCATGACCGCCATTGATAAAACCCGCTCCACGTCTGTCGCAGAGGAAGCCCCGCTCGTGGCGCTCGGCGACGTGCACCTGCGGTTCGGCGCCAACGAGGTGCTCAAGGGCATCGACCTCGAGGTGCGGCGGGGCCAGGCCGTGTCCATCATCGGTCCTTCGGGATCGGGCAAATCGACCATCCTGCGCTGCATCACCGGCTTGCTGCGGCCGCAACGCGGGACGATCCGTGTGGGCGACACGCAGGTGGACACGCTGCGCTCCGAGGCCGAGCTCATCGCACTGCGCAAGCGGGTGGGCTTCGTGTTCCAGCAGTACAACCTGTTTCCGCACCTTACCGTGCTGGAAAACCTGGTGATCGCGCCCACGCGTGTGGCGGGCCGCGACCGCGCCGCAGCCCAGCAAGAGGCGCGCGCCCTGCTCGACAAGGTGCGCCTGTCTCACAAGGAGGCGGCCTATCCCGGCGAGCTCTCGGGTGGGCAGCAGCAGCGCGTCGCGATCGCGCGGGCGCTGGCCATGCGCCCCGAACTGATCCTGTTCGACGAGGTGACCTCCGCTCTCGATCCGGAGACCGTCGGCGAGGTGCTGACCGTGATCCGCGACCTGGTTCAGGAGGGCCTGACCTGCGTGCTGGTGACGCACGAGATGCGCTTTGCCGAGGAGATCAGCGACCAGGTGTATTTCACCGAGGCCGGCGTCATCGTCGAACACGGCCCCGCGCCGCGCATCTTCGGGCGGCCCGAAAGCGAACGCACCCGCGCCTTCCTTCGCCGCGCGCTCGGCGAAGGCGCGCGCACGGCGCCTGCACGACCCGCTCCCCTTGCCGAAGCGCTGCCTTTCGAGCGGCTGCGCTTTGCGCTCTGAACCCACCACTCCCGTGAAGCCATGAACACATCTCACAGCCTCTCTGGCACTGCATTGGCCGCCCAGCGCCGCGTCGCCGTCGACCAGGCCCTGACCGACATCCGCCGCATCGCGAACACGTACCCCCTCGATCGCGCCGTTCTTGTGCGCATCACGGCGCGCCTCGAAAAGCTCGCGGGACTGACCGAACTGTTCACCAGCGCCGATTTTCCGCCACCGGCTGTCACCGAAGGCGTGGGCGCCTCCACGCGCTACCGACTGAATCCCGAGGATGGCAACGAAGACCTGGCGCTCTATCTGAACTCCATCAACCCGGGAAAGACGTCGATTCCGCACAACCACACGACCTGGGCCGCCATCGTGGCGGTCCAGGGGCAGGAGGAGAACCGCATCTACCGCCGCACCGACGACCGCAGCGACCCGACCGTGGTGCGGCTGGAGCTTGAGCGGCAAATGACGGTGCAGCCGGGCACGCCGATCGCCTTCTTGCCCGACGACCTGCACAGCATCCACGTGATCGGCGACACGCCCACGCTGCATTTCCACCTGTATGGCCGTCCGCTCGAAACCCTCTCGCAGCGTATCGGCGTGAACCTGGAAACCGGTGCGGTCGTGAACTACAACGCCACGCAGCTCAAGCCGGGCAAGGCGGTGGCATGAGCGCGAAAGCTCCGGCAGCAAACCTGCGCTCCTCGACCCGATTGCTGCATGCGGGCGCCGCCGCGCTGCGCGACGGCGCGGGGCCGGTCAACGTGCCTGTGGTGCGCACAAGCACCGTGCGCTTCGAGAACACGGCCGCGCATGCCGACCACCACCACCGCCGCGCGGCGGGCGAACGCGTGGCCTCCTACGGCCGCCATGGCCTGGACACCCACCGCGCACTCGAAGACGCGGTAGTGGGTCTCGAAGGCGGGCACCACGCCTTCCTCACGCCTTCGGGGCTGTCGGCGATCACGCTGGTGCTGCTCGCGCTGCTCTCGCCCGGCGACCATGCGCTGGTGGCCGACGGCGTGTATGCGCCCCTGCGCCGGGTCGACAGCACGCTGCTCCAGCGGCTGGGCATCACGGTCGAGTATTTCTCGCCGACGCACGACGACCTGGCCAGCCTGCTGCGGCCGAATACGAGGCTTCTGTACCTCGAATCGCCGAGTTCGCTGCTCTACGAGGTGCTGGACCTGCCCGCGCTGAGCGCCATTGCGCGCGACCGCGGCGTGACCGTGGCAACCGACAACACCTGGAGCGGCGGCTGGTTCCATCGGCCGCTTGCGCTGGGCGCCAACATCTCGATCCAGGCGGCCACCAAGTACATCTCGGGCCATTCCGACCTGATGCAGGGCATCGTGGTGGTCGATAGCCCGGCGCTGGCCGCAAAGCTCTCGACCGCCTATGAGGCGCTGGGCTTGACCATCGGCGCCGACGATGCCTACCTCGCGCTGCGCGGCCTGCGCACGCTGCCGGTTCGGCTGGCGCAGCACCAGCGCAATGCCACCGCGGTGGCTGAGTTCCTGCATCAGCAGCCGCAGGTGTCGCGCGTCTTCTACCCGGCGCTGCCCACCGATCCCGGCCACACGCTGTGGAAGCGCGATTTCAGCGGGGCGAGCGGGCTGGTTTCCTTCGAATTCCGCCATGCCACGCCGGCCGCTGCCGACGCTTTCGTCGATGCGCTCGCGCTCTTCGGCATCGGCGCCTCGTGGGGCGGCTACGAAAGCCTTGCACTGGCCGCTCAGCCCGAGCGGTTGCGCGAGCACCGGCAGTGGACCGGCGACGCGTCGGTCGTGCGGCTGCACATCGGGCTGGAGGATCCGCAGGATCTGATCGCCGACCTGGCGCAAGCGCTGTCGGCTACCGAGGCCCGTTGAAGTTCAGCGGGGGCCCATTCCGGGGCACATCACCCGTCTGACCCGGCGCCTTCTGCCCGAAGGGGCTCAGGATGCAGCCGGCGCAACGAGGCGGATGCCCACATCACCCTCTCGTTCGAGCTGTGCCACGAGGCCCACCTCCCAGTCCAGGTACTGCTTGAAGCCGGCGTCGCGCTTGGCAAGATCGGCGTGTGCATAGGGGCTGTACCAATGATCGTCGTCGCCCGTCAGCACGCCTTCCGGCCCGCTGGCCGTGGGCAAGCGCGCGGCGGCCCAGGCCTGGGTGCCGCCTGCGAGTGCATGAACCTCGCGGCCGATGCGCGCGCCGAGTTCCGCCGCCACCACGCGCGCGAGCACGCCGTCCGACGAGGTGAGCACGATGCGCTGCGACACGGGCAGGTCGGCGATGAATTCCTGCAGCCGGTCGGGGACGGAGAAGCGCGCCCCCGCGATATGCCGGCGCTCGTAGGCCGACCGGCGCTCCACGTCGAACACCACCGCGGTGCCGGCCTCCAGAGCGGCGGCGGCTTCGCGCGGCGCGATCTCCGGTGCGCCCGCGCGCAGCTGCAGCACGCGCACGGGTTCGGGGCCCAGCACCAGCACCGGCAAGGCCGGTGGCGAAAGCACGAACACCTCGTGGCCGCCCAGTTGCCCAAGCCACGCGCCGGTGGTCAAAGCGCGCACGCCGTCCCAGTCGGCCAGCACGATGCGGGCGCGGCGGGTGCCCACGTATTCGTCGGTCGCCTGCACCAGCTGGCCCCCAGGTGCCCAGCGCCAGCCTTCGAGGTGCCCGGCCTCGTACTCCTGGCGCGTGCGCACGTCGAAGCGGTAGAGCGAGCGCTCGTCGGACTCGGCTTCGAAGCGCGCCAACGTGGCCGCGTCGATACGGCGCACGCCTGCGCGCGCCGCCACGCTCTCGGCACGGCCACGGGCCGCCTGCCGCGCGTGTTCGCCCGGTTCGGGCAACGGCGCAGCACGGCCGTGGCTGAGCTTGCGACCCGCCAGCAGCCAAGCCATGGTGCCGTCCTTCAGCGAAACCACGGGATTGGGAACTCCCGCGTCGATGAGCGTCTGCGCGCCCACGATGCTGCGCGTGCGGCCGGCGCAATTGACCACCACCAGCGTCTCGGGCCGGGGCGCGAGCTCCTGGATACGGTAGACCAGTTCGGCGCCCGGCAGGCTGTGAGCAAACGGCAGGCTGAAGTCGGCAAATTCCTCCGGCGTGCGGCTGTCGACCACGACGATGTCGTCGCCGCGCTCCACGCGCTCGTGCAGTTCGTCGACGGAGATCCAGGGCGTGTGCTTCTGGTGCTCGATGATCTCGCCGAAGGCCTTGCTCGGCACGTTGCTGCCGCTGAACAGTTCATAGCCCGCGGCGGCCCACCCCTGCGTCCCGCCGGCCAGCACCGACACGTTGCGCCAGCCCAGACACACTAGCTTGGCCGCCGCCTGGTGCGCGAGCGCTTCGTCGGCATCGGTCAGCACGATGCGGGTGCTGCGGCGCGGCACGAGCCGGTCGATCAGCACCTCCAGCCGCCACAGCGGCGCCGAGGCCGCGAGCAGGATGTGGCTGCGCACGAAGACGCCGGCCTCGCGCACGTCGAGCAGCGCGATCTCCTCGCCGTCGGACAGGGCTGCCTTCAATGCCTGCGGCGTGATCGCCGGGTGGCGAATGTTCTTCGGCGCCGCGAAATAGCGGTAGCTGCCGCCCTCCGCGCCTTCGAACACCACGCGCTTGTCGAGCAGCTCGAGCGCACGGCCGTAGAAGTGCAGGTGGCGCCCGTCCTGGCCGCCGACCAGCTCGATGGTGTGCACGTCGTCGGGCAGCAGCACGACGGCGCTTCCGGCGGCCACGTCGACGGTGCGCTGGTGCACCAGCGCATCGCGTGCCCGGTCGCTCGTCTTCTCGCGGCGGTAGAGCTCGTTGCGTTCGTTGCCCTCCACGCCTGCGATCACCGCCCACGTCGTGTGGTCGTGCGGCGGCTGGGCCTTGCCTGCCACGCCGGCCGACAGGTACAGCGCGAACCCGCCGTCGACGTCCTCGGCCAGCCGGTAGACCTGCGCGGGGTGCTCGGCATCGACCGGGAAGTGGGCGGCCGGAAACAGCGCGCGGCGCTGACCCAGCCGAACCAGCGCATCGGCCACGGGCTGCAACGTGTCGTGGGAGACGGCTGCGCCGGGAAGCAGCAGGCTTCGGACCTGCGCGAGGAAGGCTTCGACGGCGCGCGCGCGGTCGCTGGCGACATCGTTTCCCGCGGTTTCGATGGACAGTTCGCTAAGGCTCATGGGGGCTTTCAGGCAAGAGAAGAAAAGCAAGGCTGCGGACAGCCTACGCAGCAGGCTGCGCGCTCCCAACGAAGTTTTTCGATTACGCATATCCGGTTTGCTTCGTTGGCCTGGAGCGGATGCGCCTCTAGATTGCGCAGCCTGATGCACACATTCCTCATGCCCTCTGCACGTCGCCGCGCCTTGCTGCTAAGCGCCCTGGCCCTTGCAAGCCTTCACCCCTTCGCCGCTGCCGCTGCCGCTGCCGCTGCCGCTGCCGCTGCCGCTGCCGACGATGCGGCCGGATTCCCGTCGAAACCGGTGCACATCGTGGTGCCCGTGGCCGCGGGTGGCAGCGCCGACAAGCTCACGCGACTCATCGCCGAACGCCTGACCGAACGCTGGGGCCAGCCGGTGGTGGTCGAGAACCTGGCCGGCGCCAGCGGCACCATCGGCGCCGCGCGCGTGGCCAAGGCGCCGGCCGACGGCCACACGCTGCTGCAGCAGGGCGAGGGCCTGACGCTCAACGCCATTCTTTTCGAGCGCCTTCCCTACGACGCGCAGAAGGCCTTCAGGCCGGTGATCAAGGCGGTGGTGAATCCGCAGATCCTCGTGGTCAACCCGAGGACCGGCATCAACGACTTCCGCGGCTACCTGGCTCGCGCAAAGGCGCAGCCGCAGTCGATCAGTCTCGGCCTGCCCGGCAACGGCGGCATCGCCCACGTGGCGCACGAAATGATCGCGCAGGACACCGGCGCACAGGTGAACTACATCCCCTACTCCGGCGGCGGCCCCGCCACCCTCGACGTGCTCGCCGGCCATGTGGATGCCACGCTGATCACGCTGGCCGCGGTCACCGACCACGTGCGCGCCGGCAAACTGCGTGCGCTGGCCGTAACCACCGCGTACCGCTCGAGCGCCCTGCCCGATGTGCCGACCATGGCCGAGTCCGGCCTGCCCGGCTTTGCCGTGGAGAGCTGGCAGGGATACTTCGCGCCGGCCGGCACGCCGGCCGCGGTGGTGGCGAAGATCAACCGCGACATCCAGGCCGTGATCTCCGCGCCGGGGACGCGGGCGAAGCTCGAGGACATAGGCTTCAAGATCGCAGGCGGCACGCCCTCCGACATGGCGCGCACGCTCGCCGCCGAACGCGTGCGCTATGCCAGGACCATCCAGACGGCGGGCATCACGCTCCGCTGATGGGAAGCGTGTGAAGCTCTATGGCGCAGAGCGCTCACTGTTGATCGCGAGTGCGGCCTAGTCCTTGAAAAGGCCAATGAAGAGATTCCGCATCCAGTGGTGCGCCGGATCCGACTCGAAGCGGCGGCTCCAATGGAGCGACACGGTGAAGGCGCTGCGGGGAAGCTCCGCCGGAAGCACCGCGTAGCGCTTCGGTTCGATGAACCTGCGTGCGATCGCCTGCGGCATGACAGCCGCGAAATCCGTGCGCGCGATGATGGCCGGGAGCGCAAGGAAGTGCGCCGAGTTCAGCACCAGCCGTCCATCGAGGCCGAGCTGCTGCAGGATGCGCAAGGTCTCCGAGTGCGAGCGCACGGCCACGTACTCCAGGCGCCGCAGGTCCTGGATCGTCATGCGGACATCCGAGGCCTTCGAGGCCTTGGCCATCGGATGCCCCGCCCGCACCACCACCGCGTAGCGGTCGCGCAGGAGCTCAACGCGTTCCGTTCCGCTGACCGAGGGCAGAAACCCGAGTGCGAAATGGATAGCCCCGGTTTCAAGGGCATCGGTGATCTCCCCGTGCGGCAGCGGCGTCGTATGCACCCGTATGCCGGGTGCCTGGCGGTGCAAGGCTTCCATCAGTTCCGGCAGCAGCCGCGCCTCGCCGATGTCGTTCAGATGCAGCCGAACGGTCATCTGCGAGCGCGAGGGGTCGAAGGCATCTTCGTCCCGCAGCACATCCTCGATGGCGGCGACGGCCGGCTGAACGACGCTTGCCAGCCGCTCCGCGCGCAGCGTCGGGCGCATGCGCCCGTTGGCGCGCACGAACAGCGCATCGCCCAGCGCGAGCCGCAATCGCGTCAGGCCCTGGCTGGCCGCCGGCTGGGACAGCCCCAGCGCATCGGCGGCGCGGCTGACGCTGCCCAGGCGGTACACCGCCTCGAACAGGCGGAGCAGGTTCATGTCCAGCTTTTCAGTATGCATACAGCTTATTTTGCTCTAGACATTTCATTGTATTGATGAATACCAAGCGAACCGCAAAACTGCGGCCCTCATCTAGGAGCATTCATGGAGCGACACGTCGAACTTCCCGCGCAAGCGCCCCTCTCGGCCGGCAGCACCCTGACCGTGCGAGACGCGGTTTTCAAGCTGCTGCGCGCTTTCGGCATGACCAGCGTGTTCGGCAACCCGGGCTCGACGGAACTGCCGATGTTCATCGACTTCCCCGAAGACTTCCGCTACGTGCTCGGACTGCAGGAGTCCGTGGTCGTGGGCATGGCGGACGGCTACGCGCAGGCCACGCACAACGCGGCATTCATCAACCTGCACTCCGCCGCCGGCGTCGGCCATGCAATGGGCAACATCTTCACGGCCTTTCGCAACCGCACGCCGCTGGTGATCACGGCCGGCCAGCAGGCGCGGTCGATCCTGCCCTTCGAGCCCTTCCTCGGCTCCACGCAGGCGCCCGAGCTGCCGAGGCCCTACGTGAAGTGGAGCGTCGAGCCGGCGCGGGCCGAAGACGTTCCGTTGGCGATTGCGCGCGCCTACTACATCGCGATGACGCCGCCGCGCGGCCCCGTGCTGGTCTCGATTCCGTCGGACGACTGGGACGTCCAGACCTTGCCGGTCGATGCGCGAGAGGTCAGCCGCCACGTGCGCGCAGATCCCGATCTTCTTGCGCGCATTGCCGCGGCCCTCGATGGTGCCCGCTCCCCGGCCTTCGTGGTCGGTGCCGCGGTCGATCGCGACGAGGCCTGGAAAGAGGCGGTTCAATTGGCCGAGCGGCACAACGCGCGCGTGTACGTCGCGCCCATGTCGGGCCGATGCAGCTTCCCGGAAGATCATCCGCTGTGGGGAGGATTCTTGCCGCCAATGCGCGAGCGCATCGTCGAGCGGCTCGCCGGCCACGACCTGGTATTTGCGCTCGGTGCGCCGGCGTTCACCTACCATGTTCCGGGCGACGGGCCGCACCTGCCCGAAGGGACCGAGCTGGTGCAGCTGACGGACGATCCGCAGGTCGCGGCCTGGGCGCCGACAGGAACCTCCGTGGTCGGCAGCATCCGCCTGGGATTGCTCGATCTGCTTGAGTGCAGCGCGCCGCAGGATCGTCCGGCACCACCTGCCCATGTGCGGCCACCGCGCGTCGCAGAGCCCGAGCCCGGCGAGCGCCTGCCGGTCGCGTGGGTCCTGCAGACGCTGGCCGACGTGCGCGCGCGCGATAGCATCCTGGTCGAGGAAGCACCGAGCGCACGGCCCGTGATGCACAGCCACTTGCCGGTCTTCGAGTCGGAAACCTTCTACACCATGTGCAGCGGCGGCCTGGGCTTCGGCCTGCCGGCCGCAGTGGGCGTGGCACTTGGCAAGCCCGGCGCAAGGGTCATTGCATTGGTGGGCGATGGCTCGGCGATGTATGCCATCCAGGCGCTGTGGAGCGCAGCCCAGCTGGCGCTGCCGGTCACGGTGTTGATCCTGAAGAACCGCCGCTATGCCGCGCTGTACGAGTTCGCCCGCATCTTCGGCTACCGGCCCGACGCGCATGTTCCGGGCACCGACCTGCCCGATCTCGATTTTGTCGCGCTGGCTGGCGCGCAAGGCATGAAGGGGCTGCGCGTCGACACCGCGGAGCAACTGCGTCCCGCATTGCACCAGGCCCTGCAATCGACCGCACCGATGCTGGTCGAGATCGAAGTGGCCTGACGGTTTTTCGCTTTTTCGAATCTACAAGGAGACAAGACAATGGGCACGATATCGATGTTGATCAATGGCGAAGACCGCCAGGCCGCAGACGGGGCCACCTTCGAGCGCCGCAATCCGCTCGATGGCACGGTGGCGACCATTGCGCCGGCCGCCACGAAGGCCGACGCGGTGGCTGCGGTCGAAGCCGCCGCTGCCGCGTTTCCGGCCTGGTCCCGCACCGGCCCGGGCGAACGCAGGGCGCTGCTGCTGAAGGCGGCACAGGCCATCGAGGCCAAGGCACAGGCCCTGACGGATGCCATGGCATCCGAGACAGGTGCTGGCACCCCGTGGGCCGGGTTCAACGTGCACCTGGCGGCCGGCATGCTGCAGGAGGCGGCCGGCATGACGACCCAGATCAGCGGCGAGGTCATCCCCTCCGATGTGCCCGGCAGCCTGGCCTTGGGCCTGCGTCGACCGGCCGGCGTAGTGCTCGGCATTGCGCCTTGGAACGCGCCGGTGATCCTCGGCGTGCGCGCGATCGCCACGCCGCTGGCCTGCGGCAATACGGTCGTCTTCAAGGGCTCGGAACTCAGCCCTGCGACCCACGGACTGATCGTTGAAGCGTTCAAGGATGCCGGCTTCCCACCGGGCGTCGTCAACTTCGTGACCAATGCGCCGGCCGATGCAGCCGAGGTGGTCGAAGCGATCATTGCCCATCCGGCGTTGCGTCGTGTGAACTTCACCGGCTCCACCCGCGTCGGCAGGCTGATCGCGCAGACCTGCGCGAAGTACCTGAAGCCGGCGGTGCTCGAGCTTGGCGGCAAGGCCCCGCTCGTCGTGCTGGACGATGCCGATCTCGATGCCGCGGTCAACGGCGCGGCCTTCGGCGCCTTCGCCAACAGCGGCCAGATCTGCATGAGCACCGAGCGCATCATCGTGGACCGCAAGATCGCGGACGCCTTCGTCGCGAAGCTCGCCGCCAAGGCCGTGCAGCTGCCGCTGGGCGATCCGCGCAAAGGGCCGGTGGTGCTGGGTTCGGTGGTCGATGCGAGCACCGTCGAGCGCTGCAACGCGCTGATCGACGACGCGCTCGCCAAGGGCGCGAAGCTCGTGTGCGGCGGCAAGGCCGACAGCACGCTGATGCCCGCCACGCTGCTCGACCATGTCACGCCGCAGATGCGCATCTACCATGAAGAGAGCTTCGGTCCTGTGAAACCGGTGGTGCGTGTCGACGGCGTCGACGAAGCGGTGCGCGTGGCCAACGACAACCCCTACGGGCTGTCCTCCGCCGTGTTCGGGCGCGACATCGCGCGTGCCTGGGATGTGGCCAACCGCATCGACTCCGGCATCTGCCACGTGAACGGGCCGACCGTGCACGATGAGGCGCAAATGCCCTTCGGCGGCGTGAAGGACTCGGGCTACGGCCGCTTCGGCGGCAAGGCCGGCATCGACGCCTTCACCGAACTGCGCTGGCTCACGGTGCAGACCACCGACCGCCACTATCCGTTCTGATGAAGCGCAGGAGACACCCCATGAAATCCCTGCTCGCAACCGCGGCGCTGGCACTCGGCCTCGGGCCGTGCGGCATCGCCCAGGCCCAGGACTGGCCGAAGCAGCCCATCAAGATCGTCGCCAACTTCGCGCCCGGCGGCGCGGCCGACCAATTGGCCCGCGTGATCAGCGCACCGCTGCACGAAGCCCTGGGCCAGCCGGTGCTCGTGGAGAACAGGGGTGGTGCCGGCGGCAATCTCGGCGGCGATTTCGTCGCCAAGTCGCCGTCCGATGGCTATACCTTCCTCATGAGTTCCGGCGGCATGGTGTCGATCAACCCGCACATCTACGCGAAGATGCCCTTCGATCCAGCGAAGGATCTCGTCCCCGTCGCATCCGTCGCACGCGTGCCGTTCTACCTGGTGGTCCGTGCCGACAGCCCGGTCAAAGACTTCAAGGGCTTGGTCGCCGACCTCAAGGCGAACCCCGGCAAGCGCTCGTTCGGATCGCCCGGCAACGGGAGCTCGCCTCACCTCGCCGCCGAGATGATGACGGGCCAGACAGGGACCACAGCCATCCACGTGCCCTACCGCGGCGCGGCGCCCGCGCTGACGGATCTGCTGGGCGGTCAGATCGACTTCCTCTTCGACCCGGGAATCAGCATCCAGCACGTCAAGACCGGCAAGCTGCGCATGCTGGCGGTGGCAAGCCTCAAGCGGGCGCCCCAGATGCCCGAGGTGCCGACGCTCGACGAACTCGGGCTCAAGGGCTTCGACGCCGATGCGGTGTTCGGCCTCTACGCGCCTGCCGGCACGCGGCCGGCGGTGATCCAGCGGATCAATGCCGAAGTCAACCGCGCGCTGGCACTGCCGGCCGTCAGGACAACCATCGAAACCCTCGGCAACGTGCCGGAGCCGCTCACGCCTGCAGCCTTCGGCGACAAGGGCGCGGCCGACTTCAAGCGGCTGGGCGCCGTGATCCGGGAGCGCGGCATTCGCGCCGACTGATGCCTTCAACAATTTCCGTCGCTTCGACGAGAGGAGACCCGGCATGAAAGCCACGACCCTGCTTCTTCGGCTTTCCGCCCTTGCCATGGCCATGGCGATCGCTCCCTCTGCATTCGCGCAGACCTGGCCTGCCAAGCCGGTGCGCCTGGTGGCGGCATTTCCGCCAGGCACGCCAGGCGACGTGATCGCCAGGTTGATACAGCCGGCGCTTCAGGCCGCCTGGAACCAACCAGTGGTCATCGAGAACAAGACGGGCGCGGGAGGCAACCTGGCCGCCGGAGAAGTCGCCCAAGCCAAGGACGAACACACCCTGCTCGTGGGGCCCGACACGATCCTCACCATCAATCCTCACCTGTACAGGAAGCTGAGCTTCAATCTGCGGTCTTCGCTCAAGCCCGTGACCTACTTCGCCAGTTTCAACCAGACGCTGGTGTGCAACCCCGCCGCAGAAATCACGTCGCTCGCGAAGTTCGTCCAGTTGCCCCCGACGCGGCTCTACGCCTCCGGCGGTGCAGGAACACCGAGCCACATGGCAATGGAGATGCTGCTGGCGACGAGCGGAACCAAACTCACCCATGTTCCCTACAAAGGTCCGGGTCCGGCCGCGCAGGACGTGATGGGAGGCCACGTGGACTGCGGCTTCATCGTCTCCTCCATCGTCCTGCCGCATGTCCAAAGCGGGCGGCTGCGCGCGATCGCCGTCTCCGGAAAAGAACGATCGGGCCTGCTGCCTGAGGTTCCGACCGTCGCCGAGAGCGGACATCCGGGATTCGACGCCACCTTCTTCGAAACCCTGATGGCGCCATCGAGCCTGCCGGTCGCCACGGTCGAGAAAATTCAGCGCGACGTGCGCGCCGCGCTCCAGGCTCCAGCCGTCAAGGCGCGGCTGGCGGAGATGGACCTGCGTGTCGAGGGCTACAGCACGCAAGAGGCGCAACGGCGAAGCCAGGAGGACTTTGCCAAGTGGGGTGCGGTCGCGCAGCGGACCCAACTGCAGCTGGACTGAAGGAGAGCCATCATGCGCGACCTAGACCATCGCACCATCATCGATGCCGTGCTTGCGCGGCAGGCGCAGGCGGCTGAGCCGCGGCGCAAGCGCATCATGGACGCAAGACAACGACAAACCCGCGCACTGAACCGAGGCACGCAATGATTCGGCACATCGTCATGTGGGACGTGAGTGGCCCCACGGCCGAGGAAAAGCAGGGAAACATCGAGCGTCTGCGAAGTTGCTTCGAAGGCCTGCGTGGCCGTATTCCCGGGCTGCTTCACCTGGAAGTCGGCAACGATGCAAGCGGAGTGGAATATGCCTGCGACGTCGTCTTGTACAGCGAGTTTGAATCCTGGGAAGCACTTGCCGCATATGCCGTGCATCCGGAACATTTGCGAGTGCGCGACGAGTTGGTTGGCGTCCGTATCGCCAGGCATCAGGTGGACTACGAAGTCCAGTTCGATTGAGCCAGCACCGAGCACGACGCTTTGCCCGCCGCGGCAATCGGATGCAGCGCTATTGGACGATCTCGCAAGAACTTGTCGACCCGCAATCAGGAAATGTCGCCGGAGCGATCACCCGATTTTTCATTGGCGATGGCGCGAACCAGCCGAAGCAAGGAGGGCTGCAGAATACGCGCCTCGAAGTCGCGCCGGGGTATGGCGAGTTGGGCCATGATGAGACCGGAAACACAGTTCAACACAAACGCATAATCCAAATCTGGATCCCTGGATCCAAGTTTCAGAAAGCTATCCCGCATCAGACGGGCATGTGTCTTTCCCCATTTCACAAGCACGCTACCTAACTCTTGGTCGCGCGACCCCGCAAGCGAAAGTTCGGTTATCGCCATGCCCATTGCATGGTCGTTGACCATATATTTAATGTTGTGGTCCGCAAGGACGGTGGCAAACCGATCGGGATCATCCGCGCACTTCCCAAGCTTAGGAGTGACAAGAGTAATGTTGTTTGCAATTCGTCGGCAAACGTCTTCGGCGACTGCGCACATCAGGGCGCTTCGGGAGCCGAAGTAATAATTGACCGATCCATGACTTGCATTGGCTTCGACTGAAACCGCTCGCAAAGTTACAGCGTGATGCCCGTCGCGAACCAATACGCGAAGCGCCGCTGCGATCAAGTCTTTGTGACGCTGAGACCCACGCGCGCTCAGTGGCAAATCTGGTTCAACAAAGGCACTCACGGAAGGCTCTTAAGGGTCGTTTGGATCATCAGCTTAGCAGAAGAAAACGTTCGACCATCGGGACCGACACCTCGAGGATTGCAACAGGGGCGCCGCGTCGTCAGTCGTTTGGAGTCTTCCCTTAGATCACCTTCAGACGCCATCGCGACAGCTCTCGGGTAAGTACTAGGTCCGCCCCATCCTGCGGCAGTTAGATTACCCAGACCGAAACTTATCCACTTGGAGTACTTTCCTGATGGCACCTTCAACCTTCACGCGGAGGCACTTTGCCCGCATCGCGACATGGGCAGTGGCTGGGTTAGCTCTTTCAAGACAAGCACTGGCGCAAAACCAGAAGCCTGCACTGAAGGGCCAGGTCGTGAAAATCGCGGTGATCGAACCCTTGTCCGGGCTGATGGGCTCCGTAGGCACGAGCCTGCTGAAGTCCTATCAATACTTAGCGGAACAATTCAGCGCCTCCAACCCTGCGGGCGTGAGATTCGAAATCGTTGGCTTCGATAACAAATTGAGTCCATCTGAAACTCTCGGAGCACTCAAGAGTGCAATGGATCAGGATATTCGGTTCATTGCGCAAGGCACCGGTTCAGCGCCGGCACTGGCGCTAATCAACGCGATCGAAAAGCACAATCAACGCAATCCAGGAAAGGAAGTTCTTTATCTGAATCACGCCGCGACCGATCCGGAGTTGACTGGCAGCAACTGCAGCTATTGGCACTTTCGCTTCGAAGCCGACACCGCAATGAAAATGGAGGCGTTGACAAGCTTCATTAAAGACAGGCCAATGGTAAAAAAGGTCTATCTAATCAACCAGAATTATTCCTCGGGCATCCAAATTGCAGAGGCTGCGAAGGTTGGGTTGCGAGATAAGCGACCGGATATCACAATTGTTGGCGACGATCGCCATCCGCTCGCGCAAATACGCGATTTTGCGCCTTACATGGCAAAAGTGCGCGCATCCGGGGCGGATACGATCATCACGGGGAGTTGGGGTACAGACCTTTCACTGCTTATCAAGGCCGCAGAAGAAAGCGGCTGGAAAGGCTCTTTCTACACCTACTACGCCGTGGTTGCCGGGACTCCAACCGCACTTCGCCAAGTTGATGACAATCGCGTGTTTCAAGTCGCTTACAGCCACTACAACATGGGCGGTCAAATGAACGTCTGGATGAAAGAATTCCAGAAGCGATTCAACGAGGATTTCTACACGCATGGTGTTGCTCTGGTCTTCGAATTGTTAAGCAAATCAATCCACCAAGCGCAATCCGCGGAGGTGATTCGCGTAGCAGAGCAAATGGAAGGAGCCAAATTTAAAGGCTTTAATGGTTTGGTCGAAATGAGAAAATCGGACCATCAACTTCAGCAGCCTTTATTTGTAACTGTTTGGACGAGCGTCAGCGCTCAAGTTCCCTACAGCGCCGAAGGCACGGGTAAGACGTTCGCCCCTGTTCGGGAGTTCACCGCTGAAGAAGTTTCAAGACCTTCTACCTGTCGAATGTCTCGACCCTGAGCGACAACCAAAAAAATTTACCCTCAATTACTCCACTTGGAGAACTAAGGCCAAGTTATGAATCACTATTCCAACACTCTTTTTGACCTCGAAGGATCCACTGCTCTTATTACCGGCGGATCACGGGGCATCGGCCTCCAAATTGCGGAAGCGCTCGGTAGTGCTGGTGCGCGGCTCATGCTGACCGCAAGAAAGGAGGCCGAGCTCGAAGCCGCAGCCGCCCATCTGAAAAATCTCGGGATCGACGCTTCCTGGATTGCGGCTGACTCCAGCGACCCGTCCGAAGTTCAACGCGTTTGCAGCAAAACCTTCGACACGCTCGGTCATTTGGACATCCTGATCAACAACGCGGGGACTTCCTGGGGTGCATCGGCTGAGACCCACACGCTTCAAGCGTGGGACCGCGTCATGAACCTGAATATCAGAAGTCTTTTTCTCTTTAGCCAACAGGCTGCCGTGGGAAGCATGATCCCGCGCAAGCGGGGTCGCATCATCAACATCGCCTCAATTGCCGGGCTCGGCGGAAATCCGGCGCCGATGGAATGCGTCGCTTACAACACCAGCAAAGGAGCCGTCATCACGTTCACCCGTGCACTTGCCGCCGAATGGGGCAAGCATGGAATCAACGTCAATGCGATCTCTCCCGGGCTGTTCCCAAGCAAGATGGCAGATGGGGTGATTGCGGCGTTCGGTGAGGAAAGAATCATCAGCACCACGCCTCTTGGCCGACTGGGCGATCCAGACGACCTCAAAGGCGCTGCTCTTTTGCTGGCTTCTGCAGCCGGAAAACACATGACCGGTCATGCCATTGTCGTCGATGGCGGCACCAGTGCGGTGATCGGCGCGTGAATGCAGAAATCTCTATTCGCCAATGAACGAAAGATTACCCATGACGTTTGATTACGAACCATCAGAGTTGACGCAGCGTGATGAACTGCTCTACGCATGCCAAGAATTGACCCCCATCTTGCAAGCGGCAAACGACACCGTAGAAAAAGAACGACATCTGCCGAACGAACTTGCCGAAAGACTGGCGCAGGCCGGCCTCTATCGAATGTTCGTTCCACGCGCACTCGGCGGTCTGGAGGCGGATGTGCATACATTCGTGGCCGTCGTAGAAAAGCTGGCGCAAGCCAATGCTGCTGCGGCATGGTGCACGTTTATCTCGAACACATCGACCATCATCGGGGGTTATCTTCCCAGTCCCGAAGCAAAATTACTCTTCGAGAATCCGAACATCAAAATGGCCGGCGTATTCGCGCCGCGCGGGACTGCGGTCCGCACGGTGGTCGACGGGGTATCCGGCTTCTTGGTGAATGGCAGTTGGATGTGGGGATCAGCCTCGTACAACGCCGATTTCATCACCGGCGGGTGCGTGATTTTGGACAAGGATGGAAAGCCAGAAAAATTGGCAGACGGAACACTTGAAAATCGTTCCATGGTTTTTCGGGCGGAGCAAGTATCGATAGCCGACACGTGGCACACGCTCGGTTTGCGCGGAACAGGGAGCAATGAGTACAGCGTCAAAGATGCATTCGTCCCTGCCAGCCTGTCGGCATCCATCCTTACAGACGTGCCGATCGCAGGCGCATTGTTCAAGTTTCCGGTGTTTTGCATTCTGGGCGTCGGCATTGCGGCGGTGGCGCTCGGCATTGCACGTCTTGCCATCGACAGCTTGATAGAGCTCGCAACAAAAAAGACGCCCCAAGGCAGCGCCCGTCTTCTGGCAGAGCGCGCCTCAACTCAGCAGCATGTCGCAAGGGCGGAAGCCCAGCTTCGCTCCGCTCGGGCTTTCTTGATTGACGCAGTTGACCGTGCATGGTCGGCGTCCACCGACTCGGGGGAGATTTCTGTGGCGCTACGCCGAGACCTTCGACTGGCGACGACCCACGCAAGCGAAGAGGCGGTCCAAGTCGTCACCCGGGTGTATTCCTGCGCAGGGGGCAGCGCGATCTTTGACGACTCTCCACTACAGCGCTGCCTGCGCGATGTCTTGACTGCGTCCCAGCACATGATGGTCAGCGAGTCCACGTATGAGCTCACGGGCCGGCTGTATCTCGGCCTTCCAACGAATTCCGCAATGCTTTGAGGACGCAAATGACAATGCCTGAAGACTGGCTCAGCCGGTTGAAATTGCCGCTCCTGATCGCACCGATGTTTCTGGTGTCTACCGTCGAGCTGGTAGTGGCTGCGTGCCGCAAAGGTGCCATTGGGACCGTTCCGGCGGCGAATGCCAGGACTGTTGAAATGTTGGATGAATGGTTTCATCGGATTTCAACTCAGCTGGGACCGGCTGATGCGCCGTGGGGCGTGAACCTGCTGGTGCATAAAAGCTATCAGCGGCTCAACCAAGACCTTGAGGTAGTGGCGCGCTATCGGCCACCACTGATCATTACGGCCCTCGGAAGTCCGAAAGAGGTCATCGAATGCGTGCATTCGTATGGCGGACGGGTGTTTGCCGATGTGAACTCTGTTCAACATGCCCGAAAAGCCGTATCGCTCGGGGTCGACGGGCTAGTCCTGGTGGCTGCTGGCGCGGGGGGACACACCGGGATGATGAGCGCCTTTGCAATGGTGCCCGCCATTCGGGAGTTTTTCGGCGGGACGATCGTCTTGGGCGGGGGAATCATCAATGGGTCGGGTATTCGGGCTGCGGAAACGCTCGGTGCGGACCTGGCGTCCATGGGTACGGCATTCATCGCTTGCCCCGAATCAATGGCCAGCGACTCGTATCGTCGAATGTTGCTGGATTCGGATATTGACGACCTGATCCTGACCAAAGCTGTTTCTGGCGTGCCGGCGTATTGGTTGCGCAAGAGTCTGGCCGCGGTCGGCATCAATGCGGACGAACTCGCGTCTGCTGAGCCGGTGCACAACGCGGACATCGAGCGTTGGACGAAGGTGTGGTCAGCCGGCCATGGAGTGGGATCGCTCAATGCGATTGAGCCGACAGCCGCTTTGGTGGACAGGCTAATCCGCGAGTACTGGTCCGCCGTTGAAAGCGGGCCTCAACTGCAGTATTTCGAGGCCGCATGATGACCAATTCCTCGCCACGCATCCTTGGCATTGGGGGCGGGACAAGACCCGGTTCAAGTGCCGAGCGCTATCTACAGCTTGCACTGAGCGCCGCTGAGAAGGCCGGGGCAACGACAACCTTCCTCGGTGCCCATTCGCTTCGTTTACCGCTTTATGAACCCAGCGCGGCCGCAGACGGTGCAGCCCAGCAGCTCGTTGAAGAATTGCGCAGAGCCGACGGAATCATCATCGCGTCGCCTGGCTATCACGGCACCGTGTCCGGGTTCATGAAGAACGCGCTTGATTATGCCGAGGAGACCAGAAGCGATAAGCGCCCCTACTTCAGCGAACGAGCGGTCGGGTGCATGGCCGTAGCGGGGGGATGGCAGGCGGCCGTCGGAACGATGGCTTCCTTGAGGGAGATAGTGCATGCCCTGAGAGGGTGGCCGACCCCGATGGGCGTCGCCATCAACATCTCCGAAGCTCCGCTCGATTCTGTAGGCGCGTGCCAATCGACTTCCGTTGTGCAGCAGATTCAGCTCATGGCCAGCCAAGTCGTTGAATTCGCAAATCTTTCGACCCATCGGCAACTTTAAACACTTCCAACTCTGGAGATATCCCATGACCGACCTTTCGCAACTTTCCAACAAGCAGTTCGTTCTCAGGCAGCGTCCCAGTGGGCTGCCCAAAGAAAGCGACTGGCAGCAGGTAAAAACGGCAATCAAGGCGCCAGAGAAGGGAAAGGTGCTTGTAGCGGTCACCTTTATTTCTGTGGACCCCGCCATGCGGTCGTGGATGAATGAAGGCAAGTCCTACATGGAGGCCATCGCTATCGGTGATGTCATGCGGGCCGCAGGAGCAGGTCTGGTCCTGCAGTCCGAGGACGCGAGATTCAGTGTCGGTGACGCTGTGCTAGGCGCTTTTGGTGTTCAAGAGTTCGCAACCATGAATGCCGACGATCTCACGAAGATCGATATTTCAAATGTGCCAGCAACGGCTTACATGGGCGCCCTTGGCACGCCTGGTTTTACGGCGTACTTCGGTCTTCTCGAAATAGGAAAACTCAAATTCGGCGACACGGTCCTGGTATCTGGCGCCGCAGGGGCTGTAGGTTCGGTGGTCGGCCAAATCGCCAAGATCAAGGGATGTCGCGTCGTCGGTATTGCGGGCGGGGCAGAGAAATGTGCTCACCTCGTAAACAACCTTGGGTTTGATGCTGCCGTCGACTACAAGCAGTCTGACGCACGCGCGCAGCTGTCAAAAGCATGCCCGGAGGGTGTCGACGTCTACTTCGACAACGTCGGGGGCGAAGTACTTGATCTGGCTCTCGGTCGCATTCGCCGCGGTGCGCGTATTGTGGTTTGCGGGGCCGTCTCACAGTACAACAACGTAGCCCGTGGCAGTGGGCCAAAAAACTACATGTCTTTGCTCATGAACAGAGCCACGATGGAAGGATTCGTCATTTTCGACTATGAAAAGCGTTATCCCGAGGCACTGCATGCATTGCGAGGTTGGCTGGCCGCCGGCTGGATCAAGTCTTACGAAGATGTGCTCGAGGGTATCGATACCTTCCCCACTGCCCTCCAGCGCATGTTTGAGGGTGGAAACACCGGAAAAATGCTCATCAAGCTCCCGGCAACCGCTGGCGTTCCTGCAACTGCGAAGTAGCGGGAGCAACTCATGAACGACCGCCCATGGCTGGCATGCTATCCACCTCAAGTTCCTCACACCATCGAGCCCTTGAAGGAGTACCAGACCCTTGCCGACTTCTTCAGTGGTTTGTTTTATCAGTTTGGCGATCGCATTGCCATTCGCCACGAAAGCAGTGAGCTCAGCTATTCAAATCTGGATTCACTGAGCCTCGGAATCGCAGCGTATCTGCAGACGCTGGGACTCGAGGCGGGGGCAAAAGTAGCCGTCGCTCTTCCCAATTCACCTCAGTACGTGATAGCGGCAATCGGGGTGATTCGAGCGGGGATGGTATTGGTCAACGTCAATCCCGCCTACACCGCTCGGGAGTTCCTGCTGCAAGTCTCGGACGCTGAGGCTGAGGCGGCCATATTGCTCGAGAGTCAGTTCGATGCAGTGAAGGACGGCCTCCCCCAGACGCAGATTGATCATTTGATTCTGTGCAATCTGCGCGTTGCCTTGGAACCCACACGAGAAAGCCTTCGCGCAGACCGTGCCGGCGCCAAATCAGTCGTCGATATGCCTCAAGCGCTCTCGCTTGGGATGTCCGCGACCTACTCAATGCCAAAGCTGGACAAGAATGACACCGTGGTTCTGCAATACACCGGCGGGACCACGGGAGTTTCCAAGGGAGCAATGCTCTCACATGAAGGTCTACTGGCCAACACAGCTCAGAACTCCGCCTGGTTTCAGCCCGCATTGGCGGACATACCAGTCCCTGTGTTCGCATGCGCATTGCCGCTATATCACATCGTTTCCTTCATAACACTTCTGGCGAGCATCAAACTGGGCGGAACCATGCTCCTGATCACCGATCCTCGTGATTCGGCAAAGATGCTGGCGAAACTGCGTGAAGCCCCCTTTCACATGCTGCCCGGCATCAACACGCTGTTCAGCAATTTGATGAATGACCCTGAGTTCGACACAGTCGATTGGCAACATCTCAAAGTTACAACGGCTGGCGGAATGGCCACGCAGCGTCCCATCGCCGCCCGGTGGCTCGAAAGAACGGGTTGTGCCATTAGCGAGGGATACGGACTTTCCGAGACATCCGGAACCGTAAGCTGCAACCCGCCTCACGGCGACATTCGCCAAGGAACCGTCGGGCCGCCGGCACCGTCAACTGAAGTACTGATCCTTGACGAAAAATTCGAGACCCTGCCGCTGGGAGAGATTGGACAAATTGCAGTCCGAGGCCCACAGCTGTTCAAAGGCTATTGGCAGCGCGACGCAGAAACTGCCAGATTCATGACAAAAGACGGCTTTTTCCTGACAGGCGATCTCGGCTGCATTGATGAACACGGCTATCTGTGCATTTCTGGTCGAGAGAAGGAAATGATGCTCGTGAGCGGTTTCAACGTCTATCCCAGCGAGATCGAAGCCGTGGCCATTGAAATGGACCAGGTGCTCGAGTGCGCGGCTGTCGGCGTTCCTGATGAGCTCACGGGAGAAGCCGTGAAGCTGGTTGTGGTGCCTCGCAGTGATGCCCTCACTGAAGAGGCGATAAGGCAACACATGAAGGCCAACCTCACCGCGTACAAGCGGCCGAAGATCATCGAATTTCGGACAAAGCTCCCCCGGTCGGCCGTCGGGAAATTGCTGCGCGCTTCGCTGGGTGCCGCGCTGTGACATTGAAGATAGGCGTGCCTGCCGAGACGACGGCCGGCGAAACCCGTGTGGCCGTTACGCCCGAGACGGTGAAAAAACTTGTCGCCACGGGGCACGCGGTTC
>NZ_FNDR01000013.1 GCF_900099805.1 Variovorax sp. OV700 | reverse complement strand
CATGCAAACGACTTGATATCCGTCCAGTCCTTGTGGTTCGAGTCCTTGGATTCGCCGTTTGCGCCCTCGACGCGCATGAACATGTCTACTGCCATGATTAACCCCCAAAGTTATATTTGCCCGATAGCGGGACACCGTTGAACTAGCTGCTGTCCTTCTTGTTGGATGGCAGCTTCGAAACCAGCCGCAACGACACGGTCAGCCCTTCGAGCTGGTAGTGCGGCCGGAGAAAAAACTTGGCGGCGTAGTAGCCCGGGTTGTCCTCGATGGCTTCCACCTGGACTTCGGCCGCCGCCAGCGGCTTCATTGCCTTCGTGTCCTGCGACGACGTGCCGGGGCTGCCGTCCACGTAGTTCATGATCCAGTCGTTGAGCCAGCGCTCCATGTCCTCGCGCTCGCGGAACGAACCGATCTTGTCGCGCACGATGCACTTCAGGTAGTGCGCAAAGCGGCAGCATGCA
Source organism: Variovorax sp. OV700 (assembly GCF_900099805.1). Classification (GTDB taxonomy): domain Bacteria; phylum Pseudomonadota; class Gammaproteobacteria; order Burkholderiales; family Burkholderiaceae_C; genus Variovorax. Next base: position 181,004 of record NZ_FNDR01000013.1, on the reverse strand, counting down.
AACAGGTACGGCAGGCGCGCCGCCAGGTTGGCGTTGGCCGTGGCATCGGCGTCGTAGTACTCGGCCGGCTGCTGCAGCGACTGCGCGCCGATGAAGGCCGCGAAGTCGGAGTTCTTGCGGTGCACCAGCGGCATGAAGCCGTTCTTGGCCAGCTCGGCCTCGCGCCGGTCGCTGATAGCGATCTCGGTCGGGCACTTCATGTCCACGCCGCCGTCGTCGGTCGGGAAGGTGTGCGTGGGCAGGTTCTCGACCGCGCCGCCCGACTCCACGCCGCGAATGGAGGTGCACCAGCCGTACTGCTTGAACGAACGGTTGATGTTCACGCCCATGGCGTAGGCCGAATTGGCCCAGGTGTAGCGGTTGTGCAGGGCCGAGTCGGTTTCTTCCTCGAACTCGAACTCGTCGACCGGATTGGTGCGCGCGCCATACGGCAGGCGTGCCAAGAAGCGCGGCATGGCCAGGCCGATGTAGCGCGCGTCTTCCGACTCGCGCAGCGACCGCCATGCGGTGTGCTCGGTGTTCTGGAAGATCTTGGTCAGGTCGCGCGGGTTCGAGAGTTCCTGCCACGAATCCATCTGCATCACGGTGGGCGATGCGCCGGCAATGAAGGGACAGTGCGCGGCCGCGGCGATCTTCGCCATTTCACCGAGCATCTCGACATCGGGCGGGCTGTGATCGAAGTGGAAGTCGCCGATCAGCGCACCGAAGGGCTCGCCGCCGAACTGGCCGTACTCGTGCTCGTAGATCTTCTTGAACAGCGGGCTCTGGTCCCACCCGATGCCCTTGTGGCGCTTGAGCGAGCGCGCCACTTCGCGCTTGGATGCGCACATCACGCGGATCTTGAGCTGCTCGTCGGTCTCGGTGTTGTTGACCAGGTAGTGCAGGCCGCGCCATGCGCCTTCGAGCTGCTGGAAGTCTTCGTGATGAAGGATCTGGTTGATCTGCTCGGAGAGCTTGCGGTCGATCTCGGTGATGATCGCCTGCACGGTCCGGTAGGCGTCGTTCGAGATGGTGACCGTGCTTTCGAGCGCCTGCACCGCCAGCGTCTTGACGGCGCTCTGCACCGCCTCGCGGGCCTGGTCGGTCTTGGGCTTGAACTCTCGCTGCAGCAGGTCGGAGAACTCGTTGGGCTCGAGCGCCTCGATGGTGGCGGTCTGCGCGCGCGCTGCTGTCTGTTTGGATGCGGTGCTCATGGTGGAGGTCCTGTCGGCTTACTCGGCTTACTCGGAAGGGGTGCCGGGGGCGCCCGACTTTTCGTTCGCCGCTTCCACCGCTTTGGCCACGGCGGGGTTGGGTGCGGACGCGAGCGACTTGAGCAGCTCCGGGTTCTGCAGCGCCTGGGCGATCAGCTGCTCGGCACCGTTCTTGCCGTCCATGTAGGACAGCAGGTTGGAAAGCTCGGTGCGGGCTTCGAGCAAGTGCTGCAGCGCACCCACCTGGCGTGCAATGCGCGCGGGCGAGAAGTCGTCCATGCTGTCGAAGGTGATGTCGACATTCATCTGGCCCTCGCCCGTGAGCGTGTTGGGCACCTGGAAGGCCACGCGCGGCTTGATCGACTTCATGCGGTCGTCGAAGTTGTCGATGTCCACGGCCATGAAATCGCGGTCCGCCAGATCGGGCATCGGGTCGACTTGCTTGCCCGCGAGATCGGCGATCACGCCCATCACGAAGGGCAGCTGGATCTTGCGTTCGCTGCCGTAGATCTCGACGTCGTACTCGATCTGCACGCGCGGCGCCCGGTTGCGCGCGATGAACTTCTGACCACTGTTTCTGACACGGTTGTCTGCCATAAGCTTCCTCTTGAATCTCTGTGCGTGTGGGTCGGACCTGCCCTGACTGTCTGTCCTTGTGTTCTCGCGCCGGCGCCTGCCTTGCTATTCAGCGGTGCTGCTGCCGAGCGAACGGCCCGCCAGGCTTTCAATCTTCTGCAAGCCCTCGGGAACGAGTTCTTCGATGATCTGGAAGAAGTTGAGGTCCAGCAGTCTTTGCGCTCTTCGGATGAGCATCGGTGCGGGGTGGCTGGGCTCGGTGCGTTCCATGTATTGACACGCCTTTTCCAGCAAAACCTGCACATCATCACGAGTCGATATTTCAATATCTTTAATGCTCGCTAACCGCGGCCCGGAGGCGCCATTCAAAGGTCTCGCAATGCCTGGTCCCGATGCGGCCGCTTGCGCCGGCTCGCTGCCGCTCTCGGCCTTCAATGCTTCGGCCGGCGCCGGCTGCGCCTGCTCGGGCAGCAGTTGGACCACGGTGCGCAGCGAGCGTTCGAGACGCGAGAAATCGGGCGCCCAGCTTTGCCCCAGCGCGCGCTCCGAGGTCTCGCGAATCCGCTGCAGCAACTCCAGCGCTGCATGCAATGCCATCACCGGCGCTGCCGCTTTTTCCTGTGCGCGGCGCGCCACTTCCCGCAGCCGGCCGATGCCGCCCGGGTAATCGATCTGGTCGGCCTTGCTCGAATCGAGCAGTGCCTCGACCTGCCGCAGGCTCATCGACGCGCCGGCATCCTCGAGCAGGCGTGCATCGCGCACGCTGCGTCCGAGTCCCTCGGCTTCGGCCAATGCAGCCAGCGCATTCATGCGCGGCAGCGGGTCTTCGAAATCGCCATCGACCACGCGCGGATGCACGTCGTCCCAATACTTTTGCAGGATGCCATCCACCACGCGCAACCCATCGACATAGCCGGGAAGGCCGCGGCTCTCGGTCCATGCCAGCGTCAGCAGAACCAGCACGCGCACGTCGAGCGTGCGTTGACACAGCTGCTTTGCAATGCGCTCGACACGGGCCCAGTCAGGCGGCTCCGCCGGGATGATGGTGGAGCCGAACTGCTGCTCCCGCTTTCCTGTCGCAGCCTGCTGCAGCGCCATGAAGTCGGGGTCGTATTCGAGGTCTTCGCCGCACGGAAGCGGGCCTTCAACAGACGACTGCAATAGTTCTATCTCGCTCGGCGACAACCCCATCTCCCTATTTATTAACAACCACCAACAATGGTTATCTTGAGGGGAACGAAAAGCGCGGTCAACAGCAACACATTGCTACGTGCTGCCTATGAATCACAAAGGAGTACAACTCCTTTTAAAGCGTAGAAAGAACGTTTACAGCAATCCGCGGCTCGCAAGATTGCGCATCAGCGCACTTAGTCCAAAAGTCCACCGTGGCGCTTGATCCGAATGGACCACGCGGTTCACGAGCGCGCCGAGTTCCGGTGCCGCGATGCGCACGCGGTCACCGACGACGTGCGTGAATCCTTGCCCAGGACCATGACGGTCTTGTGTCGGCGCGAACATCGTGCCGAGGAAAAGCATGAAGCCGTCGGGATAGTCATGGTGCGCGCCGATGGCTTGCGAGACCAGGTCGAGCGGATCGCGGCTGATCTTTGCGAGCGAGCTCGAGCCCTCGAGCGTGAAGCCTTCGGGCCCCGTCACTTCGAGTGCCACCGTGATGCGGCGCACATCGTCGATGCCGAAATGCGCATCGAACAAACGGATGAACGGACCGATGGCGCAGGAGGCGTTGTTGTCCTTGGCCTTGCCGAGCAGCAACGCGCTGCGGCCTTCGAAGTCGCGCAGGTTGACGTCGTTGCCAAGCGCGGCGCCGAGTGTCTCGCCGCGGCTGTTGACCGCGAGCACGACCTCGGGCTCGGGGTTGTTCCACACCGATGCGGCATGAATGCCCACGTCGGCGCCAGTGCCCACGGCCGAGAGAACCGGCGCCTTGGTGAAGATCTCGGCGTCGGGCCCGATGCCGACTTCGAGGTACTGCGACCATGCGCCCTGGCCGATCAAGACCTCCTTGACCTTCGCGGCTTCGGCCGACCCGGGCACGATGCCCGCGAGGTTGTCGCCGAGCACGCCGCTGAGCGCCGCGCGCGTGGCCTCCGCGCGCGATGCATCGCCGCGCGCCTGCTCTTCGATCACGCGCTCGAGCAGGCTCTCCACAAAGGTCACGCCGCTGGCCTTGACGGCCTGCAGGTCGCAGGGCGCGAGCAGCCATGGCTTCGCTTCGTCGCGCGCGGTCGCGTCGCTGTTGGCGAGCACGGCGGCCAGCTCGGCGATGCGCGGGGCCTTGCCGGCAGTCACCGCATCGCGCACGCTGGCCGAAGGAGACTCGGCGCGTTCGAGCAAGTCGCTCATGGTCGGCGCCAGCCGGGAGAGATCGTGCAAGCCGCCCTCATGCACCGCCACGAGAACGGGGCCCACGCCGGGCTGCCAGATGCGGCCGACGAGTGTGGCGCGCTCGGCGTCGCGGGGAAGGCTGGTGGCGGTGGAAAGATCGAGGGGCATGTTGTCTCCGGAGGCGCTTGTGGTTCAGGGAACGGACATTCTGAATGAATGTCTGCCTTGCCGCTGCCGGGCCGGAGACTGGCGCGCTACTCGGCGCCGTGGCCGCGGGCCGCGCGCACGCGCGCCACTTCGGCCGGCAGGTTCTTCCACGCCGGCTCCTGCGGTGCGAAGCGCGCGCGCATGTAGCCCGCGAGTTCGGCAATCTGGCGGTCGTCGAGCGCATCGCGGAACGCCGGCATGAAGCCGATGCCCCGGCTCGCGGGCTCGCGCACGCCATCGAGAATGGTCCGCAGCAGGTTGTCGGGCCGCGCGCTGGTGAGGTTGCTGTTGAGCGCGAGCGGCGTGTTCACGCCGAGCAGTGTGGGGCCGTCGCCATCGTGGTGGCACGAGGCGCAGGCACTGTCGAACATGCGCTGCGCCGGGCCGAGCAGCCGGCCCTGCGTGCGCGCGGCGGTGTCGACGATCTGCTGCGCCACGGCTTGCGGCTCGGCCACCGGCGCGGGATTGAATGACGCGAGATACGTGGCCATGGCGCGCACGTCGGCATCAGGCACCTGCCCCAGCTCGCGCACCACCTCCGCCATGGGGCCGCCAGCCATGCCATGGCGCTGCGTATGGCCTTGGCGCAGGTAGCGGTACAGCTCGTCGGCGTCCCATGGCACGGCCGATTTCGAAAGGCCGGTGAGCGCAGGAGCCTCCCAACCGTCGACCATGGCGCCCGACAAGAAGGCACTGCCGCCCTGCTCTGCGCCGAGCGCGTTGCGCGGCGTGTGGCACGTGCCGCAGTGGCCCAGGCCGTTGACGAGGTAGGCGCCGCGGTTCCATTCCGCGCTTTGCGCGGCCACCGGCTGCAACGGCGCCGGATCGTGGAAGAGCGCGTTCCATCCGGCCATCAGCGGACGCATGCTGAACGGAAACTTCAGCTCGGCCTTCGGCGTTTCGGCGCGCACGGCGGGCATCGACATGAAGTACGCGTAGAGCGCCTGCAGGTCGTCGTCGCTGGTCTTGGCGAATGCCGTGTACGGAAATGCCGGGTACAGGTGATGGCCGTCGCGCGAGACACCTTCGCGCATCGCCCGCTGGAAAGCGCTGAACGACCAATGGCCCAGGCCCGTTTCTGCATCGGGCGTGAGGTTGGTGGTGTAGAGCGTGCCGAAAGGCGTCTCCATCGCGCGGCCGCCCGCGTTGGGCGCGCCGCCCGGGACGGTGTGGCACACGGCGCAGTCGCCGAGCGCGGCCAGCACGCGGCCGCGTTCGATGGTGGCTTGGCTGTAGACCGGTGCGGTGAGCGAGACCGGGGCGATGGAAGAGCGCCAGCCGAGCAGGCCGGCGATGAGGCCGATGCCGCCGATGAAGAGGGCGGCGCCGGTGGCAAGGATGCCTTTGCGCTGCGGCCATGGTGCTTCTGCATTGCTCCTTCCCCCTCTGGGGGAAGGCTGGGATGGGGGCACGGCAGCGTCACCATTCGAACGCCGCTCGCCCCCACCCCCGCCCTCCCCCAGAGGGGGAGGGAGAAACTCCCGATTCAACGCAGCCAGCACTTTTTCCGGCGTGAACGGCGGCTCGCGAAACCGCACGCCCGTGGCATCGAAGATCGCATTCGCGATCGCCGCAGTCCCCGGCACCGACGACGACTCGCCCGCGCCGAGCGAAGGCTCACCCGGCCGCGGCATGTGCATGATCTCGACCATCGGCACTTCGCGAAAGTTGATGATCGGGTAACTGCCCCACTCGCGGCTCGCGACCACGCCCGAGGGCAGCACGCCCGGCAGTTGCGCACCACCGCTCGCATTGCTCGATGCCGCGCCCTGCTGCGGCGCGAACTGCACCTCTTCCATCAGCGCGCGGCTGGTGGTCTGGATCACGTTGCCGTGCACCTGGTGCTCGACGCCCGCGGGGTTGATCACGAGCCCCGCGTCGTGCCCCACCACCACGCGGCGCACGTGCACTTCGCCGGTCTTGCGGTTGACCTCGACGTCGGCCACCCATGCGGCCCAGGCGGCGCCGAAGCCGGGCCACTTGCTGTGGATGTAGCGCGCGTAGGCAAAGCCCTGGCCGAAGAGGATGTCTCCGCCCTCGCCCAGTCCGCCATCGGCGTTCTCCTCTGGGCCGGTGCGCATGCGCCAGCCGGCTTTCTGCGCGGTGGCCTGCACGAGTTCGACGGCGCGCGGATCGTTCAGGTGGCGCAGGCGGAACTGCACCGGATCGACACCGGCCGCGGTGGCCAGTTCGTCGATGTACGACTCGTGCGCGAACGAACTCGGCAACGCCGACACGCCGCGCAGCCACGAGGCGCGCACGATCGGCGCCATGTCGTTGACCTTCACGCGCAAGTTGTCGACGCTGTAGGGTGGGCGCGCCGTGCGGTCGCCCATCTCGAAGGCCTGCGCCACCGGTTCGATGGTGCGCGTGAGCAGCAGCGCGAGCGTGGGCGCACCGTTCGACGGGTACGAGGTCTCGAAGTCGTAGGCCGCGATGCGCCCATCGGCCATGAGGCCGCCATCCACTTCCATCAGCTGCGCGGCGCCCTTGGGCTCCCAGGAGTGCTCCTGTTCGCGGGTGAGCTGCACGCGCACCGGCGCGCCCACGGCGCGCGCAAGCAGTGCGGCGTCGGCCGCCACGTCGTCGGCGCCGTTGCGGCCGTAGCAGCCCGCGGCTTCCATGCGGATGACGTCGACCTGCACGTCGTCCACGCCCATGAGCCTGGCGAGATCGGCGCGCAGCACGTGCGGGTTTTGCGAACCGGCCCAGCAACGAAGCCGCAGGCCGCTGCCATCCTGCGGCTGCCATTCGGCCAGCGCGCACGAAGGTCCGATGGACGCGTGCATCTGGTAGGGCCAGACGTAGGTGCGATGCATCGGCTGGGCGGCCGCGGCAAGCGCGCCATCGACATCGCCTTCATCGACCAGCAGGCGCTGCGTCGACGGGTTGTCGCGCAAGGCCTGCGCCAGGTCGGAGAGGTCCGGCATGCCGGGCCAGGGCTTCCACGTGACGCGCAGTTCGCGCAGCGCCTCCTCGGCGTGCTCTTCGCGCTCGGCCACGATGCCGACGAAGTCGCGGATCACCACCACCGCGCGAATGCCGGGAATGTGTGCAATCGACGATTCGTCCACCGCTTCGAGCGTGTTGCCGATGAAGTCGCCGTGGTCCGCACCGGCATACGGCGGTCGCACCACCCGGCCGTGCAGCATGCCGGGCACGCGCATGTCGTGCACGAAGACGCTCTCGCCCGCGAGCTTGGCGGGAATGTCCACGCGCGCCTGGCGCGTGCCGACGATGCGGTAGTCGACCGGGTGCTTGAGCTCGGCGGCGGGGTCGAGCCGCAGCACGGTGCGCTGCCCCGCGATCAGCTCGGCGTAGTTGACGTGGCGATCGGGCTCATCGGCCACGCGCACCACGCCGTTGCGCACCTGCAGCGCTTTCACCGGCATGCCGAGCCGCTCGGCCGCGCGCGCAAGCAGCCACGCGCGCGCCTGCGCGGCGGCCAGGCGCAGTGGCTGCGAATGGATCTGGATCGAGGCGCTTGCGATGGTTGCGCCCTGGTTGGGCGCGCGTGCGGTGTCGCCGAGCATCATGCGCACGCAGGGCATGCCAAGGTCGAGCTCTTCGGCCACGATCTGCGCCAGCGCCGTCTGGATGCCGGTGCCCAGGTCGACGTGGCCGTTGAGCGCCGACGCGCTGCCGTCGTCCCACACCGCAAGCAGGATCTCGTCGCCCTCGATGGGGTTGCCTGCGATGGCTGTGGGCTGGCCCTTGGCGGGTGGTGGTGCGGGTGGGGTCTCGCGCACCACCAACAACACGCCGTTGGCCGAGAGAAAGTCCGCGCGTGTGCGCGGAAGATCGGCGCGCCGCGTCATGCTCTTTGCCCCCTGACTTGCTCCCTCTCCCTGAGGGAGAGGGGACACGACGAGCGGCTCATGAACGCACCACCTCTTGCATGCGTACCGCAGCACGCTGCACCGCGTCCAGAATTTCAATATGCGTCCCGCAGCGGCACAGGTTCCCCGAGAGCTCGCTACGGATGCGCGCCTCGCTCGCATGCGGATCGCGCGCGAGCAGCGCCGCGGCCTGCATCACCATGCCGTTCAGGCAATAGCCGCACTGCGCGGCCTGTGCGTCTTCGAAAGCTGCCTGTACTGGATGCCAGCGGCCGCGCGTGCCGAGACCTTCCAGGGTGGTGACCGCGCGGCCCGCCACGCCATGCGCGGGAATCACGCAGGCACGGGCCGCCACGCCATCGACATGCACGGTGCAGGCGCCGCACTGGCCCAGGCCGCAACCGTACTTGGGCCCGTTCAGGCCGAGGTCGTTGCGCAGCAGATGCAGCAGCGTGGCCTCGCGCGGCACGCCCGGAATCGAACAGGCCTGGCCGTTGACCTGCAATTGCAGCGGCTCAGCGCCGCAGCTGTCCGTCACGGGTGTACATCTCCAGGTCCACGAAGGTCGAGCCGTTGTGGTTCTTCGCGCTGTACTCGACCGGGAAATCGCCGAAGCGCGTGTTGCCGATGCTTTCGAGCCCCGCGATGAAGCTGTCGCGCGTGAGCGTCTTGCCCGCGCGGCGCAGGCCTTCGACCATCACGCGCGAGGCGATGTAGCCTTCGAGCGCCGTGTAGCCGTCGATCTTCTCGCCGAACTCGGCGCGGTCGCGCTGGTAGTCGGCCACGATGGGCACGCGCAATGCTTCCGGCGGCGGCACGATGCTGGCCGTGACCAGGCCCGCGAGCTTGCCTTCGAGACGCTTGGCGGAACCCGTCGCATCGGTGATGCCGACCGACAGCGTGTAGAGCGGCGCCGCCCCGCCGTTCGCACGGTAGTCGCGCATGAAGACCTCGACCATGCGTCCCGCCATGATCATCACGACCGCACCAGGCTTGGCCTCGGCCAGCCCGGCGACGACCTGCTTGGCGTCATCGGCGGTAATGGCCAGCGGCAGCGCCTTTACGACCTGCACCTTGTATTCGGCGGCGAGCTTCTCGCAGGTGGCGAGGTTCGACTTGCCGAAGGCGCTGTCCTGGTAGACCACGGCAATGGACGAGAGGCTGATGGTCGAGAGATGGCTGATGATCTTGCGCAGCTCGAGGTCGTAGCCGGCACGTACGTGAAACAGCAGGCGATTGACCTTGGCGCGAAACGAGCTGGTGCCCACCAGCGGTGCGAACATGGGAACGCCCGCCTTCTCGGCCAGCGGCATCGCGGCCGCGAGGTTGCCTGTAGCAACGAAGCCCGCGAGCGCGAAGACCTTGTCCTCGTCGATCAGCTTGGCCGTGTTGAGAGCCGTCTTCGCGGGGTCGTAGGCATCGTCGTAGGAGACGAGTTCGATCTTGCGGCCGTTGATGCCACCGGATTTGTTGGTCCGGTCGAAATAGAGCTTGATGCCCGCGCGGTAGTCGACGCCGAAGTCCTTGGCCGGACCGCTGAACACGGCCGACTGGCCGATGCGGATGAGGTTGTCGGTGACGCCGTTATCCGCGCGTGCCGAACGTAGAAGACCAGGGCCCATTGCCAGGGCTGCGCCGCCCGCCACCAGGGCGCGCCTTGAAATCGAAATCGTCATGCGTCGTCAAGCTCTTTGCTGTCGTTGTTGTTGCGAGGGTGGTGATTGTGGTGGCAGAGAAGGCGCTCAGGCCGCCTGGATGTCCGAGGACTGGATGCGCTTGACGCCCTTGGCCGTCATCTGCTTCCATGCCGCGGCGAGCGATCCGTTCAGGTCGATGGCGCGCGTGGCGTCCTCGATCACGTAGACCTCGAAGCCGGCCTTGCGCGCATCGAGCGCGGTCCATGCCACGCAGAAGTCGGTGGCCAGCCCGGCCACGTAGACCGTCTTGATGCCGCGCTGCTTGAGGTAGCCGCCCAGGCCGGTGGCGGTCTTGCGGTCGGCCTCCTCGAAGGCGGAGTAACTGTCCACGCCCTTGTGGAAGCCCTTGCGGATGATGACTTGCGCAGTGGGCAGCTTCAGGTCCTTGTGCAGCGCCGCGTCGTCGGTGCCCTGCACGCAGTGGTCGGGCCAGAGCACCTGGTTGCCGTACGAGAGCTTGATGCTGCTGAACGGCTTCTGGCCCGCATGCGCGCTCGCGAACGACGCATGGCCTTGCGTGTGCCAGTCTTGCGTGACCACGATGTTCTCGAACGATTCGGCCAGCTTGTTGATCACCGGCACCACCTCGGCGCCGCCCTTGACGGGCAGCGTGCCGCCATCGACGAAACAGTTCTGCACGTCGATCACGATCAGCGCGGACTTGTCGTTGGGCTTGAGCTTCGAGGCCGCGAACAGCGTTCCGGTCGCACCGAGCAAGCTCAATGCGGCCGTGGACTTCAGAAGGGATCTGCGGTGCGAGTCGTGCATGGTGTGCTCCGGTGGTTGATGAAAAACAAAAGCGAAAGCGTCCGCGCGCTAGACGCTCAGGTAGGCGCGGCGCACCTCTTCGTTGGCCGCGAGCTCTGCCATGGTGGCGTGGTAGCGGATCTGGCCCTTCTCGAGCACATAGGCGCGATCGGACACCAGCTCGGCGAAATGCATGTTCTGTTCCGACAGCAGGATGCTCACGCCCTGCGCCTTGAGCTCCAGGATCATGTTGGCCATCTGTTCGACGATGACAGGCGCCACGCCCTCCGAAGGCTCGTCGAGCAACACCAGGTAGGGGTTGCCCATGAGCGTGCGCGCCACGGTGAGCATCTGCTGCTCGCCGCCGCTCATGCGGCCGCCCGGGCGGTTGGGCATTTCACCCAGGTTGGGAAAGAGCTTGAACAGCCGCTCGGGCGTCCACAGCGGCGCCTCGCTGCCGTCTGCCCAGCGGCGCGGCGGCTGCTTGCCGACTTCGAGGTTTTCCATCACCGTGAGGTCGGTGAACACGCGGCGGTCTTCGGGCACGAAGCCAAGGCCGAGCTTCGCCGCGTGATGAGGCTCGCTCTTCGAGATGTCATGGCCGAGGAAGCTGACGTTGCCCTTGCGCTTGGCGAGCATGCCGATCAGCGTCTTGAGCGTGGTCGACTTGCCCGCGCCATTGCGGCCCATGAGCGCGACGACTTCGCCGCGGCGCACTTCGAGATCGACGTCGTACAGGATCTGCGCGGCGCCGTACCAGGCGCACAGCGCGTTGGCCTTCAACAATGTTTCGTGCGTGCTCATGCAGCGGCTCCCACTGCCGCGTTCACTGCCGCGGCTTTTTCTGCAATTTTTTCGAATGTCTTGCCGCTGCCGAAGTACACCTCCTGCACCTTCGGATGGTCGCGGATCTCGAGCGGCTTGCCCTGCGCAATGAGGCGACCGCGGGCCAGCACGATCATGCGGTCGGCATACGCGAACACCACGTCCATGCTGTGCTCGGTGAACAGCACCGCGAGGCCACGCTGGACCACCAGCTCCTTGGTCAGCGCCATCAGCGAGTTGCGCTCCTTCGGTGCCATGCCCGCGGTAGGCTCGTCCATCAGCAGCAGCTTGGGCGCATTGGCCATCGCGATCGCAAGCTCCACGCGCTTGACGTCGCCGTAGGCAAGCTCGCTGCAGGGCCGGTCGGCCTGCGCCTTCATGCCGACCTGGTCGAGCAGCGCCAGCGCCTCGTCGCGCTTGTGGTCCGCCGCGCGGCGCCACATCGAGAACAGCTTGCCGTCGTGCGAAAGCATGGCCATCTGCACGTTCTCGGCGACGGTGAGCGATGCGAAGGTTTCGGCGATCTGGAAAGTGCGGCCCACGCCCAGGCGCCAGATGTCGCGCGGCTTCTGCCCCACGAGTTCATGGCCGCCGAACACGATCGAGCCCTGGTCAGCCTTGAGCTGGCCGTTCACCATGTTGAAGGTGGTGGACTTGCCTGCGCCGTTCGGGCCGATGAGTGCGAGCAGCTCGCCTGCTTTCAGTTCGAAGCTGATGCCGTCTACGGCTTTGACGCCGCCGAAGGACTTGCCTAGGTTGTCTACTTTGAGAAGTGTCATTTCTGGCTTACTCCCTCTCCCTCTGGGAGAGGGTTGGGGTGAGGGCTGGCGGCCTTTCTATTGCTGCCGATCTTTCGATCTGTGCTGATCGTTTGCTTCCCGAGGCCGGGTGTCGCCCCGGCGGGCGACCTACTTTTCTTTGCTTCGCCAAAGAAACGTAGGCAAAAGAAAGGCGACCCCACTGTCTGCGACCCTCCGCTTCGCTGCGGGCAACCTGCGGTGCTCGGGTTTCGCGGGGTCTCGCAGAACTCGCTTCGCTCAGACAGCTGCGAGCCCTGATCCGCGAAACCCTGCGCTCCTCGGCGCATACAGAGGGGCTTGGAGACCGAACGGGCCTTTGCTTCGCTCGGCCACCAGACCACCGCGGCGCGGGGCGCCCCGGTGGTTGGTATTGACTGCTGGTATTGATATTGGGGCCGAGCGGGAGCGAAGGCTGCCCGCTCCCACCCCTTCTGTATGCGCCGAGGAGCGCAGATGGAGGCGGGATCAGGGCCGCAGCTGTTTGAGCGAAGCGAGTTCTGCGGACCCCCGCCGGAGTCGAGCACCGCAGGTTGCCCGTAGCGCAGCGAAGGGACGCAGACAGTAGGGGTCGCCTTTCTTTGCTTACTTTCTTTGGCGAAGCAAAGAAAGTGAGTCGCCCGCCGGGGCGAGACCCGGCCTCGGGAAAAAAGAAAACCTCCGAACAATGAAAGACAAGCGCACTTCAAGTCCGCTTCTCCTTCAAAGCAACATCCGCTTCCGAACGGCGCCCCCGCAGCAATCGATCGCTCAACTGCTTGGCAAACCCAGCAATCCCCTGCGGAAACAGCAACACCAGCAGCAGGATGATCGCCCCCAACGTAGCCCGCCAGTAATCCGTATTGCGCGCCACCGTGTCATGCAGCCAGCTGAAAGTCACAGCCCCCACCACCGGCCCCGCCAACGTCTGAATACCCCCAAGCAGCACCATCACCAAGCCATCCACCGACTTGTCGACACTCAGGCTCTCAGGCGAAATACTCCCCTTCGAAAAAGCATAGAGCGAACCGGCAAGCCCCGCAGCAGCACCAGCAATGACAAAAGCCGTCCACTGCATGCGCTTGACGTCGATACCGATCGCATCGGCGCGCAGCACCGAATCGCGCCCCGCGCGCAGCGCATAGCCGAACGGCGAGAACAGCACGCGCCGCAGCATCAGGATGCCGGCCGCCACGAGCACCAGCGTGAGCCAGTAGTAGGTGCGCTTGTCCGACAGCCACTCCGAAGGCCACACGCCGGTGAGCCCGTTGCTGCCGCCGGTGAACGAATCCCACTGGTAGACCACGGCCCAGGTGATCTGCGCAAAGGCCAGCGTGAGCATCGCAAGGTACACGCCTGAAAGCCGCACCGCGAACCAGCCGTAGACGAAAGCGCCGATGGCGGCCGCCAGCGGCGCGACGACGAGCGCGAGCTCCATCGGCATGCCGCTCGCGCGCACCAGCAGGGCGGCGCCGTAGGCACCGAGGCCGAAGTAGGCCGCGTGGCCGAACGAATGCATGCCCGCCGGTCCCATGATGAAGTGCAGGCTGGCCGCAAAGAGCGCCGCAATCAGCAGGTCGATCATCAGCACCGTGGTGTAGGGCGAATCGGCCGTGAGCAGCGGCGTGGCCATGAGCACCACGCCGAGCGCGGCGACGAGCCACAAATAGCCCTTGCTCGCGCGCCGCAGCGGCTCTTCCTGCATGCCCACGTAGCGGCTCGGCGCCTGCGGTCGGCCCAAGAGGCCCCAGGGGCGCCACACCAGCACGATGGCCATCACGATGAAGTCGACCACCAGCGTGAGCTTGGAGAACGACACGCTGTAGCCGAAGATCTCGACCACGCCGAGCCAGATGCAGACCGCCTTGATCTCGGAGAGCAGCAGCGCCGCCACATAGGCGCCGGGAATCGAGCCCATGCCGCCCACCACCACCACCACGAAAGCCGCGCCGATGGTGTTGAGGTCTATCGCGAGCGTGGCCGGCTCGCGCGGCAACTGCAGCGCGCCGCCGAGTGCCGCGAGCGTGGCGCCGAGCGCGAACACCGCGGTGAACAGCCAGGCCTGGTTCACGCCCAGCGCACTGACCATCTCGCGGTCTTGCGTGGCAGCGCGCACCAGCGTGCCCCAGCGGGTGCGCGTGAGCAGCAGCCACATGAGGCCCAGCACCACCGGTCCGACGACGATCAGGAACAGGTCATAGGTCGGAAACTGCCGGCCCAGGATGTCGACCGAGCCCGACAGGCCCGGCGCGCGCGGGCCGAGCAATTCGTCCGGTCCCCACACATACAGCACCGCATCCTTGATGACGAGCACCAGTGCAAAAGTGGCCAGCAGCTGGAACAGCTCGGGCGACTTGTAGATGCGGCGCAGCAGCACCATTTCGATCAGCGCGCCGATCACGCCCACCGCGAGGGCGGCGATCAGCACGGCCGGCCAGAAGCCGAGCGTGCCGAGTTTGTCGACCAGCGTGTAGGCAAGGTAGATGCCCACCATGAAGAAGGAGCCATGCGCAAAGTTGACGATGCGCGTGACGCCGAAGATCAACGAAAGGCCGGCCCCCACGAGGAACAGCGACGAAGCAGACGACAGCCCGGTCAGGAACTGAAGCAGCAGGGACGAGAGGCTCATGGGTGCAAGCGTTCCGGGAAGAAAAAAAGATCAGTCCGCGGCGCGAGACTTCTTCACGTCGGCCGCGCTCGGCTGGAACTTGGCGCCGTCGAAATACGTGTAGTCGACCATCACGCCCTTGCCGTTGTCGTTCTTCGTCTTGCCAACGAAGGCGCCCATGGTCGACTGGTGGTCTTCGGCGCGATAGCTGATCTTGCCGAAGGGCGAGTCAACCTGCAGGCCCTTGAAGGCGGCAATGAGCTTGGGCGTCTCGGTGCTCTTGGCTTTTTCGATGCCGGCCGCCACCGACTTGATCATGGTGTAGCCAACCACCGAGCCCAGGCGCGGGTAGTCCTTGTACTTGCCGTGGTACGCAAGGAAGAAGGCCTTGTGCTCGGGCGTCTGGATGCCGTACCAGGGATAGCCGGTCACGATCCAGCCGTTGGGCGTTTCGTCCTTGAGCGGGTCGAGGTACTCGGGCTCGCCGGTGAGCACGCTCACCACCGTGCGGTCCTTGAAGAGACCGCGGGTGTTGCCTTCACGCACGAACTTGGAAAGGTCGGCGCCGAACAGCACGTTGAAGATCGCGTCGGGCTTGGCGTCGGCCAGCGCCTGCACCACGGCACCCGCATCGACCTTGCCGAGCGGCGGCGCCTGTTCGGCGACGAACTCGACATCGGGCTGCGCGGCCTTCAGGAGCGTCTTGAATGCGGCCACGGCCGACTGGCCGTATTCGTAGTTGGGGTACACGATGGCCCAGCGCTTCTTCTTGAGCTTGGCCGCTTCGGGCACCAGCATCGCGGCCTGCATGTAGGTGCCGGGGCGCAGGCGGAAGGTGTATTCGTTGCCGCCTTGCCAGGTCATCTTGTCGGTCAGCGGTTCGCCGGCCAGGAAGAAGATTTTTTTCTGCTTGGCGAAGTCGGCCACGGCCAGGCCGGTGTTCGACAGGAAGGTGCCGGTGAGCACATCGATCTTCTCGCGCGCGACCAGCTCCTCGGCCACGCGCACCGCATCGCCGGGGTTGGCGTTGTCGTCACGGGTGATGAGCTCGACCTTGCGGCCGTTGACGCCGCCCTTGGCGTTGATCTCTTCCACGGCCAGCTCCATGCCCTTCTTGTAGGGCTCGAGGAAGGCGGGCTGGGCCTTGTAGCTGTTGACCTCGCCGATCTTGATCACGCCCTGGGCATGGGCAGGAACGAGGGCCGTGGCCAGTGTGGCAATGGCCGCGGCGCTGAAGACGTGACGCAATGGGTTCATGAGGAAGCTCCTTGGGATCGAAAGAGGAAAGAAGAAACGAGTGAATGCACAGGCGCTGAATGGTGATGGACGGATTCAACGCAGCCCGTCTTCGCCTTTGATTTCGTTCGCCTGCAGCCCGCCGATGCGGGGCAGCGGACGGCCGCTGTCGGTGACGGCAACGGCCACCACGATCTCGTTGGCGCGCGGCGCGTCGGACACGCGCGCCTCGACGGCGTCGAAGTGGCTGCGAACGAAGGCCGCATCCTTGTGGCCGAGCGGCACGTCGATGGCCGTGCCCAGCGTGCCGCGCTTCTTGGCCGAGGGCACGAGTGCCGCGCCCTTTTCAACCGCCACGCGCAGCGGCGCGCCGAGCTTGGGGTGCAGGATGGCGGCCGCGTGCTCGAGCTCGCCGCTCTCGCCGACGATGGCGGCCTTGCCATAGCTCTGCACCTGTCCGGGTTCGATGCCCAGCGCCTTCACGGCTTTCTGGCCCAGGAGCGCGCCAAGCTCTTCGCCAATGGCGATCAACTCGTCGAGGTTCTCGCTGAAGCGGCCCGCATAGGGGTTCTCGATCACCGCGATGGCGACGGCACGGCGCGTGGGCGGATCGATCGTCTGGCCCATTTCCTTGCGAGTCTCGTCGACCTGGATGACGAGCTTGCGAATGTTGGCGGTCATGTCTTGTGTTCCTTCTTGTCTCGGTGCGGGCAGCTCAGCGCAGGCCGTCCCACTTGCTGATGTTTTCGGCGCGAAGACCGCCGACACGGTCATGGATGCGGTAGCCCGTGCTCATCGCCAGGATGAAGACGATCTCGTCGGCCGCCGGTGCGCCGGGCACCCGCACTTCGATGGCGTCGAACTGGCCGCGCACGTAGCTGGCGTTGATGTTGGTGAGCGGCACGTCGAGCGCGGCGCCGGGCGGGCCGACCTTCTTGGTCGAGGGCACGATGGACAGCGCATTGCCGGGCTGGCCGGTTTTTTCCTCGGCCTTGCCGGCGGTGTAGGCCGCGCGGTCGCCCTTCCAGCCGAGCAGTTCGCGCATGGCGTAACCGCCGGGCACATGCCAGAGCGCGCCGTGCTCGAGCTCGCCGGCGGCGCCCACGATGGCGCCCTTGCCGTAGGTGGCGATCTGCTCGAGCGGCACGTCCATGGCGGCGTGCAGCTTGTGCGCCATGTCAACGCCCACCGGGTCGAGCAGCGCCATCATCGGCAGGATGTCGGGTTCGTAGCGACCCGCAAACGGATTGGTCAGCACCGCGCCGATGGCACCGCGCACCAGCGGAGTCTTGGCGCGCGGCCCGAACTCGTGGTGGATGTGCTCGACATGGGTGAAGACGCGGCGTATATCGATCATGAAAAAGAACCTTGCTTTTCGTTAAGCAAATACTGAACCAACTGCACCGGATGGCGATTGTGGCAGCGCCTTGGAGCATAAGGGTTCAACAAGTCGCCACTGACCCTGGCAAACGAGCAAAGCCGCCCAGACGAGCCCGCCTTTCTGCAGCACCTTGGCGCAAACGGCTCCGGTGTCGAGCGCACTTTTCACCTGCGCGGGCGCCAGCGGCGGAACGTCGACCGTGACCGGAAGGTCGCCGAGGTCGGTGTCGTCCTTGCACTCGTTGGCGGGGCGCCGCTCGATGGCCGCATCGTCCACGTCGACGGCATTGGCAATCACCGTGGCGGCGGCATCGGCCGCGGCCGCGGTCGCGGCCAGAACGGTCACGCTGTCGGCAATGCCCAACGAGAAACTGCGGCCGCGCCAGCCGCTGGTGGCGACGCCGCGCACCGGCTGCTCCGCCCGGATTTCAAACTGGCCGTCGGTGGTGAGGATGCCGCCTTCACCATCGACATGTTTGCGCCAGTCGAAGCGCGCCAGGTCGGCATAGACGCCCACGCGCGCCGACTGCCCTGGCGCAAGGTGCAGCGCAATGTCGCCGCCGTTGTTGATCCAGGCGCGCTCGATGCCGGGGCGGTCGTAGAACGCGATCAGCTCCTGCGCCACCGAACCGGCCACGGCCGCCATGGGTGTGATGAACATCGGCGAGAACGCGGCGCAGGCGTCCCACATGCGCCTGCCGACCACACCGCGCGGGCGCATGTTGTCGCTCGCGGGCAGGCGCAGCAGCGGCAGCTCGCGCACCAGCTCGGCCAGCACATGGCCGAAGCGCGCCCATGCGGCGTCGTGCGCGGCGGCCACGGCATACGGGTCGCCATGCGCCTCGGCCACGATGTCGATCGGACCGTGGTTGAAGTGCCAGCGGTTCTTGTCGAGCGCGGCGCGTTGAGCGGTCATGGTTCAGCCCAGCATGGGTGGGTGGCCGAGCGGCCACGGATTCGCGTCGTCCATGACGACCCACTGGCGTGACAAGGGCGCGCCGTCTTCCTGCCACGCGCCGCGCGCAAGCGCCTGCTCGAGCGAGAAGATGTGTTCCATGTGCCCGCCAAGCGCCTGGTAGTCGTCCCGCCGCATGCTGAACTCGATGGGCGCCACGATGGCCGGAGTGGGCACGGTGCCAAAGCTGTTGTCGGGCATGCGCATGACGTCGGCCATCACGGTGATGCCGCCGCCGGGCCACACATAGGCCGGCGCGCCGCCGCAGGTCACGTTGACGAGCGCGCGCTTGATGGCGCGTGTCAGCAGCACGGGATTTTCGGTGACGCCGGCACGCAGACTGCCGCCCGCACCGCCGAGGAACAGCACGGTGCACAGCGACGGCTCGCAGTTTTCGCCGATGCGCTCGACGATGCGGCGTACTTCGGCGGGCATGGGCTGCTCGACAGGCTTCAATGCGTCATCGAGCACATACCACTGCGCATGCTCGCCGGTGGTCGATGTCATCAGGAGGCGCAGGCCCGGGCGCGCCACGCCTTCTTCCCAGCCCTCGATGATCGAGAGTGGATCGGCGATGTCGGTGCCGCCCCAGCCGTTGCCCGGATTCGCCACCTGGAAGTAGCGCCCCGGCGTGGATTTGCGCCCCAGCATCTGGATGCCCGAGGGCGCCATGTCGAGGCAGCGCCCGGCCTGGTGCTCGGTGAGCACGCCGGTGATGTGGTCGTCGACCACCACCACCTCGTCGGCCACGCCCGCGAACTGGCGCGCGAAGATGCCGACGGCCGCCGAGCCGCAGCCCACGCGCATGCGCTGCTCTTCCACGCCGTTGACGATGGGCGCCTTGCCGGCCTGGATGACGAGGGTAGAGCCGCCGTCGATGGTGCACTCGACGGCCTTCTTGTTGCCCAGGAGCTGCATCAGCTCGGCCGTCATGCGGCCTTCCTTCTTGCTGCCGCCGGTGAGGTGGTGCACGCCGCCGAGAGAGAGCATCTGCGAGCCGTATTCGGCCGTGGTGACGTGGCCGACCACTTCGCCGCGATAGCGCACGTTGGCCTGCTCGGAGCCGAGGAAGCGGTCGGTGTCGATCTTCACCTTGAAGCTGCAGTAGCTGAAGATGCCTTCGGTGACGACGGTGACCATGTCGACGCCCTGGGCTTTCGAAGCCACGATGAAGGGGGCCGGCTTGTAGTCGGGATAGGTGGTGGACGAGCCCACGCCGGTCACGAAGACTTCGTCGGCGCGCAGGAGGTCGCCGCTCCAGTCGGGCGCGCCGGCTTCGGCCTTCTCCGCGGCGGGCCGGTCGAAGGGCACCAGCACCGGGGCCTCGCTCGCGATCTCGCGGCGCAGCAGGACCACGGGGTCGACGCGCACCAGCACGCCCTCCCTGTTGGCGTAGCGGTCGCAGGCGCCGGTGCGGCCGTCGGAGATCTGGCACAGCACCGGACAGGCGTTGCACTCGACCTTGGCGGTGCTCATTCGCTCGTTGCGCGGTGGCGCCTTGCCGAAGGCGCTGCCGCCGGCGTCGAAGGCCACCGGCATGTCCATGCCGGGCAGTCCGTCTGTCTTGGTGTGTTCTGTCATCAGGGCGATCTCGTGGGCGTGTGGTGCGGGTCGGCGTCGGAATCTCGGTCTGCGAAGGGTTGCAACAAACGTGCCGTCTGCCCGCTTGTGCACCGCCTTCCGTTTGTGTAGCATTCCCTACACTTTCATGTTGCGTTCACTACATTCGCGGTCAATGTAGCAAACAGGCCCGATGCTTGCAATGGTGTTTTCTCGCGGTATCCATCGGGGGTTTTTCCGACCAACGACAATGGAGGGTTCGCAGCCGGCCGAAGGCTCGCGCCCCAGGGGCGTGCATTTCGGCCCAGCCACCTTCCCACTGTTCAACCAACTCTTGAGTTCCGTATGAGTGCATTCAGCGAAGAACGCGTCCTGAGCGTCCACCACTGGACCGACCGCCTGTTCACCTTCACCACCACGCGCGACCCGGCGCTGCGCTTCTCGAACGGTCATTTCACGATGATCGGCCTGAAGGTCAACAACAAGCCCCTGTTGCGCGCCTACAGCATCGTGAGCCCGAACTACGAGGAGCATCTCGAGTTCCTGAGCATCAAGGTGGAAGAAGGCCCGCTCACCTCGAAACTGCAGCACATCCAGGTGGGCGACACCATCATCGTGGGCCGCAAGCCCACCGGCACGCTGCTGATCGACTACACCCTGCCGGGCAAGCGCCTGTACCTGTTCGGCACGGGCACCGGCCTCGCACCGTTCATGAGCATCATCCGCGATCCGGAGACCTATGAGAAGTTCGAGCAGGTCATCCTGGTGCACGGCGTACGCCAGGTCGACGAGCTGGCCTATCACGACCTCGTGACCGACCACCTGCCCAAGCACGAGTTCCTGGGCGAGATGGTCGAGAAGCAGTTGCTTTACTACCCTACGGTCACCCGCGAGGAGTTCCGCAACCAGGGCCGCATCACCGACCTGATCTCGACCAACAAGCTCACCGACGACCTCGGCCTGCCCCCGCTCAACCCGGTGGAAGACCGCGTGATGCTGTGCGGCAGCCCGGGCCTGCTGGTGGACCTGAAGCACATCCTCGAAGGGCGCGGCTTCAAGGAAGGCAACACCTCGACGCCGGGCGATTTCGTCGTCGAACGCGCCTTCGCGGAAAAATAATGTTCGCCCCCCGGCTTTTCACTCGCTTCGCTCGTGTAACTCCACCCCCCGAGGGGGAGGCGCGGTCCGCCTTGGGGCGGCCCGGCGGCGACCGCCGGTAATGGAACGCAAGCCGGCTGCAACCAAGCCCCAGCGCCGCACCGGCGTGCGCGAGGCCGCGGCGCAGGCCACGCGCGACAGCATTCTGAAGTCGGCGACCAAAGTGTTCGCCAAGTACGGCTACGACGGCGGCAGCGTGGAGAAAATCTCCAAGGCGGCCAAGTCGTACGACCGGATGATCTACTACTACTTCGGCAGCAAGGAAGGCCTCTTCATTGCAGTGCTCGAAGGCATCTACAAGCGCATGGACGATGCCGAGGCCGCCATTGCGCTCGACGCCTCGCGGCCCGTGGAGGCGCTCACCGAGGTCATCCGCTTCGTGCTGGGCTACTACCGCAAGAACCCCGAGTTCGTCACGCTCCTGAACACCGAGAACCTGCACAAGGGGCGGCACATCTCCAAGTCGCTGCGGGCGCGCGAATACTCATCGCGGGCGGTGGCGATCATTGCAGAAATCCTGGCGAGCGGCACGGCGCAGGGCCTGTTTCGCAGCAACCTGATTGCACGCGACATCTACCTGCTGATCGCGTCCACCGGCTACTTCTACACCTCGAACCGGCACACGCTCACGGCCTTCCTCGGCGAGCCGCTGGAATCGCCAGAGGCGATCACGCACTGGGAAGACTTCGTGATCGAGACCGTGCTGCGCACCGTGCGCGCAGACGAGGCACCCGACAACTCCCACGACGAGGACAACACAAAATGGCAGAAATCGCAGCCGGCGGCAAGTCGGGCAAAGTCGTCATAAAGAACATCGGGCTCTTGCTCTCGGGCGACATCGACAAGCCCATCCTGGACGCCGACACCATCGTGGTGAACGACGGCCTGATCGTTGCGGTGGGCAAGGAAAAAGACTGCGACCTCGAAGGCGCGAAGACCGTCATCGACGCGAAGCAGACCTGCGTGGCACCGGGCCTTATCGACAGCCATGTGCACCCGGTGTTCGGCGACTGGACGCCGCGTCAGGGCCAGATCGGCTGGATCGATTCCACCATGCACGGCGGGGTGACGACCATGATCTCGGCCGGCGAAGTGCACCTGCCGGGCCGGCCCAAGGACATCGTGGGCCTGAAGGCGCTGGCCATCACCGCGCAGCGCGCGTTCGACAACTTTCGCCCCGGCGGCGTGAAGGTGCTGGCGGGCGCGCCGGTCATCGAGAAGGGCATGGTCGAAAGCGACTTCAAGGAACTCGCCGAAGCCGGCGTGGGCCTGCTCGGCGAAGTGGGCCTGGGCTCGGTGAAAGCCGGCTACGAGGCCAAGGAAATGGTCGCCTGGGCGCGCAAGTACGGCATCCAGAGCACCATCCACACCGGTGGGCCTTCGATTCCGGGCTCCGGCCTGATCGACAAGGACGTGGTGCTGGAGGCCGACGCCGACATCATCGGCCACATCAACGGCGGCCACACTTCGCTGCCCGAGGCGCATGTGTGCGAGCTGTGCGAGAAGAGCTCGCGTGCGATCGAGATCGTGCACAACGGCAACGAGAAGGTCGCCATTGCCGCGGCCAAGGCCGCGCTCGAACTCAAATGCCCGCATCGCGTGATCCTCGGCACCGACGGGCCCGCGGGGTCCGGCGTGCAGCCGCTGGGCATTCTGCGCTTGGTGGCCATGCTGTCGTCCATCGCCAACATTCCGGCGGAGCTGGTGTTCTGCTTTGCCACCGGCAACACGGCGCGCATCCGCAAGCTCAACTGCGGGCTCATCGAGGTGGGCCGCGACGCCGACTTCGTCTTCATGGACCGCGCGCAGCATTCACCGGCGCCGGGCCTGCTCGAGAGCGTGCAGCTCGGCGACATTCCGGGAGTCGGCATGGTGATGATCGACGGCATCGTGCGCTGCGGCCGCAGCCGCAACACGCCGCCCGCGACCGAGATTCCGGTGGTGGTGTCGGGCGCGCACTGAGCGCCAGCGCTTCCCTTTCTCCTTCCCCCTCTGGGGGAAGGTCGGAATGGGGGCAGGCAGAGCGCCCGATGGATGCTCCGCGTGCCCCCACCCCAGCCCTCCCCCAGAGGGGGAGGGAGCCACACTGCTACTTCGCGCGAAACACCAGATAGCGTGCGGACAGGAAGTTCACTATCAGCCCCGCGCAGCTGCCCAGGGCCACGCCGGCCGCGGGCGCCCAGGGGCCCGTGGCCCAGTGCAGCACGAGCACATACGCGCCGTAGTTGACGACCGCGCCGCCCAGCATGGTCACGAGGTAGCCGAGGTACTCGCGCAGCATCGAAGCTTCGGAACGCCGGAAGGTGTAGCGCCGGTTCAACGCCCACGTGGCCGTTGCCGCCGCAAGAAACGACAGCACCCGCGCCCCATACCAGCCCAGCAGCGGCGCGACGAGGTACAGCACGGCCACGTCGACGACAAAGCCGATCGCGCCCACCACCGCGAACGACAGAAACTGCCGGCCAAGCTTCATTTGCCGGCGAAGTGGCGCACGCCGGGCGTCGCCAGGTAGCGCAGCCGCTTGGCCTCGCGGCGGCCGAGCCGGATGGCGTGCATCACGACGCCGCAGACCATCGACAGCATCGCGGCCAGCATGGCGCCGGTCGCCAGCACCGCCGTGGGGAGCCGGGGCACCAGGCCGGTGTGCAGGTAGGTGACGAGCAGCGGAATGACCAGCGCGATGGCGCCCACCGCGAGCACTGCCGCAAGGATCGTGAAGAACTGCAGCGGCCGTTCGCTGATGAACAGCTTGCAGATGGTCCGCAGGATGCGCCATCCGTCGCGATACGTCGAGAGCTTGCTGTGCGAACCCTCGGGCCGCGTGCTGTAGGTGGTGTCGAGTTCGGCATAAGGCATGCGCAACTCGAGCGCGTGCACCGTGAGCTCGGTCTCGATCTCGAAGCCGTGCGAGAGCGCCGGAAACGACTTGGCATAGCGGCGCGAGAACACGCGGTAGCCCGACAGCATGTCGGTCAGGCCGCCGCCGAACAGCTGCGCCACGGCGCCGGTGAGCATGCGGTTGCCGAAGCGGTGGCCGGCACGATAGGTGAGCGCGTTCTGCCCATCGTCGACGCGGCAGCCCACCACCATGTCCAGGTTGCGCTCCACCAGCAGATCCACGAGCCGCGGAGCGCTGGCCACGTCGTAAGTGGCGTCGCCGTCGACCGTGACGTACACGTCAGCCTCGACGTCGGCGAACATGCGCCGCACGACGTTGCCCTTGCCGGCCGCCGCCACGTGCGTCACGAAGGCGCCGCTCTCGCGCGCGATGGCGGCGGTGTCGTCGCTCGAGTTGTTGTCGAAGACGTGGATCTCGGCATCTGGCAGCGCCGCGCGGAATTGCGCGACCACCTGCGCGATCGACAACGCCTCGTTGTAGCAGGGGATCACCGCTGCGATGCGCAGGGGTGCACGGGCTGCGGCAAATTGGTTGTTGTCGTCGGTCATGGTGCGGTCGAAAGAATGCGATAGGCCCGGCCGCCGTCTTTTTCATACAGCAGGGCGAAATGCTGGTCGAAGCCGGGCCGGGTGGCGAGCGTGGGCACCATCGAGGTGGGCATGACGATGGCCGTGAAACCCAGCCCTGCGAGCTTGACCGCCATGTCGCCCGGAGGCAGCAGCAGGAAATCGCGGTAGCGCCACGGGCCAAGCGTATCGCCCCAGATCGGATTGGGACCGTAATAGATCGCCTCGTTCAGCGCAATCTGGTAGACGCGCCCGTTGGCATGCTGGCGCAGGTAGTCCATGGCGGCATAGCCCGGCACGTGCTGGCGCAGGAAGGCCTCGCGCGTTTCGGGCGTGGGCGAGATCATCGCGACCTTGATGGCGGTCTGCTTCATCGACACTGCGGCCAGCGCGGCCACGAGCAGCACGACGATCCAGTCGCCGGCAAGGCCGAGGCGGCCGGCGGGTGCTGCGGCGGCAGGTGCTTCAGCGCCTGCATCGGCGGCGGCCGCACCCTTGCCACCGAACGCGCGGCGCAGACCCGTGGCGATCCAGCCGAACAGCACCTGCCAGCCGATGGCCGCCATCAGCGCGAGCAACGGAAATGATGCTGTGAGATAGCGAGGGTAGCGTGAGGTCACCAG
The DNA here is from genome assembly GCF_900099805.1 of Variovorax sp. OV700. GTDB lineage: Bacteria > Pseudomonadota > Gammaproteobacteria > Burkholderiales > Burkholderiaceae_C > Variovorax. Next base: position 155,813 of record NZ_FNDR01000013.1, on the reverse strand, counting down.
CCACACGGCGACGGAATAGAAGCAGAACCAGCCCGCTGCGCGCACGGCGGCCGAGCGCTTCCACAGCACGCTGAAGGGCGCCAAAAACACCGCCCAGATCAGCGCATTGGGCCGCGCCGCATGGTCGCGCACGTCGGCCACCTGCTGCACGTAGTCGGCAGGAATCCACTCGGTAAAACCGAACACGCGCGCACCAATGGGATTGAACGGATCGCCGGTCATGATGGCGTTGCGCGCATACCAGTACACGCACGGAATCAGGAAGCAAAGCAGCGCCAGCGCCCAGGCCTTGGGCCGGCGCTCGTGCCAGACGACGAACAGCGCCACCAGCGGCAGGAAGGTGAGCGCCTGGTATTTCGACCCCGCCGCCACGCCAAGGCAGAACGCCGCGAGGCTCAACCAGCGCATGCCCGCCTGCACCGGCTGCGACTCGCGCCACCACCACAGCGCCACGCAGGCGCCAAGCACGAAGAGCGCCACGCCCATGTCGATCAGCGCATTCGAATAGTCGCCGATGCCGATCCAGACGGCCGTGCCGATCAAGGCCGTGAGCCGGTTCGTGTGCTGGAGGCCGAGGCGCAAGACCATGACAGCCGAAGTCAGGCCCGCCAGCGCATTGAGAAAATGCGGCAGCACGTCGTCGCCCACCTGCAGCGCGGCGGCATAGAGCAGGTTGTAGTTGTACGGAAACCAGGGGTAGCGCAGCCACTCGTGGATGCCTAACGCGCCCTGCTGCGCCACCTGGCGCGCATAGGGCAGGTGGTACATCAACTCGTCGAAGGCGGCGGGTGGCGCGAGTGGCGCGGCGAGTGCGGGCAGCGCCACCAGGGCCAATGCAATGGCCGCGATCTTGTCGGCGCGGGTCCATGGCGCGGCGGGCGCCGCTGAATCTCGAACGGTGCGCCACCAGGGGCGCAGCTGAAGCGCGGCGGCCACGACACCGGCAACGATCAGCGCCACGGTGGCGCCGACCTTGAACGCACCGAAGATCGCCAGCACCTGGAACGCGCAGATGAAGAGACCGACGCCCAGGGTCGCGGCCATGGCCGCTTCGAGCCAGGCATCCCGGCGCGGCGGCGGCGCGAGGCGCGCCAGCAGCGCGCGCCCGAAGCCCCAGCAGGCGAGGACAAAGACAGCCAATGCCGCGTAGTGCGCGGCGGCAAACATCAACTTCTGAATAACAACTCCCGGCGCCGGTCGGCCATGCCGGCCGGCAGGTTCAAAGGTTCGGCGCCAGCAGGCGCTCGAGATCGGATTCGCTCTCCTTGCGCCGCGCCGCCTGGTCCTGCAACTGGTCGTGTCCGATCTTGCCGACGTTGAAGTACGTCGAGTCGGGGTGGCTCAGGTAGAAACCACTGACGCTGGCGGCGGGCATCATAGCGAGGCTTTCCGTCAGGGTCATGCCAATGTCCGCGCAGTTCAGAAGGTCGAACATCGGGCGCTTCACACTGTGGTCCGGGCAGGCCGGGTAGCCGGGCGCGGGGCGGATGCCGCGGTATTTCTCCGCGATCATGTCTTCGTTGCTCAAGCCTTCGTCGGGCGCATAGCCCCAGAGGTCGGTGCGCGCGCGGTGGTGCAGCGATTCGGCAAAGGCCTCGGCCAGCCGATCGGCCAGGGCCTTGAGCATGATGGCGGAGTAGTCGTCCAGGTCGTCGATGAAGTACTTCTCCTTCTTCTCGACCCCCAGGCCCGCCGTGACCGCGAACACCCCCACGTAGTCTTTCAGCCCGCTGTCCTTCGGCGCGACGAAGTCGGCGAGGCAGCGGCTGGGCCGCATCACGCCGTCGATCATCTGCTTCTCGGTCTGCTGGCGCATGCCATACCAGGTCATGGCGACCTCGCTGCGCGTCTCATCCGTGTAGAGCTCGATGTCGTCGTCGTTCACCGTGTTGGCAGGCCAGAAGCCGACGATGCCGCTGGCGCTGAGCCAGCGGCCTTCGATCAGGCGCTTGAGCATGCGCTGGCCGTCGGCATACACGCGCACGGCTTCGGTGCCGACGATCTCATCCTTCAGGATGGCCGGGAACGGTCCCGCCAGGTCCCAGGTCTGAAAGAACGGGCCCCAATCGATGTACTTGGCGAGCTCGGTCAAATCGAAGTTCTTGAACACGCGGCGGCCGATGAACTTGGGCGCGGGCGGCGTGTAATTGGTCCAGTCGATCGGCGTCTTGTTGGCGCGCGCCTTGGCCAGCGGCCACATCGGAACCTGCTTCTTGTTGGCGTGCTGCGTGCGCACCTTGTCGTAGTCGGCGTTGATCTCGTCGATGTACGCGGTGGCCTGCTCGCTCAGCAGCGACTGCGCCACGCTCACGCTTCGGGACGCATCGGGCACGTAGACGACCGGGCCTTCGTAGTGCGGCGCGATCTTCACGGCGGTGTGCACGCGGCTGGTGGTCGCGCCGCCGATCAGGAGCGGGATCTTCTTGATGCGGAAATGGTCGTCGCGCTGCATCTCGCCGGCCACGTACTGCATCTCTTCCAGGCTGGGCGTGATGAGGCCCGAGAGGCCCACGATGTCCGCGCCCTCGACCTTGGCACGCGCCAGGATTTCATGGCACGGGACCATCACGCCCATGTTCACCACTTCGAAGTTGTTGCACTGGAGCACGACGGTGACGATGTTCTTGCCGATGTCGTGCACGTCGCCCTTCACGGTGGCGATGATGATCTTGCCCTTGGTGCGCACGTCGCGGCCGGCCGCTTCGTCGCGCAGCTTTTCGGCCTCGATGTAGGGCAGCAGGTGGGCCACGGCCGACTTCATCACGCGCGCCGACTTGACCACCTGCGGCAGGAACATCTTGCCCGCGCCGAACAGGTCGCCCACGATGTTCATGCCGTCCATGAGCGGGCCTTCGATCACGTGCAGCGGACGGCCGCCCGTCGCGAGGATCTGCTGGTAGGCCTCCTCGGTGTCTTCGACGATGAAGTCGGTGATGCCATGCACCATGGCGTGCGACAGGCGCTGGTTGACGTGCACCGGCGTCGAAGGCGTGCCGCGCCACTCGAGGCGCTTGCTTTCGTCCTTGGCGCCGCTCTTGGCGGTCTCGGCCACTTCGACGAGGCGCTCGCCGGCGTCCGGACGGCGGTTGAGCACCACGTCTTCCACGCGCTCGCGCAGGCTCGGCTCCAGGTCGTCGTAGACGCCGACCATGCCGGCGTTGACGATGCCCATGTCCATGCCCGCCTGGATCGCGTGGTACAGGAACACGGTGTGGATGGCCTCGCGCATCGGGTCGTTGCCGCGGAAGCTGAAGCTCACGTTCGAGACGCCGCCCGACACCTTGGCGCCCGGCAGGTTCTCCTTGATCCAGCGCACCGCGTTGATGAAGTCGACCGCGTAGTTGTCGTGCTCCTCGATGCCGGTCGCAATCGCGAAGATGTTCGGATCGAAGATGATGTCTTCGGGCGGGAAGCCCACCTCGTCGACCAGGATGCGGTAAGCCCGCTCGCAGATCTCGATCTTGCGCTCGTAGGTGTCGGCTTGGCCCTTCTCGTCGAAGGCCATGACCACCGCGGCGGCGCCGTAGCGCCTCACGAGCTTGGCCTCGTGCTTGAACTTGTCGACCCCCTCCTTCATGGAGATGGAGTTGACGATGCCCTTGCCCTGGATGCAGCGCAGGCCCGCCTCGATCACTTCCCACTTGGAGCTGTCGACCATCACCGGCACGCGCGCGATGTCGGGCTCGCTGGCAATCAGGTTCAGGAAGCGGACCATCGCGGCCTTGCTGTCGAGCATGGCCTCGTCCATGTTGATGTCGATCACCTGCGCGCCGTTCTCCACCTGCTGCCGCGCAACGGCCAGGGCCTCTTCGAACTGGCCGTTCAGGATCATCCGCGCAAAGGCCTTGGAGCCGGTGACGTTGGTGCGCTCGCCGATGTTGACGAACAGCGATCCGGCATCGATGGCCACCGGCTCGAGGCCGGACAGCTTCATCGCGGGAACGGAGGGCGTGGGAACATCGCTCATTGGGGGCTCACCTGTGCAGGAAAAAACGTCAGGTGAGCGTCGTTTGCGGCTTGCGCCCCGGCCAACAGGGCGCCTTCCAAGCCTGACGGCGGGCCTCGTGATGTGGGCCGCCGCTGCAACGCTCCTTGGAAGGGAGCGCAATTTTACCGGCTGCGGCAAGGGCCGCGGCCGTGAGGGGCGTTCAGGCCCCCTGCCCGGCCACGGACGCTGGCCCCCGAGGTGCGGCCGAAGCCGGCAGCCCGAACACCCGGTCGAAGGCCCAGTTGAAGACGAAGGTGTAGACCAGGAAGAACACCACCAGCCCCAGGTCCATCACCAGCGCCTGCCAAAGCGACACGCCCAAGCCCCAGGCAAAGAGCGGCACCAGGAACGCGATCAGCCCGCCCTCGAAGCCGATGGCATGGGCAACGCGCCGGCGCACGCTGCGCCCGCGCACCGCCTGGCGCGACTCCCAGCGCTCGAACAGGGCGTTGAAAACCAGGTTCCAGATCACCGCGATGACCGAGGCGGCCACCGCCAGCACGCCGGAATGCCCGAGCCCGGCGTCCGTCATCAGCGCCAGGCCGGCACTGGCGGCCACGATGGCGATCCCTTCGTAAAGGGTGATGTAGACGACTCGACGCTGAAACCCCTGCATGGCTCTGTTCTCCGGCGGTTCAAAAGGCAATGTCTGTACTTTATTTGCTGTTTACTGATATAAAAAGTTAACTTATTTCAGTTTTATTGATAGATGGGGTGCAGCCGTGGCCTTCTCCAGCGACAACGTCGAAGTCTTCCTGGCCGTGATCGACCACGGCTCCTTTTCGGCCGCGGCGCGTGCGCTGCGCAAGGTGCCGTCGGCCGTGAGCATGGCCATTGCCAACCTCGAGGCCGAACTGGCCCTGCCCCTCTTCGACCGCAGCGGCCGCGAGCCGCAGCCGACCGCCGCCGCCCATTCGCTGGAGCCGCAGGCGCGGCTTTTGGCCGCCCAACTCAAGCAATTGCAGGTTCAGGCCTTGGCGCTTACCCAGGGGCTCGAGAACCGCCTCACGCTGGCGATTGCGCCCGAGCTGCTGGCCGCGCCCTGGAGCGGACCGCTGGCCGCGTTGGCCGAGGAATATCCGCTGCTGCAGGTCGAGGTGTTCGCCGCCCCGCAAGCCGACGCGCTGGCACTGCTGCACAGCGGCCGCGCGCAACTGGCATTGGTGTTCGAGCGCCCGAGCCTCGACGGGCGCGAAGGTTTCCAGGAAGTGGGCAGCGACACCATGGTGGCCGTGATGGCGCCCAACCATCCGGTGCTGCAGGCGGCCGCCGGCGAGCGCCTGCGCGAAGAGCACCTCACGAACACCCGCCAGATCGTGGTGGCCGGGCGCGACCTTGCAACGAGCGACCCGCGCTTCGTGTTCGCGCGCCATGTCTGGCGCACCGACAACGCGCTGGCCGCGCTGAGCCTGATCACCGCCGGCCTCGGCTGGGGTTGGCTGCCGCGCAACTTTGCCAAGCCCCACGTGGCCGCGGGCGCGCTGGTCGAGATTCCGTTCGAGAACCTCAGCAACGGGCTGGACCTGTGGGTCGACGTGGTGTGGTCGCGCGAGCGGCCGCTGGGCCTGGGGGCGCAGCGCTTCGTGGCGCTCATTGCGCGCGACCGGCAGGCCGCGGCGGGCCTTGCGGCCCCCGGTTAGCTAGTCGCGATGGCCGTGGCCGCCGCCCTTGCCTCCGCCGCCACCGTGGCCTCCCCCATGGCCGCCACCCTTGCCGCCACCTTCACCGCCGCCATGCGCGCGCCCGCCTCCACCGCCACCACCGCCTCCCCCGCCTTCAGGCCGCCCGCCGCGTTGATGCATTTGAGGTTGCCCCGGCGGCGGTCCGGGCCGGATTGCCGGCTGGGGCCGGGGCGGCTTGAAGCCTGGGTCCGCCGGCGCCCGGTAGCCGGGTCCCGGATGCGGCGCGCGGTAGCCCGGCCCGGGTTGCGGCCGAAAGCCGGGGCCCGGTGCGGGTTTGAAACCAGGGCCTGGCCATGGCTTGGGTTGCCAGGCGGGACGCACCGGCGGCGGCGGCGCCCAACCGGGTACCGGCGGAGGCGGCGGCCGGCCGCCCCACCAGCGCCGTTCGCCATACCAGGGCCGGTCGCGGTAGTAGTCCGCCCAGTAGCTGCCGATCACGAAGGTCACGATGGGCACGCCGATCACCGCCCCGTAGGTCGCCAGCGGTACGCGCCGCTCCTGGTAGGCGTAGTCCAGGCTCCTGGCCCAGATCCAGCCGCGTCCGCCGTCGGGCAGCACCACGTCGCACCAGCTGTAGCCGCCGGTGCAGCCGATCACGTCGAGCGGCTGGCCCGGCGCCAAACGAGCCACCAACGGATAGTCGCCCGAGGGGCCGGCCCGCAAATTGACGGCGCCGCGCGTGAAGGCCTGTTGCGCCGCCGCTGCGAGCGGCAAGGCCAAGGCGATGGCGCCGATGCCGATCCAGCGCATGGGGAGTTTGTTGTTCATGATGGGCTTCCTTTGCGCAGCCAGCCTAGGCGGCGTCACAGATGCCGTCAATCAGCCGGGAGCGCGAAGCCCGGGGCGAGCCTGGCTACGCTGCTTCGCGATAGAAGCCGGCGTTGTTGTTCAGCATGCGGCCTCCAATCGGCGCCACCGCCTTGCCGATCGCCGCGATGTGGTCCGGCGTGGTGCCGCAGCAGCCGCCGACGATGTTCACCAGCCCTTCCGCCGCGAACTCGTGCAGCAGCCGCGAGGTGACGTCCGGCGTCTCGTCGAAGCCGGTTTCGCTCATCGGATTGGGCAGGCCGGCGTTCGGGTAGCAGCTGATGAAGGTGTCGCCCGCCACCTTCGCCAGTTCCTGGATATAGGGTCGCATCAGCGCCGCGCCTAGCGCGCAGTTGAGCCCCACGGCCAGCGGCTGCGCATGGCGCACGCTGTGCCAGAACGCGGTCACGGTCTGGCCGCTCAGGATGCGGCCTGAAGCGTCGGTCACGGTGCCGCTGATGATCAGCGGCAGGCGCTGGCCGCTGTTGTCGAAATACTCGTCCACCGCGAACAGGGCCGCCTTGGCGTTGAGCGTGTCGAAGATCGTTTCGACCAGGATCACGTCGGCGCCGCCTTCGACCAGCGCCTCGGTCTGCTCGTAATAGGCCGCGCGCAGCTGCTCGAAATCGACGTTGCGCGCGCCCGGGTCGTTCACGTCGGGGCTGATGCTCGCGGTCTTGGGCGTCGGGCCCAGGGCGCCGGCCACGAAGCGCGGCTTGTCCGGCGTGCTGAACTTGTCGCAGGCCGCGCGTGCGAGCTTGGCCGATTCGAGGTTCATCTCGCGCGCGAGATGCGCCATTTTGTAGTCCTCCTGCGCGATGGTGGTCGCGCCAAAGGTGTTGGTCTCGATCAGGTCGGCGCCGGCTGCGAGATAGCCCTCGTGGATGTCGCGGATCACGTCGGGCCGCGTGAGCGAGAGCAGCTCGTTGTTGCCCTTCACGTCGCGCTCGAAGTCCTTGAAGCGCTCGCCGCGGTACTGCTCTTCGGTGAGCTTGAAGCGCTGGATCATCGTGCCCATCGCGCCATCGAGGATGGCGATGCGCTTTTCGAGGATGCCGGCGAGTGCCTGGCCGCGGGTGTAGATGACGGGCTTCATAGCCCCTGATTGTAGGAAGCGGGGCTGCCCTTGGCGGCCGTCGGTGCTTTAGCGGTTTTCGACGAAGGCCAGCACCGCTTCGATCATGCGCCGCACGTGCGGCTGCACGCCGGCCGCCACATCAGGCAGGTAGTCGAAGGGCAGCGTCTCCTGCATGTAGCTCGACTGCGTCATCTCCAGCTGCACAGCGTGCACGCCTGCGGCGGGGTTGCCGTACTGGCGCGTGATGTGGCCGCCCTTGAAGCGGCCGTTGAGTACGCCGGTGTAGCCCGTGGCCGATTCGGCCGACTTGGCGATATCGAGCAGCGTGGCGGCCAGCGCCGGATCGCAGCTCGTGCCGTTGCCGGTGCCCAGGTTCAGGTCGGGCAGCTTGCCTTCGAAGAAGCGCGGGAGCACCGAGCGGATCGAGTGCGCGTCCCACAGCGCGATGGTGCCGTGCGCGACCTTCAGGCGATCGATCTCAGTCTGCAGCTGCTCGTGGTACGGGCGCCAGATGGCGTCGCGACGCGCGGCGATTTCTTCGTCGCCCGGCAGGTCGTCGTTGGATGCGTAGACGGGCGTGTCATCGAAAGTGTCGACCGGGCAGAGGCCGGTGACGCTCTGGCCCGGATAAAGGCTCGCGCCGTCCGGCGGACGGTTCAGATCGATCACGTAGCGCGAATGCGTGGCGACGAGCACCGAGGCGCCGAGTTCGTCGGCAAAGTCGTAGAGCCGCTCGAGGTGCCAGTCGGTGTCGGGCACGTGGCGCGCCTCTTCCGTGAAGCGGGCGGCGAGCGCGGGCGGCACGTGGGTGCCGACATGCGGCATCGAGATCAGCAAGGGACGCGTGCCCTGGCGAAAGCGGAATGCGGGTTCGGTGGTGGTGAAACTCATGGGCTCAATTTTCCAGAAGAAGCTGGCTGCGCGCCGCGACGAATGCGGCGGCAGCCTCTTGGTGCAATGCGTGACGGCCCGCCACGACGCGCGGCCGGCCGGACACCCAGACCGCATCGATGGCCGATGTGCGGTGGCTGGCGAAGACATGCGACGACAGCATGTCGGGCGCGCCGAGGCCCTGCAGCGCAAGCTGCGCGGCATCGAGCACGACGAAGTCGGCCTGCTGCCCCGCGGCCAGGCCGCCGATGGCCCGGCCCGATGCCTGCGCGCCACCGCGCACCGCTTCGAGCGTGAGAGCAGTGGCCACGTGCGGCTGCGCCGCGCTGGCGCCGACGTTGCGCTGCCGTTTGCCCAGGCGCTGGCTGTATTCGAGCATCAGCAACTCTTCCGCCGCGTTGACCGTGGCATGGCTGTCGGACCCCACGCCCCAGGCCCCGCCATGGTGGCGCCATGCCGGGAAATCGAAGATGCCGTCGCCAAGATTCGCTTCGGTGGTCGGGCACAGGCCGGCGACCGCGCCGCTCTTTGCGCCGCGCGCGTATTCGGCCGCGTCCATGTGCGTGGCATGCACGAGGCACCAGCGCGCATCGACCGGCGCATGGTCGAGCAGCCAGGCCGCCGGACGCTGGCCGCTCCACGCCACGCAGTCGTCGACTTCCTTGGTCTGCTCGGCAATGTGGATGTGAATGGGCGCGCTGCGGTCGATGGCTTCGAGCCCCGCGACGGCTTCGCGCAGCGCATCGGGCGGAACGGCGCGCAGCGAGTGCGGCGCCAACCCGAGTCGCGCGTCCGCTGCATCGCATGCGGGCTTGAGCGTGTCGAGCAGGCGCAGCATCGAATCGGTCGAGCGGATGAAGCGGCGCTGCCCTTCGTTGGGCGGCAGGCCGCCGAAGCCGCTGGTCTGGTAGAGCACGGGCAGCAGCGTGAAGCCGATGCCCACCTTTTGCGCGGCGCGCAGCAGCGCGAGGCTCAGCGTCGCATCGTCGGCATACGGGCGGCCGTCGGCGGCGTGGTGCACATACTGGAACTCGCAGACGCTGGTGTAGCCGGCCTCGAGCATCTCGGCATAGAGCCAGGTGGCAATGGCCTCCATGTGCTGCGGGCCGAGGCGCGCGGCAAAGCGGTACATCAGGGTGCGCCAGCTCCAGAAGCTGTCGTGCTGCCCGGCGCGATGCTCGGTGAGGCCCGCGAAGGCGCGCTGGAAGGCGTGCGAATGCAGGTTGGGCATGCCAGGAATCACGGGGCCATTCGCCACCTGCGCGCCGGTGGCAGGCAGCACGGCAGACTGCACCTGCGCGAGCTGGCCAGCGTCGTTCCACGACATCAGGACGTTCTTCGCCCAGCCATCGGGCAGCAAGGCGTCGGCCGCGAAAAGCGTTTGCGTCATACGGCGGCTCCCACGGCGATGCGGCCCCGCCGCACGACGCTGCGCACGGGCCGCTGGCCGAACCAGTAGGCGAGCTCGGCCGCATCGCGCACGTTCCAGAGCACGAAGTTGGCGGGCATGCCTTCGGCGATCACGCCGTGCGTGGAGGACAGGCCCAGCGCGCGCGCCGCATGCACCGTGACGCCGGCCAGCGCTTCGGGCACGGTGAGGCGGAACAGCGTGCATGCCATGTTCATCATTAAGAGCAGGCTCAGTGCCGGCGAGGTGCCGGGGTTGTGGTCGGTCGACACGGCCATCGGCACGCCGGCGGCGCGCAGCGCCTCGATGGGCGGCAGGTGCGTGTCGCGCAGCGTGTAGTAGGCGCCCGGCAGTAGCACGGCCACGGTGCCCGACTGGCGCATGGCCTCGATGCCTTCGGCCGACAGGTGCTCGATGTGGTCGCACGAGAGCGCGCCGTAGCGCGCGGCCAGCGCGGCGCCGCCCATGTCGGAGAGCTGCTCCGCATGCAGCTTGACCGGCAGGCCCAACGCCTTCGCGGCCTTGAAGACCTGCTCGGTTTCCTCGAGCGAAAAGGCGATGCGTTCGCAGAACACGTCCACCGCATCGACCAGCCCTTCGGCCGCGAGCGCGGGCAGCATCTGATCGCAGACAAGGTCGATGTAGTCGCCGCTGCGGCCTGCGTATTCGGGCGGCAGCGCATGCGCGCCGAGGAACGTAGTGCGCACGGTGACGCCGTACGCGTCGCCCAGGCGCCGCGCCACGCGCAATTGCTTGCGCTCGTGTTCCAGCGACAGGCCATAGCCCGACTTGATCTCGATGGCGCACACGCCATCGGCCAGCAGCTGCGCGAGCCGCGGCGCGGCTTCTGCGAAGAGCGTGTCTTCGTCGGCTTCGCGCGTGGCGCGCACCGACGAGACGATGCCGCCGCCGGCCTTTGCCACTTCTTCATAGGTGGCGCCGGCAAGCCGCATCGCGAACTCGTTGGCGCGTTGGCCGCCGTAGACCAGGTGCGTGTGGCAATCGACCAGGCCCGGCGTGACGAGCGCGCCGCCGCCGTCGTGCGGCACGAGAGAAGCGAATTCGGCAGGCAGCGCATCGCGGGCGCCGACCCAGCGGATCATGCCGTCCGTCACCGCGATGGCGGCTTCGACGCCCGCGTCGGTTGCAAGACGCAGGCCGGTCCAGAGCCCGTCTGCCGATGGATATTCGTTGGCGGGGTTCATCGTCCTCTTTCTTTTTCGCAGGTTACGCCGACACGATGCGAACCGCCACCAGCCGCGCGTCTTCGCCCTCCGGAACCGCGCGCCAAGCCTGGGCCGCGTCGGCCCAGTGCAGTCCCTCGCCTTCGGCACATGCCTCGTCGTTCAAGCGCCATGCGCCGCGCAGGGCCAGCAGCACGCCATGCGGGGCGCTCTCTATCGCCGATGCGTGGTCCAGCACCTGCATGTCGGCGCGCCAGTGGCCGTGTCGCGTCATCACATTGAAATCATTCGACGCACCGCCGAGCAGCGTGCAATCGATCGCGTCGTCGCCGCTGAATGCGAAGGGCCGATGGGGCACGTCGAGCCGGTGCTCCACGCGCCCGTCATGCGTGAACAGCCGCACGCCGTCGCCTTCCAGCAGCATGATGCTGCGGTCGACGCCCGCGAATACCGAGAACGGCCCTGACGCCGCAATGGTCGCGATGCTCGCGCGCCAGCCGAAGCCGTCGAGCCCGGCGCCTGGGGGCCAGCTGGCGATCTCTTGCGTGGTGCCGCCGCCGTTCTTCCAGGGCGTGGCTGGCAGGGAGACGCGCGAGAAACGCCGCACGTTCTTCACGACGGGGTCTCTTGCTCCTTCCCCCTCTGGGGGAAGGCTGGGATGGGGGCAGCGCCCAATGAGCGCTGCGCGGGGGTAAAGGCCGTCGTGCCCCCACCCCGGCCCTCCCCCGGAAGGGGAGGGAGAAATACGAGCGTCATCGCACCATCGGCAGGTTCAACCCCTGCTTCTTCGCAGTGGCCACCGCAATGTCATAGCCCGCATCCGCATGCCGCATGACGCCGGTGGCCGGGTCGTTCCACAGCACGCGCTCGATGCGCTTGGCGGCGGCATCGGTGCCGTCGCAGACGATGACCACGCCCGAGTGCTGCGAGTAGCCCATGCCGACACCGCCGCCATGATGCAGGCTGACCCACGTGGCGCCGCCCGCGGTGTTGAGCAGCGCGTTGAGCAGCGGCCAGTCGCTCACCGCATCGGTGCCGTCCTTCATGGCCTCGGTCTCGCGGTTGGGGCTGGCAACAGAGCCGGTATCCAGATGGTCGCGGCCGATGACGATCGGCGCCTTGAGTTCGCCGTTCTTCACCATCTCGTTGAAGGCCAGGCCCGCGATGTGGCGCTCGCCGAGGCCGAGCCAGCAGATGCGCGCGGGCAGGCCCTGGAACGCGATGCGCTCGCGCGCCATGTCGAGCCAGCGGTGCGTGTGGGTGTTCTCGGGGAACAGCTCTTTGATCTTGGCGTCGGTCTTGTAGATGTCTTCGGGGTCGCCCGACAGCGCCACCCAGCGGAACGGGCCCTTGCCTTCGCAGAACAGCGGGCGGATGTAGGCCGGCACGAAACCCGGAAAGTCGAACGCGTTCTTCACGCCTTCGTCGAAAGCGACCTGGCGGATGTTGTTGCCGTAGTCGACCGTAGGGATGCCCATGGCCTGGAAGTCGAGCATGGCCTGTACGTGCACGGCGCACGACTTGGCGGCGGCGGTCTTCAGCGCGTCGTGCTGCGAGGCATCCTTCATCGCGGCCTGCCATTGCGCAACGCTCCAGCCTGAAGGCAGGTAGCCGTTGATCAGATCGTGCGCTGACGTCTGGTCGGTCACGAGGTCGGGCTTGATGCCGCCGGCCTTCGCACGCTTCACCAACTCCGGAAGGATGTCGGCCGCGTTGCCAAGCAGCGCGATCGACACGGCGTCCTTCGCGTCGCAGTGCTGCTGGATGAGTTCGAGCGCATGGTCGATGTCGCGTGCCTGCTTGTCGACATAGCGCGTGCGCAGGCGAAAGTCGATGCTGGTCTGCTGGCACTCGATGTTGAGCGACACCGCACCCGCCAGCGTGGCCGCGAGCGGCTGCGCGCCGCCCATGCCGCCGAGGCCGGCCGTGAGGATCCACTTGCCGGCCAGGCTGTTGTTGTAATGCTGGCGGCCGGCTTCGACAAAAGTCTCGAAGGTGCCTTGCACGATGCCCTGGCTGCCGATGTAGATCCAGCTTCCTGCAGTCATCTGGCCGTACATGAAGAGGCCCAGGCGGTCGAGCTCGTTGAAGTGCTCCCAGTTGGCCCACTTGGGCACGAGATTCGAATTGGCGAGCAGCACGCGCGGTGCGTTCTCGTGCGTCTTGAACACGCCCACGGGCTTGCCCGACTGGATGAGCAAGGTCTCGTCGTCGTTGAGTTCCTTCAGCGACGCAAGGATCTGGTCGTAGCAGGCCCAGTTGCGCGCTGCGCGGCCGATGCCGCCGTACACCACGAGGTCTTGTGGGCGCTCGGCCACCTCGGCGTCGAGGTTGTTCTGCAGCATGCGAAACGGCGCCTCGGTGAGCCAGCTCTTGCAATTGAGCGTGCTGCCGCGCGGAGCGCGGATCACGCGCGTGGGGTCGTGGCGCGGGTCGGCGGCATCAGGGTTGTGCAGGGCGAATTTTTCCGGAGCGTTCATGGCGTGGTTCTCCTCAATCGGGATGTCGGTTCTTACGAATGGCTGGGCAGGATGTTCAGCAGCGCGTCCGGCAGCTCGGCCTTCAGCGCCCACTGACGCATGGCTTCGATGTCGGGCGCGAGGTAGCGGTCGCGTTCGAGAAAAGCGACCTTCTGGCGGATGGCGGCGAATTCGGCTTCGACCAGCGGCGAGCTCTTGAGGCCACGCTTCAATTCGATGCCCTGCGCGGCAGCCATGGCTTCGATGCCCACCACCACCGCCGTGTTGTTGACCATGTCGCCCAGACGGCGCGCCGCAAAAGTGGCCATCGACACGTGGTCTTCCTGGTTGGCCGAAGTCGGCAGGCTGTCGACGCTCGCCGGATGCGCGAGCGACTTGTTCTCCGACGCAAGGGCCGCGGCCGTGACCTGCGCGATCATGAAGCCGGAGTTGAGGCCGCCGTCGTGCACCAGGAACGGCGGCAGTCCCGAGAGGCCGGTGTCGAGCAGGAGCGCGATGCGGCGTTCTGCAATGGCGCCGACTTCGCTCACGGCCAGCGCGATGATGTCGGCCGCAAAGGCGACCGGCTCGGCGTGGAAGTTGCCGCCTGAAATCACTTCACCGGTGTCGCAGAACACCAGCGGGTTGTCCGATGCGGCATTGGCTTCGATCACCAGCACGCGCGCGGCGTGCGCGAGGTTGTCGAGACAGGCGCCCATCACCTGCGGGATGCAGCGCACCGAGTACGGGTCTTGCACGCGGCCGCAGTCGGCGTGCGACGGCACGATCTCGCTGCCCTCGAGCAGCGTGCGCACCGCGCCCGCCACTGCAATTTGTCCTGGCTGGCCGCGCGCGGCGTGAATGCGCGCATCGAAAGGCTTGATCGAACCCTGGATGGCTTCGAGCGAGAGCGCGCCCGACATCAAGGCCGAGGCGAACACGTCTTCGGCGCCGAACAGCCCTGCGAGCGCAAGCGCGGTCGACACCTGCGTGCCGTTGAGCAGCGCCAGGCCTTCCTTGGGGCCGAGCACGAAGGGCTCCAGGCCGACGAGGCGCATGGCCTCGGCGCCGCTGACCACGGCGCCGTCGGCCGTGGTGGCCTCGCCCTCGCCGATGAGTACGCAGGCCATGTGCGCGAGCGGCGCGAGATCGCCCGAGGCGCCGACCGAGCCCTTGCACGGAATGCGCGGCATGACGCCCGCATTGAACAGGGCCAGCAATGCATCGACCAGCGCGGGCCGCACGCCCGAATGGCCGCGCGCCAGGCTCACGGCCTTGGTGGCCAGCACCATGCGCACGACAGGCGCGGCCAGCGCCTCACCAGTGCCCACGCTGTGCGAGAGCACGAGGTTGCGTTGCAGGTCGGCCAGGTGGTCGTTGCCGATGCGCGTGCTCGCGAGCTTGCCGAAGCCGGTGTTAATGCCGTAAACCACCTGGTCGTTGTCGACGATGTGGCGCACCGCCGCTTCGGCGCGGGCCATGCCCTCTTGCACGGAAGGGTCGAGCGCCAGCCGCACGCCGCCAGCCTGGATGCAACGCAACATCGCAAGGTCCACCTTGCCGGGCGTGAGGGTCAGTGTGGTTGTGTGATTGCTTGGCATGTGAGCCTGTCTATACAAGTGGTTGCGAGAGAAAACGTTCGGTTTCCGTGACGAAAAAATCAGCCGAAGGACGGGTTGCCGTCGGCTTTAAAGCGGCTGCCCAGGCTGTAGCGCGACGCCGGATGCAGGCAGCGCACCCAGGTGACCGGCGTGTTGCGCGTCCATGTGCGGCGCGTGAGCAGAAGGCAGGGATCGGTGGGCTCCATCGCGAGCCGGCTCGCCTGCTCCGCAGTGGGCAGCACGGCATCGACGACGTGTTCGATCTGGTCGAAGGGCACGTTGCGCACCAGGTACTCGCTGGGCGGCACGGCGGCAAAGTCCTGCTCGAGGAAATCGGGCACAACCAGCGGATTGACGTAGCGCTCTTCGAGCTGCACCGGCGTGTCGTTCTCCAGGTGCAGGCAGACGCTGTGGAACACCGAGGTGCCCGCGCGCATGTCGAGCCAGGCCGCCACGTCGGGTGATGCGGCAACGCGCTCCACGGCGAGCATCTCGCAGCGGTAGTCATGCCCGCGCTGGCGGATTTCGCTCGCGATGTTGGCAATCTGCAGCAGCGTGGACTGCGGCTTGTTCTCGGCCACGAAACTGCCAACGCCGGCCACGCGCACGATGCGGCCCTGCTCCATGAGCTCGCGCAGCGCGCGGTTCACCGTCATGCGCGAGATACCGAACTGCGCGACCAGTTCGCTTTCGGACGGCAGGCGGTGGCCGGCCGCCCAGGTGCCGTCCTGGATCTTGCGGGAGATGTGATCCTTGACTTGCGCATAGAGCGCGAGGGACGGCACGTCGCGTTTCATGTCAGTGTTCTACCGTGGCCATGGACTCGGCGCGGATCTCTTCGGTCAGCCGGGCCTTGATGTCCATGAACTCCGGCGAGGTCTTGATGGTGTAGCTGCGCGGATGCGGAAAGTCGACCGCGATCTCGGTCTTGATGCGGCCGGGCCGCGCGCTGAACACGGCCACGCGGTTGGCCATGAAGATCGCCTCGTCGATGTCGTGCGTGACGAACAGCACCGTCTTGCGCGCCGACTCCCAGATGCCGAGCAGCAGTTCCTGCATCAGCACGCGGGTCTGGTTGTCGAGCGCGCCGAAGGGCTCGTCGAGCAGCAGCATCTTGGGGTCGTTGGCGAGCGCGCGCGCAATCGCGGTGCGCTGCTGCATGCCGCCCGAGAGCTGCTTCGGAAAGTGGTTCTCGAAGCCGCGCAGGCCCACCTTGGCAATGAAGAACTCGCTGCGCTCCTTCTGGTCGGCTTCGCTCATGCCGCGCTCGCGCAGGCCGAAGCGGATGTTCTGCGCCACCGTGAGCCATGGAAAGAGCGTGTAGCTCTGGAACACCACGCCGCGGTCGGCGCCCGGGCCATCGATGCGCTCGCCGTCGAGCAGCACCTGGCCGGTGGTCGGAAAGTCGAGCCCCGCGACGATGCGCAGCAGCGTCGACTTGCCGCAGCCCGAGGGGCCGAGGATGGTGACGAAGTCGTTCTCGCGCACCTCGAAGTCGATGGGCAGCAGCGCCTGCGTGCTCTGTCCCTTGGTGCCGGTGAAGACGCGCGAGACGCCTTGAATGGACAGCTGGTTGTTGTTCGTCATCACAGTGCCGCCCATGCAAAGAGGCGGCGGTTCAGTGCCTTGAAAGCGAAGTCGGACACCAGCCCGATGACGCCGATCACGATGATCCCGAAGATGATCTGCCCGGTGTTCAGGAGCGCCTGGCTGTCGGTGATCATGTGGCCGATGCCCGACGAGGAGCCGATGAGCTCCGCCACGATCACGTAGGTCCAGGCCCAGCCGAGCACGAGGCGCAGCGTTTCAGCAATGCCGGGTGCGGCACCCGGAATGAGCACGCGCGCCACGATGCCGCGGCTGTTGGCGCCCAGCGTGTAGGCGGCTTCGACGAGATCGCGCCGCGCGCCACCCACGGTCACGGCCACCATCAGCACGATCTGGAAGAACGAGCCGATGAAAATCACCAGCAGCTTCTGCATTTCGCCGAGGCCCGCCCACAGGATGAGCAGCGGAATGAACGCGGAGGCCGGCAGATAGCGGCAGAACGAGACGAAGGGCTCGAAGAAAGCCTCGACCGTTTTCCACGTGCCCATCGCGATGCCCAGCGGCACCGCGAACACGGCCGCCAGCAGGAAGCCGCCGAACACGCGCCACACGGTCATGCCGATGTCGCCGATGAAGCCGAACTCGGCAAAGAGCATCCAGCCTTCCTTGAGCATGGCCGGCGGGCTGGCGAGGAAGGTCGGCGGCACGAAGCCGCCGATCGTGGCGATGGACCACACGAGCACGAAGGCCACGAAGAAGCCCAGCCCGAGCAGCACGCGGGCGCGCCCGCTGATGGGCTCGAGCGGCGCGAGCGAACGGCGCCGAGCGGGCGCGGCGGCTTGGGGGGAGACGGCCGGTGCAGGCGCCGCCGAACGCGGCGGCACCTGCGGCAGGGCCTTACTTGACGAAGCTTGCATCGAACGTGGCCGTGAAATCTTCAGGCGCCTTGCGGATCACGCCGGCCTCCAGCAGGATGGGCGTGGCTTCCTTCATGAAGCTGGTGAGTTCGCCCGCAAAGAACTTCTGGTTGGCCGCCTTGTCCTGCCAGCGCAGGTAGGCCGACGACTTGGCGAACTGCTCGCCGCTCTGCTTCACGGCCGAGCCCATGAGCTCGTTGGCCTTGGCCGGGTCGGCCTTGATCATGTCGAGCGCCTCGAAGTACGACTGGGTCAGCGCCTGTGCAGCCTTGGCGTTGGCCTTGAGCCAAGTGGGCGCGCAACCCACGGTGTCCATCACCATCGGGTAGTCGAGCGTGGTGGCCAGGATCTTGCCGGCGGTGGGGTTGGCGCGCACGGTCGAAAGATACGGCTCGTAGGTCATGGCGGCGTCGTTCTGGCCGGCCACGAAGGCTTGGGCAGCAGGCTGCGGCTCGAGCGAGACCAGCTTCACATCCTTCAGCGTCATGCCGTTCTTGTTGAGCATCCAGGCCAGGCCGAAGTAAGGCGCGGTGCCGGGCGCGCTCACGCCGATGGTCTTGCCCTTGAGGTCGGCAAAGCCCTTCACGTCGTTGCGCACCGCGAGGCCGTCGGCGCCGTAGGACTTGTCCATCTGGAAGATCTGCACGATGGGCACGCCGTTGGCGTTCCAGGCCACGTGCGTTTCCACCGTGGTGGCAGCGCACTGGATGGCGCCCGAGGCCAGCGCCAGGTGGCGGTCCTTCTGCGGAATCATCTTGAGTTCGACGTCCAGGCCGTTCTTCTTGAAGATGCCGGCCTTGTCGGCTAGCGAGAGCGGCGCGAAGCCGGTCCAGCCGGACATGCCGAGCGCAATTTTTGTTTCCTGCGCGGCGGCCGTTCCAGCCATGCCCGCTGCACATGCGCCTGCGGCCAGCAGGGAGGCGAATTTCACAACTACCGTCTTGACCATGGGTACTCCTGGTTCTGTTCTCTGGAAAAAGGCTCGGCGGTGCACCCGGGCTCGGGCTGCACGAACCTCGCATTGTTGCCAAGCGCCCCAACTTGTATATACAGGATAACCCGGAAGGACCGTTTCCGGTGCATCCTTCAGGAAAATGCACCAGATTGCTGTCTATACAGGAAGGGTGGCGGGACGGGCTTCACCTTCGCAAACCTCATGCCACAGTCATATCGATGCCGCTGGGGGACAATCGACGCTTCCCCCCTTTTTTTGCCCATCCCGCCCTTTCGCACCGCTGCCTGTGTCCTCGCTCGCTCCCCTCCCCCTCGACGCCCCCGGCAGCAGCAGCGCACCCGCCGACATCCTTCACGAAGTCTTCGGCTACTCGCAGTTCCGCGGGCCGCAGCAGGACATCGTCGACCACGTGGTGGGCGGCGGCGACGCGCTGGTGCTGATGCCTACGGGCGGCGGCAAGTCGCTGTGCTACCAGATCCCGGCCATAGCGCGGCAGCGCGCGGGGCGCGGCGTCTCGGTGGTGGTGTCGCCGCTGATCGCGCTGATGCACGACCAGGTCGGCGCTCTGCACGAGGCCGGCGTGAACGCGGCCTTTTTGAATTCGACGCTCGACTGGGAGCAGACGCAGGACGTGGAGCGCCGCATGCTGCGCGGCGAGATCACTCTGCTGTACGCGGCGCCCGAGCGCGTGAACACGCCGCGTTTTCTCTCGCAGCTCGATTCGCTGAAGGAGCGCGGCAAGCTCTCGCTGTTCGCGATCGACGAGGCGCATTGCGTGAGCCAATGGGGCCACGACTTCCGGCCCGAGTACCGCGCGCTCACGGTGCTGCACGAGCGCTACCCGGGCGTGCCGCGCATTGCGCTCACGGCCACCGCCGATGCGCTCACGCGTGCCGACATCGTCGAACGGCTGCAGCTCGAAGAGGCGCGTCAGTTCGTCTCCAGCTTCGACCGGCCGAACATCCGCTACACCATCGTCGAGAAGAAGGACGCGACCACGCAGCTGCTGCGCTTCATCGAGCGCGAGCACGAGGGCGATGCGGGCGTGGTCTATTGCCAATCTCGAAAGCGCGTGGAAGACGTCGCCGTGATGCTGCAGGGTGCAGGCATCAATGCGCTGCCCTACCACGCCGGCCTGGACGCGGCGGTGCGCCAGCGGCATCAGGACCGGTTCCTCCGCGAAGAAGGCATCGTGATGGTGGCGACCATCGCCTTCGGCATGGGCATCGACAAGCCCGACGTGCGCTTTGTCGGCCACCTCGACATGCCCAAGAACATCGAGGGCTACTACCAGGAAACAGGCCGCGCGGGCCGCGATGGCGCACCGGCTGATGCGTGGATGACCTACGGCTTGCAGGACGTGGTGAACCAGCGCCGCATGATCGACGAGAGCCCCGCCGGCGAAGAGTTCAAGCAGGTGATGCGCGGCAAGCTCGATGCGCTGCTGTCGCTGGCCGAGGCGAGCGACTGCCGTCGTGTGCGGCTGCTCGGCTACTTCGGCGAGAAGAGCACCCCCTGCGGCAATTGCGACAACTGCTTGAACCCACCGCAGGTGTGGGATGGGACCGACGCCGCGCGCAAACTGCTCTCCACCATCTATCGCGTGCAGCAGTTGAGCGGCATCAGCTTTGGCGCGGGCCACATCATGGACATCCTGCGCGGCAAGGAAACCGAGAAGGTGAAGCAGTTCGGGCACGAGCGCATCAGCACCTTCGGGCTGGGCGCGGAGTTCAGCGAGGTGCAGCTGCGCGGCGTGCTGCGCCAGCTCATCGCCACCGGCGCGCTGGCTGTCGATGCGGAGGCCTTCAACACCCTGAAGCTCACCGAAGGATCTCGCGCGGTGCTCAAGGGCGAATCGAACGTGACGCTGCGCGAGTCGATCTCGTCGCCGGCGGAGCGCAAGCCCCGCCGCGAGAAGGTCGCCAAGGGCGCGCCGTCGCCGGCCGCCGCCAAGCTCGACGACGCCGGCAAGAAGCGCTTCGAGGCGCTCAAGGCCTGGCGCGCCGAGGTGGCAAAGGAGCACAACCTGCCGGCCTATGTGATCTTCCACGACGCCACGCTGGCGTCGATTGCCGAGCGCGCACCGGCGACGCTCGAAGACCTGCAGGGCATCAGCGGCATCGGCACCAAGAAGCTCGAGGCCTACGGCGCCGAGGTGCTGCGGGTCTGCAGCGCCTTCTAGTTTTCTGACGCGCGCGCCCGCTGTCAGCTCGGCGGAAGCACGATCGGCACCGGCCGCGTGAGCAGGTCGACATACAGCTCGAAGAAGCGCGCGTTGTCGAACTTCTTCACCACCGTCATCTTCTGCAGCGCCGCGCCCGCAGGCTGCGAGGTATAGCCGATCGAGCGGCCGTTGTCGGCGGCGCCGGGCTTGGCGACCACGTCGACATAGCGCTCCACCGTTTGCGTGGCGTAGCTCGGATCGATGAGGTAAGCGAGCGTGAGCGTGTCCCAGATGTTCTGTGTATAGCTGGGGTTGTTCTCGAAGCCGTTGGTGCCGCTGAAGCCGTAACCGTTGAGCTGCCTGAACACCTCGGTCACGGGAGTCGGCTTGGCGGGATGCGCAATGCGGTCGTAGATGGGCTTGGTGAGGAACACGGTGTCGGTCACGTCCAGCGGCACCACCACCTGCGGAATCGGCAGCCGCACCACGAACTGCGCGGCGTCGGGATCGAACCACCAGTTGAACTCGGCAAACTTGGTGGTGTTGCCCGCCACGTCGATGGCGCCGCCCATGTAGATGATCTTCTTGATCAGCGGCACGATCTCGGGGTTCTGCTTCACCGCAAGCGCAATGTTGGTGAGCGGGCCGATGGCGAGGATGGTGATCTCGTTCGGGTTGGCCTTGATGGTGTCGACAATGAAGTCGACAGCGCTCCTGGGCTGCAGCACGGTATGCGTGGCAAAGCCGTCGGGCGAGGGCTTCAGGTCGGCATCGGTCTTGGGCTCGGGCGAGCTCCAGGCGCCCAGGTAGCCGTCGCCGCCGGAGCCGGCCGCCATCTCGGCCTCGATGGTCACGTAGTCGTGGTTGAACGCGTAGTTCGCACCCGCATAAATGCCGATGCGGTCGCCCACGCCCAGCCGCTCGACCGACTTCAGCGCATCGGCCACGCCCTGCTTGAGCCACTGGTTGCCCGAGACCACGCTGATGCCCATGACCTGCACCTTGCCCGACGCCTGAAGCTGCGCGGCCATGACGCCGAGCTGGCCGTCGTCGCTCATGGTGTTGTAGTCGCTGTCGATGATGATCTTCTGCGCCGGCGGCGGGGCCGCGCCGAACCCCGGCGCCAGCCCGATGCCGCTGTTGCCGTCGCCACCGCCACCACC
The DNA here is from genome assembly GCF_900099805.1 of Variovorax sp. OV700. Classification (GTDB taxonomy): domain Bacteria; phylum Pseudomonadota; class Gammaproteobacteria; order Burkholderiales; family Burkholderiaceae_C; genus Variovorax. The sequence continues at coordinate 133,968 of NZ_FNDR01000013.1, read as the reverse complement.
GCAGGCCGAAAGCACAGTGGCGAGCAAGGCCGCCGCCATCCATTTGCGTCGCTGAATCCGAATCTTCATCCCGGCTCCTTCTCTCGAGTGGTGGTGTTGTTGGCGATGTAGAACTAAATGCCAAACGTTTGCGCAAACGTTTGCTTGAACTCTAAAGCGCATGCCGCCGGCGTGGCAAAGGGCAAGGTTTCAAAGGGTAACGGCCACGCCGCCGAGGCGGCTCAGCCCGGCGACGGCGCGGCTTCGAGCACGCGCATTTCGCGCAGCGGGGTGCGATGAAGCAGGTAGGGCTGACCCTCGATCGCCTCGGATTTCTCGAGGAGTCCCGGCAATGCCTTGGCCGAAGCCGATGCAGGGCATGCGCCGCCGCCGCGCATGGCAAGCGCGACGGCGAGCCGTGCCTCGGCCGGGTCGCCGAGCGCATGGTCGAAATCGTCGGCCACGCTGCAGTCGGGCACGAAGCCGTCGCCATAGTCGCCGAAGCCCTTGGCGTTGACGCCCTGGAACTGGATCGCGAAGTAGCTGGTGCCGCAGTTGTCCTGCGGCGAGAAGCCGTAGGGCTTGCCGCAGGTGGCGCCGCCGACGAGATTGACCCTGACGTCGATGCCGCGCAGGCTGTTGACGACCGATTCGCTGGCCGAGCAGGTATCGGGCCCGACCAGCACCGTCACCTGCGAAAGGCCGAGCCTCGGCAGCGGCGCGCCGGTGCGGCTCGTGCCGTAGAACGGAATGATCGACTGCGCCGGCGTCAGGCGGAACGGGTTCTTGTCATTGAAGACGAGGCGCTCGAAAGTCTTGCCCGACGAAGCGGTGGACGAAGACACCATGGTGGCGAGCCGGCTCGCGATGTTGAGTTGCCCGCCGCCGTTGTAGCGCATGTCGAGCACCAGGTCCTGGATACCGTCCTGCCTGAACTGGTTGAAGGCATCGATGAGCTGCGGCTCCGAGGTCGTGATGTGGTCGTTGAAGAGCAGATAGCCGACGCGGCCGCTGCCGGTGTCGATGCTCTTCACGTTCTGCACCGGCGTGCGCGTGACGCTCGCGGCCGCCAGCGTCAGTGTGCGCGTGGCGCTGCCCTCCTGCAGCTTGAAGGTGTGCGTTTCACCAAGGGTGGTGGGCGAGATGCCGCGGTTGATGACGGCGGTGTTGGTGCCGTTGATCACGTCGATGCCGTCCACCTCGAGCACCTTGGCGCCGCGCGCAATGCCAGCCTCTGCCGCAGGCGAGCCGGGTTCGGTGAACGCGATGCGCAGGTCGCGCGGGCGCGAGTTGCGCACGAACGCGAACTCCATGCCGTAGCCCGGCGCCACGCCGTTCTGCGACAGCTGCCGATAGCGCTCGGTGTCGTACACGTAGTGAAAGCGGTCCTTCGCGCGTCCCGACGCGGTGACGAGCGGGGTCTTGAGCACGTTGAAGTACGCGACCGGCGTGGCGTAGTCGGCCGCCTTGAGCGTAGTCGGCACCTCGCCATACCAGAGATAGGTTTCGTCGATCCAGCCGCGCGCCCAGCGCTTCTCGTCGGTCAGGGTGCCGGACTTGTCGGGGTAGGCCACACCGGTTTCGGGATTGATGCCGCCGCGCGGCGCGGCGCACAGGCCCGCCACGGTGGACGAGGCAAGAATGGCGTCGTCGTCGCCGCTTGGCGGCGGTGCGATGGCCGTGGGGGGCGCAATGATCGGGAACGCGCCGCCCCCTCCTCCGCCGCCGCCACCCCCGCCTCCACAGCCCGCGAGGACGAGGGCCGCGCAGGCCAGCACGAATGTGGCCGCGGCCGATACGGTGGAGCGCGGCATCTCCCGCGCGCTCGCGTTGCCAGAATTCATCGAGCCCTCCTCGTGTCCGCTGCGACGGACGGTTGTTTTTTGTTTGCCGTGTTCCGGCGGACCTGTTGCGGCCGCTTTCAGCTTCTACCTACTGCACGAAACCAATGCCGCGCGATTCGCGCACCTCGGGCTTGATGCGGTGCTCGGCCTCGAGCTGGTCGAGGAATTCGGCGGCCGAGAACTCGACCGCCAGAATGTCGGTCTGCCGCTTCACGGCCGCAAAATCACCCGGGCACAGCTGGCGCAATTGCGCGAGGCGGGCCTTGATCTCTCCGGTCAGCAGCGCGGCATCGCCGGCCAGCGCCTCGGTCACGAACATGCGCTCGCGTTGCGGTGCGGTGAGCGGCATGAACTTGATCTTGAAGGTAAAGCGCCGAAGCGCCGCCTGATCGAGCCGGTCGAGCAGATTGGTGGTGCAGATGAAGACGCCGTTGAAGCGCTCCATGCCCTGCAGCATCTCGTTGACCTCGGTCACTTCGTAGGTGCGCTGGGCGCCGCGCCGGTCCTGCAGGAAGCTGTCGGCTTCGTCGAGCAGCAGCACGGCCTTTTCGGCTTCGGCCTCCTTGAACATGGCGGCCATGTTCTGTTCAGTTTCGCCGACGTACTTGCTCATGAGGTCGCTGGCCTGCTTGATGATCAGCGGCCGGCCGATGGTCTTGGCGACGTGCTCGGCCAGCGCGGTCTTGCCGGTGCCGGGCGCGCCGTAGAAGCACAGCGTGCCGTGGCCGCGCGCCTTGAGCGCCGCCACGACGCGCGGAATCTCGAAGCGGGTCTCGACGTTGAGCATGTCAAGGTCGTAGGTGGTCACGCTGCGGCGCATGCCCAGGCCGGTGTCGAGCGTGCCGAGTGCGAGGTCGGCGTTCTTGAGCTGGCGCTCGATCAGCGCCTCCATCGAGGCGCCATCCTCCGTCTGCGCCAGCCCCGCAAAGCGCACGGCGGTGCGGATCTGCGCGGGCGTGAGGCCCTTGCGCTCGGCCAGCTTGGCGGTGAAGGCTTCGGACACCACGATGCCTTCGAGCGTTTTCTTCACCAGCTGCTCGCGCGCACCGGGGGGTGGCGACTTGAGCTCGAGGTGATAGGCAAAGCGGCGCCTGAATGCCGGGTCGATCTGCTCGATGCGGTTGGTCACCCACAGCGTGGGCACCGGGTTGGCTTCGAGGATCTGGTTGACCCAGGCCTTGCCGCTCACGCTGCCGCTGGTGGACGCCGGAATCTGCTCGGCGCGCGCCATGAACTGCGCGGCCTCGGTGCTGATGGGCGGGAACACGTCCTCGACCTCGTCGAACAGCAGCGCGGCCTGCGCACTGCCCTTGAGGAACACCTGCGCGATCTGCAGCGAGCGGTAGCGGTCGCGGCCGCTCAGCGAGTTGCCGTCGCGGTCGGCGTATTCGACCTCGAAGAGCTCGAGCCCCGCAGCCTGCGCCACCACCTTGGCGAGTTCGGTCTTGCCGGTGCCGGGCGGGCCGTAGAGCAGCACGTTGACGCCGGGCTCCTTGCGCGCCACTGCCGCGCGCAGCAGCGTGACGAGCATCTGCGCATCGTCCTCGACAAAGGAAAAGTCTTGCGTGGTGAGCGCACTCTTGGCCGAAGGCCGCGTGAACACGGCCATCAATTCGTTGTGGTCGCGGTATTCGCGCATCAGCACCGGCGGCAGCTTTTCGCTGACCTTCATGAGGTCGGCCAGGTCGGTGATGTTGTGCTCGGAGATCAGGTTCTCGACCAGACCGATGCGCTCCAGCCGCGAGCCCGCGCGCAGCGCCTCGCCCACTTCGCTCGCGTTGACGCCCGCGATGTCGGCAATGGCCGCGTAGGCCTCGGGCGCGTTGTTGACCTTGAACTCCACCAGCAGCGAACGCAGGTCGCGCTGGTAGCGCGCGAGCGTGCCGTAGAGCAGCAGCGCGCGCTCGGCCTTGTTGAGCTGCAAGAGGCCTGCGAGCGCATCGATGTTCTTCTCGACCAGCGTCGATTGCTTGCGCAGCGCATGCGTGAGCCAGTCGCGCGTGACGGCCAGCACCGAGAGCAGGTCCTTGGGCTGGTCCTTGGCGTATTCGTCCAGATAGAAGAAGAGCGTGCCTTCCTCATAGGGTCCGCGCCACACGCCATGGCGCTCCAGCAGCGTGCGGCCGTCGAAATCCTCGACGCCTTTCCAGACCTCGTTGCCCGCGCAGCGGCGGCCAAGGAATTCGCGGAGGCGATGCAGCACCGCGGCCGGCCACACCAGGTGGCGGCCGGTCAGCGAGAGCAGGCCGTTGATGTCGCGGCGCACGTTGAAGCGCGGCCCCTGCTTGGCGGCGAGCGTGAGCACGAAGTGCGAGCACATCAGCTCGAGCACCGGCGCTCCCTTGAGCCCAGGCGACGGCAATGCCTGCCCGCGCACCGCAGCAGCCACCACATCGACACCCGCACGCTTGACCATCAGACAACCTCCAGGCGAGGAACTTCCTGGGGCGACCATAGCGCAGACTTTTGCCTTCGGGAAGACGCTGGAACGGTAAAAACCCTGATGGTGCGATTCCAGCCACAATGCCCGCCATGGTCGGAATCGAAGAAATCCGGCGCGCTGCGGCGCGCCTGCAGGGTCAGGTGCTCAACACGCCCTGTGTCGAATCGCGCACGCTCTCGGAAATCGTGGGCGCGCAGGTGTTCCTGAAGTTCGAGAACCTGCAGTTCACCTCCTCGTTCAAGGAACGCGGGGCGTGCAACAAATTGGTCGATCTTTCGGAGAACGGCCCGCGCGGCGACGGCCAGGAAACCACGCGGGGCGTGGTGGCCATGTCGGCCGGCAACCATGCCCAGGGTGTGGCCTATCACGCCCAGCGGCTCGGCCTGCGTGCGCTCATCGTGATGCCGCGGTTCACGCCCGGCGTGAAGATCGAGCGTACGCGCGGCTTCGGCGCCGAGGTGGTGCTGCACGGCGACACGCTCGACGCGGCCCGCGCCCATGCGCTGGAACTGGCCGAACGCGAAGGCCTGACCTTCGTCCATCCGTACGACGACGAGGCCATCATCGCGGGACAGGGCACGGTGGCGCTCGAAATGCTCGACGTGGTGCCGGATCTCGACACCCTGGTGGTGTCGGTCGGCGGCGGCGGGCTGATTGCCGGCATGGCCATTGCGGCGCGCGACCGCAAGCCCGGCATCGAGATCGTCGGCGTGCAGACCACGCGCTTTCCGGGCATGGTCAATGCCGTCAAGGGCACCCAGCACCTGCAGGGCAAGAGCACCATCGCCGAAGGCATCGCCGTCGGCACGCCGGGCGTGCTGACGCGGGAAATCATCGCCAAACATGTGGACGACCTGCTGCTGGTCGACGAAGGCGACATCGAGCAGGGCGTGCTGATGCTGCTCGAAATCGAGAAAACCCTGGTCGAAGGCGCGGGCGCGGCCGGCCTGGCGGCGCTGATCCGGCATCCGGAGCGCTTCAAGGGCAAGTGCGTCGGGCTGGTGCTTTCGGGCGGAAATATCGACCCGCTGCTGCTGGCGGCCATCATCGAACGCGGCATGGTGCGGGCCGGCCGGCTCGCCCGCGTGAGGGTGAGCGCGCGCGACGTGCCGGGCTCGTTGGCCCAAATCACGGCCACTGTGGCGGAAGCGGGCGCTAACGTCGATGAGGTTCACCATCAGCGGGCGTTTACCATGCTGGCAGCGCAGAACGTCGACATCGAGCTGGTGCTGCAGACCCGCGGACGGGCCCACCTGGCCAGCGTGCTGGGCGCGCTGCACGACGCCGGCTTCGAGGCCGAAGAGCAGCACTGAAGGGGGTTGGCAACCCCCTAGACCGGTCCGGCGGGCCCGACCCGTAAAATGCCCCCCAGTTTTTGAATCTGAGTATTCGAGGTAATCAATGTCCAACCCCACTCCCGTCGAGCCCCATCACGCCGCCGCCGTTGAAAAAGACGCCGTCGAATCGGTCGTGCACCTGATGCCGCTCGTGCTGCCGCTGGCCGGCGGCGTGCTGATGCTGCTGCTCGCGTCCATCGCTGTCTACTTGGCCTGACAGCCAATCGCGTCTTCGTCCGCGGGTTTTGCGGCCCGCGTTGACGCAGTCTCCCTAAGAGAAACGTTTTCTCAAACGGACCTCCGCGCCATGCCGGCGCGGCGCCCCGTTCGGAAAGACGATTTTTCAACTTAGGAGATTTCCGATGAACGCACCCACGATGCAGGGCCTCGCCATTCAGGCACCCTCATACGTCAAGAACGCAAAGCTGGTGGCCTGGGTGGCCGACATGGCCGCGCTCTGCAAACCCGAGGCCATCTACTGGTGCGACGGAAGCCAGGAAGAGTACGACCGCCTGTGCCAGAAACTGGTCGACGCCGGCACCTTCAAGAAGCTCAACCCCGCCAAGCGCCCCAACTCCTTCCTCGCGGCATCCGACCCGAGCGACGTCGCGCGCGTCGAAGACCGCACCTTCATCTGCTCCCAGAAGAAGGAAGACGCCGGCCCCACCAACAACTGGATGGCACCGGCCGAGATGCGCGCCACGCTGCAGCCGCTGTTCGACGGCTGCATGAAGGGCCGCACGATGTACGTGGTGCCTTTCAGCATGGGCCCGCTCGGCTCGCCCATCGCGCACATCGGCATCGAGCTCTCCGACAGCCCCTACGTCGCGGTCAACATGAAGATCATGACCCGCATGGGCAAGGCCGTGTACGAGGTGCTTGGCACCGACGGCGAGTTCGTGCCCTGCGTGCACACCGTGGGCGCACCGCTCGAGCCCGGCCAGAAGGACGTGTCCTGGCCCTGCAACAAGACGAAGTACATCGTCCACTACCCCGAGACGCGCGAGATCTGGAGCTATGGCTCGGGCTACGGCGGCAACGCGCTCCTGGGCAAGAAGTGCTTTGCGCTGCGCATCGCCTCCACCATGGGCCGCGACGAGGGCTGGCTGGCCGAGCACATGCTGATCCTGGGCGTGACCTCGCCCGAAGGCAAGAAGTACCACGTGGCCGCCGCCTTCCCCTCCGCCTGCGGCAAGACCAACTTCTCGATGCTGGTGCCGCCGGCCGGCTTCGACGGCTGGAAGGTCACGACCATCGGCGACGACATTGCCTGGATCAAGCCCGGAAAGGATGGCCGCATGTACGCCATCAACCCCGAAGCCGGCTACTTCGGCGTGGCCCCCGGCACCAACCTCAAGACCAACCCCAACTGTCTCAAGAGCCTGGACCGCGACGTGATCTTCACCAACGTGGGGCTCACCGACGACGGTGACGTGTGGTGGGAAGGCCTGGAGGACGACGTGCCCGGCAAGAAGCTGCCCGAGCACCTGATCGACTGGCAGGGCAAGGACTGGACGCCGCAGATCGCCAAGGAAACCGGCGCCAAGGCCGCGCACCCGAACTCGCGCTTCACCGTGGCCGCCACCAACAACCCGGCGCTCGACCCGGCCTGGGACGACCCGGCCGGCGTGCCGATCGACGCCTTCATCTTCGGCGGCCGCCGCTCGACCACGGTGCCGCTGGTCACCGAAGGCCGCAACTGGACCGAGGGCGTCTACATGGCCGCCACCATGGGCTCTGAAACCACCGCCGCCATCGTCGGCCAGGTGGGCGTGGTGCGCCGCGATCCGTTCGCCATGCTGGCCTTCATGGGCTACAACATGAGCGACTACTTCCAGCATTGGCTCGACCTGGGCAAGAAGCTCGAAGCCTCGGGTGCCAAGCAGCCGAAGATCTACACCACCAACTGGTTCCGCAAGGGTCCGGACGGCAAGTTCGTCTGGCCCGGCTACGGCGAGAACATGCGCGTGCTCAAGTGGATCATCGACCGCATCGAAGGCAAGGCCAAGGGCGTGGACCATGTCTTCGGCGTGAGCCCGCGCTACGAGGATCTCAACTGGACCGGCCTGGATTTCAGCGCCGAGCAGTTCGCCACCGTCACCAGCATCGACAAGGCCGCCTGGGAAGCCGAACTGAAGCTGCATGCCGAGCTGTTCGAGCAGCTGGCACACCACCTGCCGAAGGAACTGCCGGAAACCAAGGCCGCGATCGAGCAGCGCCTGGCGGCCTGACGCCTCTCCCTGTGCGGCCACCGGGCCGCAGCAACGAAAAAGCCGCCCTCGTGGGCGGCTTTTTCATGACTCGGCTGAAGGATCGATCAGTCGATCAGTAGTAGCGCGAGCTGTTCATGCGGCGCATGGCTTCGTAGAGCGTCGGCATGCGGGCGTCGTTGGCACGTGCGGCCTGGCGGGCCAGCGCGTCGACCTTGGCAACCGTGTCAATGGAAGCCGTGCCTTCCGACTGCTGGCGCCAGACGGCGGCTTGCAGTTCCTGCATCACGCGCGGGTCGCTGTGCGCGGTGGCCAGAAAGCGCTCGTCGGCGCGGTCGGCGGCGCGGCGCTGGGCGGCGGCGCTCAACACACCGGCAACCTTGGCAGCCGCATTGCGCAGCGAGCCGGCGAACAGCGCGGCGATGCCGAAAGCGGCGCCGCAGAGCACGGCCCAGGCGGCGAGCAGAGCGCCTTCGTCCCAGTTGGAAACGAGCGTGTCGGCCACCACCAGCACCGCGGAAGCCACGGCGACGATCAGCAAGACAATCAGCGGACGCGAACCGTTCGCGCCGGCGCGGGCGGCCTGGATCTGGCCGAACAGCACTTCGGCGCGATGGACGCCGGGGTGCACAGTGGGTTGGTCTACGTGGACAAAGCTGGTCATGATGAATCCCTCCGGGGATGAATGGCTGAGTGCCGATGTAGAGATATTAGGGTTTGCCCTAGTGTTTATCCACTTTATCTTTCTGATGTTTATCATTCACATCACTGATGGACGTCAACTTCCGCACCTTCGACCTCAACCTGCTCCGCGTCTTCGACGAGGTGATGGCGGAGCGCAACCTCACGCGCGCCGCGCGCAACCTGTCGATCACGCAGCCCGCGGTGAGCAACGCGCTGCGCCGCCTGCGCGAAGTGCTTGGCGACGAGCTGGTGAGCCGCTCGGGCGCGGGCGTCGAGCCCACCCCGCGCGCGCTGGCGCTCTGGCCCACCGTGCGCGATGCGCTGCGGCAGCTGCAGCACACGCTCGCGCCGGGCGAGTTCGATGCCTCGACGGCCGACACCACCTTTCTCTTGGCCATGGCCGACGCCACGGCCGCCGAGCTCATTCCGGGGCTGGTGCAAATCGTGGAGAAGGAAGCGCCCGCTATCTCGCTGCGCGTTCTGCCGCTGACCACTCGCGATCCGCGGCGGATGCTGGAGCAGGAAGAAGTCGACATGGCGATCGGCTACTTTCCGGCCGTGATTGCCAGCCTGGCGGCGCGCGGGCAATCGGGCGTGGGGGTGGCGTTCGAGACACAGCGGCTCTATCTGGGCCAGTATGTCTGCGTGATGCGGCGCGGACACCCGCTCGCGGGGGCGCCGCTCACGCTGGACGACTACTGCGCGGCCCGGCACCTGCTCGTGAGTTTTTCGGGGCGTCCGTACGGCTTTATCGACCAGACGTTGGGCGCCTTGGGACGCGAACGGCGCATCGTCGTGACCGTGAACCAGTTCTTCACGGCGGGCCGGGTGGTCGCGAATTCAGACCTGCTGACGGTGCTGCCGCGCCATTTCGTCACCGTGACCGGCATTGACGACCAGCTGGTGCTGCGCGATTTGCCCTTCGACCAGCCGATGGTGCACGTCGACGCCATCTGGCATCGCCGCGCGCAGCATGGGCACGCGCACGAATGGCTGCGCACGTCGCTGCTGCGTTCGGCCGCGGCGGCGTTCGCGGACTCGGTGCTCGGGCAGAAGGTGCCCGGCTGACCGGGGCTCTTTAGCGAACGACGGACAGGTAGGCAGAGGCCGCAACGCGCAGTTCCTGCGCGTGACGGGCGTCGAGGCCGGCACGGACGTCGGCGGTTTCCATCAGCGTCGCGGCGTGGCTCGCCGGGTTGCTGTCATTGGAAGAACGGAAGAAACGGGCCACTTGGGCAATGAGGCTGAACATGACAGTGCGCTGCTTTTGGCTGCGCTGGAGTGGTTGATGTCCTAAGAATAGGGGTTATCCCTAATATTGAAAGCCCCACCTCATGCGCTTTATGCATGGGCTGATTCCTCTAGACTGACCTGCGATGAAGCTGCAACTGCTCTCCGATCTGCACCTGGAGTCCCATCCGCGGTTCCACGCCGAGCCCGCGCCCGGCGCCGACATGCTGGTGCTGGCGGGCGATATCGGCTCTTACCAGCAGGGCTCCCGCCTGACCGATACCGACTTCGGGCTGGGCCGCTTCTCGCCCCGCAATGGCTGGCCCGTGCCGGTGATGTACGTGCCGGGCAACCACGAATACGACAACGCCGATTTCGACCTGACCCATGAGCGCCTGCGCGCGCTCTGCAAGGAACTCGACATCCTCTGGCTCGAGCGGGAAACAGCGGTCATCGAGGGCATCCGCTTCATCGGCACCACCCTTTGGGCCGACTTCGATGCGCTGGTGACGCCCACCGACGGCCTGGCGGACGCGCTCAAGAAACGAGGCAAGGCCATGCGGGCGGCCGACTTCTATCTGGAAAAAGCCGCCACGGTGCGCCATGGCCAGCCGTTCATGGCGGGTGCCATGCGTGAGCAAGGCTTGGAGTGCCAGGCCTGGCTCGAAGCGGCGCTGGCCGAGCCGTTCGACGGCACCACGGTGGCCATCACGCATTTCGCGCCCAGCCTGGCCAGTGCCGATCCGCGCTACGGACTCACGCCGGGCACGGCCGGTTTCTGCAATGCGCTCGATGCGCTTCTGCCCGGCGCCCGGCTGTGGCTGCACGGCCACCTGCACTGCCCCTTCGACTACGTGAAGGACGGCTGCCGCGTGGTGGCCAACCCGCTCGGCTACAAGGGCAAGGGCGAACAGGAAGGCTTCCGCCCGAACCTGCTGATCGAAGTGCCCTGACGTCGTGGCTAGAGCAGGTCTTCGCCCACGATCGGCAGCAGCAGCCAGTTCTTGAAGCGCAGCCAGAGAAACTCGCCGGGCTCATCCTCGTGGACGATGTCGCCGCCCGCGTCGTCGTACTCCAGCCATTGCACGCGGCGGCCATTGGGTGCGAGCCGCAGCCGGTAGCCCAGGCTCACGCGCGCTCCGCTCAGGAGCTTTTCATAGTCGGCCACCAGTTCAGGGCTGTCGATCACGAGGCCCATCTCGGTGTTGACCGCGGCGGAGCGGCGATCAAGGTTCATCGAGCCGATGAAGAAGCGCTCGTCGTCGATCACCGCGATCTTGGCGTGCAGGCGGCTGATCGACTGCCCGAAGTCGCCGAAGTGCCCCGAGCGCTTGGTGAGCATCGGCGCGATCTCGTAGATGGTGACGCCGATCTTCAGCATGTCGGCCCGATAGCGTTCGTAGCCCGCATAGGCCAGCGGCTCGTCGGTGGCGCCCAGCGAGTTGGTCACCACGGTGATGCGCCCGCCGCGCTCGATGGCCGCCTTCATCATGGCCATGCCGGGCGGGCCGGGAATGAAGTACGGCGAGGCGATCTTGACTTCGCGCTTGCCCGAATTGATGACGGCCAGCGCACCCTCGTTCACGCTGCCCGCATAGGCCGCACCGGGCGCGCGCGTGATCTTTGCGGGGTCGTCCACGAACAGCGTGAACGGCGCCCAGCGTAGATCGACCTTGCCGGTGGTGAGCTGCTCGCCCACCGGCGACTTGTCCATCACGTCGCGCTGACGAATCGGCACGTCGGGCTGCGCCGTGCTGGCGATGGCATCGAAGCGCTTCTGCGCCTCTTCCACCGTCATGCGCAGGGGCGCGATACGTTCGATGGGCCACGCATGCTCGCTGTTCCAATAGCGGTCGAAGCCTTCGGACATCTGGCGCACCACAGGCCCGCTGGAGAGCACGTCCATGTCGATGAAATTGGCCGCCGTACCGCGCATGAAGTATTCGTTGGCGATGTTGCGGCCGCCCGAGACGGCAAAGCTGTTGTCGGCCACCAGCAGCTTGTTGTGCATGCGGTGGTTGATGCGGCCGAAATCGGCGACCGAGAACAGGAGCCGCAGCGCGAGCGAATCGGCCCGCGAAGGCAGCGGATTGAACAGCCGCACCTCGACATTCGGAAACGCCGAGAACGTGGCGAACAGCTCGTCCTCCCCGGCCGTGTAGAGGTCGTCCACGAGCAGGCGCACCCGCACGCCGCGTGCCGCCGCGTCGCGCAGTTCGCGCAGCAACAGCAGACCGACGTCGTCGTTCTGGATCAGGTAGTACTGCACGTCGAGCGACTTCTCCGCGTGCCGCGCGAGCGAGATGCGAGCGTCGAAAGCGAAGGCCGCTTCGGGCAGCAACCGAAAGCCCGACCGCGATGCGGCTTCATCGGGCGGGCCCGGCCGCACCAACTGGCCGAGCGCGGTGCCGGCCACGTCCGTGATAGCCGCAGTCGGCGCACGCGGTTGCGGCGGCGGGAGGCCCGCACAGCCCGCGAGCCACGCACAGGCCACGGCGGCCCACACCAGGGCCGCGAGCCTGCGGATCAGTGGAGAGGCTGTCATGGCCGCACTGTAGCCCGAAGCAGGTGCGGGCGTAGCCCTATGATCGCGCTCACAAAAAGGGAAAGAACACGCGTGCTCAACGGCTTGTGGCTGGGTTTCTTCGGAATGGCGATGCTGGCCGCGCTCGGGCGCTGGCTCGTGGGCGGCGATCCGGCCGTCTTTGCGGCCATCGTCGAGAGCCTCTTTGCCATGGCGCGGCTCGCGGTCGAGGTGATGGTGCTGCTCTTCGGCACGCTCACGCTGTGGCTCGGCTTCCTGCGCATCGCAGAGGCGGCGGGGCTGGTCGGCTGGCTCGCGCGGCTGCTCGGCCCGCTCTTCAGGCGGCTCATGCCGGGCGTGCCGGCGGGCCATCCGGCGCTGGGCCTCATCACGATGAACTTCGCGGCCAATGCGCTCGGGCTCGACAACGCGGCCACGCCCATCGGCCTCAAGGCCATGCGCGAGCTGCAGCGGCTGAACCCCGACCCGGTCACCGCCACCAACGCGCAGATCCTGTTCCTGGTGCTCAACGCCTCGTCGCTCACGCTGTTGCCCGTGACCATCTTCATGTACCGCGCGCAGCAGGGCGCGAGCGATCCGACGATGGTGTTTTTGCCGATCCTGCTGGCCACCAGCGCATCGACGCTGGTCGGCCTGCTCTCGGTGGCCGTGGCGCAGCGCCTGCGGCTGTGGGACCCCGTGGTGCTGGCTTACCTGGTGCCGGGCGCGCTGCTGCTGGGCGGCTTCATGGCGCTCCTGGGCACCTTGTCCGCGGCGGCGATTGCATCGCTCTCCTCGCTCATGGGCAACCTGGCGTTGTTCGGCGTGATCATCGTGTTCCTGCTGGCCGGTGCGATCCGGCGCATCAAGGTCTACGAATGCTTCATCGAGGGCGCGAAGGAAGGCTTCGACATTGCGAAGAACCTGCTGCCCTATCTCGTCGCCATGCTGTGCGCGGTGGGCGTGCTGCGTGCCTCGGGCGCGCTCGACTTCGTGCTCGGCGGGCTGCGCTGGCTGGTCGACATGGGCGGCTGGGATTCGCGTTTTGTCGACGCGATGCCGACCGCGCTGGTCAAGCCGTTCTCGGGCAGCGCGGCGCGTGCCATGCTGATCGAGACCATGAAGACCCAAGGCGTGGACAGCTTCCCCGCGCTGGTGGCCGCCACCATCCAGGGCAGCACCGAAACCACTTTCTACGTGCTGGCCGTTTACTTCGGCGCGGTCGGCATCCAGCGCGCGCGGCATGCGGTGGCCTGCGCACTGGCTGCCGAACTGGCGGGCGTGGTGGCGGCGATCGCGGTCTGCTACTGGTTCTTCGGCTGAGCGGCGCCGCGCGCGAGCCGCCGGTTTAAGCTCAGAGGCTTATGAAGAAAAGCTCCTCCGCCTCCAGGTCGCATGCCGGATCGCGCACCGTTCCGGCGGCAACCGGCGCCGATGCACCGGTGCCCGATGCTGAGGCGAAGCGCTCCACCTACCATCACGGCAACCTGCGCGACGCGCTGGTGATGCGCGGGATCGAGATCCTCGATGCGCAGGGGCTGGCCGCGCTGAGCTTGCGCCAGGCGGCGCGCGACGTCGGCGTGTCGCAGACCGCGCCGCTGCATCACTTCGAAGGCAAGTCGGGCTATCTCGCGGCCATTGCCGCGCAGGGCTTCCGCATGATGTTCGAGCAGCGCATCCGCGCGCTGCGCAGCCTCAGCGATCCGCGCGAACGGCTGCTCAGCGTGATGCTCGCGCACCTGCAGTTCTCGATCGAGCGGCCCGCGCTGTTCCAGTTGATGTACGGCCCGGCCATTCCGCAGAAGCTGCAGTTCCCCGACCTTGAGCAAGCCGCCACGCGCTCCTACGGCATCCTGGAGACCTGCGTGGGCGACTACCTGAGCCACCGCAACGTACCGCTGGCGCGTGTGCGGCCCGCGGCGCTGGCCGCATGGACCGCCTGCCACGGCCTGGCCACCGTGATGGTCGACCGCCAGAACGCCTGGGACATCGTCGGCAAGGATCCGATGAAGATCGGGCACGACGTGTTCTCGATCTTCATCGCGGGGCTGGACCACCAGCCGGCGGCAACCTAGCCCAGCGCTACTTCGGCCAGCCCGTGGCTCGCTTCCGGAAGATCGAGCGCAAGCGCTGCGCGGGCTCCGGCCGATTGCCCGGTGCAGCGCGAAAGAACATGCAATGGCTTCCGATGAGGCAGTGAGAGTTACTCGAGGACGATGTGCTTGGCGCGGATCAGCGGCGCCCAGCGCTCCCGCTCGCGGCCGATGTAGGCGTTGAACTCGGCCGGCGTCAGCGCCGGCGGCACCACCAGGCCGAGCGCCTCGAACTGGTCGCGGAAGCTGCGATCGGCCACCGCCTGCGCCACCGAGGCGTTCAGCTTGTTCACCACGTCCGGCGGGGCGTTGCGCGGCAGCATGAGGCCGAACCAGGTGGTGACCTCGTAGTCCGGGTAGCCGCTCTCCGCGACCGTCGGCACATCGGGCAGGGCTGGCAGCCGTTCGCGGGTGGTGACCGCGAGCGGGCGCAGCTTGCCGCCGCGCACCAGGCCCATGGCACTGCCCGTGGAATCGGCAAAGAACTGGATGTCGCCGGCCATCAATGCCGCCTGGGCCGGCGCGCTGCCGTTGTAGGGCACATGCACCAGCGAGACGCCGGTAGCGTTTTGCAGCAGCTCGACGGCCAGGTGCAGCGAACTGCCGGTGCCCGTGGATGCGTAGTTGAGCTTGCCCGGGTTCGCCTTGGCGTCGGCAACGAAGTCGCGCAGCGTGCGGTGCGGCGAGCTGTTGCCCACCAACATCACGATCGGCGTGACCGCGATGCGGGCCACCGGCAGCAGCTCCTTCTCGGGGTTGTACGACAGCTTGGGGTAGAGCAGCGGGTTGAGCACCGCGGTGGCGCCGGTGGCAAAGAGCACCGTGTAGCCGTCGGGCTCGGCCGAGGCCACCAGGCGCGCGCCCAGCGCGGTGTTGGCACCGGGCTTGTTGTCCACGATCACGGGCTGGCCAAGCTCCTTGCGCATGCGCTCGGCCAGCGTCCGCGCCAGCACGTCGCTGATGCCTCCCGCCGTGTAAGGAACGACCAGTCGGATGGGCCGATCCGGGTAGGCGCCGGCGGCCGAGGCCGCGGCGCCGAAGAGCGCCAGCGCGGCGAGCGGCGCCCACCGAAGCAGACGCCGAGAGAGTTGTCGTCCGAGCATGTCGTCTCCTGTTTCTGGATCGCTCCCGTCGATCGCGGGGCGCGTTTTAATCTTATCAGTGTCAAGTTAAGAAGGAAATATGAGAGCTTTCCCTACACTTTTCAGGTTGTATCGGCGACGACTTGGCGACAATTAATCTAATCATCAGCAAGATCAGACAGGCCGCGCGAAGCGAGGGCGGCGGCCATTGCGGCCTTGGGCCAGAATAGAGCGGCGTCATTCTGCGCACTCTCTCTGGCTTTTCTCGTGAACGCTCCCGCCCAGGCGCAACCGCCTTCCTTCTCGACCGAAGAATTCCGCAGCGCGCTCGGCATGTTCGCCACCGGTGTGACCATCGTCACCGCGCGGTCGGCCGAGGGCGTGCTGGTCGGCCTGACGGCCAATTCATTCAACTCGGTGTCGCTCGAGCCGCCGCTGGTGCTGTGGAGCCTGGCGCGCGCGGCCGCCTCGATGGCGGCGCTCAGCACCGGCTCGCACTACGCCATCAACATCCTTGCGGCCAACCAGAAGCAGCTGGCCGAACGCTTCGCCACCAAGAACATCGATCGCTGGGCCGACGTTGCCTTTACCGAGGGCCTGGGCGGCGCGCCTGTGCTGGCGGGTGCGGCGGCCAGCTTCGAGTGCTTCAACCGCAGCCGCTACGACGAAGGCGACCACGTGATCTTCGTCGGCGAAGTGGAGCGCTGCACGCACAACGCGGGCGCCTCGCCGCTGCTGTTCCATGGCGGGCGCTTCTACACGGAACATCCCTTGTGAGCCGCTTGGCCGCGCTGATGCCCGCCCTTCTGCTGGCCGCGCAGGCCGCCACGGCGCAGGAGGCGGCAGCGCAGGTCAAGCAGAACTGGTTCGAAGATCCGTTCTTCCGCATCTCCGCCGGCCTGCCCGCCTGCACCATGCCCGAAGGCCCGTTCTATACCGCGGAGGAGCGGCGCGCCCAGACCCATTCGCGGCTGGAGCGCGGCACCAGCTGCTGGCTCGCGGGAAAGTGCACCGACAGCAACGCCTACCGCTACGACAAGCCGCTCGCGCCCAAGGTGCGCGCCGCGCTGCTGGCCGTGCCGGGTGTGCGCAAGAGCAGCGTGTGGGTCGTCATCCAGCGCCGCTGGGTCTACCTGCAAGGCTGCGTGCCTTCGGCCGCCCTGGCCCGCAAACTCGAGCGTGCCGCACGCGCGGTGCCCGATGTGGAGACCGTGGTGCCCGACCTGATGATCGGCACGCGCGGCAAGCCGCCCTACCGCGTGGCCGGCCAATGAACCAACAAACAGCAGCCGCAAGAGCAGCGGCAACGACGACAAACACGCGACGAATGATTCAGCGCAAGACCTACCTCGACTCCCTCGCCATCGGCCTTCTGATCGCATGCTGCGCGTTCTGGGGTCTGCAGCAGATTCTCATCAAGACGACCGTAGCCGAAGTGCCGCCGCTCTGGCAGGCAACGATCCGCATGGTGGGCGCCGTGGCGCTGCTGTGGCTCTGGTGCGTGTCGCGCCGCGTGCCGCTCTTCGAGCGCGACGGCACGCTGCCGGGCGGCCTTTTGGTGGGGCTGCTGTTCGCGGGCGAGTTCGCCTGCATCTACCTGGGCCTGCAGCACACATCGGCGTCGCGGCTCACGGTGTTCCTGTACACCGCGCCGTTCTGGGTGTCGCTGCTGCTGCCGCGCTGGTGCCCGCCGAGCGACTGCGGGGCCTGCAGTGGCTGGGCCTCACCATTGCCTTTGCGGCCGTGATGTTCGCGTTCAGCGAAGGCTTCGCGCAATCGGGCTCGAGCCAGCTGATCGGCGATGCGATGGGGCTCGCGGGCGGCATGCTCTGGGGCGTGACCACGCTGGCGCTGCGCACCACGCGCCTGGCCACCGCGAGCGCCGAGAAGTCCTTGTTCTATCAAGTGGGCGTGACCGCCGCCGTGTGTCCCGTGCTGTCGCTGGTGCTCGGCGAAACATGGAGCTTCTCGTATTCGGCCTGGGCGTGGACCTCGATCGGCCTGCAGACCGTGGTCGGCGCCTTCGCGAGCTATCTCACCTGGATGTGGCTGCTGCGGCACTATCCCGCCACGCAGATGTCGTCGTTCAGTTTCCTGACGCCGCTGTTCGCGCTGGTGTTCGGCGTGGTGCTGCTGGGCGAACCGCTCACGCTGCAGCTGATGCTCGCGCTGGCCGGCGTGGCGATCGGCATCGTGATGGTCAACCGGCGGAGGGCACGGCCATGAAAGACGCGGACTTCCAACCGGTGCTCGACGACATCGTCGGCACCCTGCGGCCGCTGCTGGGCCAGGCCGGTACCGTGGCCAGCTACATCCCCGCGCTGGCCTGCATCGACCCGCGCCAGCTCGGCATTGCGCTGCGCACCTGCGACGGCACCGAGGCTTTTGCCGGCGACGCCGAAGCCCCGTTCTCCATCCAGAGCGTGTCGAAGCTCTTCACGCTGACGCTCGCCATGCAGCGCATGGGCGAGGCACTGTGGGAGCGCATCGGCCGCGAGCCATCGGGCAATCCCTTCAACTCGCTGGTGCAGCTGGAGAACGAACATGGCAAGCCGCGCAACCCGTTCATCAATGCGGGTGCCATCGCCGTGGCCGACCGCTTGGTGAGCCAGGCACTGCAGGCCGGCGGCAGCGCCAAGGCCGACATTCTTGCGCTGATGGGCAGCCTGTGCGGCGAGCCGATTTCGTTCGACGACGAAGTGGCACGCTCCGAAGCCGCGACCGGTTTCCGCAACGTTGCGCTTGCCAATTTCATGAAGAGCTTCGGCAAGATCGACAACGACGTGGCCGTGGTGCTCGACACCTACTTTCACCAGTGCGCGCTGCGGATGAGCTGCCGCCAGCTCGCGCGCGCGGCGGCCTTCCTGTGCCGCGACGGCGCGCATCCGATCGACGGCCAGGCCGAGGTGACCGGCGAACGGCAGACGCGCCGCATCAATGCGCTGATGCTCACCTGCGGAACCTACGATGCCGCGGGCGACGTGGCGTTTTCGATCGGCCTGCCCTGCAAGAGCGGCGTGGGCGGCGGCATCGTGGCCGTGGTGCCCGACCGGCTCACGCTGTGCGTCTGGTCGCCTGCGCTCGACGCGACGGGCAACTCGCTGCTCGGCATGAAGGCGCTGGAATTGTTCGTCGCGCGCACGGGGCTGTCGGTCTTCTGAGCAGCCGCCTTGCAGGCGCAGGCGAAAATGGCCCGCGCACGAACACAAGCATCCGAATGACCGAAGCCACAGACTCCACCGACTCCGACACCCTCCCCCTGCAGGAACCCCGCCTCTGGCGCGACGGCCAATGGACCGCCCGCGTGATCAAGAACGAGGAAGACGACGGCTGGGCCGTCGAGATGACCCGCCACGGCGACCCCGAGCCGGCGCTGGTCGGCCCCTGGACAATGGGCCGCGACAAGAAGAACCCGAAGCCACTCGACGGCCCTGCGTTTTCCACGCTGGTGAAGACCGCCGCCGAAGTGATTCGCCGCCACGAGCAGCAGCTGCACGCCACGCTCAACAAGAGCGTGACCGTCACCGCGAAGGGCGACCAGCGCGTGCGCGTGTCGCTCGCCATCGTGCCCGACGAGGACAGCCCCTCGGCCACGCTCACCGCGCATGACGATGCCGACGACACCGAGCTTGCCAGCGTCAACGTCTCGCCCGCCTTCAGGCTCACGAGCTCCAGCGCTACCGCCTGGATCGAATCCGATTACGCACGGCCCCGCTGAACGCGCCCCGCAATCAGCGAAATGACGTATGGGCAGCCCGCACGGGGCTGAGAACAATCGGCTCCGACGACACGAATCCACTGCCGCACCAGAGACAAGCCCGAATCGGTTGAACACCGACTCGGGCTTTTTTGTTTCTCTCTTTCTCAACTACCCTCCAGGAGCAGCGTCATGAGACATGGTGATATTTCGAGCAGCAACGATGGTGTGGGCGTCGCGGTCGTCAACTACAAGATGCCGCGCCTGCACACCAAGGCCGAGGTGCTGGACAACGCCCGCAAGATCGGCGAGATGCTGGTTGGCATGAAGAAGGGCCTGCCGGGCATGGACCTCGTGATCTTTCCCGAATATTCCACGCACGGCATCATGTACGACGCCAAGGAGATGTACGACACGGCCGCCACTGTGCCGGGCGAGGAAACTGCGATCTTTGCCGACGCCTGCCGCCACGCCAACGTGTGGGGCGTGTTCTCGCTGACCGGCGAGCGCCACGAGTCGCATCCGGACAAGGCGCCCTACAACACGCTGATCCTGATGAACAACCAGGGCGAGATCGTCCAGAAATACCGCAAGATCATGCCGTGGACCCCGATCGAAGGCTGGTACCCCGGCGATCGCACCTATGTGAGCGACGGCCCCAAGGGCATGAAGATCAGCCTCATCATCTGCGACGACGGCAACTACCCCGAGATCTGGCGCGACTGCGCGATGCGCGGCGCCGAGCTCATCATCCGCTGCCAGGGCTACATGTACCCGGCCAAGGAGCAGCAGATCCTGGTGTCGAAGGCGATGGCCTTCATGAATAACACCTACGTGGCGGTGGCCAACGCGGCGGGCTTCGATGGCGTGTACTCGTACTTCGGGCATTCGGCCCTCATCGGCTTCGACGGCCGCACGCTGGGCGAATGCGGCGAGGAGGAAATGGGCATCAACTACGCCGAGATGTCACTCAGCCTGATTCGCGATGCGCGCAAGAACGGCCAATCGCAGAACCATCTCTTCAAGCTGCTGCACCGCGGCTACACCGGCGTCATCAATTCGGGCGACGGCGACCGTGGCCTGGCGGACTGCCCCTACGACTTCTACACGCAGTGGATCAATGACCCGGAGGGCATGCGCGAGAAGGTGGAGTCGATCACGCGCAGCACCATCGGCACCGCCGAATGCCCGATCGAGGGCCTTCCGAACGGAACCCCACAAGATTGAGTCAGAGCTGCCGGAAAGCCGTCAGCACCTGCAGCACGCTTTGCGTGGCGCCATCGAGCAGCGCCCGTTGTCGGTGCGCAATGCCCAGGCGGCGCGTGAGCCTGGGCGTGATCGGGAGGATCTGCATGCGCTGGTTCAGCGCCGCGTCGGTGGTCTCCTGCAGCGGCAGCAGAGCCGCGCCATAGCCGGCCGCCACCAGGCTGCGGATGGCTGCGTCGTAGTTGAGTTCGATGCGCGCACGCGGCGCAAAACCGGCCGCCGCGAACCACTCCATCGAGAGCCGGTACATGTGGGTAGTGGCATCGTTGAAGATCAGCGGCTGCGCCGCGAGCCATGCCGGCGTGACGCGCTTGGGCGCCTTCCAGCGCTGCGGTACGAACGCCATCATGGCCTGGTCGCACCACGGCGTGACGGCGATGTCGCGCTGCGGCGGCTGCGGGATGGCCACCAGGCCGATGTCGAGCGTGCCGGCGGCCAGTCGCGCCATGGCTTCGTATGAGCCGAGGATGCTCACCTCCACGTCGATGCCCGCATGGCGAGACCCCAGGGCTTCGAGCACCTGCGGCAATAAGTCGACCACCACGCCGGTGGAAGTGCCGAGGCGCACACGGCCGGTGCGGCCTTCGGCCTGGCGCTTGACTGCCTCGACGGCATCGTCGGTGTCGCGCAGCAGCTTGCGCCCGCGCTCGACCAGCGCCGCGCCGGCCGCCGTGGGCGTGACGCGGCGATTGCCGCGGACCACCAGCGGCGCACCCAGGCGCGATTCGAGTTCGCTGATGTGCAGGCTCACGGTCGGCTGCGCAAGATGCAGCGCCTTGGCTGCGGCCGAGAAGGTGCCCAGATCGGCAATGGCAATGAGCGTGCGTAGCTGGTCGAGGTTGAGTTGTCGCATCAGGAATTCTGATTGAAGGTGTCAGGAATCTCAACTTCCACAATAGCACGCATCGCCGCAAGATGAGGCTCCCCCACAAGGAGCCTATCGTGACAGCGCCGACGCACTCGCCCTTTCATCAACGCCTGATGCATGCCCTGCGCAGCTGGCGCCGCCGCGCCGCGGAGCGCCGCCGCAGCCGCGCGGACACGCAGCACCTGGTCAGCATGAGCGACCACCAGCTGCGCGACCTGGGCATCGGCCGCAGCCAGGTACGGGAAGTGGTGGACCGCGACAGGTTCTGAAGAAAGCACCCGTGCTTGGCCGCCTCTGAATTTGAGGTTCAATCTCGGGCGTGCCAAAGCCTGCTGCCCCCTCCCCCCTTTTCATCGAGCTGACTTCGCCGCAATCGGTGAATGGCCAGCGCGCGGCGTTCCAATCGCTCTGGCTGCTCGCACGCATGAAGCACGCGCACGATGCCGAGGGCGGCCTCGTGCGGCTGGCCGACCTGCGCGGCGAAGTGTCCGATGCGAGCACGCTGCGCATGGTCGTGAGCCGCGCGTTCCGCGACTTCAAGGCATGGAACATCGAGGTCGGCTGGGGTGAGGACACGCAGCGCGAACCGCGCTTTCTCAACGCCGAGCGGCGCAGCCAGGGCCCCTTCTGGCTGCCGGCGGCCGAGGCGAAGCGCGTGCGCATGCTGGTGGATGGCCGCACGGCCACGGCGGCGGAAGTCGCTTCTTTCCTGGGGCTGCGCTCTCGCCGGGCGAGTGCAGCAGCACCCGGCTCGCCGAAGCCACCTGACGCGGTGCACCTGCAGGACGCGGCCTTCTGGAAGCAGCTGGTCGCCTCGCAGCAGGCGGCGCGGCAGGGCAGGCTCATGGCGCCGGTGGCAGGTGGCAGCGCGGCCGGGTCACCGGCCAGCGCATTGGAGTCGATCCGCCTCGCCGGCACATTGGCCGCGACCGACTTTCAGCGCGCGCTGGTCACGCTCAACGAGGCCATGCTGTGGCGCCGCCTCGGCGACAACGAGCAGGCGCGCCGGCGACTGCAGGCTTTGAAGAAGCAACGCCTCGCCCATCACGTGGCGGGCAACGACTACCTCGGCGCGATGGAATGCATCGTCTCGGCCTGGTGCGCCTACACCGCGCGCGACCTGCCACTCGCGCAGTCGCTCCTTGCCGGCATGGCCGAGGACGCGGTGCGCGGACTCGTGCTGCGGCACCACCCCGACGTGCGCTTCGAATGGTGCAACCTCTGGGCCCTGGTGTGCCGCTCGCGCGCATTGGCGCTCGCCGCCGACGACAGGCCCGCGGCCGCCGCGCTCGCCGAAGAATCGCTGCAGCGCTTTGGCGAGGCATTGGCCGCGGCCTTCGAATCGCACTCCTTCGAGGCGGCCCAGCACGTGGCTGCCAACATGGGCATGGCCGCGTGGCTGTTCGACCGCGTGGGCCTCTCGGACCTGCCGGCACTCGCGCACGACGGACACGCCGACACCACGCGCCGCGCCGTTCAATGGATCGCCTTCAGCGAATGGCTCTGCGGCCACGCCGACGGCCAGGGCCGCTCGGCCTGGAATGCGATCTACCTGATGCGCATCGCGCGCGGCCATTGCCGGCCCGAGAAGCAACCCTCGCTCGCGCAGTTCCGCGCGCAGAAGCCGCTGGAGCCGGCCGCCATCTCGAAGCTCGCCGGCCCGCTCGCCGATGCCTTCGACGCCGCGCATTGGCCGGCGCGCTGGGTCGATGTAGCACAGGCGCGACTGGCCGACCACCAGGCCGGCCGCCGGCGCTACCCCGGCCTGCAACATTGCAGCCTTCTGTTCGAGCACGCCTGGTATGCGGCCCATGCGGGCGACCTGAAGGCGGCAGAGCAGTCGCTGGAATCGCTGCGCGATGCATTGCCGCAATTGGTGCCGAGCGATCGCGCCTATTTCACCGAGTCGTGGAACGACACCTTGCCGGCCGAGCTGGTGCTCGAAACGAAGCCGCCGCGGCGGCCGGCGGCGCGCAAGAAGGCCTCGCCTCGAAACAGCTGATCAGCGCGCTGCCGGCGCCCCAGTCGACTTGCGCACCACCAGCTCGGGCCGCAGCACCACGGTCGACGCCGACATCGCGTGACCGTCGATCTCCTCGAACAGCATCTCGGCCGCGCGCCAGCCGAGTTCGCGGTGCGGCAGGCGGATGGTAGTGAGCGGCGGATCGACCATGTCGACCAGCGGCATGTCGTTGTGGCCGGTGATGGAGATGTCCTTCGGCACGCGCAGGCCGGCCTGGCGCAGCGCGTCGTAGGCGCCGAGCGCCACCAGGTCGTTGCAGCACACCACCGCTTGGGGCGCGGCGCCGGCTTCGAGCATCTGCTGCATCGCCGCGGCGCCGGCCTCGCGGCTGTAGCTTGCGCACTCGATCACGCGGAACGGCTTCATGCGATGGTCGCGCAGCGCCTGCTCCACGCCCAGGCGACGGCCCACGCCGGTGGGGATGTTCTGCGGGCCGGCGAGATGCGCGATGCGCTTGTGGCCCAGGCCCACGAGATGGTCGACCGCGAGCTTCATCGCCAACCGGTCGTCGCTCACCACGGCGGGCAGGCGGCCGGTTTCATCGGCGCGGTTGACCAGCACCGCGGTCATGCCGGCCTTGGTGACGAAATCGACCAGCGGATCGTCGCGCGTGGCCGTCGCCAGGATCACGCCATCGACGCGCTGCGCCAGCATGCGTTCGAGCACGGGCCGCGCGAGCGCAGGGTCGACCACGTTGGTGACGAACACGAAGTAGCCCCGCGCCGCCGCACTGGCCTCGATGCCCTGCAGGATGGGCGGAAACACCGCGTTGGTGATGTCGGGCACCAGCACGCCGATGGTGTGGGTGCGTCCGGTGCGCAAGGCCGAGGCCGCGCGGTTGGGCCGGTAGCCCAGGCGCTGCGCCGCCTCTTCGACCACGCGCAGCACCTCGTCGCTGATCAATGAGCGCTTGTCCGGGCTGAGCGCGCGCGACACGGTCGACACATGCACGCCGGCGGCACGGGCAACGTCGCGAATGGTGACGGGAGAAGAAGGCGGGCTGGTGCTCATGGGCTGATTGATGCAAACGATTGTCGTGCAGGCGGAGCGCTGGAGCGGCTTTTCCCCATTCCCGGTCTTCCGAACAGGGTCATTTTACTTTTCCGCAGTTTGGACTAAGATCATGCAAACGATTGCAAAGACTTTCCATGAACATCGCCACCTCTCCCGACTCGGTGCTGGGCTTCGCGCTCGAAGCCATGGCACGCACCCCCGACCCGCGGCTGCGCACCGTGATGGACGCCCTCACGCACCACCTGCATGCCTTCGTGCAAGAGGTGAAGCTGACCGAGGAAGAGTTCGAGCAGGCGCTCGAATTCATCGTCGCCATCGGCCAGGCCACGGGCGAAAAGAAGAACGAGGTGGTGCTGGCGGCCGACATCCTCGGCGTGTCCACGGTGGTGGCGCTGCAGAACAACCAGGACCCGCACGGCGAATCGCCGGCCGCGCTGCTCGGGCCCTTCTGGCGCGCCAATTCGCCGGCCTGTGCGCAGGGCGACAACATCGCACGCTCGGGCACGCCGGGCATTCCGCTCGCCGTGTCGGGCACGGTGCGCAACGCGCAAGGCGAACCGGTCGCGGGCGCCACGGTCGATGTGTGGCAGGCCTCGCCCATCGGCCTCTATGAAAACCAGGACCCGGCGCAGGAAGACATGAACCTGCGCGGCCGCTTCACGACCGATGCGCAAGGGCGCTTTCATTTCCGCAGCGTGCGGCCGGCCGGCTACCCGGTGCCGACCGACGGGCCGTGCGGCGTGCTGCTGCGCGCGCAGCAACGCCACCCCAACCGGCCCGCGCACCTGCACTTCATGGTGAGCAAGCCGGGGCACAAGGTGCTGGTCACGCAGGTGTTCGCCGACGACGACGAGAACCTGGAGAGCGACCCGACCTTCGGCGTGACGCGGAGGCTGATTGGCCGCTTCGCGCTGGCGCCCGATGGCCAGGCCGCCACGCTGCAGTACGACTTCCAGCTCGAGCCCGGCGAGATGAAGTTCCCTCGTCCCCCCATCCCCTGAACCCACTCTTCTTTCATCCCATGAGCTTCGATCCTGTTTCCCGACTCGACGGCAAGGTGGCCGTCATCACCGGCGGCCTTGGCGCCATCGGCTACGCGACGGCCACTCGCCTCGCCGCGCTCGGCGCTACCTGCGTGCTGCTGCACCGCAAGGGCGACGATGCGGCCGCGCGCGCCGCGGCCCTGCCCTCCGCCAACGGGCAGCGCCACAGTGCGATTCGCGCCGACATCGTCGATACCCCGAGCCTGGAGGCGGCCGCTGCGGAGGTAAAAGCCACGCATGGGCGTTGCGACATCCTGGTCAACAGCGCGGGCCACACGCAGCCCATCGCGGCCGGCGATCTCGACGCGCTGACGGACGAGCTCATCGACGAGCTGCTGCGCGCCAACTTCCGCGGCGTGTTCGCGACGATCCGCGCTTTCGCGCCGATGCTGAAGCAGAGCGGCGACGGACTCATCGCGAACATCTCGTCGATAGCGGGCTTCACGGGTGTGGGTAGCAACCTCGCCTACGTCGCGGCCAAGGCGGGCCTCGACGTGGTGGGCGATGCGCTGGCCAAGGCGATGGCACCAGCCGTGCGCGTGGTGTCGGTGTCGCCGGGTGCGGTCGAGTCAGGCTTCGTGCCGGGCCGCGGCGCTGAGTTTGCCGGCAAGATGGCGAGCACCACGCCGCTCGGGCGCATCGGCAAACCCGACGACGTGGCCGCCACGGTCGAGGCGCTGGCGACGACGATGCGCTTTGTCACCGGCACGCGCATCGTGGTCGACGGAGGGCGTCACCTGTGAACGTCAAGACCCTCATAACCTGCGCCGTCACCGGCAACCTCGTGAAGCCCGAGCAGACGCCGCACCTGCCGATCACGCCGGTGCAGATCGCCGACGAATGCCTGGCCGCCGCGGAGGCCGGCGCGGCGCAGGTGCACATCCACGTGCGCCATCCCGAAACCGGCAAGCCGTCGATGGAGGTCGCGCTCTACCGCGAGGTGGTCGACCGCATCCGCCGCGAAAACCGCGAGCTGATCATCAACCTTACGACCGGACCCGGCGGGCGCTACATACCGAGCGAGGACGATCCGAAGATCGCCGCGCCGGGCACCACGCTGCTGCCGCCAGAGAAGCGTGTGGAACACATCGCGCTCATCAGGCCCGATGTGTGCTCGCTCGATCTCAACACCATGAACTCGGGCCCGGACGTGGTGATGAACACGCCGAAGAACGTGCGGCGCATGGCCAAGGTGATTCGCGAGGCGGGCGTGAAGCCGGAGCTGGAGATCTTCGATTCGGGCGACATCAACCTCGCGCTCGACCTGATTGCCGACGGCACGCTCGACGGACCTGCGATGTGGACCTTCGTGCTCGGCGTGAAATACGGCTTCGCGCCCACACCCGAGACACTGCTCTATGCCCGCAACATGCTGCCGCGCGGTGCTTTCTGGAGCGCCTTCGGCATCGGCCGCATGGAGTTTCCGATCGTCGCGCAAGCCTGGCTTCTGGGCGGCCATGTGCGCGTGGGCATGGAAGACAACATCTACCTCGAGAAGGGCGTGCTTGCCACAAGCAATGCACAACTCGTGGCGAAGGCGCGCGACATCCTGCTGAGCCTGGGTGGCGAGATCGCCAACCCGCGCGAGGCGCGCGCGATGCTGGGTTTGCCTGGTGCGGGAGCCAAGTGATGAGGGCTTGTTCTTCTGTGCCACGCGTCGTGGGTCATTCAGGGTGCGCTCGCGCCGACGGGGTACCTTGCTCCGCGAATGTCCCCCGGCCTGCGGCCTCCTCCTTTATTTCGCTGCGCAAGGCACCCCGCCAGCGCGAGCGTTGCAAAGAGCGGTCGTTGATCGAGCGGAACAACCGCAGCGCTTGGTGTGCACAGGGCGCCGGGTGCTCCCCGCAGCGAAATAAAGGAGGAGCCGAAGGCGGGGGACATTCGCGGAGGGGAGTACCCGGTGGCCTGCGCACGCGCCCTGAACGAACGACCCCCGGACACAAACGAGCCGCGGCGCAAAACGCGACCACACACTGAGATGAGCATCGCCTCCATGCAAACAACCGACACCCCGCGCGCACTGCGCGTGAACGAAAAGGCCGTCAACCTCGACGCGCTGCAACTCGAAGCCGCACCGCAGCCGGAACCCACCGCGCCCCCCGGCCATGCCGTGGTGCAAGTCGCGGCCGCAGCCGTGAACCCGAGCGACGTGAAAGCCGCGCTGGGCCTTATGCCGCAGGCCGTGTGGCCCCGCACCCCCGGGCGCGACTTCGCGGGCACCGTGGTGAGTGGTCCCACCGAGTGGATCGGCCGCGAGGTCTACGGCTCGGGCGGCGACATCGGCATCACGCGCGACGGTTCGCATGCACGCTTTCTCGTGCTGCCCGAAGCCGCGCTGCACGCCAAGCCCCAGGGCATCTCGATGGACGAGGCCGGCTCGGTGGGCGTGCCCTTCGTCACTGCGTTTGAAGGCTTCCGGCGCAGCGGCATGCCGCAGGCCGGGCAGACCGTGCTGGTGCTCGGCGCCAACGGCAAGGTCGGCCAGGCGGCGGTACAGCTTGCTTCGCAGGCCGGTGCGCGCGTGATCGCGGTGCAGCGCCGCGCCGGACCCTTCGAAGGCTTCGCGAGCGGGCCGGTCGACGTGATCGATGCGCGTCACCATGCCGACGTGGGTGCGCAAGTGCGCGAGCTCACCGGCGGGTGCGGCGCACACATCGTCTACAACACCGTCGGCAGCGCCTACTTCGAGGCCGCCAACAAGGCGATGGCCAAGGGCGCGACGCAGATCTTCATCGCCACGCACGAGCGTGCCGTGCCCTTCGACATCTTCGCGTTCTACCGCGGCATGCACACCTTCGTGGGCATCGACTCGCTGGCGATGGACTGCGTGGCCTCCACCGCGCAGCTCGATGCGATGCGCGAAGGCTTCGAGCGCGGCACGCTGAAACCCTTTCCCGTGGCGCGGCACTTCACGCTCGACGAAGCCATGGACGCCTACCGGCTCGTGCTTTCGGGCAGCACCGACCGTGTCGTGCTGCGCCCCTGAACACCGAGGAGGAACACCGCCATGCATGTGACCCGTTTCAGCGAAGCGCCGCACTACGAAGCGCCCAACCATTTCGACATGCGCTGCCTCCGTCTGCAGGGCAAGGAGGCCGGACCCTCGACGCAGATGTGGATGGGCATGAGCCAGATCCTGCCCGGCGGCCACACGGGCCTGGATGGTTCGCCGATGGAAAAACTTTATCTCGTGCTCGAAGGCCAGCTCCACGTGGTCGGCGAGCTCAATGGCGCGCACCAGGAAGAAGTGCTCGGCCCCTACGACAGCTGCCGCTTCGCGCCCGGCGAAAAGCGCCAGCTGGAAAACCGCAGCAATCGGCCGGTGCTGGTGGCGCTGGTGATGCCGAACGCGCCGCCGGCGGCATAGCGCCCTCCTCTTTCCCAGTCATTCATCGCTCAGCCAAACAAATCAACGGAGACAAGACGCATGAAGAAGACATTCAACCCGAGCCGCCGGCAGGCGCTCGCGATGGCCGCCGCGCTCGCGGCTTGCGCTTTCGGTGGCGCACAAGCGCAAAACGCATGGCCCGGCACGCAGCCGATCAAGCTGGTCGTGCCCTTCACGGCTGGCAGCGGCACCGACATCGTCGCGCGGCTGGTGGCCGAGAAGCTCGGGCCCGTGCTGGGCACCAGCGTGGTGGTCGACAACAAGCCCGGTGCGGGCGGCACGCTCGGCGCGGCCATTGCGGCCAAGGCGCCGGCCGACGGCTACACGCTGCTGGTGCATTCGGCGGGGCACCTCGTGAATCCGTGGATCTACAAGGGCCTGTCGTACGACACCATCAAGGACTTCACGGGCATCACGCCGATGGCGAGCTTGCCCAACGTGCTGGTCACCGCACCTTCGCACTTCGCGAACGTGCAAGACCTCGTCGCCAAGGCGAAAGCCAAGCCGGGCAGCTTCAACTATGGCTCCGCGGGCAACGGCTCGGCCACGCACATGAACGCCGAGGTGTTCCGCCTCGCAGCCGGGGTGGACGCGCAGCACGTGCCCTTCCGCGGCACGCCCGAAGCCATGACCGAAGTGATGGCCGGGCGCGTCGACTGGTTCTTCGCGCCGATGGTGTCGGCCCTGCCGCTCATCAAGGGCGGCAAGCTGCAGGCGCTGGCGGTCGGCACGGCCAAGCGCTCACCCGCGCTGCCCGATGCGCCCACCACGGTGGAAGCCGGCGTGCCGGGCTCCGAGTATTTGTTCTGGGTCGGGCTCTTCGCACCCGCGAAGACGCCGCAACCGGTGGTGGACCGCCTGCAGGCCGAGGTCGCGAAGATCATGGCCTCGCCCGAGCTGAAGGAGCGTCTCGACAAGCTCGGCGCTGAGCCTTTCACCATGCCTTCGGCACAGTTCAACAAGTTCATCGCCGACGAAACGGCCAAGGCGCAGCAGGTGGTCAAGGCAGCCAGCATCAAGGTGGATTGAGCATGCTGCGCACCTTTTTCGCGATGGCTGCGGCCACCGCATTGCTGCTGCCGATCGGCACACAGGCACAGCCGGCCGATCTCGTCGTCACCAACGCGAAGATCGCGACGCTGGACGCTGCTTCTTCCACCGCGCAGGCACTCGCCGTGCGCGAAGGCCGCATCGTGGCCGTCGGCGGTGCCGGCGAGATGCGCGCGTTCTCGGGACCCAACACGCGCACGGTCGATGCCGGCGGGCGCACTCTGATTCCGGGGCTCATCGATTCGCACATGCACGCGGTGCGCGCAGCGCTGAGCTACTCGACCGAGGTCAACTGGATCGGCGCCGGCACCATCGCCGAAGCCATGGCGCGCATCCGCACCGCGGCCTCGCGTGCGCGGCCCGGCGGCTGGCTGATCGTGGCGGGCGGCTGGACCGAGCAGCAGTTTGCCGAGCGCCGCCGTCCCACCATGGCCGAACTGCAAGAGGCCGCGCCGGAGCATCCGGTGTACGTGCAGCTCTTCTACGAAGCGGTGGTGATGACGCCGAAGTCGCTCGAAGCGCTCGGCGTTCCCGCGGGCACGCTGCCCGTCGGTATGAAGCCCGCGGCCGATGGCGCGCCGGGCTGGATGACGGGCGACATCGTCGGCATCTCGGCCCTGTTCGACAAGCTGCCCAAGCCGACCTACGCCGACAACGTGGCCGGCACACGCGCCTTCTTCAGCGAGCTGAACCGCCTCGGCATCACCGGCCTGGTGGACCCGGGCGGCTTCAGCATCGCGCCTTCGCAGTACGCGGCGCTGTTCGAGCTATGGCGCGAAAAGGCGCTGACGCTGCGCGTGGCCTACAGCGTGTTCGCGCAGAAGCCCGGCGCCGAGATGCAGGAGTTTCGCGAGCTGACGCAGATGCTGCCGATGGGTTTTGGCGATGACATGCTGAAATTCAACGGCCTTGGCGAACGCGTGACGCTCGCGATGTACAACAACAATTTTCCCGACGCGGCGGCGAAGGAGAAGTTCTATGAACTGATCAAGTGGGCGGCGATGCGCAAGCTGGCCGTCACCATCCACTGGCAGGAGAACGGATCGGTCGACCATCTGCTCGGCCTGTACGAAAAGCTCAATGCCGAGGTGCCGATCCGCGATCTGCGCTGGTCGATTGCCCACCTTGACGATGCCTCGCCTGAAACGCTGGCGCGCATGAAGGCGCTAGGCATCGGCTGGACGATGCAGGACGCGATGTACTTCCAGGGCGACCGCGCGCTCACGGTGCGCGGCGAGGCGGCGCGCCGCATGCCGCCGATCGGCAGCGCGCTACGCGCGGGCGTGAACGTGGGTGCGGGCACCGATGCGCACCGAGTGGCTTCCTACAACCCGTTCGTCGCGCTGCAATGGATGCTCGACGGCAAGACCGTGAGCGGCAAGCCGATGCGTGGCCCCGACGAAACGCCGACGCGCGAGCAGGCATTGCGGCTCTACACGGCGGGCAGCGCATGGTTCAGCTTCGACGAGGCGAAGCGCGGCACGCTCGAAGTGGGCAAGCTCGCGGACTTCGCAATCCTCGACCAGGACTTCTTCGCGGTGCCGGTGGAGCGCATCGGCAAGACGGTGTCGCTGATGACGGTGGTGGGTGGCCGCGTGGTCTATGCCGCGCGGCCCTTCGATGTGGTGGGCACCTCGGTCGCCGTGGCACCATAGGGTTGAGCGAGCGCCTGCCGCACGCGCTCGCGCAGGACCGGCAGCACATCGCTTTCGAACCACGGGTGGTGCTTGAACCAGCCGGTGTTGCGCGGCGACGGATGCGGCAGCGGAATGAAGCGCGGCGCGTACTCCGCAAAGGCCTCGACGGTTTCGGTCACGTTGCTCCTACGCGCCGCGCCCAGGAAATGGCGCTGCGCGTACTGACCGATCAGCAGCGTCAGCTCGATGTTCTTCAGCTGCGCGAGCAGGCGCTCATGCCACAGCTCGGCGCATTCCCTACGCGGCGGCAGATCGCCGCTGCTGCCTCGGCCCGGGTAGCAATAGCCCATCGGCATGATCGCAATCTGCGCGGCGTCGTAGAACACCTCGCGCTCGATGCCGAGCCAGCGGCGCAATTGCTCGCCGCTCTTGTCGTCCCACGGCGTGCCGGTGGCGTGCACGGTCATGCTGGGCGCCTGGCCGACGATGAGCAGACGCGCGCCGGCGCTGGCCTGCACGACCGGCCGCGGGCCGAGCGGCAGGTGCGCGGCGCAGGCTCGGCAGCTGCGGATTTCCGCGAGGAGCGCGTTCATGGCGCCAGCGAATGCGCTACTTGGACGACCGCAGCGGACGCGCAGAACGGCCTGAAGAACCCGTCGAGGTCCGCACCCACCGCCGCGCCCGCGAAGCCGTCGAAGCGCCCCTGCTCGGCGAGCGCGCGCGCGGCGCGGTCGAAGCCGCCCCAGGCCGCGCGTGCGAGCGCGCCTCCCACGCTGACCCGCCGCACGCCGAGCTCTGCAATGTCCTGCATGGCGAGCTCGCTGGCCCAGCCGATCAGCAGGTTGACGGGCTTGGGCGCCACCGCGGCGACCACGGCCGCGATCTGCTCGCGCGTGCGAATGCCCGGCGCGTAGAGGCAGTCGGCACCGGCCTCGGCATAGGCCTTGAGGCGCGCGATGGCGTCGTCGAGGTTGGGCCGGCCGACGAAGAAATTTTCTGCTCGGCCCACCAGCAGCGTGTCGCCGCCGGCCGCGTCGATGGCACCGCGTGCCGCGCGCAAGCGTTCGACCGCAACGCCGATCTCGAAGAGCGGATTCGCCGCATCGCCGGTCGAGTCCTCGATCGACAGTCCCGCCACGCCGGTGTCGAGCGCCAGCCGCACGCTCTCTGCCACGGCTTGCGGATTGGCCCCAAAGCCATTTTCGAAATCCGCGTTCACGGGCAGGTCGGTCGCGGCGACGATGTCGCGCAGGTGCGCCAGCACGACGTCGCGCGATTGGGCGCCGTCGGACAGGCCCAGCGACCACGCATGGCCCGAGCTCGTGGTGGCCAGCGCCTTGAAGCCCAGACCCTGCAGGTAGCGCGCGCTGCCCGTGTCCCAGGGATTGGGGATGACGAAGCAGCCCTGCTCGTGAAGGGCGCGGAAATCGGCGCGTTTCTGGGCGACGGTGCGGGTCATGGGGTCCTCATCTTTCTCGGCTGTGCGAATGTGCGAAAGATGGGTTTTTAACGCAACGCCGCGGACATTGCGCGCTCGCACCTTTCGGTGTTCTGATCGGTCCCCATGCCCCACGCCATTTTGCTTTTCATTCATCTTCTCGCCGCCGCCTTCTGGGTCGGCGGCATGGCCACCCTGCACTTCGCGGTGCGTCCCGCCGCGGTCGCCACGCTGGAGCCGCCGCTGCGCCTGCGCACCATGGCCGCGGCGCTGCGGCGCTTCTTCATCGGCGTGGATGCGGCCATCACGCTGCTGTTCGTAACCGGCGTGGCGATGATCCTGCTGCTCGGCGGTTTTCGCACGGTGCACTGGCGCGTTGAGGCCATGATGAGCATCGCCATCGTGATGGCGGGAATTTACGTGTACATCCGCGCCTCGGTGTTCAAGGCCCTGCGGCGCGCGGTGGACGAGAGCGCATGGCCCGTTGCAGCCGGGCGGCTCGACATGATCCGCAGGCTGGTGAGCCTGAACCTCGCGCTCGGCGTGGTGGTGTTCGGCGTGGCGATCCTGGGGCGCGCCGGCTAGATCGACTAGGAGCTGCTGCCTGCCGGCCCTTTCAGCTCCACCCCGTTGCCGTCGGGGTCGGCGATGTAGATCGAAGGCCCATTGCCCTCGGCGCCGAAATTGTTCTGCACCTCACCGTGCACCGGCACGCCGTGCTGTGCCATCAAGGCGCGAATCGCTGCCTCATCGAAAGGTTCGATGCGCAGGCAGAAGTGATCGACGTTGCGCCCTTCCTTGCCGGCCAAGGCGCCGCCCTGCCTGCCCAGCGGACCGTCAGGCGTGATCAGGTCGATGAGGCTCGCGCCCGCGCGCAGGTGCACCAGCCCCAGGTCGTCGCGGCGCTTCTCCACCGCGCAGCCGAGGACGTCGCGGTAGAAGGCGATCGCGCGTTCGATGTCTTTCACGCGCAGCACGACGTGGTCGATGCGCAGCACGGCGAAGGGTGGGCTGTGCATCGGCTCCGTCATGGCCTGCGTTCCTCTCTCAGACCACGCCCGCCGAGCGCAGCGCGTCGAAGCGCGCAGCGTCGATGCCGAACTCGGCCAGCACCTCGCGCGTGTGCTGCCCGAGCGCGGGCGGCGCGTGGCGCAGCACGGGCGGCGTGGCCGTGAGGCGCAGCGGGCTCGCCACGCCGGTGATGCTTTCGATTCCGTCGCCCGCATGGCGCGGCAGCGTGACGGCCAGGCCGCGCGACTTGACCTGTGCGTCGTCGAAGGCCTGCGCAATATCGTTGATCGGCCCGCAGGGCACGGCCTTGTCCTCGAGCAGCGTGACCCAGTCGGCGGTGGTGCGCGTACGCGTGAGCTCTTCCATCATCGGAATGAGCACGCCGCGGTGTTTCACGCGCAGCGTGTTGCTCGCAAAGCGCGCATCGGCCGCCCACTCCGCGTGGCCGGCCGCTTCGCAAAAGCGCGCGAACTGTCCGTTGTTGCCAATGGCCAGCAGCATCGAGCCGTCCAGCGTCGGAAAGTCTTGATAAGGCGCCAGGCTCGGGTGCGTGTTGCCCTGGCGCTCGGGCGCCTTGCCGGTGTTGAGAAATGCGCTGGCCTGGTTCGCGAGGATGGCCATGCCCACGTCGAGCAGCGCCATGTCGATGTGCTGGCCTTCGCCGGTGCGGTCCCGTACCTGCAGCGCCGCGAGGATGGCGGTGCTGGCATAGACGCCGGTGAACAGGTCGGTGAGCGCCACGCCCACGCGCAGCGGGCCGCCGCCGGGCACGTCGTCGGGACGGCCGGTGATGCTCATCATGCCGGTCATGGCCTGGATCATCAGGTCGTAGCCCGCGCGCTCTGCGTAGGGGCCGTCATGGCCGAAGCCGGTCACGCTGCAATAGATGAGCCGCGGGTTGGCCGCGCGCAGGGCCTCGTGGTCGAGGCCGTATTGCTTGAGGCCGCCGGTCTTGAAGTTCTCCACCACGATGTCGGCCCGCGCCGCCATCTGCTTCAGCAAGGCTTGCCCATCGGCCGTGGCCATGTCGACCGTGACCGAGCGCTTGTTGCGGTTGCACGCGGTGAAGTAGCTGGCCTGGTCGGTGTCGTTGCCGTTCGCATCCTTGATGAACGGCGGGCCCCAGGTGCGCGTGTCGTCGCCCACGCCGGGGCGCTCGATCTTGACGACGTCGGCGCCCAGGTCCGCGAGGATCTGCGTGCACCACGGGCCCGCGAGCACGCGGGACAGATCGAGGACCTTGATGCCGTCGAGTGCTGCGGGCTTGGCTGTCATGCGCTCTCGGTTCAGTTGGCGAAGGCGGCAATGCCGGTGATGGCACGACCCAGGATCAGCGCGTGGATGTCGTGCGTGCCTTCGTAGGTGTTCACCACTTCGAGGTTTACCAAGTGGCGGGCCACGCCGAACTCGTCGCTGATGCCGTTGCCGCCCATCATGTCGCGCGCCAGGCGGGCGATGTCGAGGGCCTTGCCGCAGTTGTTGCGCTTCATGATCGAGGTGATCTCGACCGAGGCCGTGCCCTCGTCCTTCATGCGGCCCAGGCGCAGGCTGCCTTGCAGGCCCAGCGTGATTTCGGTCTGCATGTCGGCCAGCTTCTTTTGAATGAGCTGGTTGGCGGCGAGCGGGCGGCCGAACTGCTTGCGGTCCAGCGTGTACTGGCGGGCGCGGTGCCAGCAGTCTTCGGCGGCGCCGATTGCGCCCCACGAGATGCCGTAGCGGGCGCTGTTGAGGCAGGTGAAGGGGCCCTTCAGGCCTTGCACTTCAGGGAACGCGTTTTCTTCGGGGCAGAACACGCCGTCCATCACGATTTCGCCGGTGATGCTGGCGCGCAGGCCGACCTTGCCGTGAATGGCGGGGGCCGAGAGGCCCTTCATGCCCTTCTCGAGCACGAAGCCGCGGATCGGACCGACGGTGCCGCTTTCGCTGACTTCCTTGGCCCACACCACGAACACGTCGGCGATGGGAGAGTTGCTGATCCACATCTTGGCGCCACTGAGCGAATAGCCGCCCGGCACCTTCTTGGCGCGCGTGACCATGCTGCCGGGGTCGGAGCCGTGGTCGGGTTCGGTCAGGCCGAAGCAGCCGATCCATTCGCCGGTGGCGAGCTTGGGCAGGTACTTCTGCTTTTGCGCCTCGGTGCCGAATTCGAAAATGGGCACCATCACGAGCGAGCTCTGCACGCTGGCCATCGAGCGGTAGCCCGAATCCACGCGCTCGACTTCGCGGGCGATCAGACCGTAGGCCACGTAATTGAGGCCGGGGCCGCCGTACTGTTCGGGAATGGTCGGGCCCAACAGGCCGAGCGCGCCCATTTCACGAAAGATGGCCGGGTCGGTCTCGCCCGTGCGGAAGGCTTCGATGACGCGGGGCGCGAGGCGCTCCTGGCAGTAGGCATTGGCCGCGTCGCGGATCATGCGTTCTTCGTCGGTCAGTTGCTGGTCGAGAAGAAGGGGGTCGTCCCAGTGGAATTGCGCTTTGGCGGCCATGTGGCTGTCTCCGGTATTGGGGGAAAAACGAAAGGGAGGGGAATGGGGTCGATCCTAGCCATGCAAAGGGCCGGGCGCAAACGATGAATCCTCACCCAGATATGCGCCGTACGCACATCTTGCATGGGCTCGCAAACACGTTTCCATTGGTAGCAGCACCGCTCCAGTCATACACTACCGGCATACATGCGCCGCAAGATCCCACCCCTGCAGACCCTCGTGTGCTTCGACGCTGCCGCGCGGCATGAGAGCTACACCCGCGCCGCGCAGGAACTCGCGCTCACGCAAAGCGCCGTGTCGCGCCAGATCGGCACGCTCGAAGCCTTTCTGGGCGTTGCGCTGTTCCGCCGCACCCGCCATGGCGTGGCGCTCACGGCCAGCGGCGCGGCCTATGCGCGGCAGATCACCAAGCGGCTCGAAGCGATGGAGCGCGACACGCTCGACGCCATGGCGCACCAGGGCGAAGGCGGCTCGCTCTCGCTGGCGGCCGTGCCCACCTTTGCCACGCGCTGGCTGATGCCGCGCCTGAAGGGCTTTGCGGCGCTGCAGCCCGACGTGGTGGTGCACATCGAGACACGCACGCGCCCTTTTCTCTTTGCCGATGCGGAGTTCGACGCCGCGCTGTACGCCGGCACGCCCGCGCAGGTCGAGAACTGGGCCGGCACGCGCGCGCTGCTGTTGATGCATGAAGACGTGGTGCCGGTGTGCAGCCCCTTGCTGCTGCCGTCATCCGGACGCAAGGGCAACGCCGTGTCGCCCGCGGCCATCGCGCAGATGCCGCTCTTGCAGCAGAGCACGCGACCCGACGGCTGGCGCCAGTGGTTCGATGCGCAGCAGATCGATGCGCCCAACGCGCGCGGCGGGCCACGCTACGAGCTGTTTTCCATATTGGCCGCGGCCGCGTCGCACGGGCTCGGCGTGGCGCTGATGCCCACCATGCTGGTGGCCGACGAGCTTGCGCGCGGCGAACTGGTGGTGGCCTGCGCGCGGCCGCTGTCGGGCGAGCGCAACTACTACCTCGTGACGCCCGAGCGCGCCGACCAGCGTCCACTGCTGAAGTTCTTCAGCGACTGGCTGCTGGGCGAGGCGCGGCGCGGCTCGCCGTAAGAGGCTGTCGATATGATGGTCCGCATCGCGGCGCGGACCGTCTTCCGTCCTCACACACACCATGCTGAACAACCTCGCTCCCTTTCTCGTGCACTGGGCCATCACCGCGCTGTCGCTGTGGGTGGCCAGCCTGATCTTTCGCGGCATCAAGTTCGAGAGCACTTCGGCGCTCGTGATCTCGGCCCTGCTGCTGGGCCTTGCCAATGCCATCGTCAAGCCGCTCCTGATCGTGCTCACGCTGCCGCTGACGCTGTTGACCCTCGGCCTCTTCTTGCTGGTGATCAATGCGCTGATGATCATGCTGGTGGCCGCAATGGTGCGCGGCTTCAAGCTCTCGGGCTTCTGGACCGCGTTCTTCGCGAGCATCTTCATTTCGCTCTTGAGCATTGGCATCGACTCGCTGGTGAACAGCGGCGATCCGGCAACGACCATCCAGATGCCGACGGGCAGCGGCAAGTGGCTGTAGGCCTGTAGGGCTGCACCCATGTCCGGAAACAGCGAGCGCCAGGGCCGCGCCGGCAGCACACTGCCGGCATGCCGACCCTCTCTCCCAAAAAATCCGTTGCCGCTCTCGACTGGCCCCGCATTGAAACCGACCTCGCGACGCGCGGCTCTGCAACCACGGGCGTGATCTTCAGCCCGGAGGAATGCAGCGCGCTGGCTGCTCTCTATGACGAACCGGTCCGTTTCCGCAGCCGCGTGGTGATGCAGCGGCATGGCTTCGGGCAAGGCGAGTACCAGTACTTTGCCAACCCGCTGCCGCCGGTCGTGGCCTCGTGGCGCAGCGCGCTGTACGAACGCCTGTCGCCGCTTGCCAACGCTTGGGCCGCCGCGATGGGCCAGCCCGCCGACTATCCGGCGGACCATGCGTCCTACCTCGCGCGCTGCCATGCGGCGGGGCAGTTGCGCCCCACGCCGCTGCTGTTGCGCTACGGCGAGGGCGACTACAACTGCCTGCATCAAGACCTGTACGGCGACCTGCAGTTTCCG
This sequence comes from Variovorax sp. OV700, assembly GCF_900099805.1. Lineage (GTDB taxonomy): Bacteria > Pseudomonadota > Gammaproteobacteria > Burkholderiales > Burkholderiaceae_C > Variovorax. The sequence continues at coordinate 95,524 of NZ_FNDR01000013.1, read as the reverse complement.
CTGCAGCTCACGGTGCTGCTGAGCCGGCCGGGCGAAGATTTCACCGGCGGCGAATTCGTGCTCACCGAGCAGCGGCCGCGCATGCAGTCACGCGCCGAGGTGGTGGCGCTCGCGCAGGGCGAAGCGGTGATCTTCGCCGTCAACCAGCGGCCGGTGGCGGGTACGCGTGGCACCTACCGCGTGACGATGCGCCATGGCGTGAGCCGCGTGCGCTCGGGGCGGCGCCATACCCTGGGCATCATCTTCCACGACGCGCGCTAGGGCGTCACGACGCCGCGCGGCGCGCCGCAAATTCCACGTACCAGCCGAGAGACGCGGGGTTGGCCATGGCCTCGCGGTTGACCACTTTCTCGAGCGGTTGGCCCAGCAGCAGTTTCTTGATCGGCAGCTCCTGCTTCTTGCCGGTGAGCGTGCGCGGAATTTCATCCACCTGGAAGATGTCGTTGGGCAAGAAGCGCGGCGAGAGCGATGTCTTGATGGCCCCGTTGATTTTCGCGCGCATGGCATCGTCGAGCGCCACGCCGGGGCGCAGCACCACGAAGAGCGGCATATAGCTTTCGCGGCCGAGGTATTCGAGATCGACCACCATCGAGTCGAGCACTTCGGGCAAGGCCTCCACGGCGCTGTATATCTCGCTGGTGCCCATGCGCAGGCCCTGGCGATTGATGGTGGCGTCGCTGCGGCCATAGATGATGCAGCCGCCGTCTTCGCCGATCTTGATCCAGTCTCCGTGACGCCACACGCCGGGGTAGGTGTCGAAGTAGCTCGACAGGTAGCGCGCGTTGCCTTCGTCGCCCCAGAAGTACAGCGGCATCGACGGAATGGGCCGGGTGCAGACCAGCTCACCCACTTCGCCGATGACGGGCTGGCCGTTTTCGTTCCAAGCCTCGACCGAGTGGCCGATCTGGCGGCACTGCATCTGGCCGGGCACCTCGGGCAACTCGCGGTTGCCGCCGACGAAGGCGCCGCAGAAATCCGTCCCGCCCGAAATGTTGCACCACCACACGTCGCTGGCGCCCGCTGCCTTCACTTGCGCAGTGCCCCAGCGCTGCACGTCTTCGGACAGCGGCGAGCCGGTGCTGCCGAGCGCGCGCACGCGTGAGAGGTCGCCGCAATCGGCCGCGATCACGCCCGCCTTCATGCAGTTGGTGAAGTAGGCCGCGCCAGCGCCGAAGAAGGTGATGCGGTGCTTGGCGACGAAGCGCCACAGCACGGCCCAGTCGGGCTTCTCCTTGCTGCCTGCAGGATGCCCGTCGTAGATGACGATGGTGCTGCCGAAGGCCAGGCCCGATAGCTGGCAGTTCCACATGACCCAGCCGGTCGAGCTGTACCAGTGAAAGCGTTCGCCGAAGTTGTTGGCGCCGTAGCTCGCGCCGACGTCGTTGTGCATGCCGCAGGCATACATCGTCATGATGATGCCGCCCTGCCCGTGAACGATGGGCTTGGGCAGGCCGGTGGTGCCGCTCGAATAGACGATCCAGATCGGATGGTCGAAGGGCAGCCACTCGGGTTCGAAGGCAGCCACCTCGGCGTCGCTCCGCGCAATGGCGTCGTGCCAGTCGGCATCGGTGGCAAGCTGTTGCGCGGCATGCGGCGTGCGGAGCAGCAGCAGCTTCTGCACGCTGGGCAGCGCGTCGCGCAATTCCTGCACCACGGCACTGCGGTCGACGGGCTTGGCGCCGTAGTACACACCGTCGGCGGCAATCAGCAGCGTGGGCTCGATCTGGCGGAAGCGGTCGACCACCGCGGCCGTGCCCATGTCGGGCGCGCACACGCTCCACACCGCGCCGATGCTCGTGCACGCGAGAAACGCCACCATGGTCTCGGGCACGTTGGGCATGTAGGCGGCCACGCGGTCGCCGCGCTGCACGCCCAGCGAACGCAGCGTGAGCGCGACCGAGGCCACCTGGCGACGCAGCTCGGGCCACGACAGCTCGCGCACTTCGCCGAGTTCGTTGTCGCTCACGATGGCGGGCATGCCGGCCGCATGGGCCGCATCGGCATGGCGCAGCACCTCGCGTGCGTAGTTGACCTGCGCACCGGGGAACCACTTGGCGCCGGGCATGCGCGCATCGGCCAGCACCGCGGTGTGCGGTGTGAGCGAGCGCATGCCGACGTAGTCCCAGATGCTCTGCCAGAAGGCGTCGAGGTCGGTGACGGACCAGCGCCACAGCGCGTCGTAGGTGTCGAACGACAGGCCGCGCTTCTCGCGCAGCCAATCCTGGTAGAGGCGAATCTGGGGAGTGTTGGGGGCAGACATGCGTCGAGCGTAATGCCGCGCCACGCGCTGCTCAATCGGGGTTGACCTCAGGGTTTGTACGTGTGTTCAATAGTTTTGTACAGACGTTCAATACAGCCCCATGAATGCCCGCACTCCGACCGTCAAACGAAGCGCTCACCGTGCCGCGGCCGCCACCGCCGAAGCGGCCCGGCCCGACCGGCGCCACGCGATCCTGCTGGCGGCGGAGAAACTCTTTGCGCAGCACGGCTACCACGCGGTCACCATCCGGCAGATTGCCGAGGAAGCCGCCGTGCCGCTGGCGCTGGTGGGCTATTACTACGGCCCCAAGCACGAGCTCTTTCACGCGATCTTCGAGCACTGGAGCCACAGCATCGAGGAGCGGCTCGCGGGCCTCAAGGCGGTGAACAACGACCCCGACGACGCGCGCACGCTGCCGCGCATCATCGAGGCCTTCACCGGGCCGGTGCTGGCACTGCGTGCGAGCGCCGAGGGCGAGTACTACGCGCTCCTGGTGGCGCGCGAGCTCTACCACGCCACCGAGGAAGCCGACCGCGTGCTGCGCGGCTACTTCGACCCGCTGGCCGAGGCCTACATCGACGCGCTGCACGTCGCACTGCCGCATGCCACGCGCGGGCAGGCCGCCTGGTGCTACCAGTTCTCGCTCGGGGCGCTGCTGCATCACCTGACCGACAGCCGCATCGAACGGCTCTCGCACGGCGAGAACCGGCGCAGCGATCCGGCCGCGGCGCCGATGCTCGTGAACTTCATCGTCGGCGGGCTGCGCGCCGCGCTGCCTCGGCACAAGGCACCGCCAAAGAAAACCACCTCCAGGAGACAAAAGACATGATGAAAAGACGCACCCTGCTGTCGGCGCTGGCCGCCGCATCGGCCGCCGCGGCGCTGCCTTCGCGCGCGCAATCGAATCCGAAGATCGTGTTCGGCTACACGGCCGTGTCCGACTTCGCCTCGGTCTTCCTGGCGGCCGAAGAGGGCTACTTCAAGAAGCGCAACCTCGACGTGGAGCTGAAGTTCATTCCGCTCAACTCCACCATTCCCGCGGCGCTGCAGTCTGACTCGCTGCAAATTGGCGGACCCACGCCCTCGGTGTTCCTGCAGGCGGTGGACGGCGGGCTCGACCTGGTGCTGGTGGCCGGCGGCGGGCTCACGTCGAAGACCATCACGGGCTTCGGCCTGGTGGCGCGCGCCGGCTCGGGCATCAAGAACCCGCAGGACTGCGTGGGCAAGAAGATCGGCGTGCCCGGGCTCGGCGCGTTTCTGCACGTGACCTTCCGTGCCTGGCTCAAGGACAGCGGCGTGGACTACCGCAAGGTCAACTTCGTCGAGGCCTCCTTCCCGCAGCATGCCGACCTGCTGCGCGGCGGCTCGGTCGACGCGGTGGTGTCGGCCGATCCTTTCATGAGCCGCATCACCGAGAGCGGTGCGGGCTACGTGGCGTCGTACTACTCGACCTTCCTGCCCGAGAACAACCAGACCATCGTGCATGCGGCCAAGCGCGAGTGGGTGATGAAGAACCCGGCCGCCGCGCGTGCATTCCGCGAATCGCTGGTCGAGGCCGCCGCCTTCATGCAGCAGCCGAAAAACGACGCCAAGGTGCGCGCCGCCATCGGCAAGTACATCAAGCTGCCGCCCGAGGTGCTCTCGAAGATCCAGATCTCGCCGCCCGGCGCCATGGTGAACGAGAAGCAGCTGGGCTACTGGGTCGGCCTGATGAAGGACCAGGACATGCTGAAGACCCCGATCGACGTTGCGAAGTTGATCGCCAAGTGAACGCTGCAGACGACTTTCTTCGCTTCGACGGCGTCACGATCCGGCTCGGCGGCCGCGAGATCCTGTCGCCAACTTCGTTTGACGTTGCGCGCGGCGAGTTCGTCTGCATCGTCGGCCCGAGCGGCTGCGGCAAGACCACGCTGCTGCGTGCCGCCAGCGGGCTCGTGACCGCGAGTGCCGGCGAGGTGCGCCGCAACGGCGTGAAGATGACGCAGCCCTCGCGCGAAGTGGCCTTCGTGTTCCAGGACTACGGCCGCGCGCTGCTGCCCTGGCGCACGGTCGAAGGCAACGTGAGCCTCGCGCTCGAAGCGGCCGGCGTGCCCGCGGCCGAGCGCGCGCCGCGCATTGCCGACGTACTGGGCAAGGTGGGCCTTTCGAAACATGCACAGAAGTTTCCGGTGCAGCTTTCGGGCGGCATGCAGCAGCGCGCGCAGATTGCGCGCTGCCTGGCGCAGAAGCCCGAGTTGATGATGATGGACGAACCCTTCGGCGCGCTCGATGCACTCACGCGCCAGAGCCTGCAGGACGAACTTGCGCGGCTTGTACGCGACGACGGGCTGACGGTGCTGTTCGTCACGCACGACCTGGAAGAAGCCATCTACCTCGGCGACCGCGTGATCGCGCTGCAGGCCAATCCGGGGCCGGGCCGGCCGAGCCTCGCGCGGATGATCGACGTGAAGATTCCGCGCCCGCGCGACCAGCTCACGACGAAGGAGCATCCGGAGTATCTGCAGTTGCGGCGTGAGCTGTTCGCTTTCATCGAGCAAGGCCATGACTGAACGCGGCTTCTTTCGCTGGCTGCGGCCGTGGATCTTTCCGGCCGTGCTCATCGGCGCCTTCGAGTGGTATGCGCGCCGTGCATCCGCATTGGGCAGCGATGCGCTCGCACCGCCGAGTGCGGCCGCCAAGGCTTTCGTCGGCGCAGCGCTCGACGGCTCGCTCTGGCAGGCCACCGGCTTCACGCTGGGCACGGCCGCGCTCGGGCTGGTGCTGGGCGCGGTGCTCGGCATCGCATTCGGGCTGGTGCTGGGGCTCTCCCGTCGCGCGGCGCAGCTGGGCTCAATGTCGATCGAGGTGCTGCGGCCCGTGCCTTCCGTGGCGCTGATTCCGCTCGCGATGCTGACCTTCGGATTCGGCGTGCGCATGGAGCTGGCGATCGTCGCCTTCGCCACCTTCTGGCCGCTCCTGGTGCTGGTGCAGTCGGCGGTGCAGCAGATCGAGCCTCGGCTTCTCGAAGTGAGCCGCGTGCTGGGCCTCTCGGCGCGCGAGCGGGCTTTCAAGATCGTGCTTCCGGCCATCGTGCCGCGCCTGTTCGTTGCGCTGCGGCTGGGCGTGGCGGTGGCGCTGGTGGTGGCGGTCACGGTGGAGATCGCGGCCAACCCCAACGGCATGGGCTACGCGATGATGATCGCGCAGCAGAGCTTCGATCCCGCGCTGATGCTCGCATGGCTGGGCTGGATCGGCGTGGTGGGCTTTGCGGTCAACGCGGGCATGCTGCTGCTGCAGCGCGTGGTCGCGCGGCGCATGGGGGTGCAGCCATGAACGCCCGCAGCCGTGTCGGTGTGATGAACTGGCTGGGTTCGTTCGCCGTGCTGTGCGCATTCATTGCGCTGTGGTGGGCGGCAAGCAATGCAGGCTGGGTAAGCCGCGTGTTCCTGCCGACACCGCAAGCCACTTTCGCGAGCCTGCTCGAAGGGCTCAATCTCTCAGGCGGTTCGGGTCACGGCGAGCTGCTCGCCTTCACGCAGGCCACCGTCGGCCGCATGGTGCAGGGCTGGCTTTTGGCCTCGCTCTTCGGCGTGCTGCTGGGTGCGGCCATCGGCGTATCGCCTGCGGTGCGCGCATGGGTGCAGCCGACGCTCGAATTCATCCGCCCCCTGCCCGCCTCGGCGCTGCTGCCGCTGGCCATTTCGATCTTCGGGCTGAACCCCGGCATGGTGCTGTTCGTGGTGGCGTTCGGCGCAATGTGGCCGGTGCTACTGGCCACGGTGCACGGCTTTGCGGCGGTGGAGCCGCGGCTGTCGGAGGTGGCGCGATGCCTGCAGATGTCGCGTGCGGCTTTCGTCTGGAAGATGGGCCTGCCCAACGCGATGCCCGACATCCTGGCCGGCATGCGGCTCGCGCTGACCATTGCGCTCATCGTTGCAGTGGTGGGCGAAATGATCGCCTCGCAAAGTGGCCTGGGCCAGGCCATTCTTCTCGCGGCGCGCGCGTTTCGCGCCAGCGACCTGTTCGCCGGGATCGTGCTGCTCGGGCTCATCGGCTTCGTGAGCAACGCGCTGCTGGCCTTTGCCGAGAAGCGCCTGCTGCGCTGGCAGCAGCCCTGAACTCTTCACTCCAACATCAATACCCTGCAAGGAGCCCCACCATGCCACGCAAATTCGTCGACCTTTCGATCTTTCTCGAAAACGATGTGCTGTCCGACCCACCGGCCTTCGCGCCGAAGATCCAGTACTTCACGCACGAGCAGACCTACGAGCAGATCGAGCCCTTCTTTCCGGGGTTGAAGAAAGAAGACCTGCCCGATGGCGAAGGATGGGCCGTGGAGCTGGTGCAACTTTCCACGCACAACGGCACGCACCTGGATGCGCCCTATCACTTCCACTCGACCATGGACAAGGCGCTGGGCGAGAAGAAGCCCGCCATCGCCATTCACGAGGTGCCGCTCGAATGGTGCTTCCAGCCCGGCGTGAAGCTCGACTTCCGGCATTTCGCCGATGGCTACGTGGTGACCGCCGATGACGTGGAGGCCGAGCTCAAGCGCATCGGCCACACACTGAGCCCGCTGGAGATCGTGGTGGTGAACACGCGCGCGGGCTCGCGCTACGGCCACCCCGACTACGTCTCGGCCGGCGCGGGCATGGGCTACGAAGCGACCATGTATTTGCTGGAGCGCGGCGTGCGCCTCACGGGCACCGATGCATGGAGCTGGGATGCGCCCTTCGTGCACACGGCCAAGAAATACGGCGAGACGCAGGATGCCTCGCTGATCTGGGAAGGCCACAAGGCCGGCCGCGACATCGGCTACTGCCACTTGGAGAAGCTGCACAACCTCGAGGTGCTGCCGCCCACGGGCTTTTTCATCAGCTGCTTTCCGCACAAGATCCGCGGCGCGTCGGCCGGGTGGACGCGCGCGGTGGCGATCTTCGACGATGCGCTGATGGCGTCGGTCTGAACGCGGGAGGCGAGAGATAAATGATTGCGCTCAACCACACGCACGACGCCGGCGCCACGAGCTGGGTCGACACGGCGAATATCGAAGGAACCGACTTCCCGATCCAGAACCTGCCGTATGCGGTGTTCCGCCGCACGGGCAGTCCGGAACCGTTTCGCGGCGGCGTGGCCATTGGCGACCAGGTGCTCGACATGGCGGCGCTCTCCGCGCGTCAATTGCTCGACGGCCTCGCGCTCGATGCGGCGCGTGCCGCCGCGCTGCCGGCGCTCAACGATTTCTTCGCGCTCGGCGGCGCCGCCTGGCAGGCGTTGCGCCACGCGGTGTTTGCATTGCTGCGGAGTGATGCACCTGCCGCCACGGTGCATGCCGTGCGCGAGTGCCTGGTGCCGCAGGCCGAGGTCGAATACACGGTGCCCGCACGCATCGGCGACTACACCGACTTCTACACCTCCATCGATCATGCGCTGAACATCAGCCGGCTGATGAATCCAGACGGCGACGTGACGCCCAACTTCCGCTGGATTCCCACGGCCTACCATGGGCGCGTATCGACCATCGGCGTCAGCGGCCAGCGCTTCCATCGGCCGATGGGCCAGACGATGGCGCCGGGCGCGAAGGCGCCCACGTACCACGCCTGTGCGCGGCTCGACTACGAGCTGGAGCTGGGTGTGTGGATCGGCGAGGGCAGTGCGGCCGGCGAGCCCATTCCGCTCGCGCGCGCGGAAGAACACATCTTCGGCATCTGCCTGCTCAACGACTGGTCGGCGCGCGACATCCAGTTCTGGGAGATGGCACCGCTCGGGCCCTTTCTTGCCAAGAACTTCGCGACCACCATCTCGCCGTGGATCGTGACGATGGAAGCGCTGGCGCCCTACCGGCAGGCATGGACGCGGCCCGCCAATGAGCCCCAGCCGCTCGACTACCTTGAAAGCCCGGCGAACCGTGACAGCGGCGCCATCGACATCCGCCTGGAGGTGTGGCTGGAAAGCGAGAAGGCGCGCAACAGAAGCGGGCCTTCCCGCCTGTCGCGCACGAGCTTCAGGCACCAGTACTGGAGCGTGGCGCAGATGGTGGCGCACCACACGGTGGGTGGCTGCAGCCTGAATCCCGGTGACTTGTTCGGCAGCGGGACCATCTCGGGACCAGGTCCGGGAGAGGCCGGCGCCATCATCGAGTTGACGCGCGCCGCGCAAAGCCCGGTCACTCTTGCCAACGGCGAGCAGCGAGGGTTTCTGGAAGACGGCGATGCGGTGCTGCTGCGCGGCTGGTGCGAGAAGCCGGGGCGTGCGCGCATCGGCTTCGGCGAGAGCCGTGGGACGGTGCTGCCCGCAAGAGGCTGAACAATTCGCAGCGACCAAAAGAAAAGGCCACCGGTGAGGTGGCCTTTTGCATGAAATGTGGAGCGGGAAAAGAGTCTCGAACTCTCGACCTCAACCTTGGCAAGGTTGCGCTCTACCAACTGAGCTATTCCCGCATTTCAGGAGTCGAATTATAGAGGGATTTTTGGGGCTGTTTTGAGCGGTCGCGTTTCGAACACCACCAAGAGCCGCGGCCCTAACGCACGAGACCCGGTTTCCGACGACGGAGAGGTCCCACACCAGCGAGCGGCCATCTCGCACATGGCGACATAGGAGCGGCCCGCGACGGTAGCGACCGAACTGGCCCCAAGCCGGTTCGGGCCGATCACCGGCCATCTTCAAACGAAAGGAAAAGTCACCTATGAAGCAGCAACAACAACACAAGTCCATCGTCGTCGGCGCCTTGCTCGCAGGCCTTCTCGCCATGAGCGGCTTCGCACAGGCACAAGGCGTGGGCGTCGGCGTGGGCGTGAATGCCGATGTCAACACCTCGGGTGCCGTCAAGACCGCACCGGCCCAGGGCAGTGCAGGTGCAGGGGCGGGAATTGCCGCAACGGCCGGCACGTCCACCTCCACTGGCGGAAATGCCGGCGGTGCAGCGGGCGGCCTGGGCAACACGCTCGGCGGTGTGGTGGGCGGTGCAACGGGTGCGGTGGGCAAAGCGACCGATACCGTCGGCGGTGCCACCGGGGCTGTGAGCGGTGCGACGGGCGCCGTCGGCGGCGCCACCAATGCGGCAGGCGGCGTCACCAATACCGTGGGCGGCACGCTGAACAGCGCGACCGGCGCCGTAGGCTCGGCCGGCGGCGCGGTGAAGCCTTCGGGTGCCGGCGTGAAAGCCAGCGGCAAGGCCAAGGGCTCGGGCGCCGTCGACGTCACGAAGTAACACGCTTGGGCCGTAAAGTCCCATGAAGCCCGCAGCGCCCGCGCGTTGCGGGCTTCTTTTTGTTCGGCGAATCAGCCGAGCGGCTCTAGCCTGAACAGGCTCGTGACTTCCACATCGAGCACCATGAGTTCGCGCTGATTGAAGAGCCGCCAGCGCCAGCGCAGGATGCCGAGCGTGGGACGCTTTTCCGAGCGCCGCGCCTCGATGACATCGGCCACCAGCCGCAAGGCATCGCCGGGCCGCACCGGATGGGGCCAGCGCACATGCTCGAGCCCCGGCGACGCGAACGACTCGGACCCTTCGAGCGCGGCATCGACCACGAGGCGCATCGCGATCGAACAGGTGTGCCAGCCGCTCGCGATCAGTCCGCCAAAGGCGCTGTCCGCCGCGGCGACGGGATCGGTGTGGAACCACTGCGGGTCGTAGGCTTGCGCGAACCCGATCAGTTCCGTTTCGGAAACGACATAGGGCCCGGCCTCGATGACCTGGCCGGCGTGGAAGTCGGCGAACTTCATTCGCCGCAGCTTAGTACGTTTCGAGGTGCAGGCGGCCTTCGCGCTTCAATGCGGCACCGACTGTGTCCCAGTCGAGCCCGGCTTCCTTGGCGACATCGCGCAAAGCGAGCACCACGCCTTCTTCCATGCTCTTGAGGCCGCACACGTAGAAGTGGCTTGCGCCGTCTTTCAGCAGCGCGGCCAGGTCGGCGGCACGTTCGCGCATCAGGTCCTGCACGTAGCGTTTGGGCTGGTTGGGCGTGCGCGAGAACGCGAGGTTGATGTCGATGAAGTCTTTCGGCAGCGATTGCAGCGGACCGAAGTACGGTAGCTCCTGCTGGGTGCGCGCGCCGAAGAACAGCATGAGCTTGCCGCCTTCGAACTTGCCGCTCTTGCGCAGGCGCCGGCGCCATTCGGTCATGGCGCGCATGGGCGCGCTGCCGGTGCCGGTGCAGATCATCACGATGTGCGACTTGGGATGGTTCGGCATCAGGAACGACGAACCGAAGGGTCCGACCACCTGCACCGTGTCGCCCACCTTCAGGTCGCACACGTAGTTGGAGCACACGCCGCGCACCGGATCGCCCTGGTGGTCTTCGGTCACGCGCTTCACCGTGAGCGACACGTTGTTGTAGCCGGGCCGCTCGCCGTTGCGCGGGCTGGCGACCGAATACTGGCGCGCATGGTGGCGCTTGCCAATGGCATCGACACCCGGCGGAACGATGCCGATCGATTGGCCTTCGAGCACCGGGAACGGCACCACGCTGAAGTCGAGCACGATATGGTGCGTCTCGCTGTCGAAGCCCGCCTCGGTGCAGTTGAAGTTGCCGACCACGGTGGCGGTTGTCGGCGCCTTGGGCGCAAACAGGTTGGTGTAGGCGTGCGCGGCCGACCACGGGGGCACGGTGGCGCCGTATTGCGCCGAGTTGAAAACCGGCTCGACGGATTCGACCGCGGCCTGGGCTTGCGCCTGGGTCTGTGCGGGCACGGCGGCTGCCGCATCGCCAGCCGCTTCGGCGGACACGCCCGCGGCTTCGAGCTCTTCGGGCGAGAGTTCGGCTGGCAGCGACTCCCAGGTGAGCTGCTCTTCGATCGAGTAGGCGCGCACCAGGGGCATCGTGCGCCAGTTGTCGATCGAGCCCGTGGGGCACGGCGAGATGCAGGCCATGCAGCCATTGCAGACGTCGGCCCGCACGACGTAGTTGTTGTCGTCGTGCGTGATCGCGTTGACGGGGCAGGTGGCCTCGCAGGTATTGCAGCGAATGCAGATCTCGGGGTCGATCAGGTGCTGCTTGATCACTCCGGCTTCAACGGCCATGTCCATGATGTTCTCCTAGAGCCCTCCCCCTCTGGGGGAGGGTTGGGTGGGGGCACGCGGCACTTGTCGTGGTCACGCCGCTGTTGCCCCCATCCCAGCCTTCCCCCAGAGGGGGGAAGGAGCAATACCCAAATACCAATCAACCGAAACGCACGTACTCGAAATCGACCGGCTGGCGGTTGATCCCCATCACCGGCGGCGAGATCCAGCCAGCGAACTTGCCCGGCTCCACCACGCGGCCCATCAACGATGCCACGAAAGCGAAGTCTTCGGCGCTCGGCAGCCATTCGTCCCTCTTGGCGGCCCATTCGACTTCGTTCACCACGCGGCCTTCAGGCGACATCTTGATGCCGGCGAGCGCGCCGATCTGGCGGTTGAAGGCCTTGTGCGGCACCGTCAGGCGGGTCGGGATGCCGGCCTTCTCGAGCACCTTGTTCCAGCGGCCCACGCCGGCCACGGAGTCCTTGATGAAGTCGTCGCGCAGCACTTCGTTGAGCGCGTTGAGCATCGGCACGTCCTTCTCCAGGAGCTGGCCGTCCTTCACCTCGAGCACCTTGTAGGTCTGGCCCTTGAGCACGTGGTCGTCGCCGCGCTTGCCTTCTTCGTAGCGGCCCTTCAGGCCCGAGCTGTAGAAAATGGCGGCGTTGCTCGACTGGTCGGCGCCGAACAGGTCGATGGTCACGCTGTAGTGGAAGTTCAGGTAGCGCTGGATGGTGCCCAGGTCGATGGCGCCGGCGGCGCGCACCTTCTGCGCGTCGTCGGTCTTGAGCTCGTTCATGACCTGCGCGGTGCGCGCCAGGACGCGCGAGACGCCGCTTTCGCCCACGAACATGTGGTGCGCTTCTTCGGTCAGCATGAACTTCGTGGTGCGCGCGAGCGGATCGAATGCGCTCTCGGCCAACGCGGCCAGCTGGAACTTGCCGTCGCGGTCGGTGAAGTAGGTGAACATGAAGAACGCGAGCCAGTCGGGCGTCTTCTCGTTGAAGGCGCCCAGGATGCGCGGGTTGTCCACGTCGCCCGAGGTGCGCTGCAACAGCGCCTCGGCTTCCTCGCGGCCGTCGCGGCCGAAGTGCTTGTGCAGCAGGTAGACCATGGCCCACAGGTGGCGGCCTTCTTCCACGTTGATCTGGAACAGGTTGCGCAGGTCATACATGCTCGGCGCAGTCAGGCCCAGGTGGCGCTGCTGCTCGACCGATGCGGGTTCGGTGTCGCCCTGTGTCACGATGATGCGGCGCAGGTTGGCGCGGTGTTCACCGGGCACGTCCTGCCAGGCCTTCTCACCCTTGTGGTCGCCGAAGTGGATTTCGCGGTTGGCATCGCCCGGGTTCAGGAAAATGCCCCAGCGGTAGTCGCGCATCTTCACGTGGCCGAACTGCGCCCAGCCCTGCGGATCGACGCTCACCGCCGTGCGCAGGTACACCTCGTGATTGGTCGATCCCTCGGGGCCCACGTCGTCCCACCAGTTGATGAAGTTGGGCTGCCAGCCTTCGAGCGCGCGCTGCAGCGTGCGGTCCTCGCCGAGGTTGACGTTGTTGGGGATCTTCTCGCTGTAGTTGATCGTGCTCATCGTTGTTCCTTGGGTTGTGCGGGACTGCGGTTTCGTCAGACGCGGTTCAAATCGAAGCCGGCTTTCTCGCCGGTGCCGTAGACCTTCAGCGCACCCTTTTCGCCGACGGCGTTGGGGCGGTTGAAGATCCAGTTCTGCCAGGCGGTGAGCCGGCCGAAGATGCGGGTGGCCATGTTCTCCTTGCTGGCGAAGCGCAGGTTGGCTTCCAGGCCGGTGAGTGCATCGGGCGACATGGCGGCGCGCTCTTCAATGGCGATGCGGATCTCGTCTTCCCAGTCGATGTCGTCTGGCGCGGCGGTGACGAGGCCGAGCTTCAGTGCCTCGTCGGCATCGAGCGGCTTGCCGGCGGCTGCGCGGGCGGCGTCGAGCGGTGCGGCTTCTTCATAGAAGCGGCGCTGCAGGCGGCTCTGGTCGTTCACCATCGGGAAGAAGCCGAAGTTGAATTCATTCAGCACGAGCTTTGGTGCGCGCGCGGCATCGTCGGGCAGTGCCAGCATGTAGGTTCGGTCGGCCGCAAATGCGACCTCGGCCAGCGTGCCGGCAAAGCAGGAACCCGCCTCGACCAGCGCGAACAGGCTGCGCGACGACACGTCCAGGCGCGCCAGCGTGCGGCGCAGCGCGCCGATGGTTTCGCGCACCAGCCAGTGGTCCTTGTTGGCGAGCATCACAGCGTCCGATGCGAGCACGGCCTCTGCGTCGCCTTCGGTCTTGAGCAGCCAAGTGCCGATGTCGAGCTCGTTGGTGCGCAGGTTCAGGATGGCGTCGTCGAGCTGGCGGCACATTGCGAGCGGCCACCACGCGGCAGCGGCCGCTTCGATGGCGGCAATGTCCGCGGGCTGCGCGCCGGTGGGCGCCTTGATGGTGATGGTGGCGGTGCGCTTGCTGCGGTCGATCTGGATGTCGACGTGCGAATAGCTGAGGCTGTCGGCGGTTTCCGTGCGCTCCAGGCGGGTCAGCGCCACGCCCTTGCCGCCCGCGGGGCGATCGCTGCCGGCGGCGAGCTGTGCGGCGCGCTCCTGCACGGCGGCGGCAAATTGCGCCGGCTTGGCCACCGCATCGACCAGGCGCCACTCGACCGCGCGCTGGCCGCGCACGCCTTCGACGCTGGTGCAGAAGATGTCGGCGAGGTCATGGCGCACGTGGCGCTTGTCGGTCACGCGGGTGAGGCCACCGGTGCCGGGCAGCACGCCGAGCAGCGGCACTTCGGGCAGCGACACGGCCGAGGAGCGGTCGTCCACCAGCAGGATTTCGTCGCAGGCCAATGCCAGCTCGTAGCCCCCGCCGGCGCAGGCGCCATTCACGGCCGCAATGAACTTCAGGCCCGAGTGCTTCGACGTGTCTTCGATGCCGTTGCGCGTCTCGTTGGTGAACTTGCAAAAGTTCACCTTCCATGCGTGGCTCGACACACCCAGCATGAAGATGTTGGCGCCCGAACAGAAGATGCGGTCCTTGCCGCTGGTGACGATCACGCTGCGCACTTCAGGGTGCTCGAAGCGCACGCGGTTGAGCGCGTCGTTCAGCTCGATGTCCACGCCCAGGTCGTAGCTGTTGAGCTTGAGCTTGTAGCCGGGGCGAATGCCGCCGTCTTCCGCGATGTCGAGCACCAGGCGCGCTACCGAGCCTTCGAAGCTGAGCTTCCAGTGCTTGTATTGCGTGGGTTCGATGCGGTAGTCGACGCGCGGGGGCGCCTGAAGGGTCGTGGTCTCGGTCATACGGAAGTCTCCTGTGGGCCAGATGCAAACCGGAAGAATAATGCATATTCTGGTTCCGATGACATGCATCATGCTGCATGCGAACAGGCAAGTCAATGCCTGAATTGCTTTTTTTCAAATCAGCAGATCAGGCGCCCGGGCGCATGGACTGATGGGCGACGGCGCGCAGCGCCTGGAAGCTTTGCGCCAGCGTCTTGCCACTGGTATCGACCGACAGGTCGGCCTTCGAATAGAAGGCCGCGCGGCCGTTCAAAATGCGGCGCAGGTCTTCCATGGCCTCCTTGCTGGCGGCCATCGGGCGGGTGTCACCCTGGGCGGCCACACGGCCCATGTGCTCTTCGGGCGCCGCCTGCAGCCACACGGTGGTGCAGTGCGCGAGCAGCTCGTTGAAGGTGGCGGGGTCGGACACGATACCGCCCGGCGTGGCAATGACCACTTCGCTGTAGATCTGGACGGCCTCTTCGAGCGCGCGGCGTTCGTAACGGCGGTAGGCGTTGGTGCCGTAGAGGTCGTGAATCTCGCGCACGCTGCAGCCCGCCAGCGTTTCGATCTCGCGGCTCAGCTCGATGAAGGGCACGTCGAGGTCTTCTGCCAGCATCTGCCCCAGTGTCGACTTGCCCGCGCCGCGCAGGCCCACGAGCGCGATGCGCCGATGCCGTGCCGGATCGACCGAGGCCGTGCCCAGCAACTCGCCCAGCGCCACGCGCACGCGGCGCAGGTCGGCCTCGCTGCGGTGCTCGAGCAGCTCGCGGATCAGCAGCCACTCGGGCGAACTGGTGGTCACGTCGCCGACCAGTTCGGCCAGCGAGCAGTGCAGCGCACCGGCCACCTGCTGCAGCACGAGGATCGACGCATTGCCGATGCCGTATTCGAGATTGGCAAGGTGCCGCTCCGAGACGCCGGCCGACACCGCCACCGCCTTGCGCGTGAGGCCGCGCTGCGCGCGCAGGTTGCGCACGCGGTCGCCCAAAGCGGCCAACAATGGATTCCTGGCTTCTCCCGGCGTGGTGGCGTTGCTGGCGTGGTTGCCGTCGCGCGCGGCGGGCAGCACCGCGTCTACATGCTCGTTCATGCAAGTCCTCGTTCTTGGCCGGGATTGTGCGCGCTCAGGGTAAACACCGTATATGCACTATATTGCTTGACACCCGATGTCTCGGTGCTTATTGTTCGACCACAAGCAAGATACTGCACGCGCACGAATCCTGCAAGGTAGATCGTAAGTTTCGCTGTGGCGCCAACGCTGCCAGCCAGCCTCCCAAAGGAAGCCCGCCAAATGTCCAGCAAGGAAGCATTTCATCAGTTGATCGCCGGCCTGACCGCCGAAATTGCCGGCAGGCCGCTCGACGAACAGCTCGACCAGTGGCTCAATGCCACCCATGGCGCTGGCAGCCCCCGTTTCGAGCAGCTGCGCCAAGCCTGCATCGGCGGCGTGGCCGAAGGCTGGCTGTGCGAGCGCGAAGGCGGGGGCATCAAGTATGGCCGCGTGTTCAAGGCCGACGATGCGCTGCACCGGTTTTCGGTCGACGTGGTCGACATGCAGGACATCGCCGGGCCGCATCACACCCACCCGAACGGCGAGATCGACCTGATCATGCCGCTCGAGGGCAACGCCGACGCCACCTTCGACGGACGGCCCGCGGGCTGGTGTGTCTACGGGCCCGGCACCGCCCACCGTCCGACCGTGGCGCAAGGCCGCGCGCTGGTTCTCTATCTCTTGCCCGAAGGGCAGATCAAATTCACCCCATGACCGAGCTCCTACCCAACTACGTCGCCGGCCGCTGGCAAAGCGGATCGGGCGCTGGCATGCCCTTGTTCGACCCGGTGCTGGGCAACGAGCTCGTGCGCGTTGATGCCACCGGCCTCGACCTGCCCGCGGCCTTTGCCTTTGCTCGCGAACAGGGCGGCAGCGCGCTGCGCGCCCTCACCTACCGCCAGCGCGCGGCATTGCTCGGCGCAATCGTGAAGGTGCTGCAGGCCAACCGCGATGCCTACTACGAGATTGCCACGGCCAACTCGGGCACGGTGAAGAACGACTCGGCCGTCGACATCGACGGCGCGATCTTCACCCTCGGCCAGTACGCCAAGTGGGGCGACAGCCTGGGCGACGTGCGCGCGCTGCGCGACGGCGACGCAGTCAAGCTCGGCAAGGAGCCTGTGTTCCAGTCGCAGCACGTGCAAGTGCCGACGCAGGGCGTGGCGCTTTTCATCAACGCCTTCAACTTCCCGTCATGGGGACTGTGGGAAAAGGCCGCGCCCGCGCTGCTCTCCGGCGTGCCCGTGATCGTGAAGCCCGCCACGGCCACCGCTTGGCTCACGCAGCGCATGGTGAAGGACGTGGTCGATGCGGGCGTGCTGCCCGCCGGCGCGCTGTCGGTGGTCTGCGGCAGTTCCGCCGGATTGATGGATGCGCTGCAGCCTTTCGACGTGGTCTCTTTCACCGGCTCGGCCGAAACGGCGGCGGTGATCCGCTCGCACCCGGCGGTGGCCGAGCGTTCGGTGCGCGTGAACATCGAGGCCGACAGCCTCAACAGCGCTCTGCTCATGCCCGGCGCCGCGCCCGGCAGCGAAGCCTTCAACCTGCTCGTGCGCGAAGTGGTGCGCGAGATGACGGTGAAGTCGGGCCAGAAGTGCACCGCCATCCGCCGCATCCTGGTGCCGGCCGAGGTGTACGACGCCGCGGCCGAAGCCATTGGCGCCAAGCTCAAAGGCGTGACGGTCGGCAATCCGCGCAACGAGAGCGTTCGCATGGGCGCCCTCGTGAGCCGCGCCCAGCTTCACGCCGTGAACGAAGGCCTGGAAGCACTTTCCGCGCAGACCACCGTGCTGTACGACGGCCGCAACACGCCGCTGATCGACGCCGATCCGGCCACGGCCGCCTGCATCGGCCCGGTGCTGCTGGGTGCCCGCGATGCCGATGCGGCTGTCCGGGTGCACGACGTGGAAGTGTTCGGCCCCGTCGCCACGCTGCTGCCCTACCGCGACCTGGCGCACGGCATCGCGCTGGCGCACCGCGGCCAGGGTTCGCTGGTGACTTCGCTCTACGGCAGCGACGACGCCACGCTCGCACAGGCTGCCCTGGCCCTGGCACCGAGCCATGGCCGCGTGCACGTGGTCACGCCCGAAGTGGCACAGGCTCACACCGGCCACGGCAACGTGATGCCGATGTCGCTGCACGGCGGCCCGGGCCGTGCGGGCGGCGGCGCCGAGCTCGGCGGACTGCGCGCGCTGGACTTCTACCATCGCCGCAGCGCCGTGCAGGCGAGCCCCGGCGTGCTCGCGCAGCTCGGCCTCTAGAAAAAAGAACACGGCCCAAGGAGATCCCATGACGAGCCCGCCCGCACGATTCAATTTTGCCGAACACCTGTTCGCCCTCAACCGCGGTCGCGCCGAACGCCCGGCCTACATCGACGACCGCGGCACGCTGAGTTACGGCCAGCTGGAAGACCGCGCGCGCCGCCTGGCCGCTGCGCTGAAGGCCGCAGGCCTGCGCCGCGAAGAGCGCGTGCTGCTGCTGATGCTCGACACCAACGACTGGCCTGTGAGTTTTCTGGGCTGCCTTTATGCGGGTGTCGTTCCCGTCGCCGTCAACACGCTGCTCACGCCCGACGACTACGCCTACATGCTCGACCACAGCCGCGCGCAGGCCGTCCTGGTATCGGGCGCGCTGCTGCCCACTCTGCAAGACGCGATGAACCGCGGCGCGCATGAAGTGCACACGCTGATCGCTTCGCAGCCCACGGGCGCGCTGCCTGCGGGCGCGCAGGAATTCGAAGCCGCGCTCGCCGCTGCCGAGCCAATGGCATCGCCCGTGGCCACGGCCGCGGACGACCCCGGTTTCTGGCTGTATTCCTCCGGCTCCACCGGCAAGCCCAAGGGCACGGTCCACACGCACGCCAACCTGTGGTGGACGGCCGAGCTCTACGGCAAGCCGGTGCTCGGCCTCACCGAAGACGACGTGTGCTTCTCGGCGGCGAAGATGTACTTTGCGTATGGGCTCGGCAATGCGCTGACCTTTCCGCTGTCGGTCGGCGCGACCGTTGTGCTGATGGCCGAACGCCCCACGCCCGACGCCACCTTCCGCCGCTGGACCGAACAAAAGCCAACGGTTTTCTTCGGCGCGCCGACCGGCTTTGCTGGCATGCTCGCCTCGCCGAAGCTGCCGGCGCGCGAGCAGGTGGCGCTGCGCATGTGCTCTTCCGCCGGCGAGGCGCTACCGGGCGAAATCGCGCAGCGCTTCAAGGCGCACTTCGGCTGCGAGATCATCGATGGCATCGGCTCCACCGAGATGCTGCACATCTTTCTTTCCAACCGCCCCGGCGACGTGCGCTACGGCACCACCGGCAAGCCGGTGGAAGGCTACGACGTCGAACTGCGCGGCGAGGACGGACGCCCGGTATCCGATGGCGAGGTGGGCGACCTCTATATCCGCGGCCCCAGTGCGGCGCTCATGTACTGGTGCAACCGCGAGAAGTCGCGCGAGACTTTCCAGGGCGGCTGGACCAAGAGCGGCGACAAGTACACGCGCGATGCCGATGGCTACTACACCTATGCCGGCCGCAGCGACGACATGCTGAAGGTCAGCGGCATCTACGTGTCGCCCTTCGAGGTCGAGGGCACGCTGATGCAGCATCCCTCGGTGCTCGAAGCTGCGGTGATCGGCAAGGAAGACTCGGACGGGCTCACCAAGACCAAGGCTTTCGTCGTGCTGAAAGACGGCCACTCGATCACCGACGACGAGCTGAAGGCCTTCGTGAAGGAACGGCTTGCGCCGTACAAGTACCCGCGGTTCCTGGAGTTCGTGCAGGAGCTGCCGAAGACGGCGACGGGGAAGATCCAGCGGTTCAGGTTGCGTGAGCGGGAGAAGCAGGCATGAGCGGTTCCCTGTCTTGCTCCCTCCCCTCCCGGGGGAGGGTTGGGGTGGGGGCATCGGCGTTTGCATGCGCACAGCTGTTGCCAGTGCCGCGAGCCCCCATCCCCGCCTTCCCCCAAAGGGGGAAGGAGCAACAGCCATGAGTCCCGACTTCACCACCATCGACTGGCGCGGCCGCCCCGTGCGCATCGAGTGCCAATGGATCGCACCCGAGCGGAAGAACGCCCCGCTCATCGTCTTCCTCCACGAAGGCCTCGGCTCCGTCGCCATGTGGAAGGACTTTCCCGCGCAGCTCTGCGAAGCCGCTGGCGCGCGCGGCCTCGTGTTCTCGCGACCCGGCTACGGCCGTTCTACGCCGCGTGAAGAAAACGAGATCTGGGACGTCGACTTCATGCACCGCCAGGCGCACGAGGTGCTGCCCGCGCTGTTCACGTCGTTGAACATCGGCAACGATGACAAACCCTGGCTCTTCGGCCACAGCGACGGCGGCTCGATCTCGCTGCTCTATGCCTCGCGTTTTTCGGACCGCGTGCAAGGCCTCGTGGTCCTCGCGCCGCACATCTTCGTGGAAGACGTGACCGTCGAGAACATCGAACAGGCGCGCAGCGCCTACCTCGGCACCGACCTGCCGAAAAAGCTCGGCCGCTACCACGACAATGCCGACTCGGCCTTCTGGGGCTGGAACCGTATCTGGCTCCATCCGCCCTTCCGTGAATGGAACATCGAGGCCGAGCTCGACACCATCCGCTGCCCGGTGCTCGCCATCCAGGGCACGGGCGACGGATACGGCACGATGGCGCAAATCCGCGGCATCGCGGCGCGCGTGCCCGGCTGCGAACTGTTGGAAATCTCGGAATGCGGGCATTCCCCGCATCGCGATCAGCCGGATCGTGTCATCGTCGCGACCACTTCTTTCATTGGCAAAAACAGGAGACAGCCATCATGACCATCCGCACCGCCCGCCTCGCGCTCACGGCGATCGCATTCGCCGCACTGGCATCCGCCGCCGGCGCTCAGGGCACCGGCAAGCTCAAGGTCGGCCTGATGCTGCCGTACAGCGGCACTTTCACCGCACTGGGCGTGGCCATTGAGAACGG
This sequence comes from Variovorax sp. OV700, assembly GCF_900099805.1. GTDB lineage: Bacteria > Pseudomonadota > Gammaproteobacteria > Burkholderiales > Burkholderiaceae_C > Variovorax. Next base: position 75,017 of record NZ_FNDR01000013.1, on the reverse strand, counting down.
CTTCAAGCTCTACGTGGAAGAACACGGCGGCAAGCTCGCCGGCCGCGAGATCGAATACTTCAAGGTCGACGACGAGTCTGATCCCGCCAAGGCGACCGACAACGTCAACAAGCTGATCAAGCGCGACAACGTCGACGTGATCGTGGGCACCGTGCACTCCGGCGTCGCCATGGCCATGGCCAAGGCCGCGAAAGAAAGCGGCACCGTGCTGATCGTGCCGAACGCCGGTGCCGACGCGGTCACCGGCCCGATGTGCGCACCCAACATCTTCCGCAGCTCGTTCAGCAACTGGCAACCGGCCTACGCCATGGGCGAAGTGGCGGCCAAGCAGCAGGGCAAGAAGAAGGTCATGACCATCACCTGGAAGTACGCGGCCGGCGAGGAGTCGGTCAACGGCTTCAAGGAAGGCTTCGAGAAGAACGGCGGCAAGGTCGAGAAGCAGCTCACGCTGCCTTTCCCCAACGTCGAGTTCCAGGCGCTCTTGACCGAGATCGCGGCGGCCAAGCCCGACGCGGTGTACGCCTTCTTCGCGGGCGGCGGCGCGGTGAAGTTCGTCAAGGACTACCAGGCGGCCGGCCTCAACAAGACCATTCCGCTCTATGGCCCGGGCTTCCTGACCGATGGCACGCTCGATGCGCAGGGCGATGCCGCCCAAGGCATGCTGACCACGCTGCATTACGCCGACGGCCTCAACACCGCGCGCGACAACGCCTTCCGCGTGGGCTATGCCAAGGCCTTCAAGCTGCAGCCCGACGTGTACGCCGTGCAGGGCTACGACGCAGCGCAGATGCTGGGCGTGGGCCTTGCCGCCACCAAGGGCGACATCGGCAAGAAGGCCGAGTTCACGGCCGCCATCGAGAAGGCGAAGATCGACAGCCCGCGCGGCACGTTCACCATCAGCAAGTCGCACAACCCGGTGCAGGACATCTACCTGCGCAAGGTGGACGGCAAGGAGAACAAGCTGGTGAGCACGGCGATCAAGGGGCTGGCCGATCCGGCCCGCGGCTGCAGGATGTGATCGACCCAACCCCGTCCCTCGCTCACTTCGTGTAGCTCGACTCCCCCCTCGAGGGGGCGACACCAGCGGACCGGCAAAGCCGGATCCGCGGTGTCTCACGAACAATCGCGGGCGCTTTGCGCCACGCTCTCCAAGCCCTCCTACCGGTATGACCTAACGTGGACTTCGGCACCTTTCTCGTCCAGTGCCTGAACTCGGTTCAGTACGGACTCCTTCTCTTCCTGGTGGCCTCGGGGCTCACGCTGATCTTCGGGATCATGGGCGTGATCAACCTGGCGCACGGCAGCTTCTACATGATCGGCGCGTACATGGCGTTCGCGCTCGCGCCGCTGTTCGGCGACCAGTTCCTGTTGATGCTGGTGGCCGGCGTGGTGCTGGCGGCCGTGTTCGGCTATCTGCTCGAATGGGCCTTCTTCAGCTACCTGTACCAGCGCGACCACCTGCAGCAGGTGCTGATGACCTACGGGCTCATCCTGGTGTTCGAGGAGCTGCGCTCCATCCTCGTTGGCAACGACGTGCACGGCGTCAAGGTGCCGGCATGGCTCGACGGCAGCTTTGCGCTGGGCAACGTCATGAGCTATCCGTGGTACCGGCTCTTTGCCTCGGCCGCGTGCATAGTGCTCGCGGTGGGGCTGTACTGGGTGGTCAACCGCACGCGCCTCGGCATGATGATCCGCGCGGGTGCGAGCAACCGCGACATGGTGCGCGGCCTGGGCATCGACGTGAAGCGGCTCTACCGCATCGTCTTTGCAGCCGGCGTGGCGCTCGCGGCATTGGCCGGAATGATCGCGGCGCCGATGTCCTCGGTGTATCCGAACATGGGCGCGAGCGTGCTCATCATCTGCTTCGTGTTGGTGGTGATCGGCGGCATCGGCTCGATCACCGGTGCGTTGCTGGCGTCGCTGCTGGTGGGTTTCGTCGACACCTTCGGCAAGGTGTTCTTCGCGGACCTGAGCGGCATCGGCATCTATCTGTTGATGGCCATCGTGCTGATATGGAAGCCCGAAGGGCTGATGGGGAGGCGGCCATGACCCAAGCCACCACCTCCATGCGCACCACCTCCATGCGGCTTGGCGCGTTCGCCGTGCCGGTGGCCTGCGCCATTGCCATCGGCGTGCTCGGCCCTCTCATGGGCAACTACGTTTCCGACTTCGTCGTCAAGGTGATGATCCTGTCGATCTTCGCGCTGAGCCTCGAACTGCTGGTCGGCATGACCGGGCTCGTGAGCCTGGGCCATGCGGCGTTCTACGGTATCGGTGCCTACGTCACGGTGCTGGCCTCGGGCAACGAGGGCGGCAACCTCGCGCTGCTGCTGCCGGCGGCCATGGGCGCGGCGGCGCTGTATGCATTGTTCGTGGGTGCGCTGAGCCTGCGCACGCGCGGCGTGTACTTCATCATGGTGACGCTGGCCTTCGCGCAGATGGCCTTCTTCGTGTTCCACGACACCAAGGTGGGCGGCGGCAGCGACGGCATCTACATGTACGTGCGGCCGGCCATCGGCAAGCTCGACCTGGAGAACCGCATGGTGCTGTTCTATGTGGTGCTCGCGTCGCTGGTGTTCACCTACGGGCTGTTGGCGCTGGTTCGCCGCTCGCGCTTCGGCGCGGCGCTGGCGGGCATCCGCGTGAACGAGCAGCGCATGCGTGCGGCGGGCTTTCCGGTGTACGGCTACAAGCTCGCGGCCTTCGTGCTGGCGGGCGCGCTGGCCGGGCTCGCGGGCTTTCTGCTGGCGTCGCGCGACGGCGTGGTCAACCCGGAGCTCATGGCCTGGCACAACTCGGGCGAGGTGCTGCTGATGGTGATCCTCGGTGGCCTCGGCCATTTGCGCGGGGCCGTCATCGGCGCTATTGCATTCACGCTGCTGAAGGAGATCTTCTCGACGCATGCGGTGATGGGGCCGCTCGCGGACCACTGGCAACTGACCTTGGGCATCGCGATCATCGTGTTCGTGGCGCTGTTGCCGAAGGGGCTGATCGGCCTGGTGAAGCGACTGTCGCCCAAGGAGGCTGCATGAGCTGCTCCCTGTGTTTCTCCCTCCCCTTCCGGGGGAGGGCCGGGGTGGGGGCAAGCGGCGCCACCATCGGGCGCCCTGCCTGCCCCCATCCCAACCTTCCCCCGGAAGGGGAAGGAGCAAAACCATGAACGCTACCGCTCTTCTTTCCGTTCAAGGCCTCACGCGCCGCTTCGGCGGCCTCACCGCTGTCAACGCCGTCACGCTCGACCTGCACGTCGGCGAAGTGCATGCGGTGATCGGCACCAACGGCGCGGGCAAGTCGACGCTCATCAACATGCTTTCGGGTGAAATCGAAGCCTCCGAAGGCCGCATCGCGCTCGACGGCATCGACGTCACGCAGCGCGCGCAATGGCGACGCGCGCGTGCCGGCGTGGGCCGCAGCTACCAGCGCACGACCATCTTCCCGGAGTTCAGCGTGCACGAGAACTGCCGGCTCGCGGCGCAGGCCGCCACGGCGCGGCCCTGGACCGTGTGGCAGTCGTCGCAGCGCTGCGCGGCCAGCAATGCGGCGGCCGATGCGGCGCTCGAGGCCGCGGGCCTGTCGAACGAAGCCCGGCGCGTTGCCGGCACGCTGAGCCACGGCGCGCAGCGCCAGCTCGAAGTGGCGATGTGCCTGGCCACCAAGCCCCGCGTGCTGCTGCTCGACGAACCGCTCGCGGGCATGGGCGCCGAGGAAACCGACCGCATGCTCACGCTGCTCGCACGGCTGAAGTCGACCCATGCGATCCTGCTGGTCGAGCACGACATGGATGCGGTGTTCCGCATTGCCGACCGCATCACGGTGATGGTGAACGGCACTGTCATCGCCACCGGCGACCCTGCCTCGATCCGCGAAAACCCGGAAGTGCGAACTGCCTACCTCGGAGAAGACCACTGACATGCTCGTCGTCCGCGATCTCAACACCTACTACGGCAACAGCCACATCCTGCGCGGTGTGCATGCCGGCATTCCGGCCGCCACGTCGGTCGGCCTGCTCGGGCGCAACGGCATGGGCAAGACCACGCTGATCCGCAGCATGATGGGCTACGTGCGTCCCGCATCGGGCGAAGTACAGGTCGATGGCCGCACGGTCACCGGCTGGCCGCCAGAGAAGATGGCGCGCCTCGGCATCGGCTACGTGCCCGAAGGCCGCGGCATCTTCCCGAACCTCTCGGTGCGCGAGAACCTCGTGATGAGCGAGCGCGCGGGCATCGATGGGCACCGCGCCTGGACTTTCGACCGCGTGATGGCCACCTTTCCGCGGCTTGCGGAGCGGCTCTCGCATGGCGGCCAGCAGCTTTCGGGCGGCGAGCAGCAGATGCTCTCCATCGGCCGCGCGCTGATGACCAACCCGCGCCTGCTGATCCTCGACGAAGCCACCGAAGGCTTGGCGCCGCTGATCGTGGCCGAGATCTGGCGTGTGATCGGCGAGATCCGCGCGACCGGCATCGCCACGCTGATCGTCGACCGCGACTACCGCAAGGTGCTTGCGCACACCGACCTGGCGATGGTGATGGAGAAGGGGCAGATCGTGCGGCACGGCGCGTCGGCCGACTTGCTGGCCGAACCTCAGGCGCTCGAGGAACTGCTGGGTGTGTAAGGCGCTTCAGGTGGCCCGCTGCGCCATCAGGAAGTCGATGAACACTCGCATGCGCAGCGGCACGTGCCGCCCGTCCGGGTACAGCAGCGTGTAAGGTCGCGAGCGGCCTGCGAAGGGCTTCAGCACCTCGACCAGCGAGCCGTCGGCGAGCTCTTTTTCCACCACGAAGCGGTAGGCCTGAAAGAGCCCGGCGTCGCTCTTGGCCAGCGTGACGCCGCCCAGCACATCGTCGGAGCAGCTGTAGGCGCTGTCCGCGAAGATCTCACGGTCCTTGCCGTTCTCCTTGAAGAGCCATGAGATGCGGCGGCCGCTGCTGGGCAGCTCGAACTGAATGCACTCGTGCGCGGAGAGATCGTCCAGCGTGCGCGGCGTGCCCGCCTTTTTGAGGTACTTGCGGCTGGCCACCACCACCAGCTGCGCATCCTCCAGGTGCCGCGCGATCAGCGTGGAGTCGGGCTGGGCGCGCACACGCACGGCCATGTCGTAGCCCTCTTCCACAAAGTCGATGTTGCGGTTGCTCAGGTGCACGTGCAGCCGGATGTCGGGAAAGCGTTCGCGAAACAGCGGCAGCAGCGGCAGCAGGCGGTGATGGCCGTAGGTGGTGGGCACGCTGATGCGCAGCGTGCCGGAAGGCTGCGCCTGCTGGCCCATGACCTCGCGCTCGGCTTCGGCCAACTGCGTCAGCGCCTGGCGGCATTGCGCGAAGTAGGAGCGGCCCGCGTCGGTCAGCCGCACGCTGCGCGTGGTGCGCACGAAGAGGCGCAAGCCGAGCCGCTTTTCGAGCCGCGAGATCGAGCGGCTCACGGCCGCCGGCGTCACGCCCGCCGCGAGTGCCGCCGAAGTGAAGCCGCCCGTTTCCGACGCCAGGCAGAAGAGTTCGATGCTGCCGAGAAGGATGTCGCCGAACTGCCGCTGCATGGATTGATTACCTCGCGTATCAAGTGAAGTACGAGTCTAGTGATTTATCTCCTGGGGCGTCATCAATACAGTTCATCCATTCCCTCAACTCTTTGGAGTACCGAAATGCAAGACACCCTCAACACCCCGTCCACGGTCGTCATCACCGGTGCCTCGAGTGGCATCGGCCTGGGCCTCGCGCAGGCTTATCTGGAACGCGGCTTCAACGTGGTCGCGAATGCGCGCACCGATGAACGCCTTGCGGCCGCGGCCAAGCAGCTCGGCAACCCGACGCGTTTTCTCGGCGTGGCCGGCGACATCGGCAGCCGCAACACCGCGCAGCAACTCGTCGACCGCGCCGTGGAGCGCTTCGGCCAGGTCGACGTGCTCATCAACAATGCGGGCATCTTCAACGCCAAGCCGTTCGTCGAGTACACCGAGGAAGAACTCGACCAACTGGTGGCCACGAACCTCAAGGGCTTCGTCTACGCCTCGCAGGCCGCGGCAAAGCACATGATGGCGCGCCGCCAGGGCCACATCGTGAACATCACCGCAAGCATTGCGCTGCAGCCGAACCAGCAGGTGCCGGCCGCCTTGCCGGTGCTGATCAAGGGCGGCATCAACGCCGCGACACGGGCGCTGGCACTCGAACTTGCACCGCACAACGTCAAGGTGAATGCGGTGGCGCCCGGCATCGTCGACACGCCGCTGTACACGCCCGAGCAGCACGGCTTCCTGAACCGCCTCTCTCCCGCCGGCCGCATCGCAACCGTGCGCGAGATTGCCGACGCCGTGCTCTACCTCACGAGCGCCGATTTCACGACGGGCGTGGTGCTGCCGGTGGACGGCGGCATGAGTACGGGCAAGTGGTAATCGTCTCGTTCATTCATCCATCCATTCCAAGGAGCGCACCATGCCTTTCATCAACCTGAAGATCACCCGCGACGGCGTCACGCGCGAGCAGAAGACCCAGGTCATCGCCGAATTCACGGAAACCCTGGAACGCGTGCTGAACAAGCCGCCCGAATGGACGCACATCGTCATCGAGGAAATCGACACCGACGACTGGGGCTTCGCGGGCGTGACGACGACGGAGTACCGCAAGCGGCTGGCGGACAAGGCGAAATCGGCGCAGTGAAGTGACGGGCGCGGGCCGCCTATTCGATGAAGCGCCGCAGCCCTTCCAGGTCGATCACAGTAATCCCCCCGTACTCGATCCGCAGAAACCCCGCCTCCTTCAGCCGGTTCAGCGCCGCATTACAGCGCTGGCGCGACACGCCGGAAAGATTGGCAATCTCCTCCTGGGATGTTTGCAGATGCGGCTCGCTGCCCGGATACAGCCACGGATGGAACAGCCCCGCCAGTGCACGGGCCACCTGGCTGTCGGTGTCGAGCAGCCGGTGGGCCGCGTAGTTGCCCATGAACCAGTGCAGCCGCTCGTTGAGCTGCTGCAGCAAAAAATGATCGAAGCCGCGCTGCGTGCGGTGCAGCCACTCGAAAGTCTCTACCGGCAGCTGGGCCACGCGGCTCGGCCGCAGCGCAATGACGTCGGCCGAGCGCGGAGCGCCGCGCAGCAGCGTGCCTTCGCCGAACCAGCTGCCGACCGAGAGCCCGCCGAACGTCACCGAGCGGCCATCGCTCGAGGTGATCGACCACTTCAGAAGCCCCTCGAGCGTGCCGTACCAGTGCAGGGGCGTGTCGCCGCGCCGGCACAGGGCGGCGCCCGCTGCTACTTCGACCTCGCGGATCTCGTCGCGCACGCGTTCGCGCGCGGCTTCGTCGAGCAGCGGAAACCAGGCCGAGCGCTCAAGCAGTTGCGCAACGGTCAGCGATGCCGCCTTGATGGCCGGCTTCGTCGTAGGCATGAAAAGAAAGCTCCTGATGGCGTGGGCGCGGCCCGCGCCGCGTAAACCCTGAGCCCAAATGTCGTCGCAATGACTGAGTGTGCCTGCGCCTCCAAAAATAATAGCGCGCCCCTCATGAAAGAAGACACCAGGAGACTCCGGAGCATGTCGTCGAAGCGCAAAGTGATCGTGACCATCGCCCCCACGGGCGGCATGGCGCACAAGTCGCAGAACCCCCACCTTCCCACCCAGCCGGCCGAAATTGCGGCCGACGTGCTGCGCTGCTGGAACGCCGGCGCCAGCGTGGTGGCGATCCACGCGCGCCGGCCGGACGACGGTGCCACCTGCAACGCCGACGTGTACCGCGACATCAACAGCCGGATCCGCGCGGGAGGTTGCGACATCGTCATCAACAACTCCACCGGCGGCGGTGTGCACGGCGACATGGTGAAGCCGCTGGCGGGCGATCGCTGGGAAATTGCGTGGGAAGAGCGCATCAAGGGCATGGACGCGGGCGCCGAGATGTGCACGCTGGACGCGACCACGCTGAACCTGAGCTTCGAGGGCAAGCAGATCCTGATGGACACACCGATCACCAAGGGCCGCGAGCTGGCCGCCGGCATGAAGGCGCGGGGCATCAAGCCCGAATGGGAGGTGTTCAGCCCCACGCACATCCTGCAGGACACGACCACGTTGATCGAAGAAGGCCATGACGACGAGCCCTACTTCGTCAACCTGGTGATGAACGTGCACCGCAACTTCCAGAACGCGATGCCGTATTCGCCGCGCTTCCTGCAGATGATGGTCGACACCCTGCCCAAGGGAAGCATCTTCTGCGTGAGCGGCATCGGCCCTTCGCAGCTCGAGGCCAACGTAGCGGCGCTGCTGCTGGGCGGGCATGCCCGCGTGGGGCTGGAAGACAACCTGTATTTCCGCCAGGGCGAGCTCGCCACCAACGTGCAGCTCACCGAGCGCATCGTGCGCGTTATCCATGAGCTCGACATGGAAGTGGCCACGCCGGCCGAAGCAAGGCAGATGATGGGACTGCCGCGCAGAGGCGGGCCGCGCCCCGAATTCGCGCCGCATTGAAGCGGCCGTTGATCCCGCCAGAAACCGCCCTGAAGATATCAGTAGGAGACATTTCATGAACACCCGACGCCACTTCCTCCATACCCTGGGCGCAGCCACCGCGCTCGGTACCCTCTCGCCGCTGGCCGCGTTCGCCCAGGCGCTCGAACAGGTCAAGATCTACTACGGCTTTCCGGCCGGCAGCGCCGGCGACAGCGTGGCGCGCCGCGTGGGCGAAAAGCTCGCCGGCTCGGCCTACACCCGCAATGCGGCCGTCGTCGAAAACAAGCCGGGTGCGGGCGGCCGCATCGCGCTGGAAAGCCTCAAGAACGCACCGGCCGACGGCAGCGTGCTGGCGCTGTCGCCTTTCTCGTGCACGTCGATCTACCCGCACATCTACAGCAAGCTGAGCTACGACCCGAGCAAGGATTTCGTGCCGGTGTCGATTGCCGCGGTCATGCACCATGGCCTGGCGGTCGGCCCGCTGGTGCCGCCCGAGGTGCGCACGGTGAAAGACTTTCTCGCCTGGGCCAAGGCCAACCCGAACCAGGCCAGCTACGGCTCGCCGGCGGCCGGCTCCACGCCGCACTTCATCGGCGCGCTGCTGGGCCTCAACAACGGGGTCGACCTGAAGCACGTGCCCTATCGCGGCTCGATTCCCGGTGTGACCGACGTGGTGGGCGGACAGATCGCCGCCATGGTCACCCCCAGCGGCGACTTCATCCCCAACCACAAGGCCGGCAAGCTGCGGCTGCTCGCCACCTCGGGCAAGGCGCGTTCGCCCTTCTCGCCGGAAGTACCGACCTTTGCCGAACAGGGCTTTGCGGAACTGACCACCGAGGAGTGGTTCGGCTTCTACGCGCCGGCCAGGACGCCGGCCAGCGTGGTGGCCACCGCCAATGCCGCGATCAACGCGGCCATCAAGGAAAAGGTGGTGACGGACAGCCTGGCCGTGGTTGGCTTGATCGCCCAGGGCTCCACGGCCGAGGAGATGGCGCGCTCGCAAAAGGCCGAGGCCGATCGCTGGGGGCCGCTGGTAAAGAAGATCGGCTTCACGGCGGAATCCTGAAGCGATGCGGATGGAACCGAACCCGAAACGCGTGGCGGTGGTCGCCACCGGCGTCATCGGCGCCAGCTGGGCCGCTTTCTTCCTGGCGCGCGGCCTCGACGTGGACGCCACCGACCCCTCGCCCGACGCCGAGGCGCGGCTGCGCGCGGCGGTGGCCGCGCACTGGCCGACGCTCGAACGCTTTGGTTTGGCAGAGGGTGCCTCGGCCGGTCGGCTGCGCTTTCATGTGCGGCTTGAAGACGCGATGGCGGAGGCCGACTTCGTCCAGGAGAGCGGCCCGGAGCGGCTGGATTTCAAGATCGACCTGTTCCGCCGCATGGACGAGGCGGCACCCGCCCACGCGATCCTGGCATCGAGCTCTTCGGGGCTGGCCATCAGCGCGGTGCAGACCGAATGCCGCCATCCGGAACGCGTGGTGCTGGGCCACCCTTTCAACCCGCCGCACCTGATTCCGCTGGTGGAAGTGGTGGGTGGTGAGCGCACTTCGGCCGAGACCATCGAACGCACCATGGCCTTCTACGCCGCCATCGGCAAGCGGCCGATCCACGTGAAGCGCGAGGTCAAGGGACACATCGCAAACCGGCTGCAGGCCGCCCTGTGGCGCGAGGCTTTTCACCTCGTCGATGAAGGCGTAGCCAGCGTCGCCGACATCGACACCGCCATTGCGCACGGCCCCGGCTTGCGCTGGGCGGTGATGGGGCCGTTCATGAACCTGCATCTTTCGGGCGGCGCAGGCGGCATCGCGCATGTGCTCGCACACCTGGGCGGGCCGATCGAGGACTGGTGGAAGGACCTCGGAGCGCCGTCGATGACAGAAGAACTCAAACAGAAGGTGGCCGAGGGCGTGGCCGAAGAACTGGGCGCACGGCGGGTGGCCGACCTCGAGGCCGCGCGCGACGTCCTGCTGTTAAACCTGATTCGCGCCAAAGCCGACACCGGCAGACTCGATTGAAATGACAGAAGACGACTTCCTCCTGGACGAGAGCCAGATCGCCCCGCCGCGCACGGTGCGCATCGACTTCGACGACGGCTCCTTTGCGCTGCGCTCACCGGTGGCGCTCAAGCCGTATGCGCGATGCATCGGCGAATGGATCGAACGCTGGGCGCGCGAGACGCCCGATGCGCTGGCTTTCGCGGAGCGCGACGAGAGCGGCGAAGGCTGGCGCAAGCTCGACTACCGCGCGCTGCGCCAGGCCGTGGGCGCAGTGGCGCAGGCGCTGCTCGACATGAAGCTGCCTGAGGGCAAGCCCATCGCGATCCTCTCGGACAACGCCATCGACCATGCCGTGCTGATGCTCGCGGCAATGCACATCGGCCGCACGGCCTGCTCGCTCTCGAGCGCGTATTCGCGCATGGCAAAAGATCCGTCGCGGCTGCACGGCATGCTGCAGGCACTGCAGCCGGCGTTGATCTACGCATCGGACGCCAAGGTGTATGGCGGTGCGCTCGCGGGCTCCGGCGTGGAGGCGGCAGCGGTGTTCAGCCGCAATGCCGATGCGCACGGCGGAGCCCTGCCCTTCGCGCAGCTGCTGCAGGCCAGCGAGACGCCGGCCGTGATGCAAGCGTACGAAGCCGTGCTGCCCGACACCCACGCCAAATACCTGCTGACCTCGGGATCCACGGGCAAGCCCAAGGTGGTGATCAACACGCACCGCATGCTGTGCGCCAACCAGCAGATGATGGCGCAGACCTGGCGCTTCCTCGAGCACGAAAAGCCCGTGCTGGTCGACTGGCTGCCCTGGAGCCATACATTCGGCGCCAACCACAACCTGAACATGGTGCTGTGCCACGGCGGTGCGCTCTACATCGACGAGGGCCGGCCCGCTCCGGGCCTGATCGAGAAGACCGTGCGCAACCTGCGCGAGGTGAAGCCCACGCTGCTGTTCAACGTGCCGCGCGGCTTCGACATGTTGCTGCCGTTTCTCGAAGCCGACGATGCGCTGGCAGCCGAAGTGTTCTCGCGCCTGCGGCTCGCCTTTTACGCGGCCGCTGCGCTCGCGCCCTCGACCTGGCAGCGCCTCGAAGCGGTGGCCGAACGCGTGCGGCCCGAGCGGCCGCTGTGGCTCACCACCTCGTGGGGCGCGACGGAGACCTCGCCGGCCATCACCTCGGCGCACTGGAAGCTCGACGGCGCGGGCTGCATCGGCGCACCGCTGCCGGGGCTCGAACTCAAGTTTGTGTCCAACGGCCAGAAGCTCGAGATGCGCGTCAAGGGCGTCTCTGTATTCCCCGGCTACCGCCATGCGCCACGCGAAACGGCAGAGGCTTTCGACGAAGAGGGCTACTACCGCATCGGCGATGCGGGCTACCTCGCCGATCCCGAGCATGCCGAGCGCGGCGTGATCTTCAACGGCCGCGTGGCCGAAGACTTCAAGCTTTCCAGTGGTACCTGGGTGTCGGTGGGCACCTTGCGCGTCAAGCTGGTGTCGATGCTGGCGCCGCACGCACAAGATGTGGTGCTCACGGGCCACGACCGCGACGAGATCGGCCTGCTGGTGTTTCCCAGCCCACAGGCCGTGCCGCAAGCCTTGGCCGAGCGAATCGCCGACGTGTTGCGCACGCTGCGCGAGGAAGGCGCGGGTTCTTCGCAATGCCCGACGCGCGCGCTGGTGCTCACCGAACCGCCGAGCCTGGACGCGGGCGAGATCACCGACAAGGGCTACATCAACCAGCGCGCGGTGCTCACGCGGCGCGCGGCCGAAGTCGCGCGGCTGCATGCCGGCGCGCACCACGATCTGCAGGTGATCCAGCTGCGCAGTTGAACCGCTGCAAGGAGAAGGCGGTCAGCGGGAAACGCCCGGCGATCGTTGCGGCTGAGGCGGCACCGTCTTCTTTTTCGCGGGCTCCTCCTCGCCGAACAGCTTTTCCACCTGCTGCCCGATGCGCGCCCCGATGGCCGTGCCCACGCCTGGCAGCACCGCGGTGCCGACCGCCGCACCGGCCAGCGCGCCGCCCGTCAGCGACACCTCGGGGTCGCTCATGCTCCCGCCCACCTTGAGCGGCACGCCGACCACGCCGTCGACAAGATCGACCGCCACCTCGCCGTCCAGCTTGCGGTTGAAGAGCTTGAGGTTACCGCTGGCGGTGAGCAGGCCCGAGCGCGCCTTGAGCCCCGTGTAGCGCATCACGATGCCATCTTCGCCGCCTTGCGTGTCGAGGGTGCCCGTCAGTTCGTCGAGCGGCGTGGTGCCGCCGCGGCTGATGCCCGCAGTGGTCACGGCCTTGGCCAGGTCGAGCCGCGTGAGCGTGGCGGGCTTCACCGAGAACGTGGTGCGCGTGTGCAGGCTGCGGATCAGCGCGCCGAGCTCGCCGGCTTGGGCCACCAGCGTGGTCTGGCCCGAAAACTTTCCCGCCACGGCGGTGCGCCGGCCAAAGGCCTGCACCAGCCCTTCGATGTCGATCTGCCGAGGCTCGAGTTCGGCCGATACGCGCATCGTGTCGTTCGGGAGCAGCTCGAAGAGGGAGACGCCGTTCCACGTGCCTCCGCCAACGTCGATGCGGGTGCGCCACCGGTCCCGGCCGGCTTCGCGGTCCAGGCGCAGCCGGGCGGGAGGCGAGGCGCCTGCGCGTTCGACGCGCGCCTGCCGCGGGCGCCAGTGGGTGTCGAAAACAATGTCGCCGTCATAGGCGAGTTCGATGCCGCGCCGGTCGATCCAGACCACGTCGCGCCAGCGCACATTTTCCAGCGGGATGGGCGCCAGCGCCCACGGCGCCGGCAGCGCGAACATTGGCCCGCCCTCCTTCGGCTTCGGCCCCTTGCCGCGGAAGGCACGCAGCGATTCGCGCGGCAGCACCAGGCTTTCGATCTCGGCCTCGTCGACGGCCACGATGCGTTGCAGCAGCTTCCGGAGCTTGAGTTGGAGCGTGATCCGACGCAGGGTGATGGGACGCGCCTGATCGGTGGCCACCTGGGACAGCACCAGCACCGGGCTGGGCCACAGCGCCCAATGCGCGCCGCCAATCTTCAGGCCGACGCCGAAGCGCTTTTCGAACGCTTCGGAAATCCGCGCGGCCACCTCCTCGTCGCTGGGGAGGCGGGTGCTCGCCAACCACACCAGCGCGCCGGTGCCAAGCAGCAACACAGCGGCAATGCCGATGAGCCAGCGTCGGACGGGGTGCTCCATCGGACCAACTTAGCACGCGAAGGCGACTGCGGTTGTCAGCCGCCATCGCTATAGTTTCCGGAACCTGTAATGGAGACAACCTCATGCGCATCTGGAAGAAAGACATCTCGGTCGAAGAACTGACCCGCAACCACATCGGCACCGCCGTCTCGACGCTGGGCATGGAGTTTTTGGAGGTGGGAGACGACTTCATCCGCGCCCGCGTGCCGGTGGACGAGCGCACCCGGCAGCCCTACGGCATCCTGCACGGTGGGGTGTCGGTGGTGCTGGCCGAAACGCTGGGCTCCTGCGGCGCGCACTACTCCGCCCCCGAGGGAGACCGGGCCGTGGGCCTGGACATCAATGCCAACCACATCCGCTCGGCCACCAGCGGCTGGGTCACGGGCATCGCGCGGCCGGTGCACCGCGGACGCACCACGCAGGTATGGCAGATCGACCTGACCAACGACGCCGGCGAATTGACCTGCGTCTCGCGCATCACAATGGCGGTGCTGCCGCCGCGCTAGGCAAGCAAGAATCCCGTCCAACAGACGGGTGGCAGCGGGCCGGAAGAAGCCCCTCAAAAACACAAAACGAGGAGATAGCAAACCCATGAGCAATCTATTCAGCTGGCGCGAAGTCGCCGCCACCGAGGGCCGCGTGGTCGCGCCCGACGAACGCCTGCCCTGGCTGCAGACCGGCGCCATGGGCGTGCAGCACGTGATCGCGATGTTCGGCGCCACGGTGCTGGCGCCCATCCTGATGGGCTTCAACCCCAACATCGCCATACTGATGAGCGGCATCGGCACGCTGATCTTCTTTCTGGTGACGGGCGGCAAGGTGCCCAGCTATCTGGGGTCGAGCTTCGCGTTCATCGGCGTGGTGATCGCGGCCAGCGGCTATGCGGGCAAGGGGCCCAATGCCAACATCGCGGTGGCACTGGGGGGCATCGTGGCTTGCGGGGCGATCTACATCCTCATCGGTGCGCTGGTGCAGGCCATTGGCACCGGCTGGATCGAACGTTTCATGCCGCCGGTGGTCACGGGCGCGGTGGTGGCGGTGATCGGGCTCAACCTGGCGAGCGTGCCGATCAAGAACATGGCGGCCAGCAATTTCGATTCGTGGATGCAGGCCGTGACCTTCCTCTGCGTGGGGCTGGTGGCGGTGTTCACGCGCGGCATGCTGCAGCGCCTGTTGATCCTGATCGGGCTCATCCTGGCCACGGTGGTCTATGCGCTGCTGACCAACCTCATGGGCATGGGCAAACCGGTGGACCTGTCCGGCATTGCCAATGCGGCCTGGTTCGGCATGCCGACCTTCACCGCGCCCGTGTTCACCACCAACGCCATGCTGCTGATCGCACCCGTGGCCATCATCCTGGTGGCGGAAAACCTCGGTCACCTGAAGGCGGTCACGGCCATGACGGGCCGCAACCTCGACCCGTACATCGGCCGCGCCTTCATCGGCGACGGCATTGCCACCGTGGTGAGCGGCGCCGCCGGCGGCACGGGCGTGACCACGTATGCCGAAAACATCGGCGTGATGGCGGCCACGCGCATCTATTCGACCGCAGTGTTCGTGGTGGCGGCGCTCATTGCGCTGGTGCTGGGCTTCAGCCCCAAGTTCGGCGCGCTGATCCAGGCGATTCCGCTGCCGGTGATGGGCGGCGTGAGCATCGTGGTGTTCGGCCTCATCGCCATCGCAGGCGCCAAGATCTGGGTCGACAACAAGGTCGATTTCTCGCAGAACAAGAACCTCATCGTGGCCGCGATCACGCTGATCATCGGCACCGGCGACTTCACCTTGAAGTTCGGCCAATTCGCGCTGGGCGGCATTGGAACCGCGACTTTCGGTGCGATCATTCTTTACGCACTTCTGGGCAGAACGCGCAACGCTTCCGCCCTTTCAAAGTGAAACGCCTTGCAATAAATGTTCTGCCAAGTGGTTGAAGCAGGGCCCGGTCACTGCCCGGAAGCCCGCGCCCGTTAGACTTCAACGCTTTTCGCACCGACGTTTTCCAATGGCCGATGTCTCCGCCGCGCGCACCAAGGCGGTTTTCGAATTCAAGAGCGCCACGCTGCCGCTGATCGCAGTGATCCTCAAGACGGCCGACCTGGCCGTGCTGGCCGAGGCGCTCGACGCCCAGTTGGCCGATTCGCCCGATTTCTTCGAGCAGGAGCCGGTGGTCATCGACCTCTCGCAGCTGCAGCCGGAAGAAGAAGGCGGCGAGGAGCCCGCAGCGCTCGACTTCGCGGCGCTGCGCGGCTTGCTGGCGCGCCACCAGACGCAGCCCATTGCGGTGCGCGGGGGTAACGACGCCCAGAATGCGGCGGCCCGCGCGGCCGGCCTCTCGCTCACGGCCATGCCGGTGGCGCCGGCGCCGCGTTCCCCCGCGCCGCCCGCCGCATCGCCCGCACCCGCCAGCGAAGCGCCGCAGATCGTGCGCGAAGTGCCGGTGCCGGCCAACGGCACGCTCTTGATCGACAAGCCCCTGCGTTCGGGCCAGCAGGTTTACGCCCGCGGCGGCGACGTGGTGGTGACGGCGGTGGTGAGCTTTGGCGCCGAAGTGATCGCCGACGGCAACGTGCATGTGTATGCACCGCTGCGGGGCAAGGCGATTGCCGGCGCGCGCGGCAATACCGAGGCGCGCATCTTCTCGACCTGCATGGAAGCGCAGCTGGTGGCCATTGCGGGCATCTATCGCACCAACGAAGTGCCGCTGCCCGATCCGGTGCTCGGCAAGCCGGCGCAGATACGCCTGGACGGCAAGAAATTAGTGATCGATCCGATCTGATGCGCTGCGGCGCATCCGAAAAACCAACAACCGAATCGAAACAAGAAGGAATGGCAATGGCCAAAATTGTGGTGGTGACCTCAGGCAAGGGCGGCGTCGGAAAGACCACGACGAGCGCCAGCTTCGCGTCGGGCCTCGCGCTCGCCGGCAAGAAGACGGCGGTGATCGACTTCGACGTGGGCCTGCGCAACCTCGACCTCATCATGGGCTGCGAACGCCGCGTGGTGTACGACCTGATCAACGTGATCCAGGGCGAAGCCAACCTGAGCCAGGCGCTCATCAAGGACAAGCAGTGCGACAACCTGTTCGTGCTGGCGGCCTCGCAGACGCGCGACAAGGAAGCGCTCACGCAAGAAGGCGTGGAAAAGGTGCTGACCGACCTGGCGGCGATGGACTTCGACTACATCGTCTGCGATTCGCCCGCGGGCATCGAGACCGGCGCGATGATGGCCATGCACTTTGCCGATGAGGCACTCGTGGTGACCAACCCCGAGGTATCCTCGGTGCGCGACTCCGACCGCATCCTGGGCATGCTGAGCAGCAAGACCAAGCGGGCGAAGGAAGGCGGCGACCCCATCAAGGAGCACCTGCTGATCACCCGCTACAACCCCAACCGCGTGGCCGGCGGCCAGATGCTCTCGCTGGAAGACATCCAGGACATCCTGCGCATCAAGCTGATCGGCGTCATCCCGGAATCGGAAAGCGTGCTGCAGGCGTCGAACCAGGGCGTGCCCGCCATCCACGACAAGGAAACCGACGTGGCCAAGGCCTACAGCGACGTGGTGGCGCGCTTTCTGGGCGAAGACAAGCCGATGCGCTTCGTCGATGCGGAAAAGCCGGGCTTCTTCAAGCGAATTTTCGGAGGCAAATAGGCCATGTCCTTTTTCTCGTTCCTGCTCGGCGAAAAGAAGAAGACGGCCAGCGTCGCCAAAGAGCGGCTGCAGATCATCCTCGCGCACGAGCGGTCCAGCCTCAGCGGCAAGAAGCGCCCCGACTACCTGCCCGACCTCCAGCGCGAGCTGATGGCGGTGATCTCGAAGTACGTGAAGATCAATGCCGAGGACATCAAGGTCCACCTGGAAAAGCAGGACGACCTCGAAGTGCTCGACATCAAGATCGAACTGCCCGACGCGACGCCCTCGCCGGCGCGCTGATCGAACACGCGGGGGGCGGCGCAGCCCTCCCGTTTCAGTTCAGGGCTCAGCTCAAGGCTGCGCCACGAAGCGCGCCACCTGCCGCAGCACGTCCTCTTCCTTGAGGATGCGGCGGTGTCCCAGCCCCTCCGTGGCCACGAGCCGCGCCCCCTTGATGGCATCGCGGTAGGCCTCCGCGTCAGCAAAGCGGTTCACGCGATCATCGCGGTCATGCACGATCAGCGTCGGCTGCACGATGCGCGGGCCGACAGCCGGCGGCTCCAGCTGCGCCATCAAGAGGCCTTCCCGCGCTTCGAACAGCCGTTGCATTGCCAGCCGCGTCGCCTCGCTCAGCCCGAACGTGTGCGCGAAGTAGCGCGTGAATTCGCGCGCCGAAGCCGGTGGTGCGAGCAACACCAGCCGCTCGGCGCGCAAGCCCTGTGCGGCGGCCAACCCCAGCGCGTTGGCGCCCATCGAATGCGCGACCGCTGCGCGCAGCACATGGCCGTCTGCGACGAGCCTTGCAACCACGTACGAGATGGCACGGGCGAACTGCGGCGAGTTGCTCATGATGCCCGCGCTGCGGCCGTGGGCCGGCAGCTCGAGCAGCACGGGCCGAAGGCCTTCATCGGCCAACACTTTGGCCAACGCCAGCATCTGACCGGCATGCCCGCCCCAGCCGTGCACCAGCAGCACGATGGGCGCCGATTCCGCACCTGAATCCTGTGTGGCCAGGTGATAGATGCCGATGCTCGCGTTCTCGAAAGCCCATTCTTCACGCCGCCAGTCGGTGCCGGGCGACTGCCCGCGGTAGAGCCACTTGGGCGGCAGCGGCGTGCCGAAGAGCCGGTAGGCGGCGCGCACGCCGAGCGCGGGCCACACGCGCTGCGCGGTGGTCAGGCCGAAGCGCAGTGTGCGCATTACACGGCTGGGGCGGTAGTAGTTCGACTGCGCTGCGTGCGTAGCCGCGGAGGTGGTGGTGCTACTCGTCATGCAATGGGCTCCTTCGGTTCAGTACCAGACCCAGTCTTCGTTGCTGCGCGGCAGGCTGCGCAGTGCCTCGCGGGCGGTTTCGGCGCCAATGGCGGCCAGGTAGACGGCAAGGCAGAGGGCGATGATCAGCATGGTGCTTCTCCTTTTATCGCACGACTGTGCGAAATTAGAATACAGAAAGACGAATGAAACTGCGTGGCGCCGTGGTTCAGGCGCGGTAGCTGGAAAGAAGCCGCTGCCAAGTCTGCTTGGCGCGGTCGGCGGCTTGAGGGTCGCGCAAAAAGCGCGCGTCATGCAGCAAGCCCATGATGAGGCCGTTGAGTTCGCTGACGACCTGCGCGGCGTCGGTGTCGGCGCGCAGTTCGCCCGTCTCGACCGCCTGCAGCACCGTGCGGCGCAGGGCGGCGCGCCAGCGCGTGATCTCGGCGAGCAGCAGGTCGCGCAGCTCGCCTTCGCGGTCGTCGTATTCGAAGGCGCCGGCCATGTAGATGCAGCCGGTTTCGGCCTCGATGTCACGGGTGCGCGCGATCCATCGGTCGACGATGTCGTTGAGCCGGGCCAGGCCCTTGGGCTTTTGCATGGCCGGCACGAAAACGTCGGCGAGGAAGCGGCGGCCGTACTCTTCGATCACGGCCTTCTGCAACGCCTCTCGCGAGCCCACCCGCGAGAACACGCCGCTCTTGGAGAGCGCCAGCCTGCTGGCCACGGCCTGGAGCGTGATGGCTTCCAGGCCTTCGGTCAGCGCGAGGTCCATCGCCGCGCCGACGATGGCGGTGCGGGTGAGTTCGCTTTTCTGGGTCTTGGCATCCATGAAAGCAACTTTAGCACACTCGTGCGAAATTGCAAATGCACTCGAAGAAGCCCTGTCTGCAATGCGGCACAGATGATTTGCTCATGTGAAACCAACAAACGCATCGTTCCCCGCATAAGCACTTGTGCCGAGAATCGCCGCTCGGCCAGTCCGGGCCTTCTCCCCTTCGATCCTTCGCGCCAGATGAACTTCCAACAACTGCGCTCGGTACGCGAGGCCGTTCGTTGCGGCTTCAATCTGACCGAGGTCGCCCACACCCTGCACACCTCCCAACCGGGCGTGAGCCGGCAGATCCGCGAGCTGGAGGAGGAACTCGGCATCGAGCTTTTTGTGCGCGCCGGCAAGCGGCTCACCGGGCTCACCGAGCCAGGCGGCCACGTGCTGCCGATCATCGAACGCATGCTGATGGAAAGCAGCAACCTGCGGCAGGCAGGGCAGGAGTTTGTGGCGCAGCAGAGCGGGCTGCTCTCGGTGGCGGCCACGCATTCGCAGGCGCGCTACGCCATGCCGGTGGCGGTTCAGGAATTTCGCGCGCAGTTTCCCAACGTGAAGCTGCACCTGCACCAGGGTTCGCCCAAGCAAATCGCGCAGATGCTGATCGACGGTGAAGCCGACGTGGGCATTGCAACCGAGGCGCTGGGCGACTATCCCCAGCTGGTGGCCCTGCCCTGCTACCGCTGGACGCACTCGGTGGTGGTGCCGCCGGGCCATGCGCTGCTTGATGCGCCACTGACGCTTGAGGCGCTCACGCGCTATCCGCTCATCACCTACGACACCGGCTTTACCGGCCGCTCGCGCATCGACGAGGCCTTTGCGCAGCGTGGGCTCACACCGCACATCGTGCTGGCGGCCATGGACGCCGACGTGATCAAGACCTACGTGCAGCTGGGCATGGGCGTGGGCATCGTCGCCGGCGTGGCCTACGAGGCCGAGCGCGACACGCAGTTGCGCGCGCTCGATGCGGGCCGGCTGTTCGGAATCAACCTCACCAAGCTGGCGGTGCGGCGCGGCAACTACCTGCGCAAGTACGTCTATTCGTTCATCGAGTCGTTTGCACCGACCTTGACGCGCAGCGTGGTCGAAAAGGCCCTGGGCGATGAAGCGAAGGGCTCGCACTACGAAATCTAGCGCCGGCGCGACGTATTCAACGCTTGCCGACACAGGTTTAAAAAAAGAAGCTGGCTGCTTCACACAGGCGGCGTACATTCGGGTTAATTCCTTGGCTTCCCGGAACGGATCAGCAATGGCATCGACCCCGCAGCAGCAACAGCAGCAAACCAAGGCAGCCCAGAAGGCCGCCGACGCCGCCGAACGGCGCGAGCGGCTCAGACGGGCACTGCCCGCCACCGTCGAACTGCTGCAGAGCCGCCAGGCCGACCGCATCGACGACGCCGACATCGATGCGTATGTGAGCCTTAACTGGCTCGAATGGCATGGCGGCGGCTTGCGGCTCACGATCACGGGGCGCAATGTGTGCGCCCAGTCGCTGCCTACCGTAGCGGCCTGAGCGCTTCGCGCGCTAAAGCAAAAAAAACGCCGCAGGATTGCTGCGGCGTTCTCCAAGCTTGGCGCATGACGCGCCTGCCTTTAGTCTTTACTGGCTGCCGACGATGATCTGCGCGATCACACCCGTCGCAATGGCCGCGAGCACGTAGTCGCCGCCGACGCCCACCCACTGGTAGCCGCGGGGCGGCGCCTGCAGGCGATAGGCCCGATAGTCGTTCACCACGTAGTTGCGACCGCGGTATTCGTGCGGTACACGGCCCCCACGGCGCCACTCTGCGTGCGGCTGCGGGTAGCCGCCGCGATCGAACTGACGGCCCGGACGGTAGTCCTCGCGGCCGTAGTGGTTGCCGCCGCGGTTGTCGTGCCGGTCGAATCGGCGCTCCTGTTGTTCATAGCGGCCGTTGCCCTGGTCGGAGCGGCCATTCCCTGGTTCGTAGCGTCCGTTGCTTTGATCGTTGCCGCGGTCATGGCCGAAGTTGTGGCCACGGTCCTGCGCGAAGGCACTTCCCGCCGCCATGCACATCGCGAGTGCCGCAGCAGCGACGGCCATGCTCTTTGAATTGATGATCATCTGGAACTCCTTCGTGTTGATGACGAGTCCATTGTCAGTGGCGCTTGTGTCTGCCCGGAGCACATCAGGTCGCCGTCAGGTGAAATCAGGTAAGCGCTGGTATCGGGGCGGCGCGTTGTCCTTCAACAAGGGGCGTAGCGGTTGACCACGACACCGCATTCGTAGGCCCTGGAGCCGAGCAAGCGCAACTTGTGGCCGTTGCGCTGGTCGTGAAACACCGAGCGACCACCGCCGACGGCCATCGGATTCACGAAGAACTGAAACTCGTCGACGAGCCCTTCGGCGACGAGCGACGATGCAAAGCCGGCGCCGCCGATGCAGAGAATGTTGGCGCCCGGCTGCTGCTTCAGCGCATTCACCTCGTCCACCATGCTTCGGCTCGCGATGTCGGTACGCGGCCATCGCGATGTCTTCAGCTTGCCGGTGAGCACGACCTTCCGCGCATCGACCACCTTCCGCGCGAAGGCGTAGTACGGATCGGCCGGATGGTTGCGTGCCGCGCGGCCCCAGTGGTCGAGATAGCCTTCCTCGATGATCTTGCGGCTCAGCAGAATGGTGTCGACCGACTCGAAGACTTCGTTGAAGTACTGCTTGAGCGCATCGTCCCAATTCCAGCGCTCACCCCACCCCCAAAGCTGCCAGTCGAGGCCGGGATTGGCAGCTGCGACGCTGCCATCGACCGACATTTGCATTTGCAGGACGAGCTTTCTCATGAGGCTTCTCCTTCGGGGACGCTTGCTCAGCAACTGCTCTTGATTTGCAATCGGTTGAAGTATTGGAGAACTGCTACGAAAATGCAAGCAGTTTCAAAACGAGATCGATATTGCGATGGCGAACCAGCAGAGATCCCAGTGCCCCATCAACCTGTCGCTCGAGGTCTTCGGCGACCGCTGGAGTCTGCTCATCGTTCGCGACATGATGTTTGCGGGCAAGCGGCACTTCAGGGAATTCCTGCAATCCGACGAAGGCATCTCGTCCAACATCCTCACCGAGCGCCTGGGCAAGCTCGTGGAGCACGGCGTGCTCCACAAGGCGGACGATCCCACGCACAAGCAGAAGGCCATCTACAGCCTGACACCCATGGGCATCGACCTGCTGCCGGTGGTGGCGCAGATCGGCATCTGGGGGCGCAAGCACCAGCCGGTCACGCGCGAGAGCGCAGCGGCAGCGGCCGCCATGGAAAAAGGTGGGCCGGTGCTCTGGAAGCAGATGCAGGCGGAGCTGCGCAAGACGCATGCCGCCGCCCGCAAGGGCTGAGCCCGGGTGCTTCATTGAATGCGTTTAAGCTCGCGACCAGCATGAAGCGACGACACCTTTTCCACCTGCTGGCCGGCATTTCCGCAGCCGCCGCGCTGGCCGCGTGCGGCAAGCGCAAGCCCTCCGCCGCCGCATTGAAATCCGACGCCCGCGTGCTCGCGCTGGGCGACAGCCTCACCTTCGGCTATGGCGCGCCGCCCGAGGCGGCCTGGCCCGTGAAACTGGGCGAGCTCACCGGCTGGCAGATCGACAACGCGGGCGTCAATGGCGACACCTCGGCCGGGGCGCTGGAGCGCCTGCCGTCGCTGCTGGCGGCGGGCAGCTACGACGCCATCCTGATCGGCATCGGCGGCAACGACATGCTGCGCGGCGTGTCGCCCTCTGCCACGCGCGACAACCTTGCGGCCCTCGTGAGCCAGGCGCGTGCGCACACGCCCCATGTCGCACTGCTGGCCACGCCCTCGCCCGATGCAATGCGCGCGGCAGTCGGCTCGCTCAGCGATGCGTCGTTCTACGACGAGGTCGCGAAGTCAGGGCAGGCGCTGCTTGTCGCCAATGTGTATTCGAGCGTGCTGTCGGACGCCTCGCTGCGCTCCGATCGCATCCATGCCAATGCCAAGGGCTATGCCAAGGTTGCGCAGGAGCTCGCGGACCAGCTCAAGGCCGCGGGCTGGCGCTGACGGGACTCAAGCAGCAGCAGCAGCAGCAGCAGCAGCGCGCAGCAGGTCGACGTAGGCGCCCTGCACCAGCTGGCGGGGTGCAATACCGAGTTGCGCCATGAGCGCATTCGCTTCGGCCACGCCGTCTTCAGCGGGCTCGCCCTCTTTCAGCACCACCTCGAGTTCGAGGAATTCGCCCAGGCCCTCCACGCGGTCGAGATGCACGCGCGTGCGGCCCACGATGAAGAGCCGGCGCTGCTTGCGCACACGGCCGGCCTGGCCCCAGGCCAGCGTGAGCGACTCGCGCAAGGTGTCGGGCGTGGTGGTGGGCGAGATCAGATAGAACGACTCTTTCGGGCCGCTGCTGTTCGCGCGGCGGTAGAAGATCAGCTCCGCATGGTCGGGCGCGAAGGTGCGCAGCTTGAGTCGATCGGCGCTGTTCTCGCAGCGAAAGAACGTGTCGTCCTGCGCGATTTCGATCGGGCCCGATTCGGCCAGCTTCGCGGCGATGAGCGCCACGCGTTCCACGCTGTCGATGCGGGCCTTGATCTCTATGTTTCTTGCCATCTCGGTCGTGCTTTGAGTTGTGGCTTGCTTTGTGTTCGGGGTACGTGCACAGGCCACCGGGTACTCCCCTCCGCGAATGTCCCCCGCCTTCGGCTCCTCCTTTATTTCGCTGCGCGGAGCACCCGGCGCCCTGTGCACTGGGGCACGCTGTTGGTGTACCGCTGATCAACCACCGCTCTTTGCAACGCTCCCGCTGGCGGGGTGCCTTGCGCAGCGAAATAAAGGAGGAGCCCGAAGGGCGGGGGACATTCGCGGAGAAAGGTACCCCGTCGGCGGGATCGCCCCCTGGTCTGACCCTGACGAAGTTCGATCAGGGCGCGTTGCCTTGCGGCCCGACCGGCGGTGGCGCGGTACGCCCGCTGGAGCCCGGCGCTAGCTTGCGACCGAAGGACTCACCCACTCTGCGCACCGGCCGGCTGGCTTTTTCCGACACGTTGTTCACACCGCGCCGCGTCGCGTCTTCGGCACGGTCGATGCCCCGGCCAGCGGCGTTGGTGCCGCGCTGCACGCTGTTCACGACCTTGCTATCGCGTGGCGGCGGCGGAAGCGTGTGCGCGGGCTGCGCCTGGGGCGGGTTGTCGGCGCTCTGGGCGTGAACGCCGGCGGCGGACAGCAGAAGGATCGCCGCGCTCGCGGCGGCCAGTGCGAATGAATGAGCAGGCATCTTCTTGGTCATGATGAGCTTCCTTGGTCGTCGTTGGGTTCGGCGGCGTCCGCGGCGGCGGCGCGCGCCATGCGCTCGCTCTTCCAGTACACATCGTCGCCGCCGTTCATCCGATTGAGCACGCGCGCAAGCACGAAGAGCAGATCGCTGAGCCGGTTGAGATATTGGCGCAGCGCATCGTTGAGTTCAGCCGTCGCGCCCAGCGCCACCACGGCGCGCTCGGCCCGGCGCGCGACCGTGCGGCACACGTGCGCGAGCGAGGCTGCGCGCGTGCCCGCGGGCAGGATGAATTCGGCCAGGCGCGGCAAGGCGGCGTTGTGCTCGGCGAGCGCGTTGTCCAGCTGCAGCAGCGCGTCGGCCTTCAACAGCGTGTAGCCGGGCATCGAGAGCTCGCCGCCCAGATTGAAGAGCTGGTGCTGCACGTCGACGAGCAGCTCGCGCACGGGCTCCGGCATGGGCTCGCAGAGCAGCACGCCGATCTGCGAGTTGAGCTCGTCCACGTCGCCCATGGCGTGCACGCGCAGGTGGTCCTTGGGCACGCGCGTGTTGTCGCCGAGGCCGGTGGTGCCGTCGTCGCCGGTGCGGGTGGCGATCTGAGAAAGTCGGTTGCCCATGGGCGCTCCTGTTGTGCCTGTTTTATCGCAGGATGGTCGCCGCGTCGATCTTGCCGGCCAGCCATTGCAGGCCCGCCAGATGCTGCTGGTCGTGGCTGCAGAGGTAGTGAATGAGGCTGCGCATCGTGAGCGGTCCGTAGCCCTCGAACACGGCGGTGCGCGCCAGTTGCGCATCGTTCAGGCTCGAGATGATTTCCATGGTTTGCGCACGCGCGATCCTGAACTCGGCCAGCACCTTGGCTGCGTCGGCCATGCCGTACGCGCGTGCAATGGCGAGCGGCTCGCTGTCGATCGAAGCCAGCGTCGGTTTGTGCTCTTCCAACGTGCGGCGAAAGCGGACGTGGTAGCCCTCGATCTCGATGTCGCGCACATGGCAGAGTTGTTCGATGGCGGTGAAGGCTTCGCTCGGAACGCCCTCCCACGAGGTCGGCGCCCAATGCCGGAACGCATCGGGAATGGCCGCGTAGTGGGCGGCGAGTTGCGACGGAAAGGCCGCGAGTGTACTGAGGGTCGTAGGGTTCATGGTTCTGCCGAAGCGCATTATGGTGCTCGCTCCGTAAAATGGCCGGACAGAGCCGCACCTCACCCCTCTCCAGGAGACGCCCGATGAATGCCCCGACCCAAACCTCGCACCTGATGCCGGAGCTTCATCTGCGCGACGTGCCCGACAGCCTGATCGAAGGGCTGAAAGCACGCTTCGGCGCCAACTGCTCCACGGCCATGGCGGTGCGCACGCAGCATGGCCGCGACGAGTCCTCGTTCGACGCCCCGCCTCCTTCGGCCGTGATCTTTGCCGAGAGCACTCAGGACGTGGCTGACGCCGTGAAGCTCGCGAGCGAGCACAGCGTGCCGGTTATCCCCTTCGGCGTGGGCTCGTCGCTCGAAGGCCATCTGCTCGCCGTACAGGGCGGAATCAGCATCGACGTGTCGCGCATGAACAAGGTGCTCTCGGTCAATGCCGACGACCTCACGGTCACGGTGCAGCCCGGCGTCACGCGCAAGCAGCTCAACGACGAGATCAAGAGCACGGGCCTGTTCTTCCCCATCGACCCGGGCGCGGACGCCTCCATCGGCGGCATGACGGCCACGCGAGCGAGCGGCACGAACGCGGTGCGCTACGGCACCATGCGCGAGAACGTGCTGGCGCTCGAAGTGGTGACGGCTTCTGGCGATGTCATCCGCACCGGCACGCGCGCGAAAAAATCGTCCGCAGGCTACGACCTCACGCGCCTCATGGTGGGCAGCGAAGGCACGCTGGGCGTGGTCACCGAGGTCACGCTGCGCATCTATCCGCTGCCCGAGGCGGTGTCGGCTGCGATCTGCTCGTTCCCGAGCATCGAGGCCGCGGTGCGCACCACCATCGAGACCATCCAGCTCGGCGTACCGATCGCCCGGGTCGAACTGATCGACGTGAACACGGTGCGCATGGTGAACGCCTATGCCAAGCTGGGCCTGCGGGAAGAGCCGATGCTGCTGATGGAGTTCCACGGCTCGCCGGCCGGCGTGAAGGAACAGGCCGAGACGGTGCAGGAACTCGCAAGCGGCCACGGCGGCAATGCCTTCGAATGGGCCAGCACGCCGGAAGAACGCACCCGGCTGTGGACAGCCCGGCACAACAGCTACTTCGCGGCCGTGCAGTCGCGCCCCGGCTGCCGGGTGATCTCGACCGACACCTGCGTGCCCATTTCACGCCTGGCCGACTGCCTGCTCGACTCCGTGGCCGAGGCCGATGCGAGCGGCATCCCCTACTTCCTGGTGGGCCACGTGGGCGACGGCAATTTCCACTTCGGCTACCTGCTGGACCCGAACATCCCCGAAGAGCGCGTGAAGGCCGAGGAGCTGAACCATGCGCTCGTGAGCCGCGCGCTGGCGCTGGAGGGCACCTGCACTGGCGAGCACGGCGTGGGGCTGCACAAGATGGACTTCCTGGTGACGGAAGCGGGCGTGGGCGCGATCGACATGATGCGCACGATCAAGCGTGCGCTCGATCCGAAGAACATCATGAACCCCGGCAAGATCTTCGCGCTCTGACACGTTCCAGGCGCCCATGAAAAAGCCCGGCGGCTCGCGAGAGCCCCGGGCTTTTTTGCGGCTGGTCGCGCGTCTTGCTTACTTGCGGCGGCGGGTGGGTGCCGGTTCCGGCGGCACGTAGGTTTGCGACGGGGCCGCGCCACCGTCTACACCCAGCCGGCCTCCGCCGCCGAGGCCCTGGCCGCGCACGGTCTGCGCCTTGTAGTTGCGCAGCGAGCGAACCATCTGGTTGAAGGCGTCCATGAACGCCGCGGCGATCACCTTGCCTTGCGCCGTATTGGTATAGCCGCCGAGATTGCCGCCGGCGCGGGCGCCGAACACCGAGCCGAAGGCGCCGAAGTCGGTCTTGGAGGCGCTGCCTTCCGAGGCTGCGACCTGCACACCCGAACGGTTGTCGATGAGCGTGAGCAGCGCGCTGGCTTCCTTGGTCTGCATGCTTCCGCCGACAGCTGCCAGGGCGCGACCACGGCCGCCGCCCACCAGGCCGCCCAGCGCACCGCCGATGCCGCCGGCATCGCTGTTGCTGAACACGATCTCAGGCGACAGGCCGTAGTCGGACGCCACCATCTGGCCGCGGCCGAAATTGCTGCCGCCGCGCATTTCGCCCGACTGCTGCAGTGCGCGCTCGCGAGTCATGGCGTTCATGCCGGCCGCGCCGCGCTCGACCACCACGAAACAGTTCGACTGCTGGACCAGGAGGCGCAGCAGGTTGGCCGTGGGCGGCAGGCGGTATTCGCCGGTGAGGATGGTGTACCAGCCGGAGTTCACGTTTTCGATCAGCGAAACGGTGCCGAGCGGCGATTCGCAACGCTCCAGCTGGCCGCTTTCGCCGGCGGTGGCCGAGCCTGCCGCGCTGCCCGTGGCCATGGTCTTGGCCGACTGGCTGCCCATTTGCATGTCGGTGGTGGCACAGCCGGTCAGCAGCAGCGCGCCCACGGCCACGGCCACGGCCACGGCCGCGACTGGAAACTTGTTGAATTTCATGAAGGACTCCCTCTCCTCGAGATTTGCGATTTGAAAATCAGCGGAGAGGATACGCGTAAAAGATTGCAAGAAACAATCACGCAAAGGTTCGAGCCACAGCCTGCTGCCTATGCCGTTCGGCGGATGCGTTCTATCAGACCGTTGAGCGCCTCGATAGAGCCGAAGTGGATGGCGAGCTCCCCACTTTCCTCGACTTTGCCGCCGCGCTTGCTGCGCTTCTTGATGCGCACCTCGACCTCTGCGGTGAGCAGGTCGGCCAACTCTTCTTCCACCCGCTGAAGGTCGCGCGACTTCTCACCGTCGTTGCTGCGGCGTGAAGGCGTGAGCGTGAACTCGGCCGCGAGCCGCTTCACCAGCGCCTCGGCTTCGCGCACCGACATCTTTTTGGCGGCAATCTGGTTGGCGGCGGTGATCTGCGTGCCGCGGTCCAGCGACAGCAGCGCGCGGGCGTGGCCCATGTCGATGTCGCCGGCCATCAGCATCTGCTGCGCTGGCTCGGCAAGGTTCAGCAGCCGCAGCAGGTTGCTGGCAGCGCTGCGTGAGCGGCCCACGGCCTGTGCAGCCGCCTCGTGAGTGAGCCCAAACTCCGACACCAGGCGTTGCAAACCCTGGGCTTCTTCGAGCGGATTCAGGTCTTCGCGCTGGATGTTCTCGATCAGCGACATGGCCGCCGCGGCTTCGTTGGGCACGTCGCGCACCAGCACCGGCACGCGGTCAAGGCCTGCGAGTCGGGCGGCACGGAAGCGGCGCTCGCCGGCGATGATTTCGAACTCGGCGTTCTTGGCCTCGGCCGATTCTCCATCGAGGCGGCGAACGAGGATCGGCTGCATGATGCCCTGCGCCTTGATGCTCTCGGCGAGTTCGTACAGCGCGCCTTCGTCCATGCGGGTGCGCGGCTGGTAAACGCCCGCCACCATCTGATCGAGCATCAGCGTGGTCGGGTTCTGCGCGGCGGCGCCCTCTTCCGTTCCTGCGTTGTCCGCGGAATGCCCGGCCGTCGGGCCGAGCAGTGCTTCAAGGCCGCGCCCGAGGCCCTTGGGTTTCTTGGTCGCCATCAGTGCTTGTCTTTCGAGATTTCGTTCAATAGTTTCCGGCCCTCGGGCCAGTCGCCCAGACCGGATTCGGCATTCAGGTGACCGCCCGGGCCGGCGTCGACGAAGCGCGCGCGCCAGTCGGCTGCCAACTGGCGCGAGCGTGCCGCGTCGCAATAGGGATCGTCGTTGGCGGCGACCAGCACCGCCGGAAATGGCAAGGGCTGCCGCACGACGGGAGCCCAGCCTGGAATGAGCTGGCGCAGATCATCGCGCTCCAGGTCACCGGGCGCGACCAGCAGTGCGCCGCGCACCTTGTGCGTGTTGCGCGAATGCGCGGCCCAGGCCGCAACGAGGATGCAGCCCAGGCTGTGCGCGGCAAACACGAGCGGGCCGGGTGCGGCGAGCACTTCTTCCTCGAGCCGTGCGGACCAGTCGCCACGCAGCGGACGCATCCACTCGTGCTGCTCGACGCGGCGGTCGCCGTACGCGGATTCCCAACGCGTCTGCCAATGGCCGGGGCCGCTGTTCTGCCAGCCCGGCAGCAAGAGGATGCGGGGAGTCGTCGTCGTCATCTGCTGGAAACTTGTTGGCGCAGGTCCATGGCGGACCGCGTCAGAGACTTTTTTCGCTGGTGGAATCGGGTGCGGCCGCCGGGGCCAGCACGTCTTCGGGAATGGCCAGGTTGGGCGCGCCGGGTGCGACTGGCGCAATCGGCGGCGCGACCGCATTCGATGCAAAGGCGCTGGCGGGCGGCAGCTTCTCGACCAGCTCCTTGGCAAAGGCGACGAAAGCCTGGCTTCCGCGGGCGTTCGGGTCGAACACCACGCCCGGCAGACCATAGCTTGGCGCCTCGGCGAGCCGCACATTGCGCGGAATGACCGTGTCGAACACTTTGTCGCCGAAGTGGGCCTTGAGCTGCTCGCTCACCTGCTGCTGCAGCGTGATGCGCGGATCGAACATCACGCGCAGCAATCCGATGATCTGCAGGTTCTTGTTGAGGTTGGCGTGCACTTGCTTGATGGTGTTGACCAGATCCGTCAGCCCCTCGAGCGCGAAGTATTCGCATTGCATGGGCACGATCACGCCGTGCGCGGCGCACAGGCCATTGAGCGTGAGCAGGCTCAGGCTCGGCGGGCAGTCGATCAGCACGAAGTCGTACTCGGCGCCCACCGCAGCCAGCGCGGTGCGCAGGCGCTTTTCGCGGCGGTCTAGTGCCACCATTTCGACCTCGGCACCCGCCAGCTCCCGGTTTGCGCCGAGCACGTCATAGCCGCAGCCGCCCTCCACGAGCTTGTCGGCCTTCACGCGCGCCTCGGCCACAGAAGCCGACTCGAGCAGCACGTCGTACACCGTGAGTTCCAGCTGGCGCTTGTCGATGCCCGAACCCATGGTGGCATTGCCCTGGGGATCGAGGTCGATCATCAGCACCCGCTGGCCAACCTTGGCCAGGCCGGCGGCAAGGTTGACGGTGGTGGTGGTCTTGCCGACGCCGCCCTTTTGGTTGGCAATACAGAAAATCTTGGCCATAGGAAATCAGCGGGAAATGGCGAGCTTGACGCCGAAGGCGATCAGGAAAACGCCCGCGAGCTTTTCGAGCGCGCCCGAAATTCGTGGATTGGCGCGAATGCGCTCCGCCAGAAAGTGCGTCAGCAGCGTCGAGGTCAGGCCATACAGGAAGGTCAGCACCGCGATCGTCACCGCCATGGCGCCAAAGGTGGCCATCCCTTGGTGGCGTGCCGGATCGACGAACAGCGGGAAGAACGCCATGTAGAACACGATGGCCTTGGGATTCAGCAAGGTGATTGCCAGCGCCTGGCGCAGGAAATGGCTTGGGCGAATGTTGAGGATCGGGGCCGCGCCGGGCTTGGCCAACAGCATCTTGGCGCCCAACCAGGCGAGGTAAGCCGCGCCCAGCCATTGCACGGCCTTGAACGCTGCTGGGTAGCCAGTCAGGACGGCAGCCACGCCAGCCACCGCAGCCCACATGAGGAACTGATCGCCAATGATCACGCCCAGCGTTGCCGCCAATCCACCGCGAATTCCACCTTTGCTGGTCGAGGTGATCAACGCGAGGTTGCCCGGACCGGGGATCAATAGAAAGAGGACGATGGCGGCGACGAATGCGCCGTAGTCAGCGATGCCGAACATGGATTTGCCTCGGGAAAGAGAGCCAGGGGGAGGCGTCGAGTCTAAGCGAGGCGGCCCCTGCGATCACCCTCCGCCGGCGGCTTTCACCGGCGTGGGCGTTTCTTTTTTGCCCGGTCAGGCGGCTTCCTTGCGTGCCCAGACAATGCAACGCTCCGCGTCCAAGCCAGGAACAGTCAATTGTTCCACGTGAAACACTGCGATACCAGCAGGTAACACGGCCAGTTCTTCGGTCGGTACTTTGCCTTTCATGGCCAGCCAGACGCCACCGGGTGCCAGCAGATGTGCCGAACCATCGAAGAAATCTGGCAGGGAAGCAAAGGCGCGGGAGCTGATGACTTCATAGCTGCCGGCAAGCGATTCGACGCGTGCGTGCAATCCGCGCAAGTTGGGCAACTCGAGCTCAGCGGCCACTTGCTGCACGAAAGCCGCCTTCTTGGCGACCGCATCGAGGCAGCTGACCTGGAGATCCGGCCGTATGATGGCAATCACCACTCCCGGCAGGCCGCCACCCGAGCCCACGTCAAGCAGCTTGCCCTCCCCTGCCCACTCGCGCTGCAACGGCGGCACGGCCGCCAGGCTGTCGAGCAGATGGTGCGTGAGCACGCTCGCCGCGTCGCGCAGCGCCGTGAGGTTGTAGACCTTGTTCCACTTGAGCATCAACGTGCCGTAAGACAGCAACTGCTCCGCTTGGATATCGGACAAAGCGAGGCCCAGGGCTGCTGCGCCTTGGCGCAGCGTATCGATGGGCGCGTTCATTGGGCGGACTGCGATTCGGCTGGGGCTTCGGCGGCAGCGTCGCGGTCGAAAGCTTTGTGGCCGCCTTTTCGCAAATGAATCATCAGCAAGGAAATGGCAGCAGGCGTCACGCCCGAGATACGTGAAGCAAGCCCCAGCGTCTCAGGCCGATGCTTGTCGAGCTTCTGCCGGACCTCGAAACTCAGTGCCTTGACCTGGCTGTAGTCGAAGTCAGGCGGCATGCGCAGGTTTTCGAAGTGCGCTGCACGCTCGACTTCGTCGTGCTGGCGCTCGATATAGCCCGAATACTTGGCCGAGATCTCGATCTGCTCGATCTCGATCTCGTTCAGCGCAGTGGACGCGCTGTACTTTCCGCCGTCCAGCGACATCAATGTTTGATAGTTCACATCCGGCCGGCGCAACAGGTCGGCAAGGTTGTACTCGTGCTCAATGGCCTTGCCGAGCACCCGCTCCGACTCAGCCGCGGGCAGGTTGCGCGGATTCACCCAGATCGATTTGAGTCGTTCTGTTTCACGTGAAACAACATCCCGCTTGCGGCTGAAAGCATCCCAGCGCGCATCGTCCACCAAGCCGAGCTTGCGCCCTGCTTCGGTCAGGCGCATGTCGGCATTGTCTTCGCGCAGCTGCAGCCGGAACTCGGCGCGGCTGGTGAACATGCGGTAGGGCTCGGTCACGCCCTTCGTGATCAGATCGTCGACGAGCACGCCCAGATAGGCTTCGTCTCGGCGCGGCAGCCACGCCTCTTCGCCTCGGCATTGCAGCGCGGCGTTGATGCCGGCAAACAAGCCCTGCGCCGCCGCCTCTTCGTAGCCGGTGGTGCCGTTGATCTGCCCGGCAAAGAACAGCCCCTTGACCGACCGGGTCTCGAAGCTGCTCTTGAGTTCGCGCGGATCGAAGTAGTCGTACTCGATGGCATAGCCCGGCCGCAGGATGTGGGCGTTCTCCAGTCCGGGCATCGAGCGCACCAGTTGATACTGGATGTCGAACGGCAGGCTGGTCGAAATCCCGTTCGGGTAGTACTCGTTGGTCGTCAGGCCTTCGGGCTCGAGAAAGATCTGGTGGCTTTCCTTGTCGGCAAAGCGGTTGATCTTGTCCTCGACGCTTGGGCAGTAGCGCGGACCGACGCCGTCGATCTTGCCGGTGAACATCGGGCTGCGGTCGAAGCCGGAGCGAATGATGTCGTGGGTGCGCGCATTGGTGTGGGTGATCCAGCAGGCCATCTGCTGCGGATGCATGTCGGCCCGGCCCATGAAGCTGAACACTGGCATCGGCCCTGCCCCGCCCGGCATGCCATCGCCCGGTTGCTCGGTGCACTTCGAAAAATCGATGGTCCGGCCGTCGAGGCGCGGCGGCGTGCCTGTCTTCAGGCGGCCCTGGGGCAGCCTCAATTCCTTGAGCCGTGCCGACAGGCTGATGGCCGGGGGGTCGCCTGCGCGCCCGGCCTGATAGTTGTCGAGGCCCACATGGATGCGGCCGTCGAGGAAAGTCCCGGCCGTGAGCACCACGGTGCGCGCGCGGAAGGCAATGCCCACCTGCGTGACGGCGCCCACCACCCGATCGCCCTCCACCATCAAGTCGTCGACCGCTTGCTGGAACAGGCTGAGGTTCGGCTGGTTTTCCAGCCGGCGGCGAATCGCGGCCTTGTACAGCACACGGTCGGCCTGCGCACGGGTCGCACGCACGGCCGGGCCCTTGCTCGAATTGAGAATGCGAAACTGGATGCCCCCCTCATCGGTGGCGATGGCCATGGCGCCGCCCAGCGCATCGACCTCTTTCACAAGGTGGCCCTTGCCGATGCCGCCGATCGACGGATTGCAGCTCATCTGCCCCAGAGTCTCGATGTTGTGGGACAGCAGCAGCGTCTTGGCGCCCATTCGGGCAGCCGCCAGCGCGGCCTCGGTGCCGGCATGGCCACCACCGACGACGATGACATCAAATTCTTCGGGATACAGCATGAGAGAGGGGCGCACTGACGCGTGCGCTGCGCAAAGGGGCACCAATTTTAATCGGGGGTACCCTTTTGCGCCGGGAATAAGGGCAACCGGGGTCAAAGACCACCAGCCCCGAGCCATCCCAGCGAAACCGGATAGTTTGCTACATTATTAATAGCAAACTAATTAGTACTGACAAGGCTTTCACTCCGCAGCGGCGGCCAGCTCCACGACCGGCACCGGCTTTTCGATGCCCATGATCGCGCCGGTGGGCTGCGGCGCCGCGGCGGGAGCCACGCTTTCGTCCTGCACTTCGCGCACCCCGATGTCCTTGCCCGTCATCGTCACGGCGCCAAAGATGGTGCAAAAGGCCACGTCCTTGGCGTCGCGCCCGGTGCCCACGCGCACCAGCCGGTCGACCGGGGCCATGCGAGTCGGATCGAACAGCACCCATTGCCCGCCGAGCCAGGCTTCGAACACGGCGTGAAAATCCTGCGGCGGCTCGTCGAACCAGACGTAGCCCACCACCAGCCGGGCCGGGATGTTGAGCGCACGGCAAAAGGTGATGCCCAGGTGCGCAAAGTCGCGGCACACGCCCACGCGTGCCACGAACACCTCGCGCGCCGTGGTCGTCGAATCGCTGCTGCCCGCTTCATAGGCAATGCTCTCGTGAATCCAGTCGACGATCGCCTGCACCCGGCCGATGCCGGGCGGCAGGTCGCCGAAAAGCTGCTGCGCGCACCGCGACATCAGGTCCGACTCGCAGTAGCGCGACGGCATCATGTAGTGAAGGATTTCATCGGGCACCTGGTTGACCGGCACCTCGGCGAGGTCGAGCGGTACGTCGACCTGCCTGCGCTGCACGCTCGCCCTGTAAGTGATCCGCAGCGGCCCCGGCTGCGCATCGAAGCGCGCAAAGCGGTTGCCGCTGGAACCGTCGCAGTAGAACCGCACTTCGGTCGGCGGTTCGATGGTCAGCATCTCGCTGATAACGGCCTGCGCGCCAGCTTGCGCGGCCTCGATGTTGAGCAGCATGTGCGCGGGCGTCTGGACTTCGTAGCGCAGGTCTGCCTCGATGTGCGAGATGTGCATGCGCGCCTCAAACCCGCCGGCGATGCGAGCGGTGCTCGGGAAGCTGCCAATGCGATTGCGTGACGAGCAGCACCCGCACGACGCGGTGCGCCGGGCTCTGAAGCAGCAAGCCGAGCGGACGCGCCCGCGGCCAGTGAGGTACCGGGCGCTGCATCAATCGATCGCCTTTTTCACCGCACCCACGCCCAATGCCGCCAGCACCACGAACAGCACGGCCAGCACCAGGAACAAGCCGAACAGCAGCTTGGCGATACCCGCCGCACCCGCGGCAATGCCGCCGAAGCCCAACAGCCCGGCGATCAATGAAATCACCGCAAACACAATGGCGTACTTCAACATCTGGAAACTCCTTTCGGCGGGCCCTCGCCCACCGTGCGGGCAGCTTAGAAACGCGCCGGAGCGGCTCCGATAGTCGGCGCGCGCGAGCGGCCGTAGGACAAAAACGCGCAGGACGCAAACCCGCTAGCATCCCCTCGGTCCACGGATCGATTTCCGCTATCCATATTCAACTTTGGAGATTTCTCGCATGAAGCTGTATTACTCGCCCGGTGCCTGCTCCCTCTCGCCCCACATTGCGCTGCACGAGGCAGGCATTGCCTTCGAGCCCGTGATGGCCAGCACCAAGAGCCACAAGCTGCAGGACGGCACCGACTACTACGGCATCAACCCGCTCGGGTATGTGCCGATGCTCGAACTCGACGACGGCACCCGCTTGCGTGAAGGTCCGGCCATCGTGCAGTACATCGCTGATCTCGCACCCACCAAGAACCTGGCCCCGGCCGCCGGCACCCTGCAGCGCTATCGCCTGCAGGAGTGGCTGACCTTCATCGGCACCGAGATGCACAAGGGGTACAGCCCGCTGTTCAACCCCGCCATGCCCGAAGAAGCCAAGACCATCTTCAAGGACAAGCTCAAGTCGCGCTACCAATGGCTCAACGGCCAGCTGGCCGACAAGCAGTACCTGATGGGCGAGCACTTCAGCGTGGCCGACGGCTACCTGTTTACCGTGACCAACTGGGCCAAGCCAACCGGCGTCGACATTTCGGACTTCCCCCATCTTCAGGCCTGGCATGCGCGCGTCGGAGCTCGTCCTGCGGTTCAGGACGCAATGAAGGCCGAAGGCCTGCTGAAGTAAGAAGAAGCGCGAACAAGCTCGCAACGACTGCGAGGCGGCCTTGCCCATGATGGGGAAAACCCGGGCCGCCTTCAGCCACAAGCCGCATGCAGCGGCTTTTTTTTCGAGTCACGCTACGGGTCGATCTTCAGACCCTGCAAAGCGAAGGACCCGCCGATGGCCGAAGCCCCTGTCCTCCAAGAACTGCGCGAGGAGATGCGCGGGCCCGTGATGTGGCTCACCATCGGCCGCCAGGAACGCCGCAACGCCATCAGCGCCGGCGTGCTTGCCGCGCTGTCCGGCGCACTGGCTCGGGCGGAGACCGACCGCGCTGTGCGTGCCGTCGTCATCACCGGCGCTGGCACGCGCGCTTTCTGCGCCGGTGCTGACCTGCAAACCGGCAGCGCCTTCAAGTTCGACTATGCCGAGCCCTACCAGGGCTTTGCCAACCTGTTCCGCCAAGCCCGGCAATCGACCGTTCCGCTGATCGCGCGCGTCAACGGCGCCTGCATGGCGGGCGGCATGGGGATCATGGGCATGTGCGACATGGCGGTGGCCAGCAGCCAGGCCTTGTTCGGCCTGCCCGAGGTCAAGGTCGGCCTCTTTCCCGCGCAGGTACTCAGCGTGCTTGGCAACCTGCTGCCGCGCCGCGTGCTGGCCGAGATGTGCATCACCGGCGAACCCATCACCGCCGCGCAGGCGCTCGAACACGGGCTCGTGAATCGCGTGAGCGACGACGTCGACGAGAGCGTGGACTGGCTGCTCGGCCGCGTGCTCGACAAATCGCCCGCCGCCATACGCCGCGGCCTGTACACCATGAAGAAGATCGACGCCATGGCCTTCGAAGAATCAATGGCGTTCACCGAAAGCCAGATCGGGCTCTTCGCACTCACGGAAGACGCGGCCGAAGGCCAGCTCGCCTTCCGCGAAAAGCGCAAGCCGCAGTGGAGCGGCCGATGAGCGCCGACCGCAGCGAGCAATGGGAACGCATCGTACGCATCGGCGGTGCCTCGGGCTTCTGGGGCGACAGCAGCGTGGGCGCGCCGCAGCTCGTGGCCAGCGGACAGATCGACTATCTCGTGTTCGACTACCTGGCCGAGCTCACGATGTCGATCCTCGCAGGCGCGCGGCTCAAGAAACCGGAGCTCGGCTACGCCACCGACTTCGTCTCGGTCGCGATGAAGGCCGTGCTGAATGACGTGGTGCGCCAAGGCATCCGCGTGGTAAGCAACGCAGGCGGCGTCAATCCGCAGGGCTGCGCCGATGCGCTCGCCGCGCTGGCGGCCGAGCAAGGCGTTGCATTGAAGATCGCGGTGGCGAGCGGCGACGACGTCTCCCCCCTGCTGCCGCAGCTCCGCCAGCAACATCCCCCAGTGCGCGAGTTGCAAAGCGGCGCGCCATTGCCGGGGCGCGTGCTCACGGCCAACGCCTATCTCGGCGCAAGGCCGATCCAGGCCGCGCTCGACGCGGGTGCACAGGTGGTCATCACCGGCCGCTGCGTCGACTCGGCCGTCACGCTCGGCGTGCTGATGCACGCGTTCGGCTGGCAGCCTGGCGACCACGACCTGCTGGCGGCCGGCAGCCTCGCGGGCCACATCATCGAATGCGGCTGCCAGGCCACCGGCGGCCTGCACACCGACTGGGACACGGTGCCCGACTGGCCCAACATCGGTTATCCCATCGTCGAGTGCCATGCCGACGGCAGCTTCGTCGTCACCAAGCCGACGGGCACGGGCGGCAAGGTCACGCCGGCCGTGGTGGGCGAGCAGATGCTGTACGAGATCGGCGACCCCTCGGCCTACCTGCTGCCCGACGTGGTGGCCGACTTCACGCAAGTGCGCATCGAACAGGCCGGCGAGCATCGCGTGCATGTGCACGGCGCGCGGGGCCGCGCCCCCACCGCGAGCTACAAGGTCTGCGCCACCTACGTGGAAGGCTACAAGTGCGCGGCACAGCTCACCATCGTCGGCTTCGATGCCGTCGCAAAGGCACGCCGCACCGGAGAAGCCATCCTTGTACGCACCAGCACACTGTTCACGCAGCATGGTTTCGGCCCCTACAGCGCCACGCAGCTCGAAGTGCTGGGCGCCGAGTCCTGCTACGGCCCGCACGCGCAGGCCACGCAGACGCGCGAAGCCGTGCTCCGGGTTGCGGTGACGCATGCGCGCAAGGAGGCGCTCGAGCTCTTCGCGCGCGAGGTGGCGCCGGCCGGCACGTCGTGGGCTCCCGGCACCACGGGCGCGGGTGGCGGTCGCTCATCCGTATCGCCGTCGATCCGGCAATACGCGTTCCTGCTGGACAAGTCGAAGGTCGAAGCCCGCGTGACGATAGACGGGCAGCGCATCGAGCTGCCCCCCGATGCTGAGTCTGCGGTGGCCGCCAGTGCCCCTTCTTCACCGAAGAATGCAACGGGTGCGGTGGACGTTCCCGAAGCCTTCGCTGCCGATGCCATCGAAGTGCCGCTCATCCGCCTCGCATGGGCCCGCAGCGGCGACAAAGGCGACACCTCGAACATCGGCGTCATCGCGCGCCATCCGGCCTTGCTGCCGCTGCTACGTGAACAACTCACCGAAGCGCGGGTAGCCGAATGGCTGGCGCATCTCGTCAAAGGGCCGGTCACGCG
This sequence comes from Variovorax sp. OV700, assembly GCF_900099805.1. GTDB lineage: Bacteria > Pseudomonadota > Gammaproteobacteria > Burkholderiales > Burkholderiaceae_C > Variovorax. The sequence continues at coordinate 36,142 of NZ_FNDR01000013.1, read as the reverse complement.
CTATGAGGTTCCGGGCATCAGGGCGTTCAACTTCGTCTGCGAACAGGCGCTCGGCGGCGGCGGCATGGCATCGCTGCGCAACGATCCGCTCGGCAAGGGCATGGGGCAGATCCTGCTCGCGATGCCCATGCGCGTGAGCCCAAGCTTGCTCGACCTCGCGGCACTCGGCACCGAGAACGCCTAGCAGCAACCAGACAACCGTGCGACAGCAGGGTTGGCCGCGCAGGTTTAGCCTCGCGGCCTCTTCCCACTTTTCAATCCGCGCAATGTCCTCCCTCTTCGACCCCGTACAGGCCGGCGACCTGAAGCTCGCCAACCGCATCGTGATGGCGCCGCTCACGCGCAACCGCTCGCCCAACGCCATTCCGCAGGACATCGCGGCCACCTATTACGCGCAGCGCGCCACGGCGGGCCTGCTCATCACCGAAGCCACCGCCATCAGCCACCAGGGACAGGGCTATGCCGACGTGCCTGGGCTCTACGGCACCGAACAGCTCGACGCCTGGAAGCGCGTGACGGACGCAGTGCATGCCAAGGGCGGCAAGATCGTGGTGCAGCTCTGGCACGTGGGCCGCGTGTCGCACACCGAACTGCAGCCCGAAGGCGGCAAGCCCGTCGCGCCCTCGGCCATCACCGCCAAGACCAAGACCGTGCTCATCAAGGACGGCGTGCCGACCTTCGTCGAGACTTCGGAGCCGCGCGCCCTCGATGCCGAAGAGTTGCCGGGCATCGTTCACGCCTATGCGGCGGCCGCGCGCAACGCGGTGGAAACCGCCGGCTTCGACGGCGTGGAACTCCACGGCGCCAATGGCTACCTGCTCGACCAGTTCCTGAAGGACGGCAGCAACAAGCGCACCGACGACTACGGCGGCAGCATCGAGAACCGCGCCCGCCTGCTGCTGGAAGCCACGCGCGCGGTGGTCGATGCGGTCGGCGGCGGCAAGACCGGCATCCGCCTGTCGCCCGTCACGCCAGCCAACGACGTGCACGATTCCGATCCGCAGCCGCTCTTCACCTACGTGGTGAAGCAGCTCGCCCCGCTCGGCCTGGCGTACATCCACATCATCGAAGGCGCCACCGGCGGCCCGCGCGAGATCGAGGACCGTCCTTTCGACTACGAGGCGCTCAAGGCCGCCTACCGCCAGGCCGGCGGCAAGGGCGCATGGATGGTCAACAACGGCTACGACAAGCCGCTGGCGGACGCGGCGGTCAAGGAAGGCGACGACCTCGTGGCCTTCGGCAAACCCTTCATCGCCAACCCCGACCTGGTGCGCCGCCTGCGCGAGAACGCACCGCTCAATGCCGTGGACAAGGCCACGATGTACGGCGGCGGCACCAAGGGCTACACCGACTATCCGGCACTGGGTTGATCCCCGGGGGCCATGGCAAGATGCCGCGGACGCTTTGTGTCCGCCCCCAAGGAGCGAAATGCCATGGCCCGTGTCGAGCAACGACTGGCCGCACTCGGCCTCGTTCTTCCCCCCACAGTGACGCCGCCGCCCGGCTTCGACAAACAGCCTGCGGTGATCAACGGGTTCTCGGATCTCATACTCGAACTCTTCGGATCCGACATCGGCGCTCATGCACGCAGTGCCGTGGGCATGGCCGAGCTGCCCTTCAACATTCCGGTCGAAATCGAGGGCGAGGTGGAGTTCGACGCGTGAGCCGCCGATGACGAAGTCATCGTGCCGACTCAAGCCACGTCGCCGAACACCACGCTCACCCGCAACCCCGAGGGCTCGGCCGCATCGAGCCGCAGTTCGGCGCCCAGCAGTTCCGCATAGCGCGCCACGATCGACAGGCCCAGGCCCGAGCCCTGCCCGAGCTTCTGTCCCGCAGGGCCTTGCGCCCAGCGCTGCATCAGGTCGCGCTGCGCCTCCAGCGGAATGCCGGGGCCGTCGTCGATCACGCTCAAGGTCCGGCCCGCCAGTTCGACGGTGATGGTGCGTCCGCCGTAGCGCAGCGCGTTGTCGATCAGGTTGTCGAGAATCCCTTCGACCAGCGCTTCGTTCGCGAGCACCGTGGTGCGCTCGTCGAGGCCGCGTGCACCCAGGTCGACGCCGCGCGAATCGGCGCGTGCCAGGTGCCGCAGTACGGTCTCCTCGGCAAGAACGTCGAGCCGAACCGGTTCGCGCGCAAGGCCGGTGCGGGCCTCGTCAGCGAGCGCGAGCGCCAGCAACTGGTCGATGAGATGGCTCGCGCGGGCCTGCCGTTCGGCCACGCGCACGAGCTGCTCCCGCCACACCGCGGAGTCGTGCTGCGCAAGCCCGTACTCGGCCAGCGCGCGGATGCCCGCCAGCGGCGTGCGCAGCTCGTGGGCCACGTTGCCCACGAACTCGCGCTGCGCGCGCACGCTGTGGTTCAGCCGGTCGAAAAGCGCGTTGACCGCATTGCCCAGGCGCTGCACTTCACGCGACGTGCGGACCACCGCCACCGGCGAGAGGTCGTACACATCGCGCCGGTCCAGCGCCTGCTGCAGCTCGCCGAGCGGACGCAGGTCGCTGCGAATGCCATACCAGAGCCACACCGCGAGCAGAATCAGCAGCAGCACCTGCGGTGCGAGCGCAAAGCCGAGCAGCTGCCGCACCAGTGCCGTGCGGCTCAGCGTGGTCTGCGCAATCACGACCCGGTAGGGGACCGGCAAGCCCGGGTCCACGACGGGCTGGAGCACCACCGCCCGAAGGACCTTGCCGTCGAAAGCCACGTCCGAGAAGCGGTAGCGCGCACCTTCCGGTGGCAGCGGTGCGTTCAGGCCCGCCTGCCCAGAGATCAGCGTGCCGTCGAGCCGCTGAACCGCGAAGTAGACCTTGTCGACCTGGTCGAACAGCACCGTGGCCACCTCACGCGGCGTGAGCAGCAGCTCCACACCGCGTTCGCCCGCCTGCACGTTGGCCGCGAGCGCATAAGCGTCGTCGAGCATGCCGCGGTCGAAGGCCTGTTCGGAAAAATAGTTGGCGATGACCAGGGCGATCACCGCGCCCACCATCCACGTGAGCGCCAGGGGCACCAGCACGTTGCGCAGCACGCGCCGCGTGAGCGAAGGTGCGGCCTCGGCCCGCCGAGGCGCGTCCGGCATGGGGCGGCTCACACTTCGGCTTCGAGCAGGTAGCCGATGCCGCGCAGCGTGCGGATGCTCGCGCCCGAACCGGCCAGCTTCTTGCGAAGCCGCGAGATGAAGGCCTCCAGTGCGTTGTCGCCCAGCGATTCGTCGAAGCTCGAGAGCTTGTCGGACAGTGCCCGCTTGCTGACTGTGCGGCCCGGCGGGCTCATCAGCTCCCACAGCACTTCGAACTCGCGCGCCGGCAGATCGAGCGGCCCGCTCGCGGTCGAAAAGCGGCGCGCCTTGCGGTCGAGCTTGAGCTGGCCGAGCAGCACGATGTCCTCGGTACCCTTGGCGCGCCGCACCAGCGCACGCAAGCGAGCCTCGACTTCGGCCAGGTCAAAGGGCTTGCCCAGGTAGTCGTCGGCACCGGCATCGAGGCCGGCAATGCGCTCCTCGGTACGGCCACGCGCCGTCAGCACCAGCACCGGCGTGCGGTCGCCGCGCGCCCTCGCCTGCCGCAGGGCGTTGAGGCCGCTTGCAAGGCCGCTCGTCGGGCTTGCGGTGGCTGGCAGGTTCAGGTCGAGCAGCACTGCGTCGAAAGGCTGCACGCGCCATAGATGGTCGGCGTCCTCGACATTGGCCGACACGTCGACCCGATGGCCGGCATCCGCGAGGCTGCGCAGCATCACGTCGCGCAGCACGGCATCGTCTTCGACAAGCAGGATTCGCATGGTGTGTGTGGTGGGTTTCAGTGCCTATTCTTGCGCGAAGGAGGGTCAGCAGCCGGTCAGCACGCCCCGGCGATAAACACGCCATGAGCATACGACAGCAACCTGCGGCCGGGGCCCCTTTCCAGCCCCTTTCGATTCGATGAGCGCCCGCGATCCGGCCGATCTGCTGAGCGTGGTGCACCCCGCGGTGCGCCGCACTGCCGTCGTGCTGCTGCATGGTTTATGCAGCACACCTGACGAGCTCCTGACCGTGCAGTCGGCCTTGCGCAGCAGCGGCTATCCGGTGCACCCGATGGCGATCGGCGGCTACTCCTTCGATGCCGGCGCGCCGCTGCAGCACGCCCTGCCCTACGAGCGCTGGATCGACGCCATAGAGGCGCGCGTCAAGACACTCCGCGCGCAGCACGAGCGCGTGCTGCTGGTGGGCATCTCGGCCGGCTCGTCTCTTGCACTCGGCGCGGCCATCCGCTGCGGCAGCGATGTCGATGCGCTGGTGCTGATGTCGACCACGCTGCGCTTCGACGGCTGGGCCATTCCACGCACGCGCATGCTGCTGCCGCTCGCGTTCTACACGCCGCTCGGACGCTTCTGGCAGTACCGGGAATGCGCGCCCTACGGCGTGAAGAACGAACGCGTGCGCGCCTGGATCGAGCGCGAGCTGCGCCACCGGAAGGTGTCGCGTGCGGGCAGTTCGGTGCTCGGCGTCAGCCACCTGCGCGAGCATGACCGGCTGATCCGCCACGTGAAGCGCAACCTTCACCAGGTGCAATGCGGCACCGTGCTTGCGCTGCATGCTCGCCAGGACGAAGTGGCCAGTCTGGCCAACCTCGACATCCTCGCGCGTGGCCTTCGCTGCCGCGAATTCCGCAGCGTGGTGCTTCACAACAGCTACCACATGATCTCGATCGACAACGACCGCCAGCAGGTGGCACGCGAAACGGTCGCTTTCGCCGACGCCCTGGCTCATGGCATCGGCGCGCCCGGCACCTCCGGCGCGTTGCCTCTGCATCTCGTTCCCGCCTGAAAGAAAACGCCATGTCCTCCGCTACCTTTTCTACGCCGGTCTTCAACAGCATCGCGGCCATCCTGGTGAACAACTTCGACGTTGCGCCCGCTTCCATCGCGCCCCAGGTTGCGCTGTCCGAACTCGGGCTCGATTCGCTCGCGCTGATGGAATTCGTGTTCGCGGTGGAAGATGCGTTCCATCTCCGCCTACCTGAAGACCGGCTCGACCCGCGCGAAGCCGGCATCACGCTCCAGCACTTGTGCGAAGCGATCGACGCGCAGATCCGATGCGACGTCGAGCCTTCGATGGCCGCGCCCGCGTGAGCAGCGGCGCCGCTCATTCAGCGCTCGCAGCCTCCTCTTTGCATGCGGCTTCCGCACCGGTGCGGGTAACGGGCCTCGGTTTCGTCACCCCCATCGGCCACACGGCCGAGTCCTTCGACGATGCGCTCTTCGACGGAAGGTCCGCGGTGCGCGCGCAAACGCTCAGCATCGAGGGCCTCGATCCGATCGAGCTCGCCGTGGCGGCCTGCGAATTCGATTCGACCAGCGTGCGCAGCGGTTCGCGACTGCCGCTCGACCGGGGCACCGCCATGGCGCTGGCAGCCGCACGCGACGCAGCCGCGCAGGCCGGGCTTCACGCGGGCAGCGTCGATCCCGAGCGCCTGGGCATCTTCTGGGGCAGCGGCTTGGCCGGCGCGGGCGCCTTCGACGACACCACGCGCGCGCTCTATGGCGGGAAGCGCCGCATGCGGCCGACGACGGTGCTCACCGTCATGCCCAACGCCGCGGTGGCGGAGCTCGCATTGCAGTTCGGAGCCCAAGGTGCCGCCATTGCCTACGCCTGCGCCTGTGCCTCCTCGGCCGTCGCCATCGGCGAGGCCATGCGCGCCATTCGCGGCGGCTGGATCGACATGGCGGTCGTCGGCGGACATGAGGCCATGCTCACGCCCGGCGTGATGGCCAGCTGGCACGCGATGCGCGTGACCGCGCCTCCTCCCGCCAATGCGCCGGGCAGCGCCTGCCGGCCTTTCTCGGGCGACCGCGCAGGTTTTGCATTGGGCGAAGGCGCGGCCGCGCTGGTGCTCGAATCGGAAGCCCATGCACGCGCGCGCGGCAGAAATGAAGCTATGCCGCTTTTTCTTGCGGGCTATGCCACCAACTGCGACGCCACGCACATCACCAACCCCGACCCCGCCGGCCAGGTCCGCGCCATGCGTGCCGCGCTGCGCGACGCCGGCCTCGAGCCCGGGCAGATCGGCCACATCAACGCGCACGGCACCGCCACCACGGCGGGCGATGCGGCCGAGGCTGCTTCGATTCGCGAGGTGTTCGGCAATGCCGTGCCCGTGAGCGCCACCAAGGCCATCCACGGCCACGTGCTCGGCGGCGGCGGCGCCATCGAACTAGTGGCTGCGCTGCGCACGCTCGCGCACGGCATGCTCCCGCCCACCGCCAACCTGCGGGTGCCCGATGCGGCCTTCGATCTCGACTTCGTGCGAGGCGATGCGCGCCAGGCCGAGAACCTGCGCTACGTGCTTTCCAATTCATTCGCATTCGGCGGCACCAACGCCGTGCTGATCGCAGGCCGCGCCACAACCCGCTGAAGAACGAAACGGCTGCTATGCGGCAGCCGCGAGCAGCGGATCGCCGATCACCTGCTGGCGCTGCTTATCGGCTGAATCGAACAGGGCTCAGGGCTTCCAGCGCCTCAGCAGCAGCGCATTGGCCATCACGCTGACGCTCGACAGTGCCATGGCCGCGCCCGCCACCACGGGACTCAGCAACCCGAAGGCCGCAAGCGGAATGCCGGCCACGTTGTAGGCAAAGGCCCAGAACAGGTTTTGCCGGATCTTGGCGACCGTGCGCGCAGAGAGTTCGAAGGCCTCGGCCACCAACGCCAGGTCGCCGCGCATCAGCGTGATACCCGCGGCTTCCATTGCCACGTCGGTGCCACCGCCCGAAGGTGCCATGGCCATGCCCACGTCGGCCGCGGCAAGTGCCGGCGCGTCGTTGGCGCCATCGCCGACCATCGCAACCACATGGCCGTCTTTCTTCAAGACACTGACCTGCGCCGCCTTGTCGGTCGGCAACACATCGGCGCGCACGTCTTCGGCAGCAATGCCGAGCCGTGCCGCCATGGCCTCTGCGGCGCGCCGGTTGTCGCCCGAGATCATCACCACGCGCAGGCCCCGCGCTCGCAGAGTGCGAATGGCTTCGGCCGCCTCCGGTTTGGGCTTGTCGGCAAAGGCCAGCAACGCCTGTACCTCGGCAACGCCTGCCGCATCGAATCGCAGCAGCGCGGACACCGTGGCGCCCTCTGCATGCAGGCGCTCGACCTGCGCGGCATCAGGAACCACGCCAAGTTCCGTGCACCAGCGCAGGCTCGCGATGGCCCAGCGTTCGCCATTCACCTCGCCGCGAACGCCGCGACCCGGCAGCGCCTGCATGGCACTCAATGGCGGTGCCTGCACGCCGCGCTGTGCGGCGGCCGCCATCACGGCACGGGCCAGCGGATGCTCGCTGCCGCCTTGCAGGCTGGCAGCCGTAGCAAGCAATCGGGCTTCGTCTTCGTTGGTTGCAAGAGGTACAAGAGGCACAAGCGCTGTGAGCACCGGCCGGCCCAGCGTCAGCGTGCCGGTCTTGTCGAAGGCCACGGTGTCGACACGGTGCGCGACTTCCAGTGCGCGTGCGTCCTTGATCAGGATGCCGCGGCGTGCCGCGACACCGGTGCCGGCCATCACCGCTACCGGCGTTGCAAGGCCCAGCGCACAGGGGCAGGCGATGACCAGCACGGCCACCGCATGGATCATGGCAACTTCGATACCGGCGCCAGTGAACAGCCAGCCTGCCAGCGTGGCCAGCGCAATCACCAGCACCACCGGCACGAACACGGCCGCAACCTGATCGACCAACCGCTGGATCGGCGCCTTGGCCGCCTGCGCATCCTCGACCAGCCGGATGATGCGCGCCAGCACGCTTTCGGCGCCGACCGCTTTCACCTCGACGACCATGCGGCCGTCGCCGTTGACTGCGCCGCCCGTCAATGCGTCGCCAGGCCTCTTGGGCACCGGCAGCGGCTCGCCGGTGAGCATCGATTCGTCGACCTCGGACTCTCCCTCGATCACGCGCGCATCAGCCGGCACGCGTTCGCCGGGGCGAACCGCGAGCAGGTCGCCGACCATCACCTCGCCAATCGGCACATCGCTTTCGCCGCGCTTTCCCACCAGGTGGGCGATTTCGGGCCGCAGCTGCTGCAGCGCGCGGATCGCCGAAGTGGCTTGCCGCTTGGCGCGTGCCTCCAGCCACTTTCCGAGCATCACCAGCGTGATGACCACGGCCGACGCCTCGAAGTAGAGGTGGAGCACGGCGCCGTGCCCCGCGTGCTCGCCGGTCGCCGAGCGCCACCAGAGCCACAGCGACAACCCGAAGGCCGCGCTGGTGCCGAGCGCCACCAGCAGGTCCATGTTGCCGGTACCCGCCTTCGCGGCATGCCAGCCCGCGCGGTAGAAGCGCGCACCGAGCCAGAACTGCACCGGTGCCGCCAGCAGCAGCTGGATCCAGGGCGAAAGCATCCAGTCTTGCCCGAAGGGTTCTCTGAGCATCGGCGCCAGCAGCGGAATCGACAGCAAGAGGCCAATGCCGACCGGCCCGAAGCCGTGCCACGGCGACAGTGCCGCGGCCTCGTCGGCCATGCTGCTGGCCGCGCGCGGTTCATAGCCTGCGGCGCGCACGGCGCGGCGCAGGCGCGCGTCGATGTCCTCGCCGTCGGCCGCCACCACGCGCGCCGATTCGGTGGCGAGGTTCACGCTGACGTCCTGCACGCCCGGCACGCTCTTGAGCGCCCGCTCCACGCGCATCACGCACGAGGCGCAGGTCATGCCGCCAACAGAAAGATCCAGGGTGCTCATGGGGTGGTACGGAGAGTGAAGCAGATTGTCCATGCCCCAAGGCTAAAGTCTCACATCATGGCAAGGTCAAGCCGCCTGCCGAGTGCCCCTGCACTGGACATTGACATCGTGAGAGGGTTCAAACTCGTGATTCCCATCACTGATCAACAGGAGCAACAACGATGAGCCAGAAATTCCAGGTCTCGGGCATGAGCTGTGGCCACTGCGTGAGCGCGGTTCAAAACGCGGTGCAGACGGTCGATCCGGAAGCGCAGGTGACGGTGGATCTCGAAACAGGGCATGTCGACGTATTGAGCGTGCAATCTCGGCAAGACATCGTCGCCGCGATCGAAAACGCCGGCTACAGGGTCCAATGAGCAGCTTCGGCACCGTGACCATCGGCGAAGCGGCCAGGCTTTCGGGCGTCTCGGCGCGCATGGTGCGGCACTACGAGGGCCTGGGGCTGCTGCCCGTGGTGGCGCGCACCGAAAGCGGCTATCGCCAGTACGGCGATGCCGACATTCACACGTTGCGCTTCATCAAGCGCTCGCGCGATCTCGGTTTCTCGATGGAAGAAATTGCCGAGCTCGTGGGGCTGTGGCACAACCGCCGCCGTGCGAGCTCGAACGTGAAGCGCATCGCGCAGAAGCATCTCCATGAACTGGAACAGCGCATTGCGGACATGCAGTCGATGCGCAACACGCTGGCGCACCTGGTGCACTGCTGTCACGGGGACGCGCGCCCCGACTGCCCCATTCTCGACGACCTGGCCGCGGCCTGATCGGCCTGACTGGCTTCAAGCGCCCCTGACCAGCGCCAGCACCTTGCCGGCGTCGAGGGTGCGGGCCTTTTCCTGGATGGCTGGCAGGTACTGGGTCTGCAGACCCTTCCCTTCCTGCACGACGTTCGAGAAGCTGTCTTTCAGCATCTGCGTCGAAAGCGTGCGGCCGCCTGCGTAGTAGCGCTTGGCGACATGGCCCAGCGCGTAGGTCGAGGCAAAGCTCATGCCCGAACTCACGGCCTGGTTGCCCAGGCCGCGCAGCAAGCCACCGCCCATCTTTCCGAGCAGGCCACCGAGCAGCTTGCGACCGGCCTGTTCCAGGTATTGCGAGGTCAGGCCCACGCCGACCGTGGCCAGGAAATCTTTCACGTGGCCGCTGTCGAGTTCGTAGCCATGGGCCTTGCCGATGCGATATACCAGTTTCATCTGCAGCGGAATGATCGCCATGGTCGACAGCGTTTCGGGCAGCAGTTCGAGCGCGCCGTTGAGGATGGCTGCGTTGAGGATCGACTTGTCGAGCTCCGCGACGTCGGGGGATGGCACCGGTGCGGCCGTTGATACCGCGGCTGCACCGGTAGCCGCCACCGGGACCGCCGCCGCAATGTCTTCCGCCTGACGCGAAAACTGCGCCGCCGAGGCATCGAGACCGAGCGAAGTACGCAGGTCCGTCAGGAACATACGCTCCGCTTCCGACTGCGTGCCGTCGGCATCGCACACGCACACCGCCATTTCATAGGCCAGCTGCTTCGAATCGGTGCTTTGCAATTCGCCCGCCACCGATGCCATCGAGACACGCTTCATCAGCACGTCCTGGTAGAGCGTGGGGAGGCTCACGCCGTCAGCCTGCGACAGGCCCTCGGCAATGCGCTTGATCTCGGCGCGTTCGCGCTCGTGTTTTTCGCCGTCGACGAAGGCGGCCAGCAAGCTCAGCGTCACGATGGCCTTGGTTTCGGAAGGGGTCACGTTCGAATTTCCAAAGGTTGAAGGACAAAGTTCGTTCGACATCAGGCGCGAAGGTTCCGCCGCGGGTTCTCCCCACAAAGCTTGGGCAACTCTGTGGATAACACCCGCACTTCTTTGTAAGGGGAAGCTAAGTGGTTGATTTCAAATAGAAATCTACAGTCTGCCCAAATATGAGGCAATGAATTTCTCGCGCCGAAAACCGTCTTTCGCAGAATTCGAGAGCCGTGTCAAAGGACAACTCTGGGGAGAGTTCCGGCACAAGCAGGCGGTTATCCACAGGGCGGGGCAGTCGGCCAATGTTGTCCCTTTTGGTGCGACAGCTCGGAAGCACGGCTGCGCACAGTGACAGAGGTATGACAAGTGACTGTCACGCAAGGGAAAAACTGCCATGTCCACAGATCGGTGCCGCCCTTATCTACTACTACTAATTTGAATAAGAAGAATAAGAAGAAGATAGGAATCCAGCGCTTCGCCCAAAAAAAAGGCCGTGAACGGCCGCGCCGTGTTCGCGGCGCCACGCACGAAAACCAGCCTCGCCGAACAGCGCCCCCTCGCTAACATCCGGGGATGAGTTTCAAACCCCGGATCCTGATCGCCGAAGACGAATCGGGCATTGCCGACACCCTCCAGTACGTTTTGAAGAGCGACGGCTTCACGCCGGTCTGGTGCGCCACCGCCGAGGAGGCCATCGCGCAGTTCGCGCAGGAGCCGCCGGCTCTGGCCATCCTGGACGTGGGCCTGCCGGACCTGAACGGTTTCGAGCTCTTCAAGCGGCTGCGCGCGCTGAACCAGTCGCAGGGCGGCGCCGAGGTGCCGATGCTGTTTCTCACTGCTAGAAGCGACGAGATCGACCGCGTGGTGGGGCTGGAACTCGGTGCCGACGACTACATTGCCAAACCCTTTTCGCCGCGCGAACTGGTGGCGCGGGTACGCACCATCCTCCGGCGCAGTGCGCGAGCGGCGCCAGGAGGGGCCGCAGGGACGAACAACGGGGTACCCCCTCAAATTTCGGGTGCGACGGCCCCAGCGAGCTCTCAACCCCCCGCAATGCCGTTTGCGCTGGACAACGAGCGCATGCAGATTCGCTACTACGGCCGCCTGCTCGAGCTCTCGCGCTACGAATACGGCCTGCTCCGGCTCCTGGTGCAACGGCCCGGACGCGTCTTCACGCGCGACGAGCTGCTGCAACTGGTCTGGGACGACGCGAGCGACAGCTTCGACCGCACGGTCGACGCGCACGTGAAGACCTTGCGCGCGAAGCTCAAGGCCGTGGCGCCCGACGTGGAGCCGATCCGCACGCTGCGCGGCACCGGCTACGCATTGAACGAAGAACTGCCCCACAGCGTGCCGTGAGCCGGCGCACGCGGATATTCATCGGGATTCTGCTGATCTACACGGCGGGCATCGCGTTCCTGCTGTACCGCGTGGTGTCCGACATCGACCCGCGCTACCGCGAATCGGCGGAGGAATCGCTGGTCGAGACCTCGCAACTCATCGCCAGCCTGGTCGAGCAGGATGTGATCGCCGGAGCCATCACCACCGCGCGGCTCGAGCCGCTGTTCCGCACGGTCTATGCGCGCGAGTTCTCGGCCCAGATCTACAACCTGCACAAGAGCCGGGTCGAGCTGCGCGTGTACGTGACCGACCGCAGCGGCCGCGTGGTGTTCGATTCGCTCGGCAGGCACCTGGGCGCTGACTACTCGCAATGGAGCGACGTGAACCGCACGCTCGCCGGCGTGTACGGCGCGCGCACTTCGCGCGACGTAGACGGCGACCCGCGCACCTCGGTGATGTACGTGGGCGCGCCGATCCGCTGGAACAACGAGATCGTCGGCATGGTCAGCGTCGGCAAGCCGGTGCAGAGCTTCGGCCAGTTCGTGGAAGACGCGCGTGCCCGCACGCTGTGGGTGGGCGTGGGTTCGGGGCTGGCACTGCTGCTGCTGGCGGTGATCGTCTCGGTCTGGCTGGTACGCCCCTTCGGGCTGATTTCGGACTACTGGACCTGGGTGCGCGCCCAGCGCACCCTCAGCGTTTCGCGCATGGCGCGGCGCGCGGTCGATGCGGTGCGCACCGGTTTCAGCGAAATGCGCGATGCGCTCACTGGCCGCAACTACGTGGCCGACTACGTGCAGACCTTCACGCATGAAGTGAAGAGTCCTCTCTCGGCCATTCGCGGCGCGGCCGAGCTGCTGCAGGAACCGTCGATGCCGCATGCGGAGCGCGAACGCTTCCTGAAGAACATCGAACGCGAGACGCAGCGCATCCAGGAAATCGTCGATCGCATGATGGAGCTCACCGCGCTCGAGACGCGACGCGGGCTCGACCGCACGGAGCCGGTCGCGCTGGCTTCGTTGATCGAAGACGTTGCCATCAGCGCGCAGCCCGCGGCGGCCAAGCGCAACATCGCCGTGAAAGTAAATATCCGAACCGAGGCCAGCACCGAGGGCGATCCATTCTTGCTGCGCCGCGCCATCAGCAACCTGCTGGACAACGCCATCGATTTTTCACCGCCGGACAGCGAAGTGCTGCTGACGCTGGAGACCACCTCGAAACTTGCGCGCGTGAGCGTGCGCGACCGCGGTCCTGGCATTCCGGACTACGCACAGGAAAAAGTCTTCCAGAAGTTCTATTCGCTGGCGCGGCCGCACAACCAGAAGAAGAGCACCGGACTCGGGCTGGCCTTCGTGAAAGAGATTGCCGCGCTGCACCGCGGCCGCATCGAGCTCGGCAATGCGGCGCGCGGCGGCGCGGTGGCCACGCTCACGCTGCCGCTGCTACCGCCGCATCACTGAAGAAAGAAATTACTGGCCCGTCAGTGCGCCGTAGGCCTTGCGCGTTCCCGGACTCACGGCATCGAGCAATTGCTCGTACGAGGTCTTGTGCCGCGCCAGCATCCGCGCCGACGCCACTGTCTTCGACTTGCAGAACCAGTGGCAGCTGTGCTGCATCAAAAACAGCTCGGCCGACATCGTGAAAGCCTTGGCCTTGGGTGTGCGGCCGGATTCGTTTCGCATCACCTCGGCAATGCCGCGTGCGTGGACGGCAAGGGCCTGGCGAAAGTCGAAGGTGGCGGCCGGAAACAGCCTGTGCGCGAATGGAATGGCCAGCGGCAGCTTGCTCACGCGTGCCTGTGCCTCATCGACACGCGCGAACTCCGCAGCAAAGCTGTCGAACTGGGCCGAGAGCTTTTGCTCGGTGGAGTCGAGCAGGCTCCAGATCTGCTGGCGCCGCGCGGCGTCGTCTTCGCCAAGGCAGCGCAGGTAGCCCTCGGTGAGGGTCTCCATGAGATTTTCGATCTGGTACTTGCCGAGGTGGCTCCCGAGCAGCGCGATGCGCTGGCGCTGGTCCCGTGATTTGAGGATGTAGGCGCCGATGACGATCAGCGTCACCAGGGTAAGGATTTCCATGAGGCGTGAGGAACGAAAAAGGTGAAAGCGGCGGCAGCACCGAGTGTAGGGACACCCGGAACCTGTCGCCCGCCTTCGCCCTCTCCTATCGGAAGAACTCGAGGATGCGGTTGCGCTCTTCCGGCGGGGGCGGCGGCCCCAGCGGCACGCCCGAGAGTTCTTCCGCCGGCGGTGGCGGCGACTCGGCGTTCTCCACGCCCAGGCTCGCCACGCCGCGCCCCGGCGTGAAATCATCGAAATACCACTCGCCGTCGATGTTGGCGACGCCCGGCGGCTCCGGGATCTTGCTCACCGGCACGCCCTTGAGCGCGGTCTGCATGTAGCCGATCCAGATCGGCAGGCTCAGGCTGCCGCCGGTTTCGCCGCGCACGCCCAGCTGGCGCGGCGTGTCGTAACCGATCCATGCGATGCCGACGTTGGTGGGTTGGAAGCCTGCAAACCAAGTGTCGAAAGAATCGTTGGTGGTGCCGGTCTTGCCGAACAGGTCGTCGCGCTTGAGCGCCTGGTAGGCGCGCGCAGCGGTCCCGCCTTTCACCACGCTTTGCAGCAGCGAATCCATGATGAAGGCATTGCGTTCGGGAATGGCGCGGCGGGTTTCGTCGAGCGCCGGCGGTTCGGTCTCGAGCAGCACCTTGTCCCGCAGGTCGGTCACGCGCGTGACGAGGTACGGATTGACCTTGTAGCCGCCGTTGGCGAACACCGAATAGGCCGTGGCCATCTGCATCGGCGTGACCGAGCCCGCACCCAGCGCCATTGGCAGGTAGGCGGGGTGCTTGTCCTTGTCGAAGCCGAAGCGAGTGATCCAGTCTTGCGCATACGGTGCGCCGATGGATTGCAGCAGGCGAACGGTGACCAGGTTCTTCGACTTCATCAAGGCGGTGCGCAGCGGCATGGGCCCTTCGAAGCCGCCATCGAAGTTCTTCGGTTCCCAAGGCTGGCCGCCCGGGGTGCTCGCTTCGAAATGCAAAGGCGCATCGTTCACGATGGTGGCCGGCGTGAAGCCTTTTTCGAGCGCGGCCGAATAGATGAAAGGCTTGAAGCTCGACCCCGGTTGGCGCCAGGCCTGCGTGACGTGGTTGAACTTGTTCTTGCCGAAATCGAAGCCGCCCACCAGGGCCTTGATGGCGCCGGTGCGCGGGTCCATGCTGATGAACGCGCCCTCGACCTCAGGCAGCTGGGTTATCTCCCAGGTGTTCTTGGGTGTCCTCGCCACGCGGATCACCGCGCCGCGGCGGATCTTGATGTTGGGCGGTGCCTTGGCCGCGAGGCCCGATTGCGCGGGCCGGAGGCCTTCGCCGTTGATCTGCACGGTTTCGCCATTCGCGCGTACCGCGTTGATTTCCTTGCTGTTCGCTTCCAGCACCACGGCCGCCATCACGTCGCCGTTGTCGGGATGTTCGGCCAGTGCGTCGTCAACTGCCTCGTCGGCTTCCTTTTGATCGTTCGGCAGATCGACGAAACGCTCGGGCCCGCGATAGGGCTGGCGCCGCTCGTAGTCCATGATGCCTTTGCGAAGCGACCTGTAGGCCGCTGCCTGGTCGGCCGCGACCAGCGAGGTGTAGACCTTCATGCCGCTGGTGTAGATGCTGTCTCCGTACTGCGCGTACATCATTTGTCGCACCGTCTCGGCCACGTATTCGGCATGCAGCCGGTTCGGGTCGGCGGCATCGCGCAGATGGAGTTCTTCCTTCTTCGCCTCGGCCGCCTGCTCTGCGGTAATGAAGCCGGTCTCCTGCATGCGAGCGATCACGTAGAGCTGGCGCGCGCGGGCCCGGCGCGGGTTGGCCACCGGGTTGTTGGCGCCGGGCGCTTTCGGCAGTCCGGCCAGCATGGCCGCTTCGGCCGTGGTGATGTTTTGCAGCGGCTTGCCGAAATAGGCTTCCGAGGCGGCGGCAAAGCCGTAGGCGCGGTTGCCCAAATAGATCTGGTTCAGATAGATCTCGAGGATCTGGTCCTTGGTGAGTTGTTGCTCCAGCCGCAGTGCCAGCAATATTTCATAGGTCTTGCGGCTCAGCGTGCGCTCCGAACTGAGGTACACATTGCGCGCCACCTGCATCGTGATGGTCGAGGCGCCTTGCTTGCGGCCGCCCTTCAGGCTGGCCACCGCCGCGCGCACGAAGCCCTTGTAATCGACGCCGCCATGGTCGTAGAAGCGCGCGTCTTCCACGGCCAGCACGGCATCCTTCATGACCTTGGGAATGCTGGCAAAAGGCGTCAGCGTGCGGCGCTCTTCGCCAAACTCGCCAATGAGCGTGCCTTCGACCGAATACACGCGCAGCGGCAGCTTGGGCCGGTAGTCGGCCAGTTCGGAGATGTCGGGCAGGCGCGGATAAATGGCAGCCACCGCCACGACGGCGGCCACCACCAGCACCACCGCGCCAGAGCCGAGCACGATGGCGCTCCAACGTGCAATGCGGCGCAGCCGTATCGATCGCTCGGAGCGCGCCGGGTCGGTGGAAGGAGAGGAATCGTCCATGAAAATCAGTAAGTAGAAAAAACAGTCGGTAGCTTCGGTTACACGGACGGAGCCACTTCAGGTGAGACCGGCTCGGGCATTCGGGGGTTCCCGGCCGACAGCGCATACCAGTCGACCTTGCGCGTGGCCAGCATCAACACCGTCAGCATGCCGAATGTCAGCAGGGCGCCGAGTAGGAGGGCGTTGCTTTCCGATGCCAGCAGGCCGTAGAGCGCGCCATAGAGTACCGCGACAAAGGCCCCAAATCCCGCGCCACGTTTCCAGCTTTGCAAGACAGCGCTGAAGTAGATGCCCAGCAGCAGCACGCTCGCTGAGGCCGCGCTCGCATAAGCCAGCCAGAAAGCCAGCTTCTCGGACAAGGCCAGCAGCAGCAAAAAGAACAGCGCAATCGACAGGCCGACCAGCCCGTATTGCACTGGATGCATGCGCTGCCTCCGGAACAGCTCGAACATGAAGGCCGCCATGATCACCAGGCCGATGAAAAGCGCGCCGTACTTGCCGGCGCGCGTGCTCATCGAATACACGTTGATCGGCTGGGCGAGCGATACGTCGAAGGTCTGCAGCGGGCCGAGGTTGCGCGGGCCCGTCGCAACGGCGGCTGCTGCCGTGGCTGCGGCATTGGTGTCGCCCCGCTCCGACAGTCCGGCGCGCACCTGTTCGCGTGCAGATGTGACGAGCGACGACACGCGCCAGTGGGCATCGAAGCCCTGCGGCGTTACCTCGCGCTGCGTGGCGAGAAAGCGGCCGCCGAAACTCGGATGCGCCCACGGCGAGCTCAGATGGGCGGTGGTCTCTTCGGCAATCGGCACCATCGAGAGCGTGTCTTGTCCCACGAGGCCGAGCTTCATCTCGAAGGGCAGCGGTGTCTTCGACTCCCATGCGGCGAGTGCGGCGCCGGTGAGCGGCGCGTGGATGGCATCGGCCAGCCAGCTGGTGTCCGCGAGGCCGGGCACGCGCTGCTTGAAACGCAAAGCCTCACCGTTGATGGCGATGGTGGGCGAACCGTCGAGCCCGCGCAAATCGCTCACGTAGAACACGACGAAAGGCGCCTTGAACTCGATGCGGGAATCGGCTTCGCTGTGCACCACGGACTTGGGGTCGAAGGCGGCAAATCCGCCACCGAGCGTGGCGTTGAGCGTGTAGAAGGGAATCTTGAAGATGCCTCGATAGCGCTCGTGCGGCGCCATCGAACCTTCGGTATGCAGCTTGTCGGGAAACACCGCGTGGGCCATTTCCTTGCTGCGCGCCTCCTGGCCGATCACCTTGCCTTGCGCATTGCGCAGCGGCTCCATCCAGCGTTCCACATACGGCACCAGCAGCAGCGGGCCCACCATGGTCTGCCCGCTTGCGTAGGTGGCGGCAAGCTCCTCGGCCGCCTCGCGCTGGCTGCGGCCGCGCTCGCGGTTGATGGAGTTGATCTCGGCCAACGGAATGCACAGCAAGAGCGTGAGCATGAGCAGGCCGGCAACCTTGACCAGCATCGAACTCTGCAAGGCCTTGAACAACTGAAACATGTTTTCTTCTCCACTTCGATAACGATGCGGCGATGCTCGCCGAGCGATCCGAAGGGCGTGTGAAGCGTGGCCGACGGCGGACTTCACACAGGCTTCACACAAGGCTGCGTCCGGCGGGCGGACTTCAAGCAGCCTTCCAATTTCCTTCTCGCGCGGTGTCGACAGTTGCGGCTGTGCAAGTTCGCACGGACACCGACACACCACCGCCATGGATGCCCACACCACCTCTCGTCCCGGCCGCTGGCTCTGGCTCGCCACCGTGAGCCTGGCCGCCGCGGGCTTCGTTGCGCTCAGCCTCAACCCCGTGCATGCGCAGGAAGCACCCGGCCCGCGGCTGAAGACCGAGAGCCCCTACTTCTTCGTGAAAAGCGACGACCCCTCGGTCGACCGACTGCCGCTCAAGGGAACCGAGGTGGCGGTGAAGATCTCGGGCGTCATTGCCGACGTGACCGTTACGCAGACTTATCGCAACGAGGGCCAGCGCGCGATCGAAGCGAAGTATGTTTTTCCGGGCTCGACCAAGGCTGCGGTCAGCGGTCTCAACGTGCGCCTGGCCGACCGCCTGATCACCGCGCAGATCCGCGAGAAGCAGCAGGCGCAGATCGAATACGACACCGCGAAGAAAGAAGGCAAGACCGCCGCTCTGCTCGAGCAGCACCTGCCCAACGTGTTCCAGATGAACGTCGCCAATATCCTGCCGGGCGACGACGTGAGGGTGGAACTGCGCTACACCGAGCTCCTGGTGCCGCAGTCGGGCAACTACGCGTTCGTGTTTCCCACCGTGGTGGGCCCGCGCTACAACAGCCCGCAGTCGGAGAACGCCCAGGCCAAGTGGGTGGCCCAGCCCACGCTGCGCGCGGGGGTGGCGCCCGGCACCAGCTTCAGGCTCAAGGCCAGCATCGATACACCCATGGGCCTGAAGGAAGTGCGCTCGAGTACCCACGCCATCGACGTGAAGAAGAGCGATGAAGACCGGCATGCCGACATCGTGCTCACGGCCGACGGCCGCCCCGCGGACAACCGCGACTTCGTGCTCGACTACCGCCTGGCGGGCGAAAAGATCGAATCGGGCCTGATGCTCTACAAGGGCCAGAACACCGATGGAAGCACCGAGAACTTCTTTCTCGCGATGGTCGAGCCACCGAAGGCCGTGGCCGCCAGCGCCATTTCGCCACGCGACTACATCTTCGTGGTCGACATCTCGGGTTCGATGCATGGCTTTCCGCTCGACACCGCCAAGACGGTGCTCGAACGCCTGATCGGCGGGCTGCGTCCGAGCGACACCTTCAACGTGCTGCTGTTCTCCGGCAGCAACAAGATGCTCTCGCCCCAATCGGTGCCGGCCACGCGCGCCAACATCGAGCAGGCGCTGGCCACCATCCAGAACTACGGCGGCAGCGGCAGCACCGAGCTGATTCCCGCGCTCAAGCGCGTCTATGCCGAGCCGAAGGAAGAGAACGTGTCGCGCACCGTGGTGCTGGTGACGGACGGCTACGTGAGCGTGGAGCGCGAGGCTTTCGAGCTGGTGCGCAAGAACCTCTCCAAGGCCAATGTGTTCGCCTTCGGCATCGGCTCGTCGGTGAACCGCAGTTTGATGGAAGGCATTGCGCGCGCCGGCATGGGCGAGCCCTTCATCATCACCGACCCGATCCAGGCGCCCGAGCAGGCCGCGCGCTTTCGCCGCATGGTGGAGTCGCCGGTGCTCACCAATGTGAAGATCACTTTTGGCGGCCTCGACGTATACGACGTGGAGCCGCAAGCCCTGCCCGATGTGCTCGGCGAACGCCCGGTGATTGTGTTCGGCAAGTGGCGCGCGGATGCCGAAGGCAAGGCCAGGGGCCGCGTGATCGTCGAAGGCCACGGTGCCAACGGCCCGTATCGCCAGGAGCTGCGCATCGATCCGCAGATGCGCCAGGACACCGCCGCGCTGCGCACGCTGTGGGCACGCCACCGCATCGAGAGCCTCAGCGACCAGGAGACGCTCGAGGGCGGTGGCGCCTTCAAGGAGCGCATCACCGAGCTCGGCCTGAAGTACAGCCTGCTGACGCAGTACACCAGCTTCATCGCGGTGGACAAGGTGGTGCGCAACCTCGCGCCGCAGAACAGCGTGGACGTGAACCAGCCGCTGCCCTTGCCGCAAGGCGTGAGCGAACTCGCACTCGGCGCCGAGGTGCCGAGCACGCCGGAGCCCGAAACGCTGGGCGCCATTGCCGTGGTGCTGTCGATGCTCGCCATGCTGCGCCGCCGCGCGCGGCGCAACGACCCGCGCCGCTTCACGGCCTGAACGCAAAAGAAAAAGGGAAAAACAAATGTCACTGGCCGCACTTGCCCACCAGCATCCGCGCATCGTGGATTGGGGCATTCGCATCGACCGCGCACCGGCCGCTGGCTGGCTCGCGCTGCAATTCGCCGCACTGGCACCGACTTGGGCCTGGATGGTCCGGCGCATGCGCGACGGCTCCGACGATCCGCTGGGCCTCCTGGCGCTTGCCGCTTTGGCCGCGCTGGCATGGCAATGTCGGCGCGAACTGCGCGCCGCGCCGCGGCTCGGCTGGCTGGCCCTGGCGGGGGCCGGCACCTTGCTGGCCACGCTGCTGCGCACGGGGCTTGGCGCGCTGCCCGCCCTCCCCCCGCTCGCGACGGCCCTAGTGGCGGTGCTGGCGCTGGCGTGCGGCTTGCTCGCCTTCCTGCCGCGGCGCGTGGCTGCGCTGCCGATCGCGGGGCTCGCCGTGCTGGCCTTGCCGCTGTTGTCGTCGCTGCAGTTCTATGCGGGCTATCCGCTGCGCGTCGTCACCGCCGAGGCGAGCCGCTGGCTGCTGGCGCCGGGCTTCAGCGTGGCGCGCGAGGGCAGCAGCCTGCTGGTCGACGGCCGGCTGGTCATCGTCGATGCGCCATGCTCGGGCGTGCAGATGGTGTGGCTGGGCTACTTCACCGCGTGCGCGGTGGCGCTCTGGGCGCGCCAGGACGATCGCGGTTTTCTGCGCCGGCTGCCGATGGTCGGGCTGCTGGTGCTGGCGGGCAACATCCTGCGCAACAGTGTGCTGATTGCATTCGAAGGCGCGGGCCATCCGCTGGCGTCCTGGGCGCACAACCTGCTCGGCCTGCTGGTGCTGGCCGTGGTGTGCGGCGGCATCGCCCGCCTGATGGTGCCGGCGCGCACGGTGCCCGGATTTGCCGACCAACCCATTCCGGGCCTGATCACCGCGCAGGGAGGCCGCCATGTCGACACCGTTCTTTGAAAACTTTTTCGCTAACCACTTCATCAATCGCATCGGCCACAAGGCGGCGTTCGCGCTCGCGATGCTGCTGTGCCTGCTGTGGTCGACCGCCGCGGCCTTGCGCGCGCCGCCGGAACCCGTGGCGGCCGCGGCCGCGCACGAATGGCCGCGCGAATGGGATGGTGCACCGCTGCGCCCGATGGCGCTGAGCGAGGTCGAGCAGCGCTTTGCCGACCGTTTTCCGGGTGCCATCGGCCGCATGACCGACGGCACGCAGACGATCGTGATGCGCGCGGTGAACGCCCCCACGCGCATGCTGCATCCGGCGGCCGACTGCTACCGCGCGCTGGGTTTTCGCATCGAGCAGGCACGCCTGGAACGCGACGCGCAGGAGCGACTGTGGCGCTGTTTTGTTGCGCAACGGCACGGAGTGCAAAAGTTCCGCGTCTGCGAGCGCATCGTCGATGCCGAAGGCGCTGGTTTCACCGACACTTCAGCTTGGTACTGGGCGGCTGCCAGCGGGCAGTCGCGCGGTCCGTGGCAAGCCGTCACGGTGGCGAGACCCTTGTGAGAGTTGTGTGAACAAGATCCTGAGATTCGTGATTTATGCGCTGTCGGCCCTCGTGGTGACGGCCTGCCTGGCCGTCTTCCTGATCGTCAAGTTCGCGCTTGCACCGGCGCCCGGGGAGTGGAGCACCAGCGTCAAGGCCGGCCCGCTGAGCTTCCAGGTCGGCGTGCCCGCAGCGGTGCGGCTGGCCACATCTTCTTGGCTCGCGCCGCGCCTGGACGGCCACTCTGTAGAAACGCGCTTCGGCACGGTCCGTTTCGCCTGGAAGGCCGCGGACGGCCTGCTCGAACTGCGCTGCGCACCCTGCAGCCTGGAGGTCGCGGCCCTCGGCACGCAGCCGATCCAGGTCGAAGGCCTGGTCGCCACCGTCAGGCGCGACGGCAACACGCTGGCCGGCACCCTTACGGCCACGCCTCGCAATGCCGATGCGGCGGCTGTGATCCAGGGCCCATGGGAAGGGCGCCTCGCACCCAAGGGCCTGCATTTCAGCGCCGACATCAAGGATGCGCCCATTGCCCGCTGGTATGCCGTGCTAGCACCCCACCTGCCCGAACTGCAGCGCTCCCGCATCGGCGGCACGTTGGCGGTTCGCGCGCAGGTCGCTCTGCCCGAAGGCACTTTCGTCGTGCTTCCCTCCGTCAGCCAGTTCACCGTCGAAGGGCTGGGCACCGAAGCGATGCTCGGCGCGCGCACCAGCTGCGGGGCGCCGTCGAAGCTCGCCAACGACAGCTGGCTGGCGCGTGCGGTCATCGCGGCCGAGGACCAGCGCTTCTTCACCCACGCCGGCTATGACCTGACCGAAATCGTTGCGTCGATCGACAACAACCAGAAGGACGGCCAGCAAAAGCGCGGCGCCAGCACGCTGACCCAGCAGCTGGCCAAGATGCTGGTGACCGGCAGCGACCGCACCGCCGAACGCAAGCTGCGCGAGTTGCTCTACGCGGTCGAGATGGAACAGACGCTGGGCAAGGCGCGCATCCTGCAGCTTTACCTCGACAACGCGCCCTGGGGCGGCAACCTGTGCGGGGCCGAAGCCGCCGCGCGGCGATATTTCAAGCGGCCGGCGCGCAACCTGGAGCCCGCGCAGGCCGTGTGGCTCGCGGCCATGCTGCACAAGCCACAGGCGGTGCTCGAGCAATGGCGGCACGACGGCCGCATCGACCCTGACCGCACCAAGTGGGTGGCCGAGGGCGTGCGCGGCATCAGCCGCAACCAGCGCGAGGCATTGCTCAAGAGCGTGGCGGCGGCCCGGTTCACGGCGCCGGAGGCGGTGCCATGAACGATGTCGAGGCCATCGAGCGCGCCACGGTTGCCGCCGTGTCTCCGCTTGCCGTCGAAGAACTCGACGGCTGGCTGCTGCCCTTCGACGACGGCACCGTCAAGCGTGCCAGGTCGGCGGTTCCTTTGCACCGCGGCGACGTCGGCGACCGCACGATCGATCGCATCGAAGACCGCTACGACAGTCGGCAGTTCGTGCCCGCCTTCCGGCTTGCCGATCTTCCTTGCTTTGCCGCGCTGCAAACCGAGCTGGAGCAGCGGCACTATGTCGGCGATTCGCCGACCTGCGTGCAAATAGGCTCCGCGCAGCGCATGCGCGAGGTGGCGGCGGCCGACGCCGCGCTGGCCGAGGTCGACCTTGCGCCCGACGAAGCTTGGGCGACGCTGTTTCTCGGCGAGGGCTTCGATCCGGTGGATGGGGCGCATCGCGTGCGGGCGCTGGCGCGTGCCAAGGGGTCGCTTTATGCCAGCGTGCGCGAAGGCCGGCGCACCGTGGCCGCGGGCGCCATGGCCTTCGGCCATGGATGGGCCAGCGTGCACGGCATGCGAACCGAGCAGTCGCAACGGGGCCGGGGCCTGGCGGGGCGGGTGCTCGCGGGCCTCGCGCAGGCCGCGCTCGAGCGCGGCTTCGAGCGCGTCTTCCTGCAGGTCGACGCGCATAACGCCGCCGCGCATGCGCTCTACCGGCGGGCCGGTTTTTCCACCCAGTGGCAGTACCGCTACTGGCAGCGGCAGCAGTGGCCGCGCTGACGGCGCCCACCTGAAAGCCACATCCCCACCGGTGGCGCGGTCGGGGCGTTAGTGCCACCATGGCTGCATGACGAACGCAAATCATCATGCCAACCACCCCACCGATCCCGTCGCCACGCCGCGCGGCATCGACCACATCGTGGCCGGTGTATCCACCAGCGATGGCGACGGCGTCAAACTCACCCGCGTGCTGCAGCAGCCGCTGCAAAAAAGGCTCGACCCCTACCTGATGCTCGATTCCTTCGGCAGCGACAACCCGGGCGACTACATCGGTGGCTTTCCCAATCATCCGCACCGCGGCTTCGAAACCGTGACCTACATGATTGCGGGCCGCATGCGCCACCGCGACAGCGCGGGCCACGAGGGCCTCTTGCAAAACGGCGGCGTGCAGTGGATGACGGCCGGCCGCGGGCTCATCCACAGCGAACTGCCGGAACAGGAAGACGGCGTCATGGAAGGCTTTCAGCTCTGGCTCAACCTGCCCGCCAAGGACAAGATGCGCGAGCCCTGGTATCGCGACATCCAGAGCGAGGAAATTCCGGAGTACACCACCACCGCGGGCGCGCAGGTGCGCGTGATCGCAGGCGCCAGCCACGGCGTCGAGGGCGCGGTGCGGCGCGAGGACACGGAGCCGCTGTATCTCGACATCACCCTGCCGCCTGGCGCCGAGTTTGCGCAGCCCCTGCCGGACGATCACAACGCGCTGGTGTACGTGTTCCGCGAATCGGTGTGGATCTCGGGCAGCGAGGTGCCGACGCGCCGCATGGCCATTCTTGCGAACGAGCCCGGCAGCGACGGCGCGGTGCTGCGCGCGGGTGCCACCAACCACAGCCCGGCACGGGCGCTGCTGATTGCCGGCAGGCCGCTGCGCGAACCGATTGCGCAATACGGCCCCTTCGTGATGAACACCCAGGAAGAAGTGAAGCAGGCCGTGCACGATTTCCAGAACGGCAAGCTCGGCATGTAGTCGCAGGCCTACCGAAAATCGGCGCCGCGCGCAGGTCACGGGCGGCAGTGCGGCGCATAGATTGGCGCCATGCCCTCTCGCATGTCCAGCACCTCCAAAGCGCCCCGGGTCCGCAAAGGACAGGCGCCCGACACGTTGCAGCGCGACCGGTTCCACGAGCGCTTCATGCAATCGTTCCAGGACCCGGCCTTCGAGGCCGAGAAAAAGTCGTTGCAGCGCATCGAGCTCATTGCCTGGGAGGCTTACCAAGAGGGACGCAAGGCGCCGGTCACGCGCAAGGCCGGCCCTGGCTATGCCGATCCCGAGTACGAACTTTCGGTTGATTGGCTCGAAGCCAAGGCCCGCATCGACGCGGCAGAGGTCGCCTGGGGCAACCCGCAGACGCGGTCGCGCGTGCTGCTGGTCAACGGTTCGCCGCGCAACGATGGCACCTGTCCCGGCGAAATCTCCAAGACCTGGCGACTGGTGCAGCTTGCGCGCGAGGTGCTCGACGGCCGCGGCATCGACGTCGATGTGCTCGACCTGAGCCTGCTCACGTCCGAATACGGCCGGCATATCCATCCCTGCAAGGGCTGCGTCTCCACTGCCATGCCGCTGTGCCACTGGCCCTGCAGCTGCTATCCGAATCATGCGTTGCGCCAGACTGGCGACTGGATGAACGAGATCTACGAGCGCTGGGTTGCCGCGCATGGCGTGATGCTGTTCACGCCCACCCACTGGTATCAGTCCGCGAGCCCGCTCAAGCTCATGGCCGACCGGTTGGTGTGCGCCGATGGCGGCAACCCCGACCCCACCAGCACCCACGGCAAGAAGCCCGACGAAGCCAAGGCGCTCGAACTCGAGGGCTGGGGCTATCCCAAGCACCTGAGCGGCCGGGTCTACGGCGTGGTGGTGCACGGCGACGTGGCCGGCGTCGAGAGCTTGCGCCGCAATTTGTCGGACTGGCTCGACTGGATGGGCCTGATCGATGCGGGCGCGCAAGCCCGGCTCGACCGCTACATCGGCTACTACGAGCCCTATGCGACCAGCCACGACAGCCTAGACGCCGACGAAGACGTGCAGGAAGAGGTGCGCAACGCGGCCCGGGCGGTGGCACTGGCAGTCGGTGAGCTGCGCGCGGGCAAGCTGCAGGCGCCCGATCGCGGGCTGAAGCTTCCAAGGCCGAAATAAGCCACGCCGCGGGCGCGCGAAGCCCTTGCCGTTCATGATTCTTTACGCACGCTCACTGTCGGCTCACCTGAGCGATACAGAGGTCTTCCACACTTCGCTTCACCTGCTGCCCCTTGGCGGCGGGCTTCTTCGAAAGGAAGCACTTTTCATGATCTCTCTTCGCCAGCGCATCGTCTGGGCCAGCCTTCTCGGGTCGGCCGCCCTCGCCTCTTCGGGCGCTTTCGCCCAGGCACCGGCCGCACCCAGCACCTCTTCGACCCCGCCCGCGGCCGTCGCCCAGGCCGATGGGGCCGCCGGAAACAAGGCGCAGCACAAGCGGATGGACCCGGCCGAGCGCATGCAGCGCATGCAGGAACACCGCGCCAAGCGCCTTGCCGCACTGAAGGAAAAGCTCAAGCTGACCGCCGCGCAGGAAAGCGCGTGGAGCACTTTCGCATCGGCCAGCAAGCCGCCGGCCGGCGCCCGCCCCCCGCGCATGGATCGCGCGGAATTTGCCAAGCTGACCACGCCCGAGCGCCTGGAGCGCATGCAGGCCCGCCAGGCTGAACGCAGCGAGAGGTTCGCCAAGCGCGCCGAAGCCACCAAGACCTTCTATGCGGCGCTCACGCCCGAGCAGAAGAAGACCTTCGACGCGGAAACGGTGCATGCCGGCATGCACGGGCATCGGGGCCACCATGGCCACGGTGGTCCGGACGGCCACCATTCAGCAGCGCCCTCCAAGAGCTGAGCGATTGGCGCGCTGAACGGCGCAAACGATAAAAAGCCCGCGATGCTTGGTGCATCGCGGGCTTTTTTGCGTACGCGGGTTATTTATTGAGGCGTGCCGGTCCTCTCCGTCGGGTTCGTCGGCACGTCCGGCCGTTCACCCGGGTGGCCGAACCGGGGCTTGGTCTTGCGGGCCTGCTGGCTCACTTCGGCGCGCGACATCTCGCCCGTGGGTTGCGGCATGGCGTTGGGCTGGGCGTTCACGGTGGTGCTCGCCTCGCCCTTTGGTACGGGGTTGTTGGCGTTGTTGCGGTTGTGGGCGCGCGCCTCGGCCTTCACGGCCTCGCGTGAGACCGGCATGCTGTTGTCGGGGCGCTGCGGCGGATTGGGCACGCCGGAGGGTGTCTGCGTGCTGGCCTGTCCCCCCACGGCCGGGTCGGGCTGGGCGGGGATCGACGTGGCTTGTGCCATGGCGGCGCCGGCGGTGGCCATCAGGCCGGCCAGCAGCGTGGCGTGAAAGATTCGTTGCTTCATGGCGGGTTTCCTTTGCTTGTCTCGAGAGATCGATGAACGAATGACGGACGGGCCGTTCCTTCGGCCTGAAACCACCGTAGGAGGCCGCCAATGCCGGTCGTGTCGGGGTGCGGCAGGCCTGCCTGTAGGAGCCGGCCGCCCGCTCGCGAAAGGCACCTTAGAAGGTGGCGCGTTCCTACAGGCGGCGGGGGCGCGGCAACGTACAACCACAGGACCGATGTCTTCTTCCCCGATTCCCCTCCCCGCAACGGCGCCGACCTCGCTCAAGGTCATGACGGTGAATACCCACAAGGGGTTCACCGCGCTCAACCGCAAGTTCATTCTTCCGGAGCTTCGGGACGCAGTGCGTACCGTCGGGGCCGACGTGGTCTTTCTGCAGGAGGTGCTCGGCACCCATTCGCGCCACTCGCGCAAGGTCAACAACTGGCCCGAGGCGCCGCACTATGAATTCCTGGCCGACACCATGTGGCCGCAGTTCGCCTACGGGCGCAACGCGGTGTATCCGAGAGGGCACCACGGCAACGCGGTGTTGTCGAAGTTTCCGATCGTGCATTACCGCAACCACGACGTGTCGGTGGCCGGCCCCGAAAAGCGCGGCTTGCTTCACTGCGTGCTGCGTCTGCCGGGCCGCACGATCGACGTGCATGCAATCTGTGCTCACCTGGGCCTGGCCGAGACGCACAGGCAGCAGCAGCTGGAGCTGCTTTGCCACATCGTGCGCGACGAGGTGCCGGCCGATGCGCCGCTGATCGTGGCGGGCGACTTCAACGACTGGCGCGGCCGCGCGCACCGGGTGCTCGAAGAAGGTGCCGCGCTGCGCGAGGTGTTCCTGCATGCGAACGGCTCGGCCGCCAAGACCTTTCCGTCGCGCTTTCCACTGCTGTCGCTCGACCGCATCTACGTTCGGAATGCGGGCGTGCACGAGCCCGTGGTGCTGCCGCGCAAGCCCTGGTCGCACCTGTCGGACCACGCGCCGCTGGTGGCGAACATCGACCTTTGAAGATGGACTACGCCCATGCTCCGCGCAGTTCATTTTTTCGCGCCGCGACGCCCATCGCCTGCCTCGGCGGGCACTGAAGGTGGCCGCCATGGATAACGGCGACCGCTGGATCGGCGGCAATTGCATTGCGCTGCTCGAAAACGGCGAGGAGTTCTTTGCGCGCGTGTTCGACGCCATCCGCCAGGCAAAGCGCGAAGTCATCATCGAAACCTTCATCCTTTTCGAGGACAAGGTGGGCCTGGCGCTGCACGCCGCCATGCGCGCCGCGGCCCAGCGTGGCGTCAAGATCGACATGCTGGTCGACGGCTTCGGCTCGCCGGATCTTTCGCGCGAATTCATCGAAGGGCTGAGTTCGGTGGGCGTGAGGACACGGGTGTTCGATCACGGCAAGCGCATCCTCGGCCAGCGGCTCAACGTGTTCCGTCGCATGCACCGCAAGATCGTGGTGGTGGACGGCGAGCTTGCGTTCGTCGGGGGCATCAACTATTCGGCCGACCATCTGCTCGACTTCGGCCCCAAGGCCAAGCAGGACTACGCGGTAGAGCTCCGAGGGCCGATCGTGGCGCAGATCCATCAGTTCGTGCTGCGTGCCATTGCGCTCGGCGACAAGGGGCCGCGCTGGTTCCGGCGCCGCCTCAAGCAAGCCCCGCCGGCCGACCGGGAAGCGGTTGGCCAGGTGGACGCAATGTTCGTCACGCGCGACAACCGGCGCCACACCGGCGACATCGAGCGCCAGTACCTGATCGCGATCCGCGCCGCGCGCCAGCGCATCGTGATTGCCAATGCGTACTTCTTTCCGGGCTACCGGCTCATCAAGGAACTGCGTCGCGCGGCGCGGCGTGGCGTGGACGTGCGGCTCATTCTGCAGGGCGAACCCGACATGCCGATCGTCAAGACCGCCGCGAGCATGCTCTACCACCACCTGATGCACTCGGGCGTGCACATCTATGAATACTGCGAACGCCCGCTGCACGCGAAGATCGCGCTGATGGACGATCGTTGGACCACGGTCGGCTCGAGCAATCTCGATCCGCTGAGCCTGTCGCTCAACCTCGAAGCCAACGTGATCGCACGCGACAAGGCTTTCAACCAGCTGCTCTGGGAGCGCATGGACAGGCTCATGCGCGAGAGCTGCAAGGAGATCGGGCCCGCAGACCTCGAGAACGAATGGAGCGGCTGGCGGCTGGTGCGCAGCTTCTTCATCTTTCACTTCTTGCGCTGGTATCCCTCGTGGCTCGGCTGGCTGCCGCGCCATGTGCCGCGCCTGACACCCGCCGAGGCCATTGCCCTGGTCGAAAAGCGCGAACAACGCGAGAACGACAAGAAAAGCGGCGACAACGCCGTGACGCCGACGGAAGTGGCATGAACACCCACACCGCACGGCTTGCACACCGGTCCTGGTGGCCCTGGGTGCGCCGTCTCGCGGCCTGGGCCTTTTTTGGCCTGATCGCCTGGCTGCTCGTCAACCAGGCGCGTGCCATCGACTGGCAAGAGGTGTTCGCGGCCATGCGCGCGCTACCCGCGGCCACGCTGCTGCTGGCGGGCGCGCTGGCCGCGAGCAGCTTTGCGATCTACAGCACCTATGACCTCTTGGGCCGGCATCTCACGCGCCACCCGCTGGGCGCCGGCACCGTGATGGGGGTGACCTTCATCAGCTATGCCTTCAACCTCAACCTGGGGTCGCTGGTCGGCGGCGTGGCGTTTCGCTACCGGCTCTATTCGCGGCTGGAACTCTCCAACGGCACCATCACCCGTGTGCTGGGCTTCAGCATGCTGACCAACTGGCTCGGTTACCTGGTGGTGGCTGGCGCGGTCTTCTGCTTCTGGCCGCTGGTATTGCCGGCCGACTGGAAGATCGACAACGCAGGCCTGCGCATCCTCGGCGCCGTGCTGCTGCTGGTGGCCGCGGCGTACCTGGTGCTGTGCGCCTTCGCCAGCGGCCACGTCTTTCGCATTCACCGCCATTCGTTCAAGGTGCCGTCGCTTCGGATGGCACTGCTCCAGCTGGCCATCTCCTGCCTGAATTGGTCGCTGATTGGCGGCGTGATCTGGGTGCTGCTGCAGGGCCAGCTGCCTTACCACTCGGTGCTTGCGGTGCTGCTCGTGGCTGCGGTGGCGGGCGTCATCACTCACGTGCCGGCGGGGCTTGGCGTGCTGGAAGCGGTGTTCATTGCGCTCCTTTCGGACCAGGTGCCCCAAGGCAGGCTGCTGGGCGTGCTGTTGGTCTACCGAGGCCTTTATTACCTCTTGCCGCTGGGCGTGGCCACGCTGGCTTACTTTGTTGCGGAACTGCGCGCCAAGCGCTGGCGCGCACGGGCCGTCGACCACTAGAAATGGTAGGTATAGCGCACCCGGACAAAGTTTTCCCCCGGGTTGGGCTTCTTGATGCCCCCATTCGAAAAATGCTGCAGACGCAGTGTCAACTCGTGCTTGCCGTTCTCGCCGAAGCTGCGTCCCACGCCGAGCACTTCGGTGAACTGGAATGCGGTGGTGAAGGTGCGGTCGGGGGTCTTGTAGAGGTGGTCCATCAACGTGCCGCCCACGCCTCCTTCGGCAAACCAAGGCGAACCGCCGCCATCGAAGCGGTAGCGCCAGGTGTAGATCGCACCGATCTGCGTGAAGCTGCGCGCGCCGTCATCGAGAGCAGGCCCGCTCCATTGGCTGATGAACAGGTCCCAGTAGGAGGTCAGTGCGCCTTCGTGAACAGGCTGGCGCAGCGACCAAGGCAGCGTGACGCCTGCGGTGGCTGAATTGGTGGCGCCCTGGTCACCATGCGGTGCGCGCCCGCCCTCGAAGTAGAGGCCGCGTGCGCTGTCCTCGAACGCGTGGGCTTCGGTGCCCAGCAAGCACAAGAAACCTGCGAGCACCGCAAACTCAAGGGAAACCAAGCCTTGTTTTTTCATGATGCGGTTTGAGGCTGCGGGACAGACGGAATAATCAAATTTCCGCCTCATTCGTTGCGTGCAGGTGAGGTTATTTCCGTGTCAAAAGTAGGACTTGTTCAACAATTTGCCACGCAACTTTGCTGCAGTGCAGCAAAGCCCCCGGCTGGCGCCTATAGTGGTGTTCGTCCATTCCATAGACCGCACTCATGTCGTCCCTCACTTCCGTCGTTCGTCTGGCCAGCCCCCTGATGCTGTGGGTCGATCTGGCCCTCAAGACCCAAGAGATGCTGTTGTCTTCAGGCTCCGTGATCCAGATGCGCACCGAGCGTATTGCCAAGGCGGGGCTCACGCCCAGCGCGGCCGATATCGCCGAGTTCCAGCTCATGGGCAATGAAAAGCTTGCGGCGGCGGGCGAATCGGGTGCGGCCATGGCCAAGCAGTGGCACAGCAGCCATGTCGCCCTGGCGAACCGCGCGCTGCAGCAATGGTTTCAGAGCGCCGGCGCCTTCCTCTCGATGACGGGCAGCATCACGCCGGCGCAGGCGGCCGTACGCGGCGACGCTTTCGTCAGGGCTGCCGCGCGCGCCGCGGGCACGGCCGGCCAGCTGTCGGGTGCGGCGGCCCGCATCGCGCGCCAGGGGCTGAAGCCGATCCATGCCGCAGCCACCTCGAACGCCCGGCGCCTGGCCGAGCTGCGCACCTGAAGAGGCGCGTTGTCAGCTGCGCGCCGGCACCAGCGTCAGCAGCGTGATCTCGGAGGGCGCGCCAAAGCGCTTGGGCGGCCCCCAATAGCCGGTGCCGCGGCTCACGTAGATCCACATGTCGTGCAGCCGGTGCAGGCCCGCGGTGAAGGGCTGCTGCATCGGCACGAAAAGGTTCCACGGAAAGAACTGGCCGCCGTGCGTGTGGCCCGACAGCTGCAGCTGGT
This sequence comes from Variovorax sp. OV700, assembly GCF_900099805.1. Lineage (GTDB taxonomy): Bacteria > Pseudomonadota > Gammaproteobacteria > Burkholderiales > Burkholderiaceae_C > Variovorax. The sequence goes on along the minus strand of NZ_FNDR01000013.1, from coordinate 4,329 downwards.
AGCCGGCCTTGGCAGCCAGAGGCGCACTGCGCGGCTGGTGCGCGAGCAGCACGCGCGTGTGCACCAGCGGCGGCGCATCGAACAGCGCCAGGTGCGGGTCGCTTTCGTGCGCGGCATCGAAATGCCCCGCGGTGTAGTCGGTCACGCCGGCCAGCACCAGCTGGCTTTCGAACAGCTCTTCGTCGTTCTGCGCGCCGCGCACGTTGCGCGTCTGCAGCACCACGTGCTCGTTGAGCAGCACCTTCAGGCCGAGCCGGCGCAGTTCGTCGATCCATGCATGTGCGCCGGCGTAATACTCATGATTGCCCGTGACAACGAAAGTACCGTGCCGCGCACTCAGTCCCGCCAGGGGAGCGATGTGCTCGCGCAGTTCGGCCACCGTGCCATCCACCAGGTCGCCCGTGATCGCAATGGCGTCGGCGCCGAGCCGGTTCACCGCATCGACGATGCGCTGGATGTAGGCGCTCCTGATCGTCGGGCCGACGTGGATGTCGCTGAGCTGTGCAATCGTGAAGCCGTCGAGCGCCGTCGGCAGGCCGCGAATCGGAATGTCGACGCGCTTGACGCTGGCGGTGCGGCGGGCGTTGATGAAGCCGATCAGCGAAGTACCCGTGGCCATTGCCATCACCGCCAGCGCGCTCCATGGCAGCAACGCGTCCCAGGGCGCCTGAAGGCCGCCCAGCGTGCTCGCCAGCCAGATGAGCACCAGGCCGGCATCGTGTGCCAGCGTCAGGACGAACATCGACGAGAACCAGCCCATGCTGATCAGGCCGACCCACTTGAGCATTTCGCCCAGCGAAGCGTTGGGCGCAATGCGGCGCGAGACAAAGGGCAGCGGGATCGTCACGGCCGAGATGGCGAGCGCGGCCAGCGCCAGCGGCCAGGCCGGCGTGAGCGTGGCCAACGCGGGCAGGAGGCGCAGCGCCATGTAGGCATGCAGGAGCGCGGTGAGAACGCTCAGGAAACGTATCGGCATTGGGGCAATAGGAACGGGCATTGCCCGGGATAGGGCATCTGCAAGGCGCATGCCGTGCATTCAAGGCGCCTTGCGGCGCGCGGGTAGCTATTTTTTCTATAGCGCAGAGAGCCCGGATAGCAGGCATTGCGGATCAAGCGAACTGAAAAAGCGGAAGTCCGGTCCCCGGCGTCCGAACCCGGCCTCGCTCGCTACTGCACCGTGCGCGTGCCGGCGGAAGCCATGTCGGTGCCCGCTGGCCACAGAAATGCCATCCGGGCGGGCGTTCCTGGTGCCACCTGCAGCGTTTGCTTGAGCGTGTTTCCGCGCAAGCGAGCCTCCACTTCGTAAGTGCCGGGGTCGAGACGGGCTACCATGAACGGGCCCTCCGACGCCACGTTGTCGAGCAGCACCCTGCCTCGGGTGTCGCGCACGGTCACGCGGACGTCGGATGCGAAATCGGCGCCCTTGTGGTCCTTGATCGCAAACTCGAACGTGGCCGGCCAGCGTGGCGCCACCGTTTCCATCAGCTGGGCCTCGTCGCTGCCGATGCCGCCGCTCATGTATTCGATGCCATGCGTCATGCGGATCGGCGGGTTGTCTGTGGCGTGCGCCGAAGTCAGCGCCGCCAAAAAAAGAAGAGCGGCGCCGCACAGCATGGTGGCGGCCGCTGCGGCGGGCCTGCTGCGCGATGAAATCCGAAGAGTGGTCATGGTCTGGATCCTTTCCTTTCTTGCGTACCTGCGTGGCGAAACACCACGGCGCCACTGTGCGGCGCACGGCTTAGACAAGGCTTAACAAGGATCCGAGCCTCCGGCGCAAGCCGAAGGGCGGAGGACGCTCAGCGGGCGGCGGAGGTCTGTGCGAGCGCCTGGGTCTGCGCTGCGGGCGGCAGCACCGAAGCCATGTCGAAATTCGACGGCCACATGAACACGGCGCGTGCCGGCACGCCCGCGATCACTGTCAGGGTCTGCGTGATCGTGAGTCCGCCGAGCGTGACGTTCACGTCGTAGGCGCCCGGGTCGAGCCGCGTCAGCATGTACGGCCCTTGCGACTGGGCTTCCATCACGGGACGGCCCGTGTACTTTTCGCGCACCTGGACGGCCGCCCGCACCGGGAAACTGCCCTTTTGCGCGCTGTCGTTGACGCCGAACTCGAGGGTGGCCGCCCAGCGCGGCGAGACCATCTGCATGAACGCGGCTTCGTCCTTGCTCGCGCCGCCGCACATGTATTCGACGCCCTGCGCCATCTGGATGGGCGGGTTCGAGAACGCGTGGGCAGACGTGGTCATCGCCCCGAAGAATGCTGCTGTGCCGCCCAATACCAACGCAGCCATCGGCTGCCGGAGACGCATAAGGTTCATTGCTTCGATGTCCTCGATCATGGGTGACGTGAATCCGTCGAGGATTTTGCTTAGCAAGAGTCGGGCTAGATATAGCGTTTACGAGGAACGATCCTCGGCGACGCGCTGAACGCTATTGTTTTAATAGCTCGTGACGATTGTGTGACGCGTATCCGCGCGGCTTTGCAGCGTCCTACCTATGAAAACCCTGAGACGCCCTTTGTGTGCGCCCGATCCGACGCGCCGCACGTGACCGGCGCCTACAGCGGTGCACCGCCTCGTTGGTTATGAAGAAGTTCGTACAGAAAAGGAGCTTTCAATGACCATCGGATCGAAGATCGACGCAATCAAGAAAATGGATGCCCGGCGTCCAGGCATTCCGGGCGAGCACCTGGCTGTGCTCGGAGCAGGCCTCTTGCTGCTGCTGAAGGCGGGAAGCAGCCGCTCGCTGATGCGCCGCGTGCTGGCGGGCGCGGCGGGAGGTGCACTGGTCGGCCGCGCGGCCGGCGGAACCGGCGGGCTGGCGCGCGTCGCGCGGATGCTGCAAGGCAGCAGAAACGGCGTTCGCGTGCACCGGTCGATCTGACCTCGGGCCGATCGGCCAGGTCAGTGTTTCAAGTCGGACCCTGAATTTTCAATAGGAGCCTGGCGGCGGGCTGTAAGTGAAGGGTCGCCCCGAGGTCATGCTGATGAGCCGGGCGCGCGCGGCACCCAACCGGGCGCGCCCCGCACCGACGAAGCCGCCGACGGCCGATTTGACTGCGTCCGCAGTGGGCGATTCCCTCGGATACGAGGGTGACAGGCCGCACTTGCGCATCAGCCGGTTCACTTGGTGAATGCGGGCCACCTCGCGCGTGGCCGCGGTGTAGAAGGTCACTCCGATCGAGATCGACAAGCGATCGCCAGGGCCGGTCCGGTCAGCCTTGGATCGCGTCATGTGGGGCGCGGTGCTCGGAAAGTAGATGGCATCCCCCGGCTGCGCATCGAACTCCAGCCCACGCGGCAAGAATGCTTCATTGAAGCGCACTTTCCCGAGCGACTGCGTGACGATGAAATCCTCCACGGCTTCGGCCGACACGATGGTGCGATCGCGGTAATCCCAGACGTTGAGGGTCTTGTGACCATGCAACTGCAGCCAGAAATTGTTCTCGCGATCGATGTGAAAGGGCGTGACGGAAGGCGGAGCAGAGAAGAAGATGAATCCGTTCACCCTGAAGATGGCCGATTGCTCGCGCTCGACGAAGGAGCGCATCGAGTTCACTGCCGACGTCAGCAGGGCCTGATAACGGGGGATGGCTTCAATGTGATAGAAGGCAACCGACGAACCCGGTTCCTCCATGCGCTGGAAGAATTCCTCGATGCTGCGTCCATCAGGATGCCGGCTGTCGTTTGCGAGAGAGGATGCGACCGTCCTGTTCGGGTTCATGAACCTGCATTGGTCCAGCTTCGACAGTTCCATCCCGAGCTTCACGAGTTCAGGCACCTGAAACAGGGGATGCTCGTGAAAGTTGTGGTGCATCCGCGTGATCCTCTGGGTAGAGAAGCCGTCAGGATCGTCCGTCCACATCCGATACGTTTCCGAAGGCCCGACAGATTTCATGTTGGTGACGCACATCGCAATCTCCAGATTGCTTTTGGACTCCTGCCCCTGAACCGAGGTCCGGTGGAGTCCGTGAGCAAAAGTAATACTTTGGAATTCAATGCTGGATGGCATTCCTGACTTCTAACTGACAACGAAAGGCTCATCGGTGAAAGCCCCTATCGCCAACAGAGAGGTAGTTGGGGCGGGCTCTCGGCCGGCGGGCTGGCATGTGCTCGCCGAACCGCACCCGGACCGCAGCCTCCAGGCAACGCGAGCGGCAGGTTGCCGGCGCCTTACGGCTCGGACGAAGTAAAAAAGAGCGCCCGGCAATGCCGGGCGCTCTTTTTATTTCACCTGACCCGTCCTGAAATGGGTTGACACCTTTTCCCCCAAGAAAAGGCAAGTCAATGGAATCAGGCGTCAAACGCACGCAGCGTGACTACACGCTGG
>NZ_FNDR01000017.1 GCF_900099805.1 Variovorax sp. OV700 | reverse complement strand
ACGTAGGCGTTGTGGTGCTTGCCGTAGTGGTACTCGAGGGTCTCCTTCGAGTACTCGGGTGCCAGCGCGTCGAGGGCGTAAGGCAGGGGTGGGAGCACATGTTCCATGGTTTCTTCTCGTGGGTTGGTTGCGGGGAATAAAGGATTCTAGAAAGGAATCAGGAGCCCGGCGTCGGACGCGTTCCCGTTTTGCCGGACGTCACGGTCAGGTCGACCGAGCCGTCGACGAGCCGTGCAACCACGGCGTCGCCCGGATTCAATTTTCTTGCGCTGACGATCGCTCGGCCATCCGCGCCGGTGAGCCAGGCATAGCCGCGCTGCAACACCAGCGCGGGGTCGAGCAGCTTGAGCCGCAGCGCCACGCGTTCGAGCCGATCGCGCCGCTCTGCCAGCGCGCGCTCGAGCTTGCGAGGTAAATCGGCCGAGATCGACCGCGGCGCATGGGCCAGGCGCTCGGTTCTGGACAGCACCGCATAGCGCAGGCGCTGCGAATGGTGCTCGAGCCGAAGCTGCTGGCGCGCCACCAGCGTGGAGGGCCGCCCCAGGCGTGACGCCGCCTGGTCGAGGCGCTGGCCCAGCACGTCGAGCCGGGTGTCCAGCGCGCCTTGCAGCCGTTCGCCCAAAAGATCGATCGCGCCGAGCCACATTGCTTGCGGCGCGCTGACGAGTTCCGCCGCGGCGGTGGGTGTGGGCGCCCGCAGGTCGGCGCAAAAGTCAGCAATGGTGAAATCGGTCTCATGGCCCACGCCGCAAATCAGCGGCACCGGGCTTTGAACGATGGTGCGAGCCAGGGTTTCGTCGTTGAACGCCCAGAGGTCCTCGATGGAGCCGCCGCCGCGCACCAGCAGGATCACGTCGACCGCGGGCTCCAGGGCATACAAGGATTGCAGTGCGCGCACCAGTTCCCCCGGCGCGCCGGCGCCCTGCACCGCCGCGGGCGCCAGGACCACCGGGATGTGAGGCACGCGGCGCCGCAGCGCGGTCACCACATCGTGCAGCGCCGCAGCGCCCAGCGAGGTCACCAACCCCACCGTGCGCGGCATGACCGGCAGCGCCCGCTTGCGCTCGGCATCGAAGAGCCCTTCAGCTTCTAGCCGCGCCTTGCGTTGCAGGAACTGCTCGAACAGCGCGCCTTGTCCGGCACGCTGCAGGCTTTCGACCACCAGTTGCAGATCGCCGCGCGGTTCGTACACCGCCAGGCGGCCGCGCACCTCGACTTGGTCGCCGTCGCGCGGGGAAAAATCGAGCAGGCCGGCCGCGCGCCGGAACATCGCGCAGCGCAGTTGGCCAGAATCATCCTTGAGCGCGAAATAACAATGTCCGCTCGATGCGCGCGAAAAACCGGAAATCTCGCCGCGCACCGCGACCGGATTGAAGCGCGCATCCAGCGCATCGGCGACCGCGCGGCACAGCGCCCCGACGGGCCAGATGCGCGGACCCGGTGTGGTGTGGGAATCACGCAATGTCACAAATCGGCCGGATAGCGGGTGACCACTCTTCCACAGTGAGGCGGCAAGCCCCCATGCCCGGATCGGGGTGCGGAACAAGTGCACGGTTTGTCGTGCAAGCTATTGATTTCATTCAGAAAACTGCTGCTCAAAATTCAGTCGATCTAATGGAAAGCCCACGCCATGCGGGTCGGGGCACGTTGCCCATCAGGTTAATCACAAAGTTATCCACAGAATCTGTGCGTCCTTGCTTACAAACAAACAAGGCGCTTGGCGATGGTGGGCTCGGTGGATAATCGCCGCGCATTTGCAGTCTATTCGGGGCCGGAGGATTCCTTGTTTTCCATCATAGTTGCCGCGGGCTGGCCAATCTGGCCATTGCTCGCTTGTTCGATCATCGCGCTCGCGCTGGTTATAGAACGTTTCACAAGTCTTAAAACGGTCAAGGTCCTGCCGCCCAAACTGCTCGATGAAGCCATGACGGTGTCGCACGGTTCCGTGCCCGGGCCCGACGTGGTAACCAAGCTCGAGCGCAACTCGATGCTGGGGCAAGTGCTGGCCGCGGGCCTTCGCGCCCTCAATGCCAATCCGCGCTGCACCGAGGACGACCTGCGCGCGGCCATGGAAGCCTCGGGACGCACCGTGGCTCACAAGCTGGAGCGCTACCTGCCCGCGCTGGCCACCATCGCCTCGGCTGCGCCGCTGCTCGGCTTGCTGGGTACCGTGATCGGCATGATCGAGATCTTCGGCTCGCAATCGCCCGGAAGCGGCGCGGTGGGATCGGGGAATCCGGCGCAATTGGCGCACGGCATTTCCATTGCTCTGTACAACACGGCCTTCGGCCTGATCGTGGCCATTCCGACCTTGATCTTCTGGCGCTATTTCCGCAGCCGGGTCGACGAATACCTGCTGAACCTCGAACTCTCCGGCGAGCGCTTTGCCCGCCACCTGAACGCATTGCGGAAATGATGGCCTTAACGCTTGCCACTGCGAGCGCAGCGCTGTCCGGCGGAGGCTCGCCATGACCCGCGGCCGCATGCAGTTTCGCCATGGCGCGCGCGATGAGCCGGAGATCAATTTGATTCCGTTCATCGACGTGCTGCTGGTCGTCCTCATCTTCCTGATGCTGTCGACCACCTACAGCAAGTTCACCGAGATGCAGTTGCGCCTGCCGACAGCGGACGTCGACTCGCAGCGCGACTATCCCAAGGAAGTGATCGTGGCGGTGTCCGCCGACGGCCGCTATTCGATCAACAAGACGCCCCTGCCAGACCGCAACGTGTCGACGGTGGCCGCCGCGCTCGGTGCGGCAGCCACGGGCGGCAAGGACAGCGTGGTGATCATCAGCGCCGACGCGAGCAGCCCGCACCAGTCCGTGATCACGGTGATGGAAGCCGCACGCCGCGCGGGCCTGGTGCAGATCACGTTCGCAGCTCAATCGACGGCCCAAGCAGGGCACTGAGTGCCGTTGCAGGGCCGCAGCACTCCCGGCAACAGCAGCGCGACCGGCGCGCCCGCTTCGCGGCTGCTGCGTGCCTGGTTGCACCGCGGCCCGTTGGCTTGCCTGTTGTGGCCGCTGTCGCTGCTTTATGCGGCGCTGTTCGCGCTGCGGCGCTGGCTCTATCGACAAGGTTGGCTGCAAACAGACCGCGTGTCGGTTCCAGTGATCGTGGTCGGCAACGTCATTGCGGGCGGCGCCGGCAAGACGCCGGTGGTGATGGCCGTGGTTCGGCATCTGCAGGCTCGCGGCCTGCGCGTCGGCGTGGTGTCGCGCGGCTACGGCCGCCGCACCGACGACTGCCGTGAAGTGGAAGACGAAAGCGATGCGCGGGATGTCGGCGACGAACCGGCGCTGATCCGCCGTGCCACCAGCGCGCCCGTGTTCGTGGCGCGGCGCCGCATCGAAGCCGCGCGCGCCCTGCTCGCCCGACACCCGGCGACGCAGGTCATCGTGAGCGACGACGGGCTGCAGCACCTGGCGCTCGCCCGCGACCTCGAGATCTGCGTGTTCGACGACCGCGGCGTGGGCAACGGCTGGCGGCTGCCCGCGGGGCCCTTGCGCGAGCGCTGGCCGCGCCCGTGCGATCTGGTGCTCCACAGTGGCGAGCATCCGGCATTCGGGGACGGCTACACCGCCACTCGCGCCCTGGCACCAGACGCGGTCGCGAGCGACGGGAAACGTACACCGCTCGATGCCCTGGCCGGCAAACCAGTGATCGCGCTGGCGGCCATTGCGCGGCCTGAGGCCTTCTTCGACATGCTGCGCGCGCGCGGCCTCACCCTGGCGGAGACGATCGCGTTGCCCGATCACTTCGACTTCGAGGGCTGGCAACGCCCTTCCGATCGCGATTTCCCTCTGCTCTGCACCGAGAAAGATGCCGTCAAGCTCTGGCGGCAAGCCCCGGATGCGCTGGCCGTGCCGCTGCACTTCGTACCCGAGCCGCAATTCTTCGCGGCGCTCGATGCGAAGCTATCATCGCTCGATGGATCCCAAGCTGCTTGAACTGCTCGTCTGCCCCGTCACCAAGGGCCCGCTGACCTGGAACCCCGAGAAGCAGGAGCTCTGCTCACGCAGCGCACGCCTGGCCTACCCGGTGCGCGACGGCATTCCCGTGCTGCTCGAGAACGAGGCGCGCACGCTGTCCGACGAAGAGCTGGGGCTGTGAGCTTCACCGTCCTGGTGCCGGCCCGGCTGGCGTCGACCCGGCTCCCCAACAAACCACTGGCCGACATCGCCGGCCTGCCCATGGTGGTGCGAGTCGCCCAGCGCGCGAGTCGATCGGGAGCGGCGCGCGTGGTGGTTGCCGGGGACGATCCTTCCATCGTCGCGGCCTGCACGACACATGGCGTGGAAGCCATCCTGACCCGGCAGGACCATCCCAGCGGCACCGACCGGCTGGCCGAAGCCTGTGAGCAACTGGCCCTGGACGGCGACGATATCGTCGTCAACGTGCAAGGCGACGAACCGCTGATCGACCCGGCCCTGATCGACGCGGTAGCCTTCGCGCTGTCAGCTCACCCGGAAGCCGCCATGAGCACGGCAGCCCACGAAATCGATTCGCTCGACGACTTTCTGAACCCGAACGTGGTGAAGGCCGTGCTCGATGCAAAGGGCAACGCGCTCTACTTCAGCCGCGCGCCCATTCCGTGGTGGCGCGACGGCTCCACTGGCGGCGCGCCGCCGGGCGTGCTGCCTTCGCCTCGGCCGCTGCGCCATATCGGCATCTACGGGTATCGTGCCGGTTTCGTGCGCCAGTTTCCTTCGCTGGCGTCCGCCCCCATCGAGGCCACCGAAGCACTCGAACAATTGCGCGCGCTCTGGCACGGCCATCGCATTGCCGTGCATGTCAGCCAAGTGGCCCCCGGCCCTGGCATCGACACGCCAGAAGACCTCGCCCGCGTACGCGCGGTCTTTGCAGCCCAGCTGGCCCCTTGAGTTGCATCAATATCCGTGGCGATTGACGGAAATTCTTCACGCTTACGCATGCTATCCTCGACGCAATTCCGCCTTGCACGGCTCTAGGGCCGGCGCTGGGTGCGACACAAGATCCAAGAACCGTCCGAGGACACCATGAGACTAATTTTGCTGGGCGCGCCCGGGGCGGGCAAAGGCACGCAAGCGGCTTTCATCTGCCAGAAGTACGGCATTCCTCAGATCTCGACCGGCGACATGCTGCGCGCCGCCGTCAAGGCCGGTACGCCGCTTGGCCAGCAGGCCAAGGCCGTGATGGAATCGGGTGGCCTGGTGAGCGATGACCTGATCATCAACCTCGTGAAAGAACGCATCGCGCAATCCGATTGCGCCGATGGATTCCTGTTCGACGGCTTTCCGCGCACCATTCCGCAAGCCGACGCCATGAAGGCGGCCGGCGTCAAGCTCGACTACGTGCTCGAAATCGATGTGCCATTCAGCGACATCATCGAACGCATGAGCGGCCGGCGCTCGCATCCGGCTTCGGGCCGCATCTACCACGTCAAGTTCAATCCGCCGAAGGTGGAGGGCAAGGACGACGTCACCGGCGAAGACCTGATCCAGCGCAAGGACGACGAGGAAGAAACCGTGCGCAAGCGGCTGGAGGTCTACAGCCAGCAGACGCGTCCGCTGGTCGAGTACTACTCGGCCTGGGCCAAGGCCGATCCGGCCACCGCCCCGAAGTACCGCGCCATCAAGGGCGTGGGCACCGTCGAAGAGATCACCCAACGCGCCCTGGCTGCCCTGAGCAGCTGAACGCGCGCCGCCGTCAGGCGGCCCCTGTCGTCTCGATCAGTTCCAGCATCAACGCGATGCGTGCCTTGACGGGCGTCAGGGCACCGGCGTCGCGCAAGCGCTCATCAGCCTTCGGCAGGATGCGTCCGCTCGCGCAGCGCGTGGCACGCAGCACAGCCACTCCCGCATCCTGGGCGCGCAGCGCAGCAGCCTCCAGCACGTGGTGCACCGTTCCGTTGCCGGTCGCAGCCAGAACCAGTCCGCGAATCGGCTCGGCCACGCCCGCTGCGCGCTCCTGCAGCAGCAGATCGACAATGGCGCCGCTCGCGCCGGCATGGCTGGTGACGATCTCGACCCTGGGCCAGCGCATTGCCGCGCCTGCCTTCGTTGCGGGAATCTTCGAAGCCGCACTCACCGGCAATCGGGGCCAGTCGCGAAGAAGCCGAACCGCCCCCTCTTCCACGTAACCAATCGGGCCCGCATCGCCCGATGAAAACGCATCCGGGCGATAGGTGTGCACCTTCTGCACGTCCAGCGAACCGTGGACCATGCCCGCGCAGACCACCGTCACGCCCTGCGCTCCCGGCGTGGCCGCAACGGCGATGGCGTCGCGCACATTCTGCGGGCCGTCGGGCGAAAGAGAGCTCGCGGGACGCATGGCACAGGTCAGCACCACGGGCTTGCCAAGCGCAAGCACCGCCTGGAGAAAGTAGGCCGTCTCTTCGATGGTGTCAGTGCCATGCGTGATCACCACGCCCGCCACGTCGGCCTCGGACAGCCAGAACGCGCAGCGCTGCGCAAGTTGCAGCCAGACATCGAAGCCCATGTCCTTGCTGTCGAGCTGCGCCACCTGTTCGGCCTCGAGCACCACGCCCTCCGGCGCATCGATACCGTCGCCAAGCAGGTCCGCCACCGCCACCTGCCCTGCGGTGTAGCCGATGTTGTCGCCGCCGCTGGCGGCGCGGCCCGCGATGGTGCCGCCGGTACCCAACACCACGACGCGCCGCAGGCCGGACGAAAAGGAATTGACCATGCTTGCCAACTTTTAAAAACTGGTTAAAAATACAGGTACTGGATATTCAGCCAGTGCCGCAAGGAACCCACATATGCAGTTCGCCGTGAAGCTTACCGCCCGCCAGCAGCAAATCCTGGATTTGATCCAGAGCGCCATCGCCCGTACCGGCGCTCCGCCCACGCGGGCCGAAATTGCCAATGAGTTGGGTTTCAAATCGGCCAATGCCGCCGAGGAGCACCTGCAGGCGCTGGCCCGCAAGGGCGTGATCGAACTCGTCAGCGGCACTTCGCGCGGCATTCGCCTCAAGGGCGACGCGCTGCGTTCGCTCAACGAGTCGCGCAACAACCAGTTTTCCCTTTCGCTGCCCGGCATGGCGCAGCTTGCGCTGCCGCTCATCGGCCGCGTCGCGGCGGGCTCGCCCATCCTGGCGCAAGAGCACGTCGACCAGACCTACTACGTCGAGAACACGCTGTTCCAGCGCCAGCCCGATTACCTGCTCAAGGTGCGCGGCATGTCCATGCGCGACGCCGGCATCATGGATGGCGACCTGCTCGCGGTGCAAGCCACCAAGGAAGCACGCAACGGCCAGATCGTGGTGGCCCGCCTCGGCGACGAAGTCACGGTCAAGCGCCTCAAACGCAACAAGCAGGTCATCGAGCTGCACGCAGAGAACCCCGACTACCCCACCATCGTGGTCCAGCCCGGCGAACCCTTCGAGATCGAAGGCCTGGCGGTCGGCCTCATCCGCAACACCATGCTGATGTAGGCCCTGCGGCCTGCTCAAAGCAGCACCCATCCGGCCGCAACAGGTGGCGGGCGTATGGCGCAATGTCGCCATCACCCTGTTGCGTCCCTTCAAAGAAATCCTGCCTGTGTTCAACCTCAGACTTTTTTGGAGTTCACATGGGAATCGCCCTCCTCACCATCGTTGATTTGTGGATGCCGCTGCAATCGCTGGCAAGCCGCCTGCTGCCAGCGCGCCGGCCTCCTCACCGCGACAGCGGTAGTGCGTCCGCAGGGTTGCGCTACGTTGCGGTGCGCCCGGCCTGCACGGCTCGGGCTCATGCCTCGGCACCACCCAAGGCCGCGCCGGCACCGAGCCGTCCCCTTCGCGTCATTCGCGTGGTCGACGGACCCCAGGGCCAAAAACGCAGCACCAACCGCATGGTGATCTCTGGTCGCATGGCCGACGTCTGCGCCGAACTCGACCGGCTCGCCGCGCTCGAAGCCATGGAAGCGCTCAGCACCGCCGCGCGCCCCACGCACCTGCACTGAATCCGTGCAGACCCCGGTGACCATGGCCCGGGGCGGGTATCCAAACGTTCACGCGAGCGTCACGTCAATGCTGCGAGGCACAATGGCACGCCATGAACATTGTGATCCTCGACGATTACCAGGACGCCGTGCGCAAATTGCGCTGCGCCGCCAAGCTGGACGCGTACGCGGCCAAGGTCTATACCAACACGGTCAAGGGCATCGGCCAGCTTTCAGTTCGACTGAAGGATGCCGATGTGATCGTGCTGATCCGCGAGCGCACCCACATCTCGCGCCAGCTGATCGAAAAGCTGCCCAAGCTCAAGCTCATTTCGCAGACGGGGCGCGTGGGCGGCCACATCGACGTCACGGCCTGCACCGAGCGGGGCGTGGCCGTGGCCGAGGGCACCGGCTCTCCCCAGGCGCCGGCCGAGCTGACCTGGGCACTCATCATGGCGGCCATGCGCCGCCTGCCCCAGTACATCAGCAACCTCAAGCACGGGGCGTGGCAGCAATCGGGGCTCAAGTCGGCCTCGATGCCGCCCAACTTCGGGCTGGGCTCGGTGCTAAAGGGCAAGACGCTCTGCATCTGGGGCTATGGTCGCATCGGGCAGCTGGTGGCGCGCTATGGGCAGGCCTTCGGCATGCAAGTGGTCATCTGGGGCCGCGAGGCAAGCTGTGCCAAGGCCCGCTCCGACGGCTTCCAGGTGGCGCAAAACCGCCACGAGTTCTTTGCTGCCGCCGACGTGCTGTCGGTGCACCTGCGGCTCAACGAGGAAACCAGCGGCATCGTCAAGCTCGAAGACCTTTCGCGCATGAAGCCGACGGCGCTCTTCGTCAACACCTCGCGCGCCGAACTGGTCGAGGCCGATGCGCTGCTGGCCGCGCTCAACCGCGGCCGTCCGGGGCTGGCTGCCGTCGATGTGTTCGAGAGCGAGCCGCCGCTGCAGGGCCACGCGCTGCTGCGCCTGGAAAACTGCATCTGCACGCCGCACATCGGCTATGTGGAGCAGGACAGCTACGAAAGCTATTTCGGCCAGGCTTTCGACAACGTCGTGAGCTTCATCAAGGGCAACCCCACCAACATCGTGAATCCCGGCGCGCTGCAGGTCCGCCGGTGATCCCGAGCCGCCGGGCCGCCGCAAGGCGAATACCGCGGCCGAAGGCGAAGGTCCTTCAGTGAGCCGGCCGGCGCCCCGGGGCGCGCTCTGGGCGCTGCTGGCCGGCAATTTCGTGATCGGCACGGGCGTGATGGTGGTGCCCGGCACGCTCAATGAAATCAGCACGTCGCTTGCCGTCACCGTCGCCGCCGCGGGCCAGTTGATCACGGCCGCCGCGGTCGTGATGTGCCTTGGCGCTCCGCTGCTGGCGGCTGTGGTCGCGGGCTGGGACCGCCGCCATTTGCTCGCCCTCTCCCTCCTCTGGTATGCCGCTGGGCATGTCATTGCGGCTTTGATGACGAGTTTTGGCGCCCTTCTGCCGGTGCGCATGCTCACGGTTGTCGCGCCGGCCATCTTCACGCCCCAGGCCGCGGCCTGTGCCGGCATGCTGGTGCCGCCGGAGCAGCGCGGGCGTGCCGTGACTTTCGTGTTTCTCGGCTGGTCGATGGCTTCCGTGCTGGGCCTGCCGCTCGGCGCGCTGATTGGTGGCCATCTGGGCTGGCGCATGGCTTTCACAGTCGTCGCGCTGCTCAGTATCGTGGGCGCGGCGTCGATCTGGCTGACGCTGCCGCGAGGCATCCGGCCCGCGGTGCTGACGGCGGCGGCCTGGTCGCGCGTGCTCCGCAGCCCGGTGCTGATGGGCATCGTCTCGGTCACCGCCCTGCAGCGGTGCCGGCCAGTTCGTCCTGTTCAGCTATTTCGGGCCCTTGCTGAAGTGGAATTTTGGCGCGGACCCCACCACGCTGAGCCTGATGTGGGCCCTGTTCGGCGCATTCGGTCTGGTGGGCAACATGCTCGTGAACCGGTTCATCGACCGTGCGGGCGCGGGCCGCATGGTGCTGCTGACAAGCTCGCTGATCGCGCTCAGCCTCTTTCTCTGGCCCTGGGCCGGCACACTCCCGTGGCTGGCGGCCGTACTCGTGCCCTGGGGCCTGGGCTGCTTCGCGACCAATTCGGCGCAGCAGGCACGGCTGGTGGGCCTGGCCCCGGCTCTTGCGCCGGGCTCGGTCGCGCTGAACAGCTCGGGCATCTGCATTGGCCAGGCGGTCGGTGCCGGACTGGGCGGATGGCTGCTTGCCAACGATGCGGTGGCTTGGATGAACTGGGTCGGTTTCGCCTTGCTGCTGCTCGCCATCGGCCTGAGCGTGACCATCGAGCGCAGCCGCCGCGCGGCGCGAAGCGCGGACCCGCGTAAAACCGGGCACGCGGCCGCGGCCCATGGCTGCAAAATCGAAGGCTGCGCAAATTCCGGGGTCCGGCGCCTGCAAGCGGGCTCGGCTCCATCAACCAGCGAAAATCTTTTTCAATGACAGTGAACTACACCCGGATCGGCGTCGTCGGCGCCGGCGCCATGGGCCGAGGCATCGCCCAGATCGCCGCCCAGGCAGGCAGCGAAGTGCTGCTGCTCGACAGCTTCGCAGGCGCCGCCGAGCGGGGGCGCGAAGCTCTCGCGGCCCAATGGAACAAGCTGCACGAGAAGGGCAAGATCGACGCCGCGGCGCGCGATGCACAGATCGCCCGTGTCAAGGCGGTCGATTCGGTTGCAGCCCTGGCCCAGTGCGACCTCGTCATCGAAGCGGTGGTCGAAGACCTCGAGGTCAAGCGCTCGCTGTTCCGCGAACTCGAATCGGTGGTCGCGCTCACGGCCACGCTCGCCACCAACACTTCGTCGCTGTCGGTCACGGCCATTGCGGCCGGGCTCAGGCAGCCGGAGCGCGTGGCGGGCTTTCACTTCTTCAACCCCGTGCCGCTGATGAAGGTGGTCGAGGTGGTGGCCGGCTTCAAGACCTCCACCGAAGTGTGCAAACGGTTGGCCGGCTATGCGGTGCAGATGGGCCATAGCGCCGTCCAGGCGCAGGACACGCCGGGCTTCATCGTCAACCACGCCGGACGCGGCTACGGCACCGAAGCACTGCGCATCGTGGGAGAAGGCGTGGCCGACTTCGCCACCGTCGACCGCATCCTCAAGGAACAGGCCGGCTTTCGCCTGGGCCCGTTCGAGCTGCTGGACCTGACGGCGCTCGACGTGTCGCACCCGGTGATGGAGTCGATCTATCACCAGTACTACGAGGAGCCGCGCTTCCGCCCCAGCGTGATCACGGCCCAGCGCCTTGCGGCGGGCGTGCTGGGCCGCAAGACCAACGAAGGCTTCTACAGCTACAACGACGGCGTGATGCAGCAGATCCCCGAAGCCGCACCGCCCACGCTCTCCGTGCTGCCCTCCGTCTGGGTCTCTCCGCGCGCCGCGCGGAGGGCCGACTTGCTGCGGCTGGTCAATGCACTGGGTGCGCAGATCGACAGCGGTGCCACGGCCGCGCCCGCGTCGCTCATCCTGGTGGCGCCGCTGGGCTTCGACGTGACCACGGTGGCCGCGGTCGAGCGCCTGGACGCGACGCGCACTGTCGGCATCGACATGCTGATCGACGATGCCGCCACCAAGCGCCGCGTGCTCGCCACCAACCCGGCCACGCGGCGCGACATCCGCGATGTGGCGCACGCCCTCTTCGCGCGCGATGGCAAGGCCGTGAGCGTGATCCGTGACAGCGGCGGCTTCGTCACGCAGCGCGTGATCGGCAACATCGTGAACATTGCCGCCGACATGTGCCAGCAGCGCGTCTGCTCGCCGGCCGATCTTGAAACTGCGGTTCAGCTGGGGCTGGGCTACCCACGCGGCCCGCTGGCCATGGGCAACCTGTATGGCCCCACCAACATGCTCGAAGTGCTGTTCAACCTGCAAACCGTCTACGGCGATCCGCGTTATCGCCCGAGCCCTTGGCTGCGCCGCCGCGGCGCGCTGGGCCTGAGCCTGCTGCACGAAGAAGAATAAGCAAACCCCAAGGAAAGCATCACAGCGATGACCGCCGAACTGAAGAGCACCAGCGAGGGACGCACCATGGTGCTCACCATCGCCAATCCGACCCAGCGCAATGCGCTGGGCCCCGAGATCTACGCCGCAGGCATCGAGGCGCTCAACGGCGCCGAGAGCAGCGATGAAATCCGCAGCGTCGTAATCGTGGGCGAAGGCGCATGGTTCTGCGCCGGCGGCTCGCTGCAGCGGCTGTCCGACAACCGCCAGCGCGACCCTTCGGTACAGGCCGAAAGCATCGAGGGCCTGCACAACTGGATCGATTCCATCCGCGCCTTCCCCAAGCCGATCATCGCGGCGGTCGAAGGCGCAGCGGCAGGCGCCGGTTTCTCGCTTGCGCTGGCCTGCGATTTCGTCGTCGCCGCGCGCGATGCAATTTTTGCGGCGTCGTACAGCAACGTGGCGCTGTCGCCCGACGGCGGCCTGAGCTGGCACCTGGGCCAAGCATTGCCGCGCCAGCTGGCCAGCGAGTGGCTGATGTGCGGCGAACGCATCGGCGCGCCGCGGCTGCATGCGCTCGGGCTGGTCAACGAACTGAGCGAAAACGGCCAGGCGCTCGCCAGCGCATTGGCGCTGGCAACCAGGCTCAACGCACGCGCGCCGAACTCGCTCGCCAGCATCAAGGAGCTGCTGAGCGAAGCGCGCGGCGCCACGTTCGCGTCGCAGCTCTCGCAGGAGCGCGACCACTTCGTGCGCAACCTTCATCATTCGAATGCCGGCATCGGCATTGCCGCGTTTCTCGAGAAGAAGCCTCCGCAGTACGAGTAGCGGCGCTACGTCGCTCTCGTGACACCCTCCAGCATTTCAGTCGCCGACAGGACAGACCAATGGACGACCCCATTCTTACCATCGAAGAACGTGAAGCGATCAACAGTGGTCGCTGGTTTTCTTCTCTATCTCCCTCGCTGCGGCACGACATTCTCCGATGTGCTTTCGTCAAACGCTACAAGGACGGCGACCTGATCGCCGCCCGCGGCGATCCTCCCGACCACTGGATTGCCTGCGCCAAGGGCGCGGTGCGCGTCAGTTCCACCGCTGTCTCGGGCAAGCAGGTGACGCTGACCTATGTGGAGCCGGGCATCTGGTTCGGCGATGTGGCGATGTTCGACGGGGACCGTCGCACCCACGATGCCTATGCGCATGGGGACACCACCATCCTCTGCGTGGCCCGCGCCGACTTCCAGAAAATTCTGGCCACGCACGTGGAGCTGTACGAAGCGCTGATGCGGTTGCAGGCACGCCGCATCCGCACACTCTTCGGGCTGGTGGAAGACCTCAACACCCTGCCCTTGCGCGCACGGCTGGCCAAGCAGCTCATTCACCTGGTGCGCAGCTACGGTGTGCCCAACCTGGAAGACGGCAGCCAGATGCGCATCGGCCTGCAGCTTGCGCAGGAAGAGCTGGCGCAGCTGCTCGGCGCATCGCGCCAGCGCGTCAACCAGGAACTCAAGACCATGGAACGCGAGGGCACCATCCGCATCGAGCCGGGCGGCCTCGTGGTTCTCGACCGCGTGGCACTGATGCGCGTCTCCGAAGCGGACATCTGACATGAGCCAGGACTTCTCCAACTTCATCGGCACCCGGGCGGTTTCGCAGCAGCACGCCTTCGACGTCGACGCGCTCGCGGCGTGGCTCGAGAAGAACCTCGATGGCTTCAAAGGTCCGCTCACGGTGGAGATGTTCAAAGGCGGCCAGTCGAACCCGACCTACAAGCTCGTCACGCCCACGCAGAGCTACGTGATGCGCGCCAAGCCCGGTCCGGTTGCCAAGCTGCTGCCCTCGGCCCATGCGGTGGAGCGCGAATTCAAGGTCATGAGCGGCCTTGCCGGCACCGACGTGCCCGTGCCGCGCATGCACTGCCTGTGCGAAGACGAAGCCGTCATCGGCCGCGCCTTCTACGTGATGGAGTTCATGCAGGGCCGCGTGCTGTGGGACCAGTCGCTGCCGGGCATGAGCAATGCCGAGCGCACGGCCATCTACGACGAGATGAACCGCGTCATCGCTGCGCTGCACACCGTGAAGTTCGCCGAGCGCGGCCTGGCCGACTACGGCAAGCCCGGCAACTACTTCGAGCGGCAGATCGGCCGCTGGAGCAAACAGTACAAGGCCTCGACCGATGGTGCCGGCGAACTGTCGCAGCCGATCGAGGCCATGGAGCGCCTGATCGACTGGCTCCCCGCCCACATGCCTGCGAGCGCGCGCGACGAGAACAAGGTCTCGATCGTCCATGGCGACTACCGCCTGGACAACGTGATGTTCCATGCGACGGAGCCGCGGATCATCGCTGTGCTCGACTGGGAGCTCTCCACGCTGGGCCATCCCCTGGCGGACTTCAGCTACCACTGCATGTCCTGGCACATGCCCCCCACCACCGGCCGCGGCATCGGCGGCGTGGATGTCGCGGCGCTGGGCATTCCCACCGAGAGCGAATACATCCGCCGTTATTGCGAGCGCACGCGCATCACCACGCCCGAAGCGCTGGCGCCCGACTGGAACTTCTACCAGGCCTACAACCTGTTTCGCATGGCCGCGATCCTGCAAGGCATTGCCAAGCGGGTCGAGGCCGGTACCGCATCGAGCGAGCAAGCCGTGGCCTCTGCCCGCGGCGCGCGACCGATGGCCGAAATGGCCTGGCAGTTTGCCCAAAAGGCGTAGCTGCCCCACACCCCTACCAGGAGACAAACGATGGACTTCGAATACTCGGCAAAAACCAAGGAACTCCAGAAGCGCGTGAGCGCGTTCATGGACGCGCACATCTACCCGGCCGAAGCCGAGTATTCGGCTGAACTGGCCGCCAACACGGCCGCGGGCAAGCGCTGGACTGCGCTCAAGACCGTTGAGAAGGTCAAGGAGAAGGCCAAGGCCCAGGGGCTGTGGAACCTCTTCCTGCCGGTCGACAGTGCCTCCGCGTCGGGCTATGAAGGCGCCGGCCTCACGAACCAGGAATACGCACCGCTGGCCGAGATCATGGGCCGCGTGCCATGGGCTTCGGAAGCCTTCAACTGCTCGGCGCCGGACACCGGCAACATGGAGACCATTGCCCGCTATGGCTCCGAAGCCATCAAGGCGCGCTGGCTCAAGCCGCTGCTCGAAGGCCAGATCCGCTCCGCCTTCGCAATGACCGAGCCGGATGTCGCATCCAGCGACGCGACCAACATCTCGACCCGCATCGAACGCCAAGGCAACGAGTATGTGATCAACGGCCACAAGTGGTGGATTTCGGGTGCCGCCGATCCGCGCTGCGCCGTGTTCATCACCATGGGCAAGAGCGACCCTGACGCACCGAAGCACTCGCAGCAGAGCATGGTCATCGTGCCGGCGGACGCCCAGGGCATCCGCATCGTGCGCCCGCTCAACGTGATGGGCTACGACGACGCGCCGCACGGCCACGTCGAGATGTACTTCGAGAACGTGCGCGTGCCGGTCGACAACATTCTGCTCGGCGAAGGCCGCGGCTTCGAAATCGCCCAGGGCCGGCTTGGCCCGGGACGCATTCACCACTGCATGCGCCTCATCGGCCTGGCCGAGCGCGCGCTCGAACTCATGTGCCGGCGCGCCTCCTCGCGCGTGGCTTTCGGCAAGACGGTCGCCTCCCAAACCGTGACGCAGGAGCGCATTGCCGAAGCGCGCTGCAAAATCGACATGGCCCGCCTGCTCACGCTCAAGGCCGCATGGCTGATGGACGTGGCCGGCAACAAGGTTGCGAAGAACGAGATCGCGATGATCAAGGTGGTCGCGCCGAGCATGGCCTGCCAGGTGATCGATTGGGCCATGCAGGTGCATGGCGGCGGCGGCATGAGCGACGACTTTCCGCTGGCCTACGCCTACGCCGGTGCGCGCACGCTGCGCTTTGCGGACGGCCCGGACGAAGTGCACCGCAACGCGATTGCGAAGTGGGAGCTGGGCAAGTACGCGCCCAGCAAGACCGAAGCCGAGCCGCCCGTGACGCGCTTCTGATTTGTCTTGTTCCCTCTCCCTCCAGGAGAGGGTTAGGGTGAGGGCCGACGGCGCCAAACGCGCCCCGGCCCTTTTTCTTTTTCAGAGCTTCTTCTGCAGAAAAACCGCGTGTCCAAACGCCGGGTCGAGCCGATAGCCGATGAATCCTTCACGCTCGTAGCTGCGTAGCGCGGGCGCATTGCCTGAGAGCACTTCGAGCGTGAGCTTGCAAGCGCCACGCGCCCTCGCCTCCTGCTCCACCCGCGCGAACATGCGCTGCGCAACGCGCTG
The DNA here is from genome assembly GCF_900099805.1 of Variovorax sp. OV700. Lineage (GTDB taxonomy): Bacteria > Pseudomonadota > Gammaproteobacteria > Burkholderiales > Burkholderiaceae_C > Variovorax. Next base: position 101,208 of record NZ_FNDR01000017.1, on the reverse strand, counting down.
TCCGCGATGGCTGGGCACAACGACCACGTCATGCACGTTGACCAGCGGCCGGCAGGCAAAAGTCGAGAAGCCTTCGATGCAGTTGACGAGGCCGACCGGCTGTGCGCCGTCGTACGCCAGCACGCTGAAGGCTTGCGGCCGCGCGGCCAGTGCCGCGGGCAGGCCGGCGCGCACGCTGGCGTCTAGCGGCGTGCCGCCGCCGGCGGGATCGCGCGCATAGGCATCGAGTAGATCGACCAACGCAGCCGCCTGCGCGGCGTTGCGGTAGTCGACGAGGACGACCTCGATCATCGTTGCTGCGCGGATTCGAGGGTTGCCGCAAGGCGTTTCGCGCAAGACTCGGCCTGCTTGGCGTCTCGCGCCTCGACCATCACGCGAACCAGCGGCTCGGTGCCGCTTGCGCGAATCAGTACGCGGCCGCCGTCGCCAAGCTCGGCTTCGGTACGCTCTGTTTCGCTCGCCAGGGCATCGTTGTTCTTCCAGTCCTGGCCCGGCGCCAGGCGGACATTGATCAGAACTTGGGGAAACAGCGTGAGATCCGCAAGCAGCTGCGCTACGGTCTTGCCGCTGCGCACGCAGGCTTGCAGCACCTGCAGCGCGCTCACGATGCCGTCGCCCGTCGTGTGGCGGTCCAGCACCAGCAGATGGCCCGAGCCCTCACCACCCAGCAGCCAGCCGCGCTTGTCGAGCTCTTCGAGCACGTAGCGGTCGCCCACCTTGGCGCGCACGAATTCGATGCCCTGCGCGCGCAGCGCCACCTCGACGGCCTTGTTGGTCATCAGCGTGCCGACCACGCCAGCGGGCTTTTCGCCGCGGGCGATGCGCTCGGCCACCATCAGGTAGAGGAGTTCGTCGCCGTTGAAGAGACGCCCGCTCGCGTCGACGAGTTGCAGGCGGTCGGCGTCGCCGTCGAGCGCGATGCCGTAGTCGGCCTTCTGCTCGGTCACCGCCGCCACCAGCGCCGCCGGATGGGTGGCGCCAAACCCCTTGTTGATGTTGAGCCCGTCGGGCGTACAGCCGATGCTGGTGACCTCGGCCCCCAGCTCGTGGAACACGTTCGGCGCCACCTGGTAAGCCGCGCCGTGTGCCGCGTCGATCACCAGCTTCATGTCGCGCAGCGTCAGATCGTTTGCGAAAGTGCTCTTGCAGAACTCGATGTAGCGGCCCGGCGCATCGTTCAGGCGGCGGGCCTTGCCGAGTTCGGCAGAGGTTGCCCACACCGGAGCTTCCTCGAGCGCGGCCTCCACCGCAAGCTCCCACTCGTCGTCGAGCTTGGTTCCCTGTGCGCTAAAAAACTTGATGCCGTTGTCGGGATAGGCGTTGTGGCTGGCGCTGATCACCACGCCCAGGCTCGCACGCTGCGCGCGCGTCAGGTACGCCACGCCGGGGGTCGGCAACGGGCCCAACAGCACCACGTCGGCGCCTGCGGAATTAAAGCCCGACTCGAGCGCGCTTTCGAGCATGTAGCCCGAGATGCGGGTGTCCTTGCCGATCAGCACCGTGGGGCGCGACTGGCTCCTCTTGAGGACGCGGCCCACGGCATGCGCGAGGCGCAGAACGAAATCAGGGGTGATGGGCGACTGGCCGACCGTACCGCGAATGCCGTCGGTGCCAAAGTATCTTCGGGTCACGGGATCTCCTCTTGTTGTTGATCTTGTGAAACTTGCAAATCGGGATGCGGCTCTTCGGCCTTCATGGCGCGCCACACGGCGAGCGCCGACACGGTTTCGCGCACATCGTGCACCCGCACGACGGCCGAGCCCCGCTCTACCGCGAGCACCGCTGCCACCACGCTGGGCACCATGCGTCCGCTGGCTATTTCGATGCCGCTCACGGCACCGATCGACGACTTGCGGGACCAGCCCAGAAGCAGCGGAAAGCCGGCTCCGAGCAACTCGCGCTGGCGCGCCAGCAGGGCAAAATTCTGCGCCACGGTCTTGCCGAAGCCAATGCCGGGGTCGAGCGTGATCCGCGAGGGATCGATCTTCAGCGCCTGCAAGTGCGCCAGCTGCTCCGCCCAGAACGACAGCACCGCGGGCACCACGTCACCCTGCATCGGCGCGGCCTGCATGGTTTGCGGATCCCGGTACATGTGCATCAGGCAGATACCGCACGAGGGATGCACGGCCACGGCTTCGCGCGCCCCGGGCTGCCGCAGTGCCCACACGTCGTTGATGATGTCGGCGCCCAGATCGAGCACCGCGTGCATGACTTCCGGTTTGTAGGTATCGACAGACACCGGCACGTTGAGCCTGACCGCTTCCCGGACGACGGGCAGCACGCGCGCCAGTTCGGCGTCGAGTGGCACGGCCGGGCTGCCCGGGCGGGTCGATTCGCCGCCGACGTCGAGGATGTCGGCGCCCTCTTTCAGCAGTTGCTCGCAATGGCGCAGCGCGGCCTCGGTGGAAGCATGCGCTCCGCCGTCGGAGAAGGAATCGGGGGTGACATTGACGATGCCCATCACGCGCGGTTGCGCGAGATCGATTGCGAAACGCGCGGTCTGCCAGGCCCGTGCGGGAGGCATCGTCATGCTGCGGCACCTTCATCGAAAACGGGGCCCAGGGCCCCGTTGTTGTTTGACGCCGGATGCACTTCAGGCAACTGTAGGCGCCGGATCCGGATTGACGGCTGGCGTGCCGCCGCTGCCGCCACTGCCCGAAGGCGGGATGCGCGGCGTCCAGTCCTTGGGCGGACGCGGTGCGCGGCCTGCCATGATGTCGTCGAGTTGCTCGCTGTCGATGGTTTCCCACTCGAGCAGGGCCTTGGCCATGGTGTGCATCTTGTCGCTGTTTTCCTCGATGAGGCGGCGCGCAAGGGCGTACTGCTCGTCGATGATGCGGCGAACTTCGGCATCGACCTTTTCCATGGTCTGCTCGCTCATGTTCGTGGTCTTGGTGACCGAGCGGCCGAGGAACACTTCGCCTTCGTTCTCTGCGTAGACCATCGGGCCGAGCGCGTCAGTCATGCCGTAGCGCGTGACCATGTCGCGGGCGATGGAGGTCGCGCGCTCGAAGTCGTTGCTGGCGCCGGTGGTCATCTGGTGCATGAACACTTCTTCGGCGATGCGGCCACCGAACAGCATGCTGATCTGGTTCAGCATGTACTCGCGGTCGTAGCTGTAGCGATCTTGTGCCGGCAGGCTCATGGTCACGCCCAGGGCGCGGCCACGCGGAATGATGGTGACCTTGTGGACCGGGTCGCACTTGGGCAGCAGCTTGCCGATGAGGGCGTGGCCGGACTCGTGGTAGGCCGTGTTGCGGCGCTCTTCCTCGGGCATGACCATGCTCTTGCGCTCGGGGCCCATGAAGATCTTGTCCTTGGCCTTCTCGAAGTCCTGCATTTCGACCACGCGCGCATTGCGGCGTGCGGCCATCAGGGCGGCTTCGTTGCAGAGGTTGGCCAAGTCGGCGCCGGACATGCCTGGCGTGCCGCGGGCGATGACGCTCGGGTTCACGTCCTGGCCCAGCGGGACCTTGCGCATGTGCACGCCGAGGATCTGCTCGCGTCCGCGGATGTCGGGCAGCGTGACATACACCTGGCGGTCGAAACGGCCGGGACGCAGCAGTGCGGCGTCCAGGATGTCCGGGCGGTTGGTGGCGGCCACCACGATCACGCCGAGGTTGGTTTCGAAACCGTCCATCTCGACCAGCATCTGATTGAGCGTTTGTTCGCGTTCGTCGTTGCCGCCGCCCAGGCCGGCGCCGCGCTGACGGCCCACCGCATCGATTTCGTCGATGAAGATGATGCAGGGAGCGTTCTTCTTGGCGTTTTCGAACATGTCGCGCACGCGGGCCGCGCCCACACCGACGAACATTTCGACGAAGTCGGAACCCGAGATCGAGAAGAACGGAACTTTGGCTTCGCCGGCGATCGACTTGGCCAGCAAGGTCTTGCCGGTGCCCGGAGGGCCGACCAGCAGCAAGCCGCGCGGAATGCGGCCGCCCAGTTTCTGGAAGCGCTGCGGGTCTTTCAGGAAGTCGACGACTTCACGGACTTCTTCCTTGGCCTCGTCGCAGCCCGCGACGTCGGCGAAAGTGACCGTGTTGTTGTTCTCGTCCATCATGCGGGCCTTGCTCTTGCCGAAGCTGAACGCCCCGCCTTTGCCGCCGCCCTGCATCTGGCGCATGAAATAGATCCAGACGCCGATCAAGAGCAGCATCGGGCCCCAGCTCACCAAGAGCGTCATGAGGAGCGAGCCCTCTTCACGCGGCTTGACGTCGAACTTGACGTTGTGGTCGATCAGGTCGCCGACCAGGCCGCGGTCGAGCACGGTGGCGGTTGTTCGGATCTTGCGATCGTCGTTGGTGACGGCGACGATTTCGCCGCCGCCCGCGCCTTCAGGAATGATGGCGCTCTTGATCTGGTTGTTTCGGACCTGATCCAGGAACTCCGAATAGCTCACCGCCCCTGAGCCGACGCCGCCGCGGGTGTCGAACTGCTTGAACACAGTGAACAACACCATGGCAATGACGAGCCATACGGCAACTTTGGAAAACCACTGATTGTTCAAACGAAGCTCCAGTCGAAAGCGCGTGACAAGATTGTGAAAGAACGCGCTATGGATACGCAATTGCGCCCCATTTTAGGCTTTTCAAGCTGCGAAAAGCGGGCATTTCCCTAAAGCAGCCATAGCCTGACAAGGGTTTGCGCCCCAACGGCGCCGTGTTAGGGCCCCTCGCGTCAAGGTATCAAGGCGTTTCCTGGGCCTTCAGGCCCATGCCGACGAGAAAGGTTTCGGACGATTTGTCGCGCGAAGCCTTGGGTTTGAAGGGCTTCACCGCGCGGAAATTTGCCTTGAACAGCTTCACCAGCTCGTCATAGCCGCTGCCATGGAAAAGCTTGGCGACCAGCGCTCCTTCGGGCTTCAGATGGTGCTGGGCAAAGTCGATTGCAAGCTCGATCAGGTGGGCCACGCGTGCGGCGTCGGCCGAATGGATGCCCGACAGGTTGGGTGCCATGTCGGATACCACCAAGTCGGCCTTCCGACCCGCCAGGACGCCCAGCACCTGCTCGAGCAGCTCCGCCTCGCGGAAGTCGCCCTGAAGGAAGGTCACGCCCTCGATCGGCTCCATGGGCAGCATGTCGAGCGCAATGATGGTGCCGTTCAGCTCGCCGGCCGCGGCGCCGTCGGGGGACATGCGCCGCCGCAGGTACTGGCTCCAGGCACCGGGCGTAGAGCCCAGGTCGACCACCAGCTGACCCGGCCTGACCAGGCCCAGCGATTCATCGATTTCCTTCAGCTTGTAGGCGGCGCGTGCGCGGTACCCCTCCCGCGTGGCCAGTTTGACGTACGGATCGTTGATGTGGTCGTGCAGCCACGCCTTGTTTACTTTTTTGCTTTTCGCCTTGGTGCTCATGGGGAGCCTCTCGTGCTTCGCGCTGCGGTATTCGCTTGGAAGCGGCCCGGCGGTTCGAGAGGTTGCTTTCTACCCTCGATAATACGGGGATGCCCGCCATTCAACTTACCCCTGCCGAGCGCAAGGTGCACCGCGCCGAAGCTCACCACCTGGATCCGATCGTCATGGTCGGTGGAGACGGGCTGACCCCTGCCGTTAAAAAAGAAGCCGATGCGGCGCTCAAGGCCCATGGCCTGATCAAGGTCCGCGTCTTTTCCGACGACCGCCTGGCGCGCGACGCCATGCTGCGCGAACTGGCCGAAGAGCTCGACGCAGCGCCCATCCAGCACATCGGCAAGCTGCTGGTGCTGTGGCGCCCCAAGCCCGAGAAAGAGCGCGTGGTCGACGAAGACCGCATGCCCGGCCCGCGCGACATCAAGGTGCTGAAGTACAGCAAGCGCGGCGGCCAGCGCCCCGAAATCAAGACCCTGCGCGTGCTCGGCAACCAGCGCCTCACCCCCGGCGGCACCATCAAGCGCGCCAAGGCGAAGCGGCCGCTCTCGGCCAAGAAACGCAACCAGTCGGATTGAGCTGGGTGACACGCCACATTCTCTGCATGAAGTGGGGCACCAAATACGGCCCCGAATACGTCAACCGCCTCTACGCGATGGTGCGCCGCAATCTCAGCGGCGACTTCAAGTTCGTGTGCCTGACGGACGACGGCAACGGCATCCGCCCCGAAGTGACGTGCCTGCCGATCCCGCCGCTGAACCTCCAGCTGGCGCCGGGCCAGCGCGACGGCGCATGGAAGAAGCTCACGACCTTCGAAAAGGACCTGCACGGTCTGCGCGGCACCGCCCTGTTCCTGGACGTCGACGTGGTTGTCGTGGGCAGCCTCGACGCCTTCTTCGAGCAGCCCGGCGAATTCCTGATCATTCACGACTATGCGCGCCCTTGGCGCCGCGAGCGGATCACCGGAAATTCATCGGTGTACCGCTTCGAACTGGGCGCCCATGCCGACGTGCTGGCGTATTTTCGCGACAACATGGACAAGGTGCAGGCCGAATACCGCAACGAGCAGGCCTACCTGTCCGACATGCTGCACAAGCAGGGCAAGCTCTCCTATTGGCCCTCGGCCTGGTGCCCTAGCTTCAAGTACCACGGCATTCCCATGTGGCCGACCAACTACTGGGAGGAGCCCTTCGTGCCCGAGGGCGCACGCATCATGGTGTTCCATGGTGAATGCAACCCCCCCGACGCGCTGGCAGGCCGGCGCAACCGGGCTTTCCGCTTCATCCGGCCTGCGAACTGGGTCGCGAAGTTCTGGAAAGAATGAACTGAAGGGGTGGCGGGCGGGACAGCAGCCTGTCCTGCCGCCCCGCTTCAGTCTGCCGTGAGCGCCCTGGCAGCGCCCATGCGCCACAGCAGCGCACCGGCACAGAGCCATTGAATCAGGTACATACCGCTTCCCACGGCATGCCACAGCTTGAGGTTGTCGCGCGCCAGAATGCGCGGCGCCACGGCATATTGCTGGAGCAGCGCCAGCAGCAACGCGCCCAGTATCAGGAAGATGGCAGTCATCGAGGCGCTGTCGATGCGGTCATCCATCCTCGTCCTGAAATGAACCAGGAGGAGCAGGCCGCAGCCAATGGCGATCCAGCTCTGCGCCTCGAACAGCTGGCCTGCGAAGTTGCCGGCCACCGCGGGATTGCCGAGCTTCGCGAAGAGCATCGGCACCACGAGGAAACCGATTGTCGTGAGACTGCCCCACCAGAAGGCGGCCAGCAGCAGCGCGAGGCGGTCTTTCATCCGGCGCGAATCAGAGGTAGCGGACTGCCACGATCTCGTAGCGCTTGAGGCCGCCCGGTGCCTGCACCTCGGCGACGTCGCCCTCTTCCTTGCCGATGAGCGCACGCGCGATCGGGCTGGAGATATTGATGAGGCCCAGCTTCAGGTCTGCTTCGTCCTCGCCGACGATCTGGTATTTGACCCCTTCGCCCGATTCTTCTTCCTCGAGCTCGACCGTGGAGCCGAACACCACTTTGCCGCCCGCGTCCAGTTCGGTCGGATCGATGATCTGCGCTGCCGAGAGCTTGCCCTCGACTTCCTGGATGCGGCCTTCGATGAAGCCCTGGCGGTCTTTCGCGACTTCGTATTCGGCGTTCTCGCTCAGGTCACCCTGTGCACGCGCCTCGGAAATCGCATTGATGACCCAGGGGCGGTCCACGGTCTTGAGCTGATGCAATTCAGCGCGCAGTTTCTCGGCACCGCGCTTGGTAATTGGAATGGTGGCCATGTTTGGTTCTCCATAAAGCGAAACCGCCGAACGCTGCCGTTCGGCGGTCGATTGGGGGACAGGATCAGACGAGGGTGCGTCCGGTCAGCCGGCTCAGGATGGCGAGCGGGCTCGAATCTGGATTGTATTGCTTCGCCGCGGGCAGATGAAGGGTCTGCTCGAGCATGTACTGCCCCGCCATCACGGCGTGCGAGGTCTGGTCGGAAAAGCACACCCACACCGAACCAGGCGGGAACTTCGCAGTTTCCTGCGGCGAACTTTCCTGGTAGGCCATGTCCGACTTCATGCCGTCGTGCAGCTGCAGCATCAGGTGGTCGTACTCGCTGCGGAACGACTTGGTCACGTGCAGGGCTTGCAGCAGCTTCGCCTGCCAGCGCGCGTAGGGCTTGGCGCGAGGCAGGAAGCGCCTGGCGATGTCCTCGAAGGGCTCGCCCACGCGCCAGACGCGCGGTGCGCCGTCGGGATTGACGTTGGTGAACACGCGCAGGATGCGCTCGCCGTAGTTGGGGCGCGACGGGAACGCATCGACGTGCAGGCGCCGGTCGTCCGCGCGCCACGACTGCACGCGCGTCTCGACCTGCGCCGGACGGTAGCTGGTGGGGGCCAGCCGCAAAGCGGGTGTGTAGTGCGGCAGCAGACCGTGGATCAGCTGCTGCGCCTGCGCCCGAAACCGCCCCACCATCGCCGTCGCGGTGCGCTGCACCGCCTTGTCGCCGACGGCGCCCTTGAGCTTGCCGTTGGCGTCGAGGCTGATGTTCCGCACGTTGGGCGACAGCAGGCTGGGCGTCAGCAGGCTGCGCTCTTCGGGCAGCAGCTCGAAGCCCAGGCGCGGAAAGTACAGCACCTTGCCCGCTTCGAGCGCCGCGATCCACGCCTCGTTCGGCGCGGCCGCGCTCCAGTCGGCAAGGTCCAGTTCGACGAGCTGGGTTTCCATGATGGCGCTCAGGCTCAGGCCACCGCTGCCAGCTGCGCGTGCATCTCCTGCACCGAGATCACGCCGAGTTCGTCCATGAAGCCCATGCCCTCGACTGCGGCTTCGGCGCCGAAAATCGTGGTGAAGGTGGTCACGCGCGCCAGCAGCGCCGAGGTGCGGATCTGCCGCGAATCGGTGATCGCGTTGCGGCGCTCTTCCACCGTGTTGATGACCAGCGCAATCTCGTTGTTCTTGATCATGTCCACGATATGCGGGCGGCCTTCGGTCACCTTGTTCACCGTCGCGCATTCGATGCCCGCGGCGCCGATGGCCGCGGCCGTGCCCTTGGTGGCGATGATCTCGAAGCCCAGCTTGACCAGGCCGCGCGCCACTTCGACCGCGCGCGCCTTGTCGTTGTTCTTCACCGAGATGAAGACCTTGCCCGACTTCGGCAGGTGCGTGCCGGCGCCCAGCTGCGACTTCACGAAGGCTTCGCCGAAGGTCTTGCCCACGCCCATCACTTCGCCAGTGGACTTCATCTCGGGGCCGAGGATCGTATCCACGCCCGGGAACTTGACGAATGGGAACACGGCCTCCTTCACGCTGAAGTACGGCGGTGTGACTTCCTTCGTCACGCCCTGCGACTTGAGCGACTGTCCGGCCATGCAGCGTGCCGCCACCTTGGCGAGCTGGATGCCGGTGGCCTTGCTCACGTAGGGTACGGTGCGGGAAGCACGCGGGTTCACTTCGAGCACGTAGATGACGTCCTTGCCATCCTTCTGCTGGATCGCGAACTGCACGTTCATCAGGCCGACCACATTGAGCGCCTTCGCCATCGCGGCGCTCTGGCGCTTCAGCTCGGCGATGGTTTCGGCGCTCAGGCTGTAGGGCGGCAGCGAGCAGGCGGAGTCGCCCGAGTGCACGCCGGCCTGTTCGATGTGTTCCATCACGCCGCCGATCAGCGTGGCGCCTTCGCCGTCGCGGATGCAGTCGACGTCGCACTCGACCGCGTCGTTCAGGAAGCGGTCGAGCAGCACCGGCGAGTCGTTGCTCACCTTGACCGCTTCGCGCATGTAGCGCTCGAGGTCGCGCTGCTCGTGCACGATTTCCATCGCGCGGCCGCCGAGCACGTAGCTGGGGCGAACCACCAGCGGGTAGCCCAGGGCGGCGGCCTTTTCGAGCGCTTCAGGTTCGGTACGCGCAGTGGCGTTCGGCGGCTGGCGCAGGCCCAGCTCGTGCAGCAGCTTCTGGAAGCGCTCGCGGTCTTCGGCCGCATCGATCATGTCGGGCGAGGTGCCGATGATCGGCACGCCGTTGGCTTCGAGGTCGAGCGCGAGCTTGAGCGGCGTCTGGCCGCCGTACTGCACGATCACGCCGAGCGGCTTTTCCTTGTCGACGATCTCGAGCACGTCTTCGAGCGTGAGCGGCTCGAAGTACAGGCGGTCGGAGGTGTCGTAGTCGGTCGACACAGTCTCGGGATTGCAGTTGACCATGATGGTCTCGTAGCCGTCCTCGCGCATGGCGAGCGCGGCGTGCACGCAGCAGTAGTCGAACTCGATGCCCTGGCCGATGCGGTTGGGACCGCCGCCGAGCACCATGATCTTCTTCCTGTCCGTCGGGTCGGCTTCGCACTCGTCTTCATACGTCGAGTACATGTAGGCCGTGTTGGTCGCGAACTCGGCCGCGCAGGTGTCCACGCGCTTGTAGACCGGGCGCACGCCCAGGGCGCGGCGCTTTTCGCGGATGGCCGTGTCGGTGGTCTTGAGCTGCTTGGCCAGGCGCCGGTCGGAGAAGCCCTTCTTCTTGAGTGCCAGCAGCGTGTCCTTGTCGATGTCGTCCAGTGACTTGGTTTCGAGTTCGAGTTCGATCTTCACGATCTCTTCGATCTGCACCAGGAACCACGGGTCGATCTTGGTCAGCGCGAACACTTCATCGACGCTCAGGCCCATGGCGAAGGCATCGCCCACGTACCAGATGCGCTCGGGGCCGGGCTCGCCCAGTTCCTTTTCGAGCACTTCGCGATCCTGCGTCTTCTCGTTCAGGCCGTCGACGCCCACTTCAAGGCCGCGCAGCGCCTTCTGGAACGACTCCTGGAAGGTGCGCCCCATGGCCATCACCTCTCCCACCGACTTCATCTGCGTGGTGAGGCGCGAATCGGCCTGCGGGAATTTTTCGAACGCGAAACGCGGGATCTTGGTGACCACGTAGTCGATCGACGGTTCGAACGACGCGGGCGTGGCGCCACCGGTGATTTCGTTGCGCAGCTCGTCGAGCGTGTAGCCCACGGCCAGCTTGGCCGCGACCTTGGCGATCGGGAAGCCCGTGGCCTTGGAGGCCAGCGCCGACGAACGCGAGACGCGCGGGTTCATCTCGATGACGACCATGCGGCCATCCTTCGGGTTGATCGAGAACTGCACATTCGAGCCACCGGTGTCCACGCCGATCTCGCGCAGCACGGCCAGCGAGGCGTTGCGGAGAATCTGGTATTCCTTGTCGGACAGCGTCTGCGCGGGAGCCACGGTGATCGAGTCGCCGGTGTGCACGCCCATCGGGTCGAGGTTTTCGATCGAGCAGACGATGATGCAGTTGTCGGCCTTGTCGCGCACGACTTCCATCTCGTACTCTTTCCAGCCGAGCAGCGACTCTTCGATCAGCAGCTCGTTGGTCGGCGAGGCTTCGATGCCGCGCTTGCAGATGGTCTCGAATTCGTCGGGGTTGTAGGCGATACCGCCGCCGGTGCCGCCGAGCGTGAAGCTGGGGCGGATCACGGTCGGGAAGCCCAACGTCTTCTGCACGGCCCAGGCTTCGTCCATCGAGTGGGCGATGCCGGAGCGCGCCGATCCGAGGCCGATCTTGGTCATCGCGTCCTTGAACTTCAGGCGGTCTTCGGCCTTGTCGATGGCTTCGGGCGTGGCACCGATGAGTTCGACAGGCTTGTTGGTGGCGGCGCCCGTGTACTTGTCGAGCACGCCGTTGCGCCAGAGGTCGAGCGCGCAGTTGAGCGCGGTCTGGCCGCCCATGGTCGGCAGGATCGCGTCGGGGCGCTCCTTGGCGATGATTTTTTCAACCGTCTGCCAGGTGATGGGCTCGATGTAGGTGACGTCGGCCGTGGCCGGGTCGGTCATGATCGTCGCAGGATTGCTGTTGATCAGGATGACCTTGTAGCCCTCCTCGCGCAAAGCCTTGCAGGCCTGCACGCCGGAGTAGTCGAACTCGCAGGCCTGGCCGATGATGATCGGGCCGGCGCCGATGATGAGAATGGATTTGAGGTCTGAGCGCTTGGGCATCTTATTTGTCCTTGGTGAATCCGATGCCGCGGCCGCTGTAGGCGCCCGGCTTCGGCTCATCCATCAGTTGATGGATCGCGTTGAATACATCGCGAAAGTTCTGGTCGTATCGCTGTTCCAGCGCGTTCAGCTTGCGTTTGAGATCGGCGTGCTCCGACAGCATGCTGCGCAGCTTGACGAAGGTACGCATGATCTCGATGTTGACGGCCACGGCGCGTTCGCTGCGCAGCACGCTCGACAACATGGCCACGCCCTGTTCGGTGAACGCCACGCTTCGGTAGCGCGCGCCACCGGAACCCGGCTTCTCAGGTTTTGAGATCACAAGTTGTGATTTCAAATTCTCGAGGTCCTGGTCCTCCAGGGTGAAGGCGAAATCCGCCGGAAAACGATCGAGGTTGCGGCGCATGGCCTGCAACAGCACCCGGGTCTCGACGCCATAGAGCGCGGCAAGGTCCTGCGCCAGCATGACCTTGAGGCCGCGCAGCGCGTAAATCTTGCCCTCGGCATCGCGCAAGGCGGCGATGACCGAAGCGTCGAGCACCGCGGGTGCATCAGCCACGTGCCTGCTCCATGAGCGCGGTGAAGCGGTCGAACAGGTAGCCGATGTCGTGCGGGCCGGGCGAGGCTTCAGGGTGGCCCTGGAAGCAGAACGCCGGCTTGTCGGTGCGGGCGAGGCCCTGCAGCGTGTTGTCGAACAGGCTGATGTGGGTGGCGCGCAGGTTGGCCGGCAGCGACTTCTCGTCGACCGCGAAGCCGTGGTTCTGGCTGGTGATGCTCACGCGGCCGTTGTCCAGGTCTTTCACCGGATGGTTGGCGCCGTGGTGGCCGAACTTCATCTTGAAAGTCTTCGCACCCGAAGCCAGCGCCATGATCTGGTGGCCCAGGCAGATGCCGAAGGTCGGAATGCCGGTCTCGATGAGTTCCTTGACCGCGCTGATGGCGTAGTCGCAAGGCTCCGGGTCGCCCGGGCCGTTGGCCAGGAAGATGCCATCGGGCTTGAGCTTGAGCACATCCGCGGCGGGCGTTTGCGCCGGCACCACGGTGATGCGGGCGCCGCGCTGCGCGATCATGCGCAGGATGTTCTTCTTGACGCCGTAGTCGAAAGCCACCACGTGGAACCTGGGCGTGATCTGCACGCCGTAGCCGGCGCCCAGCTTCCACTCGGTTTCGGTCCACTCGTAGGTCTGCTTCACCGACACGACCTTGGCCAGATCGAGCCCGGCCATGTTGGGCGCGCCCTTGGCGGCGGCAATGGCCTTGTCGATCAGCGCCTGTGTCACGGCTTCACCCGCGCCCAGGCCCAGGATGCAGCCGTTCTGCGCGCCATGGGTGCGCAGGTGGCGGGTCAGCTTGCGGGTGTCGATGTTGGCGATGGCCACCGTCTTGCCGGCCACGAGGTATTCGCTCAGCGTGGCCGTCTTGCGGAAATTGGATGCGACGAGCGGCAGGTCTTTGATGATCAGGCCAGCGGCATGGATCTTGTCGGCTTCGATGTCTTCCCCGTTGACGCCGTAGTTGCCGATGTGCGGATACGTGAGCGTTACGATCTGCTGGCAATAACTCGGGTCGGTGAGGATTTCCTGGTAACCGGTCATGGAGGTGTTGAACACCACCTCACCGGTCGTGGAGCCGGCGGCTCCGATCGAATTGCCTTGAAAGACCGTGCCGTCTGCGAGCGCCAGGATGGCGGGCGGGAAACTTCCCTTGAGAGACAAAAGCACTGGGTTCTCCGGATGGTTACGGTCGCCCGGAGCCCCAGGCGCGTTGCCTGCGGACTGCTGCTTAAGGGGATTTTGGCGTTAAAGGCGGCCGGGCGACGCTATTGCGAGTAAGCCCCCGATTGTAGCTCGGTGGCATCGCTCTCCCGCCTCGGGGGGCCGTAAAACATACGCGCCTCATGCCTTTATGGCATTGGCAAATCAGGAAACGGCCTGCGCAAACCCGGCCGCGCCGCTCGCGTGCAGGCAGATGGCCGCCGCGGCAGCCACGTTCAGCGACTCCTCGCCGCCCGGCTGCGCAATGCGGATGTGATGCGTGGCCCGTGCTTCGAGCGCCGGCGAAACGCCCTGCCCCTCGTGGCCCATCAGCCAGGCGCAGGGGTTTGGCAGGCGCGCCTCGTGCAGCCATTCGCCCCGGTGCGAACTGGTGGCCAGCAGCGGCACGTTCAGCTCGTCGAGTGCGTCGGCTTCCACGCCTTCGATCAGCCGGAGGCCAAAGTGCGCGCCCATGCCCGCGCGCAGCACCTTCGGCGCCCACAGCGCCGCCGTGCCCTTGAGCGCGATCACCTGCTTGAAACCAAAGGCCGCCGCGCTGCGCAGGATGGACCCGGCATTGCCGGCATCCTGCAGCCGGTCGAGCACGACACTCGGCGCGTCGGGCAGCAGCGCGGGCCGGGAAGGCAGGTCGAGCACGAATCCCATCGGCGCCGGCGATTCCAGTCCGCTGACGGCGCGCAAAAGATCATCGTCAATCACTACGGTTTTGGTAGCAGCATTTGCCCATTCGGCGGGAGCCAACGGCCAAAATGATGCGGAAAAAACGGCGATGGCGGGTTCGACCCCCCGCGCAAGTGCCGCGCGGCAGAGATGGTCGCCTTCGAGCCAGAGGCGGCCGAGTTTGCGGTAGGCGCCCGGGTCCTGGGCCAGCTTGCGCAAGTCCTTGAGCAGCGGGTTGTCGCGCGAGCTGATGTGGCTCGCGCCGGTCGGGGTGGTCATTTGGCGGCTCAGCGCTCGGCGCGCAGCTCGAGGTGCACGGTCTCGACCGTTGCAATGACCACCGGCACCGGCATGGCGGCTTCGGCCAGCGCAGCCGCATCGGCCATCGTGCGCGCCAACGCCGCGGCCACCGGACTGAACGACCTGCGGTGATGCACGCAAGCACCGTGGCGCTGCAGCGCCTCCAGGTGCTCCGGCGTGCCGTAGCCCTTGTGGCCGGCAAAGCCGTAATGGGGAAACTCGACGTGGAGCTGCTCGCACAGGCGGTCGCGGTAGACCTTGGCCAGGATCGAAGCAGCGGAAATCGCCTTGATCCGGGCGTCGCCCTTGACGATGGCTTCAGCCAGCACGTCCAGAGTCGGCAGGCGGTTGCCATCGACCAGCACTTTGGCAGGCTTCAGCCGCAGACCCTCGACCGCGCGGCGCATCGCGAGCATCGTGGCCTGCAGAATGTTGTGGGTGTCGATTTCTTCCACACTCGCCTGCGCCACCGAACAGCACAGCGCCTTGGCCAGGATCTGGTCGTGCAGGCGTTCGCGTTGCTGCGCCGTGAGCGTCTTGGAATCGGCGAGGCCGCGGATCGGGCGCTGGTCGTCCAGGATGACGGCCGCCGCCACCACCGGCCCGGCCAGCGGTCCGCGGCCCGCCTCGTCCACGCCCGCAACAAGGCCCGGGGCGTCCCACACGAGGGCAGCCTGCTCAGCCTTCAAGAACTTTCTGGATCGCATCGGCGCAAAGTGTCGGCGTATCGCGCTGCAGTTGCACGTGCAGCTCTGAAAATTTTTGTTGCAGCGCCTGCGTCTTCTCGGGCGCATCGAGCCAGGCGAGCGTGGCATGGGCCAGCGCCTCCGGCGTGGCCGCGTCCTGCAGGAGCTCGGGCACCACGAACTCGCGCGACAGGATGTTGGGCAGGCCGACCCAAGGCTGGAGCTGCTTGCGCTGCATGAGGCGCCACGACAGCGCGTTCATGTTGTAGGCAATGACCATCGGCCGTTTGAACAGCGCCGCCTCGAGCGTGGCGGTTCCGCTGGCAATCAGCGTGACGTCGCAGGCGGCCAGCGCGGCATGCGACTGGCCGTTGAGCAAGGTCACGCGCCCGGCGATGCCGCTGGCCTTCAACAGGGCCTCGACCTCGACGCGCAGGCTCGGCAGGATGGGCGCAACGAACTGGAGCGCGGGCCTTGCCTTCAGCATCTGCGCGGCGGCGGCAAAGAACCGGGCGGCGAGGTAGCGCACTTCCGAACGGCGGCTGCCGGGCAGCAAGGCGACGACCTCCGCGTCGGGTGCGAGGCCCAGCGCAGCACGGGCCGCGCCACGATCAGGCGCCATGGGAATCACATTGGCCAGCGGATGGCCAACGTAGCTGCCCTGCACGCCATTTTCGGCCAGCAGCGCGGGCTCGAACGGGAAGATGCACAGCACGTGGTCGGCCGCGGCGCGTATCTTTTCAATGCGGTCAGGGCGCCAGGCCCAGATCGAGGGACAGACGAAATGCACCGTCTTCATGCCGCGGCCGCGCAATCCGGCCTCGAGATCGAGGTTGAAGTCGGGGGCGTCGACGCCGATGAAGAGCTCCGGCCATTCGCGCAGCAGCCGCGCCTTGAGCTGGCGGCGGATACCGGCAATCTCGGCATAGTGGCGCAGCACCTCGATGTAGCCGCGCACGGCCAGTTTTTCTTGCGGCCACCAGCTCTGCAGGCCGTGCGCAAGCATGCGCGGCCCGCCGATGCCCACCGTCTGGAGCGAGGGCCACCGCGCCTGCAGGCCATCGAGAAGAAGGCCCGCCAGCAGGTCGCCGGAAGCTTCGCCCGCGACCAGCGCGAACCGCCGCTGTTCGTCCTTGCCCATGCCGACAGTTACTTCAACGCGCGATGCCGCGCGTTGAATTGGCCAGGAAGCGCTCCATCAGCGCCACATCCTCGGCCGCCTCGGGCGTGTCGGCCGCCAAGGCGGTGATGCCGGCACGCGCTTCTTCGAGCGTCTTGCCCTGCCGGTACAGCAGGCGATGCATCTGCTTCACCGCGGCGAGCCGCGGTGCCGAAAAATCGCGGCGGCGCAGGCCGACGAGATTGAAGCCGCGCACCGCCAACGGATTGCCGTCGACCAGCATGAAGGGAGGCACGTCTTGCGACACAGCACTGGCAAAACCGACCATCGCATGGGCGCCGACCGAGACGAACTGGTGAATGCCGGTCAGCCCGCCGATGGTGACCCAGTCGGCCAGGTGCACGTGGCCGGCCAGCGTGGTGTTGTTGGCCAGCGTGGTGTGGTCATCGATGCGGCAGTCGTGCGCGATGTGCGTGTACGCCATGATCCAGTTGTCGTTGCCCACGCGCGTGATGCCGCCCGCCCCCGGAACGCCGAGATTGAAGGTGCAGAACTCGCGAATGACGTTACGGTCGCCGATGACGAGCTCGGTCGGCTCACCGGCGTATTTCTTGTCCTGCGGGACCGCGCCGAGCGACGAAAACTGGAAGATCCGGTTGTCGCGGCCGATGGTGGTGCGGCCCTCGATCACGCAGTGCGCGCCGATGCTCGTGCCGGCACCGATCCGCACGTGCGGACCGACGATGGTGTAGGGCCCCACCGAAACCGAGGCGTCGAGTTCTGCCTTCGGGTCGATGAGCGCTGTCGAATGAACCTGCGTCATGCCTTGTCGTAACCGCCGCAGGATCAGTTGATCTGGCGCATGGCGCACATCAGCGTGGCCTCGCAGGCCAGTTCGCTGCCCACCAGCGCGCGGCCCTTGAACTTCGAGATGCCGGCCTTCATGCGTTCGATCTCGACTTCGAGCGTGAGCTGGTCGCCGGGCTCCACGGGGCGCTTGAAGCGCGCGCCGTCGATGGCCGCAAAGTAGTAGACCGTGTTGTCGTCGGGCACGATGTCCAGCGAATGGAACGACAGCAGCGCCGCCGCCTGCGCCATGGCTTCGAGCATCAGCACGCCCGGCATGACCGGGCGATGAGGAAAGTGGCCGTTGAAGAACGGCTCGTTCATCGTCACATTCTTGAGCGCCGTGATGCGCTTGCCCTTTTCCATGCCCAGCACGCGATCCACCAGCAAGAACGGATAGCGGTGGGGCAGCAGCTTGAGGATTTGATGGATATCGAGCGTCGTCGTCATGATTTTCTGTTCCTGCATCGTCTTCACTTTTTCTGGGGGGCCTTTTCCAGCGCCTTGAGTCGTTCGCGCAGGCTGTGCAACTGCTTGAGCGTTGCAGCATTTTTTTCCCAGCTCGCATTGTCGTCGATGGGGAACATGCCGGTGTACTGGCCGGCCTTGTGGATCGAGCGTGTGACCACCGTCGCGGCCGAAACATGAACGCCGTCGGCCACGGTGAGATGTCCCAGCACGATGGCGCCGCCGCCAAAGGTGCAGTGCGCCCCAATGGTGGCACTGCCCGCCACGCCGACGCAGCCCGCCATGGCCGTGTGCTTGCCGACGCGCACGTTGTGGCCGATCTGGATCAGGTTGTCGAGCTTGACGCCATCTTCGATGACGGTGTCGTCGAGCGCGCCGCGGTCGATGCAGGTGTTGGCGCCGATCTCGACGTCGTTGCCGATGCGCACCGCCCCCAGCTGCTCGATCTTGACCCACGTGCCCTGGTGCGGCGCCAGGCCGAAGCCGTCGGCGCCGATCACCACGCCAGGATGCAGCAGGCAGCGCTCGCCGACCACGCAGTCTTCGCTGATCGTCACGCGCGACTTCAGGACCGTGCCGGCTCCGATGCGTGCGCCCCGCTCCACCACGCACAACGCGCCGATGCGAGCCGTCGCGTCCACAATGGCTTCAGGATGGATCACCGAGGAGGGATGGATGCGGTCGGCCTCGGGGCGCGCATGGTGCGCCTTCCACAACTGCGTGAGGCGTGCGAAATAAAGATAGGGATCAGGAGCGACGATGTACGCTCCGCGTGCCGCCGCGGCGTCGCGCATGGCGGGCGAAACGATCACGCAAGCGGCCTTGGAGGCCGCCAGTTCCTGCTGGTATTTGGGATGGCTCAGGAAGCTGAGCGCATCGGGCTGTGCATTCTGAAGCGGCGCTAGCCGTTCGATGGACAGCGCCGCGTCCCCGTGGAGCTCGCCCCCCAGGGCGCTGACAATGGCTCCGAGCTGCAGTGACACGCCGTTTTTCGCGGCGTTACTTGCCGCCCGTTGTCGAAGAAGGGGTCGAGGCGTTCAGCGCCTTGATCACCTTGTCCGTGATGTCGTGCTTCGGATTGATGTAGATCGCTTCCTGCAGGATGGCGTCGTACTTTTCAGCCTCGGCCACCTGCTTCACCACGCGGTTGGCACGCTCGTAGACCTGTTGGAGCTCTTCGTTCTTGCGCGCATTGAGATCCTCCTGGAACTCGCGGCGGCGGCGCTGGAAGTCGCGGTCCTGGTCGACCAACGCCCGCTGGCGCGAAGCACGCTGGCTCTCGGACAAGGTGGCCGCCTCGCGCTCGAACTTTTCGGAGGCCGTTTTCAGTGCCTCGCCCTGCGCCGTGACATCTTTCTCGCGCTTGAGGAACTCGGCCTCGAGCTTGGCTTGCGCGGCCTTGGCCGGCTGGGCTTCACGCAGCACGCGGTCCGGATTCACGAATCCGATGCGAAAGGTTTCCTGCGCCTGGGCCGCGGGCACGGCAACCAGTGCAAAAACAGGAATCAACAACGCGCCAGCCGCAGCGCGAATCAAATGCTTCATTTAGAAAGACGTTCCAATCTGGAATTGCAAGCGCTGGATTCTATCCTTCGGGATCACAACGAAGCCGGTATTCGGATCCAGCACTTCCTTTTGGGACTTGACGGGGAAGGCGTAGGCAAGGCGCAGCGGACCCAGCGGCGAGATCCAGCTGACCCCGACGCCTACCGAGGCGCGCAGCTTCTTCTGGGCCTTGTACTGCTCGTCGGTCAGGCCTTCGGCGCGCGAACCGAACACATTGCCGACGTCGAAGAAGCCGTAAAGACGAAGAGTGCGGTCGTTGCCGGCGCCGGGGAACGGCGTGCTGAGTTCGGCATTGAAGACCGCCTTCTTGGTACCGCCCAGTGCGGCGCCTTCGGTCTGGCCAAGCAGCGGTACGTCGCGCGGGCCCAGCGAGTTCTGCTCGAAGCCGCGGATAGAGCCCAGGCCACCAGCGTAGAAGTTCTTGAAGATCGGGTAGACCTTGCTGCCCAGCGGCTTGGCATAGCCAACGTCCGCGTTGATTGCGAAGGTGTATTGCTTGTTGATCGCGAAGAACTGTTGGTACTGGTAGTTCGTCTTGATGTACTGCATGTCGCCGCCAACGCCCAACTCGAGGTTGGCCCGCTGCAGGCGCCCGGTGGTTGGAACCAGCGCGCTGTCGCGGTTGTCGCGGCCCCAACCGACTGTGAGCGGCACGCCCCACACGCTCTTCTGGTCGCACTCGGTCACGAAGAGGCCGGTCGCATCCTTGGAGCACTGGAAATACCGAAGGTACGACGCTGGCGTGTAGAGACCCGAGAACGAGGTCGAGGTGTTCGGCTCGAACGCATAGCGCTCGAGGCCGGCGCCGAAGAAGACCGTGTCGATCTCGCTGAATGGCACGCCGAAGCGGATGGATGCGCCCTGGTTGACCAGCTTGTAGTCGCCGTCGATGTTGGTCGAGTACGGACGCGTGGTGGTGTGGTAGACGCTGATCGTGCGCGAGATGCCGTCCTTCGTGAAGTACGGATCCGTGGTGGTCACCGACAGCGTGCGGTTGTACTTGCTGGTGTTGACCTGCACGCCCAGGAAATTGCCCGAACCGAAAACATTCTCTTGCGAGATGCCGAAGGTGAGAGCCACCTTTTCGGCGCTGGAGTAGCCGGCACCGAGCTGAAGGCTGCCGGTGGGCTTTTCCGCCACGTTGACGACCAGGTCGACCTGGTCGGGCGAACCCGGAATCTCCTGGGTCTCGACGTTCACTTCGGTGAAGAAGCCAAGGCGGTCCACGCGGTCGCGCGAAAGCTTGATCTTGTCGCCGTCGTACCACGAGGCCTCGAACTGGCGGAACTCGCGCCGAATCACTTCGTCGCGCGTCTTGGCGTTGCCGCCCACGGCGACACGGCGCACGTAGACGCGGCGCGAAGGCTCGGCCTGCAGCGTCAAGGTGACGCGGTTGTTGACGCGGTCGATTTCGGGGCGTGCCTGCACGCGCGCAAACGCGTAGCCGAAGGTGCCGAAATAGTCGGTGAAGGCCTTGGTGGTTTCGGTGACCTGCTCGCCGTTGTAGGGTTCGCCGGGCTTGATGGTCACGAGCGACTTGAATTCCTCATCGCGACCGAGATAGTTGCCGTCGAGCTTGACCCCGGCCACCACGAATTTTTCGCCTTCGGTGATGTTGACGGTCACCGACAGATCCTGGCGGTCCGGCGAAATGGCAACCTGGGTCGAATCGATGCGGAATTCGAGATAGCCGCGCGTGATGTAGTACGAACGAAGCGTTTCCAGGTCGGCGTTGAGCTTGGAACGCGAGTACTGGTTGGACTTGGTGTACCAGCTCATGAAGCCGCCGCTGTCCTGGTCGAACAGGCTCAGCAGGGTCGATTCGCTGAATGCCTTGTTGCCGATCACGCGCACTTCGCGAATGCGGGCGGAGTCGCCCTCGGTCACGGTGAACGTAAGGTTCACCCGGTTGCGCTCGATGGGCGTGACCGTGGTCACGATCTGCGCGTTGTAGAGGTTCCGGCTCACGTACTGGCGCTTGAGCTCCTGCTCGGCGCGGTCGGCCAGTGCCTTGTCGTAAGGCCGGCCGTCAGCCAGGCCGACTTCGCGCAGCGCTTTCTGGAGCGCAGCCTTTTCGAATTCCTTGGCGCCGACGAAATCGACGTCGGCGATGGTGGGCCGCTCTTCGACGATCACCACCAGCACGTTGCCGTTGACGTCGATGCGCACGTCCTTGAACAAACCCAGGTCGAACAGCGCGCGAATGGCGGCGGAGCCGCGTTCGTCGCTGTAGGTGTCGCCGACACGCAGCGGCAGCGATGCGAAGATCGTGCCGGGCTCGACCCGTTGCAAGCCCTCGACGCGAATGTCGCGCACCGTGAAAGGCTCGACGGCCCAAGCTGCCGTGGCCGCCAACGCGCTGGCCACTACCGCGGCAACGCTACGCAGGCGAAAGCGACTGAAGTTTGTGTTCATCTGTGAATTGGGCCGGCGCGGAAAGGGCCGGCAGAAAGTTAACCAAAGAGCCGCGTGACGTCGTTGAATAGTGCGACCGACATCATGACCAGCAGCAAGGCGACTCCGCCGCGCTGCAGCCGTTCCATCCAGGCGTCAGAGACGCTCTTGCCGGTCAGGCCCTCCCAAAGATAATACATCAGGTGCCCCCCATCGAGGACCGGCAGCGGCATGAGATTCAGCACGCCAAGGCTCACGCTGATCAGCGCGAGGAACACCAGGTACTGGGTGAAGCCGAGGCTCGCTGACTTGCCCGCATAGTCGGCGATCGTGAGCGGCCCGCTCAAATTCTTGAGCGAAGCCTCGCCGATCACCATCTTGCCCATCATGCGGACGGTGAGGGCCGAGACCTCCCAGGTGCGCACGATGCCGCGCCAGACGCCGTCGATGGGCCCCTGCCGAACCGTGACCATCTCGGGTGGCGCACCGACATACGCACCGATACGGCCGACCTTCACGGCGCCCTCCTCGCGCAGTTCGGGCTTGACTTCAAGCTCGATCGACTGGTCGCCACGCCGGACTTGCCAGGTCTGCGCACGAGGCTGGTCGCCGTCGATCGACGTGCGGATCACTTCGCGCAATTGCTGTCCGTCGACGATGGCGGTGTTTCCCACGGCGCGAACCACGTCGCCGCTTCGAAGGCCCGCACGGTCTGCGGCGCTGCCGGCCATCACCTGGCCGATCTCGGGCCGGGTCAACGGGGCGACCACGCCGATCTTGCGAAACATCTGCGGGTCGGCGTCCTTGGCTTCGATGCGACTCAGGGACAGGACGATCTGCCGTGCAGCCTGCCCGCCCTCGCCCGCCACCTCGATCGTGAGGTCCCGGCCGTCAAGGGCGCCGCGCGTCATCCGCCAGCGCAGGTCTTCGAACGACTGCACCGGCTCCAGGTCGCCCTCGAAGCCGGCGCGCGTGACGTGCTCGCCGCCGCGCAAGCCCGCGGCCTCGGCCAGTGAGGCCGCGACGGGCCGGGCCAGCTTGGCGACGGGCTCGTCCACGCCGATCCAGTTGACGGCCGTGTAAAGCACCACTGCGAGCAACAGGTTGGCAATAGGCCCCGCGGCAACAATGGCGGCACGCGATCGCAGCGGCTGCGTGTTGAAGGCACGGTGGCGCTCTTCCGGCGCGACCGGCCCCTCGCGCTCATCCAGCATCTTGACGTAGCCGCCCAGAGGGAACGCACCAATGACGAATTCGGTTTCCTGGCCCGGATGCTGCCGCTTGGGCTGCCAGCGGTAGAGGGTCTTGCCGAAGCCGACCGAGAACCGCAGGACCTTGACGCCGCACGCCACCGCGACGCGGTAGTGGCCGTACTCGTGCACGGCAATGAGGATGCCGAGTGCAACCACGAAAGCTATGACGGTAAGCATCCGGATCCTCTGTTGACGGGGGTGTCAGGCCGCAAAGCGCAGTGCCGCGGCATTGGCGGCCGCCCGCGCACTGGCATCAAGCGCCAGCAGGTCGGCCAGCGATGCGGGCTTGGAGGGGGCAATGGCCTCCAAAGTTTCCATGTTGACCGCATGAATGCGGTCGAAGCGCAGGCGCCTGTCGAGAAAGGCCTCGACCGCGACTTCGTTGGCAGCATTGAGCACCGCCGTGGTCCCGGGTGCCGCGCGCAGCGCATGCCAGGCCAGGCCCAGGCCCGGAAAAAGCGCCGCATCGGGGGCATCGAAGCTCAGCGCCGCCATCTGGCGGAAGTCGAGGCGCCCCGCACCGCTTTCGATGCGCTCGGGCCACGCCAAGCCGACAGCGATGGGCACGCGCATGTCGGGGGTCCCGAGCTGGGCGATCACCGATGCATCGGTGAACTGCACCATCGAATGCACCACACTCTGGGGATGGATGACCACCTCGATCTGTTCGGGCAGCACACCGAACAGATGGCGCGCCTCGATCACCTCGAGCGCCTTGTTCATCATGGTGGCGGAATCGACAGAAATCTTGCGGCCCATGACCCAGTTCGGATGGGCGCAGGCCTGCTCGGGCGTGACCGAACCGAGAGTCTCGGGCGCGCGCGTGCGAAATGGGCCGCCCGACGCGGTCAGGATGATCTTGTCGATACGGCGCGACCAGGTCGAAGGATCTTCCGGCAGCGACTGGAAGATGGCCGAGTGTTCGCTGTCGATGGGCAGCAGCGTGGCGCCGCCCTCGCGCACGGTGCGCATGAACAGCTCGCCGCCGACCACCAGCGCTTCCTTGTTGGCCAGCAGCAGGCGCTTGCCGGCGCGCGCCGCGGCCAGGCAGGGGCCGAGGCCTGCGGCCCCCACGATGGCGGCCATGACCGCATCGACTTCTTCGTGCGATGCTATCTTTTCAATAGCGTCGATGCCGTTCAATACTCGCGTAGGAAGATCATTTTGACTCAGCTTTTCTGCCAGCTGCGCCGCATGCGCCGGGCTGGCCATGACCGCGAACCGGGGCGAAAACCGTGCGCACTGCGCCAGCAGCTCGTCGACCTTGGTCGAGGCGGACAGCGCGAAGACCTCGAAGCGGTCGGGATGGCGCGAAATGACATCGAGCGTGCTGACCCCGACCGAACCGGTCGAACCCAGCACCGTGATGCGTTGTTTGGGTGTGTTCACAAGGAAGCCAGCATCATTGCAATGGGAAGTACCGGCAAGAGGGCATCCACGCGGTCGAGCACGCCGCCGTGGCCCGGCAGCAGGCGGCTGCTGTCCTTGGCGCCGGCACTGCGCTTGATCAGCGATTCGACCAGGTCGCCGACGACGCTCATCGCCGCGAGAAACACCACGCCCACGAGCAACAGCCACCAACCGCGATCATGCAGCCGGGTATAGAGGCTTGCCACCGTGGCGCCCGCGGCCTTGTCGGCCCAGACCCAGGCGAAGGCCAGCAACACCACGCCGGCCATGCCGCCCCACACGCCTTCCCAGCTCTTGCCGGGGCTGATGGCGGGCGCGAGCTTGCCGCGCGTGAACTTGAGACCGAATGCGCGACCCGCGAAATACGCGAAAACGTCCGCCACCCATACCAGCACGAGAATCGAGAGCAGGAAGTTGATGCCGACCACGCGGGCCTGCACCGCCGCGAGCCATGCCACCCACAGCGCCAGCAAGCCGCCCACCAGGCGCAAGCCACGCGGAATGCGAGGCCAACCCGGAACCGCCACCCGCAGCAGCGCGGCCCCGCCAAGCACCCAGGCGGCGCTAGCCAGCAGCCACATGAGCATCAGCGGCTGCGCAAGCAGCCCGAGCCACCACGAAAGCGCGCACAGCGCGACTGTTTCGAGGCCGAGGAACACCGACAGCCGCTGTCCGTATCCGTTGAGGCGGCCCCACTCCCATGCCGCGGCGCCGATCAGTACCAGCATGACGCAGGCAAAGGGAACGTGGGACGGATAGAAGAGTGCCGGCAGCAGGATCGCCAGCAGGACGATGGCCGTGAGGATGCGTTGTTTGAGCATGCGGCTGAGGAGTCGGGCCGAGAAGGCCCTCAGGCCATCTGGCGATCTGACGTGGAATCGCTGCTGGCCGTGACCTGCGCGGAAGTTTTGCCGAACCGGCGCTCGCGGGCCTGGAACGCGGCAATTCCCGCGTCTAGCTCAGCCTCGTCGAACTCGGGCCAGAGTTTGTTGCTGAAGAAAAGCTCCGAGTAGGCGCTCTGCCAGAGCAGGAAGTTGGACAGCCGCTGTTCGCCGCCGGTGCGGATGAGCAGGTCGGGGTCGGGCACGTGCGCCAGTGCCATGGCGCGGTCGAGATTGGCCTCGGTGAGGGCCTCGCCCTGCTCCACCAGCTTGGCGGCGGCGCGGGCAATGTCCCACCGGCCGCCGTAGTTGAAGCAGACGTTGAGGATCAGCTTGGTGTTCGGCGCCGTGGCTTCCTCGGCGTTGACCAGGCCCTGCACCATTTTCTTGGAGAGCCCGGCCCGCTCGCCGACGAAGTGCAGCCGCACGCCGTCGCGGCTGAGCTTGGGCACCTCGCGCGCGAGCGCACCGACCATGATTTCCATCAGGCCCGAGACCTCTTCAGCTGGACGGTTCCAGTTTTCCGACGAGAACGCGAAGACCGTGAGAATGCCCACGCCGCGGTCGACGCAGGCCTTGACGCAGCGCCGCAGCGACTCGACGCCCTGCTTGTGTCCCGCCACGCGGGGCAGGAACCGCCGCGTGGCCCAGCGTCCGTTGCCATCCATGACGATGGCAATGTGGCGGGGAATCTGCGGCAAGGAGGGGGCCATGCGCAGCCTCAAACGGCCATGATCTCCGCTTCCTTGGCCGCGACCAGACGATCGATTTCCGCAATGTGGCGGTCGGTGACCTTCTGGATCTCGGCTTCGGCACGCTTCTGGTCGTCTTCGGAGGCGAGCTTTTCCTTGACCAGCTTCTTGACGGCTTCGTTCGCGTCGCGGCGCAGGTTGCGCGTGGCGATCTTGGCGGTTTCGCCTTCGTTGCGGACCAGCTTGGTCATTTCCTTGCGGCGCTCTTCGCTCATGGCGGGCAGCGGCACGCGGATCAGGTCGCCCATCGAGGCCGGGTTCAGGCCCAGGTCGCTTTCGCGAATGGCTTTCTCGATCTTGGCGCCCATGCCCTTTTCCCAGGGCTGGACGCTGATGGTGCGCGAGTCGAGCACCGACACGTTGGCCACCTGGCTGAGCGGGACTTGCGAGCCGTAATAATCGACATGGATCGAGTCGAGCAGCGCGGAGTTGGCGCGGCCGGTACGGATCTTGGTCAGGTTGTTCTGGAACGCAGCGAGCGACTGGTTCATCTTCGCATCGGTCGTGCTGCGAATTTCTGCAATGGTGGGGGTCGTCATCTCAATTTACTCCTCAGGCATGCACCAGCGTGCCTTCGTCCTCGCCCATGACGACACGCTTGAGCGCGCCGTTCTTGAAGATCGAGAACACCTTGATCGGCAGCTTCTGGTCGCGGCACAGCGCGAAAGCCGTGGCGTCCATGATGCCGAGATTCTTCGCGATCGCCTCATCGAAAGTAAGCGACGTATAGCGCGTTGCATTGGGGTTGGTCTTCGGATCGGCGGAATACACGCCGTCGACCTTGGTGGCCTTGAGCACCAGCTCGGCACCGATCTCTGCGCCGCGCAGCGCGGCGGCCGTGTCGGTGGTGAAGAACGGATTGCCGGTGCCCGCCGCAAACACCACGACCTTGCCCTCTTCGAGATACTGCAATGCCTTGGGCCGCACATAAGGCTCGACCACCTGCTCGATGGCGATGGCGGACATGACGCGCGCCACCAGCCCTTGCTTGTTCATGGCGTCGGCCAGTGCCAACGAATTCATGACCGTGGCCAGCATGCCCATGTAGTCGGCCGTGGCGCGGTCCATGCCGACGGAGCCTCCCGCGACGCCGCGGAAGATGTTGCCGCCGCCGATCACGACCGCAAGCTCCACACCCATGTTCACCACCTCGGCCACCTCTTCGACCATGCGAACGATGGTGGCGCGATTAATACCAAAGGCATCGTCTCCCATTAACGCCTCGCCCGACAGCTTCAACAAGATTCGCTTGTGGGCTGGGCGGGCATCAGACATGGGCAATTTCCTTACTTGGGGTTGGCGGGGCGAGTGTAGAACGAGGCGGTGAAAAAGCGGCGGCACACACACGTGCGCCGTCGCTTTGGGGCGTAACAGTTTTTACGCGGCGGCCTTGGCGGCAGCAACCTGGGCTGCAACTTCGGCTGCGAAGTCGTCGACCTTCTTTTCAATGCCTTCGCCGACCACATACAGGGTGAAGCCCTTGATGCTGGTGTCGGCGGCCTTGAGCATTTGCTCGACGGTCTGCTTGTCGTTCTTCACGAACGGCTGGTTGTGCAGCGAGACTTCCTTGAGGTACTTCTGCACGCCGCCTTCGATGCGCTTGGCAACGATGTCTGCAGGCTGCGGCTTCTTGCCCTCAGCTTCGGCCGTCTTGCGGTCTTCCTCGGCCTTGCCGGCGGCAACAGCACGTTCTTTTTCGATCAGGTCAGCAGGCACGTCGGCGGCCGAGATGGCAACCGGCTTCATGGCGGCGATGTGCATCGCAACGTCCTTGGCCGAGGTGTCGTCGCCTTCGAACTCGACCATCACGCCGATGCGCGTGCCGTGCAGGTACGAAGCCAGCTTGCCGCTGCCGCCAAAGCGCTTGAAGCGGCGGAAGCTCATGTTCTCGCCGATCTTGCCGATGAGGCCCTTGCGCACGTCTTCGAGCGTGGGGCCGAAGCCGTCTTGCTCGTAGGGCAGCGCACCCAGCGCGGCGATGTCCGCGGGATTGTGCTTGGCGACCAGCATCGCGGCAGCGTTGGCCAGGGCCAGGAAGCTGTCGTTCTTGGTGACGAAGTCGGTTTCGCAGTTGATCTCGATCATGCCGCCGGCAGCGCCGTCGACGAAAGCCGTGACCACGCCTTCGGCCGTGATGCGGCCCGATGCCTTGCCAGCCTTGTTGCCGAGCTTGATGCGCAGCAGCTCTTCGGCCTTTTCCATGTTGCCGTCGGCCTCGGTCAGGGCCTTCTTGCATTCCATCATCGGCGCGTCGGTCTTTGCGCGCAGTTCGCCGACCATGCTTGCGGTGATTGCAGCCATTGTTGTATCTCCGTAAATCCAAAAATCAGGTTAAAAAAAAGGGGCACCAAAGCCCCTTCTTCAGGCTCGCGAGAGCACCAATCAGGCCGAAGCGCCTTCTTCGACTTCGACGAATTCGTCGCTGCTGCCTTCGGCGACGGCCTTGACCACGTCACCACCGGCGCTGTTGCGGCCTTCGATGATCGCGTCGGCGATGCCGCGTGCGTACAGCGTGACGGCCTTCGACGAGTCGTCGTTGCCGGGGATCACGTAGTCGATGCCTTCGGGCGAGTGGTTGGAGTCCACCACGCCGATCAGCGGAATGCCGAGCTTCTTGGCTTCTGCCACGGCGATCTTGTGGAAGCCCACGTCGATCACGAAGATTGCGTCCGGCAGCGCAGCCATGTCCTGGATGCCGCCGATATCCTTCTCGAGCTTCGCGATTTCGCGCGAGAACGTGAGCTGCTCTTTCTTGCTCAGGCTGTCGAGACCGGCTTCTTGCTGGGCCTTCATGTCCTTCAGACGCTTGATCGAGGTCTTGACGGTCTTGAAGTTGGTCAGCATGCCGCCGAGCCAGCGGGTGTCCACGAACGGCACGCCGGCGCGGCGGGCTTCGGCAGCCACGATTTCACGGGCCTGGCGCTTGGTGCCGACCATGAGGATCGTGCCGCGGTTGGCGGTGAGCTGCTTGGCGTACTTCATCGCATCCTGGAACATCGGAAGCGACTTTTCCAGGTTGATGATGTGAATCTTGTTGCGATGGCCGAAGATGAACGGGGCCATCTTGGGGTTCCAGAAGCGGGTTTGGTGACCAAAGTGGACACCGGCTTCCAGCATTTCGCGCATGGTGGTAGACATTGAAATTACTCCAAAGGTTGGGTCTAAAATCCAGCCCGTTTTGCGCCTCCTTCGAATGGAGTCGCAACACCTTGATTGGGCCGGTTTGCGGATGTGTCTGGCTGTGTGTGGCGGTAGCCGTCACGCGGTCAGCGAAACCCAAAGAGTATAGCACGGCCCTCCTTGACTTTTCTCCTTGCCCCACCCCGCAACCAAGCCGTCCGCGCCCCTCGCAACCGCCCATGAACGACCTTCACGCCACCCGTCTGAATCTGTTGGCAGGTGGCACCGATGCGCGCACCGAATTGGAGCATGCCATCGGCATCGCCCAGTCTCCGGCCTGCGGCCACGTCTTCACCCGCACGCTGTTCGACGAAGCCCGCCAGCAGGTCGGACTGTCGGCGCCGCAAAGCAGGCTCGCGGGGCTCGCCTTCACCGCCAAGGACCTCTTCGATATCGAGGGTCAGCCAACCCCCGCCGGCTCCGTCGTGCTTTCGCATGCCCCGGCAGCCAAGGCCGACGCAGTGGCGGTCGCGCGGCTGCGCGCCGCGGGCGGCGTGCTGACCGGCCGCACCAACATGACCGAGTTCGCTTTTTCGGGTGTGGGAGTCAACCCGCACCATGGCACGCCGGTCAACGTGAGCGACGCCGCCACGCCGCGCATTCCAGGGGGCTCGTCGTCCGGAGCCGCCATCTCGGTCGCGACCGGGGCGGCTTTCATCGGGCTCGGTTCGGACACGGGCGGCTCGATCCGCATTCCGGCGGCACTGAACGGCATCGTGGGATTCAAGAGCACCGCCCGCCTCGTGCCGGCCGATGGCGCGCTGCCGCTGTCGACCACGCTCGACACGGTCTGCACCATGACGCGCTCGGTCCGGGACGCCATCGCCGCGCACGAGATCCTCGCAGCCCGCCGTGTGACCGCCGGCGCCGCCTCCCTGGGGGCCTACCGGCTCGCCGTGGTGAAGAACGTATTCTTCGACGACATCGAGCCCGCGGTGGCCAGCGCCTTCGAGGACGCACTGCAAACGCTGCGCAGTAGCGGTGCCCAGGTCGAGGAAATCGAGCTGCCGGAACTGGCCGAGTTGCAGGCAATCAACGGCACGGGCGGGTTTTCGGCGGCCGAGTCCTATGCCTGGCACCGGCTGCTGCTGGAGCGCAGCGGCGCCGGCTACGACCCGCGCGTCGCTCAACGCATCGTCCGGGGCGCCGGCATGAAGGCGCACGAATACATCGACCTCGTGAATGCCCGGCGCGCATGGATTGCCCGCGTCGAAGCGGCGCTGTCGTCTTTCGACGCCGTGCTGTCGCCCACCGTGCCGATCACCGCGCCCCCCATCGCCAGCGTGGCGCCGGGCGCCGAGCGCGACGAGGAATTCTTTCGCGTCAACGCACTGCTGCTGCGCAACCCGTCGATCGTCAACATGCTCGACGGCTGCGCCATCTCGCTGCCCTGCCATGCGGCCGGCGAACTGCCGGTCGGCCTGATGCTGTGGCACGCCGCGCTGCACGATGACGCCGTTCTCGCAATTGCCCTGCAAACAGAACACGCACTGCGAAGACAATAGCTTCACGCCCATCGAAGGGCGTCAGCCATCTCTTCTTACTCAAAAATTCAATGAAAATCGCGATCGTGGGCGCCGGCATCATCGGCGTCACCACCGCCTGGGAACTGGTTTCGGATGGGCATGAAGTCTCCGTGTTCGAGCGCCGCGGCGCGGCTGCCGAGGAAGCCAGTTTTGCGAATGCAGGCGTGGTCGCACCGGGTTATGTGACGCCATGGGCCGCGCCCGGCATGCGGGGCAAGGTGCTGCGCTCGCTGCTCTCTCCGCACGGCGCCATCAAGCTGCGCTGGCCGCTGAGTACGCGCGATCTGGGCTGGATGTCGCGTTGGCAGAAGGCGTGCAAGCTCGAAACCTACCTCGCCAACCGCGCCCGAATGCAACGCCTGGCGTTCTACAGCCGCACCCGTCTGCACGAGGTGACCGAGGCACGCGAGCTGAGCTACGAGCGCAGCGATGGCTACCTCGTGCTGCTGCGCTCCAAGCGCGAAAAGAAACTGGTCCAGCCCGGGCTCGAGGTGCTGCGCGCGGCCGGCAGTGTCTTCAAGGAAGTCGACGCCGACGAAGCCCGGCGCATCGAACCCGCGCTCAACGCCGATACGGCACTCGCGGGCGCCATTCACCTGCCTGAAGACGAGGTGGCCAACTGCCGCCAGTTCGCGCAGCTGCTCAAGTGGGAGTGCGAGGCGCTCGGTGCCCAGTTCCATTTCAATTGCGACATTGCACCCCTGAGCCGTTCAGACCCCGCCTCCATCTCGCTTGCCAGCGGTTCACCGCCGCTGCGCTTCGATGCGGTGGTGGTGTGCGCCGGGCTTGCCTCGGCCCAGTTGCTGCGGCCGCTCGGACTCAAGATTCCGCTTGCGCCCGTGTATGGCCACTCCATCAGCGCACCGATTCGCGAATCGCTCAACGCTCCCCGCAGCGCCGTGATGGACGAGCGCTACAAGATCGCCATCTCGCGCCTGGGCCAGCGCGTGCGTGTGGCGGGCAGCGCCGAGATTGGCGGTTCGCTGAGCACGCTGAATGCATCCGCGGTGCAAACGCTCTACAAGGTGCTCCACGACTGGTTCCCCGGCGCCGTCACGCTGCAGTCGGGCGTACAGCAATGGAAGGGTGCACGGCCGATGCTGCCCGACGGCCCCCCGGTGCTCGGTGCCAGCGGCGTGCCGGGCGTGTGGCTCAACCTGGGCCACGGCTCCAGCGGCTGGGCTTTGTCGTGCGGCAGCGCACGCGTAGTGGCCGACCTGGTCGGTGGCCGCGATGCCGGTGTCGACCTCGAAGGCCTTGGCGTCGAGCGGCTCGGCCTCTAGGGTTCCAGGCGCCGGGGCGCCGTTTATTCAAGCGCTTCATTCATCGGTCGCCGAGCGGCAAAATGGCCCGATGCAACGCATCACGTCCGCCACCGCCGCCGATCTGTTCGACATTGCGGCGACGCGGCGCATCGAGCACGCAGCCGCGGCCACCCTGCCCTCCCACACGCTGATGCAGCGCGCGGGCCTGGCCTTGGCGCGGCTGGCAATGGCGCTCGCGCCGCACGCGCGCACGATCTGGATCGCCTGCGGGCCAGGCAATAACGGCGGCGACGGCTTCGAGGCCGCGGCGCAGTTGCAGCACCGGGGCTTCCAGCCGGTCGTGACGTTCGTGGGCAATGAAAACCGCCTGCCGCCCGATGCCAAGGCTTCGCTGCAACGCGCGCGGGACGCGGGGGTGATCTTTGCGCCGCAGCCGCCCGCCGCCTGTGAACTGGCCATCGATGCGCTGCTCGGCATCGGGTCGACTCGGCCGCCCGACGGCGTCATGGCCGAGTGGCTGCGACAGATGCATGCAGGCGGGCAACCGGTGCTCAGCGTCGATTTGCCTTCCGGTTTGAATGCCGACACGGGGGTCTGGCATGCCACCCATTCAGCGGCCGTCACTTCGGCTTGCGTGACCTTCCTGACCTTGAAGCCAGGACTCTTCACGGCCCAAGGCCGCGACGCGGCGGGCACAGTCTGGTTCGACGACCTGGGTTGCAGCAGCAAGGCCGAGCCGCCCGTTGCACGCCTTGCAGGCGCACCAACGAACCGGCCGCGCAGCCACGCATCGCACAAGGGCAGCTATGGCGACGTTGCAGTGATCGGCGGCGCACCTGGCATGGCGGGCGCCGCACTGCTCGCTGGATCGGCCGCGCTGCATGCGGGTGCCGGACGCGTGTTTGTCGGACTGCTCGACCCGAGCGCAGCCCCCGTCGACCTGGCACAACCCGAGCTGATGCTGCGAGACGCCAACGCGCTCGATCTTTCGGGCATGACAGCAGTCTGCGGATGCGGCGGCGGCACAGCCGTGCGCGCGGTGCTGCCGCGTGTGCTGGCGACCGCGGCTGCACTGGTGCTCGACGCCGATGCGTTGAACGCGATTGCCGCCGACAGCGGGTTGCAAACGCAACTGGCGTCGCGCGCCCGGCGCGGAAAGCCCACCGTGATCACCCCGCACCCGCTTGAAGCCGCACGCCTTCTGAACTGCTCGGCCGCCGACATTCAGGCAGACAGGCTCGCAGCAGTCCGCCAACTGGCGTCCCGCTACGGCGTGGTTGCCGTGCTCAAGGGCTCAGGAACGGTGATTGCAGATGGCAGCGGTGCGCCGCCGGTCCTCAACCCGACCGGCAACGCGCGCCTCGCAACCGCCGGAACCGGCGACGTGCTGGCGGGAATGATCGGCGCCGCGCTGGCGATGCAAAAACCGGCCCTCGAGGCAGCACGCGAAGCTGTCTGGCACCACGGCCACATCGCCGATAGGTGGCCGGCCAACGCGCCGCCGCTGACAGCGGGCGCCTTGGCGCGCCAGGCGCCCTGAGGCTCTGCTCTAGCCGCGCCCGACGAAGGGCATCTTCGTCGCCATGACGGTGTGAAACAGCACGTTGGCTTCCAGCGGCAGGTTCGCCATGTAGAGCACCGACTGGCCCACGATCTTGACGTCCATCAGCGGCTCGATGGCGAGTTCGCCGCTGGCTTGCGGCACGCCCTTGGCCATGCGCGCCGCCAGTTCGGTCATGGCATTGCCCACGTCGATCTGGCCCACGGCGATGTCGTACTTGCGCCCGTCGAGCGAAGCGGTCTTGGTCAGGCCCTCCACACCGTGCTTGGTCGCCGTGTAAGCCGCCGAATTCGGCCGCGGTGCCGTGGCCGAGATGGACCCGTTGTTGATGATTCGGCCGCCGCGCGGGGTTTGTGCCTTCATCGTGCGGAATGCCTGCTGAATGCAGAAGAACATACCGGTCAGGTTGATGTCGACCACGCCGCGCCATTGGTCCGCCGTCCAGTCTTCGAACGGCCCGGGGGGGTTGCCCACGCCGGCGTTGTTGAACAGCAGGTCGACGCGGCCGAAGCGCTCGACGGCAGCCGCAAATAGCGCCTGCACCGAATCAGGATTGGCCACGTCGGTCGGCACCGCAAACGCTCGCGCGCCGGCGCCCGACTCTTCCGCCACCTGCTCCAGCGGCTCCAGGCGGCGACCCGCCAGGGTCACGTTCCATCCGTCGGCCAGCAATGCCATCGCCGCAGCGCGTCCGATGCCCGTGCCGGCACCCGTGACGATCGCGATGCGGCCCTTGTTGTTTTCCACGCTCATGTTCAGTGTCTCCTTCTCGGTGTGTCTGTCGGGGATAGGTGCAATGCGTTGCTCGTCATGCACGGCGAGGCTTGCGCCCCTTCATCTTGTTGGCGGCCTTCTTGACCGCCGACTTGAAGGCCTGCATGGCCGACTGGGGGCCCACCGCAACGGCGCTTGCGCCGCGTTCGCTGCGCGGCTCGGGAACGGCTTCGGCCTTGTGTTCCGCCTTGTGGCGCGAGCTGCGCTTGGCCGATGCCTTGACCGGCACGCCGCCCGCGCCCACGCCCTTGTCCTTCATGGCACGCGCGGTGAGTTCTTCGCCTTCGCGCACCAGGCGGAAATCGATCTTGCGCCCGTCCAGGTCGACACGGCTCACCTGCACCCGCACGCGCGTACCGATGGCATAGCGAATGCCGGTGCGCTCGCCGCGCAGTTCCTGGCGCATTTCGTCGAACTTGAAATATTCGCCACCGAGTTCGGTGATGTGAACCAGGCCTTCGACATACATGGCGTCGAGCGTAACGAAGATGCCGAAGGTCGTGGCCGCAGTGACCACGCCGCCGTATTCCTCGCCCAGATGCTCGCGCATGTACTTGCACTTGAGCCATGCCTCGACGTCGCGGCTGGCCTCGTCGGCGCGGCGTTCGTTGGCGCTGCAATGCAGGCCGGCGGCTTCCCAGGCCAGCACTTCCTTGGTCGGCGCGACGGTGGCTTTCTGCGGCTTGGTGGTCGGCGCCTTGACACGCGAAGCCAGCCGCTTGGCC
Organism: Variovorax sp. OV700; assembly: GCF_900099805.1. Classification (GTDB taxonomy): domain Bacteria; phylum Pseudomonadota; class Gammaproteobacteria; order Burkholderiales; family Burkholderiaceae_C; genus Variovorax. The sequence goes on along the minus strand of NZ_FNDR01000017.1, from coordinate 66,234 downwards.
AGCTTGGCATGCGCCTCGCCCGGCGTCGGTAGCATCGGCAGCTGATAGCGCGTCTTGCCGAGAATTGCCTTGATCACGCGATGCACCAGCAGGTCCGGATAACGCCGGATCGGGCTCGTGAAGTGCGTGTAGGCCTCGTAAGCCAGGCCGAAGTGGCCACTGTTGATCGGCGTGTAGATGGCCTGCTGCATCGAGCGAAGCAGCATGGTGTGGATCTGCTGCGCGTCGGGCCGCTCCTTGGTGGCTTCGGCAATCGCCTGGAACTCGCCGGGCCGCGGGTCGTCGGTAATGCTCAATCCCACGCCCATGGCTTTCAGGTAGCCGCGCAAGATTTCCTTCTTCTCGGGCGTCGGGCCTTCGTGCACACGGAACAGGCCCGGGTGCTTGCCTTCAGCGATGAAGTCGGCGCTGCACACGTTGGCCGCGAGCATGGCTTCTTCAATGAGGCGGTGCGCCTCATTGCGCGTGCGCGGCACGATCTTCTCGATGCGGCCCGCGTCGTCGCAAATGATCTGCGTCTCGGTGGTTTCGAAGTCGACCGCACCCCGCTTGCCGCGCTGCTTGAGCAGCGCCTTGTAGACATCGGCCAGGTTCAGCAGGTCCTTCACGCGGTCCTTGCGCTTGGCCGCCTCGGGGCCGCGCGTGTTGCCAAGAATGGCCGCCACCTCGGTGTAGGTGAAGCGCGCGTGGCTGAACATCACCGCCGGATAGAACTGGTAGGCGTAGATTTCGCCGTCGGCGGCCACGAGCATGTCGCACACCATGCACAGGCGCTCGACCTCGGGGTTCAGCGAGCACAACCCGTTCGAAAGCTTTTCCGGCAGCATCGGAATAACGCGGCGCGGGAAGTAGACACTGGTGGCGCGGTCGTACGCGTCGATATCGATCGCCGAGCCGGTCTGCACATAGGCGCTGACGTCGGCAATGGCAACCAGCAGGCGCCACCCCTTGCCGCGGCCAACCTTTGCGGGCTCGCAGTACACGGCGTCGTCGAAGTCGCGCGCGTCCTCGCCGTCGATGGTGACCAGCGGCACGTCGGTCAGGTCGATGCGGCCCTTCTTGTCCGCAGGGCGAACCTTCTCGGGCAAGGCCTTGGCCTCGGCCAGGCATTCGGCGGAGAACTCATGCGGCACGCCGTATTTGCGCACGGCGATCTCGATCTCCATGCCGGGGTCGTCGATCTCGCCCAGCACTTCCTTCACGCGGCCCACGGGCTGGCCGAACAAGGCCGGCGGCTCGGTGAGTTGCACGACCACGACCTGCCCCACCTTCGCGGGGCCGGTCGCGCCCTTGGGAATCAGTACGTCCTGTCCGTAGCGCTTGTCTTCGGGGGCGACGAGCCAGATGCCGCCTTCATGCAACAGGCGGCCGATGATCGGCTGCTCGGGGCGTTCGACGATTTCAACCACCCGTCCTTCGGGACGCCCGCGCCGGTCTTGCCGCACCACGCGCGCCTTGACGCGGTCTTTGTGCAGCACCGCGCGCATCTCGTTCGGGGGCAGATAGATGTCGGCTTCGCCGTCGTCGCGCTGCACGAAACCGTGTCCATCGCGATGCCCTTGAACAGTTCCTTCAAATTCATCCAGCAGACCGCTGGAATGGCCATTATTTTTGATATGATTCTCTCTTTCCTGAAATTCAAAACATAACTGCTTCGGCAGCTATGTGGGCCCAGATGGCGGAATTGGTAGACGCACTAGTTTCAGGTACTAGCGAGTAACATCGTGGAGGTTCGAGTCCTCTTCTGGGCACCACCCCTACCAAGCTGAAACCCCTGTGAATCATCGATTCACAGGGGTTTTTTCTTTGCCCTGGGAACATGATCGAGGGATGCTCTCCCTCGCAAAAGCCGGTCGTGGCCAAACGAGGCCGGACCGACAGCAAGCCGCCGCGTTCGCACACACCTTCGCGGTCCCGGGTCGAGACCTCTTGCGGGATTGTTTCGGGCGGCACGGATTCGAACAGATGCAACGGGCTTCGTCTTCTCATGAAATGCTGCGGCAGCCGCTCAGGGAGAGCGGCTTTCTCGCCATTCTGACGCAGTACATCGACGAATGATCGCGCACAGTCTCAAGAAGCGGGGCAACCAATCAATACGCCGTGTTGCCAGTAAAGGTGAACCGCAAACCTAACCCGATGGGTGCGGCGCCGAAGATCATCATGGTTGGATCCGAGGCGGGCTGTGAAGCCAACATGCACCTTACCACGCGACGCGCTCTGGCAATCTCCACGTTCATGGCCATTTTTCAAAGCATCAAACTGTGGGCGTCGCGCATCAAGCGCGACGCCGTCACACTCTGGTTTGCCTATCGACACCCCGGCACGCCCTGGTTTGCCAAGGCGCTTGCCGCCTTTGTCGTCGCCTACGCGCTGAGCCCGATCGATCTCATACCTGATTTCATTCCGGTCCTCGGCTACGTCGACGATGCCCTGCTGCTGCCTGCCCTCATCTGGCTGAACATCCGGCTCATTCCGGCTGCCGTGCTCGATGAATGCCGCGCGCAAGCCGACAAATGGATGAAAGAACAAGGCAGCAAGCCCCGAAGCATCGCCGGCGCAGTGATCATTGTTGGCATCTGGGTTGGCGTGAGCGTTGCTCTCTGGGCGTGGTTCAACAGGCACGGCTAAGTCCACTCGGCAAGCTGGACAGGCTTTGAAATTACTGTACATTTATACAGTCTTTTCACAAAGGATAACCGCCATGTCCAAGCCTGAAGAAACCCCTTTTCCACGCAACCATGCCTTGGTACAAGCCTTGGCTTGGATCTCGAAATTCGCCCACGCATGGAAGGCGATCGAACCCGCGCCTCATCGGCTCAGCATCGATGGATTCATCATTTGGGGACCCGCGCTTTATGAAAAGCACGGCAAGGATGACCCGGTGGCACTTGCCGCACGGCTGTACGGCAAGTCGGGCGAGTACTCCAAATACCTCTATCCAGCGCACGAGCCGGACGCTGGCGAAGCGCTACCCTTCTAGCGATCGTTGGGGGCGGCACCCAGGTGCCTGAGCACGTGTTTGCAAATGGCAAAGTCGTGGCAAAAGTCACGCTCCTCCATTCAAAATGCTTCAAAAAGTAACCTCATAACGACGAAAAATGTTACCTTTGGTTTGATCATTCAAACTTAAGGAGCCCATCGTGGTCGCAGCATTTACTTTGATAGCCGGCATGTTTCTTGGAGCGTTGTTCATGAGTCTTCTGGTCATCTCGCGTTCGGATGACTAGGAACAACCGGGCCTTGCCAGCCCTGATCGAGCCCTTTAGAAAAGCCCGCTTCATGCGGGCTTTTCCATTTGGCGGATCTCAGATCGGCAGCGCAATCAGGTCGTGGCCCTCGGCACCCACGATGCGGGCCTTGGTGAATTCACCCACCTTGAGCGTCTTGCTGATTTTCTCGGGCGGCAGCAGGCGCACGGTGCCGTCGATCTCGGGCGCGTCGGCGTAGGTGCGGCCCACGCCGCCCTTTCGGCCCATGCCCGGCGCGGAATCGACGAGCACCTGCATGGTTGCACCGATGCGCTGGCGCAGCTTGGCGATCGACACCGCCTCCGCCACTTCCATGAACCGGGCGCGGCGCGCTTCGCGCTCTGCCGGCGGCAGCATGCCGGGAATGTCGTTGGCCGTGGCGCCTTCGACGGGGCTGTATGCAAAGCAACCTGCCCGGTCGATCTGCGCCTCGCGGATGAAGTCGAGCAGATGCTCGAACTCTTGCTCGGTTTCGCCCGGAAAGCCGGCAATGAATGTGCTGCGGATCACGAGCTCTGGACAGACCTCGCGCCAACGCGCGAGGCGCTCCAGGTTCTTCTCGCCGCTGGCCGGCCGCTTCATGCGCTTGAGCACGTCGGGGTGGCTGTGCTGCAGCGGCACGTCGAGGTAAGGCAGCACCTGCCCGCTTGCCATCAACGGAATGATCTCGTCCACGCTCGGATACGGGTACACGTAGTGCAGGCGCACCCAGGCGCCATAGGGCTCCGCGATTTCGCCCAGCGTGCGAACCAGTTCGAGCATGCGTGTCTTGACCGGCTTGCCGTCCCAGAAACCAGTGCGGTACTTGACGTCGACGCCATAGGCCGAGGTGTCCTGGCTGATGACCAGCAGTTCTCTCACGCCGCCTTCGAACAGGGCCTTGGCCTCGCCGAGCACGTCGCCGACAGGACGCGACACCAGGTCGCCACGCATCGACGGAATGATGCAGAAGGTGCAGCGGTGATTGCAGCCTTCGCTGATCTTCAGATACGCATAGTGCCGCGGCGTGAGCTTGAGGCCTGCGATGCCGAAGGTGTTGGGCACCAGGTCGATGAAGGGATCGTGCGGCTTGGGTAGGTTCGCGTGGACCGCATCCATGACCTCTTGCGTGGCGTGCGGACCAGTCACGGCCAGCACGCTGGGGTGCATCTGCCGCACCAGGTTGCCGCCCTGGTCGCCCGTCTTGGCGCCCAGGCAACCCGTGACGATGACGCGGCCGTTTTCAGCCAATGCCTCGCCGATGGTGTCCAGGCTCTCCTTCACGGCATCGTCGATGAAGCCGCAGGTGTTGACGATCACCAGGTCGGCCCCTTCGAAGGTCTTGGACGTCTGGTAGCCCTCGGCACTCAGGCGGGTCAGGATCAGTTCGGAATCGGTCAGGGCCTTGGGACAGCCCAGGCTCACGAAGCCGACTTTGGGGGCAGCCGGCGTGGCCGTACGTTCAGGGGAGGCAACTTCGCTCATATGCCCCTATTGTCCCAGCTATCGGCCGGGACCGGGATTTCAGGGACGTTTGATGCCGAATGCGCCCAGAACCTGCTCGGTGTTCTTCTGCATCTGTTCCTGCATTTGCAGGAACACGTTCTTGGACTGCTCGACGTAGTTGCCCATCAGCCCCTGGAGCACCGGCGACTGCAAGGTCATGAAGCGCGACCACATCTCGGGCGTGAGCCCTTCGGCCTTGTCGGCGAGCTGGGCCTGCACTTCGGTCATGGCCTGGATGTTCTTCTCGAGATACGGGCCCATGTAGCCCTGCATCGCCTGTCCGTAGAAGCGGATGATGTTGGACAGCACCTGCTCGGTGAACATCGGCGCGCCACCCGCTTCTTCTTCGAGAATGATCTGCAGCAGGATGCTTCGCGTGAGGTCATCACCGCTCTTGGCATCGCGCACCACGAACTGAGCGTTCTGTATGACCAGTTGCTTCACCTCGGTCAGGGTGATGTACGTGGATGTCTCGGTATCGTAGAGCCTTCGGTTGGGGTACTTCTTGATTACACGTTGCACCGGCTTGACCCCGGACTTCTTGCTCTGCACTGCGGACTCCTTCACATGGATGCCCATGTCATCCGATCAATTCTAGGTAGCGGTTTTGCTGCATCGCGACAAGGTTTACCCTGACCATGCCTCGGCCAGCGAATCTGCGTCGTCAGTCCAGCGTTGTGGCGTACTCGGCGCCGCATGCGGCGCAGGTCGCTGTCTCGGGGCGATCTTCCGTGGCGTCCCGAAAACGCAACGGACTCTTGTGGCCGTAGACGACCCAGCAGCGCGGACAGTGCTCCTGTCCGGAGGTCGGAAGATACGCGCGCGCACGCTGTTCGGCGCGCTCTTGCGTCACGGGCATGCCCTGCCGCTGGGCGCGCGCCACCTCGCGCGCAGCCATGGTGTCGGTGCGGCCGCCCGCGTGGTCGTTGATGCCATAGACCGCGCGCGCAAATTCAATGGGGGCTTGCCTGAGCAATGCGGCCAGGCGCTTGGCGGCATGAGCCCGATCAACCAGCGTTGATCGCGTATTCATCAGATCGCTTGTCAAGAAAATTGGAAAAGGTTTGCAGTGCGGCCAAGGTAGCACAACAATGTGGCCATGGTCTTTGTCTGCTTCACCGCAAGGACGATTGAGACACCGGGGAACCCGGTGAAAGCTCTGTTCAACAGACCCGGTGGTTGGCCGGATGTTGGAACAGAAATTGGTAGGCGCGATTGGACTCGAACCAACGACCCCCACCATGTCAAGGTGGTGCTCTAACCAGCTGAGCTACGCGCCTAAGGATGTGTCCGAGAAGCAGCTATTGTAGCAGGAGAAAACGCGCTTTTTAGCGCCGACGTGCAGATCGCACACCAGCCACTGCCGTCACGATGCCCAGCACCTGCGTCAACCGCGCTGCGTCGGTGATCTCTACAGTGAACGTCATCCATGCCGTGCCCTTGACCGACTGCGTCTGCACGCCGATCACGTTCATCTTCTCGCGTGCGAAGACATCGGAGATGTCACGCAGGAGGCCTTGGCGGTCCGCCGCTTCCACGGCCACGTCGACCGCATAGACCGGCGCCTCGCCGCCCTTCTTGGCCGCGCCCCATTCGACGTCGATGACGCGCTCGCCGTCGCGCGCGGCCATCGTGCGGAAGTTGCTGCAATCGGTGCGATGCACGCTGACGCCGTGACCCCGGGTCACGAAGCCGCTGATGGGATCCGGAGGTGCCGGCTTGCAGCACTTGGCGAGCTGCGTCATCAGCGATGACACGCCCACCACCAGCACGCCGCCCTTGCCGGATTTTTCGCTTGCGCGCGGCTTCTTGATCTGCACGCCGTCGTCAGGATTCGGTGCGGGCTCCGGCGGGCGCAGCAGCACCTCGATATTGCGCAGCGAGAACTCGTCCTTGCCGACCACTTCGAACAAATGATCCGCCGACTTGAAGCCCAACTGCGAAGCCAGGTCCTCGAGCCGCGTGGAGGTCTTGCCTTCGCGCTGCAGCAGCTTCTCGACGGCCTCGCGCCCGCGCGCCACGGTCTCGTGCGTGATCTGCGCGTTGAACCACGCGCGCACCTTGGCACGCGCGCGGTGGCTCGCAAGGTAGCCCAGCTCGGCATTGAGCCAGTCGCGCGACGGGCCGCCCTCCTTGGCCGCGATGATCTCCACCGTCTGCCCGTTGGACAGTGGCGTGTTGAGCGGCACCATCGCGCCATCGACGCGCGCACCGCGGCACCTGTGGCCGAGCGTCGTGTGCACCGTGTAGGCAAAGTCGACCGGCGTCGCGCCCTGCGGCAGCTCGACAATCGCCGCGTCCGGCGTCAGCACATAGATGCGGTCGTCGAACAGCCCCTGGCCCTGCGAGCCGCCCGAAAGATCGCGCTCCCACGCCAGGAGCTGCCGCAGCACGGCAATCTTGGCGTCGTACTCGCCGCTCGCCCACACGCCGGCATAGCCCTTGTGCCCTGCTTCCTTGTAGGCCCAGTGCGCCGCCACGCCGTGCTCGGCATGGTCGTGCATTTCTTCCGTGCGGATCTGGATCTCGATCGGCTTGCCGGGCTTGCCGTCGACCATCTCGCGCACCACCGTGTGCAGCGACTGGTAGCCGTTGGGCTTGGGGCGCGCAATGTAGTCGTCGAACTCTTCGTCGATCGGCAGGAAATGCGAATGCACCCAGGCCAGCGCCGCGTAGCAATCCTTCACGTCGGGCACCACCACGCGCAGCGCGAGGATGTCGAACACCTGCGCGAAATCGAGCGACTTGCCGCGCATCTTCTTGACGATGCTGTAGATGTTTTTCGGCCGCCCCTGCACGGTGGCGTGCACTCCCTCGGCCTGCAGTTCGCTTTCGAGCTGCGAGCGCAGCTGCTCGACATGGCCTTCGCGCTCGACCCGCTTCTCGTCGAGCAGTCGCGCAATCAGCTTGTAGGTTTCAGGTTCGAGAAAGCGAAAAGAAAGATCCTCGATCTCCCACTTCACCTGCCAGATGCCCAGGCGGTTGGCCAGCGGCGCAAACACCTGCAGCGACTCGCGCGCCACGCTCTCGGGCGCCGGCTGCTTGCTGGCCGCGGCGTGCCGCAAGGTCTGCAGCCGCGACGCCAGGCGCAGCATGACCACGCGCAGGTCGCGCGAAAACGCGAGCAACATCTTGCGCACGTTTTCGGTCTGCGCGCCCGCGCCTTCCGACAGGTGATGCCCCTGCGAAGCCGAGCGGGCCTGCTCCTGCACGCGGACCAGCTTGGTGGTTTCGACCGCCAGCGCCGCGAAGTTGTCGCCGAACACCTTGGCAATCACTTCCTGCGGACGGTTCAGGTGCTGGCAGGCATAGACCAGATAGCTCGCGGCCTGCATGGCCTCGGAGCCGCCCATCTTCGCGACGATGGTCGCCACGGCATCGGCGTGCGCCAGCGTGTTCTCGCCGGTGTCGAGCTTCTCGTCGGCAATCAACGGCTCGGCAAATGCGCGCGCACGGGCGAGCATGTTCTCCATCACCGGACTGCGATCAGCCGTGGCGGCGGACAGCGGATAGTCCGCCACTGCCGAATCGGGAGAGTGTGCCGTTTGAAGGCTCGAAGAATCGCGCTTCACGCTGCCCTCAATCGAACAGGAAGGATGTGACAGCCAGGACTTGCGCAGGGTCGACGAAGGTGGGCGCATGGCCCACGCCTTCGAATTCGATCAGCGCCGCGCGAGGCCCGCGCTGCGTCATGGCCAGCGCGGTTTCGCGCGACAAGAGATCCGACTGGGCGCCACGCGTCACCAGGGTTTGCGCCTCGATGGCGTCGTACAGGCTCCACATCACCGCGCCGCCCTGGGCCGCGGCCTCGGGCGTGATGGCACGCAGCGAAACGCCAATGGCCGGGTCGTAGTGAAGCAAGCAGGGACCGGCTTCGCCGCCGCCGGTCTCGTCGGGTTCGACTTTGCGCGCACCGTCGGCCGTGCGCCGCGGCGCCGGCACCACCATGTGCTCCGACAGCGAAAGCCATTGCTCAGGCGTATGGGGGCCGAAGCTGGTCGAGATCGCCCACATGGCGTCGGCTGCTTCCTGAAGGCCCGCATAGCGGCCGCCCTGCCCCACGTAGCCGCCAATGCGCTGGATGGCCACAGCCTCGATCGTCGGGCCGACGTCGTTCACGATGAAACGGCGTATCGGGTGGGGCAGCGGCAATTGCTTGTGGCCGGCCAGCACGAAACCGATGAGTCCGCCCATGCTGGTACCCAGATAGTCGAGCATCTCGATCGGCTGTTCGTGATGCAGCTGCGCCAGGAGCGCCACCATGTCGGCCGCATAGACCGGCACCTGGTAGAGCGCCGGATCGCGCAGCCAGTCGCTTTGACCGCGCCCCGCGACGTCAGGGCAGACCACGCGCACGTCGCCGCCGGCACGCCCCACGATGGCCTGGGCCAGCACGTCGAAATCGCGCCCCTGGCGAGTCAGGCCGTGCACGCACATCACTACACGCGCACTGCGCGCGCTGCCCCATTGCCAATAGGCCATGCGATGCCCGCCTTGGGGGTCATCGCACGCCACGTAATGAAGCGTCGGTTCTGTCATGAAAACGAAGTCGTCCTGGTGCGGATAATGTCTCGTCGCATCCTAATTCATCCGGAGATTGAACTTCATGCTCAAAGGCAAAACCGCGCTTGTCACGGGGTCCACCAGCGGCATTGGCCTTGCCATTGCCGAGGCACTTGCACAACAAGGCGCGCACATCGTGCTCAATGGTTTCGGCGATGCCGAGACGCCCAAGGCCCGCATCGAAGCGCTCGGCGTGCGTGCCGAATACCACGGCGCCGACATGAGCAAACCCGACCAGATCGAGGACATGATGAAGTTCGCCGCGTCCAGGTTCGGCCGCGTCGACATCCTCGTCAACAATGCCGGCATCCAGCACGTGGCAAAGGTCGAGGACTTTCCGCCAGAGCGCTGGGACGCCATCATCGCAATCAACCTCACGAGCGCGTTCCACACGACGCGGCTCGCAATTCCGGCGATGCGCGAAGCCAATTGGGGACGCATCATCAATGTGGCGTCGGCTCACGGACTGGTCGCTTCGGCGCAGAAGTCCGCCTACGTGGCGGCCAAGCACGGCATCGTCGGCTTCACCAAGTCGGTAGCGCTCGAAACCGCAACCACCGGCATCACCAGCAATGCGATCTGCCCGGGTTGGGTACTGACCCAGCTGGTGCAAAAGCAGATCGACGACCGCGCGGCACGCGAAGGCATCTCGGCCACGCAGGCGCAAAACGAACTGCTCGGAGAGAAGCAGCCTTCGTTGCAGTTCACCACGGTCGAGCAGCTCGGCGGGCTGGCGGTGTTCCTGTGCTCGCCGGCGGCCGACCAGGTCCGCGGCGTGGCCTGGCAAATGGACGGCGGCTGGACCGCACAGTAATCGCAGGGGAGCGGCCCGCGCCCCTCCCCCGTCTGCCCGCCCTCTTCTACTTGAGCTGCACCGACCCCGACACGTTCACCACCACGCTGGTCTTTCCGGCTTCCACCGGCACCGGCGCGTCGGGGGAAAAGGATTTGGCCGAAGCCGCCATGGCGCGCGGCCGAATCGGGCCGCTGTCGTTCGCGTTCACCGCGACCTCGCGCAGCGTGTAGCCCGCAAAGCCGAAGCCCTTGGCCAGCTCGGTCGCCTTCTGCTTGAAGTTTTCAATTGCGATGGTCTGGGCCTCGGTCTCGCTTTTGGCGCGCTGCTCGCGGCTCAGTGCAAAGCCGACGTTGCCGACGTTGAGCGTGGTGATGCGGCCCGCGGTCTGCGTGATGCGCGGGAAGTCGCGGCCCTCGAGCACCATTTCGGCGGAGCCCTGCCAGCCGTTGATCTTTCCTTCGCGGGTGTAGCGCGGCGACAGGCTGAAGTTGCCGGTGCGCACGTCGAGCTGGCCAGGCTGGGCGTTCTTCCTGGCTTCGGCCAGCGCGGCATCGACCGCGGCCTTGAGCTGCGATTGAACCGTGGCGGCGTCGGTGGCGTCGCGCGTGGTGGTGAGCGTCATGCTCAGCAGGTCCTGCTGCACTTCGACCGTGCCGGAGGCGGTGAGTTGCAGCACGTTCTGCGGCGGCGGGGCCATGTTCTGGGCCGTGGCACTGCCTGCGGCCACTGCCGCGGCCAACGCGGCGCCGGCCGCGATCCAACTGATTTTCTTCAAGACGAGTTACCCCCTGGATTGGTATTCGAGGAACGCAGAAACGCGCGCCGCGCCGCCTTAGCGGCGCTGGCTGCGGGGCAAGGTCAACGCGCGCGCTGCCGACATCGGCGGCGGTGCGATTCGCTCGGCCGGCTGCGATTCTGCCGAATTCATGGCCCTGGGGGGTGTGCCGGGCGGCGTCCACTGGCCGCGCACCTGCTGCCGCAATTCGAAGAGTTCGGCGGCCGTCAGGCGCCTGCCGGCCGCCGCCTCCTCCCGCCGGATCTCGGCGCGCTGCGCCGCGCGGTGAGCCGCCACCGCCTCGCGCACTTCGTTGCGGCGCGAATCCCCGACCTTGAGGAATTCGCCAGCCGTGGCCCAGGTGGAGCCGCAGCTGCAGGCAACGAGGATCGGCAACGCGGAAAGGAGGGTTCTCATTGAGCAGAAGTCATAAGACAAGTGGACTTTGCCACCGCTGGACAAAGGGCGGATGGCTAGACAGCTAGCGACCGCAAGTTTTGTAACTTAGTGTCAAACAATAAGTAAAACTGGCTCAGCGACGGCTTAACGCCTTCAGAATCGACGCTGTTACAAATTCAACGTTGTAGAAATGACTCAAGTTCCCGCTCGCACTGACAAGATCGTGATCGTCGACGACGACGCCCGCATCCGCGACCTGCTTCGCCGCTACCTGACCCAGGAAGGTTTCGAAGTGATCGTGGCCGAGGACGGCAAGGCGCTCAACCGCATCCTGTTGCGCGACACGGTCGATTTGATCGTGCTCGACCTGATGATGCCCGGCGAGGACGGCCTCTCGGTCTGCCGCCGCCTGCGCGCCGCCAACGACCGCACGCCGATCATCATGCTCACCGCCAAGGGTGAAGACGTCGACCGCATCGTCGGCCTCGAAGTCGGCGCCGACGACTACCTTGGCAAGCCCTTCAACCCCCGCGAACTGCTGGCGCGCGTGCACGCAGTGCTGCGCCGCCGTCCGCCGCTCGAGGCGCCCGGTGCGCCTTCCACCGAGAACGAAACCGTCACTTTCGGTCCGTTCGCCTTCGACCTCGGGTCGCGCACGCTCAAGAAGGACGGCGAAGAGCTCTCCCTGACCACCGGCGAATTCGCGATGCTGAAAGCGCTGGTGCGTCACCCGCGCCAGCCGCTTTCGCGCGAAAAACTCGCCCAGCTGGCACGCGGCCGCGAATTCGAGCCCTTCGACCGCAGCCTCGACGTGCAGATCTCGCGCCTGCGCAAGCTGGTCGAGGCCGACGCCGCCGCGCCCCGCTACATCCAGACGGTGTGGGGCGTGGGCTATGTCTTCGTGCCGGACGGCACGGCCTGACGATATCCCGAGGTGGCCATCGGCCTGAATTCAGCCAGACCCAGCCAAGCCCAGGAGGACGGCGCCCAGGTCACGATGCCGAGCCCTCTGGAGGGCGCCGGCCAGCGTGACCGGCGACCGGGCCTCAAGCTCGGCTTCAGCCTTTTCTGGCGCACATTTTTCCTGCTCGCGCTGTTGCTGGTCGGCTGCACGGTCGCGTGGCTTCAGACATTTCGGTCGCTCGAGTACGAGCCTCGCGCCATCCAGACGGCGCACCAGATCGCCTCGCTCGTAAACCTCACGCGCGCCGCGCTGGTGTATTCGGACGCGATCACGCGGGTGTCGCTGATCAAGACGCTGGCCGACCAGGAAGGCGTCCGCATCCTGCCGCGCGAACCCAACGACCGCTTCCAGCCCTACACCAGCGGCGCGCTCGACCAGCGCGTGACCGAGGAGCTGATCGACCAGCTCGGCGAAGGCACCACCGTGGCCAGCCGAGTCAACGACGAGCCCGGCCTGTGGATCGGCTTCACCATCGAAAGCGACGCCTACTGGCTGCTGCTCGACCCGACCCGCTTCAGCCGCGTGGGGGGGCGCACGTGGCTGGTCTGGCTCAGCACCGCCATGGCCCTGTCCCTGGCCGGCGCGGCGCTGATCACCCGACTCATCAACCTGCCGCTGAAGCAGCTGTCGCGCGCCACCATGCAGGTGCGCGAAGGCGAGTACGAAGCGCATCGGCTCGACGAAAGCGCGCGCACCAACGAGATCCGCGCGGTCAACATCGGCTTCAACCGCATGGCCGACCAGCTCGCCAAGATCGAGCAGGACCGCGCCATCATGCTGGCCGGCATCTCGCACGACCTGCGCACCCCGCTGGCGCGCCTGCGCCTCGAAACCGAAATGAGCGTGGCTGACGAGGACGCGCGCGACCACATGGCGGCCGACATCGCGCAACTCGACGCGATCATCGACAAGTTCCTCGACTACGCACGGCCCGACCATGTCGACCCCAAGCCCGTGCTGCTGCGCGATGTGGTCGATGCCTGCACCTATGCCGTGCAGGATTACGAAGAAATGAAGATCCGGGTCGACGTGCCGTCCGACCTTCGCGTGCTGGGCGACGAGGTCGAACTCACCCGCGTGATCTCCAATCTGGTGGAAAACGCGCGGCGCTACGGCAAGACGCCCTCCACCGGCGTGGCCGACGTGGTGATCCAGGCCCAGGCCAACAACGACGCGGTGCTGATCAAGGTGCGCGACCACGGCGCGGGCGTCGATCCGGCCCTGCTCTCGCAATTGACCAAGCCGTTCTTCCGGGGGGACGTGGCGCGCACATCGGCCGCCGGCGCCGGCCTTGGCCTATCGATCGTGGCCAAGAACATCGAGCGGATGGGCGGCACCTTTGCGCTCACCAGCACGCCGGGACGCGGCCTGGCGGCGCACATCCGCATGCCGCGCGCCATGCCCGAGCCCAGGCCCATGGAAGCCCCCGGCCGGCGCGCCTGACTCAGCGGTGCAGCAACACCACCGCGCGGGCTTCCATCGCGCGGCCTTCGCCGACCGGGCCCAGCTTTTCGGCCGTCTTCGCCTTCACGTTGACCTGGTCGAGCGCAAGGCCCAGTGCTGCGGCGATGCGCTGGCACATGACCGGAATATGAGGGGCCAGCTTGGGCGCCTGCGCGATCACCGTGCTGTCGACGTTGCCGATCTCCCAGCCCGCGGCACGCACGCGGCGGGCCGCTTCGCCAAGCAGCACGGCCGAGTCGGCGCCGCGAAACTGCGCATCGGTGTCGGGAAAATGCCGCCCGATGTCGCCCAGGCCCGCTGCACCCAGCAATGCGTCGGTGATGGCATGCAGCAGCACGTCGGCATCCGAATGGCCCAGCAGGCCCGTGGTGTGCGGCACCTCGACACCGCCCAGAATCAGCTTGCGGCCCGCCACCAGCTGGTGAACGTCCCAGCCCTCGCCGACGCGGATGTTGAAAGGTGCGCTCATTGGGTAACCTCCGTGCTACGCACTGCGGTGCGAGCCCCCTTCGGAACGGCCGGGCGGGGGCTCATGCCCTGGCCTTCTTGCGGCCCAGCAACACCGCTTCGGCCAGCGCAAAGTCTTCCGGAAAAGTCACTTTGAAATTCTGCGCACTGCCCGGCACCAGCAGCGGCGCAAGCCCGATCGCCTCGATGGCGCCGGCTTCATCCGTCACCGCGTCGCCCACACGCTCCAGCGCATCGAGCAGCATGCCGATGCGAAACATCTGCGGCGTCTGGGCGAGCCACTTGTCGGCGCGCGGCAGCGTCTGCGAAACCCGGCTGCCGGCGGACGACACCTTGAGCGTGTCAGCCAGGCGCTGGGCCAGCAGGCCGCCGACGGCGTCGTGTTCGCAGGCCGCGATCAGCGCCTCGATCTGGCTCGACGTGACCAGGCAGCGCGCCGCGTCGTGCACCAGCACCCAGTCGTGCGCCCCAGCCCCTTTCTGCCGCAGCGCCGCCAGGCCGTTGCGCACCGTGGCCGCGCGCGTGACGCCCCCCACCTGCAACAGGAACTCGCCCGTGGCCGGAAAGCGCGGCAGCGCCGCCTGCACGTCGCGGTCGTCCGGCGCCACCACCACCGCCAGGCCGGCAAAGCGGCCCGCCAGCGCACGAAACGCCTCCACCGTATGGGCCACCAAGGACGCACCCGCAAGGCGCTGGTATTGCTTGGGCTGCACGCCACCCGCGCGGTGGCCGGAGCCGGCGCAAGGAATCAGAACGAAAAGTCGGGAGGAAGACATGGGCTCCGGCACCGGGCGACGGCCGGCAAGCGAACAAGGGGCCGCCATTCTAGAATCGACCATCTCACACCCCTCGCCAGCGGCGCGGGGTGTTCTGCATTTTTAAAGCGTTCCATGGACCTCCCCCACCTCACGGCGGGCAAGCGATTCACGCTGCCGCGTCCTCCTTTGTCGGCCGATGCGCTGCTGCTGGCGCAGCTGGGCATGCGCGAGAAGGCCGCGGGCCGCGCCACTGCGGTGTTCACGGCGGACGCCAACGACGCCCAGCGCCTGATCGACGAGACCGCGTTCTTCGCGCCCGACCTGCGCTGCGCCCTGTTCCCCGACTGGGAGACGCTGCCCTACGACAGCTTTTCCCCTCACCAGGACCTGATCAGCGAGCGGCTCGCCACGCTCTGGCGCATCAGCCAGAAGGAAGCCGACGTGGTGCTGGTGCCCGCCACCACCGCGCTCTACCGCCTGGCGCCGCCTGCCTTCCTGGCCGGCTACACCTTTCACTTCAAGGCCAAGCAGAAGCTCGAGGAATCGAAGCTCAAGGCCCAGCTCACATTGGCTGGCTATAGCCATGTGACGCAGGTGGTGAGCCCGGGCGAATACGCGGTGCGCGGCGGCCTGATCGACCTGTTTCCCATGGGCTCGCCGGTGCCCTTTCGCGTCGATCTGTTCGACGACGAGATCGACTCCATCCGCACCTTCGACCCCGACACCCAGCGCAGCCTCTACCCCGTGCCCGAGGTGCGCTTGCTGCCGGGCCGCGAGTTCCCGATGGACGACGACGCCCGCGCGCGCTTTCGCAGCCGCTGGCGCGAACTGCTCGAGGGCGACCCGACCAAGAGCCGCATCTACAAGGACATGGGCAACGGCGTGGCCACCGCCGGCATCGAGTACTACCTGCCGCTGTTCTTCGACGAAACGGCCACGGTGTTCGACTACTTCGGGCCCGATGCCACCGTGGTGTTGCACGGCGATCTCGAACCCGCCTTCCAGCATTTCTGGCAGGACACCAACGAGCGATACCGGCTGGTGCGCGGCGACCCCGAGCGGCCGGCGCTGCCGCCCGAGGCGCTGTTCCTCAACGCCGAACAGTTCTACCAGCGGGCCAAGCCGCACGCGCAGCTGGCAATTCGGGGCGACATCGCCACGGATACGCCCTACGCCGAGTTCGACAAGCTCCCGCCGTTCGCGGTGGTGCGCGGCGCCGAAGATCCGCTGGTCGGCCTCAAGGCCCACATCAAGGCCACGCCGCACCGCGTATTGCTGATTGCGGAGAGCGAAGGCCGGCGCGAAAGCCTGCTCGACTTCCTGCGCGCCAGCGGGGTCAGCCCGCCGGCCTTCGACTCGCTGGCCGAGTTCGAGGCCTCGACCGACGAAAAAATCGGCATCGCCACCGCCGCGCTGGCCTCGGGCTTCGCGTGGCGCGAACAGGGCATCGACCTCGTCACCGAAACCGAGCTCTTCGCCACCGCGCCCACCACGCGCCGCCGCAACAAGAAGCAGGAACAGGTCAGCGACGTCGAGGCGCTGATCAAGGACCTTTCCGAGCTGAACGTGGGCGACCCGGTGGTCCACACCGCGCACGGCATCGGCCGCTACCGCGGGCTGATCCACATGGACCTGGGCCAGGGCGTCGATGCCGAAGGCAAGCCGCTGCTGCAGGAAATGCTGCACCTGGAGTACGCCGACAAGGCCACGCTCTACGTGCCCGTTTCGCAGCTGCACCAGATCAGCCGCTACACCGGCGTCAGCGCCGACGAGGCGCCGCTGCACAAGCTGGGCTCCGGCCAGTGGGAAAAGGCCAAGCGCAAGGCGGCCGAACAGGTGCGCGACTCGGCCGCCGAGCTGCTCAACATCTACGCCCGCCGCGCGGCGCGCCAGGGCCACGCCTTCCGCTTTTCGGCCGCCGACTACGAGGTGTTCGCCAACGACTTCGGCTTCCAGGAAACGGCCGACCAGAAGGCCGCGATCCACGCCGTGGTGCAGGACATGATCTCGCCGCAGCCGATGGACCGGCTGGTCTGCGGCGACGTGGGCTTCGGCAAGACCGAAGTGGCACTGCGCGCCGCCTTCATCGCGATCACGGGCGGCAAGCAGGTGGCGTTTCTCGCGCCCACCACGCTGCTGGCCGAGCAGCACTACCAGACGCTGGTCGACCGTTTCGCCAAGTGGCCGGTCAAGGTGGCCGAAATGAGCCGCTTCCGTTCGGCCAAGGAAATCACCGCGGCCGCCAAGGGCCTGGCCGAAGGCACGGTCGACATCGTGGTGGGCACGCACAAGCTGCTGTCGCCGTCGATCAAGTTCAAGAACCTGGGCCTGCTCATCATCGACGAGGAGCATCGCTTCGGCGTGCGCCACAAGGAGGCGATGAAGGCGATGCGTGCCGAGGTCGACGTGCTCACGCTCACGGCCACGCCCATTCCGCGCACGCTGGGCATGGCGCTCGAAGGCCTGCGCGACCTGAGCGTGATCGCCACCGCGCCGCAGCGGCGCCTGGCCATCAAGACCTTCGTTCGCAACGAGGGCACCGGCGTGATCCGCGAGGCCGTACTGCGCGAGTTGAAGCGCGGCGGGCAGGTCTACTTCCTGCACAACGAGGTCGAGACCATCGAGAACCGCCGCCAGAAGCTCGAAGAGATATTGCCCGAGGCTCGCATTGCCGTGGCCCACGGCCAGATGCCCGAACGCGAGCTGGAGCGGGTGATGCGCGACTTCGTGGCGCAGCGCTACAACCTCTTGCTGTGCTCGACCATCATCGAGACCGGCATCGACGTGCCGACCGCCAACACCATCGTGATGAGCCGCGCCGACAAGTTCGGCCTGGCGCAGCTGCACCAGCTGCGCGGCCGTGTCGGGCGTTCGCATCACCAGGCCTATGCGTACCTGATGGTGCCGGACACCGAGGGCCTGACCAAACAGGCGGCGCAGCGGCTCGACGCCATCCAGCAGATGGAAGAGCTGGGCTCGGGCTTCTACCTTGCCATGCACGACCTGGAGATTCGCGGCACCGGCGAAGTGCTGGGCGAAAACCAGAGCGGCAACATGATGGAGATCGGCTTCCAGCTCTACAACGAGATGCTGAGCGAAGCCGTGCGCGCGCTCAAGGCTGGGCAGGAGCCCGACCTGCTCGCGCCGCTGTCGGTCACGACCGAGATCAACCTGCATGCCCCCGCCCTGCTGCCCGACGACTACTGCGGCGACGTGCACCTGCGCCTGTCGTTCTACAAGAAGCTGGCCACCGCCAAGACACCCGACCAGATCGACACGCTGCTGGAAGAGATCGTCGACCGCTTCGGCAAGCTGCCGCCGCAGGCGCAGACGCTGATCGATACGCACCGGCTGCGCGTGCTGGCGCGGCCCTATGGCGTGGTCAAGGTCGATGCGGCACCGGGCGTGATCCACATCACGTTCAAGAAGGATCCGCCGGTCGATTCCATGGCCATCATCCATCTGATCCAGAAGAACAAGCACATCAAGCTCGCCGGCAACGAAAAGCTGCGCATCGAGCGCGAACTCAAGGAACCGAAGGAGCGTGCGCAAATGGTGCGCGATGTGCTGCGCAGCCTCGGTCAACCCATCATCAAGGAAACTGTTCCTGCATGAACGCCATCGAATTTTCTCCCGGTCTCGTCCTCCAGCGCGTGAAGCCGCCGCTGAAGCTCGCCGACTTCAAGCTGATCGCGTTCGACATGGACTCGACGCTGATCAACATCGAATGCATCGACGAGATCGCCGATGCCGTCGGCAAGAAGGCCGAGGTGGCCGCCATCACCGAAGCCACGATGCGCGGCGAGATCAAGGACTTCAAGGAAAGCTTGCGCCGCCGCGCGGCGCTGCTGAGGGGCGTGCCGGTCGCGGCGCTGCAGCAGGTGTACGACGAGCGCTTGAAGCTCAATCCGGGCGCGGCCGAACTGGTGGCCGCCTGCAAGGCGGCGGGGCTCAAGGTGCTTCTGGTGTCGGGCGGCTTCACGTTTTTTGCCAACCGCGTGAAAGACCGCCTGGGCATCGACTTCGCGCGCTCCAACCTACTCGACGAAGCCGATGGCCAGCTCACCGGCCAGGTAGTGCAGCAAAGCTGGGGTGACATCTGCGACGGCGCCGAAAAGCGCCGAACGCTGCTCGAAGTCGCATCGCTCATGGGCATTTCGCCGCAAGAGACCATCGCCGTGGGCGACGGCGCCAACGACCTGCCGATGATGGGCGAAGCCGGCCTCTCGGTGGCGTACCACGCCAAGCCCAAGGTGCGCGAACAAGCCATGGTGGCCATCAACGAAGGCGGCCTCGACCGCTTGCTGGAGATTCTGAAATGAACGACGACACCGCTCCGCTCTACAGCGCAGATGCACTCAGGGACTACGGCAGCGCCTTGCTGCAGAAGGCCGGCCTCGCTGCATCGATGGCCGACAGCGTCGCCCGCACGCTGGTCGAAGGCGACCTGCTGGGCCACGACACGCACGGGCTCGCCCTGCTGGCCGGCTATGTGAAGGAAATCGAATCCGGCGGCATGACGCGCGACGGTACGCCCGAGGTGCTGTCGGACCGCCCGGCGGCCGTGCTGTGGGACGGCAAGCGCCTGCCCGGCCCCTGGCTCATGGACCAGGGCCTGGACCTGCTGCTGCCGCGTGCGCGCGAGCTCGGCACCGCCTCGCTCGTGATCCGCCGCAGCCACCACATCGCCTGTCTCGCGGTCTACATGCTGCGTGCGCTGCAGGAAGACATGCTGATGCTGCTGGCGTGCTCCGACCCCAATGCGGCCAGCGTCGCGCCCTTCGGCGGCACGCAGGCCGTGTTCACGCCGAATCCGCTGGCCATGGGCTTTCCCCTGTCGCAAGGCGGCGTGATGGTCGACATCTCGGCCTCCATCACCACCAACGGCATGAGCAACCGCAAGCGCGCGGCCGGCGAGACCTTTGCCGAGGAATGGCTGATCGATGCCACCGGCAAGCCGACCAATAACCCGCAGGTGCTGTTCGACCAGCCGCCCGGTACGCTGCTGCCGGTTGGCGGCCTGAGCCATGGGCACAAGGGCTACGGAATGGCGCTGCTGGTCGAGACGCTGACGGCCGGCCTCGCGGGCCACGGCCGCGCCGATCCGCCTGAAGGCTGGGGCGCGACGGTGCACGTCACGCTGCACGATCTGCATGCGTTCGGCGGCAAGGAAGCTTTTCTGCGCCAGATGGACCACGTGGCGGCGCAGTGCCGCACCAACATGCCCATCGATCCTGCAAAGCCGGTGCGGCTGCCGGGGGAAGGCGGCTTGAAGCGCCGCGAAACGCAATCGAAGAACGGGGTGCGCCTGCATCCGTCGATCGCGCGTTCGCTGCAGGATGCGGAGCAACGCCACGGCCTGCAACTGGCCCAGGCGCTGATCTAAAAAAGGCCGATCAGTCTTCTTCTGGCGGTTCTTCTTGCGCCCGCTCCCCGGCGGGGCGCGGTGTGCGCTTGCCGGGCTTGGCCAGGATCTCGACATAGAACTGCTTGCCGGCGTCCTTGACGACGCCGTCGATCAGGCCCGTGATGGCCGAAAGATGCACGACTTCGGCGGTTTCCGCCGCGGTGCCGAACTTGCAATCGAAGTCCCAGAAGTCGCTGCCTTCTGGCAGGACGCGGCGCCGCTCGCGCTTGATGTACTTGCGGATCTCGTGCTTGATGGCTTCGAGGAGACGGTCGGGGTGTTTGCCCTCGACCTGAAGCTGAAAGGTTTTTCTCATGGGTGATGGTAACCAATGCCGCCTGGCTGTCCTGTGTACAGTCGGCGGTTCAATTGAAAGCAGGTGAAGACATGGCGCGCGCAAACGACTGGGCAAGCAAGGTAATGGCATTGGTCAACGGCGGCAACGCATCGGCGGCCATCGCCCAGATCAAGGTTGCGCCCTCGGTCAAGGACCTGAAGGCGCTGCAGACGATCATGACGCTATCGAAAATGAAAGGCCGCCATCCGAACGTGGATGCGGCCATAGAGGAGAACCTGGCGCTGCTGGCGGCGCCTCGGCTGCATCGCTCGCCCTGACCGAAGATTACAGGGCTTGGCCGAGGCGCTTCACGCCCTCTTCAATCTTCGCCACATCCGCCGTCGCAAAGCTCAACCGCAGCGTCGCCATGTCGGGCTTCTCGGCATAGAACGGCGCCCCAGGCACGAAGGCCACCAGCTGCTCGATGGCGCGCTTGGCCAGTTCGCCCGCATCGGCCAGCTTGCCGTTGGCTCCCGTGAGGCGGGCCCAGAAAAACAAGCCGCCCTGCGGCTGCGTGAAGCTGACCGCATCGCCCAGCTCGCGCTTCAGTGCCGCGCCCATGGCCTGCGCGCGCTGGCCGTACACCTCGCGCACGTGCGCCAGCGTGCCCGGCATGCGACCGCTCTTGAGGTACTGTGCAGCAGTAGCCTGGGCAAAGGTGCTGGTGTGCGCATCGCTGAACTGCTTGCACATCGTGGCCTTGGCGAGCAGTTCGGCCGGCGCGATCATCCAGCCGATGCGCAGGCCCGGGCTCAGCACCTTGCTCAGGCTGCCGCAGTGGGCCAGCAGCTCGCGGCTGCCCGGCACGTCCTTGCTCAAGGCCAGGATCGAGGGCGGCGGCGCCTCGCCGAAATAAAGGTCGCCGTAGGGGTCGTCCTCGACGATCAGCGTCTGGTACTTGACCGCCAGCTCGAGCACCTTCTTGCGGCGCTCCAGCGTCAGCATGGCGCCGCTCGGGTTGCCGAAGGTGGGAATCAGGTAGACGAACTTGGGCTTGTGCTCGGCGATGAGCTTCTCCAGTTCGTCGGTCTTCACGCCGTTGGCGTCGATGGGCGCGCTGATGAGCTGCGCGCCATACAGCCGAAAACACTGGATGGTGGCCAGAAAGGTCGGGCCTTCGACAATCACCTTGTCGCCGGGCGAGATCATGGTCTTGCCCAGCAGGTCGAGCGCCTGCTGGCTGCCGGTGGTGACGATCAGGCCGCTGGGGTCCACGTCCACGCCCTTGGTCTTCATGAAGGCAGAAAGCTGCGTGCGAAGCGGCTCGTAGCCTTCGGTGGCGCCGTATTGCAGCGCGCCGCCGGGTTCTTCGGTCAGTGCCTTCTGGCTCGCTTCCTTCAGGCCCTCCACGTCGAACATGGCGCTGTCGGGGAAGCCGCCCGCAAAGCTGATGATGCCGGGCTTGCCCAGCAGCTTGAAGAGTTCGCGGATGGCGGAGGTTTCGACGTTGTCGAGGCGGGAAGCGAATTGCATGGGAGGTCTCACTTTCTGGACGCCATTGTCGCGAAAGCCGCGGGCAATAAAGCTGCGTAAGGCTATCGCCTTTCAACGATATATTGCGTCTATCGCCGCCCTGCCAGGAATGGCCGACGAGCGCCGCGTTCCCCCGACCCCATGAAAAAAGACAACATTCCCCTCTTCTTCGCCACCCTGCAGGCGGCCAACCCCACCCCCGAAACCGAGCTCGAATACGCCACGCCCTTCGAGCTGCTGGCCGCCGTGCTGCTCTCGGCGCAAGCCACCGACGTGGGCGTGAACAAGGCGACGCGCAAGCTTTTTCCGGTGGCGAACACGCCGCAGGCGATCCTCCGGCTGGGGGTGGAAGGCCTGGAGGAATACATCAAGACCATCGGGCTCTATCGCAGCAAGGCCAAGCACCTGATCGAGACCTGCCGCATGCTGGTGGAACTGCATGGCGGCGAAGTGCCGCGCACGCGCGCCGAATTGGAGGCGCTGCCGGGGGTCGGCCGCAAGACCGCCAACGTGGTGCTCAACGTCGCGTTCGGCGAGGCCACCATCGCGGTCGACACACACATCTTTCGCGTCGGCAACCGCACCGGGCTCGCGCCGGGCAAGACGCCGCTCGAAGTGGAACTCAAGCTCGAGAAACGGGTGCCTTTCGAGTTCCGCCTGCATGCGCACCACTGGCTCATCCTGCATGGGCGCTACATCTGCGTGGCGCGCACACCAAAGTGCTGGGAATGCGCGGTAGCGCCCTACTGCGACTACAAGCCGAAGACGCCGCGGCCCAAGTCGGCCTGAATCCGGCCCTGGCCTGTTCTCCGGCTACATCTCGAACGCCTCGACCTGCCGGCCGTCGATGTCGGTAAAGCCGTACTCGCGCGCGAGGTCGGCCACGCGATGCACGCCGCCGCTCTTCTCCAGCACCCGCGAATCGCCCGCCAATGCGGCGACCGCACGGCCGAGATAGCGCGGCGACTCGGTTCGCGCCAACGCGGGGCGTTCGCGCCAATGCGCCTCGTCGGTCTTGTGGCCGGCCAGCACGAACTCGGTTCGCATCCATCCCGGCGACACGGCGAGCGACGCGACGCCATGCGGACGCAGCTCCTGCGCCATGCCGAAGGCCAGCCGTGTCATGGCGGACTTGGCGAGGTCGTAGAACAGATTTCCACGCAGGTAGTTGCCGCGGTCCCAGAAGGTGGTGGTCACGATGAGCCCGCCCTTCTGCGCCACCATGATCGGCGCGGCGCACCGGCTGGCCAGCAGGTGGTTGCGCACGCCGCGGTCGAACATCGAATCCCAGCTGGAGAGCGGATGCTCCCAGAACGGCGCCTCGAACACGCCCGTGAAAGTCTCGTGGCCGCCCCAAGCGTTGTTGACGAGCAGATCGACACGGCCCTGCTCGCTCTGCACCCGCGCAAAGAGCTGCTTCACCTCGTCTTCCTGCGTGTGATCGCAGCGCACCGCAATGCCGCGTCCGCCCATGCGGGTGACTTCGTCGGCCGTTTCGTCGATGCTGCCCGGCAGGGCTTCGAGCTCCGAGAGGGCGAGCAACTGGCCATAGGTGGTCGCCGGCTGCTCCCGCGTGCTTCGCCCGGTGACATACACGGTGGCACCCGCGGCGCCGAGTTCCACCGCGATGCCGCGGCCGGCACCGCGGCTGGCGCCGGTCACCACGGCCACGCGGCCTTTCAACGGCCGGTCATTGCTTTCTGCATGCATGAGTTTTCTCCTTTCGTTCCGAGTTCGAAGTGACGGTAAGGCCGCTTCAACCCGCCGTCTTGGAAGAACCCGAAATCGCGCGGCCCAGAAACTCCGTCGGCGTGAGGCCGCAGAGCGCCTGGAACTCGTTGACCAGGTGCGATTGGTCATAGAAGCCGCCGTCCAGCGCAAGGCTCGCCCAGGCGGGCGCGCGCTGCACGCGCAAGGCGCGCAGGCAGGCATGCAGCC
The DNA here is from genome assembly GCF_900099805.1 of Variovorax sp. OV700. Classification (GTDB taxonomy): domain Bacteria; phylum Pseudomonadota; class Gammaproteobacteria; order Burkholderiales; family Burkholderiaceae_C; genus Variovorax. Next base: position 42,159 of record NZ_FNDR01000017.1, on the reverse strand, counting down.
GTGCGAGCCGGCTCCAGGCCCGGGGCGGCAACCCCACCTGCTGCTGAAAGACCTGCTGCAGCCGCCGCTCACCGAGCCCGACGGCCGCTGCCACTTCGCGCAGTGGACGCCGTCCCCCCGACGCCGCGATGAGTTGCGCCGCGCGCATCGCAGCCGGGTGAACGGTGGCATCGCCATCGGCCAAGTGCCGCTGCAGTGCGGCGCAGAGCAGCGACACGCGCGAGGCATCGTCCGGTTGTTCGGCCATCCGCTCCAGCAGCTCGGCACCGCGGCCGCGCCACAGTTCGTCCAGATGCACGGCGGTGCCCGCAATCTCGCCGGCCGGCATTCCCAGCAGGGCCGCGGCCGCGCCGGGGCGCAGGGTCACCGACAGCCCTTCCATCTTCCGGCGCAGGCGCACCAGGACCGGGGCTGCGGAAGCGCTCAAGGCCTCGACAGGTTGCCCGGCGCTTTCGCCCGTCGACGGCGCATCGCCCAGATTGAAGACCAGCCGCACCGCCCCATCGGGCAGCACACGCTCGACAACCTCATGGCCTTCGGGCAGCCCTTCCCTGTAGAGAAGAATGTGCGCAACCTGTGCGCGCAACGGCGCCGGCACGGGGAAGGCGTGCAGCGTGCCTGCAGGCATGTCGGCCTCCGGCCCGTGCAAAAGGTCGTCGTGGAGGCGTACGTAGAGGCGTTCGTTTGTGGGCGGTTTCGGCATCGCGGTAACGACAGCAGCAGGCCGCCTTGTCGCTTTCCATCAGCTGCATTCGATCAGCTGGCACGCCCCGTAGTCAATGGGCTCCGACGGCCATTGCGTGGCGCTGTCGATGCGCCGCACGCCACGGTGCAGCAGTTGCACCGCGCGCATCACGCCTGCGTGCGTGACCCACACCGCGTCCTGCCCCGACGCGCGCCACTCGTCGAATGCAGCGCCCGTGCGTTGCATGAAACGGGCCGTGCTTTCGCCGTGGCCGCCCGGAAGGCCTTCGGCGAAATTGCAGGTCCACGCGTCGAACTCGGTGCGAGCGATGGACGACCAGGGCTGGCCTTCCCAGGCGCCGAAGTCCATTTCGGCCAGGCGCGCGTCGGCGCTTACCGCGAGGTCCGGTCGCAGCGTGCCGATGGCCTGGGCCAGTTCGGCGCAGCGCCGCAAGGGCGAGTGCGCCAACGCAATGCCTGCCGGCAGGCGGTACACCACGGCCTCCGCCACAGCCAACGTCGCTTCGGCCGGCACGCACACGTCGGTCGCGCCGTAGCAAAGACCGGGCGCGGCGTCAGTCTGTGCATGGCGCACCAACCACAGCTTCATGCCTGCCACGCCAGCGCGAGATAGATCGCAAGCTCGCACACCTGCTGCGTCGCGCCGAGCCCGTCGCCGGTGAAGCCCTGCAGCCTGCGCCGGAACATGCGTGCCATGACCAGCGCGGCCAGCGCGCACGCCACCGCCACGGCAATCGTTCTTGCGGGGCCTTGCGTCAACAGCAGCAGCCCGGCGGCAGGCACCGACCAGAGCACACCGACCAGCAAGGCACCACCGCCGATTGCATCGGCCAGCGGCTTGGCCTTGCTCGCGCCGGCATCGCCCACGTACGGCAACCAGCGGATCAGGAACAGCGGCGCCAGCCGCGAAAGCACATGCGCGCTGGCGATGGCAACTGCCAGCGCCAGCGCGCCCTGCCCCGCCATCGAAGCGAGCAGCGCAGCCTTCAGACCAAGCGCCAGCACCAGCGCAATGGCGCCGAAGGCACCGATGCGCGAATCCTTCATGATCTCCAGCGCGCGGCTCCGGTCGGATGCTCCGCCCAACCCGTCGGCCACGTCGGCGAGCCCGTCTTCATGAAACGCGCCGGTCAGAAGCACCGTCGCGGCCATGCTCAGCAGCGCCGCGGCCAGTGCACCCGCCATGCCCGGCAAGCCCTGTAGCGCGAGCACGAAAACGGCCGCGCCTACGCCACCCACCAGCCAGCCGACGCCGGGAAAATGCGCCGCACTCGCACGCAGCATCTTCGGACTGAACCCGACCCATTCGGCAAGCCGGCCGGTCACCGGCACGCGCGTGAAGAACTGCAGGGCCAGCAGGTAGTGGCGAACGCCATTCATCAAGTTCAGGCGTCCTTGCGCGACACACCCGCCGCTTCGAAGCTCGCCATTTCGCGCAGGATGCGGCAGGCCGATTCGAGCAGCGGCCAGGCCAGCGCGCCGCCCGAGCCTTCGCCAAGGCGCAGGTCCAGGTTCAGCAAGGGCTCCAGCCCAAGATGCTTCAGCAGCAGCGCATGCCCCGGCTCCGCCGAGCTGTGCGCGGCCACGCAGCGCTGCGCGACATGCGGCTGCAGCGCCTGTGCGACCAGTATCGCGGCGCTCGCGATGAAACCGTCGACCACGATCACCCGGCGTTCGTGTGCCGCCTGCAGCACCGCGCCGACGAGCGTGGCAATTTCGAAACCGCCGAATGCAGCCAACGCATCCAGCGGCGAAACCGCCGATGCATGCAGCGCCAGCACTTCGCGCAGCACCGTGCGCTTGCGTGCCAATCCCGCGGCGTCGAGCCCTGTGCCGGAGCCTGTGCAGGCGTCGATATCGAGCTGGGCCAGCCGCGCAAGCAGCATCGCCGCCGCCGAACTGTTGCCGATGCCCATCTCGCCCAACAGCAAAGCATTGCCGGGCAGCACGCGCACCACGTCGCGGCCGTTGGCAATGGCCTCGGCGCATTGCGCGGCCGTCATCGCCGGGCCGGCCGATGCATCGGCGGTACCGGCGGCAATCCGCCGCGACACCAGCCCCGGACGGGCCTGGAAGTCGCGCCGCACGCCGCAGTCGACCACCGTGAGTGCCAGTCCATGCTGGCGCGCCAGCACGCTCACGGCCGCGCCGCCGGCCAGGAAGTTCTCGACCATCTGCCAGGTCACGTCGCTCGGAAACGCCGAGACGCCGCGCGCCGCCAGCCCGTGGTCGCCCGCGCACACCAGCATCTGGGGCGCTTCAAGCGCCGGCGTTTCGTTGCCCAGGATGAGGCCGAGCCGCAAGGCCAGGCTTTCGAGCCGGCCCAGCGCGCCGAGCGGCTTGGTCTTGTTGTCGATCGCGCTCTGCAGACGCGCCGTCAGGGCGTCGTCGTGGATGTCGGCGATGGAGGGAATGGTGTGGTTGTTATCGGTCATGCGATCAGGCCCTGCAATACGCCGGGCTCGAAGTGGGTGTCTATGAAATCGGCCAAACCGTCGAAGGTGGCATCGAGCGTGGGGGCCTCCGCGCCGAAGAGCGCGTGCAGCGCGGCCGCATCCTCGAACAGGCCGTGCAGGTAAAGGCCCAGCACATTGCCGCGCGCGTTCTGCCATGCCAGCCCCTCGGGCATCACGGCGCTTCCGTCCTGCGCCATCTGCGGGTGAATCGCGGTCTGGCCGTGGTGAATCTCGTAGCCCGCCACCGGCACGTTCGAAAGCGAAGCCCATGGTCCGCTCACCTCGCCAAAGCTGGCGGACCGGTGGCGCACGGTCTTCTCGCGCTCGAACACGGTCACCAGCGGCAGCAGGCCGAGGCCGGGCGCATTGCCGTCGATGCCGTGCGGGTCGACCAGCGCCTCGCCGAGCATCTGCAAGCCGCCGCACACGCCCAGCACAGCGCCGCCGGCGGCCGCATGTGCGGCAATGGCGCGGTCCAGGCCCTGCGCGCGCAGCCAGGCGAGATCGCCGCTGGTGTGCTTGGAACCGGGCAGCACGATCCAGTCGGCGCCGGCCACGTCCGACGGCGTGCGCGCCCAGACCAGGCGGACACCGGGCACATTCTTGAGCGGCTGGAATTCGTCCAGGTTGCTGATGCGCGGATAGGCCACGACGGCCACCGTGCGCGTCACGGCGCCGCTCGCATAACTTCGGTCGTCGAACACGCCGTCTTCTTCCGGTAGACCGTGCTGCCACCACATCGGCAGCGTCGCGACGGTGGCGATGCCGGTCAGCGCCTGCAGCTGCTCTGGCGCAGGCGCCAGCAGCGATGCATCGCCGCGAAACTTGTTGAGCACGAAGCCGCGCAGCAGCGCGCGGTCGCTCTCGGGCATCAATGCCCAGGTGCCGTAGAGATGCGCGAAGGCGCCGCCGCGGTCGATGTCGGTCACCAGCAGGCAGCGGGCGTCGGCATGGCGGGCGACGCGCAGGTTGACGATGTCGCTCGCCATCAGGTTGATCTCGGCCGGCGAGCCCGCACCCTCGATCACCACCACGTCGTTCTCGGCGCGCAGCGAATCGAATGCCTCTGCGATTTGCGGCCAGACGCGCTCGCTGCGGCTGCGCCAGGGCATGGACGTGAGCTCCTCACTCACTTGCCCCATCAGAACCACCTGGCTGTGGGTGTCGCGTTCGGGCTTGAGCAGCAGCGGGTTCATGCGTACGTCGGGTGCGGCGCGCGCCGCCAGCGCCTGGAAATATTGTGCGCTGCCGATCTCGCCGCCGTCGACCACGCGGGCGTTGTTGCTCATGTTCTGCGCCTTGAAAGGCGCAACCTTGAGGCCCTGCCGCGCATACCAGCGGCACAGTGCCGTGACCAGCCAGCTCTTGCCGGCGCCACTGGTCGTGCCCAGAACCATCACGCATCGGGTTGTCATGCGGCTATTGTCGTTGCCGCCGCATGCCGTTTCCGAAGCGGAAGCGGCAAAGAAAAAGGGGCTTGCGCCCCTTTGGTGTTCAGCGTGCCGCGGTCTGCAGCACGGCAGCCCCGCCGGGCTGTCCTTGCGCCGTGGCCGGCGGCACTTCCCAGCCGCCGCCGATGGCGCGGATCAGCCCCACGGCCGCCTGGTACTGCGCCGACTTCACCTGCAGCGCCTGGCGCCGGTTGCGCAATTCGCTGCGACGTGCATCGAGCAGGTCGAGCTGGCTGATGTAGCCATTGCGGTAGCGCGTGTCGGACAAACTGGTCGCGCGCTGGGCCGACGTGACGGCCTGGGCCTGCACGGTCGACTGCTCCTGCAGGATGCGGATGGCGGACAGTTGGTCTTCAACCTCCTGAAACGCCACCAGCACCTGGTTGCGATAGTTCGCGAGCGCGCCGTCGAGCTGCGCATTGGCGCCCTGCACGCCGGCTTCGCGGCGGCCGCCGTCGAAGATCGGCAGCGAGAGCAGCGCGCCCACGCCCCATGAACGGGCCGACCACTTGAACAGGTCGCCGATCTCCGGAGATGCATAGCCGGCGGCGCCGGTCAACGAGATGTCCGGGAACCATGCCGCCTGCGCCACGCCCACGCGCGCCTGCGCTGCAAGCACGGCGTTCTGCGCGGACGAGACGTCCGGGCGGCGCGTGAGCACCGTGGCCGGCACGCCGGGCGGAACGGATGGCAGCGCGGTGGCCCATTCGTCGGTCCGCAGGCCGAAGCTGGAGGCCGAATCGCCCACCAGCACCGCGAGCGCATGCTCGACCTGGGCACGCTGCCGGTCGAGCGCGAGCGCGTCCGACTCGGTGGACGACACCTCGGTCTGCACGCGCGCCACGTCGAGCTCGGCGATGTCGCCGGCCTGCTGCCTGCGCTGCGTCAGGCGCAGCGTGTCGCGGTAGGCCTCGACCTGCTCGCGCACCAGCGCGCGCTCGGCGTCGAGCGCACGCAGTTGCAGATAGGTCTGGGCCACCTCGGCCTGCACCGCAAGGCGCGTGCTTTGCAGCAGCGCTTCGCGGCTTGCCGCATCGAGCTTGGCCGCATTGCTCGCGCCCGAGAGCCGGCCAAACAGGTCGAGCTCGTACGAGAACGTGGCCCCGATGTTGGTCATGGTGGCCGGCCGGGTGCTGGCCGTGGCCTTGTCGAGCCCCGCGCCGCGGTTGGCGCCGCCGCTCAGGCCGATCTGCGGCATGCGGTCGGCGTTGGCGCTGCGTGCCAGGGCGCGGGCTTCCGCGAGCCGAGCCGCGGCGGCCTGAATGTTGTTGTTGTTGACGTCGGCCTTCTCGACCAGCGTGTTGAGCACCGGGTCATTGAATGCCAGCCACCAGGCGCCGCGAGCCTGCGCCTCGGAAGGCACGGCGCGCGTCCAGCCGGCCGGTGGCGCGGCGCCCTGTTCCTTGAACTGGGCGGTGGTCTGGATCTCCGGCACGCCGGAGGGAACGCTCGCGCAGCCGGCCAATGCCAGGGCTGCCACCAGCGGCAGCAAGGCGGTGCGAAGTGGCTTGACCCAAGGTTGTACTGAGAATTTCATGATGAGCTTTCTTCTCGATCAGTCATGCGAGCCGTGCGAAGGACGCGGCGCAGCCGGCAGCGGGTGCAGCCCGCCACCGCCGGAACCTCCGTGGGACGGCGCAGCCGGATGCGCCGCCGAAACGAAGTCTTCCCCGTGCGGCACGTCGCCGTGCAACTTGAGCGGACGGTTGCCCGCAAGGCGGCGCATCAGCACATAGAACACCGGCGTCAGGAACAGGCCGAAGGCCGTCACGCCGATCATCCCGGCGAACACCGCCACACCCATGGCCTTGCGCATTTCCGAGCCCGCGCCGGTCGACAGCACGAGGGGCAGCACACCCATCACGAAGGCCAGCGAGGTCATAAGAATCGGGCGCAAGCGCAGGCGGCTGGCTTCGATCGCGGCCTGGATCGGTGTCCGGCCCGCAAACTCCAGCTCCCGTGCGAACTCCACGATCAGGATCGCGTTCTTCGCACTCAGCCCCACCAGCACGATCAACCCGATCTGCGTGAAGACGTTGTTGTCACCCCCCGATATCCATACGCCCGTCATCGCGGCCAGGATGCCCATGGGCACGATCAGGATGATGGCGATGGGCAGCGTCAGGCTTTCGTACTGCGCGGCCAGCACCAGGAACACCAGCAGGATGGCAAGCGGGAACACCAGGAAGGCGGAGTTGCCGGCCAGGATTTCCTGGTACGTCAGCTCGGTCCACTCGAAGCTCACGCCCTTGGGCAGCGTCTCGGCCGCGATCTTGGCGATCGCATCCTGCGCCTGTCCCGACGAATAGCCCGGGGCCGGGCCGCCGTTGATGTCGGCCGCAAGGTAGCCGTTGTAGCGCATGGCGCGTTCTGGGCCGAAGGTCGAGTTGACCTTCATCAGCGCGGCCAGCGGCACCATCTCGCCCGAGCTGGAGCGCACCTTCAGCATGCCCACGTCTTCGGCGCGGGCGCGGTAAGGAGCATCGGCCTGCACACGCACGCTGTACGTGCGGCCAAACTTGTTGAAGTCGTTCGCATACAGGCTGCCGAGGTAGATCTGCATGGTGTCGAAGATGTCCGTCACCGGCACGCCGAGCTGGCGCGCCTTGGTGCGGTCGATGTCCGCATACAGCTGCGGCACGTTGACCTGCCAGCTCGTGAACATGCCCGTGAGCTCGGGCGCGGCATAGGCCTTGGCCATGAACGCCTTCACCGCCGCGTCCATCTGGTCGTAGCCGACCGAGGCGCGGTCTTCGATCTGCAGCTTGAAGCCGCCCGTGGTGCCCAGGCCCGCCACCGGTGGCGGCGGGAACATCACGATGAACGCATCCTGGATGCTGGCGAAGGCGCCGTTGAGTTGCCCCGCCACTGCACCGCCGCTCTGGTCGGCGCGCTTGCGCTGGTCGAAGGGCTTGAGCGTGGCAAACACGATGCCCGAGTTCGAGCTGTTGGTGAAGCCGTTGATCGACAGGCCCGGGAAGGCGATGGCGTCTTCCACGTTCGGGTTCTTCTTCATGATCTCGCCCATGCGCTGGATCACGTTGTCGGTGCGATCGAGCGTGGCGCCGTCGGGCAGCTGGGCAAAACCGATCAGGTATTGCTTGTCCTGCGCCGGCACGAAGCCGCTGGGCACTGCCTTGAAGAGACCGAAGGTCACGCCGATCAGCGCGAGGTAGATGACCAGCATCAGCGTCTTGCGCGAGATCACGCTCTTGACGCCGCCGCTGTAGGCTTCCGAGCCACGGCTGAAGAGCCTGTTGAAGCCGCGGAACAGCCAGCCGAAGGCCTTGTCCATGCCGCGCGTCAGCGCATCCTTGGGAGCATCGTGGCTGCGAAGGAGCAAGGCAGCGAGAGCGGGCGACAGTGTGAGCGAGTTGATAGCCGAGATCACCGTCGAGATCGCGATGGTCACCGCGAACTGGCGATAGAACTGCCCCGTGAGGCCGCTGATGAAAGCGAGCGGCACGAACACGGCCACCAGCACCAGCGCAATCGCGATGATGGGGCCGGACACTTCGCGCATCGCACGGTAAGTGGCTTCACGCGGCGTCAATCCCGCCTCAATGTTCCGCTCCACGTTCTCCACCACCACGATGGCGTCGTCCACCACGATGCCGATGGCCAGCACCAGTCCGAACAGGCTCAGCGCATTGATCGAGAAGCCGAGGACGTGCAGCACCGCGAAAGTACCGATCACCGACACCGGCACGGCCAGCAGAGGAATGATCGACGCGCGCCACGTCTGCAGGAACAAAATCACGACCAGCACCACCAGCATGATGGCTTCGAGCAGCGTGTGGATCACCGATTCGATCGACGCGCGCACGAACTGCGTCGGGTCGTAGGCGATGCGGTATTCCAGACCTTCAGGCATGTTCTTGTTGAGCTCGGCCATCGTCTTGCGAACGTTGGACGAGATGTCGAGCGCGTTGGAGCCCGGTGCCTGGAACACGCCCATGCCGACGGCCGGGTCGTTGTTCAAAAGCGAACGCAGCGAGTAGTCGGCGGCGCCCATCTCGAGGCGGCCGATGTCGCGCAGGCGGGTCACGGCGCCGTCGGTGCCGCTCTTGACGATGATGTCGCCGAACTCTTCCTCGCTCTGCAGGCGCCCTTGCGCATTGATCGAGAGCTGCATGTCCACGCCCGAGAGGCCCGGCGAAGCGCCGACCACACCGGCTGCCGCCTGCACGTTCTGGCCGCGGATCGCAGCCACCACGTCGCTGGCCGAGAGGCCGCGCTGCGCGACCTTCTGCGGGTCGAGCCAGACGCGCATCGAATAGTCGCCGCCGCCGAAGATCTGCACCTGGCCCACGCCTTCGATGCGCGCGAGCGGGTCCTTCACGTTCAGCACCGCGTAATTGCGCAGGTAGTTGATGTCGTAGCGGTCGTTCGGCGAAACAAGGTGGACCACCATCGTCAGGTCAGGCGCGCTCTTGACGGTCGTGATGCCGAGGCGACGCACTTCCTCCGGCAGGCGCGGCTCGGCTTGCGAGACGCGGTTCTGCACGAGCTGCTGTGCCTTGTCGGGATCGGTGCCGAGGCGGAAGGTGACGGTGAGCGTGAGCACGCCGTCGGTGGTCGCCTGGCTGCCCATGTAGAGCATGCCTTCGACGCCGTTGATCTGCTCTTCGAGCGGCGTGGCAACGGTTTCGGCAATCACCTTCGGGTTGGCGCCGGGATACTGGGCGCGCACCACCACGGAGGGCGGCGCGACTTCCGGGTATTCGGAAATCGGCAGTCCGCGGAGCGCAATCAGGCCGGCTATCAGTATCAATAGCGACAGCACGCCGGCAAAGATCGGCCGGTCGATGAAGAATTTAGAGAGATTCATGTTGTTTCTCCGGCGAGCGCAAACGCGCTCCCCTCCGAGTTCAGGACTTCGCGGCTTCCGCGACGCGTTCCGGTTGTTGTTGCTTGGTGTCGGCCTTGGCGTCCATCGTCACCGTCTGCGGGACCACCAGCGCGCCGGGGCGGATGTGCTGCAGGCCATTGACCACCACGCGATCGCCGGCCTTCAGGCCCTTGCTCACGACGCGCAGGCCGTTGATGGATGCGCCGAGCGTCACTTCGCGGTACGTCGCCTTGTTGTCCTCGCCCACCACCAGCACGAACTTCTTGTTCTGGTCGGTGCCGATGGCGCGCTCGCTCACCAGCAGCGCGGAGTCGCTGCGTGCCTGGCCCATGCGGATGCGGGCGAACTGGCCGGGGATAAGCGCGCCATCCTTGTTGTCGAAGGAGGCACGCACGCGCACCGTGCCGCTGCGGGCGTCGACCTGGTTGTCGATCAGTTGCAGCTTGCCCAGGAAAGGCGTGCCGTCGACACCGGCGGTGCCCATCTGCACGGGAATGCTCTCGATCTGGCCGCGGGCGCTGGAGCCGCTCGGCAAGTCCTTCAGGGCCCGCGTGATCACCTGCTCGTCGGCATCGAAGCTCGCGTAGATCGGGCTCACCGACACCAGCGTGGTCAGCACCGGCGCGCCAGGGCCGGCGGCCACCAGGTTGCCCACGGTCACTTCGAGCTTGCCGATGCGGCCCGATACGGGCGCACGCACCTGGGTGTAGCCGAGGTTCAGTCGCGCCGATTGCAGCGAGGCTTGCGAAGCGCGCAGGTTGGCGTCGGCCTCGCGGCTGGCGTTCACGCGCTCGTCGTATTCGCGCTGGGCGATGGCTTGCTGGTCCCACAGGCGCTTGGCACGTTCCTGCTCGCTGCGGCTGAACGCCTGGCGGGCCTGGGCCGATGCCACCTGCGCTTCGGCGCGCTCCGCTTCGGCCGCGTAGGGTGCGGGGTCGATGGTGATCAGCAGATCGCCCTGCTTCACCAGCGCGCCTTCGCGAAAGTGCACCGCCTGCACGGCACCCGCCACGCGGGAGCGCACGTCCACCCTTTGCACCGCCTCGAGCCTGCCCGAGAACTCGTCCCAGGCATTGATCTCGCTCGACGCCACGGCCGCCACCGAGACCGGCGTGCCCTGTTGCGCCGCCGCAGGCGCGGTGGCCTCGGCCTTGAAGCTGTGCATGCCCAGCACGGCGGCGGCCACGGCCAGCACGGCAGTGAGACCGGTCACGCCGGGCCACAGGCCCTTGCGGGCGGCGGAAGAAAGTTTTTGATTGTTGTTCGACATGATGATTCGTCCTTCTCGATGACTTCTTGGGATGCAACAGGCCTTCCCGGTGCTTGTGGCACCAGGAGGCGGAACTCGAAAATGACCGGGGTTACCGGTGAGCCGAGGGGCGGCGTCGCGTCGTCAGCCAGGCTGCCGCGACCGGACCACCTAGCTGGGCTTAGGCGCTACGGGAGGCGGCGTGGTGGCACTGAAAAATTCGCGGAAGTGCTGCTGCACGCTGGCCTCGCATGCCTTGCAGCCTGAGGGCTCGGGGTCGTACAGGGCCTTGGGCCAGTTCGCGGCGCCGGGCAGCACGCTGCTCGTGACGTCGATACCGGCCGCACGCAGGCGCCCGGCAAAAGTCATCGCCTCGTCGCGCATCGCATCGTCGGCGCCCACCAGCACCAGGGCGGGCGCCAGCGAAGACAGCCGAAGCGATCCGCTCGGCACCGCGTAGGGGTGCATCGCATTGGACGGGCAGCTCAGGTACTTTTCCCAGCCCTTGGCCCAGCGGCATTCGGCCTCATCGTTGGTGGCCTTGCGCAGCGACGCCGTGCCCGCGCACGGGTCGAGCATGGGCGACAGCAGGATTTGCCCGGCCAGCGGCGGATGCGCCCGGTCACGGGCGATCAGCGCCACGCCGGCCGCCAGATTGCCGCCGGCTTCCTCGCCGGCCAGGTACACCTGGGCGCCCTTGCCGCCGATCTTCACGCGCTGCTTGTAGAGCCACTCGAGGGCGGCATAGCCCACTTCGATAGGCTCCGGAAATGGCGATTCGGGCGCCAGCGGATAAGCCACCGACACCACCACCGCGCCCGCGCCGGCCAAAAGCCGGGCCACGTTGCGCCCGTTGTCCAGGTTGCCGCAAATGAAGGTGCCGCCATGAAAATGGAGCACCAGCGGCACGGTTTCACCTCGGGGACGTTGTCCATACACCCGGGCGCCCACGGGGTCGCGGCCGGGCAGCTCGATCGAAAGATCGGCTTCCACGCCTTCTGCCGCGGCGAGAGCAGCGGCTTCGGCAGAGCGGGACGACGGACGGGGTGACATGGAGGCAACCTCAGGAGGATTGGCGATAGTCGAAATATAAGGCGGCCAGTGTGGCGTTAAACAGGCAACATGCCCCTACTCTGTTTCCAAACCGCTAACAATCCGGGAAACGCTGTGGGATTGTCACCTTGTGTGAGAATCCGCGTCCTCCCGGCAATGGCCGGGCTCCCAGGAACAGTCATCAATGGATCAAATCCAGGCAATGCGGATCTTTGTCCGCGTCGTGGAAGCAGGCACGTTCACCCGGGCGGCGGACTCGCTTGCCCTGCCCAAGGGAACGGTCACCAAGCAGATCCAGGCGCTGGAATCGCGCCTGCGGGTGAAGCTGCTCAACCGCACCACGCGGCGCGTCACCGTGACGCCGGACGGTGCCGCCTACTACGAGCGCGCGGCACGCCTCTTGAACGACTTCGACGACATCGAGGCGAGCATGACCAACGCGCAGGCCAATCCCACGGGCCGGCTGCGCATCGACGTCGGCACCTCGGTGGCGCGGCTCATCATCCTGCCCGCGCTGGCCACCTTCTGCGACCGCTACCCCGAGATCCAGGTCGACCTGGGCGTGAGCGACCGCACGGTCGACCTCATCACCGACAACGTCGACTGCGTGATCCGGGCCGGCGAGCTCAGCGACCAGTCCCTGGTGGCCCGGCGCATCGGGACCCTGCACTTCGTGACCGTGGCGTCGCCGGCGTACATCAAGCGTTACGGCCATCCGCAGCATCCCAACGACATCGAGAAGCGCCACCACGTGGTGAGCTACTTTTCGGGCAGCACGCGGCGCACCTATCCGCACGAGTTCAAGAAGGGCGACGAGTCGATCGAGCTCAACGGGCCCTATCGCGTGTCGGTCAACGAGAGCAACGCCCACATGGCGGCCGTGCTCGGCGGCTTCGGCATTTCGCAGTGCATCACCTTCATGGCCGAGCCGCTGCTGGAAAGCGGCGAACTGATCGAGGTGCTGCCAGAGTGGCACCGCGACCCGTTGCCGATTCACGTGGTCTACCCGCCCAACCGGCACCTGAGCGCGAAAGTGCGGGCGTTCGTGGATTGGGCGGCCGAACTGTTTGCGAAGAACCCGCGGCTGCAGCGGCGATGAGTTCGTTCGCTGCCCGCCGGTTCAGTCGGCGGCGGCGAACACCGGCTCGCAACGTACCTCGGTCTTGACCGAGTTGGCAATGAAGCACTCTTCGTGCGCCCGATGGTGCATGTGCTCGACTTGCTCGCGCGTGGGCAGGTTGTCGCCAGAGAACGTGACCTCCGGGCGTAGCGTGACCACCGTCATCGCGAGCCTGCCTTCGGCGTTCTTTTCCATGATGCCGCTCGCCGCGTCGAAGTAGCGGTCGACGTTGAACTTGCGCTTCATTGCCATGGTGAGAAACCACAGCATGTGGCAGCTCGACAGCGAAGCGACGAAAGCCTCTTCAGGATCGACCGCTGCCGCATCGGAAAACGGCAGCGGCACCACGTGCGGCGACGAGGAGCCGGGCACCTCCGCGCCGCCATCGAAGCGCATCGAATGTCTTCTGCTGTAGGTGTTGCCGAGGAAGTCCTGCTCGCCTCTCTGCCAGAGGATTTCTGCGGTGTACTGGGCCATGCCTTGCTCTCCAGCGCAAATAGTGGCCGCCATTTTGCGTCAGGAGGCCATCGGCTGCGAACGCGGTCAAACGCCCATGAGCCTGACCAGCAACGGCACCAGCAGTGCCGTCGCGATGCCGTTGAGCCCCAAGGCCAATGCAGAGAATGCGCCGGCCGTTTCGTTCACCTGGATGGCGCGCGCGGTGCCGATGCCGTGCGCCGCCATGCCCACCGCAAAGCCGCGCACCGCGGGCTCCTCGATGCGCAGCAGGTTCAAGAGGCCGGTGGCCATGATGGCGCCCGAGATACCCGCCACGGCGGCCGCCACCGCGGCAAGCGACGGCAGCCCACCGATCTTCTCGGCCACGCCCATCGCGATCGGCATGGTGGCTGACTTGGGCGCGAGCGACATCATCAGTTCGTGCGATCCGCCCAGCGCCCAGACGATGCCGATGGCCGACACGATGGCAGCCACCGAGCCCACCAGCAGCGCCACGCCGATCGGCAGCCACAGGCGCCGCAGCCGCGCGAGCTGGCCGTAAAGTGGCACGGCCAGCGCCACGGTGGCCGGGCCGATCAGGAAGTGCACGAACTTGGCGCCTTCGAAATACGTGTCGTAGGGCGTGCGCGTGATGAGCAGCACGCTCACGATGGCGATCACCGACACCAGCACCGGATTGACCAGCGGCCTGCCACCGCTGCGTTGGTGCAGCCACAGCGCGCCCAAGTAGGCCAGCAGCGTGAGCGACAGCCACAACAGCGGCGACTGCGCCAGGAAGACCCAGATTTCGGAAAGTTTCGGGGATGCGCTCATTCCGCGTCCTTGCCCGTGATGCGGATCATCCAGCGCAGGGTGAGCGCGGTCACGGTCATGGTGAAGGCCGCCCCCACGATGCCGGCCGCGAGGAACGGAAGCCATTCGCGCCCTACCCGCTCGAAATGCAGCATGACCCCCGTCACGGCGGGAATGAACAGCAGCATGAGGTTGCGCAGCAGGTGGCCTGAGGTCTCGCTCAACGCGTCGGGCACGCCGCCGCGAACGAGCAGCACGATGAAGAGCAGCAGCATGCCGATCAGCGGACCCGGGATCGGCAGGCCCAGCCACTGCACGAGCAGTTCACCGGCCAGTTGGCAAAGAAAGAGCGTGGTGATGGCGTAGAGCATGCGGATGTCCTGCGATGGATTGACCTTCAACGTTCGGCCGAGGCGACGGCGCGCGCCCAGGCTTCTTTCAGCGCCTGCTGGCTCTGCGGCGGCAGCACGCCCAGCCGCACGAACCCCGGCAGGCCGAAGGAAGCGCAGTCGCGCAGCTTGATGCCCTCGGCGCGCAGGGCGGCGGCGAACCGCGGGTAAGGCGCATTGGTGCGGGCGCAGAAAAAGTTGGCATCGCCTGGCAGCCATTGCCACCCCAGCGATTCGCAGAGGTTGAGCTGCTGCGCCTTCCATGCCCGCAGGGTGTGCAGGCTCTGCGCGAGCCAGGCTTGGGCTTCGGTGCCGATCCAGGTTTCGAGCAATGCCACGCCGTGGGCGCCCACCGGCCATGACGGGGCCAGGCGTTCGAGACGCTTTAACATTGGCACGGCCGCAGCGCCGTCGGGTGCGATGGCGTAGGCCGCGCGAACCCCGGTGAGGCCCATCGCCTTGTTAGGCGTCCACAGCTGCCAGACGCGGTTGCGCTCGGCCGCATCGACCGATGCGGCGCCCTCGAGGCGCAGCGGCTCGTAGGCCAGGTCGAGCACGCAGAGGCCGCCGTCCGCTCTGGCATGCAACGCGAGATCGGGCTGAGGTTGGCCAAGCGGACTCGACGGCTCGCAACACCAGCGCAGCGCTGCCGCGCCGTGCGGCTCGGGGGACCGCAGCACTTCAAGGCCCCAGGCCAAGGCCGCACGTTCGTAGTCGCCGTAGCTGTGCAGAGGCAGCCAGGCCTCGTGGCCGCCCTCCTGTCCGAAAGCGGCGCTGATCCGGTGGATGAATTCGCTTGCGCTGGCCGCGATGACGATGCGCTCCGGCGCCACGCCATGAAACTTCGCCAGTGCGCCGCGCAGCCCGGCATAGGCAGGGTCGGGATAGTGGCCCGCGCCCGCCGCGCGCAGCGCCGCCAGTACTGCCGGGCACGATCCCGTGGCATTGCCATTGGTCGAAAAATCGTGCCAGGGGGTACCGGTCTCGTCCGGACCGCCATGCGCCGCAGCTCCGAAGCTTGCGTGTTCGTGTGGCTCTGTCATGGCTGTCTGGTGATCGCGAAGATCGCCAATGATGCACACACGGCCAGCGAAAGCGCCGCCCTCCCGCCCAGCTGCGCGGCGCGATGCGTATCGGCCGCATCGGCCTGGCGGCCTTCGGCATTCAGGGCATAGACGTCCGGCTTGGCGAGCCGCACGCCGAGCAAAACGGCCATTGCCGCCATCGGCCAACCACTGTTGGGCGACGGCGTGCGGCGAGCCTCGCGCGCAATGCCGGAGGGCCATCGCCATGCCGCGAGCGCGAGCAGCAACACCGTGAGCCGCGCGGGCAGCCACGAAAGCACGTCGTCAGCGCGTGCAGCCCATTTGCCGAGCCAGGTCCAGTCGCGGCCGTTGCGTTCGCCGCGGTAGCCCCACATCGCATCGGCCGTGTTGGCGAAGCGATAGACCGCCGCGCCCGGCAAGCCGAGAAGCACGAACCAGAACATCGGCGCCACCAGCGAATCGTTGAGGTTCTCGGCCAGCGATTCGATGGCGCTTTCGCGCACCTCGCGCTCGCTGAGCGCGCACACATCGCGGCTGACGAGCCGGGCCAGCTGCGCGCGCCCCGCATCGAGCGAAACGCCCAGCGCCGCCTCGACCGCGAGCACTTCGTCGTGCAGCATGCGCCACGCGAAAAGCGGCTTCAGCACAAGGGCCAGCGCCATCGCCAGCGCCCATGCGGGCAGCCATTGCACCATCGCGGCCTGCACGCCGGTGGCGACCACCCCCACGCACATCGCGCCCACGCACCACGTCAGCACCCCGATCAAGAAGAGCGACAGGTCGCGCGGCTTAGCCTTGGCCACCGGCGGTGCGATGCGCGAGCCGATCCAGCCGAGGTACTGCCCCATCCACACCACCGGATGCCAGCGCGCGGCGGGCTCGCCCAGCCAGCGGTCGATGGCAAGCGCAAGCCACAGCGCGGTGGCGACGGCCAGGGCGTGTTCGAGGGGAAAGGCGGGCATGGGAGCCGTCATTCTCGCGAATCAGGCAGCGGTGACGAACAGGACGGCATCGAAGGCCAGCATCAGGCAGGCTCCACGGAAGACGGGGTGGGAAACAGGTCCGACGGCTGGCCCCAGCGTTCGTCGAACACCAGCGCCGACAAGGGCTCGCGCCGGGCCCAGCGTTCGCGTTGCAGCATCGGCTCTTCGTAGAAATCGTGCACCGGGCCCAGGCACAGCAGCGCGATCGGTTCCGCACCCTCGGGCAGGCCCAGCAGGGCCGACACCTCGGCGGGATCGAACAGCGAGACCCAGCCCATGCCCAGCCCTTCGGCACGCGCCGCAAGCCAGAGGTTCTGGATGGCGCAGGACGCCGAGGCCAGGTCCATCTGCGGCAAGGTGCGTCGGCCGAACACATGCTGCTCACGGCCGTCGGCCAGCGACACGGCCAGCAGTTCGGCCGCATCGAGCACGCCCTGCACCTTGAGCCGCATGAACGCGTCTTCGCGCTCGCCGAGGGCGCGGGCCGTCAGCGCGCGTTCGCGCTCGATCACATCGTGCAGACGCTGGCGCAAGGCACCGTCGCGAACGCGAATGAACCGCCACGGCTGCATGAATCCGACACTGGGCGCGTGGTGCGCCGCTTCGAGCAGCCGGCGCAGCAACTCGGGCGCTACCTGACCCCCTGCGAAGTGACGCATGTCGCGCCGCTCATGGATCGCGCGGTACACCGCCCTCACCTCGTGGGCCGCGAAGGCTTGCGACATCGAACTCAATCCTCGATGCCGCGCTGCGCTGGAATGCCGGCCTTGAATGCGTGCTTGACCATGGCCATCTCGGTCACGGTGTCGGCCAGCTCGACAATCTCCGGCGGGCAGCGACGGCCGGTCAGCACCACGTGCACGTGCTTGGGCCGCGCGCGCAGCGTTTCGAGCACACCCTGAAGCGGCAGCCAGCCGTAGATGAGCGGATAGGTAATCTCATCGAGCACCACCAGGAAGAACTCGCCGGACAGAATCGCCGCTCTGGCTTTTTCCCAGCCGTCGCGCGCCAGCTCGGCCGAGTGCTCGAGGTCCTGGCTCTTCCAGCTGAAGCCGTCGCCCAGGCCTTGGATCGGAATGCCGAGCTGCTCGAACATGCGGTGCTCGCCGAAACGGGCCGAGGGCACTTTCATGAACTGGTAGATCTTCACGGCCTTGCCACGGCCGTGCGCACGCAGCGCCAGGCCGAAGGCCGCGGTGCTCTTGCCCTTGCCGTCGCCGGTGTTGACGATGACGATGCCGCGGCGCTCGCCTTCGGCTTTGTCGTACGGCTTTTCAGTGGGGGGAGTTTCGATTTGCATGATGTATGTAGGCCTTGTGTTGATGCTCGTCAGTTCGGCAGTGCGATCCACTGGTCGGCCACGCGGTGCACGCGGATGCGATGGTCGAACACCTCTTCGAGCGCGGCGTGGGTGACCGCGTCGCTGCTGCCGCCATGGTGCACCACGCGGCCGTGATTCATCACCACCAGTTCGTCGGCGGCCAGCGCCATCGGGAGTTCGTGCAGCACGCTGACCACGGTGCGACCCTCCGCCACCAGGGCCCGCGTGGTCTGCATCCAGTCGGACTGGTGCGGGGGGTCGAGGTTGGCGAGCGGCTCGTCCATCAGCAGCAGCTCGGCCTCCACGGCCAGCGCACGGGCCAGCAGCACGCGCTGGCGCTCGCCGCCCGAGAGCTGCCCGAGCGGCCGTTCGCGCCACTCCCAGGCTTGGGTGCTGCGCAACGCGCGCTCCACCGCTTCTCGGTCCGCCTTGCTCGGCGCGGCAAGCCAGCGCTGGTGCGGCAGGCGGCCGAGCATGGCAATGTCGTAGACCATCAGGTCGTCGGCACCGCCCTCGCCCGCCGCGCCGCTCTGACCGAGCCACGACAGGCGCTGCGCACGAACGCGCCCCGGCACCTTGGCCGCCGCTTCGCCGAAAAGAAAGACCTCGCCGCGGTGCGGGAGCAACCCCGCAAGCGCCTTGAGCAAGGTCGACTTGCCCGCGCCGTTCGGCCCGACCACGCTGGTCCAGCGCGCGGCGCCGAGCTTCAGGTCGATGCCGTGCAGCACCTCGGCGGAGCCGAGCGTGGCGCTCACGCTGCGCGCTTCAAGTGCGGGGATATGAGTGCTCATGCCACGCCGCCCCGTGCGCCGCGCCTGTGCATCAGCCACAGCAGATAGCTGCCGCCGAGCACGGCGGTGAGCACGCCCACGGGCAGTTCCTGCGGCGCAATGAGCCAGCGCGCCAGCAGGTCGGCCGCCATCAGCAGCAAGCCGCCCATCGCGGCCGACAGCACGATCAATCCCGCGTGCGTTGTCTTGACCACGGAACGCACGAGGTGCGGCGCGGCCAGGCCCACGAAAGCGATCAGGCCGGTCTGCGCCACGGCCGCGCCGGTGGCCAGCGCGAGCACCACCACCAGCGCGGCGCGCATCGCACCGAGCGGAAGTCCCAGGCTGCGCGCCGTCGCTTCTCCGAGCGCGAGGCCATCGAGCACCGGCGCGAGCGCCCAGCCCAGCAGTAGGCACACCGCGCCGACGGCGGCCATCACCGCGCACGCGCTCCAGCCGACCAGGCCGGTGCTGCCCAGGATGAAGCCCTGCAGGGCCTGCAGGATGTCGGCCGAAGCGATGGTGATCAGGTCCTTGGCGGCGCCGAGCACCACGCCGACGATCACGCCGGCGAGCAGCAGCCGCAAGGTCTGCTGCACCCCGCGCGCCAGCATCAGCGTGAGCATCACCGCGCACACCGCCCCCACGAAGGCCGCGCCAGTGAGCCCCAGGCGCATCGCCCATTGCATGCTGGCGGCCGAGCCGCCGAACAGCATGAGCGCCACCGCCACTCCCAGCGAGGCGCCCGAGGCGCTGCCGAGCAGGTAGGGATCGGCCAGCGGATTGCGGAACAAGCCCTGGGCCACCGAACCCGCGAGGCCGAGCAGTGCACCCGCAAGCCACGCGCCGAGCGTGCGCGGCAGCCGGATGTCCCACACGATCTGCAACGCCACCGCATCGTGCCGCGCCGCGAGCAGGCTTTGGAAGCCGGTACTGCCGATTCCCAGGCCGAACACCGCCAATGCGCAGCCCACGCCCAGCAGGGCAAAGCCGAAGAGCCAGACGCGGCGCCGATGGTGTGTGTGCATGAGATCCGCGCGGCTCAACCGGCTTTCTCCGCGATGCAACGGGCCATGAGCCTCGCGGCCTCGTCCATGCGCGGGCCGGGGCGCACGAGCACGTCGGCCTCTGCGGCATCGAAGCGGCAGATGCGCCCTTCGCGCACCGCGCGAATGCCGCTCCAGCCGGGGCGCTGCTCCATGCCCGCTGCGCTGCGCACGCTGACCATGATGAGATCGGGATTGGCGCGCACCACGTATTCGGGGTTGAGCTTGGGAAAAGGGCCGAGCGAAGCCGGCACGATGTTCTTCATGCCCAGGCGCGTGAGCGTCTCGCCGATGAACGAAGACTCACCGGCCGCATAGGGCGCGCTGTTGACCTCGAAGTAGACGCGCTGGCCCTTCGCGGCGGCCGGCAGCGACTCTGCCGCGGCCGACACGCTGGCATCGATCACGCGCCAGATGTTCGCGGCCTCGCGGGTACCAAGCACCTGGTCGAGCTTGTCGAGCACGCGCCGTACGTCGGCATGGCTCTTGGGTTCGAGCACCACCACCTTGAGGCCCAGCGCCTCGAGCCGCTGGGTCACGCGCGACGACTTGGCAAGCAGCACCGCATCGGGCCGCAGTGCCACGATGGCTTCGACATTGGGGTCGATTCCGCCGCCCAGCCGAGGCAAGGCAAGCACCGCGTTCGGCGAATTGGAATAGTTGTCGATGCCTACCAGGCGCGAACATGCACCCAGTGCGCAGACCCCTTCGGTCAACGACGGCAGCAGCGTGACGATGCGCTGCGGCGGTTGCGGCAAGGTCACAGTCACGCCGCGCTCGTCGACCACGTCGAGGGCGTGCGCCGCCAGCGCGAAAACGCCCAGGCCAATAGCGAGCGAGAAAGAGCGAATCCAGTGTCTTGTCATGCGGCAGGCGCCTTCAAGGTCAGCGGCAATCCGGCCACCATCAGCGTGACCCGGCCGCACGCGGCCGCCACGTCCTGGTTGAGGCGCCCCAGCGCATCGACGAAGGCCCGCGTTTCGCCGCCAAGCGGAATCACGCCCAGGCCGATCTCGTTGCCGACCAGCACCACCGGTCCGCGTGCTTCGCGCAGCGCGACCAGCAGCATGGCGACATGCGTCGCCGGCGTGCGCGTGATCGGCCTCGCCGATTCGGAGCGCAGCGGCATCAGCAGGTTGGTGAGCCAGAGCGTGAGGCAGTCGATCACCACCAGCGTGTCGGCCGCACTCTGGGTGACGATTTCGCGCGCCAACTCGACGGGTTCCTCCACGGTGCGCATGTCGGGCACGCGCTGCGCGCGGTCGGCCTGGTGACGTGCGATGCGCTCGCGCATTTCGTTGTCGTGGGCCTGGCCCGTGGCAATGAGCACCGCGCGCCGCGTGGCTGGCGCCTCGGCCAGCCAGTCGATGGCGCGCTGTTCGGCGCGCCGCGACTTGCCGCTCTTCTGGCCGCCGAGGATGAGTTCGTGCTCAAGCATGGGCATGCGCAGCAGCGCTGGGTTCGCTGTTTGTGCCGGGTTGGCTTATTGCGGTGTCCACTTCAGGCCGATGTAAGCGTTGCGGCCGCCGGTGGCGTAGCCGCGCGCCAGTGTGTAGTCCTTGTCGCCCACATTGTCCACGCGCGCCACCAGGCCGATGTCGCGCGTGATCTGCGTGCTGGCCACCAGGTTCAGCACCGTGTAGCCGCCCAGGGTGCGGGTGTTGGCCGCATCGTCGAAGCGTTTGCTCGACGATTGGATTTCGGCGCCCAGCGTCCAGCCGGCAATGCGCCAGTCGGCGCCCAGCGTGCCGTGACGGCGGGCGCGTCGCGCCAGCAGGTGGTCGGTGTCCAGGTCGCGCGGATCCTGGAAATCCGCCGAGGCGCGCAAGGTCAGGTCGCCGATGCGGTGGCCGCCCGACAGCGTCACGCCCTGGTAGCGGGCACGCGCGGTACTGGCATAGCAGCCGAAGCCGGAAGGGCAGTTGGTGGCCGAGCCGTCGAACACGATCAGATTGTTGACGCGGTTCTGGTAGACCACGATACCCGCATGCGTGCCGCCATCGGTGTAGCGCAAGCCCAGTTCGACGTTGCGGCCCGACTCGGGCTTGAGGCTGGGCGTGCCGTATTCGCTGAAACGCTGGTACAGCGTGGGCGCGCGGAAAGAAGTTCCAGCCGACACCGTAGCGCGCAGCTTGGGTGTGATCGAGAAGCCGTAGGCCGCGCTGCCGGTGGTCTTGCCGCCGAACTCGCTGTCGTCGTCGCGGCGCACGTGCAGCTGGAGCGAATGGGCACCCTGCACGAAGCCGTAGCCGAGCGAGACTGCATCCTGCGAGCGCTTGCTCGCGAGCAGGCCGGTGAAGGTGGTCGGTGCATTTTCCAGCGCGTCTTCACGGCGTTCGAGCGTGGCCGTCACCAAGTGCGGGCCGAAGCGGAATTCGTTCTGGAACAGGTAGCCGCGAAGGTTCGTCTCGGTGCGATAGAACGAAGGCTGGGTCTTGTAAACCGCTTGCGAATCGGTGACCTGCACGCGCGTGCTGTACACATCGTTCCACTTGGCCGACCACGAAAGCCCGGCCGTGCGCAGCGTGTTGTTGCCGATGTCGTTCCTGAACTGGATCGGCGGGCGGGCCCTGGCGCTGACCTGTTCGTCATAGCCCGCTTCCACATCGCTGTAGAGCAGCGTCGCGTCGAGCCGCTGGTCGGGCGTGAGCTGGTAGCCGAGCCGCAGGTTGCCGGAGTTGCTGTGGTAGCCGTCGCGGTCGGGGCTGGTGTAGCCGTCTCTCGAGGGTGTGCGCTTGTCCAGAGGCTGCACGTTGAAGCCCCTGCTCTCCTCATGCGCGACACCCAGCGAATAGTCCAGCGCGCCGGACTTTCCGCTCACGCCGGCTTCGGCCTTGCGCAGGCCATGGCTGCCGAAGCCGACGCCCGCATAGGGAGACACGCCTTCTTCGCCGCGCTTGGTGAAGAGCTGGATCACGCCGCCCACAGCGTCGGAGCCGTACACCGCGGCAGCCGGGCCGCGAAGCACTTCGATGCGGTCGATCTGCGAGAGGGGAATGCTCTCCCAGCCGGCGCCGCCGGTCGATTGCGAATCGACACGCACGCCGTCGACGTACACGGCCGTGAAGCGCGTCTCCGCGCCGCGAATGTAAAGGCTGGTGGTGTTCCCCACGCCGCCGCTGCGCGTGATCTCGATGCCGGGCAGGCGCGCCAGCACATCGGCCACGCCGACCGCGCCGCTGCGCTCGATGGTCTGCCGGTCGATGACCGACACGTCACCCACCAGGTCCGACAACGGCTGCGGCGTGCGGTTGGCCGTGACCACGGTTTCCCCGAGTACGGGAGCGGCTGCGTCTTGCTGCGCATGCGCCGCGAAGGGCAGCTGAAACAGGGCTATGCCGCCGAAAGCGGAGGCCAGCGCCAGCGGCAGGCAGGCAAGGCGGCGGCGGGGCGCGGGAACACGGCCGAGGGGAAGGGAATCACAGGAAGTCATGAATGGAGCGAACGAACGTCTATGCCCGTCGCCGGCCTCCCCGCCAGCGTTTGGGCGCAATGGCTGCCTCGTGCATCGATATCGATCGCGCACGCGGTAGCCGCCTCGTTGGCCGGTATCCGGGCTGGCAGTGCGACCTCACCGCCTTCCCAGGTGCCTGTTTCAGGGCACCCAGTGGCTGGATGGATGAGATTGACGCTTGCGGCGTCGACTGCTTGACCGTTGCGGGGGCAGCGCAGGCGGCTTCGGCCCGGTTCCGCCGGGGGCGTTCACTCCTGCTTCCCGTTGAACCGCGTCGTGTGAACCACGCCGCAGGCACCAACGGGCAGGATTTTAGGGCCTTCGCCGGCGCAGTAAGCCAAAAGTTGCGCCGTCCGTTGTTCGGCGGGAAACTACAATCGCCAACCATGCCCGCCTCCAGCCCCATCGACCAGATCGCCGAGCGTGTGGAACGCCTGCTCGTGCGTCATGAAGAGGTGCAGCGCACCAATGCGCTGCTGCAGGAGCAGGTCGAAGCGCTCACGCGCGAGCGCGACGCACTCAAGTCGCGGCTCGCCGCGGCTCGCACGCGCCTCGATGCGCTGCTCGAGCGGCTGCCGGCCGAACCACCTTCCGAAGATTCCCCCGCATGAAGCAGATTGAAGTTCAGATCATGGGCCAGAGCTATCTGCTCGGCTGCCCCGATGGCGGCGAGGCGCAGCTGCGCGATGCGGTCGATCGCGTGGACGCCGCCATGTGCAAGATCCGCGATGCCGGCAAAGTAAAAGCACGCGACCGCATCGCAGTGCTGGCCTCGTTGAACCTGGCTTTCGACCTGGCCGCGCAACAGACCGCCGCCGCGGCTGCAGCGGCATCCGCACCTGCTGCCATGGCTCCCGTGCGCGAAATCGGCGAGGCCGGCGAAGCCGATGCCAAGGCCGCGCAACTCATCCAGAAACTCGATCAAGCCCTCGCGGGCGATGATCATTTGCTCTGAGCGGCCGCGTCCGGTCCGCCAGAGGCGTAAAATCCGAACTGTCTGCGGTGCGCGTCGGGCTTAATATTTCCTTGTTCCAATGCTCTCCGGAGCCGGGCTTGGTACATCGCTTGACGGGCGTGATCATCTCGCGTTAGATGAACCCGAAGTCTTGCTGCCCTCGCCCACCTGAACCCTGGTTCAGGATGCGGGTTCGGCGCCCACTTGCAGACACCTTTTTCGTACATACGGCCCCTGCATGCACTGCACGGGGCCGTTGCTTTTTTTCAAGGCCCGCTGCGTGACTTCCCTGCTCGACCCCGTCCTGATCGCCGAATTGGCCGCGCTCGGCCTGGGCACCGGTTTTCTGGCGGGCCTGCTCGGCATCGGCGGCGGGATGCTCATGGTGCCGTTCATCACGATCATCATGGGCCATCGCGGGGTTGCTTCCGATCTGGCGGTGAAGATGGCCATCGCCACCTCGATGGCCACGATCATCTTCACCTCGGTGTCCAGCGTGCGCGCGCACCACAAGCGCGGCGCGGTGCGCTGGGACATCGTGCGGCGCCTTGCGCCCGGCATCGTCATCGGCAGCCTGCTGGGCAGCCTCGGCGTGTTCGCGCTGCTCAAGGGAACGGTGCTGGCCATCGTCTTCGCGCTGTTCGTTGGCTTCTCGGCCACGCAGATGTTCCTCGACCGCAAGCCCAAGCCCACGCGTCAGATGCCGGGCACTGCGGGGCAACTGTCGGCAGGCGGCGCCATCGGTTTCATCTCGGGCCTGGTCGGTGCGGGCGGCGGCTTCGTCAGCGTGCCGTTCATGACCTGGTGCAACATATCCATTCACAATGCAGTCGCCACCAGCGCCGCGCTGGGCTTTCCGATTGCAGTGGCCAACGTGCTGGGCTATGTGGTCAGCGGGCAATCGGTGCAGGGCCTGCCAGGCGGGTCGTTCGGCTACATCTGGCTGCCCGCACTCGCGGTGATCGCGGTGTGCAGCGTGCTCACTGCGCCGCTGGGCGCGAAGGCCGCACACAACCTGCCGGTGAAGAAGCTCAAGCGCGTGTTCGCGAGCATCCTGTACCTGCTGGCGGCCTACATGCTCTGGAAGGGCCTGCAAGGCTAGGCCCACCGCCCCAAAGCCCCTTGGCTCGCGGGTGACACCCGTTGCGACACCGCGGCCCCAGCCGTATAACGGTCGCATGAAAATCCTCATCGCCGTCGACGGCAGCGCCTATACGCAAAAGGCGCTCAGCTACCTCCTCGCCAACCGCGCCATGTTCGTGGATGGCCACGAGCTGACCATCGTGCATGTCTGCACCGGCATCTCGGGCCACGTCGCGCGCCACCTCAGCAAAGAGGTGATCGCCGACTACTACGCCGAAGAAAACGCCAAGGTCATCGAGCCCGTGAAGGCGCGGTTCGCGGAGAGCGGCGTCACCAACTACACGGTCGACAAGCGCCACGGACACGCGGCGGAAGAGATCCTCAAGTCGGCCGCCGCGACACACGCCGAACTCATCGTGCTCGGCACCCACGGCCACGGCATCTTTGGCCGTGCGTTGATGGGCTCAGTGGCCACCAAGGTGATCTCCGAGACCGACACCACCGTGATGCTGGTGCAGTAAGGCAAGGCACCAAGCCTTTTCTTTAGCAGTTATTGAACGCGCTGCTGCCGCCACTCGCGCGGCGAGCAGCCGAAGCGTTCTCGGAAGGCGCGGCTGAAGTGCGCCGCGTCGTTGAAGCCCCGGCCGTATGCGATGTCGGCCACCGGCCGTCCGGCCATGCGGGGCTCGAGCAGGTCTCGGCTGCAGGCTTCGAGCCGGCGTTCCCAGATGTACTGAGACGGCGTGAGCGGCTCGCTCTTGAAGATGCGGTGGATGTGGCTTGCCGACACGCCCAGCTCCGCCGCGAGGCTTCCCACTGAAAGCGATGGATCGGCAAGTTGCTCGTCGATGCGCCGCTTCACGCGCGCGAGGTGATACGCCGTCAGGCTGCTCAGCCCCGGTGAGCGCGCCGCCGGCAGCGTCTGCAGGCCGGCAACCAGAATGCTCTGCACGCCGTTGGCCACCGCGAGCGCGGAGGCCGGTTGCAGCGTGTCGATGTCTTCGCGCAGCGTGCGGATCATGCCCAGCAGCAGGTGCCCTGCGCCCTCGCGGCCGGACACGGTGGTGGCCGTCAGCGCCTCGGTATCGTGCAGTTCGCTGCGCAGGCGTTCGCCGGGCAGCTTGAGAACGATCTGCTCGAAGGTGTCGTCGAACAGCAGCTCATACGGCCGTGTGCTGTCGTACAGCGCAAAGTCGCCCGCCGCCAGTACGGCATCACGACCGTCCTGCCGCACCACGCCGTGTCCGCGCGCCTGGATGCTGACCAGGAAGTAATCGTCGCCCGAGCGCGAGATGTGACCCGGCGTGCGCATGACCTTCTGCGGCCCTGACTTGACCACCGACACGTCGAGGCTCGGCAGCGTGTGCTGGCGGATGCTGCCTTCGAATTGGCCCGCGCCGCCCTCGCGCACCGGATCGCAACCGAGCTGCACATAGACGTTGCAGATCATGTCGGTCCAGTAGGCGAGCCGCTGGTCGCGCGGGACGGCGTCGGTGCTGAGCAACTGGTTCATCGGGGGTCCTTGGGGAGTCGGCATGCAACGCTGGAACAAGAACGCCGCAAGTTCGGATCAAGGCGTTTCGCGGCGGCGAATCTACGCTTGAAGCAACCCGCATGCCACCGCGCAAACCCGGTGCGGCGTGTGCGAAGTTGTTTCATCACCCCAAAGCTCCTGGAGATCCACCATGCCCGCCACCGTTCACCCCAAGCTCCGCGTTGCCGCCGTGCAGGCCGCGCCCGTGTTCCTCGACCTCGACGGCACCATCGACAAGACCATCGATCTCGTGGTCCAGGCCGCGAGCCAAGGCGTGAAGCTCATCGCCTTTCCCGAAACCTGGGTGCCGGGCTATCCCTGGTGGATCTGGCTCGACTCGCCGGCCTGGGGCATGCAGTTCGTGCAGCGCTACCACGATAACGCGCTGGTCGTGGGCTCCGCCGAGTTCGACCGCATCAGGGAAGCCGCGCGCAAGCACAAGATCTGGGTTTCGCTCGGCTACAGCGAAAAGGCCGCCGGCAGCCTCTACATTGCCCAGGCGCTGTTCGACGATGAGGGCAACACGGTGCAGACGCGCCGCAAGCTCAAGCCCACGCACGTGGAGCGCACCGTGTTCGGCGAAGGCGACGGCTCCGACCTGGCGGTGGTCGAGACACCCATCGGCAACATCGGATCGCTCTCGTGCTGGGAGCATCTTCAGCCGCTCAGCAAGTATGCGATGTATGCGCAGAACGAGCAGATCCATTGCGGCGCCTGGCCCAGCTTTTCGCTCTACCGCGGCGCGGCCTATGCGCTCGGCCCCGAACTCAACAACGCCGCGAGCCAGGTGTACGCCGCCGAGGGCCAATGCTTCGTCGTGGCGCCGTGTGCCACCGTGTCGCAGGCAATGAGCGACCTGATGTGCACCGACCCGGGCAAGCAGCAGATGCTGCGCGTCGGCGGCGGCTATGCGCGCATCTACGCACCCGACGGCTCGCCGCTCGGCACGCCGCTCGCTGAAGACGAGGAAGGGCTGGTGATCGCCGACATCGATCTGGGGATGATTGCGCTCGCCAAGGCGGCGGCCGACCCAAGCGGCCACTATTCGCGGCCCGACGTCACGCAGCTGCTGCTGAACAAGACCCGCCGCGAGCCCGTGGTGCTGCAGCGCGCGCCCGAGGTCGAAGGCGGTGCCTTCGAAGCCATCGTCGCCTCGCCCGAGCCGGCAGCGGCATCGCGCCAGCTGCCCCTGGCCGCCTGAAGCACCGGAGCCACGCCATGGAATCTGCCATTGCCGAGCACCTGAAGTGTCCCCGCACGCGCCACCGCCGGGTGGAGGACGACTATGCGCCGCCCTACCCCGTCTGGTCGGCGCGCGCGCCGGCCGCGGTCACGCAGGTCGTGATGGGCTATTTTGGCGTGCAGTCGCGCGGGGCTGAAATGCAGGGCCGCGCGTGCGCGGCGCTGATGAAGATCGCAGCCAGCTTCGCCCTGCCCGACGGTCCCGGCCACCACGACTTCACGCACCACGTCGATGCCGATGGCTACGACAACATGATCGCCATCGCCTATTGGAGCGACCCCGCCGCGCACGCGCGATGGTGTGCAACACCCGAGATCGATGCCTGGTGGCGCTCCGACGAGCGGCTGACGGAGGGCCTCGGCTACTTCCGGGAAATCGTTTCGCCGCGCGCCGAGCACTTCGAGACCATGTTCAACACGCCAGACCGCCTCGAAGGCGTGGGCGTGGTGATGGGCGGCGTGAGCGGCGAACTGCAGGAGCACGGCTACTGGGGTTCGATGCGCGACCGCATCCCGTTGTCGCAGACCGATGCCATGGCGCCTTCGGGCATCCGCGCCATCATCGCCGGCGCTCCCGCACCGGGGCAGCGCGTGCGCGTGGCAGGCCACGAAAACATCGCGATGATCCGCTCCGGCCAGGAGTGGGCTGACACCACGGGCCAGGAACGCTCGCTCTATCTCGGCGAAATGGAACCCGTGCTGCGCGAGGGCATGGACTTCCTGCGCGACCAGGGCCTGGGCATCGGTTGCTACAGCAACCGCTACATGCACCACCTCGACGCCAAGGGTGCGCCGCTGGAAAAATCGTTCGGCCTGAGCTTCTGGCGCTCGCTCGCCGACATGGAACGCTGGGCCGAATCGCATCCCACGCACGTGGCGATCTTCGGCAGCTTCATGCGCTACGTGCAGGCGCTGAACTTCCAGCTGCAGCTGCGCGTGTACCACGAAGTGTCGGTGCTGAAGGCGGACGAGCAGAGCTACGAGTACGTCAACTGCCATGCGCGCAGCGGGCTCATGAACGGGCTGGCGCTGGCATAGAAAAAAAGCCCGATCGGGCGATTGCTTTAGGATGCGCGGCCCGATTCAAAGGCAAGGACCCCGACCATGTGGAGCGATCTCGACAGCCTCGTCGAAGCCTCGATGCAGGAATGGAAAGTGCCTGGGCTCGCGCTGGCCGTCATCCAGGACGGCGAGATTGCCGTGCTCAAGGGCTACGGCGTGCGCGACATCGGCACCGGTCAGCCGGTGAGCATCGACACGCAGTTCTTGCTGTGCTCGATCACCAAGTCGTTCACCGCGGCCGGACTCGGGCTGCTGGTCGACGACCGCAGGCTCGACTGGGACCGGCCCGTGCGCGACGTGATTCCCGAATTCCGCATGTACGATCCGGTCGCGACGGAGCGCCTGACGCTGCGCGACCTGCTCTGCCATCGCAGCGGGTTGCCGCGGCACGATTGGATTCACCAGCCCGGTGATCTTTCCGGCGCGCAGATGCTGCCGCTGCTGCGCCACCTGATGCCCAGCCGCGAACTGCGCGATGCCTTCCAGTACTCGAACCTCGGCTACATGGTCGCGGGCATCGTCGCGGAGCGGGTCAGCGGGTTGAGCTGGGAAGAATTCACCGCCGAGCGGCTGCTGAAGCCACTGGGCATCGAGGATTTCAGTTTCACCATCGAGGCGCTCGCCGCTGCAGACAACGCGGCTCGCCCGCACGCCATGGTCGGCGACGAATGCACGCCCACCCCGCTCTGGCCCATCCGCACCACAGCTGGAGGTGGCATCAACACCTCCGTGGCAGAACTCGCGAAGTGGGTCCGCTTTCTGATCGCCGAAGGCAAGGCGAATGGCACTCAGCTTCTCTCCGCACAGGCGCTGCGCGAGATGGCAACGCCGCGCGTTCACATGGGCCGGTCGGAGTACGCCGAGATCGGCGACTCTCACTATGGCTTGGGCCTTTTCTGCGAAAGCTACCGCGGCGACCGCACACTGTCTCATTCGGGCTCATGGCTCGGCTGGGGAACGCTGATGACAGTCATGCCCGCACGGCGCACAGGTGTCGTCGTACTGACGAATCGCGCGCCAAGCGCCGTGACTTCGCTGCTGACCTACGCGGCATTCGATCGAATCAGTGGGCGGGAGCCTGTCGACTGGTTCGGGCGCTTCATGCCCAAGCGCCGCGGCTTTCTCGAACGGCAGAAGATGGACAAGACGAAGCGCGAAGAGAAACGCCGCGCCGGAACGCTGCCCAGCCATCCGCTCGACGAGTACGCAGGCAGCTACGAACATCTGGCCTATGGGCGCATCGAGATCACAAACAGCCCCGCCGGTCTCACGTGGCGTTGGCGAGGCCTCTCCGGCGCATTGACGCACTGGCACTACGACGTGTTCATCACGCCGGATAGGCCGACAGAGTTCTACCCCGACAACCTGGCGCTGACCTTTCTCTACGACCGTGAAGGCCGCATCGACCGCGTCGCGGCGCCATTCGAACCACAGGTGCCCGACATCGTCTTCCGGCGCGTGCCGGAACCCGCGGACACTGCCAAGGAAAAGCCCTAGGCGAACAGCCCCTTGTGCTGCTCCCGCAGCAGCGCCTTCTGCACCTTGCCCATGGTGTTGCGCGGCAGTTCGCCGACGACAAAGCAGCGCTTCGGAATCTTGAAGTTCGCGAGTTTCGACTTGAGCTCCGCAACAATGGCATTGGCGTCGAGCACCCCGCCCGCCTTGGGAATGACGACGGCGACCCCGACTTCGCCGAAGTCGGGGTGCGGCACGCCGACCACGGCGCTCTCGGCCACGCCGGGGAGCTCATTGATGTAACCCTCGATCTCGGCCGGGTAGACGTTGTAGCCGCCGCTGATGATCAGGTCCTTGCTGCGCCCGACGATCGTGATGTAGCCGCGGCCGTCGATCTTGCCGACGTCGCCGGTCTTGAAGAAACCGTCGGCGGTGAATTCTTCTTTCGTCTTTTCGGGCATGCGCCAGTAGCCTGCAAACACATTGGGGCCGCTGACCTGGATGTTGCCGATCTCGTCGGTGGTGCAGTCGCGGCCGCTGTCGTCGCGCACGCGCAGCTGCACGCCGGGCAGCGCGAAGCCGACCGTACCGCCGCGGCGCTCGCCCTGCGCGGGGCTGTAGGGGTTGGAGGTGAGCATCACCGTCTCGCTCATGCCGTAGCGCTCCAGAATGGTGTGGCCGGTGCGCTCACGCCACTCGTCGAAAGTTTCGATGAGCAACGGCGCGGAGCCCGCAATGAAGAGGCGCATGTTGCGCACCGCTTCGCGCGTGAGACCCGGTTCGGCCAGCAGGCGCACGTAGAGCGTGGGAACGCCCATGAACACGGTGGCCTCGGTCAGCTTCTCGACCACGCGCTTCGGATCGAACTTCGAAAACCAGATCATCTTGCTGCCGTTGAGCAGCGCCCCGTGCAACGCGACGAAGAGGCCGTGCACGTGGAAGATGGGCAGTGCATGGATCAGCACGTCGCCTTGGGTCCAGCCCCAGTAGTCCTTGAGCACCTCGGCGTTCGACAGCAGATTGTCATGCGTGAGCATGGCACCCTTGCTGCGCCCGGTGGTGCCGCTGGTGTAGAGGATGGCGGCGAGGTCGTCGGCCTCCTTCTTCGCAATCACGTGCTGGTCGCTGCACTGCGCCGCCACCTCCAACAGCGTGCCGGTGCGATTGTCGTCGAGCGTGAAAACGTGTCGCGTGCCCGCCGCGTTGGCGATGGGTCCGACCCACGAGGCATTGCGGCTGGTGCACACCACCACAGCGGGTTCGGCGTTGCCGATGAAGTACTCGATCTCGGCGCTTTGATAGGCGGTGTTGAGCGGCAGGAACACATAACCCGCGCGCAGCGTGGCGAGATAGAGAATCATCGCCTCGACCGACTTTTCGACCTGCACCGCTACGCGGGCGCCCTCTTCCAGGCCCAACGCGCCGAGCAGGTTGGCCATCATGGCGCTGGCGCGGTCGAGATCTCGCCACGAATAGAACAAGCCTTCGTCGGTTTCCACCGCAATACTGTCGAGGTCGGAGGGAAAGGACGCGCGCAGAGCGGCGAACAGGTTGGGGTTGGCTTTCGTCTTCATCGGGCGGGTCTTCAGAAATTCGGTGTGCGCTTGGCAAGAAAGGCATCGATGCCTTCGCGGTGTTCGGCGGAGTCGGCGTAATCGTAGGCAGTCGCGAGCAGGTTCTCCGTCGAATGCGCGCCGGCTTTCAGCATGGCGAAGGTGCGCTTGTGCAGGCGCGCGGCCTGCGGCGCCAGGGCGGCGATGCGCGTGGCATGGGCCTGTGCGGCGGCCACCACCTCGTCGTCGGGCAGCACCTGCAGCAGAAAGCCGGCATCGTACAGGCGCTGTGCGCCGTGCACGCCGGCGGCCAGCAGCATGTCGCGCGCCAGCACGTCGCCAATGGCGCCATGGACCAGCGCGGCCTCTCGCGGCGCCATCGGAAAGCCGAGCTTTGCGATGGGTGCGCCAAACCTGGAGGAAGTGCCCGCAAGGCGGATGTCGCAGCAGCTCGCAATCTCGATGCCGGCGCCCATGCACGCGCCTTCGATCTGCGCGACCATGGGCAGCGGGCAATCGAGCATGGCCTGGAGCGCGCCCCAGACCTCGTTCTCGTGAAATTCGCGCAAGCTGGCTTCGTCGAAACGAAACAACGGGTATTCGGAAATGTCGCCACCGGCGCAGAAGGCACCGCCCTCGCCGCGAACCACGACACAGCGCAGCTCGGCATCGGCCACTTGGCGGATGTCGTCGAACACCGCACGCAGTTCACGCCACATGCCGCGCGTCATGGCATTGAGGCGCCCCGCGTTCGACAGGGTGACGAACGCAACGGCGCCCTCGCGGCGCAGTGAAACGTGGCGCTCGTCCATCACTCGAGCTTGGCGCCCGAGGCCTTCACCACCTTGGCCCAGCGCTTGATCTCGGAGTTGACGAAGCCGCCGTACGAAGCCATGGTGAGGTTCGGAATCTCGGAACCGTTCTGGGTCCAGATAGCCTTGAGCTCATCGCTGGCCAGCGCCTTCTTCATGTCGTCGACGATGCGCGCCTGCAGGTCGGCCGGCGTGCCCTTGGGGGCCCACAGGCCATACCACGTGGTGACCGTGTAGTCGGGCAGCCCCACCTCGGTGGCGCACGGCACGTCGGGGAACGCCGGGTTTCGCTTGCTGCCCGCCACCATCAGCGCCTTGATGCGCCCGCCCTTGATGTGCTGGGCCGAAGAACCGAGGCCATCGAACATCAGGTCGACGTTGCCGGCAATCAGGTCGGACAGCGCCGGGCCCGCGCCGCGGTACGGAATGTGCGTGATGAAGGTGTTGGTCTGCAGCTTGAACAGCTCGCCCGCCAAGTGGTGCGAAGTGCCCGCACCGGCCGAGCCGTAGTTGAGCTTGCCGGGATTACGCTTGGCGGCGGCAACGAATTCCTGCAAGGTGTTGGCCGTGACGCGGCGCGGGTTGACCACCACCACTTGAGGCACGTTGGCCAACAGCATCAACGGCACGAAGTCTTTTTCGAGGTCGTAGTCGAGCTTGGGGTAAATCGATGGTGCGATGGCGTGGTGCACCGCGCCCATGAAGAGCGTGTAGCCGTCGGGCTGGGCCTTGGATGCGATGCTGGCACCCACCGTACCGCCGGCGCCGCCGCGGTTGTCGATGACCAGCGTCTGGCCGGTGACCCTGGCGAACTGCGCCGAGAGCGGACGCGCGAAGGCATCGGTGCCGCCGCCGGCCGGAAACGGCACGATCATGTTCACCGGCCGAGTCGGCCAGTTACCCCCCTGCGCACGCGCGCCGCCACCGCACAGAACGGCGGCACCGGCCGCGGCCAGACGCAGCACGTCGCGTCGTTGAAAACTCTGGGTCATCTGTCATCTCCTGTCGTTGTGGATTGCCGCGCCATGCGGCCGCCGGCACTGCGTGCGCCGAACTTCTTTCAGAACTCAGCCCTTCTTGAAAAACAGGCTTTCAACATCTCC
Organism: Variovorax sp. OV700; assembly: GCF_900099805.1. Classification (GTDB taxonomy): domain Bacteria; phylum Pseudomonadota; class Gammaproteobacteria; order Burkholderiales; family Burkholderiaceae_C; genus Variovorax. The sequence goes on along the minus strand of NZ_FNDR01000017.1, from coordinate 8,214 downwards.
CGATACCGCGACCTTCCCCTCGGCCAGCCACGCGCGATGCTTGTCGAGCCGTTTCAGATCGTAGAGGTAATTCACCATCAGTCCGTAAGACTGCTTCTGCCCTTTGGGCGAGGGATCGCCGGCCCAGTTGAGCCGCTCCACGCGCGCGCCGTTGCCCAAGTGGAAGCGCGCCACCGGATCGGCTGGCGTGCCGTCGATCAGCGTGTGGCCCAGGTATTCAGCGGCGGCCTGCAGCAGCCATTGGCGCAGCGGCGACTTGGCATCGAGGGCGACGGCGCCGTCCACCGCAGCAAGCAGGCGGTCGGCAGTGGGCGGCAGCGAGCCGACGAGGCGGCCGAGTTCGGCTTCGCGCTTTTCGTCCAGGCGCGGCAGCAGCTCCGCGGCGTTCTTGGCAAGCCAGCTGCGAAAGCCGGGAATCGGCGAGAGCGTGGCAAAGACCTTGAGGCGCGGCAGTTCGTCCTGCAGGGTTTCGACCACGCGCTTGATGAGCGAATCGCCAAAGCTCACGCCGCGCAAGCCGTCCTGGGTATTGCTGATCGAATAGAAGATGGCCGTCGTGGCCTTGGTCGGGAGGATCGGCACCGCGGTCTCGTCGAGCAGCGGTGCAATGCCCTCGCTGATGCGGTCGACCAGCGCCACCTCGACGAAGATCAGCGGCTCGTTGGGCAGCCGCGGATGAAAGAAGCCGTAGCAGCGCCGGTCGCTGTCGTCGAGCCGGTTCTTCACGTCGGTCCAGCTCTTGATGTCGTGCACGGCCTCGTAGCGGATCAGCTTCTCGATCAGCGACGCCGGCGAATTCCAGTCGATCCGGCGCAGTTCGAGAAACGCGACGTCGAACCAGGTGGAGAACAGGTGCTCCAGTTCGGCGTCCAGCGCGATCAGCCGCTTGTCGGACTTGAGAAAAGGCAGCAGTTCGGCACGCAGGTCGACCAGAAAGCGCATGCCTTCGGGTTCGACCGCGAAGCGCTGCAACAGGCGCATGCGCGGCGAGACCAGCGCGCGCCGCAGCTTGAGTTCGGCCTGGCCTTCGTCGGGCGTTCCCACCGCGGCCTGGTGCTGGTCGCGCGCGGACTTGAGCTTGTGCGGATCGGCCGCGAATTGCTCGCTCATCAGCGCCCAATAATCGCGCCGCTCCTCAGGTTCGGCGCTGGCGTACGCGGTTGCGATGGCATGCGCGCGGCGACCACCCTCGACCTCGCTCACACGCGGATCGATCACGGCCTGCAAGGCGGCGAGCACGCGGCGCAGCGCGCGCGGCGACAAGGCTTCGTCGGCCTTGCGCAAAGTGGCCTGCATGCGCTCGGCGGTGGAGCGCAGGCTCGGTTTGGCGGCGGTCTTGGACGCACCGCGGGCGGCTCCCTCGGGTGCCACCGGCACCTTGTTGCCGGACTTCTCGCCAGAACGCAATCGCGCCTGGAACCATTCGGTCGCACTCATCGACAAACTCCAATGTTGTGAGGTGCGGGGAAGTCTTTTTTCATGTCGTTCATGACATCACCCTGGATTTCTGTTGCCGCGCCACCTCGCGCAGTGCTTCGCGCTGCCGCGTCAGGTGCGTGCGCATGGCCGCGTCCGCGCCGTCGCTGTCGCGCGCCTTGAGTGCCGCGAACACCGCCAGGTGCTCCGACAGGCTCTGCTCGAGCCGGCCCGGCGCATGCAGCTGCTGGAGGCGCGCGAGTTTGAGGATCTTGCGCAAGTCGCCGATGACCTGCGCCAGCCAGCGGTTGTCGGCCAGTTGGATGATCGCCTCGTGGATCAGGTGGTTGGTGGCGTAATAGTCGTTGATGCGCTTGGACTTGGCGTGTCGCACCAGCCGGTCGTGCAGCGCATCGAGCTCGTGCAGCTCGGAATCGCTTGCGTTGCGCGCGGCCTCGTAGGCACAACGGCCTTCGAGCAGCGCAATGACCGGAAATATCTCATCGAGATCGCGCTCCGTCACCTCGCGCACGAAGCAGCCGCGCCGCGGTTCATGCCGCAGCAGGCCTTCGGCCGTGAGCACCTTGAGCGCCTCGCGCAAGGGGGTGCGGGAGATCGACAGCCTCTCGCACAGTGCGGCTTCGTCCAGGAAGCTGCCCGGTGCCAACACGCCCGCGAAAATCTGCTCGCGCAGCGTGGCGGCCACTTCGTCGTGCAGGGAGTTGGGGACCAGGCGCATGAGGATGTGAAACGCGGCAGGTGTAATTTCCTGTAATTACGCGTAATTGTGAATCCGCGATGAACGCGGCACAAGGCCGCGCGGCACGCCCGCGGCCCGTGCTTACCCTGAGTGCCGGAGCCTCAGGCCGTCACCGGCTGGCGGCGCTGCGCGGCCCAGATCCACAGGCCGATGCCGAAGATCACCATCGGCACGCTGAGCCACTGCCCCTGGCTCAGGTTAAGCGCGCGCAAGCCGAGAAAATCATCCGGCTCGCGGAAATACTCGGCAATGAAGCGCAGCACGCCATAGCCGATCATGAACACCGCGGCCACCTGCCCTTGCTTGCGCTCCTTGCGGGCGTACAGCCACATGATGACGAACAGCAGAAGCCCTTCGAGCAGGAACTGGTAGACCTGCGAGGGATGGCGCGGCAGCATCGAGCCGCTCTGCGGAAACACCATGCCCCACGGCAGGTCCGGGCTGCTGAAGCGGCCCCAGAGCTCACCGTTGATGAAATTGCCCACGCGGCCTGCCGCCAGCCCCGTCGGCACGCAGGGCGAGACGAAATCCATCACCTGCCAGAACGGCCGGGCACGCGAACGTGCGAACCAGAGCATCGCCCCGATCACGCCCAGCAGGCCGCCGTGAAAGCTCATGCCGCCCTGCCACACGTAAAGAATCTGCAGCGGATTCGCGAGATAGAACTCGGGCTTGTAGAACAGGCAGTAGCCGAGCCGGCCACCCACGATGACGCCCATCACCCCGAGAAAGAGAATGTCCTCGATGTCCTTGCGCTGCCACGCGCCCGCGCCGACCAGCGAGCGATACGGCTCGTGCCGCAGGCGGCGCGTGCCGAGAAAATAGAACAGCGCGAACGCGGCGAGGTAGGTCAGCCCGTACCAATGAATGGCAACGGGCCCGAGCTGCAGGGCGATGGGATTGATCTGCGGATACATGAGCATGGCGCCGATTGTGCCCCGGTCGAGTGACCCTCTCCGGGCGCAACCGCGGACCGCTCAACCGCCCTTGTGCGTGCGCTCGCGCACGAACTCCACGAATCGCTCCAGCGCCGGATGCGTGGCGTGCGCGGGCCACACGAGGCTGGTCTCGCAGGCGGGCAGCGCCACGCGGCCGCGCCCGGCGCCTTTGAACGCCTGAGCCTGCCGATAGATCACGCCCGCGCGGCGGAACTGCATCACGCTGTGCGGCACCCAGGCCATGCCGATGCCACCCGAGACGAGATTGACGATGGTCTGCATCTGGATCGCTTCTTGCGCCACCTGTGGCACGCGGCCGGCCGAGTGATAGAGGCCAAAGATGGCGTCGTGCAGCGAAGGCACGATGCGGCGCGGAAAGATCACCAGCGGCTCGGCCAGCACCTCGGCCAGCGGCACCGGGGTTGCGCTCGCCAGCCGATGCTGCGCCGGCATGGCCAGCACCAGCGGCTCCTGCTCCACCGTCAGACGCGAGAGTCCCGGAGGCGCGGAGCCCGGCGAATGGAGCATGAGCCCGGCATCGATGTCGCCGCGCGCGAAGGCTTCGAGCTGCACGTCGCCCGTGGCTTCGACCAGTTCGAGCGCCACCTCGGGGCACAGCACACGGAACTCGCGCACCCAGGCCGGTAATTTTTCGAAGCCGATGGTGGAAACGAAGGCGATGCGCACCCGCCCCACCTGCCCGGCCGCCGCGGCACGCGCGCGCTCGGGAAGGGCCTGGGCACGCGCCAGCAGCTCGCGCACGTCGGGCAGCAGCGCCTCGCCGGCAGGCGTGAGCGCCACGCGCCTGCGCGTGCGGTCGAACAGCAGCACGCCCAATGTTTTTTCGAGCTGGGCAATGGCCTGCGTGACGGGAGGCTGCGTCATGTGCAGGCGTTCGGCGGCGCGGCCGAAATGCAGTTCCTCGGCCACGGCCACGAACTGCCGCCAGGCGCGCAGGTCGATCAAGCTTTCTTTCATATGCCGAGCATATCAATCTGCACTGAAAAACGGATTGGAATGAATCAATGAGAAGTCCGATACTTGGGCTTCCCCCGATCTCCCCACGACACAAGAGACACCATGGACACCAAGCCGATCCAGATCAACCGCCGCAGCGCCAACATCGTCGAAGGCAAGAGCCGCGCGCCCAACCGCTCGATGTTCTATGCCATGGGCTACGAAGAGAGCGACTTCAAGAAACCGATGGTCGGCGTGGCCAACGGCCACAGCACCATCACGCCCTGCAACTCGGGTCTGCAGAAGCTGGCCGACGCGGCCATCGCGGGCATCGAGGAAGCCGGTGGCAACGCGCAGGTGTTCGGCACCCCCACCATTTCCGACGGCATGGCCATGGGCACCGAAGGCATGAAGTATTCGCTGGTGAGCCGCGAAGTCATCTCCGACTGCATCGAGACCTGCGTCGGCGGCCAGTGGATGGATGGCGTGCTGGTGGTCGGCGGCTGCGACAAGAACATGCCCGGCGGCCTCATGGGCATGCTGCGCGCCAACGTGCCGGCCATCTACGTCTACGGCGGCACCATCCTGCCAGGCCGCTACAAGGGGCAAGACCTCAACATCGTGAGCGTGTTCGAAGCCGTGGGCCAGAACGCTGCCGGCAACATGAGCGACGAAGACCTGCACGAGATCGAGAAGCGCGCCATTCCTGGCACCGGCTCGTGCGGCGGCATGTACACGGCCAACACCATGTCCAGCGCGTTCGAGGCGCTGGGCATCTCGCTGCCCTACTCGTCCACCATGGCCAACCCGCACGACGAAAAGGCCAACTCGGCCAAGGAATCGGCCAAGGTGCTGATCGAGGCGATCAAGAAAGACCTGAAGCCGCGCGACATCGTGACCAAGAAGGCCATCGAGAACGCGGTGGCCGTCATCATGGCCACGGGCGGCTCCACCAACGCCGTGCTGCACTTCCTGGCCATCGCGCATGCCGCCGAGGTCGAGTGGTCCATCGACGATTTCGAGCGCATGCGCAAGAAGGTGCCGGTGCTGTGCGACCTGAAGCCCTCGGGCAAGTACCTGGCCGTCGACCTGCACCAGGCCGGCGGCATCCCGCAAGTGATGAAGGTGCTGCTGAACGCGGGCCTGCTGCACGGCGACTGCATCACCATCACGGGCCAGACGATTGCCGAAGTGCTGAAGGACGTGCCCGACGTGCCGCGCGCCGACCAGGACGTGATCCGCCCGATCGACAAGCCCATGTACGACGAAGGCCACCTGGCCATCCTCAAGGGCAACCTGTCGCCCGAAGGCGCGGTCGCCAAGATCACCGGCCTGAAGAACCCCGTCATCACGGGACCGGCGCGCGTGTTCGACGACGAGCAGTCGGCGCTCAAGGCCATCCTGGACGGCAAGATCAAAGCCGGCGACGTGATGGTGCTGCGCTACCTGGGCCCCAAGGGCGGCCCCGGCATGCCCGAAATGCTGGCCCCCACGGGCGCGCTGATCGGCGCGGGCCTGGGCGAAAGCGTGGGCCTGATCACCGACGGCCGCTTCTCGGGCGGTACCTGGGGCATGGTGGTGGGCCACGTCGCGCCCGAAGCGGCGGCAGGCGGCACCATTGCGTTCGTGAACGAAGGCGACTCGATCACCATCGACGCGCACAAGCTGGTGCTCGAACTCAACGTGCCCGAAGCCGAACTCGCCAAGCGCCGCGAAGGCTGGAAGGCCCCGGCCCCGCGCTACACGCGCGGCGTGCAGGCCAAGTTCGCGTTCAACGCCTCGAGCGCGAGCTCGGGCGCGGTGCTCGACAAGTTCTGAGGACTGTCAGGCCATCATCCACGCGCCGTAGCCAAAGGCCAGGAAGCCGAGGCCTACGATCGCGAGGATGCTGCGGAACTCGAATTCCATCGACGGCGGCAAGCTCTGCACGATGAAGTGCAGTAGTGCGCCGGCGCCGATGGTCATGAAGCCGGCACCGAGCGCCCTCCCCAGCCGGTTGTCCGGATACAGGAAGCAGACGGCAAAGCCGGCCACGAAGATCAGGTTGGCCAACACGGTGCCGCGCGTGCGCCACCGCTGCTGCGCGGGCGTGGCCTTGCGCTCGACCGGCGCGCTGGCCGGGGGGCGCCCTTCCTTGATCGCCATGCCGGTGAAGAACAGGCCGAACATCGTCGGAAACAACCCGAAGAGGCCGAATCCCCAGACGGCGCCCCACATGTTCTGGAAGTCCGCCACCAGAGCTTGCGCCGGGTCGGCCACGCTGTAGCGCACCTCGACCGGGTCGCCCCATTCCTTGTCCGACAGTCCGCCGCCGAGTCCCTTGACGCGGCGCTTCTGGCCGTCAGGCGCGATGTATTCAACGATGGGAGCGCGCGAGACCGTGGTGCGGCCGTTGCTGTCCTTGCTGCGCTTGTCGACGAACTCGACCAGGCTGCCCTGCACGCTGGCCGTGCCCTCAATCGACTGGTAACGATGCCAGCCGATCGTTGCGGCGGCGTAGAGGCCCGCGCAGCCGATCAGCAGTGCCCCGATCCCCACGCCCCAGAACAAGCCCTTGAGCCATCCCGCCAGGCCGCCGAAGGCCGGTCCGGCCAGCAGCGAGAGTCCGAAGACCAGCATCGCTTGCCGGGTCGCTTCTTCGTCCATGGTCTGTGCATGCAGTGGACAGGGCCGCCCGGCGTGTGCGTGCTCAGCGCTTCGGTCGCTGGCCCTTGCTGCCCGGCAGGCCCATGTTGCTTCGCTGGCGGTCGATGCGCGCCTGCTTGCGCCGTTCTTCGCGCTCGATGACCTTGCGCTTGGTATAGCCCGACGAATCGGCCCATGCCCACCAGGCAATGGCCATGGCAAAAGGCGACAGCACGATCCACCAGCTCCAGCCGGCAACCATGCCCACTTCCAGGTATTTCAGGCCCACGCCAAGCAGGCCCAGCAGCAGAAAAAGCATCGCGAATCCCTCGGGGTTTTGTTGGAAACGCTTCCGGGCGCCGGTGCACGGCGCTACCTACAATCGCGTTAGATCGAATGTAACCCAGCCATTACGAAATCATCCCCATGAAAAGACTCCTGTCATCCGCGATTCTGGGCTTGGGCCTTGGGTTGGCGGCGCCCGCTTTCGCAGACCTGGCCCTGGCCACGTCGAAAAACTGCATGAGCTGCCACTCGGTCGACCGCAAGGTGCTCGGCCCTTCTTTCAAGGACGTGGCGGCCAAGTACAAGGGCAACGCCGGCGCCGCGGACATGCTCGCGGCAAAGATCATCAAGGGTGGTTCGGGCGTCTGGGGGCCAGTGCCGATGCCTGCCAATACCCAAGTGAGCGAAGCCGACGCCAAGAAGCTCGCGGCCTGGGTGCTGATGACGCGCTGAGCCCAGGCATCCGCGCCCGGGCCTCGATCGTCATCAGACTCGCGGATCGATGTCCGTGGGCAGCGGCCGGCGCTCGATGCGGTCTTCGAGCTGGCCGATGTGCGCGGCCACGGTGTTGTCCGACTGCTCCGAACGCTGGCGCACCACGCTCTCGACCTGTCCCAGCCGGGTCAGCAACGACGCATGCCGCTCGGCGTTTTGCGCCATGTGCTTGTTCTCCTGGACTTCCAGAAAATTGCGCAACTCGGTGAAGCGTGAAGCCTCGGCCTTGTCGGCGAGATCGCGCTGCACCTGCATTTCCTTGTTGTGGCGCTTGGCATCGAGCAACACCGAGCTGTGCAGGTACAGCACGTAGACCAGGAAGAACACGCCCAGAGCGATCGTCAGCGCCAGCATCATCAACCCGAGCGGTGCGGAAATCGTCATGAAGCCCAGCGAGACCGGCACGGGCGCCGACAGTGTTCCCCAGTTGAGCGCGGCAAGGGCCGCGATCAACAGCAGAATGACGAACAGGAAAGCAGATCTCACGCCCATGGGGGGCCTCCTTCGGAAAATCGAACACAACGGAATCCGCCATGCGCTCCCGGCGCACGGCTGCTCCGCTGGTTTTACCTCAGGCCGGGAGGCGCAATAGCCTCTGCTTTCCAGTAACGGCCATGTCCTACAGAACCAATCAGTTGGTCTGTGACAACTGCTCCAGAATGGCCGGATTCTCCAGCGTGGACGTGTCCTGCGTGATTGCCTCCCCCTTGGCGATGCTGCGCAGCAGGCGCCGCATGA
>NZ_FNDR01000012.1 GCF_900099805.1 Variovorax sp. OV700 | reverse complement strand
CCAGCGTGTAGTCACGCTGCGTGCGTTTGACGCCTGATTCCATTGACTTGCCTTTTCTTGGGGGAAAAGGTGTCAACCCATTTCAGGACGGGTCATCGCAAACAAGAAAGCCGGCCACTGGGCCGGCTTTTTTCATGGAGCGGCTGCCAGGCAGCAGCCATCCCTCTCTATATATGACTAGAACGGCAGCTTGGGGCCGCCAGGGCCACCCATGCCGCCCATTCCCTTCATGCCGCCCATGCGCTTCATCATCTTCATGAGGCCGCCGCCCTTCATTTTCTTCATCATTCCCTGCATCTGCTCGAACTCGTTGAGCAGGCGGTTCACTTCCTGAACCTGCACGCCGGCGCCGGCCGCGATGCGGCGCTTGCGCGTGGCCTTGAGCAGCTCGGGCTTGCGCCGCTCGAGCGGCGTCATGCTCTGGATGATGCCTTCCTTGCGGCGGATATCGCGCTCGGCACGGGTCATGTCGGCCTCGGTGGCCTTGGCGGCCATCTGCTGCGGCAGCTTGTCCATCAGGCTGGAGAGGCCGCCCATCTGCTTCATCTGCTGCAGCTGGCCGAGGAAGTCGTTCAGGTCGAAGCCGGCGCCGCTCTTGACCTTGGCCGCGAGCTTCTGCGCCGCCGCCACGTCGACGCCGGCCGTGACCTGCTCGACCAGCGCGACGATGTCGCCCATGCCCAGGATCCGGCCCGCGTGGCGTTCGGCGTCGAACACCTCGAGGCCATCGATCTTCTCGCTGGTGCCGGCAAACTTGATCGGCACGCCCGTCACCTGGCGCACCGACAGCGCCGCGCCGCCGCGCGAATCGCCGTCGGTCTTGGTCAGGATGATGCCGGTGAGCGGCAGCGCGTCCTTGAAGGCCTTGGCGGTGTTGATCGCGTCCTGGCCCTGCATCGCGTCGACCACGAACAGGGTTTCGACCGGATCGAGTGCGCCATGCAACTGCTTGATCTCTGTCATCAGCACTTCGTCGATGGCCAGCCGGCCTGCCGTGTCGACCAGCAGCACGTCGAAGAAATGGCGCTTGGCGTGGTCGAGCGCCGCGCGCGCGATGTCGAGCGGCTTCTGGTCCGGCGTGCTCGGGAACCATTCGGCACCGGCCTGCTTCGTGACCAATTTCAGCTGCTCGATGGCGGCGGGACGGTAGACGTCGCCGGACACGGTGAGCACTTTCTTCTTGCGCTTCTCGATCAGGTGCTTGGCCAGTTTGGCGGTGGTGGTGGTCTTGCCCGCGCCCTGCAGGCCGGCCATCAGGATCACCGCAGGCGGCTGGGCTGCGAGGTTGATGTCCGATACACCCTCGCCCATGGTGGCGGCGAGTTCGCGGTTCACGATGCCGACCAGCGCCTGGCCCGGCTTGAGCGAGCCCAGCACTTCCTGGCCGAGCGACTTTTCTTTCACGCGCGCCACGAAATCGCGCACCACGGGCAGCGCCACGTCGGCCTCGAGCAGCGCCATGCGTACTTCGCGCAGCATGTCCTGCACGTTGCTTTCGGTGATGCGCGCCTGGCCGCTCATCGTCTTGACGAGGCGGGAAAACTTTTCTGTGAGGGCGGTGGCCATGAAAGAGATGCCTTGCTGCCCGCCGCGGCGGGTCAATGGAAAGTCGGAAACTGGAGATCGGCCGGTTACTGCGGCACGAAGAAAGTGCGCACGCCTGGGGGAGATAAACTCTACCGATGATTTTAGCGATCCCCTCCCCCCTCGCGGTGGCGCTGGGCATCGCCACCGCGGCTGCCTACGGGTTTGCCGCTGCCGCTGGTGCCAGGCTGAGCCGAAAAACCACTCAATGGGCCCTCGGGCTGGCGTGGCTGCTGCATGCCGCGGTGCTGGGCCATGGCCTCGTCGGCAGCCAGCCCCGCTTCGGCTTCGCGCCCGCGCTATCTGTTACCGCCTGGCTGGTGCTGACCGTCTATGCGGTCGAAAGCAGCATGTACCCGCAGATGAAGGTGCGCCGTGCGCTGGCTTGGCTGGGGGCGGCGGCCGTATTGCTCGGCGTCTTTTTTCCGGGCACGCCGCTGCACGTCTCGGCATCGCCCTGGCTGCCGCTGCACCTCGCGCTCGGCATCGCGTCTTATGGTTTGTTCGGTGCCGCCGTCGTCCATGCCTGGCTGATCACGCGGGCCGAGAAACAGATTCGCCTGGCCACCGAGCCGCAGGCGGGCCTGCCACTGCTCACGCTCGAGCGACTCACCTTCCGCTTCGTGATGGCCGGCTTCGTGCTGCTTTCGGCCACGCTTCTCGCAGGCTTGCTGTTCAGCGAAACGCTGTATGGCGCGTCGTTCCGCGGCTGGAAGTGGGACCACAAGACGGTGTTCTCGGTGCTGGCCTGGATCAGCTTTGCGGTGCTGCTGATCGGCCGCGTGCGCTTCGGCTGGCGCGGCCGCACGGCGCGGCGCGTGCTCTACGCCGGCTCCGTCCTGTTGCTGCTGGCTTACGTGGGTTCGCGTTTCGTGCTCGAAGTGGTGCTGGCGCGCGGCACGTCATGAAATACCTTCTCGTTCTCGCGGTGCTCTGGGTGGCCATCTGGCTCTGGCGCAAGAACCGCCGGGAGGAAATGCGCGAGGCCGAGCGCGAGCAGGCGGCGGCCCGCGCCCAGCGCCCGCCCGCCGCTCCGGCGGCGCCGCAGGCCATGCTGCGCTGTGCCCATTGCGGCTTGCACTTGCCCGCGAGCGATGCGATCGGGGGTCCAGGAGACGCGGTCTACTGCAGTGTGGCGCACCGCCAGGCCGCCGAGCGCGGCTGAACGGACGCCGCGCTCCATGAGCTCTTCCCTCTGGCCGCGAGGCGAGGCCGCCACCGACTGGGACTTGCTCGAGCCGGGGCATAACGAGAGCGCCGCGCTGCTGCGCTTGTGGCGCGGCTTCATGGCGGCGCGCTGCTTCGTTGCGGTGGTGCTCGTGCTGCTTCAGGGCGTGGCACTGGCGCTCGGCCAGACGATGCAGCCGCTGGCCATCGCGCTTTCGGCCGGCTACCTGATCGCCACCTGGCTGGGCGCCCGCTACGCGCATTTCGCGCCGCCGATCCGGGGCTTCGCGGCGCTGTGGTTCATCACCATCGGCATCGACCTCGGCACCTTCACCGCGCTCCAGGTGCTCCAGGGCGGCAACATCAACTACACGCCGCTGTTCGCGCTGCCGGTGCTCATGAGCGCGGTGCTCGGCACGGTGACCGTGGGCCTGGGCACCACGGCCACGGTCACCCTGCTGCTGCTGGCCGACGCGGGTTGGCACTGGCTGCAGCAGCCCGGCGACTCCTCCACCCGCTTCGTGCAGGCGGCGCTCACCGGCACCGGCCTTTTCGTCGTGGCCCTGCTGGCGCATGAGCTGGCGCGCCGGCTCGCGCGCGAAGAAGAAACGGCGCTGCGCAATCGCAGCAGCGCGCAGATGCAGGCGCAAGTCAACGACCTGGTGATCGAGACACTGAGCGAAGGCGTGCTGGTGATCGACGCCGAGGGAATGGTGCATGCGGCCAATCCGGCGGCCGACGCCATCCTCGGACAGGGCCTGGCCCGGCTCGCCCTCCCGTTCGCACTGCATGCGCAGCCGGCCTGGCATGCGCTGGCGGCGTTGGCGCGCCAGACCTTTGCGCGCCGCGCTCCCCAAAGCGAGGAAATTCCCGTGGCGCAGGCCCGCGGCGCCGCGCGCGAAGTGCGGGTACGCACGCGGCTCACGCCCACCAGCGACCAGCGCGTCGACAGCCTGTGCGTGATGTTCCTGCAGGACCTGCGCGAACTGGAGGCCCGCATCCGCACCGAAAAGCTCGCGGCGATGGGCCGCATGTCGGCCGCGGTGGCGCATGAAATCCGCAACCCGCTGGCCGCGATCACGCAGGCCAGCGCCCTGCTCAACGAAGACCTCACCGATCCCGCGCACCGCAAGTTGACCAGCATGGTCCAGCACAACGCGCAGCGGCTCGCCCGCATCGTGGACGACGTGCTCGATGTTTCGCGCGCGCGCCAGCAGCGCGTGCTCTCGCTCGGCGAGCAGGTCGCGCTCGACCCTGCGGTGCGTGCGCTGGCCGAAGAATGGGTGCGCCAGACGCACCGCCAGGGCGTGCTGATCACGCTCGATGCCGTCGACAGCGAAGTGCGCTTCGACGTCGAGCACCTGCGCCGCTTGCTCGTGAACCTGCTGGACAATGCGGCGCGCTACGCCGGCAACCGGGAAGGCTCGATCCAGGTCGTTACCACCATGCAACGCGGCAGTTCCAGCCGGCCGAGCCTGCAGGTGTGGAGCGACGGCGCGCCACTGGAGCCGGCGGTGCAGCGCCACCTGTTTGAACCTTTCTTCTCATCCGAGAGCCGCTCCAGCGGGCTCGGCCTCTTCCTGTGCCGCGAGCTGTGCCGGCGCCATGGCGCCACCATCGGCTACGAACGGCGCGCGCTCGTCGCGGGCGGGCCCGAAGGCAACGAATTCTTCGTCAGCTTTGCGCCAAGCGAAAACCGGCTGACACAATAGCGCCGTGAGCACTCCTCCTCCTTCCCTGCAGCGTCCGGCCAACATCCTGGTCATCGACGACGAACCCGACCTGCGCACGCTGTACGAGCTGACGTTGCTGCGCGAAGGCTATCGCGTCGAGGCCGCCGGGAGCGTCTCCGAAGCCTGGCAGCATCTCGAGGCCGCGCATTTCGATGCGGTGATCACCGACATGCGGCTGCCCGATGGGCAGGGCATGGAAATCATCCATCGCATCCAGAAGAACCAGCGCAGCGAGCGTTGCGTCGTGATGACGGCTTATGGCTCCGCCGAGAACGCGGTCGAGGCACTGAAGGCCGGCGCGTTCGACTACCTGACCAAGCCGGTCGATCTCAAGCAGTTCCGCGCGGTGGTCGCTTCCGCCGTGCAGGCGCAGCAGGCGCTGCCCACCAAGGCGGTGCGGGCCGCACCCGCGGAAACGGGCGAGCGCACCGATGCGCCCGCCATTCCGGGCAGCGGCATCGCGGCGCTCCAACGGCTGGTGGGCGACTCGGAGCCGATGCGGCTCGTCAAGTCGCGCATCGCCAAGGTGGCGCGCGGCATGGCGCCGGTGCTGGTGCGCGGCGAATCGGGCACCGGCAAGGAACTGGTGGCGCGCGCCGTGCACGCCTGCAGCCAGCGCAGCGAAGGCCCGTTCGTCGCGGTCAACTGCGGCGCCATTCCCGAGAACCTGCTCGAGGCCGAATTCTTCGGCGCCCGCAAGGGCTCCTACACCGGATCGTCGCAAGACCGCGACGGCTACTTCCAGGCCGCGCGGGGCGGCACGCTGTTCCTCGACGAAATCGGCGACCTGCCGCTGGCGATGCAGTCCAAGCTGCTGCGCGCCATCCAGGAGCGAAGCGTGCGCTCGATCGGTTCCACGCAGGAAGACGCGGTCGACGTGCGCATCGTGAGTGCCACGCACAAGGATCTGCATGCCGAAGTCCAGGCCGGCCGCTTCCGGCAAGACCTGTTCTACCGGCTCAACGTGATCGAGATTGCGGTGCCCGCGCTGCGCGACCGGCGCGAAGACCTGCCCGCGCTTTGCGCCGCGCTGCTCGCGCGAATTGCGCAGGACGGCGGATTGCCGGTGCCCCACCTGTCCGCCGATCTGCTGCGCCGCCTGGCGCAGCATCCGCTCGACGGCAATGTGCGCGAACTCGAGAACCTGCTGCATCGCGCCGTGGCGCTGAACGATGGCGACGAGCTGCACCTCGACTTGACGGCAGGAGGACAGCCTGCCGCGGCTCCGGCCGACTCCTCAGGCGCGGCAGCCTCCGCGCCTGCATTGCCGACTTCTGCGTCGGAGGCCGGCGTCGATTCGCCTCCCGCGCCCGCTCCGGCCGCGAGCGCAGTTGCGGAGTCCAGATCCGCCGCCCTCCCCTCCGACCTGCAGGCCTACCTCGACCAGCAGGAGCGCGAGATTCTCGTGCGCGCGCTGCGCGAAAGCGGCTTCAATCGCACGGCGGCCGCGGCGCGGCTCGGCATGAGCCTGCGCCAGATCCGCTACCGCATCGCGCGGCTGGGCATCACCACGCCCAACGGCGACGAAGGTGCCGTCAGCCATGCCGACGACTGACGCACCGGCCAGCGCGGGCAGCAACGGCGACGACGGCCTCTGGCAAGCCGGCTGGTATCGCTTCTCCAAGGCGCTGCGCTCGCCGAATTTCGGTCCGCGGCCCGCAGGCGCGCAGACCGACCTGATCGTGCTGCATTCGATCAGCCTGCCGCCCGGCGAATACGGCGGCGATGCGGTGCAACAGCTTTTTGTCAACCAGCTCGACTGGGACGCGCACCCCTACTTCCAATCCATCCGCGGCCTCGAGGTTTCCTCGCATTTCTATGTGCGACGCAATGGCGAGCTCTGGCAGTTCGTGAGCTGCGACGACCGTGCCTGGCATGCCGGCGTGTCGGCGTGGCGCGGCCGACAGAACTGCAACGACGATTCGATCGGCATCGAACTCGAAGGCCTGGAAGGCGAACATTTCGAAGATGCGCAATACGAAACGCTGGCCAGCCTCTGTGCCGCCGTCGCGCAGCACTACGCCATTGCCCACATTGCCGGCCACGAGCACATCGCACCGGGCCGCAAGCAAGACCCCGGCGCGGGCTTCGACTGGCAATTGCTGCGCGGACAACTCGGCTGGGACTTGCAAATGTTTCCCGAGCAAGCGATCCCACGCTAATTTTTTTTATCGCGCAGCGCCTTGCGATGCGCTGTGCTCGCGTCGCCTCCGTTTCGCAAACGCCGACGCGCAGCGTAGCAACCATGCGCCTTGCAGGCCCAAATCGTCCGGCAAGCCACGCCCCATGCGGCCTGCGCGACCATAGGCCAGTATTCACGCGGCACCGATGGCCGTATGCCGAATCCTAGAGAAATACCCGTAGGGGTTAAACTTCCACAAAACACTACCTGTAGTGGCTTGTAGACCCTCTGCACCCTAGATATAGTGTCTCCGTCCGGCCAACAACGCCGGCGCAACGCCCGACCAGGGCGCTGCCACCCAACAAGAATTGCCAACCGAGAGGAAGCGAATGCAAACTGCCCTGAACACCCCATCGACCCCGCGTGCCATTCCCTCCACGCCGTCCCAGCAACGCGACACTGCGGGCTCCACCACCGCCCAGAACCTCGCGAACTACCAGATCATTCGCCGCAACGGCGCCGTGGTTCCCTTCGAACCCAACAAGATCGCCATCGCGATGATGAAAGCCTTCCTGGCGGTGCACGGCACCCAGGGCGCGGCTTCGGCCAGCGTGCGCGAAACGGTCGATGCCCTCACGCAAGGCGTGATCCGCGCCATGGTCCGCTCGCGTCCGGGCGGCGGCACCTTCCACATCGAAGACGTGCAAGACCAGGTCGAACTCGGCCTGATGCGCGGCGGCCACCACGAGATCGCGCGCGCCTATGTGCTGTACCGCGAACGCCGCACGCAAGAGCGCTCCAAGCAGGTCGCGCAAGAAGCGCCGGCCGCGCCGCTGCTGCACGTTCTGGACGGCGGCGAACGCGTCGCGCTCGACCTGAACAAACTCAAGGGCCTGATCGAATCGGCCTGCGAGGGCCTGGGCGACGGCATCACCGCTGCGCCGATCGTCGCCGAGACGATGCGCAACCTGTATGACGGCGTGCCGCTCGACGAGGTCTACAAGGCCTCGATCCTGGCCGCCCGCACGCTCATCGAGAAGGATCCCGACTACACCTTCGCGACCGCCCGCCTGCTGCTGCACACGATCTTCAAGGAGATCATCGGCCGCGAAGTCATGCCCACCGAGCGCGCACAGACCTACGCCGACTACTTCCCGCAGTTCATCAAGAAGGGCGTCGAGAACGAACTGCTCGACGAGAAGCTGCTGCAGTACGACCTGCCCCGCCTGGGCGCTGCGCTCAAGGCCGAGCGCGACAACCAGTTCGACTACCTCGGCCTGCAGACGCTGTACGACCGCTACTTCCTGCACGTGCGCAAGAACCGCATCGAGCTGCCGCAGGCCTTCTTCATGCGCGTGGCCATGGGCCTCTCGCTCGGCGAAATCGACCGCGAAGCCCGCGCCATCGAGTTCTACGAAGTGCTGTCGTCCTTCGACTTCATGTCGAGCACGCCCACGCTGTTCAACGCCGGTACGCTGCGCTCGCAGCTGTCCAGCTGCTACCTGACCACCGTGCCCGACGACCTGGACGGCATCTACGAGTCGATCAAGGAAAACGCGCTGCTGTCGAAATTCGCCGGCGGTCTGGGCAATGACTGGACCCGCGTGCGCGCGCTCGGCAGCCACATCAAGGGCACGAACGGCGAATCGCAAGGCGTGGTGCCGTTCCTGAAGGTGGTGAACGACACGGCCGTGGCCGTGAACCAGGGCGGCAAGCGCAAGGGCGCGGTCTGCACCTACCTGGAAACCTGGCACCTCGACATCGAGGAGTTCCTGGAGCTGCGCAAGAACACCGGCGACGACCGCCGCCGCACGCACGACATGAACACGGCCAACTGGATCCCCGACCTGTTCATGCGCCGCGTGATGGAAAAAGGCACCTGGACGCTGTTCTCGCCCTCGAACGTTCCCGACCTGCACGATCTGTTCGGCGCCGACTTCGAGAAGGCCTACGTGGCCTATGAAGAAAAGGCCGCGCGCGGCGAGATCAAGCCCGCCCGCACCATCCAGGCGTCGGACCTCTGGCGCAAGATGCTCACGATGCTGTTCGAGACCGGCCATCCCTGGATCACATTCAAGGACGCCTGCAACGTGCGCTCGCCGCAGCAGCACGCCGGCGTGGTTCACTCGTCGAACCTGTGCACCGAGATCACGCTGAACACCAGCGACACCGAAACCGCCGTCTGCAACCTGGGTTCCGTGAACCTGCTGCAGCACCTGAAGGACGGCAAGGTCGACCACGACAAGCTCAAGAAGACGATCGCAACCGCGATGCGCATGCTCGACAACGTGATCGACATCAACTACTACGCCGTGAAGAAGGCGCGCGACTCGAACCTGCGCCACCGTCCGGTCGGCCTGGGCCTGATGGGCTTCCAGGACGCGCTGTACGAACTGCGCATTCCGTACGCCTCGCAGGAGGCCGTTCAGTTTGCCGACGAGTCGATGGAAGCGATCTGCTACCACGCCTACTGGGCGTCCACCGAACTGGCGCGCGAGCGCGGCAAGTACTCGAGCTACAAGGGCTCGCTGTGGGACAAGGGCATCCTGCCGATCGACACCCTCGAACTGCTCGAGAAAGCCCGCGGCGGCTACGTCGAGGTCGACCGCTCGGCCACGCTCGACTGGGACGCGCTGCGCCAGAAGATCAAGGCCGACGGCATGCGCAATTCCAATTGCGTCGCCATCGCCCCGACCGCGACCATCTCCAACATCATCGGCGTCGACGCGTCCATCGAACCCTGCTTCGGCAACCTCTCGGTCAAGTCAAACCTGTCGGGTGAATTCACCGTGATCAACCACTACCTGGTGCGCGACCTGAAGCGCCTGGGCCTGTGGGACGACGTCATGGTGATGGACCTGAAGCACTTCGACGGTTCGCTGCGCCCGATCGACCGCGTGCCGCAGGACGTGAAGGCGCTCTACGCCACCGCGTTCGAAGTCGAGACCACGTGGCTGGTCGAAGCCGCCGCGCGCCGTCAGAAGTGGATCGATCAGGCGCAGTCGCTCAACATCTACATGGCCGGCGCATCGGGCAAGAAGCTCGACGACACCTACAAACTCGCATGGCTGCGCGGCCTGAAGACGACCTACTACCTGCGCACGCAAAGCGCGACGCACGCCGAGAAGTCGACGGTGCAATCGGGCCGACTCAACGCGGTGTCGTCGGGCAGCGATGCATCGTCGGGCATGAGCGCGCTCGAGGCTGCGGCAGCCGCAGCGAAGGCGCAGATGAGTGCGATGCCTGCGACCGACATCGCGTTCTGCGGCGTCGACGATCCGACTTGCGAAGCATGCCAATGACGCGTCAGTGAAGTCAGAGAGGTGCATGCACGACGCGCGAACTCTCAGTCGATCACGGCATCGACTGACATCGCGCGATGCATGAGAGCAACATAACAACCACATAAATGGAGCGCGACGTGAACGAGCACTTTGCAACTCACATCGTTGCTCCGATAATTGAGCATTGGATTTTTCTATGTTGACCTGGGACGAAGAAGTCAAGCCCTCCTTATCAAAGGATATGCAACAAGGATTGCAGCAACACCACGCATCGACCAGCGGCATGACCGCAGGCCGATCGGTGGATGCTCCGACTTCGTCGATTGCACAGCAGCCCACAGCAGCCCCCGTCGCTGCGCAGCGCGTCAAGGCTTCCGACAAGCGCATCATCAACGGCCAGACCGACGTCAACCAGCTGGTGCCGTTCAAGTACAAGTGGGCCTGGGAAAAGTACCTGGCCACCTGCGCCAACCACTGGATGCCGCAAGAAGTGAACATGACGCGCGACATCGCGTTGTGGAAAGACCCGAACGGCCTGACCGAAGACGAGCGCCGCATCGTCAAGCGCAACCTCGGCTTCTTCGTGACCGCCGATTCGCTGGCCGCCAACAACATCGTGCTGGGCACCTACCGCCACATCACGGCACCCGAATGCCGCCAGTTCCTGCTGCGCCAGGCGTTCGAAGAAGCGATCCACACGCACGCGTACCAGTACATCGTCGAGTCGCTCGGCCTGGACGAGAGCGAGATCTTCAACGCCTACAACGAAGTGCCGTCGATCCGCGAGAAGGACCAGTTCCTGATCCCGTTCATCGACGCCATCAGCGACCCGCTCTTCAAGACCGGCACGCACGAAACCGACCAGACGCTGCTCAAGTCGCTGATCGTGTTCGCCTGCCTGATGGAGGGCCTCTTCTTCTACGTCGGCTTCACGCAGATCCTCGCGCTGGGCCGCCAGAACAAGATGACCGGTGCCGCCGAGCAGTACCAGTACATCCTTCGCGACGAATCGATGCACTGCAATTTCGGCATCGACCTGATCAACCAGCTCAAGCTCGAGAACCCCGGCCTCTGGACCAACGAGTTCAAGGCGGAAATCAAGGCCCTCTTCATGAAGGCCGTCGAGCTCGAGTACAAATACGCCGAAGACACCATGCCGCGTGGTGTGCTCGGCATGAACGCCTCCATGTTCAAGGGCTACCTGCGCTACATCGCCAATCGGCGGGCACAGCAGATCGGCCTCGAAACGCTCTTCCCGAACGAGGAAAACCCGTTCCCCTGGATGAGCGAGATGATTGACCTGAAGAAAGAGCGCAACTTTTTCGAGACCCGCGTGATCGAGTACCAATCGGGCGGCGCGCTCTCGTGGGATTGAATCTTTCCGACAAGAATTAATGAATTCAAGAATTGCCCTTGCCACCGATCGCGCCGAAGAGCGCGGCATGGACGAGGGCTCAGGTGTTCATGGTGCTGGGGCTCAGATTCCAACGCCATGAATCGCTTCACGCTACCAACGTGCGTGGAGTGCTTCAATAGGTTGATTTTTTCAACTTGATCAAGGAGAAATAGAAATGGCAACTGCAAAGAAGGCGCCGGCTAAGAAAGCCGCTGCAAAGAAGGCTCCGGCAAAGAAGGTCGCGGCCGCTAAGAAGGCTCCCGCCAAGAAGGTAGCTGCGAAGAAGGCTCCGGCCAAGAAGGTCGCAGCGAAGAAGGTAGCCGCCAAGAAGGCGCCTGCGAAGAAGGTAGCCGCGAAGAAGGCAGCTCCGGCCAAGAAGGCCGCTGCCAAGAAGGCTCCGGCGAAGAAGGCTCCTGCCAAGAAGGCCGCTGCCAAGAAGGCTCCGGCCAAGAAGGCCGCTGCCAAGAAGGCCCCTGCGAAGAAGGCTGCCGCCAAGAAGGCTCCTGCCAAAAAGGCTGCGGCCAAGAAAGCCGCGAAAAAGCCCGCTGCCAAGCCTGCCGCTGCTGCCAAGAAGCCTGCTGCGAAGAAGGCTGCAAAGGCAGCCCCTGCCGCAGCGCCTGCTCCTGCTGCGCAAACGACGCTGAACCCACAGGCAGCCTGGCCGTTTCCGACGGCCAGCAAGCCCTGAGCTTCTCAGCGGCCTTGACGGCAAAAAACCCGGCACCTCACGGTGTCGGGTTTTTTTTATGGGCGCCTGATCCCGCGGCTCAGAGGCCGAGCGCCTGCCTGTCGATCTGGTAGTTTTGCGGCCCGCGCTGCGCAATCTTGAGTGCGCCAATGCGGTTGCCCAATGCCGCGCACTGCGCGAGTGGCCATTCTTTTTCCAGGCCGAACAGCAGCGCGCCGCGCCAGGCATCGCCGCAACCGGTGGGCTCGACCACGGCGGCGGGCGTCACGCCCGGCACATGCTCGCGTTCGCCGTCGGTCCAGACCTCGCACCCCTCGCCCGCCAGCGTGACCACCAGGCCGCGCACGCGCTTCGAAATCTCGGCCAGGCTCCAGCCGGTGCGCTGCGACAGCATCTTTCCTTCGTAGTCGTTGACGACGACCCAGCTCGCCAGTTCGACGAAATGCTTCAGCGCATCGCCGTCGAACATCGGCAGGCCTTGGCCCGGGTCGAACACGAACGGGATGCCGGCGGCCGCGAACTGTTCCGCGTGCTGCAGCATGGCTTCGCGGCCGTCGGGCGCGATGATGCCGACGTGGATGTCTTCGCGGGCGGCGATCTTTGTGAGGTGCGCCTGCTGCATGGCGCCGGGGTGGAACGCGGTGATCTGGTTGTTGTCGACGTCGTTCATGATCATCGCCTGCGCCGTGAAGGTGTCGTCCAGCTGGCGCACGAACTCGGTGCTGATGCCCAACCCGCGCATGCGCTCCAGGTAGTCGGCCCCATCGCTGCCGAGCGAGGCCATCGGCAGCGCCGTGCCGCCCAGCGCGTTCAGGCTGTAGGCTATGTTGCCGGCGCAGCCGCCGAAGTCACGCCGCAGGCCCGGCACCAGGAACGACACATTGAGGATGTGCAGCTGGTCCGGAAGGATCTGGTCGGCGAACCGGCCCTCGAAAGTCATGATGGTGTCGAACGCGAGGGAACCGCAAATCACTGCTGCCATGGTGAACCGTTGGTTGGGAATGGTGAAAAAAGAGCGGGGCGAACACGCGCCCGGCTCAAGGATAGAACGCTTCGACGCGGTAGCCGGCAATGGGCGGCAGCGTCGCCGCCTCTGTGGCGGACAAGGCCAGCGGCAACGACGCGGCTTGGTCGGCGCGCGGCGGAAGCACCGCCGGCGCGCCATAGTCCGTAGCCGTCAACACGCGGCGCAGCACGGCGCGCTCCTGCGAGTCGAGCAGCGAAAGCTCGACCGCCGGCATGGCCAGCGGAACGGTGGCACCGTTGCGCAGGGTGAAGCTCAACCGGTAGTCGTTGTTGCCGGTCTTCTCGCGCGCGAAGGCGGCGCCCTCGATCACGATGTCACCGATCTGGCGCAACGCCGTGAGCTCGCAACCGGTAAAACCGCACAGCGCGGCAAGCGCCGGACGAAGGTTCGGCTGGCGGGCCACAATGCCATCGCGCTCGTGCCGCAAGACCTGGACGGCCAACAGCAGGAAGGCAAGCACCGCAAGAACCCAGAGCCAGCGCCGCACCGCGCTGCGCTGCCAGAACCCCGTGGCATCGCGGCTCGGCTCCTCGCCGCCAAAGAGCGGAAGCCGTTCGGAGTCTTCTTCTGCGTCATCGCGGAGCGATGGGAGTGGCAAGAGGACCGGGTCGGGTTCGCTCGCCTCGCGCACCATCGAGGCCGATGCCTTGGCGGCGGCGCGCTCGTCCCGCGCCTTGGCGCTGGCGATCTTGGCGGACTTGATGCGCGCCCGGCGCAGCGCCTTCTGCATCTGCACCTGGTCGCGGTCCATCGCAGGTTCGTGCTTCTCGTTCTCATCGCTGGCCGAGGCCACCAGTTCGCGGGCCTTGAGGCGCAGGGCCGGCAAGGGAGGTGGCGGCGGTGGCGGGGGCGAGGGAGAAGCCCCAAGATTCAGGTCGATGTTCGGAAACGGCGGCAGCGAACTGGGCGGAGGACGCCACTCGGGCTCGTTGGCCTCGAAGTCGGACCACAGCTCGTCCGCGACGATGCCATGCGCTGGCAGGACCAGGGCCGAGGCCGAAGTCGATGCGGATACGGGCGCTGGTGCCGGCGGTGATTCGGGCTCGGACACCGGCGCAGCCGATGGAGTCTCAATCTGCTCGCCGGGCGGCACCGCGGCGGAAGCTTCCGGCGCCTCGCCGAGCTCGGGCTCGTCTTCGAAGAATTCCGCGTCTTCAATCGCCTGCCGGGACTGCTCGGAAGACCGCCGCTCGGATGGTTCGGATTGGGCAGCGGGCGCCGACGATGGCGGCGACGCAATCGCGCTGGCCACCGGGGCAACGTCGGGTGCCTCGTGCAAATCGAGCGTGGCGTCGAACACGTGGCTGCAGCGGCCGCAACGCACCCACCCGTCCGAGATGCGAAGCTGGTCGCGAACCACCTTGAAGGTGGTGGTGCAGGCGGGGCAGCGCGTGACGAGGCTCATGACCGGGCGATTGTAGGGTTGGGCCCTCGCCGCGCCAGGGGAATCAGAGCGACACGAATGGCCCGCTGCGTCCTCAGCAGCGCGCCGTCATGAGGATCCAGCCGTCCTCGCTGTCGCTGACTTCGAGCGCAGCATACGGCGCATAGGCCTGCTTCAGTTCGTCGGCCTGGCGCTCGAGGATGCCGGCCAGCACCAGCGACCCACCGGGCGCCACGTGGCTGCACAAAAGTGGCGCAAGCACCTTGAGCGGCGTGGCCAGGATGTTGGCCAGCACCGTGCCGTAGCGTCCCTTGGCTGCTTCAGGCAGGCCGGCGTTCAGGCGCACGCCGTTGGCTTCGGCATTGAGGCGGGTCGACGAAACGGCCGCTTCGTCGATGTCGACGGCGTCGATGTCGGGCGCACCGAACTTCGCCGCGCCAATCGCGAGGATGCCGGAGCCGCAGCCGTAGTCGAGCACGCGCTGGCCGGCGAATGCGCCTTGCTTGGCGATCCAGCGCAGGCACATGCGCGTGGTGGGGTGCGTGCCGGTACCGAAGGCGAGCCCCGGGTCCAGGCGGATCACCTGCTTTGCCTGTTCGGGCGGCTCGTGCCACGTGGGGACGATCCAGAACTCGGACGTGATCTCGACCGGCGCAAACTGCGATTGCGTGAGCCGCACCCAGTCTTGCTCGGGCACCGGCGCCACGCCGAGCACCTCGCAGCCTTTGAAGAAGTCTTGCAGCGCGAGCACCGACGCAGCGTCCTTGGCAAGCGCTTCGTCGGCAAACAGCGCGATCACGCGCGAACGTTGCCAGCCTTCCTTGGGCGGCGGCATGCCAGGCTCGCCGAACAACGCCTGCTCGGCGTCGGTCTGCGCGTCGGCGTCTTCGACCGACACGCTCAGCGCATCGAGTGCGTCGAGCGCATCGCCGAGCATCTCGACCCGGTCTTCCGGCGCCATGAGGCGTAGTTCAAACATGCCGTGGTGCCGTTCAGCGCTTGTGCGCCGCCAGCCACTCTTCCAGATAGTGGATGTTGGTACCGCCGCTCATGAACTTGGCGTCGACCATCAGCTCGCGGTGCAGCGGGATGTTGGTCTGGATGCCTTCGATCACGGTCTCGTTGAGCGCGGTACGCATGCGGGCCATGGCCTGCTCGCGCGTGTCGCCGTAGACAATGATCTTGCCGATCATCGAGTCGTAGTTCGGCGGCACGAAGTAGTTGGTGTACGCATGCGAATCGACGCGCACGCCAGGCCCGCCCGGCGGGTGCCACATGGTGATGCGGCCCGGCGACGGCGTGAACTTCCAGGCGTCTTCGGCGTTGATGCGGACCTCGATGGCGTGGCCGCGCATCTCGATCTGGCGCTGGGTGAACGGCAGCTTTTCGCCGGCCGCCACCATGATCTGCGTCTTCACGATGTCGATGCCGGTGGTGAACTCGGTCACCGGATGCTCCACCTGCACGCGCGTGTTCATCTCGATGAAGTAGAACTCGCCGTTCTCGTAGAGGAACTCGAAGGTGCCGGCGCCGCGGTAGCCGATCTTCTTGCAGGCTGCGGCACAGCGCTCGCCGATCTTCTCAATCAGCTTGCGCGGAATGCCGGGGGCCGGCGATTCCTCGATCACCTTCTGGTGGCGCCGCTGCATGGAGCAGTCGCGCTC
Organism: Variovorax sp. OV700; assembly: GCF_900099805.1. Lineage (GTDB taxonomy): Bacteria > Pseudomonadota > Gammaproteobacteria > Burkholderiales > Burkholderiaceae_C > Variovorax. The sequence goes on along the minus strand of NZ_FNDR01000012.1, from coordinate 174,285 downwards.
GCCCAGATAAACGGCGTTCTTGTGCTTGTCGGCCAGGATCTGGATTTCGATGTGGCGCGGATTCTGGAGGAACTTCTCCATGTACACGGCCGGATTGCTGAAGGCCGCGCCGGCTTCCGCCTTGGTCATCTGGATCGCGTTGATCAGTGCCGCTTCGGTGTGCACCACGCGCATGCCGCGGCCACCGCCGCCGCCAGCCGCCTTGATGATGACCGGGTAGCCGATCGCTCGGGCAATGCGCTTGTTGGTGGCGGCGTCATCCGAGAGCTCGCCCTCGGAGCCGGGCACGCAAGGCACGCCGGCCTTGATCATGGCCTGCTTGGCTGAGACCTTGTCGCCCATCGTGCGGATGTTGTCGGGCGTGGGGCCGATGAACTGGAAACCGCTCTGCTCCACCCGTTCGGCGAAATTGGCGTTCTCGCTCAGGAAACCGTAGCCGGGATGAATCGCCTCGGCGTCGGTCACTTCGGCCGCCGAGATGATCGCCGGCATGTTGAGATAGCTGAGCGACGACGGCGCCGGGCCGATGCAAACGGCCTCCTGCGCGAGCTTGACGTACTTCGCGTCGCGGTCGGCTTCCGAATAGACCATCACGGCCTTGATGCCGAGCTCGCTGCAGGCGCGCTGGATCCGGAGGGCAATTTCCCCCCGGTTTGCAACCAGGATCTTCTTGAACATGGTCACTCGATGATGAACAGCGGCTGGCCGTATTCGACCGCCTGGCCGTTTTCGCCGAGGATCTGGGTGATCGTGCCGGACTTGTCAGCTTCGATTTCGTTGAGGATCTTCATCGCTTCGATGATGCAGATGGTGTCGCCCTCGTTGACCTTGCTGCCAATCTCGACAAAAGCCGCCGCGCCCGGGCTGGACGAGCGGTAGAAAGTACCCACCATCGGCGACTTGACGGCGTGCCCGGTGGGCGCAGCCTCGGGTGCCGGCGCACTGGCAATTGCGGGAGCTGCCGGGGCACCGGCAACGGGCGCCGCTACAGCAGGTGCGGCCACGGTCTGCACATATTGCACGGGGGCAGCGCCGCCGCCCTTGACGATGCGAACCTTGCCTTCGGTTTCGGTGATTTCCAGTTCGGAAATATTGGATTCCGACACCAAATCGATCAGTGTCTTGAGTTTGCGCAGATCCATGAGGCTCCAGTGCCGACTTTGCCGGTCATTAGGATGTAACTGGGCTAAAAATCGTTGATCTTTAGCGATTGGCGGCGAATGCCGAGGTGTATCTGATTCTAACCGTGAACCAGTTCACGCCGCCAAGTGTCCAGATCGGCGGGCTCCAGCTTACCCATTTTACGTGCCGCCACGGTCCCGCTGCCGTTCAAAACCAGCGTGAAGGGGAGCCCGCCTGCAGTGTTTCCCAGGCTTTTCACCAGCTCTGTTCCTTGCAAGCCGGCCAGTCCGGTGGGGTAACTGACCGGCGTTTTCTGGAGGAATTTGCGGACGGCACTGGGCTGATCGATCGCCAATCCGACCACTTGCCAGCCGTTGCCGCCATGTTCGCGAAAGAAGCGGTCGATCATCGGCATTTCCTCCACGCAGGGAGGACACCACGTGGCCCAGAAATTCAGCAGCAGCGGCTTGCCGCGCAAATCGGCAAATACCAATTCGCCGCCCTCCGGACGCTCGAAACGCTGGGTCCAGAAAGCGGCATCGAGGGCTTCGCCCTTCACGCCGCTGCCGCGCTCACGCCACCACGCGCCGCCCAGGCCCGCCGCAGCGGCCGCGACTGCCACGCCGCCATAAAGAAGGCGGCGCCGTGTGGGCGAAGAACTCATTCACTTGTCCTTTTCTTTTTCAATCAGCCGGCGCAGCGCGGCCAGGTCGCCACGCGGCACGCGGCCCTGGGCGTCGGGCCGGAGCGCTCCGCGCAAGTCGTCGAGGTCGTACACGAGAAGGTGCACCCCGATCTCTTCACCCAGCGCGCGGCTCGCGGCGTGCACGCTGAGCGCTTCCACCTGCTCGCCATGGAAACCGGTGACCATCCGCGGCTCGTAGTCCACGTGATGGTCGATCAGTGCAATTTCGGCGGACTTGGAATCATCGCAGAACAATTGAATATAAATGTCTGACAACCGGGTGGCGGTGCCGTGCCAGACGGCGCCTCCGACGTGCGGTCGGAACGCAGCCATGCGCTCCATCCACTCGAGCGCGAGCAGCCGCAAGGCATGGAGTTCCTGGGGCTGGGTGTCGGCGCAATAGAGAGCGATGTAATCGCGGACTTCGGCCTCGACTTCGTCGTTGTTGGGCAGAGAGGTGCGCGACGACAGACCCAGGTCGCGCAGCGCCCTGCGCTTGGCCGGGCCGTACTCCAGCCCCTCTTCAACCACGAGGCGGGCTGCTGCAGCGGCAATCTCACGCTTGGACGTGTCCATCGACACATTTTGCCCGCAGATGGCGTGGTTCACACGACCATTGGTACAAAGGGCAGGCCTCAGGCCGAGGGGCCGCGCAGGCGCCTCCCTAGAATCGCCGGATGCACATTCATATTCTTGGCATCTGCGGCACGTTCATGGGCGGATTGGCCGCCTTGGCGCGCGAAGCAGGCCACCGGGTCACCGGCTGCGACGCCGGCGTGTACCCGCCCATGAGCGACCAGCTTCGCTCGCTCGGCATCGAGCTGATCGAAGGCTTCGCAGCCGACCAGCTCGCACTTTCGCCTGACATGTTCGTGGTTGGCAACGTGGTGTCGAGGGCCCGGCTTCCCGACGGCACCCCGAAGTTTCCGCTGATGGAAGCGATCCTCGATGCCGGCAAGCCATACACCAGCGGTCCGCAGTGGCTGGCCGAGCACGTGCTGCTGGGCCGCCACGTCATGGCGGTGGCCGGAACCCACGGCAAGACGACCACCACCTCGATGCTGGCATGGGTGCTCGAACAGGGCGGCAAGGCGCCGGGCTTTCTTGTGGGCGGGGTTCCGCTCGACTTCGGCGTCTCGGCACGGTCCGGCGGCGGGCAGGCCTTCGTCATCGAGGCGGACGAATACGACACCGCTTTCTTCGACAAGCGCAGCAAGTTCGTCCACTACCGCCCGCGCACCGCGATCCTCAACAACCTCGAGTTCGACCACGCCGACATCTTCGACGACCTTGCCGCTATCGAACGCCAGTTTCACCATCTGGTGCGGACGGTGCCGGGCACTGGTCGCCTGGTCGTCAACGCCACTGAAGAGAGCCTGCAGCGCGTACTGGCCCAGGGCTGCTGGAGCGAGCTCGCGCGCTTCGGCGCGGGCGGCGAATGGCAGGCTTCCGGGTCGCACGACGTCTTCGACGTGCTGCGCAATGGCGAAGCTGTGGGCCGGGTCGAGTGGGAACTCTCGGGCCTCCACAACCAGATGAACGCGCTGGCCGCCATCGCGGCCGCCGAGCATGTGGGCGTAGCGCCGGCCGATGCGGCCCGGGCGCTCGGCACGTTCAGGAACGTCCGCCGCCGGATGGAATTGCGCGGCACCGTCGAACGCAGCGGCGGCGCGATCACCGTGTATGACGATTTCGCCCATCACCCGACCGCCATCCGCACCACGCTGGACGGCCTGCGCAAGAAGCTCGATGCCGCCGGAAAGCGGGGCGAGCGCATCCTTGCCGCCTTCGAACCGCGCAGCAACACGATGAAGCTGGGCGTCATGGCCGCGCAGTTGCCGTGGAGCCTGGAGTCGGCCGACCGGTCGTTCTGCCACACGGCCGGGCTCGACTGGGATGCCGCCGCGGCCCTGGCGCCGATGGGTGACCGCGCTCAGGTGGCCGGCGCCATCGAGCCGCTGATCGCGCAGATCGTCGCCGCGGCCCGGCCCGGCGACCACATCGTCTGTATGAGCAACGGCGGCTTCGGCGGCGTGCACGACAAACTGCTTGCGGCACTTCGCAGCGCCCCGGCATCATGACGGCCATGCGCGCGCGGGAATTGATCGAGAGCCTGAAGCTGCAGCCCCACCCCGAAGGTGGCTGGTACAGCGAGGTGTTCCGTTCCGCGGCAAGCGTGGTTCCCACCGACGGCCGCGCACCGCGCAGCGCGCTCACCAGCATCTACTTCCTGCTCGAGGCCGGCCAGCATTCGCGCTGGCACCGGGTGCTGTCCGACGAAGTCTGGGTGCACCTGGAAGGCGTGCCGCTGGCGTTGTGGACCTGCGATGCCGCGCTGCGCACCGCGCCGGCCCACGTGCGGCTAGGCCCGGTCGATGCGCACGGCACGCGGCCGCAGCACGTGGTGCCGGCCGGCCAGTGGCAGGCTGCCCGCCCGATCCAGGGCCACACCAGCGGCGACTACACGCTGGTTGCCTGCATGGTCGGGCCGGGCTTCGACTTTGCCGACTTTTCGCTGGTGCCGCTCGACAGCGATGAAGCCACCGCCATGCGGCACCACTGGCCCGAGCTGGCCGGGATGCTTTGACCCCGTTTAACCCCTGCGCTGCTTGATGGCCTGCGACAGGGTGTCGAGCACCTGCACCGAATCATCCCAGCCGATGCATGCATCGGTAATGCTCTTGCCGTATTCGAGGCCCGAGAGCTGGTCTTTGCCCGGCGAGAACTTCTGGGCGCCGGCCTGCAGATGGCTTTCGACCATCACGCCGAAGACGCGGTTCGAACCCCCGGCGATCTGGTTGGCGATGTCCTTGGCCACGTCGATCTGCTTCTGGTGCTGCTTGGAGCTGTTGGCATGGCTGCAATCGACCATCAGCGTGGGCGGCAGCTTGGCGGCCTCGAGATCCTTGCAGGCAGCTTCGACACTCGCGGCGTCGTAGTTCGGCGCCTTGCCGCCGCGCAGGATCACGTGGCAGTCGCGGTTGCCGTTGGTCTGCACGATCGCGACTTGTCCGTTCTTGTGCACCGACAGGAAGTGATGCCCGCGCGCCGCCGCCTGGATGGCGTCGGTCGCGATGCGGATGTTGCCGTCGGTTCCGTTCTTGAAGCCGATCGGGGCTGAGAGGCCCGAGGCCAGTTCGCGGTGCACCTGGCTTTCGGTGGTGCGCGCGCCGATGGCGCCCCAGGCGATCAGGTCGCCGATGTACTGCGGCGAGATCACGTCGAGAAACTCGCTGCCCGCCGGCAGGCCCAGGCGGTTGATATCGATCAGGAGCTGGCGGGCAATGCGCAGGCCTTCGTCGATGCGGAAGCTCTCATCGAGGTACGGGTCGTTGATCAAACCCTTCCAGCCGACCGTGGTGCGCGGCTTCTCGAAGTACACGCGCATCACGATCTCGAGCGTGCCGGCGTATTTTTCGCGCTCGACCTTCAGGCGGCGGGCGTATTCGAGCGCCGCGGCCGGGTCGTGGATCGAGCAGGGCCCCATGATCACCAGCAGTCGGTCGTCCTTGCCGGCCATGATGTTGTGGATGTTGCGGCGGGTGCCTTCGATCAGCGTTTCGACCGGCGTGCCGCGAATCGGGAAGAAGCGGATCAGATGTTCAGGAGGGGGCAACACGTTGATGTCCTTGATGCGTTCGTCGTCGGTCTTGCTGGTTTTTTCGACGCTCGCATACCAGCTGTCGCTGGTCGGGGCAGTGTTCGTGCTCATGGTGTTTTCCTTGTGTGAAGATCGTCAGGGCATAAAAAAACCGCCGGGGCTCGAGGCGCCGGCGGTTTTGGGAGGGTGTTCGTTTGCTTTACGCGCTCGCCTCTCGTCCGCCGGAAACCGGGAACCAAAAGTAGGCAAAGAAATAAGCGCGGAGGGCGGACATGTGGGCGAAATGTAGCACGGAAAACAGAAAGCCGGGCAAAGGCCCGGCTGCCGAAGGTCAGCGGTAACCGGATTCGTTGGGGTTGTGGATGATCCAGATCAGGTTGCCGCCCGAGTAGTCACCCATGCCGCCACCCGCGAAAACCAGCCGGCCCTGGCCCTTGTAGGTCATCTCGTAGCGGTGGCGATCGCCGCCGAAATAGAACGGGATGAAGGCCTTGCCCGTCACATAGGCGCCCTGGTCGGTCGGCTGGCCGGCAATGTCGGTGACCTGCCTGGCGCTCATGCCGATCTGCAGGCGATTGAACCTGCTGTTGCGCGTCGGGTTGCCGGTGATCTCGCCTTCGTAGCCGTTCAGGCCCTTGACGGTCCGGCCGCTACCCGCTTCGACCTTGGAAGAATCGACTACGTTGCCCTGGGCATCCAAGCCGGTCTTGGCCCCTGCGCGGGCCGGCGCCGCAGGCGTGGCAGCGGGCGCGGCCGAGGGTTGGCTGGCGCCCGAACCGCCGCGCGATGCGCAGCCGACGGTTGCCAGCAATGCCGCCGCAACGGTCGCAGCCCACAGGGCCGCAGACGAATTGATCCTGATCCTCATCGAATGCTCCTCTTTGTAAAAATTTGAGGAGCGGAGCTTAGCAAGCTCTCAGGCCGTGCCGCCTACGGTCAAACCATCGATGCGCAAGGTGGGCTGGCCCACCCCGACCGGCACGCTCTGGCCTTCCTTGCCGCAGGTGCCCACGCCGGAATCGAGCGCCATGTCGTTGCCGATCATCGTCACGCGGGTGAGCGCGTCCGGGCCGTTGCCCACGATGGTCGCGCCCTTCACCGGATACTGGATCTTTCCGTTCTCGACCCAGTAGGCTTCGCTTGCGGAAAACACGAACTTGCCGCTCGTGATGTCGACCTGCCCGCCGCCGAAGTTGGTGGCGTAGAGGCCCTTCTTGATGCTCGCGACGATTTCCTTCGGGTCCTTGTCGCCGCCCAGCATGTAGGTGTTGGTCATGCGCGGCATCGGCACGTGGGCGTAGCTCTCGCGGCGGCCGTTGCCCGTGGGCTTGACCTTCATGAGGCGCGCGTTGAGCGAATCCTGGATGTAGCCCTTGAGAATGCCGTCCTCGATGAGCACGTTGCGCTGGCTCGCGTTGCCTTCGTCGTCGACATTGAGCGAACCGCGGCGGTCGGCAATGGTGCCGTCGTCGAGCACCGTCACGCCCTTGGCCGCCACACGCTGGCCGATCCGGCCCGAGAACGCGCTCGAGCCCTTGCGGTTGAAGTCGCCCTCCAGGCCATGGCCGATGGCCTCGTGCAGCAGGATGCCGGGCCAGCCGGAACCGAGCACCACGGTCATTTCGCCGGCCGGGGCCGGACGCGCATCGAGGTTGGTCAGCGCGGCCTTCACGGCATGGTCGACGTATTCGGCAATCTGCTCGTCGGTGAAGTAGGCCAGCCCGAAACGCCCGCCGCCGCCGCCCGAGCCGACTTCGCGCCGGCCGTTCTGCTCGGCAATCACGGTGACCGACAGGCGCACCAGCGGCCGCACGTCGGCCGCCAGCGTGCCGTCGGCGCGCGCCACCAGCACCACGTCGTACTCGCTCGCGAGGCCCGCCATGACCTGCGCCACGCGCGGATCGCGCGAACGGGCGAGCTTTTCGACCTTTTCGAGCAGCTTGACCTTGGCCGTGCTGTCGAGCGTGGAAATGGGGTCGATGCCGCTGTAGAGCGACCGGCTCGACGCGATCTTGCGCGTGGCCGTCTTCACCCGGCCGGTGCGGCCCGCGGAAGAAATGGAGCGCACGGTGCGCGCGGCATCGAGCAGCGACGCCTCGGAGATGTCGTCCGAATAGGCGAACGCGGTTTTCTCGCCGCTGACCGCACGCACGCCGACGCCTTGGTCGATGCTGAAGCTGCCGGTCTTGACGATGCCCTCTTCGAGGCTCCAGCCTTCGCTGCGGGTGTACTGGAAGTACAGGTCGGCGTCGTCCACCTTGTGGGCGGTGATCTCGGCCAGGGCCTTGCCCAGGTGCGATTCGTCGAGGCCGAACGGCGTGAGAAGAAGCTGTTGCGCCGTGGCAAGGCGCTCGATGGTGGGTTCGCGAGAGATCATGAAGGGATTATTGCTCGCTCCCACGCTTTGCGTACGTCGCTAGTTCTGGGCGAGCTTGCGGGCCCTGGCGATGGACATCAGGATGCCCAGGCCCAGACCCAGAGTGACCATGGCGGTGCCGCCGTAGCTGATGAACGGCAGCGGCACGCCCACCACTGGCAGGATGCCGCTCACCATGCCCATGTTGACGAAGGCATAGGTGAAGAAAATCATCGTCACCGCCCCGGCCAGGAGCCGCGAGAACAGCGTCGTGGCACTGGCGGCGATGGCCAGCCCGCGGAAGATCAGCAGGATGAACGCCGCGATCAGCGCCAGGTTGCCCACGAGGCCGAATTCCTCGGAGTAGGCCGCAAAGATGAAGTCGGTGGTGCGCTCGGGGATGAATTCGAGGTGCGTCTGCGTGCCCTGCATGAAGCCCTTGCCGCCCACACCGCCCGAGCCGATGGCGATCATCCCCTGGATGATGTGAAAGCCCTTGCCGAGCGGGTCCTTGCTCGGGTCGAGCAGCGTGCAGACGCGCTGCTTCTGGTAGTCATGCAAAACGCGCCAGTCGACGCCGTCGGCGCACAGCTGCGACTCGAAGCCGACGATCAGCGTCACGGCAATGGCGCCGATCACCACCGGCGGAACGATCAGCTTCCACGACAGCCCGGCGAAAAAAATGACCGCCATGCCGGCAGCGAGCACCAGGAGCGAGGTCCCCAGGTCGGGCTGTTTCATGATGAGACCCACCGGCACCGCCAGCAGCACCGTGGCCACCACGAAATCGAGCGGCCGCAACTGGCCCTCCCGGCGCTGGAACCACCAGGCCAACATCAGCGGCATCGCGATCTTGAGGATCTCGCTGGGCTGGATCACCACGCCGACGTTGATCCAGCGGGTGGCCCCCTTCTTGGTGATGCCGAATAGCGCCACCGCCACCAGCAGCGCCACCCCGGTGGCATAGAGCGGCACCGCGAAGATCATCAGCCGCTGCGGCGGCACCTGGGCCACCACGAACATGATGAAGCCGGCCAGCAGCATGTTGCGGCCATGGTCGGAAAAGCGCGAGCCATGGTCATAGCCCGACGAATACATGGTGAGCAAGCCGGCAAAGGCCAGCAGCAGGACAGCAAAGGCCAGAAAGCCGTCGAAGCCCTGGAAAATGGGCGCGATGCGGCGCGCCAGGGAGGGCTGATTGAACACGGCGGACATGGGGGCGGATTATCCGCGCCCCGCGAGGCATCTCAGCCGAAATCGAGCTGAACGACCGTGCGCCCCGGTCGGCTTTCGAGCGACAGCCGGGCGCCAACCGTGGCGGCGCGCTCCGAAAGCGCCCTGGGCACCCGCGATGTGTCGAAGCCGCGTCCGTCGTCGATCACGCGCAGCTGCACGGCACCGGCCAGGTTTTCGGCCTCGATCCGGAGCGTCTTCGCGTGGGCGTGCTGCAGCACATTGGAGATGGCCTCGAACAGCAGGAACTGCAATTGCCGCATGCCCTGCGCATCGAGCCGCTGCACTGCGGGCACCTCGTCCACCGCCCATTCGAATGCGATGCCGGCGGCCGCCAGCCGCGGCTCCAGCCGGTAGCGCAAGGCCGCCAGCAGGGCGCCGATGTCGCCGGGCGGCAGATGAATGGAATCGATCGACAGCTTGAGCTTGTCGAGCGAATCGCGCAGCGTGCGCAGCAGTTCATCGGAACTCGCCTGGCCCGACTGCAGCTGGCGAATGGCCGAGCTGATGTGCGAACCCACGCCGTCGTGCATGTCGCGCAGGATACGTTCGCGCTCGTGGGTGCGGGCCTGGTCGCGCGCCACCTGCTCCAGCGCAGCGAAGGTGGACGCGAGTTCACGCTCGCGCTGCGCCACGCGCTCGGCCAGGGTCGCGACCCAGCCACGCGCCTCGACGCTCGCGGCGTGGAAGCGCCGAAGCACGATCAAGAGCAGCGCAATGCCGAAGAAAATGGACGAATACCGCACCCAGGTGGTCTCGCCGTAGGCATCGCTCAGGCGGATGACGAGCCAGTCGCGGGTGCCGAAGCCCAGCGTCACCAGCGCCGCGGCCGCCACCAGCAGGCGTCCCACGTTCGGCCGCCTGACCGTCGCCACCGCAAAGGCGCCGACGAACAGGGTAACGACCACGATTTCCAGCGCGAGCCAGCCGGTGAGCCAATAGGGCTGCTCCCGGTGCAGCGCCATGGCACTCGACGCCAAGGTTCCGGCCACCACGGCGGCCATCGGCCAGCGCAGCCAGCGCATGCGCGGGTTGTCGTCCCAGCCGGCCAGGTGGTAGCAGAACATCATGGCGGACGCGGCCCATCCCGCATAGCAGGTGGCCATGAGCACGCCCCAGAAGCCCCAGGAAAGAGGCGGTTCGGCAATCACGCCGTCGGCCACTCGCAAGGCCCAGCAGAACTCCGCCAGCGCGGCCCAGAAATAGATGCCGTCGCGCCGCCGCCGTCCATCTGCACCGGCATCGACCTGCGTGAGCCACAAGGCCAGCGCGATGCCGCCGACGATGAGGCTGAAAGCGGTCAGCAGCACCGAGCCGGTAAAGCGCCAGGCATAGGCGCTCTCGAAAAGCTCGGTGCGCACCGGCGTCGCGGGTCCGATGGTCACGCGCGAAAGCCCGGCGCGGCGGGAGCTGTCGGCGCGGATGCGAATCTGCAGGCGGTTGTCGCCCTCCTTCAGCAAGTGCCCCGGCACCGGCACATAGATGGGCGCCTTGGCGTAGTCGGCGCCGTTGCCCCGTGCCAGGTCGCCAAAAGCCTGCAGCAAGGCATCGTTGAGCCGCACCTCGAGGACGTTGCCGGCGCGGGGAAGGAAGATGCCCCAGGGCGTTGCGGGCTCGGCCGCCAGCGTGAAAGGCAGCTCGAAATCCGCAAGACCCGGGCGTCCGGCGTGCCGGCGATCCCAGTGGTAGGACAGCTCGACGGGCGCCTGGTGCGTGGCGCCGTCGATGGTGGTGGTGACGGTTCCGCGCCGCAGTTCGATCGGGCTCTCCGCCGGCGCAGCCGCTGCGGCACGCGCCGCGACCAGCAGCATCACCGCGAGCCCCATGGCGAAAAGCGCCCGTACCGGGCCTCCGAACATGCGCCCGGCCATGTGGTTCAGCCCGGGTGGGACAGCAGGCCGAGACGCGTGGCTTCGAACACGGCCTCGCTCTTGGAATGCACCGCCAGCTTGCCGTAGAGATTCTTGATGTGCGTCTGCACCGTGTGAACGCTCAGCCCCTTGAGCCGCGCAATTTCCGCATAGGAGAACCCGCGTGCGATCAGCGTGAGCACTTCGTGCTCGCGGGCCGAGAGCAGACTCGGCGCGGCGGTGTCGGCGGCGGCCTCGGGTGCGGCCACAGTGGCGGGGGTGCCCGCCAGTTGCAGGCTGCGGTATTTGGCGAGCACGCGCCGCGCGATCATGGGCGAAATCGGCGATGCGCCGGCCTTCATCTCGACGATGGTTTGCGCAATGTCCTCGGGTGCGGCGTCCTTGTGGATATAGCCGACGGCACCGGCCTCGATGCTGGAAAGCACGTTTTCTTCGTCGCCGAAGACGGAGATCACCAGCGGCTCGCAGCCGGGAAAGCGCGCCACGGCATCGCGGATCACGTCCAAACCGCTGCCATCGGGCATGCCGAGGTCGACCAGCAGCACGTCGGGAATGGTGCTGGTCTGGGCCAGCCAGGTCAACGCCTCTTGCACCGTGCCTGCGCTTCCCAGCCAGAACAGGCGCGGGCTGCGCTGCACGCTGGCCTCGAAGAAGGCCCGCGCGCGGCTGTCGTCCTCGACGACGAGCACGCCCCAACGGCGTGTCATTCCCGCATCCAGAGCCTCGATGTTCATGGGCGTGAGCATAAGCCGAGGCGGCAGGCAAAAAGGTCGCAGAACCTCCCGCTTTCATGGGATGCCGCACCCTGTGCAGCCCGTGAAACTGGGGCCGGCCTATCACCTCGCCCATGCCGTCCCGGTTGAAACCGCCGCAGGTGCAGTTGAATACTTTCGATTTCCCGAGGGCAGAACCCAAGCAGATAGAGCAAAGAAAATTCCCGCGCTCCGGAGACCACAGTGGTACACCGACACCTTCCTGCAAGCAGCCCGCATCCCGGAGTCCTTGGTTCCGGAGGGCGTCTTGCGCATACCGACCTCATGCAAAATTACCCAGCTCCTTCAATCAAGGAGTTGCGTCGACCGCACCACTTTCAGCCTCCGCCACGCATGGACCCGCAAACCACTCATCTGTTGTACCTGCACGGATTCCGCTCCTCGCCCCGTTCGACCAAGGCGCGGCTCATGGCACAGCGTGTGGCACGGGAGCATCCCGACCTGCAGTGGTGGTGCCCGCAGCTGCCGCCTTCTCCACGCGAAGCCATCGACATGATCATGAAGGGCATCGCGGACTGGCCGCGCAAGTCGATGGCGGTGGTGGGTTCTTCGCTGGGCGGCTTCTATGCCACCTATGTGGCGGGCATGACGCGATGCCGCACCGTGCTGCTCAATCCGGCGGTGCATCCGGCGCGCGACCTCGCGCTCTACATCGGCGACCAGACCACCTGGCAAGACCCGGCCGAGCACTTCTACTTCCGGTCCGAGTACATCCAGGAGCTGCGCACCATGGAAGTCGGCGCGCTCACGCGCCCGGAGCGCGTGCTGGCCATCATCGCCAAGGGCGACGAGGCGCTCGACTGGCACGAAACCTCGGCGCGCTACCCCGACAGCAACATCAAGCTGCTCGAGGGCGGTGACCATGCGCTGTCCGATTTCGAGGAAAACCACCTCGACGACGTGATGGCGTTCATCAACCCCATCTGAAGTCCGGACAAGGCACCGCGGAAGCGGGCAAGCCTGGGGGTGTACCAAGTCTGGGACAATCCGGGCATGTTTGTATTGTTTGAAGAAGCCGGCAAGTACCTCGGCGGCCGCGTGCTGTCAGAGGCCGAAGCATCGGCGCAGGTCGAGCTCGACACCGGCAAGCGCGTCAAGGTCAAAGGCGCCAACATCGTCCTGCGTTTCGAGAAGCCGGCGCCAGCCGAACTGATCGCCGAAGCGCGCGCCCTTGCCGCCGCGATGGACCTCGACCTGGCCTGGGAATTTGCGCCGGAGGGGGAGTTCAGCTACGGCGAGCTTGCATCCGACTATTTCAGCGACAAGCCCACGCTCGCCCAGCAGGCAGCCGCGCTGTTCGCGCTTTTCGAGGCGCCGCACTACTTTCGCCGCGCGGGCAAGGGGCGCTTCAAGAAAGCGCCCGCCGAGATCCTGCAGCAGGCGCTGGCAGCCATCGAGAAGAAAAAGGTCGTCCAGGCGCAGATCGTCGAATGGGCCGGCCAGCTGGCCGAGGGCGTGTGCCCGCCGCCGATTCGCGAACAGCTCTACAAGATCCTGTTCAAGCCGGACAAGAACGCGCCCGAATACAAGGCCGTGGTCGATGCCGCGCGCGCCACGCAGCGCCCGCCGCTCGATTTGCTGGAGCGGGCCGGCGCCATCGACTCGGCCTACCAATTCCACTGGCGGCGCTTCCTGTTCGAGAACTTCCCCAAGGGCACCGGGTTTCCGGCGCTCGCAGCGCCGGCCATCGTGGACGACCTGCCGATTGCCGCGGGTGTCGAGGCGTTCTCGATCGACGATTCGCAAACGACTGAAATCGATGACGCGCTGTCGGTACAGGGCCTGGGCAGCGGCACCGTCACGGTGGGCATCCACATCGCGGCGCCCGGCCTGGCGTTGACGCCAGGCAGCCCCATCGACCAGGTGGCGCGCAATCGCATGTCCACGGTCTACATGCCGGGCTACAAGATCACTATGCTGCCCGACGAGGTCGTCAACGCCTATACGCTGCTCGAAGGTGGCGACCGGCCCGCGGTGTCGCTCTATGTGCGCTTCGACGAAGCCACGCTCGAACTGCAATCGAGCGAGACGAAGCTCGAACGCGTGCCCATCGTGGCCAACCTGCGGCACGACCAGCTGGACAGCGTCGTCACGCAGCCCTGGCTCGAAGACGCCTCGTTCACGAGCGAGAACACGCCCGAGGCCGCCGCGAAGCTACGCGCCCCACTCTCCTTCCTGTTCCGCCTCGCGAAGCAGCTCAAGGCCCAGCGCGAAGTGGTGCGAGGCAAGCCCGAAAATTTCAACCGGCCCGACTACAACTTCCGCCTCGTCGGCAACGAAGGCGAGCCGAACGGCAGCGAGCAGGTGCAGATCACCACGCGCCAGCGCGGCGCGCCGCTCGACCTGATCGTGTCCGAAGCAATGATCCTGGCCAACAGCAGCTGGGGCGGCTGGCTCGGCGAACTCGGCGTGCCTGGGCTCTACCGCAGCCAGGCCAGCCTAGCGCCCGGCATCAAGGTGCGCATGGGCACGCGGGCCCTGCCGCACGCAGGCCTGGGCGTGAAGAGCTATGCCTGGAGCACCTCGCCGCTGCGCCGCTACACCGACCTCGTGAACCAGTGGCAGATCATCGCGGCCGCGCGCCACGGCAAGACCGCCGCGCTGGCCGCGCCCTTCAAGCCGAAGGATGCCGACCTGTTCTCGATTCTCTCGGGCTTCGATGCCGCCTACGCGACCTACAACGCCTACCAGGGCGGCATGGAACGCTTCTGGACGCTCAAATACCTGGAGCAGCAGGGCATCACAGAGCTCGAGGTGACTGTCATCAAGGACATCCAGAACGGCGCCTTGGTGCGCGCGGACTCGCTGCCGCTGGTGTTTCCGGTCGCGGGCCAGCAGGAACGCGGCGCACGCCTGCGCGTGAAGCTTGGCGAGATCGATGAAATCGCGCTCGACGTGCACGGCACGGTGCTCGAGCGCCTCGACGCACCCAAGGCCGATACCGCGGCCGAGGAAGAAGAAGGCGGCGACGAGGATATGGAAGAAGTCGCGGGCCCCATCGCCATTGCCGTCGATCTGACCGACAGCGAGGCGGCACCCGAGAACACGCCGGCATGAGCACAGCCCGGCCACCCGAAGGTGCCCAGCACCGCAACCCGCTGGGCAGAGGCCATTCAATGAGGCCGCAGGAGCGTCGTCCATGAACTTCAGGGATCTGAGCACGCTGCAGATCGCACTCGGCGTGTCGGTCATCGTGCACGCCGCACTTCTTGCGGTGCGCTTCGTCGACCCCGAGTCGTTCAACCGGGTCTTCAGCGAAACGCCGCTCGAAGTGATCCTGGTCAACAGCAAGACGCACGACAAGCCCGACGCCAAGACCCGGGTGATGGCGCAAACCTCGCTCGCGGGCGGTGGCGACCTCGAACGGGGCCGCGCCACCAGCCCGCTGCCGCCGTCGAGCTTCACCGCCGTGGGCGATTCCGTCGAAGAGGCACGGCGCCAGGTCGAGGCCATGCAGGCCCAGCAGATGCAGCTGCTCGCGCAACTCAAGCGCGACCTGGCCGCCATGCCCGCACCCGATCCGCGCGCCTCGGGCGATCCGAAGGAATCCCTCGCGCGCGAAGAAAAACGGCGCCAGATGGTGGAGCTGCTGGCCGAAATCGAACGGCGCGTGAACGAAGAAAATGCACGCCCCAAGAAGCGCTACCTGAGCCCCTCCACGCGCGAGGCGGCCTATGCCATCTACGTGGACACGCTGCGTCGCCGCATCGAGCTGCGAGGCACCGAGAACTTCCCCACGGCGGCCGGCAAGAAGCTCTATGGCGAGCTCAAGATGACGATCACCATCAACCACGACGGCAAGCTGCTCGATACCGTGGTGGACGAAAGCTCGGGTGACACCACGCTCGACCGGCGCGCCAAGGCCATCGTGCAAAGCATCGGCAGCTTCGGCAAGTTCACCGACGCGATGCGAAAAGAGACCGATCAGATCGTGCTGCAGTCGCGCTTCAAGTTCACGCGCGACGAGACCATCGAGCTCTCCTCCCAATAGCAACGCGACAACGGCGAATCACGGCACCATGGACCTGTACTGCGTAATGGGCAACCCCGTCGAGCACAGCCGCTCGCCCCGCATCCATGCCCGGTTTGCCGAACTCTGCGGCCAGCAGATGGATTACAGCCGCCGGCTCGTGCCGATTGGCGCTTTTGCCGAAGGCGTTGCAAGCTTCAGGCGCGAGGCCGCCGAGCGCGGCGACACCGCACGCGGCTGCAACGTCACCGTGCCTTTCAAGTTCGACGCCGCCGCCATTGCACAGCACACCAGCGAGCGGGCGCTGCTCGCGCAAGCGGTCAACACGCTGCGCTTCGAGCCCGACGGCAGCATCCACGCCGACAACACCGACGGCATCGGTCTCGTCAACGACATTGTGCACAACGCGGCCGTACCACTCGCAGGCTGCGAACTGCTGCTCATCGGCGCGGGCGGCGCGGCTGCCGGCGTGCTGGGGCCGTTGCTCGATGCGGGCGTCTCGCGCGTCGTGGTGGCCAACCGGACCGTCGGCAAGGCGATGGCCCTGGTGCAGCGCCATGCCGCGCTGGCACTGCGCCACGGCGCCGCGCTCGAAGCTTGGGCGCTCGACGAAGTGCCGGGCAATTTCGACGTGGTAGTCAACGCCACGGCATCCAGCCTCGCAGGCGATGGGGTGCCGGTTCGCGCGCAGGTACTGCGCGCGGGCGCGCTCGCGGTCGACCTGATGTACGGGCCTGCGGCCGCCGGCTTCATGGCCTGGGCCGAAGCGCACGGTGGTGTGCCGCGCGACGGGCTCGGCATGCTGGTCGAGCAGGCGGCCGAGGCTTTCGAGATCTGGCGCGGCGTGCGCCCGCCGGCCGCGCAGGTGCTGGCCGAGCTGCGCGCCTCGCTCGCCGCCGGCCAATGAAGGGCCTGCTGCGCCTTGTCGGCTACTTGCTGTTGGCGGCCGTGGTCTTGGAGCTTTTCTTTGTGGCGCGCATCGCAGCCATGGCGGTGATCGATCCGCAAAGCACCGCATTCCAGCGCTCCGAAGCCTGGCAGATCGCCATTCACCAGGGCAGCAAGGGCGCGTGGCGCCAGGAGTGGGTGCCCTACTCGCAGATCAGCGACAACCTCAAGCGTGCCGTCATCGCCAGCGAGGACGCCGACTTCATCGACCACAGCGGCGTCGAGTGGGAAGCCATCGAGCGCGCGCGGCAGCGCAATGCCAAGGCCGAGGAGCTTGCCGCCCGGCGCGCGGCGCGTGCCGTGGCGCGCGGCAAGCCGGTGCGCCCGGTGCAATTGCGCGGCGGCTCCACCATCACGCAGCAACTCGCGAAGAACCTGTTGCTCTCCGGCGAGCGCACGCTGCTGCGAAAAGGCCAGGAGCTGGTGCTCGCCACGCTGCTCGAGGTGCTGCTCGACAAGCGCCGCATCCTCGAGATCTATCTCAACAACGTCGAATGGGGCGAAGGCGTGTTCGGCGCCGAGGCGGCGTCGCAGTACTACTTCAGGAAACCCGCTTCGCGCTTGAGCGCCGGCGAGGCCGCGCGCCTGGCCGTGATGCTGCCGAGCCCGAAGTTCTTCGAGCGCAGGGTCGGCTCGTCCTATCTCAGCGGGCGGGCTTCGACCATCGTGGCGCGGATGCCGTCGGCCGAGCTGCCCTGACAGTGCCGCACACCGCCTCGATGGCCAGCACGGCCGCGAAGCCGATCACGTAGGCCAGCACATCCCACCAGTCGGCCGTGCTGCCGAGCACGATGCGCAGGGCGCGGTTCGGAATGTGCAGGTGCCAGGCCGATGCCAGGAACTGCCCCAACTCGACCGCCAGGCCCACGCCGAGCGCCGCCAGCGCCAGCGGCAGCACGCGCGCGGCAACGAAGCTCTTGAAGACAAGATAGACCCACGCCACGGCCAGCACGTCGCCGAAGAAACTCCGCAACCAGCCCCAGCGCGCGCCGACGGTAGCCAGCAGCACGAGAACAAACAACAGGGCCACCGCCCACACCAGAGAAAGAGGATCGAAACGCCATCGCATGCCCCGTATCATCGCGCCCATGCTGGCAAAGCTCACGGGTTGGTTGTTGTTGGGGGTCGTCCGCTTGCTCACGGGGGCCCAGGCACGCTGGTATGGCTGTCCGCCGAAGGCCGAGCAGCGCATCTATTTCGCCAACCACCAGAGCCACGCCGACCTCGTGATGATCTGGGCCGCGCTGCCAGAGGAACTGCGCAGCATCACGCGGCCCATTGCGGCGCGCGACTACTGGGCCAACACGCCGTTCAAGCGCTGGATCACGACCGAGGTGTTCAACGCGGTGTATGTGGAGCGCGCGGCCACCGCGCCGACCGCAGCCGCGCAAACGGCAGCCACGCCAGAACCCGAGGCGCCTCCGCCGCCCGCACGAAATGCCATTGCGGCGCGGGCCGAACGCATCGAGCCGTCGATGGAACCACTGCTGCCGATGGAGCCGGCGGCTCCGCTCATGGTCGACGTCGTCCCCGAAGCCTTCGATGAAGCGCAAGGGCGGCTCGACCTTCCCGCTCCACCGCCTCCGCCCCCGGCCGCACCGCCTGCCCTGCCGCCGGCCGCGGAACCGGAGCCGCCCGCTGCAACTGTCGCCTCCGATCCGCTGGCACCGCTGGTCGAGGCGCTGCGCAGCGGCGACTCGATCATCATCTTTCCAGAAGGCACGCGCGGCCACACCGGGGAGCCGCAGAAGTTCAAGTCGGGCCTCTACACGCTCGCGACGATGTTTCCCGAGGTGGTGCTGGTGCCCGCGTGGATCGACAACGTGCAGCGCGTCATGCCCAAGGGCGAGATCGTGCCGGTGCCGATCCTGTGTTCCGTCACGTTCGGTGCGCCGATTCGCGTCGAAGAAGCCGAAGAGCGCCGTCCTTTCCTCGATCGCGCACGTGCCGCCGTGATCGCATTGCGCGACGTCTGAGCGGAACCTTGCGATGAACCAGTTCCTGCGCAGCCTCACACCGACCCAGCAGGTCGCGGCCCTTTTTCTCATTGTCTTCGGCCTGCTCGTGATCGTGAGCACCACGGCCTTCTTCCTGACCTTCAGGGAACGGCGCAACCCCGTGCACGACGCCGCGTGGCAAGCCGAGTTGGCGCACTACCGCAAACTGCTGGGCACCACCTGGTTCATGGTGATCGTGTTCTGGGTCGGCTGGGCCTTGGGCGAAAAGGTCGCTACCGTGCTGTTCGCGCTCATCGCCTTTTTTGCGCTGCGCGAATTCATCACGCTCTCGCCAACGCGGCGGGGCGACCATCGCAGCTTGATCCTGGCGTTCTTCGTGGTCCTGCCGATCCAGTTCTGGCTCGTGGCCACCGCGCGCTTCGACCTGTTCACCGTGTTCATTCCGGTCTACGTGTTCCTCGCGATCCCGGTCGCGAGCGCGCTGGCCGACGACCCCAGCCATTTTCTCGAGCGCAATGCCAAGCTGCAGTGGGGCATCATGGTCTGCGTCTACGGCATGAGCCATGTGCCGGCGCTGCTGCTACTGAGCTTTCCGGGCTACGAGGGCAAGAGCGCCTTTCTCGTCTTCTTCCTGGTGTTCGTGGTGCAGACCTCGGTGCTGGTGCAGCACGTCATTTCGCGCCGCACGCAGCGCAAGCCCTTTGCGCCCAATGTGAGCCGCAGCTTCAACTGGACCAGCTGGGGTATCGGCATCGTGGTGGCCAGCCTGGTGGGCGCGCTGTTCTCGTTCATCACGCCTTTCAAGTTTGGCCAGGCCCTCGCGGTGTCCGTCATCGCCTGCATCGCCGGCTCGATGGGCCACCTTGTGATGAAGGCGCTCAAGCGTGACCGCGGCATTCCCAACTGGGGCAAGAAGGGCGTGGGCGTCACGGGTGCGAACGGCCTGCTCGACCGTGTCGATGCGCTGTGCTTCGCGGCGCCCATTTTCTTTCACTCGATCCGCTGGTACTTCAACGTCTGACATGCGCATTCTCGGCATCGACCCCGGCCTTCTGACCACCGGCTTCGGCGTGGTGGATGCGGACGGCCATGCGCTGCGCTATGTCGCGAGCGGCACCATCAGCACGCGGCACCTGGGCAGCGGAAATCTTCCGGCGCGCCTCAAGGTGCTGTTCGACGGCATCGCCGAAATCACCGCGCGCTACCAGCCCGATGCCTCGGCGGTCGAGATCATCTTCGTCAACGTCAACCCGCAATCGACGCTGCTGCTGGGCCAGGCGCGCGGCGCCTGCGTGACCTCGCTGGTGAACAGCAATCTCACGGTGGCCGAATACACGGCCCTGCAGATGAAGAAGGCGGTGGCCGGCCACGGCCAGGCCGCCAAGGCACAGGTGCAGGAGATGGTGAAGCGGCTGCTCGACCTGCCGGGGCTGCCCGGCGCCGATGCGGCCGACGCACTGGGCATTGCCATCACGCATGCGCAGGTGGGCCGCTCGATGGCCCGGTTGGCCGAGGCTGCGGAGCTGTCGAAGACGCACGCCGGCACCTACCGGCAGGGACGTTCGCGGTAGTGAGAGCCCCCGGCTCTCGGCGGAAAAGCCTGGCTGCTAAACCACCCGCTCCGCGATCAGCACCGCGAAGAAGCCGAACGCCGCCAGCAGCGTCCACTTGAGAACGATCCAGCCGAAGCGCCGGTACTTGACCTGGCCAGTTCCCGCATAGAACGCGAACGACACGCCCGCCACCAGCAGAAGCAGCAGGATGGCCCAACGGAAGAGAAGCATCGGCCGAACGCGCCCTACCAGGCCCGCGCGACTTCGCCGAAACCGCGCGGTGCGCGCTTCTCGTCTTCGAAGGTCACGACCTCGTAGGCGTCGCTGTTCGCCAGCAGTTCGCGCAGCAGCTTGTTGTTGAGCGCATGGCCCGATCGGAACGCGGTGTAGGCCGCGAGCAGCGGCTTGCCGATGATGTACAGGTCGCCCATGGCGTCCAGGATCTTGTGCTTCACGAACTCGTCGTCGTAGCGCAAGCCACCTGCATTGAGCACCTTGGTGTCGTCCATCACGATGGCATTGTCGAGCCCGCCGCCGAGCGCCAGGCCCTTGCTGCGCATGTATTCGACCTCTTTGGTGAAGCCGAAGGTGCGCGCGCGTGCAATGTCGCGGCTGTAGGAATCCTTGCCGAGATCGAACTCCACGCGCTGGCCGGTGGAATTGACCACGCGATGATCGAAGTCGATCTCGAAGCTCAGCTTGTAGCCGTGGTACGGCTCCAGGCTCGCCCACTTCTCGTTGGCGCCTTCGCCCTCGCGCACCTCGACCTTGCGGGTCACGCGGATGAAGCGGCGGGGTGCCTTCTGCAGCTCGATGCCCGCGCTTTGGAGCAGGAATACGAAGGACGAGGCCGATCCGTCGAGGATCGGCACTTCGTCGGCCGTGATGTCGATGTAGAGGTTGTCGATGCCGAGCCCGGCGCAGGCCGACATCAGGTGTTCGACCGTCTGCACCTTTGCGCCGCCGGTCGAGACCGTGGAAGCCAGGCGCGTGTCGGTCACCGCTTCGGCGGTCATGCGGATGTCGACCGGCTCGGACAGGTCGACGCGCCGGAACACGATGCCAGTGTCCGCGGGAGCGGGGCGCAGCGTCAGCTCCACGCGTTGTCCGCTGTGAAGCCCCACGCCCACGGCGCGGCTGATCGACTTGAGGGTTCGTTGTTGCAGCACGCGAAGGATTTTAGGCGCGCCACGCGAATGGCGGCCTATTCCCCTCGCTATGGCACCGATAGACATAGGTTCTATTTCAAGCGCCCGATGATGGACGCAAAGGGCACGAAGCGGACGCAGCGCCTAGAGCCGGCAGAAGTCCCTTTCAGGTCTTCCCCGTACCCCTTGCGAACCTTCGTGCCCTCTGCGTTCGGTGGCCTGGCGTCAATCAGCTTGACGGCGCAGGAATGCGGGAATCTCGAAGTCGTCCATGCCGCCCGAAGACAGCGCGTCTACCTTGGCGGCAGCCATCGTGCGGTTGGTGCGCCACACGCTGGGCACCGCCATGCCGTCGTAGTTCGGCTGGCTCACGCTGTGGCCGCCGTGGCCTGCATGGCCCGTGCCAAGCGTCGGCACGTTGAACGGGATGTTGTCGGTGCCGGTACGGATCACTTCGAGCGTCGGTGCCTGACGGCGCGCATCGGCGCGCGAGAGACCGGTGGCGACCACCGTCACGCGCATCTGGTCGCCCAGGCTTTCGTCGTAGGCGGCGCCGTAGATCACGTGCGCGTCGGGCGAGGCGTAGGCGCGGATGGTGTTCATCGCAAGCTTCGACTCGTTCAGCTTCAGCGAACCCTTCGAGGCGGTCACCAGCACCAGCACGCCCTTGGCGCCCGAGAGGTCGATGCCTTCTAGCAGCGGGCAGGCCACGGCCTGTTCGGCGGCGATGCGCGCGCGGTCCGGACCGGCAGCGGCGGCCGTGCCCATCATGGCCTTGCCGGGCTCGCCCATCACGGTGCGCACGTCTTCGAAGTCGACGTTCACGCCGCCGTACTCGTTGATGATTTCCGAGATGCCACCGACGGCGTTCTTGAGCACGTCGTTGGCGTGCGCGAAGGCTTCGTCCTGGGTGATGTCCTCGCCCAGCACGTCGAGCAGCTTCTCGTTGAGCACCACGATCAGCGAGTCGACGTTGGCTTCGAGCTCGGCCAGGCCGGCGTCGGCGTTGGTCATGCGGCGGCCGCCTTCCCAGTCGAAGGGCTTGGTCACCACGCCCACGGTGAGGATGCCCATCTCCTTGGCAACGCGCGCAATCACGGGTGCGGCGCCGGTGCCGGTGCCGCCGCCCATGCCAGCCGTGATGAACAGCATGTGCGCGCCGTCGATGGCGGCGCGGATGTCGTCCACTGCGAGCTCGGCCGCTTCACGACCCTTGTCCGGCTTGCTGCCCGCGCCGAGGCCGCTGGTGCCCAGCTGGATGATCTTGTGGGCATTGCTGCGCTGGAGCGCCTGCGCGTCGGTATTGGCGCAAACGAACTGCACGCCCTGCACGCCACGTTCCATCATGTGCGCGACGGCATTGCCGCCGCCGCCGCCGACACCAATCACCTTGATCTGAGTGCCTTGATTGAATTCTTCGACTTCGATCATTTCGATGGTCATTTCTAACTCCTTGAATTTGCAGTTGCCGTTGTGTATGTATGAATCTTTTAAATGTCTTGACGTGTTCAACGAAGCTGTCGTCGCGGCGGTGGACCTGTGCGCCGCCATCGCTCGTTGAAATGCAAGGGCGGACCGCCGCGTGCGAGCCAGAGTGGGGAGTGGTTCATGGTCAGAAGTTCCCCACGATGAAGTCCTTGAAACGTCCGAACGCAGTCTTTACGGATCCGTTCTTCTGCGCGACCTTGAAGCCGCGCATGCGTGCGAAGCGCGCTTCCTCGAGCAAGCCCATCACCGTGGCGGCGCGCGGCTGCGCCACCATGTCGGAGAGCGCGCTTGAATACTTCGGAATGCCGCGCCGCACCGGCTTCAGGAAGATGTCCTCGCCAAGCTCGACCATGCCGGGCATCACCGCGCTGCCGCCCGTGAGCACCACGCCCGACGACAGCACCTCTTCGTAGCCCGACTCGCGCACCACCTGCTGCACCAGCGAAAAGATCTCTTCGATGCGCGGCTCGATCACGCCCGCCAGCGCCTGCTTGCTCAACATGCGCGGGCCGCGGTCGCCGAGGCCAGGCACTTCCACCTGCTGGTCCGGATCGGCCAGCAATTGCTTGGCGTAGCCGCTCTCGACCTTGATGTCTTCGGCGTCCTTGGTGGGCGTGCGCAGCGCCATCGCGATGTCGCTCGTGATCAGGTCGCCCGCGATCGGGATCACGGCCGTGTGGCGGATCGCACCGTTGGTGAAGATGGCCACGTCGGTGGTGCCCGCGCCGATGTCGACCAGCACCACGCCAAGCTCGCGCTCGTCCTCGGTCAGCACCGCTTGGCTCGAGGCCAGCGGGTTCAGCATGAGCTGGTCGACCTCCAGGCCGCAGCGGCGCACGCACTTGATGATGTTCTCGGCCGCGCTCTGCGCACCGGTCACGATGTGTACCTTGGCCTCCAGCCGCATGCCGCTCATGCCGATCGGCTCCTTCACGTCCTGGCCGTCGATCACGAACTCCTGCGGTTCCACCAGCAACAGGCGCTGGTCGCTCGAGATGTTGATGGCGCGCGCGGTTTCCACCACGCGGGCCACGTCGGCCGGCGTGACTTCCTTGTCCTTCACCGCCACCATGCCGCTCGAATTGATGCCGCGGATGTGGCTGCCGGTAATGCCGGTGTAGACGCGGCTGATCTTGCAGTCGGCCATCAGCTCGGCCTCCTTCAAGGCCTGCTGGATGCTCTGCACCGTGGCGTCGATGTTCACCACCACGCCGCGCTTGAGGCCGTTGCTCGGCGCAATGCCGAGGCCGGCGAGCTTGAGTTCGCCGCCGGGCAGCACCTCGGCCACCACGACCATCACCTTGGCAGTGCCGATGTCGAGTCCGACAACCAGGTCTTTGTATTCTTTGGGCATTGAATGTCCTCGGTATTCGCTATTTATTTCTTCTTGGCCTTGGGCTCGGTCACGACCGTGGTGACGCCGCGAAGACGCAGCGCATAGGCGTCGTTGTGGCGCAGGTCGGCCCCCTCGACGTCCGCCGCGGTGCGGTGGTATTGGCCCGCGACCTGGGTCACGGTTTTCAGGAAACGCTGCGCGCGGGCCGCCACCTCTTCGGGCTGCCCGCGGCCAAGCTCGATGTCCGCACCGGTATCGAGCGCCACCTTCCAACTCCCCCGGCTCGACAGCGTGAGCTCTTCCACGCCGAAGTCGTAGGGCTGGAAGATCGGCGCCAGCACGCGGTACATGCCCAGCACCTGGCCAGCCTGCTCAACGGGTCCATCGAGCCGCGGCAGTCGGTCGTCGACCTCGGCCACATTGGCGTCGAACACCTCGCCAAAGCCGTTGATCAGCTTGGAGCCCGCCTCGTCGCCCCAGGTGGCCACCGGCACCTGCTCGGTGAGGGTCACGCGCAGCTTGTTCGGAAACTCGCGCCGCACCACCGCCTTGCGCACCCATGGCACCGATTCGAACGCCGTGCGCGCGCGCGCCAGGTCGACGGTGAAGAAGTTGCCGGCCAGTTGCGGCGCGACGTTGGCGCGCAGCGTCACGGCGTTGTTGTGCGTCACGTCGCCGTCGACCTTGATGCCGCCGATCGGAAAGAAAGGCTGGCGCAGCACCCACCATGCGCCCGCCGCCAGCAGCATGAGCGCCACCACCACGAACGCCAGGTTCGAGACGATGTTCATGAGCTTGACGTCGAAGGGCACGGGAATGCTGTCGGCCATGGCTATTGCGCTCCCCCCGTGGCGTCCAGCGAAGCCGAGGCCAGCACGCGCAGGCACAAGTCTTCGTAGGCAATGCCCGCCGCGCGAGCCGACATCGGCACCAGCGAATGGCCGGTCATGCCGGGAGAGGTGTTCATCTCGAGCAGGAAAGGCTTGCGGTCGCTCGCGCGGATCATCACGTCGGCGCGGCCCCAGCCGCGGCAGCCGAGCGTGTGGTACGCGGCCAGCGTGATGCGCTGGATCTCGTGTTCCTCGGCTTCGGGCAGGCCACTCGGGCATTGGTACTTCACGTCGTCGGTGAAGTATTTGTTCTGGTAGTCGTAGGCGCCTTGGGGCGCGGCGATGCGCACCACGGGCAGCGCGCGCGCATCGAGTCCCTGGCCGAGCACGGCGCAGGTCACTTCCTCGCCTTCGATGAATTCCTCGCACAGCACGTCGGCGTCGTACTTGGCCGACAGTGTCACGGCGTCCTGCATCTGCGAATAACCCTCGACCTTGGTCACGCCGATCGACGAACCCTCGCGCGGCGGCTTCACGATCAGCGGCAGGCCCAGCACGTCGGGCACCGCCCTCACCTGCTCGCGGCTCTGCTGGTCGAAAGCCAGGCGCACGTACTTGGGCGTCGGCAAGCCGTCGGCCTGCCAGATGCGCTTGGTCATGACCTTGTCCATGGCCACGCTCGACGCCATCACGCCCGAGCCGGTGTAGGGAATGCCCAGCAGTTCGAGCGCGCCCTGCACCGTGCCGTCTTCGCCATGCCGCCCATGCAGGGCGATGAAGCAGCGCGCGAAGCCTTCGCGCCGAAGCTCGACCAGGTCGCGCTCCGACGGATCGAAGGCATGCGCATCGACGCCGCGCGAGCGCAGCGCCTCGAGCACGCCCGTGCCGGACATGATCGAGATTTCGCGTTCGGCGGAGCTTCCACCGAACAGCACGGCCACCTTGCCGAAAAGTTTTGGATCCTGAAGGCTCATGGCGTAACCCCCGCGCCGCTCGCCGCGGCCGCAATTTCAACGACCCTGCCCGGCACCGCACCAATGGAGCCCGCGCCCATGCAAAGCACCACGTCGCCGTCGCGCGCGTTGTCCAGAATGGCTTGCGGCATCGCATTGATGTCGTCGACGAATACCGGCTCCACCTTGCCCGCCACGCGCAGTGCGCGCGCCAGCGTGCGGCCGTTGGCGGCCACGATGGGCGGCTCGCCGGCGGCGTACACCTCGCCCAGCAGCACCGCGTCGGCATTGCCGATGACCTTGACGAAGTCCTCGAAGCAGTCGCGCGTGCGGGTGTAGCGGTGCGGCTGGAAAGCCAGCACCAGCCGGCGCCCCGGGAACGCGCCGCGCGCGGCGGCGATGGTCGCGGCCATCTCGACCGGGTGATGGCCGTAGTCGTCGATCACGGTAAAGCTGCCGGGCTGAGCCCCCTGCACCGCCACCTCGCCATAGCTCTGGAAGCGGCGGCCCACGCCCTTGAAGCCGGCCAGCCCGCGTTGCACTGCCTCGTCGGGAACGCCCAGTTCGACCGCCACGGCGATCACCGACAGCGCGTTGCGCACGTTGTGCTCGCCCGGCAGGTTCAGCACGATGGGCAGGTCGGGCAACGTGACGCCGTTGCGCCGCTGCGCCGTGAAATGCATCTGCCCGCCCACCGCACGAACGTCGACTGCGCGCACCTGGGCGCCTTCGTCGAAGCCGTAGCTGGTGACCGGGCAGGTGACGTGGCCCATGATGTCGCGCACTGCGGGATCGTCGGTGCACAAGATGGCCACGCCATAGAACGGCATGCGGTGCAGGAAATCGACGAAGGCTTTCTTGAGCTTTTCGAAGTCGTGCCCGTAGGTTTCCATGTGGTCGGCATCGATGTTCGTGACCACCGCCATGACGGGCAGCAGGTTCAGGAACGAGGCGTCCGATTCGTCGGCCTCCACCACGATGTAGTCGCCACTGCCGAGCTGCGCATTGGCGCCGGCACTGTTGAGCCGCCCGCCGATGACGAAGGTCGGATCGAGCCCGGCGGCGTCGAGCACGCTGGCCACGAGGCTCGTGGTGGTGGTCTTGCCGTGCGTGCCCGCAATCGCGATGCCCTGCTTCAGGCGCATCAGCTCGGCCAGCATCATGGCGCGCGGCACCACTGGAATGCGCTTCTCGCGCGCAGCCAGCACTTCGGGGTTGTCCGACTGCACGGCGGTGGACGTGACGACCGCATCCGCGCCGTCGATGTGCGCCGCCGCATGGCCCACGAAGGTGCCGATGCCCAGGCCCGCGAGCCGGCGCAGCGTCGCGCTGTCGGCCAGGTCGGAGCCGGTGATGCGGTAGCCGAGGTTGAACAGGACCTCGGCAATGCCGCTCATGCCCGAGCCGCCGATGCCGACGAAGTGAATATGACGAATCGCGTGCTTCATTTGGCAAGCTCCTCGCAGGCGCGGACGACGGCCTCGACCGCTTCGGTCTTCTGCATGGTTTTGGCCTTGGTGGCCCGTTCGATCAGCGCAGTGCGCTCGGTTTTCTGTAGCAAGTCAGCCAGCAATTCAGGTGTGAGGTCGGTCTGCTGCACCAGCCAGCCGCCGCCCGCGTCGACGAGGAAGCGCGCGTTGGTGGTCTGGTGGTCGTCGACCGCCGATGGAAAAGGCACGAACAGCGCTGCTGCGCCGACGGCCGCGATTTCTGTGACGGTGCTGGCCCCGGCGCGCGCGACGATGATGTCGGCGTCGGCATAGGCCTGCGCGGTGTCTTCGATGAACGGCGTGAGCTCGCCTTCGACACCGGCCGCCGCGTAGTTGGCGCGCAGTTCATCGATCTGCTTGGCGCCGCTCTGGTGCAGCACCTGCGGACGCGTGCCCGGCTCGATGCGCGCGAGCGCCTGCGGCACCACGGTGTTGAGGCCGCGCGCGCCGAGGCTGCCGCCTACCACCAGCAACTTGAGCGGCCCGGTACGGCCTGCGAAGCGCACGGCCGGATCGGGTTGCGACGTGAACGCCGCGCGCAGAGGATTGCCCACCCACTGTGCCTTCTTGAGCACGTTGGGAAAGGCCGTGAACACGCGATCGGCCACGCCCGCCAGCACCTTGTTGGCAAGCCCGGCCACAGAGTTCTGTTCGTGCAGCACCAGCGGCTTGTTGAGCAGCACGCCCATCATTCCGCCCGGAAAGGTGATGTAGCCACCCAGGCCCACCACCACGTCGGGCTTGACGCGGCGCACCACGCCCATGCTCTGCCAGAAGGCGCGCAAGAGGCGCAGCGGAAGCAGGAACAGCGTGAGCGGACCTTTGCCGCGCACGCCGCCGAACTGGACCGGCTCGAAGGCGAAGCCGCGCGGCGCCACCAGTTTTTCTTCCATGCTGCCTGGCACGCCCAGCCAGTGCACGCGCCAGCCGCGGTCGCGCAGCGCCTCGGCGACCGCGAGTCCCGGAAAGATGTGGCCGCCCGTGCCGCCGGCCATGACGAGTGCGGTGCGCCCGGTCATACGCGGCCTCCCCGCATGAGCACGCGGTTCTCATAGTCGATCCGCAGCACCACAGCGAGCGCCACCAGGTTCATCAGGATGGCCGAACCGCCGAAGCTCATCAGCGGCAAGGTCAGCCCCTTGGTCGGCAGTGCGCCAAGGTTCACGCCCATGTTGATGAAGGCCTGGAAACCGATCCACACCCCCACGCCCTGGGCGACGAGACCCGAGAACACGCGATCGAGCGCAATCGCCTGGCGACCGATGTGCATGATGCGGCGGGTCAGCCAGAGGAACATGCCGATGATCAGCAGCACGCCGACGAGGCCGAACTCTTCGCCGATCACGGCCAGCAGGAAGTCGGTGTGCGCCTCGGGCAGCCAGTGCAGCTTCTCGACGCTCCCGCCCAGGCCCACGCCGAAGATCTCGCCGCGGCCGATGGCGATCAGCGAGTGCGAGAGCTGGTAGCCCTTGCCCAGGGCGTGCTCTTCGCTCCACGGATCGAGATACGCAAAGATGCGCTCGCGCCGCCATGGGCTGGTCGCGACGATGGTGCCGAAGGCCACCACCACCAGCGCGGCAATCACGAAGAACATGCGCGCGTTCACGCCGCCCAGGAACAAGATGCCCATGGCGATCACGGCAATCACCATGAAGGCGCCCATGTCAGGCTCGGCCATCACCAGCATGCCCACCACCACCACCGCGATGCCCATCGGCAGCACGGCGCGGAAGAAGCGCTCCTTGATCTCCATCTTGCGCACCATGTAGCTGGCGGCGTAGAGCACCATCGCGAGCTTGGCCAGCTCCGACGGCTGGAAGCGCATGAAGCCGAGCGGCAGCCAGCGCCGCGCACCGTTCACGTTGATGCCGACGTGCGGAATGAGCACCGCCACCAAGAGCAGCAGCGAGGCGACGAAGAGCCAGGGCGCGGCGCGCTCCCATGTCTTCATCGGGATCTGGAAGGCGAGCAGCGCCGCGATGAACGCGAACACCACCGAGGCCGCATGCCGGGTGAGGAAGAACGAGGCGCTGTAGCCGGCACGCGCGAAGCGCGGGTTGTCGGGCAGCGCGATCGAGGCCGAATACACCATCACCAGACCCCAGGTGAGCAGCGCGACGGTGACCCACACCAGCGCCTGGTCGAAGCCCAGCACGCGCATCGGCGCGGCCTTGGTCTGCGTGATGCCGGCGCCGCCCAGCCGCACCGGCAGGTGCACGGGCAGCGAATCGATGCCGCTGCGCGCGCGCTTGAACCAGCCACCGAAGCGGCTGGTCTTTGCGTTGGGCGTGGCGCCGGCGGCTGCAGTGTTCAAACCGGGTCTCCCGAAGAAAAATCGGCATCGTTGGACGAAGCCGCTTCGCGCGGCTCGTCCGCAAGCGCTTGCACGGCCTCGCGGAACACCGCCGCGCGATGTTCGTAGTCCTTGAACATGTCGAAGCTCGCACAGGCCGGTGACAGCAGCACGGCATCACCGGGGTTGGCGCGCATGGCCGCGAGCTTGACGGCCTCTTCCATCGAGCCGGCATGCATCAGCGAGACGCCGGTGGCGGCCAGGGCCTGTTCGATCAGCGGTGCATCGCGGCCGATGAGCACCACGGCGCGCGCGTACTGGCGCACGGGCTCGGCAAGCGGCTCGAAGTCTTGCCCCTTGCCTTCGCCGCCCAGAATGACGACGACGCGGCGGTCTTCGCCAAGGCCGCTCAATGCGGCCACCGTGGCGCCCACGTTGGTGCCCTTGCTGTCGTCGAAGTATTCGACATCTTCCACCAGCGCGATCGGCTCGACGCGATGCGGCTCGCCGCGGTATTCGCGCAGGCCATAGAGCATGGGGCCGAGCGGGCAATCGGCGGCGCTGGCCAGCGCGAGCGCCGCCAATGCGTTCATGGCGTTGTGGCGTCCGCGGATGCGCAGCGCATCGGCGGGCAACAGGCGCTGCAGGAAGATCTCCTCTTCGACCACGGCGCCGCGCTTGCGCTTCTGCGTCTCGTCGGCTTCCAGCGCGCGCACAAGCCAGGTCATGCCGTTGACGCGCTCGATGCCGTAGTCGCCGGGACGCAGCGGCATCGCGCTGCCGAAGGTGACGTGGGTGCGGATCTGCGGGCGCTGCAGCTTCACCTTGATGGGCGCAGGCAACATCGCCATCACGCCTGGGTCGTCGCGGTTGAGCACCATGAGGCCCTTCGCGCCGAAGATGCGCGACTTGGCCGATGCGTACGACGGCATGTCGCCATGCCAGTCGAGATGGTCCTGCGTGAGGTTGAGCACCGTCGCGGCGGTCGGCTCGAAGCCCTGCACGCCGTCGAGCTGGAAGCTCGAGAGTTCGAGCACCCAGACATCCGGAAGCGTCTGTGCGTCGATGTGCGCGGCCAGCGTATCGAGCAACGTGGGGCCGATGTTCCCCGCCACGGCCACACTCTTGCCCGCGCGCTCGACCAGCTGGCCGGTCAGCGAGGTGACGGTGGTCTTGCCATTGGTGCCCGTGACGGCGAGCACCGCTGGGGTGTAGCCCTTCGGTGCTGGGGGTTCCTCGATCGGCACCAGCGGGAGCTGGGGCGTGGGCTCTTCCTCGACGGCCGCGGAGGCTGGGTTGGAGGCCGCGAACTCGGCGATCTTGGCGACGAACTCGGCCGCTTCCCTGGCCGCGGTAGGAACGTAAGGCTTGCCGGTGCTCGGCAGCCGTGAAACGGTGACAGGCGCCGGCGCTGCCGCTTCCAGGTTTTCTGGCGTGTCTGCCGACGGTGCGGCCGACGCTTCTTCCGCGGGCTGCGCCACCGGAACGCTCAGCGATGGATCACGTGCCACGGCTTCCGCCATGGCCGGAGGCGCGAGTTCGGCTTCGGTCGGCTCGGCCGTTGGCGGAGCCTCGACTGGTTCAGGCGTTTCGGGTGTTTCGGTAGCCGAGGCAGGCTCGACGGGTTCAGTCGATTCAGGCACCGGCGTCGGCTCGACCGCATCGGCGTGCTCAGGCTCGGCCTGTGCAGCTTCCGCAGGTTCGACGTCCAGGTCCAACTCGGCCTGCGCCTCTGGCTCGACAGCTTTCGCGGCGGCTTCAGCCTCGGGCTCCGCTTCCACCACCGGCAGCTCGACGGTCTGCAGATCCCGCAGCGCATGCGCGAAGAGATCCAGTTCACCGCCGACCGCGAGGCCCACGGCCCGTGCGGCATCGACCACCGGCGCGATGGTCGCGGGCGACAGGCCCGGCGAGCGGTACACCGCACGGATCGGCGTGCCTTCGATCAGCGCGGCCGAGAACGGACCGCCCATGAAGGCGACCTCGGGCAGCTCGGCCTGCAGCGTGGCAAGCGCCGGGGGCGCTTCGCGCGTGTCGGCCACGGTCACCTGCGCGCCGTGGCGTGCGCACCAGCGCGCCATCGCCAGCCCGGACGCACCGAGGCCGAGGACGAGGACGGGGAGGTCTTTCAGATGACGCATGTGCCTGTTACCGCAGCTTCAGCGTTGAAAGGCCCACGAGGCACAGCAGCATCGTGATGATCCAGAAGCGCACCACGACCTGCGTCTCGCGCCAGCCGCTTTTCTCGAAGTGGTGATGCAGCGGCGCCATCTTGAGCACGCGGCGGCCTTCGCCGTAGCGCTTCTTGGTGTACTTGAAGTACATGACCTGCGCCATCACCGAGATCGCTTCGACCACGAAGATGCCGCCCATGATGAAGAACACGATCTCCTGGCGCACGATGACCGCGATGGTGCCCAGCGCGCCGCCCAGTGCGAGCGCACCCACGTCGCCCATGAAGACCTGCGCCGGATGGGTGTTGAACCAGAGAAAGGCCAGGCCCGCGCCGGCCATGGCCGAGCAGAACACCAGCAGTTCGCCCGAGCCCGGGATGTTGGGGAACAGCAGGTACTTGGAATACACCGCGCTGCCCGTGACGTAGGCGAACACGCCCAGCGCCGAGCCCACCATCACCACCGGCATGATCGCCAGCCCGTCGAGGCCGTCGGTCAGGTTGACCGCGTTGCTCGCGCCCACGATCACCAGGTAGGTCAGGATCACGAAGCCGATACCGCCGAGCGGGTAGCTCACTTCCTTGAAGAAGGGCACCAGCAGGTTGATCTTGGGCGGAAAGTCGAGATCGAAGCCCGACTGCACCCAGGCGAAGAACAGCTGCAGCACGCGCCAGTTCGAGCTTTCCGAGATGCTGAAGAGCAGGTAGAAGCCCGCGATCAGGCCGACCACCGACTGCCAGAAATACTTCTCGCGCGAGCGCATGCCTTCCGGGTCCTTGCGCACCACCTTGCGCCAGTCGTCGACCCAGCCGATGGCGCCAAAGCCCAGCGTCACCCACAGCACGATCCACACGAAGCGGTTCGAAGCGTCGAACCACAACACGGTGGCAAAGGCGATGGCAAACAGCACCAGCACGCCGCCCATAGTGGGCGTACCGCTCTTGGTCAGGTGCGTTTCCATGCCGTAGCCGCGCACCGGCTGACCGATCTTGAGCGCGGCAAGGCGGCGGATCACGTAGGGGCCGGCCACGAGGCCGACCACCAGTGCCGTGAGCGCCGCCATCAGCGCACGGAACGTGAGGTACTGAAAAACGCGCAAGAACCCGAATTCGGGCGAGAGTGTTTGCAGCCATTGGGCCAGGCTCATCAGCATGTTGTCTTGCGCGGCTCATGCGTCATGACCGGCCTCCTTTTGTTGTTGTGATTGCTCGATGGCTTGCACCACCCGCTCCATCTTCATGAAGCGCGATCCCTTGACGAGCACGCTGGCAACCTGCGGCAGCCGCGCCAGCACCGCGGCGTTGAGCGCGTCCACATTGTCGAAATGGCGGCCATTGCCGCCGCCGTTACTGCCGCCGTTGAAAGCGGCCACGCCATGCACGGTTTCGGCGCCCAGGCCGTACAGCGCCTCGATGCCGCGCTGGCGTGCCCAGTCGCCGACCTCGGCATGGAATTCGGGTCCGCGGTTGCCGACCTCGCCCATGTCGCCGAGCACCAGCAGGCGCGGGCCCGGCAGGGCCGCGAGCACGTCGATGGCCGCGCGCACGGAATCGGGGTTGGCGTTGTAGCTATCGTCCACCAGCGTGAGCGCGTGCCCACCCGCCAGCACGACCTCGCTCGCCTTGGAGCGGCCTTTCACCGGCTCGAAAGCCGTGAGGCCTGCGCCGATGGTTTCGAGCGACACGCCCGACGCGAGCGCACAGGCGGTGGCGGCCAGCGCATTGACCACGTTGTGCCGGCCCGCGATGTGCAGGCGGGCATCGAAGTCGCCTAGCGGCGTGCGGATGCGGACCTGCCAGGCACCCTGCTGCCATTCGGCCCGAGCCAATGAAATGTCGGCATCTTCCTGCTCGCCGAAAGTCATGCAGCGGCGCATCGCACCCGAATGCGCCATGTCGCTCCACAGCGAAGTGAAAACGTCGCCGTGCGGGAACACCGCGGTTCCCTCCTCGGGCAGCGAGGCGAACACCGCGCCGTTCTCGCGCGCCACTGCCTCGACGGTGTCCATGAACTCCAGGTGCTCGCGCTGCGCGTTGTTGACCAGCGCGATGGTCGGGCGCGCAATGGCGGCCAGCCGGGCAATCTCGCCAGGGTGGTTCATGCCCAGCTCGACCACCGCATGCTGGTGCTTGGCGCGCAGGCGCAGCAGGGTGAGCGGAACGCCGATCTCATTGTTGAAATTGCCGGCCGTCGCCAGCGCGCGGTCGGCCCGAAACGCAACCAGAATGGCCGCGATCATCTGCGTGACCGTGGTCTTGCCGTTGCTGCCCGTGACCGCGATCAGCGGCAGATCGAACTGCGCGCGCCAGCCCGCGGCCAGCGCGCCGAGCGCGGCCAGCGAGTCGGGCACCTCGAGCCCCGCGAGGCCCGCGGCCTGCAGGCCGTCGTGTGCAATGGCCGCAACGGCGCCCCGTGCCTTGGCGTCGGCCAGAAATTCGTTGGCATCGAAGCGTTCGCCCTTGAGGGCCACGAACAGGTCGCCATTGGCGAGCGTGCGCGTGTCGGTGTGAACGCGGGTGATGAGCGTGGTGGGCTCGCCCACCAGGCGCGCACCGGGAATCCATTGCTGCACCTGGGCCAGCGTCAGCATGAGTGGCGTCGATTGGTTCATGCCCCACCTCGCTTCGCGAGCGCTTCGAGCGCATGGGTCCGGTCGGAGAACGGGATGCGCTGGCCGGCAATTTCCTGCCAGGCTTCGTGGCCCTTGCCGGCGATGAGCACGATGTCTTCGGGCGCAGCCTGCGCAATGGCGTCGCCGATGGCCGCGCCGCGGTCGGGCTGCACCTGGGCCGCCTCGGGACGCGAGAGGCCGAGCAGCACCTGGCTGATGATCGCGTCGGGGTTTTCGCTGCGCGGGTTGTCGCTGGTCACGATCACGCGATCGGCCTGGCGCTCAGCCACGGCAGCCATCAGCGGGCGCTTGATCGGGTCGCGGTCGCCGCCGCAGCCGAACAGGCACCAGAGGGCGCCACCGCGCTGCCGCGCCAGAGGGCGCAGGCCCGCCAGCGCCTTGTCGATCGCGTCGGGGGTGTGCGCGTAGTCGACCACCGCCAGCGGCATACCGATGCCGGTGCCCACGCGCTCCATGCGGCCCGGCACGCTGGTGAGGTTGGCGCAGGCCGCCACGGCCCGCGTCAGCGAAAGCCCCAGCGCCCGCAGTGTGCCGAGCACGCCCAGCAGATTGGCCACGTTGTACTGTCCGATCAGGCCGGTCGAGATGCGCTCGACGCCCGGGATGCCGTGTTCGGCCACGGAGAACTGCAGGCCCTGAGCGCCGTAGCCGACGTCCCGCGCCATCAGCCGCGCCGGTCTGCCAGCGGCCGAGACGGTCCACACGTCGAGTGCGCCGATGCCGGCTTCGATGAGGTTCGCGCACAGGCTGGCGCCATGCACGTCGTCGATGTTGATGACCGCGGCGCGCAGGCCTGGCCAGCGGAACAGCTCGGCCTTGGCTTGCCAGTAGGCTTCCATGCTGCCGTGGTAGTCGAGGTGGTCCTGCGTGAAATTGGTGAACACGGCCACCGCGATGCGCGCGCCATCGAGCCGGCGCTCGGCAATGCCGATCGACGAGGCCTCGATGGCGCAGGCGCCGAAACCGCGTTCGACCAGGGAGCGCAGTTCGCGCTGCATCATCACCGGGTCGGGCGTGGTGAGTCCGGTGTAGGTGAGTTCCGGTGGCACGCCGATGCCCAGCGTGCCCATGACCGCGCACGGCGACGGTACGCCGCGCTCGGTCGAACCGTCAGGCTGCAACGGGCGAACACCGCCGGGCACGGCCAGCGTGGAAAGCGATTCGGCGAGCCACCAGGCGGTGGAGGTCTTGCCGTTGGTGCCGGTCACAGCCAGCAGTTCGAGTGCGGCCGAGGGGTCGTCGTAGAAGGCCGAGGCGATCGGGCCAGTGGCGGCCTTGAGCCCGGGGTAGCTGGCAATGCGGTCGTCGCCCTGGAAGTCGAAAGCCTCGACGCCATCGTGCTCGACCAGGCACGCAGCCGCGCCCTGCGCCAGCGCGGAGGCCACGTGCTTGCGTCCGTCGGTCGCGGCACCCGGCCACGCGATAAAGCCGTCGCCAGCGCTCACCGGCCGGCTGTCCGCATGCAGCGCACCCTGCACGCGCTCCTTGAGCCAGAGCGCGGCGAGCTTGGGGGAAGTGAGTGTCAGCATGCTCAGAAGCTCTCGTCGACGCCTTGCGTCATCACCAGCGGTTTGACGGCGAGATCGGGCGGAACGTTCATCATGCGCAGGGTCTGCTGCACGACTTCGCTGAACACCGGCGCGGCGGCCACGCCGCCGAAATATTGGCCGTCGCTCGGCTCGTCGATCATCACGGCCACGATGATCCGCGGCTTCTCGATCGGCGCCATGCCGGTGAACCAGGCCCGGTACTTGTTGCTTGCGTAGCCCTTGCCGACCTGCTTGTGCGCCGTGCCCGACTTGCCACCCACCGAGTAGCCGATGGTCTGCGCGCGCGTGCCGGTGCCGCCCGGCCCGGCGGCCATCTGCAGCATCTTGCGGACCGCCAGCGCATTCGATGGCGAGAACACCCGCACGCCGGCGGGCGGCTCGGCGTTCTTGAGGATGGTGACTGGAATGATGGCGCCGTCGTGCGCAAACGCGGTGTACGAATGTGCCATTTGAAACAGCGACGCCGACAGGCCGTAGCCGTAGGCCATGGTGGCTTGCTCCACCGGCTTCCAGGTCTTCCAGGGCCGCAGCCGGCCGCTCACGGCGCCGGGGAACTGGATCTGCGGCTTCTGGCCGTAGCCGAGCGCGGTGTAGGTGTCCCACATCTCGTGCGGAGACATCTTCTGCGCGATCTTGAGCGCCCCCACGTTGCTCGACTTCTGGATCACGCCCTCGACCGTGAGCGTGCCGTAGTTGTGGGTGTCGCTGATGGTGAAGCCGCCGATCTGGAAGCGGCCCGGGCCGGTTTCGATCAAGGTCGACGGCTTCACGCGGCCGGCTTCCAGCGCCATGCCGACGGTGATCGGCTTCATGGTGGAGCCGGGCTCGAAGGTGTCGGTGAGCGCGCGATTGCGCAGCTGTTCGCCGGTGAGGTTCTGGCGCTTGTCGGGCACGTAGCTCGGGTAGTTGGCCAGCGCCAGCACTTCGCCCGTGACCGCGTCGAGCACCACCACGCTGCCGGCCTTGGCCTTGCGCGCGGTCACGGCGTCGCGCAGCTTTTGATAGGCGAAAAACTGCACCTTGCTGTCGACGCTGAGCTGGATGTCCTTGCCGTCGACCGGCGGCACCTGTTCGCCCACGCCCTCGACCACGCGGCCCAGGCGGTCCTTGATGACGCGGCGCGACCCGGCCTTGCCGGCCAGGTCCTTGTTGAAGGACAGTTCGATGCCTTCCTGCCCGTTGTCCTCGACGTTGGTGAAGCCCACCACGTGCGCCGCGGCCTCGCCCTCGGGATACTGGCGCTTGTATTCCTTGCGCTGGTAGATGCCCTTGAGGTTGAGCGCGGCAATCTGCTTGGCAATGGGTTCGTCGACCTGGCGCTTGATCCAGACGAAAGTCTTGTCCTCGTCCTCGAGCTTCTTGTCGAAGTCCTTCTGCGGCATTTCGAGCAGCTTGGCCACCTGCTTGAGCTTGGCGCGCACTTCGGGGTCGTCGCGCTCGACGTCTTCCGGAATGGCCCAGATGCTCGGCGCCACCACGCTCGACGCCAGGATGAGCCCGTTGCGGTCGAGGATGCGTCCGCGGTTGGCCGGCAGTTCGAGCGTGCGTGCAAAGCGCACCTCGCCCTGCCGCTGGAAGAAGCTGTTGTTGAAGACCTGCACGTACGCAGCCCGGCCCGCCAGCACGACGAAGCCGAAGGCAATGCCCGCGACGATGAACTTGCTGCGCCAGACCGGCGTCTTGCTCGCAAGCAAGGGGCTGGTGGTGTAGCGGACGCTGCGGCGGCTCATCGCTGGGCCCTCGCGGCAGGCTTGGTCGCCGGACCCGCCGGCGGGACGGGCGGCGGCGCCACCACGGCCGGAATCACCGAGCCGTCGGGTCGCACATACTGCGTGATGGCCGGCGTGGTGGTGCGCATCTGGAGCTGCTCCTTGGCGAGCTTTTCCACCCGCAGGGGCGTGGCCTGGGCGCGCTTCTCCACCTGCAGCCGGTCGCGGTCGAGTTCGAGCCGGCGCGCCTCCTGCTGCGAACGGTCGAGCTCGGTATAGAGCTGGCGCGACAGGTATTGCGTGTGCACGAGGTAGAGCGCGGAGGCGACCACCGCGAGCATCAGGAGCAGGTTGAGGCGGGCCATGTCAAACGGCTTCAGTGCGCTCTGCCACGCGAAGAATGGCGCTGCGCGAGCGCGGGTTGCCTTTCACCTCTTCGGCCGAAGGCTTGATGCGCTCGAGCGCGCGCAGCTTCATCACCTTCGGGGCGGCGAACGGCGCGCGGCGGTCGTACACCTCCTTCGAATGCTTGGCGATGAACTGCTTCACGATGCGGTCTTCCAGCGAGTGGAAGCTGATCACCGCGAGCCGGCCCCCAGGCTGCAGCACCGAAAGGCTCGCCTCTAGCGCCTGTTGCAGCTCTTCAAGCTCGGCGTTGATGAAAATCCGAAAAGCCTGAAATGTGCGCGTTGCAGGGTTCTGGCCCTGCTCGCGGGTTTTGACCGTGCCAGCCACGAGCTCGGCCAGTTCGGTGGTGGTTGAAATTGCGCCCCGTTCTTGTCTGCGAGCAACAATCGCCTTTGCAATCTGAACAGCAAACCGTTCTTCGCCATAGTCACGGATCACCTCTGCAATCTGCTGAAGTTCGGCTGTTGCCAGCCAATCGGCCACACTCTCGCCGCGCGTGGTATCCATGCGCATGTCGAGCGGGCCGTCGAAACGAAAACTGAAACCGCGCACCGGGTTGTCGATTTGCGGCGAACTCACGCCCAGGTCCATCAGCACACCCGCCACGCTGGCATCGGGCAATTCGCCCAACGAACGGAATCCCTGGTGCCGGATGGAAAAACGCGCATCCGAGATGCGCGCTGCTTCGGCCACCGCTTCCGCATCCTTGTCGAATGCGATCAGCCTGCCTTCCGGTGCCAGCCTCGCGAGGATCGCGCGCGCATGCCCTCCCCGCCCGAAGGTCGCATCCACGTAGGTGCCCGTGGCCGCGGTGCTGCCTGAAAGAAGGGCTTCCACCGCTTCGTTCAGCAACACGGTGGTATGGATCCATGGAGTGTTCACACGAGTCCTCAGAACGCGAAGTCCTGAAACACATCGGGCATATCGCCTTGGGTGGCCTCGGCCTCCTGGGCTTCGTAGGTGGCCTTGTCCCAGAGCTCGAAATGATTGCCCATGCCCAGCAACAACGTCTCGCGCGTGATGCCCGTGGCCGCACGCAATTCAGGCGAAACGAGGATGCGGCCGGTGCCGTCCATCTCGACGTCCATCGCATTGCCGAGGAATACGCGCTTCCACCACTGTGCCGACATTGGGAGCGCGGCGATGCGCTCGCGGAATTTCTCCCACTCGGGACGCGGGAACACCATCAGGCAGCCGTGCGGATGCTTGGTGATCGTGAGTTGGCCATTCGCTGTCGCGCTCAGGACGTCACGATGCCGGGTCGGCACGGAGAGCCGCCCCTTGGCATCCAGACTGAGCGATGAAGCGCCTTGAAACACGACCAGAACCCCTGTGTTGGGAGCGCCGCGGCACCCGAAAGAGGCACCACCCGCACTTTTTCCCACTTAACTGCACTTTTTTGCACTGTAGCAGGAAACACTTCAGGCGCAACTGGCCGTTGGTGGTATTTTTTGTAATGGAATCAACGACTTAGCGCCGATTTCCAAACCTGGAAAGCGGTGAATTTCGTTGAGAATGAAGCACTTAGCTCACGCAGTGAATGTGATGCGTGAAGCGCGGCCCCGTTACAGGGGCCGCAAAGGCAGCTTCAGAGGATGAAGCGCGAAAGGTCTTCGTCGTGACTTAGTGCCGCAAGGCGCTCGTCGACGTAAGCGGCATCGATGAGGATGGTCTGTCCTTCGATGCGCGCTGCGTCGAAGCTTACCTCATCGAGCAGACGCTCCATCACGGTAGACAAGCGGCGGGCGCCGATGTTCTCGGTGCGCTCGTTCACCTCGAAGGCAATGGCCGCGAGACGGTTGACGCCCTCGGGCGTGAATTCGAGCGTCACGCCTTCGGTCGCGAGCAGCGCCTGGTACTGCTTCACGAGCGACGCGCGGGTCTGCGTGAGGATGCTTTCGAAGTCCGAAACCGAAAGCGACTGCAGCTCCACGCGAATCGGAAAGCGCCCCTGCAGCTCGGGAATCAGGTCGCTCGGCTTGCTGAGGTGGAACGCGCCGCTCGCGATGAAGAGCATGTGGTCGGTGCGCACCACGCCGTACTTGGTGCTCACGGCCGTGCCCTCGACCAGCGGCAGCAGGTCGCGTTGCACGCCCTGGCGCGACACGTCGGAGCCCTGGGCTTCGCTGCGCGTGGCCACCTTGTCGATCTCGTCGATGAAGACGATGCCGTTCTGCTCGGCATTGGTGATGGCCTGGGTGCGGATCTCGTCCTCGTTGACCAGCTTGGCCGCCTCCTCGTCGATCAGGAGACGCATGGCCTCGGCGATCTTGAGCTTGCGCGTCTTGCGCTTGCCGCCGCCCATCTGGCCGAACATGCCGCGCAGCTGCTCGGTCATTTCCTCCATGCCCGCCGGGCCCATGATCTCGAGCGGGGCACGGGTTTCGGCCAGGTCGAGCTCGATCTCCTTGTCGTCGAGCTGGTGCTCCCTCAGCTTCTTGCGGAAGGCCTGCCGGGTGGGGTTGGGGCCATCGAGCGCCGGCGTGCCGCCGTCGGCGCCGCGCGCGGGGGGCAGCAGCACATCGAGGATGCGGTCTTCGGCGGCATCCTCGGCACGGGCGCGCACCTTCGCGCTTTCGGCTTCGCGCGTCTGCTTGACGGCAATCTCGGCCAGGTCGCGAATGATCGAGTCAACGTCCTTGCCGACATAGCCCACCTCGGTGAACTTGGTCGCCTCGACCTTGATGAAAGGCGCATCCGCCAGGCGCGCCAGGCGGCGCGCGATCTCGGTCTTGCCCACGCCCGTGGGGCCGATCATGAGGATGTTCTTGGGCGTGATTTCGGCCCGAAGCTTTTCCTCCACCTGCTGGCGGCGCCAGCGGTTGCGCAGCGCAATGGCCACAGCGCGCTTGGCGGCAGGCTGGCCGACGATGTGGTTGTCGAGCTCGGAGACGATTTCCTGGGGGGTCATGGACATGTCAGAGCGCTTCCACGGTGTGGTTCATGTTCGTGTAAATGCAGATTTCGCCGGCTATCGCGAGCGATTTGCGCACAATCTGCTCCGCCGTGAGGTCGGTATTGTCGATCAACGCCTTGGCCGCGGACTGCGCATAGGCGCCACCGGAGCCGATGGCGATCACGCCGTCTTCGGGCTCCAGCACGTCGCCGTTGCCGGTGATGATGAGCGAAGTGGTGGCGTCGGCCACGGCCAGCATGGCCTCCAGCTTGCGCAGCACCCGGTCGGTGCGCCAGTCTTTCGTAAGCTCGACGGCCGCGCGGGTCAGGTGGCCCTGGTGCTTTTCGAGCTTGGCCTCGAAACGCTCGAAGAGCGTGAAGGCATCGGCCGTGGCGCCGGCAAAGCCAGCCAGCACCTTGCCGTGATAGAGCCGTCGCACCTTGCGCGCCGTGCCCTTGATGACGATATTGCCGAGAGTGACCTGCCCGTCCCCGCCAATGGCGACTTGGTCGCCCTGGGGGGTCTTGCGGCGCACGCTCACGATGGTGGTGCCGTGAAACTGTTCCATCGAAGCCATCTGGGGATGGCCCGGGCCAATGCAACCCCGGGCTTTGCTCTGGATTGCGCCTAGTTCTTCCGGAGCGCCACGGTCGCGTGGTCGGCAATGCCGACGATGTCGAACAGGGCCGCGATCAGCCGGTGCGCGTCGACGAACTGGACCCGGTCGCCCTGGGCGTCCCGCGCCCGCACCCAGCTCAGCAGGGTGCCGGCGGCGGCAAGGTCCATGCGCAGCAGCGCGGCACAGGAGATGACAGGCGCCGTCGTGTTGCGCAGGTCGGTGTCGAGCCGCTGCAGGCTCGAATGCGTTTCGCCGCGCAGATCGCCGGCCAGCGCCGCAAAGCCGCTGTCGGTGGATGGGAAGCTCTCCGATTCGCCGTTGACCGACAACAGCGACCACACGGAGCCGGAGCCCGAGCGGCTTCCCTCGGGGGAGGCCAGCAAGGCGCATTCACCCTTCGGGTCCACCCATGCGGGCGGCGAGACTTCGTAGGTGATGCAGTAGTTGAGCGCCACCAGCTCGAAATCGTCGGGCATGTTCATCATGCGCAGCGCCGCCAGGTGCAGCTGCCACCAGACGTCTTCGGTGCTGCGCTCGTTGTTGGGCGTGGCCTCGGCCAGCACGGCCCGCAACTTGGCGGCACCGATGAAACGCAGTTGCACCGGCGAATCGGCCCAGTGCGCAAACAGCACGCGCAGTGGCGCGGCGGCATCGCGCTCGATGGCGGCCAGCGCACGCCAGTCGAGCGTCCAGACCGAACCGGCCTTCGACAGTGCCCGCGTGAGATCCATCAATCCGTCGCGGGCCAGGCGTGGCGGGCTGGTCCAGTCGGCGCCGATTGGTGCCAGATCGGCGTATTCACTGGCCACCACGGCCTTCACGTTGCGCGCCAGCTCATCGAGCGGCACCCAGTCCGGGCCCATGCGCTTCATGCGTTGTGCATAGCGCATGCGGGCGGCGGCAAAGCGGGTGGCGTCGCCGGTGGCGCGATACAGGTCGAACAACGCGTGCCAGCGCGCATCGTCGCGCTCGACGGTGGCGTGGTCGTCTTCACCCGCGGCAGCCGCGCTCTCCGAAGCCAACGCCTGCAGAAGAATGGCCTCGGCGCCGGCATCGTCGCCGTGCGCGAAGCGGATCACGGCCTCTTCGAGCGCGCCGTCTCGCGCCAACCGCGCCGACAGCAGCGAGGGGACGCTCACCTCGGCGCTGGCAGGCCCGACAGGGGCGGGAGCCGAAGCAGGCGCCACGGCGGCGGGCGCAGGCGTGGATGCTGGCGCTGGCGCTGGCGCTGGCGCCGGCGCGGCGCGGCCCGCGGGAGGCGCGAGCAAGGTGGCCAATTCGGCCGCGCTCACGGGCGGCGGGAGGGTTTCGGCGCCGGCGTCGGGGGGCGCATTGCCCAGCACCTCGCCATTGGGGCCGCGACCCTTCCACCACTGCTGCGACATCTGCTCTTCGATCTCGTCGATCTTCTTGAGCGTGAGGGCGCGGCCCTCCGATTTTTCAGTGGTGCTGTTCAGGTTGAAGGAAGACGGCGTGACCGTTCCTTCGAAGGCATGGGCGGCCGCTTCACGCTGGCGCAGCTTGCGGAGCATGTCGAACTCGCGCCGGCGAACGAAATCGTTGCGCTGGCGCCGCTCGATCATCTCTTTGAGCATTTCCCGGCTGTAGGCCTGGTCGGGCAGCGTGGAATCGGCGGTCGCATTCAGCTCCGACCAATCCTTGAGCGGATTGCGGACAAACTTCGCCACCTTCGAAAACAGGCGGCCCGACTCTTCCTTTGGCATCGACAAAAAC
The DNA here is from genome assembly GCF_900099805.1 of Variovorax sp. OV700. Lineage (GTDB taxonomy): Bacteria > Pseudomonadota > Gammaproteobacteria > Burkholderiales > Burkholderiaceae_C > Variovorax. The sequence goes on along the minus strand of NZ_FNDR01000012.1, from coordinate 130,955 downwards.
TTCGAGGCGATCAGGTTCTCTTTTTTTGTATGGCCGGCTCAGTCCCCGAACATCTTCTGCTTGAGTTCGCGGCGCTGCTGCGCTTCGAGCGACAGCGTGGCGGTGGGTCGGGCCAGCAGGCGGCCGACACCGATGGGTTCGCCGGTTTCGTCGCAGTAGCCGTAGTCGCCGGCGTCGATGCGCTGGATCGACTGCTCGATCTTCTTGAGCAGCTTGCGCTCGCGGTCGCGCGTGCGCAGTTCGAGCGCATGCTCTTCCTCGATGGTGGCGCGGTCGGCCGGATCGGGCACCACCACGGTGTCTTCACGCAGATGCTCGGTGGTTTCGCCGGCGTTTTCGAGGATGCCGCGCTTGAGTTCGACCAGCTTCAGGCGGAAGAACGCCATCTGCTTTTCGTTCATGTACTCGGTGTCGGGCATCGCGATGACTTCGGCGTCGCTCAACTCATCAACCGACTTGGTTTTCCAGTTGTTGGCGAGCTTCGGGTCTTTTTTCACCGCCACGGGGGGCGGCGGCACCAGCGCATTGGAAGGCGCCTGCGAGAACGAAGACTTTGCAGCGGTGGAAGCCACCGATTGCGGCATGGAAGGCACGGTCAGCTGCGACAGCCGGGACACGCGGCCACCTCGCGCGGGCGCGGGTGCAGCGGTCTGAACAGGCATCGAAGGTGTCGCCGTGGCGGAAGAAGAGGCGGCAGCCGTTTTTTTCATTGGGATCGGAGGGGCAGAAGGAACGGCAGCAGTGCGGCCGACGGTTTTGGATGGCGGTAGACCCGCAACTGCAGTTTTGGTTGCACTCTTGGCCGGGGCGGATGCCACCGGCGCCGCAACGGACTTTGCAGGCTTGACGGGCTTTGCAACGGTCGCGGCCTTGGCCGATGGCGTTGCTGGCTTCTTTGGAGCGCTTTTTTCTTTCGTGGTCGGAGCTTTTGCAGCGGAAGAGATTTTTTTCGCCGCGGGTACAGCCGGCTTTGCAGCCACCGCTTTTTTAGCGGCGGGCTTGGTTGCTGGCGTGGCCTTGGCGGCGGGTTTCTTCACGGTGACTGGCTCCTTGAACGAACTGGAACGCGCTTTCACTGGGTGTCTCCTCCCAAGGGAGCCTTTGCGGGTTTCAAGCCGCCTGGGCTCCACTCGTCGGAGTGCTCGCAGTGACGAACCCCGGGGTTATACCCCCGAAAGCCCGCCAGAAACGTGCGGCGCCCCGTATCGGAAGCCACATCCCGTCGTTCGGACGAGGGCGTGGCTGCCGGAACAGGCGCGCGATTGTATAGAGAACTCGAAATGAAGGGGGATGTGCCTGCAACCGGGCTGCCTCCGGTAGCATCGCCACCGTTGCCGGAGGGGGCAACGAAGGCCTGCCAAAGCCGCCGAGGGACGGTGCGGGTCGACCAACAATTCATACAAGAGAAGAAATCGTGAGCAAAAAAGCAGTTTTGGGCGCGCTGGCAGCCGCCATTGCGCTTGCCTATGGCGGCAGCACGTGGTGGGCGGGCACAAAAATCAAGTCCGTCTTCGACACCGCGCTGGACGAGTTGCCGAAGCAGACCGCGCTGGTGCGGGTGGTCGATCGCAGCTATGAAAAGGGCTTCTTCGGCGCCGTCAGCATCGTGACGATCGAGATCGGATGCGCGGCACAAACCGCGCAAGTCCCCGCCATCAAGCCGGCCGAAGGTGACGACGAAGAAGACGGCGAATCCGCCGCACCATTCAAGCCTGTGCGGCTCACCTTCCGCGACACCATCCGCCACGGCCCGCTCGCAGGTGGCACGCTGGCGGCAGCCACCATCGACAGCGAACTGGTGCTCGACGTGAAGAGCCAGGCCAAGGCCGAACAGCTCTTCGGCAAGGCCAAGCCCCTCACGGCTTACACCAAGGTGGGCTTCGACGGCGGCTACACCAGCGACCTGACCGTGGCGCCGGCCAAGGTGACCGACGAAGGCAAGGCCCAGTTCATCTGGCAAGGCGCGCAAGCCCGCATCGAGGTGAACGGTGCCCGCACCCAGGTGCACTACGACCTGACCATGCCGGGGCTGGACGTCAGCGACGTGCGCACCGGCGCCACCATGAAGATGGGCAAGCTGACCGGCAAGGCCGACATGGACAGCAGCGCGGGCTGGATCCTGGCCACCGGCAAAACCGAAGGCCGCCTCGAAAGCTTCGAATTTGCCGCCCCCAAGGGCCTGGGCACCGCCGAAGGCGCCGAGGGCAAGGCCCTGCCGACCGTGCTGTTGCAGAACATCGACATGCTTGCCGATGCCAGCATCAAGGACGGGCTTTACGCATCGACCGGCACGATCAAGGGCGCCGGCAAGATCGGCGAAACCAAGATCGACAAGTTCGAGATGAGCAGCGGCGGGCGCCGCATTCACGCCGCCGGCTACAAGAAGCTGGCCGATGCCTGGCTGAAGTCGAGCGCCATCAACGGCTGCGGCAAGGGCGGCGCCAAGGCGTCGCAAGCGGCCATGCAGACGCTGATGGACCAGCTGGCGCCCGACCTGAAGGCCATGGCCAAGTACAACCCGGAAATGGGCCTGGACAAGCTGCTGGTCGAAATCGGCGGCAAGCGCGGCGAGATCAGCTACACGGCCGGCATGGTCGGCGTGACCGACGAAGACCTGCAGGCGCCGGGCATGGCGCTGCTGATGAAGCGCGGCGTGCTCAAGGCCAATGCGCGCCTGCCGATGCAATGGCTCGAGCAGATTGCCGCCACCGGCGCCGAAAGCGGCCAGACGCCGCCGCCCGAAATGGTGGCGGGGCTGGTCGAGCAAGGCGAAGCCATGAACTTCGTCAAGCGCGACGGCACCGACATCACGAGCCAGCTCGAATACAGCGAAGGCAGCCTGAAGATCAACGGCAAGCCGCTGGGCGGCATGGGCAAGTAGGCCCCGGGGCGGTTCCTCCCTCCCCCACTGGGGGAGGGCCGGGGTGGGGGCACGACGGCCTCCCAAAAAGGCGCGGCGCCCGATCGAGGGCCCGCCCCCATCCCAACCTTCCCCCAGCGGGGGAAGGAGCAAGTCAGGGTCTCAAACGAGGCACTGCTCGAGCCCCTGCTCCAGGATTTCGCGCGGCAGCTCGATGCCGATGAACACCATGCGGCTCTGGCGCACTTCGTCCTTGCCCCACTCCGGGCCCAGGTCGCTGCCCATCAGCTGGTGCACGCCCTGGAAAATGACTTTGCGCTCGGTGCCCTTCATGCTCAGCACGCCCTTGTAGCGCAGCATGCGCGGGCCATAAATGTTGACGATGGCGCCCAGGAAGTCTTCGAGCTTGGCCGGGTCGAAGGGCCGATCAGCCTTGTAGACGAAGCTCTTCACGTCGTCATCGGTGTGGTGATGGTGGCCGTGCCCCTCTTGCTTGTGCGAGGGATGGTCGCAATTTTCGCCATGCGCGTGGTCATGGTCGTGCGCCTCTTCTTCCTTCAGGAAGTCGGGGTCGATGTCCAGCTTGGCGTTCAGGTTGAAGCCACGCAGGTCGAAGATGTCCTTCAGCGGCACGTCGCCAAAATGGGCCTTCTGCTGCGGTGCGCGCGGGTTCATGTGCTTCAGCCGGTGAATCAGCGCCTCGGTTTCTTCGGCCGACACCAGCTCGCTCTTGCTGATGAAGATCTGGTCGGCAAAGCCCACCTGGCGGCGCGCTTCCTGGCGGTCGTTGAGCTGCTGCGGCGCATGCTTGGCATCGACCAGCGTCAGGATGGAGTCGAGCAGGTAGCTCTCGGCAATCTCATCGTCCATGAAGAAGGTCTGCGCCACGGGGCCGGGGTCGGCGAGGCCCGTGGTCTCGATCACCACGCGGTCGAAGTCGAGCAGGCCCTGGCGCTTCTTGGCGGCCAAGAGCTGCAGCGCTTCGCGCAAGTCTTCGCGGATGGTGCAGCAGACGCAGCCGTTGCTCATCTGGATGATCTGCTCTTTCGACTCGGTCACGAGGATGTCGCTGTCGATGTTCTCTTCGCCAAACTCGTTCTCGATCACCGCGATTTTCTGGCCGTGGGCTTCCGTCAGGATGCGCTTGAGCAGCGTGGTTTTGCCCGAGCCCAGAAAGCCGGTGAGGATGGTGGCGGGAATAAGGGCCATGGTGTGCTCCGAAGGCGGAAAACAGGAAGAAAAAGAATTGGCCGGCAGTTTAGCCAATGCCACTCAGTTGCGTTGGTGCGGGGTCAAGCCGGCTTTCGCACCACCACCAGGCCCTTCAAATATTCGCCCTCCGGAAACTCGATGGTCATCGGATGGTCGGGGGCCGCGCCCAATCGTTCGCTGATGTAACCGTCCACTTGGGCGTCGATGCCCGCCGAAGCCACGATCTTGTGGAACAGGTCCGCGCTGATGCCGCCCGAGCAGGAAAAAGTCAGCAGCACGCCGCCGGGCTCCAGCAGCTTGAGCGCGAGACGGTTGATGTCCTTGTAGGCGCGGGCGGCGCGCTCGGCATGGGCCGCCGTGGGCGCGAACTTGGGCGGGTCGAGCACGATCGCGTCGAAGGTGCGGCCCTGTTCGATGAACTCGCGCAGCACGGTGTTGACGTTGGCGTCCAGAAACTCGGCCTTCACGCCCGAGCCCTCACCGCCGAAGCCGTTCAGCGCCAGATTGGCACGCGCCTTTTCGAGCGCCGGCTGCGACGAATCGACCGACACCAGCTCGGCGCCCTCCACCGCGCCGGCCGCCCGCAGGCCCGCGAGCGCGGCCACGGTAAAGCCACCGGTGTAGCAAAAGCAGTTGAGCACGCGCCGAAAGCGCCGATGCTGGGCCAGCTCGGCAAAGCGCTGGCGGCTGTCGCGCTGGTCCAGGTAGAAGCCGGTCTTGTGGCCGGTCGCAATGTCGAGCGAGAGCTTCCAGCCGTGCTCGCGGATCGTGATTTCGGTGGCGCCCTCCCCGCGCAGCCAGCCCGTGACGGGCTTCAGGCCTTCGCGCTCGCGGCCGCTGGCGTCGGAACGCTCGTAGAGCTTGTGCAAGCCGGTGGCTTCGAGCAGGGCGTCGGCAATGACGGCCTTCCAGCGCTCGACGCCGGCCGACAAGAACTGCGCGACCAGCGTGTCGCCGTAGCGGTCGACGATGAGGCCCGGGAGCCCATCGGCCTCGCCGTGGACCAGCCGGACACCGTCGCTCTGCAGGTCGAAAAGCGACCGGGCCGCCACCGCGCGGGCGCACACCGAGGCAAGAAAGGCCGCGTCGATGCGCTGTGTTTCGACAAAGCTCCAGGCCCGCGCGCGGATCTTGGAAATCGGGCTGAACGCGGCCCAGGCCAGGAAGGCGCCGTCATGGGATTCGACGCGCACCGTCTCGCCCGAATCGGCACCGCCGCGTGCAATGGCGGATTCGAAAATCCAGGGATGGCGGCGCGCTAGCGAGCGCTCCTTGCCGGGCTTGAGGCGGAGGGTTTTCATTGTTTGTTGTCGTTGTCTTTTTTGGGCCGCGGCCGCGTGCCCTCGGGTCGCGCCTGCGCGCGCGGGTGGGCCGCGTCATAGGCCTTGGCCAGGTGCTGAAAATCCAGCCGGGTATAGATCTGCGTGGTCGAGATATTGGCGTGGCCCAGCAGCTCCTGCACGGCGCGCAGGTCGCTGCTCGACTGGAGCACGTGGCTCGCAAACGAGTGCCGCAGCATGTGCGGATGCACCGGCGCCGCCAGGCCGGCCTTGAGGCTGCGCTCGCGCAACAGCTTCCATACCGCCTGCGACGACATCCGCACGCCCTTGCTGCTGATGAAGAGCGCCGCCGCGCCCGCGGGGTCGCGCAGGCCGGCCGTTGCCAGCGCCGGGCATTCGCCGCGCACCGCGAGCCAGTCGCGCAGCGCTTCGGCCGCCTTGCCGCCGATCGGCACCAGGCGCCGCTTGCTGCCCTTGCCGAGCACGTTGGCTTCCAGCGCGTCGAGATCGACCCAGCCGCGGGCCGTGCTGCTGGCCTGCGCATCGAGGCCGGTGAGTTCGCTCACGCGCAGGCCGCAGCCGTAGAGCACTTCGACAATGGCGCCGTCGCGCGCCTCGGTCCAGGGATCGGCCTCGGGGTCGTACATTTCGGCGAGCCGCACCGCGTCGTCGACTGCCAGCGCCTTGGGCAGCGGCCGCGCGGCCTTGGGCGCATGCACGTCCTTCACCGGATTGAAGCCCACCAGCCCCTCGTTGCCGAGCCAGCGATAGAAGCTGCGCCAGCATGAGAGCACCAGTGCAATGCCGCGCGGCTCGCGCCCGGCGCTGTGCAGTTGCGCCATCCAGCGCCGGATGTGGGCCGTTTGCACGCGGTCGAGCGAAAGCCCGGCCTCCGCGGCGTTGGCCGCGAGCGCCTGGAGGTGAATGGCGTAGAGCTCGACCGTGCGCGGCGCCAGCCGGCGTTCCACGCGCACATGCTCCAGGTATTTTTCGACCCAGGGCGGCGCGGCGGCCGTGCCAGCCGTCTCAGTGGAGGTAGCCATTGAATGCATTGTTCACGACAGCCAGCGGCTCGCGCAACGCGCCCTTGAAAACCATGCCCCAGCGGCGCCAGCAACTCGTGTCGGCGGCCGCATACTGAACGTCGAATTCCTTGTCGAAGCCGCTGGCCCGCACCAGGCGCTCCACGCGCCACAGGTGATAGGGCTCCGACACCACGATGACGCTGCGCACGCCCGCCGCCTTCAGCATCGGGCTCGACATCGCCAGGTTCAGCCGGGTCGAGGTGGAGGCCGGCTCCAGCAGCAGCGGACCGGCATAGCCCTCGGCGCGCGCATGGCGCTCCATCACCTCGGCTTCGATGCGGCCGTCTTCCTTGTCGACGCCGCCCGACAGCACCAGCTGCTTCACGCGGCCCGCATTGGCCAGCGCAATGCCGGTGTCGACGCGGCCCGTGAGGCAGGGATTGGGCTTGCCCTTGAGGTAGGCGCGGTTGCCCAGGATCAGCGCAGCATCGGCCGGCTGCTCGGGCGGATGGGCCAGCGCCTCGGCCGCGTGCCGCCATACGACGGCGGCAATGGCCAGGTAGACCAGCGTCCCGGCAACCAGCACCGTCCACAACACGGGCCGCGCGGCCCGCCAGGACCGGCGCTGGCCGCTCAAGGACGCAGCCGCGACAGCGCGCCCGATGCCAGTTCGGCGATGCGCTCGAGAAAGTCGGTGCCCATTTCGGCGTTGAAGCGCTGGGCGTCCGGCGAGGCCAGCACCAAAAGGCCAAAGGCCGGCGATTCGGCATCGGGCCGCAGCGGAATCAACGCAATCGATGCCGCGCCGGTCGGCTCGGGCAGCCAGTTGGCCGCCTCGAAGCCCGAATTGAGCCCGCAATAAGGCGAAGTGAGTGAGGTGGCCAGCGCCTTCACGTCGTCGCTCACCCACTGGGCATAGGCTTCGTTGAGATAGTCGGCGCCGCAGTCCCACACCTTGATGGCCGTCTGCGGCACCAGGAACAGCGACTGCAGATCGACCGCGATGCGGTACGGCAGGCTGCGCGGGTCGCGCGTGGTCAAGAGGCCCTTGGTCCAGCGCTGCAAACGGTCGGCAATCACAACGTTCTCGGTGCCGTGGCGCACCATGTCCATCAGGCGATGCTCCAGCGCCTTGATCTTCTCGCGCAGCATTTCGGCCTGGCGCTCCTGCAGGCTCACGGCGCGGTTGCCGTGCGGGCTGGTGAGCTGCACCTGCGCCAGCAACTGCGCGTGCCGCTCGAAAAAGTCGGGCGTGTTCGCCAGGTAGTTGGCGATGTCGTCTTCGGTGATCGGGTTCATGGCGTCGTCTTTGTTGTTTCTGATGTTGGTGGTCATGGCAGCTCGGGCACCTCGATGTCTCCCTCGAAAACCGTGGTGGCCGGTCCGGTCATGAGCACCGGGCTCCCCTCGCCCTGCCAGCCGATGGTGAGCACGCCGCCGTGCGTCTGCACGTCGACCCGGCTTTCCAGCAGGCCGAGCCGGATGCCCGCAACCACCGCCGCACAGGCGCCGGTGCCGCAGGCCAGCGTTTCGCCGGCGCCGCGCTCGAACACCCGCAGCTTGACGTGCGTGCGGTCGACCACCTGCATGAAACCGGCATTCACCCGCTGCGGAAAGCGCGGATGGTGCTCGATCTGCGGGCCCTGCCGGGCCACCGGCGCCGTGTCGACGTTGTCGACCACCTGCACCGCGTGCGGGTTGCCCATCGACAGCACCGCGACGGAAACAATGGCCGAGTCGGCATGCGTGCCAAGCGCCAGGTGCCAGGTGTGCCACGAACCCGTGGGCTGCGGAGTGAGTCCGGCGGTGTCGAAGGGCACGCGGGCCGGCTCGAAGATCGGCGGCCCCATGTCCACCGTGACCCGGCCGTCTTCGCCCATGCGCGGCTCGATGATGCCGGCCAGCGTTTCGACGCGCACCGCGTCCTTCTCGGTCAGGTGGTGCTCGCGCACGAAGCGCATGAAGCAGCGCGCGCCATTGCCGCATTGCTCCACCTCGCCGCCATCGGCGTTGTGGATCACATATTGAAAATCGACGCCCTCGGCCGCGCTCCTGGAAGGCGGCCGCACCGTGAGGATCTGGTCGGCGCCGACGCCGAAGTGGCGGTCGGCCAGAAAGCGGTATTGCGCGGCCGTGAGGCCCAGCGAGCCGCGCGTTTCGTCGAGCACGACAAAATCGTTGCCGGCCCCCTGCATCTTGGTGAAGCGAATTCGCATCGGGGGATTATCGCCACCGGCACCGCGCCTGACGACCCGGCGCCGGTAAACCCACTACAGCGCCGGGACCACGATCGGCGTGGCGGCCGTTTTTACCGTGAGCCCTTCCAGGCGGAAGGCAAAAGGCGTGGCAGTTGTTTCTGGAAAAACATTCAACTTGAACTGCAGCAAACCTTCGGGTTGCGGGGTGGCCGCAATCGGCTAGGGAAATCCACCGCCTTGTTCGCTTTATTTGATGGGGATACGCGGTCGACCGTGGGCCCACGGGGTGCCGCAGCAGGTTCAGGCCGCGAACGGATTGGCCAGATGCTTCTGCCGCAGCCGCAGTTGCCGGTGAGCGGCACGGTCCTCTTTCGAGATGGGCCTGCCGTCCGAGTAGGTTCCGTAGTACCACCATCCCGGCGGAACGTCCTTGACGGCGTGGGCCCTCAGGCGGCTCTTGTACCAGTGCATCAGTTCGAACACTTCCGGACGCCCCCCCGCGTACCGGGCCAGCATGGTTTCACCAACATGCGTCACCTTGGTGAAGTGAAAAAACTTCAACGGGTCGCCGCCAGCGGTGATCTGGCCGTCCGGTGAAATTCGGATGCGGCGCTGACTGAGATTCCAGCTCGCAACGTTGTAGCCGCGGTGCCGCAATATGGCGATCTCGGGAAAGAAAACGGGCGCGTGGTTGCACCACTTCTGGTCGGTGAACAAGCCGTTTTCAATGTCGTCGAAACAGAACTCCAGCAACCGATCGCGCCACCAACGCGCGAAGGCCCTGCCCGGCGCGCTATTGCGCACCGCAACAAAGCCGAGGTTGAAGATGCCGTACTTCAGCGAGCCGATCTCGTTGTCTACGATAGCTGAGCGCTCTGTGTCGGGATCGATCTGGTGCGGCGTGAGCGCGGCGCTGTGCTCGTCGAGCAGCTTGAGCACTTCGTCGAGCGATCCGAACAAGGCAATGTCGGGATCGAGGTAGATGACTTTGTCGATGCCCTGCTCGAGCATGTGGCACAGCATCGCGCCTTTTACGGCCGTGCACAGCTCGACGACATCGTGCTCGAAAGCCCATGCGAGCGGCTCTTTGACACCCAATTCGTCCAACTTCACCACCCGATCGATGTCTTCAGCGTCGATGTCGAACACGAAATTCACCGGCTCTTCATCGACCAAGCAAAACCAGTTCTCCCATTCGGGATGAAATCTCCGGACAGTCTCGAAGAGTACCCTCGCCCGGTCGAGATAGCTGAAGGAAGCACTCGTGAAACAGGCGACTCTCATGCACGAACCTCTGCTTCAAAGACGGGATGCAGCAACTCCGCGCTTCCCAGGGACGGCACCAGGCAGCCATGCCGGCGCGACGACCGTGCGACATCGATCAAGACATCTCCGCCGCGGAAATAGCGGTGCAGCTCTTCTTCGTCGTCGACATTGCGCGAGGCCTCCGGTGCATACCTATGGATGGCCGCATTCACATGTCCCTGCTCGCGTCTGGCCACTACGAACGCACCGCCAGCCATCGCCTCGTGCGCGGTGAAGCAGAAAGTTTCGGGCCAGATGCTCCAGGAGATCACCACATCGATATCTTGTCTGGCTATCGCGTGCACCATGGCATCACGTGCCGATGCTTCGACCTTGACCGGTATGTGATGGATGAACGACGGAGTGGCACCAGGTGTTCCGAGTTGGAAGAATTCATACCGGTCATCCGTTTGGAAAGCCCCCGCCAGGCGCTGGTAGGTGTCCCAGCCCTTGTGAAAAACCTGCGAGCCCAGGTGAGCAATGCGCAAACGCGGTCTGAAGGGTTGGACCCATATTCGATCCGATTGCGCCAGCCTGGCAGGTTGCAGCACATGCGTATCAGTCACCTCGACCCCAATCGAACGGCGCCAAAGTTCCAAGGCGGACTGCGATGGCGCCACCAGCGACGGGCGGACCTCGCGCAGGAACGCCTGGATGCGCTCTTGGTGAATCGGCCGCTCCTTTCCGTAGGCGCAGATCTCGCATGCCGTCGAGTTCACTGCCGGTGCGCCGCAATAGCTAGTGTCATTTCGCAGCAGCGTGTAGCTCGGACACAGGGCGAAGTAGTCGTGCGTCCAAAAAAGCGGCGGCCGCGCGCTGTTGGCTGCGATCAACTTCTTGAGCAGTTCGGGCGAATGGCTCATGAGGTGGTGGATCACCCACATGGCCCGCGAACCGGTTGTTGCGAGGCGCTTCAACGCCTGCTGCAGCGTCACCCCGTTGACGCGGCCCAGCGCTTCGCCATCCAGGCGCAGCGCAAAAACGAAGTCGTCGCCGCTCGACGCCTCGGCAAGCCATCGAATCGGGCGGGCCGAACACAGGTGCAGGTAGCCGATGCCCCTGTCGCGGAATTCCGCGAGCTCGTCGCCGATGATGTTCTGGATGCCGCCAACGCTGAGTGCGTAGTCGTCGTGACTGACGGAGATGACGAATTCTTCATTTTTCGCGCTCGAGGTGAGCGCCGCAACGAGGGTGTGGACATCAAGTTCGCGCGGCGCACCCAGCACAGGTTCACCGTCTTCGACGCCAACGCGATCAGCGACAGCGGTCCAGGCATTCAGCAATTGCATGCGCATGCCGGCCATCTCTGGTACGGGCTTGCGATCTTCGTATCGCCCGCTTCCGATGTAGTGGGCGAATGGGTTGATGCCAGCTACCGCGACATCCCGGTTCTCGCGCAGGTAGTAGCTCGTGTCAAATGCCGCGGACGGATCCCGGCCTTCCTTCCAACCGAACACGCAATAGTGCCAGACTGGGTCGACATTCGCCGACGCAACGTCAGGATATCGCGACAGGTAGTAGCCGCCGTCGAAAAACGGTGCAATGGTGCCGAGCTCTTGTTCCTCGGGCTCGGTCATGACTGCGCCCCAGCCACCTTGCGACGCAGCAGCCCCTTGGCGACCCGCTTGAGGAGAGGGATATGGTCGGCCATGCGGGAAAACCGGGAAGCGATCCGCCACGTCAGTCCGCCCCGGACGTCCCGCAGGGCGTTCGAAAGAGTTCTGTTCTGCTCGAGCAGCACGGCAGCCTGCCCCGCAAGCATGGAACCCTGCCGTTCGCGCAATACCTGGGATTCTTCGAGTTGCTTTGTCAGCGCGGCGACCTGCTCCTGATGCAATGCATGCAATTTGCTGGTCAGTTCGCGGGCGCGCAGTTCGTTGGCATTGGCGGCAGCAACGGCCGAACTTTCCACCCGCTCCATTTCGAGGTTCTGGCTGACGAGTTCGGCCAACTTGCTTTCAAGCTGGGCGACCCTTGCGTCGCTGAACGCGATCAGGCGAGCGTTCGTGTCCGGATTCGCGCTCGCGTGCCTAGCCGTGGCCTCTTCCGCGCTGCCCCCGGTCATCGGTTCGGCCTCGGACAGGAATCTCTCCCGTTTTTTTCCCAACCAGAGATGCGTCGCAATTGCGGCGATCTCATTGCGGTCGAGCACATCCCACTCCCTCGGAGCCCACCGCGGCGTGAGCCACAGCGCCTCTCTCAGATCCTCGACTGTATGAATGGTCCTGATCAGGCACCCGGCGCGCTGCTGCTGCGGCGTCAGGGGCGTGGCTTGCACACCGAGCAGAAGACCTGCTTCGTAGGCAAACGGAAACATCTTTCGCTGGACGCCCCGATAGTTGTCCGGGTTGTGCGACGGCCATGCAAAGTAAGTGACCGGCCGCCCCGCATCGATCAGGATTTGCGCGAGGGCGAGAGAGCTGCGGGTCTCGTTGCATTCGAGCCAAAGCAAGACGGACTTGTCATGCAGCAACAATGGATGGTCGGAGAGCAGTTGTGCCTCCATTCCTTCAACATCGAGCTTGATGAGGTCAAGCGGACCGAAGCGCTCCACGAGGGCCCGGAAGTTGATCGTCGTATCGGGCAGCGGAACGGGAACCGCGCCGCTCGCCATTTCTCCGAACGATGCGGATCCTGCATTGTCCGCGTCGGCCCACCCCGTCTCGACCGGAGGCGCATCCGAATTGACGACAAGCGCGTTCAGGACTTCGTGTGGGCAACGCAAGTTCCGGGACGCGTTCGCCGCCAGGTGTGGCGCGATGGCCGGATTGCCCTCGACCATTGCAACGAATGCAGCATTTGCTGTTTGCGCAATACCCAACCCGAACGTGCCCACATAGGCGCCAACGTCCAGCACCCGTGCCTTCAGAGGCAGCAACGACGCAAGGTACTCCACTTCAAGCGACGCCCACTCTCCATAGTGCTCGAGAAAATCGGTGATCAGATCACTCTTCCCTCCTGGGACGCTGAGGTTTCCGTAGCGCGTGTCGAGCACACGCGCTGCAGGCGATTCTGGAAATTCGGTCATAGTGAATTGCACGATCTGCGCGAACTGCCAGTCCTTGTAGACAGGCTGGATCGAAGGAGCTCAAAAGTCAGGAGATGCACGAAGACACGCCGTTCTTCGTGGGGCGTCATCAACCGCTCGCCACGTGGCATGACGCCGTTGAAGATCTGACTTCAAGTATCAGTTGGCAAATCGTCAATGCGCCGATTGACCGAACGCGAAGACTGATGCGAAGGAAGCCGCACCGTGAAATTCTTGGCAATGCAATGCGATCAATTGCAAACTGCCCGTTTGCAATTAGATGAAGCCGATGAGAAAGGCCATGGCTGCGTAGAGGCCGTGCGTATTCCTGAGGTGGTCGATGGGTCGGTGGCAGAACCGGCGCGCGGCGGCTACCGCAACAATCGAGGCAGTGCGGTCAATCCTCGCGGCCGCACTGCAAGACCGCTTCAGCGTGCCGCGCGCAGCCGGTCCAAGGCCCTGTCGAGAAAAGCCAGCCGGTCCTGGCCCCAGAAACGCTCGCCGTTCAGAATAAAGGTGGGCGCGCCGAACACGCCCGCCTCGATGGCCTCCGCGCTGTTGGCGCGATACACCGCCAGCGTCTCGGCCGCCTGCTCCAGCGCCTGCAGCGAGGCGCCGTCGTAGCCGTTTTCTTCGGCCACCGCGATGCGGACCTCCGCCTCGGAGGTGTCGCGCTCTTCGGCCCACAGCGCGCGCAGCAGCGCGTGCGAGAGCGGCTGCGCATCGAGCCCCTGCAGCTGGGCGGCAATCACCATCCAGCCCGGGTACTTGTTCCAGTGCGGATCGGCAGGTGCGCCCTTGGGGTAGTAGGCCGGCTCCAGGTTCAGCGGCATGCCGAGATAGTCGCGCCAGCGCGCGAGCTCGAGCGCGTGGTAAGTGCGGCGCGGCTCGGGCCGCGTCTTCAGTGGAATGCCGCCGGTTTGGGGCACCACCGCCTGAAAATCGTAGGGCTTGAGCGTGAGCCGCACATGGTGGCGGCGCACGATGTCTTGCAGCTGCGGGCCGCCCAGGTAGGCCCAGGGCGAGGAAAGGCTGTAGTAGCAGTCGAGCGCGATGGGGGTGGAGGTGTTCGTCTTCGTCATCGCGCAATTATTGTGAAGAACGTCAGCCGCAGCGAGCGCCGATTATTCGACCCTGGGGATCGACATCGATAGTGAGCCGCCCCGGATCGGCCGGCGCCGGCAACGGGGCACCGGCCGCAGAGGTGCGCGCAGATTTGGAACCGGTGCGGTTTCGCATTTCTTCCAGCAGCGGCGCATCGATTGCCCGACCCAATGCGTAGCGCGCCTGGTTGACTTGGCAATCGGCATCGCCGGTCACGGCCACGAAGACCGGTGGCGGCGGAGCCTCGGAGGTGAGGGGGCGGAACTGCGGTTTTGTTTGGCAGCCGGCGACGAAGAGCGACGCGGCGCAAAGCGCCGCTGCCATGGCGCCACGCGTATGCGTGCAGATGAAACCGGGTTGTTGCTGGTCGATGCGCATGGTGTCTTCCCTTCCTTGTCGGCAGATGCAGTGCATCGTAGCGCCGCATTCGCGATGCTTTGGCGCGCGAGCGCCGCTTTCGTGCATCGTTGGCAACTTGCGAGATTTTGTCGGCCGCTTCGCCAGTGCGGCCTACCGGCCTATTGCCTCGGCACCGCCAACGCCATATAGCCGGCGCAGGCCGGGTTCGCCAGACTTCCGGCTTGCTGCATACGTTTCACCCGCGGGAGCTATTCATGACACTCAAATCGGACATCGTCAATTTCCTGAAGCGCGACACCACCATTCCCCGGCTGAACTTCGCCTTCATGTCGTTCAAGGTGTACCCGAGCGCCTACCAGAACGATGTGGCTGACGCCATCGGCAGCGAGGCCATCAAGCTCGGCGGCGCCGTGAAGTCGGGTGCCGGCGCCAGCTACTACATGGGTTTTGACACGCTCGATCTCCGGCCCGGGTTCTCGATCTCGAACGCCAGCGACCAGGCCTATCTGGTGCATGAATGCACGCATGCCCACCTGGACATCCAGAACACCGGCATCCACTCGAGCCACGAGGACGAGGCCACGGCCTATATCGCCGAAGCCATGTACCTCGAAGCCCTGGGGAAGCCCCCGCTCGGCTCGCAAACCATACGCACCATCGCGCACGGCATCGCCAAGGGTCTGCTCGCGGGCGGCTACTCAGTGGCAGCGGCGGACGTGACGGCCTTGACCGCGGAAGTGGCGGCGAACCCAGCCTACAAGGCGCCCACCTACGACAGCAATGGGTTTCGGCGCAACCTCTTCAAGAACTGGATTCGGTGACGGCCTTCCACGGTCTCAAAGTGCCCTGTAATAGCAACTGACGGGTGCACAAGCCAGCTGCGCCGCCAGCGCATCCCAAGCCCCCGACGCCACCGCACCCGCAATATGCGCCTGATGATGGCTCTGCGATTCCCACGACTCGACCAGTGTGAACACGCAGGCGTTGTCGCTGCGCCCGAACAGCTGCACGCCCCGGCAGCCGTCCGCCGATGGCAGCGACTGCTTGACCTGGTGCATGAGCTCGGCGAAGGCGGAGGCGCCCTCGGGCTTGGCTTCGAAAGTGATGATGACGTTGATGGGGTCCATGGAAATTTCGCGTTGGCTTGAAAAAGAAAAGGGAAGCAGGCAGGTTAGCCAGCGACCCTCCCCGCGCCAAGGCGTGAAGCTGCGAAGAAATTGACCATGGCTGCGAAAGAAGAAGGCAGACGCGTCGGCATCAGCCCGACTGCACGCGCCGCACGTACTCCGCGGGCGTTGCCTCGAACCGCCTGCGAAACGCGCGGTTGAAATGAGCCGCACTCTCGAACCCCACCTTCGCAGCCGCATCGCCCGGGCGCAGCCCCGCTCCCAACATCAGCATGCGCGCCTCTTCCAAGCGCAAGTCTCGAATGCAGCGCATCGGCGTGACCCCGGCCACCTCGCGAAAACTGTGCGCGAAGTGCGAAGGGCTCATGTGGACATGGCCGGCGATCTCGGCCACCGACAGCGGCCGATCCAGATGGCGGCGCATGAAAGCGATGGCCGTTTGTATGCGTGCGCCGGCCTTGGTGACCGCGCCCGCGCTGCGGATGGCGGCCGCGGCCTCGGAGCGCAGCAGCCGCAGCACGATCTCTTCGACGACCAACGGCGCGAGCGTGCGGCGGTCCACCGGGTCGTCGGCCGCCAGCAGCAGGCGGGCGAAGGCCTCGACAACCTCCGGCCCTACCGGGGCCGTGAAGCTCTCGGTCACGCGGTCGGGCTCAGCTATCAGCGTGCCGCTTTCCGCCAAGGCGACAAAGGATTTGACCAGCACGTCGGGCGGCAGGTCGAGATGGATGGCGAGGTACGGCTCTTGGGCGCTCGCCCCAACGACCGTGCCGAGGCACGCGACCTCGGCCCCGAGCACCAGGCACTGCGTGGCGCCGTAGTCGAGCGAGCGACGGTCGCCGCCCAGGTGCGCCGTCTTGCGGCCCTGCAAGACCACCACCACGCCCGGCGTAAGGCGCTGGGTTTTCTCGTAGCGGATTGGACGAGAGAAGCGATAGCAGCGCAGCCCCGGATACAGCGCATCGGTGCGGCCGTCCGCAGGAGTTCGCGCCGCGACCATGTCGCGTAGACGAGCCCAGGCGGTGAGAACGGCGTCGTCGGGCATGTTGTTGGCAACGGGCGGGACTGGCATCGGCTTTGTAGCGGAGAAAAGAAGGCGGGACGCGCAGGGTAGCCGGTCGACGCGTGCCCTCTGGCGGCGCGAGCAACGGCCCGATCCGGCCGGCCTCTCGCCCGCTTGGGGCTGATACGACTTTTGCGCTTTCCATCTACCTCGATCAGCGGCGGAATTTCGGTATGCCGTGGCATCCTGAATGAAGGGAGGCCGCACCCGGCCGGCGCAGCTTTTTTGGCATGGCGTCGATGAGCCTCTTCTTCACCCCGCAAGGTTCGAGGAACTCCGATGCAGTTTGGGCGTGCGTTTGTCGGTTTTGTTGGAAGCTTGGCACTCGTGCTGGTCATGTCGAGTTGCGGCGGGGGTGGTGGAGGTGGCGGCGGCGCCATGCTGCCAATCGCCGCAGTGCCGGCCACTGCGCCACCGGCCGATGCACCGCCCGCACCTCCTGCGGCCGCGCCCCCCGCGCCCGCTGAACCCGCGCCTCCGGCTGAACAGCCGCCTCCCGCAACCAGCCGTGTCGTCACGGACACCATCACCTCCGCCAAGACGGGTGCCACCTATCCGATAGACATCTACCTGCCCGCCTCCTACGACGGCAGTTCAGCGAGTTACCCGGTCATCTATGCGATGGATGGCGATGCGATCTTCAATCCGCCCGGCACCCGCTTTGCCAACTTCAGGGACATCCTCGAGCAGCGCGGCACGCAAGCGATCCTGGTCGGCATTGGCGGCTCGGCGCGGCGCGAGCAGGACTACACCCTGCCCGGCGCTCGGCCGTACCACGACTTTTTGACGCTTGAACTGGTGCCGTTCATCGAAACAAGATACCGCGCCGATGTAAAAAAGCGTTTGCTGACTGGCCTCTCGCTGAGCGGGAGCATGGCGGGCATTGCGCTTTTTCTCGAAGGGGCGGCGGGCAACCTGACGTTCTCGCACTTCCTGTCGTTCGAAGGCGCGTTCTATTACCAGGAGGCCGAATACCAGAACCTCGAGCAGCAAATGCACGACGCGCTCGGTGGCAGGCCCTTGCCTGCAACGCTCGTCCTGACGCGCTGCGGCAACCCGCGCGAGTGCAACTTCACGCCTGTCGATGCGATGTACATGCGGCTGCTTGCGCGCGGATACGGGGGCTTGTCGGTGACGGAGATGACGTATCCGGCGACCCACACCCAAACCGACATTCCGTCGTTCACCGACGCCATCGCCAAGCTGTTGCCGTAGCTCTTTGCCGGCTTCGGTCAGAAGCGGTCGGGCAGCCCCATGGCCGGATCGCTCACCGAGTGCCGGCCGGTCTCGATGCGGCCCGCAAAGCGCCGGTAGAAAGACGCGTCGGCATCGCAGGTGACCACGAAGTCGTACCACTGCCCGCTGGCGTCCAGGCCCCAGCGCATGTGGGTGTCGCTGCCGCCCTTGACGCGCACGCTCCACGAGCCGTCGGGGTTGTTGCCGTACACGCCCTTGTCGTCGTTGGCCTGCGCGTAGTTGCTATTGTTGCCGTTGCGGTCCCTGCCGCCGGCCTGGTACGCATCGGGGCGCGGATAGGCCTTGTTCGACTGCACGGTGAAGCGGCAATCGCGCTGGCCGTCGTTGCGCATCTGCAAATAGATGTCGCCGCGGCGCGAGTCGTAGGCGACCCGGATTTCGGGCGCGGGCGCACCGCCGGCGCGCAGCCGGTTCAGGTCGCCCTTGAACTGGCGGTGAAAGCCGTTGGGGCCGAGCACCCACAGGTCGTACAGGCCCGCGTTGTCGGTCATGGCGCTCCAGTAGCCGTCGAGCTGCTTGCCAGGCTCAACCGCATAGCGGCGCGGCAGACGGTCCGCCAGGTTCAGCTTGTCGTAGACGTGGAACACGGCGGCAGCCCTGCCGCTGTTGGCAAACAGGAGCTGCACGCGGCCATTGAGCGAATCGCTGCGCGCGCTTGCGTGCAGTTCGTAAGGCAGCGCGCGCGAGGGGCGCACGCCGGTGGCCTGTGCCGGCAGGGCAGCGTCGGGCGACGGCACGATGCCCGGCAGCGCCTGCTGCGCGGCAGTGAGCGCATCGGCATCGGCCTTGGTCTTGCGCCCGGCCAGCGTGGGCAGCGGCTCGTCGTTGGGGCGCTCGAAGTTGAAGGCGGTGGCCAGGTCGCTGCAGACGGCGCGGCGGTACTTGCTGATCTGCGGCTCAGCCACGCCGAAGCACTTTTCCAGAAACATCAGCGTCGAGGTGTGGTCGCAGACTTGCGAGTTGACCCAGCCGCCGCGGCTCCACGGCGAGACCACCCACATCGGCACGCGCGGGCCGGGGCCGTAGGGCCGGCCGTCCACGGCGGGCTGCTTGGGCGTGGCCGGCGTGTAGTTGTGATATTCGACGGCCACGTCGGCCTCGGCCAGCGTGGTGGCGCCGGCCAGCGAGCCATCAGGGTTGCGCGACGGCACCGCGGGCGAAGGCAGGTGGTCGAAGAAGCCGTCGTTCTCGTCGAAGTTGATGAGCAGCACGGTCTTGCTCCAGACCTCGGGGTTGGAGGTCAGCGCGTCCAGCACTTCCTGCACGTACCAGCCGCCCTTGGCCGGGCTCGACGGTCCGGGGTGCTCGCTGTAGGCCGAAGGCGAAATGATCCACGACACCGCCGGCAAGGTGCCGCTGCGGATGTCTTCACGGAAGGTTTCGAGAAAGCCATACGGCATGGTGTTGCCGAAGCCCTTGGCCAGCGGGCTGAGCGGGTCGTCGATGGCCGCGTCGTAGAACGGGCCGGCGGCGGTCACCGGCTGCGTGATGTCGGTCGCCGGCACATACACGGGACGGCGCGCCGCCGGCATCTGCTCGACCGCGGTGCGCCAATGGCGAAAGCTCATCATCTCGTTGCAGCCGAAGTTGTCGATCAGGCTCTGGTAGACCTTCCATTTCACGCCGGCCTTCTCGAGCCGGTCGGCATAGGTGGTCCAGGTCCAGCCTTCGCTGGAGGCGCCGATGTCGTTGCCGGCGTTGAACTGGTTGTTCAGCACCGCGAGCTGCACCTTGCTGCCGTCGAGGGGGCTGATGCCGTTCGGCCCGTTGGTGCCGCTCCAGTAGAACAAGCGGTTGGCAATGGTGCCGGTGTGCATGCCGCAGTGGTAGTGGTCGCACAGCGTGAAGGCCTCGGCCAGCGCGCGCTGGAACGGCACTTCGGCGGTGTCGTAGTAGCCCATCGACAGCAGGTTCTTCACGTCGGGCCACTTGAACATGCGGCCATGGTCCCATGCGGCCTGCGAGTCCGACCAGCTGTGCGGCGTGCTGCCCGCGCGCTGCGCGTTGCCCTTGCTCTCGTCGAGTCGGTAGGGAACATAGGTGCTGGGCGGCGTGGTCTTGGTGTAGGTCTGGTGGAAGATGGTCTTGCCGTTGGGCGCCGGCACGGCAAAGCGATCGCCGTAGCCGCGCACGCCCTTGAAGGTGCCGAAGTAGCTGTCGAAGGAGCGGTTCTCCTGCATCAGCAGCACCACGTGCTTCACGTCCTTGATGGTGCCGGTCTCGTGGTGCGCCGGAATGGCCAGCGCGCGGCGAATGCTCGGGGGAAAGGTCGCCAGCGTGGCGGCGGCAATGCCGGTGCCGGTTGCGCTGTGAAGAAACTTGCGGCGTGTGGTCATGGCGGTGTCCGGTTTCTATAGACGGCCCCCAGCGTACGAAGCGGCTGTGACACCGCGATGTAGCGACGATGACGCCGTCACGGCCCGTCCGCGCCCTCGTACATCGCCTCCTGGTTCTTGCCCGCTCGCTTGGCCTCGTAGAGCGCCTTGTCGGCGGCTTCGATGAGATCGAGAAAGGAGCTGCCGCGCGAAGGAACCATCGATGCGCCGCCGACGCTCACGGTCAGGTATCCGGCCACCGAGGAACGGCTATGCACCAGCCCCATGCCCTCCACAGACATGCGAAGCCTCCTGGCCACGGCGAGAGCGCCCTCCTGGGGCGTGGTCCTCATGATGAGCGCGAACTCCTCGCCGCCGAAGCGGGCAACGAGATCGGACGATCGGCTGACGTTCAGCTGCAAGGTGTTCGCCACCTTCTTCAAGACCTCGTCGCCGGCCAGGTGGCCGTAGGTGTCGTTGTATTGCTTGAAGTCGTCGATGTCGATCATGAGTACTGAGAGCGCGCTCTGGTCGCGCAGCGCCCGGCTCCATTCCTCCTGGATGTATTCATCGAAACGGCGCCGGTTGCAGACCCCGGTGAGCCCGTCCGAATGAGTCATTCGCTGCAGCTCGATGTTCTTTTCCATCAACTGCCGCTGGCTTTCGCGGAGTGCGCGATAGGCTTCGTCGCGCTCCAGCTGGTTCAGGTAAGCCCTCGAGTGGTAGCGGATGCGCGCAATCAGCTCGACCTGGCTCGGCAGCTTGACGAGATAGTCGTTGGCGCCGGCAGCAAAGGCGTCGCCCTTGGCCGCCGGGTCTTCCTTGGTCGACAGCACCACGATCGGTATCTCCGCGGTGGCCGGATTGGCGCGGTACCGGCGAACCAGCGTCAACCCGTCGATGGTGGGCATGACCAGGTCCTGCAGGATCACCGTCGCCCGGACCTGCTCGGCCACCGCAAGCGCTTCGGCCGGATCGGAGCAGTAGTGGAAATCGATGTTCGGCTGATTCAGCAGCGCGCGCCGCACCGCCTCGCCCACCATCGCCTGGTCGTCCACCAGCAGCACCATGACCCGGTAGGTCTTGCCAGCGGGCGCGCTTGGCACGCCGCCCTCTTGCGATTCGGTTTCGATCATGGTGATCCCCCGGGTTCGATCTGGGTGGAAAGAACATTGCACAGTTGCGCCGCAATCGCCTCGATCGGCAGCACGTCGACCGCCGCATCCATCGCCACGGCGGCCTTGGGCATGCCATAGACGGCGCTGCTGGCCTGGTCCTGCGCGATGGTGTAGTGGCCCTTGTCGCGCAAGGCTTTCAGGCCATGCGCACCATCGCGCCCCATGCCGGTCAGCAGCACGCCGACGACCTCGCCGCGCCACAGCGTGCAGGCGCTGTGAAAGAACACGTCGACCGACGGGCGGTACACATAGCTTTGCGGGGCGCGCGTGTAGGCGAGCCGCTCGCGCGAGACCAGCCGCAGATGGTCATTGGTCGCCGCCAGCAGCACCCTGCCGGGAGATGGCCGATCGCCCTCCCGGGCCAGCTCGACGGGCAGCGCCGAATGCTGCGACAGCCAGTGCGCCATGCCGGCGGCAAACTGCTCGTCGACATGCTGGACGATGACGATAGCCACCGGAAAGTCGGCCGGCAGCCCGCGCAGCAACGTGGCCAGCGCCGCCGGCCCGCCCGCCGACGCGCCAATGGCAACCAGGCGTTCCGGCCGGCGCGCTCCAGGTTCCGTCGCGACTTCCGCGCCGCCGGTCGCAGTGGACGGGCGGCGGTCGCCGATCAGCCGGGCGATGATCTCGATCTTTGCCAGCACGGCCGCGGCGCCGGTCCGCGGGTCACCGTTGCCGATGGCCGGCGCATCGACCACATCGAGCGCCCCGTGGCCCATCGCCTCGAAGATGCGGGAGGTGTTGGCGCCCATGTCGGCGGTCACGAGCAGGATGGCGCACGGCGTCGCGGACATGATGCGGCGCGTGGCCTCCACGCCGTCCATTGCAGGCATCAGCAGGTCCATGAGGATGAGGTCCGGCCTCAATTCTGCGCAGCGCTGCACGGCCTCTGCGCCGTTCTCGGCCACCCAGACCACGTGGTGCTCAGGCCGCAGCGCCAGCACGCGCCGAAGAGCCTCCACCGCCATCGGCAGGTCATTGACGATGGCGATCTTCATGCGACGGCCTCGCCGATGAGGTCGACCACCGCCTGGAGCAGCGTCTCGTCGTGAAAGCTGCCCTTGGTCAGGTAATGGTCGGCGCCGGCCTCCAGCCCGCGGCGGTGATCTTCGGCGCGGTCCTTGTACGACATGATCATGACTGGCAGGGCTTTCAGGTTGGGGTTCTTCTTGACCAGGCCCACCAGTTCGATGCCGTCCATGCGCGGCATGTCGACGTCGGTCACCAGCAGGTCGAAGTGGCCGGTGCGCACGGCGTTCCAGCCGTCCATGCCGTCGACGGCCACCTCGACCTCGTAACCGTGCTGCGCGAGCAGCTTGCGTTCGAGCTCGCGCACCGTCAGCGAGTCGTCGACCACCAGCACGCGCTTGCGCCTTCTTCCATCGACCGCGGCATGGCCCGGCTGGGCCTGGCTCAGATGGCCGGATGCGATGAGCTTCTGCACCGAGCGGATCATGTCCTCGACGTCGATGATGAGCACCGGCGAGCCGTCTTCCATCAACGCACCGGCGCTGATGTCCTTGATCTTGCCCAGGCGCGGATCGAGTGCGTGCACCACGAGCTCGCGCTCACCGAGAAAGCGGTCCACCACCACGCCATAGGTTTCGGCGTGGTCGCCGATGACGACCACCGCCAGGTCGCCGCCGGCGGCCTGGGGCTCCTCCGTCTGCAGGATCTGGTGTGCGGTCACGAGTCCGATGCGCCGTCCGTCGACCTCGATGTGCTGCCGACCTTCGAGCATTTCGACCTGCCCGGGCGCGACCTTCGAGGCGCGGACGATGCGGGCCAGCGGAAAGGCATAGGGCTCGCCGCCGACGTCCGCAAGCAAGGTGCGCACGACCGAGAGCGTGAGCGGCAATTGCAGCTGGAACCGCGTGCCCTTCCCGGCCTCTGTCGACACGCGCACGCTGCCGCGCACCTGCTTCACCATGTCCTGCACGGCATCCAGCCCGACGCCGCGGCCCGACATATCGGTGACGCGATTGCTGAGCGTGAAGCCGGGCAGGAACAGGAACTCCAACAGTTCGGCCTCCGACAGCTCGGCCGCAAGCTCGGCCTTGGTGTGATTGCGTTCGACCACGGCGCGGCGCATGGCGTCGAGCGAAATGCCCCGCCCGTCGTCGGAGACGGAGATCTCCAGCGCACCGGCGCTGTGGCGCGCTTCGAGCCGGACGATGCCTTCCGCGGGCTTGCCCGCGGCACGGCGCTGCTCCGGCGATTCGATGCCGTGGTCAATCGCATTGCGCAGCAGGTGGCCGAGCGGTGCATCCAGCCGCTCGAGCACGTCGCGGTCCACCGGCGTTGCGGCACCGACGATCTCGAGCCGGACCTGCTTGCCGAGCGAGCGGCCGAGGTCGCGCAGCATGCGTGGCATGGACGCCGTCGGCGAAGGGCCGCATGCGGCAGGCCACCGCCTCGTCGTACAGCCGGCGCGACAGGTCGGCCGAGCGCCGCTCGAATGTCTCCACGTCGGCGAGCCCCTCTGCCAGCAACTGCTCGCACTCGACGACGCGCCGCTTGATCTCGTCCAGTGCAATCCGGGTGCGCTCTTCCGGAGATGCCGTCGGCGCGGCGGCGTGGTCGTGAAGCGCGTCGAGCCTTTGCACCGCCTCGTGCTGCAGCCGCTTGAGCCGCAGCAAGGAGTCTGCGAAGGGCCGAAGCCAGCGCGCCGCCACCAGCGATTCGCCGGCCAGGCCGAGCAGCCGGTTAAGGTTGTCGGCGCTGACGCGCACCACGCGGTCCTGGGCGGCGCTTTCGGCCATGGCGGCAGGCGCCCTCAGGAGCGCCTCTTCGGATGCCGGCGCCGCCGCGTCCGGCGCCGGATCGCTCATGCCGTCGTCCTGCATTGCGCTTTCCAGCGCCAGGGCGAATGCCTTCACCTGCGGCGAGTCGAGCGGCTCCATCTCCGAGGAATGGGCAAAGCGCGCGAGCAGGTCCACGCCGCCGAGCAGCAGGTCGATGTGGTCCTGGCGCAATCGCAGCCTGCCCTCCTGCGCAGCCACGAAGCAGTCTTCCATGGCGTGGGCCACGCCGACCGCGGCGGCGATGTCGACGATGCGCGCGGCGCCCTTGAGCGAATGGGCTGCGCGCATGCAGGCCTCCAGCTGATCGGCCGCCTCCGGGTCCCGCTCCAGTGCGAGCAGCCCCGCTGTCAGCAGGGGCGCCTGGTTCTCGACCTCGACGCGGAACAGCTCCAGCATCGACAGTTCGCTGAGATCCTTGGCGGTCACGCCAGGCTCCGGTGAAGTGTGTAGAACAGCAATTGCTCGTCGAGCAGGCCGACCGAATGCTCGTGCCACGCGAGGATCGCCTTCGAGTAAGGGGCGGTGGCGCGGGCGACGGTGGCCGGCACCTCCTTCAGCGTGCCGGGATCGAAGCGCGCGATGCCATGCATCTCGTCGACTGCGAAGCCGAGCCGCTGGCCGTCGACGCCAATCACCACCAGGCGCCGCAACGCCTCGCGCTGCCGTGCGTGCCCCGCCTCAGTGGCGCGCGCCAGGCCCAGCATGCTGCCGAGCAGCACGCAGACCAGCAGTTCGCCGCGCACGTTGGCCACGCCCTGCACGATGCCTCCGCGCCGCCCGGGCAGCGAATGGATCGGAGGCAGGGCCGCAACTTCCAGCAAGACCTGCGTCGGCAGCGCCAGCCATTCGGTCCCGATGCGAAAGACGATCGCCGAGTCCACGTTGGCCTGACCGGCCTTGGGCGCCTGCGCCATGTGGCGCGTGCACTCGGCAAGGTAGTCGGGCGGCGCCTCCCGGTCCAGCAGGGCCAGTGCGGCAGCGCCATGGACGGGACACCGGTTGCAGTGCACGTGCTGCTTGAGTTGTGGGCAGGTGCCGTCGCCCTGCACGCCGATGCGATTCCAGCAATCGTCGATGGCGGCATGCCCGTAGCCTTCGGCAAGCATCGGTGCGGCATTCATCGATCAGGCCCCGCCGCCCTGGTGCAGCCGGCTCGCGCGCCGCTGCAGGCGCTGCGCACCGGCCTCGTCGCCGCGCTTGCGCAGCAGCAGCGCGAGATGGATCAGCGCCTCGTGATGGTCGGGCTCCAGGTAAAGCGCCTTGCGGTACTGGTGGGCCGCATCTTCCGCGTTGCCGCTCGCGTCGCGCACCAGGCCGAGCAGGTGAAACACCTCGGCCGAAGGACCGTGTTGGCGCAGGTGCGCCTCGCAATGTGCCGCAGCTTCGGCCAGGTGCCCCTGGTCGGCAAGGCGCCGCGCGTTATCGATGCCGGTCGGCGCCTCGGCCGGCGCCGCTAGCCGGGGCCTCGCGGCAGGCGTGGGAACGAGTCGGGGCCGGGCGGCGGATGGAAATGGGGCCGCGGCCACTGGCTTCGGCCTGCGCACGGGTGTGTCAGGCGCATGCACCGCGCGCAGCATCTTCGTGTCGCCGACAGCCGGCGGCCCTTTGTGGAAGGCGAACGCGAGCGGAAGCCTCGCGGAGATGAAGCCGTGGTCCGACAGCAAGGCCGTTTCCGACGGACCGACGAACAGCCAGCCGCGCGGCTTGAGCAGCCGATTCAACACCGCGATGGCGCGATCCTGCGTGGCGCGATCGAAGTAGATCAGCACGTTGCGGCAAAAGATGACGTCGTAGAGTTCCGCCTCGACCATGAGGCCCTCCAGCAGGTTGCCATGCCGGAATCGCACCGGCCGGCGCACCTCGTCCACAGGACTATGGCCGCCGGCGGTTTCGACGAAGTAGCGATCCCGGAACGCCAGGTCGCTGCCGCGAAACGAGTTGCGGCCGTACACGGCACGCTGTGCCCGCACCAGCGCGCGGGTGCTGATGTCGACGGCGTCGATACGCAAGGCGCTTTCCGGAAAACCGGCATCCAGCAGCGCCATGGCCATCGAGTAAGGCTCTTCTCCCGTCGCGCACGGCACGCTCAGCAGACGTAGATCCATCAGCCCCTGCTTGGCGCGCCCGCCTTCGCCAACCAGGCGTGCCAGCGCCGCGAAGGACGCAGGATCGCGGAAGAACCAGGTTTCCGGAACGACCACGGCCTCGATGAGTTCCTGCAACTCGGGCGCCGAACTGCCGAGCCGCTCCCAATAGGCTTGTGCATCCGGCAGCTGGCAGGCGGCCAGGCGCTCCTGTACCGCGCGCCGGACGACGGCCGAGCCGATCGAGGCGGCGTCCAGGCCCATTGCCTGCTTCAGCAGCTGCTCGAACGGAGCGACGTCCATCACGCTGGCATCGCCTCGTTTTTGAACAGCAGCGCCTGCAGCGCCGGCGGCAGCAGGTGCTGCACCTCGATGCGCTGGATCAACCCTCGCGCGTCGGCTGTGACCGGGCCCAGGTAGGACGCCGCATCGATGCTGACACCCGCCGGAACGAAGTCGCCTTCATCGCGCCGCAGCGTTTCGGTCGCGCGTTCGGCCAGGAGGCCCAGCAGGTGGGGCCCGTGGGTCGGATCAGGAAAATTCACGAGCACGATGCGCGTGCTCAGGCGGGTTGCCGAGGGGCGGCCGAGCGCCAGTTGGCCGAGGTCGATCACCGGGGCCGGGCTCCCGCGGTAGTGGCACAGGCCGGCCACCGCGGGGGGCGCGTGGGGGATTTCTTTCACGCCGAGCCGCGGCAGCACGGCGACGACCTGGCCCGCGTCGAGCGCGTAGCGTTCAGTGCCGAGTTGAAAAAGGAGGAACAGCATCTGGCCGGCCCTCGCTTGCCTCACGCCTCCGCCAGTTTGAAGCGCGAGACTCCGCTGCGCAGACCGCCGGCGGCCAGGTGCAGGCCGTCGATCGCCTGGCCGGACTGGCGCAGCGAATCGACGGTCTGCTGGGCGGCTTCGCTCAACTGCGTGAGCGCCTGGCTGATCTGCTCGGCACCCGTGGCCTGCGCCTGCACGCCCTCGCTGACCGCCACGAAACGCGGCGCCAGCGCCTGCACCTGCGCGATGATTTGCGACAGCTGCGTGCCGACCTGCTGCACCTCCTGCATGCCGCGGCGCACCTCCTCCGAAAACTTGTCCATGCCCATGACGCCGGCCGACACGGCCGACTGGATCTCCTTGACCATCTGCTCGATGTCGTAGGTGGCCACGGCCGTCTGGTCGGCGAGCCGGCGGATCTCGGTTGCGACCACGCCAAAGCCGCGCCCGAATTCGCCGGCCTTCTCGGCCTCGATGGCCGCATTGAGCGACAGCAGGTTGGTCTGGTCCGCCACCTTGGTGATGGTGGTGACGACCTGGTTGATGTTGCCGGCCTTTTCGCTCAGCACGGCAAGCTTCGCGTTGATCGACCCGACGGCTTCCATCACCTTGTGCATGGTCTCGCCCATGCGCAAAAGGCCTTCCTGCCCACCGCCCGCCAGCGTGGCGGTTTCCTCGGCCACCTCCGACACCTCGCTCATGGTCCGCACCAGCTCGCGCGAGGTGGCGGAAATCTCCCGCGACGTGGCGCCGATCTCGGTGGTGGTGGCGGCGATCTCGCTGGCGGTGGCTTGCTGCTCCTTGGACGTGGCGGCAATCTCGGTCGCGGAGGTGTTGACCTGGATGCCGGACTTCTGCACCTGGCCGAACAGCACCGTCAGCTGCTCCGTCATGCGATTGAACCCCTGCGCCAGCGTGCCGAACTCGTCGCGCCGCTCCAGGTCCAGGCGCTGGGTGAAGTCGCCGGTGCTGATCGCATCGGCGGCCGTGAGCAAGCGGCCCAGCGGCCGGGTGATCGACTGCAGCAGCGCGTAGCCGAGCGCCAGCGCGAGCAGAAGGGCAGCGGCAAGACTGATCACGATGGACACTGTGGCAGTCGTCACCGCCCCCATGATCTGCCGGGCGGCCTCCTCGCCATTCGAGGTGTTGAAGTCGGCAACGGCCTGAAGGGCGGTACGGATTTTTGCGAACTGCGGATCGAGCTGGTTGTGCAGCAACGCGCGAGCCTCGGGGGTCTTGTTTTCCGTGCTCAACCGCAGAACGTCTTCCTGCACACGCAGATAGGGCGCGCGAAGGTTCAGGAATGCGTCGAAGTTCTCCCGGTCCTTGGCCGTGAAGATGGTGGCTTCGTAGCTGCGGGACAGCTTCTCGATATTGGCCCGGCTGGCCTGCAGCTGCGCGTCGACACTGCGCATCTCGGCATCCTCGGTTTCGAGAACGTGCTTCTGCGTGAGCGCGAAATTGTCGAGCCACGCGGCTTTCAGCTGGCCGCTGACCGCCATCCCCGGCACGGCATCCTTCTGGATGACGGTCGCGTCCTCCGCCACGCGCGCGAGGCAGGCATGGGCAACAGCGCCCATGACGATCATCAGTGCCAGCACGGCCGCGAAGCTGGCAAGAATGCGCTGTCGTATGGTCCAGGTGTTCATCAGGTTCGTGGCGTGGCGACTCGTCGCGCTCGGCAACTCCGGAAGATGGGAACTGGGCGCGACAGTGGGCGCAGGCCAAGCCGTTGTCAAGCTGGGGTTTTAGGCAGCAGTCTTTATGCTTCCTGTCCAGCCAGCTGCCGCCCCGGCGGCACTGCACCACGGTGTGAACATACGCTCAGCCGGCCCGGCACCACCGGCCGGACTCCGGGCACACGCTGGCCTGCTCGCCGTTCACCCACACCTGCTCTTCATTCAACTGCACCGACTTTGGCGCGTCGACATCGAAGGCGATCTGAAGCGCGCGCGCCACGTGGGTGTCTTCGATGGGAAGCTCCCAGGTCAGGAACACCTGGCTGCAGTCCTGTTCGGGCCCGAAGTCGTCTGCACGAAACTCGCTGCTGCCACGCCGGACCACGGCATGAGGCTGGCCCGTGTCGAAGACGAGCACCGTGCCCCGCGCAAGAGCAATCCGCTGGCCGGTGCAGGGAAAGTGCACGTCCAGCCCTTTGTCCTCGCTCAAGAAGAGATTGCAGAAGGCCGCAGCGCCATATTGCGCGCCGTCGTGGTGGTACCGCGCGCCACGGCAGGCCATGAGGGCGACGTCGCTGGAGGCAAGCACCTCGCCGAGGCCGAGCGTGCGCGTCCAATCGGCCACCGCCTGCACGCAGCGCTTGTAGTCCGGCCAGCGCGCACGCGCCCGGGCCAAGGGCAATGCCTCGACGTCTCCGGGTTCCAGGCGCAGGTGCGACGAGATCTCGCGTTCCCAGTCGGCCGCCAGCCTTGCGGGCGGTGCGGGCACGTCGACCGTTCCCGACAGCACCACGTCGCTCACGCTTCGGCTGCGCATGGCATCGCCGCTCCGGAAACAGGAGACGAGGCGATCCCGCACGACTTGCTGCAGTGGAGTGGAAGGGCTCATTGCGGCGAGTGTAGTAAGCCAAGCCGGCGCCGCCCCGGTGCCTGCAACTGTAGGTGCGCACTGTCACGCCGTACCGCCCGCCCCCTTCATGCCGACAAGCGCATTGGCGCTGTCGTCCACAGGACAGTGGGTACAACTTTGGTTCTCCCTTCAACGTGATAAGGAGACATTCAATGGTTGATCTCAAAGACTCCCGCAAGACCAGTGACAAGGAAGACTCGCATCCCGCCGCGACGGGTGCCGGAGCCGTGATCGGCGGCACGGTCGGTGGTGTGGCGGGTGGTGCCGCCGCAGGCGCGGCCGTTGGCGGCATGACCGGCCCCGTGGGCGCTGCCGTAGGCGCAGCGGTTGGCGCAGCAGCCGGGGCGCTGGCCGGCCGGCGCATGGCAAAGATCGACCCCGACGTCGAGGATGCCTACTGGCGCGACAACTACGCCGGACGCTCCTACGTGACGGGCGGATCGAGCTACGACGACTATGCACCGGCGTACCGCTATGGCGTCGATGCCTATTCGCGCTACCCGAATCGCAGGTTCGAGGACGTCGAGCCCGAATTGAGCCGCGATTGGGGCACGGCCCGTGGGCGCTCTTCGCTGGAGTGGGAGCGCGCCAAGCACGCAACGCGCGACGCATGGCAGCGCGTGAGCGACACCGTGGAACGCGCCGTACCCGGAGACTCCGACCGCGACGGACTCTGAGCCGCGAGGGTGCAGGAGGGGAAGAAAAAAACGGCCCGAAAGGGCCGTTTCTTCAGGGCTCGTGCCGGCTTACCGGGAATGCCATTCGTCCAGCCAGGCTTCGACGCGGCTCTTGATGCGCCGCAGGGCCTCGGCGCGTTCATTGTCGAGGCTGGCCAGCGTGAGATAGCACATGTCCACGCCGCGCAACCGGAGCAGCCCGGTGCCGATGAAGTCGCCCGCCACGTCGCGGTGCATGCGAAGTTCGAACGCCCAGCCCGCCGGTAGCCTCGGGTTGCATTCCAGACTCAGGTCTGTGTCCAATTCAGGCCCTTTCGCCGTCCAGTGGGACGGCGACGCCAGCATACGGCCTGGAGGCCGGAATCCGCCCCAAGACCTTTCTGTCAACGACTTTGTTGCTTGCCAGCAGCTCTCCCGGCGCCGACACAGGCAGCCAGGACTTCCCGCCCTCAGTCGATGCTGATGTTCGCGGCCTTTGCCACTTCGGCCCACTTCACGCGGTTGTCGTGCACGGTCTTCTTGAACTGCGCGGGCGACTCGATGCGCACGGTGTTGCCCTGGCTTTCGAAGCGCTCGCGGATCTCGGGCTGCTCGAGCACCGTCTTCACGGCGGCGTTGAGCTTTTCGACAATGTGCGCATCGGTGCCCTTGGGGGCGAAGATGCCGAACCAGATCGAGCTGTCGAAACCCTTGGTGCCCGCGAGGCCGCTCGAGGCAATGGTGGGCACCTCTTTCACGGCGGCCACCGGCGTGGCGGTAGTCACGCCCAGGAGGCGCACCTTGCCGGCCTTGTAGTGCGGCAGCACCGTCTGTACCTGGTTCATGATGCAGCAGGTCTCGCCGCGCACCACCGACGTGATGGCCTCGGGGCCGCCCTTGTAGGGCACGTGCACCATGCTCAATCCGAGGCGCGAATTGAATTCGGCAAAGGCCATGTGCGTGCCCGCGCCGTTGCCTGTAGACGCATAGTTGTACTTGCCGGGGTTGGCCTTGACGAGATCGACGAACTCCTTCAATGTCCGCGCGTTGATCACGTCCGGGTTGATGGTGAGAACGTTAGAAACGTCGAGTACCGGCGCCACCGGCACGAAGTCGGCTTCCACGTCGAACGGCAGCTTCTTGTAGAGCGCGGCGTTGCTGCCGTGCGTGGCAGCGGTGCCAAACGAGAGCGTGTAGCCGTCGGGCTTGGCATGCGCAACGTACTCGCTGGCAATGTTGCCGGCGGCACCCGACTTGTAGTCGATGATGACCGGCTTTCCGAGCTGCCTGGACAACGGCTCCTGAATGGCGCGGGCCACCACGTCGACGCCCGAACCGGCCGGAAAACCCATGATCAGCGTGACCGGCTGCTGCGGCCAATCGGCCTGTGCAAAGGCGCTGGACGACAAGGCTGCGCACAGGGCGGCGCCGGCCGCGAGCAGGTTGTGCTTGAAGGAATGCGAAAAGGGAGAATGGGTCATGACTGTCTTTCCTCGATGCGGGCGTTGCAGCCCGGGATTGTGGCGCGCGGTTCATGCCCGATCGGGAATGAGCTTATGCGCAGCGCAGACGCATCGCATCACCTCTCCATAATCGCCGCATGGTCCGCCCCACCCAACAACTACACCCCGCACGCGAGCCCGTGCCCGTGCGCGCGGCAGCCACCGTGCTGCTGCTGCGCGATTCCGAAGCCGGCATCGAAGTGCTGATGACGCGTCGCTCCGACACTGCAAGCTTTGCGCCAGGCGCCTATGTATTTCCCGGCGGCCACATCGATGAAGCCGACGAGACCGCCAAGCGCATCGCCGCCCATCGCCCCACCCAAAGCGGCATCCAGCTGACGCAGGCCATCACGGCCATTCGCGAAGGCTTCGAGGAGCTTGGCGTGCTGCTGGCGCGCCATGCCGACGGCAGCCCCGTGCGCATGGAGGACATCGCATTGATGGACCGCAGCACCACGTCGCCCATCTCGTTCGCCCTGCAATGCGAAGAGCGCCAACTGATGCTCGCGGCCGACCAGGTGTTCAGCCTGGCGCACTGGATCACCGACCGCGACCTGCCCAAGCGCTTCGACGTGCCTTTTCTGGTGGCGCGCATGCCCGAGGGCCAGGCGCCCACGGCCGACGAGAGCGAGCAGTTCGAGCCCTGCTGGGTGCGGCCGGCCGACGCGTTGGCGCGCCACGCGGCGGGCAGCTTCTTCATGATCTTTCCGACCGTGCGCACGCTGCAGCGGCTGGCGGCCTATGCCAACGTCGATGCGGTGCTGCAAGCCTGCGCGCCGAGGGACGGCGTCGAGAAACCGCTGTGGACCAGCTGCCCGCGCGCCGGGCTGCTGCGCGGGCAAGAAGCGCGCTACATGGAAAGCGATTCGCCCTTTGGGGAGCTCGCACTGGTGTGCCCCGATGGCCAGATGCTTCACGCTCTCGACTGGCAAAGCGAGCGCCCGGTGCCGCTGCTCGGAAACGTGCAACGCCTCACGGCGCCCAACCCCGGCGCCATGACCGGGCCGGGCACCAACAGTTACATCGTGGGCGACGCGACCACGGGCTACCTCGTGATCGACCCGGGCCCGAACGACGCCGAGCACATCGGCCGGCTCTGGCGCGCAACGCAGGGCGACGTCCGCATGATCGTGTGCACCCATTCGCACGCCGACCATTCGCCCGGCGCCGCGCCGCTGCAGGCGCTGTGCAAGGAGACGAAGCCGCCGATCCTTGGACTGTCCTCGGCGCCCACGGCGCGCTCGTCGGCCCGCTTTGCGGCCGAGCGCGAACTGCAGGGCGGCGAGCGCCTGGTGCTCTCGGGCACCACGGCCGAAGGCAAGGGCATCACCCATACGCTGCGCGCCATCCACACGCCGGGCCACGCCGCCAACCACCTGTGCCTGGCGCTGGAGGAAGACGGGCTGCTGTTCTCGGGCGACCACATCCTGAACGGCAGCACCACGGTGATCGATCCGCCCGACGGCGACATGAACGCCTACCTCGATTCGCTGGACAAACTCGACGCGGCCTGCGAAGCGGGCGGCATCGAATTCATCCTCCCCGCCCACGGCTACGTGATCGGCAGCGCCCGCGCCGCCATCGCCCAGCTGAAAGCGCATCGCCTGAAACGCGAAGCCAAGATTGCATCCGCCATGAAGAAACTCCCCGACGGCACGCCCGAAGACTGGCTGGCCCTTGCCTACG
Source organism: Variovorax sp. OV700 (assembly GCF_900099805.1). Taxonomy (GTDB): domain Bacteria; phylum Pseudomonadota; class Gammaproteobacteria; order Burkholderiales; family Burkholderiaceae_C; genus Variovorax. The sequence continues at coordinate 97,555 of NZ_FNDR01000012.1, read as the reverse complement.
ACGACGTGCCCCAGCGCATGTGGCCGGTGGCGGCCCGCTCGCTGGCGGCGCACGTCGCGCGCATTCGGCAACTGGCTTCCATCCCATGAACGGCCCTAACGAAGAAGGCATTCGACTTGCCAAGCGCGTGGCCGCCCTCGCCGGCTGCTCGCGGCGCGAGGCCGAACTGCTCATCGAGAACGGCGCGGTGCGCGTCGACGGCGTGCCGGCGCTGCTGCCGCAGTCGCGCGTGCAAGACCATCAGAAGGTCGAGATCGAACCCGGCGCCAAACCCGAGCCGGTGCTGCCCGTCACCCTGCTGCTGCACAAGCCGGCCGGCATGCCGACCGAAACCGCGCACCGGCTGCTGGTGGCCGCCAACCATCACGAGCCCGAACGCGCGGGCATGCGCTTCTTGCCGGCGCACGCCAAGGGCCAGAACTGCATGACGCCTCTGGAAACCGGCGCCAGCGGACTCGTCGTTTACACGCAAGACTGGCGCATCGAGCGCAAGCTGCATGAAGACGCGGGCGTTATCGAACACGAAGTCATGGTCGACGTGGCGGGCACGGTCAGCCCCGAGCAGATGGTGCGCTTCGAGCGCTCACCCGCGCGCGTGAGCATCGGCCGCCAGGCCGACGACCAGACCGGCCTGCGCTTTGCGCTCAAGGGTGCGCGGCCCGGGCAGATCGCGCACCTGTGCGACGAAGCGGGCCTGCGCATCCTCGCGATGCGGCGCATCCGCATCGGCCGTGTGCCGCTGGCGGGGCTGGAGCCCGGGCAGTGGCGCTATCTATCGCCGCACGAACGCTTCTGACAAGAGAACAACAAAGAGGCTATTGACGACAAGGAGGCAAAAAGCCATGAAGTTCCGAGGACGCAGGACCGCAGCAGCACTCGCGTGCACCGTTACCCTGGCGCTGGCGGGTTGCAGTTACCTGGCACCGCTGCTGCCCGCATCCATGCAGCCACCGCCCGCGGCGCCGCCGCCGGTGGTGTCGCCCAGCGGGCTCGCGCCGATCACCGAGGAGCAGGTGGAACGCATCCGCGAGGAGATCGCCACCAATCCGCCGATCCCGGCCGTGGCCAGGATCGTGCGCAGCGCGGCGCCAACGATCGAATCATTCGTGCGCACCGAAGGCTGCATCACCGCGCGCAACGGCGCCGTGCTCAACCCCTTCGCGGCGCCGGGCCGGCTGTTCGACAGCGGCAGCTTCCAGGGCGGCCCCATGGCGGAAATGCAGTACCACGACAAGACGGCCTGCGTGACCGTCAAGCGGATTCAGAACTGGAAGATGGTGTCGCCGAAGCTGCTGCGCTTCGACGTGGTGTACGTGGGCGACGACGGCGAGGAGCGCTCCGTCAGGCGCCATGAGCTGACGCGCCAACCCAGGGGCGGCTGGCTGTTCACGCGCTGAGCCCGCTGGCGGCCCGGTGCCGCCAGGGAAAGAAAAAAGTGTGAAGCCCGCCGATAAGCCGGATTCTGTGCGTTGAGGTTGCCCCCAACGTGACCGCCATTACTCTGGGCCGCTTGTCGCCAAACGGCTCGATGCCACCTACCCGCCAGCTCAGCGGAACCACCTCGATACTGGCCTACTTGGTGTTGCTGCGCGCAGAGATTGCCCGTTTCACCCGAACTTAATCGGCTCGTCTCTGTTGCTCTGATCCTCACCTCACGGTGGAGAGTCGTTAACTCCTGCGCTGTCCTGTGCAGTCCGGACGTTCCTCCAGTGCGGTCTTTCGACGCGGCGCCTTGCGGCGTCACCCCTTTCGGGCTTGCACCAGCGGCGGTCTGGCGTGCTTCACGGGCGCAATTATCGCCTGATCCCCTCGCATCCGCTGGCGGCCCGTTCCACAATGGCACCTCGACCGACTTGCCCCGACCCCAACAAAGCCCAAGGAGATCCAGTGAAAGCCCAGAACATCCTCCAGACCATCGGCAACACGCCGCACATTCGCATCAACCGCCTCTTTGGAAATGCGAAGCAGCAGGTGTGGATCAAGTCCGAGCGCGCCAATCCGGGCGGCTCCATCAAGGACCGCATCGCGCTGTCGATGGTCGAAGACGCCGAAAGATCGGGCGCGCTGAAGCCCGGCGGCACCATCGTCGAGCCCACCTCGGGCAACACGGGCATCGGTCTGGCAATGGTTGCGGCGGTCAAGGGCTACAAGCTGATCCTGGTGATGCCCGACAGCATGTCGATGGAGCGCCGCCGCCTCATGCTCTCGTATGGCGCCACCTTCGACCTGACGCCGCGCGCCGGCGGGATGAAGGCCTCCATTGCCCGCGCCGAAGAAATCGTGGCCGGCACGCCGGGCGCGTGGATGCCGCAGCAGTTCAACAACCCGGCCAACGTCGACGTGCACATGCGCACCACGGCCGAGGAGATCGCGGCCGATTTTCCGGACGGCATCGACGTGCTGATCACGGGCGTGGGCACCGGCGGCCACATCACCGGCGTGGCCAAGGTGCTCAAGAAGAAATGGCCGAAGCTGCAGGTGTTTGCGGTGGAGCCGGTGGCCTCGCCGGTGATCTCCGGCGGCGCGCCCTCGCCGCACCCGATCCAGGGCATTGGCGCGGGCTTCATCCCGAAGAACCTCGACACCTCGCTGCTGGACGGCGTGCTGCAGGTCGACGCCGAACCGGCGCGCGAAATGGCCCGCCGCTGCGCGGTCGAGGAAGGCATGCTGGTCGGCATCTCCTCTGGCGCCACGCTCACGGCCATCGCGCAGAAGCTGCCCACGCTGCCGCCCGACGCAGTGGTGCTGGGCTTCAACTACGACACCGGCGAGCGCTACCTCTCGGTCGAAGGCTTCCTGCCGTAATCTGGCTCGCCCCCAGTCTTCGCGCACTTCGTGTCGCTACGCCAACCCCCTACCGGGGGCAACACCAGAGGCCCGGCAAAGCCGGTTCCTCGGTGTTCCACGAATGACGACGTAAAATCGCAGGTTGCTTGATAAATACAAGCCCCACCGACATGCTGCGAATTTCCGAAATCAAACTGCCGCTCGACCACGACGACGCGGCCCTCCCCCAAGCCATTGCCACCGCCCTCGACACGCCGGTTTCCAGCGTGCGCGAGTTCAAGGTGTTCAAGCGCAGCTTCGATGCGCGCAAGCCGCAGCTGCTGCAGGTCTATATCGTCGACGTGCAGCTGGCCGACGCGAAGCTCGAGGCCGCGCTGCTCGCCCGGCATGCCGGCCATCCGCACATCCAACCCGCGCCCGACATGCGCTATACGCCGCCGGCGCAGGCGCCCGAAGACGCGCCCCGGCCCGTGGTGATCGGCTTCGGCCCCTGCGGCATCTTCGCGGCGCTGATGCTCGCGAAGATGGGCTTCAAGCCCATCGTGCTCGAACGCGGCAAGACCGTGCGCCAGCGCACCCGCGACACCTGGGGCCTGTGGCGCAAGAGCGTGCTCAACCCCGAGTCGAACGTGCAGTTCGGCGAAGGCGGCGCCGGCACGTTCTCCGACGGCAAGCTCTACAGCCAGATCAAGGACCCGCGCTTCCTCGGCCGCAAGGTGATGGAAGAGTTCGTGAAGGCCGGCGCGCCGCCCGAGATTCTTTACGTCGCGCATCCGCACATCGGCACCTTCAAGCTGGTGAAGGTGGTGGAGAACATCCGCGAGCAGATCGTGTCGCTGGGCGGCGAGATCCGCTTCGAACAGCGCGTGACCGACGTGCAGATCGAGAACGGCCAGCTTCGCGGCCTCACCGTGCTCGACCAGGCCACCGGCCAAAGCAGCGAACTGCGCGCCGACCACGTGGTGATGGCGCTCGGCCACAGTTCGCGCGACACCTTCGAGATGCTGCACGCGCGCGGCGTGCACTTCGAGGCCAAGCCCTTCTCCATCGGCTTTCGCGTCGAGCACCCGCAGGGCCTGATCGACCGCGCACGCTGGGGCCGCCACGCAGGCCATCCGCTGCTCGGCGCGGCCGACTACAAGCTCGTGCACCACGCCAGCAACAGCCGCTCGGTCTACAGCTTCTGCATGTGCCCGGGCGGCACGGTGGTGGCGGCCACCAGCGAGCCCGGACGCGTGGTCACCAACGGCATGAGCCAGTACTCGCGCAACGAGCGCAACGCCAACGCGGGCATCGTGGTGGGCATCGACCCGCGCGACTTTCCCGGCTGGACGGCCGAGACCGCGGGTGATGCGCTCGCCGGCATCGCGCTGCAGCGCGATCTCGAATCGAACGCCTTCGTGCTCGGCGGCGGCGACTACCGCGCGCCCGGCCAACTGGTGGGCGACTTCGTCGCGGGCAAGCCCTCCGCCGCGCTCGGCAGCGTGCAGCCTTCATACAAGCCCGGCGTCACGCCCACCGACCTGCACCAGGCGCTGCCCGCCTACGCCATCGAGGCGATGCGCGAAGCCTTTCCCGCCTTCGGCCGCAAGATCAAGGGCTTCGACCTGCACGATGCGGTGCTCACCGGTGTGGAAACGCGCACCTCGTCGCCGATCCGCATCACGCGCGGCGACGACTTCCAGAGCCTCAACGTGCGCGGCCTCTATCCGGCTGGCGAAGGGGCGAGCTACGCGGGCGGCATCCTGTCGGCCGGCGTGGACGGCATCAAGGTGGCCGAAGCCGTGGCGCGCAGCGTCGCGGGGGCTTAAGGAGCGACTTTCGTGTCCAGCAATAACAACGACGACTTCCACTTCTACGAGCCCGCCAAGGGCCATGGCCTGCCGCACGATCCGTTCAACGCGATGGTCGGTCCGCGGCCGATCGGATGGATCTCGTCGCAGGACGAAAACGGCGCGCTCAATCTCGCGCCCTACAGCTTCTTCAACGCCTTCAACTACACGCCGCCGATCGTCGGCTTTGCGAGCATCGGCGCCAAGGACAGCCTGCACAACATCCGCCAGACGCGCGAGTTCGGCTGGAACCTGGCCACCCGGCCGCTGGCCGAGCAGATGAACCAGTCGTGCGCGGCCGTGCCGCCCGAGGTGAACGAGTTCGAGCTCGTCGGCCTCACGCCTGCGGCGTCGCGCCACATCGCGGTGCCGCGCGTGGCCGAGAGCCCGGTGTCCTTCGAGTGCCGGCTCACGCAGGTGCTGCAGCTCGAAGGCGTGGACGGCGTGCCGGTGCCCACGTGGCTCATCCTCGGCGAAGTGGTGGGCGTGCACATTGCACGGCACCTGCTGAAGGACGGCATCTACGACACCGCCGCGGCGCAGCCCATCCTGCGCGGAGGCGGCCCCGCCGACTACTTCGAGATCAGCCCCGACAATCTCTTCAAGATGTTCCGCCCGCGCTGAGCGCGCGGAATCCGTTTTTTCCGCCGCTGCCAACCTGACAAGAACCGACCGATGACCGACACCGCTACGCCTCAAGAAGAAATCCAGGAAGTCCAGCCGACGGAAGCCGAGGGCGCCGCCGCCACGCAGACGGCCACCGATGGACGCCCGCCCCGGTCGCCGCGCCCGCCGCGCCAGCCACGGCAGCAGCAGCAAAAACAGAAGCCGAAGCAGGCAGCAGCCCAGCAGCCGCAACAGCCGGCGCGCTCGCGCAAGGTGCATCCCGCGCTGGAGAAACTGTTCGAGCTCTACCCGAACATGTTCGGCGCACGATTCCTGCCGCTCAAGCTCGGCGTGTTCCAGGACCTGCTCGAAAAGCACCCGGACGACTTCAAGAAGGACGACCTGAAGGTCGCGCTGGGCCTGCACGCACGCTCCACGCGCTACCTCGAAGCGGTGGCCGCAGGCCTCGCGCGCCACGATCTCGACGGCAACGTGGTGGAACCCGTTGCGCCCGAGCATGTGCACCACGCCATCCTCGAACTCCACCGCCGCCGCGCCCAGCGCAGCGGCGAAGATCTGCGCCCGCAATTGGTGGCGCGCATCGCCCGGGCCGTGGAAGCCTCGGGCCTCGACCGCGAAGCCTATGCGGTGCTGGTGCGCTCGCGCGACGAAGAAACCAATGCCGTGCTCGACGAAGCGCTGGCCGAACTGGCCCGCGAAGCCGCCAAGCGCGAAGCGCTGTTGCGCGCCTTCGAAGCCAGCGGCCGCAGCAGCGAGCATGAATTTGCCGAGATGTACGGCATGAATGCCGACGAGGTGGCACGCACGCTCGCACGCGCACGGGGCGAGCGGCAGCAGGTTCCTCCGGCGGCCTGACAGGCCTGCGAGCGCGTTCGTACTGAAATGCGGTAACGCGCACAAATAAAAAAGCCGCCACGGCCAAACCGCGGCGGCTTTTTGCCATCCGAGCGGAACGATCAGCCGCGCGCGTTCTGCAGCGCCGCAATGCGCTCTTCGATCGGCGGGTGCGTGGCAAACAGCTTGCCGATGCTGCCCGTGATGCCCATGGCTTCCACCGCCTTGGGCAGCTCGCCGGCCGGCAGGCCGCCCAGGCGTGCGAGCGCGTTCATCATCGGCTGGCGGTTGCCCATCAGCGCGGCCGCGCCGGCGTCGGCGCGGAACTCACGCTGGCGCGAGAACCATGCCACCACGATGGCAGCGGCAAAGCCCAGCACGATGTCCAGCACGATGGTGCTCACGTAGTAGCCGATGCCGGGGCCCGACGAACGGTCGTCGCCGCGGCGCAGGAAGCTGTCGACCGCGTAGCCGATCACGCGCGACAGGAAGACGACGAAAGTGTTCATCACGCCCTGGATCAGCGTCATGGTGACCATGTCGCCGTTCGCGATGTGCGCCACCTCATGGCCGATGACGGCCTCGACTTCTTCGCGCGTCATGCCCTGCAGCAGGCCGGTGGACACCGCCACCAGCGACGAGTTCTTGAACGCGCCGGTGGCGAAGGCATTGGGCTCGCCCTCGAAGATGCCGACCTCTGGCATGCCGATGCCGGCCTTGTCGGCGAACTTGCGCACCGTGCCGACAATCCAGGCCTCGTCGGGCGACTGGGGGTTGTCGATCATGTGCAGCTTGGTCGTCCACTTGGCCATGGGCTTGCTGATCAGCAGCGAAATGATCGCGCCGCCAAAGCCCATGATCAGCGCAAAGCCGAGCAGCGCCGTGAGGTTCAGCCCGTTGGCCGTCAGAAAGCGGTTGACGCCGAGCAAGCTGGCAACGATGCCAAGCACTGCAACGACCATCACATTGGTCAAAACGAACAGAAGGATACGTTTCAAGTTGAATTCTCCGTGGGGAATGCTGCCGCATAGATGAGGACCGGATAGCCCTCTTCAAGCCGTACAGAAAATGACGCTCTTCCTGTGTTGTTTGGATTCTGGATGAGCCGCACCGCGGCTGGCGGGTAGAGCGATGATAGGAGCAAAAGTTCTACGGACCGGGCCGGAAGACCTTGGGATCGTTGTAGAAATCCGCTGCGGAGTTGTCCACGCACCAGCCCGGCACGCCGAGCACCGGCAGCGGGACGAAAGGTTTTTGCGCGAGGTATTCCGCATCGACGCTGCGCGCCAGCGCCCGATCGTCGAGCGCCTGCGGTCCGCGGGCATCCGGTGAAGGTGGCGGCAGCAGCACATGCGCCGTGATCGCCTTTCGCGGGGCGGTGAGTTTCTCGAGCAGCGCATGGCCGAACACGATCAGGCGCGCCTCGGACCACAGCGCGCGCTGCGTCACGAAAAGGGTGTGCCAGTCGCGCGCGGCCAGCGCCTTCCACAACGCAGCGGGTGCATCGAGCACCGCACCGTTCTCGTCGAAGAGCGTGAGCGCGTCGCGCACCGGACCGCGCGTGGAGGTGACGCCGTTGCGGGCGATCTCCGCGGCTTGCAATTCATTGAGGCGGCGCTTGGTTTCGGGAAACGCCAGCCAGACCAGCCCGTTGAAGAAGTCGTGCAGGTTGTCACGCGTCGGCACGGTGCCGGTCTGGAAGATGTGGGCTTCGTAGGCACGGCCCGCGGGCAGGTCCAGTTGCGGCACGAAGGTGGGCGCGGAAGCCGGCTTGGCGCCCTGCGCCAGCGCCGCGGCAACGGAGGTGCAGAGCGCGGTGTGCGCCGCCGCTTCGCCAATGGCCCGATAAGGCGCGAGCCAGGGCTGCGCCCAGTCGATCGCCTCCAGGCTCAAGGCGCGGGGGCTCCGGTCCAGCGGATGCGGTCGGGGTGCTGCAGCACGGCGAACTCCGCAGGGAGCTTGTCGAACAGCTTGAGCGAACTGCCGTGCTTGCCCAGCAGCCCGGCCGCGCGCAATGCCTGGGCCACGTCGTTGAGCGGCACGTCGGCGCCGCTGCGCAATGCGGGTGCCGCCTGCAGGATGAACTCGGCCGCCTCGGAAGGCGGCTGCGCCGGCTTGGCGGACTTGGCCGTCTTTCGGGCCGGCGTCTTGGCTGCAGGGGTCTTGCGGGCTGGCGTGGCCATGCTCTTGCCGGCCTTGGCGGCGGGTGCGCGCTTCGCGGCCACCTTGGCTGCGGCCTTCCTGGCCGGCGCGATGGGCGCCGCAGCCGGCGCGAGCGCCGCGCCGTGGTGTCGCAGGTCGGTGAACTCGTCGTACACCGCCACGGTCTCTTCGCCAGTCTTGCCCTGCTGGCCGAGGCCGCAGACGCGGCAGCCCTTTTCGCGCAGGCGGATCACGAGCGGCGCAAAGTCGGAGTCGGAGGACACCAGCACCACCACGTCGGGGCGCTCGGCAATCACGAGGTCGATGGCATCGACCGCGAGCGCGATGTCGGTGCTGTTCTTGCCGGCCGAGAGATTGACCATCGGCCGCACCGACAGGCGCTTGAAGAGCGTCTGCTGCTTGAGCGCGGTTTCGGCATTGCAGTAAGCACGCCGTATGTGAATGGCGCCGTGCTCGGCCATGGTCCGCTGCACGGCCTGCTCGATCACGTCGGCCGAGACGTTGTCGGCATCGATCAGCAGCATCACGCGAATCATTGGCCCACCCCCAGGCTGCGCGCACTTCGTGTCGCTTCTCCCTCCCCCTCACTGGGGGCGACACCAACGGCCCGGCAAAGCCGGTTCCGTGGTGTCCCTCGACTGGATCGTGCCAACTTCAGATGTCGCGCGTTGGGCGACTGATCGCGTGACGGAAAACTCATAGAAGTTTCCAGTTCACGGTTTCGCCACCGCGCAGCGGCTTGAGCGTGGCGTCGCCGTAGGGCACCGTCTCGGGCACGGTCCAGCTTTCGCGCTTCAGCGTGATGGTGCCGCTGTTGCGCGGCAGGTCGTAGAAGTCGGGGCCGTGGAAGCTCGCAAAGCCCTCGAGCTTGTCGAGCGCGCCCACGCTGTCGAAGGCCTCGGCATAGAGCTCGATGGCGGTGAGCGCGGTGTAGCAGCCGGCGCAGCCGAGCGCATGCTCCTTCAGGTGGGCCGGGTGCGGCGCGCTGTCGGTGCCCAGGAAGAAGCGGTCGCTGCCGCTGGCAGCCGCCTCGACCAGCGCCACGCGGTGCGTCTCGCGCTTGAGCACGGGCAGGCAGTAGTAGTGCGGGCGGATGCCGCCGGTGAAGATGGCGTTGCGGTTGTAGAGCAGATGGTGCGCGGTGATGGTGGCGGCCGTGAAGCGGTTGGCATCGCGCACGTAGTGAGCGCCCTCTTTGGTGGTGAGGTGCTCGAACACCACCTTGAGCTCGGGGAAGTCGCGGCGCAGCGGAATCATCACGCGGTCGATGAAGACGGCCTCGCGGTCGAACAGGTCGATGGCCGGATCGGTCACCTCGCCGTGCACCAGCAGCAGCAGGCCGTGCTTCTGCATCGCTTCGAGCGTCTTGTAGGTATGGCGGATGTCGGTTACGCCGGCATCGCTGTTGGTGGTGGCGCCGGCCGGGTAGAGCTTGAGCGCGCGCACGCCGGCAGCGGCTGCCAGCGCGATTTCCTCGGGCGGCAGCTTGTCGGTCAGGTAGAGCGACATCACGGGCTCGAAGGCCGTGCCTTCGGGCACCGCGGCGAGGATGCGGTCGCGGTAGGCCATGGCCTGCGACGCGGTGGTCACGGGAGGACGCAGGTTGGGCATGACCAGCGCGCGGCCGAACTGGCGCGCACTGTGCGGCACCACGGCTTCGAGGGCGGCGCCATCGCGCACGTGCAGGTGCCAGTCGTCCGGGCAGGTGATGGTGAGGGTATCTGTCATGAGAAGGCGATTGTCGCATCGGGGGCCCGGAACAGCGGCTGGCACATGTCGTGCTTGACCGCTTCCCTTGGCCCCTTGGCCTTCGTCTTCGGGCCCTGGCCCGTCCTTTCCTTAGGAGTTGATGTGAAGCGTGCTGCTATCCCTGCCCTGTCCCTGAAACCGCTGGCCGCCAGCGTGCTGCTGGCCATGCTGGCCGTTGCCGCACCCGCTGCGCTCGCGCAGGAAAAAACCCTGCGCATCGCCATGACGGCCGCCGACATTCCGCGCACGCTGGGCCAGCCCGATCAGGGCTTCGAGGGCAACCGCTTCACCGGCATTCCGATCTACGACTCGCTCACGCAATGGGACCTGTCCAAGGCCGATGCGCCGAGCGTGCTGATCGCCGGGCTCGCCACTTCATGGGCGGTGGACGCCAAGGACAAGACCAAGTGGGTCTTCAAGCTGCGCCCCGGCGTCAAGTTCCATGACGGCTCGACCTTCAGCGCCGATGCCGTGGTGTGGAACGTGCAGAAGGTGCTCGACAAGGACGCGCCGCAGTTCGACCCCAGCCAGGTGGGCGTGACCGCCTCGCGCATGCCCACGCTGCGCACTGCGCGCAAGATCGACGACATGACGGTCGAGTTCACCACCAGCGAACCCGATGCCTTCCTGCCGATCAACTTGACGAACCTGTTCATGGCCTCGCCCGCGCAATGGCAGAAGAAGTTCGACGCCGCGGCCGGTGCAACGCCCGCCGACAAGGCCAAGGCCGCGTGGACCGCCTTCGCGGCCGACCCCGCCGGCTCGGGCCCGTTCAAGGTCACGCGCTTCGTCGCCCGCGAGCGGCTGGAGCTGGCGGCCAACAAGACCTACTGGGACGCCAAGCGCGTGCCGAAGATCGACAAGGTCGTGATGATCCCCATGCCCGAAGCCAACGCACGCACCGCCGCGCTGCTCGGCGGCCAGGTCGACTGGATCGAGGCACCCGCGCCTGACGCCATGGCGCAGATCACGCAGCGCGGCTTCAAGATCTATTCGAATGCCCAGCCGCACGTGTGGCCCTGGCAGCTCTCGTTCGCCGAAGGCTCGCCATGGCTCGACAAGCGTGTGCGCCAGGCCGCCAACCTGTGCATCGACCGCGGCGGCATGAAGCAATTGCTCGGCGGCATGATGGCCGAGCCCAAGGGTACGGTGCCGCCGGGCCACCCCTGGTTCGGCAAGCCCGGATTCGACATCAGGTACGACGTGAAGGCCGCGCAGGCGCTCATGACGCAGGCCGGCTATTCCGCGGCCAAGCCGATCAAGGTGAAGGTGCAGATCTCCGCCTCGGGCTCCGGCCAGATGCAGCCGCTGCCGATGAACGAGTTCGCGCAGGAGTCGCTCAAGCAGTGCTTCTTCGACGTGCAGTTCGACGTGATCGAATGGAACACGCTCTTCACCAACTGGCGCAAGGGCGCGAAGGACCCCTCGGCCAACGGCGCCAATGCCACCAACGTGAGCTTCGCGGCGATGGACCCGTTCTTCGCGATGGTGCGTTTCGTGAGCACCAAGGCCTTTCCGCCGGTGTCGAACAACTGGGGCTACTACGGCAACGCCGAGGTCGACAAGCTCGTGGCCGACGCGCGCACCAGCTTCGACGACAAGGCGCGCGACGCGGCGCTGGCCAAGCTGCACACCCACATCGTGGACGACGCGCCCTTCGTCTGGATTGCGCACGACGTCGGTCCGCGAGCGCTCTCGGCCAAGATCAAGAACGTGGTGCAGCCCAAGAGCTGGTTCATCGACATCGCCACCATGACGATGGACTGATGTTTGCCTATTTGATCCGCCGCATCGTCTACGCGGTGCCGATCATGGTCGGCGTGGCGCTCGTGTGCTTCCTGCTGGTGCACATCGCGCCGGGCGACCCGCTGGTGTCGATCCTGCCGCCCGATGCGTCGGCCGACCTGCAGGCGCAGCTGCGCGAGCTCTACGGCTTCAACCGTTCGCTGCCCGAGCAGTTCGCAATGTGGGTCTGGCGCGCGCTGCACGGCGACCTGGGCGTGTCCATTGCCAGCAACCGCGCCGTGGCGTCGGAGGTGCTCACCGCCGTCGGCAATACGCTGCGGCTGGCGGTGGTGGCTACGTTCATCGGCTTCGTGCTGGGCTGCCTGTTCGGGTTCGTGGCGGGGTACTTCCGCGGGTCGTGGGTGGACCGCTTCGCCTCGATGCTGTCGGTGCTGGGCGTGAGCGTGCCGCACTACTGGCTCGGCATGGTGATGGTGATCGTGTTCTCCTCGCAGCTCATGTGGCTGCCGGCCACGGGCGCGGGCCCGAGCGGCTCCGACGACTGGGCCTGGGACTGGGCGCACCTGCAGTTCCTGGTGCTGCCGGCACTCACGATGTCGGTGATTCCGATGGGCATCATCGCGCGCACGGTGCGCGCGCTGGTGGCCGACATCCTCGACCAGGAGTTCATCGTGGGCTTGCGCGCCAAGGGGCTCACGCACTTCGGCGTGTTCCGCCACATGGTGAAGAACGCGGCGCCCACGGCTCTGGCCGTGATGGGCCTGCAACTGGGCTATCTGCTCGGCGGCTCGATCCTGATCGAGACCGTGTTCTCGTGGCCCGGCACCGGTTTTCTGCTGAATTCGGCCATCTTCCAGCGCGACCTGCCGCTGCTGCAAGGGACCATCCTCGTGCTGGCGCTGTTCTTCGTGGTGCTCAACCTGCTGGTCGACGTGCTGCAGACGCTGCTCGATCCGCGCATTGCGCGTGCCTGAAGAAGAAACCGGAAAAGCCATGTCCACCGTGCTCGCTTCTTCTTCCCCTGTCGCGGCCGCCGTCGAGCCGCTGCCGGCCCAGCGCTCCCGCGGCTACTGGGCCTCCGTCTGGCTGCGCTTCCGGCGCGACCCGGTAGCGGTGGGCGCGGCCATCGTCGTGCTGCTGCTGATCGCGCTTGCGCTGATCGGCCCGTGGATCGCACCGGCCGACGCCTACCAGTCGTCGATGCTCAAGCGACTCAAGCCCATCGGCACCGCGGGCCTGCCGCTGGGCAGCGACGAGCTCGGGCGCGACATGCTCTCCCGGCTGATCGTCGGTGCGCGGCTGTCGCTCTTCATCGGCATCACGCCGGTGCTCTGCGCTTTCGTGCTCGGCACGGTCATCGGCCTGGTTGCCGGCTATGCGGGCGGCATCACCAACACGCTGGTCATGCGCACCATCGATGTGTTCTACGCCTTTCCCTCGGTGCTGCTGGCCATTGCGCTGTCGGGCACGCTGGGCGCGGGCGTGGTCAACTCGCTGATCTCGCTCACCATCGTGTTCATTCCGCAGATCGCGCGTGTGGCCGAGAGCGTCACCACCCAGGTGCGCAACCGCGACTACGTGGAGGCGGCGCGCGCCTCGGGTGCGAGCCCGTTCACCATCGTGCGGGTTCACGTGCTGGGAAATGTGCTCGGGCCGATCTTCGTCTACGCCACCAGCCTGATCGCGGTGTCGATGATCCTGGCCTCGGGCCTCTCGTTCCTGGGCCTGGGCGTGAAGCCGCCAGAGCCGGAGTGGGGCCTGATGCTCAACACGCTGCGCACGGCGATCTACGTGCAGCCTTGGGTGGCCGCGCTGCCGGGGGTGATGATCTTCATCACGTCGATTTCCTTCAACATCCTGTCGGACGGCTTGCGTTCTGCGATGGACAACAAGGGTTCGTGATGGGCGCTTGTCTTTTTGTGCCTCGGAGTGCGCGGTTGGTTTGTTCGGGGCGCGCTCCCGCCGACGGGGTACCTTGCTCCGCGAATGTCCCCCGCCCTTCGGGCTCCTCCTTTATTTCGCTGCGCAAGGCACCCCATCGACGTGACCGTCATGCGGCGCGGTCGTTGATCGAGCGGAACAACCGCAGCGCCCATTGGGCACAGGGCGCCGAGTGCTCCCCGCAGCGAAATAAAGGAGGAGCCGAAGGCGGGGGACATTCGCGGAGGGGAGTACCCGGTGGCCTGTGCACACGCCCTGAATCAGGAGCACCCGCAACGCAAACCGACAGAGGCATGACCGCATGGACGCACTGAAAGACATCGGCGGCCCCGCACAACCGCTTCTCACCATTGCAGGACTCGTCAAGCACTTCCCGCTCAAGAAAGATCCGCTGGGCCGCGGCGGCGGCATGGTGCGCGCGGTGGACGGCGTGGACTTCGAGGTAATGAAGGGCGAGACGCTCGGCGTGGTCGGCGAATCGGGCTGCGGCAAGTCGACCACCGCGCGTCTCCTGATGCAGCTCATCGAACCGACGCGCGGCGAAGTCGTGTTCGACGGCCGCGAGGTCGGAAGCCGCGACCTGCCGCTGAAGGAATTCCGCCGGCAGGTGCAGATGGTGTTCCAGGACAGCTACGCCTCCCTCAACCCGCGCCTCACCATCGAGGACTCGATCGCCTTCGGCCCGCAGGTGCATGGTGTGACACGACGAGAAGCCGTGGCCCGCGCGCGCGACCTGCTGTCGCGCGTCGGCCTCGAGCCGCAGCGCTTTGCGGAGCGCTATCCGCACGAGCTTTCAGGCGGCCAGCGCCAGCGCGTCAACATCGCGCGTGCGCTGGCGCTCCAGCCGCGCATGGTCATCCTCGACGAGGCCGTGTCGGCGCTCGACAAATCAGTCGAGGCACAAGTGATCAACCTGCTGCTAGACCTCAAGGCCGAATTCGGCCTCACCTACCTCTTCATCAGCCATGATCTCAACGTGGTCCGCTACGTGAGCGACCGCGTCATGGTGATGTACCTCGGCCAGGTGGCCGAGATCGGACCGGCCGACGCGCTCTACGAGGCGCCGGCCCATTCCTACACACGCGCGCTGCTGTCCTCCATGCCCTCGATGGACCCCGACCATCGCACCGAGGAAGCCCCGCTGGCCGGCGACCCGCCGAACCCCATCGACCCGCCCACCGGCTGCCGCTTTCATCCGCGCTGCGCCCTGGCCGCGCCGGTGTGCAGCCAGGTCGTTCCCGAACGCATTGCCACGGGCTCGCAGCATGCGGTGAGCTGCCTGGTCCACGAGCCTGGAAGCGGGCATCCGCTGGCGCAACAAGCGATGAGGCGAGCAGCATGAGCACCAACAGCAACGTCATTCTCGACGGCGAACCGATGGTCCGCCTGCGCGACCTCAGCGTCACCTTCTCGGGCGGACGCAAGCCCGTGCATGCCGTCAGCGGCGTGAGCCTGGACGTGCGGCGCGGTGAAGTGGTGGCGCTCATCGGCGAATCGGGCTCGGGCAAGAGCGTGACCATGCGAACGCTGCTGCGCCTGCATCCGGAGCGTCGCACGCGCATTGGCGGCCAGGTGCAGGTGGCGGGCCGCGACGTGCTTGCGATGCCGCAGCGCGAGCTGTTCGACTTCCGCGGCAAGGTGGCGTCGATGATCTTTCAGGAGCCCTTGCTGGCGCTCGACCCGGTGTATTCGGTGGGCGCCCAGATCGTGGAATCGATTCGCCGCCATGAAGCCGCTTCCGAATCCGAGGCGCGGCAGCGCGCGCTTGCGCTGTTCGAACGGGTGCGCATTCCGAGCCCCGAACGCCGGCTGGCCGCCTATCCGCACGAGATGTCGGGCGGCATGCGCCAGCGCGCCATGATCGCGCTGGCACTGGCCTGCAAGCCCCAGCTGCTGCTGGCCGACGAGCCGACCACCGCACTCGATGCCACGGTGCAGATCCAGATTCTGCTGCTGCTGCGCGAACTGCAGCGCGACCTTGGTCTTTCGGTGATCTTCGTCACGCACGACATCGGCGCGGCCGTCGAAGTGGCCGACCGCATTGCCGTGATGTATGCCGGGCGCATCGTCGAGGAAGGCACCGCCCGCGAGTTGATCCGCTCGCCGCGGCATCCCTATACCATCGCATTGCTCAAGAGCCGCGCGCACGGTGCGCTGGCGCGTGGCACGCGGCTTGAGACCATCGGCGGCGCGCCGCCCGACCTCTCGTCCCTGCCGCCGGGCTGCGCCTTTGCCGAGCGCTGCGCGCTTGCGAATGACATGTGCCGGGCCGCGCAGCCCACGGCGGTGGAGCTTGCGCCGAATCACCGCGCGCGCTGCATCCGCCCGGACGCCGCCGCGGCCACCGCGCCCGTCCTGGTCGCCTGAAATCTCTTCGTCCAAACCCTTCATCGCCATGCCGCTGTTCGACCCCGCACATGCTTTCGTTCCCTACCCCGACGTGCCCGTGGCGCGCGCAGGCACCGGTCCGCTGGCCGACCTGAGCTTTGCCGCCAAGGACTTGTTCGACGTGGCGGGCTACCCGACGGGCGGCGGCAGCCCGATCGTGCTTGCCATGTCGGGCATCAAGACGCGCACCGCGCCCACAGTGCAGAAGCTGCTCGATGCGGGCGCCCGCTTCATCGGCAAAACGGTGACCGACGAACTCGCGTTCTCGATGAACGGCAACAACGCGCATTTCGGCGCGCCGATCAACGGCGCGGCCAAGGACCGCATCACGGGCGGCAGCTCGTCGGGTTCGGCCTCGGCGGTGTCGTGGAATCTTTGCGACTTCGCGCTGGGCACCGACACCGGCGGCTCGGTGCGCGCACCGGCCAACCATTGCGGCTTGTACGGCCTGCGTCCCACGCACGGCCGCGTGAGCCTCGATGGCGTACTGGACCTGTCGCCCAGCCTGGACACCTGCGGCTGGTTCGCACGCGACATCGGCACCTTCGCGCGCGTGGCCGACGTGCTGCTGGGCGACGACGCGCCCGCGCTCCCGCAGCGCGTGCGGCTGCTGCGCCCCGAAGACGTCTGGTCGCTTGCCGCACCGGCCGCTGCCGGTGCACTGGCCGATGCAGCCGCGCGCGTGCAGGACGTATTCGGCGAAGCGCAGGGCATCAACGTTGCGCTCGACTCCTTCGATGCGATGTACTGGAATTTTCGCTACGTGCAGGCGCACGAGGCCTGGCTCACCGACGGTCCGTTGATCGAACGCTACGCGCCACCCCTCGGTCCTGGCGTGGCCGAGCGCTTTGCCTGGTCGCGCGACGTGACCGACGCGCAGATTGCCGCCGGCCGCGCGTTTCGCGCCGCCTTCCGCGGCCACCTGGCGCAACTGCTCGGCACCGACGGCGTGCTGCTGATGCCGACCATGCCCGACATCGCGCCGCTGCGCAGCGAGAGCGAAGCGGGGCTGGAGGACTATCGCAACCGCGCGATCCAGATGCTCTGCATCGCGGGGCTCGCGGGCTTTCCGCAGTTGTCGATGCCGCTCGCGCAGCGCGACGGTGCGCCGCTCGGTATTTCGCTGCTCGGGCCGGCCGGATCGGACCTGTCGCTGATCCGGATGGCAGAGCACATCGCGGCGGGCTGACTCGGCGACACTGCGCTCTTTCCATCCGGCGCCTGGCGCCAGCAACATCATGTCGGAAGCCTCGTCGCAGTTCGCCGATTTCATCGTGGACCGACTCTCCGGAATCCCGCGCATCGCCAGGACCCGCTTCTTCGGCGGAACGGGGCTGTCGGCCGATGCCACGCAGTTCGGGATGATCATGGGCAGCACCCTGTACTTCGTCGTGGACAAGGACACCCGGCCGAAATACGAGAAGCTGGGCAGCCAATGCTTTGCCTACGACACGAAGGCCCGGCGCGTGCAGGTGCGAAAGTATTTCCAGGTTCCCATCGAGACCATCGAAGACCACGAAGCGTTGACGGCGCTGGCCCGGGAGGCTGTTCAGGTGGCGCAAAGTCTCGCCGGGAAGAAAAAGCCCGCCGGCAAGAGCGCCTAGCTTTCCCAGTCGACGATCGCCGGCGCCGCGAACGCGCAGGTGTCGCAATCGACCGCATCGCCGGCACGCTCCACCACCACGAAGTCGCCCGCGTCCACGGCCAGCAGCGCGTGGTGCCAGGTGCCGGGCGCGAGCGTTACGCCCTGCAGCCCGTCGGTGATGAAAGCGGCAAGCGTCTCCGGAGACGGCGCCGCGCCGCGCGGCGCAACCACGATGACGAAGCGCCTTTCTCCGAGCGGCACGAAGGTCTGGCTGCCGAGCGCGTGGCGCTCCATCTCCGTGACCTGGTGCGGAAAGCGCCGCGCCTCTGCGCGGAACAGTGCGAGCATCGGCCGGCCGTTCGCGGTGCCGAGCTGCAGATCGGAAACCAGGTCGAAGCGCTGCGCATTGCCGCCGTTGATCGGGCGGCCTGCGCCGGCCGGTGCCTCGATCACAGTGCCATAGGGTGCGAAGGCTTGCGGCGTCAGCGGTTGCACGGCGAGTGGCATCAGGGCGGCGCGGGGAGCGGCATCGTTCATGCGGCCAGTACAGCAGAAAACATGCCGCTGGTCATCTCATCCCAGCCGGCGCCGGACCGGCAGGCGCTAAAGTCGCGGGCTTCTTGTTCCTCTGCGCAGCCTTGCGCCTTCCCGATGCGACGCTCCCTCACCCTCTGCCTGCTCGTTCCGGCCGCTCTCCTCGCGGCATGCGCATCGGGGCCGGCACCCCTCGTCACACGGCTGGGGGACGGCGTGTACAAGTCGCCCACGGCAAAGGACGCGGAGGCCTACTGCCGCAACTTCGGCGCCCCGCTGCGCTACCTCGACCCAAAGGCGGCAGCCCGCGCGCCGAATGCCGAAGTCACCTACCGCTGCGACTGATCGGCCGGTTCGGCGCCAGGCGCCCGCACGCGCTCCAGGATGAAGTCGATGAAGGTCCGGATCGCGCGGGTGTGCTGGCGGTTCGGCATATAGAGCATGAACATCTGCGTTCCGAAGATGGAGAGGCGCCAGTCGTCGAGCGTGGTCACCACATCGCCCTTGCGCACGTCCTCCTGCACCACGTAGTCGGGCACGAGGCCGATGCCCAGGCCCGCGAGAACGGCCTGGCGCAGGAACAGAAAGTTCTCCGAGATCAACGTCGGCTCCAGGATCACCTCGCGCCGCACCACTCCCAGATTCTGGCCCTGGTAGGCCGACACGCGCAGCTGCCGGCCTATGACGGCCGCCGTGACCACGGGCGCGCCCTGCAGTTCGTCGAGCTGCACCGGCAGCGGATGCTTATGTGCATAGTCGCGTGACGCGCAGGCCACGTAGCGCACCGGCCCCAGGTCGCGCGCCACCAGGTTCTGCGGCGGCTCGGGAATCACGCGCACCGCGATATCGACCTCGTCGCGCAGCAGGTCTTCGATGCGGTTTTCGAACACCACGTCGAGCACGATGCCGGGGTACTGGCGCTTGAAGTCGATCAGCCAGTCGGCCATCACCAGTTGTCCGTAGCCGCTGGGCACGCTCAGCCGCACGCGGCCCTGCAGCCCCTCGCCCAGCGTGGTGACCGACTCGCGCGCGGCCAAGAGCTCGGTCTGGATGGCGACGCCATGCTGGTACAGGCGCAAGCCGATCTCGGTCGGCTCGGCGCGGCGGGTGGTGCGCCGCACCAGCTGCGCGCCGACCGAGCGCTCCAGCTGGTTCAGGTGATAGCTGACGTTGGCGCGGCTCATCTTGAGCCGGCGGGCCGCCGCGCTCAGGTTGCCGGCGTCAAGGATTTCCACCAGCAGGGTCAGCGATTGGACGTCCATACCCCGATTGTGTCAAAAATTCTTTGACAGTCTGTCAATGGGCTATGCAATTGTCAAAGCGGCGGCGCGGACCAAGAATGCGAGGTTCACCCCAGAGCCTCGAGCCCCTCGCGTTGCAGGGCTCGCCACGCAAGAGACAAAGCACATGGCCACCTCAAGCTCCAGCCCCTCCACGTCTTCCGGTCCCGTCGCCTTCGAACGTCGAGGCGACGTGTTCGTGGTGACCATCGACAACCCACCCGTCAACGCCCTGGGCGTGGACGTGCGCCGCGGCCTCGTGGCTGCGATCGACGCGGCCGAGGCCGACGGCGGCGCGACGGCGGTGCTGATCGTCGGCGCGGGCCGCAACTTCATCGCCGGCGCCGACATCCGCGAGTTCGGCAAGACGCCGCAGCCGCCATCGCTGCCGGAGGTGTGCCTGAAGATCGAGAACTGCAGCAAGCCGGTGGTCGCGGCGATCCATGGCGCAGCGCTGGGCGGCGGTCTCGAAGTGGCGCTCTCGGCGCACTACCGCCTTGCCGCGCCGTCGGCCAAGCTGGGCCTGCCCGAAGTGGCGCTCGGCCTGTTGCCCGGCTCCGGCGGCACGCAGCGTGCGCCGCGGCTCGTCGGCGTGAAGCCCGCACTCGAACTGATGCTCAGCGGCCGCCATGCGGGCGCGAAGGAAGCGCTGTCGCTTGGACTCGTCGATCGCTTGGGCAACGAAGCCGATGCACTCGCCGATGGCCTCGCCTATGCGAACGAGCTCGTCGCCGCAAAGGCCTCAGTGCGCCGCACGCGCGAGGCCGCCGGCCTGGCCGACGCAGAGGCCAGCCGCGCCGCCCTCGAAGCCGCGCGGGCCGACACCGCCAAGAAGAGCCGCGGCCTGTTCTCGCCGATGAAGATCATCGAAGCGGTCGAAGCCGCGCTCACGCTGCCCTTCGCCGAAGGCATGGCGCTCGAGCGCAAGCTCTTCCTGCAATGCATCGACAGTCCGCAGCGCGCGGGATTGATCCACGCCTTCTTTGCCGAACGCGAAGTGCTGAAGGCGCCCGAAACCAAGGCGGCCAAGCCGCGCGCGCTCGACGCGGCCGGCATCGTCGGCGGCGGCACCATGGGCGCGGGCATCGCGGTGGCCATGCTCGACGCGGGCATGCCCGTGACCATGATCGAGCGCGACGAGCCCAGCCTCGCGCGCGGCCGCTCGTATGTCGAGAAGGTGTACGACGGCCTCATCAAGAAGGGCCGCATGACGCCCGAAGCCAAGGCCGCGGTGATGGCGCGCTTCTCGGGCTCCACGAGCTACGACGCGCTCGGGCAGGTCGACATCGTGGTCGAGGCCGTGTTCGAGGACATGGGCGTGAAGAAGGCCGTGTTCGCCGAGCTCGACCGCGTGTGCAAGCCCGGCGCCGTGCTGGCCACCAACACCTCGTACCTCGACATCGACGAGATCGCGGCCAGCGTCTCGCGTCCGCAGGACGTGGTGGGCCTGCACTTCTTCTCGCCGGCCAACATCATGAAGCTGCTCGAGATCGTGGTGCCCGCCAAGGTGAGCGCCGACGTGGTCGCCACCGGCTTCGAGCTCGCGAAGAAGCTGAAGAAAGTGCCGGTGCGCGCCGGTGTGTGCGACGGCTTCATCGGCAACCGCATCCTGGCCGTGTACCGCCAGGCTGCCGACCACATGATGGAAGACGGCGCCTCGCCCTACCAGATCGACGAGGCGGTGCGCAACTTCGGCTATCCGATGGGGCCGTTCCAGGTGTCGGACCTGGCCGGCGGCGACATCGGCTGGGCCACGCGCAAGCGCAAGGCCGCCACGCGCGACCCGAAGGCGCGCTACGTGCAGATTGCCGACCGCATCTGCGAGCGCGGCTGGTTCGGCCAGAAGACACAGCGCGGCTACTACCTGTATCCCGAAGGCGCGCGCACCGGCACGCCCGACCCCGAGGTGCTGGCCATCATCGACGCCGAGCGCGAACGCGCGGGCATCAAGCCGCGCGCCTTCACCGAGGAAGAAATCATGCGCCGCTACATGGCCGCGATGATCAACGAAGGCGCCAACGTCGTGCACCAGCGCATCGCGCTGCGCCCGCTCGACGTGGACGTGACCTTTCTCTACGGCTACGGCTTCCCGCGCCACCGCGGCGGCCCGATGAAGTACGCCGACACCGTGGGCCTCGCCAAGGTGCTGGCCGACATCCGCGAGTTCGCGAAGGAAGACCCGCTTTTCTGGCAGCCCTCGCCGCTGCTGGTGGATCTGGTCGAACGCGGTGCCGATTTCGCAAGCCTCAATCAATCCGAGTAATCAGAGTTCATCCGAGTCCGTCCGGGCTCGTCCACCAAGGAGTCATCCCATGCGTGAAGCTGTCATCGTTTCCACCGCCCGCACCCCGCTCACCAAGGCGCACCGCGGCGAGTTCAACATCACGCCCGGCGCCACGCTGGCCGCCTTTGCGGTGCGCGCGGCCGTCGAGCGCTCGGGTCTCGACCCCGCGCTGATCGAGGACGCGATCCTCGGCTGCGGCTACCCCGAAGGCACCACGGGCCGCAACATCGCGCGCCAGAGCATCATCCGCGCAGGCCTGCCGATCAGCATCGCCGGCACCACGGTGAACCGCTTCTGCGCCTCGGGCTTGCAGGCGATAGCAATGGCGGCGGGCCGCATCGTGGTGGACGGCGCGCCGGCCATGATTGCGGGCGGCGTCGAAAGCATCTCGCAGATCCGCGGCCGCAGCCCTGGCGACGGCGGCGACCTCAGCCTGGACCCGTGGATCGTCGAGCACAAGCCTGCGCTGTACATGGCGATGATCGAAACCGCCGACATCGTGGCGCAGCGCTACGGCATCAGCCGCGAGGCGCAGGACCGCTTCTCGGCCGAGAGCCAGCGCAAGACCGAAGAAGCGCAGCTCGCCGGCCGCTACAAGGACGAGATCATCGCCTGCACCACCACGATGGCGGTGACCGACAAGGACACCAAGGAAGTCAGCCACCGCGAAGTCACCGCCACGGAAGACAACTGCAACCGCCGCGGCACCACCTACGAAGCGCTCGCCAAGCTGAAGCCGGTGCTGGGCGAGGACAAGTTCATCACCGCGGGCAACGCCTCGCAGCTTTCCGATGGCGCGTCGGCCTGCGTGCTGATGGAAGCCAAGGAAGCAGAGCGCGCCAATCTGAGGCCGCTGGGTGCGTTCCGCGGCCTGGCCGTGGCCGGTTGCGAGCCTGACGAAATGGGCATCGGCCCGGTGTTCGCAATCCCCAAGCTCCTCGCGCGTCACGGCTTGAAGGTGAGTGACATTGATCTGTGGGAACTCAACGAAGCCTTTGCCTCGCAGTCGATCTACTGCCAGGAGAAGCTGGGTATTCCGTCGGAACGCCTCAACGTGAACGGCGGCGCGATCTCCATCGGCCATCCCTTCGGCATGACCGGCGCGCGCCTTGCGGGCCACGTGCTGATCGAGGGCAAGCGCCGCGGCGCAAAGTACGCGGTCGTCACGATGTGCATCGCCGGCGGCATGGGCGCTGCGGGCCTCTTTGAGATTTTCTGAGGAGCCAGCGATGGACCTGAACTTCACCCCCGAAGAAGAAGCCTTCCGCGCGGAAGTGCGCGCCTTCCTCGCCGACAAGCTGCCCGCGCGCCTTTCGGCCAAGGTCGGCGGCGGCAAGATCCTCGCCAAGGCCGACATGGAGGAGTGGCACGCCATCCTCAACGCGCGCGGCTGGCTCGCGAACCACTGGCCAGAGCAGTACGGCGGCCCGGGCTGGACGGCGGTGGAGAAGTTCATCTTCGAACACGAGTGCGCGCTGGCTTTTGCGCCGCGCATCGTGCCCTTCGGCGTGAACATGCTTGGCCCGGTGCTCCTCAAGTATGGCAACGAGGCGCAGAAGCAGCGCTGGCTGCCACGAATCCTGAACGGCGACGACTGGTGGTGCCAGGGCTATTCGGAACCCGGCGCAGGCTCCGATCTTGCGGCCGTGAAGACATCGGCCGTGCGCGGCATCGACGCGCAGGGCGCCCACTACATCGTGAACGGCCAGAAGACCTGGACCACGCTGGGCCAGCACGCCAACATGATCTTCTGCCTGGTGCGCACCAACCGCGAGGCGAAGAAGCAGGAGGGCATCAGCTTCCTGCTGATCGACATGACCTCGCCGGGTGTCGAAGTGCGCCCGATCATCACGCTCGACGGCGAGCATGAGGTGAACGAGGTGTTCTTCTCCGACGTGCGCGTGTCGGCCGAGAACCTCGTCGGCGAAGAGAACAAGGGCTGGACATGCGCCAAGTACCTCTTGACCTACGAGCGCACCAACATCGCGGGCGTGGGCTTCTCGGTGGCCGCGCTCCAACAGCTCAAGGGCATTGCGGCCACGCAGACGAAAAACGGCAAGCCGCTGGCGGAAGACCCGGCCTTTGCCGCACGCATGGCGCGTGTCGAGATCGACCTGGAGAACATGAAGACGACGAACCTGCGCGTGATCGCGGCCGTCGCTGGCGGCGGCGTGCCAGGTGCGGAGAGCTCGATGCTCAAGATTCGCGGCACCGAGATCCGGCAGGAGATTTCGTCGCTCGCGCGCCGGGCGATGGGTGTGTACGGGCGGCCCTTCGTTGAAGAAGCGTTGCACGACGGCTTCGACGGCGAGACCTTCGGCCCGGCCTACGCATCGGCCGCGGCCGCGCGCTACTTCAACAACCGCAAGCTGTCGATCTTCGGCGGCTCCAACGAAATCCAGAAGAACATCATCAGCAAGATGATCCTGGGCCTTTAAAGGAGACATGCAATGAACTTCGAACACACCGAAGACCGGCGCATGCTCGCCGACAGCCTGAACCGCTTCATCGCCGAGCAGTACGCCTTCGATGCGCGTGACCGCATCGCGAAGTCCGAGCACGGCTTCAGCAAGGAGATCTTCCAGCAGTTCGCCGAACTCGGCGTGATCGGCGCGCTGTTCAGCGAAGCCGACGGCGGCTTCGGCGGCGGCGGCTTCGACATCGCCGTGGTCTTCGAGGCACTGGGCCGCGGCCTCGTGGTCGAGCCGCTGCTGGGTGCTGTGATGGTCGGTGAAGCGCTGAGCGCCGCCGGCAACGACGCACAGAAGGAAAAGCTCGGCGACATCATCAACGGCGTTACCGCCGCGGCCTTTGCGCACGACGAAGCCGACACGCACTACGAACGCACGCGAGTTTCGACCCGCGCCGAGCGCAGCGGCGACGGCTGGGTGCTTCACGGCGCGAAGGCTGTCGTGCCGCAGGGCGAGCAGGCCGACCTGTTCCTGGTTTCCGCTCGAACATCGGGCAACGTGGACGACGAAGCCGGCATCTCGCTGTTCCTCGTACCCGCGAAGACGGCAGGCCTCACGGTGCGCGGCTGCCCCGCCATCGACGGCGGCCGTGTCGCCGAACTCACTCTCCACGGCGTGACGTTGGGCACCGACGCACTGCTGGGCACCGAAGGCCAGGGCGGTGCGACGCTGGAACGCGCCATCGGCCGCGGCGTGCTCGCGTTGTGCGCCGAAGCCGTGGGCGCGATGGAAGCCGCCAAGACCGCGACGCTCGACTACCTGCGCACGCGCAAGCAGTTCGGCATTCTGATCGGCAGCTTCCAGGCGCTGCAGCACCGCATGGCCGATCTGCTGCTCGAGATCGAGCAGGCCCGCTCGGCCGTGATCAATGCCGCGGCCGCCATCGACAGTACCGACCGCGTGGCGCGCGAGCGCGCGCTGTCGGCCGCCAAGTTCAGCATCGGGCGCATCGGCGCGCTGGTGGCGGAAGAAAGCATCCAGATGCACGGCGGCATCGGCATGACGTGGGAGCTGCCGCTGCCGCACTACGCGAAGCGGCTCGTGATGATCGACCACCAGCTCGGCGACGAGGACCATCATCTGCAGCGCTACATCGCGCTCGGCAAGGAGGTGGCGGCATGACCGACAAGACCGTGTTGATCTCCCAGCAAGGTGCCGTCCGCATCCTGACCAACAGCAACCCCGGCGCGCGCAACGCGATCACGCCGACGCTGTACGCCGAACTGTCGGCCGCCCTCACCGACGCAGTGAACGACCCGGAAGTGGGCGCCGTCGTCTTCACCGGTGCGGGCGATTTCTTCTGCTCGGGCGGCGACCTGAACCTCTTGGCCAAGCGCCGCGAGCTGCCCGCCTCGGAGCGCCGCGAAAAGCTCGAAGGCCTGCACGACCTGATCCGTGCGATCCGCGATTGCGGCAAGCCCGTCATCGCGGCCGTCGAAGGCGGCGCAGCCGGTGCGGGCCTCTCGATGGCGCTGGCCTGCGACATGCTCGTGTCGGCGCGCGATGCCTTCTACACGGTCGCCTACGTCAAGGTCGGCCTTACGCCGGACGGCGGCGCGACGGCTTTTCTGTCGGAGTTCGTCTCGCGCCAGGTACTGACCGAGATGTGCCTGACCGGCGACCGCATGCCGGCTGAGCGCCTGCATGCATTGGGCGCGGTCAACCGCCTGACCGACAAGGGCGCGGCGCTGGCCGAAGCCATCGCGCTTGCGGCCAAGGTGGCCAACGGTCCGCAGCGCGCGAGCGCGCGCATCAACACGCTGTGCCGCCAGGCGCACCGCGCCACGCTCGAAGAGCAGCTCGAAGCCGAGGCCGTGTTCATGGTCGAGTCGCAAGCCGATGACGAAGCGGCCGAAGGCATCGGCGCTTTTCTCGGCAAGCGCACGGCGGATTTCGCGGCGCTGCGCCGCCAGAAGCAGAACCCGTCGTCCTGACGCCGCCACCCACCGACTTCACGCCTCGCACACGCTGCGGGGCTTTCTCGTTTCCAGGGAGCTGCCCTCATGCCCATGCTCAATTCATCGCTGCCGCTCGCCGGCGTGCGCGTGCTCGATCTGTCCCGCATCCTCGCGGGCCCCTGGTGCGGCATGGTGCTGGCCGACATGGGCGCCGAAGTGATCAAGGTGGAGCACCCCGGCCGCGGCGACGACACGCGCGACTGGGGTCTGCGCGTCGGCAAGACCGAGACGGCCTACTTCAACAGCGTGAACCGCAACAAGCGCTCGGTCACGCTCGACCTGCAGACGCCCGAAGGCCAGCAGATCGCGCGCGACCTTGCGAAGCATTGCGACGTGGTGATCCAGAACTTCAAATTCGGCGGCATCGACAAGCTCGGGCTCGGCTACGAGCAGCTCAGCAAGGAGCAGCCGGGGCTCATCTACTGCTCGATCTCGGGCTACGACCGCACCGGCCCGGAGGCCGCGCGGCCCGGCTACGACCTCGTGGTGCAGGGCGAAGCCGGCCTGATGGCGCTCAACGGCGAAGCCAACCAGCCGCCGCTGAAGTTCGGCGTGGCCATGGTCGACCTGTTCACCGGCATGTATTCGGCCCAGGCCATCCTGGCCGCGCTCTATCAGCGCGAAAAAACCGGCAAGGGCCGCCACGTCGAGATGGCGTTGTTCGACTGCGGCCTGATGATCACCGCCTACTACGGCCTGGAGGCGCTCTTGATGGGCGAAGACCCGCCGCGTTACGGCAACTCGCATCCGTCGATCGTGCCGTATGGCGTGTTCGATGCGGCCGACGGCCCGCTGGTCATCACCGTGGGCAACAACGCGCAGTTCGCGCGCTTCTGCACCGAGGTGATCGACCGGCACGACCTCGCGGCCGACGAGCGCTTCAAGACCAACATCCTGCGATCGGCGAACCGCGGAGTGCTGCTGCCAGAGCTGCACGCCGAATTGGCCAGGCGCCAACGCGCAGACCTGCTGGCGAAGCTCGCGAAATCGGGCATTCCCTGCGGCGAGGTGCTCGGCCTGCTCGAAGCGCTGAACTCCAAGCGTGCGACCGATGCCGGCCTTGTCACCGAGCAGCCGCATCCGGTGGCCGGCACGGTCAACGTGCTGGCGCCGCCCTATCGCTTCGACGGCGAACGCCTGCCCGTGCGCAGCGCGCCGCCGCAACTGGGCGAAGGCACGCACGAGGTGCTGCAGTCGCTTCTCGGCCTGTCGGACGACAGGCTCGCGCAACTCAAAACCAACGGCGTCGTCTGAAGGCGCCGCTCTTCTTCCGATTCCTCGAACATGTTCATGGCTTTTTCTTCTTCCCGCTCCCTTCGCAACCCCGCACGCCGTGCACTCATCGCACTGGCCCTTCCGCTCGTGGCCGGCGCCACCTTCGCACAGGCCTGGCCGTCCAAGCCGATCACCGTCATCGTGCCTTTTCCGCCCGGCGGCCCGACCGATGTCGCCACGCGCATCGTGGCGCAGAAGATGTCGCAGGGCCTGAAGCAGAACATCCTCATCGACAACCGCAGTGGCGCCTCGGGCACCATCGGCGCGGCGGCTGCCGCCAAGGCGGCGCCCGACGGCTACACCTTCGTGATGCTGGCCACGCCCACGCTGCTGGCCGCGCACCTGTACGGCCAGACGCCCTACGACATCTTCAAAAGCTTTACGCCCGTGGGCACGGTGTACGACCTGCCGATCGTGATGGTGGTCAACCCGAAGTCGCTGCCCGACGTGACCGGCCTGCAGGGCCTGATTTCCAAGGCCAAGGCCGAAGGCGGCAAGCTCAACTACACGACCGCGGGTGCCGGCAGCTTCGGCCACCTGACGACCGAGCAGCTCAAGAACATCGGCAAGTTCGAGATGCAGCACGTGCCCTACCGCGGCAGCGCACCAGCCGTGACCGACCTGATCGGCGGGCAGGTGCCTGCGATGTTCTCCGACCTGGTGGCGGTGATGCCGCACATCCGCTCGGGCACGCTGCGCGCCATCGCGGTCGGTTCGGGCAAGCGCGTGAGTCTGCTGCCCGACGTGAAGACGGTGGCCGAGCAGGGCTTTCCCGGGTTCGATGCGACTTCGTGGGGCGGGCTACTGGCGCCGGCCGGCACGCCAAAGGACGTGGTCGACCGCATGAGCACCGAGCTGAAGACGGCGTTGGCCGACAAGGAAGTGCAGGACAAGCTCGAAAGCGTCGGCTCCTTCGCGGCCTACGGCACGCCCGAGCAGACCGGCACGCGCATGCGCCAGGATTTCGAGCGCTGGGGCAAGGTCATTCGCGACAACAAGATCACGAACCAGTAAAACAGCGATTCGCGCGCGGCCGGCAAGAGACAACATCAGGAGACGACATGACAGGCAACGACAAGAAGACAAGTCCGGGCGGGGCGCCGTTCCGCCCCCTGTTGCCGGTTCGCAGCCTGGCGGACATCCGTAAGCTCGAAGAGACGCCGCTGGAGCAGGCGCTGACAGTCCGCAGTACCTACGAGATCTTCCGCAACGCGGGAGCGGCCTTCGGCAACAAGACCGCGCTGACCTTTCTGCGCACCGGCAACCCGGCAGATGAACCAATCCGCTGGTCGTATGCCGACTTGCTCGCGGGCATCCACCAGACCGCGAACATGCTGCATGCGCTGGGCGTGGGCCCCGAGGACGCGGTGGCGGTTCTGCTGCCGGGCTGCCTGGAGTACCACCTCGCGCTCTGGGGCGGCGAGGCGGCCGGCATCGTGCAGCCGCTCAATCCGCTCTTGACCGACGAGAAGCTGGTGGCGCTGATGACCGCCGGCCGCGCCAAGGTGCTGATCGCCTATGGCTCCGACAGCGAATCGGGCATGTGGTCGAAGGCCATGCGTTTGCGCGGGCAGGTGCCCACGCTCACGACCGTGCTGCGCGTGGCGCCGCATGACGAAGCGCCGGGGGCGGCGGGCGCGCTGCATGAAACAGGATCGGGCAGCGCGGGCGCGCTGCCGGGCGTGGCCGAGTTCGACGTGCTGCGCTCGGCACAACCGTCTGATCGCCTCGTGAGCGGCCGCGACATCGCACCGACCGACATTGCCGCCTACTTTCATACCGGCGGCACCACTGGCGCCCCGAAGCTCGCGCGCCACAGCCACGGCGCGCAGGTGTTCACCGCGTGGGCCAGCGTGCAGGTCGCGGGCATGAACGAGCAAGGCATCTCCATCAACGGCTATCCGCTGTTCCACGTGGCGGGCGTGCTGCCGGCTTCGCTGGCATCGCTCTCGGCAGGCATGGAGGTGATCATTCCGACGACCTCGCTGCTGCGCAACAAGGAGGTGCTCGCCAACTACTGGAAGCTGGTCGAGAAGTACCGGCCGACATCGCTCTCGGCCGTGCCCACAGTGCTTGCGGCGCTGGCGAACATGCCGCTCAATGGCGCCGACATTTCATCGATCGGCTACTGCCGCACCGGCGCCGCCGTGCTCTCGCCGGAACTCGCCGCGCGCTTCGAGCGCCTGTTCGGCCTGCACGTGCACGAGAGCCTGGGCATGACCGAGATGGCGGGCATCTCGACCATCACGCCGCCGGGCGTGGACGGGCCCGCGGGCTGCGTCGGGTTTCCGCTGCCCTACATGCAGATGCGCATCGTGGCGCTTGACGAGAACGGCAACGCCAGCGACAGCGACCTGCCGCCCGGCGAGCAGGGCATGGTGCTGTTCAAGTCGCCCAACCTGTTTTCGGGTTTCGTCGATCCGGCCGACAACGCCAAGGCTTTCACGGTCGACGGCTGGCTCGCGACCGGCGACCTGGGATGGATCGACGGCGAGGGGCGGCTCAACCTCAGCGGCCGCTCGAAGGACCTGATCATCCGCAGCGGCCACAACATCGACCCCAAGGTGATCGAGGACGCGCTGGGCGCGCATCCCGCGGTGCAGCTGTGCGCGGCGGTGGGCGCACCCGATGCGTATGCCGGCGAACTGCCGGTGGTCTTTGCCACGCTGGTGCCGGGCGCATCGGCCACCGAGGACGAACTGCTGGCCTTCACGGCCGCGCGCGTCGACGAGGCGCCCGCCAAGCCCAAATCGGTCATCGTCATCGAGAACATGCCGATGACCAACGTCGGCAAGATCTACAAGCCCGAGCTTCGCGCGATGGCCGCGAGCCGCGTGGTCACGGCCACCGTGGCGCAAGTGTGCGACGAATTAGGGGTGGCGCGAGACCTGCGGCCGCGCGTGCAGAGCGAGGGCGAAAGCCTGGTGCAGGTGCGCATCGAAGCTGCCGCTGCCGGCGCACTCGCGGACACGCTGCAGGAGCGGATACGCACCGCGCTCGAGCCGCTTCCATTCAAGACGCGGGTGCTCCTGGAATAGCCACGCCCCGCTTCTTTTTTCGACAGACAACACAACGACATCCGGAGACATCGCAAACATGAACGCAACTTTTACCCCTTACGGGCTCACCCGACGCGCCCTGTACTGCGGCATCGCTTCGCTCGCGCTGGCGGCCGCGGGCGCCAGCTGGGCGCAGACCTACCCGAGCAAGCCGATCCGCATGGTGGTGCCCTTTGCACCCGGTGGCGCGACCGACGTGCTGGCCCGCGTGCTGGGCGAGAAGATGGCGGCGGGCCTGGGCCAGCCCGTCATCATCGACAACAAGCCCGGCGCCGCCGGGATCATCGGCACCGATGCCGTGGCCAAGGCACCGGCCGACGGCTACACCATCGTGCTGTCGCTGAGCAACTCGCTTCTGACCAACCAGTTCCTGTACGAGAAGCTGCCCTACGACACGCAACGCGACCTCACGCTGGTCTACCAGATTGCCACCGCTCCGCTGGTGCTGGTGGTTCACCCCAGCGTGCCCGCCAACACCGGGCCCGAGCTGCTGAAGTACGTGGTCGCCAACAAGGGCAAGGTGGCTTACGGCTCCTATGGCGTGGGCGCCTACCCGCACCTGGCGGGCGCGCACATGAGTCTCACGCAGAAGGCCGAGATGAACCACATCGCCTACAAAGGCGAATCGCCGATGCTGCAGGACCTGATCGGCGGCCAGATCCAGATGGCCTTTGCGAGCGCGCTGGTAGCCAAGCCGCACATCGAGGCGGGCAAGCTCAAGGCCATCGGCGTGAGCGGCGAGCGCCGCATGGCCACGCTGCCCAACGTGCCCACGCTGGCCGAGCAAGGGCTGAGGGACGAGGCCTACCGCGTGACCGGCTGGCTCGCCATTGCCATGCCGGCCGGCACGCCCAAGCCCATCGTGCAGCGCATCGCCGACGAAGTGGGCAAGGCCACCCGCCAGCCCGACGTGCAGGCGCGCGTGGCTGCAATGGGCTTCGACCTGAAGGACAGTTCGCCCGAGGCTTTCAACGCGGTGTACAAGAAGGAAAGCCCGATCTGGGAGCGCCTGATCAAGGACTCGGGCGCCAAGCTCGAGTAGCCGCCAAGGGCCTCGAAGGGGGTCGAGGGAACTGGGGAACGAGGCCGCAGCTTAGGAAAACCCCGATGAACGGATGGTCATGGATCGTTACCATTCATAGCTGCTTCCCCCTCTCCCTTCGATGACCACTCCCAACGAGTCCGGCCCGCTGCTGGACGCCGCCAGCCCCCTCCCCCCAGACATAGAAGCCGCCGACGAGCCCACCAAGGTGCCGCTCGCCATCGAAGACTGGCTCACCGTCATCATCATGGGCGCGCTGGCGCTCATCACCTTTGCCAACGTGCTGGTGCGCTACTTCACCGACTCTTCGTTTGCGTGGACGGAGGAGTTCTCCGTTTTCCTCATGATCATGCTGGCGCTGGTGGCCGGCTCGGCCGCGGTGGCGCGCGACCGGCACATCCGCATCGAATACTTTTCCGAGAGCGGATCGATGGCACGCCGCAAGCGGCTCGCGCAATTCGGCGCGCTCATGATCGCCATCCTCTTCGCGCTGATCGGCGCGCTCAGCATCCGCATGGTGTGGGACGACTACCGCTTCGACGAAACGACGCCGGGTATCGGGCTGCCGGCCTGGTGGTATTCGATGTGGCTGCCGATCGTGTCCTTTACCATCGCGCTGCGTGCGGTGGGCCTCATGGTCCGCCGCGGCCGCAAGGAATACGGCGACAACGAAAACCGCAAGGGCGACGCAACGTGATCGCCACCCTGCTCTTCGTCGCCTTCGTGGTGATGATGCTGGTGGGCGTGCCCATCGGCGCCGCGCTGGGCCTGGCCGGCGCCGCCTGCATTGCGCTCGCCAACAGCGACGCCCAGTGGTTCGGCTTGCTGGCCGTGCCGCAAAACTTCTATGCCGGCCTCGGCAAATATCCGCTGCTGGCCATTCCGATGTTCGTGTTGGTGGGCTCCATCTTCGACCGCTCGGGCGTGGCGCTGCGGCTCGTGAACTTTGCAGTGGCAATCGTCGGGCGCGGCCCGGGCATGCTGCCGCTGGTGGCGATTGCGGTGGCAATGTTCCTCGGCGGCATCTCGGGTTCGGGCCCGGCCAATGCCGCGGCCGTGGGCGCGGTGATGATCGCGGCGATGTCGCGCGCGGGCTATCCGGCGGCCTTCTCGGCCAGCGTGGTGGGCGCCGCGGCGGCCACCGACATCCTGATTCCGCCCTCGGTCGCGTTCATCGTCTACTCGGTGCTGGTGCCCGGCGCCTCGGTGCCGGCGCTGTTTGCGGCCGGCATGATCCCGGGCGTGATGGCCGGCCTGGCGCTGATGATCCCGGCCGTGTGGCTGGCCCGCCAACACAAGATGGGCGCGCTCGAAGCGACGCTGCCGCGCCCGCCGTTCTGGAAGAGTTTTCGCGAAGCGATCTGGGGCCTGGCTGCGCCGGTGCTCATTCTGGGTGGCATGCGCGCGGGTTGGTTCACGCCGACCGAAGCGGCGGTGGTTGCGGTGTTCTACGGCCTCTTCGTGGGCATGTGCGTGCACCGGACCATCAAGGTGCGCGACCTGTTCGTCATATTGCGCGAATCGGGCGAGCTGTCGGCGGTGATCCTGCTGGTGGTGTCGCTTGCGGGGATCTTTGCGTACTCGCTCTCGACGCTGGGCATCATCGACCCGGTGACGCGCGCCATCGTGAATTCGGGCCTGGGCGAATACGGAATCCTGGCGCTCTTGATCCTGCTTCTCATCACGGTGGGCATGTTCCTGGACGGCGTGTCGATCTTCCTGATCTTCGTGCCGCTATTGCTGCCGATCGTGCAGTACTACAAATGGGACCCGGTGTGGTTCGGCGTGATCCTCACGCTCAAGGTCGCGCTCGGCCAGTTCACGCCGCCGCTTGCGGTCAACCTCATGGTCTCTTGCCGCATCGCCAAGGTGCGCATGGAAGAGACCGTGCGCTGGGTCGGCTGGATGCTGTTCTCGATGTTCGTGGTGATGGTGCTGGTGATCGCGTTCCCTGAGCTCGCGCTTTGGCTTCCCCGGAAGCTGGGGTATTGAGGTGAAGCCGCGCGCTATTCGTGAAGTGCTTGGTTCGGCATTTGGTCACGTTTCAGGGCGCGCTCCCGCCGACGGGGTACCTTTCTCCGCGAATGTCCCCCGCCCTTCGGGCTCCTCCTTTATTTCGCTGCGCAAGGCACCCCATCGACGGGATCGTTGTCCAGAGCGGTTATTGATCGAGCGGAACAAGCGCAGCGCCCAGTGGGCGCAGGGCGCCGGGTGCTCCCCGCAGCGAAATAAAGGAGGAGGGCGAAGCCCGGGGGACATTCGCGGAGGGGAGTACCCGGTGGCCTGTGCACGCGCCCTGAATGCATCCGCCCCGAACGTACCGTCCCCAAAACCATTCATCGCTTAGTTGTGTTCAGAAAACAAGGAGACCTCAAATGAAATTCCGCCGCACCCTGCTTGGCCTTGCCGCCGTCGCCGCCACACTCGGCCTCTTTTCGACCGGCGCCATGGCGCAGGCCGCCTACAAGCCCGAATACAAAATGTCGCTCGTGCTCGGCCCGCCGACACCGTGGGGCCAAGCCGGAAAGATCTGGGCCGACCTCGTGAAGGAACGTACCCAAGGCCGCATCAACATCAAGCTCTACCCCGGCGTGTCGCTCATTCAAGGCGACCAGACCCGCGAGTTCAGCGCACTTCGCCAGGGCGTGATCGACATGGCCGTGGGCTCCACCATCAACTGGTCGCCGCAGGTCAAGCAGCTCAACCTGTTCTCCATGCCCTTTTTGATGCCCGACTACGCGGCCATCGATGCGCTCACCCAGGGCGAAGTCGGCAAGGAAATGTTCAAGACCCTCGACAAGGCCGGCGTGGTGCCGCTCGCCTGGGGCGAGAACGGTTACCGCGAAATCACGAACTCGAAGAAGCCGATCAAGTCGCCCGAAGACCTGAAGGGCATGAAGATCCGCGTCGTCGGCTCGCCGATCTATTCCGACATGTTCACCGCCCTCGGTGCCAATCCCACGCAGATGAGCTGGGCCGACGCACAGCCCGCGCTCGCCAGCGGCGCGGTCGACGGCCAGGAGAATCCGCTCTTCCTGTTCACCGTGCTCAAGATGCAGAACGTGGGACAGAAGTTCGTGACCACCTGGGGTTACGTCGCCGATCCGCTGGTCTTCGTGGTCAACAAGGAAATCTGGGCCTCGTGGACGCCGGCCGACCAGGCCATCGTGCGCCAGGCCGCGGTCGATGCCGGCAAGCAGGAGATCGAACTCGCGCGCAAGGGCCTCGTCGAAGCCGACAAGCCGGTGCTGAAGGACATCGCCGGCATGGGCGTGACCGTGACGCAGCTCACCCCCACCGAGCGCGAAGCCTTCGTGAAGGCCACGCGCCCGGTGTACGACAAGTGGAAGAACACGGTGGGCGCAGACCTTGTGGCAACGGCCGAAAAGGCCATCGCCGCGCGCAAGAAGTAAGTAGACAGGTCCCGCGTCGTTCGGGGTGGCCGCGACAATATCGCGATGCACCACACCCTGATCATCGACACGGACCCGGGCGCGGACGATGTGATCGCGCTGCTGTTTGCCATGGCGGCGCCTGAAGCGCTGGAGCTTCAGGCGCTGACCGCCGTGGCCGGCAATGTTCCGCTGGCCAAGACCTCGCGCAATGCACTCCTCGCCTGCGAATGGGCCGGCCGGCCGGACATTCCGGTGTACGCCGGCGCGGAACGCCCGCTGCAGCGCACACCCATCTACGCGGCCAACATCCACGGCCGCGAAGGCATCATTGGCGTCGATGTGCATGAACCGGCGACGCCGCTGGCCGAAGGCCATGCCGTCGATTACCTGATCCGCACACTGCGCACCGCGCCCGAGCGAAGCGTGACGCTTGCCATGCTCGGGCCGCAAACCAACCTGGCGCTTGCTCTCGCACAAGCACCCGAGATCGTGCGCGGCCTGCGCGAACTGGTGCTCATGGCCGGCGCGCATTTCAATGGCGGCAACATCACGCCCACCGCGGAGTTCAACGTGTTTGCCGATCCGCATGCGGCCGAGGCCGTGCTGAAGTGCGGCGTGCCGATCACCATGCTGCCGCTCGACGCGACGCACAAGATTCTCACGAGCGACGAGCGCATCGCGCGGCTGCGGGGCATCGGCAACCGGGCCGGCGTCATCGTTGCCGACATCCTCGACGCCTATGCGCCACAGGAGATGCAGCACTACGACATGCCCGGAGGCCCGGTGCACGACGCCACGGTTATTGCCTACCTGCTGCAGCCCTCGCTTTTCAGCGGCAGGCTGATCAACGTCGAAGTCGACAGCCGCGAAGGCATGGGCTTTGGGCAGACAGTCGCCGACTGGCACGGCAGCTTGAAGCGCCCTGCCAACGTGAACTGGATCGCGGACGGCGATGCGCAGGGCTTCTTCGATCTGCTGGCCGCACACGTCGCGCGGCTGCCATAGCAGTTCCAGGCAACAAATAAAGAAGCCACGCTGCGAACAGCGTGGCTTTTGCTTTTTGGCGCCGCAGCGAATCGATCAGTGCTGCAGAATCTTGTTCAAGAAATCCTTCGTGCGCGGCTGGCGGTTTTCGGGGTGGCTGAAGAACTCGTCCTTCGGGCAGTCTTCCAGGATCTTGCCGCCCACGTCGATGAAGATCACGCGGCTTGCCACCTTGCGGGCAAAGGCCATTTCGTGCGTAACCACCATCATGGTCATGCCGTCCTTGGCCAGGCTCACCATCACGTCGAGCACTTCGCCGACCATTTCGGGGTCGAGTGCCGAGGTGGGTTCGTCGAACAGCATCACGATCGGGTCCATGCTGAGCGCGCGGGCAATGGCCACGCGCTGCTGCTGGCCGCCAGAGAGCTGACCCGGAAACTTGTCCTTGTGCGCCATCAGGCCCACGCGGTCGAGCATCTTGAGGCCGCGAGTCTTGGCTTCGTCGGGGCTGCGGCCGAGCACCTTGATCTGCGCGATCGTGAGGTTCTCGGTCACCGACAGGTGCGGGAACAGCTCGAAGTGCTGGAACACCATGCCGACCTTGGAGCGCAGCTTCGGCAGGTTGGTCTTGGGATCGTGCAGCGGAATGCCGTTGACGGTGATCTCGCCCTTCTGGAAGGGTTCGAGCGCGTTCACGGTCTTGATGAGGGTGGACTTGCCCGAGCCCGAGGGCCCGCACACCACCACCACGTCGCCCTTGGAGATGCTCACCGAACAATCGTTGAGCACCTGCACCGGGCCGTACCACTTGGAGACGTTCTTGATTTCAATCATTTTCTCGGACATTTCTTTCTCTCCGGTTCAGACACTCGACTAGCGAATGATCGCGATTTTCTTGTGGAGGCGCTTGACGAGCCACGACAAGGCATAGCACATGATGAAGTAGACGACGGCTGCGAGCAAATAGGCCTCGATTGGGCGGCCGAAGTTCTTGCCCGCGGTCTCGAAGCCCTTGAGCATGTCGTAGGCGCCGATGGCATAGACCAGCGAGGTGTCCTGGAACAGGATGATGGTCTGCGTGAGCAGCACCGGCAGCATGTTGCGGAACGCCTGCGGCAGCACCACCAGGCGCATGTTCTGGCCGTAGGTCATGCCGACCGCCTGGCCCGCATGCACCTGGCCGCGCGGAATCGACTGGATGCCCGCGCGCATGATCTCGCTGAAGTAGGCCGCCTCGAACGCGATGAAGGTGATCACGGCCGAAATTTCGGAGCGGTAGTTCGAGCCGATGGAACCGAAGGCCGCGTAGAACGAGGCCGGCACCAGGAGGAAGAACCACAGGATCACCATCACGAGCGGAATGCTGCGCATGCCGTTGACGTAGACGGCGGCCGGCGCGTCGAGCCATTTCTTGCCCGACAGGCGCATGAGCGCCAGCACGGTACCGAAGAGCACCCCGCCGATGGTGGCCACGATCGTCAGCATGATGCTGAAGTAGAAGCCCTTGACGACGAAGTTGCTGATGACGTCCCAGTTATAGAACGACAGGTCGAGATTCATCATGTCAGTGTCCCCCGCCGCCGCTGGCCGAGACGATGAAGCCCGGCACGCGCGTCTTCTTCTCGATGAAAGCCATGATGCGGTTGATTGCAAAGGCCGAGATCACGTAGAGCCCCGTCACCGCCAGGTACACCTCGATGCCGCGCGAGGTTTCTTCCTGCGCCTGCATGGCGAACATGGTGAGTTCGGTCACCGACACGGCAAACGCCACCGACGAGTTCTTGAAGATGTTCATCGTCTCGCTGGTGAGCGGCGGAATGATGATGCGGTAGGCCATCGGCAAGATCACGTAGCGGTAGTACTGCGGCGTGGTGAAGCCCACCGCCATGCCCGCATAGCGCTGGCCCTTGGGCAGCGCCTGGATGCCCGAGCGCACCTGTTCGGCAATACGCGCCGACGTGAAGAAGCCCAACGCCAGCACCACCAGCACGAAGCTCGGCACGCCCTTCATGACGGGCACCAGCGCCGGAATGACGTGGTACCAGAGGAAGATCTGCACCAGCAGAGGGATGTTGCGGAACAGCTCGACCCAGGCATTGCCGAAACGCACCAGCCACGGGCTGTTGGGCAAGGTGCGGATGATGCCGACGAGCGAACCCAGCACCAGCGCGACGACGAGCGCCAGCAGGGCGACCGACACGGTCCAGCCCCATGCGGACAGCATCCACTCCCAGTAGGTCGGGTATTTCCCGCCCGGGTCTTGCAAGAAGACCTGCCAATCCCAGTTTGATCCCATCGGGGACTCTCCTTATTTCAGATTTCCAGACTGCCAGCTTGCAGGGGCCATGCCCGCGCGCCGCATTTGCGAAAACAAACGCCCGCCGGGGGCGGCGGGCGTTGCGCGGATGACCTTGCCGTGTTTACTTCTTGGCGGCGTATTCTTCCATCGGCTTGTCGTTGGGGTTGGCCCAGGCCGACTTCGTGGCGTCGGACAGGGGCAGGTTCACCGTGACGTTGGCCGGGGGAATCGGCTTCAGGAACCACTTGTCCCAGAGCTTGGCGAGGTCGCCGTTCTTGATCTGCGCCTTGATGCTGTCGTCCACCACCTTCTTGAAGGCGGCGTCGTCCTTGCGGATCATGATGGCAATGGGCTCCACGCTGAGCACTTCGCCGACGATCTTGTAGTCGGCAGGCGACTTGGACTTGGCGATGTTCGAAGCCAGGATGGAACCGTCCATCACGAAGGCGTCGGCGCGGCCCGATTCGAGCAGCAGGAAGCTGTCGGAGTGGTCCTTGCCGTAGAGCTCCTTGAAGTCGATGCCGCCGGCGCGCTCGTTCTTGCGCAGGGTCTGGACCGACGTGGTGCCGGTGGTCGTGGCCACGGTCTTGCCGTTGAGGTCCTTGATCGAGGTGATGCCCGAATTGGCTTTGACCGCGATGCGCACTTCCTCGACGTAGGTGGTCACTGCGAAGGAGACGTCCTTTTGGCGCGTGGCGTTGTTGGTGGTGGAGCCGCACTCGAGGTCGACCGTGCCGTTCTGCACCAGCGGCACGCGGTTTTGCGAGGTCACGGGCTGGAACTTGGTTTCCAGCTTGGCAAGACCCAGGTGCTTCTGGATGTCGCGGATGATGTTGGCGCAGACGTC
Organism: Variovorax sp. OV700; assembly: GCF_900099805.1. Taxonomy (GTDB): domain Bacteria; phylum Pseudomonadota; class Gammaproteobacteria; order Burkholderiales; family Burkholderiaceae_C; genus Variovorax. The sequence continues at coordinate 58,475 of NZ_FNDR01000012.1, read as the reverse complement.
GTAGTGGAAGCCGGTGTACTGGCCGTTGCCCAGCGTGTACGACAGGCCGGAGGACTCGCGCACACCCTCGGTGATGCTGCCCGAGGCCTTGATCTTGGCCAGGGTGTCATTGGCCTGCGCAAAGGCGCTGCCTGCGGCCAGTGCCGCGATTGCCAATGCCAATACTTGCTTGTTCATGTGGAAAACTCCTGAGGGTGACTAAGAGATACAGATACAACGAAATTCTAGACATTCACGTCTTGGGGAATACCCGGGCCAACCCGGTGCATTCCTGATGACGACCGCACCGGCCACGCACGCCGAGGCGCCGTCGTGGTGCAGATGAACCCATAGGCATTGTCCGACTTTCACTAAGCAGCCTTTGTGCCCGAGGGCTCGGCAGCCGGCGGCACCGGCGCGGACAGGCGCACGGGCTGGGTCAGATTTTCGGGCACGAGCAGCGCCTCCATTTCGGCGCGCGTCATGATGCCGAGCGATTCGGCCACGAGGTCGATGGGCCCGCCCGTGGCGAGCGCGGTTTTGGCGATCAGCGCCGCCTTTTCATAGCCGATCAGCGGATTGAGCGCGGTGACCAGCGTGACCGATTCCCGCACCCGCTTGGCCAGGAACTCGCGATTCGCCTCGATACCGTCGACACAGTTCAGCCGCAGCGTGGTGCAGGCATTGCCCAGGTGCTGGATGCTCTTGAAAAGGCTCCACCCCATGATCGGCTCGAAGGCATTGAGCTGCAGCTGGCCGGCCTCCGACGCCATCGTTACCGTGATGTCGTTGCCGATGACCTCGAAAGCCACCTGGTTCATCACTTCGGGGATCACCGGGTTCACCTTGCCCGGCATGATCGACGAGCCGGCCTGGCGCGCCGGCAGGCGGATTTCGCCGAAGCCGGCTTGCGGCCCGCTCGACAGCAGGCGCAGGTCGTTGCAGGTCTTGCTCAGCTTGCACGCCACGCGCTTGAGAACGCCCGACAGCTGCACGAAGGCGCCGGTGTCCTGCGTGGCCTCGATGAGGTTGGCCGACTGCTTGAGCGGCACGCCGGTCTGCTCGGCCAGGTACTGGCAAGCCAGGTTGGCATAGCCATGCGGCGCGTTGATGCCGGTACCGATGGCGGTGGCGCCGAGGTTGATTTCCTCGATGAGCGCGCGTGCTTCGCCGAGCCGGGCCTCGTCCTCGCCGATCATGATGGCGTAGGTCAGGAACTCCTGGCCCAGCGTCATGGGCACGGCGTCCTGCAGCTGAGTGCGGCCGATCTTGAGGATGTCCTTGAACTCGAGCGCCTTGGCTTCGAAGCTCTTGCGCAGTGCGGCCATGGATTCGAGCAGCCGACCGATGGCAAACCACAGCGCCAGCCGCACCGCCGTCGGGTAGACGTCGTTGGTGCTCTGCGAGGCGTTGACGTGGTCGTTGGGGTGCAGCACGTCGTAGCGGCCTTTTTCATGGCCGAGCTTCTCGAGCGCGAGGTTGCAGATCACCTCATTGGCGTTCATGTTGGTCGAGGTGCCCGCGCCGCCCTGGATCACGTCGACCACGAATTCGTCCAGCAGCTTGCCTTCGATGAGGTCCTCGCAGGCCAGGATGATCGCGGCCGCGCGGTCGCGGTCGATGGCGCCGAGATCAGCATTGGCGCGCGTGGCCGCCTTCTTGACGAAGGCCAGCGCGCGCACCAGCTCGGGCATGGCCGAGACGCGGGTCCCGGAAATGGCGAAGTTCTCGACGGCGCGCGCCGTGTGCACGCCCCAGTAGGCAAGGGCAGGAATCTGCTTCTCGCCGAGAAAGTCGTGTTCGGTCCGGAAATTGGGGCTCATACAGATTCCTCGGCTAAAAAAAAGCACGCGGGTGGCGCGTGCCGGAAGATTGCTGTGTGACAGCGGCAAAAACTGCCGCGACTGTAGTGGGGCCCGGTCCGCAACGCCAATGCCGTTTGCGGGGGGTGCCATGCGCGGCATTTATAGATTGTGCAGCGCACAAATCCAGCACGTCAATCGATCGATGTCAGCGCGGCGGCTGGGCGCCGACCAGATACGACCACAGCGCGTCGGCCGTGCGTTTGGGCTGCAAGCTGTCAGAGGGCGAAGCCTTCGCCGAGCGGCCGCCACCGGTCTTCACGGGCGCCGGCGCGCCGGGCCGCTCGCGGTAGGCGCGGATCTCCATCGTCGCCTCGAGGCTGTCGATTTCGGGCGGCAGCGCGCTCACGAGCTTGCGCGACTTGATCTCCTTGCGTACCGCGCTCTGCGGCAGAAAGGCGATGCCATGCCCTTCGAGCGCCATGACTTTCAGGCCCTCGGCCATGTCGGTTTCATAGACCCGATCGAGGTGGATGGCGGTGCCCGACTCCTTCAGCAGCTGATCGACCACGCGTCCCAGGTAGGCGCCGGGCGCGTAGCCCAGGTATGGCAGCGGCTGGCCCGGCCGGCCGGGCAGGCGGAAGCGCGGCGCGCCGTCGGCATCGGCCTTGACCCAGGGCGCCACGGTTTCCTCGCCCAGGCTGACCATCTCGTACTTGTTGGCGTCGAGCTGCAGCGGCTGCGAGGGGTGGTGGTAGGCAATCAGCAGGTCGCAGCTGCCTTCCACCAGGCGCAGCACGGCGTCGTGCACGTTGAGCGCGATGAGCCGGCTCTTGATGGGGCCGAAATGCTCGCGCAGGCTGGTCACCCAGGAAGGAAAGAAAGTGAAGGCCAGGGTGTGGGGCACCGCGATCTCGATCACGTCCTGCCCGGCCGCCGAATGGCCGCGCAGCATGGCGCGGGTGCTCTGCAGCGATTGCAGCATCTCGATGGCCTGGCTGTAGAGCGTCTGGCCCGCGGGCGTGAGGCGCGTGGGATAGGAACTGCGGTCGACCAGGTCGGTGCCGGCCCAGCCCTCGAGCGCCTGGATGCGGCGCGAGAACGCGGGCTGCGTCACGTGCCTCAATTGGGCCGAGCGGCTGAAGCTGCGCGTTTCCGCCAGGCTGATGAAGTCTTCTAGCCACTTTGTTTCCATACGCGGCGATTATGCGAGCGTCGCGCCATACTGGGCTCCCCCTCCTTTTCCCGCATTCGCCATGGCTCCAGCCGATCTGCTCGACCTCAGCGCTACCGAACTTTCCCGCCGCATCGCGGCCCGCAGCGTGTCCTGCCATGAGCTGATGCAGGCCTCGTTGGCCCGCATCGAGGCGCTCAACCCGCGCTTCAACGCCATTGTTTCGCTGCGCGAACCCGAGGCGCTGCTGGCCGAAGCAAGCGAGCGCGACGCCGAACTGGCGCGCGGCAATCGGCGCGGCTGGATGCATGGCTTTCCCCTGGCGGTGAAAGACCTGAGCCACGCGGCCGGCCTGCCGACCTCCATGGGTTCGCCGCTTTCGCCGCGCTCCCCGGCGCGGACCGACAGCCTGCACGTCGCGCGCATGCGCGAGGCCGGTGCCATCGTGATCGGCAAGACCAACACGCCCGAATTCGGCCTCGGTTCGCACACCTACAACACGGTGTTCGGCATCACCCGCAACGCCTATGCGCCCGAGCGCAGCGCGGGTGGCAGCAGCGGCGGCGCGGCCGTGGCGCTGGCCCTTGGCATGCTGCCGGTGTCCGACGGCAGCGACATGATGGGCTCGCTGCGCAACCCGGCCGCATTCAACAATGTCATCGGCATGCGGCCCTCGCGCGGACGCGTGCCGGGCGATCCCGAACAGGAGCTCTTCTTTCAGCAGCTGGGCACCGAAGGGCCGATGGGCCGCACGGTGGAAGACACGGCGCGGTTGCTCGCGGTGCAGGCGGGCTTCGACGCGCGCGTGCCGCTGTCGTCGCCGCAGCCGCTGCCCTCGCCCGATGCGCTGCAGCTCGACGCCGACGTGAAGGGCCTTCGCATCGGCTGGCTCGGCAGCATCTGGCCCGAGTTGCCGCTCGCGCCCGGCATCCGCGAACTGGGAGAAGGCGCGCTGGACATCTTTCGCACCCTCGGCTGCGAGGTCGAGCCATGCACCCTGGACGTGCCGCGCGAGCACAACTGGAGCGCCTGGCTGCGGGTGCGGCAACTGTTGGTCGGTGGCAAGCTCGGCGCCTATCTGAGCGACCCGAAGCTGTTTGCACAGCTCAAGCCCGAGGCGCAATGGGAAATCGAACAGAGCCGGCATCTCGATGCGGCCTCGCTGTACCAGGCCTCGCTCTATCGATCGAACGTGTACCGCGCGTTCCTCAAGCTCTTTGAGCGTTTCGATTTCGTGCTGGCGCCAACCGCCCAGGTGTTCCCGTTCGAAGCCGAGCTGCACTGGCCTGCCGAAGTGGCCGGCGTGCCAAGCGACACGTACCACCGGTGGATGGAGATCGTGACGCCTTTCACGCTGGCGGGGTTGCCAACGCTGAATGTGCGCGCGGGTTTTGGCGAGGGTGGCTTGCCGATGGGGCTGCAGCTCGCGGGGCCGATCCATACGGACTTCGACGTGCTGCGGCTCGGGCATGCGTATGACCAGGCGTGCGGCTGGGCGTCTCATCGCCCGTCAGCCCTGGCTTGATTGACTCCCTCCCCTTCCGGGGGAGGGTTGGGGTGGGGGCCAAGCGGCCTATCCATCGGGCGCCCTGGCCGCCCCCATCCCAGCCTTCCCCAGAGGGGGAAGGAGCAAGACCTCAGGTCGGGGTGAACAGCGCAGACATTGGCTTCACTCCCTCCCCTTCCGGGGGAGGGGCAAGACATCAGATGGGCGAAATAACCCCGCGCCCCGCAAAGTGCCCTTCGGCATTCGCAAGGAAGCGGCTCACCGACGCCTGTGTGGCCTCCGGCGACCACCCCGCCATGTGCGGCGTCAGCAGCACGTTGTCCAGCCCGATCAGCGGCTCGGGCCGCTTGGGCTCGCTCTCGTACACGTCGAGGCCCGCGCCTGCGATGCGGTTCTGGCGCAGCGCAGCAGCCAGCGCCTCGGTATCGACCACGCTTCCGCGGCCGATGCTGACCAGGTAGCCCTGCGGCCCGAGGGCGTCGAGCACCTCGGCATTCACGAGGTGGCGCGTGGACGGACCGCCCGGCGCGGCCAGCACCAGGAAGTCGACCCAGGCGGCAAGCGACTTCAGGTCGCCGAAGTAGCGGTGCGTTGCGCCTTCGCGCGGCTTGCGGTTGTGATAGCCGATCTCCATGTCGAACGCAGCCGCGCGCTTGGCGATCTTCTGGCCGATGGTGCCGAGCCCGAGGATGCCGAGCCTCTTGCCCGACACGTTCGGTGGCTGCGGAATTTCTTCGCGCCACACGCCTTCGCGGCACAGCCGGTCGAGCTGGCGAAAGCCGCGCACGATGCTGATCAGCATGCCGAAGGCGTGGTCGGCCACGCAGTCGTCATTGGTGCCGGCGCCATTGGCCGTGACGATGCCGCGCGCGCGGGTCACTTCGAGCGGAATGCCCTCGTAGCCCGCGCCCATGCAGCAGATCAGCTCGAGCGCCGGCATGGCCGCGATCTCTTCGGGCGTGATGCCGATCACGCCGATGGTCAGCACCGCGCGAAATTTCTTGCCGTGCCCGGCAATCGCGGCGGCGCGCACGGCGGCGTCGAAGGCATAGGTCATGTCGTAGACCTCGGCAATCTGTGCCTGGTGGGCGCTCGAGAGGCTGCTGAGCACCAGCAGGGGAATCTTGGTCGGCACGTCTGAACTCCTGAATCGGTAAAAAACAAAGGAACGAATGATCGGGCTACAGCATCGGTACCGCTTCGCTCTTCTGCAAAGCCCACATCTGCGCATACCGGCCCTGCCTGGCGAGCAGATCGGAATGCGTGCCGCGCTCGACGATCACGCCCGCCTCGAGCACCAGGATCTCGTGCGCATCGACCACCGTCGACAGGCGGTGCGCGATCACCAGCGTGGTCTTGTCCTGCGCCGCGCTCCTGAGCTCCGATTGAATGGCGCGCTCGTTGGCCGAATCGAGCGCCGAGGTGGCCTCGTCGAAGATCACGATCGGCGGGTTCTTGAGCAGCGTGCGCGCAATGGCCACGCGCTGCTTCTCTCCGCCCGACAGCTTAAGGCCGCGCTCGCCCACGGTGGTTTCATAGCCCTTGGGCGTGGCCGAGATGAAGTCGTGGATGCGCGCCGCACGCGCGGCGTTTTCCACCTCTTCGCGGTTGGACCCGGGGCGGCCGTAGGCAATGTTGTATTCGACCGTGTCGTTGAACAGCACCGTGTCCTGCGGCACGATGCCGATGGCGCGCCGCACGCTCGATTGCTGCACTTCGCGGATGTCTTCGCCGCCGATGGTGATGCGGCCCTGCTGCACGTCGTAGAAACGGTAGAGAAGGCGTGCGAGCGTGGATTTGCCCGAGCCCGAAGGGCCGACCACGGCCACCGTCTTGCCCGCGGGGATCTCGAAGCTCACGTGCTTGAGGATGGGCCGCGCGGGCTCGTAGGCGAAGCTCACGTCTTCGAAGCGCACGGTGGAGTCGACGCCGTTGCGCTCTCCTGGAGGGAGAGGGTGCAAGGACAAGGGCTGCGCGCCCGGCGCATCGCGCACCTCGCGCTCCTTCTCCATCAGCACGAACATCTTGTCCAGGTCGGTCAGGCTCTGCTTGATCTCGCGGTAGATCACACCCAAGAAATTGAGCGGAATGTAGAGCTGGATCATGAAGGCGTTGACCATCACCAGGTCTCCGAGCGTCATGCGCCCTTCGACCACGCCCGACGTTGCGCGCCACAGCATCAGCACCAGGCTGACCGCGATGATCAGCTGCTGCCCGGCGTTGAGCATGCTCAGCGTGCGCTGGCTCTTGATGGCCGCCTTGCGGTAGCGGTCCAGGCTGGCGTCGTAGCGCTTCGCCTCGAACTCCTCGTTGTTGAAGTACTTGACGGTTTCGTAGTTCAAGAGCGAATCGACGGCGCGGCTCTGAGCCATCGAGTCGAGCTCGTTCATAGTCTTGCGGAACTGAGTGCGCCACTCGGTCACCGTCACCGTGAAGGTGATGTACAGCACCAGCGCGGCGCCCGTGATCCAGACGAACAGCGAGTCGAACTTCACGCCCAGGATGGTGAGCACCAGCGCCAGCTCGATGATGGTCGGCACGATGCTGTAGAGCGACATCGAAATGAGCGAGTGCACGCCGCGCGTGCCGCGCTCGATGTCGCGCGTCATGCCGCCGGTCTGGCGCTCCAGGTGGAAGCGCAGGCTCAGCGAGTGCAGGTGGCCGAACACCTCGAGCGCAATCTGCCGCGCCGTGCCCTCGGTGGCCTTGGCGAAGATCAGCTCGCGCAGTTCGCCGAAGAGCGCGGTCGAAAACCGCAGCAGGCCGTAGGCCAGCAACAGCCCGATGGGCACAATCAGCAGCGCCTGGGCCATGTCCGGCTTGGGCGTCATCGTGTCGATGAGGTTCTTGAGCAGCACCGGCACGCCCACGTTGGCCACCTTGGCGCCCACCATGAAGCCAAGCGCGGCGATCACCCGCCACTTGTATTGCCACAGATAGGGAAAGAGGCGGCGCAGCGTCGCCCAGTCGGAGCGGTCGCTGCGCGCCGGCGCGTGGCCGGCGACGGGATGGGAAGGAGGAGGTAGGGCTTCGCCGCTGCGGCGCATGGGGGACAATCGTGGTTGCTTTGTTTGTTCCAGATTGTGCCCATGTCCGATATTTCCAGCACCGCCGCCACCGCCGCCCTCAAGAGCCTGCCCACCGACATGGAGCTGGTGCTCAAGGTCATTCCGATGCCGGCCGACTGCAACGCCAATGGCGACATCTTCGGCGGCTGGGTCATGGCGCAGTGCGACCTGGCCGGCTCGGTCATTCCCGCGCGCTATGCCAAGGGGCGCCAGGCCACGGTGGCGGTCAACGAATTCATCTTCAAGCAACCAGTGCGGCTGGGCGACATTCTTTCGTTCTATTCGAAGCTGGTGCGTGTCGGGCGCACCTCGGTCACGGTCACGGTCGAGGTTTTTGCCGAGCGTTTCCTGGCCCAGGGCGAATACATCAAGGTGACGCAGGCCACTTTCACCTACGTGGCGATTGACGACAACGGCCGCCCCAGGCCCATCGAACAGCAGCCCTGAGCGCGCTCGCTCAGCGATCGATTGCTACTTTTTTTGCAGCATCGCTCGCGGGCCGCCCTGCCAAAGAGCGCCTTCAGACCTTGGAGAAATCCGGCTTGCGTTTCTCCATGAAGGCACCGAAAGCCTCCTTGGCGGCGGGTTCGCGCAGCATGCGGCCGAAACTCGCGCCCTCTTCCCCCATGCGCTCGAGCACGGCGGGCATCTGGGCCTTTTTCAGCAGACGCTTGGTTTCCACCAGCGCACTCAGCGGCTTGGCCGCGAGCTTGCGCGCCTGAACCTGCGCAATGGCGTTGGCTTCGGTCGGCGGCACGATGCGGTTGACCAGCCCAACTTCGAGCGCGGCTTCGGCCATGAAGGGCTCGCCCAGCAGCAGCGCCTCGGCCGCGCGGTGGTAGCCGAGCATCTGCGGCACCAGCAGGCTGGAAGCGGCTTCGGGGCACAGTCCCAAGTTCACGAAGGGCATCGAGAAGGCGGCGTTGTCCCCTGCATAGACCAGGTCGCAATGGAACAGCATCGTGGTGCCGATGCCCACGGCCGGGCCGCAGACGGCCGCGACGATTGGCTTGGGGAAGGTCGCGATGCCGCGCAGGAAGCGGAACACCGGCGAATCCTGGCCGGCGGGCGGCGCATTGAGAAAGTCGCCGATGTCGTTACCGGCGCTGAAAATCGTCGGGTCACCCTGGATCAGCACGCAGCGCACGGCCGCATCGCTCTCGGCCGCAGCCAATGCATCGGCCAGTTCGCCGTACATCTTGCTGGTGATCGAGTTCTTCTTGTCGACGCGGTTGAAGGTCAGGGTCATCACACCGGCTTCGGTGTGGGCGAGGATGTCGGTCATGGAAATGGTCCTTGGATAAAACGGGGTGATGGCGACGCGTTCAGGCGTCGAGGGCTTCGCGCACGAAATCCAGCCGGTCCTGGCCCCAGAACATCTGGTCGCCGACGAACATGGTGGGCGCGCCGAACACGCCGCGCTCCACGGCCTCCTGCGTGACGGCTTTCAGGCGGTCTTTCACTTCTTGCGAGCCGGCGAGCGCAAGCAGCGCAGTGGGGTCGAAGCCCGCATTTTGAAGTACGGCGCCGAGGGTAGCGGGGTCGTTCATGTTCTTCGGCTCGACCCACATCGCATGGAAGACGGCATCGACGTAAGCGCCAAAACGCGCGGGCTCCTTCATCTGGACGCCAGTGGCGCCGCGCATGAGCAGCAGTGTGTTGATGGGAAAGTGCGGGTTGTGCGCGAAGGGCACTCCGTAGCGTTTGGCAAAGCGCTGCAGGTCGATGGTCATGTACGGCGCCTTGAGCACGATCTCGGCAGGAGACCGGTTGCCGGTGGCCTGAAACACGCCGCCGAGCAGCATGGGCTTCCAGACCAGTTGCGCGCCGGTGTCGGCGCACACGTGCGGCAGCTGCGTGGCGGCCAGGTAGGCGGCGGGGCTGCCGAAGTCGAAATAGAAGTCGACGGATTTGGTCATGGGTGTGTCCTTGGATCAACGAACCGGCATCTCAGAACTTCTCGGACCAGGGCCTCAGGTCAAGCTCGTGCGTCCATGCATCGCGCGGCTGCGAATGCAGCATCCAATAACTGTCAGCGATGTGCTCAGGGTTAAGGATCCCATCGCTCTCCTTCAGCGCATAACGCTCGGGAAAATTAGTGCGAATGAACTCGGTGTCGATCGCGCCGTCGACCACCACGTGCGCCACGTGAATGCCCTGCGGACCCAGCTCCCGCGCCATCGACTGCGCCAACGCCCGCAGTGCCATCTTCGCGCCTGAGAAGGCGCCGAAGTTGGCCGCGCCGCGCAGCGATGCCGTGGCGCCGGTGAAGATGATCGTGCCGCGATGCCCGCCCTTCGGCAGTTCGCGCGCCACCATGCGCTTTGCCACTTCGCGCCCGTTGAGGAAACCCGAGAAGCAGGCCATCTCCCACACTTTGAAGTACTTGCGCGCCGTCTCGGTCAGGATGCTCTCGGGCACATTGGCGCCGATGTTGAAGACCATCACCTCGATCGGCCCGATGGTCGATTCGATCTGCTCGACCAGCGCGATCACGTCTTCTTCCTTGCGGGCATCGCAGGCAAAGGCATGGGCGCGGCCGCCGTCGGCCTCGATCTGCGCGACCAGCGGCTGCAACTTGTCCAGGCTTCGGCGCGTCACGCAGGCGGCGAACCCTTCGCGCGCAAAGCGGCGTGCAATGGCCCCGCCAGTGGCGTCGCCGGCTCCGACGATGAGTGCGGTCTTTTGCATGGGATCTCCCACTATTCCTTGTAGTAGACGATCTGGTTGGATGTCGCGAGCAAAGTGCCCTTCTCGTTCCACAGATGCGCCGCCTGGTCGAAGAAGCCGTTGAAGAACTGCTGCCCCACCGCCCGGCCCAGCAGGTAACCCGTGCCGGCCTCGGCCAGCTGCGCCGGTCCGGCATGAAAGTAGGTGGTGATCGAGACCGTGCCCGCCGGCACACGCGTTGCGCGGCGCAGCCAGACGCGCGGATAGAACACGTCGCTCATCGCGGCCAGCGAGCAGAAGTCGAGCGGCCGCTGTTGCGCCTCGCGCAGCCACATCCGGGTTTCGCTGTGATGCAGGCTCTCGTCCCACTTTGCAGGGATGCCGCCGCTGAACGGGCGCATCTCGTACCGGTCGAGCCAGGCCACGCCCGACGGGCCGATGCTGAGGCGCTCGACTGACTCGGGGTTGGGCGCCTCGGGCATCGGCATGTCGCTTGCGCTCCACGTCTCGCGCCGTGCGGCGGTGACCACGGTGGCGGTTGTCGTCATGTTCGGCACGCCCCCCGCACCGGCCTGTGTGATCTGCACAGTCCAGTGCTGGGTCGAACGGTTGGTGCGCACGGCGGTGGCCTGCACGTCGAACGCGCCAGCCTCCAACGCCGCCGCAAAGTTGACCGTCAGCGCAATGGGCGTGCCCAGCAGGTCCGGATGCCGCAGCACCGACTGCAGCGCAATGGCCGCAGTGGTGCCACCGAAGGGCCCGACCATGTTCCAGTAGTCAGGGCTCGTCGCGCCGGTGAAATGGCCGACACGAATGTCGCTGTGCTCCAGCGCGATGGCTTTGTCGAAGGGGTGCGTGCTCATGGTTGCAGTGTGCCTCTGGTGGATGGCGTCATGCAGTCGTGTGCGGGACGCTGGCTTGCTGCACCGCGGTAAGTGCCGTCAACCGGTGCAGCTTGTCGAGCGTGCTCGGCCAGAGGCTCTGGCTGAACTGCTCGCGGAAAAAGCCGAAGTGGCCGATGCGCCGGGCCTGAACGTCGGCCGGCGCAATGCGCTGGACTGCACTTGGCGCTCCGGCATAGAAGCTCACGAGGCTCTCGGTGCCCGCGAGCGTCATCAGTTCGTCGTCCGTGATCGACAGCGCAAGCACCGGAAAACGCACGCGCCCGTAGCTCTGCAACGCGCGCTCGCCTTCGGCACCCACGCTGTAGCGCGGATGGAGGCACCAGCGGCGCCACTGCAGGATCACGCCCCGCGGCAGGTCGCCGACCTTCTTGAGCTTGCGGCCCGGAAAGTAGCCGCACAGCCGCGTGACCAGCGGCACCAGCACGAACCAGAAATAGAGGATGCTGCGCTTGAGCTTGGGCGCGTTCTCGCGCCAGTAGCCGCTGCCGGCGGCGATGCTGACGAGGCCGTCGACCTGCTCCGGCCGCTGGAGGAAGCCCGGCAGCTGGGCACCGAGGCTATGGCCGAAAAGATAGAGCGGCTGCCTGGGCAGCGCAGCCTTGGCGGTGTCGATGACCGCCTCGTAGTCGCGCGCCCAGTCGAACAGGTCGGCCTCGAAGCCGCGCAGCGTGGCGCCGTTGCGCGAATCACCGCTGCCGCGGTAGTCGAAGGTCCAGACGCGCAAGCCCTGCCCGGCGAGCCATTGCGCGAACGGTTCGTAGAACGATTGGCGCACGCCCATGGCGCCGCCGATCACGATGGTCGCCCGCGGTTCGCTTGACGGATCGTAGCGGCGTACGGCGACTTGCACGCCCTCGCCAACTGGAAGCTGCTGCATCTGCATGAAGTGTCTCCTTCGTGTGCCGACACTCGTCGCGGTGTTTTGCGCGTTGCCAATCAGACCCGCTCGAAAATGCCTGCTGCGCCCTGCCCCATCCCCACGCACATCGTGACCATGCCGTACTTCAAGTTCTCGCGCCGCAGTGCGTGCACCACGGTCGCCGCGCGAATGGCGCCGGTCGCGCCGAGCGGATGGCCCAGCGCGATTGCGCCGCCCATCGGGTTCACCTTCGACGGATCGAGCCCCAGCGTGTTGATGACGGCCAGCGACTGCGCGGCAAAGGCTTCGTTGAGCTCGAACCAGTCGATGTCCTCGTGCTTGAGCCCCGCATAGCGCAGCGCGGCCGGAATCGCCTCGATCGGGCCGATGCCCATGATGTGCGGCGGCACGCCCTTGCTCGCAAAGCTCACGAAGCGTGCAAGCGGTGTCAGGCCGTACTGCTTGACCGCCTTCTCGCTCGCGAGGATGAGTGCGCCCGCCCCGTCCGAGGTCTGCGAGCTGTTGCCGGCCGTGACGGTGCCGCGCGCAGCGAACACGGTGCGCAGCTTGGCCAGGCCTTCGAGGCTGGTGTCGGGGCGCGCGCCTTCGTCGAGGCTCACCGTGCGCGTCTTCGCGAGCGACTCGCCGGTCTTGAGGTTCGGCGTGCGGTCGGTCACTTCGATAGGTGTGATCTCGTCCGTGAACTTGCCGGCTTTCTGCGCGGCCATTGCCTTCTGGTGCGAGGCAAGCGCAAACTCGTCCTGCGCCTCGCGGCTCACCTTCCACTGCTGCGCGACCTTCTCGGCCGTGAGGCCCATGCCGTAGGCAATGCCCACGTCGCCCTCGCGCTCGAAGATGGAGGGCGACAGCGAAGGCGCGTTGCCCATCATCGGCACCATGCTCATGCTTTCAACACCGGCGGCGATCATCACGTCGGCCTCTCCGACACGAATGCGGTCCGCGGCCATCTGCACTGCAGAGAGGCCTGAAGCGCAGAAGCGGTTGACAGTGATGCCGCCGATGCTGGTCGGCAGGCCCGCCAGCACCGCGCCGATGCGGGCGACGTTCAGGCCCTGCTGAGATTCCGGGATCGCACAGCCGCAGATGATGTCTTCGATGGCCTTCGGGTCGAGGCCCGGCACGGCGGCGAGCGCGGCCTTGAGCGTGGTCGCGAGCAGGTCGTCGGGACGGTAGTTGCGGAAGTAGCCGCGGTGGGATTTGCCGATGGGCGTGCGGGTGGCGGAGACGATGTAGGCGTCTTGGATTTGTTTCATGGATGGCTCCTGGATTTAGCTCCTTCCCCCTCTGGGGGAAGGTTGGGATGGGGGCAGGCGGCCTTCAACTCGTTCAGGCGGTTGAGGACGGCTTGCAACACCCCTTCAAAATTGACAAACGGATCGTTTGACCCGAAGCGCAAGACCTCGAATCCCTGCGCATGCAGGAAAGCATCGCGCCGTGCGTCGTAGCTATGCTGCCCTTGGTGTTGCGATCCGTCGAGTTCGACGATCAGCAGGGGATCGAGGCACGCGAAGTCGGCGATGTAATTTCCGATGGGATGCTGGCGACGAAACTTCACACCCAGTTGCTCGCTTCGAATTCCGCTCCAGAGCCTGCGCTCGGAATCGGTCATCTCACGTCGCAGGACGCGGGCGTTCTGCTGTGCTTTGGGAGTGGACTGGTTTTGCATAGGCCGATGCCCCCATCCCGACCTTCCCCCAGAGGGGGAAGGAGGAAGAGGGAACCTCGTCAGTTCCGCACCGGCTTCCCCGTGCTCAGCATCCCCATGATCCGCTCCTGCGTCTTCGGATGCACGATCAGCGAGCAGAACGCTTTGCGTTCCAGCGTCATCAGGTACTCCTCGGTCACGAGCGAGCCCGCATCCACGTCGCCGCCCGTCACCACGTTGGCGATCAGGCTTGCGATGTGGAAGTCATGCGCGCTGATGAAGCCGCCGTCGCGCATGTTGACGAGTTGCCCCTTGATGGTCGCGGCGCCACTGCGGCCCGCCACGCGGAAGCTGCGGCGCAGCGGTGCGCGGTAGCCGGCGTCGGCCATGGCCTTGGCTTGCTGCAGTGCTACGTAGAGCAGCTCGTCCTTGTTCGGAACGATCACGTCGCTATCGAGCAGGTAGCCGAGCTTCTTCGAATCGAGCGCGCCGGTGCCGACCTTGGCCATGGCCGCGGCGGTGAAGCCCTCGGTGAGGAACGGCAGCAGGTCGGTGCCGGTGGAGGCCGCCGCGTTCTCGGCCGCACGGCGTGCGATGTAGGTCAGGCCGCCCGCGCCGGGGATCAGGCCCACGCCCACTTCGACGAGGCCGATGTAGCTTTCCATTGCGGCAACGCGCTTGGACGAATACACGGCCAGTTCGCAGCCGCCGCCCAGCGCCATGCCGCGCACGGCCGAGATCACCGGCACGCTCGCGTAGCGGATCTTGAGCATCACGTTCTGCAGTTCTTCCTCGGCACCTTCGACCGCACCGATGCCGGCGACCACGAAGGCCGGCAGCATCGCCTGCAGGTCGGCGCCCACCGAGAACATCTCGTCGGGCGACCAGATCACCAGGCCCTTGTATTCGGCCTCGGCCAGGTCGACAGCGGCGCCCAGCGCTTCGGCCACGTCGGGGCTGATGGCGTGCATCTTCGAATGGATGCTGGCGATGAGCACTTCACCGTCGAGCGTCCAAACGCGGACGTCGCCTTCGTCGCTGATCGTGGTGCCGGCCGTGTTGGCGTCGACCGCGTTCGCGCCGAGCACGCTTTCGGGGAACAACTGGCGGTCATGCACCGGCAGCTTGCGCTGCGGCACGAACTTGCTCTGCGAAGCGCTCCACGAGCCATCAGGCGTATGAACGCCGCCGGCCTGCGCGACCGGGCCTTCGAACACCCATTTGGGCAGCGGCGCAGTGCTCAATGCCTTGCCGGTGTCGATGTCTTCCTGCACCCACTTGGCAACCTGCGCCCAGCCGGCTTCCTGCCAGAGCTCGAACGGAGCCTGCTTCATGCCGAAGCCCCAGCGCATCGCATAGTCAATGTCGCGCGCGCTCTCTGCAATGGTCTCCAGATGCACGGCGGCGTAATGGAAGCTGTCGCGCATGATGGCCCAGAGGAACTGGCCCTGAGGACCTTCGCTCTCACGCAGCAGTTTCAGACGCTCGCCCGCGGGCTTCTTGAGCATGCGGCCATACACCTCGTCGGCCTTGGCACCGGCGGGCACGTAATCGCCGCTCTTCAGATCGAAGCGCAGGATGTCGCGGCCGGCCTTCTTGAAGAAGCCGGCCTTGGTCTTCTGGCCCAGGTTGCCGAGTTCGAGCAGCTTGGCGAGCACGGGCGGCGTCGAGAAGTTGGCGTAGAACGGGTCGCTCTTCTCGTCGAGGTTGTCCTGCAGCGTCTTGACGACGTGGGCCATGGTGTCCAGGCCCACCACGTCGGCGGTGCGGAAGGTGCCCGAGCTCGCGCGGCCCAGCTTCTTGCCCGTGAGGTCGTCCACCACGTCGGGCGTGAGACCGAACTTCTCGACTTCTTTCAGCGTGGCCAGCATGCCGGCGATGCCGACACGGTTGGCAATGAAGTTGGGCGTGTCGTGCGCGCGCACCACGCCCTTGCCGAGCGTGCTGGTGACGAAGGCCTCGAGGTCGTCGAGCACCTGCGGTTGCGTAGTGGGCGTGTTGATCAACTCCACCAGGAACATGTAGCGCGGCGGGTTGAAGAAGTGAATGCCGCAAAAGCGCGGCTTCAGCGCTTCGGGCAGTGCCTCGCTGAGCTTGGTGATCGAAAGGCCCGAGGTGTTGGAGGCCAGGATCGAGTGTTTGGCGACGTGCGGCGCGATTTTCTTGTAGAGATCGAGCTTCCAGTCCATACGTTCGGCAATGGCTTCGATGATGAGGTCGCACTCGCCGAGCTTGGCGAGGTCGTCCTCGTAGTTGGCCTGCTCAATGAGCACCGCGTCCGCCACGTCGCCGAGCGGCGCCGGCTTGAGCTTCTTGAGGTTGTCGATGGCGCGCGAGACGATGCCGTTCTTCGCTGCACCTTGAGCGACAGCGCCGGTCGCGTCCTTGGCCGCCAGGTCGAACAGCACCACGGGCACGCGCACGTTGACGAGGTGGGCCGCAATCTGCGCACCCATCACGCCGGCGCCGAGCACGGCGACCTTCTTCACTTGAAATCGGGACATGTTGATTGGTATTTCTTGAATTGAAAACGTGGCCGATTACTGGACACGATTCCAGGTTTGCGTGCGCCAGAACGGTCCGAGGTAGCCGCGCACTTCGAGCTTCTTGCCGCCATCGATGGGCGTGAAGCTCGCGCGGTATTCCTTGCCGTTCTCGGGGTCGAGGATTTTTCCGCCTTCCCAGACGTCCTTGCCCTCGGCCTTCTTGCCGCCGCGGATGATGTCGAGCCCCGTGATGGGCTTGCCCTTGCGGTCGTCGCCGCATTCATCGCAGATCGCGTCGGGCTTGGCGTCCTTCCGGAGCGACTTCTCGATGCGTCCGATGAGCGCGCCGCCGGATTCGCCGATGCGGATCTCCGCCTTGACCTCGCCCGTCTTGTCGTCGACGTTGCGCCAGAGCCCCACCGGGGTGCTCTGGGCCATGACTGTGGCAGAGATAGCGGCCAAGGCCATGGCTGCAAACAACGATTTCATGATTGGGTTCCCGGCTGGACGATGAAGAAGAACAGCAGCCTCAGGCCAGCGCCGCTTCGGTATCCATCAGCACCTTGCTGCCGGCGCGCGCGGTGCGCATCAGCGTCGCGGTCTCGGGGAACAGCTTGGCGAAGTAGAAGCGCGCGGTCTGCAGCTTGGCGACGTAGAACGGATCGGTGTTGCCGGCGGCAATTTCGCGCAGTGCCACCTGAGCCATGCGGGCGAACAAATAGCCGAACACGAAGTGGCCGGCCACGCGCAGGTAGTCCACCGCGGCGGCGCCCACTTCGTCGGGGTTCTGGAAACCCTTGAAGCCGATCTCGGTCGTGAACTTGGTGAGCTGGTCGCCCAGCATGGCGATCGGGTTGATGAACTCGGCCATCTTCTCGTTCACGCCTTCTTCTTCTACCAGTTTGGCGACGAGTTTTCCGAACTTCTTGAGCGACGCGCCGTTGTTGCCCAGCACCTTGCGGCCCAGCAGGTCCAGCGACTGGATGGTGTTGGTGCCTTCATAGATCATGTTGATGCGGTTGTCGCGCACGAACTGCTCCATGCCCCATTCCTTGATGAAGCCATGGCCGCCGAACACCTGCATGCACGAATTGGTCGCGATGTGGCCGTTGTCGGTGATGAAGGCCTTGACAATGGGCGTGAGCAGCGCGACCAGTTCGCCCGAGTCCTTGCGCACCTTTTCATCGGGATGGTTGTGCTCCTTGTCGAGCAGCAGCGTGCAGAAGATCTGCAGCGCGCGGCCGCCTTCGGCATACGCCTTGGCCGTGAGCAGCATCTTGCGCACGTCGGGGTGCACGATGATCGGGTCAGCTTCCTTGTCCTTGGCCTTCACGCCGGAAAGCGAACGCATCTGCGTGCGGTCCTTGGCGTAGGCCAGCGCATTTTGATACGCCACTTCGGTCAGGCCGAGCGACTGGTTGCCCACGCCCAGGCGTGCGGCGTTCATCATCACGAACATGGCTTGCAGGCCCTTGTTGGGCTCGCCCACTAGCGTGCCGGTGGCGCCTTCGATCACGATCTGCGCGGTGGCGTTGCCGTGGATGCCCATCTTGTGCTCGAGGCCGGCGCAGAAGATCGGGTTGCGCTCGCCGAGCGAACCGTCGGCCTTGACCTTGAACTTGGGCACCACGAACAGGCTGATGCCCTTGCTGCCCTTGGGCGCATCGGGAAGGCGGGCCAGCACGAGGTGAATGATGTTGTCCGTCATGTCGTGCTCGCCGGCCGAGATGAAGATCTTGCTGCCGGTGATGCGATAAGTGCCGTCGGCCTGCGGCTCGGCCTTGGTGCGCAACAGGCCCAGGTCGGTGCCGCAATGGGGTTCGGTCAGGCACATGGTGCCGGTCCATTCGCCGCTTGTGAGCTTGGGCAGGTAGGTCTTCTTTTGTTCGTCGGTGCCGTGGGCCACCAGGGCTTCGTACGCGCCGTGCGAGAGGCCGGGGTACATGGTCCAGGCCTGGTTCGCGCTGTTGAGCATTTCGAACAGGCACTGGTTCACCACGAAGGGCAGGCCCTGGCCGCCGAAGGCCGGGTCGCACGACAGCGCGGGCCAGCCGCCTTCGACGTACTTGGCGTAGGCGTCCTTGAAGCCCTTGGGCGTCTTCACCTCATGCGTGGTCTTGTCGAGCTTGCAGCCCTCTTCGTCGCCGCTGATGTTGAGCGGGAACGTGACTTCGGCGGCGAACTTGCCGGCCTCTTCGATCACCGCATTGATGGTGTCGGCATCGGTCTCGGCATGGGCCGGAAGCGCCTTGAGTTCATCGGCGACGTTGAGCACTTCGTGCAGCACGAACTGCATGTCGCGTACGGGTGGGTTGTAGGTAGGCATCCGGAACTCTCCTGGTCGAAAACTGGAAAAAAAGAAAAGGAAGAACGAAAAAACGGGCGCTCAGCGCACCGGCTTGAGCCGGCGGGAAGCGGAAGGCTTGGACTTGGCGGCGGCCGTCTCGGCCGGCGGTGCTTCGGGCGTGGCACTGCGCGCCAGGATGTTGTTGAAGCCCACGTTGGCGCGGCCGATGGAGCCCGGCACCTGGAGAAAGCGCGCTTCGTAGTGCAGCGCGAGGATCAGGCCGTGGATCTCGAAAGCGACCTGGCGCTCGTCGGCGTCAGCGCGCAGATGGCCTTCGCTCTTGGACTGCACGATGGCGCGCAGAACGGCCGCCTGCCAGATGCTGACCGACTCCACGAGCGCATCGCGCACCGGGCCGGGACGGTCGTCGAATTCGGAAGCGCCGCTGATGTAGATGCAGCCCGAGTCGATTTCGGCCGAGGTGCGCTTCATCCAGTTGGCGAACATGGCGCGCAGCCGCGGCAGGCCGCGCGGCGCCTCAAGGGCCGGAAAAAACACCTCTTGCTCGAAGCGCGCGTGATACTCGCGCACCACAGAGATCTGCAGCTCCTCGCGCGAGCCGAAGTGGGCGAACACGCCCGACTTGCTCATCTTCGTAATTTCGGCCACGGCGCCGATCGACAGGCCTTCGAGCCCGATCTGCGCCGCCAGCGCCAGCGCCGCGTCCACAATGACGGCCTTGGTCTGCTGGCCCTTCTGGGCGGCACGGACCGGCTTGGCGGGAACGGCATTGACAGACATCGTGGAAGCTCCGAATAAAACGAACGGTCGTTCTATTTTGCAGGCGCTTTGCGATTTTGGCTGTCAATGACCCTCGGTGATTGAAGGTTAATTGATGCGCAGCGGGGCCACCTCCGGCCCCGCCCGGGCTCAGAACTCCTGCGACACGGGCCGCAGCACCACCTCGTTGATGTCCACGTTCGCGGGCTGCTCCACGGCGTAGACCACGGCGCGTGCCACGGAGTCGGCGGGAATCTGGTTCGCCTCGTAGAACGCCTTCACGCCGGCCGCGCTCTCGGCGTCGCTGCTGCCGAACTTCAGCTCCGATTCGATCGCGCCGGGCGACACGATGGTCACGCGCACGCCGCTGTTGCCCATTTCGACGCGCAGCCCTTCGGAGATGGCACGCACCGCATGCTTGGTCGCGCTGTAGACGGTGCCAATCGGCGTGAACACCTTCAGCCCCGCGATGGACGCCACGTTGACGATGTGGCCGCTGCCCTGCGCCTGCATACGCGGCAGCACGGCGGCAATGCCGTAGAGCACGCCCTTGATGTTGACGTCGATGGTGCGATCCCACTCGTCGACCTTGAGCTTCTCGAGCGGCGACAGCGGCATCACGCCCGCGTTGTTGACCAGCACGTCAATGCGGCCGAAGGCTTCGACGGTGGCGGCCGCGAGCTTTTCCAGATCGTCGCGCTTCGCCACGTCGGTGGCGACGGCCATCGCTTCGCCGCCGGCTTCGCGGATTTCGGCGACCACTTTGTCGAGCCGGTCGGTGCGCCGTGCCGCGAGCACCACCTTGGCGCCGCGTGCGGCCAGGTGGCGCGCGGTCGATTCGCCAAGCCCGCTGCTCGCGCCGGTGACGATGGCAACCTTGCCGCGGATGTTGTCTTGTACGGATGTCATGGGGATTTCCTTTCGGGTGTGTTGAAGAAGAAGTGCATGCAGTGTGGAAAATCCATGCGTTCCCGTAAATGAAACTCTGGCGACTTCAGAATTCCCCAAACTGGAATTCGCCTCCTCTTGAAAGCAGCCCATGGCCAACCGACTCGAAGCCCTGCGCGTGTTCTGCACCGCCGCCGCTGCCGCCAACTTCCGCGAAGCAGCCGCGCGCCTGTCCGTCTCGCCACAGGTGGTGACACGCGCGGTGCGCGAGCTCGAAGAAGAACTGGGGGAGCCCTTGTTCCACCGCAGCACGCGCGGCGTGCAGCTTACTGACTTCGGGCGGCAGCTCGCGGAGCGCGCCCGCGTGGCGGTGGGCGGCATCGATGAGCTTTTTCACCAGATCGACCGGCGCACGCTGTCGCAGCACGCGGGCACGGTGCGGGTCACGGCGCCGCATGTGTATGCGCGGCTCATTCCGCACGCACTGGCGCCGCTGCTGGCAGCGCACCCCGGGCTCGTGCTCGACCTGCGCCTGTCGGAACAGCATGCCGACGTGGTGGACGAGCAGATCGACATCGGCGTACGCGTGGGGCCGATGCGCGACGCCCGCTTCGTCGCGCGGGCCGTCGGAAAAATGCCCCTGCGTGTGGTGGCGGCGCCGGCGCTCATTGCGCGAGTGGGCACGCCGCGTGATCTCGACGCCCTGTCTGCCCTGCCGCTGACGGCGCTGATCAACCGCAGCTCCGGCCGCCCCTGGCCGTGGCCGTTCAGCAAGCGGCGGGTGCTGACGGTCTCGTCGCCCGCGTTCGTCACGGACAACATCGATGCCGAATGCGCCGCCGTGCTGGGCGGCGTCGGCATCGGCCAGCTCATCGGACCGCTGGCCGAACCGTGGTTGCAGTCGGGGGCGCTCGTGCCTGTGCTGGAGGCGGATGCGCCGGAGCCATTTCCGATTCACGTCTATCGTCCGCAGCGCGCGCCGGTGCCGGCACGCGTGCGGTTGGTGTACGACGAGCTGATCCGGGTGCTGCGCTGAGCGCGCCGCCGCGCGTCAACAAAAAAGGCGCGCCGGGCTTTCGCCCGCCGCGCCGTTCGTGGCTCGCTGCCGCGAGGCTCAGAGCTTGAAAGGCACCACTTCCTGGCGCTGCTCGCCCAGGCCTTCGATGCCCAGCGTCATCACGTCGCCCTTCTTCAGGTAAAGCGGCGGCTTCATGCCAAGGCCGACGCCGGGCGGCGTGCCGGTGGTGATGACGTCGCCGGGCAGGAGCGTCATGAACTGGCTCAGGTAGCTCACGATCTTGGCGATGCTGAAGATCATGGTCTTGGTGTTGCCGGTCTGCATGCGCTTGCCGTTGAGGTCGAGCCACATCGACAGCTTCTGCGGGTTGGGCACTTCGTCGCGCGTGACGAGCCACGGGCCAAGCGGACCGAAGGTGTCGCAACCCTTGCCCTTGTCCCAGGTGCCGCCGCGCTCGATCTGGTACTCGCGCTCACTCACGTCGTTGATGGTGCAGTAGCCAGCCACGAAGTTGAGCGCATCTTTTTGCGAGACGTAGCGCGCACGCGTGCCGATGACCACGCCGAGCTCGACTTCCCAGTCGCTCTTGACCGAGTTCTTTGGCAGCATGACCGGATCGTTCGGGCCCTGGATGCAGCTGGTCGCCTTCATGAAGACCACGGGCTCCGCGGGGATCGGAAGGCCCGATTCGGCCGCATGGTCGGCGTAGTTCAGGCCGATGGCAATGAACTTGCCGACATTGGCCACGGGACTTCCGAAGCGCGGCTTGCCCCTGACCAGCGGCAGCTTGTCGACCTTCTGCTTCTGCAGCTTGGCAAGGGCGGCGTCGCCGAGTTGCTCGGGCCCGATGTCCTTGACCACCGCGCTCAGATCGCGCAGACGGCCTTCGCTGTCGATGAGGCCGGGCTTTTCCTTGCCGGGGTTGCCATAGCGAACGAGTTTCATGTTGTCCTTTCTTGTGAGACTGATTTGACTGGCTAGTAAGTGGAGCGGCCGCCGGAGAGGTCGAACACAGCGCCGGTGGAGAACGAGCAATCTTCGGTGCAAAGCCAGCCGACCATAGCCGCAATCTCTTCCACCGTGCCAAAGCGGCCCATGGGAATTTTCGAGAGCATGAAGGCGATGTGCTCGGGTGTCATCTGGTCGAAGATGGCGGTCTTCACCGCCGCGGGCGTCACGCAGTTGACGCGGATGCTGGTGTCGGCCAGCTCCTTGCCCAGCGACTTGGTGAGCGCAATCACGGCGGCCTTGCTCGCACTGTAGGCGCTGGCGTTCGGGTTGCCCTCTTTTCCGGCGACGGAGGCAATGTTGACGATGCGGCCGTAGCCCTGCTTTCGCATCTGCGCCACCACCTCGCGGCAACAGAGAAAGACGCCGTTGATGTTGACGTCCATCACCTGCCGCCAGTCATCCACGGGGTAGTCCCACAGCTTGGTGTTGGGGCCGGTAATGCCGGCGCTGTTGACGAGCGCGTCGATGCGCGGCGCATGGGCCAGCGTGGCCGCCACGGCCGCGGCCACCGAAGGCTGCTGCGCCACGTCGACCT
The DNA here is from genome assembly GCF_900099805.1 of Variovorax sp. OV700. Classification (GTDB taxonomy): domain Bacteria; phylum Pseudomonadota; class Gammaproteobacteria; order Burkholderiales; family Burkholderiaceae_C; genus Variovorax. The sequence goes on along the minus strand of NZ_FNDR01000012.1, from coordinate 35,840 downwards.
TGACCGCGAAAGCCTTGGCACCCAGCGCAGTGCAAGTCTGGCGGGCCGCGGCCTCGTCGCGGTCCCACAGGGTGACGCTGCCGCCCGACGCGATCAGCCGCTGTGCAATGCCGAAACCCAGCCCCGCCGCGCCGCCGGTCACCACCGCGTGGCGGCCGGCGAAGTCGAGCTGGTTCATATGGTGAGGCCGCCGTCGACCGTGAAGGCCTGGCCGGTCGCGAACACCGATTCGTCGCTCGCGAGGAACACCACAACGGGTGCGATTTCTTCGGCCTTCGCGAGCCGCCCCATGGGTTGGCGTGCGATGAACGCCTTGCGCGCAGCCTCGGGATCGTCGTTGGCATTGATGCGGTCGCCGAGGGACGGCGTATCGACCGTGCCTGGACACACGGCATTGCAGCGGATGCCGCGGGTCACGAAGTCGGCCGCCACGCTCTTGGTGAGGCCGAGCACCGCCGCCTTGGTGGTGCCGTACACGAAGCGGTTGGGCAGCCCCTTCATGCTCGAGCAGACGCTCGCCATGTTGATGATACTGCCGCGCCCCGCCGCCAGCATGCCGGGCAGAGCGGCCTGGATGGTCCAGAACTGCGCTCGCACATTGAGGTTGAACGCGAATTCGAGGTCTTTGTCGGTGGCGTCGAGCGCGGTGCCGTTGTGCACCACGCCGGCGCAGTTGAACAGCACGTCGAGTGCCGGAAGACTCTTGAAGAAGGCGGCGATCGCATCCTTGTCGAGCACGTCGAGCCTGGCGGTGCGCACGTTGGCCACGCCGGCGTAGCGCTCGAGCAGCTTCTCATTGACGTCGGTGGCCCACACCTGGGCGCCTTCGGCCGCCATGGCGAGAACGCTCGCGTGGCCGATGCCTTGTCCGGCCGCCGTGACGAGCGCGGTCTTGCCCTTGAGTCTCATGCATGTCTCCTTGAAAGTTGGAAGCGGCCGTTCAGGGTTTGGCCCGATGGCAACGGCGCAGCGAGATCGTATTCTGAATTGGCCTTACCACTTGTCCAATTCAGGACAACCCTTAACTCCCGCACCCGTGCCAATCCAGACCGTCGAACCCCAGCGCCTGTACCGCCAGATTGCCGACCAGCTCCGAGAGCTGATCGGCAAGGGCGAATTCACGGTCGGGGCGCGGCTGCCGGCTGAACGCGATCTGGCCAAGCAACTTGGCGTGAGCCGCCCTTCGGTGCGCGAGGCGCTGATTGCGCTGGAAGTCGAAGGCTGGGTCGAGGTCCGCACCGGCTCGGGCGTGTACGTGCTCGACCGCTCGCATCGGGCGGCCAAGCCGATCGCGCCCACCGAATGGGGCCCGCTGGAACTGATTCGCGCGCGCCGCGTGATCGAGGGCGAGACCGCCGCCATTGCGGCGACGATCGGCAAGCGCAAGGACATCGACGCCATGAGCCGTGCCATCGAAACGATGCGCGGGCTCGCCGACCGCGAAATAATGCCACTCGAAGGCGACCGCGCGTTCCACGTGGCCATCGTGAACGCCAGCGGCAACACCGTGCTGATGGAGACGGTGCAGAGCTTCTGGGATTCCCGCAACGGACCGATCTTCACGCGGCTGGGCGGCTACTTCGAAACAGTGGCCTCCTGGCGCTCGGCCATTGCCGAGCACGAGGCCATTCGCGACGCGGTGGCCGCGCACGACCCCGAGTCCGCGCGCGCCGCGATGCACGCCCACATGGACAACTCGCACCAACGATTCAGCGCGAGCTGGCGTCGCGCAAAAGCCGCCTGAATCGCCAGCATCTCCTTCATCAAAATGTTTTCTAACCCCACACCACGAGTTCCACGATGAATCCCTTCATTCGCCTGCATCCGGCCGACGATGTCGTGATCGCGCGCAGCCAGCTGGTCGGCGGCGCCAAGGTCGAAGACTTCGCCGTGCGCGGCCTGATTCCCGCCGGGCACAAGGTGGCGACGCGTGCCATTGCCGCCGGCGAGCCGGTGCGCCGCTACAACCAGATCATCGGCTTTGCGAGCAAGCCGATTGCGGCCGGCGAGCACGTGCACACGCACAACCTCGACATGGGTCCCGACAAGGGGGATTTCGAGCGCGACTATGCGTTCGGCGCCGACGTGAAGCCCGCGCCCCCAAAGCGCGAGGCCACCTTCATGGGCATCAAGCGCGCGGACGGCCGCGTGGCCACGCGCAACTACATCGGCGTGCTCACGAGCGTGAACTGCTCGGCCACCGCGGCGCGCGCCATTGCCGACCACTTCTCGCGCAAGACCAATCCATCGGCCCTGGCGGACTACCCGAACGTCGATGGCATCGTGGCCCTCACGCATGGCACCGGCTGCGGCATGGACACGCAGGGCATGGGCATGCAGATCCTGGAGCGCACGCTCACGGGCTATGCCACGCACCCGAACTTCGCGGGCGTGCTGGTGGTGGGCCTGGGCTGCGAGGCGAACCAGATCAATGCCTGGCTTGCGACCGGTCACCTGGCCGAGGGCGAGAACTTTCGCACCTTCAACATCCAGGACACCGGCGGCACGCGCAAGACGGTGGAGAAAGGCATCGCGCTGATCAATGAGATGCTGCCGCGAGCCAATGCGGTGAAGCGCGAGCCCTGCAGCGCGGCGCACATCACGATCGGGCTGCAATGCGGCGGCTCGGACGGGTACTCCGGCATCAGCGCCAATCCGGCGCTGGGGGCGGCGGTCGATCTGCTGGTGGCACATGGCGGCACGGCCATCCTCAGCGAAACGCCCGAGGTCTATGGCGCCGAACATCTGCTGACGCGCCGCGCGGTCAAGCGCGAGGTCGGCCAGAAGCTGGTAGACCGCATCAAGTGGTGGGAGCACTACACCGAGATCAACGAAGGCGAGATGAACAACAACCCCTCGCCGGGCAACAAGGCGGGCGGCCTCACGACCATCCTCGAAAAGTCGCTTGGCGCGGTGGCCAAGGGCGGCACCAGCAACCTCGAGGCGGTGTACGAGTATGCCGAGCCCGTCACGGCGCACGGCTTCGTCTATATGGACACGCCGGGCTATGACCCCGTGAGCGCTACCGGGCAGGTGGCCGGCGGCGCAAACGTCATCTGCTTCACGACCGGGCGCGGCTCGGCCTACGGCTGTGCGCCTTCTCCTTCGCTGAAGCTCGCGACCAACTCGGCGCTGTGGCAGCGGCAGGAAGAGGACATGGACATCAACTGCGGCGAGATCGTGGACGGTACGTCGTCGATCCAGGAGATGGGCCAGCGCATCTTCGAACTGGTGCTGGCCACCGCGTCGGGCGAACCGTCGAAGAGCGAGAAGCATGGCTACGGCCAGAACGAATTCGTGCCGTGGCAAGTCGGCGCGGTCATGTAGCTCGCCCCCAGGGCTACGCGCACTTCGTGTCGCTTCTCCCTCCCCCTACCGGGGGCAACACCAGCGGCCCGGCAAAGCCGGTTCCGCGGTGTTTCACGAACGGGCCTTGCTGCGCGGCCCTTGATCAAACCCATGGAGTCACCTGATGCCCCAAACCCTTCCCGCCGCTACGTTGCAATCGCAATGCGCGCAAATCCTGACTGCTGCCGGCAGCACCCCGGCTGAAGCCGCGCAAGTGGCCGGCAACCTGGTGCTGGCCAACCTGAGTGGCCATGACTCACACGGCGTGGGCATGCTGCCGCGCTATGTCGATGCGGTGGCCGAGGGCGGGCTCGTGCCCAATGCATCGGTCAAGGTCAATGCCGACATCGGCACGATGCTCGCGATCGACGGCCAGCATGGCTATGGCCAGATCGTCGGCGTGCAGGCGACGGAGCTCGGCATCGCGCGCGCCAAGCAGCATGGCAGCTGCATCTTCACGCTCGCCAATGCGCATCATCTGGGCCGCATCGGGCACTTTGCCGAAATGGCGACGGCGCAAGGCTTGGTCTCGATGCACTTCGTCAACGTGCTGTCGCGGCCCGTGGTGGCGCCGTGGGGCGGCGGCGACGGGCGCTTTGGCACCAACCCGTGCTGCATCGGCATTCCGCTGGCGGGGGCCGAGCCCTTCCTGCTCGACTTTGCGACCAGCCGCGTGGCCCAGGGCAAGATGCGCGTCGCGCACAACAAGGGCGAACGGGTGCCCGACGGCTACCTGATCGACGAACGCGGCGCGCCCACCAACGACCCCGGCGTGGTGGTGGTGCCGCAATCCAACGGCCTCTTCGGCGCACTCATGACCTTCGGCGAGCACAAGGGCTACGGCATGGCGATGGCGTGCGAGTTGCTTGGCGGCGCGCTCAGCGGCGGCGGAACCTGGCACCGCCCAGCCGACACCGCGCGCACCGTACTCAATGGCATGCTGACAATCCTGATCGACCCCGCGAAGCTTGGAACCCAAGCGAGCTTCGAGCAGGAAGCGACCGCCTTCGTCGAGTGGCTGCGCCAGAGCCCGCCAGGCGAGGGCTTCGACCAGGTGCAAATCGCCGGCGAGCCGGAGCGCGCCGCACGCGTGGCCCGCGAGCGCGACGGCATCTGGCTCGACGATGCGACGTGGGGAGAAATCGTCGCGGCGGGTTCGAAGGTGGGCGTGGCGATCGCGTAGAAGCCTGCTTGCCTGGCTAACGGCGCGCGTTGCGCGACTTCTGGCTCAGCACGATCGCAATGCCGCCGAGGATGGCCACCGACGCGGCCGCGAGCCGCGGCGTAATGGCTTCCGACAGCAGCAGCACGCCGCCGATCGCAGCCAGCAGCGGCACCGACAGCTGCACGGTGGCCGCCTGCATGGCCGAAAGACGGGCCAGCGCTGCATACCAGATGACATAGCCGAGGCCCGAGGTCACGGCGCCGGACGCCACGGCCAGCGCGATACCGGTCACGTCCGCATGGGCGCGCGCGACGAAGACAAGACTCAGCGCCAGCGCCAGCGGCACGGCCCGAAGGAAGTTGCGTGCCGTGGCGGCCAGCGGATCGGCCACGCCGCGGCCGCGCAACGAATATACGCCCCAGGCCACCCCGGCGATCGCCATCAGCACGGCGCCCAGGAGCGGCGGCGCGGCGACGCCCGGCAGCACGAGATAGACGAGCCCGCCCGCCGCCAGCACGAAGCCCAGCCATGCGAGCGGCCCGAAGCGCTCGCCGGAACCCAAGCCCGCGCCGAGCATCGTGAGCTGGACCGCACCGAACAGGATCAGCGCGCCCGTTCCCGCCGGCAGGCTGAGGTAGGCGAACGAAAAGAATGCGACGTAGCCGAACAGCATCGCGGCGGCGAGCCAATCGACGCGGGCGGGCGACGGCGGCCGTGCCCTGAGCCGCACGACGAGGGCGAGAGTGAGCGCGCCCGAAACCAGCCGGATGCTGCCGAAGCTGGCCGGATCGATGCCCTGGTGCTGCAGTGCCAGCCTGCACAACAGCGAATTGGCCGCAAACGCGACCATGGCCGCCGCGGTGAGTGCCACGGTCTGCAGGAGGGACGGAGCGCCGCGCGCCTCGGACACGGCTTCAGACATGCGACGCCACCATGAAGACGGCCCAGCCCAGCAGCGCGAACCCGAGCGGCGCGCTCAGGCGACGGCCCCAGGGTACGTTTTTTTCCAGTGCCATGACGACGGCCAGAAGAAGCATCCAGCCTAGGCTGCCCGTGCCGACGGCGAACATCAGCAGCATCAGCGCCCAGCAGCAGCCGACGCAGAACAGGCCATGGTGCGTGCCCAGTGCAAAGGCCTGGCGTGCCTGCGCCTGTCCGCGCCAGTGCTCGATGACGAAGCTCAATGGCGAGCGGCACTTTTCAAGGCACTGGTGCTTGAGGCGGCTGAACTGGAAGGCGCCGGCCAGCGCGATGGTCGCGGCGCCGATCACCCAACCGTGCCAGGCCAGCGTTGGCGCGCTGGCGAGCAAAGCTAGCACCGCGCTGTGGAGCCCGTGCGCCAGCAGCCCGAAGGCACCCCACACCGCCATGTAGCCGAGCCCCAGCATCACCAGCAGGCGCGCATGGTCCGGGCGCCCCGTGGTCAACCGATCGAAGGCGTTGAACAGCGGCAGCGTGGTCGGCAGCATCATGGCCATTGTCATGAGAATCCACGTCACGGCATAGAGCACCGCGGGCACGACCACGCCGCCGGCGGGAACGACCTGGCACAGGAACGCAGCCGGGCCCGAGACGGTCCAGTCGCCATGTTCAAGATAGCGTCCGTAAGGGCTGCGCGCCCAGGCCCACAGCACCAGCCACGCGAGCGTGGCGAGCGCGGCAAGAACCGGCAGGAACACGCGGCGGTGCCGTACGGCGCTGCGCGGCGGCAAGCCGGCCCTTTGGCGGCCCGGCGCGGCGCTCATGAGTCGAAGACGAAGGTGCTCTGCAGCGCGTTGTGGTTCTTGATGTCGAGGTCGATGCCGAGGGCGGGATTCTTCGACCGGTAGGTGGGCGCCTTGCCGACGAACACCGGCGCGCCGGGCACAGTGGAGAACACGGTGTCCGACAGCGTGGTCTGTCCGCCGGTTGCGCCGCGGTAGGGTTCGAGTTCGGCGTAGTAGTCCTTGCCGATCTCCAGTTCGCCCTTGCCTTCGTTCACGGTGAAACGGATGGGCGCCCGCTCGACCGACACCACCTGGCCGATGAGCGCGGCCAGGTCGGCGATCGGCCCGCCGGCCTTCCCGGTGTAGACCTTGAGCAGCGCTTCCTCTTGTTCCTTGGAGGCCTTGTCGTCGACGAAGATCGCCGCCGTCCAGTTGCCTTCGAGGATATTTCCGGGCACATGCGCCACGGCCGCGATGGTGTTGCCGCCGACGTCGACGCCGTCGATGGTTCCCTTGTCGATGCGCCAAGCGACGATGGTGTCGCAGGTGCCGTTGTCAGGGTCCTCGCCGATCCAGCAGGGACACAGGACGTTGCAGTTGCACACTTCCAGCAGGCGACCTTCCAGGTGATAGCTCATACGAACCTCCGTTCAGAAGCCACACAAACACGGACTTGTCGCCGCAATTCAGCGGCAAGGGGCACTGATCGTACGCTTCGCAACAAGGCAAGTCGAGTGCGGCGCGCGGTCCCGCGCCATCCCCTCCTTAGCCGACGATCAGCGCGATCGTGGCTTCGAGATGCTCCGAAGGCGCGCGTCGGAAGCCCGAGCGCGTGAAGCGCTGCAGCTGGCCGACCACGAAGGCCGTGAGCGCCGCGGCGCGCACCTGGGCGTCCACCGTGGGTGTGGTCGAGCCATCCGCCGCGGCGGCGCCGCGCAACACCTGGCGCAAGGTGGCTTCGATTTTGTCGAAGAACTGGTTCATGCGCTGTTGGAGCCGCTCGTTCTCGAACACCAGCGCATCGCCCACCATGACGCGCGTCATGCCGGGGTTGCGCTCGGCAAACTGCACCAGCAGCGTCAGGATTCTTGCGGCCTGCTGGGCACCCGTTGCACCCTCGCGCTCGAGGATCTGGTTCACCAGCGTGAAGACGCTTTGCTCGATGAAATCGATCAGGCCTTCGAACATCTGTGCCTTGCTCGCGAAATGGCGATAGAGCGCGGCCTCGCTCACATCCAGCCGCGCAGCCAGTGCCGCGGTCGTCACCCGTTCGGCGCCAGGCTGCTCGAGCATGGCCGCCAGCGCCTGCAGGATTTGCACGCGCCGCTCCCCGGGCTTGGGTCGCTTTCGCACCGGAGCTGCAGTGGTCGGCGTCTCTGTCTGGGTTTCTATGCCGGGATAGCTTGTCTCTTCGTTCTGCATGGGAGCGCGTGCAAAGATGTAATCAATTGATTCTCGCACAGGGCCGCTCGCAGTGAGCGCGTGCAAACCAGCCCCTGCAAAGCTCGTACAGAATCGGGCCCTGCAATCAGGAAAGAGTTCACATGGCCCAAAGCAGCGTTCTGGTGACCGGCGGGGCAGGCTTCATCGGCAGCCACACCTGCGTGGCGCTGGCCGCTGCCGGATACACGCCGGTCATTCTCGACAACCTTGGCAACAGCGACGTCCGCGTGCTGGAGCGGTTGAGCCAGATCACCGGCAGCGCGCCGCGGCTGATCGAGGGCGACGTGCGCGACAGGGCTCTTCTCGACCGCGTGCTGGGCAACGAACGCTTCTCGGCCGTGATCCACTTTGCGGGCCTCAAGGCCGTCGGCGACTCGGTGGCCGACCCGCTCACGTACTACGACAACAACGTGCATGGAAGTTTGGTGCTCGCATCGGCCATGCAGCAGGCAGGCGTCCATACGCTGATTTTTTCGTCGTCGGCCACGGTGTACGGCGAACCCGACCATTCACCCATTCCTGAAGACGCGCCCTGCAGGCCGGCCAATCCCTACGGGCGCTCGAAGCGCATGGTGGAAGAAGCGCTGATCGATCTGCACCGGGCCGAACCAAGCTGGCGCATTGCGCTGCTGCGTTATTTCAACCCGGTGGGCGCGCATGAGAGCGGACTTATCGGCGAACATCCGCAAGGCAAGCCGAACAACCTGATGCCCTTCGTGTGCCAGGTGGCGGTGGGGCAGCGCGACAAGTTGCTGATTCACGGCAAAGACTATCCGACGCCCGACGGCACCGGCGTGCGCGACTACGTGCATGTGATGGACCTGGCCGAAGGGCACGTGGCGGCCCTGCGGCACGCAGAAAACCAAGCGGGCCTGGTCACGCTGAACCTCGGCACCGGCCGCGGCGCCTCCGTGCTCGAAGTGGTGCATGCCTTCGAACGCGCGAGCGGGCGGCCGCTTCCTTATGAGGTCGGCCCGCGCCGGCCCGGCGACGTGCCAGCGTACTGGGGCGATCCGTCGCTCGCAGAGACGACCCTGGGCTGGCGTGCGCAACGCGGGCTCGATCAGATGTGCGCGGACAGTTGGCGGTGGCAGCAGGGGAACCCGAACGGGTACGACACTGCAGCCATCGATCGCTGACCACATTGGCGGCATTGCAGCGAGAGCCGACGAGGCGCGCGCTGGGATCAAAACGGCGCGTTGTCCTTCAGGCTGCGGTACTTCGAATTGATTACGCTGGTAACGAACGCATACCTCCGTATCGAGCAAGCCAAGGCTCAAACAGCCTGTTACCCCCTGCAGCTCTTTCATAGCTGCTTCTCTCGGTATTCTGAATCGACGGGATTTCTGCACGCCAGAGAACCCCAGCTACCGCTTCACCTTTGAACACTTGGGAGAATGACTTTGTCTATCGATCAAGCACGATATACCCATTGGGCCGCAGCGCGCCGGTTTCCATCTTTTGCGGATGACGCATACCGGGCCTGGACTGAAGAAGGCGCATCGTGTCTGCAAGCGCAAAAGGCGGCGCTGGGTATCGAACTGGCGAGTCTCCCCTACCAGCACGGCATCAGCTTCGCGATCGCCGACAACGGCGACGACGAAGAGCTACGCGATACCTTGGCGTCGCTTTCTTCCCAGTGGTGCCATCGATTCGATGCGGTGGTGGCGTGCCAGCCCTCGCGTGCCGCAACTGTCAACGCGGCGCTCCTGTGCGTCAAGGATTCGGTCAATGTTCGCCTCGTCGTTTCGGGTGCAACGGCAAGTCGCACCGAGTTGCTGCAAATCGCGCTGGAGCATTCGGCCGAAACCTTTTTCGGAGTGATCCTGGCAGGCGACCGGCTCGCTCCGTCAGCCGTTTCCTCCCTGCAGCTCGCATTGGCAAACCGGCCGGAGGCGGTGGTCATGTATTCGGACGAAGACTGGATCACCGAGGACGGCATCCGCTGCAAGCCGCGGTTCAAATCAGCTTGGGATCCGGAGGCGCAACTGGGGTTTGATCTGCTGGATGGCCTGTGCGTGATGAAGCGCGCAAACGTTCTGGACGCCGGGGGTTTTGGCTCCAAGTTCGAACCGGCCGCACGCTACGATCTGCATTGCAGAGTGGCCATGCCATTGCATTGCAGCCGGATCCGTCATGTGCCCTCGGTGCTGTATCACCGGCGGATACCACCGGTCCTGAATGCGCGTGACACCGCGGACGCCATCGAGACCTACGCGGCAGCGGCCAGGCGGGTCGCCTCGGCAGCGGCCTTCCAACAGACAGGGACCGCAGTCGATGTTCGGCCGTCGCCCATCGCGGAGTTTGTCAACCACGTTCGCAGGCCGCTGCCCAATCCTGCGCCCCGGGTGAGTGTGCTTGTGCCGACCCGCGACCGTGCGAGCCTGGTCAGGACCTGTCTGAATGGTTTGCTCGAGCAAACCGACTATCCCGACTTCGAAGTCATCATTCTCGACAACGACAGCATCGAGCCGGCGACCATGGCCTTGTTCGCGGAACTACGCGGTGATCCTCGCGTTCGCGTGCTGCGCGTTCCCGGCCCTTTCAATTTTTCGGCGATCAACAATGCAGGCGCACAAGCTTCGACTGGCGAGGTGCTGCTTTTCCTGAACAACGACATCGAAGTGCTGGATGCCGGGTGGCTGCGCGAAATGGTTGGCGAAGTCATGCGGCCGGACATTGGCTGCGTGGGCGCAAAGCTCCTCTACGGCAACGGCACCGTCCAGCACGCCGGCGTCATCCTGCAGCGCGGACCGCTCGCAATGCATGTGTGCCGCACAGACGACGCCACGGACTCCGGAGTGGACGGGCGTCTTGCGGGCACGCGAGGGTACCTGGCGGTGACCGGGGCCTGCCTCGTCGTTCGCCGCGCGGTGTTCGAGCAGGTCGGGGGATTTGACGGCGAACATCTGGCGGTGGCCTTCAACGACGTTGACCTTTGCCTCAAGGTGAACGATGCGGGGTACCGCAACATCTGCACGCCATTTGCATCCTTGCTACACCTTGAAAGCGCGTCGCGCGGACACGACCACGCTTCGGAAGAAAAGCAGAAGCGAGCCCGACGCGAGCAGGACTACACCAGCGCCAAGTGGATCGATCGCTTCGAAAACGATCCCTATCACAACCCGAATGTGCTGCTGGACTGGCTCACCGGTGCCCAGTTGGCAAACAACGTCGATCCACGCTGGCAGCTCGCACGCTGACACCGGCAGTTTCATCAAACCGAATCTAGCGGAGGCTCGGACGCGTCTGGGCGAGAACAATGAAAGAACCCACCATCATTCTTCCGACGATCGACAAATCGCTCGACGTTCTGACGCACCCCGTGCTGGATCCACTCTTCTGGACACCGCACCTGCTCGGCAAGGCGAGCGCCTGGTGGACCCATACGCCGTTTGCGTTCTGGATCGTGGCCGCATGCAGGCCAGGCTTGCTGGTGGAGCTCGGCACGCACAACGGCGTGTCGTATGCCGCCTTTTGCGAAGCCGTGGCCCGGCTCAAGTCGGCGACGCGCTGCTACGCGGTCGATACCTGGGCCGGCGACGAGCACGCCGGACATTTCGACTCGCAGGTCTACTACGAGCTCCGTGATTTTCACGACAAGCACTTCAGCTCGTTCTCCGAACTTCTCAAGTCTACCTTCGACGACGCACTGCCCTATTTCCCCGAGGGCTCCATCGACCTGCTTCACATCGACGGCTTCCATACCTACGAGGCGGTCAAGCACGACTTCGAGACCTGGCTTCCCAAGCTGTCCGACAAGGCCGTAGTCCTGTTCCATGACACGAATGTTCGCAGCGGCAATTTCGGAGTCTTCCGCTTTTTCGCAGAGCAGTCACAAAACTATCCCTCCTTCGAGTTCCTGCATGGGCATGGCCTCGGCATCCTGGCGGTCGGAAAGCACGCACCTGCGGCAGCCATGGCGTTGTGCAACCTGGAACCGGAACAGGCAGATGCCGCCAGGACCCGCTTTGCGCATCTGGGCGCGCGCTGGTTCGTCACCACACGCGAGCAGCTCGGTTCGGCCGAACTGAATCAGCGCATCCATGAGGCCAATGCCCTTCGGGCCCCTGTTGAAGCCGAACTTGCGCAAGTGGCGGCAGCCCGGCTCGCCGAAGCCGAAGCCCGTGCACGCGCCGAGGGCGAAGTAATCGCGTTGTCCCATGAGGTTGCCGACAAGGCCGCTCAACTGGAGGCGATGTCGAAGCAGGCGAGCGATGAGGGAGCCAAGGCGGCCCAAGCGGAAGCTGCAGCTCGGGCGACGAGTTTCGCGCATGAGCAGGCAAGCAGGCGCGTGGCGGAGCTACGGAATGTCGTGGCCCAGTTGGCAACCGACCTCAACAAGGCGCGAGAGGATTTGAAGGAAGCCGGCGAAGAGATCACTGTTCAAAAGCGGGCGGTGCTCGCACGGAAAGACTTCGCCAACTCCCTGATCGAACGTTTTACGCGCCTTCGGATCGATCCCTCTTTGAGGGTGAAGGCCAAGATGCGTAAGCGTCTCCGGCTGCTTGCCAAGCGCCTTGCCGGCCGGCGTGTCGATCTTGCGACAGTAGAGACCGTTAGATTCTCACCGTATTTCGATCGGGACTGGTATCTGAACACCTACCCCGACGTGGCGACTTCTGGCGTAGACCCTGCGGAACACTACGTCGCCTACGGTGCAAGCGAAGGACGCGACCCTGGTCCGTGGTTCTCTGGCTCCGAATACACAGCGCACTACGCGGACGCAGCGGGCTTCAATCCTCTGCTTCACTACATGCTGGTCGGTGCGCGGGAAGGCCGGCGCGCCGGCTTGCGCGGGGACGACAAGGCAGAGTCGCTTCTGCCCTCCTTGCCGAACCGCGCATTCTCGATCTTCTACGTCTCCGGCGAAGCGGATACGCCGGGCCACCAGTACCGCGTGGCGCGCTACATGGAGGCAGCACGCATGAATGGCGTCGCGGCAGAGTGGGTGCGACAGGACCAGCTCGAAGCGCAGCTCCAGCTGACCTCAAGGCACGACGTGATGATCCTCTGGCGCACCCAGTGGAGTCCCGTTCTCGAAAAAGCCATAGGGCTGATGCATGCGCAAGGCAAGAAGGTGGTGTTCGACATCGACGACCTGATGATCGAACCGGATCTGGCCGATACCAAGGTGATCGATGGCATCAGGTCCAACGCCCACCCGGAAGAAGCGGTGCGCGAGCTCTTCGCAAGCGTGCGCAGGGCCATGCTCGCGGCCGACGTGTGCGTTGCGAGCACCCAGGAGCTGGCCTACCACATGCGCTGCGCGGGCAAGACCACCCATGTGCTGTTGAATGGTTTCGACGACCAGACTTTCGAACTGTCCAGGCGCAGTGCAACGCAATGGCGTAGCGCGCGGCCCGACAACCTGGTGCGGATCGGCTACGCCGGCGGATCGCGAACGCATCAGCGCGACCTGGGGCTTGCCATCGAGGCGATTGCGCGCCTGCTCCGCGAAAACGAGCTGTGCCGCCTGGTGCTGTTCCAGACCGAATCGGGCATGCGCTTGGTCGACGTGGAGGAATACCCCGCGATGGCCGGCCTGGAGCACCGCATCGAGTGGCGGCCCTTCCAGACACTGGAAACACTGCCGCGGGAAATAGCGCGCTTCGACATCAACATCGCGCCGCTCGAATTCGGCAATCCATTCTGCGAAGCCAAGAGCGAATTGAAATTCTTCGAAGCCGCGCTGGTCGATGTTCCGACCATAGCGTCTCCCACCGGCCCCTTCACGCGGGCCATGGAACACGGCGTCTCGGGCTTTCTGGCGACCACCGCCGACGATTGGTATCACTACCTTTCGACCCTTGCCGGGGACCACGCGCTGCGGGCCCGCATCGGCTCGGCGGCCTTCCTGCGCGCCATGGCTTCGTACGGGCCCCTGCAGCGGGCCGCGCAGTTCGGCCGCGTGCTCGATCAGTTGCAAGGCGAAGCCCAGGCGGCGCGGAGCTTTGCGCTCGATGCACGGATCCGCTCGGCGCCGATTCTCCGGCCCAGCCTGATGCCTCTGAAAGTGCTGTTCGAACACCGGGCCGACGAGGGCGAGCTTGCCGAAGTCTCGGTCGTCATTCCGCTCTACAACTACGAACAGTTCATCACCGAAGCACTGGAATCCGTCCGGGCACAGACACTGGCGGTACTGGACCTTGTGGTGGTGGACGACTGCTCGACCGACGATTCGCTGAACACAGTGCTGGCATGGGTCCGGCAGCACGCCACGCGGTTCAACCGCGTGGTGGTCGCGCAGCATGAGTCGAACTGCGGCCTGGGCTTGACGCGCAACGCTGGCTTCCATCTGGCGGACAGTTGCTACGTGCTTCCCCTGGACGCGGACAACCGGCTGCGGGCAAAGTGCTGCGAAGAACTGCGCCGCGCCATCCGCGCCGAGCGCGTCGCATTCGTCTATCCGACCATCCAGCACTTCGGCGCCTCCAGCGCCATGCTCGGCGAAGCCGCCTACGAGCCGCAGCGCTTCGTGGCGGGCAACTACATCGACGCAATGGCGCTCGTCTCGAAGGAAGCGTGGGCGATCGTCGGTGGCTACAACCACGTTCGCCACGGATGGGAGGACTACGACTTCTGGTGCCGGCTCGCCGAGCAAGGCCAGCGCGGATTCCGGGAACCGCAAACGCTCGCGGACTACCGCGTGCATGCGGGTTCGATGATCAAGGCCGAGACGACGGTTCCAGAAAACTATCGCCGCTTGATCGAGAACTTCAAGGCCCAGCATCCGTGGGTGTCGCTGATCGACGAGCAGCTGGCCCGCAAACCGCCGGCCCTGCAGGTGCGCCTGAGCGACGACACGGTGAAGTCGCGGCTTCAAACGCTGCTTCCGATACTTCGCTGTCCCAAGACGGGACTCAAGCTGGCGCACGACGCGGAGCGGGATGCCCTGGTGACCGTGGACGGCTGGAGGACCTGGCCCATCCTCCAGGGCCGACCGATTCTTTGCGAGGAACTCGGCGAGCCCGAGGTGAAGCCCGTCGACCATGTCAGCAACCCGCTGCCGCCCGAAGCCCTGAAGCTTGCAAGGAGCACCAAGGGATGGGTTCTGAATCTCAGCGGCGGAGGCTCGCAGGAGAAGATCGAGAACGTGGTCGAGGTCGAGTACAGCCTGTTCAGGCATACGGACGTGGTTGCGGACGCCCACGTGCTCCCGTTCGACGACGGGGTCTTCGACGCGGCGATCGTCATGAACGCCTTCGAACACTATCGCGAACCGCAGAAGGTGGCGGCGGAACTCCTGCGGGTACTGAAGCCCGGTGGCCGCATCCTGGTTCGGACCGCCTTCATGCAGCCGCTGCACGAAAGGCCGTGGCACTTCTTCAATTGCACCCGGTACGGACTGGAGCAGTGGTTCAGGGAGTTCGAAGCCGAGCGAGTCCGGGTGTCGGAGAATTTCTCGCCCAACCACGCCGTCAGCTGGCTCGCGTCGGAATGCGAACAGGCGCTGCGCGCCAACGTGTCCGACGAAGCTGCCGAGCGCTTCCGGAACTCCTCCACGGGCGAACTCGTCGACCTGTGGCGCGATCCGTCGCTGCGCAGCACGCCGCTCTGGACGGATTTCGAAAAACTGCCCCAGTCGGCGCAGGAAGTTAGCGCAGCGGGCTTCGAATTCCTGGGCCGGAAACCGGCGATTGCCAGGGTGAACAGCTAGATCCGATCACCGCAAGGCCGGTAGCGCCCTCAGCGCGCACGAATCATCGTGCCGTAGGCCTGGTCGGTCAGAATTTCGAGCAGCATGGCGTGCGGCACGCGGCCGTCGATGATGTGCACCGCGTTCACGCCGCTCTTGGCCGCGTCGAGCGCGCCCTCGATCTTGGGCAGCATGCCACCCGAAATAGTGCCGTCGGCAAACAGGTCGTCGATTTCGCGTGCGCTCAGGTTGGTGAGCAGCTTGCCGTCCTTGTCGAGCACCCCGGGCGTGTTGGTCAGGAGCATGAGCTTTTCGGCCTTGAGCACGGTGGCCAGCTTGCCGGCGACGACGTCGGCATTGATGTTGTAGCTCTCGTTCTCCTCGCCGAAGCCGATGGGGCTGACCACGGGAATGAAGGCGTCGTCCTGGAGCGCCTTGACCACGCTGGGGTCGATGGAGACGATGTCGCCCACTTGGCCCACGTCGTGGTGCAGGTTGGGGTCGGTGCGGTCCGCCATCTTGAGCTTCTGCGCCCGGATCATGCCGCCGTCGCGGCCGGTCAGGCCCACGGCCTTGCCGCCGGCCTGGTTGATCAGGCCCACGATGTCCTGCTGCACTTCGCCGGCCAGCACCCACTCGACCACTTCCATGGTTTCGGCGTCGGTCACGCGCATGCCCTGGATGAAGCTGCCCTTCTTGCCCAGGCGGTTGAGCGCCGCCTCGATCTGCGGGCCGCCGCCGTGCACCACCACCGGGTTCATGCCGACCAGCTTGAGCAGCACCACGTCTTCCGCGAAGTCGGCCTGCAGGGCCGGGTCGGTCATGGCATTGCCGCCGTACTTGATGACGATGGTCTTGCCGTGAAACTTGCGGATGTACGGCAGGGCCTGGGCCAGGATCTCGGCCTTGTCGCGCGGGGGGATGTTGAGGACGGGGTCGGTCATGGGCGGTCAGGCTCCGAAGCGAAGGACGATGAGGGAAATTCTCGCAAAGAAAGCGCGGTCAGGGGCGCAGCCAGCGAGGCACCTTGAAACGCACGATCATGAGATACGCGCCCACGTAGGTCGTGACGAACAGCAGGCAGAACAGCATCAGCACGATGGTGTTGTTCCAGAACAGCACCGCCGGCACCACCGACAGCGCCGCGAACATCCACAGATACGGCGAAGTCCTGTTGTTGCGTGCGAGCAATTGCCGGGCTTCGTCGTCGGCAAACGCCACACGCACGATGCGGCGGAAGATCAGCTGGTGAAAGTGCAGGGCATCGGCGGTGCCGGGAGACTGCCCGCGCGCCAGCTTGCGGTAAATGGAAAACAGCGTCTCCCACACCGGGTAGATCAGCAGCAGCATCGGGAACCACGGCGAAACGACGCGGTGCCGCTGCACCAGCGTCACGCAGGCCACGGCAATGACCATGCCCCACACGTAGGCGCCGCCGTCGCCGGCAAAGATCTTGCCGCGCGGATAGTTCCAGATCAGGAAGCCCACGGTGGCGCCGACCAGGCACACCATCATGGCCGCCAGCTGGCGATCGCCCACCTGCAGGGCCACGTGCGAGATGGCCAGGCAGACCAGCACCGCCACGGTGCCGGCCAGGCCGTTGTACCCGTCGATGATGTTGAAGGCGTGCGGCAGGCCGCCAATGGCCAGGGCCGCGAACAGCACGGCGCCATAGGGAACCATGGCGAGCCACGTGTCGACAGTTTCGATGCCGGTGCGCGACAGGCTGAGCCCCAGCACCCAGCACACGAGCAAGGCGGAGCCGATGGTGAGCCCCAGCCGGTAGCGCACCCTGACGTTCTGCGTCACGTCTTCGACGATGCCAGCGAGCACCGCCGGCGCGATGCACAGCAGCGTGAGCATCGAGGTCTTGACCGGCCAGGACACGTTGAATGGATCGGTGCCGGTAATACCGGACGCCAGCCAGGCCGCGCCCATGCCGAGCAGGATCCCCGCGCCGCCAAGCCGCGGCACGTGGCCTTTGTGGAAGCGCTGGGGCATGTCGGTGCCGTAGAGCCGGGCATGCCTGCGCGCGCGGCGCATGAACAGCTGGACCGCAAAGGCGGAGACGAAAAAACTGATGACGATCAGAGCAATCATGTGTGGGTGTTGGGGAACCCTAGAATTCCCGAGCGAAATTAGACCATGCCAGCGACCTCCCCCTCCCAAACCCCGATCACCGTTTCGATCGTCAGCCACGGCCAGCTCGCGCTGGTGCTGCCGCTGCTCGAGCAACTCGACCGCTTCAGCCGCGCCTCGACCGCCAAGGTGGTGCTCACGCTGAACATCCCCGAACCCGACCTACTGGCTGGCCTGGAATGGGGGTTTGCCATCGAGCGCATCGAAAACGCGAGCCCCAAGGGGTTTGGGGCTAACCACAACCAGGCGTTCGAGCTCTGCGATACGCCGTGGTTCCTGGTGCTCAACCCGGACATCCGCTTCGACGGCGACGTTCTGGCACCGCTGGTTGCACAGGCCGCGCCGGATGCCGGCCTTTTGACGCCGCGAATTCTGGAGCCGGACAAGAGCACCCCCGAGCAGCACCGCGCGATCATCACACCGCTCGAGATCCTCACCCGGCGCAAGCCCGGCTATGTACGACCGACGGTACCTGACTGGATTCCGGGCCTGTTCATGCTGTTTCGAAGCGACGCCTACCGCCAGATCGGCGGCTTCGACGAACGTTTCTTCATGTACGGGGAAGACTTCGACATCTGCGCAAGGACCCAGCTGGCAGGCTGGAAGCTGCAGGTGGGGGAAGACCTGCTCGCGCGCCACGAGGCCCAGCGCGCCAGCCGCAGCAGCAAGAAGCACCTGTACTGGCACGTGACCAGCCTGCTGAAGGTGTGGAGCTCGGCGGTGTTCTGGCGCTACTTGAGGGCGCGCCCCCGCCATTCCTGAAACAAACGCTTTCCGTTTGCGAAGACAATCCGGGGCCGGGAAGCCGGAGCCAAGCCGCCTTTCCCTCTCATACGACGACGATGACGACAACCAGCAGCCCGACATCCCCGCAGGAACACGCCCACCTGGTTCACCCCAAATACCGACCCGACATCGACGGCCTGCGCGCCGTCGCCGTGATTTCGGTGCTCGGCTACCACGCGTTTCCGCAGTGGATCAAGGGCGGCTTCATCGGTGTCGACATCTTCTTCGTCATCTCGGGTTTCCTGATCACCACGATCATTTTGGGGAGCTTCGAAGGTGACGGATTCAGCTACCGCGAGTTCTACGCGCGGCGGGTAAAGCGCATCTTTCCCGCGCTGGCCCTGGTGCTGGCGGCCACTTTCGCCTTCGGCTGGTATGCGCTGCTGCCGAACGAGTGGGTGCAGCTTGGCAAGCACGTGGCGGCGGGTGCGGGCTTCGTCTCGAACTTCGCCTTCTGGAACGAAGCCGGCTACTTCGACAATGCGGCCGAGACCAAGCCGCTGCTGCACCTGTGGTCACTGGGTATCGAGGAGCAGTTCTACATCTTCTGGCCCGTGCTGCTGGGCCTGGCGTGGAAGCGCAAGTGGCGAGTGCTCGCGGTGGTGGGCACGGTGGCGGCCATGTCGTTTTTGCTCAACGTCACGACCATCCACAGCCACCGCACGGCGGCGTTCTACTCGCCGCTGTCGCGCTTCTGGGAGCTGATGATCGGCGGCATGCTGGCGTACATGCGGCTTCACCGGCCCCTGCCAAAGCCGGGCTGGGGCCGCCATGCGCAGTCGATTGCCGGGCTGGTGCTGATCGGCCTGGGCCTCGCCTACATCCGCGGCAACAAGGCTTTTCCGGGGTTCTGGGCCATCCTGCCCACGCTGGGTGCGTTCTACTGCATTGCGGCCGGCCCGACCGGCGTGCTCAACCGCTACGTGCTCGCCTCGAAGCCGATGGTGTGGATCGGCCTGATCAGCTATCCGCTTTATCTTTGGCATTGGCCGTTGCTCGTGTTCGCGCGCATCGTGGAAGGTGGCCTGCCATCCGAAGGCCTGCGCGCCTTACTAATGGCGACAGCGGTTCTGCTGGCCTGGATCACCTACCGGTTTGTCGAACGCCCGGCACGCGTCTCGTCGGCGCCGCGCATGGTGCGCACGCTCGGCGCAGCCGTGGCCTGCTTGGCTGTGCTCGGTGTCTTCGCCCTGACGAGCCGGCTCACAGGCCGCCTGGATGACCATTACTTCGACACGGTCGAGGCGGCACGAAAGAACTGGGTGTACGGGGAAGGCCTAACCCCGGCAAAACTGAAAAGCGGACAGACCGTCTTTCGGGTGGGCTCCGGCAAGGAGCGCGTCTTGATCATGGGCGACAGCCACGTCCAGCAATATGGAATCCGTGCCGCACAACTGGCGAAGGATCCAGCGCAGCAGCTGAACTCGATCACGTTCGCAACCGCACCCGGATGTCCTTTCGTCCCGGGTATTTTTCGCGATGCCACGCCGGGCTGCGACGAGTTGCGAACGGCCTTCATCGATTACGCTTTGAGCGACGATGTCGACACCATCGTGATCGGGGGATGCTGGAACTGCTATTTCATCGACCAGGCCCAGCCGGCCACGGGCGCGCTCAGCGAAGAAGGGTTCTACTTTCGCGCAGGTCCTCAAAAACTTCTCTTCCGCGAAGGCAGCGGGGTGGACGCATCACTGGCCTCGCTGGAGATTCTGCTGAAACGCATCGCTTCCAGGAAGAAGGTCTACCTGCTGCTGGACAACCCGATCGGCCTGGAATTCAGTCCCGAGCATTTGATCAGCGGGCACCGGCTTGGCACCATGCACGTCGGGCGGATGACACCTCACATTGCGCTTCGCACAACGCAGAACAACCTCAACCAGCGCATGGCCGAGATCGCCGCCCGTAGCGGTGCGTCGGTTGTCGATCCGCTGCCTTTTTTGTGCCCCGAGAATCAGTGCATCCGGGCCCTCGCCGACGGGACGCCGGTGTACAAAGATCGTGACCATTTTCGATCGGACTACGCTCGGACAGTGCCCTACCTCGACGACATCCTGCTCGAACGCCACGGTCGATGAGGGCAAGGCCGACCGCTCGGTTCGCCCGGACGCCAGGCGCCATCAGTCGAGCAGGCGCCTAACCGCGCTAAGCCCTGGCAGCTTGGTCAGGGAGCCGATCGCTGCCACCGTCGAAGGCGAAACGCGGCGCAGCAGGAAGATGACCATGCGCAGCTTGAGCTTGGACTTGCGGCCCACCGACGGATTGGCGAGGACCACGGCGGCGTACTGCTCCAGGATGTCGAGCATCTCGGCGCGGAATTCGTTGTCGTGCTTGGTCGAATCGATAGCGTGGTCGACGAAGTACGCCTGGAACCGCGGCACCAGGTAATCGCGCAGGTAGTACAGCGAGCGCCGCGGCTCGTCCGGAAAGGCCGCGGCCAGCTTCATGAAATACCTGAAACGGCTGCGGACCATGCGAACACCGAACGAAGTGCTCGCGGTGTGGATGCACCAGACCGTCACGGCCCGATCGACGAAATGGTTGGTGTAGCCCTTCCTGAATATCCTCAGAAAAAGATCATCGTCTTCATACCCCGTGAACTGCGGATCGAACCCCCCAACCGCATCGAAGGCGGTTCGGCTGATCAGGCTGGCCGATGGCAGGACGAACATGTCGTGGCGCAGCAGGTCGAAGAGATCCGTCTTGGGGTGCGATTTGGCGCCCAGCTTGACCACACCGGTCCGGATTACATTGGCATCCGCATCGGCCTCGTAGAGATCCGCATAGACGAAGCCGAACCGCGCCTCCTTGGCGGGAATCGCTTCGACCAGGATCTCAATGTGGTTAGGCAGATAAAAATCATCCTGATCCAGAAAGCAGATGTACTCGGACGTGGAAGCAGCCACTCCGGCGTTGCGCGCCGAGCCCTGCCCCCCGTTCTCCTTGTCCAGGATGCGAAACGGATAGCGCTCGGCCAGCGCGTCGAGCGCCGCGCGCTCTTCGGGGCGAGAGCCGTCGTTCACAACGATCACTTCGTTCGCCGGCACGGACTGCTCGAACACGCTGCGGACCGAACGCTCGATGAAATCGGCGCCGTTGTAGAACGGGATGATCACCACTACCGTGGGCGACACGCCCGTGCCGCCGGCGACGGATGTTGGAGAGGAATTCATTGGGGTCATTGTTTTTCTGGAAGAACGCGGTTCGGTGGCGGGCGAGCCTACACAGATTCGAACAGATCGCGAACCACGCCCCGGAAACCGCGGCCGAACTTGTCGTAGCGCCCGGTCATCGCTTCGCGAAGGATCGGCAGGCAACGGGCGATCCGCGAGGCGGGCAACGCGGCGCGAAACCGCTGATGCTCGATCTTGCTGCGCACCTTCGCAAGAATTTCCGGCGAGACCGCGTCTCCGAATTTCTGCAGCCGCGCAAGAAGCAATTCGGCCTTGTGAGCCCGCTCGACGTGCGTGCTGCCCCTGGAAGCCAGCGCCTTGTGCACCTTGGCTACGAAAGTGTCACGTCGCGCCCCGATCTGGTTTGACTCGTGCTGGCGGTAGTCGATCAGCGGTTGCTCCAGCAGGTCGACTCGCCCGATGGCCGAAGCGATGATGCCCAGCCATTCGTCGTGCACCCATTCGACCGGCAAGGGCAGCGCGTGCTCGAGCAGCGAGCGGCGAAACACTGTGGTCGCGCCGGTCACGAGGTTGCGTCTCAGGAAAACGTCGAAAGCGTTTCCGCCATGAATTCGCTCGATTTCGGAGTTCGTGACCTCGAGCGCATGAAAAAGCGTGTGGCCCAGGTCGCGACGCTCGGCGTCGACCAGGCGTGCATCGGTGTGCAAGAGCAGCAGCTTCGGATCACGTTCGAAGAGCGGCACCATCTGCGCGAGTCGGTCAGGGAGCCAGACGTCATCCTGGTCGCTGAGCGCGATCAGGCCGCCAGTGCAGGCGCCGATCGCCTGCTCGAAGTTCTTGACCACGCGCAGGGCGGGCCTGTTCTCGAAGATGCGCAGGGCAACAGCGTGCCCGGGGCGCTCGGCGGCGCACTCGGCCACGGCAGCGCGCACCACGTCCACCGAGCCGTCGGTCGATGCGTCATCGGACAGCACGATTTCCACCGGCGGCAAGGTCTGCAGGCAGATGCTTCGCACCTGCTCACGCAGGAAACGCGCGCCGTTGTGGGTGCAAAGGGCGACGGAAACTTCAAGGGAACGGGGAATGCTCATGGCTTGCCCGCCTTGCGAACGGGTTGGGGATGCTACGGAACGACAGGCGGGGGCTCCAGCGGCTACAGACCACGAAAACCGAGACCGGTAAAATTATCTCCTTCTTCACACCCAAACCAGAAAATGTGCGTCCTGCGATTTGCCCCACGAAAGGCGCAGAATCCCGCCTTTGGGCCACCTCGCCGCAAGGCAAATCTCAAGTCTTCGACCGCAAGGGCGGAAGATCAGGCATATGGTTTGTAGGGCCAGGGCGGGACCGTCACTGCAATATCATTGCCGCTGCAGCGTAGTGGCCATCGTCCAGACGTGCGATATGGCCTAGCACGAGCTCTTCCTCGGCCAACATCGCTAAATCCATTGAAAAGAGAAACATCGATTGACGAACATCGGCAATGAGGCACTGGTGCTTCTTGAAGCCCGGCATCCAGAACATACGGCCGGAGATGACTTCCTCCGCCAAGCAAACACCCAAAGGCGCGCATGAGCCAAATTCATTCCAATTTGCATCGCAGCCCATGGGCCGACTGGTGGGAAGGCACCCGCCGCACAGACATCTGGTGGACCCTCGCATGGTTCGACGTCGTGCTGCGCTATCGCCGCTCGATGCTGGGACCTCTCTGGCTCACTTTGAGCATGGGCGCAATGATCGGAGGCATGGGCCCTCTGTACAGCTCGCTGTTTGGGACGGAACTCTCCAAATTCTTCCCTCACCTTGCACTCGGGATCATTTTCTGGGGCTTCTTCTCCAGCGTTGTGACGGAGTCGTGCAATGCCTTCGTGGGATCCTCCAATTACCTCAAGCAAGGTTATTTTCCGATCAGTCTGTTCGTATGGCGCAGCATTGCGCGCAACCTGATCCAGTTCGCGCATCAGGTTGTGTTGTACATCCCGGTTGCGCTTTGGGCTGGTATTTCGCTTTCGTGGTCCGCGTTGCTGGTCATTCCTGCAATGGCCATTGCGATCGTCAATGCGCACGCCCTGGGACTGCTGCTTGGCCTCATCTGCACCCGCTTTCGCGACGTGACGCAGATCGTGACCAGCATCATGCAGATGTTGATGTTTCTCACGCCGGTATTCTGGCTCCCGGAAAGCCTGCCCGGCCGCGCCCAGTACATCCTGTGGAATCCGTTTGCCCAGATGCTTGACCTGCTGCGTACCCCATTGATGGGGGGCGTTGCCGAGGTGCACAGCTGGCTGGGCATCTTGGGTTGGACGACCTTGTCCCTCATCGGGTCTGCAATCTTGTTTACCAGATACCGCCGACGCGTTGTCTATTGGCTCTGACACATGGCTTCCATTTCACTCAAAAACGTAGATGTCAACTTTCCCATTTATGGGGCTGGTGCAGCGTCATTGAAGAAAACGCTCGCGGCTTCTGTCACGGGCGGCAGGTTCGGCAAAGAGACCGGCGTCACGGTCGTTCAGGCGTTGAGCGACATCAACCTCGAGTTGAAGAGCGGAGATCGCCTGGGCTTGATCGGACACAACGGCGCAGGCAAATCAACTTTGCTCCGTACGCTTGCTGGCGTCTATGAGCCTTCCGCTGGCGATTTCAAGCGCGAGGGAACGGTATCGAGCCTGATTGATCCCTCTCTAGGCATCGAAGCCGACGCAACAGGTATCGAGAACATCATGCTGCGTGGACTCGTCATGGGCATGAGCAAAAAAGAAATCGACAGGCGGATACCAGAAATTTGCGAATTCAGCGGGCTTGGGCAATACGTGAACATGCCTGTGCGAACCTACTCCACCGGCATGATGATGCGGCTCGCTTTTTCAATATCTACAAGTGTCGAAGCAGACATTCTGCTGATGGACGAATGGCTCTCAGTGGGCGACGCCGAATTCACTGAAAAAGCAGAAAAACGCATGCGAGACGTGGTTTCCAAGTCGGGCATTCTGGTCCTTGCTTCGCACTCACCGGCGCTGATCGCCAAAGAGTGCAACATGGTCGTCAAGCTCAGCCATGGACGGTTGGAGGCCGCCGAAATGTCGGTACTTGAAACTGCCGAGTAGGCGACCGACCGGCCACAACCCGATAGCGTCCACGGGCCCGTGCTCGTGGACGCTTTTTTTTGCCGATTCTCAGATTGCCCACGCCGCGTATTCAAGGCGCCGGGCATGCAGGCTCGGCGCATGTGTCAAATCTCCCTCTTCCAAGGCAGAATCCGCAAGCACGTATCGATTTTCAACGTGCAATCTGTGCTTTCGTTCAAGAGGGTTCCATGAAGAAACATGCTGTCGTTACGGGCATCACGGGGCAAGATGGCGCTTATCTGGCCGAATTGCTGCTTGCCAAAGGTTATGTTGTCTACGGCGCCTACCGACGCACCAGTTCGGTGAACTTCTGGCGCATCGAAGAGTTGGGAATCCAGAACAACCCGGATCTCCATCTGGTAGAGCATGACCTGACCGACCTCGGAAGTTCCATTGCACTGATTCGCGACGCGGCTCCGGACGAGGTCTATAACCTCGCCGCGCAGAGCTTCGTGGGGGTCAGCTTCAACCAGCCTGTCGCCACCTCGCAGATAACCGGTGTGGGCACATTGCACCTGCTGGAAGCCATACGCTTGGTCAATCCGAAGATTCGCTTCTATCAAGCCTCGACATCGGAAATGTTTGGCAAGGTACAGGCTGTACCGCAAATTGAAGAGACACCGTTCTATCCGCGCAGTCCCTACGGCGTTGCGAAGCTCTACGCCCACTGGATGACTATCAACTACCGCGAAAGCTACGGAATTTTTGGCTGCAGCGGCATCCTTTTCAATCACGAAAGTCCGCTGCGCGGCCGTGAGTTCGTGACGCGCAAGATCACCGACAGCGTTGCGAAGATCAAGCTCGGCAAGCTGGACGTGCTGGAACTCGGTAACCTCAACGCCAAACGCGACTGGGGTTATGCCAAAGAGTACGTCGAGGGCATGTGGCGCATGCTGCAAGCGCAAGAACCCGACACATACGTGCTTGCAACGAATCGCACCGAAACGGTCCGCGATTTCGTGACCATGGCATTCAAGAGCGCGGGGATGGCCATCGAGTTCAGGGGCTCAGGCGATTCTGAGTCAGCGGTCGATGCCGCTACCGGCAAGACCGTGATGCGCATCAATCCCGAGTTCCATCGCCCTGCCGAAGTGGAGCTTTTGATTGGCAATCCCGCCAAGGCAAAAGCAAAGCTCGGTTGGGAGCCTGCGACCACACTCGAGCAACTTTGCCAGATGATGGTGGAAGCAGACCTCAGACGGAACGTCCAGGGCTCATCGTTTTGAGGATCCTGCTGACCGGTTCTGAAGGATTTACCGGCCACGCTTTTGCCAAGCGAGCCGTTGCGGCCGGTCATGTCATCGTCGCGCTGCAGGCCGATCTCACGCATCGCGAGGCCCTGCACCAGGAAGTGCTCGCGCTTGCGCCCGAAGCCGTGGTGCACCTGGCGGCCATCAGTTTTGTGGGGCACGCCAGTGAAGCAGCGTTCTATGCGGTCAATGTCGTCGGAACCACCAATCTGCTGGACGCGCTGGTTCAACTGCCTTCAAGGCCTCACCGCGTTCTCTTGGCCAGCAGCGCCAACATCTACGGCAACACGGCCCGATCGCCAATCAGCGAGGACCAGCCCCCGGCGCCAGTCAATCACTACGGGATGAGCAAGCTGGCCATGGAGTTCATGGCAAGGACTTTTGGCGACCGGTTGAACCTCGTGGTCACCCGGCCGTTCAATTACACCGGACCTGGACAGGACTCTCACTTCCTGATTCCCAAGCTCGCCGCGCACTTTGCCACGCGCGAACCGTCGATCGAGTTGGGGAATCTCGATGTCGAACGCGAATTCAACGATGTGCGGATGGTTTGCGATGCGTACCTGCTGCTGCTCGCTCACGGAGTACCGGGTGAGACATACAACATCTGCTCGGGCCGACCGTATGCCCTGCGCTTAGTCATTGAGACGTTTGCCCGGATGACTTCTCACAACCTCCAGATCGAGATCAATCCGGCCTTCGTCAGGGCGAATGAAGTGCACAGTCTGTGTGGCGACCCACAGAAGCTCCACGCGCTCCTGTCAAGGCAAGGAGCCAACTTGAATGAGCCTCTGCTGGAAGACACCCTCGAGCGTATGTTGCTTGCCAAGCAAAGCTAGAGCTTGCTCGGCCTCGTGCGCACGCAACCGCCCGCAAAAGCAACCAGGCCGATGAAAACGCCGCACCAGAGGGTGACGCACCGGGTTGCGATCGCGATTGCGACCGCATCCGCTTTTTCTGCGCCCTGCGCCATCAGCTGAAAAACCAGTGATGCACCATCAAACATCGACAGGCTTCGTACGAGCTGTTAGCGCCGACCCGGCTACGCCAAACGCGCTGAGACGGGCAAAAGCCGTGGGGCAGCATACGGACAGCGGACCTTCCAAAGAAAAATTCGCCGCCGCCATGCAATGCCTTCCCAGGTTCCTCCGAATCAATTTTCACGGCAGCGCGGTTTCCGTGCCCCGTCAGAACTCTACTTCGCGTCTAACTCGCACACTCACTTCCTTTTCTTCTTTTTATCCATAAAACCAAAATTCGAACCGCAGCTGAGAAAAATTTCAACAATCTCGCAGCGACATTATCTAATTCATCGCAAGAAGATCAATGCCGAACCCGCCATAGAAATTCAGCATTCCCGATTGCTGCGGTAGCTGTTTTCAGGATTCTTTTTTTACAAAATCAACTACGCCGGAGAGAGAGATTTCCCAAGAGGAGGGAATCCTCTGGTGAAGATAGTTTTCCCTGCGAGTAGGTCCATCCTTGGCAAGCGCCACCGCTTTTTTCATGCCATCCATGAAAGCTTCTTTCGAAAGATCACACGCGATGATGTTATCACTGGAAGGAAATGAATTTTTAGTATAGAGCGTGTTTGTGACGGCCACACCACCAGCACTGGCCACGTCGTAGACAGGATATCCTGGGTGAGGCGTATGAATCAGGCACAAACCCAAGTCAACCTCCTGCAAGAAGCTCTTGTACTCCTCCCAACTCAGTATCCCAAGATTGATTGTCTTTTTTCCGCCAAAGAACTCAAGCTGGGGGATGGAATCGTCACCGGCGAGGAAAATATTCCATTCATCCGGATCAAGGATTTCATTTTCGAGGCAACCATCGATAATTTGCGCACCAAACCAGAAAAGATTGCGCGGATTTGTCATTCTGGCATAAAAGAACAAGCTATATGGCTTCTTCTGCGGAAACTCCCTGGAGGTGCTTCTTGAAAATACCGGATCAAAAACCACGCTATTCTTATATATCTGCGGGTACATGTCCTTGAACCAGTCGCTCAGGTAATGGCTGTTAACGATATACTTGGACGAGGGCGTATTGAGCGCGTTCCAGCAATCCAAATAATCGTCACCTCGCTGATAGAACATCAATTCGTCTTCTTGGATGATATGGTAAACGTTTTCATTTTTTACGTTCTGGCGCAATGCCGTTGCGGTCCACCATGACGATGCAAGAAAAATATCCGAGCCGGAGGAGTAAACGGGAAGAGAGTTTCGACCCAAATCGTTTCTCGAACTATCCGAGTAGAACAAAACATCGCCCCACGGCTCAATACCTATTGCAGCCATAATTGCCAAGTACTGTTCCTGAGTGGCTCCACCGTCTCGCGTGACAATGCGCAACGGCAAGCCGAGCGCCCTTGCAAGAACAGTGGCTATTCCTGTGCAGGTGGCAATACCGCCAAAAAGCTGCGCCCGTCCCAAGCTGGAAATGACGAGATTCAGACGCTTTTCCGCACCTGGGTCATGCACTATGTTCATTGGGTGTAAATGTCGATGCGTGCGAAGCCAATAATCCCTGCCATTTACGCAGGGAAGCGTCGGCGTATTATGCTTCGCCACTTTCTCTTTCAGCGATGATGGCTCACTTTGCCGAATTTGCTGCTCGCGCGCTCGTCGAAGCTCCATAATTTTCTGGTAGAGCCTGACCAAACCATATGGCGCAAGCATCTTTGCCAATTTTTTTGGACGAGCCAGGATCCTGAGTTTCGCAATTGCTCGTTGGATTAAAATCATTTCTAGCCTTTCACTGCTGCTCTTTTGGGTCGCAGGCGTAGAATTTTGCGCTGCCGATGCAACAACAGATTGGTGTATTGGCTGCCGATTTCGGACGATACCGTCGGCAAATCCTGACGCGAGCTCCTTGAGCGGAACAATTCTGTAATCAAATCCTGCGTCCCAAGCGATATACACCATGAGTCTTTCCAGCGCATGGAGCACAGATCTTTCGGGCAGCGGCTCGACGGGCACTTCTTCAGCACTCAGCGCAATAGAGATTATTTTTTTGAGCGCGATCGGGCGATACCAGAACATCGTGCCGTAGGGCATGATGAAAGCCAAAGCATTCTCAAAATCCACTTTCTTTTCGCAGCGCATTCTGCTCCACAGGTCATTCATCATACTTATGAACGGAGCTTCTGTTTCGCGACGCACCGGAGCTACATATCTCCAAAAGCGCGGAATGTCCGGAATTACTATTCCTAGATTCGGATTCTCTCGGAGGGAATTTATGATTTTTCCTGCCTGCGCCAGCATGGTGTCGAAAATGTCCTGCTGCCAAGAAGCTCCCACCCAGTCTGCCGCTGTGGGACTTCTCTTTGTATGGGCATGCAGAACAAAATCGTACTTGGACAATCTGTCGGAAATGAAAACCCACGGCAATATATCCCGGCCGCGATTTTCAATGACGATGACTTCCCGCGCCTCAGAGCCAGCATCAGCCGGCGTCGGCAACAAGGCCCGTATCTCTTCCGCCTTGCTCTCGGAGTTGGTCGTTACGAATAGAGAATACGAAAAGTCCAGCGCCTTCAAGTAGTCAACGTACTTTTTCCATACATCGATATAGAAAACATGGACATGAATAGCAACTGACTCCCTCTCTGCACCGGGGTGGCGCAACGAAGTCGAGCAATATGTATTCAGAACCTTGTCGCAATACAAAATCGACCTGTCGGGTTGAAAATCCCTGGAAATGTAATCCTCGATCAATCCGGTCGGATAGTCCGACACTCGGTTGATTTCGCCGATGATGTGTCGGGGATTCTTATGCTGAAGCAGGGCTTTTATCTTCAGCAATGGCAGTCGAACATTGAGACAAAGATCCGCCGGGACATACGAAAGCTCTTCACGAGAAAGCTCGAGATCGAGCGTGTCCAGCAAGACCTTGTATTTGAAACCTGCGTCGCGAAGAATTTGTGTCAGCTGGATTTCATACTTGGCGATGACTTTAAATATGTCGGTTTCGCAAGCCATCCCTTCCCAGAACGAGCGCCATGAAGATGACTGAGTGACAGCGGACTTGAAGACCAAGAAGAAGCTTTGCACATGCTCCAAAATATTGGTCCCCAATTCAGGAATGACTTCGTCTTCCTGCCGGTGATTGATCATTCCCCAGAAATTGCATGGATCGCGATCCATCCTGCCGTAAACTTCTGCAAGATCAAATAGCGGCCCAAAACAACTGTCGTTCATCAAGGTTACGCTGTCGTAGACCGAGATATTTTCGTGTCCCTCACGATCGATTGCCTCTTTCCACGCGTAGAAATCAAAACCCGCATTTGCCCGTTCGAAAATCTCATCCACGCAAGGTGAAATCGCGTCTTTGTCCGACGAAGAAAGAGGGCTGTTCGAGATAAAAACAATGCGCCCAAATATGCTTCTTATACTCTTTAACTGATAAAGAACATGAGCATGCAAATCTGAGTTCTTGTTGTAATGAACATATAAAAGGATTTTGCTCATGATATTTATGGAAAGGCAAAAATTGCGCAGCCAAGGCTTTTTTGAGAGGCGAACGGAGTATCAAGATTCAATTTCGCAGTGGAGATAGACAGCCCTGAATGATGGACATGCGGTTGAGCAAGTCCTTGCGCCGCGAAACGCCGTGCTCACCACGAGCGCGTCATCGTCTGGTCTGTAGTCATGCGCGCGTACATGCTTCGGTGATAGCCAAGCGCAACCTGCTTTGGCAGGTTCGAATGTATGTAGTTAATGTCCACCATCCAGGTTCGCCCCGATGTACATAGTGAATTGCTGGCCCAGCGGTCAAACAACTACATCAAGCCGATCGGCGATCCAAAATCTAGGCAGTTATTTATCCACGACGCAAGAAATCGGCCAACTTTCGCATTGGCAAAGTCACACGCCATGAAGCCGATGCACGAATCGCTCGAACTTCATCCTTTAGGGCAACCAACTGCCCATTGCATTCTTCAACCAGTGTTTGCGTAGTCCTCAACTGTTGCTGGGTCAGCTGCAATTCTTGCTGACAGTGATTCAACTGCTGATCCTTCGTGCCCACCCTGGCATCAAGTTGCTCCAGTTCGACGCGCAATTCGGCTTCTGTCTGCAGCCAATCTTTTTGCCGGGACCTCAACTCGAGCAATTCATCCTCGGGCAACGGAGGCAGAACAGACCAAGCATTTGCATTTTGAGCGTCCGCGACAGCCAATGCGCCGTGCTGCGCCATCAACTGAGCAGCGGTAATCGCATCCGTTCCCACCACGACGCGTGGACCCAATTCGTTGTCTTCTCGCGCACGCTTGCGAATCACACAGACGGAGTTGTAGAACTCGATTGAATGGATTTGCGCCAGGCTCTCCTCATCCAATGCTGCGCCGTAGCGACTTTCGAACGAACGCAGGACTTCCGCGCGGCGGTAAGGCTTGCCCCAGTGCTCATGGTTGATGACATCCGCCAGCCTCTTGAGGAAGGACACCGATGACCATGGATCCACCAGCCCACCCTCGAATTCCTGCCAGTAGGAGCAATGCAGATCCTCTACGACGAAGATGCCGCCCTGCTCGAGCCTGGGGAAGTAGCGAACGAAGCTCCGGATGATGTCACTCGAGCGATGAGACCCATCGTCGATGATGAGGTCGAACCGCTCCGCATAAACCGCGATCGCGCGCTCGGCGTGGTCGGTGTTTGCGTCTCCGACGACCACGTGAACGCGAGGGTCGTCATACCTCAACTGCGTGCATGCGACATTAATGTCGCATCCGACCAATACGGCAGCACTTTCGAAGTACCGGCTCCAGATCTCCAACGATCCGCCATTCTGGATACCGATCTCCAGCAGGCGCAACTTGCTGGCACGATAGGGGCGAAAGAGTTCTTCGTAGACCTTGAGGTAGATCGTCCACTTGTCCGAGACCTTTCCTCGATGCGAGGCATACAAATCAGCAAGCGTCTGCGTGGCCGGCCCTTGATTCATTTCGTCGATGTTTCCCGAGATGCGTGCACGCCCCTCAGGCATCGAATACCTCGGCCGAGTCCAGGTACGGAGCCACGGCGTCCTTGACCGACAGTTGGGGCTGGATACCGCAATCCGGCCAATCAATCGCCAGCGTGGAGTCGTTCCAGCGGATACCGCGCTCATGCGCCGGCGCGTAGTAGTCCGTCGTTTTGTACAGGAACTCCGCCGTCTCGCTCAGAACAAGGAAGCCGTGCGCAAAGCCCTCAGGAACCCACAGCTGCCTGTGGTTGTCCTCGCTGAGCTCCACACCTACCCATTTACCAAAGCTCGGCGATGACTTGCGGATGTCCACGGCCACGTCGAACACCGCGCCGCGCACCACGCGCACGAGCTTGCCCTGTGGCTGCTGAATCTGATAATGCAACCCCCGCAGCACGCCCTTGGCCGAGCGCGAATGGTTGTCCTGGACAAACTCGACGTGCCGCCCAACAGCTTCGTCGAACGCCTTACCGTTGAAGCTCTCGTAGAAAAATCCACGCGCATCGCCGAAGACCTTCGGTTCGATGATCAGAACCTCGGGGATTGCGGTGGGTGTTGCCTTCACGAGCGCACCTCCTCGGCCAGCAGATGATTCAGGTACTTGCCGTAGCCGTTCTTTTGCAGCGGCGCAGCAAGCCTTGCCAACTGTTCCCGGTCGATGAAGCCATGGCGCCACGCGATCTCTTCCGGACAGGCGATCTTCAGGCCCTGCCGATGCTCCAGCGTTGCGATGAACTGCCCCGCTTCCAGCAGGCTCTCGTGCGTGCCGGTATCGAGCCAGGCATAGCCGCGCTGCATGATCTGCACGTTCAGCTGCTTGAGATCCAGGTAAGCCTGGTTGACGGCAGTGATCTCCAACTCGCCGCGCGCGCTGGGCTTCACGGCCTTAGCAATGTCGACCACCTGGTTGTCGTAAAAGTAGAGGCCAGTGACCGCATAGCTGCTTTTGGGCTGGGTCGGCTTTTCCTCGATGCTGCTGGCCTTGCCCTCGGCATCGAAGGCCACCACGCCGTAGCGCTCAGGATCGTGCACGTGGTAGGCAAACACCGTGGCACCCGAAGACTTCGAATCGGCATCGGCAAGCAGATGCGCAAAGTCGTGGCCGTAGAAGATGTTGTCGCCCAGCACCAGCGCGCTCGGCGAATTTCCTACGAATTTGTCGCCGATGATGAAGGCCTGCGCCAAGCCATCGGGGCTCGGTTGCACCGCGTACTGCAGGTTGATGCCCCACTGGCTGCCATCGCCCAGCAGTTGCTGGAAGCGCGGCGTGTCCTGCGGCGTGCTGATGATCAGGATGTCGCGCATGCCGCCGAGCATCAGCGTGCTGAGCGGGTAGTAGATCATCGGCTTGTCATACACCGGCAGCAGCTGTTTGCTGAGCGCGAGCGTTGCGGGGTGCAGGCGCGTGCCCGAGCCGCCAGCGAGGATGATGCCTTTGCGTTTCGTCGTGGTCTTGGTGGTCATTGTTTTATTTCTCTCCTTGCTTTCTTTGCTTTGCCGCGCTCGGCGTGTTTAAAGGGTTTCGCGCAGCATGCGGGCCACGCCCTGCTGCCAAGAAGGCAGCACCAAGCCGAAGGTGGATTGCAGCTTGCTAGTGTCGAGGCGCGAATTGGCGGGGCGGGTGGCGGGAGTGGGAAAGGCGCTGGTGGGCACGGCATCGACTTCCGCGGGGCCAGCCTTGAGTTCGGCGCCGGCCTGCCGGGCTTGCTCGAGCACGAAGCGCGCATAGCCGCACCACGTGGTCTCGCCGCCGGCCACTGCGTGATAAAGCCCCGCCTTGGCTGGGTCTTGCAATGTGGCGCGGATGGCGTGTGCAGTGACATCGGCCAGCAGTTCGGCCCCGGTGGGCGCGCCGAACTGGTCGTCAATGACGGTCAGGCGATCCCGCTCCTTGGCGATGCGCAGCATGGTCTTGGCAAAGTTGCCGCCGCGCGCGGCATACACCCAGCTGGTGCGAAAGATCAGGTGTTTGGCGCAGCGTTCGGCCACCAGTTGCTCGCCTTCGAGCTTGGTGCGACCGTACACGCTGAGGGGGCCGGTGGCGTCGTCTTCTTTCCAGGGCTTGCTGCCGCTGCCGTCGAACACGTAGTCGGTGGAGTAGTGCACCATGAGCGCGCCGATCTGCTGGGCGGCCTGGGCTACCACGCCGGGCGAGGTGGCGTTGAGCTTGCGCGCAAAGTCGGGCTCGCTCTCGGCCTTGTCGACCGCAGTGTGGGCCGCGGCATTGACGATGACGTCGGGTCGCACCTTCAGCACGGTCTCGGCCAGTTGCTCGGGGCGGCTGAAGTCGGCATGCAGGTCGGTGCTGTCGAAATCGAGCGCCACCAGTTCACCCAGCGGCGCGAGGCTGCGCTGCAGCTCCCAGCCGACCTGCCCGCCCTTGCCCAGCAGCAGCAACTTCATGCCGCGGCCTTGGCCGCGGGCGCGGCGTCGTATTGCTTCTCGACCCATTCGCGGTAGGCACCGCTTTGAACGTTGCGCACCCATTCGGCGTGGGCAAGGTACCACTCGACGGTCTTGCGGATGCCGCTGTCGAAGGTTTCGGCGGGCTTCCAGCCGAGTTCGCGTTCGAGCTTGCGCGCGTCGATGGCGTAGCGGCGGTCGTGGCCTGGCCGATCGGTGACGTAGCTGATCTGCTCCTTGTACGGCTTGCCGTCGGCCTTGGGGCTCAGTTCGTCAAGCAGCGCACACACGGTGTTGACGATCTCGATGTTGGGCTTCTCGTTCCAGCCGCCGACGTTGTAGGTCTCGCCAAGCTTGCCGGCTTCGAGCACGCGGCGGATGGCGCTGCAGTGGTCCTTCACGTAGAGCCAGTCGCGCACCTGCATGCCGTCGCCGTACACGGGCAGCGGCTTGCCGGCCAAGGCGTTGACGATCATCAACGGGATGAGCTTCTCGGGAAAATGAAACGGCCCGTAGTTGTTCGAACAGTTGGTGGTGACCACCGGCAGGCCGTAGGTGTGGTGCCAGGCGCGCACGAGGTGGTCGCTGGCGGCCTTGCTGGCCGAGTAGGGGCTGTTGGGCTCGTACTTGTTCTCTTCGGTGAAGGCAGGGTCAGTCTTGGAAAGCGAACCGTAGACCTCGTCGGTCGACACATGCAGGAAGCGGAACGCGGCCTTCTGGTCGGCCGGCAGCGCGCTCCAGTAGCCACGCACGGACTCGAGCAGGCGGAAGGTGCCAAGCACGTTGGTCTGCACGAAATCTTCGGGGCCGTGGATGGAACGGTCTACATGCGATTCCGCGGCAAAGTTCACGATAGCGCGCGGTTTGTGCTCAGCCAGCAAGCGGTCGACCAGGGCGCTGTCGCCGATGTCGCCCTGCACGAAGATATGCCGTGGATCGCTTTTGAGCGACGCGAGCGTCTCGAGGTTGCCGGCGTAGGTGAGTTTGTCGAGATTCACGACCGGCTCGTCGCTCTGCGCGATCCAGTCGAGTACGAAATTGGCGCCAATGAAGCCTGCGCCGCCGGTTACCAGAATCATGAGTCCCCCGAAGTTGTCGAACAATCGCCCTCAGGCGAATCTGCCCGGTGATTATCCCATTGGACCGAATTGCCTAAATCGAGGGGCGGGCAGCTCGGCGCGTGCGCCTACAATAGCGCCACTGCAGGAGAGCAGGTAGCGCTTTTTGCTACCTCACCGAAGGCGCAAACTCCCATAAACGCTCAGGTCGGCCCCACGGATTCTTGAAGTTCTTCTTTCAAAGAGTTTCGGCAAGGGGCCTGTACTGCACCAACTGATACGCCGTCTGGAGAGCCATCACCCTCGCGTGATGCACCGAAGGAGCAAACCCGTTGCGGGCGCAGCGGGTGAATCTCTCAGGTACCAAGGACAGGGGGAGCGGCAACTTGGACGGCGGTCGTCCGGTTGCTTGCTATTGAATCAGTAGCGCACCAAGCCCGCCGTTCAAGCGCCAACTTCCAAAAGGTACTTGAAATGCGTGTGATCGTTCTTGGCGCCGGCTTGCTCGGCGTGACCTCGGCTTACTACCTCCAGCAACTCGGCCACGAAGTGACCGTCATCGACCGGCAAGCCACGCCTGCCGCCGAAACCAGCTTTGCCAATGGCGGGCAGATCTCCGTCAGCCATGCCGAACCCTGGGCCAACCCCAGCGCACCGCTCAAGGTGCTGCAGTGGCT
>NZ_FNDR01000001.1 GCF_900099805.1 Variovorax sp. OV700 | reverse complement strand
CGCATGGCGCGTGGCGTTCGCTCTGCTTCAGCACGTCACCGACGTCACGCCCTAAACGGTCCAGCCGTCAACAACGGCCTCGAGCGGACTATTACGTTACGTGAGGCATGGGGGTCACCTCATCCGGTAGCAGTTCGGATGAGTCAATGCGGGGGCGGCTCCTGATGTCGCTTGACAGCTTCCGGTGCTTCGTCGACACGAAACTGCCGAACTGCCGAACTGCCGAACTGCCGAACTGCCGAACTGCCGAACTGCCGAACTGCCGAACTGCCGAACTGGCGCGGGCGTCAGGCCCTGTTCCCGTGGGTTCCCGACGACCCGATCGGCTCAAGAATCATCGGAACATGGCGCGAAGGTTCCAGGTGAAAGAAGAAATGCCCTCCCGCGTACAGCTGGAACTCGAAATCTCCCGCCGTCTGACTCGACCACGCGCGAACGTCTTCGGTGCCGCACAGGGGGTCCGAATCCGATGCGATCGCGCGTATTGAGCAGGCGAGCGGCGGCTCGTCCAGGTACCGGTGAGTTCGATGCAACAGCAAGTCGGAACGAATCACCGGCAGAAAAAGCTTGAGCAATTCGGGATACGAGGCCAGCGCATCGTCGATACCATTGAATTTACGGAGTGAATCGATCATCTCCGCATCGGGCAGATCGTCGATAGGCGCCATCCGAAAAGCAAGTTGAGGCGCTCCCCGCCCCGCCACGATCAACTGGCTCGGCCCTTGAATACCTCGACGCTCAAGCCATCTCGCGAGCTCGAACGCGAGCCACGCACCCATGCTGTGTCCGAAAAAAACGAATGGGCGCTGGTCCATCTCGGAAACAAAGGCATTTCCGAGTGCCTGCAGCAGTTGATCCGACGAGGTCATCAAAGGCTCGTGGCGACGCAGGCCTCGGCCCGGGAGTTGAACTCCAACTACTTCAACGCCGTCGGATAGCAACTTGTTCCAAGGCAAAAAGATATTGGCATTGCCTCCTGCGTGATGAAAACAAAAGATACGCAAATTTGCAGGGCGCGACGCGGGTTTTCGTATGAACCAGGGCGACTTGTGGACGATGCTCATCTGATATTTTGAACTCGAATTAGGTGCATCGATATAAGCGATGGCCAGAGTATTCCCTATCGCCAGCGAGACACGCCCGCTTGAATCGGTCGATTCATCATCCGGCAGCTTCTCGTTCGTTCAAGTCCATTCACAGGAGAAATCATGACTCGCAGTGTCCAACAATTGTTCAATCTTGCCGGCAGGACCGCACTCGTCACCGGTGGGTCCAGAGGTCTCGGCCTGCAGATGGCGCATGCCTTGGGCGAGGCCGGGGCCAAGGTCATGCTGAGCTCTCGGAAAGCGGACGATCTCTCTCAGGCGGTGAGAGAGCTGCGCGAAGCGGGCATCGAAGCCGATTGGATTGCCGCCGATTGCGCGAAGGAAGAGGAAACCCGGCACTTAGCGGACGAGAGTTGCCGGCGCATGGGGCGCATCGACATCCTTGTGAACAACGCAGGTGCCAGTTGGGGCGCTGCCGCGGAAGATCATCCCGTGGAAGCTTGGGACAAGGTCATGAATCTCAATGTGCGCGGGTATTTCGTGCTTTCGCAACAGGTGGCCCGGAACTGGATGATCGGAGCAGGCCGCGGCCGCATCATCAACATTTCCTCGGTGGCAGGGTTGAATGGCAACTCGCCGGAGATGAAGACGTTGGCGTACAACACGTCCAAGACCGCGGTTCTGGGATTCACCAAGACCCTCGCCGCTGAATGGGGGCGCTATGGCATCACTGTCAACGCGATCTGCCCCGGTTTCTTCATGACAAAACTCGCCGCCGGCCTGATCAAGTCGATCGGCGAGGAAAAGATGGCGGCGAAAGCACCGCTCGGACGCCTCGGCGACGACGAGGACCTGAAAGGCATCACCTTGCTCTACGCCAGCGACGCCGGCAAGCACATCACTGGCCAATGGCTTGCCGTCGACGGCGGGGTCAGCGTGGTGACGGGCGGCTAGCCGTTGCGCGCGCGGCGTGCATCGCTCAGGCCGGCTTCGATGCGCTCCTCGCCGGCAGGCTGTCCTCAGCGATCAACACGTTCGCATCAAGAACAACTGCAGGTCTCGCGCTATTTTACGATAGGTATTTACGCCTAAATCTTTTTAATTAGTCGCTAATTAGATGGTGCTGATTGAGCATGTCTTTTTGGTGACTCACAGAGGTATCTGTCACGGATATTATCCACTCGGAGCAAGTCTTCTTGACAACCAAATCGAACGGCTGGCAGTGAATCTACTTACCGTGCTGAAAAATAATGCGGAGAAAAAGGCGGATAAAACTGCCTTTGTTTATTTGCATGATGGAGAGGACGAGACTTCCAGGATCTCGACGGGGGCGCTATGGCGTTCTGCGATTTCCCTGGCCGCGGTTCTGCGACGGCATGCCGACCGAGGCGACAGAGTGCTGTTGGCGGTTCCGGACGGAATCGACTTCGTGGTGCTGTTTCTCGCTTGTCTGCATGCCGAAGTTATCGCCGTTCCGGTGAAGCCCCCGCAGAACAAGGAGGCATCACGCAAGGTCCTATCGATCGCCAGGAATAGCGAAGCCGTCGCGGTAGTGTGCTCGGGGGCAATGATTCATCGCCTCCGCTCGTTCTTTCCTGAAGATGCCGCCTTGCAGGGCATGCATCACCTCGAATTCGAGGCGCTGCTTTCGGATGCCGACAGTGTCGATGCATCGACCTCGCAGGCCGTTGCCGAAAGCGCCTTGTCAATAGGCTCCGATTTCATCGCCTATCTGCAATACACCTCTGGGTCCACCGGCGACCCCAAAGGCGTAGCGGTTTCGCATGCCAATGTGATGGCGAACGAGGCGATGATTCAATTGCGTTGGAGATCGACTGTCGATGATGTGTGCCTGTCGTGGCTGCCCATGTTCCATGACATGGGTCTGATTGCGGCGGTGCTCCATTCCGTCTATCTGGGCGCGACCTGCATTCTCATGCCTCCAATGGCGTTCGTCCAAAAGCCGGCACGCTGGATGTCGGCGGTTGCGAAATACGCGGCGACCATCACCGGTGGACCGAACTTCGCGCTCCGTGCCATTTGCTCACCGCGTGCAATCGATGCATCGAGGCATTTGGACCTTTCTTCTCTTCGAGTCGTCTATTGCGGCTCTGAGCCGATCTCAGCTGCGATCGTCTGCA
Organism: Variovorax sp. OV700; assembly: GCF_900099805.1. Classification (GTDB taxonomy): domain Bacteria; phylum Pseudomonadota; class Gammaproteobacteria; order Burkholderiales; family Burkholderiaceae_C; genus Variovorax. The sequence goes on along the minus strand of NZ_FNDR01000001.1, from coordinate 772,851 downwards.
GCTTCATCGAGAAGTATGTGCCGATGCGGTTCGATTCGCGAGCTTTCAGCGCTGGCTACGGAATGGCCGAAGCGACCTTGATGGTTTCGGCGGGGGGCATCGGGTCGGAGCCTATCTTTGCTCGCGCGCAACCCGGAAAAATTCCCGAGTTGGTGGACTGCGCCGCACTCCGCAGGGGACAGGAAGACTTCTTGAATGTCGTGATCAGTTGCGGAGAATTGCTTCGGCATCAGACGGTGCGAATCGTCTCGCCCGATTCCCTGCGGGTTCTCGAAGACGGCCACGTCGGCGAGATATGGATCCACGGTCCACACATCGGTCAGGGCTATTGGCAAAACGCGGAGGCAACCCGCGAGATCTTCGAGGCGCAATCGATCGAGGAACCGTCGAAAAAATTTCTGCGAACCGGGGACCTCGGCTTCATGTTGCAGGGACAGCTCTTCGTCACGGGTCGCATCAAGGAGTTGATGATCTTCAACGGGACCAATTTCTATCCCCAGGATATCGAGGAATCGATCTCGGGATGCCACGAAGCCTTGTCGCTTGGGCGAAGTACCGCCTTCAGCCTCCAGGACGCTGGCGCCGAGTCTCTTATCGTCATTCAGGAGATCAATCGGGACCATGCGAGGAATCTCTCCGATTCCGTCCGGACCTCGATCGAGGATGCAATTCGCTCGACGGTCTACTCGCGATTCAGTCTTCCGATTCGCCAGGTTGTGCTGGTTAGGCTGAACTCCATTCCGCGAACCACCAGCGGGAAGATATGCAGAGTCAGTTGCAAGCGACAATTCGAGCACGGGCAGCTCGAGCTGATCGACTTCCCAGAAGAAGCAAAGTACGAAGCGCTTCGTGCAGAGGCGGCCTGATGAGCGCCGTCCTCCGGTCGGGTGCAATCCTCGAATGGATTGAAAGATTTCTACGTGCCTCGAACTGCGAGTACCCGTCGCAAGCCCTCGAGAGCACCAGCTTCCATGCATTGGGGGTCGATTCCGCGCTGTGCGTGGAGATGACCTTCGCGCTCGGAGATGCCTTCGATCTCGACGTGGATCCGACCTTGATCTACGACAGCCGAACCGTTCGCGGATTCGCCGAGAGCGTTGCGCAACTGCCGGTTCGCGGCGGACTCGTCTGATCCGCCGATTCGATTCACTTTCACGGACATATTCATGCCCGACTCCACTCTCGCGTCGACCACCGTCTCACTCAATATTTCTGATCGCTTCGATGTGCTGGGCTACCCCAGTGGCGGCTATCTTGCACAACTGGCATCGCAGGAGATCGCGCGACACGTTCAGCATCCGGATCTGCTGGCCATCAATGCGAGCTTCGTCGGCCATCCCGCGTGTGGAGCAGCCGCAGGTGAGATCGTTGCGCTGTCCACCACAAAAAGTCTTTCGCGCGCAACCCTGGCCCTCTCGCAGCAATCCGAGCTGAAGGCGTTCTATGTCGCCACCTTCACCGATTTCTCTCTGAGCACGGGTTTGACGCACTCGTTCTCTGGCGATAGCTCAAGTTTTGAGCCTTGGGAGGGGTGCGAGGATGTCAGGTCCTTGCCACTTCCTCGGGCCCTGAAGGCATTCCTCTCGGGCTTCGAGGTTCGACTGAAGCCGGGATGCCTGGCAGACCCCGGGCCCGATCGAGGAAACCGCGCCGAGATCGAAGGCTGGATCAAATTCTTGGACGGGGCGGCGCCGACTCTCGATTCGCTGGTGTTATTCGCGGACGCGTTCCCGCCGGCGATCTTCAACGTCGTCGAACCTTCCCAATGGGGTTCGGTGCCCACTGTCGAATACTCGGTCCACCTGAAGGCCAAGCCAGCACCGGGGCCCATCCACGCGTATTTCACATCGCATCGAGTCGATCGAGGGTTTCTCGAGATCGACGGGCAATTGCGGGACTCGCAAGGTGTCCTGGTGGCCGAATCCCGCCAGCTCGCCAAGTTCCGCGGTGCCTTGAGCGGACTTGCCGCCGGCGCCGCGAACTGATCGCGGCATCGCCGCTCCGGGCCGATTCATGCAACACGATCCTTCCGACATCGCGGTGATCGGCTTCGCCTGCCGATTTCCTGGCGCGGATGACGCGCAGGCTTTCTGGCGTCTTCTCGTGAGCGGTGAGGTTGCCGTCACGCAGACGCCGAAGGAACGCTGGGACAACGACGAGTTGCTGGGGCAGAACGCGGAAGTTCGCGGCTTGCTCAACAGCTCAGGAGGTGGTTTTGTCCGCGACCATGACCGCTACGACCCGGCCTTCTTCGGAATTTCGATGGCGGAGGCGGCATGCATGGATCCGCAGCAATTGCTTGTTCTGCAGATCGCATGGCATGCAATCGAGGATGCCCGCATGCCGCCTGGGCAACTCCGTGGGCGAAATGCCGGGGTTTTTGTCGGTGCGACCTCGAACGACTACGAGAATCTGATTCTGCGTCGAAGGGAAGAAATCAATGCGTTCACTCCGACGGGAATGAACGCTAGCGTGATCTCGGCACGATTGGCCTATGCGCTGGACTTGCGCGGACCGGCAATGACGATCAACACGGCCTGTTCGTCGTCGCTCGTAGCGATACACGAGGCGTGCTTGAACCTGCGCGCATCGCAATGCGAGGTGGCGCTGGTTGGTGGCGTGAACCTGATGCTCTCGCCGGAAACCACGATTGCCGTGTCCCAGGCGGGAATGATGTCACCTGACGGTCTTTGCAAGACCTTCGACGACGGTGCCAATGGCTACGTCCGAGGCGAAGGGTGCGGCTTTCTCGTGCTCAAGCGGCTTGGCGACGCGCTTGCCGATAAGGACCGCATCCATGCCGTGATTCGAGGCACCGCAGTCAATCAGGATGGTTTGACGAACGGTCTGACCGCACCCAATCGCCATGCGCAGGAAGAGGTGATCCGACGCGCGCTGGCCAACGCCCGGATGGATGCCTGCGAGATTGGTTATGTCGAGGCGCACGGCACCGGAACGAAGCTGGGCGACCCGATCGAGATCAATGCACTCAAGGCCACCTATGGCGTCCGGTCCGATGCTTCCTCGTCGGTGTGCTACGTGGGCGCCGTCAAGGCGCAGATCGGCCACCTCGAGCCGGCTGCTGGCATTGCTGGCGTCATCAAGACCCTGCTCCAGATCCGTCATCGCACGATCGTGCGGCAGGTAGGCATCCGCAAGCAGAACAGGTATATCAAGCTAACGGACACCCGTCTACAGATTCCTGCAGAGCAGATGCTCTGGGACGACGGAATCCCTTTCGCCGCTGGCGTCAGCGCCTTCAGCTATGGCGGCACAAATGCGCACGTGGTGATTGCCTGGCCCGAGGGAGTGACCGCCCAAGCGAGGCCGCAACGGCCGATCGTACCGGCTGAACCGATGGTGCTGCAGATCTCTGCCCGCTCGATCGATGCGCTGGAAGCACTTCGCATCAAGCATCTCGCAGCGTTGTCAGACCCATCGACGGATCCGGCGGCTTGGTGCCTGGCCGCAGCCTCGCAGGCCGAACGGCATGGCCTGCGCAAGGTCTTCGTTGTTCGGACACATGCACAGTTACTTGACGCGCTGTCCAAGCCGATCGTCTCTCTCAGTACAAACAAGCCTCGTTCTGCAGTCGCCGTGCGGGTGGCATTCCTGTGCTCGGGTCAAGGCAGTCAGCGACCAGGGATGGGGCGGCCTCTCTATGAGCAGTTTCCCGTCTTCGCGGCCTTCATCGACGATGCGCGCGAGGCATTTCGCAAGCAGGTCGGCGTGGAGTTGCTCGAGCTCCTCTGGGGCGAACGCTCGGGGCAAATCGATCGTACCGACTTCACGCAGCCGGCGTTGTACGTCATCCAGGTGGCGCTTGCCAGGCTGTGGCAAAGCTTTGGCATTGATCCCGCCGTCGTCGTCGGGCACAGCGTTGGCGAATACGCCGCGGCCCATCTCGCGGGCGTTTTCGACTTCGAGCGGGGACTGGAGATCGTGGCCCTGCGGGGACGTCTGATGCAGGACCGCTCCCCGAACGGCCACATGGTCGCCGTTCGCGCGGAGTCTCAAGAGATTCAGGCGCTCCTGGCATCGCTGCAGAGCCGGGCGAAGATCGCAGTCAGAAACAGTCCTTCCGACCTAGTGCTCGCGGCCTCTCCCGAGGGCCTTGCCGAGTTGACTGATGCATTGGCGCTTCGCGGCCTCCAGCACACGGTGCTCAGGGGCAACCGCGCCTTTCACACGGATGGGATGGCCGAGGCGGCGGCAGAGTTCAGCAGACACTTGTCTGGCATCAGCTTCGGCGATCCACGTATTCCCTTGCTTGACAACGTGAGCGGCGGAGCCGACGAGAAGCCCGTGCTGGGTGCGGACTACTGGGCGCGCCAGATGACCTCGACGGTCCGCTTCGCAGACACCATGCAGGCCCAGGTGCTGGAAAGCGTCGACGCGTTCGTTGAGTTGGGCGTAGGCAATACGCTGATTTCGTTGGCTGCGCGTTCGAGCGCGACGCGTGGTCGCCTGACACTGATGTCGATATCGCCTCAGAACGGCGCTGATATCACGTTCCTGCACGGTCTCGCCGCGCTGCATGAACTCGGTGCCGAGATTGACTGGCACGGCCACTATGGGCAGCGAGCGGTCGACGTCGATCTACCCCTCTATCCCTTTGACAGTCATCCGGTGCTCAATCCGTCGTTGCTGTCGCACCGCGGGAACAGCAGAGTGATGGGGCAGAATGATTCCGGCGCTCTCGCGCGGCACCATCGCATCGGGGAGACCCCTGTGCAAAGCAGCAGGCTCGCGTGGGAGCCTGTGCGCGACGAAGGGCAGGCCAAGAATCGGTCCGATGCCCCCATCTCAGTGATCGCAGGGCCATTGCACGCCGCCGTTGCAGCATCGCTTGCAGCCGCATCCGGATTGTTCCGAAGCTACACGCCGACTTGGGGCGATGGGGTTCGGTCTCTTGCTCACCTGCTTGGGGAGGATGAATCTAGCGCGACGCAAGGTGGATCAGACCTGGTGGTGTTCGGCGATGCCTTCGACCTTTCCGCTGAATCTGGCTTCGCAGACAGCGCCGCGGATCAGGCGAGACGAATCGCCGCCGCCGCTCAATGGCTCGGTGCCTTGGCGACCTTGGGCGAGCGCATTGTCCGAAGCTTGACAGTCGCCATTCCGCAGGGCACACCCGGAGCGCGCTCGCCAAACTCGGCACTGATCGGGGCGATGAGTTCGATGGCGTTGGAAGTCCCGGGCATCCACATCAAGACCGTTCGCATCGCAACGCGCGAAATCGGCGCGCTGGTGACGGGTCTGGAGGCTCTGGCGAGGATGCAGCGCGGGGGAGAATTTCGGCTGAATTCCGAAGGCCTGAAATCACCGATCCTGAGGCCTTTCGCCGTGCCAGCGCCAGCGAGCGGTCCATCGGTGCATTCGGATCGCAGCTATGTGATCACCGGCGGAACAGGCAGTATCGGCCGGCATCTCGTTCTCGGCTTGATATCGCGCGGGGCGCGTCATATCGTCCTCATGAGCAGAACCGGATCGCGCAAGGTGGAGGCGCTCCTGCAGGAGAGTGTCCCGGCTTCCGTCAGGAAGAATCTGGCGCTCGTGGTCGTAGAGGGAGATGTGGCGGACGAGGCCGCATTGCAGCGCCTCGACGATGCGGTCCAGGGGACCGGTATGCCGCTGGGAGGCGTGTTTCATGCGGCCGGGATGGTGCAGGCGCGCTCCCGTGCCGAACTCGATGTGCCGCATCTGACACGGATACTCACAGCGAAGATCGACGGGACGCGTCGCCTAGCGCACCGGTTGAAAGCGCACCAGCCGGACTACTTTGTCGTCTTCTCGTCGATTTCATCGCTGTGGGGAGCGCCGGGACTCTCTGCCTATGCCGGTGCCAACAAGTTCCTCGACGAATGGATTCATGAGCAGGAGCCCGACGGTACTCGCTACCTCGGAATCAATTGGGGACCGTGGCGCGACAGCGCGATGGTCTCCGCGGACGCGCTGTCCGATCTGGCGCGCCTCGGAATTGATCCTATTCCGCCGGAAGAAGGGGTCCGTCTTCTCTTCGAAGTCCTGAACAGCGGGCTGACCGGACAGGTCGTCGCGTGCGCTGCGCGGTGGTCCGTTCTTCGACAGGCGTTTGCGAGCAGAGGTCACGAGGGCTTGTTGAGAGAGATGGCCGGCGATTCCGGCACGCCGACACATGGCCCAGCCGAACCGCTGGCAACGGCGGGACCTTTACCCGCTCGGATCGAGTTCAGGGAAATCACTCGAGCGATTCTGGCAAGACTGCTCAGTCTGCAGCCTGAAGAGCTGATTTCCGACGAGCCGCTTCATGCGATGGGGTTGGATTCGCTGCGAGCCATCGAGTTCACCAGAGCCTTGGAATCGCTGGTCGGACGGCCTCTGCCCGTGAGTCTCGTATTCGATCACCCGACGCTCGACGATCTGGAGAATTACTTGTTGGCGGCCGTCGACCCGGTCGAAACGCAAGCGCGTCCTTTGGCTCCGCTCCTGTCTGCCGTCGCGAGTGCCGCACCGTACACGGATCGGCCGCTGCGCGATATTGCGATTGTTGGCGTGGCCTGTCGGCTGCCGGGCGCGGGAGAATCGCTCGAGGAGTTCTGGCGCATTCTGATGGATGGCGTCGATCCGATTGTGGACACCGAAATCCGATGGCAGAGAAAGGACTTCGCTTCGCCGCAGCCGGAGACCGGATCTCGAGGCGCCTTTGGCGCCGGTCTGATCGAGGACATCGAGTTCTTCGATGCCCGCCTGTTCAACATCTCGCCAATCGAGGCCAGATGGATGGACCCGCAACAACGCATCGCACTTGAGCTCGCCTTGCGATGCCTGGAACGCGCGGGTTTGCGCAGGGCCGACGTCAAGGGTCGGAGGATCGGAACCTACATAGGCACCGCCGCGAACGAGTTTCACAAGCTGTGCGATGCGGGAAATGCGGGCCGTGAATACCAGGCGACCGGCAATGCCTTGAACGCGATCGCAGGGCGCATCGCCTATCACTTCGGCCTGCGAGGGCCGGCGGTTGCGATCGACACAGCCTGCTCGTCCTCCCTCGTCGCCCTGCATCAGGCAGTCTCTGCATTGCGCAGCGGCGATTGCGAGATGGCCTTGGCGGGGGGCATCAGCACCCTGCTCGACAAGGAAACGTTCGAGACCCTGTCGCAGGCAAAAATGCTGTCGCCGAACTGGCGCTGCGCGAGCTTTGATGCGCAGGCCGATGGCTATGTGCGAAGTGAAGGAGGCGCACTGTTCCTGCTGAAACCGCTGACGCACGCGCATCGTGATGGTGACCATGTCTACGCGGTCATTAGGGGGGCGGCCATCAATCAGGATGGCCGCAGCGCGAGTCTGACGGCACCGCACGGTCCGTCCCAGGTCGACGTGATCGAGCGCGCTCTAAGAGACGCGGGGCTGAACAGCGAGGACATTGACTGGGTGGAGGCCCACGGGACAGGCACACCGCTCGGCGATCCGATCGAACTTCGCTCCATCGACCAGGTGTATGGCAAGCCCGGCAAGGCGCTGATTGTCGGGGCGGTCAAATCCAACGTGGGGCATCTGGAGTCCGCATCGGGCGCAGTGGGGCTGCTCAAGATCGTCCTGGCGCTCGCGGGCCGGACGATTCCTCCGAATCTTCATTTCGGGCAGCTCAATCCCCACATCGGACCGCTTCGCAGCGGCTCACTGTCGGTGCCCGTGCAGCCGATCGCCTGGCAAGGCCGAAATGCGGTCGCGCCTCGGCGCGCCGCGTTGAGCTCATTCGGGTTCACTGGGACCAATGCGCACGTGATCGTCGAAGAGGCGCCGGTATCGAACCGCCAGACGGAATCGGCTGCGGCGCCCATTCACTGGGTTCTTCCCATGTCCGTGCACACCGAAGAGGGACTACACGCCTCGTTGCGTACGGCAAAGAACGTTAAGGACCAGGGGGAATTGCTGCGATCGGTAGCGCATGCGCTATGGCAGTGCGAGCCCCATCGATTCAGGGCGGTTGTCGTCGCATCGTCCGCCGAACAACTTGAGCAGGCGCTTTCTGGCTCAGTGCAAACTGTCGATATCCGGCAACTGCACAAGGTGCGCGTCGGCCTCGTACTGGATGACCTGTCAATGCCGGCCGAACACGTGGCGCATGCATCCACGGCGAAGTCCCGCTTCGCCGAGGCATGGAGTCGATTCGCAGCAGCGCCGGGTCATGCCCGGCACGCGCACGCGCTTGGGGCTGCGGCGGCCAGGGCCTTCAGCACCGTCCATGCATGGGCTGATGCGTGTTTTCGGATCGGACTCGATGTCGAGCTGATCGACGGTCCCGAACCGGAATTGCTAGATCGCTGCATCCGCGGAGATGTCCCGCTGGAAGCGTGGATCGCCAAGGCGCTGGCTTGGAAGCAGGCACCAACGGACCATGGTGACTCGGCAATTCGTCGCTTCGGGACTCATGCTGGAGCGGTCATTCTGGCGTCGACGCGGACACGACGCACATTCACGGATTTGCCGGTGCTCGATATCACCGCCGCCGCGAACGATCGGCAGGCGTGGTTGGCGGTGGGGGCGGACCTCTTCCTGCGCGGCGCGGATATCGACTGGCGCGCCTTGAGTGGGGTTGTCCGGCCACAGACTCCGCGACAGAGCATGTATCCGATGCATCGAGTGCGCTGCTGGCCCGAACGAGGGCTGGCTCCCGTAGAGGAGTTCCGGGGATTCCGGGAGCGGCCACCGGTGGCCTCTTCGACAAATTCGCGCGATGTGGGTGTTCTTCTGCATCAGCAAACCCAAGCCATGCACCAACAACTTCAGGAACTGGAGAACGAGCTATGACCGTCGCTGCCGCACCCCGCCCATCCGTATCGCAGAACGCGATGGACGAGCTCATTCTTCGCGAGTTTTCCGACATCCTGGGCCTGGAGCCCGGCGAGTCAATCGGTGCGAGCGACTCCTTGATGGACATGGGCGCCGATTCGCTGGCCTTGATGAAATGCATCGATTTCCTAGAGGATCGCTTCGGCGTTTCGGTGAGCGTGGCACAGGTCTATCAGGAATTCGCGACCGTGGGCGAACTTATGACCTTTGTTCGTACACAGCAAGCCGGCGCTTTGGAATCTTTACCGCCGCCCGCGGCGACCGTGGCGCCAGTCGGCCATCCGGTTCCTGCCATCGTGCCCGCTCCCGATATGTCAGGCGACTGGATACAGAGCCTTATGACTTCTCATGTGGCGTTAATGGACCGGCAGTTGCAGATTCTTGAGCGCCTGGGCAGCAAGCGGCTAGAAGCTCGACCCGTGAACATCCCCGCGGCAGTCTCGACTCCAGAAAAGCGATCAAACGGAAAGGTCGAGGTTCACGCGAAGCTCAAACCTGCGGAGGAGGCGGCGCCGGACCGCTTCAATGTTTTCGAAGGCAGGGCCCGCAGTACGATGAACCTGGGTGATGGCCAGGCTGCGTACTTGTCCAGCTTCATCGACGCATTCAGCCTGAAGCACCGCACATCCAAGGAGAGAACGCAGGACGCGAGAAAGGTGCTTGCGGATAACCGAGCGTCCGCTGGGTTTCGGCCACACACAAAGGAACTTCTGTTCCCGATTCTTGCGGAGCGCGCCGAAGGCGCCCATCTCTGGGATGTAGATGGCAACAGGTTCGTCGACATCACGATGGGTTTCGGCGTCCATCTGTTCGGTCACAACCCGGATTTCATTCGCGATCGCCTGACCGCCCAGGTGAAGGTGGGATTCCCGATTGGCCCGCAGTCGCCGCTGTCCGGGCGCGTCGCCACCCTTCTCGGCGAAATGACCGGTCATGAGCGCGTCGTCTTCTGCAACTCGGGTACCGAAGCCACGATGACAGCCGTGCGCATAGCGCGCGCGACGACGGGACGAAGAAAGATCGCCATCTTCCGCGAGTCCTATCACGGTACCTTCGATGGATTCCTGGCGCGCTCCTCAAGCCTGGCTGGAGACTCGACAGCTTCGCAGCCGGTGAGCGCCGGGGTCGTTCCTGGCTCCATCGAGGAAACCGTCGTGCTGGAGTATGGCGATGACGCATCGCTCGAGAAAATCCAGGCGATGGTCGGCGAGCTTGCCGCCGTCGTTGTCGAACCTGTTCAAAGCCGTCGACCCTGGCTTCAACCGAAGGCCTTTTTGGCCAGATTGAGGGACATCACCCGTGCGGCAGGAGTGATTTTTATCTGGGATGAAGTCATCACGGGCTTCCGCGTCGCGCGCGGCGGAGCCCAGGAGATCTTCGGCATCCGCGCCGATCTCGCAACCTACGGAAAGATCGTGGGTGGCGGCATGCCGATCGGGCTCGTGGCGGGCGATGCGCGATTGCTCGACGTGATCGATGGCGGATTCTGGCGCTATGGCGACAACAGTGCGCCCCAGGTCGAACAGATCTTCTTCGCCGGCACGTTCTCCAAGCATCCTCTCGCCATGGCAGCTTCGGTTGCCGCGCTCGAACGGATACAGGAGGCGGGCAGTGCCCTGTATGAGCCGTTGAACCGGCGCACCGAAAAGCTAGCGCAGGCAAGCAACGCTCTCTTCGAGGAGGAGGGGGTTGCGATCAAGGTCGAATGCTTCGGCTCCCTCTTTCGCTATGTGTCCCGCAAAAACATCGATCTGTTCTTCACGCATCTGATGATGGAGGGCGTTTACATCTGGGAAGGACGCAACTGCTTCCTCAGCACCGCGCACAGTGACGCCGATCTCGACTTCATTCTCGAGGCCACCCGCAACGCCATTCGGAAGCTACAGGATTCAGGATTTTTGGAGCGTCGCGTGCCGACTCCGCATGTTGGTGCCACCATTTGGCAGCAGAGATTTTGCGAGCTCTGGAACCCGGAAACGTCGCTGGCGCTGAACATAGGTGGCGGAGTCTTCATTCGGGGCCTCGTCCATCCGTCGGAGGTTAAGGCGCTCGGACTCGCCGTCGCCAAGGTCGTCGGCTCTTGTGCTGATCTGTTCGTCGGATACGAGCGCTCGATGAACACATGGGTGCCATCCCTTACGTCTCCAACCGTTGTGGAGCGGGAGCTCGCGCGCGACGAGCACGAAAGCCTGGAGACGGCGATACAAAAGGAAGTGGATGTCGCGATGGGCATACCCTTTTCCCATTCCGATGCGATGCAGTGCCGGCTCGGCATTCTCACCACCCATGGGCACGGGACGCTGCTCACGATCGTGGTGAATCATGCGGTCTGCGATGGCTATTCTCTTTCCTTGCTGATCGAGGACATCATGTCCGTCTATGTCGCGGAGGGTGGGGGTGCTGCTTATGTTGGTTTGGCCCCCAACACAGCGCTTGCCAAAGAGAAGGCGTACAACGTTTCCCAGCAAAGGTTGATCGATCAGGGCTATTGGTCGGATCGGCTAGCACCGTTGAAGCCCGTGGACCAGCTTGCGCGGCCGTCCGATGTGAGCTGCGGGCATTTGCGATGTGAACTGGACGCTTCGTCTGTGGCGCGAATCGCCAAGAGCCAGAAGATCTCACGATTCGCGGTGATCCTGTCGGCTTTCCAAGAAGCCCTGAATGACACGCCTGCCATTTCAAAGCTAGGCCTCGTCGGGGTACCTGTCGCCAATCGCTCCGTGCTGTCCGCGGAACGCAGCGTGGCCCAGGTCACCAATCTGCTTCCGCTGATCGTGCCGCGCACGTCGGAGCCGGCGTTCGCGCGATGCGCGGCGGTGGCGCGGGCGCTTCGGGAGATGACGGAGCACTCTGCATATCCCGTCATGCACGACCCGGCGCTTTCGCGGCAGATGCCCATCGCTCTCAGCGTCAATCTCGAGCCTTCGAACTACGACTTTGGCGAGGGAAATCCTTCGGCGAAGGTCTACGTGGGCACAAGGACCGCCATCGAATTTCCCGTCGAGATCAACATCAGGCTCCATGGTGGTGTCTACAGAGTTAACTGTGATTACCAGGAGCAGTTGGTCGACGGCGTCAGCGTCTCCTCTCTAACCTCCCGCTTCGAATCTTTCATCATCACTTGGAGTCAGCATGCAATCTGAAGTCAGCGCCCCCCCGCGCGTCAATGGTGGATTTCTCGTCTTCGTCGCGGTGGTGTGCGCTGCCATCTTCGCAGTCAACTACGCCCGATACGGATTCGCACAAGACACTTTCCTCTGGACCATTCGCACCGTGGTCAAACAGGCATTTCTATTCTTCACACTCTCCTACATTGCGAGCCCACTGCATCAATGGTTTCCAACGCGTGTCAGCGCCTTTTTGATGCGCCATAGGGCAACGACAGGGGCCGCCTTTGCCGTTTCCCAACTCACTGCGGGCGCCTGCGCGACAACGATCTGGCTCAACTGGCCAGAGATCATTCACGCGATCTCGCAGCCCGTCGAGCGCGTGCTGGGCGTGATGGTGTTCGTATGGATCTTCATCATGTTGATCACCTCGCATCGCGCAGCCATCGATCTTCTCGGCAGGCGGCTGTGGAGCGGAATCCATACCTACGGGATGATCGTGATCTGGATCGCCTACCTGCTCGACTACGGGCGCAGAACCATCGAATGGTCGCCGTACTACGGAATTTTCACGGGTGCCCTGTTGGTCATCCTTCTACTCAGGGGTGGCCTGCTTCTACGCCGCATCGTCGCACCATCCTCGCCGGCCCGGCTTTGAAAAAGGGAGTATCCGAATGACCAATACCCTACAGATTGGCGCACGCACTGCCGCGCGCAACGCGGTGCGTGAAAGCATCGCTGATGTGCAATGGCAGCGCAACGACACGTTCACCCGCGAACTGAGTACTGAACTGCAGCAGCACGCGTTCGTGCAGCATCCATTGATCGCGGCGATGAATGCAGGGGAAGGCTCGCTCGAATGGCTGCGCGGCTTTTACCTCGACACCGTACACGCAGTCTCGGGTCGCTTCATCGACTATGTTCTGCAGGCGGTGCTGAACTGCGCGCAGATCGAGGACCGCATCGGCCGGCGGGGTGTCACCGCTGCCCGTTTTCTGCTCCAGATCAATGTCATCGATGAATTGGGTTTCGAGCCCGGAGCATCGGTCGAGGGCTTTATCGGAAATCCAGGCAAGGCGCATGTGCTTCAGTTGTACGACGTGCTCGAACAACTGGGCATCTCCGAAGCAATGGTCCGTGCGCATCGCGCATCCTCCGCGGCCATCCACATGGCAAATGTGCTGGAGACCAACCGCAATGACCATTTGCGGCTCGCGACCGTGCTTGCGGCGTATGAATCCACGCTCAGCCCCTGGAGCGACTGCTGGGCGACCGCGACGCGGGCTCTCTCCACCGTTGACACGGGCCGTGGATACCACGCCATTCACGTCGAGGACCATGATGGCCATGTCGTCGACGACGATCACTCGGAAGATAGCTGGCATATCGTCCGACAAGCGCTTACCCTCGAGCGTACTGAGGAGGTGCGCCACCTAGCACTCCATTTGATGGATACCTGCCAGTCCTACGTGGACTATCAGTTCCGTCTCCTGCGGACGCAAAGCAGAAGCCCCGTGTATGCCTGAGTCCGAATCGTCAGTCGAGCTTGCAGCGCAGCTCGAGCGATGGGCGATGCAGGCACCGGAGCGCATGGCGTGCATCGACGAGACCGGCGCGATGAATTGGAGCGCGTTCCATTCCGCAGTGGCGCGTGCTCGTGACGGCCTGGTTTCGGCGATCCGTTCCCGCGCTGACCCGGACGAGCCGGCCGTCGTTGGCGTGCATCTTCCAAACTCCACCGCGCTGGCCGTTGTAACGTTCGCATGCGCGACGAGCGGCGCGGCCTTCGAACTCTTTCCCGTGGATCTGCCGCCCGACGGGCTGTGGCGGCTGATGGAGAAAAGCAAGGCCGCCGTTGTCGTCACGGATGACACCGAATTGCTGGATCGATGCGGGTCCGATGTTCGCTTCATCGCGCCAAGCGATCTTTGCGGAGTGAAATCCCGAGCGGAGACGAACGCGCTGACCGGGGCGTTGCGAGCGGAGTCGGGTGTCTTCAGCATTGTCTATAGCTCCGGAACGTCCGGTATCCCGAAAGCCATCGCCCATTCGTACGGGGCGCGCAAGAGCGTTGCCCAGGCCCTGATCGCCATGGGGATGTCCGAGGCGGCGGTGACTCTGGTGGCCTTACCGATGGCGAACAACCTCTCGCTGACGACCTGGTATTCGGCCCTGTGCAATGGCGGGCAGATCGTAATCCTGCGCGACTTTGCACCCGAGGCGTTCTGCGCGGCCGTCGAGACGCACGGAGTCACCCATTTCGTGCTGAGTCCCCTTCATTACCGAGCGCTGCTTCGCGCCGGTTGCATCGGCCGCTTCGACATGGGCAGCCTGGCACTCCATATCTCTTCGAGCTCCAGATTGGCACCGACGGAAAAGGAGGCGATCGCGAAGGCGCTGCCGGGCCGCTTTTGCGAAATCTACGGAGTCACCGAGGGAGGGGTAGGGACGCTGCTGGACTGCAGTGACACCTCGAAGCTCCACACGGTCGGAAAACCCATCGGGATCTACGACATGAACGTCATTGACGACCAAGGTCGGCCGCTTCCCGCGAATGGGGCGGGAAGGATCGTGGGCCATAGCGCCTTCATGATGTCCGGCTATCGAGATCCGAAGATCCAGGCGAGCTATTGGTATGCCCCCGGTGGCGACGGCCGCGCGTATCTGGTGCCCGGCGACGTAGGGTACTTTGACGACGACGGCTACCTCGTCGTCCTCGATCGCCTTGAGGACACGTCTCGAGTCGGCGAGGAACGAATCTATCCGAGCGTGATCGAGAACCGGCTTCTCGCGAACACCTCGTGCGAAGAGGTGTCGGTTACCTTCAATGAAACTCCTACAGGCAATGAACTCGTCGTCCACTGGGTGTCTGCCGATGATCAGGCGCTGGCACTTGCTCGCACGCTGGACGCTCACAGCCCGATGAGGTTCTCACTGCGCCGCTGGGATCGACTGCCGCGCAACAGCATGGGAAAAGTACTACGCAAGCAACTCGCCTGAGCCCTTCGACGGTTCAGTTATTCCTGTCGTTCAAATTAGGGAGAAATCCAATGAGTTCTGCATTCCATTCGTCGTCATCGCGAAGGCTGTACATCGGAGTTACCGTGGCGACGTTCCTGGTCTTTACAACGGGGGCCTGCTTGTCATTTCTGGCGACGGCCCTCGCCAGCGTTGGCTTCGACCCGGCGCGAACCGGCGTGTTCGTGTCCGGCGGAGCCATTCCGGTCATGATCTGCGGCCTGCTTGCAGGCAAGCTGTTGACGGTCATCCGCGCTCGAATGGTCTTGATTCTGGGCATCCTCATGGTCGCCGCTGGCTATGCCTCGCTGGCTTGGTCGAGCCGGATGGGCCAGACCAATGCGCCCGCCGCATCCCTCGCCGTCATGATCGGTGGCATGGGCCTGTTCATGCCCGCGGCGTTCGTACTGGTTCGCGGGACGCTGATACCTGCCCGACTTATGCAGTTTGTGGGGATCTATGGCGCAATGCAGCTGCTGCCATCGTTGTTCGGTCCGACGGTTGCCCAGCAGATCTTCGGATCCCAAGGCCTGTTTTCGTACTTCCTCATCACCTCGGTTCCCGCGTTCCTCGCCGCAGCCGTTCTGCTCGCCATGCCGGACCCGCAGGCTCCCGTGGCCGGGGCGTCCGTCGCATCGAGCGCGAGCTATCTTTCGCTGCTGAGTCAGTTCCAAGTTCTTCTGCCGTGCTGGGGCGGCTTCGTCTCGGCTGCTGTGTTCGGAGCGGTGAACATCTTCGTCGTCTCGCTGCTCGCCGCAGCCGGTACGCCGATCCACATGTTCTTTGTGCCGTTCGTTGTCGCGTACCTGGTCGCGCGATTTCTGCTTCTCGACTATGTGCGGCGCCTTCGCACCCAACTGGCCGCGGGAGCCGGAATTGGCTTCATGGCCCTGGGGGTGGCGACGCTCTGGGTCAGTGGTGCAGGCAACGCAAGTGCTGTGGCTGCCGCGTTGCAGTTCGGTCTGGGTTTCAGCATCACCTATCCGGTGCTGATGGTGTGGATCGCTTCGCTTTTCGCACCCGCGGTGAGCGCCCGGCCGGTGGGGCTCTTCAATGCGACCTACACCTTCGGCATGTATGGCTCGCCGCTGGCTGGCGGATTGCTGCTCTCCACTTGGGGCCCTACGGCCTTTTATGTCTGCGTAGTGGGACTAGGTCTGCTCACCGCCGCCGCGCTGATGCTCTATCGAACACCCGATCCGAGCCCTATTCCAAAAGGAAAAGCCGCATGAGTTCCGCAGCATCGTTCGCGACGAAAGTCGCTGTCGTCACTGGTGCATCGAGCGGCATCGGACGAGAGGTCGCCATCCAGCTCGCATCGCAGGGCACGAATCTCGTGCTCGTGGGACGTGATTCCCAGCGGCTGTCCGCGGTTGCGCAGCAATGTGCCGAGAACGCCGGAAAGCTCGTCGTCGTCGTCAGCGATCTGTCGCTCGAGGACGAGTGCGCCCGGGCGATCGCTGAGGCGGTGCGCGAGTTTGGCGGCGTCGATGCCTTGTTTTGCGTCGCCGGGCAGGCGATGAAGGGCCGGTTCGCCGACGCGGACAACGCGCAGGCCTGCGTTCGGGTCATGCGGGTAAATTACGACAGCACCGTATTTCTCTGCCATCACGCCTTGCCGCATCTCACGAAGCGTAAGGGGCGTATCGTGGTGGTCGGCGGACTGGTTGGGCACGCCGGTGTTCCAGGGTATAGCGCCTACGCCGCGGCTAAGCATGCTGTCGTGGGCTTTTGCAGGACGCTGCGTCGGGAACTGATGCCCACTGGCGTTTCCGTCACGCTCGTCAGCCCGGATACCGTCAAGACCGCCGTCAGGGACAACATGCTCAATGCCAGCGGAATGCCCTCGCCCGAGAGCTACGGCAGCGAATCGGCCATGAGCGCTTCGGAGTGTGCGCGGCATGTTCTTGCCGCGGCGCTCGCCCGGACTCCCGAATTGGTACTCGGGCGCGTCCGTCTGTTACAGACCCTTCAGGCCATCTTGCCCGGCGCTCTCGACCGTCTTCTGACCAAGCCTACGGGTTCAAGTGGCCCGACGCAGCCAACAGCGGCAACCCGCTGAGTCTCGCTCTCCTGCATGCAAAAAGCCCGACGGGAACGCGAAGCGCCATGACACTGCGGAATTCTGGTACTTCGACACCCATGATCCATCGGATGCAGCGCCAGCACGTGCTGCTTTTCAACGTCGTTCCTCACTTGGCGGTACTCGGCCTCCCGCTGTACTGGTCCAGCGTCTACGCCGGGCCGACCGAATGGCTCCTCTTCATTGGGGGATGGTTTCTCACGACACTTGGGATCACGGCCGGCTTTCATCGGCTTGTGGCCCACAAGTCGTATGCCGCCCACCCACGGCTTTTGCTCGTGCTGGCATGGCTCGGATCCATGGGCGCGCAGGGCGCCATCGCATCGTGGGTTGCCATCCACCGTACGCATCACGAATGCAGCGATGTGCCGGGAGATGTGCATAGCCCGAACCTGCATGGAGACGGCTTCCTCGACAAGGCCAAAGGGCTTTTCCACTCGCACCTCGGCTGGATGTGGCGCCATCCTTATCCCAACATCGTCCGAGTGGCGCCGGACGTCCTGCGCAACAAGGTGTTGATGCGCATCAATGGCCAGTATCACTACTGGATCGCGGCCGGGTTGATCATCCCGGCCGCCATCGGCGCCGCAGTTCACCGCGACGTTACTGGTGCGGTTTCGGGCCTGCTGTGGGGAGGACTGTTTCGCATGGTCCTGCTGCAACAGATGACTTGGACCGTCACTTCGCTGGCGCACCTGACCGGCAGGCGCCGCTTTGACACTCCTGACCGTAGTGGCAACCTCTGGTGGCTCTCCTTGCCGAGCCTTGGCGAGTCGTGGCACAACAATCACCACCGTTTCGCCAATTCCCCCAAGGTGGGTCTCGATTGGTACAACCTGGACCTCACCTACTGGTTCATCCGGTCGATGAGCTTTCTCGGCCTCGCCAGCGATCTGCGGGTGCCCAAGCAAGAACAGATTGCCGCGCGCGAGGCTGAATGGCGCGTTGCAGAGCAGGTTACGCAACGAGACAGTCCATCTTCAACGAGGAGCTAGCCATGAAAACCAAAGACGAGATCGCACAGTGGTGTGTCGACTTCATCGCGACGACGTTCGAGATCGATCCGGTCGAAGTGGAGCGGGATGCGGAGTTCCAGTCATTCGGATTCGATTCCACCGCATTGGTCAGCTTCTCCGCGGAGATTGAAGAGTGGCTGGGGCACGAGATCCATCCGTCAGCACTCTTTGAGCATCCGACCATCGATTCGTTGTCCGCCTTCGTCGTGGAGCAATACAAATGAGCAGGCCTGCGCGCCAAGCCTGGCTGAATTCATATGAAGCGGACGTCCCGGAGGCCATAGACCCGGATTCGTTCGGCACACTGACCGAATTGATCGATCTTTCGCTGGCGTGTGGGGGGGATCGGAACGCGTTCGCGTGTCTGGACGAACGGTTGACTTTTGCGGAGCTGGATTGCCAGTCTCGAGCGCTCGCCGCCTATCTCCAGAGCCTAGCGCTCGCGCCCGACGCGCGGGTTGCGGTCATGTTGCCGACCGTCATTGAGTACCCGGTGGCGCTTCTGGGGATCATTCGCAGCGGATGCATCGGTGTTTGCGTCAATCCTCAGTACACGGCACCGGAACTGGAGTACGTGCTTCGTGACTCGGAGGCCGAGGTATTGATCTGCACGGACAAGCTCGTGGAGATGGCGGGATCAATGATGAAGTCCACGGGCCTGAAGCACGTGGTCGTCGTTGGCCGGGATCCCAGCGCGTTGCTCGGTACCGCGGATGCGGGCCTGGAATCGATGGCGAAGCTGCACGAGGTGCTTCGATCGGCGGCGAATCCGACGTTTGTCCCTCGTGCCATCGCGCCGAGTGATACAGCCCTTCTCCAGTACACCGGAGGCACTACGGGTGCGTCTCGCGGAGCTCAGCTGTCGCACCGAAATCTGATCGCCAACATTCTTCAATGCGAGGCGTGGGTCAGACCCAGCTTGCGTGCATTCGCTGAGGAAGGGACCTTGACCATCGGCTGCGTGCTGCCGCTGTATCACATCTTCGGTCTGACCGCCTGCCTTCTGTTGGGCGTTCGCATGGCAGCCACAACAGTACTGGTCGCCAATGCGTTCGACATTCGTGGCGCGGTGGCCCAGCTGTCGGGTCACCGGCTCAATATGCTTCCCGCGGTCAATACTCTGTTCGCGGCCATGCTCATGGACCCACGCTTTCTCTCGTTCGATTTCAGCGGTTTGCGCGTATGCATCGCGGGCGGTATGAAGCTTCAGCCGCGGGTGTCCAAGAGTTGGCTCGAGGTGACCGGCTGCCCCATCGCAGAAGCCTACGGGCTGTCCGAGACGGCGCCATTGGCATGCTGCAATCCTGTTGATGGCACAGCAAGGTCCGGGTCCATTGGCCTGCCCGTCTCCAGCACCGAGGTTGCCATCCTGGATGAGGACGCGCGTGAAGTGCCAAACGAGACGATAGGCGAGATCGCCATTCGCGGCCCACAGGTCATGACCGGCTACTGGCGCAACGCGCCAGACTCCGCGAAGGTGATGACCAAGGATGGCTTTTTCCTGACCGGCGATGTCGGAACCATGGACGCGGAGGGTTTCGTGCGCATCGTCGAAAGGAAGAAAGACCTGATCATTGTTGGGGGCTTCAATGTCTATCCAACGGAGATCGACGCGGTGGTCGCGAGGCATGAGGCCATCGCCGATTGCGCGAGCTTCGGAACGTCGGATCAAAGCGCTGGCGAGATCGTCAATCTGCTGGTGGTTCGAAAGCCCCACGTCGAATTGAGCGCGACAGAGGTCCTCATGCATTGCCGTGCGCATCTGACGGCCTACAAACTACCCAGGCAGATCCATTTCGTGGACGCCATTCCGCGCACCAGTGTCGGCAAGATTTCCCGCAGCAGTTTGCAGAAGCTGTTTGCCGTGGAGTTCGTGTGAGTGATCTTCAAGAAAAGGCGGTCGCTTCGGCACCATTCGCGGGAATTCCGGAGGAACGGCTGTTCGTCAGGAATCCCCATATCCAGGCGAGCGCAAGCCGCAGCAACACGATCTTCGTGGGCGGTTCGTTCCTGGCGACGGTTGTGGCAGTTCTCCAACTCGTCTTCGGAACGGTCACGCCAGCAGCCCTGTGGGTCGCCTTGATTCTCTACATCATCGGTATGGTGGGTATCGGCATGGGCTTTCACCGGCTCTTTTCTCACCGAACATTCGTCGCACCCACATCCATTCGCGTTGCCCTGGCTATCGCGGGCTCCATTGCTGCGCAAGGATCGGTCGCGCATTGGGTCAGCAATCACCGGCGTCACCATGTGTTCACAGATCAGCCCAACGATGTGCATTCTCCGTACTTCAACGGCCAAACACCGTTGTCGAAATGGAAGGGATTCGTACATGCGCAGGTCACCTGGATCTACTCCCACAGGACGACAAATCCTCTTGTGTTCGCCAAGGACATCTTGCGCGATGCGCCGCTGCAGAGAGTCAGCCAGTCCTATTCGAGAATCGTGATTGCTGGCCTGGTAGCTCCTGCGATCATCGTCGGATTGATAGATGGATCGTGGAGGGGGGCCTTCGACGGTGCACTCTGGGGTGGCGGCGTTCGTCTTTTCGCCGGAATCATGCTCCCGAGCGCGGTGAATTCCTTCGGCCATATGACTGGCTGGAGACCGCATGCCACGTCGGATCAGAGTCGCAACGTCGGTTGGCTCGCGCTGCTGACGCTGGGGGAAGGATGGCACAACAATCATCATGCGTTCCCAGGATCTGCCCGTCTGGGATTTCGTTGGTGGCAGGCGGATCCGATCTGGTGGTTGATCCGGCTTGCTGAATCGATAGGGCTCATCACGGACGTTCGATCCGCTGCGCCAATCAAGTCCCAAACCGGCGAGCCTCCAGCCTCCTTATAGTCTGGGCGCGCCATGCACTCGATGCTCATCGCGCGGCCGGTCGGGCATCGCAACGATGACGGCTCCGGTAGAAGCCGGCGCCTTCAACTTCTCACGAAAAGCCCCCCGGGGCGGGTCGACATGCCTTCCCGGCGCATGGGAGCGGTGCGAAACATGTGCAGGGGGTTCTCTTCGGAGGGCAAGCCTCTTGAGAAGGACCGACGAAACCCCAGTCGCAGATCCTAGGGAAGACATGCCCGCGCTCGATGAGGAATTCCTCATGCAGGTAGACCGGGCCATGTTGGCTTGCAAGCAGTCCGACCCGCATCGACTGGAGCAAGTGCGGCGTGCGGCTGAAGAGGAAGCGCGGTTGGCCAACATGACGAACATGCATGGGCTCGAGCAGCGACGTGGAAACGGCCGCGCTGAAACGCGATGAGACTGGGCACCCTTTACAGATCAGTCTTGTGGAGGGTGCCTAGGGCATCCGCGAGATAGTCTTTTTTTCGCTCGATTTCGCAGAAATCACCGATGAAAGGGAGACGAGGCCGACTAGGCCGGCCCCGGATTCTGGTGTTGCCACCGCCGGTAGGTCGCGTCAAAGGCAGCTGCTATCGCACGTGCCTCGGATTTCAGGCTTCCTTGAACTCGCTTGCCGCCCTGGCGCACTTCAGCGCAACAGCTGCGATCGCCAAGGCAGCTGCAAATAGCAAAAATCCCCAACTATTTGAACCCACCCTTACTGCTTGGGCCTGCCCCTGATAGCCCGCGAGGGTGTTCCGAGCTTGCGTCATTTGCTCAATCGAACGCACCACCAACTGGGTTGGAGCGATAAGGCGAGCATCAAAGTCAGGGGCTCGAGTGATCTCAGTGAACTTCTCTTGCACGAAGCGCCAATCTGTATCGGGGTTGTATTTGGCGAGCGAGCTGCGGAGGACATCGCAAAGGCGATGGATTGGTCCGCTGCCGCGCAGTCGTGATGTCATCTCGACTGGACGAATACACGTGGTTTGCCAAAGTGCGGACTGCGTCTCGCTCAGAGTTCGCTCACTGTCGCGCACTTGCGTTGCGTATTCAACTTGCAGAAAGTCACCGCGCTCCCTCCCCGCGTACGTTACCAATCCGATCAACCCCACACTGGCGCAGAGTTCGGCCAACAGTGCGACACCGCGCCAGTAACGCTGGGGGTTGCGAGTTGCAAAAGATCGTTCGCCTAGCCACCAGGTGATCGAACAAATCGAGATCGCCAGCGCTACGCCGATCCAAGCAGCGAATGATGGCTGTGCCAGAGATGAGAAGAAGTCAAAGAGCATAGGGAGAATGGTCCGTCGCGGACAGTTTGCTGGACAAAGCACCTCACGGATTGCCTGCCTAGGTCATCGTTTTCTAAGAATGTGGGCGATAGTTGCCGAGAACATGGTCCAGACCCGCAATAGGTCAGCGATGTCTCTTTTTCTTTGCACTGCGCGTGAAGTTACAACGAGGAAATCGACCACAGCTGCGGAACATTTAGCACCCTTGCGGGCCAGGAGACTGAATACCCACTGTCAACGATGACGTGGGGCTCGTCGATGCAAAGGTGCCATGCGGCCGAGCGTGTGATTGGAGCGAGATTGTGAAATGCGACTTGCGCCGACAGGCCGTTGTTGTCCGAATGGTCTATGCTTCGCATTCTCTTACTTGTCGAATGCAAATTATGACCAAAACTTTTCTTCAGGTTCAAAAGCAGATTGAACAGCTGCAAAAGGAAGCCGAGCAATTGCGCAGGAAAGAAGCGGACGGCGTGCTCAGCCGCATTAAAGAAGCGATTGCTGTGTATGGCTTCACCGCGGCTGATCTTGGCCTCGGCAAGGCATCTGGCAACGTCGCTCTCGCCAAGCGAGGCAATGGCAAAAAGGGTCGCAAGTCCACCAAGCCGGCCACCGCGGCTGGGGTGCCAAAGTTCAAGGACGAACAGGGCAATGTCTGGAGTGGTCGCGGTCCCCGCCCCACGTGGTTCAAGGCTGCGCTCGAGGCCGGTAAGTCCGCGGACGATTTGCGCGCGAAGTAGCAACTGCCGGCGGTGCTGTCGTGCGGGTCGCTGGTTGTCGCCACCTCAGTAATCTCCATGTCGGCAGTTGAACCAGACATGGTGGCTCATCGGTGATTGGAAAGTAGTCGTCGGTCGTTCGCCATTCAACTGGTTCGACTCCAGCCTGGCTCAACGAGAATCTGCTCAGAAGTGGACTAATCCTTGGTCCTTCGGGTCGATCCAGGGAAAAGTCCTGGTCCATGTGCGTTGCTTCCAGCGTTGCCTGGGGGCTCTCCGTCCCACAGTCAGCGTCCGCGGTCTCCTGATTCGGCCCGAAAGATCCCCGTTCGGCGATGCAGGGCTATCAGATGCAGAACGGCATGACGAGCAAGCTCCCTATGAGCCGCCGCCCGACGAACCTGCCCCGGTCGACAACCCATACACGCGAGTTGCAACGCGGAGGCACCGTGATGTTTGCCTACCGGAATGGCCGCGGCATCATCGGCGCGATCGTGCGCTTTCTACCAGCGCACGCCCACCCTCGGCACCGCTGATTGGTGAGGCTTGGCGGGTCCCCTGCGCCATGTGCTCGACGTCTGAGCATTGTCGAAATCTTCAACTAGTCGATGTTTATGTCTAGAGGGCCCTGAGGCCGCGCTTGCTGAGAACCAATCTGAGTAGTCGTTGTTTCGACGCTCCGTACTTTGCCTCGCATCCCGCGCACGCAATCACAGCTTCTGTCTCCTCTGCCGTGTCGAGACCAAATTTTTCAGAGAAGCAATTGACGGCAATCAAGTATGTGGGATGCCACTCATACATGTCGATTGGGGCTGTCCCGCAACTCGTGCAAACGCAAGTATTTTCATAGTCCTCCACGGCGTGAGGAACAAAGCCAAGATTCTTCAGGTCATTGCGGGCAGCCGTCACCCCGCACTTCATGCAGTACGAGTTCAGCACTTGGGCGTTCTCCACATCCAAGTGATTGCCGGTGTTGCCGGGTTTTGTGAGGCGTTCCTCGTTGCGATGCAGGTTCACGTGAATGTGGCCGATGGAGGCGCCACAGTTCGAGCAAGGGTCCGAAGGACGTATTTCCGAGTAGTGGGTCATCTTTGTTAATCGCAAGTTGTGTTGATCTGCGCGATCCCATGCTGGGACGTTATGCCGCCAGAGGCGACCAGTTGGACGCGAGCTTCTTTGATCTGCAATCTGTCGTAAGACAGGATCACGCAGAGGCGTCTCAGCGGAGTTTGCCAAGCGGGGCAGTGGCCAAATGGGTTCGCGGTATTCAAAGGGGGAGAGGCATGTCGACTCCTTGGGAGATGAGAAATTGATCAAACGTGAGGACAGCGGAACTCGCTGTCATGTCATGACCCTTTGCGATAAGAATCGCCTAGCCTCTTGCGAAGCCAATGGAGCAGAGCTCAAGTCATGCCGGCTTGGAGCGAGATGACGGTTTGAGCCCCCGCGAAGGCGCTTTCACCAACAGCATCTCTAGATGCGCGCCCGTGCCTCTCGGCAGACGTCCGCGCTTTAGGCCTCTGCCAAGGGAGTAGGAGGTCGAATTCAGCAGACCAACCCCACCCCGCTGCAATCGATTTAAGGTTTTGCGGGGCGCTAATACTCGAGGCCGCCGCAGGCCCTGGGCGCCGCTGGTGCGTCCCCCCGGGGTGCTCGTAGCAGGGTCGGCGCAGATATCAGAGTTTCGAACCCGTAGATGTCAGCTGTCCGTTTTGCGGCGCCGCGTGTTCGTCGAGAGAGGGCACACTAAGACGCTTGCGGTCGCCGCAACACAGTTTCGGGTCTCGTTGCTTGGCACTGTCCAGTCTTCAGGCAAATGTCATCAGGTGAGGATCTCTCCTTCTCTCGCGTTGCGAGAGGCCATGCTTCTGCCTTCCTCGCGGAAGTCCTCTTCTCTCCGTCCGAACTTGTCAGAGAGAGGTACGAAGTACCTCTCTGTAAATAAGAACATAAACCCAGGGCAGTGGCTCCCGCATCGGTGATGCCGGATGCCGGGCTACCTCCCGGCGCCTGACAAAGCATGGGCTGACGCAGTAAATTTTTTCTGCATGCCACATGGTTGATCTTTTTTGTGTTGTCGGGCAGCGGGAAGTCGCGCATTGTCGTTACCTGAGAGCCAGTGGCGCATCTTGTCTGCGAAGAATCGTAGGGATGCGATAGGGTGGCTAAGTGGACCGGCTTTAAAAACGGATCACGCAGTCCAGCACTAGACCTGAAATTGTCCGTGCAACACCACACGTCCGCCGCTTGCACCGTGAAGCCATCCAACGTGAACCTTGTGTCAGCCCCGAGTTACATTCGCAACGAGCCGAGCCGAGCCGAGCCGAGCCGAGCCGAGCCGAGCCGAGCCGAGCCGAGCCGAGCCGAGCCGAGCCGAGCCGAGCCGAGCCGAGCCGAGGTGAGGTGAGTTGCCGCCTGATCAGTTCTACGAGTCGACGGCATAGTGGCACAGTAGCTCTTAGGGCCTTAGACGGCGGCGGCCCATGTGGGGCGCTTCACTGTTCAACCCATCGGCAACTTACGGCGAAGTTGGCGGAAGACGAGATCGCCACTGGGTTCAGAGTCTCTGTGGTGCAACTATCTTATGCAGTACAGCATTACCTCAAGTAGAGGCGATGGCCCTGATACTTGAAGATTCAATAGCTGTAGATGTCTAGACGGCTTGGTCGGTGCGAACGACCAAGCCGTACCAGAGGTATGCCCCGATCTTTTCTCGGCAGAACCCAATGCTCTGCCGAATGACTTGCATCGACAGCGAGGCCAGTCTCTCTGGGAATTGGTGCTTTCCAATATGCAGCGATGGCTTCCGCGGGATCGCGACGGTAGCTAATCGCTGTGGAGCCCGCAATCGTTGTGCAACCAGGTGTCCTAGTCACCTTTCTTTTTCAAATGACCCTTAACAAGATCAAAAAGCGAAAGCTCCGCATACATGTCATCGGGCGCTGAGGAATGTATCCCTGGCTGCGCGTTGCTCTCGTTCGGGCCTGTATTCCGGCCATCAAACTTTTTCTCTCCCGCCATACTCGATGGCGGCACGGATTGACGATGCGCAGATTGCCAAGGTTGCCCAACTTGGGCAACCTTGGCAACTTCACGAGTGAAATATGCCGGCTCGGGTGCATGCGGGGTCGCGGGTATGTGGATTCCCATACTAGACGCGCCGCTGCGCTCGAACGGCTGTGCTGCTTGTTGGCTTGAATTGCCTAAGGGTCTTGCAAGATCGACCCAGAGAGGAGACGGGGGGTAACCGGAGAAATGGCTGTAGGACGAAGGACGTGGTGCAACGAATCCCGGGTTCGCTGCTACTGCGGCCTGTTGAGCCATGGCCAGATATCCCGTCGCTGAATTGCCGGGAAGAGACCAGATATCGGGTGCGCGCCTTCCCCCTAGTGACTGTGGCTGTCTAATCACGCCAATATCTGTTGCCGCTCTGCGAGCCGTGTCTTCGGGTATTTGCACGAGTGCACATTTTTGAATCACACTGGCGCTGGACATGGCCCCTCCACCGAGGAGGACGCGCAGAAATGCTGCAGCTCGTTCTCGTTGGTTTTGACGCCTTTCCCGGCCCTTCACAGAAGTGTCTTGTGCGAAGGATTGAAGTGTGCGTTGCCCGGTCCACCGAGCAACTGCCGCTGGCACATAGCGACCTTCCACGATCGCGTTTGTCGCAACGATCTCGAACCCAAAGCTCTCGTCCTTAGGGCCAATCGTGGATTTGATGCGAGTTATGCTTGGAAGCCCTTCCTCCTGGTCATTCGAGAACCGCGCATTGGAAATTGTGAATACAACCGCTGCGCTTCCGCAGATTGGAAGTCGGCCCACGACGCTATTTGGCGCTTTAACTATGCTTTCGGGGATGGTGGTAGTCGCAAGCACCGCGCAATCATTCCGATGGGCAAATTCAGCGAGCTGGGGCCCGGGATTCATGCCATTTCTTCGCGGCGATTGGGACCTGTCCAGACCTTCAAAAACGACGAGCGCAACCGGGGCTGCGATTTCGTTGATGGCTTCTTCAAGTTCCTTTAGATTTGACTCTAAGCTTACTTCGTCTAAAGAGAACATACGGACCTGCCGCAAATCTGTCTGAAGAGCCCGCAGTTGTAGTTCGAAGCTTGCAGTCTCGTAGTCACTGCTGGTGCATATGACGACCAACCCTCCATAGCACGACGCGCCGTCAGGCCACGGCCGATCATTAGGAGGTGATGTTGCCACAGTGGATGCGATCAAGCTGGCCGTTTTTGTTTTTCCAGAATCGGCCGGGCCCACAATCGCGTGGAGGCGACCTCTGCAGAGATTCCGTTCCCAGATAGGCTGGATGTCCTGTATGTACGGGTTTCCTACTTCACGCAAGCGGGATTTTTTCTTCCCCTCTTTGTTTCCGAAGATGTGGTTTGTCGAGCTGCTCTCGGGGTTCTGATCTTGCATTTTTCTGGCTATCGCGGTTTATCTGATATGTCGACCGAGTTTGCCTGGATTCCGGGCACTAAGACTCGAACTGCACAACTGCACAACTGCACAACTGCACAACTGCACAACTGCACAACTGCACAACTGCACAACTGCACAACTGCACAACTGCACAACTGCACAACTGCACAACTGCACAACTGCACAACTGCACTAGCTTCGGCGCGCATTCATTCGTCCGGTGAGCCAATCGTCGATCTCCGACTCCAGCCATCCGCTTGAACTTGAAGATAGTTTGATCTGTTTGGGAAAACTGGGGTCATGGCGAGGGGAGTTTGGGTCCAGTTTGTCGTAGATCGTAGAACGAGAGAGGCCTGTGCGCGTTTCGACCTGCTTGCGGCGCAAGATCACCAAGGGTGCCTTAGCTGAGTGCGTGTCCAGAGGCTCATTGTCCTCTGCCGATTTGATACCTGCAGGAATGTGCGCCGAGGTCCGACGATCCGCTGCTTTAGGCTTCACGAATGTTTCGGCGACGCGCCCTGTGGTTGGCGTCGCTTTGAGTTCGATTGTTTGTGCAAGGTTTGCATCGCCTGCGACAATTTTGTTCGGCTCGGCCATGCGCGGAATCGGTTCGGGTGCCGAATTTCTCTTCGAGTTGGTCGCGCGCTTTGGGCTATGTGGCACCGTTTGAACGGACTGATCTTCACTGACTTGCAGGTGCTGCTGCTCAAGGTAGCGTATGGCATCTTCTCGACGAACGAAGATGTTCTTTCCGATCCGAGTCTCGGTGATGTGGTTCTCGTCGAGAGCGATGATCTCGCCTGAGGCGATCTTCCGTTGGAGCGCGAGAAGGTGTTTTTCCTGGATCTGGAGAATCTTGAAGCCGTTGGCTGTGACTTCTTCGTCGGTCACGAGTTTAGGAACCCAGGGAAAGCTGTCAGGATGCTTTACATAGGTTTCCATGAACACGTCTCGATCTCCCTTCGACATGCCGGCGCGAGCTGGCAGGCCCGGTACAAGGCGCACAAGAGAGTCCCTTTCTTCTACCGTCATCTCGAATTGGGTGTCGAAAGCTGATCCGGGCAGCCTTACTAGTTTTTGTTGGAGCCAAGAATGATCCTCGATTTCTCGAAGGCTCGGACAAATGGCTTTGGCAATGAGTCGGGTGAAGTCCCAAAGATCGATGAAGTCCTCAGAGGGGAGCCGGATATTGCTTTTTTGCATGCGCGGACGTGACGGTAGTGAGCTTGAGAGTTGACGGTGCAACTATCGACGACATACGGAGGTCTTCATGGTTGGATCGTCTATCCCGAAAGTGTGGCTGCAACGGCTGTAACGGGCTGCAGTGATCGTTGTAGGGGGTTGAGGGACTGGGGGAGCGTGTGCCTTGACATTGGACGGGCACTCGCGGCTCGCGGCCTGCTCGCGATTCTTGCCGAAGGGCCCGGGCAGGGCCTGACTCGTCTTCGAGGCGGAATGCATCTCGACAACCAAACACTGCCGCTCTTCAGCGCTTTCCTGGATCACGCCGAGTCTCTGGGTGTATGCCGGTGCGTGGTGCGGGGTGTGGGGCAACAGCCTTGGCGGCTTGTTCGCTGCACGTACGGCGTGCACGATCAAAGAGGTGGAGCGCACAGCTCTATGATTTCTAGTTCGCTTTCGGCGAATATTTCATTGCTATAGATGGGCGGGTTGGCCCAGAACTGGGTGGCGACAATCTCTGGATGAATGGGAGAAGATTCGTAGGGCGTCTTCGCGCTGTAGCAAACCTTGTGGGCTGCGGCGTCTGGATTCACAAAACGCACCCGATAGATGGCACCTCTGCGCCCGGCGGCCTCCCGAAACGATAGAGCCTCTTTAAGCGATTCAAGAACGAAACTGGATTTGAAGCGGGAGGGCTTATTTACGAATTTTTCGGCCCGCACCCGTTCCCGAAGATGCTCGCCATGTGGATCCTCGGCGATTTCCTCGGCCGAAGCCGAAAATACTGTCCCTCCATAACGACCTGCTGCATGGATGCCCCCAGGCGCATGAATCATGTCGGAGACGTGAAAGTAATCGGCAGCCATGTCAACAGAACTGTGTATGGGCGGATCAGGTTTCATGGCGGGGAATCTTGCCAGTGGCGCCCTTACGAGGTTTGTAGCTGGCCCACCAGCTTTCACGTCTTTCGGCCAGCGATCAACGAGTTTCGGAGAGCGCACCGCGCTTGATGTAAGCATCGATTCCTTGTTGCTGCACGTCCAAGGCGCTCTTATTGAGGATCGATGCTTCGGGGATGCTGATTGGCGCAGCGCGAGCCGCACCCAGATTGGACTTGGTAATCGGCTCAGGCAACTGCCCACCCTGCTGGAGATTGATCACTGTATTGACGAAACTTTTCGACGCTGGCGTGTCGGCTACGGCCAGGGCACTGAGAGCAGTCTTGCTCAAGCTCGTACCGGCTCCTCTTCCCATGAGCGTCATGGATCGGTCAAGATTGGAGGTCTCTTTGAGAATGTCCACTGCTTGGCTGGACTTCGTGCGATTTGCGAGGACGCCAAGTGCGAGCGGCGCGGCCAGCTTTATGCTGGTGAGATTGCGCACAGCCCGGACTGTCTCCAGGTCCGCGGCAGGGCCCACAGCTGGCATTGGAAACTCAAGAGCTGACTTGATCAATTCGACGTCGGCCGCTGAACCGGCGATGCCAAGGACACCAAGGGCCTGAGACCAGAATCTATTCGGCGATCCCTTGAGTAGGCCTCGGACGGAGTCAAGGTCGCGCTCGGAGAGGTTCTTGATTGCGTCTACGGGCGCACCGTCGACCCACGGCGCCCCAATGATCTGGAAGGCCGGCAAAGTCAAGTTTGCCTGGGCGGCGGCCCTGGTCAGCTCGGCATCAAAGGATGCTGCAGTTTGAGCCTCTGCGGGGGGCGAAGCTTGGGCGATGACCGTATCTGCGCCCAAAAATTTCACGGGTGCCGCCATTGCGGTGCTTGCCTGGAAAAAGTGGGAAGACGAACGACTGATGGCGATATCCGCCAAGCTTGCGGGAACCGCTGGACTCGGCAGATCCTGAACTACCGAGGACAACTTCGTAGCCTGGAACGCTTTGCATTCCTCCGCAGTTTTGCCTACATGCCCGATACCAAGCATCCAGAACATGAACCGCCGTCCAATTGCAGGGTCGACAGACTTCGATAGCGAAGGACTCTCCCCCGAGTGCTTCAGCCCCATGTTGTGCCCCCGTTCATGAAGCCAGAGTTGGGCATTCAGGTCCGGGTACTGCCCAACGATCATTGGCTCCTTGCCGATGGGGCCACAGCCGGCCGCCAGGACTCCCGAACAATTGATGCCACTCACAACAAACACTTGAGCGGAAGGGGCAAATGTTCTGAGGTTTTCAAAGAGTTCCGCATGCGTTCCCGCATCCAGCAGATTCGAATCTTGGATCACGTTTCCCCTCCGCTCAAACCGAACCGCAATGCATGCCTCGTCCCAGGGATACGCCGAGGTGGCCATAGTCTTGTTCATCTCATCGATGATCTTGTCTACTTCAGCGTTGGCGACGCGAAGGTCAGGATTTGCTGCTACCACCAGCCGATGGGTTGCAGCACTGGAAATTGCAGGGGACAGGAGTATGCAAAGTCCAAAAAGAAAACAAGCCAAGAATCTCGAAGCGCGCATCATTACTCTCCCGAAGTGCTGCTACTTTCCAATTCCGACGCTGACGCGCCCAGTAGACGATGCGCCGCGAATGCGACTCAGCCGAAAATCCGGTGGCACTGGGCCTGGTTGTCCAGGCAGAACGGCGGGAGCAGGTGCTGCCACGAAGACGCGAATCCCCGCGATGGTCGATCTGAATCCCTCCTTGGTAGGGGCGCTGAATCCGTCAAGCAGCCGCGAAACGGCTTGCTGCTGTGACCAAGCCGCCTTTAGAACTGGCGCTGCCGGATTGGTACGGTCAAAAGGATCCGTACTCGCAGGCAGGCCAGCCAACCGCGGAGCAATGTTCTGTACCCTCTCTGCAGGGCTGCTTGCCTCTTTCAACAGCCACCACAACGCTCCCGACTGTTCGCTAGACACGATACCGGGGGGATTCAAAAGCGCACCTAGATCACTCTGGACTTGGTCGTCAGTCCGCTGCGTAACTAGCGCGACGCCTTGGGTCAAATCTGTCCTAGCGACCACGACCCCGCGTTGGATGGCCTCTCTCGCCAATGCAGCAATGTGCATCGGTGCGCAAATGTTCTGGTTGTCCAGCAAGGCATTCAGGGATGGCCCATAGGCCATGCTGCCCAACTGGCCCACGGCTTCTTCATGAACACTCAGTGCGTTCAAAACAAGAGTCCGAACACTGTCCACGTTCTCAGCCGCGAAGAGGAAATTCTTTGTGTATAGATCCAAGCCGGTGAACGCCGCGCCCGTAACGATCGCAGTGTTTGAGACTGCCATCTGACTTGCGTTGTGGAGGGCGAGCACCGCAGTGGCCAATGTTCCAACGGCGCCAACGGTGTCCCGCGCGACGATGATCCACCGCTGCGTCTTTCCCGCCGAGTCGAAGTAGTCGTTGCAGCTTGCCCTGATCAGGGGAAAACCTCGCGCCAACATTGCGGCTCCGCTGCTGGTGTTATCTGGATCGGCGAGAGCTGCCTGCTCGGCTGTATAGAACTTTCCCGCCAAGCCTGCAGATCCACTTGTCGCATTTACGGCGCCAGCGGACGTAACCACGGTCGGAGGACCTAGGGTGGTAGTGCAAGCTGTGAAGATCGAGCAGGCAGACACGAGCAAGCCAACCAGAACGGCTCGCGGTGGCCTCGCCAAATTCGTGCTCGCGCACGTCCCTCCCGCGCACGCGAACGACAATTTCATTGCTTCTCCAGTATTCTTGATTTCCTCAGCGTGCCTTACGAGCGCACTTGAATGCCAATTTTGCAATACTGCATACGGCAACGCCTGATTGGATGGACGACAACAACAGCCTGATGGTGATTGACATCACAAATAGAACCGAGAAGTGGTTCAACGTCAGTTCCCGAGGCGTCGAAGTACAGGCAGGACCACTGGTACAAGTAGGGCGGCTTGGAAAGGCCAGTCGACCCGCTTGCCCCTTGCTCCGAGCGGCTTTTTATTTGGATGTTTGCTAAGCCCACCCTGCGATGTCAGCGCCGTGAATTCATTGCGGCCCTTACGATGCAGCAGTTTTCGAGCCAGGGCTTTCGCGAGTCATACGGACATCCGCGCCCGACGCGCGTGCCCCGAGATCTCGCCCCGGTGGTCGACGTGCCTGACGCAGAGTGACGGGAAAGGTAAGCCTTGGTTTATGTCTCAGTTGCCGGCCGCGCAGGAATAATGCTTCTCCAGCGCATCCGATTCGGGTTTGCCGACCAGACGCTGGCGTTCGGCAAACAGCGTCACCAGAGCCGGAGACCAGTTGGTTCATCTGGATCAAGAATTGGTTGCTCTTCCCGTTCGTGGGCGAAGCGTTGCTGTAGATACACCCCGCTCGTCGAAGTGCGTGCGCCTGGGCTAGCGCGCAAAGAGCCGACAAATATGGGGTTTGTCCCAGGTCAACCAACTTGAGAAGCATCCTTTAATACTTATCCATGTGGAGTACTTTTATGAAGTTGCGGGCAGTGGCCAAACCGCGCGGCCGCACTCGAGGATCGCGCGAAAAATAGCAATGCAGTTGCGCGCGGCGAGGCCGCGAATTTGCGCAGGGCGTATGTGTATGTATTTGGCTTCCGATTCGTCGCGGTTAGGTGACTGGGATCGAAGTCTTCATAGATGGCGACATGAATGCGAACGGTGTAGTTCGGAGGTGGCTGGTACTCGACAGCACCTTCGGCCCGTTGTAGGCATACGCCGACGACTGCTTCACCGTGCGATGGCCGCTGGTTGGGTAAACGCATTTTCATGTTTCGGTCACTGGGAGAGCAATGGCCATGCGCATCTGGAAAAAATCCATGTCCGTCGAAGAAATCTCCGCCGGCAACAAGAACACGGCGGCCAGCCATCTCGGCATCGAGTTCCTCGAGATCGGAGACGATTTCATCCGGGGACGTGTGCCAGTAGACGCTCGAACTCGGCAGCCATTTGGCCTGCTGCATGGCGGCGTCTCCGTGATGCTGGCCGAAACGCTGGGCTCTGTCGCGGCACAGCTTTGCTGTGGCGAGGGCCTGCTTGCGGTGGGACTTGACATCAATGCCAACCACCTGCGCGGCGTGATGCACGGTTGGGTCACTGGCACTGCTCGGCCGATTCACATTGGACGCAAGACGCACGTCTGGCAGATCGATTTGACTAATGAACAGGGCCAGCCGATCTGCGTGTCGCGCATCACCGTCGCCATCGTGGAGGCGCAGTAGTCCTAGTGTGGCGCCTTGCCTTGCGATTCAAGGCTTTGGCGACCGAAACTATCGAAGCGATCAAGCGATGTGAACTTCAGATGTCAAAGAAGGGATTCCAGTCCTTTGAGGGTGTGCTTCGGACACGAGCCCGTTCGAATCGGCCAATGCGCGCTTTTGCCCCGCGAGCCCGACTGGCTCGCTCGAAGTTTCCACTCGTGCTTCTGGGCGGAGTGCTGCTTCCACTCGACAACCCTGAGCCTGTCTCGAACGACTTGCTCTCAGCGCATGAGGTTGGGCGTCACGGTCGTGCGCTCTCCTCGGCAAGGGACGCAGTGACCTAGGCGACAGGCGCGGCCGGCAGGCTTTGCCATCATCATGGATTTAACCGGCATCCCCGCCGAATACACGGAGACTTTCATGACCTCGCCTTTCTCCTCTGCTGCCCCGAGCCTGTGCGGCCCCCTGCGCCAGCCGCGCCAGATGCTGGCCGAGCAGAAGTACGACAACCACAAGTCCATCCACGACGACGCCATGGCCGAGACCCTGGGCTTGCGCGCCGGGCCGATCGAGGGGCCGACGCACTTCAGCCAGTTCGACCCGCTGCTGTTCCATGTGTTCGGTACGGTCTGGTTCGAATCCGGCTGCATCAGTGCCCACTACCAGAATATGGTGGTGGACGGCGAATCGGTGCGCGCCTTTGTCGACCTGCCCGCACCCGGCGCTACCTTCGTGCGCGTGCATGCCGAGAAGGCCGACGGTACGCCTGTGCTAATCGGCACCGCGTCGGTGGGTGATGCTTCGCAGCACCCGCACGAACTGCCCCAGCGCATCGCGAAACTGCGCGCGCCCAAGGCCCTGGTCATCAACCGCGACCTCCGCGTGGGCCAGCGTGGCGCCGCCGTCGAGAAGATCCGAATGGACTTCGACCAGCACATGGGCGACCACTATCCATTCACACTCGCTGACAAGCTCCAGGTCATTACTGAGCCCTGCGATTGGTACACGCCCGAGGGCAGCAAGCGCTCGCCCTGGGGTCGGCCGATCATCCCGACCGAGATGATCAGCGTGCTGCTCGGCGCCACCCTCGGCGAGGCGCAGCTTGGTGGCCGCAAGCCAGCGGTGGGCCTGTTCGCCGGGCAAGAGATCCGCCTGATCAAGGGGCCGCTCTTTGTTGGCCAGGACTACGAGCTGGAACGCGAGATCATCGCTCTGAGCGAAAGCGCGCGCACAGAGTCCGTATGGGTGCGCACCAAGGTCTATGAGATGTCGTCGCGCACCCTGGTGGCCGAGATGATTCTCAATGGCGCGACGATGAAGGCGTCATATCCGAACTATGAAGCCGAGGCTGAGGAGCTCGGCCTGGCCTGAACGCACTATAAGAAGGACGGCCCCTCCCACGCGTCCTCCACCCCATCGCAAAGCCGCGCCATTCCGTATGCATACCCGCACATCGAGACAAAAAAAAGGACTCTTGAGGTCCTCTCTTTAACTATTTCTCCTTGACCGTGCATCCCATGGTCGGATCGGACCAGCGGTAATAACATTGAATCGGGAAGATCTCCTGGTGCCTGTCCCCCGCCTTGATCGAAGCATTGTCTTTCGAGATATCGCGAAGTGAAGCTTCCATCTTCTTTGGGTCATGGAGAAACGAGGGTATCAGTGTGCTGGCGGCAACGGGGTGGTCATACAGAAGCCACTCAATCGTCGACGGTGTGATGGTCGACTTGTTCGTGACGGAAGACTGGATCTTCAACTTGAATGTGTGAGCCCGGCCGTAGTGTTCGCTGATCTCCTTCTCGACGCTGTCCCGGGTGGTCTTCACCGCGTCGGCGTACTTCTTTTCCCAGGAGGCGGCGTTATCAAGTTCCTGTTGGGCTTATCTGGGTTTTCAGTTCCTCGTACCGCCGCTGTATTTGCGCCAGCTGCTGCTGAGCCATTCGTTTCCACTCTGGGTTATTGATAGGGCTTTTCATCACCGCATCGACCTCCGCCTGATAGCCCTGCAAGGCCTCGGCCGCCGCCTCAATATTTGCTTCTGCTCTAGGCTCACGCCGTCGCCCGAGGCCTTGGCGGCGGTCAGCTTTTCTGAAGCGCGGTGATCATTTCCGGGCAACGCAGTTGCCTTTACCCGGGTGACGATCTCCAGGTCGGCCAAGCTCTTCTTCCTGGCTTCCTGCGTGATGTCGTCGAAGGCTTCTGCCGTGCAGATATAGATCACCACGGGGCCGCCGTTCTCATCGGCGTGGCGCTCCCATGCTGTGTCCTTGCAGCTCTTAGCGTCATCAGGCATTTTGTTGCAGTCGCTGCCCTCAGCGTCCGCGCCAGAACCGCCATCCACGAAGGCGCGCGGTCCTTGTCTCGAGTGGCCGCATATAGAAGGTGTCGTAGTTGGTGAATGGCGCACCGGCACGCCTGCGCAGTTCAGTCTCAAGCTCATGCGCTATCCCGCGGGCGTGAAGGTCGCCCTCGAGCGGCTTCCTGCGCCAGGCGATTGCAGTTGCACTCAGTGTCTCGTCGGGCAACTCTTGCTTTGTGGTCATGAGTAGATACTGCTGGCCGTGTTGACCTGGACTATGCCGACTGCAACCTCGATATCTCGAGTAAGCCGTCGCGCAGCGTGGTGCTTCGTCGGTGAAGGAGCTCTGGCGTGCATAGCCTCTCGGCTTCGAGCGACTAGCCAAATAAAAGCGACAGCGGTCGGCATCGAGGCGGTTTCCCTGAGCGGCTTTTTTCTCCCTGGCCTCTACCAGCGCCGAACCGCTGTCGAAAAGCAGTGTGCGCTGCACAGGTGAATTCAGGGTGAACTCCATGTGAGCGTTCTGTGAAACGATATTGATGGTCGTGTGTGGTGCAACTTGGGTCCCAATGCGACCGCTTTCGCTGATCGCAACCGCCTTACGTATGGCCGCTTGCGTCAGTCCAGCTGCAGCTGGGTCCGCCGGGCCACTGCGCCCCATTTGACGAAGTCGTCCTGGCTGCGCCGCTGCGCCTCCC
Source organism: Variovorax sp. OV700 (assembly GCF_900099805.1). Classification (GTDB taxonomy): domain Bacteria; phylum Pseudomonadota; class Gammaproteobacteria; order Burkholderiales; family Burkholderiaceae_C; genus Variovorax. The sequence continues at coordinate 736,207 of NZ_FNDR01000001.1, read as the reverse complement.
CGGTGCTGTAGGCCTCGACGCGCAGGTCCATCTCTGCGAGCCGCGTCTTCACGCCAGTGGCCTGCAGCGCCAAGCGCACGTCACGCTGGATCTTCTCGATGGTCGCGGCTGGCAGACTCGATGGTGCCATCAGCGTCTCGAAGAAAGTGGCATCGAAGCCCGGTTGACCGCTCTCGGCGACCGTCGGCACCTCGGGCAGCAGGCCCGACCGTTCCTTTCCGGAAACCGCGATCGCGCGCAACCGGCCAGTTTGCACATGCGGCGGCACGACCGAAGAGACGATGAAGCCACAATCGACATGGCCAGCTATGCGCAGCACAAAACCGGAGGCCGGAAAACTGCTGAGCGACGCGATCTCCAAGGTCACCGGGCTCCTTGCTGGTCCAAGCGGAGCCGATCAGACATGAAGTCCAGAAAAGCGCGGATTTTGCTCGGCATTCCCTTGCGGCCGAGCACCAAAGCGGTGGCATGCATCGAAGGGCTCTCCCAGTCCTTCAGTATTCGTTGCAGCCGCCCCGATCGCAGGTCGTTCGCACACATCACGTTCGGCAGCATGCTCAGCCCTACGTGGCCGATCGCCATCTCCCGCGCGATCGAGATATTGTTGACAACCACCTTGCCCTCAATGTTTGCAAACCGGTGCGTGGCCTCGTTGCGCAGGGTCCAGATGCCGTCCGCGCGCTGCTGTGTCGTGATGATGCAGTCGTGCCTGTGCAGTTCGTCCACCGATAGCGGCACGCCGCGGCGTTTGAGGTACTCGGGGCTCGCGTACACCCCACGCGTGATCGTGGCCAGTCGGCGATAGGTCAGCTCGGTGTCCTTGAGTGGCCCCAGTTGGATCGTCAGGTCGTAGGGGTCTTCCCGGGGATTCACGGCCCGGCTGTTCACGTCGACCTCCAGCTCAAGCTCGGGGTATGCCAGCACGAACTCGGCAATTGCCTTGCCGATCCATGAAACGCCGAAGTCAATCGGTATGCTGACCCTTAGCGCGCCGCGCATAGACGTCTGCAGTTGCAGCGTGTCGAGGCCGGCCTGCGCCACCTCGTCGACCACACGTCGGCAATGCTCGTAGAAGCGCGCGCCGATTTCCGTCGTCGTCAGGCGGCGCTGCCCCTTCTTCAGCAGGATCGTGCCCACGTTCTGCTCGAGCTGCGTGAGCTTGCGGCTGATGGTGGACTTGGGCATTCCGAGTTCAAGCGCCGCGCGCGTGATGCTCTGTGCGTTGACCACGTCGTAGAACAGTTGGAGCGAGTTCAGATCGAGTTTGTCGGCCATGGCGTGTTGTCTGTCGGCATCGAGGCAGGCGCGAGGTTAGTCGACAACGCCGCCGCTGCGCGGCTTCAGCGTTCCATGTCTGGAACGCCCGGTCCACATCCGATGCTATTCGGAACGCTGGCCGCTTCCTAATATCGCCGCAAAGAGAGATTCCGAGCGCAGGCCGCATGGCCGGCGACGCGCCATCCAACTCAAGAACGGAGACAACCAGTGAACAACTATCCAATTTCGCGCCGGGCGTTGCTGAAGGCCGCGTCGGCCTGGGCACCAGCCTCGGTGCTGGGCGTCGGCCTCGCATCCGCGGGCGGCGCCAGCGCCCAGGCGGGCCTCAAATGGGCCAACCTGTCTCCCGGCTTCACCACGCTGCTGACCGACTACATCGTCGCCAAGGGCCTGGACAAGGCGAACGACCTGCAGCTGGGAAAACCCACCGCGTACACGGCCGTCACCACCTACTACAACGACTTCGTTGCCGGCAACTACGACGTCTGCATTGGCAGTTGGGACACCTTCGCCTCGCGGTACATCGCGGGTGTGCCGATGCAGTACGTGTGCTCCGTGACCACGGGCAACATGATCAACATCGTCACGCAGGCCAAGGGTCCGGCGACGATCCAGGACATCAAAGGGAAAACCCTTGCGGCACCGCAATCGACCGGCACCTACCGGATGATGCGCGCCGTGGTCAAGGAGCTCGCGGGCATCGACCTGGAGACCTACGCGGTGGTGCAGAACGTGGACAACCCGGCCGCCTCGGTCACGCTGGTCATGGCCAACCGCGCCGACGCCGGCCTGACCTGGGAGCCCAACGTGTCGGTGGGGCTCAAGCGGGTGCCCGACATGCGCGTGCTCTACAACGCCGGCGAGGAATACCGCCGCCGGGTCAACCTCGACCTGCCTTACTTCGGCGTGGCCGTGCGCAAGGATGCCGTCGCGCGAGACCCACGGCTCGTAGCGCGACTGAACAAGGCCTTTTCCGAGTGCATCGATGGCATCAACACCAGGACTCAGGAAGCCGTGACCATCGCAGGCGCCAACTCGGGCATTCCCGCGGACGTGCTGAAGACGGCCATCGCCTCGAAGCGGCTCGAGTTCAAGCACGTGTCGATGCAGAACGAGGAAGGGCGCCGCAGCATCCTCTCGGCCAACGAGTTCCTGGTGCGCAACGGCGCCCTGACCAAGCTGGTCGATAACGGCTTCTTCGCGGCATGAACGGCATGAAGCAGGCAGAACTTCCCGCCGCCACCACGGCGCCCGAGATCGCGCCGCGCGCACCGGTGGCCACGGCGGCGATGGCAAAGGCGCCCAAGGTGCCGAACGGGCGTGACCGCAGCGAAATCAAGGCGCTGGCCGTCGTCGTGGTGCTCATCTGCGCCGCGATGGAGGTCGCGAGCTGGTACGTGCCCGACTATGTGATGCCCTCGCCGCAGGCGATCGCCAAGGCGCTAGGCGACCTGCTCACCACTGACTTGCTGCACGTCGCCATCACGCTGGGCCGGCTGTGCGTGGCAATCCTTTTTTCGGCGATTGCAGGGGTCGCAATCGGGCTGCTGATGGGCACGTCCAAACGGGTGGGGCCCTACCTGAAGGCGCTGGTGGTGGTCGATACCGGCATCCCCGCGCTGTCGTGGATGCTGCTGGCCGTGTTCTGGTTCAAGGACCCCGAGGCACGGATCTTCTTCATCCTCACAGTGATCCTGCTGCCCTTCTATGCGCTGAACGTCTACGAGGGCGTGCGGGCACTGTCCACCGAGTGGGTCGACATGCTGGAGAGCTTTCGTCCGACGCGCTGGCAAATGCTGCGTTACCTGGTCGCACCGCACATCGTTCCCTACATCTTCCTGACCACCAAGTCGGTGATCGGCTACGCGATTCGCATGGTGATCTTCGCGGAGCTGGTGGCCTCGGCCTTCGGCATCGGCTCTCGCATGAGCTTTGCGCAGTCGACCTTCCGCATCGATCAGGTGCTGGCTTGGACTGTCCTGCTGGTGGCGCTCAACCTCGTGATCCAGTGGCTGGCCAGCGTCGCCGAAACGCAGCTGCTGGGCTGGCGCAAGGAAGTGAAGGTGCGCTGATGACAACGACCATGAACACAGCCGTTTCCATCATCGAGCTGCGCGACGTCAGCAAGCGCTTCGGCAGTCACACCGCCATCGACCATCTCTCGATGGTGGTGCGCGAGGCCGAAACGGTGGCCTTGCTGGGGCAGACCGGGGCTGGCAAGAGCACCGTGATGTCGCTGCTGATGGGTACGTCATCGGCCGACGAGGGCTCGGTGCAGGTGGCGGGCGTCGACCCGGCGGTCGATTTCACCGCGTTGCGCGGCAAGCTCTCCGTGAGCTTCCAGACCGACCGTCTGCTGCCCTGGCGGACTGCGCGTGAGAACGTCGAACTGGGCCTGCTGCTGCTCAAACGCCCCAAGGCCGAAGCGCGCCAGCGTGCACAGGAATGGCTGGAGCGCGTGAAGCTGGGCGATGCGGCGCATAAATACCCATCGGAGCTGTCGGGGGGCATGCGCCAGCGGGTGTCGCTCGCGCGCGCCCTGGCCGTCGACCCGGCGCTGGTGCTGCTGGACGAATCGTTCAGCCAGCTTGACCACGTGACCTCGCAGACGCTGCGGCGCGACTTCGCGGAGATCGTCCGCGAGCAGCGCAAGACCTGTGTCTTTGTCACCCACCGCATCGAGGACGCGCTCGAGATTGCAGACCGCATCCTCGTGCTCGCGGCTCCGGCGCGCGTGTGCCTCGAACTCGCGATCAGCGCCGAACAGCGCCAGGACGCGCAATGCATGGCGCACATGCACCGCCAGGTGGAGCGCGCCATCGGCGGCGAAGTGCCGCTGGCTTCCCCTACATCCCCAACACACCACTAGTAAGAAAGCGGATCTTCAAGATGAGCTACCAAGACATCATCGTCGAGCAGGTAGAAGGCTGGCTGGAAATCACTATCCACCGTCCAGAGAAAATGAACTCGTTGCGCGAGACCACGGCCGAGGAAATCCTCGACGCGCTGGGCGAGGCGGAGTCGAACCGCGAGATCGCCGCAGTGATCCTGCGCGGCAGCGACAAGGCTTTTTGCACTGGCATCGACACCAGCGAATTCACCATCGGCGACAACGAGTACTTCGACTTCTATCGCAAGCGCCGGCGCTCGCGCAAGGTCAACGAGCTGTTCCGTTCGCTGCCCGGTTACAGCAAGCCCATCATCAGCGCCATCGAGGGCTTCGCGCTCGGCGGCGGGCTCGAGCTGGCCCTGGTCGGCGACATGATCGTCGCGGGCGCCAACGCCAAGTTCGGCCTGCCCGAGATCCGCCTGGGCCTGATGCCCGGCGGCGGCGGCACGCAGACGCTGCCGCGCCTGATCGGCCCCGCACTGGCCAAGGAACTCATGTGGACCGGCCGGCGCGTCACCGCGGCCGAGGCGCGCGAGTACCGGCTGGTCAACCACGTCACCGAGGCCGGCCAGGCGATCGAGAAGGCGCGCGAGCTGGCCCGCACCATCGCCAGCAACGCACCGCTGTCGGTGATGTTCACCAAGTCCGTGATCGACCGCGGCATGGACCTGCCGCTGGCCGAGGGCATGGCCGCCGAGGGCGACGTGTCCTTCATGTTGTATTTCACCAAGGACCGCCAGGAAGGCCTCAGCGCCTTCCGCGAAAAGCGCAGCCCTGGTTTCCGAGGAGAGTAAGAGATGAAGAAGAGAGACATCGTGATCGGCGGCTACGCCGAGACCGCCATCGATTTCAAGACAGGCCGCAGTGCCTACGACTTGGCGGGCGAAGCGCTCGACCAGCTGCTGGAGCGCACCGGCCTCGACAAGAGCGAGATCGACGGACTGTCGGTGACCACTGCGCTGTCGGAGGCGCAGAACCCCTTCTTCGCGGTCTACATGACCGAGGCGCTGGGCATCACGCCGACCTGGCTCAACTACGGCGGCATCGGCGGCTGCTCAGCCACCGGCGGCGTGGCGCGCGCCATGTCGGCCATCCGCGACGGCATGTGCAAGCTGGCGGTCGTGATGTCGTCCGACGCGCCCAGCTCCGACTGGCGTTCCAACTACGGTGCCTACCGCAGCGAGTTCCAGGACCCGCCCGGCGTGCAGGGCCCGCCCGCGACCTTCGGCCTGCTGATGAGCCGCTACATCCACCAGTATGGGCTCGACCCCGAGGCGCTGGGCAAGATCGCGATCACCCAACGCGCGCATGCGCTGCACAACCCCAACGGCTACAAGAAGTTCCAGAAGGAACTCACGATGGAGGAGTACCTGAAGTCGCGCGTCATCTCCGACCCGCTGCGTGTGCTCGACAGCGTGATGTTCTGCGACGGCGCCAACGCCTTCATCGTGACCACCGAAGAGAACGCCAAGCGCCTGGGCCTGAAGAAGATGGTCTATCCCGTAGCGTACGGCGAGGTCACCAACTTCAACGGTGCCGATCCGTTGGCCGACATCACACTGTCGGGCTTCACCAAGATCGGCCCCGAGGTGCTGCGCAAGGCCGAACTTGCTCCGAAGGACGTGCGAATGTTCCAGCCTTACGACGATTTCACCATCGCGGTGATGATGCAGTTCGAGGCCTTCGGCTTCTGCGAGCGCGGCGAAGGTTCGGCCTACACGCTGCGGACCGACCTGTCCTTCAGCGGCGATCTGCCGTTGAACACCGGCGGCGGGCAGATCTCTGCTGGCCAGCCCGGGCTGGCCAGCGGCGGCCTGAACCTGGCCGAAGCCGTGCGCCAGATGTTCGGCGAAGGCGGCAGCCGCCAAGTGGCGGATCCGCGCAACGCGCTGGTCACTGGCATCGGCGTGATCCCTTACGGCCGCAACTGGGGCACCAGTTCGGCCTTGGTCCTGGAGGCATGAAAAACATGAGCGATACCACCCCCACCACCGCCCCGGCCGCGCCGGTCCGACCCGTGCCGAAGCAGGGCGTCTACGTCGACAGCAAGCCCTTCTGGGACGGCATCGCGCTAGGCAAGCTGGTGCTGCAGTACTGTACCGTCGCCAAGCGCTTCCAGCACTACCCGAAGCCGGTCAGCGGCTTCACCGGGCGCCGCACGCTCGAGTGGCGCGAAGTCGCCGGCACCGGCACCATCTACGCCTGCACCGTGGTGCGAATCCCCGGTCCGGGCGTCGAAGGCCGCATCCCGCTGTGCGTGGCAACGGTCGAGCTCGACGAGGGCGTGCGCATCATCGCCAACCTGCTGAACTGCGCGCCGGCGGATCTGGCGATCGGCAAGCGCGTGAAGCTGGCGGTGGACCACCTGACGCCCGAGCAGCCATACCCCGCCTTCGAACTCGCCTAGGAGCACCATGCGTCTCGAACACTTCATGGCGGCGCACGCCCTGCGCACGCCGGCGAAGCCGGCCGTGGTTGTGGGCGCGCAGCGCCTCAGCTACGGTGAGCTGCTGTCGAGTTCGCGCTCGCTGGCCGCCGGGCTGCGGCGCGCCGGCGTGGTCCAGGGCGATCGCATCGTCGTGTACCTGCCCAACTGCGTTGAGTTCGTGCAGATCATGTACGCGGCCTTCTCGGTCGGCGCTACGGTGATTCCGGTCAACACCCGCAATACGCCGCGCGAACTGGTGTACTTTGCGCAGGACAGCCAGGCCCGCGTGCTGGTCTTCCATGCCGAGAGCGCCGAGGCGATCGAGGCGCTGTCGGCCGAGTTCGCGGGCATCCGCCGCGTGGCAGTGGGCGGCGAAGTGGCCGGCGCGGAGTCGTTCGAGACACTTCGGACCCACTCCGACGAGCGCCTGCCCGAGCTCGCGCTGTCTCCTGACGACGCGATGATCCTGTACACCTCGGGCACCACCGGCAAACCCAAGGGCGCGATCCTCACGCACGCCAACTTCGTGATCGGCAACGCATTCGTGAACGTAGTGGAGTGGGGTGTCACGGCGGACGACGTGTTCCTGGTGACCACGCCGCTGGCGCACCGCACGGGCCTGGCACGGCTCATGAACTCGATGTGCCTGGGTGCCAAGCTGGTGGTGATGGAGCGTTTCGACGCTCAGGCCGCGGTCGAGATCATCGAGCGCGAGCAGGTCAGCGCCGCGGGCATGGTGCCCACCGTGGCCCGCATGCTGATGCCGGTGCTCGAAAAGGAGGCCGCGCGCTGCGCCAGCCTGCGCCACATCATCGTCACCGGCGAGGCATTTCCGGTCGAGCTCAAGCGCCGCATGATCGGCTACCTGCCGCAGGCGCGGCTGCATTCGTTCTTCGCGATGACCGAGGTCGGATCGGTCACGGTGCTCGACCACGAGGAGCAGTTCACCCACCCCGCGTCGGTGGGGCGCGTCACGCCGGGCGTGCAGGTCAAACTCGTGGACGACAAGGGCCAGCAGGTGTCGGTGGAAGACGTGGGCGAGATCCTCGTGCGCTCGGGCGAGGCCGGGCGTTTCACCACCATGAAGGGCTACTTCGGGCGCCCCGATGCCACCGCCGCCACCATCGTCGACGGCTGGGTCCACACCGGCGACATGGGCCGCTTTGACGTCGACGGCTACCTCTACATCGTCGACCGCAAGAAGGACATGGTGCTCAGCGGCGGCTTCAACATCTACACCAAGGAAGTCGAGCAGGTGCTGGTCGAGCACGCCGACGTGGCCGATGCGGCCGTCGTGGGCGTGCCCGACGAGATCTTCGGCGAGGCGGTGACCGCGTTCGTCGAGAGGCATCCAGGCCGCACGCTGAGCGTGCAGGCGCTGCAGGAGCACGCGAAGTCTCGCATTGCCAGCTACAAGAAGCCCAAGCATGTGTTCTTTGTCGACGCGCTGCCGCGCAACGGCGTGGGCAAGGTACTCAAAGCCGAACTGCGCGAGATGGCGCTTGCGCGCCTGGCGCGGCCTGTGGCATGAGCGGCACTGCAGTGGTCTGGGACACGCAGGCCGCGCACTGGATCGGCGGCCGATGGTTGCCTTCGGGCCCCGCCTTCTCATCGACCAATCCGGCAGACGCATCGCTGGTTGGTCATGCGCCGGACGGCGGCCCGGCGGAGGCGCAGGCCGCGATCGATGCGGCTCGCCACACCTTTGACACCACGCACTGGCGCCACAGCCCGCGCCTGCGCGCGCAGGTGTTGCTGGACATGGCGACGCGTCTCCAGGCCGATGCCGCATCGTTGGCGCTGCTGCTGACGCTAGAAAACGGCAAGGTGCTGCGCGAGTCGGCCGGCGAGGTCGAGGGCGCCGCTTCGGAGTTGCGCTACTACGCGGGCATGGCCCGCAGCGCGGCCGGCCGCGTGGTCGAGCCGGCACCAGGCGTGCGCTCGCTCATCACGCATGAAGCTGCGGGCGTGGTGGCGATCATCGTGCCGTGGAACGCGCCCCTGATCCTCTTCGTGCGCTCGCTCGCGCCGGCCCTGGCGGCCGGCTGCACGGTGGTTGTCAAGGCGGCGCCGCAGGCCGCGCTCTTCATGCACCGCGTGGCGCAGCGCATGGCCGAGACCGAGGGGCTGCCGCCTGGCACAGTCAACATCGTGCACGAGGCGGGCAGCACCGTGGCGCAGGCTTTCGTCGCCTCGCCGGGCGTCGACGTCCTGAGCTACACCGGCAGCACCGCCGTGGGCAAGGCCATCATGGCGGCGGCCGCGCCGCAGCTCAAGCGCCTGTCGCTGGAGCTTGGCGGCAAGGCCCCCTGCGTGGTGTGCGAGGATGCCGACCTGGGCCTCGCGGTGCGCGAGATCCTCGCGGCCGGCACCATCCTGTCGGGTCAGCAGTGCACCGCTGCCAGCCGGGTGCTGGTGCACCGTAGGCTGTATGCCGATTTTCGCGACGCGATGGCGTCGGCCATGCGCATGCTGCGTGTGGGCCCGGGCCGCCTCGCCGAGAACGCCATGGGCGCGGTGATCGACCTGGCGAACCGCGATCGCATCCTGCGCCTGGTCGACGAACTGGGCGAGCAGCACCGCGTGGTGGTGCGCGGGGCGCCCGTGCCGGGCCTTCCTATGCACGGTGCCTTCGTGTCGCCCACGCTGGTGGAAGTCGACGACCCGCAAACGCCGGCCGTCCAGGACGAGCACTTCGCGCCATTGATGACATTGGAGGTCTTCGACGACGACCGTGGCGCGGTCGCGCTGGCCAATGCCACGCGCTTCGGGCTGGGCGCGAGCGTGTGGTCGCGCGACAGCGCGCGCGCACAGCGCATCGCGCGCGAGATCCGCTGCGGCACCGTATGGATCAATGCGCACAACAAGCTCTTCGCGGAAGCGGAGGTCGGTGGCTACAAGGAAAGCGGATTCGGCCGGCTTCACGGCGCCGAAGGCATGCACGACTTTCTTGAAATCAAACACGTCTACCAGGAGATCGGCAGCCTCTGAGGCCGCCGCCATTGCCAAGATGCTCAGACCCGAATCGGCCGCCGACGCGGCCTTCCGCAACGAGGTACGCGACTGGCTCGCGACCCACGCGCCCGACGCGCTGCGTCACCGGACCTTCCGGCCGCTGCCGGTCGAGGGCATGCCCTGGTACCGCGCGCTGTCGCAGCGCGGCTGGATTGCGCCGCATTGGCCGCGCACGCATGGCGGCATGGGTGCCAGCGCGGTGCAGCAGGTGATCCTCATGGAGGAAATGGCGCGCGCGGGCACGCCCGACTTTCCGACGCAGGGCCTGAACCACATCGGCCCGCTACTCATTGCGCGCGGCACGCCGGCACAGCAGCAGCGCCACCTGCCGGCCATTCTTTCAGGCGACGCGATTTGGTGCCAGGGCTATTCGGAGCCGGGCTCGGGCTCGGACCTGTCGAGCCTGCGCACCCGCGCCGAGGTGCGCGGCGGCGCGGACGGAGACCGGCTCGTCATCAACGGCCACAAGATATGGACCACCTGGGGCCACCATGCCGACTGGATGTTCGCGCTGGTCCGCACCACCAGTGCCGGCAAGCCGCAACACGGCATCACCTTCGTGCTGATCGACATGAAGACGCCGGGCATCCGGCGCCGGCCGATCCGGACCATCGCGGGCGACCACGAGTTTGCCGAAGTGTTCTTCGACGAGGTGGCAGTGCCGCTGGACAACGTCGTCGGCGAGATCGACAAGGGCTGGCAGGTGGCCACCGCAGTGCTGAGCGAGGAGCGGTTGCGCATTGGCTCGCCGGCCCAGGCGCTGCGCGCGCTGGAGCGCCTGCGCATGATGCTGCGCGCCACGCCTGCGGACCGCTTGCCGCCCAGCGTGCACGAGGCCGCCGCACTGGCCGAGGCGGAGGTTGAGACGCTCATCGCCGCCTACCTCGAAGCGGCCGAAGCCGCCGAACAGGGCATCGCGGCTGACAGTTCCTACCTGAAACTGCTGGCCACGGACACCGTGCACCAGCTGCTCGACCTCGTGCAGCGCGTGGCGGGACCTGCCGCCGCGTTGCGAGACCCGGTTCGCCGGGGTGACGACCTGCTCGATGCCACCGAGATGTTCCTGCAGGCACGCCGCCTGGGCATTTACGGCGGGAGCAGCGAAGTGCAGCGCAACATCATCGCGACGCGGGTGCTCGGCCTGCCGGTCGCCGGAGCCAAGTCATGAACGCCGAACACAGCGCGTCCCTGCGCATGATTGCCGAGAGCGCGGCGGACGCCGCTGCCTCGTTCGGTGGCCCGGCACGGGCACGCCGGGTGCACGAAGGCGGACCGGCGTGGGAGCCTGCCACGTGGAAAGCGCTCGCCCAACTCGGCTGGCTCGCGATCGCGGTGCCCGAATCGGCGGGTGGCCTGCAGCTGGGCGCGCCGGCGCTGTGCGTGGTCGCCGAAGAAGGCGGTCGCGCGTTGCTGGCACCGCCGCTCACGATGGGCATGGCCGCCGCTGCGGTGCTGGCCGAGGCGGGCGAGGTCGCGGTGCCGACGTTGCAGGCGCTGATCGAGGGCTTGGCGCACGTCGTGCTGGTGGATGCCGCCGAGTCCGCTGACGCCACCGTCGCGGCGCATTTGGTACCCGATGGCGATGCGGCCGCCCACTGGCTGGTGGCTTGCGGCCTGGGGCACGAGTTCAGTGCGCGGCTGCTGGACCCCGGCGCACCTGGTGTTGCGCTTACCGTGCGCCACGCCGTGGATGGCAGCCGCTTGGCCGATCTGCACGTCGGCCGCGCCACCTGGAACGATGCGCCACAGGTGCTGTCGGGCATCGCGGGCGAGGCCGCTTGGCGGCACGGCCGGCACCTCGCGTGGCTCGGCGATGCTGCCTACCTCTGCGGGCTGATGGACGCGGCCCTTGCCCTCGCGCTCGACTACCTGCGTCTGCGCCGCCAGTTCGGCGTGCCGATCGGCAGCTTTCAGGCGCTGCAGCACCGTGCCGCAGCCTGCCATGTCGACGTGACCGCCACGCGCGCGCTGGTGCACGAGGCAGCGCGCGCGACCAGCACCGGCAAGGAAGGCTGGGCTGCCGCGGCCGCCGTGCATCGCGCCGGCACCGCGGCGCTGCGCGTGACCAAGGAGGTGGTGCAGTTCCATGGCGCGATCGGCTTTGCCGACGAGCACGACGCCGGCCTGTACCTGCGCCGCGCCATGACCATCGGCGCGCGCCATGCGGGCACGGCGCTGGCGGCGTTGCAAAGCCGCTGAGACACCCAAGAACAACGAGGAGACAACCGAAGTGAGCTACCCGACGATCGTTTTCTCAGGACGCACCTTCACCGCCGAATGGATGGAGGCCGAGGTCGAGCGCCTGTGCGCCGGCCTGGAGGCGGCCGGCGTGGCGCACGGCCAGACCGTGGCCATGATGATGCGCAACTGCCCGGCCTACGCGGCGCTGATCCTGGCGTGCCGCCGCGCAGGCGTCTATTACGTCTCGCTCAACTGGCACTGCAAGCCGCCCGAGGCGGCCTACATGCTCGAGGACAGCGGCGCCGCGATGCTTTTCGTGCACGACGACCTGCTCGCGCAAGTTGTGGCCGGGGTGCCGACCGGCGTGTCCATCGTCGCCGTGCCGGCCAACGAAGAAAGCCCGCAGCCCGATGCCAGCGGTCGCGCCGGGCGCTGGATCGAATTCGGCGTCGGCGTGCCGCCGATGGCAGCGCGCCCGCGCCTGCACTTCGGTTCGGTGCAATACACATCGGGCACTACCGGCAAGCCGAAGGGCGTGCGACGGCTGGCGCTTGCGCCGCAGGAGCGCGATGCGCTGGAACTGGAATCGCGCCGAATCGGCCGCATCGCCTCGGGCATGGCGACGGGCGTGACCGCGATGCTGTGCGCGCCCATCTATCACAGCGCCTCCACCATGTACCTGGTACAGGCTTGCGACGCTGGTGCCAAGCTGATCCTGGAGCCCACCTTCGACGCGCTGCGCACGCTCGAACTGATCGAGCGGCACGCCGTCACGCACGCCTACCTGGTGCCCACCATGTACCGCCGGCTGCTCGCGCTGGGCGATGCGCAGCGCGCGCGCTTCAGCGTGGCCACGCTGCGCCACGTCACCTCCACCGGCTCGCCCTGCGCGCCCGATGTCAAGCGCCGCATGATCGACTGGTTCGGCCCCGTTATCACCGAGGCCTACGGCGCCAGCGAGACCGGCTACGTCACCTTCATCGATTCGCCCACCTGGCTGGCCCATCCCGGCTCGGTCGGCCAGGCGCTCGGCTCGGCGCGGCTGCGCATCGTCGATGACGAAGGCTGCGAGCTGCCCCCGGGGCAGATCGGCGCCATCTACGTGCGCCAGCCGGCGCTGCCCGATTTCACCTACGTGAACAACCAGGCGGCGCGCGACGCGATGGAGCGCGACGGCCTGGTCGCGCTTGGCGACGTGGGCTACCTGGACGAGCAGGGCTTTCTCTACATCTGCGACCGGCGCAACGACATGATCATCTCGGGTGGCGTGAACATCTACCCGGCCGAGGTCGAGTCGGTGCTGCAGGGCTTGGCGGGAGTGGCCGACTGCGCGGTGTTCGGCATTCCCGACGAGGAGTTCGGCGAGAGCGTGGCTGCGGCGGTGCAGCTGCGCCCCGGCGCGCAACTCGATGCGGCCAGCATCCAGCACTTTCTGCGCGCGCACATCGCCAACTTCAAGGTGCCGCGCGTGATCGAGTTCCATGCACAGCTGCCGCGCGAGGACACCGGAAAGATCTTCAAGCGCCTGCTGCGCGAGCCGTACTGGCGCGAGCAGAACCGCCGGATCTGAAACCTCCTTTGGCCGATGCGCGCCCTGCACGAACGCGCACCTTCGGCATGCCCGTCCAACCGATTCCAGGAGTCTTCGCATGGCGCTTCCACAGGTTCTTTCACAACGGCTTCGGCTGCCGCTGATCGCCTCGCCGCTGTTCATCATCTCGACGCCCGAACTCGTCATCGCGCAATGCAAGGCGGGCATCGTCGGATCGTTCCCGGCGCTCAACGCACGACCCAAGGAAGAACTCGCGAACTGGCTGCAGCGTATCACCGACGCGCTTGCGGTGCACGACCGCGCGCATCCTGAGCGGCCCAGCGCACCCTTTGCCGTGAACCAGATCGTGCACCGCTCGAACGACCGGCTGCAGCACGACCTGGAGGTGTGCGCGCGCTTCAAGGTGCCGATCGTCATCACCTCACTGGGCGCGCGGCCCGAAGTGAACGACGCCATCCACGCCTATGGCGGCATCGTGCTGCACGACGTCATCGACAACGCGTTCGCGCGCAAGGCGATCGAGAAGGGCGCCGATGGGCTGATTGCCGTGGCGGCGGGCGCGGGGGGGCATGCGGGCACGCAGTCGCCCTTTGCACTGGTGCAGGAAATACGGCAATGGTTCGACGGCCCGCTCGTGCTGTCGGGGGCCATCGCCAGCGGCCGTTCGATCCTGGCGGCGCGCGCGATGGGCGCCGACCTGGCCTACATGGGCTCGGCCTTCATCGCCACCGAGGAGGCCAACGCCGCGGCCGCCTACAAGCAGATGATCGTCGACAGCGCGGCGCGCGACGTGGTGCACACCAGCCTTTTCACCGGCGTTCATGGAAACTACCTGCGTCCCTCGATCGTCGCGGCCGGACTTGACCCCGACAACCTGGCTGGCGGAGACCCCAGCAGCATGAATGTCGGCTCGGGCCGCATGAAGCCCAAGGCTTGGAAGGACGTCTGGGGCTGCGGCCAGGGTATCGGCGCCATCGACCGTGTGGTGCCGGCCGCCGTACTGGTCGACCGGCTGGCCGCGGAATACGACGCAGCGCTCGGCCAGATGCTGGGCCGTCAGGCCATCGCCACCTGAGCCGCATCCATCGAATCAACAGCAGGAGACAAAAAAATGAAGACCAATACTTTCTGGACGCGGGCCGCGTTGCGGGCTGCCTTGTGCGTCGCCGCCGCGGTATCGCTGCAGGCGGTGGCCTGGGCGCAGGGCGCCCCCGCCACCCCCGGTGCCTCCACGCTGACCAAGCCCGCGCGCATCGTCGTCACCGTGCCGCCCGGCGGCGGCATCGATACCATCGCGCGCCGGCTGGCGACCCGCATGGCGCCTGTGCTTGGCCAGCCCGTGATCGTGGAGAACCGGCCCGGTGCCTCGGGCGTACTCGGCGTGGACAACATCGTGCGCTCCGCGCCCGACGGCAGCTCGCTCATCCTGGCGGCGGGCTCCACCATCACCGTGCTGCCGCACCTGATGAAGAAGCTGCCGTACGACGCGACCAGGGACCTCACGCCGATCGCGCAGATCGGCGTCACGCCGCTGGTGATGCTGGTCAACTCCGACAATCCGGCCAAGACCGTGGCCGAGTTCGTGGCTGCGGCCAAGAACAGCCCGAACACCATGAGCTACGGCTCCTACGGCAACGGATCGCTCGGCCACCTGATCGGCGAGGCCTTCAAGCACGCCTCGGGCATGACCATGGTCCATGTGCCCTACAAAGGCTGCGCGTCAGCCATCAACGACCTGATCGGGGGACAGCTGAGCGCGGTTGTGTGCGATGTTGGGTCGGCCGCCGCCTTCCTGCCGCCCGGGAGCCGCCTGCGCGGGCTGGCCATCACCGGCACGCACCGCGTGGCGTCGTTCCCGACCATCCCGACCTTCCCCGAAGCCGGATATCCGACGCTCGGTCCGCTGGTTGGGTGGCTCGGCATCTTCGGGCCCGCGAACATGCCCAAGCCGCTCGTCGCGGCGCTGGTGAAGGATTTCGCGGACGTGATGAAAACCGACGACATGCGCACAGCACTCGCGCAGATCGGCTACGACATCGGCGACCCCTCGGCGGCCAATTTTGCAAAGACGGTGCAGCAGGATGGCGTGGTCTGGGGCCAGCTGATCCGCAGCATCGGCGGCATCACGCTCGAATAGTTAAAGAGAAGGCAACCATGCGCGAAGCAGTCATCGTTTCCACCGCCCGCACGCCGCTGGCCAAGTCCTTCCGCGGCGAGTTCAACATCACGCCCGGCCCTGAGCTCGCTGCGCATGCGGTGCGCGCCGCCGTGGACCGCGCGGGCATCGACCCGGAACGCATCGAAGACCTGATCCTGGGCTGCGGTTTTCCCGAAGGTACCACCGGCCGTAACGTCGCGCGGCAGGCGGCCTTGCGCGCCGGTTTTCCGGTGGGCGTCGGCGGTGCCACCATCAACCGCTATTGCGCTTCGGGGCTGCAGGCCATTGCGATGGCGGCGGGCAGCATCGTGGTGGACGGCATGTCGGTCGTCGTGGCCGGCGGGGTCGAAAGCATCTCGCGCATTGCGCCGCGCGGTCCGGGGCCCGGCGATGCTGATCCGTGGCTGCTCGCGCAGCAGCCCGGACTTTTCATCTCGATGATCGAGACGGCCGACATCGTGGCCGCACGCTACGGCATCACGCGCGAGGCGCAAGACCGCTTTGCGACCCAGAGTCAGCAAAAAACCGAGGCCGCACAGCGCGCGGGCCGATACCGCGAGGAGATCGTCGCTGTCACCGCCACCATGGCCGTGCAGGACAAGGCCACCGGCGCGGTGTCACACCGCGAGGCGACGATCGACGCGGACAACTGCAACAGGCACGGCACCACCTACGAGGCGCTGGCGCGGCTGCAGCCGGTGAATGGGCCCGAGCGCTTCGTCACCGCGGGCAATGCCTCGCAGATGTCCGACGGCGCGGCCGCCTGCGTACTGATGGAAGCGCGCGATGCCGAGCGCGCCGGCTTCGCGCCGCTGGGGGCCTTTCGCGGCCTGGCCGTGGCGGGCTGCGAGCCCGACGAGATGGGCATCGGGCCGGTGTTCGCGGTGCCCAAGCTGCTGGCGCGCCACGGTCTCACGGTCGACGACATCGACCTGTGGGAACTGAATGAGGCCTTCGCCTCGCAGTCGCTCTATTGCCAGCAGCGCCTGGGCATTCCGGACGAGCGCTTGAACGTCGACGGCGGCGCCATCTCCATCGGCCATCCCTACGGCGTGACTGGTGCGCGCCTTGCAGGTCACGTGCTCATCGAAGGGCGCCGCCGCGGTGCGCGCTATGCGGTGGTCACGATGTGCGTCTCTGGCGGCATGGGCGTGGCCGGCCTGTTCGAGATTTTTCGCTAGACCCGCATGAACCTGAACTTCACACCTGAAGAAGAGGCCTTCCGCGCGGAAGTCCGCGCTTTCCTGGCCGAGCGCCTGCCACCGGCGCTGCGCCGGCGGGTGGCCGAGGGCCGCACGCTTCGCAAGGACGAGATGCAGCAGTGGCATGCCATCCTGCAATCGCGTGGCTGGCTCGCGGGGCACTGGCCGCGCGAGCACGGCGGAGCCGGCTGGAATGCGGTGCAACGCTTCATCTTCGAATACGAATGCGCGCTGGCAGACGCGCCGCGTATCGTGCCTTTCGGGCTCCTCATGCTCGGACCAGTGCTGATTCGCTACGGCACCGAGGCGCAACAGCGCCACTGGCTGCCGCGCATCCTCGATGGCTCGGACTGGTGGTGCCAGGGCTACTCGGAACCCGGCGCGGGCTCCGACCTGGCGGCGCTGAAGACGTCGGCGGTGCGCGGGCACGATGCAGCGGGCGCGCACTACATCGTCAACGGCCAGAAAACCTGGACCACGCTCGCGCAGCACGCCGACATGATCTTCTGCCTCGTGCGGACTTCCAAGGACGCGCGCCGTCAGCAGGGCATCAGCTTCCTGCTGATCGACATGCGCTCGCCGGGCGTCGAGGTGCGGCCCATCGTCACGCTGGACGGCGAGCACGAGGTGAACGAGGTCTTCTTCACCGACGTGCGAGTGCCGGCGCACAACCTCGTCGGCGAAGAGAACGATGGCTGGACCTGCGCCAAATACCTGCTCACGCACGAACGCAACGCGGGCATAGGCTTCTCGGTCGCTGCCTTGCGGCGACTGAAGACCGTGGCGGCCAAGGTCACGAGCGGCGGCCAGCCGCTGGACCGCGACCCGGCCTTCGCGGCGCGCATGGCGCGCGTGGAGATCGACCTCGAAAACCTCAAGACGACCAACCTGCGCGTGACGGCCGCTGTGGCCAACGGCGGGAGCCCGGGCGTGGAAAGCTCGGCGCTGAAGCTGCTCGGCAGCGAGATCCGCCAGGAACTCGCCGCGCTCGTGCGCCGCGCGGTCGGCCTGCATGCACTGCCGCACCTCGGCGATGCCGAAGCCTTGGCCGGCGCGCCCGCCGAATCGGTGAGCGCGGCCGCGCAGTACCTGAACAACCGCAAGCTCTCGATCTTCGGGGGCTCTAACGAGATCCAGCGCAACATCATCGCCAAGACGGTGCTGGGGCTATGAAGGACGCCGCATGAACTTCGAACCGACCGACGAACGGCGCATGCTGGACGATGCGCTGCGACGCCTGCTGTCGCAGCACTACGACTTCGCGCAGCGCCAGCGCATTGCGCAATCGGGCGAGGGGCACAGCATGGAAATGTGGCGGCATCTCGTCGATCTGGGGGCGCTCGGGGCGCTCTTCGCCGAGGCCGACGGTGGCCTGGGCGGCAGCGGCTTCGACATCGCACTGGTGTTCGAGGCGCTGGGCGGCGCGATGGTGCTGGAGCCCTTGCTCGCTGCGCTGATGGCCGCTGCGGTGCTGGCCGAAGCGAAAACGGATGTGCAGCGTGCGCTGCGGCGCGACATCGTGGCCGGCAGCACGCTGGCCGTTCTTGCGCACGCCGATCCCGAGGCCCGCTACGAGGCTTCGCACGTGACGACGCGTGCGCGGCCGACCGATGGTGGCTGGCAGCTCGACGGCCTGAAATGCGTGGTGCGCCATGCGGAGCAGGCCGACTTTTTCATCGTTTCGGCCCGCTCATCGGGCTGCGGCGACGACCCCACGGGCATCAGCCTGTTCGTGCTGCCCGCCGCAACTCCGGGCATCACGCTGCGCGGCTACCCCCTGGCCGATGGTGGCCGGGGCGCGGATATCGCGTTGGAAGGCGTGCATCTGCCGGCCGATGCGCTGGTCGGCACCGAAGGCCAAGCCTTTGCGACCATCGAAGGCGCCGTGGGCGCCGGCGTGCTGGCGCTGAGCGCACAGGCATTGGGCGCGATGGAGTCCGCCAAGCAACTCACGCTCGACTACCTGCGCACCCGTAAGCAGTTTGGACAGCCGATCGGCAGCAACCAGGCGCTGCAACACCGCATGGTGGATCTGTGGCTGGGTATCGAGCAGGCGCGCTCAGCCGTCATCAACGCGGCCAACGCGCTGCAATCGGCCGACCGCGCCACGCGCGAGCGAGCGCTGTCGGCCGCCAAGGCGACCACCGGCCGCGTCGGAACGCGCGTGGCCGAGGAGTGCATCCAGATGCATGGCGGCATCGGTATGACCTGGGAGCTGCCGCTGTCTCACCTGGCCAAGGGCCTGGTGCTGACCAATCACATGCTGGGCGACGAAGACCATCACCTGGCGCGCTACATATTGCTCGGCCGCGCGTGAGGGCTGCGCCTTGGCGCGTGCGCTAGGCTGCGGCCATGTCCTACGACCGATTTTTCGAGCTTAGCGTCTTCATCCGCGCGGTTGAGCGGCAGCTTCTCGGCCGCCCGGCCGGCAGCTGGACCTAGTCGCATCAGCGGTCAACAAGTCGACTTCGCGCCGTTCCGCGCAGGCCTGGTGGCTGTGCTGGCCAGCACGAATGCCGAGAAAGATGGTCATGCGAACTTGTCTCCGTCTTTCTTGCGATTCTGCAACGCACGCCGGTGGATGGCATGCCGTGGCTACCCGGCAAATCGTACGGAGACGACGCGTTTTGCCCAATCCATCCTTTGGAATCACGAGGATGACAATCTTTCACGGGTGCGGGCGTGGGAACGCGTCGCGGTTCTTGAATCGGATGCCCCGCTTCGGCGCAAGGCACGGTCGGCGCACGACCTCAAGGCCTCGGCCTTTACGCGGGCGCGCCCAAGTGCCGCAACAGCGCGGCGTCAAATGCCGCAGGTTGGTCGATATTGGGCAGGTGCCCCGCCTGCGCAATGACTTCGAGGACGGAGCCCGCGATGCGCCGCTGTATCTCGGTCATCGCTTGCGGCAGCACCCCGTCGTTCGCGCCGACGATCAGTGTGGTGGGCAACGCGATCTCCGACACCCGGGCCAGGAAGTCCAGTCCCTGGATCGCGCGCGCGCATCCGACGAATCCGTCCACCGATGTCGACGCAGCGACTTGGAGCAAGCGCTGCGCGGTGTCGGGGTGGGCATCGAGAAAGTCGCGGCCGAACCAGCGTTCGAGGGTGGGCCGCGCGAGCGCCGCGCAGCCTTCGCGCTCGGCGATGGCGATGCGCTCGTTCCAGGGTGCGGACGCCTCCGGTGGGGTGTCGGCACGCGCATCGCAGAGGCACAGGCTCGCCAGCCTGTCGGAATGCGCGAGCGCCAGGCCGAAGCCGCTCATGCCACCCAACGAAAGTCCGACGTAGTGCGCCTTCGCGATGCCGAGTGCATTGAGCACCGCGACGGTGTCGGCCACCAGATGCTGCATGGAGGAGGGCGCCTGGTGGGCCACGGAGCCGCCATGGCCGCGCGTGTCCGCGCATACCACGTGCCAGCCGCGCGAGGCCAGCAGCTGCGCCTGCGTGGACCACATGGCGCTGCTTGAGAGGATGGAGTGCGCCATGTACACGACGGGCGCGCGGGCGTCGCCGTGGCAATGCACCTGGATGCTGCCGGCCCCGGAGGGGAGGGCGATGGTCTGCGTGGTGATTTGCATGGGAGAAATCGTGGGCACTTGAAAAAAATGGGATCAGTAGCCGGCGAAGAACTCGATCGCCACCTGTTCGGGCGGCACGCCGCAGGCATCGAGGCAGTCCTGCATGGCCGCGACCATGGCGGTGGGGCCGACGATGTAGTAGCGGCAGGCCTGCCAGTCGGGCACTTCCTGCTGGATGAGCGCGGCATCGATCATGCCGGCGTGCCAGACGTGTGCGTCCTGGCCGCGCGATGGCGGCGGCGCGCCTTCGTCCTCGGCAATCACGTGCAGAACGCGCAGCCGCGGCAGGTCGGCGCACAGCTGCGCGAACTCGCTACGCCAGGCTGCGAGCGCGTGCGTGCGGTTGCCGTAGAGCAGTGTGACCGGCGGCACTGCCTTGCCGCTGGCGGCCTGGTGCTGCAGGTGGCGCAGCATGCTGTAAAACGGCGTGATGCCGATGCCGCCGGCGAGCATCACAAGGGGTTGGTGCGGGTCTTCAGGCAACACGAAATCGCCCATGGCCGGACTCAGGCTCACGAGGGCGCCGTCGGCACCGAGGGCGCATTGCGAGAAGTGGCGCTTGAATGCCGTATCGCGCATGCGCATCGCAACCATGAGGTGCGGATCATGGGGGGCGCTGGCGATCGACAGCATGCGCTCGCCGTCGTCCGAGCCGTCCTCCGGCGCATCGAAATCCGGCAGCTGGAGGCTGACGAACTGGCCCGCCTCGAAGTCGAAGCCGGCAGGGCGCTCCAGGAAGAAAGCCAGCGTGTCCGTGGCGATGGGGGTGCGCGCCAGCACGCGCACAAGGAAATTGTCGGGGTCCGTCATGGGATAGATGCTCGATGTTGTCGGCGCGGTGAAGGTGCGTCGGTGCCTGAATGGGAATTACCAGGAGACGCTGACGTCCCCGTTCACGAAGGTCTGGCACGCCATGCGAAAGCCTTGTTCGAAATCCGCTTCCGAAAGGTGCTTGCGCTCCTTCTGCTTGACCGCGTCGGTGTACTCGAGGCCGCTCTCGATGCGGCATTTGCAGGTGCCGCACAAGCCGCCGCCGCACTTGAAAGGAATGCCGCCTTGCCCGCGCAGCGACACGCGCAGCAGGTTGCTGTTTTCCGGCGCGGTCAGCACCTTGTTGGCATTGGTGATGAAGGTGACGCTGATCATGCGCGGCCGGCCTCCTGCGCGTCGACATGCACGAGGCGCACGTCCAGATGGCCGAAGTTGACCAACTGCGCGAGCTCCTCGCGCGCGGCTTCGAGCGTGTCGAACCGCGGAAGAAATTTGGAGGGAACGAGGTTGCGCGTGGGCGGGTCGCCCTCGTCCACGATCGCGACCTTCACCGGCCGTTCAAGCTCGGCAATGACGAAACGCGCGCGCCGCTGGCCGTAGAAGAAGTAATCGTGGCTCTCGACGGGGTGAAGGCCGTCGCACAGCTCCGTGCGGAACTGGCCGTCCTTGTTCGTGAGGATGACGTATGCGTTTGGCATGTGTGTATTGAAGAGAGTGTCAGGCGAGCGCTGTCTCGTCCTGGCTCAATTCGATGTCGTGGTGGATCCAGAGCTGGCAGGCAAGCCGGAAGCCCGCGTCGAGCTGGTCGCCCAGCTGCTTCTGCTCTTTCCAGTTGGGCGCGGCCAGGTGTTCGCCGCCATGCAGCACCTTGCACATGCACTTGGAGCACTTGCCCATGCCGCAGCCGTAGTTGAGGTGCGGAAAAGGAAATTGCTTGATGCCGGCGCGTACGACAAGGTTGGTGTTCGGCCGCACCTCGCCCTCGAAGCACTGGCCGTCTTTCCTGATCACAACTTTGGGCATGAGCACTTGTTCCATGGTTCCCGGTGGAGGGGCGAATCGGCCATGGTCCTCCCAGGCCGGATGCTTGGTGGCTAATGTCCAAGCGAAGCCGCTGCCGCGTCAAACAACATCACGACTGCCAATGAAAGGGATCAATAAAATTGATATGAATTGCGGTTTTGCATCGCGCATACGTAGGATCACGCCATCCCCTCCAGGGGCCTTGTGCCGCGCGCCTCGCAGCTGCCGCGGACCGTGTTCATACCAACGAAGGAACAACCCATGACGGCATTGATGAGCAAAGAAGACTTCCGCCACGCGCTGGAGGAAACGGTGCGCGGAAAGAGCGCTAACAAATCGCCCTTCAGCATGGCCTGGGCCGCGGGTCGGCTGTCGCGCAAGCACCTGGCGCGCTGGGCCGAGAACCACTACCACTACGTGGGCCCGTTCGCGGACTATCTGGGCTTCATCTACTCGCGCACGCCGGCGCACCTGATCGAAGTTAAGGACTTCATGCTGGCGAACATGTACGAGGAGGAGATCGGCGGTGACCGCCACACCGACCTGCTGATCCGCTTTGCCGAAGCCTGCGGTTCGTCGCGTGCTCGCGTGACCGACCCCGACAACATGCTGCCCTCCACACGCGGCCTGCAAAGCTGGTGCTATTCGATGTCGATGCGCGAGAACCCGATCATCGCGGTGGCCGGCATCGTCGTGGGACTCGAATCGCAGGTGCCGTCCATCTACCGCAAGCAGGCGCCCACGCTGCGCGAGCAGTACAAGTTCACGGACGAAGAGGTCGAATTCTTCGATCTGCACATCGTGTCCGATGAGATCCACGGCGAGCGCGGCTACCAGATCGTGGTCGAACATGCCGACACGCCCGAACTCCAGGCAGCCTGCCTGAAGGCCTGCGAAGTGGGTGCGCAGATGCGGCTGCTGTACACCGCGGAGCTTTTCCGCGAGTACGTCGAGAAAGACTTGGCGCAGGAAGCGCTCGCGCTGGCCGACTGAGCGGCCAATGCGCTGCGGGCTTAGCCGATGTGCCGCTGCCCGATTAGAGAGCCGGGCGTTCGACGAGCGCCCGCGCGTTCCCCGATGAAGGAGACAAACCATGCCGGTATCACGCCGCGGCGCCACCGCCGCCTTGCTCGGCAGCGCGTTCGCGCCCGCGCTCTGGGCGCAGTCCGATGCGGCCGGTGGCTATCCGGTCAAGCCGCTGCGCATCGTGGTGCCGTACCCCGCGGGCGGCTTCAACGACACGCTGGGGCGCATTGTCGGCGTGCACCTCACCGCGGCGTGGAAGCAGTCTGCCGTGGTCGACAACAAGCCCGGTGCCGGCACGGCCATCGGCACGCAGGCCGTGGCCACGTCGCTGCCGGACGGCTACACACTGCTGGTAGTGCAGTTTCCGTTTGCGGCCAACCCGTGGCTCTACAAGCTCCCTTACGACAGCGACAAGGCCTTCGACCCGGTGATCCTGGCGGGGCGATCGCCGATGGTGCTGGTCGCTCACGCGGGAAGTCCCTATCGGAGCGCGGCCGACGTGCTGGTGGCCGCCAAGGCGAAGCCCGGCGCCATCAACTACGGCACCTCGGGCCCGGGTTCATCGAACCACTTGGCCATGGTGCTGTTCGAGAACCTGGCTGGCATCCGCATGGACCAGATTCCCTACAAGGGCAGCACGCCGATGTTGACTGACTTGGCCGGTGGCCAGGTGGCGGTGGCGATGGACCTCCTGCCCAACGCGCTGCCGTTCATCCAGTCCGGCAAGGTGCGCCCGTTGGCCATTGCCGGCGCGCAGCGTTCGCCGCTGATGCCGGAGATTCCCACTGCAGCGGAGGCCGGCGTCGCGGGCTACGAGGTGTCGTCCTGGCACGGCATCGTGGTGCCCGCAGGAACACCGAAGCCGGTGGTCGACAAGCTCAATCGCGAAATGAACAGCATTCTCGAAATGGCCGACGTCAGGAAAATCTTCGCCCAGCAGGGCGTGGTGCCCGACGGCGGCACGCCCGCCCAATTCCACCGCTTCATCGAAAGCCAGAAGTCGCTGTGGAAGCGCGTTATTCAACAAAACCACATCACCGCAGCATGACCATCCAACAAGACGCTCTCAACCTCATCGACGGTCGCTGGCAGCCAGCGGCTTACGACGCATGGGGCGAGCGCAACGACCCGTCCGATGGCACCCCGCTCGGGCGCCACGCCGCATCGCAGCGCAGTGACGCCGAAGCCGCCGTGGCCGCCGCGCGCCGCGCGTTCGAGCAGCCACAGTGGGCGCACGACCCGCGGCTGCGCCAGATGGTGATGTTGCGCTGGGCCGATCGCCTGGAAGCTCAAGCCGAAGTCCTGGCCGTACTGCTCACGCGCGAGAACGGCAAAGTGCTGGCGCAGTCGCGCGGCGAGATCGCCGGTGCCGTGTCGGAGATCCGCTACTACGCAGGCTTGACGCGCTACATGCCGGGCCATGTGTTCGAGGTGGAGCCTGGTGCGTATTCCACGTTGCTGAAAGAGCCCGCCGGTGTGGCCGGCATCATCGTGCCGTGGAATGCGCCGGTGGTGCTGCTGATTCGCTCGCTGACCCCCGCGCTGGCAGCGGGCTGTACTGCGGTGATCAAGCCGGCGCCCCAGACGGCGTTGATCACCGCGCGGGTGATAGAGGCGCTGCATACCTGCGAGGGTCTGCCGCCCGGCGTGGTCAATCTGGTGAGCGAAGACGGTCATGCGGTCGCGCAGTACCTGACCGAGAGCGCGCAGGTGGATGTGCTGAGCTTCACAGGCTCCAACGCCACCGGTCAGCGCATCATGGCTGCGGCGGCGCCCACCATGAAGAAGCTGTCCCTGGAGTTGGGCGGCAAGTCGGCCTGCCTGGTGTTCGAGGATGCCGACGTCGAGAAGACGGCCGGTGCGATTGCCATGGCTGCGACCATCATCAGCGGCCAGCAGTGCACAGCAGCGCGGCGCGTGCTCGTCCATGCACACCACTACAGTGCCATGCAAAAGGCGCTGACCGAAGCACTGGCTGCGCAGCGCGTGGGACCGGGGCTGACGCCGGGTGCGCAGATCGGCCCGCTGATCGACGCGCACGCCGCCCAACAAGTTAGCCAGCGCATCGACGACGCGCTGGAGGCGGCCGATGCGGTGCTGCTGCGCGGGCGGCGCGACGTAAACTTCGTCCACCCTTCCCTCGTCGCGCATCGTGATACGCATGCCTTCTTCGTGCAAGAGGAAATCTTCGGCCCGCTGCTGGTACTGGAACGCTTCGAGGACGAACGCGAGGCCATCGCCCGCGCCAACCACTCGGAGTACGGCTTGTCGGCCAGCGTCTGGACGCGCGACGGCGCGCGTGCCATGCGGGTGGCGCGCGCATTGCGCAACGGTACGGTCTGGATCAACGACCACAACAAGCTCTTCGCAGAAGCCGAGACGGGTGGCTATCGGCGCAGCGGGGTTGGCCGGCTGCATGGGTACGATGCGCTGATCGACTTCCAGGAGATCAAGCACATCTATCAGCAGGTCGGCACGGCCTGAGCCCGCATCGCAGCGTGCCACCCGCCTTCTACAATTGCCCTCCCTTGCGAGCCCGGTCAGCGGGGCAATTTCCAAGAAGGCCATCGTGGACCTGAGGCAAATCCAGTACTTCCTTGCGCTGTTCGAAGACGGCTCGATGACGCAGGCCGCCAAGCGGCTGGACGTCGTCCAGCCGACGCTGAGCATGCAGATCGCGAAGCTGGAGGAAGAGCTGGGGCAGCCCTTGTTCGAGCGCAAACGCCGAGGCATGTCGCCCACCGCGCACGGACGCCTGATGTACCGGCTGTTTCTGCCGATCGTGCGCAACATCGACAATGCGCGCGAGCAACTTGCGCAGCGCAGCGAGGCCGTGACCGGCCACGTCTCGCTGGGGCTCATTTCCTCGGTGGCCGAGAGCGTGCTGGCCGACGCGCTGTCGCGGTTCAACGAAGCCTATCCGCATGTGGAGGTCACGGTATCCGTCGGCTACAGTGCCATGCTGATCGATTGGGTAACGAGCGGACAACTCGACGTCGCGATCATCAATGAGCCGCGGGCCAAGCTGTCGCTGGCCACGGAATCGCTCGCCGAGGAAGACATGCTGCTCGTAACGAGCGTGCAACACGGCCCGCGCCTGCCTGCCAATGTGCGCCTTGCGCGACTGGCCGAACTCGGTCTGGACCTGATCCTGCCCACGCGCCGTCACGGGCTGCGCGGCGTGTTGGAAGCGGCGGCTCGACAAGAGGGCATTGTGCTTGCACCCAAATTCGAGGTAGACGTGCTGAGCACCATCGTGCGGCTCGTCGAGGAAACGCGCTTCGCGACCATCCTGCCGCGCATCGTGGTGCAGCGCGCGGTCAACGAGGGCACACTGGCCGTATGCCCGATTCTCTCGCCGCGCATCGTGCGCCATGTGGTTCGCGTCAGTGACCGGCGCAAGCCTCTGAGCGCTGCAACGCATGCGCTCGTGGACCTTGTGGCGGACGAGATTCGAAGGATACTGAGCGTCGGCAAGGCGAACAAATAGAGGTTCAATGCTTGGCGGCGCGGCAAGCCCATCAGCTTCAAACGCGTCGGCGTGTAGACGCAGCGCCGCACGACGATCCTCAGAATCGACTACCGCACCCCGGCCGATCTTCCAGACGACGAGTGCGCAGGCATCTGAGTTGTAATGCCCCCAACTACACGAGTCCGGGCCGTGTGACCGTTGTCGCGCTGCAGGAGGGTGAGGAACTGGTGGCGGTTCGGCCGGCGACGCGGTCAGCGGCAGCGGTCCGAACCAGCGGATCCACGTGTTGTGAAACCCGCGCGCGTGGGTCTGAAGACGAACCTGGCCATCACCACGAATCGGCGCACCTACCTGCTTGAGCTGTCCTCGACGCCGCAGGCCTGGATGGCGTCTGTGTCCTGGGATTATCCGAAGGACCTGATGCTGGCGTTGCAGAAGCAGGCGAGGGAGGCGCAAGTAGCGGCCCCGGTGGATTGCGCCAAAGCCCATTTTTTTCTTGCAGAAGCGCGGCATGCGCACGAGCTGCTCGACGGCGGAAGCACGCTCGGAAAAATCGTGCTGCTGCCTCGCAGCGTGAAACTTCTTCGTTGACATGCCGCTTTGTATCCAAAGTGATGTCCTATTTGCTTTTTTTGGAACGCGAACGCATCGTTCTTCTGATCTGCGAGACCAGGGGACAAAAAGAGGCTGGGACACGCGGTACAGATGCCCAAGCGTGAGTTCGCCGGTGGGCGTAGGACGCCAACCGTTCAGTCTAGGCGAACAGCGTTAGAGAACAGTGGGACCGGGCTTAGCCCAACAGAACTTCGGCAAGATCGACCTGCTGCTCCTCTTCCTCGCGAAGATTGAGGGAGCGCTCTATGTGGTGTAAGTGTTCGACCGCCAGCGCAACAGCAGCAGCATCGTCGCCGCTTTCGATGGCATCGAGCAGAAGTACATGCTCATGGTCGAGGCAAGCGGCACCTGTCGGTACCTCGTAGGTGAGGATCGCGAGGCAGGTGAGTGGGGTCAGCTCGCGCATCATGCGAGTAAGAATGCTGCTGCCTGAAAGCTGAGCGAGCATGACGTGAAATTCCCCGGACAAGCGCACGGCTGCACGTCGGTCGCCGGAAACGTGTGCTTGTTTCTCCCGCTTGACTATGCTGCGCAGCTCCTTCAGCGCTCCGGCCGCTTTGCCATCGCGGATTTTTTGGATCAGCCGGGTAACGATTGCCGGTTCGAGGGTTCGCCGAACTGCAAGCACGTCGCGCGCCTCCTCCACGGTCGGCCGAGTGACGAACGCTCCGCGGTTGGGAACCAGGGTCACGAGCTGTTCTACCGCTAGGCGCTGCAGGACACCCCGTACCTGGGTGCGGCTCACTGAGAACAGTTCGGCGACGCGCTCTTCGGCAAGCTTGGTGCCGGGAGCCAGTCGATGTTCGACGATTGCGTCGTAGATGCGTTCGTAGATGTCCGCTTTCGATGCGCTTTGCTTGGTGACGGACTCGGTAAGGGTGCTGGAGGATGTTGTCGCCATGACGCTGGGTTGGAATTCGGGCACTAATATAAGCAAACTGCCTGCCCGACAATTGTTAGAGCTTAAAGAGGCTACCCCAGCCCTTGACACGGCGGGTATCCACGCCTGCGATACGTAGCGATTTCCAGACGGCGGTCGCCACGGTGTCGTAGACCGGCAGGCCAAGCGATTCCTCCAATGCCGGCACCAGAGGCGCGGCTCGCAGGTTGGTACAGAAGGTGGTGAGACATTCAGGCTCCCCTGAGGCGGCTGCCTGGCGGGCCATGCTTTCGATCTGACCCGCCGTGACCTCAGAGAACTCAAAGTTGACGCTGAGGCCGAGATGCCGTTCAGTAGTGCATGCGAACGCTGACCTCCGATAATTTTCCACGATGAGCTGCTGCACATCCGACAGGTAGGGTGAAAGCAGACCGAAGCGGGTGTGGCCCGCCAACCGCATGGCCTCGTTAAGCGCCAGCACGGAGGTGCAGGCCGGAATTCCGGTTTCATGCGTGATGCGTGCGCACAAGGCCTCGTCCCGTTCGAAGCCAAGCCACCCCGACGAGGTGCCGTTCCACGCAATGACGTCCACACGGGCATCCGCCAGCAGGCGGGCGGCCTCCAAAATAGGCGTCTCGTCAAACTGGCCCAAGGCCTGGTCGCGCAGCGAAATTTCCGTCACTCGGAACCGCGCGAAATGCGCCGACACCTCCGACAGGCCTGCAAGCATGGCCGATGTGATGGGCTCGAGTGCCGTGTTGGATGACGGCGTGAGCATTCCAAGTAGCACGCGCTTGGGTTCTGCCTCAATGCTCACACTTTCACCTCGCGGTTGAATCGCTCGATGTACTCGCCACGGCGTGGATTGAGCTTGGCCCAATCGACACGGCTCATCTTCTCGATCTCCTCTACGGTCTTAGCGTATGCCTGAAGGCCAGGGCTGAGTACGGCCTTCTTGCTGACTGGTACAACGAAATACGGCTCTGCCGCCATCTTGGTCTGTACTTCCGGGCTGAGCGCGGCGTTGATATAAGCGGCGGCCAAGTCTGGGTTGCGGCTGTTCTTTACGATGTGCATCGAGCTCTTGATGTGGATCCATCCCGTGTCGGGACGAGTTAGTGCGATGGGTACACCCTTGGCTTGCAGATCGCCGACGTTGTTGTTGTAGTGGACTGCGATGTCGATTTGTCCCTGCTGGAAAAGCGTCGCGAGCGCACCGGGGCTACTGGCGATGGCCCCTACGTTGGGCAGCAGCTTTTTCACAAATTGGAAAGCCGGCTCCATGTTCTCTTCGCTTCCGCCGTTGAGTCGGGCGATCTCGACCATCCAGGCTGACACTAGGGTCGAACCCATGCTGGCGAGGCCGATTCGGCCTTTGAATTCCGGTTTCAACAGGTCACTCCAGGACTTGGGCGGCGTCTTGATCTTGTCCGTGTTGTAGGCAATTCCGATAATCTGACCTGAGACGAACACACCAAGGCCGCGCGGGTCGACAAGCCGTGAAGGCACTTCCGCCAGGTTCGGCACCTTGTCGACAGGTATCTTCTCGAAGATGTCCTGCGACAGCGCGGCGAGGTAGGGGCCCTCGTCCAGCATGATCACGTCAAAGGGAGGGTTCGCCTTGGAAGCAATTACCTTTGAAAGCGTATCAAGGGGCTGTGAGGCGACAAGGCTTACCGATCCGCCCGTCGCGCGCGAAAAAGCTGGCAGAAGGATGCTGCGATGGGCCGCCTCCCACGCCCCCGGGGGGGTGGTCGATGCAATGTTTTTGCCCTGCGCATGCGCAATGCACAACGGGGCTGCGAGGTAGGCCGCGCCGAGCCCTGCACTTCTCAGGAGGCTGCGGCGGGAGAGGAGAGAGGGGTGCATTGAGAATCCTTTTGACAAGAGTAGATCGGCAACTGTGTCTCCAAAGGCGCAAAGTTTGTGCCAGGCTCGTATCCAATTAATCTCGGACCTGCGCCACCCATCCGCCCCATTTTGGTACATCAAGGTCAGTTATTGTGCACATAAACACCATTGTGGTGTATCCAGCTCTATGCTAACTTGTGTGCAATACAGAGTGCACTTGTATTTTCTGGCATGAATCTTGAGTCACTCTTCGAAAGCCGCGACCCTATGCGGCGACTGGAGTTCTCTGCATGCTTTTCTCAAAAAGTGGGTCCGGCGTCTCGATCGAACTCGACCACGTTCATCACCAGTATGGCGGCGCGATTGCCGTGGAGTCCGTTTCCCTCGGGATACAAGCAGGGGAGCTGGTAGCGCTGCTGGGGCCGAGCGGCTGCGGCAAAACAACTTTGTTGCGGGTTGTGGCGGGATTGACGCGCCAGACGGGCGGCTCCGTCGTGATCGGCGGCGAAAAGGTTGATGCTCTCCCGACCAATGAGCGCGGCGCTGGCATTGTGTTCCAGAACTACGCCTTATTCCCGCACATGACTGTGGCGGCCAATGTCGCCTATGGACTGCGCGCACGGCGCATCAACGCCGCAGCGGCACGTGACACGGCCGCGCAGATGTTGGATCTCGTGCAAATGGGTCGCTTCGGCAGTCGCTTCCCGCGCGAATTGTCCGGCGGACAGCAGCAGCGCGTTGCGCTTGCGCGAACGCTTGCGGTGAAGCCCAAGGTCTTGCTATTGGACGAGCCCTTCGGTGCACTCGACAAAAATCTCCGGTTGGATATGCAGATTGAGATCAAGCGCATTCAGCGCGAGCTCGGCATTACAACTGTTCTGGTCACCCACGACCAGGAGGAAGCCATGTCGATGGCCGACCGCATTGCAGTGATGAATGCCGGACGGGTCGAACAGTTCGATACGCCAGAGGCGATCTACGACCGTCCCTGTTCCCTGTTCGTCGCTAATTTCGTTGGTACGGCGAACCTAGTAGCCGGCCGGCTGCTGCAGGACGGCTCCGGATACGCGGTCGATGCGCGCGACGGCGGACGGCT
Source organism: Variovorax sp. OV700 (assembly GCF_900099805.1). Classification (GTDB taxonomy): domain Bacteria; phylum Pseudomonadota; class Gammaproteobacteria; order Burkholderiales; family Burkholderiaceae_C; genus Variovorax. Next base: position 705,191 of record NZ_FNDR01000001.1, on the reverse strand, counting down.
GTCGCTCGGCTCAGCGGCACCGTGCTCTCAGGTCGGGGCAGTAGTGCTGGCGACACGACCTGAACACCTGGCCATGGGCACACCGGGCGAAGATGCGCTGTCGGCCAAAGTGGAAATGGTGCTTCCTCTTGGACCGTCTCTGGTCTACGAGTTGCGTCTAGCCTCCGGCGACGCGGTGAAGGTGACGCAACCCCGAACAGTGGGATCGACCCGCTATGTCGCCGGTGAGGTAGTCGGACTGCGCCTGCGTCCTGGCTCGCCGACCAGCGTCTTTGCCGCCTGAGCCCGTGATGAGTACTGCATCCAATTCCCGCCTTGCTGCGCCTCTGGCGCTCGCCGCGCCACTGGCTCTTTTTTTCCTGGCATTCGTCCTCGCGCCGCTGCTCCTGCTGGCGTTCGTCAGCTTCCACAACGACCCGGATCTGCGAGATGCCGGGGTCGGCCAATACCTGAAGTTCCTCAGCGACGGCTTCAACCTGGCGGTGCTGGGCAACACCATGTGGCTGGGCTTGCGAGCCACGCTGCTGGCTCTGGTGCTGGGCTTTCCGCTGGCCCTGCTGTACAGCCAAACGCCGCGGCGCTGGCAGGGCGCACTGCTGCTGGTGGTACTGCTGCCGCTGCTCACCAGCTCTGTTGTGCGCACCTTCGCTTGGGTGGTGATCCTCGGTCGCCAGGGGATCGTCAACAGTGCGCTCTTGGAACTGGGCTGGATCGCCGAGCCACTGAAGCTGCTCTATACGCCGGGCGCCGTCGTCGTCGCCTTGGCGCAGATCGAGCTGCCGCTGATGGTACTGCCGCTTATTACCGCGCTCGCGAACCTGGATGGGAACCTGACCCAGGCCTCCCGTGCGCTGGGTGCCGGCTACTGGCGCACCTTCTGGCAGATCACCTTGCCGCTTTCTGTGCCAGGGCTGCTTGCAGGTGGGCTGTTGGTTTTCGCCGCGAGCGTAAGCGCCTTCGTGACGCAGGCGCTGGTAGGCGGCGGCCAGCAGGTCTACATGCCTTCGTTCATGTATCAGCAGGCGATCGAGGCCGGCAACTATCCCTTCGCCGCTGCCATCGCGATGCTCCTGCTGGTCAGTGTGATGGCGGTGGTTTGCCTCGTGAATACGTTTGGCCGTCGCAGCAAAGGATTCGTCTATGTCTGACCCCGCAAAGCTGAAATCCGCCGGCTCCGCGCCGGCCACCTCCGTTGCTCGGGCTAGTCGGGGTCGCGCGCTGGAGCGCCTGTCCTTCCAGACGCTGATCGGACTTCTCGGCGCTATCGCCGCGATCCTGTTGGTCGCACCGACGGCGATCGTCGTCGTGACTTCGTTCACCAGTGGTTATTCGCTCAAGTTCCCGCCGCCCGGCTATTCCTGGCGCTGGTACGAAGCGCTGTGGAATGACTCCCCCGAACTGATCGAGGCCTTCCTGCTGTCGCTCAAGCTCGCCGGTACAGCCACCGTGCTTTCGATTGTGCTGGCGGTCGCGGCGGCGCTTGCACTGGCACGCCGTCGCGAGGCGTGGGCGCGCACGGTGGAGGCAGTGTTCCTGTCGCCGCTCATGCTGCCCACGCTTGCCATAGGGCTGTCCTTGCTGATGCTGTTCAACTTGGCGGGCAGCGGTCTGTCCTTCGGCACTCTAGTGATCGGCCATATGGCGATCACCGCGCCTTACATCCTGCGTACCACGGCGGCTAGCCTGAGTCAGCTCGATGGCAGCCTGCTCGAATGCGCCGGCGCGCTCGGGGCTTCACGGTTGCATGCCTTCCGTACCGTTACCCTGCCTCTTATCGCGCCGGGCATTGCGGCGGGGGCCTTCATCGGCTTCATGTATTCGTTCGATAACGTGACCGTGTCGCTTTTCCTCTCGGACGCACGCAGCGAGGTGTTGCCCCTCCGTATGTGGCACATCATCGAAGGCAGCCTTGACGTGCGCGCCGCCGCCGTGTCGGGCGTGCTGGTGGCCGCCACGGTAGTGCTGATGGTGGTGATGGAGCGGCTGGCGGGCATTTCGCGTCATGTGAAGTAGGCGCCATGGCCTTACCTTCGTTTGTGTCAAGGCCCGCGGCGCACAGCCCGGCTTTCGGTTGCCGCTCTGCGTCAGGTCTTCAGTGCCACCTGGTCACCACCCCAACGCAGTCGCAGGGCGAGATAGTCAGATTCAAGGACACCATCGCGCAACTCGATGTCAAATCCAGTCATGTCGCAGAAGTCTTCGAGGCTGTAGCGGCCCAAGTCGGTCCGCCGCAGGGTGGCGTGACGAAGGGCCAGTACCACGGTACGGACGCCTGCCAACTTCAGCGCACCTGCGCACATGGGGCAGGGCTCCATCGTGCAGTAGAGCGTGGAGCCAACGGTCGCGCTGGGGCCGTGCGCGCGGTAGGCCGACTGCACGGCGTCGGTCTCCGCGTGTGCCGTCACGTCCCCCTGGGTGTTCTGCCGGTTTTGGCCCGCCGACAGCCATTGGCCGTCTTTGACGAGTACGGCGCCTGTTGGCCAGTCGCCGCGGTCATAGGCTTCTGAGGCCTGCTCGATGGCCGCACGCATCCAGTGGATGTCGACCGCGCTCTGGTCCTGCGTTGCTGGCGAAGAGGGCAGACAAACGTTCATGTCATTCACTTTCAACTCGGTCAAAACAACTTCATGAGCAAGAAACGCACCCTTCTGAAGAATGCGCGAGTGCTGGTGGGATCGCGCCATGAACTCGATCCGCGTACGCTCGACATTCTCGTGGACAACGGCCTCATCGAAGCGATCGAACCGGCGGGAACTCTGGCCTGCGAGGCCACAGTCATCGACCTGAAGAAGCGCCTACTGGTGCCCGGGCTGGTCAATGGGCACCAACACTCGCATGAGCACTTCCAGCGCGGCCGCGCGGAGAACCTTCCGCTGGAGCTGTGGATGCACCTGGTGCGCACGCGGCTACCTGTGGCCCTGACACCTCGGCAGGCCTATCTGCGAACGATGCTTGGCGCGATCGAGTCGCTGCGCACCGGTTGCACCACGCTGGTTGACGACATGGCGCTGGGCGGCGCCATCGAGCGCGAGCGTATCGAGGCCTGCATGCAGGCGTATGACGACAGCGGCATACGCGCACTTGTCGGATTCGCCATGATGGACAAACCGGTCATCGACAACTTTCCGTTTGTCGAGAGTCTTGTGCCGCCGAAATTGGCGCAGGAGTTACGCAACGCAGCCCGTCCGCGACCCGACGATTGCGTAGCGCTGGTCGAGGACATGGTGCGTCGCCGCCATCCCCATGAGGCGCGGGTCGGTGTGCTTGTTTCGGCTTCGGCGCCGCAACGCTGCACAGAAAGCTTCTTGTTGCGACTGAGGGCGCTAGCGGACCGGCTCGCACTGCCCGTCATTACTCATGTGCAGGAGACCCGGCTGCAGGTAGTGACAGGTCAGCATTTCTACGGCTGCACGATGGTGGAGTACCTAGACCGCATCGGATTCCTCAAACCGACGACGAGCCTTATTCACGCGGTCTGGCTGAATCCTCGGGAGATCGAGATCCTGGCGAACACGGGAGCAACCGCCCAGCACAATCCCTGGAGCAACCTGATGCTGGGTTCTGGCGTGCAGCCGGTGCGGCAGTTACTGGATGCCGGCGTGAACGTCAGCCTCGGCTCCGACGGATCCTGCTCAACCGTGACTGTCAACATGCTCAACGTGCTCGGCTCGGCAGCGGCACTCTCGAAGATACGTGGCAACGATCATTCGCGCTGGCTGAGCGCGCATGAGGCCCTCTATGCGGGCACCGTAGCCGGCGCCCGCGCGCTGGGTTTCGGTGATCGGCTCGGCGCACTGCGTGTCGGCGCTTGCGCCGACATGGTGGCTTACCGCACCGACAGTGTGACGTTCACGCCTTTTATTGACCCGGTGCGCCAGTTGGTCTATGGAGAGCGGGGCGCCGGCCTTGACTTTTCGATGGTCGACGGCGAGGTGGTGATCTGCGACGGGCGACTGACGCGCATCGACGAAGCCTCGTTGCTCGCCGAAATTGAAAGCGAGTTCAAGGACTTGCTCCCTCGCTATGCAGCCGCCGAGGCTGACATGGCGCCCATCCTGGCCGCAATGGAGCGCATCCATTTGCGCGCGCTTCAGGAGCCGATTGCCCCCGATACGCACGCTGCTCGCATAAGCACGCCGTAGCTTCCCGTTCCCTTCCACCTGTTCACCTATTCACCTCAGATCTCACCAGACTTCCTCGCGCCGTTCCACAGCACGCGCCGGCCCAGTTCGCGCAGTGAAGTGGTTCCCGGCGAGATGTCACATCTTGCTCGCAAAGCTGCACGCGCCGTAGGCGAGGATGATCTCGGTCTCGCTGTAGCCCCCAGGATAGAAGAGGAAGTCGCCGACCGTCGGATGCGAGGTGTGATTCTCGAAGCCGGCGCCGAGCTTCCAGTCCCCGAGCGGCACCCACACGCCTTCGCCGCTACAGCGGACGTGGATCAGGCGCTGCCGGTAGGGCAAGAGCTGCGGGAACGCTGCGACCCTCTGCGGTGCGTCGGGATGGGTCGCGCGACGAACTGCAAGTTGGAGGCGGTGATGAGGAGCCTGGGCATGGCGAGGCGGCCGGGGATGGGGAGGGCGCGTGCGAGTGCTGATCAGCGCGACCTGTCCGGCAACAGGGTCGGTCGGCCGCAGTGCAGAAACTTCCCTGTTCCCGGACGTCCCGTGAACGACGTACCGTCCCACACCACCTCGCCGCGGCACAGCGTCAGGCCGGGCCAAGCGCCGAGGTTCATGCCTTCATAGGGGGTGTAGTCGACAGCGTGGTGTAACTGCTCGTTCTTCAGGACGAAGCTCCTCTCGTCCCAAATCACCAGGTCGGCATCGGCGCCGACAGCGATGGTCCCTTTGCGGGGATGCAGGCCGTATGCCTTTGCGGGGTTAGTCGCCGTCAGCTCCACGAACTTCTCGCGAGTGATGCGGCCACCCAGCACGCCCTCGGACCAGAGCAGAGCCATGCGGGTCTCGATGCCGGGAATGCCGTTGGGAATGTGTCGGAAGTCCGGTTCCTCGCCGCCGGGCCGCTTGCCCTCGGTGCCTTCAAAGCGGTAAGGGGCATGGTCGGACGAGAAAACGGTGAAGAGACCGTCCGCAAGGGCTCGCCAGATGACCTCCTGGTTCGCCTTGTCCCGGGGAGGGGGGCTGCAGATGCATCGGGCGCCTAGGTAGCCGTCGTCGATGCCGAGGTCCTCGGCTGACAGGAACAGGTACTGGGGGCACGTTTCGGCGAACACTTGCAGGCCGTGCGCTCGACCCCAGCGGATCTGCTCTACAGCTTCACGGCCGGAGACGTGGACGATCAGGATCGGCGTGTCGACCAGCTCCGACAGGGCCATCGCGCGATGGGTCGCCTCGCGCTCAACCAGCATTGGACGAGCGTGACCGTGGAAGCGCGGCGCGGTGCGGCCGGCCGCCTCGAGGCGGCGCGTCAGCCACTCTATGCAGTCCGCGTTCTCGGCATGGATCATCGCCATCGCGCCGTGCTCGCGGGCCACGGAGAGGAGGTCCAGGATCTGGCCGTCATCCAGCTTGAGGCTGTCGTAGGTCATGTAGATTTTGAACGAGGTATAGCCTTCCTTGATGAGCTGAGGCAGTTCGTCATTCAGCACAGCGGGCGTCGGATCGCTGATGATCAAGTGGAAGGTGTAGTCGATGTGCGCCTTGCCGTCGGCCCGACGGTGGTAGTCCTCGACGGCGGCGCGCAACGACTGGCCCTTTTGCTGCAGCGCGAAGGGAATGACGGTGGTCGTGCCGCCGCAGGCGGCCGAGCGCGTACCGGTGTCGAAGTCGTCCGCCATCTTTATCGGCGGAGGCTCCGGCTGATCGAGGTGGCAGTGTGCGTCGACGCCGCCCGGGGTCACGAATCGCCCGGCGGCGTCGATCTCGCGGGCGCAAGGCGGCAATCGGCTGCCGATCTGGACGATGCGCCCGTCTTTCACCGCGATGTCGCACTCGAACGTGTCGCTGGCGGTCACTGCACGCGCGTTTCGGATAGTGAGGTCGAAGCTGGACATGTCGATAGAAATAGGATGTATGGAGCCAGTTCCTGGTGAAGACGGGCTCAGGTGGGAAATACTGCGGCGCACGGGGGTGCCGCCACGTGGTTGCACTGGTGTCAGTTAGCTTCGGCTCGGCTTCGCCGCCACAGCGACTCGGCGGCCTTCTGGGCTTCTCGCATGATCGCGTCCTGGTCTACCAACAGGGCGCGACCGCCGTCGACGATCAGGCGGCCATCGACCATCACTTTCTCGACGTCGCGCCCTTGCGCGGTGTGGATGAGGTTGCCGAGCGGGTTGATCAACGGGATCAGATGGGGCTGCTGCATGTTTAGCACGACGAGATCGGCCTTCTTCCCGACTTCGAGGGATCCGATGTCGTTAGCCAGTCCCATCGCACGGGCACCACCCATCGTGGCCATCTCGAAGACCGTAGACGGCTGCCAGCTGTCGGTGACCTTTCCCTCCTGCACGCGGCCGGACATCAGGGCCCAACGCATCACCTCGACCATGTCGGCATGGCAGTTGTCCGTTCCGAGCGCGAACCGGGCGCCTGCAGCGCGCAGGGCGGTGGTCGGAGCGATCGTACCGCCGGTCTGATTGCCCTTGGCAATGTGCGCGACCGACAGCCCCGACCGGCCAATGCGCTGGATGTCGTTCTGGTCGACGTGGATGCAGTGAGCGGCGATGAGGGTGTCGTCGAGCAGGCCAAGCTCGTCGTACAACTCGGGCGGACTCATCCCATCCCGCTCGCGAATGCGCGCCACTTCCAAGCGACTCTGCGACAGGTGTGACTGCACACGCACGCCCAGACGGTCACGCTCCTCGCGGACGCGCTTCAGCAGCCATGGCGTGCAGGTGTCCGGGGCGTGCGGAGCTAGGCAGATGCCCATACGGCCGTCCGCCTTTCCGTGGAGCGCTTCATGCAGCGCCACCGCCTCACCCAGCGACCAGTCGCCAATCTGTGGCTTGTGCTCCCACTCGGCGAGGTGGACGCGGGAGAAGTCCACGTCATGGATGCGTCCGGAACCCCAGACCCGCAGCCCGAGCTCGGCCATCGCTGGCATCGTCAGGTTTTGGTGTGTGTAGGTGTCGTTGATGAGCGTGGAGCCGAACAGCATGGCTTCCAGCGCTCCGAGGCGCGCCAGCGCCACAGCCTCGTCCTCGGTAACGTCGTGGCCGTGCGGAACGCCCGGCGTGTAGGCAGGGGCGAAACCCATGTCCTCCGACATCCCCCGGGTCATCGAGAGGATGGCGTGCGTGTGGACATTGACGAGACCTGGTATGACCAGCTTGCCACGTGCGTCGATCCGGTCGGTTCCGGGTCTGGCATCGGGGGCGCTGCCAGCGCTCACCTCGACGATGCGGTCGCCCGAGATGCGGATGAACCCTGCGTCGATCAGCGGACGTTTCGCGGCGCCGGTCAGGATGCATGCGCCGTCGATAACTAGTTCTTTCAAATCTGTCTCCTTGTCGTCGTGGTCGTGTCGTTAGGAGGGCGCCGCGGCATCAACCCCCGTTCATCAGGATCTCTTCCAGGTCGACCTCCTCACTGACGCCTTCCAACTTCAGGCTGCTCTGGATGTGCTCCAGGTGCTCCAGCATCACGCGTTCCGCACGCTGGGCGTCGCACCTCTCGATGGCATCGATGATCTCGGCGTGCTCATCCGCGCGGCAGCTGCTGGCCGTGGGCGCGTCGTAGAGCACGATCATTAGGCACGTCAGCACCGAGAGCTCGCGCATGGTCCGAGACAGCGAGGAGTTGCCCGAAAGCTCGGCCGTGAGCGAGTGGAATTCGCCCGACAGGCGTACGACGGCGCGCGCATCACCCCGCTGCCGAGCGTCGACCTCCTTCGCGTTGTGTTCGCGGAGCCGGCCCAGTTTCTCTGGTGTGAGCGTCGACGCCAGTCGTCGCAAGACGGCTGGCTCGATGACGCGGCGCGCCTCGAAAACGTCCTGGACCTGCTGGACGCTCGGTTTGGCCACATAGGCACCGCGTTGCGGGATCAATTCGACCACCTGTTCATAGGCGAGCCGGGCCAGCACTTCGCGAATCCGGGCCCGGCTGACCTTGAAGATTTCCGCCAAGCGTTCCTCCGCCAGCTTGGTGCCCGGCCGCAGACGGTGCTCCAGGATGGCCACGCAGATCCGGTCATAGATCTCGTGCTGCGAGGTTTCCTTCGCAGGTGAAGCGCGCTTACGGGAGAGCTCGGTGTTCATGTTCTTTAGTTAATGCCATACGGAGCTATGTTGCAGATCGTTCGAGAAAATGTCAACACTCTTTTCGACGAAAAGATCATCGATCTAGGCCTAGATTTTTCGATTGAGTGGAGAAAAAATTGTTGGCAAAAATAGAAATATCGTAAACACCTATGTTGACATGACTGTCCATCCAATAGAGTAGAGGTGTCGACGAAGCGCCTAAGGGCCTGGTTCGATGTCGTTCCGAACCTCATTACTTCGTAGGAGACACTTCAAATGAATTCTTCGGCAGGCTTAGCAGCGGGCATTCCGACAACCCAGGACGAGTCGCACCGCGCCTCCCTCAATGCGGTCTACAGGAAGGTGGCGTTCAAGCTCGTCCCGTTTCTGTTCATACTGTTTTTCATGGCTTGGATCGACAGGGTGAACGTCGGATTCACCAAGCTACAGATGAACGAGGACCTGCAGTTCAGCAACCTGATCTACGGCCTCGGGGCCGGTGTTTTCTTCATCGGCTACGTGCTCTTCGAGATTCCAAGCAACTTGGCACTGATGCGCTACGGTGCAAAGAAAACGCTATCGCGCATCGCCGTCCTCTGGGGCTTGGCGTGCATCGTCACGATGTTTGTGAAGACGCCCACGCAGTTCTACGTCGTGCGCTTCTTCATGGGAGCGGCTGAGGCCGGCCTGTGGCCCGGCATTGTCTTGTATCTAACTTTCTGGCTCCCGACCACGCGCAGTTCAAAGGCGCTCGCGTTGATCGGCTGTGCTTCGTCTGTATCAGGCATTCTCGGCGGCCCATTGGCCGGCCTGATCATGGACAACATGGGCGGACTCAACGGCTGGCACGGCTGGCAGTGGGTATTTCTGATTGAGGGGATTCCCTCGGTCGTGCTGGGCATCCTGGCCATGTGGATGTTGACCGACAAGCCGCAGAAGGCGGACTGGCTCGCGCCATCGGAGAAGCAGCTGTTGCTAGACGACCTGTCCCGCAATGGGAAGGCCCTGGGTGAGCGCGAGGAGTCGATCAGCGTCGCGCTAAAGAGCCCGGAGGTCTGGAGGCTGCTGTTTATCTATTTCTGCATCATCTTCGGCCAATCCGCCCTGGTCTTCTGGGCGCCGTCAATCATCCGGGACCTCGGCTTCACGAGCGCGACGACCATTGGCTATATTGTGTCGGGTGCATTCATCGTGAGCGTGATCGCGGTGATCTTGAACGGCATCCATTCTGACCGGACTCAGGAGGTGCGGCTCCACAGCGGCCTGGCCGTGTTGGTCGGCGGCCTGGGCTGCGCCGCGATGGGAGTCTTCGTGATGCAAGGCTCGAAGATGGCAATTTTGGCCCTCTACGTCGCGCTGCCGGGGATATTGTGCGCAATCCCGGTGTTCTGGCAGCTGCCAAACAAGATTCTGTCGGGCAGCGCCGCTGCAGCAGGCTTGGCGCTGATCAATTCGATGGGCAATATCGGCGGGTTCGGAGCGCCATTCCTCATGGGCGCGGTGAAGGACGCAACCGGCGAAGTGACCATCGCGCTGTGGGTCGCCGCGGCATTCCTGTTCATCGGCGCCGTCATGCTTTTGCGTCAGCGGAGGCTGTAGCGCCCTCGTCGCGCCATGGCGCCGGCCACGTCGAGACGGCACTGCCCGAGACAGCCGTGTCGTGCCTTCCATACCTTCACTTCGAAACAGCGTCATGCGTGTGCTCATCCTGAACCCCAACACCACCTCCTCGGTGACCGACCTGCTGGTCCGCGCAGCCGAACCCGTCGCAGCGCAAGGCACCGACATCGTTTCGGCCACGGCGCCGCGTGGGGTGCCATACATCTCGACCCGAGCGGAGGCGCAGATCGGCGGCGCCATCGCGCTGGAAATGCTGGCGGAGCGGCACCGGGAAGTCGACGCCGCGATCATCGCCGCGTTTGGGGATCCCGGCTTGCACGGGGCGAGGGAGCTTTTCGACATTCCGGTCATTGGCATGTCCGAGGCCGCCATGCTGACCGCCTGCATGCTGGGCCAGCGCTTTTCCATCGTCACCTTCGCGGCGTCGCTCGGGAGCTGGTATCAGGACTGCGTCGACGCCAACCGGCTGCAGGCGCGCTGCGCTGGGATTCGCTCGGTCGGCAGGAGCTTCTCGTCCATCGACACGGTCCAGAACGAGATGGAGGACGCGCTGGTAGCGCTCGCCGAGCAGGCGGTCGCTGAGGACGATGCAGACGTGGTGATCCTGGCAGGCGCGCCGCTCGCCGGGCTCGCGTCGAAGGTTCGCGACCGTATCTCTGTGCCGGTCGTCGACCCGATCCGGGCGGCGCTCAAGCAGGCCGAGGCGCTGATCGCGCTCGATCCGCGCAAGGCGACGGTCGGTACCTTCCGCCGTCCGGCGGCAAAGGCGTCGAACGGCTTGCCAGACCCGCTCGCCAACCGGATCGGCTGGCGCGACTAGGAAACGGCTGCGCGCGGGCCACTGGCGCACATTCCGCCAAGGTGCCTTCCCACTGTCGGCTCCGGGCCTCCTGGCCGGCTGCCTGCTCGTGTTCGCCGCCAGCGTGCGCGTTTTCGTGTCGCAGGCGCTGGTGAGCGGGGGCCAGCAGATTTACATAGCGTTCTTCATGTACCAGCAGACTCAGGATGTGGCACCTCATCGAAGGCAGTCTGGACGTTCGGGTCGCCGCCGTTTCCGGTTCTCGTGGTCACCCCCGTCATCTTCATGCTGCTGATGGAGCGATTCGCAGTCATATCCCGCCACATGCGCTGAATGCGCGATACCCACTAAAGAAAGTTCTACATGCAAAAAGAGACTTCTGCCGACGGCAGCCTTGCGGCCACCGACGTCCTATGGATGAGCGAGGCCCTGGTTGAGGCCCGGACCGCGTTTGAGCGCGGAGACTGGCCCACGGGTGCGGTTCTGGTCAGAGACGGCATATTGTTGGCCAGAGGCCAAAACCGCCAGAACACGGAAGGCGATGTCACTTCGCACGCCGAGACGAATCTATTGAGGTCGGCTTATGCGCGTCATGGCAAAGCTGCAGTGCTGGGGGCCACCCTATATTGCACAATGGAGCCGTGCCCAATGTGCGCCGGGGCGCTGAAGCTTGCGGGCGTCGGTACGGTCGTCCTTGCGCTCCGACACGCGACGCTGCGAAGAACCGATTTGGGAGAGTTCAGCCTTGAGCGGTTCTCTGACTTGACGGACTACAAGGTGGAACTGCGACAAGGCGTGATGGAAGCGGACTACCTGGCACTGCGGCTGCGGTGGGGAGGGGACCAGGTCGCGCTGTCGGCCGGCGTTGGCGTCACTTCGAAATGAGAATGATTTGGTTCGGGCCGGTCGGCTAGGGAAAGCAGGTCGTTCTGGTCTACTCCAGCTAGCTAGCTAGCTCGTCTGCGGCAGCGATGCGGCCGAGTTGCCGGTGATGCTGCGTGCCGTGCAGGCCAGCCTGGGCCAACTCCCCGGGCAGGTGCTGGCGGACACCGGCTACAAAATCTGAGGCCGTGTTCGAGGCCTTGGCCGCAAGCGGCTGCGATCTGGTGGTGGCACTGGGGCGAGAGGGCAAGCGCGTGCTGGCCTTCGATCCAGAGCGACCACCGCGTACGGCACAGATGGCAGCGAAGCTGCAAACAGGAGAGGGGCGGGCCGCCTACCGCCGACGCAAATGGCTCGCCGAGCCCCCAACGGCTGGATCAAGAGCGTTCTGGGGTTCCGCCAGTTCAGCCTCCAAGGCCTGCACCGGGTGAAGGCCGAGTGGAAGCTCGTGTGCCTGGCGCTGAACCTCCGGCGGGTGGCGGCCATGCCGTGCGCATAGCAGGATAGCAGGCAATGCGGGCGCAAACCGCCCCTGTCGCTGCTATCGAGCGCCAGCTCCTCGATGAGTTGCCGCGACAAACCGTGCACGGCCGAGCGATGGCTCGGAACCCGCCAGAGCCAGGTTCAAAACCGTCTGCCGCCCAGACTCCTAGGTCGTTCAGTCCGGCCGGCCAACCGAGGTGGTCGTCAACGCTTTACTCATCGAAGCGCAACAGGCTTCCGATGCCTTGTGGTTTCGCCCCCGCAACGGAGCCTCTGGAAGTTCAACACTAGTATTGAACAATCAACGGACGTTTTGGGTGCAATGTGCACCATGAGCGAATACACAGATAGGCTTGATGTTCGCATTTGGTGCTCTCTTTTTCTTTTGAAATGCGCGCATCACGTCGCCCCTCTGTAAATAGCCTAAGGCCGAGCCTCCCAATAACAATCAGTGCTCACAAAGCCGAAAATTATGTAAACAAAGCGAGTGTATTTTGTTGGCATGATTTTTGTGTGTTGTGTGCATGGACACCAGGAATCAGCCACGCCGTGAGAGTGAAGGCAAAACGTTTTTGCGGAAGACGATGGTTTCCGGTGTGGCGGGTCCTGCCGCATGACCGCCCCGCATCAATGGACTGCTCAGGAATGCGTCGTCAAGGTGGGGCAGCGTTCGATCCAGGCGACAGAGGTCGCGGCGCACTTCATCGAACGTGTCACCAGGATCAACCCATCAATCAACGCGCTGGTGCAGTTCCGGCCGGACGACGTTCTTCGGCAAGCCCGGGAGGTCGATGCGCGTATCGACGCTGGGGAGCATCTCCCGATGGCCGGCGTCGCTGTGACCGTAAAAGACAACCTCTGGGTGGAGGCATACACCGTGACTCAGGGGTCGCGGTTGTTCAAGGACTTCGTCGCTCCCCGCGATGCCTGGGTTGTGCAACGCTTGAGGGCGCTAGGCGCCGTGGTTCTCGGAATCACCAACTGCTCGGAGTTCGCGTGCAAGGGCGCAACTGACAACCTCGTATACGGTACGACACGCCATCCAGCGGACCTGAAAAGGACGCCCGGAGGGTCTTCTGGGGGAGCGGTCGCGGCGCTCGCGTCGGGGCTTGGCCTCCTCGCGCTTGGGACCGATGCCGGCGGTTCAGTACGCCGCCCGGCTGCCCATACGGCCCTGGTCGGTTACAAACCGTCCCAAGGCCTCGTGCCAAATCCTTGGGGCTTCGGTGAACCGAACTATGGTGTTTCGGTGGTGGGCTTGCTGGCAAAGAATGTGGCGGACTGCGCTTGGTTCTTTGACCAAGTAGGGGATTTTGATGCGTCGGATGCCAGTGCGCCGCCACTGCCCGTTGATTGGCAAGCGCTGCAGTGCTCGGTCCGCGCACCATCGAAGGATGTGCGCATCGCATGGAGCCCGAGGCTCGGCTGCGGCTTCGCTATCGACGCCGACATTCGCCTGGCGATCGAACAGGTGGTCGACCGGCTTGCAAGCGCTGGCTGGAATGTCGCGCAGGCGGATCCGCCCTGGGGCGAGTCGGTGTCGGCGTATCCCATGGATGCGCTGCAGCATGCGGGGCTGCATGCGCTGCATGGCCGGGCTCTGCAGGCGGCCACGACCGAGATCGACCCGCACCTGAAGGCACAGATCGAAAGCGGAGCGCTGAAGAGCGCCTCAGACAGGGCCTCCGTACTTCGGGCGCGTGATCGCATCCAGCGGGATCTCGGAACCTTCTTTTCCAGCTTCGACTTGTTGCTGTGTCCGACCGTCCCCGTGATTCCCTGGGACAACACTTCCATAGCGCCGACCCGTGTCGAAGGTCGAACCGCGGGCTTGCGAGACCACGCCGTCTTTACTCCCCTATTCAATCTGTGCGGCGTACCCGCCTGCTCGGTCCCTGTGGCCACGGTGCGCGGTTTCCCCGTGGGCCTGCAGATAGTGGCACCCCGTTTTCAAGACCCCCTCGTTTTCGCTTTCGCCGGTCTGATGGAGCGCCTGCTCGCCCGGTCCTCCACTGTCTAGCACTTCAACTGAGCGCCATCGCGACGCATTGCCGATTTTTTCAACCCCGCCGCTTAGGCGCATTTACTGGAGAGAGTCTTATGTGTTTCCGTCACTGCAACCTCGATGAAGACAGCGGCAAGCCTTCGCGCCGCGACTTTGTAAAAGGCGCTACCGCCACCGGCGCCTCGCTGGCGCTTTCACTGGGCGTAGCAGCTTCGCTCTTGCCAAGCGTTGCCTCGGCAGCGACTACCACCCTGAAAGCAACACACGGCACAGGGCTTTGCAATCTCGCATTTTTCCTGGTTGAGCGCAGGGGACTAGCCAAGCCGGACGGGGTGGACCTGAAGTTCGTCGTTACGCCGACGCTAGCGGACATCTCGACGCTATTCGGATCCGGGCAGGTCGACATGTCAGTCATTCCTTATTCAAACTTTTTGACGTTGGTCGATGCCGGCGCGCCGGTGAAGATCGTCGCGGGTGCCGGCGCTGAAGGCCTGATGCTGATTGCTCGAGAAGGAATCAACAGCGCGGCGGACCTGCGTGGTAAGACGATCGGCACTTTCCAGGCGGATACGCAGGAACTGGTGCCCTACGACTACCTCAAGAAGAGCGGCATGTCGTTCAAGGACGTCAAGGTGCGCTATTTCAATACTTCGCCTGAGATGGCTCAGGCTTACATCGCGGGCGCCGTGGATGCGATTTGCCACGTTGAACCGTACGCCACCAAATGCATGCAAGAGCGCAAGGGCTCGACCATTCTTACGGATGGAAAAGACCTTTACGGCGATCTGTACTCCGATTGTGTCCTGGCAGTCCGCACTCCGTTGATTGAGAAAAATCCCAAGGCAGTGAAGGCCATCATCAAGGCGATGCTTATGGCCCAGCGCGAGGTCGAAACGGACATCGACTCCGCGCTTCGCCAGACCGTCGGCACCTTCTACAAGACCTCATTCGATGCCGCGAAGCTGGCCGCCAGCAAGCAACCGGTGATGATTGACCAGCGCCGCAACACCCAGTTCATCTTGGACCGGTCGCAGTCGATGCGTGAGTTGGGCTATATCCGCAAGCCGACGACTCGCGATGCCTTCGACTGGAGCCTGATGGAGCAGGTCATCGCAGAAAATAAGGCGCTGTTCGATAGCCTTAAATTCAAGTCGGCCTGACATGGTCACGGGTCCTCACACGCAGGCCCCAGGCGCGCTGCCGGTGGCTGGCGCGCGCTGCGCCAAGCCGATTTCCGCTAACCAAACCTCCAAGGCTCTCCGCCGACGCCTCATTGCAGGCGTTCAGCGCAGCTTATGGTGGCTCGCGTCCGTGGGGTCCTTAATTGGCGCCTGGGAACTTTGTTGGTATGCGGGGCTGGCAGATCCACTGCTGTTGCCACCGCCGCACATATTTCTTGCCAAGCTCACCGAACAGTTCCACTTCTTCTCGCCGGCAGGCTCCAGTGAGGACGGTGAATCGGGCGGTATGTGGCCGGTCCTCGCCGTGATGGCGTGGACATCAATGCGGGTTGTCGTCGGCTTGACGCTGGGCTTCGTCGGCGCGGTGGCGTTCGGCATCGCCATTCGCTACTACAGGATTTTCGGGTTGCTGACGCTGCCGACCGTGACGCTGCTGACGCCGATATCACCTGTCGCGTGGCTCCCTATCGCCATCTTCGTTTTCGGCATCGGCGATGTGCCCGCGATCTTCCTTGTCTTCATCTCTGTCTTCTTCGTCATTGTGCTCTCGACGCTCTCACAGATCGACAACGTCCCGGCGTCGTACATCCACGTGGCACGGATCATGGGCGCGACGAAGCATCAGCTGTTCCGCCATGTCATCCTGCCGACGGTTCTTCCTGGCCTGTTCGTGACGCTTCGACTGAACCTGTTCGCTGCCTGGATGGTCGTGCTAATCGCCGAGGCAGTCGGCGTGGGGTCTGGCCTGGGGCAGATCGTGATGATGGCCCGCAACACATTCAACTCAAGCCTCGTGTTCTTCACGATGACCTTGATCGGGCTGCTCGGCTATGCCTTCGACAGGGCATTGCTCACGGTCCAGAACAAAGTGCTTTGGTGGGTCGGCCCCGCCGCGACTGGAGGTAGATGACCATGAAGCCACGCATTACTGTCAACAAGGTCCGCAAGGTATGGAACGCGGACACGCCCAAGGCAACGACCGCCATCGACGGCCTGAGCTTTGATGTTGCGCCAGGCGAATTCGTCGTGCTCTTAGGTCCGTCTGGATGTGGGAAGAGCAGCCTGCTCTTCATGGTCGCGGGCCTTGAGACCCAAACCGAAGGTGAATTGCTGTGCGATGGCATGCCCATCACGGGCCCCGATACAGAACGAGGCATGATTTTCCAGGAAGCATCGCTTTTTCCATGGCTCACCATCGCAGAGAACGTCACCTTCGGACTCAAACTGAGAGGGGAGTTCCCCGAGAAGCGGGATCGGGTTGCCCAGGACCTTTTGATGAAGGTCGGGCTGGCTGATGCGGGCCATAAGCGGCCCGACGAGCTTTCGGGAGGCATGCGGCAGCGTGCGGCCCTCGCACGCGCCTTGGCTATGCAGCCCAAGGTGCTGATGATGGATGAGCCCTTCGCTGCACTGGACATCCAGACGCGCGCCAAGATGCAGGACCATCTGCTGCAAATCTGGCGTGTCAGCGGGGCCAGCGTCCTGATGGTGACGCACTCGATAGAAGAGGCGGTGGCACTGGCTGACCGCATCGTCGTGTGGACTTCGCGCCCCGGCCGCGTGAAGGAAATCGTGTCGGTCGACCTGCCACGCCCGCGGAAGCCGCGCGATCCGGCGTTCATCGAGCTGCAACTCAGGCTCGGCGATCTGCTCGCTGACGAAGTCGACCGGGCTTTCCGTGAGATGGAAGCGGCCGTCTAGGATCTGCTTGGCAAGTTTCCCCGGACATCTCTACCTATCACTATTCAAAGGAGAACTCATGGGAGTAGCGTTAGTTCGTGCGAAGTGGCTTGTTACCGGCATTCAGGATCGGGACACTCCGCAGGTCATCGGCGATGGTGCCGTGGCCCATCAGGATGGCAAGGTCGTGGCCGTAGGCGAGTATGAGGAGATCCGACAGCGGTATCTGGAGGCGCCAGTTACCCACCACGGCAGGCATGCCTTGTTGCCGGGTTTCGTCAACAGTCATCACCATGTCGGGCTGACGCCGTTGCAACTGGGATCGCCGGACTATGCACTGGAGCTCTGGTTCGCTTCTCGACTTTCCGCGCGCGACGTCGACAGTTATCTCGACACGCTTTACTCTGCTTTCGAGATGATCGCCTCCGGCATCACCACGGTGCAGCACATCCACGGTTGGCTGAGGGGCTCCTACGAACAAGTGCATGGTGCCGCGAGCGCGGTGCTCAAGGCCTACCAGGGCATCGGCATGCGTGCGTCCTATTGCTATGCGGTGCGCGAGCAGAATCGTTTCGTCTACGAGGACGATGCCAGGTTCTGCGCCGCGCTGCCAACTGAGATCGGGGAGCCGCTGCTGGAGAACCTCCGGCAGGCCACGATGAGTTTCGACCAGCACGTTCAGCTCTATCGGCAGCTACGGGCCGAGAACCAGCACCCGCTGACGCGCGTGCAGCTCGCGCCCGCCAATCTGCACTGGATCACCGACGACGGGCTGATGAGACTCGTGACGCTGGCCCAAGCCGATAACGTGCCCATGCACATGCATCTGCTGGAGACCGCTTACCAAAAGGAGTACGCCAGGCGCCGCACCGGCACCACCGCGGTCCGACACCTTGAGGACCTGGGCGCACTCGGCCCGTGGCTGACCCTTGGCCACGCAGTCTGGTTGACCGCTGAGGACGTCGAGCGGGTCGCGCACAGCGGGACCTGTGTTTGCCATAACTGCAGCAGTAACTTCAGGCTTCGTAGCGGTGTCGCGCCCATCAATGACCTGTCGAGGCGGGGTGTCACCATCGGCCTGGGGCTTGACGAGGCCGGAATCAATGAAGACCGGGACATGCTGCAGGAGATGAAGCTGGCTCTGCGTGTCCACCGCGTGCCCGGCATGGACGAGCGCGAGGTCCCGAGCGTGCCGCAGGTAGTCCAGATGGCGACCGAGCACGGTGCTCGGACCACAGCTTTCCGAGGTGAGATTGGGCGCCTTGACGTCGGGTTGAATTTTGATGCGGTCGTCATCGACTACGAACGCGCGACGTATCCATACCAGGACGAGGACGTGACGATGTTGGACGCGCTGATTCAGCGCGCGCAGCAGAAGCATGTGGAGACTGTCTACGTTGGCGGCGACCCAATTTATTCGAACGGCGTATTCAAGTACATCGATCGAGATAAGGCCCTGGCAGACCTAGCGGCTCAATTGGCGCGACCGAAGACCGCCGAGGAACAGGCGCGGCGACGCCTGTCTAAGGCGGTGTTCCCTCACGTCAAAGCGTTCTATGACGACTATCTCGGCACGGAGCAGGCGCGCCAGCCCTTCTACCTGGCGTCTTCGCGTAGCTGATCGCTGGCCGGGCGCCGCTCGCAGCCGTGCCCTTGACCATCTGAGTCTCCACAGCTGGTCCGCGGCTGATAGAGTGCCCGAATTCAGCAGGACGACGTCTTCAGAGACTCGCGTGGCCCAGCTGATGACGCTGCAGCGTGTTCTTGCCACTGTCGAGGAAGCCGTTCAGCACATACATCGGCGCACGGCCGTCAGCCAGAACCGCGGCGTGGTTCATTGTCAAGCCAGTTGGAAGATGGCATCCCCATGGACGGCGACATTGCGTGGCAGCGAGTTGCAGCCCACCGCGATGCGCCCATGCAGACCCGCTTCGCCGAACACCTCGACCATTGGCAGAAGAGAGCCGGTGCTGCTGGACGTCGATGCGCCGGCCGTGCGCGCGCCGCGTCTTGGACCAAATGCTCGCCGACGAAGCGGCCGCGACTTAACTCGTCCGAGCGTCGTCCAGCCGGCTGTGGCCGCGATCGAGGATGTGCTGAGGGACGAAGATGCCTTCGATCCGTCGCGCTTGCGCTCCCGGCCATCATTGCGCGCACGGATTTCGTGGGTGTCATGCCGCAGGCGATCGCACGCAGGTTCATCGAGCCGAAAACCTTCCTCAGGGCCTCCGGAGCGTTTCCCCGCTGCCGAACAGTAGGGCCACGGACTCCCGCAACCATCTCACAGCTGCATCCGACTGATACCGCGGGTGCCAGAATTGCTTGAGGGCATATGGGCGGATATTGATCGGCGGCTCGACGATGCGCAGCTGCTCTACGCGGGTGTAGTAGTCGGCGATTGATCGGGGGACGGTGACGATCATGTCAGTCGCGGCGACGATGGCCGGCACAGTCAGGAAATGCACGGAGGTCAACTGCACGCGCCGCCTGTAGCCCTTCTCCTTCAGCAGTGTCTCGAACAGTTCGCCGCTGCGCCCCATCGGGATCACCACCGCGTGCGACATCTCCAGGAATTTGCGAAGCCCGATGCGCGTGGAGCGCACCTCGGGGTGGTCGGCTCGCACTACGCAGACCAATGAGTGCATGAAGAGCGTCTGGGTATAGAGTGTCGGCCGCTCCAGATTGGGGAAAAAGCCAAGGGCAAGGTCGCAGCGGCCATCCTCGAGCGCGCGTGCGATGTCCTCCAGGGGGAAGGTCTCGCATCGCACGTTGCAGTGGGGCGCTTCGCGTTGCAGGTGCGCCATCAGGCGGGGCATGAAGTGCAACTCCCCGACGTCCGCCATGGTCAGGACGAAGTCGCGGCGGGTTGTAGCGGGATCGAACACGGTGCCGTGCTGCACGGTCTCGTCGATATCGGTGAGCGCTTTCCTCGCCGCCTCCACCACCTGGGTGCACCGCGCCGTTGGGAGCATCCCGGCGGGTGACCGGACGAACAGGGGGTCTCCCAAGCTCTTGCGCAGCCGCCCCAGTGCAAGGCTGGTGGCGGGCTGGCTGAGATCCAGCTCGACAGAGGCCTTGGAAACGCTGCGCCATCGATGGACGGCCACCAGCACGCGCAGCAAGTTGAGATCGAAACCGAAGTGTTCGGACATTTGCAATGTAAATAATGACTTTAACTCCAAGTTTATTGTCTAAATGTCGGCACTGACCGATCCTTGCCCTCCATAAAAGTGCCGATCAGGAATGTCCGTCGGCCAGACAGGAGACAGAACCCCATGGATTCGAACGGGCACCCGATCGCCCAGCGAGCCGGCGCCGGCGCTTCGCTGGACTCACGCTTTGACGTCGAGACAGACATTGCCTTCCTGAACGGCAACAGCGCTCTGATCCGGATGATGGTCGAGCAGATGCGGTCGGATCGGGCTGCGGGGCTGCGCAGCCAAGCCTTTGTCACGGGCTATCCGGGCTCGCCGCTGGGCAGCATCGACATCGCGTTGCGGCAAGCGCGCAAGACTCTCGATGCTCACGGAATCACGCACCGCGAGGCGCAAAACGAGGAGTTCGCCGTCTCGATGCTGAGCGGCACCCAGATGCTGGATGAGCACCCCCATCCGGAGGTCGATGGCGTGGTCGGCTACTGGTACGGCAAGGGACCGGGGCTGGACCGCGCGGGTGACGCACTCAAGCACGCCAACTTCGCGGGGACAAGCAAGCATGGCGCCGTGGTCATCCTCAGCGGTGAAGACCATGAAGCGAAAAGCTCGACGGTGCCTTACCAGCAGGAATTTTCGTTTGAGCACCATGGCATCCCTGTGCTGTACCCGGCGAGCATCCAGGAAATTCTCGACTACGGCCTGCATGCAGCCGCGCTCTCGCGCTATTCGGGCTGCTGGGTGGCGCTGAAGCTTGTCGGAACGTTGTGCGACGGCGGGGAAGTCGTGCAGCTGCATGCGGACGGAATCCGGCCGGCAGTTCCCAAGCTGGAGCTCGTGGGCCACCCTTTTGCCAAGGCTGCGAACCATCGTTTCTTTCCTGTGACCAACGTCGAGACCGAGCGTCGGCTGTACGACGAACGTCACGCCGCCGTACTTGCGTATGCACGCGCGAACCATCTCAATCGGGTCGTCCAATCGACCGCTGCAGACCGCATCGGCATCGTCAGCGCCGGCAAGAGCTGGGCCGATACATTGCAGGCGCTCGAAGATCTCGGGCTGGATCGCGCAGTGATGCAGGCCCAAGGCGTGAGACTGGCCAAAGTGGGTCTGCTCTGCCCCGGCGACGCCGCTTTCTTCCGCGAGTTCGCGCAGGGCCTTCATACCGTCATCGTCGTGGAAGAGAAGCGCGACTTTCTGGAGCGGCAGGTGGCCGTCGGCATCGTCGGCACGAGCGTTCGCGAACTGGTCGGCAAGCAGGATTCGCAGGGCGACCGGCTGTTCCCCGTGCAGGGTGGCATGACCAGCGACATGGTCGCCGAGCGGCTTGCGCGCGTGCTCCAGCATCACTTCGAGCTGCCGCAACGGGGCCTGCAGCGCGTGCGCTACCTCACGCAAAAGACCGCAAACCGCGCTGCCAGCCTGCCCGCACGCGCGCCCAACTACTGCTCGGGCTGCCCGCACAACGTGTCGACGTTGCTTGCGCCGGGGCAGGTGGCGTGGGGAGCACCAGGCTGCCACCTGTTTGCTGCATTGATGGAAGACCCGCAAAAGCGCGTCGAAGGCACGACGCAGCTGGGAGGCGAAGGGTTGCCCTGGCTTGGACTCGCGCAATACACCAGCCGCCCGCACATCGTGCAGAACGTCGGCGATGGCGCGCTGGCTCATTCGAGCTACCAGAACATCCGGTTCGCGATCACCACCGGCGCGAACATCACCTTCAAGCTGCTGATCAACGGAGTGCTGGCCAACACGGGCGGCCAGCAAGCAGTTGGTGCGACCGCCATCGCTGACCTTGCCGGCCGCTTGCTTCAGGACGGGGCCGCGCGCGTCGTACTGGTGAGCAAGGAAAAAGAGCAATATGCGGCGGTGCGTCTGCCGACAGGGCTTGTGCACCGCACGCCGTCGGAGCTCGAGGCCACGATGGCGGAGTTGTCGCAAGTGCCCGGCGTCACCATCGTGATCTACGACGGGGCTTGTGCCAACGAGCGGCGCCGCCGCCAGAAACGCGGGCTGGAGCCGGCGCCGACGTTGTTCACTGTGGTCAACGAGGAGGTGTGCGAAAACTGCGGCGACTGCGGAGCCAAGGCGAACTGCATGTCGCTGCAGAAAGTGCCGACGGAGTTCGGCCTGAAGACGCAAATCCACCAGTCCACCTGCAATCAGGACAGGGCCTGCCTTGGAGGCGAGTGCCCTTCGTTCGTCACCGTGGAAGTCTCCCCCGGCACGGGGGTGCGCAAGCCCGCGCGGCCAACGATCCAGGCCGAGGCTTTACCGGAGGTCGAGGTCGCGCGGCTGGTGGCGCCGTATCACGTCTACATGCCGGGTCTCGGCGGCTCCGGCGTGCTGACGGCCAGTGCGATCCTTGCACAAGCGGCGGCGATGGAAGGCCTGCAGGTCAAGACCTACGATCAAACCGGGGCCTCGCAGAAGTGGGGCGCGGTTCTGTCCAGCCTGATCCTCGCTCCGGCGGATGCGCCTTCGCACACCAACAAGGTCGGAATAGGCAAGGCCGATCTCTACCTCGCGCTCGACCTGTTGGCGGCGGTTGACGCGAATAACTTGAAGTGCTGCGATGCGGGACGGACTCGCGCCGTGATCAACTCGGGCGTGTTTCCCAACGGTGACGTGGTGCGCGACTCGCGCAAGTCGTTGCCGATCGATGAGCTGGTCGAGACCGTCGCCAGAGCCGCTCGCGAGGAGGGCAGGGTGACACTCGACGCACGGCGGATTGCCGAGGTCCTGTTCGGTGACTTCATGATGACCAATATGGTGGCCATCGGCGCCGCGTACCAGGCGGGGTGGCTGCCCATCCCGGCGGATCGGATCGAGGCCGCGATTGCCCTCAACGGCACCCAGGTCGAGGCGAACACCCAGGCTTTCCGGGCGGGCCGCCTGTGGGTGCACGCGCCGGAGCAGGTCGCACAGCTCGGGACTTTGCAGCCCCGGCCGCTCGCCGACCGCGCGGAGGCTTTGCGCACTGGCGACAAGACCGTGGCACTCGCGTCTTTCGAACTGCTGCTGGCCAAGTTGCCGGTGAAGCTGCGCGAGCACGTCTCGTTGCGCGCCCGAGACCTGGCCGACTACCAGGATGCAAAGTATGCGCTGCGATATCTCGAGCAGGTGGCCGCTTCGGCTCGCGCCGAATCCTCGGCCAATGGAGCGGGATCCTCATTTGCCGTGACCGCGGCTGTTGCCGACGGCCTGCACAAACTCATGGCCTACAAGGACGAGTACGAGGTGGCCAGGCTCCTCACGAGAACCGGATTCGAACAGCGCGTCGGTGCCATGTTCTCGGGGCCGGTGCGGCTTTCCTACAACCTGCAGCCGCCATTCGCGAGGCTGCTCGGGCTCAAGGGCAAGGTGCGTGTCGGCCCGTGGGTGCGCCCGGTCCTGGTTGCCTTGGCACGGTTCAAGGTGCTGCGTGGCACCGCCGCCGACCCTTTTGGCCGAATGGCGTCGCGTCGCGAAGAGCGTGCGCTGATCGACTGGTACGAAACCCTGTTGCGCGATGGGCTTGCGCTCCTCGACTCGGGCAATACGGTGCTTGTGGCGCAGCTGCTGGCTTTGCCGATGGACATTCGCGGGTACGAGAGCGTCAAGTCGGCCGCCGTCGCCGACGTCAGGCAACGCGCCGATGCACTGCTGGTCCAGCTTCGTCGGCCACGCACGATTCCCATTCAATCCGTTCCCCTCGCGGCCTGACCGCATCGTTCCACCACAACAGGAGACAAACCGATGATCCGCAACCTGAATTACCTCGCGCTCGCGACCTTGCTCGGTACGACTGCTTTGGCGGCAACCGCACAGGAGGCGCAACTGCGCCTGGCGACTGCATTCCCCGAAAACACGGCTTGGTCGCAGGAGATCATCAAGTGGAGCGAGCGGGTCAACGCCCAGGGCAAGGGGCTGGTGAAGATCAACTTCGTTGGTGGCCCGCGCGCCGTGCCGACCTTCGAGATCGGCAACGCCGTCAAGAGCGGCGTGGTCGACATCGCTCTGAGCCCCGGCGCCTTCTACACCAACGTGTTTCCGGAGGCGGACACGTTGAAGATGGCGCAGATCCCGATCGCCGAGCAGCGCAAGAACGGCGCCGTCGACTACATCAACAAGGTCTGGAACGAGAAGGGCAACATGCAGTACCTCGCCCGAATGGTGGAGGGTTACCCGTTTCATATCTTCCTGACGAAGAAGCCGGAGAAGCTCGATTTCACCGGACAGAAGATCCGCGTGTCGCCGGCGATTCGGCCCGCACTACAGGCCCTGAACGGCAACCCCATCAACGTACCGCCCGGCGAGATCTACACCGCCCTGGAGCGCAACGTCATCGACGGCTATGGGTGGTCCGTTGGCGGCGTGTTCGACCTGAACCTGGCGGGGATGACCAAGTACCGGGTCGATCCGGGCTTCTACGACGCCGACGTTTCGATCGTGATGAATCTCGACAAGTGGAAGAGCCTCAACCCGCAGCAACGCGACTTCATCCAGAAAATGGCGATGGAAGTCGAGGCGAACTCTGGTTACTGGCGCAAGGAAGGAGAAGACGAGAAGCGCAAGCAGAACAGCTCGGGCATCCAGTCCGTCACTTTCAGCCCCGCAGAGACCTCCAAGTACCTCGACAAGGTCTATGAGGCCGGCTGGACCGACCTGATCAAGCAGAGCCCCGTCCACGGCCCGAAGCTTCGCGCCCTCCTGTCCACGGCGAAGTGACTGGCATGACGCGCCTGCAAGCGGCCTTTGGTCGCATCTATTCCTTCATGATGACACTGGCCTGCATCGTGCTGCTGGTGATCGTCGGCTCCATTGCCGCCGATGTCCTGCTGCGCAACGTCGCGGTTCCGGGCTTGCCGCGCGGCTTGACGGCCGCAAACGACATCTCGGAATACGGCCTGTACTTCTGCACTTTGCTGGCTGCACCGGCGCTGTTGCGGGCGGGACAGCACATCCGGGTGGACATCCTGCTGCGGGCGGTTCCCCGGCAGGTTGCCTGGGCCTGCGAGTGGGTGTCCGACGCCGCGGGCCTGGCGGCATGTGCGGCACTGGCCTGGATGGGCTGGATCATGGTCGGCAAGAGCTATGCAGCCGGCGCCATGCAGACCCGCAGTCTGGTGGTGCCGGAGTGGTGGCTGCTTGCCGGCATGCCGATTGCCTTCGCGCTGTTGGCCATCGAGTTCGCGTTCCGTATGTGGCGGCTCGCCCATGGTCCTGTGGAGCCGCGTTCTGACGCGGTGTCGGCGGCATGAGCGACTGGATCTTTCCGGCCCTGCTGCTGCTGGGCGGCTCGACGGTGCTGCTCTTCGTCGGCATTCCCGTGGCATTCGCCTTCCTCGTGACGAACCTGGTCGGCGCCTGGCTGTACCTGGGCAACGAAGCGGGCCTCGGGCAGATCGTGCGCAACGGCTTCGTCGCGGTGAGCTCGTTCTCGCTGACGCCTATTCCACTTTTCATCCTGATGGGCGAGATCCTGTTCCATACGGGCCTGGCTGTGAAGGTGATCGAAGGCGTAGAGCGCCTGATCACGCGCTTGCCCGGCCGCCTGGCGGTCGTGGCGGTCGTCGCAGGGACGGTCTTTTCCGCCATCTCGGGATCGACCATCGCGACCACTGCAATGCTGGGCTCTCTGATGGTGCCCGTCATGCTGGCACGGGGTTACCACCCCACGATGGCCACGGGTCCGATCATGGCGATCGGCGCGGTTGACATGCTGATTCCTCCGAGTGCGCTGACGGTGCTGCTTGGAAGCCTGGCGAACATCTCGATCTCCGGGCTGCTTATTGGCGGCATCGGTCCCGGCTTGCTGCTGTCGACTGGTTTCGTACTTTGGATCGTGATCCGGTGCACTATGAATCCGTCCCTTGCCCCTCCGACCGACTTCGAGAGCTTCCACGGCTGGGAGCGCTTCAGGCCACTCTTCCAGTACGTCCTGCCGCTGCTCTCCATCTTCGGCGTGGTGGTGGGCGCCATGGTGGCTGGTTGGTCGACGCCGACCGAGAGCGCCGCGCTCGGTGTTGTCGCGACCCTGGCGATTGCCATGGCCTACCGCGCGCTGTCGCTCAGGGCGCTGATGCAGTCACTGAGGGGCACCATCGCGATCTCCGGAATGATCCTATTGATCATCATGGGCGCTACCACCTTCGCTCAGATACTCTCGTTCTCCGGCGCCTCCAATGGCATCGTCGAGGTGATCACCGGTAGCGGGCTCGGGCCGATGGCCATCGTTGCCGGAATGATGCTGATCCTGATCTTCCTCGGGATCTTTGTGGATCAGGTGAGCATGATGCTGATCACCATCCCGATCTTCATGCCCATCGTGCAGAGACTGGGGATCGATCCGATCTGGTTCGGAATCATGTTCCTGATTTGCATGCAGATGGGCCTGCTGCTGCCGCCGCACGGACTGCTGCTGATGACGATGAAGGGCGTTGCACCGCCTACGGTGACGATGGCCCACATCTTCCGTGCGGTCGCGCCCTATGTGGTCATGAGCTTCATTGTGCTCGTGGCCGTGTTCTTCTTCCCGCCACTCGCCACCTGGCTGCCAGGAACCATCAAATGAGCGGTATCGAATCCCGTTCGCGCCTCCAGCTGGATGGCGTGGTCTACACGCCGCCTGAGCAGGCACTGCGCTATCTGGAGGCCGGCGCATGGCAGCGCAGAACCGTCGGCCAGGCGCTTGCCGAGGTGGCAGGACTTCATCCGCATCGAGTGGCGTACATCTGCGAAGACCTTCGCATCACCTTCGCAGAACTGGACGACCGAAGCGGCCGGATCGCCGCCGGCTTGCGTGAGCTCGGCCTGCAGCCCGGTGACCGGGCGATCTTCCAGATGGGAACCGGAATCGACACGGCACTTGCGCTGTTCGGGTGCTTCAAGGCCGGCGTGCTGCCGGTCTGCACCATCCAGCAGTACCGGTCGGTCGAAATCTCTGCGCTGGCGCAGGCGACCAGGCCGCGCGCCTTCTTTGTGCAAGCCGACGTTGCGCCGAACTTCGACCAGGTCGCGTTCGCGCAGGAAATGTCGGCCGCGCACGCGATCGAGCATTTGGTCGTCGCCGGCGGTCGGCCGGAAGCGCCGGGCATTGCGCTCGAGGATCTGGAGGCCCATCGCCCGGGCGTCGGCTTCCAGGAACAGTGGAACTGCTGCGACGTCGCGACGTTTCAACTCTCGGGTGGTTCGACGGGCGTGCCCAAAGTCATCCCGCGCCATCACGGCGAGTACCTCGCGCACGCCAAGGCCTGGTGCGATCACTTCGGCTGCGCGGATGGCGACGTGGGCATCTGGGCCCTCTCGATGTTGCACAACGCGGGGATGATGTTCTCGGTGCTGCGCTGCGTGCTGTACGGGGCCACCACGGTGTTGATGCCGCGCTGGGATGTGGCCCGCTTTTTCGCGTCCGTCGAGCGCGAGCGCGTTCAACACGCATTCACCATCGGCCCGCATGCGCCGGCAATCGCCGGCTACGCGGACGCCGCACGCCACGACCTCTCGTCGCTGCAACTCACGCTGACGCTGATCGGTGCCGAGCCGATAGAGAAAGGCACCGGCCGCCCCGCGACCAACATGTACGGAATCACAGAGGGATTGGTGCTCTGCGGCACACCGGATGAGGGCGCCACCGTGCGCCACGGTTCCATCGGCACGGTGTGCTGGGCACACGACGAAATTCGCCTGCTCGAGCCCGGGACGGAACGCGAGGTGCCGTTCGGCCAGACGGGCGAACTCTGCTTCCGAGGGCCCTCGTCGCTGCGCGGCTACTACGCAGCGTCGAACATCACCGCCGCGAGCATGACATCCGACGGCTTCTTCCGGACTGCCGACATGGTGCGCGCGGGCCTGGAGGGTTCGCGGACGGTCTATTACTTCGAAGGCCGGATGCGAGACAACATCAACCGCGGCGGAGAGAAGTTCGGCACGGAGGACATCGAACTACTGCTCGGGCGGCATCCGCAGATCATGGATGGCAAGGTCGTCGCGATGCCCGACCCGGTCTACGGCGAGAAGGCGTGTGCCTACCTGGTTCCGCGCGACGGAACGAGCCTTCCCACCGTGCAGGAGCTGGCGACCTTTCTTGTCTCGCAAGGGCTTGCGAAATACAAGTGTCCGGAGCGGATCGAAGCCGTCGCAACCTTCCCCGTCACGCGCGTCGGGAAGCTGGATCGCCAACAGATGCGTCAGTGGATCGCCACCAAACTCTCGTCCCAACCTCCCGCGCAGTGATAGACCATGTACGAGTACACCTATGAACGCCGATTGCACTGGAGCGAGTGCGACCCCGGGGGGATCATTTTCTTTCCTCACTATGCGCGCTGGATGGTAGAGGGCCTGAACGAAATGTTCCTCCAGCTGGGTGTCGACCCCAACGGTCCGCGCGGCGACACGGCGCTCGGCGGCTTGCCGGTCCTCGCCCTTGCCATGAAGTTCATCAGCGCACCAGCCTTGCATGAAATGGTCACGCACCGGATCGAAGTGACCCGGCTCGGCGGCAAGTCTCTGGCTTTCCGGCACTGCTTTCTGCGCGGACCGGAACTGCTCATGGAAGCGGAGGAGACACGCGTGTGGGCCGAACATCCGCACGGCGATCCACGTGGACTGCGTGCGACGCCGATCCCCGACGAAGTGCGGGCACTTCTGCAGCAAGGCCTTTGAGCACCATCGCAAGGAGCATCAAGAAATGAAAGTCAAGATTCTTGGCGGGGGGCCGGCAGGTCTCTATGCCGCCTACCGCATCCGGCGCGAGGTGCCGGGCGCCGAAGTGACGGTGTTCGAGCAGAACCACGCCCACACAACGTTCGGCTTTGGCGTAGTGTTCTCGGACCGCGCGCTGGAGTTTCTGGCCGCAGGCGACGAGGAAACGCTGTCGCTCATCACGGCCGGGCTCGAGAGGTGGAGCGACATCGAACTGCGCGTCCATGGCCAGCGTATTCGCGTCGATGGCGTCGGATTCACGGCCATCGGGCGGTTGCATCTGCTGGACATCCTGCGCGAACGGGCGCTGTCCGTTGGAGCCACCCTGATCGACAGCCGCGTCGTCCATGACCTCGCGGAGCTCGGCGAAGCGGATCTCGTGATCGGTGCGGATGGCGTGAACTCCCTCGTGCGCAGAACGTTCGAGCCGCAATTCGGCACGCAAGTGACGTTGCTGGAGAACCGGTTCGCGTGGTTCGGCGCCAACCGGCCGTTCGACTACCTGACCCAAACGTTCAAGCAACTGTCGCAGGGAAGCTTCAATGCGCACCATTACCGCTACGCGCCTTCGATGAGCACCTTCCTGGTGGAAGTGGACGCACAGACCTTCGAGCGCGTCGGCTTCGAACGGATGAGCGAGGAGCAGTCGAGGCGCTATTGCGAAGGCTTGTTCTCCGAGGAGTTGGAAGGCGCCCAGCTGGTGACCAACAGATCGTTGTGGCGCCGCTTCCCGGTCATCAGCAACCAGAAGTGGGTGGTCGGCAAGCACGTGCTGCTTGGCGACGCATTGCGTACCGCGCATTTTTCGATCGGATCTGGAACGCGCCTCGCGCTGGAGGATGTGCAGGCGCTCGTCCATGCGCTCGCCGGACACCCTGACAGCGTGGACGACGCACTGGGTGAGTTCGTTGAACAGAGGAAGCCGATCGTGGACAAGCTGGCTGGCGCCGCCACGCGCAGCGCCACCTGGTACGACCATTTCGCCGAGCACCTGAATCAGCCTGCGTGGGAGTTTGCGATGTCCTACATCGGCCGGTCGGGACGGATCGATCCCGAGCGCTTGCGAGCCATGTCTCCGCGCTTCGTCGATGGCTATGAGGCGTGGCGGAGCGCCGCCGCTGCCGAGCGGACCACGGGAGAGTCATGATGACCGACAGTACGGAAGACTTGGCGCGTGAGCGCTACTACGAGCAACTGCAGCCGCTGAACCTGGCGCCGCTGTGGAGCGTACTCAAGGGCCTGGTTCCGGCGCAGCCGGTCCCCGCGGCTCGGGCTTGCATGTGGTCTTGGGACGAGGTGTACCCCCAGCTGCTTCGGGCCGGCGAATTGATCACCGCCGAAGAGGCCGAGCGCCGGGTGCTGGTCCTCGAGAACCCTGGCCTGCCCGGCAAATCCCAGGTGACCGATACGCTCTACGCCGGGCTGCAGCTGATCCTGCCTGGCGAGACAGCCCCGGCGCACCGGCACACACAATCGGCATTGCGGTTCGTGCTGCATGGCTCTGGCGCGTACACCGCGGTCGATGGAGAAAAGACGCCGATGAACCGCGGAGACTTCATCATCACGCCGCACTGGACATGGCATGACCATGGTCATGACGGGGGCGAACCGGTGGTGTGGCTGGACGGGCTCGATGTTCCGCTGGTCACGTTCTTGCGGGCAGGGTTCCGCGAGGAGTTCTCGCACAAGGTTCAGACCACCAGCCGCGGAGCAGGCGAGAGCGCGGCGCGTTTCGGCTCGGGCCTATTGCCAATCGATCATGTGCAGCGCGGGCTGACGTCGCCGATGTTCTGCTACCCGTATGTGCGTGCGCGAGAGGCCATTGAGGTGCAGGCACGCACTGCCGACCCCGACCCCCATCTGGGCGTCTGCCTGCGGTACGTCAATCCGACCACCGGGGGTTGGGCGATGCCGACGATCGGTGCGGTGCTGCGCTACTACCCGGGCGGATTCGCGACGCGGCCCTACAGGTCGACGGACAGCACAGTGTTGGTCGGTCTGGAGGGAGAAGCGGAAATATGCGTGAAGGGATGCGAAGCCCTTCGCATCGGCCCCAACGATGTGGCGGTGGTCCCGGGCTGGAGCGAATGGACCGTGGCCGCCCGCCGGGACACGGTACTTTTCAGCTATTCGGACCGGCCTGTTCACGAAAAGCTGGGCCTCTTGCGCGAAGCCCGAAGCTGACCTGCTGCAACTACTGGAATCAACAAGATGAAGCTCTGCCTCTTTGACAATCATCGCATCGGCGTGATTACCGGAACCGGCGTCGTCGACGTCACGCCTGCTTTCTCGCACATTCCGAAGGCCTCCTGGCCCTATCCGCCGGCGGACTGGCTGATCCAGAATTTCGAAGCCGCGCGTGAGCGGATTGAGCAGATCGCGGCCACCGGGGCGCCCACGCCTCTGGAACAAGTGCAGTTGCTGTCCCCGGTGGCCAACCCCGGAAAGATCATCGGCGCACCCATCAATTACAAGGATCACATCGATGAAGCGAACGCCGATAACGAGATCAACCACGGCAAGACGTACACGGAACTCGACAAGTTCGGGTTGTTCCTCAAGGCCAACAGTTCCCTCATCGGCTGCAGCCAGGAGATCCAGATTCCCTTCCCGGACCGGCGTACCGACCACGAGGTGGAACTGGCTGTCATCATCGGTAGAACAGCAAAGCGCGTTTCCCGGGCCGTGGCACTCGACTACGTTCTGGGGTACTGCATCGGGCTCGACATGACGGTGCGCGGACCCGAATTTCCGACCTTCCGCAAATCGCCCGACACTTTCTGCGTGCTGGGGCCCTGGATGGTGACCAAAGACGAAATTCTCGATCCGAACGATCTCGATCTCAGCATCCGCGTCAACGGTGAGGTCAAGCAGTCATCGAACACGAAGTACCTGATCTTCGACGTCCAGCGACTGATCGAATATGCGTCTGCCATCTACACGCTGCATCCAGGGGACGTGATCATGACGGGGACACCGGCCGGTGTCGGACCGGTGGCCGCAGGGGATGTGCTGAACGCCTCGGTGCAGGGGATCGGCGCGATGTCTGTCCGCGTAGCCCGGTAAAGCGGCCTGGCTACTCGCCTCACCTTTGGGGGCGCGTGCGCAACCGCTCATCGGTGGTGAAAAGTTCAGGGAAGCAGTTTGGAAAAAGTTCGGTGCCGGTTCTGAAGTCTTCGTTGCACTTTACTCATATGACGCAGTCATGTGATGGTCGATGCGAGGGTCAAGGGGGTCGGCCGATCCGAACGTCTACCTTCCAACACGTGCGAAGACACAAGGATACAAGGGTGTCACGGGAAACATTTCGTTTGACGAAGGGGGAGACTTGAAGAACGGCGCATTGGCCCCTCTAGACCTTCAGAAAAGCGAAGCGCGAGCAGACCGCGGTGGTGCGCTTTCGTTATTTCGAGACGAAGTCCCTCAGCCCGATTCACGCCGGGCGAGAGTCGCGGCTCCGGTACTTAGGGTCGGGCGCTCGGGCAGGATTGGCGCCGTGACTTTTCCGCGTTCCTGCGTTGTGCTTTGTCTCGAACCTGCCGTTGTAGCCCATTCCACCTGACAGATTACGCTGGCATGCGAAGAGACCTTCGGACCGCTCGCACCGCTTTTTCTTCGAGAAAGAACGACATGGCGTTTGCTATCGCCAACGCGACCAGTACGGACTGGTCATATTTCTGCAGCCCGCGAAGCCCCTGCTACTTCGCGGCGATGCACTCCAGTTCCACTCGCGCGTTGAAAGCCAGGGACGTGGCACCGAACGCACTTCGAGCAGGAAACTTCCCATCCTTGAAGTACGTCTTGTAGACATCGTTGAATGCAGTCCACTCGCTCATGTCGGCAAGCATCGCCGTGCACTTGACCACATCGTCCAACGAGTAGCCGTGCGCCTCCAGCGAGGTCCTGATGTTGTCGAGAACCTGCTTGGATTCTGCTTTGATGCCACCGGGCGGCAGCTTGAGGCTGCCAGGAATATTTCCGATCTGGCCGGACAGGTACAGCGTGCCGCCGACTAGGACCGCCTCCGAAAAAGGAAGAGTGGTAGGCAAGATCTTTCCCGAGTTCAGGTACTTGGGGGTGGTGGTGCATCCCGCACTCACTGCAAGGGCGAGTGCGAATGCGCTCATGCCAAAAAGACGGGCAAGGGACGGTTTGGATGCGTGGAGGGTGGAGCTCATTGGATTCAGGGGGTTCCGATGGCAGCGAGAAACTTGTCGATGTCGCTGATGTCGTTGTAGACCGATGGCGAAATGCGCGCGTGGTTGGCCCGTAAAGTGATTTCGACCTTTGCAGGCGACAACCGACTGGACAGTTGCGAAGCGTTCGCATAGGAAAACGTAACGATTGGCGAAACAGTTTCTGGAGGCGTCACCACCTGAAAACCTCTCGCGCGCAAGCCAGCCTGCAGCGCATCGGTCATGGGCTTGCGGTAAGCCTGGATCTTTTCTACCCCGATGCTTTGAATCCAATCAATGGATGCTGCGCAAGCTGCTTCCACGGACGAAGCGGGGAACGAACCCGCAAAGTAGCCTGCGACCGAGTTGATCTGCGCACTTTCATACGGAACACTGCCGGGAG
Organism: Variovorax sp. OV700; assembly: GCF_900099805.1. Classification (GTDB taxonomy): domain Bacteria; phylum Pseudomonadota; class Gammaproteobacteria; order Burkholderiales; family Burkholderiaceae_C; genus Variovorax. Next base: position 671,926 of record NZ_FNDR01000001.1, on the reverse strand, counting down.
CGTCCAGCGGGTAGACGTGCAAGATCGGCGCCGCGAAGTTTCGCGTTTGGCGATAGCCATACCAAGGACGTTGGAGCTGCGAGAGAAGGCTCTTGCGCACATAGAGGAATGCAAACCCAAAGTCTCCCATGAGCCACTTATAGGTTCCGCATGCCGCAAAATCCACGCCGGCAGCTTTGACATCCACGGGAATGGCGCCCGCCGACTGGATCAAGTCGACATAGACGAGGGCCCCCCGAGAGTGCGCCAGGTCACAGACCGCCTTCAAATCGTGCGTGAATCCGTTGTAGAGAGACACGTGCGAGATGGCGACCAGCTTGGTTCCGGGAGAAATTGCAGCATCGAGAGCGCTGAGCGGGATCCGATAGTCGGCATTCATTGGAACCGTCACGACGTCCAGGCCTTGCAGACGGTATTGCTCGTACATGTAGAACGAGCCTACAAAATGCAAGGCGTCAGTCACAACTCGGCCGCCACTGGCCGGCAGGCCAAGCGACTTGGTGACGAGGTATTCACCCATTGAAGTGCTTGGGACATAGGTGACCTCGTCGGCGTCGGCGTTGATGAGCGCGGCGAACTTCGCTGTCGCGGTGGCGCCTCCGCCGACAAGGGAAAGCTTGGATTGAGCGTAGCCCTTCAAGGCGTCCGTGGCGTACTGGTTCCATGGATGGTCCGCCGCTCCATTGAGGTAGACACGGTCTGCTACTCCGGGAAATAGTGCCTTCGCCGGAAGGCTCGATGCGTCTGCGGGCGTCTGCGGTTCAGCCGCAGATGCCGGCGAGATGGGTGCGCCCCCTGAGCTTCCGCCGCATCCCGTGAGCTGGCCTCCGAGCAAGCCAGCGATCGATGCACCGCCGATGGACTTGAGCCAGCGGCGACGAGAGGCCTCAGGCAGAACCTGGGATTCAACTTCGTTCATTTTCATTAAACTCCTTGTCAATAGGCCAACAAAGAGTTGAATTCCAGGGCGAACTGCTGGCCTATAGTCATCGCAGCCTGCAAGAGCGACGCCTGTTCAACTCACTGTGTATTGTTCAACACTATGTTGAAGTGTTCGCCTAGGACTAACCCCCTCAATCCCCGGAGACACCTACTTACATGTCCTCACGCAAGCTTCGCGACTCCGCTGCCATCCCGCTAGCCGCCGCGCCAGGTGGGCGACATCGGCTTGAGCGCAGTCAACTGGCAATCGAGCGGGACCGGATGATGTCAATCCTGCGTCCCGTCGTTGATCTGATGGAGCAAATACTGCCGCCCAATACGGAACTGGTGCTCCATGACCTCACACATCCAGATGCTTCCGTAGTCGCCATCGCCAACGGACAGGTCTCGGGTAGATCGGTTGGAAGCCCTATCCTGAGCGGCCCGAAAGACGATCATGCCTTTACCGCAGCGTTTGCTACTACGACTGAGGCCTCCGATGAGGGGCACGCAATGGTCGGCGTCTATCCCACAGTCAGTCCAGCTGGCACCCCTCTCAAATCAGCAACCGTCATCTTTCGTTCCGAGTCCGGAACACCCTTGGCGGCACTTTGTGCCAACGTCGATCTCCAGATGCTCAAACTGGTGCACGCATGGGTTGGCAGGGCTATCGATGGACCGTCGAATGTGAAGGTGAACGGAGAAACACATGCCGAATCTGCTGACATGGACGCCCTGATGGCGGAGATTATTGAATCCGCAGTTCAAAACCTCGCGAAGCCCGTGCTGCTGATGACCAAGGACGAGAAGAGCAAGGCTGTCGAGGAGATGCTGCGCCGTGGGTTGTTCATCGTGAAAGGCAGCGTTCCACGAGCCGCCAAGGCACTGGGGCTCTCAAGGTACACGGTCTACAACTATCTCGAAGCGATTCGACAACGCGAACAGCAGGCTCCACCGACGCGGAAATCTTCGATTGCGGCGACGAATCTCGCCTCTGTGCAGAGGCCCGCTACTGCCCGCAAGAGAGGATCCGTGGCAGATTGACGCAGCAACACGACTCTCTCAACTGATGCGAGACCTAAGCCTAGCTTGACTGCTCGAAGCCCGAGAGGGCAAACATCCTCGTCTTTAGGGCGTCGATGAATGCAGTGACGCGCGCTGGCCTGTAGATGCCCGGAGGCAGGGCGGCATGAAGGGCGATCGGTTCGAGCCACCAGTTCGCCAGCACCCGCTGCACCCGACCGGTCTTGAGGTCTTCCTGGCACATCCAGGGGGCCGCCGCGCCGATACCGGCTCCATTGAGGATCGCGCGGTAGCTCGACAACAGGCTGTCGGTCTGGATCGGCGTGTCGAGCATCTCCATGCGGGAGCGGCCCGATCGATCCAGCATGCGCACTTGCCGGTCACGTAGGGCGCGAGCCCGACGCAGGGCAACTGCGAAAGGCGCGATGCTGACGGGCCCCAGCTTCTTGAGCAATTCGGGCGCGGCGATCAGCACACGTTCCATCGTGCCGAGCTTGCGGCTCACCAATCCAGGATCGCGCACCTCGCCCACGCAAACCCAGCAATCTGCGCCCCATGCAGTCAGGTCGAGCACCCGATCGGTCAGCGTGAGTTCGACGCGCAACGCGGGATGTACCGCGCGCAGAATGGAATCCGCTTAATCAGGACTGAATGGGCCTCGTTCAGGGGCCAAGCAGATTGCGTCGTACGTGAAGAAGGTGGTCTCGAGTGTGCGCCGTTGCACGCACCAGATCCCGATCGGTCAGCGCGCTCACAATCTGGCGGTGTTCGATCTGATAGGACAGGCGCCGCTCTTGCGAAAGACTGTGGCGCTTGAGTGCACCCCAATCGTCCTGGGCTCGCGCCTGTTTGATCAATTGAAATATGTTGATGACCAGCGAGTTGTGAGCGGCGAGCGCAATGGTTTCGTGCAGCTCACCGTCCCATTTCTCGAACTCTTCCAGGCTGTGCGCGGCCTCGGCCTTGTCGCAGCAATGGGCCATCTTTGAAAAGTCGTTCTGCGAGGCGTTCCGGATGATCAGCTCCACGATGCTCGGCTCGATGGCGAGCCGAGCGTCCATGAGCTCTGCCGGGCTGATTGAACCCGAACCGATCGCGAGCGCTGTGCCCGGCTCGGAGGACTCGCCTCTGCTCAACTTAGCCGGATCAAGCCGGTCGCTGACGAAAGTGCCGCTGCCGACCGTTTGAGTGATGAGGCCGGCTGCCTTGAATTGCGCCAGAACGCGCCGAACCGTCGAGCGGCCGATGCCGAATGATTCGCTGAGATGGCGCTCGGTATCGATCCTGTGCCCGCGAGGCCATTCGCCGGACTTGAGCTTGCCCAGGATTGCATCTCTCAGTACCGCGGCGCTGTCCATCGTTTGGTTCTCCATCGCTTCAGATCATATCAAGCGGTCAAAAACTGGGCGACCAGATCAAACCAATTGCAACCAATCGACAGAGGATTTCAAGGGTAAGCCTCGAAATAACCATAAGCATGCGCCCAATTTGACGCATACTCGCCCAATCGGGTCATATTGGTTTGATCTGAAACCCAATTGGAGCAAAATGAAGATCGGACGTGTTTCTCATCTCGGGCGGGTGCGCATGGTGTTGGTCGATGAGGCCAACGCGACCGTCAGGTTCATTGGCGGCAGTTTCTCGAGCCATCTGAACCCGGTTCAGGCCGTTATCGAGCGTCGCATCAGAGCAGCAGAACTTGAAGAACTGACGGTCGGGAAGGCTGATTTTTCCGAAGTCACGTTTCTCTCGCCGATCTCCGCGCCTGTGCGGAACATCTTCGCGGTAGGCAAGAACTACACCGAGCACGCGGCCGAGTTCGATGCGAGCGGCTTCAACGCTACAAGCGGCGCTGCCGCGGTGCCTGCTTTCCCTCAGATCTTCACCAAAGCGACAACCTCGCTCGCAGGGCCTTCCGATGACATCGTCTTTGACCCGGCACACACCTCGTCAGTCGACTATGAGGGCGAGATCGGCGTGGTGATCGGTGCCGAGTGCCGCAATGTGTCTCCGGCGGATGCCCTTGCGAAAGTCTTCGGATTCGTCGCCCTCAACGATGTGACAGCGCGCGATCTGCAAAAGAACCACGCGCAGTGGTTCCTCGGGAAGTCGCTCGATACGTTCTGCCCCGTCGGCCCGTGGATTACCACGGAGGACGAAGCCCCCATCCCATCGCTCAAAGTGCAGACCTGGGTGAATGGTGAACTGCGCCAGGTCGGCATGCTCACAGACCTGATCTTCGACGTGCCGAACTTGATCTCGACTCTGTCGAAGGCAATGACGCTTCTGCCCGGCGACCTTATCGCAACAGGCACGCCCGTTGGCGTCGGAATCGGCCATTCGCCACCCAAGTTCTTGCAGCACGGCGACCTCGTCCGTGTCGCAGTCACGGGGCTGGGCGAACTGAACAATCGCGTCCGCACCCGATGACTGAGATAAACCTGTGCCCGACCCGCGGGTTGAAGAAGCGCCGGGTGTTGATCGGCTTGGCCACTGCAACAGTGTTTTTCCATGCGCCGGCCTCGGCACAAGACGCATATCCGTCGAAACCGATCACCATGGTCGTGCCATTCCCGCCAGGTGGCGCAGCTGATATTGCTGCGCGACCCGTGGCGGAAGCCATGGGTCGCTACCTGAAGCAGCCTGTCATTGTCGAGAACAAGGCAGGTGCCGGGGGAGGCATCGGCATGTCGCAGGTCGCCAAGGCGAAGCCTGACGGCTACACCGTGCTCATGGCGCTTTCCTCTGTCGTCGTGTTGCCCGAAGCGGATGCCATCCGTCAGCGTCGGCCCATGTTCGAACTCGCTCAACTCGAGCCCATTGCTCGCTTCACAGCGGACCCGGTAGTTCTCGTGGTCAAGGCTGACAGCCCCTGGAAAAATTTCGAGCAGTTCGCAGCAGCGCTGCGTGCAAGACCGGGTGAGCACACCTTTGGATCATCGGGCAACTACGGGACGATGCATGTCCCGTTCGAACAGCTGAATGCCGCGGCCAAAACCTCGATGTTGCATGTTCCGTTTACCGGTGCAGCTCCTGCCGTTGTGGCGCTCCTCGGAGGTCAGGTGGATGCCTTGGCCACGGGGCCTTCGACGGTCGCGGGCCATATCCAGGCCGGAAAGCTTCGAGCACTCGCGCATTGGGGTGAGGGGACGATCCCGACACTTCCGGAAGTGCCCAGCCTGAAAAAATCAGGAGTTCCAGTGACCTACCTGCAATGGACGGGTCTGTTTGCTCCTGCTTCGACACCGACTGCCATTGCGACCAAACTTCGGGAGGCGGCTAAATTTGCTGCTAGCGACGTGCGTGCGGCCCGATCCCTGGAGGCAGCTGGTACCTACATGCAGTACCTCGACACCCCGGAGTTCACTGCATTTGTCGCAAAGGACGCTCAGGCCATGGCGAAGGTTGTCCAGCGGATCGGAAAGGTCGAATGACCGCCATGAGTCTCTACCTCAATTCGAGCGCTGCTCGCTCACTTCACACATCGCACAGTGCGAGTCGGATCAACTCTTCTCAACCCCCAAAAGGAAACCGATGAATATCCAACGCCGTTTTTCGCCCAAGGCGCTGCTCCTCGCCAGCGTTTCTGTTCTGATGCTGTCTCCAGTCTTCGCACAGGCAAGCGACAAATTCAGCCTCTCCAGCCCCGACATTGCCAAGGGTGGGAGGATTGCCAACAAGTTCGTGCTGAACGGCTTCGGCTGTAAGGGTGAGAACATTTCTCCGGCCCTAGTATGGAAGAGCGCGCCGGCCGGCACCAAATCGTTCGCGCTTCAAATGTACGATCCTGACGCTCCCACCGGTAGTGGCTTCTGGCACTGGGCGATCTACAACATACCCGCGTCAGCGACGCAGCTCCCGCAGGGGGCTGGCAATGCTGCCTCCAGCCTGCCGGCTGGCGCCACAGGAGGGATGAACGACTATCAAGACACAGGCGCTGCCGGTGCGAACGGCAACTATGGCGGCCCTTGTCCGCCGGTGGGCGACAAGCCGCATCGCTACGTCTTCACGGTGTATGCGCTCGCCGTGGATGACCTGTACGAAGCGGCTGGGATTCCGAAGACCGGCACCCCGGCGCTCCACGGCTTCGCGCTGAACAAAGCGCTAGGCAACAAGGTGCTGGGCAAAGCGTCGTTCACTTCACTCTACGGCCGCTGAGGCGCGTTCGTCGGCGGGCGGCCGTTGGGCACGCGGCCCCGTCTACCGACAATCCGCGTGGGCCGCCTGCGCCTCTCTTCAAGTATTTGCTGCGAACCGGCGGACGCGAATGTCCGCTTGCTCCTTATGACCAGCCATGTGCTCAAGGGCACACAGACGGGAACAATACTCACCCACCATCACCGAAGCTTCGTCAGTTAGAACACGCTGGTAGGTGTGCGTCTTGATGAACTTGCCTGCCCAGAGACCGCCGGTGTACCGGCCGGCTCCCATGGTAGGCAAGGTGTGATTGGTGCCGATCACCTTGTCGCCATAAGAGACGTTGGTGCGGTGGCCGAGGAACAATGCGCCATAGCTGCGCATGTTCTGCAAGAACCAGTCGGGGTTTCTGGTCATCACCTGCACGTGCTCGGATGCGATCCGCTCCGACTCCTGCAGCATCTCTTCGTCCGAGTCACATAGGATGATTTCACCGTAGTCGGTCCATGACTGGGCCGCCACGGCGCGCGTTTCCAATCGGGAAAGAACGCTTTCAATGGCAGCCGGAAGTTGCTCCGCGATGCTTCGGCTCGTCGTTATGCATACGGCCGGCGAAGTGGGGCCGTGCTCGGCTTGCCCGAGAAGATCGACCGCCACCAATTCGGCGTCCACGCTGTCATCGCAGATGACCATGGTCTCGGTCGGACCGGCAAGCAGATCGATGCCGACCCGCCCGAACAATTGGCGCTTGGCCTCGGCAACGAAGGCATTGCCGGGTCCGACGATCATGTCTACCGGCGCGATGCTCTCGGTTCCGAGGGCCATTGCAGCGATTGCCTGGACGCCTCCCAACGCATAGATCTCGTCCGCCCCGGCCAGCGCCATGGCTGCCACGATCTCGGGGGAAGGCTTTCCGTCGAACGGTGGCGCACAGGCAATGACGCGATCGACACCCGCCACCTTGGCGGTCAGCACACTCATGTGAGCTGACGCGATCAGCGGATACTTGCCGCCGGGGATGTAGCAGCCGACAGACTTCATGGGAATGTTGCGGTGCCCCAGCACGACGCCTGGCAATGTTTCAACTTCGACATCCCGCAGCGTTGACAGCTGAATCTGCGCAAAGCGACGAATCTGGGTCTGCGCGAATTCGATGTCCTTTCGAGCTTGGGACGACAGCGAGTCGATGGCCGAGTCGATCTGGGCTTTGCTCAGGCGGAAGGCCTCCGGACTCCATTTGTCGAACTTCTCGGAGTATTCGCGAACTGCGCTTTCGCCTCGTTGCTCGATGTCAGAAAGAATCGCCTGAACCGTGGTCTGGACCAGCGCGTTGGCTTGCAGTTTTGCTTGGGGCGCCTTGCCCCTTTTGATGTGATGAATCATGGTTTGGCTTCGAAGAAGGTGAGGAAGACTTGCATCGGCACAGCCGTGCGCCGCGTCTCGGCGCACGGGCGTAAGCGGCGGGTTACTTGATGGCCATGGGGTTGATGGGGGATCCAACCGCGCGGGTGATCGGAAGCGGTGGAGCAACGAACATGAACTCGTAGACACCGTCGGTCGCGCAATCTGCAGCGAGGTCCTTGAGGAAAAAAATCTCGCCCATGGAGATGCCGATCTTTGGGATCACAACCCAATGCCAGGGTTGCGTGCACTCGTCGGTCTCGTTCGGTCGCACCTCGCAACCCCAAGTATCGGTGCAGATGGCGGCGATTTCCTTCTTGTGGATCCACTCCGCAGTCTCGAAAGCGAGCCCGGGAGCGGAACCACCTGCGTAGCCACCCCATTCGCTGCCTTCCAGGCATCGCTCCATGTGTCCGGTCCTCACGATGACGAAGTCGCCTCGCCGGATCTCGACCCCCTGCGTCTTTGCTGCCGCGTCCAAGTCGGCGCTCGTGATCGCCTCTCCGTCGTCCAGCGAGCTACGGCCCAAGTGGCGTGCGACGTCTAGCAGTACGCCTCGGCCGACCATGCGGTCCTTCACCTTTTCGATGCCGTTCTTCTGGGCGCCGTTGGTGTCGACCAGCCTGGCGTCGTACCCATTCCACATCTTGTCGTCATAGAAGATGTGACCCAAGGCGTCCCACTGGGTGCCGCATTGCAGCGGCATGGAGACGGCATCGTCTGCGTAGCGCAGCCCGCCCGCGTCCTGGTTGCCCGCAACCGCATCGGTCCCGGTGGCGAGCATGGTGTGGATCGGGTTGTGGCGATTGCCCCAAAGCCCTTTTTGAGGACCGTTTCTGTCGAAGTTCAGTCCAAGCGAGAAAACACGGCCCCGCTTCACGAGCCCGGACGCAGCAATGATCTCGTTGGGACCAACGAAATTGAGTGTGCCCATCTCATCATCCGGACCCCAGCGGCCCCAGTTACTGCATCGCTCGGCAACGTCTCGCAAGTGGGACATCTTGAACTTGTTTTCGTCGAATCGTTTGGTCATGGTTGGCTCCTTATTCCGCGCGGATGTTGTTGTCTTTCACTACTTTCTCCCAGGCTCGAGCGTCCTCACTGATGAAGTTCTGAAACTCGGCTGGAGTGCCTTGGACGGCTTGCAGGCCGAGATCGCGCGCTTTGGTGCGGAACTCCTCCGAGCCCAAAATCTCCTGCGAGGCCGCGGCGATCTTCTGCACGACTGCTGCGGGTGTGCCTTTGCGCACCAGAACTCCCTGCCAGGAGTCCGCTACAAAGCCAGGAATGGTCTCGGAGACCGTGGGAACGTCCGGTAGCGTGGCCAAGCGCTTTGCTCCGGTCACCGCCAAGCCGCGCAATTTCCCTCCTGCAATTTGCGGGATCGCTGTGGTGCTCGGTTCGAACGACGCGTTCACCACGCCGGAAATGATGTCGGTGATGCCACCGTCCTTGTACGGAACATGGGTCATCGTGGCGCCCGAGGCGTTAAGAAAACGCGTCATCAGCACGTGCGTTGTCTGCCCCATGCCATAGCTTGCGTAGTTCATCTTGTCGCCGTTCTTTTTCGCCGAGGCGATCAGCTCCGCGGTGGACCTGATGGGCGAGTTGGCCGAGACCACCAGCACATACGGGACCGAGACGGTCCGCACCACGCCCACGAAGTCTTCCGTCTTGTAAGGCAATCGCGATGCCGAATAGACGAAGGGATTGAGGGACGTCGTGCTGCCCACTGTGTAGAAGAGGGTGTAGCCATCCGCGGGTGCGGTGGCCGCAGCCTGCGCACCGACGATGGTGGCGGCCCCGGGCCGGTTGTCGATCACCACGGGCTGGCCTAATCGACGGCCCAGACCGTCAGCCCAGAGGCGGGCGATCACGTCCGGGGACGAGCCCCCGGGCAGGGGCACGATCACTCGGATAGCACGTGAGGGATAGTCCGCCTCTGCCCATGCTGCGGGAGCCAGCAGGGAGGCGGCGATGAGCAACGAATGCCGTAAGTGTGAGGGGCGTTTCAAGGTATATCTCCTTCGGGCGGTTCAGGTGGTTGTGCAAGGTCCCGAACGCTATTCGCCTTCCCTCGCCTCGTCTAATATGGTTGCGGCATGGGGCCATGCTGGCTGCACGGGGCGGGTTTACTCGTAGTCCGAGATGAACAGCTGAAAGCCACATAGCGCGCCGGCATGGACGCGAAGAAAAATGGTATTGGCTTAGACGGATGCATCGGCCCACACTCCGTTCACCTTTTAACGATGATGTGGGTGAACAAATGGCAAAGATCACTAAGCTGACTTTCTACAGCGATGGCGTGCGACTCAGCGGCCTGCTGTATGAGCCGGACGACCTCAAGCCCGGTGAACGCCGTCCGACCGTTGTCGGCTGCCACGGCTACACGGGCATGAAAGATGTCTATCTCCTTCCGGTGCCCGAGCGACTTGCCGAAAATGGCTATGTCGCATTCGTGTTCGATCATCGCGGCTTCGGCGCGAGTGAAGGCACCAGAGCACGCCTCATCCCACGGGAGCAGGTGGAAGACATTCGGAACGCAGTGACCTTCGTCGGTACGCTTGCAAGCGTTGATCCGCGGCGTATCGCGCTCTACGGAACGTCCTTCGGGGGCGGTAACGTCATCTGCGCAGCCGCAGAAGATGACCGTGTCCGGTGCGTCGTCTCGGTCGTGCCGGTCGGCGACGGCGAGCGTTGGATGAAGAGCCTCCGTGGGCACTGGCAATGGCTGAAGTTCCTGGACAGGCTGGAAGAGGACAGGAAGCAGCGCGTGGTGACGGGAAATTCGGAGCGCGTGGACGTGACGGAACTGATGCCTGGCGATCCGCACTCGCGCGCGGTAATCACAGAAAAAGTCAAGGCTGCCGAGACATACACCGGTGGGTATCCGCTGGAGAACGCCGAGGCGACCCTCACGCACAAGCCCGAGGCCGTCGTGCATCAGATTTCGCCTCGGCCGATCCTGTTCATTCACAGCGAGCGGGACGGCCTCGTGCCCGTCGAGGAGTCGTATGCGCTCTTCGCCAAGGCGCAGGAGCCCAAGCGGCTCGTCACCATTCCGGGCGCGGATCACTATGACGTGTACCAGTTCGTCGATCCGAAGGTCTTCGAGATCGTGATGCGTGAATCAGTGGCTTGGTTCGACGCACACCTGAAGCCAGCGAGGCCCGGCGTGGAAGCGGAGCGGATCGTCGATTCGGGCCGCGCACCAGTCACTGCCTGAGGGGTATCCCATGGCCTTGCCAAAGTTCGACTACATCGCTCCGCGGAGCCTCCAGGAGGCATGCGCCGCCTTGGAAGCGCACCCGGATGGCGGGAAGCTCCTGGCGGGCGGCCAATCCATCGTACGCATGATGAAGTACCGTGTCATCGAGCCGACCTGCCTGATCGACCTGAAGTCGATCCCGGGCTTGGATTACGTGCGCATGGATGATTGGGGGCTGCACATCGGCGCGCTCGCCACCCACACCCAAGTTTTGGAGAGCCAAGCAGTCCAGCGTGAATACCCTGTGCTTGCTGATGCTGAGCGCGAGGTGTCGGCGAGCGCGGTCAGGAACTGGGGAACCTTGGTGGGCAACCTGTGCGTGGGACATGCAGCCAGCGACCCGGCTCCCGCGCTGCTCGCGCTGGAGGCGCGAATGTCCATCATTGGCCCCTCCGGAACGCGGACTGTGCCGCTCGACCAGTTTTTCAAGGGTCACCTCTGGACGGATCTTCAGGCGGCGGAAGTCGTCAGCGAAATCCAGGTGCCGAAGCCGCCTCGCGGCTGCGGGATGGCCTACCTCGCGCACACGGGTCGCGCAGCCATGGAAACGCCCCTAGTTTCTGCGGCGGTGGTGCTCGTGATGGAACGGGGCCGGTGTGTGAACGCGCGGATTGCGCTCGCGGGGTCCGCGGAAACAGCCATTCGCGCTCTCGGTGCGGAGCGGGCTCTGCTCGGAATGTCGCTGGATGAAGCAACCGTTGCGGCCGCAGCATCCGCTGCACAAGAAGACGCATCGCCGGACAGCGACGTGTTCGGGTCAGCGGAGTACAGAAGAAGGTTGGTCGGCGTTTACGTCAGGGACGCGATCAAGTTAGCTGCCCAGCGGGCAGCGGTCTAGGAGACAAGAATGAGCCGGAATCTCGAATTTGAACTGAACGGCAAGACCTGTCGGCGGGACGTGGAACCGAACACGCTCCTGAAGGACATGCTGCGCCTCGATCTCGGGATGACCGGGACCAAGGAAACCTGCGGCGAGGGAATCTGCGGGGCCTGCACCGTGCTCGTGAACGGCATGCCGGTCCGCAGCTGTCTCGTGCTCGCCATGCAGGTGGGAAACCATTCGGTCGAGACGATCGAAGGCATCGGCAATGCGCAGAACCTGCATCCGCTGCAGCAGGCCTTCCTCGAGCATGGAGCTTTCCAGTGTGGATGGTGCACCCCGGGGATGATCATGACCGCCAAGGCACTGCTCGCCGCCAATCCGAATCCTTCAGAGGCGGAGATTCGCGACGCGATACGCGGCAACCTTTGTCGGTGCACCGGCTACGTCAAGATCGTCGAGGCCATCCAGGCTGCGGCGGCGACTGCGCGGGGATCCAACCCTCTCGCTCAATCTCAGTGATGCGGGGTAAGGTCATGGAAACCATTGCGATCGGAAAAAACATCCAGCGAGAAGAGGGCATCGGGAAAGTTACCGGGTCCGGCAAGTTCGCGATGGACTTGGAAATGCCGCGGATGCTGTGGGCGAAGATCAAACGCAGCACCCGGCCCCACGCGAAGCTGGTCCGCGTCGACACGAGCAAGGCCAAGGCGCTCGCCGGAGTCCATGCCGTCATCGTCGATACGGACTGCCCGCAGACGCTGTTCGGATTCGGCTGCTACGACGAGCCACTCCTGGCCAGGACGAAAGTCCGCTACATCGGCGAGCCTGTTGTCGCGGTTGCGGCAGAGAGTGAAGCAATCGCCGAAGAGGCATGCGATCTGATCGAGATCGAGTACGAGGACTTGCCGGCCGTCTTCGACGTACACGAGGCGTTTCGCAGCGACCCGCCGACCATCATTCACGAGGAGCAGGCCGGCTACCGGCGCGTGCCGATCGGGCCCGAGCAATACAACCCGGACCATCCCAACGCCTTCGGGTATTACAGGATACGGAGCGGCGACGTGACGGTAGGTTTCGAGCAGGCCGACAGGATTGTAGAGAGCACCTATACAAACGCGATGATTGCCCATGCGCCGATGGAGCGTCACAACTCTGTCTCGCTGTGGGACGGTGACGGAAACGTGACTGTCTGGTCTTCTTCCCAGGCTGCGTACTGTCTCCTCAACCAGATCAGCGAAGCGCTCGACCTGCCCCACTCGAAGATCCGCGTCATTATTCCCAAGTACGTCGGCGGCGGCTTCGGCGGCAAAATCGAGATGAAGTCCGAAGGGCTTTGCGCCGTGCTTTCGAAGGCGGCAGGGCACAGGCCCATCAAGATCGAGTACACGCAGGAGGAGTCGCTCTGCTGGGCGGGTGTGCAGCATCCTTTCGAGATCAAGCTCAAGACGGGCGTCAAGAAGGATGGCGCGATCGTTTCCTGCGAAATGTTCGTCCTGGTGAATGGGGGCGCCTACGCGCAGCACGGTTTCCTGGTCACCCGGCAGGCTAGCTACGGGCCGCTTGGCTCGTATCGCTTCCCGAACTTCAAGCTAGACAACTATGTTGTCTATACGAACCAGCCGCCAGGCGTCGCATACCGAGGTTTCGGCAACACGCAGATCCACTGGGCCCTCGAGTCGCACATGGACGAACTGGCGCATGCGATTGGCATAGATCCCGTTGCGATCAGGTTGAAGAACGTGCTTGTCGAAGGAGAAATAAATACGGCGGGGGAAAACCAACACTCCGTGGCCGGCGAAGAACTGATCCGCGAGATCACCACGGCGATTGGCTGGGGCTCCGATTTCGTCAGGAAAGATGGGCCATGGCGCAGAGGCCGCGGGCTGGCGATCGCCAATAAGGACAGCATCGCGCCGTCCGCATCCACTGCGTTCGTGAAAATTCACAACGACGAGACGGTGGAGATCCGGCACAGCGCAGGGAACATGGGTCAGGGGAGCAGCACGACGTTCATCCAATTGGCTGCGGAGGCGCTGCAGGTGGACCCGGCCCGTGTGCGAACGGCGCAGATCGACACTTGGGTCACCCCCTACGACCAGCTCTCCGGTTCGAGCCGATTGACCTTTGCAGGCGGCAATGCGGTGCTGATGGCGTGCGACGACGTGAAGCTGCAGGTCTTCAAGCTGGCCGCGCCGGTGCTTGAGGCCGACGCCGGTGACCTGGAGTTGGCTGACATGAAGGTGTTTGTCAAGGGCGAACCCGAGCGATTCGTACGTGTGAAGGACCTGTTCCGGACACCGTACTTCACCGGCTCTTTCCTGCCCACTGGTGGTGAACTGCTTGGAAAGGCAACCTTCTACGTTTCCGCCAGCAAGGTGGATCCTGAAACCGGCAAATGCGGTGACGACGGCTTGAGAAGAATCTTTTCGTTCTGCACGAGAGCAGCGCAAGCAGTGGAAGTCGCCGTGAACATCGAGACGGGCCAGGTGCGGCTCGAGAGGATCGCTATCGCTAATGACGTCGGCCGCGCGATCAATCCCATGTCATGCGAAGGACAGATGCATGCCGCGTTGACGATGGGACTGGGTGGCGCGCTATACGAGGAGCTGCAGCTGGAGTCGGGAGCGATCCGCAATGCAGACCTCGAAAGCTACAGGTTCCCCACGGCCAAGGACGCCCCCCCCAATGCAGGAGTGTCGACGCATATCGTCGAAATTCCTCAGCCGGACGGCCCCTTCCAAGCCAAGGGGTTTTGCGAAGCCACGATCGCGCCCACTGCGCCGGCGATCGGCAATGCCATCTTCGATGCCATTGGCGTGCGAATGACGCACATGCCGATGACCGCCGAACGCATCCTTGCAGCGATCGATGCGAAGAACGAGGCAGCTAGGGCCCGCTGAGTGCGAAGGCAATACATGAGGATGGGTATGCATTTCCTGATTCGCTGCATCGACCAGCCTGGAGGGCCTGAGCTGCGCAGGCGAAACTTCCAGGCGCACCAGGGCTACCTTGCCGAGACCGGGAAGGCCGCCGAGATTCTCATTTCCGGTCCTCTGGTCGCCCAGGACGCTGTGACAGTGACAGGCAGTGCGTACCTGGTCGAGGCGGCCGACATGGGCGCCGCCAGGGCCTTCATCGAAGCCGACCCGTATCACAGGGCAGGTGTCTGGGAGTCTGTGTCCGTGGAAGGCTTCATCAAAAAGACGGATAACCGTGGGCTCCAGGCAAACCGACAACAGTAGGCGACCAAGGAGGCCGATATGTTGCAGATGACACAAGAGCGAAGCGAGTATGAAGTGCGCTTCGAGTCCCTAATCAAATCCGGCCGAGACTTCGCTTTCCCCTGCGACCAGAACGGTCGCCTCGATCTGGACCGTGCCAGCGAGTCCGCACGGAATGACTACTTCTTTGCTCGGGCAATGGTGGGTTGCGAGTTCTCGCCTCCCGTCGTTCGCCCGCTGACGCTCCATTGAACGCGATCCTTTCGATGCGATTCGCGCCCGCACGCTGGTCGCGCATTTTGCCTTCGAGGACGGACGCTGCTAGGCGAACCTAGGTCGGTAAGCTGGCCAAGATCCAGGACGTCTAGGCAAAGCGCTTCTCCCTCTGGGAATCCGGAGATCGCTGTCTGTCTCTGCAGGACACCAATTCGTCCTCACTGCCCCCCAACCGATGGAGAGCTGCTGCCCTAACGCAGGAGTTCGGCGCTGGGCCACGCGCCGCTCGCGATCCGTTCCTTCGCGAGTTCGTACAGCAGATTCGTGAAGGCGGAACCGGCCGCTGTCAGGTCGGCATTCAAGGGATAAACGACGGCCCAATTGATGGACAGTTCCTCGATCGGCGCCGCTGAAAGCTTGCGCGCACGCAGTGCGGCATCGATGGCGGAGGAAGGTAGGATGCTGAAGCCGAGACCATCCGTCACGAGGTCCACAATCATGCTGGTGGAATTGCTGTCGCACACGATGGTCGGAGGCAGATCCTGCTTCGCCAGTGCATCCTCGATCGCGAGTCGGAAATTGTTCAACCGGTTCGTGAGGATCAGCGGCTTGCCCGCAGCCATCTTCAACGGAACCGCCTTGCGAACATCCAGCTTCTCCCCGCGTGGGCCGACAAGGAACAACTGTTCCCTTGCAAGTGGAATCTTCGCGAAGCCTGGCAGGTCGCCGAGATCGACGAGAACAGCACAATCCAGCCTGTTTCGCTGCACGAGGCTGGCGAGGTCGATGCTGATTCCTTCGTGGATGTGCAGGTTGACGTTCGGGTGCGCGCGGCAGTAGGCCGCCAGCAGGGGGCGCGTCAGCATTTCGCGCAGCGCCGGAGGCATCCCTACCGCCAGATCGCCCTGCGGTATCCCTGGGGTTGCCACCTCGTCGCGCAGGCGCTTGAACTGTTGCAGCAGCGCACTTCCGCGGTCCACCAGCGCCCGGCCTTGCTCGGTCAGCGTGATCCCATGGGTCGTCCGGTTGAAGAGGGGCGCGCCGATGTCCTCCTCCAGGCCACGAATTTGGCGCGACAGCGCCGGCTGCGCGATGTGCAGCACCTGCGAGGCGCGTGTGAAGCTGCGCAACTCCGCGATTTGGAGGAAGTATTGGAGCTGCCGCAGATTCATGTCGAGTTGGGAGCGGGTAGGCGATGCGAGGACTTTGCCAGCCGCAGAATACTCGACAATGCGTGTACCGCTTTGCATGCTTGGTTCGGCGCCTTCGGACATAGGCGATGGGCGCCGCTGTGCTGCAACCCGAAAACTTTAATCCGCGGTCCAGCCGCCATCGATGACGAGTGAACTTCCCGTCATCAGGCTGGATGCGTCTGAAGCGAGGAACAGTATCCCGCCCGTCAGATCAGTCACCTGTCCGAGCCTTCCTAGCTTGATCTTCTGCAGCACTTCGGACTTGAAGTCCTCATTGGCCAGGAACGGTCGGGTCATCGGAGTTTCGATGAAGGTGGCGGCGAGGGAGTTGACGCGTATGCCGTGAGGTCCAAGTTCGATCGCCATCGCTTTAGTGAATCCTTCGACCGCGTGCTTGGACGCGCAATACACCGCACGCCTTGCGGCCCCGACATGTCCCATCTGCGACGACATGTTGATGATGGAACCCGGTCGACCCAGGTTGACCAGCCTTTTGGCGAACGCCTGGGCCACGAAGAAGGCCGCGCGGACGTTCAGGTTGAAGACCGTGTCGAAGTCAGCCGGCTCGACATCGAGCACAGCCGCCGGCCGATTGGTCCCGGCGTTGTTCACCAAGATGTTGAACGGCTCGGCTTCCGACATTGCCTTGGCCATGACCTCCAGATCGGCGACATCCACTGTGAGCGTGTCCGCTCGGTGGCCGAGCTCCCGGATCCTCAATGCGGCGGCTTCGATCTCAGCGCGGGTCCGCGCTGCCAGCACCACGTGGGCGCCGGCCGCGGCCAACGTGAAAGCGGCCGCGAATCCGATTCCACGCCCGGCGCCCGTGACAAGCGCGCGTTTGCCGTGCAAATCGAACGAAGGAAGCTGGGGAATCAGTGGCTCTTCGGATTTCATTGCGGCTTCGCTTCCAGCTCTGTACGAACCGGTTCAGTCAACGCCGCCACCAGATTCTGGAAGAACTGATCGGCCATCTTTTTAGTCGTCGACATGAGCAAGCGTTGCCCGAGCTGAGCGATCTTGCCGCCGACATTCGCTTCGAGCTGGTAGGTCAACTTTGTCCCGGTCGGGGTGTCTTCCAGGGCCACGACGGCTGAACTCTTGGCAAAGCCTGCAACGCCTCCCTCGCCCTCGCCGACCAGTCGATAGCCATTGGGCGGATCTCGATCGAAGAGGCGGACCTTGCCCCTGAATCGCGCCTTCAGCGGTCCGAACTCGAAACGCACAATCGCGGCGAATTCGCCGTCGGATCTCTCCTCGATCTCTTCGCAGCCTGGGATGCACTGCTTCAGGATCGCGGGATCGTTCATCGCGGAATACACGGTCGCCCGGGAGGCCGGAACGACGTACTCACCGGCTATGTCAAGTGCCATGGCATCTCTCGATCTTGAAAACAGTCACGTAGGACCTCCGTTTCGAATGACCGGAAGGTTAGGCTCGCGTCATCCGCGCGGCAAATACCATTCGCGCAGGGCCGTGATGCCGAAAAGCTATGGCAGGCTGGAGTCTCAGGCGTATGCCCAGCCGCGCCTCAACGTCTGTGATGGCGCCTCGCCAAATTGCCGGCGATGCGCCCCGGCAAAGTCGCCGACATGGGTGAAGCCGTACTCGAGAGCGATGTCGGCCACGCGAATTCCGCCGCGGCTCGGCTTTTACAGCGCGCCCCGCGCCGCTTCCAACCGCCGTTCTCGCAGCCACGTCATCGGACCTACACCGTGGCAAGACTGAAAGGCGGCGAACAGCGTGCGGCGAGACACGCCGCATTCGATGCAAAGGTCGTTCACCGAAACGTGGGCTCACAGCCGCCGCAGCATGAGCTCCTCGGCCTGCCTGACAATCCGCGGCGAGGCCGTGCAGGTCGCACCTGCGTCGAGCGCCGACTGCTGGTTGTGGGCATTCTGGTTCAGCAGGAGCGATGCCAGAGCGTCCGCCAACGGCTAACGCACCGGCTGTGGGTGGCGCCGCTGTGTATGGGGCTGCGCGATTGCATTCGATGACCTTGCTCACGCAGGCCGTGATGGTCCGGGCGAACATCGACCTCGACCGCATGAGCGCGCAACAGAAGGTTGAGCTGGCTGACGAAATCTACGTCCAGCAGCCGAACCTGCTGGCCTCCATCCTCGTGTTCCCTCGCTACGGGGTCGACATGCTGCAGCTTGAGGTGCCGATCCACGTTCTGCTGGTCGCCTTCCAGGCCACGAAGCACTGCGGGCACGCCTTGCCAACGATCTCTGAAGACGTCCAGGAAATCTGCTTGCAGCGGCTGACGGCGACGATGAAGTTCACCGAGGGCGTGCCGCCAGACTTCATCGAGCAGATGATCACAAGGTTCTGCGTTGATCGACCCGAGCGCTACCTGCTGGCGTTCGTCGGAGCACAGCTGCAGTCCAAGTGACGCATGCCCTAGTGGCGCCCTAAAACGTTGAGTTGCCGTCCGTCAAGGATACGTGTGATCGCCGCCCAGCGGCCCGATGATCAAGAGGTTGACGCCGTTGCGGCCATCGTCTTCGCCATGCGATCTTCGTATGAACTAGTTGGATTGAAGTACTCCAACTTCACGTATACAGATGCACTGCCCTCCGGTACCACCCTCCGAAGTCTTACGACGGGTGTATTTCCAATTGCTCAGAGCTGATTCCGATGAAAGAGGGGGGCTGGATCATAGGCATTCGTTGTTGCATCGATAAGGATAAGGACGTCCACAACGGCTATCGCGCACCTGATGGATCCCGCGCGCTGGAGTTCGCCTCGGTTACCGAAAGTCAGCCGACACCTGTGCGGCTGTGGTGGCGAACTTCATGAGAATCGCGTGAGCATCGGGCGTAGGCGCAAGGTTAAGGAGCAGCCGTTCGACGCCTGCGCCTTCTTGTTCGAGGATGGTTCTGCGTCGCTGGATGCACACCGACATGATCGCCGGCGTGAACTCCGGATGAAACTGAATGGAAAAGGCATTCGGGCCGTAGCGAAGAATCTGATTTTCGTCATGGTCCGAGGCACCTAGGACCACAGCGCCGGGTGGTTTGACCAGGACCGTCTGTGCGTGCGTCAGTAGCGCCGGAAACTCGCCGGGGATGTGTGCCAGGAGGGGGTCGTTGATGCTCTCCTGCAACAGTCGGATGGTCTGGAGGCCCAGTTCCCGACCTCGCGGGTGGTAGCCCACAAGCCCGCCAAGGGCGTGGGCCATGAGCTGATGTCCGTAGCAGACGCCGAGCAGTGGCACATCCGCAGCAACCAGCTGGCGGATCCACTCGGCCGTGCGTTCACTCCAGTCATGGAGATCGGTCACCATGTGCCATGAGCCAGTAACGACCGCGCCAGCAAAGCTGCCCGGTTGCGGCAACGGCTCGCCCATGTGCGGGCGCACCACCAGCACGTCGAGGTTCGCGGGAGCGAGCGCGGCGAGAAACCAGTCCGGTTGTTCGCCTAGCACTTCACTCACGTCGTGCGGCGGGCGTCCCATCTGGACGATCAACATCGGCAACTGTGCGCTCATTGCCGCAGGCTCAGTTGAATTCGACTGGGCGCTTCTGCCTCGTGTCCACGCTCAATGTGAAAACGTCCGGTCGTGCGTAGTGCCCCACCACGTCGAAGTCGTAGCGCGCGCGCACTAGTTCCTCGGTATCGATCTCGGCCACGACCAGCCCGACCTCGTTGAAGAGGGGACCAGCCAACACATCGCCGTACGGTCCGACGATCAGGCTGCCTCCGCGAATCAGGGGGCGGGATGGCTCCCAATTCGGCACCTCGATTCCAAGCTGGGACGGGGACTGCTGCACTTGACACGCACTGATCACGAAGGAGCGTCCCTCGTGCGCGATGTGGCGCATGGAACATTGCCAGACATCGCGCTCGTCCACCGTCGGTGCACACCAGATCTGCACCCCCTTCGCATACATCGCTGTCCGCAGCAGCGGCATGTGGTTCTCCCAACAGATGGCTGCACCCAGGCGACCTGCGGCTGAATCAACGATCGGAAGCGTTGAGCCGTCGCCTTGGCCCCAAATCAGGCGTTCGGTGCCGGTCGGCATCAGCTTGCGATGCTTGGCCATCAGCCCGCTCTCAGGCTCGAAGAACAGGGCGGAGCAATAGAGGGTGTTGCCGCCGCGCTCGATCACGCCGACCACCAGACTCGCCTTTGCCCGGCGCGAGAGATCCGCGAGCGCATCTGTTTCCGGCCCGGGAACGTCGATGGCATTGGAGTAGTAGCGGCCATAGGCCTCACGCCCCTCCGGAAGCCGATAGCCTAGGCGCGTGCCGAAGATCTCGCCCTTCGGGTAGCCCCCCAGCAGTGCTTCTGGCATCACCACCACGGACGCGCCGGATTCAATGATCTTTTCCTCGAAACCCAGCACGAGGTCCAGGGTCGCTTTTTTGCCAGTGGGAAGAGCACCGACTTGAAGCGCGGCTACTTTGGTTTTGGCCATGGGAGATCGAAGGTGTGAAGGAATATTGCGAGTATTGAATCCACGGCAAAATCAATCAACACCGTTCTGTTTGTGATTGATATGACCATGATTGATATCAGCGCTGTTGATCTGAACATTCTGAAGGTCTTCGAAGCCCTGTACGAAGAGGGCGGCGCTACGCGAGCGGGGGTGAGATTGGGGCTGACTCAATCGGCTGTGAGCGCGGCCCTTGCACGGCTGCGCAAGACCTATGGCGATCAACTCTTTACTCGCACCGGCCGCGGGCTGGTGCCGACGCTAAGGGCGCAAGAGCTCAAACCTCTGATCAGCGAGGGGCTCAACAAGTGTCGCCAGAGCTTGTCCATGAGCCGCAGCGGTGGCAATGACTTCCACGGCCGCTCGATCGTTGTCGGCTTGTCAGACGACTTCGAGGTTGCGTTCGGACGGCTGTTCATCGATGCGGTGGCGGCCCGGGCACCCGGATTGCGGTTGGCGTTCCGCCAGACGCACAGCCTGGTGGTGGGCAACATGCTGCAAGCGCGGCTCGCCGACGTCGCCGTGGTGTCGGGCGGCCTATCCTCGCGTCTGCTTGGCCACGAGGCGATTGGCCAGGGCCTCTACGCGTGCCTTATGGATCCTGCGTATGCACCGTCCACACGAGGACTGACCTTGCCGGAGTACGTCCGCAGAGACCACTTGCTCATTTCCTCCGGCGGCTTCATCGGCGTGGTGGACGAGGTGCTTGCGGCCATCGGGCGACCGCGCCGCGTGGTCGCCTCGACGACGCACTTCGCCGCGCTTCCTCACCTTCTGTTTGGCAGCGACGCCATCGCGACGATCCCCAAACATGCCGCCTCGGCGATCGCGGCGCGAACGGGACTGCAGATGTTTGCCTGTCCGTTGACTATGCCGCGCTACGCGGTGGAAGTCGGGTGGCGAACCGATGCACTGCGCGATGCAGCCATCGCAGAAGTGCGACGCGTACTGCTTGAGGTCCTCCAGGCTGCTCATTGGTCCTAGGCGCTGTGACGTCGACTGGCGATAGTGAGGCAACTTCTTTTTCTACTCAATAAGGTTCGTTGCGGGCCGGTGAGCGCGCGTAAAGCGTGAACGTCATGCTCAATGTATTGGTTGCGTCCCGCTTGGCGGCCGACTCCGGAGCAGTAGGTAGAACACATTGCGCAGGCGGTGATTGACCCCGTCAATCTCGCGGCCCTTCGCAGCAACACCCTAGTGCCCCGTGGGGTGGTGGCGTGGCCACGCTTCGTCAAGAACCGACGCGATCTGCCGCTACCCCTCAGTGTGGGTTCTGGAGGGAGACGCAGCCGTGCGTGGCAGACCGAAATGCCCATCGCCTAGTCGCCCACGTGGTTGCAGTGCGCCGTCCAAGAAGGGAGTGCATCTCGTTGCCTATGTGAAAAAAGTCAATCTGTCAAGACGCTGTTTTCCCTCTACTGCAGAAAACAATAAACTTTATAGTAATACATATGGCGAGACGGATACCTCCGTTTGCCAGCGCATTTGCACTCCGCTTCCCGAGGGCAACTACCCACTGAGCGATTCCACATGAACACCCTTGTTGCTGCGAACCGTCGCGATTTCTTCGGGGCCGCCGCCTCGTTGGCTGTGCTGTCTCTTCCCATGTCATCGGCCTTTGCTGCCGGCCCGCAAAAACGCGGCGGCACGCTGCGCGTCAGCATCAACCAGGCTGTCAACAAGCTGAACCCCTTGGTGGCGCGCGTGACGCCGGAGTACCTGGTTGCCGAACTCTTGTACTCAGGGCTCACCCGGATTGGCCCGACGATGGCCCCCGAGGCCGATCTCGCCCAGTCCTGGACCAGTTCTCCCGATCTGACCCAATGGACCTTCAAGCTGCGCCCTGGACTAGCTTTCCATGACGGCTCGGCATGCACGTCTGCTGATGTTGTCGCAAGCTTCCAAGCCATCCTGGACGCAAAGACGGCCTCGCCGGGTCGCCAGAACATCGGCCCGATCGCGAGCGTGAGCGCTCCTGACAAGGGCACCGTGGTGTTCGTCCTGTCGTCGCCCTACGCGGATCTGCCCGTCGCACTGGCATTCCCGAGCGCCAAGATCGTTCCGGCGTCCGTGCTGCAGAAAGGCTTGGGCAGACTCAATCGCGAAGCCATCGGCACCGGGCCCTTCAAGCTCGTGACCTTTGAGCCGGAGCGCATAGTTGTTGTCGCGCGCAACGAGGCTTACTACGACAAGGCGCGCCCCTACCTCGATCGCATTGAAGTCCGGGTATATCCAGACGCGACAGCCGAGGGTTCCGCACTGATCGCTGGCGATACCGATCTGATGGCGCTGGTGCAGCCCGCTGAGTTCGCGCGTTTAAAGGCTGCATCTGGTGTGAACGCCCTGAAGCTGCCGTCGGGCGTGTTCTGCAACATCAATCTCGGCTGCAACCAGAAGCCATTCAACGACGTGCGGGTCCGCCAGGCGCTTGCATTGACCGTCGACCGCCCCGCGATGGTGGATTTCGTCGGCGAAGGCTACGGCACCGTTGCGAACGACAACCCCGTTAGTGCCTCCTACCCCTTCTACAGGGAACTGCCGCAGCGCAAGCGGGACATTGCGCAGGCGAAGAAGCTGCTGGCAGAAGCGGGCCACGACAAGGGCCTCACCGTCACACTGATCGCTTCCGACAATCCGTCGATCCGCACGCAAATGGCCGTTGCCCTTCGAGAAATGGCCAAGCCTGCTGGATTCAACATCAATGTGCAGACGATGCCGCATGCCACTTATCTGGAACAGGTCTGGAAGAAGGGCAACTTCTACGTCGGCTTCTACAACATGCAGCCGACCGTCGATTCGATCTTCTCTCTGTTGTACACGTCGAATGCTTCCTGGAACGAGACGCACTGGAACAACGCGATCTTCGACAAGCTGGTGGCCGACGCACGCGCGACGGCGGACACGAAGAAGCGCACCGAGCTGTACGCCGAAGCGCAAAGACTCATGACGGAGGAAGTGCCTTCCATCATTCCGGTGTACTTCGATCTGCTTCGCGCCAAGCGCAGCTATGTCGAAGGCTACCAGGTCAACCCGCGTGGCTTGGTCTACCGTCTGGACTACGTTTCGCTGGGCGACGGCGCCCCGAAGCGCGCCTAAAGCGCGCCCTCGCTTGGAGCAACCATGTCGCTAAGCTACTTCCTCAAACGGATCGGACTGAGCGTCTACACGCTCCTCGTCGTGTCGATCCTTGTCTTCGTCATTACGCAGGTGTTGCCCGCCGATCCTGCGGTGATGATGCTGGGTGAAAACGCCACACCCGATGCGCTGCAGGCGTTGCGAGATCAGTTGGGTCTCGATGCCCCGCTTTGGCAGCAATACCTGCATTGGTTCACCGGAGCGATCCGCGGTGACTTCGGCGAGTCGATGCGCACCGGACAAGCCGTCGCTCCGGTGATGATGGAGGCGTTGGGGCGTTCGCTGACCCTGGCCTTCCTGTCGATCAGCTTCATGCTGATGATCGCCGTCCCGCTGGGCATTATCGCGGCCGTGCGCCGCGGCAAGATTGCCGACGTACTTGTGAGCGTCGTGTCGTACGTCGGCGTGTCGCTTCCAGAGTTCGTGACGGCGACGCTGCTGGTGCTGGTCTTCGCCGACTTCTGGCAGATCCTTCCCGCGACCGGCTACATCCCGCTTTCGGAGAGCTTTTCCGGCGGACTTCGGCATCTGGCGCTGCCTGTGATCACGGTCTCGGTTATCTTGATTGCGCACGTGTCGCGGATGGTCCGCTCCGAGCTGGTTGATGTGCTGCACATGGACTACATCCGGTCGGCCCGTCTCAAGGGCCTGTCGAAACATGCGGTCCTCTTCAAGCACGGCTTGCGCAACTCGCTTCTACCCACGATCACGATCGTTGCCCTTGATGTGGGCTACCTCCTAGGTGGTGTCATCGTCGTTGAAGAAATCTTTGCCCTCCCAGGCATCGGACGCCAACTGATCGTTGCCATCCAGAACCGTGATCTGCCCGCCATTCAGGCCGGTGCCCTCATCATGGCCGCGACCTATTGCGTCGTGAACTTCGTCGCTGATATGGCCTACGCGGCGCTCGACAAGAGGATTCAGTATGAGTGATATTGCCACACCGCTCCAGAGCGAAAAGCCCAGCGTCGCGTCTTCTTCGGCGGGAAAGCTCGGATCCAACCATTTCTTCGCGCGCCTCATGCGCTCGCCGCAAGGCAAGCTGGGGATGCTGATCATCGGGCTCGTCATGGTGATGGTGCTGTTCGGCCCTTATCTGGCGCCTCACAGTCCCGACGACATGGCACCGCTGTCGCGTTACAAGGGACCCAGCGCAGCAAACTGGCTAGGCACCGACCAGTACGGACGGGATTTGCTGAGCCGGATTCTCTACGGCGCTCGCTCCACGGTCGTTTTGGCGTTCATGGCCACTGCCATCGGCAGCTTGATCGGCGCCTTCATCGGAACCTTGTGCGCCTTCCTCGGCGGTCGATTCGACGAGATCGTGATGCGTACGATCGACGCTGTCATGGCCATTCCGAGCCTGCTGTTCGCGCTGCTCATCGTCAACCTGATGGGCAAGGGCGAGATCAATGCGGTGCTGGCCATTGCCATCGCGTTCGTGCCGAGCATGACCCGCATCACCCGCTCCGTGGCGCTGGCGATCCGCAAGCAGGACTTCGTCAGTGCCGCAATCGCACGCGGCGAATCAAGCCTGTACGTCGTCCTGCGTGAGATGCTGCCGAACGTGGTGGCGCCCGTCGTTGTCGAGATGACGATCCGCGTGGCCTTCGCGGTCATGCTTTTCGCGACGTTGAGCTTCCTCGGCTTAGGCGCACAACCTCCCGCGTCCGAGTGGGGCCTGATGGCCGCCGAGGCTCGCAAGTTCATGCACTTGAGCCCTTGGATGATCCTCTGGCCGAGCGCCGCCGTGGCGATGGTCGCCATCGGCTTCAACCTTCTGGGCGACGGTCTTCGTGATGCCCTCAACCCCAAAACCTGAGGCCTATCATGGATCACGTCCTTGAAGTCAAAGACTACTCGCTCGACTATGCGACGCCGAACGGTCGCTTCCATGCACTGGCCAATCTCAACCTAACGATCGATCGCGGCGAAGTGCTCGGCCTCGTTGGCGAGTCCGGCTCCGGGAAGACTTCGCTCGCCTGGTCGATCATGCGCTACCTCGCGGGTAACGCCATCGAGACAAGCGGGAGCATCAAGCTGGTCGGCGAAGACCTATTGAAGGTCACTCCGAAGCAAATCGATTCCATTCGCGGGCGCCGCATCAGCATGGTGTTCCAGGATCCGAGTACCTCTCTGAATCCAACCCTGTCGCTCGGGGAGCAGCTGACGGAAGTGTTGGTCCGGCATCGCAACCTGACCCGCAAGCAGGCAGCCATGGAGGGCATTGCCATGCTCGACCGCGTCGGCCTCAAGGACCCGACGGGGATGATGCGCCGTTACCCACACGAAGCGTCCGGTGGAGAAAAGCAGCGCGTCGTGATCGCCACAGCCTTCGCGTGCAGGCCGGAATGCATCATCTTCGACGAGCCGACCACCGCATTGGATGTCATCACTGGAAGGCAGATCCTTGATCTTTTCGCCGAGCTCCAGGCCGAAACGCACGTTGCCTCACTGTACATCTCGCACGACCTTGCACTGGTCTCCCAGGTGGCCGACCGGGTGGCAGTGATCCACAAGGGCGTCATCGTCGAGCAAGGCGACGTGGAACAGGTGTTCACCCATCCAGCCGATCCCTATACGAAGCGGCTGATCGGCGCCGTGCCTCGGCCCGATCACCGCCTCGTTGGCGCCCCCCCAAAGACCGGCGGCCAAGCGTTGGTCGAAGCCAAAGCGCTGAGCGTGACCTATGGCGGCGTCTCGGCATTCGCCAGGTTGCTCGGCAAGCGCAAAGCCAGCGTCGTCGGCAACCGTGCCATCAGCATTGCGGTCAAGCCCGGTGAGATTCTCGGCGTGGTGGGTGAGTCCGGTTCCGGCAAGTCGACGCTGGCCAAGGCCCTGACCGGCCTCAATCCTTTCGAGGGCCAGCTCTTCTTCGCAGGCAAACAGATTAGCGGCGCGAAGGACATGGGGAAGCTCTACCGGCGGGATGTGCAGATGATCTTCCAGCACCCCGACGCCTCGCTCAATCCGCGCCAACGCGTGCGAGACATCCTGTCGCGACCGTTGAAGTTGTACACCGACACCCCGTCAGGCCAATACACGCAGATCATCGGCGACCTCCTGGAACAGGTACGCCTGCCGCGTGAGTACATGAACCGCTTCCCGCATCAGCTCTCGGGCGGTGAGAAGCAACGGGTCGCAATTGCCCGCGCATTCGCGTCACGTCCCAAACTGGTTATTTGCGACGAGATTACCTCGGCGCTCGACGTTTCCGTGCAGGCGTCGGTGGTTGAGCTTCTCATCGAGTTGCAAAAGCAGTTCGGCACCGCCTACCTGTTCATTACGCATGACCTGAACCTCGTGCGCCAGATTGCCCATCGCATCGCCGTCATGTATCGGGGCGACCTGGTCGACCTCCTCGAAACCGCCGAGGTGGATTCTCCATCGCGGCATGCCTACACGCGCTCCTTGCTCGACGCCGTACCCACTCCGGTTGGCGACTACGCCAGCCTTGCTCCTGAATTGGAAGTTGCCCCATGAACGTTGATCAGTTGCTGGACCGTGTTGACGAGTCCGCTGCCCTCGAGTTTCTCGCCAGGATGGTGCAGCACAAAAGCTATCCAGAAACCGATGACGAGCGCGTGCTGGCGCAATACATGGTCGAGCAGATGCGCTCCCTCGGCCTCGAGGCGGCTCTGACCCCCGTCAACGAAACCCGCGTGAACGCAATCGGCACCTGGAAGGGCACCGGCGGCGGAAAGAGCCTGCTGTTCAACGGCCATCTCGACACGAACCCCGTCTCGGAGGGGTGGACGGTCGACCCATGGGCCGGCACGGTGGACGACAAGTTCATCTATGGCATCGGTGTGTCGAACATGAAGGCCGGTGATGCTGCGTACTTCTGCGCGGTGAAGACATTGATCGACGCCGGCGTCAGGGTCAAGGGCGACGTCGTGCTCACCTTCGTGGTCGGCGAGCTTCAGGGGGGCGTCGGGACACTGGCGGCCATTCAGCAGGGCGTACGTGCAGACTACTTCATCAACAGCGAGCCGACCGACCTGTCCGCGGTAACGATGCACGCAGCCTCGCTGTCGTACACGATCGAGTTGACAGGTGTCACTCGCCATCTGTCCAAGCGTGAAGAAGCAGTTGATGCCATTGCGGCAGCGTGCGCATTGATCCCGCGAATCAATGCCATGACCTTCAGCAACGCAAAGAGCGAGGAGCATCGATCGATCAACCGCGGCCACGTCGGCATCGTCAATGGCGCACTAGGCAGGGACCTGCACGGATGGCGTCCGCCGCAGGTGTCGGACTTTGTTCGCTTGCGTGGCGTGTGTCGCTACGCACCGGGCCAGACCGAAGCCGATGCCTTGGGCGACCTGCGGCGATTGCTGGACACGCTCGAGCAAGAGCATCATGGTCTGAAAGCCACCGTCTTCGCCGAGAAGCACACGGGGCGCCCGACCATGCCGCCCTTCGAGGTCGACAAGAACTCTCGCATCGTCAAGGTCGTCAACGCGGCATTCAGGAAAGTGCGCGGCACGGAACAACCGACTGGCGCCATCAAGCCCGCTGGGTTCTTCGGAACGGACGCGGGTCATTTGTATGCGGCAGCCGGAATGGAAGGCGTGGTTTGCGGTCCCGGCGGCCGCTACAACACGATGCCCGACGAACGCGTCGACATTGCCGATTACCTGGACATGATCCGAATCTACATGATCGCAATCCTCGAGATCTGCGGAACCGAGTAACTCACCATTTCCGATCGATCACGATGACTACACCGACAAATGATCTTCAACGCGGAGCCTCGACCAAAAAATGGCAGTTCTGGATTGACCGTGGAGGCACCTTTACAGACATTGTCGCCAAACGTCCGGACGGTTCGCTTGTCACACACAAATTGCTGTCGGAGAACCCTGAGCAGTACCGTGATGCGGCGGTGGCTGGGATCCGGCATCTGCTGGGCCTGACAGCTGGCGTGCCAGTAACCCCCGACCAGGTCGAGTGCGTGAAGATGGGCACGACGGTGGCAACGAACGCATTGCTGGAGCGCAAGGGTGAGCCAACGCTGCTGGTAACCACCCGAGGATTCCGAGATGCGTTGCGGATCGCGTACCAGAATCGCCCCCGCCTGTTCGATCGTCACATCGTCATGCCGGAGCTGCTGTACAGCCGCGTCATCGAGGCCGACGAGCGCGTCGGCGCGCGCGGCGAGATAGTCAAAGCATTGGATGAAGCCGCCTTACGCGCCGAGCTCCTGCAAGCACATGCCGCGGGCCTGCGAAGCGTCGCAATTGTGTTCATGCATGGCTACCGTTTCACCGCACACGAGATGGCAGCCAAGCGGCTGGCCGAGGCGTCTGGCTTTACGCAGATCAGCGCATCTCACGAAACCAGTCCGATGATGAAGTTCGTGAGCCGCGGTGACACCACCGTGGTGGACGCGTATCTTTCCCCGATTCTGCGGCGCTACGTCGACCAAGTGGCTAGTGAGATGCCAGGCGTCAAACTTTTCTTCATGCAATCCTCGGGCGGCCTGACCGACGCTCACTCATTCCAAGGTAAGGACGCCATTCTGTCCGGCCCAGCCGGCGGAATCGTTGGGATGGCGCGTACAGCCGCGCTGGCCAACCATGAGAAGGTGATCGGATTCGACATGGGCGGCACATCGACCGACGTCTCACATTACGCCGGCGAGTTCGAGCGCGAGTTCGAGACTCAGGTCGCGGGCGTCCGGATGCGAGCGCCGATGATGAGCATCCATACCGTGGCAGCCGGCGGCGGATCCATCCTCGAGTTTGACGGTTCGCGATTCCGTGTCGGCCCGGAAAGCGCCGGAGCCAATCCGGGCCCGGCAAGCTACCGCCGCGGAGGTCCACTTGCCGTGACCGATGCCAACGTCATGCTCGGGAAGATCCAGCCGGACTACTTTCCCAAGCTCTTTGGCCCAGACGCCAACGAGCCTTTGAGCCTGGATGCAGTCAAGTCCAGGTTCGAAGCATTGGCCACCCAAACAGGCCGTACGCCCGAGTCGGTTGCCGAGGGATTCATCGAGATCGCCGTGCAGCAGATGGCAAACGCGATCAAGAAAATCTCGGTGGCGCGCGGCTACGATGTGACGCGCTATACGTTGCAGTGCTTCGGCGGTGCCGGTGGGCAGCATGCGTGTCTCGTGGCAGACGCCCTGGGCATGAGCAAAGTGTTCGTGCATCCGATGGCTGGCGTACTCTCGGCCTATGGAATGGGACTGGCCGACCAGAGTGTCATGCGCGAGCAAGCCGTGGAACTGCCTCTCGCGGAATCTTCGCTGGCGGAGATCAACGACAAATTGGATGCGCTCGCAGAGGCGGCGCGTTCGGAGTTCGTGCGCCAACAGGTGCCCGGGGGCGCCACGGTTCTTCGCCCGCGCATCCACGTGCGCTACGAAGGAAGTGACTCGGCACTGGTTGTGCCGGCCGGCGGTATCGCCGAGGTCCGATCTGCTTTCGAGCACGCCTATCGGCAGCGTTTCTCGTTTCTGATGGAAGGTAAAGGTCTCATCGTCGAAGCCGTGTCGGTTGAAGCCGTCGTGACAGATGATGAAGCCCATGAGGAGGCGCGTCCGCTTAACGCCGTGAGAGAGACGCCTCGCAGGAATACGATTCGTGTCTTCTCGAGCGGTGAGTGGCACCAGGCAGCATTGATCCTGCGCGAGGACATGCGGCCGGGCGATGTGATTGGCGGACCGGCCATAGTTGCGGAGAAGAACGCGACGACGGTGGTGGAGCCCGGATGGGAAGCAAGGATCACCGCGCTCGATCACATCGAGATGGAACGGCGCCTACCAAGAAAGGTGACGTACGCACTGGGCACCAGGGTGGATCCGGTCTTGCTGGAGGTCTTCAACAATCTCTTCATGAACATCGCAGAGCAGATGGGTCTCCAACTGCAAAATACAGCGTACTCCGTCAACATCAAGGAGCGACTGGACTTCTCGTGTGCGCTGTTCGACGCGCAGGGCAATCTCATCGCCAATGCGCCGCATATGCCGGTTCATCTCGGCTCGATGGGCGAGAGCATCAAGACAATCATCCGGAAGAATGCAGGGCACATGGCGCCGGGCGACGTCTACGCCCTCAACGATCCGTATCACGGCGGCACGCACCTTCCCGATGTCACGGTCATCACGCCCGTATATCTGAATGAGGATCGCTCCGCGCCTTCATTTTTCGTTGGATCCCGTGGTCACCATGCCGACATCGGCGGCACGACGCCAGGATCGATGCCCCCGTTCTCGAAATCGATTGACGAAGAAGGCGTTCGCATCGACAACTTCAAACTGGTCTCGGGCGGCGTGTTCCGTGAGGCCGAACTCATCGACTTGCTGAAGAGCGGCAAGTATCCCAGCCGAAATCCACAGCAGAATATTGCCGACATCCACGCCCAGATCGCCGCCAATCTGAAGGGTATGCGCGAACTAGAGAAGATGGTCGATCAGTTCGGGCTCAATGTCGTTGAGGCGTATATGCGTCACGTACAGGACAATACCGAAGAAGCTGTGCGACGTGTCATCAGCAAGCTAAGGGGTGGGACGTTCACACTCCCGCTGGACAACGGCGCGCAAATCCAGGTACGAATCGACGTCGACATCGCAGCCCGAAATGCTGTCATCGATTTCACCGGCACGTCCGGTCAGCAATCGAATAACTTCAACGCGCCGCGTGCGGTGTGCATGGCAGCGGTGTTGTATGTGTTCAGATCGCTCGTCGGCGACGACATCCCTCTCAATGCCGGCTGCATGAAGCCGTTGAAGGTGATCGTGCCAGAGGGATCCATGCTCAACCCGGTGTACCCGGCGTCAGTCGTTGCTGGCAACGTCGAAACCTCTACCTGCATCACAAATGCGTTGTATGGCGCGTTGGGCACGACTGCGGGAAGCCAGTGCACGATGAACAACTTCACCTTTGGCAACAGCACCTATCAGTACTACGAGACTATTGCCGGCGGCTCGGGCGCTGGCGGCATCCTGGACAAGGATGGCGTCCTGGTGGACGGTTTCAACGGAACGAGCGTTGTTCAATCCAATATGACCAACTCGCGCCTGACCGACCCAGAGATCCTAGAATTTCGCTTCCCCGTGCGCTTGCAAAGCTTCGAGATCCTTGCGAACTCGGGTGGAAGAGGGCGTTGGTTCGGTGGAAACGGCGGCGTGCGGCGAATCAAGTTCTTGGAGCCGATGACCGCAAGCATCTTGTCAAACGGACGCAGGCAAGGCTCCTTCGGAGCAGGCGGTGGAGAGACGGGAAGAACTGGATTAAACCGAGTGTTTCGAGTGGACGGAACAGTCGAGGTGCTGGACCACATCGGCCAGGCCGAAATGCACCCGGGCGACGTCTTCGAGATCCAGACGCCCGGCGGCGGCGGATTCGGCCCCCCCGTAGGCGACTAGGCCATCGACCGAGCACAAACGTGCGACCTATTCCTGGCAAAATATAAACATTACAGTTGAGCCACGGGACGGGAACAGATGCTCGAAGTCGAAGAACCATCCGCGCAGGCAGCAGGCGACAACTCGCCTGTGCAGCGCATCACTGAACTGTCGAGTTCGCCGCTGCACGAAGTCGTCAAGCGCCAGATTTCCGAGGCCATCGACCTGGGGGCTTGGCCGCCAGGTCATGTGTTGCCCAGCGAGATCTCGCTGGCCAACACCATGGGTGTCGCAGTCGGAACAGTGAGGCGCGCTCTGCTTGATCTCGCAGCAGAGGGGCTGTTGAGCCGTCGACGCAAGACGGGAACTGTCGTTACCGGGCGCACTGCACACCGAGGACTGAGGTACTTCTTTAAGTACTTCCGACTGCACAGACGAGACGGCTCGCTGGTCCATTCCGAAGCTCGGGTGCTTGCTGTAGTGCGTGAAAAGGCGAACTCCGTGGTGCAGGAAAAGCTTGGACTGGACGCCGGCGCGGACGTTATTCGACTCGAGCGACTTCGCTTGGTGAACGCACAGCCGGTAATGCTCGACACTTTCATTCTGGCGGCTGAACGCGTGCCGGATTTTCCCCTCAAGAACGAAGACGTTCCTCAACTCGTCTACACCTATCTTGTCGAGCGGTACGGGATTAAAATTTCGGCAGTGAGAGAAGAACTCAGTGCCGAACTCGCCTCGGCTGACGATGCTAGGCTTCTTGGTATACAGACACCTGCCGCCATCATGATGATCGAGGAAGTTGCATTCGATCAGTCCAACGTTCCAACTATCGTGGGCGTGCGACGTGCGTTAACCAAGGACCACGTCTACATTAACGAAGTGCGTTAGGTACCGAGTGCAACTTGCCTCGCGATCTCCAGGTTGCCATCGCGCATGGGCTGACGCCGATCTCATGCGTAAGTGGCGCTCCGGCCGCGGGCTCAAGGTAAGGACACGCTGTGTGTCGCGTACCTATTGAACGAGCTTAGGTGTCGTCAAACCGAGGAGTTCAAGGCAAACTTGGTCGCCGCCTGCTCTCGGTCCGTCGCGTCGATCGCCTCAGTGGCATCGGCCAATGGAATCAATGCGAACCTGTTGCGCCGATGGATCGAGCAAGGCGGTCAACGGTTGCCCAGCGCCGACTCCGGCGAGACGACTGTGGACCTGCCGCGGGATCACGCCAAGGCGGCGCTCGTGCCCGTGCATCTCGGTGCGACGCCTTCGCCGGTAGCACCTGACATCCGGATCGAACTCAAGCGCGGCGCGACCACAGTGGTCGTGAAGTGGCCGTCAAGCGGCCGCAGCGGCGAGCGCCGCCTGGCTTCGCGAGATCTTGCGTTGTGATCCGCGCCGAGTCCATCTGGGATGGCGGTGCAACCGCTGGACCTGCGTGCTGGCACAGAGGCTGCTCTGGCCCGAGTTGTGTTGGTGTTCGGCCCTGCACGCCCGCACCATGTCTACCTCTTCGCCAACCCGCGGATGGTTGGCAAGGCGGTTGAACAGCGGCAAGTTCACCTGGCCCAAAAATATCAACGGAACGCTGACACTGAGCTGGCCGCAGTTCGATGCGCTGGTACTCGGACTGCCTTGCCAGATCGTCGGTCAGGCCGGCGTGATTTGGTCATCGGGCAGGAGATCATCGCGCCATGTCGCCGCTGAAGGCCGCGATCTTGTGAGGTACGAACATTGAGATGCTTCCGTTCCCGTTCTCGGTTTTCGCGCGACCCCGGAAACCTCATTCATGGTGATCGAGGCAACTTTGTCGAGTTTCGCTTTGTCGCTTTGATGCTGTACTTTTTTCCGGCGCGTCGGGAGGAGAACTCGAGAGCTTTCCCTGAGCATTCTTGCCCCTTCACTGGCCGTCGTCGGACTCCAATAACTCTCCGATCAGAAAGTCCCTGAAGCTTTCTGCTGCGGGCGACAGGGCTCGCGCGCGCGGACAGAAGAGCGACAGGTGCCGATCGACGGTCGGCGACAGAAGCGGCCGCGAGACAAGGCCAAAGGACTCGAGTAACGGCAGGACTTGGCTCGGTTGGGCTGTGATACCGAAGCCGCCCCTCACCATGCCGAGCGCGGTCGTGATGAACGAGACCTCGTGCGCCGGGTGCAGCGCGAGCGAGGCCGAGTGCTTGAAGAGGTCGGCCTGCAGGCGGTTCGTGAAATCGGGCGTGAGACTCACGAAAGGATGCTGTAGTGCCTGGGCCCAGCTCACGCGGCTGCGCGCGGCGAGCGGGTGGTCGGGGCGGCACACCAGGCGCATGCGGTCACGCATCAGGCTCTGCTGTGTCAGCTCCGGCGGCGTCTGGCGTTGCGGTGCGATGCCCAGGTCGGCCTCGCCGCTCACCACCCGCGCGGTGGCCTGCTGGTTGAGCGAGTCAAGCACGTAAACAGCGATGGCCGGGTACCGGCGGCGGTAGCGATGGATCATCTCGGGCAGCGTGGTCGCGGCGTACAGGGGCGTGCATGCGATGCGCACTGTGCCGCGCTTCTTCTGCTCCAGGTCCTGCGTGCTCTCCAGCGCGCGCGAGAGGTCGTCGAGTACCTGCCGCGCGAGCGGATAGAACTCGCTGCCCGCCAGCGAGAGCGCCGTGGAGCGCGTGGTCCGATCGAACAGGCGCACGCCCATGTTCCGTTCGAGATCGCGAATCAGCAGGCTCAGCGCCGAGGGCGTGAGGTGCAGCCGGCCGGCCGCTGCCGCGAAGCTTCCGGCATCGGCGATGGCGACGAAGGCGCGCAATTGGCGAAAGGTGACGTTTCCGATATTCATAAGACAAGCTCACTTCGACATAAAAAAGTCTAGCTTGTCTTAGCAATGCTGGCTACCTACGATGCCCTTCATCCGCAAACAAACGTACGTAGACACGATGCTCCGATTCGATCCGAACCTACGGTGGCTCTTCACCGAATACCCCATGCTCGAACGCTACGAAGCCGCTGCCAGGGCGGGCTTCCAGGGCGTGGAGGTGGCCTTCCCCTACGAGTACCCGGCGCGCGAGATCGCGGCGCGGCTCGATGCCAACGGCCTGCAGCTGGTGCAGATCCTCTCGCCTTTCGACTGGGACGCCGGTGAGCGTGGGTATGCGGCGCTGCCGGGCGCCGAGCAGAAATTCAGGCAGAGCATTCACACCGCCATCGAGTACGCCTCGCAGGTCGGTGGGCCGATGATCCACGTGATGCCCGGCAACATTGCCCCTGGCATGGACCGGGCTCGCTGCATGGACCTCTTCAAGGACAACATCGGCTGGGCTGCCGACCAGGCTCGTATGGCCGGGCTGACGCTGATCCTCGAGCCCTGCTGCCGCGCGCGCTTTCCCGACTTTCTGTACCACCGCATCGAAGAAGGCGTGGAGGTGGTCCAGGCGCTGGGCCGTGACAACGTGAAGCTGTGCTTCGACACTTTCCACATCCAGATGGAGCAAGGCGCCATCGCCGAACGGTTGAAGGCGGTGTGGCCGTACATCGGCCATATCCAGGTCGGCAGCGTGCCGGGCCGCAACGAGCCGGGCACAGGCGAGATCCGCTTTCCCTACCTGTTCGAACTCATCGAGCAAATGGACTGGAAGGGCTGGATCGGCTGCGAGTACGCGCCGTCGGGCCACACGCTGGACACGTTGGCGTGGGCCGCGGGCCATGGCATCCGCGATCCGCGTGCGCGCCGTGATGCGGCCGCGGAGAACACCGCTGCAACGAAAACCGCTGCAACGAAAACCGCTGCAACAACGAATTAAAGGAGACCCGAAGATGCTCAGCGCAGCCGACAACGACATGCTCACCCGCACCGGGGCCGAGACACCTATGGGGCAGTTCTTCCGCCGCTTCTGGCAGCCGGTGGCCCTTTCCCGCGAACTGCCCGAAGCCGATGGCGCGCCGATGCGCGTGAACATCATGGGCGAACGGCTCGTCGCCTTCCGCAACAGCGATGGCGTGGTCGGCTTGGTTGACTCGCGCTGTCCACACCGCGGCGCCGACCTGTACTTCGGCCGCAACGAGAACTGCGCGATCCGGTGCGTGTTCCATGGCTGGCAGTTCGACCTGCAGGGCCGTCCCGTGGAGCTGCCGAATGTGCCGCCCGGCGCGAGTTACCACGACACGCTGCGCCTGAAGGCCTACCCGACACGCGAGCACGGCGGGATCGTCTGGGCCTACATGGGCCCCGAGCCTTGGGAGCGAGAACTGCCGCAAGTGCCGCAGCTCGAGTTCGCAGATCTGCCTGAATCGCACCGTTATGTGACCAAGAAACTGCAGGAATGCAATTGGGCTCAGTCGATCGAAGGTGCGCTCGACACCTCGCACTTCTCGTTCCTGCACATGCCGGCGCCGAGCGTGCCGTCGAACGCAAACCCCGACGCGCCCGCCGACGAAAAGCGGCTGCGCTGGATCCGCGAAGACCCGCTGCCGCAGTTCTCGATCCTCGAGCACGAGGTCGGCTTCGTGGTGGGCGGCGCGCGCCGCGCGGAGGGCGGCGCGCGCTACTGGCGCAGCGCGCAGTTCGCGCTGCCCTCGCACAGCACCACGCCCTCAACGTTGCCCGGCGAAACCCACTTCGGCTACACCTGGGTGCCGATCGACGACGAGAACTGCTGGATCTACACCTACGCCTGGAACCCCGACCGGCCGCTGGGCGAGGAAGAGGTCGCGAAGTTCAAGGAAGGCCACGGCGTCATCGCGGAAGTCGACGCCAACTACATCCCGATCCGAAATCGCTCGAACGAGTACCTGATCGACCGCACACACCAGAAGCACATCAGCTTCACCGGCGTGCGCGGCGTTGCCGAGCAGGACGCGATGATCCAGGACAGCCAGGGGCGTATCAGCGACCGCACGCGGGAGCATCTCTCGCCCTCCGATGCCGCCGTAGTGCGTTTCCGGCGCACGGTGCTCTCGGGCGCCAAGGCGCTCGCGCGCGGCATCGAGCCCGAGGCGCCGCTGAAGCACGACGCCTACCGGCTGCGTTCGGGTAGCTGGTTCGCCTCGGAGGGCGTGCCCTTCGAGGATGTGATGCTCGAGCGCTTCGGCGACACGGTCGGCCGCGTGCCGGCCAAGACGCCCCACACCGTCACCGAAGGCACGGGGATGGAAGCCATCGTCAAGTAGCTGCACGTTTCGCGTTCGATACCCATCCAGGAGACAAAACAATGACCCCCACGAGATTCCGATGGCCTGCGGCCCTGGCCCTAGCCGCATGCGCCTTCCTCGGCGCCGCCACCGCCCACGCCGACACCTATCCGAGCAAGCCCATCAAGCTCATCATTCCTTATGCGGTCGGCGGCTCGACCGACCAGACGGGGCGGCTGATGGCCAAGTCGCTGTCCGAGCGGTTAGGGCAGCCGGTGGTGGTCGAGAACCGCCCCGGCGCGGGCGGCACCCTGGGGCAGGACTTCGTGGCCAAGGCGCCCGCCGATGGCTACACGCTGCTGTTCAGCGCCGCGGGCCCGCTCGCGGTAACCCCGCACGTCTATCCCAAGCTCGGCTACGACCCGATCAAGTCCTTCTATCCGATCACGCTGGTGGCGACGCAGCCGCTGCTGCTAGTAGTCAAGCCCGAGCTCAAGGTCAACAGCGTCAGCGAATTGATCGCCGAGGCCAAAGGCAAACCCGGCAAGCTCTCTTACGGCTCGTTCGGCAACGGCAGCGCCGCCCACCTGGCGGGCGAGTACTTCAAGATGCTCGCCGGCGTGGACATGGTGCACGTGCCGTACAAGGGCAGCGGACCAGCGCTGGTCGATCTCGTCGCCGGCCAGATCGACCTAATGTTCGACGTCTTCAGCACCTCGGCACCGCTGGTCAAGGGCGGCAAGCTTCGCGCCATCGCGATCACCTCGACGCAGAGGTCACCGCAGTTCCCGCAGGTGCCGACCATGCAGCAGGCTGGAGAGTCGCCGACTTCGAGGCCGGCACCTGGTTCGGCCTGCTTGCGCCCGCGAACACGCCGCGCCCCATCATCGACAGACTGTCGCACGAGACCAATGCCGCGCTCCAGGAGAAGGAGCTGCAGGAAATCCTGGCCTCCCAGGGCGCCAGCGTGCGCGGTGGCACGCCCGATCAGTTCAAGACCTATTTCCTCGCGGAGTTCAACAAGTGGGGAAAGATCGTCAAGTCGGCCGGCATCACCGCCGAGTAGCCGCGCCGCGCAGTTCTCTTCTTTTTCCTCCGCACGCCCCTCGAGGAGAGGGGTCCTTTCCGACCATGAAACTTCTGAGCTATTCCCATCAGGGACAGGCGCGCTGGGGCGCGCTCGTCGGCGAACGTATCGCCGATCTCCAGGCCGCTTCGCAGGGGCGGTTTCCGACCCTTCGCAGCGCGCTGTCGCAACTCGGGCTGCCCGGGATCGAGGCACTGGCCGAGGGCGCCCGGCTGGATGTCGCGCTGCGCGACGTCAGCCTGCTGCCTGTCGTGCCCGATGCGCCGCGCATCTTCTGTGTGGGCCTGAACTATGAGGCGCACCGCGTCGAGGCCAAGCGCGAGAAGACCGGCCAGCCGACCATCTTCCTGCGCGTGGCGTCCTCGCAGGCCGGTCACGGCCAGCCTCTGGTGCTGCCGTCCGAGTCGGCTTGCTTTGACTACGAGGGCGAGATCGCCATCGTCATCGGCACGGGCGGCCGGCGCATCCGGGAGGAAGACGCATGGGCGCACGTCGCGGGCTATGCCCCGTACAACGACGGATCGGTACGTGACTGGCAGGCTCACACCACGCAATGGACGCCCGGTAAGAACTTTCCTGCGACGGGTGGCTTCGGCCCGTGGATGGTCACGCGCGGCGAGATAGCCGATGGTCAGGTGCTGGCCCTGACCACGCGGCTAAACGGCGAGACGGTGCAGCACGCGACCACCGAGCAGCTGATCTTCTCGATGCCGAGCCTCGTGGCCTACATCTCGGCCTTTACCGCGCTCGAGCCCGGCGACGTCATCGTCACCGGTACGCCCGGCGGCGTGGGCTTCAAACGCCAGCCGCCGCTGTACATGCGCGCGGGCGACGTCGTGGAAGTCGAGGTGGAAGGCGTGGGCACGCTGTCTAACACCGTGCGTGCGGAATGACGCGGGTTGCGCTGATCGAGGCGCGGATTGCCGCCCGAGCGGAGGTCGCGAGGGACATCTGCGTCTTCGAGATCGAAGCGGCGGGCGCCGCGCCGCTGCCGGCTATCGAGGCCGGCGCGCACATCGACGTTCATGCGAACGGCTTCGTGCGGCAGTACTCGTTGCTCGACGGGCCCAGCCTTGCGCCGCGGCGCTATCGCATCGCGGTGCTGCGCGCCGCGTCGTCGCGCGGGGGGTCCGAGGCGATGCATGCGCAACTGCGGGAAGACAGCGCATTGCGCATCTCGGCGCCGAGGAACAATTTTCCGCTACGGCCGGACAGTTCCTGCTCGGTTCTCATTGCAGGGGGCATCGGCATCACACCGCTCATGAGCATGGCCGCTGCGTTGCATGCGAGCGGCGCGCGTTTCGCGCTGCACTACTGCGCGCGATCGAGAGACCGCATGGCCTTCGCCGACGAACTGCAGCGCGCGCCGTTCGCGCACGCGGTACACCTGTATTCGGACGACGAGGCACAGAGCGCCTTCGACGGCGAAGCCGTGCTCGCCTCGCAACCGCCCGGTGCGCACCTCTATGTGTGCGGACCTCAGGGCTTTATGGACCATGTGCTGGGCACCGCGCGCGACGCCGGCTGGGATGAAAGCAGGCTGCACCAGGAGTACTTCCAGGCAGCGGCGGTGGCGGCGACGTCCGGTGGCGATCGCGCGTTCGAGCTGATCGCCGTGCGAAGCGGCAAACGCATCACCGTCGCTGCCGCGGAGACCGCGCTGCAAGCCTTGACCCGCTGCGGCATCGAGGTCGCGTCTTCGTGCGAGCAGGGGGTGTGCGGATCGTGCCTGACGCCAGTGCTCGAAGGCATTGTGGACCACCGTGACTCGTTTCTTACCTCGCAGGAAAAAGTCCGAAACGAAGCGTTCCTGCCGTGCTGTTCACGTGCACACGGCGACGTGCTGATGGTGGACCTGTGAAGCGACTCTTTCAGAGATCCTAGGGAAACGCTGGAAAAGAACGGCTTGGTCGATGAGAACGGACGGCCGGTGGTCGATCTAGCCCGTGACCTGTAATCGGTGCCGCAAGGGCGCGGCGACCCACGTCTGGTGCGCGGTCAGTCCGCAACTCGACGGCAATGGCAGGGTGTTTTGCGCCGACTCCAATTGCCTGCTACGCGGAAGATCTGGTCGGAATCATTGATGTGCTTGGTCAGGCGCCGACCTCGCTGCTCGATGCGCTCAGCCTGATCGCGACACGGGATCGCGACGATCAACCTGCGTTTTTCCACTAGGTTTGAGTGTTTTCTTTGTCACGTCCTTTCGCGCCTGTGCGAGTAGGGAGTACAGCGCATCGAGCGCCTTTCGCTTCTCGGCGAGATAATCATAGCCGTCGTAGTGACGGGCCTGGACTCCCGCGATCCCATGCGACTGAAGGCGCCCGCGTATGTCGCTGCTTATGCCGGCGCTAGCCAGAAGCGTTTCGACTCCAGATCGAATCCGTTTGGCCTGAAAATTCGAGATGGCACTCGCTGCTTCTTTGGCCCAGTTGCTCAAAATCGTGGCACCGATGTGCGCCTTGCCTCCATCTGTCGAGACGGCAAAGACGCCTGTGGTTGGCGCGCTTTCAAGGCGTTGAGCTGACGAGCGTGCCGGACGACTCTCGCACGAGCTTACCGACTTCTGAATGCGCTGGAACGGGCTGGCAGGCAATGGCGGCAGCATGTCGGTGCTGCAATCGTGCTGGTAATAATGATCAGGGCGCTGCTCGTTGCAGATCAAGATGGTCTGCCCAGGTTTGGAGCATCGCGCGCCTTTCTTCTTGGTAAGGGTGGCGGTTATATGCAGCGCGGACCTTATCCGCTGGCACATGCGCCAGGCAAAGTTCGATGACGTCGGAGTTCGCGCCGATTTTGTTGAAGTGCGTACTAAAGGTGGCACGCATGCCATGCGGGGTGCTTTCTTCGTGATACCCGAGGCGAGCGAGTACGGCATTCAGTGACCGGTTCGCCATTGGGCGCTGCGGGTCAACTCGGTTGGGAAAGAGGTGCGCACGCTCCATTGGGACCAACTTGCGAAGGTCTTGAAGCAGAGTGATCGCTTGTCTCGAAAGGGGCACCCAATGCTCTCGCTTCCC
This sequence comes from Variovorax sp. OV700, assembly GCF_900099805.1. Lineage (GTDB taxonomy): Bacteria > Pseudomonadota > Gammaproteobacteria > Burkholderiales > Burkholderiaceae_C > Variovorax. The sequence continues at coordinate 630,592 of NZ_FNDR01000001.1, read as the reverse complement.
CTTCATTCGAGAGGCCGGAATGATCCATTCCTTGTTGTGCAAATTGATCTCCTCCCAGCGTGCGGAGATGACTTCATCTTTTCGGCATGCAGTCTGCAGCATCAAAAGCATTGCGATGCGGGTTTCTTGCTTGACTCGACTTGCATCCAGTGCGCGGAGAAAGTTGCCGAGCCGCTCGGCTGGAAGTGCAAGGTGATGCACTTGATTTCTCGCCTGAAGCAGTCTGCGTGGCGGTGTTGGATTCGCCGAGATAAGACCGGTATCGACTGCGTGCTCGAAAATGGCGTCCAGGTGCGCTCGGAGGTTGCGGGCGGTCTCCGGCGCTCGTTTCTCCACACTGACCAGCAGTTTCGATAATTCCAGACGCGTCAAGCTCCCAATGGGTCTGTTTTCAAACTGGGGAAGCAAGTCGTTGTCAACTTCACGCTTGCGCTGCCGGATGGTTGCTGGCCGAAGTCGCTTGTCGGTTTTTGACAGCCAGGCCTCGGTCACCGCGCGGAAGGTTCCCAGTTGAGCGTGCTCATCTGCTTTTGCTTTTTGCGACTTGGCATCCTGTCTATGGCGGACCGGGTTGATCCCCTCTGCTACGAGGGTGCGAGCCTCTTGGTGCAGTTCTCGAGCCCGCTTCAAGGTGGTGTCTGGATAGGCGCCTAGCGCAAGAAGACCTTCTTTTTCATCCAACCAGAATCTGTAACGCCAGAGCTTCGCGCCATTCGGTTTCACCACAAGAAACAGTCCGCCTGGATCGGTGAGTTTGTGCTCCTTGGCCTGAGGTTTCGCATTTTTCAGCTGCGTTTCGCTGAGCGTCCGTGGGGAGCGGGGTGGCGTAACTGTCAGGGTATGCATCGCAAGATCCGGGGTGGCGTACCCGAATCGTATCCGAAGCCGTACCCGAAATTTTGCTGGATTCGGTCGGACAACCTAGGAAGGGCTAGGAGCGATACTTGAGTTAAATCGTTGATTTAAAACAAGTTTTCTTGCCGCTAAAGCTCCTGAGTGTTCCCAAGGAATCCTTGATGAAAATTCCAGGTGGCTATTTTCATGAAGATGCGAAGTGATGGCGATCGGCCGCGAAGGGACGCCAGCTTAGCAAAAGCAGTCGAAAAACCTGGTTACACCCACTCCAGGCACGCAGAGCGATCTCTCTCTCGTCGCGATCCGCCTCAAGCCAGCGTATACGGCGGCCGTCTTCGCGCACGATGCCTTCGAAGGTCGCGGGCTCGGCGGCATGTAGTGTCGGGCGCGCATCGATCGCATGCGCATGGTCACGCGTGAAATCGCCCATCGCGAGGTTGTGCGTGTGCACGTGCTGACCCGCGCGAATCGGCCTGCTCGCAAAGCCGATGATCTGCCCGTAGCGGCGCACCGCGGCGCCCGGCTCGATGGCGCGCGTGGCCATCTTGTGGCCCGGCGGAATCAGCCCGGCCACGGCCACGTTTTCGCTTTCGATGTGCGTGCCCGCGACCAGCTGGTCGAGCGAGATCACGACATCGTCATCGGCATGCAACCGGATCACGCGGGCGTGGGAGCGGGGCTGGGACATGGCTGTTGCACCGTCACTCGACGATGTTGAAGTCCTTGAGGTGCTCGGTCTTCAGCGTGAGGCCCAGGCCCGGCTTGTTGTCGTCGAGCTGCACGAACCCGTTCTCGGCCACCGGCTCGCCGTCGAAGATGTAATAGAACAGCTCGTTGCCCACTTCGACGTCGTGCATCGGGAAGTACTCGCTCATCGGCGAAGCCAGCGTGCTCATCGTCAGGTGGTAGTTGTGCATCTGGCCCGCATGCGGAATGACCGGCACGCTGTAGGCCTCGCACAGCGCGTTGATCTTGTGCGCCGCCGTGATGCCGCCCACGCGGTTGGTGTCGTACTGCACCACCGACACGGCCTTGCGATCCAGCAGCTGCTTGAATCCGTAGAGCGAGAACTCGTGCTCGCCGCCCGAGATCGGAATGCTGGTCAGCTGGTTCAGCTCGGCATAGCCGTCGATGTCGTCGGCGATCACCGGCTCCTCGAGCCAGCGCGGCTGGAATTTTTCGAGCTTGGGCAGCATGCGCTTGGCGTACTCGACGTTCCAGCCCATGTAGCACTCGAGCATCAGGTCGTTGTCGTAGCCGATGACTTCGCGCACCGCCTCGACCGACTTCAGGTTTTCCGCCACGCCCTTCTGCAGGTGCGCCGGGCCGTAGCCGAAGCGCATCTTGAAAGCGGTGAAGCCCTGGTCCAGGAACTTCTGCGCCTCGGCCTGCATTTCCTTCAGGTCAGTGCGGTACAGCTTCGAGTAATAGCAGGGAATCTTTTCCTTGGTGCGGCCGCCGAGCAGCTTGAACACCGGCTTGTTGACCGACTTGCCCAGGATGTCCCAGATCGCGAGATCGACCGCCGAGATGGCGGCCATCGTCACGCCCTTTCGGCCCCAGGCGTGCGTGGTGCGGTACATGCGTTGCCACAGGTACTCGTAGTCCCACGGGTCCTGGCCGATGACCAGCGGCGCCAGGTACTGGTCGATGATGGCCTTGGCGATGGCCGGCGCGAGCGCCACGTTGCCCAGGCCCACGATGCCGTCGTCGGTCTCGATCTCGACCACGGTCCACGAATGGAAGCGGAAGGTGCTCATGGTTTCCTGCGGTGCGTACAGCAGGTCCATTGCGTTGGAGCAGAAGTTGCCCTGCGGAGGAACGGTCTTGCCCTTCCATTCGAAGACTCGGGCGCGCACGGATTTGATCTTCATCTTCTCGATCTTTCTAAGGTAGGAGGTAGGTGTTGGATGTGTGGCTCAGGCCGGGGTCGCGGTCTTGCCGAGAATGCGCGTGGCCCCCATGCGGCTGGCAATCCGGAACGCCTGCCACATGGCTTCGGCGCTGGCCTTGCCCTGGCCTGCGATGTCATAGGCGGTGCCGTGCGCGGGCGTGGTGATAGGAATCGGCAGCCCGCCCTGCACCGTGACGCCGCGGCTGAAGCCCAGCAGCTTGATCGCGATCTGGCCCTGGTCGTGGTACATGGTCACGATCGCCTGGTACTCCCCGGCCTGGGCTTTCAGAAAGATGGTGTCCGCCGGGAACGGGCCATGGAAAGGAGACGCGGTGGGCCAGCTGCGTGCCTGCAGAGCCTTGACCGCCGGCTCGATGATCTCGACCTCTTCGCGCCCGCACACACCGCCGTCGCCGCCGTGCGGATTGAAGGCCGCGATCGCGACCTTGGGCTCGGCCACGCCGTTGGCCAGAAGCGAACGGTAGATCAGTTCGGCCGCATGCTCGATGCGCTCCACGCTCAGGTAACCAGCCACGTCCTTCAGCGGCACGTGCGACGAGATGCGCGAGGTCCAGAGCTCGCCGAGCGTGTTGAACTCGCAGAAGTAGCCGGTCACGCCCAGGTGCTCCGCAAAGTGGTGCAGCTCGTCTTCATGCTGCATGCCGCCGATCTTCATGGCCTGCTTGTTGAGCGGCGCAAAGCAGATCGCATCGACCTCGCCGGCCAGCGTCGCGTCCATGCACTGGTCGAGCACTTTCAGCACCGCGCGCCCGCCCGGTGCAGCGGCCTGGCCGCGCTGCACCAGCGCCGGATCGATGCTCTGCACCGCCAGGAAGGCCGGACGCGCCGTGCTCGCGCGGCTCCGCACTTCTGCCAGTGTCTTCACCTCGTCGGTGCCGACGGAGACGCCGGCGATGCGCTGGCCGTCTTCCCACAGCCAGCGGTCGCCGATCAGCACGATGTTCGCGTCCGCGGTGGCGTCGGGCCGGGCCAGCAGCCGCGCGATCAGTTCGGCGCCGATGCCGGCGGGGTCGCCCAGGGTGAGGGCGACGACGGGGAGGGCTTGCATGTTCATCGAGAGATGCCTAGTCCAGCTTGATGTGGTTCTTCTTGATGACCTCGCCAAAGCGCTTGTATTCGGCGGCATGGAATTGCGCGAACTGCGCCTGGGTCATCGGCGTGATCTCGGCGCCGATGGCGTCGAGGCGGGTCTTGGTTTCGGGCATGGCAAGCACCTGGTTCACGGCGTCGTGCACCTTGTCCTGCACCGCCTTGGGCGTTGCGGCCGGCATGTAGATGCCGTACCAGGCGCTCATCTCGATGCCGGGCACGCCGGCCTCGGCCAGCGTTGGCACGTTGGGCAGTTGCGGGTTGCGCTTTGGCGTGGTCACGGCCAGCGCGCGGACCTTGTTGTTCCGGATCTGCCCGATCACCGACGGCATGGTGTCGAAGCTCAGCTGCACCTGGCCGCCGACGAGGTCGATCAGCGCGGGGCCGCTGCCCTTGTACGGCACGTGGACGAGGTTGACGCCGGCCGCATCCTTGAACATCTCGGCCGCGATGTGCTGCGTGCTGCCCGCGCCGCTGGTTGCGTAGTTGAGCTTGCCCGGCTCCTGCTTCGCGAGCTTGACCAGCCCCTGCACCGAGTCGGCCGGCAGGCTGTTGCTCACCACCAGCACGTTGGGTACCGCGCCGACGAAAGCCACCGGCACCAGGTCGCGGTTGCTGTCGTAGTTGAGCTTGAGCAGGTGCGGCGCAATCGCATGCGCCGTGACCACGCCCATCACCATCGTGTAGCCGTCGGTGGACTTGGCTGTTGCGTCGGCCGCGAGCGTGTTCGATGCGCCGGGCCGGTTGTCGACCACCACCGGTTGCTTGAGCAGCGGTCCGAGCCGGTCGGCCACAGCGCGGGCCATGGCATCGGTGCCGCCGCCCGGCGCCGAACCGACATAAATCTTGATGGGGCGAGTGGGCCAGTCCTGGGCCTGTGTGGCGCCGGCGCCAAGTGCCAGCAGCCCCGCGGCCGTGGCCGCCATGAGCGTTCGTTTCATCTGCTTGTCTCCGACTGTTTTTCCAAAATCCTCGGGGCCAATCGTAGGCAGCCGATTGATCCTCGTAAACTGAAAGCTCTTGATCGATCAATAACTGGAGGTGATCAAACAATGGGCTCCATCGACAAGCAGGACACCACGCCCCAACTGCTCAACCGGCTGCGCATGCGGCAGATCGCCCTCATCCTGGCCATTGAGGACCGGCGCACCCTGCGCGCCGCGGCGGGGCAGCTCGGCTTGACGCAGCCGGCGGCCACCAAGATGCTTCATGAACTCGAAAGCGCGCTCGGCCAGTCGCTGTTCGACCGCGTCGGCCGGGGCCTGCAGCTCAACCCGGCTGGCGAGCGCGTGACCGGTTATTTCCGCAGCATTCGCGGCAGCATGGAGGCGCTGAACCGCGAACTCGGCGAACTGCGGCTCGGCAGCGCTGGCAAGTTCTCCGTCGGCAGCATCATGGCCGCCTCGCCCGGACACCTGACCGAGGCGCTGCTCGGCCTGAAGGCGCTGTTTCCGCTGCTGTCGGTAGAGATTGCGGTCGACACCAGCGACCGCCTGCTGGCGCAGCTGCGCGAGGGCGTTCTCGAAGTGGTGATCGGCCGGCTGGTCAGCCAGCCGGGCTTCGACTGCGTGTTCAGGGCCATCGAGGACGAGGGGCTTGCGGTGGTGGTCGGCAACGACCATCCGCTGGCGCGCAAGCGCAAGGTGGAGTTCGAGATGCTGCTGGACTACCCCTGGATACTGCAGCCGGCCGGCAGCCCGATGCGCGATCTGATCGAACACGAGTTTCGCGATCATCACGCGACGCTGCCCAAGGGGCTGATCGAGACCGGCTCCATCCTGACCACCATCAACCTGATCCGCCGTTCGCAGATGATCGCGGTGGTCCCTGAGGCGATGGCGCGCCGCGACGCCGAGCACGGGCTGCTTCACATCGTGCACTACCGCATCCGCCAGAAGCTCGAGGCCTACGGCAGCCTGGTGCGCAAGGACCGCCCGCTGACCAAGCCCGCGGAGCATTTTCTGGAGCTGGTGCATGCCAGGCCGAAAGCTGCCCGCGCGGAGTAGCGGGAGGGTGCGTGTAGAAATTGTCCTGCATCGACGATGGCATTCGTCCGGCCCGGCGGTATTTTCGGGCTGCCAAACTGCTGTCTCCCAACCACTTGGAGATCCCGATGCCGGACGACATGGAGATCCGCGTTCCGCAGAACGACGAGCGAATCGACATCACCGACCTGAAAGAGGTCGACTACTGGACAAAGTGGTTCGGCGTCAGCGAGGCGCGGCTGCGCATGGCCGTCGCGTCCGCCGGCACCATCAAGGACGATCTGCGCGTCTACTTTGGCCTTCCCTGAAGCTGGAAGCGCGAGGGAGCAGGCCTCCGGCCGCACGCGCTGAATGGCTGAGTCGAAGCTTGCGATCTACGGCGCCATTGCGGCCAACGTGGCCATTGCCGCGACCAAGTTCGTGGTGGCCGGCATCACCGGCAGTTCGGCCATGCTGTCCGAAGGTATTCACTCGGCGGTCGACACCTTCAACGGCGTGTTGCTGCTGGTGGGCATCCGCCTGAGCCGGCGCCCTCCGACCGTCGAGCACCCCTTCGGCCACGGCAAGGAGCTGTACTTCTGGAGCCTGATCGTCGCGGTGCTGATCTTCGGCCTGGGCGGCGGCGTGTCGTTCTACGAAGGCGTCCAGCACATCCGCCACCCGGAGCCGATGCGGGATCCGACCTGGAACTACGTGGTGCTGGGCCTGGCCGTGCTGTTCGAGGGCGCGAGTTTCCTGGTTGCGCTGCGGCAGTTCCGCGCCCAGTCGCGCGGCGCGCCTTTCTGGCGCGCACTCGAGCAGAGCAAGGATCCCACCACGTACACCGTGCTGGCCGAGGACTCGGCCGCGTTGCTGGGGCTGGTCGTGGCGGCGCTGGGCATCTACTTCAGCCACCGGCTCGACTTGCCGGCGCTCGACGGCGCCGCGTCGGTGGTGATCGGGCTCCTCTTGGCGGGCGTGGCGGTGCTGCTGATCAGCCAGGCGCGCGGGCTTCTCATCGGCGAAGGCATTCGGCCCGAGACCGCGCGCGCCATCCGCAGCCTGGCAATGGAGCAGCCCAGCGTCAGCGAGGTCGGCCGCGTGCTGTCGATGTACATCGGCCCCGATGACGTCCTGGTCATCGTCGATGTGAATTTCAAGGATGGCACGGCCACCGGCGATGCGGCCGACGCCATCTCCGCGATCGAGCAGCAGGTGCGCGCGCGGTTTCCGATGATCAGGCGGCTCTTCATCGAGGCGAGCGAGTCGCCGGTGGGCGCGGTGGTGCAGGCTTCCTAGCGGGCCTGGCCGTCGGTCTTTGCTTACCCCAACATCCGTCTTTGCCCGAGCGTCCGCGGTGGCGCCCGCACCACCATTGGAAGCCACTCAGGAGATTGCCAAATGAACACGCCATCGCCATCGCCGCGCCCCAAACATTCCCCCGACGAACCTGAAATCACCCAGGAAGAGTCCGTGCCCACGGACGGAACCGACCCCGACGGCGAGGCAATGATGAAAAAGGTCGAGAACAAGAAGCTCGAGGACCGTGGCGACGCCGAGCGCAAGACGCCCGACAAATCCTGATCCGCAACTCGGCGCAGTGGCTTTGTCTTCTCGCGAAGAACGGCGATTCCCTACAACCGCCGCCACGCTGCCTTGCTAGAACCCTCGGATGGCAGTGGCGGCTTGGCCTGCGGAGCCGCTTTCCGCCGCGGTTGGCGGGGAGAAGAGGGCAGAAAAGATCGCCTGCCCGTACGACGGAGGAAGAAATGAAACTTGACGGCGCGGCCGGGTCGGCCATGCAGGAAAGCTTGATGCAGGTGGGCGTTCCGGGGCTCGACGATGTTCTTGGCGGCGGGCTCACGTCCAACCGCCTCTACCTCGTCGAAGGTACGCCCGGCGCTGGCAAGACCACCATTGCGCTCCAATTCCTGATCGAAGGGGCGAAGCGGGGCGAATCGGTGCTCTACGTCACCCTTTCGGAAACGGGACGAGAACTGCGCGGCGTGGCGCATTCCCATGGATGGGACCTCGGTGGCATCGAAGTGCGCGAGATGCTTCCGACGGAAGCCGCGCTCGAACCCGACGAGCAGTACACGATGTTCCATCCCTCCGAGGTCGAGCTCGGCGAGACGACGTTGAAGATCCTTTCGGACGTGGACGTGCTCAAGCCGTCGCGGGTGGTGTTCGATTCGCTCTCCGAGCTGCGCCTCCTGGCCGGCAGTTCGCTGCGCTACAGGCGCCAGATTCTTGCGCTCAAGCAGTTCTTTGCGGGCCGCCAGTGCACCGTGCTGTTGCTCGACGACATGACCGCCATGAAGCACGACCTGCAGGTGCAGAGCATTGCCCACGCCGTATTGCGGCTGGAGCAGATCAGCTCCGACTACGGCGCCGCGCGGCGCCGGCTCATCGTCACCAAATACCGGGGCCAGCAGTTTCGGGGTGGCTATCACGACTACCGCATCGAGCGCGGCGGACTGCGCGTATTCCCTCGCCTGGTGGCGGCAGAACATGCATCGGCCCTGACACAGGTGCGAATTCCCAGCGGTATCGATTCACTCGATGCCTTGCTGGGCGGCGGCATCGAGCGGGGCACGAGCACGCTGTTCGTCGGTGCGCCGGGCACCGGCAAATCGACGGTCGCGGTTCAGTTTGCGCTGGCCGCGGCACAGCGCGGCGAATGCGCTGCCCTCTTCATCTTCGACGAGAGCATTACTACGCTGCGGACGCGTTGCGAAAGCATGGGCATGGACCTGGCGCCGCACATCGAAGCCGGCCGCATCAAGGTGCGGCAGGTCGACCCTGCCGAGCTGTCTCCGGGCGAGTTCGTGCACCTGATCCGGCTGGCGGTGGTCGAATCGGGCGCGGCGGTGGTGGTGATCGACAGCCTCAACGGCTATCTCAATGCCATGCCCGACGAGCGCTTCCTGATCGCGCAGCTCCATGAGCTGCTTTCCTATCTCGGACAGGCCGGCGTTGCCACGCTGCTGGTGGGTGCGCAGCACGGCCTCATCGGCATGCAGATGCAGACGCCCGTGGATGCGAGCTACCTGGCGGACGCCGTCGTGCTGCTGCGCTACTTCGAGCTCGACGGCGAAGTGCGCCAGGCGATCTCGGTGCTGAAGAAGCGCGGCGGTGCGCACGAGCGGACCATCCGCGATTTCTCCATGACCTCCACGGGCCTGCGGGTGGGCGAGCCGCTGCGCCATTTCAGAGGCATCCTGACGGGCATTCCCATCCCAATTCCCATCGACGGCGTACAGCCTGCATCGTGAGCTCGCTACCCGCGTCCGTCGAGCAGCGCATCCTGTTGCGCACCGCGACCTCCAGGGATGCTTTCATGGCGAGCGCCGTGCTGGCACGTGCGCAGGTCACCGTGCATACCTGCCCAAACCTGTGCGAACTGGTGCGTGGGCTCCAGGAAGGTGCCGGTGCCATCATGCTGGCGGAAGAAGTGCTGTCCGATCCGGCCGCAGCCGCGTTGACCGAAGCGCTGGGCTCGCAGCCCCCCTGGTCCGACCTGCCGGTGCTCATTCTGGCCCGCCAGGGCGCCGACTCGCCCGCCATCGCCGCGGCCATGGACCGGCTCGCGAACGTCACGGTGATCGAACGGCCGATGCGCGTGGCGTCGCTGATCAGCACGGTTCGCACGGCGCTGCGGGCACGCAATCGGCAGTACCAGCTGCGCGGCCTGCTCGATGGCCTGCGCGAATCCGACCAGCGAAAGACCGAGTTCCTTGCCACGCTGGCGCATGAACTGCGCAACCCGCTCGCCCCGATGAGCACCGCGCTGACCCTCTTGATGCGCAAGCCGCACGAGCACTCGGAGGCCTTGCGCTACTACGAGCTCATGGGCCGGCAGATCGAGCACATGGTGCGGCTCGTGAACGACCTGATGGAGGTCTCGCGCATCACGCGCGGAAAGATCGAGCTGCGCATGGAAGCCGTCGCGCTCGAAGCGGTGATCAAGGATGCCATCGAGCTGAGCCGGCCTTTGCTGGAAGGCTCCAGCCACACATTGAGCATGGACCTGTGCAGCCAGCCGCTGGTGGTGCGAGGCGACGGCGTTCGCCTCACGCAGGTTTTTTCGAACCTGCTCAACAATGCCGCAAAGTACACCGCGCCCGGTGGAAAGATCCGCATCGTTCTCCGCGAGGAAGGGCGCAGCGCCGTGGTCGAAGTGTGGGACAACGGCACTGGCATTGCACCCGAGATGCTGAAGTCGATCTTCGAGATGTTCGTGCAGGTGAGTGGCACCTCCAAGGCGGCGCAAGGCGGGCTGGGCATCGGGCTGACCTTGGTCAAGAGCCTGGTCGAACTCCATGGCGGCAGCGTCGAGGCAAGAAGCGACGGGCTCGGCCGCGGCGCAATGTTCTGCGTGCGCCTGCCGCTCACGCAACTCGAGGCGGGCGTGCCCCAGGCCCCATTGCCCGTCATTCGCGGCTGGCCGTCATCGTTGCAGGGCACGGTGCTGATCGTCGACGACAACCGGGATGCGGCCGATGCGCTCGGCGATCTGCTGCGCTCGCTCGGCGCAACGACTCGCGTGGCCTACAGCGGCGACGCCGCATTGCGCATGATCGCCGATGGCCCGCCACCCGGGCTCGCGATCCTGGACATCGGCATGCCGGGCATGGACGGCTGTGAACTGGCCATGAGGCTGCGCGCCAATCCTGCGCTTGCCGGCCTCCTCCTCGTCGCATTGACTGGCTGGGGGCAGCGGGGCGACAGGGAGCGCATCGCAAAGGCGGGCTTCGACCATCACCTGCTCAAGCCCCTCGACCTGGCGGTGCTGATCTCGATTCTGCGGGGTCATTCATGAACCACGATGCGTCCACGCTCTCGGCGGCCGCCCGCTCGGCCCAGCGGCCTTCGCTCTGGCGGCGCTGCCGCCGATGGGTGCTGCCGCTGGTGGGGCTCGCGGTGCTCGGCCTGCTGCTGTCGCATGCGCACAAGGTCGACTGGGCGGGCGCGTGGGAGGCGCTGCAGCGCTATCCGGCAACGCTGCTGCTGGGGGTGCTCGGCATTGCCACCGCAAGCCATGCGCTCTACGGCTGCTACGACCTGATCGGCCGGCGGCACACGCGCCATCGGGTGCCGCGCTGGCGCACCTGGGCCATTGCCGTTTCCAGCTACGCCTTCAATCTCAACCTCGGTTCGCTGGTCGGTGGCATTGCGCTGCGCGCGCGGCTCTACGCGCGTGCCGGCCTCGATGAAACCGTGGTGGCCCAGATCGTGGGTGTCAGCCTGGCGACGAACTGGCTCGGCTACGGGCTGCTGGCCGGCGGCCTGTTCGCGGCCGGCGTCATCGCGCCGCCGCGCCAGGCGAGCATCGGAGCGGACGCACTGCGCGCCCTCGGCGTCCTGATGATCCTTCTCGCGGCGGCCTACGTGGTGGCCTGCGCTTTTTCGCGCGGCCGGCAATGGCAGGTACGAGGGCGGCGGCTGAGGCTGCCTTCCGCGAAACTGGCGCTCATCCAGCTCACGCTCTCCACCGCCAACTGGGCGTTGATGGGCTGCGCCATGTACTTGCTGCTCGGCCGGCAGGTGCCGTATGCAACCACGCTGAGCGTTCTGCTGGCCGCGGCCATCGTCGGCGTGATCACGCCGATTCCGGCCGGGCTCGGCGTCCTGGAGGCCGTGTACCTGGCGCTGCTCTCGGGCAGCGTGCGCCAGGGTGCCCTGATGGGGGCCGTGCTCGCCTACCGCGCGCTCTACTACCTGCTGCCGCTGGGCGGGGGCATCGTGCTCTACGTGCTTCTCGAACGCCATGCGGCAAGCCATCCGCAAGGCGATTCGGAGGTCGACGCACCATGGCGCGCGCAAACCCGCTGAAGCGCTACAAGGAGAAGCGCAACTTCGGCGTCACGCCCGAGCCGGAGGAAGGGGGCGCATCGGCGCCCGGTATGCTGCAGTTCGTGGTGCAGAAGCACTGGGCGACCCGGCTGCACTACGACTTTCGCATCGAGCTCGATGGCGCCATGAAAAGCTGGGCGGTACCCAAGGGGCCGAGCTACGACACGCACGACAAGCGAATGGCCGTGCACGTCGAGGACCACCCGATCTCCTACAACCAGTTCGAGGGCGAGATACCGCCCAAACAGTACGGCGCGGGCAAGGTGATCATCTGGGACAAGGGCACCTGGACCCCGCTCGGCGATGCGCGCAAGGGCTACAAGGAGGGGCACCTGAAGTTCGAGCTGCACGGCTACAAGCTGCGCGGCAAATGGGCGCTGGTGCGCATGCATGGCAACAAGAAGGACGACAAGCAGGATGCATGGCTCCTGATCAAGGAGCACGACGGCTATGCCCGCCCTGCGGCCGAGTTCAGCGTGGTCGACCAGTTCCCTGACAGCGTGGCCAAGCTGCCGATGCCCGAGCCGGTTGCCGCGGCGCCTGCAACTGCTGCTGCTGCTGCTGCTGCTTCGCCGGCAAAGCGCGGCAAGGCGGCCGGGCGGGGTATGCCTGCCGATGCGGTGAAGGACGCCATGCCGGCCAAGCTCTCGCCGCTCCTGGCCACGCTGGTCGATGGCCCGCCGCCCGATCCGCAGAACTGGATCTACGAGATCAAGTTCGACGGCTACAGGCTGCTCGCCCGCGTCGATGCCAAAGGCGCGCGGCTCTTCACGCGCAACGGCCACGACTGGAGCAGCCGCATGCCGCACCTGGTGCACGCCATCGAACGCATGAAGCTCAAGCCAGGCTGGCTCGATGGCGAGGTGGTGGTGCTCAACGAATCCGGCGGCACCGACTTCCAGGCACTGCAGAACGCGTTCGACACCGAGAAGACGCGCAACATCGTCTATTTTCTTTTCGACCTGCCGTACTACGGCGGCTTCGATCTCACCCGCGTGCCGCTGGTCGAGCGCCGGGCCTTGCTGGAGACGCTGCTTGCCAAGGCACCGCCCGAGATCCGCTTCAGCGCAGTCTTCGACGCGCCGCCCCAGGACATCGTCGCCTCGGCCTGCAAGATCGGGCTCGAGGGGGTCATCGGCAAGAAAAAGAACAGCACCTATGCGTCGCGGCGTTCGTCTGACTGGATCAAGCTCAAGTGCTCGTTGCGGCAGGAGTTCGTCATTGGCGGCTACACCGATCCCAAGGGCTCGCGCGTGGGAATCGGTTCCCTGCTGCTTGGCGTGCACGACGAGAAGGGCGAACTCATCTATGCAGGCAAGGTCGGCACGGGCTTCAACGACCGCGCGCTCGTCGACATGCTCCAAAGGCTGAAGCCGCTTCGCGTCGACAAGCGGCCCTTCAAGGACCCCACCGAGAACGACCGCCTCGCGCATTGGGTCAAGCCAGTGCTGCTGGCCGAAGTCACTTTTTCCGAATGGACCAAGGACGGGCATGTGCGCCATCCGGTGTTTCACAGCTTGCGCAGCGACAAGCCCGCCAAGGCGATCATCCGCGAGAAGCCGGTCCACCAGACGGGTGCGAAGCGCGAACCCGAGACCCAGGCGGGACCCGCGCCCGCCGCCACGATGCCCGCCAACTTCAAGGTCTCGCACGCCGATCGCGTCGTCGATCCGTCCACCGGCATCACGAAGGTGGAGGTAGTGCGCTTCTACGGACTGGTCGCGCCGCTGATGATGGAGCACCTCAAGGGCCGGCCGGTGTCCTTCGTGCGTGCGCCGCAGGGCATCAAGGGCCAGCTTTTCTTCCAGAAGCATCTCGAAGAGGGGCAGATGGCGGGCGTGCGTCAACTCGATCCGGCGCTGTGGCCGGCGCATCCAGAGCTGATCGAAGTGGCAGGCCCGCTCGGCCTCTTGAGCGCGGCGCAGATGAACGTCATCGAGTTCCACACCTGGAACGCCGTGAAGACGCTCATCGGAAAACCCGACCGCATGACCTTCGACCTCGATCCGGGTGAGGGCGTCGGCTGGCCCACCGTACAACAGGCGGCGGAGCTGATGCGCGTGGTGCTCGATGAACTGGGCCTGCCCTCCTTCTGCAAGACAAGCGGGGGCAAGGGCCTCCATGTGGTGGTGCCAGTGAAGCGGCAGTACGACTGGGACACCCTGAAGGATTTTTCGCAGGCGATCGTGCAGCACATGGCCCGCACATTGCCGCAGATGTTCGTGGCCAAGAGCGGGCCGAGCAACCGTGTCGGCCGCATCTTCATCGATTACCTGCGCAATGGTTTCGGCGCGACCACCGTCTGCGCGTGGTCGGTACGGGCCCGGCCCGGAATGGGCGTGTCGGTGCCGGTGGAGTGGCAGGAGGTACCGGCGCTCACGAGCGGCGCGCAGTGGACCCTGCGAAACATCCACGCCCGGCTCGATCGGGGCAACGAGCCGTGGGCCGGCTATGCAAAGGCGGCGAAGAGTCCGGGCGCCGCAATGAAGATGCTGGGGTTCGAAGCAGCCAGTGCGCGTACGCGCAGACGCTGACGCCGCGCCCCGATCGCAGGGCTTGGCGACGCGCCGAAGTCAGGTCAGAGTTCGATGAAGGCCGAGGTGGCTTTGTTCAGCGCCAGCTTGCCCTTGGCGGTGATCGATTCCACCTGGGCGAGATGATGGATCGCACGATCGTCGGGCGTATGGCTGGTGGAGGGAGGAATGAACGCAGTCACCAGCTCGGCGGCCCGCAGCACGCGCAGCCTGTCGATGTCGGCCGTCGTATGGATGACGAATGGCAATCTCTGCTCGGCGAGGACCCGAAGAAACTCCATGGACATGAGCCGTCTCCTTGTCTAGATATGGACGAGCATTTTGCGGAGAAATTCGCGCTTGTGGCTGATTGCTGCAGCGCACATTCAGGCCGCAGTTGTATCAATGTGTTTTGCGTTACCGAGACTGAAAACGAAGGTCCCATTTTCCGGGGCCAGCGCCGGTTTTGGGCGCTTGTGCCGGTTACCGGTATCGGTGTATTGGCGATGCAATCGGGCGCCGCGCGTCCCTTTGCGCGCGGCTTTTCAGGCCTTCGGAGAATTGACCCGTTCGTAGGTCACGAAGCTGAAATTCAAACCTTCCTTGGCCGAAACGTGCGGCTCACGCTTTGTTTCGCGCCACTCCGAAGGGGAGAGTTCGGGCGCGTGCGCATCGCCTTCGTAGTCGTGGGCGAGTTCGGTCACCACGGCGTACTGCGCGAGCGGCTCGGCCTCGGCATAGATCTGTGCGCCGCCGATGATCCATACATCAGGCACCTGCGATTCTTCGCACAGCGAGAGCGCCTCTTGCAGGTTGCCCGCGGGCTGCGCGCCTTCGGCTTTCCAGTCGTCCTGCCGCGTGATGACGATGTTGCGCCTGCCCGGCAGCGGCCGGAACCGCGGCGGCAGCGAGTCCCAGGTCTTGCGGCCCATGATGACGGGCGCAGCGCCGGTCGTCTGCTTGAAGTGCGCCAGGTCTTCGGGCAGGTGCCAAGGCATGGCGCCGTTGGCGCCGATCACGCCGTTGGCGGCGCGGGCGAAGATGAGGTTGATGCGCGGTGTGGTCATGAGGCCGAACGGTCCACTCACACCGCCACGGGCGCCTTGATGGGCTCGTGGTGCTTGTAGTCGAGCACTTCGAAATCCTCGTACTGGTAGTCGAAGATCGAAGCTGGCTTGCGCTTGATGTGGAGCGTGGGATACGGGTAGGGCGTGCGGCTTAGTTGCAGCGCCACCTGTTCGGCGTGGTTGCTGTAGATGTGGCAGTCGCCGCCGGTCCAGACGAAGTCGCCGACGTCGAGATCGCACTGCTGCGCCATCATGTGCGTGAGCAGCGCATAGCTCGCGATGTTGAAGGGCACGCCAAGGAAGATGTCGGCGCTGCGCTGGTAGAGCTGGCAGCTGAGCTTGCCGCGCTCGCCCGGCGACTGCGGCGGCGCCACGTAGAACTGGAAGAACGCGTGGCAGGGCATGAGCGCCATCTTCGAGAGCTCGGCAACGTTCCATGCGCTCACGATGATGCGGCGCGAATCGGGGTTGGTCTTCAGGGTCTTGATGACTTCGGAGATCTGGTCGATGTGGCCGCCGTCGGGCGTGGGCCAGCTGCGCCATTGCACGCCGTAGACCGGGCCCAGATCGCCATCTTCGCGCGCCCACTCGTCCCAGATGGTGACGCCGCGCTCCTTGAGCCAGTTGTTGTTGCTGGAGCCGGTCAAAAACCACAGCAGTTCCTGGATGATGGACTTCAGGTGCACCTTCTTCGTGGTGACCAGCGGAAAACCTTCGTTCAGGTCGAAGCGCATCTGGTGGCCGAACACGCTCTTGGTGCCCGTGCCCGTGCGGTCGCTCTTGTGCACGCCATGGGTGTCCACGTGGCGCATGAAGTCTTCGTACTGGGAGCGGATGGGGCGGGCAGGCGTGGAGGTCATGAGGGAGGGGTGTCGGAGACCGGGGTGTTCGAATTTTACGGACTGATTGCTTTCTTGCTCCTTCCCCCTTTGGGGGAAGGTTGGGATGGGGGCGGCTCCCGCGTCAGACCTACACCCGGATCACCCGGCCCGGGTTCAGGATGTTCTGAGGATCGAGCCCGCGCTTGATCGCGCGCATCATCTCCAGCGCCACCGGCGACTTGTGCTTTTCGAGCTTGTCGACCTTGAGCGAACCCACGCCGTGCTCGGCCGAGAACGAGCCGCCGAACTTTTCGACCGCGTCGTACACCAGCGTGTTGATGCGCTCTTCCTCGTTCTTCAAAAAGGCCTTGGTGTCGATGTTCTCAGGTGCCTGCACGTTGTAGTGCAGGTTGCCGTCGCCCAAGTGGCCGAAGTTCACGAGCCGCACGCCCGCGATCTCGCGGGCCAGCAGGGCGTCGGTCTCTGCCACGAAGGCCGGAATGCTCGAGACGGGGATCGAGATGTCGTGCTTGATGTTCAAACCCTCTTCGGCCTGCGCGAGCGGAATGCTCTCGCGGATGTGCCAGAGCTGGTGTGCCTGCGCGAGGTTCTCGGCCACCACCGCATCGGTCACGCAGCCGTCTTCGAAAGCCGTTTCGAGCAGCGCCTCGAAGCGCGCGCGGGCATGGTCTTCGGACTCGCTGTCGGAGTTTTCGAGCAACACGCAATAGGGTACGGCGTCGTCGCCGATGAAGGGCACGCGCAGCTGCGGCATGTGCTTGTCGACCAGGCTCAATGCAAACTTGCCCATCACTTCGAAGCCCGTGAGGCCCGAGCCCAGATGCTTGTGCGCAAGGCCCAGCAGCGTCACCGCATGGTCGAGCGAAGGCACCGCGGCCCAGGCTGTGAGCTGTGCGGCGGGCAGCGGATAGAGCTTCATGGTCGCGGCGGTGATGATGCCGAGCGTCCCTTCGCTGCCGATCATCAGGTCGCGCAGGTCGTAGCCGGTGTTGTCCTTGCGCAGGCCGCTGGTGCCTTCCCAGATTTCGCCCTGCGGCGTGACCACTTCGAGGCCGAGGCACAGCTCGCGCGTGTTGCCGTATCGGACCACCTGCGTGCCGCCGGCGTTGGTGGCAAGGTTGCCGCCGATCGTGCAGCTGCCTTCGGCCGCCAGGCTCAGTGGGAACAAAAAGCCTTGCTTCTCGGCTGTCTCCTGAAGAGTCTGCAGGATGCAGCCGGCTTCCACGGTCATCGTGAGGTTGGCGGCATCCACGGTGCGAATCGCGTTCAGCCGCTGCAGGCTCAGCACCACCTGCGTGCCGCTGTCGTCGGGCGTGGAGCCGACCGCCAGTCCCGTGTTGCCGCCTTGCGGCACGATGGCCGTGCCGACCGCCGCACATGCTTTGACCACGTCGGCTACTTGCCGCGCATTGGCGGGCCGCACCACGGCCAGCGACTTGCCGTGCGCGCGTTTGCGCCAGTCTTGTTCGTAGGCCGTGAGGTCGCCTTCGTTCAGCACATGCTGCGCACCCACGATGGCGCGCAGCTGGTCGATCAGGGGAGAAGAAGTGGTCGTCATTGGCGTCATTGGGTGGAAGCCTCCAGTTGTCGGGCAGCCTTGGCGTTGCGCAGGCGCAGCCGGACGTGCAACGCGCAGGCCGTGAAGAGCGCGAGGCACAGCAGCACCTCGATGAGCGCGAGCACTTGGCCCACGCCGTTGGTGTCGCTCCAGGCGCGCACCACGCCCTCGGTGAAATAGAGCCAGATCATCAGGCTGACCCAGCGGTAGGTGTACATGCGGTTCTTGTAGAGCCCCGCAAGCGGAATGACAAGAGGCAGCACCTTGAGCGCCAGCAGCGAGCCGCCGGGCCGCAGCGGCGCCAGCCACAGCTCCCAGGCCAGCCCGAGCACGATGAGTCCGCCAAGGCTGCCGACGGCAAGCCATCGGGTGGTGCTGACGGAAAAAGAGGCGTGCGGTGTGATGGTTTGCATGGATGGAACACCGCGGAACTGGCGACACGGAGTGCGCGAAGACGAGGGGAGGGTTCGGGTTCTTATGATACCGGCCATGAATCGTCAGCAGCTCTGGAGGGATCTTTCGCGCTTTCCGTGGGGCAATACCGCGGCGGTGCTGGGCGAGCGTTTCCGGGAAGACCGGCTCGGCCTCACGGCCAGCAGCCTCACCTTCACCACCACCATTGCCATGGTGCCCTTCTTCACGGTGGCGCTGGCACTTTTCACCGTGTTTCCGATGTTCGCCAAGCTGCAGGGGCGGCTGCAGCGCTGGCTCATCGAGAGCCTGATTCCCGACAACATCGCGCGTCAGGTGCTGGGCTACCTGAACCAGTTCTCGAGCAAGGCCGGCGGCCTGGGTATTGCGGGCCTGGTGGTGCTCCTGATCACCGCCATTGCGCTGATCCTCACCATCGACAAGACGCTCAACAACATCTGGCGCGTGCGTTCGCCCCGGCCTTTTGCGCAGCGCGTGCTGATCTACTGGGCCGCCATCACGCTCGGCCCGCTGATCCTGGCGGTGAGCCTCTCGACCACCTCGTATGTGTTCGCCGCATCGCGCGACGTGGTGGGCGGCAGCATCCTCAAACTGTTCTTCGACACCTTCGAGATCGTGCTGCTCGCGGGTGGCATGGCTTCGCTCTATCACTACGTGCCCAACACCAATGTGCGCTGGGCGCACGCCTGGGCCGGCGGCATCTTCGTGGCGGCGGCCATCGAAATTGCCAAGCGCGTGCTGGGCTACTACCTGAGCCTGGTGCCGACCTATTCGGTGCTCTACGGCGCATTCGCCACGGTGCCCATTCTTCTGATCTGGATCTACGTGGCCTGGGTCATCGTGCTGCTCGGTGCCGTCATCGCGGCCTACCTGCCGAGCCTCTTGACCGGCGTTGCTCGCCGCGGCGGCCGGGCCGGATGGCCGCTGCAATTGGCGATGGAGGTGCTGCAGCATTTGGCACGGGCGCGCGCCACGCCGGCCAAGGGCATGGGAGCCGCCGAACTCGTCACCCACTTGCGCATCGATACGCTGCAGCTGGTGCCGGTGCTCGAAACCCTGGTTGCCATCGACTGGATTGCGCCGCTCGCCGAAGAAACCGCTGACGAGGACCCGCGCTACGTGCTGCTGGCTGACCCTTCCACGCCCATCGAGCCGCTGCTCAGGGAGCTGTTGATGCCGCGTGCGGAGCCGCTCGAAGACCTGTGGCAGAAAGGCCCGCTGCACTCGCTTCGCCTGGGCGATGTGCTATTGATTTGATAGCTACTCAGATCTTGACCTTGCCGAGCCAGATGTCGCGGTACATCGCCCAGTCGCCCATGAAGCTGTAGAGCGGGCGCTTGAACGATGCGGGCCTGTTCTTCTCGAAGCCGAAGTGTCCGACCCAGGCAAAACCGTAGCCCGCAACCAGACCGGCCAGGAGCCAGAGCGGGTTGAGCGTGACGATCAGCGCCACCAGGCACAGCAGCGAAATCGTCGAGCCAATGAAGTGCAGGCGCCGGCAGGTGCGGTTGGCGTGCTCGGTCAGGTAGAACGGATAGAACTCCGCAAAGCTCTTGAAACGACGCGGATCGACGGCAGATTCCGGGGCAGTCGTGGTGTTCATCGTGCGAGCCTCCTGAGCGCCGGGAGCGCTTTGTCCATAATAGCCACGACCTTCCCGCCGGGCCATCCCGGCTCCGTATTCACACCTTCACCGCATCAGCTTTGAGCGCTCTTCCCGCCGCCCCCGATTCCGCCGAGCCGGCCCGCGATGCGCCGTGGGTCGTGTGCCTGTGTGCCGAATGGTGCGGCACCTGCCGCGACTACCGGCCGCTGCTCGAACAGGTGGCGCGGGCGCATCCGCAGTTTCGCTTTGCCTGGGTCGACATTGAAGACCACGCGGACATTGCCGATTCCTTCGACGTCGAGACCTTTCCGACATTGCTGATCGCCGGTGCCGAGGGCACGCGCTTTCTGGGCCCGCTGCTGCCGCATGCCGAGACGCTCTCGCGCATGCTCGGCGCGCTGCAGGCGCCGCAGCCTTCCAGCCTCGATGTCGACCTGCTGCTGGCGGTGCTCGAAAAGCGTCCCGCCGACTTCGCGGTCTGAACCGCGCTCCCTGCCATGAACATCCTGATCTTTGGCGCCACCGGCATGGTGGGGCAGGGCGTGCTGCGCGAATGCCTGCTTGCGGCGGACGTGGCCCACGTGGTCGCGGTGGGCCGCCGCCCCACGGGGCAGCAGCACCCGAAACTGCAGGACGTCGTCATCCCGAACATGGTCGACTACAGCGGGTTCGAGCCGCAGCTGCGGGGCTTCGATGCCTGCTTCTTCTGCCTCGGCGTGTCGTCGGTCGGCATGAAAGAGGCCGACTACAAACGCATCACCTACGACCTCACGATGGCCGCGGCCACGGTGCTCGCGAGGCTCAACCCGGGCATGACATTCACCTACGTGACGGGCGCAGGCACCGACAGCAGCGAGCGCGGCGGCAGCATGTGGGCACGCGTGAAGGGCGCCACCGAAAACGCCTTGCTGAAGCTGCCGTTCAAGGCCGCCTACATGTTTCGTCCCGGCATGATCCAGCCGCTGCACGGCGTGCGTTCGAAGACACCGCTATACCAGGCCGCGATCATGGTGCTCAAGCCGGTCCTCGGGTTGGCATACCGGCTGTGGCCCGACAAGGTGACGACAACCGAGAAGGTGGGCCGGGCGATGCTGGCCGTGGCGCGGCATGGCGCGCCAAAGGTGCTGCTCGACCCGGCGGACATCAACGCCCTGGGCCGCTGAAGCTCACGCGGCCGGGCCGCTGGAACGCGCGCGACCCAGCTTGCGCCGCCCGGCGCTGGCAATGGCATGTACCAGGTGTTGTACGAACTCTTGCGCCAGCGGCGTGAGCGTGCGGCCTTCGAGCGCCAGCACCTGCAGTTGCCGCTGCTGCAGAGGCGCCTCGGCAAACGGGCGTGCCACCACCGTGCCCGCATCGATGAGGTGCGTGACCGTGAGATGGCCCGAAAGCATCACGTCCGGGGTGCGCAAGAGCGGCAGCAGCACCGATGAAAAGTTGCTGACGAAGATTGCGCGGTACTGCAGCCCCTGCAGGCTGCACGCCTGGTCGAACAACTGCCGCGCCGTCACGCCCTTGTCGCCCACGGCCAGCGGATAGCGCACCGCGTCCGCCACCGACACCACGCGCTGCCGTGCCAGCGGATGGTCGGGGCGCAGCACAGCGAACACCGGCGCATTGGCGGAGTGCTCGATCTTCAACCCGGACTCGGGCGCCACCACGTATTTCAGTGCGATGTCTGCTTCGCCCCGTGCGAGCAGCGCGCTCACGCCATCGGGTGAGCCCACGTGGAGTTCGAGCTGCGTGCCCGGATGCGCCGACTCGAAGCTGCGCATCACCTGCGGCATGAAGTGCGCGGCAAACCCCTCGGTGCACGCCATGCGGATGCGGTGCGCGCTGCGGCCGCCGAGGTCGCGCACCTGCTCGATGACCTGCTCGATGTCGAGCTGGGCATTGCGCAAATGCGCCGCGAGCCGCTCGCCGGCCGCGGTGAGCGCCATGCCCCTGGCGTGGCGCTCGAACAGGGGCGTACCCAGGCTGTCTTCGAGCTTGGCGATCTGGCGGCTGACCGCCGACGAAGCCACGAACAGCCGCGCCGCGGCCTGGCTGACCGACCCGCTGCGTGCCACCTCCAGGAAATGGCGCATCGGAATGCTGAGAAGCGGTGGTGTCATGGAGGTCGAGCCTTGCCTTGAAGGCAATGGTAGCTTGCAAAAACGATGCTGGAAGCATTGCCCGCCAGGCCTTTTACTTGCTGCACCCGACGGAAACAGGAAATCCCTTCATGCAACGTACCGAAAGCCTTGCTGCTGCCGCCGCCTATTTCGACGACGGCGGCTTCTTTGACGACCTGAAGCGGCGGGTCGCTTTTCGCACCGAGAGCGACACCGGCGCCGCCACGCCAGCGCTCGGCGCCTACCTGCGCGACGAACTGGTGCCGCCGCTGGGCGCGCTGGGTTTCGCATGCGAAATCGTCGAAAACCCCGTGGCCGGCGGTGGACCCTTCCTGATTGCGCGCCGCGTCGAAGACCCTGCGCTGCCCACCGTTTTGAGCTATGGCCACGGCGACGTGGTGAGCGGGCAGGATGCGCAGTGGGACGAAGGACTCGGCCCCTGGGCGCTCACCGTGCGCGGCGACCGCTGGTACGGGCGCGGCACGGCCGACAACAAGGGCCAGCACACCATTGCGCTCGGCGGGCTGGCGGCCACGTTGCGCGCGCGCGGCGGGCGCCTTGGCTACAACATCACCTGGCTCATCGAGACCGGCGAAGAAGCCGCGTCGCCGGGCCTTCATGCAGTGTGCGAGCAGCAGCGCGACAGGCTGCGCGCCGACCTGTTCATCGCCAGCGACGGACCGCGCGTGAGCGCCGCGCGGCCCACGCTGTTCCTCGGCTCGCGCGGCGCCGTCAACTTCAGCTTGAGACTGCGTGCCCGGGCGCGGGGCTACCACTCGGGCAATTGGGGCGGCGTGCTCGCCAATCCGGCCACGGTGCTGAGCCATGCCGTGGCATCGCTGGTGGATGCGCGCGGGCGCATCCTGGTCGAGGCCTTGCGTCCGCCTGAAATTCCGCAGGGCGTGCGCGAGGCGCTGGCCGACATCGCCATCGGCGGCGGTGCCGACGATCCCGCGCTCGACGAAGGCTGGGGCGAGCCGGGCCTCCGCCCGGCCGAGCGGCTGGTGGCGTGGAACACCATCGAGGTGCTCGCGCTCGGCGCCGGCTCGCCGCAGAGGCCGGTGAATGCGATTCCGTGCGAGGCGGTGGCGCATTGCCAGCTGCGCTTCGTGGTCGGAACGCCGTGGCGCGATTTGGCGAAGATCGTGCGCGCGCATCTCGATGCGCACGGCTTCAGCCAGGTGGAAGTGCAAGTCACGCTCGAAGGCGCGGCGACGCGGCTCGACGTGGAGAACCCGTGGGTCGACTGGGCCCGGCGCTCCATCGAGCAAAGCAGCGGCCAGCGCGTCGATCTGCTGCCCAACCTCGCGGGCTCGCTGCCCAACGATGTCTTCGCCGACCTGCTGGGCCTGCCCACGCTGTGGGTGCCGCATTCCTATCCGGCCTGTGCGCAGCACGCGCCGAACGAACACCTGCTGGCGCCGCTGGCGCGCGAGGGCCTGCAGATCATGGCGGGCCTCTATTGGGACCTGGGGGAGGCGGGTCAGGCTCCCTGGACCGCTGGAAAAACGCAGAACGCCGTCGCCTGATCTCTTCTCTTGCTGGACGAATCCATGAAAACTGCTGCTCTCTTCCATCGCCTCGGCGGCCTGCTGGCTTGCGCTTCGGCACTCGTCGCCTTTCATGCGACCGCGCTCGCGCAAACCAACTGGCCTGACAGGCCCGTGAAGCTGGTCGTGCCCTTTCCGCCCGGCGGCGGCACCGACATCGTCGCGCGTGCCATGGGGCAGGGCCTGTCGGAGAAGCTCGGCCAACCTGTGGTCATCGACAACAAGCCCGGTGCCGCCACCATCATCGGCACCGACGCGGTCGCCAAGGCCGCGCCCGACGGCTACACGTTGCTGCTCTCGGGCTCCACCAGCTACAGCGTGAACCCCGCGCTGCGCGCCAAGCTGCCCTACGACCCGGTGCGCGACCTGGCGCCCATTGCCATCGTCGCGCGCACGCCGCTGGTGCTGGTGGTCGGCGCCGGCACGCCGTGGCGCTCGCTGCCCGAACTCATCGCCGCAGCCAAGGCCAAGCCGAAGAACATCCGCTACGCCACCTTCGGCGCCGGCTCGGGGCCGCACCTGGCTGGCGAACTGTTTGCGCTGGCCGCGGGCATCCAGCTGCAGGACATTCCGTACAAGGGCAGCAGCCAGGGCTCGATGGCGGTGATCGGCGGAGAGATCGAGATCGGTCTCGACACCGTGGCCGCTGTGGCACCGCACGTGCGCTCAGGCAAGCTGCGCGCGCTGGGCATCGTGGGCGCGACGCGTTCCAGCATGCTGCCCGAGGTGCGCACCCTGGCCGAGCAGGGTCTGCCCGACGCCACTTTCGACGCCTGGTACGGTTTTGCCGCGCCGGCGCGCACGCCAGCCCCGGTGATCGAGAAGCTGGCGCGTGCGGTCACGGCCACGATGGGCAGCCCGGCCTTGCAGGCGCAGCTGCGCGCGCAGGGCATGGAGCCCGTCGTCATCGGTGCAGCGGCGTTCCGCAGCCAGATGGAAGGCGAGATTTCGCGCTACCGCGCGCTGGCGCATCGCGCCGGCATCGCGGCGGAATAGTCAGTGATTGGCTCAGGCAGGGGTTCCGACGAAGTCGCGCAGCGCGAACAGCACTTCGTCGGGCGCCTCGTTCATCAGCGAGTGGCCCGCATGCACGGTCACCACCTTGGCCTTCTTCGCCTTGCCGGCGAGCGCCTTGGTGGCGCGCGGCGGCGTCATCTGGTCGGCATCGCCAAGCAGGAAAAGCACGGGGCACTGCACGGCCTCGATGGCTTTTTCGCCATTCGCGTAGTCGTTGCAGGCCTTGAAGCCGATGTGGAACACGTTGGCGTCGCGGTTGCTCGCGAGCACGCGGCGCATCAGCGCGCGCGAGCTGCCGTAGAGCCATGTGCCGGGGCCGAGCGCTGAAGGCGGCGGCGCAAGCAGCGAATGCGAGAAGGTGTTGACCATCGCGATGGCGCGTTGCGGGTCGTTGAGCGCACCATCGAGCAACGCGGGCGACACGGTCATCGGATAGGCCGTGCCCACCAACGCCAGATGGGTCACCCGCTCGGGCGCGCGCGAGGCGGCTTCGAGCGCAATCAGCGAACCGAAGCTGTGGCCCACGAGCGCAGCCTTCTGCACGCCGGCCGCGTCGAGCAGCGCGATGACGAACTGCGCGGCGTCTTCCACGCTGGCGGGTGGTGGACCTTCGCTCTTGCAGTGGCCGGGCAGGTCGAGCGCGAGCACGTTCCAGCCATGATTGGCGAACCAGCGGCTCTGAAGGATCCACACGCTGTGGTCGTTGAGCACGCCATGGATGAACACCACGGTCGGCTTGGTTGCATCGAAGCTCTTGCCGCCGGTGTAGCAGTAGGTGGCGTGGCTGTTGACGGTGTAGTTCATGTCAGTTGCTCCGCCTTGTGTTTGGCTTGCTTATGTTCGAGTGCTCTTGTTCAGGGCGTGGTTCAGGGCGCGTGCACACGCCACCGGGTACTCCCCTCCGCGAATGTCCCCCGCCTTCGGCTCCTCCTTTATTTCGCTGCGGGGAGCACCCGGCGCCCTGTGCCCACTGGGCGCTGTCGTTGTTCCGCTCGATCAACCACCGCACTGCCCAACGATCCCGCTGGCGGGGTGCCTTGCGCAGCGAAATAAAGGAGGAGGCCGCAGGCCGGGGGACATTCGCGGAGAAAGGTACCCCGTCGGCGGGAGCGCGCCATGAATGACCCAAAACACGACGAACAGAAAAGCAGGATTTCATTCCTACGCCCCCGCCTTTTCCGCAGCCTTCAGCGCACGCTTCAGGTCGTCGATCAGATCCGCCGGGTCTTCCAACCCGATGGAAAGACGAATCGTCCCCTGCGAGATGCCCGCACCCGCCAGCGCCTCGTCGGTCATGCGGAAGTGCGTGGTGCTGGCCGGATGAATCACCAGGCTGCGGCAATCACCCACATTGGCCAGGTGGCTGAAGAGCTTCAGCGCCTCAATGAAAGCCTTGCCCTGCGCGCGGCTGCCCTTGATGTCGAAGCTGAACACCGCGCCGGCGCCGCGCGCGCCGTGGCGCAACAACTTCTGCGCCAGTGCATGGCTCGGATGCGATTCGATCAGCGGGTGGCCCACGCGCGACACGAACGGGTGGCTCACAAGGAATTCGACCACCTTCTGCGTGTTGTCGATGTGCCGTTCCATACGCAGCGGCAGCGTCTCGATGCCCTGCAATATCAGCCACGCCGTGTGCGGGCTCATCGAGGCGCCGAAGTCGCGCAGGCCTTCGCGCCGGGCGCGCAGCAAGAACGCGCCCACCGTGCTTTCCTCGCTGAAGACCATGTTGTGGAAGCCGTCGTAGGCCTGCGTGAGCTCGGCGAATTTCCCTGATCTTTCCCAGTCGAAGCTGCCGCCGTCGACCACCACGCCGCCGATCACCGTGCCGTGGCCCGAAAGGAACTTGGTCGCCGAGTGGTAGACCAGGTCGGCGCCGTGATCGAACGGCTTGATGAGATAGGGCGACGTGAGGGTGGAATCGACCAGCAGCGGCACGCCCGCCGCGTGCGCAATGTCGCTCACCGCCGGAATGTCCAGCACGTCGAGCCCGGGGTTACCCACGGTTTCGCCGAACAGCAGCTTGGTTTCGGGGCGGATCGCGGCCTTCCAGCCATCGAGGTCGCCCGGCTTGACGAACGTGGTGTCGATGCCGAAGCGCCGCATCGTGTAGTGCAGCAGGTTCTGCGAGCCGCCGTAGAGCGCGGTGCTCGCCACGATGTGGGAGCCGGCGCCCATGAGTGTGGCGATCGACAGGTGCAGCGCGGCCTGGCCGCTGGCGGTGGCGATGGCGCCGATGCCGCCTTCCAGCGCCGAAACGCGCTGTTCGAGCACCGCGTTGGTCGGATTGCTGATGCGCGAGTAGACATGGCCCGCGCGCTCAAGATTGAAGAGCGCCGCCGCGTGGTCGCTCGACTCGAAGACGAAGGATGTGGTGAGGTGGATCGGCACCGCCCGCGCACCGGTGGCGGGGTCGGGTGCGGCGCCGGCGTGCAGCGCCAGGGTGTCGAATCCGGGATCGGAATAGCCGGGCATGAGGACCTTTCTGGGTTCGTTCGCAATGCCCCGTTACGTCTGCTAATCATGCGCGCGCATCATGGGCGTGAGAGTCGGCGCCGATTGTGGGCTATATTCAAATCGGCACGCCGCCGAGAACGATTTCCGAGAGGAGCACACGATGAAAGTCAGCGACATCCTTCGCGTCAAGGGCAACACGCTCTTCACCATCACGCCTGACGACCTGCTGGCCGAAGCCGTCAACACCATGGCGGAAAAGGACATTGGCTCCCTGGTGGTCATGGAACACGGCGACCTGGTCGGCATGCTCACCTTCAGGGAAGTGATCCTGGCCATTGTCGGCAACGGCGGCCAGGTAGGCAGCATGCAGGTGCGCAAGGCCATGGACGACGCGCCCGTGACTTGCACGCTCGAAACCGACCTCGACGAGATCCGCCGCATCATGCTGGAGCGCCACGCGCGCTACATGCCCGTGATGGACAAGCGCATGCTGATGGGCGTGATCAGCTTCTACGACGTGGCCAAGGCGGTGGTCGATAGCCAGAATTTCGAGAACAAGATGCTCAAGGCCTACATCCGCGACTGGCCCGAAGAACAGTAACTAGCCGCCCCCTGCGCTAGCTGCCTGGCTTATTCCTTGATATTGGCCGACTGCACGATCTTCTGATTCCGCGCGTATTCGGCCTGGACGAACTGGCCGAATTGCTCGGGCGTGCCGCTGCCGGGCAGGGCGCCTTGTTCGTTGAGCTTGCTGCGCACCTGTTCCTCGGCGAGCACGGCGTTGAGTTCCTGGTTGAGGCGAGCCACGATGGCGGGCGGGGTCCTGGCGGGGGCGAAGATGCCGGTCCAGCTCACCATGTCGTAGCCCTTGAGGCCGGGCATCTCGTTGAAGGTGGGCACGTTGGGCAGCGCGGCGAGGCGCTGGCTGCCGGTGATGCCCAGCGCTTTCAGGCGGTTGCCGTTCACGTGCGGAATGGCGCTGGTGCTGACCAGCATGGCCAGATCGACCTGGTTGCCGATCACGTCGGTGGCAATCTGGGCGCCGCCGCGGTAGGGCACGTGGGTCACGAAGATGCCGCTGCGCTGCTTGAGAAGCTCCATGGCCAGTTGCAGCACCGTGCCCACGCCCGAAGTGGCGTAGTTGTAGGCGCCGGGCTTGGCCTTGGCGAGTTTCACGAAGTCGGCATAGGTCTGGGCCTCGAGGCCGGGGCGCGCCACCAGCACCATCGGCGCGGTGTTGAGCATGCCGACGGGGGCCAGGTCCTTGAGCGGATCGAACTTGAAGGCCGAGGGGTTGACCAGCCGCCCGATGGCGATGGCGCTGTCGGGCCCGACCACCAGCGTGTAGCCGTCCGGTGCCGCGTTCACGGCTTTGGCCACGCCGATGGCGCCGCCCGCGCCGCTCACGTTCTCGATGACCACCGACTGCTTCAGCCGTTCGCCCAGCCGCGTGGCGGCGAGGCGGGCGTTGACGTCCACGCTGCCGCCCGCGGTGTAGGGAACGATCAGCGTGATCGGCTTGGCGCCGGGCCATGCGCCCTGCGCGAGCGCCGCGGCAGGCAGTGCCGAACAGAGGGTGGCGGCAAGAAGAAGGCGGCGGGAGTGGTTCATGGCGTGGGTCATTCCTGTTGAGTCGGATGCGGCTCTGGTGCAAGGCGCGCTCGCAGCGTGTCGAACTCGCGGCTCCACTGCGTGCGCCACGCGCGGCGCTGCGTGTCGTCGATCCACGCGCCGTCGAGCCCGTTGTGCATGAAGCCGCGCAGGTCGTCCAGCCCGAAGCCGAAGTCGCGCGCCATCATCAGCCAGGCCTCCGTGGGCGTGACTTTGTGCAGCGTCGGGTCGTCGGTGTTGGGGTGGATGCGCAGGCCCAGGCCGGGCATGCGGCGAATCGGGTGGTCGAGCGCCCAGCGCTCGGGCGGCAGCGTGCGCAGGTAGTACGAGTTGGTGGGCACCACGGTAAAGATCACGCCGCGCTCGGCGCACTGGCGCGCGAAGTCGGGCTGGTCGACCACGGTGTAGCCGTGGTCGATGCGGTCCACGTGCAGCACGTCGAGGGCGGTGCGCACGTTGGTCCACGGCATGCCGAACTCGCCCGCGTGCGCGGTGGCCTTGAGCCCTGCGCGCCGCGCCTCGGCGTAGGCCTCTGCGAACAGTTCGGGCGGCCGGTCGACCTCGCGATAGTCGATGCCGATGCCGATCACCTCGTCGCAGCGATGGGCCTTGACCCACTCCACCATCTCCACGGCGGCCTCGGGACTCGCCTCGCGGTCGATGGCGGCAATGAGCCGGCCGGTGATGCCGAACTCCTGCTGCGCGTCATGGATCGCGCGGACGATCGCGCTTTGTGCCATCGGGTAGGAAATGCCGGAGCCGTGCACGGTGCCGGTCGGGTTCCAGAAGAACTCGGCGTAGCGCACGCTGTGGGTCGCCGCGTCTTCCAGGTATTCGCGGGTCAGCTGGTACAGGTCACCGGGGCTGCGCACCAGTTGCGCGTCGAGCGCGCGCAGCACGCGCAGCACGCCGACGGGTTTTTCCCCGCGCGTATAGAAGCCTTCGATCTCGTCCGACGCAAGCGGCGAGCCGGCGCGATGGTTGAGTTGCTTGAAGGTTTCGTGGCGCACCGTGCCGAAAAGGTGGCAGTGCAGCTCCACCTTGGGAATCGTATGCAGCATGGATTCCAGCGAAAGCGGCGGCAGCACGGGGTGAGTCATGCCGTCCAGTCTAGGGATTGGCGGCTCATAAGCAAAATTTTGAATTCCTATAATTTGATTCACTGAATCGATAACGAGATCGCTATGGCTTCCTTGCCGCTTCGGGCGCTCACGCTGCGCCAGCTGCAGTTCTTCTCGGTGCTGGTGGAAGAAGGGCACTTCGGCCGGGCGGCAAAGCGCCTCGCCATCACCCAGCCCGCCCTGAGCAATGCCATCAAGCAGATGGAAAAGCTGCTCGGCGCCGAGCTGCTGACCCGTTCCACCCATCGCCTGCAGCTCACGCCGGTGGGCGCCGAAGTGCTCGCGCGCACCGATTTCCTGGTCAACACCTTCGAGGTGGCGCTGCGCGACATAGAGAGCACGGTGCAGCGCGGGCGGGCCTTCGTGCGCGTGGGCGTGATCCCGTCGGCCAGCGCGCGCGTGACGTCCGCGGTCAGCGAGTTTCTGGAGGCAGGCAATCGCGAGGTCGAGATCGCCTGGCGCGACGCGCCCTCTACCATCTTGCTGGCCGAACTGCGCAGCGGCCAGCTCGACATGGCGGTGGCTGCCATCACCGAGCCGCCGGGCGGCCTGGCCTGCATCGACCTGTTCCGCGATCCGCTGGTGCTGGTGGTGCGCCAAGGCCATGCGCTGGCCGCGGCCGGAGACGCGAGCTGGGAGGCCATCGGCAAGGAGCAGCTGGTGCTGTTCGAGAGCGGCAGCATGCCGGCACTCGGCAACCCGGCGCGCGCGCAGTTCGAACAGGGGGCCGAGCCCTATCGCGTGAGCTATTCCGAAACGCTCTATGCGCTGGTGCGCAGCGGCCAGGCGCTGGGACTGATGCCGCGGCTCTACACCTCGTCGTTGCGCGACCCCGAGCTGGTGGTGCTGCCGCTGCTGAAGCCGCGCGTCGAGCGGCGCGTGGTACTGGCCTATCTGCCGGGGTCGATGCGCAACGTGGTGGCGCAGGAGCTCATTGCTTTCTTGCGCGAACGGCTCCCACAGTCCGGCGAGGCCGCGGTGCGGCGTGTGGCGGCCAAGGGAAAGCGCAGCCGGCGTTGAGGGCGCTGAGGCCGGACAGCCGGTTCAGTACAACTCGGCCGCGGCGTGGATGGTTTCGCGCACGCGCGGATAGATCTGCGCGTTCCACTTGCTGCCGCTGAAAACGCCGTAGTGCCCCACGCCGGCTTGCAGGTGATGAGCCTTGAGGTACGGCCGGATGCCGGTGCAGAGGTCTTGCGCCGCCACAGTCTGGCCGACCGAGCAGATGTCGTCGCGCTCGCCTTCCACCGTGAGCAGCGCGGTGCGGCGGATGGCCGCGGGGTTCACCGTGCGTTTCCCCACGGTGAGCACGCCGCGCGGCAGGTCGTAGGTCTGGAACACGCGCTCCACGGTCTCTAGGTAGAACTCGGCCGGCAGGTCGTTCACCGCCAGGTATTCGTCGTAGAAGGCGCCGATGGTTCGGGCCTTCTCGACATCGCCCTCGACCAGGTGATGGACCATGTCCTGGAACTGCTTCTTGTGGCGCTCGGGGTTCATGCTCAGGAACGCCGAGAGCTGCAGGAAGCCGGGGTACACGCGCCGCATCATGCCGGCATGGGGCCACGGCACATGGCTGATGAGGTTGCGGCGAAACCACTCGATGGGCTTGCTGTTCGCGAGCTCGTTCACGCCCGTGGGGTTGACGCGGCAATCGACCGGGCCGGCCATGAGCGTGAGGCTGCGCGGCGTGGCGGGGTTGTCGTCTTCAGCCATCAGCGCCGTGGCGGCCAGCGCGGCCACGCAGGGCTGGCAGACCGCGACCATGTGCACGCCCGGGCCGATGGCTTCGAGGAACTGGATGACCTGCAGCGTGTAGTCGTCAAGGCTGAAACCGCCATGCCACAGCGGCACGTCGCGCGCGTTGTGCCAATCGGTCAGGTACACGTCGTGGTCGCGCAGCAGGGTGCGCACGGTTTCGCGCAGCAGGGTTGCGAAATGGCCCGACAGTGGTGCGACCAGCAGCACGGGCGGATGCAAGGCCTGCGTCTCCTTGCGGAAATGCAGCAGCGTGCCGAAGGGCGAAATCAGCGTTATCTCTTCGTGCACAGCGGTTTCCACGCCGTCGACCGGCACGCTGGCAATGGCGTAGTCGGGGCGCGAATGGGTCAGCCGCATGCGCGAAAGCACGTCGAACTGCGCGGCCATGCGCCTCATCATGGTGCGGTCGGTGCCGTCCTTCCAGAGCGCCTGGCCGAGGTACTGGGCTGCGAGCCGGGAGGGCGAGAGCAGGTCGGCTTGGTTCTGGTAGGCCCGGTACAACATGAAAGTAGTACAGGCAAGTTGTGGGCCAAGCGGTGGCACAGGCCTTGCACGGCCATGGGAGCCAACCGGCAGTAAGCACCGTCAAGGAGATCCACGATGGCCAAACCCGTTCTCACGATCAGCAGCAAGAACTACGGCGCCTGGGCGTTGCGGGGCTGGCTGATGTGCAGGCTGGCCGGGCTCGACTTCAGCGAGAAGATCATCCCGCCCGACGACCCGGCCATGAAGGCCGAGATGCTGCTGCTCTCCTCGTCAATGCTGGTGCCCTCGCTGCAGCACGGCAACGTCAAGGTGTGGGACACGCTGGCCATCGGCGAGTACCTGAACGAGATCAAACCCAAGGGCGCGCTGCTGCCGGCCGACATCCAGGCCCGTGCGCACTGCCGCGCCATCTGCGGCGAAATGCATTCGGGCTTCGCTTCGATGCGCGGCGCATTGCCGATGAACATCAAGGCCCGGTTCCGCGGCTTCAAGATCTGGTCGCGCGCGCAGGCCGACATCGACCGCATCGTCGCCATATGGCGCGAATGCCTGAAGACCTACGGCGGGCCCTTTCTCTTCGGCAAGCAGCCGGGCATGGCCGATGCCATGTATGCGCCGGTGGTCACGCGCTTCCTGAGCTACGACGTGCCGCTGGACAGCGCCTGCGCCGCGTACTGCAAGCGCGTGATGGACTTGCCCGCCATGAAGGAGTGGGTGGCCGCCGCGAAGGAAGAGCCCGAGGAAATCGACGAGCTGGATGCGGAGTTCTGACCCGCCGCGGAGTGCCGGCTGTGCCGGCTAGTGCCGGAACATCCGCAGGTCGAGCGGGCTTTCCTCGCCGAGCCACATGGCATGCGCCGTGTGGTCGGCAAAGTCGTCGCCCGTGACGCCGTGCACGAAGATGTCGAGGCCGCCGCGATGGGCCTCGAGCCATTCGATGACCTGGTCGAACTCGGCGGCGTCGAAGGCCAGCTGGCAGCTCCAGTGCGTGTGCGGGCCGACCAGCCGCTCGTGCACCCGGCCGACCACCACCATCAGCTCCCGGCCCGCCTGCTCGCACAGCTGCCTGGCCTGCGCCACCGTGGCGGGGTCGAAGTAGACGTGGGCGTGGTATTGCGGATAGAGGTTCTCGGGGCGGCGCGGCATGATGCGGTCATTGTGAACCCAACCGGAAGCGCCCGCTGTAGCGAAACACGTCGCCGAACCAGCGGTGGCGCAGCACCATCTTCATCGTGAAGCGGTCGGCATCGTCCGGGTCGGGACGCTCCTCGACGTAGGCGGTTCCCATCAACAGGCCGAGCGGCAGCGGCAGGTGCAGCCGGCCAAGGCGCCAGACATAGCCCAGGTCGCGAAACACCAGCGCGCCTTCTTCGGCGCTCACGGCCAGGCGCATGCCGAGGCCGAAGCGCACGTACTCGATCACCTCGCCGCCGCCCGCGGGCGCGTGCGCCATGTGCGAGCGAAAGTGGAACGGCGCGCGGCCCTCGAAGCTGAAGACGCGGTCCCAGTACAGGAGCGCGTCGCCGGGCCGGCAGCGGTAGTGCACTTCGATGGGCACGCGGGTGCCCCTGTAGGGAACGAGCGCACCGAACAGGCGGCCGAAGGGCATCAGCACGCGCGCCCAGGGCGCATGGTGCACTTCGTCCATCGTGCCGCGCACGCACACGTGGGCATTGGAGAACGGGGCCATCGTGTAGTGTCGCCGAATCACGTCGCCCAACTGCTCCCAGCCGGTGCCGAGCGCCTGCTGGAAGACGGGGCGTATGTCCTTCATGCGGCCGCCGCGACGGTTTCGCTGCGCGCCTTGTAGAAGCGCAGGATGTGCTCGGAGAAGTCGCCCAGCAGAAACTGCGCCACGCGGTCGGCATACCAGTTGAAGCGCGTGCTCACGCGCCAGGACACGTCGATGCGAAGCTCCGTGCCGCCCTCGCGCGGCGTGAGCGTGTAGGCCGAATCGCGCAGGTCGAAATAGTGGCCGCCGATGACTACGTGGTCGTCCAGCGCGCCGGCGGGAAAGGAGTCCGGCGAAAAGCGATAGCGCCAGCTCACGCGTTGAAGCGGCTGCCACTCGGTGATGACCTCCTCGAAGTGCACGTCCTTCTGCCACTGCACCTTGCGCACGCGGCCTTCGGCGGTGTCTTCGGTCACGGCGCCCACCGGCATCGGCACCCCGATGCGGTAGGCCCAGGCATCGCCGACTTCGCTCGGCCGGATGTCACGCACTTCGTTGAGTTCATGCCATACGCGCTCGGCAGGCGCGGCGATGAAGAGCGTGCGCGAGGTGCTCGAGATCTGTTCCGGGTTGGGCCAGTGCGGCTCGACGGCGCCCAGCGCCAGCGGCAGCACCGCGAAGCCGTAGAGCGCGGGCTTCGGCCAATTGGTGATGCGGCAGACGATGCCCATCGCGAGGCCGCCGAGGCTGCCCATCACGCCGAACAAGGGCACGATGACGACGGCGCAGACCATCCCCTCGATGAACACCAGCAGCGTGCCAACGACGAACAACGCGGTCGAGACCCACGGCGCCCAGATGTAGTAGCCCCAGCTGCGCCGCTCGATGTGCTCGGCCATGTAGACCGTGACGGCGCCGCACACCGCGGGCGCAAGATAGATGAAGGAGCCCAGCATGGCCGAGAAGCGCTGGCCCGGTAGGCCGGTGAAGGCGATGCGAAGCACCAGCGCTGCCGCGGCGCCGACGATCAGCGGCCAGAACCATGCGAAGGGCATGCGGCGTACAGGCATGTCGCGCATCGGCGCGGCGTCGGCCTCGATGGGTGCCAGTTCCCGGAGACTGGTTTCGGCGGGTTCGGTGCTCATGAAAGTTTCTTCTCCTCGTGTGTTGTTCTGGATCCGACAGGCGTTCAGCCGCTGCGCTTCGCGGTCACCATGCAGTAGTCGAAGTCGCGCCAGAAAAGGCCCAGCACCAGCGCGCAATAACTGGCCACGATGTGCTTGCGGCGCCAGGGGCTCAGCCTGCCCCGCGCCTTCCAGAGTTCGGCCAACGCAAAGCGCGTGGCAAGCGCCGGAATGTGCAGCGCGCTGGGCGCCACGCGCCAGCGCAGCGACTGCACCTCGATGTCTTCGAATCCGTGGTGGCGCAGCGCCTCGACGAAATCGCCGCGCACGGCCAGCGTGGGCACGGCCCAGCTGTCGGCCCACAGGCGGTGCAGCCAGCCGGCAAGTCGGCCCGGCCGGTGCCGCAACAGAAACCCGTCGACCACCGCAAGCCGCGCACCCGGCTTCAGCAGGCGGGCCGCCTCGCGCACGAAATCGGCCTTGGACGTGCCGCTGGCGTAGCAGGCGCTTTCCACGGCCCAGGCGCCATCGGCCTTTGCGGTGGGCAGGCCGGTGCGCGTGTAGTCGGCTTCGATGTGCGCCATGCGGTCGGCCACGCCGGCATCAGCGTCGAGCCGCACGGCAATGCTGTTCTGCACCGGCACATTGGTGACGGTGACGGCGTAGAGCGAAGGATCGTCGCTCACCAGCGTGCGCGCGGTGGCGCCGGCGCCGCAGCCCAGGTCGATCACGCACCGGCGTCGCTGCGCCTCCTGCGTGGCCAGGGGTTCGTCGAGCTTCAGCGCGCGGCCGACCGCACGGTTCATTTCCACCAGCATGCCCTCGCGCCGCAGCGGGTTCAGTCCAAGCCGCCAGAAGCCGAAGTGCATGTTGTAGCTGGGGCTCCATGCGCGGTAGTCGTCCGCCACCTCGGTGAAATAGTCCTGCGTGTCGGCCTTGGTGATGGGCAGTGCGGCTTCGGGCGAGGGCGCTTCGGACGCACCGTCCGTTCGATGCACGCGGAAATCGGGCTGGAAGACATTCGGCATGAGAGTTCCTTTTTCAGATCCGGCAGTTGCCGCCGGCGCAGGTGCGGGACGACCGCGCCGCCTTGCCGGCAAGCAGGGCCACCAGCCAGCGCGGCAGCCGGTAGCGGTTGCGCGCGAGCACGCCATAGGCGCGGTCGGCGAGCGGCGCGACCCATGGCAGATCGAGCAGGAAGCTGCCGCTTGGCAAGCCGACGGCGTCGCGGCAGGCGCGGATGGCTGGAACGCCGACGAACACCTGACCCGCCGCGTCCACCACGTGGATGGCCGTCATCAACGCCTCGCGCGGCGCCGGTCCGGCATCGAACCCGGCGGGCGAGCAGTCGACGAGTTCCAGCCGGGCCGCTGAATCGCGCGCCTTCATTGCGCTCATTTCCGCCGTGCAGAGGATGCATGTGGCGTCGAAGTACACGGTGAGCGGGTAGGCGGCGGTGATTTGCATGTTGGTTTTCGTTGTTTCTGTCAAAACAGAAATAATCAGGCAAAAAAAGGAAAAATTAGATCATGGGCAGGCTGGCGTGATGAGCGTCGGGGTCGTCGTCGTCCTTCTTCGAGGCCGGAGTCGTCGGCGTCGGGGCATCCCCGCGAACGAACTTCTGCACGCTGGCGCCGAGCGTCAGTACCTTGTCGAGCGTGCCGGGCGAGAGCCGCAGCATCTCGTCGGCCCAGGTGGCAAGCTTGCTCATCAGGTCCATGGTGGAGCGGATGCGGTCTTGCGCATCGGCGGGCTCCTTCAGGAAATCAGGGCTGGAGACGATTTCGCGCAGCACGCGGATGGTGGGGTCGAACTCGCGCTCCTTGCGCTCCCGCACCACGGTGCGGAACAGTTCCCACACGTCGACACTGGTCTCGAAATAGTCGCGCCGGTCGCCCAGGATGTGAGTGACGCGCACCAGGTTCCACGCCTGCAGTTCCTTCAGGCTGTTGCTCACGTTGGAACGGGCCACGCCGAGCGTCTCGGAGAGCTCTTCCGCGTGCATGGGCTTGCCGCGAGCGAACAGCAGCGCATGGATTTGCGAGACCGTGCGGTTGACGCCCCACATCGAGCCCATTTCACCCCAGTGAAGAACGAACTTGCGTTGGATGTCGGTGAGTTCCATGCCTCGAAGTCTAGGATTTTAGAAATTTCTGTCAAGAGAGAAATGGAAATTTGATTTGCTTGGTGAGTCGCTCGAGAGTACTGTATGAATAATCAGTATTCGAGCGAAAAAGGATCTGCCATGCCCACTGCCCACATCCCCATCCACGCCATCAAGGGCCGCGGCGCCGCCACGCGGCTGGCGCACCGTTTCTCGCGCGATGAGCGCAATGCCTTCGACGACGGCTGGGGCACGCTGGAAGAAGGCGCGGCCGAAGCCGAAGAGCTGCCGCCGCTCGCCACCGAAGTGCGCTTCGAGGACGTGAAGTCGGTGCTCAATGAAAACGACTCGCCCGACATTTCCTTCGACCGTTCGCTCAACCCGTACCGCGGCTGCGAGCATGGCTGCATCTACTGCTTTGCCCGGCCAACGCACAGCTACCTCAATCTCTCGCCGGGCCTCGACTTCGAGACCAAGCTCATCGCCAAGCGCAACATCGTCGAAGTGCTGCGCACCGAACTCGGCCGCAAGAGCTACAAGCCGAGCCACGTCGCCATCGGCACCGCCACCGACTGCTACCAGCCCATCGAACGCGAGCTGCGGCTCACGCGTTCGGTGATCGAGTTGCTGCAGGAAACGCGGCATCCGTTTGCGCTGGTCACCAAATCGAGCGCGGTGGAGCGCGACCTCGACTTGATCGCGCCCATGGCCGCCGAGCACCTGGCCGCCGTGTACATCACCGTGACCACGCTCGACGGCGAGCTGGCCCGCAAGCTGGAGCCGCGCGCCGCCGCGCCGCATCGGCGGCTGCGCACCATCCGCACCTTGGCCGAGGCCGGCGTGCCGGTGGGGGTGAGCGTGGCGCCGCAGATTCCCTTCGTCAACGAAGACATGGAGCAGGTGCTCGAAGCCGCATGGGAGGCCGGTGCGCGCAGTGCTTTCTACACGGTCATCCGGCTGCCGTGGGAGGTGGCGCCGCTCTTCAAGGAATGGCTTCATCTGCACTACCCGCAGCGCGCGGACCGCATCATGGCGCGCATCCACGAGATGCGTGGCGGCAAGGACTACGACGCCGACTTTGCCACCCGCATGAAGGGCTCGGGCCTGTGGGCCGACCTGATCCGGCAACGCTTCGAGAAGGCGGCGAACCGCATCGGCTTCAACCGCGAGCGCATTGCGCTCGACCTCAGCGCATTCCGGCCGCCTGGCGCTGCGGGGCAGGGCAGCCTGTTCTAGGGTCAGCGGTGTCGGCCCTGCACCAGTCGCCGCCGAGCGCCTTCACCAGAAACACCGAGGTCAGCAGCCGCTGGCCCTGCAGCTGGGCGGCCTGGCGCTCCACTGTGAGCAGCGACTGCTGCGCGGTGATCACGTCCAGGTACGTCGAGGCGCCGCCTTCGTAGCGGCTGGTGGCCATGTCGAGCACCCGGCGCGCAGCGGCGACTGCGGCCTGCGCCTGAGTGGTCGCGCGGTCGAGCGCGGACAGGCCGGTGATGCCGTCTTCCACTTCCTGCATGGCGGTGAGCACCGTGCGGCGATAGTTGCCCACGGTGGCGTCGTAGCCGGCTTTGGCAAAGTCGACATTCGCACGCACGCGGCCGCCGTCGAACAGCACCTGCGTGGCTGACACGCCCACCGACCACAAGAGGCTCGGGCCGTTGAACAGCGTCTCGATCATGCGGCTGTCGACGCCCACCGTCGGCGAGATGATGAAGCTCGGATAGAAGGCCGCCGTGGCCACGCCGATCTGTGCGTTGGCCGCGGCCATGGCGCGTTCGGCCGAGGCCACGTCGGGCCGGCGCTGCAGCATTTCGGACGGCACGCCCAGCGGCACCGCGGGCGGCCTGATCTCGCGCAGGTCCGCCGGCAGCTCGAAGCTCGGCGCCGGTGTGCCGGTGAGGGTGGCGAGCGCATGCTCGTATTGCGCGCGCTGCTTCTTCAGCACGTCGACCTGCGTCAGCGTGGTGTCGAGCAGCGCCTGCTGCTGCGCCACGTCGAGGCCCGACACCGCGCCCAGGTCGTGGCGCGCCGTGACCAGCTCGAGCGCGCGCCGTTGCAGCGCGATGGAGCGCGCGAGCACGTCGAGCTCGATATCGGTCGAGCGCAAGTTGAAATAGTTGTTAGCGACGTCGGCGGTGAGCACGAGCCGCATGTTCTCCAGATCTGCGGCGGATTGTTCGGCGGAGGCGGTGGCGCCTTCGACGCTGCGCTGCACGCGGCCCGCAAGGTCGAGTTCGTAGCTGGCATTCAGCGACAGCATGAAGTCGTTCTGCACCGTCGACGAATTGGCGGTCGCATAGTTGGTGAGCGGCCGGTTGGCGGAAATCTTGAGGCGCGAGGCGCGGGTGCCGAGCCCAAGCTGCGGAAACTGGCTGGCCGAGTTGGCCGCGAGCGTGGCGCGTGCCTGGGCGAGCCGCGCGTTGGCGATGTCCAGCGTCGGGCTGCCGCCCAGGGCTTGGTCCTGCAGCGCATCCAGCTGCGCGTCGCCGAAGCGCTTCCACCATGGGCCCTTGTCGGCACTGTCGTTCGGTGTGCTCTGGCGCCAAGGCTCCTCGAGCTTCCAGCTCACGGGCAGCGGCGTCTCGGGCGCCTTGTAGTCGGGGCCGACCGCACAGCCCGCTGCGAGCAGCGCCGCGGTCAGGGCGGTACCGAGTCCGCGCAGCCTCACGCCGGTTCCTTTCGCACGGGCGGCTTGGCGTCCGCCGGCGGTGCTTCGGGCGCGACCGTCACCACGTCGCCCTCGGCCAGCGAATCGGAGGGGTTGAGCACCATGCGGTCGTTGCCGCCGATACCGTCGATCACCTCGACGTTCTCACCGTAGTTGCGGCCCAGCGTGACCGGGCGCAGGCCGATGCGGCCTTGCGCATCGACCACCGCGATGCGAGTGCCTTCGGCGCGGAACAGCAGCGCATTGGCCGGCACGGTGAGCGTCTGGGCCGCGGCCAGCGGCAGCGACACCTGCACATAGGCGCCCGGCAGCAGCGCGCCGTCGCGGTTGGGCAGCGACACCTCGACCTGCATCATCCGCGTGGTCGCATCGATCGAGCCCGAGGTGCGCGCTACCTCGCCCTTGAAGCGCTGGCCGCGCAGTTCGGCCTGCGTCACGACCACCGGCTGGCCGGCCTTGACGAGCTGCGCATAGGCCTGCGGCACGTTGATGTACACGCGCAGCGGATCGGTCTGCGCCAGCATGAAGAGCGCGCGCCCAGCGCCGCCGCCCGCACCCGCGTCGATCAGGTCGCCCACGTCGACATTGCGACGGGTGATCACGCCCGCAAACGGCGCCACGATGCGCTTGAAGCTCTCGGTCTGCCGAAGCCGCTGCACGTTGGCATCGGCTGCCGCCACGTTCGAAGTGGCCTGCGCCACTGCGCTGCGGCGCTCGTCCAGGTCCTGTTGCGAGACCACGTCCTTCTTGCGCAGGTTTTCCCAGCGCTCGGCCGTGCTCTTTGCGAGTTCCAGCCCCGATGCTGCCTGCGCGCGCGCCGCGATGGCCTGCGACAGCTGCTGGTCGATCTCGGGTGTTTCGATCTCGGCCAGCAACTCGCCCTTTTCGACGCGGCTGCCGATGTCCCGGGTCCAGCGCTTGAGGTAGCCGCTCGCACGTGCCGAGATGGGCGATTGCACGAAGCCCTGCAGCGTGCCGGGCAGCGCCAGCGTCTGGCCAGCGGTGGGCGTGCGGGGCATGGCCGTCTGCACATGCAGCTTGGCGCGTTCGGCGGTGCCCGCTTCGAGCGCGCGTGCATTGGCCATGCGCACGATCACCGTGCGCGCGGCGCCGAGCGCCAGCAAAACAAGCACGATGACCACGAGCCAGCGCGTGCGCTTCACGATCTGCCGGCGCCGCAGCAGTTCGCCCTCGCCCTCTTCGGCGGCGATGGGGTGGATGGCCAATGCCGAGTGGCGTTGCTCCGTCATGGGATCAGTTCTCCTGGGGCTGCGCCCGCTGGCGGTTCCGCGGCTGTTGCTGCACGCGTCGCCTTGCGGTGCGCAAGCCGACTGTGCACGCCCGCGAACACCGCGGGCACGAAAAACAATGTCGACACCGTGGCGAAAAGCAGACCGCCGATCACCGCACGGCCGAGGGG
Organism: Variovorax sp. OV700; assembly: GCF_900099805.1. Taxonomy (GTDB): domain Bacteria; phylum Pseudomonadota; class Gammaproteobacteria; order Burkholderiales; family Burkholderiaceae_C; genus Variovorax. The sequence continues at coordinate 589,799 of NZ_FNDR01000001.1, read as the reverse complement.
CGCGTTCTGTTCGGCTCCTTCGCCGAGGCCGAGCGCCATCGGGATCATGCCGATGATCATCGCCAGCGCCGTCATCAGCACCGGCCGGATGCGGGTGGCGCCGCCTTCGAGCGCGGCCGAGAGCGGCGGAATGCCGGCCTGCAGCCGCTCGCGCGCGAACGACACCAGCAGAATCGAGTTGGCCGTGGCCACGCCCATGGTCATGATCGCGCCCGTGAGCGCGGGCACGCTCAGCGTGGTGCCGGTAATGAACAGCATCCACGCGATGCCGGCGAGCGCCGCGGGCAGGGCGGTGATGATGATGGCCGCGTCGAGCCACGACTGGAAGGTGACCACGATGAGCAGGTACACCAGCACGATGGCCATCGCCAGCCCCACGCCGAGCCCGATGAAGGACGACTGCATCGTCTGCACCTGGCCGCGAATGGTGACCTGGCTGCCGCGCGAGAGCTTGGGCCGCATCTCGTCGACCAGCACCTGCACCTTCGACGCCACGCTCGCGAGGTCGGTGCCCTGCACGCTCACGTAGACGTCGATCACCGGCGCGATGTTGTAGCGCGACATCACGGCCGGCTGCCGAGCCGCCTGCGCGTCGACGAGGTTGCCCAGCAACTGCTGCGAGGCTCCGCCAGCGGCCGCCGTGCCGCCGGTGCCCACCGGAATGTTGAGCAGCGCGTCGAGCGAGTCGACGTTGTACTGTGGCGTTTGCACTGCAATGCTGTAGACCACGCCGTTCTGCGGATTGAGCCAGAAGGCCGGCGCCGTCTGCGAGCTGCCCGAGAGCGCGATGAGCACGTTCTGCCCCACGTTGGCGGCGGTGAGGCCGTATTGCTGCAGCCGCGAGCGGTCCATCTGCAGGCTGAGGCTGGGGCCGTCGAGCCGCTGGTGCACGTGGGCATCGACCGCACCCGGAATCTGCTTGATGGCCTTGGTGAGTTCGGCCGCGCGGGCCGCGTTGCCCGCCATGTCGGCGCCACTGAACTGCACGTCAATGGCGGCGGGCAGGCCGAAATTGAGAATCTGCGTGACGATGTCCGCGGGCTGGAAGAAGAACTCGATGCCCGGAAAGCGCCTGGGCAGTTCGGCCCGCAGCAGCGACACGAATTCCTCGGTCGGCCGGTGGCCGTCTTTCAGCGAGAGCAGCAGTTCCGCATCGAAGGTGCCGATGGTGCCGGCATTGCTGTACGAGAGGTTGATGCCGCTGTTGGGGATGCCCAGGTTGTCGAGGATGGTCTCGAGCTGGTCCGCCGGCACCAGTTCGCGAATGGCGGCTTCCACCCGGTCGGTAAGGCGCGCCGTCTCCTCAATGCGGGTGCCGGTGGGCGCGCGCACATGCAGGCGGATCTGGCCCGCATCCACCGTGGGGAAGAAATCCCGGCCCAGCACCGGATACAGCAGGCATGAAAGCAGGCAGAAGCCGAGGAACAAGCCGATGAAGCCGCCGCGCCTGGACAGCACCACCGACAGCAGCAGCGTGTAGGCCCGGCGCACGCGCTCGAAGCGGCGGTCGAAGCTGCGGTAGACACGCTGCAGTGCACTGGGCCTGGCTTCGGCGGCCGGTTGTCCAGCATGCGAGCCGCCCATCAGCAGCATCACGAGCGTGGGCACCAGCGTGCGCGAAAGCAGGTAGGAGGCCAGCATGGCGAACACCACCGCCTCGGCCAGCGGCACGAACAGGAAGCGCGCCACACCCGAGAGAAAGAACATCGGCACGAACACGATGCAGATGCACAGCGTGGAGACGAAGGCCGCGTTGCCGATCTCGCCCGCGCCGACCTCGATGGCTTCTTTCAACGGCGTGCCCATGTGCAGGTGGCGCTCGATGTTCTCGATGGTCACGATGGCCTGGTCCACCAATATGCCGACCGAGAGCGCGAGCCCGCCCAGCGTCATGAGGTTGAGCGTTTCGCCAAGCGCATACAGCACCAGGATCGAGGCCAGGATCGACAGCGGAATCGTGAGGCCGATGATGAGCGTGCTGCGCCAGTTGCCGAGGAACAGCAGCACCATCGCCGCCGTGAGCGCCGCGGCCAGGATGGCCTCGAACACCACGCCCTTGACAGCCGCCTTCACGAACACCGACTGGTCGAACAGTGGGGTGATCTTGATGTCCTGCGGCATGGTCTGCGCGGCGACTGGCAGCATCGCGCGAATGTTCGCCACGATGTCCAGCGTGGAGGCGCCGCCGTTCTTCAGCACCGACAGCAGCACGCCGCGCACGCCGTCCTGCCGCACGATGTTGGTCTGCGGCGAGAAACCGTCGCGTACGTAGGCCACGTCGCGCAGGTAGGTGGTGGCGCCGTTCACCGTGCGCACCGGCAGGTCGTTGAGGCCGGCCACCGCATCGGGCGAACCGTTCATGCGCACGCTGTATTCGGTGGCCCCGAACTTGGCGGTGCCCGAAGGCAGGATCAGGTTCTGCGTGTTGACCGCGTTCACCACGTCGGCCGGCGTGAGGCCGCGCGCCTGCAGCGCCTGCGTGTCGAGGTCGACCGAGATCAGCCGGTTCTTGCCGCCGTAGGGAAAGGGAATGGCCGCGCCGGGCACGGTGATGAGCTGCGGCCGCAGCTGATTCACCGTGGCGTCGAACAGCGAATTTTCAGAGCGCGTGGGGCTCGACAGCGCGAGCTGGACCACCGGCACGCTGGAGGCCGAATACTTGATGACCAGCGGCGGTGTGATGCCCGGCGGTAGCTGCCGCACCTGGGCCTGCATGGAGGCCACCACCTGCGAGATTGCCATCTCGATGTTGGCCGTGGGCTGGAAGAACACCTTGATGATCGACACGCCCGCGAGCGACTGCGATTCGATATGCTCGATGTCGCTGACCGTGGTGGTGAGGCCCCGCTCGACCTGGCCGGAGATGCGCTGGCCCATCTCCTGCGCCGGCAGGCCGGTGTAGTTCCAGATGACGCTGACCACCGGGATGTTGATTTCCGGGAAGATGTCGGTGGCCATCCGCGCCAGCACGAAAGGTGTGGCCAGTACGATCAGCATCGCCATGACGATGAAGGTGTAGGGGCGACGCAATGCGAGCTGGACCATGGGCGGGACTCTCTGCTTCCGGCGGAAAAAGGTTTTGCATCATAAGGAAGTAGATTTAAGTTCAGCTGATGCACGGGGATTGCCCCGTGGTTGCACCAAAAGGGGTACTTATGAATGGGCTATGGCTCGTGGTGATGGGTGTTTCGGGCTGCGGCAAGTCGAGCCTCGGCTCTGCGCTGGCGATCGGGTTCGGGCTGCCGCTGATCGAGGGCGACGACTACCACCCGCCGGCCAACGTCGAGAAGATGAGCCGGGGCATCGCGCTGACCGATGCCGACCGCGCCGGCTGGCTCGCGACGCTGGGGCACACGCTGGCCGACTCGTCGCTCGGCGCGGTGCTGACCTGCTCGGCGCTCAAGCGCAGCTACCGCGACCAGTTGCGCGCTGCCGTGCCGGGGCTGCGATTCGTGTTCATGGACATCGAGCGCGCCGAGGCCGAACGCCGCGTGGCCGCACGGGCCGGCGCGGGCGAGCACATGTTTCCGGCGAGCCTGGTGGCCAACCAGTTCGCGACGCTCGAATCACCGGTCGGCGAGCCGGGCGTGCTCGCGGTCGATGCGACCGCGCCATTGGGCCAACTGGTCGCGCAGGTGAAGGCCTGGCTGCCGGCGGGCTGATCTGGCCTGGCGTCAGCCGATGACTTCCGGCCAGTCGGTGTGGAAGAACTGGCCTTCGGGTTTGTCGGTGCGCTCGTACGTGTGGGCACCGAAGAAGTCGCGCTGCGCCTGCAGCAGGTTGGCCGGCAGGCGCTCCGTGCGGTAGCTGTCGTAGTAGGCGAGCGAGGCGCTGAACGCCGGCACCGGAATGCCGTTGCTGACCGCCAGCGCCACCACTTCGCGCCAGTTCTGCTGCGTGCGGTTGAGCAGGTCCTTGAAGAAGGGGTCGAGCATGAGGTTGCCGAGGGCGGGGTCGGTGCGGTAGGCGTCGGTGATGCGGTTCAAAAAGCGCGCGCGAATGATGCAGCCGCCGCGCCAGATGGCCGCGATGCGGCCGAGGTCGAGCTTCCACTCCTTCTTCTCGCCCATGGTCTGGACGAGGTCGAAGCCCTGTGTGTAGCTGATGACCTTCGACGCATAGAGCGCGTCGTGCACCTTGGCCACCAGCGCCTTCTTGTCGAGCGACAACTCGATCTTCGGCCCCTGCAGCACCTTGCTGGCCGCAACGCGCGCTTTTTTCTGCGACGACAGCACGCGCGCTTCGACCGCGGCGTTGATGGTGCTGATGACTACCGCGTTCTCGGCCGCGTTGAGGAGCGTCCACTGGCCCGTGCCCTTCTGGCCCGCCTTGTCGAGGATGAGATCGACGATCGGCTGGCCGGTTTCCGGGTCTTTCTGCTCCAGCGCCTTGGCGGTGATCTGGATCAGGTAGCTCTGCAGCTCGCCCTCGTTCCATTCGTTGAAGATGGCGGCCATCTCGTCGGTGGTGAATCCTGCGGCCTTGAACAGGCTGTAGGCTTCGCAGATCAGCTGCATGTCGCCGTACTCGATGCCGTTGTGCACCATCTTCACGTAGTGGCCCGCGCCGCCGGGGCCGATGTGGATCACGCAGGGCTCGCCGTCCACCTTGGCCGCGATGCTCTCGAAAATCGGCTTCATCACTTCCCAGGTGGAAAGCGGCCCGCCCGGCATGATCGACGGACCCTTGCGCGCGCCTTCTTCGCCGCCCGACACGCCCGCGCCGATGAAGCGCAGGCCCTTGCTCGACAGGTAGGCGTCGCGGCGTTCGGTGTCGGTGTAGAGGCTGTTGCCGCCGTCGATGACGATGTCGTCTTTGTCGAGCAGCGGAATCAGCTGCTCGATCACCTGGTCGACCGGTGCGCCGGCCTTCACCATGATCTGGATCTTGCGGGGCTTGGCGAGGCTCTGCACGAATTCTTCGAGCGTTCTGGCGCCGACCAGCTTCTTGCCGGGGTTTTCTGCCACGAAGGCTTCGGTGGTGGCTTCGGTGCGGTTGTACACGCTGACCTGGAAGCCGCGGCTTTCCACGTTCAGCACCAGGTTCTGGCCCATCACGGCCAGGCCGATCAATCCGAAATCGCTTTTGTTGTTGCTCATGGCCCTTCTTTCGTCTGCGGTAGAGGTGACGGGCATTGTGCCGGGGGTGCCCAGGCGTTGCCATGGGAAGCGTCTATACCCGCTTGGCAAGTGCGCGCGGCTTGGGTATGTTGGCGCGATGAACGGAAATGCCTCCCTCGCGATTGCCTCCCCCGCGATCCACACCTGGTCCACCGAGGCCGTGCCGCTACCCCAGCGGCTCGACTACTGGATCGGCGCGGTGTGCGAAGGCTTCCTCGAGATGGACGTGACCAGTTCCTGTGCCGGCAGCTTCGGCGCCACGCTCGAATCCGCGCCGCTCGGCGCCATCGGAGTGAACCGGGTGCGCGGCAGCGCGCAGGACGTGTACCGCACGCGCAGGGCCATTGCGCACAGCCGCAGCAACTATTACTACCTGTTGTGCAAGACCGATTCGCCCTGGGTCGCCGTGCAGGAGGGCCGCTCGGCGCGCATGCTGCCGGGCGACGTGGTGCTGGTCGACTCCCGGCGCTGCTACGAACTGCACCTGCTCCAGTCCGCCGATACGCTGTCGCTTGAACTGCCCACCGGATGGGTCGAGTCATGGCTTCCGGATGCCAGCGACCAGGTGGCGCGGCGCATCGATGGGCAAACGGGCTGGGGGCGCGTGCTGAGCGGCTTTGCCCAGCAGCTCTCGCCGCAGGGCGTGTTGAGGCCGCCCTTGCCTGCGGCATTGCTGACCGACCATCTCGGCGGGCTGCTCGCGCTGGCCGCCGGCACTGCGGCCGAAACGAGCGAGGCGGCCGCGCCCGGCGAAGGCGCCCGTGCCGCGCAACGCCGCCGCGTGCTCGACGCCACGCGCGAACGGCATGCCGAACCCGGCCTGACGGCTGCCAGTGTGGCGCGCGGACTGGGCATCTCGGAGCGCAGCCTGCACCGCAGCCTGAATGAAGGGGCGACCACCTTCGCGGCCGCTCTGTCCGGCTTTCGCATGCAGGTCGCGCGGCGCATGCTCGGCGACGCGCGCTTTGATCGCCTAGGCATCGCGGAAATCGGTTTTCGCGTCGGCTTTAGCGACGCATCGCATTTCGTTCGGCAGTGCCGCCGGTCCCTCGGCCTGACTCCGGGCGCCCTGCGGCGCCAGCGCTGAGAAACAGCAAGGCAGTGGCAGGCGTAAATCGGCCACCGCGCTGGCAGCCGGCGGCCATTCGTGCCCGCCCGTGTTTCCTAAAGTTGTCGTCATCCAAACGACGATGAAGGAGACACACATGTCCGATACCTATGTTCTGATCCACGGCGCCTGGCACACCGGCGCCGAAATGGAGGCCGTGGCCGCCAGCCTGCGCGAAGCCGGCCACCTGGTGCATTGCCCCACGCTCGTGGGCAACCGCGCGGGCGACGACCGATCGCGCATCGGCCTGGATGAAGCGATCGACTCGGCCGTCTGCTTCATCGAAGAGCAAGACCTCTTCGAGGTTCGCCTGGTGGGCCACAGCTATGGCGGCATGGTGATCTCGGGCGTGGCGGGCCGCATTGCGCAGCGGCTCAAGCGCGTGGTCTACGTCAACGCCTTCGTGCCGCTCGATGGCGAATCGCTCAACGACATGGCGCCGCCGCACTACGTCGCGATGTTCGACGTCGTGGCCGCAGCCAATGGCAACGCGGTGAGCCTGCCGTTCGAAGTCTGGCGCGAGGCTTTCATCAACGATGCCGACCTGCCGCTGGCGCAGGCCAGCTACGAGCGGCTGAACCCGCATCCCTACCGCACCTTCACCGACAAGATCCGACTGCGCGAGCCGCTGGCGGCGTTGCAGATCGGCAAGTCCTACGTCAACTGTCAGCAGGACACGGCCATGCCGCACAGTCTGCCGTGGCATCCGCGCCTGTCGGAGCGGCTCGGCCTGTTCAGGCTGGTGGAGTGCCCCGGCAGCCACGAGATGTTCTTCTCGAACCCGAAGCGGCTGGCGCAGGCGATCCTGGAGGCGGGGCGGGATTAGGCGTCGCTCAGCCGGCAAACAGCGCATCGAACACGCGGATTGATGCATAAGCGTCGTTGGCCGCGTAGCGGATCTGCGCTTCGGTCAGTTGCCTGTTGGCCCAGTTCGACGTGGTGGCCTTGCGCGACTTGACGAAGCGCCGGTTGAACACCAGCGCCACGGCCGCCTTCACGCCCACCGACTTGCGGTAGCCGCGTCGGCGGAACTCGCTGTCGATGTCGAACACCGCCTTCGGCTCGATGTTGAGCCGGTTGCGTATCAGTGTGAGGTCGGTCGAAAGGCCGAAGCCGACCTTCCTGAGTTCGGTGGAAGCAATCAGCGCGGCCACCACCGGATTGCATTCGGTGCGGTGCAGCTGAAACAGCCACGCTGTCTCGCGCGTCGAAAACTGCACCACGTGCGGCCCGCTGGACACTTCGTTCTTTGCGAAAGTGGGCTTGGATTCGGTGTCGAAGCCGGCAACGCCGGCAGCCAGCAGCGCCGCGGCGGCGTGCTCGGCCTCGGCCAGCGTGGAAACGACCACGATGTCTTTCAGTCCCAGGCCCTCGAAGGCTTCGAGCAGCGCGATCTGCTCGCGCTCGGGAAGAGGTGGCAAGGCGAGTGTGTCGTCGCTCAAGGGGAGGCTGCTTTCTTTTTCTTCACTGAGGCTTTCTTTGCTGGTTTTTTCTTTGGCGGCTGGCCCGAACGCAAAGCCGCCTCGTAGGCGCGTCGGCCCCAGAGCGCGGCTTCTTCGCGGTCCTCGAAAAGATCGGCGGGCGCTTGCCGGTACGACATCGGCATCGTCTTGCCGTTTCGCTCGTAGGTGAAGGGCGGCAGGTTCTGCTTGTCGAAATGCTCGGCGCTTGTGGCGTCCGACTTGAGGTAGAGCGTGTCCTTGAGGACGATCGCAATCATCCGACCCTCGTGAAAGATGCCGTGGCCGCCGAACATGCGACGCGGCTCGATGCGGCCGAAGCGCTCGAAGATCTCGTGCAGGCTCTCTACGAATTCACTCATTGCACAAGCGGCTCATTGGCCGGGCGGGGGCTCATGCGGTGATCTCGATGCGGTTGCCGTCCGGGTCGAGCACCACGCTTTCGTAGTAGCCGTCGCCGGTGCGGCGCGGTCCGTCGAGCAGCGGGTAGCCGTCAGCCTGGAGGCGCTGCGTGAGCGCGTCCACCGCCGCATCGGAACCCACGCTGATCGCCAGGTGCGTCCAGCCCATGCGCTGGGCGCCGGGTTCGGCAGGCACGGGCGAGAGCGTGCGGGTGGTCATCGCTTCGATCCGGGCACCGTCGCCCAGGCTCAGGAAGCAGGACGCAAAGCCCTTGGCCGGATTGACATAGCCCGCGCCGGCCGTGGCGCCGAAGTAGTCGATGTAGAAGCGCTTGCAGCGTTCGAGGTCGGTGGTCCAGAGGGCGATGTGATCGATGCGCATGAGAAACGGGGGAGAAAGAGCTCAGCCAATGCGTCGCGGCTGTCGCGGCGGGCTCGTCGGATACCAATGGTAGGCGACCCGTTCGCGCCCGCTGGACGGGTGCCGGTCGACAGCGCCGCGCTCCAGGCCGTAGCGCTCGTAGAAGCGCTGCGCCGCGGTGTTGCTGGTGGCCACGTGCAGCTTCCAGCCGAACGGCATGCGCACGCTGGCTTCGTCGAGCATCGCCTGTCCGAGACCCTGGTTGCGCAGATGAGGTTCGACAAAGAGCTGTGCCACGTATTCGCGACGCGCCAGCAGCACCATGAAAGCGAGGACCTGGCCTTCGCGCTCGGCCAGTACCACGTCGGCCGGCGGCACGAATTCGGTTTGCACGCGCCGCAGCCAATGCGTGATGGGCTCGATGACGGTGGCCCTGCGGTTGGCCGCGATCCAGGCCCGGCGCCAGATGCCGGCGAGCACCAGGTTCTCTTCGGCGGCGCCGTCGCGGGAGCGCAAATGGAAGGCAGGAATCTGTGCTGCGGACATATGCGCTCCATGATACGGCGCCCTTACGCCAAGGTCGATCAGCCGTTCAACCGTTGAGTGTTTGTGCGTGGTGCGCGATGTGATCCGCCATGAAAGTCTGGATGAAGTAGTAGCCGTGGTCGTAGCCCGCGTGCCGGCGCAGCGTGACGGGCTGGCTGGCGGCAAAGCAGGCCGCCTCGAAGGCCTCCGGGTGGAGTTGCTCGGCAAGGAATTTGTCGGAGAGCCCCTGGTCGATCAGGATGCCCTGGGGGTAGGGCGCGGCGATCTGCGATTTCATCAATGCGCTGGCGTCGTGCGCAAGCCACTGCGCCCGGTCGCCGCCCGGCTCGCCCAAGTAGCCGCTGAACGCTTTTTCGCCCCACGGGCATTGCGTGGGTGCGCAGATGGGGGCGAACGCCGACAGCGACTTGAAGCGCCCGGGGTGCCGCAGCGCGAGCGTGAGCGCGCCGTGGCCCCCCATCGAATGGCCGCAGATGCCCAGGCGCTGGTCGTCGATGGCAAAGTGCCGCGCCACGAAGGGCAGCAACTCGTGCACGATCCAGCTTTCCATGCGCCAGTGGGCGGACCAGGGCGCTTCGGTGGCGTCGAGGTAGAAGCCTGCGCCAATGCCGAAGTCCCAGTTGGCGGTGGCACCGGGCAGGCTTTCGACGGCGCTTCCGCGCGGGCTGGTGTCGGGCGCGATCAGCGCCAGGCCCAGGCTGGCGGCCATGCGCTGCGCGCCGGCCTTTACCGCGAAGGTTTCCTCATTGCAGGTCAGCCCCGCGAGGTAGAGCAGGGCCGGCACGCGCTCGTTCGCGGCCTGCGGCGGCAGGTAGACCGAGAAGCGCATCGGCAGGCCGATTTCGTGCGAGGCGTGCTCGTGAAAGCTTTGCACGCCGCCAAAGGCATGGTGCTCGGAAAGGGTCTTGAGGATGTCGGTCATCGGGCGGTGTTGTTGTGGAGTGCGGGCACGAGTTCGAGCACGGCGTCGGCAAAGATGCGCGGCGCCTCCTGGGGCATGTTGTGGCCGACGCCGGGCACCAGCCGGTGCGAGCGCGGCCCGCTGAAGCGGTGCGAATGGGCCGACGCGTCGGCGGGCGGACGCACCCCGTCGTCGAGGCCGTCGAAGGTGATGGTGGGCACGGCAATCGCCGGCTGTGCGGCCAGACGGCGCTCGATGTAGCCGTAGGCCGGGTCGCCCGCAACGAGCCCGAACCGATGCCGGTACGAGTGAATCACCACGTCGACGAAGTCGGGGTGGTCGAAGGCGGCGGCGCTGCGCTCGAAGGTGGCGTTGTCGAACTTCCACGTGGGCGACCACAGCTGCCACAGCAGGCGGGTGAGGGCCTTGCGGTCCTTCGCCAGCCCGGCGCGGCCTCGCTCGCTGTGAAAGTAGTACTGGTACCAGAGGCTGTGCTCGTTCGCGGGCGTGTCGGGCTCCATCGCCTTCGCGATGTCCTGGATGTTGTAGCTGTTGAACGAGACCAGCCCCGCGCAGCGCTCGGGCCACAGCGCCGCCACCACGCAGGCGGCGCGTCCGCCCCAGTCGTAGCCAGCGAGCACCGCGCGCGGAATGGCGAGGGCATCGAGCAGCGCGAGCAGGTCGGCGCCGAGCGCGGCCTGTTCGCCCGACCGCGGCGTGGCATCGCTCAGGAAGCGCGTGGCGCCGTAGCCTCGCAGGTAGGGCACGATGACGCGGCAGCTCTGGCCGGCGAGCATTGGCGCCACTTCGGCGTAGGTATGAATGTCGTAGGGAAAGCCGTGCATCAGCAGCACGGGCGGGCCATCCGCGGGGCCGGCTTCGAAGTACGCGACTTCCAGAACGCCCGCTTCGATCTTGCGCAAGGGCTCCATGCGGTTCATGGCGGGCGTTTTCTTCAGGGGGCTAGTACAGAACCACGCCGCGGATGGATTCGCCGCGCTTCATCAGGTCGAAGCCCTTGTTGATGTCTTCGAGCGGCATGGTGTGCGTGATCAGGTCGTCGATGTTGATCTTGCCTTCCATGTACCAGTCGACGATCTTCGGCACGTCGGTGCGGCCGCGCGCGCCGCCGAAGGCCGAGCCTTCCCACTTGCGGCCGGTGACCAGCTGGAACGGACGCGTGCTGATCTCCGCACCCGCTTCGGCCACGCCGATGATGATGCTGCGGCCCCAGCCCTTGTGCGTGCACTCCAGCGCCTGGCGCATCACCTTGGTATTGCCGATGCACTCGAAGCTGTAGTCGGCGCCGCCGTCGGTCAGCTGGACGATGGCATCGACGATGTTCTCGTGATCCTTCGGGTTGAGGAAGTGCGTCATGCCGAACTTGCGCGCCATGGCCTCGCGCTCGGGGTTGAGGTCGACGCCGATGATCTTGTCGGCGCCCACCATCTTGGCGCCCTGGATCACGTTCAGGCCGATACCGCCGAGGCCGAACACCACCACGTTGGCGCCGGCTTCCACCTTGGCCGTGAAGATCACGGCGCCAATGCCGGTGGTCACACCGCAGCCGATGTAGCAGACCTTGTCGAAGGGGGCGTCCTCGCGGATCTTGGCCAGCGAGATCTCGGGGGCGACCGTGTAATTGCTGAAGGTCGAAGTGCCCATGTAGTGGAAGATCGGCTTGCCGTCCAGGCTGAAGCGCGAAGTGGCATCGGGCATCAGGCCCTTGCCCTGCGTGCCGCGGATCAGCTGGCAGAGGTTGGTCTTGCGCGACAGGCAGAACTTGCACTGGCGGCATTCGGGCGTGTAGAGCGGAATGACGTGGTCGCCCTTTTTCAGCGTGGTGACGCCGGGGCCCACGTCGACCACGATGCCCGCGCCTTCATGGCCGAGGATGGCGGGGAAGATGCCTTCCGGGTCGGCGCCGGAGAGCGTGTAGTAGTCGGTGTGACAGATGCCGGTGGCCTTGATCTCGACCAGCACCTCGCCGAACTTGGGGCCCTCGAGGTCGACGGTTTCGATGGTGAGGGGGTCTCCGGATTTCCAGGCGACGGCAGCTTTGGTTTTCATGGGGCTTCAGGGCAAAGAGGGGATGGGAGAGGCAAGGATACCCAGACCGCGTTCAGGCTGGAGTCGCGGCAAAGATACCCGACATTCCGATGAAACCGGGCAGGTGTCGAAAGTCCCAGACCCAGCGTCGCAACGCCGGATATTCGTCAAGAGATATTCCGCCTTCACCGGCCAGCGCCACGTACGGAAAGCAGGCCAGGTCGGCCACGGTGGCGTGCGGACCGGCCAGCCATTGGAGCCCGCCGCTCGCGCGCTCGGCCAGGTGGTCGTCGAGCAGTCGAAAGACCACATGGGCGCCGCGCCGGCAGGCTTCGATGTCGAGATGCTCGTAGCCGAAAACATCGTGAAGTCGCGCCGCCGACGCGGTGCGGGTGATTTCGTCGGCGGTGGCGAACCACATCGCGATCTGGCCGCGCAACCGCGGATCGCCCGGGTACCAGCGGCCTTGCGTGTCGTGCTTGCTCGCGAGGTAGACGAGGATGGCCTGCGCATCGCGCAGCACGAAGCCGTCGTCATCGATCACCGGCAGCTGCCCGAGCGGGTTGACGTGCCACAGGAACGCGGCCGACTTGTGCTCGCGTCCCGGATGAAAGTCGATCGGCACGCTCTCGTAGTCGAGGCCCAGCCAGGCGAGCATCTGCCGCACCTTGAAACAGTTGCCAGACAGCGCATAGTCGTAGAGCCGGATCATTCGGGCTGCCTCACACCGAAGCGCATGCCGCGCTCTCGCAGCCAGCGCCGGTAGGTGACGGAGGAGGTGTCGCCGCGCGTCGGCGTCTCGGCGCGGCCTTCGAGCGGCATGCGCTTGAAGGCATGATTTTCGAGAATCGGCTTGTCCTGGCCGAAGATCGTGTGCTGGAACGCGATGAGCTCGGCATCGGTCGAGGTGTCGTCGTAGCAGGCCAGCAGCGTGTGGGCAATCACGTGTTCGTCATCCAGCGGTTGCAGGAACAGGCCGATCGCATCGAGCTCGCCGTTGCGCGAGCTCGACTTGTAGAGCATGGCGGTGAGCGGCTGCATCACCCGGTACTTGTAGAGCACCTCGCTGCCGCTGTCGTGAGCCGCCGACGCGCGCGGTTGCCAGAAGCGGCAGTCTGTGGCCCAGATCTCGCCCGTGCCGGGGTCGACCTGCACTTGGTACCTGGCCACCTCGGTGTGCGGCACCTTGCCCAGGATGTCGGCATGCACGAAGGGGAAGTGCGCCATGTCCAGAAAGTTCTCGATCACGCGCAGTCCCGACACGGCCACGCCGATGCCGCCGCAATCGACGATGCGGCGCCCGGCTTCGCCAAACTCCGGAAAATCGAACAGCGGCCGCACGGGCTTGCCGCTGGGGCAGACCCAGAGATAGCCGTGGCGCGACTGGACGGCCAGCGCCTGCGAACCCAGCCGGCATTGCGGCGTGCCGGCCGCATCGCTCCAAAGCTGCAGCGTTTCGCCGAGCAGGCGTGCTGCGCGGGGCTTTGCTTCGGAGCTGCCGGCCAGCGCGGCGGCGGAGCCGGCGACCAGCCAGTCGTCGAGCATGTTGGGGTCGTCGGTGATGAAGGGCATGGGCTTTTTTTTCTTCGCTCAGGCGGCCGGCTGCCGTGCCTCGATCTCGCCGCGCAGGCCGCGTGCGGCGACGTGCAGCGCCTTCATCGCTTCGGTGCCGGGCGCGGCATCGGTCCAGAGGTGGATGAAGGCCAGCCGTGGTTGGGCATCGAGCACCAGCGCCACGGCATCGATGTGATCGAGTGCGCCGCGCATGGCGGGCAGAGACGCATCCGCGCTGAAACCGCGTGCCGCGAGTGCATCGCGCGCACCCGCCGCATCGGCTCGAACGGCGAGCGTGCGGCAGAACGACCACCCCGGGGGAACGGCGTCGTCCCGCGGCAGAGGCGGCGGCTCCGCGTCAGCGAGATGGACCCACAGCATGCCGGCCGCATCGACCGCGCTGAACACCTTCGCGCAGACGTTGCGCGGCGGCGGCATGTCGGGGTGCGCGGGAATTTGGGTGCACTGGCCGCTGCCCGCGGCGTATTGCCAGCCGTGGTAGGCGCAGGAGAGGCGGTCTTTCATCACGTGGCCCAGCGTGAAGCGCACGCTGCGGTGCGGGCAGCGGTTCTCCCATGCCTGAGGTGCGCCGTCCGCCGACCGCCAGAGCGCGAACTCCTGGCCCTTTGCAAAGCCGGCGACGATGTTGGCACCGAGGCGCAGCTCGGCCGAGCGGGCCACCGGGTGCCAGGTTGAAATGCTGCTGTCTGCGCTCATGATTCGCGTTACCTTATCGCAAGTCATTGCGATGGGGCTCGCCCATAATGGCGGCTCGCTCCGACCGCCATCATCATGAAGAAAATACTCGTCCTCAACGGCCCCAATCTCAACCTGCTGGGCACGCGCGAACCAGAGCAATACGGGCGCGACACGCTGGCCGACGTCGAGCGCCTGTGCGCGGAGGCGGGCGCAAAGCACGGTGTCGAGATCGAATGCCGCCAGTCGAACCACGAAGGCGTCCTGATCGACTGGATTCACGAGGCGGGCCGCGAGGTGGCCGCAGGCAACATGCTCGGCGTGGTGATGAACCCGGGCGCCTACACCCACACCTCGATCGCGCTGCACGACGCCATCAAGGGCGCGAGCGTGCCGTTGATCGAACTGCACATTTCGAACGTGCACGCGCGCGAGGAGTTTCGCCACCGCTCGTACATTTCGCCGGCGGCGCGCGGCATCATCGTGGGTCTTGGCGTGAAAGGCTACACGCTGGCCATCGCGGCGCTGGTGCCCTGAGCCCGGGCACCAGCCGCGCCAGCTGGGCAGCGATCAGTCGGTCTGCTTGGGCGCCGCGGCCTTCCAACTGCGGCTGATGTGACCTTGTGCGTCGACGCTCTCCAAGTGAACGTCGAAGCCCCACAGCCGCGCGACGTGCTTCAGCACTTCTTCCGCATCGTCGTGCAGCGGCAAGTTGTTGCGCTGCGTGTGGCGCAGCGTCAGGGCGCGGTCGCCGCGCATGTTGACGTTCCACACCTGGATGTCGGGCTCCCTGCTGCCGATGTCGTACTGGCGTGACAGCGATTCGCGCAGCAGGTGATAGCCACTGTCGTCGTGAATGGCGGACACCTCGAGCTCGGGCTCGCTCTGGTGGTCGCGGATCGCGAACAGCCTGAAATCGCGCATGGTCTTCGGGCTCAGGAACTGGCCCACAAAACTCTCGTCCTTGAAATTGCGCATGGCATAGTCGAGCGTCTTGACCCAGTCGGTGCCCGCGAAATCGGGAAACCAGCGGCGGTCTTCCTCGGTCGGGTTCTGGCAGATGCGCCGCAGCTCGGTAAACATCGAGAAGCCCAGCGCATAGGGGTTGATGCCGCTGTAGGCGCGATGCCCGACGGGCGGCTGAAAGATCACACCGGTGTGCGAGCTGAGCCATTCCATCATGAAGCCGTCGGCAAGCTGGCCGCGGTCGTACATGGTGTTCAGCAGGGTGTAGTGCCAGAAGGTGGCCCAGCCCTCGTTCATGACCTGCGTCTGGCGCTGCGGATAGAAATACTGCGCGATCTTGCGCACGATGCGCACCACTTCGCGTTGCCAGGGCTCCAGCAGCGCGGCATTCTTCTCGAAGAAATAGAGCAGATTCTCCTGCGGTTCCGAAGGAAAGCGGCGGGACGCGTCGGACTCCGCGGCCTGCTCGCTCTTGCGGGGCAGGGTGCGCCAAAGGTCATTGACCTGCTGCTGCATGTGGCGCTCGCGTTCGGCGCGCTGCGCGCCTTCCCTTGCCAGCGAGCGCTTCTGCGGACGGCGATAGCGGTCGACGCCGTAGTTCATCAGCGCGTGGCACGAGTCGAGCAGTTGCTCCACTGCGTCGAGCCCGTGGCGCTCCTCGCATTCGGCGATGTAGTGCCGCGCATAGACGAGGTAGTCGATGATCGAGGACGCGTCGGTCCACATCCGGAACAGGTAGTTGCCCTTGAAGAAGCTGTTGTGGCCGTAGGCCGCATGGGCGATCACCAGGGCCTGCATGGCCATGGTGTTTTCTTCCATCAGGTAGGCAATGCACGGGTCGGAGTTGATGACGATCTCGTAGGCCAGCCCCATGTGGCCGCGGCGATAGTTCTTCTCGGTGGCGATGAACTGCTTGCCGTACGACCAGTGCCGGTAGATCATGGGCATGCCGACGCTGGCATAGGCGTCCATCATCTGCTCGGCGGTGATCACCTCGAGCTGGTTCGGATACACGTCGAGCCCGAAGCCCCTGGCCGTTTTCGCAATCTCGGTGTGGTAGGTCTCGATGAGGTCGAAGGTCCAGTCCGAAGGGCTGGGCAGGCGCTCCAGGCGTTCGAGGGGAGGGTGCTCGGAAGTCATGCGGGCACTCCTTCCTTCTTGAAGAGGTCGCGGAACACGGGGTAGATGTCCCGCGCGTCCGACACCTTGCGCATCGCGAAGTTGGGCTGTATGCCTTCGAGCTGCGCGTATTCCTGCCACAGGTTCTGCTCGGTTTCCGCGACCTGCACATAGGCGTAGTAGCGCACCACCGGCAGGATGTGGTCGACCAGCAGCTCGCGGCAGCGGCCGCTGTCCTGGTGCCAGTTGTCGCCGTCGCTGGCCTGCGCACCGTAGACGTTCCATTCGCCGCTCGGGTAGCGCTCCTTGATGATCTCGTCCATGAGCACCAGCGCGCTAGACACCACGGTGCCGCCGGTTTCCGTGGCGTGGAAGAACTCTTCCTCGGTCACTTCCTGCGCCTGCGTATGGTGACGCAGGAACACGAGGTCGATCCTCTCGTAGTGGCGCGTGAGGAACATGTACAGCAGCATGAAGAAGCGCTTGGCCATGTCCTTGCGCGCCTCGTCCATCGATCCCGACACGTCCATGAGGCAGAACATCACAGCCTTGGCGCTGGGCACGGGGGTCTTCACGCGGTTGCGGTAGCGCAGATCGATGGGATCGATGTAGGGCACGTGCCGCATGGTGCGGCGAATCTCGTCGATTTGCTCTTCGATTTCGCGGATTTCATTCTTGATCAGGCCCTGCGCCGCCTGCGGGTGCGACCTCAGCGTCAGCAGGTGGGCCTCGAGGCGCTTCAGCTCCTTGCGCGGCTCGCCGCCCAGTGCAATGCGCCGGGCGAGGGCGCCGCGCATCGAGCGCACCACATGCAGGTTGTTGGGCGAGCCGTCGCTCGTGAAGCCTGCCCGGTGGCTCTTCCATTCGGGCACCTCGGCGATCTGCGTGCGGATGAGGTGCGGCAGCGCAAGGTCGTCGAAGAAGACGCGCATGAATTCTTCGCGCGTGAGGCGAAACACGAAGTCGTCTTCGCCTTCGCCGCCGTCCCCGGCCTCGCCATTGCCCGAGCCACCGCCGGCCTGCCCTTCGGGCCGCGCGATGCGGTCGCCCTTCAGGTATTCCTGGTTGCCCGGGTGCACGTACTCGCGGTCTCCGCCGCGCGCATGGCCGAACAAGGGCTCGGACACGTCGTGGCGCGGCAGGGTGACATCTTCGCCTTGCTCCAGTTCGCGGATGTTGCGCCCGCTGACCGCGCGCCGCACGGCCTCCTGGATCTGCCCCTTGTAGCGCCGGAGAAAGCGCTCGCGGTTGCCAATGGACTTGTTCTTGCCCGAAAGCCGGCGGTCGATGATCTGCTGCAGGATGGCCACGATGATGTCAAAGCTCCTTGCAAAAAAGGGGGCGAAGCCTGTGCCTCGCCGCTATGAACTGTCGCTATGAACTCTTGCGCACCCGGAGGTACCACTCGCAGAGCAGCCGGACCTGCTTGGCCGTATAGCCCTTCTCGACCATGCGGGTCACGAAGTCCTCGTGCTTTTTCTGCTCGTCGGCACTGCTCTTGGTGTTGAAACTGATCACCGGGAGGAGTTCCTCGGTGTTGGAGAACATCTTCTTCTCGATGACCGCGCGCAGCTTTTCGTAGCTGGTCCAGGCGGGGTTGCGGCCCGCGTTGCCGGCGCGCGCGCGCAGCACGAAGTTGACGATCTCGTTGCGGAAGTCCTTCGGATTGCCGATTCCCGCGGGCCGCTCGATCTTCTCGAGTTCGGCGTTGAGCGAGGCGCGGTCGAACACTTCGCCGGTGTCAACGTCGCGGAACTCCTGGTCCTGGATCCAGTAGTCCGCATAGGTCACGTAGCGGTCGAAGATGTTCTGGCCGTATTCGCTGTAGCTCTCCAGGTAGGCGGTCTGGATCTCCTTGCCGATGAACTCGGCATAGCGCGGCGCCAGCAGCTCCTTGATGTAGCTGATGTACTTCTGCTCGGTTTCCGGCGGAAACTGCTCGCGCTCGATCTGCTGCTCGAGCACGTACATCAGGTGCACCGGGTTGGCGGCTACCTCGGAGCTGTCGAAGTTGAACACCTTCGAGATGATCTTGAAGGCAAAGCGCGTGGAGACGCCGCTCATGCCTTCGTCGACACCGGCGTAGTCGCGGTATTCCTGGATCGACTTGGCCTTCGGGTCGGTGTCCTTGAGGTTCTCGCCGTCGTACACCTGCAGCTTGCTGTAGATGCTGGAGTTCTCGGGCTCCTTCAGGCGGGTGAGCACCGAGAGCTGGGCCATCATGCGCAGCGTGCCGGGCGCGCACGGCGCCTTGGCAAGCGAGGAGTTGCGCACCAGCTTCTCGTAGATCTTGATTTCTTCCGAGGCGCGCAGGCAGTAGGGCACCTTGACGATGTAGATCCGGTCGAGGAAAGCCTCGTTGTTCTTGTTGTTGCGGAAGGCCTTCCATTCGCTCTCGTTGCTGTGCGCCAGCACGATGCCGTCGAACGGAATGGCGCCAAAGCCTTCGGTGCCCTTGAAGTTGCCCTCCTGCGTGGCCGTGAGCAGCGGGTGCAGCACCTTGATGGGCGCCTTGAACATTTCCACGAACTCAAGCAGGCCCTGGTTGGCCAGGCACAGGCCGCCCGAATAGGCGTAGGCGTCGGGGTCGTCCTGGGCATAGGTCTCGAGCTTGCGGATGTCGATCTTGCCGACCAGCGAAGAAATGTCCTGGTTGTTCTCGTCGCCCGGCTCGGTCTTGGCGACTGCGATCTGCCGCAGCACCGACGGGTAGCGCTTGACGACCTTGAACTGGCGGATGTCGCCGCCGTACTCCTCGAGCCGCTTGACGGCCCAGGGCGAAAGAATGCGGTTGAGATAGCGGATGGGAATGCCGTATTCCTTCTCGAGGATCTCACCATCCTCGACGGCGTCGAACAGGCCCAGCGGCGTTTCGTTGACCGGCGAACCCTGGATGGCATAGAACGGCACGTGCTCCATGAGCTGCTTCAGGCGCTCGGCGATCGAGCTCTTGCCGCCGCCGACGGGACCGAGCAGGTAGAGGATCTGCTTCTTCTCCTCGAGCCCCTGGGCGGCATGCCTGAAGTACGACACCACCTGCTCGATGGCGTCCTCCATGCCGTAGAACTCCTTGAACGCCGGATAGATCTTGATGACCTTGTTCGCGAAGATTCGCGACAGCCGGGAATCGTTGCGCGTGTCGACCAGCTCGGGTTCGCCGATGGCCTTGAGCATCCGCTCGGAAGCAGTGGCATACGCTGTGGGATCGCGTTTGCAAATATCCAGGTAGTCCTGCAGCGACAGGACCTCCTCGCGGGTGCGCTCGTAACGGGCGGCAAAGTTGCTGATCACATCCATGGTCACGCCTCCATCAGGTCTGCGGGTTTATCGGTCCCGAAGGCCTGCAGCCTTAACGCGTCGCAACTTTTTAAAGGTGTGCCCGCCCATGGCTGCAAGCCGTGGAAAACTCCCTAAATCACATCTTCACAAACAGCATAAAGCAAAGAGTGCACCCGGAAAATTCTTTGTTAAATCAGAACCACAGTGCCGAGTAAAGTTCCTGAGAAAAACCCGCAGCATTTGGCAATTCCAGCTAAATTTCAGGGTTCGGCAATCGAACTTCGCGCGACCCTTCCGCCCAGTGAAAATACCTATGGCGATCGGCATATGCAGTCATTGCATCTTTTCCGCGAACACACCTCCTAAAGAGCATCGAGCGGCTCAAAGCTGTTACATCACCAATAACGCGCCGCATCCTGTTTGGGTTTATTGCTCAATCGAAAAAAATATAAAAGCAATCCCCGCGCCATCTTTTGATGGGCATGTTGCGCATGCGAGCGTGGGAAAGCGCGCCAAGGCGCGGTCAGCGTGGTTCTGAGGGAGGGGGCGTCATGGTGCGCAGCACCGAACAAGGTCGGCAGGCACCGTTCGCGTGCGCGAAGGCCCAAGACGCCGAAGCCTGGCCGTGCGGCCGCTTCTAACTGCTTGAAAAATCTGGGGAATCGGTGCTGCGCCGGCCATTGAAGGGCGCCGGGCAGAAGGCGAAGCAGCAGGGCGCAGCGACGTGCGCCTGCCGCATTCAGGTGCTTCTTCTCAGCTGAAGAATTCCTTGGCCTTGTCGAACCATCCCTTGTCGGTCGGGCTGTGCTTGTCGCCGCCCTTCTTCAAGGAATCGTCGAGCTCCTTCAGCAGCTTGCGCTGGTGCTCGGTGAGCTTGACCGGCGTTTCGACGCGCACGTGACAGTACAGATCGCCCGGATAGCTCGAACGCACGCCCTTGATGCCCTTGCCGCGCAGGCGGAACTGCTTGCCGCTCTGGGTGCCGTCGGGAATGTCGATGGCCGCGGCACCCTTGAGCGTGGGCACACTGATCTCGCCGCCCAGCGCCGCCGTGGTCATGCTGACAGGCACCACGCAATGCAGGTCGTCGCCGTCGCGCTCGAACAGCTCGTGCTTCTTGAGGCGGATCTCGATGTACAGGTCGCCGGGCGGCCCGCCATTGGTGCCCGGTTCGCCGTTGCCGGTGCTGCGAATGCGCATGCCGTCGTCGATGCCGGCCGGAATCTTGACCTCGAGCGTCTTGTTGTTCTTGATCTTTCCCTGGCCATGGCACACGGCGCAGGGCTCGGGAATGATCTTGCCGCTGCCGTGGCAAGTGGGGCAGGTCTGCTGCACGCTGAAAAAGCCCTGGCGCATCTGCACTGCTCCAGCACCGTGACAGGTTGTGCAGGTAATGGGCTTGGTACCGGGCTTGGCGCCGGAGCCGTGGCAGGTGCCGCAGTCGTCCCAGCTCGGGATGCGGATCTGCGCTTCCTTGCCTTCGGCCGCTTCTTCCAGCGTGACTTCCATGGCATAGCTCAGGTCGCTGCCGCGGAACACCTGGCGGCCACCGCTGGTGCGGCCACGGCTGCCGCCGAACACGTCGCCGAAGATGTCGCCAAAGGCCTCGGCAAAGCCGCCGAAGCCGTCAGCGCCGGGGCCGCCGCGCATGTTCGGGTCGACACCGGCGTGGCCATACTGGTCGTAGGCCGCGCGCTTCTGTCCGTCGGACAGCATTTCGTAGGCTTCCTTGACCTCCTTGAACTTGGCCTCGGCGTCCTTGCTGGTGTCGCCGTGGTTGCGGTCCGGGTGGTGCTTCATCGCAAGCTTGCGATAAGCCTTCTTGATTTCCTCCTCGCTCGCGTTCTTGGGAACGCCGAGGGTCTCGTAGTAGTCGCGTTTTGTGGCCATGGCTGATTCGGTCGGGGCGGGCGGGAAGCCGTAACTTGAAGCGAGAAAGGCTGGACCACCCGATCAGGTGATCCAGCCTTGTTCGAAGGGCTGAAGATCAGCCTTTCTTGACTTCCTTGACTTCGGCGTCGACCACGTTGTCGTCGGCCGGAGCACTTGCAGCTTCCGCGCCAGCAGCGGCGCCCGGGCCACCGGCGGCGCCTGCCGCGGCCTGCGCTTCGGCATACATCTTTTCGCCAAGCTTCTGGCTTGCTGTCATCAGCGTGTTGGTCTTTTCCTCGATCGAGGCCTTGTCCTCGCCCTTCAGGGCTTCTTCCAGGTCCTTGATCGCGGCTTCGATCTTTTCCTTCTCGCCGGCGTCCAGGCTCGCGCCGTGTTCGCCGAGCGACTTCTTCACGCTGTGGACCATGGCTTCGCCCTGGTTGCGGGCCTGCACGATCTCGAGCTTCTTCTTGTCGTCGGCCGCGTTGAGCTCGGCGTCCTTCACCATCTTCTGGATCTCGTCTTCCGAGAGGCCCGAGTTCGCCTTGATGGTGATCTTGTTTTCCTTGCCGGTGCCCTTGTCCTTGGCACCAACGTGAAGGATGCCGTTGGCGTCGATGTCGAAGCCCACCTCGATCTGCGGCGTGCCGCGCGATGCCGGCGGAATGCCTTCGAGGTTGAACTCGCCGAGCAGCTTGTTGCCCGAAGCGATCTCGCGTTCGCCCTGGAACACCTTGATGGTCACGGCCGGCTGGTTGTCTTCGGCGGTGGAGAAAGTCTGCGCGAACTTCGTCGGGATCGTGGTGTTCTTCGTGATCATCTTGGTCATCACGCCGCCCATGGTCTCGATACCCAGCGACAGCGGGGTCACGTCGAGCAGCAGCACGTCCTTGCGGTCGCCCGAAAGCACCTGGCCCTGGATGGCGGCGCCGACGGCCACCGCTTCATCGGGGTTCACGTCCTTGCGCGGTTCCTTGCCGAAGAAGGCCTTCACCTTTTCCTGCACCTTGGGCATGCGGGTCATGCCGCCGACCAGGATCACGTCGTTGATGTCCGACACGCTGATGCCGGCGTCCTTGATGGCCAGGCGGCAGGGCGCGATGGTGCGCTCGACCAGCTCGTCGACCAGGCTCTCGAGCTTGGCGCGCGTGAGCTTGATGTTCAGGTGCTTCGGACCCGAGGCATCGGCCGTGATGTAGGGCAGGTTGATGTCGGTCTGCGCGCTGTTCGACAGTTCGATCTTGGCCTTTTCAGCGGCTTCCTTCAGGCGCTGCAGTGCGAGCACGTCCTTGCTCAGGTCGACGCCCTGGTCCTTTTTGAACTCGGCAATGATGTAGTCGATGATGCGCTGGTCGAAGTCTTCGCCGCCGAGGAACGTGTCGCCGTTGGTCGACAGCACTTCGAACTGCTTCTCGCCGTCGACGTCCGCGATTTCGATGATCGACACGTCGAAGGTGCCGCCGCCCAGGTCATACACGGCGATCTTGCGGTCGGCCTTGTCCTGCTTGTCGAGGCCGAAGGCCAGGGCCGCAGCGGTGGGCTCGTTGATGATCCGCTTGACGTCCAGGCCCGCAATGCGGCCGGCGTCCTTGGTGGCCTGGCGCTGGGCGTCGTTGAAGTAGGCCGGCACCGTGATCACGGCTTCGGTGATGGTTTCGCCGAGATAGTCTTCGGCGGTTTTCTTCATCTTGCGCAGGATGTCGGCGCTCACCTGCTGGGGCGCGATCTTCTTGCCGCGCACTTCCACCCATGCGTCGCCGTTGTCGGCTTTCGCAATGGTGTAGGGCATCAGGTCGATGTCCTTCTGGACTTCTTTTTCTTCGAACTTGCGGCCGATCAGGCGCTTGATCGCGTACAGCGTGTTCTTGGGATTGGTCACGGCCTGGCGCTTGGCCGAGGCACCGACCAGCACTTCGCCGTCTTCCTGGTAAGCCACGATCGACGGCGTGGTGCGCGCACCTTCCGAGTTCTCGATCACACGCGTGGTGTTGCCTTCCATGATCGACACGCACGAGTTGGTGGTGCCGAGGTCGATGCCGATGATCTTTGCCATGTTCTTTACTCCTGAAAGCCTGATAAATATGTTGTTATGAACTTGTGGATAACCCGGCGCGATTCAAGGTATGAAGCGGGGATTTCCTGTGGGAATCTTGTGTGTCGTCGGCCCTGCCGATTACTTCGGCGCGCTGACCGTGACCAGCGCCGGGCGCAGCACGCGCTCGTTGATGGTGTAGCCCTTCTGGAGCACGCTCACCACGGTGTTGGGTTCCTGCTCGGGGGCGGGCACCACCGAGATGGCCTGGTGCTGGTGCGGGTCGAACTTGGTGCCGGGGGCGGGAGCCACCTCGATCACCTTGTTGCGTTCGAGTGCGCTCTTCAGCTGGCGCAGCGTGGCTTCGGCGCCCTCGCGAATCTGCTCCGGGGTCGCATCCTTGATGGCCAGGCCGGCTTCAAGGCTGTCCGTCACGGGCAGCAGGCTCTCGGCAAAGGCCTCGACCGCGAACTTGCGGGCTTTGGTGATTTCGTCGTCGGCGCGGCGGCGGGCGTTCTGGACGTCGGCCTGGGCGCGCAGGTATTGGTCGGCCAGTTCGGCGTTCTTGCTCTGCAGGGCGGCAAGTTCGCCTTGAGCCACGGCCAGGGCGTCTTGCGCCTCGGCTTCGTTGGCCGCCTGAGCAGCCTCCAGCTCTTCGGGGCTTGGCTCGCCTTGCAGCATTTGCGAATTCTGTGCGGATTGTTGCGGGTCAGACATTTTTCAAGGAACCGGCGTGCGCCGGAAAACAAGCGATAGCCAGCCACTTGGGGCTGGCTCGAGGCATTTCAAGCGAAAAAATGCGGCAAAAGGGGCCGCGGAGGCATGAAAAAGGCCCGCAATCGGGCCTTCGTGCCAAGTCCTGGCTTGGGAACGATCAGTGCGCGTCGAGCAGTTCGACGTCGAACTTCAGGGTGGCATTCGGGGGGATCACACCGCCTGCGCCGCGTGCACCATAGCCGAGCGATGCGGGAATGATCAGCGTGCGCTTGCCGCCGATCTTCATGCCGGCGACGCCTTCGTCCCAGCCCTTGATGACCTGGCCCGCGCCCAGCGAGAAAGCGAACGGGTCGTTGCGGTCGCGGCTCGAATCGAACTTGGCGCCTTGCACGCCGTCGTTATAGAGCCAGCCGGTGTAGTGCACGTGCACGTGCTGGCCGGCCTTGGCTTCTGCGCCGTCGCCCACGGTGGTGTCTTCGTATTGCAGTCCGGAGGGGGTTGTAGGCATGTCGAACGCTCCTTGCGTCAATTGGATGATGGATGTGAATGGATAAGCAGACCGAAGGCTCGAAGTTTACCGACCCCCCGGAGCCGGTCGGCCAGACTGCTCAATTGCCAGTGTCAAGCGGCGGGGTGGAGGACGGCGCCGAAGGAGAGGAAGAAGGCGTTGCCGTCGGGGAAGAGGACGGCGCTGGGGGAGAAGAGGACGAGGGAGAGGGAGACGGTGGCGGCGAAGAAGGAGGGAGAGAAGGGGGCGCAGTCGCAGCAGTCGCAGGCGCCGCAGCCTTCTTGATCTGCCCCAACTGCCACTTGCCCGCGAAGGCCTGCAGGTCCGACAGGCGCTTGAGCAGGTCCTGCCCGCTCACGGTCAGGCTGTAGCCGTCGCCGCCATGGCTGACGAGGCCGGCCTCGCGCAATTCCTTGATGCGGGTGTTGAGCGTGTTGGGGGTGATGCCGCCGACGCTGTCCTGCAGCAGGCGAAAAGTCTGGGCGTGGCCGTCGCGCAAGGCCCAGAGCACTCTCATGGCGTAGCGGGCCTCGAGAAGTGCGAGCAGCTGGCTGACGGCTGCGTTTTCCTTGGTACTCATCGACTTCATCTCCTCGGGGCTGGTCGTCGGGCCATCGGTCCTGGGCAGGACCGCTGCCTTGCGTTTGGTGGCTCGTGGTCTGCTGGGGCTCGTTGGCCGGCGACTATAGCGCAAGGATCAGGATGCTACTAGTTTTATAGCTGCCAGTGCATGCTGCACGGGGCCCCTGAGACAAAGCTTCACAATTTGGCGAAATTGGCCATGGCTTCGCCCAGGCGAACTGCGCGGGCGGGCGCCCATTCCGGATTGAAGGCCAGCACAGGCGCCGGGAACAGCATGACGACGGTGGACCCGAGCAGGAACCGTCCCATCTCCTCGCCCTGCTTGAGAACGATCTGCTGGTCGCCGTAGTGCCACTCGCGCAACTCGCCGCCGCGCGGCGGATTGACCACGCCGTGCCACACGGTTTCCATGCTGCCGACGATGGTGGCCCCCACCAGCACCAGCACGAAGGGCCCTCGCGCGGTTTCGAAGACACAGACCACGCGCTCGTTGCGCGCGAACAGGCCGGGCACGCCGCGCGCGGTGGCCGGATTGACCGAGAAAAGGTCGCCGGGCACGTAGATCATGCGCAGCAGCCGCCCTTCGCAGGGCATGTGAATGCGGTGGTAGTCCTTCGGGCTCAGGTACAGCGTTGCGAAGCTGCCGTGGGCGAACTGGCTTGCCAGCGCCGCATCGCCGCCGACCAGCGCGGTGGTCGTGTAGTTGTGGCCCTTGGCCTGGAAAATCTGGTGGCCGTCGATGGGGCCGAACTGGCTGATGGCGCCATCCACCGGGCACACGAGATCGGCCTTTGCGAGAGGCCGGGCGCCGGGCTTGAGCGCACGCGTGAAGAACTGGTTGAAGCTCTTGTAGTAGCTGATGTCCGATTCGAGGGCCTCGCCCATGTCGACGCCGTACTTGGCCACGAAGCGCCGGATGATCCACGTGGTGACGGCGCCGCGCTCCTTGCCTGCGACCCAGCCGGCAAAGTTCGTCAGGGCCTGCTTCGGGAACAGGTATTGATGCAGTACGGCAGAGCGGTCGGACACGTGTGAAAGGCGTGGAGCGCCTGGAATGCGAATCGGAGGGGCATTCTATAAAGGGCTCCGCGCCCCGGGCGTAGGAAGCTTCCCTCGTATGCGGGGGCCCCCCGTTCGCACACGGGGCCCCTTGCAGGCTCGCAGGCACACCGCCCTGCGTCAGTCCGCCTTGATGCCGGCCGCCTTGATCACTTGCGCCCACTTCTCGACTTCGGACTTCTGGAAGGCCGCGATCTTTGCCGTGGTCAGGTCGGCGGGCTCCATGCCGAAGCCCTTGAGCTTGTCCTGCATCTCGGGCGTTGCAAGGATCTTGCGGATCTCCGTGTGCAGCCGGTCGACGATGGGGGCGGGCGTGCCGGCGGGCACGAAGATCGCCTGCCAAGACAGCACCTCGAAATCCTGCAGGCCCGGCAGGCCGGATTCCGCAACCGTTGGCACGTCGGGCATCGAAGCCAGGCGCTTGGCCGAGGTCACGGCAATGGCGCGCAGCTTGCCGCTCTGCACGTGCGGGCCGGCCACCACCGTGGTGTCGAACATCATGTCCACCTGGCCGCCGATCACGTCTTGGATGGCCGGGCCGCTGCCCTTGTAGGGAATGTGCGTGAACTTCACGCCCGACTTGAACGCCAGCAATTCCAGCGACAGGTGCTGCGAGGTGCCCGTGCCGGCCGATGCCGATGACAGCCCGCCCGACTTGGTCTTGCTGGCTTCCAGCACGTCCTTCAGGGTCTTGTACGGGCTGGCCTGGTTCACCACCAGCACCAGCGGGTTGGTGCCGATGAGCGTGACCGGAGCAAACGACTTCTGCGGGTCGTAGCCGAGCTTGGGATACAGGCTGATATTGATTGCGTGCGAGCTGATGGTGCCGCCCACCATCGTGAAGCCGTCGGGGGCCGCCCGCGCGCCGATTTCGGAGCCTACGCTGCCGCCCGCGCCTCCCTTGTTGTCGATGATCACGCTCGTGCCCAGCACCGTGCCGAGCTTCTGGCCGATCAGGCGCGCCAGCACGTCGGTCGTGCCGCCCGCGGGAAAGGGCACGAGGTAGGTGATGGCCTTGCCCGTGGGCCAGTTGCCGGGGCCCTGCGCGAAAGCCGGCAGGCTTGCGGCGAGCGAAGAGGCGAGGGCGGTGCGAATCAGTGTTCGGCGTTGCATGGCGATATCTCCTTTGATGATGTTGCGTGAGGTTCTCGTCGTCACGGCGTGTCGACGATCTCGATCCAGTTCGGGTTCTTGCCCACGCTGATGCGCGAGGGCTTGCCCAGTGCGCCGGTTGCCGAGTCGATGGCGTAAAGCGCAACGCTGTGCGACTCCTGCCCGGCGGCAATCAGGTAGCGGCCGCTCGAATCGATGGCAAAGCCGCGTGGCGTTTTCTCGGTGGGCGTCTGGCCGAGCGGCTTCAGCTGTCCGGTGGATGCATCCACCCTGAAGGCCGAAAGCGTGCTCGACGTGCGTTCCGATGCGTACAGAAAGCGCCCATCGGGTGTCAGGTGCAGATCGGCCGCCCAGGGCTTGCCGGTGAATCCGGCCGGCAGCGCGGTGGTGCTTTGTTCGAGCTTGAGCGCGCCGCGCGCAGCGTCCCAGGCGTACACGTGCAGGCTTGCGTCGAGTTCGTTCAGCAGATAGACGCGGCGCTGTGCTTTGTCCCAGACGAAGTGGCGCGGCCCCGACTTTGCGGTGGCCATGGTCAGCGGCGGATCGTTGGCTGACAGGAGCCCCTTCTCGGCATCGAAGCGCCAGCTGGACACGTTGTCGCCGCCCAGGCTGGTTGCAAGCACGAAGCGATTGCTCGCGTCCGCGTGGATCGCGTGCGCATTCGGCCCGGTCTGCACCAGTTGCTGGATTGCGCCCGCGGCGCCGTCCTTGCCGATGGCATTGACCGAGATCTTGCCGCCCTGGTAGGAGGCCGCGAAGAGCCATTTGCCGCTCGCGTCGAGGTCGATGTTGGCCATGCTGTCGGCCAGGGGTGCCTCACCGAGTTTTTGCAGCTTGCCGGTGGCGGCATCGATCGAAAGCGACACCACGCGGAACGGCTGCGAGCGAAGCGCGGCATACAGCACACGCTTGTCGGGGCTTACCACCATCGGCATCACCGTGCCGCCGACATTCAGCGCTTGCACCGGCTTGAGCACGCCGAGCGCGCGGTCCAGTTCGAGCACCGAGACCTCCTGGCTGTCGGCGTTGGACACATAGACCCAAGTGCCTGCCCAGGCGTGGCCCACGGCGACAACCGACAGTAGCGCGACCGCAGTCCGCAGCGTACGAACGAGGGGAGTGTGGCGGTTCATGGCTTGATGTTCAGCTTGGCGATCAGCGCCTTGAAGTACGCGTTGTCCTTGGCCAGCGTTTCCTTGAACACCGCGCCGTCGGTGTAGACATAGCCGAGGTTCTGCTTGTCCATCACTTCGTGCATCAGCGGCTCGGCCGCCGTCTTGGCCGTGATCTCGCGCAGCTTGGCCATCACTTCGGGCGGCGTGTTCTTGGGTGCGCCAAGGCCGCGCCACGTGCCGATCGACAGGTCGATGCCGCGCTCCTTGGCCGTAGGCACGTTGTCGAAGCCCTTCACGCGCTTGTCGGCCATGACCATCAGCACCTTGAGCTTTCCGGACTGGACATGCGTCGTCACCTCGGCCGGGCTTACCGCCACCGCCTCGATGTGGCCGCCCAAGAGCGCCAGCACCGCGGGTGCCGCGCCCTGGAACGGGATGTGGCCGAACTTGGTGCCGGTCTTGTCTTCGAGCGCCGCTGCGGCCAGGTGCCAGATCGAGCCGTTGCCCGAATTGCCGACGCGGACGCTCTCGGGCGACTTCTTTGCCGCCGCGAGAAATTCTTCGATCGTGTTCCACGGCGCATCGGCCTTGACGGTGATTGCGGCCGGGTCTGCGTTGAGCTGCGCAATCGGCTGGAAGTCGTCGTAGTTGAACTTGGCCAGGCCCAGGTGCGGCAGCGTCAGCAGTTCTACCGTGAGCACCGCGAGCTTGTAGCCGTCGGGCCTGGCATTGATCACCTCGGTCCAGCCGATGGCGCCGCCGGCGCCCGGGCGGTTGACGATGACGATGCTCTGCGAAATGTGCTTGCGGCTCGCTTCGGAAAAGGCACGCGCCAGGCCGTCGGTGCCACCGCCAGGCTGGTAGGGCACCAGCAGCTCGATGGCATGGGTCGGAAAGTTGCTGCCGTTGCCTTGCGCAGCGGCCACCGCCGCGTATCCGAACGAGAGGCTCGCCGTTGCCGAAAGGGCGGCCAGGCCGCGAAGGAATCTGCTTCTTTTCATTGGTTGTTGTCTCTGTTGTGGTTCTGATGCTGCAAGCCTTGGGGAAAAGGCGGTCTTCCGTCAGGGCATGTATTGCCCGCCGTTCACCTCGATCACCTGGCCCGTCACGTAGCCCGAAAGCTGCTCTGAGGCCAGGTAGAGGAAAGCGCCTACGCACTCGTCCGGCGTGCCGATGCGCGCCATCGGAATGCCGGCGCGAAACGATTCAAGCATCGCGGGCGTCGAGAAGCGGTCCTGGAACGGCGTCTGGATGACGCCGGGCGCCACCGCGTTCACGCGGATCTTGTCGCCGACGAGTTCCCTGGCGAGCCCGTGCGTGGCCGTGCTCACGAAGCCCTTGGAGCCTGCATAAAGGTAGGCGCCGGGCCCGCCGCCGGTGCGGGCCGCGACCGAGGTCACGTTGATGATGTTGCCGCCGCCATGGGTGCGCATGAGCGGCACCACTTCGCGCGCAAACGCGAGTACCGATCGCGCATTGATGTGCATCACCTCGTCGAACAGCGCATCGTCGAATTCAGCGATGGGCACGCGCTTTACCAGGCTGCCCGCGTTGTTGACCAGCACGTCGATGCGGCCGAACCGCGTCGCAGTCTGCTTCACGCATTCGCGGATGGCGGCGGTGTCGAGCACGTCGCCCTGCAGCGAAAAGGCGTCGCCGCCGGCCTTGCGAATGGTCTCGACGACCTGGTTCGCCGCATCGGCCGAGCTGTTGTAGTGCACCGCCACGCGCATGCCGCGCGCCGCGAACGCAATGGCCACCGCGGCGCCGATGCCGGTGCTGGCGCCAGTGACGAGTGCGGTCTTGCCTTTGAGGTCTTCCATGGATGTTTCCTTTCGAGCTCGGGTGAAGTCAGGTCACGGGGGCGGGGTTGAACAGCACCAGCGCGTTGTGCAGCTTCCACTGTTCGGCCCAGGTCTTCTTTCTGCCGCTGGCCACATCGAGCATCAGGCGGAACATCTCCCAGCCCACGTCCTCGATGCTGGCGTCGCCATCCGCAATGCGGCCGGCGTTCACGTCCATCAGGTCGTGCCAGCGGCGCGCCAGGTCGCTGCGCGTCGCCACCTTGATCACCGGCACTTCGGCCAGGCCGTAAGGCGTGCCGCGGCCCGTGGTGAACACGTGCAGGTTCATGCCGGCGGCCAGCTGCAGCGTGCCGCAGATGAAGTCGCTGGCGGGCGTTGCCGCATAGAGCAGGCCCTTCTGCCTTGCCTTCTCGCCCGGGGGGACCACGCCGGAGATCGGCGCGCTGCCGCTCTTGACGATCGAGCCCATGGCCTTTTCGACGATGTTCGAGAGCCCGCCCTTTTTGTTGCCCGGCGTGGTGTTGGCGCTGCGGTCGACGCGGCCGCGGTCCAGGTAGGCGTCGTACCAGGCCATCTCGCGGATCATGGCGTCGGCCACCTCGGGCGTGGTCGCGCGCGAGGTGAGCTGGTCGATGCCGTCGCGCACCTCGGTCACTTCCGAGAACATCACGGTGGCGCCGGCGCGCACCAGCAGGTCGGTGCAAAAGCCCACGGCCGGGTTGGCCGTGACGCCAGAGAATGCATCGCTGCCGCCGCATTGCACGCCCACCACCAGCTCGCTGGCTGGCACAGTCTCGCGCCTGCGCGCATTGAGCCGCTCCAGGTGCTCCTCGGCCTGCCGCATGATCGAATCGATCATCGACATGAAGCCAACGTGTGCGTCGTCCTGCAGGCACACCACGTCGAGCTTGGCATTGGCCGTCTCGCCGATGTCGGCCACGTTGCGCTCGTCCACCAGCGGGATGCTGCCCGGCGGCAGCAGGCGCTCGGGCTGCAGCTTTTCGCAGCCCAGGCTGATGACCATCACCTCGCCGCCGAAGTTCGGGTTGAGGCTGATGTTGCGCAGCGTACGGATCGGAATGATCGCATCGGGCGCGTCGATGGCCACGCCGCAGCCGTAGCTGTGCGAGAGGCCCACCACGTCGTCGACGTTGGGGTACTTGGGCAGCAGCTCGGCCTTGATGCGCTGCACCGCGAAATCGACCACGCCCGCCACGCACTGCACGGTCTGCGTGATCGCGAGGATGTTGCGCGTGCCGACCGATCCGTCGAGGTTGCGATAGCCCTCGAAGGTGTAGCCCTCGAGCGGCGGCTGCACGGGCGGCTTCACGGTGGCGATCGGCAGGCCTTCGAGCTCGCGCGCCGCGGGCATCTGCAGCAGGCGCTCGTGCACCCAGCTGCCGCGCGGAATGGCCTTCAGCGCGTAGCCGATGACCACGTTGTAGCGGACGACGGCGTCGCCTTCGGCCAGGTCGGTCAGCGAGACCTTGTGGCCTTGCGGCACGTTGTCGACCAGCACGAGGCCGTCGGCAAACGCTGCGCCGGCCTTCAGGCCGCCGTCGTTGGCCACGATGGCGACGTTGTCCGCCGCGTGCATGTGGATGCGGTGCGGCGGGCGCACCGGCGGGGAAGAGGGTAGTGATGAGTCAGCCATCGGAACGAACTCCGCGTTGCTTGTTTTTGGTGTCACTTGACCGCGTTGACCAGGTCCGGCAGCCACATCGAGAACGCCGGAACATAGGTCACGAGCATCAGGCAGATCAAAAGGGCACCATAGAACGGCCAGATCGACCGCATCACCTGCCCGACGGATACCCCTCCGATCGCACAGCCTATGAACTGGGTGGTGCCTACCGGCGGCGTGTTGAGGCCCAGGGCGCAATTGATCAGCATGACGATGCCGAACTGCACCGGGCTCATGCCGAACTGCATGGCAATGGGCAGAAAGATGGGCGTGCAGATCAGGATGGTCGCGGCCATGTCCAGGAAGGTGCCCAGCACGAACAGCAACACGTTGATCATCAGGAAGATGACCCACGGATCGCTCGAGACGCTGGTCATGAGCTCGCCGGTTTTCTGCGGCACTTCGTACAGCGCCATGAAGTAGCCGAAGGCGGAAGAAATGCCGATCAGCAGCAACACGACACCGGTCGTCTTGCAGGCCTTCGCGCAGGCCTTGAAAAAGTCCTTGCGGCTGAGCGACCGGTACACGAGCACGGTCACGCCCAATGCCCAGAGCACCGCCGTCGCGGCCGACTCGGTGGCGGTGAACACGCCCGACAGGATGCCGACCAGGATGATCGCCACGATCATCAGGCCCGGCAGCGCACCGATGAAAGCCGTAAGCACCTCGCCCCAGCCCGGAAACGCGCCGCGAATCGGGTAGCCGCGGCGGATGGCGACGTAATAGGCGGCGCCCAGATTGCACAGCGTGAGGATCAGCGCGGGGATCAGGCCCGCGAGAATCAGGCTCAGCACGCTGACCGAGGCGATGCCGGTGGTCGCGAGCGTGAAGATGATCAGGTTGTGCGACGTGGGCATCAGCGCGCCCACCAGGGCCGCGTGCGTCGTGACGTTGACCGCGTAGTCGGCGTCGTAGCCTTCCTTCTTCATCAGCGGGATCATCACGGAGCCCATGGCCGAGACATCGGCCACCGGTGAGCCGGCCACGCCGCCGAACAGCGTGCAGCCGATCACGTTGCTCATGCCGAGGCCGCCGCGCACGTGGCCCACCAGGCTGTTGGCAAAGCGGACGATGCGCTGCGCGATGCCGCCATAAAGCATGAGTTCACCGGCGAAGACGAAGAACGGAATCGCCAGGAACGAGAAGACCTGCATGCCGCCGACCATCTTCTGGAACACCACGGCAACGGGCAGGCCCGCATAGAGCACGGTGGCGACGGAGGCTAGGCCGATCGAGAACGCGACCGGCACACCCAGCACCAGCAGCACCAGGAAAACGAGGGAGAGGACAGTCAGTTCCACGCGGGCACCACTTCTTCATCGCGCAGCAGGGCGACGATATGTTCAATCGAAAAGAGGACGATCAGGAGGCCCGCAATCACGAGCGCGAGATAGTCGAGACCCACCGGAACGCCCATCATGGGCTTGATGTCGCTCCACTTGAGCGTGGTCCAGACCCAACCGCTCCAGGTCATGATTGCGCCGAAGAGCGCGACCAGCGCATGAATCAGCACTTCGATCTTCAGGCGGAGCGATTCGGGAAGCAGCACCACCAGCGAGTCGAGCCCGATGTGGCCGGCATCGCGCACGCCGACGGCAACGCCAAGCGCCGTGACATACAACACCAGCTGCAGCGCGAGGCCTTCGGCCCAGGTCGGCGTGTCGTTGAATACATAGCGGCCGACGACCTGGTACTGCACGCACACGATGATGGTGATGAGCATCGCCACCGCGAGCATCAGGCTGGCCTTGGAGAGGAACGCGCAGAAGCGCGAATAGGCATGGTTGGACGGCGGGCGTCCATGCGGATCGACCAGGTCTTCGAGCTCGACGGGCACGCCGGTCGCCATCGTGTCTACTGCGGGAACGGTCAGTGTCATGGGAATTTCCCTGAATATGGGTGAAGGGCCCTCCCTGGAAAGCGGGAGGGCCGGGGCGCGTTACTTGTTGTCTTGAACGGCCTTGACGAGGCGCTGCAGATCGGGCGTCGAGATGAACTTGGTGTAGACCGGGGTCATGGCGGCGCGGAACGAAGCCTTGTCCACATCGGCAATGATCTGGGCGCCGCCCTTGGTCACGACCTCGAGCGACCTGGCTTCCTGCTCATCCCACTTCTTGCGCTGGAAGGCGACCGATTCCTTGGCCGCGGCACGGAACAGGTCCTGGTCGGCCTTGGGCAGCTTGTCGTAGACGGCCTTCGACATCACGAGCATCTCGGGCGCCATCGAGTGTTCGGTGCGCGAGTAGAACTTCACTGCTTCGTAGTGCTTGAAGCCGTCGTAGGAGGGAATGTTGTTTTCCGCCGCGTCGATGAGGCCGGTCTTGAGCGCGGTGAACACTTCGCCGGTGGGCATCGGCGTGGCATTGGCGCCCATGGCGCTCACCAGCGCGACCCACAGGTCGGACTGCTGCACGCGGATCTTGAGCCCCTTCGCATCGGCCAGCGTCTTCACCGGCTTCTTGGCGTAGATCGAACGCGCGCCGCTGTCATAGAAGGCCAGGCCGACCAGGCCTTCATGCTCGCAGCCCTTCAGGATCTCGTCGCCGATGGGGCCGTCGAGCGACTTGCGCATGTGCGCGATCGAGTCGAACAAAAAGGGCATCGTCGGCACCAGCGTCTTGGGGCAGATCGAATTCAGCGCGCTGATGTTGACGCGGTTCATTTCGAGCGCGCCGATCTTCACCTGGTCGAGCGTTTCCTTCTCGCTGCCGAGTGCGCTCTTGTTGAACACCTTGATCTTGTACTTGCCATTGCTGCGCTTGTCGAGCAGTTCGCTCATGTACTTGACCGCCGCGACGGTGGGGTAGTCGTCGCTGTTGTGCACGTCGGCCGAACGGAACTCGACCGCATTCGCAGCCATGGCCAAGGCGCCTACGGCCAGGGCAATGAGGTGGCGGGTGTATTTCATTTGTCTTCCTCTTGGGGTTGGTGGTTAAAAAACAATCAGAAACGGCATTCGGGTTCCGCAAGCCCCTTGATGCCCGGGCGCAGCGCAAAAACGCCGCCCGCCAACGGTTGATCGGACAGGTCACCTCCGGGGCGGATCGATGTCACGTAGAGCGTGTCGAGCTCTGGGCCGCCAAAGGCGCACATCGCGGGCTTCTTCACCGGCACGGCAAGGGAGCGGTCGAGCCGTCCGTCGGGCGTGAAGCGGTGAACGAGCCCGGCGTCGTTGCCGCAGATCCAGTAGCAGCCATCGGAGTCCACGGCCGCCCCGTCGGGGCGGCCCGGCAGCGGCTTCATGTCGACGAACACGCGGCGGCCATGCGGCGTGCCGGTATCGGTGTCGTAGTCGAAAGCCCAGACGGTCTGCACCGCCGGATGCGAATCGGAGAGGTACATGGTCTTGCCGTCGGGGCTGAAGGCGAGGCCGTTCGGGACGATCAGGTGCTCGAACTGGGCGCGCAGCGCCACTTCCGCATTCACGTCGCCCTGGTAGCGGTACACGCGGCCGACCTCGTGGGCTGCCGCCATGTCCATTTGCATGGTGCCGGCCCAGAAGCGGCCCTGGCGGTCGCAGCGGCCATCGTTGAAACGCATGCCGCGTTCCGCATGGACGGCGCTGGCTACGGGGCTCGCGGCGAGCGTGCCGTCGGCGCGCGTGGCAATGGCGAACAGCCCGCTTTCCATGCCGGCAATCCACTCGCCCGGATGTCCGGCACGCGGTGCGATGCAGGCCAGCATCTCGTCACCAGTCCAGCAGACGTGCGCTCCGGTCGCGGCGTGCCAGCGGTGCAATTGTTTCGCCGGAATGTCTACCCAGTAGAGGGCCTGCTCGTCGGCGCGCCAGACCGGGCTTTCGCCGGTGGCGCATCGCGCATCGAGAACGAGTTCGGCGTGCATGCTGGACGTCATTGGTCGCCGAACGGGCCCTGCGCCGTGAACGCGCCGCCCTGGTAGATGGCATTAGGGTCGGTCGGCGCCACGGGAGGCTGGGCCTCGACCTTGTCGCGGAACACCTCGGAGGTGTCTTGCGGCACGAAGCCCAGGTGCGCCGCCGCGCTGTTGTCCCACCAGACATCGCGGTTGGCGGACATGCCGTAGACGATCGTGTGCTTCACGCCGGGCGTGAAAATCGACTTCTCTATCAGCGAGGTGAGGTCGCGGTAGCTGAGCCAGGTGCTCATCATCCGGCGGTTGAGCGGCTCCGGGAACGACGAGCCGATGCGGATGCTCACGGTCTCGATGCCGTAGCGGTCGAAGTAGAACTGAGCGACGTCTTCGCCGAACGATTTCGACAGACCGTAGTAGCCGTCGGGCCGGCGCTGCGCGCTGGCGTCGAGCCGTTCGCTCTGCTTGTGAAAGCCGATCACGTGGTTCGAACTCGCGAACACCACGCGCTTCACGCCGTGCCGGCGGGCGGCTTCATAGACGTTGAACACGCCCTTGATGTTGGCCTCGAGAATTTCCTCGAACGGCCGCTCGACCGAAACGCCGCCAAGATGCACGATGGCGTCGCAGCCTTCGACCAGCCCATGGACCGCCGCCTTGTCCGAGAGGTCGCAGGACACCACTTCTTCGTGCGCACCCTCGGAAGGGGCGATTGCGGCGATGTCCGAAAGGCGCAGGATCTCGGCAAAGGGGCGCAGGCGTTCGCGCAGAACCTTGCCCAAGCCTCCGGCGGCGCCGGTCAGCAGAATCCGGTGGAGCTTGCTGTTGGTAGTTTGTGAGGACGTCGACATGTGTGGTGGCGTGTGAATGGGTTGAAGTCCAGGGCGATGGAGCAGTCACCGAAAGCTGGCCAGGAAGCGGCTTCATCTCCCATGCCGCGCCAGTTCGAATAACCGGTCGATGGCTGGGACGGACACTTGCAGCAAACTGAGTGATAAGTTATCTGTTGTCGTACAACTAATAGGGGATTATTATCTTGACCATGGTCCAAACGGCTACGGGTAATCCCTCAATTTCGAATGCAGCGGCAGACGCCGCCGCTGCAGGCGCCTCCTTTGTGGGGCGCCCGCGCCCGCGCGGCCTGGCCCACGGGCTGGTGGAAGACCTGGGCGAGAAGATCCGCAGCCAGTCGCTGCGCCCCGGCGACAAGCTGCCCACCGAATCGGCCATCATGAAGACCTTCGGCGTGAGCCGAACGGTGGTGCGCGAGGCGCTCTCGAAGCTGCAGGCCGCCGGGCTGGTCGAAACGCACCATGGCGTCGGCACCTTCGTGCTGCAGCCGCGCGCAGCGGGCATGTTCCGGCTCGACTCCGCAGACATCGCCACCTCGGTGGACGTGCTGGCGGTGCTCGAGCTGCGCATCAGCCTGGAGACCGAATCGGCGGGCCTCGCGGCCACGCGTCGCACCGAGGAGCACCTGCTTGCCATGCGCCAGGCGCTCGACGATTTCGAGCGTAATGTGGCGGTGGCGGGGGACACGGTCGCGCCCGATTTCCGCTTTCACCTGCAGATCGCCCAGGCCACCGGCAACCCGTATTTCGCGGACATCATGAGCCACCTGGGCACCACGATCATTCCGCGCACGCGTATCACCGCCATTCGCAACTACGACCGGCGCGGCGAGTACCTGAGCCGCGTGAACCGCGAGCACGAAGAGATCTACGCGGCCATCGCGCGCCGCGATCCGGAGTCGGCCCGCGCGGCGATGCGCATTCACCTGACCAACAGCCGCGAACGGCTGCGCGTGGCGCAGGAAGCGGCGCAACAAGCCTCGGCCAACACGCCGCCAGCTGCTTCCTGAACGAAATTTCCCCTCAAAGCTGGACAAGCGTTATTTGTAGTTGTACGATGACTGACAACACAACCTGACAGGAGACCTGAATGAGCTTGAAAAGACGTGACCTGATGCTCGGCGCGCTGGGCGGCGGCGTGCTTGCCGCCGGCGGCGTGCATGCGGCCGACGCCTGGCCCACCAAGCCACTGCGCATCGTGGTGCCGTACCCGCCGGGCGGTTCATCCGACATCATTGCCCGCTCCATCAGCCAGCCGCTGTCGGAAGCGCTCGGCCAGCCGGTCATCGTCGAGAACAAGCCGGGCGCCAACGGCAACCTCGGCGCTGATTTCGTCGCCAAGTCCAAACCCGATGGCTACACGCTGCTGCTGTGCGACGTCGGTGCGCTCGCCATCAGCCCCTCGGTCTACACGCGCCTGCCTTTCGATCCTTCCAAGGACCTGCGCGGCGTGACGATGCTGGCCTATTCGCCGCATTTGCTCGTGGTGCATCCGTCGGTCCAGGCCAACAACCTCAAGGAACTGATCGCGCTGTCGAAGAAGTCGGACATCAATTTTGCCGTGACCGCCACCGGCAGTGCGCCGCACCTTGCCGGCGTGGCGCTCGAGCGTGCCAGCGGCGCGCGCTGGCAATACGTGCCCTACAAGGGTGGCGTGCAGGCGGTGCAGGATACGGTCGCCGGACAGACCCAGATCCTCATGAACGGCATGCTGGCCACCTTGCCGCACGTGCAAAGCGGCAAGCTCAAGGTGCTCGGCGTTTCGAAATCGACGCGCATGCCGCTGATCGGCGACGTGCCTACCATTGCGGAGCAGGGCGTTGCCGGCTTCGAATCGGGTACGTGGCAGGGCATCAGGGTTGCCAAGGGCACGCCCGATGCGATCGTGCAGCGCCTCAACAAGGAACTGATCACCGTCATCCGCGCGGCCGACATCCGCTCTCGCCTTGCAGGGCAGGGCGCGGAGGTCGTGACCATGGCGCCTGCCGAGGAAGAGCAATTCTTCGGCAAGGAACGCACGCGCTGGGCCAAGGTAGTTGCAGACGCGGGCATCAAGCTGGACTAGGCTCTCCCCCAGTCTGCGTGCACTTCGTGTCGCGCGCGCCAACCCCCTCCGGGGGCACTACCAGCGGCACGGCGGAGCCGGTTCCGCGGTAGTCCACGAATCAATTCATTTCTTTCTTCAACTCACTTGTCATTGGTGTCTCGATGAACCCTCAAGAACTTAAATCCATCATGGGCTCCGGCCTGCTCTCGTTCCCGTTGACCGACTTCGACGCGAACGGCGACTTCAACCGCAAGGGCTACGAGAAGCGTCTCGAATGGCTCGCTCCGTACGGCGCGAGCGCGCTGTTCGCGGCCGGCGGCACGGGTGAGTTCTTCTCGCTCACGGGGGACGAGTACCCCGGCATCATCCAGAGCGCGGTCGACACCTGCCGCGGCGTGGTGCCGATCATTGCCGGCGCCGGCGGCCCGACGCGCTTTGCGATCCAGTGTGCGCAAGCGGCCGAGAAGGCTGGCGCGCACGGCATCCTGCTGCTGCCGCACTACCTGACCGAAGCCGGCCAGGAAGGCCTGGCCGCGCACGTCGAAGCGGTGTGCAAGAGCGTGAAATTCGGCGTGATCGTCTACAACCGCGCCTCCAGCCGCCTCAAGCCCGACACCTTGGCCGGCCTGGCCGAGCGCAACCCGAACCTCGTCGGTTTCAAGGACGGCATCGGCGACATCGAAGCCATGGTGGCCATCTACCAGAAGATGGGCGATCGCTTTGCCTACCTGGGCGGCCTGCCCACGGCCGAGGTGTATGCCGCGGCCTACAAGGCCATGGGCACGCCGGTGTATTCGTCGGCCGTTTTCAACTTCATTCCGAAGACAGCGGTGCAGTTCTATGAAGCTGTGCGCGACGACGACATGGCCACCCAGCATCGCCTGCTGAAGAACTTCTTCATGCCTTACCTCGAACTGCGCAACCTCACGCCTGGCTATGCGGTGAGCATCGTCAAGGCCGGCGCCAAGATCGTTGGCCACGACGCTGGCCCGGTGCGCGCGCCACTCACCGACCTGAAGCCCGCAGAGATGGAAAAGCTCAAGGCGCTGATCGACGCGCTCGGCCCGCAGTAATCGGAACGATCCACAAACAACAACAACGGAGACAACACCACATGCTCATGAAAAAGCTTCTTCTCATTGCCGCGTCGGCAGTTCTGTTCTCGGGTTGCGCCATGGTTCCGGCCGGCGGCGGCGCCTCGGCCGAACCGGCAGTGGCCGCGGCCGCCGAGCGGCTGCGCATCGCGATGATCGACCCGACGCCTGCCGCCCTCGGCGCGCTGGTGGCCGAGGACCTGAGCTACGGCCATTCGGGCGGCAAGGTCGACACCAAGGCCAGCTTCATCGGTGACCTTGTCGCCGGCAAGTCGGACTTCGTGGCCATCACGATCATCGACCAGACCGTCAAGGTGGTCGACGGCCAGACGGCCATCGTGCGCCACACGCTCGCGGCCGACACGCTCGATTCGGGCAAGCCCGGCAAGGTGGCGCTGAAGATCCTCGGCGTGTGGCAAAAGCAGGGCAGCGACTGGAAGCTGCTGGCCCGCCAGGCCGTGAGAATCTAAGCACTGAATTTCCCCAGGTTCGCGCAAATGACAACTTCATCCGCCTCAACTTCTTCCATCTCCGGCGCCCCCGTGGTCACCGGCATGCGCGTGGTGCCCGTCGCGGGCCACGACAGCATGTTGATGAACCTGAGCGGCGCGCACGGCCCGTTCTTCACGCGCAACCTGCTGATCCTGACCGACAGCGCGGGCCACACCGGCGTC
This sequence comes from Variovorax sp. OV700, assembly GCF_900099805.1. GTDB lineage: Bacteria > Pseudomonadota > Gammaproteobacteria > Burkholderiales > Burkholderiaceae_C > Variovorax. The sequence goes on along the minus strand of NZ_FNDR01000001.1, from coordinate 549,255 downwards.
GGCGAAGTGCCGGGCGGCGAGAAGATCCGCCAGACGCTCGAAGATGCACGCGACCTCATCGTGGGCCAGCCCCTCGGCAAGCACAACGCGGTGCTCAACAGCCTGCGCAGTGCGTTCGCCAACCGCGACAGCGGCGGCCGCGGCCAGCAAACCTTCGACCTGCGCGTGACCATCCATGCGGTAACCGCCGTCGAGGCGGCGCTGCTCGACCTGCTGGGCCAGCATCTCGAAGTGCCGGTGGCCGCATTGCTCGGCGAAGGCCAGCAGCGCGATGCCGTGCAGATGCTCGGCTACCTGTTCTATGTAGGCGATCGCACCAAGACCGACCTGCCGTACGAGACCGATCCCGGCGCCGACAACGATTGGTTCCGCCTTCGCCATGAAGAAGCAATGACGCCGGAAGCCATCGTGCGCCTGGCCGAGGCCACGCATGCGCGCTACGGTTTTACGGACTTCAAGCTCAAGGGTGGCGTGCTGCGCGGCGAGGAAGAAGTCGAGGCCATCCGTGCGCTGCACGAGCGCTTCCCTAAAGCGCGCGTCACGCTCGACCCGAACGGCGGCTGGCTGCTGCAGGACGCGATCCGCCTCTGCCGCGACCTGCATGGCGTCATGGCCTATGCCGAAGACCCCTGCGGCGCCGAAGGCGTGTTCTCGGGCCGCGAGGTGATGGCCGAGTTCCGCCGTGCGACCGGCCTGCCCACCGCCACCAACATGGTCGCCACCGACTGGCGCGAGATGGTGCACAGCCTCTCGCTGCAATCGGTCGACATTCCGCTGGCCGACCCGCACTTCTGGACGATGCAGGGCTCGGTGCGCGTGGCGCAGTTGTGCCAGGCCTGGGGCCTGACCTGGGGCTCGCACTCCAACAACCACTTCGATGTATCGCTTGCCATGTTCACGCACGTGGCGGCGGCGGCGCCGGGCAAGGTCACCGCCATCGACACGCACTGGATCTGGCAGGACGGCCAGCGCCTGACGAAGGCGCCGCTGCAGATCGAAGGCGGCTACGTGAAGGTGCCGACACGCGGCGGACTGGGCGTGGAGCTCGACATGGACGAGGTCGAGAAGGCGCACCAGCTGTACCTGAAGCACGGCCTCGGTGCGCGCAACGATGCGCAGGCGATGCAATACCTGATCCCGGGGTGGACTTTCGACAACAAGAAGCCCTGCATGGTTCGCTGAAGGTTTAGTCTCTCTCCCGTTTCGATTTTCCGCAGCCGGACACGCAGTGCTCCGGCTTCTTTCTTTCCATCGAGCAGCAAGGAAATCCCAATGCAAAACTTCGACAACCTGATCGGCGGCGAATGGCGCACCGGCGCCAGCTACAGCCCCAACCTGAACCCCAGCAACCTCAGCGACGTGCTGGGCCAGTACGCCCAGGGCAGCGCCGCCGATGTCCAGGCCGCCGTGGCCGCCGCCACCGCCGCCTTCCCCGCCTGGGCCACCGGCAGCATCCAGGCGCGCTCCGATGCGCTGGACAAGATCGGCACCGAGATCCTGGCGCGCAAGGAAGAACTGGGCACCCTGCTGGCGCGCGAAGAAGGCAAAACCCGCGCCGAAGGCATCGGCGAAGCCACCCGCGCCGGCCAGATCTTCAAGTTCTTCGCCGGCGAATGCCTGCGCCTGGCGGGCGAGCTGCTGCCCTCGGTGCGCCCCAACATCGGCGTGGAGATCACCCGCGAGCCCGTCGGCGTCGTGGGCCTCATCACCCCCTGGAACTTCCCCATCGCCATTCCGGCCTGGAAGATCGCCCCGGCCCTGGCTTTTGGCAACTGCGTGGTCTTGAAGCCCGCCGACCTCGTGCCCGGCTGCGCCTGGGCACTCTCGGAGATCATCAGCCGCTCGGGCATCCCCGCGGGCGTGTTCAACCTCGTGATGGGCCGCGGCAGCGTCATCGGCGAGGCCCTGGTCAGCCACCCCGGCATCCATGCCATCAGCTTCACCGGTTCGGTGGGCGTGGGCCGCAACATCGCGGTGCAGTGCGTGACCCACCACAAGAAGGTGCAGCTGGAGATGGGTGGCAAGAACCCGCAGATCGTTCTGGACGACGCCGACCTGACCCAGGCGGTGGAACTCAGCGTGCAAAGCGCCTTCTACTCCACCGGCCAGCGCTGCACGGCCTCCAGCCGGCTGATCGTGACCGAAGGCATTTATCCGAAGTTCATCGAGGCGATGAAGGCCCGCATGGCCAAGATCAAGGTGGGCGATGCGCTGGCCCAGGGCACGGACATCGGGCCGGTCTCTTCCCAGTCGCAGCTGGAGCAGGACCTGGAGTACGTGGCCATCGGCCGGGGCGAAGGCGCCACGCTGGCCGCGGGCGGCGAGCGGTTGAAGCTGGAGACGGACGGCTACTACATGTCGCCGGCCCTCTTCAGCGAATCGGCCGCGGCCATGCGCATCAACAAGGAAGAGATCTTCGGGCCGGTGGCGAGCGTGATCCGGGTGAAGAACTATGACGAAGCGCTGGCCACGGCCAACGACACGGAGTTCGGGCTGTCGGCGGGCATTGCGACCACGAGCCTGAAGCACGCCACGCACTTCAAGCGCCACAGCCAGGCGGGCATGGTGATGGTGAACCTGCCCACGGCGGGGGTGGACTACCACGTGCCGTTCGGCGGGCGCAAGGGTTCCAGCTACGGCCCGCGCGAGCAGGGCAAGTATGCGCAGGAGTTCTTCACGACGGTGAAGACGGCGTATACGCTGGCTTGATGTTCTCAAGGCCGGGCGCGGTGCGCCCGGCCATTCGCCTTATCGGGCGTGGCCGCTGCGTGCCAGCGAGCGCCTGAGCCCGAGCGCAAGCAGCACGCCGATCACGCCCGCCACCGCAACGATGGCCGCCGCCGCGGGCCACCCCAGCGAATCCACCGCGCCACCCACGACCACAGGCCCGATCATCTGGCCCAGGTTGCTCCCCAGCATGAGGAGGCCCATCGACATCGGCGCCAGCCGCGCGCTCGGCGCAACGAGGGCGGAGGTACCGATCAGCGTGGCGGGGAGCAGGCCGCCCGCGGCGGAGAAGGCCAGGCACAGCGCAAAGGCCGGCACCGTACCGAGCATCGGCAGGAAGATGCCGATGGCCGAAAGGCCCATCAAGGCGCTGGCCGATGCTGCCAGCAGCCAGCGCGCGGCGCCGCGCTTCAACAGGACGCCGGCCACAAGGTTGCCCGCCACATTGACGCAGCAGGCCACGGCGCTCAGTGATCCGGCCGTGGCCGTGCCCACGCCCATGCGTTCGATCAGCAGCACCGGCAGAAAACTGAAGAGCGCAAAAAACTGCAGGCTGTAGATCACGAAAGACGCTGCAATCAGCGCCGGCGCGCCAGTTCGGAGGGTGAGGACCGCGTCGCGCACCATGCCGCGCCACGACACTGGCGCCTCGCGGTCGCTGCTGCCGCGTGAAACGCCGATCAGCAACAGCACCGCGAGCACGGCCGCGAGCGCGGCATTGCCGAGCCAGAAGCCGCGCCAGCCGCCCTGCAGCGCGCCGCTGAAGAGCGCAATCGCAATTCCCGCCGGCATGAAGCAGCTCCAGATCGCGAATGCGAGGTCCTTGCCGCCTGGCGCGACCACGCGCTGCAGCACCGAGGGGCCTGCGATGGTGATCAGCACGAAACCGAGGCCTTCGACGACGCGGCCCGCCAGCAGCACTGCAACGCTGCCTGCCAGTGCGCCCACCGTGCTGCCGACGGCAATGGCCAGCAGGCCGATGAGCACCAGCCGTCTGTCACCGGCGCGCGCGACCCATGCGCCGACGGGCACGGCGCCCAGTACGCCCAGCAGCGAGAACATCGCCATGAGCCATCCGACCATCGAGAGATCGAGGCCGAAGTCGGTGCGCAACTGGGGCACCGCGATGGCGACCTTGCCGACCTGAAGGGACGCCATCACGCCAGCGGCCACAACCAGCCCCACGGCGGGCCAGTGCGTTGAAGAAGGCGAGCGGGCTACGGCGGCAGGCGGTGCGCCGGGTATTTCGAATTGCTTGTGCATGCCGCCACTTTGCGACGAATACACGATCGATGAAAGCGAATAATATTGGCCAACTCAATCGAGTACACAGATCATGTTGGACGTTCTCACACTGGGCCAGATGCAGATGTTCGTCGCCGTGGCGGACGCCGGGAGCTTTCGCGCCGGCGCTTCAAGGTTGCACCGGGTGCAGTCGGCCGTGAGCCACGCCATCGCCAATCTCGAAGAGCAACTGCAGGTGCGGCTCTTCGACCGTTCCGGCCACAAGCCGGTGCTCACGTCCACGGGCAAGGCACTGCTGGGCGACGTGAGGGTCATCCTGTCGAAGGTCGAGGCCTTGCGCTCGCGCGCCCACGGGCTCGAGCAGGGGATCGAACTCGGGCTGGCGCTGGCGGTGGACACGCTCTTTCCGCCGGCCATGGTGGCCAATGCCATGCGCGGCATGCACGCGGTGTACCCGAGCATCGCCATCCGCGTGGAGTACAGCTCCATGGGCGGCACCATCGATGCGCTGAATTCAGGGCGGTGCAATCTCGCCATCGCGGCCTTCGGCCATGCCGACGAAAAGATCAGCCGCGAATTCCTGCTGCAGCTTCATACGGTGGCGGTCGCCGCGCCTTCGCACGCGCTGGCGGTCCATGCCGCGCGGCGCGGCGGCAAGAGCCTGGATGCCGCCGCGGCGGAGCACGTGCAGATCGTGGTGGAAGACCCCAGCGCGCTGAGCCAGGGCTACGACATCGATGTGCTATCGCCTTCGACCTGGCGCGTGACCGACATGTACATCAAGCTCGAACTGCTGCGCGCCGGCCTCGGGTGGGGAAAGATGCCCGCGTGGCTGGTGGCGAACGACCTGGCCGCGGGAACGCTGGTTCAATTGCCGGTGAACCGCATCGGCCCGGACGGTAGAACGGACCAGCCGTCCTACTTCTGTCACCGTGCCGACAAGTCCCTGGGGGTGGGCGCCACGCTGCTGCGCGACTGCCTCATGGCGGAGGCGAAGACGGCTGCGGCGCCTGGCGCCGACGGCGCATCAGCATCTCCACGAGCTCGAAGATCCCCTCGCTCAGCAGCGCCAGCGCCGCGGCCGGCAGCGCGCCCGCCACGAGCAGCTCGCGGTCGTTGAGCGCCAGCCCCGTGACGATGCGTTCGCCGAATCCGCCCGCGCCGATGAAGGCCGCAATGGTTGCCGTGCCGATGGCGATGGCCGTGGCCGTTCGAGCGCCCGCCAGCAGCGTGGGCAGCGCAAGCGGCAGCAGCACCAGCCGAAGGCTCTGCGGCGGCGTCATGCCTAGCGCGGTGCCCGCCATGCGCAGGCCATTCGGCACTTCGGCCAAGCCGGTCACCGTGTTGCGCATGATCGGCAGCAGCGAGTAGAGAGTGAGTGCAATCAGCGCGGGCAGCGCGCCGATCGCGCCGAGCAGCGAGATCAGCACCGCCAGCAATGCGAGTGACGGCACGGTCTGCAGGATGCTCGCCAGGCCCAGCACCAGCGCGCGCAGCCGCACATGCGGAAACACGAGAATCGCGAGCGGCACGCCAATCAAAATCGCAACGCCCACGGACACCGCCACCAGCAGCAGGTGCTGCCGTGCCAGCTGCCAGAGATCGGGTCCGAACAGCTTGGCGATGAAGCCGCGTCTGGGCTCCCGGGACTGCTGCGCCTTCTCGCCCGTGCTGGCCAGGAAGTCGCGCGCAATCGCGTCGAAGGGCACGCTTTGCAGCTCGGCGCGCGCATTCATTGCGATCATGGCGCGCTCGTCGATGCGGCCTTCGAGTGCCTGTAGCGCGGCCCAGGCCTTCGGCAGCCGCGCCGGCAGGTCGAGCCTGTAGAGCACCACCGCGTCATAGCGCGGAAAGTATTTCTTGTCGTCTTCCAGCACGCCCAGGCCGAGGTGGTCGATCTTGGCGTCGGTGGTGTAGATGTCGATCGCGTCGATCTGCTTCGCGGCCACGGCTTCATAGGCCAGCCCGTGGTCGAGGCCGGTCGGCGTCTGCGTGAAGCCGTAGCGCGTGGCCAGGCCCTTCCAGCCATCGGCGCGGCCGATGAACTCGTTCGAGAGGCCCAGCTTGAGTTCGGGGTGTTTTGCCAGGTCGCTCAGCGTGCGCAGGCCGAGCCGTTCGGCATCGGCCGCCCGCACGGCCAGCGCATAGCCGTCGTTGAAGCCCAGCGGAATGGCCACGCCCAGGCCCAGCGGTGCCAACGCCGTATTCATGGCCTCGCGCGTTTCGGCTGGCGAGCCCTTGAGGATTTCGAGTGCGATGGTGCCGGTGTATTCGGCATACAGGTCGATGGCGCCCGAACGCAGCGCTTCATACACGATGGCCGTGTTGCCCAGCCCCTGCCGCACCACCGGTGGCGATGCGGTGTGCGGTGCCGCCGTCTGGGCCAGCAGTTCGGCCAGGATGTACGACTCGGTGAAGCGCTTGGAGCCGACACGCAGCGTGCCCTCGCCGGGCTGCGCCGACGCAGCGGCACCGAGCCAGGCTATGGCGAACAACAACAATGCGGCGCGCAGGATGCGGCGGTGGGGCAGGCACATCGGGGGCCAGTGTATAGACATCGCCCCGGTCGGGGCACCCGCTCATCTCCTACAAACCCTGGTGCGGGCTACCGATGCTGTGCGGATGCAATCGCACCCATCATGGCCGGCATGAAGAAGAAAACCCAACTCCTGCCCGGCCCCGACGTGCACGGCCTGCGCGAGCTCCCGGGCCTCAGGGTGGAGGGCTACAGCCTGCAGCTGCGCGACAAGGACGGCTTCGTCGGCGACCAGGCCAGCCAGACCGCCTTCAGGGAGTTGCTCGAACGCTGGCGGAAGCGCCGCCGCAAGGCCGGTACCGATCCATTGGGCAAGACACACTCGCGCGATCTCAGCAAGAAGCAGCTCGACCGCGTGCTGCAGAAGCCCTCGGATGCCGGCGACCTGATGCACGCCGCCATCGAGGAATTTGCCGAAGAACTGGCCTTGGTGATCCAGCGCTTCACGCGCCAGCCTTCATGGAAGAAGGTGGAGCGCATCGTGGTGGGCGGCGGCTTCACCGAAAGCGATGTGGGCGAGCGCGCCATTTTGCAGACCGGTGCCATCCTGGAAGACATGGGCGTGCACGTACAGCTCGGGCGGCTGTCGCACGAGGTCGACGACGGCGGCCTCATCGGCTGGGTGCACCTCACGCCGCCGGCCATGCTGAAGAAGCACGACGCCATCCTCGCCGTGGACATCGGCGGCACCAACGTGCGATGCGGCATCGTGAAGACACGCCGGCGCAAGGCGCGCGACCTGTCGCTGGCCAAGGTGGTGCGGCGCGAGAAGTGGCGCCATGCGGACGACAGCCCCAACCGCACCGACATGGTCGAACGCATCGCGCTCATGTTGGAGGATATGGTCCGCTACTGCGAGCGCAAGCACATCCGCCTGGCGCCTTTCATCGGCATCGCGTGCCCGGGGCTCATTCGCAAGGACGGCTCGATTGAGCGCGGCACGCAGAACCTGCCCGGCGATTGGGAAAGCCGCGCGTTTCACCTGCCCAGCGCGCTGTGGCGGCGCATGCCGATGATCGGTTCCGGTCCCACGCTGATCCTGATGCACAACGACGCGGTGGTGCAGGGCCTGAGCGAGTTGCCCTTCATGCGCGACGTTTCGCACTGGGGCGTACTTACCATCGGAACGGGCCTTGGCAACGCGAGCTTCACCAACACTTTCTAGCCGGGTGGTGCAACGGCGGCGGCGGGCGGCATGGCGCCGCCGAGTGTCTTGTAGACGGCCACCAGGCCAACCGCCATGCGGCTCGTGCTTTGCACCCGGTCGCGCCGGGCTTGCAACAGTGCGCGGCGGGCGTCGAGCTCGACGCCGAAATCAGTGAGCCCGTTCGCATAGCGCGCATGCGCGAGCGTGAGCGCGTCGCGGCTGTTGCGCTCGCGCTCGACCAGTTCCGCATGGCGCTGGCGTTCGGCGGTGTAGGCGCTCAGCGCCGAATCGATCTCGTGCCACGCCTTGAGCACCGTCTGCTGGAAAGCCACCGCGGCTTCCTGCTGCTGCAGTTCGCGCAGGGTTACGGTGCTGCGACGCCGGCCGTTGTCGAAGATCGGGAGGCTGATGGAAGGGCCGATGTGCCATTGCCGGCTACCCCATTCGCCAAAGCGCTCGCTGCCGGCGGATTCGTAGCCGAAGCCCGCACCGAGCGTCACGCGCGGATAGAGGTCGGCCGCGGCCACGCCGATGCGCGCCGTCGCGGCATGCAGCTGCGCTTCCGCCGCGGCAATGTCAGGGCGTCGGCGCGCCACGTCGGAAGGCAGGCCCAACGCAAGATCGGGCAGCGGCGGCCCACGAAGTGCTTCGAACGTTTCGCCTGCGCCGTCGGAGGGCTGAGCGAGGTCGGCGTTCAGCGCGCCGGGCTGCGCACCTGTGAGCAGCGTGATCTGGTTCATGGCTTGGGCCTCCTGTTGCAACAGCATCGGAATGCGTGCGCGCAGCTCGGCCAGTTGCGTGCGCTGGCGTGTCGGGTCCAGGTCGGTGACCAGGCCGCCGTCCGCGCGCGCCTGCACCAGCTCGAGCGACTCGGCCGCCGCCGAAATGTCGGCGCGTGCCAGCCGCAGTTCGAGCTGCGCACCGCGCAGCTCGAAGTAGTTGCGCGCCACCTCAGCCTGCACGCTGAGCTGCGCCTGCTGCAACAGGGCGGCCGACGCGCCGGCGTCCGCATCAGCGGCCTCGATGCTGCGCCGCACGCGGCCCCACAGGTCGATCTCCCATGACGCATCGAATCCCGCCTGGTAGAGGTTGTACGGCTCACTCAGGGTGCGGATCAGCTGGTCGCGGTTGGACACCGAAGAGCCGAGCGCATCGATCATTCGGGTGGCGGCGCCGGTTTCGCTCTGGCGCTGCCGGTTGACGCTGCCGCTGGCGTTGAGCTGCGGTGCTTGCAGCGCCGCCGCCACGGTGCGCTGGACGCGGCTTTGCGCAAAACGCAGGGCGGCGGTCTGCAGGTCATGGTTGGCCTCCAGCGCGCGTGCCTGCAGACGGTCGAGCAGCGGATCGTGGAAGGCCCTCCAGTCGCCCGATGCGGCGGCCGTGGGCGCCGCCGTCCGCTCGGTGCCGAGCAAGGTCTGCGAGCCGCCGTGCCATGCGGACCAATCGGCCGGCGTTTGTGCCTCCGTGGGCCGATGGTCGGGACCCATGGCGCAACCTGCAAGAAGAAGCGCGAGAACTGAACAGGAGAAGAAGAGGGTGCGTGATGCAGACATGCGGTGCTCCCGGGTTTAGGGCCTGTGAACGCTATGGAAGGGGATCGCGTTGCTTCGCCAAGGGGCTGTATGCAAGGCGCCCGTGCGCAGCAAGGCTTTGGCCTTGCAAGCGCGAGCAACGCCGCAGACGGCCCCTTGGCGAAACAACCCGCAGGGAAGCTCGCCACAGCCCGCTCCTCGGCGTTGCGCTCCTTGTGCGTGCCGACGCACGCACGGCGTCACGCGCCTTGATGGGCGGGCTGTGGCGAGCTTCGCGACCCCTTCCATAGCGTTCACAGGCCCTACACCAGGCGATGGCGAAACAGCCAGGCCGCCAGCGGCAGCGTGACGACGGCGATGATCGACAGCGGAATGAGGTTGTGCCACACCGTCGCCAGGCCCACGCCCTCCAGGTACACGCGCTGCACCAGGTCGATCGCAAAGCGCAGCGGATTGGCCATGGTGATCACCTGCAGCGCGTGCGGCATGTTGCGCACCGGTGTGGTCAGGCCCGACAGCAGCATCATCGGCATCAGCAGCACGAAGGTGTAGAGCATGGCCTGCTGCATGTTGGCCGACACCGCCGAGATCGAGAGGCCGATGCCCACGCTCGCCACGGTGAAGAAAACCAGCCCGGTGTAGAGCGTGGCCAGCGAGCCCGCCATCGGAATGCGGAACCAGAACAGCGCCACCAGCAGGATCAGCGTCGACTGCGCAAGGCCGACCAGTATGGGCGGCAGCGCCTTGCCGATCATGATTTCGAGCGGCGACATCGGCGTGACCAGCAACTGGTCGAAGGTGCCTTGCTCGCGTTCCCGCGCCACCGAGAGGGCGGTGAGCAGCAGTGTCTGCAGCATGCTGAGCGCGGCGATGAGGCCGGGTAGCAGGTTCCAGCGCGTCTGGAGATTCGGGTTGAACCACGCGCGGGACTCGATGGTGAGCGGGCTTGGCGGCGCGCCGGCGCGTGTGCGCAGCTCGGCGTTGTAGTGCTCCACCACTGCGCTCACGTAACCGGCCGCGGACCCCGCCGTGTTGGAGTTGCGCGCATCCAGGATCAGCTGGATGGCCGCGGGCTGGCCCGCACTGAGCTGCTGCTCGAAATTGGGTGCGATCTGGATCACCAGCAGCGCCTTCTCCGTGTCGATCACCTCGCGGATATCGGCCTGCGTGCGCAGCGTGGCCATGCGGTGGAAGACGCCGGTGCTGTCGAGGTGCGCAATCAGTTCGGTCGATGCGCCCGTGCGGCTCTGGTCGAGCAACGCATAGGGCACGTTCGAGAGATCGTAGGTGGCGGCGTAGCCGAAGATCAGGCTTTGCATGATCGCGGGAACGAACAGGATCACGCGGCTCGCCGGGTCCTTGAAGATGGCGAGCAGCTCCTTCCTGCAGAGGTTCGCGATGCGCAGCAGAAAGTCGGTCATGGAGTGCCGTCCTTCAGTCGAGGCTCTTGCGCGTGACGGCGCGGGCAAGCAGCAGCAGGCCCACCGCATAGGCGAGCAGGACCGCGCAGTTGCGCCAGATCAGCGGCCAGACGTCGCCCGCGAGAAACAGCGTCTTGATCAGGTCCATGAAGTAGGTGGCGGGCAGCACATGGCCGATCACGCGCACGGCGGTGGGCACGTTGCGCAGGTCGAACAAAAAGCCCGACAGCATCATCGAGGGCATGAACGTGGCGATCAGCGCCACCTGGCTCGCAAGAAACTGGTTGCGCGTGACCGACGAGATCACGAGGCCCAGGCTCACCGCAACGATGAGGTAGAGCATGGAGCTGAGCACTACCGCGAACAGCGATCCGACCATCGGCACCGCGAACAGGAAGCGCGCGGCCAGGAGGCACAGCGTCAAACCCAGCATGCCGACCGCGAAATACGGAATGATCTTGGCCAGCAGAATTTCCACCGGCCGCACCGGCGTGACGAACAGCGCCTCGAGCGTGCCGCGCTCCCATTCGCGGGCCATCACCAGCGCAGTGAGAAAGGCGCCGACCAGGGTCATGATCAGCACGATGAGCCCCGGTACCAGGTACCAGGTGCTGGTGTTCGCGGCGTTGAACCACATGCGCTGCTCCACCGTCACGCGGCCCGTGGCGGGCGCGTCGGTGCCAGTGGTGCCGCCGCCGCGGTCCGCCTGGCGCAGGGCCGTTTGCGCGAGTGCGCCGCTCACGTAGGCCTGGATGATGGTCGCTCGGCCCGCGTCGGCCCCATGCACGATGAGCTGCACGCGCGCATTGCCCGCGGCCAGCTCGCGCGAAAAGTCGGAGGGCACGCGTACGATGCCGTCGATCTTGCGTTCGCGCATCAGGGTCTCGGCGTCGTGCATGGAACCCAGCAGTACGGGCGCGATGGTGGGCGAAAGCTGCAGGCCGGCAATGGCTTCGTGCGCCGTGGGCGACGGGTCTTCGAGCACCACGCCCACGGGTGCGTTCTTCACGTCGAGCGACATGCCGTAGCCGAAGATCAGGATCAGCACCATCGGCAGCAGGATGCCGATGGCCAGGTTGCTGCGGTCGCGCAGCAACTGGCGAAATTCCTTGCGCGTGAGGGAGATGAGGCGGGTCCAAAAACCACTCATGCCGCCACCTTCTCGTTTTTCTTCTCGCGCTCTTCCTTCCGCGCCTTCTCGACGATGCCGATGAAGGCCTGCTCCATGTCGATGCGCTTTTCATGATCCTCGCCATCGAGCGCCTGCGTGCGCACCTCCCGCGGCGTGCCGATGGCCAGCACCTTGCCCGCGTCCTGGATCACGATGCGGTCGCAGTACTCGGCCTCTTCCATGAAGTGGGTCGTGATGACGATGGTGGTGCCCCCTTCGGCCAGGGCCGTGATGCGGCGCCAGAACTCGCGGCGTGCCAGCGGGTCGGCGCCGCTGGTGGGCTCGTCGAGAAACAGGATCTCGGGCTCGTGAAGCAGGCCCGTCGCCATGGCCAGGCGCTGGCGGTAGCCGCCGGGCAGCTGCCCGCTGGGCGCATCGAGTTCGCGCTCCAGGTCGAACTGCCGCAACACCGTGTCCATGCGCTCCTGCAGCTTTTTTCCCCGCAGGCCGTAGGCGCCGCCGAAGAACGAGAGGTTCTCGCGTACCGTGAGGTTGCCGTAGAGCGCGAACTTCTGCGACACATAGCCGATGCGCTGCCGGGCCTGTGCGCGCGCATGGCGCAGGTCGACGCCGGCCACGCGCAGCTGTCCGCCGCTCGCGGGCAAGAGGCCGCAGAGCATGCGAAAGGTGGTGGTCTTGCCCGCGCCGTTGGGTCCGAGCAGGCCGAAGATCTCGCCGCGCCGCACCGAGAAGCTGGTGCTCGCCACGGCCACGAAATCGCCGAAGCGGCGCACCAGGTCTTTCACCTCGATGACCACTTCGCCGGGTTCGCCTTCCGCTGGCGCAAGGCTCTCGACAGCGGGCGGCGCGACGTTCGGCGCAGCAGGCTGGTGCGCACGCAGCAGCATCATGAAGCCGTCTTCGAGCCGCGGCGGCACAGGCTCGGCGCGCGCGCCGGCGAGCAGTTGGCCGAGTGCCGCGTCGTCCGCGCCCTGGCGCCGGATGAAGTGCACCTCGCCGCCTTGCGGCACGGCGTCGACGATGTCCTGCCGCGCATCGAGCAGGCGGGCCTGCATCAGGCGCGGCGGCTCGCCCTTCGGCGGCGCGGCGACGAAGCACATGCCTTGCGCATGGCTTTGGATTTCCACCGGCGTGCCCTGTGCAATCAGCCGGCCTTCTTGCAGCACGAACACGTGGCTGCAGCGCTCGGCCTCGTCGAGGTACGCAGTGCTCACGATGACCGAGAGCTTTTCGTCATCGACCAATTGCTGCACGATCTGCCAGAGTTCGCGCCGCGAGAGAGGATCGACGCCGACAGTGGGCTCGTCGAGCAACAGCAGCTCGGGCGATCGCACCAGCGTGCAGGCGAGGCCGAGCTTCTGCTTCATGCCGCCCGAGAGCTTGCCCGCGGGGCGGGTGGTGAATCGGCCGAGGTCGGTCATTTCCATCAGCCGCGCATAGCGTTCGCGCCGTTGGCCGGCGGATACGGCGTGCAGGTCGGCGTAGAGGTCGAGGTTCTCCTGCACGCTCAGGTCGTCGTAGAGGCCGAAGCGCTGGGGCATGTAGCTGATGCGGTCCTGCACCGCCTGCGGAGTGGCCGATACATCGATGCCCAGCACGCGCAGTTCGCCTTCGTCGGCACGCATCAGGCCAGCCATGAGCCGCAGAAGTGTGGTCTTGCCGGCGCCATCGGGCCCGACCAGTGCGGTGAGCGTGCCGGCGGGCACATCGAGTGACACACCGTCGAGCGCGCGCACCACCTGCTTCGAGGCCTTGACCACGAAGCGTTTGTGCAGGGAGCGTCCATTGACGGCGGGCTCAGTGCGAAGCATTCAACGTCCCTCCGGGCATGCGGTCTTGCTCCTTCCCCTTCCGGGGGAAGGTTGGGATGGGGGCAGGGCAGAGCGCCCGATAGACACGCCGCTTGCCCCCACCCCAGCCCTCCCCCAGAGGGGGAGGGGGCGAGGCGCAACGGCGGTCGATGAGGTCCGTCATCACGGCTTGCCGTTCGACGACAGCTGCAGCCGCACGGTGGCCGGCATGCCGAGCCGCAGGCGGTCTTCCTTGTCGTCGACCATCACGCGGATTTCGTAGACCAGGCTGCTGCGCAGTTCCTCGGTCTGCACCGTCTTGGGCGTGAACTCGGCCACCGACGAGATATAGCCGACCTTGCCCGTGATGGGCTGGCCGGGCTGGCTGTCGGTGGTCACGCTGGCTTCCTGGCCGGCCCGCACGCGGCCGAGGTCGGGTTCGGCCACGTAGGCGCGTACCCATTTGGGATCGGTGATTGCCAGCGTGAAAGCCGGGCGCTGCGGCGAAGCCATGTCGCCGGGCTCGAGCAGGCGGGCGCGCACCACGGCGTCGATGGGCGACTTGAGCTCGGCCTCCTGGAGCTGGTGGTTCATGAGCGCGAGATCGGCGCGCGCGGATTCGAGCTGGGCTTGCGCCTGCGCGATGTCTTCCTTGCGTGGACCGGCAACGGCGAGCTGCTGCGCCTTGCGCGCGTTTTGCAGTTGCGCCATCGCCACTTTGCGGCGGGCCTGGGCGCTGTCGAGGTCCTGCTGGCTCACGGCGCGGCCGGCCGTGGTCTGGCCGATGGCCTGCAGGCGCGCGAGCTGCTGCTGTGCAAGGTCGGCATCGGCCTGCGCCGCGGCCACCTGGGCGCTGGCCTGCGCCAGTTCTTCGGGCCGGCTGCCGGTTTTCAGGCGCAGCAGCGCCTGCTCCTGCACGCCGATGCGCGCCTGCGACTGCGCCACGCGCAGCACGAGCGAGCGGGTGTCGAGTCTGCCCAGCAACTGCCCCGCGCGCACGTGGTCGCCTTCCCGCACTGCGAGCTCGGCCACGCGGTCATTGGCGTTGAAGGCCAGCGAGACCTGGCGCACGTCGACGTTGCCATACAGGACGAGCTGGTCGGACGGCGTGGCCGAACGATGGAAGTACCACCAGCCACCCGCTGCGGCGGCCAGCACCAAGACGGCAGCGGCAATGAGAGGTTTCTTGTTCATTTGGCGGGCTCCTGCCGATTTCCGGATCAGGTTGGATGTTATCAAATTGGAATTTGAATTTGAAGTATTTTTTCATTTCGATTAACCTTAGGCCATGGCTTCCCGCTTTTCCAGCGCCCGTCCTTCGGGCGCCCGTTCCCCCGTCCCGCGCCAGGCTGCGGCGCGCATTCCACGCACCTCCCGCACCGACGGCAGCGCCACGCGCCTGCACATCCTCGAAACCGCGGGCCAGCTGTTTGCGGAGCGCGGCTTCGCCGAGAGCACCAGCAAGGAAATCTGCACGCGCGCCGGCACCAACATGGCCGCCGTCAACTATCACTTCGGCAGCAGGGACGGCCTTTACGAGGCCGTGCTGATCGAGGCGCACCGCCAGCTCGTGAGCATCGACGAACTGGTCAGCCTGGCCAGCGTGCCGACCGATCCACGGCTCAAGCTGCGGACCTTTCTCACGCACCTGATCGAGATGGGGAGCCAGCCCAAGGCGCCCTGGGGTTTTCGCGTGGTGCTGCGCGAGGCGCTTTCGCCTTCGCCGGCCCTGCCGGTGCTGATCCGGCAGGCGGTGCTACCCAAGGCCAAGCTGATCCGCGGCCTGCTCGGCGGCATCATGGATTTGCCTGACGATCATCCCTCGGTGCAGCGCGCCATGCTGTTCGTGGTACTGCCCTGCATCGTGATGACGGTGGCACCCAGAAACCTCCGCAACGAAGTGCTGCCGGCTCTCAAGGACACCGAAGGCCTGGCGGACGACCTGATGCGCTACGTGTTCGCAGGCCTCGATGCGCTGGCGAAGGAAGCCAAGGCGCCGGCGCCCGCTAAAGCTGGAAAGCGACGGTGAGCAGCAGCCCCTCGGCCACGTCGCGCAACAGGCCCGGCCGCCGCGCGCGGTAGGGCTCGCCGGCGGAAGCCGTGGTGGCGACCCATTCGGCCAGCCAGTCGATCTCGTGCGGGCCGTAGAACACCACGGCCGCCTCGTGGTTGAGCAGCAGGCTGCGCAGGTCGAGGTTGATGGAGCCGCACATGGCCAGTTCGTTGTCGACCACCACGGCCTTGGCATGCGCCATGAACGGCAGCATGCGAAAGCTCACGCCCGCGCGGGCCAGGTCGCGCATGGCACGCGCGCGCACGAAATCGGCCAGGCGGTGGTTCGACTGCGCGGGGATCGCGATGGTCACTTCCACGCCGCGCCGCGCGGCCAGCCGCAGCGCATCGCGCAGGCCGTCGCCCGGCACGAAGTAGGGCGTGATCGCCAGCACGCGGTGCTCGGCCCGAAAGCAGGCGTCGATGAGCAGCGCATGGGCCGTGTCCTCGGTCTGGTCGGGGCCGCTCGGCAGGAACTGCGCCATGGCGCCGCCCGCGCTTTCATCGACGTCATCGGCGGTGATGGCGCGCGCCTTGCGGCCGCGCACCGAGCTCCAGTCATGGTCGAACTGGCGGGCCGCCGCGGCGGCCACGCTGCCGCGCAGGTCGAACGAAAGATCGCGCCAGCCTTCGGGATGCTTGTGGTTGCCGGTGAAGTATTCGCCCGCCAGATTGCGCCCGCCCGACCACAGCCAGCCGTCGTCGGCGATGGTGAACTTGCGGTGGTTGCGCAGGTTGCGCGGCCCGATGCGGCGCAGGCTGAAGAACGGGCGGAACACGGCGACCTCTCCGCCCGCCGCGCGCAGCACTTCGAAGTGGCGGCGCGGCAATGTCAGCGCACCGAAGCCGTCGAGCAGCACGCGCACCTTGATGCCTTCGCGCGCGCGCTGCGCCAGCCGCTCGATGACGGCGCGGCCCAGCGCGTCGTCGCCGATGATGAAGGTGCACACGTCGATGCGCTCGCGTGCGCCTTCGATCACCTGCCACAGTGCCTCGCGCGCGGCCTCGCCGTCGGCATGCATGCGGATCGCGCAGGGCCCCGGCGGCGCGAGGCCGAAGCTTTCGATCAGGTCTGCCGCCCAGTGCCCCGGCGGCACCGAGCGCGGCGGCCGCGGCGAGCCGGCCGGGCGCAGCTTGCGCTGGCCGAACAAGAGATAGATCGGCAGGATGAAGTAGGGCATGAGCACGAGCCCCATGACCCAGGCAATGGCCGTGGTGGGTGCCCGCTGTTCGCGGCGCGCGCGCGTGGTCAGCACATAGACCAGCAGCGCGAAGGTGACGACGAGGAAATGCTGTGACGGTGAAGGAAGCCAGTCGAAACGGGTGTTCGGCATGCGGCAATGATGCCTGAGGAGCCGGGGTTGTCGCCAGCGATCAGCGTGGCATCAGGAACGAGGCCACGTCGCGACCTTCGGAAGCCAGGAAGCGCATCATCGGTTCGACCACCGTTTGCACCGCGGGCCGTTCGCCCATGCGGCTGCGCCAGGCGAGGAGCCGCGGCGTGGCCTGCGTCATGCGCGCACCCTTGCGGTCGGCAAAGATGCAGGCCATGTAGAAGGCGATGTCGGCAAAGGAATATGCGCCCGCGAGGTACTCGCGCGTGGCCAGCAGGCCTTCCATCTCGTCGTAGTAGCGGGCGCACGCGGCGCAGGCCGCCACGGCGGCCGCGCTCTGCATGTCGTGCTGCAGGCCGAAGAGCCTGATCACGTTAGGAAAAAAGACCTCGTCCGACTTCTGCTCGAGCTGCCGCGCCCGTGCCCGTTCGGCAACACCTTGGGGCCACAGCGCGGGGGTGGGGTACCGGTCTTCGAGGTATTCGAAGATCTGCGTCGAGTCGAAGAGCTCGACGTCGCCGTCGATCAGCACCGGCACCTGCTGCTTGACGGGGTTGATGCGCAGCACGTCCGGGTGCTTGGGCTCGTAAGCGTCGTCCTTGGTGAACGGCACCATCGTCAGTTCGAAGTGAATGCCTTTTTCGAGCGCGGCGATCTGCACCTTCGCGCCGAACATGCTGAGGGGGCCTGAGAGGATTTTTGTAATGGTCGTCGTCATGCCCCCGACTTCACCAGAAACGAAGCGTCAGGTCGAGCCCCAGACCTCCTGCGCGGTCTCCACAACCAGGCGCAGCTTGTTGCGCTGCGCCTCCACCGCGATGTTGTTGCCGTGCACCGTGCTCGAGAACCCGCACTGCGGCGAGAGCGCGAGCTGTTCGAGCGGCGCGTACTTGGCTGCGTCCTCGATGCGGCGCTTGAGTTCGTCCTTGTCTTCCATCTGGCCGAACTTGGTGGTCACGAGGCCGAGCACCACGGTCTTGCCCTTGGGCAGGTAGCGCAGCGGCTTGAAGTCGCCCGAGCGGGCGTCGTCGTATTCCATGAAGTAGGCGTCCAGGTCCATCTCCTTCAAGAGTGCCTCGGCCACCGGCTCGTAGTTGCCGGCCGCGGCGTGCGTGCTCTTGAAGTTGCCGCGGCACAGGTGCATGGCCAGCAGCATTCCCGGCGGCTTTTGCGCGACCACCTTGTTGATGAACGCGGCATAGCGGTGCGGCAGTTCGTTCGGGTCGTCGCCGCGTTTGCGGGCAGCTTCGCGCATGTGCTCGTCGCACAGGTAGGCCAGGTTGGTGTCGTCCATCTGAACGTAGGTGCAGCCTGCTGCGGCCAGCGAGCGCAGCTCGTCGCCATAGGCCTTGGCCACGTCGTCGTAGAACACCGGATCGAGCTCGGGATACGCGTCCTTGCTGATGCCCGCGCGGCCGCCGCGGAAGTGCAGCATGGTCGGCGAGGGAATCGTCACCTTCGGTGTGCGTCCGGCCGAGACCTGGCTCTTCAGGTATTGGAAGTCGGCCAGCTGGATGTCCTTCACGTGGCGCACCTTGTCGATCACGCGCATGGCGGGCGGCGCGAGTTCCTCGGTGCCGTCGGGCTTGCGGATGGTGACCGGAATGTCGGTCTTCACGCCGCCGAGCTGGTCGAGAAAGTCGATGTGGAAATACGTGCGGCGGAACTCGCCGTCGGTGATGCTCTTCAGGCCGATGTCTTCCTGGAAGCGGACGATCTCGGTGATGGCCTTGTCTTCGACCTTGCGGAGCTGCTCGGGCGTGATCTCGCCCTTGGCGTTCTGCTCGCGCGCTTCGAGCAGGTATTTGGGGCGCAGGAAGCTGCCGACGTGGTCGTAACGGGCGGGCAGGGCGGCGTGCTGTGACATGTTGATCTCCGTCGTGGCTGAAAACGAATCGAACATCGTATCGCCTCGGAAACACGCCGATATGTATACATTGAAGTCGGTATTTACCCTGATTTTAAGGAATTCCACTGGATATTTCTGATTTTATGTATACATTGGGTATTCATGAAAACGCCCACGACCGCCTTTCCATTGAACGCCTGGTATGCCGCCGCCTATGACGTGGAAGTGCGTCATGCGTTGCTGCCGCGCACGATCTGCAACGAAAAACTGGTGCTGTTCCGCCGTACCGACGGACAGGTTGCCGCGCTCGAAGACGCCTGCTGGCATCGCCTGATGCCGCTCTCGCTGGGCAAGCTCGAAGGCGACGAACTGGTGTGCGGCTACCACGGCCTGGTCTACAACAGCCAGGGCCGCTGCACCCACATGCCGAGCCAGGAAACGCTGAACCCTTCGGCCTGCGTGCGCAGCTTCCCGGTGGTCGAGAAGCACCGTTTCGTCTGGATCTGGCCTGGTGACCCGGCCAAGGCCGACCCGGCACTGGTGCCCGACATGCACTGGAACGACGACCCGGCATGGGCCGGCGACGGCAAGATGATTCGCGTGAACTGCGACTACCGCCTGGTGGTCGACAACCTCATGGACCTGACGCACGAGACCTTCGTGCACGGTTCTTCCATCGGCAATCGCGAAGTGGCCGAGGCGCCCTTCGTCGCCACGCACGGCGACCGCTCGGCCACCGTCACGCGGTGGATGGAGAACATCGATCCACCGCCGTTCTGGGGTGGCCAGATCCGCCATGCGCGCGACTACGCCGGCAAGGTCGATCGCTGGCAGATCATCCGCTTCGAGGGGCCGTGCACCGTGAACATCGACGTCGGCGTGGCTGAGGCGGGCAGCGGCGCGGTGCCGAAGGAGGGCAACCCCGGCGACCGCAGCAAGGGCGTGAACGGTTACGTGCTCAACACCATCACGCCCGAGACCGACAAGACCTGCCTCTATTTCTGGGCCTTTGCGCGCAACTACTGCCTGGGCGAGCAGCGCCTGACGCACGAGTTGCGCGAGGGCGTGGCCGGTATCTTCCGCGAGGACGAGCTCGTGCTCGAGGCGCAGCAAAAGGCCATGGACGAGCGGCCCGACCACCAGTTCTACAACCTCAACATCGACGCGGGCTCGATGTGGGCGCGTCGGCTGATCGACCGAATGGTCGAGAAGGAAACGCCAGCGCGCGCTCCGATCCCGATCCGTCCCGCCGAGAAGAGCGCCGCATGAAGGTCGCAGCCGTATCACCCGTCGAATCCGGCGACGGCGGAAGTTCGCAGGCCGTGAAGGCGCAGCTGCGATTGCGCGAAATGATCCTGGCCGGCGAACTGCCGGGCGGCGCGCGCATTGCCGAGGTGGCCATCTCCGAGCAGCTCGGCGTTTCGCGCACCCCGGTGCGCAGCGCGCTCATGCGGCTGGAACAAGAAGGCCTGCTCGAGGCGCTGCCCAACGGTGGTTACGCAGTGCGTACTTTTTCGGAGCGCGACGTGGCGGACGCCATCGAGCTTCGCGGCACGCTCGAAGGCCTGGTGGCGCGGCTCGCGGCCGAGCGCGGGGCGGCGCCGGTGGTGCTGCGCGAAGCGCGTGCGTGTCTGGCACGCATCGATGAACTGCTGCGCGAGCCCGCGCTGGACGACGCGGCGTTTTCGCGCTACGTCACGCACAACGAGAAGTTTCATTCGCTGCTGTGCGAGATGGCGGCGAGCCCGGTCATCGCGCAGCAGCTCGAGCGCGTGATCAACTTGCCGTTCGCATCGCCGTCGGGCTTCGTCATCGTGCAGGCCAACTCGCCCGCCGCGCGCGACATGCTCGTGATCGCGCAAGACCAGCATCTGCAGGTGCTCGACGCCATCGAGGCCGGCGAAGGCTCGCGCGCCGAGGCGTTGATGCGCGAGCACAGCCGCATTGCGCGGCGCAACCTGCGCGAGGCGCTGCACGGCACGCCCACCGCCGAGCAGCGCCCGCTGCCCGGTGTGCAGCTGATCCGCCGCCGCGGCTGAGCGGCCGATTTTCTTTTTCCGCTGGTTTTCTCCCCGATGAAAAACGACCTTCGATGGATGCAGGCGCAAATTGTTGCGCTGCGCGACGTGACGCCCACGGTGCGTGAATTCGAACTGCGGCCCGAGCCGGGCTTTGCCGCCACGTACGAGCCCGGATCGCATCTGCAGGTGCAGGTGATGGCGGCCCATGGCAAGCTGCAGACGCGCTCGTACTCGCTGGTGGGCGAGGGCGACGGCCAGTGCTGGCGCATTGCCGTCAAGCGGCTCGACGACGGCCGCGGCGGCTCGCTCGCCATGTGGCGCCTGGCCGTCGGCGACCGGCTGCAGGTAAGCGCGCCGCAGAATCACTTTGCGCTCGACCTCTCGGCGCCGGGTTACCTGCTGGTGGCTGGTGGCATCGGCATCACGCCGCTGGTGATGATGGCAGAGCGCCTGGGCGATCACGCGCGGCGCACCGGCGTGCCGGTGAAGATGCTCTACGGCGCGCGCCATGCGGGCGAATTGGCCTATCTCGATAAATTGCGCGCGGCCCTTGGCGACGACGTCGTCGCGCATGAGGGCGCGGCACCCATCGACTTCGCGGCGGCCATCGCGGCGCTGCCCGCGGGCGGCCAGCTCTACACCTGCGGCCCCGTGCCGATGCTCGAAGCCGTCAAGCGCGCCTGGCAGGCGGCGGGCCGTGCACCGGCGGACCTGCGCTTCGAAACCTTCGGCAGCAGCGGCCGGCTTCCGACGCAGGCTTTCACCGTGCGCATTCCCCGGCACGACCTGGCGATCACCGTGCCGGCCGATTGCACTTTGCTCGAGGCGCTCGACGCCGCCGGCGTGGAAACGCTCTGGGACTGCAAGCGCGGCGAGTGCGGCCTCTGCGCCATGGACGTGCTCGCGGTCGACGGAGAAATCGACCACCGCGACGTGTTCCTGAGCGAGCACGAGAAGCAGGCGGCCACCCGCATCTGCGCCTGCGTATCGCGTGCCGTGGGCACCCTCACGCTGGACTCCGCGTACCGGCCCGACAGTTGAAAACGCGCTGCGCGATCAGCGCGCAGTTCATTTGTTCATCGCGCAACAATGGCTCGCCTCGGGGGCGAAGTAGGTGATTGCCTGCTCCGCCGGATGTTGCAAAGTGTTGAAAAATAGCCCGGTATCCGCTTTCGTTGTTCAAGGAAAAACCTCATGCAAAGACGCCAACTCATCCAGACCGCAGGCCTCACGGCGCTTGCGCTTTCCATGTCGCTTGCCAGTGCGCAGGACAGCAACAAGTTCAAGATCGGCCTGATCCTGCCCATGACCGGCCAGCAGGCGTCCACCGGCCGGCAGATCGAAGCGGCGGCGCGGCTGTACATGGCGCAGAACGGCGACACTGTGGCGGGCAAGAAGATCGAGCTCATCATCAAGGACGACGTGGCCACGCCCGACGTGACCAAGCGCCTGGCGCAGGAACTCATCGTCAACGACAAGGTGAACGTGATCGCGGGCTTCGGCGTCACGCCGGCCGCGCTGGCCGCCGCGCCGCTGGCCACGCAGTCGAAGACGCCGCAGGTGGTGATGGCCGCCGCCACGTCGAGCATCACCGAGGCCTCGCCCTACATCGTGCGCACGAGCTTCACGCTGCCGCAGGTGTCGGTGGCCATGGGCGACTGGGCGCCGAAGAACGGCGTGAAAACCGTCGTCACGCTGGTGGCCGACTACGGCCCGGGCAACGACGCCGAGAAGTTCTTCAGCGAGCGCTTCCAGCTCAACGGTGGCAAGGTGATCGAGAAGCTGCGCGTGCCACTGCGCAACCCCGACTTCGCACCGTTCCTGCAGAAGGTGCGCGACGCCAAGCCCGATGCGCTGTTCGTCTTCGTGCCCTCGGGCGCTGGCGCTGCGGTGATGAAGCAGTTTCTGGAGCGCGGCATGGACAAGGCCGGCATCCGCATGATCGCCACCGGCGACGTGACGGATGACGATCAGCTCAACGACATGGGCGACGGCGCGCTGGGCGTGGTCACCTCGCACCATTACTCGGCTGCGCATCCGTCGCCCGCGAACAAGAAGTTTGTCGAGGCCTTCCAGAAGGCGAACCCGAAGATGCGCCCCAACTTCATGGCGGTGGGCGGCTATGACGGCATGCGCGTGATCTATGAAGCCCTGAAGGCCACCAAGGGGCAGGGCGGGGGCGATGCGCTGCTGGCCGCCATGAAGGGCCAGATCTTCGAGAGCCCGCGTGGCCCGGTGTACATCGATGCGCAGACGCGCGACATCGTGCAGGACGTGTACCTGCGCAAGGTCGAGAAGAAGGACGGGCAGTTGTACAACGTCGAGTTCGACGTGATCAAGGGTGTGAAGGATCCGGGCAAGGCGAAGTAATTAGGTGTTCGGGCTCGGGCGCTGCTGTTCAGGGCGGCGCTCCCGCCGACGGGGTACCTTGCTCCGCGAATGTCCCCCGGCCTGCGGCCTCCTCCTTTATTTCGCTGCGCAAGGCACCCCGCCAGCGAGAGCGTGATCCAGAGCAGTCGTTGATCGGTGGTGCACGAGCAGCGTGCCCTAGTGCACAGGGCATCGGGTGCTCCGCGCAGCGAAATAAAGGAGGAGCCCGAAGGGCGGGGGACATTCGCGGAGGGGAGTACCCGGTGGCCTTTGCACACACCCTGAACAAAGCGCACGAACAAGAACCGAAGAACAAACATGTTGACCATTCTTTTTGACGGCATCGCCTACGGCATGCTGCTCTTCGTGCTCGCCGTGGGGCTGGCCGTGACGCTCGGGCTGATGAACTTCATCAACCTCGCGCACGGTGCCTTTGCCATGGCGGGCGGGTATCTCACGGTGTTTGCGATGCAGAAGCTGGGCGTGCCGTTTTTGGCTTGCCTGCCGCTCGCGTTCATCGTGGTGGCACTGGCCGGGGCACTGCTCGAACGCACGCTCTACCGGCCGATGTACGGCAAGCCGCATCTCGACCAGGTGCTGTTCTCCATTGGCCTGGCCTTTATGGCCGTGGCGGCCGTCGACTACTTCGTCGGTTCTTCGCAGCAGAACATCCAGTTGCCCGAATGGCTGCGCGGCCGCACCGAGATCGGCGATGGCGCGCTCCTGCTCGGCATGGGGCACTACCGGCTCTTCATCATCGCGGTGTGCGCCGTGCTCACCGTGGTACTCCAGCTCATTCTCTCGAAGACACGCTTCGGCAGCCGTCTGCGCGCCGCGGTCGATGACCCGCGCGTGGCGGCGGGGCTGGGCATCAACGTCAACATCGTGTTCCTGCTGACCTTCGCGGTCGGTTCGGGACTCGCTGGCCTGGGCGGCGCATTGGGCGCCGAGATCCTCGGGCTCGACCCCACCTTTCCGCTCAAGTACATGATCTATTTTCTGATCGTGGTGTCGGTCGGCGGCACCTCGTCGATCACTGGGCCGCTCGCGGCCGCACTGCTGCTCGGCATTGCCGACGTGGCGGGCAAGTACTTCATTCCCAAGATGGGTGCGTTCACCGTCTACCTGCTCATGATCCTGATTTTGATGTGGCGGCCCCAAGGCCTGTTCACGCGCAAGGGAGGCCGCTGAATGAGCGCACCTTCGTCGTATGAATCGGTCTTGCTGCGCAAGGCGCGCTGGCACCCCCTTGAATTCGTGGTGTGGGCCGCGGCCTTCGCATTGCCTTTCGTCATGCCTTCGCATTCGCTGCTGGTCAACGAGATCGCCATCGTCGCGCTGTTCGCGATGTCGCTCGATCTGATTCTTGGCTACACCGGCATCGTGTCGCTCGGCCATGCCGCGTTCTTCGGCTTCGGCGCCTACACCGCGGCGCTGTTCGCCAAGCTCGTGATGCCGGACCCGACGGTAGGGCTGGTGGTGGCCACCGTGCTCTCGGCCGTGCTCGGCCTCGTGGCCAGCGTGACGATCCTGCGCGGCAGCGACCTGACGCGGCTGATGGTCACGCTCGGCACCGCGCTGCTGTTGCTCGAACTCGCCAACAAGCTCGACTGGCTCACCGGCGGCGCCGACGGACTGCAGGGCGTGGTGATGGGACCCGTGCTCGGCCTGTTCGAGTTCGATCTCTTCGGCCGCACGGCCGCCTGGTATTCATTGAGCGTGATGCTCGTGCTGTTCCTCGTCATGCGCCGGCTCGTGCATTCGCCCTTCGGCGCCACGCTGAAGGCGATCCGCGACAACCGGCTGCGCGCCATGGCCATCGGCATTCCGGTGGTGTCGCGGGTCGTCGTCATCTACACCGTGGCCGCCGGCATTGCCGGCGCCGCCGGTGCGCTGCTGGCGCAGACCACAGGCTTCGCCTCGCTCGACGTGCTGGCCTTCGACCGCTCGGCCGATGTGCTGCTGATGCTGGTGATCGGCGGCGTGGGTTGGCTCTATGGCGGCGTGGCGGGCGCCATCGTCTTCAAGCTGCTGCAGAACTGGCTCTCGGCCGTGACGCCGCAATACTGGATGTTCTGGATCGGCCTCTTGCTGGTGCTGCTGGTGCTCGTGGGGCGCGACCGTGTGCTCAAGCCATGGACGTGGCTGGGCAAGAAGAAGGGGAGCGGGGCATGACCGAGACCGTGCTTTCGACGCAGGGGTTGGTGATGCGCTTCGGCGGCATCACGGCCACCAACAACGTCACGATGGAACTCAAGCGCGGCGCGCGCCATGCGCTGATCGGCCCCAACGGTGCCGGCAAGACCACGCTCATCAACCTGTTGACCGGCGTGCTCACGCCGACCGAAGGCCGCATCTCGCTGCTGGGCGAAGACATCACCACCCTGGCGCCGCACAAGCGCGTGGCGCGCGGGCTGGTGCGCACTTTCCAGATCAACCAGCTGTTCGACTCGATGACGCCGCTCGAGACGCTGGCGCTCGTCGTGTCGCAGCACCAGGGCATCGCATCGCAATGGTGGCGTCCGCTGGGGGCCACCAAGGCTGTGACGGAACGCGCGGCGCAACTGCTCGAGCAGTTTCATCTGGGCGACGTGGCGCAGCAGCAGACCAAGTTCATGGCCTATGGCAAGCGCCGCCTGCTGGAGATTGCAATCGCACTGGCCTGCGAGCCGCGCGTGCTGCTGCTCGACGAGCCCGTGGCGGGCGTTCCCGCAGGGGAGCGCGAGGAATTGCTGCAGACCGTGGCCGCATTGCCGGCCGATGTGTCGGTGCTGCTGATCGAGCATGACATGGACCTCGTGTTCAGCTTTGCCGACCGCATGACCGTGCTGGTCAACGGCACGCTGTTGACCGAGGGCGACCCCGAAACCATTGCCAACGATCCGAAGGTCAAAGAGGTCTATCTGGGCCACGGGGAGCATGCCCATGTCTGAACTGCTGCGCATCGAGAACCTAAGCGCGGGCTACGGCGAAGCCGTGGTGCTGCACGACGTGGCCTTTGCGCTCGGCGAGGGCCAGACGATGGCGCTCTTGGGCCGCAACGGCACGGGCAAGACCACGCTGATCAACACGCTGGCGGGGGCCACACGGCAGCACGGCGGCAGCATCTCGCTCAGTGGGCAGGCCCTGCACAAGCTGGCGCCGCACCAGCGCGCCGCGGCCGGCATCGGCTGGGTGCCGCAGGAGCGCAACATCTTCAAGTCGCTTACGGTGCATGAGAACCTCACGGCGGTGGAGCGGCCGGGCAAGTGGAATCCGCAGCGCGTCTATGAGATGTTCCCCCGCCTGGCCGAGCGCAAGACGAATCTCGGCACGCAGCTTTCGGGCGGCGAGCAGCAGATGCTCGCGGTGGCCCGTGCGCTGGTGCTGAACCCCAAGCTGCTGCTGCTCGACGAGCCGCTCGAAGGGCTGGCGCCGATCATCGTGGAGGAGCTGCTCCGCGCCATCCGCCGCATCACGCAGGACGAGGGCCTGGCCGCGATCATCGTGGAGCAGCACCCGCAGGCGATCCTCGCGATTTCCGACCACGCGGTGGTGCTCGATCACGGCACCATCGTCCACACCGACAGCGCAGCGGCATTGCGCAGCCAGCCGCAGGTGCTCGAACGGTTGCTGGGCGTGGCCCGGTAGCAATTCCGACGACGAAGAAGAAGGAGACAGACACATGGCGATCCCGAAGACACTGTTTCGCGGGGGCGCCATGTTGGCCTCCGCCGTGCTGCTTGCAGCCTGCAGCACCACCGGGCCGCAGAGCCTCCCGCTCGGCGCCAATCCTGCAGCGGCCTGCGGGGCGCTCGCGGCCCCGGTTGCACCCGCGGCCATCGGCCTGCCGAGCGGCGCGGCGACCATCGATTCCGCAACGCTGGTGCCTGCGTCCGCACTGGCTGTCGCAGAACGCGGCCCCAGCCCCGCATCGCGCATCACACCGCCCAAGCCTGCGCACTGCAAGGTGTTGGGCCGCATCGCGCCGCTCGATCCCAGCGCGCCGCCGATCCTGTTTCAGGTGAACCTGCCGCTCGCGTGGAACGGCCGCAGCGTGCAGTACGGCGGCGGCGGTTTCAACGGCGTGCTGATCACGGGCCTCTCGCTGGTGCCGGCCGGCCGCTTCGACCAG
Source organism: Variovorax sp. OV700 (assembly GCF_900099805.1). Classification (GTDB taxonomy): domain Bacteria; phylum Pseudomonadota; class Gammaproteobacteria; order Burkholderiales; family Burkholderiaceae_C; genus Variovorax. Next base: position 521,985 of record NZ_FNDR01000001.1, on the reverse strand, counting down.
CCCACGCCGTTGGCACAGGGCTACGTAACCTACGGCACCGACTCCGGCCACCAGAACGTGGCCGGCCAGCCGCCGCAGGCCTTTGCGCTCAACGACGAAGCGCTGGTGAACTTTGCGCACGCCTCGTACAAGAAGGTGCGCGACGTGGCGGTGGCGCTGATGCAGCGCGCCTACGGCCAAGCGCCGCAAAAGCTGTACTTCGTGGGAAGTTCCGAAGGCGGCCGCGAGGCGCTCACTATGGCGCAGCGCTATCCGCAGGACTTCGACGGCATCTTCAGCCGCGTACCGGTCATCAACTGGACGGGGCTGCAGCACGCCGGCACGCGCAACGGCATTGCCACCTTCGGCGAAGGGTGGCTCCGGCCGGCGCAGGTGCAGCTGGTGCATAACGCAGTGCTGGCGTCGTGTGATGCCGCGGACGGCGCGGCGGACCGCATCGTGTCGAACCCCGTGGCCTGCCTGCAGCGCTTCGATCCTGCGAGCCTGCGCTGCGCCGCCGGCACCAGCGGCGACAACTGCCTCAACGATGCGCAGGTGCAGGCGGTGCGCACACTGCGCTCGCCGTGGCGCTCGCCCGTGCCGCTGGCCAACGGGGTCGCGGTATATCCGGGCTGGGGCATTGGCGGCGAGGGCACGCCGGCTTTTGCGTCGATGGGCGGCTGGAACGCGTGGTGGACCGGCACCGCGGCGCCGACGGTGCCGCCGCAACCGAGCAATGGCATTGCATGGTTCTACGGCAGCGGCGCGCTGCAGTATTTCTATGCGCGCAATCCGACCCTCGACGTGCGCAACTATCGCGCGGAAGACTTTGCCGCGCGCATCGCCACCGTGTCGCAGCTCATGGATTCGACCAACCCCGACCTCGGCGCCTTTGCCGCGCGCGGCGGCAAGCTGCTGATGCTCGAACACATGGCCGACTACGCGCAGAGCCCGTTCGCCGGCGTCCTCTATTACGAATCTGTGGTGGCGCGCATGGGGCGCGACAACACGGATCGCTTCATGCGCCTTTACACCGCGCCCGGCGTGGACCACGTGGGCAGTGGCGCCCCGGCCAACGTCGACATGCTCGGCGCGCTGGCCGACTGGGTCGAGCGCGGCCGTGCGCCGGCCGGCCTGCAGCTGGCCGAGCAGGAAGTGCAGCCGCCGTTCCGCATTGTTCGCGCTCGCCCGTTGTGCGAGTGGCCGCTGTGGCCGCGCTTCACGGGCGGGGACGTGTCGCAGGCCGCGAGCTTCCAGTGCAGCAGGTAATGCGGCGCGCCTGAAGGGCCTAGATCGCGCAGCTGTCCGGACCGCACGACGCCGGGCCAGCCCCGGCCTCCGTTGCCGTGGGCGAGGGCGGCACGAGCTTGGCCAGCTGCGCCTTCCATTCCTCGGGGCGGCCGAGCCATGGACCGATGTCGATGCGGCTCGCGGTGCCGTCGGCTTGCGCCAGCACGAAAGTCGGGAAGCCCTGGCCGCCCGCGCGTTGCAGCCACTGGCGGCTTTCGGCCATGTGCTTGGACGTCGCTTCGCCTGACAGGCGCGTGACGGCCGAGGCAAAAGCATCCGGATCGAAGCCGAGCTCTTTGGCTATTGCAGCGAGCACCTGCGCATCGGCGATGCGCCGGCCTTCGACGTAATGCGCGCGCTGGAGCCGATGGATCATGTCCAGCCCGCCGCCGGCGCGCAAGGCTTCGGCCGCGAGGATGGCGGTGGTCGGCGGTTCGGAATCCATGACCGCGCCGATGTCGCGCAGCAGGCCCTCGAAGTAGGCTTCGCCAAAGGGCTGGCCCGAGAGCTCGGCGATGCGGCGGTCGTGCGGCATCACGTAGTCGCGCCACTGCGGCGTAATGGCGCGCCGGTTGGCGCCGGTCATCATGCCGCCGCCGTGGAACGCGACCTCGAGGCCCGGCACGTTGCGCGCGGCGTCGACCAGCGGTGCGGCCGCGTAGCACCAGCCGCACATCGGATCGAAGATGTAGTGCAGCGTGGCGCCGCCCGCCGAAGTGGTGTTGTCGTTCATTGCATTCGTTTCCTTTGTCTGAATGTTAGGTTCCGGGAACCGAAACAAAAACCCCGCTTTGGCCAATGAACAGTTTCGGATTTCGTTCGGATCAGGATGCCGAGCGATCCGTTGCGCACTGCTCCAGATGCGCCACCAGCAGTTGCGCCGCCAGTGACAGCGTCCCTTCCTCGCGAAAGCAGATCGCGAAGCGCCGGCGCGCCCAGGCATCGGTGAGCGGCATCAGGCGCAGCCGGTAGGTGTCGGCAAAGGGCTGCGCCACTTCCGCCGGCACCACGCTGATGGCGAGGCCGGCGCGCACCACGCGCAGGGCGGCGTCGAAGTTGGTCACCAGCACTCGGTAGACCAGCGGCTTGCCCGCCACCGCCGCCTCGCGGGCCAGCATCAGCTGCACCGCGCTCAGGGCGGGCATGCCGACGAATTCGTGGTCGAGCACGTCCTCGAACCGCACCTTGCCGCGCCGCGCGGCCGGGTGCGAGGGGTGCGCCACGATGGCCAGGTGGTCGCTGCGATAGCTGCGCCGCTGCAGGCCATCGAGGTCGGCGGCGTCCCAGCACAGGCCGATCGACGCGCTTCCCTCGCGGATGCCGCGCACGATCTCCGGGCTCACGCGCTCTTCCATGTCGATCCGGATGTCGCGGTGTGCCGGGTTCTGCAGAAAGTTGGCGACGTCCTCGGCCAGGGATTCGGCCAGCACCGAGGCCGAGGCGAGGATTCGAACATGCCCCTGTGCACCGCCGGCATAGGCCGCCATGTCTCGCTCGATGCGCTGAGCGCTGCCGAGCATGGCGCGCGCATGTTCCAGCAGCGTTTCGCCGGCCGCGGTCGGCACCACGCCGCGCCGTTTGCGCAGCAGCAACGGCGTGCCCACCGTGTCCTCCAGCTGCGCCAGGCGCTTGCTGATGGCCGAGCCGACGATGCTGGCCTGCTCGCCCGCGCGCGCGATGCTGCGCGTTTCGCAGACGGAGACGAAGAGGCGGAGGGTGGTCAGGTCGAGGTCGCGCATGGGGGTTCCGGTCGAGCGATGTGGTATTCCATTTTGGAACGAATTGGCTTCCAAGATCTATTTTCTGAATCGAATAGGAACTTCTAACATCGGTGCAAGACCTTCAAAAGGAGACACCTTGAACGAAGCCACGGTTGCGCCCGCAGCGCACGCTTTTCTGCCGCCCCGCGCGGTCGTCCGCGAATCGGGGTTGCGCGACGGCCTGCAGAGCATTGCGAGAACATTGCCCACTGCGCAAAAAATCGAATGGATTCGCGACGCGCATGCCGCCGGGCAGCGCGAGATCGAAGTCGGCTCCTTCGTGCCCGCGCGTCTGCTGCCGCAGCTGGCCGACACGGCCGAGCTGCTGGCGTATGCCAAGACGCTGCCGGGGCTCTTCGCCTCTGTGCTGGTGCCCAATCTCAGGGGCGCCGAACTCGCCATTGCCGGCGAGGCCGATCTCATGATGGTCCCGCTCTCGGCCAGCCATGCGCACAGCCTTGCCAACCTGCGCAAGACGCCCGACGAAGTGGTGGCCGAGGTCGCGCGCATCCGTGCGGCACGCGACGCCGCGGGCTCGAAGACCTTGATCGATGGCGGCGTCGGCACGGCCTTCGGCTGCACGATCCAGGGCCATGTGGCGCCCGACGAGGTGCTGCGCCTGATGCAGGCGCTGCTCGACGCCGGCGCCGACCGCGTGAGCCTGGCCGATACAGTCGGCTATGCCGATCCCGCGATGGTTCGCAGCCTGTTCGAGCGCGCAAGGCGCATCGCGGGCGACCGCCTGTGGTGCGGCCATTTCCACGACACGCGCGGCCTCGGGCTCGCGAACGTCTATGCGGCGCTCGAAGTTGGCATCCCGCGATTCGATGCCTGCCTGGCCGGCATCGGCGGCTGTCCGCATGCGCCCGGCGCCAGCGGCAATGTCGACACCGAAGACCTCGTGTTCATGCTCGAGAGCATGGGCGTTGGCACGGGAATCGATCTGCCGAAGCTGCTCGACCTCCGCCGGCGCGTGGCCGGCTGGCTGGAGGGCGAGACACTGCAGGGCACCGTGTGGCGCGCGGGTTTTCCAAAGACCTTCGTGGCGACGGCGGGAGCAGCGGCATGAGCGCGAACACCGAAGAAAAACACCTGCCGCTCACCGGCATCCGCGTCGTCGAGTTCACGCACATGGTCATGGGTCCGACCTGCGGCATGGTGCTGGCCGACCTGGGCGCGGAGGTCATCAAGGTCGAGCCGATCGACGGCGACCGCACGCGGCACCTGCTGGGCGCGGGCGCCGGTTTCTTCCCGATGTTCAACCGCAACAAGAAGAGCATCGCGCTCGACCTGCGCCACCCGCAGGGGCTCGAAGCGGCGTTGCGCCTGTGCGCCACCGCAGACGTGGTGGCACAGAATTTCAGGCCCGGCACCATGGAGAAATACGGACTCGGCCATGCTGCGCTCAGCAAGCTCAATCCGCGCCTGGTGTACGTGAACCACACCGGCTTTCTGCCAGGCCCCTACGAGCATCGCACCGCGCTCGACGAGGTGGTGCAGATGATGGGCGGCCTGGCCTACATGACGGGCCGGCCCGGCGATCCGCTGCGCGCGGGCACCAGCGTGAACGACATCATGGGCGGCATGTTCGGTGCCATCGGTGCCATGGCCGCGCTGATGCAGCGCACCCAGACCGGCAAGGGGCAGGAGGTGCAGTCCGCGCTGTTCGAGAACAACGTGTTCCTGGTCGGCCAGCACATGCTGCAGTACGCCATCACGGGCCAGGCCGCGGCGCCGATGCCCGAGCGCATCTCGGCCTGGGCGCTGTACGACGTGTTCACGGTGAAGGACGGCGAGCAGATCTTCCTGGCCGCGGTGAGCGACGCGCAATGGACGGTGTTCTGCGACGCGCTCGGCTTCGACGACCTGAAGGGCGACCCCTCCTTGCGCACCAACAACGACAGGGTCCGCGTGCGGCCCACGCTGCTGGCGGACTTGCGCAAGCGCCTGGCCGACCGGTCGGCTGCCGAGCTGTCGGCCATCTTCGAGGCGCGGGGCCTGCCTTTCGCACCCATCGTGCGGCCCGAAGACCTCTACGAAGACCCGCACCTGAAAGCCACCGGAGGCCTTGCCGACATCCGCTTGCCCGATGGCGAGCGCGCCGGGCAGACGGCGCAGACGACGCTGTTCCCGATCACGCTGGGCGGCGAGCGCCTCGGCGTGCGCCTGGACCCGCCGACGCTTGGCGAGCACACGCGCGAACTGCTGGCCGAACTCGGCTATGCGGAATCGCAGATGGCGGCCATGCAGGCCGAGTCGGCCGTTGCCTGAGTTTTTTCAAAAGATAAAGAGAGACAAAGCCATGCACAAGATTCTTCCCCCCATGACCCGCCGTGCCGTACTGGGCTTCGGCGCCTCCGCCGCCGCGCTGGCCGCATGCCCCGTGCTCGCGCAGGGCTCCGACAAACCCATCCGCTTCATCCTGCCGATCAGCGCCGGCTCGGGTGTGGACGCCATCGTGCGCGCGGCTTCCGTGGCGCTCGGCAAGGCCTTCGGCCAGCCGGTGGTGATCGAGAACCTGCCGGGTGCGGGCGGCATCACCGGCACGTCGGCGCTCGTCAAGGCGGCGCCCGACGGGCTCACGCTGGGCATGGTGTCGAACAACCATGTCATCAACCCGGCGGTGTACAAGAAGATGCCGTTCGACGCCATCGCCGACGTGACGCCGATCAGTGTGGTGGGCGCGACGCCGCTGGTGCTGGTGGTCAATCCGAAGCTGCCCGCCAAGAACGTGAAGGAGCTGGTGGCACTGCTGCGCGCCAAACCCGAGGGCTACAACTACGCCTCGTCGGGCAACGGTACCATCATTCACCTGGCGGGCGAAATGTTCATGGACGAAGCCGGCGTGAAGGCGCGGCACATTCCCTACAAAGGCACGGGCCCGATGGTCACCGACATGATCGCGGGCCAGGTCGAGATGGGCGTGGTGGCATTGCCCGCGGTGCTGCCGCACCTCAAGAGCGGCGCGCTGCGCGCCATCGGCCTGTGCGGCTCCACGCGCTCGCCGGCCGCGCCCGACATTCCGACCATCGCCGAGCAGGGCCTCCCCAACTACGTGGTCGAAGGCTGGTTCGCGGTGATCGGGCCGCCGAAGATGCAGGCCGCCGACATCCAGCGCGTGCATGACGCCGTGGCCGCGGCCTTCACGAGCGCCGAAGTGCGCGAGGCCATGGACAAGCAGGGCAACATCATCAAGCCCACCTCACCCGAGCAGGCTGTGAGCTATTTCCGCACCGAAGCCGCGCGCTATGCGGCGCTGGTGAAGAAGGCCAATGTGGTGCTCGAGTAGGGCAGGGCGTGGTGCCCTGGTTACGCTGGTCCCACCGCGCGATAGAGCGCGCGCACGAAGTCTGATTGCGTGATCATCCCGGCAAGGCGCCTCTCGCCGTCGATGATCGGAATGTGGTGATGCCCGCCTTCTGAAAAAAGCGGCACCAGGTCGACCACTGGCCGGTCGGCACTGGCCACGCGCACCTGGCGCGTCATGATCTGGCCGACCACCTCGGGCTTATTCGAAACCACGGTGCGCGTGGCGCGGATCAGGTCGCGCAGCTTGCCGGCGATGCCTTCGTGGTGTTCCAGGTCGAGCAGGCGGAAGAAGTCGGCCTGGGTCACGATGCCAACCACGCGGCGCGTGCGGTCGGTGACGGGCAGCGCCTTGATGCGGCGCTGCGTCATCAGCATCCAGGCCTCCTGCAGCGGCGTGCCGAACTCCACCGACACCGGATCGCGCGACATGATGTCGCCGCAGTGCAGCGTGCCGAGTCGGCGCTTGTAAGACTCCAGCTCGGTCTGCTGGATCAGCGATTCGAGGTCGTCGCGGCTGATGTCCAGCACCTGGTTGTAGCGGGCCAGCACCGCATCGATGTCGGCCTGGCTGAAGCGCGCATCGGCCGAAGGCGGCCGCACCACCTGCACATGGGGATAACGCCTGCCCGTGAAGGTGTTGTAGGCCACGCCCGCCACCACCAGCAGGAGCGAATTGACGAGGGTGGGAAACAGAGCCGCAGAGAAATGGTCGGTGTGTGTGAGCACAGCAAGCAGTGCCGCGGCCCCGCCCGGCGGATGCAGGCTGCGCGTGGCGAACATCAGCCCGATGGCCGCACCAACGGCTACCGCGGCGGCCCAGGCCGGATCTGGTATCCAGCGGACGCAGGCGATGCCAACCACGGTCGACAAAGTGTTGCCGACGATGACCGACCAGGGCTGTGCCAGCGGGCTTGCAGGCACGGCAAACACCAGCACCGCGCTTGCGCCCATCGGCGCGATCAGCCAGATGCTGACGTCCACCGCTTCGGCCATCCAGCGGCACAGCAGCGCGGTGATCAAAAGGCCGATGGCCGCGCCGGCCACCGCACGCATGCGCTCGCGCGCATCGACGGTGTTGCGGCCCGGCAGCCAGGCACGCGCATGCGTCAACAAGGCGGAAAGCTGCGGCATGGCGTCAGGCCTCCGCGGCCACCCGGCGGCCGATTTCGGGCCACTGCCCGTGCAACCAGACCCAGGCGACCAGGCCGATACCCAGCATCAGCATGGAGGTGAGCGCCAGTGCCAGCGTCGAATGCATGACCAGCGGTGCCACCACGCCGGCCACGATGCCGTTGGCGGTGGAGCCGATCACGGCCTGCAGCGACGAGGCCATGCCGCGCCGTTCGGGATGGAGGTCGAGCACCAGCAGGGTCACCACGGGCACCATCAGCGCCCAGCCGAACGCAAAGACCGCCAGCGGCCACAGCGCCCACGCGGCGTGCGCGGTGAAGAGCGAATTGGCCACCACGTTGACGAGCGAGGTCACCAGCATGATCAGGAAGCCGTCGCGGATCTGCCGCTTGGGCGCCACCTTGCCCGCCATGCGCCCGCTGGCCCACGCGCCCGTCATGATGCCGCCGATGGTCAGCAGGAAGAACCAGAAGAACTGCGTTGGCGCGAGCGCGAGGTGGTCGCCGAGGAAGGCCGGTGCCGCCAGCACGTAGAGAAACATGCCGTTGAACGGAACGCCGCTCGCGAATGCGAGCAGCAGAAAGCGCGGGTCCGAGCACAGGTCCCAGTAGCCGCGCATCAGGTGCCGCACCTGGAACGGCTGGCGCTGGCTCTGGTGCAGCGTTTCAGGCAGCAGCTTGTAGTTGGCCACGAACAGGATCACGCCGACCGCGACCAGGAACCAGAAGATGGCGTGCCATCCGGCATGCACGAAAAGAAAACCGCCGACGATCGGCGCAATGGCCGGTGCCACGCCGAAGTAGATGGTCACCTGGCTCATCACGCGCTGCGCGTCGGCGGGCGGGAACATGTCGCGGATCACTGCGCGTGACACCACGATGCCCGCGCCGGTCGAGAGGCCCTGCAGCCCGCGGAACAGCACCAGCTGCGCAATGTTCTGCGACAGCGCGCAGCCCAGCGAGGCCAGCGTGAACACCGCGAGTCCCCACAGCACCACGGGCCGGCGGCCGAAGCTGTCCGACAGCGCACCGTGGAACAGGTTCATGAACGCAAAGCCGAACAAGTAGGCCGAAAGTGTCTGCTGCATTTCGGCCGGCGTGGCGCCGATGGAGCGCGCAATGCCCGAGAAGGCCGGAATGTAGGTGTCGATGGAAAAGGGACCGAGCATGCCGAGCACGGCGAGCAGCACGGCAAGCGCCCAGCGCGGGGCTTGCCAGAGCTTGGCTGCATCGGGATTCATGGGAGTTGCTCCATTTTTCTTGTCGGTAGAGGCCAAAAAAGAAAGCGCCCTTGCGGGCGCCTCCTCGTCAGAGAGAAATACCGGAGACCAGCTCAGAGCGTATCAATAAAGCTGCGCAGCTTGTCCGAGCGCGAAGGATGCTTGAGCTTGCGCAGTGCCTTTGCCTCGATCTGGCGGATGCGCTCGCGGGTCACGTCGAACTGCTTGCCGACTTCTTCCAGCGTATGGTCCGTGCTCATCTCGATGCCGAAGCGCATGCGCAGCACCTTGGCTTCGCGCGGCGTGAGGCTGTCGAGGATGTCCTTGACCACGTCGCGGAGGCCCGCCTGCATGGCGGCTTCGATGGGCGCGGTGTTGCTGCTGTCCTCGATGAAGTCGCCCAGGTGCGAATCGTCGTCGTCGCCGATGGGGGTTTCCATCGAGATCGGCTCTTTCGCGATCTTCATGATCTTGCGGATCTTGTCTTCCGGGATCTCCATCTTCGCGGCCAGGATGCCGGCGTCGGGCTCGAAGCCGAACTCCTGCAGATGCTGGCGCGAGATGCGGTTCATCTTGTTGATCGTCTCGATCATGTGCACCGGGATGCGGATGGTGCGCGCCTGGTCGGCGATGGACCGGGTGATTGCCTGGCGGATCCACCACGTGGCGTAGGTCGAGAACTTGTAGCCGCGGCGGTATTCGAACTTGTCGACCGCCTTCATGAGGCCGATGTTGCCTTCCTGGATCAGGTCCAGGAACTGCAGGCCGCGGTTGGTGTACTTCTTGGCGATGGAGATCACGAGGCGCAGGTTGGCCTCGATCATTTCCTTCTTGGCATCGCGCGAGGACGATTCGCCCTCGTTCATGCGCTTGTTGATTTCCTTCAGCTGCGTGAGCGGCACCACCACGCGCGACTGGATGTCGGTGAGCTTCTGCTGCAGCTCCTGCACCGGCGGAATGTTGCGCGCGAGCACGGCGCTCCAGGGCTTGCCCGCGGCAGCCTGCTTCTCGACCCACTTCAGGTTCAAGAGGTTCGATGCGATGCGGTTGCCGCTCTTGTCGTAGCCAGAGAAGTCGCGAATGAACTCGTCCTGCGGGAAGCCGCACTTGTCCACGATGATGCGGCGCAGCTCGCGCTCCTTCTTGCGCACGTCGTCGACCTGCGTGCGAACCAGGTCGCACAGCTTCTCGATGGTCTTTGCCGTGAAGCGGATGGTCATGAGCTCGTCCGACAGGGCCTGCTGGGCCTTCTGGTAGGCCGGCGTGCCGTAGCCTTCCTTGTCGTAGATCTTGTGGACCTTTTCGAACATCCCCGCGATGCGGTCGAAGCGTTCGAGCGCGTCGCGCTTGAGTTCCTCGAGCTTCTTGGTGAGAGCCTTGGAGCCGCCCTTGCCGTCGTCGTCGTCTTCCTCGTCGAATTCGTCGAAGTCTTCTTCGGCCACGTAGTCGTCGGCCTCGTTGGGGTTCGAGAAGCCGTCCACCACGGTGGAGATGACGACCTTGCCTTCACGGATGTCGGCGGCCAGGCGCAGGATCTCGGCGATGGTGGCGGGGGAGGCCGAGATGGCTTCCATCATGGCCATCAGGCCGCCTTCGATGCGCTTGGCGATTTCGATTTCGCCTTCGCGCGTCAGGAGCTCGACCGTGCCCATTTCACGCATGTACATGCGCACCGGATCGGTGGTGCGGCCGAACTCGCTGTCCACCGTGGAGAGCGCGGCTTCGGCTTCTTCCTCGGCTTCTTCGACCGTGGTGGCGGTGGGCGCGGTGTTGTTCAGCAGCAGGGTTTCGGCGTCGGGCGTCTGCTCGTACACCGCCACACCCATGTCGTTGAGCATGGTGACCACGACTTCCATGGTCTCGGCGTCGACCAGCTTGTCGGGCAGGTGGTCGGAGATTTCGCCGTGCGTGAGGTAGCCGCGGGTCTTGCCCAGCGTGATCAGGGTCTTCAGGCGCGAGCGGCGCTTGGCCAGGTCTTCCTCGGAGAGCACGGTCTCGTCGAGGCCGAACTCCTTCATCAAGGCGCGTTCCTTCGCCTTGCTGATCTTCATGCGCAGCGGCTTGACCTTTTCTTCGGTGGTCGAGGCAACTGCCGGTTCGTCGCCGGCCAGGTCGTCCTCGATGTCCGACAGGTCGACGTCGCTTTCAGGCGCTTCGTTGCCGGCCTTGGGCTTGCGGCCGCGCTTGGCGCCGGTGGCGGGCGCGGCGGCGCCGGCAGCCTTGGGCGGACGGCCTACTTTCTTGGCAGCAGGGGCGGCGGCAACCGTCTTGGCGGCAGCTTTTTTCGGATCGTCGATGACAGTCGATTTCGTGGGCACGGTTTTCACTTTCGTTGCGGCTGCCGATTTGGACGCGGCGGCACCCGACTTAGTTGCCGGCATAGCGCCAGCTTTCAACGGTTTTTCTGAGACAGACTTTGGGGCGGCGCCTTTGGCGAGTGAAGGAGCAGGCTTCTTTGAACTGGGCATACGACCTCGTTACAGCAAGATGGACCAAGCGAAATCACAGGCGCACCGCCACATAGGCAGCGCCACCACAGCCCGCGCACAGGCACGGGCAATACTCAAAGCCCGCGCACAGGCACGGACAAAACAATTGGGAAAGAGGAAGAAATTCCTCGTCAGGCAAGATGTCGGGCGAACATTTGGTGTGCAGTCCTTGCGGTAAGTGACCCTTTCCGTCGGATGTTTTCCGTTGGAGTGCGTTGCGCTAGGGGTCGGCCCGGAGGTGCTGCTGTCGCTCTTGCCTAATTTCGCCAGTTGCGAAGCCTTACATTATAGCCTATTGCGCAAATTTCAAGCACTTTCATGCCCCTGACGGCTTCAAGCGGGCGCGCAATTCGAGTCTTCGCGCCTCCAGCGCCTTGTAGCGCTCCAGGGCCTTGGGGTCCGAGCCCACGGCGGCTATGGCCTCGCTCTGTTGGGCCTTGAGAAGGTCATCGAGCATGAAGTCGAGCACGCTCGAAAGCTCCTTGGCGGCGTCGGTCAGATGCTGCTCTTCCTCGCCTTCGGCGGGCGGGGCGCTCTCCGAGACGGCCATGAGGCGCTCCGCCAGCGGTTCGAAATCGAGCCCGCGCATGCCTTCGCGCAGCGCCGCCCAGGGCTGCACGCCATGCTCGTGCAGCTGGCTGTCGAGCCAGGTGAAAAGCGCCCCATGCGGGCCGGGCAGGTCGCACAGCATGACGTGCAATTCGTGCGACAGCGCTTCCCACTGCGCCATGTTCGACAGCAGGAGTCGCACCGCCACGTCGGGACGGCTCGGCGGCTTGCCGCGACCGCGCAGCGGCTCGATGGGCGCTTCGAACTTGCCGCCCCACCGCTTGCCTTTGGTGAATTTGCCTCGCGGGTTGCTATCGTTTTCGTAGCGCGGCGGTTCGTATTCCGAGGGCGGCGGCATGTCGGAGTAGTCGAACGGGTCGCCCGGCTCGTTGCCATGGCGCGGCGAAGGCGCTGCCGCGGCCTTGCGCGGACCGGGCGTGGCGGCCCAGAGCTCCGACAAGGCGGCCGCGTCGAGCTGCACCAGCGTGGCGATCTCGCTCAGCATCTGTCGCTTGAGCGCGCCGTCGGGCATGGCGCTCCAGAGCGGCCGGGCGTTGCTGCTCATGTGGGCGCGGCCTTCGGCGCTGGTGAGGTCACAGCCTTCGCGCGCGGCCTCGATCATGAAGCGCGAGAGCGGCGTGGCTTCCTGCACGAAGCGGGCGAAGGCGTCGGCGCCGAATTCGCGGATGAAGCTGTCGGGGTCGTGCTCGGCCGGCAGGAACAAGAACTTGATGCTGCGCACGTCGGTGGCATAGGGCAGGGCGCCGTCGAGCGCCTTGCGCGCCGCGCGGCGGCCGGCCGCATCGCCGTCGAAGCTGAACACCACCGACTCGGTGAAGCGAAAGAGCTTCTGCACATGCTCGGTGGTGCAGGCCGTGCCCAGGGTGGCCACCGCGTTCGGGAAACCCAGCTGCGCCAGCGCCACCACGTCCATGTAGCCCTCGGTCACCAGCGCATAGCCGCGCTCGCGGAAGGCTGCGCGCGCCTCGTACAAGCCGTAGAGCTCCCGGCCCTTGCTGAACACCGGCGTTTCGGGCGAATTGAGGTATTTGGGCTTTTCGTCGCCGAGCACCCGGCCGCCGAAGCCGATGCATTCGCCCTTCACGTTGCGGATGGGGAACATCACGCGGTCGCGGAAACGGTCGTAGCGCTTGGCGTCTTCGGCGCCGTCTTCGGTGTTGACGATCACCAGCCCGCTTTCGGCGAGCAAGGGGTCGTCGTAGTCCGGAAAAACGCTGGCCAGCGTGCGCCAACCGGCGGGCGCATAGCCGATGCCGAACTGCTTGGCCACTTCGCCGGAGACGCCCCGGCCCTTCAGATATTCGATGGCGCCCGGCGCCTGTCGCAAGGCCTTGCGGTAGGCCTCGCCGGCTTTTTCGAGCACGTCGGTCAGCGTGGCCTGCTTTTGGCGCTGGTTCGCTGCGCGTGCGCGTTCGGCGGGGGAGGCATCGTCCTCGGGCACCTGCAGGCCGTATTGGCCGGCGAGGTCGTGCACCGCCTCGACAAAGCCCATGCCGGCGTGCTCCATGAGAAAGCCGATGGCGTTGCCGTGCACCCCACAGCCGAAGCAGTGATAGAACTGCTTGGTCGGGCTGACCGAGAAAGAGGGCGATTTTTCGCCGTGGAAGGGGCACAGCCCCATGAAATTGGCGCCGGCCTTCTTGAGCTGCACGTAGCGCCCGACGATCTCCACCACGTCGGCGCGCGCGATGAGTTCCTGGATGAAAGAGGCGGGGATGGTCATGTAGGCGAAGAGCGGCAAATCATACGCAAGCGGCCGAACGCCCGCGCGCGGGCGCCATACTCGGCGAGACCCGGAGTCCACGGATGACGACGCCCAAACGATTGCACCACGCCGCGCCGCTGTTGCTGCGCCATCCCTTGAATTTTGTCTGGGATGCACTCAAGGCCTTCCGCGCCAACCAGGGCCTGCTGCTCGCGGGCGCGGTGGCCTACTACGCGCTGCTGTCCATCGTGCCGCTGTTGATCGTGAGCGTCATTGCGATGTCTCACCTCATCGAGCAGGCCGAACTGCTGCGCACCATCGGCAGGTATCTGGAATGGCTGCTGCCGGGCCAGTCGAAGGCGATTGTCACGGAGCTGTCGAACTTTCTCGACCATCGCGACGTGATGGGCCCGGTGCTGCTGGTGACCATGATTTTTTTCAGCTCGCTGGCTTTCAGCGTGCTCGAAAGCGCCATGGCGGTGATTTTTCACCATCGCAAGGCCGACCACCGGCGGCATTTCCTGGTTTCCGCCGTCATGCCGTACCTGTACATCCTGTTCCTGTGCGTGGGTCTGGTGCTGATGACGCTGGTGTCGGGCGCGCTGCAGCTGGTCGGGCAGGAAAGCGTCGACCTGTTCGGGCGCGACTGGTCACTGTCGGGCGTGTCGGGGATGCTGCTCTATCTGCTGGGGCTGGGCGGCGAGATCTTCATGCTGACCTCGCTCTACCTCGTGATGCCGGCGGGGCGCATGTCGCTGCGCCACGCGCTGCTCGGCGGCGTGACCGCCGCGCTGCTGTGGGAGGGCACGCGACATGTGCTGATCTGGTACTTCTCGACGCTTTCGCAGGTCAACGTGGTCTACGGCTCGCTCACCACGGCCATCGTGGTGCTGCTGAGCCTGGAGATTGCCGCCACGCTCGTGCTGCTGGGCGCCCAGGTCATCGCCCAGTACGAGCGCCTGGACCGCACCGGCAGCACGGCGGTCCCGCCGATTACCGGGGGGGAAGTCGAATCGCTCCGTCGAGACGAATCACCTCCCCGTTGAGCATGTCGTTCTCGATGATGTGTTTGGCGAGCTTGGCGTAATCCTCGGGCGTGCCCAGGCGGGAAGGGAAGGGCACGCTGGCGGCCAGCGCGTCCTGCACTTCCTGCGGCATGCCGAACAGCATGGGCGTGCCGAAGATGCCGGGGGCGATGGTCATGTTGCGGATGCCGTTGCGTGCGAGGTCGCGTGCGATGGGCAGCGTCATGCCGACCACGCCGCCCTTGGAGGCGCTGTAGGCCGCCTGTCCGATCTGCCCGTCGTAGGCCGCGACCGAGGCGGTCGAGATCAGCACGCCGCGCTCGCCGGTGGCTTCGGGCTCGTTGCCGCTCATGGCCTCGGCCGCGAGGCGGATCATGTTGAAGCTGCCGATCAGGTTGACCGTCACGGTCTTGCTGAAAACCGACAGCGCGTGCGCGCCGTTCTTGCCCACGGTCTTCTCGGCCGGCGCGATGCCCGCGCAGTTGACCAGGCCCACCAGCTTGCCGAGCTTCTGTGCCGCGGCAACCGCCGCCTGGCCGTCGGCTTCCTGGCTCACGTCGCATTTCACGAACACGCCGCCGATGTCGCGCGCGACGGTTTCGCCCTTGTCAGCCTGCATGTCGGCGATGACCACCTTGCCGCCGCTCGCAGCCAGCATGCGCGCCGTGCCTTCGCCGAGGCCCGAAGCGCCACCGGTCACGATAAAAACCTTGCCGTCAATCTGCATTGAGAGTCTCCTGAAATGAGACTTGCATTATCGAAGACGCGCGCCGGCTAAAAAAAAAGGCCTCATCCGAGGATGAGGCCTGAATTGGATCCGTGAGGACCCAAGGAGACAACTGGTGTTAGCGGCGGCTTAGCGCTTGCGCGAAGCGGTCGCGGTCTTCGCGGCGGCAACGGCTTGCGTCGACACGGCGTTGAAGTTGGCTTCGGCGACGTCGGAAGCCTGCTTGACAGCCTTCTGGACCGATTCGAAAGCGTTGTTGGCGGCAGCCACGGCGCTCTTCAGCACGGCAACGGCGGTTTCCGAGCCGGCGGGTGCATTCTTGGAAGCGCTGTCGACCAGGCCGACGAAGGTTTGCTGGGCTTCAGCAGCCTTGGTTTCGAAAGCCTTGGTGAATTCGGCGCCGGTGCCTTGGGCGATGTCATACAGGTGACGGCTGTAGGCGGCGGTCTTTTCGGCCAGGGGCTGGAACAGGCTGGCTTGCAGCGTCAGCAGTTCTTGTGCGTCCTTGACGTTCAGGGCGGCTTGGGCGGTACCGGCGGCTTCCACCAGGGCAGCCTTGGAAGCGGTCACGTTGAGCTCGACGAGCTTTTCAACGCCTTCGAAAGCCTTGGTGGTAAGGCCGAACAGGGTTTCGAGGTTTGCTTTTTGGGCGGCGAGGATTTGGTCAGCGGTCAGGGCCATTTGGGGAATCTCCAGAAAGGATGGGTGGTGGTTCACGTTGCGCTGCCCCTCGTCGTTTATGTTGCGGTGCAGCATGGCCTCAAGTATAGGCAGCACAGCTTTGCGATCAAGGGGGTTTTGCTGCTTTGCAGCAATTTAGAACACACTTTCTAAATTCGCCCCGGGCTCCAGAATGCTGGCATGCGCGCCTTCTATTCCGGCCAGTTCGTACTGCCCCTGCCCCCGGGCCATCGCTTTCCCATGTCCCGCTATGCCTTGCTGCGGGACCGCCTGCTGGAGCACCTGCCGTCGGTGGAGATGGAGCAGGCGCCCCGCGCCACCGATGGCGAGCTGGCGCTGGCGCACACCCCCCAGTGGATCGCCGCCGTCAGCGACGGCAGCGTAAGCACGCACGCCATGCGGGAGATCGGCTTTCCCTGGAGCGAAGCGATGGTCGAGCGTTCGCGCCGTTCCACCGGCGCAACCATCGCGGCCTGCCGCGCGGCGTTTGCCGGCGGGGTGGCGGCCAACATGGCGGGTGGCACTCACCATGCCCATGCCGACAAGGGCGGGGGATTCTGCGTCTTCAACGACGCCGCGGTGGCTGCGCGGCTGATGCAGGCGGAGCACGGCCGCAGCGGGCGGCAGTTGCGGGTGGCCGTGGTCGACCTCGACGTGCACCAAGGCAACGGCACGGCCAGCATCTTCCGCAACGACCCCAGCGTCTTCACGCTTTCGCTGCACGGGCAGAAGAACTTTCCTTTCCGCAAGGAGGCGAGCGACCTCGACGTCGAGCTGCCCGATGGCTGCGGCGATGCCGAATACCTCACCGCCCTAGAACAGGCGCTCGACGAACTCGACCGGCGCTTCTCGCCCGGACTGGTGATCTACCTGGCGGGCGCCGACCCCTTCGAGCGCGACCGGCTCGGCCGCCTCAAGCTGAGCTTCGACGGCCTGGAGGCGCGCGACCGGCGCGTGTTCGACTGGGCCTGGCAGCGCCGCATTCCGTTGGCCTTCGCCATGGCCGGCGGCTACGCGACCGACATTGCCGAGACGGTGCAGGTGCAAGTCGGCACCTTCAGGGTGGCTTTTGAATACTGGCGCCGCTGGCAAAATGCCGCGCGATGAGCTCCGCCAATAAACCCACGCCGCATGCCCGAGGCGGCTACCGCGCGTTTCGCAGCATCCCCACGCGCTGGGCCGACAACGACATGTACGGTCACGTCAACAACGTCGTCTACTACAGCTGGTTCGACACGGCCGTGAATGCGCTGCTGATCGAGCGCGGCGCGCTCGACATCCACCAGGGGCAGACGATCGGCTTCGTGGTCGAGACGCAATGCAACTATTTCGCCCCGATCGCCTTTCCAGAGACGGTGGAAGCAGGTATCCGGGTGGCCCAGGCCGGGCGCTCCAGCGTGCGCTACGACATTGCGCTCTTTGCGGAGGGGGCGGAAACCGCGGCCGCACAAGGCCACTTCGTGCACGTGTACGTGGATCGGGCCACGCAGCGGCCGGTGCCATTGCCCGAGGCGCTCCAACGCGTGGTCGACTCGCTGAAAGCTTGATCCCAAAACAAACGGCGCCCGAGAGGGCGCCGTTTCCCTTTCCGCGCGGCCATTCGGACCGCGGCGGCCTTACATGGTCTTCTTCTTGGCCTTGATCTCGGCCTTGGCCTGGGCTTCGTCGGCCTTGGCCTGCTTCACGCAGGCGGCCTTGGCATCACCAGCCTGGTCGTCGCACTTTTCCTTGGCAACCTCATAGGTGGCCTTCGCCTTCTCTTCGGCTACCTTGCGGGCATGCGCGTCGCTCGGCTTGTACTGCTGTTCGAGTTCGGCCTTCGCCACGTCTTCCTTGCCCTTGGCTTCCTTCTGGCAGACGTCCTTTGCGTTGTCCTTCATCGCGTCGCACTGGGCCTTGTCGGCCTTGTAGTCGGCTTCGATCTTTTCCTTGGCGACCTTGTACTCGTCCTTGGTCATCGCGCCGGCCTGGGTGGCCATGAAGCAGGTGGAAGCAAGAGCGATCATGAGCAGATGTTTTTTCATTGGAGTTCTTTCTTAGAGGTTGAGAAGAAATGAATAAGGGTTGGGAGGGCAGGGGCCGCCGTTGGGGTGCCCCGCGTCTCAGTACTTTTCGTACCAGAGGGCGTCCGGCGTGCGGCCGTCGCGCGTCTCCCAGTCCCTGACTTGTTTTTCGGCCTCGTCGCGGCTGATGCCGTGGCGCTCCTGGATGCGGCCGAGCAGCTGGTCGCGCTTGCCCGCGATCACGTCGAAGTCATCGTCGGTCAACTTGCCCCATTGCTCCTTGACCTTGCCCTTGAGCTGTTTCCAATTGCCTTCGATGGTGTCCTTGTTCATGCGAATCTCCTTGAAAGGTTGATTCGGCGAGCCCATGGCCGCCGTGAACACACTGTCGCGGGGCCTATTCACCCTGACGGTAGGACGCCCAGTGCTGGCTCCGTAGGCACAAGCCGACGCTGCCCGTGATAATCGGTCGCACGCCGAAAAAGCCCGGGACAACGCGCGCCGTACCAGCACCATGATCATTCACAGCCTGCTCGACACAGACCTCTACAAGTTCACCATGATGCAGGTCGTCCTGCATCACTTCCCGGGGGCCCAGGTCGAGTACCGGTTCAAGTGCCGCAACCCGGGCATCGACCTGGCCCAGTTCGCGGGGCAGATGCGCGAAGAGGTGCGAAGCCTCTGTTCGCTGCAGTTCCGGGACGCCGAGCTGACCTACCTGCGTTCGATGCGCTTCATCAAGAGCGACTTCGTCGACTTCCTGGGCCTGTTCCGGCTCAACGAGAAGTACATCAGCATCACGCCCCAGCCCTCGGGCGAGCTCGAGATCCGCATCAAGGGTCCGTGGCTGCACACCATCCTGTTCGAGATCCCGGTGCTGGCGATCGTGAACGAGGTCTACTTTCGCAACACGCAGAAAAAGCCGGACTTCGAAGAAGGCCGGCGGCGCCTGGAAACCAAGATCGGGCAACTGCAGGATGCCGGCCTGGCCGATCTCAAGATTGCCGACTACGGCACCCGCCGCCGCTTCTCCAAGGACTGGCACGAAGAGGTTCTTCGTACACTGAACGCAAGGCTCGGCGCCGTCACCTCGCCGCCAGTGCAGGCCCCTCCCGGCGCGCGGCTGCCTCAGCTCGCGGGCACCAGCAACGTGCTCTATGCCATGAAGCTCGGCCTCATTCCGCTGGGCACCATGGCGCACGAATACTTGCAAGCCTGCCAGGGGCTCGGGCCGCGGCTGCGCGACAGCCAGATCTTCGGCTTCGAGAGCTGGGCCCGCGAATACCGGGGCGACCTCGGCATTGCGCTGTCCGATGTCTATGGCATGAGCGCCTTCCTGCGCGACTTCGACCTTTACTTCTGCAAGCTGTTCGACGGCGCGCGGCATGACAGCGGCGATCCGTTCCAGTGGGGCGAGCGCATGCTGGCCCACTACATTGCCAACCGGGTCGATCCGCGCACCAAGACGCTGATCTTCAGCGACAGCCTCACGGTGCCGCGCACCGTCGAGCTCTACCAGCAGTTCCGCGGCCGCTGCCAGCTGGCGTTCGGCATCGGCACCAACCTCACCAACGATCTCGGCTACGAACCCCTGCAGATCGTCATCAAGATGATCACCTGCAACGGCCAGCCAGTGGCCAAGCTGTCGGACACCCCCTCCAAGAACATGTGCGAGGACGAAAAATACCTGGCCTACCTGCGCCAGGTGTTCGAGATCGAACAGCCGCCGGCCTGACGCTCGTCTGGTACGGTACGGGCCCAATGAAAAAAACAGTTCGCCTGGTGGCGGCCGCAGTGCTGCCGATGATGTTTCCCGCGCTTGCCATGGCCGCCGAAATCGACGGCAGCAAGCTGTCGGCGATCTGGGGCGTTCCGTTCGCAGGCATCCTGCTGTCGATCGCGCTCATGCCGCTGCTCGCCCCTTCGGTCTGGCATCACCACTACGGCAAGATTTCGGCCGCCTGGGCGCTGGCGTTCCTGCTTCCCTTTGCCGCGATCCATGGGGCGCCCCTGGCCGGATCCCAGTTGGTGCATGCGCTGGTCGAGGAATACATTCCCTTCATCATCCTGCTCACCGCGCTGTTCACGGTGGCCGGGGGCATCCACATCCGAGGCAACCTGCATGGCGCGCCCGGCCTCAACACGGCCATCCTGGCTATCGGCGCGGTGCTTGCCAGCCTCATGGGAACCACGGGCGCCTCGATGCTGCTGATACGGCCACTGATCCGCGCCAACGACAACCGGGTGAGCAAGGCGCACGTGGTGGTGTTCTTCATCTTCATCGTGTCGAACGCTGGCGGATCGCTCACGCCGCTGGGCGATCCGCCGCTGTTCCTCGGGTTCCTGAAGGGCGTCGACTTCTTCTGGACGGCGCAAAACATCCTGCCTGAAACGCTGTTTCTCGTCGGCATGCTGCTCGCGCTGTTCTATGTCATCGACCGCCACCACTACCGCAAGGAGGGCGTGCTGCCGATCGACCCGACGCCGGACACCCGCCGCGTCGGCTTCGACGGCGCGGCCAATTTCTGGCTGCTGGGCGGCGTGGTCTTTCTGGTGCTTCTGTCCGGCATCTGGAAAACGCCCGTGGGCTTCGACATGTTCGGCACGCACGTCGGCCTGCCGGGTCTGGTGCGAGACGTGGGCCTAGTCGCCATCACGCTGCTCTCGTTCAAGACCACTTCGGCCAAGGTGCATGCCGACAACCAGTTCGAATGGGGTCCGATGGCCGAGGTGGCCAAGCTGTTCGCGGGCATCTTCCTGACCATCGTCCCGGTGATCGCCATGCTCAAGGCCGGCGCGAACGGGCCGTTTGCGGCGGTGATTGCGGCGGTGACAAAGCCCGACGGCCAGCCTGATCCGGCCATGTATTTCTGGGCTTCAGGCATCCTGAGCTCGTTCCTGGACAACGCGCCGACCTACCTGGTGTTTTTCAACACCGCGGGCGGCGATGCGGCCACGCTCATGACCACCTACGCCACTACGCTGGCCGCCATCTCGGCCGGGTCGGTGTTCATGGGCGCCAACAGCTACATCGGCAACGCGCCCAACCTCATGGTCAAGGCCATCGCCGAGAGCCGCGGCGTGCGCATGCCGAGCTTCTTCGGCTACATGGGCTGGTCCGTCGCCATCCTCATTCCGTTGTTCGTTCTTTCCACCTTCATCTTCTTCCGTTGAGTGCAAACATCATGAGCAAGCCAAAGATCCTGATCGCGCGTGCGATCTTTCCCGAAACCATCGAACGCCTCTCGCAGCACTTCGAGGTCGAGTCGAATCAGGCCGACGAGAGCTGGAGCAAGGA
Organism: Variovorax sp. OV700; assembly: GCF_900099805.1. GTDB lineage: Bacteria > Pseudomonadota > Gammaproteobacteria > Burkholderiales > Burkholderiaceae_C > Variovorax. Next base: position 500,799 of record NZ_FNDR01000001.1, on the reverse strand, counting down.
GCAACTGATCGCCAAGCTCCAAGGCAAGCAGGGCGCCTTCACCACCGGCAGCGAGCGCATCGACGGCACACTGCTCGACGCCTGCCCCGACCTGAAGATCTGCGCCAACATGGCGGTGGGCTACAACAACTTCGACGTCGATGCGATGGCCGCGCATGGCGTGCTCGGCACCAACGCGCCCGACGTGCTCACCGAAACCACGGCCGACTTCGGCTTTGCATTGTTGATGGCCACAGCTCGGCGCATCACGGAAAGCGAACACTTCCTGCGCGCAGGCAAGTGGCAAAAGTGGAGCTTCGACATGTTCGCGGGTTCCGACATCCACGGCTCGACGCTCGGCATCATCGGCATGGGCCGCATCGGGCAGGGCATTGCCAAGCGCGGCGCGCACGGCTTCGGCATGAACGTGGTCTATCACAACCGTTCGCGCCTCGACGCCGCGCTCGAGGCCGAATGCAAGGCCAGTTACGTCGGCAAGGAAGAACTCCTCAAGACCGCCGACCACGTGGTGCTGGTGGTGCCGTATTCGCCGGCATCGCATCACACCATTGGCGCGGCTGAGCTCGCGCTGATGAAGCCGACCGCCACGCTCGTGAACATCGCGCGCGGCGGCATCGTCGACGACGCGGCGCTGGCCGTGGCGCTGCGCGAGAAGCGCATTGCGGCGGCGGGGCTCGACGTGTTCGAAGGCGAGCCCAAGGTCCACCCCGACCTGCTGACCGTGCTCAATGTGGTGCTGACGCCGCACATTGCCAGCGCCACCGTGCCCACGCGCCGCGCCATGGCCGAGCTCGCAGCCGACAACCTCATCGCCTGGTTCAGCGGCAAGGGGCCGCTGACGCCCGTCACGCCCGTTCCACTGACCGGCAAATAACGAATCTTCAATGAGCGACGCGGCGATCCGATCTTGGAACTTCCCGACTTGATTCTTCTCTTGCTGGCTGCGCTCGCCGTCGTCCAGCTCGCCCTGCTGATCTGGCTGCTCGCGCGCCGGCAACCCAAGCCTGACCACGGCGAGGTGCTGTCGGTGCTGGCCGCCATAGGCGCCGCCAACGAACGCTCCGAGCGCGAACTGCGCCATGAAATTGGCGAAAGCTCGCGCGGCGCGCGGCAGGAAACCGGTCAGGCCTTCGCCACTTTCCAGCAGGCGCTGGTGCAGCAGGGCGCGGAGGCCACGCGCACGCAGAATGCCCAGCTCGACGCTTTCTCGCTGCAACTCGCCTCCCTGCAGAAGACTCTCGCCGACACGCTCAACACCCAGCTGCAGGGCCTGAGCGAGTCGAACGCGCGCCGCCTGGCCGAAGTGCGCATGACCATGGAAACGCAGCTCGCGCAGCTGCAGCAGAGCAACACCGCCAAGCTCGACGAGATGCGCAAGACCGTCGACGAGAAGCTGCAGAGCACGCTCGAAGCCCGCTTGGGTGAAAGCTTCAAGCAGGTGGCCGACCGGCTCGAGCAGGTTCACAAGGGTCTGGGCGAAATGCAGACCCTGGCCGTCGGGGTCGGTAGCCTGCAGCGCGTGCTGACCAACGTGAAGACGCGCGGCGTGTTCGGGGAGGTGCAGCTCGAAGCGCTGCTCGAGCAGGTGCTCACGCCCGACCAGTACGCCAAGCAGGTCGAGACCAAGCCGCGCAGCGGCCAGCGCGTCGACTTTGCCATCCGGTTCCCGGGCCGGGGCGGTGACGGTGCCCCGGTGTGGCTGCCCATCGACGCCAAGTTCCCACGCGACGACTATGAACGCCTGATCGATGCGCACGAGCGCGCCGACGCCGTCGCGGCCGAGCTTGCGGCCAAGGCGCTCGAAGCGCGCATACGCAGCGAGGCCAGGTCGATTGCCGAGAACTACCTGGCCGCGCCGCACACCACGGATTTCGCCATCCTGTTCCTGCCGGTCGAAAGCCTCTACGCCGAAGTGCTGCGGCGCCCGGGCCTGATGGACGCCATCCAGCGCCAGCACCGCGTCACGCTGGCCGGACCGACCACCTTGCTGGCCATGCTCAACAGCCTGCACATGGGCTTTCGCACGCTGGCGCTGGAGCACCAGGCGTCCGAGGTCTGGAAGGTGCTGGGCGCGGTCAAGACCGAGTTCGAGCGCTATGGCGAATGGGTTTCGCGCATCAAGGAGCAGGTGGCCAAGGCCTCCGACACGCTCGACAAGGCCGACACGCGCGCCAAGCAGATGCGCCTTGCATTGCGCAAGGTCGAGGCGCTGCCCGAGGCGCAGTCCCAGGCGCTGTTGCCTTCCACGGCCGACACCGCGGACAGCGAGGGCGACGATACCCCGTGAAAGGCTCCGAACTGCTGCGCGTCATCGGCGCCCAGGTCTGCTTGCACGCCACCATGGCCGGCATGCGGCTCGCAACACCGCTGCTGGCGCTGCAACAGGGATACAGCGCGGCGGCCGTGGGCGTGTTGATAGCGCTCTTTGCGCTCACGCAGGTGTTCCTGGCCTTGCCGGCAGGGCGCTTTACCGACCGCTACGGCTTCAAACGGCCACTGTGGCTTTCGGTCATCGCGGCTTCGGTGGGTGCGGGCCTCGCGCTCGTCTTTCCAACCTTCCCTGTCATGTGCATTGCGGCGCTGCTCACGGGTGGTGCCACGGGCGCGACCGTGATCGCGCTGCAGCGCCACGTAGGCCGCTCCGCCACCAACGCCAACCAGCTCAAGCGGGTGTTCAGCTGGCTGGCGATTGCGCCCGCGGCCGCCAATTTCGTCGGTCCGTTCCTCGCGGGCCTCTTGATCGACCATGCCGGTCGTGCGCCGGCGGACATGCTGGCCTTCCGGGTTTGCTTCGCGGTCATGGCGGCGCTGCCGATCGCTTGCTGGCTGCTTGCGCGTGGCGCGCACGAGCCGCCGCGCATTGCGCCCGTCGCAGGCGCTGCGCCCACGCGGGCCTGGGACCTGCTGCGCGAGCCGATGTTCCGGCGCCTGCTGTTCGTGAACTGGCTGCAGTCGTCGAGTTGGGACGTGCATGCCTTCGTGCTGCCGGTGCTGGGGCACGACCGCGGCATCAGCGCCTCGGTGATCGGCTCAATCCTCGGCGCTTTCGCCATCGCCGCGGCCGTGATCCGGGTGGTGTTGCCCCTGATCGCGTCACGCGCCTCGGAGCGCAGCGTGATCCTGAGCTCCACCATCGTCACGGCCGCGGTGTTTGCGGTCTACCCGCTGCTGGACTCGGCCTGGACCATGGGCCTGTGCTCCGTGGTGCTGGGATTCGCGCTCGGGGCGGTTCAGCCGATGGTGATGAGCATGCTGCACCAGATCACCCCGCATGCACGCCACGGCGAGGCTCTGGGCCTGCGGCTCATGACCATCAATGCCTCCAGCGTGGCGATGCCGATGCTGTTCGGATCGATCGGTGCGCTGATCGGCATCGCGGGCGTTTTCTGGGTGGTGGGCGGTGTCATCGCGCTGGGCGCGCGGGCCAGCTGGGGGTTGAAGGCGCCCTTATAACTTGTAGAAGCGCTTGATCGCGTCCCAGGCGTCGTCCGCCGCGTCGACGTATTCGAAGAGCTTCACGTCGGTCGGCGAGATCACGCCTTCTTCGACCAGGAAGTCGAAGTCGATCAGCTTCTTCCAGTAGGCCGAGCCGAACAGCACGATCGGCACCGGCTTGGACTTCTTGGTCTGCACCAGTGTGATCACCTCGAACAGCTCGTCGAGCGTGCCAAAGCCGCCCGGAAACGCCACCAGCGCCTTCGCACGCATCATGAAATGCATCTTGCGGATGGCGAAGTAGTGGAACTTGAAGCTCAGCGCCGGCGTGACGTAGGGATTGGCTTCCTCCTCCATGGGCAGCGCGATGGCCAGGCCGACCGAGATTCCGCCGCCTTCATGGGCGCCGCGGTTGGCCGCTTGCATGATCCCGGGGCCGCCGCCGGTGCAGACGAACAGCTTGTCCTGGGGCTCCTTGTCGTTGCTGTACTGCGCAACCAGCTTGCCGAAGGCGCGTGCCTTCTCGTAGTAATGCGAGCTGCGCGCCAGGCGCCGCCAGCGCTCGGCCGCCACGGCGTCGCCGGCGGCTTCGGCCTGTGCCACAAGCGCGGCTGCTTCTTCCTCGCTGCGAAAGCGCGCACTGCCGAAGACCACCACGGTGTTTTCGATGCCGTGGGCGCGCTGCTCCAGGTCGGGCTTCATCAGCTCCAGTTGCATGCGGATGCCGCGAGTTTCGCGGCGCAGCAGGAATTCCGGGTCGGCAAAGGCGAGGCGCGAAGGGTCGAGGTCGAGCGGGAGGCCTTTTTCGGAGTGCGCCTTGAGGGTGGCCCAGGCATCCGCCAAGCGTTTGTCGTGAAGGTTGTGCGTATTGTTCATGGGGAATCAGACAGAAAGACTCGCTGCATTGTGCAGCGTTGCGGCCGCCATGCCCGGCGGCTCAGAAAGCGCCGTGCCGGCCTGCACCGCGAACGAAGCGCTCGGCGCCCGCCGCGCCTTCGGCGGCAACCATGGGAACGCCGAGCCGGCCCTCCTGCCGCAGCGCATCGGCCAGCGGCAGGTTCCACTGGGCGTAGACGGAATGGCGGTCCGCCAGCATGCACTGCTGAGGGAACGACGCAATCTCGCGCGCAAGCGCTTCGGCCGACTTGCGGGCCTGGCCGTGAGGCACCACGCGGTTGACCAGGCCCATAGTGCTCGCCTCCCGGGCGTCCACGGGGCGGCCGGTCAGGATGAGGTCGAGCGCGCGGCCCATGCCGACGATGCGCGGCAGCCGCACCGTGCCCCCGTCGATCAGCGGCACGCCCCAGCGCCGGCAGAACACGCCGAGCACGGCGTCTTCCTCGGCCACGCGCAGATCGGCCAGCAGCGCGAGTTCCAGCCCGCCCGCCACGGCGTGGCCGCTGATGGCGGCGATCAGCGGCTTCGCGAGCACCATGCGGGTCGGCCCCATCGGCCCCGGGCCGCCGCCTTCCGCATCGAGTTCATTGCGCCGCTCCGGGTCGCTGACGGCGCCCAGGTCCGCGCCCGCGCAGAAGGTTCCATGCTCGCCCCACAGCACCGCAACGCGCTGGGTTTCGTCGGCCTCGAAGCGCTCGAAGGCGTCGCGCAGCGCATCGGCCATGGGGCGATCGACCGCGTTGCGCTGCCTGGGGCGGTTCATGACGATGGTGCTGACCGGCCCATCGATCTCGGTGCGGACGCTGGCGGTTTTGTTCATGGACAGAAGGGTAAGCCCAACAACGAAAAAAGGCTCCTTGCGGAGCCTTTTTTGCCATGCGCCGGCGAGCCGGCCGGAAGCGCTCAGACGCGCTTGCGGTATTCGCCCGTGCGGGTGTCGATTTCGATCTTGTCGCCTTGCGCAACGAAGAGCGGCACGCCGATTTCGAAGCCGGTGGCGATCTTGGCGGGCTTCATGACCTTGCCCGAAGTGTCGCCCTTGACGGCCGGCTCGGTCCAGGTGATTTCGCGTTCGACGCTGGTGGGCAGTTCGACCGAGATGGCCTTGCCGTCGTAGAACACCACTTCGACGGCCATGCCGTCTTCGAGGTAGTTCAGGGCGTCGCCCATGTTTTCGGCTTCGACTTCGTACTGGTTGTACTCGGTGTCCATGCAGACGTACATCGGGTCGGCAAAGTAGGAGTAGGTGCACTCCTTCTTGTCGAGCACGATCTGGTCGATCTTGTCGTCGGCCTTGAAGACCACTTCGGTGTTGAAGTTGGCGATCAGGCTCTTGAGCTTCATGCGCACGGTGGCGGAATTGCGGCCGCCGCGGCTGTATTCGGTCTTGAGGACGACCATCGGGTCCTTGCCGTGCATGATGACGTTGCCGGCGCGGATTTCTTGAGCGATTTTCATATCAGGTTCTCTGGATGTTGGCCGCTCGGTGCACGGGGCCATCGGCGACGTTTGCAATGTTGCGGTGCAACGGCTTGTCGGCGTTATTGGCCCCGCGGTACATGTCCCGCGGCAGGTTTGGCGGACAGCATCTCGGATCTGTGTAAATCCGGGCCGAAATCCGCAAAGCCCACTATTTTAGCTTTTTCCGGCGACCAGATGCCGCAATTGCGTGACCAAGTCCTCCTGGAGGCACAGCTTTTCGCGGGCAGCCCGCACGGTTTCACGCCACGGCCCCCCAGTTTCGAGAGCGGGCAGAGGGGCGTCGCCGAAGCCGTTCCAGGCGTGGTGAAACTGCCGCAGGGAAGGCGGGGCCCCGAGCCAGTCCAGCCAGGCACCGAGCTTGACGTGGTGCGCGTCGTCGTCCTGCGGGTAGATCTGCCAGACCAGCGGGGCGCCGGCCCAGAGGGCGCGCACGAGCGAATCTTCTCCGCGCACGAAATTGAGGTCGCAGGTCCACAGAAGATGGTCGAAGTCCGGCTGCGTCAGGTAGGGAAGGTACGAAATCGACAGCGCACCGAACCCTTGCGGCGAGCGGCCTGCAGGCTGCTTCGGATTGGCAAAAAAGGCCCCCACCGCGTGCGCCGCGCGGCCGGACGTGACCAGGAGCCGTGTAGGTTCGGCGCCGGCTGCCAACTGTTCGAGCAATTGGGCTAGCTCGGGGGGCTCGTAACAGAAGAGGGAAACGAGGCGTTCGCCGTCCTGCCACGGAATTTCGTGCGCCGCCAGCCATTGCGCGCGGTCGAAATGCGCTTGCCGTTCCAAGAGGCCGGGCTCCCGCAGCAGCCCCCCCGTGGCGGGCGTGAAGCCCGGATAGAAAAAGCGTTTCGCCAGCCCCGCACCCGGTCCCTTGAAGATCGGCGAAGGCAGACCGTGAAGCCGCTCGACATAGGGTTCCGCCGACAGGTATTCGAGGTTGATCCAGGCCCGGGCGGGCGCTCCGGCAGCAAGCGGCTCGGCGAAGCGCGCGATCAGTTCGGGTGCCGGATCGCAGCCGAAGGCTTCGATCAGCACGTCAGGCGGCGGGGCCGCCACGGCCTTTCGCACAACGGCAGGGTCGAGCCAGTCGATCACGCTCACGCCGTCGCAGCCCGCGGGCGCCATCCAGTGCAGCGCCGTGGCGTCGTCGATCCACAGACGCGCGCGCTCGCCGGGGGCAGCCAGCTGGCTGGCCAACCGCCAGCACACGCCCAGGTCGCCGTGGTTGTCGATGACCCTGCAGAAGATGTCCCATTGCATGGGGCAAGTGTGCCCGGCTTCGGCGGGTCGGGGCAGTGCGGCTGCTTGGTATGCTGGCCGGCACCACAACATCCCGGAGCGAGAAACCATGCGCATGAAGACCCGTCGTTCGCCGCTTTCCCTTGGTTCCCCTGGTATTGCGAGAATCGTGCTCGCGCTTTCCGTGGCCCTGTGCGGCCTGGCCGCATCGGCGCAGACGACGCCGTCGCTGACCCCCCAACAGCAGCGCTTTCACGACATCTACAAGGAGTTGATCGAGATCAACACCAGCCATTCGGTGGGGGACAACACGCTGGCGGCGCGCGCCATGGAGAAGCGACTGGTCGAATCGGGCTTTGCGCCCGGTGACATCCAGGTCTTCGAGCCGTTCCCGAAGAAGGGCAACCTGGTGCTGCGCTTCAAGGGCAACGGCAGCAAGAAGCCGCTCTTGTTGCTGGCTCACATCGACGTGGTCGAGGCCAGGCGTGAAGACTGGAAGTCCGATCCGTTCAAGCTGCAGGAAACCGGCGGCTACTTCACGGCGCGCGGTTCCATCGACGACAAGGCCATGGCCTCGGCCCTGGTCTCGGTGCTGGGGCAGCTCAAGCAGGAAGGCTTCAAGCCCAGCCGCGACATCATCCTGGCCCTGACGGCCGACGAGGAGCGCGGCGACGCACTGAGCAACGGCGCCTTCTGGCTCATCAACAACAAGCCCGAGCTGCTGCAGGCGGAGTTCGGCATCAACGAAGGCGGCGGTGGCGAATTGCGCGGCGGCAAGCCCAACCTGCATCGCATGCAAGTGGCCGAGAAGATGTACACCACCTACATGCTCGAGGCGCGCGACGTGGGCGGCCACAGTTCGGTGCCGACCAAGAGCAACCCGATCTACGCGCTGTCCGCGGGGCTGGAGCGGCTGGGCAACTATGCTTTCCCGGTCAAGCTGGCGGACGTCACCAAGACCTATTTCGCGCGCAGCGCGCCGTTTGCCACGGGCCAGCTGGCCGACGACATGCGCGCCATAGGCGCAGGCAACCCCGACGCCGCAGTGATCGAGCGGCTCTCGGCCAACCCCGCCTACAACGCGCAGCTGCGCACCACCTGCGTGACGACGATGGTGCAGGCCGGTCATGCAGAGAATGCGCTGCCGCAATCGGCCAAGGCGACGGTCAATTGCCGCATCCTGCCGCACGACGACCCGGAAGAAGTCGAGCGCCTGCTGACCCAGGCCGTCGGCAACGACAAGATCGTGGTGCGCAACCTCGGAAAGCCCATGCGCAGCCCCGCCTCGCCGCTGAACGGCGATCTGGTGAAGACCGTGGAGTCGGTGACCCAGGCCATGTGGCCGGGCGTGCCGGTGGTGCCCGCGATGAGCACCGGCGCCACCGACAGCCGCTTCTTGCGCAACGCCGGCATCCCGATGTATGGCGTGACGGGCATGTTTCTCGATCCGGCGGACGCACGCGCCCACGGGCTGGACGAACGCATCGAGATCCAGCGGCTCTACGACGGCCGCGAGTTCCTGTACCGGTTGGTGAGCGAACTCGCGAAATAACTTCGAGTCCTAGTGGAATAGGCGACGGTGGCCGTGCCGGCCGCCGCCTCGCCCGCGCGCCACAATAGCCGCCATGTCAGACGTGCATTCCGATCAATTGCTCAGCGAAGTCGCGGCCCTGCCGCAGCTGCCGGGCGTCTACCGCTATTTCGATGCGGCGGGCGCGGTGCTCTACGTGGGCAAGGCGCGCAACCTCAAGAAGCGGGTTGCCAACTATTTTCAGAAGAGCCACGGCGGCACGCGCATCGGCCACATGATCTCGAAGATCGTGCGCATGGAGACCACGGTGGTGCGCTCCGAGGCCGAGGCGCTGCTGCTCGAGAACAATCTCATCAAGACGCTCAAGCCGCGCTACAACATCCTGTTTCGCGACGACAAGAGCTACCCCTACTTGAAGATCGCCTCGCACGAGTTTCCCCGCCTGGCCTACTACCGCGGCGCGGTCGACAAGAAGCACCGCTACTTCGGGCCTTACCCCAGCGCCTGGGCGGTGAAGGAGTCGATCCAGCTGCTGCAGAAAGTGTTCAAGCTGCGCACCTGCGAAGACACGGTGTACGCCAATCGCACGCGGCCCTGCCTGCTGTACCAGATCAAGCGCTGCACCGGGCCCTGCGTGGGCTACATCACGCCCGAGGCCTATGCGCAGGACGTGGCCAGCGCCGAAGCCTTCTTGATGGGCGACACCCAGCTGGTGCTGTCGAAGCTGGAATCGCGCATGACCGGGCACGCCGAGAAGCTCGAATTCGAACAAGCCGCCGAGCTGCGCAACCAGATGTCGGCGATCTCGCGCGTGCTGCACCAGCAGTCGATCGAGATCGCTTCGGACAAGGACGTGGACATCCTCGCCGTCAAGGTGCAGGGCGGCAAGGCCTGCGTCAACTTGGCGATGGTGCGCGGCGGCCGACACCTGGGCGACCGGGCCTATTTTCCCGTGCACGTGGAAGACGCTGCGCAAATCCACCACGGCGAGCTCGACGCCGAGGAAGGCGTGGCGCCCGTGCCGGCCGATTCGATCGAGGTGCAGGTGCTCGAAGCCTTCATCGCCCAGCATTACATCGACGTGCCGGTGCCCGCCACTCTGGTGCTGAGTCATCTTGTGGGCCGCGAGTTGATCGAGGCGATTTCGCAGCAGGCCGGCGCGCGCGTGACGGCCGTGTTCCAGCCGCGCGAGCAGCGCCGGCACTGGCTCGAAATGGCCGAGACCAATGCCGGCCTGCAACTGGCGCGGCTGTTGGCCGAAGAAGGTTCGCAGCAGGCGCGCACACGCGCGCTGGCCGATGCACTCGAGCTCGCACCCGACGACCTGGACAACTTCCGCGTTGAATGCTTCGACATCTCGCACACCGCGGGCGAGGCCACCCAGGCTTCCTGCGTGGTGTTCGAGCGCCACACGATGCAGAACCGCGAATATCGCCGCTACAACATCGAGGGCATCACCCCCGGCGACGACTACGCCGCCATGCGCCAGGTGCTGCACCGCCGCTACGGCAAGCTGGCCGAGGCGATGGCAGCCGAGACCGACGCGCCGCCCATGGGCGATGCTGGTGGCGTGGGCAGCGATGCGCCCCCCAAGACCAGGGCGGCGCGCATGCCCGACCTGGTGCTGGTGGACGGCGGCAAGGGCCAGGTGTCGATGGCGCGCGAGGTGTTCAGTGAACTGGGCCTGGCGCTGTCGCTCATCGTGGGTGTCGAGAAGGGCGAAGGCCGCAAGGTCGGGCTCGAGGAACTGGTGTTCGCCGACGGCCGCGAGAAGGTCTACCTGGGCAAGGATTCCGCGGCGCTGATGCTGGTGGCGCAGATTCGCGACGAGGCGCACCGCTTCGCCATCACTGGCATGCGCGCCAAGCGCGCGAAGGTGCGCGTGGGCGGCAGCCAGCTCGAAGACATTCCGGGCATCGGGCCGAAACGCCGGGCGCGCCTGCTGCAGCGTTTTGGCGGAATCCGCGGCGTGGCGGCGGCCAGCGTCGAGGACATCGCATCGGTCGAAGGCATTGCCACCGATCTGGCCGAGGAAATTTATCGCGCGTTGCATTGAGGCCGATTGCCCCTGGCTTTCTGGCCGTCACGCGTGCATGACACAATCGCCCGCATGTTCTGGACCCTCCCGACCATCATGACCTGGACGCGCATCGTCGCGATTCCATTGATCGTTGGTGTGTTCTACCTGCCAATGGCCGAGCCGATGCGCAATCTGATTGCCACGGTGATGTTCATCGTCTTTGCCGCCACCGACTGGCTCGACGGCTTCCTGGCGCGCAAGCTCAACCAGACCTCTGCCTTCGGCGCCTTTCTCGATCCGGTGGCCGACAAGTTCCTGGTTTGCGCCTCGTTGCTGGTGCTGGTTCACTTGCAGCGCGCCGATGTGTTCGTGGCGTTGATCATTATCGGCCGCGAGATAGCCATCTCGGCCCTGCGCGAATGGATGGCGCAGATCGGCGCCAGCAAGAGCGTGGCGGTCCACATGATCGGCAAAGTGAAGACCACGGTGCAGATGGTCGCGATTCCGTTCCTGCTCTATGACGGACAGCTCTTCAAGATCATCGACACCGGGTTGTGGGGCCGGTGGCTGATCTGGATCTCGGCCGTGCTGACCATCTGGTCGATGGTCTATTACCTCCAGAAGGCCATCCCCGAAATCCGGGCCCGCGCGAAATGAGCGTGGCTGCGGCCCGCAACGCGGGCTGGCTACGGGCAATGCCGGTGGTCTTCGTGCTCATATGGAGTACGGGCTTCATCGTTGCGCGCTATGGCATGCCCTACGCGCCGCCACTCAAGTTCCTGGCCGTACGCTATGCGCTCTGTCTCGTGTGCTTTGGCATCTGGGTCGCGCTCGCGCGGGTCGCCTGGCCAAAGGAGCGCGCGCAGTGGGGCCATCTTGCGTTTACGGGCGTGCTGATGCAGGCGGGCTATCTGGGGGGCGTCTGGGCTGCCGTGCATGCGGGCATGGGTGCGGGGCTGGTGGCCCTGCTGGTCGGCATTCAGCCGGTGCTGACCGCCATCTGGCTGTCATTCAACGGCGGGCGCATTGCGCAGCGCCAATGGGCGGGGCTGGTTCTTGGCTTTGCGGGCCTCGTGCTCGTGGTGTCGCGCAAGTTCGGGCAGGGTGCCGAAGTCAGCGCGCTGACCATGGGGCTTGCAGTCATGGCCCTCCTTTCGATCACCGCGGGCACGCTGTATCAAAAGCGCTTCGTCGCGCCCTGCGACGTTCGCAGCGCAAGCGCCGTGCAGATGGCGGCTGCGTTGCTCGTGTCCTTGCCCTTTGCGGCGATGGAAGCGCAGGGCATCGAGTGGAACGCGCACTCGATCGGCGCCATGGCGTGGTCGGTGCTGGCGCTGTCGCTTGGTGGCAGTTCGCTGCTCTACATGCTGATCCAGCGCGGCACCGCCACGGCCGTGACGAGCCTGCTCTACCTGGTGCCCCCGTGCACGGCGGTGATGGCATGGCTGCTGTTCGGCGAACCGATCACATTGGTAACGCTGCTCGGCATCGGGCTCACCGCAATCGGTGTGAGCCTGGTGGTGCGCAGCGGGCGCTGAGCCAGCGGTTTTCAGCGTGGAGAGCCGGCCTTGCCCGGCTTCCACGGCTCCCCGCGAAACTGTTCCGCCAGGTGGTCGAGCAGCAGCCGCACGCGGCGCGGCGTCTTGGGACGCCAGGGCGCAATCCAGTGAATGTCCGCATCAGGCATGGCGTAGTGGGGCAGCACGCGCACCAGTTCGCCGGAGGCCAGTTGCGGCGCAATATCCCAGAGGCTGCGCAGCATGATGCCGTGGCCGGCAAGGCACCAGTCGCGCACCATTTCGCCCGAATTGCTCGTTAACGGGCCCTGCACGCGCACGCGCGCCGTGCTCCCGTCGCGCGCATGGCGCAGCGTCCAGAGCGCGAACTGGTGCTGGTTGACCTCGCCGTTTTCCCGTGCCACCAGGCAGTCGTGCGCGCCCAGCGCGTCGGCGGTGGCGGGCATGCCGCGCCGCTCTATATATGCAGGCGATGCGGCAAGCACGCGCTGATTGCGCGCAATGCGTCGCGTGACCCAGTCGGCCGCGCGGCGTTGCTGCACGGCCCAGAGCCACAGCGCGCCGTCGTAACCTTCGGCACCGAGGTCGGGGAGCCGCTCGGTCAGGAGCAGTTCGATCTGCAGCGCGGGGTGGCGGGCCTGGAACGTGGCCAGGGCAGGGCCGAGCCAGCGCCGCCCGAAACCGAAGGTGGCGGCCAGCCGTATCGTGCCGACCAGGTCGTTCTGCCGCTCGCCCAGTTCGCTTTCAAGCGCCGAAAAACCTTCGAGCAGCGTCTTGGCGTGCAGGCAGATGGCCTCACCCTCGGCCGTCACGCTGAGCCGGCGCGTGGTGCGTTCGAACAATCGCTGGCCCAGCCTGGCCTCGAGCGCGCCAAGCCGCTTGGTGACCACGGAAGGCACGACGTCGAGCGTGGCGGATGCGCCCGCGAGGCTTCCCTGGTCGCGTATGGCGACCACCAGCTCCAGATCGCTTCGGTCCATCGACAATGGATTCATGCCAAATTGGAAAGTATGAATTGGCTGATTGTTGCTTGATGGCCGACGGAGCGCAACGCACAATTGGCCGCGTGACTGCTTCATTTTTCGACTTTCCGGAATTCGGCATCGAGCGCAACGGCGTGCGCGTGCATGGCCGCATCGGCGGGCGCGGCGCTCCTTTGCTGCTCTTGCACGGCCATCCGCAGACGCACCTCATCTGGCATCGCGTGGCGCCGGCGCTGGCCGAGCAATTCACCGTGGTGGCGCTCGACCTTCGCGGCTACGGCGACTCCGGCCGCCCCGCGGACGATGACGATCACGTGGCCTACAGCAAGCGCGAGATGGCGCTCGATGCGCTCGCCGCCATGCGGCACCACGGCTTCGAGCGCTTCGGCGTGCTGGCCCATGACCGCGGTGCGCGGGTTGCGCACCGGCTGGCCGCCGACCATGCGGCGGCCGTCGACCGCATGATGCTTCTCGACATCGCGCCCACGCTCTCGATGTACGAGAACACCACCGAGGCGTTTGCCCGCGCTTACTGGCACTGGTTTTTCCTGATCCAGCCTCCGCCGCTGCCGGAGTCGCTGATCGCCTCCGATCCGGTGCGCTACGTGCGCAACGTGATGGGTGGACGCCACGCAGGACTGGCGCCCTTCGCGCCCCAAGTGCTGGCCGAGTACGAGCGCTGCGCCGGCATCCCAGGCACGGCCGAATCCATCTGCGGCGACTACCGCGCCTCCGCCACCGTCGACCTGGCGCACGACCGCGCCGACGTGGCCGCCGGCCAGCGGCTCGCGCAACCGCTGCGCGTGCTGTGGGGCGAGCACGGCGCGGTGGGCCGCTGCTTCGACGTGCTGGCGCTGTGGCGCGAGCGCGCACTTCAGGTCTCGGGCCGCGCATTGCCGTGCGGCCACTACGTTCCGGAAGAAGCCCCTGGCGAGCTGCTCGCCGAGGCACTCCAGTTTTTCACCCCTCTCCAGCAAGAAGGAACCAGATCATGACCACTCACAGAATCGCAGTCATCGCCGGCGACGGCATCGGCAAGGAAACTATGCCCGAAGGGCTGCGCGTGATGGATGCCGCGGCACGCAAGTTCGGCATCGACCTGAAGTTCGACCACTTCGACTTTTCGAGCTGGGACTACTGCGAGAAGCACGGCAAGATGCTGCCCGACAACTGGAAGGACCAGATCGGGAGGCACGACGCAATCTATTTCGGCGCAGTCGGCTGGCCCGAGAAAATTGCCGACCACGTGTCGCTCTGGGGCTCGCTGCTCTTGTTCCGCCGCGAGTTCGACCAGTACGTCAACCTGCGTCCCGCTCGGCTGATGCCCGGCATCACGGCCCCCGTGGTGCGGCGCGACGGCACGCCGCGCCAACCCGGCGAGATCGACATGTACATCGTGCGCGAAAACACCGAAGGCGAATATTCGAGCATTGGCGGACGCATGTACGAAGGCACGCCGCGCGAGATCGTGGTGCAAGAGACGGTCATGTCGCGCGTGGGCGTCGACCGCGTGCTCAAGTTCGCTTTCGAGCTGGCGCAGTCGCGACCCAAGAAGCACCTGACCAGCGCCACCAAGTCGAACGGCATCTCGATCACCATGCCATATTGGGATGAGCGCGTGGCCGAGATGGCGAAGAACTACCCGGGCGTGAAGCTGGACAAGTTTCACATCGACATCCTCACCGCGCACTTCGTGCAGCGGCCCGACTTCTTCGACGTGGTGGTGGCAAGCAACCTGTTCGGCGACATCCTGTCCGACCTGGGCCCGGCGTGCACCGGCACCATCGGCATTGCCCCCAGCGCCAATCTCAACCCGGAGCGCACCACGCCGTCGCTGTTCGAGCCGGTGCACGGCTCGGCGCCCGACATCGCCGGCAAGGGCATCGCCAATCCCATCGGACAGATCTGGTGCGGCGCCATGATGCTCGAGTTCCTGGGCCACAAGGATGCGCATGACGCCGTCCTCTCCACCATCGAAAAAGTGCTGGCGCCCCAAAGCGGAGCACCGCGCACCCCCGACATCGGGGGTAACGCGAGCACCAGCGACCTCGGCAAGGCCATTGCCGAAGCCATTTGAAATTCGGCTTCATGAAACGCCCCTAAAATCGCGCGCTCCGCTGTTCTGCATGGCCTCGTGTCGTATTGACACCCTGCAGACCAGTGGTTGTAATCCTCGCTGGCAGCGCGCTGCCGAGGCGTCAGTCCTGCCAGGCTTTGTGAGTCGCGTCGTTTCGCGGCCAGCTCGCAGCTGACGAAAGCCGACAAACTTTATTTCTTCGACAAGGGGCCCTTGTGAACAAGACCGAACTGATTGAGCACATCGCAAAAAACGCCGATATTTCCAAGGCAGCCGCTACCCGCGCGCTTGAATCCACCATCGGCGCGATTCGCACCACGCTCAAAAAAGGCGGCTCCGTGTCGCTCGTCGGTTTCGGCACTTTCGCAGTCGGTAAACGCGCCGCCCGCACCGGTCGCAATCCACGCACCGGCGACGCGATTAAAATCAAGGCCGCCAAGATTCCGAAGTTCCGTCCAGGCAAGGCGTTGAAAGACGCGCTGAACTAAGACGTAGACTCGGAGAGTATTCCCGGTGGGGTGCTTAGCTCAGCTGGTAGAGCGGCGCCCTTACAAGGCGTAGGTCGGGGGTTCGAGCCCCTCAGCACCCACCACCACCCGATGCAAAGGCGAACACTGGTTCGCCTTTTTTATTGCCGTCCGACATCCGTCGCAAAAGAGTGTTCAAGCATGTTTGATTTCTTCCGCAGGTACAACAAGATCGTCCTGATTTTCTTGTTCTTGCTGATCATTCCCTCGTTCGTCCTTTTTGGCGTGGAGCGCTACCAGGGCTCCGGCGACGAAAAGGTTGCGCGTGTCGACGGCAACAACATCACCCGGCCCGAGTGGGATGCGCAGCATCGCATCGAAAGCGACCGCATCCGCCAGCAGTCGCCGAATGTCGATGCGGCGCTGCTTGAATCCGACGTGATGCGTTACGGCACGCTGGAGCGCATGGTGCGCGATCGCGTGCTGGCCGCGGCGGCGGCCAAGTCGAATGTGACGGTTTCCGAAGAGCGCTTGACGCGACTCTTTGCACAGGATGCAGGACTTGCCGCATTCCGTACGCCGGACGGCAAGTTCGACCGCGAGACCTTCCAGCGCGTGACGGGACGCACCCCCGAGCAGTACGAAGCCGCAATGCGCGCCGACCTGGCCACGCAGCAGGTGCTGTTGGGTATCTCGGGCACGGCGTTCACGCCGCCCGCACTGGCCGCGGCCACGATCAATGCCTTCTATGACAGGCGCGAGATCCAGATCGCACGCTTTACCCCCGAAAGCTTTGCGCCGAAGGTGACGGTCAGCGATGCCGACATCGAGACCTACTACAAGGCCCACACGGCGCAGTTCCAGTCGCCCGAGCAGGCCAGTATCGAGTACCTCGTGCTCGACCTGGAGGCGGCCAAGAAGAACGTCTCGGTCAACGAGGCCGATCTCAAGACCTACTACGAACAGAACACGGCGCGCTTCGGCACCAAGGAAGAGCGCCGCGCCAGCCACATCCTGATCACCGCGCCGGCCAGCGCATCGGCGGCCGATCGCGCCAAGGCGAAAGCCAAGGCGGAGCAACTGCTGGCCGAAGTGAAGAAGGCGCCCGCCACCTTTGCCGACGTTGCGCGCAAGAATTCGCAAGACCCCGGGTCGGCGGAGAAGGGCGGCGACCTCGACTTCGTGACGCGCGGTGCAATGGTCAAGCCTTTCGAAGACGCGATGTTCGCGCTCAAGAAGGGCGACATCAGCGACGTGATCGAAACCGAGTTCGGCTATCACATCATCCGCCTGGCCGACATCAAGCCGGCCGTGGTGCCGCCGTTCGAGCAGGTGCGTGCCACCATCGAGAACGAGGTTCGTGCGCAGCAGGCCACGCAGGAATTTGCCAAGGCCGCGGAAGCCTTCACCGATGCGGTCTATCAGCAGCCGGACAGTCTCAAGCCCGCGGCCGAAAAGCTGAAGCTCACGATCCAGACGGCAAACAACGTTGCGCGCACGCCTGCACCCGGCGTTACTGGCGTGCTGGCAAATCGCAATTTCCTGAACGCACTGTTCGCGGCCGACTCGCTGGAGCGCAAGCAGAACACCGAGGCGACCGAGGTCGGTTCCAGCCAGCTCGCGGCAGGCCGCGTGAACAAATACACGCCTGCGCATCCGATGCCCCTGGCCGAAGTCAAGGACAAGATCCGTGCGCAACTCGTCACCGAGCGCGCCGCGGTCATGGCCAAGGCCGAGGGAGAAGCCAAGCTCGCTGCCTGGACCGCGAAGGCCGACGGTGCAACGTTCGGCGCGCCGGTCACGGTGTCGCGCCGCGAAGCACAGAACCAACCCATTTCGGTCATCGACGCCGCGCTGCGCGCCGACGCGGCCAAGCTGCCCGCACTGGTGGGCGTGGACCTGGGCACCCAGGGTTATGCGGTGGTGCGGGTGACCAAGGTCGTTCCACGCACGCCGTCGGCGCCGGAGCAGGCTCAGCAGGAAAACGCGCAGGTCGGCCAATCGGTCACGGCGGCGGAAGAACTCGCGTACTACAACTTGCTCAAGGAACGTTTCAAGGCCGAGATTCTGGTGCCGAAGCCGGCGGATACGCTGCCCGCGGCGGCCCGGTGATGCACGCGGTGTCGCGTTCGGGTCGCTGACCCGGCGCGCCGTCGCACGTGGGACAAGCGCGCCATGCGCTTGTTGCCAGAATCCGTTTCATGGGAACCCTCTATCTCGTGCGCCACGGCCAGGCCAGCTTCGGCGCCGCCGACTATGACAACCTGAGCGAGCTCGGGCACAGGCAGTCGGTGCGCCTCGGCGAATACTGGCGCGAGCGCGGCATGCATTTCGATGCCGTGATCACCGGCACGCTGAAGCGCCATCGCCAGACCTGGGAGGGCATTGCCGAAGGGCTTGGCCTCCAGCGCGACGACGTGCTCCCTTGGCCTGGGCTCAACGAGTACGACAGCGAAGCGCTCATTGCCACCATTCACGAAGGCAAGCTCGAGAAGCCCGATTCGCCCGAGATGTACCGGCACCACTTTCGCCTCTTGCGCGATGGCCTGGGCGCCTGGATGCAGGGCAAGACCCAGCCTGCCGGCATGCCGAGCTATGTCGATTTTCTGGCCGGCGTGACGGCGGCGCTCGACCATGTGCGCGACCGCCACCACGGCGCCAAGGTGCTTGTGGTGTCCAGCGGCGGACCGATCAGCACGGCCGTCGGCCATGTGCTTGGCACGAGCCCTGAAACCACGATCGAACTCAATCTCCGCATCCGCAATACCTCGGTGACCGAGTTTGCTTTCACGCCCAAGCGCCACATGCTAGTGACGTACAACACGCTGCCGCACCTGGACGGCCCGGCCTACGAAGGCTGGGTGACCTACTCCTGACGAGGGCACTGGCCTGGCGTGGGGAGGCCGCTGGTCTCAGGCCTGCCAGACGCCGTAGCCGCTCTTGCGCAGCGCGATGCCAAGCTCGACCTCCCTCGATCGCGCGTCCTCGTAGCTCAGGGGGTTGTAGCGTTCGTAAAGGGAGGGCAGGAGCCGTACGCCGAACGCCTGGACGAAGCTGTTGGCCTGGATGCCGGCCTTGTGCTTGTCGAAGCGGATGTCCGGGTCGAGCCCGGTCATTCCCACATACACAAAGGGCTTGCCGAGCTGGTAGCCGGGATTGGCGCGCCTGAAGCGGCCGTGATTCCATACGCGGTCGTCCAACTCGACCACATAGACGTGATGCTTGGCTCTTGGCTTGCGCGGCACGGTCCGCACCACCTGCCGTGCTGCTACTAGCTCTTGCGCTTGATCAGGCCGTAGAGAACCAGCAGCACGATCGCGCCGAGCACGGACGCGATGAAGCCCGCACCTTGTCCAGCCGTATACCAGCCCATGGCCTGGCCGACATAGGTCACGATCAACGATCCCGCAATGCCGATCAGCGTGGTCACGATGAAGCCCGCGGAGTCGTCGCCGGGCTTGACGGCGCGTGCCACGAGACCCACGATGAACCCGATCAGAATGGTCCAGACGATGCTCATGAAAAATCCTTTGGCGGTGAAATGGAAGCGCGTGGAGAACCTGCGCCGTCGGTGCAAGCGGCATTCATGATAGCGGAGCAATACAGTCGCCAAGCCGCGTGAAGTCCGTGAAACCGTGGTCCGGGATTTTGGCGCGGATGGCCATGCCGCGCATGCTGTAGCGTCCTACAGGCCGCCGCGCCGCGCAGCGCTATACCGGCGTCATGCTTGAGAAATTGCCTGAAGTCATCGGCCACGCGCTGCACGGCATGCGCGCGGGCCTGGACAAGATCGTTTTCAATGCGCTGGGCATGCGCCAGGGCATGGCATCGATCGCGCTGACCAGCGTGGCCTTCGTGGACCATGCGCCCCTGCCATCGCGCTACACCGCCGATGGCGAAGGGCTCTCGCCGCCGCTGCAATGGGCCGATCTGCCGACCGAAACCACCTCGCTGGTACTGCTGGTGGAGGACGCCGATTCGCCCACCCCGAATCCGCTGGTTCACGCGATCGTGGTGGGGCTGCGGCCGAGCGAAGGCAAGCTCGACGAGGCAGCCATTCCAAGCCCGGGCAACGGAGGCGCCGCCGGCTTGCACGTCGGACGCAACTCCGGGCTGCAGGCGGCCTGGCTGCCACCCGATCCGCCGCCGGGGCACGGCGCGCACCGCTACGCGTTCCAGATATTTGCGCTTGGCGGCGCGCCGTTGTTTTCTGCCACACCGGGGCGCGACGAGGTCTTCAATGCGCTGCGCGAGCATGCGCTTGCGAGCGGGCTGCTGATCGGAACCTGCGAGCGGCCGGACGGCTCCATCAAGATCAAGGAGGCCGCGCCAGCCGGCCCCTTGGCAGCGGGATAAGAAGATTTTCAGCGGTCCGTACCTGCGGGAGTAGCGAAAACAGCCATTTTTACCGCTACAATTGCGGGCTCTGCGGTGGCTGTAGCTCAGCTGGTAGAGTCCCAGATTGTGATTCTGGTCGTCGTGGGTTCGAGTCCCATCAGCCACCCCAAAAATTCTTTCCCGACTGCTATTGCGCAATAGCGTCCATGGAAACCACTACGCCGGGCCCGCCCCGGCGTTGTCATTTCCAGCTACCGCTTTCGCCGGTGCCCTAGAGTCTCCCCCTTCCTTTTTGTTCCATAAAACGTCCGCGCGGGCGAGTTTTGGGTTGTGCGCTGCCGCAATCCGTGCGTGCCGGCGCCTTTTTCTCGTCACAGCCTGCTTGTTTTAAATTGGAATTGAATTAAAATCCGCCCGTTTCCAATTTTCAGGAGTCCAAAATGGCTTCGACCCTTGCCGATATCAATTCTCAGATCAAGAAGTACGACGAGCAGATTGCGCAATTGCGCAAGCAGGCCGAAGACCTTCGCAACGAAGAGCGCGCTGGCATCATTGAAGATGTGCGCAGAAAGATCGCCGAATACGGTTTGACGGCTTCTGACCTGAAACTGACCGCACGCGGCGCTTCGGTCAAGCGCAGCGCCGGGGTTCCCGCCGCCAAGGCAGCGGCCAAATACCGCGGCCCGACCGGCGAAACCTGGTCCGGCGGCCGTGGCCGCAAGCCGCGCTGGGTCACCGAAGCATTGGCCGCCGGCAAGTCGCTGACCGAATTCGAGATCAAGTAAGCGTCTGACGAGCCTCCGCCCGAAAAAAAGCCCGCATGCGCGGGCTTTTTTATTGCCTGAGGAGCCGGTGCGGGCGGTGCGCTCAGTTCACCATCACGAGTTTTCCTTTGACGCCGCGCGAGCCCATATGGGCATAGGCGGCTTTCAATTGCGCCATCGGCATGGTGCTGTCGATGACGGGCTTGATCTTTCCCTGGCCGTACCAGTGGGCCAATTCGGCCATCATTTGCGCATTGGCCTTGGGCTCGCGCTTGGCGAAATCGCCCCAGAACACGCCGACCAGCGACGCACCTTTCAACAGCGTCAGATTCAATGGCAGCGACGGAATCGGGCCCGAAGCAAAGCCAACGACCAAATAGCGCCCGCGCCATGCAATCGAACGAAATGCCGGCTCCGCGAACTCGCCGCCCACCGGGTCGTAAATGACATCGGGCCCCTTGCCGTCGGTCGCGGCCTTGATGGCGTCGCGAAACCCGCCCGGAAGCGCATGCGTCGTGTAGTTGATTGTGGCGTCGGCGCCAATGGAGCGGCAGAGCTCGCATTTCTCGTCGGTCGAAGCCGCTGCTATTACTTTGGCACCCGCCGCCTTTGCAATCTGGATGGCCGCGGTGCCCACACCGCCAGCGGCGCCGAGGACGAGCACGGTTTCTCCGGCCTTCAATTGCGCGCGGTCCATCAATGCATGCCATGAGGTGGCATAGATCATGATGAAAGCCGCCGCATCGACGTGGCCGAAGCCTTCCGGCAGCGGCATGCAAAGCGCGGCCGGGGCCAGTGTGTGGGTTGCAAACCCGCCCGTACCCGAGAGGCACGCCACGTTCTGTCCCACCTTCAGATGTGTGACGCCTTCACCCACCGCCTGGACAACGCCGGCGTATTCAGAACCCGGGACGAAGGGCAGCGGCGGCTTCATCTGGTATTTGTTCTGGACGATCAGCAGGTCGGGAAAATTGAGGCTCGCCGCCTTGATTTCGATCAGCACCTGGCCCGGACCTGGCACCGGTGTGGGCAGTTCTTTCCAGTTCAGCGCATCGACGCCGGTGGGGTTTTCGCAAAGCCATGCGTGCATGCTCGAGTCTCCTTTGAATCAGTCGTGTGTGGGCAATGAATGCGAGGCGATGATAGGGGGCGCGGCAGGGCGCCCTTGTCCCTGCTGCGACGCACCCGGCGCCTACAATCCGGGCACCGAAAAGCACCATGAAGATACTTATTTCCAATGACGATGGCTTTCAGGCACCAGGCATCGTCGCATTGCACGACGCTCTGAAAGACATCGCCGATGTCGAGGTGGTTGCACCCGAGCACAACAACAGCGCCAAGTCGAATGCACTCACGCTGGCGGCACCGCTCTACGTACACAAGGCACACAACGGTTTTCGCTATGTGACAGGCACGCCGGCCGACTGCGTGCACATCGCGCTGAAGGGGCTGCTCGACTACCGGCCCGATCTGGTGGTGTCCGGCATCAACAACGGCGCCAACATGGGCGACGACACCATTTATTCGGGCACCGTGGGCGCGGCAATGGAGGCGTATCTGTTCGGCATTCCGGCCATCGCGTTTTCGCAGATCGAAAAAGGGTGGGCGCATGTTGATGCGGCTGCGCAGGTGGCGCGGCGGCTGGTGCAGCAGATCGAACGCGAGCGCATGCTAGATGGCGGCGCGTTCCTGCTCAACGTGAATGTGCCGAACCGGCCCTTCGACGAACTCAAGCCGATGAAGGTGTGCCGGCTGGGCCGCCGCCATGCGGCGGAAAAAGTCATTACGCAGGAAAGCCCGCGCGGCGAGACCATGTACTGGATCGCAGGCGCCGGCAGCGCGAAGGACAGCGGCGAAGGCACCGACTTTCATGCCACCGCGGCTGGCCACATCGCATTGACGCCGCTGCAGATCGACCTGACAGACCATGCCAACCTGGGGCAATGGCGCGAGACGGTTGCCCGTCTCGGCAATTGACATGGCCACGCAACGGCCTGGATTCCCGGTTCGCCTGACACCCACTGCTTCAGCCGCCACGCGAGGGCGGTTGCCCGCTGTGCCGGCGAAGCCGATGGTGCCCACCACGCCCTCGATGGCTTCCGACGCCGTGCGTGCGCGCATGGTGCAGAAACTTGCCGCCCAGGGCATCTCCGATCTGCGCGTGCTGCGCGCATTGGGCGCGGTGGAGCGGCATCGCTTCGTCGACAGTGCACTGGTCAATCAGGCATACGAGGACACGAGCCTGCCCATCGGGCTGGGCCAGACCATCTCCAAACCCAGCGTGGTGGCTCGGATGATCGAGCTTCTGCTGGGCGCGCCGGCGCTCGCCGGAAAGCCGCAGGAGCGCTTGGGGCGCGTGCTGGAAATCGGCACCGGCTGCGGTTACCAGGCGGCGGTGCTGAACCATGTGGCCACCGAGGTCTACAGCATCGAGCGCCTGCGCGGCCTGCACGAGCGCGCGCGCACCAATCTGCGGCACTTCCGATTGGCAACGGTGCACCTGATGCTGGGTGACGGCATGGTCGGCTATGCCAAGGGCGCTCCGTACGCGGGCATCATCGCCGCGGCGGGCGGCGAAGCGGTTCCGGAAGCCTGGACCGAACAACTCGCCGTGGGCGGACGCATCGTCGCGCCCACGCAATCGGCGGGGGGCGGACAGGCCCTCGTCGTCATCGATAAAACCGCCCGCGGACTCGAGCGCCGCATTCTTGAGGCGGTTCACTTTGTCCCCCTAAAATCGGGCATCGCTTGAAGGAACAACAAATGCAGGGTTTTGGCAATCGGAGTTGGTGCGCTGGTATCACGTTGGCCGTTGTGCTCGTGATCGCAGGCTGCGCCGCACCGCGAGGGCCGGCACCGGTCGAAGACCGGGGCACGATGACGCGCGCGCCCGGCGCGGCACCCGGTGGCCCGCTCATCACCACCGATGCCTCGGGTAAGCCCCTTCCGGGCATCGAAAACTACGGCAAGCCCGGCTACTACACCGTGCGCCCTGGCGACACGATTCGCCGCATCGGAAACGAAACCGGCCAAAGCTGGCAGAACATCGTTCGCTGGAACAATCTCGAGAATCCCGACCTGATCGAAGTCGGCCAGGTGTTGCGCGTGATTCCGCCGATGGGACCGGCGAGCGGGGCCACCTCTCTCGCGACCGCGCCCGCACCCTCACCCGCAGATGGAGTGGTTACCAAGCCCGTGCCGCCGCCGTCGGCGGTGGTGCCCACGGCGCCCGCGAGCGCAGCGACCGGCAAGCCGCCGGTCACCGCGTCGCCATCGGCACCTGCCTCGAACTCGGCTGACGAAGACCTCGGCTGGATCTGGCCGGCGCATGGCACCCTCATCGCGGGCTTCGACGATGCCAAGAACAAGGGATTCGACATCGGCGGCAAGGCTGGCGATGCGGTGCTGGCTGCGGCCGACGGACGCGTGGTCTATGCGGGCGCCGGCCTGCGCGGCTATGGCAACCTGATCATCCTCAAGCACAACAACACCTATCTCACGGCGTATGCGCACAACCAGACGCTGCTCGTGAAGGAAGACCAGTCGGTTCAAAAGGGCCAGAAGATCGCCGAAATGGGCAACAGCGACGCGGACCGCGTGAAGCTGCATTTCGAAATCCGCCGCCAGGGCAAGCCTGTCGATCCGGCGCGCTACCTGCCGAGCCGGTGATGCCATGGCCGCCTCTCGCCTCCGTCGCACGCTTGCTGTGCGTCGGCTGGCGAGCCGGGGCGGGGCGGTAGAAAACAAAAGCGAAGACGCGACACCGGCAAAGCCCGCTTTCGCCCCAGACTTCGAAGGGGCAGCAGAGCCATCGATCGGCGGCGAGGGCGCGGATGCCCTGACGATCTATTTGCGACAGGTGCGGCGAACCGAGCTCTTCACGCCGGAAGAGGAATACAAGGCCGCATGCGCTGCGCGGGCCGGCAGTTTCGAAGCGCGGCAATCGATGATCGAACACAACCTGAGGCTGGTTGTGAACATTGCCAAGGCCTATCTCGGCCGTGGTGTTCCGCTCTCCGATCTCATCGAAGAAGGCAATCTCGGCCTGATGCACGCCATCACCAAGTTCGAGCCCGAGCGCGGTTTTCGCTTTTCCACTTATGCCACCTGGTGGATTCGCCAGTCGGTGGAGCGCGCGGTGATGACCCAGGCCCGTGCCATCCGCCTGCCGGTGCATGTGGTGCGCGAACTGCAGCAAGTGCTGCGGGCGCGCCGAACGCTGGAAGGCAACGCGGAATTCCTGGTGCATCGGCCCGACGGCGTGCGGGTGGAAGACATCGCTGCACTCCTGGGCCGCGACGTGCAGGCGGTCGCGGAACTGCTCGCCCTTTCGGAAGCGCCGCGCTCACTCGATGCGGGCGACGCACGCGGAGAAGAGGGCGGCTTTACGCTGGCCGACACCGTGGCTTCCGACGATGAACAGGGCGATCCGACCGACGTCACGCAGACCCACGAAGTCGCTCGCCTGCTCGATCAGTGGGTCCATGCCCTGGATGCGCGCGAGCGTGAGGTGCTGGAAGGCCGCTACGGCCTGCGCGACCGCGAGCCCGAAACGCTCGAAGTGCTGAGCGTCCGTCTCGGCCTGACGCGCGAGCGCGTGCGGCAGATCCAGAACGAGGCGTTGGCCAAGATGCGGCGCCAGCTGATCCGCTCCGGCGTGGGGCGCGACGCCCTGTTGTAGCCGTGGCGGCCACCGCCGCGGAAGGCCGGGCCGGCGCTGAGACAATCGGGGGATGACGGAATCCATCGAAGAAAAGAAAGTCCCCGCGAAAACCCCGGCGACCGCGCGTGACGAATGGCTCAAGGTCGAGTCGCTCGACCTCGACGCGCAGGGCGTAGCGCACAACGCCGAAGGCATGGTCGTGTTCATCGAAGGCGCCCTGCCTTTCGAAGAAGTGCAGTTCAATGTGCACCGCCGCAAGAACAACTGGGAGCAGGGCACGGTCACGGCCATCCGGCGCGAATCGTCACAGCGGGTGCACCCCGGCTGCCCGCATTTCGGCTTGCATACCGGTGCGTGCGGCGGCTGCAAGATGCAGCACCTGGACGCCGCGGCACAGGTGGCGGTGAAGCAGCGCGCGCTCGAAGACAACCTGTGGCACCTTGGCAAGGTGCGGCCCGAGAACGTGTTGCGGCCGATGGAAGGCCCCGCGTGGCATTACCGCTATCGCGCGCGGCTCTCGGTGCGCCACGTGGTCAAGAAGGGGACGGTGCTGATCGGTTTCCATGAGCGCAAGAGCCGCTATCTCGCCGACATGCAAGTCTGCCCGGTGCTGCCCAAGCAGGTCAGCGACATGCTGATGCCGCTGCGCGCGCTGATCGGTTCGATGGATGCGCGCGAGACCTGTCCACAGATCGAGCTCGCCTGCGGCGATGCGCCCGGTACCATCGCGCTCGGCACGATTGCGCTGGTGCTCCGGCATCTGGCGCCGCTCTCCGATGCGGACATCGGTCGCCTGAAGGCTTTTGCGGCGCAGAACGCAGGCGTCCAGTGGTGGCTGCAGGCCAAGGGCCCTGAAACCGTGAAGCTGCTGGAAGAAGGCGGAACGCCGCTGTCGTACGAACTGCCCGAGTTCGGCGTGACCATGCCGTTCAAGCCGACCGACTTCACGCAGGTCAATCCGCACATCAACCGTGCGCTGGTGGGCAAGGCGATGCGCCTGCTCGATGTGGCGCCGGAAGAGCGCGTGATCGACTGGTTCTGCGGTCTGGGCAACTTCACCTTGCCGCTGGCCAGCCGGGCGCGCGAGGTGCTGGGCATCGAGGGCAGCGACACGCTGGTGGCGCGCGCAAGCGACAACTTCAAGAAAAACCAGCCTGCCACGTCCGCCAGGCGGGCGCTCTCGCCGACCCGGTTCGTGGCGCGGAACCTCTTCGAGATGACCCCCGCCATGCTGGTGGCCGACGGCAGCGCCGAAAAGTGGCTGGTCGACCCGCCGCGCGAGGGTGCCTTCGCGCTGGCCAAGGCCATGGCCGATCTGCACCTGCAGCCCGAGCTGCGGACCGATGGCTGGACGCCGCCGAAGCGCATCGTGTACGTGAGCTGCAATCCGTCCACCCTGGCGCGCGATGCCGGGCTGCTGGTTCACCAGGCCGGCTACCGCTGTACCTTTGCGGGGGTGATCAACATGTTCCCGCACACGGCGCATGTCGAGTCGATTGCGGTGTTCGAGCTGGCATGAAAAAAGGGCCCGTCGGGCCCTTTTTTCATTGGCGCACGCGGCGCCTTGCTCGTTCGTTCAGTCGCGCTCGCCGCCGGCAATGCCCAGCAGGGCCAGCAGGCTCTGGAACACGTTGAACAGGTCCAGGTAGAGCGCCAGCGTGGCACTGATGTAGTTGGTCTCGCCGCCGTCCATGATCTGCTTCAGGTCATAGAGCATGAAGGCCGAGAAGATGCCGATGGCCGCCACCGAGATGGCCATCATGCCTGCGCTGGAGCCCACGAAGACGTTGATGATGGCGCCTACCATCAGCACCAGGGCGCCGACGAAGAGCCACTTGCCCATGCCGGACAGGTCGCGCTTGATGACGGTCGCCAACGAAGCCATCACGAAGAACACACCAGCGGTGCCGCCGAACGCGGTCATGACGAGCTCGGGGCCGTTCTTGAAGCCCAGCACCATCGCGATCAGGCGCGACAGCATGAGGCCCATGAAGAACGTGAAGGCCAGCAGCACTGGCACACCAGCGGCGGAGTTCTTGGTCTTTTCGATGGCGAACATGAAACCGAAAGCGCCGCCGAGGAAAACCATGAGGCCGAGGCCGCCCGTGAGGGAGCGCGTGATGCCGGTGCTGACGCCGATCCAGGCGCCCAGCACGGTGGGGAGCATGCTCAGTGCAAGCAGCCAGTAGGTGTTGCGCAGCACGCGTTGGCGTTCAGCCTGCGGCAGCACCTGGCCGTAGCCGGTGGAAGTGTCGAGGGTGGTAACGCGGTCGTTCATGGCCGTAGCTCCTTTGATTGCTGCAGTGATGCAGTTGGGCGCATTCTAGGGGTCTGCAAGAGGGGGCAGCGAAAAGACCGTATGGGCGATGGTCCTAAGCCTCGTCGGGGTTTCGGGCGCTTTGGCCGTTATGCTGTCGGGTTTTACGAACCTGCTCCCATCATGAAGACCAAGTCCTTCCTCGAACTCGTCGACGTCAAGGCCATTGCCGCCGCGGCCGAAGCCGAAGCCCTCAAGAACAACTGGGCCGTGACCATTGCCATTTCCGACGACGCCGGCAACCTGCTCTGGCTCCAGCGCCTGGACGGCGCCGCGGCACTGTCGTCGCACATTGCGCCTGCCAAGGCCCACACGGCTGCCATGGGCCGCCGCGAGAGCAAGGTCTACGAAGACATCATCAACGGCGGCCGCACGGCGTTTCTCACGGCGCCTGCGGTGCAGGGCCTGCTCGAAGGCGGCGTGCCCATCGTCAAGGACGGCCAGGTGATCGGCGCCGTCGGCGTGAGCGGCGTCAAGTCGAACGAAGATGCCCAGATTGCCAAGGCTGGCATCGCGGCGCTCGGCCTCTGAGAACCTGAAGCCACAAAGCAAGACGCCGACCAAGGGTCGGCGTTTTTGGTTGAGTGCTCAGCGTGGAAAAAAAGCTTGGCTAGTCGGCGAACCGTTGGCTAGCAAAAAACGACCCTCGGAGATGAAATCTCCTCAAGTCGCCCCACGATGAAACTTGCGCGAGGGGCGGGCTGATTTTTACTTGGTAAGAATCAGCTTGCCGAGTTTGGTGGCCTGGAGCCGATAGAGGGAACCGTTGTGCATGATGCCCACGGTCTTGCTTCCTTTGAGAAGCTCCGTGCTTTCGACCAAGGGCGCCGGACGGGCGGCCTGGATGGATGCATGACCGCCACCCGATTGATCGAGCGAAGGATGGCTCAGAACAGAAAAGGCGTTGGGCTTGGCTTGCATTTGAAATTCCCTTATCGAAGCGATGAGTGAATGATAATGATTCGCAATAAAAAGTCAATCGCGGCGATCAACTTTTTTTCTTGCGCGCAGTGGCCTATTTCGCGTCGGGCTCGGTAATGAAGCCGATCTTGCGCACGCCGGCTTCCCGCGCCTGTGACATCGCCTTGGCCACGCGCTCGTAGCGGACGGCCTTGTCGCCACGGATGTGCAGCTCGGGCTGCGGGTTCTTGGCGGCCTCGGCTGCCAAGCGGGCGGGCAACTCCCCATCTTCGACCTTCTGCTCGTTCCAGTAGTAGCTGCCGTCGGCCGTGATGCTGAACAGGATGTTCTGCGGCTTGGGCTGCTCGGGCTCGCTGGTGGCGCGGGGCAGGTCGATGTTGACTGCGTGCTTCATCACCGGCACGGTGATGATGAAGATGATCAGGAGCACCAGCATGACGTCGACCAGCGGCGTCATGTTGATCTCGTTCATCACCTCATCGGGTTCGTCCTGGGTACCAAAAGCCATGATGCTCAGCCCTTCTTGAGCGGGACCACGATGGCGTCGCCCGTGCCGCTTTGCACGCGTGCGCCGGTCACGAAGTAGGCGTGCAGGTCATGCGCAAAGCTGTTGAGCTTGGTCAGCACGAACTTGTTGCCGCGCACCAGCGCGTTGTAGCCCAGCACCGCAGGAATGGCCACCGCGAGGCCCAGGGCCGTCATGATCAGCGCTTCGCCGATCGGGCCCGCCACCTTGTCGATGGTGGCCTGGCCGGCCGTGCTGATGCTCATGAGCGCGTGATAGATGCCCCAGACGGTTCCGAACAGGCCGATGAAAGGGGCCGTCGAGCCCACCGACGCCAGGATGGCCAGGCCGGTCTGGAGGCGGGCGGTGAATGCGTCGATGCCGTTGCGCAATGCGCGCGTGATCCAGTCGCTCACATCCAGGGCGTCATGCAAATGAGCCTTGGTGTTGCGGTGGTGAGCAGCCGCTTCGCGGCCTTCGAGCGCGAGCGCGCGAAACGGGTTTCCGTCGTCCTTGCCGAGCTTGTTCAGCGCGGTTGCGAAGTCTTCGCTGTGCCAGAAATCCTGCGAGTGCTTGGCAAGACGCTTGTATTTGATGACGTCGAGGGCCTTGATGATGATCACGATCCACGACACAAGCGACATGCCGATCAACAGCACCGCGACGGCCTTGGTGACGAAATCGCCCTGGTTCCAGACGTTCATCAAGCCGAATTGGGAATCCATACGAAGTTGCTCCAGAGAAAAATTAGTTCAGTTTGAATGAGAAGGGCGCCCGCAGAAGGTAGGTGGTCTGCGCGTTGCCTCCCGTTTGCCTGAAAGGGGTGACCTGGGCGGTCCGGGCGGCGCTGAGCGCCGCTTCGTCGAGCCGTTCGAATCCGCTGGACTTGAAGAGTTCGACCCGCTTGGCGAAGCCTTCGCTGTCGAAATAGATCGAGACGACGGTGGTTCCGGATTCGCCCAGTCGCTTGCTCATGCTGGGAAAGACGAGCTTGGGCTCCCTGACGTAGCGCGTCTGGCCTTCCGTAATCTCGATCGTCCGCGGTGCGGGCGGCGCTGGCGGGGCTGGCGGCGGCGCCGGGGGAGCGGGCGGCGCTGGAGCTTCTGCCACAGGTGCCGGCGCGGGCGGAGGAGGTTCGGGCACGCCCACGGGAGCGGCGGGCGCAGGTGTCGGCTTGGGCTCACGAACCGCAACAGGTCGCGGCGGAGGCTTGACGGCCTCCGGCTTGCGCTGCGGCGGCGGGGGAGGAGGGGGCGGCGGTTCGGCCGGCTTGGGCGGCTCGACGAACTGGCTCAGTATTTCGACGGGGATCACCACTTCGGCGGCGCGGCGCAGCAGGCCGCTTTGCAGCGCCCACAGCGCAGCCGCATGAAACAGGATCACGCCCCCGGCAATGAGTGCATTGCGCGAGAGGCCCAGAACGGAGGGGGGAGGGGCAAAGCGGTCAGACACGATCAACCATTCGAATGCGGGCACGCCGAAACGTGCCCCGATTGCAGCAAAACCGCTACGACTACTGTTTACTTACGAAAGATCCACCAGACCGAACCTGCAACGAAGATCAGGCTGCCGCCGAGAGCCGAGAAGAGTTCCATGCCTTGCTTTCCGAGATGGAGGTGGCAAGCTGGATCGCACTCGTTCCCGATTCGCGGTTCAGCGCGGCGACCGGATGCGAGGCGCTGCACTGCGCGACGATATCGCGCGCACAACCTTCACATTGGCCACACTGGGTGGCCACGCCAAGCTCGAACTGGACTTCGTCGAAAGTCATGCCCGCTCGCACGTGACGTGCGATTTCACGGTCGGAGACTCGGCGGCAGACGCAAACGATCATGGCGGTGAAAGCGGCAGTTGGCTGGCTGGTTGAAGTTCGAGCCAATTATAAATACGAATCTCTCGCATTTTCAATAACTATCCTGAAGATAGGTCTTCGGTACTGGTTCGGATCGGTGTTGCTGCCTTGCAACGGCGAATCTCAATGCGAATGATTAAGAACTACGTTCGCACTACACTTCAGCCCGATTTCGGCAAGCCACACCGGTGCAAGCACCGATGCAAGCCAGCCATTCCATCTAAAAACCAGCCGTTTGGGCTTTCTGGGAGGTTATCTTGGCCAATGTCGTTCGTCGGCGCGCGCGTGTGTCGCGCCCCGTGTCTTCTTCTGCTCCTGCCGTGGGCGCCCTGAATGCCGCACCGCGAGAAGCGGCAATGCTGCCTTTCGGAGCCCTGATGCTGGCTGCCTCCGTCAGCAGCTGGGCGCAAACACCGCCGGCCACGGTGCAGGGCGGAACGCTGGGCACCGTCACGGTGACGGAGCAGGCCGAGACGCAAGGCAAGGACCAGGTCCAGACCAAGAAGACCAACATCGGCAAGGGCACGCAAGAGATTCGCGACATTCCCCAGTCGATCAACGTCATCACCGAAAAACTGATCGACGACGTCAAGCTCGATACGCTTCGCGACGCCTTGCACTATTCGGCCGGCATCACCTTCGCCGCGACCGAAAACGGCACCGACCAGGACATCCGGCTGCGCGGTTTTCCCGTGGCAACCGTTGGCGACTTGCTCATCGACGGCATGCGCGATCCCTCGCAATACGATCGCGACACCTTCAACCTCGAGCGCGTCGAGGTGCTGCGCGGTTCGGCATCGATGATCTTCGGACGCGGTTCCACCGGCGGCGTCATCAACCAGGTGACCAAGAAGCCCTTGCTTGCCGACCAGACCGACGTGGAAGCAACCGTCGGCTCGCGCGGCTACTACCGCACGACGGCCGACTTCAATGTGCGCACCGGCGAAACTTCGGCGCTGCGCATCAATGGCATGTGGAACAAGGCCGACAACGGCGGCGCCAAGGTCGACAAGTACGGCATTGCGCCTTCGTACAGCTGGGGCATGGGCACGGCCAATGAATTTACCGTCGGGCTGTTTCACCTGAACGTGGACAACGTCCCTCTGTCGGCGGTTCGCTGGGTGGCGACCGGCCGCCAAGGCATCACCGGCTACAACGCGAGCGGCGTGCCCACCATCGGCAGCCTGGGAACGATCGCACCGATCAAGCCCGGCAGCTTCTATGGCACCACGGCCGACAAGCTTCTCGGCCAAGCCACGTACGGCACGGCTTCCTGGCTCCACCGTTTCGATGACGGCGGCGAGCTGCGCACGCAGGTGCGGTCGGGCACCTTCGACCGCAACCAGTGGTCCACCGCAGCCGGCGCCAGCACCACGTTCGGCGCGCCAACCACGCTCGCGAACTTCGGCGACTACACGGTGCTCACGCGCAGCGGCCTCACGCCGCGCAAGGACGAATACAAAGGCACGTACCTGCAGAGCGACTACAGCAAGGAGCTGAACTGGGGCGGGATGAAGCACCAGTTGCTGGCCGGTGTCGACGCCTCGAAGGAGGAAGCGAGCCGCTACCAGAACGATGCCTTCTTCAACAACAGCTTCCGCGGCCGCACGCTGGGATCGCGAGCCAACACCTTCGTCGGCACGCCGAACGATGGTGCTGGCCTGAGCGGCACGTTCGTGGAGCCGGTGTACCGCGACTCGAGTTCGTATTCCGCCAAGTCGATCGGCCTCTACCTGCAGGACCTGGTCCAGGTTGCACCCGACTGGAAGATTCTGGGCGGCGTTCGCTACGACCGGCTCAGCGGCGACTTCAACCAGTACAACTATACGAACCCCGCGTGCGTGAGGCCCACCCCCGCGCCGCGCGGCTATACGCAAACGGCAAACTGTACCGATCCGCGTGAGCGCTACTCCGCCGGCAGCCCGCTGCCGACGGTGGCGACCACCCATTTGTCGCAGGGCGCCTGGAGCTACCGCGCTGGCGTGCTCTATCAGCCTTCGACCACGCAGTCGTATCACCTGTCGTACAGCACGTCGTTCAATTCGTCGGCTGACACCTACCAATATGTGTCGCCCCAGACTGCCGGGACCCCGCCCGAGAAGAGCCGCAACATCGAACTCGGCACCAAGCTCGACTGGCTCGATGGCAAGCTGTCGACGCGCGCGGCCCTCTTCCGTACCGAGAAGACCAACGAGCGCACCACCGATTCGGACTTTGCAAGCACTTCCTACCTGCTGTCGGGCAAACGCCATTCGCAGGGTCTCGAACTCGACGTGGTCGGCCGCCTGACCTCGCAGTGGGAAGTCTATTTCTCGTACTCCTACATCCCGAAGGCAACCATCGACCAGGTCGGCAGCACCGCGACGCCGGGCACCGTCGGCTCGCGCGTCGGCCTGACCCCCAAGCACAGCGGCGCCGCATGGATCAGCTACCAGGCCACGCCCAAGTTCCGCATTGCGGGCGGCGTGCGCGGCGCATCCGAGAACCGGCCGCTGCAAGGCGCCAGCGGCGCCGCCAGCCTGTCCAACAGCACCCCGGGCTACGTGGTGGGCGACATGATGCTCGAGTACAAGTTCACCCCCGACCTGTATGCGCAGCTCAACGTCAACAATGTGACGAACAAGCTCTACGGCGATCAGCTCTATCCGGGCTTCGCGATTGCCGGTGCCAAGCGCACGGTGCTCTTCACGGTTGGTGCACGTTTCTAGAATAGACCGGCATAACCGATCTTCCGCTTTTCATGCTCTTGCACATTCGCGAAGTCCTCTCGCCTGACGAAGTCCGCCAGGCCCGGGAAATCCTGGGCCAAGCACCCTGGGAAGATGGCCGCCTGACTGCAGGCGAGCAGTCGGCCAAGGCGAAGAACAACGAGCAGCTGAGGGAAGACTGCGAAGAAACCCGCGCGGTCCAACAATTGCTGCTGCGCGGGCTTGAGCGGCATCAGGTTTTCTTCTCGGCCGCGCTGCCAAAGCAGATTTCGCCGCCGCTGTTCAACCGCTACGGCGGTGCGTCGAACAGCTTCGGCAATCATGTGGACAGCGCGGTCCGGTTTCTGCGCGATGGCACGGGGCGGGTGCGCACCGACATTTCGTGCACCTTGTTCCTGGCCGAGCCCGACGAATACGACGGCGGCGAACTCGTGATCGAAGACACTTTCGGCACCCAGCGCGTCAAGCTCGCAGCGGGCGACATGGTGCTCTATCCTGGCACCAGCGTTCACCGGGTGCTTCCCGTCACTCGCGGATATCGCCTGGCGAGCTATTTCTGGATCCAGAGTATGGTGCGCAGCGACGAGCAGCGCCGCCTGCTGTTCGAAATGGACAACCACCTGCGCCATCTCCGCAGCCAATATGGCGAGACCGATCCGGGCGTGATCGGGCTCACCAGCACTTATCACAACCTGCTGCGCATGTGGCTCGACATCTGAGCCGCGGCGTGGCGCCTGCAATGCCGGGAGACCCTTCATGAACAAGTCACTTCTTTGTGTGGCGGCTGCAGCGGCCGTCCTCTGGTCCGCGTCCGCATCCGCTCAGTTCGTCGAGCACGACGCGGTCAAGTGCGCGCCGGTTCCCAAGGAAGAAATGCGTCCGCAGATGGAACTGCAGCGCAAACTGACCGGCGAAGGCTGGAAGGTGCGCCAGATCAAGAACTTCAATGGCTGCTACGAGGTCTACGGCTTCGACGAGAAAGGCCAGCGCGCCGAGGCGTTCTTCGATCCCAAGACCTTCGAGAAGGTCGGACAGGTCAAGCAGCCTTCCTGAGGCGCCGCGCGGTGCATGCGGTTTCCGGGCGTCCATCGACGCGGGTCTGGGCGCTTTGGCTGCGTGCAACACACTGGGCGCTGGTGGCCACCATTGCTGTGGCATGGTTCAGCGGCGAGGCGCTGCTGCGGCAGCATGAATGGGCGGGCTACGCGGCACTGGCCCTGGTCGCGGGCCGCTGCATCGGCGGAGGACTTGGCGGGCGCTACGCGAGATTCCGCCAGTTCGTTCGTTCGCCTTCAGAAGTGCGGCGCTATGCGGGCGAGGTGCTTGCCCGGCGAGAAAAGCGCTATGTGGGCCACAACCCGCTGGGTGGCTGGATGGTCGTTGCCTTGCTGGCCACGGTGGCTGCCGTCGGCGTCACGGGCTGGATGTACTCGCTCGACATGTTCTGGGGACTGGCGTGGGTGGAATGGCTCCACCGCGCATTGGCCTGGACGCTGGTGGCGCTGATTGCCCTGCATCTGGCCGGTGTCGTTTTCACGAGCTGGCGGCACAGGGAGAACCTAGTGGCTGCCATGCTCAGCGGTCGCAAGCGACCGCAGGCGCCGGGCGACGTCGATTGACGATTACGCCCGGCCTCGCCGATCAGCTGAGCTCGCCCATCTGCGATTGCAGGTAGTTCTGCAGGCCGACCTTGTCGATCAGCTCGATCTGGGTTTCGAGAAAGTCGATGTGCTCTTCGGTGTCGTCCAGGATTTCCTGCAGCAGGTCGCGTGAGACGTAGTCGCGCACCGTTTCGCAGTAGGCAATGCCGTCCTTGATGGTGGCTTGCGCGCCGGTTTCGGCGCCCAGGTCGCAGCCCAGCAGCTCGGGCACGTCTTCGCCGATGTTCAGCTTGCCCAGGTCCTGCAGATTCGGCAGGCCGTCGAGCATGAAGATGCGGTCCATCAGCTTGTCGGCGTGCTTCATTTCGCCGATCGATTCCTCGTATTCCTTCTTCGCCAGCTTGTCCAGGCCCCAATGCTTGAGCATGCGGTAGTGGAGGAAGTACTGGTTGATTGCGGTGAGCTCGTTCTTGAGCTGCGCCTGCAGATGTTCGATGACCTTGGGGTCGCCCTTCATGGTTTTTCCTTATTCTGAAAGCACCGATTGTGAGAGGGGCGAGCGGGCACTTGCAAGCAATCCCATGCTGCGCCGGTCTGCATGCGTTTGATGGTGATACACGTTCGTATTCGTTGGCGGCGGCTCTATCGCAAACATAGCAAGCTCCAATACTTTTGATAGCTCATAACTATTAAAAACAACAGATTGGTAGTTATACTCATGACTCGTTCTCTTCATCAGCCACCACCAAGGAAACAGTAAATGTCCCTGATCAACACCGAAATCATTCCCTTTAAGGCCACCGCGTATCACAACGGCAAGTTCGTGCCCGTCAGCAACGAAAACTTCAAGGGCAAATGGTCGGTCGTGGTGTTCTACCCGGCTGACTTCACGTTCGTGTGCCCCACCGAACTCGGCGACCTCGCCGACCATTACGCAGAATTCCAGAAGCTCGGCGTCGAGATCTATGGCGTGTCGACCGATACCCACTTCACCCACAAGGCATGGCACGACACCTCGGACACCATCGGCAAGGTCAAGTACCCGCTGATCGGCGACCCCAGCCAGCAACTGTCGCGCGCCTTCCAGGTGTTGATCGAAGAAGGCGAAGACGCCGGTCTCGCCTACCGCGGCACCTTCGTGATCGACCCCGAAGGCAAGATCAAGACCATCGAAGTGCACGACAACGGCATCGGCCGCGATGCCGCCGAACTGCTGCGCCGCGTGAAGGCTGCCCAGTACGTCGCCGCCCACCCCGGTGAAGTCTGCCCCGCCAAGTGGACCGAAGGCGCCGAAACGCTGAAGCCTTCGTTCGACCTCGTCGGCAAGATCTAAGCGTTCCGCGCGAAAGCCCGGGCGCTCACGAGGCCCCGGGCTTTTTTGTTCCTCGTTGATAGTTTTAAGATATCGAAAGTGATTTCGCCATGCTCGACGCCAGCACCAAAGCCCAATTGAAGACTTATCTCGAGCGCGCCACGCAGCCGATCGAGATCGTCGCCTCGCTCGACGACGGCAAGGCCTCGGGCGAATTGCTGTCGCTGCTGAAGGACGTCGCAGAAGCATCGCCGCTGGTCAAGCTGACCGAAAGCCGCGGCGATAACCATCGCAAGCCTTCTTTCTCGGTCAACCGTCCGAGCGAGAACCACGGCCCGCGCTTTGCCGGCCTGCCGATGGGCCATGAATTCACGTCGCTGATCCTTGCGCTGCTGCAGATCGGCGGCTATCCCCCGAAAGTCGAAGAAGCCGTGCTCGAGCAGATTCGCGCGCTCGACGGCGACTTCGAGTTCGAGATCTACGTTTCGCTCACCTGCCACAACTGCCCCGACGTGGTCCAGGCGCTGAACCTGATGGCGGTGCAGAACCCGCGCATCCGCACCACGATGATCGAAGGCGGCACCTTCCAGGACGAGGTCAAGGAACGCCAGGTCATGGCCGTGCCCACCGTGTTCCTGAATGGCACCGAGTTCGGCCAGGGCCGCATGAGCCTGGAAGAGATCCTTGCGAAGATCGATACCAGCGGCGTCGAACGCGAGGCAAAGAAGATCGCCGCCAAGGACCCGTTCGACGTGTTGATCGTCGGCGGCGGCCCGGCCGGTGCCGCGGCTGCCGTATATGCGGCGCGCAAGGGCATTCGCACCGGCGTGGCATCCGAGCGCTTCGGCGGCCAGGTGCTCGACACGCTGGGGATCGAGAACTTCATCTCGATCAAGGAAACCGAAGGACCGAAGTTCGCCCATGCGCTCGAAGAACACGTGCGCGACTACGACGTCGACATCATGAACCTGCAGCGCGCCAAGGCATTGGTGCCGGGCAGGGACCTGATCGAGGTACAGCTCGAAAGCGGCGCTTCCTTGAAGAGCAAGTCGATCATCATCTCGACCGGCGCCCGCTGGCGCAACATCAACGTGCCCGGCGAGCACGAGTTCAAGAACAAGGGCGTGGCGTATTGCCCGCATTGCGACGGCCCGCTGTTCAAGGGCAAGCGCGTGGCCGTGATCGGCGGGGGCAATTCGGGCGTCGAAGCGGCGATCGACCTGGCCGGCATCGTGGGCCACGTCACGCTGATCGAGTTCGACACCGCGCTGCGCGCCGATGCCGTGCTGCAGCGCAAGCTCAAGAGCCTCAAGAACGTCGACGTGTTCACCAACGCGCAGACCACCGAGATCACCGGCGACCAGAAGGTCAATGGCCTGGTCTACAAGGACCGCGCAACGGGTGAGCTGAAGAAGGTCGAGCTCGAAGGCGTGTTCATCCAGATCGGCCTGGTGCCCAACACCGATTGGCTCAAGGGCGTGGTCGAGCTGACGAAGCACGGCGAGATCGTGGTCGACGCCAGAGGGCAGACCTCGGTGCCGGGCGTGTTCGCGGCGGGCGACGTGACCACCGTGCCGTTCAAGCAGATCATCATTGCGGCCGGCGACGGCGCGAAGGCGGCGCTGGGCGCGTTCGACCACCTGATCCGCACCTCGGCACCGGCCGAGCAGATTGCTGCCTGAACGCGGCAGCGACGGGCTGACCGGGCGGCAGGTTCAATAAACCAGCCGTTCCGGCTTCAGCTCCTGGAGGATGGTGGTGGCAATTTCCTCGATCGACTTGGTCGTCGTCGAAAGCCACCGGATGCCTGCCCGGCGCATCATCGCCTCGGCCTCTGCCACCTCGTGGCGGCAGTTTTCGAGGCTGGCGTAGCGCGAATCGGGCCGGCGCTCGTTGCGGATCTGGCTCAGCCGCTCCGGCTGGATCGTGAGCCCGAAGATCTTCTTGCGATAGGGCATCAGGGCCGGCGGCAGCTGGCGACGCTCGAAATCTTCCGGAATCAGCGGGTAGTTGGCCGCCTTCAGGCCGTGCTGCATTGCCAGATAGAGAGACGTGGGCGTCTTGCCGCTGCGGCTCACACCCACCAGGATCACGTCCGCGCCCTCGAGGTCGCGGTTGCTCTGGCCGTCGTCGTGCGCCAGGCTGAAATCGATGGCTGCAATGCGGGCGTCGTATTCCTTGCTCTTGCTGGCGTCGCTGAAGCGTCCGATGCGGTGGTTCGATTTGACCGCCAGCTCGATCTCAAGCGGCCGCACAAAGGTGCCGAACATGTCGAGCAGCATGCCTTTGCACCCGGTTTCGATGACTTCGAGCACCTCCATGTTCGCCAGAGTCGTGAAGACAATAGGGCGCACGCCTTCCAGTTCGGCCGTGTGGTTGATCTGCCGCACCGCCTGATGCGCCTTGTCGACCGTATCGGTGAAAGGCAGCCGCACGTGGCGCGGTTTCATCTCGAACTGGGCCAGCACGGCGTTACCGAAAGTTTCGGCGGTGATGCCGGTACCGTCGGATATGAAGAAAACAGTGCGTGTGTGCATGGTGTTGCTCTTGCGGCCTTGTCCTGCGGCGCATGCAATCTCGCCGCGCCTACAATCCGGGCCATTATCGGGAATCCGCTTTCCCTTGCCCCAATTCTTTCCATGCACACCGCGCCCGCACCCAAAGCAACGAGAACGATCGTGCCGCGCCGCCTGCATGCAGCACCGGTTTCAACTTCTGGAGCTTTCCCATGTCTGCACTTTTCGACGCGACCGCCCTGGTCGTACCGTTTGAAAACCTGAGGATGACCGACGTCGAGTCGGTCGGCGGCAAGAACGCCAGCCTCGGCGAAATGATCTCCCAACTGCCGCAAGGCGTGCGGGTGCCCACGGGTTTCGCGACCACGGCGCATGCGTTCCGCCAGTTCCTGGCCCACGACGGGCTGGCCGACAAGATCAGCAAGCGGCTTGCCGCGCTGGACACCGAGGATGTGCGGGCGCTGGCCGCGGCCGGCGCCGAAATCCGCGCCATGGTCGAGGCCCAGCCTTTTCCGGCCGACTTGCAGAAAGCCATTGCCGAGGCTTTTGCGAAGCTGAGCGCGGGCAACTCGGCCGCTTCGTTCGCCGTGCGCTCCTCGGCCACGGCCGAAGACCTGCCGGACGCTTCTTTTGCCGGCCAGCAGGAAACCTTCCTCAACGTGGTCGGCATCGAAGACGTGCTGCACAAGATGAAGGAGGTGTTCGCCTCCCTCTACAACGACCGCGCCATCAGCTACCGCGTGCACAAGGGCTTCGAGCACGACGTGGTCGCGCTCTCGGCCGGCGTGCAGCGCATGGTCCGTTCCGACCTCGGCGCGGCCGGCGTGATGTTCACCATCGACACCGAATCGGGCTTTGAAGACGTGGTGTTCATCACCTCCAGCTACGGGCTGGGCGAAACGGTGGTGCAGGGCGCCGTGAACCCCGACGAGTTCTACGTGCACAAGCCCACGCTGCGCGCCGGCAAGCGGGCGGTGATCCGTCGCAACCTCGGCTCCAAGCTGATCCAGATGGAATTCGCGACGCCCGAAGAGAAAAAGGCGACCGGCAAGCTGGTGAAGACCACCGACGTCAAGGCCGAGCAGCGCAACCGTTATTCGCTCAGCGACGCCGATGTCGAGCTGCTTGCCAAGTACGCGCTGGTCATCGAAGAACACTATGGCCGCCCGATGGACATCGAGTGGGGCAAGGACGGCACCGACGGCCAGCTCTACATCCTGCAGGCGCGGCCCGAAACCGTGAAGAGCCAGCAGCAAGGCAAGGCCGAGCAACGCTACAAGCTGCTGGGCAAGGGGACAGTGCTCGCCGAAGGCCGTGCCATCGGCCAGAAGATCGGCACCGGCCCGGTTCGGCTCGTGCACAACATCAGCGAGATGGACAAGGTGCAGGCCGGCGACGTGCTCGTCACCGACATGACCGACCCCAACTGGGAGCCGGTGATGAAGCGCGCCGCTGCCATCGTCACCAACCGCGGCGGGCGCACATGCCATGCGGCCATCATTGCGCGCGAGCTCGGCATTCCCGCAGTAGTGGGTTGCGGCGATGCCACCGACCTTCTGAAGGAAGGCACCCTGGTGACCGTGAGTTGCGCTGAAGGCGACACCGGCTTCATCTACGACGGCCTGCTCGAGACCGAGGTGACCGAGGTTCAGCGCGGCGTGATGCCGGAGATCGACATCCAGTTGATGATGAACGTGGGCAACCCGCAGCTGGCTTTCGACTTCGCGCAGCTGCCGAACCACGGCGTCGGCCTGGCGCGGCTCGAGTTCATCATCAACAACAACATCGGCGTGCACCCGAAGGCGATCCTCGACTATCCGAACGTCGACAACGACCTGAAGAAAGCCGTCGAGTCGGTGGCCCGCGGCCATGCGTCGCCGCGCGCCTTCTATGTCGACAAGGTGGCCGAAGGCATCGCGACCATCGCGGCGGCCTTCTGGCCCAAGAAGGTCATCGTGCGTCTGTCCGACTTCAAGTCGAACGAGTACCGCAAGCTGATCGGCGGCAGCCGCTACGAGCCGGAAGAAGAAAACCCGATGCTCGGCTTCCGCGGCGCCGCCCGCTACCTGAGCAAGGATTTCGGCGAGGCCTTTGCCATGGAATGCGAGGCGCTGAAACGCGTGCGCAATGACATGGGCCTCGTCAACGTGCAGATCATGGTGCCTTTCGTGCGCACACTGGGCCAGGCCGAACGCGTGACCACGCTCCTTGGCGAGCACGGCCTGAAGCGCGGCGAGAACGAACTCAAGCTGATCATGATGTGCGAGGTGCCTAGCAATGCGATCCTGCCCGAGGAATTCCTGAAGTTCTTCGACGGTTTCTCGATCGGCTCGAACGACCT
The DNA here is from genome assembly GCF_900099805.1 of Variovorax sp. OV700. Classification (GTDB taxonomy): domain Bacteria; phylum Pseudomonadota; class Gammaproteobacteria; order Burkholderiales; family Burkholderiaceae_C; genus Variovorax. The sequence continues at coordinate 459,319 of NZ_FNDR01000001.1, read as the reverse complement.
GACCCAGCTCACGCTCGGCCTGGACCGCGACTCGGGGCTCGAGCTTCTGGCCGCCGATTTCGACGAGCGCGACCCTGCCATCAAGGCGCTGCTGAGCCGCGTCATCAAGGCCTGCAAGGCCGAGGGCAAGTACGTCGGCATCTGCGGCCAGGGCCCCAGCGACCATCCGGACTTCGCGCTTTGGCTGGCGGAACAGGGAATCGAGTCGATTTCTCTCAATCCGGACAGCGTGATCGACACCTGGCAGCAGCTCGCCAAGCGTTGATGGGGCAGGGGCCATCGCGCCCCTGTCGCGCGGCAGCCACGACAGACGCCCCCACCGGGAATTCCCGCGCCGATGCCTGCAAGAATTGAATCAGAATGTGTTACTAGTGTCAGGCCCGTGAACTCATGGGCTTGGCCGGTCGCTTGCGGACTGCGCATGGCGAAACCGCTCGTCGCCGCACCCGCCGGCATTTTGCGGAAGAAACCATCATGATTCTTGTCAAGACAGAAGCCGGACAGCAGGTTCTCAAAGATCGTTCGGTACCCCTTTCGCCGCGCCAGCGTACCGCCTTCATCCTGTTCGACGGCAAGCGCTCGGTCGACGAAGTGCTTGCCGGAACGGGCATTGCGCGCGAAGAAATCGACCAGCTGGTCACGCTGGGCCTCCTCGGGTCGGCCGCCGGCAGCAGCAAGCCGGCCGTTCCGGCCACGGCACCTGAACCTCCGGCCGCGAGCAGGGCGCCCGCAGCTGCAACGTCGTCAGCAACGCCATCATCAGCGCCATCATCAGCGCCCACGCCAAAGCCGGCCGAATCCCCGCCGTCTGCCGGGCGCAGCAGACAGCAGCGCTACAAGGATGCTTATCCCATCGCCACCCAGCTGACGGGTGCCCTCGGGCTGAAGGGCTTCCGCCTCAACCTGCAGGTCGAGGGCACCACCAGCTACGAAGATCTGGCGGCGCTGGCGCCCAAGATACGCGCCGCCGTCGGCCCAGAGAAGGCCGCCGCGCTCGACAAGGCCTTGAACGACTGAAGCTGGACAGGTGCTGCACCAGCAGTGCTACAATAGCCGGCTTTGCCTTGCCACACTGCGCCCGACGCTGCAGGTGGCTTTTCCTCTTCTACGGAAGAATCCACAAGGAGTGCCATGCGTCACTACGAAATCATTTTGCTGATCCACCCGGATCAGAGCGAACAAGTTCCGGCCATGCTGGAGCGTTACAAGGGCCTCATCACGGCCGGCGGTGGCAAGATCCACCGCGTTGAAGACTGGGGCCGCCGCCAGCTGGCGTACCAGATCAACAAGCTCAACAAGGCGCACTACCTGTGCGTCAACATTGAAGCCGAGCAAACCGTGATGGGCGAACTCGAACACGCGTTCAAGTTCAACGATGCCGTGCTGCGTCACCTCACCGTTCAGAAGAAGAAGGCCGACACCGGTCCTTCGTCGATGATGAAGACGGTCGAGCGCGAAGAAGCCCGCAAGGCCCAGCAGGCCGAATACGCCGCCAACAACAGCTGATGGCGTGACCGCTGCCGCTGCTGCGGCAACCGGGGTCAATCAGCTTCTGCTGACAGCCTCTGTTGCCGAACTCGGAGCCTTGCGATACACGCCGGCCGGCCTTCCCGCCATCGACCTGAAGCTCGAACACGAGTCGACGCTTCAGGAGGCAGGAAAAGCCAGGCAGGTGAAAACGGCCCTCAAGGCCGTTGCCTTCGGCGCCATCGCCGAACGGCTCGCAACGCAGTCGATGGGAAGCCTCTGGCGATTTCAGGGTTTTCTCGCGACACCGGGCAACGGCAAGCATCCGGTCCTGCACATCCAGGATTTTCAGCAAGATTAATTTTCGACAAGAGGTCCCCAAATGGCCACGTTCAAGAAATTCAACAAAGACAAGCGCCCGAAGCGCAACACCCAGTCGCTGCTGTTCAAGCGCAAGCGCTTCTGCCGTTTCACCGTCGCTGGCGTCGAGGAAATCGACTACAAGGACATCGACACGCTGCGTGACTTCATCAGCGAAAACGGCAAGATCATCCCCGCACGCCTGACCGGCACGCGCGCGATCTACCAGCGCCAGCTCAACACCGCGATCAAGCGCGCGCGCTTCCTCGCGATGGTGCCGTACAGCGACCAGCACCGCGTCTAAGGAGCCGTACCATGCAAATCATTCTTCTGGACAAGGTTCTGAACGTCGGTGCCCTGGGCGATATCGTCAAGGTCAAGGACGGCTATGCCCGCAACTTCCTGATCCCGACGGGCCGCGCCCGCCGCGCTACCGCTGCCAACAAGGCCGAATTCGAAGCCAAGCGCGTCGAACTCGAAAAGGCTGCGGCCGCCAAGCTGGCTGAAATGCAAGCCCAGGGCGAGAAGCTCGGCGGCACGACCGTCAAGCTGACCCAAAAGGCCGGCGTCGACGGCCGTCTGTTCGGCTCGGTCACCAACGGCGACATCGCCGAAGAGCTCGGCAAGCAAGGCTACAAGGTTGCGAAGTCGCAAGTGCGCCTGCCCAACGGCCCGATCAAGGTCGTCGGCGACAGCACCGTGAGCGTTGCGCTGCACACCGACGTGGTGGTCGACATCACCGTCACGGTCTACGGCGAAACCGCCTGATCGTCCACAGCGCCTTGCGCGCTGCCGCAAAAGCCGCCCTCGGGCGGCTTTTGTCTTTTTGCGCACCGGTTCTCCCGGTCGGTGCACTGAAAGATCACCGTTTATTCACAACCTTGTCCACACACGCCAGCGCGTGTGCGGCTTAGCATGCAGGGTTGCAAGGGAAGTCCATGTCCGCCGTTTTCTCCTATGCCGACAATGACCCGTCGGCCGATCGCCAAGTCGCCAAACTCCGCATTCCGCCTCACTCGATCGAGGCCGAGTCGAGTGTGCTTGGCGGTCTGCTGCTCGACAACGGCGCGTGGGACCGCATGGGCGACCTGCTGGTGGACGGCGACTTCTACCGCCATGAGCACAAGCTGATCTACGCCGCCATCGGCGGGTTGATCAATGCCAGCAAGCCAGCCGACGTCATTACCGTCTACGAGCAGCTGCAGGGCCTCGGCAAGGCCGAGGAAATCGGCGGACTGGTGTATTTGAACTCGCTCGCTCAATACGTGCCGAGCGCGAGCAACATCCGCCGCTATGCGGAGATCGTGCGCGAGCGCTCCATCCTGCGAAAGCTGGTCTCCGCGAGCGACGAGATCGCGACCAACGCCTTCAACACGCAAGGCAAGTCGGTCGACAAGATACTGGACGAGGCCGAGCAGAAGATCTTCAACATCGGCGAAGAGGGCACGCGGATGAAGCAGGGCTTCCAGAGCATGGATGCCCTGGTGGTCGAACTGCTCGACCGCGTGACCGAGATGGCGGAGAACCCGAACGATATCACCGGCGTGCGCACCGGCTTCTACGAGTTCGACAAGATGACCTCGGGCCTGCAGCCGGGCGACATGATCGTGCTGGCCGCGCGTCCTTCCATGGGCAAGACCTCGCTGGCCATCAACATCGCCGAGCACGTGGCACTCAACGAAGGGCTGCCGGTGGCGGTCTTCTCGATGGAAATGGGCGCTTCGCAGCTCGCGGTGCGTATCGTCGGTTCGATCGGGCGCATCGACCAGGGGCACCTGCGCACTGGCAAGCTCAGCGACGAAGAGTGGCCGCGCCTGACCGAGGCTATCGAGAAGCTGCGCAACGTGTCGCTGCACATTGACGAGACGCCGGGCCTCACCACCAGCGAACTGCGCGCGAATGCGCGCCGCCTGGCGCGGCAGTACGGACGGCTCGGCCTGATCGTGGTCGACTACCTCCAGCTCATGAGCGTGTCGACCAGCATGAACGACGAAAACCGCGCCACGGCGGTGGGCGAAATTTCGCGCGGCCTGAAGATGCTCGCCAAGGAGCTCAAGTGCCCGGTGATCGCGCTGTCGCAGTTGAGCCGCGGCGTTGAAAGCCGCACCGACAAGCGCCCCATGATGAGCGACCTGCGCGAATCCGGCGCCATCGAGCAGGACGCGGACATCATCATGTTCATTTACCGCGACGACTACTACGACAAGAACAGCAAGGAGCCGGGCGTGGCCGAGGTGATCATCAGCAAGCACCGGAACGGACCCACGGGCACCGTCAAGCTGACCTTCCTCAAGCCGCTCACCAAGTTCGAGAATATGGCCAGCTACGGCAGCAACGACGACTACTGACGCTGCCCGGCTATTGTGGTTGCTGCTCGAGCCGCTTTGCTTCCGCCGAGCGGGCCTTCACCTGGCGCAGCATGTCGGCCAGCGTCTTGCCCGCTTCGTCGCGAAAGAGCTCTGGCAGCACCTCGACCGCGTCCATGCGGTCGATGCGAAAGCCCCGGAAGTCGTTGCGCAGTTCGCACCAGGTCGAGAGCGTCCAGACCTTGCCCCAGTAGAAGCAGCCGAGCGGACGCACGATGCGTTCGCTCGCATCCCCCGACACGTCGCGGTAGTTCAGGCGCAGCTTGTGGCGCGCTTCCACCGCCTCGCGCAAGGTCTGGAGCCGGTTGCGCATCGCGTCGTCCAGACCCAGTGCGGGCGCGTAGAGCGCCAGCGCTTCCGCCGAGACGCGCGCGGCCGGCGGCAGCACCGAGAGAATCTTGCCCAGCCCGGTTTCGATGTTGCGCGCCAGCGCCGGATCGACCCAGCTCTGTGCGAGCCGCGCCGCGGCCACGAGCGCTGAAGCCTCCTCCTGCGTGAACATCAGCGGCGGCAGCTCGAAGCCCGCGCCGAGCCGGTAGCCCACGCCGGCTTCGCCTTCGATCGGCACGCCCTGGTGCTGCAGATCGGCCACGTCGCGATACACCGTGCGCTCCGACACTTCCAGGCGCTGCGCAAGGAAGGCGGCCGTGGTGAGCCGGCGGCCGCGGATCAGCTGCACGAGCTGGAAGAGGCGGTCGGCGCGGCGCATCAGCGCGCTCCTTGCAATTTTGGCGCGACCTCGCCGGGCCAGCCCTGGGGTGTACTCATGAAACTCCGATGTGGATCGCCACCTTGTCCGGCCCCTCGTAGGCTTCGAAATCGCTGCGGTAGCGGCGCGTGATTTCCGGGTGCGCCTCGAAATACTGCCAGATGCGCTCCCAGGTGGCGATCACCATCTGCGGCATTTCACCCTGGCCCTCGAAGACGAGGTAGTCGCCGGGCTCGATGGCCACGCTGCCCGTTGCATCCGCGACGGCCACGCCTACCGTCACGTCGAAGGCGCCATGAGCATCGGATTCGTAGCTGGAATAGACGCCGAAGATGCGGGCATCGCCTGTGCGATCGGGCGTCGACCGGTAGGTCTCTTCGCCGAAGAAGCGATTCCACAGCGCGCCGATGCGGGCGGTCGCGGGATCGTCCTCCGCGCGGTTGGTCGTTCGGCCGGTGAGTCCTGCGACGTGGAAAGCGCCATGATGCTGGCGGAAGGGTTCCATCGGGTGTGTCTTCTGCATGGGTGATGTCGGGATTGTGGCGCTCAAAGCGCGAGCGCCTTCAGGTCGGCTTTCATGGTTCGGGCGATCAGCATCGTGTCGGCATCGCTGACTTCGAACATGCCGAAGCGGAACTTGTAGCCCCATTGGCTCGGGTTCTCGACGAAGGCAAGGCGCTCGATCAATGGAGCGATGGGCGCCTCGCGCGAAGCCGCATAGGCCACGTCGCGGCGCCAGGGGACGAAGCCGCCACCCATGTCGAATTCATAGGGTTCGCCTGGCTGCGCGATGCCGATCGACACGAAGCTCTGCAGCTTGTCCGTGCCGCCGAACACCGTGGCCGGCGCGTAGTAGGCCACGCGGTCGCCGGCTGCAACGCGCTTGAGCGGCCCCAGCTTGCCGTGGCCGACCTGCATGAAGCCGAGCGGCTTGTGGTCGCGCCCGCGCCGGGCGTGCTCGGCGCTGGCAACGGCGATCCAGTTGCGCTGTGCCATTGCGGTTCAGTCCAGGGCGTGAAGGCCGACTTCGTTGCCTTCGGTGTCGCGCAGATGGGCGATGAAGCCCATGCCCGGCGGCAGCGCGGACTTGGGCGCCACGATCTGGCCGCCGGCCGCCTCGACGCGTGCGAGCACGGCGTCGATGCTCGGCATGCAGTCGAGATAGATGCGGATGCCGCTGCCCGCGCGTGCGCTGGCGTTTGCGCCGGCCTGCAGTGCGCCGCCCGTGGCGGGATCGTCGTAGGGGAACACGGCCAGCGTCTCGCTGCCGAAGTTTTCGCGGCGCAGCTTGCGGCCGAGCACGGTCTCGTAGAAGACCTGGGCGCGGTCGATGTCGGCGACGGGGATTTCGAACCAGCTGATGGCGTTTTGCATGAAGGACTCTCTTTCGTTGCGTTGGAAGGAGCCTCGATGGTGCGGACCGCCTCCTGACAACGTCTTGTCAGGAGCCTGTCACCGCGGCCAAAGAAAAAGCCCGCGATGCTCCGAGGAGCATCGCGGGCCTGATCGATTCGGACGAAGCCTAGAGCACGTCGCTCGCGAAGTCTGCCAGCCGCGAGCGTTCGCCGCGCGCCAGTGTGATGTGCCCGCCGTGCGGCCAGCCCTTGAACTTGTCGACCGCGAAGGTCAGGCCCGAGGAGCCTTCGGTCAGGTAGGGCGTGTCGATCTGCGCAAGGTTGCCCATGCAGATGATCTTGGTCCCCGGGCCGGCCCGGGTGATCAGCGTCTTCATCTGCTTGGGCGTCAGGTTCTGCGCTTCGTCGATGATCACGTACTTGTTCAGGAAGGTGCGGCCGCGCATGAAGTTCATGCTCTTGACCTTGATGCGGCTGCGAATCAGCTCGTTGGTGGCCGCGCGGCCCCATTCGCCGGCGCCGCCGCCGTCACCCTTGGCCAGGAACTCGAGGTTGTCGTCCAACGCGCCCATCCAGGGACCCATTTTTTCTTCTTCGGTGCCCGGCAGGAAACCGATGTCCTCGCCCACGCTCACCGTGGCACGGGTCATGATGATCTCGGTGTAGCGACGGTCATCGAGCACCTGCGTCAGGCCCGAGGCCAGCGCCATCAGCGTCTTGCCGGTGCCGGCGGTGCCCGTCAGCGTGACGAAGTCGACTTCGGGGTCCATGAGCAAGTTCATCGCGAAATTCTGCTCGCGGTTGCGCGTGTTCACGCCCCACACCGCGTTCTTGCCCGAGCTGTAGTCCTTCAGGGTCTTGAAGACTGCGGTCCTGTCGCGGATCTCGGTGACGCGCGCGTACATGCTCGGCTCGCCCGGGGCCTCGAAATAGACGAACTGGTTGATGTACAGGTTGGGCACCAGCGGCCCGCTGACGCGATAGAAGGTGTTGCTGCCGCTTTGCCAGCTCTCGACCGTCTTGCTCTGGCGCGTCCAGAAATCGGGCGGCAGCGCGAGCGACCCCGCGTAGAGCAGGTCGCCGTCTTCCAGCGTCTTGTCGTTCTGGTAGTCGTCGGCGGCCAGGCCGAGGGCGCGCGCCTTGACGCGCATGTTGATGTCCTTCGACACCAGCACCACTTCCTGCTTCGGCCGGCCGGGCTGGTCCTTGGCATACAGGTCGCGCAGGGCCTGCACCACGCCCAGGATCTGGTTGTCGGCCTTGCCCTGGGGCAGGCTGACCGGCAACGAATAGTCGAGCGGCGCCGTCTGGAAGAACAGCTTGCCGCCGGCCTCGCGATGGCCCGTGGTGTCGAGCTTCAGGCCTTTGGCGATGTCGGCGTCCTGCGCCGCGGCCAGGGCGTCGAGCGTGCGGCTGGTCTGGCGGCCGTTGCGCGCCACTTCGGTGGTGCCCTTCTTGTGGCCGTCCAGTTCCTCCAGCACGATCATCGGCAGGAAAATGTCGTGCTCCTCGAAGCGGAACAGGCACATCGGATCGTGCAGCAGCACGTTCGTATCGAGCACGAACAGCTTGGCCGGGCCGTTCGATTTGGCGCGCTTGGCACGGGTCGGAACCTGCGGCGCCGCAGCTGGCGACGGGGCCGGCACATAGACGGCGGGCGGCGCCTCGGGTTCGCCGCGGGCGGCCGGCCTGTTGTGTTCCCGGCTACGGTCCTGGCTGCGTTCGGAGTTACGGGCGGGGGAGGGCGCGGTTTTCGACCTGCCGCGGGTCGAAGGCGCGGCCTCGGTGCCGCCGCCTACTGCCTCGGCGGTATTGCGGTCGAACAGTTCCAGCGGCTGGGGGCCGCTCGACGAAGCCGAATCGGCACGCGAATCGCCCGAGCGGCGCGAGCTCCTGTGGGAGGAGCGGGCGGGTGCATCGTGCGCATCCGGCGAGAGCAATGCGGCGCGTTTCGTGGGGGCAGGAGGCAATGGCATGTGTCAGGTCGCTCGCAGGAAGTGGAAACCAGAAAACGAAAAAGCCGCCTGTAGACCAAGGCGGCTTTGTTCGGGGGATGCGGTCGTGGAGCTCAACGGCATGAGGCCATTATGCACACCCGCGGTGACGCGTCTCGCGCTCTTTGCAAAGTCCGTTGGGCATTTCCCACGGGTTGAAGCAAAAGCGCACAGTCCGCGCTGGTTGTAACGGTCAGGCGGCCTTCTTGAGCGTCTTGACGGCCTTGAGCACGTCGTCGACATGGCCGGGGACCTTGAGGCCGCGCCATTCGGCCTTCAGGATGCCGTCGGCGCCGATGAGGAAGGTGCTGCGCTCGATGCCCTTGACCTTCTTGCCGTACATGATCTTGTTCTTGACCACGCCGAACATGTGGCACATTTTTTCTTCGGTATCGGCGATGAGTTCGAACGGGAGTTCGAGCTTGGCCTTGAATTCGTCGTGCGACTTCATGTTGTCGCGGGACACGCCGAACACGGTGGCGCCGGCTTTTTCGAAGTCTTTGTAACGATCGCGAAACTGCATGGCTTCGGTCGTGCAACCCGGAGTGTTATCTTTCGGGTAAAAATACATGACCAGCACGTGGCCGAGATGCGAGGTATTCGAGACTTTCAGGCCACCCGTGGCGTTGGCGTCGAATTCAGGAATGGGTTTGTTGACAACGATCGCCATGAAACTTGTTTTCTCCGTTGGTTTCCATTGGATCGAGCGCTTTGAGGCACACTCGACGAAATGGAGGATTGGTCGTTGCTAACTGAGGGCAGCTGGCCTGTTCGCAACCTGGTATTTTACCCCGAAAACCTGCCCCTCAGCCATCGTGGGGCGGTTCGACCAGCAGGGCGGCAATCACGTGGCGGCCTTCGCCGGCCAGGATGTTGTAGGTGCGGCAGGCTGCCGGGGTGTCCATGGTCTCCACGCCGGTGCGCTTGGCCATGAGGGGCTGCAGCCAGGCCGGCTGCGGAAACCGGATGCGGGATCCGCTCCCGAAGATGACCAATTCGGCGCCCAGCGACGCGAGCTGGGCGAAATGCTCGGGACCCAGTTGGTCGAACCGGGCGCAATTCCACTCGAAGCGCTCGCCGCGCGAGCCGACCACCACGCTGCCCTCGACCTTTTCGTTGTTGATCGCGACCCACCCGGGGCCGTGTGCGGTGAGGGACTGGACGTCGGATTTGTCGGGCTGGAGCTTCATCGGGGCACTGGGAACTGTGGTCAAATTATAGGTTTTCCCCAGTGACACGAGGCCTTCCAGGGCCTTTCGACACCGAGTAACCCGCGCCCGGGAGGGCCCTTTGAAGCAGTTCAAGAAATCGGCCAAGCTGGCCAACGTGCTCTACGACATCCGAGGCCCCATCATGGAGGCCGCCCAGCGGATGGAGGAAGAGGGCCAGAAGATCATCAAGCTCAACATCGGCAACCTTGCCGTGTTCGGCTTCGATGCGCCTGAGGAAGTCCAGCAGGACATGATCCGCAATTTGCCGGGTTCGGCGGGTTATTCGGACAGCAAGGGCATCTTCGCGGCGCGCAAGGCCGTGATGCACGAGACGCAGAAGCAGGGCATTGCCGGCGTCACGCTCGACGACATCTACCTGGGCAACGGCGCCAGCGAACTGATCGCCATGGCCACCAACGCGCTCTTGAACGACGGCGACGAAATGCTGCTGCCGGCGCCCGATTACCCGTTGTGGACCGCGGTGACCAGCCTGTCGGGCGGCAAACCGGTGCACTACCTTTGCGACGAGGACAACGGCTGGATGCCCCACCTCGACGACATCCGCGCCAAGATCACGCCACGCACCAAGGGCATCGTGGTCATCAACCCGAACAACCCGACCGGGGCGCTCTATTCCGATGAGCTCCTCAAGAGCATCGTGGCCATCGCGCGGGAGCACCAGCTGGTGATCTTCGCCGACGAGGTCTACGACAAGGTGCTGTACGACCACGCGAAGCACACCGCCATCGCGAGCCTTTCGACCGATGTGCTCACGCTCACCTTCAATTCGCTTTCCAAGAGCTACCGTTCTTGCGGCTATCGCGCGGGCTGGCTCGTGGTGTCCGGCGACAAGAAGCGCGCGGAGGACTACATCGAGGGCCTGAACATGCTCTCGAACATGCGCCTGTGCGCCAATGTGCCCGGGCAATGGGCCATCCAGACTGCCCTTGGCGGCTACCAGAGCATCAACGACCTGGTGGGCGACGGCGGCCGCCTGCGGCGCCAGCGGGATCTGGCTTACGAGCTGATCACGGCCATTCCGGGCGTGAGCTGCGTCAAGCCGAGTGCCGCGCTCTACATGTTCCCCAAGCTCGATCCAAAGGTCTATCCGATCGCGGACGACCGGCAGTTCTTTCTCGATCTGCTGAAAGAAACCAAGGTGATGCTGGTGCAGGGCACCGGTTTCAACTGGGCCACGCCCGATCATTTCCGTATCGTGTTCCTGCCGCACGAGGAAGACCTGCGCGAGGCGATCCACCGCATTGCCAAGTTCCTGGAGATGTACCGCTTGCGCAGCAAGGCAGAGCCATGAACTCCGCATGTGCCGCGGCTTTGCCGGCGGCGCCTGGAACCTGCCGCGCCGCATGAGCCGCGTCGTGAGCGTGCCGCCTGCCACCCCATCCAAATCATGAACGCGAATCCCCCAATGAAACCCATCCAAGTAGGCCTGCTCGGCGCAGGCACGGTCGGCAGCGGCACCTTCAAGGTGCTGCTGCGCAATCAGGAAGAAATCAAGCGCCGTGCGGGCCGCGGTATCGAGATCACGATGGTGGCCGATCTCGACACGGCACGCGCGCGCGAAGTGGCGGGCGAGGGCGTGAAGGTGGTCGACGACGCGCGCGCCGTCATTGCCAACCCGGACATCGACATCGTCATCGAACTCATCGGCGGCTACGGCATTGCGCGGCAGCTGGTGCTCGAGGCGATTGCGGCCGGCAAGCACGTGGTCACGGCCAACAAGGCGCTGCTCGCCGTGCATGGCACCGAAATCTTTGCCGCCGCCCACGCCAAGGGCGTGATGGTGGCCTTCGAAGCCGCGGTGGCCGGCGGCATCCCGATCATCAAGGCGCTGCGCGAGGGCCTCACGGCCAACAGCATCCAGTGGCTGGCCGGCATCATCAACGGCACCACCAATTTCATCCTTTCGGAGATGCGCGACAAGGGCCTGGACTTCGCGACCGTGCTCAAGGAGGCCCAGCGCCTGGGCTACGCCGAAGCCGACCCGACCTTCGACATCGAAGGGGTCGACGCGGGCCACAAGGTCACGCTGATGAGCGCCATTGCCTTCGGCATTCCGGTGCAGTTCGACAAGGCGCACATCGAAGGCATCACCAAGCTCGCCGCGCAGGACATCAAGTACGCCGAACAGCTCGGCTACCGCATCAAGCTGCTCGGCATCACCAAGCGCACCGCGCAGGGCATCGAGCTGCGCGTGCATCCGTCGCTCGTGCCGTCGAAGCGCCTGCTTGCGAACGTCGAGGGCGCCATGAACGCCGTCGTCGTGCATGGCGACGCGGTCGGCACCACGCTCTACTACGGCAAGGGCGCGGGCAGCGAACCGACCGCTAGCGCGGTGATCGCCGACCTCGTCGACATCACGCGCCTGCACACGGCCGATGCCGCGCACCGCGTGCCGCACCTGGCCTTCCACCCCGATGCCATGAGCGACCTGAAGGTGCTGCCGATGGCCGAGGTCGTCACCAGCTACTACCTGCGCCTGCGCGTGGCCGACCAGGCCGGCGTGCTGGCCAAGGTGACGGGCCTGCTGGCCACCGCCGGCATCAGCATCGACGCGGTGCTGCAGCGCGAAGCCGACGAAGTGGGGGGCGAAGGCTCCACCCAGACCGACCTGATCATCCTCACGCACGACGCGCGCGAAGGCACCGTGAACGACGTGCTCGCCGAACTGCAGGCCCTGCCCACCGTGCTGCAGCCGATCGTGCGCATCCGCAAGGAAGAGCTGTCCTGAGGGCGGCGCAAGAGAACCACCGTGAATTACCTGAGCACCCGCGGCCACCCCGACCGCAAGCGTTTCTGCGAAATCCTGCTTGAAGGACTCGCGCCCGATGGCGGGCTCTACCTGCCCGACCACTATCCGCAGGTCGATACCGCCACGCTCGCGAAGTGGCGCAACCTGCCGTATGCCGAACTGGCGTTCGAGATTCTGTCTCTCTACATCGACGACATTCCGCCGGCCGACCTGAAGGCGATCTGCGCCAAGACCTACACGCCCGAGGTGTTCGGCACCGAAGAAATCGTGCCGCTGCGCGAGCTCGAAGACGGCGTGTACCTCGAAGCCCTGTCCAACGGCCCCACGCTGGCCTTCAAGGACATGGCGATGCAGCTCCTGGGCAACCTGTTCGAGTACGAACTGGCCCGCCGCGGCGCCGAGCTCAACATCCTGGGCGCCACCAGCGGCGACACGGGCAGCGCAGCCGAATACGCGATGCGCGGAAAGAAGGGCGTGCGCGTCTTCATGACCTCGCCCGACGGCCGCATGAGCCCGTTTCAGCAAGCGCAGATGTTCAGCCTGCAGGACGAGAACATCCACAACATCGCCGTCACCGGCGTGTTCGACGACTGCCAGGACATCGTCAAGGCGGTGTCGAACGACCTGGGCTTCAAGCGCAAGTACCGCATCGGCACGGTCAACTCGATCAACTGGGCGCGGCTGCTCGCGCAAGTCGTCTACTACTTCGCCGGCTATTTCCAGGCCACGGCGAGCAACGACAAGCCGGTGAGCTTCACCGTGCCGTCGGGTAATTTTGGCAACGTCTGCGCCGGCCACGTGGCCCGCATGATGGGCCTTCCCATCCAGACGCTGGTGGTCGCCACCAACGAGAACGACGTGCTCGACGAGTTCTTTCGCACCGGCATCTACCGCGTTCGCGCGGCGGCCGACACGCATGAAACCTCGAGCCCGTCGATGGACATCAGCAAGGCCAGCAACTTCGAGCGCTTCGTGTTCGACCTGGTGAGCCGCGACGCCGCCAAGCTGCGCTCGCTGTTCGTGGACGAGCTGGGCGGCCAGGGCCGATTCGACCTGAGCGGCGATCCCGCCTTCAAGCAAGCCGCGGAGCGCTTCGGCTTCAAGAGCAGCCGCAGCACCCACGCCGACCGCCTGGCCACCATCCGCGACACCGACAAGCGCTTTGCCACCTTGGTCGATCCGCACACGGCCGACGGCCTCAAGGCCGCGCGCGAACACCTCGCGCCCGGCGTGCCGATGGTGGTGCTCGAAACCGCGCTGCCGATCAAGTTTGCCGCCACGCTGGTGGAGGCGCTCGGCCACGAGCCTGCGCGACCGGCGAGGTTCGAAGGCATCGAGGCACTGCCCAAGCGGGTCGTCAAGCTTCCGGCCGATGCAGAGGCCGTGAAGGCCTATATCGCCCAGAACTGTGATTGACCTTTGCCGCACGCCGCGCATGGCGGCGGCTGCCTCGCAACTGCATCTGCATTCGGCTGCCGCATAGACGGCAGCCACAGGAACTCGACATGAAGGTGATCGGCTTTTCCGGGTACTCGGGTTCAGGCAAGACCACGCTGGTGGAGCGCCTGATTCCTGTGCTCAAGCTCCATGGCCAGCGCGTGTCGGTGGTCAAGCATGCGCACCACAAGTTCGACATCGATCATCCGGGCAAGGACACCTACCGCCATCGCGAGGCGGGGGCCTTCGAGGTGGTGGTGGCGTCGGACAAACGACTTGCGCTGATTCGCGAATTCGAGCAGCCCGCGCAGCTGACGGTGCACGACCTGATCGCAGAGCTCCACGATGGCGTCGACTGGGTGCTGGTCGAAGGCTTCAAGCATAGCGACCTGCTCAAGATCGAAGTCTGGCGCGCCCCCGATGCGGGCCAGCCACCCCGGCCTTCGAAGTACATCGAAGACGCCTTCGTGACCGCCATTGCCACCAACGCGCCCGAAGGACTGCCGGCGCCCACCAACCTGCCCTTGTTCGACCTCGACGACATCGAGGGCATCGCGCAGTGGTTGATCGACAGCGGCAGCCGCTTCGAATACAACCCCGAACACCATGGCTGATTCTGCTGTCCCTTCGCGCCCCCCGCTGATGGCGCTCGACGAAGCGCTGGCAAGCCTGCTCGAGAAGGCGCAGCCCCGGCTGCCCGCCGAAAGCGTCGCCACCTTCGACGCAGATGGCCGCGTGCTTGCGCAAGACCTCGTGTCCGCGCTCACCGTGCCGCCGCGCGACAACAGTTCGATGGATGGCTATGCGGTGCGCGTGGCCGACTGCACCGCGCCCGGCGCGCTGCTCCAGGTGGCGCAGCGCATTCCCGCCGGCACCGTGGGTACGCCGCTCGCGGCCGGCACCGCGGCACGCATCTTCACCGGCGCGCAGATTCCCGAAGGCGCGGACGCCATCGTGATGCAGGAAGACACGCAGGCGTTGCCGCAGGAAGGCACCCTGGGCGCGGTGCGCATCCAGACGGTTCCCGCCGCCGGCCAGTGGATTCGCCGCGCGGGCGAAGACGTGGCGTCCGGCGACGTGGTGCTGCGCAAGGGCGAGCGCCTGACACCCGCCGCGCTCGGGCTTGCCGCCAGCGTAGGTTTCGACTGGCTCCAGGTGGCACGGCGGCCGCGCGTGGCGCTGCTGTCCACCGGCGACGAACTGGTCATGCCCGGCGAAGTCGCACCCGAGGCCATGAAGCCCGGCGCGATCTACAACTCCAACCGCTTCTTCATGCGCGCTTTGCTGCACCGGCTGGGCTGCGAGGTGAACGACCTCGGCATCGTGCCCGACAAGCGCGAAGCCACCATCGAGGCGCTGCGCAGCGCCGCCGAGGGCAGCGACCTGATCATCACCACCGGCGGGGTGTCCGTGGGCGAGGAAGACCATATCAAGGCCGCAGTGCAGACACTCGGCGAGCTGCAGTTGTGGTCGCTCTCCATGAAGCCGGGCAAGCCCTTTGCCTACGGCTCGATACCGAGGGCCGGGGGCGGCGCGCAAGGCCGCTGCCATGTCACGGGTCTGCCCGGCAATCCGGTGTCCAGCTTCCTGACCTTTTTGCTGCTCGTACGCCCCTTCCTGCTGACGCTGCAGGGCGCCACGCGCGTGGCGCCCGAGCCCGTGCAGATGCGCGCCGATTTCGACTGGCCGCGCGCCGACAAGCGCCGTGAGTTCCTGCGCGCGCGGCGCAACTCCGCAGGCGGGCTCGACCTGTTCACCAATCAGAGTTCGGGCGTGTTGACGTCGATGGTGTGGGGCGACGGCGTCATCGACAACCTGCCGGGCCAGACCATCAAGGCCGGCGGCATGGTGAAGTTCATTCCCTTGGCCTCGCTGCTGGCCTGAGGCGCATCCATGAAGGTCCAGATCCGTTACTTTGCCTCGGTGCGCGAGGCGCTCGACACCAGCGGTGAAACCGTCGACACCGGCGCCGTCACGCTGGCCGCATTGCGCGACGAACTCATCGCCCGAGGCGGCGCTTACGCGACGGCGCTCGCACGCGGAAAGGCCGTGCGCATGGCGCTCGATCAGGCCATGAGCGACGAGGCGGCCGCGCTGCGCGAAGGCTGCGAGGTCGCCTTCTTCCCACCCGTTACGGGCGGCTGAGCCGGGCGTTCAGCGCCACGAGGCGATCGCGCAGCGCGTCGGACGCGCGAGTCATCGGCGAGCGCAGTTCGTCGCTCATCGATCCATCGGACGCCAGCAGCGCCTTGAGCGGCCCGGGGTTCGGTTCGGCGAACAGCATCTCGATCAACGGCTGCAGCGGCTGCCATTCGGCGCGCGCTTTCACAAGCCGGTTCTCGGCCAAGAGGCGCAGCACCTGCACGAAACGCCGCGTCTGCACATGCCCGCTCGCCGCGATGGCACCCGCGCCGCCTTCGGCCACCGTGCTGAAGATCTGGTGGTCTTCGCCGGTCAGCACCTGGAGCCTGCCGTCCGCGATCAGCGCGCGCGTCTTGGCCATGTCGCCGCCGCAGTCCTTGATGCCGCGGATGCGCGGGTGCTCCGCCAGCGCCAGCAGCGTTTCGCGCGCAATGGTCGCGCCGGTGCGGTAGGGAATGTCGTAGATCAACACAGGCGCGACGCTGGCGTCAGCAATAGTGCGGAACCATTCGAGCAGGCCGGCCTGCGAGGGTCGGATGTAGTGCGGTGCGGGCACCTGAAGCCCCGCCAGGGGCAGTTCGGCGAGCCGCCGTACCCAGGCCGTCGTCTTGCCCAAGTGGTACCCCGACAGGCCCATGATGATCGGCAGCCCGTCGGCGGCAGCTTGCACCGTGTCGAGTGCGGCCAGCTGTTCCGCTTCATCGAGCGCGGCGGCCTCGCCTGTGGAGGCGCAGACCACGAAACCGGCCACGCCGTCATCGGCGAGCCGGCGTGTCAGCGCCGAGAGCGCCGCATGGTCGACGGCGCCGCCGCGAAACGGCGTGACAAGAGGAATCCAGAGGCCCGAAAAATCAGGACGGGAGGAGGGGTGAGATGGTTGCGGCACGCGAGGCTTCCTTACGGGAATCGACCGATGGAAAAGAACCGTCGTTCGATGCGCGCGCAACCCAATCGGGGCCAAGGCCTTTGCAGGTTCCGTCGCTCATCCGACGACGGAACCGCAGCTCCGGTCAGACGAGCTTTGGTTTTTTGGCTTTGCTGCCCTGGCGCGCGCGGCTGCTTTCCAAGTGCGAAAGCACTGTGAAGAGCGTGGCGTGGCAAGGCATTGCCGAAGTCTAGCGCGGTGCCACAATCCCGGCATGAGCGATGCACGCGTTTCGATCCAGACAGCCGATTTCGACCTGGGGCAGGAGGTCGCCGCGTTGCGTGCCAGCGACAAACGCGTGGGCGCGGTCTGCAGCTTTGTCGGCACGGTGAGGGATCGCAATGACGGCAGCGCAATCGCCTCGATGGAGCTGGAACATTACCCAGGCATGACCGAGAAGGCCATCGAAGCCATGATCGACGAGGCGCACCGGCGCTTCGACATCCTGGGCGCACGCGTGATCCACCGCGTGGGCCTGCTGCAGCCGCTCGACCAGATCATGATGGTGGCGGTAGTCTCGGCCCATCGCGGCCAGAGCTTCGAGGCCTGCGAGTTCCTGATGGACTACCTGAAGACGCAGGCGCCGTTCTGGAAAAAAGAACAGACGCCTGAAGGCGCACGATGGGTGGATGCGCGGGTCAGCGACGATGCGGCGCTCGCACGCTGGGGCATTGACGTCGGCAATGCGTGAATCGTGGCGGGCCTCGGGTGACCGGCAACGACCGACACCACCCTGTCCGCTGGCCCCGCCCCGTATCAGGGCACGTGTCTCCCCTCTCCTGGCAGGCCCGATTCACCGGGACTCGACCAGAACATATTCGCCAAAGCGCTGCCGGTCCTTCTTGCCCACTTTGGCGCACAGGCGTCCATCGCACAGTGTGACATCTGCTTGGTTGTAAGCCTTCAGTAGATCGGCGGACACCTGACTTTTACGAATCTCCTCGTAGTAGTGCCAGGATAACCAGCCTCCGCCAGCCAGAAGAAGTGCGAGGCTGCCCAGCGTGATGCCGGCAACTTTCCAGATCAATTGCCTGTGCAGCGTTTCAGCGCGCTGCAGTTGTGAGGTGAGCGCTTTCGACGCTTGCTGCAACCGCTCGCCCGCCTCGCGCAAGCGCTGTTCATAGGCGGCTACTGGCCGCTCGATTCCTGATCGGACGCCACCCATCACCTCGTCGGGAATGCGACGAAAGTGCTCGTCGGCCGACTGCCGCACAACACCCGGCATCTGTTGCGCGAGGTGGCGCAACTGTCCGCTGGCGAGCTCGCAGCGACGGTCGAATTGCTCGACAAGTGCCGCAATCTTGCTGACCAAAACCATGCTTTTTTCTTCGTTCATTTCTTCCCTTTTTCGCTCCCGTTCCCGATCCGTTCAATGGCGATCTACTGGGTGTTACATGCGCATGACCGGGCCACTGACCTGCGCTGCTTGCTGCAGTTGGGCTTGATGCTGTGCGGCCAATTGCTCCTGTTGGTCTACGGCGGCAACGGCTTCGGCGCGCAGCTCGCGTCCGGGTGGTAGATCGGCCAAGGTCTGGGTCATCTTGCGGAAGGAAGCGTCGTCGCCCGACTGCGCGGCGGCAAGCATGCGGTCGAGATAGGCGGAGAAGTCGGCTGTGGGCGAGAGTTCCGGCTGCGCCTGGGGTGTGCCGGAAGGCTGAACAGACTCCGGATCGCGCGGATCGCCGGCTTTTGCCCCAGGCGATCCCGTTGCGCCGGGAACCACCGGCACATGCTGATGGCTATTGGGCATGCCAGCCGGCGTGTTGGTGTGATCGAAACGATGCGGTGCCGGCGGCAACTGGCTGGTGTCGTTGTAGGGCTGCGGGGTTTCGGGGTTTTTTCCGATCGTGATGCCGTTCCGCTCCATCAAGTCTTCGCGCAGGCCCAGGCGAGACATATCGACCTGCATATTCGGCGCATGGCCGTTGATGGGCTGGGCGTAGGAGCGCTCCATATCGATGGCGCGCCCCACCGCATGGGCGCCGTAGTAGTTGCGGTAGTCGGAGTCGCCGTGAAAGCCGATGCCGGTCGTTTGATTCTCCGGTACGCCGGGCGTCCCCCTGGGCGGCTTGTCGAAGTAATACTGCCCCGCCGCGGCAATGTTGGCGGGGGTCTGCGACAGGGTGGCGTCGGAGTTGAAGGTCAGGCCGGGGCGGGGTTGGGCGGAGTTGGGTGCTGCCCCGCGTTCGACGAAATCTTCGACCCTGGAGTTTCCAGTTCCCAACATGCTACCGAGCCCTGCGGCGGGTTTTGTCTTCTGCTGCTGACTCAGCAGCGCATTCCATCCCGCAATCTGCGCGCTGGCCTCATCCTCGCGCGAAGCTTGGGTCAGCTTGCCAATGGCTCCGGTGTAGTCGTGCGCAAGAGTGTTGCCCTGGGCGATCTGCCGGGTCTCAGTGTTGAAGGATTGACTGGCCGCAGTCATGGCGGCATGGTTGAAGGCATGCTGGACTTCGTGGCCCAGCACAAAGGTCATGTCCACCGAATCGAATCGGGTCGAGAGACTTGTCGGAGGCAGACTCATGGTCTTGATATTGCCGTTGTAAGTGCCACCGGCCACTGTGCCACTGAGCGGTGCAAAGTGCTGCAAGGGCGCCTCTAGCCCAGGCCCCGGCGATGTGACCGCCTTCTTCATCTCCCGCGCCAGTGCTGGCGAACCATTGATGGTTGACTGTAGGTTATTCACCATCTCCTGCGTGATCGGACGGCAGAGCGTATTGACAGGGTCGTCGTAGTCGCTGTGCGCAAAGCGCAAGGACATGTCCTGCAGACGCAGCGTTGCGCTCAAGTCTGCACTGGCGGCGGTGCCGGCAGGAGCGAAACTGCCGACCGGCAAGGTGATGGTGCCGGACGACTTCTCGTAGGTGCCCGCCAGATTCGATCCAAAGCCGCCGTGTGATAACGCGAAGCCCTTGAGGTGGCTGTCAGCAGCGTCTTGGTTCAGCCGTTCCAGCAACAGGGCATCGCTTGCGACGGCGGCACGCAGTTGCGCCTCCTGCACCGGAGTGACACCGGGTTGGGCGGCGAATTGAGCGAGGGCTATCTTCAGCTGGGGATTAAGTTCGGTCATGGCCTTGATCCTTTGCCGAAGCGGCGGACATCAATCCTCTCTACGCACGCGTGTCGCAGCTTTTCGTCAGGAACGTCACCTTCGCGTCGGGGGATGATCTGCACCACAACGTCGTTGCGCGTAAAAAAATAATCAAGCAAGCGCCGGAATTGAGGGGGGGAGGGCTCTAACAGTCCTGTCTGTTCGTTGCGGCGCGGATAGGGATGTAGGGCGTCGTATCGCGCCAAGTCCTCCCGTTCCCGGAAGCCCATGGTCTTCAGTGCCGTCACATAGGCGCCGTAATCCACGGCGCAAACTGGGCCCATATCGACCAATTCGATTTTGTTGTGGAATCGATAGCTAACGTTCTTCGACTCTGGTAATTGGGGATCGTCATAGTACGAGAGGACGTAGTACCAATCCGATGCCGGCAAGTGCATGCCAAACCCGTGTGAAGTCGCCTCAGGAATGTCGTACAGAGGCAGCCGCGTCACCTCCCGCACCCGCTTCAACGACAACTCGTTGAAGGATGTGAGACTGTCGATCAGCTTGAGCATTCGTCGTCCCATTTCTTCCGGCGTGAGGTCAGGGTGCTCATCCAAGGTGTGGGGACGGTAGGCTTTCGCAGATGCGTTCATTGGCATGGTCTCCTTGGAGTGAGGCGCGGGGGCGTGAGCGCAGGCGCTCAAAGCCAGCGTTGCAAGCATCGGCAATATGAGCTTGCGGGTAATCATCGGGAGGCGTCCTGGTTCCATTGCTCCAGCAACCGGGCATCGCTCGCGACGGCGGCACGCAGTTGCGACTCCTGCGCGGGAGTAACACCGGGCTGGGCTGCGAATTGGGAGAGGGCTATATCCAGTTGAGGATTGAAGATGGGCATGGCTTACCTCTTTCCGAAGCGCATGGCGGTGATGGACTCCACGCACGCGTGACGCAGCTTTTCGTCAGGAACGTCTGCTTCGCGTCGGGGGATGACCTGCACCGCAACGTTGTTGCGCGTAAAAAAATAAACGGGCAAGCGCCGGAATTCAGGGGGGGAGGGCTCCAATTGCCCCGTTTGCTCGTCGCGGCGTGGATAGGGATGTAAGGCGTCGTATCGCGCCAAGTCCTCCCGTTCCCGGAAGCCCATGCTCTTTAGTGCCGTCACATAGGCGCCGTAGTCAATGGCGCAGACTGGGCCCATGTCGGCAGTTTCGCTTTTGCCGAGGAACTCATACGTAATGTTCGTCGACTCTGACAACTGAGGATGGTCATAGTAGGAGAAGACGTAGTACCAATCCGACGCTGGCAAATGCATTCCGAAAGCGTGCGATGTCCGTGATGGCATTTCGTACAGAGGCAGCCGCGTGACCTTCCGCACCCGCTCCAACGACAACTCGTCGAAGGATGTGAGGCTGTCGATCAGCTTGAGCATTCGCCGTCCCATTTCTTCCGGCGTGAGGTCGGGGTGCTCATCCAGCGTGTGGGGACGGTAGGCTTTCGCAGATGCATTCATCGGCATGGTCTCCTTGGAGTGAGGCGCGGGGGCGTGAGCGCAGGCGCTCAAAGCCAGGGTTGCAAGCATCGGCAATATGAGCTTGCGGGCAATCATCGGGATGCGGCCTCGTTCAGTTGTTCCAGCAATTGGGCATTGCTGGCGACGGCGGCGCGCAGTCGCGCCTTCTGCGTGTGAGTCACGCCGGGCTGGGCTGCGAACTGAGCCAGCGCCGCTTGCAGTTGGGGGCTGAGGTTGGCCATGACCCATTGTGGTTGGCCGGAATAGTCAAAGCCGCAGTGCCTCCCCGACTGCGGTAAACGAACCGTGAAAGAATGCAGATCTCCGGCGGGCGCGTGAGCCATCCGAAGCGCGTGCTATCTCCGGTACTTGCTCCAACGAAACTCGTTGTGTGGACTTCGTGCAAGGGCGTGCCACTGCCGCGACGTCTGTGGCAGGGCCGGCGCGCTGGGAGGATTCGGGTCACAGCGGCGCCCCTGCCTGTGAACAGCTACAGCGGCTTGAACCCGCTCGACTGAATGATCCGCTCCCAAGTCTGCGTATAGCTGCGCACGCGGCCCGCGAACTGGCCTTGCGGCTCGTACGCCACGGTGAGGCCCATCGTGGTCAGCTTCTGCTTCACGTCGGGCATCGCCAGCACCTTCTGCAGCGCATCGCCGTACTTGTCGATGATCGGCTGCGGTGTGCCCACCGGCGCGAAGATGCCGTAGTAGGGCAGGTCTTCAAGATTTGAGAAGCCCAGTTCGGTGAAGGTCGGCACGTTCGGCAGTACGGCCTGGCGCTTGGCGCCGATCGAGGCCACGATGCGCACCTTGCCGGCCTTGTGGTTCTCGATGAAGTCGGGCACCGAGGCGATACCCGCGGTGATCTGGTTCCCCAGCATGTCCGCCGTCATCGGCGCGCTGCCGCGGTAGGGTGCGGGTTGCACGTCGATCTTGTATTTTTCCGAGATCATCTTCACCAGGAACTCGGGAATCGAGGCCGGCGCCGGGATGCCGATGGTTTCCTTGCTGCCGCGCTGGGTGCGAACCCACTTCACGTACTCGTCGATGCTCTTGGCCGGCGTGCCGCCCGAGACGGCCAGCACATTGGCAAAGGTGGCGAATCCGGCCACGGGCACGAAGTCGGTCGCGGGGTTGAAGCCCGGGTTCTTCACCACCTGCGGCAGGATGGAAATCGAGTGGTCGTGGGAGAGGAACAGCGTGTGCCCGTCGGCCGGCGCCGCCTTGAGCGCCTGCGCCGCGATCTGCCCGCCAGCGCCGGCGCGGTTCTCGACCACCACCGGCACGCCCAGCACGTCCTTGAGTTTTTCGCCGAGTGTGCGTGCAATGGCGTCCGAGCCGGCACCGGCCGGAAATCCGACCAGCAGGCGGATGGGCGTGCCTTGCGCCTGCGCAAGACCCGCGAGGCCCATGGCCGCTACAAAGAGGCCGACGCCGAGCGCCCGGCGAACCGGATGGGCGCGCTGCATTGAAAAAACCATGATCGACTCCATTCGAAAGATGACGAGGCACAGTGCAATAGACGTGCCCGAAGCGCCGGGCACCTTGAATCGCGCCCGAACAGTCCTATTTTGAGTGCAGGAACACCACCATGCGACAAGACAAACTCACCACCAAATTCCAGGAAGCGCTGGGCGATGCGCAGACGCTCGCGCTCGGCAACGACAACGCCTACATCGAACCGGCCCACCTGCTGGTCGCGATGCTGCGCCAGGAAGACGGGCCGCGCGCCTTGCTGGAACGTGCCGGCGTCAACGTCCACGGTCTTGCGAACGCGGCCGAAGCCGCCATCAAGAAGCTGCCGCAAGTGCAGGGCCACGACATCGTGCAGGTCGGGCCCGAGCTCGGCAAGCTTCTGCAGGCCACCGAGAAAGAGGCCATCAAGCGCAACGACCAGTTCATTGCGGGCGAGCTCTTTCTCCTGGCCGTGGCCGACAGCAAGTCGGACATCGGCCGCATCGCGAAGGAAAACGGCCTGACCCGCAAGTCGCTCGAGTCCGCCATCGATGCCGTGCGCGGCGGGCAGGGCGTGAACAGCGCCGACGCCGAAGGCCAGCGCGAAGCCCTCAAGAAATACTGCCTCGACCTGACCGAGCGCGCCCGGCTGGGCAAGCTCGACCCGGTCATCGGCCGCGATGAGGAAATCCGCCGCGCCATCCAGGTGCTGCAGCGCCGCACCAAGAACAACCCGGTGCTCATCGGTGAGCCGGGCGTGGGCAAGACCGCCATCGTCGAAGGCCTGGCGCAGCGCATCGTCGCTGGCGAGGTGCCTGAATCGCTCAAGGGCAAACGCGTGCTGTCGCTCGACATGGCTGCGCTGCTGGCCGGCGCCAAGTTCCGCGGTGAGTTCGAAGAACGCCTGAAGACCGTCTTGAACGAACTGGCCAAGGACGAAGGCCAGACCATCGTCTTCATCGACGAACTGCACACCATGGTCGGCGCCGGCAAGGCCGAGGGCGCGATGGACGCGGGCAACATGCTCAAGCCCGCCCTTGCGCGCGGCGAGCTGCACTGCGTGGGCGCCACCACGCTCGACGAATACCGCAAGTACATCGAGAAGGACGCCGCGCTGGAGCGCCGCTTCCAGAAAATCATCGTTGGCGAGCCGAGCGTGGAGGCGACCATTGCCATCCTGCGCGGCCTGCAGGAAAAGTACGAGGTGCACCATGGCGTGCAGATCACCGACCCGGCCATCGTGGCCGCGGCCGAGCTGAGCGACCGCTACATCACCGACCGCTTCCTGCCCGACAAGGCCATCGACCTGATCGACGAGGCCGCGGCCAAGATCAAGATCGAGATGGACTCCAAGCCCGAGGTCATGGACAGGCTCGACCGCCGCCTCATCCAACTGCAGATCGAGCGCGAGGCCGTGCGCCGCGAAAAGGACGAGGCTTCGCAGAAGCGCTTCAACCTCATCGAAGACGAGATTGCGCGCTTGCAAAAGGAGATTGCCGACTACGATGAGATCTGGCAGGCCGAAAAGGCACAGGCGCAGGGCAGCGCGAAGATCCGCGAGGAGATCGACAAGATCAAGTTCGAGATCGAGGAATGGAAGCGCAAAGGCGACTTCAACAAGCTCGCCGAACTGCAATACGGCCAGCTGCCGGCGCTGGAAAAGCGTCTGCGTGAGGCGGAGGAAAGCGAGGCGAGCAAGGGCAAGTCGAGCGCACCCACGCTGCTGCGCACGCAGGTGGGCTCGGAAGAAATCGCCGAGGTCGTGGCGCGCGCCACCGGCATTCCGGTCGCCAAGCTGATGCAGGGCGAGCGCGACAAGCTGCTCGTCATGGAAGACAAGCTGCACGAACGCGTGGTGGGGCAGGACGAAGCCATCGGCGCGGTTGCCAACGCGATCCGCCGCTCGCGCTCGGGCCTTTCCGATCCGAACCGCCCGACCGGCTCCTTCCTGTTCCTCGGCCCCACGGGCGTGGGCAAGACCGAGCTGTGCAAGGCGCTTGCGGGCTTCATGTTCGACAGCGAAGACCACCTCATCCGCATCGACATGAGCGAGTTCATGGAGAAGCATTCGGTCGCTCGCCTGATCGGCGCGCCGCCGGGCTACGTGGGCTACGAGGAGGGCGGCTACCTCACGGAAGCCGTGCGCCGCAAGCCCTACAGCGTGGTGCTGCTCGACGAGGTCGAGAAGGCCCACCACGACGTGTTCAACGTGCTGCTGCAGGTGCTCGACGACGGCCGCCTGACCGACGGCCAGGGCCGAACCGTGGACTTCAAGAACACCGTGATCGTGATGACCAGCAACATCGGTTCGCCCATCATCCAGGCCATGGTGGGCCAGCCTGCGGAAGAGATCAAGGAAGCGGTGTGGGACGAGCTGAAGAACTACTTCCGCCCCGAGTTCCTGAACCGCATCGACGAGACGGTAGTGTTCCATGCGCTCGACGCGAAGAACATCGAATCGATCGCCGCGATCCAGCTCAAGGTGCTGCAGGCGCGGCTTGCGAAGATGGACCTGGGGCTCGAGGTGTCGCCCGCGGCGCTGGCCGAGATTGCCAAGGTCGGATTCGATCCGGTGTTCGGCGCACGGCCGCTGAAGCGCGCCATCCAGCAGCGCATCGAGAATCCGCTCTCCAGGCTGCTGCTCGACGGCAGCTTCGGGCCGAAGGACACGATCGAGGTGAATACCGATCCGATCCAGACCCCAGGCCAGTTCTCGTTCACCAAGGCCGGGGAACCATCGGAGGCCATTGCGGCCTAAAGTCGGATGATGAACTTCATTTTTCGCGTCATTCTTCTGCTTCTTGGCCTGGTTTTCGCGGCCAGCCTGGCGGTGGCAGTCATGCTGCTCGCGGCTGTGTGGGGGGTGCGCTACGCCTGGGGGCGCATCACGGGCAAGCCCGTGACGCCCTGGATGGCTTCGATGGGCGGGCGCTTCAACCCGCGCTCGGGCTTCGAGCGTTTTCGCAATGCGGCACAGCCCGCCGAGCCCACTGCCGCGGACACGGCCAATGCGCGTGCGCGCGGCGAATCCGTCGTGCGCCCGGAGCGCATTCGCGGCAGCGCCAGCGACGTGACCGACGTGTCTCCCAAATCAGTCTCGCGCGGCTGACCCGCCGCGCCTGGGCGGCGATATGCCGCCCGCGACAGCCGGGTTGCGCCGTTCGCCGTCAAAATCGTCTCCTGAGACCGCTGCCATAGGCGGATCCCACTTTCATCCAGGAGAGACATTCCCATGACCCAACGCGACATCTTCGTGGTCGGCACCGCTCGCACCGCCATCGGCACTTTCGGCGGCGCGCTGAAGGACGTGCCCAACGCGCAACTGGCCACCACCGCCGTCAAGGCCGCCATCGAACGCAGCGGTGTGGCGGCCGATGCCATCGGGCATGTGGTCATGGGCAACGTGATTCCCACCGACGTGAAGGATGCGTACCTGAGCCGCGTGGCTGCCATCGATGCGGGCTGCCCCATCGAGACGCCGGCCTTCAACGTCAATCGCCTCTGCGGCTCGGGCCTGCAGGCCATCGTGTCGGCGGCGCAGGCCATTGCGCTCGGCGACTGCGACATTGCCATCGGCGGCGGTTCGGAATCGATGAGCCGCGGCCCTTACTTCGACACCTCGGCACGCTACGGCGCACGCATGGGCGACGCAGTGCTGGTCGACTACATGCTCGGCATCCTGCACGACCCGTGGGAGAAGATCCACATGGGCATCACCGCCGAGAACGTGGCCGCGCGCTACGGCATCACCCGCGAGCAGATGGACGAACTGGCCGCGGTCAGCCAGCAGCGCGCGGCGGCGGCCATTGCAGCGGGGCGCTTCAAGGAGCAGATCGTTCCGGTCGAAGTGAAGACACGCAAGGGCATCGTGCTGTTCGACACCGACGAGCACGTGCGCGCCGACACCACGGTCGACACGCTGTCGAAGATGAAGCCCGCCTTCAAGAAAGACGGCCTCGTGACCGCCGGCAATGCCTCGGGCATCAACGACGGCGCCGCCGCCGTGGTGCTGGCCGAAGGCGGTCGCGTGAAGGCGCTGGGGCTCAAGCCGCTGGCGCGCCTGGTCGGCTATGCGCACGCCGGTGTCGAGCCCGCGTACATGGGCATCGGCCCGGTGCCGGCCACGCGCAAGGTGCTGGAGCGCACCGGCCTGAAGGTCGGCGATTTCGACGTGATCGAGTCGAACGAAGCGTTTGCAGCGCAGGCCTGCGCGGTCATCAAGGAACTGGGCTTCGATCCGGCCAAGGTCAATCCGAACGGCTCGGGCATTTCGCTCGGCCACCCGGTGGGCGCGACCGGCGCGATCATCACCACGAAGGCGATTGCCGAGCTTCACCGCACCGGCGGCCGCTACGCGCTGGTCACGATGTGCATCGGCGGCGGCCAGGGCATCGCCGCCGTCTTCGAGCGCGTTTGAAGGCACACTTGCGGACATGCTCCGCCCACCCCTCCTGATCGACCCCGACGAGGTCGAGATCAGCGCCATCCGCGCGCAGGGCGCGGGCGGGCAGAACGTCAACAAGGTGTCGAGCGCGGTGCACCTGCGCTACGACATCCACGCAAGCTCGCTGCCCGTCGACGTGAAGGAGCGCCTGCTCGCGCTGCGCGACAGCCGCATCACGCAGGAGGGCGTCTTCGTGCTGAAGGCGCAGCAGCACCGCACGCAGGAGATGAACCGGGCCGACGCGCTCGCGCGCCTCCAGGCGGTGGTCGACAGCGTGGCCACGCCGCCACGCGTGCGGCGTGCCACCAAGCCCACCTATGGTTCGAAGCAGCGCCGGCTCGAAGGCAAGAGCCAGCGTTCGCAGATCAAGAACCTGCGCGGACCGGTGCGGGACTGAGCGGCTCGCCGCCGCGCAGCCGCCTGATCTGCAGCGTCACGCCGACCAGATACAGCACGCCAAGCACCGCGGTGATCGCCTTGAGTTCGGGCGCGTCGGCGTTCGGCAGCAGGGGCGCGCCCAGGGGCAGGCGGGTCAGGGTTTCAGTGAAGGCCGGAATCCAGTGGAACAGGAAGCTGGCCGAGAAAGCCACGGCTTCGACGTAGCGCGAGGCCTGGCCGAAGAAGGCGCCGCGGCCGGCTGCTGCACCCACGGCCAGCGCGGCGAGCGTCAGGATGCCCAGCGCATGCGGCTTGCCGAAGCCGCCGTGCTGGAAGATGCCGAAGCCGGTCAGGCAGGTCAGCACGGTGGTCCACACGAAGACCTGGCCCAGGCCGGTGCGCAGCGTGATCTCCTTGTGGCGGAACAGGGCGATCAGCCCCGCAATGACGGCGATCAGGCTGATCGCGGTGTGAACAATACCGAGGGACGTGAGTCCCAACCATCCGGTCGCTGCCATGCGGAACTCCTCAGAATCGTGGTGGCGCGATTCTGGCCGCGCGTGGGCAATTTGTCTCCATCGTTAAGGCTCCACTAAGCTGGGGACACGGGCCCCCAAGCACAATGGAGGCCATGAGAGCCTTCTTCCGCTGCGCTTTGCCGGCTTTTCTGCTGGCGCTGGGTGCGGCTGCCCTGACGGGCTGCGGGCCGGCCGCCGACACCAGCGCGGCTGCCATGGGCCCGGCGCAGGAACTCAAGTGGGAAGAGCTCGTTCCCAAGAACTGGGACCCGACCAAGCGCTACCGAAACCTCAGCCTGGAGGCGCTGCGCGACAACGACCCGCGCGCCATCCAGATGCTGGACGAGATGCGCGCCGTCTGGGACAACGCGCCGATCAACGTGGCGCTCGACGGCACGGCGGCGCGCCTGTCGGGTTTCGTTGTGCCGCTCGACAACACGCAGGGCGGCATTCGCGAATTTTTGCTGGTGCCGTATTTCGGCGCCTGCATTCACACCCCGCCGCCGCCCGCCAACCAGATCGTGCACGTGATTGCGGCCGATACCGTGAAGGGTCTGCACGCGATGGACACCGTGCGCGTCAGCGGGCTGCTGAAGGCGGCGCGTTATTCGTCGGTGGACATGGGCGTGAGCGGCTACGAGATCAAGTCGGCTTCTGTCGAGCCTTTTGTCGCGGCGCGCTGAGCTTCATCCGGGTGCGCCAGCGCCGCCAGCGCCTCTGCGTCGGTACGGTAGCTGAACAGCATCGGCCCCGCCGTAAGCAGCCCGGCACGCTCCAGCACCTGCATGGCCGGCAGCTTCAGGCCGCTCAGGTGCAGGCGCACGCCCTTGGATTCCATCATCCGGCGGATCGAGCCGAATACTTCGGCGCCCGTGATGTCGATGCGGTTGATGGGCTGCGCAAAGAGGCACACGTCCGTCAGATCGGGGCGCTCGGCCAGCGCAACCGTGAGCGCGCGCTCGAGCGTGGAGGCCGATGCGAAGTCGAGTTCGGCGTCCATGCGCAGCGCGTAGAGATGCGGTGCCAGCGGCGGTAGCTTCCAGAGGTGGCGGTCGCGCAGGCTGCCGTCCGGATGCAGGCCGACCTCGACGATGCGCGGATGCAGGTGGCGGTACATGTAGTGCGCCATGCTCGCGAGGAGCCCGCCCAGCACGCCCCAGTAGATGCTCGGTGCGGTGGCAATGGTCAGCACGAAGGTGCCGAACGCGATGCCCGCCTCGATGCGCGATACGCGCCAGAGGGCGACGAAGCTCGCGGGCTTGACCAGCCCCAGAATGGCCGTGACCACCACCCCCGCCAGCACCGCTTGCGGCACGTGGTAGAGCAGCGGCATAAGCCACAGCAGCGCACCGGCCACCACCATCACGCTGAACAGGGTGGCCCACCCGGTCTGCGCGCCCGCATACAGCGTGATGGCCGAGCGCGAGAACGACGAACTGGTGGGAAAGGCACCCGAGAAACCCGAGGCCAGCTTGGCGAGGCCCTGGCCGATCAGGTCCTGGTTCTCGTTCCACAGCGTGCCGGCGCGCGCGTTGTCGATCTTGGCGCTCGACGCGGTCTCCAGAAAGCTCACCAGCGTAATCATCAGCGCGGGCAGCACCAATGCGCTGAACGTGGTCAAGGGCAGCATGCCCGGCCAGTAGAAAGAGGGCAGGCCTGAAGGCAGGCTGCCCACCACGGCCCCGCCGCGCAACGCGTAGTTGACCGTCCAGCTGATGGCCGCGGCACCCGCCACCAGCGCCATCGTGATTGGGAAACGCGGCGCCAGGCGCTTTCCCAGCCACAGCACCGCGATGCTGCCCAGCCCGAAGGCAATGGCGACAAGGTCTGGCAGCGGGCCGCCTTGCAGCACCTGCACGATGGTGCGGCCCGTGAAGCCGAGCAGTGCCGGCAACTGCGAGATGGCGATCAGCACCGCCGCGCCCTGCGTGAAGCCGATCAGCACCGGCGAGTTCACCAGCCGCAGCAGCCAGCCGAAACGCCCCGCGCCCAGCACCATCTGGATGGCACCCGACATCAGCGTGAGCCACACCGCCATGGCCACCCAATCGGTGCTGCCGGGCACCGCCAGCGGCGCGAGCGAGGCGCCCACCAACAGGCTCGTGAGCGCGGTGGGCCCGACCGACAGCCGCTGTGACGAACTGAAGATCACCGCAACCAGCGCCGGGAACAGCGCCGCGTACACGCCGGTGACCAGCGGCATCCCCGCCAGTGCTGCGTAGGCCACGCCCTGCGGAATGACCATCAACGCGACCGTGATGCCCGCCATCGCCTCGTTGCGCAGCAGCGCGGCGGAAGGGCGAGGCCATGCGAGGCAGGGAATCCAGCGCGCGAGGCGGCGGCGCAAGGAAGTGGAAGAAGAGGAGGAGGCTGCCGGATTCATGAAGCGTTAGAGCGCACGGGAGAGGGCGAAAGAGCACATGCGCGGTGCGCCGCGCGCGTGGCACGCAGGCGCGTTGTCAGATCAGCGAGGTGGCGTTTTTCAGCACGTAGTCGCAGGCCTTTACCTTCAGCTTCGACGAGAGCATCTTGAGGTTGAGCGTCTTGCCGTCGCCGCCCTTGAGCAGGCCCTTGGCGCCGCTCTCGAAGTTCTTTTCCTGCTGCTTCTGGCCAGTGATCTTGGCCAGCAGCTTGTCCTTCACCGAGGCCGCATCGCCGCCCAGGTAGTTGTTCTTGACGCAGTACTGCAGCACGCCGGCCGCGCTGCCGATGGTGCTGGAGCCTATGGCGGGCATCTTGAAGCCGAGGTTGCCGAGTGCTGAGCCGCCGCCTTGCGCGCCGGCAGCGGGACCGGCCCGGTCCTTCAGCTCGTCGAGCAGGTTGTTGGCCTCTGCGGAGGCGCCCGCGGCGAGCAGGGTGAGGGCGATGAATGCGGAGCGAGCGTGCATGGTGGTCTCCCGAAGCAGGCGAGGGTGGAGAAGCGCCCACCAGCATACCGGAGAGTCCAGTCCTTGTTCTTCGCGAAACACCGGGCAACCGGCTCCGCGGTGCCGCAGGTGTTGCCTCCCGAGCCTAGTCCCTGCGGGGCGCGCGCTTCTCCAGCAGTGGTGCGCTCGTGCCCTGTACGCCGACCAGGCCCAGCACCGTGACGAGCGAGTTCTGCGCGCCCTTCCATGCATCTGTCACGTCGATCCACTCCGACAGCGCATGGAAGCCGCCGGTCTTGCCGCCAGCCCCGATGATGATGGCCGGGATGCCGAGCGACATCGGCACATTGGCGTCGGTGCTCGCACCCGACAGCAAGGTCTTGTGGCCGAAAGCCGTGTTCGAGCGCGTGGCCGCCTCGACGATCACCGTGTCGGATTGCGTGCGGCCGCCCGGCCGGTCGCCGATCAGCTTGTTGCTTGCGCTCAGCGTGGTCACGTTCCAGCGCTTGTTCTCTTCGGCCACCGCTTCGTCGATGGCCGCGAGGATCTTCTTCTCCGTCTCGAGCAGCGGCGCCATTTCGTCCGAGCGGATGTCGATGGCCATGCGCGCGTCCGGCGCAATGGTGTTGACCGAGGTGCCACCGCCCACGGTGCCGACCGTGAACGTGGTTTTCGGGAAGCTCGGCGTGCGCACCTCGGCGATCTTGGCAATGGCGCGGCCCATGCCGTGGATCGCACTGGGCACCTGGCCGAAGGCGCCGAAGCTGTGGCCGCCCGGGCCCTTGAAGGTGACTTCGTAGCGATGGCTGCCCGTGCCGAGCATCAGGACCGTGCCGTCGGCTGCCGGCTCGAGTCCGACCATGCCGTCGATGTCCAAGTGGTTGCGGAAGATCGCCTTCATGCCTCGTAGGTTGCCGAGTTCTTCCTCCCCCACATTGCCGACGATCAGCAGGTCGCCCACCGTCTGCACCTTGTTGTCGTTGAGCACCTTGAGCCACGACAGCAGCACCGAGAGGCCGCGCGTGTCGTCCGAGATGCCGGGCGCATAGAGCTTGCCGTCGCGCTCCTTCACCTTCACGTCGGTGCCGGCGGGAAACACGGTGTCCAGGTGGGCCGAGATCAGCAGCTTGGGCCCGTTGCCCGTGCCCTTGCGCAGGCCGACCACGTTGCCTTCGGCGTCGATCTTCGCGTCGGCAAGGCCCAGCGCCTTCATGCGCGCGAGGAAGGCTTCGGCGCGCTTCTGCTCCTTGAACGGCGGCGCCTCGATCTCGGTCAGCATCTTGAGGTCTTCGACCGCGCGGTCATGGTCGGCCTTGACCGCATCCAGCAGCTTCTGGATCGCGGGTGCCCCCATCAGCTGGGTGTAGGCCTTGTCGACTTCGGGCCGGACCTGCGTGGGCGTGGCTGTGACGGCGCCTGTCTGGGCGTTAGCGATGCCGGCGGCACAAGCCAGGGCGAGGACGATCGGGGCAAGGCGAAACGATGCGCGGTGAGGCATGGCGGAGGACTTTTCTTGAGGGTGAGGAAAGAGAGCGGTGAGCGAGGCGCGCCGGCGCTGCGCCGTCAGCAATTCTTCTGGTCATCGCGTGCTTCTGCTCTGGTTTAATCTTTGGCCATGTCAGTTTTTCTAACGAGCCAGCCGTGCGCCGCCACATCCCAAGCACCCGTGCGCTACTGATCTTCGATGCGGTGGCCCGCCACCACGGCGTTGGCAAGGCAGCGGAAGAGTTGTGCCTCACCCACAGCGCGGTAAGCCAGCAATTGCGGCTTCTCGAATCGCAGATCGGCGTGCGGCTGGTGCAGCGCACGGCGCGCGGCACCGAGCTCACCGATGCCGGGCGGCGCTATCACGGCCAGATCGCTGGCGATCTGTTGCGGCTGCAGAACCACACGCTCGAAGCCATGGCGCAGCATGCGGATGGCAGGCGCCTGATCGTGGGTGCGGTGCCGGTGCTGGCAGACGGTTGGCTGCTGCCTCGACTGCCGCAGTTCATCGCACGGCATCCGGGCTGCAGCCTGCACCTGCAGGTCTTTCCCACCGAGCTCTACATGGAGGACATGCCTTTCGACTTGGGCGTGCAGTACGACGACGCGGTGTGGCCCGGTGCCAACGCGCGGCCACTCATGGACGAGTTCTGCGTGGCGGTGTGTTCGCCCCGCGCGAAGGGACGGGCCGCGATGGCGCGCGGCGACTTTCGCGCCGCGCCGCTGCTCCAGCTGCGCACCCGCATGGGGGCGTGGGAAGAGTGGTTCGGGCAGACGGCGCATGCACGGCCGCCTGAGAACCTGGTGACGGGGCATCGCTTCGATCTCTTCTCCTCGCTGGTGGCTGCGGTGCGCGCCGATCTCGGCGTGGGGCTGGTGCCGCACTATTTCGTCGAGCGCGAACTGCGTTCGGGAGAGCTGGTGCTGGCCTGCCCACACCGGGCACCGTTGAGCCGGGGCTACAGCGTCTTCATGGCGCCGAACAGGACGGCCGATCCGCTGGCAGAGGCGTTCCTGGCGTGGCTCTGCGAGGCAGGGGCGTCGTCGCAGCGATCGCCGGTTTAGGCGCGACGGAACAGCAGCACGGAATTCGTCCCACCGAAGGCGAAGGAGTTGCTCATAGCCGCGTCGAGCGCAGGTGCGCCTGTGTCGTTCTGCGTCACCAGGTTCAGGCTGCAGGCCGGATCGATCTCGCTGCAGTTGGCATTGGGCGGCAGTTGCCGGCGCTGCAGCGCAAGCACCGTGATGAGCGCTTCGATGGCGCCCGCAGCGCCGAGCAGGTGGCCGTGCAGCGCCTTGGTGGAGCTGACGCGCAACTGGTCGAGGTCGTCGCCCCACACGTCCGCCAGCGCATTGCGCTCGACCACGTCGCCGATGCGCGTGGCCGTGCCGTGCGCGTTGCAGTAGCCCACGTCGCGCGGCTGCAGCCCGGCCTGGCGCAGGGCGGCTCGCAATGCGCGGGCCTGGCCGGGAGCATCCGGCTTGGTGAGGTGCGTGGCGTCGCTGCTGAGGCCCCAGCCGGCCAAGGTGGCATAGCTGCGGGCGTCGCGGCTGCGCGCGCGCTCGGCCGACTCGAGCACCAGAAAGGCCGCGCCTTCGCCCAGCGCGAAACCGCTGCGGTCACTCGCAAAGGGCCGCACCGCGCCCGCTGCTTCGCCGGGTTGGAAGGTGGCCAGAGTCTGCATGGCCTGCCATGCCAGCACCACGCCGGGGACGATGAGCGCCTCGCTGCCACCGGCAATTGCCACGTCGACTTCGCCGCGCTGGATGGCCTTGGCGGCTTCGGCAATGGCCACTGACGACGAGGCGCAGGCCACCGAATAGGTGATCACCGGGCCCTGCACGCCGTGGCGCATGGCCACGTGGGCGGCGGGCGCATTGGGCATGAAGGCGGGAATGGTGAGCGGCGACACGCGCCCGTTGCCGCGGTAGGCCGCCTCGAGCGCCGCGGCACCGCCCATGCCGCAGCCGGCATAGACGCCCACGCGCTCGGGATCGGCATCGCCCATGGCAAGGCCCGCATCGCGCATCGCGAGGTCGGCCGCCGCCACGGCAAGCTGGCTCACGCGGTCGACACCCGCAAGCTGCAGCTTGGTGAACCAGCGTGTTTCGTCGAAAGCGACCGTGGCCGCGGCGGCCGGCTTGGGCAGATCGGGAAAGATGGACTGGATGGCCGATTGGCCGTCCAGCAGGGCCTGGAACAGCGTGCCGGGCTCGCCGCCATGCGGCGCCATGACGCCCAGTCCGGTGACGCAGACCTCGTGGTTCACGCTGTCTTCGCGGCCCTGACCTTGTCGACCAGCAAGGCCAGTTCGCCCAGGGTGTCGATGTTCGCGTCG
This sequence comes from Variovorax sp. OV700, assembly GCF_900099805.1. Lineage (GTDB taxonomy): Bacteria > Pseudomonadota > Gammaproteobacteria > Burkholderiales > Burkholderiaceae_C > Variovorax. Next base: position 424,551 of record NZ_FNDR01000001.1, on the reverse strand, counting down.
TTGTCGGGCATGGTGATGCCGAAGTGATCTTCGATGGCAAACAGGAACTCGGCCAATGCCAGCGAGTCGAGCCCGCCGGTTTCGCGCATCGACGCGTGGGGGTCGAGCTTCGACGGTTCGATACCGTACTTCTCGTGGATCAGGTCCTGCAATTCCTTCAGCGAACTCATCGTGCGATGCCTGTCGTCTTGTACTAGCCGCTGATCGATCGCCGCCCTGAGGGCGCTCCATGGGATCGACCCCTTCCTCGCTCGGCTTGTGGGTCAGTGATGGCCAATGATATCCGCTCCAACCAATGTGTTGCTCCGGCTCCTGCCCTCCGGACGCCAGCGCAGCGAAGGGAGTGCAAAGGCCATTCCGAGCAGGGCGCCGGCCAGCGCGTCGAGCACCACGTGCTGCTTGACGGCCAGCGTCGACCAGACAATGGCAGCAAACCAGGCCCAGTTGGCGAGGCGCAGAAACAATGGTGTGTGTGTCTCGCGGAGCACGTGGTCGAGCCGGATGGCCGTGAAGATGGCCACGGCCACGTGCATCGAGGGACAAGCGTTCCCTGCGGCGTCCACGCCTTGCAGCATGGCAAAGCCCGGGTAGCCAGACACGTCCATGGCAAGCGGCGGTATCTGCGTCGGCCAAAAGTAGAAAAAGCCCAGGCCCGTGAGGCACAGCGCGCCGATCCAGAGCCCATAGACCACCAGCTCGCGAAAGCTCAGCTGCAGCCCGGGCGCGATGCCTACATAGAACCAGAGCGACAGGTAGGCGCCCAGCGCATAGGGCTGGAACGGAATCAGGCGGTCGAGGGCCGTGAGCGGCATCACCGCGACCGGATAGGCGGGGTTGCGCAGCAGGTGAAAGTAGCCGATGAAGAAAAGCCAGGTGAAGACCGTGGTGCCGATCGCCTTGAGCCAGAAGAGGCGGCGCATCCGCTCGCCGATGTCCATGGTCCAGGTCTGGGTGCGATGCGATCGGGGAAGGGGCGCCATGGGCAGGTCGGTCGGGTGGTCCGTAGTTTTCTTCGGCCCTTCGATCTTGCCAGAGCCGCGTGACGGCCCGACGCCCTTCAGGAGAGTGCGGCGGAGCGCTTGCGATGCTGGAACGAAGTCGGCGAGCGCCCCGTGGCCGCCTTGAACATGGCGCAGAACGCGCTGTCGGTGGCATAGCCGCTGGCCGCCGCTACCTGGCTCACGGCCATGCCGCGCGCCAGCAGCGGCAGCGCGTGCGCCATCACGGCCTGTTGCCGCCATTGCTGCCAGCTCATGCCGAGCTGGTCGCGGAAAAGCCGCGCCACCGTGCGCTCGCTGGCGCCGATGGTGGCGGCGCGCTCGGCCAGCGTGGCCCGGTCGGCCGGATTGCGCAGCAGCGTTTCGCACAGCTGCCGCAGCCGCTTGTCGGTGGGCAGCGGCACATCGATGCGGATTTGCGTGGCGCGTTCCAGCTCGTCCACCAGCAGCGGGGCGATCATGCGTTCGCGCTGCGGCGCATGCGGGTCAGCCGGCGGCAGTCCGTCGGGCGTGGTGTCGAGCGCGAGCATCAGCGCGCGCAGCAGAGGGCTGATTTCGAGCACCTCGCACTTTTCCCACGGCGGCCCGAGCCAGGCATGCAGGTACACGGTGCGCAGCTCGGCATCCTCTATCAGCATGATGCTGTGCGGCATGTTGGCCGGCACCCAGACCGCGCGCGACGGCGGCACGATGTAGCTGCCGTCCTGCGTGCTGAGCCGGATCACGCCGCGGGTCGAGAAGGTGAGCTGCGGCCACGGATGCTGGTGCAGCTCGACGAAAGTGTCGGCGCTCAGGAAGTGTTCCTTGGCGCGCAGCGGGCGCACAGCGTCGGGTGCGTAGAGGTGCGGCGTGAGCGAGGCCACACTGGTGACCGGAGAAGGGGTGGAAACGGCGCTTGGCATGGTTTCGACAAATGTTGTCGCTGTATCGCCATTCTGCCGCGCCCGGCGCGCATAGCATCGGTGCCTGCCCCGGTTTTTTGTAGCAATCCATGTCTTCAACTTCTTCTCCGACAGCCGCTTCTTCCACCAACTTGCGCGGCGACGCGCAGCTGATCGGACTGGTCGGCCTGGCTCATGCCATCAGCCACTTCAGCCAGCTGATCCTGGCGCCGCTGTTCCCCTGGTTGAAGGACGCTTTCAACGTGAGCTACACCGAGCTTGGCGCGGTGCTGACGGTGTTCTTCGTGGTCTCTTGCATCGTGCAGGCGGCCTCGGGCTTCATCGTCGACAAGCTGGGGCCGCGGCCGGTGCTCTTCGTGGGGCTTGGCGCGCTGGCACTGGCGGCTTTCGGCTATGCCCTGGCCCAAAGCTACTGGATGCTGCTGGTGTGCGCCATCGTGGGCGGCATCGGCAACGGCGTGTTCCACCCGGTCGACTACACGCTCTTCAACCGCAAGGTCGCGCCGACGCGGCTTGGCCACGCGTACAGCGTGCACGGCATCACCGGCAGCCTGGGTTGGGCGCTGGCGCCGGCCTTCGTGGTGCCGATTGCCATCGCCTTCTCGTGGCGCGTGGCGCTGGCTTCGGCCGGTGTGTTGGCCATCGTGGTGCTGCTGGTGCTTTGGGCCTACCGCAGCGTGCTCTCGCTCGACGTGAAGACGGTGAACAAGACCACCGGCCACGGCGAGCCCGCTCCCATTGGCGGCGAGTTCGACTTCCTGCGCATCCCGGCTGTGTGGATGTGCTTCGGCTTCTTCTTCTTCTATGCCGTCGTGATCAGCGTGGTGCAGACCTTCGCGCCGGTGGCGGCAGGCCACCTGCACGCGGTGCCGGTGGCGCTGGTGGCGGTGTGCCTCACGGTGTACATGGTGGCAAGCGCGGGCGGCATGGTGGTCGGCGGCTTTCTCGCCTCCGATCCGTCGCGCTGCGAACGCATCGTGGGAACCGGCTTCGGCATCGCGGCCGTGTTGGCGCTGGTGCTCGCTTTTGCGCAATTTCCGCCCGTGATGGTGCCGGTGCTGTTCGGCGCCATGGGTTTTGTCTCCGGCGTGGCCGGGCCTTCGCGCGACCTGCTGGTCAAGCGCTCGACGCCGCCCAACGCCACGGGCCGTGTCTACGGCGTGGTGTATGCGGGTCTGGACATCGGGCAGGCCCTGGCGCCGCTGGTGTTCGGCCGCCTCATGGACCATGCGCAGTACACGAGCGTGATCGTCGGCCTTGCACTGGTGCAGGCGGTGCTGATTGCCAGCGCCTTCAACGTGACGCGAGTGCGCCGCACGGCGCTGGTGCCGGCCTCGGCCTGACCGGCTGGCGGTTGCCCGGGATGCGGTCGATATCATCGGCCGCATGCAGGCCTTGTATGTATATGTGATCGCCGGCGCCGTGCTGGCGGGTTTTGTGCAGGGCCTGTCGGGCTTTGCCTTCGGAATGGTGGCGATGTCGGTCTGGGCCTGGACTCTCGAACCGCAACTCGCGGCGGTCCTTGCCTTGTTCGGCGCTCTCACCGGCCAGGTGATTGCCGCCGTCACGGTGCGCCGAACCTTCGACAAGCATGTTCTGTGGCCCTTCGTGCTCGGCGGGCTGGTCGGCGTCCCTTTCGGCGTGTGGCTGTTGCCGCACCTCGACCTCGTGGTCTTCAAGGTCTGCCTCGGCGTGCTGCTGGTGTTGTGGTGCCCTGCCATGCTGATGTCGCAGCACCTGCCGAAGGTCACCTTCGGAGGGCGAATCGCCGACGGCATCGCGGGGAGCATCGGCGGTGCCATGGCAGGCATTGGGGGCTTCTCGGGCACTATTCCCACGCTGTGGTGCACGCTCCGCGGCTTTCAGCGCGACACACAGCGCGCGGTGATCCAGAACTTCAATCTCTCGATGCTGATGGTGGCGTTCGCGATCCACGTCGCGAGCGGCAGCATCGGCCGCTCGATGGTGCCGCTGCTGGGGCTGGTGGCGCTGGCCGTCGCCGTGCCGGTGCTGCTGGGCGCGCGGCTCTATATCGGCATCAGCGAGACGGCGTTCCGCAAGGTGGTGCTGGGCCTGCTGACCGCATCGGGCGTGGCAATGCTGGCTTCGGGCGTGCCTGCGCTGCTGCAGCGCGCCTGAGCGCCGGCTCGGTCTACGCCGCGGGCAAGATCTCGCGCACGCGCTCCCAAGGCCGGCACATCAACGTGCCGCGCGGAGAAACGACGACGGGCCGCTGCAGCAGGATCGGATTCGCGACGATGAAGTCGAACAGCTGGTCGTCGGTCAATTTCGGATCGGCCAGGCCCAGCGCTTCGTAGGGCGCCTCCTTCGTGCGCAGCAGGTCGCGCGCGCCCATGCCCATGGCCTTTGCGAGCTCGCGCAGCTTCTTCTTCGACGGCGGCGCCTCCAGATAAAGAACGATCTCCGGCTCCACGCCGCTTTCGCGGATCAAGCCCAGCACATTGCGCGAAGTGCTGCAGTTGGGCTTGTGGAAGATGGTCATCGGGTAGGCGGTGGTCGGCGTGCGTGCGGTCATGTCCTAACCCATCGAAAAAGGAAAGCGCGCCGCCCAGAACTCGGCCAGGCGCGGATCGGCATCGACGCGCCGCACCACGCCGGCCATGCGGGGTGCTTCGCGATAGAAGCGTTTGCGATGCGGCGTCCAGCGCGACAGCACCGTGACGTACAGGTCGAGCATGCTCAGCTTCTCGCCGAGCAGGTAGGGCGCGGGTTCGTCGATCTGCGTGTCCATCAGGTGCCAGCAGTGGGCAATGCGCTCGGCCGTGCGTTCGAGCATCACGGCCTGCGCCGCCGGATCGGGCGTGAGGCGCGTGGGTTCGTCGCGCACCCAGTACATCGAATAGATCGCCGCCGGCAGGTAGACCATCCATCGCAGGTAGCGCGCGCGCAGCGGATCGTCCGGCGTGGGGCAAAGCCCCGCTTCCGGATAGCGGTCGCCGAGCCAGATCAGGATGGCCGCGCTCTCGGTCATCACTTCGCCGGAAGGCAGCACGAGCGCGGGCACCTGACGCATCGGGTTGATGCTCGACACGCGCTCGCGCTCTGATTCCCCCTCCCACGGAGAGACGTCGACAACGTCGACCTGCGCGCCGATCAGCGTCAGCGCCGCATGAACGGGCGTGGCGCCCGAACCGGGTGCGCCGTAGAGGGTGTAGCGGTCGTTCGAAGCGGATGAAGAAGCCATCCGCACAGATTACTGCAGCCTCGTATCGGTTGTCACGCGGCCAGCAGCGTGTCGACCTTCTTCAAACCTTCGAGCGTCTTCACGCAGGCTTCGGCCACTTCGGTGCCCTTGACGGCAAAGTGCCGGTGGAAGTATTTGCGGTGCTCCACGTGCTCGTGGAAATGATGCGGCGTGAGCACGGCCGAGAAAATCGGCACGTCGGTTTCGAGCTGCAGCGACATCAGCGTGCTGACCACGGTGCTGGCCACGAACTCGTGGCGGTAGATGCCGCCATCCACCACCAGCGCACAGCCCACGATGGCCGCGTATTTGCCCGAGTTGGCCAGCCGCTTGGCGTGCAGCGGGATCTCGAAGGCGCCCGGCACATCGAACACGTCGATAAGGTCGCGCGCCACGCCGAGCCGTTCCATCTCGGCAAGGAAGGCGTCGCGCGCCTGGTGGACGATGTCGGAATGCCACTGCGCTTCGACGAATGCGATGCGCTCGCCGCGCGGGTTGCCCGACGCGTCGATGGCGGATAGGGGAAGGTCGTTGATCTGACTCATGGTGTGCCTCTTGCTTGAAAGCAGGTTTCCTGAATCAGGGCGCACGAAACCGCAGGCCAGACCGCGCGCTCCAATGGAAAGCGCACGGGCCGACCCGCATTTCGCGCTCTCTTTCATCCGGACTGTGACCGTCGGCTTCGGAATTGCACCGAAATCTGCTGACCCCGCAGCCCATTGCAGGCCGCGGGCGCTCGCGGGCTCGTGCGGTCCCTCTCTCGAAGAAGCCGCCATTACCGCCGGTGGGGAATTTCGCCCCGCCCTGAGAACGCTTGCCATCCGGCATACCGGACGACGGGCCGATTCTAGAAGCCAGCGGCGGCGCAGGTTGTCGCCCGTGCGCCAGACCTTCAGCGGCGCGGGGATTCTGCCGGGGCGGCTCAGCGGCCGGCCAGGAACTGCGTCATGCGGTGCAGCTCCTCGTCGAGCGCTTCGCGAAACGCCGCGTCGCGCGGCTTCTTGTCGACGTAGCCAAAGGCCGGCTGCAGCCGACCCCCCGGCGCGCTCACGTTGGCCCAGCCGATCACGCGGTCGTGCCAGAGCATCGGCAGCGCGTAGTAGCCGAACTGCCGCTTCGGCGCCGGGGTGTAGGCCTCGAACTTGTACGTCCAGCCCCACAGCAGCTCGAAGCGGCGGCGGTCCCACACCACGGGATCGAAGGGGGCGAGCAGGCGCACCGCGTCGTCGGGTGCGTGGCGCTTCGAGGCCGGGTTCTCGCCGGCGGGCCAGTACCAGGTGGTGCCGTCGATCTTGCAACTGGCGAGTTGTTCTTCGCGCGCCAAGCGAAGGGCCGCCTGCGTCTGCGCCGCGAGGTGCGGGGCGCCGTAGCCGAGCAGCCGCACGAGGTAGGTCAGGCTTGCAGCGGGCAGCGGTGCGTACTTGCGCACCACCAGGTCAATGAGCGCCGCGGCGCGTTGCGCGCGGCCTGCGGGGCTTTCGTCGGCGGGCAGATGGGTCACGGCCTCGTAAACGCGCGTGCCGCTGTCGCGCCGCACCACGCGCAGCATGCCGCGGTAGTGCAAGCCGTCGAGCAGGCGCGTGGTGGCGTTGCTCGAACCGCCCCAGTAGTTCTTCACGCGGCCATGCGCGAAGTGCTGTTCAACTTCGCGCGGATGCACCGGTCCGCGTTCGCGCACGAAGGCCAACACATCGGCTGCCTTGCGGTGGGTGTCCGCGTCCCAGGGCTGCCTGGCTTCGCGCGGATGCATCAGCGCGAGGTGTTCGCGCGGCAAAAAGCCGTAGTTGACGAGGCAGTCTTCCTCGATGGCAAGGCGCGTGTAGCGGGTTTCGAGATCGCCCGCGCGATAGTCCTTCACGCGGTGGCGCAGCGTCAGGTCTTGGGCGCGCGCGGGTGCGCGGATCGGGTCTGCCTGAACGAAGCCGAGTTGGCGGATCGCGCTCGGCAGCGTCGTCGGTTTGAACAGCGTGCGTGCTATTGCATAGCGGCGCAGGTCGTCGAGGGTCGGGGTGGCCATGGGCGAATTGCAGCACAAGCTTCGCGGCGCTGCTTCGGGGCGCGCTGCTGTTCGGGGTGCGCTCCCGCCGACGGGGTACCTTGCTCCGCGAATGTCCCCCGGCCTGCGGCCTCCTCCTTTATTTCGCTGCGCAAGGCACCCCATCGACGTGAGCGTTGCACAGAGCGGTGGTTGATCAGCGGAGCACCGGCAGCGTGCCCAGGTGCACAGGGCGCCGGGTGCTACCCGCAGCGAAATAAAGGAGGAGGCGAAGCCGGGGGACATTCGCGGAGGGGAGTACCCGGTGGCCTGTGCACGCGCCCCGAATGCCTCCTCCGCCAACTGAACCTAGACGGCCTGCTTGTGCCGCTCGATACAAACATCGAGCGTCTCGGCACCCGTCCGCTGCCACCAGTCGAGGTTCGAGAAGATCTCGACCTCGCTGAACCCCGCGAATCCCGCGTCTTCAATCCAGCCGCGGATCTTCTTCAACTCGACCACGCCATCTCCCATCATCCCGCGGTCGGAGAGCAGGTCGCGCGTGGGCGTAAGCCAGTCGCAGACGTGGTACGCCAAGAGGCGCTCACGGCCGGCGCGGGCGATCTGCTGCTGCAGCTTCGGGTCCCACCACACGTGATAGATGTCGAGCGCCACGCCGAGCATGCCGCTCTTGCCCGCGTCAAGCTCGTCGCAAATATCGAGCGCATTTTCGAGCGTGTTGATGCAGGCGCGGTCGGCGGCTTGCATGGGGTGCAAGGGCTCGATGGCCAGCGGCATGCCGACTTCGCGTGCGTATTCGAGTGATGCGGCGATGCCGTCGCGCACCTCGTTGCGCGCACGGGCGATGTCCTTGTAGGCCGCTTTGCCTTCGAGTGCGCCGGGGAGAGCGCCGACGACCAGCACGAGGCAGGGCGCATCGAGCGTCTTCGCTTCGTCGATGGCGCGGCGGTTGTCGTCCAGTGCAGCCTTGAGGCCTGTTGCATCGGCCGCTGGGAAGAAGCCGCCGCGGCAGTAGCCCGAAAGGCCGATGCCGTGCGCCTTCAACTGCTTTGCAATCTTGTCGAGCCCGACGGCGGCCACCTGGTCGCGCCAGGGGCTGATCGCGCGAATACCGCGTTCGGCGCACTGGTCGATGATGCGGTCCAGCGGCACCTCGGCGCCCAGCTGCTTGCGGATGGTCGCGGTGTTGATCGACAGCCAGTCGTGGTTCTCTGAAAAGTCGCGCATGGCGTCGATCAGCCTTCCACGCCGTGCAAGGCCAGCAGCGTCTTCATGCGCCGCACCGCCAACTCCGGATGCTCCAGCAGATTCGCCGCATCGGCCAAGCGGAACAACTCGGCAAAGTGCTGCAGCGAACGCGTGCTCTGCTGGCCGCCGACCATCGTGAAATGCTTCTGGTGGCCGTTGAGCCAGGCCATGAACACCACGCCGGTCTTGTAGAAGCGCGTCGGCGCCGCAAAGATGTGGCGCGACAGCGGCACCGTCGGGCCGAGGATCGCGTGGAATTTTTCAGTGTTGCCCTGCGCCAGCGCGCCCAGTGCGGCGCTCGCTGCCGGGGCAATGGCGTCGAAGATGCCCAGCAGCGCATCGCTCTGGCCGTGCGTCGGCTCGCTGCCAAAGCCATCGCCGGCGATCAGCTCGGCGTAGTTGAAGTCATCGCCGGTGTACATGCGAACGCCTGCCGGCAGGCGGCGCCGCATCGCAATTTCCTTGTCCTTGTCGAGCAGCGAAATCTTGATGCCGTCCACCTTGTGCGGATGCGTTGCAATGACCGCGAGCGCCGTGTCCATTGCCGCATCGGCGTCCTTGCTGCCCCAGTAGCCCGCGAGGGCCGGGTCGAACATGTCGCCGAGCCAATGCAGCACGACCGGCTGCTTCGACTGACTCAGGATGCGGTCGTACACGCGCTCATAGTCGCCCGGGCTCTTCGCCACGCGGGCGAGGGCGCGGCTGGCCATGACGATCAGCTTGCCGCCGAGCGCCTCGATGGCTGCCATCTGCTCTTCGTAGCCGCGGATCACGTCGTCGACGCTCTTCACGTCGTCGATGTTCAGGTGGTCGGTGCCGCAACCCGAGGCCACCAGCGCGCCGGGCACGTCTTTCGCCGCATCGAGCGAACGGCGGATCAGCTCGAGCGAGGTCGGCCAGTCCAGGCCCATGCCGCGCTGCGCGGTGTCCATGGCTTCGGCCACGCCCAGGCCCAGCGAGAACAGGTGACGGCGGTAAGCGATGGTCGCGTCCCAGTCGACCGCAGCCTGCAGCCACGGGTCCACCGCAGCGAGCGGATCGGCCACCACATGCGCCGCCGAATAGGCGATGCGGTTGAACTTGACGCCTGCTTCGGGCCTGACCGGCGCGGTGCCGCGCAGGGCGTACGGGGTGAGCGAGCCGCTCGCGGTGGGAAGGGTCAGCGAAAGTGCCATGCTGCCTGCCTCAGACCTTCAGCGCGGGCACATCGATCCAGCGGCGTTCCTTCCACGACTCGAGCGCGGCCTCGACCAGCTGCACGCCCTTGGCGCCTTCGGGCAACGTCCACTTGTAGGGCTCGTTCTCGACCACGTGGCGGATGAAGTGCTCCCACTGGATCTTGAAGCCGTTGTCGTACGCCTGCGAATCCGGAATCTCCTGCCACTGGTCGAAGAAATTCATCATCTGCTTCTCGTCGGGGTTCCACACCGGACGCGGCGTGGCCACGCGCGACTGGGCACGGCAGCTCGACAGGCCCGCCACGGCCGAGCCATCGGTGCCGTCGACGTGGAAGGTCACGAGGTCGTCGCGGCGCACGCGCGTGACCCAGCTCATGTTGATCTGTGCGATCACCGGCTCGCCGTTATGGCCGGTGAGCTCGCAGGTGGCGTAGGCCGCGTCGTCGGCGGTGGCTTCATACGGTTTGCCGGCTTCGTCCCAGCGCTTGGGGATGTGGGTGGCGCCGATGCACGAGACCGACTTCACCTCGCCGAACAGGTTGTCCAGCACGTAGCGCCAGTGGCACATCATGTCCAGGATCATGCCGCCGCCGTCTTCTTTGCGATAGTTCCAGCTCGGGCGTTGGATCGGCTGCAGGTCGCCCTCGAACACCCAGTAGCCGAATTCGAGGCGCACGCTGAGCATGCGGCCGAAGAAGCCGGCGCGGCGCAACATGTCGAGCTTGCGCAGGCCGGGCAAAAAGAGCTTGTCTTGCACGGCGCCGTGCTTCAGGCCCGAGCCTTCCGCCAGGCGGGCAATTTCGACGGCCTCGTTCAGATTGGTGGCGATCGGCTTCTCGCAGTACACGTGCTTGCCGGCGCGGATGGCCTTGGCCAGCAGCGTGGGGCGCATCTGCGTGGTGCCGGCGTCGAAGAAGATCGTGTCGTCCTTGTTCTCCAGCGCCTTGTCGAGGTCGGTGCCCCAGCGCGCGATGTTGTGCGTCTTGGCGAGCGCTTCCATCTTCTCGGCGTTGCGGCCGATGAGGATCGGGTCGGGCATGACCCTGTCGCCGTTCGACAGCGTGACGCCGCCTTGCGCGCGGATCGCGCAGATCGAGCGGATCAGATGCTGGTTCATGCCCATGCGGCCGGTGACGCCGTGCATGATGATTCCGAGTCGTTGTGTTGCCATGTCTTCAGCCGAAAAGGAGTTGGAGAAAGTCAAAGAGAAAGGAAGGGGGCGGATTACTGCGTCGGCGTCAGGCCGGCGGCCTTGACCAACGTCGCGTTGGTCTTGATTTCGTCCTTGATGTAGGAGTCGAACTGCTCGGGCTTGAGCGTCCAGGCGTCGGCGCCGAGCTTCAGGAAGCGCTCTTTGACCTCGGGCGAAGCCAGGGCCTTGGCCACTTCGTCGTGCAGTCGGTTGACGATGTCGCGCGGCGTCTTGGCCGGCGCCATCATGCCGATCCAGAAGTTGAACTCGGAGCCCGGCACGCCGGCCTCGGTGGTGGTGGGCACGTCGGGCAGGGCGGCCGCGCGCTTGGGCGAACCCACTGCCAGTGCGATCAACTGGCCGTCCTTGATTTGCCCGATGACCGGCGCGATGGGCGAAAAGTAGTAATCCACCCGGCCCGACAGCACTTCCGTCACGGCCTCGGCCGAGCCCTTGAATGGAATGTTGGTGGCGTCGATCTTCGCGGCCAGCTTGAACTTCTCGGCGTTGAGGTGGGTGGCGCTGCCCTGGCCGGCTGATGCGAAGTTGATGGTGCCGGGCTTGGCCTTGGCGGCCGCAACCAGCTCCTGTAGCGTCTTGATGTTCTTCGAGGGCGAGATCACCAGCGCATTGGGCAGCGACGAAATGGGCGTGACACCGGCGAAGTCGTTCACCGTGTCGAACGGCAGCTTTGCGAAGGTGGAGGGGCTCACCGTGTGCGACGACGAGTGAATCATGACCGTGTAGCCGTCCGGCGCGGCCGTGGCCACGGCCTGCTGGCCGATGGTGCCGCTGGCGCCGCCGCGGTTGTCCACCACCAGCGTCTGGCCCATGCTCTGGCCCATCTTGTCAGCGATGGCGCGGGCAATGATGTCCGTGGTGCTGCCGGCCGCGAACGGCACGATGACGCGAATGGGCTTGTTGGGATACCCGCTCTGCGCCGACGCCAGGCCCGGCATCAAGGCGGCGAGGCAGGTGAGCGTGGCGAGTGCCGTGGTGCGTACAAGTTGCTTCATAGGTTGTCTCCGTGCGGTCGGGCCGCCTTGTCTTGCCGATTAATTCACCAGTGAGTGAATTGCAGATTTTAGAAAGGCTGCCGCCGCAGCGCAACCGCTGCTAGGTTGGTAAATACCCGGAGATGCAGGAAGGCGCCCGAAGGCTCAGTGCAGCACGTAGCCGAGCACGAGGTCGGTCATGTGCGAGAGGCGCTGCGCCATCGCCTTGGGCGCGCGCAGGTCACGGCCGAAGACGGCCGAGAGCGTGTGGTTGTTCGAGAGGTAGAAGTAGCAGAGCGAGGCGATCGAGATGTACAGCTGCACGGGGTCGACGCCGGCGCGGAACAGCTTGTCGCGCTTGCCGCGCTCGAGCACCGTGTCGAGCAGCTGCACCAGCGGCGAGTTCATTTCCTGGATGCGTTCGGAGCGCTTGAGGTGCTCGGCGCAATGCAGGTTCTCGCTGTTCAGCAGCGTGATGAACTCGGGGTGCTCGAGGTAGTAGTGCCAGGTGAACGAGACCAGCTGGCGAATGGCCTCGACCGGGTCTATCTCGTCCAGGTGCAACTGTTGCTCGGCCTCGCGGATGTCGGCGTAGGTGCGTTCGAGCACCGCCAGGAACAGGTCGTCCTTGCTGCCGAAGTAGTAGTAGATGAGGCGCTTGTTCAGGCCCGCGCGCGCAGCGATGCTGTCCATGCGCGCACCGGCCAGGCCCCGTTCGGCAAACTCGTCGCGCGCCGACGCAAGAATCGCGAGTTGCGAGCGGTCGGCATCGCGCGAGCGCGGCTCGACCATTTCGGGTGAGAGATCCTTGGGGGCTTTCATGGCGCGAATTTAACCAGTTGGTGAATTAACGCAAGGCGTTGAGAGCGGACGCACATAATTGCCGGAGACATTTGCAGCTGAGGTTCGACTTCTCATGAGTACATCACAACCCGCCGGCCACCTGATCGTGGAATGCCTGATCGAGCAGGGCATGGAGATCGCGTTCGGTGTTCCGGGTGAAAGCTTTCTGGCGGTGCTTGACGGCTTTCATGCCTACCGCGAGCGCGCCCGCTTCATCGTCAACCGGCAGGAGGGCGGCGCGGCCTTCATGGCGGACGCGCACGGCAAGCTCACCGGCAGGCCCGGCGTGTGCTTCGTCACCCGCGGGCCGGGCGCCACCAACGCATCGATCGGCGTGCACAACGCCTTCCAGGATTCGACGCCCATGGTGCTGTTCGTCGGCGACGTGGGCAGCGACTTCCGGGACCGCGAAGCTTTCCAGGAGGTGGACTACGGCAGTTTCTTCGGGCCGAGCACCAAGGGCTTTGCCAAGCGCGTGGAGCGCATCGACGACGCGAACCGCATCCCCGAATACGTGGCGCGCGCTTTTGCCACGGCAATGAACGGGCGGCCGGGGCCCGTGGTGCTGGTGCTGCCCGAAGACATGCTGCGTGCGCAGACCGCAGCGCGGCCCCTGCCGCGCGTCGAAGCCGTGCAGCCCTGGAGCGACCCCGGCGCGCTGCGTACCCTGCGCGAGCTGCTGCTGAAATCGCAGCGGCCGCTGGTGATTGCGGGCGGCGGCGGTTGGACGGCACAGGCCGCGCAGGCGTTGCAACGCTTTGCCGAGAACTGGCGGCTGCCGGTGGCCAATGCCTTCCGCTTCCAGGACACCTTCGACAACCACCATCCGCAGTACGCGGGCGACGTCGGCATTGCCATCAACCCCAAGCTGGCGCAGCGCGTGAAAGACAGCGACCTGATCATCGCCATCGGCCCGCGGCTGGGCGAGATGACCACCGGCGGCTACACGCTGCTGGAGGCGCCGAAGGCCCGGCAGAAGCTGGTGCACATCCACGCCAGTGCCGAGGAACTCAACCGCGTCTACCAGGCCGACCTTGCAATCAACGCCGGCATGAGCGCCGCCGCGCGCAGCCTCGAGGTGCTGAGCGCGCCCACCACCCTGCCGTGGGAAGAGTGGGCCGTGCAGGCCCATGCCGACTACGAGGCCAACCTGGAGCCACAGGCGCTGGCCGGCATGCCGGCCGAAACTCCGCGAGGCCTCGTCGACATGGCGGTTGTGGTCGCGCTGCTGCAAAAGCACCTGCCGCCGGATGCGGCCATCACCAACGGCGCGGGAAATTTTGCGAGCTGGGTGCATCGCTACTTCCGCTATCACGGGCTCGCGAAGGGCCACAAGACGCAGCTCGCGCCCACCAGCGGTGCCATGGGCTATGGGGTGCCTGCGGGCATCGCAGCCAACCTGGCCACCGGCCGCGTGGCCTTCACCATTGCGGGCGACGGCGATTTTCTGATGACGGGGCAGGAGCTAGCCACGGCTTCGCAACACGGCGGCAAGAGCATCATCGTGCTGCTGAACAACGGCATGTTCGGCACCATCCGCATGCACCAGGAGCGTGAATATCCGGATCGCACGAGCGGCACCGCGCTGCAAAACCCCGACTTCTGCGGCCTTGCGCGGGCCTACGGCTACGTTGCCGAGCGTGTGACGGAAACCTCCCAGTTCGAAGCCGCGTTGCTGCGCGCACTGGCGGCCGACACGGGCACGCTGATCGAGATTCCGCTCGACCCCGAGGTGATCACCACCCGCGGCACGCTCGCGTCGATCACGCGTGCGGCCCAGGCGCGGGCCTGAGAAGAGCGGCGAGGCGAGCCGGCGTGTGCGTCGGCCGCGGACAAAAAAAAGCCGGCGTATGCCGGCTTTTTGATTCGGGAGCGCGATGAACGCGCAGTGCCCGAGCGCTTACTTGACGTGCTTGCCGATCAGCGCGGCCAGTTCGAACATCGACACTTGCGGCTTGCCGAAGATTTCCTTCAGCTTGGCGTCGGCGTTGATGTTGCGCTTGTTGGCCTTGTCTTGAAGGTTGTTCTTCTTGATGTAGTCCCACAGTTTGCTCACGACTGCGGTGCGCGGCAGAGGCGTCGAACCGACCACAGCGGCGAGTGCCGGGCTGGGGGTCAGGGCCTTCATGAACGCGGCGTTGGGCGTGCGCTTCTTGGCGGGAGCGGCCTTCTTTGCAGGAGCAGCCTTCTTCGCCGGAGCAGCAGCCTTCTTCGCAGGAGCGGCAGCCTTCTTTGCGGGAGCAGCAGCTTTCTTGGCCGGTGCGGCCTTCTTCGCAGGAGCCGCAGCCTTCTTAGCGGGAGCGGCTTTCTTTGCCGGAGCTTTCTTGGCCGGAGCCTTCTTTGCAGTTGCCATGGTTGATTTCCTTTTTTGGTTGAACGTTCACCAATGAAAAACTTGCGTCTCCAGTGGCATTGCGGATGCTAAAGGAGAAAAAACGCGTTTCCAAGGGAAAAAGAGCTTTTTTCATTGGGAGTTGTTGTTTTTTCAGAGGGGAGAACCCGAGGTTTTCAGCTTCGACGTTCGGGCCACGTCGCCAGCACCACGCCAATGAGCGCAAGCGCGAACGCAATGAGCTGTGCCGAAGAGAGGCTCTCACCGAGCACCAGCACGCCCACGAGGGCCGCGCTCACGGGCAGCATCACCGCGAAAACACCCGCTTGCGCAGCGGGCACGTGGCGCAAGCCCGTCATCCAGAGCCACACGGTCCAGATGCTTGCGGCAAGCGCGTAGACCATGAGCAAGGCCCAGGTGCCGATGCGCACGGCCGAGAAGTCGAACTGCAGTGCGAACCAGATGCCGAAGGGCATCGACAGCACAAAGCCCCACAGGTTGATGAGCGACGAGATCCGCTTGGGGCCGAGGCGGCCGGTGAGTGACTTGCCGATCACCGCATAGGCCGTTTCGCAAAGCACAGCGCAGAACACGAGCAGGTTGCCGAGCCAGGGCATGGACGAGCGCGAAGGGCTCTCTGCATTGGGTGGAGCATGCGCCGGCGTGAGCGCCAGCAGGCCGATGCCGATCGCCGCGCAGCCGATTGCCAGGCCGATGCGCACCGTGATGCGCTCGCGCAGAAAGAGCCAGCTCGCAACCGCCACGGCCGCCGGCATGGACGCCATGATCACGCCGGCAGACACCGCGCTCGTGAGGCTCACGCCGAACAGCATGCAGACGGAGAAAAGGAAGTTGCCGAGAAACGATTCGAGAAAGACCAGGCCTCGGGTGCGACCGCTCATGGGCGGTTCGCCCGGCGGGCGCTGCAGCCAGTGCGGCATGGCGAGCGCGGCGATGCCGAAGCGAAGCCATGCGAGCAGCAGCACCGGGAAGACGGCGACCAATGGCTTGGAGAGGGCGACATAAGCGCCGACGAGCGACATGCTCAAGGCCAGGCAGCCATAGGCGACGAGACGGCTGGAGGCGGGGACAGCGGTGTTCAATAGACTCGATGGCTTGTTGCTGGAACGATGGATTCAATGATGCCGCAATCGACGAAATCCGACGGCCTGCCAGGCGCACGCACCTCGCGTCACGTGTTCGTCTACGGCACGCTGCGCCGCGGCGGGCGCAACGACATCGCGCGCTTCCGTCCCGAACCCTTTTTCGTGGCCAACGCCGCCATTGCGGGCACGCTGTACGACCTGGGCGCCTATCCCGGCGTGGTGCTGGGCGGCAAGCGGCTCGTGGTGGGCGAGATCTACCGCATCGAGCCCGAGGTTGAAGCCGCGCTCGACGTGCTCGAAGAAGTTGCCGCCGACGACGCCGGCGAGTACATCAGGCGCCACGTGACGCTGGAAGCGGGCGCGCAGCAGTTCGAATGCCTGGTCTACGAGATCCATCCGTCGCGCGTCGCAGGTCGTGCGGTGATCAGGAGCGGCGACTGGATCGCGCACGCGGCGGCCAGGTAAGCCAGTTTCGCGGCCTCGTTTTCACGCCTGAAAGACACGTTGCACATCGTGAAATGAGTGACTGCTGCGCCGCAATATTTTTTCTCAATATGAGAAAAATAATTTTGCATTGAGAAATTCATCTGTAAGTGGTTGATTTTGCTTTGATAAAAATATGTCTTCTATAAGACATAAGAGTCCGAGTTCGGTTTACAGTGACTCCACGGCCGCAGCGCCCATCTTTCAATCAACCTCACGGAGTGACCATGCCCCAGACCCTCACAGAACAACTGAGCCGCGAACAGCAAATTGCCGCCCTCGAGAAAGAATGGGCCACCAATCCCCGCTGGAAGGGCATCAAGCGCGGCTACAGCGCCGCTGACGTCGTGCGCCTTCGCGGCTCGTTCCCCATCGAGCACACGCTGGCACGCCGCGGCGCCGAGAAGCTCTGGGAGCTGGTGAACAACGAGCCCTACGTCAATTGCCTTGGCGCGCTCACGGGCGGCCAGGCCATGCAGCAGGTGAAGGCCGGCGTGAAGGCCATCTACCTGTCGGGCTGGCAGGTTGCCGCGGACGCCAACACCTACTCGGCCATGTACCCGGACCAATCGCTGTACCCGGTGGACTCGGTGCCGACCGTGGTCGAGCGCATCAACAACACCTTCCGCCGCGCGGACGAGATCCAGTGGTCCAAGAACGTGAACCCTGGCGACAAGGGCTATGTCGACTACTTTGCGCCCATCGTTGCAGACGCTGAAGCTGGCTTTGGCGGCGTGCTGAACGGCTTCGAGCTGATGAAGGCCATGATCAAGGCCGGCGCCGGCGGCGTGCACTTTGAAGACCAGCTTGCCTCGGTCAAGAAGTGCGGCCACATGGGCGGCAAGGTGCTCGTGCCGACGACCGAAGCGGTGCAGAAGCTCGTCGCCGCCCGCATGGCGGCCGACGTTTGCGGTACGCCAACGCTCGTGATCGCCCGCACCGACGCCGAAGCGGCTGACCTCATCACCAGCGACTACGACGAGAACGACAAGCCGTTCCTGACCGGCGAGCGCACCGCCGAAGGCTTCTACAAGACGAAGAAGGGCATGGACCAGGCCATCAGCCGCGCCGTCGCCTATGCGTACTACGCCGACCTGGTGTGGTGCGAAACCGGCACGCCCGACCTCGAGTTCGCCCGCAAGTTCGCCGAAGCCGTGCACAAGGTGCACCCCGGCAAGATGCTGGCCTACAACTGCTCGCCGTCGTTCAACTGGAAGAAGAACCTCGACGACGCCACCATTGCCAAGTTCCAGAAGGAACTGGGCGCAATGGGCTACAAGTACCAGTTCATCACGCTGGCCGGCATCCACTCGATGTGGTTCAACATGTTTGACCTGGCCCAGGACTACGTGCAACGCGGCATGTCGGCCTACGTCGAAAAGGTGCAGGAGCCCGAGTTCGCGGCACGCGACCGCGGCTACACCTTCGTCTCGCACCAGCAGGAAGTGGGCACCGGATACTTCGACGAGGTGACCACGGTCATCCAGGGCGGCAAGTCCAGCGTCACGGCGCTGACCGGCTCGACCGAGGAAGAGCAGTTCCACTGACCCGCTGATCGCCTGAACAGACGATTCGCTGTCACCATCCAGCCCGGCCTAGTGCCGGGCTTTTTTTGTGGGAAGCCGCAAAACCCGCCCGCTGATGGCCTTGGCAGGCACCGGATAGAATTGCGGCTCTCTGCACCCAACAAGAGCGAGAAAGGCACCTTGGTTATGACACCGCGAACTACTCCGCAAGGATTCAGCGGCTTTTTCTTCGTCTCCGAAGGAAAGGGCCGGTAGCCCGCGCTCGCTGGTTTCTGCCAGCTCCCAAACCAAGCAAAGCGCGGCCAGTCACCGCGCTTTTTGTTTTTCTGCCCCGAGGTTTTTCATGATCCAGATCACGCTTCCCGACAACTCGCGCCGCGAGTTCCCAGGCCCGGTTTCGGTGGCCCAAGTTGCCCAGTCCATCGGACCCGGGCTCGCCAAGATGACGGTGGCCGGCAAGGTCGACGGCAAGCTCGTCGATGCCAGCGACGTCATCGACCGCGACGCCAAGCTCCAGATCATCACGCCCAAGGACGACGAGGGCCTGGAGATCATCCGCCACTCGACGGCCCACCTGGTTGGCCACGCCGTGAAGCAGCTCTACCCGACGGCCAAGATGGTCATCGGCCCGGTGATCGAAGAGGGCTTTTACTACGACATTTCGTACGAGCGCCCCTTCACGCCCGAAGACATGGCCGCCATCGAGGCTCGCATGAAGGAGCTGATCGCGCAGGACTACGACGTGGTCAAGAAGATGACGCCGCGTGCCGAGGTCATCGAGGTCTTCAAGTCGCGCGGCGAAGACTACAAGCTGCGCCTCGTCGAAGACATGCCCGACGAGCAGGCCATGGGCCTCTACTACCACCAGGAATACGTGGACATGTGCCGCGGCCCGCACGTGCCCAACACGCGCTTCCTGAAGGTTTTCAAGCTCACGAAGCTGGCCGGCGCCTACTGGCGCGGCGACGCCAAGAACGAGCAGCTGCAGCGCGTCTACGGCACGGCCTGGGCCGACAAGAAGCAGCTCGACCAGTACATCCAGCGCATCGAAGAGGCCGAGAAGCGCGACCACCGCAAGCTGGGCAAGGAACTCGACCTGTTCCACATCGACGAAGTGGCGCCGGGCGTGGTGTTCTGGCACCCCAAGGGCTGGGCCGTGTGGCAGGCGGTGGAGCAGTACATGCGCGGCATCTACCGCGACACGGGCTACTGGGAAGTGAAGGGCCCGCAGATTCTGGACAAGAGCCTGTGGGAGAAAACGGGCCACTGGCAGAACTACCGCGACAACATGTTCACGACGGAGTCGGAAAAGCGCGAATACGCGCTCAAGCCGATGAACTGCCCCGGCCACGTCCTCATCTTCAAGAGCGACCTGCGCAGCTATCGCGACCTGCCGCTGCGCTATGGTGAGTTCGGCCAGTGCCACCGCAACGAACCCAGCGGCGCGCTGCACGGCATCATGCGCGTGCGCGGTTTCACGCAGGACGACGGCCACATCTTCTGCACCGAAGACCAGATCCTCGATGAATGCATCGCCTACACGGAGCAGCTGCAGAAGGTCTACGCCGACTTCGGCTTCACGGACATCCTCTACAAGGTGGCCACGCGGCCCGACAACCGTGTCGGCTCCGACGAGCTGTGGGACAAGGCCGAGCATGCCGTCATGGAAGCCCTGCGCCGTTCGGGCGTCGACTTCATCATCTCGCCCGGCGACGGCGCCTTCTACGGCCCCAAGATCGAATACACGCTGAAGGACGCGCTGGGCCGCCAGTGGCAGTGCGGCACGATGCAGGTCGACTTCAACACGGCCGAGCGACTGGGCGGCGAATACGTCACCGAATCGAGCGGCCGCGCGCACCCCGTCATGCTGCACCGCGCCATCGTGGGCAGCCTCGAGCGCTTCATCGGCATGCTGATCGAACACCACGCCGGCGCACTGCCCGCATGGCTCGCTCCGGTGCAGGTCGCGGTGCTCAATATCAGCGAAGGGCAGGCCGATTACGCCGCTTCAGTGGCGAAAACGCTGCAGAATCAAGGGCTTAGGGTTCAGCTCGACCTGCACAACGAGAAGATTACGTATAAAATACGGAAGCATTCGTTGCAAAAGCTTCCCTACATCCTCGTCGTAGGCGACAAAGAGAAGGAAGCTGGTGCCGTCGCAGTGCGCGCCCGGGGCAACCAAGACCTCGGTGCAATGTCCCTCGAATCGTTCAAGCAGCGGCTCGACCAGGATGTTGCTGACAAGCGTTGATTAGTCCCTGAAGCACCCCAACTTGTGTTTCTCGACCAAATCATGCCGCTTGTCCGCGAGGACTGACCCGGCTTCCGCTACAGATTTTGTAGCAACTTTTGAAGGATTCTGACCATCGCTACTGCATTTCGCGACCGCCGCCACCGCGAGGAACGCCAACACCGCCTGAACCGGGAAATCATGGCCCCGGAAGTCCGCCTTGTAGGCCCGGAAAACGAGCCATTGGGTGTTATGAGTCTCTCCGAGGCCTTGCGCCTTGCCGGTGAGGCTGACGTGGATCTGGTAGAGGTCGTCGCCGCGGCCAATCCGCCAGTGTGCCGCCTGATCGAGTACGGCAAGTTCAAGTACCACGAGCAGAAGAAGGCAGCCGAGGCGAAGTCGAAGCAGAAGGTCATCGAGGTCAAGGAAATCAAGTTCCGGCCCGGTACCGACGATGGCGACTACAACATCAAGATGCGCAACATCAAGCGCTTTCTTGAAGAGGGTGACAAATGCAAGATCACGCTGCGCTTCCGCGGCCGCGAGATCACGCACCAGGAGCTCGGTCTGGCCTTGCTGCAGCGCATTCGCGATGAGCTGGCCGACCTGATCGTCGTCGAGCAGTTCCCCAAGCTCGAAGGCCGGCAGATGATCATGATGATCGCTCCGGGCCGCAAGAAGCCGGGTGGCGGTGGTGCCGCCAAGCCCGCCGCGTCGACGGAAACGTCGGCACCCGCGGCAGCCTGAAAAGGCTGGTCGGGCGAGAGAGAGTCAGTTAGCAGGGTTTGAAGAATTTCGCCGTTGCCGGCACTTCGCAAGAAGGGCAGGCAAGGGCGAGATAAAGAAGTGTCTCGGGGCCAACAAGTCCGTGGAGTATCCGCGGCGCCTCACGAGCACAAACTAAAGGAGCATTCATATGCCCAAAATGAAGACCAAGAGCAGCGCGAAAAAACGTTTCCGCGTTCGTCCCGGTGGCACCGTTAAGCGCGGTCAAGCCTTCAAGCGTCACATCTTGACGAAGAAGACCACCAAGAACAAGCGTCACCTCCGTGGTGCAGTCGCAGTGCATGAAACCAACATGGTTTCTGTCGCCGCCATGCTGCCCGGCCGTGGCATTTAACTCAGACGAACAAGGAGTACACACATGCCTCGCGTCAAACGTGGTGTAACGGCTCGCGCCCGCCACAAGAAAGTTCTCGCACTCGCCAAGGGTTTCCGTGGTCGCCGCGGTAATGTCTTCCGCATCGCCAAACAGGCGGTAATGAAGGCTGGGCAATATGCCTACCGTGACCGCCGCAACAAGAAGCGCGTTTTCCGTCAACTGTGGATCGCGCGTATCAACGCCGCCTCGCGTGAACTGGGCCTGACCTACAGCCAGTTCGCAAACGGCATCCGCAAAGCCGGAATCGAGATCGACCGCAAGATGCTTGCGGACATCGCAGTGCACGACAAGGCCGCTTTTGCCGGCATCGTGGAGCAGGTCAAGGCCAAGCTGGCTGCTTGATCCTGTAAAAGCAAGGGCGGCTGTCTTCGTGGCAGCCTCCTGCGCCCACGACACAAGGGCTGGCGCTTGAAAAGGCTCCAGCTCTTTTTTTATTTCCCCGCCTATTTTCTGTTGCTATGAACGAGTTGGACTCCCTGGTCGCCACCGCACGCGCCGCCTTCGCCGAAGCGAAAACGCCCGCTGAGCTCGAAAACGCCAAGGCGCAGTTCCTCGGCAAGTCGGGCCGCATCACCGAGCTGATGAAGGGCATGGCTGCGCTCAGCGTCGACGAGAAGAAGTCGCGCGGCGCTGCAATCAACGTGGCCAAGCAGGCCATCGAGTCCTCGCTGACCGAACGCCGCCAGCAGCTGGCCGACGAAGAGCTTTCGCTGCAGCTGCGCGCTGAAGCGCTCGACGTGAGCCTGCCCGGCAGCCGCCGCATTCCGGGTGGCCTGCACCCGGTGAGCCGCACCCTGGAGCGCATCGAAGAGATCTTCTCCAGCATGGGTTTCGACGTGGCCGACGGCCCCGAGATCGAGAGCGACTGGCACAGCTTCACTTCGCTCAACAACCCGCCCAACCATCCTGCGCGTTCGATGCAGGACACCTTCTATGTCGACCTGAACGGCGACGACGGCATTCCGTACAACCTGCGTCCGCACACCAGCCCCATGCAGGTTCGCTACGCGCATCAGCACATCAAGAAATACGCGGCCGAGTTCGAGGCCGCCGCAGCCGACACCACCGGTGCCGTCAAGGCGCCCGAGATCCGCGTGATTGCGCCCGGCCGCACCTACCGCGTCGACAGCGACGCCACGCACTCGCCCATGTTCCACCAGTGCGAAGGCCTGTGGCTCGGCGAAAACGTGAGCTTCAAGGACCTGAAGGTCATCTTCACCGACTTCTGCCGCACCTTCTTCGAAAGCGACGACCTCGTGCTGCGCTTTCGCCCAAGCTTCTTTCCCTTCACCGAGCCCAGCGCCGAGATCGACATCCAGTTTGCGAGCGGCCCGCTGGCCGGCCGCTGGCTCGAAGTCGCGGGTTCGGGCCAGGTGCACCCGAACGTGGTGCGCAACATGGGCCTCGACCCCGAGCGCTACATCGGCTTTGCCTTTGGCATGGGGCCCGACCGGCTCACGATGCTGCGCTACGGCGTGAACGACTTGCGGCTGTTTTTCGACGGCGACTTGCGCTTTCTCTCGCAGTTCCAGTAAGCACCCATCCATAGAAAAACCGAATACGAGATCGAAGAGATGCAATTCCCGGAATCCTGGCTGCGCGAGTTCTGCAATCCGCCCCTTGGCAGCGCCGAGCTGGCCGAAACGCTCACCATGGGCGGCTTCGAGGTCGAAGAGCGCCGCCCCGTGGCGCCGCCTTTCAGCCGCATCGTCGTCGGCGAGATCAAGGAAGCCGTGCAGCACCCCAACGCCGATCGCTTGCGTGTGTGCCAAGTCGACGTGGGGCAGGGCGCCTTGCTCAACATCGTGTGCGGCGCACCCAATGCGCGCGTTGGCATCAAGGTGCCCTGCGCGCTCGTCGGCGCCGAACTGCCGCCTGGTGAAGACGGCAAGCCCTTTCTCATCAAGCTGGGCAAGCTGCGCGGTGTTGAGAGCCAGGGCATGCTGTGCTCGGCCCGCGAGCTGCAGCTGAGCGAAGACCACGGCGGCCTGCTCGAGCTCGACGCCGACGCGCCCATTGGCACCGACGTGCGCGACGTGCTCAAGCTCGACGACGCGCTGCTCACGCTCAAGCTCACGCCCAACCTCGCGCACGGCCTGAGCGTGTACGGCATTGCCCGCGAACTCGCGGCACTCACCGGCGCGCCGCTCAAGACGCCCGCCATTGCGCCGGTTGCCACATCGTTTGCCGACGTGCTGCCGGTGAAGGTGGACGCGCCCGAACTCTGCGGCCGCTTTTCGGGCCGCATTGTGCGCGGCGTGAACACCAAGGTGGCCACGCCGGCCTGGATGGTCGAGCGGCTCGCGCGTTGCGGCCAGCGCAGCGTGACGCCGCTGGTCGACATCTCGAACTACGTCATGTTCGAGTACGGCCAGCCCAGCCACATTTTCGACCTCGACAAGATCCACGGCGGCCTCACCGTGCGCTGGGGCAAGGCGGGCGAGCAGCTCAAGCTGCTGAACGGCAACACCATCAGCGTCGACGACAAGGTCGGCGTCATTGCCGACGACGAGGCCGTCGAATCGCTCGCCGGCATCATGGGCGGCGATGCCACCTCGGTGTCCGACGACACGCGCAACATCTACGTCGAGGCCGCGTTCTGGTGGCCCGAAGCCGTTCAGGGCCGCTCGCGCCGCTTCAACTTCACGACCGATGCCGGGCATCGCTACGAGCGCGGCGTCGATCCGAGCCGCACGGTGGAAATCATCGAGCGCATCACGCAACTCATCATCGAGATCTGCGGCGGCCAGGCCGGCGCCATGGACGACAAGATCTTGAACGTGCCCGAGGCCATGCCCGTCACGCTGCGCGTGGCGCGTGCTGCGCGCGTCATCGGCATGCCTTTGACGCAGGCGCAATGCGCCGACGCGCTGCGCCGCCTCGGTTTTGCCCTGCTCGAAGGCGAGGGCACCTTGACCGTCACGCCGCCGCCGCACCGCTTCGACCTGCTCATCGAAGAAGACCTCATCGAAGAAGTGGCGCGCCTCATCGGCTTCAACAACCTGCCGACCACCGCGCCGCTGGCGCCCATCACCGCCCGCGTGCGGCCCGAGGCCCAGCGCAGCCGCTTCGCGGTGCGCCGCAGCCTTGCGGCGCTCGGCTACCAGGAAACCATCAACTTCAGTTTTGTGGAAGCGCACTGGGAGCAAGACCTGGCCGGCAATGCCAACCCCGTCAAGCTGCTGAACCCCATCGCCAGCCAGATGAGCGTGATGCGTTCGTCGCTGATCGGCTCGCTGCTGCAGGTGCTCAAGTTCAACCTCGACCGCAAGGCCCCGCGCGTGCGCGTGTTCGAAGTGGGCCGCGTGTTCTTGCGCGACGACAGTGTGGCCACCACCGACAGCACCGTGCGCGGCGTTCACCAGCCCATGCGCGTGGCCGGCCTTGCCTTGGGCGATGCCGAAGAAGCGCGCTGGGACGGCAAGCCGCACCGCGTCGACTTTTACGACGCCAAGGGCGACGTCGAAGCGCTGCTCGCACCCCTGGTGCCGAGCTTCGAAGCGGCCGAGCATCCGGCCCTGCACCCCGGCCGCTCAGCCCGCGTGTTGATCGACGGCAAGGCCATCGGCTTTGTCGGCGAGCTGCATCCGCGCTGGCGCCAGAAGTGGGACTTTGCCCTGGCCCCCGTGGTTTTTGAACTCGACCTCGACGCCGTGACCGCGCGGCCCGTGCCCGTGGCCCAGCCGGTGCCCAAGCACCAGGCCGTGGAGCGCGACATTGCCGTGGTCGTGGCCGAGTCCGTCACGCACAATGCGTTGATGCAGGCCATTCAATCGGCGCCCGCGGCGCAAGGGCTGCTGCGCGACGCCACGCTGTTCGACATCTATCGTCCGCAACCTGCGCGTGACGGCACGGCGCCCGCATCGGGCGGTCTGGCGCAAGGGGAGAAGAGCATGGCGGTTCGCCTGAGCTTCCAGGACGACAACGCCACGCTCACCGACGAGCAGGTGGAACCCGCCGTGCGCGCGATCGTCGAACAACTGAGCGCCACACTCGGCGCCCGCCTGAGAGGTTGATGAGAATGAACGCTGCGGAATTCACGCTCGAAGCCCTCGAAACGCCCGCACTCACCAAGGCGCACCTGGCCGACCTGCTTTTCGAGCAGATCGGCCTCAACAAGCGCGAATCCAAGGACATGGTCGAGGCTTTCTTCGACCTCATCGCCAACAGCCTGATCGAAGGCACCGACGTCAAAATCTCGGGCTTTGGCAACTTCCAGATCCGCGTGAAGGCACCGCGGCCGGGCCGCAATCCGCGCACCGGCGAAGCCATTCCCATCGGCGAGCGGCGCGTGGCCACCTTTCATGCCAGCGCCAAGCTCAAGGAACAGATCCACGGCAGCATCGAGCCCAGCGGCACTTCCGAGGTCGAGTGGAGCCTGGGCGCCGAATAAGTGCTTGGTGCTGCGCGGCTGCGTAGAGTAATCTCTAAGGTTTCCTGCGCACGGTCTTGATTTCAATGGAGAAAACGCTCCCGCCCATTCCCGTCAAACGCTACTTCACCATCGGTGAGGTCGGCGAGCTGTGCGGCGTCAAGCCGCACGTGCTGCGCTACTGGGAGCAGGAGTTCACGCAACTGCGCCCTATGAAGCGGCGCGGCAACCGGCGCTACTACCAGCACCACGAGGTGCTCATGATTCGCCGCATCCGCGACCTGCTCTACGACCAGGGCTTTACCATCAGCGGCGCGCGCAACAAGCTGCAAGAACTCGTGCAAGGCGAGCGAGAGCGCCGCAAGGCCGGCATCGTTCCGCTCGAGGGCATGGAAGCCGTCGAAATCGACCAGGAAGAGTTCGATGCCGCCATGCACCAGGACGACGAAGACACCCACAACCCCGAGCCCCAGCAAGCCACGGCGCGCACGGTCGATCCGTCGCAGCTGATGCACCTGCGGCGCGAGCTTTTTGAAATTCGTGAGCTGCTGACCGTCGGACGGTGATTTCAGCCGGCTATAATTGAGAGCTTCGGTGTGTGGCGCAGCCTGGTAGCGCACTTGCATGGGGTGCAAGGGGTCGAAGGTTCGAATCCTTTCACACCGACCAATATCGTCAGATAGATCAACGGGTCAGAGTCACAAGCTCTGGCCCGTTTTTTTTTTTGCTGTTGGACGACAGCGCCCCGTTGCCGCGCGCGCCATGAAGAGCAGGCAATGCTCTAAAAACGCCAATAAATACGCGAGCCGCGCAGATTTCAATTGCGATTACAAAAGTATTCGTGGCGACTAAAACAGGCGCCCTCCGTTTGCTTTTGATGTATTAAATCTCTAATGCCTGAGCTGCGACTAATTCGAAGATTAGTGCTTGCACCCCAAAATTAGTTGTCCGAAAGACGACAGGTTTTGCGGTGAGATTTCGCCGACCGACCCCCTCCTGAAGCGCGCAACGGAACGCGTGCGCGGTACCTAACGAGCGGGGCGGTGGTCAGGCTCAGGCAGCGCCCACCGGCTTTCTCCCTCGTCGCCACGAGGGATGGCACGCCTCCCAGACGCCCCTCAACCTCCCGTGTTCGCATCCAACGGTGTCGTTTGCCGTCGATGAGACGCCGACCACACTTTCACAAAACTATGGGTTGCGAAATGTAAGTAGTGTTATCTATTTTATGACATTGATTGCGCGCTCTTTTTGCCATGGGAAACGTTTTGGCAACAATAGATAAGATGACCTAAATAAGAGGAGGCATAGAGAAACAGCTAATCCTCAGCAAGATGTTCGCCCGAAGGCGTAATAAAAAGCGGAGGTTTGTTTTGAGACATACATCGGTCGCCGCTCTATTGGTGAGTACCCTGCTTCAAGCCTGCACCATCGTGCCTGGCATGGGTACCGTAGAGCCCTACCAAAGCGCCGAGGATCTGCCGCCCAAGTTCCAGTACCTGCCCGACGCAGCGCCCGAAGACCGGATTACCCCCATTACCCCGGCCCTTGTGCGCACGCTGGCCAAAATGACGCCCAAGAGCGTGCCGCCAGACGTGGGAGCGCTGTTCGGTAAGGCGCAGCGCTACACCATCGGCCCCGGAGACGTGGTGGGCGTCATCGTGTATGACCACCCCGAACTGCTGCCCAGTGCCGGCGCCGTCATCTCGCAGCAGGCCGACCCCACGGGCGTGAGTGTGGCGCCGGGCTTCATCGTCGATTCGTCGGGCGAAATCGCCTTTCCGTATGTGGGCCGCGTCAGGGTTGCGGGGCTCACTGAGGCGGAGGCCGGCGACCTCATCTCAAAGTTGATCGTCACGCAGGTGCGCGAACCCGAAGTGACGGTGCGCATCCAATCATTTCGCAGCCGCCGCGCCTATATAGAAGGCGAGGTGCGCGTGCCGGGCTCGCAGATCTTCACCGACGTGCCCATGACGCTGACCGAGGCCATCAACCGGGCCGGTGGCATCACCGCAAGCGGCAACCGCGCGGCTGTGACCCTTGTTCGCGATGGCAAGTCAATCGACATCGACCTGACGCGCTTGCGCGAAGCCGGCCGTGACGGCAACGACATTCCCTTGATGAACGGCGACACCGTCCGCGTGGGCCATCGCGAAGACGCCAAGGTGTATGTGATGGGCGAAATCCTCCGCCCATCGGCACTGACGGTGCGCAGCAACGGCCGCCTCAACCTGAACGAAGCGTTGGGTGAAGCGGGCGGGCCGATCCTCACCACCTCCAACCCCGGCCAGATCTACGTGATTCGCCAGGGTGCCACGGGCTTGCCCGCGATCTTCCATCTGGACGCCAAGAACCCCGCCGCAATGGTGCTGGCCAGGCAGTTCAGCCTGGAGGCGCAAGACGTGGTCTACATCGACCCGGTGCCGCTCGTGAAGTGGAACCGCGTGATCAGCCTGATATTGCCCGCCGCCCAGGTGGTGAATCTGGGTAGCGAAACGGCGGATCGGTTCCGCTGATAGCGGGCCATCGGCTGAGGTGGAGACGCTGCAAGAACCAGTCGGATCTCTGTTTGTTAGTTCAACCCCGTAGAGATGCCGTGCTTCGAGGCCGGTGCTTTCATACGCATGCTCCTATGAAAATCCTCCTAGTGTTCGGTACCCGACCAGAAGCCATAAAGATGGCGCCGCTGGTAAAGCATTTGCAGACGCTGCCGGCCTTTGAAACCCGGGTGTGCGTGACAGCCCAGCATCGCGAGATGTTGGACCAAGTGCTCAGTCTTTTCGAGATCACCCCGGATTTCGATCTCAACCTGATGAAGCCAGGCCAAGATCTGACCGACATTACAGCCGGCGTGCTGCGCGGGTTGAAGGAAACTTTGACGCAATGGCGGCCCGACGCAATGCTGGTCCATGGCGACACGTCCACTACGTTCGCCGCAACACTGGCGGCTTTCTATCAGCGCATTCCGGTGGGCCACGTCGAAGCCGGCTTGCGTACTGGCAATCTCTATTCACCGTGGCCCGAAGAAGCTAACCGCAAGCTCACGAGTGTGCTTGGGCATTGGCACTTTGCACCTACCGATGCCTCACGCGACAACTTGTTGGCGGAGGGGGTGGCACCTGACACTGTCCACGTGACCGGCAATACCGTGATTGATTCCCTGCTGCAGGTGCGGGACCGGATTAGGGACGACATGGCGTTGCAGCAGCGCTTTGCCGAGCAGTTCCGCTTCATTGACCCGGCCAAGCGCCTGGTGCTCGTGACCGGCCACCGACGAGAAAACTTTGGTGGCGGCTTCGAGCGAATCTGCGAAGCCCTAGGCCGCATCGCCCGCACCCATGCCGATGTGCAAGTAGTTTACCCCGTGCATCTGAATCCGCAGGTGCAGGAGCCTGTACGGCGCCTGCTGGGCAACGTCGGCAATGTGCATTTGATCGAGCCGCTGGATTACCTGCCCTTCGTCTACCTGATGGATCGGAGCACCCTGATCCTGACCGATTCGGGCGGCATTCAGGAAGAGGCTCCTTCGCTGGGCAAGCCCGTACTTGTGATGCGCGACACCACCGAGCGGCCTGAGGCGGTTGCCGCCGGCACTGTGAAGCTCGTGGGCACGGATATCGAACGAATCGTTGCCCAAGCGCATGTGCTGCTGACGGACGCCGCCGCTTACCAAATCATGGCCCACGCCCACAACCCCTACGGCGACGGCCGAGCTTGCCAGCGCATTGCCCAAACCTTGTCGCTCGCCGAAAAGACCCGTTCAGTTTCTCAATCAGCAATCGCATGACCTTCAAGACCGTTTCCGTCATCGGCCTCGGCTACATCGGCCTGCCAACTGCTGCCGTTCTTGCATCGCGCAAGGTCAAAGTCATCGGTGTGGACGTCAACCAGAAGGCAGTAGACATCATCAATAGCGGGCAAATCCACATTGTCGAACCCGACCTCGACATCGTGGTGCATGCAGCTGTGACGGAAGGCTATTTGCGCGCCACAACTCGACCCGAACCAGCGGAGGCATTCCTGATTGCAGTGCCGACTCCTTTTAAGACCGGCCCCACGGGTGATCATGAGCCGGATCTGAGCTATATCGAAACAGCAAGTAGGTCGATCGCTCCGGTACTCAAGAAAGGCGATCTGGTCATTCTTGAGTCCACTTCGCCCGTAGGCGCCACAGAGCAAATGGCAGCTTGGCTGTCCGACGCAAGGCCAGATCTGACTTTTCCCCAGACGCATGGAGGCGAGTCCGATATTCGAGTGGCTTATTGTCCCGAGCGCGTATTGCCTGGCCAAGTACTGCGCGAGCTTGTGCAAAACGATCGGGTTATTGGTGGGATCACAACGAAATGCTCGGAAGCGGCGATTGCACTTTACAAAATCTTCGTTCTAGGCGCTTGTATTACAACCAATGCTCGAACAGCTGAGATGTGCAAGCTGACAGAAAACAGCTACCGTGACGTAAACATCGCATTTGCGAATGAACTGTCTTTAATTTGTGACAAGCAAGACATCAGTGTCTGGGAGCTTATTCGGCTTGCCAACCTTCATCCTCGAGTAAATATCTTACAGCCCGGTCCCGGAGTCGGCGGGCACTGCATCGCTGTAGATCCGTGGTTCATCGTCAGCGCTTGCCCCAAAGAGGCTCGACTTATAAAAATCGCGCGTGAAGTAAATGATTACAAGCCGGAATGGGTAGTCGAGAAAGTGCAGGCCGCCATTTCCAAATTGTTGCAGGCCAACCATTTGATGCGATTGAAAGACGTGTCAGTTGCTTGCTTCGGCCTGACCTTTAAGGCAAACATAGACGATCTTAGAGAAAGCCCCGCTCTAGCCATAGCCGAAAAAATAAGCAAACTAGGAATTGGGGAGTTGTTGGTTGTCGAACCTCACATCTCCAGCTTACCCGCAGTGATAGAAAATGCGGAACTGGTCACCGCTGAATACGCGCGAAAAAGAGCCAATATACTGATACTTTTGGTCGACCACAAAGACTTTGTTGGAAACGTAAATCTAAAAGCTCAGCAATTGTTGGTGGATACGCGTGGAATTTGGGACAAATCGGCCGTTGCGGCCTGATGAAAATTCGCCCACATGAAGCCGAATAGTTCGATGAGTCGTAACTTGCTCCGTTCGGCCGCCATTCTATTTGGTGGGAGTGGTTTATCTAGCCTAATAGTGCTCTTGTCGACCTTGTGGTTGACGCGATTGTACGCGCCAAGCGAGTTCAACGATTTGGCCATATTCGCATCTTTCGTAGGAGTGATTGCTTCTGCCGCTTGCCTTCGATTCGACATTGCTTTGACCATTCCCGAGCAAGAACGACGAGCGAATGCCCTATTGGTTCTTGCGCTGCTGTCTTCCTTTGGAATCTCGATCACGCTGGCCGTTTTGATCTCCATCATGCCTAAATCTTGGGAGTGGATATTCGGGACAACTGGCAAATGGAGAATGGCTTGGTTGCTTCCTCTCGGTATTTGGATGACCAGTAGTTATAGTGCCATTCAATATTGGTTGGTAAGGAAAAAAAAGTTCGCTCTATTGTCGAAATACAAGATCTTCCAAACATTAGCCGGCGTGAGTGTTCAGATTTTAATTGGCGAATTGGGAGGCGGCGCTGTCGGGTTGATGCTTGGCCAAATCATGATAAGCGGAATTTCTTCCCTTGCCTTGGTTTTTTGGTTCGCAGGCGCAGTGTCCTCATATTCTGTTGGAGCATGGCCGAAGATCTTATATGTCACCTTTAGGCAATATAAATTTTTTCCTAAGTACTCCGTCCCAGAGTCGCTGCTAAATATGGCAGGAATACAGGTGCCGGTAATACTTATTGGCACGCTGTTGCTCAACTCTGAAGCTGCATACTTGTTTTTGGCCACGCGAATAATGCAGGCGCCGATGGCACTGATGGGGATGTCTATTTCTCAGTTGTATTTATCGGAGGCGCCGAAAGCAATGCGTGAGAACCGGCTGCCTGATCTAACAATTTCTGTCATTAAAGGATTGTTGAGAGTTGGAGTAGGGCCTTTGCTTCTCGCAGGGCTTCTTGCTCCCGCGCTTACCCCTCTTATTTTTGGAAGCAACTGGGCGCGATCTGGGACCGCAATGTTGTACTTGACGCCTTGGTTCGTCATGCAGTTTCTCTCTTCGCCAATTTCAATGGCACTCCAAGTAACTAAAAATCAAAAGGCAGCGCTTGTCTTGCAGGGCTTTGGATTTTTCTTGAGAGTCGGCTTCGTTATTGTAGGAGTGTGTTTTGTCCCGCAATCGGCGATCGAGCTCTACGCCGCATCAGGCTTTATATTTTATTTTGTTTATTTTCTCCTGCTCATGAAAATTTGCGGGATTGGTATTGCTAGATTAATTGCAGAAGTGAAAAAAGAGGTCATTCTTCTTTTTGTAGCCTTGCTCCTAGGAAGTTTGACTTTCCTAGCCGCATCGTCTGGCTTGAGGCGGAGTTAGGGCAGTGTTGACAGCTTATTGTTTGGTGCTAACTTGTAATCGAGAAACCTAATGAA
This sequence comes from Variovorax sp. OV700, assembly GCF_900099805.1. Lineage (GTDB taxonomy): Bacteria > Pseudomonadota > Gammaproteobacteria > Burkholderiales > Burkholderiaceae_C > Variovorax. The sequence goes on along the minus strand of NZ_FNDR01000001.1, from coordinate 392,277 downwards.
GGAAATTTTGTTCATTAGTTCTGCGTTGCAGCAACCTAGACATCAAAAGAGAATCGATTTATTTCGCAAAAACTTCCGTTTGACGGTTTTCTATTTTTTGAGAAATAAGTACACGGTTAACATTAAAAATTATGCGACTGAGTCGATTGAAATTGGGGCGGCAAAGGATGGAAGTTATGGAAGTCGAGTATTTCTACTTCTTAAGCTCTGGCTGCTACTTTGGAAAAATCCGTCGGAGCTTGTCTATTGTACTGGTCCGGATCAAGCTCTAATTGCCATATTGGCGAGGAAGAAAGTTTATCTTGAATTGGGCGATCTCTATCAATTGGATGGTCGAGGTAAGTGGTTTGCGCCTCTGGATGGATTTTTTTGTCGTAAATTGGCTGGCCTGATATTAACTTCACCATATTACCTGAGTGCCTACTATGCAAAAAAATACCCGAAAATAGTGTCAAAAACAATTGTCATAGAAAACAAGCTTCCATTTTGGATGAAGGCTGAGGTTGATGGTTTTCGGAGGCTCTTGCCGAATAAAAAGCGAGGTGAGCGCATTCGCATTGGTGTAATTGGAAATTTCGTTTTTCGAAAACCACTCGAAGCACTTGCTGAGTTATTAAAGCGTCGTTCTGATATTGAATTGCACGCATATGGAGATGGATTAATTTCGGTATTCGAGGGGTTGTCAAATTTTACCTATCACGGGACATTCAGAAGTCCTGAGGATTTGCCTGAGATCTACTCTTCAATCGATGTAAATTACATTTTATACGATGCTAGCAATAACAATGTGAAACTTGCTCTTCCAAATAAACTTTATGAATCCATTGCATTTGGATGTCCAATAATTTGTTCCGAAGACGTTTCCCTGGGCTCGCTTGTCCAGGAAAATGGATTTGGGATCGCTTCGCCCATTAGTGACATTGAAGGATCGCTCGATAAATTGATTGTTCATTATGAAAATTATCTCAGCCGCCTATTGAGTGAGCCTGAAGCGAGCTACCTTGATATGCAGCAAGATAAAATCCTCTCATTGATGAGTAATTGAAGTCTGCTATGTTTGACAATAGAACGCTATTGATTTCCGGCGGTACTGGCTCATTCGGTAATGCCGTGCTCAAACGCTTTATTTCGACCGATATTGGAGAGATCCGCATCTTCAGTCGGGATGAAAAAAAGCAGGATGACATGCGTAAGCGCTATAACCATCCTAGGCTTAAGTTCTACATCGGTGATGTACGAGATGCGCGAAGCGTGGCCACTGCCATGCGCAATGTCGACTATGTCTTTCATGCCGCGGCGCTAAAGCAGGTTCCGTCTTGCGAATTCCACCCGATGCAGGCGGTACGCACGAATGTGCTTGGCACCGAAAACGTTTTGGAGGCGGCAATCGCCGCAGGTGTTAAACGCGTCGTGTGCCTAAGCACTGACAAGGCCGTTTACCCGATCAATGCCATGGGCATCAGCAAAGCGATGATGGAAAAGGTGATGGTCGCCGCCAGTCGAAATCTGGAGAGCACAAACACCGTCATTTGCGGTACCCGCTACGGCAACGTCATGGCCTCCCGCGGCTCGGTAATTCCGCTGTTCGTGGAACAGGTTCTGGCAGGTAGGCCCATCACCGTGACGGACCCAACCATGACGCGCTTCATGATGACTCTGGAGGACGCGGTCGAACTGGTGCTGCATGCCTTCAAGCACGGCAGCAACGGCGACATCTTTGTGCAGAAGGCGCCGGCAGCCACTGTGCAGGTACTGACACGAGCCATTCTGGAGGTGATGCGCAAGCCGAATCATGAGGTGCGTGAGATCGGCACACGCCATGGCGAGAAGCTCTATGAAGCGCTGTTGAGCCGAGAGGAAATGGCCTGCGCCGAAGACCAGGGCGACTACTACCGCGTGCCGCCTGACGGCCGTGACCTGAACTACGCCAAGTACGTGGAGGAGGGCGAGCAGCGCATTACCCGCAGCACGCACGGTGAAGACTACAACTCGCACAACACCACCCGGCTCGATGTGGATGGCATGAAGACACTGCTGCTCAAGCTCGACTTCATGCGACGCATTGCCCGCGGTGAACCCGCCATGGCGCAGGAATAAGACCATGAAGGTATTGATTACCGGCGCCCGCGGCTTCGTGGGCAAGAACCTGCAGTTGCACTTGGCCGAGCGCAAGGACGTGCAGGTGGTCTGCTTCACCCGCGACGACAGCGTGGGGCAACTGCCCGCGTTGCTGCAAGGGGTGGACTTCGTGTTCCACCTGGCGGGCGTCAATCGCCCTCATGACCCGCAAGAGTTTGCTACCGGCAACGCAGAACTTACACAGAGCCTGTGCAGCGCCGTCTGCGCCGTGGCCGAATCGACTGGAAAGAAGGTTCCCGTCGTCTACACCTCGTCCACCCAGGCGGGTTTCGACAACCCTTACGGCCGCAGCAAGCGCGGAGCGGAAGAGACGCTGCAGGCCGCCGCCCGCAGCCACGGCATTCCGGTGCACCTCTTCCGGCTGCCCAATGTGTTTGGCAAATGGTGCCGCCCCAACTACAACTCGGCCGTCGCGACGTTCTGCCACAACGTCTCGCGCGGGCTCCCCATCCAAATCAACGATCCGTCTGCGGCCGTCACGCTGGTGTACGTGGACGACGTCATCGAACGATTCGTTCAGTTGATGGACGGTGCAGATGCTCAGGTAAACGCGGATGGTCTTGCCACCGTGGCGCCGCAATACACGACCACGGTAGGTGAGCTTGCCCGGCAGATCCAGTCGTTCAGGGACAGCCGCAGCACGCTCATGACCGATCGCGTGGGAACGGGGCTGGTGCGGGCGCTCTACTCAACCTATGTGAGCTACCTGCCACCCGAGTCGTTCGCCTACCCGGTGCCGCAGTACGGAGACGCGCGCGGCGTGTTCGTCGAGATGCTCAAGACGCCGGACGCCGGCCAGTTTTCGTTCTTTACCGCGCACCCGGGCATTACGCGAGGCGGCCACTACCACCACAGCAAGACAGAGAAGTTTCTGGTGATCAAGGGTCAAGCTCGCTTCAAGTTCCGGCACATGCAGACCGGTGAAGCTCATGAGTTGATCACGGCGGGTGACAAGCCTGAAATTGTGGAGACCGTGCCCGGCTGGACGCACGACATCACCAACATCGGCACAGAAGAAATGGTCGTCATGCTCTGGGCGAACGAGGTGTTCGACCGCGCGCGACCCGACACCTTCGCCTGTCCGCTGTAGACGCTTCGATTACTGATTGTTCCCATGAAAAAACTCAAGGTCTTGACAGTGGTGGGCACGCGCCCCGAGATCATTCGCCTCTCACGAGTGCTGGCGCGTCTCGACGAGCATTGCGACCACGTGCTGGTTCACACCGGGCAGAACTATGACTACGAACTCAATCAGGTCTTCTTCGACGACCTCGGCGTTCGCAAGCCCGACCACTTTTTGAACAGTGCGGCAGATTCGACGGGTGCCGCGCACACCATCGGCAATCTCATCATTGCGGTCGACAAGGTGCTTGGGCAAGAGCAGCCCGAGGCAATGGTGGTGCTGGGTGACACCAACAGTTGCCTGTCAGTCATCCCCGCCAAACGGCGCAAGATTCCGATCTTTCACATGGAGGCCGGCAACCGCTGCTTCGACCAGCGCGTGCCGGAAGAAACCAACCGGCGCATCGTGGACCACACAGCCGATGTGAATCTCACCTACAGCACCATCGCCCGCGACTACCTGCTGCGCGAAGGGCTATCGCCAGACCTGGTGATCAAGACTGGCAGTCCGATGTTCGAGGTGTTGTCGCACTACCGTTCGAACATCGATGCATCCGATGTGCTCACGCGGTTGAGCCTTGAGGCAGGCCAATACTTTGCGGTGAGCGCCCACCGCGAGGAGAACATCGAGTCTCCCCAGTCCTTCGCAAAGCTGGTCGATGTGCTCAACGCAGTGGCCGAAGATCATGGATTGCCGGTGATCGTCTCGACGCACCCGCGTACCCAAAAGCGCATCGACGCGACGGGCGCTCGCTTTCATGCCAATGTTCGCCTGCTCAAGCCTCTCGGGTTTCACGACTACGTCAAGCTGCAGATGTCTGCCCGCGCGGTTCTTTCCGACAGCGGCACCATCAACGAAGAGTCGTCCATCCTGAACTTTCCGGCACTCAACCTGCGCGAGGCGCACGAGCGGCCCGAAGGAATGGAAGAGGGCGCGGTAATGATGGTGGGTCTTGAGGTTGCTCGTGTGCGCCAGGGATTGGCCATCCTCAATACCCAGCCTCGCGGTGAACTGCGAGGCTTGCGCCAGGTCGCCGACTACAGCATGCCGAATGTCTCGGACAAGGTGCTGCGCATCATTCACAGCTACACCGACTACGTGAATCGGGTCGTGTGGAAGAAGTACTGATCCCATGGCCACTCGTGTCTTACTGCTGACGCAATGGTTCGATCCCGAGCCGACCTTCAAGGGCATTGTGTTTGCGCGCGAGCTCGTTCGGCAAGGCTTCGAGGTAGAGGTCGTCACTGGCTTTCCAAACTATCCGGGTGGAAAGGTGTACCCCGGCTACCGCATCAAGTGGCTGCAACGCGAGGTGATAGATGGCGTGCAGGTCACCCGCTTGCCGCTATACCCCGACCACGGCCAGTCCGCCATCAAGCGGGTGTTGAACTACGCGAGCTTCGCGGCGTCTGCGTTCATCTATGGCTTGCTCTTTGCAAAGCGCCCCGCGGTGATGTATGCCTACCACCCGCCGCTGACTGTGGGCGTGGCGGCTGGGTTGATCCGGCTTCTCCGCCGAATTCCGGTCGTCTATGACATCCAGGACATGTGGCCGGACACCTTGCGGGCGACCGGCATGCTCAACAACGAACGGGCCCTCGGCATCGTGGCATCGGTCTGCCAATGGGTCTACAAGCGTGTAGATCACATTGCCGTGCTGTCGCCCGGCTTCAAGAAGTTGCTGATGCAGCGCGGTGTTCCTGAAGCAAAGATTGATGTGATCTACAACTGGGCCGATGAGGCTTCGCTGAGGGCACCCAGCGGTCAATTGCCAGCAGCGTTTCCAACTGCCGAGAAGTTCCGCATCCTGTTTGCCGGGAACATGGGCAAGGCGCAGGCGCTCGATGCCGTTCTGAACGCAGCTGTGCTGCTGCAACAACGCGGGTCGCGTGTTTGCTTTGTATTGCTGGGCGGCGGTGTGGAGGTGAGTCGCCTTGTCGAGCGAGCTGCGGACCTGCAGCTGGGCAATGTGGTGTTCTTGCCGCCTGTGCCAATGGCCGAAGTTGGCACTCTGCTGCAAGCCGCCGACGCATTGCTGGTGCATCTGCGCAAAGACCCGCTGTTTGAAATCACCATTCCGTCCAAGACGCAGGCTTACATGGCCGCCGGCAAGCCATTGCTCATGGCAGTCGATGGCGATGCTGCCAATCTGGTGAGAGAGTCCGGCGCCGGGGTCATTGCTGCGTCTGAAGATCCGCAGTTGTTGGCGACTTCCGCCGAAGCACTGGCGGCCATGGCCCCAGAGGCGCTGGCAGGAATGGGTGCGAAGGCCCAGCGTCACTATCGCGAGCACCTGTCGCTGCGAATCGGCGTCGAGAGGTTCGGCGCGCTTTTCAGGCAGCTAGGCGCGAGAAGAGCATTCGACATGAAGCGAGTGTTTGATGTCTTCTTGGCCGCGGTGGCATTGCTGCTGTTTTCCATCCCCCTTGCATTCTTGACGTGGCAGGTGAGTCGCAAGCTTGGCAAGCCGGTTTTCTTCCGACAGGTTCGGCCGGGGCTCGAAGGGCGGCCTTTCGAGATGGTCAAGTTCCGCACCATGACCGACGCGCGCGACACCATCGGGCAGTTGCTGCCCGATGCCGAGCGGCTCACGCCATTCGGACGCTTCCTGCGTTCGAGCAGCCTTGATGAGCTGCCCGAGCTCTGGAACGTCGTCAAAGGCGAGATGAGCCTGGTGGGGCCACGCCCCTTGTTGACTGAGTACATGCCGCTGTATTCGGCGGAGCAAGCTCGCCGCCACAACGTGCGGCCCGGCATCACCGGCTGGGCGCAAGTCAATGGCCGCAACACGCTGAGCTGGGAAGAAAAATTCAAGCTCGACGTCTGGTACGTCGACAACCGCACGCTGTGGCTCGACATCAAGATCCTGTGGCTCACGGTGCGCAAGGTGCTGGTGCGCGATGGAATCTCCGCGGCGGGCGAGGCGACCATGCCGCGCTTTACCGGCTCTACTGCCGCCTCGCCCGGAGGTGAGTCGTGACGCACCCCTTGTTTGCCGTCTACGGCGCCAGCGGATGCGGCCGGGGCGTGATGCCGCTGGCGCGCGCGCAGCTGGCGCGGCAGGGCATTGCCGAAGCGCGGCTTGTTTTCATCGACGACGCTCCCGTGGCAGCAGTGGTCAACGGCCAGCGGGTGCTGGGCTACACAGAATTCCTGCAAGAAGAGGCGAGCGAGCGTTACGCCGTCCTTGCCATTGCCAACAGCAAGATGCGCGAGCAGTTGGCCCTGCTTTGCAAGGCGGATGGCGTGCGCCCCTGGACGGTGAGTGCGGACAACGTAGTGCGCATGGACGACGTGGTGCTGGGCGAAGGCGCGGCTCTCAGCCCCTTCGTCACCATCACTTCCAACATTCGCATTGGCCGGCATTTCCACGCCAACCTTTACAGCTATGTCGAGCACGACTGCGTGATCGGCGATTTCGTCACCTTTGCGCCGGGCGCCAAGTGCAACGGCAATGTGGTCATCGAAGACCACGCCTACATCGGTTCGGGTGCCGTCATCAAACAGGGCCAGCCCGGCAAGCCTCTTGTCATCGGTCGCGGTGCCGTGGTCGGCATGGGCGCCGTGGTTACGCGCGACGTGCCGGCCGGCGCCACGGTGGTGGGCAATCCGGCTCGTCTGTTTTCTCCCAAAGGTTGATTGTGCTGAATACCTCGTTTTCTCCCTGGCCCAGCTTCACCGCCGAAGAGGCCGAAGCAGTGCAGCGCGTGCTGCTCTCCAACAAGGTCAACTACTGGACCGGGCAGGAGTGCCGCGAGCTCGAAAAAGAGTTCGCCTCGTGGTCGGGCACTGCGCATGCGGTTGCGCTGGCCAATGGCACGCTGGCGCTCGATGTGGCGCTGAAGGCGCTGGACATTGGCCCGGGCGACGAAGTGGTGGTGACGCCGCGCACTTTCATGGCAAGCGTGTCGTGCGTGGTCAATGCGGGTGCCACGCCGGTGTTTGCGGATGTCGATGCCGACAGCGGCAACCTGTCGGCGGCAACCATTGCACAGGTGCTCACGCCGCGCACGCGCGCGGTCATCTGCGTGCATCTGGCCGGTTGGCCCTGCGACATGGATCCGATCATGACGCTGGCCGAACAGCATGGCCTCAAGGTCATCGAAGATTGCGCCCAGGCGCATGGCGCGTACTACAAGGGGCGGCCGGTCGGTTCCATCGGGCATGTGGGTGCCTGGTCTTTTTGCCAGGACAAGATCATGACCACGGGTGGCGAGGGCGGCATGGTCACCACCAACGACGAATCGCTATGGCGCGCCATGTGGGAATACAAGGACCACGGAAAAAGCCACGAGGCGGTGTTCAACCGCGAGCACCCACTGGGCTTCCGCTGGTTGCACGAAAGCTTTGGCACCAACTGGCGCATGCTCGAGATGCAGGCGGTGATCGGCCGCATTCAGTTGCGCCGCATGACCGAGTGGACGGTGCAACGCACCCGCCATGCAGAAGCGCTGTGGGCGGCCTGCCGGCCCTATGCAGCAGTGCGCGTGCCAGAGCTGCCCGAGGACAGCGTGCATGCGCACTACAAGTGCTATGTCTATGTCCAGCCCGATCGACTGGCACCCGGATGGAACCGCGACCACATCGTGAATGCTATTCAGGCCCAGGGCGTTCCTTGCTATCAAGGCTCCTGCTCGGAGGTCTACCTTGAGAAGGCTTTCGACGGCACCGGCTGGCGGCCGGCCGAGCGCCTGCCGGTGGCGCGTGCCCTGGGCGAAACCAGCGTCATGTTCCTGGTGCATCCCACACTGACGGCCGCTGAAATGGAGGCCAGCTGTGTGGCCATCAAGCGGGTATTGAAAGAAGCGAGCGCCGCATGAGCTTGCACACCGCGCGAAGCTGGTTGCCTAAGCCAGGAGCCCCGGTCTGGAGCTGGCTGCTGGCGCTGGCCATGCTCGTGCTGCTGGTGTTGAGCCTGGCGCCGTCCTCGCTAGCCTTGCCCACCACCGGCTGGGACAAGGCCAACCATGCCTTGGGTTTTGCGGTGCTGGGGCTGCTAGGCCAATGGGCCTGGCCGGGGCGCACGGCCGTCGTCCTGACCGCGCTGCTGGCCTACGGGGGGCTCATCGAACTGCTGCAATCCTTCACGCCCGATCGCAGTACCGAGGCTGTCGATCTGCTGGCCGATTGGGTGGGGTTGCTGATTGGCGCCGGCTTGGCGTTCTTGCTGGACCGCCTGCGTCCCGCGGGGCAGGGGGCGCAATGATGGATTCACAGCATGCCGGGTTGGTAAAAACTTCTTCAGGGGGTTCGCATGATCGATCGTATGGCTCAGCCTATGTTGGCGCTGCCGCGCCCCGTAAAGCGGGTGTTGGCCTTGTTGGTGGATGCCGGACTGTGCGTGCTGTGCGTGTGGCTGGCATTCAGCTTGCGCTACGAGCGGTGGATAGAACTGACGGGCGTGCATTGGCTGGCGGTTGCCGGTGCAATCATGCTGGCGCTGCCGCTTTTCGTGGTCTCGGGCTTGTACCGTGCAATCTTCCGCTATGCCGGCAGCGCGGCGCTGATGGCTGTCGTGCACGCCTGCTCTCTGTTCAGCGTCGGCTATGTCCTCATATTCACCGCATTCGGCGTCGAGGGAATTCCGCGCACGGTGGGGCTCTTGGTGCCTGCGCTGCTGTTGTTCACGGTGGGCGCTTCGCGCCTCGTGGCGCGCTATTGGTTGGGCGGCTTGTACACGCAGGTGCTGCGCGGCAAGGCGCTGCCGCAGGTGGTGATCTACGGTGCCGGCGAGGCCGGCCGGCAGTTAGCCGCGGCACTCGCGCACAGCCCGGAAATGGTGGTGCGGAGATTTGTCGACGATTCGGTGCAGCTGCAGGGCAGTACGCTCAACGAACTGCCCATTGATCCGCCGTCCTGGCTCGAAGCCCATGCTGCCGCTGAAGGCATTACCGACGTGCTGTTGGCGCTGCCGTCGGTTTCGTACGGCCGCAGGGCGCAAATTCTGAACGAGCTCTTGTCGCTGCACCTGCGCGTGCGCACGCTCCCTGGCATGGCCGATCTGGCGCAGGGCCGGGTGCAGGTCAAAGATTTGATGGAGGTCGACATCGAAGACCTGCTGGGCCGCGACCCGGTGGCGCCGGTGGACGATCTGCTGAATCGCCATGTGCGTGGCAAGGTGGTGCTGGTGACCGGTGCGGGCGGTTCCATTGGCAGCGAGTTGTGCCGCCAGATCGCGCAGTTAAGGCCCTCGGTACTGTTGCTGGTTGAATGGAGCGAGTACGCGCTCTATGCCATTCACCGCGAGCTGGAGCAAGAAGCCCCCGCGCTGAGCGTGGTGCCGCTGCTGGCATCGGTGTGCGATGGCGCGCGCATGCGCCAGATCATGAGCGTGTGGCGGCCCAATACCATCTACCACGCCGCGGCCTACAAGCATGTGCCGCTGGTGGAGCACAACCCCGTAGAGGGCCTGATCAACAACACGCTGGGCACGCTCACGGCGGCATTGGCAGCGCGGGACAACGGCGTTGGCCAGTTTGTGCTGGTCAGCACCGACAAGGCGGTGCGGCCGACCAACATCATGGGCGCAAGCAAGCGCCTGGCCGAAATGACGCTGCAGGGCCTCGCCCAGCAGAAATCGCGTACCTGCTTTTCCATGGTGCGATTCGGCAATGTGCTGGGCTCCAGTGGCTCGGTGGTGCCGCTCTTTCGCCAGCAGATCGAAGCTGGCGGACCCATCACGCTCACGCACGAAGACATCACGCGCTATTTCATGACCATTCCCGAGGCGGCCCAACTGGTGATCCAGGCCGGCGCCATGGCCGAGGGCGGTGATGTGTTTGTGTTGGAAATGGGGTCGCCGGTACGCATCATCGACCTGGCGCGTCGCTTGGTGGAACTGTCGGGCCGCACGGTGCGCGATGCGCGGAACCCGGAAGGAGACATCGAGCTGTTGATCACCGGCCTGCGTCCCGGCGAAAAGCTGTATGAAGAACTGCTGATCGGCGACAACGCCATGCCCACCGCGCATCCGCGCGTGATGAAGGCCCATGAAGCGTGCCCGCCGTGGGCAGAGCTGGCGACGCAGATCGATGAGCTTCGCACGCTGCTCGCGCGCAACGATGTGCCTGGGCTCAAACGCAAGCTTCAGCAGCTTCTGGGCGGCTACCGGCCGCATGCGGAGGTGGTGGACTGGGTACACCTGGAGCGTGAGCGCCAGAGTGGGACGCTGCCGGAGCATGTCGCAAGCACACCCAGTGCCGCGGCGCCAGTTGCTACCGTCTCGCCTTCGGCCCTCGCTCCAATTTGATCTGATCTCTTATTGGAACTTTAATTTTTAATCGATTTTGATTCTAGGAATTTTAATGTCTGCTGCCACCATTCGGCATCCGGATCCCAATTCTTTTGAGGCTCATGATTCCAAATAACAATTCCATCAGAATGTTTGTAGCATGTCTCCAATTCCAGCATCCAGTAGTCTGCAGGAAGATATTTTCCGCCAAGTAGTGGGTTCCCGCTATTGAATTGCGGCCACAAATAGCAATACACGGGCTTGCCGAACCTCTTTGCAACTCGCAAAGTCTCTTCCGCGTAAATCCTCCATCCCTCCTGATTTCCGTAAAGCGTATAAAGAGAGGGAAAAATTGCATCTACATGCGGAACAAAATCCTGCGCAGCACGGCTATTCAGATTTTCCCATTTTTGCCGCTCCGACTTTCTGCCCGCGTCAAGCAAAGGCCAATAAGTCCTGGTAGGTACCACACCATAGTAGCCGAGCTTGATTCCAGGGCGAGCCGCGCGAATGTTTCGAACTACATTCAAATACTTTTCCCTGCTTTTCGAGCGCTCGTCTTCGTTGTCAGTGTAAAGATGCCAACGTTCGATATCAATGACTGTTGGCAATGGTCCTGAACCCAAGCCGTCTAGCAAGTTTTTTAGGGCCTCTCCTTCGATCATTTGGTCTGATGTTTTTGAAGGGAGCAGCATAGACTCGTAAATAAGTGGATTTCTTGGAACTCCAAATGAAGAAACGTCTACGCCGCCCTTGTAGGTCATCGACTGGACCACTAAAAATGGCTTACTTGATGATTGTGCCGAAGCAGAATTAGCTCCAAAAAAACAAACTGACATTAGCAGCGTAATATAGAATTTCATTTCTACCTTTCTAAAAGCCTCCAAGTTGACGCATGGTCTTGGGCGGCGAAGATTTTCGGCGATTGAAGATGCCACTGCTCAATGCGCAGCACATTGTGTGATATCAGTTTCTTGCTTCCCGGCCCGTTTCCCTACGCAAGCCAATCAATCAGTATTTTGAAGCATCCAGATGCCAGCCACCTTAAAGCTAAATTTCGTAACTCTTGGTCTCGCTTCGTTTTTTCTTCTTGCAACTCTAAATACAGCAGTCACCAGCGATGAATCACAGCGGCTAGTACTATTTCTTCGGCCATTTCTGGTCGGCGTCGTTATTGCTTGCATCATTGCCAATGCAATCAAACGAGGCATTACACCTCGCGGTTTCATAGGTATAGCAATTTATTTACTGGCGGTGCTATACGGCATTGCTGCAGCGTCGCTCAACAATTCTCTGAGCTTGGTTCTTGATTCGCTTTTCATAGACGTGCCGATGGCATTAAGCGGAATTTATTTGCTTTCGGCTGTTGGAAATCTAGACGATAACAGGCAATTCATTCAGGACGAGCAAGCAAAATTCTTTGTCTATTATCCGTTCATAGCAGTCCTCGTGACTGCCGTGGTTGGCGGATTCATTTTTGAAATTCCCCCACGATTCAACTTCGAATACGGCTCCGACCAGCTTGGCCAGGATGTGGTATACAGTCTGGGCTTGACGAACTTTTATGGGTTGGCAACCATTGCAGCCGCATACCTAAATATCAGAAGCAAGACCCGACTGCGTTCAATCCTAATGACGGTACTTATGCTTTTCTTTTTAGCATTGTCGCTCTTGGGTGGAGGTCGAGGGGAGCTATTCGCAACCATACTAATAGTTGCTCTCATCCTCATCAAAAATCGACCGATCTTTACGATCGGCATAATTTCATGCGCTGCGCTAATGCTGATGATATCGGTTGCCGACTTGTCGAGTTTGAGCGATTCATTTGTCATCGTCCGTCGACTCACAGATCTTGCTGGAGGGGATCTGAGTTCGCGAGACGCCCTTCTTTACCAAGTGATCGATCTACTATCGGACGAACTAAACTGTCTTATTTTCGGTTGCGGCCCGGGGTATTTTCAAATTTATTATAGATACGATTTCGGCCTATATCCGCACAACTTATTGGCTGAGTCAGTGGTTTCATTTGGTATTTTTTTCACCGCAGTTTTTTTGTTCTTTGTTGGGCGCGGCCTAAGAAGATACTGGAAAGCCGTTGGACGCCTTGACCCATTTTTACTTCTCGTGCTTTTCTTTTCGATTGTTGGCCTCAAAAGCGGCTACTTGTTTGGATCTTGGATTTTTGTTGCAGCTTTTTTTAATCTGGCGGCACTTGCAGTGACAAGGCGGTCATATGAGCCAAACATTAACGCAATCCGCAGTTGAATTGGCGTTCAGCTATCGATATCAATCCGTTTGTGTCTGAGCGGTCGGGAGAGTCGCCCCGACAGGCGATTGAAGAGATTTCCGCTTTTTGGCAAGAGCCGGTTTTTCAACGATAAACCATGAGATGAATGCAATGCTGAGCGTCAGCACGAGCGCGATCGGCAAACTCGGTTTCGCTAGTATGAGCAGCAGATTGATTACCGGCATGTGCCACACATAGGTGCCGTAGCTCAGATCGGCACCCAGGTGCACGAACGGTGTTCCGAATGCCAGCCACACCACTAGGCAGATGTAGGCGGAAAAATAGATGATCCCGACACGGTTGCCCGATGAGCCGACGATGGGGTCTTGGTCAATTCCAAACGCGATCACGAAGATCAGCGGAATGACCGCCAGCGGCAGCATTCGCATGTGGCGCTGCAACCAGGCGAAGTGCTTCACCGCCAACATTCCGAAGCCGAACATCCATCCCCATACGATTGGTGTTAGAGCCAGCACATCGAATAGGGTCTTGTCCCGCACAACCGGCTGGGTCAACATCAACGGTCCGACCAAGTAGACCGCGAACGAGAGGGCAGAACAAATCAGCACGGCTTGGCGCACATGACGCTCGAGCGCGACGATGACAGGCACCATGAAGTAAAAGAGGATCTCGGTGGTGAGTGTCCAGAGTGAACCGTTGATGACCCCCACACCCACATCACGAAAGTGGCTTGGGTTGTACGCTTGGCCGAGGGATATCTGGGCAATGAACCATCCGGCATATGTCGGAAACCTGCTGACAATGTCGCTGGCGCCGTGGGCCGCCATCGCTACTATCGCGCCGCCGGCAGTTACAAAAACCAGTCCGGGGAAAAGCCGAAGGAAACGATTTTGGAAATAGCGCTTCCCCGGCGCGTTAAAGTAGGACGCGTAGATCAGGAAGCCGCTCACAAAGAAGAAGGCCGGCACCCCTGGAAAATGCTTGAGGAGTTTTACGATTTCGAAATGCGCGTTCAAGTGCTCGGACGCGTGCACTACAACTACTTGCAATGCAAACAGCAGGCGCAGCCACTCAAGGTTGTTCTGCTTTGGAAAAGAGAGAGGCGCACGCTTTGCGCCATCGGAATTCAGTGCCATCGATTCTCCAAGGCTCTAGGCTCTTCAAGCCTAAGAGGCGATTAGACCACTAGCCTCAGCACTCAGCAGATATTCGCCGAGCACCAGATTGCCTCTTCATCCCATTGGGATTTCGGCTTGCTTAATGCCCATTTCCCGGTAGTCGACCGCCTGCCCGCGCTCCTCCGCAAGGTTCTCAGCCAGTAAATTATGGGTTCCGGCATTGGCGCCAGTGCGAGTTCATAGCCTCGCTAAAGGCCTTTGAATTTTGGCTAGCTGCTTCCCGCGCGGCTCTACTCGTTGTATTTGTACTTCGTGTACCTGTAGCCACCGTAGCGGTACCCTTGACTGCCGTAGTGGCGCCGTGTCAAGTCGATGCCGTTGAAGATGACGCCGCTGACTGCCTTGCCACCGTGTGAGAGGCGCTTGGCGCTTTCGCTGAGTTCGCCAAGCTGGGTCTGATCCGCGCGCGCCACTAGCAGCACTGCGCCCATGTAGGGGGCCACGGCGGCCGTGTCGGCGGCCACCAGTACCGGCGGCGTGTCGATCACCACCAGTTCATACTGCGCGGACAAAATGTCGAGCAGTCGCACAAAGCTCTCCGACATCAGCATGTCAGCCGGGTTGGTCGGCAGCTTGCCGGTGGTCAGTATGTCGAGGTTGGGCAATACCTGCGAGCGAATGGCCTGCTGTGCCGAAAGCTCGCCAGCCAGGAGTTCCGAAAGGCCGTTTTCGCGCGGCAGGCCAAACTGCTTGTTCAGGTGGCCCTTGCGCATGTCCGCGTCGATCAGAAGCACCCGCTTGCCGGCGTGGGCCATGATGGCGGCGAAGTTGCCTGAAACAAAGCTCTTGCCAATGTTCGGCGTCGCACCGGTAATTAGCACGCGGTTATTGCCGGCTTCGAGTGTGGCAAATTGCAGTGCGATTCGCAGACTGCGCAACGCCTCGATCGAGGGACTTTCCGGGTGAGTCACGGCCAGCAACTGGATGCCCTTGGCACCTGCGGCAATGCTTTGGTCGAGGGCCATCTGCTCAGCCGTGAAGGGCACCACCGAATAAACCGACAGGCCGGTGTGGGACTCGATCTCCTGCGGATCCTGAATGCCCCTGAAGAACCAACTGCGCATCAGGGCCAGCGCCATGCCGGCCAAGAGGCCTAGCACCAGCGCCAGCGCTACGATCTGCGCCTTCTGCGGCTTAATCGGCTTCTTTGGCTTCACAGCTTTGTCGAGCAGGCGCACGTTGCCAGTTTTGCCTTCCTTCACCAGGCGCAGCTGCAGCGCGTTGTTCTGCAGCGACTGGTAAAGGCCACTGTTCACCCGTACGTCGCGTTCGAGGCGCAATGCATCTTGCTGAAGCGTGGGCATGCGGCTCACGCGCGTGTTGAGGCCGCCGATCTCTTTTTCGATGGCGGCAATTTGCCCATCGATGGTCTTCACACGCAGGTTGGCATCGGCAAAGTGCGCGACCAGTTCGCGGCGCTTCTGCTGGGCTTCGAGCAACCTGGTCTGCAGCTCGATAGTCTGGGCCAGCACGCCCTTGGCTTCTTCGTCGAAGGCCACGGTGCCGTTCTTGTTGCGAAAGTGCGTGTAGGCATCTTCAGAGGCTTCGAGCTGGCGCTTGAACTCGGGCAACTGCTCGTCAAGGAAGATCAGTGTTTTCTGCGCCTCGGCCGCCTTGCGCTCGACGTTCTGCTGCACGTACTGCTCGCCAATGGCATTGAGGATGCGGGTGAGCCACTCACGGTCGCTGTCTTCCAGTGTCACGTTGATCACGTTCGATTGCTTGCCTTGTTCGGCGAGCTGCAGGCGCTTTTGCAGGTCCTCGACCGTCCGCAGCTGCGAGGCGCGCGATACGACGAATTCCGCACCGCGCTTGCCTTCGAGCTTGTCGATGAGGAGGTCGATGGCGCCGCCTTCGAGCACGAAGTGCAGCCGCTGGCCGACGGTGCCGGTCAGCGGCTTGTCCATCGCCTCATGCCGCAGCGTGTACTTGCCTTCGCCTTGGGCGGTAATCAGAAAAGGCTCGTCGTCCTCAAGCGCAGGCGGCACGTCGAAACGCGTAACTACTATGCTTTCGTTGCCATGGACATACCCACCAATGCCGAAGACGCCAGGGTTCGAAAGCCCGTCAGCTCGTCGCGCCAGCCAAGTGCCGAGTACGGGCAGGTAACGTGGCTTGGCGTCGATATAGGCCTGGGTCTTGTCCACTGCCGCGCCGAGCACCATTCGCGAGCGGATGACTTGGATTTCGCCAGTGGCAGGCGTCTTCACGTCGAAGAGGTTGGAAGCTTCTCCCAAGAAGCCCTTGGCATCGGGTGCAGAGTCCTCGACTTGGACCAATAGGTTGGATTGGTAGATGGGAGTGGCCATCACCGCGTAGGCCACTCCGAGCACGAGCGTCACCGCGGTGACTGCAGCCACTAGCCACTTGCGGTCAATCAGGATGTCGATCCATTCCGAGATATTGATCTCGTCATCGTCCGCCGCTGCAGCTGAAATTGCAGCGGGCTGACCGGCGCGCGCGCCGCTGGAAGTAGTGACAGCAGTAGTGTTCATTTGAATTTCCGAATGCGTTCGGCCCAGGTCTTGACGCCAGCGTCGATGAGTTGGAGCGCGTGCTCGAAGGCTTCCTGCCCCATGCGGTAGGGGTCGGGAATATTCAGCTTGGCGGTTTCGGCAAGGCGAAAGACCCTGCCGCGCGTCAGCGGATAGTTGTTTTCGATGTGGCGGCGCTGACCTTCGTCCATGGTGAGGATCAGGTCGGCCTCAACGCACATGGCTTGGGTGACCTGGCGCGCGCGGTGGTAGCCAAGGTCGAGCCCCCGCTCGGCCATCAACGCCTGGGCAATAGGGTCCGCAGGGTGGCCGATCAACGCGCCCGTGCCGGCCGAAGACACGGTGATCTGCGGCAGGGTCTTGGCGAGCAAGACTTCCGCCATCGGGCTTCGGCAGATGTTGCCGATGCAAACGACAAGAACGGTATTCATGGGCTGCGATCGAAATTCAAGATGTTGTCTCCGGCACGAGGCTTTTTATCTTCCGGGGCTGCAAAGTTGAAGGCGGCGTTGTCGCGCACGGAGGTCAGTTCATAAATGGTGTTGCTGCGGCCCAGGCGGGCGCCGCCGTCGCGCGTGAGCGGCGACCATCCAAAGCTCAGCGCAAACTTGGTCGACCGCGGCAGCAGCGCGTCGAGTGGAATCGAAAGATAAATGCCCTTGTCGAAATCGCCTTCGCCAAAGCGAGCGGAAGATACGTTGGTCTTGGTTGCATAGGCGCCAAGCACAAAGCCGTTGTCGAAGCGGCGAATCACTTCAAGCGTCACGCCGCGATCGCCCGCCAGGTATTGGCCCGCGCTGATCTTTGCCATGACACCGTTCCAGCCGGTGTCCCAATACAGGGTGGCGTGGCCGGTGGTCACCTTGTAGTCGCGCAGGCCAAAGTCCTGGTTGAAGTCGCGCTGCCGCACGCGGTTGATGTCCACGCCAAAGGCAACCGGCGAGCGTGCCGGCCGGTACATCCATTCGGCACCCACGCCGGCAAACATGGATTCGAGCAGGCCGCCATACATGCTGTAGTAGTGGTTGCTCGACATCTGCCCCACGTGCGTGAGCTGCAGCGACGGAATGGTGAAGCGCTTTGACGTGACGTACTCGCGCTGGTAGGTGCGCACGCGCGGCAGGTCGCTGGGCGCGGTATAGGTGAACTTGTCGTAGTTGTCGGCCAGCCGCAGGTTCACCGCGCCGCTGAGCCAGGTGCGCGGGGTAAAGCGGTATTCGGCCGTGGCCTGGATGCCAAGCTGATACAGAAGAAAGGCGTCGGGCCCGCCGACGATCTGTCCATAGCTCGGCGCAATGCCAAAGGTGAACTTGTCGCGGGGGCGCACCCAAGGGGCCTGTGTCTCGGTGGCGGCGGCCTCGGCGGCAACTCTGTTTCCCGTGGTGTTGCTCTTGTCGTCGGGCCGGGCCAGTTCGGGTTCGTAGTCGCGCTTGGACACGGCACGCGCGGCATGCGGCGGCAGGGCCTGGATGCGCACGGCCACCCACTCGGCGCGATCGATGGCCTGTGCATGCACCGCAAGCCCGCGCTCCGAGTAATGAAAGACAAAGCTCTTGATGGTGTTTGGCGCATCGTGATGGAGCACCGCAATGGCCTTTTCCACGCGCGCGGTGCGGTAGACGGTGTTGCTGTCGCTCACCCACACATGCAGCACGTCGTCCTTGGGCGCAATGCGCTCGACGGTCCACTCGGTCAGTGCTTCGATCTCCGCCGCGGTTGCCGCCCAGCCGGGCGAGCGCTCGGACGCCTGGGGCTTGAATTCCGGCAGCGGCCGGTCGGCCGGTTTGGGCGACTGCGACGCCGCCAGGTTGCTTGCCAGCGTGAGGCCAATCATGAACTTGTCGCCACGCTCGAAGCCGGCGGACAGCGTGACCTTGGGCGACACGCGGTATGAAAGACCGATGTTGAAGGGCGTGCGCTGGCGCTGGTTGTTGTTCTGCGGCTCGCTTTGATAGTCGTTGCCGTCGTACTCGAGCTTGAGCGTGAGCGGCTCCCACGGCGTGCGCCACTGCACGCCGCCAAAGAGGGCGGCAGGGCCACGAAAGTAGGAGCCGAACCGGGCCTGATTGCTGCTCGCGCTAGCGCGGGTGTCGAAGCGGCTGCCCAGCAGCTTGAAGGGGTTGCTGATGTTGCCGCTCGCGCCCAGGTAGCCCCATCCGATGCCAAGGCTGAAATCGAAGTCATGCCAGCGCTTGCTGGCCACCAGGTACTCGCCGGAGAAAAGGCCGGTACCGCCAAGGTCGCGAAAGCCCAGCGCAAGCTCGGGCACGTGGGCGCTTTCCTTGAGCAGCCGCACCTTGATATCGATGCTCTTGTCCTTGTTCGACTGGCCGGTGGTGCTGGCTGTGTACGCGCGGTTGGAGATTGACGTGTAGCGAAAGCCCGCTTCCAGCCAGTCCAGCGGCTGGAACATGAAATTCAGCCGCGTGTAGGGCCAGATCGACGTGAACGACGTGCGCATGTCGCCGGCCAGCCCCATGCGGGCCGTTGGCGTTTGCAGCAGGCCGGTTTCGCCCCAGTCGTTGCCGCTGATCTGGAGCGGGAGCGGCTGCGAGGCCACTGCCTCGGGGAGAGCCCCGGTGACGGTGGGTGCCGCGAACACGGCTGCGTTGGCGGCCGGGGGCGCATTGAATAGTTCCTGCGGCGACGCGCCTTGCACCGCCAGGAACTTGATCATGCCTTCCGACAGGCCCGCCAGATCGGGCATGCGGCTCGGCGGGGCCCAGATCCAGGCGCCGGGCGCGGGCTCATCGGCGGGCTCGGCGTTCCAGGCCCCGATGCCGACGCGCGCGGTGCGGCCGTCGGGCTGCGCGATCCAGGCCCAGTCGGCTTGGCCGTCGAGCTTGCAGGCGCTGAGGTAGTCGAGCACCGAGCGTCCGCTTTCGTGCGGCACACGGCAAAAGCTGCCGTCCGGCTGCACCACGGTCACCGTTCGCAGCGGGGCGGGCGGAACGGCGAGCCGCTGGCCTTCGCTGAGCACCGGGTCTTCTTTCGGATTCGCCTGCAGCCAGCGCGGATCGACGATGCCCAGCGCCACGCGGCCGGTCGCCGGGAGGCTGTTCAGCATGGCCAGGAGCCGTTCGCGCGGCGCGCGTTCCTCGGGCGAGGGGGCCGATCGGATGGCCGCTTCGACCCGAACCATCAGCGTATCTTTCAGGTACTGCTGGGCGAGCACTTCCTGCGGCACCTGCCACGCCAGGCCGGGGCCGGCCGCTTCCCCGGGCTGGCGCAGGAGCCAGTCGCTGAGCCGCTCGCCCGGGCGCACTTCTGCGGCGCCGGCAGGGGCGCTCGAGGCGGCGTGGGCGGAGGACATCATCAGCACGCTCGCTGCGGCCAGCAGAGTGAGGTGAAGTGGGTTGATGACAGTGCCGTGCGGGGGTGGAGTCATGAACCAGCGCTTGTCGAAGCAACGTTGGCTGGCACAGACGGATTCCACCGTTCGAAGCTCAAGCACGGATCAGGGGAAAGGCACCGCTCGGAATGGACCACCTTTTTGAGTCTGTCGCCAACCCAATTGGTCGCGAGGCCGGCCATTCCCACAAGGCGTCCCCGGCCCTCGAAAGTGGCGCGCAAATAGCTGAATTCCGGACGAAACGTGTGGGAGTCCGAGGGCGAGGCCTTGTAGAGGTGCCGAGCCGCGGCAAGTATTGCCGAGCAGCTCGAAGAGCATCCGCCCAAAAAAAAGGATGATGCGAGTACGCAGCATCCCTTTTTTCGCACTGCGCCAGCGGTGCGTTGGACTCTCGCTAGGAACCCCCCCTTGCGGAGGGCTCCGTTCATTACCTGGTGCCAGTGCTGCCGGTAGTTCCTGTTCCGGTTCCGGTCCCGCCTGGGCCGCCGGGAAGGAGGAAACCGCCGCCACCACCACCGCCGCCACCGCCAGCGGCGGCCGCCAGCAACACTCCGCTGCCAGCGATGATTCCGACCTGTTGCCCGGTGAGGCTGCCACCGCCTGCTGCGCGCACGGCAGCAGCCGCGTCGACCGGTGGCGTGGGCAGTTGTTGGGCCAGTGCAGGTGCGGTCGCAAAGGCTGCGACGGCCATGGCTGCGATCAGGTGACTGTGTTTCATGGATATTCCCCGTTCGGACGAAGCTTGGAAAGCTACAACTGCTCGTAACCTGCGATGCGCATTGTTACCCGTCAACGGTGCAAATGTTACCACTCCATGAGGAACGGCAATAGGCAGAAATGGGTAACAGCGGGGCGCGGCGTTGCACCAAAACGGCACCCCTCGCACGGCCAGCGAGTTGAAAACTTCAGGCTGACAATTGAAATAAAAATTAGAACTTCAGAATTCTTTTGAGGGCAAATCTTTAAAGATTGCAGCGCAGTTGAAGAAGATGATTCCGCTGCTGCTGAAATTATTGGTTTCAATTAATGAATGAAGCATCGCTTGGAATTCGCTGTTTCGGTGCCCCGGGCGCGTTGTTTCTCACTGGAGCGGGGCGGTTGGCGCACCTCGCACCAGGCGCTCGAAGACATCTTCCGGGCCCATCTGGCCGCCCTTGAGCATGATCTCCATGCCGTCGAGCGCGGCATCGTCGCCGTGAATCCGGCAAAGCGACGCGCCCGCGCCCATATCGGCCACGTAAGAAAGCCCCCAGGCATCGAGCGCCTGC
Source organism: Variovorax sp. OV700 (assembly GCF_900099805.1). Taxonomy (GTDB): domain Bacteria; phylum Pseudomonadota; class Gammaproteobacteria; order Burkholderiales; family Burkholderiaceae_C; genus Variovorax. Next base: position 371,243 of record NZ_FNDR01000001.1, on the reverse strand, counting down.
ACGGCGTGGCTCGAGGTGTCGCCTCCGGCAATGCCGACGCGTTGCAGTCGCACCTTGGCCAGCACCTTGGCCAGCAGGTCGCCGCCGGCGCGCGCGAGCGCCTGGGCGTCGAGCTTGAATTCATCGACTTCCTGGCCGGCGGGGCGGGTACAGGCCAGCACGTTGCAGCCGCGTGCCAGCCCCTGAGCGATTTCTTGCGCGTGGCGCTCCAGCGTGGCGGCGTTCCTTAGCGCGAGCCTTGGCGCGTCGAGCCACACGATGTCGAAGGACTGCGCCGCCGCCACCTGCCGCGCCGTCACGGGCGACAAGCTCCCCGCGAGCACCAGCACGGGTCCGCGCGCGGGGGCGACGTGGCGTTGTTCGGCCCGCGCAGTGCTGCGCGCGCCGAGTGCGGTGGCCAGCGCATCGACCACGCTGCTCGGCCCGACGGCAAGCAACGTGGCGCGCCGTGCCTCCGCCCACAGCACTTCGCCGATGGCTGCGAGCTGCGGGGCGTCTGCCACGTCGAACAGCACGGCGCCGGTTTCGGCAGAGTCGACGGGTGTGTGCAATGCGTGGTGCAGCGCCTCGCCGAGCACCTCTGGCCCCTGGGAGACGACCGTGAAAGGAATGGAGCGCACACCTGCCAAGCCCTGCTTCGCCAGATGCAGCCGCAAGTCCGCCTCGTGCATCGGCGTGACAGGGTGCCGGCTCATCGTCGGATGCCGGTCAATGCGGAACACCTCGCCGCCAGCGCCCGCCGCGGCGAACAGGTTGCCGAAGAGGCAGTGCCGCCCGAGGTTGGGCTGACCGCCGACGATGGCGGTCCACGGCTGTTCGACGGCACCGCGCAGCGCGCGCACGGCGGCGCCGATGGAGCCGATGTGCGGCGCGCTGTCGAAGGTCGAGCAGGTCTTGTAGTGCAGCACGCGTGCACCGAGCGAACGGAACAGCGTGGCGACGGGCGCCAGTTCGGCCTGCATGGCTTCGGGCGCCATGGCGCGCGCCGCGCCTGCAATGCCCAGCACGTCGAGCGGCCCGGCTTGCGCAATCCGGGCGGCGTCGGGAGACTTCAGGAAGAGCAGGGCGCGCAATCCGGCGCGCGCCGCGGTGCCGAGCGTGTCGGTCGCCCCTGTGAAGTCGTCGCCGTAGTAGACGATGGCCGGAGCCGGACTCATGGCTTGCCGAAGAAGTCCAGTGCGCGCGCCAGTTCGGGCGCGCTGCGGGCCGCTTCGTCCAGCGTGGTGCCGGTCCGCGTGGCCGACCAGGCCTGCCGGATGCTGGTCACGCCGGCTGCCGCGCCATCGGGATGCGCGAGGATGCCGCCGCCGGCCATGAAGAGCAGATCGTCGCTGCCGATGGCCGCCCAGGTGGCGGGCACCGTGCCGGCCCACTGGCCGGACGAGAAAGCGGGCATCACCCGGTCGTCGGCGGCATCGGTCAACGGCGTGAAGCAGTCGCGCGCCGATTCAATGACTTCGCTGTCGGGCTGCGAAAACTTGCCTTGCAGGCCGTGCACGTGCATATGGTCGACGCCCGCAAGCCGCCACAGCGTTTGATAGGCCTGAAACGAAACGCCCAGCAGCGGATGCCGCGACAGCGCACCGTAGCCATTGCGATGCCCATGCAGCGCCAGGCCGGTGTGGCGCCGCAGCGTCTGGATGCCCGAATGGCCGCACCAGTTGAGGCTGGCCATTACGCACGATCCGCCTCCGCGCTCGACCAGGTCGGCATGCCGCTTCATCGCATCCGTTTCATCGGTGATGTTGAAGGCCACCATCACGTGCTTGCCAGTGCGCTCCCGGTGCGCGCGCACCACGGCCATCACGGCGGGCACGCGCTCGGCGAGCGGCGCATGCGCGGGGTCGGCGCAAACCTCGTCGTCCTTGATGAAGTCGACGCCCGCGGCGCAGAGCCTTGCGACCAGCTTGGCGGTCTCGGCCGCTGAGAGGCCCACGTTCGGCTTGATGATCGTGCCGACCAGCGCACCGCTTGCCACGCCGGTGGCGCGCCGCGTGCCCGCGATGCCGACACGGGGCATCTCGAACTGCGCGCGGTACGCGGCCGGCACATGCAGCGATTCGAGCCGCAGGCCGGTCACTTCGCCCAGGTCGTAGAGGTTGCCCGACACAGTTGCCGCAAGCGTCGGCAGGTTGGCGCCGATGTTGGCCACGGGAAAAGAAATGTCGACATGCGCGCGCCGCCATGGGCCGCGCGTGCCTTTGCGCTCGAGCAGCGCATTCGGCAGGCTCGGCACTTGCACGGGCGCGAGCTCGGTGATGGCCTCGACCGTGGCGCGCGCGCGTTCGCGCAGCGCATCGGTTTCGCCCTCCACACGCGTGAAGGTGCCGCACGATTGCTCGCCGGCCATCACCTCGGCCACGGCGGCCGGGTCCAGCGGCGTCTCGATGAGGTAGCGCGCGTGGATGCGTTCGGCAGGCGCCATAGTCACGCTCACAGCTTGCTCAGGTCGGGAAAGGGCCGCACTGGCTCGCTGCCGTCCCAGCCCTCGGAGGCGCTGCGGATCAGGTCGAACATCTTGCCTTTCGGGCCTGCCACTTCGGAGAGCTCGATCACCGTGCCCGGGTGGTATTCGGTGTCGAAGTAGATGAAGCGGCCGCGCTCGCCCACCTCGCCGCTCATCACGGGCTTGAAGCCTTGTGCGGTGAGGCGCGCAAGGTCGGTGTCGTAATTGGCCGTCCAGTAGGCGACGTGCTGCAGCCCGGTGCGCCCGGCCTGCAAAAAGTCGCGGTACATCGAGGGCACGTCGTTGCGCGTCTGGATGAGCTCGACCTGTACATAGCCCGAGTTGGCCAGCGCCACCGAGTTGTGCGGCTCATGCGCCTCGCCCTTGTAGCGGTAGTTCTTGATGGGCACCTTCGGGTTGTAGAACCAGGGGCCTACGCCCAGCGTGGTGCTCCAGTAGTCCATGGCGGCCTCGATGTCGTGCACGACATAGCCCAGCTGGCGAATCTCGCCGAGGAATCGACTCATTGCGGTTGGCTCCGTTGGTGTGAGTGTGTTGTTGTGATCAGAACTTGAGAAAGCCGGTCGAGAACCACGGGAACGCGGCCACGATCACCAGGCCGACCAGCATCGCGGCGATGTAACCCCAGATGTGCTTGATGCCTTCGTCGGGGTTGACCTTGCTCACCGCACAGGCGCCGTAGTAGCCCACGCCGAAGGGCGGCGCGAAGAGGCCGATGCCCATCGCGAAGATGACGACCATGGCGTAGTGCACCTCGTGCACACCCGCTGCCTTGGCAATGGGGAACAGCAGCGGCCCGAACAGCACGATGGCCGGAATGCCTTCGAGCACGCTGCCCAGCACGATGAAGGCGACGATCGATACGGCCAGAAATCCGTAGGCACCGCCGGGCAGGGCGCCCATCACACGCGCCAAGTCTTGCGAAAAGCCCGATTGCGTGAGGCCCCAGGCCATGGCCGTGGCGCAGCCGACAATGAAGATGATCGCGCCCGAGAGCGAGGCCGTGTCCACCAGCATCGGCTTGAGCCGCTTCCAGTCGAACTGCCGGTAAACAAAGAGCCCGACCAGCGCCGAGTAGACGATGCCGATGGTCGACACCTCGGTGGCGGTGGCCACGCCTTCGACCACGGCCGCGCGAATCACGAAGGGCAGCAGCACCGCCGGCAGCGCGACCAGCAGCAGCTTGCCGATCTCGCGCTTGCTGTGGCGCTGCACGCCGCTCAGGTCTTCGCGCCGGTAGCGCCACCACACCACCACGCACAGCGCGGCGCCGAGCACCACGGCCGGCAGCAGCCCGCCTGTGAACAGCGCGGCAATCGAAATGCCCGTGACCGAGCCGATGGTGATGAGTACGATCGATGGCGGAATGGTTTCTGTCTGCGCCCCCGTGGCCGAAAGCAGGGCGACCAGGTCGCCAGGCTTGGCGCCGCGCTTGACCATCTCCGGAAACAGCACGGGCGCAATGGCCGCCATGTCGGCGATCTTGGAGCCCGAGATGCCCGATACCAGGTACATCGCGCCGATCAGCACATACGAGAGGCCGCCGCGCACGTGGCCCAGCAGGCTCGCAAGAAACTGGATCATGGCGCGCGCCATGCCCGTCATCTCGATCAGTGCGCCCAGGAAGATGAAGAGCGGCACCGCGAGCAGGATGAGGTGCGACATGCCCTCGTCCAGCCGGCCCACCATCACCAGCAGCGGCGTGCGCGTGGTGAGCGCCAGGTAGCCGAAGGTCGCGAGAGCGAAGGAGAAGGCAATGGGTACGCCCGAGAGCACCGTGGCTGCCACTACCACCACGAAAAAGATCACCAGGTTGAGCTTGCCGAGCGTGGCGAAAAGCGGCGCCGCAAGCCAGAAGGCCGCCACCAGCGCACCCATGCCCAGCACCGCAACCGCAATCTGACGCCCGGTGCACACGCGCAGCAAACGCAGCAGCGCCATCACCACCATGATGCCGATGCCGGCCGGAATGGCCGCGGCGCGCCAGGCGTTGCTGATTTCCAGTGCGGGCGTGACGATGAACGACTCTTCATGCGCGTAGTCGATGGAGGGCCAGATGATCAGCACCAGGAAAGCGATCGAAGCCGCGATGGCAAAGGCATCGAGCATCGCCCGCGTCGAAGGCGCTACCTTCTGCAGCAGCGCCGTCATGCGCATGTGCTCGCCGCGCCGCAGCGCCACCACGGCGCCGAGCATCGACAGCCACAGGAAGAGGATGGACGCGAGTTCGTCCGACCACACCAGCGGCGCATGGAACACATAGCGCGACACCACGCCCGCGAACAGCACGCAGATCTCGGCCAACACCAGCAGTGCGGCCACGGCCTCGACCACGCCGCCCAGCACGCGGTCCGCGCGGCCCGCCATGCCGCTCAGTGCGTTGGCGGACGGCCCGGCGCCCACGAACGGCGCAGCCTCGAAAGTGGATTCATGCACCATGGGCAATCAGGCCAGCTTGCCGACCGCGCCTTCGAGCAGCGCCCAGGCTTCGGGGCCGAAGCGGCCCTTCCACTCGCCATAGAAGCCCGACTCGCGCAGCTTGGCGCGAAAGCTGTCTGCCACCGGCCGGTTGATGGTGAGGCCCTTGGCCTGCAGGTCGCCGACGACCGAATCGTTGAGCTTCTTGATGTCGTCGCGCTGTTGCATGCCGGCATCGTTGATGGCGCGCGCGACGATGGTCTTCAAGTCGTCGGGCAGTGCCTCCCATGCGCGGCCGTTGGCAATGAACCAGTAGCCGTCCCAGATGTGGTTGGTGAGCGAGCAGAACTTCTGCACCTCGAACAGCTTGGCCACCTGGATGATGGGCAGCGGGTTCTCCTGCGCATCCACGATCTTGGTCTGCAGGGCGGAGTAGACCTCGCTGAACTGCAGGCTCGCGGGCGCGGCGCCCAGGCCTTTGAACATGGAGATCGACAGCGGGCTCACGGGCACGCGGATCTTCAAGCCGTCCATGTCCTTCGCATTGGTGACCGGGGCCTTGCTGCTGGTGGTCTGGCGAAAGCCGTTGTCCCACATCTTCTCGAAGGCGTAGAGGCGCGACTTGGCAATGGCGCCGCGCACGTGCGCGCCAAGCTTGCCGTCCATCGCGGACCAGACCTGGTTGTAGTCGTTGAAGGCAAAGCCCACCGCGTTGATGGCTGCCACCGGCACCAGCGTGGCAATGACCAGCGCCGAGGGCGTGAAGAACTCGATGCCGCCCGAGCGCACCTGCGCCAGCATGTCGGTGTCGCCGCCCAGCTGGTTGTTGGGAAAGATCTTGATCTCGACGCGGCCCTTTGTTTCCTTGGCGATGCGGTCGGCTGCCTCCTGCGCGCGGATGTTCAGCGGATGCGTGAGCGGCAAATTGTTGCCGTACTTGTACGAGAACTCGGCCGCGCGGGCGATGCGCGGCAGGGCCGCAACGATGCCGGCGGCGGGGAGGGCGGAAAGCGTGCGCAGGGCGCCGCGGCGGGTCAGGCGAGTCGTCGATGTCATGTCTTGTCTCCGTGATGCGGTTGATGCAATCTGATGCATCCTTGTAATCGGGGCCCAGTGAAGATAAAAGCCTGCATGATCCAGGTCAAACTCTGGCTTGATGGTTTTTGATGTATGCGGGATAACCCTTCACTATCTTCCGCGCCTGCGGATGCGCGCCGTGCCCGCATGGTCGACATTGCGCGCGCCGCGCAGGTTTCGACCGCCACCGTCGATCGCGTGCTCAACCGCCGCCCCGGTGTGCGCGACGCCACGGTGCAGCGCGTACTCAAGGCCGCGGGCGAACTCGACTACCTGCCCGGCCCCGAGCTCTACGCCGCGCTCACGCCGCCGGCCCTCAGGCTGGTGTTCCTGCTGCCGGCCGGCACCAACCGCTTCATCCGCATGCTGGGCGACATGGTGGGCTATTCGCAGGAGCACTGGGCGCCGTTCAACGTGCAGTGCCGCACGGTGTTGATCGAGAGCTTCAATCCGCATGAGCTGGCGGACGCGCTGAGGCGCCATGGCCAGCGCTGCGACGGCATCGCGATGATGGCGCTGGAGCACCCTGCGGTGCGCGAGGCCGTGGCGGCGCTGGCCGCGCGCGGGCTGCCGGTGGTCACGCTGATTTCGGATCTGTCGAATTCGGAGCGCGCCGCGTTCGTGGGGCTCGACAACCGGGCAGCGGGGCGCACCGCGGGCTATCTCATCGGTCGCTTCATCGGCGCGCGCGCTGCCAAGGTCGCGCTCATTGCGGGCAGCCTGAGCTACAAGGCGCACGAGGAGCGCGAAGCCGGCTTCCTGCACGTGATTGACGAGATGTTTCCAAAGCTTGAAGTGGTGGGCCTGCGCGAAGGACAGGACGACGCCGGCAAGAACTACCGCCAGACCCGCGCGTTGCTGGAGCAGTACCCCGACATGGGCGGCATCTACAACATCGGCGGTGCGTCCGACGGCGTGGCGCGGGCACTGAAGGAGGCCGGGCGCGAGCAGAAGGTGGTCTTCATCGGACATGGCCTCACGCCCGATACGCGCACGCTCTTGATCGACGGCAGCATGGATGCGGTGATCACGCAGAGCCCGCACACCACACTGATGAACTGCGTGCGCATCTTCGCCAACCTGCGCGACAAGCGGGAAGCGCTCAGCGGCGTGGAGACCACCCGCAGCCAGGTGATCTTTCGCGAGAACCTTCCGTAGGTTTTTTCGATCCCGCTTTCAGTAAGCCGCGCGCGAGACCGGCTCCGCAGCAGGCGGCGCGCCGGTGAAATCGGCGGCCAGCTTGCGGGCGGCGCCCGCATACAACAGCACGTCGACACCAACCGCGACAAAAGTGCAGCCGAGTTCCAGATAGCGCCGCGCCAGTTTCGGATCCGACGTGAGCGTGCCCGCGGCCTTGCCCGAGGCCACGATGGTGCGCATCGCGGCTTCGATGGCGGCCTGCACCTCCGGGTGGCCGGGCCGGCCCCGATGCCCCATCGACGCGGCCAGATCGGCCGGGCCGATGAAGACGCCATCGATGCCATCCACGGCGCAAATCGCCGCAAGGTTGGAGAGCGCAGTCACGGTTTCCACCTGCACCAGCAGGCAGACTTCTTCGTCGGCGATGTCCAGGTAGTCGGTGCGCGCGCTCCATTGCGACGCACGGCCCACCGCGCTGCCGACGCCGCGGATGCCCAGCGGCGGATAGCGCGTGGCCGACACCAGCGCGCGTGCCTGCTCGGCCGTGTCGACCATCGGCACCAGCAGGTTCTTGGCACCGATGTCGAGCAGCTGCTTGATGAGGGCCGTCTCGCCCTGCACCGCGCGCACCACCGGCTGCGCGGCGTGGGGCGCCACGGCCTGCAGCGCGGCCAGGGTCGAGCGCAGGTCGTTGGGCGCGTGTTCGCCGTCGATCAGCAGCCAGTCGAAGCCTGCGGTGGCGCTCACCTCGGCCATGTACGGGTCGGCCATCGAGAGCCAGAGGCCGATCTGCGGGCGGCGTGCGGCCAGGGCCGTCTTGAAGGGGTTGTGGGCGGGCATGAGAGAGGTATCTTCAGTAGGTGATGTTGCGTGCGTGCGTGCGGTGTCAGCTCACGATTCCCAGATGCCATGGGACGAATTCATGATCGCCCAGGCCCAGCGCTTCGCTGCGCGTGCGCTCGCCCGAGGCATGGCGCAATATCTGCTCGAAGATCTGCTGCCCCAGTTCGGGCACCGAGAGTTCGCCGTCGATCACCACGCCGCAGTTGATGTCCATGTCTTCTTCGAGGCGCTTGAACATCGGCGTGTTGCTGGCCAGCTTGATGGTCGGCGCCGGCTTGCTGCCGAACATCGAGCCGCGCCCGGTGGTGAAGCAGATCAGCTGTGCGCCGCTGGCAATCTGCCCGGTGACCGCCACGGGGTCGTAGCCCGGCGAATCCATGAAGACGAAGCCAGCCTTGTCGATGGGCTCCGCGTATTCGTACACGGCCTGCAGCGGCGTGGTGCCGCCCTTCATGGCCGAGCCGAGCGATTTTTCGAAGATGTTGGCCAGCCCGCCGGCCTGGTTGCCGTGCCCGACCACGCCGTTGAATTGCGCGTTCTGGCCGGCCGCATAGCGCTCCCACCAGGCCAGTCGGTCGAGCAGTTTCTGGCCGACCTCGGGCGTGACGGCGCGCCGCGTCAGCATGAATTCGACACCGTGGATTTCAGGGGTTTCAGAAAGAATGGCGGTGCCGCCGTGGCGCACCAGCACGTCCATGGCCGCGCCCAATGCGGGGTTGGCCGTGATGCCTGAGAAGCCGTCTGAGCCACCGCACTCCAGCCCGATCTTCAGGTGGTTGGCGCCGACGCGGGTGCGCTGCGCGGCGTTGGCTTCGGGCAGCATGTCTTCGATGGCGCGAATGCCGGCTTCGATGGTCTGTCGGGTGCCGCCCACGTCCTGCATCACCATCGTGCGCATGAGGCGGCCCTGCTGCAACCCTTGCGAGTCGACCAGCGCATCGACCTGGTTGCGTTCGCAGCCCAGTCCGACGATCAGCACGCCGGCCAGGTTGGGGTGGCGCGCATAGCCCGCCAGCGTGCGGCGCAGCACGTCGAAATGCTCGCTCGGCGACGACATGCCGCAGCCGCTGGTCTGTGCAAAGGCGGCCACGCCATCCACGTTGGGAAAGGCCGCGAGCCGCTCGGGCGTGAAGTGCGCCGCAATGCGCTTGATGACGGTGGCCGAGCAGTTGACCGACGACAGGATGCCGATGAAGTTGCGCGTGCCCACGCGGCCGTCGGCACGCACAAATCCCATGAAGGTGGCGCGCTCTGCATCGGGCACGTAGGCCACGGGCCGCACGTCCTGGCAAAAGCCCGGATCGCGGTAAGAGTCGACCAGCGTGAGGTTGTGGCTGTGCACGTAGTCGCCGGCCTCCAGGTCGCGCGAGGCCACGCCAATGACGGTGTCGTACTTCTTCACCTGCTCGCCGGCCGCAATGGCGCGCGACGCGATCTTGTGCCCCGCGGGAATCTGCGCACGCGCGCGCACGCCGAATTCGGCAATCGTTTCGCCCAGGGCGATCGGGCTCTTGGCCACCAGCACGTTGTCGTGCGGGTGCAGGCGAAGCAGGGGGCTGTCGTTCATCAACCCTTCTCCATCAGTTCCTTGAGGTTGAGCTTGCGGATCAGCTCGGTCTCCTGCTTGTAGACGGCTTCGACATACCTCTGGTAGTCGGGCCCGTCCTGGTACATGACGGGCGCATCGATGCTGTCGGCCACCTTCTTGAATTCTTCGCTGTTCACCGCCACGCGGAACGCATCGCGCAGCTTCTTTTCCACCGCGGGCGGCAGCCCGCGCGGCGCGCCGATGCCGTTGGGCGCTTCCACCACCACGTCGTAGCCCAGCTCTTTGAGCGTGGGCGTGTCCTTGAAGCGCGGCGTGCGTGCCTCGCCCCAGGTGGCGAGCAGGCGCAGCTTGCCGCTCTCCACGTGCGGTGCCCAGGAGCTGCTGTCGGCCAGCATGTCGACCTGTTCGCCCAGCACGTCCTGCAGCGCCGCGGCGCCGCCCTTGTAGGCGATGGCGTTGAACTTGACGCCGGCCGCCTGTGCGAACTGCTCCATGCCCACGTGCGTGGCGCCGCCCACGCCTGCATGGGCATAGCTGATCACGCCCGGCTTGGCCTTGGCCTGCGCCACCATATCGCGCAGCGACTTGAACGGCGAACTGGCGGGCACCGCAATGCCGAAGGTCTGGCCCGAGGTGCGGGCGAGATAACTCAGGTCCTTGAGCGGATTGATCTGCACGGTGCCGATCTGTGCAAAGCGTGTCACCGAGATGGGAATCTGCCCGATCGTGTAGCCGTCGGGCCGGGCCGATGCCAGCGCCTTGGTGCCGATCATTCCGGACGCACCGGCGCGGTTTTCCAGCGCAATGGGTTGGCCGAGTTCGCGCGCGGCGATCTGGCAGATGGCGCGCATCGACCGGTCCGCGGTGCCTCCGGCCGGCCAGGGGCAGATGAAGGTGATGGGGCGATCGGGATAGTCGGCGGCCATTGCGCGGCCGTGTACGGCGGCCAGTGCGGCGGCGCCGAGGCCGCCCAGCATCAGTTGACGCCGCTGCAGGGAGCGATGGATGGTCATTTGTCTTGTCTCCGACGATTTGTAGTTCGATGAAAGCAGAGCACATTCTTCCGTAGACAATCATTGCAATCCAATGAAATAGCGGACTCTCTTCATAGCCTGAAGGTTATGAAGCCAAGAAGAGGCCGCACGAACCACGATGAGCCAGATTGACCGCGTCCTGCGTTCCAACCTCAAGCTGCGCCACCTGCAAATGCTGGTGGCGCTCGACCAGTTTCGCCATCTGGGGCGCGCGGCCGAGTTTCTGTCGGTGACACAGCCGGCAGTGTCCAAGTCGCTGGCCGAGATCGAGCGCATGTTCGGCCTTGCGTTGTTCGAGCGCTCCACGCGCGGCACCGAGCCCACGCCGTACGGTGACAGCGTGGTGCGCTTCGCACGCTCGGTGCTCGCCGACTACGACCGCACGCGCGACGAGATTGCCGCGGTAGCCAGCGGCGCCGCGGGTCGCACCAGCGTGGGCGCCATGGTGGTGGCTTTGCCGGTGCTGGTGGCGCGCGCGGTCGAGATGCTCAAGACGCACTCGTCGCAAACCACCGTGCTGGTGGAAGAGGGCGACCTCACGCGCCTCTTGCCCAAGCTGCGCCTGGGTGAGCTCGACTTGTTCGTGGGACGCCTGGAGCCCGGCTACGCTGCGCCGGACCTCGAAACCGAGCCACTGCTCTCAGAGCCCATGACCGCGGTGGTGCGGCCCGGGCATGCGCTCGTCGCCAAGCGCCGGCTGGGCTGGGCCGACCTCGCCAAAGAGCACTGCGTGATGCCGCCCCCCTGGGCGTCGCTTCGCGTCAAGCTCGACCAGATGTTTTTCAAGGACGGCGTGCATCCGCCGGCCGACCTCATCGAATCGGCGTCCTTCCTGGCACAGATCAGCTTTCTGCAGCAGCGCGATGCCGTGGCTTTCATGGCGCGCTCCGTCGCGCGGCACTTTCAGCAGCAGGGGCTGCTGAAAGTGCTTTCGCTCAAGGTGCCGATCGACCTGCCGCCGGTCGGCCTCATCACCATGCGTGGGCGCAGGCGCACGCCCAGCACGCAGCAACTCATCGAATGCTTGCGGCGCGCAGCCAGGATGAAGTGATGCGGCGGACGGGGGCCCGACAGTTGTAACAGCCGCGAAAGGGCTTCAAAGTTGGGGATCGGCACGGTATCCCCAATTTATGGGTATGCGGCTTCCCGTGCTTTCCTGCATCATTGAGGGATGTATCTGAATACTTTGGTTTCAGGGCTTCCGCCAGAGGAACGCGCGGCCCTGGTCCAGGCCAGCGAGCTTCGTTCATACCGGCGCAACGAAATCGTTCTTTCCGTGGACGAATGGACGGATCGCCTCTACTGCGTAGCGAGCGGGCTTTTGCGGGTCGTGGCGCATGGCCGCAGCAGCAGCGGCGATGTAACCACCGAATTTATCCGCCGCGACGATTTCTTTTTTGGCGCCTCGCTCGCCGAAGACCGCCACCAGGCTGCCCAGACGCTGATTGCTGCGCTGCCCTCGTCCGTATATCTCATTCCCATTTCCACGATGCGAAAGCTGTGCGAAAGGCATCCTCGAGTTGCCTTGGCACTGCTCGATATCGCCATGAAGCGCGTGGGCGTCATGCGGGGGCAGCTTCGCCGGATTTCGGCGCTGTCGTCCGAAGATCTCGTGAGCCGGGTGCTGCATCAACTGACACAGCTGGCGCCTGCGGCGACGGGTGGATATGACAAACGCATCACCCAGTCGGTGATCGCTTCCTATTCGGGCCTGTCGCGCGAAGTGGTCAACAAGACCATGCGCGACCTGGAGAGCCGCGGTCTGGTGCGCCGCGACGACCATGGCGTGCACGTGCCACCCGACTTCGCGGCAACCGACTTCGATCTGCCGCCCGCCGAACTGGGCCGGGATGGGTCCGGCGCGTCTTGACGGCAGCCGTGTCGGACGAGATGCGGAGCTTCCTATCTGTGAACCCAATTTTAACTTTATTCACATTTGTGATCTGCACCACATCGACGACTCGAAAGCGAATGCCAAGGACCGGTGTTGTCCTTAGCATCGAATCGGTCTCTTCCATGTTCCCGCGAGCCGCGACTTGACGGCCTTCGGGGCCCATCTTTGCGGAACGCCAATGCAGGCGAGCTTTTGAAAATGTCCAACGCAAACATCGAATCGAGAATAACGTGGCACCCCTCCTGGCAACAGGCCGGACGGTTCACGGTAGGCAGTCTCCCGACGTTCGCCGCCAACGACGATTGGCGCATGAATTCCGCGGTGGCCGCGGGAGCCGTGCGTGATCTCTTCGTCAAGGCGAATGCCCTGGACCTCGCCTCGCTGATGCGTTCCATCGAGCTCGGAAACTCCCCAGCGGCGTCACAGATTGCGGGTCGCATCTTGGCATCCCTCTCCGCATCGGCTGAACCGAAGCCGCCCGCGAAAACGAACGGGCTCTTGTCGCCGCGCGAATTGAAGGTGCTGCTGCTCATATCCGAAGGCCAGAGCAACCGGCAGATCGCCGAGGAAACTCATCGTTCGATCAACACGATAGAAGCGCAGCTCAAGAGCATCTACCGAAAGCTGGACGTCAAGTCGCGTACCCAGGCAGTCCGTGAGGCAACGCAGCGGGGGCTGCTGAACTGAGAGCAAGGTGAACTGCGGCGGCCCGAGCTCGATCGCTATTTGGGCGGCGTGTTCGCTGGCGCGGTGTTCGCAGGAGCGACCTGAGGTGCGCTCTGGGTCGGCGTCGACGGCGTGACCGGCAATTCATCCCGCGTCTGCGCCAGGAAGTTATAGGCAAGCGCCAGCAGGAAGACGAAGATAGCCGCGCCGATGCCCCAGCGGAACACGCGCTGGTTGTCGCGCTCGTCGCTTCTGGCTTGTCGAGGATTCATATCGGTCACCCTTCAGTGCAGTTTTCCGACGCTGCACCGGCGCGCGAGAGCGAGCTGTCGGACAGCGGCTCGGCTCGCTGTCGCGAAAAAACAGAACAATGCGGCGCCTGATCAGGCTTTGGCGCGCTCGATGATTTCGTGCACCGTGTGCGAAAGATTCGAGAGATAGAGTGCATCGGCTGAAAACGAACGGCTCATGGCCCCAATGAGCTGGCCGAAATCCTCGTCCACCGGACCCTTGCCCGCATCGCCGCTCCCTCGGGAGAGCAGCAATCCATCGATTCGGCTCTGCACCCGCATGTAGTCGGCCCGCAGCAGCACACTGCGCGCCAGCAGCACATCCAGGGTCAGAAGGTCCAGTGCGGTCATGGGATGTTTGTGTTCGCCCGATCCGAAGATTCGATCGGCAGTTGGACGCAACGCGTAGGAACCTTTCTCGTGTGAGCCGGCTGGGCAGACTACAACCGGAGGGAAGCACTCCCGGCACCTATGCGGGCATGCCGTTTGCCGCTCTCGCGATGTTGTCCCTCCCTTCAACGCCTTGGATGTCCTCCCATGAAAAGATCGCAATCGCGCGTGGGCCATGCCAGCGAGTGCTATGAACTGCTCGAATTCCTGTGTCGACGACAGATGCCGGTGGTGTGCTCGGAGCCCGACGACATTCACAAGATCCTGGCCCTGCGCAGCGCATCGCTGCTCCAGGCGACGACCGAGCCGGCGGTCGTGCTGCGCACGGGCGAGCGGTGGATCGCGCGTGCCACCGTGACCGCAATCACCGCGGAAGGCCGCGCCGCCTGCATGGAGCGCAGCGCGATGGCGCTGACTGCCGGGCGGCGTTGAGAGCGCCGGCAGGCTTCGCCGGCCGGGTGCACTTCAGAGCTGGCCCTGGCCGTCGCCCGTGCGGTCGTGTACCCAGCGCATGGCTTGCTGCTGCGCGTGCCGCAGCGCCTCTGCCTCGGTGGCGTAGGCGATCTCGTCCGTGTCGTCAGGCAACATCGTTTCCTGGTCGTCCGACCCCTGGCCAAGGCAAATCACCACGGGCCGGTACACGCCCGTCTTCGTGCGGGGGGCGCTGTAGGCGAAGCGCCACCCGCGGTAGACAAAGACGTGGCGTTGCTTTTCGTCCCCGGGTGTCGAAGCGGCGCCGGGCTCCGTTCCAGACGGGTCTTGCGTGCTCATCGGTGGTAATCCCCCGTCATAGCACCGTCGCTTCCGCCTCGTGAGGCGGAGGCTTGCCGGCAAACCAGAGCGCGCTGCGGCCGTCGGGCGTCAGTGCCAGAAACCGGGCCACCCTGGGTCCTCCGGCTTCGGGCTTGAGCGTCAGGGCCACGACGAGGCCGGCGGCGCGCAGCACCAGCAGGTTGTTGATGTCCTGGGGATCAGTCAGCGTAAGAGGCACGCGGCACTTCGCGAGCGTGCGCAAGAATTCGATGGACATGGTTCTCCTTGTGCCTATGGTGCCGCTGGCCCGTGGCGACTCTTCATGCAGGCCATGCCGGGGCTCCCGGTTCTCCTCCTTGCGCGCGGCGGCGTTCGAAGGGGTCGATGTTCATGCCCTGGCGGTATTTGGTGACGGTGCGGCGCGCAATGCGGAAGCCCTGCTGCGCCAGCTGGCGTGCCAGCGCCGCGTCGCTCAGCGGTGCCAGGGGCTTTTCTACCGCGATGAGTTCGCGAATGAGACCTTGCAGTGCCATTGGCGCGCTTGCGCCGCCGGCCGCGTGGTCGAGTCCACGCGAGAAGAAGTGCTGCAGCTCGAAGACGCCGGACGGCGTGGCCATGTACTTGTTGTGCACGGTGCGCGACACGGTGGAAGGATGCACGCCGACCTCGTCCGCGATCTCGCGCAGGCCGAGCGGCTTCATGGCGAGCGGGCCGTGCTCGAAGAACATCTTCTGCCGCGCGACGATGGCGCGCGCCACGGCGAGGATGGTGGATGCGCGCTGCGACACGCCGCCGACCAGCCACCGCGCCTGTTCCAGGCACTCCTTCATCGCAGGGCACTGGCTTGCGCGATGTTTTTCGAACAGTTGCGCGTAGGCCGTGTTCAGCTTCACGCGCGGCAGTGCGCTGGCATTGAGCGAGGTCTTCCAGATACCGCGCACCTTCTTAACGGTCACGTCGGGAATCACGATGCGGGCCGCGGTCTCGCCGAACTGCCAGCCCGGGTGCGGGTTCAGGCGCCGGATGCAATCGATGGCGGACTGCACGTCTTGCGGCGACGCATCGAGCGCCTTTGCGAGCTTGCCGACATCGTGCGCGGCGAGAAGGCCGATGTGCTCTTCGAGAATTCGGCGTGCGAGCCGCCGGGTTCCTTCGCTCGCATCCATCGGCTCGTTCGTATTCCTTGCGCTGGCCTCGAGCTGCAGGCCAAGGCACTCGGCCACGCTGCGCGCCGCCACCCCGGTGGGATCGAGCGCCTGCACCCGCCGCAGCGCCGTACGCAGCTCGCGTTCGGCGCCCGCGCCGGTTTCTCCCAGCGCGGTGCCGATGTCTTCGAGCGAGATGCGCAGGTAGCCGTCGTCGTCCAGCGCCTCGACCAAGGCGCGCGCAAACGCCATCTCGCGCGAAGACAGGCGCAGCACGCCGAGCTGCCCGTGCAAGTGGGCGCGCAGCGACTCCCGCAGCGGCACGCGCTGCATCACGTCGAAGCTTTCGTCATGCGAAAGATGACCATCGCGCGGAGCGGGTGCCGCGTCGGTACGGTCGAAGGCCGCGGCTGCTTCGAGTTCGGCGGCAGCGGCTTCGTCACCCTCGGTCTCGGACGGCGGGGCCTCGGCGCCATCGTCCTGCTGCGGCGCATCGATCTCGAGAAACGGGTTCAGCTCCGCCGCATCGCGCAAGGCCTGAGCGTAGTCCTGCGAAGACATCTGGAGCAGCCGCACGGCCTGCTGCAACCGGGGCGAAAAGAGGGGGGCCTGCACTTGGCGGGCTTGCAAAACAATCGTCGTGTTCATGGTGTTGCGTAGCGCCTGCTATCCCCGGTAGCGGGATTGCCGTGCAATGGTCGTGCCAGGGCATTTCGGCCGCGGATGGCCGAGTTTCAATAGAAGTTTGCAAAACTGCGGCGAATCCATCGCCGCCCTGGGGAAGGGTTGCTGCAAATCTTGCGGTTCTCCGCGGGCAGACAGAGAGGGCGCCTTTGCCGCAAACTTTGCGCCATGAAAAAATCATCGAGGGATGCCGGCGCGGCTCCGGCGAGACCCCCAATGCTGTTGCTCGGGCTATGCGCAGCCGCTCTGGTGGGGCTCGGCTTCGTGTGCCGGGAAAAAGCGCGTTCCGCGAAGGGCGATGCCGCCGCTGCCGACATGCTGGCGACCCACCAGGCGCGCCAGGCCCGGCTGGCTCTGCGCGCTCAACGCCTTGAACACGATCTGCGAAGCCCCATTGGTGCCATGGCCGTGGCCCTGGAGCTTTTGCGGACTTCCGACGACAGCGCCACGCAGCTCGAAGCCTTGCAGGTGATCGAGCGCCAGGTCGCGCGTATGACGGCTCTGACAGAGCAACTGCACGAATTCGCACAAGGCTTGAACGATTGAACCGTCGGGTGGGCTCTCTGTCCGGGTGCAGTATCGCGACCGGAGCGAGACGACGAGTCGACACAAAGCAAAAAATCACAGCGAAGCAGCATTCCATGGTGCAAGACAGAGGGCATCACGCCAGGAACGAAGGTGGGCCACGCACTCATTGTTGAAGACGACGAAGATTCGGCGCGGATGATCGCCGCCTTGGTCGCACGCGAAGGACACACCGTCATGTGTGCCCACGCCATCGCTGCCGCACGCAGGCTCATCGCCATGCAGCGGCCCGATCTGCTGCTGCTCGACCTGCATCTGCCCGATGGCAACGGATTCGATCTGCTGGACGATCCGGAGATCGTGAGCGACACCATGCTGGTGCTGATGACCGGGCAGGCGAGCCTCGAGACCTCCATCAAGGCCCTGCGTCTGGGAGCGGCCGACTACCTCGTGAAGCCGATCAATCCGCAGCATCTGAAAGGCCTGCTCAAGCGCCTGATCGCACCGTCGCAACTGCGCGCCGAACTCGACGAGGTGCAGGAGCTCTGGCGTGAGACCGGGCGGTTTGGCCACCTCATCGGCCGATCCCAGCCCATGCAGCGCGTCTATCGGCAGATTTCGAGAGTGGCCGGGACGGCCGTGACCGTGTTCATCCATGGTGAGAGCGGCACGGGCAAGGAGCTGGTGGCCCGCGCCGTGCACGACCTGAGCCGGCGGCGCGAGCAACCCTTTCTTGCCGTCAACTGCGGGGCGCTGTCGCCGCACCTCGTCGAAAGCGAAATCTTCGGCCATGAACGCGGCAGCTTCACCGGAGCGGAACGCCAGCACCAGGGTTTCTTCGAGCGCGCGCACGGCGGCACGCTGTTTCTGGACGAGGTGACGGAAATGCCACCCGAACTGCAGGTGAAACTGTTGCGCGTGCTGGAGAGCGGGACCTTCATGCGGGTAGGTTCCACGCAGGTGCAGCAGACCGACGTGCGCATCATTGCGGCCACCAACCGCGACGCCGCCGAAGCGGTTGCGCGCGGCAAGATGCGGGAAGACCTGCTGTACCGCCTCAACGTATTTCCGATCGGGCTGCCGCCCTTGCGCGAACGCGGCGACGACATCGCACTCATTGCCAACAGCTTTCTGCAGGACCTCGGGCGCCAGGAAGGCGGCACCAAGCATCTCACCCAGGGGGCGCTGGCGCGGCTGGCGGCGCACCGTTGGCCGGGCAACGTGCGCGAACTGCGCAACGTGGTGCAGCGAGCCTGGGTGATGGCGTCCGGCGACAAGATCGACGAAGAATGGCTACCCGCCAGCGGCGACGCGGAATTCGCCAGCATCGATGTGCGGGCCGAGCCCGAGATAGCGCAAGGCCAGGCACATGCGCCGGCTCTCAATGGTGGCAAAAAAAACGGCGCTGCTGCTGCGGCGACGCCCCTGGACGCTGGGGAGCACCAGATCGTGGTTGAAGTGGGAATGCAACTCGCGGAGGTGGAACGGCGCGTCATTCTTGCCACCTATGAACGATGCGGGCGCCACAAGGAGCGAACCGCGGCGCTGCTCGGCATCAGCATGAAAACGCTCTACAACCGGTTGAAGGAGTACCAGCAATGAGGAGAAGGTGGCGGCGGCTGCACCGGGCCGTGCCGATGGTCGGGTGACGAGGAGCCCGCGGCGGTGGCCGCCGTGACGCGCACACCCGCGCGATAGCGCTCCTTCCAGCTGCGCAGGCGCAGCCTGTAAGCCGCGGCCGCGGCGGGATCGAAGTCGGTTCCCAGGTAGTTCGCCGGATTTTCGAGTGGATGGTGAGCGAAATAGCTGCTGAGTTCGTTCATTGCGTGTCTCCGGTGCGCCGCAAGGCAATGGCCACTCGGCAAACGGCGTGCCGACCGGAGCCGGCACGTCGATAGCCGCTGCAACTAGGAGAAAGCGCTTGGATGAGATGAACCCCGGCCACGCCGAGCAAGAGCTGGGCGATCGGATCGATGACGCCATCGTGGTTCCGCGCGTGGCCGGGGAATCTGTTGCCCAACAGCTGGAGCGGGAGGTCGCGCGCCTGAAGCTGCAGCTGCGCGCAACCGTGGGGCAATACGAGACGTCCACCGAGGAGCTCAAGGCGAGCAACGAAGAACTGCACGCCCTGAACGAAGAGCTTCGTTCGGCAACCGAAGAGCTGGAGACCAGCCGAGAGGAGCTTCAGACCGTCAACGAAGAGCTCACCACCGTCAACCACGAGCTCAACTGCAAGGTGGATGATCTCGACCAGGCACACGGCGACATGCTGAACCTGATGGGCGCGACGGCCATTGCCACCGTGTTCCTCGACCGCGAGTTGCGCGTGACCCGCTTCACGCCCAGCGCGGTGGCGGTCTTCAAGCTGATTGCCGCCGACCTGGGGCGGCCACTCTCGGACCTGAGCACGCCGCTGCACTACCCGCAGCTGGCCGCCGATGCGCGCCGGGTGCTCGAGACGCTGCAGCCCACCGAGCGCGAAGTGGGCGACAGCGCAGGCAACTGGTACCTTGCACGGGTGCGGCCCTATCGGACCATCGAAGACCGCATTGCCGGCGTGGTGCTGGCCTTCGTGGACATCACCGGGCGCAAGGCCGCGGAAGAAGCGCTGCGCGAGAGCGAGGAGCGGTTGCGGCTGATGCTCGAGAGCGCGGTGGCCGCGCGCAAGGCGCTCGAAGCCGCCGATGCCGCAAAGGACCGCTTTCTTGCGGTGCTCTCGCACGAGCTGCGCAATCCGCTCGCCTCGATCAGCGGCGCGGCGGAACTGCTGGCGCCCGAGGCGCTTTCCACGCCGCAGCAGGCGCGCGCGGCGCGTGTGGTTCGGCGCCAGGCATCCGCCATGAAAGTGCTGCTGGGCGATCTGCTGGACGTGTCCAGCCTGCGAAGGGGCCGGCTGGAGCTGCGCCGTGAACGCGTTGCAGCGCAGGGCATCGTCGATGCGGCACTGGAGGCGACCGGCCCGCTGGTGGAGCTTGGCCGCCACCGGCTCGAACTGGATATTTCCGGCGACGAGATATTGCTCGACGTCGACCCCATGCGCTTGACGCAGGTGATTTCGAACCTGCTCTCCAATGCGGCCAAGTACACGCCCGACGAGGGCGAGATCCGGCTGTCCCTGCATGCGGAGTCCGGCGACGCGGTCTTCGCGGTCACCGACAACGGCATCGGCATGGAGCCGGACACGGTCGACACGATGTTCGAGATGTTCACGCAGAGCGTGCATGCGCAGGAGCGCTCGGCGGGCGGCCTGGGCATCGGGCTGGCGCTGGTGCGCAACATCGTCGAGCTGCATGGCGGCACGGCAACGGGCGAGAGCAGGGGCCTCGGGCTCGGAAGCCGGCTCACGGTGCGCGTTCCGCTGGCCGAACAGCGCCCGGCTGAGAGCGAACCCGCGCAAGCATTGGCGGCGATGGTTTCGTCGGCCGCGGGTCCGGACGAAGGAAGCCCGCAGCGCGTGCTGCTGGCGGACGACAACGTGGACGCCCTCTGGGGCATGGCGCGCATGCTGTCCATCTCCGGCTTCAGCGTGAGAACGGCCGACAACGGACTCGATGCGCTGCGCGTGGCGGAGCACTTCAGGCCCGATGCGGCGGTGCTCGACGTCGGCATGCCGGGGCTCGACGGGCACGAGGTGGCACGCCGCATTCGCGCGCAGCCCTGGGGGCGCGGCATGCTCCTTGTCGCGGCTACCGGATGGAGCCAGCCCGAGGACAAGTTTGCCGCGCTGGAGGCTGGCTTCGACGAGCACTTGGTCAAGCCCGTGGCTGCGGCCGACGTGCAACGCCTGCTGCGTGCGCGCGACGGAACGGCCGTGCCGGGCGGCTGAACCCTCTCACGCCGCGGGCACGCCGCTTGCCACGCAGGAGGAATCCACCGTACTTTTGCTCGTCAGGTATGCCGAACTCCCTCGAACAACAGCAGGCCATCTTCATAGGCGCTTCCGCGGGCGGCGTCTATGCCATGCTCGATCTCGTGGCTGCGCTGCCGGCCGAGTTTCCCGCGCCCATTTTCTTCGTGCAGCACATCGGTGCTCACCGCAGCCAGCTCGCTTCCTTGCTCAGCGGCCGGGGCCCCAACCGCGCGGTCGAGGGCAATGAGGGCGAGGTGCCGACGCCGGGCACCATCTACATCGCGCCGCCTGACCATCACATGCTGCTGGAAGGCGGCCTGGTTCGCCTGACCCGCGGACCCAAGGAGCACCATGCCCGCCCCGCAATCGATCCGCTTTTTCGCTCCGCTGCGCTGGATTGCGGCCCGCGCGCCGTGGGTGTCGTTCTCACCGGCATGCTCGACGATGGCAGTGCCGGCCTGCGCGCCATCAAGGACTGCGGCGGCATCGCTGTCGTGCAGGACCCGGCCGAAGCCCATGAGCCCGGCATGCCGCAGAGTGCGATGGCCGCGGTACAGGTGGACCACGTTGTCGCACTGCGGGAGATGGGCCGTCTCTTGTTCGAGCTGGCCCAGCCACGCACCGAACTGCCGGCCACCGAGCCGCCCGCAACGCTGCGCCGCGAATACGCTGTGGCGCTGGGAGATCGTGCCGTGGAAAACCTGAAAGCGATCGGCAAACCCTCGATGTTCAGCTGCCCCGACTGCGGGGGCGTGCTGTTCGAACTGAACGACAAGCGCCTCGTGCGCTACCGTTGCCACACGGGCCACGCCTTCAGCATGCGCAGCCTGGCCGCCACGCAGGAACTGGTGACCGACGCCGCGCTGTGGACTGGCCTGCGAACATTGCAGGAGAAGGAATCCATCTTGCGGCGGCTGGCTCTGGTCCAGAAGGCGGAGGGTGTCGGCAGCGCCGAAAACTCCCTGCGCGAAGCAGACGAGTTGGCTGCCGCGAGCGCTGCACTTCGCAAGCTCACGATGAGGGCGCCGAGCCCGGCGAACTTCGACGCGGACTGAGGCAGGCACGCCGCTTGCCGAATGGCGGATCGACGCGCAAAGGTTGCGCGCACAGGCCCGCGCTGGGTTCGCGGATAGAAGGAAAGCATTCAATGAACGATCAAGAAGGGCGCATCCGTTCCCGGCGCGGCTTTGCAGGGATGGATCCCGAACGCCAGCGGGAGATTGCCAGGCAAGGCGGGCGCACCGCCCACGAGTTGGGACGCGCCCATGAATTCACCCCCGAGGAGGCCCGCCATGCGCGGGCCAAGAGTCTCAACGGACAGGGACTCGCCGCCGAACGGCCCCAGGAATAAGCAGGCAGCATGGAGGAGCCGCCGCGGTCAGGCGATCGCGGCGCGCGGCGTGGCGGGTTCCCGCCTGCGCCGCTATTTGCGGCAAGTTTTGCAGGCCGTGGCCGGGCGTCTTTTTCTCCCGCCAATCTCGAAAACCCTGATGGCAGCGGAGGTGGCCCGCTCGCAAGCCCCGGAGAGGCAAAAATGGGTGAAAAATCGGCCCAAAAAACCGGAATGCGGCACTGGCAGGGGGCAAAATTTCAGGATCGAACGAGCGCACGGCAAGCCCGGGGCTCCGGCTCCGCAACCGACATTCAATGCCCACATCGAATCCGCCTTCGCCTTCTCCCGCCAGCGATGAACGAAAGCTCACGCCCAGTACCCTGAGTTTCCCGGTCATCGGTATCGGTGCCTCCGCGGGGGGGCTGGAAGCATTGATCCGTTTTTTTGAGCAGATGCCGGCCAACCCGGGCATGGCGTTTGTCGTGATCCTGCACCTTTCGCCCAAGCACGAGAGCAACGCGGCAGAGATCTTGCAGCGTTCCGCGCAAATGCCGGTGACGCAGGTCACAAAGCCGGTGCCGGTGGAAGCGAACCATGTCTACGTGATTCCGCCGGGTGTCGAGCTGACCATGAACGATGGCTACGTGCGGGCCGCTCCCAACGAACGCGCCACGGGGCACCAAGTGGCGGTGGACGTGTTCTTTCGCACCATGGCCGAGGTGCACAAGGAGAGGGCCGTCTGCATCGTGATGTCCGGCACCGGAAGCGACGGCGCGGTCGGGCTCACGCGCGTGAAGGAGAGCGGCGGCCTGGCCATGGCGCAGTCGCCCGACGACGCGGCGCACGACGGCATGCCGCGCGCGGCCATCGGCACCGGCATGGTGGACATCGTGCTGCCCGCGGCCGAGATGGGCCCGCGCCTGGTCGAGCATTGGCGCAATGCCCAGCGCATTCGCATGCCTGGCGACGAGCAGGCGGAACCCGCCCGGGCGGCCGACGACAGCGGCGACGCGACCAGGCAGGCCGAGAAGGCGTTGCAGGAGATCATGGCGCTTCTGCGCACCTACACGCGGCACGACTTTCTCCACTACAAGCGCGCCACGGTGTTGCGCCGCATCGAACGCCGGCTCCAGGTGAATCGCCTGGCCGATCTGCCGGCGTATCGCGACTTCCTG
This sequence comes from Variovorax sp. OV700, assembly GCF_900099805.1. GTDB lineage: Bacteria > Pseudomonadota > Gammaproteobacteria > Burkholderiales > Burkholderiaceae_C > Variovorax. The sequence goes on along the minus strand of NZ_FNDR01000001.1, from coordinate 348,010 downwards.
CGCGAACATCCCGAGGAGGCGGGACCGCTGCTGCAGGACATGCTCATCAGCGTGACCAACTTCTTCCGCGACCCCGAGGCCTTCGAAGCGCTCGAGCGCGACGCGCTTGCCCAGCTGATCTCGAGCAAGCAGCCCCGCGAGCAGGTGCGCGCCTGGGTGGCGGGCTGCGCCACGGGCGAGGAAGCCTATTCGCTGAGCATGCTGCTGCGCGAGCAGGTGCACCTGCAGTCCAAGCCGCTCGACATCCAGATCTTTGCCACTGACATCGATGAGCGCGCCATTGCCGCGGCGCGCAAGGGCCTCTATCCGCAGGGCATTGCAGAGGATATTTCGCCCGCGCGGCTGCAGCAATTCCTCGTGGCCGAGCAGGACCAGTACCGCGTCGCGACCTCGGTGCGCGAGCCGGTGCTCTTTGCGCTTCACAACCTGCTGCGCGACCCGCCGTTTTCGCGGCTGGACATCATCTGCTGCCGCAACCTGCTGATCTATCTCGACCGTGCGGCGCAGACCCATGTGCTGGAGATGTTCCGCATCGCGCTGCGGCCGGGCGGTTATCTGTTTCTGGGCACTTCGGAATCGATCGATGCGGTGGGCAGCCTGTTCACCTCGGTCGACAAGAAGAACCGCATCTACCGCGTGAACCCGGAGCTGCCGCCCGGGCGCCACATGCCGCTCATCAGCGATGCGCCGCTCAAGCCCGGCTGGGCCGGACCGATGGAGGCGCTGCGCTCCCCCAAGCGCTCTGAACGGCTGAGCTTTGCGGAGCTGCACCAGCGCGCGCTGGAACAGTTCTCCCCGCCGAGCGTGCTGATCAACAGCGAGCACGAGGTGCTGCACCTGTCCAACGGCGTGGGCCGATTTCTCGAGAGGGCAAGCGGCGAGCCGTCGAACAACCTGCTGAACAACGTGCGGCCCGATTTGCGCCTGGAGCTGCGAACCGCGCTCTTCAAGGCCGCGCAGACGGCCCGCAGCGTGGAGACCCGCCTGGTGCAAAGGCGCGACGACGGGCGGCAGGTGTTCCTCAACATCACGGTGCGGCCGCTGCAGCCGCAGAAGGAGGACGACGGCAAGGAAGGCGCACCACAGCTCACGCTCGTGGTGTTCGACGAGGTGGAAGACAGCATGCGCGCGGAAAGCGGCGAGCCGGCCGACGCGGCGCGCGAGCTGCTCATCGGCCAGATGGAAGGCGAGATGCGCCAGCTCAAGCTGCATCTGCAGGACACCATCGAAGGCGCCGAGACATCGACCCAGGAACTGAAGGCCTCCAACGAGGAACTGCAGGCAATCAACGAGGAGCTGCGCTCCGCCACCGAAGAACTCGAGACCAGCAAGGAAGAGCTGCAGTCGATGAACGAGGAGCTGGTGACGGTGAACTTCGAGCTCAAGATGAAGGTGGAAGAGCGTGGCCGCATCAACGACGACCTGCAGAACCTGATCACCTCGTCCGAGATTGCGACCGTGTTCGTGGACCGCGGCATGCATGTCAAGCGCTTCACGCCGCATGCGAGCAACCTGTTCAACCTGATTGCCTCGGACCTCGGGCGCCCGCTGTTCGACATCACCAGCCGGCTTGACTACCCGGAGCTGGCGGACGACACAGCCGCGGCTTTCAAGGAGCTGCGCAGCACCGAACGCCACGTGACCAGCACGCAAGGGCGGCACTACCTGGCGCGGATACTCCCGTACCGCACGGCGGAAGACAAGATCGAAGGTGCGATCCTCAATTTCTTCGACATCACCGACCTGACCGCCGCCGAAGAGCAGGTGCGTGCAGGCGAAGAAAGGCTGCGGCTGGTGGCAGCAACCACGCGGGACTTCGCCATCATTACGACCGATGAGAAGGGCTTGATCGCGACTTGGAATGCGGGTGCCCGGCGCATCTTCGGCTACTCTGAAGAAGAAATGCTGCGCAAGCCGCTTGCGACGATCTTCACGGCCGAGGATCAGGCGAACGGCGTGCCCGAAAAGGAAATGCGGCGCGCACTGGAGTCGGGCCGCTCCGAGGACGAACGCTGGCACCAGCGCAAGGACGGCAGCCGCTTTTTCTGCAGTGGCGTGACGACGCCGCTGGAACCCGCCGCAGGCGGCGGCTTCGCCAAGATCGCGCGCGACATGACGGGTACCAAGCAGCATGAGCTCGCCCAGGAGCATCGGCTCTTCAAGGAAAAGAAGGCCAGCCTCAGCGCGCAGATGGCCAATGAGCTCAAGGACAAGTTCCTGGCCGTGATGTCGCACGAACTGAAGCAGCCGCTCAACCTGATCCAGATGAACGCCGAGCTCTTGATGCACATGCCGGCCACCGCCGAGAACCCGTCCGTGCGGCGTGTCGGCGAAACCATCAAGCGCGCCGTGGCCAGCCAGACGCGCATCATCAACGACCTGCTCGATCTCTCGCGCATCCGCACCGGCAAGCTGCGGCTGAACCGCGTGGCCGTCGACCTGGGCGAGCTCGTGCAGGCCACGGCGCACGCCGCGGTAAGTGGCGCGGCCGGCAAGAAGCTCACGCTGGAGGCGGACTGCGAAGCCGGCGTGGTCTGCGATGGCGACCGTGTGCGCATCGAGCAGATCGTGTGGAACCTGTTGAGCAACGCAGTGAAGTTCACGCCCGATGGCGGGCGTATTTCGGTCCGCGTGGCAGGCGACGAAGATTTTGGCTGGCTCAAGGTGGGCGACACCGGCTGCGGCATTGCACCGGAATTTCTTCCGCACGTGTTCGGCATGTTCAACCAGGCGAGCAGCGACGCCACGCCACCCAACGGTGGCCTTGGCATTGGCCTGGCCCTGGTCAGCGAATTGACGCGGGCCCACGGTGGCCGGGTGGAGGTGCATTCGGCGGGACTGGGGAAGGGCGCAGAGTTCGACGTCTGGCTGCCGCGGGTGGGGGCGCATGTGGAGCCCCCGGCGCACAAGACGCCGGCTGAGGTCGACCTCAGCGGATGGCGCGTGCTCGCGGTGGACGACTACGCCGATGCGCTGGCTCCGTTCGCCGAGGTGCTGCGGCTCGAGGGTGCCATTGTCGACGTGGCGCCAAGCGCAAAGAAGGGCCTGGAGCTGCTCGAGACGAACAGCTACGACCTGCTGGTGTCGGACCTGGGCATGCCCGAGATGGACGGCTACCAGTTCATTGCGGAGGTGCGGCGGCGGCCTGCCACGCGCGAGCTGCGGTCCATTGCCATGTCAGGCTTCGGCCGGCGCGCCGATGCGCGCCGCGCGCTCGAAGCAGGCTTCAACGCGCATTTGCCCAAACCCGCTTCGCTCGATGAACTCAAGGCGGCCATCGGCAAGCTGTGATGCCGCGGGCTGGCCCGGCGTCGACGATCAATCAGCCGATGTGCGGAAGATGAAGCCGCTTGCGGGCGCGATCCACTCGACTTTGTCATTCGCGTGCACCGCGGGCATGACCGCTGTGCCGGTGAAAAGGGTGCGTTCCTCGGCCAGCAGAAACTGGCGCGCGGCCGCGCCATCGTCCGCCGGCCCCGGCTGCAGGACGCGCAACGTGGCGCCGCCCAGGTCGAGGGTCTGGCCATGTTCCGGCCACAGCACCGCGGCGTTCGGCCATGATGCAGATCGAAGTTCGTCGAGCGATGCGGCCGATTCCTGTGTGCGCGCCGCTGTCGAGAGCAGCCAGCGCACGGACCCGGGAGCCGCCTGGCCCTGCGCCGAGCAGCGCGGCGCGGGGTCGATCAATGCCCACTGGCCGCTTTCGCCGCCGACAAAATAGCTGTGCGGCGAGCCCGCCTCGCCGGCCACGCGGTGGATGCGCGCCGAGAGCTGGGTGACCAGGCCGGCCTTGAGTGCATAGCGCGCATCGCCTCGGCCATCGGGGTCGAGTCGGCCGATCTCCTCATACGCGGCTTCTTCGATGTTCACGGCGCGGCGGCCTGCGGGCCCATCGGCCACGCGCGGCATGTTGAGCGGAATCCCGGTGAGGGCGCGCGCATGGGCCATGCAGTGGTCGGCGCTGTCGAAACGTGCCAGTTGCTCGAGCGTGCGCCGCGTCACGTTCATCAGCTTGAGCCCTCGGCGAGTTTCCACTGCTTCGGCCGGCTTCAGCCACATGTGTTCGACGATCTCGCGGCCATCGGGCTTCACGTTTTGTGCGGGCGGCATCGCCGCGATGAAGAAGCGGGTGTCGAACCGGCGCGGCATGCCGGGCGGCGTCAGCCAGTGGCTGAAATAGGCCAGCCGGTCCATCGCGAGACGCCAGCCTTGTGCGTCGCACATGGCAAGCAGCGCATCGGTGCCTTGCTGGGCCGCATGGCGCATGGCCTCGAGCCGGCCGGCGGGCAGTTGGTCGAGTTCGACCAGGCGGTCTTCGCTGTCGCCCGCGAACAGGATGCCGGCCTCCTCGAAGCATTCGCGCACCGCGGCGGCGTAGTAATCAAGGCCGCCATCGGGCAGGCCCAGGCGCGTGCTGGCCGCGGCATCGTCCAGCCCCTTGCACATCAGGTGCAGGCTGCGGTCGTGCGTGTCGACCACGCCACCCGGGAACACGCTGGCGCCGCTGTTCTGGTCGTCGGCTTTTTCGGCGCGGCGCAGCAGCAGCACTTCCATGCCGTGGGCGCTGTCGCGCAAGAGAATCAGACTGGCTGCAGTGCGGATGGGGCGCGGCACGGACGATGGCGGGGCCGGCGTGGCCGCCGAGGGCTTGGCGTTCATGGGCGCCGATTGTCGGGCCAAAGCCTCAGATGGCGCGCTGGTTCACCCGCTTGGAAAGCTGCTCGGCGCTTTCCTTGCGCTCGCTGTAGCGGTCGACAAGGTAGTCGGCGGCGCCGCGCGTGAGCAGCGTGAACTTCACGAGTTCTTCCATCACGTCGACCACCCGCTCGTAGTACGAAGAAGGCTTCATGCGGCCGGCTTCGTCGAATTCGAGGAAGGCCTTGGCAACGGACGACTGGTTGGGGATGGTCAGCATGCGCATCCAGCGCCCGAGCACGCGCAACTGGTTCACCGCATTGAACGACTGCGATCCACCCGACACCTGCATGACGGCGAGCGTCTTGCCCTGCGTCGGCCGTACGGCACCCACGCTGAGCGGGATCCAGTCGATCTGCGCCTTCATGATGCCGGTCATGGACCCGTGACGCTCGGGCGAGCACCACACCATGCCTTCGGCCCATTGCGCGAGCGTGCGCAGCTCCTGCACCTTGGGGTGATCGTCCGGTGCGCTGTCCGGCAACGGCAGGCCGGCGGGATCGAAGATGCGCGTTTCGCCGCCCATCGCCTCGAGCAGGCGCGCCGCTTCTTCGGTCAAGAGGCGGCTGTAAGAACGCTCGCGCAGCGAGCCGTAGAGCAGCAGGAAGCGCGGTGCATGCCGCGGCGATGTCGCGCTGGCCAGTCGCTCGGACGAGGGCCGGTCGAACAGCTCGGCGTCGATGTTGGGGAGTTCACGCAGGGCGATCGACACGGCGGCCCTCCGCATCGATGACGGCTTCGCCGTCTTCCTTGGTGAACGCGCCTTTTTGCGGCGCCGGCAGGATGTCGAGCACCTCTTCGGAGGGGCGGCACAGCCGCGTGCCGAGCGGCGTGACCACGATGGGTCGGTTGATGAGGATCGGGTGCGCGAGCATGAAGTCGATCAGCTGCTCGTCCGTCCACTTCGGATCGTCCAGGCCGAGCTCTTCGTACGGCGTGCCTTTCTTGCGCAGCAGGGCGCGCGGCGCCATGCTCATTGCGGCGAGCATTTCGCGCAGCGTTTCCTTGCCGGGCGGCGTCTTCAGGTATTCGATGACCTGCGGCTCTTCGCCGCTATTGCGGATCATCGCCAGCGTGTTGCGCGACGTGCCGCACGCCGGGTTGTGAAAGATGGTGATGGAGGAGGTCGGTGATTGCATTCTTACAATTATGCAACTATTATTGAAATATGGAAGAACAAGACATCGTCAAGTCGCTTGCAGCGCTAGCCCAACCCGTGCGCCTTCAGGTGTTTCGCGCCCTGGTGGTGGCGGGCCCGGCGGGGCTCACGCCCGGTGCGCTGGTCGATGCGCTCGGCGTTCAGGCCACCAGCCTGTCGTTCCACTTGAAGGAGCTGGCCCATTCCGGGCTGGTGACACAAGAGCGAAGCGGCCGCAACTTGATCTACCGCGCCGCGTTCGAGCAGATGAACGCGCTCATCGGCTACCTGACGGAAAACTGCTGCCAGGGCGAGGCGTGCCTGCCGCACGCAGCGCAGGCCTGTGCATGCTGAATGAACGAAAAAAATGAAGCAACTGCGTATCCATCCAAAGGCCCAGGTCGCCATGGCGAGGCCGTTTCTTTCATGAGCGCCAATCCCGCCGCCGTTGTGCCGTCCGCATCTTCCGCACCGCCCCCCGCCATCGGCTTCTTCGAACGCTACCTCACGATCTGGGTCGCGCTGTGCATCGTGGCCGGCATTGCGCTCGGCCAGTGGCTGCCGGGCGTGTTCCGCGGCATCGCGTCGCTGGAGGTGGCCAAGGTCAACGTGCCGGTAGGCGTGCTCATCTGGGTGATGATCATCCCCATGCTGCTGAAGATCGACTTCGCGGCGCTCGGCCAGGTCAGGGCGCATTGGCGCGGCATCGGTGTCACGCTTTTCATCAATTGGGCGGTGAAGCCTTTCTCGATGGCGCTGCTCGGCTGGATTTTCATTCGCCACGTGTTCGCGCCGCTGCTGCCGCCAGGGCAGCTCGACAGCTACATCGCGGGCCTCATCTTGCTGGCCGCGGCGCCTTGCACCGCGATGGTGTTCGTCTGGAGCCAGCTGTGCAGGGGCGATCCGTACTTCACGCTGTCGCAGGTGGCGCTCAACGACGCGATCATGGTGGTGGCCTTCGCGCCCGTGGTCGCGCTCTTGCTCGGGCTCTCGTCGATCACGGTGCCGTGGGACACGCTGCTGACGTCGGTGGGCCTGTACATCGTGGTGCCGGTGATCATTTCGCAATTGCTGCGCAAGCATCTGCTCAAGAAGGGCGCGGCGCACTTCCAGGCGGTTGCGGCGCGGCTGGGGCCGTGGTCGATCTCGGCGCTGCTGCTCACGCTGGTGCTGCTGTTCGCCTTCCAGGGCGAGGCCATCCTGCGGCAGCCGCTGGTGATTGCGCTGCTTGCGGTGCCCATCCTGATCCAGGTGTTCGTGAATTCCGGCCTGGCCTATGTGCTCAACCGCAAGCTGGGCGTGGCGCATTGCGTGGCCGGCCCGTCGGCACTCATCGGCGCCAGCAACTTCTTCGAGCTTGCGGTGGCCACGGCCATCAGCCTGTTCGGCTTCCAGTCGGGCGCCGCGCTGGCCACGGTGGTCGGGGTACTGATTGAAGTGCCTGTGATGCTGCTGGTGGTCGCGGTGGTCAACAGGTCGCAGGGCTGGTACGAAAAGGGCGCGAAGACGGCCTGACGGAAGCCGGCGATCGGCAGGGGGCGCCGGGCTCCCCGCAGGGCGTGTTCTCCGACATGGCCGGGGCGGCTTCAGGGCCATGATCCGGAATCCGGTTCTTCTTCGATGCAGAGTCCATGAAGATCGCGACCTTCAACGTCAACGGCGTCAATGGCCGGTTGCCGCGCCTCCTGGAGTGGCTGGCCGAGTCCCGCCCCGATGTCGCATGCCTGCAGGAGCTCAAGGCGCCCGACATGGGCTTTCCCGCGGCCGCGATCCGCGAAGCGGGCTACGGCGTGGTGTTCCACGGGCAGCGCTCCTGGAACGGCGTGGCCCTCCTCGCGCGTGGAAGCGAACCGATCGAGACCGGCCGCGGCCTCGACGGCAATTCCGAAGACAGCCAGAGCCGGTACATCGAAGCCGTGGTCAACGGCGTGATCGTCGGTTGCCTGTACCTGCCCAACGGCAACCCACAGCCCGGCCCCAAGTTCGACTACAAGCTCGAATGGTTCGAGCGGCTGAACGCCCATGCGGGGCGTCTCTTCAACTGCGGCATGCCGGCCGTGCTGGCCGGTGATTTCAACGTGGTGCCTACCGACGCCGATATTTACAACCCGGCCTCGTGGCGCGACGATGCGCTGCTGCAGCCCGAAAGCCGCGCCGCCTTCGCGCGGCTGCTCGAGCAGGGGTGGACCGACGCCATCCGCGCCCGACATCCGGGCGAGGCGGTCTACACCTATTGGGACTATTGGCGAAACCGGTGGCCGCGCAACGCAGGGCTGCGCATCGACCATCTTCTGCTGAACGACGAACTGGCGCCCCTGCTGGTCGACGCGAACGTGGACCGCGAGGTGCGCGGGCGGCCCGGCGCAAGCGATCACGCGCCAGCGTGGGTCGAACTGGCGCTGCCCGCGCGCTGGGCTTGAGCGCGGGAAATTGGAAACTGCGGCGGAAAAACCACGGTTAACCGGAATGGTGACAGAGAGGTTACATTTGAAGACTGTGCACTATTCAATTACTTGGCCCATTCCTGAGGATCCATTCCAGTGATTACCGGAGCAACGGCCGATGCCAGCTTTTCCCGGGGTTTCGACGCCGGGTTCGTCATGGCCTTTCAGCCCATCGTGGATTTCGAGCGGCGGGAAATCTTTGCGCACGAAGCGCTGGTGCGGGGCGCCTCGGGCGAGGGCGCCCTGGAAGTCTTCTCGCGCGTGAATCCGCAGCACCGGTTCGCGTTTCATGAAGCTTGCCGCGTGAAGGCCATTGAAACTGCATCCGAACTGGGCATGCAATCGAAGCTCAGCCTCAACATCATGCCCAACGACGTGGCCGGGCAGACAGAGTGTTTTCATACGGCCATGGCGGCCGCCGAGCGCTGCAACTTTCCGGTCCACCGCCTGATGTTCGAGATCACCGAAGGCGAACGCGTGGCCGACCTGCCGGCATTGGCGGCCGCCTTTCGCACCTACAAGGGCTATGGCTTCACCTCGGCCATCGACGACTTCGGCGCCGCCTATGCGGGCTTCGAACTGCTCGCGGAGTTCCAGCCCGACGTGGTGAAGATCGACATGGGCCTGGTGCGCAACATTCACAACGACCCGGTCCGGCTCAGCATCGTGCGGGGCCTTGTCGGCACCTGCCTGGAGCTCGGCATTCGTGCCGTTGCAGAAGGCGTCGAGTCTTCCGACGAAGTGCACGCGCTCCAGTCGCTGGGCGTGGAACTGTTCCAGGGATTCCTGTTCGCCCGGCCCGCCATCGCCACGCTGCCGCCGGTGGCGTGGGACGCCGCCTGAGGCGGAGGCACGGGCCGCGCCTTCGGGCGCCGACTCACATGTTGCTGGTTGCGCGGACCTCTTCGATGGTGGTCTTGCCCGCAAGAACCTTGTCGATGCCGTCCTGGCGCAGGGTGCGCATGCCTTCCTGCATGGCGGCGTCCTGCAGTTCCTCCGCGCGGGCGCCGTTCTGGACCAGGCGGCGCAGCGTCCTGGAGATCACCATCAGTTCGTGAATGCCGACGCGCCCGTTGAAACCGGTGCTGTCGCAATGCGGGCATCCGGTGCTCGTGAAGGCGTGCAGCTGCCCGTCGCGGCCATATTGGCCGAGCCAGTGCTTGTGTACCAACTCGCGCTCGGCCTGCATGGCATCGTGCGCGGCGAATGAATGCATGTAGTCGGCCAGCAGTTCCTCGACCTCTTCGGCGCGCATGGGCCGGCTCTGGATGCAATGGGTGCAGAGGCGGCGCACCAGCCGCTGCGCCAGCACGGCCAGCAGCGAATCTGCAAAATTGAACGGGTCCATGCCCATGTCGAGCAGCCGCGTCACGGTTTCGGGCGCGCTGTTGGTGTGCAGCGTCGACAGCACGAGGTGGCCGGTGAGAGAGGCCTCGATGGCCGTCTTGGCGGTTTCCTCGTCGCGGATTTCGCCGACCATGATCACGTCGGGATCGGCGCGCACGAAAGCCCGCAGCGCCTTGGCAAAGGTCCAGTCGATGCGCGGATTGACCTGGACCTGGCGCAGGCCGGGCTGGGTGATTTCGACCGGGTCCTCGGCGGTCCAGATCTTTCGCTCGGGCGTGTTGATGTGCATGAGCGCCGAGTGCAGCGTGGTGGTCTTGCCCGAGCCCGTGGGGCCCACGCAAAGCACCATGCCGTAGGGGCGTTCGACCGCCTTCTTGAACTGCGCGAGGTTGCGCTGCGAGAGCCCGAGCTTGTCCAGCGCAATGGGTTGCGCCGAGGCCAGGATCCGCATCACCACATCTTCGAGGCCGTTGGCCGTGGGAATGGTGGCCACGCGCAGTTCGATGCGGTGCTGCGGCGAATACTTGGCGAAATTGATCTTGCCGTCCTGCGGCTTGCGCCTTTCGCTGATGTCCAGGTCGCACATGATCTTGATGCGCGCCACCACCACGTTGCGGTAGGTGGCCGGCAGCTCCAGGTGGGTGTGCAGCCGCCCGTCGCGGCGGAACCGGATGCGGGTCTTCTCCTGGCCGGGATAGCTTTCGATGTGGATGTCCGACGCGCCTTCGCGGTGCGCGTCGATGATCATGCTGTTGATCATTCGCACCAGCGAGTTGTCCGACTGTTCGATGGGCGCCTCTTCGACCACCGGAGCGCGCTCTTCCTTCTCCAGGGTGACCAGCAGTTCGCTGGTACCTGCTCCGTCGAAGTCGAGCGGCCGCGAGGGGTCGTGGACGATGGTGGGATCGGGAGTGTCCTGGCCGAGCTTTCCGTAGGCCTTGTAGAGCACGGTGTCCAGCACCAGGCATTCCCCGATCACCGGCACCACCTTCATCTGCGTGATGAACTCCACTTCGTCGATTGCCGCGTGCCGGCTGGCCGGATCGTCGAGCGCAAGAATGAGGCGCCCCTCGTGGAACATGAGCGGCATGACCTGCAGGCGCCGCGCTGCGCCGTGCGTGATGGTTCGCAAGGCGTCCACTGCCACCGGGAACACGTGCAGGTTCACCAGCGGATAGCCCATCTTGCGCACGAGCGCGGCCTGCAGCTGGGCCCTGGTGACCACGCCCATGCGCACCAGCGTCTCGCCGAGCGGCACGCTGCGGTCGAGCTTCTGCTGCTCCAGGCCTGCGCGCAACTGCTCTTCGGTGAGGACGCCGAGCGCCATCAGTGCCTGGCCGATACGCAGGATCGGCATGTGGCTTTGAACCTCCAGCGCATGCAGCAATTGCTCGGGCGTGACGACTTCTGTGGGGGACATGAATGGATCTCCTGTGGGGCGATTCTGCTGGGGCCGGCCGGGCTTGTCAGCAAGAGAGCGGCGCCGCCTCCGCGCGGGCGCAATTCGGCACTACGAAAGTTCTCAGAATGAAGGTGGCCTGGTCGATGCGGGCGCATCAATCCGAAAACCCGAAGGTATTGCGGCCCGCCGACTTGGCGCGGTAGAGCGCGGCGTCGGCGCGCGCCAGCAGGTCGGCGTCGGTGATGGCGGCGTCGGTGACGGCCGTTTCGGTGGGCTGGTGAAACGCAATGCCGATGCTGGTGGTGACCCTGAGGCTCTGGCCGTCGAGCTCGAAGGCCGAGGTGCCGATCTGTTGGACGATTTTTCGTGCCACGGCCACGGCGGCTTCGCGCGTGTGCACGTTTTCCAGCACCACCACGAACTCGTCGCCGGCCAGGCGCGCGACCGTGTCGGTGCTTCGCACGCTGGCCAGCAGGCGCTTGGCGTATTCCACCAGCACACCGTCGCCGGTCGCATGGCCGAAGGTGTCGTTGATGGTCTTGAAATGGTCGACGTCCAGAAACAACACCGCCAGCGCGTTGCCCGAGCGCTGGGCGCGGGCCAGGGCGCTGGGCAGATATTCGTTGAAGGCGAGCCGGTTCGACAAGCCCGTGAGCGGATCGAGGCGGGCCAGGTCGATCAGCTGGCGCTCCACCGCCTTCAAGGCGCTGATGTCCAGGCTGAGCGAGAAGATGCCGCGCGTGACGCCGTCGGGACCGATGTCGGGCACGTAGCTCACGCGGGTCGTGCGGTCGAAGTCCTTCGTCCGGGTCTTGGCCTCGAACTCCACGCGCTCGCCGGCCAGCGCGCGCGCGATCATGGCCTTGCGCGAAAGATAAAGTTCCTCGCCCGCCACCTCGCTCACATGGCGGCCCAGAAGTCGGGCGGGGTCCACGCCCATCCACTCCCGATACGTGGCGTTGGCGAAGGTGATTTTTTCGTCGCGATCGATGTAGGTGATGAGCGCCGGCAGGTTGTCGGTGATGGTGCGCAGGCGCATCTCGCTTTCCGCTTGGCGCAGTTCCGCCTGCTTCAGCGCGGTGATGTTGAAGGTCATGAGATAGAAGCCGACGAACTTTCCCTCGGCGTCCATGTCTGGAATCAGGTTGACCTGGAAGTAGCCGGTCTTTCCGTAGAGCGGGGCCTGGACCGGAAAGCGCACCGACTTGCCCTCGCGCACCAGCGGAAGGTAGGGCCGCTGCTGCCGGTACACCGCCTTGCCCACGGACGAGCGCAGGGTCACGCCGTCGAGCGGGCCATCGCCCAGGCCAGCCATGCGCCGCGCGCGGCTGTTGGCGAACAGGCAGTTCTCGTTGCTGTCGAAGTAGCCCACCAGCGCTGGAATGCTGTCGGTCACGTCGCGCAGCCGCTTTTCCTGCGCGGTCAGGGCCTTGCGTATGTTCACTTCGTCGGTGATGTCGAAGGTCATGGCGAACACGCCCTGCACCACGCCGTTCGCGTCCTGGTCGGGAATGTAGTGGGCCTTGAAGGTCCGCTCGCCGATGCCAAGCGCTGCGTCGCCGGCTTTCTCGATGACCACCGTTTCGCCGGCCAGCGCGCGCTCGTAGGCGGGCGCAACGATCGCGAAATCGGCCGGGCCCCGGACCTCGGGCATCGACCGGCCGACCATCGCACGCTCTCTGTGCAGCGCCATGACCTGTGCATTGACGAAGGTGTATTTGAGCGACGCATCGACGTGCGACACCAGCGCAGGAATGTTGTCCGCGATGATGCGCACCTGCGCTTCGCTGTGCGCCAGGCTGAATTCGATGCGCTTGCGCTCCGTCACGTCGGAGGTCATGGCGTAGTAGCCGCGAACCTGTCCGGCCTTGTCGAGATCGGGAATGAGCTCGGTCTGGAAGTAGCGGTCGTGTTCGCCGCGGCTCGCATCGCCCCGCCTCTCGAAACTGACGGCCTCGCCGGCCAGCACGCGCTCGACGCCGGCCTTCATGGCCGCATCGTCTTCGCCGAAGCTTTGTGCCTGCCGCCCGATCAGCTGCGCCGCGCCGCGGTCGAGCTTCTTGCAGAGCGGTGCGTTCACGAAGGTGTAGCGGCCTTGCGCATCGACGTGCGACACCATCGCGGGCAGGTTGTCGGTGATGTCGCGCAGGAACTTCTCGCTCGATTTGCGTTGCCACATCAGCGTGTCGAAGGTGCGCGCAATGTCGCCGATCTCGTCGCGCGGATAGGTGCGCGGCCCAGCCGTTTCGAGGGCCGGGTTGTCCACGTCGAGCATGTGCCGGTGCAGGTGCGTGAGCGGCCTGAGCTGCCGGCGCACGAGGCCCAGTGCGGCGGCGCCGGCGACCACTGCCAGCACCACCGCCCCCATCCATGCAGAACGCTCGATGGCGTCGACCCGCGCGAAGGCTTCCTTGCTGGGATACATGGACCCCATGACCCAGTTGGTCTCGCGCAGCCGCTTGAAGGCATACAGCCCGTGCACACCCGCATGGTTGACGCCCTCGGTCGCGCCTTCGTAGCCTTCCATCGGACGTTCGATCTCGGGGTTGCCGACCCCCTTCAGGCCCGTCTGGTTGACGATGCGCTCGGTGCGCGGGTGGTCGATCACGGCACCGTCGGTGCTGGTGATGAACAGGTAGCCGGTCCGGCCGAATTTCACGTCGGCAAGCTCGCCCAGGATGTTCCGTTCCTTCAGGTCGATGGCCCCCGAGATCACATACTTCACACGGCCCGCAGGATCGAGCACCGGTTCGGTCAGGGCGATCTGTGCCAGGCCGGTGAGCCGGTTCAGATAAGGTTCGGAGATGACGCTTGCCTTGGCGGCGAGCGTCTGCTGAAAGTAGGGCCGGTCCTTGATGTTCACCCTGCCGGGCTGCTGCGCACCGCTGAGGCTCGCGATCAGATCGCCGTCGGCCGTAAAGAATGCGACGTTGCTGAAGGCCTTCCGAAGCGACGGGTGCTTTTCGACAAAAGCCTGCAGCGTTGCCGCGTCCGGGAAGTCGTTGGTCGTCACGCTGTCGGCAAAGGTTTCGAGCAGGGTGCGCCGGCTGACGAACTTTTGATCTACTGTATTTGCAATGGCCGACAGCCGCGCGAACGCTTCGTTTTCGATCGAGGCCTTCATGCTCGTCTTCACCAGCTGCAATGCCACGGTGGCAATGGCGAAGGTGGCCGCAAGGACCACCGCGGCCACGCCGAGACTGAGGCGTGTGTTCAAGCTGATGTGGATATTCCTGAGACCTGATGAGTTCATTGGGGTGGAAAAAGCATCGCGATGCGGCCCGCTTTGCGCACCTAGTGTGTCAGAAGCGGGGGGTAGGGTACCTCGCGCAATCCCCCATGGCTCGTGGGTCGTCCCATGGCGTCACATCTCCTCGCGCTTGAGCAGGTAGTCGAGCGGGCCGACTCGGAACCAGCGGTAGCCGTAAGGCTCCAGCAGCATGCAGTGCTTGCCTTTCGCGTCGGCGCGGCTGTGTGCGTTCGACAACAGGTTGATCAACTGCTCGCCATGCCGACCGAACGCCTTGGCTTCGAGCTTGATTTCCAGCGGGTCGGCGCGGAAGTTGTGGATGAAGGCCACCGCATTGCCGCGCCACTCGTAGCGAATCACGAGCACGGATTTTTCAACGTGGGGAATCACCTTGAAGTCGCCCCATCCGATCTCCGGCACCTCCTTGCGCATGCGGACCACGCGCTCCATCCAGTTGAGCAGCGAATCGGGGTCGCGCCGCTGCGCCGCCACGTTCACGTGCTCGAAGCCATAGGCGCCGCCACTGATCACGGGAATCACCGGTTTCGACGAGACGGTGAACCCGCCCTGGCGTTCGGTGGACCATTGCATCGGGGTTCGCGCACAGGTGCGCTCGGGCAGGTTCAGGTCATCGCCCATGCCGATCTCGTCGCCATAGCGCATGACCGGCGTGCCGGGCAAGGTGAACATCAGGCTGTAGGCGAGCTCGAGCCGGCGCCGGTTGCCGCCCAGCATCGGTGCGAGGCGGCGGCGTATGCCGCGATCGTAGAGCTGCATGTCCTTCTCGGGGCCGAAGGCCTCGAACACGCGCTTGCGCTGTGCGGGCCGCAGCCGCCCGAGGTCGAGCTCGTCGTGGTTGCGCAGGAACATGCCCCACTGCGACGTGGCTGGCCGTTCGCGGGTGGCCTCCAGCGCCTTGGCCAGCGGCCGCGTGTCGCCCGCGGCCATGGCATAGAAAAGGTTCTGGTTGACCTGGAAGTTGAACATCATGTGCAGCCGCTCCCCCTCGTCGCCGAAGTAGGCCATGTTGGTCTTGGCCAGCACATTGGCCTCGGCCAGGATGATGGCGTCGCCACGGCGCCATTGAAGCAGCTCGCGGAACTCCCGCAGCATGTCGAATCTTTCCGTCGGGTGCACGACCTTCGGGCCTTTTGCGCCGATCACGAAGGGCACCGCATCCATGCGGAAACCCGACACGCCCAGCTGCGTCCAGAAGCCCATGATCTTGAGGATCTCCGCCTGGACGGCCGGGTTCGCCGTGTTCAGGTCGGGTTGAAAATCGTAGAAGCGATGGAAGTACCAGCGCCTTGCGACCTTGTCGAAAGTCCAGGTCGATTTCTGCACGCCGGGAAAAACCACACCATCGGTATAGCGGGGCGGCTTCTTGTCGGACCAGACGTACCAGTCGCGGTATTTTGAATTCCGGTCCTTGCGCGCCTCTTGAAACCAGGGGTGCTGGTCCGAGGTGTGGTTGACGACCAGGTCCATCAGCACGCGCATGCCGAGCTGCTCGGCCGAATGCGTGAACTCGACGAAGTCGCCAAGCGTACCGAATCGGGGGTCGACGTTGTAATAGTCCGAAACATCGTAGCCGTCGTCATGGCCCGGCGATGGATGGAACGGCATCAGCCACAACGTCGTCACACCCAGGCCATGGAGGTACTCCAGCCGCCGCGTCAGCCCCTCGAAGTCGCCGCAGCCATCGCCGTTGGAGTCCATGAAGGTTCCCACCGACAGGCAATACACCACGGCGTTCTTGTACCAAAGGTCGTTGATCATGCCGGGGAACCTCCTAAGAATAGGTACCTCGCAATGCAATAACCCGAAAGGAAATTCGATGTCGGCCGATGCTTGGTGGAAGAACGGAATCGTCTATCAGATCTATCCGCGTTCGTTCCAGGACAGCGATGGAGACGGCATCGGCGACTTGCGAGGCATCCAGAGGCGGCTCGATTATCTGGTCGAGCTTGGCGTGGATGCTGCGTGGATTTCACCGATCTACCCCTCACCAATGGCCGACTTCGGGTACGACATTTCCGACTACTGCAATGTCGATCCGCGTTTTGGGACGCTCGAGGCGTTCGATGCACTCGCGGCTGAATGCAAGGCGCGCGGCCTGAAGCTGGTGCTGGATTTCGTGCCCAACCACACCTCGGACCGGCACCCATGGTTCGTGCAGAGCCGGGCTTCCCGCAACAACTCCAAGCGCGACTGGTACCTGTGGCGAGACCCCGCGCCCGGCGGCGGACCACCCAACAATTGGCTGAGCAACTTCGGCGGACCCGCATGGACCTTCGATGAAGCCAGCGGGCAGTACTACTGCCATTCGTTCCTGAAGGAGCAGCCGGATCTCAACTGGCGCAACCCCCAGGTGCGCAAAGCCATGTATGACGTGCTCCGCTTCTGGCTGCGCCGCGGCGTAGACGGCTTTCGCGTCGACGTGCTGTATCACCTCGTCAAGGACGCCGAGTTTCGCGACAACCCGCAGAACCCTTCGTTCCAGGTGGGCCAGGATCCTTCGCACCAGCTGCTGCCGCTGTACACCACCGACCGCCCGGAGATGCAAGACGTCATCGTCGAGATGCGCCGCGTGGTCGACGAGTTCAGCGACGAATCCTCCACGCGCGTGCTGATCGGCGAGCTCTATCTTCCGCTGGAGCGGCTCATGGCCTACTACGGGCGCACCTCCGACGGGCTGCTGCAGGGTGTTCAGCTGCCGTTCAACTTCCAGCTCATCGCCGCGCCGTGGCATGCGGCCGAAATCGACCGCATCGTGCGCAACTACGAAGCGGCATTGCCGCATGGCGCGGCGCCCAACTGGGTGCTGGGCAACCACGACAAGCCGCGTATCGCGAGCCGTGTCGGACAGGAGAGGGCGCGGCTCGCGGCCATGCTGCTCCTCACGCTGCGCGGCACGCCCACGCTCTACTACGGCGACGAGATCGGCCTCACCGACGTTCCCATTCCGCCGGACGAAGTGCAAGACCCGTTCGAGAAGAACGAGCCCGGCAAAGGCTTGGGGCGCGACCCGCAGCGCACTCCCATGCAGTGGAGCCGCGCGCACGCCGCCGGCTTCACGGACGGCACGCCGTGGCTGCGCCTGGGCGGCGACTGGGACATGCGCAATGTCGAGGCGCAGCTGGCCGATCCGGCCTCCATGCTGCAGCTCTACAAGAAGTTGATTGCGCTGCGGCGCAACGAGCCCGCGCTGCATGAGGGAAGCCACGAGCAACTCGAAGCGGGTGCCGACGTGCTGGCCTATGCAAGAAGCTCGGGCACGCGGCGGCTGGTGGTGCTGCTGAACTTCGCCACCGCCGAAACCCCGGTCGCCGCGAACCTTCTGCCGGCCGACACCGTCGTGCTCGCCTCGACCCATGCCGACCGCACCGGCGCGGTGAAAGGCGAACTGGTGCTGCAGCCGCTCGAGGGCGTGATCGTCGCGCAGTAGCCGGCGGCCTCTGGGCTGCGGCAGCTGCATAAGGCAGCGCCTATTTGCCGGATGGATAGGTTTCCGGCACCTCGATATCCGGCGCGGCCGCGTCGCGCTCCAGCGGCTCGACCGCGCGGGTCCGGTCGAAGTGCAGCAGCGCGTCGAACTGCACCGGCAGACGGGCGAAGAAGTAATGGCTCTGCCGCTCGGTCTCAGGGCGGTAGATGACGCCAATGGCGCGCTCCAGCCGCTGTTCCCGCAGCGCAAAGAAGTGGCTTCCTTCGCCGCGCAGGGGCAGCATGAAGCGCTCCAGGCCGGTCTCGTGCATGAGGCCTTCATAGCTGTCGGGCCGGGAGGAAAGAACCTGTTTGCGCTCGGGGGCCGCACCCCAGTCGGATGCCGCCATCACAGTGCCCGTGTGGGTGGTAAAGCCCACGAGAACCGCGTCGCGGCCCTGGCGTTCGCGCACCAGTTGGCCGACGTTGAGCTCGCCGCGCTGCTCGCCCATTTCAGTCGCGCGCGCATCGCCCAGGTGCGAGTTGTGCGCCCACACCACGATCTTCGGGCGTTCGCTGCTGCGCCACAGGTGGCGCTCGAGTTCGCCCAAAGTCTCGACCATGTGCCGGTCGCGCAGGTTCCACGACGACACGTCGCTGAGGTACATCGAGCGGTAGTACGCCTCGGCGTTCTTCACCAGGCGTGCGTTCTGCTCGGCATTGAAGGCTGCATCCTCATTGGCCGCAATGCCGCCGCGCCATGCGTCGGCGGAAGCGCGGCGCATCTCGACCAGCATGTCGATCACTTCCTGCCGGCACGAGGCGGTGTTGCCAAGCCCGGCCATGAGCCCATAGACCTGCCCGCCGTCGCCGAAGCGGTCGAAGCACGCGTAGCGTTCGCGTGCGCTCTGCGCCGTGTCTGGATCGGTCCGGTCGAAGTAGGCGAGCACGGCCTCGATCGAGGCATGCAGGCTGTACAGGTCCAGCCCATAGAAGCCGGTCTTTCCCTGCACCGGGCCGGCCTCGTTGAAGGCCCGCTGCCATTCGATGAAGCTTGCCACGTCTTCGTTGCGCCACATCCAGGTGGGAAAGCGCCGGAAGCCCGTCAGCGCATCGCGCGCGCTGGCGTCTTCGCCGTCGCCGCGGACGTAGCGGTTGACGCGATAGGCATCGGGCCAGTCGCCCTCGATTGCCACGGCGTTGAATCCCTTTTCGGCCATGAGGCGGCGCGTGATGTCGGCGCGCGCCGCATAGAACTCGTGCGTGCCGTGCGAGGCCTCGCCGAGCAGCACGTAGTGCGCGTCGCCGATCAGATCGAGCAGGGCGTCGTGGTCGCCCAATGAGCCGTCCATCGGGTGGGCCGCGAGGCGCAATGCGTCGGTTTCTTTCGAAATGCGTGAGGGCGGCATCGTTCATTGTCCTCAGTCGGAGAGCGGGCTGCGGCGGCGCGCGTTGTGAAGCAGGCGGCACACTTCCTCGTCGCTGGTCTGTGAGAAATCCAGGTACCAGCGGCCCACTCCCAAAAAGGGGTCCGGCATCTCGGCGCACACGACCTCGTCGGCCTCGCTGCGCAGCAGCTCGCAGGCTTCGGGCGCCCCCACGGGCGCGGCCACCACGACGCGGGCGGGGGCCTGCCGGCGCACCGCGCGTACGGCGACGCGCATGGTCGAGCCCGTGGCGAGGCCGTCGTCCACCAGGATCACGACGCGGCCGCGCAGGTCTGGCGCGGGCCGCCCGCCGCGGTACACGCGTTCGCGCCGTTCGAGTTCGTACGCTTCGTTGCTTGCGACTTCCTCGACGTCCCTGGTGGAGATGCCGAGCTCGCGCACCAGCATGTCGTCCAGCAGCCGCTCGCCGCCGCTGGCAATGGCGCCCATCGCAAATTCAGGATTCCACGGCACGCCGAGCTTGCGCACCACCAGCACGTCGAGCGGGGCGTGGAGCGCCTTGGCCACCTCGTACGCCACCGGCGTGCCGCCGCGCGGCAACGCAAGCACGGTCACGTCGGAGCGGCCGGCCAAGTTGGCCAACCGTTCGGCCAGCACGCGACCCCCATACTTGCGATCGCGAAAAGATTCGAAAGCCATTTCGATGTCCTTGCGCCCACCTTATTTTTTGCGGCGCACGGACGTTGTGGGGCCGATGCGCACATCGGCGTAGGCATGCGCTGCCACCGGGGCACGATGCGCGCGCCGGATCGAGCGTCTTGCGCAGGCCTGCCTTCCACGCATCCGGCTGGTGTTCGACGGCGGGCAGGCGCGCCAGGCGTTCGGTACCGCTCATCTTTCACCTCCGGAGCGCATGTGCATTTCAATCAGGACGCCTGGATCTCGATGCGCCTCGGCTGTGCGTGCTGGGCCTTCGGAATGCGCAGCTTCAGCACACCCTGCTTGAGTTCCGCCGAGATGGCGCCCGTGTCCAGCTCCTTGCTCAGCGTGAACACGCGGCGGAAGCGGCCCAGGCCCACTTCGGTGTGGCTCGATTCGAGACCCTCGGGCACCGACAGGTCGGACTCCGCTTCGATGGTGAGCGTGTCCGAAGCCACGTGCAGGCCGAGCTTGTCGCGCGAGACCCCTGGCAGGTCGGCATAGAGCGTGATGCCGCCGCTGTCCTCGATCACGTCGACCGGGGGCGTGAGCGCGGCGTCGCTGTAGCGCGCGCCGTCTTCCTTGCGGGCGAGCTGCGCCCGTTCGGCAACGCGAGGCGATGTGTTGGTAGTCATGGCCATCTCTCCTTTCAAATTTGCTTGCGGCTCTTTTCGTTTCACTGGACTGCGATGCGGCGCGGCTGCGACGAAGCGCGGCGCTGCACCGAAATGCGCAGCACGCCGTCCTGGTACTTGGCCGTCACCGCCTCGGGGTCGGCGTCGTCAGGCAGGGTCAGCACCCTGCGGAACGAGCCCTCGAAGCGTTCGTTGATGTGGATGGCCGCCTTCTCGTCCTCTGGCGGGAGCGCGTTTTCGCGCTTTCCGGCGATGGTGAGAAGGCCGCGCTCCAGGTTGACTTCAAGGCTCGACGGGTCGACGCCGGGCGCGAACGCATAGATCTCCACCGTTTGCGGCGTGCCGCCGATGTTCAAGGCGGGAAAGCCGTTGCGGCCAAAGCCACGGATGGTGGGAGACAGATCGAAGGCCTGCTGCATCTCGCGTTGCAGGCGATCCATTTCGGCGAACATGTCGCGCGGGAACAGGGATCGGTACATGGCGAAAACCTCCATTCAGACAAAAGTTGAACGGAGCGCCGGAGGCGTCTCCAGCGCTTCCGATGAGCGAAATAGGCGCTGCCGGCGTGTTTTCAAGAGGCTCTTTTGGGGGCCGATGGCACGGCCGTTGCGCGCCGGACATGGATTGCAGCAATTTTTACGCGCCCCCGCCCACGATTCCCGCCCCTCTCGAGGCGCGCAAGGCGCATCCTCCGGATACGCGCGGAAATCCATGCCGCCGGGTGCATGGGTCCGCGCTGGATTCGAGCCGCAATGCACGCGCTCAAGCGATCAGGAGACAGCCATGGACTTCGAAGGGATTTACTGCTTTGACACGGCGACGGTCCGCTTTGCAATCTACCCCGATGGCCGCGATGGCGCGCGGATCATCGCGCAGATTTCAGAAGAGACCCTGCACGATGTGTTCGGCACCAGGAATCTGGGCGACCGCCTGCTGGATACATGCAAGACGCACTTCGTGGCCCTCAGCGCCGCCGCGCTCCGGTGCCACCGGGCCAACCCGAAAGCACCGATCTGCCTGACGATCGACGATTTCTCGCCGCGCGCCTTGCCAAGGTCCGCCAACGACCATGACGCCACGTCGGGGGCGCCGGTTGCCGCGTAAGTAAAAATGCCGCGCCTCGCGCGTGGGTTGTTCAAACCCACAGCGCGTGATGGGCAACTCTCCGACACCGCAAGGCGGCTTCAGCCTTAACCGCCGGGCTCGGATTTTTTGCAAATTGGGCGGTCAGGTCTTGTGAAAGCCGAAAGCGTGCCCCTTTGGGCACCCGGTTCGCTGGCCTTCTGCAAGCAAGGAACACCGGTGCCAGTGAACCAGCCGCCAAGAACGCCAGAAGCACAAGACGCCTACCTGTTTCGGGAGGGAACCCACTCCCGCTTGTACGACCTCCTGGGTTGCCACCCGGCAAAGGAAGGCGGAGCGCATTTCGCGGTCTGGGCCCCCAACGCAGAGTCGGTGGCGGTGGTGGGCGACTGGAACTACTGGTCGGGTGAAGCCGACCCGCTTTCGCCGTCGCCAGACGGCACGGGCATCTGGCAAGGCCATGTTCCCCACGCGGCGCTGGGCCAGGCCTACAAATACCGGATCCGGTCCCGCTTCGGTGGCTTCGTCGTCGACAAGGCCGACCCCTTCGCGTTCTGCAGCGAGCTGCCGCCCGCCACGGCCTCGCGCATCTGCGAACTTTCTTACGAATGGCAGGACCGCGAGTGGATGACCAGGCGCGGCGCGCGCAATGCGCTGGACGCGCCAACGTCGGTCTACGAGGTGCACCTGGGCTCATGGCGCCGGCGCGATGGCCAGTTCATGAGCTACCGCGAGATTGCCCACGAACTCGCGGCCTACGTGAAGCAGATGGGCTTCACGCACGTCGAACTCATGCCGGTGACAGAGCATCCGTTCTACGGCTCGTGGGGCTACCAGACCACCGGCTACTTTGCGCCCACTGCGCGCTTCGGATCGCCGCAGGACTTCATGTACCTGGTCGACCACCTGCATCAGAACGACATTGGCGTGCTGCTGGACTGGGTGCCTTCGCACTTTCCGACCGACGAACACGGCCTGGCGTATTTCGACGGCACGCATCTCTACGAGCATGCCGATCCGCGACAGGGCTTTCATCCGGAGTGGAACTCGAGCATCTTCAACTACGGGCGTTCGGAGGTGCGCAGCTTCCTCGTGTCGTCGGGCCTCTTCTGGCTGGACCGCTACCACCTGGACGGCCTGCGCGTCGATGCGGTCGCGTCGATGCTGTACCTGGACTATGCGCGCAACCACGGCGAATGGATTCCCAACCGCCATGGCGGCCGCGAGAACCTGGAGGCGATCGATTTCCTGCAGACGCTGAACCGCGCCGTGTACCGCGAGCATCCCGACACGATCACCGTGGCCGAGGAGTCGACCGCGTGGCCGCGCGTCTCTCGGCCGACCGACATGGACGGCCTGGGCTTCGGCGAGAAATGGAACATGGGCTGGATGCACGACGTGCTCGCCTACATGAAGGAAGAGCCCATCCATCGCAAGTACCACCACCACAAGATGACGTTCTCGCTGGTCTATGCGTTCCACGAGAATTTCGTGCTGCCGCTCTCGCATGACGAGGTGGTCCACGGCAAGGGCTCGCTGCTGGGCAAGATGCCCGGCGACCCCTGGCAGCAGTTCGCGAATCTGCGCGCGCTGTTCGGCTTCATGTGGGCCCACCCGGGCAAGAAGCTGCTGTTCATGGGCGGCGAGTTCGGGCAGCGGCGCGAGTGGACGCACGACGGCGAACTCGAATGGTGGGTGTGCGACCTGGAAGGGCACTCGGGCCTGCAGCGGCTCGTGGCGCAGCTCAACCGCGTGTACCGCGGTGCACCCGCGCTCTACCAGCAGGACTTCACCGCCTCGGGCTTCGAGTGGATCACGGCGGACGATGCCGAACGCAGCGTGTTCGCCTTCGTGCGCAAGGGGCGTGACGGTCATCCGCCGCTGCTGGTGGTCAGCAACATGACGCCGGTGCCGCGCACCAACTACCTGCTGGGCGTGCCGCAGGGCGGCTTCTGGCACGAACTCATCAACACAGATGCGGTGGAATTCGGCGGTTCGGGTTGGGGCAACCTGGGCGGCGTCGAATCCGCGCCCGTGCGTTCGCATGGCCGCATGCAGTCGGTGTCCATGACCCTGCCGCCACTATCCACGCTGATCCTGGAACACCGGCCATCATGAAAAAACTGTTCGCAAACCCAGAGACGCCCGCAGCTTCGAGAATGCCCGACGTGCGCGACGGCAATCGGCGCGCGGTCATCGACGCGATCCTGCCTTCGGTGGACAACGGCCGCTTTCCGGTCAAGTGCGTGGTGGGAGAGCAGGTGCGCGTGAAGGCGCATTGCTTCACGGACGGCCACGACGTGCTGCGCGTGCAGCTGTGCTGGCGGCCGCACGACAAGACCGAGTTCCGCGAAGTGCCGATGAAGCTGCTGGTCAACGACGTGTGGGAGGGCGCCTTCTCGCCGCCCGCGCTCGGGCGCTACTACTACACCGCGTTGGCGTGGGTCGATCCCTTCGAATCGTGGCGCAGCGAAATGACGCGACGCGTCGAGGCCGACGACGTGCGCATTGCCTCGCAAGTGGGCGCGCTCGAGGTGGCCGCCGCCGCCGAGCGGGCTGAGGGCGCCGACCGGCAGGCGCTGGCGCGATGGGCGACCGAGCTCGATGCCGTGGCGGCCCATCCGTCGTCGGAAGTGTCGACCCTCAAGGCGCTGGCGCTCGACGAAGAGCTGGCCATGCTGGCGCGCCGCCACCCTGACAGGCGACACGAGGTGCGCTTTCCGGTCGAGCTGCCGCTGGAGGCCGAGCGCGAGCGCGCGCGCTTCAGCACTTGGTACGAGCTGTTTCCGCGCTCGGCAGGCACCACGCCTGGCGTGCACGGCACCTTCAAGGACGTGGAGGCTCGGCTGCCCGCCATCGCGGCCATGGGTTTCGACGTGCTCTACTTTCCGCCGATCCACCCCGTTGGCCGCGTGCAGCGCAAGGGGCCCAACAACGCGCTGGCCAGCGGGCCTGACGACGTGGGGAGCCCCTGGGCCATCGGCGCGGCCGAAGGAGGGCACAAAGCGATCCTTCCGGCCCTTGGCACGGCAGAAGATTTTCGCCATCTCTACGCGCAGGCTGCGGCGCACGGGCTCGAGATCGCGCTCGACATCGCGTTCCAGTGCGCGCCCGATCATCCCTACGTGAAGGCGCATCCCGACTGGTTCCGCTGGCGGCCGGACGGCAGCGTGCAGTACGCCGAGAACCCGCCCAAGAAATACCAGGACATCTATCCCTTCAACTTCGAGAGCGAAGACTGGCGCGGCCTGTGGGCAGAGTTGCGCAGCGTCATCGAGCACTGGATAGGCGAGGGCGTGCGCATCTTCCGCGTCGACAACCCGCACACCAAGGCCTTTCCGTTCTGGGAATGGGCCATCGGCGAAATCCGGCGCGAGCACCCGGAGGCGATCTTTCTTGCCGAGGCGTTCACCCGGCCCAAGGTGATGCACCGGCTGGCCAAGCTGGGCTTCTCGCAGTCGTACACCTACTTCACCTGGCGCAACACCAAGCAGGAGCTCATCGAATATTTCACCGAGCTTTCCACCTCGCCCGGCGTCGACTACTTCAGGCCGAACGTGTGGCCGAACACGCCCGACATCCTGCACGAGCAGCTGCAGGGCGGCGAGCCCTCGGTGTTCATGGCGCGGCTGGTGCTTGCCGCCACGCTGTCTGCCAACTATGGCATCTACGGCCCGGCCTACGAGTTGCGCGAGCACCTGCCGCGCTCGCCCGGCAGCGAGGAATACCTCGACTCCGAAAAATACCAGCTGCGCCACTGGAACCACGACGACCCGGCCAGCCTGGCGCCGTTCATCGCCCGCGTGAACCGCATCCGCCGCGAGAACCCGGCGCTGCAATGGGACCGCGGCCTGCGCTTCCTCCCCATCGACAACGAGCAGCTGCTGGCCTACGCCAAGGCATCGGAGGGCGGCGACAACGTGATCGTCACGGTGGTCAACCTCGACCCCTACAACGTGCAGTCGGGCTGGGTGGAACTGGATCCCAAGAGCGTGGGCGTGGACCCTCTGCGCGCGTTCCAGATGCACGATCTGCTGAGCGGGCAGCGCTTCACCTGGGAAGGCGGGCGGCACTACATCCGGCTCGACCCGCACAGCGTGCCCGCGCACATCTTCGTCGTCAGGCGGCGCCATGGCGACGAACGCGACTTCGACTACTTCCTGTGAGGCCGCGCCCATGAACGCTCCTGTCTCCCACATTGCGCTTGAAACGGTAGAGATCGACATCAGCGACGATCCGCTGTGGTACCGCGACGCTGTCATCTACCAGCTCAACGTCAAGGCGTTCTTCGATTCGAACAACGACGGCATGGGCGACTTCAAGGGCGTGACGGCCAAGCTCGACTACGTGAAGGAACTGGGCGTCAACACTATCTGGCTGATGCCGTTCTACCCCTCGCCGCTGCGCGACGACGGGTACGACATCGCGGCCTATGAAGACGTGAATCCGCAGTACGGCACGCTCGACGACTTTCGCGAGATGCTCGATGCCGCGCACGAGCGCGGGCTGCGCGTCATCACCGAGCTGGTCATCAACCACACCTCGAGCGATCACCCGTGGTTTCAGGCCGCGCGCCGCGCGCCGGCGGGCTCGCCCGAGCGCGATTTCTACGTGTGGAGCGACACCGACCAGATCTACCAGGGTACGCGCATCATCTTCACCGACACGGAGACCTCGAACTGGGCCTGGGACCCGGTGGCCAAGGCCTACTACTGGCACCGCTTCTTCAGCCACCAGCCGGACCTGAACTTCGACAACCCGGCCGTGCTGGAGGCCATCTTCAAGGTGATGCGTTTCTGGCTCGACATGGGCGTGGACGGCTTCCGCCTGGACGCCATTCCCTACCTGGTGGAGCGCGACGGCACCAGCAACGAGAACCTGCCCGAGACCCACGCGGTGATCAAGAAGGTGCGCGCCGCCATCGATGCGCAGTACAAGAACCGCTTTCTGCTGGCCGAAGCCAACATGTGGCCGGAAGACGTGCGCGAGTATTTCGGCGATGGCGACGAGTGCCACATGGCGTACCACTTTCCGCTGATGCCGCGCATGTACATGGCCATTGCGCAGGAAGACCGGCATCCCATCGTCGAGATCATGCAGCAGACGCCGGACATTCCCGAGGGCTGCCAGTGGGCCATTTTCCTGCGCAACCACGACGAGCTCACGCTCGAGATGGTGACCAGCAAGGAGCGCGACTACATGTACACCATGTACGCCGCCGACATGCGCGCGCGCATCAACCTGGGCATTCGGCGGCGCCTGGCGCCGCTGATGGAAAACGACATCGATCGCGTGAAGCTCATGAACGGCATGCTGCTGTCGATGCCGGGCTCGCCCATCATCTACTACGGCGACGAGATCGGCATGGGCGACAACGTGTTCGTGGGCGACCGCAACGGCGTGCGCACGCCCATGCAGTGGAGCCCCGACCGCAACGCCGGCTTCTCGCGCGCCGATCCGCAACGCCTGTACCTGCAGCCCATCATGGACCCGATGTTCGGCTACGAGGCGCTCAACGTGGAGGCGCAGGCGCGCGACAGCAGCTCGCTGCTCAACTGGACCAAGCGCATGCTGGCGGTGCGCAAGACGAGCCATGCCTTCGGCCGCGGCAAGCGGCGCTTCCTGAAGCCGGGCAACCGCAAGATCCTGGCCTACCTGAGCGAATACGGCGACGACATCATCCTGACGGTGTTCAACCTCTCGCGCGCCGCGCAGCCGGTGGAGCTCGACCTCTCGGCCTTCAAGGGTCGCGTGCCCATCGAGATGCTGGGCCGCGCGCCGTTTCCGCCCATTGGCGAACTGCCGTACCTGCTCACGCTGGCCTCGTACGGCTTCTACTGGTTCCGGCTCACGTCCGACGCCGAAATGCCCAGCTGGCACCAGGAGGGCGTGGCGCTCCAGGAGTGGCCCACGCTGGTGCTGTTCGACGGCTGGACCAGCTTCTTCCGCGACCGCGTGATGCCGTGGCGCATCGGCATGTCGGAGCGCATGCGCAACCAGTTCGAGCTGGAGACGCTGCCGCGCCACATCGAGATCCAGCGCTGGTATGCGTCCAAGGGCACCACCATCGAACGCGCGCGGCTGGCCGACCACGTCATCTGGGAAGTGGGCCCGCTAAGCTGGATGCTGCCCCTGCTCGAACTCGACGGGCCGCCCGGCGGCGCCACCTATTTCATGCCGTTGGCGCTGGCCTGGGAAGAGCGCGACGAAGAGCGCATGGCCGGGGTCGCGCAGGCGGCGCTCGCCAAGGTGCGGCAGCAGGCGCAGGTGGGCCTGATGGGCGACGCGTTCTACGACGAGGCTTTTTGCCGCGCGCTGTTGCAGGCGATCCGCAACGGCATGGAACTGGAAACCGCGAACGGGCGGCTGCGGTTCCGCGCGACGGCCGCCTTTGCCGCCATCGACCCCGACATCGCCAGCTTGCCGGTCGGGCGGCCGAGCGGCGTGAGCAGCAACACCGTGGTCACGCTGGACGAGACCCTGTTCCTCAAGGGCTACCGCCACCTGCGCGAAGGCCTCAACCCCGAGCTGGAAATGGGCCGCTTCCTGACCGAGGTGGCCAAGTACCCGCACTGCGTGCCGGTGCTGGGCGCGCTCGAATACACCGGCAACGACGGCCGCACCATGACGCTGGCGATGGTGCAGTCGTATGTGTCCAACCAGGGCGACGGCTGGGACCATACGCTGGGCTACCTGGAGCGATTCCTGCGCGACTTTGCCACCACCAACGGCGCGCTGCCGGACCCCATCGCGGTGCACGGCGGCTTCCTGGCGCTCATGGCCACGCTGGGCCGGCGAACCGCCGAGCTGCACCAGGCGCTGGCGATACGCACCGGCGCGGCGGCGTTCGACCCCGAGCCGATGCTGGCCGACGACATCGCGCGCTATACGGCGCAGGCTCGCGCCGATGCCACGGCCACGCTGGCGCTGCTGCGCGAAAGGCTGGGTCAGCTGCCCGCGGCGGCGCAACCCGATGCCGAGGCCCTGCTTGCCATGGAAGACGCGTTGCTGTCAGCGGTCGATGCGCGCAAGCCGCAGGCGCAGGGCGGCATCAAGAGCCGCTATCACGGCGATTTCCATCTGGGGCAGGTGCTGCTGCGCGACAACGATTTCGTCATCATCGATTTCGAGGGCGAGCCGGCCCGCGGCTTCGATGAACGCCGGGCCAAGGGCTCGCCGCTGCGCGACGTGGCCGGCATGCTGCGCTCGTTCAACTACGCGCGCTGGTCGGCCCTCAGGCGCGTGGCGCAAAGCGCGGAGGAGGCCGCCTACCTGGCGCCGCCGGCTGCCGGCTGGGAGCAAGCCGCGCGCCAGGCCTTCATGGACGGCTACACGGGGGCGTTTGGCGCGGAGGGCGACGCGACGCGCATCGATGCCGAACTGCTCGCGCTGTTCGAGCTCGAGAAAGCACTGTACGAGCTTCGCTACGAGCTCAACAACCGCGCCGACTGGGCACAGGTGCCGTTGAACGGCGTGCTCGCGATCCTGCAGGCCGAGCGGCCCGGTTGATGCTTGCATCGCATCCGCCGCTTTCGTCCGCCACCGCAACCGCAATCACGCACCGGAGAGAAACATGGACAGATTTGGCATTCACCTGGAGCCGCTGAACGCAATGCTCTACCAGGTCGGAGCCTTCGTGCCCCGCCTGGCCATTGCGCTGGTCGTGGTGCTGGCCGGCTGGCTCATTGCCAAGACGGTGCGTTTTGCGGTCACCAAGGCGCTGCGCGCCATCAATTTCAACGTGCTGACCGAACGCGCCGGGCTGGACAACTTCCTGCGCCAGGGCGGATGGCCCGGTGATACCAGCAGCCTGTTCGGCGTGCTGGCCTACTGGCTGGTCATCTTGGCGGCGCTGCTGATAGCGTTCAACGGCCTCGGCCTGAGCTACATCGCCGACCTGCTCGGGCGCGTGGTGTGGTTCGTGCCGAATCTCTTCGTGGCCTTGCTGGTGCTGGCCTTCGGTTCGTACTTCGCCCGCTTCGTGGGAGAGGCGGTGTCGAGCTACTTTCGCGGCGCGCAGTTGCGCGATGCCGTGCTGCTGGGGCAGGTCGCGCGCTATGCGGTCATGGCCTTCGTGATCCTGATTGCGCTCGACCAGGTCAAGATCGGCGGCGACATCGTGCGCGAGAGCTTCCTGGTAGTGCTGGCCGGCGTGGTGTTTGCATTGGCGCTGGCCTTCGGCCTGGCGGGCAAGGACTGGGCGGCGGAGCAGATCGAGCGCTGGTGGCCGCGCCAGCCGAAGGACAACAGCTTGCCCAGGGACCACAGTCCGCCGAGGAGCAGCCCGCACGACGATCGCCCGCCGCGCTGAAATTCATGACACGCAGCCCACGCAACTCGATCACGGCCGTCTGGCCGGGGCGGCCGTATCCGCGCGGCGCCAACTGGGATGGGGAGGGCGTGAATTTCGCGCTTTTTTCCCAGCACGCACACGGCGTGGACCTGTGCCTCTTCGACGAGAAGGGCCGCCATGAACTCCAGCGCATCCCGATCCGGGAGCGCACCGACGGCGTATGGCACTGTTACCTGCCCGAGGCACGTCCGGGGCAGGCCTACGGCTACCGCGTGCATGGCCCCTACAAGCCGGAGGAGGGCCACCGCTTCAATGCGCACAAGCTGCTGGTCGACCCGTACGCCAAAGACCTCGTCGGCGAGCTGCGCTGGGGCGATGCGCTCTACGGCTACACGGTGGGCAGCAAGCGCGAAGACCTGTCGTTCGATCGCCGCGACAGCGCGCCGCTGGTGCCCAAGGGCCGCGTGCTGGAGCCCGCCTTCACCTGGGGCGACGACCATCGGCCGTCGGTGCCCTGGCAGGACATGGTGATCTATGAGCTGCACGTGCGCGGCTTCACCATGCGCCACCCCGATGTTCCGCCCGAGCTGCGCGGCACCTACGGCGGCCTGTGCTGCGCACCCGTGGTCGACTACCTGAAGCGCCTGGGCGTGACCACCATCGAGCTGCTGCCGGTGCACAGCTTCCTGAACGACCGGCACCTGGCCGAGAAGGGCCTGCAGAACTACTGGGGCTACAACTCGCTGGCCTACTTTGCCCCGGAGACGCGCTATAGCGCCTCGGGCAAGGTGAAGGAATTCAAGACCATGGTGAAGACGCTGCACTCGGCAGGCATCGAGGTGATTCTCGACGTGGTCTACAACCACACCTGCGAAGGCAACCAGCTCGGGCCCACGCTCTCGATGCGCGGCGTGGACAACGCCTCTTACTACATCGTCAATGCCGAGCGCCGCCGCTACTACGACGACTTCACGGGTTGCGGCAACACCGTCAACCTCGAGCATCCGCATGCCCTGCAGCTGGTGATGGATTCGCTGCGCTACTGGGCCGAGGAGATGCACGTCGACGGTTTTCGTTTCGACCTGGCCTCGGCGCTCGCGCGCGAAGCGGGCAAGGTCGAGAACCTGGGCGGCTTCTTCGACGCCATCCGGCAGGACCCGACGCTCAACCGCGTCAAGCTCATCGCCGAGCCCTGGGACCTGGGGCACGGCGGCTACCAGGTGGGCAACTTTCCGCTTGGCTGGGCCGAGTGGAACGACCGCTACCGCGACGGCATGCGCGGCTTCTGGAAGGGCGATGCGGGCGTGATCGGCGAGGTCGGCAAGCGGATCTCCGGCTCGGAAGACCTGTACGGCTGGTCGGGCAAGCGGCCCAACGCGAGCATCAACTTCATCACCGCGCACGATGGCTTCACGCTCAACGACCTGGTCTCCTACAACGAGAAGCACAACGAGGCCAACGGCGAAGACAACCGCGACGGAAGCAGCCACAACATCTCGTGGAACTGCGGCGTCGAAGGGCCCACCTCGGACCCAGAAATAGAGGGGTTGCGCGAGCGCCAGAAGCGCAACCTGCTGGCCACGCTGCTGCTGTCGCAGGGCGTGCCGATGCTGCTGGCCGGCGACGAGCGCGGCCACACGCAAAACGGCAACAACAACGCCTATTGTCAGGACAACGACATCAGCTGGATCGACTGGACGCCCACCCCGGAGCGGCAGGCGCTGATCACCTTCGTGGAGCGCACCATCGCGTTGCGGCGTGCCCATCCCTCGTTCCGGCGGCGCAGCTTCTTTGCCGGCAAGCCCTCCGAAGCCGAGACCGTGACCGACGTGGTCTGGCTCAAGCCCGACGGGGCCGAGATGCGCCCCGAAGACTGGAGCGACACCAACGCGCGGTGCATTGCGATGTACATGTCCGGCGGCGGCATTGCCGACCGCGGGCCGCGGGGCGAGTCGCAGCACGACGACGATTTTCTGGTGCTTTTCAACGCGCACCACGACGAGATTTCATTCACGCTGCCGGCCGCACGGTATGGCGCGTGGCGGTTGTTGCTTGACACCGCCAGCGGCACGCCACCACCTGCCACCGAGGACGTGGCCGCGCTCGCGCCGGCCTGGTCGGAGCCCGCCTATCCGCTGCAATGCCGTTCGCTCGTGGTGCTGAGCCGGCCGGACGTGCGGCCATGAGCCGTGTTCACGAGATGCCCTTCGGTGCCACGGTGCACGGCGGCGGGGTCGACTTTGCGCTTTGGGCGCCCTCGACCGGCAGCATCGTTCTGCTGCACACGCCCGCCGGCGCGGCGACCGCGTCGCACGCCATGCAGCGCAGCGCCGATGGCTGGCACCGCCTCACGCTCGCGGAGGCGCGCCATGGCGACAGCTACGCCTACCGGCTGCCCGACGGCACCACCATGCCCGACCCGGCTTCGCGCTTCAACCCACAAGACGTGCACAAGCCGAGCCAGGTGGTCGATCCGGGCCGCTTCGAATGGACCGACACGGCGTGGCACGGCCGCCCCTGGCACGAGGCCGTGGTGTATGAGCTGCACGTGGGCACATTCACCGAGGAAGGCACTTTCAAGGCCGCACGCGAGCGGCTCGGCGAACTGGCGGAGCTTGGCATCACCGCCGTCGAGCTCATGCCTCTCGCGGATTTTCCGGGTGCGCGCAACTGGGGCTACGACGGCGTGCTGCAGTTTGCACCCGATGCCAGCTACGGGACGCCGGACGACCTCAAGGCGCTGGTCGCCGCCGCGCATGCGCTGGGGCTCATGGTGTTGGTCGACGTGGTCTACAACCACTTCGGGCCGGAAGGCAACTACCTGCATGCGTGCTGCCCCGAATTCTTCAACGCAGCGGAGCGCACGCCCTGGGGCTCCGCCATCAACTTCGACGGTCCCGGCTCGCGCACCGTGCGCGACTTCTTCATCCACAACGCGCTGTACTGGGTGGAAGAGTTCCACCTCGACGGCCTGCGCATGGACGCGATCCACGCCATTCGCGATACGTCTCCCAAGCACATCGTGCAGGAGATCCGCGAGGCGCTGAACGCCGGCCCGGCGCGCGAGAGGCATGTGCACCTGGTACTGGAGAACGATGCCAACCAGGCCTCGATGCTCGCGCGCGATGGCAGCGGCCTGCCCATTGCCGGCACCGCGCAGTGGAACGACGACCTTCACCATGCCGTGCACACGCTGGCCACCGGTGAACGCGACGGCTACTACGCCGACTATGCCGACGACCCGCCGGCCGGATTTGCCCGTGCGCTGGCACAGGGCTTCATCTACCAGGGCCAGCCGTCGGAATTTCGCGGCGGCGAGCCGCGGGGCGAACCCAGCACGCAGCTGCCGCCTGCGGCCTTCGTGTCTTACCTGCAGACCCATGACCAGGTAGGCAACCGCGCGTTCGGCGAGCGCATTCATGCGCTGGGCGATCCGGTGCTGGTGCGCGCCGCATTCGCCTGCCTGCTCTTGTCGCCGCACGTGCCCATGTTCTTCATGGGCGACGAGTTCGCGGCGTCTTCGCCGTTCCTTTATTTTTGCGACTTCGGTCCCGAGCTTGCGTCGGCTGTGGCCGAGGGGCGCCGCGCGGAGTTCGGCGGCTTCGCGGCCTTTGCCGACAAGGCGGCCCGTGCGCGCATTCCCGATCCCAATGCCGAGGAGACTTTCCTTGCATCGAAGCTGCGGTGGCGCGAGCGCGGCACGCAGCCGCACTTCGCGCGCCTGTGCGAAGTGCAGAAATTGCTCGACGTGCGCCGGCGCCTCCTGGTGCCGCACTTCGCGAGCGCACGCCGCGCGGGAAGCCATCGCTCTGAGGAGGGCGTCATTCGAGTCGAGTGGGAGTTGGCTGGCAAGCGTCTTCATCTGATCGCCAACTTTGGCGCGCAGCAAGTTCTACAAGCTGAGGTGCTGCCCGGCGAAGTGATCTACAGCGCGGGTGCCGCAGCCGACGCGGAGGGCCTGCGGCTCGAGCGCGGCGCGGTGCGCGCGACGTTGGAGGAGATGGAGGGCAGCACTGGTGGCTGATCCGGGTCATTGGTCCCACGACGTGCTGGAGCGCCTGTGCTGGCACTACGGCATCTCGCCGACCTATGTCGATGCGTTCGGAACGCAGCGCCACGCCACGCCCGAGAGCCTGGCCGCGCTGCTGGCCGAGTTCGGCGTGGAGGCGGGCGCTGTTGAAACGGATGCAGCTGGCTCGTCGCCCGTGCCCGCGATGCCGCCTGTGCGGGTGGTGGAGGCGCACGCGCCGCACTGGTCGCTGCAGCTGCCGCATCTCTCCGGCAGGCTCCACTGGCGGTTGAGCGACGAGGAGGGGAATTCGCGCCAGGGCGAAGTGGAGGCACAGCCCTGGCCGCATGGCAGCTGCACGCTGCAGTTGGCGGAACCGCTCGCGCCTGGCTATCACTGGCTGCACATCGACGGCCTGGTGGGGCGGACCCTGGTCGTCGCTTCGCCCGGCCGCTGCTACCGGCCGCCTGCGGTGCGCGATGGCGGCCGCGTCTGGGGGCCGGCGGTGCAGCTGTACGCACTGCGTTCGCAGCGCAATTGGGGCATGGGCGATTTCGGCGACCTGGAGGCGTTGATCGACGGCATGGCCGGGCAGGGCGCCGACGTGGTCGGGCTGAATCCGCTGCATGCGCTGTTTCCGACCGATCCGCTGCGCGCCAGCCCCTACAGCCCGTCGTCGCGGCAGTGGCTCAACGTGCTGTACATCGACGTCGAGGCGGCCGATGATTTTGCCCACTGCGAGGCCGCGCGCCGGCGCGTGGAGTCGCCTGAGTTCCAGGGCCGCCTTGCGGCGCTGCGGGCTGCGCCGCTGGTCGACCATGCCGGCGTGGCGGCCGCAAAGTTCGAAGTGCTGGAGCTGCTGTTCGAGCACTTTCGCTCGCACCATCTGCCGCAGGCCGGTGCGCCCGACGAAAGGGGCAAGGCATTTCTCGCCTTCGTTTCGTCGCAAGGCGAGCCGCTTCGTCAGCACGCGCTTTTCGAAGCGCTGCAGGCCCACTTTGCCGCGGCCGATCCGCAGTGCTGGGGCTGGCTCGCATGGCCCGAAGCCTACCGCGAGGCCGATGCGCCCGAGGTGCGGGCCTTCGAGGCGCAGCACGCAGATCGCCTGCAATACCACCAGTACCTGCAGTGGGTCGCCGATAGTCAGTTGGCGCGCGCAGGCGAACGCTGCGCGGCGCTTGGCATGGGCATCGGGCTCTACCTGGACCTGGCCGTCTCCGCGGACCGCGGCGGATCGGACGCCTGGACCGCGCAGCATTGCTTCGCGGTCGGTGCCAGCATCGGCGCGCCGCCTGACGAGTTCAACCCCGCCGGGCAGAACTGGGGCCTGCCGCCGCTGCGCCCGGACCGGCTTCGCATCCATCACTACGAGCCCTTCGTGCAGATGCTGCGCGCCAACATGCGGCATGCGGGCGCGCTGCGCATCGACCACGTGATGGGGCTGATGCGCCTGTTCTGGATCCCGCC
Source organism: Variovorax sp. OV700 (assembly GCF_900099805.1). GTDB lineage: Bacteria > Pseudomonadota > Gammaproteobacteria > Burkholderiales > Burkholderiaceae_C > Variovorax. The sequence continues at coordinate 312,734 of NZ_FNDR01000001.1, read as the reverse complement.
GGGCCGCACCGCGCACGATGGCGCGTACGTGCGCTACCCCGTCGAAGAAATGCTGGCCATCGTGGCGGTCGAGAGCCATCGCCATCGCTGCATGGTGGTGGGCGAAGACTTGGGCACGGTGGAAGACGCGATGCGCGAAGCGCTCGCGCGCGCCGATGTGCTGTCGTATCGCCTGCTGTACTTCGAGAAGCAGCATGACGGCGGATTCACCCCGCCCGAGACCTACCCGGCGGCCGCGCTCGTCGCCATCAGCACGCACGATCTGGCCACGTTGGCGGGGTGGTGGTCGGGCCATGACCTGCGGCTGCGCCTGGCGCTCGGGCTCTTTCCCGACCCGCGGCTGTTCGACGCGCAGCTGCTGGGCCGCGCGCAGGAGCGCATCCGCTTGCTCCTTGCGGTGCGCGAGGCGGGTCTGCTGTCGCAGGACGAAGCCGCGCAGGCCCTCGCGCATGCCACGCCTTCGCCGCGGGCCATGCAGGCTGTGCATGCCTATCTTGCCGCGGCGCCGTCGGCGCTGATGGTGTTTCAGCTCGAAGACGTGGCCGGCGAAGTGGAGCAGGCCAACATGCCCGGCACCACCGACACGCATCCCAACTGGCGGCGCAAGCTGGTGTCGACCGTGCACGAACTTGCGGCCGGCGATGCCATGCGGGGCCTGACCGAGCGCCTGCGTGCCGCACGGCCGCGCCGCAGCGCGGCTGCGGAACCGGCGCCGCTGCGGCTCCAGGCGCGCGTGCCGCGGGCCACCTACCGACTTCAGTTTCACAAGGGCTTTGGCTTCGACGACGCCATTCGCGTGCTGCCTTACCTGGCGCAGCTCGGCGTGAGCCACGTGTATTGCTCGCCGATCCAGCGGGCCCGTGCGGGAAGCACCCATGGGTACGACGTGGTGGCCCATGCCGAGATCAACCCCGAACTCGGTGGCGCCGAAGGCTTTGCGCGCTTCGTCGAGGCGCTGCAGGCGAACGGGCTGGGGCAGCTGCTCGACATGGTGCCCAACCACATGGGCGTGCTCGGCGCCGACAACGCATGGTGGATGGACGTGCTGGAGAACGGCCCGGCCTCGCTGTTCGCGCACCACTTCGACATCGACTGGCAGCCGCTCAACAAGGAGCTGGCCGGTAAGGTGCTGCTGCCGGTGCTTGGCGGCCACTACGGCGAGGTGCTTTCCAGCGGAGAGCTGGTGCTGCACTTCGAAGCAGCGGAGGGCAGCTTCGCGCTGCGCTACTTCGACCACCGGTTTCCGCTGGCGCCCGAAACCTATCCCGTGGTGCTGGCGCGCGCGCTGCCGCACCTGAAGGACCCGGCGCTGACCGCTCAACTAGCCAGCCTCTCGACCGCCTTCGGGCACTTGCCGGGCCGCCACGCGCAAACGCCTTCCGAATGCACGGAGCGCGTGCGCGACAAGGAACTGTTCAAGGCCCGCCTCGCGCACCTGGCCGAGGCGCATCCGTCGCTGGCGCGCGCCGTGCTTGCGTCGGTGGCCGAGCTCAACCTCGCATCGCAGGAGGCACGCGACGAGCTGCACAAGCTCATCGACGTGCAGGCCTATCGGCTCGCCTATTGGCGAGTGGCGGCCGACGAAATCAACTACCGGCGTTTCTTCGACATCAACGATCTGGCGGCAGTGCGCATGGAGCGCGAGGAGGTGTTCGAGGCCACGCAATCCTTCGCGCTCGATCTGGCGGCGTCCGGCGCGGTGGACGGCTTGCGCATCGACCATCCCGATGGCCTGTACGACCCCGCGCGCTACTTCAGGCAACTGCAGGAAGGGTATGCGCGCCGCGCGGGCATTGTGCTGCCGGTCACCATGGGGCCGGACGGCCGGCCGCCGCGCCCACTGTACGTCGTCGCCGAGAAGATCGCCGCCTCGGAAGAAGAAGTGCCCGTTGAATGGCACGTGCACGGCACCACCGGCTACCGCTTTGCCAACGTGGCCAACGGCGTGCTGGTCGACACCACCGCGGCCGAGGCCTTGCGCAAGACCTGGCATCAGTTCACGGGCGAGACGCAGGACTTCGAATCCGTGGCCCGGTCGAGCAAGCGCGAGGTCATGCGCAATGCGCTGTCGTCGGAACTGAACGTGCTCTCCACCGAGCTGCTCAGGATTGCGCGGGCCGACCGCAGCACGCGCGACTACACGCTCAACGCGTTGCGCCGCGCGCTCACGGGCGTGGCGGCATGCATGCCCGTGTACCGCACTTACATCGTCGAGGCGCCGTCCGCGCAAGATGCGCATTTCATCGACGCCGCCACCGAGTCGGCCGAGCAGCAGAGCCGCGATGCCGACCGCTCCGTCTTCGCCTTTGTGCGGCGCGCGCTGCGCGGCGAGGCGGCCGAGCATGCGACACCCGCGCTGGCCGAACGCGTGCGGCGCTTCGCGATGCGCTTTCAGCAGTTCAGCGCGCCGGTCGCGGCCAAGGGCGTGGAGGACACATCCTTCTATCGCTACTTTCCGCTCAGCTCGCTCAACGAAGTGGGCGGCGAGCCCGACCATTTCGGCTTCGACGTGCCCGAGTTCCACCTGCTCAGCGCCGACCGTGCGCAGCACTGGCCGCACACCATGCTCGCGACCTCGACGCACGACAACAAGCGCTCGGAAGACGTGCGCAACCGCATCGGCGTGCTCTCCGAAATACCTGGCGATTGGCGCGATGCGCTGGAGCGCTGGCATGCGTTCTGCCGTGGCGGGGAAGAGGCCGCTGCACCTTCGCGCGCTGACGAATACCTGCTCTACCAAACCCTGCTGGGCACCTTGCCGTTTGGCGGCCTCGATGCGGCCGCAGTGCCGGCGTACGCCGCGCGCATCTGGCAGTACATGCAGAAGGCCGCGCGCGAAGCCAAGCTCCATACGCGCTGGACCCAGCCCGATCCGCACTACGAAGCCGCGCTCGAAGACCTGGTGAAGAGAATTCTCTCGGACCGTTCAGCGGATGCATGCCTTGCGGACATCCAGCGCATGGCCGATCGCCTGTCGTGGTTCGGCGCATGGAACGGCCTGACGCTCACGCTGCTGAAGTACGCCTCGCCCGGCGTGCCCGACCTGTACCAAGGCAGCGAACTCATCGACCTGAGCCTGGTCGACCCGGACAACCGGCGGCCGGTGGACTATGAACTGCGCAGCCGGCGTCTTGACCAACTTCAAGCGATGGCCGCCGAGCCCGATCTCCCCGCGCGAGTGCAGGCGCTCGCCGCAGTGCCGCATGACGGCGGCGCGAAGCTGTGGTTCATCTGGCGGATGCTGTCGATGCGGCGCGAGAACGCTGAGCTTTTCCGCGAGGGCGGGTATGAAGGGCTGGCCGTCGAAGGGCCGCTGGCGCGGCATGTGGTGGCCTTTGCGCGGAGGCACGAAGGGCGGTCGCTGGTGGTGATGGCGGGGCGGTTGTTTGCGGGCATTGCGCACGAGGCAGAAGGCAACGCGCCGATGCTTCCCGATGCGATCGCTTGGCGGGGGACCAAGGTGGTGCTGCCCGAGGGGTTCGGAGGTGCGGAGTTGGAGAACGTGCTGACTGGAGAAACGCTCTCGATCAATAGGAATGTCGTTCCGCTTGACGAGGCGTTCCGCCGGATGCCTTGGGGTGCTTTCAAGATTTGAGCGATGGGCCGCGGCACCCTTAAACCCGCGGCCCACACCCTCCTAAAGCCCGTAATACTTGTCGATGGTCCCGCTGTACCTGTCGTCGTAGTCCGGCACCTGGTCGCTCGCATAGCGCGGTGCACCTTCGATCTGTGCCTTGTCCAACGGCACCACATAGCCATCTTGCGAAGTGTCGTACTTCAGCATGGACCACGGGATCGGGTAGCGGTCTGTGCCCATGCCGAGGAAGCCGCCGAACTCCATCACGGCGTAACGGACCTGGCCCGAGATCTTGTCGATCATGAGATCGTCGATGCTGCCGAGTTTGTCTCCCGCCGCGTTGTAGACGGATGTTCCCTCGACACGTTCTGAAGAAATAACTGGATTGGCGCTTGCCATGGAAGTAAGTCTCCGGCCGCCATTTCTGGGGAATGACGGCGTTGGTTGCAATGCCCAGACATGCAACTTTCGGTCTGGAAAATTCCCGCCGCATCGGCCAAAAGATCGTCGTCTTGTAGGAGGCTGTCTGGCCCCCAGGGGCAGAACTCCGAGCGGGCTTTTTCGGCCCGCTGCCGCTGCTGCGTATGTACCTTGCCGACAGGTTGGCGTCAAAGCAAGACGAGCAACACCAAACATGCAGTGGACAGGCCCACTTCCAACATTTCCTTGCCCGACATGCTGCGCAGCCGCCGTGCGGTCAGGGTCACCAGCGGCAGCAGAAGGGCGAGGCCGATCCAGCGGTCCAGCGGCACGAGGCAGATGCGTGCGAGTGCCCACAGCCAGGTGCAGTGGGCGAGAAAGACCCAGAACTCTGCGCGGCTGGTCGTGGAAGTCAGGTCTAGCGCATTGCGCCAGCCTTTGGCCACGGCGTCCCACCAGTCGATCTGCTCTTTGTCCAGCAGCTTTTGCAGACCGTGCAGCGCCAGCACGCACAGCAGAATGGGCCCGAAGTAGACACTCCACAAGGCGATGCCGGTGTACAGCGGATGGCCGTAGCCGGTGCCACCACCGCCCAGGCTCGTGGCGGCCAGCACCGTAAGGCCTGTGCCGGCCAGCAGCGTGCCCGCCGCCACGGCGAACTTCGGGATGCCCACGCGCAGCAGGCCGCGCCCGCCGGCAAACAAGGCAAGCGCGAGCACGGTGGCGGCCAGGAAGTACTTCAGCGCCGCAGCAGACGACTTCCAGCCCTGGTGTGGCCGCGCGGCCCAACGGCTCGACACGGGCGGCTCCAGCGGGAGGGCGACGGGCGCCCATTGCCGCGCAGGCTCGTGGCGCGCCGTCAACAGCCGCCGGCCCCAGTCTTCGGCTTGCGGCGCGAGTTCCGTCAGCGCCAGTTCCAGGTGATACAGGCGCCGTGCGTTGTCCAGATCGTGCGGCACCAGAAGCGGCTTTGTTGCGGTGGCACCGGCCGCCATGAGCGCTGGTAATTGCTCGCGCCAATGCAGGGGAGCGGGCTGCGCCTCGCACGCCAATGGCCCGGACGCTTCGCCGGGCTGCACCATGGTCACCGCATTGGCCTGCATGACGCTCAGGTTGTGTTCCGGGCGATCCCAGGCGCAGGCGAAGGCGAGGCCGCCGAGTCCGGTGCCGGGCGCACCGCCCAGAACGATGTCGGGCCGAAAAACGGGAAGCGGCTGCGTGGAGGTGTTGGCCAGGCGCAGCGCCAGCATCAGGCGGACTCTGCCATCGGCGGCCGGCGCAGCCCACAGGCCGGGCGCGATGGGCTGCATGTCGCGTCTCTCGATCGCGAAGAAGGGCGTGCGCGCGGCGCCGGTCTCCCACCGCGGGGCCAGCCCCTGGTTGAGCGCGCCTTGCCAGGCGGCGCGAAAGGGGGTATCGAGCACGTCGCTTCGCGCGTGGCCGCGCGCAATCGCGGCGGCCACGGTGTCTTTCGGGGCGGATGCCATGCCGGGCAGCTGGCGCTTCAAGGACTCCCACACGCCGGGCCGGGGCGCGGGGGTAGCGGCCGGGCCGGTGATCTGGGCCACATACGCATGCAGGAGTTCGCGGCGCAAGTCCTCCACCTCGGCAGCGGGCGCGTCGGCGCTGCGCAACATGCGAATGAGGAAGAAGGCCTGGGCTGCGTTGCCGCCCACCGTCGTTTCGCGCAGGGCGGCGGTGAATTCGGTGGGCCCCGACGCAAGGGCCAAGGCCGGCAGGCAGAGCAAGACACAGAGGATGCGGCGCAGGTAGTGCGTCATGGGCGATGCAGGGGCCGATGGCGGAGTTCAGGGCGAGCGGATCATAGTGTTGATCCGGGCGCGCGGCTCCTGTGTCGCCGCCGGGCATTCAAGAAGGAACGCCTGGTCGCTTGCCTTTCTTTCCTTGCGCCTTGATGGCTCCAGACGCAGCCGCCTTCAGGATGCGGCGGAACGTCGGGCATTCCATGTGGCTGGGAGCCGGGCAGGCGGCGGCATGCCGCAGGCCGTCGCGCATGGCGCCCAGTTTGCGGATCGTGCGGTCCAGTTCGTCCGCCTTGGATGCGAGCATCTGCCGGTCGATGCGCGGCTTGCCTTCCGGCGCGAACATGAGTGCAATCTCATCGAGGGAGAAGCCCGCGGCGCGCCCGACGGCGATCAGCGCCAGCCGTTCCAGCACGCCGGGGTCGAACAGGCGGCGCAGGCCGCGCCGGCCGGTGGAGGCGATGAGCCCCTTTTCTTCGTAGAACCGCAACGTCGATGCGGGAACGCCGGATCGCTGCGCCACTTCGGCAATGTCCAGATGTGTCGTTGTTGTCGTCACCTCTTGACCTCAAGTCGACTTGAAGTTGCACAGTCTAGCTTCCGCCTCTCAAGGCCAGCCAAGGAGAAACGATCATGGACATCACGCAACAGCAACAGCAACAGCAACAGCAAAAGGAAACCGAACAGGCAGCGCTCTGGAATGGCCGCGCCGGTCATGCCTGGGTCGATGCGCAAGAGTTGCTCGACGCGATATTGCAGCCGTTCGAAGACCGGCTTGTCGACGAGGTGCGCGCCGGGTCGGCGCATCAGGTGCTCGACGTGGGCTGCGGCACGGGCGCAACCACGCTGGCGGTCGCGCGGCTGTTGGCCGGCACGCAAGGCAGTTGCATCGGCGTCGACATCTCGCAGCCGATGACCGCCGCCGCACGGGCACGCGCGCAGCAAGAGGGCGTGCCGGCAAGCTTCATCTGCGCCGACGCGCAGCGCCACGCCTTCGAACCCGCAAGCTTCGACATGATCATTTCGCGCTTCGGCGTCATGTTCTTCGACAGCCCGGTGCGGGCCTTTGCAAACCTACGGCATGCCGCGCGGGGCGGCGCGGCGCTTCGGGCCCTCGCCTGGCGCAGCCCCGCGGAAAATCCGTTCATGACGACGGCCGAGCGGGCTGCCGCGCCGCTGCTGCCGAACATGCCGGCCCGCCAGCCGGATGCGCCGGGGCAGTTTGCCCTCGCCGACCCGCGTCGGGTGCGTTCCATCCTGGAAGAGAGCGGCTGGACCGGCATCGACATCCAGCCCGTGGATGTCGACTGCACGATGCCCGAGAAGGATCTGCGAGGCTATTTCACACGGCTCGGCCCGTTGGGCCTGATGCTTCAGGAGCAGGTGGCGGACGAGCGCACGCGCGCGCAGGTCATCGACACGGTGCGCGCCGCGTTCGACCCGTATGTGCACGGCAGCGAAGTTCGCTTCACGGCGGCCTGCTGGATGATCGGCGCCCAGGCAGCTTCCGCGTAGTGGCGCCTAACCCAGTAGCCGCGGCACCAGTTGCACCGTGAGCGCCGCCAGGATCCCTTGCGCGGTCACGCAGTGCCACATCAGCCCGGTGTTGTCGATCGTTGCGCGGGCTGCGGGCTGCAGCCGGCCGGACCACGAGCGCACCAGCACGTAGCCACCCATCAGCAGCAGCACGGCGATGTGGAACGCCTGGTAGCCCAGCAGCATGCCGACCGATGCGCTCCAGCCTTGCGCGCGCGGGTCGAGCCCGGCCAGCAGATGGCCGCCGATGTCGAGCGCTGCCGAGGCGGCTGCAAAGGCCATGGCCAGCGCCATGAGCAGGCGCAGCAAGCGCTGCCGGCGCGCATTGTCCGTGCGCAGTGCGTGCGTGGCCAGCACCATGGCGGCGGAGCCCGCCGCGAGCAGCAGCGCCGCGCCCAGCGGCCAGCGCGCAGCCGGCAGCGTGGCGCCGGGCGGTGGGCACACGTCGCTCGCCATGGCAAGGTGCACGTGGGTGTACAGCAGCGACACGAAGATCGTCATGTCCACCGCAATCAACACGATCATGGCCCACCATGAATGCGATGCCCGGCCCTGCGCGCCGACCGGCAGGCGCAGGCCATGGCCCACGTCGACCACGGCGGCCGGCGGCGGACGGTCGGAATCCCAGAGCCAGCGCAGGATGCACGCCACCGCGATCACGCCGCATGCAAAGGCCGGCAGGGTGTGAGAGACGGTGAGAAGAAGAAAGAAGCCCGCCGTTCCCGCGGCTGCCGCCAACGGCCACCAACTGTCCGTCGGCAGGCGCAGCAGGTGCATCGGGCGGGCATCGCGCCAGCTGGTCACCAGCGTTTCGCGGCCGCCGAACACCGTGCCCGGCAGCCAGTGCCGGCCGGCATCGACCGCCTGCGGCAAGCCGGGTTGCCGCCATAGCGGGTAGCGCGAATCCACCTGCGGGATGCTGCGCGCGCCGTATTCGCGCGACGGCAGCCATTCGAGCGTGCCCGCGCGCCACGGGTCGCCGTGGTCGCGCGAGGGCTGGCGCAGCGTGCGAAACGCATCGACCAAGAAGAGCAGCACGCCAGCCGCCAGGGTGTAGGCGCCGACGGTCGACAGCATGTTGAGCGTGTTCCAGCCCAGGTCGCCGCCATAGGTGTACACGCGCCTCGGCATGCCGAGCATGCCGGCAAGGTGCATGGGGAAGAACGCAAGGTTGAAGCCGCCGAACATGAGCCCGAACACCCAGCGGCCCCAGCGCTCCGAAAGGCAGTGTCCGTTGAAGAGCGGGGCCCAGTAGTAGAACCCCGCGAACACCGGAAACACCATGCCGCCGATGAGCACGTAGTGCAGGTGCGCGACGATGAAGTAACTGTCGTGCGCCTGCCAGTCGAACGGCAACACCGCCACCATCACGCCGGTGAGGCCGCCCAGCACGAAGATGAAGTGAAAGCCGAGCAGGAACAGCGTCGGCGCATTGAGCACGACGCGCCCGCGCCACAAGGTGGCGATCCATGCGAATACCTGCACGCCGCTGGGAATGGCCACGATGAAGCTCGCGGCCGACACCACCAGCAATGAGAGGTTGCCCAGGCCGGCGGTGAACATGTGGTGCGCCCATAGCGCGAAGCTCACCGCGCCCACGCCGATGAGCGCCAGCACCACCGCGCGGTGGCCCACCAGCGGCGTGCCCGCGAGTGTGGCCACCATCATCGACACCATGCCGGCCGCGGGCAGGAAGATGATGTAGACCTCCGGGTGGCCGAAGAACCAGAACAGGTGCTGCCACAGCAGCGGGTCGCCGCCGCGTGCGGGAATGAAAAACGGCCAGTCGAACGCGCGCTCCAGCTCCAGCAGCATGGTGGCGGCAATCACGGCCGGGAACGCGATGGCAATCATCATCGCGGTCACCAGCATGGCCCAGGCGAAGATGGGCATGCGCGCGAGCGTCATGCCGGGCGCGCGCGTGAAGAGAATGCCCACGATCAGCTCGATGGCGCCGGCAATGGCCGAGATCTCGATGAACCCGATGCCCAGCAGCCACCAGTCGGCACCGCGCCCGGGCGAAAACTCCTTGCTGGTGAGTGGCGGATACATGAACCAGCCGCCATCGGGCGATACGCCGAAGAAGATGGTGCAGAAAAAAGCGATTCCGCCGATGGCATAGGCCCAGAACGCGTAGGCCGAAAGCAGCGGAAACGGCAGGTCGCGCGCGCCGATCATGCCCGGCAGCAAATAGATGGCCACCGCTTCGACGATGGGAACCGCAAACAAGAACATCATCACGGTGCCGTGCATCGTGAAGAGCTGGTTGTAGGTGCGTGCGTCGATCAGGCCGTTGTCGGGCACGGCGAGCTGCGTGCGCATCATCAGCGCCAGGATGCCCGCCAGCACGAAGAAGAGCATCGCCGTCCCGATGTAGAAAACCCCGATGCGCGTGTTGTTCACTGCCGAGAACTGCCGCCAGCCGGTGGGCGGGCGCCATGCACGCTCGAGCGCCTCGCGTTCGCCGGCGGGGCGCGGCGGCGGGTTCGAGACGTGGTCGAGGGCTTGCGTCATCTACTTCAGTTGCGTGAGCCAGGCGGCGATCGATTGCAGGTCTGCGTCCGCGATGCGTTCGCCCGACGAAGGCATGCGCGTGCCGGGCTTCATCTGCTGCGTGTGGGCTACCCATGCCGCGAGTTGCGCGGGCTCGTTGGGCACAGTGCCGGCGCCCAGGTGCAGCCGGCTTCCGACGTGGGTGAGGTCGGGCCCGAGGCGGCTTTCTTCGCTCACGCCGCGCACCGTGTGGCAGGCGTTGCAGCGGTGCGCCAGAAAGGCCTCGCGGCCACGCTCGATCTCGGGCGATGCCACCGATGCAACGGCGGGCCTCGCCACTGCCGCAAGCCAGGCATCGAATGCGGCTGGCGCTTCGGCCACAACGTGCAGCGCCATGCGCGCATGCTGCTCGCCGCAATACTCGGCGCACTGTCCGCGCCATGTGCCGGGCTGATCGGCCTGCAGTTGCAGGTGCTGCACGCGGCCGGGCAGCATGTCCATCTTGCCGCCGAGCGACGGCACCCAGAAGCTGTGGATCACGTCCGCGCTGCCAAGGCCGAAGTACACGGGCCGCCCAACCGGAATGCGGATCTCATTGGCCGTGACCACCTCGGCCCCGGTGGCGGGGTCGCGGTAGCGCACCTCCCACCACCACATGTGGCCCGTGATCCCGACGATCAGCGCGTTCGGCGGCGGAACGGGCTTCCACGGCGGCCGGTGCCATTCGCTGTAGGCGAAGAGCGCCGCAAGCACCACCGCCGGAAACACGAGGCCGCCGCCAATGATCCACCAGCGGGTGTCGACAGCACCGCCGCTGCGGCGGCGAACGGCAAGGGCGAGCAGCACCATCACCGCGGCGAAGATCAGCGTCCCGCCCACGGCCAGCACGCCGCTCACTTCGAGCAGCGTTTCCGCGACGGGGCCCGCGGCCCGCAGGGCAGATTGGGGCGGCCCCGCGGCAGTCATCGCCGTCATTCGAGGGCGAGCAGGAAGGCCGCGATGTCGCGCGCATCCTCAGGCGACACGCCCATGGCCGGCATGGTGGTGCCGGGCACCAGTGCGGCGGGCGCCACGATCCAGCGCGCGAGGTGCTCGGGCCCGTTGGGCACGTGCCCGGCAATGTAGCTGCGGCGCCCGAAGGCCGCGAGCGTGGGGCCCGTGCGCCCGCGCGCGGCCTGCACATCGGGAATGGTGTGGCAGCTGCCGCACTGGTACTGGGCCAGCAGAAGCCGGCCGCGTTCGCGCTGGGCGGAGGGGGCGCGAAGGTGTTGTTCGTCCGGCGTGCAGCCGCCCGCGAGCACCGCCAGCGCCAGCAAAGCGAACGGGCAGACAGCGCGGTACGACGAGACGGCCACCATGCCGCGATTCTGCGGACCGGAACGCGGCTTGCGCCGACACGGCAGCGCCGGTGCGCGTCGGACAATGCCGCCAATTGATTGCTGCCGATGGGTGCGCCGAAGACCGTTCTTCTCACCGTTGCCGCGCTGGGCCTTGCAGGCGCGGCGGCGGGCGCGCTGGTGGTGTATGGCGGCTTGTACAACGTGGCCGCAACGGAGCAGCACACGCAGCCGGTCCATTCGCTGCTCGAAACGGCCATGCACCAATCGGTGAAGCTGCGCGCCCGCAACATCGAGACGCCGCGGCTCGACGACGAGCAACTCGTGCTGCGCGGCGCGGCGTGCTTTCGCGACAAATGCGTGCAATGCCACGGCGCACCGGGCGTGGCCCAGGGTGACATCGGAAAGAGCATGCAACCCCTGCCGGGCCCGCTGGTGGATGCGCGCCACCACTGGAAACCGCGCGAGCTGTACTGGATCACCCGGCACGGCATCAAGATGAGCGGCATGCCGGCGTGGGAGTTCAGGATGTCCGACGAAGAGCTGTGGTCAGTGGTAGCGTTCCTCGCGCGCCTGCCCGATCTCACGCCGCAGCAATATGCGCAAGCGACGCGCGTGGAACCGACGGGTGCAGCGGGTGCGCCGGCCGCATGCGGGGCCGCACCCGGGGCGGCGCCGGTGCACGCAGGCGATGTTCGGCGCGGCGCGCAGGCGCTTTTTCAATACGCGTGCAATGCCTGCCACACGATTCCGGGCGTCACGAGTTCGTCCCCCAACGTGGGACCGCCGCTCGCCGGCATCGGTGGCCGCTCGCTCATCGCGGGAAAACTCGCCAACACGCCGGACAACATGGTGCGCTGGCTGCGACATACGCATGAGGTGGACCGCCTCACGGCAATGCCGGAAATGGGCGTGACGGAGCAAGACGCACGCGACATCGCCGCGTACCTTGCGACACTGCGGTAGTGCTACTACATCGCTAGTATTTGGCGGCGGTGCGCTCGTCGTCGACCGTGGCAATCCGCAGCCGAGCCCGCTCGTGCCTGATGACGAGCTCAGCGCATCGCTGCTGCAAGGATGCGTCCGCCGGAGGCCGATCGCTGCAGTCCACGAGAAGCTGCGATTCTTCGAAGTCCAGGCCGTGAAGAACCTCCTGGCCGTGCGAATTGAGGGCCAGGAGGTTTTCCGCCGACAGGTGGGCGCGCAGGGCTTCCGAAATGGCGAGCGTCTGCAATCGCTTCACCGTTTCGTCTTTGGAGCGTCGGTTCTTCCTACCATTCATTATTTCTTCATTGCCTTGATGTCGGCCTTGCCCTTTGCCTCGTCGGCCTTGGCTTCCTTCACGCAAGCGTTCTTGGCGTCACCTTTGAGGTCGTCGCACTTTTCCTTGGCGACCTTGTAGGAGGCTTCCACCTTGGCTTCGGCGACCTTGCGAGCGTTTCCGTCGCTGGGCTTCTGCTTCTGGTCGAGTTCGGCCTTGGCAATCTTTTCCTTGCCCTTGGCTTCTTCCATGCAGACGTCCTTGGCGTTGTCCTTCATTGCATCGCAGGCAGCCTTGGCGGCTTTGTAGTCGGCCTCGATCTTGTCGCGGGCAGCCTTGAATTCGGCAATCGCCGGATCGGCCGCGGTCGGAGGCGGGGGGTTCACTTGCGCATGCACCTGAACGACGGTCAGGCAGGAAGCTGCGGCACACATCAATAACAGTTTCTTCATGGTGTGATCTCCTGGACGCACGGTGGTTTTTCTTGCAACGGAGACTCCGGCGTCGAAGCCAATATAGAAGCCAGCGGCCTGGCATCGGTAGGACGCTTCGCGAAGCGGCCGTAAGCACATGCCGACGCTTCGGCGTGGCGCTGTCCTGTGGCCTGCAGGTCGTCGGCACCCGCCGCCGCCGGCGATGCGCCCCGTCCTACCGGGCGGGCTGGTGCGGGGCGCACACTGCCTGAACGCGGATCTACAGGAGATCGCCATGCAAAAGCTTCACGCGTTGTTCGTTGCCATGTGGGTCGTGTGCTCGGCCGTGCCTCCAGCGGCAGCTCAGACCGCGCCGCCGCATCCGGCCGAGATCGACCCCGCTCTCGTCGAATACAGCGCCGCCCGGGGACGGATCGGCGCCACCTCCAAGGTGGCTTTGGGCCAGTGCGAGGCATTGGCCGGACCGGGCAGGATCGTCTGCATCAAGGAAGCCCAGGGCCGCGAAAAAATTGCCCTGGCCGAACTTGACCAGCAGCGCAATCCAAGCGACGCCAATGCCCGCCGGCTCGCGGAAACGAGAGCAGCGGTGAACTACGAGGTCGCCGTCGAAAAGTGCAACGACCGCCAAGGCGGGGACAAGGCCGAATGCCTTTCACGCGCCAGCGCGGAAGAATCGAAAGCCCGCGCCGGCATCAAGGCTCCCGGAAGCTAGTCGTTGCGGATCACGCTGACCTTTCCGTCGCCCTCCAGCCGCGCAATCTTGATCACGCTCAAGTCGTCGATGCCTTCTTCGCGCAGCTTTGCCAGCACCTCTTCGACGGTGATGCGCTGCTTGCGCAGCGTGCGCGTGACGAACTTGCCGTGCCTCACCAGCGGTTCGGCCGGCGGCTCGAGAAAAGCGGCGACCTTTTCGAAGCGGTAGGCGAGCACGTCCAGCAGGTAGTTCCATCCGATCAGAGTGCCCAGGAGGGCGATGCCGTTGGTGACGGACCGGTATTCGCCCTGCATGGCATTGCTCGACGCATCGGCCACCAGCACGATGAACAGCAGGTCGGCCATGCTCATCGAGCCCACGTCGCGCCGCAGCACGAAGCGGAAGACGATCAGCAGGAACCAGTAGATGACGCTGCCGCGGACCACCATCTCGAGCAGCGGCTGGTCGGGGGAGAACAGATCGGACAGGTTCATATGCGCCCTTCGGCGGCGGCGAGGGCGGCCACCTGCAACCGGATATTCCGCGCGTGCGAGGGGGCCGGGTGTCGTGCATTCGGCCTCAGGACCCGTCGGCGCAATCCCACATCGGGGCGCTCCGGACGCGTGCAGCTTTCGCCCCGCCAGACTGCTCCGACGCACAGGTCCTGTGTCTTCCGACCCCCGTCGCGAGTGGGCGGTGCAGGATGAAATCCCTTTCACACTTCAGGAGAGCAACGATGCCAAGAGGTGACAAGTCGTCCTATACGGACAAGCAGAAACGCAAGGCCGAACATATCGAGGAAGGCTACGAACACCGCGGCGTGGGCAAGGCCGAAGCCGAGAAGCGCGCATGGGCCACGGTCAATGCCGAGACCGGCGGCGGCAAGAAGAGCGGCAGCGGCCGCGGCAAGGCCGAAAACCACGCGCCTTCGCGCAAGGGCGGGCACAAGGGCGGCGCTGCGGCGGCATCGCGCACCGCCGCCGAGCGCTCGGCCTCGGCCAAGAAAGCGGCCGCCACCCGCAAGCGCAACGCCGAGCATCGCAGTGGTTGAGTAAACGAACCCAGGAGATTCCCAATGACTCGCGTATCCGAACTGATGACCCGTGGCGTTCGAACCCTGTCGCCCTCGGACTCGGTGGCGCTGGCCGCCCAGGCCATGGACGAGTTGGACATCGGCTCCGTTCCCGTGTGCGACGGCCAGCGGCTGATGGGAATGGTGACTGATCGCGACATCGTTCTTCGCGTGGTGGCGCAGAAGCTTTCGCTGGAGACTGCGGTGTCCGACGTGATGTCGAAGGACGTCAAGTGGTGCACCGACAGCGACAACGTCGAAACGGTGATGGACGAAATGGCCGGCTACCAGATTCGCCGCATGCCGGTGGTCGATGGCGACCGAAGGCTGGTGGGAATGCTCTCGCTCGGCGACGCGGCGGCGAAGGGTGACGCCGGCAAAGCGGGCGATACGCTCAACATCATTTCTCAGCCGGCCGAACCGGACCGCTCGAAGCAGTCCGCGGCAAGCGGGCCCGCTGGCGGAGGGGCGTCCTGAGCGAGACGTTTGCCGGTTTTTCAGCGCTTCGCAGGCAGGCGTATGCGTGAGCCGGGCGTGGTGGAGATTCGCTGCGCTTCCTCCGCCTGACGCAAAAAACGCTGATTGCGCGCAGGCGTCTGCGACGCCACGCAGTCGCGCGGAACAACGGCTTCCAAGTCGCGCATGCCCGCATCGGCCACGGTGGCCAGGATGCACTGATCGCTTGCCACGCCGGTCACGATCAGCCGGGTGGCTTTCAGATAGGCGAGCAGCAGTTCCAGCGGGGTGGCAAAGAAGGCCGACTGTTTCGGTTTGAGGACAAAATAGTCCTGCTCCTCGGGCAGGAGCGCTGAAGTGATCTCGGCGCCGGCACCTCCCGAGGCCAGCGACAGTTCCACCAGGCCTGGAAAATCCGAGCGCCAGCGCCCCCGGTTGTCGTTGACGTAGATGGTGGGCACGCCGGCGCGCGTGCAACGTGCCTTCAGAGCTGCAATCCGCCCGGTGATGGCGTGCGCACCCGGCAAGAGCTTCTCGGCGTCGGGAAAATCCCAGCAACTGATCATGTCGATGATCAGCAGAGCCGTATGGCCGGCTGCGGGAATGGGTGCAAGCACGGGAGGCTGGGAAGGCGCCATGAACCGGGGTCTCTGTGAGGGGAGACTCCACGATTCCCAAAGGCCGGCGCCGGGGCCGTAGGAAAGCCGCGCGTCGCGGCGAAAGTCGCCGCCATGCGCATCGGTCAGGACCGGGGTGGACGGCCGCTCACCGTTCGTCGGGCACGCCGAACGCTGCGCGCATCTCGTCGAGCCGCGCCTGCGCCACGTGAAAGCACTCGGAAATCTGCTCGGCCGTTGCTGCGGGATAGCCGGGCGGCGGCTGCAGCGCATTGCCCAGCCGTTCCCAGGCGGCCTCCCACGCCAGCTTGGCGAGCGCGCGGGACTCCGGGGTGGATGGAGCGGGCATGTGGGTCCTTGGTTTGCAACGCAATGAAGTATGCGCCGGATATCGCTGGATGGCGGGGCGGGCGGCGTAGGAGGCCGCTTTCACGACGACGCGCGTTATCCCGCTCCGCCGGGACGAAAGCTGCTCGACCATGGCGGCGAGGATGACGGCCGCCGCTTGCTGCAGTAAATTCAAAAAAACCAGGCCCCGCCCCAAGCGCAGGAGCCGGACCCATCGACATGCACGGATTGCCACCCTGCGCCACAGCCACCGTTCACAAGGAGCTGCCCCGATGAAAACGACCGATCTCAGCCGGCCCTTTGCCATCGTCGCCGGCGCGTTGTCCGGTATCGGCCCGAACCGCTGACACCGGGGCCGATCCCATGGACACCCTTTTCGGTTCAGGAGTCGCCGTCGTGGACACGATTCTGAAGAGCACCGGCGGCAGCGTCGTGGTCTGGAGTGCGGATCCAGAGGCCTACGCCAGTGATCATGAACGCGCCACGCGCAGCAATTTTGCGCAGCGGCTGGCAGCGATGAAGCAGTTCCGCTTTGCCGGCGAATACGACGCGTCGCGCGCCCACGAGAACACGCCGCTGTACTTCGTGCCGAGCGACACCATCTCCAGTACGCAACTGGCGCACTCGCTCGGCATCTCGACGCTGCACGACCTGTTCGGCGGCGTGGTTCCGTATCCTTTCGTCGCCACCAAGGCCATCACGCATCCGCTGGCCGGCCGCGCGGCCGCCTGTCCCGAGGGATGGGCGCCGGCCTTTGCCGCCGCCGTATCGGATGCGGTGCTCGACGGCTTCTCGGCGTTCTCGCTCGAGGACGCGCGATGGGCCGGGCGCCAGCTGCTGGAAAACGGCCCGGTGCGCGTCAAGCCCGTGTGCGCCACCGGTGGGCGGGGCCAGACGATGGTCACCGACGCCGATGCGCTGGACCGCTGCCTTGCAGCCATGGAAGAGAGCGAGATTGCGCTCCATGGCGTGGTGCTCGAAGAGAACCTCGAAAACCCCGAGACCTACAGCGTGGGGCAGGTGCTGGTCGACCGCCTGATCATGAGCTACTACGGCCGCCAGCGCATGACACGAGGCAACGACGGGCAGAGCGTCTATGGCGGCTCCGACCTGACGCTCGTGCGGGGCAACTTCGATGCGCTGCTGGCGATGAGCAGCCCGCCACCGGCGCTGTGCCTGGCCATCGAGCAGGCGCGGCACTATAACCAGGCGGTGATCGACTGCTTCCCGGGCTTCTTTGCCTCGCGCGTGAACTACGACGTGGCGCAGGGTGTGGGTGCGGGCGGCACCTGGCGTTCGGGCGTGCTGGAGCAGTCGTGGCGCGTCGGCGGCGCGACGGGAGCGGAAATGGTCGCGCTCGAACTCTTCTGGGGCGACCCGGCGCTCGACCGGGTGCGCGTTTCCTGCTTCGAGGCGTATGGTGCGGAAGCGCCGATCCCGGCCGATGCAAAGGTGCACTACCGCGGTATCGACAAACAGACAGGACACCTCACCAAATACGCATTGCAAAAGCCGTATGACAGCGACCCGACATAACTTCATAGACATATCCGTAGATGGTCAGCACATTGCCGGAACGCTGGTTGCCGCCTCCACCATGGTGCCCGGCGTTCTCCTGGTCCACGGCTGGGATGGCAGCCAGGAGCAGTACATCGCGCGCGCACACGAAATTGCCGCGCTCGGCTGCGTCTGCCTGACCTTCGACCTCCGCGGCCACGCGCGCCATGCCTCGCTGCGCCAGGAGGTCACCCGCGAGGACAACCTGCGCGACGTGCTCGCGGCCTATGACACGCTCATCAGCCACCCGACCGTCGACCCCGGTGCCATTGCCATCGTCGGCAGCAGCTACGGCGGATACCTGGCGGCGCTGGTCAGTGCCATGCGGCCGGTGCGCTGGCTCGCGCTGCGTGCGCCGGCGCTCTACAGGGACCGCGAATGGCTGGCCCCCAAGGGGCAATTGAGCAGGCCCGATCTCGTGGCCTACAGGCGCACGCTGGTCGGCCCGCGCGACAACCGCGCGCTGGCCGCATGCGAGGCGTTCACGGGCGACGTGCTCATCGTCGAATCGGAGCACGACCAGATCGTGCCGCACCCGGTGATCGAGAACTACCTGGGTGCGTTCAAGCGCGTGCGCTCCGCAACGTACAGGGTTCTCTCCGACGCCGACCATGCGCTTTCGAAACAGGCGCACCGCCAAGCCTACGGGCAACTGCTCGTTTCCTGGATGACCGAGATGACCATCGGCGCCAGAGCGACCGGCGCCATGACACGGCCCGTGGCCGCGAGTCCTGCGTAGGAGGCCCTATGAAGAGTGCAAACCAGCGCCGGCTGCAAGTGCTGCGAACCGGCCTGGTGGCCGGCACCTTGGCAAGCTTTGCTTCCACCGGGGCGCTGATGCTGTGCGGCCGCCGCGATGCCGGCAGCATGGTGGCGCCCACCAACGCCACCAGCCACTGGCTGTGGGGCGACCAGGCCTTCGCGGTGCGCGAACCCACGCTCAAGTACACCGCGATTGGCTATGCCACGCACCATGCGAGCGCCATCTTCTGGGCGCTGCTCTATGCCTGGCTGCATGCGAGCCGCCACCCGGCGCAGTCGGTGCCCGCGGCGCTTGCCAGTGCCGGTGCCGCCTCGGCGGTGGCCTGCGCGGTCGACTACACGATCACCCCGCGCCGGCTCACGCCGGGTTTCGAGCATCACCTTTCGAAACGCTCGATGGGCATCGTCTACGGCCTCTTCGCCGTGGGGCTGGCGGCCGGCTGCCTGCTGGCGCAGCGCGGGCGCGGGTAGGCCTGGCGGGAGCGCGGCGCGCGGGTAGTGCGCCGTGCTACGTGCACTCAAGGAGCTTTCCTACGTCGCGGGATTTGCAGTCCTTTCATCGTTCAGCTTCCATCAACCCAACCGGAGCCCACGATGCCCACCTCCACCAAGCGCGCAGCACCCGACGCCTGCAGCCTTCTCGACACGGACCACCGCAACGTCAAGAAGATGTTCAAGGAATATGAGGAACTGACTCATTCGCGAGCTGCCAATGCGCAGCAGAAGAAGCGCGAGCTTGCCAACCAGATCTGTACCGAGCTGACCGTTCACGCGCAGATCGAGGAAGAAATTTTCTACCCGGCGTTGCGCGAGGCGATCAGCGAAACCGATCTGCTGGACGAGGCCGAAGTCGAGCATGGCACCGCCAAGGAACTGATCGCGCAGATCGAATCGGCCACCGACGTGGACGACAAGTTCGACGCCAAGGTCATCGTGCTGGGCGAGTACATCGACCACCACGTGAAGGAAGAGCGCAACGAGATCTTCGTCAAGGCACGCGCAGCCAAGAGCCTGGACCTGATGGCCATGCGCGAGCAGCTTGCAATGCGCAAGGAAGAATTGATGGAAGAGGTCACGGGCGTGGCCGCCTGAGCGGGAGGCCCGAGCCGGCCTTTGGCCGTTGATCCCGACGCCCGGCCGGCATCGGCCGGGCGCCCTTTTTTCCCTCTTCGCCTTGGAGCTCACCATGACAAATATCGTTTCCCGGCTGTTTCCCACGGCGACCAACATGATTCGCCTGGACCACACGCACGTGCTTTCCACCTTTCACCAGTACAAGGCAAGTGCGCCGTCCCGCGTGAAAAAGGGACTGGTCAACACCATCTGCACCGCACTCGAAATTCATGCGCAGCTCGAAGAAGAAATCTTCTATCCCGAGTTGAGCAAGGTCTGCGAGGACGAACGAATCACGAAGGCGCGCGACGAGCATTCGGAGATGCGCCGCCTCATCAGCCTGCTGCGCACCATGGAGCCCGAAGCGCGCGACTACGACGAGACTCTGTCGTCGCTGATGCGGGACGTGATGCATCACGTCGCGGACGAAGAAACGATTCTGCTGCCCGCGGCCGAGAAGCTGCTGGCCGACAAGCTCGGCGAAATGGGCGCGCAGATGACCAAGCGCCGGCTGCAGCTTGCCGGGCCGCGCTCCGGCGAGATCGCTCTGGACATGGGCCGCGCGGCTTCAGGCAACACCGCGGCCATCGCGATGGTCGGGCTGGCCGCAGCCGGGCTCTTGCTGGCACGGCGCTCCGGCCACCGGCGCTGGCATGCGCGCGCCTGAGAACTCGCCCTGTTGCTGCGACACCGACGCTAGTCATTGAATGGAGTTTTCATGCCAACCTCGAAGCTGCCTCCCGGTTCCGACCGCGCCACCACCAGCGCTGCGGCAGCCGCCCGCAATACCGACAGCGGCGCCGCGAACCTGCCGGGCGGTTTACCGCCCGACCCACCATCGCAAAAAGCCGCGCACGCGCAGGCGCTTGCGGCTTCGATGCCTTTCAACGCGAACAAGCCGCTGGAGCATGGACACGACAACGCGCTTCGCCCCCAGGCCGGCCAGACAGCTGAGCCGCTGTCGTCGGCGGCAACCGCCAGCACGCTCTCGGAAGAGATCGGTTCGGAGAAGACCGGCAGCATGGCCATGCCGGGCCTGAACGCCACCATCGAATCCCTTGACAGGGTGCGCGTGGACTCGGGTGGCCAACGGCTCACCACCAATCAGGGTGTGCCCATCGCGGACAACCAGAACTCGCTGAAGGCCGGACTGCGCGGCCCCGCGCTGCTGGAAGACTTCATTCTTCGCGAAAAGATCACCCACTTCGACCACGAGCGCATTCCGGAGCGCATCGTGCATGCGCGCGGCTCGGGCGCCCACGGCTTTTTCGAGTGCTACGAAGGCATTCCGCAGTTCACCAAGGCTGCCCCTTTGCGCGAAGCGGGAAAAATCACACCGGTCTTCGTGCGCTTTTCCACCGTGGCGGGCGAGCGTGGCTCCAAGGACACCGCGCGCGACGTGCGCGGCTTCGCCGTCAAGTTCTACACGGACGAGGGCAACTGGGACCTGGTGGGCAACAACATGCCGGTGTTCTTCATCCAGGACGCGATGAAATTCCCGGATCTCGTCCACGCCGTGAAACCCGAGCCGCATCACCAGATGCCGCAGGCCGCCAGCGCGCACGACACCTTCTGGGATTTCGTCGGGCTCATGCCCGAGTCGACCCACATGCTGATGTGGGCGATGTCAGACCGTGCCATTCCGCGCAGCTTTCGCATGATGCAAGGCTTTGGCGTGCACACCTTCAGGCTGGTGAACGAAGCCGGCGATTCCGTGTTCTGCAAGTTCCACTGGACACCTGTTCTCGGAACCCATTCGCTGGTGTGGGAGGAGGCGGTGAAGATCTCGGGTGCCGACCCCGACTTTCATCGCCGCGACCTGTGGGAGGCCATCGAGGCCGGGGAGTTTCCGGAATGGGAACTTGGCCTGCAGATCTTCACCGAGGAAGAGGCCGATGCCTTCAGTTTCGACGTGCTCGACGCCACCAAGATCGTGCCGGAAGAACTGGTGCCGCTCACGCCGGTAGGCCGCCTGGTGCTCAACCGCAATCCCGACAATTTCTTTGCCGAGACGGAGCAGGTGGCGTTCTGTGCCGCGCACGTGGTGCCGGGCATCGACTTCACCAACGACCCGCTGCTCGCGGGGCGTATCCACTCGTATGTCGACACGCAGATCACGCGGCTGGGCGGACCGAACTTTCATGAGCTGCCGATCAACGCGCCGATGGCGCAGGTGCACAACAACCAGCGCGACGGAATGCACCGCCAGGCCGTCCATCGAGGGCGTTCGGCCTACGAGCCGAACTCGCTGGGCGGCGGCTGTCCATTCCAGGCCGGCGCTTCGGCGGGCTTCATGACCTTTCCCCAGCGCGTGGAGCAGGACAAGGTGCGCGGCAAACCCGAGAAATTTGCCGATCACTACACGCAGGCCAGGCTTTTCTTCGACAGCCAGACGCCGACCGAGCAGGCGCACATCGCGGCCGCGTTTCGCTTCGAGCTCTCGAAATGCACCGTGCCTGCCGTGCGCGAACGCATGGTGGCGAGCCTCGTCAACGCATCGCCGCTGCTGGCGCAGCAGGTGGCCGAGGGGTTGGGCATGCCGCTGCCGCCCGCGCTGCCCATGGCACTCGAGCAGCCCGTGAAGCCGGAAGTGACGCGCTCGCCTTCACTCTCGCTGATGGCGCGGCCCGGCGACGGATCGGTGCGAACGCGCAAGGTGGCATTGCTGGTGGCGGATGGCATACAGGGCGAGCAGATTGCGGCCATCCAGGCGGCGTTGCTGGCCGAAGGCGCCGTGGGCCGGCTGGTGGGTCCGCGTATAGGCCCGTTCCGCACGGCCGAGGGCGAGACGATGGAAGCCGATGCCTCGATGGAGAACGAACCCGGCTTCCTGTTCGACGCGCTCGTGCTGCCCGATGGAGCAGGCGGCGTGGAGCTTCTCTCCGCCAATCTCCACACCGAGCCGTTCATCAAGGATCAGTTCCAACACGGCAAGACGATTCTTGCGCTCGGCGCGTCCGCCGTCCTTTTGGCCGAAGCGAAAATTCCCGAGGCCCTGCCTTCGGGCGATCCGGATCCGGGCGTGCTGCGCGCCGGCGCGGAGAATTTCGAGTCGGCCCTCAAGGCCTTCGTCGCGGCGCTCGCGAAGCATCGGCATCCGGCACGCGAACTTGGCGTGCTGGTGGCGGGCGACGACTAAAGGGAGAACGCGAACGTTCTACAGAAGATCCCGCAGGCGGTAATACATCATTCCCAGCACCAGCGCAGGGGTGCGCAGCATGGTGCCGCCGGGAAAGGAGTGGTGCCCGATGCGCGCGAAAAGATCGAAGCGTTCCGCCTGTCCCGCAATGGCCTCGGCCGCCAGCTTGCCCGCCATGCCGGTGAGCGCCAGGCCATGGCCGGAGAAGCCTTGCAGGTAGTAGATGTTGCCTCCGATGCGCCCGAAGTCCGGCGCCTGGTTCATGGTGATGTCGACGAAGCCGCCCCATGCGTGGTCGACGCCCAGATCCGACAGTTGGGGAAAAACCGCAAGCATGCTCTTGCGGATCTTTTCGATCAGGTTGCGCGGCGTCCTCGCGCTGTAGCTGTCGCCCGAGCCGAACAGCAGACGATGGTCCGCGCTCAGGCGGAAATAGTCGAGGACGAAGTTCGTGTCCGATGCCGCCGGCCTGCCTCGCATGAGCGAATCCGCGCGTGCCTTGTCCATCGGCTCGGTGGCGATCATGTAGGTGCCCACGGGCATGATGCGCGACGACACCTCGGGTGCCACGTCGTCCCCGTATTCGGCGAGGTAGACATTGCCGGCCAGCACCACGTAGCTGCACCGCACCTCGCCCTGCGCGGTCTTGACGATGGGGCGGGGACCGCGCTCGATCACTTGCGCGGCCGAGTTTTCGTGCAGCTGGGCACCCGCGGCGCGCGCGGCGCCCGCAAGGCCCAGCGAATATTTCAGCGGATGCAGATGGCCTGAGCGCGCGTCGAAAGTGCCGGCGTCGAAGCGCTCGCTGGCCACGCACTCCGCAACGTCTTTGGGCCCCAGCCATCGGAGCGGATAGCCGTGCACGCGGTGCACGTGGTCCATCCATTCGCGAAGCGCACGCGACTTGGACGGCTTGACCGAAAGGTTCAGATAGCCGGGTTGCCAGTCGCAGTCGATCGCGTAGCTCGCAATCCGCTCCTGCATGAGATCCAGCCCTTCGACCGAGATGCTCCAGGCACGGCGCACGTCTTCGGGCGAAAACTGGTCTTCAATCGCTTCTTCGCCGTCAGAGCCGAAGCCGACGATCACCTGTCCGCCGTTGCGGCCCGAAGCGCCCCAGCCGACGCGCTGGGCTTCGAGCAGCACCACGGCAAAGCCGCGCGTGGCAAGTTCGAGCGCCGCCGAGAGCCCCGCCAGCCCGCCGCCCACCACGCACACGTCGGCAGTGGCAATGCCTTCGAGCGGGCGTGTGGCCTCGAACCGCGTCGCCCGCTGCACGCTGGCTTCGTAGTATGAATTCTCGACAACGCCGAGTTCCTTGCGCAACAGCAATCACGTCACCCGGAAGTTGAGGAACTGCCACGGATCTTCACTGTCCATTTCCTCCTTGAAGAGCGGACAGCGGTCCTTCAGCGGCGTCCAGTCGCCATACACGCCCACCACTTCTCCCAGATAGGGCATGGCGGCTTCAAGCACCACGCGGTGGTCGAGGTCGTCCGGCTCCACCAGCCCCGCATCGGGATTGCGCAGCGCCCACACCATGCCGCCCAGGATGCCGGCCACCACCTGCAGGCTGGTGGCGCTGTTGGCAGGCGCGAGTTCGCGCGCCTGTTCGATGGTGAGTCGCGAGCCATACCAATAGACGCCCTTGGGGTTGCCCATCAACAGCACGCCGAGTTCGTCCATGCCTTCGGCGATTTCGTCGCGCACGATTCTCTGATGGTGTTGCAGCTGCCAGTTCTTTCCCGCCAGTTCGTGCAGGGAGAGCACGGCGTCGTCACAGGGGTGATAGGCATAGTGCACCGTGGGGCGGTACAGCACCTCGCCGTCCTTGCGCAGCGTCAGGTGGTCGGCAATCGAGATCGATTCGGCATGCGTGACCAGGAAGCCGTGGTAGGGACCTTCGAGCGGCGTCCAGCTGCGAACTCGCGTGCCGATGCCCGGGCGGCTCAGATAGATGGCCGCGTCGCTGCCGAAGCCGTGTCGCGCCGCATCGGCCGGCCAATGTCGCTCGTGCGTGCCCCATCCCAGCTCGGCGGGTTGAAGTCCTTCGTCGACGAAGCCCCGTATCGACCAGGTGTTGACGAATTCGTTTCTCTGCTTGCGCTGGCGGGCGACCTGCGTGTCGCGTTCGGCAATGTGAATCACCTTGATCTCGAGCTGCTGCGCGAGCGCGGCCCAATCCTCGTAGCTGGTGGGCATCGACTCGAGTTCGGCATGCGTGTCGGCCGCGATATTCAGCAGCGCTTGCTTGACAAGCGCCGACACCACGCCGGGGTTGGCGCCTTGCGTGATGATTGCCGTGGGTCCGCTGCGCTTGTCGAGGCGCCAGGCCGGCAGCTCCTCGCGCAGGCTGTAGTTCGAACGGCGCGAAGGAGGGAGGCCGGGGTCGTCGTACCGGCCATCCCAAGGCTCGTTGCAGGTGTCGAGATAGAAGACCCCGCGCTCGCGGCAGAGCTTGATGAGCGCAAGACTGGAGACATCGACCGACAGGTTGACCAGGAAGTCGCCTTTGCCGAGCAGCGGCTCGAGCACGGCGGCGAAATTGCCTTCTTCGAGCCGGGTGGGAATGACCTCGACCCCCAGCTTCTTTGCCAGCCCGCTGCGGTCTTCGCCTGCCTTCACGATCTTGATGTCCGAAGCCTTGAGATCGAAATGACGCAGCAGCACGGGCAGCAGCGCCTGGCCGATGGAGCCGAAGCCGATCATCGTCAGCTTGCCGCCAAGGCGCGCCAGCAATCCGTTGTTGCTGTTCTTCTTCTTCGTCATCCGCATACCTCGCTGAGTGGCACACGCCCGGCATCCGGAAATGCCGGCCTGCTTCGATTCGTCGGGTCAATGTGGCGCGGCGGCAATGGCGCGTGCGTCAGCTTGGCTTTGCCGATGGTGTAGGAAGACTCCATGCGCGCGGCTTCGACTGGCTCATGGTAGAAACCGGCCACCCTGCGCGCTGCGCGCACCGCATCGACCCGATGTCAGAACACCTAATCCCGCAAATTTCAGAGATGGCCGTCAACGTCGGCTTCCGCCGCTCCTGGGCTCAACGGCAGCTGTGGCTGCTGCTTGGCCTTGCCTTGCTGTTCCTGGCCGGCTGCGCCGGCCTACCGGCGGGGGTGGAACGCAAGCCGTCGATGGCAATCACGGATGGCGCCGACACGGAGCTGGGGCGAATGGTCACCGCGGCGTCGCCGCCAGGGCAGGGGCTGAGCGGCTTCCGGCTGCTGCCGATGCCGCAATATTCGCTGCATGCGCGCATCGAGCTCGCGCGCCGCGCTCAGCGCTCCATCGACGTGCAGTACTACCTGGTGCAGAACGACGAAACCGGTCGCTACCTGCTGCGTGCGCTGCGCGATGCGGCAGAGCGCGGTGTGCGCGTGCGCCTCCTGGTGGACGACCTCTACACCGCCGGTGCCGACCCGTTGTTCGCGGGCTTCGCGGCGCACCCGAACGTGGAAGTGCGGATGTTCAATCCGTTCCCGGCCGGGCGCGGCCGGTTGGGCACGCGCTGGGCGTCGTCACTGCTCGACTTCGACCGCGTGCATCGCCGCATGCACAACAAGCTGTTCGTGGTGGACAACACCATGGCGGTGATGGGCGGGCGCAACATCGCCAATGAATACTTTCTGCGCGATGGCGGCTCCAACTTCATCGACATCGACACGCTGGTGGCTGGCACCGTCGTGCCGCGGCTCTCGTCGCTGTTCGACATGTACTGGAACAGCCCCTATGTGTATCCCGTCGAATCGCTGGTCTCGACCGGCGGCACGCCGCAGCAGCTGCGCGAACGCTTCGAGCAACTGACCGGAGGGCCGGACACTCTGCATCCCGAGCCCATCGTTTCCACCGACCTGCTTGGGAACAACGCGCTCGCCAAGGATCTGGACGAGGGCGTGTTGTCGCTTGTCTGGGCGCGCGCCGAAGCGTATGCCGACGCCCCCGCCAAGGCATTGGGGCCCACGGACGAGGCCCGCGGGCTGCCGGCCGACGAATCGACCGACAGCGTGCTCTACAACGTGCGGCGATACCTGCGCGGCGCGCAGCAGAACATCCTGCAGACGACGCCCTACCTGATTCCGGGTCGCGGCGGCATGGAGACGATGCGCCTCGTGCGGCAACGGGGCGTGAGCTACACCATCGTCACCAATTCGCTGGCGGCCACGGACGAATCGCTGGTGCACATCGGCTACCGCCGCTACCGGCCCGAGATGCTGGGCCTGGGCGTGGAACTCTACGAGCTGAGCCCCAAGCGCGTCGAGGAAACCAAGCGCTTCGGCATCTACGGCTCGGCGAGCGGACGATTGCACGGAAAGTCGGCCGTGGTCGACCGCAACATCGTCTTTATCGGCTCGATGAACTTCGATCCGCGCTCGATGCTGCACAACACCGAGATCGGGATCTTCATCTTCAGCCCCCAGATTGCGCAGCAACTCACCAGCCTGATCGGTTTCATCCGCCTGGACGGCGCCTATCAGCTGCAGTTGGGCCCGCGTGGCGGCATCGAATGGGTGAATCCCGCGTCGGGCGATGGGGCCGACACCATCCTGCACGTGGAGCCGGAAACAGATTTCTGGTCGCGCTGGAAGCTGGAGCTGTTGGCTCCGCTGGTGCCGGAGAGCCTGCTTTGAAGGGCGTTCTGCGCTATTGCTGCAGGCGCCCGCTCAGGTAGGGCTCGGGATCGACGGCGGTGCCGTTCTTGCGGATCTCGAAATGCACCTTCACGCGGTCGGCGTCGCTCTTGCCCATTTCGGCGATCTTCTGGCCCTGCCGCACCACCGCGTTTTCCTTCACGAGGATGGTTTGCGCGTGGGCGTAGGCAGTGAGGAAGGTCTCGTTGTGCTTGATGATGACCATGTTGCCGTAGCTGCGCAGCTCGCCGCCCACGTACACCACGCGGCCGTCGGCCGAAGCCACGATGGGGTCGCCGGCATTTCCGGCAATGTCCAGGCCCTTGTTGCGCACGCCGTCGAAGCGGGCGATGGTGGTGCCGCTGGCGGGCCTGATGAACATGGCCTGCGGCTGCTGGACTGGCGGCGGTATGTACACGCCCGGCCGCGCGGGCGGCTGCGGGGTGGTGCAGGCTGCGAGGCCGGCCGCCAGGAGAACCGCGGCGCCGGTACGAAAAGCTAGATCTTGAAGGTGCATGGCTCTGTTGGAACGATTTCGTTGCGGAGGGTTCCTTCGGGTCGGCGCGCCGGGCAAGCCGCCGCGGGGCATGCTAGCAAACTCGCGAAAGCGCCCTCAGCGCGGCGGTGCGGCCGGACCCGGCGGAAGCTACTTGAGCGGGATCGGAGTGCCGCGGTCGATGGGCACGGCGGTGACGCTGTTCTTGGGCGAGCCGTCGATCAGCAGGTCGGAATAAGTGAGATAGACCAGCGTGTTGCGCTTGGGGTCGACCATGCGCACCACCCGCAGCCGCTTGAAGAGAATCGACAGCCGCTCGGTGTAAACCTCCTCGCGCTTGGGCAGGGGCTGCGTGACGCTGACCGGGCCGACCTGGCGGCAGGCAATGGAGGCCTCCGACTTGTCTTCGGCCACGCCGAATGCGCCGGCTAGGCCTCCCGTCTTGGCACGCGAGACGTAGCAGGTCACGCCGTTGACCTTGGGGTCATCGTAGGCTTCGACCACGATCTTGTGGTCGGGCCCGATGAGCTTGAACGCGGTGTCGACATCGCCCACGACTTCTGCGTGTGTAACAGCGGCCAAGCCCGCACCCAGGGCAAGGCCGCAGGCGAGGGCGCCGCGGCGCAGCAAGGTGGTCATGGGGGTGGTGCGGGGTGCCTGGGTCATGCGGTTCAAACGATGCTGAGTTCGTGCACGCGATCGAAGCTGCCGCGCCGCCGGTCTTCGAAGAAGTGCTCCAGCGCCTCGCGCACGGTGCGAAAGGCGATTTCTTCCCAAGGGATTTCTTCCTCGGTGAAAAGCCGGGCCTCGATGGTCTCGTGGCCGGGATCGAAGCGGTCGTCCAGCAGACGCGCGCGGTAGAACAGGTGAACCTGGCCCACGCGCACCACGCTGATCACTGCGAACAGGCCCTGCATCTCGTAGTGGGCGCCGGCCTCTTCGTCGGTCTCCCGGGCCGCGCCCTGTGCCGCGGTTTCGCCAAGCTCCATGAACCCCGCGGGCAGCGTCCACTTGCCCCAGCGCGGCTCGATGTTGCGCTTGCACAGCAGCACCTTGTCGCCCAGGACGGGAATGGTGCCCACCACGTTCAACGGGTTCTCGTAGTGGATGGTGTTGCAGGCAGGGCAGACCGCGCGCTCCTTGGTGTCGCCGTCGTCGGGGACGCGGTAGACCACTGCGGTGCCGCAGTTCTTGCAGTGCTTGATGGGTACGCGCAGGATCATGAAGCGTGACGTAAGAGGGTCAGACGACCTTGACGGTCAGCTTGGGCAGGCCGGCCAC
This sequence comes from Variovorax sp. OV700, assembly GCF_900099805.1. Lineage (GTDB taxonomy): Bacteria > Pseudomonadota > Gammaproteobacteria > Burkholderiales > Burkholderiaceae_C > Variovorax. The sequence goes on along the minus strand of NZ_FNDR01000001.1, from coordinate 283,753 downwards.
TTCGCCAACCAGCGTGTCGCCCGCCACCACGGCGGCCACGCCTTCGGGCGTGCCGGTGAAGATCAGGTCGCCGGGCTGAAGCTCCCAGGCGGCCGACAGATGCTCGATGGTCTCGGCCACGTTCCAGATCAGCTTGGCGACCGTGCTGCGCTGGCGGTCGGTGCCGTTCACCTGCAGCGAGATCTCGGCTTTTTCGGCATCGCCCGCTGCCGCCACCGGCACGATCGGGCCGATGGGCGCGCTCTGCTCGAAGCTCTTGCCGATGTCCCAGGGGCGGCCCTGCTTCTTCATGTCGTTCTGCAGATCGCGGCGCGTCATGTCCAGGCCCACGGCGTAACCGAAGATGTGCTTGTGCGCATCGGCCGCCTTGATGTTCTTGCCGCCGGTGCCGATCGCCACCACGAGCTCGATCTCGTGGTGCAGGTTCTTGGTGAGGGTGGGGTAGGCGATGGTGCCGGTCTGCCCCGCATCGACCACCACCGCGGCGTCGGCTGGCTTCATGAAGAAGAAGGGCGGTTCGCGGCCGGTAAAACCCATTTCCTTGGCGTGATCTTCGTAGTTGCGGCCCACGCAATAGATGCGGTGCACCGGAAAGCGGGCCGACTGTCCGACCACCGGAATGGAAACGGCCGCGGGAGGGGCGAAAACAAACTCGGAAGCCATTGCGTCTGTCCTTTCAGCGAAACAGGAAAAAACGGCAGTGTGCCAGAGGCAGACCGGGGCTGCCGGTGAGCGCTATGCTCTTGGAATCATGAAGCTGCACAACTACTTCCGCTCCTCTTCGTCTTTCCGGGTGCGCATTGCGCTCAATCTCAAGGGCCTGGAATACGACTACGTGCCGGTGCACATTGCCCGCGGCGACCATCGCACGGGCCCGTACTCGGCCATTTCGCCCGACATGCTGGTGCCGCTGCTCGAAGACGAGGGCGAGCGCTTTTCGCAGTCGATGGCCATCATCGAATACCTTGACGAGACCAACCCCGAGCCGCCGCTGCTGCCGAGCGACCCGGTCGGCCGTGCCCACGTGCGCGCGCTTGCCCAGTCGATTGCCTGCGAGATCCATCCGCTGAACAACCTGCGGGTGCTCAAGTACCTGGTGAAAGAACTCAAGCTCGACGACGCCGCCAAGAATGCCTGGTATCGGCACTGGGTGCGCGATGGCATGCTGGCCTTCGAACGCCAGCTGGCGCTGCAACCCGCCGGCATCTTCTGCTACGGCAACACGCCCACGATGGCCGACTGCTGCCTGGTGCCGCAGATCTTCAACGGCAAGCGCTTCGACTGCGACTTCAGCGGCCTGCCGCGCACGATGGCGGCCTACGAGGCCTGCATGGAGCTCGACGCCTTCCAGCGCGCCCAGCCCTCGCAAGCGCCCGACGCGGAAGCCTGACCGGGTGGCCGGGCCCGCCATGATGGACGCGCACTGGCTCGTGCCGGACTGGCCGGCGCCACCGAACGTACGGGCCGTGTGCACCACGCGCCAGGGCGGTGTTTCGCGCGGCCGCTACGAAAGCCTCAACCTCGGCGACCACGTGGGCGACCTGGCCGACGACGTCGCCGAGAACCGCCACCGCCTGGAGCAAGCCATCGGCGCGCGCCCGGTCTTCCTGCAGCAGGTGCACGGCATCGGCGTCGCGGCGCTCGATGAGGCCGAATCGGAGGGCGTCGTGCGCGACGGCACGGCGGCCGATGCCTGCACCGCATCCACGGTCGGGCTGGCCTGCACCATCATGGTCGCCGACTGCCTGCCCGTGCTTTTCACCGACGGATCGGGCAGGCGCGTGGCGGCGGCGCATGCCGGCTGGCGCGGCCTTGCCGGCGGCGTACTCGAAGCCACCGCCCGGTGCTTCACGCCGGAGCCTGAGGCCGGACCCCCGCGCGGCGCTAGCAAAGTCATAGCGTGGCTCGGCCCCTGCATCGGGCCCGGCGCGTTCGAGGTCGGGCCCGAGGTCAAGGCTGCGTTCGAGGCGCATGCGCCCGAGGCCGCAAGCTGCTTTCGACCCGCCCCGGCGGCCGGCAAATGGCTCGCCGACCTGCCCGCGCTCGCGCGCCAGCGTTTGCGCGCGGCCGGCGTGGATGCCGTGTATGGCAACGACGGCAGCGACGGCTGGTGCACCGTCACCAACCCGTCACGGTTCTTTTCGCACCGGCGGGACGGCGTCAGCGGGCGCTTCGCCGCCCTGGTCTGGAAGGTCTGAATCTTTTTTGGCGGCCGCCGCTGCATCCGCGGCCGCAGCGGCGGCCAGGCGTGCCGCCTCCTGCGCCTCGGCCTCGCGTTGCCTCATGGCGCGGCGCCGGCCCGGTGTTCCCATCAGGTAAACCACCAAGGCCACCGGCGCCAATCCGTACAAAAGAAATGTGAAGATGGCGCCCAGCACGGTGCCCGTGGTGTTGGTGGCTTCGGCCACGGCCATCATCACGGCGACGTAGAGCCAGCCGATCACGATCAGGTGGATGAACACAACAAGTTTCAGTCGGTAAGTAGGTGGGCGGCGTTGTGAGCGCCTCGTGAAATGCAGCATACTCAAAACACGAGAAGCCATCCGTTCAGACTCAGGTGAGGACCAGGAGACATGATGAAGCAACAAGCGACGGGGGCCGATGCGTTCGCGCCCTTCCAGCAGGCACTTTCAGAGGGATGGAACAAGGCGCTGGAATCGTTCCAGCAATCCGCCGCACAGGGGGCCTCGGCCTTCAATGTCACCGGCGGCACGCCGCTGTGGCAGATCCCGTCGTCCGCCAGGATGCCCGAGTTGCCCAAGGTCTCCATCGACCCCGAAAAGCTCCAGTCCATCCAGCAGCAGTACGTGGCCGAGGCCGCCGAACTCTGGCGCCAGGGCCTCGCCGCCAAGCCCGAAGGCGACAGGCGCTTTTCGTCGGAGGCCTGGGGAAGCAATCCGCTCGCGGCTTTTTCGGCGGCCGTGTACCTGCTCAACGGCCGCACGCTTCTGAACATGGCTGACGCCATCGACGGCGACGAAAAGACCAAGGCGCGCCTGCGCTTCGCGGTCGAGCAATGGATGGCGGCCTCGTCGCCGAGCAACTCGCTCGCCTTCAATGCCGAGGCGCAGAAAAAAGCCATCGATACGCAGGGCGAGAGCATTGCCAAGGGCATCCATAACCTGCTGCACGACGTGAAGCAGGGCCACCTCAGCATGACCGACGAGAGCGCCTTCGAAGTGGGGCGCAACGTGGCGACCACCGAAGGCGCCGTGGTGTTCGAGAACGAGCTGTTCCAGCTGCTTGAGTACAAGCCGCTCACGGCCAAGGTGTACGAGCGGCCCTTCCTGCTGGTGCCGCCTTGCATCAACAAGTTCTACATCCTCGACCTGCAGCCCGAGAATTCGCTGATCCGCTATGCCAACGAGCAAGGCCACCGCGTGTTCGTGGTGAGCTGGCGCAACCCCGACGAATCGCTGGCCAACGCCACCTGGGACGACTACATCGAGAACGCCGCCATCAAGGCGATCCACACGGTGCAGGAGATCAGCGGCAGCAAGCAGATCAACGCGCTCGGGTTTTGCGTGGGCGGCACCATCCTCAGCACCGCGCTGGCCGTGCTCGCGGCGCGCGGCGAAAAGCCGGCGGCGTCGGTCACGCTGCTCACCACGTTCCTCGACTTCAGCGACACCGGCATCCTCGACATCTTCGTGGACGAGCCAATGGTGGCCTACCGCGAAATGCAGCTGGGCAAGGGCGGCCTGCTGCCGGGCATGGACCTGGCCTCGACGTTCAGCTTCTTGCGCCCGAACGACCTGGTGTGGAACTACGTGGTAGGCAATTACCTGAAGGGCGAGACGCCGCCTCCCTTCGACCTGCTCTACTGGAACAGCGACGCCACCAACCTGCCGGGCCCGTTCTACACCTGGTACCTGCGCAACACGTACCACGAGAACAAGCTCGCGAAGCCGAACGCGCTGACCGTGTGCGGCGAGAAAATCGACCTGGGCAAGATCGACATCCCGGCCTACATCTACGGCTCGCGCGAAGACCACATCGTGCCCATCGGCGGCGCCTATGCCTCCACGCAACTGCTGCCGGGCAAGAAGCGCTTCGTCATGGGCGCCTCGGGCCACATTGCCGGGGTGATCAATCCGCCCGCCAAGAAAAAGCGCAGCCACTGGATCCGCGACGACGGCAAGTTTCCGAAGACGCAGGCCGAATGGTTGACCGGCGCACAGGAGCATCCCGGCAGCTGGTGGACCGACTGGGCACAATGGCTCAAGGGCCACGCGGGCAAGCAGATCCCCGCGCCCAAGACCTACGGCAACGGCAAGGCCTACAAGGCCATCGAGCCGGCCCCGGGGCGCTACGTCAAGGCCAGGGCCTGACCGACCGGCGCCAAGACAAGCCACGCACTCACTTCAAATCACTTCAACGGAGAACCTCATGGAAGACATCGTCATCGTTTCGGCTGCACGCACGGCGGTCGGCAAGTTCGGCGGCTCGCTCGCCGGCATCGCGGCCACGGAGCTGGGCGCCCTCGTGATCAAGGAAGTGATCGCACGTGCCAATCTCACGGCCGACCAGGTCGGCGAAGCAATCATGGGGCAGGTGCTGGCCGCGGGCGCGGGCCAGAACCCCGCGCGCCAGGCATGGCTCAAGGGCGGTGGCGCCAAGGAAACGCCCGCGCTCACCATCAACGCCGTCTGCGGCTCGGGCCTGAAGGCCGTGATGCTCGCGGCACAGTCCGTGGCCACGGGCGACAGCGAAATCGTGATTGCGGGCGGGCAGGAGAACATGAGCATGGCGCCGCACGTGCTGCCCAACTCGCGCAACGGCCAGCGCATGGGCGACTGGAAGCTGGTCGACACCATGATCGTGGACGGCCTGTGGGACGTCTACAACCAGTACCACATGGGCATCACGGCCGAGAACGTGGCCAAGAAGTTCGGCATTGACCGCACCGCGCAGGACGAACTCGCGCTCGGCAGCCAGACCAAGGCCGCGGCCGCGCAGGATGCCGGCAAGTTCAAGGACGAGATCGTCGGTGTGAGCATTCCGCAGAAGAAGGGCGACCCCATCGTCTTCGACAAGGACGAGTTCATCAACCGCAAGTCCAGCGCCGAAGGCCTGGCCGGCCTGCGTCCCGCCTTCGACAAGGCCGGCGGCGTGACCGCGGGCAATGCCTCGGGCCTGAACGATGGCGCAGCCGCCGTGATGGTGATGACCGCCAAGAAGGCCGCTTCGCTCGGCCTCAAGCCGCTGGGCCGCATCGCGAGCTATGCCACCGCCGGCCTCGATCCGGCCATCATGGGCATGGGCCCGGTGCCCGCGTCGACCAAGGCGCTGCAGCGCGCCGGCTGGAAGGCCGCCGACCTCGACCTGCTCGAGATCAACGAAGCCTTTGCCGCGCAGGCCTGCGCCGTGAACAAGGAAATGGGCTGGGACGTGAACAAGGTGAACGTGAACGGCGGCGCCATTGCCATTGGCCACCCCATCGGCGCGTCGGGCTGCCGCATCCTGGTGACGCTGCTGCATGAAATGCAGCGCCAGAACGCCAAGAAGGGCATTGCTTCGCTGTGCATCGGCGGCGGCATGGGCGTTGCGCTGACGATCGAGCGATAGGTCGTTCGTCGGGCGGCGCACTTTGTGCACCGCCCAAATTTTGAGCAAACTGATTATTCCTCATATAAAACAACGACTTAAATCGTGTTTACAAGGAAGCACATCAGTTATCCCCAAAGTTGTCCACGGAAATTGGGGACGGCGCGCGCTTCTTGACGAATCGCCTGCAAGTCCTTGTTTTCAGTAGTCCGAGCCGCCATCAAGCGATGGCCGCCTGCTCACCGGCATAGTGCAGGCACAGCGTGTCGACCAGCGCCTGCGCATAGATGGGCAGCGCCGCCCGGTCCCGCACCAGCAAATACCGCTCCCGCACGCACCACGCGTCGCTGAGGTCGATCAGCGCGAGCTGCATGCTCTGCTGGTTGCGCCGCGCGGCCGATTCCGGCACCACGCCAATGCCTACGCCGCTGCCGATCATCCGGCACATGGCGTCGAAGCTGCCGAGCTGGATGCGCAGCTTCTGACGCTTGCCCAGGTTGTCGGTGATCTGCGCCAGAAAGGCCTGCAAGGTGCTGCCTTGCTGCATGCCGATGGCGTCTTCGTCGAGCGTCTCGGCGAATGAAATCTTGCGGCGCTTCGCGAAGCGGTGCTTGCGCGAGGTGACGAGCACCAGCCGGTCGGTGCTGAAGTGGATGGCTTCCAGGCCCAGCGTATCGACGCGGCCCGCCACGATGCCGATGTCGGCGCGGCCGTCGAGCACGCCGCGCGGGATCTGAGCATTCGGTTTTTCCTGAAGGTCGACGTTGATCCGCGGATTGCGCGCAAGAAAGCCGGGCAGGATTTCAGGCAAAAAATCGGTCACCGCCGTGGTGTTGGCGAACACGCGCAGATGGCCGCGCAGCCCGCCGCCGTATTCGAGCAGGTCGGCGCGCAGCTGCTCGGTCTGGTGTGCAGCACCAGCCGCGCATGATGCAAGAAGGCTTCTCCCGGCGGCAGCAGACGAACGCCGCGTGCTTCCCGCTGCAGCAGCTGCAACCCGGCCTGGGACTCGAGCGCCTTGATGCGCGCACTGGCCGCCGCGAGCGACAGATGCTGCCGCTCGGCCGCCCGCGTGAGATTGCCGAGTTCGGCCGTGGCAACGAAAAGGCGCAGGTCAGTCAGGTCGAAAAGCATGGTGCCATCGTACTCAAGCCTTCGGTATTTCAGAAGGCTGGGTTCCGAAATCGCAGATTGCGCGAAGGCGGGGGGGCAACGACCATGCGGGCATGGAGACAACACACATGAACCTGAAATTTCGCGTCGGCGCGCTGCTTTCGCTGGCGGCGGGGCTTGTGCTTGCGGTGAGCCCGGCGAGCGCAGAGCCTTACCCCTCCCGGCCCATCACGCTGGTCGTGCCGCAGGCCGCGGGCGGCACCAACGACATCGTCGGGCGTCTCGTGGGGCAGAAGCTCGGCGAGGTGATGAACAACGCCAGCGTGGTGGTCGACAACCGGCCCGGCGCGGGCGGCAACATCGGCACGCAGCTGGTCGCCAGGGGCCCGAAGGACGGCTACACGCTGCTCATGACCATCAGCAGCAGCCAGGCGATCAATCCGGCCCTCTACAAGAATCCGGGCTTCGACCCGGTGAAAGACTTCAAGCCCGTGGGTCTGATCGGCGCGGTGCCCAACGTGCTGCTGGTCAACCCCTCGTTTCCGGCCAAGGACTTCAACGAGTTCCTGAAGCTTGCAAGGCAGAAGGGCGCCAACTACCAGTACGCCTCCGCGGGCAACGGCACGCTCAACCACCTGCTCGGCGAAATGCTCAACAGCATGGCTGGCATATCGTTGCAGCACGTGCCGTACAAAGGTGTGGCCCCCGCGCTCAACGACGTGCTCGGCGGACAGTTGCCGATCGTGTTCGCGAGCCTGCCGTCGGCGCTCTCGCACATCAAGGCCGGCAAGCTGCGGGCGCTGGCCATAAGCGGCGACAAGCGCTCGCCCGTGCTGCCCGACGTACCCGCCATCGGCGAAGCGGTACCGGGCTACAACGGCACGCTGTGGATCGGCCTGTTCGCCCCCGCGGGCGTGCCCGCCGACGTGCTGGCCACGCTGCAGGATGCAACGCGCAAGGCACTGGTTGCCAAGGACCTGCGCGACAAGCTCGACCAGCAGGGCGTCGAGATTGCGGCGCCCACCACGCCGGACCAATTTTCGAAACTGCTGCAGGACGATCTCGCCAAGTGGGCGCGCATCGTGAAGGCATCCGGCGCCGCGGTGGACTGAGAAACCATGAGCCTTCCCATGCATGAAACTTCTTCCCCACTGATCGACAGCGACGCGCTGGCCAGGCTCCAGGCGTGGCAGGGCCGCAGCGAAACGCTGACCGACGAGGTCACTGCCGCGCCCGTGCGCGCTCTCTCCGCCACGCTGGATCGCGACGACGCGCTGCCTGTGGCCGGCACGCGCCTGCCCGAGCTCTGGCACTGGCTCTATTTCCTGCCGCACCATCGCCAATCGGAGATCGGCGACGACGGACATGCGAAGCGCGGCGGCTTCCTGCCGCCCGTGCCGCTGCCGCGCCGCATGTGGGCCGGTGGCCGGCTGGCGTGGGAGCGGGGCAATCCGCTGCAGGTGGGCGACAAGGTGGAGCGCATCTCGACCATCGCCTCGGTCACCCACAAGGCGGGCCGCAGCGGCGAGCTGGTGTTCGTGCTCGTGCGCCATGAAGTGCGCAACGAACGCGGCCTTGCGCTCACCGAAGAACACGACATCGTCTACCGCGCCGCGGCCGCACCCGGCGAGAAGACCCCGCCGCCCACGCCGGCATCGAAGGACGCCGCCTTCAGCCGCGAGATCGTGCCCGACGACGTGCTGCTGTTCCGCTACTCGGCGCTTACCTTCAACGGGCACCGCATCCACTACGACCGCCGCTACGTGACGCAGGTCGAGGGCTATCCGGGCCTCATCGTGCACGGGCCGCTCATCGCCACGCTGCTGGTCGACCTGCTGCGCCGGAACGTGCCGGGCGCGCAGCTCGCGCGCTTCGAATTCCGCGCCGTGCGGCCGACCTTCGACATTGCGCCGTTCCGCGTGCACGGCAAGCCGGCCGAAGGCAGTACGGACGGCAAGACTCTCAGCCTCTGGGGCGAAGACGCCGATGGCTGGCTCACCATGCAGGCCACGGCCGTGCTCGCATGAACAAGGAAAAAAGCCCATGACAAGACCTCTCGACGGCATCACCGTGGTTTCGCTCGAACACGCGATTGCGGCACCGTTCTGTACCCGCCAGCTGGCCGATCTTGGCGCCCGCGTCATCAAGGTGGAGCGACCCGGCGTCGGCGACTTTGCGCGCGCCTACGATGCGCGCGTGGGCGGCGAGGCCTCGCACTTCGTATGGGTCAACCGCTCGAAGGAAAGCCTCACGCTCGACCTCAAGCAGCCTGCCGCGCTCGCGGTGCTGCAGGAGCTGGTGGCCGAGGCCGACGTGCTGGTGCAGAACCTCGCACCCGGCGCGGCCGCACGCATGGGGCTGGGCGCCGAAGCGCTGCAGGCGAAGCACCCGCGGCTCATCGTCTGCGACATCTCGGGCTACGGCGAAGACGGCCCATACCGCGACAAGAAAGCCTATGACCTGCTGATCCAGAGCGAGGCGGGTTTCCTGTCGGTCACGGGCACGCCGGACGATCCGTGCAAGTCGGGCAATTCCATTGCCGACATTGCGGCGGGCATGTACGCCTACACCGGCATCCTCGCGGCGCTGCTCCAGCGCGGAAAGACCGGCAAGGGCTCGCACATCGACGTGTCGATGCTCGAGTCGCTCGCCGAGTGGATGGGCTACCCGATGTACTACGCCTACGAAGGCGCGCCGCCGCCGCCGCGTAGCGCCGCCTCGCACGCCACCATCTACCCGTACGGCCCGTTTCCCGCGGGCGATGGCGGCACGGTGATGCTGGGCCTGCAGAACGAGCGCGAATGGCGCGTGTTCTGCGAGAAGGTGCTGCTGCAGCCGGGCTTTGCCACCGACGCGCGCTTCGACAGCAACGCGCGGCGCAACGAGAACCGCGATGCACTGCGCGCGATCATCGTGGAGACCTTCAGCACGCTCGGCACCGTGCAGGTGGTCGAACGCCTAGACGCCGCGCAGATTGCCAATGCGCGCATGAACGACATGGCCGGGCTATGGGCGCATCCGCAATTGCAGGCGCGCGAGCGCTGGCGAAACGTAGGCTCGCCGGCGGGCGAGATTCCAGCCTTGCTGCCGGCGGGACGCCAGAGTGCCTTCGACTACCGCATGGACCCCGTGCCCGCGGTCGGGGAGCACACCGAGTCCATCCTGCGCGGCCTGGGCCGCGGCGATGCCGAGATAGCCGCGCTGCGAGAGGCGGGGGCGGTGTGAGCACGGCCACGCATGCGGCGCTGGCCCTGGCGCGCACCTTTCTCTTCGTGCCCGCCGACCGGCCCGAGCGCCACGCGCGCGCGCTGGCCACCGGTGCGGGCGGTGTCATCGTCGATCTCGAAGATGCCGTGGCGCCCGATCGCAAGGTGGCGGCGCGCGAGCAGCTCAGGGCGTCTTTCGCCGCATTGCCCGCCGCGGAAAGAGGGCGCCTGCTGGTACGCATCAATGCCCATGGCACGCCGTGGCATGACAGCGACCGTGCGTTGGTGGGCGAGCTTGCCGCCGAACGCCTGATTGCCGGCGTGGTGCTGCCCAAGGCAGAGCGCGCCGCCGACTTGCATCAGCTCGCCGCGGACATCGGACTCAAGGGCCTGCTCGTGCCGTTGATTGAATCCGCCGCGGGCCTCGAAGCCGCTGGCGAACTCGCGGCCGCGCCGCAGGTGCTGCGGCTCGCGTTCGGCAACCTCGACTTCCAGGCCGACCTGGGTCTTGCCTGCGATGCGGACGAGGCTGAACTGGTGCCGGTGCGCCTGGCACTGGTGCTGGCCTCGCGCCGTGCCGGCCTGGCCGCCCCCATCGACGGCGTCACGCCCGATTGGCGCAATGCGCCGCGGCTCGCGGCCGACGCCGCGCGTGCACGCCGGGGCGGCTTCGGCGCCAAGCTTTGCATTCACCCCGACCAGGTCGCACCGGTGCACGCCGCGCTGGGGCCGAGCACCGATGAGCTGGCATGGGCTCGCCGCGTGATGGAGGCGACCCGCGCCGCCGGCGGCGGCGTGGCGAGCCTCGACGGGCGCATGGTCGACGCACCCGTGGTGCGCCTGGCCGAGCGCCTGCTCGCGCTCGATACGCAAACGGCGCCCTGACGAACGCCGCAGATCGACATCAAGACAAAGGAGACAACGAAGTGAAAGCAACAAACAACTGGAAAACACGGGCAATGCATGCGGCTGCGCTGGGCGCCTGCCTGCTGGCGGCCCATTCGCCCGCGGCGGCGCAGGCCCCTTGGCCCGAGAAGCCCATCACCATGGTCGTGCCGTATTCGGCCGGCGGCCCGACCGATGTGGTCGCGCGCATGCTGGCGATCCCGATGGGCAAGTCGCTCGGGCAGACCGTCATCGTCGAGAACACCGTGGGCGCGGGCGGAACCATCGCGCCCGGGCGCGTGGCCAAGGCGGCGCCCAACGGCTACACCATCCTCATCCATCACATGGGCATGGCCACCGCACCCGCGCTCTACAAGAAGCTCAGCTACGACCCGCTGAAAGACTTCGAATACGTCGGACAGGTGATGGACGTGCCCATGACCTTGCTTTCGCGCAAGGACTTTCCGGCCAACAATTTCCAGGAGCTGCTGGCCTACGTGAAGATCCACAAGGACAAGGTGACGCTCGCCAACGCCGGCGTCGGTGCCGTGTCGCAGCTGTGCGGCATGCTCCTTGCGCACCAGATCGGCGTGCAGCTCACCACCGTGCCCTACAAGGGCGCCGGTCCCGCGCTCAACGACCTGATGGGCGGGCAGGTCGATCTGCTGTGCGACCAGACCACCCAGACCGCGCCGGTCATCAAGGACGGCAACCGGGTCAAGGTGTTCGGCGTGACCACGCCCAGGCGCCTGTCCAGCATGCCCAACGTTCCCACCCTCGACGAACAAGGCCTGAAGGGTTTCGACGTGAAGGTTTGGCACGGCATCTACGCACCCAAGGGCACGCCGCCGGCGGTGATGGAAAAGCTCAACACCGCTTTGCGCGCCGCGCTGCAGGACGACATGGTGAAGCAGCGCTTCGCCGAACTGAGCACCGAGGCCGTGTCCATGGACAAGGTGACGCCCGAGGCGCTGCGCAAGCACCTGGCCGCCGAGACCGAGAAATGGGGCAAGGTGATCCGGGCGGCGGGGGTGCAGGCGGATTAGCCTGCAGAGGATTGCGCGCGCAGTGTCTCGTCGAAGAGCAGGAGCAACTGCCGCGCGAACACATCCATGTTCGACACGCGGTCCGCGTCGCCGGTCTCGATGGTCCTGCTTGCGGTGGCCGTACCGGCGATAGCCACGCACACATGGCCCGGCGCGTCGCCGTACGGGCTGCCGGAAGGGCCGGCCGCGCCGCTCTCCGCAATTCCCCACGTGGCGCGGTGGCCGTCGCGGATCCTGCCCGCGATGAACCTGGCATAGGGTTCTGTTTCCGCGCGCATGCCGTCGGCCATGTCCTCCGGGGTGAGCCCCAGCAGCGCCTTGGCGGCGCGCCGCGAATAGACGACCGCGCCGCCAAGGAAGAAAGCCGAGGCGCCGGGAATGGCAAGCAGGGCAGCCGACACGAGCCCGCCGGCCGAAGATTCGGCTACGGCCACCGTCTGGCGCCGTTCACGCAGGGTGGCGCCGACTCGGGCAGCGAGCACGGAGAGCGGCTCGAGGCCAGAAATTCCGGACACTGTGACAATCCCGAAATTCATACTTTCGAACTCCTTGAAGGGCAGCGGAATGCGCAAGAAGGTACAGACTCATGCATATGGTTGCACATCGGCCCTGCATTGACAGCTGCTTGCCAGCTTGGCTCAGTGTTTTCCTCAGCGATAGGTGGCTTGAAATTCGCTAGAGTGAAGGCGGCCGTTCAGGCTTTAGCTTCGCAACACATCAAGGAAGATTTATGAGCAAGAAAGTTGCATATGTCACCGGAGGCATGGGTGGCATCGGAACTGCCATCTGCCAGCGTCTGCACAAAGACGGCTTCACCGTCATCGCAGGCTGCGGCCCCACGCGCGACCATGCCAAATGGCTGGCCGAGCAGAAGGCCCTGGGCTTCGAGTTCCATGCGTCGGTCGGCAATGTCGGCGACTGGCAATCCACCGTCGAGGCGTTTTCGGCCGCCAAGGCTGCGCACGGTCCCATCGACGTGCTGGTCAACAACGCCGGCATCACGCGGGACCGCATGTTCCTGAAGATGACGCCCGAAGACTGGAGCGCGGTCATCGAGACCAACCTCAACAGCATGTTCAACGTCACCAAGCAGGTGGTGGGCGACATGGTCGAAAAAGGCTGGGGCCGCATCATCAACATCAGCTCGGTCAATGGCGCCAAGGGCCAGGCAGGGCAGACCAACTACTCGGCGGCCAAGGCCGGCATGCACGGCTTCACGATGGCGCTGGCGCAGGAGCTGGCGAACAAGGGCGTCACGGTCAACACCGTGAGCCCGGGCTACATCGGCACCGACATGGTCAAGGCCATCCGCCAGGAAGTGCTCGACAAGATCGTGGCCACCATCCCGGTCAAGCGCCTGGGCGAGCCGAGCGAAATTGCCTCCATCATCTCGTGGCTTGCCACGGACGAGGGCGGCTACAGCACCGGGGCCGATTTCTCGGTCAACGGCGGCCTGCACATGCACTGATCATGCTGACCAGAGCCTGATTGAAAAGACCCGCTTCGGCGGGTTTTTTCATTTGAATCATGTGGCTTCTACGAATGGAAAGTGGCTGAAACGGTCCTACAGTTTCCAACCCGATTCGGAGGCAAGACATGGCAGAGACAACAAGCACACCACCCAGAAAACTTCCTCTTTACCGTTCCCTCTACGTCCAGGTGATCACCGCCGTGGTCATCGGCGTGCTGCTCGGCCACTTCTACCCCGCCATCGGCGAATCGATGAAGCCGCTGGGCGACGGCTTCATCAAGCTCATCAAGATGATCATCGCGCCGATCATCTTCTGCACGGTGGTGGTCGGCATCGCGGGCATGGAAGACATGAAGAAGGTCGGCAAGACCGGCGGCCTGGCTCTCCTGTATTTCGAGGTCGTGAGCACCATCGCGCTGGTGGTCGGCCTCTTGCTGGTCAATCTGCTGCAGCCCGGCGCGGGCATGAACATTGACCCGGCCTCGCTCGACACCAAGGCGATTGCCTCCTACACCGGCCCGGGAAAGATGACCGGCACGGTCGACTTTCTGCTGAACGTCATTCCCAGCACGGTGGTCGATGCCTTTGCCAAGGGCGAAATCCTGCAGGTGCTGCTGATCGCCGTGCTGTTCGGCTTTGCGCTGCACCGCTTCGGCGGTCGCGGCACGCTGGTGTTCGACGTGATCGAGAAGGGCTCGCACGTGCTCTTCGTGATCGTCGGCTACATCATGAAGCTGGCACCCATCGGCGCCTTCGGGGCAATGGCCTTCACCATCGGCAAGTACGGGCTGGGCAGCCTGTTCTCGCTCGGCAAGCTGATGGGCACGTTCTACCTGACCTGCCTGCTGTTCATCTTCGTGGTGCTGGGGCTCATTGCGCGCTTCCACGGCTTCAGCATCTGGAAGTTCATCAAGTACATCAAGGAGGAACTGCTGATCGTGCTGGGCACTTCGTCGTCCGAATCGGTGCTGCCGCGCATGATGGAGAAGATGGAGAACCTGGGCGCCAACAAGGCCTGCGTGGGCCTGGTGATTCCCACCGGCTATTCGTTCAACCTCGACGGCACGTCCATCTACCTGACGATGGCGGCGGTGTTCATTGCGCAAGCCACCAACACGCCCATGACGCTGATGCAGGAGATCACGCTCCTCGCGGTGCTGCTGCTCACCTCCAAGGGTGCGGCGGGCGTGACCGGCAGCGGCTTCATCGTGCTGGCCGCCACACTGTCGGCGGTGGGCCATGTGCCGGTAGCGGGCCTGGCGCTGATCCTCGGCATCGACCGCTTCATGTCCGAGGCCCGTGCGCTGACCAACCTGATCGGCAACGGCGTGGCCACCATCGTGGTCGCCAAGTGGACGAACGAACTCGACACGGAGCGGCTGCAGGCCGGGCTCAACAACGAGAGCTGGGTCGAGGCGCAGGAGCCCGAGGTGCTCGAAGGCGCCCGCGTCACCAAGATGGCCGATTGATGTCCGTGTAGGGCAAGGGAAAGGCATCGTTCCTGCAAAATGGAACGATGCCCCACAGCGTTTCACTGATCAACACCATTGCCGCCGGCTTGGGCCTGGCGCTCGTGTTCGGTTTCCTGGCGGTGCGGCTGCGCTTGCCGGCGTTGGTGGGCTACCTGCTGGCGGGCGTGATCATCGGGCCCTTCACGCCGGGCTTCGTGGCCGATGCGGGCATTGCGGCGCAGTTGGCCGAAATCGGCGTGATGCTGCTGATGTTCGGCGTGGGCCTGCATTTTTCGCTCGACGACCTGTTGGCCGTGCGCAAGATCGCTCTGCCGGGCGCTTTGGCGCAGATTGCGGTGGCCACCCTGCTCGGCGGCGCGCTGGCGCTCTGGTGGGACTGGTCATGGGGCGAGGCACTGGTCTTCGGCCTGGCCCTGTCGGTGGCGAGCACGGTCGTGCTGCTGCGGGCGCTCGAGAGCCTCGGCATTCTCGATTCGTTCACGGGCCGCATTGCCGTGGGATGGCTGGTGGTCGAGGACCTGGCCATGGTGTTGGTCCTGGTGCTGATGCCGCCGCTTGCGGGCGCCTTGGGCGGGACTGCCGGCGATCCGGCGGGCGCTGCGCCGGACCCTCTGTGGCAGACGCTCGGGCTCACGCTGCTGCAGGTGGGAGGCTTCGTGGCGCTGATGCTGGTGGTCGGAAGGCGGGCCTTTCCCTGGATTCTCTGGCAAGTCACGCGCACGGGGTCGCGCGAACTGGTGAGCATCGCCTTTGCATCGGCGGCATTGTTCGGCGTGTCGTTTGCGCTTGGCGCGTTCTTCGCCGGCATGGTGATGCGTGAATCGGAATTCAGCCACCGCGCCGCGCAGGAATCGCTGCCGCTGCGCGACGCCTTCGCTGTGCTGTTCTTCGTATCCGTGGGCATGCTCTTCGATCCTTCGGTGCTCCTGGATCGCCCATTGCAGGTTCTGGCGGTGGTGGCCGTGATCGTGCTGGGCAAGTCGCTTGCCGCCTGCGCGCTGGTGCTGGCGTTTCGCTATCCGCTGCGCACCGCGCTCACCGTGAGTGCGAGCCTCGCGCAGATCGGGGAGTTCTCGTTCATCCTTGCGGGGCTCGGTGTCTCGCTGGGGGTGCTGCCGGTCGAGGGCCAGAGCCTCATCCTGGCCGGCGCGCTCATTTCCATCGCCACCAATCCGCTGTGGTTCAGCCTGATCGTGCCGTTGCAAAAATGGCTGCACGCCCGTCTTCCGTTGGCGCTGGCACTCGAATCGCGCGACCACCCGCTGGCCGAATTGCCCACGACCACCGAAGCCAGATACCTGTCCAGGCAGGTGGTGCTGGTGGGCTATGGCCGCGTCGGTCGCCGCATTGCGTCCGAGCTGGAGGCGAACGACGTTCCCTATGTGGTGGCGGAGCAGAACCGCGAACTGGTGAAGAAGCTGCGCGAAGCCGGCGTGGCGGCCGTTTGGGGCGACGCGGCCGATCCTTCCGTGCTGATCCAGGCGCACATTGCGCGCGCCCGGGTGTTGGTGGTGGCCACGCCAGACGCCATCAACGTGCGCCAGATGATGGAAATCGCGCGCACGCTCAATCCGGCGATCGAGACAGTAATCCGCAGCCACAACGAAGATGAAGCCCGCCTGCTGACGCAGGAGACCGCCGCAACCGTCTTTCTGGGCGAACACGAACTGGCGCAGGCCATGGCCCGCGACGTGGTGCGGCGCGCCGTGGCTGCGGCGGCCTGAGCTACCGCCGGATCAGGGGCTCAAAGGTCTTCGATGACCAGCGTGCGATATCGCTGCGCGATCGAATAGGGCACGGTGCGCACCACCTCCATCAGGTGATTGGCGGCTTCCTCGTTTTTCGTCCTGACCAGGAGGCCGGTGTGGCCCTCGCGCGCCAGCTTGGTATAGGCGCGCACGGTGGCCGCATCGGTGCCGGCCGAAGGCAGCGGCTCGTCGGCCTCCCTCACGGTGGGCGTGATCTCCTCCAGGATCGTTGCAGCGGGAATCAGGTAGATCTCGTCGCCGCTCACGCCGTTTTCGATCAGTTTGTGGCCGATGCGGCTGGCGTCCTCCGGGCTCGGAAACATCACCATCGAATAGCCAGTGGGGTAGAAAGCGCCGCCGAAGCTTGCCCGCATGCGCGGCTCTAGGACGAAATTCTTCATGATGCTGCCTCCTGGATGATGCAGTTCTTTTCCCAAGACATTAGGCTCGCTGCGGGCAGAGATGTGTAGGCCTGCTCCCCGTATTTCAGCGGGTTTTGCGCGGGAAGGCCCCTCCGCCAGGCGGGCCTTGTGTACACTCCCAGCTTCATGCCGTGCCATTTCTTCCCCACCACCGTCTGCGCAGCCTCGCTGGCCCGCCTGACGCCGCCTGCCTTCGCGCGGGCGAACGGGGCGTTGGTTGCACGAATGATTACCACCATTACCACCGCGGCCCCCTGAGCACGCGCAGGTGGCCGTTTCGGCAGCCACCTGGTGTATCGCTCTTCTCCGAATGAATGAACCCAGCTCTGGCAGCTGGGTTTTTTGTTTTTCACCCGGAGATTTCCATGTACCGCGATCCAGTCCAGTCACTCGAACCCCTGCCCAGCCGTTCCGCGGCACCTCGCGCATTGCGCGTGGGCATGATCGGCATCGGCACCGTCGGCGCGGGCACGTTCCGGGTGCTGGCGCGCAACCAGGCCGACATTGCCGGACGCGCGGGCCGGCCGATTGAACTGGTGATGGTGGCGGCGCGCAACCTGGAGCGTGCCGCGCGCATCGTGGGCGGCACTGTTCCGGTGACGGACGACCCGCTGCGCGTGGCCACGCACCCGGACGTCGACGTGGTGGTGGAAGTGGCTGGCGGCACCGGCCCAGCGCGCGACTGGGTGCTGGCCGCCATTGCGCACGGCAAGCACGTGGTCACGGCCAACAAGGCCCTGCTGGCGGTGCACGGCGCCGAGATCTTTGCCGCGGCTCGCCAGCATGGCGTGGCCGTGGCCTACGAGGGCGCCGTGGCGGTGAGCATTCCCATCGTCAAGGCGCTGCGCGAAGGCCTCACGGCCAACCGTATCGAGTGGGTGGCGGGCATCATCAACGGCACCACCAATTTCATCCTGAGCAAGATGGAGGACGAAGGCCTGGACTTTGCCGCCGCGCTCGCCGAGGCCCAGGCACTGGGCTATGCCGAGGCCGACCCGGCCTTCGACATCGAGGGTATCGACGCCGCGCACAAGCTCACCCTGCTGGCCGCCAATGCGTTCGGCACCTCCGTGCGGCTTGCCGACGTGCAGGTGGAAGGCATCACGTCACTTCAGCGGACGGACGTGGCCTGCGCCGCGCAGTTGGGCTTTCGCATCAAGCTCCTGGGCGTGGCCCGCCGGAGGGAAGAGGGCGTGGAGCTCCGCGTGCAGCCCGCGCTGGTGCCCGTGTCGCACCTCATGGCGCATGTGAACGGGTCGATGAACGGCATCATGGTCAAGGGCGATGCGGCCGGCGTCACCATGTACTACGGTGCGGGTGCAGGGTCCGAGCAGACCGCCTCGGCGGTGATCGCCGATCTGGTGGACGTGGCGCGGCTCGACGGCACCCATGCGGCACAGCGCGTGCCGCACCTCGGGTTTCATGCCCACGCGATGAGCGCCTTGCCGGTGCTGCCGCGCGCCGCGACATGCTCATCGCACTACCTGCGCGTGCCCGTGCATGCGGCCGGCGACGTCGAGGCGATATCTGCCTGGCTCGTGCGGCAGCAGGTGCCGGTACGCCATGTGACGCTGGCTGCTGCTGCGCAGCCCGGCTCGGGCCCGCAGGTGCTGGTGCTGACGCAGCCGGTGCAGCAGGGCACGATGGACCTGGCGCTGCACGCGCTGCAGGCACATCCCTCGGTCGCAGGGAAGGTCACCGCGCTGCGGGTGGAGGAACTGGCGTGAGGGGCCTTCTTACGTCCTGACCTGGGACAGAATCAGGCAAAGCGGACCCTGGCACCGCCAACAAACGGGAGTCGCAATGAAATTCGATCGGCACGGTGGCCCTCAGGACCGCGATGGGAGCCGTGCGTGAAACGCAGCCTCCTCGTCATTGCGCTGGCCCTGGCAATGCCCGCCTTCGCCCAATCCACGCCGCCTGCGCAACCTGCGGAATCGGCGGAGGGCACTTCTTGCCATGCGGAAGAAGCTGCGCTGGAGCGCGACATGGACCTGGCGCGCTCCAGGGGGCAGATGCTGCGCCGGCGGCAACTCGCCGACACACTGACCGCGCTTCGCACGCGCTGCCAGGGGACGGAACCGCCTCAAAGCCGTGCGGCGCGCATCGACAAGCTGGAGCACGACATCCGGCTGCTTCGGTCAGAACTCGAGCATGCCGAGGAGCAACTGCGCGAGTTGAAAAGCCAACGGCCCTGAGGCCCGGCCTCACAGCCGCGGCAATTGCATGCGCAGGCGCCGCGCCGCTTCTTCCTCGCGCGCATCGTCAACCTCGCGCAGCACATTGCCCAGGTCGACCGGCCCGGTGTCGCGCACGTGCGTGCCGGTCAGCACCGACTCGACGCGCAGCAAGCCGCGCTCGTACAGGTGCCAGATCTCGTCGCCGTAGTGCGTGCCCAGGAGTTCCGGCGCAAACTGGCCAAAGAAGTTGCGCAGGTTTTCAACATCGCGCAGGAGCATGCGCCTGGCGTGGTTGTTGCCCGCGGCATCCACGGCCTGCGGCAGGTCGATGACCACCGGGCCGTCGGCTGCCAGCAGCACGTTGAACTCCGACAGGTCGCCGTGCACGACGCCCGCGCACAGCATGCGCACCACTTCCTTCAGCAGGCTGGCGTGGTGCTGCATGGCTTCCTCGGGTGTGAATGCCACGTCGTTCAGGCGGGGGGCCGCGTCGCCGTTGGCGTCGGTCACCAGCTCCATGAGCAGCACGCCTTCCAGGAAGTTGTAGGGAACCGGCACGCGCACGCCGGCCGCCGCCAGCCGATAGAGCGCATCGACCTCGGCGCTCTGCCAGATGGCCTCGGTCACCTGGCGGCCGAAGCGCGTGCCCTTGGCCATGGCGCGCGTCTCGCGCGAATTGCGCACGCGGCGGTTTTCCGTGTAGTCGACGGCCTGTCGAAAACTGCGCTTGTCGGCTTCCTTGTAGACCTTGGCGCAGCGGGTGTCGTCGCCGCAGCGCACCACATAGACCATGGCTTCCTTGCCGCTCATCAGCTGGCGTACCACCGTGTCGATCAGGCCTTCGTTGACCAGCGCCTGCAGGCGTGGTGGTGCTTTCATGGGTACCGCTCCGTCGGTTCCAGGGTCCGGGTCGAGAGGAAGGCTCTCAGGCTTTCCGGGCCGATCTGGTAGACCCCATCATGCCTGTGCGCGGCAAAGCCCAGCCGGTGCGCACTGTGAACTGCCGTGTGGCCTGTGTGCACCGGCTCTTACCGCTATGGTGAAAGCCGGTCATTCGAAAGCTGGGCCTGCCTTGTTCGCTTGACTTCGATCGTCGCTAGCGCTGGTTGCGCAGCACCCCGAACATTGCGCGAAGCGGGCGCGTGACGCGCCACGAGTTCGAGGCGTAGACGGCTTGCATGGATGCTGCCAGCTGCTCCGCATGAACCTTCAGCGTGTTCAGTTCCTCCTGCAGCGCGTGTGCAACGTGTGCAGCCTGTGCAGCCTGGGGCGGCTGCGCCGCGGCGTCCAGCGCGCGGCTCAATGCAAGCATCTCCCCACGCATTTGCGTCACCGCGTTCGCGAGCCGACGGTTCTCTTGGCGTGCGTCTTCCAGATCTAGGCCGTGCTGCTGCAAGGTTGCGGCTTGCGCTTCCAGGCTTTGTGCGTACTTCGTGGCCTCGGCAATCGACATCTGGAGCTGCGTGTTCTGGTCGCGCAGGCTCAACGCGTATTCCTCGGCCTGGGTGGCCTTGTCGGTCTGCGCGGCATGATCCTGCTTCAACTGGCGCACAAACGGATCAGGCTCGGAGGCCTGCTCGCCGAAAACGACTGGAAAATGATCGCCTGTCAGGATGCCGCGCGTGCGGGCATCCATGCAGCACATGGTGAAGGCGCGCCGTGGCGTGGATGAAGGGTTGATGCCGGAGCGATGGATCAGCCAGTTGTGCAGAAGCACTGCGTGTCCCGCAGGCACCTCGAGCGGCACCGTCAGATCGTCGCGGCAGTACTCGCGCACATGCTCTTCGGTCAAGGTACTGCCGTGCAGGCTCAGCAAGCCCAGGCGATGCGAGCCCCGGATGGCATCCATGCAGCCGTTGTCCCGGGTTGCGGGGTCGAGCGCAACCCAGATGGTTGCCTGCGGGTCGCGGTCGAGTTGCCAAACCGTGCCGCCGTCCTGATGCCATGGGAGGTAGGTGCCCTGGCCTGCTGGCTTGTTCATGACCATGGCGCGGAAGATCGACACCGCCGCATGGGCGCCGTATATGTGCGCGCAAATCTCGCGAAAGAGCGGCCTGTCGATCAGCGCTGCGAAAAGGTCGTCTGTTTCCAGACCTTGAATCTTCCGGTACAGGCGAGTGCCTTCTTCGAACTGGCTCACGGCCTCGGGCAACGCCTCGTAGGCGCCGCCCGTGTCGTACTGCATCTGGATCGCCGGATTCGAGATCTGCCCCAGGGCCAGAGCGTCAGCACGCTGCTGCAGCGCCTGTACCTGTTGAGCATCGAGCACCTGCCCAAGGTGCAGGAAACCGTCGCGCGAAAAACTCTGCCAGTCTGCGTCGGTCAGCATCTTTGGATCCTTTTTGAGATGAAGTGACGCGGGCAGCGCGCGGCCCGCAGTCGCGTGGCGCGGCATCGCCTCGGTCATCGGCGCCTTCCTGGTCGGCTCCCCCGAACCGAAAGGCGCCGTAAAGGCATGCGGTTCGCGCATGGCGGTGGCCAGAATGCCGGCCAGCCGATCGGGCTGCGGCGTGTCCGCCGCCTCTCGCTGCATGACCAGCCGCACAAGCTGACGGCGACGGCGCTGCTCGTCCGCATCGTTCTGCAGGCCTAGCGCATGAATTTTCTCGCGCGCTGCCGCGCGGCTATTCCACAGCTCGGCCAGCTTCCGCGCGAGCTGTTGCTGACGGATGCCTTCGAGGCTGCACGAATCGTCGGCACGGTCGAAGTGCTGCAGGGCGCCGCACAACTTGGTGCGGGTGTACAGGTCGGCCCAGATGCCGAGGCACGGCACGCCCTGCGCCAGCCCGAAGACGATCGGGTGGTAGCGCGAACTCACGATCATTTGTGCCTGCCCGGTCAACCGGGCCACTTGGCGCGCCGAGAGAACCGGCATCAGGTGAAGCACCGTCGACCGCATGCGCCGTGCCAGCGCGCGACCCACATCCTCGTCGGACCAGGGAGCGCCCATAGTTGCGGCGGCCCTGGCATGCGGAATGAACACCAGCCGACAACCCGTTCGAGCGGAGGTCTGCTCCAGTTGATCGGCCAACTGGTCGAGCAACGGGTCGTCGCTCGTCGGATCGACGAATGGATGGAACGTAATGCCGATCCACGGCGTCTCCACGGAGAAGGGCAGGCATGCGGGCTCGGTGTCGGCAGCTTCTTTCCAGAGTTCTGCCGCATCGTCGATCTGGTAGGACAACTGCTCGGGGAGCGCACCGAGCTCCAGCGCGAACGCGAAGCTCTGCGCTTCCCTGACACCGATCCACCACGCTGCGCGGACGATCTCCGACACCAGTTCGCGATGCCGCGCGTTCAGCTCCGGTCCGAGGGTCTGGCCCAGGATGATGATCGGCGCTCCGTTCGCCACGGCTTTTCGGCACAGAGCCACCCGCTCATAGATGCAGTTCGGCCAGGTGCTTCGCAGATTGCCGCCCCCGGAGATCAGCAGGCCGTCCGATTCGTCGGCCATGCGCGCGAAGGCGCCGGGCGTTTCGCTGGTCCAGTGCATGTGCGAAAGCCTGGCCAGGAGCGCTTCGCGCGCTTCGTCCGATGCGCAGTTGTCGAAGCCCAGGCGCGGCAGACCTTCGACTTCATACGCTGCCGCGGTGAAGGCCGGGTCGGCGGAGACCACATGCAGTGTGGCGTCCGGGTCGATGGTGCGCAGCAAGCGCACGTTGCTTTCGAGCATTGCCTCGTCGCCCACGTGATAGCTGTGCGCGCCGCCGACATCGCCGATCAAGGTCCAGCGCCTTGGGCGCCTGCCCACAACGGATTGCGCTTCGCGCAGCGCTTTATCGGGCACGGTCTTCTACCGGTGTGCAGGCCATTGCCGCTTGCAATGGCGGGCCGGCCGATTCCAGTTCTTGGAGGCGCAGTCGCATGCGTGCGCCGCAGTTCTCGGCACTGAACTGCTGTTTCAGCATGGTGCGCGCGGTATCGGCGCGACGCTGCGCCTCGCGCCGGTTGTGGAACACCTGGCGCATTTGCCAAGCTGCATGGTTCTCGTCCGGTTCGGCCCAGACCTGGCCTTCGTGGAACGGATACTGGTTTTCGGGTACCGGCACAAGCTTGAAGTCGACGGGCCAGCCGGTGTCCGAGGAGACCAGCTCGACGGTTGCCGAGTAGTCGGTCGCGATCACCGGCTTGCCGAGCGCCATGGCTTCGGCAATCAGCAGGCCCAGTCCTTCGCTGCGGTGCAGGGATACGACGGCGTCGCATGCCGTGATCAGCTGCAGCGTTTCGGTGCGGGTCAAAGTCTCTTCGATCAGGGTCAGGTCAAGGTCGGTACGCAGGATGTCGCGCAGGGCTTGGCTGTGCGCAGGCGCGATGTCTGCGTTGAGTGTCTTGAGCACCAGGCATACGTTGGGATGGGCGGAACCTTCATCGCGAAATGCCTTCTTGAATGCACGCACCAGAGCCATGGGGTTCTTGCGTTCGGCATAGGAAAGAAAATCGAAGCTGAAGAAGAACAGGAAAGCGTGCTCCGGAAGTCCGAAGCGTGCACGGTCCAAGGTCGGTGGGGCCTCGAAGTCCAGCGGCAGCGGCATGTGGAGCACGGGCTTGCCGATCCTGCGGGCGAGCATGGTCTGAATGAAACGGGTCGGCGCCCAGATTTCGTCCACCAGATCGAAGGCCGCGAGCCATGGCGCCGGAAAGTGTTCGAGCTCCCAGAAAGGCATGGCCACGCGGTAGGCGTCCGACCGCAGGGCCGACCCCAGGTGGGCAATGACGCCCGGCAACTGGTCCGCGTTGATGTTGAAGACCTGTACCCTGGCGGTGGCCGTGTCGTCGAACAGCGGCTCCAGCGACTTGTCCACGGCGGCGGACATGGAGCCGAATTGGATCGGCAGGCCACGCGCATCGAGTCCGGCGTGCCGCAGCGTGCGGAGCACCTGGCGACCCGCTTCGCCAACGCCGAGTGCGAGGCGAAGGTAGCCGATTACCGCCGCGTCCGGCTCTGCACCACGCCTTGCGGGCGGGCGCCGACCGTGGGCGGGCGCCGCCTGAACGCCGGCGCGCAAAGCGACGGGTGCGACGAGCCGGCTGTCTTTCAATAGTGTTCGCGCATTCTGGACGTACCAGTCGACGTAGCGGCCTACGCCTTCACTCGTTGCGAGATCGTAAATGCCTCGCAGCCAGGGCTCGCGCTCGTGCAGGTACGACATCAGGTTCGTGACGCCGCGGGATGCAGTGCCGGCGGTTCGTGCGCACGGCAGGTGCAGATACTCCTCGTAGGTGTGGAACGGATCGCCCCCGGACCAGTGGACATGGCGGTCGCGGAACATCCGGCGCACTACCTCGGGCAGCAGCGTGCCTGATGCAAAGCGCCCGTAAGCGTAAATGGCGTTCGGTACCCGGCCGTGGCCGTTCGCGAGCACCTGCGCGGCATAGCGGCGCAAAAGTTCGCCAAGCAGCGGCGACTGCTGCTCATCACGGAATGACTCGGTGTGTTTGGACAGGTACTTCGGGTTGAACGGATCGATGCCGCTGAAATGGAAAAAGCGAAGTGGCGCGCCATCGATCTTCCAGTCGTCCGGTTCTCCGCCGAGTGCGCGCTGCTGCAGGTTCCAGTACGCCACGTTGTAGGCGGTGTCGCGCAGGATGCGGGCGCCGGCCGCAAAGCCTGGCACCAGGTCCATGAATTTCTGATCCACGAAGATGCCGCGATCCGGCTCGTTGACGCATTCGTATTGCAGGCGCCGCGACCACCAGCGAAGGATCCGGTCGGCTTCCTCGCCAGCCCCCACCCCAAGAAAACCCAGGTTGTAGACACCCGCGCGCATGATCCCGAGATCGTTCGGAAAGTTGGGCTGCTCCAGCGGTTGAGTGAGGTGCGGCGTGAGCACGAAGGAAGCGCCTTCGTCGAGCAGCGAGAACACCCGTTCGAGCGGGGCGAAGACTTCGATGTCAGGGTCCAGGTACACCACGGATTCATGTCCGCGCGCGAGCAGATGCCGGATCATGAACGGCTTGATTGCCGTGTTGAACTCCATGATGTCGTAGCGGAACGCAAACTCTCGGAAGTTCGGAATGCCGAGCGTCTTGGCCGCAATGAGTTCGCATTGCCCCGGATAGAAAGCGGCCTCTGGCAGCGCCTCGTCGGCAAGGCACAGATAAACATCGGCTTCCGGATGGTGGCGTTTCGCGCTTTCCAGCAAAACCCTCGCCATCGGCACGTAGTTGTTGGAGCAGATGGTGAATATCGCGCGGGGACGGGTGGCCATGGGGTGAGGTGTTTTTCAACGGCCGTTTGGAGCGACGACCATTCCGTGATCATTCATGCGGGTCAAAGGCGCGCCGAACAGGAGTAGCGCTGAAATCTCGAAAGAGAGTTTCACTAATGTTACGCACAAACAGACATGAGCCCCGAAATGCCGTTTTGATTGCACGTCTCACATCATCTGAAAATCAGATCAATTGATCCGAATTTTCGATTTTACGGATGATGGCGGACTGCCTAAAGTCAGCCCCGATGAATGCCATTGCACCGCCTCCTTTGCTGATCGGCTGCGCAGCCGGCTTTTCCGGCGACCGCACCGATGCCGCCGGGCCGGTGGTCGACACGCTGATCGAGCGGCTCGCCAGCGGCCCCGCCGGGCAACGCGCTTTCCTCATTTTCGAAACCCTGGCCGAACGCACGCTCGCGCTCGCCCAGCTGCGCCGCCGCGACAACCCCGACGCCGGCTATGAGCCCTTGCTCGATGCCATGCTGAGGCCCGTGCTGGCGCGTTGCCTGGCGCACGGCATCCGCATCGTCAGCAACTTTGGCGCGGCCAACCCGCGCGCCGCGGCGCGCCACATCGCCCGCATGGCGCGCGAGCTTGGCGCCGCGGCGCCGCGCATCGCGGTGGTGGAGGGCGACGATCTCTCCGGGCCTGAACACCGCGCGCTGTTGCATGAAACGCTCGGCGCGCAGATAGAGGGGTTGCGCATCGTCAGCGCCAACGCTTACATCGGCGCCGAGCCGATTGCCGCCGCGCTCGACGCCGGCGCGCAGATCGTCGTGTGCGGCCGCGTGGCCGATCCGTCGCTCACCGTCGGCCCTGCCATGTCGCACTTCGGCTGGCGCGCAGACGACTGGCACCGGATCGGCCGCGCCACCATGGCGGGCCACTTGCTGGAGTGCGGTGCGCAGGTGTGCGGCGGCTACTTTGCCGACCCGGGCTACAAGGAGGTGCCGGGCCTCGAAGCGGTGGGCTTCCCCATCGCCGAGATCGACGCCGACGGGAACTGCACCATTGGCAAGGCCGACGGAACCGGCGGCCTCGTGAGCGAAGCCACGGTCAAGGAGCAACTGCTGTATGAGGTGCACGACCCGAGCGCCTATCTCACGCCCGACGTGGTGGCCGACATCGCCGAGGCCGAGGTGAATCAGCAACCGGGCGCGGCGGATCGCGTGGCGCTCTCCGGCGTGCGCGGCCACACGCGGCCGAGCCACTACAAGGTGAACGTCTGCCATGAAGGCGGCTGGCTCGCCGAGGGCGAAATCTCCTATGCGGGGCCGCGTGCCGAGGCACGTGCGCGGCTTGCGGCGGAGGTGCTGCGCAAGCGGCTCGATGGGCTCACGCTGCGCGTAGACCTGATCGGCGCACTCAGCATCCTGGGCGACGACGCCGGCCGCATGCTCGCGGACACGCGCGACACAGGCCTTCGCGACGTGCGCCTGCGCGTCGCGGCCACGCATGCGGAACGCGGGCAGGCCGAGCGTCTCGCGCGCGAAGTGATGGCGCTCTACACCTGCGGGCCCGCGGGCGGCGGCGGCGTGCGCACGGCGCTCACGCCACGGCTCAACACCTTGTCCTGCCTGCTCCCGCGAGAAGCGGTGCCGGTGCGCTTCGAACTGCTCGACGCGGAGGCCCTGGCATGAACACGAACACCACGACAGACATGATCGAAGTGCCGCTCTACCGCGCCGCTCATGGCCGCACGGGCGACAAGGGAGATCGCTCCAACATCAGCGTGATCGCCTGGCATCAGGATCTCTACCCGTTGCTCGCTGAACAGCTCACGCCCGAAAGTGTGTCGATGCAGTTCCGCCATCGCGCGCCGGCACGGGTGCAGCGCTTTCTGTTGCCTCGGCTGCATGCGATGAATTTCGTGCTCGACGCGGTGTTGGACGGCGGCGTCAACGATGCGCTGAACCTCGATGCGCATGGCAAGGCGCTGTCATTCCTGCTGCTCGACATGCCCATCCGCCTGCCGCGCGCACTGGCACCGCTGCTGGCAGGGCCGTAGCAGCTGCGCCTTCCTTTTTTCCTAGCCATCCATTCGGAGACAAAACAATGAAACGACGTACCCTGACCCTCTCTGCCGCCGCGCTCGCCCTGGCGCCGCTGCTGGGCCATGCGCAGCAGGCCTTTCCTGAAAAACCCATCACCTTCATCGTGCCCTTTGCGGCCGGCACGGCCACCGACCAGATCGCACGCGCGCTGGGCAACAGCATCACGGCAGAAACGAAGCAGCCCGTCGTAATCGACAACAAGGCCGGCGCCAGTGGCTTCATCGCCTCGCAGCAGGCGGCCAAGGCCGCGGCCGACGGCTACACGGTGCTGATCACCACCAACACCACGCACGCCGCCAACGAGCACCTGTTCAAGAAGCTGCCCTACGACCCGGTGAAAGACTACGCGCCCATCACCGCGCTGGGGAAGGGCGGCCAGATCATGGTGGTGAACCCATCGTTCCCGGCCAAGAGCGTGGCCGAGTTCGTGGCGCTCGCGAAGAAAGAGCCGGGCAAGTACAGCTTCGGCAGCGGCAGTTCGTCGAGCCGCATGGCGGGCGAGCTGCTGCAGCAGATGGCCGACATCAAGCTGCTGCACGTACCCTACAAGAGCAACACGCTGGCGGTCACCGACCTCTTGGGCGGGCAGATCCACATGATGATTACCGACGCGGCCACCGGCCTGCCGCAGGTGAAGGGCGGCAAGCTGCGCGCACTGGGCGTCTCGAGCGCCGCGCGTTCACCGCTCGCCCCTGATGTGCCCACCATTTCCGAAGCCGGCGTGAAGGGCTACGAGATGGGCTACTGGTTCGCGGCCTATGCACCCGCGAAGACGCCGCCAGCCGTGGTCAAGCGGCTGAACGAACTGCTCGTGAAGGCTGCGAAGAGCGAGTCCGCCAAGGCTGCTTTCTACGAACCCACCGGCACCGAGGTGTTCACCACCTCGCCCGAAGAGCTCGCCAAGTTCCAGACGGCCGAGTCGCAGAAGTGGGGCCGCATCGTGAAGGCCGCCGGCATCGAAGCCGAGTAGAGCGCGCGCTGGCCGTAACGGAGATCGGCACCGCACAAATACCTCAACGAAGGAGACAACCCATGAAACGCTGGAGCCTGTTGGCTGCCACGGTGGCTTCGGCCGCCCTTTTTCTGAGCGCTTGCGGCGGAAGCGGCGGCGGTGGAGGCGGTGGCTTCGTGCTGCCGCCGCCAGGCGCGACGACACCACCGCCCGCGGCCTCCGAAGCGCCGAAGTTCAAGCTCGCCATCACGAAGACCGAGGACGTTGCCGGCACCTTCGGCAGCGTGGGAGCCTACGAGAAGATCACCGGCACCTTCACGGGCGAAGTCGATCCCAAGGACGCGCACAACGCCATCATCCAGGACCTGTCCCTTGCGCCGCGCAACGCCAACGGCAAGGTGGAGTACAGCTCCGACTTCGTGCTCTTCAAGCCCAAGGACATGGGCAAGGCCAACGGCGTGCTTCGCTACGACGCACCCAACCGCGGCAACATCGTCAACCTCGATCCGTACTTTGCGTCGCGCGGCTACGTGTTCCTCACGGCCGCCTGGCAGGGCGACGTGCCGGCTGCGGCGGGCAAGCTCACGCTCCAGGTGCCGGTTGCAAAGAATGCGGATGGCAGCACCATCACCGGCACCTACCGCGCCGAGCTGTTGCCCACGGCGGCCACCAATGATTCGCTGCCGCTGCCCGGCGGGCCGTACAACTCGGCGATGCAGGCCTATGCAACGGCGAGCCTGGACAACACGCAGCCCGGCTACGTGCTCACGCGTCGCATCAACGAAGCCGATGCGCGCCAGCTGATTCCTGCGAGCGACTGGAAGTTTGCCAAGTGCAGCGCCGCCGCGCCGTTCCCCGGCACACCGGACGAAACGAACGTGTGCCTCAGGGACAAATGGGACCCGGCCTACATGTACGAGCTGGTCTATGTCGCAAAGGACCCGAAGGTCATGGGCCTGGGGCTCGCGGCCGTGCGCGACATGATCGCCTTTTTCCACCATGATGCGAGCGATGCCGCAGGCACCGCCAACCCGGTGGCTGCCGCCATCAAGAACACCATTGCGTCCGGTGTGTCGCAGTGCGGCAACTTCATGAAGACCTTCGTCCACCTCGGCTTCAACGAGGACCGGGCGGGGCGCAAGGTGTTCGACGGCGTGTACGCGCAGATTGCGGCGCGGCAGACCAACATCAACATGCGCTTCTCCATCCCCGGTGGCGGCGGAGGCGTGCGCACCGACCACACGGCCTTTGGCCAGGCCGGCACCCGTGGGCTGTCGAAGGACTACGTGGACGACGTGGCCCAGCGCCGCGGCGGAATCTTGTCGCGCTGCGAGGCGAGCGGCACCTGTCCCAAGCTCTTCATCGGATTCAGCGGCACGGAGTTCTTCGTGCTGCAGGGGTCGCCGCTCCTGACGGATGCCTGGGGCACGGCGGACCTCGTGCAGCCCGGCAACGCGCGCATCTACTACTACGCGAGCACGCACCATCTGCTGGGGCTTCCGTCGCTTCCTGGCGCGAGCGCGGGAGCGCTCTACGCCACCAACGCGAACGCCGGCGTGGTGCCGGTGGTGCGCGCGCTCTACCAGAACCTCGAAGAGTGGGTCGTCAAGGGCACCGCGCCGCCCGACAACCAAGTGCCCAAGCTTGCCGATGCCACGCTGGTGCGGCCACAGCAACTCAAGTTTCCGGCCGTTCCGGGTGCCGCCTACACGGGCCTGGTCAACACCTATTCATTGCTCGACTGGGGGCCGAACTACCGTCCGCAGGACGAGAGCGGCATTGCCACGCAAGTGCCGCCGGCCTACCTGGGCCGCGACTACGCGATTCTCGTGCCGCAGGTGGATGCCGACGGCAACGACATCGCAGGCATCCGCAGCCTGGACGTGGCGGTGCCCGTGGGCACCAACACGGGTTGGAACTACACCAACAAGCCGGGCACCATCGACCTGGCCGGCCTCTTCGGCTCGTACTTTCCCTTTGCCAAGACGTCGGCCGAACGATCGGGCAGCGGCGACCCGCGGCCTTCGCTCCAGGAGCGCTACACCGACCAGGCCGGCTACGTCGCGGCCGTGACCGCCGCCGCCAACGACCTGGTCGCCAGGCGATTTCTGCTGCAGGTGGATGCCGATGCAGCCATTGCGAAGGCAGCGGCGAATCCGGTGCTGCCGTAGCGCGCTGCTGCTGTCCGCTATCGCGCGTTCCTCTCCGATGCGGTGTGCACCGCAAAGCCCGCTTCACCCGGCGCAATGTCGTCGCGCAAGGTGAGGGCGGGAATCTCGTAGTCGCCGAAGTTCTGCGGTCGAAACGGGATCGGATCGGTGGTCCACAGCGTGTCGAGCCGGCAGCCCAGGTCGTCGGTGATGCGCCCGTAAGCGTCGGCATCGACCTTGCCGGTGCGGTACACCACGAAAGGCGGCAGCACCTCGAAGCCCGGGTAGTACAGGATGCCGTGGTGAATGGGAAACAGCAGGTCGTCCATCGGCCCGTTGATGCCGCGCGCGCCGTAGTGCGAGGCCCAGCCGCCGGCCGTGACCACGAGCATGGCGCGCTTGCCGGCCATCACGCCCTGGCCGAAGCGGTCGCCCCAGTGCCTGTCGGAATGCTCGCCCACGCCGTAGCCAAAGCCATAGGCATAGACGCGGTCGACCCAGCCCTTGAGGATGGCCGGCATCGTGTACCACCAGAGCGGAAACTGGAAGATCACGGCGTCGGCCCACAGCAGCTTGGCCTGCTCGGCGGCGACTTCTTCGCGCTGGGTGCCGGACTCGAAGGCGCGCAGCGAATCCGCGATGGGATCGAAGTGGGCACCGGGCTCGAGGTGCGCAAAGTCGTCGGCGGCCAGCGTCGCTTTCCATCGCATGGCGTAGAGGTCTGACACGCGGACTTCGTGTCCCGACTGCGCGAGGTGTTCGACGATGAACTGCTTCAACGATCCGTTGAGCGAGCGGGTTTCGGGGTGGGCATGAACTAGAAGGATTTTCATGCACGCAGGTTAGGGGTCACCAAGCTATATTGGAAATGAATAATCAGAATTCCAGGAATAGCCATGGACAATTTCAGCCGGCTCGACCTCAACCTGCTGCTCACGCTCGACATGCTCTTGGCCGAGCGCAGCGTGACGCGCGCGGCCCAGCGCCTGAACCTGTCGCAGCCTTCGGTGAGCGTGCAGCTCGCCAGGCTGCGCGAGGTGTTCAACGATCCGTTGCTGGTGCCCGCCCAGCGCGGCATGCGGCCCACCGCGCGCGCCGACGAACTGCGCGAGCCGTTGCGCGAAGCGCTGGAATCATTGGGCCGCGCGGTGGCGCCTACGAAGCCGTTCGACCCCGGGGAGGCGACCACCACCTGGCGCGTGGCGGCGGCCGACTATGCCGAGTCGGCGATCCTGCTGCCCGCGCTCGCAGGGCTTCGTGCCGCCGCGCCGAACACCCGGCTGGCCGTGGTGGAGGCGGTGCCCTCGCGCATGGCAAGACAGCTGGAGCAGGGGGAGCTCGACCTGTTCTTTCACACCAGCGTCGGCGCGCCGCCCGGGCTGCACCGGCGGGTGCTGTTCAACGAACGCTACGTGCTGGCCGGTCGCGCTGGCCATCCACGACTGAAACGCCGGCCCACGCTCGCGCAGTTCTGCGCACTGGAGCACGTGGTGGTGTCGCTCGGCGGCGGCGGCTTTGCCGGGCCCACCGACGATGCGCTGGCCGAAAAAGGCGTGGCGCGGCGCGTGGCGCTTTCGGTGCCGCACTTTCTTTTCATGATGTCGGTGCTGGCCGGCACCGACATGGTCGCGATGCTGCCCGAGCGGCTGGCGCGCGGGGCGCCCGGGCTGCGCGTGGTGGAGGCGCCACTGGAAGTGCCGGGCTTCGAGATGGCGATGCTGTGGCACGAGCGGCGGCACCGGGACCCGGCGCATCGCTGGCTGCGGGAGCGGATTGCCGCAAGCCTGCAGGCGCCCGGCTAATTGCCCTGAGACCTGAAGATGCTCTTCATCACCGGCCCGGCACCGTCGAGATGACATTGGGCCACCCGGCGTGGCAGGCAAGCTGCGAGACGATCGTCGGCGTGGCCGTTTGCAGCAAGCCGTCGTCGTCCATCGAGCCGTCGAGGTGATAGGAGATCCGGGGAAACTGCCCGGCGAACATGTTCTTGAAGTAGCCCGCATGCGGCGCGGCATTGGGCTTCTCCACGGGATATCGCGAAGCCGCAGGCTCGACATGCGGCATGAGTCTCTCAGGAAGCGGTCCTGCCAGCCCGGGCCGCGCGAGATGCCAGCGCCGGCTGTGCTGCCCCTGCTTCGCGAACACATGCGCCAGGTGCTTCTTGACCGTGTTGACGCTGATGCCGAGCTGCTCGGCAATCTGCTTGTTGGACATGTCGAAGTTCATCAACGAGAGCACCTCGTGCTCTCGCGCGGTGAGCCGTACTGCAGGCGGTGCCGCAAGTGCCGAACGTTGGCCGGCCACCGCCAACCGCAGCACCGACAGGTAGAGGGCCTGCAACACCGGGTTCGGAAAGCCCAGCGTGCCTACCAACACGGCATCGAGCGATTGCGCGAACTGGTCTGCGCTTGCTCCCCACTCGACGCAGCCGCGCGCCTGGATCCGAATCGCCGCATCCAGCCCTTTTGTCGAGGGATGCTCCCAGCCAAGGAGCCAATCGGTGCCTGGAAAGCTGCGGCGCAGATCGTCCAGCTGGCCAATTCCCTCCGTCGAAATCAACGCGATGTCCACCAGCAGCAGGCGCGGCACTCGTTGCCGGCAGCAGGCCTCCAGGTCGGCAATGCTGTCCATCTCCGCGTGCTCGATCCGGTACATCCGCTCGGCCCGGTGCCTCGACGCCAGCAGGCCCGGTTCGAACAACGCGGATGCGCGGTTCCAGCAGCTTGCGATCAGGACTGAGACACAGGCTTCCAGCGCGGGGTGCGCCGCAGGAGGCGGGATCTCGAGCCAGGCGGGTTGAAGACTGCTCGCTGTGCGCAACGCGGGGAACGCGAATGGCGACAGCGGGCGAGAGCCTTGCGTTGACGGCTGCGAACCTGCGCGCCATGCAGATTCCAGCCCCTCAGACGAGCGTGGGACTTGTTTCATGCTTCCCCCGGGCGTTTGTTGAGTGGGCCCTTAAATTAATGATAAAGGGTTACACAGGTATCCGGATTGATTCCCGGCTGTTGCAAGGTATCGAGATGTATGCCGGGTCAAACCGCGAACGACCGGCGCGGCGCGTCACCCTTTGGGTGACAACTTTCGACCTATGGACAGTGCGCGGGGCCGCGGTTCAGCATCGTCTCCCCTTTGCTGATAAGTGAACCTGGTCAATTGCCAGCGAACGCGGCTCGTTCGGAGTTGCGCTGTTCTCCGTCGGCGTTTTTTTAACCAACTCGAGGAGCGTTCATGCCTGCGTTCACCTTTACACCCGGCTCGTCCGTCACTCTGGACGAAACCGCCAGTTTGCAGAACCTCGTCGCTACCCCCACGCCTGCGGAAGACGCTAACGACAACGACATCCTCGTAACTTCGCTGCCGGGCGTCTTCACCACCCGCCTGACGGCCGTAGGTGCGCCAGCCCCAACCAAAGCCGCCCTGAGTGGCTATACGGGGGCAGTGGGCAACACAGGCGCCAACGCATTCACGTTCAGCGGCACCGGCGCTTTCACCGGTATGTCATTCACGGACTCAGGTGGCGCTCCGCTCAATGGTTTGGACAGCGGCCTCAATACCGCCGACGGCGAAGACATCCTCCTTTACACCGACACGACCAACAACAACGTCGTCTATGGGAAGGCCGGCACTGTCATCGTATTTGCGGCCTATCTGGAGGAGACGGGAACCCCGGTGACGGGCGCAAAGATCTGGATGGTTCAGTATGAAGCGATATCGAACCCCGATGCGGCCAACGCCGACGATGTAGTCGACCTGACTGGCAAGGTCTACGTCAGTGTCAGCCAGGATGCGGAGTTCAACCTCGCGAACGCGCCATCCGGCCAGAACCTGTTCCTGATGTTCACGAAGAGCAACCCGACGATCGTCGACGGCCGGATTACCGACGTGACGATCATCGCGACGGGGAAGGACCCGGCAAATCAGTCCGGCCCCAATCCCAACATCACCACCGACGACATCAACATCACGACCGGCGACACGATCAACACCAGCCAGGCTGGCGGGCCGACCACGTTCGGCTCCAACAGTCAGATGATCACCGAGCAGGAGGGCATCCGCTTCACGTTCGTGACCGGCGCCAGGGCGGACGTCACCATTCCGAACCTGGACCAGAACGAGGCCGATCTGGAGTCGAACATCGACTTCACCGGCATGTTCGTCGGAGCGAGAACTGCTGATTTTGACATTGTGCAGTTGCAAAGCGGAAAGAGTGCCCAGGTCAAGGTCACCGCATACAGCACGGTGGTTGAGTCCGGCAACAGCTTCATCGATGGCTATGCGAACGACTCGGTTGTTCTTATCACGAGCGTGCGCGTGCTCGACTCCGTCACCGGGACGGCTCTCGAAACCTTCGCAAACGGCGCCGAGGGCGCACTGAGTACGACCATCGCCATCAGCATCACCAACGGCGTCGCGCTGATCACCGGCGTCAAGGCCGGCTACTCGATCGAATACACGACGTCGGCAGACCACAACCGTGTACTCGTCGAAAACGGGGCGGCCACCAATGCCTCGGGCAACACCCACGCGGACTTCGACATCGGGGGGTTCCGGCTGATGCAGGTTTCCGCCGCAACGTCAGAGGTCGGCTCGATGATGAACTTCGAGGACGACGGCCCCTCGCTCGCGCTGGCAACGCCCACAGACACGGCGCTGGTCGGCACGCAGGATGCCGACACCATCGGAGCAGCCACCGACTCCGCCACCACGAACTTCGCGACGGCCTTCAGCGCGAGCTCGAGCAGCTATGGCGCCGATGGAGCGGGCTCCACCGGCTCGGCCTTCGCTCTCGGCGTGAAAACGCAAGGTGGCGACTCAGGGCTCAAGAGCGATAGCGCGACCATCTACCTGTACCTGGTGAGCGGCAAGGTCATCGGTTCGACATCCGGCACGCAAGCCGGAATTCTTGCCACCAACACCATTTTCGACCTGGCTGTAAGTGCAAGCGGCGCAGTGACGCTGCAGCAGTTCGCAGAAATCGACCACGCGCTGCCGGGGGCTTCGTCGAACTACGCGGCCCAGCAGGCCACGATGGCCGACGATCTGGTCACGCTGTCCGATACGGTGACGCTCACCGACCAGGATGGCGATACGGCCTCTGATTCAGAGGTGCTCAACATCGGTGCCAACATCAAGTTCGACGACCACGGCCCGTCCATCTTGCTGGCAACGCCCACCGATACGGCGCTGGTCAACACGCAGGACGCCCAGACCATCGGAGCCAGCACCGACTCCTCCGTCCAGAGCTTCGCGAGTGCCTTCGGCACGACCTCGAGCAGCTACGGCGCTGATGGAGAGGGCTCTACCGCCTCGACCTTCGCGCTGTCCACGCCGGGCGGGGATTCAGGGCTCACGAGCGACGGCGCGGTCATCAGGTTGTACTTGGTGGGCGGGAATGTCATCGGTTCGACGGCCGCCACCGCGGGCGCGATCACGGCGGGCAACACCATCTTCGACGTCGCGGTCAGCGCGGCCGGATCGGTGACCTTGCAGCAGTTTGCCGAGATCGACCACGCGCTACCGGGCGTGGGGTCCAACTATGCGGCCCAGCAGGCCACGATGGCCGCCACATTGATCACCCTGACCAATACCGTGACGCTCACCGACGGAGATGGCGATACCGCCAGCGATTCGAGGGTGCTCAATATCGGCGACAACATCAAGTTCGACGACCACGGCCCGACGGTGACGGCCATCTCCGATCTCACCGGAGCGAACGACGGCCTACCCATCGCCGGAACGTACAACTTCTCCGTGGGCGCCGACGACGTGGACAACGCGTCGACTGACGGCATCGTGCTGAACAGCCTGAGCGGCACGACCGCCGGCGGGCGGCCCATTACCGATGCGGCCGTCACGCACTTCGCCGAGGACGGCACCACGGTCACCTACCACTTCAGCTTCAACTTCTACGCCGGGCCAACCTCGACCACGACGCAGGCGGCAACCGGCACGGTCATCTTCAACAAGACGGACGGTACCTTCAGCTTCGACCTGGACCAGATCTTCGGTGGACAAACGACGTTCTCTACCAGTGCGCCGATGGCTTCCTTCAACTACGACACCGAAGGCAACAACTCGCCCGAAATCGTGGTCCAGCAGTACAGCAGCGACTTCTTCGGCGTGCTGTCCGCCAGGGCGGCCACGCCGCCGAGCGACACCAGCGACCTGGTATCAGGCGGCGATCACGTGTTTACGGCGGGCGAAACCTTCAACAGCGTGAGCGCCGGTTTTGTCAATGTCGCGACCAACACCCTCGGCGTGAATTCCGACACTGTGCAGGCCGGCGAGTTGCTGAATTTCGACTATTACAGGTCGAATCCGGTGAGCAACCCCAACCTGACGAGTCCGCCGCAACGGCCCAACGCGGCCGTCGTCGGCACGGACAAGGCCTATGCCGACGCGATCAACATCACGATCGATCAGATCACGGACGGCGAAGACGTGGCTGTCTTGCTGAAGTTGGTCAGCAAGACGAACAGCAACGACACGACGACCACGCTCCTGATTGCCAATTCTGCGACGGACTATCAATCCGCCGGAGGAGGCATGAAGATCGTCAGCATCGGCACGGACGACTACAACAGCGCCGTCTACAAGATCGCCGGCGTGCAGGTCATGAGCAGCACCGAAGACATCACCGGGACGGGCGTCAGCCTGAGTACCCACGGCTCGGCGAACCTGACCGCGACAGGGATGAACTATGCCGATACGGCGGACAACGACGTGTTCAAGATCATCAAGATCGACGTGATCACATCGACGACCATCAACTCGGACGTGGACTTGAACTTTGGGGGCCGGCTGATCGACGGCGATGCCGACTACGCGACCTTCGACTTCGACGTGCACCTGGAGATCGATGGCATCGCCAACCTGATCGCCTCAACCAACCAGACGGAGCCTATCGCGTAACCAGCTCTTGACGAGGGGGCGGCAGGAATGCTGCCCCTTGCCGCTTGGCCTGTGTCAAGGCGTAGTGAATTCGAAATCTGAGAGGTGGCATGAAACCTCAGGAAAAGTCCGGCGAACTGCTTCAGGCGGTCACAGCGCTCCGCTCCTACTTCGTGCGGGCGGCCTGGTTCAGTGTGTGCTCCGGCCTTCTTTTGCTGGCTCCGAGCGCGTACATGCTGGAGGTGTATGGGCGGGTCGTGAACAGTCGCAGTGCGCTCACGCTGGCCATGCTGACGCTGCTGGTGCTGGCCGCTTTCTGCTTGATGGAAGTGCTCGACTGGGCACGCGCCGAGGTGATGTACCGCGCCGGGCAGCAGCTCGATCGGAAGCTGCGCAATCGCGTGTTCGTCGCCGTCTTCGAAGCCGGTCTCAAGCGGTTGCCGGGCGGAACCGTGCAGCCGCTGAACGACCTTCGCACCTTGCGCGAGTTTCTCTATTCACCTCCGCTGCTGGCGCTCATGGAAGCGCCGGTTGCACTGGTCTTCATGGGGCTGATGTTTGCCATCAGCCCGGTGCTGGGCTGGTCGGCCGTCGTGGGTTCGCTGCTGCAGGTATTCATCGGCTGGCTCAACGACCGCAACACGCGTCCGCCGCTGGTGTCGGCCAATCGATGCGCGATCGAAGCCCAGCAGTATGCGGACGCCGCGCTCCGAAACTCCCAGGTCATCGAGTCGATGGGCATGCTGCGGGACGTGCATCGCCGCTGGATGGGCAAGCGGCGCGATTTTCTGCAGCGCGAGGCCGTGGCCTCGGACAGCGCGGGGAGCTATCAGGCCGTCAGCAAGTTCTTGCAGATCACCACGGGTTCCCTGCTGCTCGGACTGGGCGCCTGGCTGCTGCTGAAGAACCAGCTCAACGGCGACGCGGGAATGATGGTGGTCGGCTCGATCCTGGGCGGCCGGGCCCTGGCGCCGCTGGTGATGCTGGTGGCGCAGTGGCGCACGGTGGTCAATGCGAGCGATGCATGGCAACGCCTGGGCAGTCTGTTGAGTGCCATTGCGCCGCGGCCGGAGACCATGCCCTTGCCGCCGCCCAAAGGCGCGCTGCATGTCGAAAACCTTGTCGCAGGCGCTCCGGGCGGAGGCTCGGCCATTCTGAAGAACGTGGCCTTCAGCCTGGCGCCCGGCGAGGTGCTGGCCGTCGTGGGTCCCTCTGCCGCGGGGAAGACAACACTGGCACGGCTCATCGTCGGCCTTTGGCCTGCGGCGAGCGGCAAGGTGCGGCTGGACGGCGCGGACGTGTTCGCGTGGGACAAGACCGAACTCGGCCCGCACATCGGCTATTTGCCGCAGGAAGTGGAATTGCTCGAAGGCACCATCGCCGAAAACATTGCACGCTTTGCAGAGGTGCGGCCTTCGAAGGTCAAGGAGGCCGCGGTGGCCGTCGACCTGCATGCCTACATCACGAGCCTTCCGCTGGGCTACGACACCCCGATAGGGACCGAAGGCGCGGTGCTGTCGGGCGGGCAGCGGCAGCGGGTCGCGTTGGCGCGCGCTCTTTACGGCGAGCCCGCGCTGGTGGTGCTCGACGAGCCGAATTCGAGCCTCGACGACGCCGGCGACGCCGCGTTGGCGGCCGCCATTCTGAAACTCAAGGCGCGCGGCAGCACCTTCGTCGTCATGACGCACCGCACCAGCGTGCTGGCCGTGGCCGACAAGATGCTGGTGCTGTCTGACGGCGCGATGCAGGGATTCGGCGCACGCGACGAGGTCTTGGCCGCGCTGCAGAAAGCCGGTGAGCAGGCGATGGACCGAATCCGCAAGGCCGCAAACCAGCCTGTGTCGAGACAGCGCGATGCCGACAACGCCGCGAGCGTCGCGCCAGAGCCGAGCCCACAGCCATGAACAAACCTTCGTTCTTCAGCCGCAGCGAACTGGCGCGCGCTCTTTGGGGGTTCCGAAGGGAGTTCCTGCTGGTGGGCTCGCTGAGCTTCCTGGCCAACCTGCTCATGCTTGCGCCGACGCTGTACATGCTGCAGATATTCGACCGCGTGTTGTCCAGTCAAAGCGAAATGACGCTGCTCGCGGTGTCCTTGATCACGCTGCTCCTGTTCGTGGCGCTGGCCTTGTCGGAATGGCTGCGCTCGCGCCTGCTGGTGCGGGCCAGCCTGCGCTTCGACCGGCAGCTGAGCACCCGGGTGTTCAACGGGAGCTTCCAGGCCTATCTCGGCCAGGCGGCGTCCACGAAGTCCAAGCCCTTCGCTGACCTCAACCTCATCCGCCAGTTCTTTACCGGCTCGGGCGTCTTCGCGCTATTCGATGCGCCCTGGACGCCGATCTACATCGCGGTGATCTTCGTTCTCCATCCCTGGCTCGGCGTGCTGTCGCTGGGGTTCGCGCTGGTCCAGGCCGCACTGGCGTGGTTCGGGCAGAGGCAGACCGCCGCACCCGCCGAAGAGGTGCAGAAAGCCGCGGGCGAAACGATGGGCGACCTGCAGGGGAAGCTTCGGAACGTCGAGGTGCTCGAATCGATGGGCATGATCGCCAACCTGCAAAAGCGCTGGAATCGCCAGCATGCGGGCTCCATGGACAAGGGCGCTTTGGCGCAGGGCTTCATCAACCGCGTGGCCGGCTGGAGCAAGTTCATACGCTACAGCCAACAGTCGCTCGCATTGGGGGCGGGCGCGCTGCTGGTGATCGATGGCCAGTTGTCGCCAGGCGCCATGATTGCCGCGAACGTGCTGATGAGCCGCGCACTGGCGCCCATCGACCAGCTGGTCGGCACGTGGCGCGGCTTTGTCTCCTGCCGCGGCGCATTCCAGCGCCTCGAAAGACTGTTGGACGAATTCCCCCGGCAGGAAAATGTTCCTTCCCGGGCCGCACCGACCGGCGCCATCAGCTTGCAAGGCGTTTCTGCAGGGGCCGCGGGCCGTCCGGCACCCATCCTCAAGAACATTTCGTTTGCGGTTCCCGCAGGAACCGTGGTCGCGGTGCTGGGCCCTTCGGGCTCGGGCAAGTCGACGCTGGCGAAGGTCATGGTGGGCATCTGGAGCGCGTCGTCCGGCGCGGTGCTGCTCGACGGCGATCCGATCGGTGGCTGGAATCGTCTGGAGCTGGGGCCGCACATCGGCTACCTGCCGCAGGACGTGGAGTTGTTCGGCGGCTCCATCGCCGAAAACATCGCGCGGCTCGGCGAGGTCGACTCGCGCAGGGTGATCGAGGCCGCAAGCAGCGCTGGCATGCACGAGACGATCCTGCGCTTTCCGAAGGGCTACGACACCCTCATCGGCGATGCAGGCAGCCTGCTTTCGGGCGGTCAGAGGCAGCGCATCGGGCTGGCGCGTGCGATCTATGGCGACCCTTCGCTCATCGTGCTGGATGAGCCGAACGCCAACCTCGACGACGCGGGGGAGGCCGCACTGGTGATCGCCATACGGCAGTTGAAGGCCAAGGGAAAAACGGTGTTCCTGATAACGCACCGCCAGGGCGCGGTTGCCGTAGCCGACCGCCTCATGGTCTTGAGCGATGGCGTACTGGCCGCGGACGGGCCGCGCGACGCCGTGCTGGCGTCTTTCCGTCGCCCTCAGCTTGCTGCCGTGCGAACGGCGGCCCTGGTGCAGTCGGCTTGAGCCGGCGCCTTCGTCCAGTCATCGATTCATCTCCGGGAGCTTCAAATGGCCAAACCGAA
The DNA here is from genome assembly GCF_900099805.1 of Variovorax sp. OV700. GTDB lineage: Bacteria > Pseudomonadota > Gammaproteobacteria > Burkholderiales > Burkholderiaceae_C > Variovorax. The sequence continues at coordinate 242,714 of NZ_FNDR01000001.1, read as the reverse complement.
TCTTCTCAGGGACGTCACTTCCAACCCCTCGCCGGTCGAGGACAGCGACCCGTCGCAGGACGATGCACATGGCCTCAGGAACGAGTTCGGACGCGCAGGGCGCATCGGCGCGTGGGCGCTGGCGGCCGGATTCGGCGGGTTTCTGCTGTGGGCCGCGTTTGCTCCACTGGACGAGGGCGTGCCGAGCCAGGGGCAGGTGGCCATCGACACCAAGCGCAAGGCGGTCCAGCACCAGATCGGCGGCATTCTCAAGGAGGTGCGGGTGGGCGAGGGCGATCAGGTGCAGGAGGGCCAGTTGCTGTTCAAGCTCGACGACGCCGCGGCCCGGGCGAGCTTCGAAACCGTGCGGCAGCGTTATCTGGGTTTTCGCGCCATACAGAGCCGGCTGCTGGCGGAACAAGCAGGCCAGAACACCATCGACTTCCATCCGGACTTGCAAGCGGCGGCTTCGGACCCGCTGATCCGCCAGCAGATGTTCAACCAGGAGCAACTGCTCAGGTCGCGCCGCGCCGCCTTGCGCGCCGACCTGCAATCGATCGAAGAGAACATCCAGGGCCAGCACGAGTTGTCTCAAGCTTATTCAAGCATGCTGGTCAGCCGCCGAACGCAGCTTTCGCTTCTTCACGAAGAACTGGGCCAGACGCGCAAGATGGTCGGTGAAGGGTTTGCCCCGCGCAATCGCCAGCTGGAAATGGAGCGCCAGGTTGCGGAATCGAACACCTCCATTGCCGAACTCATCGGCAACATGGGCCGTGCCCGGCGGTCCATCGCGGAGCTTCGCCAGCGTGCCATTGCCAGGCAGCAGGAGTACCACAAGGAAGTGGAAACCCAGCAGGCCGAAGTCAGCCGCGAAGTGCTTGGCGACTACGAGAAGTTCGTCGCCCTGCGCGACGAACTGGGCCGGACCGAGATCCGCTCGCCTGCATCGGGCCAGGTGGTGGCGTTGGTGGCGCAGACGGTTGGCGGCGTGATCGCGCCGGGGCAAAAACTGATGGACGTGGTTCCTGGCAACGAGCCCTTGCTGCTTGAGACCCGGGTGCCGCCGCACTTGATCGACCGCATTCGCGCCGGCATACCGGTCGATGTGCGCTTCTCGTCCTTTGCCCACTCTCCGCAGCTCGTGGTGCAGGGCAAGCTGGTTTCGGTCTCCGGCGACTTGCTGGTCGACCCGCAAACCAACGCGAGCTACTACCTGGCGCGCGTGGCCGTGACGCCGGAGGGCCTGAAGAAGCTCGGCAAGCGTTCGCTGCAGCCGGGCATGCCGGTCGAGGTTGTCTTCAAGACCGGGGAGCGCTCGCTGCTCGTCTATCTATTGCATCCGCTCACCAAGCGCATCGCGGCCTCGATGACGGAAGAATGAGAGTGAAGAAATCCCTGTTGGCATTCGCTGCTGCCGGCCTTCTCTCCGGCCAGGCTTGGTCGCTCGACTTGTCGCAGGCCTATGGGGAAGCGCTGGTTCAAGACTCGACGATCCGCGCCGTGCGTGCGGCCACGGACGCCCGGCGCGAGCGCTTGCCGCAGGCTCGTGCGCAGCTGCTTCCCAGCGTGTCGGCGAGCGTCTCTCGCTATCGAAATTCGCTGGAACGAACCTCGCCCGATGCCTCCGGGCAGCTGGTCACCGCCAACCTGCGCTACACCAGCAGCAGCGAGGCGTTGACTTTGCGCCAACCGCTCTTTCGCATGCAACTGGTGGCCGACTACCGCCAGGCGCAGGCGCAGGTTGACGATGCCGAGGCAACGCTGGAGCGCGAGACGCAGAACGTCGGCGTCCGCGTGAGCGGCGCCTATTTCGAGGCGCTCCTGGCCGAAGAACATCTTGCGCTGGTGCTGGCGCAGAAGACGGCCTACACGACCCAGTTCGATGCTGCACAGAAGCGGTTCAGGGCCGGCCTTGGCACGCGCACCGACATCGATGAAGCACGTGCGGCGCTGGACCTCAACGTGGCGCAGGAACTCGAGGCGCGCCAGAACCTGGACTTCACACGCCGGCAGATCCAGAGCCTGGTCAATCACCCGATCGACAGGCTGGCGCCGCTGGATTCGTCCAGGATGCGGCTGGTCCCGCCGGTGCCCGACCGGCTGGAAGCCTGGGTCGAGCAGGCCGAGACCAACAGCCCAGAACTCCAATCGCTTGTCGCGCAAGTGGAAGCGGCCAAATACGAGGTGGAGAAGGCCCAAGCCGGCCACTATCCCACCCTGGACGCCGTCGCCCAGTGGTCGCGCAACGACAGCGACACGATCACCAGCATCAAGACCCGCTACACCAACCGGTCCATCGGCCTGCAGCTCAACATTCCGCTTTATTCGGGCGGCCATGTGAGTTCGACCGTGAGGCAGGCGCTCGCAGGACAGCTGCGCGCTGAAGAGGCCCTCGAAGCCATGCGCCGCGACCTGGGAGTCCGCCTGCACCGCGAGTTCCGCGGCGTGACGGAAGGGGTGCTCCGGGTCAGGGCACTCGAACAGGCGGTGCGTTCTGCCGAGCAGGTCGTCATCTCGAACAGCCGATCGTTCGAGGCCGGCAGCCGCACCTTGCCCGACGTTCTGAACGCGGAGCAGCTGAAGGTCTCCGCGCAGCGCGACCTGGCGCAGGCCCGCTTTGTCTACATGCTGTCGCGCGTACGCTTGCAGGCGCTTGCGGGCGGCCCCAAAACCGAGGTCATCGACGAGATCAACGGCTGGCTCGTGCGTTGATTCCTGGCCCGTCAGATGAGGGGCACGCTGGTCTCCTTCAGCACGCGCAGCACGAAGTGCGACTTGCTGTGGCGGATGCCCGGAATCTTGTAGAGCTTTTCGCGCAGCAGCCGCTCGTAGTCTCGCGTGTCGCGCACCGCGATGCGGATGTAGTAGTCGTAGTCACCCGACACGAGATACGCCTCCTGGATCTCCGGAATGGTCGCAAGCACGCGGCCGAAGTCGTACAGCGTCTCGTCGGTGTGGCTTTCGAGCGTGACCTGCACGATGACCGAATCGTGATAGCCGAGCCTGGCCGGATCGACGTCGATGGTGTAGCGCTTGATCACGCCCTGGGCTTCGAGCTTCTTGATGCGCGTCCAGCAACTGGTGGGCGACAGGCCGACCTCGTTGCCGATCTCCTGCAGGGTCTTGCGCGAGTCGAGCAGCAGCACCCGGAGGATCGTCATGTCGATCTTGTCGAAAGATCCTTCTTCATTCGACGGCATTTTTCGAAGAGTTTTCATGAAATGAACCGAAAGAGCCAAAAGAAAGAAGCAAATTCTGCATCAGAACCGGAAGAATCGACGGCATGAGACTGCTCGACCTTCCTCCCACTTCTTCTGCATCCCTTCAGCACGCGGCTTCCGCCGATGCGACCCGCGTGCGCAACGGGGCCGAGGCCCTGCTCGATACATTGGTCGAATGCGGCGTCGACACTCTTTTCGGCTATCCCGGCGGCGCCGCGCTGCCGCTTTATGACGCGCTCCACGGCGAGCCTCGGCTGCGCCATGTGCTGGTGCGGCATGAGCAAGCCGCCGTACATGCCGCCGAAGGCTATGCGCGCACCACGGGGCGCGTGGGCGTGGTGCTCGTCACGTCGGGGCCGGGCGTGGGCAACACCATCAGCGGCCTGCTCGACGCCATCAGCGATTCGGTGCCGCTCTTGTGCATCAGCGGGCAGGTGGCGACGGGGGTGATCGGCACGCAGGCCTTCCAGGAGAGCGACGCGCTCGGCATGTCCAGGCCGGTGACCAAGTGGAACCAGCAGGTGCGCGGGGCCGACGACGTGCCGCAGCTGGTGCGCCGCGCGCTGGAGATCGCCGCGTCGGGACGGCCGGGGCCGGTGCTGCTCGACGTGCCGAAGGATGTACAGCTCATGCGGCTCGGCCGCGGTGCCGAACTGCGACCGCTGCGCGCACTGCGCACGGGCAGGGCCGCGCTGCCGCCGCGGGCCATGCTGCAGCGCGCGGCCGACCTGATCGGGACGGCGCGCCGGCCGGTGATCTACGGCGGCGGCGGGCTGATCAACTCGGGCCCGGCCGCGTGTGAAGCTTTCGCGCAGCTGGTGCACCGCCTGCATGCGCCGTGCACGCTCACGCTGATGGGGCTCGGCGCCTTTCCTGCGTCGGACCCGAAGTTCATCGGCATGCTGGGCATGCACGGCATGCTCGAAGCCAACCTGGCCATGCACGAGGCCGATCTGGTGGTGTGCGTCGGCGCGCGCTTCGACGACCGCGTGACCGGCAAGCTTGACGAGTTCTGCCCGCATGCGCGCAAGATCCACATCGACATCGATCCGGGCAGCATCAACAAGGTGGTGAAGGTCGACGTGCCGATGGTCGGCGACTGCGGCGATATCGTCCGAGCCCTACTCGCGTTGCTGCCCGCGGATGCGTTGGTGCCCGAACGGCTTGCGCCCTGGTGGCAGCGCATCGAACGCTGGCGCGCGGAAGATTGCCTTGGCTTCACGCCGCGCGGTGACGCGATCCTGCCGCAGCAGCTGATGTCGTCGCTGCAGCGCGCCGTTGCCGGGCGCGACGCCATCGTGTCGACCGACGTGGGTCAGCACCAGATGTGGGCCGCGCAATACCTGCGCTTCGATCGGCCGCGGCGCTGGCTCACATCGGGCGGGGCCGGCACCATGGGCTACGGATTGCCGGCGGCCATCGGCGCGCAGGTTGCGCATCCCGGCGCGCTCACGGTGTGCGTGAGCGGCGACGCCTCGGTGCTCATGAACATCCAGGAGCTTTCAACGGCCGTGCAGCACCGCACGCCGGTCAAGCTGGTGCTGTGCAACAACGGCTACATGGGCATGGTGCGCCAGTGGCAGGAGCTCAACCACGGCAACCGGCTGAGCCACAGCTGGAACGAGGCGCTGCCCGATTTCGTCGCGCTCGCCAAGGCTTTCGGTTGGGGTGCGCGGCGCGTTCGGGATCCGGCCGAGTTGGAGGCGGCGCTTGCCGAATGCCTTGGCAGCGAGGGGCCGTTCTTTCTCGACGTGCAGGTTGCCGCGCAGGAGAACTGCTTTCCGATGATGCCGGCGGGGTGTGGGCACCATCGGGTGATGCTTTCGAAGGACCGGTGGTACGAAGAGGAGTCTTGAGGTCTTTCTCCCTCTCCCGGTTTGGCTCCCTCTCCCTCCGGGAGAGGGCGGGGGTGAGGGCATGTGCTTGTGATGAGGCGCGGCCGTTTCGTTGGCGCCGATGCCCTCACCCCAACCCTCTCCCAGAGGGAGAGGGAGAAAGAAGGGGAGGGCTCGGCCCCCTCTCCCAGAGGGAGAGGGGGCAAGAGTGGAACGCTCAGGACTTGATGAACGCCAGCAGATCGGCGTTGAACTTGTCCTTGTGCGTGTCGGTCAGCCCATGCGGCGCACCCGGATAGACGATGAGCTTGTTGTTCTTCACCAGCTTGGCCGAGGCCAGGCCCGAGGCGCCGATCGGCACGATCTGGTCGTCGTCGCCGTGGACGATGAGCGTCGGCACGTCGAACTTCTTCAGGTCTTCGGTGAAGTCGGTTTCCGAGAACGCCTTGATCGAGTCATAGGTGTTCTTGTGGCCTGCCATCATGCCCTGCGCCCACCAAGCGTCGATCAAGCCCTGCGACACCTTCGCACCCGGCCGGTTGAAGCCGAAGAACGGACCCGTGGGCAAGTCCTTGTAGAACTGCGAGCGGTTCGCGAGCTGCGCCGCGCGCAGGCCGTCGAACACCTCCATCGGCAGGCCACCGGGGTTAGCGGCGGTCTTCAGCATTTGCGGCGGCACGGCCGAGATCAGCGCGGCCTTGGCAACGCGCTTGGTGCCGTGGCGGCCGATGTAGCGCGCCACCTCGCCGCCGCCGGTCGAGAAGCCGACCAGGATGGCGTTCTTCAGGTCCAGCGTTTCGATGACCGTGGCCAGGTCGTCGGCGTAGGTATTCATGTCGTTGCCGTTCCAGGGCTGGCTCGAGCGGCCGTGGCCGCGGCGGTCATGCGCCACGGCGCGGTAGCCCTGCGAGGCAAGGAACAGCATCTGCGATTCCCAGCTGTCGGAATTGAGCGGCCAGCCGTGGCTGAACACGACGGGTTGGCCGGTGCTGGGGCCCCAGTCCTTGTAGTAAAGCTGGGTGCCGTCCTTGGTGACGATGGTGTTGCTCATGAGTTGCTTTCCTTTTGAAGATGCGTGGACCGCGCCGGCTTTCGGTGCGGCAGTGGAAGCGGCGGATGCCGCCATGGAGAAGCCGGTCCCCGCGAGGGCGCCGGCTGCAACGGAAGCGCCGCCGACCAGCAGGCTGCGGCGGGTCGGGGCGGCGGTAGTGAGATTCTTGCTGTTGACGGTCATGGTGCGTTCCTTTTTTGACGTGGTGGTTAATGCAAACTAAAACTATCGTTCGTATGAATATCGCGTACGATATAAATGTGAGAGAAAAACAGGAAGGCGGATGTGGCAGGCCATCACGCGTTCCTGTCGAGGTTGGAACGCAGCGTTTTCAACTGCGTGCGCAGCTTGACGATGTCCTTGGGCTGCAGCTCCATGGCTTCCGCGAGACATGACGGAAGTGCCTTGGCCTTGGCGCGAAGCGCGCGGCCTTCGGCGGTGAGCGAAACGATCACCTGCCGTTCGTCCGTTGCCGACCGCACGCGCTGGATGAGGCCACGCGCTTCGAGCCGTTTGAGAAGGGGGGTGAGGGTGGTCGTTTCGAGCGCCAGCCGTGCGCAGATCTCGGACACGTTGACGCCGTCCTGCTCCCACAGCACCAGCATGACGAGGTATTGCAGGTAGGTGAGGTCCAAGTCACGCAGCAGGCCGCGGTACACCTTGTTGAGGCTCAGCATCGTCGAATAGAGCGCGAAGCAGAGCTGCTCGTCCAGCGCCAATGCATCGCCCTGGGGGGCGCCTGCGGACTTGGCGGGGAGTGGCTTGGAAGGCATGGGCCGAATGATATATCGCATGCGATCTAATTGCAAGCGATGGAGTGCAAGTGCCAGATGAGCAACTCCGGCATTTGTACACCTGGCGCAGGCCAGATGAAAAGGGGGCGGCATTTCTGCCGCCCCCTTTATCCCCTTGCTCGAGAGCCCGCTACACGATCACCGCTGGCTGGCTGGTCGTGCCGATCAGATTGGCAATGCCATCGATCTCCAGATGCACGTCGAAGTCGAAGTTCGCGAAGTCGGCGTCGCCGTCGATCAGCTGGCCTCCAAAGTTCAGGTCCACGTCCGAGTTGATCGTCGTTTCTGTGACCACATCGATCTTTATGATCTTGAACACGTCGTTGTCCGATGTATCGGCGTAGTTCATCCCGGCTGCGGTCAGATTCACCGAGCTGTGGGTACTCAGGCTCACGCCCGTGCCGGTGAGGTCTTCGGTGCTGCTCAGGACCTGCACGCCCGCGATCTGGTAGGTGGCGCTGTCGTAGTCGTCCTCTCCGATGCTGACGATCTTCGTGCCTCCTGCGCCAGACTGATAGTCCGTCGCAGAGTTGGCAATCAGCAGCCGGGTCGTGGTGGTGTTGGTCGACGCATCGAACAATTTCAGCAGGATCGCCACGTCTTCGCCGTCCGTGATCTGATCGATCGTGATGTTGATCGCGTCGGCGTAGGCCTTGTCCGTACCGACGACGGCAGCTCCGGGTCGCGGCGGCGGACTCGTCAAGTTGGGGTTGCTCACTGGATTCGACCTGTAGAAGTCGAAGTTCAGCAACTCGCCGGCCTGCACGGTGTCGGAGTTCACGCCGAGGGTGCTGGTCGCGACATTGACAAAACCCGCACCTGCGCTATTGAAGGTTTCGCCGGCAACAAACGCGTGATTTCCGCCCGCTACCAGGTCGCTGGAGTCACTCGGCGGCGTGGCAGCCCTGGCGGACAGCACGCCGAAGAAGTCGCTGCTGTACTGCTGGACCACGATTTCCGGCGAGTTGTTGCCTTCAGTGTCGTAGTTGAACGAAGCCAGCGGCGAGCTCGTGGAGAACGTCGTTTGTCCACCGATGAGCTGATCCATGTCAAAGGCGAAGGTACCGTCGGTCTTGTTGAAGACGACCGTGCCGGTTGCCGCCTGCGTCGTCGTCGACGTGGGCCCCGGGTAGTAGTTGAAGCTGAAGTGGTAGGTGACCGAGGTGGCATCTTCGGCAAAGTGCGTGACGGCCGCATCGGTGATCGGCCGGCCGCCGCCGGTCGTTCCGGTCAGGCTGTTGAGCACGATGCCGTCGGTCGACGCGTTGTCCACGTCGTCGGCGCCCACGGAGAAGTTGTAGGTTCCGGCAATGGGCAGGCCGTCATTCGCTCCAGTGAGGTCGGAGATGGCGGTCACCGTCGGGCCGTCGTCGTCGAACTTGATGTTGGCACCGATGTTGAGCACCTCGGAGTCGGTCGCTGTGTCGCCATCGCCATCGGTGACCGTTACGGAATTGGTCAAGGTGATCAGCGTGTCAGCCAGCGTGGCTTCCTGGGCCGCATAGTTCGACCCTACGCCTGGCAGCGCGTGATCAATCTCGGCGAACTGCTGCAGCGTCACTGAACCGGTTCCACTGACCGCGACGTCGAAGATGGTGTTGCCCACGGTGATGCCGGCCTCGGTGGCAGAAGTGGACCCGATGACCTTGCCGCCCACCAGGTACAGCCTGATGGTTGCGCCGTCACTCGTGAGTCCGGAAGAGACGCCCTGAGTCGATACGCCAAGCGCAAAGGTCGAGGCGGTGGAGCCCGCCCCGTCGGCGCCGTAGCTGCTCGAGGTCACGCCGAAGGCGGTCGAGAAGTCCTGCGTGTCGGAGTCGGTATTGGCGCCGATGGTCTGGGCATCCTGCGTGTTGAGCAGCACCGTGTCGGTGGGCGCTGCCAGCACGACGGACGGCCCGTCGTCGTCGAACTTGATGTTGGCACCGATGTTCAGCACCTCGGAGTCGGTCGCCGTGTCGCCGTCACCGTCGGTCACCGTCACCGTGTTGGTCAGGGTGATCAGCGTATCGGCCAGCGTGGCTTCCTGGGCCGCGTAGTTGGACGAATCACCCGGCAGTGCGTGATCGATCTCGGCGAACTGCTGCAGCGTGACCGAGCCGGCCGCGCTGACTGCAACGTCGAAGATGGTGTTGGTGGCAAGAATGCCAGCCTCGGTGGCTGAAGTCGAGCCGATGACCTTCCCCGCCACCACGTACAAGTAGATGGTGGCGCCATCGCTCTTGAGCCCCGAGTCGCCACCCTGAGTGGCCACACCGAGCGCAAAGCTAGACGTCGTGGTGCCCGCCCCGTCGGCGCCGTAGCTGGTCGACGCCACGCCAAAGGCCGTTGCAAAGTTTTGCGTGTCGGAGTCGGTGGCCGCGCCGATGGTGTCGGCATCCTGCGTATTGAGCAGCACCGTGTCGGTGGCCGCTGCCAGCGAGACGGACGGCCCGTCGTCGTCGAACTTGATGTTGGCGCCGATGTTGAGCACCTCGGAATCGGTCGCCGTGTCGCCATCGCCATCGGTGACCGTTACGGAATTGGTCAAGGTGATCAGCGTGTCGACCAGCGAGGCCTCCTGGTCCGCGTAGTTGGACGAGTCACCCGGCAGCGCGTGATCGATCTCGGCGAACTGCTGCAGCGTCACCGAACCGGTGGCGCTCACCGAGACGTCGAAGATGGTGTTGCCCGCCGTGATGCCGGCTTCGGTGGCCGAAGTCGACCCGATGACCTTTCCGGCCACCAAGTACAGCCGGATGGTCGCGCCATCGCTCTTGAGCCCCGAATCCCCACCCTGCGTGGCCACGCCGAGCGTGAAGCTCGAAGTGGTCGTGCCCGGCCCGTCGGCGCCGTAGTTGACCGAGGCCGCGCCAAATGCGGTAGAGAAGTCCTGCGTGTCGGAGTCGGTGGCCGCGCCGACGGTGTCAGCATCCTGCGTGTTGAGCAGCACCGTGTCGGTGGCCGCTGCCAGCACGACGGACGGCCCGTCGTCGTCGAACTTGATGTTGGCGCCGATGTTGAGCACCTCGGAGTCGGTCGCCGTGTCGCCGTCACCGTCGGTCACCGTCACCGTGTTGGTCAGGGTGATCAGCGTATCGGCCAGCGTGGCTTCCTGGGCCGCGTAGTTGGACGAGTCACCCGGCAGTGCGTGGTCGATCTCGGCAAACTGCTGCAGCGTGACCGAGCCGGCCGCACTGACCGCGACGTCGAAGATGGTGTTGCCCACGGTGATGCCGGCCTCGGTGGCCGAAGTCGATCCGATGACCTTCCCCGCCACCACGTACAAGTAGATGGTGGCGCCATCGCTCTTGAGCCCCGAATCCCCACCCTGCGTGGCCACGCCGAGCGCAAAGCTCGAAGTGGTGGTGCCCGGCCCGTCGGCGCCATAACTGCTCGAGGTCACGCCGAAGGCGGTCGAGAAGTCCTGCGTGTCGGAGTCGGTGGCCGCGCCGACGGTGTCAGCATCCTGCGTGTTGAGCAGCACCGTGTCGGTGGCCGCTGCCAGCACGACGGACGGCCCGTCGTCGTCGAACTTGATGTTGGCCCCGATGTTGAGCACCTCGGAATCGGTCGCCGTGTCGCCATCCCCGTCGGTCACCGTCACCGTGTTGGTGAGCGTGATCAGCGTGTCGGCCAGCGTGGCTTCCTGGGCCGCGTAGTTGGACGAGTCACCCGGCAGTGCGTGGTCGATCTCGGCAAACTGCTGCAGCGTGACCGAGCCGGCCGCGCTGACTGCAACGTCGAAGATGGTGTTGGTGGCAAGAATGCCGGCCTCAGTGGCCGATGTCGACCCGATGACCTTGCCGCCCACCAGATACAGGTAGATGGTGGCGCCATCGCTCTTGAGCCCTGAGTCGCCGCCCTGCGTGGCCACACCGAGCGCAAAGCTCGAGGTGGTGGTGCCCGGCCCGTCGGCACCGTAGTTGACCGAGGCCGCGCTGAAGGCCGTTGCAAAGTCCTGCGTGTCCGAGTCGGTGTTGGCGCCGATGGTGTCGGCATCCTGCGTATTGAGCAGCACCGTGTCGGTGGCCGCTGCCAGCGAGGCCGATGGGCCGTCGTCTTCGAAGACCATCATGGAGCCAACTTCTCCCGTGGACTGGACGGTCTGAGGCAGACTGAATCCACCGATGTCGAAACTGGCGTCGAAATTCTTGTCCGTCGAGCCGACGTTTTCAATCAATACGCGGTTGTGGCCGCCACTCGTCTGGTATTCGATGACATAGCCGGCCTTGACTCCGCTGATCACAGCGGTGTCGCCGTTGAGATTAATGGACAGCCCCGTCACCAGGTTTCCGGCCGAATCACGGACGACGACGGAACTGATATTGACGGCCGTATTATTTTGAAGGTTGTCCACATAATTGTCGCCAGTCGCCAGCACCGTCGTAAAGGCGCTGATCTTGAGCGTGGCGGCTTTATCGGGCTGCAATTGCGCGACCGTGAAAGCTGCCGAAGTGGTGCTGACAAGGCCGGTGAAATTGATGTTCGATTCTTCGTCGGCCTCGTTCTGATCGAGATTGGGAACCGTGTTGTCGGTGTTGGCGCCACTCACGAAAGTGAAATACATCCCTTCGGCACCGTTCTTGCCGCCGGGGGGATCAATCATCTGGTTGTTGGTGCCCAGGCTCGTGAACCCGCCGCCCTGACTGGAATTGACCGTGTCTCCGTCGTTGAATTTAGCGCCCGTCGATTCATTCGCCGGATTCTTGCCAGTCACGACGATGGCGGTGCTCGCATTGCCGAACATTGCGAACAGATTCTGGCCTGAGGGCACATTGGCAAAAGAAAACGCGTTATCCGAAGTGACGGAGACAAATATCTTGTCCGCGAGATTGACGGGGTCGTCCGGGTTCGAAGCATCCGGATTCGATATCGCTTCGTATTGAACCGTCCAGAGCTTCGCGCCTGACACCGGTGTTCCCGTTTCCTCCAGGTAGGCCGCAAACACGACGACATTGAGGGCCGTCTTCCCATAGACGATGTTGTTGTTGGTTGTGTCGGTGTAAAGGAAGATATCTTCGCCGTCGGTGGTATTGAGGCCGCTGTCGGCACCGTTGAACAAAGCGCCGTTGGTGTCCGTGAATGCAAGATCGCTCACCGTTCCGGACACGGTGAATGTGAATGCGTTGGTGCCGGTATTCGTGCCGTCGTAGCCGCTCAAGGCGGCGTTGATGGCGGTCCCGACATTCTGGGTCGCCAGTCGGGTGCTGAAAGCTGTCGGCAGCGAGCTTGCGGCGATGTCGTTGTCGTTACTGTCGCCCGCAACAGCGGGCGTAGCGGCAAGGTTCTGCAAATTGGCGGATTCGTCCAGAGTGACGGTCGAGCCGGCCGTCAAATTTAGCGCGGGCATACAACACTCCTTTGCTGAAAAAATACTCCGATGGCAATAGCAATTTCGAGAGAGGCGTTGGCGAACTTCCAGGTTCGCGTATCAGGCGGGATATCGATGCTGAACCGCCAGCCTGCGCCTTGTCCATAGGTCGTAAGTTGTCACCCAAAGGATGACGCGCAGTGGCGGTGGCGCACTCATCCATGGGGAGGTGCCGTCGCGCCTCGACGTCGTGCGCCACGCGCGCCGCTCGCGCTTCGCTGCATTCACACTTCGATACCTTGGGAGGATCGCGAATCGATTCGCGCAGTTGTGCGGCCTTTATCATTACTTCAAGCGAGCGTCTCAGGGAAGCCCATGGAACAAGTCCCACAGCCGCCTGCCAGGTTGGAACCTGCGCGGAACGTAGATCCTGCTCGACCGTCGGCGCGAGACTTTTGCGCGTGGCCGGCATTCGCACGGCCCGCGCGGCGGGCATCGAGCCATCGTCAACCGGATTGCCCGGAGATCCAATCTCCCGCCGCGTGCCTTGCGCTCGAAACCCGTGTTTCAGTTCTCGTCGCAAGCAGCCCAAGCCGCGCATCGGCGTTGTTCGGGCTGGGCCTGCTGGCCTCGAGGCATCGGGCCGAGCGGATGTACCAAGTCGAATACGCGGAGATGAACAGCATCTCCGACCTGGAGGCCCGCTGCCGGCGACAGGCACCTCGTTTGCTGCTCGTGGATATCGCGCTGATTTCGCCGCACAGCGTCAACCAATTGACCGATCTGCGCCGCCACTTTCCAGCCACCGACTGGCTCCTCGGCTGGGAGCAGCCTTCGACACAAGGCCTGGATGCAGCGATTCGATGTCAAGCGCGCGGCTGCGTCGAGTGGACAGCGAGCGCAGAGCAGTTTGCACAATTGCTGGATGCCGTTCTGGCAGGCGCCCTGGGCTTTCCAGGTCCGGTGTTGCAGGCGCTGTATCTGTCCGTGCTGCGATTGAAGGCGGCCGGCGGACGACCGGCCTCCAGTGCAACACCCCCTGCAGTGAGATTGACCGCGCGAGAGGACGAGGTGCTGTCGCTGATGTACCGGGACATGACCAACAAGCAGATTGCCGAGCGACTCGGCATCAGCGTCAACACAGTCAAGAAGCACCTTGCGCATGTGTTCGCCAAGCAGGGGCAGCACAGTCGGCGCTGGCATCTTGTCTGACCCGGATTCGCCGTTCTGCTAACTGAGCGTCAGGAGTGCCCGTCCACCTGCATCTGGAAGAGAAAGTAGGGCGGTATGCGGCGATACCAGCCGAGGGTCAGCGCGAGGCATGCAGGCAGGCTGTGCTTCGAGAGCGGCATGCGCGCGATTGTGCCCGGGCCCTCCGGAGGGTCTGAACGGGCGTGACACATTGTCCCGCTCCTGGAACATCGCCCGCCTTTGCCGCGTGCAAATCGAAGGTGCGCCCCTGTGAAGGCCCGGACGGAACGGGCCTTGCTATGACAAGCGGGTCCATGACTTCGCCTCGCCATCCACCCCTGCCCATGACCTCCGCCGATCTCGCCTTCGCCCCCCGGCACGACCTGGGTATCCGCACGGTGAGCGTGAGCGCCCCCGGGCGCTTGCACCTGGGTTTTCTCGATCCTTCCGGCTCCCTCGGGCGCGCCTTCGGCAGCCTCGGGGTGGTGATCGACGGTTTTACGACCGAGCTCGAGCTTTCGACTTCATCGTCGGATCACCTGGCGGCCGACACGCCAGCCGCCGAAGCGGAGTTGGCACGCGCCGCCGCGCATCTTTCGCTGCTTCGACAGCGCAGCGGCTGCCATGCGCCGCTGTCGTTGCGGCTGTCCCAGGTGCTGCCGCCGCATGCGGGCTTCGGTTCGGGAACGCAACTCGCCACGGCCATCGGGCGCGCCTTTGCCGAATGGCACGGCCTGGACGTGAGCACCGCGACGCTGGCGCACTGGCTCGGCCGCGGCCTGCGCTCGGGCATCGGCATTGCGGGTTTCGACACCGGCGGCCTGCTGCTCGATGGCGGTCCCGGGGCCGATGGCCTGCCGGCGCCGCTCCTCTCGCGCATTCCGTTTCCGGAGGATTGGCGAATCATCGTGGTCCAGGACCCTGGACACCGCGGCCTTTCAGGCGGCGCAGAAAAGAACGCCATAGCGGCTTTGCCACCTTTGCCGCAAACGGTGGCAGCCGACATCTGCCACCAGGTGCTGATGCGCGTGTTGCCCGGCGCGGCCAGCGAGGAGTTCGCTCCGTTCGCCGCCGGAATCAACCGCATGCAGCAATTGCTCGGCGAGCACTTCGCGCCGGCGCAGGGCGGTGTCTTCACCAGCCTGGCGGTCGCGCGGCTGATGCGATGGTTCGCCGATGCGAGCCGCGCCAACGGGGCGGCCATCGGACAAAGTTCGTGGGGCCCCACCGGCTTTGCGATCGTGTCCTCGGAGACCCGGGCCCAGTTGCTCGTCGACGCCGCGCGGGCCGGCGGGCATGTCGACCCGCAACTCGAGATCCGCATCGTCACCGGCCGCAACCGCGGTGCCGTGGTGCGCGACCGCAGCGCGCCGGCACGCATGCGGTGAATTCGCCCGCCAAACTTTTCCATTCACTCCAACGCAGGCTCTCTCACATGGAACGTCCCCGCATCCTTCACATGTTCACCCCCGGCCCCCAGATGAGTCCGTTCGACATCAACATGGCGGCGGACGCGGGCTACCAGATCATCGTGCCGTATTGCGGCGTGGCAATCGACCGCATCACGGGGCTGACGCAGGACACCATCTTTTCGCGCGGGCCCAAGGGCGTTGCGCGCACCGGCATCTTCATCGGCGGGCGCGATGCGCAGCTGGCGGCCGACATGCTCGAGCGCGCAAGGACCTCCATGGTCAAGCCCTTCGTCGTCTCGCTGATGGCCGACCCGAGTGGTGCGTACACCACGGCCGCGGCCATGGTGGCGTGCGTGGAGGCGGCGTTGAAGCGCAACCATGGCCACGGCCTGGAAGGCCAGCGCGTGGTGATCCTCGGCGGCACGGGTCCGGTGGGCCGTGTGGCGGGCGTCCTAGCGGCGCAGGCCGGGGCCGACGTTTACTTGTCGAGCCGCAACGGCATCGACGCGGCGCAGGAGGCGGCCGATGAAACCGGCCAACGCTTCGGCGTGAAGCTGCACGGCCTCTCGGGCGGCGACCCTGACGCCGTGCGCCGCTCCATCGCCGATGCCGACGTGTTGCTGGCCTGCGCGGCCGCGGGCGTGCAGGTGGTGTCCGCAGAAGCGCTCGGCGCCGCAACGCGGCTCAAGGTGGCGGCCGACGTGAACGCCGTGCCGCCCGAAGGCATCGCCGGCGTGGGCGTGATGGACGACGCCAAGCCGCTGACCGGCACACAGGCCGTGGGCATCGGCGCGCTGGCCGTAGGCAACGTCAAGTACCAGACGCAGCATCGCCTGCTGGTGCAGATGTGCGAGGCCGAGAAAGCGCAGGTGCTGAGCTTTGCCGAAGCCTTCGCCGTGGCACGCGCCTTCCTGGTCGAGCAGGCCGCGAAGACGGCTTGAAGCGCCTCCGCTCCATGCCGACGATTGCCGTTGCCGCCATCTCCGCGCGCGCCATGGCCCAGGCTGCGGCCAATGACGGCTTCAAGGTGGTCGCGCTCGACCTCTTTGGCGACATCGACACGCGCCGCGCTGCATCGCGCTGGCTGCCCATCGGCGCGTCGGGCAGCTTGCAGATCGATGCCGCCAGCGTGATGGCGGCGTTGCGCACGCTGGCGGAAGAGGGCGCGGGCGGCGAGCCGGTGCTGGGCTGGATCGCGGGCAGCGGCTTCGAAGGCGAGCCCGACTTGCTCGAAGAGGGTGCGGCCGTGCTGCCGCTGATCGGCACCGCGCCCACCGCCGTGCGCCGCCTGCGCGATCCTGCGGCATTCTTCGGCTTTCTTTCGGCGCACGTCATGCCGTTTCCGCAGGTGTTGCTGCAGCCGCCCGAGGACCCTGCGGGATGGTTGATGAAAGACGCGCATGGCTGCGGCGGCTGGCATGTGCGCCACGCGCCCTGGTCGATGGACGAGCCGCCTTCGTCGCACCACTACTTCCAGCGCGAGATGCCGGGGCTGCCGATGTCGGCCACTTTCGTCGCCAATGGCCGGGACGTGCATGTGCTCGGCTTCAACGAGCAGAGCGTGCGCCGCTTCGGCACGCGACCCTATGTGTTCTGCGGTGCCATCGGACCAGTCCCGTTGGCGGACGACGTTGCAGATCGGGTGACTTCGATCGCGCGCGCATTGACCGTCGAGTTCGATCTGCACGGCCTCTGCAGCCTCGACTTCATGCGCGACGGCGACGCCATCGGCGTGCTCGAGATCAACCCCCGTCCGCCGGCCAGCATGAGCCTCTACCGCTGGCCAGACGGCTCGCCGGGCGTGATGCAGGCGCATGTGCGTGCCTGCCTGCAGGGCGAGCTGCCGCCGTCAACGCGTTCTTCGTCCGGGCAGGACATCGAAGGCATCGAGATCGTGTTCGCGCGGCAACCCATCGAACTCGATGCGGCTGCGGCAGAGCGGCTCGCCGCATGGCCCGGCCTCTGCGACGTGCCGGCCGCAGGCCAGCGTTTCGACATCGACGACCCTGTGTGCACGCTGACCGCGAGCGGCACCAGCGCGGAGCAGGTGCGCGCCCGCTTGAACGAAGGCCGTGAACGGCTGCTGCAATCATTGGAGACCCACGCATGAGCAACACATCCTCGCCCACGGCCGCTGCAGGCCTGAGCGTCAACCTGCTGGCCCGTCCGCTGGTCGAGCGGCTTCTGGCCGACTTCGATGCGCTCGGGCTGCGGGTGCGCCGCGACGACACCGGCGTGCACATCGTCGATGCCGGCATCGAGGCGCCCGGCAGCGTGGCAGCGGGCCTGCAAGTGGGCGAGATCTGCATGGGCGGGCTCGGGCACGTGAACCTGCGAAGCGGCTCAGCGGGCGAGGGCTGGCCCACGTGGCTCGACGTGCGCAGCTCGCAGCCGGTGCTGGCCTGCCTTGGCAGCCAGTACGCGGGTTGGAGCCTCGCGGCATCCAAGGAAGAGACCGGCGGCAAGAAATTCTTTTCGCTCGGCTCCGGCCCGGCGCGTGCACTGGCGGTGAAGGAAAAGCTCTTTGCCGAACTGGACTACCGCGACCACGCACCATGCGGCGTGCTGGTGCTCGAGGTCGACCGGGCGCCGCCGAAGATCGTCATCGACAAGCTGCTGCGCGATTGCGGCCTGGCCCCCGAGGCGCTGACGTTGATCCTTACACCCACCACCAGCCTTGCAGGCACGACGCAGGTGGTGGCGCGCGTGCTCGAGGTGGCACTGCACAAGGCGCACGAACTGGGCTTCGCGTTGGCCAATATCGTCGATGGCGCTGGCACCGCACCGCTGCCGTCGCCAAGTGCCGATGGCGTCGAGGCCATGGGTCGCACCAACGACGCCATTCTGTACGGCGGTCGCGTGCACCTGACGGTTCGCGGCGACGACGATGCGGCGCGTGAGCTGGCCCGTGCGCTCCCGTCGCGCAATTCACGCGACCATGGTCGATCGTTCGCGCACATCTTCAAGGAGGTCGAGTACGACTTCTACAAGATCGACGGCGCGCTGTTCGCCCCGGCCGAGGTGTGGGTCAGCAACATCGACAGCGGCAACACCTGGCACGGTGGCGCGCCCGATATGGGACTGCTGCAGCGGCTCTGGCTGCAGGAAGCATGAAGGCAATCACATGACCATGCGCATCGTCATCATGACCGATGAAATCGGCTGGCACACCCGCCAGCTGCAAGCGGCGCTGCGTGCACGCGGCGCGGTGGGGCGCTGCGTCGATCTGGCCGACTGCAACATCGACACCACCGCCGCCTGGCACGGCTTGGTTATTCCGGGCTATGGCCGCGAGCTGCCTGACGCGGCGCTGGTGCGCGGCATTGCGGGCGGAAGCTTCGAGCAGGTCACCAAGCGGCTTGGTGTGCTGCATGCGCTGCGCGAACTGGGCGTGCCGGTCTACAACGATGCGCGCGCCATCGAGCGCACGGTCGACAAGTCCATGACCAGCCTGCTGCTGCATGCCGCGCGCATTCCGGCGCCGGCCACCTGGGCCACCGAGTCGGCGGCGCAGGCGCGGCGCATTGCCATGCGCGAGGTCGCCGCGGGGCATGCGCTGGTGCTCAAGCCCTTGTTCGGCTCGCAGGGCAAGAACCTCCGGCTCGTGGGCGAGGTCGACGGTGTGCACCATCCCATGCCCGACATCGATGCCGGCTATGCGGGCCTGGCCTATCTGCAGCGCTTCGTTCCGCCGATGGCCTCGCCCGGTTTCGACTGGCGCGTGATGGTGGTGGGCGGGCGTGCCATCACCGCGATGCGGCGCGTCAGCATGCACTGGGTTCACAACGTCGCGCAGGGCGCGCGCTGCGAGCCGGCCGAGCTGGAGCCGGCGCTCGCGCGCATGGCCGAAGGCGCGGCTCAAGCGTTGGACATGGACTACGCTGGCGTTGACCTCATCGCCGCGGCCAGCGGGCCGAAGATCCAGGTGCTGGAGGTCAACGGCGTGGCCGCCTGGCAGGGGCTGCAGCGCGTCACCGGCTTCAACATCGCGCGCGCCATCGTCGATGACCTGCTCGACCGCAAGATGGCGCAGGTCCGGCACCGCGTGCAGGAGAGCGAGGCGCCGGAGCGCCGCGCCTGATGGCCATGCGCCAAGCGGCCACCGAGCGCGCCCGGGCCTGTTTCCTTCGGGCCTGCTGGCTCGACGTGGCCGTGCGCAAGCCGGGCAACGTGAGCCAGGCCTCGCCCGGCCACGGCATGCAGGCTTCGATGTTCATCGCGAGCGCACGCGCCGCGGCCGGCGCGCTGTTCGAGCCCGGCTTGCGCGTGGGGGAGCGCATCGAGGCCGCGGTGGAGGCCACCTGGGCAGTGGCCGGGTGCAACACCAACCTCGGCATCCTGCTGCTGTGCGCGCCGATTGCGCTGGCCGTGGAGCGGCACCCGGGCGCCGCGACGCCCGCGGCCTTGCGCGCCGCCATCGAGGGCGTGCTGGCCACGCTGGACATCGACGACGCCAGCGCGGCCTACCGCGCCATTGCACGCGCGCACCCCGGTGGCCTCGGAAGCGCGGCGGAGCAGGACGTGCACGACGCTCCCACCATCGACCTGCGCGCCGCCATGGCCTTGGCCGCGGACCGCGATCTCATCGCGCGCCAGTACCGCGACGGTTTCGCGGATCTGTTCGCGCTGGCGTTCCAGGCGTCCGCCTACCAGCCCGGTTGCGGGGAGGTCCTGGCAGGTGCCGACATGCCACCGGATGCGGCCACTGTGGCTTCCGTCCAACGGCTTTACCTGGCTTGCCTCGCCGCCTTTCCCGATTCACACATTGTTCGAAAACACGGCGAGCGCGTGGCACAGACTGTCATGACGGCGGCGCAGGCCTGGCGCGAGCGCGCCACCGCCGGCACCGTGCTCGATGCCGATCCTGCCTTTGCCGAGTGGGACCTTTCGCTAAAGGCCGCGGGCGTCAACCCCGGGACGAGCGCCGATTTCACCGTGGCGGCGCTGCTGCTTTCGGGCTGGATCCAGTCGTGCGCGGCGCCGGCGCGCGATGCGGCGAGCGCATGGCACGGATCGTGATACCCATGGCATTGCGCTGGTCTTCCTGACCGGTGTCGTAATGACCCTAATCACCTTGGACCTCTGAGAGGAGACTCGAAACCATGGCAAAAATCGATCGACTGATGGTGGGCGAATCGCTCGTTGGCGACGGCAATGAAGTAGCCCATATCGACCTGATCATCGGGCCGCGCGGCAGCGCTGCCGAGACCGCCTTCGCCAACGCGTTGACGAACAACAAGGACGGCTTCACTTCGCTGCTCGCAGTCGTGGCACCCAACCTGCTGACCAAACCGGCCACCGTGATGTTCAACAAAGTGACCATCAAGGGCGCCAAGCAGGCGGTACAGATGTTCGGTCCAGCGCAGCGCGGCGTGGCGCTGGCGGTGGCCGACAGCGTGGAGGATGGCACCATCCCCATGGCGGAGGCGGACAACCTGTTCATCTGCGTAGGCGTGTTCATCCACTGGCTTGCCGACGACGACAAGAAGATCCAGGACTACAACTACCAGGCTACCCGCGAGTCCATCCAGCGCGCAGTGGCCGGTCTGCCGACCGCCGCCGAGGTGGTCGACAAGAAGGGCACGACGGCGCATCCTTTCGCTGCCCACCTCTGAAGCCCACAAACAAGAACCGACGCGTGAACCGCGTCGGTTTTTTTCCATCTCCCGCCGCAACAAGCGGCGGAGGGCACTGTTCAGTGCTTGGCGGGCACCATGCCGCTGGCGAGAAAGTTCAGCACGGTGGCACCGGGCGCCGACTTGGAAGCGCGATGCGTGGGCGCATGGCGTTCGATCTGTACGCCTACGGCCTGCACGTCGTCGAACTTGCGCGGCTTCACCACCTTCACGCGGACCCAGCCGGCACCGAACTCATCGATGAGGATGTCGGCAATGGCTTCGGCAAAGGCCTCGAGCAGCTGCAGCCGGTGCTCGGCCAGGAGCCGCACCAGCCGCTCGCGCACCACGCCGTAGTCGATGGTGTCGCCGATGCGGTCGGTGTCGCAGGCGCGCGCGCGCGGCACGCCGGCATGCACGTCGATCACCAGTGGTTGCGGATGATGCAGTTCCGAATCATGGATGCCGATCACCGTCTGGCCGTTGAAGCCTTCGATGAAGATCAGGTCCATGGGGGCGGGGGCCTCGGCCGCGCCCACCGCGCCGGAGGCATGCGAGACATTCGACGCGAAGGGACCGGTGGAAGGACGCGGGCTCGGGCTGGTGTTCAAGTGGTGTCTCCAATGATTCGAATGTGTTTGAAAGTGTGTCTTGCGGCGGATAGTCAGCCAACGACAGGATTCATCAACGCAAAATGCAGGCCAGAGATCGGACCCGCCGCGGGGCTGCGAGTGCTTGGTGTTTAACCCGGTGCGCAGTAACTCAGCAGGCACAACAATGGGCCGACCAAGGAGACATATGGAACGCGCCGGAGAACTCCAATGACATTGACGCTTCGACAAGGCGATAGGCACGCTGACCGTGTGCTGGACGTGGTGAGGCGGGGCTTTCACGAGGAGGGCAACGATCTGGTCACGCGCTCCTGGAGCCGTTGCCTGAATCAATATCAGCTCGACCCGGGCCGCCCGCGCGAACCCGTGATCATTGCGTCGTCGGCCTTGCAGAGCCGGCGCAACCAGCATGCCGACGTGATCGAGTGCGCGCGCTACGAGATGACCACGCTCTACCAGCAGCTCGCGGATGCGGAATCCGCCGTGGTGCTGACCGATACCGATGGCGTCATCGTGCACATGGTGTCCTCGCCCGAGTTCGCGGCCGAGGCGGAGCCCATGGGCCTGCGCGCAGGCGGCATGTGGGGCGAGGCCGAGGCCGGCACCAACGGCATGGGCACCTGCCTTGCGGCCGCGCACCCGATCTCCGTGCGGCGCGAAGAACATTTCTTCAGCCACTTCACGCAGCTCACCTGTTCGGCGGTGCCAGTGTTCGATCCGTCCGGCGAGATCATTGCCGTGCTCGACGTGACCAGCCGCTCCAGCCTGATGCAGCAGCATGTGCTGGTGCTGCTCGGCATGACGGCGCGCATGATCGAAAACCGGCTCATCGACAAGCGCTTTTCGAATGCGCATCCGCTGCACTTCCACAGCCGGCCGGAGTTCGTCTACACGCTGCACGAAGGCAAGCTCGCGGTCGGAGACGACGGGCGCATTCTCGCGGCCAACCGCAGCGCGCTGTTCCAGCTCGGCCTGCAATCGATGGACGAGATCCGCACGCAGCGCATCGACGATCTGTTCCAGACATCGCTCGAAGACATCGTGCAACGCAGCCTTTCTTCTTCATTCCATCCGGTGGTGGCCTACCGGGCCAATGCGGCGCTGCGCTTCTTCGCGGTGGCGCGGCGGCCGGCCTCCGATGCGGCCACGCCTTCGCGTGCGCGCGGCGCAGGCTCCGCGCCGCTGGTGGCCGAAACGGTCGCTGAACCCTTCCGCACGCCGATGCGCCCATCGGCCGCGCGTGCGCCGGGCATCCGCACCTTCAAGGACGCGCGCCTCGTCGCGCACCTGGACACCGCGCGGCGCGTGGTCGCGCGCCGCACGCCCGTGCTGCTGTGCGGCGAAACGGGGTCGGGCAAGGAGGTGTTCGCGCGTGCCATCCACGAGACCAGCCCGCATGCCGAAGGCGCCTTCGTCGCCGTCAATTGCGCGAGCCTGCCCGAGACGCTGATCGAATCCGAACTCTTCGGCTACAAGGCCGGTGCCTTCACGGGCGCGCAGCGCAGCGGCCGGCGTGGCAAGATTCTTCAGGCCGACGGCGGCACGCTGTTCCTCGATGAAATTGCCGACATGCCGCTGGAGCTGCAGGCCCGCCTGCTGCGCGTGCTCGACGAGCGCCAGGTCACGCCGCTCGGCACCGAGGAAACGCATCCGGTGGACTTCCAGCTAGTGAGCGCAAGCCATCAACACCTGCCGAGCCTGGTGCGCGAAGGCCGCTTCCGCGAAGACCTCTACTACCGGCTCGCCGGCATCGAGCTCGACCTGCCCCCGCTGCGCGACCGCACCGACAAGCGCGAACTGATCCACGACGTGCTGAAGGACGAAGGCGGCAGCGACAGCCGGCTCGGGGACGACGCCGAACGCGTGCTCATGGCCTATGCATGGCCCGGAAACCTGCGCCAGCTGCGCCACGTGCTGCGCAGCGCCGCCGCGCTGGCCGACGGCAAGACCATCACGCGCGAGCACCTGCCGTCGTTGGCCGCAAGGGTGGTGCCTTCGCCCGTCTCGGCCTATGCAGCGCTGCCCGCCGCATCGGAGCCCGCGGAAGCTTCAGCGGACGCCGCGCCGTCCGACGCGGCACCCGCCGTCAAACTCAACCCGATCCAGGCCAACGAGCGGCAAGTGCTGTTGCAGATGCTCGAGCAGCATCGCTGGAACGTGAGCAACGTCGCCAAGGCGCTCGATGTCAGCCGCAACACCTTGTACCGAAAACTCCACAAGCTTCACATCGAGATCTCTCCACCCGATTGAGCCGACGGGCTCGCTGGACATGACGACGAATGGGGAGCCACCGGCTACGGGCAACAAGATCGATCCACGCGGTGCGGCCCTGGTGGTCGAAGACGGAGAGCCTCCGCTGCCGACCTCGCTGCCGCGCTCGCGCATCGCGTGGTGCATCACGGGTTCCGGCCACTTCCTGGAGGAGTCGCTGGCGCTCGCCTCGCGGCTGCCCTCGGTGGACCTGTTCCTCTCGGCCGCCGCCGAGGAGGTGCTGCCCATCTACAAGCTGCACATCGAGGCGCTGAAGAAACGGTTTCGCGTCTTTCGCGACAAGACCGCGAGCGGCGTGCCGGTGGGCATGCTCTACGACGACGTCTATCACACGGTGGTGGTGGCGCCCGCCACCAGCAACACGGTGGCCAAGTGCGCTTTCGGCATCAGCGACAGCCTGCCGACCAACATGTTCGCCCAGGCCGGCAAGCTCGGAATTCCTGGCATCGTGTTTGCATGCGATACGGAACCGGTGGTGGTGACCAAGTCGCCGCATGACTGGGTCACGCTGCGTCCGCGGCGCATCGAACTGGACAACGTGGAGCGGCTGCGCGGCATCGACTTCTGCCACGTGGTCTCGTCGCCGGCCGAACTCGAAGCCGTGCTCGATGCACGCATGAAGGAACTCTCTCTCGCATGGAACACATCGTCTTCCTGACCGGGCGCCTCGCCCAAGCCAGCCTCACGCGGGTGCTGGCGGGTATCGAGGCGGCACCGTTCACATGGGAAGTGCGAGAGATCGGGTTGCAGGTGGCCGCGCTGATGACGGCCGACATGATCCGCCGCCGCGTCGCGGCACCTGTGGTCACCGAGGCCCAAGGTGAGGGCGCCACACCGCGCCGCGCCGACCGCATCATGGTGCCGGGCCGCTGCCGCGGCGACGTCGAGGCCCTGAGCCTTCACTTCGGTGTTCCGGTGGAGCGCGGCCCGCAAGAACTGAAAGACCTGCCGCGCCACTTCAACCGCAGTGCGCGTGCGGTCGACCTCAACGAGTACGAGGTCGCGATCTTTGCCGAGATCGTCGATGCGCCTCGGCTCACGGTGCCGCAGATTATCGGGCGGGCGCGGCTGCTGGCGGCCGACGGTGCCAACGTCATCGACCTGGGCTGCCTGCCCGAGACGCGCTTCGACCACTTGGCCGACAGCGTGCGGGCATTGAAGGCCGAAGGCTTCCAGGTGAGCGTCGATTCGAGCGAGGCGCAGGAGCTGCTGACGGGCGGCAAGGCCGGTGCGGACTACTTGCTGAGTCTCACGCTCGACACCCTGTGGATTGCCGATGAAGTCGAATCCACACCGGTGCTGATTCCGCGCGTTCCGGCCGATGAAGAATCGCTGTACCAAGCCGTGGCGCAGATGCAGCGGCGCGGCCGCGCCTTCCTGGCCGATTCGATCCTCGATCCGATCCCGTTCGGCCTTACCGCATCGATCGTGCGCTACCACCGGCTGCGTGAGCGCTTCCCCGATGCGCCGATCATGCTCGGCGTTGGCAACCTCACGGAACTGACCGAGGCTGACACCAGCGGCATCAACGCGGTGCTGTTCGGCATTGCGGCCGAGCTGAACGTGGCGGCCGTGCTGACCACGCAGGTGAGCCAGCATGCGCGCCGCGCGGTGAGCGAGGCCGACTGGGCGCGGCGCATCATGCATGCGGCGGCACGCAATGCCACGCTGCCCAAGGGCATGAGCGATGCGCTGATGACGGTGCATGCGAAGCATCCGTTCCCAGACACGCCCGAAGAAATCAGCGAGATCGCCTCGCAGGTGCGCGACCCGAATTTCCGCGTGCAGATATCGCCGCTGGGCCTGCACGTGTACAACCGCGACGGCCTGCGTTTGGGGCAGGGCGCCTTCGAACTCTGGCCGCAGCTCAAGCTGCAAGACGACGCCGACCATGCGTTCTACATGGGCGTGGAGCTCGCGCGCGCCGAGATCGCCTGGCAGCTCGGCAAGCGCTATGTGCAGGATCAGCCGCTCGACTGGGGCTGCGCTGCGCCGCGGCCTTCCGAAGACCTCGCACGCTGGTGCGCGCCTGGAACCACCATGAAGACATCGAAAAAGAACAACAACGCGGCCGAGCCCGGCGCCGTGAGCACCACCACCGCACCGACACCCTCATGAACGACCAGATCTTCGAAGCCGTGGTCACCACCGTGGCTCCCGATGGCAAACCGCACGTGGCGCCGATGGGCATCCGCTACCAGGAGGGCGGCATCCTGCTGATGCCGTTCAAGCCCTCGACGACGCACGACAACATCGTAGCCACCGGCCATGCGGTGCTCAACATCGTCTGCGACACCCGCGTGTTCGCCGGCTGCGTGACCGGCCGCAAGGCGTGGCCCACGCTGCCGGCCGAACGCATCGAAGGCGTGCGCCTTACCGCCGCGCTGCGCCACGTCGAATTGAAGTTAGCCGAGCAGCGTGACGACGCACAGCGTCCGGTGCTGCGCATGATGGCCGTGCACGAGGCCACGCACGCGCCCTTCGTCGGCTTCAACCGTGCGCAGGCCGCGGTGATCGAAGGGGCCGTGCTGGTCAGCCGCCTTCACATGCTGCCTCCCGAGAAAGTGGAAACCGAAATGACCTACCTGCAGATTGCAATCGACAAGACCGCCGGACCCGAAGAGCGTGAAGCCTGGGAGTGGCTCTGCGCCGCAGTCGCGCAGCACCGCACGGGCATGCCGGAGCGCGCATCATGACGCGCATGCTGGTGAGCGTTCGCAGCGTCGACGAAGCCTTGCTCGCGGCCCGCGGCGGGGCCGACTTCATCGATCTGAAGGAGCCCAGCGACGGCGCGCTGGGCGGTCTGCCCGTGGCGACCATCGGCGCCATCGTGGGGGCATTGCGCGCGCATGGCAGCGGCCTTCCGGTGAGCGCAACCATCGGCGACCTGCCGATGCATGCGCTGGACCGCATTCGTGCGCAAGTGGACGCGGTGGGTGCCTGCGGCGTGGACTACGTGAAGGTCGGCATCGAGCGAGGCCCTGAAGCCTTTGCGGTACTTGATGCGCTGGCGGCTTGCGATTGGCCGGTGGTGCCGGTCTTCATTGCCGACAACGGGCTGGACGCTGCGCTGATCGCGCACGCCTGTGCACTCGATTTTCCGGGGATCATGGTCGACACCGCCGACAAGCTCGCCGGCAGCCTGTTCGATGCGGTGCCGATGGCAGACTTGCGCGCCTTCGTGGCAAAGGTGCGCGCATCGGGCCGAATGGCCGGTGCGGCGGGTGCGCTGCGTGTGGCGCACATTCCCTTGCTGCAGGCGCTGGCGCCCGACTTCGCGGGATTCCGCAGCGCAGTGTGCGTGGCGGACCGCAAGACGGCGCTCTGCCCGGAGCGGCTCGCGGCACTGGCCGCGCTGCTGCATGGAGAGGCCGCCCTGGAGCCGGCGGCGGCCTGAGCTTTCTTGCGCCGGCAAGCTCGGTGTTCAGCGGGGCGTGAAGGTGGCCTCGCCCAGCAGCAACGACCGCATGATCGCCAGCTGGTTCTTGTGAAGCAGCGTGATCGGAAAAGCCGCGTCGTCGGACTGTTCGGCAAACTGCTGGTCGAGCACGCCGGCATCGCCAAGCTCCGCCAGCGTCATCTGTGGATCAATGGCGCACGACTTGACCAGCACCAGTTGCTCGGCATTGAGATGCTTCGCCAGATCGAGCGCAATGGTGTCCGACGTGGCGTCCCACCCGGTGCGCTCGTCGGGGTGGTCGCGGCGCAGTTCGAGTGGCAGCCACAAGGCCGTCTTTCCCTGGCGCAGCAGGTCGGGGATGTCGGTCTTGCGCGTGGCCAGCTGCAAGCCCGGATTCAGCGCATGCAGCTGGTAGGCCGTCTGCGCCATGGCCAGCACGGCCATGTTGTGGGCGGCCAGGTCGTTGAACTGCCAGTGCGACTGCACGCGCCGCACTTCATCCGCAAAGGTGCCGCCGCCGCAGACCACGGTGACGCGCCCGCCGCCGATCTGCGTCAGGAGGTCGAGCCACTGCGGCAGCACCGGGTCCGAACAAAGGCTGCCGCCGATCTTGACGACCCACATCAGTCGTGCTCCCGTTCGAACAGCGCCGCCACCGCGACGCTCGGTGCGCACACCTGTGCCCAGGTGGTGGTGCCCGCGGCCGCATGGCGGGCCACGCGCGCAACGTCGCCGCCGTAGGCGGCAAAGCGGCGCGGGACTGAACCGGCACTTTCGGCAGCCGCGGCGGCCGCCAGATCGGGCACCAGGAAGGCACCGCAGCCCGCGCTCACGATCACGGCCTCGCGCGAGAGCGCATGCGCGGCCAGCACGCGGCGCAGCTGCCCGGCAATGGCGTCGACCTGTGCCGTGCGCCAGGCCCGCGCAAGATCCAGCCATTCGCCCGCGGAGGCGTCGCGCTCGTCCAGCCCCACCATGCGCGCGAGGCGTTGGCGCGTTGCGGGCAGGCCCTTGTCCGCGTTGTCGGCGCTCGGGTACAGGTCGTGCGCCGGGTCGAGCTCGCCACACAGCCGGTAGACGTCGGCCGTGGTGGCGAAGAACTCGTTCATCACGTGCCGTGCCTGGCCGCGCCATTCGATCCGCTGCGTCAGCGCACATACCGGGGTTCGCACCACGCCGTGGTAGGCGAGCTCGCCGCTCACCAGGCGTTCGGCGTCGGTGCGGCTGGTGGTCAGCACGCCCTCGTTGCCGAACGCGATCAGGTCGGTGGTGGTGCTGCCGATGTCGACCAGCACGCCTTCAGGGAACACAAGCGCCGCATGCCGCGCGGTGGCGAGCCAATTGGCCGAGGCAATGTGCTCCCAGTGCCGCGAAACGTCCGCGGCGGTGGCGCACCAACCGGCATCGCCGGCAAAGAAGTGCAGGGCGCCTGGCGGCACGGGGAGTGATGCCGAAAGCGCAGAGGCAATGCCTCGCACGCCGGCTTCGCGATCGGGAAAGAGGTCGACCATTTCGCCGGTCATGGTCACCGCATGCTGCGCTGCGCCCAGGCCAGGCCAGCGCGCCTCTGCGGCTTGCAGAGCGCGCGTCAGATGATCGAGGCCCTGCCAGAGCGGACAGCCCCATTGCGCCACGTCGACCACCTCGCCGCCTTGCAGCAGGCAGGCCTTGACATGCGCGCCGCCGATGTCCCACCCGACGGTGGCGCGTTCAGGCGACGGCACGCGCAAGTTCCCGTTCTTGAGCGCCGCAGCCGTGCAGCCGGTCTGCCAGCAGCTCCGCGGCCAGGTTGCGGCCCAGCGCCGCCGAGAGCCCGACATAGGCGCAGGTGACGCGCGGATTGACCTCGATCACCACCGGCCCGCGCTCCGGATGCCAGACCAGGTCGATGCCTGCGAAACCGTGCAGTCCGGGGATGGCGCGCGCCACCTGCTGGGCCAGTGCCGCCAGGGGAGCCCGGCGCGAATCGGTGCGGCTCACTGCATCGACGTTCACGCCATCGAAGGACAGTCTTCCATGCTCGTCGATGGAGATGCGTTGGCGGTTGATGCTCAGCATTTCGGCATTCTGCGCCGTGCACAGCAGCGAGAGGCTCAAGGCTTCGCCTTCGATCCAGGGCTCGAGGGTCAAGGTGGCGCCAGCCTCCGTACGCCGTGCCATGTCGCCCCGCGCATCCGCCTGGCGAGTGTGCACGTAGGTGGCCACGCCGCCCGCGCCATCGTCGGGCTTGACCACCCAGCGTGCGATATCGGGCGCATCGGCAAAAGCCAGGGTCGTCTGCACGCCGTGGGCGGCCAGGTGAGCGAGCGTGGCTTTCTTGCCGGCCGTGAGTTCGATGGCTTCGACGCTGCAGCCGAGCCAGCGCGCATTGCCCACCGTTCGCTGGAAGCGCGCCAGCAGGCCGTCCGTTTCGGGCGCCACCAGCCACACCAGGTCATGCAGCGCGCTTTGCCGCGCCACGAAGTCGAAGGCCGATTCGTTGGCGCGCGGCCGCAGCGGCACTGCGCCGGCGGGCAGGGTGTTCCCCGGTTCGCAGACCGCCGCCGAGACCGAACAATCGGCAACGCGCCGCAGGTCCGCCACCATGGCATCGCGCATCGACAGGCCCAGCGGCAACAGCTCGTCGGCGGCCGCATCGTCGCCGTAGTCGCTCCATCCGCCGCCGCTGAGATACTCGTAAACAAAAACGCGTGTCGTCATTTCATCATCCACTTTCCGGGCTCTTTCCCATGACTTCCGAACTGAACCTGATCCCCGTCGTCGACCTGCTGCAGGGCCAGGTGGTGAGGGCCGTGCGCGGCGACCGCAAGGCCTACCGGCCGATCGTTTCGGCGCTGTGCGCCAGCAGCGACCCGGTCACTGTGGCGCGCATTCTTTGCGACCACTGCGCGGCGCGGCAGCTGTACGTGGCCGACCTCGATGCCCTGCAAGGCGGCGCGGTGCAGATCGCGGTGCTGGCCGATCTGCTGCGGGCGCTGCCCGAGGTCGAGCTGTGGCTCGATGCGGGCCTGGCCGATGCAGCTGCCGGCGAGGCGCTGCGCGGCCAGCTGGCGCCGTATGCGTCGCGCATCGTGCTGGTGTACGGCAGCGAATCGCTGCGTTCGCGCGAGGCGCTGGAACGCTGCTTCGCAAGGGACGAAGAGAGCGCCGGTGCGGGCCAGTCGGGCGCCGCGCTGTCGCTTGACCGGCGCGGCGGCCAGCGCCTGGACCACGCCGGCTGCTGGGAGGCGGTCGACCTGTGGCCAAAGCGGCTGATCGTCATGACGCTCGAGCGCGTCGGCTCCGGCGCCGGGCCCGACCTGGAAACCCTTCAGGACGTGAGGCGCCTGGCACCGGGCGCCACCGTGATCGGTGCTGGCGGGATCCGCAGTGAGGAGGACCTGGCGCGTGCCAGCGCGGCCGGCGCCGATGCCTGGCTGGTGGCCAGCGCGCTGCACGACCTCCAACTGCCGCGCGTGCGCCGCTGATCTGCCGGGGGTGGCGCAACGGGGGTGGTTGAGGCATGCCATCAACCCGCTGCACTCACGAACCGTGCCATCCCCGATGGCGCTCGCATGCGCCGCCGGAGGCCCCCGCCGGCACGCATTGACCGCCAAAAGCGCAACACTATGTCTCACAAACTGTGTGTCATAGGGTGCTACCCCTAGGCGCACGGGCCTTGCGGCTGAATGGCACATGGCTTGCGTGGTGGCCTGCCCATGAATGAATCCGACACTGCCACGCAGCCCGCCAATGCCCCGTGGACCTGTCCGTTTTGTCCCCTGTTGTGCGACACCTTCGACGTCGACATCGGGCCGCCCGGCACGCCGCTGAAGCTCGTGGGCAGCGATTGCCCGCGTGCGCGCAATGGCCTGGCCAATTTCGATGCCACCGCCAGCGCGGGGCAGCCACGGGTCGATGGCCGCGACTGCAATCTCGATACCGCGCTGGCCGCCGCCGCCTCTCTGCTGGCCGTCAGCCGCCAGCCCCTGTTCGGCGGCCTCGGCACCGACGTCGCCGGCGCGCGAGCCCTCTATGCGCTGGCCTGCGAGACGGGTGCCATCTGCGACCCCGCACAGGGAAAGGCGCTGATGCATGGTCTGCGCGCATTGCAGGATCGCGGAGGCTTCAGCACCACGCTGGCAGAGGTGCGCACGCGCGCCGACCTGATCGTCTGCATGACCGTGGAGCCCACGGCGCACTACCCTGAATTCTTCCACCGCTGCGGAGCGGGGGACCGCGAAGACCTGGCCATCGAGACCTTGCCCCTGCACGGCGACCTGTTCGACACCGTGGCCCTGTTGGCTGCGCTCGTGGCGGGCCGCGTCCGGTTGGACGACGATCGCGTGCCCGCCGAGCTGGCGGCGTTGTCGGCGCGCCTGAAGGCGGCCCGCTATGCGGTGCTGGTGTACGAATCGGCCCGCCTGCCTGCCCAGGGAGCGCTGATCATCGAGGCCATCCAGCGCATCGTCGGCACGCTCAACCGCAGCACGCGCGCAGCCTCGCTGCCGCTGGGCGGCGGCGATGGTGCTTCCACCGTGAACCAGGTGTTCGCCTGGCTGTCGGGCCTGCCGCTGCGCTCGCGGGCCGGGCCGTTGGGCTTGGAGCACGAGCCGCTGTGCTTCGATGCCGAACGCCTGTTGGCGGACCGCGGGGCGGACACGCTGCTGTGGGTGTCGAGCTACGGCCCCGAGCCTTCGCCACCCCCTACGGAGGTGCCGTGCATCGTGCTCGGCCATCCGGCCATGCGCCTGCCGCACGATGCGCGTGAGCATGTGTTCATTCCCGTGTCGACGCCGGGCATCGGTTCCGGCGGCCATCTGTTCCGCACCGACGGCTCGGTGATGTTGCCGCTCCGGCCGTTGTACGCAGATGGGCTGCCGAGCGTCGCCGACGTGGCTCGACGCCTGACAGATGCGGTCAAGGCGCAGAAGAAGGGGCGCGTGCAATGACGGCCACACTTCGCCTGCGCGGCGGCCGCGTCATCGACCCTGCGAACGGTTGCGACGAGGTGCGCGACCTGTACGTGCGCGACGGCCGCATGGTCGAGCTGGCGCCGCACGAAGCTGCCACCGAGGAGATCGACCTCGGCGGCTGCATCGTGATGGCGGGCGGCATCGACATGCACACCCACATCGGCGGCGGCAAGGTCAACCTCGCGCGCATGCTGCTGCCCGAAGACCACCGCGCCAATGCAAACCCCGTGGCGCTGCCCGACAACGTGCTGGAGCTGGCCTCCTGCGGCACCTGCACGCCCGGCACGCTGGCCACCGGCTACCGCTACGTCGAGATGGGCTACACAGCGGCCTTCGAGCCGGCCATGATGGCCTGCAACGCGCGCCACACGCACATGGAGATGGGCGACACGCCCATCCTCGACCATGGCGCCTACGTGATGCTCGGCAACGACGAGCTGTTTCTGCGCATGCTGGCCGAGCGCTGGGATTTCGAGCGCATTCGCGACTACGCGGGCTGGACCATCAACGCCAGCAAGGCGATGGGCGTGAAGGTGGTGAACCCCGGCGGGATCTCGGCCTTCAAGTTCAACCAGCGCAAGCTCGACGTCGACGAGAACCACGTGCACTGGCAGGTCACGCCGCGGCAGGTGGTGCACACGCTGGCCCGCGCGCTGCGCGAGCTCGGCGTGCCGCATCCGCTGCACATCCACGGCAGCAACCTGGGCGTGGCCGGCAACATCCAGTCCACGCTCGACACCATCGCCGCATTGGACGGCCTGCCCGGACACCTCACGCACATCCAGTTCCACGCCTACGGCACCGAGGGACCGAAGAAGTTTTCTTCGGCCGCGCTGCAGCTTGCCGAAGTGGTGAACGCGAACAAGAACGTCAGCATCGACGTAGGCCAGATCATGTTCGGCCAGACCGTCACGGCATCGGGCGACACGATGCGCCAGCATGCGCAGTCGGGCCTGGCCGATCCGCGCAAGTGGATCGGCGCCGACATCGAATGCGAAGCCGGCTGCGGTGTGGTGCCGTTCCGCTACCGCGAGCAGAGCTATGTGAATGCGCTGCAGTGGGTCATCGGGCTGGAGATCTTCTTGCTGGTCGACGATCCGTGGCGCGTGGTGCTGACCACCGACCATCCCAATGGCGGCCCGTTCACGAGCTACCCGCACCTGATCCGCCTCTTGATGGACCGCAGCTTTCGCGAGGAACAGCTTGCCAAGCTGCACCCCGAGGTGGCGGCGCAGGCCGCGCTGCGCTCGATCACGCGCGAGTTCTCGCTGTACGAGATTGCCATCATGACGCGTGCCGGACCCGCGCGCCTGCTTGGCCTGCCTGACCGCGGCCACCTGGGCACGGGCGCCGCGGCCGACATTGCGGTGTACCGCGAGAACGCCAACCGCGAGGCGATGTTCGCGACCCCCGAATACGTGTTCAAGGACGGCGTGCTGGTGTCGCGCGCGGGGCGAGTCACCGCTGCGCCAGTGGGAGGCACGCACTTCGTCGCGCCGGACTACGACCGCGGCATCGAGCAGCGCCTGCGCCGGCATCTCGCGGCACAGGGCTCGGTCAACTTCGACCACATTGCCATCGGACACGACGAGCTGTGCCAGTGCTGCAACGGCGGGCGCCTGCTGCCGGCGGCTTGCTTCCAGGAGGCGTCGTCGTCATGAAGGCGACGGCTCCATCCTCCGTGCTGCGCAACGGCGTTGTCATCGACGAAACCTTTGCCGAGGCCTTTCCGATGAAGGCCACGCGTATTGTCATCACTGCGCACACGCTCGAGTGGGCACGCCACGCCGGCGTGTCGGCCACCGGTTTCGCCACCTCGGTGATCGCCTGCGGCTGCGAGGCCGGCATCGAACGCGAGCTCGGCCCGCATGAAACGCCCGATGGTCGGCCAGGCGTGAGCGTGCTGATTTTCTCCATGTCGGGCAAGGAACTCGGCAAGCAGCTCGAACGCCGCGTGGGCCAATGCGTGCTGACCTGCCCGACCACGGCCGTGTTCGCGGGCCTGCCGAAGGGCGCAGGCAGCGACGTGGCGGCGCTCGGCAAGAACCTGCGCTTCTTCGGCGACGGCTGGCAGATATCCAAAATGATCGACGGCGTGCGCTACTGGCGCGTGCCGGTGATGGACGGCGAGTTCGTCGCACAGGAAGACACGCCCGTGGTCAAGGCCGTGGGCGGCGGCAACCTGCTGCTGCTGGCGCGCGACACCGATGGCGCGCTGGCCGCCGCCGAAGCCGCGGTGGTGGCGATGAAGCGGCTGCCCAATGTGGTCATGCCCTTTCCGGGCGGCGTGGTGCGCTCGGGCTCCAAGGTCGGCAGCCGCTATGCGAACCTGAGCGCCTCGACCAACGATGCGTTCTGCCCCAGCCTCGTCGGCCTGGTGCCTCACAGCGAGTTGGCGAGCGGCGGCGAGTCCGCACAGGAGATCGGCTGCGTGATGGAGATCGTGATCGACGGATTGACCGAAGCCGATGTGGCCGCGGCCATGCGCGTCGGCATGGAGGCGGCCATCAACATTGGCCCGGCAGGCGGGCTGCTGCGCATCTCGGCCGGCAACTACGGCGGCAAGCTGGGCCCGTTCCACTTCCACTTGCACAAGCTGCTCGGCACAGCGGGAGATGCCTCATGAGCGGATGGCATTTCAGGCTGCGGCAGGCGCCGGCATTGCGCGTCGACTTGCGCGGCATTACCCCGGCGGCGCTCGCGGAACTCTCGGCCGCCCAGGTGCGGCAGCTGCCCGTGGGCCATGGCAACGAGATGCTGCCGCTGGCCGAACTGTTCGACGTTGCGCCGGGCGAAGAGGGCGTGCTTCGCTTCGAAGGCAGCCTCGAGCGCTTCGACCGCATCGGCTGGCAGATGGACGGCGGCAGCATCCGCGTCGAAGGGCACGCGGGTCACTACGCGGGGGGCTGCATGCGCGGCGGCGAGTTGCGCATCGACGGCCATGCGGGCCTCCTGGCCGCCTGCGAAATGGCCGGCGGCAGCATCGACGTGAAGGGCGACGTCGGCGACTTTGCCGCCAGCACCTTGCCCGGCAGCATGGACGGCATGCGCGGCGGCACCTTGGTCGTCCATGGCAATGCGGGCGAGCGCTTCGGCGACCGCATGCGCCGCGGCACCGCGCTTGTCCATGGCGGCGCGGGCGCTTTCCTGGGCTCGCGCATGGTGGCGGGTACGATCGGCGCGGGTGGCAGCGTTGGCGCGCATGCGGGCTTTGGCATGCGCCGCGGCAGCATCGTCTTCGCGGAGGCCGGTGCGGCCTTGCCGGAAGGCATTGGATCGGCGCTGACCTTCGTGCCCAACCGGGCTGCAACGCCGGTGTTCTGGGCGCTTCTGGCGCGAGACCTCGCGCGCCATGGCGGATTGTTCAGCGACCTGCCGGCACGCCGCATCGAGCGCCATTTGGGCGATCTTTCGGCGGATGGCAAGGGCGAGCTGATCACGTGCTTATGACTTCCTTCCCAACTTTCAATCTCGAGTGCCTATGACGCATCCTTATCTTTTTCATGCCGGCGAAGCCACCGTGCTCGCCAGGGAAGGCCAGTTCACCGATGCCATGCCGGAGATCCTGATCGGCGCGACCGATGGCCCGGTGGGCCAGGCTTTTGCCAACATGATGGCGCAGAGCAAGGGCCACACTGCGATGTTCGCGATCCGCGCCTGCAACCAGCTCGTGCGGCCGGCGACCATCATGGTGCCCAAGGTCACGCTGAAGGACGTGGCCAACATCGACCTGTTCGGCGGCGTGGTGCAGAGCGCCACGGCCGACGCGGTGGTCGATTGCCTGATCGAAGGCATCATTCCCAAAGAACATGCCAATACGCTGTGCATCATCAGCCTGGTGTGGATCGATCCGCGCTGCGCCAAGGACCAGGACCTGGACAAGAAAGACATGTACCGTACCAACTACGAAGCCACCAAGCTCGCGATCCGCCGTGCACTCCACAATGAGCCCTCGGTGGACGAGCTGATTGCCAATCGCCACCGCATCAAGCACGATATGGACGATTGGAGCTGACCTTGCCTTCCTTCGCGCTCCTCGACGACTGCGGCTCGACGCCCGAGCGGCCCACCAGCCGGCTGCACGCCGGCTTCGTGCGCGAGCACCGGTGCACCGACGCAGCCGGCCTCGACGGCGTGTGGGCGCGGGTCGATGCCGATCTTCGGCAGGGCCTGCACGCGGTGCTGCTGGCCGACTACGAATGGGGCGCCAAGCTGCTGCACGCGGGACAGGCGCGACTCGCGGCCGACGATGCATCGGCACTGCGCGTTCTGATGTTCCGCGATTGCGAAAAGCTCTCGGCCGATGAGGTCGCGAGCTGGCTCGAAAAGTTCGAACAGCACGAGGCCGGCGAGGTGCTCGACGGCGGCCACCCCCGGCCCGCCGGTGTAATGGACCTGCAGCCCAGCATCGACGAGGCCGCCTTCACCGACGCCATCGCGCGCATTCACGACGCCATCGCGGCGGGCGAGACCTACCAGGTCAACTTCACCTACCGGCTGCAGGGCCGGAGCCATGGTTCGCCGGTGGCGCTGTACCGGCGCCTGCGCGAAAGGCAGCCCGTGGCCTACGGCGCGCTGATCGCGCTGCCTGAAAGCAACGAAGGCGACATCACCCACGTGCTCTCGTGCTCGCCCGAGCTTTTCTTGCGCCATGACGGCGGCGTGCTCACCGCGCGGCCCATGAAGGGCACCGCGGCGCGCGTCGATGCGCCGGAGGGCGACAGCGAGATGGCCCGCCTGCTGTCGGTCGATACCAAGAACCGGGCCGAGAACGTGATGATCGTCGACCTGCTGCGCAACGACATCGGCCGCGTGGCGTGCACCGGCTCGGTCAAGGTGCCCACGCTCTTTGCCATCGAACCGTACGCCACGGTGTTCCAGATGACCTCGACCGTACAGGCGACGCTGCGTCCGGGTGTGGGCATGCCCGAGCTGCTGCGCGCGGTGTTCCCCTGCGGCTCGATCACCGGTGCGCCCAAGCACCGCACGATGGAATGGATTGCCCAGCTGGAGAGCACGCCGCGCGGCCTTTATTGCGGCGCGATCGGCTGGATCGATGCTCCTGCGGAGGGCGCGTCCATCGGCGATTTCTGCCTCTCCGTGGCCATTCGCACGCTCACGCTCGGCACCGAATCGAAGGAGGGCGCAAGGCCGCTGCGGCTGGGCATTGGCGCCGGCATCGTGCAGGACAGCAACGCGGCCGACGAGTTCGAGGAGTGCCTGCTCAAGGCGCGCTTCCTGACGGCCCTCGATCCCGGTTTCGAGTTGTTCGAAACCATGCTGGCCACGCCGGCCGACGGCATCCGCTATCTCGACCGCCACCTGGGGCGGCTGGCGGGCAGCGCGCGGGTGCTGGGCTTCGAGTTCAACACCGATGCTGCGATGGAGGCGCTGCGGAATACGTTGCCCACGCTGGCGCCCGACCAGCCTTCTCGCCTGCGTCTGGCGCTTGCACACGACGGGCGCATCGGCATCACGCACTCGGCGCTGCCGCCGTTGCCGCCCGGCGCGGTGAAGCTGCTCATTGCAAGCCATCGCTTGCCCAATGCCAACCCGCTGGCCGCGCACAAGACCACGGTGCGCCAGCACTACGATGCCGGCGTGCGCACCGCCGAGCGCGCCGGTGCCTTTGACAGCCTGTTCTTCACGGAAGACGGCCGGCTCGTCGAAGGCGGGCGCAGCACGGTGTTCGCGCGCATCGACGGGGGTTGGTGGACGCCGCCTGTTGCCGACGGCGCGCTGCCCGGCGTGATGCGCGGCGTGCTGATCGAAGACTCGATCTGGGAGGCCGCGGAACGCAGCCTGTCGCTGGAAGACTTGCAGGCGGCGCAGAAGCTGGTGGTGTGCAATGCGCTGCGCGGCGTGCTGCCGGCGCAGCTGCAACTTCCTCAGGTGCCATCCCGGTTGCGGCCGCCGTTGCAGCCGCAGGTCCACGCGGCATCGGCCGCCTGAGGCGGGAGCGCGCTTCGATTCCGGTTCCGCGATGAAGCTCGCGCTGTTCGACCTCGACCACACGCTGATCCCGTTCGACAGCGGCATGGCCTGGACGCGCTTCCTGGTGGCGCGCGGCGTGCTGCCGGCAAATGCCGAGACCGTCTACCTGGGTTACTGCCAGCAATACGTGGACGGGACGCTCGACATCCGTGAGCTGCATCGTGCCAGCGTTGCGCCGCTGGCAAGCTTTGGCATGGCCAGGCTCCGGCAATGGGCCGCGGAGTTCGAGGCCGAGATGGCGCCGCACGTGCCGGATCAGATGCGTGCGCTGGTGAAAAAGCACCAGGATGAGGGCCACCTCTGCGCCATCGTGACCGCCACCACCCGCTTCATCGCCGAGCCCTTCGGCCGCGTGTTCGGCGTGGCCGACGTGCTGGCGACGCGCTCGCTGGTGGTTGACGACACGCTCGACGGCGGCATCGACGGCGACCCGTGCTTCGGCGTGCACAAGCTGATGCACGTCAACCAGTGGCTGGCGCTGCACGGCACGCGCCTCGAGGCACTAGAGCAGTCGTGGTTCTATTCCGATTCGACCAGCGACCTGCCGTTGCTGGAGGCGGTGTCCGACCCGGTGGCGGTGGCTCCTGACCAGCGACTGCGCGCCCATGCGCTGAAAGCCGGCTGGCCGATTCTCGAGCGCAGCTGAACCGAAGGCCCGTGCGCGGGCGCCCTAAACCTGGATCAGCCCCCAGCGCAGCGCCACCCATGTCAGCTCGGCCTGGTTGACCGCGCCCAGCTTCTGCTTCACGCGGTACAGGTGCGAGCCCACCGTGCTGAGCGACAAATTCAGCGTGCTCGCAATCTGCGCCACCGTCATGCCGCGCGCGAGTTGGATGAACACCGAGAACTCGCGCTCGCTGAGCAGGTCGGCCGGGTTGGCTTCCCCTTCGATCTGCGCCGTGGCCAGGGCCTGCGCGGTGGTCGCGTCGATGTAGCGCTCGCCGCGCGCCACGGCCCTTACAGCCGCGATCAGCGCCTCGGGCGCGCTGCGCTTGGCCAGGTAGCCCAGGGCCCCGGCGCGCAGCACGCGGCGTGGATGGATCGTGTCCTCGTGAGCGGACAGTGCCAGTACGCGCGCCTTCGGGTCGTGGGCCAGCAAGCGCCGCAGGGCTTCCAGGCCGCCCATGCCGGGCATCGAGAGGTCCATCACCACTAGGTCGGGCCGCACCTGCGGATAGTCCTGGCAGGCCTGCTCGCCGGTGTCGGCTTCGGCTGCCACCTCGATCTTCGCATCGGCCAGCAGCATGCGAAAGCCCATGCGCACCAGCGCATGGTCGTCGACCAGCATCACTCGAATCGTCTGATCCGCTTGGTTGTTCATGAATTCTCCGTGGCGGCCGCCGGCAAGGGCAGGCGCACCGTCAATCGGGCGCCGCTTGGCACGGCGGGTTCAAGGCGCAATTCGCCGCCCAGGCTGTCGATGCGCTCGGCGAGCCAACGCAGGCCATAGTGCCCGACGCTGGTTTCCCTTGCGGCCTCAGGGCCGGGAAGGCCGCGGCCGTCGTCGGTGAGCATGAGATTCACCGCGTGTTCGTCGCCTTCCAGCGCCAGCACGATGCGGTGCGCCTCGCCGTGCCGCAGCGCATTGGTGATGCCTTCCTGCGCCGCACGGTACAGCACCAGCGCAGTGTCGGTATCCAGCCGGAGGCGGTCGAGCTCGATGCCGAGGCGCCATTCGATCTCCACGCCGCCATGGCTGTTGCGCGTGCGCTCGACCAGGTCTTCGAGCGCGGCCACCAGGCCGAACTTGTCGAGCACCAGCGGCGTGAGGCGCGGGATCATGCCGTGCATGGCGGTGTACAGGCGCGCCGATTCATCGGCGATCAGCCGCGCCGCTTGCTCCGCCTGCGGGTCGAGCGCCTGCACGCGCTGCGCGATGGACAGGGCCATGCTGCGCATCGCGGTGACCGATTGGCCCAGCTCGTCGTGCAGCTCGCGTGCGATGAGGCGGCGTTCCTGCTCGATCTTCTGGTCGACCCAGCGGCCCAGTTCGCGGCTTTCGGACAACCGGCTTTCGGCCCGCACCGCGCGCCGCTCGGTTTCGATGTGCTGCTGCAGCATGCCGACCATGCGGTTGAAAGCGGCGCCGATGGCCGCGGCCTCGGTGCCAGGCAGGGCGCGCAGTGCCACGTCGAAGCGCCCGCTCTCGAGCTGGTTGAGCGCATCGACAATATCGGCGAACGGTCGCGTCGCACGGCCCACGAGCCAGAACACGCCCGCATTGACGACCGCCAGCAAGCCGAGCGCACTGAGCATCAGCAATACGAAATCGTCCCAGGCATCGAGCACGGCGCGCGACGCGTTGGAGTGCACCACCAGTTTGCCGCCCGGAAAGGCGATGGACAACTTAGAGGGTGGCGGCGAGACCAAGCCGGCGAACCAGTCGGGCGCATCGCGGCCGGCCTTGTAGACCGAGGTCGGCGAGCTGTACAAGACCTGGTCGTCGTTGTCGAGCAGCGTGATGTCGTTGGAGCGCACGCGCCCCACGCCCTGCAGGAACGACAGCATCGCCGGCGTGCCCTGGGCCGCATAGAGCCATGCGGTGCGGTTCAGCAGCTGTGCGGCCACGCGGTTGGCCGCCACGACTTCCTCGTGCACCGATTCGCGCATGGCGCGCAGCTGCAGTGCGAGCATGGCCGTGACGAACAGCAGGGTCAGCAAACTGACGATGAGGTTGATCTTCAGACGCAGCGTCATGGCGCCCGTCCGTCGCCGAAGTGGCCGAGCAGCGCGTAGCTGTCGAGTGCGGCGACCATCGCGGTGGCCATGGCCGGATGCGAGGGGTCGTGTCCTGCGCCGTCGACCCAACGCAGTTGGCTGTGCGGAATGCGGCCGTGCACGGCCTCTGCACCTTGGGGGCGGCAGATGCCGTCGTCGCGCGAATGCAGCAGCAGGGTCGGCACCTGCGGCAGCGCGCCGAGGCGATCGAGCAGCGGAGGCGCATCGAGCCAGCAGCGGTGCTGAAGGTAGTGGCTCTGCACGCGATAGCGGTCGACCAGTGCGTCGAGCGTGGCGCGGTCGAGTTCGGCGTCGATGGTGGGCGCCGGCTCGTCGCCTGGCGTGGCCTCGCCGCGCGCCAGCGTCTGCTCCCAGCGCCACCAGGCAAGCGCGAGCCGCCGGGGCAGGTCCCCATCGCCGGACGATGCGTTCGACAGCCCGCGAGCCAGGAAGCCCAGCATGTCGTGGCGCTGGCCGGCCGGCGCCACGGACGCGAAACGCGCCCATGCGGCCGGCGCGCGGCCGGCCCTGTCCTGGAAGAAAGCCTCGATATCTTCGACCCGCGGAAGGAACACCGCGCGCAGCAGCAGGGCCGCCACTGCCCGTGGTTCGAATGCCGCGTAGGCGAGCGCCAGCGTCGCACCCCACGAGCCGCCGGCCACGAGCCAGCGCGGCACTTCGAGCTGTTCGCGCACATGCCGCAGATCGTCCAGAAGATCGGCCGTGCTGTTGTGCGCCGTCTCGCCGCGCGGTCGGCTCCGGCCAGCGCCCCGCTGGTCGATGGCGATCACGCGATATCGCGCGGGATCGAAGAAGCGGCGCAGCAGCGGCGAGCTGCCCGATCCGGGCCCGCCATGCAGCACCACGGCGCAGATGCCCGCCGGATCACCACTTTCTTCTACATGCAGCACGTGCCCGTGCGAGACCGCCAATGCATGGGTTCGCCAGGGCGGAGATTCGGGGTACAGGCCGGTAGGAAGCACGGGGGCCATGGTACGCGGTGACCCCACGGCCGCTATTCATGAAAATCATGAAGTCCCATTCATGATTTCACGGCTAGGTCTTGGTGGTTCATGGGTTCAATATGCGTGCTGGAGCGTACGAAGTTCCCGCAGCCGCCGCGTGGCGCTGTGCAACCTCTGCAGGAGACACTACATGAAATGGGAAACCCCGACGGCAACTGATCTTCGCTTCGGTTTCGAGATCACGATGTACGTCAGCGCACGCTGATTGCGCGCCTCGTCACAACCCGTCCCGCTAACCCCGGGGCGGGTTGTTTCGAACTTCTTCCTCCATCTTTTTTCTTCGATGCGCATCACCGTATTGGGCTCGGCCGCCGGCGGCGGCTTTCCGCAATGGAACTGCAACTGCCCCAATTGCGCCGGTGTGCGCGCGGGCACGGTGCGCGCCAAGCCGCGCACGCAGTCCTCCATATTCGTGCGGCCCGACGACAGCACCGACGGCGTGCTGTTCAACGCCTCGCCCGACATCCTGGAGCAGATCCGCAGCAGCCCGGTGCTGCAGCCGGCGCGCAAGATGCGCGACACCGCAATTGCCGGCGTGGTGCTGATCGATGGACAGATCGACCATGCCACCGGCCTCTTCATGCTGCGCGAGCGCGGCACGCCGCTCCCGCTGTGGTGCACAGACCCCGTCGCTGAAGACCTGAGTCAGGGTAATCCCGTGCTGCGCGTGCTCTCGCACTATTGCGGCGTGGCACGCCATCCGATTGCACTCGACGGCAGCGCGTTCGAAGTGCCCGGCGTGCCCGACCTGAGCTTTCGCGCGATGGCGCTGACCGGCAAGGCCGCGCCGTATTCGCCGCACCGCGAGCAGCAGGTGGAGGGCGACAACATCGGCGTGACGATCTTCGACCGCAAGAGCGGCAAGAGCCTGTTCTATGCGCCGGGCCTCGGCGCCATCACGCCGCCCGTGTTCGACGCCATGGCCAATGCTGATGCGGTCATGGTCGACGGCACCTTCTGGACCGACGACGAGATGGTGCGCCTTGGCGTCAGCGGCAAGCATGCTCGAGAGATCGGCCACCTGCCGCAGTCGGGCGAGGGCGGAATGATCGAGTGGTTGTCCCGGTTGCCGCCGACCACCCAACGGCGCATGCTGATCCATATCAACAACACCAACCCGATCCTCGACGAAGATTCCGAAGAGCACGCG
This sequence comes from Variovorax sp. OV700, assembly GCF_900099805.1. Taxonomy (GTDB): domain Bacteria; phylum Pseudomonadota; class Gammaproteobacteria; order Burkholderiales; family Burkholderiaceae_C; genus Variovorax. The sequence goes on along the minus strand of NZ_FNDR01000001.1, from coordinate 200,199 downwards.
GCGCTCAGGCGCGCAGGCATCGAACCGTGCGAAGACGGAATGACCATTCAACTCTGATTGATAGCGCTCCAGCGCGACACCATGCACGCCGACAGAATCCAGGACCCATTTCGCACGGCCGCGGGCAGCGACAAATCAGCGCCGGCATGGAGCCGTGAAGAGTTCGAAGCCAAGCTGCGGGAGCGCGGCCGCAGCTATCACATCCACCATCCGTTCAACGTCATGCTCAACAGCGGCCGGGCTACGCCTGAGCAGATCCGCGGCTGGGTGGCAAACCGCTTCTATTACCAGATCGCGATCCCCATCAAGGACGGCGCGGTGATCTCGAACTGCCCCGATCCCGCGGTGCGGCGCGGGTGGGTGCAGCGCATCCTCGACCACGACGGCTTCGAGCTCGGCGGAATCAAGGACGAAGGCGGCATCGAAGCGTGGCTGCGCCTGGCCGAGGCCGTGGGCCTCTCGCGCGAAGAGGTGCTCGACCTGCGCCACGTGGTGCCGGCCATGCGCTTCGCGGTCGATGCCTACGTGAACTTTGCGCGCCGTGCGCCATGGCAGGAGGCGGTGTGCTCCTCGCTCACCGAACTCTTCGCGCCAGAAATCCACAAGCAGCGCCTGGCCACTTGGCCGGAGTACTACGGCTGGATCGAGACGGGCGGCCTGACCTACTTTCGCAACCGCGTGAGCCAGGCGCGGCGCGACGTGGAGCAGGGCCTGGCCATCACGCTCGACCACTTCGACACCCGTGCGCTGCAGGAGCGCGCGCTGGAAGTGCTGCAGTTCAAGCTCGACATCCTTTGGGCCATGAACGACGCAATGGCCACGCGCTACGGCGTGAGCGGCGCATGACAGCGAGCAAGACCATGCTCACCGCCGAGAGCAAACCCCGCGTCGGTCCCGGCTTTCGCCTGCAATGGGAGCCGGCGCAGGAATGCCATGTGCTGCTTTATCCCGAAGGCATGGTGCGGCTCAACGGCAGCGCGGGCGAGATCATGAAGCGCTGCGACGGCGAGCGCAGCGTGGCGCAGATCGTGGCCGACCTGGAACAAGCCTTCGACACCACCGGGCTCGAACCCGAGGTGCGCGGCTTCGTCGAAATGGCGGCGCAGCAGAACTGGCTGCGGTGGGACGCCGCATGACCACCGCGGCACCCCGCCCCGGACCCCCGCTCTGGCTGCTGGCCGAGCTCACCTACCGCTGTCCGCTGCATTGCGTGTTCTGCTTCAACCCCGTCGACTTTGCCCGGCAGGAGGACGAGCTCAGCACCGACGATTGGCTGCGCGTGCTGCGCGAGGGCCGCGAGCTTGGCGCCGTGCAATGCGGCCTCTCGGGCGGCGAGCCGCTCTTGCGCGACGATCTCGAAGTCATCATCGCCGAGGCGGCGCGGCTGGGCTACTACACCAACCTGCTGACCTCCGGCGTCGGCCTCACCGCTCAGCGTGCCGCCGCGCTCAAGGCCGCGGGTCTGGACCACGTGCAGCTGTCGTTCCAGGACTCCACGCGCGAGATGAACGACTTTCTCTCGCACACCAAGACCTTCGAGCTGAAGAACAAGGTCGCGAAGATCATCAAGGACCAGGGCTGGCCGATGGTGCTGAACGTGGTGATCCACCGCATGAACATCGACCACATCGACCGCATCATCGAGATGGCGCACGAGATGGGCGCCGAGTACCTCGAGCTGGCCAACACGCAGTACTACTCGTGGGCCTTCGTCAACCGCGACCAGCTGCTGCCCACGCACGAGCAGCTTCGCCACGCCGAGGAGGTGACCGACGCCTGGCGCAAACGGCTGGGCGAACGCATGCGCATCTTCTTCGTCGCGCCCGACTACCACGAGGGCAAGGCCAAGAAATGCGTCAACGGCTGGGGCAGCATGTTCCTCACCGTGGCGCCGGACGGTACTGCGCTGCCTTGCCACACCGCCAAGATGCTGCCGGGGCTCGAGTTTCCGAGCGTGAAGGCGCACAGCCTGCGCGAGATCTGGTTCGACTCGGAAGGCTTCAACCGCTATCGCGGCACCGGCTGGATGAAGGAGCCTTGCGCGAGCTGCGACCAGCGCGAGCAGGACCTGGGCGGCTGCCGCTGCCAGGCGTACCTGTTGGCGCAGGATGCGGCCGCCGCCGACCCGGTGTGCGCGAAGAGCCCGGACCACCACCGCGTGGTGGAAGCGGTGGAGCGCGCAGCCGCGCGCGACCCGGCGGCGCCCACCGAGCATCCGCTGGTATTCCGCGATCCGGCCAATTCACGGCGGCTCTCGGCCGCGCTCGTCACGCCGGACGCGTGAGTCCGCGCGGCTGCACGCTGGCGATTGCTTTCTTTTCGCGCTTCGCCGGCCGCCGCTCGCGCAGCCAGCCCAGATCCGGCGCGAACCGCCACACCAGCAGCAGCAGCGCCAGCAGCGCAGGAATCCACCGCAGGTCGGCGTCCGCCGGCACCTGTTGCGCGTAGCGGCTATCGAGCATGGCCGTCATCAGCGCATCCGGCTTGTTCAGACGCCGGTAGTTCACACCCATCAGCTCGGCCAGCGACCGCAGGTGGTCTTGCCTGAGCTCTGAAAGATGCTCGTGATTCAGCGTGCCGCCCATGGCCGAGCCTTGCACCACCTCATCGGCACGCCAGTAGCCCGCCGGCTCGCCGTTGCTGCCAGTCTTGGGAATGGGCACCGGCACGTCGCCCCCTACGCCGATCAGCCACCCCTTCACCTCGCCGGGCTTGATGTCGGTCATAGGCGGTGTCTCGTTGATGCGCAGCGGCGGCGATTCCTGCCCGTCGCTGATGAAGACGAAGCTGGTGTCCGGCCCGATGCTGCGGGCGCCGCGCACCGCCCAGGTCACGCCCTTGCTGACGTTGCTGGCGTTGGCCCAGCGCATGCGGCCGTCGATGCGTTCGAGCGAGGCCAGCAGCTCTTCGTAGTGGCTGCAGACTTCGATCGGCGTGAGGATCACCACTGAGCGGTAGTCCGCAAACACGCTCCAGCCCACCTTGGAGCCGCAGGGCAGCGCACCCAGCACGTCGCGCATGGCCGCGCGGGCCAAGGTCAGCCGGCTGACGGCCGCGTGGTTGAGCTCCACGTCTTCGACGTTCATGCTTTGCGTGATGTCGAAACTCACCTGCCAGTTGAACACCGGGCGCTGCAGCTGCACGCGCGGAGGCCAGACGGCGAGCGCCAGCAGCAGCAGGGCCAGCACGAGCGGCCCGTTTCCGCTGCTGCCGGCAAAGCGCCGCGCGGTGGATAGCCATTGCCGCAATGAGAGTCTCACGGCAGGTCTCCCGCAACGAAGCCCGGAACACGGACTCGGCGCTGCTCGTGCGCGGGCTGCTGCTCAGCCGAGAAGGCCTCATGGTCCTCGGGCGCGAGCCGCAGCGCGCGCTCCAGGTTGTAGCGCGCATCCCAGTCCTGCGGCGCGGCGCGCAGCAGGTCGCGCAGCCGCTGCTTCCCCAGTTCGAATAGGGGCAGTGCGCCGGCCTCTTGCGCCATGCCTTGGCGCAGGTACATGTTGCCCAGGTTGAACAGCGCCTGCTGCGCGACGGGGTCGCGTTCACCGCTCTGGATCAGGGGCGCAAAGCCCTTGAGCGCGGCGTCGTGCGCGCCGGCCTTGGACAGCGCCAGCGCCTGGGCCAATTGCAGCTGGCGCGGCGCCGAGACGGGCGCGGGCGTCGCGTCCTTGCCGACCGGCGCGGCAGCGATGCGGGCGATCTCTGCGTTCAGGCCCATTGTCTGGCGCAGGCGCAGCCCACGCTCCAGCGCCACGCCAGCGCAGCACAGGCTCACGACGCCAAAGACCAGGTGAACCGTACGTCGTTTCATGTATTTTTCCGCCAGCTCTGCAGCTGTACCGCGCGGCAGGCGAGCAGGCCCGCGCAGCACAGCATCGCCGCCACATAAAACGCCGCGCCATGGCCCTGCCGCGGCACCCGCTCATGAATGGTCAGCGGAAAATTCTGCTGCCGGTCGATCTCGGCCATGGCTGCCGCCATGGCATTGGAATCGTCGACCTGGTAGAGCCGGTAGGGCGTGGTCAGCGTCTTGAAGAACTGGTGCAGCGCCAGTTCTTCGCCGAGGCCGTAGGCCGACACCGTCTCGGTGTTGAGGTTGGGCGAGTTCGGGCCGCTGCGCACGTAGATCCAGTACAGGCCGATCTTCTCCCGCGCGAGGCCGGCGTGGACGCGCTGCCGAGTGGCTTCGTCCAGCTGAGCGCCGCCATCCGAGACGATCAGGATCACGCGGCTTCCCGAATAGCTGCGGCCTTCGAATTCCTCGATGGCCGCCAGCAGCGCGGCATCCATTCGGGTCTCGGGCAGGCCGCGACCGATGGCGGTGGCGGCGAGCGCGGCCTGCACGGTGTCGGTCTTCTGCGTGAAGGGCACCACCGCGATCGGTACCGTGCTGAAGGTCATGAAGGCAAAGCGGTTGTCGGGCCGCTTGGCAACGAATTCGCTCAGCAGTTCGCGCACGACCTTGGCCTTGGGCTCTTGCGACATGCGGCCCGCGGTCTGCAGGCCGTTGGTGTGGACCGTCGCGTCCATGCTGCTGCTGCGGTCCATGAGAATGAGCACCTCCGCGCCGCGACCGGGCCGCTCGACCACGGCGCCCGATTGTCCCGGCCCCGCGAGACCGAGCACCGTGAAGGCCATGGCGCCGGCCGCAAAGGCGCGCCACATGAAACCGACAAGGCGTCCGACCCGATCGGCCGGCAGCCAGGCCAGATACGAAAAGCCCAGCGTGTCGCTGCGCCTGCGCAGCAGCGGCAGCAGCGCAAGCGGCAGCAGCACGAGCATCCAGGGGTGGGATAGGTCGAAGCGCATGGGTCCGGCGGCCGTCAATGCCTGTGGCGCTTTTCCGCATTGCGCAAGTCACGGCACAGCGGCCTGAGCGGGTAGGCGGCTTGCGGCTGGGTCGGGGCGGCAGCGCTTTCGGCAAAGAAGAAACGCCGTGTCGACTCGCGATAGAAATCCTCGAGGCGCGGTTGCAGCGGACGCAGGTAGGGTGCGTCGGCCAGCAGCTGCGGCAGGCTCGCGCCATGCACCACGCGGCCGGCGCTCCTGTTCAACGCGCGGTGCACCACGCGCCACGCCTCGGGGCTCGCCGGGTCGTCGATGCGGTTCAGTTCGCGCCAGGCATTCGCAAATGGAAGCTTCTGCGCTTCGCGCCGGTTGCGCCACGCCCACCAGCCGAGCCACGCCGCGAGCACCGCCAGCAGCGAAAGAAGCGAGAGCTTCAGCTGCTGCTCGACGGCAAAGGTGGGAAGCGCCGCGACGGGACGGTCCGGCCGCAGTGGCTGCAGGTCGCCTTCGCCGAGCAATTCAAGCGGCGTCAGCGGCCCGATGCTGATCGGCCATGCAGGCAGCGCCAGCGCCGGGCCGGATGCGGTCGCAATGCTGAGCGCCGGCAACGAGATGGCGGTCAGCGCGCGCGGGGCATTGATGACCTGGTAGTCGATGGCCAGCCAGCGCCGCCCCTCGGTATCGGTCTCGATGCGCGACGGCCTGCGCTCCAGCCACAGATCGATTCGCGCCGTGCTGGGCAGTGCGGCCGGCTGCAACGGTTGGCCGGCCTGCTCGAGCAGCACGCGCTGCGTGAGCACGTCGCCGATCACGTGGCCAAAGGCGCGCGGCTGCTCGACGGTGGCCGCGGTTGCTGCGGTTGCCGTCATGGCCAGCACCAGCACGGCTGCATGGAGCCGGTTCATGCCGTCGTCTCCATGAAGTAGCGCGTGAGCGCCTCGGCATCGAAACGGCCGTGCAGATGAAAGGGCGGCATGCCGTGTGCTTCGAACAAGGCGGTGAGCTCGGCGCGCCGCGTTGCGACCGCGTCGCGCCACCGCGTGCGAAGCGATTCGCGCATCCAGAGGCTGCGCCGCACGCCGGTTTCGGCATCGCTCAGGGCGACCAGTGCACGCGCGTCCGGCGGCTCGGTTTCGGCCGGGTCCCAGACCACCAGCGGAACGACGCAGGCCGGTGCGAACTGTTCGAGCAGTTCTCCAAGTGCGGCAATCGGCCAGTGAAAGTCGGAAGCCAGAAACACCAGGCCGCCGCGGCCGACGAGGCGTTCGGTGGCGCGGCGCAAACCTGCCAGCGCACTGTCGTCCGTGAGGGGAGCGCCGGGTGTGGCGCGGCAGTCGCGCAGCATTCGCGCCATCAGGCTGCCGTTGCCGCGGCTGTGACGCGCGGGCACGAACAGATCTTCACGTTCGCGCTGGTCGAAGGCCAGCAGTCCGACCGTATCGCCGGCACGAAACGCGCTGTAGCCCAGTGCCTCGACCAGGTCGGCCACCACGTCGAGCTTGCGTCGCTCGGCACCGAAATGCATCGAGGCCGACACGTCCACCACCACGTGCACGGGAATGGCCACGCGCAGCCGGTGGATGCGCACCAGCCAGTCGCCGCGCCCATCGCGCACGCTGGCACGCAGGTCGATGCGGCGCGGATCGGGATGGTCGAACAGGCGCCGGTGCGCGGCAAACTCCTGGCCGCTGCCCTGGCTCAGCCCGCGCTGCGCACCCGGGCGCCAGCCGCCGAAGCGGCGCGGCAGCTGGTAGTGGAATTCGTCGACGCGGTCCATGGCCAGTTCGATGGCGTCAAGGCGCTGCGATCTTGTCCATGATCTGGGCAACCAGCGCTTCGGACAGCTCGGCTCGGCGCAACTCGTACACCGGCGTGAAGAACACGCGATGCCCGAGCACCGAAGGCAGCACCGCCGCAAGATCGGCCGGCTCCAGGTGCGAGCGCCCCTCGAGCCAGGCGACCGTGCGTGCGGCGCGCAGCAGTGCGCTCATGCCGCGTGGGCTGGCGCCGGCAAGGATCAGGCGGTCCATGTCCACGTTGTCGAGCCGGATGCCGAACTTCTGCGGCGTCTCGGTGGCTTCCCACACGTCGAGCACATAGCGCTCGATGGTCTCGCTGGCGCGCACGCTGCGCTGCACCTGTGCGCCAATGGCGTTGAGCCGGTCCCAGGGCAGGATGGCCGGCGCCACCTTGTCGATCAGGCTTTCGGTGTCGTGGTAGGCGGTGTCGAACACCAGCGACTGCCGAATGCCGCGGTCGCTCGGCTTGGGCATGTTCAGCTCGAACATGAAGCGGTCGCGCGCCGCCGAGGCCAGCTCGAAGGTTTCCTCGCGCTCGACCTTGTTGCGGTCGGCGAACACAGTCATGTGCGGAAAGCTGTATTCGCGGTCGAAGGCCGAGACCGTGCGCTCGGCCATGGCCCGCAGCAGCAGAGACTGCACCTGCGGCCGGGCCCGGTTGATCTCGTTGAAGAAGAAAGTGACCAGGCGCTCGCCGTGGCGCAGCAAGGGCCCCGGGTCGATGCGCGGCCGGCCTTGCGCGTCGACGTAGGTGTGATAGACCAGATCGCCCGGCATCAGGTCGACCGTGCCCTCCACGCGCTCGAAGTCGCCGCCGATCGCGCGCGAGAAGGCGCGCAGCACCGTCGTCTTTCCGACCCCCACGTCGCCTTCGAGCAGCACGTGGCCGCGCGCGAACAGCGCCACGTTGATGAGCCGGATCGTCTCCGTTTGCCCGATGATCGCCTTCGCGACCTCGCTTTCGACGCGCAATGCGAAGCGGCGCCAGTCTTCGAGTTGTTCTTCGTTGCCCATGGTGTTGCCTCTTGTCGCGCGATGCCGCGGGCTACTTCGATTCCATCATCTTCTTCAGATTGGCAAGCCCGCCGCGGTAGACATCGGTCACGGCCTTGAGCGCGGCTTCGTCGTTCTGGTCAGGCGGGGGATTGTTGTTGGGAAAGGCACGATAGAAGGCGCCGCGCCACTCGACGACGGACTTGCCGCCGTCCGCCACCACCGAGAGGGTGGAGGTGTAGTTCGTGACCGGCAATGCACCGCCGTCCTTGGCGCGGTAGCTGTATTTCTTCTGCGCCTCGTCGTAGCTTTCGAGCGTCTCGACCAGCGTGCCGCCGCCCTTGAGCTTGAGGGTCCTGACCGAGCCTTCGGCGTTGCCCTTGTCGGACGGGCTTTCGGCCACTGCGGGATGCCAGTCTTTCAGCGCATTGAAATTCTTGATCTTGGCCCACACGGCATCGGCGGGAGCCTCGATGGTGACCTTCTCGCTCACCTTCTGGCGCGTGGGGCCGTGGGCCAGGCCGGGAGCCGATGCGGAAATGAGAACGGATGCGAGAAGGACAGAGAGGGCTCGTCGGCTGGAAGGAAGTGTCGGCATGGAAACGTCCGTGATGAAGAATGAGAAAGGTCGGTCGAAAAAATTCAGTGGTCCATCGGCGCGCCGATGAAGGCGCCGAACCCGCGGCTGTTCTGTCCCGTGGCAATGGTCTTGAGCTTCTGCCCGCTCGCGGCATCAAGCACCTGCACGTTGTCGTCCATCCAGTTCACGACGTACACGCGGTCGGCATGCGCGGCAATGCCTTCTGGATACGCGAAGCCGGGGAGGGTGCGCAGCACCTTGAGCGAAGCGGCGTCGATCACGCTGACCGTGTCTTCGTGCTGGTTGGTCACGTAGAGCAGCGCGCCGCGCTCGGCCAGCGCCGCGCCGTAGGGCGCCTTGCCCACCTTCACGGTGGCAATGACCGCCGGGCGGCGAATGTCGCGCATGTCGACCACAGAGACGTCGTTGCTCTGCACGTTGAGCGCATAGAGCCGGGAGCGCGGAGCGTCGTAGAGCAGCGCGAACGGATGGCTGCCGACGCGCACGCGCGCCAGCACGCGCCGCGCATGGGCATCGACCACGGCCACGCTGTCGTCGTCGCGCTCGGCCACGAACACGATGGTGCCGTTTGGATGCGCAGCCACGCCGGCGGGCGCGCGGCCGACCGCGATCGAGGCCAGGGGCTTGGCGGCATTGGCGGCCTGTGCATCGAACACCAGCAGCCGGCTGCTGTACCAGTCGGCCACGTACAAGTGCTTTCCGTCTGCCGAGATATCGATGCCTACCGGCCCGTCACCGGCCGGCAGCGTGTTCACGACCTTCTGCCGGCGCATGTCGATGACGGAGATCGTCTTGCTGTCGGGGTTGGACACGAACACTCGGCCGGCGCGGCTGGACGCCACTACGCCCGCCGGCGACCGCCCCACTGGCACGGTGGCCACCACCTGCTGCGATGCAACATCGATCACCGAAACATCGTGGCTGCCCTGGTTGGTGATATAGGCGAATGGCGCAGCCCAAGCCGACGTGCAGTAGAGCAGAACCGCGGCAACCCCGGCGCGCACAGGTGTTGCGGTACCTGTCATGGCCACGTGCCGGGGGTTCGGTTCAGCGCGCGGTGGCAGGGCCGATGAAGCAGCCATTGTTCACCTTGGCCTGCAGCGCCTTGTAGCGCTTGATGTCGGCCTGCAGCTTTTCCGAGTCGCGGATGTAGCCGCCGCGCTCGCCGCCGATGGTGGTGGCCTTGGCCGCGGTGCTCAGGTCTACATACTCCGAATACCTGATCTCCTTGGCAATGGCGTCGACGGCGCAAGAGCATTTGCTCGTCATCTCGAAGCGGCCCGCGTCCGGATGCGCGGCGATGCATTCCTGCACGTACAGCACGCGGTCGATGGTGGGAAAGTCGTTCGCGTGCTGCGGCGCGCCATGCACGGCCATTGGCAGGCCAAGAAGACACAGAAGGCGGATTGTTTTTCTCATGGCGTTCGCGTTGGGTTCAGGAAATGGCGGCACTAGCGCGCCGGCGCCTTGGCTCCGTCGATGAGCAGTTCCTCGACCAGGAGGGGCTGGGCCGTGGCGCTCTCGCCCGGTATGGAGGTGCGAATGCCGTAGACGCCGCCCGGCACCGCGTCGGACAGCGTGAAGCGATAGGTCTTGCCCGCGAACTTTTCGTACTTCGGCCGGTTCGGGTCGTCAAGGAAAGGGCTGAACGCGATCTCCTTGCCCTTGACCGTGCGGCCCTGGTAGCGCAGCGACACGTCGCGCACCTCGGCATCCTGGTAGATCGCCATGCGGATGCGCTTGCGGAAGTGGTATTCGGAGCCGCGCGTGAGTCGCTTCATCTCGCGCACGTCATGCTCCAGAAAATAGAGGATGACGGGGTTGCCTTCGGCCGCCGGGACCTCGGGCACCGCGAGTTTGCGCGCGCCGCTCAGGAACGCGCCCTTGGCGTCGCAGCAGCTGCCGTCGGCCTTGGCGATCAGCGCCACGGTGACGTTGTCGGAAAAGGCTTCTTCGAAGCTGCCGGCCTTGCCGAAGGTATAGCGCAGCAGCATGGGCGCCTGCAGGCCCTGCAACTGCGGCGTCATGAACAACAGGCGCTCTGCGGCCGAGAAGTCGCGCTTGTCGGCCTCGGCATGCGAGGCCAGGGGAGCACAGAGCAGGGCGCAGAGCGAAAGACGAAGCGGAAAGGCAATGGCGAGGCGCATGAAAGACCTGGTCAGTTGTTGGGCACTCCGAACGATGCATCGACCAGCGGAACGCCGTACTCCTTCAGGATGGCCTGGATCTCGGGCGCCTTGGATTCGATCAGCCCTTCGATCTGCTGCTTCCATTCGCGTTCGCCGTAGCGCACGCCCATGGCCATCTGATAGTCCAGCCGCAAGCCTTTTTCGGACTTGAGCGGCACCACGACGAGCGCGGGGTTCTTGACGCGCCGGGCAAAGAAGCCGGCGATCGGCCCCCAGACCACGACGGCATCGAGCTTGCCTTCGGCCAGGTCCTTTTCGACGATCTCGCCCGGGTACTGCGCGGGGTCGGCGCTCATGAGCTTGTAGGGCACGCCCTGTTCGAGAAGGCCGTGCTTGTTGAGCCATTGCGAAGCCGGCGAGCGGTCGTAGATGCCGATGCGCAGCGACTTGAGCTTGGCCGGATCGAGCTTCAGGAAATCTTCCGCCGAAGCCACGTTGTCCATGCCCTTGCCCTTGGGAAAGACCAGGGCGTAGGTGGAGCGGTAGTAAGGCTTGGTGACCGAGACTTCGTCGAGCCCGACGGGCACGCCCATCACGATGTCGCACGGGTAGTCCTGGCCCGGAAGCTTGTAGCGCAGCGTGTTGCGAAAGAATGCCAGCCGCTGCGGAAACGAGTAGTAGACGACCGGAAGACCCAGCGTCTTGCCGAACAGCTCGGCGATGCGGTTCTCGATACCTTCTCCCTTGGTGTTGGAGAAGGGCATGTTGTTGGGGTCCTGGCAGACGCGAAACTCCTTGCGTGGAGGCGTCTCCTGGGCCATTGCGGGAAGCAGCGCGCAGCAGCATGCCGCGCCAAGGAGGCCCGCCCGCAGGCGAGCGCCGAAGGACACGGGCCAGCCAGCACGCGGCCGGGCGGTCATTTGTTTTCTTCCACGCGGGCGCGCGTGATCGCGCCGTCGGACCGGCCCTTCAGGTAGGCGTAGAGCTGGTTGATGTTTTCCATCACGGCGGGGTTGTTGCCGAAGCTCTGCATGCCCTTGTCGAGCCGACCGTCGCGAACGGTCTTGATGAAGTCTTCCTTCTTCATCGTCTTCAGGCTGTTGATCAGCGAGGGGCCGACCATGCCTTCCTGGTTCGGGCCGTGGCAGCGGTCGCAGGCCGCGGAGCGCCAGGTGCGGAAACCCTTCATGGTTTCGGGATCCACCTTGTAGCCATCGGTGACTTTGTAGGGCGCCGGATCGGGCGCGGCGGCGACGGCCAGTGTGCAGGCGACGCCGGCAAGCAGTACGAGGGAAGGCAGCAACGTTGACTTACGAAATTTCATGGCTCCTGGGTCTCCGATATCTTTGAAAGTACGGGGGGAGAGCCCTCGAGCGAGTGCTCTCCCGGTCCGCATGTTGCGTCTATCTATCGATGGACGCCTCGGTCATAACGCCTCACTTGGGCAACGCGAAGACAGTCAGCGAGCCGCCGAGTTCGGTGTACTGGCTCAGCTCCTTGTAGCCGCCGACGGCGCCGAGGCCTTCGGTGCTCTTCTCGGGGTCGATGCCCGCGGCCATGCCGATGCCGGCCCAGCCGCCAATGCCCGAGAACACCCCGATGTACTGCTTGCCCTTGTGCTCATAGGTGAACACGTTGCCGATGATCCCCGACGGGGTCTTGAACTTGAACAGCTCCTTGTTGATGTCCTTGGCATCGACGCACTTCAGGTAGCCTTCCAGCGTGCCGTAGCAGGAGATACCGCCGGCGGTGTTCAGCGAACCGCTCCACACCGAGAACTTCTCGGCCTTGGTCTGCACGATCTTGCCGGTGCCCGCGTCCCATGCAATGAAGTTGCCCATGCCGCCATGGCTGCCCGGCGTGGGGTACATCGAGAGCGTGGCGCCCACATACGGCTGGCCTGCGGTGTATTCGACCTTGAACGGCTCGTAGTCCATGCAGACGTGGTTCGTCGGCACATAGAAGAGCTTGGTGTTGGGGTCGTAGGAGGCGGGTTGCTGGTCCTTGCTGCCCAGTGCGGCAGGGCAGACGCCCTTGGTGTTGACGTCGGCGCCGTTCTGCGCGGTCGAGTACTTGGCAACCACTTGCGGCCGGCCGGTCTTCATGTCGACGTGCGTGGCCCAGTTCACCTTGGGGTCGTACTTTTCGGCCACCAGCAGCGCACCGGTCACGCGGTCCAGCGTGTAGGCGAAGCCGTTGCGGTCGAAGTGCACCAGTGCCTTGGTCGGCTTGCCCTTGACGTTGATGTCCGCCAGGATCATTTCGTTGATGCCGTCGAAGTCCCACTCGTCATACGGCGTCATCTGGTAGACCCAGTTGACCTTGCCGGTATCGACGTCGCGCGACCAGATGCTCATCGACCACTTGTTGTCGCCGGGCCGCTGCGCCGGGTTCCAGGTCGACGGGTTTCCGGTGCCGTAGTACACGGCGTTGGTCGCCTTGTCGTAGCTGTACCAGCCCCAGGTGGTGCCGCCGCCGATCTTCCACTGATCGCCCTTCCAGGTCTTCAGCGAAGAATCCTTGCCGACCGGCGCCATCTTGCCGTCGGTCCAGGTCATGGTCTTGGCCGGGTCCATCAGCATTTCTTCATCGGGACCCGTGCTGAAGCCCTTCCAGGCCAGCTTGCCGTCCTTGATGTTGTAGGCAGCCAGGTAGCCGCGCACGCCGAACTCGCCGCCGCTGATGCCGGTGATGACCTTGTCCTTGAAGACGTGGGGCGCGTTGGTGTTGGTGGCTCCGACCTTCGGATCGCCGTTCTTCACCGTCCACACCACCTTGCCGGTCTTGCCGTCGAGCGCCACGAGCGTGGTGTCGGCCTGCTGCAGGAAGACCTTTCCTTCCGCATAGGCAAGGCCCCGGTTCACCGTGTCGCAGCACATGACCGCGATCACTGACTGATCCTGCTTGGGTTCGTACTTCCACAGGATCTTCTGGGTCTCGACGTCGACCGCGAACACCTTGTTCGGGAACGGCGAATGCAGGTACATCGTGCCGTCGACCACCAGGGGCGAGCCCTCGTGGCCGCGCAGCACGCCGGTGGAGAACGTCCACGCGACCTGCATCTTGCCCACGTTGCTCTTGGTGATCTGGTTCAACTTGCTGTAGCGCTGGTTGAACATATCGCCCGCTTGCGTGGCCCAGTTCTTGGAGTTGGCGATGTTTTTCTCCACGTCGGCATTGGCAAGCGCCAAAGCCGGAAGAGCCAACATCGCGACGCCGATATGCCGTACAAGACGGCCGGCGATCTGCCTGGAAAACTTCATAAATGTCTCCTCACATCTCAGTGGGTTTCGAACACGATCATGGCAGCACCCGCGGATCTTTCGATCGCTTTGGCGAATGCTGCGGTCCGCAACATCCATGCCTGCCAGTTCCAGCACGGAGCACTTCGACGGCCCATGCCCGCTCCATTCGAAGACACGCGGCTCCCCTCGGAAGAGGCGTGCGCGGAGCAGCGCTCGCGCAGCGCGCGGCGGCGTGTCGCAATGCGGTCCGAACTTAGGGAAATCCCGGGCGTTCGACGCGTGGTCCTGCCCCGGACGCCGTGCATTGCCGCAAGCTTGCAACGAGTGCGCATCCAAATTTGACGCAAAGTGTCTCGTGCGAAGTACGGCTGTACTGCGCAGGGAGACGCAAAGGCACCCGCGCGGCCGGTGGGAAGCGACTTGGCACAGTGAAAACCCTCGTCGCGCAGAGGCACAGAATTTGCGAATTGAATGCGAACGGCAAATACCATCGGAGTCCGAACTGCTCGACACATTCCACCGGCCTACATGCTGCGAACCATCGACTTAACCAAGCGCTATGGCACGCGCACGGCGCTGCAATCGTTGTCGCTGCATTTGCCCGCAGGCCAGTTCGTGGCGCTGCTCGGACCCAACGGTGCGGGCAAGTCAACGCTGTTCCAGGTGCTGACCGGCATGTTCGCGGCCGACGAGGGCGAAGTCGAAGTGGCCGGCCATTCGCTGCGCCGTTCCGCCACCGCGGCGCTGCGGCACATCGGCGTCGTGTTCCAGCAGATGTCGCTCGATCTGGACCTGAGCATCCGGCGCAACCTGCTGTTCCAGGCCGACCTGCACGGCCTGCCGCGGCGGTTGGCCGAAGAGCGCATCGCGTCGGCGTGCGAGCGCCTGAACATCGACGCCAACCTGGACCGCAAGGTGCGCGAACTGTCGGGCGGCAACCGGCGCAAGGTCGAGCTCGCGCGTGCGAGCCTACACCGGCCGGCCGTGCTGCTGATGGACGAAGCCACGGTCGGGCTCGACCCGAAGTCGCGCCAGGATCTGCTGGCCGCATTGCATGCCGACGTGCGCGAACGCGGCGTGTGCGTGCTGTGGGCAACGCACCGGGTCGAAGAAGCCGAAGAGGCCGACCGCGTGCTGGTGCTGCACAAGGGGTCCCTGCTGGCGGACGGCACGCCGGCGGAAGTGGGCCAGTTGCTCGGCGGCGCCACGCTAGAGGCGGGCTTCATCGCGCGCACCGCTTGAAACAAAAAGAAATCAGAGTCAGAAAAATGGAGACATCGCATGCCGCAACCTTCCTTCCTTTCGCTCCCCGGCGCGCTCGTTCACGCGGCCTGCAGCCATAGCGCGGTTGCGCTCGCGCTCGTGCTGGCCGCGACGAGCGGTGCCGCGCTGGCGCAGGGCACCGCCTACGTGTCGAGCGAAAAGGACAACGCGCTCACGATGATCGACCTGGGTACCCTGGCCGTGAAGGGCACGATTCCCACCTGCAAGCGAGCGCGCCACATCCAGCTCACGCCCGAGCGCCAGATCATGGTGGCCTGCACCGACTCCAACCAGGCCGACCTGATCGACCCCGCGAGCGGAAAGTCGGTGCGGCGAATTCCGCTCGGCGACGAACCCGAGGCCTTCGACCTGTCGCCGGACGGCAAGGTGATCTACGTTTCCAATGAAGACGCGGGCGAGGCCAGCTTCATCGATGCGGCCAGCGGCAAGAAGCTGCGCTCGGTCAAGGTGGGCGCGGAGCCGGAGGGCGTCAAGGTCAGCGCGGACGGCAAGACCCTGTACGTGACCTCGGAGGTGGCGAGTCTCGTGCACGTGATCGACACGGCCAGCGGCAAGGTCGTGAAGAACATCCGGGTCGGCAAGCGCCCGCGGCGCATGGCCATCACGCCCGACAGCAAGGAGCTGTGGGTCACCAACGAGCTGGGAGCCAGCGTCAGCATCGTCTCCACCGCCACGAACGAGGTGACCGCCACCCTGAAGTTCGAAGTGAAGGGCGCGCGCGCCGAAGACATCACGCCGGTCGGCATACAGATGACGAGCGACGGCAAGCGCGCGTTCGTGGGCCTGGGCCGCGCCAACCACGTGGCCTTCGTGGACGTGCCGGGCCGCAAGGTGAGCTCGCTGGTGCTGGTCGGCAAGCGGGCCTGGAACGTCACGCTCGACAAGGCGCAGGCGCGGCTCTATGTGGTCAACGGATTGAGCGACGACGTGACCGTGGTCGACGTGGCCGGCGCAAAGGCCATCAAGAGCGTTCCGGTGGGACGCGTGCCCTATGGGCTCGTGATCGTCGAATGAGGCCGCGCGCAACGGTTTGCCGGCTATGGGGCACGTGGCTGGCCATAGTGCTCGCCGGGCCTTTTGCCGTGGACGCGGCCGGCGCGGCGGTGCTCAAGGCAACGCTGATCACGCCCGCCGACGATCCGCGCATGGAGCGTACGCGCACCGAGCGGGCCTACCTCGGACATCCCGGCGGCCCGCTGGCCGAAGGGGTCGAGGTGGCGCTCGACGAGGCGAGGTTCGAGCTCGACGCGGCCGGTGCCGAGGTGGCGCTGGCCAGCGCGCCGGCCGCTTCGCTCGATGCGGCGCGCGCCGCGGCCATCGCAGCCGAGAAGGCCGGCGCGGCGGTGCTGCTGACCGACCTCCCGGCCGACTGGACGCTGGCCGTGGCCGATGCCGTGAAGCTGCCGGTGCTGAACCTCAGCGAGGCATCCGACCGCCTGCGCCAGCAGGACTGCCGGGCCCGCCTGTTCCACTTGATCCCAAGCGAACGCATGCGCAGCGATGCGTTGGCGCAGACCCTGGTGTCACGCAAATGGAGCAAGGTGCTCCTGCTGGTGGGCAGCGGTCCGCAAGACGCCATGCGCGCGGCCACCGTGCAGGCCTCGATCAAGCGCTACGGGCTGCAGGTGGTGGCCAGCAAGCCTTTCAAGCTCTCGGCAGACCCGCGCGAGCGCGATCTGGCCAACCCGCTGCTGCTCACGGCCGGCAACAGCTACGACGCGGTGTGGGTGGTCGACAGCGACGGCGAATTTGCCCGCACGCTGCCGTACCGCACTGTGTTGCCGCGGCCGGTGGTGGGCGACGGCGGGCTGGTGGCGCTGGCCTGGCATGCGCAGTTCGAACGCTACGGCGCGCCGCAGGTGTCGCGGCGTTTTGCCAAGATCGCCAGGCGCGCGATGACCGCGCACGACTGGGCCGCGTGGATGGCCGGAAAGACCCTGGCGGCAGCCGCAATCGGCGCGCCCAAGGGCCCGAACGCAGCCTGGGCCCAGGCCATCGCCAAGGGCACCCTCGACGGCTCCAAAGGCACCAACCTGAGCTTCCGCGCCTGGGACGGCCAGCTGCGCCAGCCCATGCTTTTGAGCGACGGGCAGGGCGTGATCTCGCAGGCCCCGGCCGAAGGCATGCTGCATCCGCGCGACGTGCTCGACACGCTGGGCGCAGACGCACCGGAGAAGCTATGTCCGATCGCACGCTGAAGACCGCAAAGGCCCCCGCGGGCGAAAACGCCGAGCGGCTGGCAAGGCGGGGCGTGGCTCACGCGCTGCAGGCGATGCGCGCCATCATCCTGCGCGAGCTCATCAAGTTCTCGCAGCAGACCGGGCGGCTGGTGTCGGCGCTGGTGCGGCCGTTGTTGTGGCTGGCGGTGTTCGCGGCGGGCTTTCGCAACGTATTTGGCGTGGCGATCGTCGAGCCCTACGACACCTACATTCCCTACGACGTCTACATCGTGCCGGGGCTGGTCGGCATGGTGCTGCTGTTCAACGGCATGCAGTCGTCTCTCGCCATGGTGTACGACCGAGAGATGGGGCTGATGCGCCTGCTGCTCACCGCGCCGCTGCCGCGGCCGTGGCTGCTTTTTTCCAAGCTGTGCGCCACGGCACTGCTGTCGGTGCTGCAGGCGCTGGCCTTCGTGATCGTGGCGGCGCTCATCGGCACCGAGCTGCCGCTGCTGTCGTTCTCCGGCCTGCATGCGCTGGTGGCGCTGGCCGCCGGTGCGCTCATGCTCGGCGCGCTCGGGCTGCTGCTGTCGGTGCACATCAAGCAGCTGGAGAACTTTGCGGGCACGATGAACTTCGTCATCTTTCCGATGTACTTCCTGTCGACCGCGCTCTATCCACTGTGGAAGCTGCAGGAGTCCGGGGCCGAGTGGGTGTACCAGCTGGCGCGCTTCAACCCCTTCACCTATGCCGTGGAGTGGATCCGCTTCGCGCTCTACGGCAAGGACCCGGGCCTTGCGCCTTACGTGGTGCTCGGCTGCCTGGCGGTTTTCTTCGGCCTCGCGTGCTGGGGCTACGACCCGCAGCGCGGCTTCGGCGGCCTGACCAAGCGTGGCGGAGGCGGGCCATGAACGGGCAGGGCAACGCTACCCGTCGCCGCTGGCTGCGCGATGCGGGCGCGCTGGCGCTGGGCGCATTGCCGCTGGCTCGCGCCGTGGCGTCGACCGAGCCCTTTCCTTCCCGTGCGGTGACGCTCTGGGTGCCCTGGCCCGCGGGCGGCGCCACTGACATCTCGCTGCGGGTCCTGGCCGAGCTGGCCTCGGCTGCGCTGGGGCAACCGGTGCTCACCGAAAACCGCGGCGGTGCCGGCGGCACGCTGGCCATGCCGGTGCTGCAGCAGGCGCGGCCCGACGGCTACACCATCGCCCAGATGCCGCAGCCGGTGTTCCGCGCGCCGCACACGCAAAAGGTGCTGTGGGATCCGATTCGCGACGTGACGCCGATCATCCAGGTCTCCAGCGTGACCTTCGGCGTGCTGGTGGCGGCCGGCAGCGGTTTTCGTTCGCTGGAAGACATGTTCGCGTTCGCGCGTGCGCGGCCCGGTGAGCTGACCATTGCCACCAACGGCATCGGCACCACGCCGCACATGGTGCTGGAGGCGCTGTTCACGGCGCGCGGCCTGCGCTACATCCACGTGCCGTACAAGGGCACGGCCGAGCAGCTGAACGCGATTGCGGGCGGACAGGTGATGGCAGGCGTCAACTCCACCGGCTTCGGGCCCGCGGTCGACTCGGGCACGCTCCGGTTGCTGGCGATCTTTTCGGGCGAGCGCTCCAAGCGCTGGCCGCAGGTGCCCGTACTGCGCGAGCTCGGCTTCGACATCGTGGCCAAGTCGCCGTATGGGCTGGCCGGGCCGCGCGGCATGTCGCGCGCAGTGGTGGCTGTGCTGCACGATGCTTTCAAGAAAGCCATGTTCGATCAGCGCTTCAAGGACGAACTGGCCAAGTACGACCAGGAGGTCGATTACCTCGGGCCGGAAGCGTACGCGCAGTCGTGCCGAGAGATCTTCGCGCAGGAGCGCGCCATCGTGGAGAAGCTGGGCCTGACGCGCACCGGCACCTGAGGAGGAGAACCCGTGATCCGATCGAACCAGACGACAACCCGCCGCCTGATCGGCCTTGCCGTGGCCGCCGCGGCCTGCCCGACGCCGGGACACGCGCAGGAAACCGCGCCGCAGGCGGGCAGCCTGCCGACCGTGGAAGTGGTCAGCACCACGCCCGTGCCGGGCATCGAGGTGCCGAAGGATCAGATTCCGTCCAACGTGCAGACCGCGGACGATACGCATCTGCGCCGTGCGCAGAGCCTGAACCTGCCCGACTTCCTGGCCACGCAGATGCCGAGCGTGAACGTGAACGAGATCCAGGGCAACCCGTACCAGGTCGACGTGAACTACCGCGGCTTCAGCGCCAGCCCGGTGCTCGGAACGCCGCAGGGCCTGTCGGTGTACCAGGACGGCGTGCGCATCAACGAGCCCTTTGGCGACGTGGTGAACTGGGACCTGATTCCGAAGGCGGCCATCTCGAGCATCACGCTGCTGCCCGGCTCCAACCCGCTGTTCGGCCTGAACACGCTGGGCGGTGCGCTGTCGCTGCAGACCAAGCGGGGCGACACCCACCCCGGCACCGAGCTGGAGTTTCAGGCCGGCTCCTTCGGTCGCGTGAGCACGGAGCTTTCGCACGGCCGCAAGCTCGCCGATGGGGGGCACCTCTTTCTCTCGTTCGGTGGACTCAACGAAGACGGCTGGCGCAACTACTCGCCCTCGCGCGTGCGCCAGCTGTTTGCCAAGGTAGGCCAGGACAGCGGCAAGCTCTCCTGGGACCTGAGCTTCACCCATGGCGACAACCGGCTGGTGGGCAACGGCCTGCTGCCCGAGTCCATGCTGATGCAGAACCGCAAGCAGGTCTATACGCGACCCGACCAAACCGGCAACCGCATGTCGATGCTGACGCTCAATGGCAGCTACCGCCTGAGCGACCAGCAGACGATCTCGATGACCGCGTACACGCGGCGCTCGCGCTACAGCACGCTCAACGGCGATCTGAACGACGATTTCAGTCCGCCGGACAGCCTGAATTCGGGCGTGGAGAACCGAACCTACACGCGCCAGCACGGCGAAGGCGTTGCGCTGCAATCGACCTACACCGCGGGCATGCATCAGCTCACATTCGGCGCTTCGGTGGACCGCGCGCGTACGCACTTCTTGCAGACCGAGGCCGAGGGCATTCTCGACGCCACCCGCGCCGTGGTGCCGCAGGAAGAAGCCGAGGTGGATGCGCTCCTTGCAGGAAAGAGCCGCACTGCGAGCGTTTATTTTTCCGACCTGGTGACGCTGCGGCCGGACCTGCAACTGAGCCTTTCGGGCCGCTACAACGACACCCGCGTGACCACCCGCGACGACGGGCGCGCCTTGCTCGGGCTTGCGACCCAGCTCGATGGCGAAGGCCGCTACAAGAAGTTCAATCCCGCCATCGGCCTCACGTGGCAGGCCACGCCGCAGCTCACGGCCTATGCCGGCTGGAGCCAGGGCAACCGCGCGCCGAGCCCGATCGAGCTCGGCTGCTCCGATCCGGCAAACGCCTGCGTGCTGCCCAATGCGCTGCAGTCCGACCCGCCGCTCAAGCAGGTGGTGTCGCAGACTTTCGAAACCGGCTTGCGCGGAACTTTCGCCAAGGACCTGCGGTGGAATGCATCGGTGTTCCGCACCGTCAACAAGGACGATCTGCTGTTCGTCAGCAGCGGGCTTTCGCGCGGGTACTTCAGCAACTTCGGGCGCACGCTGCGCCAGGGCGTGGAGCTCGGCCTTTCGCAGCAGACCGAAAGCATCGACTGGTCGCTGTCGTACAGCTACCTGCGCGCGAGATACGACTCCCCGGCGTGCCTGGTGGCCGAGGCGAATAGCAGCGCAGAAACCAGCGCTGCCTGCACCGGGGAGGGCGAAATCGCGGTGCGGCGCGGCGATCGCCTGCCGGGCCTGCCGGCGCATTCCCTGAAGTTCAACGTCGACTGGCGCGTGACGCCCGCCTGGACCTTGGGCGCGCAGTACCGCGCCTACTCCCGGCAGACCGTGCGCGGCAACGAGAACGGCTTGCACGCACCCGAAGGGGATCTTTTCAGCGGCAGCGGCCGCATCGGCGGCTATGCGCTGCTGGACCTCACGACGCGCTGGAAGCTGGGCCGCAACGTAGAGCTTTTTGCCAAGGTGGCGAACGTGTTCAATCGCCGTTATGCCACCGCCGGCCAGTTGGGCCGCAATGGCTTCGATGCCAGCGGCGCGGTGCTGGCGCCCGATGCATGGCGCAACGCGCAGTTCGTGGCGCCCGGCGCGCCTCGCGCGGTGTGGGTCGGCGTGCGCGTGCAGCTCGGGGTCTGAGGGCGGAGGCCGAAAGGCTCAGGTGCGCCGCGTGCTGCGTTTTTTCGCCGGCGCGCGCGCAGCCGGCAGCGTGCCGAGCTGCTGCAGGATCTGCGCCTGGCCGTGCGCGCGCAGGTAATCCTCGAACGCCAGCGCCACCTGCGGCAGCTGCCGCGACGCCAGGTGCATCACGTACCAGTCGCGCACCACGGGATTGCCCGGCACCGGCAGCACGCCCAACAGGCCCGCGTTCATCTCGAGCACGCAGGTGTGCATCGACAGGAAGGCGATGCCGAAGCCCGCGGCGCACATCTGCTTGATGGCTTCGTTGCTCGACAGCTCGGAGCCGATGCGCAGCGGCAGTCCCTCGTCCTTGAAGAAGCGTTCGACCGTGGTGCGCGTGCCCGAGCCGCGCTCGCGCACCAGCATGCGCGTGTCCGACAGCATGGCAAGCGTGGGTTTGGGCGCCAACATCAGCGGATGGGAGGGCGCCGCGAGAAAGGCCATCGGGTGCTTGGCGAAGGCGCTCGAATCGGTCTTCAACTCCGCGGGGGGGCGACCCATGATCGCGATGTCGATCTCCTGGCCCGCGAGCATGCGCACGATCTCGTCGCGGTTGCCGACCTGTAGCTTGACCTTCACCTTCGGGTGTTCCTTGGCGAAGTTCACCAGGATGGGCGGCAGCAGGTACTCGGCCGTGGTGATGGCGCCCACGCGCAGCGTGCCCGAGAACACGCCCTGCAGCATGGCCATTTCGTCGCCCGCCTCGCGCCACAGGTCGAGGATGCGGCCGGCATAGCCCGCCAGCAATTCTCCCGCCTCCGTCAAGCGAATGCCGCGGCCCGTGCGCTGCAACAGCGGCGTGCCGGCCGACTCCTCGAGCGTGCCGATCTGAATCGATACCGCGGGTTGCGTCAGGTGCATTTCGTCCGCAGCAAGTGAAACGCTGCCGAGCCGCGCCACGGCATGGAAGGTGGCGAGCTGGCGAAAGCTCGCGTGCTTGGATAGAGGCATGAAGTGATATTAGGTTTGACAAATGTGAATGTCAAAAGATTTAATTTTTATTTATCTGTCATGCGGCCTACATTCACTTCACCGACAGCACCAAACCCCTTCACTCGAGAGGCACTCCATGGGCAACATGAACGAAGCAATCCAGATCACCGACGCCAAGAAGCGCTACTCGGCCGGTGTGCTGAAGTACGCGCAAATGGGCTATTGGGACGGCGACTACCAGCCCAAGGACACCGACATCCTCGCGCTGTTCCGCATCACGCCGCAAGACGGCGTGGACGCAATCGAAGCTGCTGCGGCGGTGGCCGGCGAATCGTCTACCGCGACCTGGACCGTGGTGTGGACCGACCGCCTGACCGCCTGCGACATGTACCGCGCGAAGGCCTACAAGGTGGAGCCGGTGCCCAACAACCCGGGCCAGTATTTCTGCTACGTGGCATATGACCTCTCGCTCTTCGAAGAGGGCTCCATCACCAACGTGACGGCTTCCATCATCGGCAACGTCTTCAGCTTCAAGCCGCTGAAGGCCGCGCGGTTGGAAGACATGAAGTTTCCGGTCGCCTACGTCAAGACCTTCCCTGGCCCCCCGACCGGCATCGTGGTGGAGCGCGAGCGGCTCGACAAGTTCGGCCGGCCTCTGCTGGGCGCGACCACCAAGCCGAAGCTTGGGCTCTCGGGCCGCAACTACGGCCGCGTGGTGTATGAGGGCCTGCGCGGCGGCCTCGACTTCATGAAGGACGACGAGAACATCAACTCGCAGCCGTTCATGCACTGGCGCGATCGCTTCCTGTTCGTGATGGACGCGGTCAACAAGGCCAGTGCCGCCACCGGCGAGGTCAAGGGCAGCTACCTGAACGTCACGGCCGGCACCATGGAAGAGATGTACCGCCGCGCGCAGTTCGCCAAGGAGCTGGGTTCGGTGATCGTGATGATCGACCTGGTCGTCGGCTACACGGCCATCCAGTCGATGAGCCACTGGTGCCGCCAGAACGACATGATCCTGCACCTGCACCGCGCGGGCCACGGCACCTACACGCGCCAGAAGAACCACGGCGTGAGCTTCCGCGTGATTGCCAAGTGGATGCGCCTGGCCGGCGTGGACCACATCCATGCGGGCACGGCGGTGGGCAAGCTCGAGGGCGACCCGATGACGGTGCAGGGCTACTACAACGTCTGCCGCGACACGCACACCAAGGTCGACCTGCCGCGCGGCATCTACTTCGACCAGGACTGGGGCGCGCTGCGCAAGGTGATGCCGGTGGCTTCGGGCGGCATCCATGCAGGGCAGATGCACCAGCTGCTTGACCTGTTCGGCGACGACGTGGTGCTGCAGTTCGGCGGCGGAACCATCGGGCATCCGCAGGGCATCCAGGCCGGCGCCACGGCCAACCGCGTCGCGCTCGAAGCCATGGTGCTGGCGCGCAACGAAGGCCGCGACATCGCCAACGAAGGGCCACAGATCCTGCGCAACGCGGCCAAGTGGTGCACGCCGCTGGCGGCCGCGCTCGATACCTGGGGCGAGATCTCCTTCAACTACGCATCCACCGATACGTCGGACTACGTGCCGACACCGTCGGTGGCCTGAATCCCTGAATCCGTTCCCCCCGTTCCGCAGTTCTCCAGGAGCAACAGACATGCGAATCACACAAGGCACTTTTTCCTTCCTGCCCGACTTGAGCGACGAGCAGATCAGCCGCCAGATCGAGTATTGCCTGGACAAAGGCTGGGCCATCGGCCTCGAATACACCGACGACCCGCATCCGCGCAACACCTTCTGGGAGATGTTCGGCAACCCGATGTTCGACATCAAGGACGCGGCCGGCGTGATGCTCGAACTCGCGTCCTGCCGCAAGACCTTTCCGCAGCAGTACATCCGCGTGACGGCGTTCGACTCGACGCACGGCACCGAGTCGGTGGTGATGTCCTTCATCGTCAACCGTCCTTCCAACGAACCGGGCTTCCGCCTCATCCGCACGGAGGAGCCGGGCCGCACGATCCGCTACAGCATGGAGAGCTACGCGGTGCAGGCGCGGCCCGAAGGCAGCCGGTACTGAGCGAAACCGGCCGCAAGCACATTGCCAGAGGCACGCATGGACGCCACAGAAACCCCCGCCACCCCGGCCGTTGCCACGGCGCCGAAGCAGCTCTTCGAGTCCTCGGGCGTGAAGGCGCTACTCGACCAGCTCGACGCCGAGCTGGTCGGACTGGCGCCGGTCAAGGGCCGCATCCGCGACATTGCGGCGCTGCTTCTGATCGACAAGCTGCGCCAGGAGCAGGGGCTGCAGTCTCAGCCGCCCTCGCTGCACATGTCGTTCACCGGCAACCCGGGCACCGGCAAGACCACGGTGGCCATGCGCATGGCCGAGGTGCTCAAGCAGTTGGGCTACGTGCGCAAGGGCCACCTGGTGGCGGTGACGCGTGACGACCTGGTGGGGCAGTTCATCGGCCACACGGCGCCCAAGACCAAGGAAGTGATCAAGAAGGCGATGGGCGGCGTGCTGTTCATCGACGAGGCCTACTACCTCTATCGGCCGGAGAACGAGCGCGACTACGGACAGGAGTCGATCGAGATCCTGCTGCAGGTGATGGAGAACCAGCGCGACGACCTGGTGGTGATTCTCGCGGGCTACAAGGACCGCATGGAGACCTTCTTCAGCAGCAACCCGGGCATGGCCTCGCGCATTGCGCACCACATCGATTTTCCGGACTACAGCGAGGCCGAGTTGATGCAGATCGCGCAGCTCATGCTGGGGCGGCTGAACTACAGCTTCGATGACGGCGCGGCTTCCACCTTCTCGCGCTACGTGAGCCTCAGGCGGAGCCAGCCGCACTTTGCCAATGCGCGATCGATCCGCAATGCGCTCGACCGCATCCGGCTGCGCCACGCCACGCGGCTGTTCGGCAGCGAGCAGGCCCTGACGCGCGAGCAGCTCTGCACGCTGCAGGCGCAGGACATTCTTGCGAGCCGCGTCTTCAATCCTCCCGCCGAAGGAGCCCAACGATGAGCATCGAAGCCCTCGTATTCGACGTCGACGGCACCCTGGCCGACACGGAGGAAGTCCATCGCATGGCCTTCAACCTCGCGTTCGAAGAGCTCGGGCTCGGCTGGCATTGGACGCAGGCCGAGTACCGCTCGCTACTGGCCGTCACGGGCGGCAAGGAGCGCATGAAGACGTATATCGATTCGCTGCCCCTCCGCGCATCGGAAAAGAAGCGGCTGCACGAGCGGGTGCCGGAGATCCATGCGGCCAAGACGCAGCACTACACCGACATGGCGCGGCGCGGCGGCATCGAGCTGCGCCCCGGCGTGCTGCGTTTACTCGACGAAGCCCAGGACGCCGGCTTGCGGCTGGCGATTGCAAGCACCACCACGGCCGCCAACATCGATGCGCTGCTACAGGCCACGCTGGGCCCTCGCGGCCTCGCGATGTTCGACGTGATTGCCTGCGGCGACCAGGTGCGTGCGAAGAAGCCGGCCTCCGACATCTACCTGCTGGCGCTCGACACGCTCGGCGTGCCGCCCGAGCGCGCCATTGCGATCGAAGACTCGGTCAACGGACTTCATTCGGCCCTTGATGCCGGGCTCTGGACGCTGGTCACGCCCACTTTCTGGACCGAGAGCAGCGATTTCAGCGGCGCGGGCCTGGTGCTGCCCAGCCTCGGCGACCCCGCGCAGCCGCTGCCGGGGGAGCCCGGTGGGCACCTGTCGTCTTCTGCGTGGCTCGGGGTCGAGGAACTGCTGCGGTTGGCCAGCGTGGCCCCGCCGATCAATGCCGTGCAGGCGCTTTACCGAGAGGACAGCTAGATGCAGAAAAACCAGACCACCATGCGGATCGCGCCCAGCCTGCTGTCGGCCGACTTCGCGCGGCTCGGCGAAGAGGTCACGGCGGTCATCCAGGCCGGGGCCGATCTGATCCATTTCGATGTCATGGACAACCACTATGTACCGAATCTGACAATCGGTCCGCTGGTGTGCGAAGCCATCAAGCCGTACGCGACGGTGCCGATCGACGTGCACCTGATGGTCAAGCCGGTCGATGCGCTGATCCCGATGTTCGCGCAGGCGGGCGCTTCGATCATCTCGTTCCACCCCGAGGCCAGCGAGCACATCGACCGCACGATCCGGCTGATCACGGCCAGCGGCTGCAAGGCTGGCCTGGTGCTCAACCCCGCCACGCCGCTGCAGGTGCTTGACCACGTGCTGGACCAACTCGACCTGGTGCTGCTGATGTCGGTCAATCCCGGCTTCGGCGGGCAGAGCTTCATTGAAAGCGTGCTGCCGAAGATCGAGGCGGTGCGCCGCCGCATCGATGCCACCGGGCGCGACATCTGGCTGGAGGTCGATGGCGGCGTGAAGCCCGAAAACGCCGCGCGCATCGGCGCTGCGGGGGCCGACACGCTGGTGGCGGGCTCCGCGGTGTTCAGCGGCGGCCGCTACCGCGACGCCATCGATGCGATCCGCACCCAGGCATTGCAGGGTCGGCGCGACATGGAAGGGCGTTCCGCATGACAAAAGACCTGAGCGGCATCGAGGCGATCGCGTTCGACCTGGACGGCACGCTGGTCGACAGCGCACCGGACATCCGTGTGGCCCTGAATGCCGCGCTGGAAGAGGCGGGGCTTGAACTTTTCGACCTCGACACGGTGCGCGCATGGATCGGCGACGGCCCCGATGCGCTGATCCTGCAGGCGCTCCGGCGGCAAGACCTCGGCGGCAGCGAGGCGTTGCGCACGCGGCTGCGCAAGGCTTTCGACGCGGCCACGCTGGCGGCCCCGCTGAAGCACGGCAGCGTGTTTGAGGGCATTCCCGAGCTGATCGCCGGCCTGCGCCGTGCGCTCCCGATGGTGGTGGTCACCAACAAGCCGACGCCGCTGGCACGCGCCGTGCTGGATGCAGCCGGCCTGTTGCAGCCGATGGCCGGGGTTTTCGGTGCCGACGCGGCTGCGCAGCGCAAGCCCGCGCCTTTTCTGCTGCAGGCCGCGGCACGCCAGCTGGGTGTGGAACCCGCGCGAATGCTGATGGTGGGCGACGGCCCGGCAGACCTGCTCGCCGCGCAAGCGGCCGGCTCGCCGGCGGCGCTGGTGGCGTGGGGCTATGGCGGCCATGCGGCTGCAGATGCGGCCGCTGTGGCACCCGCCTGGCGAGTCGCAACGCCGCAGCAGCTGCTGTTGACGGTGCGCGAGTCGCGCGCCGTTCGCCGGGATGAAGAAACGACGACAACGACTCGATATTGAAATCAACCAGGAGACGATCATGCCCATAGCAGGCAAGGCCACGCTGACCCAATACATCATCGAGGAGCGCCGCCGCCACCCCGGGGCCACGGGCGCGCTGAACGCGCTCATTACCGACGTCTCTCTTGCCTGCAAGGCGATCTCGCGCAAGGTGGCGCTCGGCGCCCTGGGCGACGTGCTGGGCAGCGCCAACACGCAGAACGTGCAGGGCGAGGAACAGAAGACGCTCGACGTGGTGAGCAACGACATGTTCCTGCGCGCCAACGAGTGGGGCGGCCACGTCGCGGGCATGGTGTCGGAAGAGCTGGAAGAGCCCTACCTGCCGCCGCGGCAATACCCGCGCGGCAAGTACCTTCTGCTGTTCGATCCCCTCGACGGTTCGTCGAACATCGACGTCAACGTGGCGGTGGGCAGCATCTTCTCGATCTTGCGCGCGCCCACGCCAGAGGCCGATGCGAAGCCCGAGGACTTTTTGCAGCCGGGCACCGAACAGGTCGGCGCGGGCTACGCGATCTACGGTCCATCGACCATGCTGGTTCTGACCCTGGGCAACGGCACGCATGCCTTCACGCTCGATCCGCAGCTCGGCGAATGGGTCCTGAGCCATCCGAACCTGCGCATTCCGCGCAATACCAACGAGTTTGCGATCAACGCGTCGAACAGCCGCTTCTGGGAACCGGCCGTGAAGCGCTACGTCGACGAATGCCTGGCCGGCAAGGAGGGCTCCCGCGGCATCGACTTCAACATGCGGTGGATCGCCTCGCTGGTGGCCGAGACGCACCGCATCCTGATGCGCGGCGGCGTCTTCATGTACCCGCGCGACAGCAAGGAGTCGGGCCGGGACGGGCGGCTGCGGCTGCTCTACGAAGCCAATCCGATCTCCTTCCTGATCGAGCAGGCCGGCGGCATGTCGAGCACCGGCCGCAGGCGGCTGATGTCGGTCGAGCCGGAGTCGATCCACCAGCGCATCGGCCTGGTCTTCGGCTCCTCCGAAGAGGTGGCGCGCGTGGAGGCGTATCACAACGAGGCGCCGCAGGACACCTACCAGGCGCCGCTGTTCGGCAAGCGCGGCCTCTTTGCAACGGCCGCTTGAAAAGCAGCAGGGCACCCACACACACCGGGGCCGAGCCCGAACGGCCCCGAAAGAATTTCTTTATCTCTCCGAGGCCACCATGTCAGCCAAACATCCCATCGTTGCCATCACCGGTTCGTCCGGCGCAGGCACCACGTCCGTCACGCGAACCTTCGAGAACATCTTCAGGCGCGAGAGCGTCAAGGCGGCCATCGTGGAGGGCGATAGCTTCCACCGCTACGACCGCACGTCCATGAAGGCGGCCATGGCCGAGGCCGAGTCCGCCGGCAACCGGAACTTCAGCCACTTCGGCGAGGACGCGAACCTGTTCGCGGAGCTCGAGGCGCTGTTTCGCGACTATGGCGAAGCGGGCTTGGGCCAGAGCCGCAAGTACCTGCACGACGCCACGGAGGCGGCGCCCTACAAGCAGGAGCCCGGCACCTTCACGCCGTGGGAAACGTTGCCGGACAGCGAGCTGCTGTTCTATGAGGGCCTGCATGGCGGCGTGACGACGGAAAAAGTCGACATCGCGCGCCACGTCGACCTGCTGATCGGCGTGGTGCCGGTGATCAACCTGGAGTGGATCCAGAAGCTGCACCGCGACAAGAACACGCGCGGCTATTCCACCGAGGCCGTGACCGACGTGATCCTGCGTCGCATGAACGAGTACGTGCACTACATCTGCCCGCAGTTCACGCGCACGCACATCAACTTTCAGCGCGTGCCCGTGGTCGACACCTCCGACCCGTTCATAGCGCGCACCATCCCGAGCCCGGACGAGAGCCTGGTGGTGATCCGCTTCGCCAATCCGATTGGCTTCGACTTTCCGTATCTGCTGAGCATGCTGCACGACTCGTTCATGTCGCGCGCCAACACGCTGGTGGTGCCGGGCGGAAAGATGGAGCTCGCCATGCAGCTGATCTTCACGCCGATGATCCTGCGGCTCATGGAGCGGCGCAAGAAGTCGTACGCGATCTAGCGGTCGCACCTCCCTAACCACAGGCTCCCATACACACCAACAAACAACAACCAGGATCTCAGGCATGACGACTGAAAACCTCGCCTTGCGCACGCAGTGCGCCAACGCCATCCGCGCGCTGGCCATGGACGCCGTGCAAGCCGCCAATTCCGGCCACCCGGGCATGCCGATGGGCATGGCCGACATCGCGGAGGCGCTGTGGCGGCACCGGCTGCGGCACGACCCGGCCGACCCGCGGTGGATGAACCGCGACCGCTTCGTCGTCTCGAACGGCCACGGCTCGATGCTGCTGTATGCGCTGCTGCACCTGAGCGGCTATGCGCTGCCCATCGACGAGCTGCGGCGCTTTCGGCAGCTGCATTCGCGCACGCCGGGGCATCCCGAAGTCGGTGTCACGCCGGGCGTTGAGACCACGACAGGGCCGCTGGGGCAGGGCATCAGCAACGCCGTCGGCATGGCCCTGGCGGAAAAGCTGCTGGCTGAGGAATTCAACCGGCCGGGCCATGAGGTGATCGACCACCGCACCTATGTCTTCCTGGGCGATGGCTGCCTCATGGAAGGCATCAGCCACGAGGCGTGCTCGCTCGCGGGCACCTGGCGCCTCAACAAGCTGGTGGCGTTCTACGACGACAACGGCATCTCGATCGATGGCGAGGTGGGCGGCTGGTTCAGCGACGACACGCCGGCCCGGTTCGAGGCCTACGGCTGGACCGTGTTGCGCAACGTCGACGGCCATGATGCCGCGGCGCTCGACGCGGCCATCGCCCGGGCCATCACCGCGGACCGGCCGGTGCTGGTGTGCTGCAAGACGCGCATCGGCCAGGGCTCGCCGAACCGCGCCGGAACCGCGAAGGCGCACGGCGAGGCGCTGGGTGATGCCGAGATTGCGCTGACGCGCGAGGCGCTGGGCTGGAACGCCGCGCCGTTCGAGGTGCCGCCTGCGATTGCCGAGGCGTGGTCGGCGCGCGAGTCGGGCGCGGCGCTGCGCAAGGCTTGGCTGGAGCGCTTTGCCGCGTATGCGGAGGAGTTTCCGGTGCTCGCGCGCGAGCTGGTGCGGCGCCATCGCACCGATGCACCGCTCACCGCGCAGGTCGAGGCGGCATTGGCATCAGCCACGTCGAGCGCGGAGCGGCGCAAGGCCTCCGTGGCCACGCGCAAGGCTTCGCAGGTGGTGCTCGACGAGGTCGGGCCCGCGATGCCGGAACTGATCGGCGGCTCGGCCGACCTCACGGGATCGAACCTCACGGACTGGAAGGGCCACCGCGCGCTCAAGGGCACCGGCACCGGCAACCACGTGCACTACGGCGTGCGCGAGTTCGGCATGGCGGCCATCATGAACGGGCTGGCACTGCACGGCGGCTTCCGTCCTTTCGGCGGCACCTTCCTGACCTTCTCCGACTACGCACGCAACGGCGTGCGCATGTCGGCGCTGATGAAGCTGCCGGTGGTTTATGTCTTCACGCACGACTCCATCGGGCTCGGCGAAGACGGCCCGACGCACCAGCCCGTGGAGCATGCATCGAGCCTGCGGCTGATTCCCGATGTCGATGTCTGGAGGCCGGCCGATGCCACCGAAACGGCCGTGGCCTGGCGGCAGGCGCTGCGCCGCATGGATGGGCCGAGCTGCCTGCTGCTGACGCGCCAGGCGCTGCCGCATGCGGGCGACGGCGAAGAGCGCATTGAATCCATTGCACGCGGTGCCTATGTGCTGCGGCGCCCGGAGGCCGAGTGCGTCGCGCTGCTGGCGAGCGGCTCCGAAGTCGGCGTGGCATTGACCGCTGCCGCCTTGCTGGCAGAGGAGGGCATCGAGGCGCGCGTGGTGTCCGTGCCGTGCATGGACGTGTTCGAACGGCAGGACAAGGAATGGCGCCACGCAGTGATTCCGCGCCACCTGCCGCGCGTGGCGGTGGAGGCAGGCAGCACCGGCCTGTGGTGGAAGTACGTCGGTGAATACGGCGACGTGGTCGGGCTCGACCGCTTCGGCGAATCGGCGCCGGCCGGCGAACTCTTCAAGCTGTTCGGCCTCACGGCCGAAGTGGTGGCCGAGCGCGCGCGCCGGCTACTGGCGAACGCCGCGCTGGTCCACGTGAAAGAGGCCGCATGACGTTCAACACGCTGTACCAGATCGACCTGCGCGGGCAGCGCGTGTTCATCCGCTGCGACCTCAACGTGCCGCTCGACGCCACCGGTCGCATCAGCGACGACACGCGCATCCGCGCCAGTCTGGCCGGCATCCGGCATGCGCTTTCGCAAGGGGCGCGGGTGATGGTCACCTCTCATCTGGGCCGTCCGAAGGAAGGCGGACTTGCCGACGGCGAATCGTTGGCACCGGTGGCAGTACGGCTCGGCGAATTGCTGGGCGCGCCGGTGGCCTTGGTCGGCGACTGGATTGAACGGCCCTTCGACGTGGCGCCGGGGCGCGTGGCGCTGCTCGAGAACTGCCGCGCGAACGTAGGCGAGAAAGCCAACGCGGAAGACCTGGCGCGGCGCATGGCGGCGCTGTGCGATGTGTACGTGAACGACGCCTTCGGCACCGCGCACCGCGCCGAAGCCACTACCGAGGCGCTGGCCCGGCTTGCGCCCGTGGCCTGCGCCGGGCCGCTGATGGCGTCGGAACTCAATGCGCTCGGCCGTGCGCTCGCAAATCCTGCCCGGCCGTTGGCGGCGATCGTCGGCGGCTCCAAGGTGTCGACCAAGCTGTCGATCCTGGAGTCGCTCGCCGCGCAGGTCGAATGGCTGGTGGTCGGCGGCGGCATGGCCAACACCTTCCTGCTTGCGGCGGGGCATCCGGTCGGGCGTTCGCTGTGCGAGCCCGAGATGGTCGAGACGGCGCGCGCCGTGACCGCGGCACTTTCGGCGCGAGGTGCGCGGCTGTTCATGCCGACCGACGTGGTGACCGCCACCGAGTTTTCAGCGAGCGCGCGCGCAACCGTGAAAGCCGTGGCCGACGTGGCGCCGGACGACATGATTCTCGACTTCGGTCCCGAGTCGGTGGCCCAGCTCGTCGCCGTGCTCGGGCAGTGCAAGACCATCGTCTGGAACGGTCCGCTGGGCGTGTTCGAGATCGAGCAGTTCTCGCACGGCACGCGCACGCTGGCCAATGCCATCGCGCGCATGGACGCGTTCTCGCTGGCGGGCGGCGGCGACACCGTGGCGGCCATCAACCAGTTCGAGGTGGAGGAGTGCATCGACTACGTCTCCACCGCGGGCGGCGCGTTCCTCGAGTTCCTCGAAGGCAAGAGCCTGCCGGCCGTCAAGGCGCTGCAGGACCGCCGGCACTGACGCGCCCCGCAATTCAATTTCCAACATCCACAGGAGCTTCCCCATGGCCATGATTTCGCTGCGTCAATTGCTGGACCACGCTGCAGAGCACCAGTACGGCGTGCCGGCGTTCAACGTCAACAACCTGGAGCAGATTCAGGCCATCATGCAGGCCGCGAAGAAGACCGACAGCCCGGTCATCCTGCAGGCCTCGGCGGGTGCGCGCAAATACGCGGGCGAGCCGTTCCTCCGCAAGATGGTCGAGGCAGCGGTCGAGATGTACCCCGATATCCCGATCGTGATGCACCAGGACCACGGCGCCAGCCCGTCGATGTGCATGCAGGCCATCCGCTCGGGCTTCACCAGCGTGATGATGGACGGCTCGCTGATGGAAGATGCCAAGACGCCCGCCAGCTACGACTACAACGTGGATGTGACCCGCCGCGTGGTGGAGATGGCGCGCGCGGTCGGTGTCTCGGTCGAGGGCGAGCTGGGTTGCCTGGGATCGCTCGAATCAGGCATGGCCGGCGAGGAAGACGGCAGCGGCGCCGAGGGCGTGCTTTCGCACGACCAGCTCCTGACCGATCCGCAGCAGGCGGCTGACTTCGTCTCGCGCACCGGCGTGGATGCACTGGCCATTGCCATCGGCACCTCGCACGGTGCCTACAAGTTCAGCCGCAAGCCGACCGGCGACATCCTCGCGATCGATCGCATCAAGGACATCCATGCGCGCATTCCGAAGACGCACCTGGTGATGCACGGCTCTTCGTCGGTGCCGCAGGAATGGCTGGCGGTGATTCGCGAGTACGGTGGCGACATCAAGGAAACCTACGGCGTGCCGGTGGAGGAGATCCAGGAAGGCATACGCCACGGTGTGCGCAAGGTCAACATCGACACCGACATCCGCCTGGCCATGACCGGTGCCATGCGCCGCGCCATGGGCAGCGACCGCAGCGAGTTCGATCCGCGCAAGTTTCTGAAGGAGGCCACGGCGGCCGCGCGCGATCTCTGCATCGATCGGTTCCAGGCTTTCGGCACGGCCGGCATGGCGGCGAGGATCAAGCCCGTGGCGATGTAGCGGCTCCAGCTTCCGGGTCCTCCGCGCACCTGGCCGTCCGGTGCGGGGCTGGCTGGCTGGCTGGCGCTCCAGCATGACAAAAGCCCTAGGCTTTTCGGGGCCGTTCCAGTACTTATCGAAGGAGAAGGAAAGGACATTCCTTCCATGTGCTCACGTCGCCGGCGCGATCCAATTTGCCAACAAATGGGATACCGCGTCGAGACGACATGCGTCGGCATTCCGGCGCCCACCAAGGAAGCACATGACCACGATTACCGGCTCCAACGGCAGCGACCTTCTCACCGGCACGGCCGGAAGCGACACAATCAACAGCGGCAACGGGGACGACACCGTCAGCGGCGGAGCCGGGGCCGATTCATTGAATGGTGGCGCGGGACACGACACGCTCGATGGCGGTAGCGGCAGTGACCAGCTCAACGGGGGATCGGGGAACGACACCCTGATCTACAACGTCAGCGAAAACCTCGTGGCGGGCACCAAGGACGTCTACACGGGCGGGGCGGGAGTCGATACGCTCCAGCTTCTGTTCACGCGGGCTCAGTGGCTGGACTCTGCCACCCAGACGCAGATCGCCGCCTACCTGGCCCATCTTGCGGCAGTGACCAATGCGAAGACCGGTGAGGTTTCCAATGGCTCGGCCAGCGATTTCGTCTTCACCTTCGGGTCGTCCACGCTGACCGTCCAGATGACCGAAGTTCTGAGAATCCTTGTGGACGGTGTCGAGGTGAATCCGGCCAACGAGGCGGCGACGGCACTGGGCGACGCGGTCACGACGACCGAAGACGGGCCGGGGATCCAGATCCATGTGCTGCAAAACGATTCGGTCCCCGACCTGGTCAAGAGCTTGGCGCTAACTTCGGCGCCGGCCCACGGGACGGCGACGCTCGTTCAGCCGGCGATGGGCGATCCGTCGACCTGGTATTTCCAGTACCAGCCCCATGCAGCCTGTTTTCAGCACCTGGCCGCGGGCGAGAACGCAACCGACACCTTCAGCTACCAGGTGACCGACGCCGATGGCGGGACGGGACTGGCCACGGTGACCGTCACCATCACCGGCACCAACGATGGTCCGGTCATCACGGCCCAGGACCTGGCGGGTGCGGTGAGCGAGCAGGTCGTGCCGGTGGGAATGCTGAGCGACAGCGGCGTCATCGGTTTCAGCGACCTGGACCTGAGCGATGTGCACCTGGTGAGCGCCACCGGCACGCCGGTCGGCAGCGTGCTGGGCAGCCTCACAGCGATCAAGAACAACGACACCACGGGGACCGGCACGGGCGGCCAGCTCACTTGGACCTACACCGTGGACGCCACGGCCGTCGAGTACCTGGCCGCGGGCGAGACCCGGGTCGAGAGCTTCACCATCACCGTGAACGACCAGCACGGCGGCATCGTCACCCGGCAGATCGATGTGACCATCACCGGCACCAACGACGCGCCGACGATCGGCGCGGCCGATCCGGCTGCGGCGGTGACCGAGGATGCAGCGTCGCCGACCCTGAGCGACAGCGGCACGATCACCTTCGACGACGTGGACCTGAGCGATGCGCACAGCGTCAGCGTGGCGGCCGGTGCAGGCAACACGTTGGGCGGGGTCTTGACGGCCGGCGTCAGCGATGCGGCCACGGGCGCGGGCGACGGCACGGTGAGCTGGAACTACAGCGTCGCCAACGCGGCCACGCAGTATCTGGCCCAGGGCCAGACGGCGACGGAGACCTTCACCGTCAGCATCAACGATGGACACGGCGGCACGGTCAATCAGCAGATCACCGTGACGGTGACCGGGACCAATGACGTGCCGGTCATCGGCGGCGTCGCCACCGGGGCGGTGAGCGAGGATGGCTCGACGCCGAACCTGAGCACCAGCGGTGCGCTGACGATCGCCGATGTGGATGCGGGCCAGTCCAACTTCGCGCCTCAAGCAGGCACCGCCGGCAGCAATGGCTACGGCAGCTTCACGCTGGCGGCCAATGGCAACTGGACCTTCACGGCCAACAACAGCCAGGCGGCGATCCAACAGCTGGGCGCCGGTCAGTCGCTCAGCGACAGCTTTACTGCAGTCTCGTCCGATGGAACAGCCAGTCAACTCGTGACCGTGACCATTACCGGGACCAACGATGTGCCCGTGATCGGTGGCATGGCCAGCGGTGCGGTGCAAGAAGATCTTGCGGTGGCTGCTGGCAACCTTGCGACCGGTGGTGCGCTGACGATTGCCGATGTCGACCAGGGCCAGTCGAACTTTGCGCCTCAAGGGAGCACTGCCGGCAGCAGTGGCTACGGCAACTTCACGCTGGCGGCCGACGGCAGCTGGACCTACGCGGCCAACAATGGTCAGGCGGCGATCCAACAGCTGGGCGCCGGCCAGTCGCTCACCGACAGCTTCACCGCGGTGTCCTCCGACGGCACAGCCAGCCAAGTGGTGACCGTGACCATCTCAGGCACCAACGACGTGCCGGTGATTGGCGGTGTCGCGAGCGGCGCGGTCAGCGAGGATGCTTCGACTCCGAGTCTGAGCACCGGCGGTGCGCTGACGATTGCCGATGTGGATGCGGGCCAGTCGAACTTCGCGCCTCAAGCGATCACTGCTGGTAGCAATGGCTACGGCAACTTCAACTTGTTGGCTGATGGCAGCTGGAGCTACACGGCCGACAACAGCCAGACAGCGATCCAGCAGTTGGGCGCCGGCGAGTCGATCAGCGACAGTTTCACGGCAGTCTCGTCCGATGGAACGGCTAGCCAACTCGTGACCGTGACCATCACCGGGACCAATGACGTTCCAGTGATTGGCGGAGTCGTCACCGGCGCGACGAGCGAGGATGACTCGACCCCGAACCTGAGCGCCAGTGGTGCGTTGACGATTGCCGATGTCGACCAAGGCCAGTCGAACTTCGCGCCGCAAGCGAGCACTGCCGGCAGCAATGGCTATGGCAGCTTCAGTTTGCTGGCTGATGGCAGCTGGAGCTACACGGCGGACAACAGCCAGGGCGCGATCCAGCAACTGGGCGCGGGTCAATCAATCAGCGACAGCTTCACCGCCGTGTCGTCCGACGGCACGGCCAGCCAGCTCGTGACCGTGACCATCACGGGCACCAACGATGTGCCGGTGATCGGCGGAGTCGCCACCGGCGCGACAAGCGAGGACGACTCGACGCCGAACCTGAGCACCAGTGGTGCGCTGACGATCACCGACGTGGATGCGGGCCAGTCGAGCTTTACAGCCCAGGCCGGTGTCGCCGGCAGCAGCGGCTACGGCAACTTCACGCTGGCGGCCGACGGCAGCTGGACCTACACGGCCAACAACAGCCAAACCGCGATCCAGCAACTGGGCGCCGGCCAGTCGCTCAGTGACAGCTTCACCGCGGT
Source organism: Variovorax sp. OV700 (assembly GCF_900099805.1). Taxonomy (GTDB): domain Bacteria; phylum Pseudomonadota; class Gammaproteobacteria; order Burkholderiales; family Burkholderiaceae_C; genus Variovorax. The sequence continues at coordinate 163,016 of NZ_FNDR01000001.1, read as the reverse complement.
GTCGTCCGACGGGACCTCCAGCCAGGTGGTGACGGTGACGATTACTGGTACCAACGACGTTCCGGTGATTGGCGGCGTCGCGAGCGGCGCGGTGAACGAGGATGCCTCGACCCCGAACCTGAGCACCGGTGGTGCGTTGACGATTGCCGATGTCGACCAAGGCCAGTCGAACTTTGCGCCACAGGCGAGCACCAGCGGCAGCAGCGGCTACGGCAGCTTCACATTGGCAGCCGACGGCACTTGGACCTACACCGCAGACAACAGCCAGAGCGCGATCCAGCAACTGGCCGCCGGGCAATCGATCACCGACAGCTTCACCGCAGTCTCGTCCGACGGTGCGGCCAGCCAGGTGGTAACGGTGACCATCACCGGCACTAACGACGTGCCGGTGATCGGTGGCGTCGCGAGCGGTGCGGTCAGCGAGGATGCCTCGACCCCGAACCTGAGCACCAGCGGTGCATTGACTATCGCCGATGTCGACCAAGGCCAGTCGAATTTCGCGCCTCAAGCGAGCACTGCCGGCAGCAATGGCTACGGCAGCTTCAACTTGCTGGCTGATGGCAGCTGGAGCTACACAACCGACAACAACCAAAGCGCGATCCAGCAACTGGGCGCGGGTCAATCGATCATCGACAGCTTCACCGCAGTGTCCTCCGACGGCACGGCCAGCCAGGTGGTGACGGTGACCATCACTGGCACCAACGATGTGCCGACGATCGGCGGCGTTGCCAGCGGCGCGGTCAGCGAGGACGCCTCGACGCCGAACCTGAGCACCGGCGGTGCGCTGACGATTGCCGATGTCGACCAGGGCCAGTCGAACTTCGCACCACAGGCGAGCACCGCCGACACCAACGGCTACGGCAGTTTCACGCTCGCAGCCGACGGCACTTGGGCCTACACGGCCGACAATAGCCAGGCGGCGATCCAGCAGTTGGGCGCTGGCGAGTCGATCAGCGACAGTTTCACGGCAGTGTCCTCCGACGGCACAGCCAGCCAAGTGGTGACGGTGACCATCACAGGCACAAACGACGTGCCGGTCATCGGCGGGGTGGCCAGCGGTACGGTGAGCGAGGATGTCTCGACGCCGAACCTGAGCACCGGCGGTGCATTGACGATTGCCGATGTCGATGCAGGGCAGTCCAGCTTTACAGCCCAGGGCGGCACCACCGGCAGCAGCGGCTACGGCAACTTCACGCTGGCGGTCGATGGCAACTGGACCTACACGGCCGACAACAGCCAAAGCGCGATCCAGCAGCTTGGTGCGGGTCAATCGATCAGCGACAGCTTTACTGCAGTCTCGTCCGATGGGACGGCCAGCCAGGTGGTGACGGTGACCATCACAGGCACCAACGATGTGCCAGTGATCGGTGGGGTGGCCAGCGGTGCGGTGACCGAGGATGCCTCGCCCCCGAACCTGAGCACCAGCGGTGCGTTGACGATCACCGATGTGGATGCAGGAGAGTCCAGTTTCACAGCCCAGGCCGGCACCGCCGGCAGCAACGGCTACGGCAGCTTCGCGCTGGCGGCCAATGGCAACTGGACCTACACGGCCAACAACAGTCAGGCGGCGATCCAGCAACTGGGCGCAGGTCAATCGATCATCGACAGCTTCACGGCAGTGTCGTCCGATGGGACGGCCAGCCAGCTCGTGACAGTGACGATCACTGGCACCAATGATGTGCCGGTGATCGGTGGCGTTGCCAGCGGCGCGGTGAGCGAGGATGCTTCGACCCCGAACCTGAGCACCAGCGGTGCGCTGACGATCGCCGATGTGGATGCGGGCCAGTCGAACTTCGTGCCTCAAGCGAGCACTGCCGGCAGCAGCGGCTACGGCAGCTTCACGCTGGCGGCCGATGGCAACTGGATCTATGCGGCCGACAACAGCCAGAGCGCGATCCAGCAACTGGGTGCCGGCGAGTCGATCAGCGACAGTTTCACGGCAGTGTCGTCCGACGGAACTGCCAGCCAGGTGGTGACGGTGACGATCACTGGCACCAATGACGTGCCGGTGATTGCTGGTGTGGCAAGCGGCGCGGTGCAAGAAGATATTGCGGTGGCGGGGGGCAGCCTCGCGGCCAGTGGGGCGCTGACGATCGCCGATGTGGATGCGGGCCAGTCGAACTTCACGCCTCAAGCAAGCACCGCCGGCGGCAATGGCTACGGCAGCTTCAACTTGCTGGCCGACGGCACCTGGACCTATACGGCCAACAATGGTCAGGCGGCGATCCAACAGCTGGGTGCCGGTCAATCGATCAGTGACAGCTTCACGGCAGTGTCGTCCGACGGTACGGCCAACCAGGTGGTGACCGTGACCATTACCGGGACCAACGACGTTCCCGTGATCGGTGGCGTCGCCGTCGGCGCGGTGAGCGAGGATGCCTCGACACCGAACCTGAGCACCAGCGGCGCGCTGACGATCGCCGATGTCGATGCCGGAGAGTCCAGCTTCACAGCCCAGGCCGGCGCCGCCGGTAGCAACGGCTACGGCAGCTTCACGCTGGCGGCCAATGGCACCTGGACCTACACGGCCAACAATAGCCAGACAGCGATCCAACAGCTGGCCGCAGGTCAATCGATCAGCGAAAGTTTCACTGCAGTCTCGTCCGATGGGACCGCCAGCCAGGTGGTGACCGTGACCATCGCCGGCACCAACGATGCACCCGTCCTGAGTGCTGCCGCGACACCCGCTTTGGCGTCGGTCAACGAGGATGCCGGCGGACCGATCGGGGCCGTCGGGACGCTCGTATCGAGCCTCGTGAATCTGAATCCGCCGGCCGGCGGCCTCGACAACGTGAGCGATGCTGACAACGGCGCCATCACCGGCATCGCGTTGACGGGCGTGAATGCCACCAACGGAAGCTGGTGGTATTCGACCAACGGCGGCGGAAGCTGGGCGGCGGTGGGTGCGGTGTCGGACGCGTCCGCGCTGCTGTTGGCCGCGGACGCGAACACGCGTTTGTACTTCCAGGCCAATACGAACTTCAGCGGCGCAGTCAGCGATGGCATTACCTTCCGCGCCTGGGACGAAACAAGCGGCGCCGCCGGCACTACCGTGAGCACGGTGACCCATGGAGGCAGTTCTGCGTTCTCGAGCGCCACCGACACGGCGAGCATCACCGTCAGCGCGGTGAACGACAACCCTGTGGCCGTGGCTGACAGGATCATCGTGTCGAGCAGTACGCTCGTCACGCTGTCGGCGAGCTCGCTGCTTGGCAACGACACCGACATCGACGGCCTCGCCTTGACGATCACCAGCGTCGGCAGCGCGGTCGGAATTTCCGGCCTGACCCTGGACGCCGCCAACGGCACGATCAGCTTCACCAGCGGCAGCACGGCGGGGGCCACGGCCGGCAGCTTCCAGTACACCGTGTCGGACGGCGCCGGGGGCACTTCGACGGCGACGGCAACGATCGACGTCAGGGCGGTGTCCAGCGGCAACGGCGCCGAGACAATCGATCTCAGCACGAGCGGCACCTACCAGGCCTCCTTCATCGATGGCCGCGGCGGCGCCGACAACCTGACCGGCGGTACGGGCGGCGACGTCTTCATCGGAGGAAGCGGCAGCGGGGCAGATACGCTGCTCGGGTCTTCCGGCAACGACCTCCTGATCGGCGGCGACGGCAACGACACACTGTCGGGCGGCGCCGGCAACGATGTACTGCGTGGTGGCATCGGCAACGGTGACACGATGGACGGCGGTGCCGGCAGCGAAGACCTGCTCGACTTCTCGGACGGGACTCTGGCGGTCAATTTCACGCTGGTCCAGAGTGCCGCATCGACCGGCATCGCCAACGGCACCGCCGGTCTCGGCAACAACGACACCTACCAGAACATCGAAGGCGTGATTGGAACGGGTCTGGCCGACACCCTCACGGGCAGCGCCTCGAACGACATCATCCGCGGCGGCGCCGGCAACGACACGCTCGATGGGGCAGGGGGCGCTGGTGACCTGCTCGACTTCTCCGACGGCACGGCTGGCCTCACGTTCACGCTGACCCAAAGCAGCAGCACGACAAGCTTCAATGCCAGCGCCGCGGGGCTAGGCACCGACAGCTACAAGAACTTCGAGGGCGTCATCGGCACGACCTTCGCCGACACGATCACCGGCTCGGCATTGAACGATCAATTGCGCGGCGGCGGCGGCAACGATGTGATCAACGGCCTTGCAGGCGACGACCGCATCGCCGGCGGGACCGGCGCCGACATACTCACCGGCGGCGCCGACAACGACACCTTCGTCTTCGACTCGGCACCCAACGCGGTGGACTCGGTCACCGACTTCAATGCTTCGGGATCAGCGGCGAGCGGCGACCTGGTCGAGCTGTCGCTCGGCACCTTTACGGCCCTTTCGACCTCGAGCGGAAGCACGCTGTCGGCGGTCGAGTTCGCGTCCTCGGACGGCGGCGGTGCGGGAGACGTCGTGGGCGCGGGCGTGCATGTGATCTACGACAGCGCAACGGGCAACCTGTACTACGACGCAGACGGCCTGAGCGCCGCCAACCGCACGCTGGTGGCAACGTTGACGCTGACCAATCCGGCCGACACCTTCGACAGCAACGACATCAAGGTGGGCCTGTGAGCTTTCGCCAGCCGCCCGCGGATGCGGGTGGCAGCGCGCGAGAGACATCGACATGAAGCCACTCCTCCAGCTTCTCAAGCGACCGCTTCTCTTTGTCGGCGGCTTTTCGTTCTTCGTGAACCTGCTGCTGCTGGCTCCCGCGCTCTTCATGCTGCAGGTTTTCGACCGGGTGCTGACGAGCCAGAGCCGGGAGACGCTGCTGGTGTTGTTGCTGGGCGTCGGCGTGGCGCTCGGCCTGATGCTGATGCTGGACTATCTGCGCAGCCGTCTGCAGGGCGTCGCGGGCAACCTGATCGCCGAGCAGCTGTCTCCGGTGGTTGCCAAGGTCATGCTGGTGCACACGGCGCGCCGTGCCGAGCGCGCGCCCTGCGAAGGCTTGCGCGACGTCGCGGCGCTGCGCAACCTGTTTTCTTCCCAGGGGCTGCTGGCCCTGTTCGATGTGCCATGGGCATTCGTCTATGTCGCGGTCATCTGGCTGGCGCATCCGATGCTGGGTATGGCTGCGGCCGCCGCGTCGTTGCTGATGCTCGTCCTTGCCGTGGTGAACGATCGCATCACGCGCCGCGATATCGAAGCCCTGCAGAAGGAAGCCGCCAGGGCCACGCGCTACCTCGAATCGTCGATGCAGAACGCGGAGCTGGCGCAGTCGCTCGGAATGGGGGAGGCGGTGATCGGGCGCTGGCGGACTCTCAACGCCGGCGTCGCAGCGCTGCAGGGGCCGACCGCGCGCAAGTCGGTGGCGATGGCCGCGCTCACGCGCACCACGCGCCAGGCGGTGCAGGTGCTGTTGCAGGCACTGGGCGCCTACCTGGTCATCACGGGCGAAGGCACGCCGGGCATCCTGGTGGCCTGCACCATCCTGCTCGGCCGGGCGCTGGCACCGGTCGAACAAGTGGTGGGTAGCTGGCGCGTGTTGGCCGAGGGGCGCCTGGCCTTCGCGCGCCTGTCCGAGGTGCTGGGAGCCGCCGAGCGCCAGCCGCAACGCATGGCGCTGCCGGCTCCGAGCGGCCGCCTGCACGCGGAAGGCCTCGTGTTCCGGCCTTCGCAGGGCGAGCGGATGATTCTCGCCGGCGTGTCGCTGAGCCTGGAGCCCGGCGAGTCGCTGGCCATCACCGGCGCCAGCGGTGCCGGCAAGTCGACGCTGGTGCGCCTGCTGACTGGGCTGTGGAGGCCCCATGCAGGTGTCGTGCGGCTGGACGACGTCGACATCGCGCAATGGCCGCGCGAAGAACTCGGCCCCTGGCTCGGCTATGTGCCGCAGGATGTCGAGCTGTTCGCCGGCACCGTTGCCGACAACATCGCGCGGCTGGGCGAGGTCGATCCAGACAAGGTCGTGCAAGCGGCGCAGCGTGCCGGCGTGCATGCGCTGATTCTGACGCTGCCAGAGGGCTACGACACCGTCGTCGACAACATGGGCGTGATGCTGTCGCCGGGCCAGCGTCAGCGCATTGCGCTGGCACGCGCGCTCTATGGCGACCCGAAGCTGCTGGTGCTGGACGAGCCCAACTCCAACCTGGACGGGGCGGGCGAACTGGCATTGGGCGAGGCCCTGAAGGCGCTGCGCGGCCAGGTCACGGTGATCGTCGTCACGCACCGCAGCGCGCTGGTTCAGCACATGGACAAGCTGATGGTGCTGGAGGCCGGCCGCGTCAAGCAGTACGGCCCGGTGGCGGAAGTGATGCAGACGATCAGGCGTGCGGGCCAGAACCCGGGCGGCGCCCAGGTGGTAATGATGCCGGCGCGCGCTTCGGAGAAGGTGTCATGAATCATTCGGCACTTGCGATCGCGGCCAACGACCCGCTGGCGCTCCATGTGCGCGAAGCGCGTCGCCTGGCGCACTGGGGCCTGGCCGCGCTGGTCTGCGGGCTGCTGCCGGCTGCCGCCTGGTTGAGCTTTGCCCCGCTGTCGTCCGCCGTGGTGGCGCAGGCGTACGTGAAGGTGGACCTGAACCGGCGCCCGGTGCAGCACGCCGAAGGCGGCATCGTGCGCGAAGTCCTGGTGCGCGACGGCCAGCATGTGCGGCAGGGGGAGCCCTTGCTCGTGCTGGGCGACGTCTCGGTCGATGCCGACAGGAACCGGCTGGACCATCGCGTCAAGACCGAGCGTGCCAGCCTCGCGCGGCTCGACGCGGAGCAGACCATGGCGCGTGCGATCGCTTTCCCGCCCGACGTGGTCGAGACCGCGGCAGCCGATCCGCGCCTGGCCGCGCAGCTGAACAAGGAGAACGCACTGTTCGAAGCGAGGCGCGATGCGCTGGTGGGGCAGGTGCGCCTCTTGCGTTCGCAACGCGAGAAGGTGGCCGAGGAAATCGTCGCACTGCGCGCCCAGATCATGCGGGCGAGCGAGTCGATGACCTTCCAGAAAAACGATCTGGAGACCAACCGCAAGCTGCTCAAGGACGGCTTCATCTCGGCCGCGCGCATTGCGCAGTTCGAGGGCACCGTGGCCGATTACGGCGTGAAGATCGAGGAGCGGCGCGCGGAGCTCGCGCGCGCCGAGCAGCGCACGGTCGATGCCGATCTGCGCATCCGCTCGCTGGAGAGCGAGTACCGCCAGCAGGCGAGCGACCAGCTCAAGGTCACGGCGGCCCGGCTGGCGGAAATCGAGCAGGAGCGGCGCAAGTCGACCGATGCCTCGGCGCGGCAGGTAATCACGGCGCCGGCCAGCGGCGAGATCATCGATCTGAAGTATTCGACGCCCGGCGCAGTGATCCCGCCTCGCGAGACCATTGCCGACGTCGTGCCCGACGACACCCGCCTGGTGACCGATGCGCGCGTCCGTCCAGAAGACATCGGCCGCATCCAGCGCGGGCAGCCGGCCGAGATCCGCTTCACGGCATTCAAGTACCGCACCACGCAGCTGGTGCATGGCAAGGTGGTCTATGTGTCGGGCGACCGCCTGATCGACCGTGCGACCGGCGCTCCCTACTACTCGGTGCTGGTCGAGGCCGATGCGGCCTCGCTCGCGATGGCGGGCGACCTGAAGCTGCTGGCCGGCATGCCGGCCGAGATCTACCTGCAGGGAGACGAGCGCACCGCACTTCAGTACCTGGTGGAGCCGATCACCCAGGTGCTGCGCCGCGCCGCGCGCGAGCGTTGACGACGGACCTGCACCGCGGCGCGCATTGCGCCGCCTCTGTGCGGATCATTCCTCAGCTTCGAGTCAGGTTCGATCTGGAAGACTCCCTCCAACCGCTGGAGGTCGAGATGGGCGAGAGCTTCCTCTACATGGGGCACAGAATCGACACGACCATCGTCGAGCGGGCCGGTCGCTTTGAATGGTCCTACCAGATCGATGGCCGCAAGCCCGTCTACAGCCATGAATCCAGCGCACAGTCGGTTGATGCTGCCGAGAGTGAAGCCGAAGCCGCCGCACGCCTTGATGTGGATCTCCGGTATTACAGCTTTGCTTTGAAGAGGGGGTGATCACCATGAGTTTCGAATCCTTTGGCGCAGGCCGGCCCGGAGCGGGCCTCCTGCTCTTCATCGCATCGATGGCTGCGCCCGCGTTCGCGCGTGACACGCGGCTGGTACTGCCCATCTATCCGGTGATGCAGCAGGTTGCCACGCGCGATGCCATCGGCAACGACGTCCAGCTTCGCTTTGCGACCCAGCCGCAAGCCAAGGTGCCGCAGGAGCAGGTGCTCAAGGCTGAAAGCTATGCCCGGCCGTTCTCCACGACGCAGCGCTATGCCGACGGCCGGCCGGTGATCCGCAGTGACGAGGAAACCTGCCGCGAGGCGATGCGCAATACGCTGGTGGCGCTCGTCGAAGCGGCGCGCGCGCGAGGCGTGCGCGTGGTGACACAGGTCGAGAGCTTCTACGAAGGCAACGTGCTTTCGACGCCCGGTGCCTATGAATGCCATGCAGGAACCGGCAGCGCCGAGGTCCATCTGCGAGGCTTGGCAGGCGTCGATGGCAGCGGGAGCTCTGCGGCGGCAAGCGCCGGCATCGACGATGTCGATGCTGTTCCCGGTCTGCGCGCGGAAGGCCGCGCGGCCTATCAAAAATTCTTGCAGAGCAAGCCGCCACGTGCCTTCGTCATCCGTCAGGCCGGTGACCATTCATGGTTCGGCTGGGCCGACGGATTGGTGCCGCGAGACATCAATCGCCCCTCGGACCCGACGCAGCGCGCCCTCGCATATTGCCGCGAGAGCAGCCACGGCGAGTGCAGTGTCTACGCGGTCGACTACGCCGTGGTCTACCAGAAGCCGCAAACCGTTGCGGCCGAGCCGAGTGCGGCGGCCGCGGGCCCCACCGTCAGCCTCTACAGGTTGCCGGCCGACAGCCATTTTGCCGACGTTAACGATCCTTCCCTGGTGCCCGTGCGCGAGAACAGCAGAGACCGGTACCTTCGATTCCTTGCCTTGCCCATGCCACGCGCCTTTGCGGTCGCGGCCGATGGCAGCGCGGCCCTTGCTTCCGGCGGGGCTGCGATGGCGGATGTCCTGAACACCTGCGAACGCGAAGGAAAGACCTGCTGGCTCTACGCCGCGGACGACCGCGTGGTGTGGCAGTCCGACCCGCGACAGCGCATCGGCCGTGTCAACCAACTCTCCAGAGTCCAACAGGACATACGCGCCCCTTGAACGATTTCGACCGGATGGGGCGCGGATAACTCGGTCTGAGCGACTGTTTTCATGGCTCTGTGCCAGCAGGGCAGGGCTTGGCGCCGGCCCGCGGTCCGATGTGTTGGCGCCGGGCAGCCGAAAATTGACGGTCAAAGTTCAACCGGCGCAGGAAGGCATCAGTTCTCAACGGACACGACGAAACTGTCGTAACCATCTACAACGCGTGCAACTGACCCTAGGAGGGTTCAACATGCACCGCGTTCCGATTCCTTGCGCCGACGAGTATTGAGCTGCAATGCTTCTGTGGAAGCCTCAGAGGACGGTACAGCCACGCGGCACCTGTCTCGCAAGGCAGCGATTGCGCACGCGAGGGAATGACGTCGGACCTGTTGCGGGTGCCGCAGAGAGTAAGTTCCGCTGGCGCCTATTCCGAGTGGTGATTGTGAAACTTAATTATTAAGTTCAGCATGCCTGCGTTCTCCGGACGCCGCGACGTTGACCTCATCGCCAGCACCGAGACGCACCCAAGAACAGATGATTATTCAATCTAACTTGGAAAGCCTAATATGAAAAAGTCATTACTCATAGCGGCAGTGCTGACGTTTGGAGCCGGACAGGCGCTCGCCGGGGCACACTTTTTCAGTGCCGATGCATCCGTCAATTCGAATGGGGCGCTGGTGGTCAGTTTTGATGAAGCCGGAGTGGCGAATGCAACAGTGACCGAAAGCCTTACTGCTCAAGGCTCGGCGGTGTACGCGTGCATCAACCACGGGGGAAAGAATCCGAACGCCAGCAACAAGACTTCCGTCGCGGGAGCCGTGCGTGCTGACAACACTTTCTCAGCCACCAAGAACGGCCGAGTCAAGGGGACCTTGGAAGCCGGCCCTCCGGACGAGGGCAACTTTTCGTGCCCATCTGGTCAAGATCTCATCGTGGCATGCGTCAGATACACAGACGTGTTGCTCTCTGATCTGACCAACGGTGTCTCGATTGTGCCAACTGGCACTTTCTCCAGAAACTTCTTGAGCATCCCAGGCTCTTGTCCCAATTAAGCAAGAGACCGCGTTGAAAGGGCCCTGGGCAAGCCCAGGGCCACAACCAAGGACACCGTCGTGGCGCATCGAAAACGTGGAACGCGCCGAGCGCTTGCAGGTCTTTGCCTGGCAGCCCTGTCGGCAACCGCGGGTGCACGGGTGTTCGCCGCCGAAGCTCAGAAGCCGTCCTCCGTCGAAGCCGATCGGATCGAACAATCAGCCGGCGCCGACGAGTCTGGCGTGGTCAGCCATGGCGGCGCGCTCTACAACCCGTTCAGCACCGCTGTTGACACGGCCGCGTCAAAACCTCACGCCGACGCCGCGCCGACACGACAAGACGCGGACGAAAGATTGCCCGACCTCATGGCGACGGCAGTGACCGCGCTCGTTGCTGCTGGGTTCCTCGTCATTCTTGTTCGCGTCCTGATTGCGAGTTAGGAACGCCTGCGCCTTGACTCGAAGGCAAACGTGTTTGCACAGTGGCGCGGCGAATCGTGATGGGCAGTACCGTGGTGCGCCCATCGGGCAGGTTGACCCTTTCAGCTATAAACTCGATTTCCGCAGTGCCGTCCAGGCGAAGGAGTTCTTGATGAGTTTGGATTTCCCTTTCGGTCGCACGGCACTCGCCTTCTGCGCCGGCTCCCTCTTCACCGTGACTTCCGTGATCGCCAGTGAGGTCGACAGCCAGGCGAAAAATGAGAGCGTCGTCATTGAGAAATTGGCTGCTCGCACCGGACCGGAGAGCGTTGTCGTAGAGAGCGCGGGAGCTTACGGAGTCAACACGGATAGCGTCAGGCGCCATCTGGCCAACACCTTGGCGGCGGATTCGGCTCTGACACCTCGACCACGTGACAACGAGCGGTACAGCTTCGACGGGAGGGTCCGCACCTATGTCGTGCTGGTACGCCCGGCCATTGACAATCCTATGAACAGCTATTCGCCATACGACAGCAGTTCGTTCCGCCGAGATGCCGTAGCCGCGGATGCGTCGAATCTCGGCTTGCTTCAAGCAATGTTCAAGCGCCTCGCTGCGGATTGAACGAAGCGCCGGCCACGCCATCCCACGCGGTGCGGGTAGTCCCGAACCGACCGATCAAGCGCACGAGATGCTGAGCTCAGGAGAGCGCATCGGCGACTACAAAGCGTTCAACGATTTTTTCGGCGTTGATCCGATGCCGTCGTAGATGACCTCTTGGGTCTTCAGCGAAGTGACGGTCCGCGGAGCGCCGGGCGTACCGCTGCCGCCAGCGGCAACACGTTCTTTCAGCCCGGATCGGCAGCTTCAGGTTCAGCTGATGAACCGCACAGCAAGCAGCGCGAGCAATTACAAGAACACCATGAAGATATTTCCCGGTAGCAGGTTGCGTTCCATGTGCGTTCTCCAGTGAGATGGACAACTGGCGCCGCTTGTTTACCTGTCTTGGAGCAAAGCGGTTCGCCGTGAAGTCACTGTAGAAGTTGCGCCGCACGGACGCATGAGCGGTACGCACCTTCTCCAGGGAGACAAATGCCCGCTCCTCACTACTACCGCCCACGACAAAGCGACTCCCGGAGGCCGGAATGAACGCAGCCGAAAGATCGACCTTCCACGCTCTGCCACCTTGACGGCATCGGCAGCGGGATGCGGATACTCCGCGAGCCGCGCGATATAGGTGAGCCATGTGCGCTACGCTTCCATCTGCGCGCTTGCGTTTCGTGATGGTGCCCACCGGGTGCTTTTTCGTACCGCCAGGACTGAGAAAATAGCGCTAGACGAGATCGAATGACGCCAAACGAGAACCGAAACAACACTGGGCCAGCGGGCGGTTTGCCCCGGAGCACCCGTGCTGCCGAGGCCATGCGCGTCTCGGTTGCGCCCATAATGGATAAATCAGAAATCTGAGGAAAATCAACTACTTAGGGGCGTCCGTGTGCAGCGCGTGTGCACTGGTTTTGCAAATCCAGCCTGTTTGCAAGAACCCGAGCTCGATGATTTCTGTCTGTTACGCCAGTTTTCTAAGTCAACCCTGGGGCGGTGTGGGGCGGCGCCTTTACTTGGGGCATCCAAAGGACCGCACCGACTCGTGGGGGGAGGCGGAACTCGAACGGCCTCCAGATGTCATCGCGCTGCTTGAACGAGGTAGCTTTCCGGGGAAGGTGTGGAGCCCGTCAAACCCTCAAGGATTTCGCAGACTGGTTCTGCACTATCGCGAACAAGCGCTTTGCCGTCCAGGACCGCACGGTCAGGTCCGGCAGAGCTTCAATCTATCGACCTGATGAGGAAGCATTTGGATAGCGCATGGTCGGCGCTGATGGCCGGATTGAGCAAGGCGGGGGCGGCTGCTCCCGCCGATCTAATCTCAAGCTTCCCAATCAAGTCCGCCGTCGCCTTCAAAAGTTGTGCTGAATGCCGGCGCCCACGGCGCGCACCACGTCATTGGCAACGCGATTGTTCGGATCGCTTCGATCAAGGAAAGCGTATAGGTTGGTGCGTTTGCTCAGGTTGTAGAGGTAGCCCAACTGGAATCGCTTGAGCTTGGCATCGCGATCCGTTTGGACATCCTTGGTCATATAGTTGCCCACGAGCTTCCCGTTTCCCAGGTCCCAAGACGCACCGATGTAGTGGACGTCCGTCTTGCTCCGCGACGTCGGGCCGCCCTGGGTGTTGTCCCGGTTGAAGAGCACCCATGCACGGATGGCGCCGAAGTCGTATGAGGCAACGGCCATCCACTTGTCTTTGACGTCGTTGACCATGGCCCCGCCCCGCTTTTTGTTCTGTCCATAGCCCACGCCCAGACCCAGCGGCCCGCTGCCCTCGCCATAGCTGAGCGACACGTCCGCTTGCTTGTAGTCGCTTTCGAAACGCACAGGAGTGTTGGCGGCCTCCGTGATCCCATCGCCGTTGAGGTAGTAGCCAGCGCGAAACACAAAGTTGTTGACGATGGGGCTCGCGTAGCCGATGGCATTCGATTCCCGCGTCCGTGCGTTCAGGATCGAGGTGCCCACGGCGGTTGCACCGGCATCGTGGATGACGAACTCCGTATGTCGCGTGACCAGCGCGTACAGCGGAGTCCTCGTAGGCGCGGCCGAATCGAGACGGCCGACGGCGACTGCGCCGAAGCCGCCAGCCAGACCCACGTAGGAGTTCCGCAGGGCCGTTGTGGCGAGGCCGGTGTCCGAAGAAACGCTCATCTCAAGGCCGAACTGAGCTTTCAATCCATCGCCGAGATCCTCCACACCTCGAAATCCAAGCCGCGACGCATTGCTCGTCATCTGTTTGGAAGAGGTCGGGCCCGCCCTGACAAAGTCGATGCTGGTGTCCATCCGACCGTAGATCGTGACGGATGATTGCGCCGCAACTGTCATGGGCACCGCCGCACAGGCGGCAATAGCAAACGCACACGCCGAATACCGTTTCATTTTCCTCACTCCGTAAAAATATTGAACTGGCGTCGCTGGCACAGCCGCTGCACGGTGTCCCCGCAGCGCGGCCACCGGCGCGAGCCAGACTGGTTGCCGCTTGGATGGCTGAATCGAGTTGGGTTTGTTCTCAAGGGACTTTTCACAAGGCACTCCTGCGGCAATGGCAAAGCGATGGACAAAAGTTGTCCCGCCCGCCTGCGAATTGCGCGCAGGCGGTGGGCAGTGCGAAGGCAAAGAGGTGGAGGGCTAGCTGCTGGTCATGGCAGCTGGCAGCGGCAGCAGGGCCTGTGGTTCAGCGACGCACAGCGTGACGCTGGAGGGGTGGCTTGGCGACAGGTGCAGGGTGTTCAACGCCACGCGCTTCTCGCGTGCATCGGCGGCGGATTCGCCGCTGTTGGGATTGACGTCGTACTTCGGAAAATTGCTGCTCGCGATGTCGAGGCGGATGCGATGGCCCCGCTTGAACAGATTGCAGGTGGCAAACGGTTCGATGGTGATCGCGTAGACCTTGTGCGGTTCGAGCAGGCTGGCTTTTTCCCAGGATGCATGGAAGCGGCAACGGAAGATCCCGTCCGTCAGGTTCAGGGCGTAGCCCTCGGGGTAGTCGGCACTCGGGGGATAGACGTCGATCAGCTTCGCGGTGAAGTCGGTGTCGGGGCAGTCGGAGGAAATGAACAGCCTGACAGTGACCGGGCCCGCTACCGCGACGTCCTGCTCGAGCGGCGCGGTCTGGAACACCACGACGTCATCGCGAGACGCCAGCGGCAGTCCGGGCTGCTGTACGCCGAAGAATCGCGCGTCTTCGCGTTGGTCGAAGCCGCCGCCCGCGAACACGGGCTGGCCTGATGTCAGCGACCCGCCGATGGTGGGCACGGGACGGTGCGGGTCCGACTGATACCGGATCTGCGCGCCTTCGCTGGTCGGCAATGCGTCGATCAGGCTGCCGTCTGCATGCAGGTAGTAGGCCGCTTGCCGTGCTTGCGGCACAGGCCAGGCGTCCGCCTGCACCCAGGCACCGCCGTGGTCGAACCGGCCCGCGGCGTTGCGCCGGCCGCTGCCGCCACCCATGAGGAACAGCCGCACGGCCGGATCGGCCACGGTGTCCTGGGCGCGTCCTTGCAGCCATCGCTGGAACCACGCCAGACGGAAGCTCAGCCAATGGGACGCGATGCTGCCGTCGAACGCGGCGCGGGGGCCGAACTCCGCATCGCCACTGTGGGTGGTGTTGCGGTCGCCGTGCAGCCACGGCCCCAGGATCAGGCGAACGGGCGATTGCCGGCCGGCGGTGAGGCCCGCATGGTTTTCCAGCGTCGTTCTCACATAGGCGTCGTACCAGCTCGACATGAGCACCACGGGAATGTCGGGAATGGCGTCGTAGTAGCCCTCGGCGTAGATGCCCAGCTGGCGCCAGGAAGCATCGAAGGTGTCCGCGCGCCATTGCTCGAACAGGTAGTCCTCGTATTCCGGCACCGCCGAGAGCGGCGAGTGGCCGGGCCGCCACGGCATGCGCGAGAACCACTGGCGGATGTCCTGTGCTTCGAGCGCTGCCAGCGTGACCGGATCCTGCTGCGCGGCCGGACTGAGCTTGGCTTGCTTGAACGCCCATGTGGCTTGCTTGAGCTCGAACGCGCCGGACTGCCGGATGCCGCACTGGTAGCCGTTGGAAAAGCCGCCCGAGTCCAGCACCATGCACGCCAGCCCCGGCGGGTTCAGGCAGGCCAGCGCCAACTGCGCGTGTGCCGCATAGGACAGCCCCATCGTGCCGACCTTTCCATTGCACCAGGGCTGCGCCAGGATCCAGCCCAGGGTGTCGAAGCCGTCCGGCCCTTCGGCAAGGTACTTGATGAAGTGGCCCTCGGAGCCGTAGCGTCCGCGGCAATCCTGGTACACCACCGCGAATCCATGTTCGACGAAGTACCGGGCCACTTCCGGACGGGGTACACCGAGCCGGTCGCCGATCTGCTCGGCGCGCGAGATGCCGGACTTGTCGTAGGGCGTGCGTTCGAGAATGACAGGCAGAGGCGCATCGAGGCCCGGACGGTAGCCGACAGGCAGGTGCACGTCGGTGGCCAGGTGCACGCCGTCGCGCATCCTCACCCTCTGGTCTTGCAGCACACGGACGTCGCGCGCAAGGGAGATCGTTGCATCAGGCTGAATCATTTTGCTTCCTGGATGTACAGCATGGAGGTGCGTTCGAGCTTGTTGGCGCGAATGGTCGTGCCGTCGCGCGCGGCCCAGAACACCACCGGGAAATACAGCGGCACGATGCCGGCGTCGTTGAATCCCGTCTCGGCCGCCTGGCGCAGGAGCGTGTTCCGGACGGCGGGATCGAACTCCACTGCGGCTTGCGCCAACAGGCGGTCGAGTTGCGGGTTGGAGTAGCGGGCGCGGTTGAAAGCGCCGGTTCCCGCGGCCTTGTCGTAGGTGGCCAGCACGTTGGTCAGTCCGTTGGTGGAGTCGCCCGTGGTGTTGCCGTACGAAAAGATGAAGGCGCTGTATTGCTGCTTGCCGCTGGCGCCCGCGTAGACGTTGTAGGGCTGGGTCACCACGCCGTTGATGCGCAACCCGGCGCGCGCCATCATCTGCGCGAGAGCCTGTGCCAGGTCGCTGTCGCTGGCAAACCGGTCGTTGGACGAATGGATGGTCAGCCCGAAGCCTTGCGGATACCCCGCCTCGGCCAGCAGCGCGCGCGCACCGGCGAGGTCGTACGCCGGCGCCGGCAGCGCCGGTGTGTAGCCGCCCAGCCCCTCGGGGACCATCTGTCCGGCGGGTACGCCCGCGCCGCTGAGCAGACGCGTGGTGATCGGCTCGCGCATGAACATCTTCGAGATCGCCTGGCGCACGCGCACGTCCTTGAGCGGGTTGACCTGCATGGGCTTGCCCTGGGCATCAGTGACGAAAGGGGTGACGTCGCGCGCTGAATCCAGCGCCAGGTAGATGAGGCGCGCCGACGGTGAACTGAAAAGCGTGAAGCCCCGCTTGTTCTTCAGGTTCTTCGTATCGGTGGGCGGCACGCTGTCGATCAGGTCGACGGAGCCGGACAGCAGCGCCGAGATGCGCGCCGCGTCGTTCGAGATGTAGCGGATCAACACGCGATCGAAGTCGGGCCGGTCTCCCCAGTAGCGTTCGTTGCGTTCCAGCTCGAGGCTGTCCCCGGGCTGCCAGCGCTTGAACCTGTAGGGGCCGGTGCCGACCGTCGCCGCGCCCGAGTTGAAATCCTCCGAGCGCTTTCCCTGCGCCGCGTGGCGCGACACGATGTAGACAAGGCCGATCTGCTCCATCAAATCAGGCGTGGGCTCCTTGGTGCGAATGCGCAAGGTCAGCGGATCCACGACCTGAATGCTGGCGATGGTGCGCACGGCCCCCGTGAAAGGCGCCGGGCTGTTGGGCACCTTGGGCGCACGGTCCAAGGAGAACACCACGTCGTCGGCGGTGAACTGCGTGCCGTCATGGAACTGCACGCCCGGGCGCAGCCGGATTTCCCAAAGCGTGGGCTCCAGCACGCGCCAGGAGAGGGCCAGGCCGGGACGCAGCTGCATGTTCTCGTCACTCGAGACGAGTCGCTCGAAGATGTTCTCGGCGGCGGCTTGGTTGTTGCCAGTCCGCGAGAACAGTGGATCCATCGACGACGGCTCGCTCGAGTGGCCGATGGTCAGCAGCGGCCGCGCGAAGGCGGCCGCCGAGGCCAGCAGCGCCAGCCCCAGCGCCGCGTGCAGCGCGCTGCGGATCAGTATGGATGTGGGTTTCACGATGGAATGGCTCATGGATTCGCGCTTCGTGGCGCGTTGTCGAGGAGGTGGCACGCGGCCTGTTGACCTGCGCCGAGATCGCGCAGCAGCGGCTGCTCGGTCTTGCACCGGTCCATGGCGTGGGGACAGCGCGGGTGGAAATGGCAGCCCGCGGGCGGATTCAGCGGAGAAGGGATCTCGCCCTTGATCGCATGAAAGCGCCGTTTCCGGTTCGACAGGCGCGGCACCTCGTCCAGCAGCGCTTGCGTGTAGGGATGGCGGGGAGCCTTGAAGACCTCGGCGGTGGGACCCGACTCGACAATGCGGCCCAGGTACATGATCACCGTGCGGTCGCTGATGCGCTGCACCACACCCAGGTCGTGGCTGATGAACAGGTACGTCAGCCCCAGGTCGTGGCGCAGGTCCATGAACAGGTTCAGGATCTGCGCCTGGATGGAGACATCCAGCGCGGCGATCGATTCGTCGCAGATCAGGAATTTCGGCTTGACGGCCAGCGCCCGGCCGATGCCCACGCGTTGGCGTTGGCCGCCCGAGAACTGGTGCGGGAAGCGATTGCGGAAGTCGGGATCGAGCCCCACGCGCCGCATCACCTCGACCACATAGTCTTCGCAATCGCGCCGGGCGACGATGCCGTGGGCGAGCGGCGCCTCGCCGATGATGTCGCGCACCCGCTTGCGCGGATTGAGCGAGGACATCGGGTCCTGGAAGATCATCTGTGTGGCCATGCGCTGCGCGTGCGCGGCTTGGCCCGCGAGGCTGGCGAGCTCGCCTGCCGGTGTCTGGATCGTGCCCGAGGAGGCGGGCAGGATGCCGGCCAGAACCCGGCCCAGCGTGGATTTGCCGCAGCCGGACTCGCCCACCAGGCCGACGACTTCGCCTTGGTGGATGGTCAGGTCGACGCGGTCGACGGCGTGGACGGTGTGCGAGGCCACCTTGGCGCCCAGCAGTCCGGCGAGCCGTTCGGCGTAGTCGGGTCGCTTCACGAACAGGCGCGACACCTGGTTGGCCTGCATCAGGATCGGCGTGCTCACAGAAAGGCTCCTGGCTGGGGATGAAAGCAGCGGTAGCTGCGGCCGCCGCCTGTGTCCAGGGGCGGTTGCTCGGCGCGACAACGCTCCGAGGCGTGTCCGCAACGCGGGCTGAAAGCGCAGCCCTGCGGCAACGCCAGCGGCGAAGGTGCCATGCCGGGAATCTGATAGAGCCGGTCGCCGCTGCGATCGCTGCTGGGCACCGAGCCGATGAGGCCGATGGTGTAGGGATGGCGCGGGTGGTCCAGGATGTCGTCGGTTTCACCGGATTCGACGACGCGCCCGGCATACATGACGCATACGCGATCCGCCAAACCGGCGACCACCGCCAAATCGTGGCTGACCCACACCATGGCAGTCCCGGTCTCGGCGCAGAGCTTCTGCATTTCGGCGAGGATCTGGGCCTGGATCGTCACGTCCAGCGCAGTCGTGGGCTCGTCGGCAATGATCAGGTCGGGCTTGTGCAGCATCGCGATCGCAATGGCCACCCGCTGCCGCATCCCGCCTGACAGTTGGTGCGGATAGGCCTTCATGCGTTCTGCGGGCGAAGGAATGCCAACGGCAGCCAGCGTGTCGCGCGCGCGGTTCCAGGCGGCCTTGCGGCTGCATCGCTCGTGGCTGAGCACGGTCTCGACCATCTGGCTTTCGATACGGAACACCGGGTTCAGGGTCATCATCGGATCCTGGAACACCATGGCGATGCGGTTGCCACGCAGCTGCCGCAGTTCCTCCTTGGACAAGGTGGCCAGGTCGGTCCCCTTGAACAGGATCTGGCCGCCGTCGATGCGGCCCGGAGGATCGATCAGGCCCAGGATCGAAAAGCCGGTGATGGATTTGCCCGAGCCCGATTCGCCGACCAGACCCAGGATTTCTCCGGGATGCACATCGAAGCTGACATCGTCCACGGCGCGCACAAGGCCGGCCCGTGTGTGGAACCAGGTGCGCAGATTGCGCACCGAAAGCGTAGGGGTGGTTGAAGTCACGGGGGCTTCCTATTTCTGCAGGCGCGGGTTGAGAGCCTCGCGCACGCGATCGCCCACGATGTTCATAGTGAAGACCACGGCCAGCAGCAGCACGCCGGGAAACACGCTGATCCAGTAGAGCCCCGCCAGCATCTGCTGGTAGCCGTTGGCGATCAGCAGGCCCAGCGATGGCTCGGTGACGGGCAGTCCGATGCCCAGGAAGCTGAGCGTCGCCTCGGCCGAGATGGCGTTGGCGGTCTGGATCATCGCGATGACGATGACGGGCGGAACACAGTTGGGCAGGAGTTGGGAGAAAAGCGCGCGCCGGTGGCTCAGGCCCAGGCAGAGCGCCGCTTCCATGTATTCCTTGCGGCGTTCGACAACGGCAGTGGCACGGACGGCGCGGGCGAAGTAGGCCCACTGCACCACCACCAGCGCCAGGATCACCTTGCCCACGCCCTGTCCCAGGATGGCCAGCATCATCAGCGCCACCAAGATGGTGGGAAAGCCCAGCATCAGGTCGACCAGCCGCATGATCAGCGCGTCGACGCGTCCGCCGAAGTACGCGGCCGTCAGGCCCAGCACCGTGCCCACGACCAGCGCGAATAGACCGCTGAGCACACCCACGCTCAGGCTGGTGCGGAGGCCAAACATCATGGCCGACAGCATGTCGCGGCCCTGGGCGTCGGTGCCGACCCAGTAGACCTCGCCGTACACGCCCTGGCTGCCCGGAGGCATGCGGCCGTCCAGAATGGTGATGGCGGCTAGGTCGTACGGATTCTGCGGCGCGATCCATGGCGCGAGGATCGCCGCCAGGACCAGCACCAGGAAGATCACCGCGGCAATGGTGGCAGGGCGGCTATCGAGCACGCCATGCACCGCCTGGCCGAAGGTGGTGTTGCGGCTGGGCGCCAGCTTCTTGAAGACAGGGATGTTCATTCGGAGGCTCCCACGCGGACACGGGGATCCAGGATGGAATAGATGATGTCCACCAGCAGGTTGAGCAGGATGAACATGGCGACCACGATCAGCAGGTAGGCCACCACGACGGGGCGGTCCAGCTTCATGATGCTGTCGATGATCAGCTTGCCCACGCCCGGCCAGGCGAAAATGGTTTCGGTGACGGTGGCAAAGGCGATCAGCGAACCGAACTCCATGCCCACGACCGTCACGATCGGGATCAGGATGTTCTTGAGCACGTGCACGTAGATCACGCGTGATTCGCGCAGCCCCTTGGCCCGCGCGAACTTCACATAGTCCAGCGGCATGGTCTCGCGCACGCCACTGCGGGTCAGGCGCACGATCAGCGCGATCTTGAACAGCGCCAGGTTGAGCGCTGGCAGGATCAGGTGGCGTATGCCGTCCCAGGACGCCAGACTGGTGTGCACGCCCAGGATCTCGCCCGTGTCGCCGCGGCCCGTGGAGGGCAGCCAGCCCAGTGTGACCGAGAAGATCAGCACCAGCATGATCCCCTGCCAGAAGTTGGGCAGGCTGAAGCCGAGGATCGAGCCCGTCATGATGCTGCGATCCAGAATCGAATCGGGCTTCAGGCCGGCAACCAGGCCCAGCGGCAGGCCGACCAGCAGCGCCAGCAGAAGCGCGACGAAGGCCAGTTCCAGCGTGGCCGGCAAGCGCTGCAGGATCAGCTGGATGGCCGGCTGGTTGAAAACGAACGAGTTGCCCAGGTCGCCCTGCAGTGCGTTGGCCACGAACTTCAGATACTGCCCATGCAGCGGAAGATCCAGGCCCAGCGATTGGACGGCCTGCGCGATTTCAGCCTGTGACGCATCAGCGGGCACCAGGATCTCGATCGGATCGCCGATGGCGTACACGCCGGCAAAGACGATCAGCGAAGTCACTACCAGGATCACGAGGCTCTGGCAGAGCCGTCGGATGATGAACGCCGTCATGGCGTGCCGCGGCGACCGGCGTCGTGACGGGGAATGGCGCGCATTTCTTATTTCTCCTTGCCGTCGTGGCCGGCATTAACTGATAGTGATGTCGGATTGATGAATGACAAAATCCGGACAGGCCGAATAATCCCGTGATCGCGCAGAGCAGGCAACGGTATGCAGAGCCCGTATCGACCTATGTGAATTTGGAGAAGTTTGGTGTTAACCCGCGGGCTTTCGCCCCAACGCTAGCCAGAGAACACCATGAATTTCAAACAACTCGAGGCGTTCATCGCCTTCATGAACACCGGCTCGACCATCGAGGCGGCCCAGCGCCTAGGCACCTCTCAGCCCGCCGTCAGCCGCTTGTTGAGCCAGTTCGAGGACGACCTGGGAGTGCCGCTTTTCCTGCGCCGCAAGGGACGCCTGCATCCCACCCACCAGGCGGAAATTCTGCTGCCGGACGTACAGAACATGGTGTTGGGCGCGGCGTCGCTGCATCGCCACGTGAACCAGCTGCGGCTGGGCGGGCGTCGCCGAACGCTGTTGCGGGTGCAGGTGCCCAGCACGGTTGCGCAAGCGGTCATGCCGGGCGTGGCCGAGGCCTTTCTCGACGATCACCCCGGCGTGGCGCTGGAAGTGCTGGCTGGAAGCTATGAGAACGGCGAGGTCGCTCTCTTGAGCCGCGAGGTCGATCTGGCGCTGGTGAGATCGCCGGCGATCAACACGGGCCTGACCATGCTGCTCGAATTGGCCACCGAGGCGGTCTGCGTCATGCCGGCCGGGCACCCTCTGCAAGCCCTGAAGACAGTCGCCAGTGCCGATCTGATCGATATCGATCTCGTTCTGCTGGGGCGCCAGCGCTCCCTGCGCCAGCAAATCGACCACGCTTTCCGGCAAGAGCGGATGATGCCGCAGATCCGCGCCGAGGTGCATTCCGTCGAGATGGCTTGCCGCTTCGTTGCTCAAGGGCTGGGCGTCTCCATCGTGAATGGCCTCTTCGCGCATCTGTGCCAGGACATGGGCGTCGTCTGCCGCCCATTTCGGCCTCGCATCGACTACTGCCTGGGTATGGCGACGCTGGCCGGCCAAGCGCCGGATCCATTGGTGCCCGAACTGGCGACGCGCATTCTGGACGCGATGGCGCAGCGCGCAGGGCCCAACGCATACACCTCGGTAGGGTCGAACATTGGCAATACCGCGGTTCCCCCTGGGCTTCAGCCCTGATCGAAGCACGCATCCGTTCGTCTCGCCGCTCGGCCGATGCACGGCCAGGGGTTGATCAGCGCTTGGCATTGGGATTCCCCAACCCGAGCTTCTCCATCGCCTCGTGTGCATCGATGATCATCGCGGAAACCTCGGCCACGGTGATCCGGAGCTTGGTCGCGCGAGCGCGCATGTGCTCGTAGGCCTGCGTCTCGGAAAGCTGCTGGCTATCCGACAGCAGGCGAATGGCTTTTTCAATCTGACGGCACGACTTGATCGTGTCTTCGAGCTTCAGGACTTTGCTCTGGAGCCGTGCCTGGAAACTCTGTGCGGAGCGTGCCAGCACCAGCGTGCTCAGCACACCTGCCGATCGAAACGGGCGCGTGATCACGCCATGCGCGCTGGTGTCGAGCAGCAGTTTCAGGGTCGTCGGGCTCTCGTAGTCCGACAGTGCGATCAGCGTCGCATCGATCACGCTGGCGCTCCAGGACGCGCTGCCCTGGGCTCATCGCGCCCAAGGGATTGAACGGCTGCTGATGGAACTGGAAGCGCAGGGCTACAAGTTCGCGCCACCAGGTTATCCTGCCATCGGCGGCGCACAGGCAGTCAAGATCGATTGGGGGAAAGGCGTGCTGCTAGGCGCATCAGATCATCGAAAAGACGGCTGTGCGCTTGGCGTCTGAGCGCGGGAGTTACCAATTGGAACGGTGACCCGCGCCACTGGCTTGGCCGTCTCTGCCATCTGCTACTACGAAGAGGTCAACCTGGTGTGGCGTCACGGACCTCCGGTCAACCCCAGGGCGCTTGACTTCGCGAGTGGCTTGAGCAGAGGAGACGAAAATCCAAAGATAGGGCTTGCACCATACGAGCACGCGAGCGATTGTCCGTTGGTTCGTTCATGAATACTGACGCGGTGCAGGTGTTAAGAGTAGCTCACGAATATTTGGATCTCGCCGGAACATTGGATCGAGGGGCGACCCTCGCCGCGATCAAACTGCGTCGGGACCCACACGAACTGTTGTCATGACCTTTCTCCTGGAAGTGTTGAGAGGCCTACAGCGTTGCTCAACGTCATCCCCCTCGTAAACCGCCGTCAAAACCCGCAACTTCGAATTCCGGCACCGATCACGAGGGCCCAGCTCCGTTCCCTAGCGCGGGGCCTTCACCCCCCGATTCGCCAGCGCGCGGTACTGCGAAGGCGAATGGCCGGTGGCGCGGGTGAAGAACTTGCTGAAGTAGGCCGGATCCTGATACCCGATGGCGGCGGACACCTCCAGCACGGACATCGGTGTATAGGCGAGCAGCCGGCGTGCTTCTAGCATGAGGCGCTCGTGCAGCAGTTGCAAAGCCGATTGCCGTGTCGCATTGCGGCAACTGCGGCTCAGGTGATCGGGCGTCACGCCCAGCGCCTGAGCATAGAAGGGCAGCCCGCAGTGCTCGCGAAAGTGCTGCTCGGCCAGCGCAAGGAAGCGCTGCACCAGTGCATCGCGTGCCCCGGGGGTCTGCTCCTTCTGGGTGTGCTCGCCATGAAGACGCAGAAGCAATACCGCGAGCAGGGTGGCGGCGGCCATCAGGGCCGGCACCCGGCCTGCACCGCCGCCCCCGAATTCGCGCGCCAACATGTTGAAGAGGGTGGAGCATTCGGCACGCGCCTCGGGTGTCAGTTCCGTCAGCACGAAGGAAGTTCCCAGACTCGCATCCACCAGGCGCGTGCTGGCCAGAAGCTGCTGCAGGGTGGCGCTGGGAATGGTGAGTTGGTGCCCTGAGGTGTCTCGCGCGTGGCGAAAGCCGTGCACGGAGCCGGGTGCGATGAGCAGGATGGCCGGAGCCGCCGCCTCCACCGGCCGGCCGTCCACCGTGCCGCCGATATGGCCGCGCTCCAGGAACTGGATCTGGTGCAGGCCCGCGTGGCGATGCGCCGGAATCGTCCAGTCCATCTCTTTCCCGCGCACCGCCACTGCCTCGTAGTGCAGGCAGTCATCCGGCTGTTCGTGTCGGACTTCACGGAAGGGAACGAGGAGAAGGGCCTTGGCAGCAGGTTTCATGGCGGCAGATGTGATCGATGCCGGAAAACTACCTGCCGCGGTGCGATTTGTCCATTCGCAGGAGCCCCCGATGGCCCCACGATCCGGGGCATCGACAGTCAAGGGCACCAGACCCAGGAGACAAGCCATGGATCGCAGAGACTTCCTTCATCTTCTTCAGGCGGGTGGCGCACTGGCCGCCCTCGCGCCCGTGAGCCGGGCGCTCGCGCAGCTCAACGGCAATGCTTCCATCATCTCGGGTTTTCCGGCGGGCGGCATGGGCGACCACGTGGCGCGCCCGCTGGCCGAGAAGCTGCGCGGCAAGTACGCCACCAGCGTGATGGTGGAGGCGAAGACGGGCGCGGGCGGGCGCATCGCGGTGGAGTACGTCAAGCGCGCGGCGCCCGATGGGCTGACCATCCTGCAGATTCCCAGCTCGCCGATGACGCTCTACCCGAATACATACAAGAAGCTCAACTACGACCCGCTGGCGGATTTCGTTCCGGTGACCACCACCGTCAACTACGCCTTCGTACTGACCGCGGGTCCGGGCCTGCCGGCCGAAGTGAAGACCGTGGCGGACTACCTGAAGTGGGCCAAGGCCCACCCGCCGCAGGCCAGCTACGGCGTACCGGCGGCCGGCTCGGCCCTGCACTTCGTCGGCATGATGCTGCAGAAGGCCAGCGGCACCGAGCTCACCGCGGTGGCCTACCGAGGCGGCGCGCCGCTGCTCAACGATGTGCTGGGCGGCCAGGTGCCGGTGAGCGTGAACGTGCTGGGCGAAGTGATGCCGCATATCCGCGCCGGCAAGCTGCGCGGTCTGGCGGTGTCGAGCGTCCAGCGCTCGTCCTTCCTGCCGGAGGTGCCGACCTTCGTCGAGCAGGGCTTTCCCGACATCGTGGTGCAGGAGTGGCTGGGCTGGTTCCTGCCGGCACGCGCGCCGGCCGAGACCGTGCAACGCCTCAATGTGTTGGTGCGCGAGGGCCTCGCGGCACCCGAATTCGTCGAGGCTCTGGCCAAGGTGGGGCTGCAGCCGGTGCACCAGAGCGCCGACGAGTTCGCACGCATCGTGCGTGCCGACAAGCAACGCTGGGCACCCATCGTCAAGGCGGCCAACTTCACGGCGGAGGACTAGCGCATGGCACTGCAGATCAATGGCGCGCAGGCGCTGGTGCGCTTGCTGCTCACGGAGCAGGTGCGCGAAGTCTTCGGCATTGTTGGCGGCAAGCTGGGGCCGCTGTTGCACGCCATCTCGCAGCAGGAGCAATTGCGCTTCCTCGGCGTGCGGCACGAGGGCGCGGGGCCCATGATGGCGGCCGCGGCCCATGCCGCGTCGGGGCGGATCGCGGTGGCGCTGGGCGAAATGGGGCCGGGCGGTCTCAACATGGCCTCCGGTCTTGGCGTCGCCTTCAACAACAACCTGCCGCTGCTTGCCATCACCACCAACCAGCATCGTGCAGCCTGCTATCCGCACAGCGGCATGTTCATGGACCTGGACACGGTCGCGGTGACCCGGCCCCTCACGAAGTGGAACGCGGTGGTGCACGATGCGCGCCGCCTGCCCGAGATCATGCGCCGCGCCTTTCGCGAGGCGCTGGGCGGCCGGCCCGGCCCGGTGCACCTGGACATTCCTCAGGACGTGCTGAGCCAAGTGTGCAGTTTCGACGAGGCGGAGTTCGCCATCGCGCCGTCGCGCTACCGCGCCCTTGGACGGGTGCGGCCGGACGCCGATGACGTGCACCGCGCAGCAGCCCTCATGGCCGAGGCCCGGCGCCCGCTCATCGTGGCCGGCGGCGGCGTGATCGCGAGCGGCGCTGCCGAATGCGTGCGAGCACTGGCGCAGCGCTGGCAAGCACCGGTGCTTCCCACGCAGATGGCCCTGGGGGTGGTGGCTTCGGACAGCCCGCATTTCATCGGGCATGGCGGCCTGATTGCTGGCGAGCCCGTGCGGCAGGCCTTCGAGGGCGCGGACCTCGTCCTGGCCGTGGGATGCCGCTGGTCGTCCTGGATGTGGGACGAGCGCGGAGCATTGGCGCGGAGATCGCAACGCCTGATCAGCGTGAACATCGATCCTTCGGCGCTGGGACAGCCCGCCTTGCACGAGGTAGCGCTGCAAGCCGATGCAAAGGCCGCGCTCGACGACCTGCTGGCGGCCTGCGACGCGGGCTTGGGCCAGGTTGTCGACGGCGCCTGGCTGCCCAGCCTGCGCCAGGCGCGCGCGGCGTACGCGTCACGCCTGGAGGCACTCGGCACGGAGGGCGAGACCAGCCAGGCCATGCATCCCGCGGCGCTGGGACGCGTCATCGGCGAGGCGTTGCCGCAAGAGTGCCTGGCCGTCTTCGACGGCGGCCACACCAGCTTCTGGAGCAATGACCTGACGCCGGTGCGCGAGGTACGCACGCGCTTTCACGAGCCCGGCATGAGCCACCTGGGCTTTGGGCTGCCCTATGCGATCGCATTGCAGGCACAGCAGCCCGGGCGTGCGGTCGCCCTCATCACGGGCGACGGCTCCTTCGGTTTCACCCTCAACGAGTTGGACACCGCGCGGCGCCATCGCCTGCCGGTGCTCAGCATCGTTCACAACAACGCCGCCTGGGGCATCATCCGCGCCGGGCAACGCAATGCGCTGGGCTTCGAACTGGGCACGGGGCTCGACGAGACGGACTACGCGGCCATTGCGCGTGGTTTCGGTTGTCATGGGGAACGCGTGACGGCGGTCGCCGAGGTCGCACCCGCGATCCGACGCGCACTCGCCTCGGGCCTGCCGGCCGTGCTCGACTGCCACACGCGTTTCGTGCCTCACCCTGCCATGCCTGCCTTCGCCAGCATGAACCGCTATGGCTTCGAGGCCCTCGCCGGCGCCGATGCCATCCCCTGAAAGAAAAGGAAAAATAACCGTGTCCAGCCTCACCCTGCAGCAAGCCCAGACCATCATCGATGCCGCCCTGAAGAAATCCAAGGAAGCCGGCCACCAGCCCATGGGCATCGCCGTGCTCGATGCCGCCGGCAACCTCAAGGCCTTTGCCAGCGAAGACGGCGCGAGCATGTTCCGCTTCGACATCGCCCGCGCCAAGGCCTGGGGTGCGGTGGGCATGGGCGTGGCCAGCCGCAAGCTGGCCGAGCGCGCCAAGGACAACCCCAACTTCTTCGTCGCGCTGGCCGCCACGGCCGAAGGCAAGTTCCTGCCGCAGACCGGTGCGGTGGTGATCCGCGATGCGGCGGGCCAACTGCTGGGCGCGGTGGGCGCCAGTGGCGGCACCGGCGACGAGGACGAAGCCATCTGCATCGCCGGCGCGCAGGCGGCGGGGCTGACGGTCGGTTGAAACGCCTTCAGCTGGCGGCTTGCCAATCGGGCAGGCGGGCGTTGGCGTCGCGTCGGTTAACTTCGTAGAACAGGCCGCGCAGCCAGCGGTTGGACGCATCGTTCTGCATGCGCCGGTGCCAGTACTGCTGTACCGGGAGCTGAGGCGGCTTGAAGGGCAGCTCGATCATCTTCACCGCGATGTGCCGCTGCACCACGGTGGCGATGTCGTCGGGCACGGTCGCCACCAGATCGCTGCCGGGCAGCAGGGACAGCAGGCTCATGAAATGCGACAGTTCCAGCGTCACGTGCCGGTGCCAGCCCTTGTCTTCCAGGAAACGGTCAAGCATGTGCTCGCGCCCATCCGGCCGCACCACGATGTGCCGCGCCGCGAGGTACTGCCTTGCCGTCATGCGTAAAGGCACGGCCGGATTGCGCGCGCAGGCGATGCAGGTGTAGGACGTCCTGAACAGCGCCTGGCGAAAGTAGCCCGCCTTCTGCAGATCAGGAAAGAAGCCCACGGCCAGGTCGGCCTCGCCGGCCTCCAGCGCCTGGGCCGCAGCCGTGCGCGGCATCGAAAGCGCACGCAGCCGCACCAGCGGCGCCTCCTGCCGCAGGCGCTGCAGCACGCCGGGAAGGAAAGCCACTTCGCCGATGTCGGGCGTGAGCAGCGTGAAGCTGCGCTCCGCGTTCGCCGGGTCGAAGCCCGCGGGCTGGAGGATCTCCGACTGGATCGCCTGCACCACGCGCTGCACCGCGGGCGACAGTGCCTGCGCACGCGGCGTGGGCTCCATCTGCGCACCGGCACGCACGAACAGGTCGTCGTCGAAGGCAGTGCGCAGCCGCGCCAGCGCCGCGCTGGTGGCCGGCTGGCTGAGGCCGATGGCCTCGGCCGCGCGGCTGACGCTGTGCAACCTGGCCATGGCGTCGAACAGCACCAGGAGATTGAGGTCGATCGAACGAATATCCATGACGTGGATTTTATGTATCCACATCATCGACTGTTCAGATGATCGAAGGCTTCCTAGCATTCGAGCTTCAAGAACCAGGAGACTTCATGCAACGCAGAGACTTCGCCCGAGCGGCGATGCTGTTTCCATTGGCCGGCAGTGGCCTGCTTCGTGCCCAGCCGGACTGGCCGCAACGGCCCGTCAAGTTCATTCTTTCGCAGCCAGCGGGCTCGGGCCCGGATATCCTGGCACGCTATGTGGCCGACCGGCTGACGCGAGGCTGGGGTCAGCCCATCGTCATCGACAACAAGCCCGGTGGACAGAATGTGATCGGCGCACTGGCGGCGGCACGTTCCCCGGCCGATGGCTACACCTTCTACTACGCCACCACCGCGGCGATGGTGACCAATGCCTACACCTTCAAGGCCTTGCCCTATGACCCGGTGAAGGACTTCGCGCCAGTGCGGCTGGTGGGCCGCAGTCCTTTCGTGATCGCTGCCGCCGCGAGCTTCCCGGCCAGGAACCTGAAGGAAGCGCTGGCGTTGGCCAAGGCGCAGCCGGGCAGCATCGCCATCGCCACCGAAGGTCCGAAGACCTTCTCCGGCATGCTGGCCGATAGCGTGGCCGGCATGGCGGGCGTGCGCTTCAACCATGTGCCCTACACCAAGGCGCCCGATGCGTTGCAGGACGTGATCGGCGGGCGGGTGCCGCTGGTCTGTCTGCCCGATGCGGCCCTCACGGCCTACCTCAAGTCGGGCCAGGTGCGTGCACTGGCCGTGAGCACCGCCAAGCGACAGCCGGGCATGCCGGATGTGCCGTCGCTCTCCGAGACCTTTGCCGGTTTCGATTACTCGGGCTGGAACGGCCTCTTTGCGCCAGCCGGTACCCCGCCGGATGTGATCGCGCGCGTCAACCGCGACCTGGAAGCCGTCCTGCAGCAGCCCGAGGTGGTGCAGCGTCTGGAAACCCTGGGCTCGCAAGCCGAGCCGCGCATGTCGGTGGCGGAGTTCGAGTCCTTCATGCGCGGCGAGCGCGAGCGCTGGGTCAAGCTGGTCAAGCAGCTCGACATCCAGCCTGAATAAGCTGGAGCCCGAGGCGTGCATCAGCACAACTGCACCTGCGGCATCGACGTGCACGCACACGTGGTGCCCGAACACTTCCCGAATTACATCGGCGCCAGGCTGCCCGCCGAATGGCCCTCGATGGCGCCGGCCCATGCCTGCCACCGCCACGTGATGATCTCGGGCAAGGTGTACCGCACGGTGTCCGACCGATGCTGGGACACCGCGCGCCGGCTCGAGGATCTGCCGGGCATGGGTCTCGCACTGCAGGTGGTCTCGCCCATGCCGGAACTGCTGTCGTACTGGATAGCCGCGGACGATGCCCGCCAGCTGCTGCGCTACACCAACGACTGCATGGCCGGGATGGTGGAGCAGGGCGGTGGTCGCATCGCGGCACTGGGCGCCGTGCCGCTGCAGGACATCGACCTGGCGATTTCCGAACTCGAATACGTGATGAAGACCCTGGGCTTTGCCGGGGTGGAGATCGGCAGCAACATCAACGGCGCGCCGGTGGGCGCCCCGCAGTTCGACCCCTTCTTCGAAGCCTGCGAGGCGCTGGGCGCTGCGGTGTTCGTGCATGCCCTGCGCCCGGCCGGCATGGATCGGCTGGTGGGCCCGGCGCCGCTGCAGCAGGTGCTGGCCTACCCGGGCGACGTGGGCCTGGCGGCTGCCTCGGTCATCACGACCAACCTGCTGGTGCGGCGGCCGCGCCTGCGCATCGCCTTCAGCCACGGCGGCGGCACGCTGGCCGCGTTGCTGCCGCGCCTGCAGCAAGGCTGGGACGTGTTCCCGGCGCTCAAGGAAAGCATCGCCACGTCTCCCGCCGAGCAGGCCCGCCGGCTCTTCTACGACACCCTCGTGTTCGACACGCCCTTGCTGCGGCACCTGGTGGAGCGATTCGGCGCCAGCCAGCTGCTGATCGGCACCGACTACCCCTTCAACTTCCACGACCGCACGCCGGTGCAGCGCATCGAGGCCGCCGGCTTCGACGAGGACACGGTGGCGGCGCTGGTGCATCGCAATGCCGAGCGATTCCTCGGCCTTCACATGAAAGAGACGACCCCATGAGTTCTCCCTGGATCCAGGGCCTGCGCAGCGTGGCGCTGTTCGTGCCAGACCTCGCGCGGGCCGAAGACTTCTACACGCGCACCTGGCGGCTCGAAGTGGCGCACCGCGGCGACGGCGTGCTCTACCTGCGCGGCACGGGCAACGACGCCTACCTGCTGGCGCTGCATCAGGGCGGGGAGGTGCCGCAGATTCGCCAGGTGACCCTGCGTGCGCGCAGCCGCGAGGCGCTCGACGCCATTGCGGCCCAGGCGGTGGCCGCCGGCGGCACCCTGCTGGCGCAGGCGCACGAACTCAGCCGCGACCCGGCCGGTGGCATGGGCCTGAAGTTCAGGGATCCACACGGCCGCACCTTCCAGGTGGTGCACGGCGACACGCAACGGCCCGAAGGCGCCGCGGTGAAAGACCGGCCCATCCGCCTGACCCATGTGGTGCTCAACAGCCACGCGGTGGACGAGACGCAGGCTTTCCTGCAGCAGGCACTGGGCTTTCGCCTGGCCGACCGCACCGGAATCATGGCCTTCATGAATTGCGATCGCGACCACCACACGATCGCCATCGGCATCTCGGACAACGATGCGCTCAATCACATCGCCTTCCTGATGCCTGACTTCGAGTCGGTGATGCGTGGCGGCGGACGCATGAAGGATGCGGGCTTTCCCATCCAGTGGGGCCCCGGTCGGCATGGCCCGGGCAACAACCTCTTCAACTACTTCCTCGATCCCTTCGGCGTCGTCATCGAGTACACGGCCGACGTGGAGCAGATCGACGACAGCTACGAGGCGCACGGCCCCGAGCACTGGAAGTGGCCGCCCGGCCGCGTGGACCAGTGGGGCATCTCGCCTGCGCCCGGCGCCGCGCTGAAGGAAGCGCAAAAGCGCATTTT
This sequence comes from Variovorax sp. OV700, assembly GCF_900099805.1. Lineage (GTDB taxonomy): Bacteria > Pseudomonadota > Gammaproteobacteria > Burkholderiales > Burkholderiaceae_C > Variovorax. The sequence continues at coordinate 131,307 of NZ_FNDR01000001.1, read as the reverse complement.
CTTCGCCCCGAACCCCTGATTCCCAACCGAGTGACATCCCGATGAAATTCACCACCTACCTGCGCCAAGGCGCACCCCGCCTGGCCCTGGTCGAAGGCCAGGACCTGATCGACCTGAACGATGCCGATGCGCAAGTGCCGAGCGACCTGCGCGCGGCGCTGCGGGCCGGTGTCGACCTGCAGGCCGCGGCGGGCGGGGCATTCGACACCGGCAAGCGGCAGCCCCTGGACTCCGCGACATTGGCGCCGTTGGTGCCCGAGCCCGGCAAGATCATCTGCCTGGGCCTGAACTACTACGACCACGCCAAGGAAGGCGGACGCGAGAAACCCGACTACCCCTGGTTCTTCTTCCGCGCGCCGTCATCGCTGGTGGCCCATGGCGAGGCGGGCTGGCTGCCCAGGGTCTCGACCCGCTTCGACTACGAGGCCGAGCTGGCGGTGGTGATCGGCCGCACGGTGCCGCGGCACACCCAAGAGGCCGATGCGCTGCAGTACGTCTTCGGCTACAGCTGCTTCAACGACATGAGCGTGCGCGACTACCAGAAGCGCACGCCCCAGTGGACCATCGGCAAGAACTTCGACCGCACAGGCGGCTTCGGTCCGGTGCTGGTCAGTGCCGACGAGCTGGCGCCGGGGGCCGCGGGCCTGCGCATCCAGAGCCGTCTCAATGGCCAGGTGATGCAGGACGCCAACACCGACGACATGATCTTCAGCGTCGCGGAGACCATCGCGCTGCTGGCGGAGGTGCTGACCCTGGAACCCGGCGACGTGATCGTGATGGGCACGCCCGCGGGCGTGGGCCAGGCACGCAACCCACCGGTGTGGATGAAGGCCGGGGACATCATCGAGATCGAGATCGATCGCGTCGGCCTCCTTTCGAACCCCATTGCGGACGAGGCGGCGTGAGCACGAACGACATCTACGACGTCGCCATCGTCGGCTACGGCCCGGCGGGGCAGGTGGCGGCAGGACTGCTTGGACAGCGCGGGCTCAAGGTCTATGTGTGCGAGCGCCTGCCCGACGTGTACCAGATTCCGCGCGCCATCGCGCTGGACCACGAGATCATGCGTGTGTTCCAGCAGCTGGGCGTGGTGGAGGCCATCGAACCCTATACCGAGCCGTTCACCAACTCCGAGTATTTCGGGGTGGACGGCCAGCTGATCCGCCGCATGACGATGGTGGCGCCGCCCTATCCGCAGGGGTACACGCCGTCCATCGTGTTCACGCAGCCGCCCGTGGAACGCGCGCTGCGTGCGCGGGTGGCGCAGTTGTCCAATGTGAAGGTCGACTTGGGCGTCGGGATGAGCGCACTGACGCAGGACGACGAGGGCGTCACGCTGCAGATCGACGCCGAGGGCCAACGCCGCACCGTGCGTGCCCGCTACGCCATTGCCTGCGACGGCGGCAGCAGCGGCGTGCGCACCCAGCTCGACATCGAGATGCAGGACCTGGACTTCGACGAGCCCTGGCTGGTGGTCGACGTCCTTGTCAACGAGCAGGGCCTGGCCAAGCTGCCGAAAGTGAGCGTGCAGTACTGCGAGCCGGAGCGCCCCTGCACCCTGGTGGTCGGCCCGAAAAACCATCGCCGCTGGGAGATTTCGATCCTGCCGGGCGAAGACCCCAAGGAGGTTGCCACACCGGAGCACACTTGGAAGCTGCTGGCACGCTGGCTCACACCGGAGGATGGCGAGCTGTGGCGGCAGGCCAGCTACCGGTTCCACGCGCTGGTGGCCAAGGAATGGCGCCGCGGCCGGGTCTTTTTGGCCGGCGATGCGGCGCACATGCAGCCGCCCTTTCTGGGGCAGGGCATGTGCCAGGCCGCGCGCGATGTGGCCAACCTGAGCTGGAAGCTCGCGGCGGTGTTGCAAGGGGAGGTGCATGGCGCGGCGGGCGAGAGGCTGCTCGACAGCTATGGCGCCGAACGTCAGGCCCATGTGCGCGAGCTCACGAGCCGCATCAAGGGGGTGGGAGCCGTCATTTGCGAGCGCGACCCGGCCAAGGCGAGGGCACGCGATGCGCGCCTTCTGGAGGCGTGCGGTGGCAAGGTGCAGGACACACCGCGACAGGACATCCTGCCGCGCCTGGAGTGCGGTCTCCTCTCGGCGGAGCCCGCTGCGGCGCGCGGCAGTCTGTTCCCCCAGCCGTGGCTCAACGGGGCGGCGGGGCAGGGCCTTCGCATGGACGAAGTTGCGGGGCATGGCTGGCGGCTGGTGCTTGCGCCGGGCGTCGAGCTGCGTGAGGGCGCTCTGATGCCGGTCACCGTGGTGGCGCTCGGTAGCGCAGACGACGTGGAAGGCGTAGCGACCAGTTGGTTCAAGCAACATGAATGTGTCGCTGCGCTTTTGCGGCCGGACAACTACGTCTATGGGATATCACGCAGCGCCGACGAGACCGTCTCTCTGTGCGAGGAGGCTGCGGCGGAGCTCGGCTTGTCGACTTGCGCCGCCTGAGCCCATGGGACTTGCGACCATGGAGTGGGCTCTTGAAGAACAACCGCACATGCTCGTCACGCAGTAGCCACGGTGCACCGCACTTGCAAACTGAGCCGCAATAGGGGTTCTTTCATGGAGCTTGTGGCTCCTGTCGTACCCGATGTGCGGACGGGCCGCCTGCCCTGCAGGATGGCACTTCATGCAGTCAGGTGTCTCGCGGACATCTCCGTGATAGCGAGCCGCGTACGAGCGCCACCTTCAGCTGCGGTACGGGCGAACGTGATCCAGTTCGGATTCGATGACGCCGCGCACGACTTCCTTGAAGGCTGACACAAGCCGGGAATGAGGCGCATCGGGTGCGAGCAGGAGCGCAAGGCGCACCGTGATGGCAGGCTTGAAGGTTCGCACCTCGAAATCGAGATGGCGCTGCTCCTCGAGCGCCGCGAGTGGATTGATCACGCTCACGCCCAGACCCGCAGCGACCAGCGAACAGACGGAGGCCCCCAGGTCGGACTCCAGCACCGTTCGGGTTTTGACGCCTGCGGCGGCCAACACCTGATCGATGCGTTCCCTCGGCCCGCTGCCCAGCGGGAACGAGATGAAGGCTTCGCCGTCGAGGTCCGACGCATGAACCCCGTTTGGCCCGGGCCAGACGATGCTTCCCCGGAAGCAGCGCGACGCAATCCATGCTCAGCAGCGTTTCGACGCGCATGCCGGGCGGATCATCGCCATACAGGATGGCGAGGCCCAGGTCGCACAGGCCCGAGCTCACCGAGGTGTCGACGGTCGTGGCCGCACCTGAGTGGATCGTGACGAGTGTCTCGGGGTGCTCGCGCTTGAACCGGACGACCGCCTGGCTGAGGACGCCTCCGGCAATTCGCGCCATGGCGGCCACCGCCAGGCGGTCGCCACCGAACGTCCGGATGTTCGATGCCGCGGACTCCAGGCCCTGCAGTCCGGCGAAGGCCTTCTCGACCTCCTGAAAGAAGCGCTTTCCTTCGAGCGAAGGCGCCAGGCGCGTGCCGCTGCGTTCGAAAAGCGCAAACCCGATGATCGCCTCCAACTGCGAAACGAGGCGGCTCACCTGGGGCTGCGACGTGTGAAGCCGGCGCGAGGCTTCGGTCATCGACCCCGTCTGCACGACCACCCGGAAGGCCTCGATGTGCTTCAAGGTCATGCGTCGGCTGCTCATATCAATATTGTATGACGTGCTGTTGAGTACGCATTTGCAGTATTAGCTGTCCGAAAGAATACTTGCGTCCATGCCTGACAAGAGCCCGCACATAGCCGACGCCGGACTGCCGCGCAGTTCAGGTACGGCTGGCGCCGTGGTGGACCTGCGCAGCGACACCGTGACCCTGCCAACCCCGTCGATGTACAGCCGCATGCAAACAGCCGCACTGGGAGACGACGGCCTGGACGGCGACCCTACCGTGCGTGCGCTCGAGGCACTGGCGGCCAGGACGCTGGGCAAGGAGTCTGGCCTGTATGTGCCGACGGCGACGATGGGAAATCTCCTGGCTGTGATGTCGCAGGCGGAGCGCCGGTCGCAAGTCGTGCTCGAAGAGTCCGCACACATGTTCGTTTCGGAGGGCGGCGGCGCCGTGTTCAGGGGCGTGACCTACACCGCCATTCCGGGCGTGGCTGGCGCGATGGACCTGGAGAGCCTGGCGCTGGTGCTGAAGTCGCCCGGCGAATTGCGCACGGATCTGGTCTGCCTGGAAACGACGCACGGCAACGCGGGAGGAGCGGTGCTGCCGCTGGACCACATGCAGGCGGTCTGGAAGGCATCCAGTGACGCCGGCGTGCGCGTCCACCTCGACGGCGCCCGGCTCTTCAATGCCGCGGTGGCGTTGAACGTTGATCCCGCCGCGATCGCCTGCTGCGCAGACACGGTGACCCTCTGCCTTTCCAAGGGCCTGAGCGCGCCGGCGGGTGCGGTGCTCGCCGGACCATCCGCCACCATGGCCAGTGCCAGACGGTTGCGCAAGATGCTCGGCGGCACGCAGCGCCAGATCGGCGTGGTTGCCGCAGCGGGACTGGACGCCCTGGAAACCATGCCTGGCAGGCTCGGCCAAGACCACGCTTCAGCGTCGCGCCTGAGCGAGGCATTGCGCGCTGTGTTGCCCGGCGCCGTCAACGTCAGCACACCGCCAACCAACATCGTCTTCGTCGACCTGCCCGAGGCCGCACCCGACAGCCTCGCCTGGGCGGAGGCACTCAAGGAATGCGCTGTCCTGGTCCGCCCGTGGGGTCCGCGCAGGATCCGGCTTGTGACGCACCGCCACATCGACGCGACCTGCGTGGATGCCGCCGCGACAGGATTCCGGCGTGCGGCGCAATCGCTGGTCGCTTGACGGTTCTCGCAAGGACGCGCGCCTCCCTTCGAACACATCGCGAACTACCAGGAGCCTTGACCATGCGTTCAATTTCCCGCCGGGATTTCGTCGCCTCTGCCTTCCTGATGGCCGCCGGCCTGGGGACCGGCAACACATTCGCCAGCGGCTTTCCCAGCCGTCCCATCCGCCTGATCGTGCCGTACGGGCCCGGAGGCGGTTCCGATTTTGTTGCGCGGCTGATGGCCCAGAAGCTGACCGAAACGGCGGGGTGGAACGTCGTCGTGGACAACAAGGCTGGGGCCTCGGGGCTGATCGGCACCGATGCCGCGGCCAAGAGCGCCGCGGACGGCTACAGCTTGTTCCTTGCGGACGCCGCGCACGCCACCAATGCCGCGGTGCAGCCCAAGATGCCCTTTGATCCGATCAGGGACTTCTCGCCGCTCACACTCGTGGGCACTTCTCCGCAACTTCTGGTGGCGCATCCGTCTCTTCCTGCCAACTCCCTGCGCGAACTGATCGCGCTGCCGCGTGCGCAGGTACGCGAATACGGCGTGGGAACGCCAGGGCAGGGGTCCGTACCGCACCTGCTGTGCGAGACGCTCAAGCGCAAGACGGGCATGGAGCTGGTGCACGTGCCCTACAAGGGCGGCAGCGCCGCCTTGACCGATGCCGTGGGCGGACAGGTTGCCATGGTGATCAACTCCGTGCCGGCTTGCATGCCGCACATCGAAGCGAAGCGGCTCAAGGTTCTTGCCATCGCCAGCGCAACGCGGCATCCGAAGTTGCCGGACGTGCAGACCTTCTCCGAAAGCGTGCCGGGCATGGTGGGAGGCGCCTGGTATGGCGTGATGGCACCTGCCGGGGTGCCCACAGATCTGCTGCAGCAGCTGAACGCAGCCATCGGCAAGGTGCTGGACCTGCCCGATGTCAAGGCCCGGCTGGAAAGCTCGTTCGTGGATCCCATGCCCCGTGGGCCGCAGGCGTTCTCCAAATACCTGAACGAAGAAATTGCGCGCTGGAAATCGGTCGTGAAAGAGACGGGGGTCACCATCAATAGCTGAGACGTCCTCAGATTGGCATTGCTGAGGCGATGTGGAGGCGTTTGCTTCATGGCGAAATCGCCGAGGGCTCGGAAGAGCCAATCACCAAAGTACCTGAGCCGTACTCTGGCAAATCTGATTGCGAACGGGCCATGAAAAAAGCCTGCTATCTGTTCGATAGTAGGCCCTCAGGAACTGCGCGCGGTGTGAGCCTTGGGAGCTCGAACACCCTATTTAGAATCAAGAGTCCGTGATCAACTCAGGAAATTTACGGCGCTTGCTGCCTGTCGATCTTGCCGCCGCCTCGATCTTCGCCTTGACTTGGGTTGTCACGCGCGGAATGCCCTTGCTTGAGACATTGAAAACGCGGCCGGGCGCTGCCTTCGCTGCCTTTGCGGGCTTCCTGATGGCCGTGGGGCTAGTCATGGGGACCTCCGACAGAGAATTTCTCACCGGTATAGGTTAGCAGTTTGCGCCAGGACCTGCTGCCAGGCCTCAAATCGAAGGTCATCAGGCGCTGTGATCCTTCCGCCGCCCACCATGCCGGATCGACGTCCAGAATATCCTGGACAGTTCGACAGCCCTGCAGGTGCGGCGCACTACGCTGCTCATCGGGTAAGAGTGCGGAAGAGACCTGCGGTGCCAGTCTCTTCACTGAAGATCCCCAATCTGTTCTTGTGGCCCGCCTGAATGACCTTGGCATTGATCACCGTGAAGTACATGCCTGGCGGCGCATCGTCGCGCCCCGGCCGTCTCTCGGCCTGTCCGTGCACGCGGCTGCCGTCGAAAACGGAGAACAGGTGGACGAACTCCAGCGTTGACAATGTTCCGAAAGCGAAGTCAAAACTGTTTGTTGGCCTCAGCTCAACGCCATCAAACCTGACGCGCGTGCCAGTCAGGTAAGTCTGCGTGATTTCATGGGCAAGCAGGGCTTGGTGCAAGTCAGCCAGGTGTGATCGATAGAAGGGCGTCTGTTGAAGTGGCACGGTCCGAAGTCAAACTAGATTGAAGCGCTCAGGCTGAGGGCTTCATGTTCATGAGGTGGCTTTGCAACTTGCGAGGAATGGGCCGAGTTGGGCTGTGAGGCGCGGCGCTCCGGGTTGTTCCACGCACCCAAAGCGATGTCTGCAGGCGTGGGGCCAGTGGGGAGGTCAAGCGACGGTGGAATGTGCTTTGGCTTGACGCCGCGCAGGTGTTCCGGTCGCAAGTGGGTGTACCGCTTGAGCATCTTCCAGTCCTTGTGCCCAGTCACCAGCGCAGCCTGTTCGATGGTGAACCCCGCCTCGAAGAGACGACTGGCAGCTTCGTGCCGCAGATCATGGAACTTGAGGTCCTTGATCCTCAATTCCTTGCAGGCCCGACGGAAAGCGGTCCCGACAGAGCGGCCGTTATACGGAAAGACGAGGCTGCTGTTCCCAGCGAACGGTTTCTGCTCCTCGAGAATGGCCCAGGCATCGAATCCCGTGACATCAAGCAATGGCACCTTCTGGTCATTGCCCTTCTTGTCCCGTGGATCTTTTCGCTCACGCACGATCACGGTACGAGCCTTGGCATCGATGTCCTCCCATCGGATGCGGCAGATCTCGTCCTGGCGCATCGCGGTGGCGAGCGCGAACCGCATGATTCGCCCCAGGGGGATGATCTGCCGCGAGTTGCTGGCGAAGTAGTCGGCAAGCGCCTGCAGTTCATCGAGGGTAGGGCGGCGGTCCCGCTCCCGCCCCTTGCCGACCAGGCCCAGGCGCTTGAGCGCGATGCGGGCCAGATCGATGGGCTCTACCTGAACACGAACCCCGTGGACGGCCGCCGCGTGAGAAACTACCAGCTTGATGTAGCCAATGTCCATACTGATGGTGACGGGACCGGCGCCTTCTTTGGCGCGGTCCTTGCCGAACTGGATGAGCCGCTCGCGCGTGAGATCCTTCAGCTTCAGCTTGCCCAGCTTCGTCTTGAGCGCATCGAGGGTGAAGGCCTTGGAGCCGGGGCGCCCGCAGCACCTCCTTCATGTCGGTGACGTGCAGATTGATCAGGTCGCCGAATGTGGTCGGGTCCTTGACCTTTGAACGGGTGGCGGGCTCCCCCAGATCGATGTGGCGTTCGGTCGCGAGAGCCCATTCCTGGGCGTCCTTGTGCCGTCGAAAGATTTCGCTCGCGTAGACACCCTTGCGGCGGACTTGCGCGCGCCAGTTGCCGGACGGAAGCTGCTTGAAGGTGGGCATTTCGTGTGCGCTATGTGTGCACTGACAGGGCGAAATGGGGCGTATTTGGGCGTTTTGGAGTGCACACGAGCGTGCACACGAGGGGTTCTAAGTGTATGAATGATAACGCTAAGTTGTTGAATTTAAAAGAGAAAATCGTCTCCGTCGCCCCGATGATGGACTGGACCGACCGCCATTGCCGGTACCTCCACCGCCTGCTGTCGCGCCACGCGCTCCTCTATACCGAGATGGTGACCACCGGTGCGCTGATCCATGGCGACGTGCCGCGGCACCTGCGTTTCAATGCCGAAGAGCACCCTGTGGCCCTGCAGTTGGGCGGCAGCGAGCCGGCGGACCTGGCGCATTGCGCGAAGCTCGGCGAAGAGTGGGGCTACGACGAGATCAACCTCAATTGCGGCTGCCCCAGCGAGCGCGTGCAGCGCGGCGCTTTTGGCGCCTGCCTGATGGCCGAGCCGGCGCTGGTGGCCGACTGCGTGAAGGCGATGGTCGACGTGACGAGCCTTCCGGTCACGGTCAAGCACCGCATCGGCATCGACAAGATCGAAAGCTACGACTTCGTGCGCGATTTTGTCGGCGCGGTGAGCGAGGCCGGTTGCGGCACGTTCATCGTCCACGCCCGCAATGCATGGCTGCAGGGCCTGAGCCCGAAGCAGAACCGGGAGATCCCGCCGCTGCGCTACGAGCTCGTGCACCGGCTGAAGCACGAGTTTCCGGCCTTGGATTTTTCGATCAACGGCGGCATTTCGGTCACTGCGCAGGTGCACGAGCACCTGCGGCTGCTGGATGGCGTCATGGTCGGGCGGGAGGCGTATCACAACCCCTGGTGGCTGGCCGAGTGGGACGCGGAGTTCTTCGGCGCCGCACCGCAGCCGCTGGCCCGGGAAGAGGTGGAGTCGTTGATGTGCGACTACATGGTTCGCGAGGCGGCCGAGCACGGCACCCAGTGGTCGTCGATTGCGCGGCACATGCTGGGCTTGCGCAACGGGCTGCCGGGCGCGCGCCGCTGGCGGCAGGTCTGGAGCGACCATCGGCTCAAGACGCGCCCGCCGCACGAGGTGATGGCGCTGGCGCACGAGCCCGTGGCGCAGGCTGCCTAGCCGGCAGTACCGCCATTTGGCGGGGTGGGGCCCAGCTGCGGCAAGGCTTCCGCACTTCAACAACACGAAGTGTTCCAAAATGATAATGATTTGCAGGGGGCTGCAACTTTTCAATTTTTCTGCTGAAGAATCAAGAAACACTAATAAGTAGGGGTTTCGATTCATGACTGACGCGGTTGGGGGCAAGGAAGAAGTCACTGCGCTCGGCCGGGGGCTGGCCCTGCTCAAGGTCATCGGCATGGCGGCGGCTCCGGTGAGCAACCGCGAACTGGCGGACACCACCGGCATCCCCAAGGCGACGGTTTCGCGCCTGACCGCCACGCTGGTGAGCGCGGGGTATCTGCGGCAAGCGGTGGACAGCGAGCGCTTCAGCCTGGGCCCGGCGCTGCTCGACATGAGCAGCCGCTACCTTCGCCAGTTCGACCTTCGGGCCGTGGCGAGGCCCCACCTGGCGGAATTGTCGGAATTTGCAGGCGCCAGCGTCCATGTCGCGGTACGCGACGAGCTCGACATGCTGGTCATCGATTCGCTGCGTCCGCGCTCGGCGCTGATCAGCTCGCGCCTGGAGATCGGCACGCGCTTGACCGTCGTCACCTCAGCCGCCGGACGGGCTTGCCTTGCGGCGCTGCCCGCCGCCGAGCAGGCAGCCCTGCTGGAGCGGATCCGGGAAGAAAGCGGCGAAGACTGGCCTTCCATCGAGCCGCGCCTGATGGCCGGAATCGACGAATACACGCGCCTGGGCTATTGCAGCTCATTCGGCGAATGGCATCCGCACATCCACGCGCTCGGCTTCGCGCTGAAAGGGCCCCATGGCGAGCACTACGGGGTGAGCTGCGGCGGCCCTGCGTACCTGCTGCCAAAGGAAATGATGCTCACGCAGGTCGCGCCGCGCCTGCTCGAAGTGGCCCGGCGCATTTCGGCCGAAACCGGAACCATCAACCCGGATTGAAGAGCTCGCAGCCTGGGGGCGAGCCTATACAGCGGCTTCCAGGCCGTTCTTGAAATGCTCGCGCATGCGCGCCATGGCCGCCGTGGCGTCGCGCGACTCGATGGCCGCCATCATCGACCGGTGCTCCGCCAGCGAATCCGCAATGCGCCCCTCCTTGAGGAGCGAATTGTGGCGGTTGAGCTTCATCACCTTGCGCAGATCGGCCACCATCTGGTCGCGCCACTTGTTGTTGGCAATGGCCAGAAGGCGCATGTGGAAGCGCTCGTTCACCGCAAAGAAGTGTTCCCGGTTTTCCTTGCCCGGTGCGCCGGCGGCCTCCAGTTCGGCGTGCAGCGCCTTCAGTTCGGCGCGCTGAGCGTCGGTGGCGCGCTCGGCCACCACGCCGGCCGCGTCGCTCTCGAGCAGCGAGAGCAGGTGGTACACGTCGGCCAGGTCCTGTTCCGATACTTCGGTCACATAGGCGCCGCGCCGCACCTTCATCGTCACAAGGCCTTCGGCCGCGAGCACCTTCAGGGCTTCGCGCAGCGGCGTGCGGCTGATGCCGTATTCCTCAGCCAGCTTGAGTTCGTCGATCCAGCTGCCCGGCTCGAGCTCGCGGCGGAAGATCCGCTGGCGCAGCAGCTCGGCCACCTCTTCATAGAGGGCACGCGGGGTGAGGGTGAGGGCGGACATGGGCGGACTGTACCGCATAAAATGGGTTTGAATTAATAATTATGAATCGGTTAGACTCGCTGCGGCTTGCAAATCTCTTGCAGGCAAATTTGCGACTACCCTGCAAGACACTGCAAAACGGCCCCTCATGAGCAGCACACCCGAACCCACCTTCAAGCCTGCCAACCTCGCTGACTGGGCCAAGGCCGCGGCCAAGTCGGCCCCGGGCGGTGACCTGAATGCGCTGAACTGGATCACGCCGGACGGCATCAGCGTGAAGCCGCTGTATACCGCTGCCGATCTGCAGGGGCTCAAGTACACCGACACGCTACCCGGATTCGAGCCCTACCTGCGTGGACCCCAGGCCACCATGTACGCGGTGCGGCCGTGGACCATCCGGCAGTACGCTGGCTTTTCGACCGCCGAGGAATCGAACGCGTTCTACCGCAAGGCGCTGGCCGCCGGCGGCCAAGGCGTGTCGGTGGCTTTCGACCTGGCCACCCACCGCGGCTACGACAGCGACCATCCGCGCGTGACCGGAGACGTCGGCAAGGCCGGCGTGGCCATCGATTCGGTGGAGGACATGAAGATCCTGTTCGACCAGATCCCGCTCGATAAGGTCTCTGTGTCCATGACGATGAACGGCGCCGTGCTTCCGGTGCTGGCGGGCTACGTGGTCGCGGCCGAAGAGCAGGGCGTCGCGCAAGACCAGCTGAGCGGAACCATCCAGAACGACATCCTCAAGGAGTTCATGGTCCGCAACACCTACATCTTTCCGCCCGCGCCGAGCATGCGGATCATCGGCGACATCATCGAGTACACGGCGCAGCACATGCCCAAGTTCAACTCGATCTCGATCAGCGGCTATCACATGCAGGAAGCCGGCGCCAACCAGGCGCTGGAGCTGGCCTTCACGCTGGCCGACGGCAAGGAATACGTGAAGACCGCGCTGGCCAAGGGCCTGGACGTCGACGGCTTTGCCGGGCGGCTCTCGTTCTTCTGGGCCATTGGCATGAACTTCTATCTCGAAGTGGCCAAGATGCGCGCTGCGCGCCTCCTGTGGTGCCGCATCATGAAGGAGTTCAACCCCAAGAACCCCAAGAGCCTGATGCTGCGCACGCACTGCCAGACCTCGGGCTGGTCGCTCACCGAGCAAGACCCGTACAACAACATCGTGCGCACCACCATCGAGGCCATGGCCGCGGTGTTCGGAGGCACGCAGAGCCTGCACACCAACGCGCTCGACGAAGCGATTGCTCTGCCCACCGAGTTCAGCTCGCGCATCGCGCGCAACACGCAGCTCATCATCCAGGAAGAGACGCACATCACCAACGTGGTCGACCCGTGGGCCGGCAGCTACATGATGGAGAAGCTCACGCAGGACATGGCCGATGCGGCCTGGGCCATCATCGAAGAGGTCGAGGCGATGGGCGGCATGACCAAGGCGGTCGACAGCGGCTGGGCCAAGCTCAAGATCGAAGCGGCCGCCGCCGAGAAGCAGGCGCGCATCGACTCGGGCAAGGACGTGATCGTGGGCGTCAACAAGTACAAGCTCAAGAACGAGGACGCAATCGACAGCCTCTCCATCGACAACGTGATGGTGCGCGACCAGCAGGTGGCGCGGCTGCAGAAGATCCGCGCCTCGCGCGACACGGCCAAGGTGCAGGCCGCGCTCGATTCGCTGACCGAAGCCGCCGAGAACGGCACCGGCAACCTGCTCGCGCTCAGCGTCGACGCGGTGCGCCTGCGCGCCACGGTGGGCGAGATTTCGGACGCGCTCGAAAAATCATTCGGCCGCCATCGGGCCGACACGCAAAAGGTGACCGGTGTGTACGCTGCTGCCTATGACTCGGCCGAAGGCTGGGATGCTCTCAAGACAGAAATCAACGCCTTCGCCGAAGCGCAGGGCCGTCGGCCGCGCGTGATGATTTCCAAGCTCGGGCAGGACGGGCACGACCGCGGCGCCAAGGTGGTGGCTACCGCGTTTGCCGATCTGGGGTTCGACGTGGACATGGGGCCGCTGTTCCAGACGCCCGAAGAGTGCGCGCGGCAGGCCATCGAAAACGACGTGCATGCCGTCGGCGTGAGCACGCTCGCGGCCGGCCACAAGACTCTTGTGCCGGCCATCATCAACGAGCTCAAGAAGCAGGGCGCGGACGACATCATCGTGTTCGTCGGCGGCGTGATTCCGCGGCAGGACTACGACTTTCTCTACGAGGCTGGCGTCAAGGGTATCTATGGCCCGGGCACGCCGATCCCCGCCAGCGCCAAGGACGTGCTGGAACAGATTCGCGCGGCGGTCTCGGCCTGATCGGGACGCTAGACGTGGGCGATCTCTTGTCGCGGCTGTCGCTGCAGCCGGTGGATTCCAGCGATTTCGAAGCCATGCTCGCCTTGCGCGTCGATGCGATGCGCCCGAGCCTGGAGCGTGTCGGGCGCTTCGACCCTGCGCGTTCGCGCGAACGGCTCCAAGCCGGTTTCGTCGTGCCTTTCATGCACCACATCATGCTCGACGGCGACGGGCGCATCGGTTTCGTCACACTCAAGCCCGAGGGCGCGGATGCGCTGCGGCTGGACCATCTCTACCTGCGCACCGGCTTCCAGGGCTTGGGAATCGGCGAATGGGTGATGGAGTGGGCCAAGTCGCAGGCGCGCGAACAGCAGCTGGACATCAAGCTCACCGCGCTCGTGCAGAGCGACGCCAACCGCTTCTATCTGCGGCATGGTTTCGTGCTCGAAGGCGAGGAGGGCGTCGATCTGCACTACCGCTGGCGCGTGGCCTCGGAGGGCGCGTGCTGAAGTCGGCCGAGGCACTCGAGCGCGCCATCACCGAGCCCGACGGCATGGTGCAGCGCCGCGCCATCGCCAAGGCCATCACGCTGCTCGAATCCACCCGGGCCGACCATCGCGTTCAGGCCGACGAACTGCTCACCGTGCTGCTGCCGCGCACCGGAAACTCCTTTCGCCTGGGTATATCGGGCGTGCCGGGCGTCGGCAAATCGACCTTCATCGAAACGCTGGGGCTGCTGCTGATCGGCAAGGGCCACCGCGTGGCGGTGCTCACCATCGATCCGTCCTCCACCGTCTCTGGCGGCTCCATCCTGGGCGACAAGACGCGCATGGAGCGGCTTTCGGTCCACGAACGCGCCTACATACGGCCCAGCCCGTCGAGCGGAACGCTCGGCGGCGTGGCCGAGAAGACGCGCGAAGCGATGCTGGTGTGCGAGGCCGCGGGCTACGACATCGTGATCGTCGAGACCGTGGGCGTGGGCCAGAGCGAAACCGCCGTGGCCGGCATGACCGACATGTTCGTGCTGATGCAGCTGCCCAATGCGGGCGACGACCTGCAGGCCATCAAGAAGGGCGTGATGGAGCTGGCCGACCTCGTCGTCATCAACAAGGCCGACATCGACAAGGATGCCGCCACGCGTGCGCAGGCACAGATCACTTCGGCGCTGCGCCTCTTCGGCCACCAGGGCAACCCGGACCACGCGCATGCGGTGCACGATGCGCACAGCGGCGTGGAAGTGCGCTTCTGGCTGCCCAAGGTGCTGCAGCTCAGCGCGCTAGCCGGTACGGGTGTCGATGCCTTCTGGGATGCCGTCACGCAGTTCAAGGCCTTGCAGACCGCCAACGGCAAGCTCGCGAAGCGGCGCGAAAAACAGGCCACGGCGTGGATGTGGGAACGCATCGACGCGGGGCTCAAGCAGGCCTTCAGGCAGCACGCGCAGGTGCGCGAAATGCTCCCACAACTCACCCAGCAGGTGGCAGAGGGCGCGCTGCCCGCATCGACGGCGGCACGCCAGCTGCTCGCGGCCGCCGCCATCACCGCAAGGCCATGACGGCCGACAAAATTCAGGACCACAGCTTCGGAAGCACACCATGCAAGAACTGATCGAACAACTCGAAAAGCGCCGCGCCCAGGCGCGCCTCGGCGGCGGACAGAAGCGCATCGACGCGCAGCACGCCAAGGGCAAGCTCACCGCGCGCGAGCGCATCGAGCTGCTGCTGGACGACAACACCTTCGAAGAGTGGGACATGTTCGTCGAGCACCGCTCGGTCGATTTCGGCATGGCCGAGCAGAAGATTCCCGGCGACGGCGTGGTCACCGGCTACGGCATGATCAACGGCCGCCTCGTCTTCGTCTACAGCCAGGACTTCACCGTCTTCGGCGGCGCGCTCAGCGAAGCGCATGCCGAAAAAATCTGCAAGGTGATGGACCAGGCGATGAAGGTCGGCGCACCGGTCATCGGCCTCAACGATTCGGGCGGTGCGCGTATCCAGGAAGGCGTAGCGTCGCTCGGCGGCTATGCCGACGTGTTCCAGCGCAACGTGATGGCCTCGGGCGTGGTGCCGCAGATCAGCATGATCATGGGCCCTTGCGCGGGCGGCGCGGTGTACTCGCCCGCCATGACCGACTTCATCTTCATGGTGAAGGATTCGAGCTACATGTTCGTCACCGGCCCCGACGTGGTGAAGACCGTGACGCACGAGAGCGTGACGGCCGAGGAGCTCGGCGGCGCCGTCACCCACACCACGCGCAGCGGCGTGGCCGACATGGCGTTCGAGAACGACGTCGAGGCGCTGATGATGCTGCGCCGCCTGTACAACTACCTGCCGCTCAACAACCGCGAGAAGCCGCCAGTGCGCCTGGGCAACAACGGCCAGGGCGACCCGGCCGACCGGCCCGACTATTCGCTCGACACGCTGGTGCCCGACAACCCGAACAAGCCCTACGACATCAAGGAACTGATCCTCAAGGTGGCGGACGACGGCGACTTCTTCGAGCTGCAGCCCGACTACGCGAAAAACATCGTGATCGGTTTCGCCCGCATGGAAGGCCAGACCGTCGGCATCGTGGCCAATCAGCCGCTGGTGCTCGCAGGCTGCCTGGACATCAAGAGCAGCATCAAGGCCGCGCGCTTCGTGCGTTTTTGCGATGCCTTCAACATTCCCGTGGTGACCTTCGTCGACGTGCCTGGCTTCATGCCCGGCACCGGCCAGGAGTACGGCGGCATCATCAAGCACGGCGCCAAGCTGCTCTATGCGTATGCGGAATGCACGGTGCCGAAGATCACCGTCATCACCCGCAAGGCCTATGGCGGTGCGTACGACGTGATGGCTTCCAAGCACCTGCGCGGCGACGTCAACCTGGCGTGGCCGCGCGCCGAGATCGCGGTGATGGGCGCAAAGGGTGCGGTGGAAATCATCTTCCGCGAAGACAAGAACGACCCTGAGAAACTGGCCGCCCGCGAGGCCGAATATAAGGCCCGCTTTGCCAACCCCTACGTGGCGAGCGCGCGCGGCTACATCGACGACGTGATCCTGCCGCACGAAACCCGCAAGCGCATCTGCCGCTCGCTCGTGATGCTGCGCGAGAAGAAGCTCGAGAACCCGTGGCGCAAGCACGGAAACATTCCGCTCTGATTCGTATGCGCAGCCACTACCCCCAGTTCCGCGAGGGAGCGGAACCCGGACTTGTTCCCAAGCTAGGCGGCCTGCCCTGGGGACTCCCCTCGCGCCTCTGGCCGGTTTGCGCTGAATGCAACCGGGCCATGAGCCATCTTGCGCAGTTGCCGGCCGACGGCGACGCATTGCCGCTCGCGAGCGACGAGGTGCTGTTTCTGTTCAAGTGCGAGTGGGACAGCATCTGCAGCTTCTGGGAGCACGGCGCAGGTGCAAACGCCGCATTCGTCGTGCAGCGCGCCGATCTGGGCGCGGGGCCGACGGCGCCGCCTTTGGACCCTGCCGACGGACCACCCGCACTTCTGCGCGAGATGGCCGTCACCGGATGGCGTGCAGATGACGATGGCGCCCCCGCAGAACTGGAGGAGGCGTTCTATGACTATCAGGCCCACTTCGATCTGCCGGACGAAGTCAAACATCCCCACGATTGGGCGAGCCCGTGGTGTACGAAGAGCGGCGGCGTGCCCTACTGGACGGCCAACGGCGCGCAGCTGATGCCGGCAGGACGCTTGTTCCTGCAGATCGACAACTGGATCGAACTCCCGGGTGGTGAGTGCGCCGAGGTGGCGAACTTCTGTTCCGACGGCATCGCGTATGTGTTCGTCGATCGGTCGCAAGCGCAGCCCGCGTATTCGATGTTCATCAACCGCTGAGGCGGTCAGCAAAATAAAACGGATTCAGCATGTTTAAAAAAATCCTGATCGCCAACCGCGGTGAAATCGCCTGCCGCGTGATACAGACAGCCAAGAAGATGGGCATCCTTACCGTTGCCGTCTATTCCGACGCGGATAAGGAAGCCCGCCACGTCGAACTGGCCGACGAGGCCGTTCACATCGGCGCCGCGCCCAGCCGCGAGAGCTACTTGCAGGCCGACCGCATCATTGCGGCCTGCAAGCAGACTGGCGCCGAGGCGGTGCATCCGGGCTACGGCTTCCTGTCGGAGAACGAAGCCTTCGCCCGCAAGGTCGAGGAAGAAGGCATTGCCTTCATCGGGCCGAAGCACTATTCGATCGCGGCGATGGGCGACAAGATCGCCTCGAAGAAGCTCGCGAACGAAGCCAAGGTCAACACCATTCCGGGTTGGAACGATGCCATCGAAACGGCCGAGCGTGCGGTCGAGATCGCCAAGGACATCGGCTACCCCGTGATGATCAAGGCTTCGGCCGGCGGCGGCGGCAAGGGCCTGCGCGTGGCCTTCAACGACAAGGAGGCCTTCGAGGGCTTCACCTCGTGCCGCAACGAGGCACGCAACAGCTTCGGCGACGACCGCGTGTTCATCGAGAAGTTCGTCGAGGAGCCGCGCCACATCGAGATCCAGGTGCTGGGCGATTCGCATGGCAACGTCATCTACTTGAACGAGCGCGAATGCTCGATCCAGCGGCGGCATCAGAAGGTGATCGAGGAGGCGCCGTCGCCCTTCATCAGCGACGCGACGCGCAAGGCAATGGGCGAGCAGGCGGTGCAGCTGGCCAAGGCCGTGAAGTATCAGAGTGCGGGCACGGTGGAGTTCGTGGTCGGCAAGGACCAGAGCTTTTATTTCCTGGAGATGAACACGCGCCTGCAGGTGGAGCATCCGGTCACCGAGTGCATCACCGGGCTGGACCTGGTCGAACTGATGATCCGCGTCGCGGCCGGCGAAGAGCTGCCGCTCACGCAGGCCGAGGTGAAGCGCAACGGATGGGCCATCGAGTGCCGCATCAATGCCGAAGATCCGTTTCGAAATTTCCTGCCGTCGACGGGCCGTCTGGTGAAGTTCCAGCCACCGGCCGAAACCATGTTTGCCAGCGACACCGAGCGCCTGAACGGCGTGCGCGTGGACACCGGCGTTTACGACGGCGGCGAGATCCCGATGTACTACGACTCGATGATCGCCAAGCTCATCGTGCACGGCAAGGACCGGCAGCATGCGATTGCGCGGATGCGCGAGGCGCTCAATGGCTTCGTGATCCGCGGCATCAGCAGCAACATTCCTTTCCAGGCGGCGCTGCTCGCGCACCCGAAGTTCGTGGCGGGCGACTTCAACACCGGCTTCATCGCCGAGCACTACGGCAAGGGCTTCCATGCCGAAGACGTGCCGCACGCCGATCCGGCGTTCCTGATTGCCCTCGCGGCGTATGTGCACCGCCGCTACCGCGCGCGTGCCTCGGGCATCAGTGGCCAGCTCGAAGGCCATGGCGTGAAGGTGGGTGAGCAGTTCGTGGTGGTGGAACTGGGGCCGGAGGGCAAGCATGTGCACCACCCGGTGTCGGTGACCGACTTCCACGGCAAGACCGGTGCCAGCGCCGTGGCCGTGGGCGACAAGAGCTACAAGATCGACAGCGGCTTTGCGCTCGGCGCGGTTCGCGTGCAGGGCATGGTCAACGACCGGCCCTTTACCGCGCAGGTGGAGCGCGGCGCGGGCAGGAACCCGCTGGCGCTGCGCGTGGCGCACGACGGTACCCAGATCGAGGCCATGGTACTGTCGCCGCTCGGCGCGCGCCTGCTCGAGCAGATGCCCTACAAGGCGCCGCCCGACCTCAGCAAGTTCCTGATGTCGCCGATGCCGGGCTTGCTCGTCGAGGTGTCGGTGCAGCCGGGCCAGCAGGTGCGTGCCGGCGAGAAGCTGGCCGTGATCGAGGCCATGAAAATGGAAAACGTGTTGTTCGCCACGCAAGACGGCGTGGTGGGCAAGGTTTCGGCCAACAAGGGCGAGTCGCTCGCGGTCGATCAAATCATTCTGGAGTTTGAATAAAGCTCACCCCCAGGCTTCGCGCACTTCGTGTCGCTTCTCCAACCCCCTTCCGGGGGCAACACCTGCGGCCCGGCGAAGCCGGTTCCGCGGTGTTTCCCGAACAGGCAACGCTTCGGGCAGTTATGAAAGAGTTTTATTGATATGACGACCTCCGATCTTTTTTTTGAAGCGCCCATCTCGGCGCCTGTCACGCTGCACCGGCCAGCGAAACCGGTGACGCCGCAAGGCCCCTGGTCGATCGAGGCAATCCAGGCGCTGCTCGACAAGCCGCTGATGGACCTGCTGTTCGAAGCGCAGACGGTGCATCGCCAGCATTTTCCCGAAGGCGACATCGAACTGGCGACCTTGCTGTCGGTCAAGACCGGCGGCTGTCCCGAGAACTGCGGCTATTGCCCGCAGTCGGCCGAGTTCGACACCGGCGTGAAGGCGCAGAAGCTCATGGAAGTCGACGAGGTGGTGCGCGCCGCGCAGGCCGCCAAGGACGCCGGCGCCACGCGCTTCTGCATGGGCGCCGCATGGCGCGCGCCGAAGGACCGCGACGTCGAGAAGGTGGCGGTGCTGGTCGAGGCGGTGAAGGGCCTCGGCCTGCAGACCTGCGCCACGCTCGGCATGCTGGAGCCGCACCATGCGCACCAGCTCAAGGCCGCGGGCCTCGACTACTACAACCACAACCTGGACACCGCCCCCGAGTACTACACCGACATCGTCGACACGCGCACCTACCAGGACCGGCTCGACACGCTGGCCCACGTGCGCAGCGCCGGCATCAGCGTGTGCTGCGGCGGCATCGTCGGTATGGGTGAGCAGCCGGTGCACCGCGCGGGTTTGATCGCGCAATTGGCCAATTTGAACCCGTACCCGGAGTCGGTACCGATCAACAGCCTGGTGCGCGTGCCCGGCACGCCGCTGGCCGATTCGGAGCCGGTCGATCCCTTCGACTTCGTGCGCATGATCGCGGTCGCGCGCATCACGATGCCGACTGCGCGTGTGCGGTTGTCGGCCGGGCGCCAGCAGATGGGCGATGCGGTGCAGGCGCTGTGCTTCATGGCCGGCGCCAACTCGATCTTTTACGGCGACAAGCTGCTGGTCACCGGCAACCCCGATGTGGAGGCCGACGTGCAGTTGCTGCGCAAGCTGGGGCTTCAATCGCGCCGGACCACCGCCGCCGAAGAAGGCGGGGCCTGCGCATGACGGCCGCGGCACGTCCCTTCAAGGTGCTGGGCATCCAGCAGATTGCCATCGGCGGGCCGGACAAGATGCGGCTGCAGAAGCTCTGGGTCGACATGCTGGGGCTCGAGGTCACGGGCACCTTCAAGAGCGAGCGCGAGAACGTCGACGAGGACATCTGTGCGATGGGCAGCGGGCCATTCAAGGTCGAGGTCGACCTGATGCAGCCGCTCGACCCGGAAAAGAAACCCGCGGTCCACACCACGCCGCTCAACCACGTGGGCCTGTGGATCGACGACTTGCCCAAGGCCGTCGAGTGGCTCACGGCGCAGGGCGTGCGCTTCGCACCCGGCGGCATCCGCAAGGGCGCGGCCGGCTTCGACATCTGCTTTCTGCATCCGAAGGCGAACGACGAATTTCCGATCGCGGGCGAGGGCGTGCTGATCGAATTGGTCCAGGCGCCGCCCGAGGTGGTGACCGCCTTCAACGCGCTCGCCGCTACGCGTTGAGCACCTTCTTGATGGGCGGCTTCACGTCGGAGCGCTGAGGCGGCAGCATCGGCTGGTGCTCGCGCGCCGGGTTCAGGATGATCGAGGTCGCGGTCTCGGTGAGGATGCAGAACTTGGTGACCACCGCATCGAGATGGCTCACGTCGATGACGGCAATCTCCAGGATCCAGCTGTCGTCGCCGGTCACGTTGTAGGCATTGACGCATTCGGGCGTCTGCTGAACCAGCTCGACCACGCGTGCATAGTCGGCGCGGCCGACACGGATGATGGCGCGGATGCCATAGCCCAGCTTGCCGAGATTGAGCGTGGCGCGGTAGCCGCTGATCACGCCTGCAGCCTCCAGTTTTTTCACACGCTCGGTCACGGCCGGCTGGCTCAGGTGCACGCGGCGGCCGAGCTCGGCCATGGAGAGCCGTGCATCGCCCTGCAGTTCGGCCAGGATGCGGGTGTCGTGGGCATCCAGTGCGGGGTTCAAGGGGAAGTCCATGCAACTCCTTTAAATCGACGGTAGGGAACGACAACAACCATGAAATGTGCATGGCTGCCGGAGGAACGCTTTCATACCATGGATGGCGTTTCCTTACCGACAAAGACAACAAGACAAGACCCGCCATGCCGACCCTTGCTTCTCCCGCCCAAGCCGCGCCCGAATCCGCGCGCAGCGCGCTCCCGCTGATTCTCTGGCTCTGCCTGGCCGCCACCTGGGTGGTCTGGGGCTCGACTTATCTTGCGATCAAGTACGCGCTGATCAGTTTCGCGCCCTTTCTTCAGATGGGTTCGCGCTTCCTGTTCGCGGGCGTGCTGCTGGCCGCCTGGATGCGTTGGCGCGGCGCGGCCTGGCCCTCGCGCTTGCAATGGCGCAATGCGCTCGTGGTCGGTACGTTGATGCTGGGTGGTGGCATGGGCGGCACGGCCCATGCCGAAGTGTCGATCGGCTCGGGGCTGGTGGTGGCGTTCATCGCGGTGGTGCCGCTGCTGATCGCGTTGCTGAACCTGGTCTGGGGCGTGAAGCCGACGCGGCTGGAGGCGGCGGGCATTGCGCTCGGGCTCGTCGGCGTGCTGATGCTGACGCAGGGCAGCGGCTTCCAGTCGTCGCCTGCGGGCCTTGTCGCCATTTCGATCGCCTGTGTCTGCTGGTCGATGGGCAGCGTGCTGAGTCAGCGCAGCCTTCCGCTCGCGCCCGGCGCCATGGGTTTTGCGAGCGAGATGATCTGTGGCGGCGTGGTGCTATTGGTGCTCTCGGCCATCTCTGGTGAAGAGCTGGCGTGGCCGCCGCAGCCCGAGGCCGTTGCGGCCTGGCTGTACCTCGTGGTGTTCGGCTCGCTGATCGCGTTCAATGCCTACATGGTGCTGCTCGCCAAGGCGCCGGCCGCACTGGCCGCGAGCTATACCTTCGTCAATCCGGTGATCGCGATGCTGCTGGGCATGTGGATTGCCAACGAGACCGTGACGCGCTTCGAGTGGTACGCCGTGGCCGTCGTGCTGGCCGGTGTGCTGCTGTTGCTCTTCAAGCGCCCGCAGAAGACGCCGAAGGGCTGAGCGTCGCGCCGTTCAGGTGCCCGGACGGCGCCAGAAGGCGAGCGTTGCCGCCAGCAGCCACATGCCCGCCGCGCAGCTGCGGTTCAGCACCTTGAGGCCGCGGCGCGACAGCAAGCGCACGGCCTGCGTTCCGGCGGCCGCATAGGCGAGCATCACGCAGGTGTCGAGCACCACGAAGATCGCGCCCAGCAACAGGTATTGCGTGCCCTGCGGCTTGGCGATGTCGATGAACTGCGGCAGAAAGGCCGCGAAAAACAGCACCGTCTTGGGATTGGACATCGCCACAAGCAGGCTGCGCACGAGCGCAACGCGGCCGTGCGGGCGAGCCTCGATGGCCGACTTGGCCAGCGCCGTGCCGAGGTCGGTCGCCTCGCTGCGCCACAGCTTGACGCCGAGCCAGACGAGGTAGGCAACACCGGCCACGCGGATCGCGTTGAAGAGCAGCTCCGATGCGGCGAGCAGCGAGCCGAGCCCGAGCGCGACCACCGCGATCAGCGTGACGCTGCCGAGCGATGCGCCGGCAATGCCCCAGCTCGCGCGGCGCATGCCGCCGTCGATGCCGTTGGACAGCGCCAGCAGCATCGTGGGCCCGGGGATCACGGCCAATGCCAGCGAGGCGACGGCGTAGATCAGCAGCGTGTCGAATGTCATGGCTTGGCGGCGGGTGGACGTTGTTGCGAGGCGGCGCGGGCACGCGCCAGAGCGGCTTCGACAATGGATCGCTTGCGCGTGTCGGCAGTTTGCGGTTCAGCGATCGGGGCCGGTTCGTTGGCTTGCTGCTTGTCGACACGGCGATGCTCGCCATGCAGCTTGTAGCGTTGCAGCGCGGCGTCTGCCTGCGCTTCTGACCAGGCTTGCCAGCCGGTGCGGCCGGGCGTCTCGACCTCGAGCGAAATGCAATCGACAGGACAGACAGGAATGCAAAGCTCGCAGCCCGTGCAGTGCGCTTCGATCACGGTGTGCATGCGCTTGTTGATGCCGACGATGGCGTCGGTGGGGCAGGCGTCCAGGCAGAGCGTGCAGCCGATGCACCAAGCTTCGTCGATGACCGCCATGGCGCGCGGGCCTTCGGTGCCGAACTGCGGATCGAGTGGGAGCGGCTCGCGGCCTGTCAGCCGTGCCAGCCTGGCGATGCCTTCCGCACCGCCGGGAGGGCATTGATTGATGTTGGCGGCGCCATCGGCCACCGCCTGGGCATAGCCGGCGCAATCAGGGTAGCCACAGCGTGTGCACTGCGTCTGGGGCAGTGCATCGTGGATGCGTGCGGCCAGCCCGATCACTTCCTGCGTGCCGCGGGCTTCTTCACGGCGGCGACCGCCACCGCTTTCTTGGCTGCGACATTCTTCCTGGCTGCAACGGCAGGCGTGCTCCGGCCCGGCTTGATCCGGTCTTCGGCCGGCAGGCTCTCGGGAGCAGTGCTGCGCCGCTGGGGCTGGTCGTGCGCGGCGATGAACTTCTGCATCTTGGGATAGACCAGATCGCGCCAGCGGCGGCCGCTGAAGATGCCGTAGTGGCCCGCGCCCTTGACTTCGTAATGTTCGCGCTGCGCGTTGTCGATGCCGGTGCACAGGCTGTGCGCGGCCTCGGTCTGGCCCGAACCCGAGATGTCGTCGAGCTCGCCTTCGACGGTGAGCAGGGCCGTGGAGTGGATGTCTTGCGGGCGCACGCGCTCGATCTGGCCCTTGGGGTTCTTGACGTCCCAGGTACCGTTGACGAGTTCGAAGTCCTGGAACACGACGCGAATGGTGTCCAGGTAGTAGTCGGCATCCATGTCGAGCACTGCGTTGTACTCGTCGTAAAACTTGCGATGGGCCTCGGCACTGGCGTCGTCGCCCTTGATCAGGTCCTTGAAGTAGTCGTAGTGGCTGCTGGCATGGCGGTCGGGGTTCATGGCCACGAAGCCCGTGTGCTGCAAGAAGCCCGGATACACGCGGCGGCCTTCACCCGCAAAGCCTTGCGGCACGCGGTAGATCACGTTGTTCTCGAACCACTCGAAACTCTTGTTCATCGCGAGGTTGTTCACCGCTGTGGGCGACTTGCGCGCGTCGATGGGACCACCCATCATCGTCATGGAGAGCGGCAGCTGCTCGCCGCGGCTTGCCATGAGCGACACGGCAGCAAGCACCGGCACAGTGGGCTGGCACACGCTCACCACGTGGCAGTTGCCGTATTCGGCCTGCAGGCGGCGGATGAACTCCTGCACGTAGTTGATGTAATCGTCGAGGTGGAACTCGCCTTCGGACATCGGCACGAGGCGCGCGTTCTTCCAGTCGGTGATGTAGACCTTGTGGTCTTGCAGCATGGTGCGCACCGTGTCGCGCAGCAACGTGGCGTAGTGGCCCGACAGCGGCGCCACGACCAGCACCACGGGCTGGCTCTTGAGCGTCTTGAGGATGTGCGGCTCGTCGGTGAAGCGCTTGAAGCGGCGCAGCTCGCAGAACGGCTTGTCGAGCTCGACGGCCTCCTGGATGACCACGTCTTCGCCCTCGACCTTCACGGACTTGATGTTGAACTCGGGCTTCTCGTAGTCCTTGCCCAACCGATAGAGAAGGTCGTAACCCGCTGCCATGCGCTGGGCCATGGGCGCTTGTCCCCAGACGGCACCTTGGCCGAACAGCTTGGACGCCGCTTGCGCGAAGTCCGAGAACGGTTCCATCAAGGAACGCTGGGCTTCATAGAGTTGGTAGAGCATCGCTGGTGTTGGAGTGGAATGTTGCGGTGCAATATATCAGCGCCATGACCGCCGCACAGCGGGCCTTACCCGTACGTAGATCCCGCTGCGGGGGCGCTTATTTCTCATCAAATGTGAAGGAATGTCAGTTGACGAATTCCCCCCACATTTTGTTGACAGTCAGATGACCTTGGCAATCGACGCGCAGACGTAGTCGATATTCTTGCTGTTGAGCGCGGCCACGCACATGCGGCCGGTGTCGGTGCCGTACACGCCGAATTCGTTGCGCAGGCGCACCATCTGGTCCTTGCTGAGGCCCGAGTAGCTGAACATGCCGATCTGCGTGGTGATGAAGCTCATGTCTTCCTTCACGCCGGCGGCCTTGAGGCCGTCGACCAGCTTCTGGCGCATGGCTTTGATGCGCACGCGCATTTCGCCGAGTTCCTTTTCCCACAGGGCGCGCAGTTCGGGGTTGCCGAGCACGGCAGCCACCACGGCACCGCCGTGGATCGGCGGGTTGCTGTAGTTGGTGCGGATCGCGATCTTGAGCTGCGAGAGCACGCGGCCAGCTTCTTCCTTGCTTTCGCACAACACCGACAGGGCGCCCACGCGCTCGCCGTAGAGGCTGAAGCTCTTCGAGAACGAGGTCGAGACGAAGAAGGTCAGGCCGGCGTTGACGAACTTGGCAACCGCGGCGCCGTCTTCCTTGAGGCCGTAGCCGAAGCCCTGGTAGGCCATGTCGAGGAAGGGGACGAGATTCTTGGCCTTGACGGTGGCAACGACCTGGTCCCACTGCTCGGACGTGATGTCGTAGCCGGTCGGGTTGTGGCAGCAGGCGTGCAGCACGACGACAGTGCCGGCGGGCGCCGCGTTCAGGGCGGCCAGCATGCCGTCGAAGTTGATGCCGCGCTTGGCGGCGTCGTAGTAGGGGTAGCTTTCGACTTCGAAGCCCGCATTGGTGAACAGGGCGCGGTGGTTTTCCCAGCTAGGGTCGCTGATCAGCACCTTGGCGTTAGGGTTGAGCTTCTTGAGAAAGTCGGCGCCGACCTTGAGGCCGCCGGTGCCGCCGATGGCCTGGATCGTGGCCACGCGGCCCGACTGCACGGGTTCGCTGTCGACGCCGAAGACCAGGCCCTTGACCGCGTTGTCATATGCCACGATGCCGTCGATCGGCAGGTAGCCGCGAGCCGAGGGGGTTTTCATCATGTTCTGTTCGGCGGCCTGCACGCACTGGAGCAGGGGCAGCTTGCCGTTGTCGTCGTAATAGACGCCGACGCCGAGGTTGACCTTGGCGGGGTTGGTGTCGGCTGCAAACTGCTCGTTGAGGCCGAGGATCGGGTCGCGCGGTGCCATTTCGACCGCGGTGAACATAGACATGGAAAGGTCCTTTGGATGAAAGCTTCGCTGGCAACCGGAGGAGGCTTTATCCTTTCCGGTTGCCTTGAATTTTACCGGCGCTACCGCCACCTGTCGGGAACAGCCATGCCAGAGAACAACGAAGCCATAGCAGACCTGAAGAAACTGGACCCGATCGGTCCGGCAAAACAGGGCGAATTCATCAAATATCCGGGTTCGCCTTTCGAACTTTTCCAGCCCTATCCGCCGGCCGGCGACCAGCCGAAGGCGATCGACGGGCTGGTCGAGGGCGTGCTGGATGGCGAGGTGTTCCAGACGCTGCTGGGGGTCACCGGCTCCGGCAAGACCTTCACCATGGCCAACGTGATTGCCCGGCTGGGACGCCCGGCCATCGTGTTCGCGCCCAACAAGACGCTGGCGGCGCAGCTCTACAGCGAGTTTCGCGAGTTCTTCCCGAAGAACGCGGTCGAGTATTTCGTGAGCTACTACGACTACTACCAGCCCGAGGCCTACGTGCCCCAGCGCGACCTGTTCATCGAGAAGGACTCGTCCATCAACGAGCACATCGAGCAGATGCGGCTGTCGGCCACCAAGAGCGTGCTGGAACGGCGCGACACGGTCATCGTGGCCACGGTGAGCGCCATCTACGGCATCGGCACGCCCGAGGACTACACGCAGATGCGTTTCATCATGCGGGTGGGCGACAAGATCGGCCAGCGCGACGTGATCGGGCGGCTGATTCGCATGCAGTACACCCGCAACGAGCAGGATTTTTCCCGCGGGACCTTCCGCGTGCGCGGCGACACCATCGACGTGTTTCCGGCCGAGCACAGCGAACTGGCGATCCGGATCGAGCTGTTCGACGACGAGATCGAGACGCTGCAGCTGTTCGACCCGCTCACGGGCCGCATCCGCCAGAAGATTCCGCGCTTCACGGTGTATCCGTCGAGCCACTACGTGACGCCGCGCGACAAGGTGCTGGGCGCCGTGGAAACCATCAAGATCGAGCTGGCCGAGCGGCTCAAGGAATTCGTCAGCCAGGGCAAGCTGGTGGAGGCGCAGCGGCTGGAGCAGCGCACCCGCTTCGACCTGGAAATGCTGGCCGAGATCGGCCACTGCAAGGGCATCGAGAACTACACGCGGCACCTCTCGGGCGCCGCGCCAGGCGAACCGCCGGCCACGCTGACGGATTACATGCCGAAAGACGCGCTGATGTTCCTCGACGAGAGCCACCAGATGGTCGGCCAGCTCAGTGCCATGTACAACGGCGACCGGGCGCGCAAGACCACGCTGGTCGAATACGGCTTCCGTCTGCCGAGCGCGCTGGACAACCGGCCGCTCAAGCTGGAGGAGTTCGAAACGCGCATGCGCCAGTGCATCTTCGTTTCGGCCACCCCGGCGCAGTACGAAAAGGACCATGCCGGAAATGTGGTCGAGCAGCTGGTGCGGCCGACCGGCCTGATCGACCCCGAGGTCGAGGTGCGCCCCGCCACGCACCAGGTGGACGACGTGCTGGGCGAGATCCGCATCCGCGTCGAGAAGAACGAGCGGGTGCTCATCACCACGCTGACCAAGCGCATGGCCGAGCAGCTGACCGACTATCTGGGCGACAACGGCGTAAAGGTGCGCTACCTGCACAGCGACGTCGACACGGTCGAGCGGGTGGAGATCTTGCGCGACCTGCGCCTGGGCACCTTTGACGTACTGGTGGGCATCAACTTGCTGCGAGAAGGCCTGGACATTCCCGAGGTGTCGCTGGTGGCCATTCTCGATGCCGACAAGGAAGGCTTTCTGCGTGCCGAGCGTTCGCTGATCCAGACCATTGGCCGGGCGGCCCGCAACCTGAGCGGCAAGGCCATCTTGTACGCCGACCGCATGACCGACTCGATGAAGAAGGCCATCGACGAAACCGAGCGCCGCCGCGCCCGGCAGATCGCCCACAACGAGGCCAACGGCATCACCCCGCGCAGCATCGTCAAACAGGTGCGCGACCTGATCGACGGCGTCTACAGCGAAAAAACCGGCAAGGAAATGGCCAAGCTCGACCTGGAACGCGCCAAGGTCGAGGACATGAGCGAAAAAGACATTGCCCGGGAGATCAAGCGGCTCGAAAAGCTCATGCTCGAGCACGCCCGCAACCTCGAATTCGAGAAGGCGGCGCGGGTGCGCGACCAGTTGGCGCTGCTGCGTGAGCAGGCGTTTGGCGCCTCCGGCGGGGACAATATCGCCGTGTTGCCGTCGTAGGACGGGGTTTCGGTTTCTTCAAGGGGTTTTCGCTGGGGTTTACCCGAGCAAACTCCAGGGCCTTCTGCTATACTTGACCGAAACACTCAACAACAAGAAAAAAGAACTTCGCGATGAAGGACCGATCCCACTGACTGGTTCACCAGCATCAGGGGTCGGGCAGGGCGGAGACGAAGTCACCGCGGCCCCCCGTGCCACGGTGTCATTTCAACGGTAAGCACTTGAAGGAGCTTGCGATGCGTCTCACTACCAAAGGCCGTTTTGCGGTCACGGCAATGATCGATCTGGCGTTGCGTCAGAACACCGGTCCGGTCACGCTGGCTGCGATCAGCCAGCGGCAGCAAATTTCATTGTCGTATCTCGAGCAGCTGTTCGGCAAATTGCGCCGTCACGAGCTGGTCGAATCGACCCGCGGCCCCGGCGGCGGCTACAGCCTGGGTCGCAAGGCAGCCGATATCACCGTTGCAGACATCATTGTTTCCGTCGATGAGCCCATCGATGCCACGCAGTGCGGCGGCAAGGAAAACTGCCTCGGCGAAGCCGGCCGCTGCATGACGCACGAGCTCTGGGCCTCGCTGAACCAGCGCATGGTCGAGTTCCTTGATTCCGTCACGCTGCAGAAGCTGGTCGACGACCAGATCGCCAAGGGCGTTCAGATCGAGAACAAGCCGGTCGTCAAGCGCGCCATTTCCGCGCAGCCCGTGGTCAAGCCGATTCGCGTGAATGCGCCGAATTCGGTGTTTGCCCTGGGCAACGCGTTCGCGAAGTCCTGATGCCCTCTGTCGCAGGCGGCGCCTTCGGGCGCTGCTGCGAAAAGCCGCCCAGACCAAAGAAACAACCCCCACGCCAGCCCGAGCCAGCCATGGACGTCACTCCTCATTTCCCGATCTACCTCGATTACGGCGCCACCACGCCGGTTGACCCGCGTGTGGTCGACGCCATGATTCCCTGGTTGCGCGAGCATTTCGGCAACCCGGCATCGCGCAGCCACGCCTGGGGCTGGGAGGCTGAAGAGGCAGTCGAGAAGGCGCGCGGCCAGGTGGCAGACCTGATCAGCGCAGATCCGCGCGAAATCGTCTGGACGTCGGGTGCTACCGAATCGATCAATCTGGCGCTCAAAGGCGCGGCCCATTTCTACAAGGGCAAGGGCAAGCACCTGATCACCCTGAAGACCGAGCACAAGGCCGTGCTCGACACCATGCGCGAACTCGAGCGCCAGGGCTTCGAAGTGACCTACCTCGACGTCGAGGAAAACGGCCTCGTCGACCTCGAGAAGTTCAAAGCCGCGATCCGTCCTGACACCATCCTGGCCAGCGTGCTGTTCGTGAACAACGAAATCGGTGTGATTCAGGACGTGGTCGCGCTGGGCAACGTCTGCCGTGAGAAGGGTGTGATCTTTCACGTCGACTCGGCCCAGGCCACCGGCAAGATCGACATCGACATCACGAAGCTGCCCATCGACCTGATGAGCCTCGCCTCGCACAAGACCTATGGCCCCAAGGGCATCGGCGCGCTGTACGTGCGTCGCAAGCCGCGCATTCGGCTTGAAGCGCAAATGCACGGCGGCGGCCACGAGCGCGGCATGCGTTCGGGCACCTTGCCCACGCACCAGATTGTCGGCATGGGCGAGGCCTATCGCATCGCCAAGCTCGAAATGAAGGACGACATCGCCCATGCGGCCCGACTGCAGAAGCGCCTGCTCGACGGCCTGAAGGACGTGGAGCAGGTGTTCATCAACGGCGACCTCGAACAGCGTGTGCCGCACAACCTGAACATGAGCTTCAACTACGTCGAAGGCGAGTCGCTGATCATGGGCATCAAGGGCCTGGCGGTGTCGTCGGGTTCGGCCTGCACGTCGGCTAGCCTGGAGCCCAGCTATGTGCTGCGCGCCCTGGGCCGCAGCGACGAGCTGGCCCACAGCAGCCTTCGCATGACCATCGGCCGTTTCACGACCGAGGAAGAAATCGACTACGCCATCTCGACCATCAAGCACAACGTCGCCAAGCTGCGCGAGCTCAGCCCCTTGTGGGAGATGTTCCAGGACGGCGTCGACATCAGCACGATCCAGTGGTCGGCCCACTGACGCATTGACGTACTGGCCCACCAGCGCTCCACGATTGAACAAAGTTTGAGAGGTACACCATGGCATATTCTTCCAAGGTCATCGACCACTACGAAAATCCCCGCAACGTCGGCTCCTTCGAAAAGGGCGACGACTCGGTAGGCACCGGCATGGTCGGCGCGCCGGCCTGCGGCGACGTCATGAAGCTGCAGATCAAGGTCAACCCCGAAACCGGCGTGATCGAAGACGCGCGCTTCAAGACCTACGGCTGCGGCTCGGCCATCGCCTCGTCCTCGCTCGTGACTGAATGGGTCAAGGGCAAGACGCTCGACGAAGCGGCTGCACTCAAGAACGCGCAGATCGCTGAAGAACTGGCGCTGCCGCCGGTCAAGATCCACTGCTCGATCCTCGCGGAAGACGCCATCAAGGCGGCCGTGAGTGACTACAAGGCCAAGCACGGCGTCAAGACCGCCGAAGCTGTTCACTGAGATGGCCGTCACGCTGACCGAAGCCGCTGCGCGCCACGTCACCCGCTACCTTGGCAAACGGGGCAAGGGCGTGGGCGTGCGGCTGGGCGTGAAGACCACCGGCTGCTCCGGCTTGGCCTACAAGCTCGAGTACGTGGACGAGTTCACGCCTGAAGACGTGGTGTTCGAAGACCATGGCGTGAAAGTGCTGGTCGATCCGAAGAGCCTGGCCTACATCGACGGCACGCAGCTCGACTTCGTGCGCGAGGGCTTGAACGAAGGCTTCAAGTTCATCAACCCGAACGAACGCGACCGTTGCGGCTGCGGGGAAAGCTTTCGCATCTGATGCGCCGTCGCTGACCGCGACAACAGCCGCCACCATGTCATGTGCTGGCGGTTTTTTCTTGATCCATATGAGCCCCCACGTTCGGCACTTTGTGTCCTCACTGCCCCTTGAGGGGGCGCAGACCGCCTTTGGGGCGGCCCGGCAGGCAGTCTGATGAATCTGAACGACACCGACTTTCAACTGTTCGCCGTCCCGGCCACCTTCGCGCAGGACCGCGCCGCGTTGGACGCGCGATGGAAAGAGCTGCAGCGCGAGGCCCATCCGGACCGCTTTGCCGCGCAAGGCATCGCGGCGCAGCGCGTGGCCATGCAGTGGTCGGTGCGCATCAACGAGGCCTACCAGCGGCTCAAGGACCCGATCCGGCGTGCCAGCTACATCTGCGAACTCAACGGCGCGCCGCTGAATACCGAGAACAACACGGCCATGCCGCCCGACTTCCTGATGCAGCAGATGGAATGGCGCGAGGAGCTCGACGACGCCGACGACATCGAAGCGATCGAGAAGCTGCAGGCCGAGGTCGAAGCCAGTCGCGCCCGCGCGCTGTCGTCGCTTGACTGGCTGATCGACGAGAAGGGCGACTATCCCGCCGCCGCGCAGCAGGTGAGAGCCCTCATGTTCATTGAGCGTTTCGGCCAGGACGTCGAAGCCAAGTTCGATCAGTTGGGACAATAGGCCCTCATACATATGGCTCTTCTACAGATTTCAGAACCCGGCCAGGCGCCCGATCCGCATCAGCGCCGCATTGCCGTGGGCATCGATCTCGGCACCACGCATTCGCTGGTGGCCGCGGTGCGCAACGGCGTGGCCGAATGCCTGCCCGACGAGCAGGGCCGCGTGCTGCTGCCTTCGGTCGTGCGCTACTTGGCCGGCGACCGCCGGCAGATCGGCTTCGACGCCGTCGCGGCGCGCGGGCAAGACCCTGCCAACACCATCACCTCGGTCAAGCGGCTCATGGGCCGCGGGCTCTCCGACATCTCGAACCGCGAATCGATGTCGTATCACATCGAAGGCAGCGAGGGCGGCATGGTGAAGGTGCAGACCCTCGCGGGCGAGAAGTCGCCGGTCGAGATCAGCGCCGAAATCCTCGCGACGCTGCGCTTCCGCGCTGAAGACACCTTCGACGACGAGCTCTACGGCGCGGTCATTACCGTGCCGGCCTACTTCGACGAAGGCCAGCGCCAGGCCACCAAAGATGCCGCGCAGCTCGCGGGCATCAACGTGCTGCGGCTCATCAGCGAGCCCACGGCCGCCGCCATCGCCTACGGCTTGGACAACGCAAGCGAAGGCGTCTACGCGGTTTACGACCTGGGTGGCGGCACCTTCGACATCTCGATCCTGCGGTTGACGCAGGGCGTGTTCGAAGTGATCGCCACGGGTGGAGATTCAGCCTTGGGTGGCGACGACTACGACCACGCGCTGGCCGGCTTCGTGCTCGCGCAGACCGGCCTGCAGGTCGGCAGCGACAGCGACAAGGCCGCCATGCTCGTGTCCGCCCGCGCCGCGAAAGAAGCGCTGACCGAGACCGAGTCGACCACCTTCCGAGCGGAGCTTGCCGGCAAGGCGGTTCAATTCGAACTCTCCCGCCGCCAATTCGACGCCGCCACCAAGCCGCTCACCGACCGCACGATTGCATCGGTTCGCAAGGCGCTGCGCGACGCCAAGCTCAAGCCCGACGATCTGAAGGGCATCGTGCTGGTGGGCGGTTCCACGCGCATGCCCCAGATTCGTCATGACGTGGCCGAGTTCTTCGGGCGCGAGCCGTTGGTCAACCTGAACCCCGACGAAGTCGTGGCGCTCGGCGCCGCCATCCAGGCCAACCAGCTGGCCGGCAACAACGGCGCGGGTGATCTCCTGCTGCTCGACGTGATTCCGCTGTCGCTGGGCATCGAGACCATGGGCGGCCTGGTCGAGCGCATCGTGCCGCGCAACCAGACCATCCCGACCGCGATGGCGCAGGACTTCACCACCTACCAGGACGGCCAGACGGCCCTGGCGCTGCACGTGGTGCAGGGCGAGCGAGACCTGGTGGCCGACTGCCGCAGCCTCGCGCGCTTCACGCTGCGCGGCATTCCACCGATGGCCGCGGGCGCGGCGCGCATCCGCGTGACCTTCACTGTGGACGCCGATGGCTTGCTGAGCGTCAGCGCCAAGGAGCAGGGCAGCGGCGTGGAAGCCAGTGTCACCGTCAAGCCTTCGTACGGGCTCTCGGACGACCAGATCGCGACCATGTTGCAGGAGAGCTTTTCCACCGCGCAGCAGGACATGCAGGCGCGTGCGCTCGTCGAGGCGCGCGTCGATGCCGAGCGCTTGCTGCTTGCCACGCAGAGCGCGCTCGATGCGGACGGCGACTTGCTCGAAGCGCAAGAGCGCGCCGTCATCGACGCGTCGATGGTGCGGTTGCGCGAGGCCGCGAACGGCAGCAACGACGCGGCGGCCATCGAGGCGGCCACCAAGGCCCTGGCCA
This sequence comes from Variovorax sp. OV700, assembly GCF_900099805.1. Lineage (GTDB taxonomy): Bacteria > Pseudomonadota > Gammaproteobacteria > Burkholderiales > Burkholderiaceae_C > Variovorax. Next base: position 97,562 of record NZ_FNDR01000001.1, on the reverse strand, counting down.
ACGACACCGAAGCTTTTGCCGCCCAGCGCATGAACGCGGGCATTGCACGCGCGCTGTCGGGCCGCAAGGTCGAATCCCTCTGAGAACTACATGCCCACCATCAAGATATTTCCGCATCCGGAATACTGCCCGAAGGGTGCAGAAATCACGGCGCCGGCCGGCACCTCGATCTGCGAGGCGCTGCTGGAGAACCACATCAACATCGAGCATGCCTGCGAGATGAGCTGCGCCTGCACCACTTGCCACGTCATCGTGCGCCAGGGGTTCAGTTCGCTGAACGAAGCCGAGGAGGGCGAAGAAGACTTGCTCGACCGCGCCTGGGGCCTGGAGCCACAATCGCGCCTCAGCTGCCAGGCCATCCTGGCGCAGCAAGACGTGACGATCGAGATTCCCAAGTACTCGATCAACCACGCCAAGGAAAATCACTGATGTCGCGCCAGATCGTCCTCGATACCGAAACCACCGGCCTTTCCGCCGAGAACGGCGACCGCGTCATCGAGCTCGGCTGCGTGGAGCTTTTCGCGCGCAAGCTCACCGGCAACGACCTGCACATCTACTTCAACCCCGAGCGCGAGAGCCATGAAGACGCGCTCAAGGTGCACGGCCTGACGACCGACTTCCTGCGCGACAAGCCGAAGTTCGGCGCGCTGGCCAACGACATCGTCGAGTACCTGCGCGGCGCCGAGCTGATCATTCACAACGCGGCCTTCGACGTCGGCTTTCTCAACAAGGAGCTCGAGCTGGCCGGCCTGCCGCCGCTGCGCAGCTTCGTCGGCGACGTGACCGACACGCTCGCCATGGCCAAGCAGGTCTATCCGGGCAAGCGCAATTCGCTCGACGCGCTGTGCGACCGCTTCGGCGTCGATCGTTCGAACCGCACCTTCCACGGCGCCAAGCTCGACGCGCAGCTGCTGGCCGACGTCTACATCAACCTCACGCGCGGCCAGGACGCGCTCTTGATCGACGTGTCGTCCAGCGAGCCGGCGCAGGGCACCACCCTCGTCACCATCGACTTGAGCCAGTTCGATCTGCCGGTGATCCTGGCGGGCGAGCAGGAGCTTGCGGCGCACGAGGCGCTGTTGTCGCAGCTCGACAAATCCAGCAACGGACGCACGCTCTTTCGCCAAAACGGCTGAAATGCTGTGGCATAATCGAAGGCTTCGCGCAACGCGATTAATTCCAAGGCACTGCAACGGTGGCGCCAAGGGGTTTGCAGGGCGGTTAGCTCAGGGGTAGAGCACAGCATTCACACTGCTGGGGTCGGAGGTTCGAAACCTCCACCGCCCACCAATTCCTCGAGATGAAAAGCGATTTGGATTGTCCAAGTCGCTTTTTGTTTTGTGCGTGCCGCAATCAACTGTCGGCTCGTGCTGACGCCAGCTGCCGTCTCGCACCGGCTCAATTTGCTGGCGGAGCGCGTATACCCACGGGGAAGGAGACCGACCATGGCCACTCATCCCGACATTCCGCCCGACCTGCCCGTGGAACCCGACGAAGGGCCGAGCACGCCACCGGACGATCCGACCGATCCCGAGCCTCCTCCCACCACGTCGTGAATCCGGCGCGTGAGCCGCGATAAGCTCGCGCCATGGATGAACTTGATTGCGCCGTCATCGGCGGCGGAGTGGTGGGCTTGGCCGTGGCGCGCGCGTTGGCGCTTGCAGGCCGTGAAGTGGTGGTGTTGGAGGCCGAAGGTGCCATTGGCACGGGTACCAGTTCGCGCAACAGCGAGGTAATTCACGCGGGCATCTACTACCCGAAAGGTTCGCTCAAGGCGCGTCTTTGCGTCGAGGGCAAAGAGGCGCTCTATGCGTACGCAGAGGAGCGCGGCGTACCGCACCGGCGCTGCGGCAAGCTCATCGTGGCGACCTCGCCCGAGCAGGTGGGCGAGCTTGAAATCATTCGCGCCAAGGCTGCCGCCAACGGGGTCGACGACCTCGTGCTGCTGACGGCGCAGCAGGCCATGGCGATGGAGCCGCAGTTGCATTGCGAAGCGGCACTGCATTCGCCGAGCACCGGCATTGTCGACAGCCACGCACTGATGCTGAGCCTCTTGGGCGACGTGGAGAACGCGGGCGGCATGCTGGCGCTCAAATCACCCATCGCGCGAGCGGAATGCGGTACGGACGCCATCGTCCTTGCCGCGGAAGACGGGACGGCATTGCGCTGCAACACCGTGGTCAATGCGGCGGGTCTCGGCGCCCCCGACCTCGCCAAGCGGTTCGAAGGCTTGCCCGCCGCGGCCATACCGACCGCCTACTTCGCCAAGGGCAGCTATTTCACCCTGTCGGGCCGTGCGCCTTTCAGCCGGCTCGTCTATCCCGTTCCCGAACCGGGCGGGCTGGGCGTTCATCTGACCATCGACCTTGGCGGGCAGGCCAAGTTCGGACCCGATGTGCAGTGGGTGGAGTCGGCCGACGACCTGGTGGTGGACCCGGCACGCGGCGACGGCTTCTACGCCGAGGTGCGCAAGTATTGGCCGGCCTTGCCCGATGGCGGACTGATTCCCGGCTACGCGGGCATGCGGCCCAAGATCTCAGGCCCGGGCGAGGCCGCGCGCGACTTCATGATCGACGGGCCAAAGGAGCACGGCGTGCGCGGCCTGGTCAATCTCTTCGGCATCGAGTCGCCCGGGCTCACGAGCAGCCTTGCCATCGGGCGCTACGTGGCGAGCTTGCTCGCTTCCAGCTGACGGAAGCAATGCGGGCTCCGTGTGCAGAAGTCTGCAGAACTGTCGCGCACGAGGGGCTTTTGTGCCTGTAACATGACACCACGCCATTTGCTGGCGTGAAGCCGCCGGCGCGGTGCCGGTGTCATCACGGAGGAAAGATTCCAATGAGTGCATCCAACAACATTGAAGCGGCAGCCGAAGATATCGCGAGCGACGTGCGCGGCGTGCTGGCCAGCAAGGACCTGGATTCGGTTCCCCACATCAAGGCGCTGCGTCAGCGCATCGACACCAAGCTCGCCATTGCGCGCGAGCTTGCGGCAGAGAAGAGCAAGCTTGCAGCCCAGAAGGCCCGTGAAGCGGCCAACAGTGCCAACGCCTACGCCCACGACGAACCGTGGCAGATTGCCGGCGCAGCGCTGGCCGTCGGTGTGCTGGTGGGTTTGCTGCTTGGCCGCCGCTGACCTGAACGCACACTGCCGCGTCGTCCAGCGCCGAGCGGGAGCCGGCGCATGAGGTTGCTGTCCCTGTTCGGGCTCGATGCCCGTTTGCGACGGCTGCGGATTGCTGCGGCCGAAGGCGCGCTGGCTGCCGAAGACCGTGTGCAGTTGCTGCGCATGGCCTGGGAAGACGAAAAGCAGCGCCTCAAGCTGATGCTGGTCCTCGTGGTGGCCGTGCTCGGCCTGACCACGGTGGCTGTGGCCTTGCTGTCGATGGCGGTGGTGGTGCATTTCTGGGAAACGCCTCACCGCATCTCGGCTGCCTGGTCCGTGGCGGGTGTGTGGGTCGTGCTGTGGCTGGGCGCCGCAGTGAGCCTGTACCTGAGCCTTCGCAATGCCTCGAACAGCTTCATGCCCGCGCGGCACGAGTTCGAGCGCGACTGGGCATGGGTTCAGGACAGCTTCGGACTCGGCAAGGATCCAGACCAGGACGAAGAAGCACCGCGTCCGCCGCGGCCGGCCACGCGCGAAGAGTTGCTCGCGCGCATGGAGCGCCAGCGCGAGCGCATCGCCACGATGCAGGGAGCGGGCGCGGCGCCGCAACCCGCGGGCGGATCCGGCGGTGCTGGTTCCGAAGCGCCTCCGGCCGACGAGTCGGCTGCCGCCGCGGCATTGCGCATCGCGCGGGAGCACCCGGTCGCCACCGGCGTGGTGGCCGCGGTGGCCGTGGTGGTGATCCGTCCCAGGCGGCTGCTGCGCTGGGCGGCGTTCATTGCGCCAGTGCTCTGGCGCATGCGCTGAGAGAGAAGAAGAGAAGCGAACGAAGGCTCAGGCGGCGCTGCGGCTTTGCTGCAGCAGCGCTTGGGCCGCTTCGCGCACGAGGGCCGGGCCGCGGTAGATGAGACCAGTGTAGATCTGCACCACGTCGGCGCCCGCGGCAATCTTGGCCTTGGCATCGGCCGCGCTCAGGATGCCGCCGACCCCGATGATCGGAAAGTCCGGCCCCAGGGCGGCGCGCAGCTGCGCAATCACTCGGTTGCTGGCCTCGCGCACCGGCGCGCCCGAGAGCCCGCCCGCTTCGCCGGCATGCGGCAGGCCCGCCACCGCATCGCGCGCCAGAGTCGTGTTGGTGGCAATCACACCGTCCATGCCGTGGCGCTGCAGCGTGGCGGCAATCACGTCGACCTGGGCCTGGTCGAGATCGGGAGCGATCTTCACGAACAACGGCACGCGCCGGCCGCTGCGTTCGGCCAGCGCATGGCGGCGCTCGGCAATGGCACCCAGCAGGGCATCGAGCGCCTCGTCGCTTTGCAGCGTGCGCAGGTTGGCCGTGTTGGGGCTCGAGATATTGATGGTCACGTAGTCGGCATGCGCATACACGCCATCCAGGCAGGCCAGGTAGTCGTCCACCGCCCGCTCGATGGGCGTGGCGGCGTTCTTTCCGATGTTGAGCCCGAGCAGCATCGGCTTCTTGCCAACGTTGCCGCCGCCGTTCTTGCGAAAGCGCGCCTTCTGCACGTTGGCGAGAAAGGCATCGAGCCCTTCGTTGTTGAAGCCAAGCCGGTTGATGAGCGCGTCACGCTGCGGCAGGCGGAACATGCGGGGCTTGGGGTTGCCCGGCTGCGCCTTGGGCGTCACGGTGCCGACTTCGACGAAGCCGAAGCCCATGGCGGCAAAAGCGTCGATGCAGCGGGCGTTCTTGTCGAGCCCGGCCGCCAGCCCCACGCGGTTCGGAAATTCCAGCCCGGCGAGCGTGACTGGATCATCGACGCGTGGCGCAGCGTAGGCGCAGGCCAGCGGCGTGTTCTGCGTGCGGGCCAGGCCGTCGAGCGTGAGTTCGTGGGCGTGCTCCGGGTCGAAGCCGAACAGAAAGGGCCGGGCCAGGCCGTAGAGCGAAGAGGGGAGCAGGAGCATCGGATAATTCTCGACTTCAATGAGCCAAGGATTCTCCGCGATGACCGCACCCGTTTCTCCTTCTTCCGCTCCCGGCGCCGCCGCCATCTCCCAGGACGAGCTCAAGGCCCAGGTTGGCCGCGCCGCGCTGGCCTACGTGGTGAAGGGTGAAATCGTTGGCGTGGGCACCGGCTCGACCGTGAACAAATTCATCGATGCGCTGGCCACCATCAAGGACCAGATCAAGGGCGCGGTGTCCAGCTCGGTAGCTTCGACCGAACGCCTGCGCGCGCTCGGCATCCCGGTGTTCGACAGCAACGAGGTCGAGGAGCTCGGCGTCTACATCGACGGTGCCGACGAAATCGACCACCACGGCTTCATGGTGAAGGGCGGTGGCGCGGCGCTCACGCGCGAAAAGATCGTCGCGGCGCAGTCGCGGCGCTTCGTCTGCATCGCCGATGCGTCCAAGCTGGTCGACACGCTGGGCGCTTTTCCCCTGCCGGTGGAGGTGATTCCGATGGCGGCGCGCCGCGTCATGCGCCAGTTCGAAGCCATGGGCGGCATTGCGCAGGTGCGGGAAAAGGACGGCCTAGCGCTGGTGACGGACAACGGCCAGCACATCGTCGACGTGACCGGGCTGCGGATCAGCGATCCTCTCGCGTTCGAATCCGAGGTGAGCCAGTGGCCCGGCGTTGTCACGGTCGGCGTTTTCGCGCACCAGAAGGCCGACGTGTGCCTGCTCGGCACGCCAACTGGTGTGCAGACGCTGCAGTTCGACTGATGCAAGTCCGCCGACGCGGACCGGCGGCCGCTTACAGATCGATCAGAACTTGATGCCGGCCGGGTTGCTCGGGCTCGGGCCGCTGGGTGCGGGGGCGGCCTGCTGCGGCGCAGGCGCTGGTGCCGCAGCCTCTGGCGCAGCGGGTGCCGCCTGCTGCGCAACCAACGGACGGGCCGGCGGATTGCGGTAGCCCGCAGGCAGGCTGTTGCTCTTCGGGTAGCCCGCGGCATCGAGGTATTGCGACCATTCGGAATCCGAGAAACCCTTGAGCTGCTGCGCGCCGATCGTCAGCAGCGGCAGAGAAGCCTGCGCGGTCAGTCGCTGCAGCGCCTCGACGTCCTGGTTGCTCTTGACGGTGCGCTCCTCGAAGGGAATGCCGCGCGTGGTGAGCATCGAGCGGGCGGTGCTGCACGGCGCGCATTCCTCGCCGCTGTACAGGGTGACGGGGTAGCGCTGCGCCACCTGCCGCAGTTCGTAGGGCAGCCCGGCGTTGGCCGGCGGCGTGCTGGCGGCCTGTGGGCCGGCGGCCGGTTCGGTGCTGGCGGTGGGAGCGCGGTCCGAGAAAGTGACCTTACCGTTCTTGTCGACGTTGCGATAGATCGGCTGGGCCATGGCACCCGCGGCAATCAGCAGCAGGGCGGTGGCGGACAGGCGATGCAAGGGAAATTTCTTGTGGATCGAAGGCATCGCCCGAGTATCGCAAGCTTCAGGCCCGCATCAAGCGGGCTGCGCCTCGGCCATGCCCTGGTGTCGCAGCAATGCATCAAGCTGCGGCTCGCGGCCGCGGAAGGCCTTGAACGAATCCATGGCGCTGCGGCTGCCGCCCGCTTCGAGAATGGCTTGGCGGTAGCGGCGGCCGGTTTCGATATTCGGCTGGCCGTCGGCGCCCACGGTTTCCTCGAACGCCGCATAGGCGTCGGCGCTCAGCACCTCGGCCCACTTGTAGCTGTAGTAGCCGGCTGCGTAGCCGCCCGAGAAGATGTGGCTGAAGGTGTTGGGCGTGCGGCTGAAGGGCGGCGAGGGCATCACGGCCACCTCGGCGCGCACCTTGCCCAGCAGCGCGAGCACACCGCCCGGCTGCGCGGTGGCGGCCTGGTATTCGGTGTGCAGCAGCATGTCGAACAGCGAGAACTCGATCTGGCGCAGCGTCTGCAGGCCGCTCTGGAAGTTCTTGGCGGCGGTCATCTTGTCGAACAGCGCGCGCGGCAGCGGTTCGCCGGTATCGACGTGGGCCGTCATGTGCGTAAGCACGTCCCACTCCCAGCAGAAGTTTTCCATGAACTGGCTCGGCAGCTCGACGGCGTCCCACTCGACGCCGCTGATGCCCGAGACGTCGCGCTCGTTCACCTGCGTGAGCATGTGATGCAGGCCGTGACCGAATTCGTGGAAGAGGGTGGTCACGTCGTCGTGCGTGAGCAGCGGCGGCTTGCCGTCCACGCCGCTCGCAAAGTTGCACACCAGCTGCGCCACCGGCGTTTGCAGCGCGCCGTCGTCCGGCCGAAGCCAGCGCGCGCGCACGTCGTCCATCCAGGCGCCACCGCGCTTGGCGGCACGGGCCGACGGGTCCAGGTAGAACTGACCCACCTTCTGGCCGGCCCGCTCGATGCGATAGAACTCGACGCTCGGATGCCACGTGGGCGCGCTGTCGCGGCGAATGGACACCTCGAAGAGCGTCTCGACGATCTTGAAGAGGCCAGCCATCACCTTGGGCGCCGGGAAATACTGCTTCACCTCTTGCTCGCTGAAGGCATAGCGCGCTTCCTTCAGCTTCTCGCCGATGTAGCTCCAGTCCCAGGCTTGCGGATCGGTGATGCCCAGCTGCTCCGACGCGAACACGCGCAGGTCGGCCAGGTCGCGTTCGCCATAGGGCCTGGCCTTGGCCGCGAGGTCGCGCAGGAACTTGACCACCTGCTCGGGCGATTCGGCCATCTTGGGCACGACCGAGAGTTCGCCGAAATTCTTGTAGCCGAGCAGCTTTGCTTCTTCTTCCCGCAGCGCAAGAATCTCGTTGATCAGCGCCGTGTTGTCGAAGGCCGGATCGCCGAGTTCGCTGGCGCGCGTGACGTAGGCGCGGTAGAGCGTTTCGCGCAGCGCGCTGCTTTTGGCAAACTGCATCACGGGCAAGTAGCAGGGCATCTTGAGCGTGAGCTTGTAGCCTTGCTTGCCTTCGGCTTCGGCGGCTGCGCGGGCCGCGCCCACCACGTCTTCCGGCACGCCGTCGAGTTCGCCCAGCGCTGCGTAATAGGAGAAGGCGTCGGTGGCGTCGAGCGCGTTCTCGCTGAATTTCTGGCTCAGCTCCGCCTGGCGTTCCTGGATCTGGGCAAAGCGCTTCTTCGCATCGCCCTGCAACTCGGCGCCGCCGAGCACGAAGTTGCGCACCGCATTGCGATGCGCCTGGCGCTGCTCGGCGTTGAGGGTGGCCACGTCGATGGCCTTGTACTTGGCGTACAGGCGCTCGTCCGAACCCAGGCGGGTCCAGAAGGCCGTCACGCGCGGCATGGCCTCGTTGTAGGCGGCGCGCAGCTCGGGCGTATCGGCCACGGCGTTGAGATGGCCAACCGCACCCCAGGCGCGGCTGAAGCGTTCGGACGCCACATCGAGCACCTTGGAAATCGCATTCCAGTCGGCCGGAAAGTCGGCGGCCGTGACGGTCTGCAGCGCCGCCTCGGCATCGGCCAGCAGAACATCGACCGCGGGGGCGACGTGCTCGGGCTCGATGCGGTCGAACAGCGGAAGGTCGGTGAAGTCGAGGAGGGGATTGGGTTTGGCCATGGAGATCAATTTGCGGCGCGTTCCGCAGCTTCAAGGGTGTTGGCGAGCAGCATCGCGCGCGTCATGGGGCCGACGCCGCCGGGCACGGGGGTGATCCAGCCGGCCACTTCCTTGACGCCGTCGAAGTCGACATCGCCCGCGAGCTTGCCGTCTTCCTTGCGGTTCATGCCCACGTCGATCACGACGGCACCGGGCTTCACCATGTCGGCCGTGAGAATGTTGCGCTTGCCGACCGCGGCAACCACCACGTCGGCCTGGCGGGTGATGGCGGCAAGGTCCTGGGTGGCGCTGTGGCAGATGGTCACGGTGGCGTTCTTGGCCAGCAGCATCATGGCCATGGGCTTGCCGACGATGTTGCTGCGGCCGATGACCACCGCATGCTTGCCGCGCAGGTCGTAGCCGATGGATTCGAGCATCTTCATGCAGCCATACGGCGTGCAAGGCCAGAAGCCGGGTGCGCCGGTCATCAGCGCGCCGGCGCTGGCCACGTGAAAACCGTCCACGTCCTTGGCCGGCGAGATCGTCTCGATGACCTTCTGGCTGTCCATGTGCTTCGGCAGTGGCAGCTGCACCAGGATGCCGTGCACCAGCGGGTCGTCGTTGAGGGCGCGAATGCGGGCCAGAAGGTCCGCCTCGCTCATGTCGGCGGGGTAACGTTCCAGCGTGGCCAGGAGGCCGGTTTCGGTGCTGTCGTTGACCTTGTGCTTCGTGTAGACCTGGCTGGCCGGATCTTCGCCGACGAGGATGATGGAGAGGGCTGGGTTCACGCCGCTGGCCTTCAGTGCCGCGGTACGGCCGGCGACCTCGGCGCGGATGGTTTTGGCGAGGGCGTTGCCGTCGATCAGTTGGGCGGTCATCGGTTTCGATTTTCCAAGTAAAAACGCCCGCTTGCGCAGGCGTGGTGGACATGTATTGCTATCGGGGCAATAGCTTCTAGGCTTTGGAGGGCGCCGCCTGCCCGAGGGCGATCTTGAGCAGATCGGCCACGGTGTTGGCGTTGAGCTTTTCCATGATGTTGGCGCGGTGCGCCTCGACCGTCTTGATGCTGATGCCCAGGTCGTCGGCAATCTGCTTGTTCAGGCGGCCGGCCACGATGCGTTCGAGCACCTGGGCTTCGCGGCCGGTGAGCTTGGACAGCAGCGCGTCGCGGCTGGCCGATTGCTGGTGCTGGGTGAAGGCACCGCGCGCATGCTCGAGCATGCGCTCGACCAGCGTGACGAGTTCTTCGTCGTTGAAGGGCTTCTGGATGAAATCCATCGCACCCTTCTTCATGCTGTCGACAGCCATCGGCACGTCGCCGTGGCCGGTGATCACCACGATGGGCAGCGGGGAGCGCCGCTCGATCAGCCGGTCCTGCAGTTCGAGACCGGTCATGCCGGCCATGCGGATGTCGACGATCAGACAGGCGACTTCGCGCGGGTCGTAGCGGGAAAGAAAGGACTCGGCGGAATCGAAACAGCGAACCCTGTAGTCCTTGCCTTCGAGCAGCCATTGCAGCGAATCTCGTACCGCCTCGTCGTCGTCGACGACATAGACAGTGCCCTTCTTCGGAATCAAACTCATGCAGGTACCTTTGCCTCGTCGCTTGCTACGGAACTGGGAGCATCCAACACCGGAATCCAGAAGGAAAAACGGCATCCGATCACATCCGGCCCATTGTAGATGTTCTCCGCCTGCATCCGCCCGCGATGCGACTCGACGATGGTGCGGCAGAGATTCAGTCCGATGCCCATGCCTTCCGGCTTGGTAGAGAAAAATGCTTCATACAGCCGGTCCATCACTTCGGGTGCCAGGCCCTTGCCGGTGTCCTGCACCGAGAACTCGATGGCGTTGTGACCCTCGATCACCTTGGGCAGCACGCGCAGCTCGACGCTCCGGCGCGCCAGCGGGCGCTCGGCAATGTCGATGGCCTCGGCTGCGTTCTTCAGCAGGTTGACCATCACCTGCTCGATCAGGATCGGGTCCACCTGCACCACCGGCAGCCGGGCCGCCACGTAATGGTTGAGCCGCACGTTGCGCCGGCGCAGCTCGATGCCCGCAAGCTCGACCGCCTCGCTCACCATGGTGGCCACGTCGGCGGCAGTGCGGTTGGGCTCGCTGCGTTTCACGAACGAGCGGATGCGCTGAATGATCTGGCCCGCGCGCTGGGCCTGCTTCGATGTTTTTTCCAGCGCCGCGAGCAGTGCGTCGGAGTCGATCGCCTGCCCCTTGATGCGAGACATCATCCCATTGCAATAGTTGGTGATGGCCGTCAGCGGCTGGTTGAGCTCGTGCGCCACGCTGGAGGCCATTTCGCCCATCGTGATCAGGCGGCTGGCGGCTTGGGCGCGATCGGCCTGCGCGGCGGCCTGCTCCTCGGCGTCGCGCCGAGGCGTAATGTCGGTAGCAATCACCAGCTGGGCGAGCCGGCCGTCCACCCATGTGAGGTAACGCGAACGCACTTCGAGCCACTTGCCCAGGTGCGGCACGAAGATCTCGTTGTTGGCGGCCTGGGCGGCGGTCAGGGTGTCGATCGGCAGGCCGGCGTAGGGGTCGACGTCGTCCAGGCCCTCATCGTGCGCATTGGAGGTGGGCACGCCGGCCTGCGCCACCATGCCCAGGTGGCCCACGGTGTCGGAGCCGAACCACAGCCGGTACAGCTTGTTCGCGAACAGCAGTTCCTCGCTCCCGATGGGCGCCACCGACACCGCGGCATCGAGCGCCTCGAGCACCGTGGTGAAGCGCTCGTAAGACGCCGACAGCTGCTCGCGGATGCGCGTGGGCTCGGTGATGTCGGTCATCGAGGTCATCCATCCCGTCTGGTGGCCGCGAGCGTCGATCAGCGGCGACACATAGAGGCGGGCGTTGAACACGCTGCCGTTCTTGCGCTTCACGCGCACCTGGAAGCCGCCGGGCAGGGCGCGCCCGTGCAGTTCTTCCTCCAGCCGCTCGTTCATGACTTCGCGGTCCGATTCCAGCCAGTAAGGGAAGGGCGGAGACTGCCCCACCAGTTCGGCCTCGCTCCAGCCGGTCATGGCGCAGAAAGCGGCGTTCACATAGGTGATGCGGCCTTGCAAATCAAGCACGCGCATGCCGGTGAGCATGGAGTTTTCCATTGCGCGCCGGAAATTGGTTTCGGCGACCAGCCGCTGCTGGGCCTGCTGGCGCCGCCGGGTGTGGCGCCAGGTGCCGATCAGCATCCAGCTGGTCAACACGCTGAGCGCACAGACCAGCCAGAAGAGGCCATTGCCGACCACGCCCTGCGACGTGCGGTAGGCCTGCGCCCGCAGCACCAGCGCATTGCCGACGGGCGACACCGGCACTTCGTATTCGTTGGTTCTCTCGGACCAGGGCAAGAGCCGCGTGCCGCCTTCCCGGGTGCTGGCGGTCGTGTTGCCCGCGATCACGTTGCCCTTGGCGTCGAGCAGCGAGACGGCATAACGCGCCTGCACCTCCGAGGGCATGCCGTAGCGCAGCAGTCCGTCGACCGAGAACTCGCCCAGCACCACGCCCGCGAACAGGCCCTGGTCGAAAAGAGGGATGTGCAGCTGCAGCATGGCCGTGGGGTCGCCGCCCGCCATCGGCTGCGAGAAAACCGGCTGTCGCAGTTCGCGCGCGAGCGCGTAGTTGCTCTCGATGTCACCAGGGCGCAGCACGTCCCCGATCAGGTGTTGTTGCGAGGGATGCACGCTGGGGGCGGAGTAGCCGGCCTTGAAGCGGCGCCGGTCGTCGATCCAGGCGACGGTCTGCAGCTCGGGAAACTGACTCACCAGAGATTCGGCCCGGCTCGCGAATTCGACCGGGTCGATCTCCCGGTTCGAGGCGTCGCGCGCAATGCGCATCAGCTGCTCCTGGCGTTCCAGGAGGCGCAGGCGCATGCGCTGTTGCGCGTACTCCACATCCCGCCGCACCGACTCCTGCTCCCGCTCGACTTCTTCGGTGCGCAGATACCAGAACGACGAAACGATGGCGGCGAGAAACAGCAGCACTGCCGCGATGGGCGCGAGCATGGCGACGGCGTCCTGCAACACCGGTGTTTGCCGGCGCCACCAGCGGCGCCACCACGAGAGGAGCGACACATTCACGGCGCTGCGGGCCGCCGCCAGCGGAGAGGGAAAAGGCATCTTCCGAGTTTAGGGGATGCCCCTTGCACGATAAGTGAAATGCTGCAGTGACACTGGTTGCCGCACGGTCGGCCGCCAGATCGGCCTGTTTTGAAATGTCACATTAAGAAATCATCATGCGCCATTTGAAATATCGGAATTTCTATGCGAAACTCGCCCGCGTTTATTGCAGAGCGCACTAAATTACAGCCACAGCCCTAAAGGAGAGACAAGCATGTCGGCAAATCCAGAGAACCTGTTCGGCTCAGCCGCGAACGACGCGGACGCCCAGGAGACCCGTGAATGGATGGATGCACTGTCCTCCGTTATTCAAAGCGAGGGGCCTGAGCGGGCTCACTTCCTTCTGGAGCAATTGCTCGAGCATGCGCGGCAGCACAGCATCGACAAGCCGTTCTCCGCCAATACCGCTTACGTCAACACCCTGGAGCCCGATCAGGAAGAGCGCTGCCCCGGCAACCTCGAGATCGAAGAGCGCCTGCGCGCCTACATGCGCTGGAACGCCATGGCCATGGTGGTCAAGGCCAACCGCCATCATCCGCCCGAAGGCGGCGACCTGGGCGGCCACATCGGCTCCTTTGCTTCGCTGGCCAACATGTTCGGCGCCGGCTTCAATCACTTCTGGCACGCCGAGAGCGAAAACCACGGCGGCGACTGCCTCTACATCCAGGGCCACGTCTCGCCCGGCATCTATGCCCGCGCCTACCTGGAAGGGCGCCTGAGCGAAGAGCAATTGCTCAACTTCCGCCAGGAAGTGGACGGCAAGGGCCTGTCCAGCTACCCGCATCCGAAGCTGATGCCCGAGTTCTGGCAGTTCCCCACGGTGTCGATGGGCCTTGGTCCGCTGATGGCCATCTACCAGGCGCGCTTTCTCAAGTACCTGCACGCACGCGGCATTGCCAATACCGAGAACCGCAAGGTCTGGGTGTTCTGCGGCGACGGTGAAATGGACGAAGTCGAATCGCTGGGCGCCATCGGCCTGGCCGCGCGCGAAGGCCTGGACAACCTGATCTTCGTCATCAACTGCAACCTGCAGCGCCTCGACGGGCCGGTGCGCGGCAACGGCAAGATCATCCAGGAGCTCGAAGGCGAGTTCCGCGGTTCGGGCTGGAACGTCCTCAAGCTGATCTGGGGCAGCGGCTGGGACCCGCTGATCGCGCGCGACAAGGAAGGTGCGCTGCGCAAGATCATGATGGAAACCAATGACGGCGACTACCAGTCGTTCAAGGCCAACGATGGCGCCTACGTGCGCAAGCACTTCTTCGGCCGCGATCCGCGCACGCTCGAAATGGTGTCCAAGATGAGCGACGACGACATCTGGCAGCTGCGCCGCGGCGGCCACGATTCGCAAAAGGTCTATGCAGCCTTCGACGCCGCCGTGAAGCACAAGGGCCAACCGACCGTGCTCCTGATCAAGACGGTCAAGGGCTTCGGCATGGGCAAGATCGGCGAGGGCAAGAACACGGTCCACCAGACCAAGAAGCTCGGCGACGAGGACATCAAGGCCTTCCGCGACCGCTTCAACATCCCGATCCCCGACAGCCAGATTGCCGACCTGCCGTTCTACAGGCCTGCCGACGACACGCCGGAAATGAAGTACCTGCACGAGCGCCGCAAGGCCCTCGGCGGCTACCTGCCGCACCGCCGCATCAAGGCCGACGAGAGCTTCACGGTGCCGTCGCTCGATGTCTTCAAATCGGTGATGGAGCCCACGGCCGATGGCCGCGAAATCTCGACCACGCAGGCCTACGTGCGCTTCCTCACGCAGCTTTTGCGCGACAAGGCGCTGGGCCCGCGCGTCGTTCCCATCCTGGTGGACGAAGCGCGCACGTTCGGCATGGAAGGGTTGTTCCGCCAGATCGGCATCTACAACCCCGCAGGCCAGCAGTACACCCCGGTCGACAAGGACCAGGTCATGTACTACAAGGAAGACAAGGCCGGCCAGATCCTGCAGGAAGGCATCAACGAAGCCGGGGGCATGTCGAGCTGGATCGCGGCGGCCACGTCGTACAGCACCAACAACCGCATCATGGTGCCGTTCTACGTGTACTACTCGATGTTCGGCTTCCAGCGCATCGGCGACCTGGCCTGGGCGGCCGGCGACATGCAGGCGCGCGGCTTCCTGCTGGGCGGCACCTCGGGACGCACCACGCTGAATGGCGAAGGCCTGCAGCACGAAGACGGCCACAGCCACATCCTGGCCAACACCATTCCGAACTGCGTGAGCTACGACCCGACCTTCGCGCATGAAGTGGGCGTGATCCTGCACCACGGCTTGAAGCGCATGGTCGAGAAGCAGGACAACGTCTACTACTACCTGACGCTGCTCAATGAGAACTACCCGATGCCCGGCCTCCAGCCCGGCACCGAAGAGCAGATCATCAAGGGCATGTACCTGTCGAAGCAGGGCCCCGCGCTCAAGGCCAAGGCGCCCACGGTGCAACTGCTGGGCAGCGGCACCATCCTGCGCGAAAGCTTTGCCGCGCAGGAACTGCTCGAGAAGGACTGGGGCGTCTCTGCCTCGGTGTGGAGCTGCCCGAGCTTCAACGAGCTCACGCGCGACGGCCAGGACGCCGACCGCTGGAGCCTATTGCACCCGGACCAGGCGCCGCGCGTGCCCTTCGTGGCCGAGCAGCTCGCGCCCACGACCGGTCCGGTGGTGGCATCGACCGACTACATGAAGGCCTACGCGGAGCAGATCCGCCCCTTCATTCCGAAGGGCCGCACTTACAAGGTATTGGGCACCGATGGCTTCGGCCGCAGCGATTTCCGCAACAAGCTGCGTGAGCACTTCGAAGTCAACCGCCACTACATCGTGGTGGCCGCGCTCAAGGCGCTCTCCGAAGACGGCACGGTGCCGGTGGCCAAGGTGGTCGAGGCGATCAAGAAGTACGGCATTAATGTCGACAAGGTCAACCCGCTTTACGCCTGAACATCAACAATCAACGAACGAACGGCGCCTCACGGCGGGAGACAAACGATATGGCAGCAGTGGAAGTCAAGGTGCCGGACATCGGCGATTTCGATGAAGTCGCGGTGATCGAGGTGCTGGTGAAGGTGGGCGACACGGTCAAGGCCGAGCAATCGCTCATCACCGTGGAATCGGACAAGGCGTCGATGGAGATTCCGTCGTCGACCGCCGGTGTGGTGAAAGAAATCAAGGTCGCAGTCGGCGGCAAGGTCAAAGAGGGCTCCGTGGTGCTCGTGCTCGAGGCCGAGGGTGCGGGTGCTTCTGCAGCACCGGCCCCTGCGCCTGCCGCGGCCCCGGCTGCGGCCGCTCCTGCACCAGCCGCAGCGGCGCCCGCACCGGCTGCCGCGCCGGCGGCCTCGGGTCCCGTGGAGGTCAAGGTGCCCGACATCGGCGACTTCAAGGACGTCGCGGTCATCGAGTTGCTGGTCAAGCCCGGCGACCAGATCGCAGCCGACCAGTCGCTGATCACGGTTGAGTCGGACAAGGCCTCGATGGAAATTCCGTCGTCGGCAGCCGGCGTGCTCAAGGAACTCAAGGTCAAGGTGGGCGATACCGTCAACATCGGTGACCTGATTGCCGTGCTGGAAGGCACCGCGGGGGCTGCGGCACCTGCGCCTGCGCAGGCCGCGGCAGCCGCGCCCGCCGCTGCAATCGCCAGCGCCCCCGCGCCGGCCGCTGCTTCGCCGGCGCCGGCCGCCGCCGCACCGCACGAACCCACTGTGGCACCCACGGGCAAGCTGCCGCATGCGTCCCCCTCGGTGCGCAAGTTCGCACGCGAACTCGGCGTGCCGCTCGAAGAAGTCAAGGGTTTCGGTCCCAAGGGCCGCATCACGCAGGAAGACGTCCAGAGCTTCACCAAGGCCGTGATGAGCGGCCAGGCCAGCACCAAGGCCTCGGCGGCCAAGGCGCCGGCAGGCGGCGGCGCCGACGGCGCGGCGCTGGGTCTCATCCCGTGGCCCAAGGTCGACTTCACCAAGTTCGGCGCGGTCGAGCGCAAGGACCTGTCGCGCATCAAGAAGCTCAGCGGCGCCAACCTGCACCGCAACTGGGTGATGATTCCGCACGTCACGAACAACGACGAAGCCGACATCACCGAGCTCGAAGCCTTCCGCGTCTCCACCAACAAGGAGAACGAGAAGTCGGGCGTCAAAGTCACGATGCTGGCCTTCGTGATCAAGGCAGTGGTGGCGGCGCTGAAGAAGTTCCCCGACTTCAATGCCAGCCTCGACGGCGACCAGCTGGTCTACAAGCAGTACTTCCACGTCGGCTTTGCGGCCGACACGCCCAACGGGCTGGTGGTGCCGGTGCTGAAGGATGCCGACAAGAAGGGCATCCTGCAGATCAGCCAGGAAATGGGCGAACTCGCCAAGAAGGCGCGCGACGGCAAGCTGGGCTCGGCCGACATGCAGGGCGGATGCATGTCGATCAGCTCGCTCGGCGGCATCGGCGGCACGCATTTCACGCCCATCATCAATGCGCCCGAAGTGGCCATCCTGGGCCTCTCCAAGGGCCAGATGAAGCCGGTGTGGGACGGCAAGCAGTTCGTACCGCGCCTGACGCTGCCGCTGTCGCTGTCGTACGACCACCGCGTGATCGATGGGGCCCTGGCTGCGCGTTTCAACGCCTACCTGGGCCAGGTGCTCGCGGACTATCGCCGAATCCTGCTATGACCACCGTAGTGGCCGTCCGCAAAGGCGGCCAGGTCACGATGGCAGCCGATTCTCTGGTGACCTTCGGCGACACGCGGCTTTCGCACAGCGCCGAGGCAAACCAGAAGATCTTCACCGTCGAGGATGCGGCGGGGCAGAGCCTCTTTGCCGTGGCCGGCGCCGCCGCGCACTTCCTGGTGCTGCAGCATGCGCTGGCCGCGCAGCCGCGCGAGGCGCTGCTGTTCGGCAGCAAGCACGAGATTTTCCGCACCTTCACGCTGCTGCATCCGGTGCTGAAAGAATCGTTCTTCATGCAGACCAAGGAAGACGAGCACGAGCCCTACGAGTCGAGCCAGTTCACGATGCTGATGGCCAACGCCAGCGGCATCTACGGCATCTACAGCTACCGCGAGGTGTTCGAGTTCAAGCAGTTCTGGGCCATCGGCTCGGGACGCAGCTTTGCGCTGGGCGCCATGCACGCGGCCTATGACATCAAGTCGCGCACCTCGCGCGACGTGGCGGAGGCGGGAATCGCCGCCGCCTGCGAATTCGATCGCAATTCGGCCCCGCCGGTCGACGTTCTCACACTCAAACTGAAAGTGTCCAAATGAGCGAACAACAAATCAAGGTGCCCGACATCGGTGACTTCGACGAAGTCGCGGTGATCGAGGTGCTGGTCAATGTCGGAGACACGGTCAAGGCCGAGCAGTCGCTGATCACGGTCGAATCGGACAAGGCCTCGATGGAGATTCCGTCGTCGGCGGCCGGCGTAGTGAAAGCGCTGGCGGTCAAGGTGGGCGACAAGGTGAAGGAGGGCTCGGTGGTGCTGACGCTGGAGGTCGATGGTGCCGCGGCGCCCGCACCGGCCACGGCCGCACCCGCGCCCGCCGCAGCGGCCCCCGCGCCCAAGGCGGCAGCCCCGGCTCCGGCTGCCGCGCCCGCGGCGTCCACCTATGGTGGCAAGGTCGACGTCGAGTGCGACGTCATCGTGCTCGGCGCCGGTCCCGGCGGCTATTCGGCCGCTTTCCGCGCCGCCGACCTCGGCCTCAAGGTAGTGCTGATCGAACGCTACGCCACGCTCGGCGGCGTGTGCCTGAACGTCGGCTGCATCCCGTCGAAGGCGCTGCTGCACGTTGCCTCGGTGATGGACGAAGTGAAGCATTTCGCCGACCTCGGCGTGAGCTTTGCCGCGCCCACGGTGGACCGCGCAAAGCTGCTCGGCCACAAGAACAAGGTGGTGGGCAAGCTCACCGGCGGCCTCACCGCCATGGCCAAGATGCGGAAGGTGACGGTGCTGCGAGGCGTTGGCAACTTCATCGATCCGTACCACCTCGAGGTCGAGGAAACCTCGGGCACCAGCTGGGACACGACCGGCAAGAAGCAGACCGTCAAGTTCCGCAACGCGATCATCGCGGCCGGGTCGCAGTCGGTGAGCTTGCCGTTCATGCCCAAGGACCCGCGCGTGGTCGACTCCACAGGCGCGCTCGAGATGGGCACCGACCCCAAGCGCATGCTGATCCTGGGCGGCGGCATCATCGGCCTCGAAATGGGCACGGTGTATTCCACCCTCGGCGCGCGGCTCGATGTGGTCGAAATGCTCGATGGCCTGATGCAGGGCGCCGACCGCGACCTGGTGAAGGTGTGGCAGAAGATGAACACGCCGCGCTTCGACAACATCATGCTCAAGACCAAGACGGTCGGCGCCGAAGCCACGAAAGAGGGCATCAAGATCACCTTCGAGGGCGAGCAGGCGCCGAAGGAGCCGCAGGTGTACGACCTGGTGCTGCAGGCCGTGGGCCGCAGCCCGAACGGCAAGAAGATCGGCGCCGAGAAGGCCGGCGTGGTGGTGAGCGACCGCGGCTTCATTCCGGTCGACATCCAGATGCGCACCAATGTGCCTCACATCTTTGCCATCGGCGACATCGTGGGCCAGCCCATGCTGGCGCACAAGGCGGTGCACGAGGCGCATGTGGCGGCCGAGGTCATCGCTGGCGAGCAGAAGGGCGACAAGGAGCTTTCGAGCGCCGCCTTCAATGCCCGCGTGATCCCGAGCGTGGCCTACACCGACCCCGAGGTGGCGTGGGTGGGCCTCACGGAAGACCAGGCCAAGGCCGAAGGCATCAAGATCAAGAAGGGCCACTTCCCGTGGACCGCTTCCGGCCGCGCCATTGCCAACGGCCGGGACGAGGGCTTCACCAAGCTGCTGTTCGACGCCGAGACGCACCGCATTCTGGGCGGCGGCATTGTCGGCACGCATGCCGGCGACATGATTGGCGAGATCGCGCTGGCCATCGAGATGGGTGCCGACGAGATCGACATCGGCAAGACCATCCATCCGCACCCGACGCTGGGCGAAAGCATCGGCATGGCGGCCGAGGTGGCGCACGGTACCTGTACCGATCTGCCGCCGGCAAAGAAGGCCTGATCGATCGGGCGTGCCGCTTTCGGGTCATCGGAGCGGCCACAAAAAATCCCGCCGCGGCGGGATTTTTTGGGTTCTGATTCGCGGAGGAGCGGGTTGGCTCAGTTGCCGGTATGGGCCGCGGCGGCGGCAGCGGCCTTGACCTCTTCGTTCGGAGCGCCACCGAGCACGCGGCGGGCGCCATCGAAGCGGCGGCTCCAGTAGCTGCCGTTCATGTCTTCCACGCGCACCTGCGCGCCGGTGCGCGGCGAATGGATGAATTTGCCTTCGCCGACGTAAATGCCGACATGGCTGAAGGCGCGGCGCATGGTGTTGAAGAAAACGAGGTCGCCGGGCTTGAGCTGGCTGCGATCGATCTTTTCGGTGGCGGCCGCTTGTTCCTCGGCACGGCGGGGCAGCAAGTGGCCGACCGTCTGGTTGTACATGGCACGCACGAAGCCACTGCAATCGAAACCGGATTCCGCCGTGTTGCCGCCGCGGCGGTAGGGCACGCCGAGGAAGCCGATGGCGGTCACGACCAGATCGGAGGTTCGCTCGGTGACGGTTTGGCGGACTTGCTGGAGTTGTCCGATCAGGCCCTTGTCGGCGAGCAGTCGGGCCAGTTCGTCATCGGTTCGGTCCTGTTGGGGGGCGGCCTGGACGGCGACGGCAAACAGGAGAGACGCGGGTAGGACGAAAAAACGCATGGCGCGTAGGATATTGATGACGCGCGGTTATGTCAACCTCATCCGAATTAGCGAATGTAGCCGCAAGCTGTTGATTTACAAAATATTTTTCGATTCAGCCGAAGAAAAAATGTAACGGTCAACCTTTATGAACCATAAGCGATTGCCTGCAAGTTAACTTTTGTACTCAGCTTGGATGACCTAACAGCGTGGATTTGCATCGCAATACACGCGAAGATTGGTTCAATTATCTGGAAAAGACATGAACCTGCGCATTCGCACGATCCTCCGCCTCCTGGGAAACGGTGCTCTCGTCGCCGGTTTGGGTTTCTGGGGCACCGCCCTGGCGCAGATACGGCCGGAGACTGTTTCTTCCGGACTCGAGAATCCGTGGGGCGTTGCCTTTCTGCCGAGCGGCCGTTTTCTGGTCACCGAGCGTCCAGGCCGGTTGCGGCTGATCGGTGCGGACGGAAAGATCGGTGCACCCATCACCGGCCTGCCTGCGATCGCAGCGGGAGGCCAGGGCGGCTTGCTCGACGTACTGGTCGATTCAGGCTTCGAAAAGAATCGCACCTTGTATTTCTGCTTTTCCGAGCCGGCGGCCAACGGGTCGGCCAACAGCACGGCGCTGGCGCGCGCCCAACTCTCCGAAGACGGCGCGAGGCTGGAGAACCTCAAGATCGTCTTCAGCCAGCAGCCCAAGGTGGCCAGTCGCCAGCATTTCGGATGCCGCATCGTCGAGGCGCGGGACGGCACGCTTTTTCTCACGCTGGGCGATCGGTTCAGCCGCAAGGAAGATGCACAGAAGCTCGACAACCATCTGGGGAAGATCGTGCGCATTGCCAAGGACGGCTCCGTGCCCAAAGACAACCCGTTCGTCGACAAGGCCGGCGCGCTGCCGGAAATCTGGAGCTACGGCCACCGCAACGGGCAGGGCGCGACGCTCGCACCCGACGGCCGCTTGTGGATGACCGAGCACGGCCCCCAAGGCGGCGACGAGATCAATGTTCCGCAAGCTGGCCGCAACTACGGCTGGCCGGTGATCACCTACGGCGAAAACTACGGCGGCGGCAAGATCGGCGACGGCATCACGGCAAAGGACGGCATGGAGCAGCCGCTGCACTACTGGGCGCCGTCGATCGCGCCGTCGGGCATGGCCTTTCTCACCAGCGACCGCTATGGCGCGGGATGGAAAGGCAATCTGTTCGCCGGTTCGCTGAAGTTCGGCTATCTCGACCGCATCGAGCTGAAAGACGGCAAGGTGGTTGCCGAACACAAGCTGATGGCTGATGGCAGGGCCCGCATACGCGATGTGAAGCAGGGGCCGGACGGATGGCTCTATGTGCTGACCGACGAGTCGGATGGCAAGCTGCTGCGGCTGCGTCCGAACTGAGCTTTTTCCTTCACCCGGGGCAGCCCGGCAACGGAAGCGTTGGCAGCATGCGGCGCCAGAGCCGCGTCCATTCGGGCCAGTCGTGGCCGCCTTCGGTCGTGAACACGCGCTCCCTGGGCAGCGCGGCCGCCAGCAATTGGTGGCTGAAAGCAAAGCGGTCCTCGGTGCCGTAGCCCAGGTAGAGCGGCGGGCGGGCACCGAACGTGGCGGTGGTGCCCACATAGCCGCGCAGCCATTGCCAGAGCTGAGTCTCGTTCGGGGCTCGCGGGTCGCTGCCTGGCGGATCGCCCAGCGGGCCGGTCCACCGCGCCACGCCGCCGGCGTTGGCGATGTCGGTGCTGAGCGTGCGCTCCCCGAGGTAGGGCGCAAGGGCCACGAGGCCGGCAAGTTCGCCCGGATGCGTTTGCGCATAAAGCAGTCCGCCGAACCCCCCGACCGAGATGCCGACGATCCAGATCGACTTGTAGCCTTTGCCGCGGGCCGGCACCATCACGTCCTGCTCCAGGCGATCGAGGATGGTCTTGCCGTTGTAGTAGCCAAGATGCGCATCGACCCGCATCACGTCGACTGCGAGCCTGTTGTCGTTCAGTGCCTTGACGAAGCCCTCGCGCGTGAATTCGTCCGGGTGCGAATACGCGCCGGGGAGCATCACCAGCAGGGTATCGGCGTTCGGCGCGCAGCTGCTCTTTTCGAGCGTGCTCTCCAGCGGCGCCTTGGCGGTGCGCAGGCCGCCACATCCGGTCACCACGAGCGCCGCGCCAAGGGCCAGAATCGACAACTGGCGCCGGGTCGGAAAGAAGATCTGCATCCGCCCGGAGTCTAGATAGATGCGCGCCTTTTCGGTGGTACGGTCTGGCCCCATCAACTCCATTTGAATGAAAGAAACGGTTCATGCTGCTCGACGCCTCGCAATCCCAACTCGTGCTGGTCGACTATCAGGCGCAACTGATGCCTGCGATCTTCGAGGCCGATGCCGTGGCGCAGAACGCAGTGCGCCTGGGCAAGATGGCGCGCCTGTTCGAGGTGCCGGTCTGGGGGACCGAGCACAACCCCTCGAAGCTCGGCGAAAACGTGCCCGACATTCGCGCACTGTGCCAGCGCACCTTGTCCAAGATGCATTTCAGCGGCATGGAGGAGGGCCTCGGCGAATGGCTGCGCGTGCCGGTAAAGGCGCCGCAGGGCAACGCCCGCAGCCTGCCCAAGCACCTGCAGAAACCCGCTGCCGCGGCCGAAGAGTGCAACACGATCGTGATTGCCGGCTGCGAAGCGCACGTCTGCCTGCTGCAGACTGCGCTCGACCTGCTGGAGGACGAGTTCGAGGTCTGGGTCGTGACCGACGCCTGTAGTTCGCGTACCGAGCGCAACCGCGATGCGGCATTCGACCGGTTGGCCGGCGCGGGCGCCGAGCTGGTAACCACCGAGATGGTCGGCTTCGAATGGCTGCGTACGGCCGAACATCCGGCATTTGCCGAGTTGCTGAAGCTCGTTCTCTGATGTGAAGCCGGCTCGACAGCGTCTCGCGCCCGCGGCAGGCGCGGGCGGAACCCGATTGTTCGAGCCGTCAGCTTGCTGCAAGATCGATCTCCATAATTATGAATTCAGTTTTGGCGCGTGACCGCCGGACGATTCATATAAGGAGACAACGCAGATGAGCCGCTACGAAGAGTTCTATCGCCAGTCGGTCGATGCCCCCGAGGCTTTCTGGGCTGAGCAGGCGAGGCTGATCGACTGGCAGACGCCCCCGGCCCAGGTGCTGGATGCCAGCCGGCCGCCATTCGCCCGCTGGTTCGTGGGTGGCACCACCAATCTATGCCACAACGCGGTCGACCGGCACCTGGCCGATCGCTCCGACCAGCCGGCGCTGATCTTCGTCTCGACCGAAACCGGCACCGAAAAGACCTACAGCTTTCGCGAGCTGCACGCCGAGGTGCAGCGCACCGCCGCCAGCCTGATCGAGCTTGGCGTGGGCAAGGGCGACCGCGTCCTCATCTACATGCCGATGATTCCCGAGGCCGCGTTCGCAATGCTGGCCTGTGCCCGGATCGGTGCCATCCATTGCGTGGTGTTCGGCGGTTTCGCGAGCGGCTCTCTGGCCACGCGCATCGAGGATGCCGAGCCCAAGGTCGTGGTGAGCGCAGACGCCGGTTCGCGCGGCGGCAAGGTCATCGCATACAAGCCGCTGCTCGACGAGGCCATCCGGCTTTCGAAGCACAAGCCCTCGGCGGTGCTGCTGACCGACCGCGGCCTGGCGCCCATGGACCTGACGGCCGGGCGCGACCACCTGGCTGCCGACCTGGTCCGAAAGCACCACGATGCCGAACTGCCTTGCACCTGGCTGGCTGCCACGGACATCAGCTACACCATCTACACCAGCGGCACCACCGGCAAGCCCAAGGGCGTGCAGCGCGACGTGGGCGGCTACGCCGTGGCACTGGCCGCCAGCATGAAGCACATCTTCGACGGCCGACCCGGCGAAACGTATTTCTCGACCAGCGACATCGGCTGGGTGGTGGGTCACAGCTACATCGTCTATGGCCCGTTGATCGCCGGCATGGCGACCCTCATGTATGAAGGCTTGCCGACGCAGGGCATCGACAAGCAACCCGACGGCGGCATCTGGTGGCGCCTGGTCGAGAAGTACAAGGTGACGGTGATGTTCAGCGCGCCCACTGCGGTGCGCGTGCTCAAGAAGCAAGACCCGGCGCTGCTTAAAAAGTACGACCTGTCCAGCCTGCGTGCGCTGTTCCTCGCGGGCGAACCGCTCGACGAGCCCACCGCGCGCTGGATCAGCGACGGACTGGGCGTGCCCATCATCGACAACTACTGGCAGACCGAGTCGGGCTGGCCGATGATCACCATTGCCAACGGCGTCGAGGCCAAGCCGAGCAAGTTCGGCAGCCCGGGCGTACCGATGTACGGCTACCGCATCAAGATCCTGCACGAATCGACCGGTGAGGAATTGACCGCCCCGAATGAGAAGGGCGTGGTCGTCGTCGAGGGGCCGACTCCACCCGGATTCATGCAGACGGTGTGGAAGGACGACGAGCGCTTCGTCAACACCTACTGGAAGAGCGTGCCCGGCAAGATGGTCTATTCGACTTTCGACTGGGGCATTCGCGACGAGGACGGTTACTTCTACATCCTTGGCCGCACCGACGACGTGATCAACGTGGCGGGCCACCGCCTCGGCACGCGCGAGATCGAGGAAAGCATCTCGGGCCATGCCAGCGTGGCCGAAGTGGCAGTGGTCGGCGTGGCCGATGCGCTCAAGGGGCAGGTGGCCATGGCCTTCGTCGTGCCGCGGAACGGCCAGGCCCTGACAGATGCCGACGAGGCCCTGAAGCTCGAGGGCGAGATCATGAAAGTGGTGGCCGACCAGCTCGGTGCGCTGGCGCGGCCCGCCCGTGTTCGCTTCGTGAGCGGCCTGCCCAAGACCCGCAGCGGGAAGCTGCTGCGGCGTGCCATCCAGGCCGTTTGCGAGCAGCGCGATCCCGGCGACCTGACCACCATCGACGACCCCGCCACGCTGCAGCAGATCAAACAGTTGGTTTCTTCCGTCTGAATGAGCAAAGCGCGCCTTGCGAAGGCGCGCTTCATCGCCACATGTTTGACGTGGCACAATGCGAAGGTACTCAGGCCCTTCCCCAGCCACAGTCGCATCCGCCAATCGGTTCAGCCGTGTCGCGGAAGGTTTCTTAACCAGCTAGTGCTTCCTTCAGGGAAGCGAAGGTCAGCGGAATATGAGCGATTCTTCTACGCCATCGGCGTACACCGCCTATCAAGGCAACACCTACCTCTTCGGCGGCAATGCGCCTTATGTCGAGGAGATGTACGAAAACTACCTTGCCAACCCCGGCAGCGTGCCAGACAACTGGCGCTCGTATTTCGACGCGCTGCAGAACGTGCCCGCGGTCGACGGCACCAACACCCGTGATGTGCCGCACCAGCCGGTCATCAACGCCTTCGCAGAACGCGCCAAGCAGGGCACGACCAAGGTCGTGCAGGCCAGCGGCGCCGATTCCGAACTCGGGCGCAAGCGCACCTCCGTCCAGCAGCTGATTGCCGCTTACCGCAACGTCGGCGCACGCTGGGCCGACCTCGACCCCCTCAAGCGCGCCGAGCGCCCGGCCATCCCGGAACTCGAGCCCTCTTTCTACGGCTTCACCGATGCCGACCTCGAGACGGTGTTCAACACCAGCAACACCTTCTTCGGCAAAGAGACCATGTCGCTGCGCGACCTGCTCAATGCCTTGCGCGAAACGTACTGCGGCACCATGGGCGCCGAGTACATGTACACCACCGACCAGAACCACAAGCGCTGGTGGCAGCAGAAGCTCGAAAGCGCGCGCACCAACCCGCAGCTGACGACCGAGCAGAAGAAGCATGTGCTCAACCGCCTGACCGCCGCCGAAGGCCTCGAGCGCTTCCTGCACACCAAGTACGTCGGCCAGAAGCGTTTCTCGCTCGAAGGCGGTGAAAGCTTTATCGTCTCGATGGACGAGCTCATCAACCAGGCCGGTGCCAAGGGCGTGCAGGAAATCGTGATCGGCATGGCCCACCGCGGCCGCCTCAACGTGCTGGTGAACTCGCTGGGCAAGATGCCGGCCGACCTGTTCGCCGAGTTCGACCACACCGCACCCGAAGACCTGCCCAGCGGCGACGTCAAATACCACCAGGGCTTCAGCTCCGACGTGACCACCCCCGGCGGCCCGGTGCACCTGAGCCTCGCGTTCAACCCCTCGCACCTCGAGATCGTGAACCCCGTGGTCGAAGGCTCGGTGCGCGCCCGCATGGACCGCCGCGCCGACCCGCTGGGCAAGCAGGTCCTGCCCGTCATCGTGCACGGCGACGCCGCCTTCGCCGGCCAGGGCGTCGTGATGGAAACGCTGGCGCTGGCCGAGACCCGTGGCTACTCCACCGGCGGCACGGTGCACATCGTCATCAACAACCAGATCGGCTTCACCACCAGCGATCCGCGCGACAGCCGCTCGACGCTGTACTGCACCGACATCGTCAAGATGGTCGACGCGCCGGTGCTGCACGTGAACGGCGACGACCCCGAAGCCGTGGTGCTCGCCACCCAGCTCGCCCTTGAATTCCGCATGGAGTTCCAGAAGGACGTGGTGGTCGACATCATCTGTTTCCGCAAGCTGGGCCACAACGAGCAGGACACCCCCTCGCTCACCCAGCCGCTCATGTACAAGAAGATCGCCAAGCACCCCGGCACGCGCAAGTTGTACGCCGACAAGCTGGCCGCTCAGGGCCTGGGCGAGACGCTCGGCGACGACATGGTCAAGGCGCAGCGCGCCGCCTTCGACGAAGGCAAGAACACCGTCGACCCGGTGCTCACCAACTTCAAGAGCAAGTACGCCGTCGACTGGAATCCGTACCTCAACAAGAAGTGGACCGACGCCGGCGACACCGCCATTCCAACCAGCGAATGGAAGCGCCTGGCCGAGAAGATCACCGCGGTGCCGGCCGGTTTCACGGTGCATCCGCTCGTGAAGAAGGTGCTGGACGACCGCGCCGCAATGGGCCGAGGCGACGTCAATGTCGACTGGGGCATGGGCGAGCACATGGCCTTTGCCTCGCTGGTGGCCAGCGGCTATCCGGTGCGCCTGTCGGGCGAGGACAGCGGCCGTGGCACGTTCACGCACCGCCACGCCGTGCTGCACGACCAGAACCGCGAGAAGTTCGACGAAGGCACCTACACGCCGCTCCAGAACGTGGCTGAAAACCAGGCTCCGTTCGTCGTCATCGACTCGATCCTGTCGGAAGAAGCGGTGCTCGCATTCGAATACGGCTACGCCTCGAACGACCCCAACACGCTCGTGATCTGGGAAGCGCAGTTCGGCGACTTCGTGAACGGCGCCCAAGTGGTGATCGACCAGTTCATCGCCTCGGGCGAAGTGAAGTGGGGCCGCGTCAACGGCCTGACCATGATGCTGCCGCACGGCTACGAAGGCCAGGGCCCCGAGCACAGCTCGGCACGCCTGGAGCGCTTCATGCAGCTGAGCGCCGACACCAACATGCAGGTGGTGCAGCCGACCACGGCCAGCCAGATCTTCCACGTGCTGCGCCGCCAGATGGTGCGCAACCTGCGCAAGCCCCTGATCATCATGACGCCGAAGTCGCTGCTGCGTAACAAGGACGCGACCTCCCCGTTGTCCGAGTTCACCAAGGGCAGCTTCCAGACGGTCATCCCGGACAGCAAGGGCCTCAAGGCGGAGAAGGTCAAGCGCCTGGTCGCCTGCTCGGGCAAGGTCTATTACGACCTGGCCAAGAAGCGCGAAGAACGCGGCGACGACGACGTGGCCATCATCCGCGTCGAGCAGCTCTATCCGTTCCCGCACAAGGCGTTTGCCGCCGAGATCAAGAAGTATCCCAATCTCAGCGACGTGGTGTGGTGCCAGGACGAGCCGCAGAACCAGGGCGCCTGGTTCTTCGTGCAGCACTACATCCACGAAAACATGCAGGAAGGCCAGAAGCTCGGCTACTCCGGCCGTGCCGCTTCGGCATCGCCTGCGGTGGGCTACTCGCACCTGCATCAGGAACAGCAGAAGGCGCTCGTCGATGGCGCATTTGGCAAGCTCAAGGGCTTCGTGCTGACCAAGTAAAACGATCTCTTTTCACACGAACACCTGAAGAAAAAAGCGGAGCTCACTCCAAATGTCTATCGTAGAAGTCAAAGTCCCCCAGCTTTCCGAATCCGTGGCCGAAGCCACCATGCTCACCTGGAAGAAGAAGGCCGGCGAAGCCGTCGCTGTCGATGAAATCCTGATCGAGATCGAGACCGACAAGGTCGTGCTGGAAGTGCCCGCGCCCTCGGCTGGCGTGCTGGCCGAAATCGTGCAGCCCGATGGCGCCACCGTGGTGGCCGATCAGCTGATCGCGAAGATCGACACCGAAGGCAAGGCCGGCGCTGCAGCCCCTGCGGCAGCACCCGCCGCCGCACCGGCACCGGCCGCAGCAGCGCCTGCAGCAGCCGCTGCCGCCGCCACCGGCGGTTCGAAGTCGGACGTTGCCATGCCCGCAGCCGCCAAGCTGCTGGCCGACAACAATCTCAAGACCAGCGACGTGGCTGGCACCGGCAAGGACGGCCGCGTGACCAAGGGCGACGTGCTCGGCGCAGTGGCTTCGGGCGCCAAGCCCGCGGCCACCATTGCCGCACCCGCTGCCAAGCCCGCGCTGCCGCAAGTCGCCGCGCCCGCCCGCGCGCCCGACCTGGGCGAGCGTCCGGAGCAGCGCGTGCCGATGAGCCGCCTGCGCGCCCGTATCGCCGAGCGCCTGATCCAGTCGCAGTCGACCAACGCCATCCTCACGACCTTCAATGAAGTGAATATGGCGCCCGTGATGGAACTGCGCAAGCGCTTCCAGGACAGCTTCACCAAGGAACACGGCGTGAAGCTCGGCTTCATGAGCTTCTTCGTGAAGGCCGCGGTGCATGCGCTCAAGAAGTACCCGGTGATCAACGCCTCGGTCGACGGCAACGACATCCTTTACCACGGCTATTTCGACATCGGCATTGCCGTCGGTTCGCCGCGCGGCCTGGTGGTGCCCATCCTGCGTAACGCCGACCAGATGAGCTTTGCCGACATCGAGAAGAAGATTGCCGAATACGGCAAGAAGGCCCAGGACGGCAAGCTCGGCATCGAAGAGATGACCGGCGGCACGTTCTCTATCTCGAACGGCGGCACCTTCGGCTCGATGCTCTCGACGCCGATCATCAATCCGCCCCAGTCCGCAATCCTCGGCGTGCACGCCACCAAGGACCGCGCAGTGGTCGAGAACGGCCAGGTCGTCGTCCGCCCGATGAACTACCTCGCCATGAGCTACGACCACCGCATCATCGACGGCCGCGAAGCCGTGCTGGGCCTCGTCGCCATGAAGGAAGCGCTGGAAGACCCGTCGCGCCTGTTGTTCGACATCTGAGGAGAAAGAATCAGATGGCAAACAAACAATTCGACGTCATCGTCATCGGCGGCGGCCCCGGCGGCTACATCGCCGCGATCCGCGCCGCGCAACTCGGCTTCAACGTCGCGTGTATCGACGAGTGGAAGAACGGCAAGGGCGGCCCGGCACCGGGCGGTACCTGCACCAACGTCGGCTGCATTCCGTCGAAGGCGCTGCTGCAATCGTCGGAGCACTTCGAGCAGGCCGGCCACCACTTTGCCGACCACGGCATCAAGGTCGAGGGGCTGGGGCTGGACATCGACAAGATGCTGGCCCGCAAGGACCAGGTCGTGAAGCAGAACAACGACGGCATCCTCTACCTGTTCAAGAAGAACAAGATCACCTTCTTCCATGGCCGTGGCTCGTTCGTGAAGACCGACGCAACTGGCTATGAGATCAAGGTGGCGGGCGCCGCCGAAGAGTCGATCAGCGGCAAGCACGTCATCCTGGCCACGGGCTCCAATGCCCGCGCATTGCCCGGCACGCCGTTCGACGAGGAGAACATCCTCTCGAACGACGGCGCGCTGCGCATCGGTGCGGTGCCGAAGAAGCTGGGCCTGATCGGCTCGGGCGTCATCGGCCTGGAAATGGGTTCGGTGTGGCGCCGCCTCGGCGCCGAGGTCACGGTGCTCGAAGCGCTGCCAACCTTCCTCGGCGCGGTCGACGAGCAGATTGCCAAGGAAGCCAAAAAGGCTTTCGACAAGCAAAAGCTCAAGATCGAACTCGGCGTCAAGGTCGGCGAGATCAAGTCGTCGAAAAAGGGCGTGAGCGTGGCGTGGACCAATGCCAAGGGCGAAGCGCAGACCCTCGAGGTCGACAAGCTGATCGTCTCGATTGGCCGCGTGCCCAACACCATCGGCCTGAACGCCGAAGCGGTGGGCCTCAAGCTCGATGAGCGCGGTGCCATTGCCGTGGACGACGACTGCAAGACCAGCCTGCCCAACGTCTGGGCCATCGGCGACGTGGTTCGCGGCCCGATGCTCGCGCACAAGGCCGAGGAAGAGGGCGTTGCGGTGGCGGAGCGCATTGCGGGCCAGCACGGCCACGTCAACTTCAACACCGTGCCGTGGGTGATCTACACCAGCCCCGAGATCGCTTGGGTCGGCCAGACCGAGCAGCAGCTCAAGGCCGCGGGCCGCGCCTACAAGGCCGGCACCTTCCCGTTCCTTGCGAACGGCCGCGCACGCGCGCTGGGCGACACGACCGGCATGGTCAAGTTCCTGGCCGATGCGGCAACGGACGAAATCCTCGGCGTGCACATCGTGGGCCCGCAGGCCAGCGAGCTGATCTCCGAAGCCGTGGTGGCGATGGAGTTCAAGGCCAGCGCCGAAGACATCGCGCGCATCTGCCATGCGCACCCGTCGCTGTCGGAAGCCACCAAGGAAGCGGCACTTGCCGTGGACAAGCGCACGTTGAACTTCTGATCCTTTGACCAGCGTTAAAGAGGCCTATGAGGCGGAACTCGCTGTGCGCGGGTTCCAGAGCGATCCCGCGCAGCTGCGTGCCGTGGAGGCGCTGGATCGCTGCGCGCGGGAGTGGGGCGACTACAAGTCCCAGCGCTCCAATGCGCTGAAGAAGTTCATCAACCGGCCCGAGCTGCCGCGCGGCGTCTACATGCATGGTGGCGTCGGGCGGGGCAAGAGCTTCCTGATGGACTTGTTCTTCAACGCGGTGCCGCTCAGGCGCAAGACGCGCCTGCACTTTCACGAGTTCATGCGCGAGGTGCACCGCGAGTTGCGCGAGCTGCAGGGCACGGTCAATCCGCTCGACGAGCTGGGGCTGCGGATCTCCAAGCGCTACAAGCTGATCTGCTTCGACGAGTTCCACGTGGCGGACATCACCGACGCAATGATTCTTCATCGCTTGCTGGTGGCGCTGTTCGAGAACGGCGTGGGCTTTGTCACCACGTCCAATTTCAAGCCCGACGACCTGTATCCCGGCGGGCTGCACCGAGACCGCATCCTGCCTGCGATCGCGCTCCTGAACGAGAAGCTCGAAGTGCTCAGCGTGGACAACGGCACCGACTACCGGCGCCGCACGCTCGAGCAGTTGCGCATGTACCTGACGCCGAACGATGCAGGGGCTGAAAGGGAAATGCGCAAGGCTTTCGAAAAGCTGGCCGAAACGGCCGACGAGAGCCCGATCCTGCACATCGAGGCGCGCGAAATCCGCGCACGGCGCAAGGCCGGCGGCGTGGTCTGGTTCGACTTCAAGACGCTCTGCGGCGGGCCGCGTTCGCAGAACGACTATCTGGAGATCGCCAGCCAGTTCCACACCGTTCTGTTGTCCGACGTGCCGCACATGCCGGTGCGCATGGCCTCTGAAGCACGCCGTTTCACCTGGCTGGTCGACGTCTTGTACGACCGGCGCGTGAAGCTCATCATGTCGGCCGAGGTGCCGCCGGAGGCGTTGTACACCGAGGGGCCGCTTGCGCACGAGTTCCCGCGCACGGTTTCCAGGCTCACAGAAATGCAATCGAGCGAGTTTCTTTCGCTCGAACGTCGGATCGTCGACACTCGACTGACATGAAAAATATCGTTCTCGCCGTGCTGATGACATTGGGCAGCCTGCCATCGTGGGCGCAGTCCACCGCGGCCGCGGGCAATGCCAACTTCGACGCCGAACGCAGCAGGCTGACGGCCGAACGCGCAGCCATCGACGCGCGCTTCGAAAAGGAGCGCGCCGCCTGCTACCAGAAGTTTGCGGTCGAAGATTGCCTGCGCGAGAGCCGCAGCCGCCGTCGCGCCGAGACCGATCACATCAAGCGGCAGGAAACCGCCATCAACGACATCGAGCGCCAGCGGCGCGGCGCGGCCGAGCTCGAGAAGCTTGATCAGAAGGCCGCCACGCGGCGCCCGCAGGATACGCCCCAGAAGCAGGACGAGTCTCGCCAGGCCCAGAAAGATCGCGAGCAGCGCGCCGCCGACCATGCGGCCAGCCGGGCGGCCACCGCGGCCGAGGCGGACGAACGCCGGCGCCAGCTGGAGGAAAAGCAGAAAGCGCACGCCGACACCCAGGCCAAGGCCGCGCAGAAGCGCACCGAAGCGCCTGCGGCCGTCGAACGCTTCGAGAGCAAACAGCAAAAAGCGGCCGAGCACCGCGCCAGCCGCGAGCGGCAGAACGCCGAGCGCACCAAGCCGCGCGGTGCACCCTTGCCTCCGGCATCGCCAGCGTCGGCACCCGCCCGCTGACGCTCGTTGAGCCCCGGCAGAGGGGCTCCTGCGCCGTTCAGGCTTCTGCCGGCAGCGGCTCGAACTTCACTACTGCAATGGAAATGTTGTCGCCCGTGCCGCGGGCGCGGCGGCGCGCTTCGCCCACCAGGATTTCCACCGCGTCGCGCGGCGGCTCTGCGTACAGGACGCTGGCCAGCTCCTCGGGGTTGAAGTAGTGCCAGAGCCCGTCGCTGCAGGCCATCAGCAGGTCGCCGGGCTGCATCATCGGAATGTAGTGGGGCTCGACGGGGGGCGGCATCGTGGTCATGCCGAGGCAGCCGAGCAGGATGTTGCCCTTGGGGTGGACGTTGGCCTCGGCTTCGGTGATTTCGCCACGGTCAATGAGCACCTGCACATAGGAGTGGTCGCGCGTGCGCGTGACGAGCTGGCCATCGCGGAAGTGATAGATGCGGGAGTCGCCGGCATGAATCCAGGCGCAGTCGCCCTTGGGGTTCATCAGGAAGGCCGCCAGCGTGCTGTGCGGTTCCTGCTCGCTCGACAGTGCCGTGAGCTTGATGACCGTGTGCGCATCTTCCAGCAGCTGCTGCAGCACCGCAGTGGAACTGTCGCGCTCGGGGCTGTAGCGGGAGAACAGCTGGCGCGCCGTCATCAGCACCTGGTCGGAGGCCTTGCGCCCGCCGCTGCGGCCGCCCATGCCGTCTGCAATGACGCAGAGCATGCAGCCGGGCATGCGCGGATGGCTCATCATCAGGACCTGGTCCTGCTGGTAGGGGCGATCTCCCTTGTGGAGTCCGGTGGCGGCGGCAAGTCGAAAGCCTTGGGTCATGAGCGCAAATGCGCCAGCGGCGCGCTTTCTATCTTCTCGGGAGGTCGAACCAGGACGTATTATCGAGTGAACACGAGCTGCGGCGGAATACGTCGCATCGCCACCGTTGGACTCCAATCTCCATTCCCTTTCCCGCCAATTGATCGAGCTGCGCATCGAGCATGCCGACCTCGACGCCACCATCGACCGCCTGGCCGAGGCTTCGCCGCAAGACGAACTGCTGCTGCGGCGCTTGAAAAAACGCCGACTTGCGCTGCGCGACCAGATCGCGCGGCTCGAGAACGTGCTCGATC
This sequence comes from Variovorax sp. OV700, assembly GCF_900099805.1. GTDB lineage: Bacteria > Pseudomonadota > Gammaproteobacteria > Burkholderiales > Burkholderiaceae_C > Variovorax. The sequence goes on along the minus strand of NZ_FNDR01000001.1, from coordinate 63,563 downwards.
CAAGAGAACCCGCGTGACCGAAACACTCGAGGACAAGGTGCGCGACGCCTTCGCGCAGGGAGGCGTCCTGTCCCGCGCGGCCGAGCAGTTCCGCGAACGCGGGGGACAAACCGAAATGGCGCTGGCCGTCGCCCGCACCATCGAAGAGGGAGGCGTGCTGGTGGTCGAGGCCGGAACAGGCGTCGGCAAGACCTTTTCGTACCTCGTGCCAGCCTTGCTGAGCGGCGAGCGCGTGCTGTTGTCCACCGCCACCAAGACCCTGCAGGACCAATTGTTCGGCCGCGACCTGCCGCGCCTGGTCGAGGCGCTCGAACTGCCGGTTCGAACGGCGCTGCTCAAGGGCCGTGCGAGCTATCTGTGCCTGCACCGGCTCGACCTGGCTCGCCACGATGCCTCGCTGCCCGAGCGGGGCAGCCTGCGAACGCTCGCCAAGATCGAGCAATGGTCCAAAGCCACCCGGACCGGCGACCTGGCCGAGCTGCCGGGGCTTGACGAGCGCTCGCCGCTCATTCCCCTCATCACTTCCACGCGCGAGAACTGCCTTGGCGCGCAATGCCCGCAGTTCAAGCCCTGCCACGTCAATCTGGCGCGGCGCGAGGCGCTCGCGGCCGACGTGGTGGTCATCAATCACCATCTGTTCTTCGCGGACCTCGCGGTGCGCGAGACCGGCATGGCGGAGCTGCTGCCCACGGTGAGCGTGGTGGTATTCGACGAGGCCCACCAGCTCAACGAGACCGGCGTGCAGTTTCTTGGGGCGCAGCTAGGCAGCGGGCAGGCGCTCGATTTCGCGCGCGATCTGCTCGGCGCGGGCTTGCAGCATGCGCGCGGGCTGGTCGATTGGCAGCAACTGGTGGCGGGCGTCGAGCGTGCTGCGCGCGAGCTGCGCCTTGCGGTCGGCAAGCAGTGGCCCGGGACCAAGCTGCGCTGGGTCGGCCCGGCGCCTGAAGGCATCGACCCGAACCTCTGGCAGGGTGCGCTCGATGCCCTGCAGCATGCCTTTGAGCTAGCAGCGGAAGGGCTCGACACCGTCAGCGAGATCTCTCCGGATTTCGTGCGCCTGCACGAGCGGGCGCAGCAACTCGCCAAGCGTGCGGCGCGTTTCGCGCTGCCCTGCGAGGTGGAGTCCGTGCGCTGGGTCGACGTGGGTACGCAGCTGCGCCTGGTCGAATCGCCGCTCGACATCGCCGAGGCCATGCGCACGCGCGTGCTCAAGATCGATCGGGACAATCGAAATGCTTACGGCGAAGAGGAAGACAGCCGCGCGGCGCCGGAAGACAGCGGCCGCGCCTGGGTCTTCACCTCCGCCACGCTGGGCGACGAACCCACGCTGCGCTGGTTCACCGAGCCGTGCGGCCTGGGCGATGCCGAGGTGCTGCGGGTGCAGAGCCCGTTCGACTATGCAGCGCAGGCCGGGCTCTACGTGCCGCGCGTGTTTCCAAAACCCAACGATGCCGCGCACAGCGTGCGCGTGGCACAACTGGCGGCGCGCGGCGCTGCCGAACTGGGTGGCCGCACGCTGGTGCTGACGACCACGCTGCGTGCCTTGCGCGCCATCGGCGACGAGATGAAGCAGCAGTTCGAACGGCTCGAAGCCGACGTGCGGCCCGAGGTGCTGGTCCAGGGCGAATTGCCCAAGCGCGTGCTCATGGACCGCTTCCGCGAAGGCGCGGACGCGGGGCGTGTCGGCTGCGTGCTGGTCGCATCCGCATCGTTCTGGGAAGGCTTCGATGCGCCGGGCGATGCGCTGCAGCTGGTGGTGATCGACAAGCTGCCGTTTCCTCCGCCCAACGACCCTTTGGTGGAGGCGCGCTCGCAGCGCCTCGAAGCTCAGGGGCGCAGTTCGTTCAGCGACTATTCGCTGCCCGAGGCGGCCGTGGCGCTGAAGCAAGGGGCAGGGCGGCTGATTCGCCGCGAAACGGACTGCGGGGTGCTTGCGATCTGCGACACCCGCCTGGTTGCCATGGGCTACGGCCGGCGGCTGCTGGCCGCGCTGCCACCGATGCGGCGGCTGGAGAGCGAAGCGGATTTCGAGGCGGCCATCGCCGAACTGAAGAATTCGCTGTCGGCCTGAAGAAGAAGGCCGCGGGGTCGTCGCAAGCGCGCCTGACCAGATCGAGAAGACGAAGAAAAAGAAAAAGCCCCGAAGGGCTTCTTTTTACCGGATCACCAGACCTTCCACCACGGATCGTCCTTGCCCTTGAAGCCGCGGGCCAGGTACTCGCTCTGCGGGTAGTTGGTGGTCAGCACGCGCTGGGCGTCGTCTCGCAGGTCCTTCATGCCGAGCGCATCGTAGGAGCGGACGATGATGTACAGGGCCTCTTCGAGCGCGGGCACTTCGCGATAGTCGGAAAGCGCAAGCTGCGCCCGATTGATGGCTGCGAGGTAGGCGCCGCGCGAGTAGTAGTAGCGCGCCACGTGCACTTCGTACTGGGCGAGCGAGTTCACGATGTAGTTCATGCGCTGGCGCGCGTCGGGCGTGTAGCGCGAATCGGGGAAGCGCGTTGCCAGCTCCTTGAACGATTCGAACGATTCCTTGGCGGCCTTCTGGTCGCGTTCGGACAGGTCCTGGCGCGTCAGGAAGGCGAACATGCCCAGGTCGTCGTTGAAGTTGATCACGCCCTTGAGGTAGAGCGCGTAATCGAGCGCCGGACTGGCCGGGTGCAGCTTCAGGAAGCGATCGATGGTGGCAATGGCATTGGCCTTTTCGCCCGACTTGTACTGGGCGTAGGCCTTTTCGAGCTGGGCTTGCTGCGCGAGCGGCGTGCCTGCGGCGCGGCCTTCGAGCTTCTCGTACAGCGGCACGGCCTTGTCGTAGGCGCCGGAACCGGCTTCGTCCTTGGCTTCCGCGTAGATGCGGTTGGGGCTCCAGTTCGCCGTCTTGTCGACGCTGGTGGAAGAGCAGCCGGCTGCAAGCAGCGCTACCGCGCTGAGCGCGATCCAGGCGGGGACCGATAATTTGGCGCGAAACATCACATACGGCTTTCGTGAAACAGTTGCCCTCAATTATATCGACCGACCCCCTGGACATTGCCCCTGACACGGCCGAGGTCGATGAGGGCGCTGACCCGGTCGAGCCCAGCGAACTGCGGCCCTTCGTCATAGGGGAGGCGGAACATGGCCTGCGGCTGGACCGCGCGCTGGCTGCGCTGGTGCCGGAATTTTCTCGCAACTATCTGCAACAGCTGATCGAAGCCGCCGCCGTGGAACTGCAAGGGCGCACGGTGCAGAAGGCTTCCGCCACCGTTCGCGCCGGCCAGGCCGGGCGCATCGAGTTGCGCCCGACGCCCCAGAGCCAGGCCTTCCGGCCCGAGGCCATGGACATCGTCACGGTGCACGAGGACGAGCACCTGCGCATCGTCGACAAGCCGGCCGGCCTTGTCGTGCACCCGGCTCCGGGGCATTGGAGCGGCACGCTGCTGAACGGCCTGCTGGCGCTCGATCCAAAAGCTTCGCTGCTGCCGCGCGCAGGCATCGTGCACCGGCTCGACCGCGACACCAGCGGGCTGATGGTCGTGGCGCGTACCCGCGCCGCCATGGATGCCATGGTGGCGCTGATCGCGGCGCGCGAGGTCAAGCGGCAATACCTCGCCATCGGCCACAAACCCTGGACAGGAGCCGCGGCCCGGCAGGTGGACGCACCCATCGGCCGCGATCCGCGCAACCGTTTGCGCATGGCCGTGGTCGATCTGGAGCGCCACGCGGGCAAGACGGCGCGCACGCTCATCGAGCGGCTGGACAGCAATGCCCAGGGCTGCGCCGTGCGGTGCACCCTCGAAACCGGCCGGACCCACCAGATCCGCGTGCACATGGCGTCGATCGGGCATCCGCTGGTTGGCGACGCCCTCTACGGAGGGGCGCCGGCCGCGGGTCTGGAGCGGCAGGCGCTGCATGCCTTCAGGCTTGCGTTCGTGCATCCCGTCACGCAGGCGCCGATGGAGTTCCGCTCTCTTCCGCCCGCCGATCTCGTTCATGCGTTGCAGGCCTGGGGGCTGGATTACAATCGCGCCTGACGGCCCGAGGGCCGCGCCGGCCACCCCGATGCCGGCCTTGCGTTGCACTCGCCGCGTGCCGGCAGCGCCTTCTTCCATCCTTCTGAACAAGCGTCCCTGAGACGCCTTTTCCCGGATAACGCGAACCATGAATACGGCGGATGCCAAGCGCATTCTCGAAACCGCCTTGATCTGTTCGAGCCAGCCGCTGCCAGTGCGCGAGATGCGCGTGCTGTTCGACGACGAGCTGGGTGCGGACACCATCAAGGTGCTGTTGCTTGAACTGCAGGAAGACTGGGCGCAACGCGGCCTGGAGCTGGTGAACGTCGCCAGCGGCTGGCGCTTTCAGAGCCGGCCCGAGATGCGCGACCACCTCGATCGCCTGCATCCCGAGAAGCCGCCGCGCTATACGCGCGCCGCCCTCGAAACGCTGGCCATCATTGCCTACCGCCAGCCGGTCACGCGCGGCGACATGGAAGACATTCGCGGCGTCACCATCAACTCGCTCATCCTGAAGCAGCTCGAAGACCGCGGCTGGGTCGAGGTGATCGGCCACCGCGAAACCGTCGGCCGGCCCGCGCTTTATGCCACCACGCGCCAGTTTCTCGACGACCTCGGCCTGGGATCCCTCGACCAGCTGCCGCTGATCGAGACGCCGGCGCAGCAGGCGGCGCTCGTCGATGCGCTCGACCAGGCCTCGGGCAACCAGCCGGGGCTGCCAATGGACGTTTCCGGTGACTCCGATGCCGATGCTTCCGCCATGACGCAAGCGGAGCTGGAAGCAGACACCGAACTTGCCTTGCCGTCCGCCGAAGCCCCCGAAGCGGCCGAGGCCGTCGAAGCCGTTGAAGCTGCCGCTGCGCAATTCGCCGAGGATGCGGCTTCCACTGAAGAGCCCGCAGAAATCCCGGCCGTCCCGGAAGTCGAGCTTCCCGCTGAACTCGAATCCGAAGTCCCGTCGCCCGACGAGGCCGATCCCCACGCTGTTTCCCCCGGAAAAAACCAATGAGCTCCTCCGACATCGACGACGCGGCCATCGTGCCGGTCCCGCCCGAAGCCGAGAAAAACGAAGCGGGGACGACGGAAGCGTCCGGCCAGTCTTCGGTCGCTGGCGCGGATGTCCAATCCACGGCGGCCGGCGAGGGCGAAGCTCCCAAGAAACGGCGCCCGCGCCGGAAGAAGGCCGCAGAGCAGGCCGTCGAAGGCGACGCCGCAGCACCCGCGGCTGCCGAGGTTTCCGAGCCTGTGACGGATGCGGCCCCGGCCGCTGCTCCGGTCTCCGAGGCTCCAGTCGAGGTTGCGGCTACCGCCGCAGATGCAGAGCGCCCGGAGCGTCGCGTCGAAGAACCTGCCCGCGGCAGCGCCCATGACGACGACGAAGAAGAGGAAGAAGAGCCCGACGAGGAAGAGGACGACCTCGACCGCGCACGCCGGGCCGCCGAGCGCGAGCAGCGCAATGCGCCGCCGCCGGAGCCCATCCGTTTCGCGGACGTCATCTCTGGCCAGTTCGATGCCGACGAAGAGAGCCCCGAGGTCCCGCCGCTCAAGCGGGTGCTGCTGCCCGAAGCCGATTCGCCCAAGCTGCACAAGGTGCTGGCGCAAGCGGGCCTGGGCTCGCGTCTCGAGATGGAGCAGCTGATTCTTCAGGGCCGCATCTCGGTCAACAACGAGCCGGCCCACATCGGCCAGCGCATCCAGTACGGCGACCAGGTCAAGATCAACGGCAAGCCGATCCGCTACCGCATTGCGCCGCCTCCGCCGCGCGTCATCGCATACCACAAGCCTGTCGGCGAAGTCGTGACGCATGACGACCCGCAGAACCGCCCCACGGTATTCCGCAAGCTGCCGCGTCTTCAGCAGGGCAAGTGGCAATCGGTCGGCCGACTTGACCTGAACACCGAAGGCCTGCTGCTGTTCAGCAGCTCCGGCGACCTGGCCAACCAGTTGATGCACCCCCGCTTCGGCCTGGAGCGCGAATACGCGGTGCGCGTGCTGGGCGCGCTCGATGCCGAGGAGAAAAAGCGCCTGCTCGAAGGCGTTCGGCTCGATGACGGCATGGCCCAGTTCGGCACCATCGAAGAGGGCGGCGGCGAGGGCTCCAACCACTGGTACCGCGTCACCATCTCCGAAGGCCGCAACCGCGAAGTGCGGCGCCTGTTCGAATCGGTGGGCCACGCGGTCAGCCGCCTGATCCGCATCCGCTACGGTGCCATGGTGCTGCCGCGCGGCCTGAAGCGTGGCGCCTGGATGGAGCTGGACGAACGCGACATCAACGCGCTGTTCCAGGCGTCGGGCGGCGGCGCACCGCGTCCCCCGCAGCAGCAACAACGCGGCCCGGGCGGACAAGACGGCGCGGGCGGCGGCCGGAACGGCCGCAACAAGAAGCGGCGCGGCAATCGCAATGCCGGTGGCGGCCAGCCGCCGCGCGATGAGGGCCGCGACGCACCCATACCGAATCCGCTGGGCGACGGCCGGCCGCCGCGCGGCGAGCGCGGAGGGCGCGCCAACCGGGGCGGCGGTGGCGGTGGTGGTAATGCAGGCATGCCGCCGCAAGGACGCCGTGGCAACAACAACAACAGCAGCAACCGCGGCAACCGCCAGGGCGACGAACGTCCGCCAAGTGGCGCGAACCAACCCGATCCGATGAAGACCTCGCTCGGTTACATCGGTGCCGACAGCTTTTCACGCCAGCGCAAGGAACAGCGCCAGGGACCGGGGCGCCGCGGCGGCGGCCCGTCGGGCGGCGGTTTCGGCGGCGGTGGCGGCGGTGGCGGCGGGCCGGGCGGAAATCGGCGCCGCGGACGCTGAAAGCCAGCAGTTCAGCGCAGCCTTTCGCGGGGTTTTCACCAATCCCGGGGGCTGCGCCGGTTAAAATCAGAGGCTTTGTCGACGTACGACGCAACAAATTCGTTGCAGTTGTGACAAAACACTTCAAAATCAAAGCTCAGGAAGCACTTCAATGGCTATCGAACGTACCCTCTCCATCATCAAGCCCGACGCCGTCGCCAAGAACGTCATCGGCAAGATCGTTTCCCGCTTCGAAGCTGCCGGCCTCAAGATCGTCGCCGCCAAGCTGGTGCATCTGTCGCGCAACGAAGCCGAGCAGTTCTACTCGGTCCACAAAGAGCGTCCTTTCTTCAAGGACCTGGTCGAGTTCATGATCTCCGGCCCCGTGTTCGTGCAAGTGCTCGAAGGCGAGAACGCCATCGCCAAGAACCGCGACCTGATGGGCGCCACCGACCCCAAGAAGGCGGCCCCTGGCACCATTCGCGCCGACTTTGCCGACAGCATCGACGCCAACGCCGTGCACGGTTCGGACGCTGCTGAAACCGCAGCGAACGAAGTGGCCTTCTTCTTCGCCGGCCTCAACGTCTACGCGCGCTGAAGCCGTATCCCGGCTGATTTCATGACCACGGCCAACCTGCTCGAATTCGATCTCGAGGGGCTGGCTGCGTTCTGCGAAAAGCTCGGCGAGAAGCGGTTCCGCGCCACGCAGCTGTTCCGCTGGATCCACCAGCGTGGCGCCAGCGACTTCGCCCAGATGACCGATCTGGCCAAGTCGCTGCGCGAAAAGCTCGCCACCACCGCTCGCGTGGAGGCCCTTTCTGTCCTCACGCAGCACGAATCCAAGGACGGCACGATCAAGTGGCTGTTCGACGTCGGCGACGGCAATGCCGTCGAAGCCGTATTCATTCCCGAAGACGACCGCGGCACGCTGTGCGTGTCGTCTCAAGCCGGCTGCGCGGTGGGTTGCCGTTTTTGCTCCACGGGGCATCAGGGCTTCAGCCGCAACCTGAGCACGGGCGAAATCGTCGCCCAGCTGTGGTTTGCGGAGCATTTCCTGCGCAAGCACCTGAAGCGCAGCGAACGTGTCATCTCCAACGTCGTGATGATGGGCATGGGCGAGCCGCTGCAGAATTACACCGCTCTGGTGCCCGCGCTGCGCACCATGCTGGACGACAACGCCTACGGGCTCTCGCGTCGCCGCGTCACGGTGTCGACCTCCGGCGTGGTGCCGATGATCGACCGCCTGGGTACTGACTGCGCCGTGGCCTTGGCGGTGTCGCTGCATGCGCCCAACGACGCGTTGCGCGACGACCTCGTGCCGCTCAACCGCAAGTATCCGATCGCCGAATTGATCGAGGCCTGCAAGCGCTATCTGGCGCATGCGCCGCGCGACTTCATCACCTTCGAGTACTGCATGCTCGACGGCGTCAACGACCAGCCCGAGCACGCGCGGCAGCTGGTGGAACTCGTCCGCGCCCATGGCATCTCGTGCAAGTTCAACCTGATTCCATTCAACCCGTTTCCGGCCTCGGGCCTCCTGCGTTCGCCGCAGCCGCGCGTGCTGGCATTCGCCAGGACGCTGAGCGAGGCGGGCCTGGTGACCACCGTGCGCAAGACGCGCGGCGACGACATCGATGCCGCTTGCGGACAGCTGGCCGGCGATGTCAAGGACCGTACCCGCGCGGCCGAACGCATGGCCCAGCGCCGCGTCGTTTCGGAGCGCCCTGTTGTTTTGCATCCGGTTCGCAAGACCGTCCCCCAGGAGCATTGACCCAATGAGCATGGCCTTTCCGATGGCAACCGCGAGCGCACAGCGGCTGCTGGCCGCAAGCGTTGCCGGTGTCGCCGTGGCGTTTCTGCTCGCAGGCTGCGTCAATACGCGCACCACCACCACCAGTCTGGCCGATACCAGTTCCGGCAAGGGCACCGAGATCGTCACCGAATCGGACGAGTCCAGCCGGCAACGCCGCGCCCGGCTGCGCATGGAGCTGGCCTCGGGCTATTTCGAGCATGGCCAGAACACCGTGGCGCTCGACGAGATCAAGCAGGCACTGGCCGCCGACCCCAACAACGCCGACGCCTACAACCTGCGCGGCCTCGTCTACATGCGGCTCGAGGACGCCGGCATGGCCGAAGACAGTTTCCGCCGCGCCACTGCCATCAGCCCGCGCGATCCCAACGTGCGGCACAACTATGGCTGGCTGCTGTGCCAGCAGAACCGCTTTGGCGATGCGGCGCAGCAGTTCACAGCTGCCCTTGCGGTGCCGAGCTACACGGACCGGGCCAAGACGCTCATGACGCAGGGTGTCTGCCAACTCAGGGCCGGCCAGCGTCCGGAGGCGGAGCGAAGCCTCATGCAGGCCTACGAGATCGACGCCGGCAATCCGGTGATCGGGCTCAACCTGGCTTCGTTGCTGGCGCAGCGCGAGGAATGGCAGCGTGCGCAGTTCTACATCCGACGCGTCAACAACAGTCCTTCGGCCAATGCCGAAACGCTCTGGCTTGGCGTCAAGATCGAACGACGGCTCAACAACCGCGAAGCTGTGGCGCAGTTGGGAGGGCAACTGCAACGGCGCTTCCCGCAATCCCGGGAGGCAATAGCGTACGAGCGCGGGAATTTCAATGACTGAACGGGTTTCGGAGTTCGGCACTTCCGCGGCACTGCCGCTCGAGGAAGGCGACATCACGCACAAGACGGCCGGCGAGATACTTCGCGAAGCACGCGAGGCGCACGGACTGCACATCGAAATGGTGGCTGCGGCGCTGAAGGTGCCGCCGCAAAAACTCATGGCGCTCGAGGCCGACGACATCGGCTCGCTGCCGGACCCGGTCTTTGCCCGGGCACTGGCAAGCAGCGTGTGCCGCGCCTTGCGCATCGATCCCGCTCCCGTGCTGGCAAAGCTGCCGGGGGCGCAGCGCGCGCCGCTGGCAACGGCCGACCGCACGCTCAAGGGCGACATCGTTTCAGGCACGCCGCGCTGGAGCGGTGGCCGCTCCAGTGGACTTCCGTCGCGTCCGTTGTTGATGGTGGTGGCGCTGCTTCTGCTTGGCGCGGCCGTGTTGTTCTGGCTGCCGCAATCGGTCTTCGACCAGGTTGGCGCCGCCGTGTCGCGCTGGACCACGCGCAGCGAGGGCGATGCAAGCTCGGTGGCCGGGGCGCCCACAGCCGCACCGGCGCCAGGCGCGCCGGGCGTCGTCGTCGAAAACGCACCGGTCACGCCCGTGGCCCCTGCAACGCCTGCGACTTCTGCAACAGCTGCCGCACCGGCGGCTAGCACTGCCCCCTCGGCGGTCTTGCCCGCGGCCGGCACCAGCGCCGTCGCCGCGTCGGCAGTGCCCATGTCGGCCACCGCAACCGCTGCAGGGGGCAACCAGCCGCTTGTCTTCGTCGCGCGCGAAGAATGCTGGATCACGGTCACGGAAGCCGGTGGCAAGCAGCTGCTGCGCCGCAGCCTGAAGGCCGGCGAAACCGTCGGTTTGTCGGGCGCGCTGCCGCTGTCGGTGGTGGTGGGCCGGGCATCGGCGGTCGATGTGCAGGTGCGCGGAAAGCCCTACGATCTGAAGCCTGTCACGCGCGGCGGCGGCGTGGCGCGTTTCGAGGTGACATCGTGACCGACTGCACTCCGCAACCTATCGAATCGGCGGCGCCCAAGGCGCGCCGCTCGCGCCAGGCCCAGGTGGTCTGGGGCGCGCGCACCGTCACGGTCGGCGGCGACGCACCGGTGCGGGTGCAGTCCATGACCAACACCGACACGGTCGATGCCATCGGCACGGCCATCCAGGTGAAGGAGCTCGCCACTGCGGGTTCGGAGATGGTGCGCATCACCGTCAACACGCCCGAAGCCGCGGCCCAGGTGCCCTACATCCGCGAGCAGCTCGACCGCATGGGCATCGACGTGCCGCTGATCGGCGACTTCCATTACAACGGCCACCGCCTGCTCACCGACTATCCGGCCTGTGCCGAGGCGCTCAGCAAGTACCGCATCAATCCCGGCAACGTGGGCAAGGGCGACAAGCGCGACCGCCAGTTCGGCCAGATGATCGATGCGGCCATGCGCTGGAACAAGCCCGTTCGCATCGGCGTCAATTGGGGCAGCCTCGACCAGGAACTGCTTGCCAGCCTGATGGACATCAACAGCCAGCGTGCCGAACCCTGGGACGCCAAGCAGGTGATGTACGAGGCGCTGATCACCTCGGCCATCGAATCCGCCAAGTTGGCCGAGTCGATGGGCATGGACGGCAACCAGGTCATCCTGTCGTGCAAGGTGAGCGGCGTGCAAGACCTGATCTCGGTCTACCGCGAGCTTGCCAAACGCTGCGACTATCCGCTGCACCTCGGCCTCACCGAGGCCGGCATGGGCACCAAGGGCACGGTGGCTTCGGCCACGGCGCTTTCGATCCTGCTGCAAGAGGGTATCGGCGACACCATCCGCGTGTCGCTCACGCCGCAGCCGGGCGAGTCGCGCACGCAAGAGGTGCTGATCGCCAACGAAATTCTGCAGGCGCTGGGCCTGCGCGTGTTCGTGCCGAGCGTCACGGCCTGCCCGGGCTGCGGCCGCACCACGAGCACCACTTTCCAGGAACTCGCCAAGCAGATCGACGACTACCTGCGCATGCAGATGCCGGTCTGGCGCAAAAAATATCCAGGCGTCGAGACAATGAAGGTGGCCGTCATGGGCTGCATCGTCAACGGCCCCGGCGAGAGCAAGCATGCCGACATCGGCATCAGCCTGCCCGGCACCGGCGAGGCACCCGCCGCGCCGGTCTTCATCGACGGCGAAAAGGCCCTCACGCTGCGCGGCGACAATATCGCCAACGAGTTTCACCAGCTCGTCGAAAACTACATCGAAAAGCGCTTTGGCGGCGAACACGCTGCCCTGGCCTGAACCTCCGCAGACTCATGGCTGAAAAACTGAATGCCGTCAAAGGCATGAACGACATATTGCCGCCCGAATCGGCGCGCTGGGAGTGGCTCGAGGCCACCGTGCGCGACCTGATGGGCCGCTTTGCGTATCGCAACGTGCGCACGCCCATCCTGGAGCACACGGCGCTGTTCGTGCGCGGCATCGGCGAGGTGACCGACATCGTCGAGAAGGAGATGTACTCCTTCCAGGACCGCTCCGACAAATACGGCGACAACGACCACCTGACGCTGCGGCCCGAGAACACCGCCGGCCTCGTGCGCGCGGTGATCGAGCACAACATGCTGTACGACGGCGGCAAGCGCCTCTGGTACACCGGCCCGATGTTCCGGCGCGAGAAGCCGCAGCGCGGGCGCTTTCGCCAGTTTCACCAGATCGGCGCCGAGGCGCTCGGCTTTGCCGGCCCCGACGTCGATGCCGAACTGATCCTGCTGGCCAACGCCCTGTGGAAGGCCATCGGGCTGACCGACGTTCGCCTGGAGCTCAACAGCCTGGGGCAGCCCGCCGAGCGCGCGCTGCACCGCGCCCAGCTCATTGCCCACTTCGAGAAGCACGCCGACAAGCTCGACGAGGACGGCAAGCGCCGCCTGCACAGCAATCCGCTGCGCATTCTCGACACCAAGAATCCGGCAATGAAGGAGGTGGTCGAGTCCGCCCCCCGGCTGATCGACTTTCTGGGTGCCGAATCGCTGGCGCACTTCGATGGCCTCAGGGCCATCCTCGATGCCAACGGCGTGGCCTACACCATCAACCCGCGGCTGGTGCGCGGCCTCGACTACTACAACCTCAGCGTGTTCGAGTTCGTCACTGATCGCCTGGGCTCGCAGGGCACGGTGTGCGCCGGCGGCCGCTACGACGACCTCATTGCGCAGATCGGCGGCAAGCCGGCACCGGCGGTGGGATGGGCCATTGGCGTCGAGCGCGTGCTCGACCTGATGAAAGAGCAGGGCGCCGCCATTGCCGCGCCAGTGCCCGACGTCTATGCCGTGGTGCCCGATGCGGCGGCCATGCCGGTCGTGCTGCGCACTCTGCAGCAGTTGCGCGACGCCGGGGTCCGCGTGCAGATGCATGCCGCCACGGTCGACGGCATGGGAAGCTTCAAGTCCCAGTTCAAGAAGGCCGACGCCAGCGGCGCCACCTACGCGCTGATTTTCGGCGCCGATGAACTTGCGCGCGGCGAAGTGACTCTCAAGTCGCTGCGCGACGGCAGCGGCGCGCAAACCTCCCGGCCGCTCGCCGAAGTGGCCGCCTGGGCCGCCACCCTACAATCGCCGGCTCCCAACATCTGATACGCATGGCAACCCATCTCGATCTCGACGAACAGGAACAGCTCGACCAGCTCAAGCATTTCTGGAACACCTACGGCACCCTGATCACCTGGGTGGTGCTGCTCGTGGCCGGTGCCTTCGTGGCCTGGAACGGCTGGCAGTACTTCCAGCGCAACAAGGCGGCGCAGGCCGCTGCGCTCTACGACGAGGTCGAACGCAGCACGCAGTCCGGCGACGTGGAACGCATCCAGCGCGTGCTCGGCGACATGAAGGAGCGCTTTGCCGGCACGGCCTATGCGCAGCAAGCCGGTTTGCTGGCCGCCAAGACGCTGTACGAAAAGGGCAATCTCGAAGCCTCGCGCGCAGCCCTCGGCTGGGTGGCGCAAAGCGCCGTCGACCCCGGCTACCAGGCGGTTGCCAAGCTGCGGCTCGCGGCCGAGCTCTTGGACAGCAAGTCCTACGACGAAGCGCTCAAACAGCTTTCAGGCAACGTGCCCAAGGAATTCGAACCGCTGGTGGCCGACCGCAAGGGCGACATCTTGATGGCCCAGGGCAAGCGCGATGAAGCGCAGGCCGAATACCGCAAGGCGTGGACCGGCCTTGGCGCGACGTCCGATTACCGCCGCCTGGTGGAATTCAAGCTCAATGCGGCCGGCGTCGACCCGAAGAGCCTGGCACCCGTGATCACCGTCACGCCAGCAGCACCCAAAACTTCCTGATCGCAATATGAATTTCAAGCGTCTCATGCCTGAATCGACCGCCCTGCGTGCGGGCTCGGCCATTCTGCTGGCAGCAATGCTGGCCGCCTGCTCCGGCACCAGCAAGCCCAAGCCGGCCGAACTGCCTGCCAACCCTGCGTTGTTTGGCGTGCGCCAGGCATGGAGCGTGCGCATCCCGGCCGTGAGCTTCCCGCTTGCTACCGACGTCAGCGGCGACATCGTCACCTTGGCCGGGTCTGACGGCACCGTGGTCTCCATCGACGCCCGTGCCGGCCGCGAGACCTGGCGCGCCAATGCGGGCGCCACGTTGGCGGCGGGCGTTGGCAGCGACGGTTCGCTGGCCGCGGTAGTCACCACCAACAACGAACTGGTGGCCATCGAAGGCGGCAAGGTTTTGTGGAAGCAGCGGCTCTCGGCCCAAGCCTTCACCGCGCCGCTGGTGGCCGGCCGGCGCATCTTCGTGCAGACCGCCGACCGCAGCCTCAGCGCCTGGGACGGCCAGAGCGGCCGCCGCCTCTGGCTGCAGCAGCGTACCGCCGAGAACCTCGTTCTGAAGAAGTCGGGTGTCCTGGTTGCGGTGGGCGATACGCTGGTGTCGGGCATCGGCGGCCGGCTGGTCGGCATCAACCCCGCCAACGGCACCTCGCGCTGGGAAGCACCGATTGCGGCACCGCGCGGCACCAACGACGTGGAGCGCCTGGTCGATCTGACGGGCAGCGTGAGCCGTGCCGGCGACATAGTCTGCGCACGGGCCTACTACGCCAATGTCGGCTGCGTCGACACCGCGCGCGGCCAACTGCTCTGGAGCAAGCCCGCAGTGGGCGCCGAAGGCGTCAGCGGCGATGAAGGCTTCGTCTACGGCACCGAGAGCGACGGCAGCGTCGTGGCCTGGCGTCGTGCAGACGGCGAGCGCGCCTGGCAGTCGACCCGCTTCAAGAACCGCGTCCTGACCGGCCCTCTGGCCGTGGGACGTTCGCTGGTCATCGGCGAAAGTACGGGAACGCTGCATTTCGTTTCGCGCGAAGACGGCGCGCTCCTCAACCGCGTCACGCCCGACGGCTCTGCCATCGGCGTCACTCCGGTGATGGCTGGCAACACGGTTGTCGTTGTGACTGCGAACGGCGGTGTGTTTGGCTATCGCCCTGAATAACTTTTTCTTGCAAGGCCCGACCATGAAAACCGCGCCCATGAAAGGCCGGCCATGAAGCCGGTCGTGGCACTGGTCGGGCGTCCGAACGTCGGCAAGTCGACCCTGTTCAATCGCCTGACGCAGACGCGCGATGCCATCGTCGCCGACTTTGCCGGGCTCACGCGCGACCGCCATTACGGCAACGGCCGCCTGGGCAAGCACGAATTCATCGTGATCGACACCGGCGGCTTCGAGCCCGACGCCGGCAGCGGCATCTACAAGGAAATGGCCAAGCAGACGCGCCAGGCCGTGGCCGAGGCCGACGTGGTGATCTTCGTGGTCGATGCCCGCGAGGGCCTTTCGGCGCAAGACCACGACATTGCCAACGAACTGCGCCGGCTGGGCAAACCTTGCGTGTTGGCGGCCAACAAGGCCGAAGGCATGCACGACGGCACCAAGCTGGTCGACTTCTACGAACTCGGCTTCGGTGACGTGCACGGCGTGTCCGCCGCGCACGGGCAGGGCATGCGCGACCTGGTCGAACTGGCGCTCGCTCCGCTGAACTTGCCCGATCCCGAGGACGAGGACACAGAAGACGACGTCAACAAGCCGATCAAGCTGGCGGTAGCGGGGCGGCCCAACGTGGGCAAGTCCACGCTGATCAACACATGGCTCGGCGAAGAGCGCTTGGTGGCCTTCGACCTGCCGGGCACCACGCGCGACGCCATATCGGTGCCGTTCGAGCGCAATGGCCAGCGCTTCGAGCTGATCGACACGGCCGGCCTGCGCCGCAAGGGCAAGGTGTTCGAGGCGATCGAGAAGTTCTCGGTGGTCAAGACGCTGCAGGCCATCGAGTCGGCCAACGTCGTGCTGCTGCTGCTCGATGCCACGCAGGGCGTGACCGACCAGGACGCGCACATTGCCGGCTACATCCTCGAAAGCGGACGGGCGGTGGTGATTGCCATCAACAAGTGGGACGCGGTCGACAGCTACCAGCGCGAGCAGATCCAGCGCCAGATCGAAACCCGGCTGCCGTTCCTCAAGTTCGCGTCGCTGCACTTCATCTCGGCCATCAAGCGCCAGGGCCTCGGCCCCGTGTGGCAGGCCATTGCGCAGGCCCACAAGTCGGCCACGCGCAAGATGTCGACGCCCGTGCTGACCCGGCTGCTGCTGGAAGCCGTGCAGTTCCAGTCGCCCAAGCGCGCGGGAATGTTCCGTCCCAAGCTGCGCTACGCGCACCAGGGAGGCATGAATCCGCCGGTGATCATCATCCATGGCAATTCGCTGGAGCACGTGACCGAGGCCTACAAGCGCTTTCTCGAAGGGCGTTTCCGCAAGGAGTTCGATCTGGTGGGCACGCCCTTGCGCATCCAGTTCAAAAGCTCGCAAAATCCGTTTGCGGACAAAGACGAATAACGGGCTTGGCGGCCGTTGGCAGCCAATGAGCTACGGCTTGGCCGGAAGTTCCGCCTTTTGAGAACCGTTATTTTTCAAAGGCTTTTGGCCCCGATTGCTGCGGCGCAGAAACCCTGTGTTAAGGTCATCTCTCCAACAACTACTCTTGAACACGGAGAATATCGTGAGCAATAAAGGGCAACTTCTACAAGACCCGTTTCTGAATACCCTGCGTCGCGAGCATGTGCCAGTCTCCATTTATTTGGTGAACGGTATCAAGCTGCAGGGCCAGATCGAGTCTTTCGACCAGTACGTCGTATTGCTTCGCAATACGGTGACGCAAATGGTCTACAAGCACGCCATTTCCACTATCGTGCCGGGTCGTGCCGTCAACTTCTCGGCTGCCGAGAACGACGACGCCGCAGCCTGATCGCGCGGAGCGCGGCGGCAACCCCGCCGCGCTTTTTCCATATTGATCCCGCTTGTCTGAATTGAACTCCCGCCAGGAAGGCGCCGCCGTTCTCGTCGGCGTCGATTTCGGGCTGCCCCATTTCGACAGCGAACTCGAGGAACTCGGCCTGCTTGCGCAGACCGCGGGCCTGTTACCTGTCGCGCGCCTCATATGCAAACGCAAAGCGCCCGATGCGGCGCTCTTCGTTGGAAGCGGCAAGGCCGATGAAATCAAGGAACTGGCCGCGCTGCACCAAGCCAGCGAAGTCATCTTCGACCAGTCGCTGAGCCCCGCGCAGCAGCGCAATCTCGAGCGCCAGCTCGACGTGGCGGTCTACGACCGCACGTTTCTCATTCTCGAAATATTCGCGCAGCGTGCGCGTTCCCACGAGGGCAAGCTGCAGGTCGAGCTTGCCCGGTTGCAGTACCTGAGCACGCGCCTGGTTCGCCGCTGGTCCCACCTGGAGCGCCAGACAGGCGGCGCAGGCGTGCGGGGCGGCCCGGGTGAAAAGCAGATCGAGCTCGACCGCCGGATGATCAGCGAATCGATCAAGCGCACGCGCGAGCGCCTGGCCAAGGTGCAGAAGCAGCGCGGCACGCAGCGCCGCCAGCGCGAGCGCCGCGAGACCTTCAACATCTCGCTCGTCGGCTACACCAATGCGGGCAAGTCGTCGCTGTTCAATGCGCTGGTCAAGGCGCGCGCCTATGCGGCTGACCAGCTCTTTGCCACGCTCGACACCACCACGCGCAACCTCTATCTGGGCGACGCCCGCCGACAGGTCTCCATCTCGGACACCGTCGGCTTTATTCGCGACCTGCCGCACGGATTGGTCGATGCATTCAAGGCCACGCTGCAAGAGGCCGTCGATGCCGACTTGCTGCTGCACGTGGTGGATGCTTCCAACCCGCATTACCCGGAGCAGATGGCCGAAGTGCAATCCGTTCTTCACGACATCGGCGCCGACACTGTTCCGCAGCTTCTGGTGTTCAACAAGCTCGACGCTCTTGAAACTGCGCAGCATCCGCTGCATCTGCAGGACGATATGGAAATCGATGGCGTGCGGGTCCCGCGTATCTTCCTTAGCGCTCGCAGCGGCGAGGGCGTGCCCTTGCTGCGCGCCGAGCTGGCCCGCCGGTCGGGCTCCGTGGGCGATACGATGACCCCAGAGGCCGACACTGAATTGCACGATACCGCCAATTGATTGGGCACAATCCCGCCACTGACAAGAGAACGAAGCGAATGAATGCAAAGCCAGCGTGGAGAGGGTTTCTGGGCATGTTCAACCTGAACGATGGCCGGTGGGGTCGCGGCGACGAGCCCGCATCCAACGGCGACCGCCCAACCGGCAATCGCCCCCCCGACGCAGATCCCCCGGGCGCACCGACGCCACCGCCTTCGGGCAACAACAATGGCAATCGCCCGCGCGGTCAAGGCCCGAATCAGGGGCCGCCGGATCTCGATGAACTCTGGCGCGACCTCAATCGCAAGCTCGGCGGCTTTTTCGGCGGCAAGGGCGGCGGCAACCGCCCCAGTGGCAGCAACGGCGGCGGTGGTGGCGGCAACGGCTACAGGCCCGACATGAAAAACGCAGGCTTCGGCCTCGGGCTGGTTGCAGCAGTGGCTGTTCTCATCTGGCTCGGCACCGGCTTCTTCATCGTGAACGAAGGCCAGCAAGCCGTCGTGACCCAGTTCGGCAACTACAAGGCCACCGTGAACGCCGGCTTCAACTGGCGGCTGCCGTATCCCATCCAGCGCCACGAAGTCGTGGTGACTTCGCAGATCCGCTCCACGGATGTGGGCCGCGATGCCATCGTGCGATCCACCGGCCTTCGCGAGTCGGCCATGTTGACCGAGGACGAGAACATCGTCGAAATCAAGTTCGCGGTGCAGTACCGCCTGAGCAACGCGCGAGCCTGGCTCTACCAGAGCAAGTCGCCCGCCGAAACCATCATCCAGGTGGCTGAAAGCTCCGTGCGCGAAGTGGTCGGCAAAATGAAGATGGATGCGGCGCTGGCCGAGGAGCGCGATCAGATCGCTCCGCGTGTGCGGCAACTGATGCAGACCATTCTCGATCGCTACGAAATCGGTGTCGAAGTGGTCGGCATCAACCTGCAGCAGGGCGGCGTGCGTCCCCCCGAACAGGTGCAGGCTGCGTTCGATGACGTGCTCAAGGCCGGCCAGGAGCGCGAACGCGCCAAGAACGATGCGCAGGCCTACGCCAACGACGTGGTGCCGCGCGCGACGGGTACCTCGTCGCGCCTCAAGGAAGAGTCCGAAGCCTACAAGGCGCGCATTGTTGCGCAGGCGCAAGGCGATGCCGGCCGCTTCAGTGCAGTGCTGGCCGAATACCAGAAGGCGCCGCAGGTCACGCGCGACCGCATGTACACCGATGCCATGCAGCAGATCTATGCAAGTACCACCAAGGTATTGGTCGACACCAAGCAAGGCTCCAACCTGCTGTACCTGCCGCTCGACAAGCTCATGCAGCTGAGCGGCAACAATCCCCCTGCGACGCCCGTCGATGCCGCCAGCCCCAGCGTGGCCGGTACCGCGCCGGCCCAGTCGTCGGTGATTCCGGTGGCGCCAGCCACGGGCGAAACCCGCGCCCGCGACGGCCGTTCGCGCGACCGTGACGTGCGCTGATCAAGGGCAGGAAAAACATGAACAGAATCGGATTCATCGCCTCGTCGATCCTTGTCTTGCTGGTGCTGCTGAGCTCGACCCTCTTCGTGGTCGACCAGCGCCAGTTCGGCGTGGTCTATTCCCTTGGCCAGATCAAGGACGTCATCATCGAGCCGGGGCTCAACTTCAAGCTGCCGCCCCCGTTCCAGAACGTGTCGTACATCGACAAGCGCCTGCTGACGCTGTCGAGCATCGACACCGAGCCCATGCTGACGGCCGAGAAGCAGCGCGTGGTCATCGACTGGTATGTGCGCTGGCGCATCAGCGATCCGCGGGCGTACATCCGCAACGTCGGGCTCGACGAGAACGCCGGCGCCATGCAGCTCAACCGCGTGGTGCGCAACGCCTTCCAGGAAAACATCAACAAGCGGACCGTGCGCGACCTGATCTCGGTGCGCCGCGAGGCGCTCATGGCCGATGTGCAACGCGAAGTGCTGGCGGTGGTTAAGGGCTCCAAGCCATGGGGCGTGGACGTGGTCGACGTGCGCATCACGCGCGTCGACTATGTGGAGGCCATCACCGAATCCGTCTATCGCCGCATGGAAGCCGAGCGCAAGCGTGTTGCCAACGAACTGCGTTCGACCGGCTATGCCGAAGGCGAAAAAATTCGCGCCGACGCCGACCGCCAGCGTGAAGTGATCGTGGCGAACGCCTACCGCGACGCCCAGAAGATCAAGGGCGAGGGCGATGCCCAGGCTGCTTCGGCCTACAGCGAGGCCTTTGGCCGCGATCCGCAGTTTGCGCAGTTCTACCGCAGCCTTGAGGCCTACAAGCAGAGCTTCAACAAGAAGAGCGACGTGATGGTGATCGACCCTTCGTCGGACTTCTTCCGCGCCATGCAGGGCGCCGGCACGCCAGCGGGCAGCGCGCCACGCCGCTAAGGCTGCAGGCCGGGCTGTCGTGAGCGCCGAAATTTTCTGGAGCGCACTGGCGCTGGTCCTGGTGATCGAAGGCATCCTGCCTTTCGTGTCGCCGGGCGGCTGGCGGCGCGGTTTCGGCCAGCTGATGCAGCTGCGCGACGGCCAGCTGCGCTTCTTCGGACTCTGCAGCATCTTGCTGGGTTTGTTTCTGCTTTGGGTAATGGGGTAGCGCGTCCCGGTAGAATCCCGGTTTAACCACGCCCCCGATCCCCATGTCCGCCTGGGTCCTCCCGGATCACATTGCCGATGTGCTGCCTTCCGAGGCGCGCCACATCGAAGAACTTCGACGCCAGCTGCTCGATACCGCCCGTGGCTATGGCTACGAGCTGGTAATGCCGCCGCTGCTCGAGCATCTCGAGTCGCTGCTGTCGGGCACCGGCGAGGCGCTCGACCTCCAAACCTTCAAGCTTGTGGACCAGCTCTCCGGCCGCAGCATGGGCCTGCGAGCCGACACCACCCCCCAGGTGGCGCGGATCGACGCCCACCTGCTGAACCGCGAAGGCGTGGCGCGCCTGTGCTACTGCGGCCCGGTGCTCCACACCCGCCCCGACCGCCCGCATGCCACTCGCGAGCCGCTGCAGTTCGGGGCCGAAATCTACGGCCATGCCGGCCTCGAGGCCGACACCGAAGTCCTGTTGCTGGCGCTCGATTGCCTCCATGCATCGGGAATCGGCGAGGGCCTGATCGTCGACCTGGCAGATGCGCGCATCGTTCGGGCGCTGTTCGCCGGCGTGCCGGTCGATGCCTCGGCGCTGGCGCGCGTGCATGCGGCGCTGGTTGCCAAGGACGCGAGCGAGTTGCATGCGCTCACGCGCGATTTCCCGGCACCGTCGCGCGACGGGCTTCGTGCACTGGTCCAGCTGTACGGCGATGCGTCGGTGCTCGACGAGGCGGCCAAGGCCCTCAAGGGCACGCCCGCCGTGAGCGCGGCGCTGGCTGGCCTGAAGCAGCTTGCCGCCAGCCTGCAGGGCGATTCCGCACGGCAGATCAGCTTCGACCTGGCCGACCTGCGCGGCTATGCCTACTACAGCGGAATGCGCTTTGGCATCTACGTGCCGGGTGCGGCCGATGCGCTGGTGCGCGGCGGCCGCTACGACGAAGTCGGTGCCGTGTTCGGCCGCAACCGCCCGGCGGTGGGCTTCAGCCTCGACGTGCGCGAACTGGTCGGCGTGCTGCCGGCACGGCCGCTGCGCGCAGCCATCCGCGCGCCCTGGAGCGACGCGGCCGGCCTGCGCCAGGCCATTGCCGCATTGCGCAAGGCCGGCGAGACCGTAGTCTGCGTGCTCCCTGGCCACGGCAGCGAAATCGATGAATTCCATTGCGACCGCGAGCTCGTCGAGCAAGCAGGGCAGTGGCGAGTCCGAGCCATCTGAATTTTTGAAGTAATGGAACGAGCATGAGCGTAACCACCGGAAGAAACGTGGTCGTCGTCGGCACCCAGTGGGGCGATGAGGGCAAAGGCAAGCTGGTCGACTGGCTGACCGAAAGCGCCCAGGGCGTGGTCCGCTTCCAGGGCGGCCACAACGCGGGCCATACGCTGGTCATCAACGGCGTGAAGACCGCGTTGCACCTGATTCCCAGCGGCATCATGCGGCCGGGCGTCAAGTGCTACATCGGCAACGGCGTGGTGCTGTCGGCCGCCAAGCTGTTCGAGGAAATCGAAGGGCTGGAGAAGGCGGGCGTCGAAGTGCGCTCGCGTCTGCGCATCAGCGAGGCCTGCCCGCTGATCCTGCCGTTCCACGCCGCACTCGACATTGCGCGCGAAACCTACCGCGAAAAAGGCGGCGTCGAGAAGATCGGCACCACCGGCCGCGGCATCGGCCCGGCCTACGAAGACAAGATTGCCCGCCGCGCGCTGCGCGTGCAGGACCTGAAGCACCCCGAGCGCTTTGCGACCAAGCTGCGCGTGCTGCTCGATCTGCACAACCACGTGCTGACCCAGGTGCTCGGCGCCCCCGCCATCGACTTCGACACGGTCTTCGACGAAGCCATGCGCCACGCCGTGCTGCTGAAGCCGATGATGGCCGACGTGTCGCGCGAACTGAACGACGCGCACAAGGCCGGCGCCAACCTGCTGTTCGAAGGCGCGCAGGGCACGCTGCTCGACGTGGACCACGGCACCTACCCGTACGTCACCTCGAGCAACTGCGTGGCCGGCAACGCCGCCGCCGGTTCGGGCGTGGGTCCGGGCATGCTGCACTACATCCTGGGCATTACCAAGGCCTACTGCACGCGCGTGGGCGGCGGTCCGTTCCCGACGGAACTCGACTGGGCCACGCCGGGCACGCCGGGTTACCACATGAGCACCGTAGGCGCCGAAAAGGGCGTGACCACCGGCCGCAGCCGCCGTTGCGGCTGGTTCGACGCGGCGCTGCTCAAGCGCTCGGCGCAGGTCAACGGCCTGTCGGGCCTGTGCATCACCAAGCTCGACGTGCTGGACGGACTCGAAAAGCTCGAGCTGTGCACCGGCTACGAGCTCGACGGCGAAATCACCGACATCCTGCCGATGGGCGCCGACGAAATCGAGCGCTGCACGCCCATCTACGAAACCCTCGAAGGCTGGACCGAAAGCACGGTCGGCGTGACGCAGTACGACAAGCTGCCGGTCAATGCGCGGCTCTACCTGCAGCGCATCGAGCAGATCACGGGCGTGCCGATCCATATGGTGTCGACCAGCCCCGATCGCGACCACACGATCATGATGCGCCACCCCTACCTTGCCGACTGACCAGGAACGAACCCCACCATGTTGACCGAAGACGGCAAGCATCTCTACGTCAGCTACGACGAGTACCACAACCTGATCGAGAAGCTGGCGATCAAGATTCACCAGTCGGATTGGCAGTTCGACACCATTCTGTGCCTGGCACGCGGCGGCATGCGCCCCGGCGACGTGCTGTCGCGCATCTTCGACAAGCCGCTGGCGATCATGTCGACCAGCTCCTACCGCG
This sequence comes from Variovorax sp. OV700, assembly GCF_900099805.1. Classification (GTDB taxonomy): domain Bacteria; phylum Pseudomonadota; class Gammaproteobacteria; order Burkholderiales; family Burkholderiaceae_C; genus Variovorax. The sequence goes on along the minus strand of NZ_FNDR01000001.1, from coordinate 40,350 downwards.
CCGATGCCGGCACGGTTCAGGGCCACCTGGACATCGCCCGCTTCATCACCACGCCCAAGGGCGAGATCGCGGGCAGGGTGCTGCTGGTGGACGACCTGGCCGACTCGGGCCACACGCTGCACGCGGTCATGGACATGCTGCGCAACAACTACAAGCCGATCAGCGAGCTGCGCAGCGCGGTGCTCTGGACCAAGGCGCTGTCGACCTTCACGCCCGACTACTCGGTCGAGTACCTGGCCACCAACCCTTGGATCCACCAACCGTTCGAAGGTTACGACGCGCTCGGCCCCGAGAAGCTGCTGGAGAAGTGGTCAGTCTGACCTGATCCGCGCGCGCCGGTTGCCCGCTCAACCGGTCGAATCGAACATCGCGGTGTAGCGCCGCTGCATTTCTTCCGGCGTCAGCTTCTCGATGCTGTGGCCCACGTTCCAGCGATGCCCGAAGGGGTCGCGGAACACGCCGGAACGCTCGCCATAGAACTGGTCTTGCGGCGCCATGTCCAGCGTGGCACCGGCCGCGACGGCACGGGCCACCACCGCGTCCGCATCGTCCACATGCAGGTGCAGCGTCACCGCGGTGCCGCCGAGCGTTTTGGCGCTGCGGATGTTGTATTCGGCAAATTCGTCCGAAAGCATCAGAACCGCGCCGTTGTGAAAATCGAGTTCCGCGTGGCCGATGCGCCCGCTGGGCTCGGTGAGGCGGAAGATCTCCTTCACTTCGAAGACCTTGCAGTAGTAATCGATGGCCGCGCCGGCATCGTCGACGCAAAGGTACGGGAACAGCTCGTGGATTGCCATGAGGGTGCCTTTCCAAAAAAAGAACAAGCAGGGCCAGAGCGTCATTCTGAGCGCTGCACCGCTGCTTTCCCAAGCCTTGGCCGAGGGACGCCGCAGCCTCGTTGCTCATCCGGACGGCGGCCGCGCTAGCATCTGCACATGAGCAAGCCCTCCACGACCCTGATCCACCACCCCTACACCCCACCTGCCAACTTTGCGGCGCCGCAGCCCGGCATCTTCAAGGCGTCGACCGTGTTCTTCGCCGACGTGGCTGCCATGCGCGCACGCGACTGGAAGACCAAGGCCGGCTACACCTACGGCCTGCACGGCACGCCAACGACCTTCACGCTCGAGGAGCGCCTGGCCACGCTCGAGGGCGGGACCGAATGCCTGCTGGTACCGAGCGGGCTCGCGGCCATTTCGCTGGTGTCCTTTGCCTTCCTGAAAAGCGGCGACGAGGTGCTGATTCCCGACAACGCCTACGGCCCCAACAAGGCGCTGGCCACCGGTGAGCTGGCGAACTTCGGCATCACGCACCGCATGTACGACGCAATGAACCCGGCCGACCTGGCTGCCAAGCTGTCGGACCGCACGCGGCTGGTGTGGGTGGAGGCGGCGGGCTCGGTGACCATGGAGTTTCCCGATCTGCCGGCGCTCGTGAACGTCTGCCGCGCGCGCGGGGTGGTCACCGCGCTGGACAACACCTGGGGCGCGGGCCTGGCCTTCGCGCCTTTCGATTTCAACGGCAGCGGGCAGGGTGTGGACATCTCGGTGCATGCGCTCACCAAGTACCCGAGCGGCGGCGGCGACGTGCTGATGGGCAGCGTCGTCACCCGCGACGATCGCCTGCATCGTGCGCTCAAGCTCACCCACATGCGCATGGGCTTCGGCGTCGGCGTGGGCGATGTGGAAACCCTGCTGCGCTCGCTGCCCAGCATCGGATTGCGCTATGCCGCGCACGACCGTTCGGCGCGCGAACTGGCGCGCTGGCTCAGTGGCCGCGAAGAGATCGCCCAGGTGCTCCATCCCGCGCTCGAAGAATCGCCCGGCCATGCCAACTGGCGTGCGCTGTGCGGCGCGGCCGACCTGGCCGCCGGGCTCTTCTCGATCGTGTTCGACGAGCACTACAGCACCGAGCAGGTCGACCGCTTCTGCGACAGCCTGAACCTCTTTCGCCTCGGCTATTCGTGGGGCGGCCCCGTGAGCCTCGTGGTGCCTTACGACATCGGACTGATGCGCGACGCAAGCGTCGCGCGGTGGCCCTACAAGGGCACGCTGGTGCGCTTCTCGGTGGGCCTGGAGGACGTGGAAGATCTGCGGGCCGACCTGCAGCAGGCGCTGGCGCGGCTGTAGGTTCGCGCGCGCCATGGGGAGAAAGCGCCGCCAGCTTCGTGCCGCTGCGTTGCCGGCCGCGCGCGAGGTGGTATTGCCGTCAGCGCCCGGCCGGGTCGTCCCGCGCGTGCTGGCCCTTCCTGCGCCCGTGCTGGAGGCGCTCGAGCAAGCTGGGCCGCTGGAAGGCGTCCCGGACCTGAGGGCGACCCGGCTCCTTGTCGGCGGGCTGATCGCTGTTTTCGCGCTGGTCGCGCTGTCGCTCGGTGCGGCGGTGATGCTGGAGGGCGAGGGATCCAACATTCAGGGCAACGAAGCGGTCGTCGTGCTTGTCGGATTGGTGCTGGCAGCCGGTTTGGGCGGCGGTCTCTGGCACCTGGTGCGCCAGTTTTCGCGGGTCGGCGGGGGGATGTTCCGCATCGACTCGACGGGCCTGCGTTGGGGCGATCCGGCCTCGCCGCGGGGCGTCGCCTGGCGCGACGTGCGGCGCACGTCCGCCGGCTTCTGCGACGTGAAAACCGAGTTCGCCTCGGGCGAGGCCATCGTCAAGCGCCTGGTCTTCCAGCAGCAGGCTGCAGGGGGCTGCGGCATCGCCGAGATCAAGCTGCCCCTGGCGCTGACCGTGGACGCCGGGCGCGTCCTGCGCTTTCGCAACCGCGCCGTGCTGCTGCGCGCACTCCTGCTGCGCCTCGCAACCCAGCCGGAGCCGCGCCTGCGCTTTGCGGCCGAGGTGTTCATCGACGCCGGCATCGATCCGGAAACTTGGGAACCCATGCTGGCTCCCAGGCGCTGGATGTGGCTGTCTTCCGTTGGCGCGCTGCTGCCGGTGCTGCCCGTGATTTTTCTATGGCCGCCGGGTGTGCACGCCGGCTGGATGGTGGCCGCAATGGTCCTGGCCATGGTGGCTGGCGCGGGGGCGATGGGTTGGTTCATGTTCCAGCGCTATCCGGGTTTGCAAGGTGTGTTCGAGTTCGAAACGGCTCCCGGTCCGCTGCCTTGAGACCACACCGTTATCGCTTACAGTAGCCTACGCACAGTCACCGGGACTGTCTCGCCTCAAGGAGAAGCAGTGGCAACACCAAATTACGGCTACGAGAAGCGCCAGAAAGAGCTGGCCAAGAAGAAGAAGAAGGAAGAAAAGCTCCGCGAGAAGGCCAATCGGAAGCTCTCTCCAAGCAGCGATGGCCTTGCGCCGGGCGACCCGGAAACCGACGTCGCTTCGCTGGAACGCGATCCGCCCACCATCCCCGAGCTGCCCACCAAGAACGGTTGATTCTTCGAAACCGGGCTCTCGACGAAAAAAGCCGCCGCAGGCCTTCGGGCTTGCAGCGGCTTTTTTGCTTTTGAGTCCCGCCTATTTGGCTGCCAGCAGCTTGCGCAGTTCCGGCCAGACGTTGTCGAGCAGCTGCGGCTGGGCCGCGGCGGTGGGATGGATTCGGTCCGCCTGGAACAGCGAGAGCGCATCGGGCGCGTCGGCCACGCCCTTGAGCAGGAACGGCACCAGCGCGGCCTTGGTGGCGCCGGCCACCTTGCCGAACACGGCCTCGAAGCGCCGTGTGTAGTCGCCGCCGTAGTTGGGCGGCACCTGGATGCCGACGATCAGCACCTTGGCGCCCGAGGCCTGCGCGGCCTTGGTGATCTGCAGCAGGTTTTCCTCGGTGTTCTGCAGCGGCAGGCCGCGCAGCGCGTCGTTGGCGCCAAGCTCGACCACCACGTGGCTGGGCTTGTGCTGCGTCAGCAGCGAGGCAAAGCGGGCTCGCCCGCCTGAGGTGGTGTCGCCACTGATGCTGGCATTGACCACCGTGGCCGGGATCTTTTGCGCCGCGAGGCGCTTTTCGAGCAGGGGCACCCAGCCCTCGCCACGCTTGAGGCCGTACTCGGCGCTCAGCGAATCGCCCAGCACCAGAATCACCGGCTGGCGGGGCGCAGCAGCCTGTGCGGCCTGGGCCTGCGCCAGCCCCGATGTCCCTGCGCTGCCGAATGCGGCCGCGGTCAAGATAAAGTCACGTCGATTCAAAACGAAAAGCCTTTTCATGTCCCAACCCTCGCCTGATGCCATTGTCGCTGTCGAGCACGTGTTCAAGTCGGTGACCGACTCGACCGGCACGCTCGACATTTTGCAGAACATCGATTTCACCCTGGGGGCGCGGGAAACTGCCGCCATTGTCGGCGCCTCGGGCTCGGGCAAGAGCACCTTGCTGTCGATCATCGCCGGCCTCGACACGCCCACCCGCGGCACGGTTAGGCTGGCGGGGGACGACATCTTCGCCATCGACGAGGACGAGCGCGCCGCGCTGCGTGCCCAGCGCGTGGGTTTCGTGTTCCAGAGCTTCCAGCTGCTGGGCAACCTGAGCGCGCTCGAAAACGTGATGCTGCCGCTCGAGCTGGCCGACCGCAAGGACGCCCGCAAGGCCGCCACCGAGATGCTCGGGCGCGTCGGGCTCGGGCAGCGCCTGGGCCACTATCCCAAGGTGCTTTCGGGCGGCGAACAGCAGCGCGTGGCGCTTGCCCGCGCCTTCGTGGTGCAGCCGGCCCTGCTGCTGGCCGACGAACCCACTGGAAGCCTCGACTTCGCGACCGGCGAGCAGGTCATGCGGCTGATGTTCGACCTCAACCGCGAGCTTGGCACCACGCTTGTGCTCGTCACCCATGACCGCGGCATCGCGGCCCAGTGCGAGCGCCGGATCACCATCGAGGCCGGGCGCATGGCGCTCAACGAGTCCAGGCCCGTGCTGGTGGCCTCGCTCGAAGCATGATCGTCCCCCGGTTCTGGGCCGAAGGCCGCATTCAGGAGCAGGTGGCGGGCAAGCAGATTACCGTGCGGCGCTACGGCTGGTCCGACGACAGCCCGATCGCCGCGCAGGCGCATGCCGACGAGCGCACGAGAGAGGCGTTCGATCGCATTGCCAGTGGCGAGAAGCTCAACCGCCGCGAGCGAAAGCTGGCCTACAACGGGGCCGAAGGCGTGCCCATCCGCGAAGAGATCATCGAGCGGCAGGGCGACACCGTCATCACCCGCAACAGCTACGGCGCGCGCTGCCTCAACACGCCCGACGTGCTGTTCGTCGACATCGATTTCGACGAGCCCCTGCGCGGCAGCCTGTTCGCCTTTGCAATTGCGCCCGCACTCATCGCCGGCGTCGTCGGCGGCTGGACTGCCAAGACCTGGGAGGGCGGGCTCATCGCCGCCATCGTGGTCTTCATCGTCGCCTATCGCATCGGCCTGGCCAAGAAGCGCGGCGAGGCCAGCAGCAACCCCGCGCCCGAGAAGCGCGCGGCCGACCGCATCGGGCGCTTCGTTCATCAGCATCCCGACTGGCACCTGCGCCTCTATCGCACGCCGGCCGGCTTCCGGGTGCTGGCGATGCACGACGTTTTCAGCCCGGCCGACATGGCGGTTGCGGACTGCTTCCATGCGCTGGGCGTGGACAAGACCTATGCGCGCATGTGCCGCAACCAGAACTGCTTTCGCGCCCGCCTGAGCGCCAAGCCCTGGCGCATCGGCATCGGCGAGCACATCCGGCCGCGGCCGGGCGTGTGGCCCGTGTCGCCCGAGAAGCTGCCCGTGCGCGATGCGTGGGTTGCGCACTATGAAAAGGCCGCAGAGGGCCATGCCGCCTGCCAGTACCTGGAAAGCGCAGGCAACAGCGCGCGCGTGCACCCGAACGCACTGGCCGTGCAGGAACTGCACGACGAACGGACCCGTGCGCACAGCGGATTGCCTATTGCATGAAGGAGAGGGCGCGCAGCCCTCGATAATCGACAGATGTCTTCTCCCAAAGTGATCTTCGGCTTCCATGCCGTGGGCGTGCGCATCAAGACCGCGCCGAAATCGGTGCTCGAAGTGATGTTCGACACCAGCCGGCGCGATGCGCGCATGAAACAGTTCATCGTACGCGCGCAGGAAGCCGGCGTGCGGCTGGTCGAGGCCGACGGCCTCCGGCTCGCCAAGCTCAGCGGCAGCCACGGCCACCAGGGCGTGGTGGCCCGGGTCGAACCCATCGCGCAGGTCCGCTCGCTCGACGAATTGCTCGAAGGGCTCGAGGAGGCCGGCACCGTGCCCCTGTTGCTGGTGCTCGACGGCGTGACCGATCCGCACAACCTCGGGGCCTGCCTGCGCGTGGCCGATGGCGCAGGCGCGCATGCGGTCATCGCCCCCAAGGACCACGCAGCCGGCATCAACGCCACGGTGGCCAAGGTGGCGAGCGGCGCCGCCGAGACCGTGCCGTACTTCATGGTGACCAACCTGGCGCGCACGCTGAACGAGCTCAAGGAGCGCAACATCTGGTGCATCGGCACGAGCGACGATGCGCCCGGCACCCTCTACCAGAGCGATTTCAAGCGGCCCCTGGCGCTGGTGCTCGGCGCCGAAGGCGAGGGCATGCGGCAGCTCACCCGCAAGACCTGCGACGAGCTCGTGAGCATTCCGATGGCGGGTGCGGTGGAGAGCCTGAACGTTTCGGTGGCCAGCGGGGTGTGCCTCTACGAGGCGATGCGGCAGCGCGGCGCCTGATGACGCGCTGCTAGCCCCTGGGCAAGGGGCTGGCCTTGCGGTGGAAGTACACCAGTTCCGCCATGCGCCGCATCTGCGGCGTACCCAGCAGGCGGTTGAACATCCAATCGCTCTGGAAATGATCGAAAGCCCAGCGCAACGCGCGCTTGAGCCGGAAGCGCGGATAGCTGCGCACGAACCAGCTCGCCGGGTCTTCCACCTCGCCGCGGACGAACCGCGCAATCGCCTCGCCGGCGCGCTCGCCATGCTGGAGCGCCGTATGAATGCCGCCGGCCGTGACCGGCGACACCATGCCGGCCGCATCGCCCACCAGCAGAGCGCGTTCGCGTGCAACCACGGGCAGCACGCCGCCGCACGGAATCATTCCCGCGCGAATCGCCACGGGCGGCGCATCGCCGGGCGAGACGACCGAGGCAATCTTTCGCAGCAGCGGGTCGACCCGAAGCGCCGGTGCAGCCTGCGTGTCCATGCGGCGTGCAAGTCCGATCTGGCTCACGCCGACGCCGTCGAGCGCCCATCCGATGTAGCCCGGCGCCAGTTGGCGGTCGACGAAGCAATGGAGAAAATCGGGCGCCATGCGCGCGCCCCGATATTCATGCTCGATGCCGTAGAGAAAGCGCGTGTTGCGCGATAGCCCTAGGGCCTTGGCAACGCGCGAATGCGGGCCGTCTGCACCCACGATGTAGCGGGCCGAAATGCAGGTGCCGCGGCAAGGGCCGTGGGTCAGCGGAATCTCCCAGCGGTCATTCATCCACAGCGCCTGTTCGAACAGCGTGCCAAGCTGCACGTCAACCCCGCTGGCACGGGCTGAATCGACCATCCAGTCGAGCAGGGCGGGCGCGTCGGTGGCCCAGAACCAATAGCCCGGCGCATGCAGGTCCACGTGGCGCATGTCGGGCGAATAGAGCCGCACGCCGTCGATGCGGCGCACCAGGGCGGGCGGCACTTCCGCGAGCCAGGGCACCGTGTCGACCGCGTCCTTGACGATGATCCCGGTGGTATGGAGCTTGGCGCCGGCGCTGGACTTCTTCTCCAGCACCATCACGCGGAGGCCGGCCAATGCAGCGGCGCGGGCGCAGGCCAGCCCTGCGAAGCTCGCTCCGACCACGAGTAGGTCGACCACGGTGTTCGAACTGCGCTCCCCTGCCGATGGCGGGGCAGGGCAGGCGGAGAAAAAGGGAGGGGTGTCGAAGCGAGAAAAGGAACTTGAAGCGAACATGGGCGAGCTGACTTTGGCGTTGTGCACCGCGACTTGCGGTGCGCACGCGAAAGTTAGCTACGCCATGTGCGCGCGGCGTGAAGCCTGTGTGAACTCGAAGCGCGGCGGCTTCAGGACGGGTCTTTGCTGCGCGTGCGCGCCACCGCGCTGAAGATGCCGATGCCCAGGATGATGAGCGCGCCGATGCCGATGTAGAGCGTGGGCACGCCTGCCACCGAAGCGCCCCAGGCGACGCCGGCCAGGAAAATCAGAAAACCGATCATGTAGAGCGCAAAGGACATGCTTGTTCCCCCGGAAGCTTTGGATGCCTTGCAGTATCCCGGGCGATGCCGTGGCCAGCAGAGGCCGTCGTCCCCAGTCGCTGTGGGAACTTGCCTACTACTGCTCGTGCGCCTTCATGCCGGGGAGGCGACCAGCAGGTAGCGGCATCCGGTGCGGCCGAGCGCCTTGAAGACCAGCGGCCGATCGACGCCGAAATCCAGGCAATCACCAGTCGCCAGTTCGAACCGCTCGTCGCCGTAGTCCACCCGCAGCGCTCCTTCGAGCAACCACAGGCATTGCCGATACGGCTTGCCGCTCCACCGCGGATAGCCGACCTGCGCCGAGCGCGGCAGTTCGATCTCGACCATCTCGACGCCGCTGGCGGCATCGCGCTCCGCGACCTGGCGCCGCAGGTAGCCGGCCTCGGGATCGCGCCACACGTCCTGTTCGGCCCGGCTGCGCAGCCGCTGGGGCGCGCCCTTGTCCTCGGTCAGCAGTTGCGCGAGCGGCACGCCCAGGCCGGCGGCCAGCCGTCCCAGCAACACGGCCGTGGGGCTGCTTTCCGCGCGCTCGACTTTCGAGATCATTGCCTTGCTGACACCCGAAAGCTCGGCCAGCTCCGCGAGGCTCAACGACTTGGCCTGGCGCAGCGCCAGCAGCCGGCTTGCGATGAGCGAGTCGATCCCGGAAGGCTCGACGGATGGAGATGAATTGTTTCCCATATAAGACTATTATTCTCCTATATTGGACGATCTGTTCACAACTTAATCCGTCGCTTGTCGAAAGGAACACCCATGCGCCTGGTCCCCTGCACCGAGGAAGCCCACGCGGGCGCCATCCTCGCCATCCTCAATGAAGCCATCGCCAACTCGACCGCGCTGTACGACTACAAACCCCGCACGCCCGAGAGCATGGCCGCGTGGTTCGCCACCAAGCGCGCCAACGGGTTTCCCGTGATCGGCGCGGAAGACGACGATGGCAAGCTGCTGGGTTTTGCAAGCTACGGCACCTTCCGCGCCTTTCCCGCCTACAAGTACACGGTGGAGCATTCGGTGTATGTCGAGGCCGGCCACCGCGGCGCGGGCCTGGGCCGCACGCTCATGGAGGCGATCATTGCGGAGGCGGTTGCGCGCGACGTGCACGTGATGGTCGGCGCGATCGACGCCGCGAATGCCGGCAGCATCGGGCTTCACGAGCGGCTGGGCTTCGAGCATGCCGGCACCGTGCGGCAGGCGGGATTCAAGTTCGGACGCTGGCTCGACGTGGCGTTCTACCAGCGGATTCTCTCGACGCCGGTGAATCCGGTCGACGGTTAGGCGGCAGACTCAGGCCGGGTCTTCGGCGCTGGCCCGGTCCAGCATCTGGATGGTGCCCGCATCGAGCTTCAGCTGGGTGGCAACCACCAGTTCCTCCAACTGCGCGATGGAGGTGGCGCTGGCGATCGGTGCCGTGACCGAAGGCCGCGCGATCTGCCATGCGATGGCCACCTGGCCCGGCTTTGCGTTGTACTGCTGCGCCACCTTGTCGAGCGCTTCGAGAATGCGCAGGCCGCGTGGGTTCAGGTACTTCTTGGTGGTGTTGGCGCCGCGTGCGCTCTTGGAGGCGTCGGCTTCGGTGCGGTACTTGCCGGTGAGAAATCCGGCGGCCAGCGCGTAGAAGTTGATCACGCCCACTTCGCGCTTCAGGCACAGCGGCTCCAGCGCATCTTCGAACACCGCGCGGTCGTAGAGGTTGTACAGCGGCTGCAGGCTTTCGTAGCGCGCAATGCCGAGCCGCTCCGACACGTCGAGCGCCTCGGCCAGCCGGGGTGCGCTGTAGTTCGAGGCGCCGATGGCGCGCACCTTGCCGGCTTTGACGAGGTCGTCGAAGGCGCCCAGTGTGTCTTCGAGCGGCGTGGCGGCATCGTCGTCGTGCGACTGATACAGGTCGATGAAATCGGTCTGCAGGCGTTTGAGCGAAGCTTCCACCGCTTCGCGGATGTAGGCCGGCGAGAGGCCGGACTTGCCTTCGCCCATCGGTTTGCCGACCTTGGTGGCCAGCACCACGCGGTTGCGCTTGCCGCCTTGCTTGAGCCACTTGCCGATGATGGTTTCGGACTCGCCGCCGGTGTGGCCGGGAACCCAGCTCGAATAGACGTCGGCCGTGTCGACGAAGTTGAATCCGGCATCGAGCCAGGCATCGAGCAAGCGGAACGAAGTGGCTTCGTCCACCGTCCAGCCGAACACGTTGCCGCCGAAGGCGAGCGGTGAAACCAGGAGGCCGGAGCGGCCGAGCGAGCGGAGTTGCGACATGTAGTTGTTTCCTGAAAAGAGAACGAGGATCAGACGAAGCCCATGGCGCCGAGCAGCGCACCCGCGCCCAGCAGCCAGAGCAGGTGGACGCGCGTGCGCCAGACGATAAGCGCGGCCACCGCGCTCAGCAGCCACAGATGCCATGCGGGCGCGTCGCCGGCATGGTTACCCGCCGCCAGCACCCAGCCGGTGGCGATGAGCAGGCCGACCACCACCGGCGCCATTCCCTGCTTGAAGGCGCGCACGCCGCGCCGCTCGCGATTGCGGTGTCCCCAGCGCGTGGCAAGGTAGGTGAGGGTGGTGCTGGGCAGCATGATGCCGACCATGGTGACCAGGAGCCCGAAGAGGCCGAGCAGCCAGGCACCCGGCCCGGCGCCAATGCCGCCGCCGGCGTTGAGCCCGACGTTCCAGCCCATCAGCGCCACGAAGAGCACGTTCGGGCCCGGCGCAGCCTGGGCGATGGCGACCGACGAACTGAACTGCGCGTCGGTCAGCCAGCCATGCTGTGCGACCAGGTAGCGGTGCATGTCGGGAACGGTGGTGATGGCGCCGCTGATCGACAGCAGCGACAGCAGCGTGTATTGGCCGAAGAGCGCGAGCCAGTCGTGCCACTGCATGGCGATGGTGATATGGCTCATGGGCTAATCCTCCGCCAGGTCCACGCGCAAGCCACGCCCCCCACGGCCAGCAGCACCCAGCCGAGCGGCATCTTGAAGATTGCGATGGCGCCGAACACCAGCGCGACGAACGCCAGGCAGGTGGCAAAGCCCAGCGGGTGCTTGCGCAGTTGCGGAATCAGCTTGATGCCGGTCGCGGCAATCAGCCCACCCGACACCGCGCCCATGCCGCGCAGCGCCGCCGCCACCTGCGGATTGGCGGCGTAATGGGCGTAGAGCACGGCCAGCACCAGGATGACGACGAGCGGTATCGCGAGCATGCCCGCCACCGCGGCAATGGCGCCGCGCAGGCCGAAGTAGCGGTCGCCGATCATCAAGGCCAGGTTGATCACGTTCGGACCCGGCATCACCTGGGCCACGGCCCAGTCTTCGAGAAACTGCTCGGGCGTGAGCCAGCGCTTTTTCTCGACCATCTCGCGCTGGACGATGGCCAGCACGCCACCGAATCCTTGCAGCGCAAGCCAGGTGAATGAAACAAAAAGGTCGCGTGGCGACGTCGGTTGCGGAGGTACGGTCGGCGCTGCCGCGCCTGGAGGGGACGGATGCATGTGGGTGCGATTATCGTAGCCATGCCTGCAACGTGCCGGGCATCGGGCTGACATGCCCCTGCATCACTCGACGAGAAACTCCATGGCCATGCAAATTCGCGCGCTCTTCGATCTCTGCAAGGAGGCCGTTGCTTCGTGGTCGAACGACTACGCGCCCAGCATGGGCGCCGCGCTGGCCTACTACACGGTGTTCTCGATTGCGCCGCTCCTGCTGATCGTCATCGCCGTGGCCGGACTGGTGTTCGGGCAAGAGGCGGCGCGAGGTGAGATCTTCCTGCAGCTTTCGGGCCTCATGGGAGAGCAGGGCGCGGCCGCGGTGCAGGGCATGCTGCAGGCGGTCAACAAACCGGCCGAAGGCATCGTGGCCACGGTGGTCGGCATCGGCCTGCTGGTGATTGGCGCAACCACGGTTTTCGGCGAGCTGCAGGATGCGCTCGACCGCATCTGGCGCGCACCGGCGCGCGCAAGGAACAAGGGCCTGTTCACACTGCTGCGCGTGCGGCTGCTGTCGTTCGGCATGATCATGGGCATCGGCTTCCTGCTCATGGTGTCGCTGGTGGCAAGCGCGGCACTGGCGGCGCTCGGCAAATGGTGGTCGCCGGTGTTCGGTGCCTGGGCCACCCTGGCGCAGGCGGTGAACTTCGTCTTCAGCTTTGCCATGGTGACGGTGATCTTCGCGATGATCTACAAGATCATGCCGCGTGCCAAGGTGCAGTGGCGCGACGTGTGGGTGGGCGCCGCCGTCACGGCGCTGCTCTTCACGATCGGCAAGCACCTCATCGGCCTGTACATCGGCAAGAGCAGCGTGGCCTCGGGCTATGGCGCCGCGGGCTCGCTGGTGGTGGTGCTGGTGTGGGTGTACTACTCGGCGCAGATCTTTCTCTTGGGCGCCGAGTTCACCTGGGTGTATGCCAAAACCTACGGCTCGCTCAAGCATGCCAAGGATGCCCCCGAAACGGCCAACCCTTCGCCGACGCGCGCCGCTCCGCTGCCCCGAAAGGGCTAGCCCGCGAAGCCGCCTTCGTCGAGGAAGCGCTGTTCCTCCGCACTGCTGGTGCGCCCGAGCAGCTCGTTGCGATGCGGAAAACGGCCGAAGCGCGCAATGATGTCGCGGTGCAATATCGCGAAGCGCTGGGTGCTGGCATCGAGCGCCGCGTTCAGCTCGACGGAACGCTCCTGGTCCGCCAGCGATTCGGAATGCATGAAGGGCAGGTAGAAGAAGCGCCGGAGCTCTTCGTCGATCCGGAGGTCGAGGCCGGCCTCGATCGCTTCACGGGCAACCGCCAGGGCTATCGCGTCGGTCGCGAACGCGCGCGCTTGGCCGCGAAAGGTATTGCGCGGAAACTGGTCGAGCAGCACCAGCAGGGCCAGCGCGCCTTCGGGCTCCTTCGCCCAGTGGCTGAGTTCGCCTCGGGCTGCCGCCTCGTGCACGGCGAGAAAACGCGTGCCGAACTCGGCATCGAAAGCATCGTTCTTGGCAAACCAGCGTTCGGGTCCGGCATCGCGCCAGAAACTGGCGACGTCGCGGGCGGTGGGAAGGTCGGGAGAGGTCATCACCGCATTCTCTTTCAGCCCGCAAAGTCGCGGTGGTGGCCGACAACGCCCTGCGCCCAGCCTGCCTATGCTGGAGCGGTTTTCATAACCCAGGAGATAAAACTCATGAACCGATATGGCACCTTTTTGCGCGCAACCCTTATTGCGGGCCTGGCCACTGCCGCGCTTGCCGGCTGCGGGATGATGTCCAAGTCGAACACCGCGAGCTTCAGCGGCGCAATGAACGCCGCCAGCGAAGTGCCGCCCAACATGACGCGCGGCAGCGGCATGGCAGAGGCCTGGCTCAACAAGGACACCAATGTCCTGAAGTACAAGATCACCTACACCGGCCTCAGCGGCCCCGCCACTGCGGGTCACTTCCACGGCCCCGCCGCTGCGGGCGCCAATGCCGGCGTGGCGCTGCCGTTTGCCAATCCGGCCAGCCCGATCGAAGGCCAGGCCACACTCACACCGGCGCAGGCGGCCGACCTGATGTCCGGCAAGTGGTACGCCAACATCCACACCGCCGCCAACCCCGCGGGTGAAATCCGGGGACAGATGCTGCCCAAGATGTAAGGCGCCCTGGTCAGCTTGCGGCCGCGGGGCTGGTGTCAAATGACACCATATGACGACGAAGCCCCAGAAGCCCCGGACTGCAAGCAAGAAGACCTCCAGCAATTTCGAGGCGCGCCGCGATGACATGCGCGCCGCGCGCAAGGCCCTCGTGCTGCAGGGAGGAGGCGCTCTCGGCGCCTACCAGGCCGGCGTGTATGCCGCGCTCAGCGAAACCGAACTGCAGCCGCACTGGATTGCCGGCGTGTCGATCGGCGCGATCAACGCGGCGCTGATCGCGGGCAATGCACCCGAAAAGCGGGTCGACCGGCTGCGAGAGTTCTGGCACCTGGTGTCCTCCGGGCCGGCGCAGCGCCTGCCGGCCTGGCTGGGCGATCGCGCCACGCAGAACCAGTGGAGCGCCTTCATGGCGTCGCTGGTGGGCATTCCCGGCTTCTTCGAACCGCGTTACTCGCCTTCGCTGCTGCTGGGTGCCGCGGCACCGCTTTTGAGCTACTACGAAACCGCGCCGCTCAAGCTCACGCTCGAGCGCCTGATCGACTTCGACCGCATCAACGCGTGCGAGGCGCGCTTCAGCGTGGGCGCGGTCGACGTGCGCACCGGCAACTCGGTGTACTTCGACAACACCAGGCAGCGTATCGGGCCGGAGCACATCATGGCCAGCGGCGCGCTGCCGCCGGGCTTTGCGCCCGTCACCATCGACGGCGACGACTATTGGGACGGCGGCATCGTCTCGAACACGCCGCTGCAATACGTGCTCGACATCCACCCGCGCTCCGAACCACTGGTCGTGCTGCAGGTCGATCTCTTCAATGCGCGCGGCGAGATGCCGCGCACGCTGGCGGGCGTGCAGGAGCGGCAGAAGGACATCACCTATTCGAGCCGCACCCGCATGAACACCGATGCGCTGGCCGCCAACCTGAACCTTCAGCAAGCGATTGCGGACCTGATCTCCAAGCTGCCCGCGCACCTGCGCAACGACCCCTCGGTGCTCGCGGTACAGGCCGAGCTCACGCACCACCCCATCGACATCTTTCACCTGATCTACCGCGACAAGCCCTACGAGCTCGAATCGAAGGACTACGAGTTCTCGCGCGCCGCGGTCGAAGAGCACTGGGAAGCGGGCGCGCGCGACATGCGCCGGACGCTGGCGCATCCCGAAACCCTGCGCAGCGATGCCACCGTGAACGGCGTGACCACCTTCGACCTCGGCGAGCCGGGGCTGGGGCGCGTCAAGCGTCCCGGGCTGTTGCGCTGAACGCCGGCTCAACGGCAGCCTTGCTCGCCCGGTTCTTGCAATCGCGCTTTTTTCCTTTCCCTTTCTTTCCAATTCTCAAAGGACATTCACCATGCAACTCAAGGACAAGGTCGCGTTCATCACCGGTTCGGCCAGCGGCATCGGCAAGGAAATTGCCATTCTGTTTGCGCGCGAGGGTGCCAAGGTCGTCATTGCCGACCTCAACAAGCAAGCCGCTGATGCCACCGCGGCCGAACTGCAGGCCACGGGTGCGCAGGCGATGGGCGTGGCCGTCGACGTGACCAGCGAAGACCAGGTCAACGCCTCGGTCGAAGAGGCTGCCAAGGCCTTCGGCGGCATCGACATCCTGATCAGCAATGCTGGCGTGCAGATCGTTCATCCGGTCGAGGAGTTCAGCTTTGCCGACTGGAAGAAGATGCTGGCCATTCACCTGGATGGGGCCTTTCTCACCACCAAGGCCTGCCTCAAGCACATGTATGCGCAGGGCCGCGGCGGCAGCGTGATCTACATGGGATCGGTGCACTCGAAAGAGGCTTCGCTACTGAAGGCGCCGTACGTCACGGCCAAGCACGGCCTCATCGGCCTGTCGAAGACGGTTGCCAAGGAAGGTGCGAAGCATGGCGTGCGCGCCAACGTGATCTGCCCGGGCTTCGTGCGCACGCCGCTTGTCGAGAAGCAGATTCCCGAGCAGGCGAAGACACTCGGCATCACCGAGGAGCAAGTCATCAAGAACGTGATGCTCAAGGAGACGGTCGATGGCGAATTCACCACCACCGACGACGTGGCGCGCGTGGCGCTGCTGTTCGCGGCCTTCCCGACCAATGCCCTGACCGGCCAGTCGCTGGTGGTGAGCCACGGCTGGTTCATGCAGTAGCGAAATAGCGCCCGCTGCATGCGGGACACGATGGTTCACCCTAATGTCTCTGGCAAGCGAACTGTGAGAAAAACCTTTCTTGCCTTTCAATCGTCATACCAATGACTTTCGCCAGGAGACAAAGACCATGCGTGTTCCTTCAGCCCGCTTCTTTTCACGGCGCTCTTTCGTGGCCCATGCCGCAGGTGTCGCGGCAGGGCTCGCAATGTTTGCGGCGGCGGCTCCCGCGGCAGCCCAGGCGTATCCGAGCCGGCCCGTCACGCTGATCGTTCCGTGGGGTGCGGGCGGCGGCACCGATGCCACGGCCCGCATCATCGCGAGCCTGCTCGAAAAGGAACTCGGCCAGCCATTCACGGTCGTCAACCGCACCGGCGGCAATGGCGTGGTCGGCCACGCGGCCATTGCCGCCGCACCGCCGGACGGCTACACCGTCGGCATGGCGACGGTCGAGATTGGCATGATGCATTGGCAGGGCCTCACACCGCTGAACAGCACCTGGTACACGCCGATCGGCCTTGCCAACCTCGATCCGGCGGGCATCCAGGTCCGCGCCGACGCACCCTACAAGACGGTCGCCGAGCTGATGGCGGCCATCAAGGCAAGCCCCGGCAAATTGAAGGCTTCCGGCACGGGGCAGGGCGGCATCTGGCACCTGGCCATCGCGGGCCTTCTGCGCGACCAGAAGATCGATCCCGCGGCAGTGCCATGGGTGCCCAGCAATGGCGCGGCACCCGGCCTGCAGGACGTGGTGGCGGGTGGCGTCGACATCGCGCCCGTCTCGCTGCCCGAGGCGCGCTCGCTGATCGATGCCGGCAAGATCAAGAGCCTTGCTGTCATGAGCGACAAGCCTTCGGCGCTGTACCCCAACGTGCCCACGCTCAAGGCAGCCATCGGCAGCGACTGGTCGATGGCGGCATGGCGCGGCATCGTCGCGCCGAAGGGCCTGCCCGCCGACGTGCGCGACAAGCTGGCGGCCGCGCTCAAGAAGGTGGTGGCCAGCAAGGAGTACACCGACTTCATGGCGTCGCGCGGCTTTGGCGTGATCTACGCGGGACCTGATGATTTTGCGACGTACATGGCGAAGTCCGATGCCGAACTCGGCGCCACGATGAAGGCCGTGGGTATCGTCAAGTGAGTGCCGCGGAAGGCGTGGGCGGAGGTGCCGGAGGCACAGCGCCATGAAGTTCAACGACGCGGTCTTCGGATTCATTCTGCTGGCGCTCGGCGCTCTCGTGCTGGCCGTAGTGCGAGGCTATCCCGGCATGCCCGGCCAACAGGTGGGGCCAGCGCTGTTTCCGGGACTGATTGCGGTGGGGCTGTGCGTGAGCGGCGCCATGCTTCTGGTCAAGGGTTGGCGGCAGCGGCACGCCGTGGCCTGGGTGCGGCTCGGCGACTGGGCCGCATCGCCGCGCCATATGCTGGCTGCCGCACTGGTCATCGGCGCGGTACTGTTTTACGTGTTCGCCTCCGAGTGGCTCGGGTTCCTGCCCACCGCGGCCATCTCGCTCCTGGCACTGATGCTTGCGATGCGCGTGCCGCCGGGCCGCGCGGTGCTCATATCCTTGATTGCCACGCTGCTCATCCATGCAGCGTTCTACAAGCTGTTGCGCGTGCCGCTTCCCTGGGGCCTTCTGACGCCCATTGCCTGGTAACCGGAAAGCATCACCCATGTCGGCAGCACTCTTGCAGGCTTTCTCGATGGTCTTCGAGCCCTACACCATCCTCGTGATGGTGCTGGCTTCGCTCTATGGCCTGTTCGTTGGCGCGGTACCGGGCTTGTCGGCCACCATGGCGGTGGCACTGCTGGTGCCGGTCACATTCTTCATGCCGCCGATTCCCGCTATCGCGGCCATGGTCACGTCCACCGCCATGGCCATCTTCTCCGGTGACATCCCGGGTTGCCTGTTGCGCATTCCGGGCACCCCCGCATCCGCGGCCTACACCGACGAGGCGTTTGCCATGACGCGAAAGGGCATGGCGGAGACTGCGCTGGGCGCGGGCCTGGTGTTCTCGGCAGTGGGCGGGCTTTTTGGCACCGTGGTGCTGATCGTGGCAGCGCCGGTGCTTGCCGACTTTGCGCTCAACTTCAGTTCCTTCGAGTACTTCTGGCTCGTGCTCCTGGGTCTGACCTGCGCGGTGTTCATCACCTCCGACCGGCCGCTCAAGGGCCTCGTCACGCTGCTGCTCGGCTTGCTTGTGGCCTGTGTGGGGCTGGGCAATCCGGCGGGCTTTCCGCGCTTCACGTTCGGCAATGCCGAAATGACCGGCGGCATCGGCATGATCCCGATGATGATCGGCATGTTCGCCATCTCGGAGGTGATCCGCTTCGCCGTCGACACGCTGCCGCCCGGGGAGATCGTGGTCGAGAAAGTGGGCCGGGTGCTGGCGGGCCAATGGGCGCTGGCCAAGAAGTATCCGGTGCAGATATTGCGCGGCAGCGTGCTGGGCACGGCGGTGGGCGCGCTGCCTGGCGCCGGCGCCGACATTGCGGCCTGGATGTCTTACGCCATGAGCAAGAAATTCTCGAAAGAGCCCGAGAAGTTCGGCACGGGCCATGTCGAGGGCATCGTCGAATCAGGCTCGGCCAATAACAGCGCGCTGGCCGGCGCGTGGATTCCGGCGCTGGTGTTCGGCATTCCGGGCGACTCGATCACGGCCATCGTGATTGGCGTGCTCTACATGAAGAACCTGAATCCGGGGCCGACGCTGTTCACCACGAACCCGCAGAACATCTACGCGGTGTTCATGCTGTTCATCATTGCCAACATCATCATGATTCCACTCGGCATCCTGTGCATCAAGGTGTCCAAGCGCATCCTGCGGGTGCCGCGCAACGTGCTGATGCCGCTCATCCTGCTGTTCTGCGTGGTGGGTGCGTTCGCCATCAACAACTCGCTGTTCGACGTGGGTGTGATGCTGGTGGCCGGCATCGTGGCCTACCTGCTCGAGGAGAACGACTTTCCGATCGCTCCCGCCATCCTCGGCGTGGTGCTCGGCGGCATGCTGGAGGAAAACTTCATCACCTCCATGATCAAGTCGGACGGCAACCTGGCTGGCTTCGTGTCGCGGCCGATTGCCGCGGGTTTGGCCGTCGTGGTCCTGCTGGTGTGGTTCGCCCCCTTGCTCAAGAAGCTGTGGCAGAGGGGACGGCGCGCGGCCTCTACCGCAGCTTGAGTGACCAGGTCTCCCCCACGAGTTGCTGGCCGAAGCCTTCGTAGGGCTCGGCCTTGTCGAGCTTGAAGCCACGCTTGGCGTAGATGGCGCGCGCGGCCTCGAGGCAGCTGTTGGTCCAGAGCACCATCTTTCGGTAGCCCTTCGCGCGCGCGAAGGCAATGCACTCGTCGGTCAGGCGCGCACCCAGCCCCAGGCCGCGCGCCGCGGGCGCGAGCAGCAGCAGCCGCAGCTGCGCCGTGGTGGCCGATTTGCGCACCACGAAGATCGCGCCCACGCGTTCGCCGTCGAGCTCGGCGATCCAGCATTTCTCCCACGCCGGCTGAAACTTGCGAACGAACTCGGCCACGATTTCGGCGACCAGGGCTTCGAATTCGCTGTTCCAGCCGTATTCGCGCGCATACAGCTCGCCATGCTGCTGCACCACCCACCCCATGTCGCCCGGAACCGGATCGCGCAGTACGACCGTGCGAGTGCGTGCCGCCGGTGCGGAGGCCGGATCGAGCAGGCGTTCGATGCGCATCATGGCATCGACCACCTGCTGACGGTCGTGCGAGGGCAATGGGGAGAGCAGGGCGGCGGCCTCGTCGCGCGATTTTTGTTGCAGCGGTGCAAATGCGGCGTGGCCGGCTTCTGTAAGGCGCAGCACGCTTTGTCGCGCGTCGCGGGCGTGGGGCTCGCGCGTGAGCCAGCCCTCGGCCTCGAAGCGGCGCAGGATGCGACTCATGTAACCGGCATCGAGCTTCAGGTCGCGGCCGATCTCGCTGGCCACGGGCATTTCCCTGTGGGCCAGCTCGTACAGCACCCGAACGTCGGTCAAAGACATGTCGCTTCCGAGATAGGGGTCGAGCACGCCGATCCGGCTCGTGTAGAAGCGGTTGAACTTCCGGATCGCCTTGACTGCGGCGGCGTCGGGAGCGGGTAGAGTGTTCGACATGGTTGCCATTGTCATGTTGATGATTGACTTTGGCAATCAAATAAAGGCCTTGCCGCCACCGAGCCAACCAGGCCGAGCGCGACAGGAATGCTGGAAAACCCTAAAATTGAGGGTTGCCCACAACAGCGTCGCCACAGCGCTGTCCACTCCACTGATGAACGCCCCCGTCGACGTCTCCTTTTTTGCGCGTGCCGCCAAGCCGCTGACCAGCTACCGCAAGTACTGGGCGGCCCGTTTCGGCACGGCCAAATTCCTGCCAACCACACGCAAGGAAATGGACGCGCTCGGCTGGGACAGCTGCGACATCATCGTGGTGACCGGCGACGCCTACGTCGACCATCCCAGCTTCGGCATGGCCGTGATCGGCCGCATGCTCGAGGCGCAGGGCTTTCGCGTGGGCATCATCGCCCAGCCCGACTGGCAGAGCGCCGAGCCCTTCAAGGCGCTTGGCAAACCGAACCTGTTCTTCGGCGTGACCGCCGGCAACATGGATTCGATGATCAACCGCTACACGGCGGACCGGAAGATCCGCAGCGACGATGCCTATACGCCCGGCGACGTCGGCGGTGCGCGGCCCGACCGCGCGGCCATCGTCTATTCGCAGCGCTGCAAGGAAGCCTGGAACGACGTGCCGATCATCCTCGGCGGCATCGAGGGCTCGCTGCGCCGTATTGCGCATTACGACTACTGGTCGGATAAGGTCCGCCGCTCGATCGTGGTCGACGCGAAGTGCGACCTGCTGCTCTACGGCAACGCCGAGCGCGCCATCGTCGAGATCGCGCACCGCCTGGCCGCCAAGGAGCCGGTGCAGCAGATCACCGACGTGCGCGGCACCGCCTTCGTGCGCCGCGACACACCCGAAGAGTGGTTCGAGATCAACTCCACCAGCGTGGACGAGCCCGGCCGGGTCGAGGCCCATGTCAACCCGTACCTGATGGTGTCGGAGCAGGCCAAGGCCAACGGCGCTACCTGTGCGAAGGAAGACGAGGCCCAGGCCGTGGCACAGGCCGCCGAAGCCGGCGCCGCGGTGAACCCCGTGAACCCGGCGATCAAGCCGCTCACCTTCGTGCCGAACCCCGCGCTCCAGCAGCGCGCGAAGATCAAAGTGCCTCCGCGCGACCGCAGCGTGATTCGCCTGCCGTCGTACGAGCAGGTGCGCGCCGACCCGGTGCTCTACGCCCACGCCAACCGCGTGCTTCACCTGGAGACCAACCCCGGCAACGCCCGCGCGCTGGTGCAGGCGCACGGCGAGGGCACCACGGCGCGCGACGTGTGGATCAACCCGCCGCCCATTCCGCTCACCACGGCCGAGATGGACTACGTGTTCGACCTGCCGTATGCACGCAGCCCGCATCCGCGCTATGCCGACGAGAACGGCAGCCACGACGGCGCGACCAAGATCCCCGCGTGGGAAATGATCCGCTTCAGCGTGAACATCATGCGCGGCTGCTTCGGCGGCTGCACCTTCTGCTCCATCACCGAGCATGAAGGCCGCATCATCCAGAGCCGCTCGGAAGAATCGATCATCAAGGAGGTCGAGGCCATCCGCGACAGCGTGAGCGGCTTCACCGGCACCATCTCCGACCTGGGCGGCCCCACGGCCAACATGTACCGGCTCGGCTGCAAGAGCCCTGAGATCGAGGCCGCCTGCCGCAAGCCCAGCTGCGTGTACCCCGGCATCTGCCAGAACCTGGGCACCAACCACGATCCGCTCATCAAGATCTACCGCCGCGCGCGTGCGCTGCGGGGCATCAAGAAGATCCTGATCGGCTCGGGTCTGCGCTACGACCTGGCCGTGCAGTCGCCGGAATACGTGAAGGAGCTGGTGCAGCACCACGTTGGCGGCTACCTGAAGATCGCGCCCGAGCACACCGAGCAGGGCCCGCTCACCAAGATGATGAAGCCCGGCATCGGCAGCTACGACAAGTTCAAGCAGATGTTCGAGAAGTTCTCGGCCGAGGCGGGCAAGAAGCAGTACCTCATTCCGTACTTCATTGCCGCGCATCCGGGCACCAGCGACGAGGACATGATGAACCTCGCGATCTGGCTCAAGAAGAATGGTTTTCGCGCCGACCAGGTGCAAACCTTCTACCCGAGTCCGATGGCCACCGCCACGACGATGTACCACACCAACAAGAACCCGCTGCGCAAGATCACGCGCGACAGCGAGACGGTGGACATCGTGCGCGGCGACAAGCGCCGCCGGCTGCACAAGGCGTTCCTGCGCTACCACGACGCCAACAACTGGCCGTTGCTGCGCGAGGCGCTCAAGGCGATGGGCCGCGCCGACCTGATCGGCAACGGCAAGCACCATCTCATTCCGACCTGGCAGCCGCTGACCGACGGCGGCTACACGAGCGCGCGGCGCAAGAACTCGACCACTGCGCCGGTTGCCGTCAAGGCATCGGCTCCGGTCAGGCTGGCGCCGGTGAAGCCTTCCAAGGGCCGCATCCTTACGCAGCACACCGGCCTGCCGCCGCGGGACAACGGCAGCAAGCCGATCGGCAAGCCTTCGCGCAAGGTGCGCTGAGCGGGCGCGCGGTGGGCAGGCGCTAGGTCGCGTACTGCATCTCGCCGTTCCCGAACGACCAGTTCTCCTTCATCACCTCGACGAAGTTGATGAAGACGTCCTCGCGCCGGATGCCCAGCTTCTGGTGCAGGTCGTCGACCAAGCGCTTGTAGAACGCCTTTTTCATCTCGATGGTGCGACCCTGGTTCAACGTGATCTGAATCAACAAGAACCCCGGTGAATATTCGACCCCGAGATAGCTCTTCGGATGGACCAGGTCTTGTGCGGCATGCCGCGTGATGACCTGGAACTTGTCGTCCTTCGGCACATTGATGGTCTCGGTCATTACCTGGTAGATCACGTCGCCGATGGCGGGACCGAGCGTTTCCGGCGAAGCATCCGACAGTTCGATTCGAACGAATGGCATAGAGGTTCCTTGTGGACAGGAGAGGAGCCTAACGCCAGAGCGCCGGCCAAGCACCCGCCAGCCAGAAAACCCAGGCCAGCACTGCGGCGCAGTGAACGGCGACCGTGACGCGATACACGGTCAGGAAACTCCGCTTGCTCGACTTGTGGCGCAAGAGTCTTTGCGCGGCCCAGGCTCCTGGCCAGCCGCCTGTCAGCGCGAACAGGTGCAGGGTGTTCTCCTTCGTGCGCCAGCGGCCCGTCTGGGCCGCGTTCTTGTCGAGCGCATAGGCGCAGAAGGTCAGCAAGCTCAACGCTGGAACGACACCGAGCGCCAGCGCTGGCAGGCGGCCGGACCAGACGGCTGCGCCAAGCAACGCACCGTAGGCCAGGATGAAAAGAACGCCCCACGAAGCAGGTGATTCGGGCGCACTCGCGCGACGCGTCGGTGCGAGAGTTGCGCGAGGTGCAGGACGGCGGTTGCTGCTGATCGGCGCACGGTTCGGTGGCGGCGCCCGCCAGGCACCGGCCGACGCTGCCTGCACGGCCACGGCGCGTGGTCCCTTGCCTCCGACGTGGATCTCTTCGAAGCTCAGCTCCATGCCGACCTGCGGCTTCAGCTGCCGGTCGCTGAAGTCGCGCAGGTGCACGAACACGTCGGCCGACACGTCCGGACTGCGGATGAACCCGAAGCCGCGCTCGGTCTCCCAGCGTACGAGTCGGCCTTGGCGCTTCATGGTCGGTGGCGAGCAGGGGTGAGGCACATGCGTCCGATTCTCCCTTGTCACAGACGTGCCCGGCTTCCATGCGGCGCGCACGAATGGCAAAACGAGGCGGCTGAGCGGCGCCGGCGACCACTCGTTGTATGGTGTGGCCCCATGAGCAGTCCGATTTTTCCGCCGGCATCATGGTTGCGCACCTTGGCGGGGGCTGTTCTGTTCGCGGCTTCGGCCCATGTTGCGGCGTTGCCATCCGAGCCAGGGGGCAACTCCGCTTCTGCTTCCGCCGCCGCCGACGCGTTGCGCGCCACGCATCAGCGCATGAGCGGCAAGCTCGCGCGCAGCAGTTTCGGGCGGCCGATCCAACTCGATTCGCAAGAGACGCCGACCGGGCTGCAGGGCGACATCCATGCGGTAGTGGACCATCCGCTGCCTGCGATTAGTGCCGCACTCAAGCAGTCGTCCCAATGGTGCGAACTGCTCACGCTGCACATCAACAATCGCCGCTGCCGCGCGGACAGCGCGCCGCAGGGCCAAGACATGCTGACGCTGTTCGTCGTGCGGCGCTACGACAAGCCGGTGGAGCAGGCTTTCGAGTTGCCTTTCGTCTATCGCGTGGCCAGTGCAACGCCGGAGTACCTGTCGGTCGAGATGAACGCGGCCAGCGGACCGCTGGGCACCAGCAACTACCGCGTCACGCTCGAAGCGGTGGCGCTCGACGATCGAAGGAGCTTCCTTCATTTCAGCTACAGCTACGACCACAACATGATGGTCCGGATGGCCACGCAGGCCTACCTTGCCACCTTCGGCCGCGACAAGGTGGGCTTCACCGTGGAAGGCAAAGGCGCGGACGGCCAGCCCGAATACATCCGCGGCCTGCGCGGGCTGGTGGAGCGCAATGCCATGCGCTACTTTCTCACTCTGGATGCCTATCTCTCGTCCGGGGCCGGCGCACCCGCCGAGCGGCGCGAGCGTGCCTGGTTCGCAGCCGCCGAGCAGTATCCGCGGCAGCTGCACGAGGTCGATCTGGACACCTATCTGGCGCTCAAGCGAGAGGACCGACAGCGCGACGGCACGAAGCGTTGAGACTCAGTCGGCCAGGGTGAGCAACGGCACATCGCGTTCGCGCGCCATGGCGTCGAGTTCGGCGCGCGTGCGGGTGCGAAACCACGCGGCAATGCCCTCCCGCGTGGCCGTGGCGAACATGTCGGGCGGCGCCACGCCGGCGGCTTCGCAGAGGCGGGCCGCAAAGTGTGGCTCCAGTGCCGCAACAGCCACGCGTCCGTCGGCGCAGGGGTAGACGCGGTAGCCCGCGTGCGCCCCGCCCACCGCGCCTTCGGGCTGGGTGAGGCCCCAGGTGCGCGGCAGCGCCAGCCAGTCGGCCGAGGCATTGAGCGCCACTTCAAGGTAGATGCCTTTCGCGCCCGCAGTCGAACGTGCGTGCACGGTGGCTTGCAGCACCGCTTCGGCGGCGAGCAGCGCGCCGCCCATGTCCGCGTACAGCGTTGGAGGCAGCTCGGTACCGGTGACGAGTCCGCTTTCGGCGACATAGGTCAGGTCGTGCCCCGGCTCTTCGGCGCGCGCACCGGGTGCGCCGACGATCGCGACTTGGCACAGCGAGGGATGACGCGACTGGAGCGAGGCCCAGTCCAGCTTCAGCTTGCCGAGGGCGGAAGGCCGGAAGGAGGTCAGGAGCACGTCGGTCCGGGCGAGTTCGGCCTGCAGTTGTGCCTGCCCGGCGTCGGTCTTCAGGTCGGCGGTCTGAACGGCAATGCCGTCGTGCATGGCGGCATACGCGACCTTGTTGTAGAGCGCCATCGGGTCGCCGCCCGGCGGCTCGAGCTTCACGCAGGTGGCGCCCATTCCGCGGCAACGCAACAGGGCGGCGGGGCCGGGCAGGTTGAGCGCCAGGCTCAAGATGCGGACACCCGCGAGCGGCTGAAAAGAGGAGGCGGCGGGACTTGGCATGGGCATAGTTCCAGAGTGCAGGGCTACAGCCATTTTCACTTGACGGGGGAGCCAGATTTCGCAAGCCATGTCACCCGCTGCGGCGTAGCATGTGCGTGCAATGGCAGACCCGCCTCTTGCCGCTGTTGCAACGACCAAGGAGACCACCATGTTTGAAGCGTCCCTCATGAGCGGCCAGCGCATTCTCGTGACCGGCGGCGGCACCGGCCTCGGCCGTGCCATGGCCGAGCGTTTTCTGGGCCTGGGTGCCGACGTGGCCATCTGCGGCCGGCGCCAATCGGTCTGCGACGAAACCGCGGCCGAGTGGCGGCAGCAGTTTCCGGGGCGCCGCATCGACACCTTCGGCGTCGACATCCGCAATGCGCAGAGCGTCGACGAGATGGTGGAAAGCCTGTTCCAGAGCGGCGGGCTCACGGGGCTCGTCAACAACGCGGCGGGCAACTTCGTGGCGCCGACCGAGAGCCTGTCGCCGCGTGCCTTCGATGCCATTGCAAACATCGTCTTTCACGGCAGTTTCTACGTCACGCAGGCCGTGGGCAAGCGCTGGGTGGCCGAGGCCAAGGCCGGCAAATGGAAGGAGGGCGATGCCTTGCGCAGCGTGATGAGCATCATCGTCACATGGGTCGACAACGGCAGCCCCTACGTGGTGCCTTCGGCCATGAGCAAGGCTGGCATCGAAGTCATGACCAAGTCGCTGGCGGTGGAGTGGGCGCGCCATGGCATTCGCCTGAACGCCGTTGGGCCGGGCGAGATTCCGACCGAGGGCATGAGCAAGCGGCTGAATCCCGGCGAGGAACCCGGCGCGCGCAGCAAGAAGACCAATCCGATGGCGCGAACCGGCCGCATGAGCGAGCTGCAGAACCTGGCGGCCTTTCTCATGGCGCCTGGGCAGTGCGACTGGCTCACCGGCCAGAGCATCATGATGGACGGGGGCAATGCGCTGGCCACGGGCGGCAACTTCTACGAGCTTCGCCAATGGAGCGACGACGACTGGCAGGCCGCGCGCGAGCGCATCGAGGCGCAGAACCAGAAGGACAAGGCGCAGCGCTGACGAGCGCCGCCTGCCGCCCGGGCATCGGCCACGCGGTATCGTTGCGCTTCAACAAGATTTTCAGGAGAAAAGAAGATGCAACTCGTCGGCATGCTCGATTCGCCGTATGTGCGCCGCGTGGCCATTTCGCTGCGCCTCTTGGGGCTTCCGTTCGAACACCGCTCGGTCTCGGTCTTCAGCACCTTCGAACAGTTCCAGGCAATCAATCCCGTCGTCAAGGCGCCGACGCTGGTGTGCGACGACGGCACGCTGCTGATGGATTCCTCGCTGATCATCGACTACGCGGAGACGATCGCCGGCCGCAGCCTCATGCCTTCCGGCAGCGCGGCCCGGCAGCATGCGCTGCGGGTTCTGGGGCTCGCGCTCGCAGCGTGCGAGAAGACGGTCCAGATCGTCTACGAGCGCAAACTGCGCCCGCTCGAAAAGCAGCATGCCCCGTGGGTCGACAGGGTGCGCAACCAGCTGGCCGCCGCCTATGCCGGGCTCGAGGCCGAGATACGGAAACTGCCAGCGGTGGCCGATGAAGCCTCCATGGGGCAGGCTGCTCTGACGAGCGCCGTGGCATGGAGCTTCACGCAACTGGTGATTCCCGATGTCAGTGCGCCAGCCGATTACCCGTCGCTTGCTGCCTTTGCCGCCGATGCGGAAAAGCTGCCGGCC
Organism: Variovorax sp. OV700; assembly: GCF_900099805.1. Taxonomy (GTDB): domain Bacteria; phylum Pseudomonadota; class Gammaproteobacteria; order Burkholderiales; family Burkholderiaceae_C; genus Variovorax. The sequence goes on along the minus strand of NZ_FNDR01000001.1, from coordinate 13,078 downwards.
TTCCTGGCGCTTGCGCAGGTGTGATTCAGTTCGCGATGTCCGCCCCGCGCTCGGCCAGCAGGCTGCGCAGCAGCGAGCGATGGCAGCGCGACTCGTCCTCGCAATAGCAGCCCACGGAAAGCGCCGCACTGTGTGAAAGGGCGGCCAGCAGGTCGATGCTGCGGCTCGCGTCGGCTTCGGCCATCTCGGCCTTGTACTTGCGCATGAAGGCGTTCCATTGCGCGGGTGTTTCCGCTTCCTGGCCCAGCTTCATGGTCTCCGCGGACGGGGCGAGATTCGGGTACCACACGTCATACCAGTTCTGCGAGGCGAACTCGGTTTTCGGGACTCCGCGCGGCGGGCGGCGCACGGTGCCGATGCGAAGGCCCTCGCCGCTGGCGCGTGGCGTACCGAGGCGAACGATGCGGATGCTCATGTGCAGTTCCTTCTCTTCTCGCGATGAACTTCAGGTGCCGACGATCCCGCCGTCGCGCCGGCGAATGGCCAAGGTCGCCGAGCGCGGGCGCGCATTGCCAGGTGCCGTGCCGTCGGGCCATGCGCTGTTCGGTGTGGCGGTGCCATCGTCGCGCGACTCGCCCGGATGCTGGATGTTGACGAACAGAGTGCGCCGGTCCGGCGTCACCACGCAACCGGTGACCTCGCTGCCGTTCGGCGCCGTCAGGAAGCGCTTGATGCGGCCCGTCGACGGGTCGGCGCAGAGCATCTGGTTGTTTCCGAGCGACGCATGGGGCGGTTTGCCGATCAGCTGGCCGCTCATGTCGGTCTGGATCCAGAGCAGGCCGCCGCTGTCGAAGTGCAGGCCGTCGGGGCTGCCGAAGATGTCGGCATCGACGGACGGATAGCGCGCACCGCTGCCCTCTTGCGCGGGATCGCCGGCAAGCGCGAAGTGGTCCCAGGCGAAGCTGGCGCTGCCGGCATCGGCGTCGTCTTCGCGCCAGCGCAGGATGCCGCCGAAGAGGTTGTCGGCGCGCGGGTTGGCGGCATCGGGCACCGACTTGCCGGGGTTGCCGCGCTGGCTGTTGTTTGTGAGGGTGACGTACACCTCGCCCGTCTGCGGATGCACAGCGATCCACTCCGGGCGGTCCATCCGGGTGCCACCCAGCACGTCCCCGGCCAGCCTGGCGTGGATCAGCACCTCCGCCTGGTCGGCAAAGCCATTGCTTGCATCGAGGCCGTTACGGCCGTGCACGAGTTCGAGCCATTGGCCGCGGCCGTCGGCATCAAAGCGCGCGACGTACAGCGTGCCTTCATCGAGAAGGCGGCTGTTGGCTGCACTTCCGCCGCGAGCCGATACCTTTCCCTGGCTCACGAACTTGTAGATGTATTCGAACCTGGCGTCGTCGCCCATATAGACCACGACGCGTCCGTCCTTGGCCAGGGTGCAGGTCGCGCTTTCCTGGCGCTTGCGGCCGAGCGCCGTGCGCTTGACGGGCTTGGCCGAGGGATCGAAGGGGTCGATCTCGACCACCCAGCCGAAGCGATGCGGCTCGTTCGGATGCCGGCTCAGGTCGAAGCGTTCTTCGAAGCGCCAATACTCCACCCATTGCGAGCCCGGCACCGTGCCGTAGCGGCGCTGTGCGGGTGTCATGTCTTTCGCTGCTTCCTTCGGGCCACCGAAGTAGCCATGAAAGTTTTCTTCGCAAGTCAGGTAGGTGCCCCATGGCGTGACGCCCATCGCGCAATTGGCAAAGGTGCCGAGCACTTCGTCGCCTGCTGGATTGGCGGCGGTGCGCATCAGCGGCGTGTTGGCGGCGGGGCCGGCGATGCGCATCGGCGTGCGGCCGTGCACGCGCCGCGCGTAGGGCGAAGGCCGTACCTGGCGCCAGCCTTCGCGCGTCCACTGGATCTCGATGACCGAGACGCCCATTGCGTGCAGCGACTTGCGCACCTTGCCCTCGTTCCATTCCTTGACGCCGTCCGCGTGCAGCAGCTGTTCGTCGGTGTACTCGTGGTTCATCACGAGCAGCGCGCGACCGGATGTCGCGAGCGGAAAGAAATGCATCCCGTCGTGATGCATGCCGGCTTGCAGCGCCTGCTCGTCCGCGCTGTTGCTGCCGTCGGGCGCAAAGGCCGGCATCGGTTGCCCCGCCGTGCCGGTCGGTGTGCCCCAGGGGTAGAGCAGCTGCCATTCGTATTCCGGCGGAACCACGACGGCATCGCGCAGCGAAGCCGGCACGCCGGTGAAGCCAAGCACCGCCTGGCCGCCCGGAGCGGAGGACGCTGCGCCGGCGCCGCTGCGGTAGAGCAGCGCCACCACGGCGGCGGCACCCGATTGCAGAAAAATGCGACGGTCCAGGGGCATGAATCCAGGATGTTGGGTAGGCGACAGCCGCCATCATCGCCGAGTGCCGCGCGGGGCGATACTGGCGCGAAGAAAACCGAAGGAGACATCGCATGCTCGACCGAATCGAATGGATCCGCCACCCCGACGGCGTGGTGCAACTGCAGCTCGCACGCGCCGACAAGATGAACGCGCTCGATCCCGCGATGTTCGACGCGCTGATCGACGCGGGCAAGGCCCTGTGCGGCGACGCCACGGTGCGCGCGGTGGTGATGTCGGGCCAGGGCAAGGCCTTTTGCGCCGGCCTGGACATGGCTTCATTCGAACGCATGGGGCAGGGCTCGGCCAGCGCGGTGCTGGGCGCGGCCGCGGATGGTGCCGATCTGTCCGCCCGCACGCATGGCATTTCGAATGCGGCCCAGTACGTGGCGATGGCTTGGCGCGAGGTGCCGGTGCCCGTCATAGCCGCCGTGCATGGCGTGGCTTTCGGCGGCGGCCTTCAAGTGGCACTGGGTGCCGACATCCGCATCGTCGCGCCCGACACCAAGCTGTCGGTGATGGAAATCAAGTGGGGCCTGGTGCCCGACATGGGCGGCATGGTGCTGATGCGCGGGCTTGCCCGCAGCGACGTGGTGCGCGAACTCACCTTCACGGGACGCGTCTTCTCGGGCGAGGAGGCGCTGCAGCTGGGCTTTGCCACCCGCCTGGCGGCCGATCCGCTGGGGGAAGCGCTGCAAATGGCGCATGACATCGCCGCCAAGAGCCCTGACGCCATCCGCGCCGGCAAACGTCTTCTCAATGCGTCGCTGTCGCAGGAAGCGCGCGCCTTGTTGATTGCCGAATCGGTGGAGCAGCAGGCGCTGATCGGGAGCCGCAATCAGGTCGAGGCCGTGCAGGCCAACATCGAGCGACGCCCGCCGCGGTTCGACGCGCCGGCCTGAGGGCGACCCCCGCGAGGCGCATTAAGGCGAACTTTCGCGGCATTTTTTGGCTTCCGGCAGCCAAATAGCACGTGAATCGGCCTCAAGCTCCTTCAATATGTAAGAATTAAGTATCTTTATTTCAGGCGTCTGACCGTCAAGGCAAAAAAGTTGCCTATATGTGATGAAGGTCACGTTTGCCTTGAAATTGAAGGTAAGGGAGGGGTGGTGGCTGCTGTCACATTCCTTAACAATTAATTCTTTTGTCTGCGACGGCGTTTCTGCATGTCGACCACGTTTTCCTGCAACCTCAGTCTGCCCATCCTGGTGGGGGAGGATCGCTACAAGTACGTCCCCGTCGTCGGGGTCTTTCGCAGCATCCCGTTCGATCAGGTCGATGAGTGGGTGATGCACCCTGGCGGTGGCCCGCGCAGCGACCGCGAGCTGGCGGCCGAGGTTCTTGTCGAGATCCGCAAGCCGCTTGGAACGAGCGGGCGCACCGTGCCGCACTCCTTTGAAGTGGCAGATATTCTTCAGCTGGACCGTGCAGCTGCCATCGTCGTGTCCACTTTCCTTGCAGCACTGCCCCGCGTCTGAGGGCAAGCAGGTCCCGTCGGCAGCGCGCGCCTAGTGCCTGCCGCGGGCGTCCACCGGCCAGATCGCAACCAGGGTATCGCCGTCGACCACATGGTAGGCGTCATGCAGATTGACGGTCGGGTCGCAGTGCGGCGTGACGAACTCGATGCGATCGCCCAGCGCGGGCCGTTCCCCCGCGAACATCAACTTGCCGTGTTCGTCGCCGAAGAAGGCGTAGCGGCTCGCCGGATCGGCGCCACGCGCCACCAGCGGAACGCCACTGTCGGTGGCAAAGCACTTGGTGCCGCCATCGACAGTGACCCAGTCCGCCGCATGGGTGCTCACCACCGCCGTCTGCACGAACAGCGACACCTCGAAGGGCGAAGGCTGCGCCGGGCCAGCAAGCACCTGCGTGTATTCCGCGTCCATGAAGACATAGGAGCCGGCCTGCAGTTCGGTGAATGCGTCACGCTGTGCATCGAGGTCATGGGTGCCGGTGCCCGCGCCCGTGACGATCTCGAAATGAATGCCGTCGCGCTTGGCTTCGGCCACGATGTGCGCAATGGTTTCGCGCAGGCCGGCCGCCGCGGCACTGCGCTGTTGCCGGTCGGTGATGTGCTGCAGATTGCCGGCATAGGCCTGCAGGCCGCGAAGCTTCAGTCGCGGCTCGGCCGCAATGCGCCGTGCGAGCTCGAGCACCTGCGCCTCGCTGGCGGCTCCGGTGCGGTTGTAGCCGGCGCCGTAGTCGACCAGCACCTCGAGCGGGTGCGTCAGGCCGAGCGTGGCTTCGGCAAGGTCGGCCGCGTTGCGCGGGTCGTCCACCACCACCATCATTCCACCGGGGCCTGCGAGCCTGGCAAGCTTGACCACGCGCGCAATCTTGCTCGGGGTGACGGCGGGTGAGGTGATCAGTACGCCCGGAATGCCGGCCTTGACCATCACCTCCGCCTCGCCCAGCGTGACGCAGCTCACGCCCATGGCGCCTGCGGCCACCTGGCGTCGCGCAATCTCCACGGACTTGTGCGTCTTGACGTGTGGCCGAAGGCCCACGCCCTGGGCCTTGGCAAACGCGGCCATCCGCTCGATGTTGCGCGCGAGGGCGCCAAGGTCGAGCAGGAGCGCCGGCGTATCGAGCGACTGCCGCCCACCGGCAATGCCGATCAGCGGTGTATTGACTTGCGTGTCAGGAAGCATGAGGGACTTTCAGATGCGGGGAGGGCGTTTGCGTCGGGGACGAACGAGGACGAGGAACGCGGAATCGAATGGCGAAATGATCGCACCGAAAGGCATTCTGATGGCACCTTGCGTCTGCCGTGCCGGCGCAAGAGAAAGCTGGTCAGTCGCCCCGCGATGGTGTCCGGGGCGCGGTGCGCCTGAGCGCCAGCCACCACAGCAGCGCCGCATTGACGGCCCACCCTCCCGCAAGAACGACGAGTGCGGTTTGCGCGACGCCTGGCGCCAGATCGAGCGTCAACAACACCAGCGACCACGGCAACGCCCCCGCGATGGCCGCCAGCATGGCCGTCTCGTTCTCCGGAAAAGCCGCGGATGCAACCACGCACACCACGCCCGCGGCTGAATAGGCAAACGCGCCCAGGCGCCACCACGAGGGGAAAAGCGGACGAGGTTCCGGTTCGGCGGTGTGCATATGCTGAAGATTGCAGATGGCAGCATCATGCCGCGACAGCCGCTCCCGCGCAGCGGTGTAGGCCTTCAGGCGACGAGCGGCGCCAACTTTGCTGCCACGCTGCAGGCAGCGGACCGACAGGCCCGCACGTGGATGTATGGGTAGAATTCGGCCTTCCCGGCGAGAAGCAGAAGCGGCCAAGCCGCTGATTTGCCTGGTGTGTCCCCTGCTTGGGGACGCGGGTGCGAAGGTTCAAGACCTTGCGTGCCAGCCAAGCTTCTTTCTTCTTCTGTCCGGCCCGGAATCTGCCCGTAGCTCAGTTGGATAGAGCACCTGCCTTCTAAGCAGGTTGTCGGGGGTTCGATCCCCTCCGGGCAGGCCATCTCACACCTTCACGTCAACGTTACCTCTCCCGCAGGCAGGCCCGCCTGCGGCGAAAGCCATTCATCCTGGAAACTGCACCACCGGCCCACCAGGCTTGGTACCCGGCGGAACATACGCGGGCGCCGGATCGCCGCCGCGACCGAGCGAGCGGGTGTAGGTGTAGATGGCCTTCAAATCTGCGTCGGTCATCGCGCGCACGTTGAACCATGGCATGGGCGGACGAGGCGTCATGGCGCGCGCATGCTTCACCCACTGCTGCTGGCTCATGTCAGCCATGAACAAGCGCAGATTGACCGGGTATGTGGTGCCCCACGGGCCGGACCAGCCCAAGGCGTCACCGGTCAGCCACAGCTTCTCGTCGACCTCGCCGTTCTTTGCAGCGTAGCCGGGCGTGTGGCAATCGTTGCAGCCCCCGATCATCACCAGGTAGCGGCCGCGCTGGATCTCGCTCTTGTTCGCCTTCTGGCTGCCAACTGTTTGCGCCCCAGCCAAGGCTGAGGACAGGAGGATGGCCAACACGGCGGTGGAGCGTGCAACGCGGCGAATCAGGCGAGCAGTCGGGGCGGCATGTGGATTGATGCGATCCTTCATTGGCTGGCTCCTGGGTGGCGTTCATGTCGAAGTAGACATGGCACCACGGTAGCCCTCGGTGCCGGGCCGCGCACGGGCGTTTTGGCCACTTCTGCCTGGTCGTTTTGTCATGGGTACCGCGGCGTTGTCGCGATTGACGACCACTGTGGCGAGATGCAACGGTCACAGCTCCCGCAACGTTCGACCTTGTAGCAGTGCAGCGGGAAAACCCGCGACCGAAAGCTCCAGAAAGGCCCTGGATGGCGCCTGGAAGGCCGCTTGGCGCGTGGCACGGACATTGCCCCCAATCCTCGTGAAGGCATGCCTGTATGGCACGCCCGAGCCGCTATCCACACCCACGAGGAGACACCCCATGCAATTGAAGCTCTTGAACGCGCTCATGGCCATCGGCCTGGCCGCGGCCGGCAGTGCCGGCGCGCAAGTCACGGACAAGATGATCCAGTCCGAAGCCACCGCCAACGGCAACGTCCTGACCTGGGGTGTGAACACCCAGGGCCAGCGCTATTCGCCGCTGAAGCAGGTCAACACCGGCACCGTGTCCCGGCTGGTGCCGGCATGGGCCTTCTCCTTCGGAGGGGAGAAGCAGCGCGGCCAGGAGGCGCAGCCCGTGATCCACAAGGGAAAGATGTTCGTCACCGCTTCCTACTCGCGCATCTACGCCCTCGACGCCACCACCGGCAAGAAGCTGTGGAAGTACGAGCACCGCCTGCCCGAGGGCATCATGCCTTGCTGCGACGTCGTCAACCGCGGCGCGGCGCTTTACGACAACCTGGTGATCTTCGCCACGCTCGACGCCCAGCTGGTGGCGCTCGACCAGAACACCGGCGACGTGGCCTGGAAGGAGAAGATCGACGACTACGCGGCCGGCTATTCGGCCACCGCCGCGCCGATCATCGCCAACGGCCTGATCCTCACCGGCGTGTCGGGTGGCGAGTTCGGCATCGTCGGCCGTGTCGAGGCGCGCGACGCCAAGACGGGCCGCATGGTGTGGTCGCGCCCCACGGTGGAAGGCCACATGGGCTACACCTACGACAAGGACGGCAACAAGCAGGAGGCGGGTGTCTCGGGCACCACCAACAACAGCTGGCCGGGCGACCTCTGGAAGACCGGCGGCGCGGCCACCTGGCTGGGCGGCACTTTCGATTCCAAGACCGGCCTGGCCTACTTCGGCACCGGCAACCCGGCGCCGTGGAACAGCCATCTGCGCAAGGGCGACAACCTGTTCTCGTGCTCGACCGTGGCCATCGACGTGAAGACCGGCCAGATCAAGTGGCACTACCAGAACACGCCCAGCGACAGCTGGGACTTCGACGGCGTGAACGAGTTCGTCACCTTCGACATGGATGGTCGGCGCGTAGGCGGCAAGGCCGACCGCAACGGCTACTTCTACGTCAACGATGCCACCACCGGGCAGCTCCTCAACGCCTTTCCCTTCGTCAGGAAGACGACCTGGGCCGACGGCATCGACCTGAAGACCGGTCGGCCGAACTTCGTGGCCGCGAACCGTCCGGGCAACCCGGTCGACGGCGACGGCGGCAAGAAGGGCAATTCGGTCTTCGCGGCGCCAGGCTTCCTGGGTGGCAAGAACCAGATGCCGATGGCCTACAGCCCCGACACGAAGATGTTCTACGTGCCCGCCAACGAATGGGGCATGGACATCTGGAACGAACCGGTGGCCTACAAGAAGGGCGCGGCCTACCTCGGCTCGGGTTTCACCATCAAGCCGCTCAACGAGGACTACATCGGCGCGCTGCGCGCGGTCGATCCGAAGACCGGCAAGATCGCCTGGGAGGTCAAGAACGGCGCGCCGCTGTGGGGCGGGGTGCTCACCACCGGTGGCAACCTGGTGTTCTGGGGCACGCCAGAGGGCTACCTGAAGGCGGCCGACGCCAAGACGGGCAAGGTGCTGTGGGAGTTCCAGACCGGTTCGGGCGTGGTCGCTCCGCCAGTCACCTGGCAGCAGGGCGGCGAGCAGTACGTGGCCGTGGTCTCCGGCTGGGGCGGCGCGGTGCCGCTGTGGGGCGGCGAGGTGGCCAAGAAGGTCAACCTGCTGGAGCAGGGCGGCATGGTGTGGGTCTTCAAGATCCCTTCCGCCGGCACAACGCGCACCGCGGGTGCGGGCGACGTTCGCGTGGCATCCCACTGAGGAGCGCGGCATGACGAATCGCAAGACTGAAGGGGGCGGCGACGCTTCCCGCCGGAGCTTCGTCGGCCGCGCAGCCGGCGGCGCCTGCCTGCTGGCGGCGCTGCCGGTGAGCGTCGTATGGGCCGCGCCGCCGCACGTCGAGGAAAGCGACGAGATGGCGGTGCAGCTGGGCTACAGGCACGACACGAAGACGGTCGACAAGAAGAAGTACCCCCGCCATGCGGCCACGCAGGAGTGCGTGAACTGCGCCATGTGGCAGGGCACACCCACCGATGCCTGGGCGGGCTGCGCCATGTTCGGCCGCAAGCAGATCGCGGCCAAGGGTTGGTGCCAGGCATGGGCGGGAAAACCCGCCTGAGCGGGCTTGAATGCGACATCGACCCGCGCGAGTTGCTCCAGGCTGGTACAGCGCCGTGCGGCGCTGGTACAGGGATTCCCCGGGGCCTTAGATGGGCCCCGTCATTCGCCCTTGTTCCAGCGCAGCTTGCGATAGATGGTGTTGCGGCTGATGCCCAGCCGCTTGGAGGCGACGGAGATGTTGCCGTCGGCCGCCGCGAGGGCGCTGCGGATCATGTCGATCTCGGCTTCCCCCAGCGTGCGCGGGACTTCGGGCAAAGCGGCGGGCAGGGGCTCGGCGTCGCGCGAGGGAGGCATCGTGTGCTCGGGCGCGGCGGCAGCGCTCGCGGGCTCCGATCGAGTGGTCGCCTGAGGGAGAACGGGCTCCGGCGCCTGCGCTGCCGCGATCGGCGCCGCATGGGGTCGCACGCGCCTTACATCCTCCAGGAAGTCGTCCGATAAGTGGTGTTCGCAGATGTGGCTTTCGCCTGCGCCCATCACAGCCGCGGTGCGCAGCACGTTGGCCAGCTGGCGCAGGTTGCCCGGCCACGCATAGGCCTTGAAGAGTGCCAGTACCGAAGGGGCGATCTCGGGCGTGTCCTGCGGGCATTCGGCCAGGAGGATGCGCCGTGCCACCACGTCCAAGTCGCTGCGATCGCGCAGCGCCGGCAGCCGCACCACGAGGCCATTGAGCCGGTAGTAAAGGTCTTCGCGGAACGTGCCTGCGCCGATCATCTCTCGCAGGTTGCGGTGCGTGGCGCCGATCACGGCGATGTCCACCGGAATCGACTTGAGGCTGCCCAGCGGCGTCACGTTGCGTTCCTGCAGCGCCCGCAGCAGGCGTGCCTGCAGCGAAAGCGGCATGTCGCCGATCTCATCCAGGAACAGCGTGCCGCCATGGGCCTGCACGATGCGTCCGACCGCGCCTTTTCGGCGCGCGCCGGTGAAGGCGCCTTCCTCGTAGCCGAACAGTTCGGCCTCGATCAGCGACTCGGGAATGGAAGCGCAATTGACCGCGACGAAGGGCTGCCGGGCGCGGTTCGAGTCCTGGTGCACTGCGCGCGCAAGCAGCTCCTTGCCCGTGCCGGTCTCGCCCATGATGAGCAGCGGAATGTCGCGGTTGATGACGCGCCGAACCTTCTGCAGCGTGACCGCTATTTGCGCATCGCCGGTGTCCAGGTAGTGCAGGCCGGAGAAGGACGGGTTCGAGAGAGGGCAAGGCTGTCGCGCCGCGGCGTCATCGCCGCGCGCCGCGGGTGTTGCACGGGCACCCGCCTCGCCGGGCATGCGGGCTTCCACCGAGGTCACCGGCATGTCGAGCACCACCCCGCGCTGCGGCCCGTTGAACCGGGCGCTGACATGGAACAGCTGTCCGCTGACGGCGTGCAGCATCATCGGCGCGGGCAGCGGCGCGCGGAAATGGTCGAACACGGCCGAGGCCGTGATGCCGAACAGGCTCGCCAGGCTCTGCATGCGCAGCGCGGCGATGCTCATGCCGAGCTGGTCCAGCGCGCTGCGGTTGGCACCCAGGATCTTGCCGTCGGCGCCGACGACGATGATCCCTTCGAGCAGCGTGCCGATGAACTCCGCGCGGCCATGGAAGTGCAGCCGCAGTCGATTGGCGTAGTCGTCCGACAACCACTGGTTTTCGATCATGCGCGCCGACATCCGCACCAGGCCCATCGTGTGTTGGTGGTAGGAGTGCTGGTCGCCGGTGACGTCGAGCACGCCCAGCATCTCGCCGCGGGGGTCGAAGATCGGCGCGGCCGAACAGGTGAGAAAGTTGTTGGCGTGGATGAAATGCTCGCCGCCATGCACGACCGTCGGCGTCTCCTCGACCAGCGTGGTGCCGATGGCGTTCGTGCCCTTGGAATGCTCGGCCCAGCTCACCCCTGGCGTGAGCGCCACCTTGTTGGCGCGCTGCAAGAATCTGTCGTCGCCGACGGAGTGGAGGATGGTGCCGGTGGTGTCGGCCAGCACGATCATGCTGTCGGTGTCGACGATCTGTTCGAGCAGCATCTCCATCACCGGCGCCGCGTGCGTGAACAGGCGCTGGTTGCGCTCGCGCGCCACCACGAGATCGCTGCGCCTCATCGGCTCGAAGTCTGGGCGCTCAACGCGCGATAGACCCAGAGCAGCGCAGCGCTGATGCCATTGCTCGATGAGTTCGGTGCGGCCGGCACGAGGTGGAGTGACGGCCATTGCCGACGGCGTGGTCCAGCCCTGGGGTGGGCTGGCTGGGGCGTGAAGGGCGTCAACCATCTTCTGTCTCCTGTCCTGCTTCTTTGAGCCGGCAACTTGTCTCTGGCCAGTTCGAATGCTCTCACTGGATCGCTTCATTTTGGAACACCTCCAGGGGCGAAGTGTTCGAAGCCGACGCTGCGAAGGTAAGGATGCCACAGCAATCGGCCCTTGGGGGCCTGTCCCGGCGCCGGGACGGTACAGCTAAGGCAATTTGTGTTCCCGCTTGAAGCAATGGGGCCTTGGCACAGCGATTGCGCATTCGTGCGGGTTCCCCATCACCACAACGGAGACCTTCATGATGAATCCCGATCCACGGACCCTGCGGCCCCTGGCGCGTGCGCCGAGGCTGCGCAAGGCGGCCAGTGCTCTGCTGGCGGCAATGCTGACCATCGCTGTTTCCGGCGCTGCCTGGGCCCACGGCGACGTCACGCCGCAGGCCGTCGACACGTCGTCCCTGCCCAAGCTGGGCGACCAGTGGCGCGCGGAGAATCCGTTCCGCGGCAACGGTGGGGCCGTCCAGATCGGCACGTCCGCCTACAACCAGAACTGCGCGCGCTGCCACGGCATCGACGCCATCTCCGGCGGCATCGCACCCGACCTGCGCAAGCTCGACAACGATTGCGCCGCCCTCAAGGACGCCGCGCGCAAGGCGGCCTGCGTGAAAGAGATCGACGACTTCTTCCTCACCACCGTGCGGCGTGGCCGCACGCGCAATGGCGCCGTCTACATGCCGCCGTTCGAAGGAACGATGAACCAGGAGGCGATCTGGTCCATCAAGTCGTACCTGGAGACTCGGCGCGACAAGCCGATGTGAGGCGGCTGCCATGCACACACTTCCTTCTTCCGTGCAGTTGTCGCGCCGCGACTGCCTGCGCTGGGCCGCGGCCGCCGGCGTGGCCGCGCTCGCCGGCACGGCGCGCGCGGGTGCGATCGAGAAAATCCGCGCACGCGGCACGCTGAGCGTAGCGATCTACCAGGACATGCCGCCGTTCCATGTGGCCGGCCAAGGCATCGATGTCGAGCTGGCGCGCGCGCTGGCCGGCGCGCTGGACGTGAAGCTCTCGCTGCTGCCGTTCCAGGCCGACGAGAACATGGGCGACGACCTGCGCAACATGGTGTGGCGCGGCCACTATCTCGGCTTTGGTCCGGCCGATGTATTGCTGCACGTTCCGGTGGACCGCCCGCTGATGGACGAGACGCCGCAGGCGCTCATCTTCGCGCCGTACTACCGCGAGCGCGTGGTGCTGGCGCGGCGCCTGGACCGCTTGCCGCAGCTGGAAACGCTCTCGGCGCTCGGCGATGCGAAGGTGGCCGTCTCCGGCAAGACGCTGGCCGGCTGGCTCATGATCGGCGCCGACAACGGCGCTTACCGCGGCCAGCTCGACACACAGCCGAAGGACGGCGCCGAGGCCGCACGCGCCCTGCAGCGCGGCGAGGTGGCGGCTGCCGCGGGGCTCGCCTCCGAGATGGAGTCGGTGCTGCACGGCGATGCGCGCTTTGCCATTGCGCCGCTGCCTTCGGTACGCATCCAGCGCAACGGCTGGGCGGTGGGCATGGCAGTGAAGAAGGACGCAACCGACCTGGCCCAGGCGCTGCAAGCCAGCGTCAATGCGCTGGTGCAGGGCGGACGTCTGCAGAAGATGTTCGAGGGGGGACACGTCGCATGGCAGGCGCCATGAGTTGACGCATCGCGCCCGTCGCATTCCACCGGATACCAACACCAAAACAACGACGGACGATGTGTCCGAAAACTACATGAGCATGCCCAACCCCATCGAATCCGTCCTCGTCGAGAACCGCGTGTTCCCGCCCGACGCTCGCGCCAGCGCCGGCGCGCGCATCTCGGGCATGGCCGCCTACGAGGCCCTGTGCCGGGAGGCCGAACAGGACTTCGAAGGCTTCTGGTCCCGCCTGGCCAAGGACAACCTCGCGTGGACGCGGCCCTTCACCAAGACCCTGGATGAGTCGAAGGC
>NZ_FNDR01000011.1 GCF_900099805.1 Variovorax sp. OV700 | reverse complement strand
CCAGCGTGTAGTCACGCTGCGTGCGTTTGACGCCTGATTCCATTGACTTGCCTTTTCTTGGGGGAAAAGGTGTCAACCCATTTCAGGACGGGTCAAATAAATAAAAAAAGGCCGGCCCTACTTTCGCAGGGCCGGCCTTTTCGAGGGCTGGCACTCTCAGAGCGCCAGGACCGATCGGATTACAGCGGCAGTGCGTCACCGCGAGCAGCGGCGCGGGCTGCGGCGCGCACCGTGGCACGGTCCACCGTGCCGGCAACGATGGGTGCGACGTGAGCTGAAGCACCTTCGGCGTACGGGTCGGCGGAGCGGGCAGCGGCCACGGCGTCGGCGCGGACCGCATCACGGCTGGTCGACGAAACGAACACTTGGGCCGGGCCTGCATTGGCGCCGGTGGCATAGGGGTTGGCGCTGTGCGCGGCAACCACGGCTTGGCTGGCCACTTCAGCGCGGCTCGCGGCAGCCATCAGTGAGTGCACACCTTCATAGGTTTCAGCGTGGGCGGCGCCGGCAACGGCCATGAGGGCAACAGCAACGGCGGAGAGGATCTTCGAGGCGGTCATTTTGATCTCCTTCAATTCAGTTCAGTTTTGACTTTGGATGATTTCGAACCGGTCTTGGGTGGGTCACCGTCCCTCTTGGGGGGCGGCCACCTCGCTCGGGGCCCTGTTCACCCAGATCGGCTTGGGGGCCGGTCTGTGAGATGAATTGTGCGCCGCCATCTAAGTAAAAACCCTCATCAAAAAGAACCGCGGCGTTCACGGAACGGAAACAATCACTCGCTCCTGGACCGCGCAAACGCCGCCCTTGCCGCGGTCGCCGCGAAAGAAGGCAGCCGCGCCTCAGCGACGCACGCCCGCAAAAAGCCCGTTGATCTCGCCGGCCGGGAGCATCTCGGCGGCCATGGTGCGAAAGCCGCCGCCGTTGTTGTTGCTGCCGCCGTCGAACGCTTCGGCGGCAATGCGGCCGAGCACGCCAAGTGCAGCCTGCAGCGGCCCACAGCCCAGGCTGATGCGCCGCGCGCCGGCACCCGCGAGAACGTCGACCGATGGCGCCTTGGCGTGGCCGGCATACACGTTCAGGGGCAGCGGCACCGCGTCCGCAAGACCGGCGATCTCCTCCAGGCTTGCCATGCCCGGCACGAAGATGCCGTCGGCGCCCGCCGACGCGTAGAGCCGCGCGCGCCGCAGCGTGTCCTGGTAGCGCGCCGCGGGATCGTCGTTGGCGACGAAGTAGGTGTCGGTGCGCGCATTGATGAACAGCCGCGCATCGATCTTGCGCAGCGCCTGGATGCGCTCGCAGAGGATTTCGGGCGACGCAAGTTGGCGCGTGCCCTGCAGCGTGCCGTCTTCGATGTTGATGCCCGCCACGCCCATGCCGACGAGCGAGCGCACGACATCGCACACGGCCTGCGTGCTGTCGCCGAAACCGCGTTCGATGTCGACGGTGACCGGAACGCTCGCCACGCGGCAGATGCGCGCGCAGGCCGCGAGCAGTTCGTCCACCGGCATGCGCTCGCCGTCGGCATGGCCCATGGACCAGGCCATGCCGGCGCTGGTGGTACCGATGGCTTGCGCGCCCGCGCGCTCGACCATGCGGGCGCTGACTGCGTCCCAGGCGTTCACCAGCACCAAGGGGCGCGGGCCGGCGTGCAGCCGACGAAAGAGTTCTGCGGCGTCTTGCCGTTGTCGTGAGTCGATGGAGGACATGGCGGCGTGTCTGAAGAACAAGGTTGTGGACGATGAGACGTGCCAAGCGTAGGCACGCCTGGCCTCCAGGACTTGGAAAAAACTGCTGTCCGCACGCGCTCCGGCTACAGTAGCTGCCCCAAACCGGTCATCCAGCCCTTCGGCCCGGCGCCAAGCGAGGCTAGACACCGCATACCCAACACAAGGAACATCCGCCATGGGCGCACAGTGGAAAGCAAAACACAAGGATCTGGCCGCCAACGCCAAGGGCCGCCTGTTCGGAAAACTGGCCAAGGAAATCATGGTCGCCGCGCGCAGCGGTGCCGATCCGGCCTCGAATGCGCGCCTGCGGCTGGTCGTGGAGCAGGCCCGCAAGGTCTCGATGCCGAAGGACACCCTGGACCGCGCCATCAAGAAAGGCGCCGGGCTTACGGGCGAGGCAGTGCACTTCGAACACGTGATCTACGAAGGTTTTGCGCCGCACCAGGTGCCAGTGATGGTCGAATGCCTGACGGACAACGTGAACCGCACCGCGCCTGAAATGCGCGTTCTGTTCCGCAAGGGCCAGCTGGGCACCTCGGGCTCGGTGTCATGGGATTTCGACCACATCGGCATGATCGAAGCCGAGCCCTCGCGCCCGGATGCCGACGCCGAAGTGGCTGCCATCGAGGCGGGTGCGCAAGACTTCGAGCCAGCCGGTGAAAGCGGCGCCACCGTGTTCCTGACCGACCCCACCGACCTGGACCTCGTGAGCCGCGCGCTGCCGGCCCAGGGCTTCACGGTGCTGTCGGCCAAGCTGGGCTACAAGCCCAAGAATCCGGTCGATCCGGCCAGCCTGAGCGCCGAGCACCTGGAAGAAGTCGAGGTCTTCCTGGCCGCCATCGACGCCAACGACGACGTGCAGAACGTGTTCGTGGGCCTCGCGGGCTGAGCCGCGAGTCCTATGCCCGTGCCGCCCGCCCCTCGCGCTTGAGCGGCAACCACAGCGTGAACAGCGTGCGCGCCGGCCCTGAGCGCCACGAGACCGCGCCACCGATGGCCTGCGCCCGCCGCAGCTGGTTCTGCATGCCTCGCCCGCCGGCGGCGCCCATGGCCTTGTCCACATCGAAGCCCTGGCCGTTGTCTTCGATGGTCACGCGCACACCCGACGCCTCCGCTACGGTGCCCACCCGGATCTCGGTGGCGCGGGTATGGCGCAGCACGTTGGCGATGCTCTCCTGGACGATGCGCAGTATCTGCAGCGCGCTCGTGGGGTCGAGCCAGTCCAGTGGCGGAAGCTCCTGTACGTTCCACCGCAAGGCGACACCCGAGCTCTCGAGACGCGGCCCGAGCCGATAGCGCAGCGTCGCGAGCAGCAGCAACAGGTCGTCTTCGAGCGGCTCCATCGAATCGATGGTCAGCTTCAGGTCGTCCAAACAGCCCTTGAGCAACTCCGAAACGCTGTCGCCGCTCATGCCGCCGCCCTCCACCGAGCGGATGGCGCTGATCAGCGAGGAGCCGAGTCCGTCGTGCATGTCCTGCATCAGGCGCTGGCGCTCGTCGCTGATGGTCTGCAGCCTTTCGACCTCGCGCAGCCGCTGGTGGCTGAGCTCGAGTTCGGCCTCGCGGGCCTGCAGGCGCTGCGCCAGGCTGGCGTTGACGCGCTCCACCTCTGCAATGGCGCTGACGTAGCGCCGGTACATCAGCACCCCGAAGACGCTGAAGGTGACCGCATTGGTGTAGGCGCCAAGGTACCAGCCTTCGGGGCTGATGAAGTTGTTCTGCAGCAGCCAGTCGGACACGCCCAGCAGCACGCACACGCCGATGCCGACCGCCACCAGCCGCCCTTCGCTGGAGCGGCGCCAGGCGCTGACGCCGCCGACCAGCGCCACGGCCACGCCCATCGATGCCGCGCCGATGTAGATCAACGGAGTCACCTGCGGCGTATTCCTCAATATGGCGAGGCCCGGCAGCGTCAGAAGGCCGATCAACGCCGTCCAGCCCACCACCGCGAAGCTCAGCCACCTGAGCGGACGGCCATGCAGCTGTCGCAGGGCGAAGTGCACCACGGCCACCAGCCAGAACAGGGAGTTGACCGTCAGCCAGGCGAACCAGTCGTTGGCAACCGGAACGCCGACATAGAAATGCAGGCTCCGAAGGAAGGATGTGGTCGCCAGGTTGAAGAACAGCAGGTAGCCCGTCTCATGGCTGCGCCTGAACCACACGAAGAGCGAGAACACGCCCACGGCCATGAAGGCTGTACTGAGCATGGCCGGCAGATCCTGCTGAAGCCACTGGCGCATTCGATAGCGCCCTTCGAGCGCGTTGGCGGGCCCCACCCAGAGCGATGAAACCGCCACCTGCGCGCCTTGCGTGTGCTCCATCCGAAGGAGGATCTCGCGCAGCGGCTCGCCGTCGGGCGTCTTGGGCAGCAAGATCCACAACGGCGTGCGGGTGCTGTTCCACAACGGACCCTGCACCTGCGCGCGATGAACCAACCGCCCGTTGGCATAGACGGCAATGGTGCCGTCCGTCTTGATCCGCGCGCCATACAACGCGAGCGGCGCCGAAGTGCCGGGCAAGTCGCGCGGCGAAAGCCGCAGCCAGGTGATGCGGGTCGGGCCCGCCGATCCGCTGCCGCCGGCCTGGCGCAACAGGGCGATGGGCGGGGCCAGGGGCAGTTCGACGGTTTGCCAGGTGGCCGGCAAGGCATCGCTTTGCACGGCGAGCGGCAGTTCGCGGAAGCCGGGTGCCTCTTCCACCTGCCAGTCGGCATGCTTCATGTGGATGGCCGAGGGCTCTTTCCCGACGCCGGGCGCGGCAAAGAAGGCCACCATGGCCACCAGCAGCGCCACGGAAGCAAGAAGCACCCCGCTCGCCCAGAAAGAGGCCAGGCGATAGCTGGAGAAGTGTTCGAGCAGCCGCGCGTGCAGCCGACGCGCGAATGTGGAACTCATCGGCGCGCGACCTGCATCCGGTTCAGGAAAACGCCAGCGGGAGCGGGAATGTCCTCGGCGAGCCGCACGGCTGAAGCAGCGATGGAACAGCTTCAGCCACGGGTCGATTCAACTCAGAACGGAATATCGTCGTCCATGTCGTCGAAGCCCGACGACGACTTGGCCGGCGCCTGGCGCGGTGCGGCTGCCGGAGCACGGGGTGCCGCGGCCGGCGCACGGGGGGCATAACCACCACCACCGCCGCCACCCGCGCCTTGCGAGTAACCACCGCCGCCACCACCGCCTTGCGAGTAACCGCCGTCGTCCTCCGGACCGCCCGAGGGGCCGCCCTGGCCCTGGCGGCTGCCCAGCATCTGCATCTGGTCGGCGCGGATCTCGGTGGTGTACTTTTCGATGCCGTCCTTGTCGGTCCACTTGCGCGTGCGCAGGCTGCCTTCGACATACACCTGCGAGCCCTTGCGCAGGTATTGGCCGGCGATTTCGGCCAGGCGGCCGTTGAAAACGATGCGGTGCCACTCGGTGGCTTCGCGCATTTCGCCGCTTTGCTTGTCCTTCCAGCGATCGGTGGTGGCCACGGTGACGTTCGCGACCTGGTCGCCACTTGGGAAGGTACGCATTTCGGGATCGCGACCCAAGTTGCCCACGACGATGACTTTATTGACCGATGCCATATGCACTGCCCCTGATAAGTAGATGAAGGAGGAGGTTGAAAGGAACCCTCGATTGTGCCCCAGGCAGCCGCCGGCATCTCCGCCGGGTGCCAGAATGAGCGCTCCGCATGAATAGAGAACCCGACTTCCTGGAGCACCTGCGCGCCGAACTGCGCGGCGGCCGTGTCTGGCTCGACCGGGCCGTCGTGCTGGGCTATGCCATTGCGGCCGGGCTCTTCGTGGTGGGCTTCACGTTTGCCAGCGATTGGGTGTTTAGCCAGTTTCACCGCTTCTACCGGGCCTGGCCCTGGGCGGTGCTGCTGACGACGCCGCTCATCACCGCGGCCATCGTGTGGTTCACTTTGCGCTTCTTTCCCGGTGCGGGCGGTTCGGGCATTCCGCAGATCAAGGCGGCTCTGCATCCGGCGCTGCCGGAGGAGCGGCGATTCGTCTTCGCGTCGCTCCGGCTGACGGTCGCCAAGATCGGGCTGGGCGTCGCGGGCTTCGCGGCCGGCTTGTCGATCGGGCGCGAAGGACCTTCGGTGCAGGTCGCGGCGGGCGTGATGCAGCATGCGCGGCGCTGGCTGTCGCCCAACACCACCATCGATTCCCGCGCGCTGCTGGTGGCGGGCGGGGCAGCCGGCATTGCGGCGGCGTTCAACGCGCCGCTGGCCGGCGTCGTGTTCGCCATCGAGGAACTGTCGGGCCGCCTCGAAGCGCGCTCCAGCGGGCTGATCATCACGGCGATCGTGCTGGCGGGCCTGGTGGCGGTCTCGGCCTTTGGCAACCTGAGCTACTTCGGCGTGATCCGCGTCCCCCGGCTGGGCTGGGATGCCCTGGGGCCGGGCCTGCTGGTCACTCTGCTGAGCGGCGCGGCCGGCGGACTGTTCGCGCGGCTCCTTATCGCCTCGCTCACCGGCGGGGCCGGGCGCTTCAACCAATGGCGCGCACGTTTTCCGGTGCGGTTTGCCGCCTGCGGCGGGCTGGCGGTGGCGGTCATCGGACTGGTCACCGGCGGCGTCACCTTCGGCGCCGGCTCCGAGGCGGTCAAGCAGATGCTGCAGGGCCACGACGAGCTGACACCGCTCTACACCGCGCTCAAGTTCATCGCCACCTGGCTCACGGCCTGGTGCGGCGTGCCGGGCGGCATCTTCGCGCCTTCGCTGTCCATTGGCGCGGGCATCGGCGATGCGGTGGCCGGGCTGACCGGCAGCGAACTCGGGCCCGCGCTCATCGCCATGGGCATGGCCGGCTTCCTGGCCGCCGTCACGCAGGCGCCGCTCACCGCCTTCATCATCGTGATGGAAATGGTCGACGGCCACTCGATGGTGCTGAGCCTCATGGCGGCGGCCATGCTGGCCAGCCTGGTCTCCCGCATGATCAGCCGGCCGCTCTACGAGACGCTCGCCGAGCACATGGTCGCGAGGGCCATCGGCAGCACCGAGCCGGTGCATCCTGCCGAGCCGGAAGCCGCCGCGGAGAAGCCGCCACAACCCGCCACCTCGCCATGAAATGGCGAGCGCACTATCATGCTCGGTTGCCCTCGGACGATCGACCCCTTGAAATCCCCCGCCACTGAAGATCCGGAACGCGACGCCTATCTTGGCGCCGTACTCGCGCAGCAGCGCATCAGCATCCGCGGTGCGCGCACGCACAACCTGAAGAACGTCGACCTCGACATCCCGCGCAACAAGCTCGTGGTCATCACGGGCCTGTCGGGCTCGGGCAAATCGAGCCTGGCCTTCGACACGCTGTATGCCGAAGGCCAGCGGCGCTACGTGGAGAGCCTTTCGGCCTATGCGCGGCAGTTTCTGCAGCTCATGGACAAGCCCGACGTCGACGTGATCGAGGGCCTGTCGCCCGCCATCAGCATCGAGCAGAAGGCCACCAGCCATAACCCGCGCTCCACCGTGGGCACGGTGACCGAGATTCACGACTACCTGCGCCTTCTGTATGCGCGCGCCGGCACGCCCTACTGCCCCGATCATCACCTGCCGCTGCAGGCGCAGACCGTGTCGCAGATGGTCGATGCGACGCTCGCCATTCCCAATGAGCCGCGGTTGATGATCCTGGCGCCGGTGGCGCGCGAGAAGAAAGGCGAGTTCCTCGAATTGTTCGCCGAGATGCAGGCGGCCGGCTACGTGCGCTTTCGCGTCGACGGGCAGACCTACGAATACAACGACCTGCCCAAGCTCAAGAAGACCGAGAAGCACGACATCGACGTGGTGATCGACCGGCTGCGCGCGCGGCCCGACATGCAGCAGCGCCTGGCCGAAAGCTTCGAGGCGGCGTTGCGGCTCGCCGAAGGCCGAGCCATTGCGCTCGAGCTGGGCGCCGAAGGCGCGGCCGACAAGGAACACCTGTTCAACGCCAAGTTCGCCTGCCCGATCTGCCACTACTCGCTGTCGGAGCTGGAGCCGCGCCTGTTCTCGTTCAACTCGCCCGTGGGCGCCTGTCCGAGCTGCGACGGCCTCGGCCACCGCGAAGTGTTCGACCCCGCACGCGTGGTGGCCTTTCCCACTCTCTCGCTCGCGAGCGGAGCCATCAAGGGATGGGACCGCCGCAACAGCTACTACTTCAGCATGATCGAGAGCGTCGCGAAGCACTACAAGTTCGACGTCGACGCGCCCTTCGAATCATTGCCCGCCTCGGTGCAGCAGGTGCTGCTGCAAGGCTCGGCGGCCGAAGAGATCAAGTTCAACTACACCATGGAGTCGGGCAACTTCGCGGGCAAGAAGCTCACGAAGAAGCACCCTTTCGAAGGGATCATTCCGAACATGGCGCGGCGCTACCGCGAGACCGATTCGGTGATGGTGCGCGAAGACCTCGCGCGCTTTCGCAACTTGCAGCCGTGCCCCGACTGCGGCGGCTCGCGCTTGCGTCCCGAGGCGCGCAACGTGTTCCTGGTGGACGAGTCGGCCCGCCCGGCGGATGGTGGAGAACCACCCCGCATGGCGATCTTCGAACTCAGCCACCTCACCTTGCGCGATTCGCTCGCCTGGTTCCAGACGCTCAAGCTGCGCGGCGCCAAGGCTGACATCGCCGACAAGGTGGTGCGCGAAATCGGCCTCAGGCTCAAGTTCTTGAACGACGTGGGCCTGAATTACCTGAGCCTGGACCGCAGCGCCGAAACCCTCTCGGGCGGCGAGGCGCAGCGTATCCGGCTCGCGTCGCAAATCGGCTCCGGGCTCACGGGCGTGATGTACGTGCTCGACGAGCCCAGCATCGGCCTGCACCAGCGTGACAACGACCGTCTCATCGGCACGCTGAAGCACTTGCGCGACATCGGCAACAGCGTGATCGTGGTCGAGCATGACGAGGACATGATCCACGCCGCCGACCACGTGATCGACATGGGCCCCGGCGCGGGCATCCACGGCGGCCGCGTGATGGCGCAGGGCAGCTATGCCCAGGTGGCGGCCAATCCCGATTCGCTGACCGGCCAGTACCTTTCGGGCGTCAAGAAAATCGAAGTGCCCAAGCGCCGCACCGCCTGGCTGCCGGTCGTGAAGAAGCCCGCCTTCAACGAAGGCAAGAAGGCCTCGCGCTTTCCGCCGAGCCCCGCGGCCGAACGGCGCGCCGCGCGCGAGGCAGCTCACCTTGCATCGCAGACCGACCTGCAGGAGATTCGTGTGGTGGGCGCCACCGGCAACAACCTGAAGAACGTGAGCGTGGCCTTCCCGGTCGGCCTCCTGACCTGCGTCACGGGCGTCTCGGGCTCGGGCAAGTCAACGCTGGTGAACGACACGCTCTACACCGCCGTCGCGCGCACGCTCTACCGCGCGCACGAGGAACCGGCCGCGCACGAGTCGGTCGAGGGCATCGAGTATTTCGACAAGGTCATCAACGTCGACCAGAGCCCCATCGGCCGCACGCCGCGCAGCAACCCGGCCACCTACACGGGCCTCTTTACGCCGATCCGCGAGCTGATGGCCGAGACCAACACCGCGCGCGAACGCGGTTACGGCCCGGGCCGCTTCAGCTTCAACGTGGCCGGCGGGCGCTGCGAGGCCTGCCAGGGCGATGGCGTGGTGAAGGTCGAGATGCACTTTTTGCCCGACGTTTACGTGCCCTGCGAGGTGTGCCACGGCCAGCGCTACAACCGCGAGACGCTCGAGGTTCAGTACAAGGGCAAGAACATCGCGCAGATCCTCGAGATGACGGTCGAGACCGCGCATGAGTTCCTGAAGGCTGTGCCCACCATCGAGCGCAAGCTGCGCACGCTGCTCGACGTGGGCCTCTCATACATCAAGCTCGGCCAGTCGGCCACCACGCTGTCGGGCGGCGAGGCGCAGCGGGTGAAGCTTGCGCTGGAGCTCAGCAAGCGCGACACCGGCCGCACGCTGTACATCCTCGACGAGCCGACGACCGGCCTGCATTTCGCAGACATCGAGCTGCTGCTGAAGGTGCTGCACCAGCTGCGCGACGCGGGCAACACCATCGTCGTGATCGAGCACAACCTGGACGTCATCAAGACTGCTGACTGGCTCATTGACATGGGCCCCGAAGGCGGCGCCGGCGGCGGCACGGTGGTGGGCGAAGGCACGCCCGAAGACATCGCGGCCAACGAGGCGAGCCACACGGGGCGCTACCTGAAGCGGCTGCTGTAGCCGGCCCGCTTTCTGCACGAATGCGCGGGCCGCGCCACAATCGCGGCCCATGCCTTCCTTTACGCCGCGCCAGTTCGTCCTGCTCGTTCTCCTGACCCTTGCTTGGGGTCTGAACTGGCCCGTCATGAAGCTCGGCGTGGCGGACTATCCGCCGCTGGCCTTCCGTGCACTCTCGATCTGGCTCGGCGTCCCGGTGCTGGGCCTTGCGCTGGTGGTCATGAAGGTGCCGTTCCGCGTGCCGCGAAGCGCATGGCCCGAGCTGGTGTGGCTGGGCGCCACCAACATGTTCATCTGGCACGCTTGCATCATCCTTGCGGTGAAGGCGCTCTCGGGCGGGCGCACGGCCATCCTGGGCTACACGATGCCGGTGTTCTCCGCCATCATCGGCGCGGTGCTGTTCTCGGCCGTGCTCACGCGGCGCTCGTGGATCGGCGTGGGCGCTTGCGCCATCGGCGTCGGGTTGCTGCTGTGGCACGAACTCACCGACCTGGCGGGCCGGCCCGGCTACGTGGCGCTCGCATTGGTGGCGGCCGCGACATGGGCACTCGGCACACAGTTGCTGCGGCACACGCGCATCGGCCTCGCGACGCTCACGCTCTCGTTCTGGATGACGGCGATGACTGCCGTGGTGATGACGGTGCTCTCGCTCCTCTTCGAGCGTGGTCAATGGCGCTGGCCGGGTTCGGTGACCTGGGGTTCGATCCTCTACAACGCGGTGCTGATCTTCGGCTTTGCGCACGCGGCGTGGTTCTACCTGGCGCGCGGACTGCCACCGGTGGCCTCGACCTTGAGCGTGATGTTCATTCCTGTGCTGGGCGTGTTCAGCGGCGCGGTGTGGCTCGGCGAAGTTGTGCACTGGCAGGACTGGGTGGCGGTCGCATTGATGATGGTGGCCATCGCCTCGGTGCTGTGGCCTTCGCGTAGCAGCACCGCCAAGACCTGACGAAAAAAGTTCAGGTCGTGGTCTGCACGTGCAGGCGGCTGGTCTTGCAGCGGTGCAGCGCGCGGTAGTGCTCCAGCGGCCGGCCGTTGGCGCCGTAGGCGATCGACTCGATGCGCAGCAGCGGCTCGGGCTGCGGCAGGTCGAGCAGTTTGCAGGTTTCAGCATCGGGCAGCACGGCGTCGATCCAGCGTTCGGCGCGCACCAGGCGCAGGCCGTATTGCCGGCGCAGCACGTCGTAGAGCGAGCGGTCTTCCAGCCGCGCGCGGTGCAGGCCCGGCGCCAGGTCGGCCGGCACCGCGGTCTCGACCAGCAGGCGCAGCTCGCCGTCGACACTGCGCAGGCGCTTGAGGGCCACCACCTGCGCGTCGTCGGCAAGACCGAGCGATGCGGCCTCGTGCTCGGTGGGCGCGCGCAGCTCTTGCGTGAGGATCTGCGTGCGCACCGAGCGGCCCTTGCGTTCCATCTCGTCGGAGAAGCCCAGCACGGTGGAGACGAAATCCTCGTCGCGTTCGCGTGCCGAGACGAAGGCGCCACGGCCCTTGATCTTGTAGATGAGGTTGTTGCGCACCAGGTCGGCCAGGGCTTCCCGCACCACGATGCGCGAGATGCCGAACTGTTCGCCGAGCTCCGCCTCGGAGGGCAGCTTGGCGCCGATGGGCAGCGCGCCCTGCAGTATCTGCAGGCGGATGGCATCGCGGAACTGGGCCCACAGCGGTGATTCGGAATTACGGTCGAGCACGGTCGACATCTCGTTGGAACTGTTCACTTTTTAAGCCTGGCCAAGGACTGAGCTGGCCATCAATGATGCATTGAAAGAGGGCTCTTCGCCGGCCGCCGCCGGTTGGAGCCGAACGCCGTGCCGGTCCCGCAGCGCGGTGGCGCAGGCGCAGAGTTCGTTGTGCGCGCGCACCGCGTCCCAACCCAGCGCCTCGGCCGCCACGCCTGCGATCTCGGACAGCGCCGCATCGGTCACCAGGCCGCGAATGGCGAGCAGCGTGCGGCGGACCACGAGGTCGTCGAGATGCACCACGCCCGTTTCGAGGCACAGGTACGAGAGCTCGGCGGCCGAATAGTCCGGCGCGTGTTGCAGGGGCACGTCGCCCGAGGCCGCGAGGCGCTGCGCGAGCGGCAATGCCTTGGAGCCGTAGCGGCCCAGCAAGGCCAGCGCGCGCGCGCGGCCCATGCCGGAGGCGGCGGTCATCTTGTCGGCGAAGCGCTCTGTCGCCGCCGCATCGGCCGGCAGCTCGGCGCCGCCGCCGATGGGCAGCAGCTCGGTCGATGCCGTGCGCGAGCGGCCGAGCAGCTGCAGCACTTGGTTGGTGGCTTCTTCGGCCAGCGAGCGAAAGGTGGTCCACTTGCCACCGACGAGCCCGACGATGGCGATGTCGCGCGTGGCGTTCGGCGGATCGACCACCACCGAATGATCGCGCGAAATCTGGCCCGGCTTGTCGGCATCCGAACGCGCGAGCGGCCGCACGCCGACATAGGTGTAGACCACGTCGCCGCGCCCGAAGGCCATGTTCGGGAAGACCTCGCGCAGCACGTCGATCAGGTAGTCGACCTCGGCCGGCTCGGTGACGATCTGGTCCGGGTCCTCGACCGGGATGTCGGTGGAACCCACCAGCACGCGGTCGAGAAACGGATAGACGATGCACACGCGGCCGTCGACCGCCTCGAAGTAGGCCATGCGGCCGTCGAGCGCATCGCGCAGCGCGGGATGGTCGAGCACGAGGTGCGATCCCTTGGTGCCCATCACGCGCGGGCCCGCGCCGCCGAGCACCGCCGCGCTGCGGTCGAGCCAGGCGCCGGTGGCGTTCACCACGGTGTCTGCCGTCACGCGAACGAGCATGCCGGAGATTTCGTCGCGCAGCGTGAGGATGTTGCCGGCGCAGCCCATCACGCGGCAGTAGTTCGCGGCCGCCGAGCGCGGCTGGTCGCGGCAGGCATCGCCTATCAGTTCGAGGATGAGCCACTCGGGATGGCTGATCCAGGCATCGAAGAAGGTGGCGGTCCAGCGGATGGCCGCGCGAAACAGGCCGCGGTCGGCCGACGGCACGCGGCTGATGCGGTGGCCCGGCATCACGCGTTGGCGGCGACCCAGCAAGTCGTAGAGCCGCAAGCCCAGCGCCACGGCCAGCAGGCCGCGCGTGCGCTGCGGCGGCGTGCGGCCGAAGAACTTGAGCGCGCTGCTCATCAGGCCGCCGAAGAAATTCGCAAGCGGCACCACCGTCTTGAGCGGGCGCACCAGGTGCGGCGCGTTGCGCAGCAGCAGGTTGCGCTCGCGCGTGGCTTCGGCCACGAGCGAGAAACTGCCATTCTCCAGGTAGCGCAGGCCGCCGTGGATCATGCGCGAGGGCGCGCTGCTGGCGCCGGCGCCGAAGTCGCCCTTGTCGACAATGAGGCAATCGACGCGCTGCAGCGAAAGATCGCGGAACACGCCGACGCCGTTGATCCCGGCGCCCACGATGACGGTGGAAAAATGCCGTCCCGCCAGCGAGGCCGGGCGCACGAAAGGGAGTTGCCAGGCGCTCATCTCGCACTTCCCGAGATGTGGGTGAATACAGGTGACATGCTGTCGATCAGTTCGTTGAAGCCGGCGTTGAAATCCGCATGGGCGCTTGCGTCCCGTGCATCGGGTTCGATCACCTCGCAGGGCGCGAGCAGGGCACTGCCCTGCGCTGCGTCATCGAAGCCCTGCGACATGGCGGCGTAGAGCGCAGCGCCGCGCGCGCCGGTCTCGTCGTCGGCGCAGCGCTCGACCGGGCGCCCGAGAAAGGCCGCCAGCAGGCGCACCAAGCGCGCATCGCTCGCACCACCGCCCAGCACCGTCGTCGCGCTGACTGCGAGACCGCCCGCGGCAAGGCGCGCCATGTGCCGCGCATGCAGCGCAGCCACGGCATCGACCACGGCGCGCGCCATGTCGGCGCGCGTGTGGTGGCTCTTGAGACCTACGAAGCCCGCGGTCACGCCGCCACCGCCGTTGACGAAGGGCAGAAAGCGCAGGCCGCTGGCGCCCAGCGGCACGGTCATGGCCAGGTCGACCACCGCGCGCGCATCGGGCAACGCGAGCACGCCGGCCAGCCACGCGATGTTGGCCATCGAGGACGGGCTGTTCTCCATGTAGAGCCGTTCGTTGCCGCGGCCGAAGTTCACGATGGCGGCGACGGCGGGCTTGGGCTCCATCACTGGCCCGATGACCGCGTTCACGCACCAGGTGCCGAACACCGACACCGCGCGGCCGCGCCCTTCCGCGCAGATGGCGGTCATCGAGGCGAGCAGGTCGATTGCGCCCATTGCCACGGGAATGCCCACGGGCAGGCCGCACAGCGCGGCCTCGGAAGGCAGCAGCTTTCCGATCGCGCTGCCGCTGGGCACGATGGGGCCGAAGGCATGCGCGCCAAGCTCGGCAAGGCCCGAGGCATCGAACGCCGCCTGCGACCAGGTGCCGGTGGCGAGAGACACCAGGCCTGCGGTGCTCGCATCGCTGGCATCGGTGGCGATCTCGCCGGTGAGCAGAAAGCCGAGGTAGTCCTTGGCGAACAGCAGGCGGCACAGTTCGCCGCGCTGCACGGCGTCCGCGCCCAGCAACTCGGCCGCGATGACCGTGGGCTGCCCGGGCCAGGGACCGCAGCCCACGTCTTCGAACAGTTGCGCACCATGGCTCGACGACAAGACGCGCGCCCGCGCATCGGCGCGCTGGTCGGTCGATGCGACGGCACGGCCGCCCACGAGCTGGTCCTTGGCATCGAGCGCGTAGAGGCCGGCGCCATGGCCGGTGCAGGCCATGGCGCAGACCTCGGCCGTGCGCGGGCCGAGTTGTTGGGCGATATCGCGCATCACGTGGGTCAGCGCGGCGCGGATCGCCGCAGCGCCCACTTCGCAGCCGCCCGCGGGCAGCCGGGTGTGCGGCAAAGGCATGCGGGACAGGGCGACGGCTTGGCCGCTTCCGGCTTCGAGGGCCAGCGCTTTCAGGCTGCTCGACCCCATGTCGACGCCGATCAGTATGTTTGGCTTCATGTCATAACAGCTTCGGCGGAATAAAAGCGCATCGCCAGTAGCGTTTCCCCTAGTTATCGAGACAAACGGGCCGGGATTACATTCTAGCCTGTCATAACAACTGATGTGACACCGAGGTCCCCAAGACTTGCTCGAAAGGCAGGTCGAAAGCTCTGCCAGTCAACGTGAGGAGACAAAGAATGAGGCGTAATTTCCTGAAGTCCGCAGCCGCTGCCGGTATCGGCCTGGCGGGTGCGAGCGCGTTCGCGCAACAGCAAGCCGCGGCACCTGCGGCAGGGGCCGGCCTGCGCGGCAATGCCAGCGACGTCTACGTGATGAACGTGATGGTGTCGGGCGTCGAATACTGGTTCCCGGTCTACGAAATGATGAAGCAGCTCGGCCGCACGCTGGGCGTGCGCACGCGCTACACCGGCACGCCGGAATACGACGTGAACAAGCAGCTGGCATCGTTCGAGCAGGAACTGGCGCGCAAGCCCGCGGGCATCCTGCTGCACCCGATGAACCCCGATCCGTTCATCGAGCCGATCAACCGGGCAGTGGCCATGGGCATCCCGGTCGTGACCTTCGCGGCCGATTCGCCGAACTCGAAGCGCGCCTCCTTCGTCACCTCGGACAACGACCGCGAAGGCACGCAGGCGGCCGACGCGATTGCTGCGGCGCTGGGCGGCAAGGGCGAATACGCCGTGCTCGAGAACCCCGGCCAGGACAACCACGACCGCCGCATCGCGGCCTTCGTCAACCGCATGAAGACCAAGCACGCGGGCATGAAGCTCGTGGGCCGCGCCGCCAGCAACCAGGACCCGAGCAAGGCCTACCAGGCGGTGCTGAGCCTGGCGCAGGCCAACCCGAACCTGGGCGCGCTGTTCATGCCCGAAGCCAACTCTGCGTTGGGCGCGGCGCAGGCCAAGATCGAATCGAAGAAGAACATCCGCGTGATGTGCTGCGACGTGAACGCCAAGATCCTCGACATGATCAAGGCCGGCGACGTGTTCGGCGCCATCAACCCCAACCAGGGCATGCAGGGCTACATGGGCATGATGATGCTGTTCCTGGCCAAGAACCCCGCGCTCATCGACCCGATGAACGACGCCAAGCGCAACGGCACCAATCCGATGTCGGTGCCCTTCCTGGACAACGGGTTGTCGGTGGTCAGCAAGGCCAATGCCGACGACTTCTACTGGGACAAGTACCTCGCACGCCGCGGCACCAAGGGAATCGGCGAGTGACCACGTTGCTCGAGCTTCGCGGCATCAGCAAGCGCTTCGGCGCTTCGCGCGCGCTCTCGGGCGTGGACTTCTCGCTCTTCGCGGGCGAGATCCACGCCCTGTGCGGCGAGAACGGCGCGGGCAAGTCGACGCTGATGAACATCATCGACGGCATCCATCGCCCCGACGAGGGCGACATCGTGCTCAACGGCGAGAAGGTGGTCATCGACGGCCCGGCGCACGCCATGCGCCTGGGCATCGGCCTGGTGCACCAGGAGATCGCGCTGTGCGCCGACGCCACCGTGGCCGAGAACATCTTCATGCCGGAGATCAATGCCGGCAAGCAAGCGTGGATGAACTACGCCAGCTTCAGCGAGCGCGCGGCCAAGGTGCTGGCGCGACTGGGGCAGGACATCGACCCGAGCGCGCCCGTGCGCGAACTGAGCATCTCGAGCCAGCAGCTGGTGGAGATTGCCAAGGCGCTCACGCTCGACTGCAAGGTGCTGATCCTCGACGAGCCCACGGCCGCACTGACCGACAACGAATCGGCCGCGCTCTTTCGCGTGCTGCACGACCTGAAGGCGCAGGGCATCGGCATCATCTACATCAGCCACCGCATGGCGGAGATCTTCACGCACTGCGACCGGGTCACCGTGCTGCGCGACGGGCGCAACGTGCACTGCGGACTGCTGGCCGGCATGACCGCCGACGAGCTGGTCCGCCGAATGGTGGGGCGTGAGCTGGGCAACTACTACCCGCCCAAGCAAGAGGCCGCCGAATCGGCCGCCCCGGTGCTCGAGGTGAGCGACATCGCCGATGGCGAGCGCGTGCACGGCATCTCGTTTGCGCTGAAGCGCGGCGAGATCCTCGGCATTGCCGGGCTCATGGGCGCCGGCCGCAGCGAACTGGCCGAGACCATGTGCGGACTGCGCGCCGTCACGCGCGGCACGGTGCGACTGCACGGCAAGGCGCTCGCGATTCGCAAGTACAGCGATGCGCTGCGCGAGGGCATCGCCTATCTCAGCGAAGACCGCAAGGCTGCGGGCGTGTATCTCGATCTGCCGATCGCGCAGAACATATCGTCGATGGCGCTGCGGCGCGTGAGCTCCGGCTGGGGCCTGCTGCAACGCTCGGCCGAACACGGCTTGGCGCGCGAACTTGGCGCCAAGCTCAATCTCAAGTCGGACGGCGTGGCCATCGAGGTGTCGAGCCTGTCGGGCGGCAACCAGCAGAAGGTGGCCATTGCCAAGCTGCTGGCCACCAACCCCAAGGTGCTGCTGATGGACGAGCCCACGCGCGGTGTCGACGTGGGCGCCAAGTCCGAGATCCATCACATTCTGCGCGAGCTCGCGAACCAGGGTGTGGGCGTGATCGTGATCTCTTCGGAGCTGCCCGAGATCATCGGCCTGTGCGACCGCGCGCTGGTGATCCGCGACGGCCGGCTGGCCGGCGAATTGAATTCCAACGAAATGACGGAGGAAGCCCTGCTGCGGCTGGCCTCCGGACTCTGCGAACAGGAAACAGCATGAACTACCCGGCACAACTCGATGCGGGCCTTCCACCACGGCAGTCAGGCGGCGGCCCCGTGAAGCCAGCCAACAAGCTCACGAGCATGCGGGAAGCTGGGCTCCTGCTCATCATCGCGGTGCTGTGCGTGGCGATGAGCTTCGCGTCGCCGTACTTCCTCACCTGGGACAACATCCGCGCGATGCTGCTGTCCTTCTCCATCGAAGGCATCGTGGTGGTGGGCATGACCATCCTGCTGATCGTCGGCGGCATCGATCTTTCGGTGGGCTCGGTGGTCTGCTTCGCGATGGTGGTGACGGGCAAGCTCTTCCTGATGGGCGTGGACCCGTGGCTCGCGAGCCTGGTGGCCATCGGCGCGAGCGGGCTCGTCGGCGCGATGATCGGCGGCTGCGTCACGCGCATCGGCCTGAACCACTTCATCGCCTCGCTGGCCTTCATGGTGATCGTGCGCGGGCTGTGCCTTGCGCTCACGCAGGGCACGCCGCAGTCGCTGTTCTCGCTGCCCGCCGAATTCAAGTTCATCGGGCAGGGGACGCTCTTCGGCATTCCGGCGGTGATCCTGATCTTCGTGGCGATCGTCATCGTGAGCGACTTCGTGCTGCGCCGCTCGACCTTGTTGCGGCGCGTGTTCTACACCGGCAGCAACGAGAAGGCCGCGCTGTACTCGGGCATTCGCGTGGGTCGCGTCAAGTTCTGGGTCACGGTGCTGTGCTCGGCTTCGGCGGGCTTGGCCGGCGTGATCTACACGGCCCGCTTCGGCGCCGCCACACCCACCTTCGGCATGGGCATGGAACTCAACGTGATTGCCGCCGCGGTGATCGGCGGCGCGAGCCTCAAGGGCGGCTCCGGCACGGTGCTGGGCGCGGTGCTGGGCCTGGCATTGCTGTCGGTGGTGACCAGCTCGCTGATCCTGCTCGACGTATCGCCCTACTGGCAGGACGTGATCAAGGGCCTGATCCTGCTCGCGGCCGTGACCATCGACCACCTCATGAACACGAGAAAGACAACGCGATGATGATGATGATGAAGAAGACAACGCTGGGCCCATCGGGCATCGAATGCTCGGCCATCGGCTTGGGCACCTGGGCCATGGGCGGATGGATGTGGGGCGGCGGGGACAACGCGGCCGCCGTGGAGGCCATTCGTGCCTCGCTGGACGCGGGCGTGAACCTGATCGACACCGCGCCGGCCTACGGCCTGGGGCGCTCCGAGAGCATCGTGGGCACCGCGCTCAAGGGGCGTCGCCAGGAAGCCGTGATCGCCACCAAGTGCGGCCTGGTCTGGCACACCCGGCAAGGCACGCACTTCTTCGAGGAAGACGGCCACCCGGTGCACCGCTTCCTCGGCCGTGGATCGATCTTCCATGAATGCGAAGAGAGCCTCAAGCGCCTCCAGACCGACTACATCGATCTCTACATCACGCACTGGCAGGACAGCACCACGCCTGTGGCCGAAACCATGGACGCGCTGCTCGACCTCAAGAAGCAGGGAAAAATCCGCGCCATCGGCGTGAGCAACGTCAGCCCCGAAACGCTCGCCGAATACCTGCGCTATGGCCCGGTCGATGCGGCGCAGGAGCGCTACAGCCTGATCGACCGCGAGATCGAAGAGACGCTGGCTCCCCTGTGCAGCGAATACAAGGTGGCGGTGCTTGGCTATTCGTCACTGGCGCTGGGCCTGCTCGCCGGCCCCATCGACCCCGAGCGCGAGTTCAAGGGCGACGACCAGCGCGCCACCAACCCGCGCTTCAGCCCGGCCAACCGCGCAACGCTCAAGGCCTTCTTCGAAGAGTTGGAGCCCGTGCGCGCAAAGCTGGCCTGTTCGTTCGGCCAGATGATGATCGCCTGGACCGTCGCGCGCGGCACCGTGGCCGTCGCGCTGTGCGGTGCGCGCGTGCGCCAGCAGGCCATCGAGAACGCTGGCGCCGGTGCGGTCGCGCTGGGCGACGAAGCCCTGCGGCTGATCGACGCCGCGGCAAAGCGCCACCTCTCGGCGCTCGCCTGATACCCCCTCTTCATTTTCGCCCCCAACAAGGAGTTCTTTCCCATGTCGAAAGACAAGACCGCGCGGCTCAACCGCTTGCTCACCAACGGCCGCTGCCTGGACATCGCCCTGGACCACGGCGTGTGCAACGAACCTTCGTTCCTCGACGGCCTGGAAGACATGCCCCAGGTCATGGACAAGCTCCTGGCCGCTGGCCCCGATGCGATCCAGCTCAACTACGGCCAGTCCGACTTGCTGCAGAACCGCCCCGGCCGTGACAAGCCCGCGCTGGTGATGCGCATCGACATGGGCAACCCCTACAACGCGACGCTGCACCGCGTGATGTGGGCCCAACTGCAGAACGAGCACGACCCGGTGTTGCCCGCCGTGCAGAGCGACGCGGCCTGCGTCGTCGTGAATCTGTTCATGCTGCCGAACGAACCCGATCTGTTCCGCCAGTGTGTGCAGAACATCGCGCGCGTGCGCGCCGACTGCGACCGCTACGGCATGCCGCTGATGATCGAGCCGCTGGTAATGCAGTCGCCCACCCCCGGCAGCCGCTACCAAGTGGACGGCGATGCCGAGAAGATCGTGACGCTCGTGCGCCTTGCGCGCGAGATGGGCGCCGACATCGTCAAGGCCGATCCGACCAGCGACCCGAAGGACTTTCACCGCGTGGTGCAGGCCGCGCGCTGCCCCGTGCTCGTGCGCGGCGGCGGACGCGAAGACCTGCAGCAGGTGTTCGCGCGCTCGCGCGCGCTGCTGGACCAGGGCGCGGTCGGCATGGTGTACGGGCGCAACGTCTACCAGCACGCCAATCCTTCGGCGGTGGTGAGTGCGCTGATGGCCATGATCCACCGCGGCGTGAGTGCCGAGGCGGCCTGGGCCCTCTACGAATCGGGCGGCGCGAAGTAAGACAAAGAAAAGCGCCGGCGCAAGAACACAACTAGAAGTCAGCACGGCAGGCGATGGACCCGTCGCCTGCCGGGGTGCGTCCTGCGCGCGCATCGGAGAACGGTCGAGGAATGGGTTGCCCTGCAAACTTCTAACAACCTGGAGGCGACGATGAAGATCCGGTATTTCCTGATGGCGTTCCTGGCCCCGCTCGTCACATTGCTGACGCATGCGGCGATCACCGGGGTCAGTCCGATGACGACCCTGAGCAACATGGCGACGGCGGTTTCCGAAGCCGTCGCGGACCCGCTCCCGCTGCAGGGACCGGGCCTGGGCAACCTCACCTACACCTCGGCGGAACTGTTCAAGCCGGTGTCGATGATCACGAGCGCCGCGCACCCGCTCGATCCGGCGCACAGCAGCGCCTACGAGTCGCGCGAGGTACCCGCCACTTACCCGGGTCGCAAGGACTACGGCATGAACGCGGGCATCATGGTCAACGGCTACTTCCTCACTTCCTTCGCGCCGGACAGCGGCCTGGGCCCGGGCGGCTTCCTGCTGTACGACGTGTCGAACCCGCGCCAGATCCAGCTGGTCAAGAAGATCTACGAGCCCGAAGCCCGCACCAAGGAGTTCCGCGAAACGCACTCCTTCGGCACCGCGAAGATCGGCGGCAAGACGTACGTGGTGCTGCCGAGCATCAACGGCGTCGAGTTCTGGGACTTCACCGACATCAACGACATCAAGCAGGTGAAGAAGCTGGCGCTGCCCGGCGTCAACGCCGGCGACTACGAGGACGTGGCCTGGCAGCTTTGGTGGCAGGCGCCCTACCTGTACGTGGCGTCGGCCGGCCGGGGCATGTTCATCGTCGATGCGAGGGACCCCGCGAACGCCGTGGTCGCCAACCGCGGCGCCGGCAAGCCCAACCCGGTGCCCACCGGCGAACTCGGCGGCTTTCGCGTCGGCCCGATCTTCACGATGGGCAACCACATGGTGTTGACCGCCATGGAAAGCAACGGCGGTTTCGCGAGCCTGGACATCTCCGACCCGCTCAACCCCAAGGTGCTCGATTCCATCGTGGGCACCACGCCGTTCTACTACGCGACCTGCTTCGACGGCAGGAACCTGCATGCCTCCGCGCGCAACAGCGGCGCCAGGATGTACAGCTACGACCTCTCCGACCGCTCGCGCTTCGTGGCCGAGGACAACCGGCTGGTCATCGACGAACAGTTGTACTGCGCCACGCAGGACAACTACGTGATCCAGGGCGCCCAGACCCGCATCCACAAGGTCGACGTCAGCAATCCGCTGAACCACGTGGAGGTGGGCCGCGGCAGCATCCTGCGCGAGGACGACCCGAACTTCTCGCATTCGGATAACGGTCAGGTCGCGATGTTCGGCAATCTCGTTTTCGTGGGCAACGACCACGGCTCGGGCAGTGGCTTCATCGTGCATTCGGTCGATCCTGACACCACCAAGCCGGAGGTGAAGCAGGTCTCGCCCGCCAACGGAGCGAAGCAGCAGGCGCTGACCTCGCGCATCGGCCTGGGCATGACGGACAACATCCGCCCCGAGAGCGTGAACTCCAACACCTTCATCGTGCGTCCGGTGGGCGGCAACACGCTGGCGGGCACCTACAGCGTGCAGTTGGGCATCGTCAACTTCCACCCCGAGCAGCCGCTGCTGCCGGGCACGAGCTACGAAGTCTTTCTGCCGGCCAACGGCGTGAAGGACTATGCGGGCAACGCCATCGGCGCGGACTACAAGTCGACCTTCAACACCGGCAACGCGACCGACATCAACCTGATGCACTACTGGACGCTAGCCGGTAACCTCTCCGACCAGATCGGCAACAACAACGGCACGCCGGTGTCGGGCGACGCGTTCGAGAGCATCGGCATGAACTTCGCGAACCGCACCGCCGGCGTGACGCTGAAGAACGATTCCGTCGCCACCGTGCTCGGCGGCACTGCATCGCTGAGCTTCTACATGAAGACCACTCAAGCAGGCGGTGCGAACTCATGGACGGCGCCCGGCATTTTCGGGCGCGACCAGTCCGGCGGCGCGGACGATGTGTTCTGGGGCTGGCTCGACAACAGCGGGCGCATCAAGCTGTCGGTGGGCAACGATGCGGGCACCACCTCCACGGGGGCGGTGAACGACGGCAACTGGCACCACGTGGTGCTGACGCGCGACGCGGCCTCCGGCGCGCAGGCGGTGTATGTCGACGGTGTGAAGACCACCTCCGCCGGCCTCACGGGCAACAAGGGGCTCACGAACAAGTTCAGCGTGCTGGGCCAGATCCAGGGCAACGCGGCGCTCTTCAAGGGCACGCTGGCGGAAGTGCGCGTCTACGGCCGCGTGCTCTCCGACACCGAGGTGAGCACGCTGCGCGCACAGACCATCATCGGCGACCCCGGCATCGGAGGCGGGCCGAAGATCGTCAACGGCCAGCTGGTGTTCAGCCCGGCCACGCTGGGCAGCAGCGGCGCGCAGTTCCGCTGGAACTTCGGCGACGGCACGCAGACGGCCTACGCGAGCCAGCCGAACTACACCTACACCTACACGCGCCCCGGCCACTACACGGTGACGCTGACGGTGAAGGACGCGAACGGCCGCGAGACCTTCTACACCTACAACGTCACGGTGATCGCCCCGGTCACGGCGCGAGCGCCGACGCACACCACCAACATCGCCGGCGATGCGAACTCGGTGTACGCGGTCAACCCCGACAGCGGCACGGTCGCCGCCATCGACGCGCAGACCCTGGCCAAGCGCTGGGAAACGCGCGTCGGCGACGAGCCGAAAACGCTTGCCGTGGGCCCCGACGGCCGAATCTGGGTCACGGTGCAGGGCGAGGACAAGCTGGTGGCGCTCAGCGCGGCCGACGGCTCGCTCTCGGCCACCGTGCCACTCGCCTATGGCAGCGGCCCCTACGGCGTGGCCTTCACGCCCGATGGCGCCAAGGGCCTGCTGACGCTGGAGAGCAAGTCGGTGCTGATGAGCTTCGACCCGAACAACGGCGCCACCACCGGCGCGGTCGCGCTGGAAGGCAACCTGCGCGGCATCGCGGTGAGCTCCGACGCACAGGTGGCCTATGTCACGCGCTTCAAGTCGAAGATGACCGGCGGCCAGCTGCACAAGGTGAACCTGCAGAGCATGAGCGCCATGACCACCATCGCGCTTCCGGTCGACACCACCACGGTGGACACCGAGAGCCGCGCACGCGGCGTGGCCAACTACCTGAGCCAGGTGGTGATCTCGCCGGACGGTACGCGGGCGGTGTTGCCTTCGAAGAAGGACAACATCGTGCGCGGCAAGTTCAGGGATGGCAACAACCTGGTGCACGACCAGACGGTCCGCTCGATCCTCTCGCAGGTCAACCTGCAGGCGGCCGCGGAAGTGTTCGCCGAGCAGATCGACTTCGACGACCGAGCGCCGGCACGCGCCGCGCTGTTCTCTCCATCGGGCGACTACCTCTTCGTCGCGCAGATGGAAGGCAACCGCGTGGCCATCGTCGATCCGTACAGCCGCGCGGTGCGGGGCGAGATCAACGCCAGCAGCGCGCCGCACGGCCTGTACCTCGACGCGGTGCGCAAGCGCTTGTTCGTCAATAACTTCCTTGCGCGCTCGGTGTCGGTGCACGACGTGGCTTCGGTGCTGTCGTCGGAATCGGCGGCGCCGATCTTCCTGCAGAACGTGGCGACAGTCGCGCAGGAGCCCATGGCGGCCGCGGCACTGCGCGGCAAACAGGTGTTCTACAACGCGTCCGACCGGCGCATGAGCAAGGACAACTACCTCTCCTGCGCGAGCTGCCACGCCGACGGCGGAGACGACGGCATGGTGTGGGACTTCACCCAGCGCGGCGAGGGGCTGCGGCGCACCATCAGCCTCATGGGCCGCCGCGGCCTGGGCCACGGCAAGCTGCACTGGACCGCCAACTTCGACGAGGTGCAGGACTTCGAGAACGACATCCGCAACGAGTTCGGCGGCACCGGCTTTCTCACGAATGCCGACTTCGCAGCCACGGCCGACCCGCTGGGCGCGCCCAAGGCGGGCAAGAACGCGCAGCTCGACGACATGGCGGCCTACCTGAGTTCGCTCAACAAGTACATGCGCAGCCCTGCGCGTGCGGCGGACGGCAGCCTGAGCGTCGATGCGGCGCGGGGTCAGACGGTATTCAACACAGCGCAGTGCGCCACGTGCCACACCGGCGGCACCTTGCGCGACGGCTTGCGGCACGACGTGGGCACGATCCAGCTCTCGTCGGGCAAGGGCATCAACCAGCCGCTGGCGGGCGTGGGCTTCGACACGCCGACGCTGTCGGGCACCTGGAACACGACGGCCTTCTTCCACAACGGACAGGCCGCGACGCTGCAGGACGTGCTCACCAGCGGCCACGGCAACGCCTCCAGCCTGCCCGCCGCCGACCAGGTGGCGATCCGCGAGTACGTGCGCTCGCTCGACACCGCGCCAGCCATCGTCACGCGCATCCGCTCGGACCTCAACCCCACGATGTGCGTGAACATCAAGGGCGTGTCCACCACCAGCGGCGCGACGGCGGTGCAATGGCCGTGCGGCAACGCAAGCAACGAGAAGTTCACGGTGAACAGCCTCACCGGCGGCTATGTGCAGTTCGTGGCCGAGCACAGCGGCCTGTGCCTGGCGCAGAACGGCACCGCGACGACGAATGCACCGGTGGTGCAACTGGCCTGCACGGCGGGCAACACGACCCAGTGGAGCCTGGTGGGCGGGACCATCCGCAACCGCGCCTCGGGTTCCTGCCTCGACGTGCCCAACGGATCCACTACACAGGACACCGCATTGATCACGTGGACCTGCAACGGCGGCAACAACCAGAACTGGACGCAGCTTCCGTAGCGCCGCAGCGTCACTCTTGCTCCTTCCCCCTCTGGGGGAAGGTTGGGATGGGGGCGGTTCCCGCATTCAGCAGTGCGCGAAGGTCTAAGCCGTCGTGCCCCCACCCCTGCCCTCCCCCGTGAGGGGAGGGAGAAATGCGGGGGCAGTCCGTTCTCGATGCGGATGCCTGGCGCCCGCGGCGCGCCACGAAAGCCGGCCGTTTTCACGGCCGGCTTTCTTTCGTGCCGCCCATGACCTCTCACGTCATGGACCGCATGCACCCGCTCTGGGAAAGTACCT
The DNA here is from genome assembly GCF_900099805.1 of Variovorax sp. OV700. Taxonomy (GTDB): domain Bacteria; phylum Pseudomonadota; class Gammaproteobacteria; order Burkholderiales; family Burkholderiaceae_C; genus Variovorax. The sequence goes on along the minus strand of NZ_FNDR01000011.1, from coordinate 175,999 downwards.
CCATCGATCAAACATCAACCACCCAGGAGAAAACACCATGACCGGCTTCAACATCCTTCCCGTCGCAGTCGCCTTGCTGATCGGCGTGGCCGCCCTCGGCTCCTGCCTGGGCATCGGGCTGGTCGGCCAGAAGTTTCTCGAGAGCACGGCGCGCCAGCCCGAGCTGGTCGACACGTTGCAGACCAAGTTCTTTTTGGTGGCGGGCGTGACCGACGGCGCGTTCATCATCGCGACTGGCATCGGCCTCTGGTTTGCCACTGCAAATCCGTTCGGCTGAACCAGCGCGGGGCCCTTGGAAAACGGGCTCCCGCGCACCAGGAAGTGACACGGGGCACTGGCACCATTCGTGCTAGCACCGTTGACACCGAATTGTTTATGGTTAAAGTATTTAGCTATCAACGGTTTGATGTCTTCGGTGCTGCATGGCGCGGCACCGGGGCGTCGTTTCACCCTTCCTTTGCCCGGAGAATCCATGAGCCATCCGTCCCCGAAGTCGTCCGCGCTGCCGCGCACCTTGCTTTCGCTGCTGCTCTGTGGCGCAGCCCTTGGCGGCGCGGCATCTGCCATGGCCGCTCCCGTGAAAGTGGGCCTGGCGCTCGACATCTCGGGCCCCTTCGCGGCCTTGGGCGCCGAGGCGCGCGACGGTTTTGCGCTCGGCATCAAGCAGCTGGGCGGCAAGCTCGGCGGACAGGACGTCGAGTTCGTGCAGGCCGACATGGCCGGCAGCCCCGACCAGGCCAAGCAGCTGGTCGACCGCATGATCCAGCGCGACAAGATCGATATCTTCAGCGGCCCCATCGGCTCCAACGTGGCGCTGGCCGTGGGCCCGACGCTGTTCAACGCAAAGGTGCCCTACCTCTCGGCCAATGCCGGCCCGAGCCAGTTCGCGGGCGCCCAATGCAATGCGTACTTCTTCGGCACCGCCTACCAGAACGACCAGTTCCACGAAGCCGCCGGCAAGTTCGCACAAGACCGCGGCTTCAAGAAGACGGTGCTCATTGCGCCCAACTATCCCGCCGGCAAGGACGCGCTCGGCGGCTTCAAGCGCCAGTTCAAGGGCCAGGTGGCCGACGAGCTCTACACCAAGCTCGGCCAGATCGACTATGCCGCCGAACTCGCGCAGCTGCGCGCGGCCAAGCCCGACTCGATCTACTTCTTCCTGCCCGGCGCGATGGGCATCAATTTCATCAAGCAGTTCGTGGGCGCGGGCTTGTCGAAAGACATCACGCTGGTGACCAGCGGCTTCTCGGCCGACGAAGACGTGATCGGCGCCGTGGGCGAACCGATGCTCGGCTTGTTCAACACCTCGCACTGGGCGCACGACCTCGACAACGCGGCCAACAAGGCTTTCGTGGCCGCGTTCCGCAAGGAATACAACGGCCGCTATCCGTCGGTGTACGCGGCGCAGGCCTATGACGCGATCCTTGCGATGGACGCTGCCGTGAAGCAGGCCGGCGGCAACGCGCAGAACCGCGAAGCCGTGGTGGCCGCGCTGAAGAAGGCCAGCTATGCCTCGACGCGCGGCAATTTCAAGTACGCGAACAACCACTATCCGGTCGAGAACTTCTACCTGCGCGTGATCGGCAAGGACACGCAGGGCAAGGTCACGAACAAGCTGATCAACACGGTTCTTACGAACTACGGCGACAGCTACGCAGATAAGTGCCCTCTCAAGTGAGCGGCATCCTCGTTCTCGAGCAGCTGCTCAATGGCCTTGGCTATGGGTTGATGCTGTTCCTGCTGGCGGCGGGGCTCACGCTGGTGTTCGGCATCATGGACGTGCTGAACCTCGCGCATGGCTCGCTCTTCATGTCGGGCGCCTACGTGGCGGCCGAGGCGCACACGCGCACCGGCTCGTTCACGGCGGCCATCGTGATTGCGGTCGCCGTCACGGTGGTGGTGGCGCTGCTGCTCGAAGTGCTGCTGATGCGCCGCCTCTACACGCGCGACCACCTCGCGCAGGTGCTCGCCACCTTCGGCGTGATCCTGGTGGCGGACGACATCGTGACGATGGCCTGGGGACCCTCGCCCGTGATGGCGCCGACACCCGCGGCGCTTTCGGGGCCGGTGAACCTGATCGACGGCCTGCCATACCCGGCGTACCGGCTGGTCATCCTGGTCGGCGGACTGCTGGTGGCGCTCGCGCTGTACCTGCTGGTCAACCACACGCGCATCGGCATGCGGGTGCGCGCGGGCGCCTCCGACCGGCCGATGGCCGAGCTGATGGGTGTGTGCGTGGGCCGCATCTTCAACGGCGTGTTCCTGCTCGGCGCGGCGCTGGCCGCGCTGGCCGGCGCGCTGATGGGGCCGATCGTCGCGGTGCAGGTGGGCATGGGCGAGGCCATCCTGATCCCGGCGCTGGTGGTGCTGGTGATCGGCGGCATCGGTTCGGTGCGCGGCGCCTTCGTGGCCGCCCTCTTGGTGGGCGTGGTCGACACCATCGGGCGCGCCTTCGTGCCGATGCTGCTGCGCGCCACGCTGCCGCCCGCCACGGCCGCCGACCTGGGGCCGCTGTTCGCCGAAGTCGCGATGTACGCGCTGATGGTGGTCGTCTTGATCTTCCGGCCCTCGGGCCTGTTCTCGGCACGCGCATGAAATCTTCCTCACGCTATATTGGCCTCGGGCTGCTCCTGCTGGTGCTCGCGGCCTTTCCGCTGGTCGCGCCGCTGTTCGGGCTCGAGTTCTACATCGGCTTCGTGCGGCGCGTGCTGGTTGTGGCACTGGCCGCGGCCAGCCTCAACTTCGTCCTCGGCTTCGGCGGCATGGTAGCGCTCGGGCATGGGGGCTTCATCGGCATGGGCGCCTACACGGTGGTGGCGCTCAGCGACGCGGGCGTGGTGTCGGCCTGGGTGATGTGGCCGGCGGCCGCGCTCGTCGCCGGACTCGTCGCGGCGCTGATCGGCACGGTGGCGCTGCGCACGCGCGGCGTCTACTTCATCATGACCACGCTGGCTTTCGCGCAGATGCTGTACTTCGTGGTGGTGTCGCTGCGCCGCTATGGCGGCGACGACGGCTACACGCTGATGAGCCGGCCCACGCTGCTGCCGGGCCTCGACCTGGGCAACGAGTCGAACTTCTACTGGGTGGTGCTGATGATGGTCGCGCTCGCGCTCTGGTGGCTGCACCGCGCGACGCAATCGCGCTTCGGCCATGCGCTGATGGGCATCCGCGACAACGAGACGCGCATGCGGGCGCTGGGCTACCCGGTGTTCAGGCTGCAGCTGGTGGCCTTTGCGATTGCCGGCGCCATTGCAGGGCTGGCGGGCGCGCTGCTCGCGGGCGGCAATGGCTTCGTGAGCCCGGCGACGATGCACTGGACGCAGTCGGCCACGCTGCTGGTGATGGTCGTCATCGGCGGGCTCGGGCGCAGCTGGGGCGGGCCTGTGGGCGCCGTGGTCTGGCTGGTGCTCGAGGAGGCGTTGAAGCAGCACACGGAGCATTGGCACATGCCGCTGGGATTGTTGTTGATTGCTGTTGCTCTGTGGGCGCCCAAGGGACTCGCAGCCTTGTACAAGCGCCGCTTGCCCCTCACCCCAGCCCTCTCCCCAGTGGGGCGAGGGAGCAAGGCAACACCATGAGCCTTTTCAGAATCGAAGGGTTGGTCAAGCGCTTCGGCGGCTTGCTCGCGACCGACCATGTGAACCTCACCGTCGAGCGCGGCGAGGTGCATGCGCTGATCGGCCCCAACGGCGCGGGCAAGACCACGCTGGTCAACCTGATCACCGGGCTGCTCAAGGCCGACGCCGGGCGCATCCTGCTCGACGAGAAGGACATCACCGGCTTCAAGGACCACCAGCGCGTGGCGGCCGGCATGTCGCGCTGCTTCCAGGTGACGCGCGTGTTCGCCAAGGAAACCGTGCACGACAACCTCATGCTCGCGGCGCAGGCCCATGCGGGCAGCAGCCTGCGCTTCATGGTGCCGCGCGCGACCGAACGCGGCCTGGTCGAGCGCGCGATGGCGCTGGCCGACCGCGTGGGGCTGGGCGGCGAACGCCACCGCATCGCGGGCACGCTGCCGCACGGCGCACAGCGCGCGCTCGACGTGGCGCTCGCGCTCGCGGCCGAACCCAAGCTGTTGCTGCTCGACGAGCCGATGGCCGGCATGGGTCCGGACGAATCCGCGCGCATGGTCGAGCTGATCGAATCGCTGCGCGAGTCGATGGCCATCCTGCTGATCGAGCACGACATGGACGCGGTGTTCCGCCTCGCCGACCGGCTCACGGTGCTGGTGCAGGGCCGCGTGCTGATGAGCGGCACGGCCGACGAAGTGCGCGGGCATCCCGACGTGCAGGCGGTCTATCTCGGGACAGAAGCGGAGGGGCACGCATGAACGCGACCACCACATTGCTCGATGCGAAATCCATCGAGGCCGGCTACGGCGCAAGCCAAGTGTTGTTCGGCATCGACCTGAACATTCGGCCCGGCGAAGTGCTTGCGCTGCTCGGCCGCAACGGCATGGGCAAGAGCACGCTTCTGAAGGTGCTGACCGGCACGCTGGCACCCGTTCGCGGCAGCGTGCATTTCGGCGGCGACGCCATCGGCGGACACAAGCCGGATGCCATTGCCCGGCGCGGTGTGGCCATCGTGCCCGAGGGGCGGCATGTGTTTCCGAACCTCAGCGTGGACGAGCACCTGCGCGCCTTTGCACGGCCGCGCCCGGGCAGCGCGCCGCGCTGGACGATCGAGGCGCTGTACGGCCTGTTTCCGCGTCTTGCCGAACGCAAGGCCAATGCGGGCAACCAGCTCTCGGGCGGCGAGCAGCAGATGCTGGCGATTGCGCGCGCGCTGTCGACGCATCCGCGCCTCCTGATCCTCGACGAAGCCACCGAAGGCCTGGCCCCGGTGATCCGCGAAGAGATCTGGCATTGCATTGCCGCGCTCAAGGCCGAGGGCGAAGCGATCCTGGTGGTCGACAAGTACGTGCAGCGCCTGCTGCCGCTGGCCGACCGCCACGTGATCCTCGAACGAGGCCGCGTGGTGTGGCAGGGCGACTCGGCCGCGCTCGACGCCGACCGGTCGCTGTGGACGCGCTACCTGGGCGTCTAAGTCTGCACTCGCTCCCGCGGACGGCACGCGAGGAAGCTGACCCACGTCACGTTCTCGCGGCCGATCCACTGCCTGTCCCATTCCGTGCGCAGGCCGGCCGCTGCGAGCTCTTCGGCAAACCGGTCTTTCGCCCAGTACACGGTCTGGTAGTCGCCATTGGTCTCACCTTCGCCGATGCGCATGGCCACGAGGAAGACGCCGCCGGGCTCGAGGGCGTCAAACACCTTGCGCAGGACCGGCGCGACCTGCGCGCGATCGACATGGATCAGCACGGCCATCGCGAGGATGGCGCTGTAGGGCCCGCCCAGCGCATCCGTCACGGCGTTGAGCAGTTCGCCCTTCTTGCCGCGCCCCGCCTGCAGATCGAGAAAGGCCTGCGTCGCATCGGTGCGCCTGACGATCCCGCCCAGGGACTCGACGAAGTCGGCGTCCCGCCCCGTGCCGGAACCGATCTCGAACACGGTGCCGCCGGCGGGGACGAGCGCCATCATCCGGCGCAGTGCGTCCTCGATCTCGGGCGGCGGGTGGTCCGCCACGATCGCGTCGTACTCGCGCGCGGAGTCTTCGTAGGACTGGATGGTGCGGCGCATGTTCGTCAGCACCGGGGCGGGAATTTTCATGAGAGCCTTTCCGGTCCATCGGACATCCGACGGGAACCGGAAAGGCTAGATGCAAGGCACCACTCGGCTCATGAGGAAAATCACCTAGCTCATTCAGGCGCCGTGTCGAGCCGCAGGATCAGGTCCTGGCTGGCCTGGTTGAGACCGGTGACCTCGACCACGCTGCCGTGCTTGCGCAGCCGCTCGACGATCTTGTTCAGGGCGGCCACCGCCGTCACGTCCCAGAAATGGGCCTGCGACACGTCGATGTGCACCGGCGCGCCGTCGATCTCGCGCACGTCGAAGGCGTCCACCAGCATGTCGGCCGATGCGAAGAACACCTGGCCGCTCACGCGGTAGACACGCACACCGTCGTCGCCAGCTCCAGCTTCGGCATGCACATGCAGCAGCCGCGCGACCTTGAAGGTGAAGAACACGCCGCTCAGCATCACGCCGGTGGCAACGCCCGCGGCCAGGTTGTCGGTAGCGACGGTGACGGCCACGGTCGCGAGCATCACCGCGCTGGACATGCGCGGATGGCGCACCAGCGTGCGCAGCGAGCCCCAATCGAAAGTGGACGCCGACACCATGACCATGATGGCGACCAGCGCCGCCACGGGCACCTGCGACACCCAGGGCTTCAGCAGCACCATGAGAATCAGCAGGAACGCGCCCGCAAACAGCGTCGACAGCCGGCCCCGGCCGCCGTAGCGCACGTTGCTCACGGTCTGGCCGATCATTCCGCAGCCGGCGATGCCGCCGAAGAAGCTTGCCGCGACATTGGCCACGCCGAGGCCGCTGCATTCGCGATTCTTCGAGCTCGGCGTGTCCGTGAGGTCGTCCACCACGCTCGCAGTCATCATCGATTCGAGCAAGCCGACCATCGCAATGGCAAAGGCCGGCAGCGCAATGATGCGCAGCGTTTCAAGCGACATCGGCACCGACAGCCACGCAAAGGCCGGCAACGCGTCGGGCAGGTGGCCCAGGTCGGCAACGGTCTTGAGCGGTAGCCCGAGCCAGTGCCCCGCGAGCGTGACCGCCACGATGCACACCAGCGGCGACGGCACGGCCTTCGTGATGCGCGGCAGCAGGTAGATGATGGCAAGGCCGAGCCCCACCATCGCCCAGGTGGCGGTATTGGCTCCGATGAAGTGCGGCATCTGCGCCGCAAAGATCAGAATGGCAAGCGCGTTGACGAAGCCCGTGCGCACCGAGGTGGAGACGAAGCGCATCAGCACGCCGAGCCGCAGCAGCCCGAACAGGATCTGCATCACGCCCGCCAGCACGCCCGCCGCCAGCAGGTACGGCAGCCCGTGCGCATGCACCAGCGGTGCGGCCACCAGCGCCACCGACCCCGCGGCTGCCGACACCATGGCCGGCCGCCCGCCGGTGAAGGCAATGACGACGCTGATAACGAACGATGCGAACAGCCCGACGGCCGGATCGACGCCCGCGACGAAAGAGAACGCGATGACTTCCGGAATCAGGGCGAAGGTGGCGACGGCGCCGGCCATCAGTTCGCGCGGAATGCTCGGGCACCACTCGGTGCGCAGGCGGCTGTGTGGGGAGGACATGAAGAATGAAAAACGGCCCGCACGCGGCGACAAAGGCCGCGCCACGCCTCACGGGCAGAATGTTCTCGATTGTAGGTAGGGGCCCTGGGACGCCCCGAGCGCGGATCTCAGGGCGTGTGCACAGGACACCGGGTACTCCCCTCCGCGAATGTCCCGCGGCCTGCGGCCTCCTCCTTTATTTCGCTGCGGGGAGTACCCGGCGCCCTGTGCCCACTGGACGCTGCCGTTGTTCCGCTCGATCAACCGACACGCTGATCAACGATCCCGTCGATGGGGTGCCTTGCGCAGCGAAATAAAGGAGGAGGCCGCAGGCCGGGGGACATTCGCGGAGAAAGGTACCCCGTCGGCGGGAGCGCCGCCCTGAACAGGAGCACTCCAATGGCAACCCCATCAAACAGCTTCTCAGCGCTTGACCCGCAGCATTCCCTCTTGCGCCGTAGAAGCCACCAGCCGCCCGTCACGCGCAAAGAGGCTGCCACGGCACAGGCCGCGCGCGCCACCGGCACTTGGCGAGTCGAGCACGTAGAGCAGCCATTCGTCCATGCGGAAATCGCGGTGGAACCACATGGCGTGGTCGAGGCTCGCGGGGCGCACCTGGCCGCTCATGAAGCTCAGGCCGTGCGGCAGCATCGCGGCGCGCAGCAGGCCGTGGTCTGAGGCGTAGGCCAGCAGCGCACGGTGCACGACCGGATCGTCGGGCAGTGGTGCAATCGCGCGCATCCAGATGGCGCTTTCGGACGGGCGCACCTCTGGCGTCAGCAGGTCGTCGGCCTCGACGCGGCGGTATTCGATGCCGTGCGGCTCCAGACCCTTGACGCGCCAGCGCTCGGGCAGGCGGTCGCCGAGCGCGATGCGCTGGTCGATTTCGCTCACGAGCCCCTCGGGACCGTCCACCGTGGGCATGGCGGACTGGTGTTCAACGCCGTCATCCACTGTCTGGAATGAGGCCGACATCTCGAAGATGATTCGCTCCTGCTGGCGCGCCACCACGTGCCGCGTGGTGAAGCTGCGGCCGTCGCGCACGCGGTCCACGCTGTATTCGATCGGCGCATGCTCACCCGGTAGCAGGAAGTAGGCATGCATCGAATGCACCGGCCGGTCGGCGCCGACTGTGAGGCTCGCGGCCGCGAGCGACTGGCCAAGCACCTGGCCGCCGAACACGGCTGGCGTGCCGATGTCTTCGCTCTGGGCCAGGAACTTGTCGCCCCCGAGCGGCTCGAGCTGCATGAGCGCGACGAGTTCGTCGACAAGGCGGGCGGCGGTGGCGGGATCGGTGGTCATCGGAAATGGCGGTCGGGTGTCAGCAAAAAGATTCAACCCTCAACCATAGCAAAGCCCAGGCCCGCGCACTGTCGCGGGACGGTCAGCTGCCCCCTGTGGAAATCAACGGTCGATATCTGCGCCGTCGGCAATCAGCTTCTTCTGAAGCGCATGCACATCGACGTCCGCAAACCTGGAGCTGCCGCCCAGCGAAGCCGCCGCCGTACCCGCCGCCTGCCCCATGACAAAGCAGCCGCCGCTCGCGCGCGCGGCCGACTGGCCTTCGTGCGTCATGGCGGCGCAGCGGCCGGCCACCAGCAGGTTGGCGACCTGGCGCGGCACCAGCATGCGCCAGGGCAACTGGTTGTAGGTGCGGTTGTCGTCGCGCGGAAAGGCCCATTCGATGCGGCCGTCGGCATGCATTTCCATCGGCCAGGCGTTGATGCCGATGCTGTCGTCGAAGCTGGCCGACGACAGGATGTCTTCGCCCGTGAGCGCATACAGGCCTTCGATGCGGCGCGTTTCGCGGATTCCGACCTGCGGCGCGATTTCCACGATGGCCGACTCGGCGAAGCCCGGCACCTCGGCCTTCATGAACTTGAAGTATTCGGCAATCTGGCGTCGGCCTTCGAGCTCGCCTTCGGTAAGCTCGCGCGCATCGATGCCGTTCATCGCGCGGCCCGCGGCATTGCGGATCTGCGTGACGTTGGCGCGCCATTCGCGCGGATCGATGTTGGGCCGCAGGATCGCGCCTTCGCGCGGAAACTTGTAGGCGCCGGGTTTTTGCGCCTGCACCCGCTCCATCAGGTCGTTGATGGCCTTGAACTCGCCGACGGCCGCGAGCGCCGCGGGCGCATCGACCTGGCCGACTCGGAACATGGTGGTCGGGAACAGGCCGCTGCCATGGCCGTCTCCCACTTCGAAAGGCACGCCTGCAAAGGCCGCCACGTCGGCGTCGCCGCTGGCATCGACGAAGGCATTGGCGCGAATTGCCTGCCGGCCCGACTTGGTCTCGACCACCAGCGCCGCGATGCGATCGCCGTCGCGAATCACCGCGGCCGCCCAGGCGTGGAACAGCAGGTGCACGCCGGCATCGAGCAGCAATTGGTCGGCCGCGATCTTGTAGGCCGAGGTGTCGTAGGAGCGCACGCGAATGCGGCCCTGCATGCCGTCCTGCGGCTTGTTGAGGCCGCCCAGCGCGTCGATGCGCGCCAGCAGGTCGTCGGTCACGCCGCGCACCAGCTGCCTCATCTGGCCGTCGCGCTTGCCGTACAGGCCCGCGAAGTTGGTCACGCCGCCGGCAGTGCCCATGCCGCCGAGAAAGCCGTAGCGCTCGACCAGCAGCGTGCTGGCGCCGTGGCGCGCGGCGCTGACGGCGGCGGCAATCCCCGCGGGCCCGCCGCCGACCACCACCACGTCGTATTCACCGAACACCGACAGCTCGCGCGCCGGCTCGGTCAGGGTCTTGTGCTGGGCGGCTGTCATCACTGGATCTTGATGCCGCGGGCCGAGATGATCTTGGTCATGATCGCCGCCTCTTCCTTGACGCGAAGGCGCATGCCGTCGGGCGAGGTGCCCACCGCCTGCCAGCCCTGCTCGAACAGCTTCTGGCGCACTTCGGGCTGCTTCATGATCACTTCGAGTTCGCGGCTGATGCGCGCCTGCGCCGTCTTGGAGAGGTTGGCGGGCCCGAGCAGCGCCACCCACACTTCGAGCGAGAAGTCGCGCACGCCGGCGTCGGCCAGCGGTGGCAGCTCGGGCACCAGCGCGCTGCGGCCGCCCGTGAGGCCAATCGCCTTGAGCTTGCCGGCGCGCACCTGCGGCATGGCCACGCCCGGAGGGATGAGGGCCATCTGCACCTGGTCGCCCAGCATCGCGGTCACGACCTGCGGGTTGCCCTGGTAGGGCACGTGCTCGGGGCTGAAGCCGTTCACGCGGCTCTTGAGCAGCTCCATGCCCAGATGCCCGACGGAGCCCACGCCCACCGAGCCGTAGTTCCACTTGTCGCCGCCCTTGCGCGCCGCATCGAAGAAGGCGGTGCCTGAAGGCAGGTTGTTCTGCGCCACCAGCACGAGCGGTGCCGTGGCAATCAGCGACAGATAAGTGAAATCTTTCGCCGGGTCGTAGGGCAGCCGTGGGTACAGCATCTTCGACGAAGTGAGGTTGCCATTGATCACGATGCCCAGCGTGTGGTCGTCGGTGGCCTTGGCCACCATGTCGGCCGAGATGTTGCCCGAGGCGCCGGGCTTGTTGTCCACCACGACCGGCTGGCCGAGCGCCTTGGCCAGCGGCTCGGCAATGGTGCGGGCGGCGATGTCGGGCGTCGAGCCGCCCGGAAAACCCACGAGCAGGCGGATGGGCTTGGTCGGCCAGGCGTTGTTCTGCGCCTGGGCCGCCAGCGGCAGCGCGGCGGCGGCTGCCAGGCCGCAGGCGATCAGGAGGGCTCTCTTGGATGCGTGCATGGAAGAAGGTGAAAAAGAAGACTGTTAAAAAACGTAATGGTACTGATCGCAGCCGCTATTCGAGGCTGATGTTGCCCCGGCGCACCAGTTCGCCATAGACCTTGGACTTGGCCTCGGCGTTGCGCTCGATCTCCTCGGGCGACCAGGCCAGCGGCTCAAATGCGAAGGTGTCGAAGCGGGCGCGGATTTCGGGGTCGGCAATGACCTTGGCCACGTCGGCGTTGATCTTGGCCTTGACCGCCGCCGGCACGCCCTTGGGCGCAAGCAGCGAGACGAAGGAGTTCACCTCGAGCGAGGCCGGCCCGCCCGCTTCGGCCATGGTTGGCACGTCGGGGAGCTGCGGAATGCGCTTGGGTGCGGCGATGGCCAGGTACCGCAGCTTGCCGGCCTTGTAGATGCCCTGGCTCGAAGGAATGCTGGCAAAGCTCCATGGCACGTCGCCGGTGCCCACGTTCGAGAACAGCTGCGACACCTCGCGGTACGGCGCATGCCGCATGCGGATGCCCGTGAGCGCCTCCAGTTGCTGTGCGCCCAAGTGGCCCGGGCTGCCCACGCCCCACGAGCCGTAGACGATGGCTTCGGGGTTGGCCTTGGCGTCGGCGATCAGGTCGCTCATGTTCTTGTACTTCGACTCGCTGGACACGGCCACGAAGAAAGGCGTGCGAAACAGCGAGGCCACGGGGTCGAAGTGCTGCAGCGTCACGAAGTTGCGCGACTTGTACAGGTGCGGCAGCGCGGCAATGTGCTCGCTGTCCAGCTGCAGCAGCGTGTAGCCGTCGGGTGCTGCGCGGCGCGCCTGGTCGATGGCGATGAAGCCGCCGCCGCCGGGCTTGTTGTCGATCACCACACGCTGGTTCCACAGGCGCGAGAGCTTGTCGGACACCATCCGCAGCACCGCGTCTGGCCCGCTGCCGGCTGCGAAAGGCGTGACCAGCGTCACGGGCTTGCTCGGGAAGTCGCTGGCCTGCGCCAGGGCGCCGGTGCTGGCCGACAAGGCGATGAGCCCGGTCCACAGTGCGCGTGAAATTTTGTTGTTCATGGTCCTTTGTCTCCTGGGCCTGTGGCCTCGAATGGTGATGGTGGAAGAAATCCGTTCGATTCAGTGCGCCGAAATCACCGCGGCCGAGCAGCCCGGTCGCGCATCGTCCAGGCAATGCTCGGGCCGCCAGGCATAGAGCCATTCGACCGCATCGTAGAACCGTTCGGGCGTGCGGCCCACCCAGAGGCTGTTGCGCACAAGACGTTCCACGCCCTTGGCGTGATAGAGCCGGCCCATCTCGCGCACCGACAGCACCACGCGGGCGGTGCGCGGAATGCGCGCGGCCTCATAGAGCTTGAAGGCGGCGGGCATGTCGAAATCGCAGGCCTGCACCGCAGCGCCCAGCGTCACCGCGTCTTCGAGCGCCATGCAAGCACCCTGCGCGAGGTATTGCATCATCGGATGCGCCGCGTCGCCGAGCAGCGTGGCGGGGCCTTCGCTCCAGCGCTCCACCGGATCGCGGTCCGCCGTGCTCCAGCGGCGCCACGACGTGGGTCGGTCGAGCAATTGGCGCGGGCGCGCATGCACCCCATCGAAGTACGAGAGCACTTCTTCCTTGCTGCCTTCGGACACGCCCCACTTTTCCTTGTCGCGGCTGTGGAAGGTGACGACCAGGTTGTACAGCTCGCCATGGCGCAGCGGATAGTGCACCAGGTGGCAGTTGGGGCCGGCCCAGACCACGGGCGCGTTCCAGCGCAGGTCGGCGGGCATGTCGGCCACCGGCACCACGGCGCGGTACACCACGTGGCCCGAGACGCGTGCCTCGTCGCCGACGAGCCTGGCGCGAACGACCGATTTCACGCCGTCGCAACCCACGATGGCGTCGGCCTCGAAGCGGCGGCCGTCGCGCGTGGTGGCGACCACGCCTTGCGCCTTGCCCGTGCCGATATCGATGGACTCGACCTGGGCCGACGTATGAAAGCGAATCAGCGGATGCTGCTTCACCGCCTCGTGGATGGCGCCGTGCAGGTCGGCGCGGTGGCTCACCGCATACGGATTCTTGAAGCGCGCGCGAAATGCCTCGCCCACAGGCACGGAGGCCACTTCGCCGCAATCGACCGCGTCCATCATCACGAGCCTGTCGGTAAACACCGAACTCTGGCGCACCGCCTCGCCCACGCCCAGTGCGTCGAGCGCGGCGAAGGCATTGGGGCCGAGCTGCAGGCCGGCGCCGATCTCGCCGATGGTGGCGCTCTGCTCCAGCAGGTCGATGGAAACGCCGAGGCGCGCGAGCGCCAGCGCGGCCGCCATGCCGCCGATGCCGCCGCCGACGAGCAGAACGGTGGGGGGATTCTTCGGGGGAGATGTGCTCATGGTGGGGCCTCTTCGCAATGCTCGATCAGTCGATTCGCACGGTAAGCGAGGGGAGCTTGTCGATGCTCACCTTGAGGGTCTGGCCGGGCTTCACCGCGCCCACGCCTTCGGGCGTGCCCGTGAAGATCAGGTCGCCGGGCTGCAGCGTGAAGAGCGTCGAGAGATTGGCAATCACCTCGTTGACGGACCAGATCAGGTGCGTGATGTCGCTGCTCTGGCGCACCTGGCCGTCGACCTCGAGCGTGATGGCACCGGCATTGATCTCGCCCACGTCGGCGAGCGTGCGTAGCGGCGCAATGGGCGCCGAGAAGTCGAAGGCCTTGCCGATCTCCCACGGGCGGCCCTGCTCGCGCATCTTGATCTGCAGGTCGCGGCGCGTCATGTCCAGGCCCACGGCATAGCCATGGATGTGGCTGGCCGCCCGCTCCACCGCAATGTCCTTGCCGCCCTTGCCGATCGCGACCACCAGCTCGGCTTCGAAGTGGTAGCTGCTCGTGAGCGGCGGGTACGGAATGGCGCCGGTTTCACCTTCGGCCACGGGCACCACGGAGGCGTCGTCGTTGGGCTTGCAGAAGAAGAACGGCGGCTCGCGGTCGGGGTCGAAGCCCATCTCGCGCGCATGCGCCGCGTAGTTGCGGCCCACGCAGTAGACCCGGCGCACCGGGAACAAGTCGCTCGAACCGGCAATGGGCAGGCCGACGATGGAAGGAGGCGTGAAGACGAAGGACATGAAGGCTCCTGCCGCGCGCGGCGGCACAGGGTCAATGCAAAGCAAGAAAAGAAAAAAGTCCGGCCGGCTCTCAGGCCTCGTCGAGGAAGGCTTCGCGCAGGATGCCCATCGCCTGTTGCACCGGACGGTCGGAGAAGCTGAAAAGCACCACGTCTTCGCCGGTCGCCGACAGGCGAAGCGGCGCCCACGAAGGCACGACGAAGGTGTCGCGCGGCCCGAACTCGAAGCGCTGGCCCGCGATGTCGGCGCTGCCCCGGCCTTCGACCACGCTGTAGACCGTGCCGTCGGTGGCGCGGTGCGTCTTGCCCGCAAAGCCCTTGGGCAGCAGTTGCAGCTGGGTGCCGATGGTGGGCATCGGCGCGCCGCCGGTCAGCGGATTGATGTAGCGCAGCTTGTGGCCCAGCCAGGCATCGGGCGCTTCCTGCTTCTGCAGTAGGGCCAGCGCCTCGCGGCTGCGGGCGTAGGGGTAGTTGAAGATCGGCGAGGTGGACGACACGTGGTCATGGCGCACCGGCACCATGTTGTGGCCGAAGCGCGCCAGGCTGTTGCCCTCGGGGCGCGCCACGTGCTGCACCTTGGCGTCGTCGTTCTCGGCAAAGCCGGCATCGAAGAAGCGCAGCATCGGAATGTCGAGCCCGTCGAGCCAGACCACCGGCTCCGCCGTGCCGCCGACGCCCTCGTTGCCGTGGTCGTGCCAGGCCCACGACGGCGTGATGATGAAGTCGCCCGGGTACATGGTGGTGCGCTCGCCGCCCACCGTGGTGTAGCCCCCCTTGCCGTCGACGATGAAGCGCAAAGCCGACTGCACGTGGCGGTGCGAGGGCGCCACCTCGCCCGGCATGATGAGCTGCAGGCCGGCGTAGAGCGACTGCGTGATCGACGAGTTGCCGGGCAGCGCGGGGTTCTCGAGCACCAGCACGCGGCGCACGGCTTCCTCGGCGTTGATGAGGTCCGCCGACTCCATCAGCAGCGGGCGGATCTCGTCATAGCGCCAGAGCGCCGGCACGCAGGGCGTGCTGGGCTCGCGCGGCACCAGCGCATGCAGCGACTCCCACAGCGGCGTGAGGTGGAGCGGACGGATGCGCTCGTAGTAGCCGCGGCGCTCCGCGGCGTTGGCGGGCGCGGTGGCGGCAAGTTTCTTGGCAGTGGGATTCATGGCGGTTCCGGCCTTCGCGTGGCCGTTGTCTCCGGAAAA
The DNA here is from genome assembly GCF_900099805.1 of Variovorax sp. OV700. Taxonomy (GTDB): domain Bacteria; phylum Pseudomonadota; class Gammaproteobacteria; order Burkholderiales; family Burkholderiaceae_C; genus Variovorax. The sequence goes on along the minus strand of NZ_FNDR01000011.1, from coordinate 160,780 downwards.
CGGCGATCTTCCACCGGTACTACTATTGGCGCAATGGAGGCAGGGCGATAGCCTTGATCTTATTTTTTGATAGTAGTGACGGCAAGGAGTTGTTTTCATGGCCCAGCTCGATCTCGAATGGCTGCGGGTGCTCGACGAGGTCTACAAGACGGCCAACGTGTCGAGCGCGGCCGAGCGGCTCGGCATTGCGCAGTCGGCGGCCAGCACCGCACTGGCCCGGTTGCGCGCGCATTTCGGCGACAAACTGTTCGTGCGCACCTCGCGCGGCATGGAGCCGACGCCCTATGCACGGCAGATCCAGCCGCTGGTGCAGGAGATCCTCGACCGGCTGAACCGGGCCAAGGGCGGGCGCGCCAGCTTCGACCCCGCCACCGCGGCACGCAGCTTTCGCATCTGCATGACCGACATCAGCGAAGTGGTGCTGCTGCCGGGGCTGCTCGGCCATTTGCGGCATGCGGCGCCGGGGGTGCGCATCGAGACCGAGATCATTTCCACCGAAAGCGCGCGCCGGCTGGAGGACGGCTCGGTCGACCTGGCCGTCGGCTTCATGCCGCAACTGGACGCGGGCTTCTACCAGCAGACGCTCTTCATGCAGGACTTCGTCTGCCTGGCGGCACGCAACCATCCGCGCATCGGCGAGCGGCTCACGCGCAAGCGCTTCGAGGCCGAGGCACACGCCGTGGTGGCGTCATCGGGCACGGGCCATGCCATCGTCGACAAGACCATCGCCCGGCTGGGAGTCAAGCGCAACGTGGTGACCAGTCTTTCGAGCTTCCTGAGCGTGGCGCGCATCGTGGCGCACACCGAACTCATCGTGATCGTGCCCAGCATCCTCGGCAAGGTGCTGGCCACGCAGGAACCGGTGAAGCTGCTGGAGCCGCCCTTCGAGCTGCCGGCCTACGCCGTCAAGCAGCACTGGCACGAGCGCTTCCATGCCGACGCCGGCAACGCCTGGCTCCGGCTCACGCTGGCGGAACTGTTCGGCGGCGGCTGAACGTGCGTGCCATGGCGACCGGCGGCGAACCGGCCAGGGGCCGGCCGCTCGCATAATTGGGGTTCCCACCCATCAGCCCACGAAAAAGGCGGCGCATGTCTTCCATCACCCTTCGTTTTCTGGCCGAGCCGAGCACCGTCAACTTCGGCGGAAAGGTCCATGGCGGCACCGTCATGAAATGGATCGACGAAGCCGGCTACGCCTGCGCCACCAGCTGGGCCAAGCGTTATTGCGTGACGGCCTTCATCGGCAGCATCCGCTTTCACCACCCGATCATGATCGGCGACCTGGTCGAGGTCGAGGCCCGGCTGGCCTACACCGGCACCACCAGCATGAACATCTCGGTCGAGGTGCGCAGCGGCGACATGAAGGGCGGCACCATGGACAAGACCACCGAATGCCTGATCGTCTTCGTCTCGGTCGATTCGCACGGCCGGCCGCTTCCGGTGCAGCCCTTCGTGCCCGGCACACCGGGTGAAATGGCGCTGGCCGAACGGGCCAAGACCCACCTGGAAGCCAGCCGCGCTGCTGGAAAAGCCTAGCGGCTTGCAGCCCCGATTGGCTCGATTGGTAGACATGAAGCTCTAACGGGGAGGGCGCCGAGCGGCTAAAGTAGCCCGATAGTTTTCATAGGAACATTCGCATGGCTACCCAGGACGACGATCACGGCAACAAGGGCTCCGACCGCATCAAGGATTCCGCGCAACAGATCTGGCTGGCGGGGCTGGGCGCCTTTGCCAAGATGCAGCAGGAAGGCAGCAAGGCTTTCGAGGCGCTGGTGAAAGACGGCGCCGGCATGCAGAAGAAAACCCAGGCAGCCGCCGAAGAAACACTGGCCCAGGCGCAAACGCGCATGGCCGGCTTTGCGAGCGAGTTCGGCACCAAGGCGGCAGGTCAGTGGGGCAAGCTCGAGAACATCTTCGAAGAGCGCGTGGCGCGCGCCCTCGAGAAACTCGGCCTGCCTTCGGCCGCCGACCATGCCGCGCTGCTGGCGCGCGTGGCAGCCCTCGAGGCCGAGCTGCAGCGCATGCAAGGCAAGAGCACCACCGCTCCCACGCGCACCGCGAGCCGCAAGACGGCTGGCCGCAGCGCGGCACCCGCGGCGGCGGCCACCAAGAAGACCGTTCGGCGCAGCGGCAAGGCTGGCTGACCGCCGCCTCGAGCTTCCTTTTTGCGGCGGCGCACAACTGCGGCGCCGCAAAAACATGGCCCTCCCGGTTTGTGGTGCGGTGCACATACGCTAGAGTGTCCTCAAAAGACAAACGGGGACTGACATGGCCAAGAAGGCGCCACGCCGCACAGCGCAACGCATTCTCGAAGCCGCACTCGAGCTGTTCAACCGCTTCGGCGAGCCGAACGTCTCCACCACGCTGGTGGCGGGCGAGCTCAACATCAGTCCCGGCAATCTCTACTACCACTACCCCGCCAAGGAAGAGCTGATCAACAAGCTCTACGAAGGCTATGAGGCCGAACTCAACGAGCTCCTGCATGCCAGCGAAGGCGTGCACGATGTGGAAGACGCCTGGTTCTTCATGCACAGCCTGTTCGAGCTAATCTGGCGCTATCGCTTTCTCTATCGCGACCTGAACGACCTGCTGAGCAAGAACCGGCATCTCGAAACCCAGTTCCAGCTCGTGCTCAAGAACAAGGCACGCGCCATCCGCGTGCTCATCGCGGGGTTGAGCCGGGCCGGGCACCTGGAGATCGACGCGCACGAAGTCGACACGCTCGCCCAGAGCATGGTGGTGGTGCTGACCTACTGGCTCAGCTACGAATACGTGCGCAACCCGCGCGAGGCACTGGAACCCGCCCATGCCCAGGGGGCGCTGATGCGCGGCGGCCGGCACGCGCTTCAGTTGCTCGCACCCTACCTCGGCCCTGAACAGCGGCGGCATTTGCTGACACTGAGCCACGCCTACAGCGGCGATGATGCGGACAGCGCGCCGCCTCCGGCCGCGCCAGTCGATTTGGCAGCCCAGTCCTAGACCATGCCCCATCCAGACTTCAAGCCGCTCTCGCTGATGTCCGCCAGCCCGGTTGGCACGACAGCGGACCCCTGGACGCCGCTGCCCTATGCCGACGTGCCGCGCTACGACGCGCGGAGCCTGCTTGTGCATTGGCCCCGCCTGCACGCCGGCCACCCCTTGCCGCCGCCGGCCGAGGGACACCCGCTGGCCGAAGGCTGGTTGCTGTACCACAACGGGGAGTTCCAGCGCGCCGCCGCGCTCGGCCTGCTGCACGGCGCAGAAGGCCTGGTGCTGGCCAACCAGGCCACCGCCATCTATGCCAACTACCTGGAGCCGCGCGAATCGGTCCGGCTTTCGATGTTCCGCCAGGTCATCGAGCGCGCCGCCGCGCAGGTTGCATCAGAGCCCGGCAACTGTCACGCGCTCTACTGGCAGGCCTATGCGCTCGGCCGCTACAGCCAGGGAATCAGCGTGGCGCGCGCGCTGGCGCAGGGCCTCGGCAGCAAGCTCAAGGGCGCCTTGGAACAGGTGATTGAACTGCAGCCGGACCATGCCGACGCGCACATCGCCCTGGCCGCCTTCCATGCCGAGGTGATCGACAAGGTGGGTGCGCTGGTCGGCCGCATGACGTACGGCGTGCGCGCCGAGATGTCGGTCGAGCTGTTCGAGCGCGGGCTCGAGCTGCATCCCCACTCGCCCAGCGCGCTGATGGAATACGGCCGCGCGCTGCTCATGCTGCACGGCGACGCGCGCCTGCGCGAGGCCACGCAGTTGTACGAAAAAGCCGCGGCACTGCTGCCCGTGGACGCGAAGGAACGGCTCGACGTGGAGCTGGCGCGGGCGGGGTTGTCGGACTGAGCACCGCCCCCTCGATGGGCGCCGCCGGTACTGCCGGGTACCGCGCACTTTAAGATGCGGCCATTCGCTTTTTCACTTTCTTTTTCACCGCCATGTCCGACCTCAACGCCCAATTCGAAGCCGCCCAGGGCAATTCCAAGCTCCTGGCAGAGCGTCCCGACAACCCGACGCTGCTCAAGATCTACGGCCTTTTCAAGCAGGCCACCGAAGGCGACAACACCGCCAAGAAGCCCAGCTTCAGCGACATCGTCGCGCGCGCCAAGTGGGACGCCTGGACCGCACAAAAAGGCCTCGGCGCCGACGAAGCCAAGCAGAAATACATCGACCTGATCGAATCTCTTCGGAGCTGACCCTCCCATCCTGTCACTCAGCCGACGATGCCGCGCGCATGCAGCGCGGCGATCTGCTCGGCGCTGAGGCCGATCTCTTTCAAGACGGCATCGGTGTCCGCGCCCAGCGCGGGCGCGTTGTGCCGGTGGCTGGCCGGCGTGAGCGACAGCTTGGGCACGAAGCCGGGCACCGCCAGCGCGCTGCCGTCGGACATGCGCACCTGCTGCAGCATGCCCCGCGCGGCGTAGTGCGGATCGGCCGCAATGTCGGCGATGGTGTAGATGCGGCCGGCCGGCACCTGGGCTGCGTCGAGCGCAGCCAGCACCTCGTCCACCGTGCGCTCCGCGGTCCAGTCGCCGATGGCGGCATCGAGCATTTCCACCTGCGCCACCCTGCCCGCGTTGCCGGCCAGCGCAGGATCGGCCGCGAGGTCGGGCCGGCCGATGCAAGCCATGAGCCGGCGAAAAATGCTGTCGCCATTGCCCGCCACGATGGCGTAGCCGCCGTCCGCGCAGCGGTAGGCATTGGTCGGCGCGATGCCGGGCAGCGCGCTGCCGGCCGCCTCGCGCACCACGCCAAACGCGCTGTGCTCCGGTAGCAGGCTTTCCATGCAATTGAAGACGGCCTCGTAGAGCGCCACGTCCACGACTTGCCCGCGGCCTTTCGGATATTCGGCGCTCACCGTGGCATGGCGGTGCTGCATTGCCATCAGCACGCCGATCACGCCATGCAGCGACGCCAGCGTGTCGCCGATGGACACGCCCACGCGCACCGGCACGCGGCCGGGCTCGCCCGTGAGGTGGCGCAGTCCGCCCATGGCCTCGGCGACCACGCCGAAGCCTGGACGGTCGCGGTAGGGACCGGTCTGGCCGTAGCCGCTGATGCGCAGCATCACGAGCGCGGGGTTGGCGGCCAGCAGTTCGTCAGGACCGAGGCCCCAGCCTTCCATTGCGCCAGGGCGGAAGTTCTCGATCAGCACGTCGGCCTCGGCGGCCAGCTGCCGCACGATGGCCTGCGCTTCGGGCTGGCGCAGGTCGAGCGCGAGCGAACGCTTGTTGCGCGACTGCACCTGCCACCAGACCGAGGTGCCGTCCTTCAGCAGCCGCCATGTGCGCAGCGGATCGCCGGCGCCGGGCGGCTCGATCTTGATCACCTCGGCGCCGAAGTCGGCCAGCGTCCGCGCGGCAAAGGGCCCGGCAATCAGTTGCCCGAGTTCGATCACCTTGAGTCCGGCCAGCGGACCCCCGGCGGTTGGCGCAAAAGGGAAAGAAGAGGTGTTCGTCATGGCGCCAGAGTGTGCCGTGCCGCCACCGGCCTTCGGTCTCTTCGTGAACTCTGGCGCTTCGATGATCAGCGGCTACGCCGTCGCCGGAAGAACCCGCTCACGCGAAGCGTGTGCCGCCTTTGGGAGCTTCGAGCAGCGCATCGAGGTTGCGCGAGATCTTCTGCTCGATCTGCTGGCTGAAGCTCGCGAACAGAAAACCCAGCGTCGCCTCCAGCTTGAAGGTGCGGGCCGTGACTTCCACCGTGCCGTCGATACCCGCGCGGCTGAACTGCGCCAGGTCGCGGTCCTTGCCTTCGGTGTAGGTGCACTCCAGGCCGTAGTCCTGCTCCACCTGCTGGATCCACTGGCGCGCGACCTCGCGGGCGCCGGCAATGCCCAGCGCGTGGTTTCTTTCGATAAGGATGTCAGGCACCGTGATCTCCGTTGTTGTCGTGGCTTGAATTTGTCTGCTGGATTCCGGTGGCCGTTTGCAAGGCGTTCCGCCGCTCATCGGTGGTCGGCAATGCGGCGATGCGACGGACCTCCTTGTAGAAGCGCGGCCAGTTGCGGCTCTCGCGTTCGAACAGCGCCTCGAAGCCCGGAACCAGGTCGTCGTAGGCGCCCTGGGCCGCAAAGGCCGCATTGTTGGCGCGGGCCACCCAGCCATCGTAGGCGCCCTGGCGCGGACCTTGCCATTCTGCGCGAAGCCTCGCGTAGCGTTCGCGGAAATCGTCCATGGCCGCCTTCTTCATGGCGTCGACCGCAGCCCAGTTGCCCGCCTTCGCTTCCGTGGATTCGTACGCCCGGTTCAGCGTGCGGCGCGTATCGAGCGCCAGTGCGCGAAACTGCCGGCGCTGCGCGTCGAAGCGCGCGTACTCGCTGCGCGCCGTGTCGCTGGCTTCGCGCTGCAGCCACAACGCACCGCCGATGCGCTCGACCGCGGTGGCATACGACTCGTTGAAGACCGTGTCACCGGGCACGTAGAGCACCTGGTGCGCGAGCTCGTGAAACACGATGCGGGCCAGTTCGCCTTCGGGATAGCCGATGAAGGTGGAAAGCAGCGGATCGCCGCCGGCCCAGTTCATCCACCCCAGCGTGGAATACGCGGGCACCGGGTACACCGCCGTTTCCATGCCCTTGCCCCGCTGCGCCTCGGCTTCGGCCCTGGCCGCGGCCTCGTCGTAGTAGCCGCGGTAGCCCACGCAACCCGCCACCGGAAAGCACCAGTTCTTGAGGGTGAGCGAATACGGCGGCGCGGCCACCACGTTCCATACGGCCGCGGGTCGGCGCAGGTCGGCGTACGACTTGTAGCTGGGGTTGTCGGGCAAGGCCAGCTCGGTCACGGCAAAGCGCCGGATACGCTGCGCGAGTTCGAGCTTGGCCTTGAGCGGCTCGGAAACGGCCGGGTCCGCGAGCCATTGGGGCACCGGCTTGGCGGCCCGCATGATGCCGATGTGGCCGCTGGCCGATTGCCAGTAGTAGCCCAGGTCGGCGCAGCCGCCGAGCAGCAACAGCGCGGCGGCTGCGGCGCTGAATGCGGGCGCGGCCCTCACCCCCGCCCGCTCCCCGCGGGCGAAGGAGCGAGACGCTCCACCTGCACCAGGCAGTCGTAGAAGGTCGGGCCGCGGCCGATGTCGGTCAGGCGCTGGCTGGTGAGCTGGTTGACGTTGGTGCCGTCCATGCCGAGCTTGCGCCACCAGATGCCCATGCCGTGCACCACGCCGGGCCGCGCGCGGCGCGAGACTTCGGCGCGGCAGCGATGCTCGCCGCGGTGATTGAAGACGCGCACGGTGGCGCCGCTCTCGATGCCGCGCGCAGCCGCGTCGGCCTCATGGATCTCGAGCAGCGGTTCGCCTTCGATGGCGCGCAGGCTCGTCACGTTGACGAAGGTCGAATTGAGGAAGTTGCGCGCCGGCGGTGAGATCATGGCCAGCGGAAACTCGGCGGAGCTGCCCGCCGCTTCGTAGTTGGGCACATGGTCGGGCAGCCCGTCCATGCCCTGCGCCTGAAGCCGCTCGCTGAAGAATTCGCAGCGGCCCGAGGGCGTCGGAAACTTGCCGTCGGCAAAGGGTGCCTCGGGCAGCTTCAGGCTGGTGAAGCCCTGCGCCAGCAATTGTTCGTAGTCGATGGCGCCCGGCGCAAACGCGCTGTGGCACAGCGTCTCGTCGTCGTCCGAGAAGCAGGGCTCGTCGAAGCCCATGCGGCGCGCGAGTTCGCGAAACACCCAGGCGTTGCTGCGCGCCTCGCCGCGCGGCGCCACCGCGGGGCGGTTCAGCAGCACGTCGGTGTGGCCGTAGCTGCAGTGGATGTCCCAGTGCTCGAGCTGGGTGGTGGCGGGCAGGAGGTAATCGGCGTAGTCGGCGGTGTCGGTGCGGAACTGCTCCAGCACCACGGTGAAGAGGTCTTCGCGCGCGAAGCCCGCCACCACCTTGCCCGACTCGGGCGCCACCGCGACGGGGTTGCTGTTGTAGACCACGATGGCCTTCACCGGCTTGGCTTCGTCGAGCAGCGCATCGCCGATGGTGCTCATGTTCACGGTGCGCGGCTTTCGGCCCGCGAGCAGATCGGGGCGCTGCAGCGCGGCGCGGTCGGCCGGAAAGTGGCCTGAGCTGCTCAACAGGAGCCCGCCGGCGCGGTCGCGCCAGGCGCCCACCAGCGCGGGCAGGCAGGCGATGGCGCGCGCCGCGTTGCCGCCGCCGCGCACGCGCTGCATGCCGTAATTCAGTCGGATCGCGGCCGGCCTGGTGGTGCCGTAGGCCTCTGCCAGCGCCACGATCTGTGCCTCGGGGACGCCGCACACGGCGGCGGCGCGTGCAGGCGGCCACTGCAGTGCACGCTCGCGCAACTGCTCCCAGCCCAGCGTGTGGCTGGCGATGTAGTCGTGGTCGAGCCAGTCGTGCACGATGAGTTCGTGCATCAGCGCCAGGGCCAGCGCGGCGTCGGTGCCCGGCAGCAGGGCGATGTGCTCGTCGCACTTGTCAGCCGTTTCGGTCTTGCGCGGATCGATGCACACCAGCCGCGCGCCGGCGCGCTTGGCGGCCTGCGCATGGCGCCAGAAATGCAGGTTGCTGGCAATGGAGTTGCTGCCCCAGATCAGGATCAGCTTGGCCTCGGCGAAGAATTCGATCCGCATGCCGACCTTGGCGCCCAGCGTGTGGACCATGGCCTCGCCGCCCGCCATGGAGCAGATCGTGCGATCCAGCAGCGAAGCGCCCAACTTGTGGAAAAAACGACGGTCCATGGACTCGCCCTGGACCAAACCCATGGTGCCGGCGTAACTGTACGGCACAATTGTGTCTGGATTTGTCTGCAATGCGCGGAGATGCGCGGCGATGTCGTCAAGCGCGGCCTCCCAGCTCACGGGTTCGAACTGGCCGCTGCCCTTCGGGCCGGTCCGTTTCAGGGGCTGGACGAGCCGCTCGGCATGCTCGTTGCGTTCGATGTAGCGCGAGACCTTGGTGCAAAGAACGCCAGCCGTGTGCGAATGGGCCGGGTTGCCCTGCAGCTTCACGGCCACGCCGTCCTGGACGGTGGTGACAAGGGCGCAGGTATCCGGGCAGTCGTGCGGACAGGCGCCCAGGACCGTGGAAGTGGGAGTGGGGAGAACAGCTGTTGTGGAGACCGGGGCATCGACCATCCGGCAAGTCTAAAGTTTTCCAGGTTTGGCGCGCCACCGTGCGCGCAGAAGAGGTTTTCACCATGATGAATCGCAGACATTTTTCAGTGGCCGCAGGCGCAGCGGCACTGGGTGGCTTCCAGCTGGCCAGGGCACAGGGCGAAACGCCGCTGGTCCTGGGCCAGTCGGCGCCTTTCACCGGGCCGGCCGCGCAGCTCGGCATCCAGTTTCACCAAGGCGCCAAGCTGTTCTTGGACCAGTACAACGCGCAGTCCGGCCGGCGCGCGGTGGTGATCAAGAACCTGGACGACGGCTACGAGCCCGACCGCTGCGCCGCCAACACGCAGAAGCTGATCGAAGAGGACGTGTTCGCGCTCTTCGGCTACATCGGCACGCCCACCAGCCTGGCGGCGCTGCCGCTGGCGGTGAAGGACAAGGTGCCTTTCATCGCGCCGTTCACCGGTGCAATGTCGCTGCGCGAGCCGTTCCACAAGAACGTGTTCCACCTGCGCGCCTCGTACAACGACGAGACCGCGCTCATCGTGAAGCAGCTCACCCACCTCCACCTGAAGAAGATCGCGGTTTTCTACCAGAACGATGCGTACGGCAAGGCCGGGCTCGACGGTGTGACACTGGCGCTCTCGCAGCAGGACCTCCGGCCCTTGGCGCTGGCCACGGTGGAGCGCAATTCGGTCGACGTGGCGGCGGCGGTGAAAACCATCGTGGCGGCCAAACCCGACGCGGTGGTCCAGGTGGGCGCCTACAAGGCATGTGCCGCCTTCATCCGCCAGGCGCGCAAGGCGGGCTACGGCGGCACGTTCTTCAACGTGTCCTTCGTGGGCACCCAGGCGCTGGCCGACGAACTCGGCAAGGAGGGCGCGGGCGTCATGGTGACGCAGGTGGTGCCCTCGCCCTACAACCCTGCCAACGCGATCACGCGCGAGTTCAGCGACGCGGTGAAAAAGGCCGGTGCCGGCGTCAGCGCCAATTTCTCGAGCATGGAAGGCTACCTTGCCGCCAAGGTGCTGACCGAGGGCCTGCGCCGCGCGCCGGGCAAGGCCACGCGCGACAGCCTCATCACGGGGCTCGAAAGCATCGACCGGCAGCAGTTCGGCGGCTTCGAGGTGTCGTTCTCAGCAAAGAACCACGTTGCATCGAAGTTCGTCGAGCTGTCGATGATCACGGCCGACGGCCGGGTCAGGACCTGATCCCCAGCCCCGCCGGCTTCAGGCTTCCAGGCCGTCCACGGCCTGGAACATGGCCTGGCGGGCCTGGCTGACGACCTGGCCGCGCCAGGCGTCGGTGTCCGTATAAAAGGCCTCGCGCATGCGCGCGCGGATGCCGTCGGCCAGGTCGGCCGGCGCCTCGGGGTGCTTGTGCAGCCAGTGGTCGGCGCGCAGGGCGTTCATCACATCCAGCAGCGGCAGCGTGCCGTACTCGAGCGCAATGCCCGTGTACTCGGCCGCCGGGCACTCCTGGTACACCGCTTCGCACATCAGGCCGCGCAACTGCGCCGAGGTGGACGATCCGTCGTAGGTCGACGTGACGGGCGCCGCGGGCGTGCCCCACCAATCGTTGGCGCGGGCATAGGCCGCCTTGTCGTCCTTGCCGGCGAAGATGCGCTCGCCGATGCCGTTCGGGCCGAGCCCGGTGTGCAGGTCGATCCAGCCCAGCCGGCGGGCGCCGCCCGCATGGCGTCGCAGCACGCTTCGCAGCGTCTTGTTGCCCCAGGTCTCGGCCTTGCCGCCAAAGAAGAGCCCGTCGTCGAACTGGTATTGCCCGCCGCTTACGGCGGCCTGGAATGCCGCGGCGCCGTGCTTGCCGATCCACTTCTCCAGGGCCGCCTGGTTCTCCGGGGTGGGCGGCCAGGCCTCGGGCACGAGCAGCGGATGCAGCTTGGCGTAGGCATCGTTGGCAGGAAGAGGCTTCGAGAAATCGACGAAATTGCGGTTCAGGTCGACGCCTTCGTGCGTGACGCGCCGCCCGAACGAAAAGCCGTGTGGATTGAGCGCGTGCACATAGAGCACCGCCACACCCTGGGCGCGCGCCTTCTCGCGCCATTCGGCATCGTGCAGCGCAAACACCTGCACGCCGCTGCCGCAATGGCCTTCGACACCGTGGCAGGCGCTGGAGACGATCAGCAGGCGCTCGGCATTGGCGGCGCCGTCGAGCGCCACGTCCATCGAGAGCTCTTCGCCGTCCTGCCCTTTGCCCGGATGCGCATGCGGCTCGACCGCGAGGCCGGCACTCACGCAGGCCTGCAGGAACTTCTGGCGCGCCTGCGCGTAGCGGGGCGAAAACGCCTCGCCGATGCCGATCAAGGGGCCGCCTCCCCGGGCTTCAGGAATTGCTCGGCCAACTGCACCCAGCAGGTGGCGCCCAGGGGAATCAGGTCGTCATTGAAGTCGTAGCTCGCGTTGTGCAGCGTGCACGGCCCTTCGCCGTGGTGCACGTCGCGGTGCGAGCCGTCGCCGTTGCCGATGAAGGCATAGGCGCCGGGCTTGGCCTGCAGCATGAAGGCGAAATCTTCCGAGGTCATGGCAGCTTCCTGCCGCAGCACGTTCTCCGGCCCGACGATGCCGCCCATCACGCGGCGCGCAAAGTTGGCCTCGGCCTCGGTGTTGATGGTGGGCGGGTAGTAGCGCTCGAAGCGGAAGTCGCAGGTCGCGTCATGCGCGGCAGAGAGGTGCTCGGCAATCTTCCTCATGCGCGATTCGATCAGGTCGAGCACCTCGATGGAGAAGGTGCGCACGGTGCCCGTCATCTCGCAGTTGTCGGGAATCACGTTGTTGGCTTCGCCCGCATGGATGGTGGTGACCGAGATCACGGCAGAGTCGGTCGGCTTCATCTTGCGCGTGAGAATGGTCTGGAACGCCTGCACGATCTCGCAGGCGATCGGCACCGGGTCGATGCCGGTCTGCGGCAGCGCTGCATGGCCGCCCTTGCCGATGATGTTGATGTAGAACTTGTTGCCCGAGGCCATCACCGGACCCGGGCTCACCGCGAACTGGCCGGCCTTCATGCCGGGCCAGTTGTGCATGCCGAACACGGCGTCCATGGGGAACTGCTCGAAGAGCCCTTCCTTGATCATTTCGCGGGCGCCGCCGCCGCCCTCTTCGGCCGGCTGGAAGATCAGGTAGACCGTGCCGTCGAAATTGCGGTGCTTCGCCAGGTGCTGCGCCGCGGCCAGCAGCATGGCAGTGTGGCCGTCGTGCCCACAGGCGTGCATCTTGCCGTGGTGCTTGCTGGCGTGGGCGAAGGTGTTGAGCTCGGTAACGGGCAGCGCGTCCATGTCGGCACGCAGGCCGACGGCGCGGTTGCTGGTGCCGTTCTTGACGATGCCCACCACGCCGGTGGTGCCCAGGCCGCGATGGATGGGAATGCCCCACTCGGTGAGCTTGCCTGCCACCACGTCGGCGGTGCGGACTTCCTGGAAGCAGAGTTCGGGATGGGCATGAAGGTCACGTCGGACGGCGGCGATGCCGGCCGCCTGCGTGACGAGCGAATCGATGAGTTTCATGGGGCACAGTCTAGGCTTTGCGGAAACCTCCGCAAAGACTGTGCCGGGCAAACCCTCAGGCTGCGTTCAAGAACCCGATCAGCGGCCGATGCTCTTCAGGTAGTCGGCGCGCGCGGCCAGTGCGGTGTCGGTGAAGTCGGTGAATACGCCGTCCACACCCAGCTTGTAATACACCGCGTATTCGTTCTTGCCGGCGTTGCCGTAATCGGCCGCGAGCCGGCGCGACTCGTTGCGGAAGGTAAACGGGTGCACGAACAGCCCCGCCTTGTGCGCATCGGCAACGAGCGTGGTGGGCGCGATGGAGGTCGCGTCGGCGTCGTTGATCTTGCCGTCCTTGTTGACGTCCACCGGCTTGCCGTCGGCGCCAATGGTGCCCTTGACGCTCACGATGTAGCGCTTCCACGGGCCGATGCCGTCGGCATAGGTCTTGATCTCCGCCAGCCCGGCGGGGGTGACCATGGCGTCGAAGTTGCGCTTGTCGCCGGCCTTGGTCCAGTCATAAGGGCGGTCGCTCGGCACCGCAAAGGTCACGGCGCCGGTCTTCAGGTCGACGCTGTCGCCGTCGATCAGCTGGATGAGCCGTGTATTGAGGCCCTTGCTCTTCATGTACTTGAGGCTGCCGGGCTCGAAGGACTGTACGTAGATGGGCGCGGTCTTGCTGTTCCAGCCTGCGGCGTTGATGGCTGCGACCACCTTGTCTTCCATCGGCAGGCCGAGCTCGCGGAAGTAGGTCGGGTTCTTGGTCTCGGGATAGATCGCGATGGTGCGGCCGGTTTCCTTCGACTTGGCCTTGGCGAAGTCGATGATCTCCTGGAAGGTCACGACCTTGAACTTGCCGTTGAACTCCTGCGGCCGCTCGGCGTCTGTCGAGATGCCGCCGAGCGTCTTGATCTCGGCCAGCGTGAAGTCGTTGCTGAACCAGCCGGTCTGCGTTTCGCCATCGACCTTGATGGTCTTCTTGCGCGAGGCGAAGCGGGGGTGCTTGGCCACGTCGGTGCTGATGGCCAGGTTGGGGTCGTGGCGGGCGATGAGCACGCCGTCCTTGGTGGAGACCAGGTCCATCTCGATCACGTCGGCGCCGAGTTCGATGGCGCGCGCATAGGCTTCGAGCGTCTGCTCCGGCAAGTAGCCCGACGCGCCGCGGTGCGCGATGACCAGCGGCGGCTGGCCATCGAGCGTCAGCAGCTTCTGGGACGAACCGGGGCCGGTGCTGCCGCAGGCCGCAAGGCAGAGGGCGGCCGTTGCGGCAAGGGCGTAGTGTTGGGTGCGCATCGTCTTTTTCTCCATCCAAAAGAGGCGCAGGGTACCCGCTCCGCATGACAGCAAGGGCGCTCATCGGCGCGGCGCGACGACTTCTTGGACAATCTGTTGCATGCCCCATACGCTTTCCCCTCAAAGCCTCGCACTCGCCCAGGCGCTGGTGCGCATGAACACCGTCAGCGCCAACAGCAACCTGCAGCTGATCGACCTCGCGCAAAGCCACCTGGCCGCCCTTGGCGTGAAGAGCCGCATCACCTACAACGCCGAACGCACCAAGGCCAACCTGTTTGCCACGCTCGGCGAAGGCAAGCCGGCCGGCGTCATCATTTCGGGCCACACTGACACCGTGCCCTGGGATGGGCAGGAGTGGAGCGTCGATCCGCTCTCCGCCACGGTGAAGGACGAGCGCCTCTACGGCCGCGGCTCGGCCGACATGAAGAGCTTCATTGCGATCGCGCTGTCCAATGCCGGGCGCTTCCTGGAAAGCGATTCGCCCTTCGCGGTGCATTTCGCCTTCAGCTATGAGGAAGAGATCGGCTGCTTCGGCGTGAAGGAGCTCATCGCCGACATGCGCGACGCCGGCATCAAGCCTGTTGCCTGCATCGTGGGCGAGCCCACCAGCATGGTGCCGGCCATCGCGCACAAGGGCGTGTACCGCTACCGCTGCTGCGTTCGCGGCAAGGAGGCGCATTCGTCGCTCACGCCGCACTCGGTCAACGCCATTGAGATGGCGGCGCGGGTGGTTGGCAAGGTGCGCGACATGGCCGAAGGCTTCGAACGCAGCGAGCCGCGCTACGAGGGCTTCGACGTGCCCTTCAGCACCGCGAGCGTGGGCCAGTTCCATGGCGGCATTGCCGACAACGTGGTGCCCCGCGATGCCGAGTTCCGCTATGAATTTCGCGACCTGCCGACGGCCGACGCAAAGAAGATGCAGGACGAGGTCGTCTCCTATGCCGGCAGCCTCGAAGCGTCGATGAAGAAGGTGGCGCCCGACGCGGGCTTTCGCTTCGAGACCATCTGCGAGATTCCGAGCTTCCTCGGCGCGGCGGGCGATCCGGTCACGCAGCTCGCGCAGCGCCTCTCGGGCGAAGAGCGCACCACGCTGGTGGCTTTCGGCACCGAGGCGGGCCTGTTCAAGAACGCCGGCATCCCCACCGTGGTGTGCGGCCCGGGCAGCATCAACCAGGCGCACCAGCCCGACGAGTTCGTGAGCCTCGAGCAGTTGGGGCGCTGCGAGCTGTTCATGGAGCGCCTCGCCTCGACCCCAAAGATCGGCTGATGGCGGCGCCGAAGGGTTCGCGTTGGGCCGCATGAAGCGCGTTGCGCTGGGTCTGCTGTGCGCCGCCGCGCTGCTCTATGCGCTGGCCAGCGCGCTGCAGGGTCAGCATCCGGCCTGGGGCTACGTGGCCGCCTTTGCCGAGGCCGCGATGGTCGGCGCGATTGCCGATTGGTTCGCGGTGGTGGCGCTGTTCCGGCACCCGCTCGGCCTGCCGATTCCGCACACCGCGATCATTCCGAGCAACAAGGACCGCATCGGCGCCAAGCTGGCCGGCTTCATCTGCAACAACTTCCTGAGCACCGCGCAGGTGCTTGCCAAGCTGCGGCAATTCGATGCGGCCGGACGGCTGGCCGACTGGCTCGCGCGCCCGGCCAGCGGCGAAAAGCTCGGCGAGTGGGGCGTTGCGGCTGCGCGCTACGGCCTCTCGGCATTCGACGACGAGCGCGTGCGCGCCTTCATGGGACGCGCGGCCGCCGCGGGGCTCGAGAAGATCGATCTTTCGCGCCTGATGGGCCAGGCGCTGGACGCACTCACGGCCGGCGGACGCCACCAGGCGCTGCTGGACGACGTGCTGCAGCAGGTGGCCGGCTTGGTCGAGGGCGAGGAGGTGCAATCGCACATCACGGAAGCCATTGCGCGCGAGATCAAGACGCTGCGCTACGTGGGTTTGGACCAGGTGGCGGCCAAGCTCGCGACACGCAAGATCGTGGCGGCCGTGGCCCGCACCATCGCCGAGCTGGCGGCCGAGCCCGACCACCCCATGCGCAAGCGCTTCGACCACTTCGTGGACGACTTCGTGGTGCGGCTCAAGCTCGACCCCGAGTTCCAGCAGCGCGGCGAGCAGATTCGCGCCGAGCTGATGGCGCACCCTGCCCTCGGCGACTATCTGCACGGCATCTGGGGCGAGCTTTTGGCCTGGCTGCATGACGATCTCGGTCGGGGCGATTCGACGATCGGCCGGCGCATCGCGTCGATGGCAGGCGCATTGGGCCAGCGGCTGCAGGCCGACGAGGCGATCCGGCACTGGATCAACGAGCAGATCGAAGCGGCCGCGCCGCTGGCCATCGAGCGCTACCGCGAGGACATCCGCCGCTACATCGAGGAGCGCGTCGGCGAATGGAATGCGAGCGAGATGACCGACGAGCTGGAGCGCCATATCGGGCGCGACCTGCAGTTCATCCGGATCAATGGCACGCTGGTGGGCGGCCTGGTGGGACTCTTTATTCACACAGTGACGCAGCTGTTGCGCGGGTGAACGGGGCGCAACTGCGGGTAATCCGCAGCGGACGAAAGTGCGCATGTCGCGGTGGAGATTGCGCCACTGCCCCTTCCTCCTTCTAGACTGCGCGCGCATTCACCAGAAGGAGAAGACATGCCCCGTCGCCTGTTCCGCGCCGCCGCGCTGATTGCCATGTTCGCGCTGCTGGGCGCCTGCGGAAGCCTTGCACCGAAGCCGCCGCCCACCCGGCCCGCCTCGTGGTCAGAGCCCGAGGCGCTGGTGGCGCCATCCTCGTTTGCGGGGGTGCACGGGCTGGCCATCGATTCGAAGGGCCGGCTGCTCGCAGGATCGGTGCTCGGCAATACGCTGTGGGAAGTCGACCGCAACACCGGCGCGGCCAAGGTCCTGATCGACGCGCCGGAAGGCCAGGCCGACGACATCGCGGTCGGCCCCAAGGGCGAGCTGGCGTGGACCAACTACCTCATGGGCATGCTGCGCTACCGCGAGAACGACGGCGCGCCGATGCGCGTGCTCGCCAAGGACCTGCCCGGCCTCAACTCGCTGGACTTCGACCGCCGCAACCACAAGCTCTACGCCTCGCAGGTGTTTTTGGGCGATGCGCTGTGGGAGATCGACCGCATGGGCCAGAAGCCGCCGCGGCTCATCAAGAAGGACATGGGCGGTTTCAACGGCTTCGAGGTCGGCCCCGACGGCATGCTCTACGGGCCGCTGTGGTTCAAGGGCCAGGTGGTGAAGATCGACCCTGCCAACGGCAACATGACCGTGATCGCCGATGGATTCAAGATTCCCGCGGCCGCCAACCTGGACGGCAAGGGCAATTTGTGGGTGGTCGATGCGCGCAGCGGCGAGTTGGTCAAGGTTGACCTTGCCACCGGCCGTAAGACCGTCGCCAAGCAGCTGCGTCCCTCGCTCGACAACCTCGCCATCGCGCCGGACGGCACGATCTACGTGTCGAACATGGCGAACAACGAAATCCAGGCCTTCGACCCCGCCACCGGCGCGCTGCGCACGCTCACCAGCGGCAAGCTCGCGGCGCCGGCGGGCCTCAAGATCGACGGCCACACGCTCTGGGTGGCGGACGTGTTCGGCTTCCGCCAGGTGAATGCGCGCACGGGCGAAGTACGCGACGTGTTCCGCATGCAGCGCGACCCCGAGCTCGACTATCCGTTCGCGGTCGGCGTCTCGGGCACGCTCTTCGCGCTGACCTCATGGTTCACGGGCACGGTGCAGCTGGTCGATCGCCAGACGCTCCGGACCGTCGAAACCATCCACGGGCTGAAAGCGCCTTTCGATGCCATCCCCATGCCCGATGGCAGCGTGATCTATGCCGAGATTGCCACCGGCACCATCACCCGCGCGCGAGGCCTTCACTTTGCGGAGAAGCAAGTGCTCGCAAGCGGACTGGGCGGGCCGGTGCAGATGATCGTCGGGCAGGACGGGGCCCTCTACGTGACCGAGGCGGCCGGCAAGCTGACGCGCATTCCGCTCGATGCCAGCGCCCCGCTGCGCGCCGTTGCCGAGGGCCTGGCATTGCCCGAGGGCGTGGCGCAAACGCCCTGGGGCAGCTTCATCGTGGCCGAAAGCGCGGCGCGCCGGCTGGTGGAGATCGACCCTGCCAATGGATCCCGCCGCACGGTGGCGGAAAACCTGCCGATCGGACTCGCGGCCAGCCCCGGTTTGCCACCGCCTTACGTGGTCACGGGCGTCGCGGTGGGCAGCGACGGAACCATCTACATGTCGGCCGACCGGAACAATGCGATTTATCGGATCCGCCCGAAAAACTGAGGCGCCGGCAAGGCATGAAGAAGTGATTTACTTTTAAAAACAAGTATTACAAACTGCTCGGCGGACGTCTCGTTACACCTTTTGGCCAGCCGGCCGTCGGCGGCGAGTCATCCTTTTTGGAGATAAAAACATGACTCCCCTCGTCGTTGGCCAACTGCTGTCACCCGAGTATTCGCTCGGGCTGGTGGCACTCTCGTTCCTCATCTCGTTCGCAGGTTCCCTGGTGGCGCTGATCTGTGCGGGGCGCATGGTTGGCGCCGACGGCAAACCCAATCTCGCGGTCGTGGCGTGCGCCGCGGTGGCGCTGGGGGGCATCGGCATCTGGTCGATGCATTTCATCGGCATGCTGGCATACCGGCTGCCTGTCGGCATTTCGTACAACGTGCCGCTGACCGTGGTGTCGCTGGTGGCCGCCATCCTGATTTCGGGCATTGCGCTGTACCTGGCGGGCGGCCGGCGCAAATTCAGCAAGGCGGGCTGGCTGGCCGGCAGCCTGCTGGCCGGCGTGGGCGTCTGCGTGATGCACTACATGGGCATGTTCGCAATGAACATGCGCGCCTCGATGGACTTCGACCCCACCATCGTGGCGCTGTCGGTCGCCATTGCGATCACCGCGGCCGGCGCAGCCCTGTGGCTGGCCTTCAACCTGCGCCGGCTGAGCCACCAGATCGCCGCCGCCGCGGTGATGGGCGTCGCCGTCTGCACCATGCACTACGTGGGGATGAGCGCCGCCAGCATGATCTGCATCGCGGCGGCGCCCACCGATGCACTGGCAATCGGCGGCAACTACATGGGCCTGACGGTGTTCGGCACGGCCGGCGCGGTGCTGATCTTCATCTACTGGGTGATCACGGGCTCCAGCCTGGACGCACCCGCCGCGCCGCAGCGGGCCCGCACCAGCTAATTGGCGCAAGCCGGGCGCGCATTGGCCCCCTAGAGTCGGTGCAGAGCGAAAGCGTTCTGCACTGACTCCTCCATGCCCGTCATCGAATCCCGGCTGCACACGGCCAGCGAATCCTTCCAGGCCCATCGCGCCGGCATGCTCGCGCTGCTCGGGCAGGTGCGGTCGCACGAGGCCCGCTCGGCGGCGGCGTCGAATGCCTCGGCCGAGCGCTTTGCCAGGCGCGGCCAGCTGCTGCCGCGCGAACGGCTCGCGCTGCTGCTCGACACCGGCGCGCCCTTTCTGCCGCTGGCTTCGCTCGCGGGGCTGGGCCACGACAACGAAGACCTCGGCAAGAGCGTGCCGGGCGGCGGGGTGATCGCGGGCATCGGCCGGGTCTCGGGCGTGCGCTGCATGGTCAGCGCGTCCGACTCGGGCATCGACGCTGGCGCGCTGCAGCCCATGGGCCTGGACAAGCAACTGCGCGTGCAGGAGATCGCGCTCGAAAACAAGCTCCCGTATGTCCAGCTGGTGGAAAGCGCGGGCGCCAATCTCATGCAATACCGGGTGCAGGACTTCGTGCGCGGCGGCGGCATCTTTCGCAACCTGGCACGGCTCTCCGCCGCGGGACTGCCGGTGGTGACGGTGACGCACGGCTCGTCCACCGCGGGCGGCGCCTACCAGACCGGGCTTTCCGACTACATCGTGATGGTGCGCGACCGCACCCGCGCCTTCCTGGCCGGACCACCGTTGCTGAAGGCCGCCACTGGCGAGATCGCCACGGAAGAAGAGCTGGGCGGCGCCGTGATGCATACCCACGTCTCCGGCCTTGGCGACTACCTGGCCGAGGACGACCGCGACGCGATCCGCATCGCGCGCTCGATTCTCGGCGGCATCGACTGGGCGCGCGACGAGGCGCCGCGCCGGTTTGCGCCGCCGCTGTACGAGGCCGAAGAACTGCTCGGCATCATGCCGGGCGATGGACGGCGGCCGGTGGACATGCGCGAAGTCATCGCGCGCATCGCCGATGGTTCCGAGTTTCTCGAATTCAGCGAACACTATGGCAGCGCCACGGTGTGCGGGCACACGCGGCTCGAAGGCCACGCCGTGGGCATCGTCACCAACAACGGGCCCATCGACTCCGATGGTGCCACCAAGGCCACGCACTTCATCCAGGCCTGTTGCCAGTCGCGCACGCCCATCGTCTACCTGCAGAACATCACCGGCTACATGGTGGGCCGCGCGCATGAAGAGGCCGGCATCATCAAGCACGGCGCCAAGATGATCCAGGCCGTGACTAGCGCCACCGTGCCGCAGATCACGCTGCACTGCGGCGCCTCGTACGGCGCAGGCAACTACGGCATGTGCGGCCGCGGCTTTGCGCCGCGCTTCTGCTTTTCGTGGCCCAACGCGCGCACCGCGGTGATGGGCGGCGAGAAGGCTGCACAGACCATGGCCATCGTGATGGAAGCCGGGATGTCCCGCAAGGGAACGGTCGACCGCGCAAAGATAGACGCCATGCAGCGGCAGATCGTCGAGCGCTTCGAGCGCCAGACCAGCGTGTTCACCACCAGCGCACTGCTGCTCGACGACGGCGTGATCGACCCGCGCGACACGCGCGCGGTGCTGGCCGAAGTGCTTGCTGTCTGCCGCGAGGCAGATGCGCGCGTGCCGCAGGCGATGCAGTTTTCGGTGGCTCGGCCATGAGCTTCAACAAGATCCTCATCGCCAACCGCGGCGAAATCGCGGTGCGCGTGATGCGCACGGCACGTGCCATGGGCTTGCGCACGGTGGCCGTGTATTCGAGCGCGGACGCAGAAGCCGAGCATGTGCGGCAAGCCGACCAGGCCGTGTGCATCGGCGAGCCGCTGCCCGCGCAGAGCTACCTGAACATCGCCGCCATCATCGAGGCTGCGCATGCCAGCGGCGCTGAGGCCGTACACCCAGGCTACGGCTTCCTGGCCGAGAACGCGGAGTTCGCGCAGGCCTGCCTGGATGCGGGGCTGGTCTTCATCGGCCCCTCGCCCGCGGCCATTCGCGCCATGGGCGACAAGGCCGGCGCCAAGCGCCTGATGCAGGCGGCCGGCGTGCCGTGCATTCCGGGCTATCAAGGCGAGGACCAGCGCACCGCCACGCTCGCCGCGGAGGCGGCACGCATCGGCTGGCCGGTGATGATCAAGGCGACGGCGGGGGGCGGCGGGCGGGGTATGCGGTTCGTGCCTTCGGCCACGGCGTTTGCCGAACTGCTGCAAAGCGCGCAGTCCGAGGCGCTGCATGCTTTCGGGGACGCGACCGTGATCCTGGAACGCGCCATCGCCCTACCTCGGCACATCGAGATCCAGGTGTTTGCCGACCGGCACGGGAACGCCATCCACCTCGGCGAACGCGATTGCTCGGTGCAGCGCCGGCACCAGAAGGTGATCGAGGAATCGCCTTCGCCGGCGGTGTCACCAGCTTTGCGCGAACGCATGGGCGCGACGGCCGTGGCGGCCGCAAAGGCCATTGGCTATGAAGGCGCGGGCACGCTCGAGTTCCTGCTCGACGCCGAAGGCCAGTACTGGTTCATGGAAATGAACACGCGGCTGCAGGTGGAGCATCCGGTGACCGAGGCGGTGACCGGGCTCGACCTGGTCGAACTGCAGCTGCGCGTTGCAGCCGGCGAACCGCTGCCGCTCGAGCAGAAAGACGTGCGTATGGACGGCCACGCCATCGAGGTCCGGCTCTGCGCCGAAGACCCGCAACAGGGCTTCATGCCGCAGAGCGGCACGCTCGCCGCATGGCGGCCTTCGCCGGCCTTGCGCGTCGAGCATGCGCTGCGTGATGGCGCAGCGGTGCCGCCCTTCTACGACTCGATGATCGCCAAACTCGTGGCGCACGGCCGCACGCGCGACGAAGCGAGGCATCGGCTGGTCGCCGGGCTGCAGGACACGGTGGCCTTGGGCATCGCGACCAACCAGCAACTCTTGCGGCGCGCCCTGTCTCACCCTGTGTTTGCCGACGGCAAGGCGACGACGGCCTTCATTGCCGAGCATGCCGATGCATTGCTCGCGCCCGATGCCGCCACGGAAGAGCGCACCGTGTTGCTGGCCGCGCTGCTGCTCCAAACGGGCGAACGCGGATGGCCCTCGTCGATCGCGCACACGCTGCCCAATGCATTGCGTTTTGCACTCAACGGCAAGGTGCATGCATTGCGTGTGACGCCGCAGGGTTCCGGTCGTTTCGATGTCGCCGTCGGCACATCGACGCCCACCCGCGTCGAGTTGCTCTCGCTGTCCGGCGATGGCCACGTGCGCTTCTTGTGCGGCGGCGTCTCGGAGCATGCTTTGGCAGTGCGCATGTCCGCCGATCGATCGTGGTTCCATTTTCGCGGCCAAGCCTTCGAACTGCAGGACCTCACGCATGTCGCCGTGCCCCGCGCCGAAGCCGCAGGCGGCGACGGCCTGCTTCGCGCCTCGATGAACGGCCGCGTCATTGCGCTGCTGGTGGCGGAAGGCGATGCCGTCGCCGCCGGCCAGCCGCTCGTCACGCTCGAAGCGATGAAGATGGAGCATGTGCACTGCGCGCCGCGTGCCGGCCGCGTTGCGGCGCTGCACGTGGCGGTGGGCGCGCAGGTGGCCGCGCGCCATGTGGTGGCGGAGATTGCCGACGCATGACGGCGCACACTGCACCTTGCCAGTTTTTCCGGAGGCCTTTCGAATGAGCACCTCTTCCCGCTACCGCTCCGTGTTCTCGCCCGGCGTGTTTGCCGGGCAGGTGATCGTCGTTACCGGCGGCGGCTCGGGCATCGGCCGCTGCACGGCGCACGAGCTCGCATCGCTGGGTGCGCAGGTCGTGCTGGTCGGCCGCAATGTGGAAAAGCTGCAGCAGGTACAGGCCGAGATCGCCGAGACAGGCGGCAAGGCAGGCATCCAGGCGTTCGACATCCGGCAGGAAGAGGCGGTGCGCACGGCGGTCTCCGGCATCGTTGCGACGCACGGCCGCATCGACGGCCTCGTCAACAACGCGGGCGGCCAGTACATCACGCCGCTCGCCGCCATTTCGGCCAAGGGCTGGGAGGCGGTGATCCACACCAACCTCACGGGCGGCTTTCTCGTCGCGCGCGAATGCTTCGTGCAAAGCATGCAGGCGCACGGCGGTGCCATCGTCAACATCGTGGCCGACATGTGGGGCTCCATGCCCAACATGGGCCACAGTGGCGCCGCGCGCGCGGGCATGGTGAGCTTCACCGAAACGGCCGCCCTCGAATGGGCCGTGAGCGGCGTGCGCGTGAACGCCGTAGCCCCTGGCTACATCGCATCGAGCGGCATGGACCACTACCCGCCCGAGGCCGGCGACATGCTGCGCGCCATGCGCAACACCGTGCCCGCGGGCCGCTTCGGCAACGAGGCCGAGACCTCGGCCGCCATCGCCTTCCTGCTGAGTCCGGCCGCCAGCTTCATCAGCGGCAGCGTGCTGCGTGTGGATGGCGCGCGGCCGCAGGTGCGCATGGGCTGGCCGATGGCGTTGCCCGACGCACAGGCGCGGCAGCGCGCGGCGGTGCGGCCTTTCGACGGCTTTCATCTGGCCGAGACGCCGCGCGTGTTCAAGGACGGCGGCGAATCACCGAACGACTGATTGGAGACAACCGCATGCGGTACACCCACGAACATCTCGAGATCCAGAAGACGCTGCGCCGCTTCATCGACGACGAAATCAATCCCCATGTCGAGGAATGGGAAGAGGCGGAGATATTCCCCGCGCACGAGGTCTTCAAGAAGCTCGGCAACCTGGGCATGCTGGGCCTCAACAAGCCCGAGGAATTCGGCGGCGCCGGGCTCGACTATTCGTACGCAATGGCAATGGCCGAGGCGCTGGGCCATGTGAGCTGCGGTGGCGTGCCGATGGCCATTGGCGTGCAGACCGACATGTGCACCCCCGCGCTCGCGCGCTTCGGCAGCGACGAACTGCGCCGCGAGTTCCTGGCACCCGCCATCGCGGGCGACACGGTCGGCTGCATCGGCGTGAGCGAGCCCGGCGCGGGCAGCGACGTGGCGGGCCTCAAGAGCCACGCGCGCAAGGACGGCGGCGACTACCTCATCAGTGGCCAGAAGATGTGGATCACCAACAGCCTGCAGGCCGACTGGATGTGCATGCTGGTCAACACCGGCGACGGACCGGTTCACCGCAACAAGTCGCTCGTGATGGTGCCGATGGACAGCCCCGGCATCGAGAAGGCGAAGAAGATCCGCAAGATCGGCATGCATTCGAGCGACACAGGGCTCATCTACTTCAACGACGTGCGCGTGCCGCAGCGCTACCGCATCGGCGAAGAGGGTCAGGGCTTCGTCTACCAGATGCAGCAGTTCCAGGAAGAGCGGCTGTGGGCCGCCGCGAGTTCGCTCGAACCGATGGAAGACTGCATCGCGCAGACCATCGAGTGGGCACAGCAGCGCCACATGTTCGGCGCCACGCTGGCCGACCAGCAGTGGGTGCAGTTCAAGCTGGCCGAGCTCAAGACCGAGGTGGAAGCGCTGCGCGCCCTCACCTACCGCGCCTGCGATCTGCATGTGCAGGGCGAGGATGTGCTCGAACTCGCCTCGATGGCCAAGCTCAAGACCGGGCGGCTCACGCGGCAGGTGGCCGACACCTGCCTGCAGTTCTGGGGCGGCATGGGCTTCACGCTCGAGAACCGCGTTTCGCGCCTGTACCGCGACGGTCGGCTGGGCTCCATCGGCGGCGGCGCGGACGAAGTGATGCTCGGCATCCTCGCGAAGACCATGGGCATCGCTAAGCGGCCACCGCGCGGCTGAAGCGCGCATGGACGCCGAACTGCAAGCCGACCGCGCGACGCTCGCCGACACGGTGCGGCGCTTCGCCGAGAACGAGATCGCGCCGAATGTCGAAGCCTGGGACGACGCGGGCGAATTTCCGCGCGCGCTCTACGCACGCGCCGCGGAACTCGGGCTGCTCGGTCTCGGCTATCCCGAAGCGCTCGGCGGTACGCCGGCCTCGTATTCGCTCAAGCTCCCCGCTTGGATCGCGCTCGCGCGGCGCGGCAAGAGCGGCGGCGTGCTCGCGAGCCTGTTCTCGCACAACATCGGCCTGCCGCCGGTGGTGCTGCATGCGACCGATGCCGTGCGCGCCGAGGTCGTGCCGCCAGTGCTGCGCGGCGAAAAGATCGCGGCGCTCGCGATCACCGAGCCCGGCGGCGGCTCCGACGTGGCGGCATTGCGCACCACGGCAAGGCGGGACGGAGAACACTACGTGGTGAACGGCGAAAAGACCTTCATCACCTCGGGCATGCGCGCCGACTGGATCACGGTGGCCGTGCGCACGGGCGAGGAACGCGGTGCCGGCGGCATCTCGATGCTGCTGGTGCCCGGCGATGCGCCCGGCCTCACGCGCTCGCGCCTCGCGAAGATGGGCTGGTGGTGCTCCGACACCGCGCAGCTGCATTTCGACAACGTGCGTGTGCCCGCGCGCTACCTTCTAGGGAACGAAGGCGGAGGCTTCCGCATGGTCATGGGGAACTTCAACGGCGAGCGCATCGGCCTGGCCGCAGGCGCGCTCGGCTTTGCGCAGGCCTGCCTCGACGAGGCGCTGTCCTGGTCGCGCGAGCGCAAGACATTCGGCTCGGCGCTCATCGAGCACCAGGCGGTGCGCCACAAGCTGGTCGACATGCAGATGCGCATTGTCTCCACCGAGGCCTGGCTGGAGGCCGTGTCGGCGCAAGGCGATGCGCACGAGGCGGCGGGCCGCTTCAACGCGCCTGAATGGGTAGCGCAGGTCTGCATGCTCAAGAACCACGCCACGCAGACCATGCAGTTCTGCGCCGATCAGGCGGTGCAGATTCTCGGCGGCATGGGCTTCATGCGCGGCACGGTGAGCGAGCGCGTCTACCGCGAAGTGAAGGTCATGATGATCGGCGGCGGCGCCGAGGAGATCATGAAGGAGCTTGCGGCTCGGCAGATGGGTTGGTAACCCCTCGGGTAAGGAACTTCAGGAACGCCGGCGTGCGCCGGAGGTCCAACGATCCAGCACTGTCGCTGGGTCGCAGGAGACCACCATGTTCACATACGGCTTCGGCACCGTCTTGCTTGTCTTGCTGGTGGTGCTGCTTTTTTCAGCCATCTGGATTTTTCGCGAATACGAGCGGGGCGTCGTGTTCACCTTGGGACGGTTCACCAGGGTCGCGGGGCCCGGGCTGGTGATCGTGGTTCCGCTCATCCAGCAGGTGGTGCGGGTCGATCTGCGCACCGTGGTGCTCGAGGTTCCGACCCAGGACGTGATCTCGCGCGACAACGTCTCGGTGAAGGTCAGCGCGGTCGTCTACTTCCGCATCGTCGATGCTGAAAAGGCCATCATCGAGGTCAAGGACTTCTTCAACGCAACCAGCCAGCTGGCGCAGACCACGCTGCGCTCGGTGCTGGGCAAGCACCAGCTGGACGACATGCTGGCCGAGCGGGAAAAGCTCAACCTGGATGTGCGCGAGTCGCTCGACGTGCAGACGGCTTCCTGGGGCATCAAGGTCTCCAACGTGGAGATCAAGCAGATCGACCTCACCGAATCGATGATCCGCGCCATTGCGCGGCAGGCCGAGGCGGAGCGCGAGCGGCGCGCCAAGGTGATCCACGCCGAGGGCGAGCTGCAGGCCTCGGAGAAGCTGTTCCAGGCCGCGCGCGTCCTGGCGCAGGAGCCGCAGGCCATTCAGCTGCGCTACCTGGAAACACTGACGGTGATCGGCGCCGACAAGAACACCACCATCGTGTTCCCGCTGCCGGTCGACTTGTTGTCGACTTTCCTGTCGAAGCCCGCGTAGCGTGCCCGTCAGTCGCTTTTTTCGGGTCCGCCCTGTGGTGCGGCGGCAAGCGCCGCCGCCGCGCGCAGCTTGTCCTTCTTGCTGGGCCGCTTGCCCTTGATCCCGCCGGTGCCCGAGGCGTCGACCATCGGCACGGCGGCTTCGGTCGGCTCGAAGCCTTCGATGCGCTCGCGCGGAAGGCTCAGGCCCTGTCGCTTCTCGATCAACCGAAAGTGCGCCTCGGTGGCCGCGCTCACGAAGCTGATGGCCAGGCCGCTCTCGCCCGCGCGGCCGGTGCGGCCGATGCGGTGGATGTAGTCGGTGGGCGAACGTGGCAGGTCGTAGTTGATCACCACCGGGAGCTGCGCAATGTCGATCCCGCGTGCGGCCAGGTCGGTGGCAATCACCACGTCCCAGCGGCTCTCCTTGAACTGCGCGAGGATGCCGGTGCGCGTGCCCTGCGCAATGTCGCCGTGGAAGGGCACCGCGTAGACGCCGTTCTTGTAGAGCTTCTCGGCCACGGTCTGGGCCGCATGCTGCGTGGCGACGAAGACCAGCACGCGGTCCCACTCGTTTTCTTTCAGCAGGTGGCGCAGAAGCTGCGTGCGGCGGTTCGCATCGACCTCGATCACGCGCTGCACGATGGCGGGCTCGGTGCCGGGCTCGCCCTGCACGTCGATCACCGCCGGTTCCTTCAGCGTGCCGTCGGCCAGTGCCTGGATGGCGGGCGGAAAGGTGGCGGAGAACAACAGGTTCTGGCGCCGCGGCGGCAGCAGCGCGAGGATGCGGCCCAGCTCCTCGGCAAAGCCGAGGTCGAACAGGCGGTCGGCCTCGTCGAGCACGAGCATGGAAACCGCGTTGAGCTTCAGCGCGTTGTGGTCCACCAGGTCGAGCAGACGGCCCGGCGTGGCCACCACGATGTCGGCGCCGCCGCGCAGGCTCATCATCTGCGGGTTGATCGACACGCCACCGAAGGCAATGGCGATCTTGAGCCGCTCGGGCAGGTGCTGGGCCAGGCTGCGCATCGTCTCGCCGACCTGGGCCGCGAGTTCGCGCGTGGGCACGAGCACCAGCGCGCGCACGCGGCGCGGCGATTGCGCAGGTTCGGCGGCCAGGCGCTGCAGCAGCGGAAGGGAAAATGCGGCGGTCTTGCCGGAACCGGTCTGCGCCGAGCCCCGGACGTCGCGGCCTTGCAGAATGGCGGGAATGGCCGCAGCCTGGATGGCGGTCGGCGCGGCATAGCCGCTTTCGGCGGCAGCCTGCACGAGCGCGGGGGCCAGGCCCAGTGAGTCGAATGGCATGTGGAGAGACAGAGAGATGAAACCGGAAGCAGTGAAGACGAAGTGAGGAAGAGAGCGACCGAATGGCAACGATGAAAAGCAATCAGGCCAGCGCCCTGGTGTACTCCACCGAGGCGGGCGGCCGCATGTGCCCCGAATGCCGCGCGCCGATGGCGCAGTGCCGCTGCAAGGAGAACAAGGCGCGCATTCCGGCCACCGACGGCATTGTGCGTGTATCGCACGAGACCAAGGGCCGCAAAGGCAAGGGCGTGACCGTGGTCAAGGGCCTCGCGCTCGATGCGGCCGCGCTGGCGGCCGTGGGCAAGCAGCTCAAGACAGCCTGCGGCTCGGGCGGCACGGTGAAGGACGGCACCATCGAGATCCAGGGCGATCACCGCGAACTGGTGATCGCCGCCCTTGTGAAACAGGGCCACACGGTCAAGCGCGCGGGAGGCTGAAGCGCATGAAACCCGAAGACCTGCAGCGCCTCGTCACGCTCCAAATGCCTTTTGGCAAACACAAGGGCACGCTGATTGCCGATTTGCCCGGAAATTATCTGAATTGGTTCGCACGCGAGGGTTTTCCCTCGGGCGAGATCGGCCGGCTGCTCCATTTGATGCATGAAATAGACCACAACGGGCTTTCTGGGCTGCTCCAACCGTTGCGAAACCGCCCTTCAGGACGTGATGTTTCGTAATAACAGCGAATTTCGCCACGCTTTTCCCGGTTCGGATTGATAATCCGGCCTACGTGTCTGTGAGCATGCTCCCGTGCACGTAATTCGGTGATCGGTCAGTTTCGCGCCACAGCGCATTTGTTTGTTGTGATTCTGGGACTCCATCGCTTTGTATTGTTGGTTTGAATTAGGAGTCCCTCAATGGGCAAGAAACTCTACGTAGGCAACCTCGCCTACTCCGTGCGTGATAACGACCTGGAACAGGCTTTCGGCGAGTTCGGCTCGATCGTCAGCGCCAAGGTCATGATGGAACGCGACACCGGCCGCTCCAAGGGCTTCGGTTTCGTGGAAATGGGCACCGACGCTGAAGCGCTGGCTGCCGTTGAAGCCATGAACGGCCATTCGCTCCAGGGCCGCGCCCTGACCGTGAATGAAGCACGTCCGATGGAAGCTCGTCCCCCCCGTACCGGTGGTGGCGGCGGCTACGGCGGCGGCGGTGGTGGTGGTTACGGCGGTGGTGGCGGCGGCTACGGTGGTGGCGGCGGCGGCGGTGGCCGCAGCGGTGGTGGCGGCGGCTACGGCGGCGGCGGCGGTGGCCGCGGCGGCTACTAAGCCCTCACGCACTCACCCGCACTCATCAAGAGAGCTCCGGCTCTCTGAATGAATAAAAAGCTCCTTCGGGAGCTTTTTTCGTTTTCGCCGCGCCTCCTCTCCTTCTCTTTCACACGGAAGGAGAACCCTTGTACGCATTTGTCCTTACCGTGTCGGTCAGCCAGCGGTCAGCCGCGCCCGACGACGCTCACCAGTCCAATCAAGAGGGTCGAGACAAATGCGGATCAAGAGTCAGGCTGACTTCTTTTCAGGAGTCATGTTCACAGCCGTGGGTGGTGCTTTCGCCATCGGCGCCACCACCTACACCATCGGAGACGGTGCCCGCATGGGGCCGGGTTACTTCCCGCTCATGCTGGGCATCCTGCTGGCCATCCTGGGGGCATTCATCATGTTCCAGGCGATGGTGGTCGAAACCGCGGGGGGCGACCCGATCGGCAAATGGGCCTGGCGGCCGCTGGCCTTCGTGCTCGGCGCCAACCTGGCATTCGGCATTCTGCTCGGCGGCCTGCCGAGCATCGGCTTGCCCGCCATGGGCATGATCGTCGCGATCTACGCGCTCACCATCATCTCGAGCCTGGCCGGCCAGCAATTCAAGCTGCGCGACGTGCTGGTGCTGTCCACCATCCTGGCGGCCGGCAGCTATGTGGCCTTCATCTGGGCGCTCAAGCTCCAGATCCAGGTCTGGCCTACTTTCATTTCGGGTTGAGGAGCACACCGCCATGGAACTGTTCCATAACCTCGCGACCGGCTTCGGGGTCGCCTTTACCTTCACCAACCTGCTGTACTGCCTGGTCGGCTGCATTTTGGGCACGCTGATCGGCGTGCTGCCGGGCATCGGCCCGGTCGCGACCATCGCGATGCTGCTGCCCGCCACGTACGCGCTGCCGCCCGTGTCGGCGCTGATCATGCTGGCCGGCATCTACTACGGCGCACAGTACGGCGGCTCCACCACCGCGATTCTGGTCAACCTCCCCGGCGAGTCATCCTCGGTGGTCACCTGCATCGACGGCTACCAGATGGCAAGGCAGGGCCGCGCAGGCCCTGCACTGGCCGCTGCGGGCCTGGGTTCGTTCTTCGCGGGCTGCGTGGGTACGTTGATCCTGGCCGCCTTTGCGCCACCGCTGACCGAGTTGGCCTTCAAGTTCGGCCCGGCCGAGTATTTCTCGCTGATGGTGCTGGGCCTGATCGGCGCCGTGGTGCTGGCCTCGGGCTCGCTGCTCAAGGCGGTGGCCATGATCGTGCTGGGCCTCTTGCTCGGCATCGTCGGCACCGACGTCAATTCCGGCGTGGCGCGCTTCAGCTTCGACATTCCCGAACTGACCGACGGCATCGGCTTCGTGGTGATTGCGATGGGCGTGTTCGGCTACGGCGAAATCATCGGCAACCTCTCGCAGCCCGACGACGAGCGCGAGGTGTTCACGCACAAGGTCAAGGGCCTGTGGCCCACCAAGGAAGACTTCAAGCGCATGACGCCGGCTGTGCTGCGCGGCACGGCGCTGGGCTCTGCCCTGGGCATCCTGCCCGGCGGCGGTGCGCTGCTGGCGGCCTTTGCGGCTTACGCGCTCGAGAAGAAGATCAAGATGCGCCCGGGCGAAGTGCCGTTCGGCAAGGGCAACATCCGCGGCGTCGCGTCGCCGGAATCGGCCAACAACGCCGGTGCGCAGACCTCCTTCATTCCGCTGCTGACGCTGGGCATTCCGCCCAACGCCGTGATGGCGCTGATGGTGGGCGCGATGACCATCCACAACATCCAGCCCGGCCCGCAGGTGATGACCAGCAACCCCGAGCTGTTCTGGGGCCTGATCGCCTCGATGTGGATCGGCAACGCAATGCTGATCATCCTGAACCTGCCGCTCATCGGCATGTGGATCAAGCTCTTGACGGTGCCCTACAAGTTTCTGTTCCCGGCCATCGTGCTGTTCTGCGCCATTGGCGTGTACTCGACCAACAACAACACCTTCGACGTGTGGATGGTCGCGATCTTCGGCTTCATCGGCTACTTGTTCCTGAAGCTCAAGACCGAGCCCGCGCCGCTGCTTTTGGGCTTCATCCTCGGGCCGATGATGGAAGAGAACCTGCGGCGCGCGCTGTTGCTGTCGCGCGGCGCCTGGAGCGTGTTCGTCACGCGGCCGCTGTCGGCCGGCCTGCTGGTGGCCGCGGCGTTGCTGCTCGGCATCGTGCTGCTGCCGTCCATCAAAGCGAAGCGCGAAGAAGCCTTCGTTGAGGAATAGCCGCAGCTAGTGCAATAACAGTTGCCATGCCATGCCGGCAAAGGCCGAGGCAAGCACCACAGGAATCACGCCGGCCTTGAAGCGAAACAGTGCGATGGCCGCGACAACGCCGATGACGGCGGAGGCGATCTCGAAGGGGCCTGACAAGCCCGTGGGCCAGAGCACGTGGTAGGCGAAGAAGACCGCCAGGTTGACGATCACGCCGACCACGGCCGCGGTGATGGCGGTCAGCGGGGCGGTGAACTTCAGATTGCCGTGGGTCGACTCGATGAAAGGGCCACCCAGCAGGATGAACAGGAACGACGGCAGGAAGGTGAAGAACGTCACCACCGCCGCCGCTGTCGCGCCGGCCGCGAACAGCGCATGCGGGCCGAACAGCGCCTGGCCCCAGCCGCCGACGAAACCCACGAACGACACCACCATGATCAGTGGGCCGGGCGTGGTTTCTCCGAGCGCCAGCCCGTCGATCATCTGCGTGGCGCTGAGCCAGTGATAGTGGTCGACCGCCCCCTGGAACACGTAGGGCAGCACCGCATAGGCACCGCCGAAGGTCAGCAACGCCGCCTTGGTGAAGAACCAGGCCATCTGCGTGAGTGCGCCGTGCCATCCGTACAGCGCCGTGAGCGCGCCAAGGGCGCCGAGCCACAGCAAGAGAAACACCGTCAGCACGCGCACGAGACGGCCCCAGCCGAAAAGCGCGTGCGGCGGCGTCGGAGTGTCGTCGTCGATCAGCGCCGGGCCGGCCGATGCCGCGGCGGCCCCGTGTCCGCCGCCCGGTGCAAAGTACGCCGGCGCAAAACGGCTCCCGAAGTAGCCGATGGCCCCCGCGGCCAGCACGATCAGCGGAAATGGCACGCGAAGCGCAAAGATCGCCACGAAGGCGGCCACCGCAATGGCCCAGAGCCAGGCGTTCTTGAGCACCCGCGAGCCGATGCGCCAGGCGGCGAACAGCACGATGGCCGTCACCGCGGGCTTCACGCCATAGAGCAGGCCCGCCACGGCCGGCACGTTGCCGTAGGCCATGTAGGCCCACGACAGCGCAATCAGGATGAAGAGCGACGGCAGCACGAAGAGCACGCCCGCCG
Organism: Variovorax sp. OV700; assembly: GCF_900099805.1. Taxonomy (GTDB): domain Bacteria; phylum Pseudomonadota; class Gammaproteobacteria; order Burkholderiales; family Burkholderiaceae_C; genus Variovorax. Next base: position 128,126 of record NZ_FNDR01000011.1, on the reverse strand, counting down.
CAATGCCGCCCCAGGTGCGGTGCATGAGCCAACCGATATAGGTGGCCAGCTGCTGGGCTTCGGGGCCGGGCAGCAGCATGCAATAGTTGAGCGCATGCAGAAAGCGCTTCTCCGAAATCCAGCGCCGTCGCTCGACCAGTTCCTGGTGCATCAGCGCAATCTGTCCGGCCGGGCCGCCGAAGCTGACGAACCCAAGCTTGAGCCAATAGCCGAAGGCCTGCCAGAAGCTGACGGGTGCGGGGCGTTCAACAGGCTCTGGCAATGCCACGATGTCGGACTTTCTCGATTTGCTATTTCAGGAATGCGTCGTAGGCGGTCTTCAAGATCAGCGCGCTCACGACGACGATGAACACAACCCGCACGAAGCCTGCCCCGTGCTTCAGTGCAACACGCGTACCCAGCAGGCTGCCGGCCACGTTGGCCACCGCCATCACCAGCCCATAGTGCCACCAGACATGCCCCTTGAGCGCCAGCAGCAGCAAGGCCGCGGCATTGGTGAGCGTGTTGATGACTTTGGCCGAAGCCGACGCGTTGAGAAAGTCGTAACCCATCCAGCGCACGAACAGGAAGACGAGGAAGCTGCCTGCGCCGGGGCCGAAGAAGCCGTCATAGAAGCCGATCGACAGCCCGATGGCGCAAGCCGCCAGCGTTTCGGCGCGGCCGCTGAAGCGCGGCACGTGGTGGCGCCCCAGGTCCTTGCGCGCCACCGTGTAGATCAGCACGCCCACCAGCACGACCGGCAGCGCCCGCCGCAAGAAGTCGCCCGGGAACATCGTCACGCTCCAGGCGCCCAGCATCGACCCCGCGAAACCGAGCACCGCAGCCGGCCACAAAGCACCCCAGCGCATCTGGACCCGCTGGCTGAATTGGGCCGCTGCGGCCGCCGTGCCCCAAATCGAAGCACTTTTGTTGGTGCCCAGCAACGTGGCTGGCGGAGCGCCCGGAAAGACCGCAAAAAGCGCCGGCACGAGGATCAGTCCGCCACCGCCCACGATCGAATCGACAAAGCCCGCGAGCAGCGAAGCGCCCGTTACCACCAGCATTTCCATGGCTGGATTGTCGCACCCGAGGCGCTATCAAAAAGGGAGCTTCACTCAAAGGCGTGACGGGCACAAGAGCTCTCTTTGCTCAGAGAGAAATGTCAGGGCCGGCAGAATGCGACGGGCATAAAAAAGGCGCCGACCAGCGGCGCCTTTCAAGTTCAAGCACGGCTTCTCGAACGGAAGCCTTGAAGAATTTTTGTTGTAGACCGAATTTGTCTCCTCGGACCCTCGGCAGCACGAGCTTGGGCCCGTTCGCGAGTGGGCAGACTTTAGGGGGTGCACCGGCCCAGTGCATTGGGAATAACCCGCTTTTCCTTACCTCCGAAGGCCTCTTCCCATACAAAAGTGTTTCCACGCGTTAATGAAGTGCGTCCCACGATGTGGCACGACTTGTGCACGCAAGCGGATGAGCCATTCCTGGAGGACCGCCCCATGTCCATGTCCGAAAGCGATCGCATTGCCCTCGCCGCGCGCCTTCACGTCGCGCTGCGGCGAAAGCATGGGCGCGTGACCGACACCGAATGGATGGCCACCAACGCCGAGTACGCCACGGAAATCATCCGCATGACGCGCGAACATGCCGCGGAAACCAAGGACGAGGATCTCTACCTGCTCGCCACCCGGCTCGAGCAAGCCATGGAGCCGCTGGCCCGCGCCGCACGGCTGGCGGCGCGAGCGCCCGACGGCAACCCGCCAATACCGCTGCCGCGCTTCGCGGGCGGGCTGGGCTGATCCCCTTCTTCTTTCAGCCGGCAGCGAGAGCGGCCTTGCGGATCGACTGCAGCGTGCTGCCCGGCGTGATGGCTTCGGGATCGAGCAGGCAATGCAGGATCGCGGGCTTGCCGCTTGCGCGCGCTCGCGCCAGGGCGGGGCCAAATTCCTCGGTGGTGGTGACGCGCTCGCCATGTCCGCCGAACACCTCGGCATAGCCGCGGAAATCGGGGTTCTTGAGCTGCGTGGCGCTGATGCGGCCGGGATAGTGCTTTTCCTGGTGCATGCGGATGGTGCCGTACATGGCGTTGTCGAGCAGCACCACGATGATCGGAAGCCCGTACTGCACAGCAGTGGCGAACTCCTGGCCATGCATCATGAAGTCGCCGTCGCCCGCGAACACCACCACCTCGCGCTGCGGCCACAGCCGCTTGGCGCCCACGCCCGCCGGCAGGCCATAGCCCATCGATCCGCTGGTGGGCGCCAGCTGGCTCGCAAACGCGCGGAACGGCCAGAAGCGGTGCACCCAGGTCGCGAAGTTGCCCGCGCCGTTGCAAAAGATGGTGTCGGCCGGCAGCACCTCGCGCAGGTGCTGCATCACTTCGCCCATCTGCAGCGGCCCCGGAATGCGGATAGGCGCTGGATCGCTCCAGCGCAGGAAGTCTTCGCGCGCGGCCTGGGTCTCGGCCTGCCACACAGGCGTTGAAGCTGGGCGCAACGCGGCCACGGCTTCGGCGAAGGCCCGCGGCGTGGCGTGGATGCCCAGCGCCGGCCGGTAAAGCTTGCCGAGCTCATCGGCGTCGGCATGCACGTGCACCAGCGCCTGCTTCGGCTGCGGAATGGCAAGCAATTCATAGCCTTGCGACGGCACCTCGGACAGGCGCCCGCCCACCAGCAGAACCAAATCGGCATTGCGGATGCGCTCGAGCATGCGCGGATTCGCGCCCAGGCCCAGGTCGCCCGCGTAGCAGGGGTGCTCCGCCGACAACAGCATCTGGCGGCGGAACGAGCAGTACACCGGCAGCGAGAAAGCCTCGGCGAACCCCGCGAACTGCCGGGCCGCGGCCTCGGACCAGCGGCTGCCGCCCAGGATGACCACCGGCCGCTGGGCCTGCGACAAGCGCTGCTGCAGCTCAGCGATCTGCACCGCGCCGGGATGGGTTTCGACCACCGCGTAAGGCTGCGCATCGGCCACCGCGGCGGCTTCGGTCAGCATGTCTTCCGGCAGCGCGATCACCACCGGGCCGGGCCGGCCCGAAGTGGCGACATGAAAGGCGCGCGACACCAACTCAGGCACGCGCGCAGGATCGTCGATCTGCACCACCCACTTGGCCATGGTGCCGAACACCGCACCGTAGTCCAGCTCCTGGAAGGCTTCGCGGCCAAGCGCCTCGCGCGCGACCTGGCCCACGAAGAGCAGCAGCGGCGTCGAATCCTGGTGTGCGATGTGCACGCCGGCCGCCGCGTTGGTGGCGCCCGGACCGCGCGTGACGAAGCACACGCCCGGCTTGCCGGTGAGCTTGCCCTGCGCCTCGGCCATCATCGTGGCGCCGCCTTCCTGGCGGCACACCGTCACTTCGATGGATGCGTCGTGCAGCGCGTCGAGCACGGCCAGGAAACTTTCACCGGGCACGCAGAAGAGCTGCTCGACGCCGTGGGTGATGAGCTGGTCGACCAGGATCTGGCCGCCGGTGCGGGAAGAAGTCATGCTGTGTCCAATGCAATGAAGGTCTTGATATTCGCTCCTTCCCCCTCCGGGGGAAGGTTGGGATGGGGGCAGACGGCGCTGGCTAGGCTGGCAGCAATGGATGCGCCGCTTGCCCCCACCCCTGCCCTCCCCCGGAAGGGGAGGGAGAAAATCATGTGAGAGCTTCGCATGCCGCGGCGATGCGCGCACACGCCTCTTCGAGTTGCGCCATCGAGGTGGCATACGAAATGCGGAAATACGGCGCCAGTCCGAACACGCTGCCCGGCACCACCGCCACCTCGAAATCCTGCAGAAGGTAATTGCAGAAATCGCTGTCCGTCTGCAGCAGCATGCCGCTACGGGTGTGCCGGCCGAGCACGCCCGCGCAGCTCGCAAAGGTATAGAAGGCGCCTTCGGGCACGCGGCAATGCAGCCCCGGGGCGCGGTTCAACGCGGCCACCACGAAATCGCGCCGCGCCTGGAAATCGGCGCACCGCTCGGCCACGATGTCTTGCGGCCCGGTCAGCGCCTCGATCGCGGCGGCCTGGCTCACCGACGACGGGCACGAGGTCGACTGGCTCTGCACCACCGCCATGGCCGCGATCAGCGCGCGCGGCCCCGCTCCGTAGCCCACGCGCCAGCCAGTCATCGCATAGGCTTTCGACACGCCGTTGACGGTGAGCGTGCGATCTCGCAGCCGCGGCTCCACGGCCACCGGCGTGGCGAAGGCCAAGCCGTCGTAGAGGATGTGCTCGTAGATGTCGTCGGCCAGCACCCACACCTTGGGATGCCGCAGCAGCACCTCGCACAGCGGCGCGAGCTGCGCCACGCTGTAGGCCGCCCCGCTCGGGTTCGACGGCGAGTTCAAAAAGAGCCAGCGCGTACGCGGCGTGATGGCCGCTTCGAGCTGCGCGACCTCCAACCGGAAGCCATTGGCCTCGCTGCAAGGCACGCTCACCGGCACGCCGCCGCAGATCTGCACGATGTCCGCGTAAGAGGTCCAGTACGGCGCGGGCAGCATCACCTCGTCGCCCGGATTCAGGCTGGCCATCAGCGCGTTGAAGATCACCTGCTTGGCACCCGCGCCCACGCTGATCTCGTCCAGCGCAAAGTCCAGCGCGTTGTCGCGCCTGAACTTGAGCTGCACCGCGGCCTTCATGGCCGGGCTGCCGTCGAGCACGGTATAGCGCGTGTCGCCGCGCTCCATCGCGCGGGTCGCGGCGGCGCGAATGTGCTCGGGCGTGTCGAAGTCCGGCTCGCCTGCGCCCAGCACGATCACCGGCCGGCCGGCGCGCTTGAGTGCGTTGGCATGGTCGGTGATGCGCAGGATTTCCGACACGCCGATGGCGCGCACGCGCTGCGCGGGCTCGAACGCGGAGGAAGAGAAAGGCACGGAATCGAGAACGGCGGATGTCACTTCGCGTAGGTCTCCAGCGGCTTGTCGTTGGGTTCTGCAATGAGCTGCTTCAAGGCCGCGCTCATGGGCAGGTTGAGGCTCGTGTTCTTCGGCGGAATCGGCGCGACGAACCACTTGGTGTAGATCTTCTCGAGCTCGCCGCTCTTCATGAGGCGGCGCAGCGCATCGTCCACCGCGGTCTTGAAGGCCGGGTCGTCCTTGCGGAACAGCAGCGCGATCGGCTCGGAGCCCAGCGCATCGCCGACGATGCGGTAGGCGGCCGGGTTCTTCGCGTTGGCGATGATGCCGGCGAGCAGGTTGTCGTCGAGCACGAAGGCATCGGCGCGGCCCGACTCCATCAGCAAAAAGCTCTCGAGGTGATCCTTGCCGAGCATCGTGGTGATGGTGGTGTTCTGCGCGCGTTCGCGCTTGCGCAGCAGCTGCACGGCGGTGGTGCCGGTGGAGGCCGATACGGTGCGGCCCGCCAGCTGGTCGAGCGAGCTGATGCCCGAATCGACGCGCGTGGCCATGCGCACCTCGCTCACGTATGTGGTGAGCGCAAACGCCACCTGCTGCTGGCGCGCGGTGTTGTTGGTGGTGGGGCCGCAGCCGATGTCGAGCGTGCCGTTCTGCACCAGTGGGATGGTGTTCTGCGCGGTCACGGCCATGTATTCGAGCTTGGCCGAGGGTGCGATGTCCTTCAGCACGCGCTCGCAGAGCTCGACGTGGTAGCCCACGTATTTGTCGTTCGCGCCCAGCATGTAGGCCATGGGCGGCGAGGCTTCACGCACGCCGAGCACGGCCTTGCCGCTGCTCTTGATCTTGTCGAGCGTGCCGCCGGTGGGGGCCTGCTGCGCCGAAGCGCCGAATGCGAGCGCGATCAGCGTTGCGGCGGCGAGGGTCTTCAATTGCATCTTCATGTTCTCTGTCTCCTGGTTGTTTTTCTGGGGCACGCACGGCCGCCGCCCTGCCGCTGCAGCGAAACGCCGCGCGGCAAGAACAGAAGGCCGGAGTCGATCAGTCGTTGATCTCGAAGGTCACGCCCTGGGCAAGGGGCAATGCCGTCGAATAGTTGATGGTGTTGGTGGCGCGGCGCATGTAGGCCTTCCAGCTGTCGGAGCCGGCTTCGCGTCCACCGCCGGTTTCCTTCTCGCCACCGAAGGCACCGCCGATTTCGGCGCCGCTCGGGCCGATGTTGACGTTGGCAATGCCGCAGTCGGAACCCGCGCTCGACAGGAAGCGCTCGGCCTCACGCACGTTGAGCGTGAAGATCGACGACGACAGGCCCGCGCCCACCGCGTTGTGCCATTCGATGGCGTCGTCGAGCGCACCGTAGCGCACCACGTAAAGAATAGGCGCGAAGGTCTCGCGCAGCACCGGGCCCTCATGCGACTTCAGTTCCACCAGCGCCGGGCGCACGTAGTAGGCGTCTTTCGTGCCGATGCCGTCGACCCGCTGGCCGCCATGCACCGTGGCGCCGATCTCGCGGCTTTCGCCCAAGGCCTTCTGCATGCCGTCGAACGCGGCGCGATCGATCAACGGGCCGACCAGCGTGCCGGCCTCGCGCGGGTCGCCCACCTGCACGTTGCCGTACACCTTGGCAAGCTTGGGCACCAGCGCGTCGTACACGCTGTCGTGCACGAACAGTCGGCGCAGCGTGGTGCAGCGCTGGCCGGCCGTGCCCATGGCCGAGAACGCGATGGCGCGCAGCGTGAGGTCGAGGTCGGCCGACGGCGTGACGATGGCCGCGTTGTTGCCGCCGAGTTCGAGAATCGCGCGGGCAAAGCGCGCGGCCAGCTTCGGGCCCACCTGCCGGCCCATCGCGGTGGAGCCGGTGGCCGAGAGAATGGGCACGCGGTGATCGTCGACCAGCACCTCGCCGATGTCGCGCTGGCCCAGCAAGAGGCCGAGCAGGCCTTCGGGCGCATCGCCGAAACGCGCGAGCGCGCGCTGCGCAATGGCGTGCGTGGCCAACGCGGTGAGCGGCGTCTTTTCAGACGGCTTCCACACCACCGAATCGCCGCACACCAGCGCCAGCGCCGCGTTCCACGACCAGACGGCCACCGGAAAGTTGAAGGCCGAGATCACGCCGCACACGCCCAGCGGATGCCAGGTTTCCATCATGCGGTGCTCGGCGCGCTCGGTGGCCAGCGTAAGGCCGTAGAGCTGGCGCGAGAGGCCGACCGCGAAGTCGCAGATGTCGATCATCTCCTGCACCTCGCCCGCGCCTTCAGACGGGATCTTGCCGGCTTCGAGCGTGACGAGCCGGCCGAGGTCGCTCTTGGCGGCGCGCAGCTCTTCGCCCAGCAGGCGCACCAGCTCGCCGCGACGCGGAGCGGGCACGTTGCGCCAAGCCTTGAAGGCCTCGTGCGCATGGCCGACGGCTTCGGTTGCTTGGGCGGCAGTGGTTTGCCGGACCTGTGCAACCACCTCGCCGGTGACCGGCGACCGCACCGTCAGTTCGCCGCCTGTGTAGGCGGACTCCGGAACGCCGAGGCGCTGCAGCAGCTGCTCGATTTCGGCGGTGACGGAAAGGGAGGATTTGGCTTCTGGCATGGGCGCTCCGGCGTGGAGAAGAAAGAACAGAACGAAGGGAAACGGGACCCGACGGCGGTCAATATCTGCGAATCCCGCGCGCTTGCATAGCGAAAAAACGGAAGGACTTGGTGCGTTTCAGGAAGGAACCCAGCCACTCTTCATGCTCAGACCGCACAAACACAGGTTCAGGTCGAGGGCCCTGGTGCCTCGGGCAGGCTGATGCGCTGTCCCGCCGGCGAACCCGCGAGGCTCTGCGCCGGCCGCCGCAAGGTCGCGTCGAAGGGATTGATCTTCGGGCCGATGGCGGCCGCCTCGCGCTTGAGCAGTTCCACCACGGTAGGCATGCGGTCGGCATTGAGCCGATCGGCGATGGTGCCCACGCTCAGCGCGGCCACGGCGCGGCCCTCGCGGTCGAGGATGGGCACCGCCACGCCGGCCATGCCTTCGAGCAGGCCGGTGTTGCGCCCCGCGTAGCCGGCCTGGCGCACGCGCTCGATCTCGGTGCGCAGATAAACCTCGTCGTACACGCCGTACTCGCGCACGCGCGAGAGGTTGAAGCGAATCACTTCCTCGCGCTCGGCTTCCGGCAGAAAGGCCAGGATCGCGAGCGCGCCCTGCCCCACGCCCAGCGCAATGCGTCCGCCGATGTCGCCCGTGAACGAGCGGATGGGGAACGGCCCTTCGCTGCGGTCGAGGCAGATCGCGTCGAAGCCGCTGCGCGCCAAGAGAAAGATGCTGTCGCCCAGACTCGCGCACAGGCGCAGCAGCACGGGGCGGCAGATGGAGCGCAGATCGCCGGGGTTGCCGGCGCTGGCCGCGAGCGCAAAGAAATCGATGCTCAGCCGATAGAGCTTGCTGCGCTCGTCCTGTTCGACCATGCCCTCGGCCATGAGCGACTGCAGCAGCCGGTGCGTGGTGGCCTGCGTGAGGCCCACGGAACGTGCGATCTGGGTCACGCGGCCGCCCTCGGCCTGCACCGCACCAAGCGCGCGGATCACCGAAAAGACACGCGGCACGCCGCCGCTGGCCGCCGAGGGGGTTTCCATACCTTGCTCCTGTGGAATTCTTCAGATCGATTTCTTTCATGATATTCCATTGAACGGAATAAATTTGAAAAAGATTCTGATTAATGGAATACCCGAGGCGAACTGGCGTGATCGTTGCAATAGAGTGAATTGAAAGTTCTCTCTTTGTCCATGGCGTGCACCAAGGTGCTGCACGCCATCCACGACCGCGCAGAAAGGCCCTTCCATGTCATTCCTACGGCTCACCGACGTGACCAAGTTCTATGGCGCCACGCGCGCCGTGTCGGCCATGAACCTCACGGTGGAAAAGGGCGAGTTCGTCTCGCTGCTCGGCCCTTCGGGCTGCGGCAAGACCACGACGCTGCAGATGATCGCGGGCTTCGAGGCGGTCTCCAGCGGGCGCATCGAGCTGGCGGGCAAGGACATCACGCATGCCAAGGCCAACACGCGCGGCCTGGGCATCGTGTTCCAGACCTACGCCCTCTTTCCGCACATGACGGTGGCCGACAACGTGAGCTTCGGCCTGGAGATGCGCAAGATGCCGAAGTCCGAACGCACCGAGCGCGTGAAGCAGGCGCTGGCGCTGGTTCACCTCGAAGCGCACGCCACGCGCTACCCGCGCGAACTCTCGGGCGGGCAGCGCCAGCGCGTGGCGCTGGCCCGCGCGCTGGTGATCGAGCCGCCGGTGCTGCTGCTGGACGAGCCGCTGTCCAACCTCGACGCCAAGCTGCGCGAAGAGATGCAGTTCGAGTTGCGCCAGATTCAGCGCAAGGTCGGCACCACCACCGTGATGGTCACGCACGACCAGAGCGAGGCCATGTCTATCAGCGACCGCGTGGTGGTGATGGAAGGCGGCTGCGCCACGCAGATCGACCATCCGCATCGCGTTTACGAGCATCCGAGCACGCGCTTCATCTCCACCTTCGTGGGCAAGGCCAATTTGCTGGACGCGCGCGTCTCGGCTTGCGGTGCGCGCAGCTGCCATGTCGAGATCGGTTCGCTGACGGTGGAGGTCGACGACACCGGCTATGCCTCGGGCGCGGCGGTGCTGATGAGCGTGCGGCCCGAAAAGCTGCAGCTGGTGGAGGCCGGTCGCGGCCGCCTCGACGGCACGGTGCAGGAACGCTTCTTCCTCGGCAGCCAGTGGCTCTACCGCCTGAGCACGCACGCCGGCGACATGACCGTGCTGAGCCCCAACGACGGCCGCGACGCGCTCGATGAAGGCAGCAACGCCGGCATCGACTGGCCCGCGCACTGCACGCGCCTGCTGCCGGCCGACGAGGCGGTGGCGGCATGAGCGGTTCGACCAAGGCGGCCACGCCGTGGTGGCTCTCGGGCCCGGCGCTGCTGCTGTTCGCGGCCCTGCTGCTCGTGCCGCTCGCGCTCACCGCCGTGCTGTCGTTCAACGTCTACGACCCGGCCACCGGCCCCAAGGCCGGCGAGTTCACGCTCGAGCACTACGCGCACGTGTTCACCGACTCGTACTACCACGGCATCTTCTGGCGCACCTTCTGGATCTCGGGCCTCGTCACCCTGATCTGCGTGCTGATCGGCGCGCCCGAGGCCTATGTGCTGAGCCGCATGCGCAACCCGTGGCGCTCGGTGCTGCTCTTGGTGGTGCTGGCGCCGCTGCTCGTTTCGGTGGTGGTGCGTGCCTTCGGCTGGAGCATGCTGCTCGGGCCCGAAGGCGCGGTGAACGGCCTGCTGCGGCTGGTGGGCATCGGGCCGGTGAAGATGCTCTACACCGAGATTGCCGTGATCGTCGCGCTGGTCCACGTGATGCTGCCCTTCATGGTGATTCCGGTCTGGACCTCGTTGCAGAAGCTCGACGCGGGCGTGGAGAACGCGGCGCTGTCGCTCAGGGCCTCGCCCTTCACCACACTCAGGCGCATCGTGCTGCCGCAGGTGATGCCGGGCATTCTCTCGGGCAGCCTGATCGTGTTCGGCCTGGCCGCGAGTTCTTTCGCGATCCCGGGCTTGCTCGGCGGGCGGCGGTTGAAGATGGTTGCCACCGTCGTCTACGACGAATACCTGCACGAACTCAACTGGCCCCTCGGCGCAGCCGTTGCGCTGGTTCTGCTGGCAGCCAACCTCGTCGTGATGCTGAGCTACAACCGCCTCGTCGAAGGCCGCTACAAAAAGGCATTGGGGTGATCCGATGAGCAAGAACGGCCCCCTCGCCCTCGCGTTCAACGCGCTCGTCATCACCTTCATGCTGGCGCCGCTCGTGGTGGTGTGCATCGTCGCGTTCACGCCCGAGAACACATTGACCATCCCGACCACGCACTTCTCGCTGCGCTGGTTCCATGCGGTGTTCGCGCACCCGGACTTCGTGCAGTCGTTCTGGAACAGCCTGTGGCTCGCGCTCGCCTCGGCCACCATCGCCACGCTGATCGCAGTACCCGCCGGCATGGCGATCACGCGCTACGCGTTTCCGGGGCGCGATTTTCTCAACGGCCTGTTTCTCTCGCCGCTGATCATCCCGCACCTGGTGCTGGGGGTGGCGCTGCTGCGCCTCTTTGCGCTGGTGGGCGGCACGGGCAGCTTCGGCTGGCTGGTGATGGCGCACGCGCTGATCGTCACGCCCTACACGCTGCGCCTGGTGGTGGCCGCGCTCGTGGGCTTCGACCGTAGCGCTGAGCAGGCCGCGCTCTCGCTGGGCGCGAGCCAGGCCACGATGTTCCGGCGCATCACGCTGCCGATGATCCTGCCGGGCGTCACGGGCGGCTGGCTGCTGGCCTTCATCAACAGCTTCGACGAAGTGACGATGTCGATCTTCGTCACCTCGCCCAGCACGGTGACGCTGCCGGTTCGCATGTACATGTATGCCACCGAGTCGATCGATCCGCTGATGGCGGCGGTGTCGGCGCTGATGGTGGCGGTGACCGCCATCGCCATGGTGGTGCTCGACCGCGTCTACGGACTGGACCGCGTGCTCGTGGGGCGTCGATAGATGAGCCTGCCAACCCTTCATCAACCGCTGCTGCACCGCGTGGCCGAGACCGGCCGCGCCGCGGTGCCCTTCACGCTCGACGGCGAACCCGCCTCCGCGCTCGCCGGCGACACGGTGCTCACGGCCGTGCTCACGCAGGCCGCCCAGTTGCGGCGCAACGAATTCAGCGGCGCGCCGCGCGCGGGCTTCTGCATGATGGGCGCCTGCCAGGATTGCTGGATCGCCACCGAGCAAGGCGAACGCCTGCGCGCCTGCTCCACCTTCATTGCGCCGGGCATGGCGCTGGTCACGGGAGGGAGCGGCGCATGACGACTTCCTCTTCCGCATTGCAGCCGGTGATCGTCGGCGCGGGGCCGGCGGGTGTGCGCGCCGCAGAGGCGCTGGTGGCCCACGGTGTGCGGCCAACGGTGGTCGACGAGGCTTCGCGCGCCGGTGGGCAAATCTATCGGCGGCCGCCCGCGAGCCTGGCCCAGCGCAGCGCGCAGGCGCTCTATGGGTTCGAGGCCGGCCGTGCCGACGCGGTGCATGCTGCCTTCGACGCACTGCGCGAACACATCGACTACCGCCCCGACAGCCTGGTGTGGAACGCGCACGGCGGCCGGCTGGACGTGCTGCACGGCCCGACGCGCAGCACGTCCAGCGTGCCGTTTGGCCAGCTGATCGTTGCCACCGGCGCCACCGACCGCGTGCTGCCGGTGCCCGGCTGGACATTGCCCGGCGTCTACACGCTGGGCGGCGCGCAAGTCGCACTCAAGTTCCAGGGCTGCGCCATCGGGCAGCGCGTGGTGTTCATGGGCACCGGTCCGTTGCTCTACCTGGTGGCCTATCAGTACGCAAAGGCCGGAGCGAAGGTGGCCGCGGTGCTCGACACGGCACGGCTCGCCGACCAGTTGGCCGCCACGCCCGCGATGCTGCGGCAACCCGCGGTATTCGCAAAAGGCGTGTATTACGTGGCCTGGCTGCGCGCGCACGGCGTGGCGCTGCACAGAGGCGTGCGGCCGTTGCGCGTGCTCGGTGACGCCACCGAAAGCCGCGTGGCCGGCGTGGCATGGCACGACGGCCGCGAAGAGCGCACGCTGGCCTGCGATGCCGTCGGCGTCGGCTATGCGCTGCGCTCCGAAACCCAGCTGGCCGATCTGCTCGGCTGCCGCTTCGAATTTGCGCCGCTGCACCGCGCCCATCTGCCGGTGCGCGATGCAGCCGGCCGCTCCAGCGTAGGGGGCGTGTACCTCGCGGGCGATGGCGCCGGCATCATGGGTGCCGATGCAGCCGAATGGGCCGGCGAACGCGCCGCGCTCGCGCTGCTGGTTGACCATGGCGTGGCCGTCGACCCCGCGCGCGCCGAAACGCTCGAACGCAAGCTTCACAAGCTCGGCGCATTTCGCGAGGGGCTGGAGCGCGCCTTTCCGGTGCCCTCCGACTGGGCCGCGCAAGCGCCCGACGAACTGGTGGTCTGCCGATGCGAGAACATCACGGCCGGCACGTTGCGCCAGAGCGTTGCCGAGAACGGCACCGACGAAATGAACCGCCTCAAGGCCTTGTCGCGCGTGGGCATGGGCCGCTGCCAGGGCCGCATGTGCGGCGTCGCCGCGGCCGAGATCCTGGCGCACGCCACGGGGCTGCCATTGCAGCAGGTGGGACGGCTGCGCGGTCAGGCGCCGATCAAGCCGATTCCAATCCAGCTTGCCGTGCGCGAGCCCGCTGAAGGCGCTGGCGCATGAGTTCGATCAAGACACTGCGCACCGACGTGGCCATTGTCGGCGGCGGCATCGTCGGCTCTTCGGCCGCGCTCGCGCTGCGGCAGATGGGCATCGGCGTGGCGCTGCTGGAGCGCGACCTCTGCGGCTCGCGCTCCAGCGGCGTGAACTTCGGCGGCGTGCGGCGCCAGGGGCGCCCGCTGAGCCAGTTGCCACTCGCGCAACGCGCGCATCGGATCTGGGGCCGCCTGCCTTCGCTGATCGGCACCGATGGCGAATACCTGCGCTCTGGCCACTTCAAGATCGCGCGCAGCGAGTCGGACATGGCCTCGCTCGAACGCTACCGCTCCCAAAGCCTGGACTTCGACCTCGGGCTCGAGTTGATCTCCGATACCCGCCTGCGCGAGCACTGCCCCTGGCTCGGTGCGCGCGCCGTCGGCGGCTCGCTGTGCGTGGAAGACGGGCAGGCCAATCCGCGGCTGGTGTCGCCGGCCTTCGCGCTCGCGGCGCAGCGCGCGGGCGCGCAAGTCTTCGAGCGCCACGCGGTCGACGAAGTGGCGCACGACGGCGCGATGTTCATGCTGCGCTCGGGCAATGCGCTCGAAGTGCACGCGCCCGTGCTGCTCAACTGCGCGGGCGCCTGGTCCGGCCCGATCGCGACCCGATTCGGCGAAACCGTGCCGCTGCGCTCGGGCAACCCCGTGATGGTGGTGACCGAGCCGATGCCGCATTTCATGGACTGGAGCCTCGGCGTGGAGGGCGGCGGCATCTACGGCCGGCAGGTGGCGCGCGGCAACCTCGTGCTCGGCGGCGGCGCGGGCATCGCGGTCGATGCCGACCGCGCCCGTGCCGGCAGCGACGCCATCGCCACGCTCGCGGCACAGGCCATCGAGCTGCTGCCCGCGCTGCGCCACGCGCACTTCATCCGCACCTGGAGCGGCACCGAAGGCTATCTGCCCGACCGCCAGCCAGTGCTCGGGCCCAGCCGCACCACGCCCGGACTGTTCCATGGCTTCGGCTTCTCGGGCGCGGGCTTCCAGATCGGCCCCGCGGCCGGCGAAGTGCTGGCCGAACTCGTGCGCGACGGCCGCAGCAGCACGCCGATCGAGGCCTTCTCGATCGAACGCTTCTTCGCAGAAGAACCAACCACCCCCACCCCACCCTGAAAGGAAAACACCATGTCCCGTTTCCAGAAGACTTCTTTCTTCTCTCTTCGCCGGACCGTGCTCGGTGCGGCGGCGGTGGCCGCGCTCGCGGCCGGCGGCGCTGCCAGCGCTCAAACCAAGACGCTCTACATCGGCATGAACGGCGGCACCATGGAGAAGGCGTACACGCAGTACGTGTTCCCAGCCTTCGAGAAGCTGTACGGCGCCAAGGTGGTGGTGGTGCCGGGCACCTCGTCCGACATCCTCGCCAAGGCCCAGGCCAACAAGGACCGACCGCAGATGCACGTGATGTTTCTGGACGACGGCATCATGGTGCGCGCCATCGGCATGGGCCTGTGCCAGAAGCAGCGGCCCAACCCCTCGCTCGCAGAAATCTACCCGGCCGCGCGCTTCAAGGACGACATGGCCAGCGGCGTGAGCCTGGGCATGACGGGCCTGGCCTACAACGCCAAGATGTTCAAGGAAAAAGGCTGGGCCGCGCCCACGTCTTGGATGGACCTGGCCGACCCCAAGTACAAGGGCAAGGTGGTGTTCCAGTCGATGTCTTCATCGTCCTTCGGGCTGCACGGCTTCCTGATGTTCAACCGCATCCAGGGCGGCAATGACAAGAACGTGGAGCCTGGCTTCAAGGCCTGGCCCACCAGCATCGGCCCGAACGTGCTCGAGTACATCCCCAGTTCGGCCAAGCTGTCGGAAATGGTGCAGACCGGCGAGGCTGCGATCTTTCCGCTGACGCCCACCGCCGTGGCCGCGCTGAAGACCAAGGGCATTCCGGTGGAATACGCGCCGCCGAAGGAAGGCGCGGTAGTTTTGATGGTGGGCCAGTGCGTGATCGCGAACAACAGCGAGCCCGAGCTGTCGCAAAAGCTTGCCGAGTTCTTGTTAAGCCCGCTGGCTCAGGCCAATGTATTGCAGTACGGCGCGCAGATTCCGACCAACCCCAAGGCGCCTGCCGTTGGTGACGGTGTGCAGCAGGTGGCCGACATCAACAAGTGGATGAAGACTGCGGTCACCATTGACTGGGACAGCATCAACGCCAATCGTCCTGCGTGGAATGCGCGCTGGAACAAGACTATTGAGAAGTGACTTGAACCGGGAGGCATTCGGGGCGCGCTCCCGCCGACGGGGTACCTTTCTCCGCGAATGTCCTCCGGCCTGCGGCCTCCCCCTTTATTTCGCTGCGCAAGGCACCCCGCCAGCGGGACCGTTGTTCAGAGCGGTGGTTGATCGAGCGGAACAAGAGCAGCGCCTGGTGTGCACAGGGCGCCGGGTACTCCCCGCAGCGAAATAAAGGAGGAGGCGAAGCCGGGGGACATTCGCGGAGGGGAGTACCCGGTGGCCTGTGCACGCGCCCTGAACAACAGCGCCTCGAATACACAGCTCCTACAAACAAGCGCCTCAGCGGTTCTCTTCCAAAATCCACCCCGCAGCCTTCTCGGCCATCATCAACGTCGGGCTGTTCGTGTTGCCGCTCGTGATCGTAGGCATGGCACCCGCGTCGACCACCCGCAGGCCCTGCACACCGCGCACGCGCAGCTTCGAATCGAGCACCGCCATCGGGTCGCCATCGGCGCCCATCCGGGTGGTGCCGACCGGGTGGAAGATGGTGGTCGCGATGTCGCCGGCCAGGCGCGCCAGGTCCTCATCGCTCTGGTACTGCACGCCGGGCTTCCATTCCTCGGGCTTGTACTTGGCGAGTGCGGGCTGCGACGCAATGCGGCGCGTCACGCGCAGCGAATCGGCCGCCACCTTCCGGTCTTCGTCGGTGCTCAGGTAGTTGGGCGCGATGGCGGGCGCATCCTGGAAGCGGGGGCTCTTGATGCGCACGGTGCCGCGGCTCGTGGGATTCAAGTTGCACACGCTCGCGGTAAAGGCCGGAAAGCTGTGCAGCGGCTCGCCGAAGGCATCGAGCGACAGCGGCTGCACGTGGTATTCGAGGTTGGGCCACTCATGATCGGGTGAACTGCGCGTGAAGGCGCCGAGCTGGGACGGCGCCATGCTCATCGGCCCGCTGCGCTTCATCAGGTATTCGAGCCCGATCTTCGCCTTGCCGTACATCGACGAAGCCAGCACGTTGAGCGTGGGCGCGCCATTGATCTTGTAGACCGCGCGAATCTGCAGATGGTCCTGCAAGTTGGCGCCGACGCCGGGCGCGTCGAGCACCACATCGATGCCGTGCTGCCGCAGCAGCTCGGCCGGGCCGATGCCCGAAAGCTGCAGGATCTGCGGCGAGCCGATGCTGCCGGCGCAGAGCACTACCTCGCGCGTGGCGTGCGCGGTCACCATCTCGTGGCCGTCCCACACCTGCACGCCGGTGCAGCGCCGGCTGCCGTCGGGCTGGGTCTCGACGATCAGCTTGGTGACGTGCGCGTTGACCCACATCTCGAAGTTGGGCCGGCCATAGCAGACCGGCCGCAAGAAGGCCTTGGCCGTGTTCCAGCGCCAGCCGTTCTTCTGGTTGACCTGGAAGTAGCCGACGCCTTCGTTGCTGCCGCGGTTGAAGTCGGTGCTGTGCGGCACGCCGGCCTCCACGGCGGCTTCGGCAAAGGCGTCGAGGATGTCCCAGCGCAGCCGCTGCTTCTCCACACGCCATTCGCCGCCGGCACCGTGCACCTCGTCGGCGCCAAGGTAGTAGTCCTCGTGCTTCTTGAAATCGGGCAGCACGTTTTCCCAGCGCCAGGCGTCGTCGCCCGTGAGCTGCGCCCACTGGTCGTAGTCGCGCGACTGGCCGCGCATGTAGATCATGCCGTTGATGCTGGAGCAGCCGCCCAGCGTCTTGCCGCGCGGGTAGCGCAGCGTGCGCCCGTTGAGCCCCGCGTCGGGCTCGGTGCTGTAGAGCCAATCGGTGCGCGGATTGCCGATGCAATACAGGTAGCCCACCGGAATGTGGATCCAGTGGTAGTCGTCCTTGCGGCCGGCCTCGATCAGCAGCGTGCGCTGTTGCGATTTGCGGGTCAACCGGTTGCACATCAAAGCGCCTGCCGTGCCGCCACCGATGACGATGTAGTCGAATGTGTTGTCGTTGCTCATGGCGGCTGCTTGTCTCCGAGGACGATATTTTTGATACTCATGGCGCCATGAGGCGCCCCAGGCCGAAGTTTCACCAGGCCACGCTTAAAAAGCCAATGATTTCGGCGCAAGTAGTTTATAAATTGGTCTTATATGACTGCCGCCGGCTTGGACCTCCAGATCTTGCGCGCCTTCGTGCACGCGGCGCGCGAAGGCAGCGTGTCGCGCGCGGCCGAGCGGCTGCACCTCACGCAGCCGGCGGTGAGCCTGCAGCTCAAGCGCCTGGCCGAGGAAACCGGGCTCCAGCTCTTCACGCGCACGCCGCATGGGCTCGCGCTCACGGCCGACGGCGCGGCATTGCTGCCACAGGCCGAGCGCGTGCTCGCGGCCGTGGGAGACATGCAGCAGGCCGCACGCAACCTGCAGGGCACGGTGCGCGGGGCGCTGCGCATCGGCACCATCCTCGACCCGGAGTTCACCCGGCTTGGCGTGTTCCTGCGCGAACTGGTGGAGTCGGCCCCGCAGCTCGAAACCGAGCTGCGCCACGGCATGAGCGGCACTGTGCTGGCGCAGGTGCTGCGCGGCGAACTCGACGTGGGCTTTCACCTCGATGCGGATGACGGCGATGCCGCCGCGCCAGCGCCGCTCGCGGCGCGCACGCTCACCCGCTTCACCTACCGCGTGGTCGCCCCCGCGGGCTGGGGCCCGCAGGTGCTTGGCCGCGACTGGAAGGCGCTGGCGGCGCTGCCTTGGCTCGCCACGCCGCCGGAGTCCGCGCATCACCGGCTGCTGGACAAGGTGTTCGGCCCGCTCGGGCTCTCGCCGCGACGGGTGGCGCTGGTGGATCAGGAAGCCTCGATGCTCGACCTGCTGAAGTCCGGCGTGGGCCTGAGCCTCTTGCGCGACTCGATCGCCATTCGCGAGAGCCAGTCGCACGGCCTCGTGATGGCCGACCGCGTTCAGCTCGACTGCGCGCTGCGCTTCGTCTCGCTGGCGGCACGGCGCAATGAGCCCGTGATCGCGAGCGCATGGAACGCGCTGGCACGGGCCTGGCACTGACCGAAAAAAAGCCGCAAATGTTCCATCGGACGGCGTTCCGCCCTACGCAAACCGGAGGCGCAACGCACGAGGAAAGCCGATTCATCCGGTTACGATGCGCCCATCGAGACCGCCTCTTTTTTCTTACTTCGCCCTGCACCGCCGCATCATGTCCCTAGCAACTTCGACTGCCGACGCACCCGCCGCCGGCAGCGCGTTGCCGCGTGTCGAAGAACGCGAGGAGGACGGCCGCCGCTGGACCGTGGCCAGCGGCCGCTGGACCACGCTGGCCATGTCGTCGCGCCCTTCGTGGCAGGCACTTACCAGGGACCTGGCGGGCGCGCCTCCGGCTGAAGACCGCGCCTGGGATCTGCGTCCCATCGAGCAGCTCGACCACATCGGCGCGCAGTTGTTGTGGGAGCACTGGCGCCATGCCTGGCCTGCCACGCTCGAGATGTCGCCGCAGCACAAGGCGGTGCTCGACCAGGTGGCCCTGTACACCGTCGGCACGCCCGACGAGCCGCCGCCCACGCTGGCCGAGCGCCTGAAGCATTTCTCGCACACCGGTCCCCGCGCGCTGGAAATGATGCGCGATTTCGTCGGGGTGATCGGCCAGCTTGCGCTCGATGCCCTCACGCTCGTGCGCGCGCCGCACCGCGCGCCCTGGCGGGATTTTTCTGGGCATCTTTATCAGTTCGGCGCGACGGCGCTGCACATCACGGCACTTGTCGGCCTGTTGATTGGCGTGGTGCTGGCCTACCTGATCTCGCAGCAGCTGCGCCAGTACGGCGCCGAGGCCTTCGTCGTCAACATCCTCGGGCTGTCCCTGATCCGCGAGCTCGGGCCGGTGCTTGCCGCAGTGCTGATCGCGGGGCGCTCGGGCTCGGCCATCACGGCCCAGATCGGCGTGATGCGCGTGACCGAAGAGCTCGACGCCATGCGCGTGATGGGCATTCCGCATGGCTTCAGGCTGGTGATGCCGCGCGTGATGGCGCTGGCCATTGCCATGCCGCTGATCAGCCTCTGGACTTCGATGGCGGCGCTCGTGGGCGGCATGTTCGCGGCCGACGCCGCACTCGACATTTCGCCTTCGTACTTCCTGTCGGCGCTGCCGCGCGCGGTGCCGATCGCGAACCTCTGGCTCGCGCTGGCGAAGTCGGCGGTGTTCGGCATTTTGATTGCGCTGATCGGCTGCTACTTCGGCATGAAGGTGAAGCCCAACACCGAAAGCTTGGGGCGCGGCACCACCTCGTCGGTCGTGACCTCTATCACCGCGGTGATCCTGGTCGACGCGCTGTTCGCGGTGCTGTTCAAAGGCGTGGGGTTCCGGGCATGAGCCCCCGCCCGGCCGCTCCGAAGGAGGCTCGCACCGCAGTGCGAAGCGCGGAGGTATTCGAATGACCGAATCCTCAACCACTGTCGTCGTCGACATCCGCAAACTCTGGACGGTGTTCAAGAACGCCGACGGCGAGAACATCGTTCACCGCGACCTCGACCTGCACATCGAGCGCGGAGAAGTGCTCTCGCTGGTCGGCGGCTCGGGCACCGGCAAGACGGTGCTGCTGCGCCAGATCCTCGGGCTCGAAAAGCCCTCGAAGGGCATCGTCGAGGTGCTGGGCCGTGCGCCCGGCGAGCTCAGCGCCAAGGGGGCGGCCAACGTGGGCATGCTGTTCCAGCACGGCGCGCTGTTCTCGGCCTTCAGCGTGCTCGAAAACATTGCCTTTCCGCTGCGCGAGCTCAAGCTCCTGCCCGACGAGCTGATCCGCAATGCGGCGCTGGTCAAGCTGCAGATGGTGGGCCTGCAGCCCCGGCATGCCAACATGAGCCCGGCGGACTTGTCGGGCGGCATGATCAAGCGGGTGGCGCTGGCGCGCGCGCTCATCATGGACCCGCCGCTGCTGCTGCTCGACGAACCCACGGCCGGCCTCGACCCCGAATCCGCCGACAGCTTCTGCGATCTGCTGCGCGGCCTGCACCGCGAACTGGGGCTGACGGTGGTCATGGTCACGCACGACCTGGACACGCTGTTCGACCTGAGCACCCGCATCGCGGTGCTGGCCGACCACAAGGTGATCACCAGCGGATCGGCGCGCGAAGTCATCACGTATCCGCATCCGTTCATCCACGAATATTTTCTGGGAGGGCGCGGCCAGCGTGCCCTGGAGGCCCTGCATGACAAACCCGCCAAAGCCCCGCCGCCACCCGTCGGCGCGGGCCACTGAAAGGTAGCCACATCATGGAAAACAAAGCCCATGCCATCGCCGCCGGCGCCTTCGTGCTCGGCCTCATCGCCGTGCTCGTGGGGCTGGTGGTCTGGTTCACGCGCGACAACACCGTGCGCAACATCTACGAACTCTCCACCCGCGACGCGGTCAGCGGCCTGCAGCCGCAGGCCATGGTGCGTTACCGCGGCATTGCGGTCGGCAAGGTGACGTCGATCGACTTCGACCCCAAGGTGAAGGGCAACGTGCGCGTGCGCATCACCGTGGACGAGCGCGTGCCGCTCACCACCTCGAGCTTTGCCACACTGAGCTATCAGGGCGTGACCGGGCTGGCCTTCATCGCGCTGGACGACAAGGGTGAATCGAACGTCGTGCTCAAGCCCAACAACGACGATCCGCCGCGCATTCCGCTCAAGCCTTCGATGCTGGCGCAGCTGCAGGACCGTGGTGAATCGATCATCAACCAGGTCGAGGAAGTGACCAAGCGCGCCAACACGCTGCTGGGAGACGACAACCAGAAGCGGACGGCCGACGCGCTCGAAAACATTGCGGCGGCCTCGGCCAGCGCCAACACGCTCATCAAGCAGCTCGACAACACGGTGAAGACCGGGTTGAACCCCGCGCTGGCAGCGCTTCCCGAGACGATGACCACGGTGAAGAAGGCGGCCGGCGACGTCTCGCGCGTGGCCAACAACTTCAACACCACCGTGGGCCGATTGAACGCGCCGGACGGCCCGGTCGAGCGGCTGAGCGACGGCACCAAGGCGCTGGCGCAGGCGGTCGATTCCTTCAATGCCGCCACGCTGCCGCGCGTGAACCGCGTGGCCGACGACACCTCCCGCGCAGTGCGCCGGCTCGGCCGCGCAGCGGACGGCATCAACGACAACCCGCAATCGCTGCTGTTCGGCAGCGGCGGCACCGCCGCCGGGCCCGGCGAGCCTGGCTTCTCGGCGCCGCCGGCCACCAATTCCCTGGCACGCCCCTGAAGGTGATGATGACCATGAAGAACGATGCCCTTCACCCCCGCCCGCTTGCCGCCGTCTTCGTTGGCGCCGGCCTCGCGCTGCTGATCGCCGGCTGCGGCGCGCTGCCGGACAAGCCGGTGCGCGCCACGCTGTACGACTTCGGGCCCGGCATTGCCGCACCACCGGCCACGGCCGCCCAGCCGCCCGCGGCCGCATTGCCCACGCTGGCCTTGGCCGAGGTCGAGAGCAACACCCGGCTCGACGGCACGCAGATTCTTTACCGGCTCGGCTATGCCGATGCCAACGAACTGCGTCCCTACGGCCAGTCGCGCTGGAGCCTGCCGCCGGCGCAGCTGCTGCGCCAGCGGCTGCGCGATGCGCTCGCCGAACGGCGCACGGTGCTCGGCCCGGAAGAAAGCGCGACCATCGCGCGCGCCGAGGGCAAGGTGCCCGACACGCTGCGCATCTCGCTCGACGAGTTCAGCCACTATTTCGAGTCGGCCGGCAGCAGTGTCGGCCTGGTCCGGCTGCGCGCCACGCTGATCCGCGGCGGCAGCGGCGGCGACCGCGTGGTGGGCCAGCGGACCTTCACCGTACGGCATCCCGCGCCGAGCGCCAACGCGCCCGGCGGCGTCAAGGCACTGGCCGCGGCCACCGATGCGGCCGTGGCCGAGGTCGTGCAGTGGGTGGACCAGCAGGCGCGGCCGTAGGCTCGGCTCACAAGGCAAGGCGAATTTTCATCACTGGAGGAGACCCACCATGAACGCAACACGCATCATCGGCATCCTGCTCGTCGTCGCAGGCATCGCGGGACTCGGGCTCGGCGGCTTCAGTTTCACGAAGGAAACACACCAGGCCAAGCTGGGTCCGTTGGAGTTCTCGGTGAAGGAGAAGCAGCAGGTCAACTTCCCCGCCTGGGCGAGTGTGGCCGCCATCGTGGTGGGCGGCGCGCTGGTGCTGCTGGGCGGCAAGAAAGGCTGAGCCGGATCGGGACGCCCGAATCGCGGGACGGGCCCGGGGTCAGGGGCCCGATTTTCCGGAACCGTTTTTTCCGGCAGGCGCGGCGCCCAGCCGCCCGGAGACCGTGCCCGCGCAGGCCTTGAGCGCGCGTGCGATTTCGCCGTCCCAGGCGGTATCGAAGATGGCCGCCGGCCCAATGGCCGTGACCGACAGCACGATGGCCCCCGTGTGGTCGAACACCGGCGCGGCCATGGCGCTCACACCTTCGATCACCTCGCCTTCGGAACGGCTGATGCCGTGCAGCCGCACTTCCTGCAGCTGGCGCTCGAACTCGCTCCACGCTGGCAGGGGTGGTTGCGGCGGCATGCCGGCCTCAGGCGGCTCTTCGCCGGACTTGCGCTGCTTCTCGCGCCGGCCCTCTGCGTCGAGCAGCTGCCTGACCGTGTCGGCGGCGAGGTAAGCGGCAAAAATTCGGCCCGATGCCGTGTTCGTGAGCGAGAACACCGTGCCGTGCCGCATGTTCACGTGCACCGGCGAAGGCGATTCGGCCGTGCGAACGATGGTGGCGCCGCGCGCGCCCCAGACCGCGAGCGCCACCGTGTGGCCGATGCGCTGGGCCACCTCGGCGATGAGCGGCGTGGCAATGTGCACCGGGTCGGCCTGCTGCAGGCTGATGAGCCCCAGTTGCAAGGCCAGCGGGCCGAGCAGATAGTGGCCGCTGGCGCGGTCCTGCTCGATCAGGCCGAGCCGCCCGAAGCTCACCATGTAGGGATGGGCCTTGGCGGCCGTCATGTCGGCTTCCCGCGCCAGGTCTTTCAGCGCCATCGGCCGGCCGTGGTGCACCAGCGCGCGCAGCAGCTGGCCACCCACCTCGATGCTCTGGATGCCGCGCTGGGCGGCGCGGTCGGTGTCACTGGCTGTCATGGGCCCGCCTTGGCGTCTGATTGTTCGTTCATGAAGAAGGGATTAGACATTAACCGATCTGGGGCTTACACTTCGAAAATTCGTTAACCATGAATTCATTCGCTTTAGACGAATCAAAATTCACCCACCATTCGACGGAGACAGACCAATGAGCCAAGCCAAGAAGTTCGCCAGCCAGGCCGACCTGGAAGAGAAGAAGATCACCTTCAGCCAGATCTCCGAGCACGCCTGGGCCTACACCGCCGAGGGCGATCCCAACACCGGCATCGTGATCGGTGACGATTGCGTGCTGGTGGCCGACACCCAGGCCACGCCCGCCATGGCGGCCGACGTGGTGCGCCGCATCCGCGAAGTGACCGACAAGCCCATCAAGTACGTGGTGCTCACGCACTACCACGCAGTGCGCGTGCTGGGCGCGGCCGGCTACGGGGCCGAGCACATCCTTGCCAGCCAGGACACGCGCGACCTGATCGTGGAGCGCGGCGAGCAGGACAAGGCCAGCGAGATCGGCCGCTTTCCGCGCCTGTTCCAGAACGTCGAGACGGTGCCGCCGGGCCTGACCTGGCCCACCATGACCTTCACCGGCAGGATGACGCTGTGGCTGGGCAAGCTCGAGGTGCAGCTGATCCAGCTGGGCCGCGGCCACACCAAGGGCGACACGGTGGTTTGGCTGCCCGAGGAGCGCACGCTGCTGTCGGGCGACCTGGTCGAATTCGGCGCCACGCCGTATGCAGGCGATGCCTACTTCCAGGACTGGCCGCAAACGCTGGACAACATCGCCGCGCTCAAGCCGGCCGCGCTGGTGCCGGGCCGTGGCGCCGCGCTCACCACACCGGCCGAAGTGGCCGAGGGTCTGACGGGCACGCGCAACTTCATCTCCGACGTGTACGCCAGCGTGCAAGAGGGCGTGAAGGCCGGCCGCGACCTGAACACCGTCTACAAGGACACCTACGCCAAGCTCAAGCCCAAGTACAGCCAGTGGGTGATCTTCGACCACTGCATGCCGTTCGATGTGAGCCGCGCATATGACGAAGCCTCGGGCCACGCCGATCCGCGCGTGTGGACGGCGGAGCGGGACATCGAGATGTGGAAGGCGCTGGAAGGCTGATTGCCTTGCTCCCTCCATCCCAGCCTTCCCCCAAAGGGGGAAGGGGCAAGACAAAGACACGGAGACAACACGTGATCGACTACCAAAGCCTGCGCTTCGACTACAAGCGCCACGCCGACCAGGACGCGGCCACGCCCGTGCGCCACCCTGTGGTGATCGTCGGCGCCGGACCGGTCGGCCTCGCGCTGGCCATCGACCTGGCGCAGCGCGAAATTCCGGTGGTGCTGCTCGACAACGACAACACCCTCTCCAGCGGGTCGCGCGCCATCTGCTTTGCCAAGCGCACGCTCGAGGTGTTCGACCGCCTCGGCTGCGGCGACCGCATGGTCGACAAGGGCGTGTCGTGGCATGTGGGCAAGGTGTTCTTCCACGACGAACAGGTCTATCGCTTCGACCTGCTGCCCGAGCCCGGCCACGAGCGCCCGGCGTTCATCAACCTGCAGCAGTATTACGTCGAAGGCTATCTCGTCGAACGCGCCGCGGCGCTGCCGCTGACCGACCTGCGCTGGAACAACAAGGTCGTCGGCATTGCACAGAACGGCGGTGCTGCGGTGCTCACGGTGGAGACGCCCGAGGGCAGCTACCAGCTGGCGGCCGATTACGTTGGCGCCTGCGACGGCTCGCGCTCCAACCTGCGACAGCTGATGGGCCTAGAAGCCAAAGGCCGCGTGTTCCGCGACCGCTTCCTGATTGCCGACATCACGATGGATGCGGACTTGCCTACAGAGCGCCGCTTCTGGTTCAACCCGTCGTTCCACCCCGGCCAGAGCGTGCTGCTGCACAAGCAGGCCGACGGCATGTGGCGCGTCGACTTCCAGCTCGGCTGGGACGCCGATCCGGTGGAAGAACGCAAGCCCGAGAACATCACGCCGCGTGTGCGCGCGCTGCTCGACAGCATCGGCTTCGAGGGTGTGCAGTTCCAGATCGGCTGGGCCAGTGTCTACACCTTTGCTTGCCAGCGCATGGAGCACTTCCGCCATGGCCGAGTGCTGTTCGCGGGCGACTCGGCGCATGGCGTGTCGCCGTTCGGCGCGCGCGGCGCCAACTCGGGTGTGCAGGACGCCGACAACCTTGCGTGGAAACTCGCCGCCGTGCTCGAGGGTGACGCGCCCGATGCGCTGCTCGACAGCTACGCGAGCGAGCGCGAATACGCGGCCGACGAGAACATCCGCAACTCCACACGCGCCACCGACTTCATCACGCCCAAGAGCGAAGTGAGCCGCCTGTTCCGCGACGCAGTGCTGGAGCTCACCAAGCGCCATGCCTTCGCACGCACGCTGGTCAACAGCGGGCGGCTTTCAGTGCCCGCAGTGCTGCACGACTCGCCGCTCAACACGCCCGATGCCGATGTGTTCAAGGGTGCGATGGTGCCGGGCGCCGCAGCGGCCGATGCACCGCTCGTGCAGGCCGACGGCAGCACCGGCTGGCTGCTGCGCGAATGCCACGCGCTGCGGTTCACCGCACTGGTGTTCGGCCAGGGCGAGGCGGCCGAGCGCAGCCTGCAGGCACTGAAGGCATGCGACTTTCCGCTGCACATCGTGCGCGTGCAAGGCGCATCGCCCGAAGGCGAACTTGCCACGCAGCGCTACGACGCGCAACCCGGCACCGTGTACCTGCTGCGGCCCGACCAGCATGTGTGTGCGCGCTGGCGGCGTCCCACGGCCGAGAACATTCGCGCCGCCATCGACCACGCGTTGGCGAAGACTTGAGCACCACCATGCAACAGCATCAACAACACCTGAACACGGCGCCGAACCTCGAAGCGCCTGATGATTTCTACGAAGCGCTGATCGAGGCGCATCAAGGCCTTTCCACTGAAGAGAGCAATGCCTACAACGCGCGCCTCGTGCTGGTGCTGGCCAACCACATTGGCTCGCTCACCGTGCTGCGCGAAGCACTCGACGCGGCGAAGTAACCCATCCAAACAGCCATCTCATGAGGACACCATGACCACCGCAACCCCCGCCACCGAACGGCTCTATCAAAGCGGCTTCGGCAACGAGTACGCCAGCGAGGCCGTCGCGGGCGCCCTGCCGCAGGGCCGCAACAACCCGCAGCGCGCGCCCTTCGACCTGTACACCGAATTGCTTTCGGGTACTGCCTTTACCGCGCCGCGCCGCGAGAACCGCCGGACCTGGCTGTACCGCCGCCAGCCCTCGGTGGTGTCGGGCCGCTACCAGCAGTACGCGCAGGCGCACTGGACCACCGGCGCCGACCGCGAGATCGCGCTGCCGCCCGAGCCGCTGCGCTGGAATCCGCTGCCGCTGGACGGCGCGGCCGAGGCCGACTTCATCGACGGCATGCACACGATCGCGGCCAACGGCGACGCCGAAGCGCAGGTGGGCATCGGCTCGCTCATGTACCTGGCGGGCCGCTCGATGGAGCGCCGCGCTTTTGTCAACGCCGACGGCGAGATGCTCGTCGTGCCGCAGCAGGGCCGCCTCGTGATCACGACCGAGCTCGGCGTGCTGGACGTCAAGCCCGGCGAAATCGCGCTGCTGCCGCGCGGCATGGCGTTCAAGGTGGCGCTGCCGGACGGACTCTCCCGCGGCTATGTCTGCGAGAACTACGGCGCACATTTCCGCCTGCCCGAACTCGGGCCCATCGGCTCCAACGGCCTGGCCAACGCGCGCGACTTCCAGGCGCCCGTGGCGGCCTTCGAGGACGGCGGCGGCGCCTACGAACTCGTCAAAAAATTTGGTGGCCGCTTCTGGAAAGCACCGGCGAAGCAGTCGCCTTTCAACGTGGTCGCATGGCACGGCAACCTGGCGCCGGTGAAGTACGACACGGCCAATTTCATGGTCATCGGCTCGATCAGCTTCGACCATCCCGATCCGTCGATCTTCACCGTGCTGACCTCGCCCACCGACACGCCCGGCACCGCGAACTGCGACTTCGTGATCTTCCCGCCGCGCTGGATGGTGATGGAGAACACCTTCCGTCCGCCATGGTTCCACCGCAACCTCATGAGCGAATTCATGGGCCTGGTGCTGGGCGAATACGACGCCAAGCCGGGCGGCTTCAAGCCCGGCGGCGCGAGCCTGCACAACTGCATGGTGCCGCACGGACCGGACGAGGAAGCCTTCGACAAGGCCGCGCATTCCGACCTGAAGCCGCACAAGCTGGACAACACGCTGGCCTTCATGTTCGAGAGCCGCTTGCGCTTCATTCCGACCAACTTTGCGCTCCAGAGCCCCGCGCTCGATACCGACTATGCGGACTGCTGGGCTGGCCTCCAGGACCAGTTCAAGCCGTGATCTCGTTGGACACTCACAGAAAGACATTCATGACCACCGCATTGAACGCCACCCATGACCCCAAGCTGCGCAGCTGGGTTGCTTCGGCCAACGAGCC
Source organism: Variovorax sp. OV700 (assembly GCF_900099805.1). Taxonomy (GTDB): domain Bacteria; phylum Pseudomonadota; class Gammaproteobacteria; order Burkholderiales; family Burkholderiaceae_C; genus Variovorax. Next base: position 100,330 of record NZ_FNDR01000011.1, on the reverse strand, counting down.
CGGCTGCGACTTTCCGATCCAGAACCTGCCCTTTGGCCGCTTCCGCGCGGCGGGCACCGAGGAAGGCTATCGCATCGGGGTTGCCATCGGCGACCAGGTGCTCGACCTCCGTGCCGCAGGCCTGGCCGACACCGACGACATGAACGCGCTGATGAGCGCCAGCGCGAAGGACCGCCAGGCCCTGCGCGCCGCCCTCTCCGCCGGCCTCGCCGAAGGCAGCGGCAAAGAGGCCGCATGGTCGAAGGCGCTGCTGCCGCAGGCCAAGGCCGAGATGACCGTGCCCTGCCGCATCGGCGACTACACCGACTTCTACACCGGCATCCATCACGCGACCACCATCGGCAAGCTGTTCCGTCCCGACCAGCCGCTGATGCCCAACTACAAGTGGGTGCCCATCGGCTATCACGGCCGCGCCTCGTCCATCGGCGTGAGCGGCCAGGTCTTCAAGCGCCCGCAGGGGCAGACCAAGGCGCCGGATGCGGCCGAGCCCAGCTTCGGCCCGTCGAAGCGGCTCGACTACGAACTGGAGCTTGGCTTCTTTGTCGGCCGCGGCAATGCGCTCGGCGAGCCGATTGCGATTGGTGAAGCCGAAGACCATCTGTTCGGCGTGGCCCTGCTTAACGACTGGTCGGCGCGCGACCTGCAGGCCTGGGAATACCAGCCGCTCGGGCCGTTCCTCTCGAAGAACTTCGCGAGCACACTCTCCCCGTGGATCGTGACGATGGAAGCGTTGGCGCCATTCCGCGCCAGGTTCGAGCGCCAGGCGGGAGACCCGCAGCCGCTGCCGTACCTCGATGCATCCTCCAACCGCGAAAGCGGCGCGCTCGACATCACGCTCGAGGTGCTGCTGCAGACCGCAAAGATGCACGCTGCGGGCGAAGCCCCCGTGCGCCTCACGCGCGGCAACACCACCGAGGCCGCCTACTGGACCGCCGCGCAGCTCGTCACGCATCACACGGTGAACGGCTGCAACCTGCAACCCGGCGACATGCTGGGCTCGGGCACGCTCTCGGGCCCCAAGCCCGACGAGGCCGGTTCGCTGATAGAGCTCACACTGGGCGGCAAGCAGGCGATCACCTTGCCCAACGGCGAGAAGCGCACCTTTCTCGAAGACGGCGACACGCTGATCATGCGCGGCTACTGCGAGCGCGCGGGGGCGGTGCGTATCGGGTTGGGGGAAGTCAGCGGCACGGTGGCGGCCTGAGGCTTTCGGTGCTGTCCCCTCTCCCTCCGGGAGAGGGCTAGGGTGAGGGCAGCGGCCATCGTATGGGCGCCGCGCTTCATCGGCGGCACAGTGCCCTCACCCCAACCCTCTCCCAGAGGGAGAGGGAGCAAGATCAGGGTGCCGTTGCAGCGGTGGCGGCCGCCGGCCACGCCACTTCGCTGGCCACGCGCGGCTTGCCCATGGGGGCGGCGGCCTTGCCGACCTTGATGGCGGCCATGTCGGCTTCGCTCGGGTACTGGTCCAGCAGCCAGTAGTCGAACACGCGGCGCGCGATGGGTGCCGCGGCACCGGCGCCCCAGCCAGCGTTCTCGACGATCACCGCCAGGGCGATCTTCGGATCGTTGACCGGCGCAAAAGCCATGAACAAGGCGTGGTCACGCTGGTGCTCCTCGAGCGCGCGCGCGTTGTATTTGGTGTTCTGCGCCTGCGTCACGGCCTGCGCGGTGCCCGTCTTGCCGGCCGCCTGGTAGCTGGCGCCAGCGAACACGCCGCGCGCCGTACCGCTGGTGACCACGCTGGTGAGGCCCTCCCGAACGACCGCAACGTTGGCTGCGGTGTAGCCGAGGTTCTCGGCCGGTGGCTGCGGCACCTGCGCCACCTGCCCGCTCACCGTATTGCGCGTGGCCAGCACCAGATGCGGCTTGTGCTTCATGCCGCCGTCGGCCACGATGGCCGTGGCCTGCGCCAGTTGCAGCATGGTGAAGGCGTTGTAGCCCTGGCCGATGCCCAGCGAAATGGTTTCACCCGCATACCACTTCTTCTGCTCGGGCCGCTTGTAGGCGTTGCGCTTCCACTCGGTGCTGGGCAGCACGCCGCGCACCTCGCCGCCCAGGTCGATGCCGGTGATCTGGCCGAAGCCCATCGGCTTCATGAAGTCGTGGATCAGGTCCACGCCCATCTCGTTAGCCAGCGAGTAGTAGTAGATGTTGCTCGACAGCTGGATGGAGCGCCGCATGTCGACGCCGCCGATGTTGCCTTCGGGGCTGCCGAAGCGGTGCCCGCCGAAGTTGAAGTACCCGGGGTCGTTCACCACCACGTTCGGGCCGCGCTTGCCGGTTTGCAGCGCGGCCAGCGCCATGAAGGGCTTGTAGGTCGAGCCGGGTGGGTAGGTGCCCCGCAGGGCGCGGTTGAGCAGCGGCTTGTCCAGCGATTCGCTGAGCTCTTTCCAGCTTTCGGTGTCGATGCCTTCGACGAACAGGTTGGGGTCGAAGGTCGGCTTGCTCACGAAGGCCAGCACCTCGCCGGTCTTGGGATCGATGGCAACAAGCGCACCGCGGCGGTCGCCGAACATGTCTTCCACCAGCTTCTGCAGCTTGATGTCGAGCGACAGCATCACCGTGTTGCCCGGCGTGGCCGGATGGCTCGCGAGCCGGCGCACCGCGCGGCCGCCGGCCGAGGTTTCCATCTGCTCGACGCCGGTCTGGCCGTGCAGCGTCTTCTCGTAGCTTTGCTCGATGCCGAGCTTGCCGATGTAGTCGGTGCCCTTGTAGTTGGCCTGGTCTTCCTCGGCCCAGTCTTCCATCGCGGTCTTCTCGCGCTGGTTGATGCGGCCGATGTAGCCCAGCACGTGCGAGGCGATCTCGGCATGCGGGTAGTTGCGGAACAGCCGCGCCTTGATCTCCACGCCGGGAAAGCGGTAGCGCTGCGCCGCGAAGCGCGCCACCTCCTCGTCGCTCAGGCGGGTGCGGATCGGAATGGAGTCGAAGCTGCGGGAGTCCTCGCGCAGCCGCTTGAAGCGGCGTCGGTCGCGCGGCGAGACCTCGAGCACCTGTGTGAGGCTGTCGATGGTTTCCTCGACATCGCCCACCTTGGAGGGCGTGATCTCCAGCGTGTAGGCCGAATAGTTCGAGGCCAGCACGATGCCGTTGCGGTCGAGGATGAGGCCGCGGTTCGGCACCACGGGCACGATGGCCGTGCGGTTGCTCTCGGCCTGTTCGGCCAGGTCTTCATGCCGCACCACCTGCAGGTACACCAGCCGCGCGCCCAGCAGGCTGAAAGCGAATAGCACCACCATGCCGATCACGATCACGCGGCGCTTGAAGCGTGCGAGGTCGGCGGCGACGTTGCGGATCTCGGTCATGGCGGCGTGAGCTTAGGCGCGTGCAAGTGCGATGGCAAATGCGATGGCAGATGCGAGCTTTGGCTTTAGAGGGGACGGTTCTCGTCGGGTTCCGGGGTGCGGCGTTGCGGGGCAAGCAGCAGCGCGGTCGCCAAGGGCCACAGCACGGCTTCGATCGCCGGGGAAATCAACACCGTCCAGCCCGGAAACACACCGCCGCCCACCAGGCGCGTGACGACCTCGATCAGCTGCGAAACCGCGAAGAGCGGCAGCACCTGCAGCGCCTGCGACAACACCGGATACCAGAGCAGGCGCCGGTGGATGGTGATCGCGAAGAAGCCCAGCGTGGTGTAGGACAGCGCATGCTGGCCCAGCATGGAAGCCTGGTGCACGTCCATGCACAAGCCGAACACGAAGGCCGCGCCAATGCCCACACGCATCGGCTGGTGCACGCCCCAGAACACGATGGCCAGGGCCAGCAGGTCGGGCATCCATGCGGCCCGGCCGATCGGGATCATGTTGATGAGCAGCGCCACCACGAGGCTCGCCCACATGAACAGCGGGCTCACGGGCAGCAGGAGCTGCTGTTGTCCGGGGCGCTTGATCATCGGGCGCGCTCCGCGGGTTTCTTCTCGGCCTTGTCGCCCTTGTCGCCCTTGTCGCCCTTGTCGCCCTTGTCTGCCTTGGCGGCCTTGGCCTCGGACTTCTTGCGCACCGCGGCGGCGGGCGCCGCGGGCGGCGGTGCCGAGGGCGTGCCCGTGGGCGCCAGCACCAGCACGTAGCGCGCGGCCGTCACGCGGGCCAGCGGCACGCAGTAGATGCGCGCAAAGGCGGAGTCTGCGCGCCGTTCGATGCGCTCGATCTTCGCCACCGGCAGGCCCGGCGGATAGACGCCGTCGACACCGCTGGTAGAGAGCAGGTCGCCCTCCTGCAGGTCGGCATTGGCGGCCATGAAGCGCAGCTCGAGGCCACCTCCATGTGCCGACGCGTCGCCGAAGGCCACGCTGCGCACGCCGGTGCGGGTGTTCTGCACCGGGATCGAAAGATCGCGGTCGATCACCAGCGTGATTTCGCTGGTGAAAGGCAGCACCTGCGTCACCTGGCCGAGCACGCCGTGCGCGTCGATCACGGGCGAGCCAGGCGCCACGCCCTGCGTGAGCCCCTGGTCGATGACGATCTTGCGCGTGTACGGATCGGCCGCGTCATAGAGCACCTCGGCCGCGCGGCCCGGCGCCTGAGTGGTCTGGCGCAGTTCGAGCAGCGCGCGCAGCCGCGCGTTGTCCTGCGCCAGCGTGTCGGCCTGGCTCGCGCGTTCGGCCTGCTGCATGAGCGCCTTGCGGGCCTCGTCCTCGTTGCGCTGCGCGGTCTGGAGGTCTTCGAGATAGCGGCCGCCGCCGACCGCCAGCTGCACCGGCTTGAGCGCCACCCATTGCACCGGGTAGAGCACCGCGCCGACGGCCGCACGAAGGGGCTGCACGAGATGGAAGCGCGCGTCGGCCACCATCAGGAACAGCGCCAGCGCGCCGAAGAAGATCAGCTTGCTCAGCGCCGACTGCCCCTGGTTGAACAGGGGCGGGGCTGTGCGATCGAGCGTGCCCAAGGGCATGGTTCAAGCCTGGCCGTGCAACGTCAGATGGCAAAAAGGCCGGCCTGCGGAAGCAGAGCCGGCCGATGATGGCGGTGGCGCATTCACTCGCTCGTGAAGATGCTTCCCAAGCGGTCCATGCGCTCGAGGGCAATGCCGCAACCGCGCACCACGCAGGTCAGCGGGTCTTCGGCCACCAGCACCGGCAGCCCGGTTTCCTCGGCCAGCAGGCGGTCGAGGTCGCGCAGCAGGGCGCCGCCGCCGGTCAGCATCATGCCGCGCTCGGCGATGTCGGCGCCGAGTTCGGGCGGGGTCTGTTCCAGCGCGTTCTTCACGGCCGAGACGATGTTGTTGAGCGGATCGGTCAGGGCTTCCAGCACTTCGTTGCTGCTGATGGTGAAGCTGCGCGGCACGCCTTCGGACAGGTTGCGGCCCTTGACTTCCATCTCCTTGACCTCGGAGCCCGGGAATGCCGAGCCGATGTTCTTCTTGATGACTTCGGCAGTCGGCTCGCCGATCAGCATGCCGTAGTTGCGGCGGATGTAGTTGATGATGGCTTCGTCGAAGCGGTCGCCGCCGACGCGCACGGAGCCCTTGTAGACCATGCCGCCCAGGCTGATGACGCCCACCTCGGTGGTGCCGCCGCCGATGTCGACCACCATCGATCCCGACGCCTCGCTCACGGGCAGGCCGGCGCCGATGGCCGCGGCCATGGGTTCTTCGATGAGGTAGACGGAAGTCGCACCGGCCGCTTCGGCCGCGTCCTTGATGGCGCGGCGCTCGACCTGCGTGGAGCCGCAGGGCACGCAGATGATGATGCGCGGGCTCGGCGTGAGCAGCGTGCGCGGGTGCACCATCTTGATGAACTGCTTGATCATCTGCTCGGTGATCACGAAGTCGGCAATCACGCCGTCCTTCATCGGGCGGATCGCCTCGATGTTGCCGGGCACCTTGCCCAGCATGGCCTTGGCCTCGCGGCCGACGGCCTGGATCACCTTCTTGCCATGGGGGCCGCCTTCGTGGCGGATGGCGACCACCGAGGGTTCGTCCAGCACGATGCCTTTGTTGCGGGCAAATATCAGTGTGTTGGCGGTGCCGAGGTCGATCGCAAGGTCGGTGGAAAAGTACCGACGGAAAGCTCCAAACATGTGCGGAATCCTCTGGAGCACGGCCTGCGCGTCGGCAGGTCGTCGCTCTGTTTTTGGGTCGTGTGACGGGGTGTATTGATCGTTTTTGGCGCAAAAGCCGGCGCGTTCGCGGGGGTTGCGGCAAAGGCGGGATAATACCCGAATCCCCTCTGGAATCCCGTGTCAGCACCCCGTCCGGCGTGCATTACCTCCGGTTTTTTTGGCCGGTTTCATCCATGTCCCTTTCCGCTTCAGATATTGCACGCATTGCCTCGCTGGCACGGCTGCAGCTTGCACCCGACGAAAGCGAGCGCATGCTCAGCCAGATCAATGGCTTTTTTGACCTGGTCGAGCGCATGCGCTCGGTCGACACCACCGGCGTCGAGCCGCTGGCCCACCCGGTGGCGGCCGTCCAGGACGTCACGCTGCGCCTGCGCGACGACGTGGTGAGCGAACCCGACAACCGCGAAGCCAACCAGAAGAGCGCCCCGGCCGTCGAAGCCGGACTGTTCCTCGTGCCGAAAGTGATTGAATGAGCGGCGAATTGCACCAGATGGGCGTGGTCAGCCTCGCCAAGGCATTGGCCGAGCGCAAGGTTTCCGCCATCGAGACCGCGCAGGTTTTCCTCGGCCGCATGAAGGCGCACGAATCGCTTGGTACTTTTGTAGACGTGAACGAAGAAGTCACGCTGGCCCAGGCTCGCGCGGCCGACGCCCAGATCGCCAAGGGCAATGCGCCCGCGCTGGCCGGCGTGCCGATCGCGCACAAGGACATTTTCGTCACCACCGACTTCGCCACCACCGCCGGCTCGAAGATGCTCGCGGGCTACCGCTCGCCCTTCGACGCGACCGTGGTGCGCCGGCTGGCCGAGGCCGGCGCGGTCACGCTCGGCAAGCTGAGCTGCGACGAATTCGCGATGGGCTCGGCCAACGAGAACGTCGCCGTGCCCGCTGTGGGCCACGACAAGGCCGTGCCGGTGCGGAACCCCTGGAACCGCGACCGCATTCCGGGCGGCTCCTCGGGCGCCAGCGCGGCCGCCGTGGCGGCGCGCCTCGCGCCCGCTGCCACCGGCACCGACACCGGCGGCTCGATCCGCCAGCCGGCCTCGTTCTGCGGCGTCACGGGCATCAAGCCCACCTACGGCCGCGCCTCGCGCTACGGCATGGTGGCTTTCGCATCGAGCCTCGACCAGGCCGGCCCGATGGCCCGCTCGGCCGAAGACTGCGCGCTGCTGCTGTCGGCCTTCTGCGGACCCGACCTGGACCGCGACTCGACCTCGCTCGACAAGCCCGCCGAGAACTTCGGCCGCTCGCTCGGCGATTCGCTCGAGGGCCTGCGCATCGGCGTGCCGAAGGAATTCTTCGGCGAAGGCGTGGCGCCCGGCGTGCGCGCCGCCATCGATTCGGCGCTCGCGCAATACGAGAAGCTCGGCGCGAAGCGCGTCGAAGTCACGCTGCCGCTCACCGAGCTGTCGATTCCGGTGTATTACATCCTGGCCGCGGCCGAAGCCTCGAGCAATCTGAGCCGCTTCGACGGCGTCAAGTTCGGCCACCGCGCCAGGCAGTACAAGGACCTGGCCGACATGTACGAGCGCACGCGCGCCGAAGGCTTCGGCGACGAGGTGAAGCGCCGCATCATGATCGGCACCTACGTACTCTCGCACGGCTACTACGACGCGTACTACCTGCAGGCGCAAAAGGTGCGCCGCATCATCGCCGACGATTTCCAGCAGGCCTTCAAGCAGTGCGACGTGATCGCCGGCCCCGCCGCGCCGACCACCGCCTGGAAGATCGGCGAACACGGCGGCGATCCGGTGGCCGACTACCTGGCCGACATCTTCACGCTGCCCGCGTCGCTGGCCGGCCTTCCCGGCATGAGCGTACCTGCTGGCTTCGACAGCGGTATGCCCGTGGGCCTGCAACTGATCGGCAACTACTACGGCGAAGCCAAGCTGCTGAACGCGGCCCACCGCTTCCAGCAGGCCACCGACTGGCACACGCGCACGCCGGAGGGCTTTTGAGATGAGCGAACCCGTGAATACTTTCGAAGCACAACAACAAGGCCGCCCGACCGGCCCGCTGGTGCGCGGCTATGAAGTCATCATCGGCTTCGAGACGCACGCGCAACTGTCGACCGCGAGCAAGATCTTCAGCCGCGCCTCCACCGCCTTTGGCGCCGAGCCCAACACGCAGGCCTCCGCGGTGGATCTGGCCCTGCCCGGCACGCTGCCGGTGATGAACAAGGGCGCCGTCGAACGCGCCATCAAGCTGGGCCTGGCGCTCGGCTCGCACATTGCGCCGCGCAGCGTGTTCGCGCGCAAGAACTATTTCTACCCCGATCTGCCCAAGGGCTACCAGATCAGCCAGTACGAGATTCCGGTCGTGCAAGGCGGCTCTGTCTCGTTCTTCCTGGGTGAAGAAAAGAAGACCGTGCGCCTGGTGCGCGCCCACCTCGAGGAAGACGCGGGCAAGTCGCTGCACGAAGACTTCGTCGGTCAGAGCGGCATCGACCTGAACCGCGCCGGCACGCCGCTGCTGGAGATCGTGACCGAGCCCGACATGCGCTCCACCGCCGAGGCCGTGGCCTATGCGCGCGAGCTGCACAAGATCGTCACCTGGATCGGCATCTGCGACGGCAACATGCAGGAAGGCAGCTTTCGCTGCGACGCCAACGTGTCGGTGCGCAGGCCCGGCGAAAAGCTCGGCACGCGGCGCGAGATCAAGAACCTGAACAGCTTCAAGTTCATGCAGCAGGCGATCGACTACGAGATCAACTCGCAGATCAACGAGCTGGAAGACGGCCGCAAGATCGAGCAGGCCACCGTGCTGTTTGACCCCGATACCGGCGAGACGCGCACCATGCGCACCAAGGAAGACGCGGCCGACTACCGCTACTTTCCCGACCCCGACCTGCCGCCGCTGGCCATCGAGCCCGAATGGATCGAGCGCGTGCGCGCCACCATGCCCGAACTGCCGCGCGCCATGGCCGAGCGCTACGTGCGCGACCACGGCATGTCCGAATACGACGCGGCGCAGCTCACGCAGAGCCCCGCGCTCGCGCGCTACTTCGACGACGCGGTGAAAGCCGGCGCCACGCCCAAGCTCGCAAGCAACTGGATCACCGGCGAGATGGCGCGCCGCCTGAACGCACAGGAAATCGGCATCGAGGCCGCGCCGGTCACGGCGCAGCAGCTGGCCCAGCTGGTGAAGCGCATTGCCGACGGCACGCTGCCCAACAACGCCGCGCGCCAGGTGTTCGACGCTCTGTGGACCGGCGAAGGCAGCGACGTGGACGCCATCATCGAAGCCAAGGACCTGAAGCCCATGAGCGACACCGGCGCGCTCGACAAGATCCTGGACGAGGTCATTGCCAAGAACCAGAAGAACGTAGACGAATACCGCGCCGGCAAGGAAAAGGCCCTCAACGGCCTCGTGGGCCAGGTCATGAAGGCCAGCGGCGGCAAGGCGAACCCCGCCCAAGTCACCGAACTCCTCAAAGCCAAGCTGGCCTGATCGGCCGCCCTCCGGCGGCGAGCTACTTGCCGCCGCCGTTCTGGGGAGACCAGAGCTGCCTGAGCCGCCCGCGCTCTTCGTCGAAGCGCGCGTTCACGCGCTTCTTCTCGTCTTCCTGCTCGCCGATGAAGCGGTTCTGCACCGCCACGCTCTGCGTGTTGTCCTCGAGCTTGCGGCGCACCGCGCCCGGCGCCTTGCTGACGTCGTGCTTGTAGAACTCGAGCTCCTCTTCGACCCTCTTGCGGTCCTCGGCGAGTTCCTCCAGGCGCTTCCTGGCCGCCTGGATCACCGCATCGATCTGCACCAGCGCCTCGCCTCGCTCGCGGTCATGCACCGTGGCGTTGGGATAGCGCACCAGCAGTGCGCGCTCGCGCCGGCGCTCGTCGAGCTGGCGCGCAGCCTGCAACGCCGCTTCGCGGGCGCGGTCTTCACGCTCGGCCAGCTCGCGGGGGGTATACGTCGGCTCGACGCGCCGGCGCGTGGTGCCGCTCGGATTCAGTTCGCGCTGCTCGCGGTCGGTGCATTCGGCAATCGGACGGTCGGCCGTGAGGGTGCGGCCGCGAGCGTCGGTGCAGGTGTAGATACTGGCGGGTGCCTGCGTTGCAGGCTGCGCCGGCACTTCGGCGGGCAACATCAGCAGCACCGCCGTCATCGACAGCAGCAGCGCCGCCGCGGCGAGCGGCCGCACGGTCTGGTTCTCGAGCTTGCGCACAGGCATGGGGGCGGACCTCAGCGGGCGCCGTAGCGCGTGCGGTAGGCCAGCACGCGCTCCCGGTGCGCACCCAGGTCGGCGGTGGCATGGCCCGATAGGTAGTTCAAGAGGTCGTCGAGCGTGGCAATAGCCACCACCGCCAGGCCCAGCTGGTTGCGCACGTACTGCACGGCGCTGTGGTCCACGTCCACGCCGTTCTCGGTGGCTTTTTCCTGCCGGTCGAGCGCAATGGCCACGGCGTGCGGCGTGGCGCCCGCGGCCTCGATGGCGGCGATCGATTCGCGCACCGCGGTGCCGGCCGACATCACGTCGTCGACGATCAGCACCCGGCCCTTGAGCGGCGCGCCCACCAGGTTGCCGCCCTCGCCGTGGGCCTTGGCTTCCTTGCGGTTGTAGGCAAAGGGATAGTTGCGGCCGCGCCGGGCCAGTTCGGCGGCCACCGTGGCGCCCAGCGGAATGCCCTTGTAGGCGGGGCCGAAGATCATGTCGAACTCGACACCGCTCTCGATCAGCCGGTCTGCATAGAATCCGGCGAGCCGCGCGATCTTGGCGCCGTCGTCGAAGAGGCCCGAATTGAAGAAATAGGGGCTCAGCCGGCCGGCCTTGGTCTTGAACTCGCCAAAGCGCAGCACGCCCGCGTCGAGTGCAAACTGGACGAAGTCCTGCGCCACCGCACTGCTTTCCACACCATCTACAGCCATCGGAATTTCCTTGTGTTCAAACTGACCAGCCTCAATCTCAATGGCCTGCGTTCGGCCGCCACGAAAGGGGTGGCGGACTGGGTGGCCGAACTTGCGCCGGATTGTATTTGCATGCAGGAAATCCGGGTCCAGGCGAGCGACATCGAGGGTCGCTTCGAAGAAATGGCAGGCCTCAAGGGCCACTTTCATTTCGCCGAGAAAAAGGGCTACGCCGGCACCGCGATCTACACAAAACACGCGCCCAGCGACGTGGTCGTGGGTTGGGGCGACGCCGAATTCGACGCCGAAGGCCGGTATCTCGAACTGCGCTTCGACACGCCGGGGCGCAAGCTGTCGATCATCAGCTGCTATTTTCCGAGCGGCAGTTCGGGCGAGGAGCGGCAGGAAGCCAAGTTCCGCTTCCTGAAGGGCTTCTTCCCCCACCTCGTCGCCCTCAAGAAGGAGCGCGAATTCATACTCTGCGGTGACATCAACATCGCGCACAAGGAGATCGACCTCAAGAACTGGCGCGGCAACCAGAAGAACAGCGGCTTCCTGCCAGAGGAGCGCGCCTGGATGACGCGGCTGCTCGACGCCGGCACCGACGGCGCGGGCCTGGTGGACGTCTACCGCATGCTCAAGCCCGAGACCACGGCCGAGGCCTACACATGGTGGAGCAACCGCGGCCAGGCCTACGCCAACAACGTGGGGTGGCGGCTCGACTACCACCTGGCCACATCGGCGCTCGGCGCCCTGGCGCGCACCGAGCAGATCTACAAGACCATCAAGTTCAGCGACCACGCGCCGATCACGGTCGAGTACGACTTCACGCTCTGATCAGCGCGGCGCGGCCGTCTTGCCCGCATGCCGCGCCAGGTGCACTTGGTGCAGCGTGATCTTGCGCACCTCGGCCTGGCTGGTCTCGATGTGCGCGCGCAGCAGCATCGCAGCCTGGTCTCCTCGATTGGCGCGAATGGCCTTGAGGATCTTCGCGTGCTCCTCGTAGGTGGCGTCGATGCGCGGCTGCTGGGTAAAGTCGAGCCGGCGGATGATGCGGATGCGGTCGGTCACGTCGCTGTGGACGCGCGCCATCTCGGCGTTGCCCGCGGCAGCCACGAGCGCGCAATGAAAAGCCTCGTCCCATTGCGCCACCTGCGCGGTGTCGCTGCTGCGCTGGGCAACCGGCACCAGCCAGATATCGGCCAGCGCGTCGAGCAGGCTGCGGTCGACGCGGCGGTCGGCTTCGCACAAGCGGTGCACGGCGGTGGTCTCCAGCACCATGCGCAGGTCGTAGAGCTGCTCGAACTGGTCGAAGTCGAACGGCAGCACGCGCCAGCCGCTGCGAAACAGCACTTCGACAAAACCCTCCTGCTGGAGGCGGAACAGGGCCTGGCGCACGGGCGTGCGCGAGACGCCGAGCCGCTCGCTGATCTCGTTCTCGGTGAAGCGGTCGCCGGGCACGAGGATGAAATCGGCCACGTCGCGCTTGAGCTGCGCGTAGACCTCGTCGGCGCGTGTACGAAAAACGGTTGCGTCGGCAGCAGCGGGAGCGGCGGATGCGGATGAAGCGGAGCGGGAACGAACGGTAGGCACGTATGGAATGGTAGTCGCTGTCATTGCCCGCTGCGAAGCGCCGCCAGCAACGCGGCGCTCGGCGCGGTCCAGCCGACGATACCGCCCTGGGCGCGGACCATGTCAAGCGTGGCGGCCTTGAAGGCCGGAAAGTAGCTCTCGGTGCAGTCTTCGAGCAAGAGGCAGTCGTAGCCGCGGTCGTTGGCTTCGCGCATCGAGGTCTGCACGCACACTTCGGTGGTGACGCCGCCGAACAGCAGGTGCGTGATGCCGCGCTGTTGCAGCAGTTCATGCAAGCCGGTGGCGTAGAACGCGCCCTTGCCGGGCTTGTCGATGACGATCTCGCTGCCGATGGGCGCGAGCGCCTCGATGATCTGGTTGCCCGGTTCGCCCGCCACGAGGATGCGGCCCATCGGGCCTTCGTCGCCGATGCGCAAGGCGGGGTTGCCGCGGTTGCGCTTGGCGGACGGGCAGTCGGAGAGATCGGGCTTGTGCGCCTCCCGGGTGTGCACGACGAGACCGCCTGCTTCCCGCCATGCTTGCAGCGCCGTCTTTGTCGCGGGAACGATCGCTTCGAGCAAGGACACGTCGTTGCCCAAGGTTTCGCCGAAGCCGCCGGGTTCAATGAAGTCGCGCTGCATGTCGATGAGGACCAGCGCGGTGTTCCTGATCTCGAACTCGTAGGGGAAGGGGATGGCTTCTTCTATGCGCATGGTTTTGCTCTTTGATTCAAAGGGCCGCTCATGCCGCAGCCTTCAGTGGCTCGTGGTGCCCACCGCCCATGTGCGCCCCGATCACATGCCTTTCGGCGCCTGCGGCCGAGGTTTCGAACACGATCCGTCCCTCGCTCATCACGACGATGCGGTCGGCCAGTTCCAGCAGTTCGTCGAGGTCTTCGCTGATCAGCAGCACCGCCCCGCCCTTCTCGCGCACCTGCACGATGCGCTCGTGGATTTCGGCCACGGCGGCGAAGTCGAGGCCGAACACGGGATTGGCCGCGATCAGCACATTGATGTCGCCTGCGAGTTCGCGTGCCAGCACCGCGCGCTGCACGTTGCCGCCCGAGAGGCTGCGAATCGCGGCGCCCTCACCTTGCGTCTTGACCCCGTATTCGGCAATCCATTCGCGCGCTCGGCTGCGCCAGAACGGAAAATTCAACACGCCGCCACGCGACAACGGGGGCCTGTCGAAATCACGCAGCGCCATGTTCTCCGCCACGCTGAGGTCGCCCACGCAGGCATTGCGCAGGGGCTCCTCGGGCAGGCTGCGCACCTTGAGGCTGCGGTTCTCTGCGCGACGTGCGCTGTAGGGCTGGCCCATGACGCTCACCTTGCCGGCGAGACGCGGGCGCTGCCCGACCAGCGCCTCGACCAGCTCGCGCTGTCCGTTGCCCGAGACGCCCGCCACGCCGAGGATCTCGCCCGCGCGTACGGAAAGTGCCAGGTCGTGCAGCGCCAAGGTGCCTCGGTCGCCTTGCGCCTTGAGTCCTTCGACCTTCAATGCAATGGGCGCCGCAGCGGGCACGGGCTTTCTGGCGACAGGTGATGCAGCCGGTGCCGAAACCGCAGCGTCCTCGCCGCCCATCATGGCCCCTGCCAACCGCGCCGGGCTCGTGTCCGCCACGCGGCAATGGTGCACCGCCTTGCCGCGTCGCAGCACCGTCACGCTGTCGGCATACGCCATCACCTCGCGGAACTTGTGCGTGATGATGAGTACGGTGCACAGGCCGCTCTTCGCGAATTCGCGCACATGGCCCAGCACTTCGTCGGCCTCCTGAGGCGTAAGCACCGAGGTCGGTTCGTCGAGGATCAGGAGGCGCGGCTTCAGGTAGAGCTGCTTGAGCAGTTCGAGCTTCTGCTTCTCGCCCGCCGCAAGCTCCGATGGCCGCACGTCGAGGTCGAGGCTGAAGGGCGTGGTCGCCAGAAAGGCCTTGAGCTCGGCCCGCTTCGCCTTCCAGTCGATCAGCGCCGGTGTCTTGCCGCCCGCGAGCAGCAGGTTCTCGGCCACCGTCATGCCCGGCGCCAGCGTGAAGTGCTGGTAGACCATGCCAATGCCGAGTGCGCGCGCCACGATGGGGTTGGCAATGTCCTGCTCGCGGCCGTCGATCAGGATGCTGCCTTCCTCCGCGCGCTGGAAGCCGGCCACGCACTTGACCAGCGTGCTCTTGCCCGCGCCGTTCTCTCCGAGCAGCGCATGCACCGTGCCGGGCTCGACGTGCATCGTCACGCGGTCCATCGCAGTGAAGGCGCCGAAGCGCTTGGTCAGCTCGTAGGTGTCGAGCGCGAGCGCGCCGCTGCCGCTCGGCAGCGCGCCAATGGCGTGGGGAGCGTGCGGAGCATGGGCGGCGGCGGGAGAAGGGGTCATGGCCGCATCAACCCAGCGCGCTCAACAGCGCCTGCGACGGCGCGTGCGCACCGAACACGCCGCCCTGCATCGTGATCATCTTCAGTGCCGCCAGGTGGTTGCCGTGGTCGGTGGCGGCGGTGCAGTCGGACAGCAGCAGGCATTCGAAGCCGCGGTCGTTGGCGTCGCGCATCGTCGTGTGCACGCATACGTCGGTGGTGATGCCCGCGAGAATCAGGTTCTCGATGCCGCGCGTGCGCAGGATCAGCTCCAGGTCCGTTGCATAGAACGAGCCCTTGCCTGGCTTGTCGATCACCACCTCGCCGGGCAGCGGGGCAAGTTCGGGAATGATCTCCCAGCCCGACTCGCCGCGCACCAGGATGCGCCCGCACGGCCCGTCGTCGCCGATGCCCACGCCGCCGGCGCCAATCTGCCGCGAACGCCAGCGTTTGTTGGCGGGCAGGTCGGCCAGGTCCGGCCGATGGCCTTCGCGCGTGTGGATGATGTGAAAGCCCAGTGGCCGCAGCGCTGCAAGCGTGCGCGCGATGGGCTGGATCGGCGCCTGCACCAGCGAGAGGTCGTAACCCATCACGTCGACGTATCCGCCCTTGCCGCAGAAGTCAGTCTGCATGTCGATCACGATGAGCGCAGTGTTGTCGGGCCGCAGCGCGCCGTTGTAGGGCCAGGCATAGGGCTCGGCGGCAATGTGGCGGGCGATCATGGCATTCAGCTCCTTGTCGATGAAAGTTCGCCGGGGCTTCCGGCGGCTGCCGTGCCCGGCTTGCAGGTGAGCACCAGGATCACCAGCGTGAGCACATAAGGCACGGTGTTGAACAGGTGGTAGCCCCAGCCGACGCCAATGGACTGCAGCGCAGGTCCGATGGCGCCCGCGCCGCCGAAGAGCAGCGCCGCGCCGACACAGCGCAACGGGCTCCAGCGCGCGAAGATCACCAGTGCCACCGCGATCAGGCCTTGGCCGCTCGAAATGCCTTCGTTCCAGCTCCCTGGATAGAACAGCGTGAGCGACGCGCCGCCCAGCCCGGCGATGAAACCGCCCGCCGTCGTCGCGGCAATGCGCAAACCCGAAACCGAGTAGCCGAGCGCGCGCGTGGCCTGCGCCGAATCGCCGGCCATGCGCACGAGCAGGCCGGCGCGCGTGCGGGCAAAGCCCCACCAGAGCAGCACGGCCAGCACCACGCCCAAGGGCACCAGCGCATTGAGCTGCAAGGCGGAGCGCACCACCGGGTTGTCGCTCCAGAAGCCGAGCGGTATGGCGGGAATCTGCGGCGCCTGCGGCTGGATGAGCGGCTTGCCCAGGTAGAACGCGAGCCCCGTGCCGAGCAGCATCAGGGCGATGCCCGTGGCCACGTCGTTCACGCGGTCGAGCGAACACAAGAGGCCGTGCAGCAGCGCAAGCAGCGCGCCCGCCACCGCGCCGATCAGCACGCCGAGCCACGCCGAATCGGTGAGATACGCGCCGCCGAAGGCCGCCATGGCCGACAGCACCAGCACGCCTTCGAGCCCGAGGTTGATGCGGCCCGATTTTTCGGTGAGGCATTCGCCCAGGCTCACGAACAGGAAGGGCGCGCCGACGCGCAAGGCGCCGCCGACGATGCCGGCCACCAGGGCGATCCACTGGTCCGCGGTCATGGGACAGCCTCCGCGCCGCGCACTGCGGCATCCGCCTTGGGAGCGGCCCTGCGGCTCATCAAGGCTTTCCAGTCGACCATGCGCAGCCCCTCGCTCGCGAGAATGAGCACGAAGGCGATGCCCTGCAGCACCAGCACCGAGGCGTCGGGCAACCCAAGACGGCGCTGCAGCAGGCTGCCGGCCGCACCGAAGCCGCCGAAGAGAATCGCTACCGGCACGATCGCCACCGGGTTGTGCCGCGCGATGAAGGACACGAGGATGCCCGCATACCCGTAGCCCGCGATCAGCGAGGCATTGGCGTTGGTGTGCACCGCCGCCACCTCGACCGCGCCCGCGAGCCCCGCGCAGGCACCGCCCAAACCGCAGGCGCCGAGGATGAGCCGCGTGGCCGGCAGGCCCACGAGCTGCGCGGTGCGGGGATTGCCACCCACCACGCGCACCGAAAAGCCCGAGGCCGTGGCGCGCAGCCACCACCCGAGCGCGAGGCACGCCACCACGCCGATGGCCAAGCCCCAGTGCACGTCGGAACCGCCGATGCCGCCGATCAGCAAGCCGGAGTCGAGCGCATAGGTCGAGGGTTTGTTGAGACTCGCCGGGTCGCGCAGCGGCCCTTCGACCAGGTGCTTGAAGATGCCGATCGCGATGTAAGCCAGGAGCAGGCTGCTGATGGTTTCGTTGATGCCGCGGTACTGGCGCAGCCAGCCCGCAAGAACGATCCACAGCGCGCCGGCCAACGCACCGGCAAGGCAGACCATCACCGTCCCCGCCATGTTGCCGGGCAGCGGCACCGCATGCGCGAGCGCAGCCGCTGCCAGGCCGCCCAACACCAGCGCGCCTTCGCCGCCGATGACGATGAGACCCGCGCGCGCGGGCAGCGCCACGCACAGGGCAGTGAGCATCAGCGGCGCGGCGCGCTGCAAGGTGTTCTGCCACGAGAACCAGTCGCCGAACGCGCCCTTGAACAGCGTCGCCCAGACCTCCACCGGATCGACCCCGGCAAAGGCCACCATCACGCCGAACAACAGCAGCGCCGCCGTAATGGCGAACACCGGCAGGGCGAATTCCTTGAGGGCGTGGCGCATGGTGATGAAGACGCCGGTATCAGGCCGAACCGATGACGCCTTCGACGAGGTAGTTCATCTTTTCCAGCTCGAGGTCGGTCTGCTTGAGCACCTTGCCGGCCGGCACCACGATCGCGCCTTTGTTGTCCTTGATGCCGTCCTTGAAGATGTCGAAGGTGCCCGCGATCATCTTGGCCTTGATCTCGTCGGCCTGCTTCTTCGCGGCGTCCGGCACCATGGGGCCGTAGGCGGACATCTTCACGTAGCCTTCCTTCAGGCCGCCGCGCAGGAAGTTGGGGTGCGGCTTGCCGCTTTGCGCGGCTTCGATGGCGGTCTTGTAGGCCGTGAGCCAGTTCCACTCGGCACCGGTGAGGTAGGCGTTTGGCGCCAGCTTGGCCTGGCTCGCGTGGTAGCCGCAGACCATCTTGCCGCGTTTGGCCGCCGTCTCGACCACCACCTTGGGGCCGTCGACGTGCATGGTGAACACGTCGCAGCCCTGGTCGGCCAGGCTGTTGGTGGCCTCGGCTTCCTTCACGGCCATCGACCAGTCGCCCGTGAAGATCACGCTGCAGGTGATGTTCGGCTTGACCGAGCGCGCACCGAGCGTGAAGGCGTTGATGTTGCGCAGCACCTGCGGAATGGGCTTGGCGGCGACGAAGGCGATCTTGTTGCTCTTGGTCATGTGGGCCGCGATCACGCCGTTCAAGAACTGGCATTCGTCGATGTAGCCGAAGAAGCTGCCGGCGTTCTTGGGGTGCTTGCCTTCGGTCCAGAGGCCGCCGCAATGCGAGAAGCGCACATCGGGGTTCTTGGACGCCACCGCGAGGATGTGCGGATCAAAGTAGCCGAACGAGGTGGGGAACAGCAGCTTGGCGCCGTCCTGCGAAATCATGCCGGCCATGGTCTTCTGCACGGCCGCGGTCTCGGGCACGTTCTCTTCTTCGACCACCTTCACGCCGGGCAGCTTCTTGACTTCGGCCGCGGCCATGGCGTGCGCCTGGTTGTAGCCGTAGTCGTCGCGTGCACCGACGTAGATCACGCCGACGGTCAGCGGCTTGGCCTGCGCACCGGCAAGGGCGCTCCAGCCCCCCAGCGTGCCGGCGGCGCCGAGCGCGGCCAGGGATTTGAGGGAATCGCGGCGATTGATGGGGCTGGTCATGACGTTCTCCGATCTTGGATACAAGGTGGGGTGCAAAAAATGTGCCTGCGTGTTCAGTCCATCAGGCTCACGTGCGCGGCGACCACGCGCCAGCCGTCGGCGGTGCGCAGCCAGGTCTGGCTCTGGCGGCCGGTCTGGCGGCTGCCTTCGCGGAGGAACTCGACGTTGGCGGTCGCAAAGTCGCGGCCGTAGGTAGTGATCACGGTCCGCAGCAGCTCGCGCGGCGGGCTCTGCACCGGCAACGACGCACGGAAGGTGCTGATGTCGGCGTGGCCGTAGTGGGTCTCCGAGAAGCCGTAGCGCAACGTGTGCGGGCTGTTCCAGAACAACTCGTCGAGCACTTCGCGCTGGTTGGTGACCAGCGCTTCTTCATACCGCGCGAACACTGCGGTCACTTCGGCAAGCACCTCGGGGATGTTGACCTCCGGGGTCATCTGCGAACCTCGCGCTGGAAGATGTCGAGGCTGAGCTTCTTCATTGCGACGAAGCTGTCGCTGCTCAGCGTTTCCAGCGTGCGCGGCCGGGCATCGCCGTAGCGCAGGATCTCCGCCACCTTGGTTGGCCGCTTGGTCAAAAGCAGCACCTCGTCGGCCAGATACACGGCCTCTTCGAGATCGTGCGACACCAAGAGCATGGTGGTGCCGGTCTGCATGAACACCTCCTGCAGCTTCTCGCGGATGAAGAGCGTCATCTCGAAGTCGAGCGCCGAGAACGGCTCGTCGAGAAACAGCACCTCGGGGTTGGGCGCGAGCGCCCGCATGATCGATGCGGTCTGCTGCTGGCCGCCAGAGAGCTCGTACGGAAAGCGCTTCAGGTCGAACTTGACGTCGAACGACGCCACCAGCTCTTCCATGCGGCGGTCGACCTCGGCCTTGCTGCGCCCTTCGAGCTTCAGCGGATAGGCGATGTTGTCGATGGTGCGCATCCACGGGAACATCGCCTCGCGGTAGTTCTGGAACACGTAGCCGATCTTGGTGTCCTTGCGCTGCTTGCCGTCGAACAGGATCTCGCCCGAATCGATGGGAACGAGCCCCGCGATCATGTTGATGAGAGTGGACTTGCCGCACCCGTTGGGCCCGAACACCGAGACGATGCGGTGCTTGGGTATGTCGAGGTCGAAGTTTTCGTACAGCGGCCAGCCCGCAAAGTACTTGGTAAGGCCGCGAATCGTAATGTGGGTGCCGGCCGGACCGGGCTTGAAGACGGGCTTGGGCACATCGGCATACACCGGGCCGTTGACGACGATGTCGGGTGTCACTTTCATCTTCCGCTCCAGTGCACGATGCGGCGCTCGGCAACCAGGAAAAGGATGTTGAGCGCATAGCCCAGTGCGCCCGCCGCGAGGATGGCCGCGTACATGCTCTTCACGTTGAGCACCTGCTGCGCATCGATGATTCGATGGCCGAGGCCGGTGTCGGAGCCGATGAACATCTCGGCCACGATGACGATCACCAGCGCCATCGACACCGCCGAGCGCAGCCCGACGAAGCTGGGCTGCAGGCTTTCCCACACCAGCACGTCCTTGAAGATCTGCCAGCGCGAGGCGCCCATGACGCGCGCGGCCATCACGCGCTGCTTGCGAGCATTGATCACGCCGTAGGCACTGTTGAACACCACGATCAGCAGCGCGCCGAAGGCCGCGATGGCCACCTTGTTGACGTCGGACACGCCAAAGATCAACAGGAACAACGGAATCAGCGCGGACGACGGCGTGGAGCGGAAAAAGTCGATCAGGAACTCGACGCTGCGGTAGGCCTTCTCGTTGCTGCCGAGCAGCACGCCCAGCGGCACGCCGACCACCGCCGCAATCGCGAAGGCCTGCAGCGTGCGCCACACGGTCATTGCGAAGTCGGTGAGCAGCGGCCCGCCCGCAAGCCCCGTGATGAGCGCCGCAACGGTGTCGGCGGGGGTGGGCAGCAGGATCGGCTTGATGAAGCCGAGCCGCACCGCCAGGTCCCACACGATGAACAGCACCACGGGTCCGATGAAGGGCAGCAGCCGGTCGCGCAGCGGGGGCTTGGGTACCGCCGCCGCGTTGGCGCCGGGGGCCGGCGGTGTCCACGGCGCGGCCGAGGTCGTGCTTGCGTCGGCCATGGTCAAGCCTTGTAGAGCAAGCCGTCCACCAGCACCTTCTTCTCGAAGATGCCTTTCTCGGTGAACAGGTCGTAGAACTTCTGGAAGTACGCCACGTCGCTCGGCTTGAACTCGTTGTAGAGCATGTAGGAGGCGAGCGGCACTTCGGCCGTAAGGCTGCCTTCGATGGCGGTGTAGCCCTTCATGTGCTGGCGCGCGTCGTCGGGCTTGGTGCGCACCAGTTCCACGCCGCGGGCGTAGGCGGCGATGTATTTCTTTGCCACGTCGGGGTTCTTCTTGATGAACTCGCTGGTGAGGCTGGCCGCGCCGCCATGCCATGGCGCCATCGGGTCGCCGAGGATGTACTTGGCGACCACGCCGGCCTCGATGACGCGCGTGGTGCCGTTTATGCGGCCGACGGTGCCGGTGGGTTCGAGCGTGTAGCAGGCGTCGACCTGCCCTGCGACGAGCGCGGCTACGTGCTGGCCGATGGGAAGCTCGCTCACCGTGGCGCCCTTGGCGCCGGCGCGTTCGAGCATGGTCTTGCACAGGGTCACGTTCTGGATGCCGGGGCCGGACGCGATCTTCTTGCCGGCCAGCTCGGCCATGGTCTTGATCGGACTGTCCTTGGCGACGATGAATTCGTCGAGCACAAACTTGGCGTTGCTCGGGTTGGTGCAGAAGATCTTGAAGAGGCCCGGCTGCGCGATCTCGCCGATGGCGAGGTTTGCGGAGCCGGTGCCGTTGGAGCTGCCGTCGCAACGGCCCGCGAGCATGCCTTCCATGACCTGCTGCGCGCCTGCGAACTTGAGCGGCTCCACGTCGAGCCCTGCTTCCTTGAAGTAGCCGCGGTCCACCGCCGCAAAGAAGGGCAGCCCCGCGGCCACGGGCCAGAAGCCGATGCGGATCTTCGGTGCGGTTTGCGCGCGCACGATGGCGGGCGCGGCCAGCACGGCCAGCCCCGCGGCGCCGGCCTGCAGCAACTGGCGGCGCGACGCGGCGGCGGGCGATTTCTCAGGGATGCGCATGAAGACTCCTCGATCGGTCAGGTTGGAATGGCTTGGGAAGCGGTGCGGCTCGCGATGTAGGCGCGCCAGCCGCCGTGGCGGCTCACGTCTTCCGCATTGGCCAGTGCATGGCCTTCGCAGATGAAGCCGTGCACCCAGCTGCCGTCCTCGAGTTCGACGCTGCCCAGGCCCAGCGGGGGCGGAATCAGGGCCAGGAAGCTGCCGACCTGCGCGAGGGGAACGGACCACACTTCGAGCACGATGGCCGTTCCGCCGGTGGCGCTGCGCTGCAGCCCCGGCTTGGGCGGCACGGTGCCCGGCAAGGCATGCAGGCTGTAGCGGGGCGAAGTGGTGGTGGCGCGCAGCAGCTTGGCGCCGCGTTCGGTGAGCTGCGCGTTGAGCGGCATGCCCGAAAGATGCGCGCCGACCACCGCAATGGCCATGGTCTGCACCGCCGGAGCACCCAGGCCCGGCACGGGCTTCGGTTCGGGCAGCGGCAATCCCGTGGCGCCCTGCGGAAGGCCCGTGGCGTGGTGATAGCGCTGGCCCAGATCGGCCAGTGCGAGATCGCTGCCGCAGGGGCCGATCAGGGTGATGCCGAAGGGCAGGCCGTCGGCGCGGATCGCGCTGGGCACCGAGATGGCGGCGTAGTCGAGCAGGTTGACGAAGTTGGTGTACGCGCCAAGGTTGCGATTGAGCACGACCGGGTCGGCGCGCATCTGTTCGCGCGTGTAGTGTGTGGGCGCGGTCGGCACCAGCAGTACGTCGATGCCGCGCCACATCGGCTCAGCCTGCTGCGCGAATGCGCGCAACCGGGTTTGCGCCTCGAACACGTCGGCAGCGTCGTAGCCGCGGCCGCTCTCGAGAATGCCGCGCACCGGTTCGATCACCTGGGAGCCGTGCGCATCGAAGAACTCGCGCACCGCGGCATAGCGCTCGGCCACCAGCGCGCTTTCATAGAGCAGCGCGGCGGCTTCGGCCAGCGGCGCGTAGGGAATGGTCACTGCCGTGCCGCCGAGCGCGACAAGCCGCGCCTGCGCATCGCGGAAGGCTTCTTCGGCCACGCTGTCGCCGAAGAAGCTCAGCGTGTCGGGCACGCCGAACCGGAAGGCCGAGGGGAAGGGGTCGCTGCGCAGCGCGAGCTCGCGCGAATAGGGGTCGCGCGCGTCGGGTCCGGCAGCCGCCAGGAGCACGTCGACGGCCAGGGCCACGGTGCGCGCGAAGATCGACACGCAGTCCGCACTCTGGGCGGCAGGCACCACGCCGAAGGCGCTCAGCAAGCCGCGCGAAGGCTTGATGCCGACGATGTTGTTGAGCCCGGCAGGCACGCGGCCCGAGCCGGCGGTGTCGGTGCCGAGCGCGAAGTCGACCTCGCCCGCGGCCACCACGTAGGCCGAACCCGAACTGGAGCCGCCCGAGACGTAGCGCGGATCGAAGGCATTGGGCACTTCGCCATAAGGAGAGCGGGTGCCGTTCAGGCCGCAGGCGAACTGGTCGAGGTTGGTCTTGCCGAGCAGCGATGCACCGGCATCGAGCAGTTTCTGCACCACCGCCGCATGGGCCGAGGGCCGGCGGTCGAAGGTCGGACAGGCGGCCGTAGTGGACACGCCTGCCACGTCGATGTTGTCCTTGACGGCAAAGCGCAGGCCGGCGAGCGGGCCGCTGCCGGTGTCCGCGCCGGGCATGGGCTGCGCAAAGCGCGCGATCCAAGCTGCGGCGGCCGATCCGTTTTTTTCATGCACCATCATCAGGCATCCAAACTTGTGTACAAGTCGAGATGCAAGCAATGTGCCAGGGGCGATCGACCCTCTTTCAACGCCGTGGTGGAGGAATTACTCCCTCTCCCTCTGGGAGAGGGTTGGGGTGAGGGCTCCGTGCCGCCGATGAAGCGCGGCTCATATATGAAGGCTGCTGCCCTCACCCCCGCCCTCTCCCGGAGGGAGAGGGAGTCAGACAGTCAGTCCCGCTCTCTTTTAGAAGAGGTGGTCAGCCCCGCTTGGCTTCCCTGTAAAGCTTCTCCACCTTCGGCAGATTGGCTTCGAGCTGCTGGATCCGATCCGGCCCGCTCGGGTGCGTAGACAGGAAACTCAGCCCGCCCTGGTTCTTGGACGCCGCGGCCATCTTCTTCCAGAGCGACACCGAGGCCTGGGGGTCGTAGCCCGCGCGAGCCGCGAGCTCCAGGCCCACGAGATCGGCCTCGGTCTCGTCGCCGCGGCTGAACTTCAGCGTGAGCAGCTGCGTGCCGGCACGGGCCGCCAGGTCGCCCATCTGGCCGAGGCCCAGCAGCTGCGCACCGATGGAGAGCGCGGCGCCGGTGCCGGCGCTCTTGGCCAGGCGGGCACGCGCATGCTCGCGCAGCGCATGGGCCATCTCATGTCCCATCACCATCGCAACCTCGTCGTCGCTGAGCTTGAGCTGCTCCAGGATGCCGGTGAAGAAAGCGATCTTGCCGCCGGGCATGCAGAAGGCGTTGATCTGCTTGCTGCCGATGAGGTTGACCTCCCATTTCCATTGGCGCGCCCGCGTGTTCCACGGCGTGGCGAAGGGAATCAGGCGGTTCGCGATGGTGCGCAGCCGCTGCAGCTGCGCGTTGCCGTCGCCGGCAAGCGCCCCCTTGGCGCGCGCCTTTTCGAGCAACTGGCCGTACTGCTGCACGCCGGCGGCCTCGATGCGGTCGGCCGGCACCAGATTGCGTACCATCGATGCATTGCCCACGTTCACCTGCGCCAGCGCCGGCCCGGTGAGCACCGCGCCGGCCGCCGCAAGCAAAAAAGCCCGCCGCGGCTGCCAAGCCGAGGCGCGGAAAGCCAAGGCCGCGGAAGGAGGGAGAGGCTCGCATCGTGTGCACATGCGCGGATCATAGGAACAATTGCCGACAAAAAGACGGCTCGGCGCCAGGCGCGCCCTCATGGACAATCCGTGGCTCATGTCTGCCCAGCCCGCCGAAACTTCCACCGCCCCCTCCCTGCCCTGGCGCGACGCGCTGAAGGTCTATCTCGAGCCCGCCACCCTGCGCATGCTGGCACTCGGCTTTTCCGCCGGGCTGCCGCTGCTGCTGGTGCTGGGCACGCTGAGCTTTCGGCTGCGCGAGGCGGGCATCGACCGCACCACCATCGGCTACCTGAGCTGGGTCGGCCTGGCCTACGGCTTCAAGTGGGTCTGGGCGCCGCTGGTCGACCGGCTGCCGCTGCCGCCGCTCACAACGCTGCTCGGGCGCCGGCGCGGCTGGCTGCTGCTGGCGCAGGCGCTGGTGATCGTGGGGCTGGTCGGCATGGCGCTCAACGACCCCCGCAACGGCCTTACGCCGCTGATCTGGTGCGCACTGCTGGTGGCCTTCGGTTCGGCCACGCAGGACATCGCGCTCGACGCCTTCCGCATCGAGTCGGCCGAAACGCGCAAGCAAGCCGCGCTCGCCGCCGCCTACCAAACCGGCTACCGGCTCGCGATGATCTGGGCCGGCGCCGGCGTGCTGTGGGTCGCGGCCTGGGCCGAGGTGGCTCCGGCGGCGGCCGTCACCGGCGCTGCGGCCTACCAGAACGGCGCCTGGAAAACGGCCTACCTGGTGATGGCGGCCTCGATGGCGGTCGGCGTGCTCACGGTGCTGCTGTCGCCCGAGCCCGTGCGGCGCGTGCTGCCCAAGGCGAAGAATGCCGCCGAATGGCTGCAAAGCGTGCTGATCGAGCCCTTTGCGGACTTCATCCGCCGCTACAAGTGGCAGGCCGCGCTGATCCTCTCGCTGATTGCGATCTACCGCATCAGCGACGTAGTGATGGGCATCATGGCCAACCCGTTCTACGTGGACATGGGCTTCACCAAGGACGAAGTGGCCACGGTGAGCAAGATCTATGGCGTGGTCATGACGCTGGCGGGCGCCTTCGTGGGCGGCGTGCTGTCGATGCGCTTGGGCGTGATGCGCGTGCTCATGCTGGGCGCGGTGCTCAGCGCCGCGAGCAACCTGCTTTTTGCCTGGCTGGCCTCGCGCGGGCACGACCTGACGGCGCTGATCGCGGTGGTGTCGGCCGACAACCTGGCCGGCGGCATTGCCTCGGCGGCTTTCATCGCCTACCTGTCGAGCCTCACGAACATCAGCTACTCGGCCACGCAGTACGCCCTGTTCAGCTCGCTGATGCTGTTGCTGCCGAAGTTCATTGCCGGCTACTCCGGCGTGTTCGTCGACGCCTACGGCTACGCCCAGTTCTTCACCGCCACCGCCCTCCTGGGCGTGCCGGTGCTGCTGCTGGTGGCGCTGGCCGCCCGCATCACCACGACCACAGGCCCCGCCGAGCGTCAATAGAGCACGGGCCTTATAGGAAAAGAGCTGACGCGGCCCGGCCCGCTCAACTGGTAGGCTTTCACAATTCGTTTACCTTTCCGGTTACCTTTCGCCTCGCTGATACAAAAGCGTTTTTCACCTTCCGCCTGCCAACCAACAAGCAACGTGCCGCCCCGCATTTCTCCTCTTCAGATCAGCGCCTTCACGGCCACATCGGCCGTCGGCGTCGGCAAGGAGCCGCTCGCCGAGGCACTCGCTCACTCGCGCAGCGGCCTGCGCGCCAACGATTTCGGCGATGCGCCCCTGCCCACGTGGATCGGCCGGGTCGACGGGCTCGAAGACATCCGCCTGCCGGAAGCCCTGGCTTCCTGGGACTGCCGCAACAACCGTCTCGCCTGGCTGGGCCTGCATGCGGACGGGTTTCTTGAAGCCGTGGCCGCCGCGCGGGCCAGGTACGGCGCCTCGCGCATCGCGCTGATCCTGGGCACCTCGACGTCCAGCATCGGCGAAACCGAGCTCGCCTACACGCAGCTCGATGCCGATGGCCTCTTTCCCGAGAACCAGCGCCGTGCGGCGGTGCATACGCCGCATTCGCTGGCCATGTTCGTGCAGCAGGTGCTCGGGCTCACCGGCCCCAGCGAGACGATTTCCACCGCCTGCTCGTCGAGCGCCAAGGTGTTTGCCTCGGCCGAGCGGCTGATCCGCCTCGGGCTGGCCGACGCCGCAGTGGTGGGCGGGGTCGACACGCTGTGCGGCAGCGTGCTGTTCGGCTTCAACTCGCTCGAGCTGGTGTCGAACGAACCGTGCCGTCCCTTCGACGCCGGCCGCAAGGGCATCAGCCTGGGCGAGGCGGCCGGCTTTGCGCTGGTGGAACGGGTGCAGGACGAGGCGGGCGCGCCGCTGCGGCTGCTCGGCTACGGCGAAGCCAGCGATGCGCACCACATGTCCACGCCGCACCCCGAAGGTTTGGGCGCCGAACGGGCGCTGGACGAGGCGCTGGCACGCGCGGGCCTGGCGCCCGACGCCATCGACTACATCAACATGCACGGCACGGCGAGCCAGAAGAACGACGAGGTCGAAGGCGCGCTGGTGGCGCGGCGCTTCCCGGCGCGCACCCATGCCAGCTCGACCAAGGGCTTCATGGGCCACACGCTGGGCGCGGCGGGCATCGTCGAATCGGTGATCAGCCTCCTGGCCATCGAACGCGGCCTGATGCCGGGCACCGTGAACACGAACCAGCTCGACGCGGGCTTCGGGCCGCAGATCAGGCTGCAGCCCGCGCACGGCGAGGTTCGCTACGCGCTGACCAACTCTTTCGGCTTCGGCGGCAATAACTGCTCGCTGGTGTTCGGCAAGGCTGCGGTATGACCGTCACCCACCAGGCTCCGAAGCCCCCGACTCTCTACATCGAAGGCCCCGCCTTCTGGACGCCCACCCTGCCGGGATGGGACGCCGCCCGCGCCGCCTTCCGCGGCGAAGGCACGCTGGCCGATCCGCCCGCCAAGCGCCCGTCGCCCCAGGTGCTGGCGCCCGCCGAGCGCCGCCGCGCGCCCGACACCGTGGCCCTCGCGCTCGAGGTGGCCGCCGCCTCGATGGCGGGCTCGGGCCGCAATGCCGCCGACGTGCCCTGCGTGTTCGTGTCGGCGCACGGCGATCTCTCGATCAACGACTACATGTGCAGCACGCTGGCCACCGATCCCACGGTGCTCTCGCCCACGCGCTTTCACAACTCGGTGCACAACGCGGCCGTGGGCTACTGGACCATCGGCACCGGCTGCATGGCGGCCAGCAACTCCGTCTCGGCCTACGAAAACAGCTTTGCCGCCGGCCTGCTCGAAGCGGCGGTCCAATGCGCGGCCGACCAGTCGCCGGTGCTGCTGGTGGGCTACGACACGCCCACTGTGGGTGCGCTGACCTCCGTGACCGACAGCCAGGGCCTCCTGGCCGTGGCGCTGGTGATCGCGCCCGAGCGCACTGCGCGCACCGTGGCCTCGCTCGATTGGTCGCTGCAAGAAAACGACGGCGGCGTGCCGGCGCCCCTTTCTTCCGATGCCGCGAAAACGCTGGTGCACATCAATCCGATGGCCCATGCGCTCGGCCTGTTCGAATCGCTGGCGCGCGTGGAGGACGACCCGCCGCCGCTCGAGCTGCCGCTGTCTTCTTCCACCCTTTCGCTGCGGCTGCAACTGCGGCCGATCCGGGACTGAAGCTCCATGACCGGCACTGCGCAACGATGTGACGCAGTGATCATGGGCGGCGGGCTCGCGGGGCTGACCCTGGCCCTGCAGCTGAAGCAGCGCTTCGAAGACATCGATGTGCTGGTGCTCGAACGGCGCAGCCATCCGGTGCCGCACGCGGCCCACAAGGTGGGCGAATCGTCGGTGGAGATCGGCGCGCACTACTTCGACACGGTGCTCGGCCTCAAGCCCCACATGGACAGCGCGCAGCTGCGCAAGTTCGGCTTTCGCTTCTTCTTCAGCGAAGGCCGGCGCGACATCGACCAGGTGACCGAGATCGGCGCCAGCCGCTACCTGGCCGTTCCCAGCTACCAGATCGACCGCGGCATCTTCGAGAACTACCTTGCCCAGGAGGCCGTGCGGCGCGGCGTTCGCTTCGACGATGCCGCGCTGGTGCGCCGCGTCGATCTGGCCCAGGGCGCCGATGCGCCGCACCGCCTGGAGTGGTCGCGCGGCGACGAAACCCACAGCGCAGAGGCGCGCTGGCTGATCGATGCGTGCGGCCGCGCCAGCCTGCTCAAGCGCAAGCTCGGGCTCGCAGAGGCCAACGCGCACGGCGTGAACGCCGTGTGGTTCCGCATCGGCGAGCGCATTTCCATCGACGAATGGAGCGACGACACGGTCTGGCGCGGACGCTGCGATCCCCAGGCGCGCTGGCTCTCGACCAACCACCTGGTGGGCGCCGGCTACTGGGCCTGGCTGATTCCGCTGGCTTCGGGCTCGCACTCGGTGGGCATCGTGGCCGACCCGAAGCTGCATCCGCTCGACACCATCGACACCTTCGAAAAAGCCATGCAGTGGTTTGCCACCTACCAGCCGCGGCTTTTCGACGCGCTCGACGGCAAGCGGCACCTGCTGCAGGACTTTGCCTTCCTCAAGCACTTTTCGCATGGCTGCAAGCAGGTGTTCTCGGGCCAGCGGTGGGCGTTGACGGGCGAGGCGGGGTTGTTTCTCGACCCCTTCTATTCGCCCGGCAGCGACTTCATTGCGATCAGCAACACCTACATCACCGACCTGGTGGCGCACGACCGCGCGGGCCGCTCGCTCGAAGCGCGCGCGCAGCTCTACGACCAGATCTACCACTCCTTCTACGAAAGCACGCTGGCGCTCTACCAGGACCAGTACCCGCTGTTCGGCGACCCCGAAGTGCTGCCGGTGAAGGTGATCTGGGACTACGCCTACTACTGGGGCGTGCTCTCGCAGATCTTCTTCCAGCAACGGCTCACCGACCTGATGCTGCTGGGCAGCCTGAAGGAAGAGCTGCAGCACTGCCAGCGCCTGAACCTGGCGGTGCAGCAACTGATGCGCGCATGGTCCGCCGCCAGCCCCCGGCGCAACGCCCCGGTCATGCTCGACCAGGCCGCCATGCCGTGGTTCGCCGAACTCAACCGCAGCCTCAAGGACCAGCGTCTGGATGACGCCGCCTTCAAGGCGCGCATCCGGGCTTCGACCTTTCAGCTGCACCAGCTGGCCGGCGAAATCCTGGCGCGGGCGCGCGCGGACAATGCGGAGCTGGCCGGCTGCAACCTTCCTGCCATCCTCGAGGAAAGCATGACTACGCCGCCTGCCGATGCACCGGCTGGCCCCATGCTTTTCGCGGCACCCCCGGTTGACATCCGGACGCCGGGTTTACCCAACTTTACGGAGCGTTCAAGCCCCGTTGCCCCCCGTGGACGACCATGAAGCGCATGAGCACCCCCCAACTCCTGATGATCGAAGACGACGCCCGCCTGGCACACATGGTGGGCGAATACCTGACGCAGTCGGGATTCCTCTTCTCGCATGCCGGCGACGGCGCCAGCGGCCTCGAGCTGCTGCAGCAGCACGCGCCGGACCTGGTGATCCTCGACCTGATGCTGCCGGACACCGACGGCCTCGAAATCTGCCGCCGCATCCGGTCGCTGCCCGCCCCCGCCTCGAAGGTGTCGGTGCTGATGCTCACCGCCAAGGGCGACCCGATGGACCGCATCATCGGCCTGGAGATCGGCGCCGACGACTACCTGCCCAAGCCCTTCGAGCCGCGCGAGCTGCTGGCACGCATCCGCGCGGTGCTGCGCCGGCGCAGCGAGAACACCACCGACACCGAAGCCAGCACGGTGATGCGCTTCGGCACGCTCGAGATCGACCGCAACGCGCGCACCGTGTCGGTGGGCGGCGCGCTGGCCGACCTCACCTCCTACCAGTTCGACCTGCTCGTGGCCATGGCCGAGCGCGCGGGCCGCGTGCTCACCCGCGACCAGATCATGGAAGCGGTGCGCGGCCGCGAGCTCGAAGCCTTCGACCGCTCGATCGACGTGCACATGGGCCGCATCCGCGCCGCGATCGAAGTCGACGCCAAGAACCCGAAGCGCATCCTCACCGTGCGCGGCGTGGGCTACGTCTTCGCCAAGCAGCAAGATTGATTTGATGCTTCGCAACCTGTATTCGCGCCGCCTCTACGTGCGCATCTGGCTCGCGGTGGTGGGCGGCGTCGTCATCCTCACGCTGATGGCCAACTGGATCGTGCGCGAGGCGGCGGAGGCCGAGCGCGAGCGCCTGGCGCCGGTGCCGCGCAACGTGGTGGTGCTCGACGCGCAGGACCGGCCCATTGGCAGCGGCAAGGCCCTGCGGGTGCCGGGCCAGGGCCTGGAGTTCGACGTGACGCTGAGCGACGGCAAGGCCATCACGCTGCGCGTGGCGCCGCGCGACCGCCCCCCCGGCGGCGGGTTCGCACCTTGGCGCACGCCCTTCGGGCTGGGCTGGATGATCGCGCTCGTGGGCATTGCCGTGGCCCTGGGCGTGTACCCCATCGTGCGCCGGCTCACCCAGCGGCTGGAAACATTGCAGCGCGGCGTGCAACGCTGGGGCGAGGGCGATCTCTCGGTGCGCGTGACCGAAGAAGGGCAGGACGAAGTGGCTGATCTCTCCAAACGTTTTAACGCGTCGGCCGAACGCATCGAAAAACTGGTGCGCTCGCATAAATCGCTGCTGGCCAACGCATCGCACGAGCTGCGCTCGCCGCTCACCCGCATCCGCATGGGCCTGGAGCTGATGGGCGAGCGCCCGAGCCCCGCCGCGCGCGACGAGATCTCGCGCAACATCGGCGAGCTGGACCAGCTCATCGACGAGATCCTGCTGGCCAGCCGGCTCGATGCGAGCGAGGCCGACATGGGCACCATCGAGGCGGTCGACCTCACGGGGCTCGCGGCCGAGGAGTGCTCGCAGGTGGATGCCGAGCTTGACCTGGTGGAAGGCACCGACAACGCCAAGCTCACGGTGCCGGGCGTCTCACGCCTGCTGCGCCGCGCGATCCGCAACCTGCTGGAGAACGCACGCCGCTATGGTGCGGGCGAAATCTCGGTCGAGCTTGGCAGCGCCAACGGCTTTGCCACCGTGCGCGTGAACGACCGGGGCCCGGGTGTGCCGGCGGCCCTGCGCGAGCGCATCTTCGAGCCCTTTTACCGGCTCCCCGGCGCCAGCGAGCGCAATGGCGGCGTCGGCCTCGGGCTGGCGCTGGTGAAGTCGATCGCCGAACGGCACGGCGGCAGCGTGCGCTGCGAGGAGCGCCCGGGCGGTGGCGCGAGCTTCGTCATCCGGCTGCCGGCGGCAAGCGGCGCCGTCTGAGCGGACGCGGGGCGCCCAGTCAGGTTGGGCCAGCAGGCCCAACCTAAAATCCCGCCCCTATGCAGAGATCGCACATCGTCAGGCCCGCGGCCATGTTCTGGGGGCTGGTGGTGTTCATGCCCGTCGGCGTCACCTACCTTTCGGCCCTGCTGCTGCTCGCCACCATGGGGCTGGCCGGCGGGTTGCGCGAACGCTTCGCGCGGCTGCGCGCCAACCCGCTGTGGTGGCCGGTGGTGGCGTACCTGGCCTGGACTTTCATCGTGCTGGCCTTCGGGCCGCACTACCCCGAGACGGGATCGAACCTGTTCCACGGGCTGCGCATCGGCCTCACAATCTTGATGGCCATGGCGCTCACGCGCGAGGAAGCGATCTGGGCGCTGCGCGGCTTCCTGTTGATCGCGGCGCTGAATGTCCTGCTGATCTTGGCCCATTACGCCATCGGTTTTCCGATCTGGTCGCCGCTGCGCGCGGTGGTCATGGAGGTGGGCAACAAGTCGATCAGCAACGCGCTGCTCTTCAGCGTGGTGGCGTCTACGGCTGCCGTGTGGGGCATTGCGCAGATCGCCGCGCACAGGCCGCTGCGCGCCATTCCCGCCTTCGCGCTGGTGCTCGGGCTGGGCCTGGTGGTGGCGCTGCCGCTGACCTCGCGCACCTCGGTGCTCGCGCTGATGCTGGTGATTCCGGTGGTGTGCATCCACCAATGGCGCAGCCACCTCAAGATGCTGGTGAGCGCGCTGGTGCTGGGGGCCGTGGTGCTGGCGGCGGCGCTGTATCAGCTGCCGCAGCTGCAGCACAAGGTCGAGACCGGCGTGGAGGAAATCGAGAAGGCGCAGGCCGGCGAGATCTTCAAGGGCAGCTGGGTCATCCGCTACTACATGTACCGAGACACAGGCCTCATGATTGCCGACCGGCCGCTCACCGGCTGGGGCATCGGCGGCTGGACCGACCAGTGGCACAAGCGCGGGCCGGTGCTCTTTGCCGACTCGAACATGCCGCACAACGACTTCCTGTGGGTCGGCGCGCAGGGGGGCCTTCCGGCCTTGCTGAGCCTGCTGGTCATCATGGCCGGCGCCGTCTGGCAGGCATGGAAAAGGCCTGACATCGCGGGCCGCTACGCGCTCGCCGCCACGCTGATCGCGCTGATCGCGTCGAGCGTGAACTCGGCAATGCGCGACGCCCAGATCGGCCTGGCGCTGCTCTGGATCGCGATGGTCTACCTGCGGCTCGCGCAGGAACCGCGGGATGCGCAACCCTGGCGCGACCTGTGGCCGAGCCGCCGCATCGCAGCGGCGCTCGATGAGGCCCCGCCGCAAGCCAGCTAGCTAGGCTAGCTACGGCTGCTTCGCTTGGCTTCGGCGGCCGCGAACTGCCGGCCCGCCATGCCGACGAAAAAGTAGATCACGCCGGCGTGCAGCACACCCACGAAAAGCAGCACCAGCAGCATCGGCCCCAGCTGCAATACCGACGCCCCGGCAGCCAGGGCCGCCGACACCGAAACCGCCGCCTGAATGGCCAGGTCGATGGCGATCATCCCGAGCACGGCGCGGGTCTTTTCGTCGCGCGCAAGGTAGCGGCCGTTCTTCTTGCCGAAGGCCAGGCACACCCACATCACGGCGCCAAGGAGCGCGGCCGTGTTCACGCCCGCATTGGCCTTGACGCCGAACAGGTTCAGCGCCAGGCCGAGGATGACCAAGAGGAGCAGGTAGCCGGCGCCGAAACGGCCCAGCAGACCGCGAACCGTCAATGCCGGGACGACACCGTCTCGCCCGCCCTCAGGCGATAGACGGTGCCGCAGTACGGGCACTTGGCTTCACCGGTGCGCGCCACGTCCAGGTAGACCTTGGGATGGGTGTCCCAGAGCTTCATGTCCGCTTTGGGGCTGGGGCAGAACACACCGCCCTGATGATTGAGCTCCCTGGCCAGGAGTTCGACGACTGCGTTGGTAGGCATGGGTTTTCTCAGACTTTCGTGAGCCAATGGGCGTACTTGGGGTTCTTGCCGTTCACGATGTCGAAGAAGGCCGCCTGGATCTTCTCCGTGATCGGGCCGCGCGAGCCGCCGTCGCCGCGGTTGCCGATCTCGATGCGGTCGAGTTCGCGGATGGGCGTCACTTCGGCGGCGGTGCCGGTGAAGAAGGCTTCGTCGGAGATGTAGACCTCGTCGCGCGTGATGCGCTTTTGCACGAGTTCGATGCCGAGGTCCTTGCACACGTGCAGGATGGTGTTGCGCGTGATGCCGTTGAGCGCGCCGGCCGACAGGTCGGGCGTGTAGACCACGCCGCCCTTGACCACGAAGATATTCTCGCCCGCGCCTTCGGAGACAAAGCCGCTCGCATCGAGCAGCAGCGCTTCGTCGTAGCCGTCGTCCAGCGCTTCCATGTTGGCGAGGATGGAGTTGGTGTAGTTGCTCACCGACTTGGCCTGCGTCATCGTGATGTTGACGTGGTGGCGGGTGTAGCTGGAGGTCTTCACGCGGATGCCGCGCCGCATGCCCTCTTCACCGAGGTAGGCGCCCCAGGACCAGGCCGCGACCATGGCGTGGATCCGGTTGCCCTTGGGGCTCACGCCCAGCTTTTCGGAGCCGATCCAGATCAGCGGACGCAGGTAGCAGCTTTCGAGCTTGTTCTCGCGCACGACCTGCTTCTGGGCTTCGTTGAGCTGTTCTGGCGTGAAGGGAATCTTCATGCGCAGGATCTTGGCGCTGTTGAACAGGCGCTCGGTGTGCTCGGCCAGGCGGAAGATGGAAGTGCCGCCATCTGCCGTCTTGTAGGCGCGCACGCCCTCGAAGGCGCCGCAGCCGTAGTGCAGCGTGTGGCTCAGCACGTGGATCTTGGCGTCGCGCCAGTCCACGAGTTCGCCGTCCATCCAGATCTTGCCGTCACGGTCGTCCAGCGAGGGGGGGATCGAGCTCATTTCCTGATTCCTTTGTTTGGGAAGCGGTGTGGGGGTGCGACGGAGAGGAAGTCGCAAAAGCTTGCGATTTTACGGCCGGCCCCGGAACGGGGTGCCCGACAATGGCCGGTTGTCCAAACCAGTGGAAAAAGGGTTTCCGTGTCCGTATTCAAGAACGTCATCGTCTATCGCATCGAACCTGCCTGGTCCCAAACATTGACCGAGGTGGAAGAAGGTCTCGGCAAGCAGCGCTTCGAGCCCTGCGGCCCCTCGCAGGAAAAGTCCGCCGGCTGGGTGGAGCCCCGCGGCGAGGCCAACGGCCCGCTGGCCGAATCCATCGGCGGCCAGTGGCTGGTCGAATACATGATCGAGAGCAAGGCCGTCCCCGGCTCCGTGGTGCGCCGCAAGCTCGACGAACGCTGCGCGCAGATCGAGGCCACCACCGGCCGCAAGCCCGGCAAGAAGGAAAAGAAGGAGCTCAAGGAAGACATCACGCTCGAGCTGCTGCCAATGGCCTTCACGCGAAGCGCCCGCGTAGCCGTGTGGATCGACCAGGCCGAGCGCCGCCTGGTGATCAACAGCGCCAATGCCGCACGCGCCGACGAAGTGGTCACCAGCCTGGTGAAGTCGCTCGACGGCTTTGCCGTGGCCCTCATCAATACGCAGATCGAGCCGGCCGCCGCCATGGCCAACTGGCTGCTCACGCAGGAGCCGCCGGCCGGCTTCACCATCGACCGCGAGTGCGAACTCAAGGCCTCGGATGATTCGAAAGCCGTGGTGCGCTACGCCAAGCACCCGCTGGACATCGAGGAAGTGCAAAAGCACATCACCGACGGCAAGCGCCCCACGCGCCTCGCGCTCACCTGGGACGACCGCGTGTCCTTCGAGCTGACGCACGGCATGCTGATCCGCAAGATCGTGTTCCTCGAAGGCACGGGCGACGGTGCCTCGGGCGGCAAGAAGGAAGACAACTTCGATGCCGACGTGGCCATTGCCACGGGCGAACTCGGCCAACTGGTGCCGGCGCTGCTCGACGCGCTGGGCGGCGAAGCGGCATTCTCGGGCGCCCCGAAGGACGAAACCTCGACGCCGGCGGCAGTGCCTGCTGCGGCGCCCACTACCTCGACGCCAGCCGACGCCGTCGAGGAAGAAGAAGACGCGCCGTTCTGAAGGAAGCGCCCCGCCCGGCTTGCCTGATCAGCTCGCCGGCGTTTCTTCTTCGGGCGGCGCCTCGGGCCGCGTCAGCGTCCAGCTCTGCAGCTTGCCGCCGTTGAACACGGCGTCGACATACGAGCCGCCCGTGTCGGTCCAGCGGTAGAGCTCGGGCTGCTCGTCCTTGGGCGAATGCAGCTCGCCAAGTGCGCGCGTCATCGCAATGACGTGCATCAGCGTCGCGCCCTTCTTGAGCTTGGCGTTCAGCATCACCGCGCTCGCGACGTAGCCCACGGGCCGGTCGGCGGCCCTCTTGAGCACCTGCATCGCGCGGTTGAAGTGCAACAGCAAAAACATCACGATCACGCCGCCGGTCAGCGCCACGCCGGCCCAACCGTAGCTGCGCCATGCAAGCCCGAGAAGGACGATGCCGCCCACGGGCACCAGCAATTTCTGAAAATTCATGGGGCGCATTGTCGCCGCCCGGCGATCCCCACCTTCCTGGCGTCATTCAAAAGTTCGCATGTGGATCGGCGGCGCTTTTCTTGCCGCACTGGCATGACAGGCGGCAGTAGCGGCCATGGCTACTGCCGGGCGCGCGGGGCGGTACTCATCGCTAAAAGCAAGTGGCGCGGTGGCGCGAGCCGGCACATTTCACCGCACGGGCATCTGCCCGGGCCACTGAAAAGCGTATGAATAGTCCGCGTCCTGTCAGCTTCATTCGTCTCACCCTCGCCGCCACGCTCACGGCCACCGTCCTCAGCGGCTGCTACGTGGTGCCGCTCGGACAACCCGCACCCGCGGCGCCGCCCTCGCAGGCTTATGCCGTGGCACCGGGTCCGGTGGCGCAGAGCTTCAGTGCGCGGCTGTATCCGTCGAACGCCGAAGCGGCGCGCTACGGAACCGTCGCAGGCACGGTGACCAACGACATGAACGGCCGCGGCCATTTCAATGCGCAGATCGGTGGGGAGCAGTTCCAGGGAGAGGCGACCCGGGTTGCCGGCTCGCGAGGTGCCGGCCTGGCGAACGCCAGCGGCAATCGCGGCGGCAACCTGAGTTGCCAGTACACGATGAACTCGGCCACGTTGGGCAGCGGCCAATGCGTGCTCAACGGCGGACCGGCGTTCACGATGCACATCGGGGGGTAGGGAGGGTGGCCCGGCGCGTCACTGGCGCGCCGGGCATTTTTTCAACGCAGATCAATCGAGGCGGCGGACCACGTCCATCGCCTCTTCGATGCGGTCGACGGCGTGGATGGTCAGGCCCTCGATCTCTTTCGATCCCTTGCGCGGCGCATTGGCCTTGGGCACCACGGCCACGCTGAAGCCCAGTTTGGCGGCTTCGCGCAGGCGCTCCTGGCCGCGCGGCGCGGGGCGCACTTCACCCGCCAAACCCACTTCGCCGAACGCGATGAAGCCCTTGGGCAGCGGCTTGCCGCGCAGGCTCGAGGTGATGGCCAGCATCACGGCCAGGTCGGCGGCGGGTTCGCTGATGCGCACGCCGCCCACCGCGTTGACGAACACGTCCTGGTCCATGCAGGCCACGCCCGCATGGCGATGCAGCACGGCCAGCAGCATCGCGAGGCGGTCGCGGTCAAGCCCCACCGAAAGGCGGCGCGGGCTCGGGCCGCCGTTGTCGACCAGCGCCTGGATTTCCACCAGCATCGGCCGCGTGCCCTCGAGCGTGACCAGCACCACGCTACCGGGCACCGGCTCGGCATGCTGGCTCAGGAAGATCGCGCTCGGGTTGGCCACGCCCTTCAGGCCGCGCTCGGTCATGGCGAACACGCCGATCTCGTTGACCGCGCCGAAACGGTTCTTGATGGCACGCACGAGGCGAAAGCTCGAATGCGTGTCGCCCTCGAAGTACAGCACCGTGTCGACCATGTGCTCGAGCACGCGCGGCCCCGCGAGCGCGCCCTCCTTGGTAACGTGGCCCACCAGCACCACGGCCGTACCGCTGGTCTTGGCAAAGCGCGTGAGATGCGCCGCGCATTCGCGCACCTGCGCCACCGAGCCGGGCGCGGAGGTGAGCTGGTCGGAATACACCGTCTGAATCGAATCGATCACGGCGATGGCCGGGCGCGTGGCGTCTAGCGTGGCGATGATCTTCTCGAGCTGGATCTCGGCCAGCACCTGCACCTGCGAATGGTCAAGGCCGAGCCGCCGCGAGCGCAGCGCCACCTGCGCACCGCTTTCCTCGCCGGTGACGTAGAGCGCGTTCTGCCCCGCGCGCTGCAGCGCATCGACCGCCTGCAGCAGCAAGGTCGACTTGCCAATGCCCGGATCGCCGCCGATGAGCGTGACGCCGCCCGAGACGATGCCGCCGCCCAGAACGCGGTCGAGTTCTTCGAGGCCGGTGGGCGTGCGCTCGATGTCGGTTGCTTCTATTTCCGACAGCGTGGCGAGTTCGGACGCGCCCGCGAGCGAGGCGTATTGCGTGCCGAAGCGGTTGTTGGCCGGGCCGCTGCCGTTGCCTGCCACCTGCTCGATGAGTGTGTTCCAGGCGCCGCAGCTCGGGCATTTGCCGAGCCACTTGGGGCTGGTGCCGCCGCATTCGCTGCAGACGAAGAGTGTTTTTTCCTTGGCCATGCGGGGAGTTTAGGTGTCCGCACAAACCCTGATGGAAAACGGCTAGGAAAGAAATTCCAAATCATTTAACATGTTAACTAATTCAACGAGGTACAGCTTTTGAGCACCACCTTCACGCACCGCAATTTGCCGCGCCTGCTGCTGCAGGCCCGCGAAGCCGTGATGGCCCACACGCGGCCCAGCCTGCGCGAGCACGCGCTGTCCGACCAGCAATGGCGCGTGCTGCGCGTGCTCGGCGAGCACGGCGCCGTCGAAACCGGCCACGTGGCGCGCGAGGCGTTCATCCTCGGCCCCAGCCTCACCGGCGTGCTCGCGCGCATGGAGCGCGACAAGCTCGTCACGCGCAGCCGCGATCCCGAAGACCAGCGACGTACGGTGGTCGAGGCCACGCCACACGGCATGAAGCTGGTGAAGCGCCTGTCGATCAGCATCGAGGCGCACTACGACTGGATGGAAAAGTCGCTCGGCAAGACCAAGCTCACACAGCTCTACGGGCTGCTCGACGAACTCATTGCACTGGAGCAGCCTTCATGAGCAGCAGCGCCCCGCACTACCTTCCGACCGGCACCGTGTACGGCACGCTGCTGAACTTTCGCGCCGAGTTCGACGCGCTCGCGCCGCAAATGGCAGAGTTGCCCTACAAGGCGCCGCCGAAAGCACCGGTGCTCTATGTGAAGACCGCCAACACCTGGAGCCCGCACGGCAGAGCGATTGCGGTGCCTTCATCCGTGCCCGACGTGGAGATCGGCGCCAGCATCGGCATGGTGATCGGCGCCGAGGGCGACGTGGAAGGCTTCGTGCTGATGAACGATCTCTCGATTCCGCATGCGAGCTTCTTCCGCCCTCCCGTGAAGTTCAAGTGCGTGGACGGGTTCCTCGGCATTGGTCCCGTGCTGCGCGACGCGCAGGAGGTGGCCGACCCTGCGGGCTTTCGCATCGAGGTGCGCATCAACGGCACGCTCAAGCAGTCGATCGATTTTTCGCAGCTCGTACGTCCGGCGCAGCAACTTCTGGCCGACGTCGGCGATTTCATGACGCTCGCGCATGGCGACGTGCTGATGCTGGGCTGCGACGCCGGCCGGCCGCTGGCCCGCGCGGGCGACCGCATCGAGATTTCCGCGGCGGGGTTCGAGACCCTGGCCAACACGCTGGTGCAGGAGGTGGCCGCATGAAGCACGCACGCGTCATTTACGAAGGCCGCGAACACACCGGCACCGCGCACGAATTCAATGGCGAGCAAGATGCCGCCGTGCGCCTGGAAGACGGCCGCGTGGTGCCGCAGGAGCAGCTCACCTGGCTGCCGCCGCTCGCGCCCACGGCGCGGCCCCGCACCATCCTTGCGCTCGGCCTCAACTACGCCGACCACGCCAAGGAACTGGAGTTCAAGGCGCCCGAGGAACCGCTGGCGTTCGTCAAGGGGCAAAGCACGCTGACCGGCCACCGCCAGCGCACGCACCGCCCGGCCGGCGTGCAGTTCATGCACTACGAATGCGAGCTCGCCATCGTCGTCGGCAAGACCGCGCGCCACGTGAAGCGGGACGACGCCTACGACTTCATCGGCGGCTACACCGTGGCCAACGACTACGCCATTCGCGACTACCTGGAGAACTGGTATCGCCCCAATCTGCGCGTGAAGAACCGCGACACCTGCACGCCGCTCGGGCCCTGGTTCGTCGACGCGGCCGATGTGCCCGACCCGATGGCGCTCGCGCTCAAGACCACGGTGAACGGCACCGTCACGCAGCAGGGAAGCACGCGCGACATGATCTTCGACGCGCCCTTTCTCATCGAATATTTCAGTCGCTTCATGACGCTGTCGCCCGGCGACCTGATTCTTACCGGCACGCCCGACGGCGTGGTTGATTGCCGGCCCGGCGACGTGGTGGTGACCGAGATCGAGCACATCGGCGCACTGGTCAACACCATCGAAGGCACCTAGCGCCGCACCGCTTTCTTATACCAACGACAGAAGAGACAAACCCCATGACGACCAGGAACAAGCTAGCGCTCGCGGTGGCCCTGGTGGCCTTCGCCACCGCCACCTTCGCACCCCATGCACAGGCCCAGGCCTTCCCCGCCAAGCCCGTGCGCTGGGTGGTCGGTTATCCCGCGGGCGGCGGCACCGACTTTCTCGCGCGCACCGCCGGCGCCCAGCTCTCGCAGCAGTTGGGCCAACCGGTGCTGGTGGACAACCGCCCCGGCGCGGGCGCCATCATCGCGTCGGAGAACGTGGCGCGCTCGCCCGGCGACGGGTACACGGTGTTCTCGGCCGACAACGGCGTGCTGGTGTACAACCCCGCGCTCTACAAGAAGCTGCCCTACGACGCGGAGAAAGACTTCGCGACCGTGGGCATGATGGGCCGCTCGACGCTCGTCATCACGGCCGCTCCCAACGCCGGCCTGGCCGACGCCAAGGCGCTGATCGCCGCGCTGAAGGCATCGCCGGGCAAGTACAGCATCGCCACGCCGGGCACTGGCAGCCCGCATCACCTGGCGCTCGAATTGTTCCAGCGCGAAGCCGGTGTTTCGATGCTGCACGTGCCCTACAAGGGTGGCGCGCCCGCGCTGCAAGACCTGATGGGCGGACAGGTGCCGCTGATGATGCTCGACCTGCCCAGCGGCGTGAGCGCAGTGAAGGCCGGCAAGGTGGTGCCGCTCATGACCATGGGCGCCGAACGCATTCCGCAGCTGCCCAACGTACCGACCGCCAAGGAGCTGGGCTATGCGGGCGTCGAGGCCTACACCTGGCAAGGCCTCGTGGTGCCGGCCGCCACGCCGAAGGATGTGCAGGCCCGGCTCGGCGCCGACCTGCAGAAGACCATGGCCGATGCCGGCGTGCGCCAGAAGCTCTACGACGCGGGCTGGGAGGCACGCCCCGCCGACGGCGCCGAGATGGCGCGCTTCGTCGATGCAGAGCGCAAGAAGTGGCATGCCTTGATCAAGGCGCGCGACATCAAACTCGATTGACCCTACCGGAAACCTCATGCAACAGATCCATCACCTCATTGGCGGCAAGAGCGTTGCCGGCACCGACTACTTTCAGACCGTCAACCCGGCTACGCAGGAGGTGCTGGCCGAGGTCGCCTCCGGCGGCGAAGCCGAAGTGAACGCGGCCGTGGCCGCCGCCAAGGAAGCGTTTCCGAAGTGGGCCGGCATGCCCGCGACTGAGCGCGCGAAGCTGGTCCGCAAGCTCGGCGACCTGATTGCCAAGCACGTGCCCGAAATCGCGCAGACGGAGACAAACGACTGCGGCCAGGTGATCGCGCAGACCGGCAAGCAGCTGATTCCGCGTGCGGCCGACAACTTCTATTACTTTGCCGAGATGTGCACGCGCGTCGATGGCCACACCTACCCCACGCCCACGCACCTGAACTACACGCTGTTCCATCCGGTAGGCGTGTGCGCGCTCATCAGCCCGTGGAACGTGCCCTTCATGACGGCCACCTGGAAGGTCGCGCCGTGCCTCGCCTTCGGCAACACCGCGGTGCTGAAGATGAGCGAGCTCTCGCCGCTCACGGCCGCGCGCCTGGGCGAGCTCGCGCTCGAAGCGGGCATTCCGCCCGGCGTATTGAACCTGGTGCACGGCTACGGCAAGGAAGCCGGCGAGCCCCTGGTGGCCCACCCCGACGTGCGCGCGATCTCTTTCACCGGCTCTACCGCCACGGGCAACCGCATCGTGAAGAGTGCGGGCCTGAAGAAGTTCAGCATGGAGCTGGGCGGCAAGAGCCCGTTCGTGATCTTCGACGACGCCGACCTCGACCGCGCCCTGGACGCGGCGGTGTTCATGATCTTCAGCAACAACGGTGAGCGCTGCACGGCGGGCTCGCGCATCCTGGTGCAGCAGTCGATTTATGCGGACTTTGCCGCGAAGTTTGCCGAGCGCGCCAGGCGCATCGTGGTGGGCGACCCGCTCGACGAGAAGACCATCGTTGGCCCGATGATTTCGCAGGCCCACCTGGCAAAGGTGCGCAGCTACATCGAGCTCGGTCCGAAGGAAGGCGCGACGCTGCTGTGCGGCGGGCTCGGCACGCCCGACCTGCCCGACCGCGTGAAGCGCGGCAACTACGTGATGCCGACGGTGTTCGCCGACGTCGACAACCGCATGCGGATTGCGCAAGAGGAAATCTTCGGCCCGGTGGCCTGCCTGATTCCGTTCAAGGACGAGGCCGATGCGATCCGCCTTGCCAACGACATCGAGTACGGTCTCTCGAGTTATGTGTGGACCGAGAACATCGGCCGCGCGCACCGCGTGGCGGCTGCGGTGGAGGCCGGCATGTGCTTCGTCAACAGCCAGAACGTACGAGACCTGCGCCAGCCTTTTGGCGGCACCAAGGCCTCGGGCACGGGACGCGAG
Source organism: Variovorax sp. OV700 (assembly GCF_900099805.1). GTDB lineage: Bacteria > Pseudomonadota > Gammaproteobacteria > Burkholderiales > Burkholderiaceae_C > Variovorax. The sequence continues at coordinate 57,464 of NZ_FNDR01000011.1, read as the reverse complement.
GGCGGCACCTGGAGCTACGAAGTGTTTTGCGAGCCGAAGAACGTTGCGGTTTCGATGGGTTCGCACCATATTCCGCATTGGGGTGTCTGAGATGAACACGGTGTATCGCCTTGGGCGCGCTCCCGCCGACGGGGTACCTTTCTCCGCGAATGTCCCCCGGCCTTCGGCCTCCTCCTTTATTTCGCTGCGCAAGGCACCCCATCGACGGGAGCGTTGTCCAGAGCACTGGTTGATCGGCCAGCACGACAGCCGCGCCTGGTGTGCACAGGGCGCCGGGTGCTCCCCGCAGCGAAATAAAGGAGGAGGCCGCAGGCCGGGGGACATTCGCGGAGGGGAGTACCCGGTGGCCTTTGCACACGCCCTGAATGCAAAAACCGCGAGAGCCCCGCAATGAGCCTTTACGCAATGCAGAAATTTCTGTTCGCGCTCAACCGCGATGCCGACGTGCAGCGCCGCTATGCCGAAGGCGGCGAAACACGTGTCGAGTTGCTGACGGCCTATGACCTCAACAACGAAGAGCGCGAAGCCATCGACAAGGGCGACATCGGCAAGCTCTACGTACTGGGCTGCAACGGACAACTGCTCATGCACTTCGCACCGCTGCTCGGCATTGCATGGGCCGACTACCTCGAAGCGATGCGCGAAGGCGTGCGCAAGTACGGTCCGGTGCGTGCAGGAATTTATGCCATGACAACGGGCACAGACGAAAAGGTGGCGGGCGTATGAGCTTGGTCTTTGCAGGCGTGTGCAGCCACGCCCCCGGCATCACCGGACGCGCCCACTTGGCTGACGCGGCGGTGAAGGACGAGTTCCACGCGCAGTTCCATCGCTTCGGCGAAGCAATGCGCGCCACGAAGCCCGACGCGGTGATCGTGGTCGCGGCCGAGCACTTCGCGAACTTCTTCATGAACAACATGCCGGCCTATGCGATCGGCATGGCCGACAGCTACGAGGGACCGATCGAGGATCCGAAGTGGCTGGGCATCGAGAAGCACGCCATCCCCGGCGACGCCGCGCTGTCGCAGCGCTTGATTCGCGAGGTGATGCAGACCGTCGACGTGGCCTACGCGGAAGAATGGAAATTCGACCACGGCATCATGGTGCCGCTCCACTTCCTGACGCCGAAGTTCGATACCAAGATCATCCCCGTGAACATCAACTGCCAAGGGCCGCCGCTCACGCCGCTGCACCGCGCTTGGGCCTTTGGCGAGGCATTGCGCCGCGCCTGCGACAAGGCACCCGAGCGCATTGCGCTGGTGGGCACGGGCGGAATTTCGCATTGGCCGGCCACGCCCGATTCGGGCAAGGTCAACGCCGAATGGGACGCCGAGTTCATGCGCCGCTGGTGCGACAACGATCGCGAAGCGCTGCTCTCTCAGGCCGACTACAACGATGAAGCCACCTACCGCGAAGCGGGCCAGGGCGGCTTCGAGATCCGCACCTTCCTGAGCGTGGCTGCGGCCGCGCGCGGCAAGGGCCAGATCCTGCACATGAAGGCCATTCCCATTTTCGCGGTGACATGCACTGTCGCCGTCATGTCTGTCGAATAAAGGAAGCAAGCAGCCATGCCACACGTCACCATCCAGTACACCGGCAATCTCGATGCCGAAACCCGCATGGGCGACCTTTGCCGCGCGCTCTCGGCAACGCTCCTTGCACAGAAGGATGCGAAGGGACAACCGCTGTTTCCCATCGGCGGCACGCGCGTGCTCGCCTATCCGGCAGCCCAGTATGCGGTGGCAGACGACGCGGACGACTACGCTTTTGTCTACGTGAACGTGCGCATCGCAGCCGGACGCAGCGACGAGTCGAAGAAGAAAACCGGCGACGCCCTGGTGGCAGTAGTGAAATCGCACTTCGAGCCGCTCTTCAGCAAACGCCACATCGGCATCACGCTGCAGATCGACGAAAGCCCGGGCCAGGTGTACGACGGCAAGCACAGCAACCTGCATCCTCTCTTCAACAAGCAGCACTAAAGAAACCATGCTCACCGCCGACACCATTGCCAGGCTCGCGGCCGAACTGCACGAAAGCGAAAAATCGCGCGTGCAGGTCGAGCACTTTTCCAAGCGCTTTCCCGAGATGACGGTGGAAGACGGCTATGCCATTTCGCGCGAATGGGTCAAGGCCAAGATCGCCGAGGGCCGCACCGTGAAGGGCCACAAGATCGGGCTCACCTCGCGGGCCATGCAGTTGTCCAGCCAGATCACCGAGCCCGACTACGGCACCCTGCTCGACGACATGTTCTTCGAGCAAGGCAGCGACATTCCGTTCAAGCGATTCATCGCGCCGCGCATCGAGGTGGAGCTGGCCTTCATCCTCGGCAAGAAGCTGCAGGGCCCGAACGTCACGATCTTCGACGTGTTGGCAGCCACCGACTACGTGGTTCCCGCCATCGAGATCATCGATGCACGCATCGAACAGTTCGATCGCCACACCAAGGCGCCGCGCAAGGTGTTCGACACCATCGCCGACAACGCGGCCAATGCCGGCATCGTGATGGGTGGCCGTCCGGTGAAGCCCGACGCGGTCGACCTGCGCTGGGTGAGCGCGCTGCTCTACAAGAACGGTGTGATCGAGGAGTCGGGCGTGGCCGCGGCCGTGCTCAACCACCCCGCCACCGGCGTGGCCTGGCTCGCGAACAAGCTCGCGCCGTGGGACGAACACCTCGAAGCCGGCGAGGTGGTGCTCGGCGGGTCGTTCACCCGGCCCACCACCGCCGTGCCCGGCGACACCTTCCATGCCGACTACGGCCCGCTGGGCAGCATCGCTTTCCGTTTTGTCTGAAAGACGCTCCATGCACACCCCTCTGAACACCTTCAAGCAGGCCATGCAGGCCGGCGAGCAGAAGATCGGCCTCTGGGTCGGCCTGGCCGATGGTTACGTGGCCGAGATTCTTGCCGGCACCGGCTACGACTGGCTGCTGATCGACGGCGAGCACGCGCCCAACGACGTGCGATCGGTGCTCGCGCAGCTGCAGGGCATCTCCAGCGCATGGTCGGCGCAGCCCGAGGCGGAGCGCTCGCACCCCGTGGTGCGGGTTCCGATGGGCGACACCACGCTGCTCAAGCAGTACCTGGACATCGGTGCGCAGACCATCCTGGTGCCGATGGTCGATACCGCCGAACAGGCGGCGCGCATGGTCCAGGGCATGCGCTATCCGCCCGAAGGCATCCGCGGCATGGGCAGCGCCCTCGCGCGCGCCTCGCGCTGGCAGGCCTATCCCGGCTACCTGCACGAAGCCAATGCGCAGACCTGCCTGCTCGTGCAGGCCGAGACCGTCGAAGCAATGAAGAACCTCGACGCCATCGCGGCCACGCCGGGCGTGGACGGCGTGTTCATCGGACCGGCCGACCTGTCGGCGTCGATGGGCTTCGTGGGCCAGCCGAACCACCCCGAGGTGCAGGCCGTGATCGCCGATGCCATTGCGCGCATCCGCAAGGCCGGCAAGGCGCCGGGCATTCTCTCGACCACCGAGGAGCAGGCGCGCAAATGGCTCGCCGCGGGCGCGCAGTTCGTGGCCGTGGGAGTCGACACCATCCTGCTCACGGCGGCGGCAAAGCAGCTGCTGGCCAAGTACAAGGCCGCGGCGGATGCTGCCTCCCCCAGCGGCTATTGATTTGCTTGAAACCGGAGTACCCCTGATGCAACGCATGACCTTGGCGGCCGCGGCCGCGACAGCCACCCTGTTCCTCGCCGCCTGCGCGCCAATGGGCGGCGGCAAATCGCAAGAAGCCGTCGCCGCCCGGCAGGAAGCCAACCGCCAGACCGTGCTCGCTTTCTACGAAAAGGGCCTGAACCAGAAGGACGCCGACGCGGCCTTGCAGTACGTGGGCAACCGCTATGTGCAGCACAACCCCACGGCGGCCGACGGCCCCGAGGGCTTCCGCAAGTTCATAGCGTTCCTGCGCGAGAAGTTTCCGAACTCGCGCAGCGTCATCAAGCGCAGTTTTGTCGACGGCGACTATGTGATCCTGCACGTCAACTCGGTGCGCGAACCGGGCACGCGCGGCAGCGCCATCGTCGACATCTTCAAGCTGGAGAACGGGAAGATCGTCGAGCACTGGGACGTGGTACAGCCGGTGCCCGAGACCGCCGCGAACAGCAACACGATGTTCTGAAAACCCGCCAGCCGACGCCCGCCGATGACCACCCCCACCGATCCGAACAGCAAGCGCTTCCGCTCCGCCACCATCCGCGAAGGCACGATCCGCGCGACCACGCGCAGCTTTCTTCATGCGCTCGGGCAGGACGACGAGGACATCGCGCGGCCGCACATCGGCGTGTTCCACACCGGTGGCGAGATGAGCCCCTGCAATCTCAACCTGCGCGAGCAGGCGCAGCACGCCAAGACCGGCATCTATGCCGGAGGCGGCACGCCGCACGAATGCCCGGTGGTCTCGGTGAGCGACGGGCTCACCATGGCGCATTCGGGCATGCGCTTCTCGCTGATCTCGCGCGAGCTGATTGCCGACAGTGTCGAAGCCTCGACGCGCGGCCACCAATGGGACGGCATCTTTGCCATCGGCGCCTGCGACAAGAACCTGCCGGGTTTGATGATGGGCATGGTGCGCTGCAATGTGCCGAGCGTGTTCGTGCATGGAGGCTCGGCGCTGCCGGGGCAGATGCCCGGCCCCGATGGCCGCGACCTCAACGTGGTCGACACCTACGAGACCATCGGCAAGGTGCTGGCCGGCACCGCCACGCACAACGAACTCGACGCCATGAGCCGCGCCTGCCTGCCCACCGCCGGCGCCTGCGCGGGCCAGTTCACGGCCAACACCATGGGCATGGTGTCCGAGGCGCTGGGCCTTGCGCCCATCGGCTCGAGCATGGTGCCGGCGGTGTTCAGCGAGCGAGCGCCGCTGATGCGCCGCGCCGCGAAGAACCTGATGAAGGCGGTGATGGGCGACAGTCCTCTGCCGCGTGACATCGTCACGCGCAAGGCACTTGAAAACGCCTGCGCCGTGGTGTCGGCCACGGGCGGCTCGACGAACGCCGCGCTGCACCTGCCGGCCATCGCGCACGAGGCCGGCATCAAGTTCCACTTGGACGACGTGGCAGAGATCTTCGCGCGCACGCCGCTCATCGCCGACTTGCGGCCGGGCGGGCAGTACCTGGCGCGCGACGTGTTCTACATCGGGGGCGCGGGCGTCATTCTTCGCACGCTGATGGAGCAGGGTTTTCTGCATGGCGACGCGCTCACCTTCACCGGCCGCACCATGGCCGAAGAGCTGGCCGATGCCGCCGCGCCCGACGGCCGCGTGGTGCGCGCGGCCGGCAACCCGATCACGCGCGACGGCGGCCTGACCGTGCTCAAGGGCAACCTATGCCCGGACGGCGCACTGCTCAAGACCGCGGGCCTCCAGACGCTGGTGCACCGCGGCCCGGCGCGCGTCTTCGAGTCCGAGGAAGAAGCCCAGGCCGCCGTGCAGAACCGCCGGTACGAAGCCGGCGACGTGATCGTGATCCGCAACGAAGGCCCGAAGGGAAGCCCCGGCATGCGCGAGATGCTGGGCATCACCGCCCTGCTCTACGGCCAGGGCATGGGCGACAAGGTGGCGCTCCTGACCGACGGGCGCTTCTCGGGCGCCACGCGCGGCCTGTGCATCGGCTACGCGGGGCCCGAGGCAGCCGACGGCGGGCCGATTGCGGCGCTGCGCAATGGCGACATCGTGACCATCGACGCACGGGCCGAGGCGCGCAGCATTTCGGTGGAATTGGCGGCGGAAGACATCGCGCGCCGGCTCTCCGAACGTCAGGTAAACGCGGGGGCGCCCCACCGCGGCTTGCTGGAAAAATATGCCCTCACCGTGCGCCCGGCCCACCAGGGCGCCGTGACCCATTCGGGCGCAGTCACCTGGCTGCGCGACGAGTCATAGTCCCTGAAATCACTATCAACACCCGGAGACAAACCATGACCTTCACCCGCCGCCAGATGCTGCAGACAACCGGCGCCTCGGCGCTGCTCGCGAGCCTGGGCCAGCACGCCTTCGCGCAAGCCTCGATCGAAACCGCCACCATCGTCACCGGCTTTGCGGCCGGCGGCACTTCGGACACCACCTGCCGCCGCATTGCGCAAAAGCTCAGCCCCGAGTACGCCAAAGCGGCCGTGGTGGAAAACCGCACCGGCGCGGGCGGGCAGATCGCCGTGAGCTACGTGAAGGGCCGGCCGGCCGACGGCACCACCATCCTGCAAACGCCGACCTCGATCCTCACGATCTACCCGCACATCTACAAGAAACTGCCGTACGACCCGATGGTCGACCTCACGCCGGTCAGCATCGCGTGCATCTTCGACTTCGGCTTTGCGGTCGGGCCGGCGGTGCCGGCCAGCGTGAAGACGGTGCCCGAGTTCCTGGCCTGGGCCAAGGCCAATCCGGCCGGTGCCAACTTCGGTTCGCCCGCCGCGGGTTCCACGCCGCACTTCATCGGCGCGCTGCTGGGCAAGAAGGGCGGCGCCGAGCTCAAGCACGCGGCCTACCGCGGCACGCAGCCTGCCATGCTCGACCTCCTGGGGGGCAACATCTCGGCCGTGTCGGGCCCCATCGGCGACATCACGCAGCACCTGGCCTCGGGCAAGGTGCGCATCCTGGGCGTTTCGGGCGCCAAGCGCAGCCGCTTCGCGCCCGACGTGCCGACATTCGGCGAGCAGGGCATCAACGACATGGCGCACAGCGAATGGTTCGCCTTCTTCCTGCCCGCCAAGGCATCGCCGGAACTGGTCGCGCGGCTGAACACCGCGATGAAGAACGCGCTCGCGCAGAAGGACGTGATCGACGGGCTCGGCACCTTCGGGCTGGAAGCCATGTCTTCCACGCCCGGGGAGCTGACTGACCTGCTGAAGAAAGACACCGCCAAGTGGGCGCCGATCGTCAAGGAAGTCGGCTTCACCGCGGAGGGATAGACCCACCCCCGTACCTCGCTCACTTCGTGTAGCTCGACTCCCCCCTCAAGGGGGCAACACCAGCGGCCCGGCAAAGCCGGTTCCGCGGTGTTTCCCGCAGGAAGCCGAGGAGCAAACCATCTGAAAGGAACTGCAATGAACGCACCCGTCACCATCGCGCCATCGGCGCTGGTCCATCCCTCGATCCATCCGGACGAGCGCGCCGCGCGCGAACAGCTTGCGGCCTGCTACCGCGTGTTCGCGATGCTGGGCTGGACGGAGATGATCTACAACCACATCACGTTGCGGCTGCCCGACAGCGTGACGGGTGGAGAAAAGCAGTTCCTCATCAACCCTTTCGGGCTGCACTACAGCGAGGTCACGGCCAGCAACCTGGTGAAGATCGACCTGCAGGGCAAGGTGCTCGACGGTTCGAGCCATCCGGTGAACCCGGCCGGCTTCACGGTGCATGCGGCCATCCACGACGGCCTGCCGGGCGCGCACTGCGTGATGCACACGCACACCACGGCCGGCGTGGCCGTGGCCTGCCTGCAGGGCGGCCTGCAGCAGACCAATTTCTACACCGCGCAGCTGCACGGCATGGTGGCGTACCACGACTTCGAGGGCATCACCATCCATGCCGACGAAGGCCCGCGCCTGCTCAGGAGCATCGGCAACCGCAACGCCGTGATCCTGCGCAACCATGGCTTGCTGGCCTGGGGGCAAACTCTGCCCCAGACCTTCGCGATTCTGTGGACGCTGCAACGCGCCTGCGAGATCCAGATGGCGACCTTCTCGATGGGCGCGGCCATTCCGGTGAGCGAGGACATCGCGCAGCGCTGCACGCGCGATGCGCTGCAGTTCAGCCCCGAGCACGGCGCAGGGCAGGACGTGTTCGATGCCCTGGTGCGCCAGGTGGACCGTCTCGATCCGAGCTATCGCAACTGAGGCAGCCAGTTTCATGAAAATTTGCATTTACGGCGCCGGCGCCATCGGCGGATGGATCGGCGCCGGCCTTGCGCAAGCCGGTGAACGCCTCAACGTGGTGGCGCGTGGCGCCACGCTCGACGCGCTGCAACAGGGCGGCCTTTCATTGATGCGCGGCGACGTGCGCATGCGTGTGCCCGTCAACGCAGTGGCCGACCCCGAGTCGCTGGGCGTGCAAGACCTGGTGGTCATCGCCGTGAAGGCGCCTGCACTGGCCGGCGTGGCCGAGCGTATCGGGCCGCTGATCGGGCCCGACACGATCGTGCTGGTCGCGATGAACGGTGTGCCGTGGTGGTTTCTCGAAGGCGGCTTCGGCGGGGCCATCACCGGCCGCCGCTTGGCAGCCGTCGACCCGGACGGCGCAATTGCCAAGGCCATTCCGGCGCGCAACGTGGTCGGCTGCGTAGTGCATGCGAGCTGCTCGCTCGACGGGCCGGGCGTGGTACGGCATCACTTCGGCAACGGGCTGATCGTGGGCGAGCCTTCGGGCGAAGCCACGCCGCGTGTACAGGAGCTCGTCGCGCTGCTCAAGAGCGCCGGCTTCGACACCACGCTGTCGCCGCAGATCCAGAAGGACGTGTGGTTCAAGCTCTGGGGCAACATGACGGTCAACCCGATCAGCGCGATGACCGGCGTCACCACCGACCTGATCATGGGCGACGATTACGTGCGCGGCTTCATCTCGGCCGTGATGCTCGAGGCGAAGGAGATCGGACGGCGCATCGGCATCGAGATCACGCAGAGCCCGGAAGACCGGCATGCGGTGACGATGAAGCTCGGCGCGTTCAAGACCTCGATGCTGCAGGACGTGGAAGCCGGCCGGTCGGTGGAGCTCGATGCGCTGGTGACCGTGGTGCGGGAACTGGGCGAGCTGACCGGAGTAGCCACCCCGTTCACCGATGCGCTGCTCGGCCTCGCCCGCTTGAAGCTGCGGCAGCTCGGGCTGTACTGAGTCCGAGCACGCGGCTCACCAGCGCTTCTCAGGCGTGGCGGCCAACGTCTCGGTGCAGGCGGCCACCGCCTTCGCGCGCTCCTCGCGCAGACGTTGCCAGTTGTTGGCCTTCCATTGCGTCCACGCGACGGGCTCCGATTGATAGAGGCACGCGAACGGTGGGCGCATGAAGCCCGCGCGGCCGAGTTCGGCGCCGAACTTCAGGCGGAACAGCTCGTCCGAGCCCGCCAGGTTTTCGTAGACCAGATGCCAAGGGCCCGGATGCAGGGGCGTGTCGGCCTCCTTCTGAACCTGCCTTGCCTCTTCGATTTCATCGCGCGTGGAGCCATCCTTCAGGGCCGTCGCATACGCGGTTTCGGCACGCTTGCGATAGATGTCGGTGGCGACCTTGCTCAACGCATCATTCAGGTCGCTGATGGCCGGATTGACGCCGAGCGGATCGTCCTTGAGTTCTTCCAGCGTGTCGCCGGCAAGGTTGTCCTTCGTGAAGCCCTGTGCGCCGACGGTCGTCGTTCCCGTGAGCACCGAGACCGCGACGCTTAATGCGACCTGTCCCACGATGTTCGTGATCGTGCCATCGCGTCGGACCACGCGCAGTCGCTCGATGCCGGGCTTGTAGAAGCCGCGGCTGAAAAGCAGCCGGGTTTGCGAGGGAACAGCAGGGGTGTCTGCCGCGGTCGTCGTGGACGGGGCTGCCGATGCCTCAGGCTCGACGGCATGCACCGAAAAACCGCCTGTGGCCAGCGCAATGCCGCAGGCGAAAGCGGCGTGTAGTCGTTTCTTCAAGATCATGTGCACAGTTCTTCCTCCGGCCGGGATTGTCCTTGGCCGGAGGGGGTCCGCTCGACCCATTCACGCTACAAATTCACGGAATGCGCAGCGACTCGGCGGACTGCGGCATCGTCACCCACCAGGCCGCCACCACGATCAGCAACCCGCCGATCCAACCCCAGGCCCCGACCGCCTCCCCGAACCCATACACCGCGATCACCGCGCCGAACACCGGTTCGCTGCCCATCAGCAGCGACACCCGGCTCGGGCTCGAACGCGAGGCCGCATGGTTCTGCGCGAAGAACGCGAAGACCGTGCACAGCAGCACGAGGTAGGCCATGCCCCACCAGAAGGAGGCCGTGGCAGGCGGCATGTGCCACGCGCCCTTCGACACGGCGAGCGACAGCGCCGCCGCGCCGAGCGCCATCACGCCCGACTGCACCGCGGTCAGCGTCAGCGCCGGCATCGAATGACGGCCGGCGAGCTTTCGCGTCATGCAGACCATCACGGCGCGCAGGAAAGCGGCGATCACCATCAGGCCGTCGCCCCACCCCACCGAGATGTCCGCGGGCGAAGTGGCCGACAGCATGGCGGCGCCCGCCGCCGACAGGCCCGCCGCCCAGAACATGCGCCGTTCCGGCCGCCGCCCGAGCAGCCACCATTCGACAAAAGGCGTGAGCGCCACGCACAGGCTGATCAGGAACGCGGCGTTGCTCGCCGTGGTGAGCGACACGCCGAAGGTCTCGCAGACGAAGATCGCCAGCAGGTTGGCGCCGAGCAGGCCGCCCACCGCAATGCCTTGCCGCCATTGCGCGTTGAAGAGCGGCTTGAGCGCCGGCAGCAGCACGACGAAGGTCAGACTGAAACGCAGAGCGATGAACTCCAGCACGGGCAACTGCTGCGTGGCCTGTTTGGCCACCGCATAGCTGCCGCCCCACACGGCTGCCACGAGCAGCAGCATGATCTCGGCGGCGCCGATGCCGGCCCACTTTCTCCCGCCCCATGCGACCGGGGCAATGCCGCGCACCTGCTTTGAATCCATACTGTCGGCCCACCGTCCTGAACAATAAAAGAAAGAATTGTTCCGGGCATCACACGGGCCGAACAGCCGTCGGCCGGAACAGGACCCTTGCGCCGTGGGAACGAATTCATTTCTCAAAGTGCTGCCGGAGATGGTGACCTTCCTGCGGGTCGCCGAGCTGGGCAGCTTCTCCGCAGCGGCCGATCTGCTGGGCATGACGCCCTCGGCCGCGAGCCGGCAGGTGAAGCGCCTGGAAAAGGAAATCGGCGTGCAGCTGATCCAGCGCACCACGCGCCAGCTGCGCCTGACCGAGCCCGGCGTCGAGGCCTTCGCGCGGTGCCGCGAACTGGTGCTGGCGGCGCAAGGCACGATGGACATCGCTCAGCAGTTCTCGAAAAAGCCGAGCGGGCTGGTGCGCATCAGCGCGCCGAAGGCCTTTGCGCGGCGCGTGCTGCATCCGCACATCCTCGACTTCCTGCAGCGCCATCCCGAGGTCGACGTGCAGCTCATCGTGGACGACCGCAACATCGATCCGATCCGCGAAGGCGTGGACCTGGTGGTGCGGCTGACGACGAAGCCGCCCGAAGGGCTGGTGGCGCGGCAGCTGATGCCGGTCGCACACATCCTGTGCGCCTCGCCGCGCTACCTGGCAGAGGGCAACGCCATCGAACACCCGCGCGACCTGCTCGCGCACAGCTGCCTCTCGCTCGGCGAACACGAGCGGGACAACCATTGGTGCTTCAGGAAGGGCGACGAAGACGAAGCTGAGGTGGTGGTGCGGGGCCGCTATGTCTCCAACCACAGCGAGGTGCGGCTCGAAGCCGCGCTCGCGGGCCTGGGCGTGGCCTGCGTGCCGGCCTTCATGGCGCAGCAGGCGCTGAAAGACGGAAGCGTCGTGCAGGTGCTGGCCGACTGGGCGTTCCAGGGCAACTACCACGGGCACGCCTACATCCTCTATCCGCCCAGCCGTTTCACCGTGCCCAAGTGCCGGGTGCTGATCGACCACCTGCTTGACGCGATGGCCACCCAGGGCGGCAGCCGTAAGAAACTCAGTGCTTCTTCAGCAGGGTCCGCACGGCCTCCGGCAAGGAGTTGACCTGGGGCATGAAGTGGTCGAGCACGGCACCCAAAGCCACAGCGCAGACCACCGCGCCGAGCAGCGGCTTCCAGGTCAGCCGCACGGCCGCCATCAGCCAGCCCTCGCGCGCCACGCGCACCGCGGCCCGGGCCGACACGTACGAGAACGCCACCTCGACGGCCACCGCCAGCAGCGCGTCCCAGCTGAAGTAAAGCAGCACGAGCGAGCCGGCGCCGAGCACGATGGCGGTGCAAATCAGGAAGATGGCGACCACCGGCACCACGACAATGGCGCCTTCGTCGGCGGCGCCCGCCACGTCGAGCGCACCGCTGGCTGCGTCGGACAGCGCGCTTCCCTCGGCGCTGCTTGCCGGGCTGCTGCCGCCCGCATCAAGCGCGAAGTCAGCCGCATCGGCGATGTCGCCCCCGTCGACGTTGAAGTCGGCCCGGTTCTCCACCAGCCGCCTGGCCCACCAGCGCAGCACCAGCAGGTAGCCGAGATAGCCCACGCCCAGCGTGAGCAAATAGCGCACTGCCAGCGACTGCACGTCGAGCACATGCATCTGCAGCGCCGACACGGCCCACATCAGCAGCAGCGTGAAGGTGCCGATCAGGATGCCGTGCGTGCGCAGGCTGTAGTTGCGGTGCAGGTCGCGCTCGAGCTGCGTCTCCCACAGGCGCACCGAGCGCCAGTTGGAGAGCACCTTCATTCGTCGTCGGCCGGAGCGAAGGGCACGCGCGGCGCCACCGCGCACATGAGTTCATAGCCGATGGTGCCGGCGGCCTGCGCGACCTCGTCGATGGGCAGCACCGCACCCGTGACGGCCGAGCGGCCCCACAGCGTGACCTCGGCGCCGAACTTCGCGTCGGGCACGGGCGTGAGGTCGACGGTGATCATGTCCATGCTCACGCGGCCCAGCATGCGGGTGCGCACGCCGTTCACCAGCACCGGTGTGCCGGTGTTGCAGTGGCGCGGATAGCCGTCGGCGTAGCCGACCGCGGCCACGCCGATGGCGAGCGGACCGTCGGCGGTGAAGTTGGAGCCGTAGCCGATGGTGTCGCCGGCCTGGAGCGTCTGCACACCGATCAGTTTGGTCGACAGCGTCATGGTGGGCTGCAGCTGCCAGTGCGCAGCGTCGTGCTGAGGAAAGTCGGGCGCGCTGCCGTACAGCAGGATGCCGGGGCGCACCCAGTCGCCGCGGGTCTGCTCGGCGTGGCGCAGGGTGGCGGCGCTGTTGGCAATGGAGCGCTCGCCCGGCAGGTCGTGCGTGACGCGCTCGAACACCGCCAGCTGGTGCGCGATGCCGCGCGCGCCGTCGGCGTCGCTGAAATGCGTCATCAGCGAAATCTCGTCGACCTGCGGCAGCGCGTTCAGGCGCGTCCAGGCGGAGCCGAAGCGCTCGGGCGCGAATCCCAGGCGGTTCATGCCGGAATTCATCTTGAGGAACACGCGCTGCGGCTTGAGCGTCTTGTGGGCCGCGAGCATGTCGATCTGCTCGTCGCAGTGCACGGTGTGCCACAGGTCCAGCCGCGAGCACAGCTCCAGGTCGCGCGCATCGAACACGCCCTCGAGCAGCAGCACCGGGCCGCGCCAGCCGAGTGCGCGCACCCGTTCGGCCTCGGCCAGGTCGAGCAAGGCAAAGCCGTCGGCTCCGCGCAGGCCTTCATATACGCGCTCGATGCCATGGCCGTAGGCATTGGCCTTGACCACGGCCCAGACGCGGGCATCGAGCGCGGCGCGGCGCGCCCGATCGAGGTTGTGGCGAAGCGCGGCGGTGTGAACAGTGGCGAGAATGGGGCGCGGCATGGCAAATGTCGGATGGTGAAGACGGGGTTTTAGCACCTTCGGAAGCAGGGCCGTCCAGGGTGGCAACGCTGATTTCGCCGTCGTACCCCCATGCTATAACCGCCCATTCGCCAAAAGTCGCGACACTTTCTCACTACTGCCAGCAATCTTCCTGGCCAGCCAGCCCATCGATGAAGCGCGGTTTCTACACGATCATGTCGGCCCAGTTCTTTTCGTCGCTGGCCGACAACGCGATCTTCGTCGTCGCTGTCGAACTCATGCGAAGCACGGGAGCGGCCGAATGGCAGCGCGCGGCGCTGGTGCCGATCTTCGCGGTCTTCTACGTGGTGCTGGCGCCCCTGGTGGGCGCCTTCGCAGACGCCTTGCCCAAGGGGCGGGTGATGTTCATCAGCAACGCGATCAAGGTGGTCGGCTGCCTGATGATGCTGTTCGGCTCGCATCCGCTCTTGTCGTACTCGATCGTGGGGCTTGGCGCCGCAGCCTATTCGCCCGCCAAGTACGGCATCCTGACCGAGCTGCTGCCGGCTTCGCAGTTGGTAAAAGCCAACGGCTGGATCGAAGGCCTGACGATCGCATCGATTCTCCTGGGCATCGTGCTCGGCGGTTCGCTGGTGGGCCATGCGGTCTCGAGCCAATTGCTGTCCATCGACATCCCGCTGATCAACACCGGGGTCGATTCGCCGGCCGAGGCGGCCATCTCGGTGCTGATCTTCGTCTATGCATTGGCGGCCTGGTTCAACACGCGCATTCCGCACACCGGCGTCGAGATGCGGCCGCTGCGGGCCGATCCGGCGCACGGCCTGGGGCGCAACATGCTCTCGCTGCTGCCCGATTTCTGGCACTGCAACGCACGCCTGTGGCGCGACAAGCTCGGCCAGATCTCGCTCTCCACCACCACGCTTTTCTGGGGCGCCGGCGCCAACCTCAAGTACATCGTGCTGGCCTGGGCCGCGCTCGCGCTCAACTACAACACCACGCAGGCCACGGCGCTCACCGGCGTGGTCACCATCGGCATGGCGGTGGGCGCCATCGTCGCCTCGATGCGCATGCGGCTGGACATGGCCACGCGCGTCATTCCCATGGGCATCGGCATGGGCCTGCTGGTGATCAGCATGAACCTCATCAGCAATGTCTGGATCGCCGTGCCCTTCCTCATCCTTCTGGGCGGGCTGGGCGGCTTCCTGGTGGTGCCGATGAACGCGCTGCTGCAGCACCGCGGCCACAACCTGATGGGCGCGGGCCGCTCGATCGCCGTGCAGAACTTCAACGAGCAGGCCTGCATCCTGCTGCTCGGCGGCTTCTACAGCGCCTGCACCGGCCTGGGCCTGTCGGCCTTCGCGGCCATCGGCGCCTTCGGCGGCGTGGTGGCCGGTTGCATGTGGCTCATCCAGCGCTGGCATCATCACAACCTGCGCAAGTACCCCGAAGAAGTCGAGCACCTGCTCGCCATCGCCCGCAGCGACAAGCACCATTGACCTCCCCCAGGCTGCGCGCACTTCGTGTCGCTTCGCCCTCCCCCTCACCGGGGGCGACACCAGTGGCCCGGCAAAGCCGGTTCCACGGTGTCCCACGAAAATTCCGCCACCATGCCTGCGTTAGCACTGATTTTTAATGCCTTTGTCTGGGGCGTTTCGTGGTTCCCGTTCCGGCACATCGAAAGCCACGGGCTGCATCCGGTGTGGACCACCTGCCTGATCTACGTGGCGATCTCGCTCGCGATGGGCTTCTTTCGCCGGCATGCCTGGCGCGGCTTCGCGGCGTTCCCGATGCTGGTGGCGCTGGGCCTGGCGGCGGGTTTCACCAACCTCGGTTTCAACTGGGCCGTGACGCAGGGCGACGTGGTGCGCGTGGTGCTGCTGTTCTACCTGATGCCGCTGTGGAGCGTGCTGCTGGGCTGGGCGGTGCTGGGCGAGCGGCCCACCGCCGGCGCGCTCGCGCGGGTGGCGCTGGCGCTCACCGGCGTGGTCGTGGTGCTGAAGGCGCCGGGCGTCGACTGGCCCGTGCCTTCGAGCCTGCCGGATTGGCTGGGTGTGGCGGCCGGCTTCAGCTTTGCCGTGACCAACATCCTGCTGCGCCACTTGCACGGCGCGCCCGGCGAATCGCGTGCGCTGGCGATGTTCTGCGGCTGCGCGCTGGTGGCGGGCATCGCCGCGGCGAGCGGCACCCTGCTCGGTGCCTTCGCCTCACCCCTGTCGGCCACGCCGGGCTGGATCGGATGGGCCGCGGTGCTGGGCACCGGCTTCGTGGTGGCCAACGTCTGCCTGCAATACGGCGCGGCCCGGCTGGCGGCCAGCGCCACGGCAGTCATCATGCTGTCGGAGGTGCTGTTTGCAAGCGTCTCTTCCGTGGCGCTCGGCGCGGCCCAGATGGGTCCGCGCATCCTGGCCGGCGGCGCACTGATCGTGCTGGCGGCCGTGTGGTCGGCGTTTGCGCGAACGCCGGCAGAGGGCGATGATCGGCTTTCGTCTCCCACCTGAGGTACTTTCATGGCCAGCATCTACGACTTCGAAGCCAACCGTATCGACGGCAAGAACGTGAAGCTTTCCGGCTTCAAGGGCAAGGTGCTGCTGATCGTCAACACGGCCAGCCAATGCGGCTTCACGCCGCAGTTCGCGGGGCTCGAGGAACTGCACGAAAAGTACGCCGACAAGGGGCTCGTGGTGCTGGGCTTTCCGTCGAACCAGTTCGGCTCGCAGGACCCGGGCACCAACGAGGAAATCGGCGCCTTCTGCACCACCAACTACGGCGTGAGTTTTCCGATGATGGAAAAGATCGACGTCAACGGCAGCAATGCCACGCCGCTCTACCAGTGGCTCACCAAGGAGAAGCCCGGGCTCCTGGGCAGCACCGCCATCAAGTGGAACTTCACCAAGTTCCTGGTCGGGCGCGACGGGCAGGTGCGGAAGCGCTATGCGCCGCTCGACACGCCCGCCTCGCTCACGCGCGACATCGAGGCCGCGCTGGCTGCGGGCTGAAGCTGCCGCTCAGAAGCGGAAGCTGGCGGTCTTGGAGCCGCCGCCCACCGTCACCGATTGGCTCTTGGCATCGCCGCCGGTCGTGGTGGCATCGATGGTGTAGCGGCCTGCCGGAATGTCGACCAGGCAGACCGGCCCGCTGGCGCGCAGCGCCAGCGAAGGCGCACCGTCGGCGCCCTTGATGTCGACCTGCACGTCCGCCAGATAAGCGCCGTCGGCACGCGCGAAAAGCAGCGCCAGCGGATGCTCCTTCATGGCGGCGCGCATGGCGTTCGATTCGTCCGAACCGATGCCGCCGCAGACATAGCGCACCGCGCCCTCGCCCTTCCACTGCGGCATGGCCGACTGGGCTTGCACCCCTAAGGCGCCGGCCGCGCAGGCGCAGGCCAGCAAGGCACGCCGCAAGTTCTTCGAAACGATGAAAGCTTGAACGGAAGACATGGGGCTGACTCCTGGGAAAAACGGTGCAGCCATGATGCCGTGCGAACGGCCCCCGCGCGAGTCGGACCAGGGCGCTCTTCGGTGTGCGATCAGGCCGTCGCCAGGGCAGCGTCCAGCAGCTCGACCCAGTGGCGCACCGGCGTCTCCCCGCTGCCGCTTTGCAGATGCGTGATGCAGCCGATGTTGGCCGAGGCGATGACACTCGGCTGCAATTGCTTCAGATGTCCGAGCTTGCGGTCGCGCAGCGGGTAGGCCAGTTCGGGCTGCAACACCGAGTAGGTGCCGGCCGAGCCGCAGCACAGATGCGATTCGTTCATGGCCACGCGCACGTCGAAGCCCAGCGCGCGCAGATGCGTCTCGACGCCGCCGCGCAGCTTCTGGCCGTGCTGCAGCGTGCACGGCGGATGGTAGGCCACCACGCCGGCCGGCGCCCGCACGCGAGCCTTCAGCGCAGGAACGAGGTCGGGCAGCAGTTCGCTCAAATCTCGCGTCATGTCGCTGATGCGCGCCGCCTTGGCCGCGTAGGCCGGATCGTGTCGGAGGATATGGCCGTACTCGCGCACCGTGACGCCGCAGCCCGAGGCGTTCATCACGATGGCTTCGACGCCGCCCGCTTCCGGGCCGTGCTCGACCTGCGGCCACCAGGCGTCGATGTTGGCGCGCATCTGCGCCTTGCCGCCCTCTTGGTCGTTGAGGTGGAACTTCACGGCGCCGCAGCAGCCGGCTTCCTTCGCGATCATCGTCTGGATGCCTGCCGCATCGAGCACGCGCGCGGTCGCGCTGTTGATGTTGGGCATCATCGACGGCTGCACGCAGCCCGCCAGCATCAGCA
The DNA here is from genome assembly GCF_900099805.1 of Variovorax sp. OV700. GTDB lineage: Bacteria > Pseudomonadota > Gammaproteobacteria > Burkholderiales > Burkholderiaceae_C > Variovorax. The sequence continues at coordinate 39,715 of NZ_FNDR01000011.1, read as the reverse complement.
CCTTGCGCGCATGCGTGGCTGTGGGCCAGGCGCCGGCTTCCTGCTTGGCGGGCACCTTGGCCTTGAGCGCATCGGGCAACAGCCCACGCACCGATTGGCCAAGCGCCATCGCAGGACCGAAGAGCGGCGACGGCAGCCCTTCCTTCAGCAGCCAGCGCGTGGCCGACTCCATGGCGGGGCGCGGCACTTTCTCGTCGACGATCTTGCGGCCGATGTCGACCAGGTGCCCGTACTGCACGCCGCTCGGGCAGGTGCTTTCGCAGTTGCGGCAGGTCAGGCAGCGGTCCAGGTGCAGCTGCGTGCTGCGCGTCGGCGCCTTGCCTTCGAGCACCTGCTTGATCAGGTAGATGCGGCCGCGTGGGCCGTCGAGCTCGTCGCCCAGCAGCTGGTAGGTGGGACAGGTGGCGGTGCAGAAGCCGCAGTGCACGCACTTGCGCAGGATGGCTTCGGCCTCGCGGCCATCGTCGGTGTCGCGGAATTCGGGGGCGAGCTCGGTTTGCATGGGGTGAACGTGTCGGGTCGATTGGCCTCAGGCGGCCGCGAGAAGCCGGGCGCGGTCGAAGAGGCCGTGGGGATCGAACTCGCGCATCAGGGCATGGTGGATGCGCACAACGGGGGCGCTCATTGCGTCGAAGCGTCGGGCGCCGTCGCCTGCTGCGGCAGAAGCAGGAGGCATCCTGAACAGCGTGGCATGCCCACCTGCCGCATGCGCCGCTTCGCGGATGAGCGACGCCTGCTCGGGCGGCGCCTTGTACCAACGCTGCCCGCCGTGCCATTCGATCAGGGGCGAGCCGCCATCGCCCAGGGCGAGCACTGGCGCCGTCTGCGGCACCGACAGCCGCCAGAGCGCGGCGCCTGCTTCGTCGGCAGTGAACCAGGGATGCTGCTGGTCGCGAAGCGATTGCCATCCAGCAGCGGCGGCGGCGTTGTCCACGCGCTCGCCGCCCAGGTGCGCGCAGGCGGCTTCAACTGCCGCGGCGGCGCCACGCAGGCGCAGCTGCAACGTGCCGGTGCCCGCATCCTCGATCCAGCAGCTCGCATTCAATGGCAACGGCCGCCCGCCCCACTCGTTGAGCAGGCGCAGGGCGTCGACCTGGCTGCAGGAAAAGGCCAGCGTGGCCTCGGCGGGCGCGACGGGCAACACCTTGAGGCTCACTTCGGCAATCACGCCCAGCGTGCCGAGCGAGCCCGCGAGCACGCGCGAGACGTCGTAGCCGGCCACGTTCTTCATCACCTGGCCGCCAAAGCCGAGCACCTCGCCGCGGCCGTTGACGAGCGTGGCGCCCAGCACGTAGTCGCGCACCGCGCCCACGCTGGCGCGCGCGGGGCCACTGAGGCCGGCCGCCACCATGCCGCCCACGGTGCCCGCGCCGGCCGCGCCGAAGTGCGGCGGCTCGAAAGGCAGGCACTGACCTTTCTCGGCGAGCGCGGCCTCGAGTTCGGCGAGCGGCGTGCCGGCGCGCACAGTGACGACCAGTTCGCTCGGTTCGTAGCTCGTGATGCCGGTGAGCCCGGCGGTGCTCAAGGCCTCGCCACGCGGCGGCTCGCCGTAAAAATCCTTGGTGCCGCCACCGCGGATGCGAAGCGGCGCGGCATCGACGGCCGCGGCGCGAATGCGCTCGGCGATGTGGCTGAGTGCGGGGTCCATGGTCATTCTTATTCCTAGAAGCGCGGCAGGTCGGGGTGCGGCAGCCTGCCGCCGCGCACCACCTGCTTGCCATATTCGGCGCATCGCTGCAGCGTGGGAATCACCTTGCCGGGATTCAGCAACCCGGCCGGATCGAAGGCGCGCTTGACGCCGAACATCTGTTCGTTCTCGGCCGCGGTGAACTGCACACACATGCTGTTGAGCTTTTCCACGCCCACGCCATGCTCGCCGGACACGGTGCCGCCCATGGCCACGCTGGTCTCGAGGATGTCGGCACCGAAGAGCTCGCAGCGATGCAGCTCATCGGGGTCGTTGGCATCGAACAGCACCAGCGGATGCAGGTTGCCGTCACCCGCGTGGAATACGTTGCAGCAGCGCAGGTTGTATTTTTTCTCCATCTCCTGGATGGCCAGCAGGATGTCGGCCAGCCGCTTGCGCGGAATGGTGGAGTCCAGGCACATGTAGTCGGGGCTGATGCGGCCCGAGGCCGGAAAGGCGTTCTTGCGGCCGCTCCAGAACTTCATGCGCTCGTCTTCGCTGGTGCTCACCGCAATGGCGATGGCGCCGGAGCCGCGCAGCACGGCGGTCATGCGGCCGATTTCTTCTTCCACTTCTTCCGCGGTGCCATCGGATTCGCACAGCAGGATCGCGGCCGCATCGAGGTCGTAGCCCGCGTGCACGAAATCTTCGACCGCGGCGGTCATGGGCTTGTCCATCATTTCGAGCCCCGCAGGGATGATGCCGGCGGCAATGACCGCGGCCACGGCATCGCCGGCTTTGCGCACGTCGTCGAAGCTGGCCATGATGCAGCGCGCGAGCTGCGGCTTGGGCACGAGCTTGACGGTGACCTCGGTGGTCACGGCCAGCATGCCTTCGCTGCCGATGACAAGCGCGAGCAGGTCTAGCCCCGGCGCATCGAGCGCCTCGCCGCCGAATTCGACGGGCTCGCCCTCGGCCGTGAAGCCGCGCACGCGCAGCACGTTGTGCAGCGTGAGGCCATACTTGAGGCAGTGAACGCCGCCCGAGTTCTCGGCCACGTTGCCGCCGATGGTGCAGGCGATCTGGCTCGACGGATCGGGTGCGTAGTAAAGGTTGAAGGGCGCGGCCGCTTCGCTGATGGCGAGGTTGCGCACGCCGCACTGCACGACGGCCGTGCGGCTCACGGGGTCGACCTTCAGGATGCGGTTGAACTTGGCGAGCGAGAGCGTCACGCCCAGCGCATGCGGCATCGCACCGCCCGAGAGTCCGGTGCCGGCGCCGCGCGCAACCACCGGCACGCCGAGCCCGTGGCAGGTCTTGAGTACCGCCGCCACCTGGGCTTCGGTTTCGGGCAGCGCCACCACCAGCGGCCGCTGGCGGTAGGCGGTGAGGCCATCGCATTCGTAGGGCGTGGTGTCTTCGGCTTGCCAGATGAGCGCATGCGCGGGCAGGTGGGCCTGCAGGGCGCGCACGATCTGCGACTGGCGTTCGGATTTCTGCAGCGAATCGTGCTGGGCGGGGGTGAGCGGCGCGTTCATGCGGGAGCCTCTTTGGGGCGGTTCTGTCTGTCTTGTCTCGTGGTGTACCGCACTCTACGTAAATGCGCCGGCGCTGGGTTGAAGCTTTTTTGCGCCCGGCTTGAGAGAACTTTGCTGCCGGGCTTTTTTTCTTCAGCGAAGGCTCTGCGCCAGCCAATCGACAAAGGCCGCGCACTCCCAGCGATCGAGCGTGCCGGGCTGCCAGCAGATGGTGTGCCGGTGCGGCGATGGCACGGGTCGGTCGGAGAGGGGCACCAGCCGGCCCGATTCGAACCAGGCGGCGCCCATTTTGAGGCGCACCAGCGCCACGCCGAAGCCGCTCGCGGCCGCGTCATAGACCAGGCCGAGATCATTGAACTGGGAGCCGACGTGCGGCTCGGGCTGGTCGATGCCGCAGCTCGAAAACCAGGTGCCCCAGGGCTCGAGCGGACTGCGGATGAGCCGCGCGCTCGCAATTTCTGCGGCAGTGCGAAAGCCGTTGAACGGGCCGAATTCGTTAAGGTAGCTCGGGCTGCAGGCGGGCACCACCTCTTCATCGAGCAGCAGCCGGTGTTCGCAATCGGCATAAGCGCCGGTGCCGTAGCGCACTTCGAGATCAGCCTGCTCGGCGGTCACGTCGAGCAGCGGAATCGACACCTGCAGCACCAGCTCGATGTCAGGATAGATGTTGCGGAACAGTTCGAGCCGCGGCATCAGGAACACACGGCTGAAGGTGGGCGTAACGGCAATGCGCAGGCGTGTCGCGCGCTGCTGCTTCGCCGCGTTGCCGCCGGGCATGGCTTGCAGCGCCGCAAGGCCGGTGCGGACGTTGGCGAGGTAGGCCGCGCCGTCTGCTGTGAGGCTGAAGTCGCTGCGGCCGAAGAGCTTGAAGCCCACGTGCGATTCGAGTTGCCGGATGCGGTGGCTCACGGCGCTGGGCGTGACGCACAGTTCGTCCGCGGCGCGGCTTGCATTGCGCAGCCGGGCTACGGCTTCGAAGGTCAGGAGGCACTGGATCGGGGGGATGTGCTGGAGGGCCATGTCTTTACCCCCTCGTGCTTAGTTCTTGGCGCTGATGTTCTTGGCGCTGCTGTCCAGGGCGCGTGCACAGGCCACCGGGTACTCCCCTCCGCGAATGTCCCCCGCCTTCGGCTCCTCCTTTATTTCGCTGCGGGGAGTACCCGGCGCCCTGTGCCCACTGGGCGCTGTGGTTGTTCCGCTCGATCAACCACCGCTCGGTGCAACGCTCGCGTCGATGGGGTGCCTTGCGCAGCGAAATAAAGGAGGAGGCCGCAGGCCGGGGGACATTCGCGGAGTAAGGCACCCCGTCGGCGCGAGCGCACCACGAACGATCTCCAACGCAACAGGCAGAAAGACAAGGTTTCACCCTAGTCCTCGAAGAAGTTGACAGGTAACCCCGGTGTGTCGGCACGCCTCGATATCACGGCGCCCGAAGCCGGGTAACGTTCGATCTCTGCAGCAGGCCGCCCCTTCCGCCCGCTGGTGACGAACAGCGTCTTCAGGTCATCGCCGCCAAAGCAGGGCATGGTCGGACACTGAACGGGGACGGCCACAGAGGCAACGATCTCGCCCGACGGCGCAAAGCGCAGCAACTGTGCACCTTCGAACATCGCGACCCAATAGTGACCCTCGGCATCGACGGTGGCGCCATCGGGCCGGCCTTCATAACGTACGGGCGATTCAGGCGTCCAACCTTCGGGCTTGGCCTCGAACTGGTGGAACACGCGCGGATGCGAGAGCAAGTTGGCCTTTGCGTCCCAGTCCCAGGCGCGCACCACATGCGCGGCGGTGTCGGCCCAGTAGAGGGTGCGGGCATCGGGCGAGAAGGCGAGCCCGTTGGCGGTGGTGGACTCGTTGGCCATCTGCGTCAATGTGGGCGCCACTCCGTCGTCGGCGCGTGCGTCGAAGCAATAGAGCGCGGCGTTGGCGCGGTCTTTCGCCTCGTTGAGCGACCCGGCCCAGAAACGGCCCAGCGCATCGCATTTGCCATCGTTGAAGCGCATGGTGCGCACGTCGTGTTCGACTCGTGCCATCGCGACCAGCTCGCCGCCCCATTCGCGGACCCGGTAGACGCCGTCGCGCAGCGCAATCACGAGGCCGCCGCTCCTGGCTGGCGCCATGCAGCCGGGCTCGGTGGCCAAGCCCCAGCGCTCCACCCTGGCCGACGGCGAGCCGATCTCCCCCCGCGTGCGCAGCACCGCGCGCCCCGGAATATCGAGCCAGTAAAGCGAGCGTTCGTGCGGGTGCCAGAACGGCGATTCGCCGAGCTCGCACAGGCTGTCTTCGAGGGTGGTCCACATGATCTCCGGATTGTGCATCCGCTCCCCCGCAGGCCAAAAAAAAGCCCGCTGGCGCCGAAGCGCTCGCGGGCTGAACATCCAAAGGAGACCTTGCTGAAAAATCGTTCCTGTTTTTCTTCTTCTCACCAGCCTTCGCACCGCATGCCCCCTTCGTGAAACACCGAGGAACCGGCTTTGCCGGGCCTCTGGTGTTGCCCCCAGCAGGGGGGTTGGCGAAGCGACACGAAGTGCGCGAAGACTGGGGGGGTTACCTGTTATATGCGGTCTCGCCGTGCGAGGAGATGTCGAGGCCTTCGCGCTCTTCTTCTTCCGACACACGCAGGCCGATGGTCAAGTCGGCGATCTTGAAGGCGATGAACGCCACCACGCCCGACCAGACGATGGTCAGCAGCACGCCCTTGAGCTGGATCCAGACCTGTGCGCCGATGCCGTTGGACACCACGCTGGCCGTGACCCAGTCGCCCACGAGGCCGGGGCCGCCGAGTGCCTGGGTGTTGAACACGCCGGTGAGCAGCGCGCCGACGATACCGCCGACACCGTGCACGCCGAACACGTCGAGCGAGTCGTCCGCGCCGAGCAGCTTCTTGAGGCCGTTGACGCCCCAGAGGCAGGCGAAGCCGGCGATGAAGCCGATGATGATGGCGCCCATCAGGCCGACGTTGCCGGCGGCCGGGGTGATGGCCACGAGGCCTGCAACGGCGCCCGAAGCGGCACCCAGCATCGAAGCCTTGCCACGCATCAGCGCTTCACCGATGCACCATGCGAGCACTGCGGCAGAAGTGGCGGTGAAGGTGTTCATGAAGGCGAGCACGGCGCTGGTGCCGGCTTCGAGGGCCGAACCTGCGTTGAAGCCGAACCACCCGACCCACAGCAGCGAGGCGCCGACCATGGTGAGCGTGAGCGAATGCGGCGTGAAGGCTTCCTTGCCGTAGCCGACGCGCTTGCCGATCACGAAGGCACCGACCAGGCCCGCGACAGCGGCGTTGATGTGCACCACGGTGCCGCCTGCGAAGTCGAGCGCGCCCCATTGCCAGATCAGGCCGGCCTTGGCGTTCTGTGCATCCACCACGTTGGCGGCGGTGTAGGCGTCCGGGCCCATCCAGAACCAGACCATGTGCGCAAGCGGCGCATAGCTGAAGGTGAACCAGATCACCATGAACAGCAGCACGGCCGAGAACTTGGCGCGCTCCGCGAAGGCACCGACGATCAGGCAGCAGGTGATGCCGGCGAAGGTGGCCTGGAAGGCGGCGAACAGCAGCTCGGGAATGTAGACGCCCTTGCTGAAGGTGGCGCCGGGTGCGAACACGCCGGTGGCCGGATCGAAGATCCCCTTCATGAAGAGCCGGTCGAAACCGCCGAAGAAGGCATTCCCCTCGGTGAACGCAAGGCTGTAGCCATAGATGAGCCACAGCACGACGATCATCGAGAAGGTGACCATCACCTGCATGAGCACCGACAGCATGTTCTTGCTGCGCACCAGGCCGCCGTAGAACAGGGCCAGGCCGGGGACGGTCATCATGATGACGAGCAGCGTGGACAGCATCATCCAGCTGGTGTCACCCTTGTTGAAAGAGGGAGCGGGAGCCGCGGCGGGCGCTGCCTCGGCAGCGGCTGGGGCTGCCGCTGCTGCCGGTGCGGCGGCAGCGGGCGCGGCCGAGGGGGCCGAAGCAGCCGGCGCGGAAGCGGCCGGTGCTTCCGCAGCAGGCGCGGCGGGCGCCTGCGCGAAGGCGGCTGTAAGCACGCTCAAGCCGAGCGCAAGAGAGACAAGCAGTTTTTTCATAGTCGTTGTTCTTTCGAGCCTGGACGGGTCAGAGGGCTTCACGGCCCGTTTCGCCGGTGCGGATGCGGACCACCTGCTCGAGGTTGTAGACAAAAATCTTTCCGTCGCCGATCTTGCCGGTGCGGGCCGCACCTTCGACGGCTTCGATCACACGGTCGACGAGGTCGTCGGACACCGCCGCTTCGATCTTGACCTTGGGCAGGAAGTCGACCACGTACTCGGCGCCGCGGTACAGCTCGGTGTGGCCCTTCTGGCGGCCGAAACCCTTGACTTCCGTGACCGTGATGCCTTGCACGCCGATGGCCGACAGTGCTTCGCGCACCTCGTCGAGCTTGAACGGTTTGATGATGGCTGTGACCAGCTTCATGATGACTTTCTCCTTCTTGGATGGATGAATGGTGCGGCAGCTTGGGCCGCACCTTGTTCTTGTGCTTGTTTACAGCGTCTTGCTGAGCGTGACGATGAAGCGCGCCTTGTTCGGCGAGTAATACTGCTGGCCGAAGGTGCCGAAGCCGAAGTCGTAGCCCGGGTTGCTCAGCGCGAGGTAAGAGCTCTTCTTGTTGGCGCCCTGCACCGAGCCGGCCAGTGCCAGGCCGCTGCCGAAGTCATACGACACGCCCACGTTGTAGTCGACGTAGCTCTTGTAGCCCAGGCTGCGGATGTCGCTGGACATGTGGGTGTAGCCCACGGCCGCCTTCAGCGTGAGCTTGGGCGCGATTTCCTTGCTGTAGGCGAGGTTCAGGTAACCCGTGTTGCGGCCCTTCAGCCCCGAGCCGGCCTTGTTGCCCGCGTAGCCGAAGTAGTCCTTGGACACCGTGTGCGAGTACTTCAGGGTGAACGAGCCGATGGCGTCGTCGGCCCAGGTGCCCGCGCCGTACAGCTCGGTGGTGTTGCCAGCCGAGTTGCCCGGGTAGATGTAGCTGAGCGCGCCCACGTCCATGTCGAACGGACCGGCCTTGAACTTGTAGCCGCCGTAGATGTCGCTCTCGATGCTGTTGCCCTGGAGCCAGTTGACGCTGGAGTTCCAGTTGCCGAGGTAGAAACCGCTTTCGCCGAACGCGTAGTCGAAGCCGCCCTGGATGGCGGGCTTGAAGCCCTTGGTCTTCGCGTAATCGTTCTTCCCGATCATGTCCTGGTCCTGGCCACGGAACTTGTAATTGCTGGTCAGGGCCACGTTCCCCGTAAGCTGGGCGCTCGCCAGCATCGGCAGGGCGGCAAAGGCGGCCACGGCCATTGCCTGGGCGAATTTACGGTGCATCATCGAGACTCCTCGGGGTTGGTTGGAAGTTGGGGGACACCGTTTCGTAGCAGGGAGCGTGCCAAAGTGCTCGTTCCGACTCCTGCGCGTCTGTGGCCCGCCGATCCACAAAGCACCGATGAAAAATTACAAACGTTTCATGTGAGGGGCTCCCAAGCCCCGGCGGTGCACGAGCCCAACCCAAAATGGGCGCACCACAATGGGGAGAGGAATAAAAATGAGCCTGTCTTTGGTGCAAAGTCGTGCTTTGCTTGGGCTGGAAGCGGCCAGTGTCACGGTTGAGGTGCATTTGGCGAACGGCCTGCCGAGCTTCACGCTCGTCGGGCTGGCGGAAACGGAGGTCAAGGAAGCCCGCGAGCGCGTGCGGTCGGCCATCCAGAACGCCGGCCTCGAGTTTCCGAACAACAAGCGGATCACCGTCAACCTGGCGCCCGCCGACCTGCCCAAAGACTCCGGGCGCTTCGACCTCCCTATTGCGCTGGGCATCCTGGCCGCCAGCGATCAGATCCAGGCCGCCCGCCTTGCGGGCCACGAATTTGCCGGCGAACTCTCACTGTCGGGCGAGCTGCGGCCCGTGCGCGGCGCGCTGGCCATGGCGCTGGCCCTGCACACCCGCGGCATCGCCACGCGCCTGGTGCTGCCCACCGAAAGCGCACAAGAAGCGGCGCTGGTACCCGGCGGCGAGGTGTACGGCGCCAAGCACCTGCTGGACGTGGTGCGGCGCTTCATGGCCGAGGACGCGGCACAGCAGCAGGCCGAGGCGCCCGCCGCGGACGGCTGGGCGCGGGTCCATGCCGCAGCGGCCGCGGCCATGCCTCTGTATGCCGACCTGGCCGACGTGAAGGGGCATGCAGGCGCCAGGCGCGCCCTCGAGATCGCGGCTGCGGGCGGACACAGCCTGCTGATGGTCGGGGAGCCCGGCTCGGGCAAATCCATGCTCGCGCAGCGCTTTGCCGGGCTGCTGCCGCCCATGAGCGTGGACGAGGCGCTCGAAAGCGCGGCCGTCGCCAGCCTGGGCGGCAGCTTCTCGACCGCGCGCTGGATGACCCGGCCGACTTCGGCGCCGCACCATACGTCCAGCGCCGTCGCTCTGGTGGGCGGCGGCTCGCCCCCGCGGCCGGGGGAAATCTCTCAGGCGCACCACGGCGTGCTGTTTTTGGACGAATTTCCGGAGTTCGCGCGTTCGGCGCTCGAGGCGCTGCGCGAGCCGCTCGAGACCGGCACCATCACCATCGCGCGGGCCGCCCGGCGCGCCGAGTTTCCCGCCCGCTTCCAGCTCATTGCAGCCATGAACCCCTGCCCTTGCGGCTACCTGGGCTCGACGCTGAAGGGCTGCCGCTGCACGCCCGACCAGATCTTGCGCTACCAGGGCAAGCTCAGCGGTCCGCTGCTCGACCGCATCGACCTGCACATCGAAGTGCCCGCGGTCTCGGCGCAGCAGCTGCTCGGCGCGCCCGCCGGGGAATCGACCGGCAGCATCCGCACCCGCGTGGTCGCCGCGCGCGAATTCGCGGTGCAGCGCCAGGGCAGCCCCAACCAGGCGCTGCAGGCGGGCGCCATCGACAAGCATGCCGCGCTGGACGATGCGGCGCGCAAGTTCATGGTGAATGCCGCCGCCAAGCTCGGCTGGTCGGCGCGCAGCACGCACCGCGCGCTCAAGGTGGCGCGCACGGTGGCCGACCTGGCTGGCGCCGAGTCGGTGCGGGCGGAGCACGTGGCGGAGGCGGTGCAGTACCGTCGGGCTTTGCGACACTGAAACCGATCGGCAGTGAACCCACCCGCACCCACGCTCTACAACCGCCGCCTGGTCGGCTGGCTGTCGGTCGGTCAGCTCATCACCTGGGGCAGCGTCTTCTACGCCTTTGCTCTGCTGATGGAGCCGGTCGAACGCGAGCTGGGTTTGAGCCGGGCGCAGTCGTCCCTGGCCTTCAGCCTCGCGCTGCTGGCCGAAGGCGCGTTGGCATGGCCGGTCGGCCGATGGATCGACCGCGGGCACGAACGCGCGGTGATGGCGAGCGGCTCGCTGGCCATCGCGGCCGGCCTGTTGCTGCACAGCATGGTGCACAGCGCCCTTGGCTTCTACCTGGCCTGGACGCTGCTCGGGGCGGGGCTGTCGGCCACGCTCTACAACCCCGCGTTCTCCATCGTCACGCGGCGCTTCCCCAACGACTTTCGCCGCGCGATCATCACGCTGACTTTTCTCGGCGGGCTGGCCAGCACGGTGTTCATCCCGCTGGTGGCCTGGCTGATCGCGCAACTCGGCTGGCGGCACGCGCTCTGGGTGCTGGCGGCCATCCACCTCTTGGTCTGCGCGCCGCTGCATGCCCGCGTGCTGCGGAATGCCCCGCCTCCCGCAGCGCGCACCGGCAAGGCGGCCGGCGCCCCACCGGCCAGCCATTCCGCGAGTCACTACATGCGCAGCGCGCCGTTCCTTTTCGTGGGCGTTTTCACCGTCCTGCTGATGGCGGTCACCGCTGCGCTGCCGCCGCACATGGTGAGCCTGCTGCGGGGTGCCGGGCTCGTCGAGTCGTGGGCCATCGCCCTGCCCGCGAGCATCGGGCTGGTGCAGGTGCTGGGACGAGCGCTGCTGTATTTCTTCGAGCACCACTTCGACCTGCATCTGGCAAACCGGCTGATTCCCTGCCTTATTCCGATTGGCCTGCTGGCGCTGCTTGCGGGCGCGGCCCACCCAGGCACCGCGCTGCTGTTCGTGTTGTTCTACGGCATGGGCAACGGCATGCTCACGATCGTGAAGGGCACCGCCATCGCGCAGTACGTGAGCCGCGAACACGTGGCCACGCTCAACGGCGCGCTGGGCCTGCCGAGCGCCATCGCCCGCGCGCTGGCCCCGCTCATGCTCGGCATGATGTGGCAGCCGGGCGCCGGCTACACGCCGGGCCTCTGGGTGCTGCTGGCGGCCAGCCTGGTCGCAGTACTGGCGCTGGTTGCCGCGCAGCGCTGGCCCCGGCCCGCCAGCACCGCTACTTGAACTCGTGGCTCACCACGGGCGCCGATCGGCTGTCCTGCACCGTCACGCGCTGTCGGTACACGTCGAGGTCGCCGTTGCGCACTTCGATGTTGTAGATGCCCGGGCGCAGCGACAGTGACTTGAGCGGCGGGCTCACGCCGCGCTCGGCGCCGTCGACCAGGACCTGGCCCCAAGGCCGTATGTTGAGCACCACGCGTCCCATGCCGGGCGGCCCGGCCGGCGCCGTGGCGGAGGGCGTGGCGGGCGGCGCGGCGCCGGCAGCCACCACGGTGGGCACGGCGTTTGCGGGCGTGGTGCCTGGCGGCGCAGGCACGGCGGTCGAGAGCCGGTTCAGCTCGGCAAGGGCATTGCGGGCCTCGCGCGCGTGCAGGCCGCGGCGGTAGCGGCGCAGATAGGCCTCATAGCCTTCGCGTGTGTTCTCGGCCTGTGCCAGGTTCCAGTCTTCGACTTCGCTGGTGGCGAGGGCAGCCTCCGCCGGCGTGCCCGGTGGAACGGGTGTGCCCGGTGGAGCCGGTGTCCCGGGCGTCGCCGACGGGGTTGCCCCGTTGGCCTGCGGGCCGGGTGCCGGCGCAATGACCGGCACGTTGTCCAGCGGCGTCAACGAAGCGGTCGGCGCACTGGCTCCCGCAGCGGGGGGCGTGGCGCCGCCGGGTGCGGCGGCCACGTTGCCGTTTGCGGGTGCCGCACCGCCGTCGCCCGGCGGCACGGCGGCGGGAGGCGGCGCATTGGCGGACATCGGGCCCGAAGGCGGAGGCACCGGCGCCATCGCGGTCGAGGTCTCCTGCTTCCACGAACTCAGGCGAAGTCCGATCCAGCTGCCCACGCCCACCAGCGCGATCAACAGCGCGCCGACCAGCAGCCACGGCGGGCGCGACGACGTTTTCTTGGCAGACGACAACGGTGGCTGCGGCCTGGCCGCTGCCGACGGCGCACGTGCCGGCACCGCGGCGTCGCGCGGCCCGGCGGCCTTGGACGAAGGCGCCGGAGCCGGCTTGGCCGTGGCGACGACCTCGGCCTCGGGCTCTGTCTTGGCCTCGACCGGTTCGGACAACGCGGCGTTGGCCTGCGCGACCCCGGCCAATGCAGCGGCTTCCGGTGCCGCCGCGGGCTTCGCGGGTGCCGCCGCGGCCGGCGCTTGCTGCGGCGGCGGCACCATCGCTGGCGCGGCCTTCGAAGGCGGCGGAACGATGATCGTCGGCGCCGGCAGCCCGCTCACGTAGGTGTCGCCAAGCTTGGCCAGGCCGAGCTCGGCCGCGAATGCGGCGACGGTCTGCGTGCGGTCCTTGCTGTGCACCGCCAGCGTGTGGTCGACCGCCGCGCAGAAGGCCGGGCTCAGGTCACCGCGGCCGAGCGAAGACAGCGGCACATAGGCGTCCTGCACGCTGCGCACCACGGCCGAGGGCGGCGGATGCCCGGTGACCGCGCGGTACAGCACGGCGCCCAGCGCGTAGAGGTCGGTCCACGCGCCCTGCAGCAACGTGTTGTCGTCGGCGTACTGCTCGATCGGCGAATAGCCCGACTTCACCATCACCGCCACTTCGTCGACGAGATCGGCAATCGATTTGCGCGCCGCGCCGAAGTCCAGCAGCACCGGCATGTCGTCCTGCTGGATGAAGATGTTGTCGGGGGCAATGTCGCGGTGAAAGCATTGGCTGCGGTGCAGCGTTTCCAGCGCGCCGAGCAGCGGGCCCAGCATGCCGAGCAGCCAGGCCTCGGAAATCTTCGACGGCTCTTCCTCCGCCAAGCGACGCAGCGTGCGGCCGCGATACAGCTGGATCGCCATGTAGGCGGTGGAGTTCGCCTCCCAGAAGCGATGCACCCGCACCAGCGCCGGATGACTGAACTGCGCGAGCGTGCGCGCCTCGTTGATGAAGCTGCGCAGCCCGGCCTGGAAGGTGGCCGTGACACGGTCGGAACGCACGTGCACGCTGTCGTCGCCCACGCGGCGTGCGAGCATCGACGGCATGTATTCCTTGATGGCTACCTCGCGCCGCAGCGAGTGGTCGTAGGCCCGGTAGACGATGCCGAAGCCGCCTTCGCCGATCACCTCGAGCAGTTCGAACTCATCCAGCCGATGGCCCGCCGCCAGCGGATGGGGCCGCTCCTGCGGATCGGCCGGCGCGCTGCTGCTGGTGTTGCTGCTGCTGGCGTTATTCATGCCCATGGCACATGCCCCTGTGAAAACAACTTCGAAAACAATGGTGTGTTGAGGCCTCCGCCGTGCGCGGCGGTTCGCAGCGGCGAGCCGTCCGCCTGGTTGGTCCACCAGTAGCTGGTGCTTCCGAAGGCATCGAAGCACAGCGGAAGCTCGGGCCAGCCAAGGCGCTGCTGTGCACCCGCGCCAGCACCACCGGCCGCCGGTCCGAGGATCGAAAGGATGTCGTCCGAGCCGCCGCTCGCGGTCTGGAATCCGCCGTGGGCCGCGGCCAGCACCTGATGGTCGAACTGGTCGGGCGCAACGCTGTGACGAATGGCTTGCAGCAAGGCCGTGCCGCACTGCCAGTACCACGCGGCGGAGCCTTCCAGCATGGAAGGCCGGTAGCTCGATGCCGCCACTTGCAGCGTCACGCACACCGGGTAGTAGCGCCCGACGCGGTCGCAGCTGGGCGCAATGCAGCCGAACTGCACCGCGTCCACGCCCTGCGTTGCGGGAATCGCAAAGTTCCAGACCGGCGCGACGACGTAGTGCCGCGTCATGGCGTCGGGCCAGCGCTTGAAGGCGCCCAGGCCGTTCTGCATCCAGCGGTCCCACCAGGCCTGGAGTTCGCGCGGCATGCGGCGATAGAGAAAGTCGCCGGCCGCCGGCAGCTTGCCGTACCAGCCGATCTGCTCGTCGGCCGGCACCCACACACGGGGCAAAGGAACGCCGCTGTTCATGTCAGGACTTTCCGGGACAAGAGAAGCCGTTCATCTGCGACAGGCGCAGAGGGTTGTAGACGCTGTTCGCAGTCACCGCCAGCACCACCTTCTTGCCCTGCAGGTCGAAGGTGGCGTTGAACGATTCGGGCGAGTTGCCCGCCGAGACAGACGCCTTGTCGAACAGCCGGTGCAGCGCCCACGGCCCTTCGGTCACGATGCCGCCGGCCGGTGTGCCATTGGCGGTGGTCACCTGCAGCCGCACCTGGTTGCTGTTGCGCGGGCCGGGCCACTTGACGGTGCTGGGCGCCTGCGGGCCGTGCGCATAGCGCACCGTCTGGCCGTCGATGTCGAGCGTGAACTGGCTGATGGCGGCGTCCATGTCCTCGGGCCGGATGTCGATGCTGAACGACGGCGTGCGGCCGCCCGCCATGCCCATGAAGAACACGTCGCGGATCGCCTGCGCCTTCTGGAACGAATCGAGGTACGCCGAGCGCCCCGGCGAGCTGCCGTCCACGCCCTTCTTGAAAGCCCACGGGTTGACCGAGGTGTCGACCTGCGAGGCCAGGTTCTTCTGGAAGAAGTCGTCCATCATGCCGCCCGGCGAGAACAGTTGCGCGAAGTCGCCAGCCGCCACGTCGCGGTTCGACCCGCGCGAGAACGGATAGCGCCCTGCAATCGCCTGGCTGCAGAACTGGCCGATGGTGGCGGCCGCGCTCTGCCCGATGTTCTGTCGCGTCACGGCCGCGGCCTTGGACGAGGCGGTGGCCGAAAGGTCGTTCAGCATGCCCTGGAACGGCACTGGCAAGCGCCCTGCCTCGGCCTGCACCTTGGTCACCGCATCGCTCGAAGGCGGGATGTTGCCGCTGCGCAAAGCCGTGTCGGTGGCCGTGAGAAAGGTGTAGAGCTCGTTGATGAGGGCGGCCGTCGCATCGATGGGCGCCTGGCCGCCGGCCTTGGGCGCGGTCACCATGCGGCGAAGCGGCGCAAAGTGGTTGTCCACCAGCGACTCGGGCCTGTCGAGCGCAGTGTTGCGGCGCTGGCTGCCGTCGGGCTGGCCGATGAGCTGCTCGATGCGCTCGCGCGTGCTGGCCACGCGGTTCTGCGCCTGGTCGAGCAGGCTGCGCGCGGCCTCGTCGTGGTTGCGCAGCAGGTCGGTCTCGCGCGCGGCGCCGCGAATGAGGCGCGACATCGGCGACTCCGAGGTCGAGAGCACGCGCGTCATCTGGATGCTCTGCAGCAGCGAGCGGCTGTCGGCCAGGCGAACGTCGGTCAGGTACTCGTCCCAGACGCGGATGTAGTCGGTGAGATACAGCCGGCGCACCTCGCGCAGCAGCAGCTCGCGCGAGGTGATGTCGGTGATGCCCGGTGCGCGAATCTGCAGGACCCAGCGGTCTTCCTGTTCGAGTGCGAGCGTGGTTTCCGCCATGCGCTTGTCGAAGATGTCCCAGTAACCGCGGTAGGTGAACAGCGTCGGAATGCCGTCGGTCAGCGGCTTGCCGCTCGCGCGCTTGATGACCAGCGCCGACTCGGCCCCCGCCGCCTCCGCAATGCTGAAGGCGTTGGGCGGGCTGGTCTGCAGCAGGATGCGCCGCAGCCGCGCATAGGAGCGCTGCGCCAGCGGCACGCCGGCCAGTCGGCCGCGCGTCTCGGTCACGAGCCGATCGTCCTTGGCGAACGGCGAGGTCACCACGCGCCCCGCGAACAGCGCCTGCAGGTGCGTCTCGAGGTTGGTGCGCTGCTCGCGCGTGAGCGAGGCGCCGATCTTGCGGTCCACGTCGGTGAGCAGCCAGGCCTGCAGGAAGTCGGCGTCGTAGCGCTCCGCGTCGTACAACATGAGGTAGGCCTTGAGAGCCTCGTAGCTGTATTCGGCATCGGTCTTCGATGCTTCGCGCAGCGCCTGCTCCACGCGCTGTGCCGCCTGCGGCAGCAGCACGCTCTCGAGCGCGCGCTGGTAGACGCCATCGGTCGCGGCCTGGAGCTTCTCGCCCTGATAGAGCCCGAAGCGATAGCCGACGGGCGGATCGCCGATGTCGAACTGGCTCGACTTGGGCAGGTCGCGCAGGCGGTCGAGCACCGGCAGCGAGCTCGCGATGTCGCTGTTCGAATCGACCACCGTCGGCAACTCGCCGCGCGTCGCCGCCTTGTTGAAGGCCTTGGCGTTGTTGTCGACCTCGGCCACGTAGTCGCGGTTGTTGCGCCAGCTGTTGATGCCGGCGCCCAGCAGCACCACCAGCAATGCACCGATCAGGCTGTAGCCGGCCAGGTCGATGGCCCGCTTGCGCCGGTACCAGCGCAGGTTGGTGCCGGCCACGCCCGCGTCGCGGAAGATCACCTGCTGCAGCAGCTCCTTGAGGAAGTAGCTCTTGCCCGGGCCCGGCGGCGGCGCGGGCGGTGCGTTGACCTGCAGGTAGCGCTTGATGGCGCCCATCACGCGGTCGAAGGCCGTGCCCTCCTGCGTGCCGCTGGTGAAGTACACGCCCCGCAGCATGGGCGCCACCTCGAACTTCGAGGGGTTGAACACGTCGGCCAGGAAGGTGCCGAGGATGTCCTCGAAGCTCGCGAACTGCTGCGGCAGCAGGTAGGCCTGCGCGCGCCGCATCGGGTCGGGCTCGGCCGCCAGCAGCTCGGGCAGGCGCTCGTCCAGGCGCTGGTGCAGCAGCTTGTATTCCTGGTGGAAGCGCTCGCGCAGGTCGGCCTTCGCCGGGTCCGCCGGGTTGGCGTCGATCGGGAAGGTAAAGCCCCAGACCTGCGAACGCTCGGCGCGTCCCAGCGAGCCGAAGTACTCGTTGAAACCGGCCAGCAGGTCGGTCTTGGTGACCAGCACGTACACCGGAAAGTTGATGCCCAGGCCATTGCGCAGTTCGAGCAGCCGCTTGCGCAGCGCCATGGCGTGGCGCGCGCGCTGTGCGTCGTCGGCCAGCGGCAGGTCGGCAATGCTGATGGTGAGGATCGCGCCGTTGATCGGCTGGCGCGGCCTGAACTTCTTCAAGAGGTCGAGAAAGCCCTTCCACTCGCTCTCGTCCGTTTCGCGGTTGCTCTCGTGCGTGGTGTAGCGCCCGGCGGTGTCGATCAGCACCGCCTCGTTGGTAAACCACCAGTCGCAGTTGCGCGTGCCGCCGATGCCGCGCACCGCGGCCTTGCCGAGCTGGTCGGCCAGCGGAAAGTCGAGGTCGGAGTTGACCAGCGCCGTGGTCTTGCCCGAGCCCGGCGCGCCGATGAAGATGTACCAGGGCAGCTGGTACAGGTACTGCCGGTCGAACACCGCGAAGCGGCCTGCGGCCTTGCCTTCGGCACCCGAGCCAAAGCGCATGTTCTTCAGGATGGCGGTGGCGTCGGTGAAGCCGCTTTGCAGCTCCTTGATCTCGGGTGCGTCTTCGGGCTTGGCGGCCTTCTCTTTGGCGGACGGCGTGCGCAGCTGGTTGAGCAACTGCGCAT
Source organism: Variovorax sp. OV700 (assembly GCF_900099805.1). Lineage (GTDB taxonomy): Bacteria > Pseudomonadota > Gammaproteobacteria > Burkholderiales > Burkholderiaceae_C > Variovorax. Next base: position 21,929 of record NZ_FNDR01000011.1, on the reverse strand, counting down.
TGAGGCGCCGCTCGCGCCACTTGCGGTAGAGCACCCGCGCGATCCAGATCGTGAACATCAGCGCGATGACCACGATACGGACGAACTCGCTTTCGAACGGCCGGTAGCGGCCCACCGCGATGACGGGACCGATGACCCAGATCAGGAACGCGACGGCCAAGAGGCCGAGAAAGACCCACAGGTCGCGGCTCACGAGAAAACGGAAAATCGCGCGCAGCATCAGCGGGCTCCTCCCTGTGGCACTGCGACTGCGGTACCCGCCACCGGTGCCACCAGCAGCGTCACTTCGACCCGCCGGTTGCGCGCACGGTTGGCCGGCGAATCGTTGGGCGCCAGCGGATCGGCATCGCCGCGGCCTTCGGCGCGCAAGCGCTCGGGCCGTGTGACGCGCGTGGCGATCATTTTCTTGACCGCATCGGCGCGCGCCTGCGAGAGCTGCCAGTTGGACGGAAAGCGCACGCTGCGAATCGGCTGGTCGTCGCTGAAGCCGCTGACCAGCACGTTGCCCTCCACGGAGTTGAGCGCATCGGCCACGCGCGCGAGCACGGGCGCATAGCGGTCGAGCACGCGGTCCGATCCCGATGCGAACAGGCCATCGCCGCGCAGCACCACCACGCTGCGGTCGGCCTCGTCGCGCACCGTCAGCAGGCCGTCGCGGATCTCGGGTTCGAGAAAGCGCTGCAGCCGCGGCTGCGGCGCGGGCTGCGCCACGGCGCGCGCGGTCTGCGGCAAACGCACCGCGTTCACCGCCGCAAAGGCACCGTCGGAACGGCCGGCCAGACTGAACGTGAGCACCCCGAACACCAACACCAGCAGCACCGCCGCCACGGCGCCCACGGCCCACAGCGGCAGCCAGTTGCGCGTGCGGCGCACCGGCGCACTCGCGTCCTGCCAGTGCGGCGACAGCGGTACGGCAATTTCTCCGCGCGTCTGGCGGATGATCTGCAGCAGCCGCTGCTTGAGCGTTTCGAGCTGCGTGCGGCCGTTGTCGATGACGCGAAAGCGCCCTTCGAACCCCATCGCCAGGCAGAAATAGATGAGCTCGATGAGCTGCAGATGCTGCTGCGGGTTCTGCACCAGGCGCGACAACAGCTGAAAGAACTTCTCGCCGCCCCAGGTCTCGTTGTGGAACATCACGAGCAGGCTCTGCGACGACCAGATGCTGCCGCCCCAGGGCGTGAGCGCGGCGGCTTCATCGACGGCAGTGCACAGGCAATAGCGCGCGCCGATGATCACTTCGGGTGCAATGCCGCTTTGCTGCGCGCGCGTTTCGAAGCGCCTCACCTCGTCGACCAGGTGCTCGCGCAATTGCGCGGGCGCATCGTGGTGGCCGGTGGCGCGTATCTGCGGAATCAGGTCGAGCAGCGGGTTGGCTGCGGCCACCAGCGGGTTGTTACCCGCCAGCGCTGTGTCGCCCGCATGCGGACGGCGCGCGTCGTGCCACGCGGTGAATGACTGGGGTTGCTGGCCGAGGCCGCGCGAGGCCGGCGGCACGCCCGCGTGATCGCTGTTGCCGCTGCCGCCCGGGTTCGGCGGCACGAAGCCTCCCGGACCGACGGCCATGTCGTTGACACCGTTCATAGGGTCCCTCACGGACGAATTGCCCAGAACTCCATGGCCAGCCCCGGGAAGTCGCCGGCCAGGTGCATTGCAACGCCGCCCGATTTTTCGAGCTGGCGCCACATGTCGCCGCTCTTGTCGAGTTCGAAATAGTGATAGCCCGCGTTGTATGGAATCTGGCGCGGCGCCACCGGCAGCGGCCGCACGGTCACGCCGGGCAGCTGCAGCTGCACCAGGTCGCGAATGCGCTCGACCGAACCGATCTTGACTTGTGTCGGAAAGCGCTGCTGGATGGCGTCGGCAGGCAGGTCGGCATGCACCGCCAGCACGAAGCCCGCATTGCGCACGAGCACCGGATCGGGCATGCGGCCCACGCGCACGCCGTGGCTGCGCTCTTCGAGCTCGATGGCGATGGCGCTCTGCTCGAGCACCGCCGAGAGCGAACGGCGCAGTTCTTCCATCAGCGGGCGGATGCTCTCGTTGAGGTTGTCGTGGTCGTACACCGGCCACACCACGGGCCGCCGCGTGGGCGAGGTGTGGGTGGCGAGATGGCAGGCGAGCTTGAGCCAGTCGACGAACAGATGTTCCGGATGCACCTGCACCGCTTGCTGGGCATGCCACGTGGTTGCGAGATAGCGGTTGACCAGTTCGAGCAGAAGAAAGTCGGAGACCTCGCTCACGCCGCCGCGCCCGGGCTGCGAGAGGCGCGAGGCCAGCGCCTCCGAACGCTGCGTGAGCAGCCCGTGCAGCTCGGCGATCATGCTGCGCAGCATGGCGTGCGCCGATGCATCGAGCACCGGCGGAATGTAGTTGGCGTCGATCACCAGCTTGTGGTCGGTGCGGCGCTCGATCACGCGCACCGCGCCAATCGCCTGCCATTCCGCCGTGAGCGACGACGCACGCGCCAGGCGCAGGCGCGGTTTCGCAAGCTGCAGCACCGCAGGGCCGAGCGCCACCGCGTTGCCATCGGCCACCTCGCGCTCGATCACGCCGAAGCGCGCGGCCGAGCCTTCGTCGTCCGAGAAGATGATCTCTTCGCTGCCGGTGCGGCGCAGCGGCAGCGCGAGCACGATGAGTTCATCGGTCAGGTCGCCCGGCACTTCATAAGGCGCAGGCGCATCTTCCGCGCCGAACGAGAACGGCGTGCCGTCGGGCAGCACGCCCGCGCCGCCGAGCAGCGACACGCGGCCGAGCGCGTAGGCATCGCGGTCGATGTCCAGGTGAAGCCAACCCCAGTAGGCACCTTGCAGGCCCGCGGCACGGCGCGTGACGTACTGCTCGACATAGCGCTCCAGCTGCTGGAAGTGCTGGGGCCGCAGGTACATGCCTTCGGACCACACCACGCGATTCGCCAACGCCTGCGGATGGACGCCCTGCCTGCCGGCGCCCGGATTGCGAACTGTCACCAAAGAACCTCCTGGGGAGTGCCCACACTGAAGCGGCGAGATGCGTCTTTCGACGTCTCCCGATTGATCGATTTTTTTCTCTTGATGCTACACGGCGCTTCTTACGTTTTGCACCGAATTTCTTGCGCGACTACTCGCACTTAAGCACTACTGAAAGTATGGAAGTTAACGAGTTGGTAGTAACTCGATGCCTGTCTTTCGAATGGCGATGCGCACGCCTTGTTCGCTCGGCGAAAACTGCCACACCTTGTACAGATTGGTTTGCTTCGGTTCCTTCAGCGGCAGCACGATGCGCCAGCGCGAGACCTCGAGCTTGCGGTAGCCCGCGATGATGCCGATGGCGCGCGAATCGAGCCCCGCCTCGCGCTTGAAGATGCGCTCTTCGCCGCTGCGCATGATGGCCTGGTCGGCATTCACGAGTTCCGTCGAAAGCGTTTCGCGATCGCGGTCCTGTAGTGCAAAGTAGTCAGCCGTCTCGAAGTTGCCGGAAGATTTCAGCTCGAAGACCTTGACGAGAATCGGCGCCGGCTGGCCGCGCCCGTCGGGGTTGACGCCATCGTCGATGCGAATGGTGACGGCGTAAGGTGTGGGCAATGACTTCGCTGTCGATGCGCATCCACTGAGGCCGCCAAACAACGGTACGGTTGCAAGTGCGCCTTGAAGCAAGGTTCGTCGATGCATGAGATCTTCCCCAGAGGTTCGCGGCCTATATTATCGAAGTCGTGCGCACGAACCGCGTCGCATCGTGTGCCTGTCGCAATGACAGCGGCACACTATCTCAAGCATTGCCTTTTGCGAGGTAGGAGAGAAGATTGAAATCATGTCTGCCTGCTTTGGCGTTCACGTTATTTTTGGTGGCTGGTTGCACGACCACGCCCCCGCCCGAGCCGCCGCAACCCGAACGATTGAGCCAGCAAGTGGCGCGCACCACGCTCGAACGCGCGCAGCAGGCCTATGACGAAGGCGACTACGCCAAGGCCGTCACCACGCTCAAGAGCGGCGGAGTGTCGGTATTCGACGCGGCAGAGCCGGGCACGCGGCTCGACGCCATGAAGCTCGAGGCGTTCAGCTACTGCGTGGCCAACCAGGTGCCCGAATGCCGCGCGCAATTTCGCAAGCTTCTCGATGCGTTTCCCAACTTCGACCTGAGCGTTGCCGAGCGCAAGCACCCGGTCTGGGGCCCGGCGTTCGAGGCGGCCAAGCGAATGAAGCGTTGAACGCCGCAGGTGGTGAGCCGCGGCTCCACATGAACACGGAGATGCCATGCGTTGGACGGTGATCGAACATGCCGGCAGGCCGGTGGCCTCGGGGCCTTCGGCTCTTCTCGCGGCGCCCGGTGGAACGATTGGACGCAGCCCCGACAACCACCTGGTGCTGCCCGACGAGCAGCGCCAGATCTCGCGCCTGCAGGCCACCGTGCGCTTCGACGACAAAGGTGTGGCGGTACTGCGCAACATGAGCGCGGTGCTTCCCATCGGCGTCAACGGACGCACGCTGCAGCACGAGCAGGAATCGCCGGTGGCCGACGGCGACCGCGTGACCATCGGAAGCTACGTGCTGGAAGCGGCAAGCGGGCATCGCCCTGTGGCCGCATCGCCAATGCCGGCCACGGCACCACCGCCCATCGCACCCGTGCGCGATGTTCCCGCACCCGCGAATGCGATGGCACCAGCGTCCATGGACACGTTGCTGCCGGCCGCGCCGGTGTCCGATGTGTTCTCCGATCTCTTCGGCGCGGGCGCGCTGCCCATTGGCGAGGCACAGCCCGCCACCGTGGCCATGCCACCGCCGCCATCGGAACCGCCGCCCGTTGCGAAGCCTGTGTACGCTCCGCCGCCTGCACCGGCGGCGGCACCGGTGCCATCGCCATCGCCATCGCCAGCCAGCGCTCGTCCGGCTGCTTCGCAGATTCCCTCCGCCGCCGATTGGGACGCCATCCTCGCGAACGCGCCGCGCCGCGAACAGAGCGCAGCCGAACCCATGCCCGACCCGATGGCGCACGAACCTTTCGAGCTGCCATCGCAGGCGCGCAGGAATCCGGTCGATCCACTGGCCGAGCTGAACCCGCGGGCAGCCAACGACATGTCCGACGTGGCGCTGAAGCGTGGCGTGGACCCGCTCTCTTTCTTTGCCGCCGACAGCAACGCGCCTTCGCCGCTTTCGGATCCGCGCCCCACTGCGCTGACCCACGAAGACCCGCTCGGCGACGTGCACCCCGCCCTCGACCTGCTCGCCAGGCCGGCCGCGCCGCAAGGGCCCAGCCATGCGAACCATGCGCGCGAAATGTCGGCGCAGTTCAGGCCGCCGACCCCGGCGGCCATCGATCCGCCGGCTGTTGCGAAGCCGGTGAAGGCAGAGGTGCCGCCGCCGCCGCCAGCAGTATCGGCACCTGCAAAGGCCGCACTGCCAGAGCCGGTCGCGATGGCGGCCGAACCTGTGGCGCCCGCACCGGTTGCTGCCGCGGCTCCGATTGCACCGCCGCCCTCATCGCCATCGAACGCTTCGCCCGACGAGCTCTTCAAGGCTTTTCTCGAAGGCGCAGGCGTTCCCGACGTGGCCGGTCAGCAGCCGCTGGACGCCGAGGCCATGCGCCGCCTCGGCCGGCTCATGCGCGCCTTCACCGACGGCACCATCGAACTGCTCTCGTCGCGCGCCATGCTCAAGCGCGAGGTGCGCGCCGAGATCACGATGATCGTCGACGAGGAAAACAACCCGTTCAAGATTCTTCCCAACGGCCGCGCCGTGCTGATGCAGATGTTCGGCGCGCGCATGCCCGGCTTCCTGTCGCCCGAAGCCGCCGTGCATGACGCGCTCGCCGACCTGCAGTCGCATCAGCTCGGCATGGTGGCCGGCATGCGCGCGGCGTTGCTCACGGTGCTGAAGCGTTTCGATCCCACGGCGCTGAACACCGCCACGCCGCACGACGGCGGACTGGGCGAGAAGCTGCTGCCCGGCGGCCGCGAGGCACGTTTGTGGCGTCAGCTGCAGAAGCTGCATGCGGAAACGACAGCCGCGGTCGAGGACGACTTCCAGGCCGTCTTCGGCCGGGCCTTCCAGCAGGCCTACGACAAGGAGATGGAACGCTTGAAGGAGGCACGCCGTGCTTGAAACCACCCGTGCTTTCGCGGTTCCAATTTCCACCTCGCAGTTTTCTTGTGTCGGCGAACGCAGCGGCAACCAGGACGCCATCGGCTACCACCTCGACGAATACAACGCCTGCTTCGTCGTGAGCGACGGCGTCGGCGGCAACGCAGGCGGCGAACTGGCCGCGCGCATCGCGGTCGACACCGCGCTCAACACCTTCGTCGACAACCCATCGGTAGCGCAACACGACATCCAGCAGGCCGTGAAAGCCGCCAACGACGCCATCCTTGCCAAGCAGCGGGAGATGGTCGACCAGAGCCGGATGAGCGCGACCATCGTCTCACTCTTTGTCGATCGCACCAGCGGCCAGGCCAGTTGGGCCCATGTGGGCGACAGCCGCCTTTACTGGTTTCGCCGCGGCGCGCTGATGCAGCGCACCGAAGACCACAGCCTGTCGGAGCGCTCGGGCGAAGCCGCCATGGGCAATGGCGCCAATGGCGGCGAACGCCTGGTGAAGACCAACCTGCTGTACCGCGCACTGGGTGCGCGCGCCACGGCGGAGACCACTGTGTCAACGCCGCAGCGGCTCGCCGACGGCGATGCATTCCTGCTGTGCACCGACGGGTTGTGGCAGCTCATCTCGCAGCAGGTGATGGAGCGATCGCTGCAGCTGGCCGACAGTGCGGAAGAGTGGCTCGCGCTGCTGCGCCGCGCGGCCGAAGCCAAGGCCGACGAGTCGCGCGACAACTACTCGGCGCTGGCGGTGTGGGTGGGGTTTCCGCAGCAGGTGACGCTGGCGGGGACGGCGCGGCCTGCCTGATGTATTTCTAGAGGCGTAGTAGCGCTCAGGCCGCGAGAATCAATACCTTGAACTGGCTCGGCACGATCCGCATGCCGACGATGTTGCAGCGGTTTTGCACCGTGATGCTCGTGACGCGCGTCGCGGGTGTTCCCTTGAGGAGCACGGTGAACGCACCGGTGATATGGCGTGACTGCTGCATGAAGGTCTGCGACACCACGCCCCCCAGCGCCCCAGGTTGATCACCCAGGGTGATGGGCGTGGTGGTGGCCATGTTGTGGGCCGGCATCGCCATGAACAGGATGTTCCAGGCGTTGGGTATTGCCATGGGGCCGAGGGCCATGTTTGGAAACGGAATGGGAACGGGTGTCCTGCACACGTCCGGGAAGGCCAGGTCCATTCCCATCAGCTGGCAATTGGCAAACATCGCTTGAACTCCCTTCTCAGCCCATGTGGATTTGCGCGGCATCGACCTTGACGAGGTCCTTGCCGGTCACCACGGTGTGGTTGCCATGAATCCGTACCGTTTCGGTGGCCTTGCAGTCCAGATGACCCACGCGAACCTGGTCGATCTCGTCCACCAGCCGCAGCGCATTGCGCGCCATCTGGACGATGCGATCGGCCACGACTTCGAACACCTTCCCGACGAGGTGAAAACGCCCCACCGTCGCATCGACGGTCTGGCTCGTATAGCGCATCTCGTCGACGTGGCAGCGCCCCTGGCCGGCTCGCAAGCCCCATTGAAGACTCTTCATTTCCAGCGTGGCGCCGCTCTGGATGCGAACGTCCCCAGCGCTCTCGATCGATACGCCGGCCTGGCCGCCCAGCTTCAGTTCCCCGGCCGAGTCGATGTGGCTTACCGCCCCATCGGCCTGTTCGATCACCGCAATCAAATAGGCCCTGGTGCTGTCCGGGCCCGATACCAGCACAAGGTCTCCGACACCGGGCCTGAGCAGACAGCTCGCCGCGCGACGGCACAGCCGCACCGCCCCCTGCTCGTCCTCGACGGCAATCCGTCCGTCCGGCATCAGCGTGGAGAGCCGCCCCATGAAATGGACCGGCGTCGGTTCATTCGGGGCTGCACGCAGTGAAACGACGGTCATGATCTATTTCCTTCTCGATGTGGGTTGGCATGCACAGGGCGGCGCTTCAATGGGCATCGCTCCATTCCTGGGCTTTGAACAGGTCCGGATCGTTCTCGATGATGCCGCCGCGTCCCGAGAAACGAGTCCCCTGCTGCATCGCGCGGTGGAAGCGCGTGCGAAGAAAGTGTGCACCGCGCATGTCGGCGTCCACGAGCTCCGCATGGGAAAAGTCGGCGTCCTGCAGCGCGGCGCCATGGAAATTTGCGCCGCTGCAGCGTGCGCGATGAAACACGCTCAGCGGCAGTCGGGCTTCGCCGAAGTCGACGCGTTCGATTCTTGCGTCGACCCAGATCGATTGATCGAAGCGCCCGCCGCTGCAGTTCGCGTCGCTCATGTCGGCTTCGGGAAAAAGGGTGTGGCACGCATCGACGCCGGAGAAGTTCGCCTTGCGCAGCAGCGCCCCCTTGAAATTGCTCTGGGTCAGCACCGCACCGCTGAAGTCCACGTCGTCCATTCGGCTGTCGGTGAACTGGCACAGCACGAACTCCTGCCCCGCGAGACGCTGGCCCGTGAGATCGCACTCCATGAACGTCGTGCTCTCGCACCGCGCGCCACGGAGCTCGACCTGGCGAAGATCCATCCGGAAGAAGGTCGCGAATGTCAGCGAGGCCTCTGTGCAGTCCAGCCGATCCACCTGGGATTCGCCGACCGTGACGCGATCGCACTGGTGGGTGCGCAGGTTCATCTGCGTCATCCGGCATTTGAAGAATGCCACCCGCTCCAGGCACGCGTCTGCAAATACGGCCTCGTCGAGGGCCGACTCCATGAATGAGGCGTCCTGCACCAACGCGTGATCGAGGCGCGCCGCCTCGAGGCGGCTTCGAAAGAAGCGCGCGTCCTTGAGCCGCGCATGGCTCAGATCGCTGCGCACGAATGCGCAGTTGGACAGGGTGCCGTCTTCCAGGCTGCAGCCTGCAAGCTGCGCGCCGCTGAAATCCACGCGCTCGAACATCGCTCCCGAAAGGTCGAGCCCGCGCAGGTCCCAGTTCCTGCAGTCCAGATCGGTCACAGCCACACCATGGTGAATGTTGTCCAGCAGTTCGTCACGCGTCATCGAGTCGTCTCGGTGCGCCGGGCAGGCAACACCTTGGCGTTGTGGGTATAGGCACCGTCCAGCCGCGTCGAACCATCGATCACGGCTTGCGACACGTCTGCGCGAAACAGGTTCGCGTTGTGGAAGTCCGCCATGCGCAGATCGGCCTTGGAAAGATTGGCATCGATCAGGTTCGCGCCGATCAGCGAGGCTTGCGAGAAGTCGGCGCGCACGAAGAGGCTTTCACCGCCGTCCAGCCGATCGAGCCGCGCGCGGCGCAGATCGCAACTGGAAAAATCGCACCCTTCGAGTCGCGCGCCGCTGAGGTCCGCGCCCGTCAGTGTCACGCCGCGCAAACCGCAGTGCTTGAAGGCCGCGCCGCAAAACACCGCGCCGGCCAACATGCTGTCGCTCGAGAAGCTGCAGGCAGCGAACGTGGCGCCCGTGAAATCGAGACCCTCCGATCCGCCGATTGCAACAAAGCCGCAACTGGTTATGGTGGCATGCGCGAAGGACACGCCTTTGAGCGTGCATTCGATCCATCCCATCTGCCGGAATTGCGCTTCGTCGAAAGAGACATCTTCCAGCGTCATCTTCATCATGGCGACCTGCTGCCACCGGGAACGCCGCACGTCGCATTGCTGCCAGACGCTTTCGTGGGTGTTGGTTGCCTCGAACTCCACGTCGGCCAGCACGCAGGCGCGAAAGACCGTCTTGTGGCAGTTCGCATGGCGCAGGCTCGCGCCGCCGAAGTTCGCGCCGTCGCATTGCGCGCCACCCATATTCGCGTGATCGAGCCGCGCGTTGGTAAGCGTCGCGCGCTCCAGCCGGGCGCGCGCGAGCACGGCCCGCGTGAAATCGCATCCGTCCAGGCGTGCGCCGGCAAGGTTGGCGTCCTCGAGATTCGCGCCCGAAAAATCGGCACCGCTCAAATCCATGTCAGACAAATCGGCGCCTGTGAGATTCGCGCCTGCGAACCGGCGCTGCCCCGGCTCGGCGGCACCCAGGCGCCGGCGTAGCTTGGCAGCGCGGAAGGTGGTCATCGCCGGGGCCGGATCGAGCAGATGGGCCGTATAGAGATGCCCCTGACGAATCTGCGAGGCCATGCGCTCGCGCGCCAGCGCCGCCTGGGCCGCCTCCTCGACGCCCTCGGGACGGCCCTGCCGCCCGAACTCCTCGATCCGGGCCAGCTCCTCGATCATCTGGTCGGGATCGAAGCGGCGACGCCCCGCCGCGTCGGCGGGATCGGAGCCTTCGACGCCCAATTCCGCCATCGCCTTTTCGCTGCGGGCCTTGAGCTCGTCGCGGGCCTGCGTAATTTTTTGCTCGGCCCGCGCACTGTATTCCGGCAGATCCTCCAGTTGCAGTGTGCCCTCGAGCAGCACCGGGGGTGGCAGAAACTTCGCAGGATCGAGCCCTTCGCTTTCCAGCTTTGCGCGCCGCGTCTCGTAGTCGCGGAGCTGCCCGGCACGCTGGTTGCGCACCATGGGACGATTCGCCACGTCGGGCATCTGGTCTGCCGCCCAGGCACCCATGACAGCCTTGGGTACGAGGTCGCTGTCCCGCACCGCGTGAATCGCGGTCTCGGGGTCCAGGCGCAGCCGCAGCACCGCCTCGTAATGCGAGAAGGGCCTCGACTCGGCCTCCAGTTCGAGCGCCGGCATCAGATGCTTCACGTCCGCCGCATCGTCTTCGGCAATCGCGAAGCTTCCATGCCAGATCAGGATCGCGCGCCGCACATGGGGGAAGAACCATGCGGTGGTCAGGCGCAGCTGCGCTTCCTGCAAGTCGCCGCCGTCCTTTTGCCAACTCGCGAAACACCGTGCCCGCCAGCGTGGCAATGCGCCACGCAGCACCGGTTCGGTGGGATGCATGTTCCAGATTTCATAGTCGGCGCCTGCCGGCAGCTCGGCCGCATCAGGCCAGCGCTGGTCGGGCGGCGCGGCATTGAAGAACCGCCAGTCCATGTCGTCGGCGAAGCCCGGATACTGCTCCTGCAGCCACTGCTGTCCGTATGCGGTGCCCAGCAGTCGCATGCGCTGGGGCCAGTCCGGCGGAATCGCGCCCATGCTGGCGGGGCGCACGTGCTGACCGCGAGAGGCCATACGTGCATCCGGCGCCTCCACATTGGGCACACGCCGCACGGGCACTCCGTTGACCGTTTCGTCGACCCGGCCCATTCCCTGCGGATTCTCGGGAACGTCAGGACCGCCGTATGCGTGCGCCCAGTCGAGCCGCATGCTGTCGAACGGCTGCGGCGTGGTGGCGCGGCCGTCGAGCCAGAAACGGTCGCCGGACACGGTCAGCGCCTTCTCCTTTTCGGCAAGCCGAACCTTGACGGCGCAGATTGTCTTTTCTTGCTGGTGGGCGGTGTATGCATGGCCGCTCACGAGCATTTCAGGCATCAGCTTCGGAACCCCTAGATCCAATACGTTGCCCGGCCCGATCTCCTCGGCCGCCAGCTGCCAGAGCTCCTGCTCGGGCAGCAGCATCGGTTGCGCTTCCAGACTGACCAGCCCGAGCACCGAAACGCCCAGCGTGTCACGCCCCTGCCAGCGGTAAGGGCGCGTCAATGTGCTGAGGCGGAAGGGCTTGACCGTTTTCATGACGCTCTGCGGGCCTTTGGCGATGACTCGGCGGCGGGCAGGATGTGTGGAATCTTCATTGCTTCGGCTCGTCGATGGCGATGTCGCGCGTGGCCGGGTCCACCTTGACCTGCACCGTGCGGCCCGGTGCGAACTGCGGCATCTTCACCGGCGACAGGGGCACCGTGAGCTCCGCTTCGAAATCCGGCAACCCTCCCACTGCATCGACACGCAGGCGCAGGCGGGTGAGTATGTAGATGCGGTCGATGCGCGTCCTGGTATCGGTGCTGTCCAGCACCTTGGCGGTCGTCGGCAAGCCGACACGCAACACATGCGCGGCGCGATCGGCGCCCGCTGCCTTGGCATTCGATGCCTTTTGCAGCTTCATGACGCCGAGCGCGCCGGACACCACCACGACCAGCGCGGCCAGCGGGATGAGGAGGTACCAGAAATTGCCCGAAGCCATGGCCATCATCCGGGAAGACGGTAAGACGCGCGAAGTCTCATCAGGCAAGGCCCGTCAGCATCTTGAAGTACAGCAGCACGCCGCCCATGTTGACGTCATAGCCGGCATTGCCCGTATGGGCGATCGTCTGTGTGGTCGTATACAGGCCGAAGGCATAGGCGATGCCGAACAGTTCGCCCTTGGCGCCGTTGGTCGATATCTGGATCCCGTTGTTGAAGTTGGCGATGCCCGAGCTGCTGGTGAGCGCGATGTTGGCCCCGACGTTCAGACCCGTGCTCGTGAATCGCGTTGGCGCCGAGTCCCAGATGCTTGCCCGATTGATGCGCTTGACGTGCTCGCCCTCGATGATCACGTCGCCCTTGGCCGTGATCTCCACGTTGCCCGACGTCGATTCGATGTACACGCTCTTCGCCTTGCCCACATAGTCGCCACCCGTCACGGTCGACGTGTGCGTGCCATCGATGGTTTCGGTGAGCGTCGACGTGATGTGGTCGACCCCTGTGCCGGTGACCTCCCGGTCCCAGCCTGACTTGTACCTTTCCGTGCGCAGAGAATCCTCCGCCGTGAGCTTGGACGCGCCCTTGACTTTTTCCTCCATGCCGCCTTCGACTTCGACCAGGAATCCGCTCTTGAAAGTCTCGTGCCGCTGTGCGGCCGTCACGATGACTTCGGAGGTTCCGGTCTCGACAGTTTCCTTCGCGCCGCCCTTGGTCGTGATTTCGATTCTGTTGTTGAAGAAATGCTCGGTCAGCCCGCCCGACACCTCCAGCTTCGAGCCGGTCTGGTACATCGCATGGTCCAGACCCGCCTTGACGGTCGTGGTGCGCGCCTTTCCGACGGTCAACGTGTCGTTGCCGGTGATCGTGGTCGTCCGGTCGCCGGCGATGGTGTCGCGCTCGTCCGCTTCCACATCGAGTTCGAAATCCTTCTCGGCGTGAATCCGCACCAGTTCGCAGCCCGGCGCATCGTCCAGGATGAACTCGTTGGCATTCGCCGGCGTGCCGTCCTGGCTGCGGCTCACGAAACCGCTCACGGTCACCTTCGCAGGCAACTCAAGCGGCGGCATCTGGTCGGAGTTGTAGACGCGGCCGATGATGATGGGCCGGTCGGGGTGGCCGCCGATGAAATCGACGATCACTTCCTGGCCCTTGCGTGGATGATTGACGGCGCCGTAGTTCGAGCCAGCCCAGGCACTGGAAACGCGCACCCAGCAGGAGCTGTTTTCGTCGCTCTTGCCATAGCGGTCCCAACGAAACTGCACCTTCACGCGGCCATATTGGTCGACCCAATACTCCTGGCCCGCCTTGCCCACCACGGTGGCGGTCTGCGGTCCGTTGGTTTTGGTCATCGGCGTCACGCGCGGCGGGCGAAACGCATACGAGGTCGGCTGCACCGCAAAGCTGAAGCTGTACTGGCTGTCGGCCGCACCGCTTTCATAGCCGCCTTCGCGCAACGCATAGGCCACCGAGACGATCAGGTACTCGCGGTTGTCGTCCTGCCGCGGGCAGTTCTGCATCGTGAAGCGATAACCCGGTGCCATTCCGCGCACGCTGCAATGGCCGATGTCTCGCTCGGCCTGCGACTGCGCTTCTTCGAGCCTGATGCGCGAGTAGTGCTCGCCCTGCTCGGCCTCGCTGAAGCCGCCCAGCCATTCGTAGATCTCATAGGTATCGTGAGGATTTCCACGCGGCTGGCTGCGCATGCCCATGAGGTCGGCCTTCGACTTCTTGAAGTCGTAGTCGTCCACCACGTAGGTGCCGGGACGGATTTCCTCGGTCACCTGCCACTGGTCGATCACCTCCTGGAACGGATCGGCGTCGCGGTCGGCCGCGAGATAACTGATCTTCGGGTAGGCCGGCAGGGTTTCATGTGCGCCGATGTCATCGGCGAGCACCAGCGTGTGCTGATTCTTGTCGTGCTTGAAGTAGTAGTAGATGCCCTCGTGCTCCATCAACCGGCTCACGAAAGCGAAATCGGTCTCCTGGTACTGCACGCAGTACTCCCACTGGCGATAGGTTCCGCTGAGCTTCTTCTCGAACGCAAAGTTGTAGTCGGCAAACACTTCCTCGAGGATGTCCACGACCGACTTGTTCTGGAAGATCTTGCAGTCGCTGGTGCGCGTCAGATACCAGAGCCAGGGCCTCACGGTGGCGCGGTACAGCACGTAGCGCGAGGTGCCGCCCTCCTTGCCGACCATCGTGAAGCGGACGATCTGCCCATTGAGGAAGCGAGGCTCGCCAGCCGTCAGTATTTCAAGCGAGAGCGGCTTGCCCAGCACCGACTTCATGTCGAGGGACACGCTCGGGCTCACCAGATCCACCTCGAACTCGAAGAGCTGCGACAACCCCTCGGCGCCATGCATCGAGCGGAACATCAGCTGGTCTTCTGCCAACGGCGTGTGGGCTTTGACAACTCTGGTGGCCATGGCTTACTCCCTTTCTTCGCTTAGCGTTCGGAAAATTCGTAGTGAAAGTCGTCGTCCGCCGCGCGCAATCGCACGCCGGCGAGCTTGCGCGCGCTGACCGTGGCGCCGATGACCTCTTCGCTCAACCGCGGAAGAATGGTGTGCGTGAGGATCGCGTCGATCATTCGCCCGCCCGACTCGATGGCGGTGCAACGGCGAGCCACCAGTTCGACGGCGCTGTCGTCATAGTCCAGGGTAATGCCATGGTTCGCATCGAGGCGAGCGGCAATACGGTCGAGCTGAAGGCGAATGATGCGATGCAACGCATCGGCTTGCAACGGGTAATAAGGCACTACAACCAGCCGGCCGAGCAGCGCCGGCGCGAACACCTTGAGGAGCGGTTCGCGCAGTGCGGCCGCCAGTGGTTCCGGGTCGGGGCGCAGGGTCGGGTCTTCGCACAATTGCATGACCAGGTCGGTGCCGACGTTGGAGGTCATGATGATCACGGTGTTCCGAAAGTCGATGTGCCGGCCTTCGCCGTCTTCCATCCAGCCCTTGTCGAACACCTGGAAGAAGATCTCGTGGACGTCGGTGTGGGCCTTCTCGATCTCGTCGAGCAGCACCACGCTGTAAGGCCTGCGGCGCACCGCCTCGGTCAGCACGCCGCCTTCGCCGTAGCCCACGTAGCCGGGCGGCGCGCCCTTGAGCGTGGAGACGGTGTGCGACTCCTGGAACTCGCTCATGTTGATGGTGACGAGGTTCTGCTCGCCGCCGTACAAGGCTTCTGAAAGCGCGAGCGCGGTCTCTGTCTTGCCCACGCCCGAAGGGCCGCAGAGCAGGAACACGCCCACCGGCTTGTTGGGGTTGTCGAGCCGTGCGCGTGCGGTGCGGATGCGCCGCGAGATGGTCTCCAGCGCATCGGGTTGGGCCACTACGCGGGCCGAGAGAATTTCACCGAGACGCAGCACCGATTGCGCGTCGTCGCGCACCATGCGGCCGATGGGAATGCCAGTCCAGTCGGCCACCACGGTGGCAATGGCCTGCGCATCGACGGCGGCGAGGATGAGCGGCGATTCGCCCTGCAGTTGCGCGAGCTTGTCTTGCGCTTGGTTGAGTTCGGCGCGGATCGCTTCGGGCGTTCGCTCGCGTTCGGCCGGGTCGGTGTCGATGGCGGACGGCGCCGCTTCTGCCGTCCCTTCGTCGCTGTCATCTTCAACCTCGGCCTGCACGGGCACCGCCGCGGGCGACAGCAGCTTGCGCAGCGCGACGATGCGCTCGACCAGCGCAGCTTCTTCCACGCGACGCTTTTCCAGCAAATCGAGTTCGGCCTGCGCCGCGGCCACCTGGGCCGCAATGTCTTCCACGCGCTTGTGTTCGCCCACGCCGATCGCGGCCTCTCGCCCGGCAATGCCCGACTCAATGCCCAGCACCTCGATGCGGCGCTGCAAATCTTCGATGGCGGCGGGCAGCGCATGCTGGCTCAGCGCCACGCGCGCGCAGGCCGTGTCGAGCAGGCTCACGGCTTTGTCGGGCAACTGGCGCGCGGGTATGTAGCGGTGCGACAGGCTCACGGCCGCTTCGAGCGCGGCATCGAGAATGAGCACGCCGTGGTGCTTTTCCAGCTCGGCCGAAATGCCACGCAGCATGATCACGGCCTTGGGCTCGGTGGGCTCGTGCACCTGGATGGTCTGGAAGCGCCGCGTGAGCGCCGGGTCTTTCTCGATGTACTTCTTGTACTCGGACCACGTGGTCGCGCCGATGGTGCGCAGCCGCCCGCGCGCGAGTGCCGGCTTCAGCAGGTTGGCCGCATCGCCCGTGCCGGCGGTGCCGCCTGCACCGACCAGCGTGTGCACCTCGTCGACGAACAGCACGATGGGCTTGGGGCTCTTCTCGACCTCGTCGATCACCTGGCGCAGGCGCTGCTCGAACTCGCCCTTCACGCCCGCACCGGCCTGCAGCAGCGTGGGGTCGAGCACCCACAGCGATACGTCCCTGAGCGAGGGCGGCACGTCGCCCGCCGCCAGCCGCGAAGCCAGGCCTTCGACCACGGCCGTCTTGCCCACGCCCGCCTCGCCGGTGAGCAGCGGGTTGTTCTGCCGGCGCCGCATCAGGATGTCGATGATCTGGCGGATCTCGTCGTCGCGCCCATAGACCGGATCGAGCTCCCCCGCGCGCGCCTTGGCTGTCAGGTCGCTCGCGTACTTGGCCAGCGCGGAGCCGCCAGCTGCGGCGCCATCGCTTTGATGCGCCGCTGCGGGCGCGTGGCCGCCGCCGGCATGGCCTTGCGGCGCAGCATCGAAGTCGTCCTCGGGCGAACCTTCGGTCCACGCGGGCAGCTGGGCGATGAGAACGTCGGGCACGATCTTGTCGAACTCGCGCGAGATGCCCGAGAGCACCTGCCGCAGACCCGGCGTCTTCACGATGCCCGCGAAGAGGTAGGCGCCGCGGATCGAGGTGGCCTCGAAGCGCAGGCTTGCATAGACCCAGGCGCGTTCGACGGCGTTGTCGACATGCTCGGAGATGTCGCTGATCGAGGTGGCGCCGTGCGGCAGACGATCGAGCGCGCGCACCAGGTCCTGCTCTACGGCATCGAGGTTTAGGCCCGCGCGCTTGACGATGCGCAGCAGGTCGCTGTCCTGCAACTGCAATATCTGGTGCAGCCAGTGCACCAGCTCCACATAGGCATTGCCGCGCAGCTTGGCAAAGGCGGTGGCGGTTTCCAATGCCTTGTAGAGCATCGGGTTCAGTTTCGAGAAAAGAGAGACGCGGCGAATATCGGTCATAGGGCCATGGAAGAAACTTCATCCGCCACGGAAGCTGCCGATGCGGAACGGGAAAACAATGCTTCGGGCTGGAACACCATGTCGCCGGCGTCGGTGTCCGACAGCCGCGTGCCGAGCCAGCTGCCCCAGCCCAGGCGGTGGTCGCTGCCCAGTTGCATGCCGCGGGCTTCCTGCTTCTTCAGCACGAGCCGGAGCTCCCAGGCAAACTCGATGCCGACGTATTGGCGCACCCAGTCGAGCACCTGCCGGAGCCGCTTGCTGCCCGGCAGGAACTCGCGGAACTCGCTTTGCGACAGCGGCCCCAGCTCGAGGCGGAACTTGCTCTGCGCATCGCGCACGGCCAGGCCGATGGTGGCGCCGCCACCCAGCCGGTGGTTGCGCCCGAAGAGGCCGATGCGGCTCACCTGTCGTTCGTCGATCGTGACCCAGTCGCTCACGAATTCCTCGACCCGCACGGGCACGTCGAAGTACAGCTTGAGGATCTGGATCAGGCCCTCGGGGTTGCGCGTCTGGCGCACCAGGTGCCCCGCCATGAAGGTGCGCGCATGGTCGGCGATGCGGTCGCGCTCCTTGAGGCCCGGCTGCCCCATGTTCATGAGGCTCGCCACGTAGTCGACGAAGCGGTGGCCGTCGGGACGGTCCAGACTGTTGACCGACTGCGCGTCGGCCCAGGCCCGGTAGAACAGCAGGATGAGCCGGTGATGGAACAGGTCGGCGAATACGCTGAACGTGTCGTCGCCGTGGTGCCGCTTGCGCTCGCGTGCGTACTCGGTCAGGTGCAGCGGCAGCGGCCCGTTGGGACCGAACAGGCCGAAGCCGTAGATGGAGATGCGCGGCGGTCCATCGCCGTCGACGTCCACACCCGAAACATTGGACGGCGCAAACGCCATCGAGGGCTCCTGCCCGAGGCGCAGCGGCTCGTCGAGCGGACGCGGCGCGCGGCCCAGCAAGGGATGGCCGCCCTGCGCATCGAGCCGCCGCAGCAGCATGAACAGGTCGTGCTCGAAAGGCTGGTCGATCAAGCCCGCCCACAAGACCGGGTCGCCCTCGGGAACGCCGCGCCGCGCGGAGGCCGTGATTGCGGCCGGCGCGTCCGGCACCGCTTGCAGCGCCGGCGAATCGCCGGTGACATCGACTGCACTCATACGGCGGGGCGGCGTCCGATGCGCGGCATCCACCGTGCGATTTCTCCGCGCTGCAGGCTGGAGAGCGCGAATTCGGTGAACGCATTGAGCGACACATGCCGGCTGAAGAACTGCTCCAGCACGGCGCCGAAAAGATAAGGGCTCGAACCCGAGAAGGCGACCTCGTCGATCTTCAGAGCGATCTCCACACCACGCCCGAAGACGATCGGCCCCGGTTCAGGCAGGCGGCGGAACACGGGCGCCAGCGCCATCGAGCGCACACCCTGGATCTGCCGGCGCACCGCCGGGTCGGCCAGGTTGCCGTACAGGTCGAGCATCTCGCGCAGCGCGGCCGCACCCTGCGTCGCATCGACGTCGGTCAGGCTCAGGTAGTTGAGTCCCAGATGGCTGATGAGGCGCCAGGTGAGCGCGCCTTCGGCCAGCGCGGGATACGGCCGCGACGGTCCGCGCAAGATGCGCACGGCGCGCACCGGCGCCGACACGCGCAAGGTGAAGTCCGACTCCAGGCCGGTCGGCAGCAAGAGCGGCAGGTCGCGGTTGGTGCACAGCGCATCGATCGTGATGTGCCGCAGGCTGTGCGGAAAAGGCGCGTCGTGCTGGTCGACCAGCGACACATACACCTCGCTGCCGGTGTAGCTGGTGCGGGTGCCCTGCGCGCGTGCGCGGTCGGACACCAGGCGCGGTTCGCGGCGCAGCGAGAAGTACGAACCGAAGTCGCCGTCGTCGGCCGCGAACGACCCCAGGAAGGGCCTGAACTCGCGTTCTTCCGAGCCGCTGCTCATGTGGCCCGTAACGCGCTCGACGGTGAAGATTTCGAAGTCGCGCGGACGCGTGCGGTCGATCACCGCATGGTGCTCGTGCTGGCCGGGCCCGACCGGGATGCGGTCGCTGCGGCGCGGCACCAGGTTGATGATGGGCGTGCAGAAGAGCGAGAAATGCCGCGCATCCACCAGCCGCTCCAGGTCGCCGTCGGCACGGTCGAGCAGGATCACGATTTCCATCGTGGTGCCGCTCATGGCCGCGGCCGCGGCGCGCAGGTTCTTCACGCTGAAGAACAGGTAGCGGTCCGGGAAGGCGAAGTACTCGTGCAGCAGCCGGTAGCCCTGGAACGAACGCGCGTCGTAGGGCAGCAGCGCCTGGTCGGGGTCGAAGCCTTCGTGGCGAATGGCCTCGTCGCCGAGCGGCACGATGCGCGCGGTGCCGCCGGGGCCGCTGCGGCACACAGTGCCCACGCTGTGGTGCACCGCCAGTTCGAGCACGCGCAGCGCATGCAGCTCCGCGCCGGAAAGAAAGAACTCGAGCCGGTCGAGCGGCATTTCGGCAAACCTGGCGCCACCCACCGCTTCGAGCTTGATGGTGATTGCGCTCTTGGCCTGTCGCGCAACGGCCGGCATTGCATGTGCGATCTCGGCGGGTACGGGGCCGATGGTCGCCTCGGTGATCTTGATGGGCCACAACGTGACCGCATGCCCGGTGCGAAATTCGCAGGCCGTCTGCTCGCCCTTGATCATGCGGCCGCGCAGGATGGTGTGGCGCGGCAGTTCATAGCCGGCCTTCAGCGAACCTTCATTGAGGTTGCCGTCGATCTGCACCACGCCCATGGCAGGCAGCGGCGCGAGAAAGTTCGGGTACACCACCTCCAGCAGCCGCTGCGAGAAGCGCGGAAACTCCGCATCCATCTTGAGCTGGATGCGCGCCGTGAGAAAGCTGAAGCCTTCGAGCAGGCGCTCCACGTACGGGTCGCTGACCTCGATGCCGCGCATGCCCAGCCGGCCCGCGATCTTCGGGTAGCGCTGCGCGAACTCGGCGCCGAGCTCGTGCATGTAGGTGAGCTCGCGGTTGTAATAGTCCAGCAGCCTGGCGTCCATTCAGAGCCCCCCTGTCGGGCGCAGGACCATGTGGCCGCTCTCAAGATCGAGCTCGGAGCGCAGGATGAATTCGATGGGATAGGGCACCGACCACAGCGTGCCGCGGATCTCGAGCGCGAGGAGGTTGTGGTGCTCCAGGTCGGTGGCATCGGTGACGCAGCGCACGTCGATGCTGTCCTTCATGATGCGCGGCTCGAAGTCGATGATGGCCGTGCGAATGGCCGCCTCCACATCCGCGAAGTCGACCTCCGACATGCGCCCGCCGGCCCAGCCGCGCACGCCGTAGTTGACGACCGAGCGCCGTGCACGCGGCATGGCGTTGATGGTGTGGCCCGCGCCGAAGTTGGTGGTGTTGAGCAGCCACTGCAGATCGCGCAGCACCGAATCGCGCAACAGCTTGCCGCTCATCAGGAACGCACCCGCGCGCTCCTGGCGGCTTTGCGGCTGCTTGTCGGTCAGGCGGTCGAGCAGCACCGGCTGCAGGCGATCGCGTGCAACACTCTCTTGCTGGTCGCCGTCGACCTCCAAGGCCGGGCGGCTGGCGGGCAGTACGGAACTCACTGCGCGGCGCTCTCGTAGGGAGCGAACTCGACGAGCCGGATGTCGAGCAGCGAATGGTCGCCGGCTTCGCTGATGAATGTGCGCTGGCCCACGCCGGCGTACTGCTCTTCGCCGGCCAGCGGCTGCCAGTCGGTGCGGCGCCCCAGCATGGTTTCATCGTCGAGCGCATCGAGCGCGCCCGGGTAGCGGACCGGCACCAGGCCGTTGAGTCCGCGGCCGTCCTGCAGCACGATCTCGGCCGGGGCCCAGAGCAGGTCGACCAGATGCTGCGGGCGGGAGAACTTCAGGCGCCGCACCGCCGGCAACGGCAGCCATGCGTAGCCCGAAGGCGTGAGGAGTTCGAGCACGGCGCCAATGCGCACGTCGCCGTCGCACAGCCAGCCGAACTCGATGCTTTGCACCGGTTCGCCATCGATGGCCTGGGCGGTACGTGCATCGGATCGGTCGACGCAGCTCAAGGTGCCCTGCAATCCGGGCGCAGCCAGCCGCGCGCCTTCGCGCAGGTCGGCCGCTTCGGTGGCGTGCTCGAACGGCAGCGCCGCGGCGGCGATCAGTTGCGCCACCCAATCGACCTCGCCCGCGATGATGGCGGGCGCACGGCCGCCATTCCAGAATTCGGTTCGGTGGCGCTCGGCTGCCAATGCCATTGCACAGGTGGCGCTGGCGGGAGCGAAAGAAGGGTCGATCTTTGCGGCCAGCTTGAGCTGGTCTTCAGCCCGCTGCCACTCGCCCCTGAGCGCAAGAAAGTGGCAGAGGGCGAGCCGCAGGCTGGCGTTCTGGGGACTCGCGCGAATCTGCCGCTGCACCCATTCGGTGTGCTCGGCCACGGAGCGCTCGCCCAGCACTGCAAACCCATCGCCCATGAAACTTCCTCATTGACTCGCGCACGGCCCCGCGGGCCGTCGGTGAATATCTGCGGGAGGCCGGCCCGCGGCACGCCGCAAAAAAGCGGCGCGCGCGGGTCCGGCCGTGACACGCGGGAATCAGGATTCCCGGTTTTCCTTGATGTTCCAGGCCAGCACGGTCTCGGCGCCCTTGCCGCCCTTGTCCGTCTGCTCCCAGTACTGCTGCTTGACCTTGGCGGCCTGGA
>NZ_FNDR01000005.1 GCF_900099805.1 Variovorax sp. OV700 | reverse complement strand
GCCTTCGACTCATCCAGGGTCTTGGTGAAGGGCCGCGTCCACGCGAGGTTGTCCTTGGCCAGGCGGGACCAGAAGCCTTCGAAGTCCTGTTCGGCTTCCTGGCACAGGGCCTCGTAGGCGGCCATGCCCGAGATGCGCGCGCCGGTGCTGGCGCGAGCGTCGGGCGGGAACACGCGGTTCTCGACGAGGACGGATTCGATGTTCTTGGATGCGCTGCTGCTCATTTCTTGTCTCCTGGGTAGGTGCGGCCGTAATGTCGGCGGGCCCACTTACGGGTCACTGACGGGTCACTGACGGGTCCGTCCAGGTCCGATGTTAGTTCGCAGGGTTATCACGAGTCGGTCACGGGGGCACCTCTAGAATCGCCGGTTGTTCCCAACCTCCCGTCCAATGTCCGCTCCCGAATCTTTCGACCGCCCCCACACGCCCGCCGCCGCCTCGCCGCTGCGGCCACTTCCCAAGCTGATCTTCGCGAGCCGCTGGCTGCAGCTGCCGCTGTACCTGGGCCTGATCGTGGCGCAGGCGGTGTACGTGGTGCACTTTCTGGTCGAACTGCTGCATCTGGTCGAGGCGGCCTTCGGCAGCAAGGAGGCGCTGCAGGCCCTGATCACCAGCATCGGCTACAAGACCACCGCGCCGGTGGGCACGCTCAACGAAACGGTGATCATGCTGGTGGTGCTGGCGCTGATCGACGTGGTGATGATCTCGAACCTGCTCATCATGGTGATCGTGGGTGGCTACGAAACCTTCGTGAGCCGCATGGACCTCGAAGGCCATCGCGACCAGCCCGAATGGCTGAGCCATGTGAACGCGTCGGTGCTCAAGGTGAAGCTCGCCACTGCCATCATCGGCATCAGCTCGATCCATCTGCTGAAGACCTTCATCAACGCGGACAACTACACCGACCGCGTGCTGATTGCGCAGACCGTGATCCATATCGCGTTCCTGTTCTCGGCCATGGCCATTGCCTACACCGACAAGCTCATGACGTCGAACGCGCCGCAAGGCGGCGGATCGCACTGAGCCCTGCCCGTTCCTAGCCCGCGTGCGGCAGATCCCACGCGGGCACGTCGGTGAATCGCTCGGCCAGAAAGTCGAGCATCGTGCGCAGCGCGGCCGGCATGTGCTTGCGCGAGGCATACACCGCGTACATGCCCACCACCTGCGGCTCGCAATCGGGAAAGAGCGGCACCAGTTCGCCGGCCTTCACGAGGCCGGCCGTCAGGTAGGTCGGCAGCATCGCAATGCCCGCCCCGGCGCGCGCCAGCTGCATCAGGCTCGCAGCATCGTTGGTCGACAGGTTGCCGCCGACGGCTACGGAGACCGGCTCCCCGTTGTCCTTTCGCGTGAAATTCCAGAGGCTGCGCCCGAAGTACGAGTGCGTGAGGCAATTGCGCTGGGCCAGTTCCTCCACGCGCACAGGCTTGCCGTGTTCCTTCAGGTAGCCGGGTGACGCGCAAACCACCGACCGGCACTGGGTGAGCCGGCGCGCGATCAGGTTGGGATCGATCTCCACCGCCACTCGAATGGCGAGATCGATGCGCTCGTCCACCAGGTTCACCGCCCGGTCCAGCAGCACCAGGTCGACCGCCACCCCGGGATACAGCCGCACGTAATCGGCCACGGCGCCGGCCAGTTGCGCCTGCGCGAAAGACGTGCTGGCCGTGATGCGCAATTGGCCCCGCGGCGCCTCGGCCGGGTGCCGCACGGCGGCCTGCATGTCGCCCGCGAGTTCGAGCACCTGCCGGCAGCGCGGCAGCAACTCTTCGCCGGCCGCGGTGAGGCTCAGTCGGCGCGTCGTGCGATGCAGCAGGCGCGCGCCGGTCCATTGCTCGAGTTCGGCCACGTAGCGCGTGACCACCGGCCGAGAAAGATCGAGCTTGTCGGCCGCGGCCGAAAGGCTGCCCGAGTCAACCACCGTGACGAACACGCGCATTGCATTCAAACGATCCATTCGAACGATTTTAGGAATAAACAAGCGCGAAATTCGAGGTATTTCTTTCGAAAGCAGAAACCTAAGATGCGCTTCATCGCATCAACTTTTCAGGAGCATTCATGAGCCATATCGCCATCATCGGCGCCACCGGACGCGCTGGCGGCCGCCTTCTCGAGGAGGCTCTCCGCCGCGGCCATACCGTGACCGCCATTGCACGCAAGGCCAGCGAAAAGCTGTCGGGCCGCGCCGACGTGAAGGCCATCGACGTCGACGTGCTCGATGCACCCGCGCTCGAAAAGGCACTGGCCGGCCATGACGCGGTATTCAGCGCCGCGCACTTCTCCACCGTGCCGCCCGCCGCCATCATCGAGCCGGCCAAGCGCGCCGGCGTGAAGCGCCTGCTGGTGGTCGGCGGCGCCGGCAGCCTGTTCGCAGCGCCGGGCCTGAAGGTGATCGACACGCCGAACTTCCCCGATGCCTACCGCGCAGAAGCCACGGCGGGCGGTGTGTTCCTGGATGCGCTGCGCGACGAAAAAGAACTCGACTGGACCTTCCTCTCGCCCTCCGCCGAATTCGTCGAAGGCGAGCGCACGGGCAAGTTCCGCCTCGGCAAGGACGACCTGCTGGTGAGCGCCGAAGGCCGCAGCTGGATCACGTTCGAGGACTACGCGATTGCGTTCATCGACGAGCTCGAGAAGCCCGCGCATTCGCGTCAGCGTTACACCATCGGCTACTGATCGGCCGGCAAACAAAAAAGGACCCACGCGGGTCCTTTTTTATTGGTCGATTCGGTCTTACCGGCCGGTCATGTTTTCAGGAACGACCCACTGGTCGAACTGCTCGGCCGTGAGGTGACCCGAGGCAATGGCCGCCTCGCGCAAGCTCGTCCCCTCCTTGTGCGCCTTCTTCGCGATGTAGGCCGACTTGTCGTACCCGATGTGCGTGTTGAGCGCCGTCACCAGCATCAGCGAGCGCTGCACCAGTTCCGTGATGCGCTCGCGGTTCGGCTCGATGCCCACGGCGCAGTGGTCGTTGAAGCTCACCATGCCGTCGGCCAAGAGACGCACGCTCTGCAGAAAGTTGTGCGCCACCATCGGGCGGAACACGTTCAGTTCGAAGTTGCCCGAGGCGCCACCGATGTTGATGGCCACGTCGTTGCCGAACACCTGCGCGGCCAGCATCGTGACGGCTTCGCTCTGTGTCGGATTGACCTTGCCCGGCATGATCGACGAGCCGGGCTCGTTCTCGGGAATGCTGAGTTCGCCGATGCCGCTGCGCGGCCCACTCGCGAGCCAGCGCACGTCGTTGGCGATCTTGTTCATGCTGGCGGCGAGCGTCTTGAGCGCTCCGTGGGCATGCACCAGCGCGTCGACGCTGGCCATGGCTTCGAACTTGTTGGGCGCGGTCACGAAAGGCAGGCCCGTGAGCTTGGCCAGTTCGGCCGCGACCTGCTCCGCGTAGCCCTTGGGCGCATTGAGCCCGGTGCCGACGGCCGTGCCGCCCAGTGCCAATTCGCACAGGTGCGGCAGCGCCGCGCGCACATGCGCCTCGCCGTGCGCCAGCTGCGCCACGTAGCCCGAAAACTCCTGGCCCAGCGTGAGCGGCGTGGCGTCCTGCAGATGGGTGCGGCCGATCTTCACGATGTCGGCAAAGTCTTTTGACTTTTTCTCGAGCGTGCCGCGCAGCTTGGCAATGGCAGGCAGCAGCTTGTGCGTGATGGCCTCGACGGCGGCCACGTGCATGGCCGTGGGGAACACGTCGTTGCTCGACTGGCTGCGGTTCACGTCGTCGTTCGGGTGCACGAGGCGCCCTTCCCCGCGCTCGCCGCCGAGCAGCTCGCTCGCGCGGTTGGCCAGCACTTCGTTTACGTTCATGTTGGTCTGTGTGCCCGAGCCAGTCTGCCAGACCACGAGCGGAAACTCGCCCGGATGCTTGCCCGCGATGACCTCGTCGGCCGCGGCCACGATGGCCTGGGTCTTTTTTTCGTCCTGCAGTCCGAGCGCATGGTTGACCACCGCCGAGGCGCGCTTGACCTGCGCCAGTGCCTTGATGATCTCGCGCGGCTGCTGCTCGCCGGAAATGTCGAAGTTCTGCAGCGAGCGCTGCGTTTGCGCACCCCACAGCTTGTCCGCCGGCACGTCGATCGGGCCGAAGGTGTCGCGCTCGGCACGGGTCTTGGGGGAAGTCGTCATGATGAAAAAAGCTCCGCGGTCTTGGATGGTTGCGCCCGCTCACCGGGCGCGGTGCCGAGTATGGCCTCGATAAGAATGGCTCGCATTTGACGAGGCCTATTTGGCCCGGACGCCCGGCCCACGATACGCCCCGGGCTTGACTCACGTAATGTCAAAAAGTTATAATTGCGGTCTTCAGACGACCAACAAGTCATGTTGGTTGCCCTTGTGCTACTCGCGGATCTCCGAATCCCGTCGCGGTGCAAGGCTCTCCCCGCCGGGCCCTGCCCGGCAACCCGGCCGGATCTTTCCGGCCCCCTTGCCACGTCACGCTCATCCAGGCGGCGCCCCTCGACCAGGCCCGCCGCTCTGCGAATGAAGCATCCGGCGGGCACTGGCTTCGTCGCCATGTCGTCTTCAGTGCCTGTCGGCAGCCTTCGAGGCTCGCCGGGCCATTGCACGCGCGTTTTTCACGCGCTCTGTTCGGGCAGCCCCATCGGCTGATGGCGTGGCCGTTGCCGCCCTCTGGGGCGGCGCTGTGTCCAACCATCACACAAGGAGCCCCGGCCTATGGCCAAAGGAATTCTCATCGACCATGTTTTCAAGGTGTTCGGCGACTCGCCCGAACAGGCGCTCGAGCTCGTCCGGCAAGGTTTCTCGAAGAAGGAAATCCTCGCGCAGACGGGCCAGTCGATCGGCGTGTTCGATGCCACCTTCGAAATCCAGGCCGGCGAGGTCTTCGTCATCATGGGTCTCTCGGGGTCGGGCAAATCGACGCTGGTGCGCCTCTTGAACCGGCTGATCGAGCCGACCGCGGGCCGCATCGTGATCGACGGCGCGGACATCAACGAGCACTCGGATGCGAAGCTGCGCGCGCTGCGCCGCAAGGACATCAGCATGGTGTTCCAGTCCTTCGCGCTGATGCCGCACATGACGGTGCGCGAGAACACCGCCTTCGGCCTCGAACTGTCGGGCACCAGCAAGAAAGAACGCCTCGCGCAGGCTGACCTGGCGCTCGCGCAAGTGGGTCTTGCGGGCTGGGGCGACAGCTATCCCGACGAACTCTCGGGCGGCATGCAGCAGCGCGTGGGCCTGGCGCGCGCGCTGGCCTCCGATCCGTCGATCCTGCTGATGGACGAAGCCTTCTCGGCCCTGGACCCGATCATCCGCACCGAGATGCAGTCCGAGCTGTTGCGGCTGCAGAAGGAGCAGCGCCGCACCATCGTCTTCATCTCGCACGACCTGGACGAAGCCATGCGCATCGGCGACCGCATCGCGATCATGAAGGACGGCCAGGTGATCCAGGTCGGCACGCCCGACGAGATCTTGCGCAGCCCCGCCGATGAGTACGTGCGCAGCTTCGTGCGCGGGGTGGATGCGGCGGCGGTGTTCAAGGCGGCGGACATCGCGCGCAAGTCGCTCACCGTGGTCTGCGAGCACCCCGAGCGCGGTGCGCATGCGGCACTCAAGGTGCTGGAAGACCAGGACCGCGACTACGCCTACGTGACGAGCCCGACCAGGCACTACCTGGGCACCGTGTCGGCCGACACGCTGCGCGCGGCGCTCGACGGGCACAAGGGCCCGCTGGGCCTGCGCCACGCGTTTCTGAACGACCTGGGCGTGATCGAGGCCGACGCGCCCGTGGCCGGCCTGATCGGCCAGGTGGGCCAGGCGCCGTGTGCCGTGCCCGTGGTGGCCGGCGACGGTCGCTTCTGCGGTGCGATCAGCAAGACGACGCTGCTGAAGTTCCTCGACCGCGACACGCCGCCGATCGACCCGGCACATCAGCCCCAGCAACCTGTCCCTGCTGCGGCCGCCATGGCCGTTGCCTGACCGATTTCGAAGGACTCATTGATGAACGACACCGCACTGCCCTCCGAATTCGCGCCCTTGAACGACGCTTCCACCGCCACGGCCCCGCAGGCAGCGGCACCAGCCGATCCCTGGGCCGCCCTGTCCGCCGCCCCCGACGCCTCCGCGACCAGCGCCTGGCTCGACGCCCCCGTCGCCACGGCGCATCAGCTGGCCGGATCGGCCGATGCCGCCACCGGCGGCCTCCAATTGCATCGCCTCTGGGACGGCTCGCTGCCCGTCGAATCCTGGATCAACCAGGGCCTCGGCTGGGTGGTCGAGCACTTCCGCCCCTTCTTCCAGACCGTGCGCCTGCCCATCGACAGCACGCTGAACTGGGTGCAGGGCCTGCTGACCGGCCTGCCGACGCTGGCCATGATCGCCCTCATCGGCCTGTTCGCCTGGCAGTTCGCGGGCCGTGCGCTCGCCATCGGCACCACCGCGGCGCTGCTGCTCGTGGCCATGCTGGGCATCTGGCCCGAAGCCATGGTGACGCTGTCGCTGGTGCTGACCTCGCTCGTTTTCTGCATGGTGATCGGCCTGCCGCTCGGCGTGCTGTTGGCCAGCAGCGACCGCGCCCAGCGCATCACGCGCCCGGTGCTCGATGCGATGCAGACCACGCCCGCTTTCGTCTACCTGGTGCCGGTGGTGATGCTGTTCGGCATCGGCAACGTGCCGGGCGTGATCGTGACCATCATCTTCGCGCTGGCGCCTCTGGTGCGTCTGACCAACCTGGGCCTGCGCCAGGTGCGGCCCGACCTGATCGAGGCCGCGCGTGCCTACGGCGCCTCGCCGTGGCAGATGCTGGTGAAGGTGCAGCTGCCGCTGGCCATGCCGTCGATCATGGCGGGCATCAACCAGGCGCTGATGCTGTCGCTGTCGATGGTGGTGATCGCCTCGATGATCGCAGTCGGCGGCCTGGGCCAGATGGTGCTGCGCGGCATCGGCCGGCTCGACATGGGCCTGGCGACCGTGGGCGGCCTGGGCATCGTGCTGTTGGCGATCTCGCTCGACCGCCTGACGCAGGCCATGGGCAAGTCGCGCCGCAGCGCCGGGCGCCGCTGGTGGCACACCGGGCCGGCCGGCTTTGCGCTGCATCTGCTGCAGCGCCTCGTGAGCACGCCGCCGCACCATGCGAGCGAGCCCGTACCGGCCCTGTCGACGCAAGCGCAATGAGCTCCCGCGAAGGAATCCAACGCATGAAGAAAACCCGTCTCCACCACATCGCCCGCGGCCTGCTGGCGCTCGGCTTCGTCGCTTTCGGCATGGCTGCGCAGGCCGCCAACGACCTGCCCGGCAAGGGCGTCACCGTGCAGCCGCTCAAGAGCTCGCTCGCCGAAGAGGCGTTCCAGACGCTGCTCGTGATGCGCGCGCTCGAAAAGCTCGGCTACACCACCCTGCCGATGAAAGACCTCGAACCCGCCACCGAGCACCTGGCCATCGCCAACGGCGACGCCACTTTCATGGCCAACCACTGGAGCCTGCTGCACGCCGATTTCTACAAGAACAGCGGCGGCGACGCCAAGCTGTGGCGCAAGGGCGTGTACTCGGACGGCGCTGTGCAGGGCTACCTCATCGACCGCAAGACGGCCGAGCAACACAACATCACCAACATCGCCCAGCTGAAGGACCCGGCCATCGCGAAGCTGTTCGACGCCGACGGCGACGGCAAGGCCGATCTGACCGGCTGCAACCCCGGCTGGGGCTGCGAACTGGCCATCGAGAACCACCTGACGGCCTACCAGCTGCGCGACACCGTCACGCACAAGCAAGGCAGCTACGCCGCGCTGATGGCCGACACCATCGTCCGCTTCAAGCAGGACAAGCCGATCCTCTACTACACGTGGACGCCCTACTGGGTCAGCGCCGTGCTGCGGCCGGGTGCGGACGTGGTCTGGCTGCAAGTGCCGTTTTCGTCCTCGCAGGGCGGGAACGCGGACACGCAGCTTCCGAACGGCAAGAACTATGGCTTCCAGGCCAACCAGGAGCAGATCGTCGCCAACAAGGCCTTCGTCGAGAAGAACCCTGCGGCCGGCAAGCTGTTCGAGGTGATGAAACTGCCGATCGGCGACATCAACGCCCAGAACCTGCGCATGAGCCAGGGCGCCAATACCCAGCAAGACCTGGAGCGCCACACCGACGGCTGGATCCGGGTCCACCGGCCGCTGTTCGACGGCTGGATCGAGGAAGCCCGGGCCGCCGCAAGGTAGCGTGACGAGGCCGGGCGTGGCGGCTGAGATAATCGGGGGGCGTTTCCACACTCCAAAAAACACCCCCCCCACCATGACGACCACGATCCAGCAGGCCGACCTGATCGAATCGATCAGCGCCGCGCTGCAGTACATCAGCTACTACCACCCCGCCGACTACATCGCCCACCTGGCCAAGGCCTACGAGCGCGAGCAGAGCCCCGCCGCCAAGGACGCCATTGCGCAGATCCTCACCAACAGCAAGATGAGCGCCACGGGCCACCGCCCGATCTGCCAGGACACGGGCATCGTCAACGTGTTCCTCAAGGTGGGCATGGACGTGCGCTGGGGCGGCTTTACCGGCTCGCTGGACGACGCCATCAACGAAGGCGTGCGCCGCGGCTACAACCACCCCGACAACACGCTGCGCGCCTCGGTTGTGGCCGATCCGCAGTTCGACCGCAAGAACACCAAGGACAACACGCCCGCGGTGATCTTCACCGAGATCGTTCCGGGCAACACCGTCGAAGTGACCGTCGCGGCCAAGGGCGGCGGCAGCGAGAACAAGAGCAAGCTCGTGATGCTGAACCCCGGCGACAGCGTGGTCGACTGGGTGCTCAAGACGGTGCCCACCATGGGCGCCGGCTGGTGCCCGCCGGGCATGCTGGGCATCGGCATCGGCGGCACGGCCGAGAAGGCGGCGCTGATGGCCAAGGAAAGCCTGATGGACGACCTCGACATGCACGAGCTGCAGGCCAAGAAGGCCTCGGGCGCCGAACTCAGCAAGGTCGAGGCGCTGCGCATCGAACTGTACGAGAAGGTCAATGCGCTGGGCATCGGCGCGCAGGGCCTGGGCGGCCTGGCGACCGTGCTCGACATCAAGATCAAGATGTACCCGACGCACGCGGCCAGCAAGCCGGTCGCGATGATCCCCAACTGCGCGGCCACCCGGCATGCCCACTTCGTGATGGATGGCAGCGGTGCGGTCTACCTCGACCCGCCGTCGCTCGACCTGTGGCCCGATGTGAATTGGGCGCCCGACGAAAAGAAGAGCAAGCGCGTCGACCTGAACAAGCTCACGCCCGCCGAAGTGGCGAGTTGGAAGCCGGGCGACACGATCCTGCTGAACGGCAAGATGCTCACCGGCCGCGATGCCGCGCACAAGCGCATCCAGGACATGCTGACCAAGGGCGAGAAGCTGCCGGTGGACTTCACCAACCGCGTCATCTACTACGTCGGTCCGGTCGATCCGGTCGGCGACGAAGCCGTGGGCCCTGCTGGCCCGACAACCGCCACGCGCATGGATGGCTTCACCGAAATGATGCTGGCCCAGACCGGCCTCATCGCGATGATCGGCAAGGCCGAACGCGGCCCGGTCGCCATCGAGGCCATCAAGAAGCACAAGAGCGCCTACCTCATGGCCGTGGGCGGCGCCGCCTACCTCGTGAGCAAGGCCATCAAGACTGCCAAAGTGGTGGGCTTCGAAGACCTGGGGATGGAAGCCATCTACGAATTCGACGTGGTCGACATGCCCGTGACGGTGGCGGTCGACGCCGGCGGCACCAGCGCGCACATCACCGGCCCGGCCGAGTGGCAGAAGCGCATTGCCAGCGGCGAGTTCAAGACCATCATGATGGAAGAAGCTTGAGCTTGATAGGCGTCTTCGACAGCGGCGTCGGCGGGCTCAGCGTGCTTGCCGCGCTGCGCGCCGAACTGCCGCACGAACGCTTCGTCTACTTCGCCGACACCGCTTTCGCACCCTATGGCGAGCGCGGCGATGCCTATGTGATCGAGCGCTCGCGCAAGGTGGCCGAGCAGCTCATTCAAGAGCACGGCATCAAGGCGCTGGTGGTGGCTTGCAACACGGCCACCACGGCGGCGATCCACCTGCTGCGCGCCGAGAATCCGGCCTTGCCCATCGTGGGCCTGGAGCCTGCGCTCAAGCCCGCGGTGGCGGTGAGCCGTACCGGCCACATCTCGGTGATGGCCACTCGCGGAACACTCGCCAGCGCCAAGTACGCGGCGCTGCGCGACTCTTTCGCGGGATCCGCGAATGTTCGCGCCGTGCCATGCGATGGCCTCGTGAAAGCCATCGAGGGCTTCGACACGGCAGGCATCGAAACGCTCTGCGCCCGCTACATGGCCGAGGCCGGCCCCTTCGGACACGCGACGGGCGAAGTCGACACCGTAGTACTCGGCTGCACGCACTACCCCCTCGTGAAGAGCGAACTGCAGCGCCACGCGCCGCCTGCGCTGCGCTTCATCGATACCGGCGCGCCGGTCGCGCAGCAGACCCGGCGCGTGCTGGGGTCGCTGGGCCGCCTCGCGGACGGCGGTGAAGGCGGCCTGCTGCTGCAGGGCAGCGGGGATCTGGCCCTGCTCGAAGCCGCAGCCGTGCACTGGCTGCAACGGCGGCCGCAAGCTGCGACGGCGGCTGCTGCAACCTCCACCTGAACCCCGCGACCCGCATGCGTCCCTTTTTGCGTCACGGCCTGCTGCTGCTGTGCCTTTCGGCCGCGGGCCTCTGCCATGCCGCCTGCGAGAGTGGGCTGGCCGAGCGCATGCACGCCAAGCTGCATCCGAACCGCACGCTCGACGAGCGCCTCGCCGCCTGCAAGCCATGGCCTGCCTTTCCGGGGCGCAGCATCGTGGTGCTGCCCGTGCCGCGCGAGACCAGCAGCACGGGCGCCAAGGTCTTCGATCTCGAGCTGCTGCTGATCCAGCGGCCCGACAACGGCAACACCGAACGCGACACGGTGATCGGCCGCATCTTCCAGCCCGAGGCCCTCGACGAAGACAGCGCCACCGCGATCCAGGACATCCGGATCGACACCGCGCGCTATGTTCTGTCGGCCGACACGCGCGCCTTCGGGCTGCGCGTGCGCTACAGGGGCACCGCGCCAGGCAGCTCGGTCGCGAGCGAAACCATTCGCCTTTACGTGCACCACGGCAGCAAGCTTCGGCAGGTGCTGCAGGAGGTCGAACTCGACCACGACAGCGGCGGATGGGACAGCACGTGCACCGGCCGCCTCGAGAAGCTGCGCACGATGCTTTCGGTTGGCAAGTCGGCGAGCAACGGCTACGCCGACCTGCAACTCGCGCGCACGCTGGTCCAGAGCCACGCGCAGGTGCAGGAAGACCAGGGCTGCGCCGAGAAAGCCCTGCCCGCGCGGCTCAACGCCGTCACGTTGCGCTACGACGGCGAGCGCTACCGCGTGCCCAAATCCCTGCAGCAGCAGATGCCCTGAGCCGCGGGCCCCTATCGGCTGTCTAACGGCTGTGCAAAGCGGCTTGCCGGCCGCGCGCCATGTCAACGGGCAGCAACAGCAGCAGCCCCGCCACGAACAGGGCCGCGGTCGAGAGAATGGCAATGCGCTGGTTGCCGCCCGCAGCCCACGTGATGGCGCCGAACATCAGCGGGCCGATGATGCTCGCCAGCCGCGTGGAAAAGGTCCAGAGTCCGAAGAATTCGGCCAGTTGCCGCGGCGGCGCAAGGTAGCCGGTCATGGCACGGCCGGCCGACTGGCTCGAGCCCATGGAGAGTCCGGCAATGGCGGCAGCCCACCAGAAGGCGCCCTTGGTGGTGGCCATGGCCGCAATCACGCAGACCGCGATCCACGCCACCAGCGTGCCAGCCAGCGCGATCTTGTGGCCGATGCGGTCTTGTACGTATCCGAAGGCAAATGCGCCGACCGCGGCCGCAATGTTCAGCACGAAGATCAGCACCATCGTCTCGCTCGCCACGAAGCCGATCACCTGTTCCGCATAGATGGCCGCAAGCGTGATGGCCACCGCCACACCGCCCTGGTAGCACACGGTGCAGACCAGCAGCCACATGAAGTCGCGGTAGGCGCGTGCCTCGCGGAACGTAGCACGCAACTGCCGCCAGGCGCTCTGCGCACCGCTGGCCGTTCGGGGCCGCGCGCGCTCGGGCAGCAGCGCAAACGTGGCGCAGGCTGCCGTGCCGTAGATGGCCGCGGTGATCAGCATCGTGACCGGCACGAAGTGCGATGCCGGCAGCCCTTTTGCCTGCGAGGACAGCACGTAGGCCAGGCACGACCCGAGCGCGAGCATGCCGCCGACGTAGCCGAAGGCCCAACCCCATCCGCTGACCTTGCCCATGCCTTCGGCCGTGGCGAGCTCGGGCAGGAAGGCGCCTGTCAGCGACTCGCCGTACGAATAGAAGGTGTTGGAGACGATCACCAGCCCCATGGCCACCGCAACGCCCGCGGCCCCCGAGAAGCTTGGCGTGAGCGCAAGCGCTGCCGTGCCAAGCACACAGCCCACCGTTGCGATGACGAGCACGCGCTTCTTGGCCGCGTGCCGATCGGCCCAGGCCCCGATGGCGGGCATGGAGAGCATCACGATGGCGTAGGAGACGCTGAGCGCCGCGGTCCATGCAAAGGCAGCCCAGGGCGCGCCCTTGGCGATGCCGCCCACGAAGTAGGCGGCGAACACGGCCGTGATGACGACAGTGGTGTAGCCCGAATTGGCAAAGTCGTACATTGCCCAGCCGAACACCTCGCGCTTGCGCACGCCGGCATTCAGGGCAGAAGACGGGAACAGCGCCATGCGGCGGTGAATCGCGGCGCCGGAAGAGCGGCTGGCCTGGGTCAGTGCAGGTGGCGCGGACGGCGGCCGCCGCCATGCCCACCACCGCCGCTGCCACTGCCGCCGGTGCCGCGCGGGCGCTTGCCGATCTCGAGCGAATTCACGAGCGCATCGAAGCGGTCGCTGAAGAGGCGATCGATTTCGGATACGACGCCGCCGAGTTCGGCGCCATCGAAGTGGCGCTCCATCAGGTTGACGACGTCTTCCACCAGCAGGTCGCGCTGCACCTGCATGATCGCGGCCGGATTGGGGCCGACAAACAGCATCAGGAAATCGTCGCGCGATTCTTCGTCGGGGTCGCCCTCTTCCTCGTCGAAATCGGTGTCGTAGAAGGTGACTTCGATGGCCGCACCGCGCTCCGACAGTTCGTTCAGCGCCATGCACATTTCGTCGAGGGCCTGACGAAAGTCGTCGTCGCCCGGCACGGTCCAGCACATCTGGAGCATGTGGTCCTTCTGCTCGAAACGGATGCCGGGCTCTTCTTCGTAGGTGCTCGTGGCGCCGTCGGCCAGCGACTTGGCGCCCGAATAGGCCCACAGCGGCTTGAGTGCTTCCTGGATCTGGTCGAAGGTGACGTCAGACCGCAGCGGCACGTCGCCGTGCACATGAATTTCAAATGGAGCGTTGTAACGAGGCATGAAGTGCTCCCTTGTCTAAGTATGGTGCCCGGAACGGGGGTCGAACCCGTATGCCCCGATTAAGGAAGCGGCGGATTTTAAGTCCGATGTGTCTACCAATTTCACCATCCGGGCCTCGGGTTTGAACATCGACGATAACCCAAACGAAACGAGCCCCGGCAACGCAGGTTGGCGGGGCTGTTTTTTCGATGGAGGGTGGATCGAATTGATCAGGAGAGGTGGAGGCGCGACCCGGAGTCGAACCGGGCTAGACGGATTTGCAATCCGTTGCATAACCGCTTTGCTATCGCGCCACGCTGCTGAAAACGAAATCGAACTCGCGAAAAAAAGGGAAGCAGTGCTTCCCTTTTTCAAAACTGGAGCGGGAAAAGAGTCTCGAACTCTCGACCTCAACCTTGGCAAGGTTGCGCTCTACCAACTGAGCTATTCCCGCGTTTCGAGCCTCGAATTATAGAACACTTTTTCGGGGCTCGGCAAGTTCCGCCGATCAATGTTTGACCGAGCCTTCGGAGGCCCGCGCTTCGCGCTGCTTGGCCAGCTCGGCCACGGCAGCGGCGGAGGCCGCGACTTCCTCGTCGGACAACGGTTCGGGCATCTTCTCGAGCGCGATCTCCAGGACCTTGTCGATCCATTTCACGGGCACGATCTCGAGGCCGTTCTTCACGTTCTCGGGAATGTCCTGCAGGTCTTTCGCGTTCTCTTCCGGAATCAGCACGGTCTTGATGCCGCCGCGGAGGGCAGCCAGCAGCTTTTCCTTCAGGCCGCCAATGGCCGTGACTTCGCCGCGCAGCGTGATCTCGCCGGTCATGGCGACGTCCGCACGCACGGGGATGCCGGTGAGCGCCGACACGAAGGCCGTCGTCATTGCAGCGCCCGCGCTCGGGCCGTCCTTGGGCGTCGCGCCATCAGGCACGTGGATGTGGATGTCGCGCTTTTCGAACACCTCGTCCTTGATGCCCAGGCGGCGCGAGCGGCTGCGCACCACGGTGCGCGCGGCCTCGACCGATTCCTTCATCACGTCGCCCAGCGAACCCGTGCGGCTGATCACGCCCTTGCCGGGCATGGTGACAGCCTCGATGGTGAGCAGGTCGCCGCCCACTTCGGTCCACGCCAGACCGACCACCTGGCCGACCTGGTTCTGCTTCTCGGCCAGGCCGAAGCTGTACTTGCGAACGCCCAGGAACTCGTTGAGGTTGGTGCCATCCACCGTGACCTTCGGCGTCATCTTCTTGAGCAGCAGGCCCTTCACCACCTTGCGGCAGATCTTGGAGAGCTCGCGCTCCAGCGAACGCACGCCGGCTTCACGCGTGTAGTAGCGCACGATGTCGCGCACGGCTTCTTCGGTGACGAGCAGCTCGTCTTCCTTCACGCCGTTGTTCTTCATCTGCTTGGGCAGCAGGTACTTGATCGCGATGTTGGTCTTCTCGTCCTCGGTGTAGCCCGAGAGGCGGATGACTTCCATCCGGTCGAGCAGTGCCGGCGGGATGTTCATCGAATTGGAGGTGGCGACGAACATTACGTCGGAGAGGTCGAAGTCGACCTCGACGTAGTGGTCGCCGAAGGTGTGGTTCTGCTCCGGGTCGAGCACCTCGAGCAGCGCGCTCGACGGGTCGCCGCGGAAGTCGGTTCCCAGCTTGTCGATCTCGTCGAGCAGGAACAGCGGATTGCGCGTGCCGATCTTGTTCAGCCCCTGCAGCACCTTGCCCGGCAGCGCGCCGATGTAGGTGCGGCGATGGCCGCGGATCTCGGCCTCGTCGCGCATGCCGCCCAGTGCCATGCGGGTGTACTTGCGACCGGTCGCCTTGGCGATCGACTGCCCGAGCGAGGTCTTGCCCACGCCCGGTGGGCCCACGAGGCACAGGATGGGCGCCTTGACCTTGTCGACGCGCTGCTGCACCGCGAGATATTCGAGGATGCGGTCCTTGACCTTCTCCAGGCCGTAGTGGTCGGCATTGAGCACCGCCTCGGCGTTGGCCAGATCGTGCTTGATCTTGGTCTTCTTGCTCCAGGGCAGGCCCACCAGCACGTCGATGTAGTTGCGCACCACGGTGGCTTCGGCCGACATCGGCGACATCAGCTTGAGCTTCTTGAGCTCGCCCTCGGCCTTCTTGAGCGCTTCCTTGGGCATCTTGGCGAGCTTGATCTTCTTCTCGATCTCCTCGATGTCCGCGCCCTCTTCGCCTTCACCGAGCTCCTTCTGGATCGCCTTGACCTGCTCGTTGAGATAGAAGTCGCGCTGGTTTTTTTCCATCTGGCGCTTCACGCGGCCACGGATCTTCTTGTCGACGTTGAGGATGTCGACTTCGCGTTCGAGCTGGCCGAACAGGTTCTCGAGCCGCGACTTGACATCGGCCAGGTCGAGCACGGCCTGCTTGTTGTCGAGCTTCAGCGGCAGATGGGCCGCGATGGTGTCGGCCAGGCGGCCCGGATCATCGATGCTCGAGATCGAGGTGAGGATCTCGGGCGGGATCTTCTTGTTGAGCTTGACGTACTGGTCGAACTGCTGCATCACGGCGCGGCGCAGCGCCTCGACCTCGGTGCCCTTCTCGCCGCCTTCGGGCGCCTCGACCGGCGTCACGTTGGCAGTGAAATGGGTTTCACCGTCGTCGATGCGGTTCACGCGGGCACGCTGCTGGCCCTCGACCAGCACCTTTACGGTGCCGTCGGGCAGCTTGAGCATCTGCAGGATGGTGGAGACGCAGCCGACCTCGAACATGTCCTCGACCGAGGGCTCGTCCTTGGCGGCGGCTTTCTGCGCCACCAGCATGATGCGGCGCTCGGCCTCCATGGCCAGCTCGAGTGCCTTGATGCTCTTGGGGCGCCCCACGAAAAGCGGAATCACCATGTGGGGAAACACGACCACGTCGCGCAGCGGCAGCAGCGGCAGGTCGATCGCGTCGGCAGGCAGGGGGGTATGACCGGACATGAATATCCTTTGATTGATCAGGCAAAGATGGATGGGCCTGCGGGCATTTCAAGCCCGTGCGCCCGTTCTTTGTCGAAGGCGCCGGAAGCCTCGGTGAGAAGAGCCGGCGCCGCGTTCATTCAGGCCTTCTTGGCCGCTTCGCGATACACGAGCAGCGGCGGCTTGTTTTCATCGATTGTGGATTCTTCGACCACAACCTTGTCGACGTTGGTGGCATTCGGCAGCTCGAACATGGTGTCGATCAGCGACTGCTCGAGGATGGAGCGCAATCCGCGTGCGCCGGTCTTGCGCGCGAGCGCCTTGCGCGCAATGGCCTTGAGCGCCGCGGGGCGGATCTCGAGGTCGACGCCTTCCATTTGCAGCAGCTTGGTGAACTGCTTGACGACGGCATTCTTGGGTTCGGTCAGGATCTGCACCAGCGCGTCCTCGCTGAGCTCGGCGAGCGAAGCCACCACGGGCATGCGGCCCACGAGTTCCGGAATGAGGCCGAACTTGATCAGGTCTTCAGGTTCGACTTCACGGAACACTTCGGTGATGCTCCGCTGCGCCTTGCTCTTGACCGAAGCGCCGAAGCCGATGCCAGAGGCCTCGGTGCGGTTTTCGATGACCTTCTCCAGGCCGGCAAAGGCGCCGCCGCAGATGAACAGGATGTTGGTCGTGTCGATCTGCAAAAAGTCCTGGTTCGGGTGCTTGCGCCCGCCCTGCGGGGGCACGCTGGCCATGGTGCCTTCGATGAGCTTCAGGAGCGCCTGTTGCACGCCCTCGCCCGACACGTCGCGGGTGATTGAGGGGTTGTCCGACTTGCGCGAGATCTTGTCGATTTCGTCGATGTAGACGATGCCGCGCTGGGCCCGCTCGACCTCGTAGTTGCAGCTTTGCAGCAGCTTCTGGATGATGTTCTCGACGTCCTCGCCCACATAGCCGGCTTCGGTCAGCGTGGTGGCGTCGGCCATGACGAAGGGCACGTCGAGCATGCGCGCGAGGGTTTGCGCGAGCAGCGTCTTTCCCGAGCCCGTGGGCCCGATCAAGAGGATGTTGCTCTTGCTGAGCTCGACGTCGTCGCCCTTGGCCTTTTCCTTGTGGCGCAGGCGCTTGTAGTGGTTGTAGACCGCCACAGACAGCATGCGCTTGGCCGGTTCCTGGCCGATCACGTAGTTGTCGAGGTTGGTCTTGATCTCCAGCGGCGTGGGCAGGTCGCTGCGCGCCTCGCGCGCCTCTTCACCGGCCGGGAGCTCGTCGCGGATGATTTCGTTGCAAAGGTCGATGCACTCGTCGCAAATGAAGACCGAAGGGCCCGCGATCAGCTTTTTGACCTCATGCTGGCTCTTGCCGCAGAACGAGCAATAAAGCGTTTTTTCGCTGGAGGAGCCTTTTTTATCGGCCATGGACAGGTGCCTCGTAAAGGGGTAGGGACAATGATAACGAAACAAAAACGGCGTTTCCCTTGTGGAAAACGCCGCTTTTGCCTTTTTGGCGCCACCGGCGCCTTGGCGCAGGTTTTACCGATCAACCGCGCTTGGCAATGACCTGGTCGACCAGGCCGTAGTCCTTGGCCTCGTCGGCGGTCAGGAAATAGTCGCGTTCGGTGTCCGACTTGACTTTTTCGAGCGGCTGGCCCGTGCGTTCGGCCAGGATGCGGTTCATCTGGTCCTTGGTGCGCAGGATGTCGCGGGCATGGATCTCGATGTCCGTGGCCTGGCCGCGCGCGCCGCCGAGCACCTGGTGAATCATGATTTTCGAATTGGGCAGCGAGAAGCGCTTGCCCTTTTCGCCGGCCGCCAAGAGGAAAGCGCCCATGCTGGCCGCGAAGCCGATGCACATCGTGGAAACGTCGGGCTTGATGAACTGCATGGTGTCGTAGATGGCCATGCCGGCGCTGACGCTGCCGCCTGGGGAGTTGATGTAGAACGAAATGTCCTTGTCCGGGTTCTCGCTCTCCAGGAACAGCAGCTGCGCCACCACGAGGTTGGCGGTCTGGTCGTTCACCTCGCCCACCAGGAAAATGATGCGTTCCTTGAGAAGACGCGAGTAGATGTCGTAAGACCGCTCGCCGCGGCCCGACTGCTCGATGACCATCGGGATCATGCCGAGGCCTGTGATTTCCTGTGCGCTCATTGATTTGCTCTCCGGAAGGGGTTCGTTCGCTGTTCGTATTTGACTGTACGCCTGAGTGAAATGGGGCTCGTGCCGCAAAGCACAAGCCCCATTGGCGTCGCGGGCGGCGGCGCAGGCCGGACGGTGCGGCGCTCAGCCTTGCTGCTGCGCCATCAGTTCGTCGAACGACACCGACTTTTCGTTGACCTTGGCCTTGGCGAGCACGAATTCGGTCACGTTGTTCTCGATGACGACCGCCTCGACCTCGGCCAGGCGGTTGTTGTCGCTGAAATACCAGCGCACCACGTCGGCCGGCTTTTCGTAGCTGGCAGCCAGCTCGTCGATGTGGGCCTTGATCTGCTCGGGCTTGGCCTGCAGGTTGTTGGCGCGCACCAGTTCGGCCACGACCAGGCCCAGGCGCACGCGGCGCTCGGCTTGCGGACGGAACACTTCGTCGGGAATCGGCGCCTTGTCGGCGTCCTTGATGCCGCGCTGCTTGAGCTCGGCGCGGGCGCCTTCGACCATGCGGTTCACTTCGGACTGCACGCTGGCGTTCGGCAGGTCGAGCTCGGCGTTGGCCACCAGGGTGTCCATCACGGCGTTCTTGTTGCGGGCCAGCAGGCGGAACTTCACTTCGCGCTCGAGGTTCTTCTTGATGTCGGCGCGCAGGCCTTCGACAGTGGCTTCGGCAATGCCGAGCGACTTGGCGAGCTGTTCGTTGACTTCAGGCAGGTGCGAGGCCTCGATCTTCTTCACGGTGACCATGAAGTCGGCTTGCTTGCCGGCCACGTCCTTGCCGTGGTAGTCGGCCGGGAACGACAGCGGGAAGGTGCGGCTGTCGCCGGCCTTCATGCCGCGCACGGCGTCTTCGAATTCCTTCAGCATCTGGCCTTCGCCGACGACGAACTGGAAGTCTTCGGCCTTGCCGCCCTGGAAGGGCTCGCCGTCGATCTTGCCTTCGAAGTCGACCGTCACGCGGTCATCGTCCTGGGCCACGGCGTCTTGGGCGCGCTGGGCAAAGGTACGGCGCTGGCGGCGCAGGATGTCGAGCGTCTTGTCGATGGCGTCGTCGCCCACTTCGGCCGAGAGCTTCTCGACTTCGGCGCCCGACAGGTCGTTGATCTTGACTTCGGGGAACACCTCGAACACCGCGTCGAAGGCAAGCTGGCCTTCGGGCGACTCTTCCTTCTCGGTGATGCGGGGCTGGCCGGCCACGCGCAGCTTGGCTTCGTTGGCGGCTTGCGAGAAGGCCTCACCGACCTTGTCGTTCATGA
Organism: Variovorax sp. OV700; assembly: GCF_900099805.1. Classification (GTDB taxonomy): domain Bacteria; phylum Pseudomonadota; class Gammaproteobacteria; order Burkholderiales; family Burkholderiaceae_C; genus Variovorax. The sequence goes on along the minus strand of NZ_FNDR01000005.1, from coordinate 511,621 downwards.
CTTCGTAGTGCACCGAGTAGCCATAGCGCTGGGCCACGACGTTCATCGGCACCTTGCCCGGACGGAAGCCGTCCATCTTGACGGTGCGCGCGAGCTTCTTGAGGCGCGAATCGACTTCGGACTGGATGGTGCCGACCGGCAGGGTCAGCGTGATCTTGCGTTCGAGCTTCTCGAGAGTTTCAACGGTCACGGTCATGGTGTCTTCCTTGTGAGGGGTGTGGCTGGTGCGCGGGGCCGGACTCGAACCGGCACGTTCTTGCGAACGTCAGGACCTAAACCTGGTGCGTCTACCAATTTCGCCACCCGCGCTATTGCCATTTTTCAGGTGAATGCAAAAGCGGACGGCCCTGGTGCAACGGATACCCGCTGCCCAAAGACCGTCCGCCTGAAATCGGTCAACCGGCTATTTTAAGCGCTAATCGGAAGCTCTTTCGGCTCCCGCTTGACGCGGAACGCTGCGGCGTACATTGCCGGCAGCGCCAGAAGGGTCAATACCGTCGCCACGATCAGGCCGCCCATGATGGCGACAGCCATCGGCCCCCAGAACACGCTGCGGGAGAGCGGGATCATCGCCAACACGGCCGCCGCGGCCGTGAGCACGATCGGCCGCAGGCGCCGAACGGCCGATTCGACGATGGCGTCCCAGGCCGGCACGCCCGCCTCGCGGTCGCTTTCGATCTGGTCGATCAGGATCACGGCGTTGCGCTGGATCATGCCCATCAGCGCGATCACGCCCAGGAGAGCGACGAAGCCGAACGGCCGGTTCAGCAGCAGCAGCGCAGCCGCCACGCCGGCAATGCCCATCGGACCGGTGATGAACACCAGCACCGAGCGGCTAAAGCTGTGCAGCTGGAGCATCAGCAGCGTGAACACCGCGAAAAGCATGATCGGCACGCCCGCGACGATGGAGGCCGAGCCCTTGCTGCTTTCCTCGACCGCGCCCGCCACCTCGATGCGGTAGCCGCCCTGCCCGGCCGCGTGCCAGCCGGCTTCGAGCTGGCGCAGCTTCGGCAGCAGCTGCTCGGTCACCGTGGCGCCCTGCAAGCCTTCGACCACGTCGCCCTGTACCGTGATGGCGTAGTCGCGGTTCTCGCGCCACATCACGCCCGGTTCCCAGCTGAACACCGGCCGCGCGATCTGGGTCAGCGGAATCGAACGGCCCGACGTGGTTGGCAGATAGGCATTGCCGATGTCCGAGATGGCCTCTCGCTCGTCCGCCGACTGCCGCAGCACGATGTCGATCAGCAGGTCGTTCTCGCGGTACTGGCCCACCGTGGTGCCCGAGAACATTGTCTTGGAGGCCTGGGCGATCGCCTGGCTGGTGACGCCGAGCGCGCGCGCCTTGGCCTGGTCGACCTCGAGGCGGATCACCTTGACCGATTCATTCCAGTTGTCGTTCACGCCGCGCATGTTGGCGTTCTCGCGCAGCACGGCCTTGACCTCGTCGGCATGCGCGCGCAGCTGGGCGGGCTCGGTGCCAATGACGCGGAATTGCACCGGGTACGGAACCGGCGGCCCGTTGGGCAGCAGTTTCACGCGGCCGCGCACTTCCGGGAACTCCTGCGCGAGCAGGGCCGGCAGCTTGATGCGCAAGCTCTCCCGCACCTTCAGGTCCTTGGCCAGCACGATGAGCTGCGACACGTTGGTCTGCGGAAACACCTGGTCGAGTGGCAGGTAGAAGCGCGGCACGCCGGAGCCGATCCAGGTGCTGACGGTCTTCACGCCCTCTTCCTTCATGATGCGCTGCTCGACCCGCTTGGCCACCTCTTCGTTCGCGGGGAACGACGTGCCTTCCGGGAACCAGATGTCCACCATGATCTCGGGCCGGCTCGAATCCGGGAAGAACTGCTGCTGCACCTTGCCCATGCCGAAGATGCCCAGCGCAAAGATCAGCACCGTGGCGCCGATGGTCATCCAGCGGTGCTGCACGCACCAGTTCACCGTGCGGCGGAAGGTGTTGTAGAACGGCGTATCGAACAGTTCGTGCGGCGGCGCATTGGGATCGTGCGGCTTCACCTTGAGCAGCAGCGTGCCCAGGTACGGCACGAAGTACACCGAGACGATCCACGACAGCACCAGCGCAATCACCGTCACTGCAAAGATCGCGAAGGTGTATTCGCCCGTCACCGACTTGGCGATGCCGATAGGCAGGAAGCCCGCGGCGGTGATGAGCGTGCCGGTGAGCATGGGCTTGGCCGTCACGTCGTACGCGAAAGTGGCGGCGCGGACCTTGTCGTAGCCCTCTTCCATCTTCCGCACCATCATCTCGACCGCGATGATCGCGTCGTCCACCAGGAGGCCGAGCGCGATGATCAGCGAGCCCAGCGATATCTTGTGCAGCCCGATGCCGAAGTAGTTCATGGCCAGGAACGTCACCGCCAGCACCAGGGGAATGGTGATGGCCACCACCAGCCCCGGGCGCATGTCGATGTACCAGCCGAAGCGCCCGCCCTTGTGCAGGCCGAGCGAGATGATGCTCACGGCCAGCACGATGGCCACCGCCTCGATCAGCACCCCGACGAATTCATTGACCGAGCTGGCCACCGACACCGGCTGGTCCTGCACCTGCCCCAGCTTGACGCCGGCCGGCAGGCGCTGGTCGATGGTTGCCGTGGTGGCGCGCAGCGCCTTGCCCAGCGCGATGATGTCGCCGCCCTTGGCCATGGAGACGCCGAGCGCAATGACTTCCTTGCCCTGGTGGTGCACCTTGACGGCCGGCGGATCGACGTAGCCGCGGTGAATCTCGGCAATGTCGCCGAGCTTGAGCTGGTTGCCGGAGCTGCCGCGGATCGGCATCTCGCGCAGCTGCTCCACGCTGGTGAACTGACCGGCCACGCGCACTTGCACCACGTCGAGCGGCGACTGGATCGTGCCGGCGCTTTCCACCGCGTTCTGCGAGCCGAGCTGGGCCAGCACCGCATTGAAGTCGAGCCCCAACTGCGCCACGCGCTTCTGCGAGATCTCGATGTAGACCTTTTCGTCCTGCACGCCGAACTGGTCGACCTTGGCAACGTCCTTCACGCGCAGCAATTGCTGGCGCACTTCGTCGGCCAGGGTCTTGAGCTCGGCGTAGCTGAAGCCGTCGCTCTCCAGCGCATAGATCACGCCATAGACATCGCCGAAATCGTCATTGAAGAACGGGCCCTGAATGCCCGGCGGCAAGGTGTTGCGGATATCGCCGATCTTCTTGCGCACCGTGTACCAGACGTTGGCCACATCGCCCGGCTTGGACGAATCCTTGATCTGGAAAATGATCTGCGACTCGCCGGGCTTCGAATAGCTGCGGATCTTGTCCGCATAGGGCGCCTCCTGCAGCGTGCGCTCGAGCCTGTCGGTCACCTGCTCGGCCACCTGCTGCGCCGTCGCGCCGGGCCAATAGGTGCGCACCACCATGGCGCGGAAGGTGAACGGCGGGTCTTCGTCCTGGCCGAGCTGAAAGTAGGCAAAGGCTCCCAGCACCATCAGCACCACCATCAGGTAGCGCGTGAGTGGCGCGTGGTCCAGCGCCCATTTGGAGAGATTGAAGCCTGCGGGCTTGTCGGTGGTCGCAGCGCCCTGCGTCATTTGGCGGCACCTGCTGCGATCTCCTTCTTCGTGGCCGAAACGGCCTCGGCGGATTGCGCGGGCTGCGTCGCATTGGCGGCCGCCGCGGCGGCCTCCTTGCTCTGGTAGATGGTGACCTTCTGTCCCGGCGAGAGCACGTGCACGCCCGCAGCCACCACCATCATGCCGGGCGCGAGCCCGCCGCCGATCACGGCCTCGTTGCCATCGGCCGTGGCCACCTGCACGGGCTGCGAGCGCACGGTCATGGTCGCCTTGTCCAGCACCCACACCGAGGTGCCCTTGCCCTCCTGGCGCAGCGCGCTGGTCGGGAGCTTCATGACCGCGCCGCCTGCGCGCGCCAATGCCTGCGGGCGGGCATAGACGGTGGCGCCGAGCGCTGGCGACGTGGCCGCGTCGATCGCCACCTTGACTGAATAGGTGCGCGTGACCGCGTCGGCGCTGGCTGCCACTTCGCGCACCTCGCCCTGCAGTTCTGCGCCGCCCGACCAGCCGCGCACCGTGACCGGCGAGCCGGGCTTGATCAGGGCAGCGCGGTCTTCGGGCACCGCAAACACCACGTCGCGCGCGCCGTCCTGCGCAATGCGGACGACTGGCGTGCCGGCCTGCACCACCTGGCCCGGCTCGGCCTCGATGGCGGTAATGATCCCGGCCACGTCGGCCACCAGCGTGGTGTAGCTGGCCTGGTTGCCTTGCGACGAAAGTTGGGCCTGCGCCTGTTCGAGCTGCGCCTGTGCGGCCTTCCAGGTGGACTCGCGGCGTTCCAGCTCGGCGCCGCTGATGAAGTTCTGCTCACGCAGTTCGCGATAGCGCTTGAGGTCGGCCGCCGCGAGATCGCGGTTGGTCTGGGCCGCGGCCAGTTGGGCCCGTGCCGCTTCGGCTGCCAGCCGGTAGTCCTGCGGATCGAGCTGGGCCAGCACGTGGCCGGCCTGCACGTGCTGGCCGAGTTCGGCCTGGCGCTTGGTGATCTTGCCCGCCACCCGGAATCCCAGGCGCGATTCGACGCGCGCCCGAACCTCGGCCGAAAACTCGGGCTGTGCGTCGATGTCGCTGGTGCCCACCGTCACCAGCTTGACCGCGCGCACGGGTTCCTCGGCTGGTTTGGACTGCGAACAGCCGACCAGGAACAAGGCGGGAAGCAGCAGCCATGCAATGGCGCCGCGGGCAGGAGAAAAGCCGGAAGAGGCGGTCATGAGACACCCTGGAAAGGTCGAACCCGGTCATTACTGACCCACTGGTTAGTAATCTAGGGTAAACCTCCGGGACTGTCAATCTCGGAGTTCCAAGATTCGCTAGGTTCGCTGTCCCATCTCGACCAGGCGGTTGTCGGGAAGCTCGAAATAGTCGGACGCCCTGCCCGCGTTGCGCTGCAGCCAGCCAAAGAGCACGCGGCGCACGGGGTTCATGCCCGGAAGGGTTTCTTCCCCGACCGACGCGCGCGAGACGAAATACGAGGTCTTCATCGAATCGATGGCCAGCCCCTTCTGGTAGGCCAATATCCGCATGAACTCGGGCACGTCGGGCCGCTCCATGAAGCCGTGGCGCGCCGTGACCACCCAGATGCCATCCATCAGATGCTCGGCCTCGATGCGGATGACCGCATCGACGCGCGGGGTGTCGCAAGCCAGCACGCGCAGCACGACCACCTGCTCGTGCAGGACCTGGTTGTGCTTGAGGTTGTGGAGCAAGGCGTGGGGTACCGCCGTGGCGTCGGCATTCAGGAACACCGCCGTGCCCCTGACGCGGTGCGGCATGTCGAGCGCCAGCGATTCGAAGAAAGGCTTGAGCGGCAGGCTTTCGGCCGCGGCGGCCTCCAGCCCCAGCCGACGACCCTTGGCCCAGGTCGTGAAAAGCACCATCACTCCCGCCGCCACCGCCAGCGTGAGCCAGCCGCCTTCAGCCACCTTGAGGCTGTTGGCCGCCACGAAGGTCAGGTCGACCACGGCAAAAGCCACCACCCCGAGCACCACTGCCACCCTGTTCCAACGCCACAGCCCCCAGGCCACGACGCCGGCCAGCAGCGTGGTGGTCACCATCGTGATCGACACCGCAATGCCATAGGCCGCCGACAGCTCGCCCGAACTGCGAAAACCCAGCACCAGCAGCAGCACCCCGGTCATCAGCAGCCAGTTGACCACCGGCACGTAGATCTGGCCGATGGCCGCGCCCGAGGTCTGCACCACCCGCATGCGCGGCAGGTAGCCCATGCGCATGGCGTGGGCTGTGAGCGAAAAGGCGCCCGAGATCACGGCCTGCGAGGCAATCACGGTGGCCATGGCGGCCAGCACGACCATCGGCAAAACGCCCCAGGCAGGAAAGAGCCGGAAAAACGGGTTGTCGACGGCGGCGGGATCCGCCAACACCAGCGCGCCCTGGCCGAAATAGTTCAGCACCAGCCCGGGCAGCGCGATGAAGAGCCAGGCGAGCCGGATCGCCCGCGCGCCGAAATGCCCCATGTCGGCGTAGAGCGCTTCGCCCCCGGTAAAGGCAAGAAATACCGCGCCCAGCACCCCCATCGACTGCAGCCGGTGCTCGACCAGGAAACCGATGGCCCGGCGCGGGTCGAGCCCCGCCAGCACCTGCGGATGCTGCAGCACCTGCCATCCGCCCGCGAGGGCCAGCACCCCGAACCACAGCATCATGACCGGCCCGAACACCTTGCCCACCACCCCGGTCCCCTTGCGTTGCACCGCAAAAAGCCCAAGCAGGATGAGGATGGTGATCGGAATCACCGCGCGCTTCAGCACGGGTGCCTGGACCTCCAGCCCCTCGACCGCCGACAGCACGGAAATGGCCGGCGTGATCAGGCTGTCGCCATAGAACATGGCCGCCCCTACCAAGCCGAGCGCCCCGATGACATTCCACAGCCACGGCCGGGTCTTCGAGCCTCCGGCCGCGCTGCGGGCAAGCGCCTGCAGCGCAAGAATGCCGCCCTCGCCGTCGTGGTCGGCGCGCAGCACGAACACCACGTACTTGAGCGTGACCACGAACATCAGGCCCCAGAAGATGAGCGAGAGCAGGCCGAGCACCGTATCGGGCGTGAACCCCACGCCGTGCTCGGGGTTCAGCGTTTCCTTGAAGGCATAGAGCGGCGAGGTGCCGATGTCGCCAAACACCACGCCCAGTGCCGCGATCATCAGGCCCGGCCCTGCCGCATGAGACGCCTCGCCGTGCGTTGGACTCTGGGCAGCGGGGATCTGTGCCTGTGCATTCATGAAATCGTGGGATTGGATCGGAGGTGACGCCGCGAGCATAGTGCGCGCCACGTGTCGCGGACAATCGCCGCGTGCCTGAACCTTCCCACATTGCCGCGCCGCCGGCGCATTACGAGAATTTTCCAGTGGCCTCCTGGCTGTGCCCGCCCCATCTGCGACCGCCGATTGCCGCGATCTACCATTTCGCGCGCACCGCGGACGACATCGCAGACGAAGGCGACGCCTCGCCGGACCAGCGGCTGGCCGATCTTCGCGCCTACCGCGAAGAGCTCCGCGCCGCTGCCCGCGGCAGCGTGCCGGCCGCCTCGCGCTGGCCGTACGTGTTCGGGCCGCTGGCGCACAGCATCGCGCAGTTCTCGCTGCCCGAAGAATTGCTCGCCGACCTGTTGAGCGCCTTCATGCAGGACATCGAGAAGACGCAGGGCGGCGGAAGCTACGCCGACCGCGCCGAGCTGCTCGACTATTGCCGCCGCTCCGCCAACCCGATCGGGCGCCTGCTGCTGCACCTGTACGGCGTGCACGATGCCGAGGCGCTGGCGCAAAGCGACGCCATCTGCAGCGCCCTGCAACTCATCAATTTCTGGCAGGACCCGAGCGTGGACCTGCCGCGCGGCCGCTTCTATCCGCCGCTGGCCGACTGTGCCCGGCGCGGCCTGACGCGCGAAAGCTTCAAGGCATTCATGCCGCTGGCCGATGCACCGCCGCCGCAGGAAGCCATCAATCTGATCGCGGTCGAAAGCGCCTGGGCGCGCGAGCTCATGGCCCAGGGCGCCCCGCTGGTCCACCGCCTGCCGGGCCGCGCCGGCTGGGAACTGCGCTTCGTGGTCCAGGGCGGCTTGCGCATCCTCGACAAGATCGAAGACCTGGGCTTCGACACCTTCTCGCAGCGCCCCAAGATCAGCAAGACCGATGCGCCATTGCTGGCCTGGCGCGCGCTCCGGATGCGGAGACAATTGCCGCCCATGAAAGCGCCCCTCCGATGACTCCCGAGCAATACGTACAAGACAAGGCCGCCGCCTCGGGCAGCAGTTTCTATTACGCCTTTCTATTTCTTCCCAAGCCGCGGCGCGCCGCGATCACGGCGTTCTATGCGTTCTGCCGCGAGATCGACGACGTGGTCGACGAGGTCACCGACCCCGGCGTGGCGGCCACCAAGCTCGCCTGGTGGCGCACCGAGGTGGCGCAGTCTTTTTCAGGCCCGCCCCGCCACCCGGTGATGCAGGCGCTGGTGCCGCATGCCACCGCCTACGGTATCGAGCCCAGGCAGCTGAACGAGGTGATCGACGGCTGCCAGATGGACCTCGACCAGACCCGCTACCTGGACTTTCCCGGCCTCGCGCGCTACTGCCATTTGGTCGCCGGCGTGGTGGGCGAAGTCGCGGCGCGCATCTTCGGCCAGACCGATCCGCAGACCACCGCCTATGCGCACAAGCTGGGGCTGGCACTGCAGCTCACCAACATCATTCGCGACGTAGGGGAGGACGCGCTGCGCGGCCGCATTTACCTGCCCGTGAACGAACTGCAGAAGTTCGACGTCAAGGCGCACGAGATTCTCAACCGCGTGCATTCGGAACGCTTCGTGGCGCTCATGAAGTTCCAGGCCCAGCGCGCGCACGCGGCGTACGACGAAGCCCTGGCCCTGCTGCCCGCCGCGGACCGCCGCGCGCAAAAGCCCGGCCTCATGATGGCCAGCATCTACCGCACGCTGCTGCGCGAGATCGAGCGCGACGACTTCCAGGTGCTGAACCAGCGCGTGAGCCTGACGCCGGTGCGCAAGTTCTGGCTGGCATGGAAAGTCCAGGCGCTGGGGAGCATTTGAAGACCGCCGTCATCGGCGCCGGCTGGGCTGGCCTTGCCTGCGCCGTCGAAGCCACGCGGCTCGGCCATGCCGTGACGCTGTTCGAGACCGCGCACATGGCGGGCGGGCGCGCGCGGCGCGTCGACCACATGCATGGGCTGACGCTGGACAACGGGCAGCACATCCTCATCGGCGCCTACACCGCCACATTGAAGCTGATGCGCGAGGTGGGCGTCGACATCGACAAGGCCCTGCTCCGGCTGCCGCTCTCGCTGCGCTTTGCCGACGGCGGCGGGCTGAAGCTGTCGAGGCTGCCAGCGCCGCTCGATCTGCTGGTCGGCATCTTCACGGCGCGCGGCTGGTCGTGGCGGGACAAGTCCACCCTGCTGCGCACCGCGGTGCAATGGCGCCTGCGCGGGTTTCGCTGCGACCCGGGCACCAGCGTAGCCACGCTTTGCGCCGGGCTCACGCCGCGCGTGATGGAAGAGCTGATCGAGCCGCTGTGCGTCTCCGCACTCAACACGCCGGTCGATCAGTCGAGCGGCGAGGTGTTCCTGCGGGTGCTGCACGACGCGCTCTTCAGCGGCAGCGGCGGGGCCGACCTGCTGCTGCCGCGCGTCGACCTTGGTGCGCTTTTTCCCGATGCAGCCCTGGCGTGGCTCGCTCAGCATGAGGCCACGCTGCGAATCGGCATCCGCGTGCACGCGATCTGGACCGAGGGCGCTGCATGGCGAGTCGACGGCGAGCGATTCGACCGCGTGGTTCTGGCCTGTGCGCCATGGGATGCCGCGCGTCTCGTCCGCGCGTCCGGCCTGCCCGCGCAGCGCTGGTGCGAGACCACCGAGGCCCTGCGCTTCGAGGCCATCGCCACGGTCTATCTGCGCGGCGCCACGCCGCTGGCGGAACCGATGCTGGCATTGCGCAGCCGCCCCGACACCGCACCGGCGCAGTTCGTGTTCGACCGTGGCCAGCTCGGCGGACCCGAGGGCGTGCTTGCCATGGTCGTCAGCGCGAACGAAACTCCGCGCGAGGCGTTGGAACATCAGGCCATGGCACAAGCCGCAACCCAGCTGGGCCAGACCGCGCTGCAGCCTGTGCAGACCGTGGTCGAGAAGCGCGCCACCTTTGCCTGCACGCCCGGGCTCGTACGGCCGCCCGCGGCCATCGCACCCGGCCTGCAGGCCTGCGGCGACTACACCGAAGGCCCCTACCCCGCGACACTCGAAGGCGCAGTCCTGAGCGGACTGGCCGCCGCCAAGGCATTGACATCACCATGACCGAATTGCGCTACCTGGATTTCGACTACAGCGAGGACACCGAAGGCCACGGCACCTTCGACGCCATGGCTTCGACCGCGCCCGCGAAAACACGCGAGGTGCTGGCCGAAGTCGCGGAAGTTCTGGCCTGGGCCAACGCCACCTTCCCGGATGCGCAAGGCGCACTGGCAGACGGAGCGGCATGGGATTTCGACTTGCAGCAAACCCGGGAAGCGCCGGACCTCGACACCGTGACCTTCTCGCTCAGCGGCACCGCCGATTTCTGCGCGGCGCTGCGCGAGCAATTCAAACTGGACTGAAACCCGACTGCCGCTCCCCATTCACTGAGAGAAACATGGTCACCTGCTACCTGCGCTACATCGTCGATCCGTACAAGCTCAAGGAATTCGAGCACTACGGCAAGCTCTGGATTCCGCTGGTCGAGAAATTCGGCGGCCAGCACCACGGCTACTTCCTGCCGTCGGAGGGTGCGAACAATGTGGCGCTTGCGATGTTCAGCTTTCCGAGCTTCGCAGCCTACGAACAGTACCGCGCCGATTCGATGCAGGATGCTGAGTGCCAGGCTGCGTTCAAGTACGCCGAGGACACCCGCTGCATCCTCAGCTACGAGCGCAGCTTCTTCCGGCCCGTGTTCTCGTAAAGCGCGAACTCAAGCGCCGAGTGCCACGCACAGCGCGTGGAGGTTCGGCACGATCAGTTGCGGACGCGCCCCGTGCACCCAGGGGCGCTCGTCGCGCACCAGCCAGGCGGCCTGCATGCCGGCGTTGAGCGCGCCGACCACGTCGAGCTCCGCGTCGTCGCCCACGTGCAGCACGTCCTTCGGCAGCAGGCCGACTGACGCGGCCGCGGCGCGGAAGATCGGCGCATGCGGCTTGCCGCTGCCGAAGGCGCGCGCATTGAATGCGGTGCGAAACCAGCGGCCCACGCCGGTCAGGTGGATGTCGGCATTGCCGTTCGAAATGGCCACCAGCGGATAGCGCTCGCTGAGCCACTTGAGCGCCGGCAGCGCGTCTTCATACAGCGTTACGCGCTGGCGCTCGGCAAAGAAGGCATCGAAGGCCGGGTCGGCCAGCGCCGGGTCTTCGCCCGAGCGCTTCAGTGCCGTGCGAATCGATTCGCGGCGCAGCGCGCTCAGGTCGTGCGCTAGGTCCGAACGTTCCTTGGCGGTGGCTTCACGCAATTCGCGCAGGACGCCGGGGTTCAGCAGCAGCGATGCGGTCTTGGGGGCTTCGCGCAGCAGCCATTCCTGCAGCACGGTCTCGGCACGTTCGATGGTCGGCCAGATGGGCCAGAGGGTGTCGTCCAGGTCGAGCGAGATCGCGGAGATGCGCTTGATGTCGAGTGGCTCAGCGCCCGCCAGCGCCGTGGAAACGGAAGTCATGCCCGAGAATATCGCATGCCTCAAGACAACGGGAACAACAGTTCCATCGCCGCGCGCACCGCCGTACTCTGGTGCAACCTCGGCTCGCCGGATGCCCCCACCACGCCCGCCGTGCGGTCTTACCTTGCGGAATTTCTCGGTGACCCGCGCGTGGTCGAAATTCCGAAGCTGCTCTGGGCCGTGATCCTGTACGGCGTCATCCTTCGCGTGCGACCCGCCAAGTCGGCCGCCAAGTACGCGAGCATCTGGATGGCCGAGGGCTCGCCGCTCAAGGTGTGGACGCAGAAGCAGGCCACCCTGCTTGCCGGCTGGCTCGGCGAACGCGGGCACCGCGTGTCGGTGCGCGATGCAATGCGCTACGCCAGCCCGTCGATCGCCTCGCGCCTCGACGCGCTGCAGGCCGAAGGCGCAGCGCGCGTGCTGGTGCTGCAGGCCTATCCGCAATACTCGGCCACCACCACGGCCAGCGTGATCGATGCGGTGAACGACTGGAGCCGCCGCCAGCGCCGCATTCCGGAGTTTCGTTTCGTCAACCAGTACCACGACGATCCGGCCTACATCGAGGCGCTTGCGCAAAGTATCGAGCGCCACTGGAAGACCGAAGGCCGCGGCGAGGTGCTGCTGATGAGTTTCCACGGCATTCCAGCGCGCAACATCGCGCTCGGTGATCCGTACCAGGCGCAGTGCCTCGAAACCGCACGCCTGCTTGCCACTCGCCTCGGGGTATCGGCCGCGCAGCACCGCGTCACCTTCCAGTCGCGCTTCGGCCGCGCCAAGTGGCTCGAGCCCTATACCGAGCCCACCCTGCGTGAACTCGGCGCGAGCGGCGTCAAGCGGGTCGACGTGGTGTGCCCGGGCTTTCCGGCCGACTGCCTGGAGACGCTGGAAGAAATTGCGATGGAGGGCCGTGAGGCCTTCATGCATGCGGGCGGAGAAGCCTTCAGCTACATCCCGTGCCTGAACGACAGCCCTGCCTGGATCACCGCGCTGGCGGGCATCGCGGAACGCAACCTCGCGGGCTGGCCCACGCAGCGCCCCGCCAGTACTTAGAACTTGCCCAGGTAGTCCATCTTGCCGATGGGCATGCCCTTGTGGCGCAGCACGTCGTAGGCCGTGGTCACATGGAAGAAAAAGTTGGGCAGCGCGAACTGCAGCAGGTAGCGCTGCGCGGTGAATTGCGCCTCGCCTTCGCGCGCCTTGATGGTTACCTGGCGTTCCTCCTGGCCGTCGATCAGCGTGCGGTCCACGGTGGCGAGGAAATCCTGTGTCTTCGCGATCCGGGCCAGCAGTTCGTCGTACGTCTTCTCCTCATCGGGAAAGCTCGGTGCCGTGATGCCCGAGATGCGCGCCACACCAAGCTTCGACGCATCGCTCGCGCGCTGGATCTGGCCGGCCAGCGTGATCATGTCGGGTGCAAGCCTCGCATCCACCAGCGTCGCCGGATCGATGTCGTTGGCCCTGGCGTGCGCCAGGCTCTTCTCGAGCACGTGGGTGAGTTGGCCGAGCCCGCGCGAGAAGACCGGCACGGAAAGGTCGTACAGCGAAAGCGCCATGGGGAAATCCTTGTGGTTGGAATCGGCGGCGATTGTCTCGCCGACTCGCGCCTAGCGGCCAGCGGCCCGGATAAACCCTTCAATCAGATCCAGTTGTTCGGGCACGTTGAGCGCGGGCGCGTGGCCGCACCCCTGGATTTCAATCACCTTCAGCAACCCGGCGGCGCCCGGCCCCCGCTGCTGCATCTGCTGCGTGACCTCGGGCAGCACCAGGTCCGATTCCGCGCCGCGCAGGCACAGCACCGGCACCTCGATGACGTCGTAGTGCGGCCAGATCAGGTAGTCGTTGTCGTGCGCGCTGAACTGACGAACCATCGCCGGGTCGTAGTGCGGCGTCACACGGCCGTCAGGCAGGCGGCGCGTGGAGCTCTCGGTCAGGCGGCGCCATTGCGCATCGCTGAGCCAGCCGTAGGGCTTGTAGACGGTGCGAAAGAAAAGTTCGAGCTCGGCCACGGTGTCGAATGCGGGTGGCTCGCCCGCATAGGCGCGGATGCGCTCGATGGCCGCCTGCGCGAGCTGCGGCGCGTTGTCGTTGAGCACCAGGCTCGCAATGCGCGCCCTCATGCGCGGCTCGAACAGGCCCGACGCGCAGACCGTGCCGATGGCACCGCCCATCGAGGTGCCGACCCAGTGCACGCGGCCCAGGCGCAGCTCGTCGCACAGCGCAGCGGCCATGCGGGCGTAGAACGAGAGCTGGTATTCCTCGTCGGGCAGCGGACTCCACTGGCTCAGCCCACGGCCGATGGTGTCGGGGCAGATCACGCGGAAGCCGCGCGCGGCAAAGTGCTGTGCCAGCTCGTCCATGTCGCGGCAGGTGCGCGCGAGGCCATGCCACGCGATGATCACCGGTGCATCGGGCGCACCCCAGTCGAGCCAATGGATTTCGCGGCCAGCAAGCTGGGCATAGCGGGACACCGGAACGGGAAGATCGTTGCTCATCGTGCAGCCCTCGCCCTCAGCTTGCCGACGATGCCCGTCGGAAAATAATAGACCGAGAGCACGAACAGCACCCCCAACCACAGCAGCCACCGGTCGGGCGACAGCAGCGCCGCAAGCCACGGCAACCCGCTCGCGGCCTCGCTGCCCACGCGCAGCAGATCTTGCAAATAGCTTTGCGCCAGCACGAACAGCACCGCGCCGATGGCCGCGCCGTAGATGGTGCCCATGCCGCCGATCACCACGATCAGCAGCACGTCGATCATGATCTCGAAGCTCAGCGACGTGTCGGGCCCGTTGTAGCGCAGCCATATGGCGAGCATCGCGCCGGCCAGCGTGGCGAACAGGGCCGACAGCACGGCCGCCGTGGTGCGGTACACCACCACGCGGTAGCCGATGGCCTCGGCGCGGAACTCGTTCTCGCGGATCGCCTGCAGCACGCGGCCGAAGGGCGAATTCACGATACGCAGCAGCGCGAGCACCAACACCACCGCCGCCACGAAGAGCATGTAGTAGCACAGCAGGCGGCCATCGAGCGAGACACCGAGGAAAGGTTCTTCGGAGAACTCGAAGCTCGGCGAAATCAGTTCGGGCAGCTTGAAGGTGAGCCCGTCTTCGCCGCCCGTGAAATCCGACAGCTGCGAAGCCAGCGTCTGAAACGCCGAAGCCACCGCCAGCGTGATCATCGCGAAGAAGATCGCACGCACCCTGAGCGAAAACAGACCGATGGCGAACGAGAGCACCAGCGAGATCGCGAGCGATGCCGCGAGCCCCAGCAGCACCGCGCCCCAGCTGGGACCGATCCGCGAAGCCGAGATGGCGATGCCATAGGCCCCGATGCCGAAGAACATGGTGTGCGCGAAGCTCACGATGCCGGTGTAGCCCAGCAGCAGGTCGAAGCTCGCGACCAGCACCACGAACACCAGGATCTTGGCCGCGACACTGAGCGCCTTCACGCCCGGGAAGATGAAAGGCGCGAACGCCAGCGCGATGAACAGCGCCACCAGCAGCAGCGCCAGCAGGCGGCTCCTCGGCGTGTCGTTGGAGAGAAGTCGTTTCAGGAACATGGCGGCTTCTTCTTTCTCAGCGGTTGGCAACCGGGTACACGCCCTGCGGACGCCACAGCAGCACGGCCACCATCAGCAGGATGCTCGCGAACTGCGTGAGCGTGGGCAGCAAGAAGCCGATGTAATTGGTCATGAGCCCAACCAGCAGTGCACCGATCAGTGCCCCGCCCGTCGAGCCGAGCCCGCCGATGATGATCACGATGAAGATCAGCACGTTGACCTGCGCGCCCATCTGCGGCACCAGGTTCTGCTGGAACAGGCCCCACATCACGCCGCCCAGGCCGGCCAGCGCACTGCCCACCACGAACACACCGACGAACAGCCGGCCGATGCGGTAGCCGAGCGACTCGACCATCTCGCGGTCCTGCACGCCGGCGCGGATCAGGAGGCCGATCTTGGTGCGACTCAGCGTCCATGCGAGCAGGCCGAACACCGCGATGCCCACCGCCACAGCAAGCAGGCGGTACTTGCTGATGGCCGCATCGCCGATCAGCAGCGAGCCGCGCAAGGCTTCGGGCAGCGGCAGCGGCACCTGGGCTGGCCCCCAGATCACCTTGATGAGCTCTTCGCCGATGATCATGCCGCCCATGGTGATGAGGATCTGCTTCAGATGCTGGCCATACACCGGCCTTACGATGAAGCGCTCGAACGCGAGGCCGACCGTACCGGCCACCGCCATGGCCACCAGCATCGCCGGGAATACGGCGACGAGGTTGCGCCACAGCTCGCCCGAACCCGTCCAGTCGCCCATCAGGCCGAGCACGCTGCTGGCCACGAAGGCGCCGAGCGCAATGAACACGCCGTGGCCGAAGTTCAGGACATCCATGAGGCCGAACACCAGTGTGAGGCCCGACGCGATGATGAAGATGATCATGCCCATCGCCAGGCCCGCCACTGTGAGCGTGAGCCAGGTCGAGAAGGAACCCGTAAGTGGCAGCGCGACCAGTGCGAGGATGGGTGCGAGAAGCAGCGGCTTCCAGTCGAAGTCGAGCGCCTTCATTGCTGCGCTCCCTTCTTCTCTTGCTCCTTCCCCCTCCGGGGGAAGGCTGGGATGGGGGCTGACGGCACTTGCAAGGCCGCGCTGTATCGAAGGCCGCGAGCCCCCACCCCAACCCTCCCCCAAAGGGGGAGGGAGAAAAACGTCGAATACTTCATAGGGCCAGTCCAAGCAGCGATTGCTGCAATTGCGCATCCGCGGAGAACGCCGCCATGCTGCCGCTGTGCACCACGCGGCCGTTGTCCATCACCGCGACGTTGTCGCCCAGGCGCTGGGCGAAGTTGATGTTCTGTTCCACCAGCAGGATCGTCACGCCGCTGCGCTTGAGCTCGCCAAACGCATCGATCATGTTGTTGATCATCACGGGCGCGAGGCCCTTGCTGGGCTCGTCGATCAGCAGCAGCTCGCGCGGCTCGACGATGGCGCGCGACACCGCGAGCATTTGCTTCTGGCCGCCCGAGAGCTTGCCGGCCGGATGGTTCCAGAACTTCTCGACCGCGGGGAATAGCGTGAAGATCCACTTCAATCGCGTGTCGTCGATCTGCGCGGCATTCTTGGCACCGCGCGCGGCGAGCAGCATGTTCTCCTTCACAGTGAGGTCGGAGAAGATGCCCATGTTCTCGGGCACGTAGGCAATGCCAAGCCCCGCGATCTGCGGCGTGTGCATGGCGGCGATGTCTTTATCGCCGAAGCGCACCCGGCCCTCCGACGCATGCCACAGGCCCATGATGGTTCGAAGCGTGGTCGTCTTGCCCGCGCCGTTGCGGCCCAGCAGCATGGTGAGCTGGCCTTTGGGCACCGCGAGGTCGACGCCATGGAGGATGTGGTACGCCCCGATGTGCGTATGCACGCCTTCGAGGGTCAGCAGGTTCTGGTGTGTCATCGGTCTTGCTCCTTCCCCTTCCGGGGGAAGGCTGGGATGGGGGCAGGCGGCGCTTGAAGGGCCGCGGCGGTGTGAAGGCCGCTTGCCCCCACCCCTGCCCTCCCCCGGAGGGGGAGGGAGAAATTCATCGGGCGCGTCATGCAGCGGCCTCCTTCGCGATGCCGAGGTACGCCTCCTGCACCACCGGCGAGGCAATCACCTCGGCCGGTTCGCCATCGGCCACGAGCGTGCCGTTGTGCAGCACGATGATGCGGTCCGCGAGTTCGCGCACCACGTCCATCTTGTGTTCGACCAAGAGAATGGTCTTGGTCTTGTCCTGCTTCAGCTTGCGGATCAGGTCGAGGATGACGGGTGCCTCGGCGGCATTCATGCCGGCCGTCGGTTCGTCGAACATGAAGACCTTGGGCTCGAGCGCCATCAGGAGCGCCACCTCCAGCTTGCGCTGGTCGCCGTGCGGCAGGCTGGCCACGGTCGCATGTTCGCGCGACTTCAGCGCCACGTCGGCCAGGATCTGGTCGGCGCGCTCGGTCAGCGCCTTGTGGTCGCTCCAGATGCTCCACAGGTTGAGTCCGCAGCGGTGCGCGCCTTCGCGCGTGGCCTGCACCGCAAGGCGCACGTTCTCCAGCACCGTGAGGTTGGGAAACAGGTTCGTGAGCTGAAAGGCCCGCCCCAGCCCCGCATGCGTGCGCGCTGAAGGCGACAGGCCCGACAGCGGATGCCCATCGAGCGACACCGTGCCCGCGCTCGCCTTGAGCTGACCCGAGATCAGGTTGAAGTACGTGGTCTTGCCCGCACCGTTGGGGCCGACGATGGCTGTCAGCGTGCCCGGCGCGAAGGCGCAGCTCACGCTGTTGACGGCCACGTGCCCGCCGAAGCGGATGGTCAGGTCTTTCGTCTCAAGCATCGTTGGTCATTGCAAATGAATGTCGGTGTAGATCGGCGCTCAACAGCTGCCGATCACGTAGTAGTTCGGGCCGGTCTGCTTCAGCGTGGTGGTGACGTAGATGTTCCACAGCCCCATCGATTGCCCGGAGCCGTAGGCATAAGTGAGGCCCCACAGCGCATAGGCGCGCCCGGCCACGGTGTGCGCGTAGTTGCTGGCGGTGTAGCAGGTGCCACCTCCACTGCTTCCGGCAAGCGTGGTGCCCGTGGCCGCGGCCGACATCGCGCCCTGCGCGTTGCTGGCGTCCAATGCCGCCACGGTCCAGCTGTAGGTGGTCGACGCGGCCAGTCCGCTGTCGGTGTAGTTGGTGCCGGCCACCGGCGCGGCGTTGACCTGGCTGCCGCCGCGATAGACGTTGTA
Organism: Variovorax sp. OV700; assembly: GCF_900099805.1. Lineage (GTDB taxonomy): Bacteria > Pseudomonadota > Gammaproteobacteria > Burkholderiales > Burkholderiaceae_C > Variovorax. The sequence continues at coordinate 493,650 of NZ_FNDR01000005.1, read as the reverse complement.
GCCGCCGGCGCCGGAGACGCCGTTCCATCCGATCACCATGCTGCTGCTGGTTGCGCCGGATGTGCCCACGCCGGTGGGTGCCGGCAGTGCCGAGCCGCCGCCGGAGCCGGTCACGCGATCGACCATGGCCTTGAGCGCCGCCATCTGCGGGCCCGACTTCTTCGCATAGTTCGCGTTGTCGTAGCCCCACCAGTCCCAGCAGCTGTTGGTGGCCGCCGTGCTGGTCTGCGGATAGATCAGCACGATGTTGTTGGTGTCGGCCCAGCGGTTGTAGCCGGTCTTGCGCACGTACTGGTCGCTCACGTCGGTGTAGTTCTGCTTGCAGCCGTGCAACACCAGATGCACGCGGCAAGATGCCGTGGTGCAGGCCTGCGGCACGTAGATCCAGCCGGTGGCTGCCACCCCGTGGCCGGTGATGAACTCCGATTGGTTGAACTCCGTGAACGTGCCGCCCAGCGTGCCGTTGTTGCGAGGGTTCAAGGGCCCGTAGAGCTGCTGAAGAATTTCGCCCGCGAGGTCGAAGCCGCAGTTGTTGATATAGGGCGCAGCGGTGGTGCTGCAAGCGGCGCCGAAGTCGTCGGTGACCATCGCGTGGCCGGCCCCGATGTTGTTCTTGTAGACCGTGTTGGCCGCGGGCACGAAGCTCTGGTAGTAGGTCTTCAGGTCGTCCATCACCGCCTGCTTGACGGTGTTGTCCGAGGTGCCGGAAAACAGGTACAGCTTGGAGCCCGTCATGTTCGACACCGGATCGATAGCGCCGCTGGCGGCCCAGCTGTTGGTGGTGCTAACGAGCGTCGACACCGGAATGCTGGTGCTGTGCGCCATGCAGCGGCCGGTGGCATTGACCACCGAGCCCTCTGCGCAGTAGTACGGCCCGCCGGCCACTACGCCGGCACCGCGCTTGAAGGTGGCCGAATAGGCCACGTGCAATTGCACGGCCATGAAGCCGCCGGCCGAGAGGCCGGACACGCTCACCTCCGCTGGGTTTGCGCCGAGAGACGGCAGCGGCACCGCCGCCGTCGCCGTTCCGGCGTGCGCACCAACCGCCATCGCCGCAGCCGCGGCCAGTCCCTTCCAGTTCCATCGCATCGCTGCCATCGCTGTCTCCTTCTGTTGTAGGTGTATCGAACGCTTGCTTGATTGCTGACGAATGGGCCATTGGTTGCGCCGCCGCATCCGCTACAAAGGCGCAGGCTGGCGCTCCGCCCGGCGGCCATGCCGGGGCGAAAGGGATGCGGCCTCAGGACCGCGGTATCGGGGTGCCGATCAGCGCTTGTTCTTGATCGGGATGTCCATCTCTTCGGGCTTGATCTCGCGCACCAGCTCCGGCACGCCCCATGCAAAGGCGGGATCGTTCTTGATCTTGAAGTGGTACATCGACTGCATCGCCTGGTGGTCTTCCTTGCGGAAGGTCATCTTGCCCTTGGGCGTGTCGAAGCTCATGCCTTCCATGGCGCTGATGAGCTTGTTGGTGCTGGTGTCGCCGCCCGTCTTCTTGAGCGCGGTGACCACCGCCATCGCGGCCGAGAAACCGCCGGCTGTGAAGAAGTCCGGCGGCGTCTTGTATTCCTTGTAGTGCGCCGCGACGAGGGCTTCGTTCACGGGATTCTTCGGGATGCCGAAATAGTAGTACGCCGCCCCTTCCATGCCCGGCAGGTTCTTGTAGGCCGCCATGGCCGGCAGGATGTTGCCGCCCGTCGCGATCTCGATGTTGTAGCGCTTCAGGTCCAGGTCGACGATCTTGAACGGATTGCCCGCGCCAGCCCAGACGATCCAGATGATCTTGCGGCCCGGCTGGTCCTTGAGCTTGTCGATCAGGCGCTGCGCGCCGGCCGTGAAGTCGGTGGTGGCGGGTGGCAGGTATTCCTCGTGCACCAGCTTCGCCTTCTTGAGCGCGGCGCCGAAGGCCTTCACGCCGTCGCGGCCGAAGGCGTTGTCCTGCGCAAGCGTGGCCACGGTCACGCCGGCCTTGTCGATGGCCACCGCGTTGGAGATGGCGTCCTGGCTCGAATTGCGACCGGTGCGGAAGATGTATTTGTTCCACTTGTCCCCGGTGATCGAATCGGCAACCGCCGGCTCGACGATCAGAATCTTCTTGTACTCCTCGGCCACCGGCAGCATGGCCAGCGCCACGCCAGAAGCCGTGGGGCCCACCGCCAGCGCGGCCTTGTCGTCGGAATACGCGGCCGCCAGCAGCGACTTGCCAAGGTCGGGCTTGCCCTGGTCGTCCTTCTCGATGACCACCAGCTTCTTGCCGTTGACCGTCATCGTGCCGCCGGTGGCGTAATCCAGGCCCATCGTGAAGCCGGTCTGCGTCTGCTTGCCATAGGCCTCGAGCGGACCGGTCTTGCTGTAGATGTGCGCGATGCGGATTTCGTTGGACTGGGCCCAAGCAGGGGCTGCGGCGGCGCAGGTGGCAAGTGCGGCCAGGGCGACGAGGTGGCGACGGTTCATTCTTTGTCTCCTTAAATAGGTGACTGAATATTGCACAGTTCGTGCCACACGCCCAAACCATTGATAACAAAGGATTCTTCATTGGAGAAGAACCGATTTCGCCTGGTTTAGGAACACTCTCGATGCCTGATATTCAGGCATTTGTATTTTTGTCAGTCAGGGTTTTCGAGAAGATTCACTCGCAGATCGCCGCCACTGTTCAGCCAATTTTCGGACTACGAGCGACAGGAAACAGGACGACGGTACGGCACCCATATTTCTCCCAGATTCCTGCCTACATTGGCACTTGGCACCCCTGGCTACCTCTCCCTCCTCCCTCCGACGCGGGGGCTGCCCCTGACCCGCTTCGGCGGGTCTTTTTTTGGCTGCCGCCATTGCGCCGGCGGCCCCCCTCTCGCACCATCATTCGAGTGCTTCAGCGAACCGGATTCGTCATCCGTTCATACAGCGTCGCGCGTGAAATGCCGAGCAGCCGCGAGGTCGCGAGCTTGTTGCCGCCTGTGCTCGCGAGCGCAGCGGCAATGGCTTTCTGTTCCAGTTCCGCAACCTGTTGCGCCAGCGGCCGCAGCAGCGCCGCCTCTTCGTCGCCCGACGAGTGCAGGACATCGGGCGGCGCGATCTGATCCAGCCCCGCTTCGCGCAGGATGCGTTCGAGCTGCGCCGCATCGATGCGCTGCGAGTCGCTGCGCATGGTCACTTGCTCCAGCACGTTGCGCAGCTCGCGGATGTTGCCACGCCAGTGCTGGCCGGCCAAGAGCGCCAGCGCATCGGGCGTGAGTTCGGGCGGCGCCTCGCCGCTGCGCAGCGCCATGTCTTCGCCCAATGCCTCGACCAGCGCCGGAATGTCGCTGCGGCGCTCGCGCAGCGGCGGCACGCGCAGCGGCAGCACGTTGAGGCGGTAGTACAGGTCTTCGCGGAATTGGCCGCGGCGCACCAGCTCGGGCAGGTCGCGCGACGTGGCGGCAATCACGCGCGCATCGAAGGGCACCAGCTTGTTGGAGCCGAGCGGTTCGATCTCGCCTTCCTGCAGCGCTCGCAGCAGCTTGGCCTGCAGGCCGAGCGGCATGTCGCCGATCTCGTCGAGAAAAAGACTGCCGCCGTCGGCCAGCTTGAATTTGCCTTCGCGGCCGCGGCGATCGGCGCCCGTGAAGGCTCCAGGCGCGAAACCGAAGAATTCGGCCTCCAGCAGCGTGTCGGGCACGGCCGCGATGTTGACGCTGACGAACTGCCCCTTGGCTCGCGCCGACGATGCGTGGATCGCATGCGCGAGCAGCTCCTTGCCGGTGCCCGTTTCGCCGAGCAGCAGCACCGGGCTCGTGGACTGTGCGGCGCGGCGCGCATGGCGCTTCACCTCCACCGCCGCGGGGCTGCTGCCGATGAAGCTGGCAAAGGTGTACTTGGAGCGGCGCTGCCCGTCGGCCGCGTGCTGGTACAGCGGGTTGTTGCGCTGGCTCGCCAGCTCGCGCCGTGCGTCGTCCAGGTCGCGCTGCAGCAGAGCGAACTTGCTGATGAGCGGCTGCAGCGTGGTTTCGGGCTGGTCGAACAGCACGATGCCGATGGCGCCGATGACCTCTCCCGCCCTGCCCTCGCGCCCATCGCTTTCGGCACGCAGCGGAATGCGGCTGACAACGAAAGTACCCGCCTTGTTGGTGAGCAGGTCGACGAGGATCGGCTCGCCGGTTTCGAGCACGCGCCGCATCTGCGTGTTGGGAATGACGTCCTCGACCATGTGGCCCATGAACTCATCTATCGACGAGAAGCCCAGCGCCGGCAGGAAGCGCCGGTAACCTTCGTTGACCCACACGATGCGCCCGCTGCGGTCGACCAGGAACATGCCTTGGCTGATGCTAGAGAACAGATGGAACATCGATCGCGCCGCCAGCGCGAGGATGCCGTCGGCATCCAGAGGCAGAGTTGGCAAAGCGGGCGGTGCGGAAACGGGCGGAACAGCAGACATGGGCGGATCGTAGCGCGCATCAATCGCCTGCCAATCGAGCATCAATGCGCCTTTGCAAAATGCCCAAAATGCGCATTGGCCGGACAGTCAGAAGAAAGCCCTCATGCTGGCATAAGTAAATCAATCGTTTGATTGCCCACAATGGTCTAATCGCCGGCATGAGCGCTCCTGCCCTGCAAGCCATTTCCGCCCGCGCGCCGCGCAGCGACGGCGTCGAAGCGCGCCAGCGCCTTCTCTACGCCGCCCTGGCCCTCTTTGCGGCCAACGGCTACGCCAAGACCTCGACCCGCGAGATCGCGCGCGCGGCGGACGTCAACATCTCGGCCATCAGCTACTACTTCGGCGACAAGGCCGGTTTGTATGCCGCCACCTTCGGCGAACCGATGGGCGGCAATGCCGGAGATTTCGTTTCGCTGTACGACGCGCCCGATCTGCCGATGGAAGAAGCACTGCGCATCTTCTTCACCCGCATGGTCGAGCCGCTCAAGCAGGGCGAGATCGTTCGGCAATGCATCCAGCTGCACATGCGTGAGATGCTCGAGCCCACCAGCCAGTGGGCCAAGGAATTCGAGCGCGACATCAAGGCGCCACACATTGCGATTGCCGGCGTGCTGTGCCGCCGCCTGGGTCTTGCGCGGCCCGACGACGACGTGCACCGCCTGACCTTCGCCATCACCGGGCTCGCGGTGCAGCTTTTCGTGAGCCAGGATCTGGTCGACGCCATACGCCCTTCACTGCTGAACACTCCGAAAAATGTGGACGCATGGGCGCAACGCCTCACGGGCTATGCCGTTGCGCTGGTCGAGGCGGAAGTCCTGCGCCGCAAAGCGATTGCCAAGCCCACGGCCGTACCTGCTGCCCGTTCCGGGAGAAAGAAGACATGAGACGACTTCGATGGATTGCCGCCGTGTGCCTGCCGCTCGGTGTGGGCCTGGCCGGCTGCGGCCTGACGCGCCCGCCGGCCACGGTGGAGGCGCCGTTCCCCGCGCAGTGGCATGCGCCGCTGCCCCACGGCGGCTCGGTGGCTTCGCTGGCCGACTGGTGGCGCCAGCTCGACGACCCGCTGCTGGTCGAACTGATTGCTGCGGCCGAAACCGCAAGCCCCAACCTCGCGAGCGCCGCTGCGCGCGTGGCCGAGGCGCGCTCCACGCGCGTGCAGGCCGGCGCGGCGCTGCTGCCCAACCTGGATGGCACGCTGTCGGCCAGCCGCGGTGTCTCGGGCTCTTCCTTCGGCTCAGGCGGCACGACGGCCTCCTCGTCCACCAGCGCCAGCGCGGCCATCGCGCCGGTGACCACGCTGCAGGCCGGCTTGCAATCCAGATGGGAGATCGACCTGTTCGGCCGCCTGCGCTCCGACCGCGATTCGGCCGAGCAGAAGCTCAGCAGCGCCACCGCCAAATGGCATGACGCGCGCGTGGCCGTCGCGGCCGAAACGGCCAATGCGTACTTCGCTGAACGCGCCTGCCAGCAGCAGCTGCGCGTGGCCGAATCGGATGCGAAATCGCGCGGCGAAACCGCGCGCCTCACGGACCTGTCGGCGCGCGCCGGTTTCACTGCCCCGGCCGACGCCGCGCTGGCGCGCGCCAGCGCCTCGGACGCCTCGGGCCGCCTCACGCAGCAGCGCGCCCAGTGCGCGGTGCAGCGCAAGGCGCTGGTGGCGCTCAGCGGCATCGACGAGCCCACGCTCGAACAGAAGCTGGCCGCCTCCCCCGCGCAGCGTGCGCTGCCGGTGGTGGGCAGCATCGCCAGCGTGCCGGCCGAAGCCATCTCGCAGCGGCCCGACGTGTATGCGACCGAACTCGGCGTGGCATCGGCCAGCGCGGACGTGGGCTCCGCCGAAGCCGAGCGCTATCCCAAGCTCAGCATCTCGGGCTCCATCGGCCGCATGCAGATCCGCACCAGCGGCTTTCGGGCGTCGCTCGACACCTGGTCGATTGGCCCGGTGTCGCTCACCGTCCCGCTGCTCGACGGCGGCGCACGCGCGGCCAACAGCGATGCGGCCAAGGCGCGCTACACCGAAGCCGTGTCGCTCTACCGCGCGAACGTGCGACAAGCGGTGCGCGAGGTCGAAGAAGCACTGGTCAATCTCGACGCCACCGATGCGCGCGCCACCGACGCCGATTCCGCTGTGAAGAACTATCAGGCTTCCTTCGACGCCACACAGGCCCGCTACCAGAGCGGATTGGCCAGCCTGTTCGAACTCGAGGATTCGCGCCGCACCCTCTTTGCCGCGCAAACCGCGCGCGTCTCGCTGCAGCGCGAACGGGCCCAAGCCTGGGTTGCGCTCTACCGCTCGATGGGCGGTGGCTGGGCCCGCCCCGGATCGCCCTCGATGACTTCCAACCCGGCCGCCAAGGTCGCGACGTCGCCATGAAAAGTATCAAACGCTCCACCCTCGCCATCGCGCTGCTGGCGCTCGTCATCGTCGTTGCGGCGGTCGTGTGGCTGACACGCAAGCCAGCGAGCGAGCCCGGCACCCCGGCGGCGGTCGCCAAGGACAAGGCGGGTGCCCCGGCTGCTCGGCCGACGTTGACGGTCACGGTCGCCAAGCCCGAACTCACCGAGCTCACGCAGACCCTTGCGGCCAACGGCAACGTGGCCGCCTGGCAGGAGGCCATCGTGGGCTCCGAGTCCACCGGGCTCCGGCTCGCTGAAGTGCGCGTGAACGTGGGCGACGTGGTCAAGAAGGGTCAGGTGCTCGCCGTCTTCTCGCCCGAGACCGTGCAAGCAGACATCGCGCAATCGCGTGCCTCGCTCGCCGAAGCCAGGGCCACCGCCGCCGACGCAGCCGGCAACGCGGCGCGCGCCCGCACGCTGCAGGCCACCGGCGCGCTGAGCCAGCAGCAGATCAACCAGTACCAGACCGCCGAGCAGACCGCCAAGGCACGCGTCGAGGCCGCCGAAGCCGTGCTTACCGCGCAGCAGGTTCGCGGGCGCAACACGCAGGTGCTGGCCCCCGACGACGGCGTGATCTCATCGCGCACCGCCACGGTCGGCAGCGTGGTGGCCTCCGGCACCGAGCTGTTCCGGCTAATCCGCCAAGGCCGACTCGAATGGCGCGCCGAGGTCACCTCGGCCGAGCTCAGCCGCATCGCGGTGGGCACCACGGCCTTCGTGGTCAGCGCCAGCGGCGCGCAGGTGCGCGGCAAGGTGCGCAGCATCGCGCCCACGGTCGATCCGCAAACGCGCGCGGCGCTGGTCTACGTCGACCTGCCGAACGTGCAGCAGAACACCGGCATCAAGGCCGGCATGTTCGCGCGCGGCGACTTCGAGCTCGGCCGCAGCTCGGCGCCCACCGTGCCGCAGACCTCCATCGTTCCGCGCGACGGCTTCAACAACGTCTTCATGCTGCTGCCCGACAACCGCGTGGCGCAGCTCAAGGTGCAGACCGGCCGCCGCGTCGGTGAGCGCGTCGAGATCACCAGCGCGCTGCCCGAAGGCGCGCAGATCGTGGTGCAAGGGGCCGGCTTCCTGAATGACGGCGACCTGGTGCGCGTGGTGGCGGCGCCCGCGCCGGCAACCGCAGGTGCCCAGCCCGCTGCATCGGCCGCCTCGGCCGCCGCGGGCAGGCAGGGCGCGAACGAAACGAAGGTACGTCCATGAATGTTTCCGCATGGTCCATCCGCAACCCGATTCCGGCGGTGATGCTGTTCGTGCTGCTCACCTTCGGTGGGCTGCTGTCGTTCAACGCGATGAAGGTGCAGAACTTTCCGGACATCGACCTGCCGACCGTGACGGTCTCGGCGGCGCTGCCCGGGGCCGCGCCTTCGCAGTTGGAGACCGACGTCGCGCGCAAGCTCGAGAACTCCATTGCCACGGTGCAGGGCCTGAAGCACATCACCACCAAGGTGCAGGACGGCGCCGCCACGCTGATCGTCGAGTTCCGGCTCGAGAAGCCGGTGCAGGAGGCCGTGGACGACGTGCGGTCCGCGGTGCAGCGCGTGCGCGCCGACCTGCCGGCCGACGTGCGCGACCCGGTGGTCACCAAACTCGACTTCGCGGCCCAGCCGGTGCTGGCTTTCACCATCGCCTCGGCGCGCATGGACATCGAGGCGCTGAGCTGGTACGTGGACAACGACATCACCAAGAAACTGCTCGCGCTTCCGGGCGTGGGTGCGGTGAACCGCGTGGGTGGCGTCACGCGCCAGGTGCATGTCGACCTCGATCCGGCCAAGCTGCAGGCGCTGGGCGCCTCGGCGGCCGACATCTCGCGCCAGCTGCGCCAGGTGCAGACCGAAAGCGCCGGTGGCCGCATCGACCTGGGCGGCAGCGAGCAGCCGGTGCGCACCATGGCCACCGTGCAGTCGGCCGACCAGCTCGCCGACATGCAGATTGCGCTCTCCGATGGCCGACGCGTGCGGCTCGACCAGGTGGCGCGAATCAGCGACACCATCGCCGAACCGCGCGCCGCCGCGCTGCTCAACGGAAAACCGGTGGTCGGCTTCGAAGTGGCCCGCAGCCGCGGCGCCAGCGAAGTGGAGGTGGGCCGCGCCATTCAAAAAGCGCTGGCCGACCTGCGCGTGCAGCGCCCCGACATCGAGTTGACGGAAGCCTTCAACTTCGTCGACCCGGTGGAAGAGGAGTACGACGGCTCGCTGCACCTCTTGTATGAAGGCGCCATCCTGGCGGTGATCGTGGTGTGGCTGTTCCTGCGCGACTGGCGCGCCACTTTCGTCTCGGCGGTGGCACTGCCCATGTCCGTGATCCCGGCCTTCATCGGCATGCACCTGCTGGGCTTCTCGGTCAACGTGATCTCGCTGCTCGCGCTCTCGCTGGTGGTCGGCATATTGGTGGACGACGCCATCGTGGAGGTGGAAAACATCGTGCGCCACCTGCGCATGGGCAAGTCGCCTTACGAGGCGGCCATGGAGGCGGCCGACGAAATCGGCCTGGCGGTGATCGCCACCACATTCACGCTGATCGCGGTGTTCCTGCCCACGGCCTTCATGAGCGGCGTGGCCGGCAAGTTCTTCAAGCAGTTCGGCTGGACGGCCTCGCTGGCGGTGTTCGCGTCGCTGGTGGTGGCGCGGGTGCTCACGCCCATGATGGCGGCCTACATCCTGAAGCCGGTCGTCGGCGCCGAAAAGGAGCCGCGCTGGCTCACCGCCTACATGCGCGCCGTCGAATGGAGCACGCACCATCGCTTCAAGACGATGGTGCTCGCCACCCTCTTCTTCTTCGGTTCGCTGGCGATGATCCCGCTGCTGAAGACCGGCTTCATTCCGCCGGACGACAACTCGCAGACGCAGATCTACCTCTCGCTCGCACCCGGCTCCACGCTCGCCCAGACCACTGCGGCCGCGGAAGAAACGCGGCGCCGCGTGATGCAGATCAAGCACGTGAAAAGCGTCTACACCACCGTGGCGGGCGGCAGCGCGGGCGGCGATCCCTTCGCCAATTTCGGAACACCCGAAACGCGCAAGGCCACGCTGACCATCAAGCTGGACGAGCGCGGCGACCGCCCGCGCAAACAGGTGATCGAAAACCAGATTCGCACGGCGCTTGAAACCCTGCCCGGCGTGCGCAGCACCGTGGGCCTCGGCGGTTCGGGCGAAAAATACATCCTCGCGCTCACCGGTGAAGACCCGGCGGCGCTGGCCAGTGCGGCCAGCGCGGTCGAGAAAGACCTGCGCACGGTTCCCGGCCTCGGCAACATCACCTCGACCGCGAGCCTGGTGCGCCCCGAGATCGCTGTGCGCCCCGACTTCGCACGCGCCGCCGACCTGGGCGTGACCAGTTCAGCCATCGCCGAGACGCTGCGCGTGGCCACGCTCGGCGACTACGACCAGGCGCTGGCCAAGCTCAACCTTGCGCAGCGGCAGGTGCCCATCGTGGTGAAGCTAGAAGACTCGGCACGGCAGAATCTCGACCTGCTCGGCCGCCTTTCGGTACCCGGCGCGCGCGGACCGGTGATGCTGAGCCAGGTGGCTTCATTGACGATGGAAGGCGGCCCGGCCGTCATTGATCGCTATGACCGCTCGCGCAACGTCAACTTCGAGATCGAGCTTTCGGGCGTCGGGCTCGGCGATGCCAAGACCGCAGTGACGGCGCTGCCCTCGATCCAGAAACTGCCGCCCGGCGTGCGCGTGACCGAGGTGGGCGACGCGGAAGTGATGACCGAGCTGTTCGCGAGCTTCGGCCTTGCGATGCTCACGGGCGTGCTGTGCATCTACATCGTGCTGGTGCTGCTGTTCAAGGACTTCCTGCATCCGGTGACGATTCTTTGCGCACTGCCCCTGGCGCTCGGCGGTGCCTTCGTGGGCCTGCTCATCGGCCAGAAGGCGCTTTCGATGCCGTCGCTGATCGGGTTGATCATGCTGATGGGCGTTGCCACCAAGAACTCGATCCTGCTGGTGGAGTACGCCATCGTGGCGCGCCGCGACCACGGCATGACCCGCTGGGAGGCCCTGCGCGATGCCTGCCACAAGCGCGCCCGGCCCATCATCATGACCACCCTGGCGATGGGTGCGGGCATGCTGCCGATTGCCGTGGGCCTTGGCGCGGCCGATTCGAGCTTCCGGTCGCCGATGGCGATGGCGGTGATCGGTGGGCTGATCACGTCGACCGTGCTAAGTCTGCTGGTGGTGCCGGCTGTGTTCACTTATGTGGACGACATCGAGCATTGGATTCGGCGGACTGTGCGGAAGGTTCGGGGGCAGCCGGCTGATCCGCATATTGATGATGACCTGGTGGAGCGGACGGCTGGTTGACGCTTTTTTAACGCTGCGTGTCGTTTGCTTCCCGAGGCCGGGTGTCGCCCCGGCCTCGGGAAGCAAGCGCCGCGCAGCGGTATTAGAAGCAACTGTCCTTCCCGCCCTCAAACGAGGGCAGGAAGAGTCAAACCGCCAACCGAGCCAACTTCCGCTCACTCATGCGCTTAGCCACACGCGGCAACACCAGCACAGCCACAATGATGACCACCAGCGTGATCGACATAGGCCGCTGGAAGAACACCACAGCACTGCCCTCACCGATCGACATGGCGTTGCGCAACTGCGCTTCAGCGAGCGGCCCCAGAATCATGCCCACCACCACAGGAGCGGTCGGAAAGTCGAAGCGCCGCATCACCACGCCGAGCAGGCCGATCCCGTACAGCAGGAACAGGTCGAACGCGCTCTGGCGCATGCCGTAGGCACCCACCGTCGCGAAGATCAAGATGCCCGCATAGAGCTGCGGCTTCGGAATCTTCAGCAGCTTGACCCACAGGCCGACCATCGGCAGGTTCAGCACCAGCAGCATCACGTTGCCGATGTAGAGCGACGCGATCAGTGCCCACACCAGGGCAGCCGAGGTGGTGAACAACTGCGGTCCCGGCTGGATACCGTAGTTCTGGAACGCGCCGAGCAGGATGGCGGTGGTGTTCGACGTCGGAATGCCCAGCGTGAGCAGCGGAATCAGCGCGGCGGTCACCGTGGCGTTGTTGGCGGCTTCGGGGCCGGCCACGCCTTCGATGGCGCCAGCGGTACCGAACTCGGCCTTGTCTTCCGGGTTCTTGGCCAGTTTCTTTTCCATCGCGTAGCTCAGGAAAGTCGGGATCTCGGTGCCGCCGGCGGGAATGCAGCCGAACGGCGTGCCGATGGCGGTGCCGCGCAACCATGCCGGGATCGAGCGTTTCCAGTCGCGCTTGGTCATGTGGACGCGGCTCAGCCTGTTCTGGCCTTCGACCACCTTGCCCTCGTAGAGCACGGCGTACAGCACTTCGGCCACCGCAAACAGGCCCACGGCCACCAGCACGATCTCGATGCCGTCGAGCAGTTCTGGCACGCCGCCGGTGTACCGGCCCTGGCCCGAGATCTGGTCGAGGCCGACGCAGCCGGCCGCCAGGCCGATGAACAGCGCCGTCATGCCGCGCAACGTGCTCTTGCCCAGCACCGCGCTCACCGTGGTGAAGGCCAGCAGCATCAGCAGGAAATACTCGGGCGGCCCGAGCTTCACGGCGAACTCGGCCACGAAGGGTGCGAACAGCGTGACGATGACCGTGGCGATGGTGCCGGCCACGAAGGAGCCGATGGCGGCGGTCGCGAGCGCAGCGCCCGCCCGTCCGCTCTTGGCCATCTTGTTGCCTTCCATGGCCGTGACCATGCTGGCCGTCTCACCCGGCGTGTTGAGCAGGATCGACGTGGTCGAACCGCCGTACATGGCGCCGTAGTAGATGCCCGAGAAGAAGATCATCGAGGCCGTGATCTCGACCTTGCCCGTGATCGGCAGCAGCATGGCAACCGCCACAGCGGGCCCGATGCCCGGCAGCACGCCAACGGCCGTGCCGAGGGCACAGCCCACCAGGCACCAGAGCAGATTGACAGGGGTGATCGCCGCGGCGAAACCCGTCATGAGTGCGTTGAAGATTTCCATGTCAGATCCAACCGGTGGTGGTGAGGCCCGGCAGGTTGATGGCCAGGAACTTGGTGAACATCCAGAACACGGGTGCGGCAATGAGCGCGCCGGTCAGCAAATCGATGGCCCAGGTTCGCGGCAGATTGGCCGAAGGCTGTCCGCTGGCGCGGCGCAAGCCCTGCACCGCCATCACGTAGCACAGCGTACAGCTCAGGATGAAGCCGAGTTGGGTGATGAGCGCCGCATTGAGCAGCAGGCCTGCCGACACCCAGACGAAACCCGGCCAATAGGCCTGCTCGGCGCCCGTGGGTGCATCGAGCTCACGAAAGCCGCCGCTGCGTGCTTCCCACAGGATCCAGCCGCCGCACAGCGTGAGCACGCCCGACACCAGCCAGGGCAGGAAGTTAGGGCCGACGCCGCCATAGCCGGCTTCGGAAGGAATGCCGATGGCGCCGAAAGCCAGCGCCAGGCCGGTCAGCAGCACGCCGACGCCGACCAGGGTTTGCGGCCAGATGGCCGCGGGTTGCGGTGAGACCGAGGATTCTGGAGTTGTCATTTTTTGCTCCCACAGTCAGGGAAAGGAATGGGACCCATTGAAAGGTCACACTAGCGAAAGAGCCCCCATCCCCTTCCAGAAACACCGCGGAACGGGCTTTGCCGGGCCGCTGGTGTTGCCCCCCCGGTAGGGGGTTGGCGTAGCGACACGAAGTGCGCGAAGACTGGGGGCGACCGAGGTTCAAATCATTCCGGACTTGGCCATGATGGCGCGCAGGCTGGCGAAGTCGTCGTCGACGAACTTGGCAAAAGCCTCGCCCGAAAGCACGGCCGGCGTCCAGTCGTTCTTCTTGAGCGATTCGGCCCACGACGGGCTCTTGAGGGCAGCCAGCACCATGTCGGTCAGCGCCTTGCGCTGCTCGGCGGTGATGCCGGGGGCGCCGTAGACGCCGCGCCAGTTGCCGATCTCGACATCGATGCCCTGCTCCTTGAGCGTGGGCACGTTGATGCCCGGCAGGCGCTGGGCGGACGTGACGGCGACGGCTTTCATCTTGCCGGCGGCGATGTACTCGGCGAACTCGCTGTAGCCGCTGCCGCCGATGGTGACGTTGCCGCCCAGAATGGCCGCCGTGGCCTCGCCGCCGCCCCGGAAGGCCACGTAGTTGATCTTGGACGGATCGGCGCCGGACTTCTGCGCGATCATGGCCGCGGCAATGTGCTCGGTGGAGCCGCGCGAACCGCCGCCCCACTTGACGCTGCCGGGATCTTTCTTGAGCTGATCGACCACGTCCTTCATGGTCTTGAACGGCGAATTGGCCGGCAGCACGAAGACGTTGTATTCGGTGGTCATGCGCGCAATGGGCGTGGCCTGCGAAAGATTGACCGGCGGCTTGCCGGTGATGATGCCGCCGAGCATGACGGAGCCCATCACCATGAGCGCATTCGGATCGCCCTTGGAGCCGTTCACGAACTGGGCCAGGCCCAGTGCGCCGGCGGCGCCGCCCTTGTTGTCATAGGTGACCGTGTCCGCCTGCTTGGCTTCGGTCAATGCCTTGCCCAGCGCGCGGCCCGTGGTGTCCCAGCCACCGCCCGGGTTGGCTGGAATCATCATCTTGACGTTGGCTGCGGCGCGCGCCGACAACGGCAGCGCTCCGGCGGCGGCCAGCGCGGCCAATGACTTCAAAAAGGTGTCGCGACGCATCGATGTCTCCTGGTAACTAAAGAAAACCTGACTTGGACCTGAGCCGCTATCATGCGCCGCCCCGCTGTCAGTTGGCTGTCCACCGGACTGGGGAAAACACCGAAGTACCATTGCCCCCTCCACGTCCATGAAGCTGCTGCTGGTTGAAGACGATCCCTCGATGCAGGTCACCCTGCAGCGCGCCCTCGCCCGCAGCAAGATCGACGTGCGCATCTGCGGCGATGGCGCCCTGGCCGTCGAGCAATGGCGCGCCCTGGAGCCGGACGTGGTGGCGCTCGACCTGAGCCTGCCGAACCTGGACGGCCTCCAGGTGCTGGCCGAGGCGCGCGCCGCGGGACTGCGCACGCCCGTGCTGCTGCTGACCGCCCGCGGCACGGTGGGCGACCGCATCATGGGCCTGAATGCCGGTGCCGACGACTACCTGCCCAAGCCCTTCGACCTCGATGAGCTCGAAGCGCGCATCCGCGCCCTGCGACGGCGCCACCAGAACGCCGGCGCCGACGTAATCCTCAATCCACAGGAGGTCGGCGGCCTGCGTTTCGAGCCCGAAAGCGGCGCCATCTACCACCGCGGCGGCATCCTGGAACTCACGCCGCGCGAACT
Source organism: Variovorax sp. OV700 (assembly GCF_900099805.1). Lineage (GTDB taxonomy): Bacteria > Pseudomonadota > Gammaproteobacteria > Burkholderiales > Burkholderiaceae_C > Variovorax. The sequence goes on along the minus strand of NZ_FNDR01000005.1, from coordinate 478,606 downwards.
GGCGCTGCTCAAGGCGCTGATGATGAAGCCGGGCCATGCGGTCAGCAAGGAACGGCTTTTCGAGCTCGTGTTTCCGGGCGAGACCGACGTGCAATACGAGGCTGTCGAGGTGGTGGTGTATCGCCTTCGCAAGAAGCTCGTGGGCACCGGTGCCGCGCTGATGACGCTGCGCGGACTGGGCTATCTCTTGCGCGCGGAGCCATGAAGGCGGCCTTGTCGCTGCGCGCGAGGCTGCTGTTCGGCATTCTCGCGCCGGTGGCCATTTTCATCGTGATCAACAGCGTGAGCCTGTACCGGCAGAGCCTGGCCGCAGCCACCACCGCCTACGACCGCACGCTGCTCGCGTCGGCCAAGACCATCGGCGAGCAGCTCGACGTCGAAGGCTACGACGACGGGGCGCGGCTGCGCGCCATCGTGCCCTACTCCGCGCTGGAAGCCTTCGAGGCGGACAACCGCAGCCGGCTTTTCTATCGGGTTTCGGCGCTCGATGGCGAGATGGTTTCGGGCTTTGCCGAACTGCCGTTCTGGCGTGGCCGCATCCCCGATCGCGGAGCCTATTCGGCGCTGGTCGATTTCTACGATGCGCGCTTTCGCGACCAGCCCGTTCGGATGGCGGTGCTGCTGCAACCCGTGTCCAGCGGCCGCGGCCGCGGCATGGCCGTGGTGCAGGTGGCCGAAACCCTCGAGCTGCGCGAAACGCTGGTGCGCAAGCTGCTCGTCGACATGCTGTGGCGGCAGCTGCTGCTGATGGGCGTCATCGCGCTGGTCACGGTGCTGGTGGTGCAGCGCGCCACGCGGCCGGTGCGGGAGCTCGGCGAAGCCATCGAGAAGCGTGCGGCCGACGACCTGTCGCCCATCGATGCGCCCGATGCCCCGCGTGAACTACGGCCGCTGGTCGACGCCACCACCGAGGTCATGGGCCGGCTGCAGCGCCTGCTCGACCACCAGAAGCGCTTCGTGCGCGACAGTGCCCATCAGTTGCGCACGCCGCTGGCCGTCCTGAAGGCGCAGGTGCAGTCGGCAAGGCGCGGCGATGTGGCGCCCGAACAGGCGCTCCGCGAAATCAGCCAGACGGTGGAGCGTGCCACCACGCTCGCCAACCAGATGCTGTCGCTCGCCAAGGTCGAGCAGCTGCGGCAGCAGCCGGAATCGGTTCCGCTGGAACTCGGCGAGGTGGTGCGGCAGATTGCGCTGGACCTCTCACCACTGATCGCAGACAAGTCGCTCGATTTCGAGCTGGACATCGACCACCCCGTGACGGTGCGCGCGCACCAGTGGATGCTGCAGGAGCTCACGCGCAACCTGCTGCACAACGCCATCAAGCAGAGCCCGCGGGGCGGCGCGCTCTCCGTCATGGTGCGCTCCGACGAGAACGAAGCCGTTCTGACGGTGCGCGACGAGGGCCCTGGCATTTCGGCCGAACTGCGCCAGCGCCTGTTCGCGCCCTTCGCCGCCGGCGACACGGCCAGCGGCTCCGGGCTGGGCCTTGCAATCTGCCGCGAGATCGTGCTCGCCCTGGGCGGACGGATCAGCCTGGACAACCGCAGCGTGCAGGAAAATTCCGCACAGGTGGTCGGGCTCGACGCTGTCGTGCGGCTCCCGGTCTACCGCCACAATTCTTGAATATGGATCGCTTGCGCATCGACAAATGGCTCTGGGCCGCCCGCTTCTTCAAGACGCGATCCCTGGCTGCGGATGAAATCGGCAAAAACCGGATACAGGTCAACGGCGACATCGCCAAGGCGTCCCGGGAGGTCAAGGCGGGGGACACCGTGGCCATACGCCTGGGCGCCGTGACGCGCACGGTCAGGGTGCGCGGCTTGAGCGGCCAGCGCGGGCCGGCGCCCGTAGCGCAGCAGCTTTATGAAGAAACGCCGGAGAGCATTGCGGCGCAGGCCGAGATGCGCGAGCAACGCCGCATGGGCAGCGAACCGGCACTGGCCATCGTGCAGGGCCGGCCGACCAAGCGCGACCGACGCGAGCTCGACGGTGCGGCACGGCATGCCGATTGGGACAACCGCTGGAGCGCGTCCATCGATCCCGACGACACCGATCGCTGATCGCCCGCGGCCGATCGCGTACGCTGCGTGTCTTTGCACGGAGCCCGGGTTCATGGCCAACCTCAAGAAATACCGCGTCGATGGCAACACGTTCAAACTCTCGCAGGTAAGCCCCGGCGAAACACCCTTTCTGGAGGGAAACACAGCCGCGCAGGTCGCAGAGATCGACGCCCTCGCGGTCGAACTCGACGAAATGCAGGACCTGTTGCATGCCGAGGGCCGCCGCAAGGTCTTGCTGGTGCTGCAAGGCATGGACACCAGCGGCAAGGACGGCACCGTGCGCTGGGTTTTTTCGCGCACTTCTCCGCTGGGTGTCCGGGTCACGGCCTTCAAGGCGCCGAGCGACGACGAACGCGCACACGACTATCTCTGGCGCTGCCATGCGGTCGTGCCTCGCGCGGGCGAAATCGCGGTGTGGAACCGCAGCCACTACGAAGACGTGCTGGTGCCCGTGGTCGAGGGCTGGATCGACAAGGCCGAGGCCAGGCGGCGCTATGCGCAGATCAATGATTTCGAGCGTCTGCTGGTCGAGACCGGCACGGCCGTCGTCAAGTGCATGCTTCACATCGACAAGGACGAGCAGCGCGAACGTCTGCAGGCCCGCATCGACACGCCCGGCAAGCAATGGAAGTTCAGCATGGGCGACCTCGAGGTGCGCACCAAGTGGAACGTCTACCAGGAGGCCTACGACAAGGCTCTGCGCGCAACCTCGACCGAGCACGCGCCGTGGTACGTGATACCCGCCAACCACAAGCGGCATCGCAATCTCATGATTGCCCGGCTGCTGATGAAGACGCTGCGCGACATGAAGCTCAAGGCACCTCCCGCCGACCCTGCGCTCAAGGGCATGATCATCAAGTGATCAGGCGAGCGCCGGTTGCCCGCGCTCGCGGCCCGGCATGTGCGAGCTTCAGGAGCGGCGAATAGCCGGCTGCCCCAGCACGCGGCACTTGCCGAATTCGCAGCGCACCGCCAAGGTGGCGCCGTTCGAACACGGCACGCTGTACGACTCGTAGCCCGGGCCCTTGGCCGTCAGTTCAGCCCGCGGCTGAATGCTGCATTGGCCGGCCTTGGCAAGAATTTCGGCGTTGTAGGTGTCCACGCCAGTCCTGCGCGGCGCCAGTACGACCTCCGGGTTGAAGGCATGGCCGTAGAACGTGTCGCGCACGTTGGGGTCGAGATTGCGGTAGCCGCGCTTGGCCATGCAGTGCACCAGCGCGATCTGCTGATGCTCGGCAATCAGGCTGGCATCGGGCCGGTAAGACATGTCGATCGCCGCTGCCGAAATGCCCGTGTACGAAGCCGCAGCGACGATGCCCTGGCCATGCACCGTGATCAGGCCCAGGCCCAATGCCAGCCACATGGCGTCGCCAGACTCGCTACGCGCGGTGATCCGCATTGCCGCAGTGCGGCAATCGGCCACGTCGCTGTCATAGCGGGCCTTGTCGACACCCTCCATGGCCACCATGGGCACATAAGACAGGCCTGATCCTGTTCCGGGCTGCGTCGGAGTCGGCGGCGGCGTGCTGACGCACCCGGCCAATGCAACAACGGCGCACACGATGCTCAGCAGCAGCTTCATGGAATTTCCCTCGTCCTCTTTCGCGATATTTCTGCCGATTTAACCATACAGATGGTTACTTTTTCGCCATTTTTGTCGCAACCTCGCGACGGCCAACGGCTTGAATACTTTCGGTTAAAGACTTCGGGAGACGGAGCGTTCCACGCGGCACTGCACGTTCGCTGAATCAGAGCGTCTCGTGTTCCTTGAGCACGCCCGCCTTGCGCAGGGAAGCCACCAGCCACTTGGCCGTCGTGTCGCCCCTCGCGATGGCCTCGACGCGCGCGGCTTCTTCCTCGACCTTCAATTTCGCCGCGCGAATGAACGCTTCAACCTTTTCCCGCTCGACCACCACCACGCCGTCGGCGTCGCCCACGATCAGGTCGCCCGAACGGACGGCCACGCCGCCCACGGACACCGTGTGCCCGATCCGCCCTGGGGCCAGTTTGGTCGGGCCATTGGGATTGGTGCCGACCGAGAAAACGGGAAAGTCCATCACGTCGATCTCGGCGCTGTCGCGCACCGCGCCATCGATCACCACGCCGGCAATGCCGAGCTGCCGGCAGGCGGTCATCATGATCGTGCCCATCAGGGCGGCGCTCTGATCACCCTTGCCATCGATCACCAGCACGTCGCCGGGCTTTGCCAGCGCGATGGCGGCGTGGATCATCAGGTTGTCGCCCGGCCGCACTTCCACCGTGAGCGCGCTGCCGGCCAGCTTCATCCGGTGGCGCAAGGCCCGGATGCGGCCGTGCAGCGCGCCTCGGCGACCCGCAACGTCGGCAAGGATGGCGGGCTGGAAAGCCGAAGCCTGCCGGACCAGATCGGAGGAAACGCGTTCGAAGTCGCGCACGATATCGGGAAGCTGGTTCATCGTCTCTCTCGTTCTCGTTCTTACTCGGCCTTGACGTCGGCGTCTTTCACGACGCGGCCCCATTTGCGCTTGTCCGCAGCCAGGAAGGCGCGGAACTGCTCGGGGGTGCTTCCTACAGGCTCCAGGCCGTCGGCGGCGAGCCGCTTGGAGATCTCAGGCATCGCGAGCACCTTGGCGACTTCGCGCTGGATGCGCTCCACGACGGCCGGCGGTGTGTTCTTCGCCGCGCAAATGCCTGCCCATGTCACGGGTTCGAAGTCGGGAACGCCGGCTTCCATCACGGTCGGAATGTCGGGAAAGGCGGCCAGCCGGCGCGAACTGGCCACGGCCAGCGCGCGGAGCTTGCCTGCGCGCGCGTACTGCATCGAGCTGACGGGCTGATCGAAGATCATCGAGACCTGGCCTGCGATGAGATCGGTCATGGCCTGGCCGGTGCCCTTGTAGGCCACGTGAACGATGTCGATGCCGGCGCGGCTCTTCAGCATCTCGCCCGCAAGATGCCCACCCGTGGCCGTGCCCGATGAAGCGAAGTTGATCTCGCCCGGCTTCTGTTTGGCGTAGGCGACCAGTTCCTTGACGCTTTTCACCGGAAGGGTCGCATTGACCATCAGCATGTAGGGTGCGTAGATGATTTGCGTGACCGGCACGATGTCCTTCTCGGAATCGAACGGCATGCTCTTCAGGACGTGCGGCTGGATCGACAGGGTTCCGGTGGTGCACATCAGCAACGTGTGCCCGTCCGCAGGCGCGCCGAGCATGGCCGACGCAGCGATGTTGCCGCCGGCACCGGGGCGGTTTTCGATCAGCACCTGCTGGCCGAGGCCCTCCGCCAGTTTCGGAGCAATCAGGCGTGCCACGACGTCGTTGGATCCGCCGGGCGAGAAGCCGACGAGGATCTTCACCGGCTTCGACGGAAAAGCATCTGTACCCTGCGCCTGGGCGGCGCCGAGCCAGACGGTGCCTGCGGCAAGAGCCGGCAGCAGCTTCAGGAGTGGTCGGAGTTTCATTGCAGTTCCCGGTTGATGGCTTGGCCCGAAAGTTCGTCGCGCGCCTGCGCAATGCGGCGGCAACCCTCCAGCAGCTGTTGTGTGCTGGCGGCAAAAGAAATGCGGAAATGGGTCGGTACGCCGTAGGCGCTACCCTGCAGCGCCGCCAGGTCCTGCGAATCGAGCAGGTGCATCACCCAGTCGTCGCTGCTCTCGATTGCAACGCCCTTGCGTGTGCGAAGGCCGAACAATGCGCTGCATGAGGCGAAGATGTAGAACGCTCCGTCGGGCACATCGCACCGGATGCCGTCGATGGCATTGAGCGACGCAACCACCATGTCGCGCCGCTTCTCGTATTCGCGCCGGTTCGCGGCAATGGTGTCCTGCGGCCCCGTGAGCGCTGCAACGGCCGCGGCCTGGGCGATGGAGTTCGGCCCGGAAGTGCTCTGCGACTGGAGCTTGACCATCGCCTTGACGAATGCCGAAGGCCCCGCCCCGTAGCCGATGCGCCAGCCTGTCATCGCGTAGGCCTTGGAAACGCCGTTCACCGTCAGGGTGCGGTCCTTGAGGTCGGGCGCAGCCTGGGCCATGGTGGCGAACTCGGCATCGCCGTAGATCAAGTGCTCGTAGATGTCGTCGGTCAAGATCCAGACGTGGGGGTGGCGCCGGAGCACCTCGGCCAGGGCCAGAAGCTCGGCACGCGTATAGGTCGCCCCGCTCGGGTTGTTCGGCGAGTTCAGCATCAGCCAGCGCGTCTTGCCGGTGATGGCGCGCTCCAGATCCGCGGGCTGCAGCTTGAAACCCATGGCCGCCGGACAGTCGACGAAGACCGGAACGCCGCCGGCCAGCAAAGCGATGTCGGGGTACGACACCCAGTAAGGCGCCGGCACGATGACTTCGTCGCCCGCTGCAACCGTGCACATCAGCGCGTTGAAGATCACCTGCTTGGCGCCCGTGCCGACGATGATCTCGCTCGGCGCGTAGGACAGTCCGTTCTCGTTCAGGAACTTGCCTGCAATGGCCTCCTTCAGCAACGGCGTGCCGCCCACATCCGTGTACCGGGTCTGGCCCGCCGCCATGGCTCGGATTGCCGCCTCCTTGATGTGATCGGGCGTCTCGAAATCGGGCTCGCCGGCGGTAAGGCCGAGGATGTCCCGACCCATCGCGCGCAGCTCGCGCGCTCGCTGTCCGGCCATGGAACTGGGAGACGGCTTGATTCGATTCAGGCGTGGAGCAATGTGAAGCATGCACGCAGTATCGAAGTCCGGTTGCCGCAGGACAAACGAGAAATCGGAGCAGTGAGCTATTCCTTTTTTTCGTGCGGCAAGCCGTCGGCGTACATTCCCCTGGAATGAACTTCACCTTCAAGCAGCTGGAGGCCTTTCTCTTCAGCGCCAGGCTCCAGAGCTTCAGCGCAGCGGCGGTGAAGCTACACACCACGCAGTCGGCCATCTCCAAGCGCCTGGCGGAACTCGAGCAGTCGCTCGGCGGCCCGTTGCTGCATCGCACGTCCCACGGCCTGGAACTGGCGCAGGCCGGCAGGGAGCTGCTGCCGCTCGCGGAAGAAGCGCAGCGGCTGTGGCAGCGCATCCAGCACGACATCAGCGTCGACAAGACGCTGCGCGGCACCTTCCGGGTGGGTGTGACGGAACTGATCGCGATGACCTGGCTTACGAGCCTGATCCAGCTGCTCCAGAAGCTGCACCCCCAGGTGACGCTCGAGCCCGTGGTGGACGCCGGGCTTACGCTCTTCGAGCGCCTGGAAGCCAACAAGCTCGACCTGACCATCATGCCCGGGACCTTCTGGGGCCAGGCTTTCGAATCGATCAAGGTGGGGCAGGTCGACCAGGCCTGGATCGCGAGCCCGCGGCTCGACATTCCCGCCCGGGCCCTGAAGCCGCATGAGTTTGCCGATTACCCCGTGATCGAGCAGCCCGCCGGCGCCTCGAAGAACAGGTTCTACGAAGCCTGGCGCGCAGAGCACGGGTTTCGCTTCGGCAAGGTCATGCTGACGAACAGCACGACCATCCTGCGCGAACTGACGATCAGCGGCTTCGGCATCAGCCAGCAGGCGCTCGACTACGTGCGCCCGGACATCAAGAGCGGCTTGCTGCGGGTGGTGAAGAGCGACCCCATGCCACCGCCCCTGGTCTACAGCGCGGTCTACCGGCGCGACAATTTCAGTCCCGCGCTGGCGCGCATCGTCGAGCTGGCCGTCAAGACCTGCGACTTCACCCTGCGCGCAAGCCAGCACCACGTGGCCCCGGCACGGCCGCCGCGGGGCTCGGGCGGGCCCCTAAAGCAACGCGCGCTCCGCCAGGGTGCGAAGGCACCGGTCAGGAAGACCAGAAAATAGCACCAAACGATGAGCGATTCGCGTTGGGCGCTTGAAGGCGGGAATGGGCCGGAAAGCCTCGGAGCGTCTAAGAAGTCAGACCATGAAAAAGCCCAGTAAATCAATGATCTACTGGGCTTTTTGGAGGCTACTGGAAGGCACCAGAAGCCGTATTGGCGGAACCGGAGGGATTCGAACCCTCGATGAGGCTCTACACCCCATACTCCCTTAGCAGGGGAGCACCTTCGGCCACTCGGTCACAGTTCCTGAAAGAAGCCGAGATTATGCCACCGTCAGGCGGCCGGTTGATCCAGATCGAAGGCTTTGTGCAGCGCGCGCACGGCCAATTCCATATATTTTTCGTCGATCACGACCGAGGTCTTGATCTCGCTGGTCGAAATCATCTGGATGTTGATGCCCTCTTCGCTCAGCACGCGGAACATCTTGCTGGCCACGCCGACGTGGCTGCGCATGCCGATGCCGACGATGCTGACCTTGCAGATCTTGGTGTCGCCCACGATTTCGGTCGCGTTCAGCGAAGGCATGACCTTGGTCTGCAGCAGGTCGACGGTCTTGGCGTACTCGTTGCGGTGCACGGTAAAGCTGAAGTCGGTGCGGCCATCCTTGCTGAGGTTCTGGATGATCACGTCGACCTCGATGTTGGCGTCCGCCACGGCGCCGAGGATGTGGTACGCGATGCCCGGCTTGTCGGGCACGCCGAGCACCGAGATCTTGGCCTCGTCGCGGTTGAAAGCGATGCCGGATACGACGGCTTGTTCCATGTTTTCGTCTTCCTCGAAAGTGATCAGCGTGCCGGACTTGGCCTCTTCATTGATGTCGATGTCCCACGGCGTGAAGCTCGAGAGCACGCGCAGCGGCACCTTGTACTTGCCGGCGAATTCGACCGAGCGGATTTGCAGCACCTTGGAGCCCAGGCTCGCCATCTCGAGCATCTCTTCGAAGCTCACGGTCGAGAGGCGACGCGCATCGGGCTCCACGCGCGGGTCGGTGGTGTAGACGCCGTCCACGTCGGTGTAGATCAGGCACTCGTGTGCCTTCATGGCGGCCGCAATGGCCACGGCGGAGGTGTCGCTGCCGCCACGGCCCAGCGTGGTGATGTTGCCGTCTTCGTCCACGCCCTGGAAGCCGGTGATGACGACCACCTTGCCGGCGTCGAGGTCGGCGCGCACGCGCTCGTCGTCGATGCTCTCGATGCGGGCCTTGGTGTAGGAGTTGTCGGTGCGCACCGACACTTGCCAGCCCGCGTAGCTCACGGCTTCCATGCCTTCGGCCTGGAGGGCAATGGCCAGCAGCGCGGACGAAGCCTGCTCGCCGGTCGAGGCGAGCATGTCGAGTTCGCGGCCATGGGCGTCGCTGGGTTTGCTGGGCGCAAGCTCCTTGGCCAGGCCAAGCAGGCGATTGGTTTCGCCGCTCATGGCACTCGGGACCACGATCATCTGGTGGCCGGCGCGTGCCCATTTGGCGACGCGCTTGGCAACATTCTTGATGCGCTCGGTCGAGCCCATCGACGTACCGCCGTATTTGTGAACGATCAATGCCATGGGTGAATTCAGAGAAAAAGAAGGGGCCGCTTCACGCCGGTGTGCAAGCGCGGCGCCCTGCAAACCGTCAGCGCGAAGCCTTGGGCGAGGGCCCGGAATTGTACCAATGCAGAAAATCGCCCCTCCGCTCGATGAAACCACCGGCCACCTTCAGGTGGATGCGATGGCCGCGTGTGGTGCAGGCGCGAACCTGGTCCAGCAGTTGTTCCAACTGCGCCGCGCTGGGCGCACAGCCGTGCGCCTGCATGAGCCAGTGCCGCAGCACATTGGCTTGCCGCGCGCGCGAAAGCGCCTGCAGCTCTGCGATGCGGGGCGGATCTCCCACCACGGCCAGGTCCTGTGCCGCAAGTTCACTCAGCAACTGTTGCGCCTGCGCTGCATGGCCGATGCTGCGGGCGAAGGTGGCGCGGAATTGCGGAAAAGTCCGAGCCAGCGCGGGCAGCAGCACCGCGCGAATCCGGTTGCGCGTATAGCGCTCGTTCTGGTTGGTCGGGTCCTCGATCCAAGGCAAATCGAGGCCTTCGAGCCAAGCGCGGATATCGGCGCCAGGGACAGCCAGCAATGGCCGATGGATGTCGAGCCCGTGGCGCTGCGCATGCGCGGGCATCGCGGCCAGGCCCGGAAGACCCGCGCCCCGGGAAAGGGCCAGCAACAGGGTTTCGACCTGATCGTCCGCATGGTGCCCAAGAGCTATGGATTTGATAGCGCCAGCGGGTTCGCCCTTGCGCGCCATTGCAGTAAAGGCTTCGTAACGGGCGCGCCGCGCCGCATCTTCGGGGCTGTCGCCCTGCGCATGCCGGGCATCGACGCGGTGCACCACCAGCGGCACGCCGAGGCGCTCGCACACCGCGGTGCAGTGCTGCTCGAAATCGTCCGCCGCAGCCTGCAGGCCATGGTGCACGTGGAAGGCCACCACCTGCCCCGGCCAGGCCGACGCGCATGCGGCCAGCAAGGCGGTGGAATCCGCGCCGCCGCTGAAGCCCACCGCCAGCGGCAGATGCGCCGGCTCGAACGCGGCCATCGCGCGTTCGAAGGCTTCGTTCATGGGCGCTTGCTTATCTGCCGGTGTCGGCCTTGGTGTCGTTGAACCGGCCGTAGCTCTGCAAGCGCTCATAGCGGCGATCGAGCAGTTCCTTCGGCTTCAGGTCGCCGACCTGGCGGAATGCATCGTTGAGCGCGCGCTTGAGGAAGGCGGCCATCTGGCGATGGTCGCGGTGCGCGCCGCCAACCGGCTCATTGACGATCTTGTCGACCAGGCCCAGGGCCTTCAGGCGGTGCGCCGTGATGCCGAGGGCATCGGCCGCTTCCTGCGCCTTGTCGCTGGTCTTCCAGAGAATGGAAGCGCAGCCTTCGGGGCTGATGACCGAGTAGATGGAGTACTGCAGCATCACGAGCTGATCACCCACCGAGATGGCCAGTGCGCCGCCGGAGCCGCCCTCGCCGATGATGGTGACGATGATCGGCACCTCGAGCTGCGCCATCTCGAAGATGTTGCGGCCGATGGCTTCGGACTGGCCGCGTTCCTCGGCATCGATGCCGGGGTAGGCGCCCGGCGTATCGACGAACGTGAAGACAGGCAGCTTGAATTTTTCGGCCGTCTTCATGAGCCGCAAGGCCTTGCGGTAGCCCTCGGGTTTGCTCATGCCGAAGTTGCGCGCGGTGCGCTCCCTGGTGTCGCGGCCCTTCTGGTGGCCGAGCACCATGCAGGGCGTGCCGTTGAAGCGCGCGAGGCCGCCCACGATCGAGAGGTCGTCGGCAAAGTGCCGGTCGCCGTGCAGTTCCACGAAGTCGGTGAAGATCTCGTTGACGTAGTCGAGCGTGTAGGGCCGTTCCGGATGCCGGGCGATCTTGGTGATCTGCCAGGGCGTCAGGTCGCTGTAGATGTCCTTGGTGAGCTGCTGACTTTTCTTGCCGAGCTGGTCGATTTCCTCCGAGATGTCGACCGCCGATTCGGTCTGTACATAGCGCAGTTCTTCGATCTTGGATTCGAGTTCAGCAATGGGCTGCTCGAAGTCGAGGAAGGTTCGTTTCGCCAACGTCTTCTCCTGTTGTTCAGTATGCGACCGGTACCGGGTCGAGCGAGCGCCAAATATACCAAGTCGCCACGCTGCAATACGGCGCCCAGGCCACGGCGACGTCGCGGGCATCGCTGCGGCTCACCGGATCGCCCGAAAAATAATTGACGCTGATGCCGTTGAGCAGGCCGAGGTCGTCGACCGGCAGCACATTGGGGCGCATCAGGTGGAAGATGAGGAACATTTCGGCCGTCCAGCGGCCGATGCCGCGGATAGCGACCAGTTCATCGATGATGAGTTCGTCGGCCATGTCCTTCCAGGCATCAACGTGCACCGCGCCGGAATCGAAATGGATGGCCAGGTCGACCAGGTACTCGACCTTGCGGGCCGACAGCCCTGCCCCGCGCATGTCGTCGACCTTGAGCTTGAGCACGTTGGCGGGCGTCAGTTTGCGTGGCAACAGCGCGAACTTGTCCCAGACCGTTTGCGCGGCCTTCACCGAAATCTGCTGGCCCACGATGCTTCGCGCGAGCGTGGTGAACGCGTCGCCGCGCGATTCGAGGCAGGCATCGCCGAACTTCGGAATCAACCGCTTCATCACCCGGTCTTTCTTGGCCAGGTGCTTGCAGGCCTCTTCCCAATAGTCCGGCGTATAGATCTTGATTGCCGGATTCCTGGAAGCCGGCATGGGGTTGGTCGTTCCGTTCACTGAGCGGCGGCCCAGGTCGTGCCCGTGGGCGAATCCTTGAGCACGATGCCCTGCGCAAGAAGGTCGTTGCGGATGCGGTCGGCCTCGGCAAAGTTCTTCGCGGCCTTGGCGGCCGCGCGCGCGTCGATCTGCGCCTGGATGGTGGCTTCGTCCAGTGTCGCGCCCGCGCGCAGGAAGCTCGTCGGATCGCTCTGCAGAATGTTCAGGCAGCCGCCCAACGCCTTCAGCAGCCCGGCCTGTGCGGGCGATCGCGTACGGTTCACCTCGCCCGCCAAGTCGAACAGTACCGCAACCGCCTCGGGCGTTGCAAAGTCTTCGTCCATAGCGGCCTTGAAGCGCGCCGCATAGGGGTCGCTCCAGTCGATGGCCACGGCTTCTGGCGCGACCAGGTCGAGCGCCGTGTAAAGGCGCTTGAGCGAATTGCGGGCGTCGTCCAGGTGCACGTCGCTGTAGTTGAGCGGACGGCGATAGTGCGCCCGCACCACGAAAAAGCGAATGGTCTCGGCGTCGTACTTCTTGAGCACATCGCGGATCAAGAAGAAGTTGCCCAGGCTCTTGGACATCTTCTCGTTGTCGGTCACGATGAAGCCGTTGTGCATCCAGTAGTTGGCCAGCGGCTTGCCGGTGGCGCCTTCGCTCTGTGCAATTTCGTTCTCGTGATGCGGGAACTGCAGGTCTTCGCCGCCGCCGTGGATGTCGAGCGTTTCGCCGAGCAGTTCGCAAGCCATGGCCGAGCACTCGATGTGCCAGCCCGGACGGCCCGGTCCAAATTCGCTGGGCCACTTCACTTCGTCGGGCTCGGTCGCCTTGGCGCTCTTCCAGAGCACGGGGTCGAGCGGGTCGTCCTTGCCGTCGAGCACGGCCACGCGTTCGCCGGCGTGCAGCTCATCGATGGACTTGCCGCTGAGCTTGCCGTAGCCCGGGAACTTTCGAATCGCGTAGTTCACGTCGCCGTTGTCCGAGCGATAGGCCAGGCCCTTCTTCTCGAGGGTGCCGATCATCGAGAGCATCTGCGGGATGTAGTCGGTGGCGCGGGGCTCGTGCGTGGGGCGCTCGATGCCGAGCGCATCGGCGTCTTCGTGCAGCGCGTCGATCATGCGGTCGGTGAGCGAGCGGATCGTTTCGCCGTTCTCGACGGCGCGGCGGATGATCTTGTCGTCGATGTCGGTGATGTTGCGCACATAGGTCACGCCGTATCCGCTGGCCTTGAGCCAGCGCTGCACGAGGTCGAACGCAATCATGGAGCGGGCGTGGCCCAGATGGCAGAGGTCGTAGACCGTCATGCCGCAAACGTACATGCGCACCTTGCCGGCTTGCAATGGGGAGAATTCCTCCAGTTCACGCGAGAGCGTGTTGTAGATGCGCAGACTCATGAGGCTCGGAAAGCGTCGCTTCGCGCACGTGCGGCACGGGCGAACGACGGTGTATTTCAGGGGTGACGGGGCAGTGGCTGCGAGGGGTTGGACATGGCCCCTCGGCTACAATGCAACGCAGTATAAACGGCTACCGCCGTGTCCTTCCGGGTGTTTTCGAGGCCCGCATTTCCCAATCCTGCCGAGGCTTCATGAAGCACGTCGCATTCACCAAACTCTCCCTTGCTTTCGCATTGCTCTTCAGCCTGTGGGGTTCCGCCGCGTATGCCAACGACTACGACGACGTGAACACCCTGCTGCGCCAGGGCAAGTCGAACGAGGCGCTCGCCAAGGCCGATACCTACATTGCCGGCAAGCCGCGCGACCCGCAAATGCGCTTTCTGCGCGGCGTGATCCTCACCGAGCAGAAAAAGCAGAACGAGGCCATCGCCGCGTTCACGCAATTGACGCAAGACTTCCCGGAACTGCCCGAGCCCTACAACAACCTGGCCGCGCTCTACGCATCGCAGAGCAAGTTCGACCAGGCGCGCGCGGCGTTGGAACAGGCGCTCAAGCTCAATCCGAATTACGCCACCGCGCACGAGAACCTGGGCGATGTCTACGCCCGCCTCGCGGCCCAGGAATATGTGCGCGCGCAGCAATTTGCCAGCACCAATGCCAGCGTTGCGCCCAAGCTCTCGCTGATCCGCCAGATCTTCACCCCCAAGACCGAAGCCGATGCCGCGGCCCTGCCCGCGGCACCGCCCGAAGTTCGCAAGCCGGTCGGCCGCGCGAGCAAGTAGCCTGCGAGCAGCTGCCAACGGTGCATTGGCGCCGCGGCGGCTTGCATCGGCCGGCCCGAGCCCCACATCATTCGCACACCGGAGCTTTTCTTGACGACCCAAGTTCTTATCCAATCCGCTCGATTCAGCCGCCGCGCCGTGCTGGTGCTGGCGTCCGCCCTCGCCTTCGCCGGCGCCGCACATGCAGAAGCCGGACCGCGCGTGAAGCTCGACACATCGGCGGGCGACATCCTGATCGAACTCGACCAGGCCAAGGCACCCAAGACGGTCGAGAACTTTTTGCAGTACGTCAAGGACAAGCACTACGATGGCACCGTGTTCCACCGCGTGATCGACGGCTTCATGATCCAGGGCGGCGGCTTCACGCCTGAAATGCAACAAAAGCCAACCCGTGCCCCCATTGCGCTCGAAGCCAGCAACGGCCTCAAGAACGACAGGTACACCATCGCGATGGCCCGCACCGGCAACCCGAACTCGGCCACCTCGCAGTTCTTCATCAACGTGAAGAACAACGATTCGCTCAACGCGCCCAACCCCGATGGCTACGGCTATACCGTGTTCGGCCGCGTCGTGTCCGGCACCGACGTGGTCGACAAGATCCGCGCTGTTCAAACCGGTAACAAGGGCGGCATGCAGAACGTGCCGCTCGAACCCATCGTCATCAAGTCCGCCACACTGGCGAAGTAATTTCCGAACATCCGAAAGAAGGACTCCCTCATGAGCAACCCCAAAATCGAACTCCACATCAAGAACTACGGCGTGATCACACTCGAACTCGACAGCGTCAAGGCGCCGAAGTCGTCCGAGAATTTCGTCAGCTATGTGAAGAACGGCCACTACGACAACACGGTGTTCCACCGCGTGATCCCGGGCTTCATGGTGCAGGGCGGCGGCTTCGAGCCAGGCATGAAGCAAAAGCCCACCGGCGCCGAGATCGAGAACGAAGCCAACAACGGCCTGAAGAACGACAACTACACCGTTGCCATGGCCCGCACGAGCGCTCCGCACTCGGCCACCGCCCAGTTCTTCATCAACGTGGCTGACAACGGCTTCCTGAACCACACCGCTCCCTCGGCCCAGGGCTGGGGCTATGCGGTGTTCGGCAAGGTCACCGGCGGCGCCGACGTGGTCGACAAGATCAAGGCCGTGAAGACGGGCCGCAAGGGCTTCCACGATGACGTTCCGCTCGAAGACGTCGTGATCGAAAAGGCCGTTGTCGTCTCGGAATAAAGACCGGCGCGGCATGGGCTCGGACATGGCGGCACCCCCGGCTTTCAAGGAGCTGCTCGCCCCGCCCGCATGGCGCACCGTCGACCTGATTTCCGACCTGCATCTGCAAGCCGGCGAGCCCGACACCTTCGAGGCCTGGCGGGGCTATTTGGAAACCACGCCGGCCGATGCACTGATCATCCTCGGCGACTTGTTCGAGGTGTGGGTGGGCGACGACGCAGCCGACCTCCCTGGCTTCGAGGCCGAGTGCGCCGAATTGCTGCGCCGAACGGCCGAGCGGCTGCCGGTGTACTTCATGCACGGCAACCGAGACTTCCTCGTGGGCGCCGCGCTGGCCGCACGATGCGGCTTCACGCTGCTGGACGATCCCACGGTGCTTGTGCTGCACGGTGAACGCTGGCTCCTGAGCCACGGCGACATTCTTTGCCTGGACGATACCGACTACCTCAAGTTTCGCGGCCAGGTGCGCACGCCTGAATGGCGGGCGGCGTTTTTGGCGCGGCCGCTCGCCGAGCGCCGGGCGCTCGCGCGCTCCATGCGCGTGCAAAGCGAGGACCGCAAGCGCGACCCGTCGGCGCGCTGGGCCGACGTGGATGGCGGCGCCGCCCGCCAATGGCTTCATCAGGCGCGTGCGCGCACGCTGGTGCACGGCCATACGCACAGGCCCGCCGATCACGACCTGGGGGACGGCCTGCGGCGCATGGTGCTGAGCGACTGGGACGCCGCGGCCCACCCGCCGCGTGCGCAGCTGCTCTGCCTTTCCACCGCCGGCGCGCAGCGCGTCGACCTGCGCTAGCGCGGCCCATGTTCAAGTGGCTGCGCCGGTTGCGCGCCCTGCCCCCGATTCCCGAAGCTGCCTGGCGTGCCACGCTCGAGCGCTATGCCTTTCTCGGCGCATTGCCCTTCGATGCGCAGCAACGGCTGCGCACCCTGGCCGCCGAATTTCTGCGCGACAAGGAGTTCCATGGCACCCAGGGCTTCGTCATCACCGACGAGGTTGCTCTGGCCATTGCCGCGCAAGCGGTGCTGCCGGTCCTGAACCTGAAGGGCGGGCTGAACTGGTACGACGATTTCGTCGGCATCGTGGTGCATCCGTCCGAGGTCGTCGCACGGCGCAAGATAGTCGACGAAGCGCAGGTGGTGCACGAATACGACGAGGTGGTGGCCGGTGAGGCCATGGACCGCGGACCGGTGATGCTCAGCTGGCAGGACGTGCTCGCAAGCAGCATCACGGCGGGCGGCGGCTACAACGTCGTGATCCACGAGTTCGCTCACAAGATCGACATGCGCGGCGGCGACGCCGACGGCTGTCCACCGCTGCCGCCAGGATTTGCGGGCAAGCGCAGTGCCCGCGAATCCCGCGCCGCCTGGATGGCAGTGCTGCAGCCCGCATATGAGAATTTTCGCGAGAAGACGATCCTCGCCGACCGCTTTGGCGCCGAAGCGCCCTGGCTCGACGACTACGGCGCGGTGTCGATCAGCGAATTCTTCGCTGTGGCCTGCGAGGCCTATTTCGTGAACCGTCCGAACTTCGCCCGCGACTTCCCTCCAGTGCTTGCTCTCTTCGACGAATTCTTTCGGGCCGAACGGGCCTGACTGCCCTTCGCATCTGCGCATCTGCTCATCTGCGTTTCTTTGCTTACGCGCACGGGACCGGCCCGCATACCCTGTCCAGGGTATGAACTGGCGTGCAGTACCTTGCCTTTGCGAGCCTCAGGCGTAGCATCGCTCCGCCATCGCCCACCACAGCACTGTTGCGCGTGATGACCTGAAGCGTCGCCGTCGGGGGCGGCGTTGCCTCACGTGATTCATCCCCCGCGGATAACACAGGAGCAAAAAATGGTGACCTATATCGGTATGCTGAACTTCACGGACAAGGGCATCCAGAGCGTCAAGGAAACCACCAAGCGCGCCGCTGCCGCGAAGGAAAGCGCCCAGAAGCTCGGCGTCAAGATGCGCGATATCTACTGGACCATGGGTGACTGCGATGTGGTCTGCGTGCTGGAGGCCGAGGATGAACAGGCGATCGCCGCATTCAGCCTCGCGATCGCAATGCAGGGCAATGTGCACACGCGCTCCCTGCGGGCCTACACCGCCGGGGAAATGGACAAGATCCTGGCCAAGCTGCCTTGAGCCGCGTCGGCGGAGCGCCGGGACTGTGACGCTGCCGATCAGTGAAATGAAAAAGCCCGCGTGCAGCGGGCTTTCTCGTGGACTTGCGCCGAAGCCTTACTTGCGCAGCAAGGCCTTCAGTGCGTTCTGCAAACGGCGCGCGCTGGCAGCGTCATGCGCCGCAGCCAGCACCTTGCCCGCGTCCTGGCCCCAGGTCTGGACCGGCGCTGGATCGCCGCGCTTCGTCAGCAGTTTGAGCTGCAGTGCGCGGCGTGCGTCGAGCTGCTCGGCAGGGGTCGGCACTTCGGCGGCCATTTCGAGCCGCAGCAGGGCTTCGGCTGCTTCATCGGGTGCGGCCTTGGGCGCCGAACCGACAGCCTGAGACCATCCGCTGCGTACCGCGGGCGTCACCGCTCGTCCCAGTTCCTGGACGCTGGGCAGCTTCGAGGCGTCGCGCTGTTCCCATGCGCCAAGCACTTGCGTGAGCGCTTCGCCGTGCGCCTGTGCCGCCAGCTTGCGCAGCGCCATGTCCGCGCGCTCGAGCGCTTCGCGCTGGGCACGGAAGGCGGCATCGCCGAGCCTCGGCCCGCGATCTTCGAAGCGCGGGGGACGATCGCCGAAGCGTCCGGCCGGTGCGCCGCGGTCGCCGCGGGCATCGGGACGAGGCGCGCCGCGATCGCCGGGACGGCCAGGGCCGCCCGGGCCCGGACGGGCGCCATCGCGACGATCGCCGAACTTGCCGCCAGCGCGGCCAGCAGGTGCCGCGTCTGTCTTCTTGCTGCCAGGACGGTCGTCGCCACGCATGGCAACGACCGGCTTGGATGCGGGCTTCGGTGCCGCCGCAGGCGCGGGGCTCTCGACGGCAGCCGCTTCGCCGGCTTCGTGTGCCGCGTCATCGCTGCGCGCAGACGCGTCGGCGCCGTCGGCCGGTGCCACGAGGTCGGGAGTTGCAGCTTCCGCGGCTTCGGCATGTGCAGCCGGCAGGGCTTCTGCATCGCTCGAGCCCGGCGCCTGCTCGGCGCTTTCGCCGAATTCGGCCGCGGCCTGCCCGGGCGCGGCGACTTCGGTCGCGCCGACCGAGGGGCCGTCGCTGGAAGCCGCCGGCGCTTGCGCGGGCTTCGCGGCGGGTGCCGGCGGGGGCGCTTCGCCACGCAGCGCGGCTTCGAGGCGCACGATGGCGGCGCGAATCTTCTGCACGTCGCCGCCGGCGTTGGCCGCGTCGAGCGCCTTGGAGGCCTCGAGCACGTGGCGATCGTGTTCGCTCATGGCGGAGGCCGACTTCTCGCGCTCCGCCGTCTTGCGGTTGAAGGCTTCGTCGATGGGTGCGCGGAATGCGTCCCACAGCTTCTGTTCGTGGCGGCGGTCGAGCGGCACGCTCTGGGCTTCTGCCTGCCAGCGCTGCTGCAGCGCCTTGACCGCATCGATGCGCAGCATGGGTTGGGCGCCGAGTTCGGCAGCCTCCGCGATCATGGCCTGGCGCCGTTCGATGCTGGCCTTTTGTGCGGTCTCGAAGGGCGCACGCGCGGCACCGAAGGCTTCATTCCACTGCGGCTGCAACTCCGCGAAGACCTTCTCGCCCACGTGGCCGGCATCGCGCCAGCGGTCGGCAAACTGATGCAGCGCGCGGTTGTGCGCCTTCAGGTCCGAAGATGCGGCGTGCTCTGCCGCCCAGGCCTTGACCTCTTCGATGAGCGCCACGCGATGGGCGCGGTGCTCGGCCGCATCGGCGCGAACCTTTTCGAGCCAGGCTTCCACCACCTTGTGGGCTTCGTTGCAGGCTTCGTCAAAGCGCTTCCAGAGCGCATGGTTCGGCACGCCGCCCTGGTCGGCCTGTTTCCACTGGTCGCGCAGCGAGCGCAGCGTTTCCTGCATCTTGCGGCCGCCGAGCGCCTGGCCTTCGGGGCGCTTGAGCAGGCCTTCGGCCTTGGCGACGAGGTCTTCGCGCACCTTGTCGGCGCTCCAGCGCTGCCAGCCTTCGAGCTCGCCGGCGGCAACCAGCGCCGCATGCACGCGAGCCTCGAGCGGCGCATCGACCAGCTTGCCGTGTTCCTTCAGCACTGCACGCAATGCTGAAGCCGCACCGGCGCTGGCCTTGCCGTGGCCTTCGGCCGTTTCCTGTTCAAGCTTGGCGAGCGCGGCCTGCACGGCGTCTTGCGCTGCGGCGCGCACCGACGGGTCGACCTTGGGTGCGGCGGGCTTGGCAGGCGCGGCCTTGGGGGCCACCACCTCGCCGCGAGCGGCACGCAGTTCGTCGGCCCAGACGGGCACCGGTGGCAAGGGGGCCGCGGCATCGGCCGCCGCAGCCTGCGCCTGGGCCAGCGCACCGTGGAACGCATCGGACACGACCAGCAATTGCGCCTTCGACGACTCGAGTTGGGGGGCAAACCTGGCGTCGAGGCTGTTCCAGTTGGCATCGGCCGTGATGTCGCCGGCCTGCTGTTGCCAATGGGTCACGTCGGCGCGCAGCGATTCTTCGGCGGCCTGGGCGTCTTGCCAGCTCTTGGTCGACAGCACTTCGAAGCGCTGTGCGAGCAGAACGGCGGCTTCGCGGTGCACCTGGGCGCGGTGCTGCAGGTCTTCGATGCCCTTGACGCGCTCGGCGAGTTGCACCTTGAAACCTGCCAGCGGCTCGCGCGACAGCGGCGCGCCGGCCTTGGCGGCGTCGCGCTGCCAGGCGAGCGCATCGGCAATATTGAGCTTGGACTGAGCCAGCAAGGCCTCGGCCTTTTGCGCCCATTCGGCCGCAATGGCTTCCTGGCCCTTGGCGCGCTTGAGCTCGTCGAGCTTTTCGCGCAGGAGGCGCGCCGCGCCCTTGTCGCGGCCGCTCAGCTCCTTGAAGACTTCCTGCATTTGCTCAGGCGCGGGGTTGCCCGCGAGCCAGTCGCGGATGCGCGCGGCGCGCTCGCCCGAAGTTGGCGCGGTGAAGGCGCCGCCGGTGAGCGTGTCGAGGGCCTGGAGGTCGTGTGGCTTGGAAGAAGTAGAGGTCACTTGCGCGAAATCGTTGTCTGAAGAGAGAAAGCGAAGGCGCCGGCAAAGGCCGGCGCACATCGACATTTTCACCCAGTTGTGGCGGGCGGTTGAATTACATGCCGCAACAGCGGCCAAATGACCCCCGGAATCCCAGCGGCGTCTACCTATATATATAGCGAGGCGGCATGAAAAACCAAGTGGCTGCGGATCATTTCATGGCCAGCTTGAGTTCGGCACCGGGCTTCCAGTCGGCACCGCTCGCCGTGGTTTTCACGGCGCCAAGGAACAGGCGTTCGCTCGACAGTTTTTGCGCAAGCAGGTAGTCGCGCACCACCGCACCGCGCTCGACGGCCAGCTGCCGGATCGACTCCTCGTCGACCGGAACGCTCGCGAGCAGCAGGTTTTCCATCTCCTTCAAGGGCAGGTCCTTGGCCAGTCCGACCATGTTGCGCGGTTTGGTGATGTCGGCGCGCTTGTACACGGCCGTCAGCAGTTCGGGGTATTCGGCATCGGTGAGTGGCGGCACGTCGGTGCCCGCCTGGCCGGCGCGCACCACCACGCGCCGCTTCTCGGCCTGGGCCAGCTGGCGCAGGCGCTGGCGCTGGTAGGCGTCGCGCTCCCGTTCGAGGCTGGCCGTGCCGATCACGGTCATCTGCAGGGCCGGGCGCTCCGTCAATGCCTTGACGACCTTGTCTAGGCTCTCCTTTGCACTGGCGCCGAGTTCCGAGCTTCCGGGTTCGAAAGCAATGGTGCTCGATTCGCTGCTGCCGCCGCCCAGTCCGCCGGTCAGAAGATTGAAAGGCGCGGTCGCCGCTTTCACGATGAGGTTGATCACGGCCTTGAAGATCAGCGGGCCGATGCTGAACTGCGGATCGTTGAGCGAGCCGCTGAGCGGCAGGTCGACATCGATCACGCCGTTGCGGTCGGCCAGCAGGGCCACCGCGAGCCGCACCGGCAGGCTGTTGGGCGCGCCCTGCACTTCTTCGCCGAACTGCAGCTGGTTGAGCACCAGCTTGTTGGTGGCCGTCAGTTGGCCATCGGGCGCCACCTTGTAGTTGACATCCATGCTCATCTTGCCGCGCTCGATGCCGTGGCCCGAATAGCGCACGGAATACGGCGAGAGCGGGGCCAGGTCGAGGTCGCGCATCTTGGCCGTGATGTCGAGCTCGATAGGCTTGACCAGCGGGTTGAGCTTGCCCGTGATTTCCAGCGCGGCGGTCTGCTGCGCCTTGCCGCGCAGCTCCAGGTCGGCCAGCGCGGGGCGGCCGCTCTCTCCCTTGGGTGGATTCGACGAGAAGGAGCTGAGCTTGCCGGTCAGTGCGCTCAGGTCGGCCGAGTAGTTGGGCTTCACGAACAGGTCGGTGAAGTCGATGCGGCCGTTGACAAGGCTCATCGGTCCGAAGTTGATGATCGGCTTGGGCCCGGCGTCGGCTTGCGCCTGGGCCGTTGCAACCGGCGCTGAGGCCGGCTTGGCCGGCTCCGAGCTGCCACCGGCCATGGACTCGGCCGACACCGGCGCGCCGCCCGCCTGCGCAGGGGTGCGGGTCGTGGTGCTCGTTCCGCCCAGGCTCCTGCGGGTCTTCGCCTCGGGGGTGGCTGCGGCAGCTGTATTGGCCTCCGCTTCGCCCTTTTTGGTGAGGTTCACCAGGTTCAGGCGGCCGGTCGGGTCGACGATCACACGGGCGAAGAAGTCGGTCAGCGTGGTTTCGCGCACGTCCACCGCCGGCGCCGCATTGGGCGCCAGGCTCACCTGCAGGCCGCGCAGGCTCAGCGTCTTCCAGCTCAGCAGTTGGTTGGTGTTGCGGTCGAAGCCGGGCGACTGGGTGAGCGAAATGCTGTTGGCGCGGAAGTCGTCGAGCGCGGTGTCGCCGGCCAGCTTGAGGGTCATGCCTGCCGGTGCGCTCGCATAGCGCACGGTGCCGCGGTAGCTCGCGAAGGCGCGGCGGATGTCGACGTTCAGGGCATCGGCGTAGTAGGCCTTGAAGGCATGGGCGGGAAACGATGCCACGTCGAGCCGGCCCTCGGCCGCAAGCGGCTTGAGCACCAGGTTGCCCTTGTAGTCGAAGCGGCCCGGCTCGGAACGCCGCGAGCCGATGCGCCCCGAAATCTGCAGGGGCGATACCGTGGCGGTGTCGGGTGCGACCTTCTGGGCGTTCACATTCAGCGCCGTGATCTCGACCGCGACCGGCGTGGTGCTGGCCTTGTCGGCATAAGAAAGCGTGCCGTTCTCGATCGCCAGGGTGGCGATGGTCAGGGCCCAGGGCTTGGTGTTGGCGCCGGGCGGCGCCGTTGCGGCACCCGCGCCGGCCGGCTTGGGCGCAGCCACCTTGGCCTGCGCTGCCGCCCCGTTGCCGGCGGCCGGTGCCTTGAGCCAGCGCTCGAACATCCAGCGCTTTTCGCTGTCGCGCTCGACGTTCACCTTGGGATTGGTGGCCGTGAAAGAAGCCACGTTCAGCGTGTGCTTCGTCATATCGACTTCGGCATCGACCAGCTCGAAGCGGCCGACGCTTGCCAGCGCGGTCTTGGCCTGCGTCAGCGCGAGGCCGTCGGCGGCCAAGCGTCGGGCCTTGAACCTGAGGTCGGGCTGATCCCAGGCGACATCGATCTGTCCACTGAGCTTGCCATCGAGCGTGGGCTCGAGGCTGTGTGCCAAGTAAGGTGCCGCCAGCGACAGCGGCAGCGCATCGACTTCGGTCTGCACGTCGGCCTTCTTGTCGGTCGCGCTGCCCTGGAACTTGAGCGTCGCGCCGCCAATGACGGTGCTGCCGCTGAACTGGGCCGGCTTCTCCATCGGCCAGGTGACACCCGTCAGGTCGAGGCCGAGCGCGCTCGCCTCGACGGCCGCCGCGGGCTGAACCGTTTCGTCGCGCCACCCGATGCGCCCGCCGCTCAAGGCGACCTTGTCGACCTGGACCCTCAGCTTCGGCTTTTCAGCCGCCTTTCCGGCCGGAGCGCTGGCCGCGGACGCAGGCGGCGACACCTTTTCGGCAGCCCCCGTGGCCGGATCGGTGGCGAGCAGGTTGAGCCGGCCTTGCGCATCGCGCGCGACCGCGAGCTGCGGGTTGGACAGCGCAACTTCGCTCAGATGGAACACCGACTCCAGCGGACGCACGTCCGCCAGCGCCAGCTTGAGGGAGTCGAAGCCCAGCAGATCGCGGCCCCGGGCGTCGCCCAGTTTGGCACCTTGCGCTTCGACCGTGCCGGTGATCCTGAGGCCGGCCGTGGCGGCTTGCTCGAAGTCGATCTTCAGGTCGGCGTCCAGGCTGCCCGCCTGCAGCTTCACCGGCAGGCCGCCCGGCAGGTAACCCAGATAGGGCGCGAGGTCGAGCCCCTTGAACTGCAGATGGGCGTCGGTCTTGCGGCTTTTCGCGAACGGCGTGGTCAGGGCTGCCGAATCGAACTTGCCGCCGTTGAGCGCGAACGCGAGCTTGGGCTCGGTGTTCACGTCGCGCTTGGAGGCGAGGTTGCTCAGGAACGGCACGTTGAGCACGAAATCGCGCAGTTCATGCTTGCGCTTGACTGTCTGGTCATCGAAGTCGACCGCGCCATTCTTGATCGAGATGTTGTAGATCGCGAAGCGCGCGGGCTCGGCGTTGGGGTCGGACGGCGGAGCGGCGGCCAGCTTGGCCAGGATGTCGTCGATGTCGTACTTGCCGTCGGCAAGGTGCGTGAGCAGGATGGCCGGCGATTCGACGGTGACGGCGTCGATCACCGGCGCCAGACGGACGAGCGATTGCAGTTCGGCGTCGGCATAGATCCGCTTGACGGCCACCTGGGGCCGGCTGCCGTCGGCCGTGGCAATGCGCAGATCGTCCACGGCGAGTTCGAGGGTCCAGGGCTTGAAGTCGATCTTGCCGACGGTGACCTGCCGGCCGAGCTTCTCGCTCGCGATCTTCTGGAGCTGGCTCTTGGCGATCGGCGGTACCGCGAGCCAGGCAACGATCCAGAGCGCCAGAAGAGCCAGCACCGCGACGATCCCACGTCGCACCCATTTGTTTTGTTTGAGCGAAGCTGCATCCATCGCGGGAGTGTGCCGTAAAGAAAGAACAGGGCAGAAACAAGAAAGCCCGGCAATCAGACGAATGTCTCATTACCGGGCTTGATGGCGGGCCCGAGACCCATGCCATCGATTCGCGCGACCGGAAGTCTATGGTTCCTGCCGTGCTGGCAGCAAGAGATTGCCGCCGTGGGTCCTCTGCCGTTCGAGCCCTTGACTTGCACCTCGGGCTATCTGACTTCGGAACACGCCTGAATAACTCAGGCGTCTCCAGATTAGGCGCCTCCCCCTTGCATTGCAATCCCATCCACCAAGGGGATACCCTAGGGTAGGCCCGCTCAATGGGAACAATCTGTTTAAATATGTAATTGCATAAGGATAAGGTTTCTTATGCTTGACCGGGTATTTAGCCACGCTAGAATCCGGCCTGCCCCCTGGCTGCCCAGACCCAGCAGGGGCCTCCTGAATCCGCCGCCGAATCCCCCCGGCTTGATCAGGTCGCCGCGCTCTTACCCCCTACACCTCCATGCGCGGAGCCTGATTCGTACCAATCCAAGCGCCGTAGCCTTCATCCATCGCCTTTGCGGCGCTGCGAACAGGTGCCGCACAGAAAGGAAGAGCGATGAACAAGGCGTTTGATGCCACGGCCCGCGGGCTCCGGACCTTTGCGTCCGATGTGGCAGACGGCTTTTTTGAAATCACCCACAACGGGTTTGCACTGGTTGGTCTCGCCATCGTGTTCGCGGCACTCGCCCTCGTGGCACGGCCGGACCTGCGCCAGACCGGTGAGGAGCAACTGATGGGCTGGCTGCAATCGCGCAAGCCGGCACCGGAAGCCACCGACCTCGAGCCGACCGCCATCGTGCGCACCACGGCCGCAAGCCCCGGCGACCTGCCCAAGCAACAGGCGGCCGTGGCGTATTGGCTCAGCAAGAAGTACCGCGTGGCGGCCGAACCGCTGAGCGTGCTGGTCGCCGAGGCCTATCACCTGGGCAAGCGCACCAAGCTCGATCCGACGCTGATCCTCGCCATCATGGCCGTCGAATCGAGTTTCAACCCGTTTGCCCAGAGCCAGGTGGGCGCCCAGGGCCTCATGCAGGTCATGACGCGCGTGCACGGCGACAAGTACGAAAGCGCGGGCGGCACGCTCACCGCGTTCGACCCGGTGACCAACATGCGCGTTGGCGTGAAGGTGCTGCAGGAATGCATCGCCCGCGCCGGATCGCTCGAAGGCGGCCTGCGCTACTACGTAGGTGCCGCCAACCTCGAAGACGACGGCGGCTACGCAGGCAAGGTGCTCGCCGAGCACGAACGGTTGCTGCAGGTCGCCAATGGCCGCAATCCGCCCACGGCGGCGCCGGCGGTGCGCGCGCAGCCGATCCCCGTCGCGACGCCCCCGAAGCGGCAACAGGCCTCCGAGCCGGCAGCCGACCCGCAGAAAGTGGCCCTGCTTTCGGAAGTTTCCTGAGGCCCTGCGCTACACTTCACCCCGTACGCGACTGGCGATAGGCGCAGCACCCCCACGGTGCCCCGCGCTGACGTGGAATACCACTGGGAAGCGTGCCGCCTGGCATCCATACAGGCGTTCAGCCGTTCGCCTGGGCAGCCCTTGTTTGGTTGAAGAACAAGGACCTCGTCTTCAAAGGACTGCCATGTACCACCGCAATATCCTGGTCGAACAGACCGATCCCGAAATCTGGGCTGCCATCCAGGCCGAAAACGCGCGCCAGGAACACCACATCGAGCTGATCGCGAGCGAAAACTACGCCTCGCCGGCCGTCATGGCCGCCCAGGGCTCGCAGCTCACCAACAAATACGCCGAAGGCTACCCCGGCAAGCGCTACTACGGCGGCTGCGAGCATGTCGACGTGGCCGAACAGCTGGCCATCGACCGCGTCAAGCAGATCTTCGGCGCCGATGCCGCCAACGTGCAGCCGCATTGCGGCGCCTCGGCCAACGAAGCCGTGATGCTGGCCTTCCTGAAGCCCGGCGACACCATCATGGGCATGAGCCTGGCCGAAGGCGGCCACCTGACCCACGGCATGCCTCTCAATATGAGCGGCAAGTGGTTCAACGTGGTGAGCTACGGCCTGGACGCCAACGAAGCCATCGACTACGACGCGATGGAACGCAAGGCGCACGAGCACATGCCCAAGCTCATCATCGCGGGCGCCTCGGCCTATTCGCTGCGCATCGATTTCGAGCGCTTTGCCAAGGTGGCCAAGGACGTGGGCGCGATCTTCATGGTCGACATCGCCCACTATGCCGGCCTGGTGGCCGCGGGCGTGTACCCCAACCCGGTGCCGCACGCCGACGTGGTGACCTCCACCACCCACAAGAGCCTGCGCGGCCCGCGCGGCGGCATCATCCTGATGAAGTCGCAGCACGAGAAGGCTATCAACAGCGCCATCTTCCCGGGCCTTCAAGGCGGCCCGCTGATGCACGTGATCGCCGCCAAGGCGGTCGCGTTCAAGGAAGCCATGACGCCCGAGTTCAAGGCCTACCAGCAACAGGTGGTCAAGAACGCCCAGATCGTTGCCGACACCCTGACCGAGCGCGGCCTGCGCATCGTGAGCGGACGTACCGAAAGCCACGTGATGCTGGTCGACCTGCGCGCCAAGGGCATCACGGGCAAGGAAGCCGAAGCCGTGCTGGGCGCCGCCCACATGACGATCAACAAGAACGCGATCCCCAACGACCCTGAAAAGCCGATGGTGACGAGCGGCGTGCGCATCGGCACCCCCGCCATGACCACGCGCGGCTTCAAGGACGAAGAGGCGCGCATCACCGCAAACCTGGTCGCCGACGTGCTGGAGAACCCGCGCGACGCCGCCAACATCGATGCGGTTCGCGCCAAGGTCCACGCGCTGACAAGCCGGTTCCCGGTCTACCGCTGATCCAGCAAGACGTGGCCGCATGAAATGCCCTTTTTGCGGTCATCTCGAAACGCAGGTCGTCGAGACCCGCGTGTCGGAAGACGCCGACTTCGTTCGCAGGCGCCGCCAATGCAGCGCCTGCGACAAGCGCTTTACCACCTATGAGCGGCCGGACGTCAACTTTCCGGTCGTCGTCAAGAAGGATGGCAGCCGCGCCGACTTCGACTCGTCCAAGGTTCGAGCCTCGATGATGCTGGCGCTGCGCAAGCGGCCGGTGAGCATCGAGCAGATCGACAACGCCCTGCTGCGCATCGAGCAGAAGCTGCTCGCCAGCGGCATGCGCGAGATCGATTCGACCAAGGTGGGCGAACTCGTGATGCGCGAGCTCAAGAAGCTCGACAAGGTGGCCTACGTGCGCTTTGCCTCCGTGTACCGGAGCTTCGAAGACGTGGACGAGTTCAGGCAGCTGCTGCGGGATATCTGAGCGGGACCGGTCAGCCGTTCGCGTTTGGCGGATTCATTGGCCTTCCTTGCCGCAGGCGCCGCTTCCGCAATCGCCCTTGAGGTCGGGATTGCAGACTCTCGCGCGGCCCGAGGCCGACACGACGATCGACGCCCTGCGGCCCGACTCCGCCTTCAAGGTCAGGCAGCCGGCGCCAAAGCCCGATCCGCCCGCCCGGCGCGAGAAGCCGTTGCTGTCGTAATCCAGGCCCTGCACGAAGCCGTCTCCAAGCCCCGCATCGATGCCGACGCCGTTCGGCAGCCTTTCGAATTTGCGCACCGTCTGCGGTGCGGCGTCCGTTCCCGCCCGCACCGCCCATCCGCTCGACCAGTCGCCTGCGCTCAGCGCCACGACGTGAACCCTCTGCGAACGTTGAATGGCTTCGGTGCGGGCGAGGTTCAGCGCGGCTACGAAACCATTGGACGCGGACGCGAGGCGCTGATTGAGCAGCAGGTCGCGAAATGCCGGCACGCCGAGCGAGCCCAGGATCGCCGCGATGGCGATGACCATCATCAATTCCACCAGCGTGAAGCCGCCGCGCGGCCTGCGCAATGGCCCGCAGCGCTTCATTGCCAGCACCTGCTTGGCGCGGTGCCGTCACAGCCCTTGTCGCCCGTGCTGTCGAGCCAGAGAACCCCGACCTCCGGGTCGGAAAGGCTTTCGTTTGGCGTCGCGGTCAGCCGGATGCAGCGGTCGATGCTGCCCTGCCCTTCGCAATTGCCGCTCTGAACGAGGTATTTGCCGCCTGCGCCGCCATCGCCGGAACCGCCTTCGTAGCGCTTGTACTGCCCGGCCAAGGTGTAGGTGCGCTCCTGCTGCTGCATTTGCTGCACCAGCGCCGACCGCGCCTCCGCGCGCCACCCCTTGCGCATGAAGCCCAGGTACGACGGATAGGAAATGGCAGCCAGGATCGCGAGGATTGCAACCACGATCATCGCCTCGATCAACGTGAAGCCACGGATGGACCCGGCGCTGCTCTTCAGGGCCGTCACGGTTTCGCGCTCCGGTAATCGGCGATCTGGCGCCAATTCAAGCGTCCGGACACCTGCGAGACTCGGCCGCCCTCTGTGGGCCGCACAGTCGAAACGCGGGCGGCACCCGCACCACCGGGAACGCCGACATTGACGACGGAGAGCTTCTTGGTTTCCGTTCGGCGTCCGAACGCATCGGTGGCCGTGTAGGCGCTCTCGCCCAGCTCGACCAGCAATGGCGACGACAGCAGCCCCACTGTCGAAGAAACGCAAGTGCCGCCTTGCGAGAGTCCGGTCATCGCATTGACCGCACAGCTGCGGCCGCCGGCGCTGGCGCCACACGCTTCGGCACCGGGTATCAGCGTGTTGAAGAACAGGAGTCCGTCGCTCAGCGCGAGCCGCGAGACTTGTCGCTCGCCCGATTCCAGCGCGCCCGGAAAGTCGAAATACCAGCCGCGGCGGCTCGCGGTGCTGGTGGTTGCAGCGCCATAGACGAAGAGCTCGCCCACGATGGCCGGCAATGACTGGCCTGCGGCGGCAACAGCCCGGCGCGACTGGAGCTGCACACGTGTCTCGCCGGCCGGAATCGACGTGCCGCTGTCGTACACGCCGTACAGGGTCTGCACGCCGCGGCTGGCACGGCCCATGTCGTCGGCACTCACGAACTTGCCGGTACCGAACAGCACGATGGCACCGCCGTTCGGTCCGACGCCGACTTCGGGCGCCACGGTGATGGGCTGGCGCTTTGCATCTGCGCCGCCTGAAGTTGCGACCATCAACGGAACGCCTCCCAGTCCGAGTGCGTTGGCTTCGCTCCACGGCGCGTTGCCGGTGAAGTCGAACTTCCAGAGGTTGCCTTGCGTGTCGCCGGCGTACAGCCAGCGTGCCCAGCCGTCCGCCGCGGCAAAGTCGCCGGGTGTGGCCAAGGCATTCACAAGCGCGCTGTCCGCCTGCGCGGGCAGCATGATCTTGTGATAGTTGAGGCCGCGCTTCCATGCGGCGCTGGCCGGCTTGTCGAGCGAAAGCAGGAACAGCGCGCTCCGCTTTTCGAGATTCGCGTTGTTGAACCCGGAGGGAACAACGGCGAACCAGGCGTACGTCGCGGGCTGGGTGCGAGTCGCTGAGGACACACGGAACCTCATGATGCGCGGCGCCTGGAGCACGTGGCCCATGTCGCCATCGTCCGCGCCGGTGAACTCCCACAGCACCTTGTCGGCGGAAAACGCGGCGGGGTCGGAGACATCGAGCGCAAAAACACCAGTCGCCCCTGCCCCGGTCCCAGAGACCAGCACGGTCTTCCAGGCACCGTTGGCCATCCGCGCCTCCGCTGCCGTGGGCGAGCCGTCGACATAGGCCTGATGCGCATAGCCGGGTGAGGTGTAGCCGGCCAGCTTCGAAGAAACTGCGCGGGGAACATAGGCGAAGAGCTCGTTGCCCGTAGCGGCCGAGAACGCATGCAACATGCCGTCGTTGGCGCCGACGTACACGGCCTGCTGCCGTGCCTTGTGCGCGTCGAGAAACTGCTCGTAGCCGACGCCCCGCAGGTTCAGGCTCGGAGAGCCGACGAAGAGCGGGTTCGAATTGGCCACGTCGCCCATCACCGAATCGCGCACGCGGAACACGCCGCCGAGGGCAGACAGCTCCTTGCGCCGGTCGCCGCGCAGGTAGCCCACCCGATCGGCGCCCAGGCCATCGGTTGCCGCTGGCACCGCATAGGGCACGGCGTTCAATTGGCTTTGCAGTGGCTTGTCCAGCGCGTCCCATTGAAAGGGCGTGCCGATGCCTGTGGCCGAGAGGGTGAAGATGCGCCTGTCCGACGGGTCGCGTGCAGGCACCGCGGCCTGCGCCGATGCATTGCCGGTCAGCAAGGCCCCTGCGTCCCACATCGGTTCGTCGCTCTGGCGAACGGTGCCCGAACTCGCTTCGTACGCCAGCGGATAAGCCAGCAGCGTGCCAGACCATCTGCGCCCGCTGAACCGGGCCACATAGAGATTGCTTCCCGCCGCTCCGATGCGATTCGACGAAATAGCTGGGTCCGCCGTGCTCTCGCCCAATGGCGCGGCCGCCGACTGGAACACCTTGCGGATTGCGGCCAAAAGCTGCTGAGGCTCGCCGGCCAGGAAGTAGTTGGACGGCTTCGGCTGGCCGTCGTCGTCGAGGCCTTCGGCCCATTCGGCATTGCTGATCATGTCCGCCCCGGCGCTCCCTCCCGCCCCGCGGAACGGATTTCCATCGGCGTTGCTGTCGACGAAACCGCCGTACTTCGATGCGAGATACAAGGCGCTGCCGCGCTGGCCCTGCCGAATGGCGCCCTGCCCGCCCGCGTCCAGATCGATGCCGAAGGTCTGCACCCGAACGTCGGGAAAATCGTCACGAATCTTCTGCGTATTGGCCCAGTAGGCCAGCCCCGCCATGCCAAACGAGCCCCGGTCCGAGCCGGTTTCTGCATTGACGATGTTGCCCGAGCCCAGTTGCGCGCCGCCCTTGTAGTTGAAGGCCGGAAGTCCGCTGTTGCCGGTGGTGGCAAGGCCTGTCTTGCCCGAAGGATGCGTATAGGAAAGCGATTCGCGGTTCTCGAACGCGCCGACGAGGCGTGTCCAGTAGGCGGTGTCGGGCACGAAGGACGCGCTGTTGGATCCTGGACCGAACATGCCAGGCAGCGAACGGTCATCGTGCGTTTCGAGATCGCCGATCGCCAGGATGTGGTTCTTGCGGCAGCTGGCGGCCACCGGGTCCCAGTTGCTCTTGCGGCTCTCTTCGCCCCACCGGGCAGTGTCGTTGAAGACCGGCAGCCCGTCCTTGCGCGGATCGTCCGGTGCGGCCACGCCGGCTACAGCTTCGGGCGTGGCGGCCTTGGCCTGCAAATAGCGCAAAGACTCGTAGTAGAGCTCGCCCGCGGGGTCGAACTTCTTGTAGGCGCCGCCACGCCCGAAGCGGTTCAGGTAGTTGACGACGCCGCTGTACCGGCCGCCCTGCGCATCCGCATCGGGATCGTCCACGAAGACGCCGGTCGTCGCGTTCCACTCCGCCTGGGGGTTGTCCACGCTGTCGAGGCCGGCGTCGCGCTTCCGAGGCCCGGTGTACTTCATCGGCGCACGCAGCACGCCGCCGTAGCGCGACAGGTCGTTGTCCAGCAAGTAGCCGAAAGCGGCGAAGCGCATGCGACTCGAATGGCGCTGGATTTCGCCCACGGGCTTGAATTGGCCGCTCGGGTACTTGAGGCAGAGATCGACGCGTGTCGCGGCCTCGGCCGCGGTGCAAACCTCGACCCGTGCAAAGTAAGGTGCACTCGCAGCGCCCGGGCCAAATTGCTGGTCGGTACCGGGACCTGCGCAACTGCCGCTGGCGCTCGGCCCGACAAACATGCGGTCGAGACAATGGTTGATGTGAACAGTGGCCGCCGCACCCACGCCCATGCGGCCGTCCGCGACGAGCGGCGTGAGCTTGTCGAGGTTGCCGGTCACCGTCTTGTCGGGAAAGTAGCTGCTCCGGTAGAAGTCTTCTTGCAGCATCGCGCGCTGCAGCACGGTGCGATCGACTTGGTCGACCACGCGGTCTCCGCCCGTCAGCGCGAGCCGCAGCACGTCGATGGTGGAGGTGGCCGCCCAGTTCAACAGATTGCCGCTCCATTGATTGGCACATGCGATCTCGCCGCCCGCGAGCTTCACCGCAGGTGCAAGGCGCCTGAAATAACCATCGGCCGCCGCATAGCCGTAGCAGGCCATCGGATCCCAGTAGCCGCGGTAGACCTTCTTCCAGTCGAAGCCGCCGCGGTAGGCGGCACCGGCATTGGAGAACTCCAGAGCGAGGTCGATCACCAGGTTGGGATCGGCGCGCGAGGCCATGGAAGACAGCGCTTCAGTGGGAAGCTCGACCGCCTCTGCCGCCAATGCCTGCGGAGCGATGCAGAGGGCGATTGCGGCAATGACCATCGCTTTGATTCCATGGTTGTCAAGAGAACGCATTCGGGTTCCGGTTTCAGGTGAAAAATCTCAGGAAGGGCAGCCGGGGCTTGCGCCAGCCTTGTACAGATTGGTCTGCAAAACCACCTGCGTGTCCTCTTGCATGCCGAAGCCGATGGCCGTGACGCGAAAGAGATGTGAGGCATTGCGCGCGCTCGCGTTCTGCAACAGGCCCGACTGCCAGCCGCCGAGATTGCGAACCGCCTCGACGATGTAGCGCGGCGCACGCGCGGGCAATGTCCCGGCGCGCGCGTCCGCAGCCCCGTCGCCAGCGGCGTAGGCTTGTCCGGTGAAGGTGCCGTAGACGACGGATGCCGTGCTGTCGGCAGCGAAGTCGGCGGTCATCCACGCTGGCTTGTCGCCGGCCTCGGCGGGCGCACACAGCCCTTGGTGAATGCCCGCGCCACCGCATCTGGGAACGAAGGCCGAGATATCGCTGCCGCTGAAAAGACAGAGGCGCTGAGCCGCGCTGGAATTGGGGCCGAGCACGTCGCGTTCGGCGTCGACGAGCGCGGCTTCCGCGGCCTGGAACGCAACCTCGGTGTCACGGTCGTTGCGCGCACTTCGCTCGCCCACCAGCGAAACCTGTGCCGCACCGATGCCCAGCACCATGGCGATGACCAGCATCAACAGCACCACGATCAACGAGAAGCCTCGTTGCGGCAGGCGATCCGCGCGGGTCATGGCGCCGGCTCTTTCATGACGTTGCGCAGCATGACCGTGAAGGTCGAGGTGCGACGCAGCCTGCCATCGGCCGGGGGCTTGAAACTTGTACTCGAGAACTCCGCGCCCAGCGGGTACAGCGGCTCGCCCTGGACGCGAGCCCAGCTGCTGTTGCGGCCACTGCGCGCGACCATGCCGATGCGCAGACCGACGACCTTGCGCCATTCGGCGTTGATGGCGGCAACCGATCCCGCCTGCGCCTCCAGTTGCGCGGCATCGAGCCAGCGTTCGGGCACGCCATCGCCGTTGCCGTCGTAGGCATAGATAACCTTGAACACCTCGATGCCGCGGGCGAGCGTCTCGGACCTGAACGTGTCCACCGTTTCGCTGTGGTACTTGCAATAGAGCTCGGGCTCCTTGTCGGCCGCTTCGGCGACGTGAAAGAAGCTCCACGCACGATCGGCAAGCGCCGGCTTGCCGGCCGATGGCCCGGCCTGCGAAATTCCCATGCAGTCGACCATGGTGCCATCGGGCTCGGTACCGTCGCCTCCGGTGCGGCTGCGGCCGAAGAAGCGCACGCGAAGTGAATCGCTTCCGTTCACGCCCTTGCTGTTGTGAGTGCCGTGGCTTTCGCCTGTGGCGCTGACCTTGGCATTGCTCGCGCCGACGATGTCGAGGTCGGACGGATCGTCCGCAGATGCCGCCAGATTGGCACTGCTGGCAATGACCACGGTGCCGTCCGCGGCGGTGTGGTCGGGCGCGTAATCGGAATATCCGGCCTGACGCACGATGCCCCGGACGACGAAACCTGCGAACCGCAGCGAATCTTCCACCGCCTGCGCTTCCGCGTTGGCAACGAAGAGCTGCTTGCTGCCGAGGAAGGTTGCCGTGGCCGCAAGCACAACCAGCAGCCCGGCGGCCATGGCGACCAGCAGTTCGACGAGCGTCATGCCTTGCTCGCGGCAAGGCCGTGCGGCGTCAGGAGCCGTCATGGCCAGCCTGCGCCCAGCCAGAGACCAGCTGCATCACGAGACGCGGTGGAAGCTCCCGTTGCGATTCGCCCTTCTGCCTGCCGCTTGATGCATCTGCATGGGGTGCCCAGCCAAGCTTTGCGACCAGGCTGCGGCCGCTCTGGCTGCATGTCCAGGCGAATTCGCCGGCCGCCGCGTTCCAGGGCTTGTCGTCGAAGCACACGCGTACCCGGGCGCCAGGCAACGCCTTGGCGACTCGGCGTATCCATTCGTCCATGTCCCACGCGGCCAGGCCCGCTGCGTCGCAGGTCGCACCCGGCGCCGTGCAGCCGCCGGTCGCGGCGCTCGAAGCGGCACCCTCGGCCGAGCGATCGACCAGATAGGTGTTGGCCGCGCCGTTGCCTGCCGCGACGCCGGGGTTCATGCGAACCTTCTCGGACAGGTCGCGCACGAGCCCGACCGCGACGTTGAACGTGGCGGTCTCCTTGCCCGCGCGCACCGCCGCCAGCAGCATGCCAATCGTGCCCAGCAAGCCGATGCTCAGCACGGCAACGGAAACGAGCACCTCCACGAGCGAAAAGCCCGCGCCGGACCGTCTTGTGGTCGTCATTTTTCGATGTCCTCCCGTCCTGCAACTTGTGTTGCTTCTTTATTCCTGCCATCGAATCCGGAGCGTAGGCGTGGGCTTCAGCGGTGGATTTACCGTTCATCCGCTTTGGACTGCCGCTCGTATGATCCGGCGGCCCAGGTGTTA
The DNA here is from genome assembly GCF_900099805.1 of Variovorax sp. OV700. Lineage (GTDB taxonomy): Bacteria > Pseudomonadota > Gammaproteobacteria > Burkholderiales > Burkholderiaceae_C > Variovorax. The sequence continues at coordinate 443,341 of NZ_FNDR01000005.1, read as the reverse complement.
AATAATTCTTCTCGCAGTCCATGCCCTCTCTTGACCAAGACGCGCAGCACATGGCCACCGCCTTGCGGCTGGCTTCCGCCGCGCTGTTGCTGACCGACCCCAATCCCCGCGTCGGTTGCGTGCTGTGCGATGCAGAGGGCCGGGTGCTGGGCCAGGGCCACACGCAGCAGGCCGGCGGGCCGCATGCCGAAGTGATGGCGCTGCGCGATGCGGCGGCCAAGGGCCATGCCGTCGCGGGCGCCACCGCGTACGTCACGCTCGAGCCTTGCTCGCACCACGGGCGCACCGGCCCCTGCTGCGACGCGCTCATCGCGGCCGGCATCGGCCGGGTCGTGGCATCGCTGGCCGATCCGAATCCGCTAGTGGCGGGCCAAGGCTTCGCCCGCCTGCGTGCGGCCGGCGTCCAGGTGGAAACCGGCCCGGGCGCCGCCGAGTCGCGCGAGCTCAACATCGGGTTCTTCAGCCGCATGGTCCGCAAGCTGCCCTGGGTGCGCCTCAAGGTAGCGGCCTCGCTCGACGGCAAGACCGGCCTGGCCAACGGCGTGAGCCAATGGATCACCGCCGAAGCCGCCCGCGCCGACGGCCACGCCTGGCGCGCCCGTGCCAGCGCCGTACTGACGGGCGTGGGCACCGTGCTCGAAGACAACCCCCGCCTCGACGTGCGCCTGGTCGACACGCCGCGCCAGCCGCACCTGGTGGTGGTCGACAGCCATCTGCAGACGCCGCCCGATGCTCATGTTTTCATAGCAGGTCGGCCGGTGTGGATCTATGCCGCAGCGCGCGATGAAGCCCGCGCCAAGGCGCTGGAGGCACGGGGCGCCACGATCACCTGCCTGCCCAATCCAAGCGGAAAGGTCGACCTGGCCGCCATGCTGAAAGACCTGGCTCAGCGCGGCGTCAACGAGCTTCACGTCGAAGCCGGCCACAAGCTGAACGGCTCGTTGATTCGCGAAGGCTGCGTCGACGAACTGCTGGTGTATCTGGCACCCAAGCTGATCGGCAGCGGCCTGGAGATGGCAAGCCACCTGCATGCCGAGGGTCCGCTCACCTCGCTGGCTGGCGCGCTGCCGCTCGAATTCAAGTCGGTGGAGATGCTGGGACCAGATCTTCGGATCGAGTCGCGGGTGAGTGGACGCGACAACTTCTAATCGCCTCGCGCTTTCAGGGGACGGATCACATCGCCCTAAAGCGCCATGAAAAGCCGGGGGGCTCACGCATCTGCGAAAATGTGCGAATGTTCACCGGAATCATTACCGGCGTGGGGCGCATCGCCGCCATCCACGACCTCGGCCCCTCCTCCTCCTACGGCAAAAGACTCGGCATTTCGGTGCCCGACGGGTATCTCGACGATGTCGGGCTCGGCGACAGCATTGCGCTCAACGGCGCGTGCATGACCGTCACCACCCTCGATCCGGCGCAGCAGCAGTTCACCATCGACATTTCGGCCGAATCCCTCGACAAGACCGCGGGCCTCACCGAAGACGGCGCCCGCATCAACCTCGAGAAGGCGCTGCGCGCCAGCGACCGGCTGGGCGGCCACATCGTCTCGGGCCATGTGGACGGCATCGGCACGGTGAGCCACTTTGCGCCGGTCGGCGAAAGCTGGGAGCTGCGCGTGCTCGCACCGCACGCGCTGGCACGCTTTCTGGCCTACAAAGGCTCCATCACCATCAACGGCGTGAGCCTGACCGTCAACAGCGTGGCCGACAGCGCCGATGGCAGCGAGATCAGCATCAACCTGATTCCGCACACCGTCGAGAACACCTCGCTGGGCGACCTGAAGGCGGGTTCCCAGGTCAACCTCGAAATCGATACCGTGGCGCGCTACGTGGAGCGCATGCTTCAGGCCGGCGTTCTTGCGCCCACATCCATGGCTTCCATGCAATCCACGTACTCCAAGGACACTGCCGAATGAACGCTTCCGTCACGCCCATCGGCGCGCCCCGCAGCTCGCGGGCACCCGCGCCGATTTCCTCCGTCGAGGAGATCGTGGCCGAGCTCGCCGCCGGCCGCATGGTGATCCTGGTGGACGAGGAAGACCGCGAGAACGAAGGCGACATCGTCATTGCGGCGGACCACATCACGCCCGAGTCCATCAACTTCATGGCGCGGCATGCGCGCGGGCTGATCTGCCTCACGCTTTCGCGCGAAATGTGCGAGCGGCTGCAGCTGCCGCCGATGGTCTCCCGCAATGGCGCCAAGCACTCGACCGCCTTTACCGTTTCGATCGAAGCGGCCGAAGGCGTGACCACCGGCATCTCGGCCGCCGACCGCGCGCGCACCGTGCAGGCGGCCGTGGCGCGCAACGCGGTGGCCAGCGACCTGGTGCAGCCTGGCCACATCTTTCCGTTGCAGGCGGTGGACGGCGGCGTGCTCATGCGCGCCGGCCATACCGAAGCCGGCTGCGACCTCGCGGCCATGGCCGGCTGCTCGCCCGCCTCGGTGATCTGCGAGGTGATGAACGAAGACGGCACCATGGCGCGCCTGCCCGACCTGCAGATTTTTGCGGCCGAGCACGGGCTCAAGATCGGCACCATTGCCGCGCTCATCGAGCACCGCAGCCGCACCGAATCGCTGGTCGAGAAGGTCGGCTGCCGCGAAATCCAGACCGCCTGGGGCACCTTCACCGCCCACGCCTTCACCGACAAGCCCAGCCGCGGCGTGCACCTTGCACTGGTGCGCGGCAAGTGGGCGCCCGAAGACACGGTGTCGGTGCGCGTGCACGAGCCGCTCTCGGTGCTCGACGCGCTCGAAATCAACCGCTCGCTGCACTCGTGGAGCCTCGATGCCAGCCTCGCGCACATCGCGAACGAAGGCAAGGGCGTGGCCGTGCTGCTCAACTGCGGCGAAACGGCCGGCGAGCTGCTCGCGCAGTTCGACGGCACCGCGCGCCCCGCGCAAGCCCCCGAGCGCGGCCGCATGGATCTGCGCAGCTACGGCATCGGCGCGCAAATCCTGCGCGAATGCGGCGTGCACAAGATGAACCTGCTCGGCACGCCCCGCCGCATGCCGAGCATGGCCGCAGGCTACGGCCTCGAAATTGCCGGCTACCTCACGAAAGACTGACACGACATGCAAGGTGCAAACAAGGGCGCGGATGCCAAGCCGCTCGACGGAAAAGGGCTGCGCATCGGCATCGTGCAAGCGCGCTTCAACGCCGACATCACCGATGCGCTGGCCGCGGCCTGCGTCGCCGAGCTCGAAAAGCTGGGCGTGGCCGCGGACAACATCCATCATGTGCAGGTTCCCGGCGCGCTCGAAGTGCCCGTGGCCCTGCAGGCGATGGCCGTGCGCGGCGGCTACCACGCGCTGGTCGCGCTAGGCTGCATCATCCGCGGCGAGACCTACCACTTCGAACTGGTGGCCAACGAATCGGGCGCAAGCGTGAGCCGCGTTGCGCTCGACCATCGCCTTCCCATCGCCAACGCGATCCTCACGACCGAAAACATGGAACAAGCCATTGCCCGGCAGACCGACAAGGGCCGCGATGCGGCCCAGGTGGCTGTCGAGATGGCGCAATTGCTGGCCTCTCTCCAATGACCGAAGACAACAACAAGACAGCCGGCGCCAAGCCGCGCCAGGCGCGCACCGGACTCACCAGCACGGGCGCGCGCAAGGCTTCGGCCAAGTCCAACCGCAGCCGCGCACGCGAATTCGCGCTGCAGGCGCTCTACCAGCACCTGGTGGGCCGCAACGACCCGACCGAGATCGATCACTTCACGCGCGACCTCGCGGGCTTTCACAAGGCCGACGCCGCGCACTACGACGCGCTGCTGCACGGCTCCATCGAAGGCGCCGAGCAGCTCGACGCATTGATCCGGCCGCTGCTCGACCGCAAGTTCGAAGAAATATCGCCCATCGAGCATGCCGTGATGTGGATCGGCGTGTACGAGTTCCAGCATTGCCTGGACGTGCCGTGGCGCGTGGTGCTCAACGAGTGCATCGAGCTTGCCAAGGAATTCGGCGGCACCGACGGCCACAAGTACGTCAACGCCGTGCTCAACGGCCTGGCGCCTCAACTGCGCGCTGCCGAGGTCGAGGCCGACCGGGCTTCAGGCAAGGCCAGGACGTGAAGATTTCGGCGCGCGCACAGCGCATCGAACCCTTCTATGTGATGGAGGTCGCCAAGGCGGCCGGCGTGCTCGCGCGCGAGGTGGCCCACACCGACCGGCCGATGATCTTTCTCAACATCGGCGAGCCCGACTTCACCGCGCCACCGCTCGTGCAGGAAGCTGCCGCTCGCGCCGTGCGTGCCGGTGCCACGCAGTACACGCAGGCCACCGGCCTGGACCTGCTGCGCGAGCGCATCAGCGGCTGGTACGCGCAGCGCTTCGGCGTCGACGTGCCAGCCCGCCGCATCGTGGTGACCGCGGGGGCTTCGGCCGCATTGCAGCTGGCCTGCCTCGCACTGATCGAATCCGGCGACGAGATCCTGCTGCCCGACCCGAGCTATCCGTGCAACCGCCACTTCGTGAGCGCCGCGGACGGCAAGGCCGTGCTGGTGCCGACCACCGCCGAAGAGCGTTTCCAGCTCACCGCCGTCAAGGTGGAAGCTGCATGGACCGACAAGACGCGCGGCGTGCTGCTCGCCTCGCCCTCCAACCCGACCGGCACCTCGATTGCGCCCGACGAGTTGCGCCGCATCCACGAGGTGGTGTCGCAGCGTGGCGGCATCACGCTGATCGACGAGATCTATCTCGGTCTCTCGTATGACGACGCGTTCGGCCAGACGGCGCTGGCCATCGACGACAACGTCATCAGCATCAACAGCTTCAGCAAGTACTTCAACATGACCGGCTGGCGACTCGGCTGGCTGGTGGTGCCCGAAGCGCTGGTGCCCGTGATCGAGCGGCTTGCGCAGAACCTCTTCATCTGCCCCAGCACCGTGTCGCAATACGCCGCGCTGGCCTGCTTCGAAGAACCGAGCATTGCCGAATACGAACGCCGCCGCGCGGAGTTCAAGGCGCGACGCGACTGGTTCATTCCGCAGCTCAACGCATTGGGCCTCGACGTGCCCGTGGTGCCCGACGGTGCCTTCTATGCCTGGGCCGACTGCACCCGCGTCGCCGAGAAGCTGGGCATTTCGGGCAGCTGGGATTTCGCTTTCGAAACCATGAAGCGCGCCCACGTCGCCGTCACGCCCGGGCGCGATTTCGGCACTGCTGAAACCAGCAAGTTCGTGCGCTTCTCCACCGCCAGTTCGATGGCGCATCTGCAGGAATCCGTCGAACGCCTGCGCGCCATGATCGCGAACCCGGCCCGATGAGCTACGCGTTTCCGATCCGCGTCTACTGGGAAGACACCGACGCCGGCGGCATCGTGTTCTACGCCAACTACCTCAAGTTCATGGAACGCGGCCGCACCGAGTGGCTGCGCTCGCTGGGCGTGGAGCAGCGAAAGCTGCGCGAGGAAACCGGCGGCCAGTTCGTGGTGAGCGAAACGCAGCTCAAATACCATCGCCCTTCCCGCCTGGACGACGAACTGCTGGTTACAGCCGATCTTCAACAACTGGGCACTGCGTCGTTGATAATCGGTCAACGCGTGCTATCAAAAACAGAGCAAGAGCGTACGGGAGCCTCGGCGCCCGTCCTGCTGTGCGAAGGCAAGATCCGCATCGGCTGGGTGGATGCTTCCACTTTGCGCCCCGCGCGCATACCGAGCCAAGTTTCGGGAACCCTGGAGCGCTGCGGCGGCTCCATGACTCAACCTTTCAAGCCATGAACCAAGACCTCTCCATCATCAATCTCCTGCTCCACGCGAGCTTCGTGGTGCAACTGGTCGTGCTGCTGCTCGTGATCGTCTCGATCGCCAGCTGGGCCGCGATCATCCGCAAGTACTTTTCCCTGCGCCGCATGCGCGCGCTCAACGACGACTTCGAGCGCGAGTTCTGGTCGGGCACCAGCTTGAATGAGCTGTTTGCCTCGGCCGCGCAGAACGCCAAGTTCGCCGGCCCCATGGAGCGCATCTTCGCTTCGGGCATGCGCGAGTACCAGAAGCTGCGCGAGCGCCACGTGAGCGACGCCCCCACCCTGCTCGACGGCGCCCGCCGTGCCATGCGCGCGAGCTTCCAGCGCGAACTCGACGCGGCCGAACAGAACCTGTCGTTCCTCGCCACCGTCGGTTCGGTCTCGCCGTACGTCGGCCTCTTCGGCACGGTCTGGGGGATCATGCATGCCTTCACCGGCCTGGCCGCGCTCGCGCAAGTGACGCTGGCCACCGTGGCGCCCGGCATCGCCGAAGCGCTGGTGGCCACCGCCATCGGCCTGTTTGCCGCGATTCCGGCCGTGGTGGGCTACAACCGCTTTGCGCGCGAGATTGACAAGATCGCCATTGCCCTGGAGACCTACATCGAGGAGTTCTCCAACATCCTGCAGCGCAACCTGTCGGCCAACCCGGCCGCGGTGGCGTCGGCAACTTCGGCGGCTCCGGCCAACCGCTGAACGGAGGTCCAGCGCATGCCCGCCGTTTCATCCCGGGGCCGAGGCCGCCGCACGATCAACGAGATCAACATGGTCCCGTTCATCGACGTGATGCTGGTACTGTTGATCATCTTCATGGTCACGGCGCCGCTCATCACGCCGAGCGTGATCAACCTGCCCTCGGTCGACCGCGCCAACAAGCAGCCCGACAAGCCCATCGAGATCGTGATCAAGAGCGACGATGAAGTGCAGATCAAGAAAGACCCGTCCACCGGCAGCGGCGGCGCGTCGATTCCCATGACCCAGATCGGCTCCGCGGCCAAGACCGCCCAGGGCGGCGACGAGCAGCGCCCCGTGGTTATCAGCGCCGACAAGTCCGTCAAGTACGAAACCGTCGTGAAGGCGATGAACCAGCTCAAGCGCAGCGGCATCGAGCGCGTAGGCCTGTCCGTCACCACCACGGGCGGCAAATAAGGCATGTCGCTCGCCCTGGATCGCCCCGAGTTCGCACCACCACCGCAGCGCGGCACGCCGCGCGCGGTGATGCTCGCACTGGTCGCGCATGCGCTCCTGATCGCGGCGCTGACGTGGGGAGTGCGCTGGCGCAGCGAGGCCGACGACGGCGCGGTCGATGCGGAGCTGTGGTCTTCCACGGTGCAGCAGGCTGCGCCGCGCCTGTCCGCACCGCAAGCCCCGACGCCCGCCCCCGCACCACCGCCGCCTGCGCCCGCACCGCCCCCGCCACCGCCGCAGGTGAAGGCCCCGGAACCCGCGCCACCGCCGCGCGCGCCCGACATCGCCCTGGAGCGTGAGAAAAAGCTCAAGGAAGAAAAAGAGCAGAAGGAGCGCGAGCTCGAGCGCCAGCAACAGCAGCGCAAGAAAGAGCTCGAGGCCAAGCAGCGCGCCGAAGACGAAGCCGAGCGCAAGAAGGTCCAGCAGCAAAAGCTCGCCGAGCAGCAGAAGAAGCAGCAAGAGGCCGAGGCCAAGCAGGCCGAAGCGAAAAAGCAGCAGGAAGCTGCCGCCAAGCAGGCGGCCGCCGACCGCGCCGCAACGCTCAAGCGCATGCAGGGCCTGGCCGGCGCGAGCGGCGCCGACGATTCGAAGGGCACGGCCCTGCGTTCGTCGGGGCCCTCGAGCGGCTACGCGGGACGCATTGCAGCGGCGGTGCGGCCGAACATCACCTTCCCCGATGCGGAGACGGTGAACGGCAACCCCGCGGCCGAGTTCGAAGTGAATCTCGCGCCAGACGGCACCATCGTCGGCGTCAAGCTCACCAAGTCGAGTGGGCTCCCTGCCTGGGACGAAGCCGCCGAACGCGGCCTGCACAAGACCGACAAGCTGCCGCGCGACACCGACGGGCGCATCTTCCCGTCGCTGATCGTCTCGCTGCGGCCCAAGCGCTGACGGCGCAGCATCGATTTGCGCATCGATTCCGGGCGGTTTCGGACCACCGCCCGGAACTCGTCCGATGCCCCGTTGTCTACCCGCGGACAACAACAGCCGGGTGCCATGCCCGCACAAGATGAATCCCAACGGCCGCATCCGCTACGGCAGCAGTCCGCTGCTTGCCAGTCCAACGCCCGTGTGGCGCAGCAAGTTCATCGTCGCCAGCATTGCCTTTGGCTTCGTGCTGCTGGCGGGCCGTGCGGCCTACATCGAGATCTTCGACAACGACTTCTTCCAGCACCAGGGCGATGTGCGCTACCTGCGCACGCTGGAACTGCCTGCGAACCGCGGCCGCATCCTCGACCGCAATGGGATGATCCTTGCCTCCGACGTTCCCGCGCCCAGCATCTGGGCCATTCCCGAGGACATCGAGCGCGACGATCCCGCGGTGCAGGCCAAGCTCAAGCAAGCGGCCAGGTTGCTTGGCATGCCGCAGAAGGATTTCGACAAGAAGCTCGAGGACGAGGACAAGAGCTTCGTCTGGATCAAGCGCCAAGTCGACCCGTCGGTCGGCCGGGAGATCGCGGCGCTCGACATCAAGGGCATCTATCTGCGGCGCGACTACCGCCGCCAGTACCCCGAAGGCGAGGCGGCGGCGCACCTGGCCGGCTTCACCAACGTGGAGGACACCGGGCAGGAAGGTGTGGAGCTTGCCTTCAACCGCGAACTGGCCGGCACCTCCGGCTCGCGCCACGTCATCAAGGACCGGCTGGGCCACATCGTCGAGGACACCGAGGACCAGGTGCCGCCGACCGATGGCCACGACGTCCAGCTGAGCATCGACGACCGCGTGCAGTACTTCGCCTACGAGAAGATCCGCGACGCCGTCATTGCCAACAAGGCGCACGCCGGCAGCGTGGTGGTGGTCAACGCCCAGACGGGCGAACTGCTGGCCATGGCCAATTACCCGAGCTACGACCCCAATGACCGCCGCAATCTCACCGGAGAGCAACTGCGCAACCGCGCGATGACCGACGTGTTCGAGCCCGGCTCGACGATGAAGCCAATCACCGTTGCCACCGCGCTGCAACTGGGCCGCGTCACGCCCAAGACCATCATCGACACCAATCCGGGACGCATCACCGTGTCGGGCGCGACCATCCATGACGACGAGAACTTCGGCGTGCTCACGGTCGAGGGTGTGATCCAGAAGTCGAGCAACGTGGGGGCGACCAAGATATCGCAACGCATGACGGCCGAGGAGATGTGGAACTCGCTCACGGCCGTCGGCCTCGGGCAGAAGCCGCAGACGCCTTTTCCCGGTGCGGTGACGGGGCGGCTGCGGCCATGGAAGTCATGGCGCCCGATCGAGCAGGCCACCATGTCCTACGGTTACGGCCTTTCGGCCTCGCTGTTCCAGATTGCGCATGCATACACCGCCTTCGCTCACAACGGCGAGGTGATCCCTGTGAACCTGCTGAAGAACAACGGCGAGCAGCCGGCCGGCGTGCAGGTGTTCTCGCCGCTGGTGGCGAGCGAGGTGCGCCAGATGATGCACATGGCGGCCGCGCCCGGCGGCACCGCGCCGCTGGCACAGACCGAGGGCTATTCGGTGGGCGGCAAGACCGGCACCGCGCACAAGCAGGTCGGCAAGGGTTACGCCGGCAACAAGTACCGCGCCTGGTACACGGGCATGTCGCCAATCGACAAGCCGCGCATCATCGTCGCGGTGATGGTCGACGAGCCGAGCGCCGGCAAGTACTTCGGCGGTCTGGTGGCGGCGCCGGTGTTCAGCCAGGTGGTGCAGCAGACGCTGCGCATCATGAACGTGATGCCCGATCTGGCCGTCGCGCCGATGGCGCACTGAGCAGAGCCGCTCGTTTAGGATCGTCGGCAACTTATTGCCTGGCGCTCCTGACATGGTCGACACCACTCCCGCCGTTCGCCTCGAAGATCTGACCCCGCTTCCCTACCAGCAAGCACTTGCCGCCCATCTGCAGGCGAACGAGCGCGAGGTCTGGCGCTGGGCTGCCTCGGCAGAAGCGCGCGAGGAGCATGCCGCGGCAGTGCGCGCCGACCTGCTGCGCAATTCGTACCGGCTCGATGCCGATGCCCATCCCGATCTGCACGCGCATTGCACCGCGGCCGCGCTGCACTTGGGCATCACTGCGCGCGTCACGCTCTACCAGGCGGGCGACGGCACGATGAACGCCACACTCTACTTCCTGCCCGGCGAGGCGCACATCGTGCTCTCGGGCCCGCTGCTGGAACGCCTGCAGGGCCCCGAGCTGCAGGCCGTGCTCGGCCATGAACTCGCGCACTACCTGCTGTGGGAGCGCGACGGCGGCAAGTACCACGTGGTCGACCGCATCCTGCAGGCCGCGGCGGCCGACTCCCGCGCCGACGCGAGCCATCTGCATGCGGCGCGCCGCTACGGGCTCTACACCGAGGCTTTTGCCGACCGCGGTGCCTGCATCGCCTGCGCGGCGCTCGAACCCGCGGTCACTGCGCTGGTCAAGGTGCAGACCGGCCTCGCGCAGGTCAATGCGGCGAGCTACCTGCGGCAGGCCGACGAGATCTGCGCCGAGCCCGAACTCCAGACGCGCGGCACCAGCCACCCCGAGGTGTTCGTGCGAGCGCGGGCGCTGCGCCTGTGGACCGAGCGCCAGCCCGAAGCCGACGAATGGCTGGCGGGCGCGCTCGAAGGCCCGCTGGACGTCGCCACGCTCGACCTGCTCGGCCAGCAGCGCGCCAATGCACTGACGCGCGAGACCATCGCCCAGTTGCTGCAACGCCCGTTCCTGCAGTCCGAATCGCTGCTGGCCCACGCGCGCCGCTTCTTCCCGAACTTCGCGCCGCCCTCGGCGACCATGCCGCCGCCCGCGCCGGTGCCGGCTGGCGTGCACGACTACCTGGCCAGCGTGCTGGTCGATTTCGTCGCGGCCGACCCCGACCTCGACGACATCACGCTCGCCGCCGCGCTCGGTCTTGCCGAAGCCATGGGCTGCGCCGACCAGCTCGAACAGCGCGTCCTGAAAGACATGCGCTTTCCCAAGCGCAGCCTGACCCGCGTGAAGCGCGATGCCGCCACCCTGCTTGAAAAGGCAGCGGCCCAACATCTTCAGGGCGCATCCGCATGACGACACCCGCCACCTCTCCCATTCAGCAGCTGCTGGACACCGGCGACGCCCACGGTGGCCTGCAGACCGACGACGTGCTGAGCCTCGTGCTGCCGCTGCTGCGCGAGGTGTCCGCCTTGCACGAGCAAGGCAAGGTCGCCGCGCTCGGAAGCGTATTCGCCTACCGTGTCGACGACGCACCCGCCCTCGCGCTCGCACAGCCCACAGGCGCAGAGCCGCGCCAGAACCGCGAAGCCATCGCACCGCTCGAACAGCCCGCGGCTTCCGTGCTGCGCGTGGTCGGCGAACACCGCGTGACGGTCGATACCGACGAAGGCGTGTCGGTCGAGAACCTTGCGCTCATGGCCGACGCCTCGCCCGACGCCCTGCCGACGCGCCCCGTCTACCTGCCCGGCTACACGGCGTGGGAGTTGCGCTTCGGGCACCATGACGCGCTGACCGACATCCTCTGCCTCGGCCAGGTGCTGGCCAGCCTCTCGTGCGGGCTCGACTTCACCGACACCGAGGACCTGAGCCGCTTCGTCGCGGGCCGCGGCAACCTGTTCGCACTCAACCACCGTCTGCACCCGGTGGTGGGCGCGGTGATCGGCGAGATGACCGCGCTCGACCGCCACGAACGCGCACGAGACCTGCCCTCGGTGATCCGCCGGCTCGAAACCTACCGTGACCAGCCCCTGGACCTCGGCCTCGACCGCATCGCGCCCGCCAGGGACGGCGCGGGCCAGCGCCGCCAGGCGATCCGCCTGCATCTGCGCGACCGCCTCTTCGACCTCTCGCGACGCAACCGCCTGCTGCATTTCAAACCCAGCCAGACGCACGTGAACCTCACGGTGGCGAGCGTGCCGCTGGTGGTCGACATCAAGAACATCCGCGTCGACCAGCTCTGCGTGTGGGACGGCCGCTTTGCGAGCGACATCGCCACCTGCGACCCCGTGCCGCTCGCGCGCTGGCTGCGCTTCGAAGACCAGCCCTACCTGCCGGGCGCACTCGACCGCATCCTGCAGGAGGCGCGGCGTGACCGCTCCGAATACGGCTTCTCGCAGCTGTCACTGGTGATCGCCTTCCTGCGCTGGCACAACCTGAAGGAAGGAGAAACCGAGCGGGCCGAGCGCATCGCGTCGCCGCTCCTCATGCTGTCGGTCGAACTCACGCGCAAGAAGGGAGTAAAAGACCAGTACCTGCTTGAAGCCGCCTCGAGCGAAGCCCAGGTCAACCCGACGCTGCGGCACCACCTGCGCCAGCTCTACGGCATCGTGCTGCCCGAGACGGTGGATCTGCGCGAAACCACCATCGAGCAGTTCCATGCCCAGCTCGCCGCACAGATCGCGGCCAGCGAGCCCGGCGTGCAGCTGCGGCTCGTGAAGCAGCCCGAAATCGAACTGATTCATCAGCGTGCCCGCCAGCGGCTCGAACAGTTCAAGCGCCGCGCGCGCGTGCGCAACCCCGGTGCGCAACCCGTCGCGGCGCAGGACTTCAGCTACGCGCGCGACGACTTCCGCCCGCTCGGCCTTCAGCTCTTTCACGCGAAGGTGCGGCCGGTTCCGCTGCCGTTGCGCGATGCGGTCGGCGCCCGGCCCGTGCCGCGCGCACCGCAGATGGCCTCCACCGCAGCCCAGACCGAGCGCGAGACCTTCACGCTGCGCGAAAGCACCGGCAATCCCTACCAGTGGGACGTCGACCTCACCTCGGTGACGCTCGGCAATTTCAACCATCGCAAGATGTCCCTGGTGCGCGACTATTCGGCGCTGAGCGAAACCGAAATCGCGAGCGAGGCCTTCGACCGCGTGTTCTCGCTGCAGCCGCGCCAGGTCGATGCCGAACCGCCGGCTGCGCTGCCGCTGGCCGACCAGTGGCCCGTGGTGCAGGCCGACGCCACGCAGACCGCCGCCGTGGCGCTGGCGCGCACCGGCACCAGCTACATCATCCAGGGGCCGCCCGGCACCGGGAAGTCGCAGACCATCACCAACCTCATCGCCGACTACGTCGGGCGGGGCCAGCGCGTGCTCTTCGTCTGCGAGAAGCGCGCCGCCATCGACGTGGTGTTCCATCGGCTGAGGCAGCAGGGGCTGGACGAGCTGTGCTGCATGATTCATGACTCGCAGGGCGACAAGAAGGCCTTCGTGCAGAACCTCAAGAAGACCTACGAGCACTGGCTCGCGTCGCCCGAGGAACTGGAGGCCGAGACCCGCGAGCGCAAGCAACTCGTCGACACCATGGACGCCGACCTGAAGGCGCTGGAGCGGTTCGACGCCGCGATGCGCGAAGCACCCGAACATCTGGCCGTGACAGTGCGTACGCTGATGGCGCGGCTGATCGCGCTCAAGCCGCACGACCCGGCGCTCACGCCGTTGCAGGCCGAGGCCCTGCCCACCTTCGCGGCCTGGCGCCGTCATGCCGACCTGATCGCCCGCCTGCACCTCGCCGTGACCGAAAGCCTCGGCGTGCCGTATCTCGCGCAGCATGCCTTCGCGCAGCTCGCGCCGGCGCTGCTGCGGCAGGAGCGGCCGCTCGCACGGCTGGTCGAACTCGGCGACCGCACGGCGGAGCAGATCGGCCCGCACCGCGATGCACTCATCGAAGCCTGGCCACCGCTCGCCGACGCCCGCGTCCTCTGGGGCGACGCACTGGCCGTGGTGGCCGACGCACGCCGCGTGGCTGCGCTCGCTGCGCGCGGGCATCTCTCACTGCTCGACACCGCACACCCCACCAGCCTCGCTTTCGGCGAGGCGATGACGCAGCGCCGTGCGTTGCAGCAGGTGCTCAAGGAAGCCCTCGAACGCACGATCCACTGGCGCGACAAGTTCTCGCCGGGCGACACCGAAGCCGGCCTCGCTCAGGCCAAGGCGCAACAAGGCTCCTTGCTGCGCTGGCTCCAGCCCTCGTGGTGGCGGCTGTCGGGCGAGCTCAAGCGCCGCTATGACTTCGCCAAGCACGCAGTCCGCCCGCTGCCCAGCCAGGTGCTCGAGGAACTGCTGGGCGAGCACACGGCCCGCGCGGCCGTCGGCAAGCAGGCGGCGCAGATCGAAGCCACCTACGGCTGCACCGACCCCGAAGAGTTCGTGCAGCAGCTCGACACCCTGCGCCGCGGCGATGGCACCGGCAACGGCGTGCACGCAGCCTTCCATGCGCACCTGCACACCGAACCCGGCGCGAGCCGCAACGTCGAACGACTGGCCGCCCTCGGCCAGCGCACGGACGCGCTCGATGCCCTGTGGCACGAACTGCTGGCCGACCCTGCCACCCAGCCGCTGGCGTCGCTCGAAGCGCTGGCCCGCACGATGCGCGAGCAGGCCGACACCCTGCCGACGGTGCTGCCCCACTTGCAGGAACTGGCCGATGCCGATCCGGCGGTGGCCAGGGCGCTGCGCACGCTGCCGCTCGCGCCCGACGCCGTCGAATACGCCGTGGCGCACGAAGGGCTGGAGCGGGTCTACCGCACCGAGCGCTGGCTGCCGCGCTTCGACAGCGCCGCGCTCACGCGCCATGCGCAGCGCCTGGGCGAGGGGGAGCGCAAGCTGCTCGACCGCAACGCCCGCACCCTGGCCGCCGCGGTGCGCCAGCGCTTTCGTGACCATGTGCAAAAGAGCGCCCTGCCCGCAAGCCAGCTCGACGCTGGCGGCAAGCTCTTCAAGAAAAGCTACAACGCGGGCCGGCGCGAACTCGAACACGAGTTCGGCAAGACCATGCGCTACAAGGCCATCCGCGAACTCGCCTCCGGCGATACCGGGCAGGTCGTGCGCGACATGAAACCGATCTGGCTGATGAGCCCGCTCTCGGTGTCGGACACGCTGCCGCTCGCCGCCGATCTGTTCGACGTGGTGATCTTCGACGAGGCGAGCCAGATTCCGGTGGAAGAAGCCGTGCCCGCGCTCTACCGCGCGCCGCAGATCATCGTGGTGGGCGACGAAATGCAGCTCCCGCCGACGAGCTTCTTCTCCTCGGGCCGCGATCCGGAGGACGACACGGTGTCGGTCGAGGACGAGGGCGACCGCATCGCCGTGGTGCTCGATGCCGACAGCCTGTTGAACCAGGGCGCGCGCAACCTGCCGGCCACCCTGCTCGCCTGGCACTATCGCAGCCGCTACGAGTCGCTCATCGGCTTTTCGAACGCAGCCTTCTACGCGGGCAACCTGTTCACCATTCCGGACCGCAGCCTGCCCGCGGCCGCGCGCGACGAGATCCTCGTGCAGTCGCGCAACCCGACTGACGAATCGGTGGCGGCGCAGGTCGATGCCCTGCTCTCGCGCGCCATCAGCTTCCACCGCGTGACCGATGCGGTGTACGAGAACCGCATCAACGACGGCGAGGCGCGCCACATCGCGCAACTGGTGCGCGAACTGCTCAAACGCGAGACGGGCCGAAGCCTGGGCATCGTCGCCTTCTCCGAAGCGCAGCAGACCGAGATCGAAGCCGAGCTCGATGCGCTCGGCGCCATCGACAGCGACTTCGCCGCGCGGCTCGAGGCCGAGTACGTGCGCGAGGAAGACGACCAGTTCTGCGGCCTCTTCATCAAGAACCTGGAGAACGTGCAGGGCGACGAGCGCGACATCATCATTCTGAGCATCTGCTACGGCCCGAACCCCGAGGGCCGCATGCTGATGAATTTCGGGCCGATCAACCAGCGCGGCGGCGAGAAGCGGCTGAACGTGATCTTCAGCCGTGCACGGCATCACATGGCGGTGGTCTCGACCATTCGCCACGAGGCGATCACAAACGATCACAACGAAGGCGCTGCGGCCCTCAAGCAGTTCCTGCGCTATGCGGAGTGCTTGTCGCGTGGCGACTCGGCCACCGCGCGGCGCGTGCTCGAAGGCATGAACCCGCTCACGCGGGGCAGCAGCGCGCAGCATGCGCGCACCGACGAAGTGACGGCGCAGCTCGCGGCGGCGCTGCGCGCGCGCGGCCACGCGGTCGACGAACAGGTGGGACAGTCGCGCTTCCGCTGCGACCTTGCGCTACGCGCGCCCGAGGCCGGCCACTATGCACTGGGCATCCTCGTGGACACCGCTGCGCATTACGAGAACCGCGACGTGCTCGAACGCTATGTCTCGCGTCCGCGCGTGCTCGATGCGTTCGGCTGGGAGGTGGTGCAGGTGCTCGCCAAGGATTGGCTGCATGCGCCGGAGGCCGTGCTCGAACAGATCGAACTGGCTCTGCGCAAGAAGGGAGACAAGGCGGGCGAGCTCGCTGCCACCACTGCCGCCAGCGCACCGGGCACAGCCGCTTGAGGTCGAGTTCGGCCTGCGAGCGCGCGCGGGTGCTGCGCAACCGCGCGCCTTGCTTGCCTCTTTACTCGTAGACCACCGAGGCTTTTCCAGCTTCCGCCTGCGCCGTCCAGCTCGCGAGCGCAGCATCGGTCGGGAAGAACTTGGCGCGCTCTCCCAGCTGCAGTTCGACCTGCGCACCACCACGCGCCATCGAGAGACGAACGGGCAGCCCCTGCACCAGGTCGCCATGCTCGCTTTGCTCGGTGCGCGGAGGAAAGTCTTTCACCAGACGGGCGATGTCGGGCGCCTTGCCGTTCACGGCCACCCGCAGGAACTTGCCAAAGCGGCATCGCGCCGTGGCCAGGTCCCACACCTGCTGCACCTGAAAGCGCGCTTCGAAACCGCCGCGCCCCGGCTGCAGCCGGCCGCTCACGATCACCAGTTCGTCGTCCTTCAGGGTGTTGCGGTTCGCGTTGATCAGCGCCTCGTCGGCGGTGGCATCGATCGAGTCCGACTTGTCGTCCAGCTTGAAGATCGCCAGCCGGCCGCGCTGCCCGTTGATCACGCGGAAGTCGCTCACGATGCCCGCGATCACCTGCTGCTCGCGGGTGTCCATCAGGTCACCGATCTCGCGCTTGCAGAAGCGCCGCACCTCGTGCGAGACCTCGTCGAACAGATGGCCCGAGAGATAGAAGCCGACGGCCGTTTTCTCGTAGGTGAGCCGCTCCTTCACGCCCCAGGGCGTGGCATCGACCAGCTCGGGCTCCTGCGTCGCCGAGCCGTGCTCGCTGTCGCCGAAGATGTCGACCTGCGCGGCATTGGCCTCGGTGGCCGACGAGAACTCGAAGGCCCGGTCGACCGAGGCAATGAGCGACGCGCGGTTCTGCTGGATCGCGTCGAACGCGCCGGCCTTGATGAGCGCCTCGACCGTGCGCTTGTTGATGCGCTGGCGATCGATGCGCACGCAAAAATCGAACAGGCTCTTGAACGGCCCGCCTTCTTCGCGCGCCCGCACGATGGCCTCGACCGCCAGCTGGCCCGTGCCCTTGACGGCCCCCAGTCCGTAGCGAATCACCTTGTCGGTGACGGGCTCGAAGCGGTAGTTGCCGCGGTTCACGTCCGGCGGCTCGAAGGTGATGCCGAAGTTTTTCTGCGCGTCTTCGAACAACACCTTGAGCTTGTCGGTGTCGTCCATTTCCACGGTCATATTGGCGCAGAAGAACTCGGCCGTGTAATGGACCTTGAGCCAACCCGTGTGGTACGCGAGAAGCGAATACGCGGCGGCGTGCGACTTGTTGAAGCCGTACCCGGCGAACTTCTCCATCAAGTCGAAGATCTCGTCGGCCTTGTCCTGGGGAATGCCGTGCGTCGCGAGCGCACCCGCGCGGAATTTCTCGCGGTGCTCGGCCATCTCCTCGAGCTTCTTCTTGCCCATCGCACGGCGCAGCAGGTCGGCGCCGCCGAGCGAGTAACCGCCCAGGATCTGCGCGGTCTGCATCACCTGCTCCTGGTAGACCATGATCCCGTAGGTCTCCGACAGCATTTCGGCCACGGCCGGATGCGGATACTCCACCTCTTCGCGGCCGTGCTTGCGCGCCACGAAGCTCGGGATCAGATCCATCGGGCCCGGACGGTACAGCGCGTTGAGCGCAATCAGGTCTTCAAGACGCGTGGGCCGCGCGTCCTTCAGCATGCCCTGCATGCCGCGGCTTTCAAACTGGAACACCGCTTCCGTCTTGCCCTCGGAAAACAGCTTGTAGGTTTCGCGGTCGTCCAGCTTGATGTTCTCGTACGCGAAGTTCTCCTGGCCCTTGTGGCGCTTGACGATGAACTCTTTCGCGATCTCGAGGATGGTGAGCGTGGCCAGTCCCAAAAAGTCGAACTTCACGAGGCCGATGGCCTCCACGTCGTCCTTGTCGTATTGGCTCACGGCCGAGTCGCTGCCGGGCTGCTGGTAGAGCGGGCAAAAATCGGTGAGCTTGCCGGGCGCAATCAGCACGCCGCCCGCGTGCATGCCGATGTTGCGTGTCATGCCTTCTAGCTTTTGCGCCAGCTCGACCAGCATGCGCACTTCTTCTTCCTTCTCGATGCGGGACGCAAGCTGCGGCTCCATCTCGATGGCGTAGTTGTTCTTGTCGCCTTCCACCTTCGGATTCGGCGGGTACTGGATCGTGACGGGCTGGCCCGGCTTGTTCGGAATCAGCTTGCTGATGCCGTCGCAGAACATGTAGCTCATGTCCAGCACGCGCCCCACGTCGCGAATGGCGGCGCGCGCGGCCATGGTTCCGAAGGTGGCGATCTGGCTCACCGCGTCGCGGCCGTACTTGTCCTTCACGTAGTCGATCACGCGGTCGCGGTTGCCCTGGCAAAAGTCGATGTCGAAGTCGGGCATCGAGACGCGCTCGGGATTCAGGAACCGTTCGAACAGCAGCTTGTATTCGAGCGGATCGAGGTCGGTGATCTTGAGCGCATACGCTACCAGCGAGCCCGCACCCGAACCCCGGCCCGGGCCCACCGGACAGCCGTTGTTCTTGGCCCATTTGATGAAGTCGCCCACGATCAGGAAGTAGCCGGGGAAGCCCATATTCAGGATCGTGTTGATCTCGAACTCGAGGCGCTCCACATAGCGCGGCCGCTCGGCATCGCGCTTGGCGACGTCGGGGTAAAGATGCGCAAGACGCGCTTCCAGGCCTTCAAACGACTCCTGGCGGAAAAATTCGTCGATCGGCATGCGAACGCCTTCGCTGACGAAAGGCGTCGGAAAGTCGGGCAGCTGCGGCTTGCCGAGCACCAGCGTCAGGTTGCAGCGCTTGGCAATCTCGACCGTATTGGCGAGCGCGCTCGGCACGTCGGCAAAGAGCGCTTCCATCTCGGCGCTCGACTTGAAATACTGCTCTTCGGTGAACTTGCGCACGCGGCGCGGGTTGCCGAGGATTTCGCCTTCCGAGATGCAAACGCGCGCCTCGTGCGCCTCGTAGTCCTGGCGTTCGGCAAACTGCACGGGGTGCGTGGCAACCACCGGCAGGCGCAGTCGGGCCGCGAGCTTCACGGCGGCAATCACATGCGGCTCGTCCTCAGGGCGACCCGCGCGCTGCAGCTCGATGTAGAAGCGGTGCGGGAACATGCCCGCCAGCTGAAGCGCCAGTTCGGCTGCGCGTTCTTCCTGCCCCTGCAGCAGCGGCGCGCCCAACGGGCCGGCCTGCGCGCCCGAAAGCGCGATGAGTCCGCCCTGCAATTCCTCAAGCCATTCGAGCTTGCAGGCCGCCTGCGACTGTCCGCGGCCCACGTTCTGCGTCCACGCACGCGCCAGCAACTCCGACAGGTGCAGGTAGCCCTCCGTGTTCTGCACCAGCAGCACGATGCGGGTGAGCACGCCGGGCTCCTTGCCCAGTCCCTCGATGAAAATCTCGGCGCCGATG
This sequence comes from Variovorax sp. OV700, assembly GCF_900099805.1. Taxonomy (GTDB): domain Bacteria; phylum Pseudomonadota; class Gammaproteobacteria; order Burkholderiales; family Burkholderiaceae_C; genus Variovorax. Next base: position 423,770 of record NZ_FNDR01000005.1, on the reverse strand, counting down.
ACCGGCTTGACACCTTTGCCTCGCCCCTCTTTGTAGAACTTGACCGCGCCGAACAGGTTGTTCAGGTCGGTGATGGCGAGCGCGGGCTGCTTGTCGGCAGCGGCCGCCTTGACCACTTCGTCGATTCTGTTGGTGCCGTCGACGACGGAAAACTCGGTGTGCAGGCGCAGGTGAACAAACATCCTCCCATTGTAGAAACCGGCACTCCACGATGTGGGTTGGCAATCCCTACAATCGCCCCCCGTGCAAGAGATTTTGAATATTGCGGCTTACAAATTCGTAGCCATCGACGACAGCCCCGTGCTGCGTGAAGACCTGCGCGAGCGCGCCCAGGCCCTGGGGCTCATGGGCACCATCCTGCTGGCGCCCGAGGGGATCAACCTGTTCCTGGCGGGCCTTCCCGACGCCATCCGAAGCTTTGTGGCGGGCCTCCGCGCCGATTCGCGCTTTGCCGACCTCGAAACCAAGGAAAGCTGGTCCGCCGCGCAGCCCTTCCGCCGCATGCTGGTCAAGCTCAAGCGCGAGATCATCCGCATGGACCACCCGGCCATCCAGCCGGCTGCCGGGCGAGCGCCGGGCGTGGATGCCCCCACCCTCAAGCGCTGGCTCGACCAGGGCCACGACGACGAAGGCCGCGAGATCGCGCTGCTCGACACGCGCAATGCCTTCGAGGTCGACGAAGGCACCTTCGACGGTGCGATCGACTGGCGCCTCACCAAGTTCACCGAGTTCCCGCCGGCGCTGAAAGCGCATCGCGCCGATTTCGCGGGCAAGACGGTGGTGAGCTTCTGCACCGGCGGCATCCGCTGCGAGAAGGCGGCCATCCTGATGCGCGAGGAAGGCGTCGAGAACGTGCTGCAGCTCGAAGGCGGCATCCTGAAGTATTTCGAAGAGGTCGGCGGTGCGCACTACCACGGCGACTGCTTCGTGTTCGACGGCAGGCGCGCGCTGGCACCCGACCTGAGCGCGCGCGCGGCAGACGCCAGCGCACGCGCCTCCGAAGATCCTGACCTCGCGTTGAAGCACTGACCCCCGCGGCGCGAGGCGTTCTTTGCCGCGGGCGCGTCAGACCGGTGTGGTGCCGACGTCCGGCTCGCGCACGCCAAAAGGCTTGCCCGGCAGCGGAATGAATTCGGTCTCTCCGGGCACATGGCCCATGCGCTGCGCGGCCCAGTCGGAGCCGGCTTCGAGAATGCGATCGCGCCGGCTCGAAACAAAATTCCAGGTGATGTAGCGCGGGCCATCGAGCGGCTCGCCGCCGATCACCATCAGGCGCACGGCGGTCGTCGAGCTGAGCACTGCGCCCGCGCCGTCCGGCAGCACCGCCATCGTGTGCGCGGGAATCGGCTCACCGTTGACGCTCGCATCGGCATCCACTGTGTAGACGGCTAATTCGGGCGCCAGTGCGGGCAGTTCGAAGCGGCCACCCGCGGGCAATGCGATATCGAGGTAGATTGTTTGCGACAGCGTCTTGACCGGTGAGCGCTTTCCGAAAGCCTCGCCCACCAGCACGCGCACCGCCACGCCCTGCTCCACCAGCTCCGGAATGGCACCGGCCGGCGTGTGCTCGAAGCTCGGCTCGGTTTCTTCATGCGCCTGCGGCAATGCAGCCCAGAGCTGCAGACCGTGATTAACGTAGGTGTCGGCCTTGAGGCGTTCGGGCTTGCGCTCGGAGTGCACGATGCCGCGCCCCGCCGTCATCCAGTTGATGGCGCCGGGCAGGATCTCCTGCACGCTGCCAAGGCTGTCGCGATGCATCATCGCGCCTTCGAAAAGATAGGTGACGGTGGAAAGGCCGATGTGCGGATGCGGCCGCACGTCGTGCTCGGCGCCGGGCTGTTCGGTGGCCGGGCCGAAGTGGTCGAAGAAGACGAAGGGCCCGACCGAGCGGCGGTTCGCGGCCGGCAGCAGTCGCCGTACCTTGAAGCCGCCGCCGAGGTCCTTGTCAGCGGGATGCAGCGATAGAAGCGAGTCCATGCTGCATCATGCCTCAGGCCTTGCCGGCTGCCCAGCGCGCCGAGGCCTTGGCCACGCGCTCGCCGAACAGGCGCGCGGTGTCCAGATCGCCCTGCACCATTTCGGCCGGCGACGCATCCGAGGGCGACTGCGCCATCGCACCGCTGAACGAGGCCACGTAGTTGATGTCGTTGCGCTGCGCCGCCTTGGTGTTGCTCGGCATGATCGCGGTGCCGACCCAGACGCCGCCTTGCTGCATGGCCAGCGTGAACAGGTAGTGCAGGGTCGAGAGCTTGTCGCCGTTCATCGATGCGCTGTTGGTGAAGCCGGCAAACATCTTGTCCTTCCAGGCTTGGGAGAACCAGGCCTTGGACGACGCATCCGCGAATTTCTTGAACTGCCAGCTCACGCTGCCCATGTAGGTGGGCGAGCCCATGATGATGGCGTCGGCCGCGTTCAGCAGCTCCCAGCCTCCGGCCGGCAGGTTGCCGTCGGCGTCGATCTGGACCAACTCTGCGTTGGCGCCTTCCGCCACGGCCTGGGCCATGCGTTGCGTGTGGCCGTAGCCCGAATGAAAAACGACTGCGATCATGGTCATGAAGTTATCTTTGAGTTGTGTTTGTTGAAAAAGAAGTCAAGCGGAGTGGACGACGTGCGTCCGATCAGCGCTTGTCGATGCTGAAGCGGCCAGGGCCGAAGGCGGCCAGAGCGAGCAGGCCACCGGCGATGGCGATGTTCTTGTTGAAGTTGATCTGTTGCATCATCTTCATGGCGTCGGGCGCCGACCAGTACTTGTGGAAGAACAGCGCGGTGGCCACCGTGAAGACCGCCATGACGATGGCGGTCCAGCGGGTCTTGAAGCCCACCAGCAGCGCAATGCCGAGGACCAGCTCGACCAGGATGGCAATCGCCGCCCCTACTTCAGGCAGCGGCAAGCCGACCGACGTGATGTAGCCCACGGTGCCCGAAAAGCCCACGAGCTTTCCGATGCCTGCCGGAATGAACAGGTACGCCATCAGGATACGGCCGACGAGGGCCAGCGTGTCCTGTGCCGCATTGGGGGTGGTGGTCGCCGAGGTTGCGTTGAATGCGGTGGTTGCCATGATGATGAAACTCCTTGAGTTGATTGATTGAATGAAGGAAAGGGGAAGCAAGACAAGTGCCGGGCGGCGGCGCCCGGCGCGGGAATCAGGCGGCCAGGTCGAACACCAGCACTTCGGCATCCTTGCCGGCGCCCAGCGTGAGATGAGATTCGCCTTCGAGCATTGCGGCGTCGCCGCCCGCGAGCTTCTGGCCATTGACTTCGAGCTCGCCGCGCACCAGGTGCACGTAGCTCTTGCGCTCGGGGTCGAGCGCCAGGCTGGCCTGTTCGTCGCCGTCGATAAGGCCCGCGAACAGGCGCGCATCGGCATGCACCGTCACCGAGCCCTCAGCGCCGTCTGGCGAGGCCACCAGGCGCAGCTTGCCGCGCTTTTCGTCGGTGCTGAACTTCTTCTGCTCATAGCCGGGCGCAATGCCGCGCACGTTCGGCTCGATCCAGATCTGCAGGAAGTGCGTGGTCTCGTCGGCCTTGTGGTTGAACTCGCTGTGCATCACGCCACGGCCCGCGCTCATGCGCTGCACGTCGCCCGGCGGAATCGATTCCACGTTGCCCATGCTGTCCTTGTGCGCCAGCTCGCCAGAGAGCACGTAGCTGATGATTTCCATGTCCTTGTGGCCATGGGTGCCGAAGCCGGCGCCCGCGGCCACGCGGTCTTCGTTGATCACCCGCAGATTGCCGAAACCCATGTGGGCCGGGTCGTAATAACCGGCGAAAGAAAAGCTGTGGAACGAGCGCAGCCAGCCGTGGTCGGCATAACCGCGTTCCTGTGATTTACGGACTTGCAACATCGTCGAACTCCTTCGGCCCTTTCCCCGAGGGGGAGCCCGGGCCTTCTTCGTATGCCGCGCCGGATGCGCAGCGGATGTAAAGAACTTTAGGCCCGCACCACCGCTTTGAAAGCGCCGGGGTTTGATGGCATCATTCAAATTTTTTGATCAATCGATCGACTCATCCATGGAGCCGCGATGCCCAGCGCCAGAGACGTACTGACCCCCGACGCGCTCGCCATGCTGCAGACCGTGGCCAGCACAGGCAGCTTTGCGGGCGCGGCCCGCGCGCTCAACCTGGTGCCCAGCGCGCTCAGCTACCGCGTGCGCCAGATCGAGGACGCGCTCGATGTGTTGCTGTTCGACCGCAGCGCGCGCCAGGCCCGCATCACCGAGGCGGGTGCCGAACTGCTGCGCGAGGCGGCGCGGCTGCTGGGCGAGATCGATGCGGTCGCCAACCGCGTGAAGCGCGTCGCCACCGGCTGGGAGCCGATGCTCACCATCGCGGTCGACAGCGTGATTGCGCGCGATCCGCTGCTTGACCTGGCCACCGCCTTCTTCGCGCTCGATCCGCCCACGCGGCTCAAGCTGCGCGATGAAACCCTGCTCGGCACCATCGAGGCTTTGACCAGCGGCGAAGCCGACCTGGCCATCGGCGCCGTGCTGGACGCGGCGAGCCTTGCCTTTACGGCCACGGGCATCCGCAGCCGGCCGATCGGCGAGCTGTGCTTCGTCTATGCCGTCGCGCCGCACCATCCGCTGGCGCGCCTGCCCGAGCCATTGACCGATGAAGTGCTGCGCCAGCACCGCGCGGTTGCGGCCGCGGACTCGGTGCGCAGCGGGCCGAGCATGACGGTCAACCTCGTCGGCGGACAGGACGTGCTCACGGTGCCGAGCATGCATGCCAAGCTGAATGCGCAGCTGCACGGCCTGGGCGGGGGCTTTCTGCCCGAGCCGATGGCACGGCCGTATATCGAGGCCGGACACCTGGTCGAACGCAAGACCGAACGCCGCCCGCCACTCGCGACCATGCACTGCGCATGGCGCGTGCGCAGCGCCGGCGGGCCGGGCCGCGCGCTCGAATGGTGGCTCGCGCAATTCGACCACGAGGCCACGCGGCGGGCGCTGCTGGAGCGGCATCGGGGGCGCTGAGCGCCAGCCGCCCGAAAGCGCCCTTCGCAGACCGTTGTAGAGTCCGAATACATCCATCGTCTCCCCCACACAAGAAAAGAGTCCCGAATGACCACTCGCGCAACTGCAAAGGCAACCGACCGCCACCGAACGCCCACCGCTCCACGCCACTACGCCGTCGTCGGCGCCGGCATTGCCGGCGTGGCCTGCGCCCGAACGCTGGTACAGGCCGGCCACAAGGTCACGGTGTTCGAGCGCGAAGCCACGCCCGGCGGCCGCATGGCGAGCGTCGAAACCGCTTTTGGCCGCTTCGACAGCGGCGCGCAGTACTTCACCGTGCGCGATCCCCGCTTTGCGCTGGCGCTCGAAGCCACGCCCAGTCTCTGCCGCCCATGGAGCGCCAACCTCGTGCGCGTGCTCGATGCGCATGGCCGCGTGGCCGAGGCGGCCCTGCCCGGCCGCGAATCGCACTGGGTGGCCCAGCCCGGCATGGATGCGCTGGTGAGCCACTGGGCTGCACCGCTCGGCGACAGCCTCGTCGCCAACACGCAGGTCACGCAGATCGAACCGGATGCGCTCGACCCCAAGCGCTGGCAGCTGCGCACCGCGGGCCCGGACGATTCGCAGCACGTGTACTCGGGCTTCGACGGCGTGCTGCTGGCCGTGCCGCCTTCGCGCACACGCGTGCTGCTGGGCGACGGCAAGCTTTCCGCGTCCGTCAGCCAGAAGATCGAGCCGGTGCGCATCGCGCCGTGCTGGACGCTGATGATCGCGTTTCCGCAGGCCAACCAGGCCAACATGTCGCACCTGGGCCCGCAATGGAATGCGGCGCGCAGCACCCACCACCGCGTGGCATGGCTGGCGCGCGAGTCGTCCAAGCCCGGCCGCGAACGCGTCGAGCGCTGGACGCTGCAGGCCAGCGCCACCTGGTCGCAAGAACACCTGCGCGACGACGCCGCGCGCGTCGAAGCCAAGCTGCTGCGCGCCTTCGCCGAAATCACCGGCATCCACGCCACGCCCACGCACGCCCAGGCACGCTGCTGGACCGAAGCCCAGACCCAGGTTCCCGTCGGCAAGAGCCACCTCTGGGACGCCAAGGCCCGCATTGGCGTGGCCGGCGACTGGTGCACCGGGCACCGCGTGGAAGACGCGTTCCTCTCGGGCCTTTCGCTGGCGCTGGCAGCGGCCTGATCCAACCAGGGATGCGGGAGACCGGCCGCTTCGCGCCTTCACCCACCGGCCCGCTGCATGCCGGCTCGCTGGTGGCCGCGCTTGCGAGCTGGCTCGACGTGCGCGCCCGCGGTCTGCAGGCGCGCTGGTTGATCCGCATCGAAGACGCCGACACCGAACGCTGCCTGCCCGGCATGGGCGAGCACATCCTCCGGCAATTGGCCGACTGCAGCCTGCTGCCCGATGAAGCGCCGGTGTGGCAGACGGCGCGCACCGGCCGCTATGACGCGGCACTTGCCAGGCTGCAGGCCCTCGGCCTTGCCTACCCCTGCGGCTGTTCGCGCAAGGACATCGACGAGGCGCTGGCGCGCCTTGGCCGGCCGCACACGCGCCACGGAGAACGGGTCTATCCCGGCACCTGTCGCAATGGCTTGCACGGCAAGCCCCCGCGAGCCTGGCGCTTTGCCACCGAGAAGTTCGAATCTGCCCAGCCGGCGCTGCCGGACGGTGAACTCTGCTGGGCCGACCGCCGCCTCGCCCGGCAATGCCAGCACGTCAGCCGCGAGGTCGGGGACTTCGTGCTGCGCCGTGCCGACGGCCCCTGGGCCTACCAGCTCGCGGTGGTGGTCGACGATGCGGAACAGGGAGTGACCGACGTCGTGCGCGGCGAAGACCTGGCCGACAACACCGCACGCCAGATCTTGCTGCAACGCGCGCTCGGGCTGCCCACGCCCAGCTACCTGCACACGCCGCTGGTGCGCGGCGCCGATGGCGACAAGCTCTCCAAGCAGAACGGCGCGACCTCCATCGATACCGCAACGCCCGAAGCCGCACTGGCCTCGCTCGATGCTGCGGCGCGCGTGCTCGGCCTGGGCGCCGCGCAGGGGCGCACTTGTGCCGCGGCTTTGGCCGGCTGGGTGCCCGAATGGCGCCGTCTCTACAATTCGCGGCCGTAATGACCTCTTCCGACACCGTGCCCCACGACCTTCCACCCAGCGACGACGACGCGGGCGACGACGACAACAAGCCGCATCCGCTGCACCGCCGCCTCAAGAGCTTCGTGAAGCGCGCCGGCCGTACCACCGACGGACAGGCGCGCGCCTTTGCCGAACTCGGTCCGCTGTTTCTCATTCCCTACAAGCCAGAGCCGCTCGACCTCACCGCCGCTTTCGGCGGCCGCGCCGCGCCGACCGTGCTCGAAATCGGCTTTGGCATGGGCGAGGCCACCGCGCACATCGCCACGGTGATGCCCGAGACCAACTTTCTCTGCTGCGAAGTGCACGAGCCCGGCGTGGGTGCACTGCTCAAGCGCATCGGCGAGCAGTCGATCACCAACATCCGCATCTGCGCGCACGATGCGGTGGACGTGCTCGACCATATGCTGAAGCCCGATTCGCTGGGCGGCGTGCACGTGTTCTTTCCCGATCCGTGGCACAAGAAGCGCCACAACAAGCGGCGGTTGATCCAGCCCGAGTTCGTGAAGAAGCTTGCCGGGCATCTGCGGCCGGGCGGCTACATCCATTGCGCCACCGACTGGCAACCCTATGCCGAGCAGATGCTCGAGGTGCTGTCCGCAGAGCCGCTGCTGCGCAACACGGCCGAAGACTACGCGCCCAAGCCGGGCTACCGGCCGCTGACCAAGTTCGAGAACCGCGGCCTCAAGCTGGGCCACGGGGTCTGGGACCTGGTGTTTCAGCGCATCTGAACCTCTTCCAACCTTTTCAGGGCTTTCCGCCTAAAGCGGCCCGCAGCTTCGCTGCAAGCTGCTGCGCATCCGCGGCGGAGCCGATGTTGGTGAAGCCCATCAGCAGCCCCTCGTCGCGAAAAGCCGCCGTGCCTCGCCGGGACAGCGGCTGGCAGTTCAGGCCGGCGAGCTGCGCGCGACGGGCCAGCTCCTCATCGCTTTCGCGCCACCGGTCGAAGCGCGCGATCAGGTGCATGCCGCCGCTCTGCAGATCGATGCGCACGTCCTCGCCAAAGGCCTTCTGCAAGGCGGCCGCAAACACGCTGCGGCGGCGTGCATAGAGCAGCCGCATCTTCTTGAGGTGACGGGAGAAGTGGCCTTCGCGCATGAAGTCGGCCACCACCGCCTGCGTGAGTTGCGGGCATCCGTTGGACCACGTCCGCGCAGCCTCGCCGAAGGCGCTTAGCAGCGAGTCGGGCGCGACCAGATAGCCCAGCGCCAATCCGGGATACAGCACCTTCGAAAAGCTGCCGGCATACAGCACGCGATCGTGGCCATCCAGGCTCTTTAGGGCGGGCAATGGCGGGCCGGCGTAGCGGTACTCGCCGTCATAGTCGTCTTCGACGATCCAGGCCTTTGCCTCGGAGGCCCAGTCGAGCAGTTGCAGCCGGCGCGCGAGCGACATCGACACACCCAGCGGCGCCTGGTGCGAAGGCGTGACGACGGCCATCTTCGCCTTTGCTGCCTTGCGCATGCCATGCGTAACGTCCATGCCTTCCTCATCCACCGGCACGGGCATCGGGCGCTGGCCGGCGCCGCGCAGCACCTCGTGCGTGGGCGTGTAGCCCGGGTCTTCCACCCACACGCGATCATCCTTCGCGAGCAGCGTGTGCGAAATGAGCGCGAGAGACGCGCGGTAGCCCCCGGTCACGAAGACCTGCGACGGATGGCACGAGACGCCGCGCGACACCCGCAGATAGGCGGCAATGGCGGCGCGCAACGCCGGGTGGCCCGAAGGGTCGCCATAGAACATGTCGGCCGCGGTCGTCGCCCTCACGCGCCGCGCGGCCAGGCGCGCCCAGAGCTTGCGCGGAAAGGCGTCGAGCGCCGGAATGCCCAGTTGCAATGGCGGCGGCGGAGCGGGTTCGGTCAGTGCCTGGCCGATCGCCTCCGGCGCGGTTCTTTGGGGCCCGCGGCGCGCGGGCCGTCGCGCGGGAAGCGAAGGGGAAACCACCGTGCCCGCCTGGCCCTGCGGCGAGAAATAGCCTTCGCCCGAAAGCTGGGTGTAGGCCGTCTCGATGGTGCCCCGCGCCACGCCCAGTTCACTCGCCAGGCTGCGCGCGGATGCCACGCGATCGCCCGGGTTAAGCACCCCCAGTTCGATGGCCGCCCTGAAGCGCTCGTAGACCTGCCGGTACAGCGGGGCAGGCGCCGCGCGGTCGATTGCCAGGTGGGCGGCGGAAAAGGTCTTCTCTTGAATCATGGCCTATTCATTTTGACGAATCTTGGCTCTTTCGAGTGTGGCATCGAGACCCTAAGCTGAAACCGTGAAGCAGCCAATCAGAGAAAAGGACATGCGATGAGCGAGAAGATATTCGTGGCGGGCGCGGCCGGTGCCATTGGCAGCATGCTGGTCCCGCTGTTGATCGACACGGGCTACACCGTGTATGGAAGCACCCGGCGGGCCGAGCGCGCGCATGCGCTGGAGGCGCGCGGCGCGCTGCCGGTGGTCGTCGACGTATTCGATGCTGAAGCTCTGCGAGTGGCACTGAAGCGCATTGCGCCGACGGCCGTGATCCACCAGCTCACCGACCTGCCGCCCGACCTCGATCCCAAGCTGATGGCCGACGCCGCCCATCGCAATGCACGCGTGCGCACCGAAGGCACGCGCAACCTCGTGGCCGCGGCGCTGGCCGCCGGCAGCCGCCGGCTTGTGGCGCAAAGCATCGCCTGGATGTACGCACCGGGTCCGCTGCCCCACGTCGAAGAACACCCGCTCGATCTCGAGGCCGAAGGCCTGCGCCGCGTCAGCGTCGATGGCGTGGCTGCGCTCGAGCGCAGCGTGCTCGCCGCCGCGGGCCTCACGGCCACGGTGCTGCGCCATGGGCAGTTCTACGGGCCGGGCACATGGAATGCCGGCCCCAAGGGCACATGTCCCGTCCACGTGGAGGCCGCGGCTTGGGCAGCGGTGCTGGCGCTGCGGCATGCGGAAGGCGGCGGCATCTTCAACATCGCCGAGGACGGCCCCGATGTCAGCAGCGAAAAGGCGAAGCGCGAACTCGGCTGGCACGCATCGCTGCGGCTGCGCCAGCGGGAGCGGCAGCGCCAGGGAGTGGCATCGTGAAGCCGGCCCGGCTTCATCGCATCCCGCTGGGGGCGGGCATCGCGGCGCTCTCGCTGGTGCTGGCCGCCGGCTGGGCGCTGATGCCGCACGGCAACCGCCAGGAAGCAGCGCAATGGTTCGCCGACGTATGCAGCGGCGTCGCCCGGCCGATGTTCTCTTCCGCCCCGGCGCCCGCGGGCTCGGGCGCCGACGCCAGGCCAGCCACTTCGGTCAAGGTACTCTCCTGCGAAGCGCTGCCCAACGTGCCGGGCAAGTCGGTCACCACGGTCCTCGTCGACTTTCCGCCGCTCGCCTATTCGCCGGCCCATCGGCATCCGGGCTCCGTGACCGCCATCATTCTCGAAGGCACGATCCGCTCCCAGCTGGGCGGTGGACCGGTGGGCACCTACAAGAGCGGCGAAACCTTCTTCGAGCCGCCGCGCACGCTGCATCTGTTTGCGGAAAACCCCGATCCCGTGCGGCCCGCCAAGCTGGTGGCCGTGTTCGTCACCGACGAGAACTGCGGACCGCTGGTGCTGCCGCCCGACGCGGACTGAAAGGCGCGTAAACCCATCTTCTCCGCGGGCACCGAACTTGCTACACTTTTTTACTAATTTTGTACGAAAGGTGGCACATGAACGGCTCTCGAAGGAAAGTGATGAAGGCGTGCGGGGCAATGCTGCTGGGCGGCGGCCTTCCTCTTTCGGCGCTTTCTCAATCCACCAAGGCGGCACCAGCGGGCACACGGGTGGTGCTGCTGGGCCAATCGGTACCCCTGACCGGCGCGGCCGGCGAGATCGGGCTGGCCTTTGCCGCGGGCAGCCGGCTCGCAGTAGGTGAATTCAACGAGCGCAATGCCGCCAGCGGAATCCAGCTCAAGCTGCTGCAGCTCGACGACGGCTACGACGCGGCCCGCGCCGGCGCCAACGCACGCACTCTCCTGGGCGCCGACAAGGCCGACATGCTGTTCGGCTTTGTGGGCACCGCCAGCAGCGCTGCCGGAGCGAGCGTGGCGACGCAGCAAGGCAGCCTGCTGTTCGCGCCCTTTGCCGCAGCGGACACGCTGCGCGAGGCGAGCCACCCGAACGTGTTCCACGTGCGCCCGGGCATGATCGACGAAGCCCTGAAGATCGTGCGCCAGTGCGCCACCGTGGGGCAGACGCGCGTTGCGCTGGTGGGCGACGAAGACGCCATGGGCCGCGCCGGCTTGGCCGCCGTACAGCAGGCCATCACCGAACTCAAGCTGCCCGAGCTGGTGGCCACCGCCATGGTGCCCGTGGGCGGCGGCGACAAGCTCGACGCGGCGCTCAAGACGGTGTTGCAGCAGACGCCCCAGGCCATCGTGCTCGTGTCGCTCTCAGGCACCACGGCCAACGCCATCCGCAAGCTGCGCAAGAGCGGCTATGCCGGCAGTTTCATGGCCTTTTCGATCGTGGGCATCGATCCGCTCTATGCCGAGTTGGGCAAGGACATCGGCGGCATCGTGATCTCGCAGGTGGTGCCCTCGCCGCGGCCCTCGGCGATTCCCATCGTCAAGGAATACCGCGCCGCCCTCGACAACTCCGACCAGACGCCCTCGTACGAAGGCCTCGAGGGCTTCATTGCGGCCAAGGTGGTGGGCGAGGCAGTGCGCCGCGCGGGCCGCGCCTTCACGACTGCGAGTCTGCAGCGCGTGATGACCGCGATGACCGACTACGACGTGGGAGGCTTCCGCGTCAACTTGCGCCCGGGTCTGCGCGACGCATCGCGGAACATCGACCTGATCAGCATATCGGCCGACGGACGCGTGCTGCGCTGAACTATCCGCTCCTGACCAGCGCCTGCAGGGCCTCGACCGACACCAGGTCGATGCGCCCATAGCCGATCGAAATCACCTGGTCGCGCGCGAGTGCGTTGAGCTCTTTGGAGAGCGTCTGCCGGGTGATGCCGAGCATCATGGCCAGCGCCTCCTGCGGCAGCATCAGCGTGCGGCGCAGGTGTACCGACTGCGTGGCATCGCCGCGCGCCAGCACCAACAGCCGGTGCGCCACGCGCGCACGCAGGCTGCGCAACGTGGCATCTTCGGTCAGGCCGTAGAGCATGCGCACGCGCGCCGCCAGCATCGCGGCAATCGCATTCGCGAAGACCACGTCGCGCATCTGGTGGGCAAAGGCCTCCGGCGGTACCACGAGCAGGTCGAGCGATTCCAGCGCAGTGGCGTCGTGCGTGCGCGGCGAGCCGTCGATGAGCGTGATTTCGCCGAACCAGTTGCCGGGCTCGAGCACCGCGAGGATGGCTTCGCGCCCATCCTGGCGCAGCGACGAGATCTTGATGGTGCCCGCCGCCAGCCCATAGAAGCCGCCACCCGCCGCATGCACCGGATCGCCCTGGCGAAACACCATGGCTCCTCGCCGCACGTGTAGCAGTTCGGCCGCGCCCACCAGCGCCTCGCGCTGTGCACGCGGCATGCTGGTGAACCACGGATTGCGCTCCATCGCGGCGCGGTGCGGAGCTGAAAGACGCAGCTTGGGAGCGGCCATACGGGAGAAATTGCCTCGAAGACGCCTCGGGGCGGGGTTTACCAGAGCCTTGCATTGTCAAATTCACGACAGTTGAACGTCAAGCACAGGTCTACAGTGGCCGGCATTCCCCGAGAACATGGAGACGACACGATGAGCGAACGGGCAAGTTTCAAGAGCATGCAGGAGAGCACGCGCGAGGACTGGCAACTGATCGGCGGCGAGTTCAGGCAGTTTGCGGGCGGCCTGCCCGCGCGCGTGATCAAGCACCTGCAGATCCTCGAAGGCGACTACGGCGGCTTTCCGGTCGACCGCTACACCCATTCGCTGCAGACCGCGACGCGCGCACTGCGCGATGGCCGCGACGATGAGTACGTGGTGTGTGCGCTCTTGCACGACATCGGCGACACGCTCGGCAGCTTCAACCACCCCGACATTGCCGCGGCCATTCTCAAGCCCTTCGTGAGCGAAGCCAACCACTGGATGGTGCAGCACCACGGCATCTTCCAGGGCCACTATTTCTTTCATCACATCGGCCTGGACCGCGACATGCGCGACAACTTCAAGAGCAATCCGCACTACGAGCGCACGGCCGAGTTCTGCGCGCTGTACGACAACCCCGCCTTCGACCCCAAGGCCGAGACGCTGCCCATCAGCGAATTCGAACCCATGTTGCAACGCCTGATGGCAGAGCCGAAGCAGAGCATCTACAAGGCCGCGATGAAAGAGCCGGCGGCCGCCTGAGAACCCACTAGGAACAATTCACCATGAACGCAGCCTCCCAACCCGAAATCCAGAAACTCGTGTCCGCCGAAGAATGGCAGCTGCGCGTCGACCTTGCCGCCTGCTATCGCCTGGTGGCGCTTTACGGCTGGAGCGACCTGGTGTTCACGCACATCAGCGCGCGCATCCCCGGGCCCGAGCACCACTTCCTCATCAACCCTTACGGGCTCATGTTCGACGAGATCACCGCGTCGAGCCTGGTCAAGGTCGATCAGCAGTGCAACAAGATCATCGAGTCGCCCTACCCCGTGAACCCGGCCGGCTTCGTGATCCACAGCGCGGTGCATGCCGCGCGCGAAGACATCCAGTGCGTGCTGCACACCCACACCAAGGCCGGCATTGCCGTGAGCGCGCAGAAGAACGGCGTGCTGCCGATCAGCCAGCAATCGACCTTCGTGCTGGCTTCGCTCGCCTACCACGACTATGAAGGCGTGGCCTTCCGCGACGACGAGAAGCCGCGCCTGCAGGCCGACATGGGCAGCGCCAACTACCTCATGCTGCGCAACCATGGCCTGCTCACATGCGGCAAGACCATTGCGGACGCCTTCCTTTCAATGTATGTCTTCGAGACCACCTGCCAGATCCAGATTGCGGCGCAGTCGGGCGGCAGCGAACTCACGCACGTGAACCCGAAGATCGTCGAAGGCGTGGGCCAGGCCATGAAGGTACAGACCGGCGGCCTGGGCGGGCAGTTCGTCTGGCCGTCGCTCATCCGCAAGCTCGACCTCATCGACGGCAGCTACAAGCAATAAACGCCAATCCCGGTTTACACGGCTGCCAGCGCCTGCGCGACAGGTGCCGGCAGCCATTTTTTTATCTGCGCGATGATGCGGACATGGAACTCCGGCAACTGCGCTACTTCGTCAAGGTCTGCGAGCTTCGCAGCATGGGCCGCGCGGCCATCGAGCTGGGCGTGGTCACTTCGGCACTGAGCCAGCAGATCAGCCGGCTCGAAGGCGAGCTCTCCACGCGGCTGCTGCAGCGCAACTCGACCGGCGTCACGCCCACCGACGCCGGTCTCGCCTTTTTGCAACAGGCGCAGCTCACACTGCGGCATGCCGACGACGCGGTGCGCGCGGCGCAGCAGGCGCGCCTGTCGGGTCATGTGAGTGTGGGCCTCGCGCCCACCACCGCTACGGTGCTCGGCGTGCCGCTGATGCGCGCGATGCAGGAGCGCTATCCCGAGGTGCGGCTGCACATGGTCGAGGCGCTCTCGGGCCACCTCACCACCATGCTGCAGGCGCGCCAGCTCGACCTGGCAGTGCTGTTCCAGACCGACACGCCGCGGCGCTGGAGCGTGCTGCCGCTGCTGGCGGAAAAGCTGTTCGTGATCGCATCGCCCCATCTCGCACAGCGCCCGTCCGGCACCAAGGTGCGACTGTCGCAACTGGCCGAGCTGCCGCTCATCCTGCCCAGCGGAAGCCACGGCCTGCGCGCCACGCTGATGGCCGCCTTTGCGCGCGCCCGCATCCAGCCGCGCATCGTCGCCGAGGTGGACGGCCTGGCGCTGCTGATGGACGCGGTACGCGCGGGCTACGGCGCCACCATCCAGCCCGGCGCAGCCACCGCGCGCCATGAGAGCGACGACCTTCAGCTCACGCAGATCAGCGATGCGCACGTGGGCCGCCACAACCTTCTGGTGAGCCTGTCTGACGACGAGCTGTCGCCGGCCGCGCTGGCGGCGCGCGTGGTGCTGGCCGACACGGCCCGCGCCCTGGTGCGCGAGGGCCGCTGGACCGGCGCAAGTCTTCTCGATCACTGAACACCCGTTGCCTCGATCGGCCTTTCGCGTGAAGGCCTCGCTCAATAAAGTCTCCTGTATTCCAAGGAGGCCCACGAGTGATCGATGTACTGGTTGTCGGTGGCGGCAATGCCGCGCTGTGCGCCGCGCTGATGGCGCGCGAGGCCGGCGCTTCGGTGCTGCTGCTCGAAGCTTCGCCCAAGGCGTGGCGCGGCGGCAATTCGCAGCACACCCGCAACCTGCGCTGCATGCACGATGCGCCGCAGGACGTGCTGGTCGACGCCTATCCTGAAGAGGAATACTGGCAAGACCTGCTGAAGGTGACCGGCGGCCTGACCGACGAATACCTGGCGCGGCTGGTGATTCGCGCTTCTTCCAACTGCCGCGACTGGATGCGCAGCCATGGCGTGCACTTCCAGCCGCCGCTGTCGGGCGCATTGCACGTCGCGCGCACCAATGCTTTCTTCATGGGCGGCGGCAAGGCGCTGGTCAACGCCTATTTTCGAAGCTCCGAAAAGATGGGTGCGCAGATCCGCTACGACACGCCCGTGGCCTCGGTGGAGCTCGACGGCGACCGCTTCGTGGGCGTGCGCACCGAGGCCGGCGAGCGCATCGAGGCGAAGAGCTGCGTGCTGGCTGCCGGCGGCTTCGAATCGAACCGCGAATGGCTGCGCGAGGCCTGGGGTCAGAACGAGCGCGGCGAATGGCCGGCCGACAACTTCCTCATCCGCGGCACGCGCTTCAACCAGGGCGTGCTGCTCAAGTACATGATCGACGCCGGCGCCGACAGCATCGGCGATCCATCGCAGGGCCACATGGTGGCCATCGATGCCCGCGCGCCACTCTATGACGGTGGCATCTGCACCCGCATCGATTGCGTGTCGCTCGGCGTGGTGGTCAACCGCGAGGCGCAACGCTTCTACGACGAGGGCGAAGATTTCTGGCCCAAGCGCTATGCGATCTGGGGCCGGCTGGTGGCGCAGCAGCCAGGGCAGATCGCGTGGTCGGTGATCGATCAGAAGGCGGTCGGCCGCTTCATGCCGCCGGTCTTCGCCGGTACGCAGGCGAACACGCTCGGCGAACTGGCGCAGAAGATCGGCCTCGACGAAGCCACCTTCGTCCGCACCGTGCAGGACTACAACTCCGCCTGCCGCGTCGGCCGCTTCGACCACACCGCGCTGGACGATTGCCGCACCGAAGGCCTCGCGCCCGCCAAGACGCACTGGGCCCGCCCGCTCGACACCGCGCCCTTCCATGCCTACCCCGTGCGACCCGGCATCACCTTCACCTACCTCGGCCTGAAGGTCGACGAGACCGCGGCGGTGCGCTTTGGCGGCCGGCCGAGTCCCAACCTGTTCGTGGCCGGCGAAATGATGGCCGGCAACGTGTTGGGCAAGGGGTACACGGCCGGCGTGGGCATGAGCATCGGCACGGCCTTCGGCCGCATCGCCGGCACGCAGGCCGCGCGAGCAGCAAAGAACATGCCGAAGAATTCCCCGGAGACCGCCCTTGCAGCAGCTCACTGATCTCGTCGCACGCGCCCGTGCGGATGCCGACGGCATCGGCAGCGCGCCGCCTTCGCAGCGCGTGATCCCGATCCAGCCCGCCCTTCCATTGACCGCCAGCGAAGGCGAGGTCGCGCGCATCCTGCAGATCTGCAACGCCTGCCGCTATTGCGAGGGTTTTTGCGCCGTGTTCCCCGCGATGACGCGGCGGCTGGAGTTCGGCAAGGCCGATACGCACTACCTCGCCAACCTGTGCCACAACTGCGGCTCCTGCCTGCACGCCTGCCAGTACGCGCCACCGCATGAGTTCGCGGTCAACGTGCCGCAGGCGATGGCGCAGGTGCGCATGCAGACCTACCACGACTACGCCTGGCCGCCCGCGATGGGCGCCCTGTACCGCAAGGCCGGCCTCACGGTCGCGCTGGCCCTGGCCGGTGGGCTCGCGCTGTTCCTGGTGCTGGCCGTGGCGATGAGGGGCGCGCTGCTGCACGAACCGCTCGCGGGCAATTTCTACGCGATCTTTCCGCACAACTTTCTCGCGCTGGTATTCGGCGTGGTGTTCGCCTTCGTGGTGTTCGGATTGGCGATGGGCGTGCGGCGCTTCTGGCGCGAGGTGTCGCCAGCACAGGAGAACCCGCCCACCGAAGTGGCCGGTGTGCGCGCCGCCGCGAGCGCCGAAGCCGTGCATGACGCGCTGCGCCTCACCTACCTGGGCGGGGGCCATGGCGAGGGCTGCAACAACGAAGACGACCGCTTCACGCTCTGGCGCCGGCGCTTTCATCACTTCACCTTCTACGGCTTCATGCTGTGCTTCGCCTCCACCTGTGTGGCGACGCTCTACCACTACCTCCTCGGCCTGCATGCGCCCTATGCGCTCACGAGCCTCCCGGTGCTGCTGGGCACCGCCGGTGGCATCGGCCTGGTGGTCGGGCCGGTCGGCTTGCTGTGGATGAACCTGCGGCGCAACGCAGCGCACGGCGACGTGGCGCAGCGGCCGATGGACCGCGGCTTCATCGCGCTGCTGCTGCTCACCAGCGTCACCGGCCTGGCCCTGCTCGCCTGGCGGGATACCGCCTTCATGGCGCTGCTGCTGGCGGTGCACCTGGGCGTGGTGATGGCGCTCTTTCTCACACTGCCCTACGGCAAGTTCGCGCACGGCATCTTCCGCTCAGCGGCGCTGCTCAAGTTCGCGATCGAAAAACGCCTGCCCAACCGCTTGCAGCTGGGCGCCGACTGAACCAAGCGAATCCTGCAATCCAAGAAGAGGAACCACGCGAGGCGAGCCGCCGATGAACCAGATGTAACAGCGCCAAAGCCCGATCGGACCGACCGGTCCTGCTTTGGCGCGAGAATGGCAGGCCATGCACGTCCGTATTCCCGCCATGGCGGCCCTGCTGGGCCTGGCCTCTTGTCTCTTCTTCCCCGCTTCCCACGCCGCCCCGGCCACCGCCGAGGATGCCGTGGGTGCTGGCGCCCGCATCGAGTCGCTCATTGCCCGCATGACGGTCGAGGAGAAGGTGGGCCAGCTCAGCCTCTACGGGCCCGCCGACACCAACATCCCCGGCAATCCACAGGCCGCCCAGCGCAACGGGCAGCAGGAGATCGACGACGTGCGCGCCGGCCGCGTCACGGGCCTTTTCAACAACGAAGGGCTCGAGCGCAAGCGCGTGCTGCAGGAGGTGGCCGTGCGCGAATCGCGCCTGGGCATTCCGCTGCTCTACGGCGCCGACGTAATCCACGGCTTTCGCACCATCTTCCCGATGCCGCTGGCCGAGACCGCAAGCTGGGAGCCCGCACTGGCCGAGCGCACCGCGCGCGCGGCGGCGGTGGAGGCCAGTGCCGATGGCTTCCGATGGACCTTCGCGCCCATGGTGGACATTGCGCGCGACGCGCGGTGGGGCCGCGGCATCGAGGGCGCGGGCGAAGACGTGTACCTGGCCGGCCAGTTCGCGGCCGCGCGCGTGCGCGGCTTCCAGGGCAGCGACCTCTCGCGCCCCGACGCGCTGCTGGCCACGCCCAAGCACTTCGCGGCCTATGGCGCAGCCGAAGGCGGGCTGGACTACGCGGCCACCGACATCTCCGAACGCACGCTGCGACAGGTGTACCTGCCGCCGTTCCGCGCCGCGCTGGACGCGGGCGCTTTATCGATCATGAGCGCCTTCAACGAGATTTCCGGCATCCCGTCGATCGCCAACCCGGCGCTGTTGACGGGCGTGTTGCGCGACGAGTGGAAGTTCAAGGGCTTCGTGGTTTCCGACTACACGGCCGACGAAGAGCTGATTGCCCACGGCTATGCCGCCGACGGCCGGCAGGCGGCCAAGCAGTCGTTCCTGGCGGGCACTGACGTCAGCATGCAAAGCGGTTTGTACATGCGCCACCTGCCTGAGCTGGTGGCCGCTGGCGAAGTGCCGATGGCGCGCCTGGACGAGGCCGTGCGCCGCGTGCTGTGGGTCAAGCAGAAGCTGGGCCTTTTCGACCAGCCTCTGCGCGGGCTCGATACCGCGCCGTCAAAGACCCGCGTCGAGAACCCCGAGCACCTCGCGCTCGCACGCGAGGATGCTCGCCGCTCCATAGTGATGCTGAAGAACGAGCGCGCGGTACTGCCGCTGCCAAAGGCCGGCAAGAAGATCGCGCTCATCGGCCCCTTCGCCTCGGGCACGCAGGACTTGCTCGGCGCGTGGAGCCTGTTCCCGGGCCAATCGGCCCCGGTGGGCATCGACGAAGGCCTGCGCGGCGCGCTGCGCGACGGCGGCGCGCTGGCCGTGGTGCGCGGCTCGAACATCGACACGCTATTGCCCGGTGGCATCGAGGCGGCCGTGGCCGCGGCACGCGATGCCGACGTGGTGGTGCTCGCCATCGGCGAGAGCGAGCGCATGTCGGGCGAAGCGCGCTCGCGCACCGACATCGGCATCCCGCAAGCGCAGCAAGACCTTGCCGAAGCCGTGGCCGCCACCGGCAAACCTGTGGTCGTGCTGTTGAGCAACGGCCGCGCCATGGCGCTGCGAGGCGCAGTGCGTAACGCCGACGCGATCCTCGTGACCTGGTTTCTCGGCGCGCAGACCGGCGCCGCCATTGCCGACGTGGTGTTCGGCGATTTCAATCCTTCGGGCCGGCTGCCGGTGAGCTTTCCGCAGACGTCGGGCCAGGTGCCCTTCTACTACGGCCAGAAGCGCACGGGCCGGCCGCTACCCGACAACGACCAGGCGATGGCATTCAAGACCCGCTACGTGGACACGACGAACCAGGCGCTCTACCCTTTCGGCCACGGCATCGGCTATGCACCGGTACGCTACGACGGCGTGGAGACGAGCCAGGACCGGCTGCCCCTCGGCGGCACGCTGCGCGTGCGAGCCACGGTCACCAACACCGGCCAGCGCGAGGCAGAGGAAGTGGTGCAGCTCTATGTTGCCGAGCGCGCCGCAAGCGTGACGCGGCCCGTGCGCGAGCTCAAGAACTTCCGCAAGGTGCGCATCGAACCCGGCGCATCGAAGGTGGTCGAGTTCACGCTCGGTTCCGAAGACCTGCAGTTCATCGGCCGCGACATGAAGCCGACGGTCGAACCCGGTGAGTTCGACCTGTGGGTGGCGCCTTCGGCCACGGGCGGGTTGCGAAAGAGTTTTGCGCTGACGCGGGAGTGATGCATCGCGGCAACGTCGCAAGCATTTCGCACCAACGGCGAATGGGCCCGAGGGCCCATTCTTCATCGCGTCAAAGAAGCGATCGACTTACAGGCCCGCTTGGCGCGTGAACGACACGCTGGGCTTCTTGTAGGCTTGCGGCACTTCGTCGCGGTAGAAAGCGCGGCGATCGAGGCTGGCGAGCGGGTCGTGCGCCTTGGCAACGGCTTCGGCCTGGATCACCGAGCGATCGGCGGTCGAGCTGAAGGCTTGTGCGCCGGCGCTGGCGCCATCGCTGTATTCGTTGCCGGCGCGAGCGGCTGCAACGGCTTGCGGGGCGACTTCGGCGCGCGAGACGCCGGAGTTCACGCTTTGCACGCCTTCATAGGTTTCTGCGTGTGCACCGGCAGCGGCCAGGAGCGAGAGAGCAGCGGCAGCGAGGATCTTCGAGGCATTCATTTCAATCTCCTAATGGGTTGGTTGGTGAGATGAAGTTTGATCCCGAAGTCCCATGAAAAAACGCCGCAAAACGAATCACGGCGTTCACGGGATTGAAACAATCGAGCCGTGCCGACCCGCAGTACGCCGCGAATAGTTAGCCCGGCATTAGTGCGAAATCATCCATGGCCGCTTCGACGGCGCAGACTTCGCGCCGTTCGCCGCGGTCACCGTCGCGCTGCGCCTGGACGATCCCGAGCAGCAGCCGCAGCCCGCCGGATGCTTGAAGCGCGCGTAGTCCCGCGAGCTGCCCGGCTCGTGCCGTGTGCGCTCGTTGGTCTCCATCGCACTGCGCGTAGCCGAGGCCATCAACGCGAGCCTTGGCGCGGCCGAAAGTACACGCGGCGATGGGCCTCCGCAATCGGGGCATGCGGCCGGCTCGTCGCGTTGGCCCGAAGGCCGCAGCGCGTCGAATCCGCCGCATTGGCCGCAGGCGTAGTCGTAGGTCGGCATGGGCGCCTCAGGCCAGGTCGTGCGACAGCGGCATGTCGATGCTGCCGTCGATCATCTTCACCGGCCCCGACGCATTCGGGTTGATGTCGAAGTCGAAGATCTGCGTGGGCAGCCAGAGCGTGGCGCAAGAGTTGGGCACATCGACCACGCCGCTGATATGGCCCTGCACGGGCGCCGTGCCCAGGATCGAATAGGCCTGCGCGCCCGAATAGCCGAACTTCTTCAGATACTCGATGGCGTTGAGGCAGGCTTGGCGGTAGGCCACGTTCACGTCGAGGTAGTACTGCTTGCCGGTCTCGTCGACCGAGATGCCTTCGAAGATCAGGTAGTCGTTGTACTGCGGCGTGATCACGCTCGGCTTGAAGATCGGATTCTTGATGCCGTACTTGGCCATGCCGCCCTTGATGAGCGTGACCTTCATGTGCACCCAGCCGGCCATCTCGATGGCGCCGCAAAAGGTGATCTCGCCATCGCCCTGGCTGAAGTGCAGGTCGCCCACCGAAAGGCCCGCGCCGTCGACATACACCGGAAAAAACACCTTCGAGCCGCGCGACAGATCCTTGATGTCGCAGTTGCCGCCGTGCTCGCGCGGCGGCACGGTGCGGGCGCCCTCCGCTGCCGCCTTGGCGCGCGCTTCGCCGCTCATCTTGCCCATGTGGGCGGTGCCGGCCGAGGGCGGGTTGGCCAGGCCTGGCACGCGGGTCGGATCGGTGTCGATGAGCTTCTGCTCGCGTTCGTTCCACATGTCGAGCATCGGCTTGTCGGGCAGGCAGCCGATGAGGCCGGGATGGATCAGGCCCGCAAAGTTGACGCCCGGCACGTGGCGCGAGCTGGTGAACATGCCCTTGAAGTCCCAGATGGATTTTTGCGCTTCGGGAAAATGCTCGGTCAGGAAGCCGCCGCCGTTCTTCTTCGAGAAAAATCCGTTGAAGCCCCAGAGGCTGTCCTGCTTGGCGCCGATGTCGAGCAGGTCGACCACCAGCAGGTCGCCCGGCTCGGCGCCCTTCACGCCCACAGGGCCCGAAAGGTAGTGCACCGTGCTCAGGTCGATGTCGCGCACGTCGTCGGCGCTGTCGTTGTTCTTGATGAAGCCACCGGTCCAGTCGAAGGTTTCGAGGATGAAGTCGTCGCCTGGGTTCACCCAGCAGGCCATCGGAATGTCCGGATGCCAGCGGTTGTGGATCATCTCGTTCTCAGTGGGCGACTTGGTCAAATCGACCTTGATCAGCGTGTCCGTCATTTGCAGTGGCTCCTGGGTTGTGGTTAAACAGAGAGGTAAGCTTTGATGTGATTCACATCGGTCTTGTCGCGCGCGGTCTCATGCACCAGCCGCCCGCCCTCGATCACGAAGAGCCGGTCGGCCACGTCCATGGCAAAACTCAGCACCTGCTCGGACACGACGATGGTGATGCCGCGCAGCTTGCGAATCTCGTTGAGCGCCTTGGCGATGTCCTTGATGATCGAAGGCTGGATACCCTCGGTGGGCTCGTCGAGCAGCAGCACCTTGGGATCGGTGACGAGGGCGCGTGCAATGGCCAGTTGTTGTTGCTGGCCGCCGGAGAGGTTGCCGCCCTTGCGGCGCTTCATGTCCCACAGCACGGGAAAGAGCGCATAGATCTCTTCGGGTATGCGGCGTGTCTTGGAGTTTTCGAGGCCGGTCTGGATGTTTTCCTCGACGGTCAGCGTCGGAAAGATCATTCGACCCTGCGGAACGTAGGCAATGCCTTTGGCCACGCGTTTGAAGCTTTCGTCGCGCGACACGTCCTGTCCCGCCACCTCGATGCGGCCACTCTTCAGCGGCAGCACGCCCATGAGGCTCTTGAACAACGTGGTCTTGCCCATGCCGTTGCGGCCCATGATGGCGATGGTTTCGTTGGCATGGCCTTCGAACGAGAGGCCGTGCAGTGCTTCGCTCTGGCCGTAGGCTGTATGCAGGTCATCGACCTTCAGCATGATGTTGCTCAATTCAATGACTCCTTGAGTGCTTCTGTTCAGGGCGCGTGCAAAGGCCACCGGGTACCCCCTCCGCGAATGTCCCCCGCCTTCGGCTCCTCCTTTATTTCGCTGCGGGGAGCACCCGGCGCCCTGTGCACTGAGGCACGCTGCTGGTGTACCGCTGATCAACGACTGCTCTGAATCACGCTCCCGCTGGCGGGGTGCCTTGCGCAGCGAAATAAAGGAGGAGGCCGCAGGCCGGGGGACATTCGCGGAGAAAGGTACCCCGTCGGCGGGAGCGCGCCCTGAACAGCGCACAACGCAAGCACCAGAAGAACAATTCATCTAGTGCCCCAGATAAACGTCGATGACCTTCGGATCCGCCTGCACCTTCTCCATCGGCCCTTCGGCCAGGATCTTTCCCTGGTGCATCACAGTCACCTTGTGAGCGATCTGCTTCACGAAGGCCATGTCGTGCTCGATGACGATCACCGCCCGGTTCTGGCAAATGCGCTTAAGCAACTCGGCCGTGAGCTCGCGTTCGCGGGCGCTCATGCCGGCAATGGGCTCGTCGAGCATCAGCAACTCGGGCTCTTGCATCAACAGCATGCCGATCTCGAGCCACTGCTTCTGGCCGTGGCTCAACAAGCCCGCCTCGGTGCGCAGCTTGTCGGCCAAGCCGATGTCTTCCGCCACCGCCTGGACCTTGGCCTTGACCTCTTCGTCGCACTTGAAGGCCAGCGCGCCGAACACCGAGCGGCCCTTGGGGAAGGACACCTCGAGGTTCTGGAACACGCTGAGGTTCTCGTAGATCGACGGCGTCTGGAACTTGCGGCCGATGCCCAGCCGCACGCGCTTGTGCTCGGCCATCTTCGTGAGCTCGGTGTTCTTGAACTTGATGCTGCCACCGCTTGCGCGCGTCTTGCCGCAGATCAGGTCGAGCAGTGTGGTCTTGCCGGCGCCGTTGGGGCCGATGATCACGCGCAGCTCGTTCTTGTCGATGTAGAGCGTCAGGTCGTCGATGGCCTTGAAGCCGTCGAAGGAGACGGTCAGGTCTTCCACCGCAAGGGCGAAGTCGGTATTGCTCATGAGTGGATAGCTCCGGGTTCAGGCGCGCTGGCTGCCGACGCCTTCAGGCAACGGCATGTTGGGCAAAGGCGTCGGCGCAAGGGAAACCGGTGCGGGCGGCGGCGTCATCATCATGGGTGCGGGAGGCTGTACCGCCGCCTCCCGCAGCGCCTTGCGACGATCCTTCCACCAGGGCCTGATCTTCTCGTCCCACAGCCCCGCGAGCCCCATCGGGAAGGCCATGGTCACGCCGATGAAGAGCCCCGCCATCAGGAACAGCCACAGGTCCGGAAAGCTCTCCGAGAACAGCGTCTTGCCCGCATTGACCAGCAGCGCGCCGTACACCGCGCCCACCAGGCTCATGCGCCCGCCGACCGCGCAGAAGATCACCATCTCGATGGAAGGCACGATGCCCACGAAGCTCGGCGACATGAAGCCCACCTGCAGCGCGAACATCGCGCCGCCGATGCCCGAGAGCCCGGCCGCCAGGCAGAAGGTGAAGACCTTGAAGTTCGACACGTCGTAGCCCGAGAAGCGCACGCGGTCTTCCTTGTCGCGCATCGCGAGCAGCAGCGTGCCGAGCTTGCTGGTCTGGATCCAGCGGCACAGCACGATGCTGCAGACCAGCAGCCCGACGCAGACGTAGTAGAGAACGTACTTGGCGCCGTCGGTGCGCGTGTCCCAGCCCAGCATCGTCTTCAGGTCGGTCATGCCGTTGACACCGCCGGTGTAGCCCTGCTGTCCGATGATGAGCACGGTGCAGATGAGCGCCACCGCCTGCGTGATGATGGCAAAGTAAACGCCGCCCACGCGGCGCTTGAACATCGCAAAGCTCACCAGCCAGGCCAGTGCCATCGGCGCCAGCACCACCAGCGCCAAACTCAGGGGCAGGCTCTTGAACGGCAGCCACAGCATGGGCAGCTCGGTGATCTGGTTCCAGTCCATGAAGTCCGGAATGCCGGGCGTCGACTGGATCTTGGTCGTGATGGGGTCCGAGGCTTCGAGCTTCAGAAACATCGCCATCGCATAGCCGCCGATGCCGAAGAACACGCCCTGCCCCAGGCTCAGCACGCCGCCGTAGCCCCACACCATCACCAGGCCCACGGCCACGAAGGCGTAGGTGAGGTACTTGCCCACGAGGTTCAGGCGAAAGATGTCGAGCGACAGCGGCAGCACGACTGCGAGCAGCAGCACCAGCAGCAGCAGGCTTCCGAGCTGATAGCGCAGGATCGAGGCCTTGATGAAATTCATCATCGGAACGTTCTCCAAGAAGAAAGCGGGTTCATCAGCGGCGGACTTTCACGGCGAACAGCCCTTGCGGCCGCATCATCAAAATCAGCACAATGAGCGAGAGCGTCAGCACTTTCGCCATCGACCCGGTCATGAAGAATTCCGAGATCGACTGCGTCTGAGCAATGCCGAAGGCCGAGACCACCGTGCCCAGCAGGCTGGCCGCGCCGCCGAAGGTGACGACGAGAAAGGCATCGACGATGTAGAGCGAGCCCGAGGTCGGCCCGGTCGAGCCGATGGTGGTGAAGGCTGCGCCCGCCATGCCGGCAATGCCGCAGCCGATGGCAAAGGTCAGCCGGTCGGTCTTCATGGTGTCGATGCCGGTCGCGTTGGCCATGGTGCGGTTGGCCACAGTGGCGCGCACGCGCAGGCCCCAGCGGCTCTTGTGCAGGGCGACCAGCACGCTGCCGGTGACCAGCGTGGTGAGCGCGAGCACGAACAAGCCATTGATCGGAATGTCGAGGCCCTCGTGGGGCGTCCATGAGCCCATGAGCCACTCGGGCAGCGTGGGGCTCACTTCCTTCGGGCCGATGAAGGTACGGAAGATTTGCTGCAGCCCCAGGCTCACGCCCCACGTGGCCAGCAGCGTGTCGAGCGGCCGCTTGTAGAGATGCCGAATCAGCACCCACTCCACGATCCAGCCGACGATGAAGGCAAAGACGAAAGCAAGGCCGATCGCGATCGGAAAGTAGTACGGCATGAACGCAGGCGCCAGGCTTTCGGTGACGCGTGCGGCCAAGTAGATCGAGTAGGCACCGATGGTCATGAACTCGCCATGCGCCATGTTGATCACGCCCATCTGGCCGAAGATGATCGCGAGCCCAAGGCCCATGAGCAGCAGCACAGCGAAGAGGCTCAGCCCCGCGAAGCCCTGCATCAGGCCGATGTTCATCATGTCCGACAGAGTCATGGAGAGTTCCCGTATTGGCTGTTGGCTCCTTCCCCTTCCGGGGGAAGGTTGGGATGGGGGCAGGCAGGGCGTGCCCATTGGAGGCGCCGCTTGCTCCCACCCCTGCCCTCCCCCAGAGGGGGAGGGAGAAAGTCATCACGGGTTTACTGATAGCCCTTGGGGAACGGATCGGGCTTGATCAGTTCGGCCGACTCAGCAACCACCTTGAACGTCCCATCCAGCTGCCCCTGCCCGATGCGCGCCTTGCTCCACAGGTGGTGGTTCGCATCCAGCTTCACGTAGCCTTCGGGCGCGGTCTTCAGCTCGATGCCGGGCGAGCCCGCCACCACCTTGTCCACGTCGAAGCTACCGGCCTTTTCGACGGCCGCCTTCCAAAGCCACGGGCCCAGGTAGCCCGCCTGCGTCACGTCGCCGATCACGGCGTCCTTGCCGTACTTGGCCTTGAAGGCCTCCACGAACTTCTTGTTGTTCGGGTTGTCGAGCGACTGGAAGTACTTCATCGACGAATAGAAGCCCGCGAAGTTTTCGCCGCCCACGCCGGTCATTTCGTCTTCGGTGACCGCCAGCGTCAGCAGGAACTGCTTGTCGCCGGTGATGCCCGCGGCCTTGAGCTGCTTGTAGAAGGCCACGTTCGAGCCGCCCACCACCGCCGCGAAAATGCAGTCGGGCTTGGCCACCTTGATCTTGTTGATCAGCGAGTTGAAGTTGGTGTGGCCCAGCGGGTAATACTCCTCGCCCTTGACCGAACCCT
The DNA here is from genome assembly GCF_900099805.1 of Variovorax sp. OV700. GTDB lineage: Bacteria > Pseudomonadota > Gammaproteobacteria > Burkholderiales > Burkholderiaceae_C > Variovorax. Next base: position 396,588 of record NZ_FNDR01000005.1, on the reverse strand, counting down.
TCTGGAAATTTTCGATGTGCTTGCGCGCAATCTTCATCGAGGTGCGCGGCCAGATGTAGTCGGAGCCGACGAGGAAGAAGGTCTTGGCCTTCTTCTCCTTCGCGCCCCAGTCCAGGCCCCAGATGATCTGCTGCGTCGCTTCCTGGCCCGTGTAGATCACGTTCTTGCTCTGCTCCAGGCCTTCGTAGAAGGTCGGGTAGTACAAGAGGCCGTTCTCCTTCTCGAACACCGGCAGCACCGCCTTGCGCGAGGCGCTGGTCCAGCAGCCGAATACTGCGGCGCAGTGGTCGTTGACCAACAGCTTCTTCGACTTCTCTGCAAATGTCGGCCAGTCGGAGGCGCCGTCTTCCTTGATGACCTTGATCTTGCGGCCGAGGATGCCGCCCATCGCGTTGATCTGGTCGATGGCGAGCTGCTCGGCCTGGATGGAGCCGGTTTCCGAAATGGCCATGGTGCCGGAGGACGAGTGCAGCTGACCCACCGTCACTTCGGTGTCGGTCACCGCGAGCTTGGTGGTGTTGACCTTGGCCGTGGGGAACTGCGACTGCCCGAAGCTCAGGCCGCTCAGGCCCATCACGGGCAACGCGGCGGCGCCCTGCAGCAGTCGTCTGCGGCGCAATGCCAGGGCATCGAGGGAAGGATCGGAATCACGCGACATCAGGAACTCCAGGCAGGTTGAAGAAAAGAAAAACATGGGTTGGCCGCGCACCATCGCTGTGCATCGGACGGTGCCCCGAGCACCATGGCTGGTACTTTAGAAATCACTCGCTGCGCCGCGAATACGTCATTCAACGTAGCGGCCGGAGGCGCGGCTGCAGCCAGACTCGCAAGCCGTGCACAGGCGACAACAGGCGGCAATCGAGCAGGGAGCGCTTCTTGCTGTGTCTGCCGTCATGCCACTGCCGCCGCCCTCGCCGCAAGAGCCCACCATGCAATCCGTCACCGGCCAGAAGATCTTTCGCATCCGCCGCGACTACAACGCGTGGGTCGCGAACGAAACGCTGGAGGACTACGCGCTGCGCTACACGCCGCGCAGCTTTCGCAAATGGTCGGAGTTCCGCGTCGCCAATGCGGCCTTCGGCGCCACCTCGTTCCTGGCGCTGGAGGCCATCGGCGGCGCCATTGCGCTGAACTACGGCTTCTGGAATGCGCTGTGGGCCATCCTGGTGGTGGGGTTCATCACGTTTCTCACGGGCCTGCCGATTTCCTACTACGCGGCAAAGCACGGCGTCGACATGGACCTGCTCACGCGCGGCGCGGGCTTTGGCTACCTGGGCTCCACGCTCACCTCGCTCATCTATGCGAGCTTCACCTTCATCTTCTTTGCGCTCGAGGCGGCCATCCTCGCGCTGGCGCTGCAGCTGTACCTCGACTGGCCATTGCCGCTCCTTTACCTGCTGTCGTCGATCGTGATCGTGCCGCTGGTGATGCGCGGCATCACTCTCATCTCGGGCCTGCAGCTGTGGACGCAGCCGATCTGGATCGTGCTTTTCATCTGTCCCTTCATTGCGGTGCTGGTGAAAAAGCCCGAGCTGTATGCCGACTTCACCGGCCTCGCGGGCCGCACCTCCGGCAGCAGCAGCTTCGATCCGCTGATGTTCGGCGCCGCCGCCACGGTGGCCTTCTCGCTGGTGGTTCAGATCGGCGAGCAAGTCGACTACCTGCGCTTTCTGCCCGAGAAGACGGCCGCCAACCGGGGCCGCTGGTGGGCCGCGGTGCTGGTGGCGGGGCCTGGCTGGATCGTGCCGGGCATGCTCAAGATGATGGGCGGCGCCTTCCTGGCCTTTTTGGCACTCCAGCACGAGATTCCGGGCAAGCACGCGATCGAGCCCACGCTGATGTACCTCACGGGCTTTTCATACGTGCTGCGCGACCCGGCCTGGGTGCTGGCGATCACCACGCTCTTCGTGGTGGTCTCGCAGATGAAGATCAACCTCACCAACGCCTATGCGGGATCGCTGGCGTGGTCCAACTTCTTCGCGCGCCTCACGCACAGCCATCCGGGGCGCGTGGTGTGGCTGGTATTCAACGTGGTCATTGCCATCCTGCTGATGACGCTGGGCGTGTTCGCGGCGCTCGAGCACGTGCTGGGCTTCTACAGCAACATTGCCATCGCCTGGGTCGGCGCGCTGGTGGCCGACCTGGTCATCAACAAGCCGCTGGGCTGGAGCCCGCGCACCATCGAGTTCAAGCGCGCCCATCTGTACGACATCAACCCGGTCGGCCTGGGCGCGATGCTGGTGGCGGCGGCGCTGGCCATGCTGGCGTATTCCGGCGCGCTGGGCCAATGGGCGCGGGCGTTCTCGCCGTTCATCGCGCTGGTCACCGCGCTGTTGGTCTCGCCGCTTCTGGCATGGCGCACGCGCGGGCGCTACTACCTGGCCCGCACCGACATCCAACGCTGGACGCCCGGGCAGTTGGTCAAGTGCTCGGTGTGCGACAACAGCTTCGAGTCGGAGGACATGGCCCACTGCCCCGCCTACAGCGCGCCGATCTGCTCGCTGTGCTGCACGCTGGAATCGCGCTGCCACGACCGCTGCAAGACCGACTCGCGGGCGGCCGAGCAGATGAGCGGATGGCTCAAGGCGCTGCTGCCGCCCGCGCTGTCGGGGCGGCTCAACTTTCGCGTGGCGCACTACCTGATGGTGGCCACGTCGCTCGTGGCGCTGGTGGCCACGGTGATGGGCGTCGTGTATGCGCAAGAGACCATCGTGGGCTCGGACCTCCTGGACCCGGCCCTTCGCAGCGCCTTTCTCAAGGTGTTTGCGCTGCTCTCGCTGGTGGCGGCGGTGGCCGCGTGGTGGATCGTGCTGGGCAGCGAGAGCCGGCAGATGGCGCAGGAAGAATCCAACCGCCACAACCACCTGCTCACCGTCGAGATCGAGGCGCACAAGCGCACCGACGCCGCGCTGCAGACCGCCAAGGAAGCTGCCGAGGCCGCCAACCAGGCCAAGACCCGCTACGTGGCCGGTATGACCCACGAACTGCGCACGCCGCTCAACAGCATCCTCGGCTATTCGCAGATTCTGCTCAAGGGCGAGGCCGCGGCGCCGCCGCGCGAAGCGGTGCAGACCATCCAGCGCAGCGGCGAGCACATGCTGGGACTGATCGACGGGCTGCTCGACCTGGCGCGCATCGAGGCCGGCCGGCTGCAGCTGGAGCCCGCTCCGCTCGCGCTGCCCGCCTTTCTCGACGAGCTCGTGCACATGGTGCGGCCGCAGGCGGAGAGCAAGGGCCTGGCCTTCGTGTACACGCACAGCGGGCGGCTGCCGCCCTGGGTGCATGCCGATGCCAAACGGCTGCGCCAGATCCTCATCAACCTGCTGGCCAATGCGGTGCGCTTCACCGACAGCGGCACGGTCACTCTGCATGTGGATGCGCGCCGCGAGGTGCTGCGCTTCGACGTGGTCGACACCGGCATCGGCGTAGCGCCGCAAGATCACCAGCGCATCTTCCTTCCGTTCGAGCGCGGCGCCGCCGGTCGCCGGCGCGGCGAGCCCGGCACGGGCCTGGGTCTCACCATCACCGGACTTCTCACGTCGCTGATGGGCGGCGAACTGCGCCTGGCCGATACTTCTCCCGCGGGCAGCACCTTCGGAGTGCGGGTGTACCTGCGCGAAGTGGCCGAGCCGGGGCCCGAGGCGCAGGCCGGCGCACTGCGGCGGCCGGTGTCGGGCTACATCGGCGCGCGCCGAACGCTGCTGGTGGTGGACGACCAGCCGGTGCAGCGCCAGATGCTGGCCGGAATGCTCGCGCCGCTGGGCTTCGAGGTGCGCGAGGCCGCGAGCGGCACCGAGTGCCTCGACAGCCTGCGCGAAAACCTGCCCTCCGCCATTTTGCTGGATCTCACAATGGACGACATGGACGGCTGGCAGACCGCGGCCCTGGTGCGCGCCTCGGGCTTCGACCGCATTCCGATCATCATCGTCTCGGCCAACATGTTCGAGAACCAGAGCGAGCTGCTCCGCGCGGCGGGCTGCCAGGCGTTCGTCGGCAAGCCGGTTATCGAATCGCAGCTGATCGCCGCGCTGGAGCGCCACCTCGGGCTCGAATGGCTGGCGTTGAACGACCCCATGCCACCCAGCGCCGACGTCGCGGTCAGGCCGGAGCAGCTGGCGCTCTCCGAAGACGACCGCGCCGAGCTGATGCGGCTGGTGCAGATGGGTCACGTGCGCGGCCTGCACCAAGTGCTCGATCGGCTCGCCACCGCTTCACCACCGGCTGCGGTCACCTGCACGTGGCTGCGCGGCATGGTCAACCGCTTCGATCTCGACAATCTCCGCAAGGCACTCGCAGAAGAAGATGCAGACACTCTCGCTCCCTGATGAAACCGAACGCCCCGTGGTACTGGTGGTGGACGACGCCCCCAGCAGCCTGGGCATGCTGTGCGACACGCTCGAGGCCAGCGGCTACACCGTGCTGGTGGCAGCCGACGGCGAGGCCGCGCTGCAGCGGCTTGAACTGGTGGTGCCCGACGCTATCCTGCTGGACGGCATGATGCCCGGCCTTTCGGGCTTCGAGACCTGCCGGCGCATCAAGGCCGATGCTGCGCTCGCGCACATTCCGGTGCTGTTCATGACCGGGCTTTCGGAAACCGCGCACGTGGTCGAGGGCTTCGCGTGCGGCGGCGTCGACTACGTCGTGAAGCCGATCCGCGCGCAGGAGGTGCTGGCGCGGCTGCACACGCACACGCGCAACGCGCGCATCACGCGGATGGCGCGCGATGCCGTCGACGTCGCGGGCATGGGCGTGGTCTTCGTCGATGCGCACGGGCGTATCGCATGGCGTTCACCGCAGGCCGCGCTGTGGCTCCAGGCACTCGACGCGCCATCGGCTGCGGGACTGCTGCCAACCTCGCTAGAACCTTCGCTGGCATCCGGCGCAGTCATTGCGCTGGTCACGCCCGCCGGCACACGGCTGTCGGTGCGCAACCTGGGCACTGCCGCCCTCGGTGAGACCATGCTTCTCTTTGCCACCCAGCGCGAAGGCGCGGCGGGCACTTCTGCTTCGGCCCGCCTTGCCGATGCGGCGCTCACGCCGCGCGAGACCGAAGTGCTTTCATGGCTTGCCAAGGGCAAAACCAATCGCGACATCGGAGAAATTCTCGGCACCAGTCCGCGCACGGTGAACAAGCACCTCGAACACATCTTCGAGAAGCTCGGCGTGGAGACGCGCGCCGCCGCGGCGGCGCTGGCGAGCGGACAGCTGGCCTGATTGCGGAATAAAGGGCCGGCAGCCTCGCCGCTGCGCGGCCCTTCAACTGTCCTCTCTTATCTCTTCGTTGCCGGCGTTGCAGGCACCGCAGGTATCGTCGTGTTGGTGTCCGACTTGGACGCCGGCACCGCAGGCGTCGCGGGCGTTGCAGACATCGTGGACGATGAAGATTGCGCCGACGGCGTGGCCGGAGTCGCAGGCGTGGCCGGCGTCGCAGGCGACGTGGCCGTGGCTGGCGTTGCAGGCGTGGCAGGTGTCGCCGGCGTTGCGGCATTGGCCGAGGCGTTGGATCCGCTGGTCGCGCCCGCGCCGTTGCCATTCGCACCGGCAGCGGCGCCTACGCCAGCACTTCCGCCGCCGCTACCGCTACCGCCCCCCGAACCTCCGCCACCACCGCCGCCACCTCCCCCGCCGCCACCCGCGGCCAAGGCAAGGGGTGCAACGCAGGCGCCCATGAGGACCGCCACCAAGGTCGGTGCAATACGCTGTTTCAGCTTCATCGGATTCTCCTTGTTGATGTTTCGACAAAGCCAAGCTAGACGACGCACCAAGCCGTTCTTGTAGTCAAAAGTCAGCATGGCAGGCCGGTCTGATCGGTCGGACGTCCGCATCGCTATGCAATCGATAGCTTCACAGTTCGGCTCGACGGTGTCCGCAGGGATACGGCCAGGAGGGCAGCGCGCGCGGGGGGAGCTCGGCTATCTCGTCGTGCCGCGAGGCAGATGAACAGTGAATGCCGTGCCTTCTGCCGCAGACGACGTCACCGTGATGGTGCCGCCGTGGCCCGTCACGATCTCCCGCGCAATGTAGAGGCCGAGTCCCAGGCTCGTGGCGGGCCGCTCGTGCGGCGCCGATTCGCGGGTCGCAACCTGCACCAGCGGGTTGAAGATCACCTGCATCGCGTCGGGAGGAATCGGCCTGCCCCGATTCTTGACGACCAGGGTCGCATGCGCCCCTTCGTGCCTGATCAGCAACGCCACGGGATAGCTGGGGTCGCCGTGCTGCACGGCATTGCTCAGCAGATTCGTCAGGACCTGGCGCATGCGGGCCGCGTCGAACATCAGGACCACGTCGCCCGGCAGATCGGCAACCAGTGCCCGCTGGGGATACGCCGCGCACACCTCGTCGAAGGCCTCCTGGCACAGGGCGCCCAGGTTGCCTTCCTGCGGAATCACCTCGATGCCCCGGCCGAGCCGGGTACGCGTGTACTCGAGCAGGTCGGTCACCATGTCGTTGATCGACGCAATGCTTCGCCTGGCGATCTGGAGCGTCCGCTCCTTGGGCTTGGCATCACCTGCCAGGCTGAGGAGATCGATGCAGGAACTGAGCGCGCTCAGGGGGTTTCGCAGGTCGTGCCCCAGCACGGCCAGAAAGGTGTCCCTCGAATTGGCGACATGGTCGGAATACGTGGCCATGGCCTCTGCAAGGCCCTGGTCGATGCCCTCGTTGAAACGCACCACTTCTTCGAGCACCGCGGCGTCGACCGCGCCCACCTTTCCCATCCACAAGCGTAGAACCGTGGCCCGCAGCGCGCGATATTCCGCGCCCAGCTGGGACAGATCGAAGCCCACCCGCTGGCGCAAGCCTCCATGTTCGGCGGCAAAGGTCTCTTTTGGGAACGGTACCGCGAGCCCCTTGGATTTGGCTTCGCGCTCCTTTTCGGATTGCGTGGACTCCATTTCGCTAGCAATTGCCAGCAGGATTTCATGCGCATGGTCCCGGAGCTCGACGACGGACATAGTCTCCGCTGGCGGGATCATCGTTCGTGCAAAGGATTCCCACTCGACAAGAATGGGTTCGATGTTGTCTTTGATGAATTGGCTCAGGCGCATGCTGAGCCGAGTATGCACCCGTGTAGGACAACAGGCGGTCCGGCGAGCAGCGCCGGCCTGCCGGAAGCGACGGAAGAAGGGGTACTCGACGAAGCGTATCCTGAGGCTCCTCGTTCCGGAATACACCCCATGACCGAACAGCCGCTTTCCGGGACGAACCCCGTCGCCCCGCCCTTCTTCCACGAGGCCTCCGGCACGGTCCGCTTCTGGGTGCTGGTCGATGGCCAACCCGTGGGCGCGAGCATTGGCCGGGAGGTCTTGCACTACCGCTACCACTCCAACGCTCAGGGCGATGATCCGCTCGAAACTTACACCCAGCACGAGGAGCAAATGGAAGCGGCCGTGCGCCGCCGGGTTGCACAGGGCTCCATCGAGCCGGTGATGCTGCGCGAAAACGATCTACCCCGCAGTTGATTTCGCCCGTGGCTCCAGCGGGCTCGCATTGCTCGCGCCACCCGAGTCGGTAGTTTCCCCAGCAGCGCTGAAGGCTGATTGACAGCCTCGCTGCCTACGATGGATGCAACCACTCAGGAGACACCATGAAATCCCAGCCCTTCTCGTTGAATCGCCTGACCCGCCGCACCGCCCTGCTGGCCGCCGCGGCCGTGCTTGCCGGATGCAGCAGCTTCGGCAGCCCGCCGCGCGCCGGCGGCGACATCCACGTGATGACCTCGGGCGGTTTCACCGCAGCCTACAACGACCTGCGCCCAGGCTTCGAGCGCAGCAGCGGGCGCACGGTCAAGACCGCCTATGGCGCTTCGATGGGCAATGCCGAGGATTCGATTCCGAGCCGGCTGTCGCGCAACGAGCCGGCCGACGTGGTGATCCTTGCGCGACCGGCGCTCGACGCGCTGGTGGCAGAGGGCAAGGTGGTGCCGGGAAGCCAGGTCGACCTGGTGAAGTCGTCCATCGGCTTTGCGGTGCGGAAGGGCGCGCCCAAGCCCGACATTTCAACGGTCGATGCGCTCAAGCGCACGCTTTTGGCCGCGCCTTCCATCGCCTACTCGGCGAGCGCCAGCGGCACGTATTACGAAACCGAACTGCTCAAGAAGCTGGGCATCGAGGAGCAGGTCAAGCCCAAGAGCAAGCGCATCCTGAGCGAACGCGTGGGCACGGTGGTCGCGCGCGGCGATGCGGCGCTGGGGCTGCAACAGGTGAGCGAACTGCTGCCGATCGAAGGCATCGACTACATCGGCCCGCTGCCCGCCGAGGTACAGCGCGTGACGGTGTTCTCGGCCGGCATTGCCACGGCCTCCAAGCAGCCCGATGCGGCGCGCCAGCTGATCCGCTATCTCAACTCGCCCGAGGCCGCGCCGACCATCTCAAAGACCGGCCTCGAGCCGCTGACGGCACGTTGATGCGCTGATGCGGCCGGTCAGTAAACTGGCGCTCATCCTCTTTTTGAAACGATGGACGCGCCATGACCCAGCCACAGCCCATTGCCCCCGCCCTCGTCTCCGCCTTTGCGCCCGGCGGCACGCTGCGAGCGTCGATCAACCTCGGCAACCCGATCCTCGCAAACAAGGACGCGGCCACCGGCGAACCGGTGGGCGTGTCGATCGACCTTGCGCGCGAGTTCGCACGCCGGCTCGGCGTGGGCATCGAGCTCGTGGTGTTCGAGAAGGCGGCGGCATCGGTCGACGCGGTCAAGAACGAGAAGGCCGACATCGGCTTCTTTGCCATCGACCCGGCGCGCAGCGAAGGGCTGCGCTTCACCGCGCCCTACGTGCTGATCGAAGGCAGCTACCTCGTGCGCGACGCATCCGAATTCACCGACAACGCGCAGATCGACCGCGCGGGCCAGCGGATCTCGGTTGGCGCGGGCAGCGCCTACGACCTGTTCCTCACGCGCGAAATCAGGCAGGCCGAGATCGTGCGGCTCCAGGGCGCGGCCGCGGCGTTGGACGCGCTGCGTTCAGGCCAGGTCGAAGTGGCTGCAGGAATTCGCCAGCTGCTCGAAGGCGAGGCACTGCGCGAACCGGGCGTGCGTGTGCTGCCCGGCCGCTTCATGGTGATCCAGCAGGCCATGGGCACGCCGGCCAGCCGCGGCGCCGAGGCACAGGCACTGCTCGCGGCCTTCGTCGAGGAGATGAAGGCCAGCGGCTTCGTGGCCGATGCGCTCGAACGCCACGGCATCGAAGGCGCGATCGTCGCGCCCGCGGCCTAAGCGGCGCGTTTGCCGCGTCGCAAGCGGCTCACAGCTTGTGGACCTCGAGGGGTCCTTGCGAATAGAACAGGAAGTAGCCGGTTTCGGTGCTGAAGTCGTTCTTCTTCCAGCCCGGCGCCACCTTGAACACCCCGAGCTGCCCGCTCGCCACGCCGACGAAGGCAGTGTCCCCGGTGTCGGTGGTGATCCTGCGCCATGCTTCGCGCGTGACGGGCTCCATCTGCATCTTGGGTTCGCTCCATTCGGCGGTGCGCACCTTGTCACGCATGATGTAACGGCCGTCCTGCCGCTCGATCTTGACCAGCTCTTTCAGGACGCCGTTCTTCTTCACGGCATACACGCCGACCAGCTCTGCTTCGGGCCCACCACTCGGCCCGCAAGCGGACAACAACAGCAGCGCAGATGCGCTGGCTACCAGATAGTTGAGTGCTTTCTTCATGAGGCTGCCCTTCAGCGCTTTTGGTTCTCGCGCAGCTTCAGGCTGCCCTGGTAGCGCAGCGCGTGCGGATAGTCTTCCTTGCCGACCGCGTCCTGCGCCATCGTCATCATCATCTTCTGCTGGCTTGCCTCGGTCTTGGCAAGAAGCGTGGACGGCAGGTTGACGATGTTCTTGATCTGGTCGTACTGCACCTGCGTGATGCGCCCTACCGACAGCAGGCGGAACGCGTCCCGTTCGATGTTGAGCAGCAGCGGTTTATTGTCGGCAAAGGTCTGCGCCTTGGCCAGCAGGTCGCTCCAGGACTGGGTGCTGTAGTTGCTCACGTAGTAGTCCTGCCCCGTCGGCCCGGCCAGCACCGCGGTGCAGCCCGGCAGATCCAGCTGAGCGGTGCTGCTCGCCATCACGAAGGTCTTGCGCTGCTCCATCGCGTCGCCGTAGGCCAGCGTCACGGGAATGGTCCATGAAGACGCGGGATAGACGTTCTGGTTGGGAAACGGCTCCTGGCTGATCGACACGTAGGTGCGGTCGCCCGCGCACTGAGCGTCCACCGTCAGCAGCGGCACGCCGGTCTGCCGGATGAAGCTGTCGCCGATGTCAGTCACCTTCTTGCCGCCGCTCGCCTTCTCGAGCGAACTCCACAGCCGCGACGGCGTGACATTGCCGAAGGCATAGTCTTTCAGGTAGATCTGCAGGCCCTTCTGCATCGCCTCCTCGCCGATGTAGTTCTGGATCATCTCCAGCACGTGGCTGCCCTTGTTGTAGACGAAGATCGAGGGGCTGATGAAACCGAAGGAGCCCGCATCGTTGAGGTTGCGCTGCACCGGCACCGCGGTGTTCCGCAGGTCCGCCACCACCACGGTGTGCTTGTCCAGCACGTAGTCGGAGAAGCTGTAGTAGTCGGGGTGGAATTTGATCGTGGTGCGGCGGTCGAACCAGCGCGCGAACGATTCGTTGAGCCACACGTTGTCCCACCAGTCGAGCGTGACCAGGTCGCCGAACCACTGGTGCGCAATTTCGTGCGTGACCACCGTCACCGAATAAAGCGTGGGCGTGTCGCCCGGCTTGGTGAGCACGCGATCGGCAAACTCGAAGATGGAGCCCCAGTTTTCCATGCCGCCAAAGCCGGTGTTGGGCTTGTTGTCGTAGCTGTCGTTGGCGGCCACGGTGTCGAACTTCTTGAACGGCAGCGGAATGCCGGTGTAGTTGTAGTAGTAGTCCATGGCCACTTTGGTCCACTCCATCGCGAAGGTGGCCCAGGTGGAACGGCCCGGCGGCGTGAACCAGCGCAGCGGCATTTCGCTGCCGTCGAGCGGGCTCTTGAAGGTGTCCGAGAGAATGTCGAACTTGCCGCCGCCAAAGAAGGCGAGGTACATCGGCATCGAAGGCGTCTTCTCGAACGACACCTGCTGGTAGCCATCGGGCAGCTTGACGGCGGACTTCTGCGCGGCGTTCGACACCGTCTGCCAATCGCCCGGCACCTCGGCCGAGATCTCGAAGGTGTGGCGAAAGGCCGGCTCGTCCCAGCCCGGGAACCATTGCCTCGCATAGTTGGTTTCGCCCTGCGTCACGATGGCGTCGCTCGTCACGCCCTCGGGCGTGGAAAGGCCTACCTTGAAGACACCCGTGGCCGCAGAGCAGAACGGGTTGCGCGCCATTTCCTCGGGCGGGCAGTACTCCGCATCGGAGAACTGGATCTTGCCGTCCCACTCCATGTGCAGCAGATACTTGCCCTTGGCGATCTGCCCGTCGCTGAGCCGCAGCTGAACGAAGTCGCCCAGCGTCTGCGGCGTGGGTATCAACGCAATGGCCTCGGAGGGATTCGACAGCTTGCGCAAGGTGGTTCGGCCGTTGGCAAACTTCAGGTTGTGCGCGGCAACGACGATCGCATCGACCGGCTTGAGCACTTCGATCTCCACGTCTCCTCGCCCCACGAAGGTCTTGAGCTCCGCATCGGGCCGGAACCACAGCTTGTAGTTGATGGGCCAGACGGTGTCGGGCAGTTCCATCGGCTTCGCGGACCGGTCGATCTGCGCCACGGCCGCATCGGGAGCGAGCGCCGGACCGTCGTCGGGTGTCTTGGGCGACGCCGAACCGTCCGCCGTGAGCGTGGGCGCATTCAATGCGCTGGCTCCCAGCGAAGAATCGCCTCCGCCGCCTCCTCCACCGCAGGCCGCCAAGGTGGCAAGTGTCACGGCGGTGATGGCAAGATGATTGACGGCTGGCTTGACAAGTTTCTTCATGATGATGAACGCCTCTTGGTAAAGACAGGCGCCGCCGCGCATGCACCGGCGGATAGCCGGCAATGCGCGAACGCGCGCGAAAATGGAATGGACGACATATCGACGGGCAGCGCCGCGCCCTCCCGGCGAACAAGACGTTCGTCAGGAAAGACACGAACTGTCCAGCGATTTTTTCAGCCGGTGCGGCGCGAACGCGCCACACCGAACCACGCCGCGCGCGATGCGGGTGGTCCCAGGATGCGGGGAGTGATGGGTTCCATTCCCGTCGATGTGCGAGGGCGATGGAATGCGGCTGAGCCTGAATGCCTGGACGGTTGGCTTAGCGCAAGCGCGTCAACTCTGCGGATTCAGGCAGAGAGGCAACGATTGAAGAAACGATTGAAATAGCGGTCGCAACGGCCAGTTCTCTTGTAGCTGTTCTGAATAGCTTCACGTGCGTTCTCCCTCCTTGGAAGTGCGCACATTTTTAGCTGAGCACAGATGACAGCGTCAACGAGGCGTGGAACTTTTCTCTCTCAAAATGTTCGCGCGCCATACGACGAATGGAGTCATCGATTCCATGCGTGCAATTCACTACGAAGATGGTTCTTTCTTCATGCCGCGCGCAGCGCGCGGGGCGCGAACGGCAGGCACATTCGGTGTGACCAGGCAGCCACACCGAATGCGCGAAGGGAGCCTAGAAGATGTGGCGCATGCCGAACTCGGTGCCGCTGGACGACCGGTTCGGCGTGGTGATGGCGCCCGCAAGCGCTTGTGCCGCGCCATTGTGGTTGCTGATGCGCGCGACCGTGGCATACAGCGCGGTGCGCTTGGACAGGTTGTGCACGTAGCCGATCACCAGCTTCGAGGTGGTCGGCTTCAGCGCTGCGCCGGTGGGCTCGAGCCGGTAGCGCGCATACGAGCCCTTGATCTCGCCCGGGCCAACCGGCAACTGAAAGCCGACCAGCGCGCCCTTGCCATCGGTGCCTCCTTTGGACTCCGTGTAGAGCTCGCCCGTGAACTTCAGGCTCATTAGCGAGGGACCGAAGGTATAGGACGCGCCGAGGTTGGTCACGCGAAGGTCACCGGTCGCGTAGCGCGTCTTGCCGGTGGCCAGTGCGATGTTGAAGCCGCCCTGCAGATAGCCGAAGCGCAAGCCCACGTGGCTGCCGTCGCGCCGGGTCGACCGCAGCGTTCCCGGCATCACGGAGTTCGAGTCGTTCTCGCCCATGGCATACATGGCCTGCCCGTAGAACCCGCCCAGGTTGCCCGGCAGGAAGTAGCCGATGCTGTTCGACGCGCGGGTGCCGGTGGGCGCGGGCAGGCCGCCAAGGCCCGAGAAATAGATCTGGTTGGCCCCGATGCCGCCGCCGGTTCCGAAGGGATCGAAGATGGCCGTGTTCCAGAACGCGGGCACGTAGTCGCGGCCCAGGCGAATCTCGCCGAACGGCCCTGAAAGGCTCACGGTGGAGCGGCGGTTGAAGCTCAGGATGCCCGCAGTGCCGGCACTGCTCGCCTGGTTGTTGACGTTGGAGCCAAAGCCGGTGCCGTTGTCGTTCTGCAGGCCGGCCTCGAGCCAGAAACCGGCCGCGAGCCCGCCGCCCAAGTCTTCGGTCCCGCGAAAACCGATGCGGCTGAACATGTTGCCGCTGTTGGTCAGCTGCACCTTGTGGCTCGAACCATCGCCGCTGCCGCGCGTGTAGGTGACGGCCGCGTCGACCACGCCGAACAGGGTGACGGAAGATTGGGCCAGCGCTCCGCCAGCCGCGCCGGCCGAGGCCAGCGCGAACAAGTACTTTTTCATGGGGTGTGTCTCTACGCTTTCTTGCTTGGTGGGGAAACTCAGATGTCGAGCACCAGCCGCTCGCCCTTGCAGCGAGAGACGCAGATCATCATGGTCTTGTTGGACGCACGTTCGATCTTGGTGAGGATGCCGTCGTGGTGATCGACTTCGCCTTCGAGCACGGCCGTTTCGCAGGCGCCGCAGACGCCTTCCTTGCAGCTGTGGTCGGGGTTCAGGCCAGCGTCGATCAGGCTGTCGAGAATCGACTTGCCGGCCGGCACCTCGACGCTCTTGCCGCTCTTCGCGCACTGCACCACGTAGCTCTGCGTGGCGCTGGGCGCCTCCACGTGGACCGCGGCAAAGCGCTCGATGTGCGCGTTGGCGTAGCCCAGCATTTCGCAGCTCTTCTCGAAGGCATCGAGCATTGGCGTGGGGCCGCAGCAGTAGTAGTGGCTGGTGGCGCCCTTGCCCGCCAGCAGCGCCGCGAGGTCGGGCGGCGCGCCCTTCTCGTCGTCGAAATGCCAGGTGAGCTGCACCGACTTTTCCTTGGCCAGAGCCTCGATCGCATCGCAGAACGCAGCTTCCTTGCGGGTGCGCGCGCAGTACAACAGCTCCACCGGCTGGCCGATGGCCACGAGCCGCTGCAGCATGCACCAGATGGGCGTCACGCCGATGCCGCCGGCCACGAGCACCGAGCGGTCGGCGCCCTCTTGCAGCTTGAAGTTGTTGCGCGGCACCGAGATCGGCAGCGTCATGCCCACGCGCAATTGCTGGTGCACATAGCGCGAGCCGCCGCGGCTCTTGCGGTCGTTGAGCACACCGACCACGTAGCGCTGGCGGTCGCTGGACGGATTGCACAGCGAGTAGCTGCGCACCAGTCCGTTGGGCAGGTGCAGGTCGATGTGGGAGCCGGCCTCGAAGGCGGGAAAGTCCACGGCGGGCGTGGCCGGCCGGAACTCGACACTGATGATGCCGTCGGCCTCGTAGCGCATGGTGTGCACGAGGGCGTTCAGCGTGGGAGAAGACATGGCGATGCTCGCTTCCGGTCAGGCCGTCGTGGTGGCTTCGGCCAGCTGCGCTTGCGCGAGGCCGCGCATGTGGCGGCGCAGGCGGACGATGCCCAGGTCGTGCTGGTACAGGTTTTCGTGCTGGTTCGCGTCGGACTCCATCTCTTCGAGCATCACGCGGTCCTGCTCGAGCACGTGCCAGTGGCGTGCCTCCAGGCGGTTCTTGTAGAGGAAGCGCCAGGTGTCGCGCTCCCAGCCTGGCGTCAGCTTGCGCACGCGCCAGAAGAAGGTGGCCGTCATGCCCTTCACGATCGGCGAGAAAGCGCCGACGATGATGAAGTTGCCGCCGGGGCCGCCGGTCTTGGGGTACGGAATCTCCAGGCGCATCCAGTGGATGCCGGTGTCGGCCCACTCGGTCCAGTCGAAGTTGACGTTGCGCTGGCCTTCCTTCTCGAACACGAAGCCGATGTCGGTCGGGCGGATGCCGAACTTGGCGCTCGAGTCGCCCTCGGCCATCGAATGCGACTGCTTGTGCAGGTAGGTGCCGTGCATCGGGTCCATCACGTTGTCAAGCACGTAGCGGTAGTCGCCCTTCCACTCGGTGTAGCAGAGGAAGCTCGCGTACTCGGCGTCATCCGTGAGCTGCTCGGGCAGCACCAGTGGCGGCGGAACGTCGACCGATTCCTTCGAGTTGTAGACAAACACCGCGCCCGCGCGCTCCTGCACATGGAAATGTCGCGTGGCCTGCGAGCCTTCGAGCTTGCAGCCCGGGCTGCCGGGCACGCGCGTGACGACGCCGTCATGGCGCACCTCGACGCCGTGGTACGGGCACGAGAGCCGGTCGCCCAGCACCACGCCCTGCGACAGCGGCGCACCGCGGTGCGGGCAGCGGTCTTCGAGCGCATGCAGCACGCCTTCGCCGTCGCGCCACAGCGCGAGCTTGCGGCCCAGGCGGCGCAGCGAGATGGGGTTCTCCTTGATGAAGTGCGAGGGGCAGATCGGGTACCAGAGGTCCTTGAGACCGATCTCGAGCAGGTGGTCGACCGGGTCTGCGGCGATGGGGGTGATGGCGATGGTCATGGTGATCTCTCTCTGTCTGTCTCTGCTCAGGCGCCGAGCACGGCCATTTCCTTGCGGTACAGCGCTTCGGTCCACGGCTGGCCGCCAGGCGTGGCCAGGCCGCTGTCGTTGAGCCGCTGCACCAGGCCTGCGAGGTCATGGATGCCGTCGCCGAAGGCGCGTTCGATCACGTCGCCGAGCAGGTCTTCGTAAGTGGTCGCGGGGCGCTGGCGCGCCTGGTGCGGTTGGAGATAGCGGTCTTGTTGCATCGTGGGCCTCCGGGGAGTGAGGGGAATGAATGAATCAGGCGGTGGCCGCGACGGGCGCGCCCAGCGGTACGGCCCAGGCGTCATAGCCGTAGACCCAGTCGGCGTTGCCGCCTTCACGCAGCCAGTTGTTGCCGCGCGAGCCGAGCTGCACCTGGCTGGCGCGCTCGATGCGGGCTTTCTCGTAGCCTTGCAACGCGTCGGCCACATCGGTCATTGCCGCGCCTTCGAGATGACGGGCCAGCACCACGGCGTCTTCGATCGCCATGCCGGCGCCTTGCGCCATGAAGGGCAGCATCGGGTGCGCGGCATCGCCGAGCAGCGCCATGCGGCCTTGCGCCCAGGCGAGCATCGGGTCGCGCTCGTACAGCGCGGTCTTGAGCACCGTGTCGCAGGCGTCGAGCAAGGCGCGTGCCTCGGGGTGGTAGGCGACGTACTGCTCGCGCAGCTCGTCGACGCTGCCTGGGGCCGTCCACGACTCAAGGTGCCAGGTGTCCTGCGGCGTGGTGGCGAAGATGAAGACGTCCTTGCCGCGGTTGAGCGGGAAGGTAACGATCTGGCTCTGCGGGTTCGGGCCCCACCACTTGGTGAAGGCGCCGAGATTCGGCACGCCGGCCACGCGCTCGGCGGGCACCACGGCGCGGTAGGCAACGATGCCGGTGAAGCGCGGGCTCTCTGCGCCGAACATCGCGGTGCGCACGCAGGAATGGATGCCATCGGCGCCAAGCAGCGCGCCGACGCGGGCGCTGGTGCCGTCGGTGAACGAGAGGCTCACGCCCTTCTCGTCCGCAACGATGGTCTCCGCACGCTTGCCGAGTGCGACGCGCTCGGCCGGGAACATGTCGGCCAACGCAGCGAGCAGGTCAGCGCGGTGGATCGTGAGCTGCGGTGCGCCGTAGCGTTCTTCGGCCGAGTCGGCCATCTCCAGGCGCGAGGTCTCCTCGCCGGTGTCGTAGGTGCGGCTGATGCGGTGCGACGGGCGTGCCGCCGTCACACGGGCCGCCTCGCCCACACCAAGGCCGTCGAGTGCGCGCACCGCGTTGGGCGTGAGGTTGATGTCGGCGCCGACGCGGGCGAACTGCTTCGCCTGCTCGAACACGATCACGTCGTGCCCGGCGCGCCGCAGCGCGATGGCAGCCACCAGGCCGCCGATGCCGGCACCGACGATGCCGATGCCGATGCCGATGGTGGATTCGTTTGTCTTCATGGGAGTCTCTGCTTTTTTTGTGGTCCGCGGCTCACTCGGCCACGATGTTGCGTGCCTTGATGATCCTGGCCCACACGGCCGTTTCATCGCGGATGTGCGCCGCAAATGCGGCCGGCTTCATGGCCGCGTCGGTCATGCCTTGCGCCTTGAGGCGTTCGCGCACGTCGGGTTGGGCCAGCATGTCCGCGGCGTCTTTCGCGAGCTGTTCGACGACAGCGGGCGGCGTGCCCTTCGGCGCCAGCAGGCCGTACCACGAGGTCACTGCCACGCCCTGGATACCCTGCTCCGCCAGCGTCGGGATCTCCGGTGCAGCGGGGCTGCGCGCGGCCTCGGTCACACCCAGTGCAACGAGCTTGCCGTTCTTGATGAAGGGCATGGTCGCCGGCAGGTTGCTGAACATCAGCGGCACCGAGCCGCCGAGCACGTCGTTGAGCGCCGGTGCCGTGCCCTTGTAGGGCACGTGCAGCATGTCGATGCCGGCCTGCTGCTTGAACAGCTCGCCCGCCAGGTGCAGGCCGCTGCCCACGCCCGGCGAGGCATACGACAGCGTGCCAGGCTTGGCCTTGGCCATCGCCACCAGTTCCTTGGCGCTCTTGATGCCCGACGCGGGAGACGTCACCAGCACGTTGGGCGCCTTGGCCAGCATGGTGACCGGAACGAAGTCCTTCTCGATGTCGAACGGGAAGTTCGGCATCAACGTCGGGTTGATCGTGAGATTGCCGGCCGGCACCACGAGCAGCGTGTGGCCGTCGCCCTTGGCGCGCTTGACCTTGTCGATGCCGATGTTGCCGGCCGCGCCGACGAGGTTTTCGACCACTGCGGCCTGGCCGTAGCGCTTGGCGAGCCCGTCGGAGAGCACGCGGGCCAGCGTGTCGACCGGGCCGCCGGGCGGGAACGGCGAGACGATGGTGAAGCGGTCGCTCGATAGCTGCTTCTGTGCATCGCTCTGAGCTTGCGCGGGCGACGCGACGGCAAAGGCTGCCAGCGCGGCGAATAACAGGGAGAAGGAAAGATGTCGTTGCATGGTGGTGAAATTCAGGTTCACTTTTTCTCTGTGAGGAAAGCGCCCTTCGGTCCCTCCGCGTTCTTCTGACGGCGGGTGTTGCCATCGAGGCCCCCATCGACCGCCCATTCGGCAAAAACCGTCGGGCCCGGCTCGAATTCGCGCGGCTGCCAGTCGGCAGTGAGCTGGTCTTCGTCGGCGTAGTACTCGATCAAACCGCCGGCCGGGTTCTTGAAGTACCAGAAGTAGGCCGACGACACCGGATGACGCCCCGGGCCCAGTTGCGTTTCCCAGCCGCGGCGCGAGAAATGCAGGCCGCCGCCGAAGACTTCGTGGATGTCGCGCACGGTGAAGGCCACATGGTTGAGGCCGCGCTTGCCCGAAGGAATCTGCAGCAGGAACAGGTCGTGGTGACCGCCCTCTGCCGCGCAACGCATGAAAGCGCCGCGGTTGGGGTAGCTGTCGGACGAGACGAAGCCGAAGCGCTGCGCGTAGAAAGCGCTGGTGCCCACCACGTCATTGACGAAGAACACCACGTGACCGACTTCGATCGGCGTCGCGCGTTCGTAGATCGGCGCGGCCTGGTTGATGCGCGGCTTGGCGTTCCAGGTGTTCATGGCGCCGCAGTCGACTTCGACGGCGTGCTTGCGGCTGACCTGCAAACGAACGGCCAGGCCATTGGGGTCGATGCAGCCGATGCGGCGTGCGCCATCGACGGTGCTGTCGAAGAAGGCCGGGTCTTGCGCGATGGCGGCGGCGTAGCGGTCGAGGTCCGCATCGCTTTCCACGCCCCACACCACTTCGCGCAGCGTCGGGCCCTCTTCCATCGCGGGCGGCAGGCCAGCCTTGTCCAACGCCGCGACGACCACCTTGCAGCCGTTGAGGCACTCGAAGACGAGTTCGTCGGCCGCTTCCGATTTCAGCACGAGGCCCCAGTCCTCGAAGAAACGGCGGCAGGTGGGCAGGTCTTCTGCCCCGTAGGTGATCTGGTCGATGCCTAGAACGCTCATGGTGGTGTCCTCTTCAGTTCGCCCACGGGAGCGGTTGGTCGTTCGTGCCCCAGTACATGCTCTTCTGCTCCATGTACTGGAAGATGCCTTCGCGGCCCTTCTCGCGGCCGAGGCCACTGTCGCGCCAGCCGCCGAACGGCGTGGAGACGGAGAACTGCTTGTAGGTGTTGACCCAGACCGTGCCGGCCTGAACCGCGCGGCCGAGCTTCCAGGCGCGCTTGAAGTCGCGGCTCCAGATGCCGGCGGCGAGCGCGTAGACGCTGTCGTTGGCCTGCGCGATCAGCGATTCCTCATCGTCAAAAGGCATCGCGACGAGCACCGGGCCGAAGATTTCTTCCTGGCTGATGCGCGCGCTGTTGTCCAGGCCTTCGATGATGGTCGGCTTGTAGAAGTAGCCGTTGTCATAGTTGGCGCCGTGCGGACGCACGCCACCGGTGCGGATGCGGCCACCCTCGGACACGCCGAGGTCCACATAGCGCTCGATGCCTTCACGGTGCTTCGCGGTGATCAGCGGCCCCATCTGCGTCTGCTCCGACGCCGGGTCGCCCACGCGCAACGCGTTGGCACCTTCGGCCAGCCGCGTCAGGAACTCGTCGTAGATGCTCCGCGCCACGAACAGGCGCGAGCCCGCGATGCATGACTCGCCCGACGAACTGAAGATGCCGTACAGCACGCCGTTCACCGCATGATCGAGGTCGGCGTCGTCGAGCACCATGGTCGGCGACTTGCCGCCCAGCTCCAGCGACACCGGCATCATCTTGTCGGCCGCGATGTGCGCGATGTGTTTGCCGGTGGTGGTGCCGCCGGTGAACGAGACGCGCTTGACCAGCGGGTGCTGGGTGATCGCATCGCCGATGACCGAGCCCTTGCCCGGCAGCACGCTGACGATGCCCTTCGGCACGCCGGCCTTCTCGCAGATGCGCGCCAGCTCCAACGCCATCAGCGGCGTGACTTCGGCGGGCTTCACGACCACCGCGTTGCCGGCCGCCAGCGCGGGCGCCAGCTTCTGCGCTTCGCTCGCAATCGGCGAGTTCCACGGCGTGATGGCCGCGACCACGCCCATGGGCTCGTGCACGCTCATCGTGACGAAAGCGCCGCGCGAGGGGGTGATGGTTTCTTCGAGCGTCTCCAGCGCAGCGGCGAAGAACTGAAAAGTGGCGGCCGCGCTGGCCACGAGGTTGCGTGTTTCGTTGATCGGTTTGCCGTTGTCCAGGCGCTGCTTCTGCGCGAGCGATTCGCCTTCTTCGCGGATCAGTTGTGCCACGCGGTGCAGCACGGCCGCGCGATCATGCGGCAGGCGTTGGGCCCAGCCGCTGGTGCGGAACGCGTGGTCGGCGCGGGTGATGGCCTCCTCGACGTCGGCGAGGCTTGCGGCCTTGAGGCGCGCGATCGGCTCGCCCGTGGCGGGGTACAGGCTCTCGTACACGTCGCCGCCACCCAGACGCCATTCGCCGGCAATGCAGATCGGAAGAAGTTCGGAAGAAATCATGTGAGGCACTCAGATGGCAAGGGCCGCGGCCCGGTTGCGCAAGGCGCGCACGGCGCTGTAGACGGTGAGCGCGGAGGTCTTGGGGTTGGCCGCAAGCGGCTTGTTGCGCATGGTCAGCTCGAAGCTGCCGAAGGCGCCTTCGGCTTCGACCGTGTGGACGTTCTCGGCAACGGCAGGGTCGGCGATCAGGCGCACCAGCGTCCTGTCGAGCCCCAGGCCCGCGAGCGAGACGGTGGCCGCGACGTTGGCGTTCTTCGGATAGAGCAAGGCCGCTTCGCGCGCGCTGCCTTCGAAGATCACCGCCTGCTGCGTCAGCGCGTCGAGGTCACGCCCCTGCTCGGCCGGCGTGCCCTTCCATGCGTGCGGCGGTTTGCGGCCGGTGTAGCGCACGCTGCCAAGCCCCCCAATGCGGGCGGCGGACAGCGCGTCGATGCCGCCGATGGCGCCGGCGATCAACTGCACCTGCGTGCGGCCGGCAGCTGCGGCAGCCTCGAGCTTTTCAGCCAGGCCCGCGGCCGACAACGCGCCCACCGAGGCGACGATGCAGGGCGTGCCGCGTGCAAGCGCCGGCAGCACGTGCTCTTCGATGGCCGCATGCCCGGCCGTCTCGACCACGAGGTCGATGCCGGTGACGGGCACGCTGCTGCCGACCTTCACGCCCGGCACCAGCGCCTGCGCCGCGGTCACGCCTTCGGCCGGCACGACGATGGCCACCACTGCCAGCGCGGCATCGTCCTCGAGCAGTTCGAGCACCGAAGTGCCGATGGCACCGCAGCCGATGAGTGCAATACGCAAGACGGTCATGTGGTCACTCCACCGACGCGGCAGCCTTGCCGAGCGCCGGAATCCGGGTCACGGTGTTGGTCGGCGGGCCGGCGAATGCGCTCTTGAATTCGCCGATCGAGAGCATGTCGATCTCGAGCAGGAACGGGCCCTTCTTCGCCAGCGCTTCGCCCAGCTTCGCCTTCAGTTCTTCGATGCGTTGCACGCGGGCATGCGGCAGGGCCAGCGAAGCGCACAGCATTG
This sequence comes from Variovorax sp. OV700, assembly GCF_900099805.1. Lineage (GTDB taxonomy): Bacteria > Pseudomonadota > Gammaproteobacteria > Burkholderiales > Burkholderiaceae_C > Variovorax. The sequence continues at coordinate 374,867 of NZ_FNDR01000005.1, read as the reverse complement.
CGTAGTCGGGCGTGTGCAGGTCGGCATAGCAGCGGCGGCCGCCGTACTGCGCGTCCTGGATGTTCTTGATGACGCCATAGCCCTTGTCGTTCATCAGCACGATCACCATGTCGGCCTCTTCCTGAACGGCCGTCGCGAGTTCTCCCAGGTTCAGGATGAATCCGCCATCGCCGGCCAGGCAGAAGGTCTTGCGGCCCGAGCCGGTTTCCGCCGCGCCGATGGCCGCGCCGATGGCCATCGGCATGCCCTGCCCGATGCCGCCGCCGGTGGCATGCACGCCCGCGCTGGGTTCGAAGATGCGCAGCTCGCGGTTGCCCCAGGTGCTGTTCGACACCGTGACGTCTCGCACCCAGTTGAAGCTGCGGCCGGCTGCCGCCTGCAGTTCTTTCACGAGCGCGGCGTAGGGGCCGAGGCCGTCGGACAGCGAGGCGACGGCCTGCTCGTGCGCGGCGCGCAGCTCGGCGAGCAGCGCCGGGTCAGCGCTGTACTTCGCGGCTTCGAGGCGGTCGGCCAGGCCTTCGAGGGCCAGCGCGGAATCGCCGCAGACGAACAGATCGGTGGCGTAGCCACGGCCCTCGGCAGCGGCATCGGCGTCGATGCGCAGCAGCGGGCGCGGCAGCTTCAGTTCGTACTTGAGCGTTTCGTTGCCACGCAGGCGCGAGCCGACGACCAGCATCGCGTCGCAGCGCTGGTACAGCGCCTCGACCGGCTTGTGGATGTTGTAGGAGCCAAGCGAGCCGGCGTCGTCCTCGGGCACCGTGCCGCGGCCTTGCGTGGTGGTGACCACGCCGAAGCCGAGCTTCTGCAGGCGCTTTATCGCGGCACCGGCATGGCGCGCGCCGCCGCCGACCCACAGCATCGGGCGCCTGGCAGCTGCCAGCCGAGCGGCCAGCGCGTCGAGCGAAGCGGCGGAAGGCACGGGCCGCTCGATGGGCAGCGGCGACAGGTCGGCCGGCATGGTCGTGAGCGCCGACTGAATGTCGATCGGGATCTCCACGCTGACCGGGCCGGTCGGCGCGGTCAATGCGAGCTGAACCGCGCGCTTGAGCGTGCCGAGCACCGTCTCCACGCTGCGCACCCGCAGGGCCGCCTTCGACACCGCCTTGAGCATGGTGAGCTGGTCGGGTGCCTCGTGGATGTACGACATGCCCTTGTCGAGATATGGCGTCTCGATCTGGCCCGTGATGTGCAAGAGCGGCGCGCCGGCCGTCAGCGCCTCGACCATGCTGCCTGCGATGTTGCCGGCGGCCGGGCCGGTGCTGGTGAGGCACACGCCCAGGCTGGCCGTGGAACGCGCATAGGCGTCGGCCATGTTGCCCGCACCGGCCTCGCCGCGCGCCGGCACGAAGCGGATCGCGCCGCGTTGCGCGAAAGCATCGAGGATGGGCATGTTGTGGATCGAGATGACACCGAAGGCTGCCTTGACGCCGCACTGTTCGAGGAATGCGGCGACGACGGCGCCGACGGTGACTGTGTTGTTGTTCATGGGGTTATGCATGGCGCGAAAGGCCTCCGGAAATGTCGATATGGCTGCCGGTCGTGTACGAGGCGAGCGGTGAAGCCAGGAAAAGGATCGCGCGCGCGGCTTCGCTCGGAAGCCCCAGTCGACCCAGCGGGATGTGTTTGTTCTTCGCGAGCTGGCCGCTCCAGGCGGCCCAGTCCAGCGACTTGTCTTCGCGCGCCTCGAAGCGGCGGCGCCATTGGCCCGACTCGACCAGGCCGATGAGGATGCCGTTGACGCGCACGCCCTGCGCCGCGAACTCTGTGGCCATCGAACGCACCAGGTTCAAGAGACCGGCGCGCGCGGCCGAGGTGGCGACCATGTGCGGCTCGGGCTGGCGTGCCAGCAGCGAGTTGGCGCAGACGATCGCGGCATCACCGAGCACGGTGCGCTGCGCCGTGAGCTGCGGCAGGAAGGCGCGCGTGGGGTTGATGACGGAGAAGAACTTCAGGTTGAGCTCTTCGGTCCAGGCCGCGTCGTCGGTGTCGGCGAAGGTGGAGACACGGCCCTGCCCCGCGTTGTTCACGAGCATCGAGGCCGGGCCGAGCGCAGCTTCGCTCGCGGCGGCGAAGGCGCGGACCGAGCCGGCATCGAGCACGTCGCAGGGCTGCGCGAACAGCCTGCCGTGCGGGTGCTTCTCGCGCAGGCCGGCTACCGCGGCGTCGAGCCGCTCGGCGTTGCGGCCGCACAGCGCGACGGATGCGCCACTCGCGAGCAGCAGTTCGACGGTCGCGAGGCCGATGCCGGAGGAGCCGCCCGTGACCACGGCCACGCGGCCCGCCAACGCATCGGCGGCAAAGAAGGAAGGTGCTGCCTGCATCGTCATGACCGTCATGCGCTGCGAAGCGGCACCACCTTGTTGGCGCGTGCGGGCGAATAGTTCAGCAGGCCCGAGATCTCTTCCGCGGTGCTGCGCACGCGCAGCACCATCTCGTCCATGCGGTTCTCTTCGATGTGGCCCGAGGTGATGGTGGCGCCCAGCGCTGCCACGATGTGGCCGCTGTGGTCGCGCACCGGCGCCGCGATGCTGGAGATGTTCGATTCGAAGAAGCCCTCGCCCAGCACATAGCCGCGGCTGCGGTCGGCCTGGACCATGTCGAACAGTTCGCTCACGGTCTTGGGCGTGCTCGGCGAGAAGGTCTCGAGCTTGTCCTCCGGATAGAGCGCGCGCAGCTGCGGCAGCGTGAGGTCTTCGAGCAGCACGCGGCCGAGCACGGTGGCATGGGCCGGCAGGCGCGTGCCCACGGTGACCGAGCTGGCGAAGGGCGTGGGCGGCGCCACCTTGGCCACATAGACGATGGAGCGGCCGTCGCGCACCACCAGGTTACATGGCGTGCGCAGCTCGTCGCACAGGCGGTTGAGTAGCGGCGTGCCCAGCTGGGTGAGTTCCAGCGAAGCCAGGTATTCGAAGCCGAGGCGGAGCACCGCAAGGCCCAGGCGGTAGTCGCGCCCGCCTTCGGCTCGCTCGAGAAAGCCCATGTTCTCCAGCGTGGTGAGAAGCCGGAACACGGTCGAGCGCGGCAGGTCGAAGCGGCGCGCCAGTTCGGGCGCCGAGAGCGTGCGGCTCTCGCGGCTGAACTCGCAGAGCACGCGCAGGCCGCGCTCGAGCGCCGGCACGTTGTAGCGGTCGCCGCCTTCTTCCATCGTCTCGTTGTCGTTGGTGGCCATGGTGGTTCGTTTTTCCCGTTGGTTGTCTTGTCGTGTCTTCTATCAGGCGGCCAGCACTTCGCGCAGCAGTGCGGCCACGGCTTGCGGCTGCTCCACGTAGCTGGCGTGTCCGGCGTCGGCAATCGGTTCGAGCGGCACGCCGCACCGGCGCGCGACTTCGGCGCAGGCTTCGGGCGTGGTGACGGCATCGAGCGAGCCGCAGGCCACGCGCACCGGCATGGCGGGCGGCAGGTCGGCCATCAGGTCGGCATTGCACAGCAGCTCGACGGCCTGGCGCAAGCCGCCATCGTTCAGCCGCGCCATGTTCCAGCGCACCCACTGGCGCGCGAGTTCGCTGGCGCCGTCGGACACCAGGCGTCCCGAGCGCCTGGCGGCCATGCCGGCAATGCCGAGTTCGTCGAGCGTGGCGAGCCGTTCGGCACGCACCTTGGCGCGGGCCTGCGCGCGTGATGGTGCGCCGTAGCCGGCGGCCGGGCTGATCAGCACCAGGCGGTGGATGCGCGAGGCCAAAGCCGAATCCTTGCGCGCCGCGGACGCGGCAACGAGCGCGCCGAGCGAATGCCCCACCAGCACGCAGGACGTCACGTCGAGCGCATCGAGCATGGCGTGCAGCCGCTGCGCATAGTCCAACGCAGAGGGCGCGGCGGGTACAAGCGGCGTCGAGGCACCGTAGCCCGGTGCGTCCCACGCGATCACGCGGGCCCGGTGCGAGAGCAGCAAGGCGACGTTGAGCCACGAAGCCGCGCCGGAGCCGATGCCGTGCAAGCAGACGACGGCCGGCCCCGTGCCGCGCTCGCGCACCGACACCACGGCACCGTTGCCAACCGGCACGGAGCGCGCCGGAAAGCGGGTCTCCAGCAATGCCAACTCGGAAGCGGGCAAGCTTGGCGCGTCGGTGGCGATGGCATCGTTCATGGCGTCATTCATGGCGGCTTGCTTCAGCGCTTGATGCGGGCCAGCGGGTGATCGGCCGGGTACGTCGGCGTCACGGGCTTCCTGGCGCCGAGCATCACGCACATCAGCGCGTCTTCGTCGCCGATGTTGATTTCTTCGCGGTACACGCCGGGCGGCACCGAGATCAGGTCGCGGTCGGTCATGATGGTTTCGAAGCGCTCGCCGTCTTTCTCGATCACGACCTTGAGCTTGCCGCGGATCAGGAAGAACACTTCTTCCACGTCGGTGTGCAGGTGCGGCGGGCCCTCATGCCCGGCCGGAATCACCATGGTCGAGAAGGTGAAATGCTCCGCAGGCACGGTGTTGACGTCCTTCGCAACGCCGGTGCCGCCGGTGCCCACATAGCGCATCTGCGCGCGGCGGAACTTGGGGTCGAGGTCGGCCTGAAACTTCAGCGCATCCCAGTCGTACTTACGGGTTTCGTAGCGCGCGATGCGGGTGTTCATCCACTCGGCAAGGCTGCTGCCCTCGGGCTGCGCCAGGCTGTTGCCGGGGGCATCGGTGATCTTCTGTTGTTCGGACAAATCGCTCATAGTGTTCACTCCATTCGTCGGAAAAATTTCAGTGCATCGCAAAGCCGCCGTTCACGGCCAGCATCTGGCCGGTCACGAAGCGTGCAAGGCCGGAAAGCAGGTACAGCGCGGCGCCGCAGACGTCGGCGGCCTGCTGCTCTCGCGGTATGGCCCGGCCTTCGAGGTACTTCTGGTGGCGCGCCATCGGCACGTATTCGGTAGCCTCGACCAGCGTGAGGCCGGGCGCGACGGCATTGACCGTGATGTTGTCGCCGCCCCATTCGCGCGCCAGCGAGCGCGTCATGGAAACGACGGCGCCTTTGCTCGACGCATAGGCCAGCAGGTTGGGTGCGCCCCACAGCGCGGTATCCGACGCGAGGTTGACGATCGCGCCGCGGCCGCTGGCTGCGAGTGCGGGCTGGCAGGCCCGGCTCATGAGCCAGGTGCCGCGCACGTTGACGTTCATCACGCGATCCCAGGTGTCGATCTCGAGTTGGTGCGCGTCGCGTCCGCCCGAGTTGGTGATGGCCGCGTTGTTGACGAGGCCGTCGAGCCCGCCGAGCAGGCGGACCGCCTCGGCGGCGCCGGCATCGATGGAGGCCGGCTCCGACAGGTCGACCGCCAGGGCATGGGCTTGGTGGCCCGCGTCGCGCAGCGCCTTGGCTTCAATCTCGGCCGGCTCGCCGAGGATGTCGGCCAGCACCACGCTCGCGCCCGCCGCGGCGATGCACTGCGCAAAGGCAAGCCCCAGCCCGCGCGCGCCGCCGGTCACGAGGATGCGGCGGCCCGCCAGCAGATTGGCGGGCAGCTCGGCCAGCAAGGCCTGCAGGCTCGAGGGATCGGGAACGGCTTTGAGGTCGGTCATATGCGTTCAGTCGTGCGTTCAGTCGGCCTGGATGCCGAGTTCCTTGATGACCTTGCCGAAACGCTCGAAGTCCGCGGCGTTGATCTTGCCCAGCGCGTCGGCGCGGCCACCCACCGGCACGGTGCCGAGAACGGCCATGCGCGAGACGATGTCGGGCATCTTCAGGATTTCGTTGAAGTGGCCGTTGAGCGTCTTGACGATCTCGGGCGGCAGGTTGCGCGGACCCCAGAGGCCGTTCCAGGCCGTGACTTCCACGTCCTTGTAGCCGAGCTCCAGCAGCGTCGGCACCTTGGGTGCGAGCGGAGAACGCTCGCGCGACGCGACCGCCAGCGGCAGCATCTTGCCGTTGGCGAAGTACGGCGCCACCGGGCCCAGCGTGATGAAGGTGGCAGGCACATGGCCGCCCAGCACGTCGTTGACCGCCGGCGCCACGCCCTTGTACGGCACGTGCGCGAGATTCACGCCCGCGGCGCGATTGAACATTTCGCCCAGGATGTGCATTGGCGAGCCGCTGCCCGGGCTCGCATAGGTGAGCGGCTTGCCGCCCTTGGCCGCGCCCACCAGGTCTTTCAGGGTTGCCAAGCCGCTGGCGCTGCCCGCCACCAGGAAGAGCGGCAGGCTGCCGGTCTGCACGATGGGGGTGAAGCCGTTCAGCACGTCGTAGCCCGAGGCGCCGCCCGACTTGAGCACCAGCTGCGCGATCGAGAAGGTGCTGGGCGCGAGCAGCAGCGTATGGCCATCGGGCGGCGCCTTCGACACGTAGGCGCTGCCGATGATGCCGCTGGCGCCGGGACGGTTGTCGACCACCACGGGCTGGCCCACGCGTGCGGCCAGCTTTTCGGCAAAGAGCCGCGCAAGCGCGTCGGTATCGCCGCCGGCCGGATAGGCGACGACCAGTGTGATGGGCTTGCTCGGGTAGCCGTTGGCCCAGGCGAACCCTGCGGCACAGGCAGAGCCCAGGGCGACGGCGGCGGCGATAGCGCGGCGGCGGGTGGATTTCATGAGCTTCGTGGGTTTGGATCGTATGTTTCACTAATGAAACGACGATTTATTAATGGAACGAGACGAAGAATACCGAGTACGACTAACTTCGTCAATCTAGGTATGAACCCTTAGAGCAGGCGCACGCAGCCCTGCCTCCCGCCTGTTGGCGGTGGTTCTCGGTTTCCCGGTTTGCGTCCGTTCGGACTTCGGGGCCCGGCCCCGAGTGCAGCGCTGCCCGATCAGTGCGCGCCGTAGCGCGCGACCGTCAGGCCTTCCATGTCGATTGCGGGCTGCCTGCCGTCGATCAAATCGGCCATCACGCGGCCGGTGCCCGCCGCCATGGTCCAGCCGAGCGTGCCGTGGCCGGTGCTCAGCATCAGGTTGGGAATGCGCGTAGCGCCGATCACCGGCGTGCCGTCGGGGGTCATGGGACGCAGGCCGGTCCAGAAGGACGCCTCTCGCACATCGCCGCCCTTCGGAAAGAGATCGGTCACGACATGCTCGAGCGTGTCGCGCCGCCCGGCATCGAGCGCCAGGTCGAAGCCCGAGAGCTGCGCCGTGCCGCCCACCCGGATGCGGTCGCCAAGCCGCGTGACGGCCACCTTGAAGGTCTCGTCCATCACGGTGGATTCAGGCGCGCCGCTGGCATCGGAAATGGGCACCGTGATCGAGAAGCCCTTGACCGGATACACCGGCAGGTCGATGCCCAGCGGCTTGACCATGGCCGGCGAGTAGCTGCCCAGCGCCACCACGTAGCGGTCTGCGGTGAAGCTGCCGGCATCGGTTCTCACGGCGGTGACGCCGCCGGCACCGTGCTCGATGGCCTGAATGCCCACGCCGAAGCGGAACTTGGCGCCGGCCGCCTCGGCCAGCGTGGCCAGTGCCTGCGTGAACTTGAAGCAATCGCCAGTCTCGTCGCCGGGCAGGCGCAGGCCGCCGACGAACTTGCTCTTCACCCGCGCGAGCGCGGGCTCGTACTGCACGCAGCCTTCCCGGTCGAGCACCTGGTAGGGCACACCGGAGGCCTGGAGCACTTCGACGTCCTTGGCAATACCGTCGAGCTGCTTCTGGGTTCGAAAGAGCTGCAGCGTGCCCAGCGCGCGTTCGTCATACCGGATGCCGGTGTCGGCGCGCAGCGCCTTCAGGCAATCGCGGCTGTATTCGGCGAGCCGCACCATTCGGCCCTTGTTGAGCTCGTAGCGCGCCTGCGTGCAGTTGCACAGCATCGACAGACCCCAGCGCCACATGGCCGGATCGAGCATGGGCTTGATCACCAGCGGGCTGTGCTGCATTAGCATCCACTTGATGGCCTTGAGCGGCACGCCGGGCCCGGCCCATGGCGCGGAGTAGCCGGGCGACACCTCGCCCGCATTGCCGAAGCTCGTTTCGAGCGCGGGCGCCGGCTGGCGCTCGAGCACCGTCACGTCGTGGCCCGCACGCGCCAGGTAGTACGCCACCGAGGTGCCGATGACACCGCTGCCCAGGATCAGAACCTGCATGAGAACAACCCCTTGAAAGCCACAAGCAACAATGGCCCCGAGGGTACAGGTTCCCTCGCGCTACAGGCCGAGAGCTTCTTGCAATTGCCGTGCCGTCCAGCGCCTGGGCTCGCGCGGCCAGTCTTCGAGCAGCGCGAACATTCTTGCGTTGCGCGGCGCATCCAGGTCATGGTCTCGCGCAAGCCGCACGACTTCGCCGCTGAGCGCATCGATCTCGGTGCGGCGTCCGAGCGCCAGGTCGTCCGCCATGCTGGAACGGGCTTTGGCGTCGATGCGCAGCATGCGCGCCGCGACGATGCGAAACAGCCAGTCGGGCAGCCGCAGCACCGCGGACAGGCGCTGCGCCGGCACCGCGGCCACCTGTGCCGGCGCGATGCCGGCACGGCCGAGCACGCCCAGCGCCTCGTCGATCAGCGCGGCAAAGCAGCGCCGGTAGCCGCGCTGCAGCAGTTCTTCGCGCAGCGGCAGGCCAGACAACGCGTTGACGGGGTTGTTGAGATTGAGCAGCAGCTTGCCCCATTGCACCGGCAGCAGGTCGGCGTACAGGTCGAGCGGGATGCCCGCGCGCTCGAAGACCGGCAGCCAGGGCCGCAGTGCGGCGTCGTCCTTGGCGGCCAGCCGTCCGGCCGTGCCCCGGTGAAAGGCACCCGGTCCGATCTCGGCCACGTTGTACGGCACCATGCCCGGCAGTACGCTGAGCGTGGGCCCCGCCTGCGAGGCCGCGGCACAGTTGGAAATGCCGTTCTGGAACGAGACCACCGTGGTGCCCGCGGGCAATGCAAAGGCCAGCTCGGCGGCCGCCTCCGCCGTGGCCCCGCTCTTCACACACAGGAGCACCAAGGCCGGCGTGGCGCCCACCGGCACCTGCTCGCTCAGCCGCAAGCTGGAAGGCGGCAGGCGATGCGCACCGCCTTCGAGGTCGCTCAGCGCGAGGCCATGCTCCGCAAGGCTGCGCAGCACACGCGGCCGGCCGATGAAGGTGACCGGAACACCCGCTGCCGCCAGGCTGCCGCCGATGAAGCAACCGATGGTGCCCGCCCCCATCACCAGCACTTCGCCGGGAGGGTGGCCGAGCACCTCGGTGGCGGCCATCAGGTGCGTTCCGCCACCCAGGCTTGCACCGATCGGAGTGCGGCCGGCACGCCCGCGGGGTCGGTACCGCCGGCCATGGCCATGTCGGCCTTGCCGCCGCCCTTGCCGCCCACCTGTTGCGCGACGAAGTTGACCAGCTCGCCCGCCTTGACCTTGCCCACCGTGTCGCTCGTGACGCCCGCAGCCACCTGCACCTTGGCGCCGTCGACCGCGGCCAACACGACCACGGCCGTCTTGAGCTTGTCCTTGAGTTTGTCCATGGTGTCGCGCAGCGTCTTCGCGTCGGCGCCGTCGAGCTTGGCGGCCAGCACCTTGATGCCGTTGACGTCGATGGCCTGCGCCAGGAGTTCGTCGCCCTTCGACGACGCGAGCTTGCCCTTGAGCGAACCCACTTCGCGCTCCAGCGCCCTCACCTGCTCCAGCACCTGCGTGAGCCGACCCTGCAGCTCGGCGGCCGGCGACTTGAGCGTGGCGGCCACGCTTTGCACGGTGGCTTCGAGGTCTTGCAGGTAGCTGAGCGCGTTGGCGCCCGTGACGGCTTCGATGCGGCGCACGCCGGCGGCCACGCCGCCTTCGCTCACGATCTTGAACAGGCCGATGTCGCCGGTGCGGCCCACGTGGGTGCCGCCGCAGAGTTCGCGGCTGGTGCCGATGTCGAGCACTCGCACGCTCTCGCCGTACTTTTCGCCGAACAGCATCATGGCGCCGGTCTTCTGGGCCGACTCCATGTCCATCACGCGGGCGTGCGTCTCGGTGTTGGCAAGAATCTCGGCGTTCACGCGCTTTTCGATCTCGAGGATCTGGTCATGCGTGACGGGTGCGTTGTGCGCGAAGTCGAAGCGCGTCTTGTCGGCATCGACCAGCGAGCCCTTCTGCTGCACGTGGCCGCCCAGCACTTCGCGCAGGGCCTTGTGCATCAGGTGGGTGACCGAGTGGTTGCGCATGGTGGCGTCGCGGCGCGCGGTGTCGACCGCGGCCTTGACGGTGTCGCCCACTTTCAGCGTGCCCTGCGTCTGCGTGCCGTGGTGGCCGAACACGTCGGCCTTGATCTTCTGCGTGTCTTCCACGCCGAACTGCACGCCTTCGGCCACCAGCACGCCCTGGTCGCCCACCTGGCCGCCGCTCTCCGAATAGAACGGCGTGGTGTCGAGCACGACGATGCCGGGCTGGCCTTCTTTCAGCTCCTGCACGGCGGCGCCTTCGAAGTAAAGCGCCACGACCTTGGCACTTTCTTCGAGGTGTTCATAGCCCGTGAAGACGTTGCCCGCGCCGCCGTATTCGACGTTGCGGTCCATCTTGAATTTGCCTGCTGCGCGGCCCGCGGCCTTCTGCTTTTCCATGGCGGCGGTGAAGCCGGCTTCATCGACGCTCACGCCGCGCTCGCGGCAGACGTCGGCCGACAGGTCGAGCGGAAAGCCGTAGGTGTCGTGCAGCTTGAACGCGACCTCGCCCGGCAGCGTCTTGGCATTGCCGGCCAGGGCCGCATCCAGAATTTCCATGCCGTTGGCCAGCGTTTCGAAGAAGCGTTCTTCCTCGGCCTTCAGCGTGTCGATGATGCGTTTTTCATCGGCCACGAGCTTGGGGTAAGCATCACCCATGAGCTTCACGAGGTCGGGCACCAGCTTGTGGAAGAACGGCTTCTTCTGGCCCAGCTTGTAGCCGTGGCGGATGGCGCGGCGCACGATGCGGCGCTGAACGTAGCCGCGGCCTTCGTTCGACGGAATGACGCCGTCGGCCACCAGGAAGGATGTGGCGCGAATGTGGTCGGCAATCACGCGCAGCGAGTTGTTGCCCAGATCCTTCTCGCCGGTTTCGCGCGACGCGGCCTTGATGAGCGCGTCGAAAATGTCGATCTCGTAGTTGCTGTGCACGTGCTGCAGGATGGCGGCCAGCCGCTCCAGGCCCATGCCGGTGTCGACGCAGGGGGCGGGCAGCTTCTTGACCGAGCCATCAGGCTGCATGTCGAACTGCATGAACACGTTGTTCCAGATCTCGATGTAGCGGTCGCCGTCTTCATCGGGGCTGCCCGGCGGGCCGCCGGGGATCTCGGGGCCGTGGTCGTAGAAGATTTCGGAGCACGGGCCGCACGGGCCCGTGTCGGCCATCATCCAGAAGTTGTCGGACATGTAGCGGCCGCCCTTGTTGTCGCCGATGCGCACCACGCGCTCCGGCGGCAGGCCGATTTCCTTGGTCCAGATGTCGTAGGCCTCGTCGTCCTCGATGTAGACCGTGGCCCAGAGTTTTTCAGCCGGCAGCTTGTAGACCTCGGTCAGCAGTTCGAAGGCCCACTTGAGCGATTCGCGCTTGAAGTAGTCGCCAAAGCTCCAGTTGCCCAGCATCTCGAAGAAGGTGTGGTGGCGCGCGGTGTAGCCCACGTTCTCCAGGTCGTTGTGCTTGCCACCGGCGCGCAGGCACGCCTGGACCGAGGCGGCACGAACGTAGGGGCGCTTGTCTTCGCCCAGGAACACGTCCTTGAACTGCACCATGCCCGAGTTGGTGAACATGAGCGTGGGATCGTTGCCCGGTACCAGCGAGCTGGAGGCCACCACCGTGTGGCCCTTGGAAGCGAAGAAATCGAGAAAGGTCTTGCGAATATCCGCGACCGTGAATGTGGGCTGGCTCATCTTTGGATTTCGTCTGCTGTCGAGGGCGGCCTGGCGATGGCGACCCTCTCGTCGAAACCACGGCGTCGAACCGACCTGACTGCTTGATTTGCTTGAACAAACGATTATAGGTTTGGCTACCGGGCCGCGGCCCCCGCAGCCCGGAGCGGCACCGCCCCGCGCCCCGGAATCCCCAAAAGCTGACACAGGAATTAGCGCGCAGAACCTAATGCGCCAGGCTTCGTCCTATTCAATTCAACGACGTACCAAGGAGCATGCATGGCAGGTCAAGAGGCGACCCACTGGAAGATCGAGGATCTGGACTTTTCGCGCATTGCGCGAGCGGAGGTCCGCAAGGACGAAAACCTTTTCTATCTCGTCGCTTGCGCCTCGTTCATCGAAAGCGGCTCGGACCTCTACACCCAGAACCTGGTCGACTTTTTCCGCGGCGACGACGAAGTCACGGCCTGGCTTGCCGACTACTGGGAAGCCGAGGAACTGCAGCACGGCAAAGCCTTGCGCGCCTATGTGTCCCACGTCTGGCCCGAATTCGACTGGGAAACCGCTTACCGCGGCTTTCTGGAGGAGTACGCCACCTACTGCAAGGTCGAACTCCTCTCCCCGACGCGAGGACTCGAACTGGCCGCGCGCTGCGTGGTCGAGACCGGCACCGCCAGCTACTACCGGGCCCTGGCGCGTGCCACCACCGAGCCGGTGCTGCGCGACCTGGCGAGCCGCATCGCGGCCGACGAGGTCAGCCACTACAAGCACTTCTACCGATTCTTCCGGCGCTACCGGCAAGAGGAAAAATTGGGCCGGCTCCGCGTGCTGGGCATCATCGGCCGGCGCACGCTGGAACTCAAGAGCGAGGATGCCGACTGCGCCGTCCGCCACGTGGTGCGCGTCCGATCACCCGAGCGCGCCTGCGATGCGGCTTACATCCGCCAACTGGGCGCGCGCATCAACGGCACGGTGCGCACCAACATCAGCCCGGGGACCACGCTCAAGATGCTGATGCGGCCGCTGGAGCTGCCGGCCAGCGTGGAAACCGTGATCCAGTACCCGATCAGGCAGTTCATGGAACATGTGTTTCTGCGCTGACGGGTCGGCTTCGTCGCGCCCCCCGCGCTTTTGGGCTTGGTCTGCGTCCGCATTGAAACTGGGTGGGCAGTGATGGCGGTGCGGCCTACATGGCGGACCGACTTTCCCTGACGTAGGGGCGATTGGTCGAATGTGAAAAATTCACATTCAACCAACCCAATCGGCCGGCAGCAGAAACATCTACGCAAGCCGGATCGGAGAATCAAATGCCCCTATTCCTTCTGTTGAGGCTGCAACGGGTGCAGCTGCCTGTCCGTGTCACCGACCCTGAGGAAGTGCGCCAAGTCTCGGTCCTTTTGGCCACCGGCCTGATCGAGGCTGAATTCGCAACCATCAAGTCACGGGCGCGGCATGCCGTGGAGCGGGTAGCAACCGTGACTCGCATCACCGAAGAGGGCCTGGCTGAGATCGCGACAGCAGGCCAGTCGCAAGTGTTCGCGCAACCCTTTGTTCGATTTGCTGGGGGGTTGCGATTGATGTGAGAGTAGTTATTTCCGATATGTACTACCAAATGTGTACAACTTTGATTCGTGCCCCCTCCATCGCACCCATTACAGAGGGCGAGTTCTCCACCGTTGCGGTGGATAAGACGGTGGAAAAGCATGCGCGCATCGCCGCAGAACGTTGCTACGCCTGCACCGCGACGCAGCGCCTGTAAAAGCGGCATCGCAGCCCCTGGGCCCGGGAGATGGGATCACGCTCGGACGATTTCATCTCGCCTGTCCGCCCGCTCGAGCAAGCCTGCAAGCACCTATACTCCCAGCTGTCGTCGTCGGCGCAGGCTTGCCCCTCGACGCCCTGTGCAGATCAAGCACCAGGTCAAAAACTCGTTGTGCTTCAACGAGTTGCAAAATGCGGGTGTAGTTCAATGGTAGAACGGCAGCTTCCCAAGCTTCATACGAGGGTTCGATTCCCTTCACCCGCTCCATAAGCCAGTTCGACCCACCCCCGGCACAAGCGGCCTGATTGCATGCGCGCGGGAGATTGCTCCTGGTCTTGGCGAATCACCCCGCAGCGGATGACGAATCCCCCCGCCGCCTGGCCACGCACATCAATGACAGCGCGCTGGTCGGCGCCGATGGCCGGCGCCCGGACAGCATGTTGCCGAGCCGGTATTTCCATTTCGCGGCCCCCACCACGCCGGACAGTGCCTCGGCGCCAATTTGATGGTTGTGCGGATAAACGCGGACGTCGAATCCCAAGGGCTCCAGCGTGGCGCGAAAAAATTCCTTCGTGACTCCGTCACCGGGCTGATGATGGACTTCGGTTCGCAGGCCCCATGACTGTTGGCTGCCGGTCTTGTGAAAGCCATACCTGGCCGCCCGATATACCCACAGCCGCGCATTCCACATCAGCTTCGCCACCCCTTTGTAATCCCACGCGGTGAGCTGCGGATCGTGGTCGGTGATCAAGAGGCCGTGGGGCTTCACCAGCCGGGCGCCTTCGCGCAAGACGGCGCCCATGTCTTCGCAGTGATGCAGCGACGCATTGATGGCGACGATGTCCGCCACGCTCGAGCGAAATGGCGTATTTGCCGCGTCGGCCAATACGGCCGTGTAGCCCAGCTTTGCCGCAAGTTCCAGCGAACCGGGGGCCACATCCACCCCCACCAGCAACTTCGGCTTTCCGCCCAGAGTGGCAAAGATATTGCCCGGCCCACAGCCAAGATCGATGACCACCTTGCCTGTCCAGTCGCCGCCAGCGGCCAGCCACCTGCTCTTGAAATGAGAGTCTCGATGGCAGTAATCCAGGTATTCCTGCGCCCATTGCGCATTGCCGAAATAGGTGGCATTGGCAAGGATCGCGCTCGAGGCTCGTTCGAGTTTCGAATGGAAATAAGTTCCAGAATGTTCGAGGATCACATCGGGCAATAAGATATCACCTAACATTTCGTGTCCTTCAACAAAAACCCCAGACTACTAAGTGAGTTGTTGCAGAGAATCACACGACTCCCGGATTTCTTGCCAAATTTTTTAAAACTATTACAGGGTTCGGGTAGTTAATAACAAATTCACTACCGCTCATTGCCGATCTGCATAGGCCTTAGGTAGTAAGTCTCCGGGGCACTGATCCGTCGCACTCCCACCCGGGAACGCCGCCTACCCAATAGTCGGCAGGCCCCTCTCCCGCTTCCGATACCCGAAATCGGATCTAGCCATCCCCTGCGTTTCCTACCGAATTTGAATCACCGCCCGGGTGAGGCGCGCGCTTGGACGCCAGCAAATCCCGCCAAGCCGGACGCGCGCAGTGGCAGGCGCTTTGTCATGGTTGCGGACCGCAAAAAGGGGGCGATTGTCTCCTTCGAAAGGGGGCGCATCGCTCATGCGGGCGGCGGGCGCAATTTCTACAGTGAGTCCCATGGCTAAAAGCCTTTGCGTGAAAAAGCGATGCCGCGCGGATCGGAAAATCCGGACCGCCGGGCCTGCGCTCGGCTCGCTACTCAGCAGTAAAGGCGCTGGCTACCCTATTCACGTGATCCAAGGTAGTACGGTTATGTAACGATCGTTTCTGGAATGCAACTTGACAAGTTTTCACCTACACCGCCCCAGGCAAAGTCTCTAGGATTGCCAGAGAAATACAAACCTACGTACTACATCCATTCTTCTTAAGAATTTGTAAATCGCTGCCAATCTATTGCATGCATTTCTTATTACATCTCCCCCATGAAATCCCCATCCGCATTGCCGTTGCAATTCGCGCCCCTCCATCTTCCATTGGAAGATGCATTTGGGCCGCGCTTGAATTCAAAAAAAACGGACGAGCGGATCGGCGGTGTATTGGAGATCGAACCGGAAAATGCACTGCGCTGGACCCGATGGATCGATGCCTCGGCGCAGCTGCCCGACACCCCTTTTGCAGCAGCCTGGCTTCTCTTGCAGGCCCGCTGGCTCGGCACGCAGGAGCCCGTTCTTCACGAGATTTCCGGGAACGGAGCGGAACCGCCGACAAGCCAAGCGGCGATTGCCACCGCCTTTGATCCCGGCCAGACGGCCGGCAACTGGCTGGCCATGCTCGACGAGCGACGCCGCACAGCGGCTGCGAACTCGTCCGAAGCGACATCGGGCCCTGTCTGGCTGAGCGGCAACGCCGCCAGCACTGCCGATCAAAAGGCCCCCCTTCGTCTCTGGCTGTCCACATCGTCGGGCTCGCCGTGTCTTCATGCCGACGCGGCGGCGACCCTCCTGGACCCGGCAACGGCAGCGCAACTGCTCTCGGCCATCGCCGACACTGCCGCCGACCTGATGGACCGCGTCGGCGCTTCCCTCGGCGACATCCGCACCCTCCCTGCGGCCGACCGCGAGCAACAGCTGTCAGCGTGGAACGCCGCGCTGTCTCCGCTGGACCGCAGCCTCACCGTTGTCGAGGTTTTCGCCCGCCGGGCCGCTGACGCGCCCGATGCCATCGCCCTCGCGGAGGGCGATGCGCAGATGAGCTATGGCGAGCTCGACCAGCAGTCGGCCCGGCTTGCGCACCGTCTCCAGCACCTGGGCGTGCGTGCGGGCGACAGCGTGGGCCTGGTGCTCGAGCGATCGATGGACGCAGTGGTCGCGCAGCTCGGAATCCTGAAGGCGGGCGCCGCCTATGTGCCGGTGCCGGCGGATTTTCCGCCGGAGCGCATCGCGTACATGCTCGACGAGGCGGACGCGCGCCAAGTGATCGCCACGTCGGCGCACCGCCACCTCGTGCCCGATTCCCGGGCGGTGCTGCTGCTCGATGAAGCCGAGCCTCCCGAGCTCGCCCCATGGCGCGCACCGGCCATCGACGGCGAATCGGTGGCGTACGTGATGTACACGTCAGGCTCCACGGGCGCGCCCAAGGGCATCGAGATCTGCCACCGCGCAATCCTTCGCCTGGTCGTGGATGTCGACTTCGCCGACCTGGCACCGGGTCGCGCCGTGCTGCACGCCGCACCGCTCGGCTTCGATGCCGCCACGCTCGAGATCTGGGGCCCGCTGCTCAATGGCGGCTGCTGCGTCGTTCACGGCGAGCGCGTGCCAACGGGCGCGGGCCTTGCCGCGACCATTGCGCGCCACGACGTGCACACCGCCTGGCTGACGGCCGCGCTGTTCAACGCGGTGATCGACGACGACCCGGCGCATCTGTCGGGCCTTCGGCATCTCATCACCGGCGGCGAAGCGCTCTCGGTGCCGCACGTGCGGCGCGCGCTGGCTGCGCTCCCGGGACTCACGCTCAGCAATGGCTACGGGCCGACCGAATGCACGACCTTCGCGGCCACCTATCGCATTCCCCATGTGCTGCCGGCCGACCTGCGTTCGGTGCCGCTCGGCCGGCCGATCAAGGACACCGTGCTGCGCGTGCTGAGCCCCTCGATGGCGCTGCTGCCGACGGGCTTGATCGGCGAACTCTGCATCGGCGGCCACGGCCTCGCACGCGGCTATCTGCGGCAGCCGCAGCTGACGGAAGAGCGCTTCGTGCCCGATCCGTTCGGCGACGTGGGCGAGCGCCTCTATCGCACGGGTGACCTTGCGCGCTGGCTGCCCGACGGCACCATCGAATTCATCGGGCGCCGCGACGGCCAGGTCAAGATCCACGGCCATCGCATCGAGACCGGCGAGGTCGAGATGGCCATCCTGGCCCATCCGGCGGTGCAGGCCTGCGCCGTGGTGGCACGGCCCGATGCCGATGGGCAGCTGCGCCTGGTGGCCTACCTCGTCGCGCGCTCGCACAAGATCTCGTGGGACGGGCTGCGCACGCACCTGGCCGCACGGCTGCCGGCGGCGCTGCTGCCCTCCGCCCAGGTGTGGCTCGACCAGCTTCCGGTCACCCCCAACGGCAAGCTCGACCGCAGGGCCCTGCCCGAACCGGTGGGCGACCGCCCCGAACTCGCGCAGCCGTTCGAGGAGGCGCGCAACGCCACCGAGGAGCGAGTGTGCGAAGCCTTTGCGCGCGCATTGCACATCGGCAAGGTCGGGCGTCACGACAACTTCTTCGATCTCGGCGGCGATTCGCTGCGGGTGCTGCAGGTGCTGGCCGAATTGCAGCGCGACAGCGCGCAGCCGCTGTCGACCACTCTCTTCTTCCGGCATCCGACGCCGAGCGCCATGGCGGCAGAGCTGGAGCCGGCGTCGGGCGAAATTGCATCGCCCATGGCCATCGCCACCGCCGCGCCGCGCGCATCCCTGCCTCGCTCCGTCGACACCAGCGACCTTTCGGATGCGATCGCGCTCATCGCCACCGCGGGCCGTTTCCCCGGCGCGTCGGACGTCGAGCAGTTCTGGGACAACCTCGTCGCCGGCCGCGACACCATCAGCTTCTTCGACGACGAGACGCTCGATGCAGGTGTCAGCGAAGCATTGCGCACCGACTCTGCCTACGTGAGGGCCCGCGGCGTGATCGAGGGCATCGAGAACTTCGACGCCGCCTTCTTTGGCATCGGCCCGAAGGAAGCCGCGCTGATGGACCCCCAGCAGCGCGTGTTCCTCGAGATCTGCTGGGAATGCCTCGAACGCGCGGGCTATGTGCCCGACGCCGCGCCGGGCCCGGTGGGCGTGTATGCCGGCATGTACAACGCCAGCTACTTCCAGCGCCACGTCAGCACGCGGCCCGACCTCATCGAAGCGGTGGGCGAGTTTCAGGTGATGCTGGCCAACGAGAAGGACTACATCACCACGCGGGTCGCCAACCGGCTCAACCTCACGGGGCCCGCGGTCAGCGTGCACACGGCCTGCTCGACCTCGCTAGTGGCCGTGGCCCACGCCTTCCATGCGCTGCGCACGGGCCAGTGCTACATGGCGCTGGCCGGCGGCGCATCGGTCACCTGCCCGACGCGCAGCGGCTACCTCTACCAGGAGGGCTCGATGCTCTCGCCCGACGGCCGCACGCGCAGCTTCGATGCGCAGGCCCGGGGCACGGTGTTCAGCGACGGCGCCGCGGTGGTCCTGCTGAAGCGCCTGTCCGACGCGCAGGCCGATGGCGACACCATCTATGCCGTGCTGCGCAGCGCTTGCGTCAACAACGACGGCGGCAGCAAGGCCAGCTTCACCGCGCCCAGTGTGGACGGGCAGGCGGCAGTCATCCGTGCGGCGCTCGCGGCGGCCAACGTGGACGCGCGCAGCATCTCGTACGTGGAGGCGCACGGCACCGCCACGCCCATGGGCGACCCGGTCGAAGTCGAGGCACTGACCTGCGCCTACGCCGAGCACACCGACGCGCTGGGCTATTGCACGCTCGGCTCGCTCAAGAGCAACGTGGGCCACATGGTGACGGCCGCGGGCGCCGCCGGGCTCATCAAGACCGCCCTCTCGCTGCACCATGAAGTGATTCCGCCGACCGCGCACTTCAGCGCGCCCAACCCGGCCATCGACTTCGCGCGCACGCCCTTCTACGTGTCGCCCAGCCTGCAGCCGTGGCCGCGCGCCGGCGAGCCGCGCCGTGCCGGCGTCAGTTCCTTCGGTGTCGGCGGAACCAACGCGCACGTCGTCGTCGAAGAAGCTCCGGTGCGCCCCGCATCGACGTGCGCGAAGGGTCCGCAGGTCCTGCCGCTGTCGGCCCGCTCGGAGGCCGCGCTGGCCGTGGCCACCGAGCAGTTGGCCGCGCACCTGGAGGCAACGCCAGGCGTGCCGCTGGCCGATGTCGCCTACACGCTGGGCGTCGGCCGCAAGGCGCACGCCTTCCGCCGCGCGGTGGTAGCCAGCGACGCGGCCGAAGCCGTGGCCGCGCTGCGCGGCAACGACGGCCCGTGGCGCGTCAGCGGCCGCATCGATGCGCGCGCGCCGCAGCCGGTGCTGATGTTCCCGGGCCAGGGCGCCCAGTACGCCGGCATGGGCAAGAACCTGCATGCGAACGACCCGGTGTTCGCCGCCGCGTTCGATACCTGCATCAAGGCCTTCGGCGGCGCGTTGGACTTCGACCTGCGCGAGCGGATGTTCGGCACCGACGCCCAGGCGCTGGTGCCCACGGCCGTCACGCAGCCCGCCATCTTCACGCTCGAATACGCGCTGGCACGCCGGCTCCTGTCGCTCGGTGCAAGGCCGCATGCGCTCATCGGCCACAGCGTCGGCGAGTTCGTCGCCGCCGTGCTGGCGGGCGTGATGCGCCTGGAAGACGCCGCCCGGCTGGTGGCCCGCCGCGGCGCGCTCATGCAGGCCCAGCCCGCGGGCGCGATGCTGTCGGTGCGCATGGGCGCGACCGAACTCGCGGCCCGGCTCGGCCCGTCGCTGTCGCTTGCCGCGGACAACGGGCCCACGGCCTGCGTGGTCGCCGGTCCCTTCGACGCCATCGAAGCCCTGCAGGCCGAGCTGCAGCAAGACGACATCGCAGCCCGCCCACTGCAGACCTCGCACGCATTCCACTCGTCCATGATGGACGCCGCCGTCGCCCCCTTCGAAGCGCTGGTCGGCGAAGTGGCGCTGCATGCGCCCACGATCCCGATCTTCTCGACGCTCACGGGCCGGCTGCTCGAAGACTCGGAAGCCACCACCGCCGCGTACTGGGCCCGCCACTTGCGCAGCACCGTGCAGTTTTCGCCGGCGGTGCGCGGCGCCATGGCGCACGCGGCCCGCCCGCTGTTCGTGGAGGTCGGCCCGCGCAACACGTTGGCCACGCTGGTGCGCCAGCACGGCGCGGGCGAAGTGATGTCGCTTCTGCACGGCGAACCGGCCGACGAGGCCCGCACGCTGCGGCTGGCCCTGGCCCGCCTCTGGACCTGCGGCGCAGATGTCGAGCTGTCCCGGCTCGCCGTTCGCGCCGGCGCACAGCGTGTGCGTCTGCCTACCTATCCCTTCGAGCGCAAGCGTTTCTGGGTCGACATCGCGGCCCCCGCAGCGAGCCCGGCCTCCGCGCCGCCCGCCCTGCCAACCGATGCGCCGGCTGCCGCTCAGCCTGCGCTTGCGCCCTTCGTTCCACCTCTCATCCTGGAGCCGACCGTGACAGCTGCTGCGCCCACGCCACATCTTTCCACCGCGTCCACTCCAGCCGCCGAACCCATGGGCGCGCGGCTGCGGTCCTTGTTCGAGGACATCTCCGGCATCGACATGGCACAGGCGGACGGATGTGCCGCTTTCGGCGAACTCGGCCTGGATTCACTCACGCTGACCCAGGTTGCCACTCAGATCAAGAAGCGTTTCAAGGTCAACCTGAGCTTTCGGCAGCTGATGGAGAACTACCGCTGCTTCGACACGCTCGCCGCATTCCTGCAGGAGAGCCTGCCGCCCGAACCCGTGGCTGCTGCACCCGCGCCGGTGGCATCGCCCGCCTTCGTTCCCGCATCGGTTCCTGCGGCGGCGCAAGCCGGCATCGCGGTGCAGCCGGCCGCGTACATGTCGCCGATGAATGCAACGGCTGCCGCCAGTGGCATCGGAGCCGCGCCGCTCGCGCAACTGGTCGCGCAGCAGATGGAACTGATGCGGCAGCAACTTGCACTGCTCTCGAGTATGGGAGCGGACGCGGCCCCTGCCAGGCCCACCGTGCTCCTGCAGCCAGCGCCGGCCGCGGCCGCACCGGCTCAGGCCGTGCCGTCCCCTGCCGCGCAGCCCTCCGCCGACGACGGCGGCGCACCCAAGGAGCCGGTGCGCTACGACGTCACCAAGGCGTTCGGCGCCATCGCCCGCATTCACACCCAGCGCACCGCCGAGCCGAGCGGCCGGCAGAAGGCCCGGCTGGCCACCTTCATGCGGCGCTATGTGGAGCGCACCCGCAAGAGCAAGGAGTTCACCGCGGCAAACCGCCCCCACATGGCCGACCCGCGCGTGGTCAACGGCTTCCGGCCGCTGACCAAGGAGATCACCTACCAGATCGTCATCGAGCGCTCGAAGGGCTCCAAGCTCTGGGACCTGGACGGCAACGAATACGTCGATGCACTCAACGGCTTCGGCATGAACATGTTCGGCTGGCAGCCCGACTTCGTGCAGGATGCGGTGCGCAAGCAGCTCGACGCCGGCTACGAGATCGGGCCGCAGCACCCTCTGGCCGCCGACGTGACCCGGCTGATCTGCGAGCTCACGGGCTGCGACCGCGCCGCCCTGTGCAACACGGGCTCCGAAGCGGTGATGGCCGCGCTGCGCATTGCGCGCACCGTCACCGGGCGCAGCACCGTGGTCGCTTTCACCGGCTCCTACCATGGCACTTTCGATGAAGTGCTGGTGCGCGCGGGCAAGGGCGGCAAGGGCCTCTCGGCCGCGCCAGGCGTGATGAGCGGCATGTTCGGCGACATCCGCGTGCTGGACTACGGCACGGCCGAAGCGCTGGCCTTCATCCGCGACAACGCCGACGACCTGGCCGCCGTGCTGGTCGAGCCGGTGCAAAGCCGCCGCCCCGACTTCCAGCCGCGCGAGTTCCTGCAAGAGGTGCGCGCCATCACCGCGCAGCAAGGTGCCTGCCTCATCTTCGACGAGGTCATCACCGGCTTTCGCACCGCACTGGGTGGCGCGCAGGAACTGTTCGGCGTGCGCGCGGACCTCGCCACCTACGGCAAGGTGATCGGCGGCGGCTTTCCGGTCGGCGTGATCGCCGGCAAGCGCGCCTTCATGGACGCACTCGACGGCGGTGCGTGGCAGTACGGCGACGACTCGATCCCGGGCGTCGGCGTGACCTATTTCGCCGGCACCTTCGTGCGGCACCCGCTCGCACTGGCCGCGGCCAAGGCCTCGCTCGAACATCTGAAGGAAGCCGGCCCGGCGCTGCAGGCCAGCCTGACCGCGAGCACCGCCGAAATGGCCGGCGAACTCACGGCGTGGTGCGTCGAGGTGGGCGCGCCCATCGCCGTGCGCCATTTCGCCTCGCTCTGGCGCGTGGGCTGGCTCGAAGACCATCCGCTGCAGGACCTGCTGTTCGCCATGATGCGCAGCCGCGGCGTCCACATCCTGGACAACTTCCCCTGCTTCCTGACCAGCGCGCACAGCGCAGAAGACATCGCGACCATCAGCCGCGTGTTCAAGGAATCCGTGGCCGAGATGCAGGAGTCCGGCTTCCTGCCGCGCAGGGCCACCGTGGTCACGGGCTTCGACTATCGCAAGGGCCACGAGGAAGACGGCTCCGTGCTGGCTCGCGACATCGACGGCCAGCCCTTCTGGTATGTGCCGGACACCTCGTCACCCAATCAACTCATCAACGGAAAGGCCGCAGCATGAACGCCGTTCTTCGCCCTCCCGCCGCCAGCGGTTTCATCGAATGCGTGATTCCGACGACGGAATCGCAACGCGAGATCTGGCTCGGCGCCACGCTGAGCGCCGAAGCCTCGATGGCCTACAACGAATCGGTGCTGCTGCACCTGCGCGGGCCGCTGGACCGGGAAGCCATGGCGCGTGCCGTGGCCCGGCTTGTCGCACGCCATCAGTCCCTGCGCGCCACCATCACGCCCGACGGCACCTGCATGCTGGTGAGCCAGCCCGGCGAAGATCCGATGGAGCAGAGGGACCTGAGCGGCCTCGCCCCCGATGCGCGCGAGCAGGCGCTCGAGACAGTGCACACCGAAGCGGTGTGCACGCCGTTCTCGCTAGAACACGGCCCGCTGTTCCGGGCCGTGCTGTGCCGGCTCGCCGGTGACGAGCATGAGCTCGTCATGTCGGCCCACCACGTGGTCTGCGACGGCTGGTCATGGGTGGTCATCACAGAACAGCTTGGCCAACTGTATGCCGAGCAGACGGGCAGCGGACACCCGCTCCATCCCGCTCCCTCCTATTCCGACTTTGCCGCGGTAGAGGCGGCCGAAGCCCTGCATCCGGACATGCAGACGCATGTGGACTACTGGCTCGAACGCTTCTCCGGCAGCGCCCTGCCCGTGCTCGAACTCCCGCTTGACCATCCGCGCCCGGCCACCCGCACCTTCGGCTCGCGGCGTGTCGAGCGCCTGCTCGATCGCCGCCTCGTCAACACCTTGCGCACGGTGAGCGCCAAGGCGGGGGCCAGTCTCTTCGCGGGCCTGCTCGGCGGCTTCGTCGCGACGCTGCACCGCCTTACGGGGCAGGACGACATCGTGGTCGGAATTCCGGCCTCGGGCCAGCTCGCACGCGACATGCCCGGCCTCGTCGGCCACTGCGTGAACCTGCTGCCGCTGCGCATCGCCGCACCTGCCGGACTGCGCTTCGATGCCCTGATGAGCGAATGCGGCACCGCCGTGCTCGATGCTTTCGAACACCAGGCGCTCACCTACGGCGCGCTGCTGGGCAAGCTTTCTCTCCAGCGGGACCCGAGCCGGCTGCCGCTGGTGAGCGTGATGTTCAACGTCGACCCCGACGTCGCCACCAGCGCGCAGTCTTTCTCGGGCCTGGAGGTCGTGCAGGACACGATCCCGCGCCAGTATGAAAACTCCGAAATGTTCCTGAACCTGCGGCCGCTCGACGGCGGGTTGCAGATCGAGGCGCAGTACAACACCAGCCTGTTCGATGACGCCACCGTGCAGCGCTGGCTCGACATATTCGAGTGCGTGCTGCGCTCCGGCGCGCGCACGCCGGACGAAGCGATCGGCCGTCTCGAAGTGCTGTCGGCCGAAGGCGCGCAGGCGCTGATTGCGCTGCAGCCGCCGCCCATTGCGTTGGTGGGAGCGCCGCTGGCGCACGCCGGCTTCCTGGCGCGCGTGCCGCTGCAGCCCGACCGCCCCGCGGTGCGCGACGGCGGACGTGTCTGCAGCTATGCGGAACTCGATGCCAAGTCCAATCGCCTGGCCCGCGCACTGCGCGCGCGCGGCGTGCGCCGCGGCCAGTGCGTGGGCCTGTGCCTGGAGCGCAGCCTCGAGATGGTCGCCTCGCTGTTGGCCGTGCTGAAAGCGGGGGGCGCCTATGTCCCTCTCGATCCTGCGTTTCCGCAGGCCCGGCTCGAGCACTACGCCAAGGACGCCTCGATCAGCCTGTTGCTGACCTCGTCGGACGTCGTGGGCGCGCCGCGCAACTGGCGCGCCGATCCGGGCGACCGCCTGTTCGAGATCGACCGCGACACCGCATGGCAACAGGAGTGTGCAGACGCGTTGTCGCCGAGCGATGACGACGCCGGTCCCGACGATGGGGCTTACGTGATCTACACCTCCGGTTCGACCGGCCTGCCCAAGGGCGTGTACGCCCCGCATCGCGCCGTGGCCAACCTGCTCCAGTGGATGCACCGGGTGTCGGGCCTGCACGCGGAGGACCGGATCGCCGCGGTCACGACTCTGTCGTTCGACATGGCGGTGCCGGACCTGCTGCTGCCGCTGGCCACGGGGGCAGAGATCGTGATGGTGCAGCGCGACACGGCCATGGACGGCAATCGCCTGTCCAAGCTGCTGGAGCAGGAACAGATCACCCTGCTGCAGGCCACGCCCGGCATGTGGCAACTGCTGCTCGACGCCCAATGGCCGGGCGCACCGGGCTTCAGGGGATGGACCGGCGGCGAGCCGCTGCGGCCCAGCCTCGCCTTTGCGCTGTGCGAGCGCCTCACGGAACTCTGGAACGGATACGGGCCGACCGAGACCACGGTGTACTCCACAGCCTGGTGCGTCGACCCCGACTTGATCGTGTCGCGCGGCGTGTCCATCGGCCAACCCGTCGACAACACCGAAATCTGGATCCTCGACGCCGACCTGCAGCCCTGCCCGATCGGCGTGCCCGGTGAAATCTGCATTGCGGGCGCCGGCCTCGCGATAGGCTACCTCGATCGCCCGGAACTCACCGCCGAGCGCTTCGTCACGGCCCGCATCTTCGGCGTCAACAAGGCGATGTATCGCTCCGGCGACCGCGGACGCTGGCGCAACGACGGGCTGATCGAGCATCTCGGCCGGCTCGACTTCCAGGTCAAGGTGCGCGGCTACCGCATCGAGCCCGGCGAGATCGAGGCCCGCTGCTGCGAAGTCGCCGGTGTCTCGCGCTGCGTGGTGGTGGCGCGCGAAGACCATCCCGGCGATGTCCGGCTGGTGGCCTATCTTGCGCTGACCCCCGGCGCCAGTTTCGATCTCGATGCGCTGATGGCGCATCTGCGGGAATTCCTGCCGGCCTTCATGCTGCCCCAGCACGTGGTCACGCTCAAGGAGCTGCCCACCCTGGCGAACGGCAAGGTCGACCGTGTCTCGCTGCCGCCGCCGCAGGCAGTCTCGCGCGACGAGGTGAAGCGCGGTGCCGGCCCTCGCAACGAACGCGAAGCCAAAGTGCTCGCGGCCATGGAGAAGGTACTGAGCCTGCCCGGCCTCGACATGCGCGACGACTTCTTCATGATGGGCGGCCACTCGCTGCTGGCCGCGCGCCTCACCACGATGCTGAGCCGCGAGTTCCAGATCACGCTGCCGCTGCGCGCGCTGTTCGAAGCGCCCACGGCCGAGCGACTGGCCACGGTGGTCGAAGGGCTGCAGGGTGCGGGCGCCGGCGCGCAGGCGCCGCTTGCATGCAACTTCAATCGCAGGACGGCAC
Source organism: Variovorax sp. OV700 (assembly GCF_900099805.1). Lineage (GTDB taxonomy): Bacteria > Pseudomonadota > Gammaproteobacteria > Burkholderiales > Burkholderiaceae_C > Variovorax. The sequence continues at coordinate 348,760 of NZ_FNDR01000005.1, read as the reverse complement.
CGCTCACGCCGTCGCAGGAACGCATTCGCCTCATGGAAGAGCTGTATCCCGGCCGCTCCGTCTACAACGCACCCTCGGTGCGCCGGTTGATCGGCGATTTCGACGCCGAGCGCTTCGAGGCCACGGTGAAGGAAATCATCCGCCGCCAGCCTTCGCTGCGCACCAGCATGGGCATCGATCCCGTCACGGGCAAGCCGGCACAGGTCGTTGCGGAGCAGGTGGAGTTTTCGTTGCCCGTGATCGACCTGAGTGGCTTGCCGGCGGACCAGCGCGAAGCCGAGCTCATGGAGCGCGTCCAGGAGCTGGCCGACGAGCCCTTCGACATCCATCGCGCGCCGATGGCGCACATGGCGCTCTACCAGCTGGCCGAGAAGGACCACGCCTTCATCTTCGTGCCGCACCACCTGGTCTGGGACGGCTGGTCCTTCGACCTGCTGCAGCGCGAGCTCGCGGCCATCTACGAAGCGGCGGAGCGCGGGCGGCCGCACGGCCTGCCTCCCATTGCCACTACGCATGGCGACTACGCCGAGTGGCTCGAAAAGTGGATGGAGGAACCGGCTTGCAAGCAGCAGCTGGAGTTCTGGCGCCAGCGCTTTGCCAGCGCGCCGCTGCCCCGCCTGCCCAACACGGACATGCCGCGGCGCTCCGGCAAGAGCGGCCAGGGTGGCGCGCACTGGATCCACATCACGCCTGCGATGACACAGCAGCTGCGCGAAGTGGCGCGCGGCATGGACGTGACGCTCAGCATGCTGACTTTCGGCGTCTATGCGCTGACGATGAGCCAGGTCATCGGGTCCAGGTCCATCGTGATCGCGAACCCGATCCGGGGCCGGCAGCAGCCGGAAACCGAGGACGTGATGGGCTGCTTCAACAACGTGCTGCCGGTTTCGCTCGAGGTCGATTTCAACCTCTCCCTGCCGGCTTTCATGCGCTACGTGAAGCAGGAGCTGCTCACGATGATGAACTTCCAGCAGGTTCCGTTCGAACGCCTCATGGCGCAGTCCGGGCTGGAAAGCCACATCCGCGCAGTCGGCCCCTACCAGGCGATGTTCTCGTTCCAGGATGCGCGCGAGCGTCCGCGCTCGATCGGCACCCTGCAGAACCAGCAGATGTACGTGATGCAGCGCGGCGCGACCGACGACATCGGCGTCTGGCTGCTCGACAAGCCCCATGGGATGGAAGGCGCGCTGATCTACAACGCCGACATCTACCTGCGGGAGACCGGGGCGCAGCTGCGCGACCGCTATCTCGAGGTGCTCTACAGGGTGGTCGATCACTCCAAGGAAACGCTGGCGGAGCTCGCCACCACCGAAGGCTCCTCCACCGCCGCCTATCTGCGCAAGCTCGCCGCCATCGACCCGATCAAGACCTTGGCACCAGGCAACGGAGCAACCGGCGCGCAGAAGAACGATGACGTCCTGTTGAACCCCGAGCACGCCAAGCTCGCGCAGATCTGGGCCTCGGTGATCGGGATCGACGTCAACGAGATCCGCGCCACCGACAACTTCTTCGACCTCGGCGGAGATTCGCTGCTCGTGCTGCGGGCGATCCAGCAGACCGAACGGACGCTGGGCTACCGCGTGAACTCGCGCCGCTACCTGTTCGAGAACCTCGGCCAGATCGCGACGTTGGGGCACCAGGGACCGGACGGCTCCGATCTGTCGGCTCCCGGGCAGATGCCGCTCGGCAACCTGAAAGGCACAGCGCGGGGCGAAGGGTTGCTGAGCACCCTTGGCAACTGGCTGCGCAAGGAGTAATTCACCATGGGACACGCTGGTTTCTTTGGCCTTTGTTCCGTCGAGGCGCCGGTATGCCGGTACCTCGACCTGGACGAAGACGCCGGCCCCGACGCCGAGGGCATCCTCTCCACCGAGGAACGCGAACGCGCCGCGCGGCTGCAGTTCGACTCAGATCGCCGGCACTACGTGGCTGCGCATGCGGCGCTCCGCCACGCACTGGCCGCGCAAACGGGCGAGCACCCCGAGGCGCTGCGCTTCAATCACGGTGCCTTCGGCAAGCCCTCGCTCGCGGGACGGTCACGCGTGCGGTTCTCGCTGAGCCACAGCCGTGCGCTGGGCCTGATCGCCATCGGCAGCCGCGGGCCGCTAGGCGTCGATGTCGAGCAGCTGCGTGAGGTGCCCGATGCGCTCGAGCTCGCCGAGCGGTATTTCACGCGCTCCGAATGCGAAGCGCTTGCCGCGCAGCCTGCCGCGGAGCTGCACCGCGCCTTCCTCACCTGCTGGACGCGCAAGGAAGCGTGCCTCAAGGCCATCGGCCTCGGGCTGATCGTGCCGCCGGAATGCTTCGAGGTCGGGCTGGAGTCCGACTGCCGCAGCGTCGAAGTGCCGGTCGCCGGTCGCATCCTGTGGCTCGCATTGCAGCCGGCGCCCTTCCGTTCGGACAGCGTGGGTGCGCTTGCCGAATGGCGCCAGACGCACGTTCACGCCAGCGAGCCTCATGCGGCGACGGAGGTGTACCTGTGACCGCGCACCCGTTCATGTTCGGACCCGCTTCGCGCCAAATCTTCGGCATCTTCCATGCTGCGGAGGACGCGCGGCCGGGCGACACCGCGGTGCTCGTGTGCCCGCCGTTCGGACAGGAGGGCCTGCGTACCCACCGCCTGTTCAAGGTGCTGGCCGAGCGCCTTGCTCGGGCGGGTGTCGCGACCTTGCGTTTCGACTTCCACGGCTCGGGCGACTCGCCGGGCGAGGAGACCGATGGCGAGCTCGACGGCTGGCGGCGCGACCTGTGCTGCGCGCACGAAGAGCTGCGCCGCCGTGCGCCAACAAGCCGCATTGTCTGGGTCGGTGCGCGGCTCGGCGCGACCATTGCCGTGCTGGCGGCGCGCAACGGGCGCTGCGACCCCGCGCGGCTGGTGCTGTGGGAGCCGGTAATTGACGGCCGTCGCTATGCGCGTTCCTTGCGCGAAGAGCATGTGGCCGCCATCGACACGACCTTCTGCATTCCCGATCTTGCCTGGCGCCGCAGTCTGGCGCGCGAGCCCGACGCCATGCCGGAAGAGGTTCTCGGCACCCTGCTCTCGCCCAAGCTGCGATCGCAGCTCGGTGCGCTGGTGGCCGAATCGCTCCCGCTCACGGCGCTGCACGACACGCTGGTCTTGACGCCGCCCGGCGACGAGCACACGGCGCAATGGGCGGCCGAACAGCAGTCGCGCCACATGCCGGTGCGGCTTGCCTACTTCCAGCACCGGCTCGACTGGACGTCGGACCCCTATCCCAACAGCGCCATGGTTCCGGCCGGTGCGCTCAACCGCTTGCAGGGTGCGCTCTATGAATGACGCGACGCAAAGCCCGGTCCGGTTCGGAGCCGGCAACTCACTGGTGGGCATGGTCACCACGCCCGCGCAGCAGGTGCCTGCCACTGTCGCCTGCCTGATGTTCAACATGGGTGCCAACCATCGCGTGGGGCCGCGCCGCATCAACGTCAAGCTGGCGCATGAGCTCGCGGCACACGGCATGGCCAGCCTGCGCTTCGATCTGGGCGGCGTCGGCGACAGCGATGCATTCGATTCGGCCCACGACCTGCAGACCCGCTCGGTGCACGACCTGCAGGCCGCCATGGATCTGCTCGAAAGCATGCTGGGCATCCGGCAGTTCGTGATCGTCGGCATGTGTTCCGGCGTGGAGCACGCCGTGTCGGTGGCCGCCGCGGACACGCGTGTGGTGGCGCTCTCGCTGTTCGACGGCTTCGCCTTCCCCGAACGTCGCGCCCGCTGGGAGCGCACGCTGCGGCGTGCCCTGGCGGCGCCCGCGCACCCGTCTTTCCCCGGCAAGGCCAAGCGCTGGCTGCTGCGCCACCTGACGGGCAACCCTTCGGCAAAGGCGCTGCCCGGCTTCCTCACCGAAAAGCAGCCGCCCGAAGTCAGGGCCGCGTGGTTCGGCGCCGCCATGAAACGCCTGGTCGAGCGGAAGGTCGCGCTGCAGCTGCTGTATTCGGGATCGCTGCATGTGTGCGACCGCGATCGCGACCAGCTCGGCGCGCTCGGCCGCGAGCCATACGCCAAAGCCCTGCAATACCAGTTCATGCGGAACGTGGACCACACGTTCTGCACGGCGGAAGGGCAGCTTATCTATATGCAAACCGTTGGGGACTGGGCGATTGCATGCGCCCGCAGCGCCAGCGTGGAGCGCCCCAGCCCCAGCCCCTGCCCCAGCCCCTGCACCAGCCCAAGCCCCGCAACGGCGGCCGCCGAACGCCCGTTGCGCGGTGCCTACGCATCCCAGTAAGCAAGTTTTTCCCTAGAGCAAAGGACACACCATGGCACACCTCGATCAAGCCGGTTCCTTGCGCGTTGCACGCGTTCCGACCGACACGGCCCCGCCGTTCGCCCGCGTTCGCATCCGAACCCGCATGGGACTCGCGGCCGTGCTGCTGCCGCTGTGCCTGGCCGGCTGCGGGATTCCGGGTTTCGGGAATCCCGACAGCGGGAACTGGAGCGGCTCCGGCTCCGAGGCGGCCGGCCAACCGAAGATCGTTGCCATCACGCCCGAACTGATCCGCAGCATGGCCGCGCAGAACCCGCAGGCATTGCCGACCGAGGTGCGACAGCTCTTCGGCAAGGCGCCGGCCTACACCATCGGGCCGGGAGACGTGGTGGGCATCGTCGTCTACCGCCATCCGGAGCTGATGCCCAATGCGGGCGCGGTCATCTCGCAGCAGTCGGATCCGACAGGCGTGAGCGTGGCGCCCGGCTTCATCGTCGACGGCCAGGGCGAGATCAGCTTTCCCTACATTGGCCGAACGAAGGTCGAGGGCCTGACGGAGAGCGCTGCCTCCGACCTCATCTCGCGCCGGATCGCACCCTTCGTGAAGGACCCGCTGGTAAGCGTCAGGGTGCAGTCGTTCCGCAGCCGGCGCGTGTACGTGGAGGGCGAGGTCCGCACCCCGGGCCTGCAGATCTTCACCGACGTGCCGATGACGCTGGCCGAGGCGATCAATCGCGCCGGCAGCATCAACGCGGGAGGCGACCGCTCGCGGGTGACTCTGACGCGCGGTGAGCGCACCTATGTGCTCGACCTGCCGATGCTGCAGCGCTTCGGCTACGACGCGAGCCGCATCCCCATGCAGAGCGGCGACATCGTGCACGTGGGCACCCGCGAGGACACCCGCGTCTACGTGATGGGCGAGATCCGCAATCCATCGCCCCTGTTGATGCGCAACGGCCGGCTGACCCTGAACGAGGCGCTGGGCGATGCAGGGGGCCCCGAGCTGAACACCTCGCAACCCGGCCAGATCTACGTCATACGCAATTCGCGCGGCGACGTGCCCGAGGTGTTCCATCTCAACGCGAAAAACCCCGTGGCGCTGGCCCTGGCCGATCGCTTCGAGCTGCAGCCACGCGATGTGGTCTACATCGATCCCGTGCCGCTGGTGCGATGGAACCGGGTGATCAGCCTGATTCTTCCCGCCGCGCAGGTCGTGAACCTCGGAGGCACCGCCAGCCGTCGCTGAGCGAGCCCCTCCCCGCCATCCCACTTCGCCCCATCCGTCCAGGCAACCCACAAAAGGTGATCCTATGAATGCCCACTGGCAACCCCTGATTCCCGCTCCTTCCGAACCGGTGGCTGCGGACCGTCCCCCGTCGAGGCTCAGGGAACATATCGACCTGCTGCTGGACAACCGATGGAGCATCGCGAAGATCACCGCGGTTGCGTTGCTGATCGGTGCGGCCTACACGATGTTCGGCCCGCGCGTGTACGAATCCAACGTGCTGATCCAGGTCGAGGATTCCGAACGCTCGGGCGGCACGCTGGTCGGCGACTCCGCCAGCAGCGCCCTGAACGCCAAGACGCCGACCGCGGGCGAGGCGGAGATCCTGAAATCGCGCCTGGTGCTCGAACAAGCGATCGAGGACACCAAGCTCTATATCGAGGCGCAGCCGCACTACATCCCGGTGGTGGGCGCGTGGCTGGCACGCCATTCGAAGACGCTCTCCGAACCCGGCTTCGTGGGCATGTCGGGCTACGTCAGCGGCACAGAACAGATCGTGGTGGCGCAGATGGACGTGCCGGCCGAGCTCGAGGGCACACGCTTCCTGCTGACCACGAAGGCGGACGGGGCCTTCACCCTCACCCATTCCAAGCTGGACGCTGCCATCGAGGGCAAGGTCGGCACGCCGCTCGACGTGCAGACCCCGCGCGGACCGATCCACCTGCTGGTGGGCTCCATCGAGGGCCGGCCGGGCGCGGCCTTCGAGCTGGTGCGCCAATCGAAGCAGCTCACACTGCTCGAACTCCAGAAGGAGCTTCGCGTCATCGAGAAAGGCAAGCAGTCCTCGATCATGGACGTGAGCTGGCGCGACAGCAACCGGATGCAGCTGGCGAACCTGCTCAACGAAGTGGCGCGGCTCTATGTGCGCACGAACATCGACCAGAAGACCGCGCAGGCGCAGCGCGCGCTCAACTTCCTGGGCACCGAGCTGCCAAAGCTCAAGCAGCAGCTGGAGCAGTCCGAGGAAACCTACAACGAGTACCGCAACCAGAACGGGACGATCAGCCTCGACGACGAGGCGCGCAATGCGCTGTCGCAGAACGTCGAGCTGCAGGCGAAGCTCTTCGATGCGACCCAGAAGCGGCTCGAGCTCACCGAGCGCTTCACGGCGCGGGACCCGAGTGTGCAGACGATCGATGCGCAGATCGCCTCGCTCAAGAAGGCGCTGGGCTCGGTGGACCAGCGCATCCGCCGCATGCCGCTCTTGCAGCAGAACTCTCTGCGCATGCAGCGCGACATCAAGGTGAACACCGACCTGTACGTGTCGCTCTTGAACAGCTCGCTGCAGATGCGTCTCGCGAAGGAAGGAAAGATCGGCAACGTCCGCGTGCTGGACCAGGCCGTGGTGCCTGAAAAGCCGCTCCGTCCCAAGGCCGTGATCGCGATGGGGCTGGCACTGCTTGCGGGCCTGTTCGCCGGGGCGGCCTCGGCCTTCATGCGCAAGTCGTGGCGCAACACCATCGCCAGCCCGGCCGAGATCGAAGCCTACACCGGCCTGACCGTCTACAGCACCGTTCCGCTGAGCCCCCGGCAGAGCCTGCTGGACCGCGCCATGCGCAGCGGCAATCCCGGCGTGCATCTGCTGGCAGCGATCCAACCGGACGATCCGGCGCTAGAGGGACTGCGGCGGCTGCGCACAGCGCTGAAGTTCGCCGTGCCCGATGCGCCGAACAACCGGATCATGATCTCGAGCGCCACGCCGGGCGCCGGCAAGACCTTCGTGTCGGCCAACCTTGCGGCCGTGCTCGCCTCCAGCGGCCGGCGCGTGCTGCTCGTCGACGCCGACCTGCGGCGCAGCAGCCTGGCACCCCATTTCGGCCTCAAGCGCCGCGGCGGGCTGTCGGAACTGATCCAGGGCTCGGTCGAACTCGACGAAGCCATCCACCGGAGCGTCCTGCCCAACCTGGACGTCATCACCACCGGTGCGCTGCACCTGGACCCGACGGCCCTGCTCACGAGCAACGCCTTCGTGAAGTTGCTCGAGCGGATTTCGGGGCGCTACGACACGGTGATCATCGACACGCCGCCCATGCTGCTCGCGTCGGAAACCGCCGAGATGGCGACCTCCATGGGCACGCTGCTGATGGTGGCACGCGCCGGCGAGAACGAGCTGGGCGACCTGTCCGAAAGCGCGAAGGTGCTGCGGAACGTGGGCGCGCGTTTTCAGGGCGTGGTGCTGAATGGGCTGGACACGCGCCGTCGCTACTACGGCAGCCTGGGCTACCGGTTCGGCGGCTATCGGCTGAGGATGCACGACTACCCGGGCGCGCCGGCCGAGCTTCCCGCGCCGGCGCCCGTGCGTACCCGTGCCCGTACGGGAGCGGGAGCGACATCATGACCACGATCCGAACGAACGCCCACGTGCACCTGCGGAGCAACTCGCCGTTGCTGATGGGCATCAAGCGCCTCGCGGACATCGCGATGGCGAGCGCGTTCTTCCTGTTCTTCGGTTGGATCTATGCGCTGATATGGATCGGCGTGCTGCTGACTTCCGGCAGCCCCGCCATCTACAAGCAGCCGCGCTATGGGCGGGGCGGGCATGTCTTCAGCTTCTACAAGTTCCGCTCGATGGTGCCGGATGCCGACATGGTCCTGGAGCGCTACCTGCGCGAGAACGAAGCGGCCAGGCGCCAGTGGGAGATGTACCAGAAGCTCGACCACGACCCGCGCATCACGCCCTTCGGCGCGTTCCTGCGCAAGTACAGCCTGGACGAGCTGCCGCAGTTCTGGAACGTGCTCAGGGGCGACATGAGCATGGTCGGCCCGCGCCCCTGCATGTTCGCGCAAAAGGAGCTGTACGGCGTCTACTGGGACCACTACTGCTCCGTGCGGCCCGGCATCACCGGCCTGTGGCAGATCAGCGGCCGCAACGAGGTCAGCTACCGGCGCCGGGTGGCGATGGACGTGGACTACGTCACCACGCTTTCCATCCAGCAGGACATCGTGATCCTGCTGAAGACCTTTCGCGTGGTGGCCGGAGGACACGGCTCCAGCTAGGCACAGCGCCGCGCACTGCATTTCTCTTTTTTCGACATCTCAACCCTCAACCGAAAGAACAGTATGCGTATCTACGTAGCAGGTCATCGCGGCATGGTGGGCCAGTCGTTGATGAAGCGTTTGCGGGGCCTCGGGCACGAGGTCGTCACGCGCAGCCACGAGGAACTCGATCTGCTGGACCAGGAAGCGGTCCGCCGGTTCTTCGCCACCGAACACATCGATCAGGTCTACCTGGCCGCGGCCAAGGTGGGGGGCATCTACGCCAACATGACCTATCCCGCGGAGTTCATCTATCAGAACCTGATGATCGCCGCCAATGTCACGCACCAGGCGTTCCTTGCGGGCGTCAGGCGTCTCCTGTTCCTCGGCTCGAGCTGCATCTACCCGCGGCTTACCGAGCAGCCCATCCACGAACATGCGCTGCTTAGTGGCAAGCTCGAGCCGACGAACGAACCCTATGCGATCGCCAAGATCGCTGGCATCAAGCTGTGCGAAAGCTACAACCGGCAGTACGGAGCCTCCCACGGCATCGACTACCGCAGCGTGATGCCGTGCAACTTGTACGGCCCGGGCGACAACTACCACATCGAAAACAGCCATGTCGTGCCGGCGCTGATCCGGCGCTTTCATGCCGCCAAGATGGAAGACGCGCCCGAGGTGCTCATCTGGGGCACCGGCCGGGCCCAGCGCGAGTTCCTCTATGTGGACGACATGACCGACGGCTGTCTCATGGTGATGGACCTGACGCGGGCCGAGTATGAGCAGCACACCACGCCGATGTGCGCCCACATCAACCTGGGCGCGGGCCAGGACCAGTCGATCGCCGAGCTGGCGGAACTGATCCGCGACGTCGTCGGCTACCGCGGCCGGATCCGGTTCGACACCTCGCAGCCGGACGGCGCGCCGAGAAAGCTGCTGGACGTGTCGTGCGCCGCGAGTCTGGGATGGCACGCCACCGTGCCGCTGGCCGAAGGCCTCCGCCGCACCTACGCCGACTACCAGGAGGCGCTGCGGCCCGTCCAGGAGATTGCGCACGCCTGAGCCGCGCGCACTCCCTTTCCACACAACCGACTTGCAAGGCACGCCATGAGAACACTTTGCTTCTGGTTCGGCATTGCGGCTGCGTTCCTGTGCGGCTGGGCCGACCCGGCCTGGGGCTACGCGGTCTTGTGCGTGCTGTCGGTCGCCCAGCTGGCGATGCTTCGCGCGCCGGGCGCCAGCGTGTTCCTGCTGCTGCACTACGCCACCGTCCTTACGTACTTCTCGCTGGCGCCGGCGATGCAGATCGCCGACGACGTCTTCTTCTGGGACGCTGGCGTGATCAGCGCGCCGGCGCACACGCAGGCGCTGGCGCTGCTGCTGCTGTACATGGCGGGCGTGGAACTCGCCCGGCTCGGCATGCCCGAGCCGCTGGCGCCGTCCTTTTTTGCACGGAAGCCGACGCCCGAACCGCAGGGGGCCGGCGTGGCGCACCCCGTGCTGCTGCTTCTGAGCGGCATCCTGGCGGCGTTCGCATCGCTGTTCATCCGCCCCGACCTGAACTTCATTGCGCGCGGCGACGTAGGGAACGAACAAGGCGTTCCCATGGATTTCATCGTCTATTCGACGCTGCCGAAACTCATCGTGCTGATGTGCTTCGTGGCGCTGGCCATCCATGCCGTCCGCCGGCGCACGATCTGGTCGTGGGGCGCCGCGGGCCTGGCGCTGGTGCTCTCTGCCATCGCGGCGAACCCCGTCAACACGCCGCGGCAGATCCTGCTGATCGGACTGCTGCCGCTTCTCATCCATCTCTTCGGCCGCGGGCGTCGCTGGACGCTGGCACTGCTGCTCTTCGGCGCCATCGCGGGGTTGGGCCCGGTGCTGAACCTCGTGTCGCGCGGCGTCTTCTGGGGAGAAACGCTCGCCACCTTTCCCTACAGCCAGGACTTCGATGCGATGTTCATCGTGGCCGGCATCCTGGAGCGCGCGCCAGACCCCGATCTCGGATGGGGGCGCTACTTGCTGTCGGCCTTCTCCTTCTTCCTGCCCCGCGACCTGAAGCTCTATCCGGATTTCGATCCGCTCGGATGGCCGTCCATCCTGGGCAACTTCTCGCAGGCCAACCTGTCGCTGCCGCCGTTCACCACCGCGTTCCTCGACTTCGGCCTGGCGGGCCCGGTGCTGCTCGGCCTCGCGATTTCGGCCTGCGCCCGCTATCTGGACAAGCTCATCGATCCGCGCGGCGTGGTGTCGGGCAGCTATCTCTGCGCACTGGTGCTGCTGGCCGCGTACGTGCCCTTCATGCGCGGCCCGATCCTGGGTTGGGGACCCTTCGCGGCCTCGGGGGTGATCGCGGCCGCATTCGCCGGAATCCTGAGCTCGCGCTTCCGCCGGCCACGCCCCGCCGCAGCGCCCTATGTCCCTGGCACGACCTGAGGTTCGCCATGCACAAATACCTGTTCTACGACACGATCCGGCTCAATAGCGCCGCGGGCGGCGTGCTGAACGTGTCCGATCTCCTGTTGAAAAGAATGCAGCTTTGCAAGGGCGACCGGATCCAGCCGGTCAGCGAGTTGCATCCGCGCCTCTTTGCCGCGGCGCGGCGCCTGCGGATCAGCCGGTTCCTCGTCGAGATGCTGCTCTACAACTACCACCGCCTGCGCGCGCTGTTTGCCGGGGAGCAGGTGTTTTCGCTATTCCCGAACTACTTCCTGCCGTTCACGCCGTTCGGACGCCACCGCGACTCGATCGTGATCGTCCACGATCTCCAGTACAAGGTCTACCCCGAGTATTTCAGCCGCACCAAGCGCCTGTGGCTCGACTGGTGCCTGTGGCGCGCTGCGCACAGCCAGGCCGACGTGGTCTTCATCAGCCGGAGCAGCCAGCACGATTTCGAACGGCACTTCAAGCGCTGCGAACACGCGACGGTCATCTTCAATCCGGTGGATGCCACCAGGTCGGCCGCTCCAATGGCCCCAGCCGCACCCACCGCCCCGACCGGCAAGGCGCACATCGGCGAGCGCTACCTGATCGCGTCCTACCACTACTACCCGCACAAGAACTTCATCGGCACGCTCAAGCTTTTCGAGCGCATGAAGCGCGAGGGCCTCGTCGACTGGCTGGACATCACCGGCAACGGCGCGGCCGAAGTGAAAAGAATGGTCGCCGCCATGGGGCCCGAGATCAGCAGCTGCGTCCGGCACCGGGGGCTGGTCTCGCGCAAGAAACTGACCCAGCTCTACTGCGGCGCGGCGGCCTTCATTTCGCTCTCCGCGTTCGAGGGCTTCAATCTCTCGGCCGCCGAGGCCGCCACGCTCGGCGTGCCGCTCCTGCTCTCGGACATTCCGGTGCACCGGGAGCTGTTCGGTGGTTACGCTTTCTTCGTCGGCAGCGAGGCCTGCGATCTCGGCGAGCTGTCGCAGTACCTCGCCGACCACCGTGAGACGCAGCCGGCCTGGGTGCATGCCGAGGCCTGCGCGCCGGGCACCGTGGCCCGTCGCTATCTCACGCTGAAGCGAGAGGCCGTTGCGCTCGCCGGGGCCGTGCAATGACGAAAAAACGCGCGCACGTTCTTCGCCGGTTGCTCGCGACATGGCTGCTGCCGTGTTCGGTGCTGGCGGCGTCCGCGGCGTCGGCCGCCACGGCCGGTTTCGGCGTGATGGTGCACTACCTGCCTGACAAGCATTCGATTGCCGATGTCGCCCGCTTCGACGTCGATGCCTTTGCGGAATCGCTCGAGCAGATGCGGGCTTCCCACCTCATCCTGACGCTCGGGCAAAACAACGGCCAGTACATCGCTCCCAATGCCGCGCTGGAGAAGCTGTGCCCCCAAAGCGCAGCGAACCGGCCGCCGCGAGACCTGCCGCTCGAGATCGGCCGCGCGCTGCGCGCCCGCGGCATCGCGCTGGTGCTGTACCTGCCGTTCCGCGCGCCGCAGTCCGACCCATACCTGATGGAGTGCCTGGGCGACATCTCGGAACAACAGCCACCGCCGGCACCGTTCATCGGCCGATGGGCGGCGGTGATCCGCGACTGGTCGGAGCGCTACGGCACGCTGGCCAGCGGCTGGTGGTTCGACGGTGTCTACAACACCACGGGCGTGTCGGCGGAGGGCTGGAACGCGCTGTGCGGCGCTGCGCGCAGCGGTGCCGCAAAACGCTGGCTGGCCTTCAATGCCGGCGAAGGCCCCGAGCGATACAGCGTCAAGGCGGCGCCGTGCCAGAACCTCATGGCCGGCGAGTTCATGCAGCCTCCGGCGCAGCCCGCCGGAACAGAGGCTGGGTTGACCTTTCATGTGTTGACGCCGCTCGGTGCCTCATGGGGCCGGCCGACGCCGCCGCGCTTCACGGCCGACCAGGTGCGCGGCTGGATTGCCGTCGCCAATGCGCGCGGCGGGCTGTTCACGCTCGACCTCCCGCTGGACGCCGATTTCCGCTTTCTTCCCTCGCACGTGGCGTTGATCCGCAACGCCACGGCACCTCGCACCCGGGCCCTCGCATCCATCGCCCATTACAAGCCATGACCATGAACAAGGCCCTCGTCTTCATCGTGGTGGAAGACCGCCAGAACAAGACACTGTTGCTGTGCCGCGAGTCCGCGGCGCAGGCAGAAGAATCGCTCGTCGTGCTGTCCGGCACCGACGGCGGCTCCGGCTACGAGCGGCTGTGCAGCACCTATGTGCACCTGTCGAGCAATACGCCGGAGTTCGAGAAGGTCTGCTTCCGGCGCTACTTCCTACTGGCCGAACACCTCAAGGCCCATCCCGATTGCCAGGAGTTCGTGCTGATCGACAGCGACGTGCTGCTGTTCCGGGGCATCGGCGCGCACATCCGGCGCGTGGCCGGCAAGGCGGATTTCTGCGGCTCGCTCATGCAGCCGGGCGATGGCTGGGATCCGTGCCAGATCTCGCCCCACGTCAGCTACTGGACCGCGGCGGGCTTGCAGCGCTTCATCGCCTTCGTGCTCAACACGTATGCAACGCCAGCCGGCCGCAGGAAGCTGCGCGCCATCGCGGCGCGGTTTGCCAACCGTGGCGAGCGCGGCGGCGTGTCGGACATGACCCTGCTCCATCTCTGGGCGCAGGCCACCGGCAATGCGGCGCCCATCAACCGGGTGTTCGGCGGGCGCGTGATCGACCACAACATCAACGGCGGACGCAACTTCCAGTACAACGAGTTCCAGGTCCGCGGGGGCGCCAAGCGCCTCGAGTTCGTCGACGGACAGCCCTTCCTCATCACGGCCGGGGGCGAGATGGTGACCGCGCTGGCACTGCACTTCCAGGGCAGCGCGAAGATGGCGATGTCGCACGCGCTGCATGGCCGCATAAGGATGGTCGCGCTGCTCACGTATGCGCTGTGTGTGGCGCGCCGCCTCAAGAACTGGGCCTTCGGGCGCGGCTTGATCGCGCAGCGCACGCCGGACGGCGGCCGCCTCGCGGGCGCCTCGGCGCGAGCAACCGACGCACGGCCATGAACCCGCTCCACCGCACCTTCAGCGTCGCCGGAATGCGCACCGTGCAGCTTCGCGGCCTAGGGGCGCTGGCTTCGCGGCTCTACGTCTACCTGTCGGGCTTCCTGGCGGTCTTTCTGATGGCGGCATATGTCTCGCCCGCGGACTTCGGCCAATACTCGATCTACCAGTCGGTGCTGGAGATGGCGCTGGTGGTGGGAATGCTGGGCAGCGCGCTGCTGTTCTCGCGCAATGCGGCCACCGTGCCGCCGGGCGTGCGCCGCGGCGACGTGGTCCGCACGCTGGCCATCGGTCTTCCGCTGGCCGTGCTGCTGATTGCCGCCATCCTGACGCTCCAGCGCACGGGCGTGGGCGACGTGCACTTTGTGCTGATCGTGGCAACGCTCGCGCTCTTCGCGTTCATCAGCCTGCGCCTTTCGTACAGCCGCGGCCTTGGCCGTGCGGGCCTGCTCAACCTGGAGGCCGGTATCCGTTCGACCATCCTGGTGCTGGGGGTCGCGGCCTTCGCCGCGCTGGGCTTCGAGTTGCGCGTCACGCAACTGCTGCTCATCAACCTGCTGGCCTTCGTGGTGGTGGGAGCGGCCTGCATGCACACGGGCTGGGCCGCCGGGCCGCCGCGCGGAAGCGCCGCGCTCAGCCTGTCGTCGCAGGGCAGCGCCACCGTCTATTCGCTCTTGGTGTTCCTGCTTCGCAAGTCGGACCTGCTGGTGGTGGCCTTCTTCATGCCGCTCGGGTACGTGGGCGCATTCAAGATCGCCTTCCTGCTGGCGGAAGCGCCATCGCAGTTCGTGCAGGCCTTTCTCTACACGAAGACGCGCGCCATGCTGGGCAGCGATCCCGGCAATTCCAATCCCGACGGCTCGCAGCTGCAGCTGGCGAAGCACTCGTTCTTGCTGGGCTGCGTTCTGTTTGCGGCGCTCGGGGTGCTGATCACGGTTGCCGCGCCGCTGCTGAAGGTCGGCCCCGAGGCGCTCGAGATCTTCCTGTGCATTGCGCCCTACTTCCTGCTGCGCACTTACACGGTTCACCACGAGATGCTGCTCGCGCTCAAGATGCCGGTGAGCACGCTCGGGTACTGGGCGCTGGCCGAGATGGCGCTGCGGCTGCTGTCGTACGGCGTCGTCGTCGCGATCTTTCCCGGCAAGCCGCACTACGTGTTCTTCATTGCCACCGTCTCCGACCTCGTTCTCTACGAAGTGCGGATGCGTGCGTTGCTCGGCTTCTTTCCGCTCGTGCGGCTGATTCGCGGTTCTTCCACAAAGCAACCATGAAAATTCTTCTCTATTCCATGAACTTCACGCCCGAGCTGGTCGGCATCGGAAAGTATTCGGGTGAGATGGCGCAGTGGCTGCATGCCAAGGGGCACGATGTCCGCGTGATCGCGTCGCCGCCCTTCTTTCCGCACTGGGCGCCGTTCGAAGGACACTCTGCGTGGGCCTACCGCAAGACGGTCTGCGACGGCATCACTGTCTGGCGCGCGCCTACCTGGGTGCCGGCGCGGCCGCGTGCGCTGGCACGCATGGCCCATCTCTTCTCGTTCATGCTGTCGAGCATGCCGCTCCTCTTTGCGCAGATCCGCTGGAGGCCGGACCTGGTCTTCGTGGTCGAGCCGCCGCTCTTCTGCGCGCCGACCGTGCTCTTCTTCTCGCGCATGCTGGGCATCAAGTCGTGGCTGCACATCCAGGACTACGAGGTCGACGCCGCCTTTGGCCTGGGCCTGGTGCGAGGCGCGCGGGTGCGGCGTTTTGCGCTCTCGGTCGAGCGCTGGCTGCTGAGCCGCTTCAGCCGGGTCTCGACCATCTCCGCCGCCATGCTCGACCGAGCCAAGGACAAGGGCATCGACGAGACCCGGCTGGTGCTGCTTCCCAACTGGGTGGACGTGCGCTCGATCTACCCGCACCCGGCAGGCGCCTCGGATACGGGCGAGCCGGTGAACGCCTACCGCACCATGCTCGGCATTCCGGCCGACGCGGTGGTGGTGCTCTATGCGGGCAGCCTGGGCACCAAGCAGGGCATCGAGCTGTTGGCCGATGCGGCACGGCAACTGTCCACTGCCGGGCACATTCACTTCGTGCTCTGCGGCAACGGACCGAGCCGCGAGGCGCTGAAGACCGCCTGCGCCAACCTGGACCGCGTCCATTTTCTCGATCTTCAACCCGCCGAGCGGCTCAACGAATTGCTCGGCATGGCCGACATCCACGTGCTGCCGCAGCGCGCCGATGCGGCCGACCTGGTGATGCCGTCAAAGCTGGGCGGCATGCTCGCCAGCGGCAAGGCGGTGATCGTCACGGCCCACGAGGGCACCGAACTGAGCAACGTGGTGGCCGGCCGCGGACTGGTGGTGGCGCCCGGCGATCCGGATGCGCTTTCCGATGCCATTGCACGGCTCGCCGCGTCGCGCCCTCAACGCGAAGCCATGGGAGCGGCCGGCCGCTCCTTCGCCGAAACCGAGCTGGATCGAAACGCCATCCTGCTGCGCCTGGAGAAGGAGCTGCTGCGCTGTCTCGCGGACTGAGAGCGCACCGCCTCCACACCACACCCAATCGTCACGTCGCGACGCACACGCAACCCTCCCATAACTCCAACCTGGGTACTCACATGTCCGACACCACCTCGAATCCTTCCGGCGTTTCGGATTTCGGCCGTGCGCCCGAGCGGCGCACGAGCTACTCGACGGGCGTCTGTCCGCCGCCCGAGCCCCTGTGGCCGCACTTTCTGACCGGGCAGGAAGATGCGCCGGTGCGCGTGCTGCTCGTCGACGACGATGAGTTCATGCGCCGCGTGATTGCGCAGGAACTGCTGTCCGACCTGCGCATCCAGCTCGAGGGGCAAGCCGGCAGCGTCCGCGACGGCCGCCGCCTCTTGGCCACCCACGAATTCGATGTGCTGATGGTCGACTTGCGGCTGGGCGACGGGTCGGGTTTCGACCTGATCCGAGAGGCCCGCAAGCTGCAGCGCCACTGCGAAATCATCGTCATCTCGGCACTGGAGGACGACGCCCACGTGATTCACGCGCTGGAGCTCGGCGCCACGGGCTACCTGCTCAAGCACGCCTGGCTCCAGAGCTTTGCCCAGGCCGTGCTGCAAGTGGTCAACGGCGGCGCCGCCATCACGCCCAAGCTGGCGCGCCGGCTGCTGACGCGAATGAACCTGCAAAGCGGCGGCGAACCGCCGGCCATGGAGGCGCCGGTGCGCGAGGCGACGCTGACGGCGCGGGAGCGCGAGGTGCTACGCTGCGTGGCGCGCGGCTACGTGTCCAAGGAGATCAGCTTGAGGCTGGGCATCTCGGGGCAGACGGTCAACGCCCATATCAAGAACATCTACAAGAAGCTGCACGTGCATTCGCGCGCCCAGGCGGTGAGCCTGGCCACCCACACCGGGCAGCTCTGACCGGGCACATCGCTTGCAAAACAAGCAACGAAGAAGGAAGGACGGACACCGTGAACACACCCACCATCCATCCCGTGGTGCTCTGCGGCGGCAGCGGCACGCGCCTGTGGCCGCTTTCGCGCAAGACGCTGCCCAAGCAGTTCGCGCCGCTGATCGGCGACAAGAGCCTGCTGCAACTGACGCTGGAGCGCCTCGCCAGCCTGAACAGGAACATCACCTGCATTGCATCGGAAGATCATCGATTCCTGGTGCGCGAGGCGGTGGCCAAGGCCGGTGCCACAGGCCGGCAGATTCTCGAGCCGGTGGCGCGCAACACGGCGGCCGCCATGGCCGCGGCCGCGCTGCTCGCCGGCAAAGATGACCTGCTGCTGTTCGCCCCGGCCGACCATCACATTCCCGATACGGATCTGTTCGCAGAGACCATCCGCAGCGGCGTCGAGGCCGCGCTGGCCGGGCAGATCGTCACCTTCGGCGTGTCGCCCACGTTTGCCAGCACGGCCTACGGCTACATCGAGGTGGGCGCGGTGTCGGCCGACGGCCACAGCCGAGCCGTGGTGCGCTTCGTCGAGAAGCCGACGGCGGACGTGGCCGAAACGCTCATCCTGCACGGCGGCTACTGCTGGAACGCCGGCATCTTCCTGGCCAAGGCCAGCGTGTTCATTGCCGCGCTGCGCGCGCACGCACCCGACATCCTGCAGGCCTGCGAAGGCGCCACCGCCGCTCTTTCAAGCGACGGGAGCTTCGATCGCCTGGACCGCGAGGCCTTCGAGGGCTGCCGCAGCGACAGCATCGACTATGCGGTGCTCGAAAAGCACGAGGGCATCTCGGTCGTGAAGTTCAACGGCAACTGGAGCGACGTCGGCAGCTGGAACGCGGTGGCTGCGCTGCATCCGGCGGACGACACGGGCAACCGGCTGAGCGGCAGGGCCAGCACCCTGCGATCGAGAAATACCTTCATCCACGCGCCGTATCGGCCGGTGGTGGCGCTGGGCACCGACAACCTGATCATCGTGGACACGCCCGATGCCGTGCTGGTGGCCAGCGCCGATTGCGCCCAGCAGGTCGGCGACGTGGTGCGCATGCTCACGCTGGGAGGCCAGGTCGAAGCGACGGAACACAGGCGCGTGGTCAGGCCTTGGGGGGCCTACGACAGGCTCGACTTCGGCGACCGCTTCCAGGTGAAGCGGCTCACCGTCAATCCTGGCGGCAAGCTGTCGCTGCAGATGCACCACCACCGCGCCGAGCACTGGATCGTGGTGAAGGGAACGGCCAAGGCGACCTGCGACGGACAGGTCACCCTGGTGCGGGAGAACGAATCCATCTACCTGCCCCTGGGCGCCATCCACCGACTGGAAAATCCCGGCAAGACGATGCTGGAAGTGATCGAGGTGCAGACCGGCGGCTATCTCGGCGAGGACGACATCGTGCGCTTCGACGACACCTACGACCGCTGCCCCGGAATCAAGACACGCGTCGATGCGGAGCCGGTGCCGTTGCCGTCCATCGCCGCTGCAGCTGCCGGGGTCGGAGCTGGGGCCGAAGCCAAGCAGCCTGCGATAAACGGCACGCCCCATCGCCATCACGTAGCATCCGCGCCATGAGCTACACAGTGAACCTGATCGACTTTCCCGATGCACCGGCCGAAGTCATTTCCGCAGCGGAATCGCGCTTCCGGCGCGAACTCGACAAATTGCTGGGCGATGGCGTAAGGCCGGCCTTGAAAGCTTTCGAAAACGCCAGCGAGTCGAGCGCCAACGAACTCACCAAGGACGAAATCGCTCTGGCGGCAAGCCGGGCCAAGGCCTACGAAGCCGCCAAGACGGCCGGCTTTCGCGCCTTGGGCGAAGCCGACGAAGCGTATTTCGAAGTCCGGCTCGACTGACGGCCGAACGTCCCGCCCCCACCAGGCAGATCTCCATGACGAAGCTCTGGCCTGCCTTGCTGATTGCCGCCCTCCTGGGGGGCTGCACCGCACCGCCCACCACGACCACCACCGAGCCATCGGCCGCGGCGGCGCCACGCACGGGCACGGTGTACTGGCAGTACATGCGCTCGACTTCGTACGAGGCGCGGCAACCGGGACTGGGCATCAGCCATCGCTACGAAAGCCGGGTGGGCTGGGTCGACGTGTATGTGTACGACCTGAAGCAAAGCAACTGGATGCCGGGCGTGGACGACCCGCGCTTCGATGAGCATTTCAAGGCCAGCGTCAACGAGGTCCGGCTCGCCGGCACGAGCGGCGTCTATGCCAAGGTGGAAGTCGGCCCCGTGAGCGACGTGAGGATCGAGGAACAGACCCTTCGCCGCGTGAGCTTTCGCGTGCTGCACGCGGCCACCGGAAAGAGCTACGAGTCGTTCACGTATCTCACGGCGCGCAACGGCCGGCTGCTGAAATACCGCATGTCTTTTGCCACGCCGGCACCGGCCGACGTCGATGCCATTGCGCGCGAGTTCATCGCCCAAAACCTCCGCAGCGGACCCGACATGCCGAGGGCATCGCCACCCTTTCTCAACATCTGACCAGGGCGCAAATAGACTGTACGTTCATACAGTGTTTCCT
This sequence comes from Variovorax sp. OV700, assembly GCF_900099805.1. Classification (GTDB taxonomy): domain Bacteria; phylum Pseudomonadota; class Gammaproteobacteria; order Burkholderiales; family Burkholderiaceae_C; genus Variovorax. Next base: position 328,854 of record NZ_FNDR01000005.1, on the reverse strand, counting down.
CTAGAATGACTCGTCTCCAAGAGCAACATTCGAGGCGACACCATGACCACCGCCAGCCCGCCCGCGCCCTCCGCGCGGATCCTGTTTTTTTCGCCGTTGCGGTGTGCGCAACCGCGCCAGCATGCGGGCCGCATTTCGACCTGGCCCTTTCGCGTGGTTTCCGACAAAGACCGCGAGAGCAGCGACATCCGCCTTCAGGCGGCGCGCATCATCCGCACGACGGCCGGGGAATGGTGGCCGCCGGCCGATTGAGCGAAAGCCAAATCCGGCCTTCGGGTTACTGCAAACTCTCCGCCTCCAGCTCGCCGAGCATGTCCTGCGCATCGTCGTCGAAGCCCGCAATGGGCTGGGCCTTGGCAAGCGCCAGCCACACGCCGAACGGAATGCGCTCGAAGGCGCGGTGCACGGCGGCGCGTGCCACCACCAGCCGCTCGCCTTCGAGCACCAGTACGCCGCACTCCGGCGGAATTTCGTCGGGTGATGCAATGCATCGGCCGCGCGCATCGTTGCCCAGCACGTACCAGCACTCGCCGCCCAGGTCGAGATAGGCCGCGCGCTTGTCGGGCTTGCGCAGGTCGCCCAGCAGGTCGGCGCGGCTCACCTTCACCTCGTGCACGATCGGGTGCGCATAGGCTTCGACGCTGGTGTTGCGGATCGAGAACACGTCGGGCCTGGCCATGCACCAGCGCGCCTTGCCGCCTTCTTCGAGCGGCGGCAGGCGTGCCCGCAAGCCGAGGCCGCGCCAGGCGATGCGGCCGCCGCGCGTCATCTCGCGTGCCACGCGTTCGACCAGCGCTTCATGCGGCGAGAGCGCCGCGCGGTTGATGGTGAGCGTGGTGGCGATGCGTGCAATGCCGGCATCGGTCACGCGCAGGGTTTCGTGGCCATGCAAAGTGCGCACGCGTTCGAGGAACCCGCCCGCCAGCAGCTCGACTTCGATGGCGTCGCAGCAGGGCCAGCCTGCCGAGCGGTAGATTTCGCGCAGCCGACGCGCATGCGGCTTTCCGAACGGCACCGCGCCGGCCCGCTGCATGGGCGGCTCCACCACGGGCGGTGGAAAACCCGGGTCAGTGAACGGCGGCTCGACGGGCGGTGGATCGCCCTCGGGCGGAGGGCCGATCGGCGGCGGCGGCGGCATGGGAATCGGCACGTCGGGCGCGGGCGGCGGCGGACCGATCGGACCGGCGGCGACATGATCAACAAGGGCGAGTGCGGACATGGGAGAAACAGGTTAGCGAAAAGTCGTGGTATGCGCGAGACATGGAACGATCGGTTGCATTCGATCCAGTGCCTCAATGGAAGTCGCGGCTGGTGTTGCTCAGCGCCAGCCGCCCCATGAGCGGCGTCAGGTCCTTGAAGCCGGTGGCGATCAGGTGCTGCACCTTGCCGCCGCTGTCGTCGTCGCGCTGCCAGGTGCCTTGCACCGCGAGCAGGTGCGACTTGAGAAGCGGCTCGCGCCAGGCCTCGATGACATGGCTCCAGACAATGACGTTGACGTTGCCGGTCTCGTCCTCGAGCGTGACGAAGATGGTGCCGTTGGCGGTTCCCGGGCGCTGCCGTCCTTTGACGATGCCGCAGGCGCGCACGGTCTGGCCGCTGGGCTGCGCGCGCAACTCTTCAGCACTCATGAGGTTCATGCGCGCGAGGCGCGGGCGCAGCAGCGCGAGCGGATGGCGGCGCAGCGTAAGGCCGAGCGCGGCGTAGTCGCCGACGATCTCCTCGCCTTCGGGCGCGGCCGGCAGTTCCAGGGCCTCTTCGTTGATGGGCACGCCGCGCAGCAAGGCGGGCGCGCGGCGCTGCGCGGTGGCGTCCCACACCTGCTGGCGCCGATGGCCCGAGAGCGACATCAGCGCATCGGCCGCGGCCAGCGCCGCCATGTCCTTGCCGTCGAGCTCGGCGCGAAGGGCGAGGTCTTCGGTGCTGGTGAACGGCGCTTGTGCGCGCGCTTCGAGCAGGCGCTTCGCACCGGCTTCGCTGAGACTCGAAATCCGGCGCAGGCCGAGCCGCACCGCGGGCTGGTTCTCGCTGCCCAGGCGCTGTTCGGCATAGCGCGCATCGGTGCCGGGTGGCACGCGCGGCGCATCGGGGCTGCGGGCTTCGAGTGTGGTGTCCATCTCGCTGCACGTGACGTCGACCGGCCGCACCTCGACACCATGGCGGCGCGCGTCCTGCACCAGTTGCGAGGGGCTGTAGAAACCCATGGGCTGCGAGTCGAGCAGCGCCGCCAGGAAGCAGGCGGGCTCGTAGTTCTTGAGCCAGCTGCTCACGGTGACCAGCAAGGCAAAGCTTGCGGCGTGGCTTTCCGGAAAGCCGTAGTCGCCAAAGCCGAGGATCTGCTTGAAGATGGCTTCGGCGAACGACTCTTTGTAGCCCTTGTGGACCATGCCTTGCACGAGCTTGTCGTGGAACTTGTCGAGGCCGCCCTTGCGCTTCCATGCGGCCATGGCGCGGCGCAGCTGGTCGGCCTCGTCGGCAGTGAAATCGGCCGCGATCATTGCGATCTGCATCACCTGCTCCTGGAAGATCGGCACGCCCAGCGTGCGCTCCAGTGCGGGCCGCAGTTCTTCTTTCTCGTAGTGGATCGGCAAGCCCTTGTCCACGCGCTCGCGCTGCTTGAGATACGGATGCACCATGCCGCCCTGAATGGGCCCCGGCCGCACGATGGCGACCTCGATCACCAGGTCTTCGTAGCAGCGCGGCTTCAGGCGCGGCAGCATCGACATCTGCGCGCGGCTCTCGATCTGGAACACGCCGACGGTGTCGGCATCGCAGATCATGTCGAACACCTTCTGGTCGTCGTTGGGGATGTGGTGCATCTCCACCGCCGAGCCGCGCCAGCGGTTCATGTGGTCGAGCCCGCGGCGGATGGCGCTCAGCATGCCGAGCGCGAGCACGTCGACCTTGAGCATGCCCATGGCTTCGAGATCGTCTTTTTCCCACTGGATGACGGAGCGGTCTTTCATCGACGCCTTCTCGACCGGCACCAGCCGCGTGAGCCTGGTGTGCGTGAGCACGAAGCCACCCACGTGCTGGCTCAGGTGGCGCGGAAAGCCCTTGAGCCGCTGCGTCATCTCGATCCATTGCACCAGCTTGAGCTCGTCTTCTTCCACGCCCACGCGAGCGGCCGCCTTGAACAACTGTTCGCCCAGCACGGTGTCGTCGAACCAGTAGTGGTCCTTGGCGAATTCGTCGATCAGGCGTTCGTCGATGCCCATTGCCTTGCCCACGTCGCGCAATGCGCTGCGTGCGCGGTAGCAGATGACGACGGCCGCGATGGCCGCGCGCTCGCGGCCGTATTTCTGGTAGATGTACTGGATGACCTCCTCGCGCCGCTGGTGCTCGAAATCGACGTCGATGTCGGGCGGCTCGTGGCGGTGGCGGCTGAGGAAACGCTCGAACAGCAGGTGGCCTTTTTCGGGGTCGATGGCGGTGATGCCGAGGCAGAAGCAGACCGCCGAATTGGCCGAGGAGCCGCGGCCCTGGCAGAGGATGTGCTCTGAGCGCGCGAAGCGGACGATGTCTTCCACCGTGAGAAAGAACATCTCGTACTTGAGCTCCAGGATCAGGTCGAGCTCTTTCTGCACCTGCTCGCGCACCTTGGCGGGAACACCGCCCGGATAGCGCTCCTGCGCGCCCTCCCACGTCTTGCGCACCAGCGTCTGGGCCGGCGTCTCGTGGCTCCCCACGGTTTCGAGCGGGTACTGGTAGTTCTCGCGGATCACCTCCGGATCGAAGCTGCAGCGCGCGGCTACCACCAGCGTGTTCGACAGCATGCCGGGAAGATAGAGCTCGGCCAGCCGCACCCGCTGCCGCAGATGGCGCTCGGCATTGGACTGCAGCGCAAAGCCGCATTCGGCCACGGTCTTGCCTTCGCGCACGGCCGTGAGCACGTCGTGCAGCGGCTTGCTCGATCGCGCATGCATGTGCACGTCGCCGGCCGCCACCAGCGGCACGCCGGCCTGCTCGCCCGCTTGCATCAGCGCGGCAAACCACAGGTCGTCGTCGAGCTCGTTGAGCATCTCGACCGCGAGCCACAGGTTCTCTCCGTAGAGCGCCTTGGCGGTCAGCAGGTCTTCATGCAGCGTGGCGGCATCGATGGCGCCGCCTGGCGCCCGATGCGGCACGAAAAGAACCTGGCAGTCCTGCAGCGAAGCGACGTCGCTGCCCTCCCAGCTCACGCGGTATTCGCCCTTGGGCAGCTCGGTGTTGCGCGCGGCGGTGATGAACTCGCAAAGGTTGCCCCAGCCCTCGGTGCCGTTCGCGATCACCACGAGCCTGAAGCGCTCGAAGCGGAACTCGCTGCCGAACAGCAGCCTGAAGCCGGGGTTGCGCGGAATCGGCGGCTCCTCGGGGTGCTTGCGCTCGTATTCGTCGAGCTTGGCCGGCAGCTCGCGCAGGCAGACGTGCGCGCGCACGATGCCTGCCACCGAGCATTCGTCGGTGATGGCCAGGGCCGTGTAGCCGAGCTGGTAGGCGCGCTCGACCACCTCCTCGGGCGTCGAGGCGCCGCGCTGGAAGCTGAAGTTGGTGAGGCAATGCAGCTCCGCGTAGTCCGGCAGGCTTGGCAGCCCCGGTTTGGATCGAGCCCGCTGCGGCAGCGCATGCACCTCGGCAGAGTTGCGCCCGCGCAGCTGCTTTTCGCTCAGGTCAGGCATAGAGCCCCTGCAGGTACCAGCGCACTTCGCCTGGAGAAAACCGCGCGGAGGGCCGCTCGCGAAAGATCCACACCAGGCCGGCCTCGGGGCTTTCGGCGATGTAGTAGTCGCGCATCGCGGGCTGGCCGCCGTCTTGCTTGCCGCCCCACCAGCCTGCCTCGATGCGCTGCGGCCCGACCAGCTTGCTGAGCGGGCCTCGGTAGCAGGGGCGCTCGCCGTCCATCTCGAGCAGCAGGGGTTCGGGCAACAGCCATGGCGGGTAGAGGGCATCGGGCTGCGAAGCCGCGGCCTTCGCTCCCTTGCGGGTCTTGTCCGGCGGTGCCTTGTCCTTCTGCAGCGCGGGGCGCCAGGCCTGCTTGCGCTCGGGCCGGTGGTCGGCCTCGGCGGCGGGCACCACCACCTGCTGCGGTCCGAGCCGCACGCTGAGCCGCTCGACCATTTCGTGCAGCTTGTCGCCCTTGCGGTTGTCCTCTGGCAGGAAGCTGGTGCTGGCGCCGGCCCACGGATCGGTTTCGAGCGTGCGCAGCCGGAGCCAGCTGGCGGGCGCCGCAAGCGTGGTGAGAGCGAGCTTTTCGGACAGCAGCCGGCGCAGGTGCGCCATGTCCTGCGTGGGCTCGGCCGTGCGCACGGTGACCTGCTGGTGCGGCGGCAGGTTCACGCCGTTGAAGCGCTTGAGGTCGAGCGTCCATTGCAGCTCGAGCGCGCGGGCGCCACGCTGCCGCGCGCGCAGCCAGATCTGCAGCGCCGAGAGCAGGCGGTTGGCCGACCACATCAGCTCGGGTGCGGTCTCGGCCAGCGCGGGCAGTTCCAGCTTCTGCTCGAACACATCGGGCAGCGTGAGCCAGCTGTGGCTTTCGGGGCGCAGGCCCCAGGCGGTGTCGAGCGCTTCGCGCAGCACCGCGCCAAAGCGCCGCGTGAGGCCGCCGCGCGGCAGGGCCGCCACCTCGCCCCAGGTGCGGCAGCCGAGCCGCGCGAGCAGGTCGAGGTGATCGCGCGCGGCGCTCAAGGTGTCCAGCGGCAGGCCGGCCGGAATGTCCTTGGGCCGATCTTCGTTGCGCTCGAACAGGCGCAGCCGGGCCAGCGCGACCAGGCTCGTGGCACCCTGCGCGCCCAGCATGCGCACGTCGGGCGCGGGGTTGGAGGCGACAAGCTGGCGCATCAACTGAAGCCGCCCGCCCCACAGGCGCTCGCAGGCCGAGACCTCGAGCATCAGCGCTTCGTCCTGCCAAGCGACGTGCGGCGTGTATTGGAGCGCCCACCAGCCCAGTGCTTCGGGCGTGGGCAGGGCCGGCGCTTCAGGCGCGTCGGATTCAAGCGACCACCGCAATGCGATCCAGTGCATTCCCGTTTCCCTTCCATGCGTCGATGCGCACCACCGTGGCCGACGACGACGCTTCACCCACCGGCACCGTGCCCTGCTGCTGCAGTCGCAGCTTGCGGCGCAGCCGTGCGGCGGCCAGCAAGGCGGCCATGCGCTCGTTGCGCGCGGGCAACATCACCGGCGCGGCCAGCGGCGGGCCGCGGCGCTTCAGGATGCGCAGCTCGATCTGCGAGCTGTCGGCCGCGCAGCCTTCCACCTGAAGCCGCAGCCGGGCCGGCGAAGCGCCCTGCGCGGCCGATTCGGGCCGGCACACGAAAAGCAGCACCTCGTGCTGCGCCGCCGCCAGCTGCAGCCGCCGCAGTTCGCCGACCCGGGCCTGCGGCAGCCAGGCCAGCACGGCCGCCACGTCCGCGCAGCGCAGCGCCTGCTCGCAAGCCCACAGCCGCGCGGCCGCGGCCTCGCTCCGGACCCACATCAGCGCTTCCACCGGCAGGCCTTGCGCCGCCAGCGACGGCCCGCAAGGCTCATAGGGCGCACCGATCAGCACCACCGGCCCGCCGCGCGCCTGGACCGCCTGCCCCAAGGCGGGCAGCAGCAGCCGCCAGACATGCGCCTCGGGCGTGCCTTGCAGCAGTTCCGTCATGGCGCCCACCGGCCAGCCACCGCCCGGCAACTCCGCGTCCAGCGCGGCGTGGCCGGTGGCGACGACCTGCGCGTCGGCCAGGCCGAGCTCGTCGGCGTGCCAGACGCCACGGCCGGCGGCAGCGGAAAAGGAGTCGAGGAAAGGAAGGCCCATGATGCAACAGTTAACTGTACTTTTATACAGTATTTTGTGGGCCACAACAACGCAGAAACCAAATACCGGTTTACCTCATGGGCACCGGCCCCTTAAGATGAGTCATTAACAATTTGTGACTATGAAATACACAAAGATTCACCTGCTGGCTTCTGCCCTGGCCGCCTTCGTCCTCGGACTCTCGCCCGCCGCACAGGCGCAAACCAAACCGCTCGTGATCGGCCAGACCTACGTGCAGACCGGTCCGCTGGCGTCCCTCTCGCCCGAGCCCCTGATGGGCGTGCGCGCCATGCTCAACGCGCTGAATGCGAATGGCGGCGTCAACGGACGGCCGGTCGAACTGCGCCAGCTGGACGATGCCTACGACCCCGCCAAGGGCGCCGAAAACGTCAAGACCTTCGTGAAGGAAGGTGCTGTCGGCATCCTCATGCCCATCGGCACCTCGTCGTCGGTCGGGGCCCTGAAGGCTGCCAACGAACTGAAGATCCCGGTGATCGGCCCCTACACCGGCGCAGGCCCGGTGACCAAGTTTTCCGAATACAACTTCCCGGTACGCATCAGCTTCGACGAGGAGTACAGCCGCATCGTGAACCACCTGTTCACCATCGGCCTCTCGCGCATCGCCTTCGCGCACAACGACAACCCCGGCGCGCGTTCGGCGCTGGAAAGCACGCAGAAGTTCATCGCCGAACGCGGCGAGAAAATGGCGGGCAGCGTGGCCATCAAGAACGACGGCTCCGACGCCGCCGAACGCGCTGTTGAACTGGCCAAGCTCAAGCCCAAGGCGGTGGTGCTGGCGGTCACCAACGACGTGGCGGCCAAGTTCATCTCGGCCTACCGCGCCGCGGGCGGCGAAACGGCCTTCTATTCGTTCTCGTTCCTGAACGGGCAGAAGCTGTTCCAGGACATCAAGAAAGACGCGGCCGGCGTGGTCATTTCGCAGGTCGTGCCCTACCCCTGGAACAGCGCGATGCCGGTGATTGCCGAATACCAGGCGGCCATGAAGAAAATTGGCGCGACCGAGTTCAGCTATGCCAGCCTCGAGGGCTACGTGGCGGCCAAGGTCATGGTCGAGGGACTGAAGCGCGCGGGACCGAACCCCACGCCGGATTCGCTCCAGAAGGGCCTCGAGTCGTTCAAGACGCTCGACATCGGTGGCATTGCCGTGTCGTACCGGCCCGGCGAGCACCGCGGCCTCACGTTCTCCGAACTGTCGATGCTCAAGGCCGACGGGCGCTACCTGCGCTGAGGCCGCTCAGCGCCCGGGCGGCTGCACCGTGTGCGCCACCGCCCGCAGTGCCTGCGAGAACGCGCGGGCCGCGGGCGTGAGCGAGGCGCGGTCACGCATGAGCAGCGAGACATGCGCATTGGGCAGCTTGTCCGCCAGTCGCAGCGCGACCAGCCCCCAGCGCGTCGCCGACCGCGTGAACAGGGACGCCGAGGCGAGCGTCAGCGCATCGGCCTTGCGCACCAGCGTCGCGCCCAGTTGCCACGAATGGCAGATCACGATGTCGCGCGGCGGCGGCATTTCCAGGGCCGCAAAGTTTCTTTTCAGCAGCTCGGCGCCGTACGGCGGCACGACCCACATCGCCCCCTGAAGCCCGGCCATCGATCGCACCCGCGCCAGCGGATGGCCCGCGCGCGCGATGGCGGCCAGCGGAAAGCTGAGCAGCACCTCCCGGTCGAGACCGTCATCGGCCGCGGGCTCCAGCTCGCCGAGGATCGCGAAATCGAAATCGCCGCGGTCCCACAGCCCCTTCACGTCGGCGCCGCTGAGCTCCTGCAGTTCGAGCGCCACGCCCGGCCACTGCCGCCGGAAATCCAGCAGCGCCGTTGGCAGCAGCTGCTCGAGCGCGAACGAACTGAAGGCCACGCGCAGCAGGCCGCCCGCGCGGTCGCGCAGCTGGGCAATCTCTTCCTCGGCACGGCGCACCTCGTTGGACAGGAGGCGCGCCCGCCGCAGGAGCGCCTGCCCGATCTCGGTCGGCACCACGCCCTTGGCGCTGCGCACGAGCAGCTGCGCGCCCACGCTCTGCTCCAGCTCGCGGATGGCGTAGGTCATGGCAGGCTGCGTCAGCGTGGAATCGCGCGCCGCGGCGCGGATGCTGCCGGCCTCGGCCACCGCTTCGAAGATCTTCAGATGCCGCAGGTTCATGAAAAAAGCGTGGCGATCGAGTGATCAGGCATTTTGATCGCTCTGGAGTTTTCCGGATCTTTTCCTTCATCCCGGCTTTCGCTAAGGTGCGCCGCGGTCCTTTCACTTTTCCTTGCACGAGCCATCATGAACATCCGCTCCCCACTCGCCCTGCTGGTGCTGTCCGGCAGCCTGCTGAACACCGGCGCCTTCGCCCAGACCGCAGCGGACAACGGCAATGCCCTGGCCACGCGCGCGCTCGCCCTGGCGGATGCCTCCGAGGCGCAGGTGATCGAATGGCGCCGGCACATCCACCAGCACCCCGAGCTCTCCTACCAGGAGGTGCAGACCGCGGCCTACATCGCAGCCGCACTCGCGAAGATGCCTGGCATCGAGGTGCAGCCCGGCATCGCCAAGACCGGCATCAAGGCCGTGCTGCGCGGCGGCAAGCCGGGGCCGGTGGTCGCCCTGCGCGCCGACATGGACGCACTGCCGGTCGCCGAGCGCAACGAGCTGCCCTTCAGGTCGACCGCCAAGGCGCCCTGGCTCAACAGCGAGGTGCCGGTGTCGCACGCCTGCGGCCACGACACCCATGTCGCCATGCTGCTGGGGGCCGCACAGGCGTTCTCGAAGATGCGTGCGGAATTGCCCGGCACCGTTGTGTTCCTGTTCCAGCCCGCCGAGGAACAAGGCCCGGGCCCCGTGCCGAGCGGCGCGCCCGCCATGGTCAAGGCCGGCGTGCTCGACAACCCGAAGGTCGACATCGTGATGGGCCAGCACATCAACGCGCGCGCACCCTCGGGCACCATCAGCTACCGCCGCGGCGGCATCATGGCCAGCGGCGACGCCTTCAAGATCACGCTCAAGGGCAAGGGCGGCCACGGCTCGTCGCCGTGGACCGCCAAGGAGCCCATCCTTGCGGCTGCCGAGATCGTGCTGGCGCTGCAGAACATCGTGAGCCACCAGATCGACCCGCTCGACGGCCCCACGGTCGTGACGGTGGGGCTGCTGCAAAGCGGCAACCGCGTCAACATCCTGCCCGACACCGCGGAGATCGCCGGCACCGTGCGCTCGCTGTCGCAGAAGAACCAGAAGGTCGCGCACGACAGCATCCGCCTGAAGGCGCAGAAGATCGCCGAAAGCCACGGCCTGACCGCCGAGGTGACCATCGACACCGGCTACGAGGTGCTGGTGAGCGATCCCGCGGCCACGCAGGCGGTGGCGCAGGCGCTCGAAACCGCGGCCGGAGCGGGCAAGGCGCGCGAGTCGCAGCCCAGCATGGGCTCCGAAGACTTCGGCTCGTTCGGCAAGAACATTCCCGTGGTGTTCTGGCAACTCAACGCCTCGCCGTTCGGCGACAGGAGCGGCGCGCCCAACCACTCGCCCGAATTCGTGATCGACGAGTCCACGTTGCGGGTGGGCGTGCGCGCGCTGGTGGGCAGCACGCTCGCCTACATGAACCGGCCCGCCGCCAGCACTGGCGGCGGCAACTGAGTTCTCCGTACGCCCTGAAACGGCGAATCCGGCGGCGCGGTGATATGGTGAACGTTCCGTGCCGTCACCCCGGCGGCGCGGCCGTTCGATGACGTCCACCGGCCCGCCCCCTGCGCACCTCACCCGCGCCTTGTTCCTGCGGCTCCTCGCGGCGCTGCCGGCGGGCGCCGTTCTTCCATCCTTTGCGCAACAGCAGCCCGCCCAGCCCATGCAGCAGACGAAGATGAACACTCGCCCCATTCCCTCCACCCAGGAAGCCCTGCCCGTGATCGGCTGCGGCACCTGGATCGGCTTCGACCAGCGGCCCGGCACCGACGAATACCGGCGCCTGCCCGGCGTGCTCGACGCTCTCTTTGCCGCCGGCGGCAAGGTGATCGACAGCTCGCCGATGTATGGCCGATCCGAGGAAACTACCGGCGAACTGCTGGCCGCATTGAAGCAGCGCGAGAACAGGGAGGCCTTTCTCGCCACCAAGGTCTGGACCTCGGGCCGGGAAGCCGGCGTTGCGCAGATGGAGCAGTCGTTCGCACGGCTGCGCACCCAGCGCATCGACTTGATGCAGGTGCACAACCTCGTCGACTGGAAAACCCATCTCGCCACGCTGCGCGGCTGGAAGGACAAGGGCCGGGTGCGCTACATCGGCATCACGCACTACACCGCCTCGGCCTACGGCGAAGTGGAGGCGGTGCTGCGCGCCGAGAAGCTCGACTTTCTCCAGATCAACTATTCACTGGACGCGCGCGAAGCCGAGCAGCGACTGCTGCCGCTCGCAGCCGAACGCGGCGTGGCGGTGATCGTCAACATGCCCTTTGGCGGCGGCGGACTCCTGCGCCGGCTGCGGGACCAGCCGCTGCCCGCATGGGCCGGCGAGATCGGCTGCGCGAGCTGGGCGCAGGTGCTGCTGAAGTTCGTGCTGAGCCACCCGGCCGTGACCTGCACGATTCCCGGTACCAGCCGCGCCGAACACATGGCCGACAACGCCGCGGCGGGCGCGGGCTCGTTTCCGGATGCGGCATTCTGGCGCAGCCATGCGCCCTCGATCGGGCGCTGAGCCGCCGCTCCGGCTATTCGAACTTTACGTTGTGCTGCCGCACGGTGGCGCCGAAGGCCTCGTACTGCGCGCGGAAGAATTCAGCGAACTTCGCGGGGCTCATGCCGTAACCCTCGAAGCCCTGCTGCACCAGCTGCGCATGCACGTCGGGCCGCTTCAGTGTGTTCTGCAGTTCCTGCGAGAGCTTGTCGGTGATGGCCTGCGGCAGCCCCGGCGGCCCGAAGAAGCCTGCCCATGGCGTGATGGTGAGCTTGCCCAGGCCGAGCTCGCCGCCCGTGGGCACGTCGGGCAGCAAGGCACTGCGCTGCGGCAGCAGCGTGACCAGCGCGCGGATGCGCCCTTCCTTCACGAAGCTCGGCGCCAGGGTGCCGGTGGTGAACATCATGTGGATCTGCCCGCCCAGCAAGTCGGTCATGGCCTGCATGTCGCCCTTGTAGCGCGCGTTGACCACCTTGCGCTCGCCCAGCAGCTGCAGCATGGCCAGCTCCGAGGCGCTGTTGCTCGACGCCGAGTTGTAGGCGCCGGGCTTGGCCGCCACCATGGCCAGCAGCTCGTTCACGCTCTTCGCTGGCAGGCTGGCCGGCACCACCAGGAACATAGAGAACTGGCCGGCCGAGCTGATCGGCGTGAAGGCCTTGAACGGGTCGTAGGGCGGTGTCGGCCGCAGCGTGGGCGCGGCCACCATCGCGGTGTTGGTGCCCATCAGCAGCGTGTAGCCGTCCGGCTTTGCGGACGACGTGGCCTGCGCCGCCAGCACGCCATCGGCGCCGGGTCGGTTCTCCACGATCACCTGCTGGCCGAGCTGCTTCGACAGCCCCTCCGCGATGATGCGCGTGAGCGCGTCGGCGCCGCCGCCGGGTGCAAAGCCCACGATCAGGCGCAGCGGCTTGTCCGGATAGGTTTCGGCGCTCCAGGCCGCCGCGCCGGGCAGCGCTGCCAGCGTGCCGCCCGCCGCGAGGGCCGCCAGGGTGATGAGGTTTCTGCGTCGCATGTCGTTGCTCCTTCTCAAAAGAGATGCCGCACACCAAGCTCCCAGCCCGACGAGCGGCGCCCGCCTGCCGGTGCCACGCCGCCGCTGACGACGTAGCGCGCCTGACCGCTGTTCATGAGCCGCGCATAGGTGCCGTAGAGCGCGGTGCGCTTCGAGAGGTTGTGCACATAGCCGATGCCGAACTGGCGCGCATCGTCGCGGTTGCGCGGCATGCCGTTGGCGTTGCGCAGGCTCTCGTCGCTGCGGTCGTCGAGATAGGCGTAGCTCAACCGGATGCGGCCGACCTCGAAGGCCGGAATGTGTGCGCCGATCTCGGCGGTGTTCTTGCGCACCGTGCCGGCGGCGAGCTTCACGGTCACCTTGTTGTAGAGCGCGAAGAACTTCGCAAAGCCCGCATCCCACGTGCCGCCGATGTTGGCGTGCGTGTAGTTGCCGATGGTGGCGGCGGGGTTGAAATGCGAGCGCGTGACGGCCGCGGCGATGTCGAACGCGCCCGAGGCAAAACCGAAGCGCGCACCGGCAAAGTTGCCGTCGTCGCGGTTCAGCGCGGTGGAGTCGTTCTCCCCGGTGCCGATCATCGCCATGCCGTAGAAGCCGCCGAGCCGGGCCGGCAGCCAGTAGCTCACCGTGTTGCTGCCGGTGATGGCGGTGGGCAACGGCCCGGTGCCCGCGCCCGCGAACGTGAGGTTGCCCGCCCGCGCCACGCCGTTGGCGTTGAAGGGATCGAAGTAGATGCTGTTGTAGTGCGTCGGAATGAAGTCGCGGCCCAGCCGCACTTCGCCCAGGCTATCGGACGAGAGGCTGACGAAGGACATGCGATCGAAGGTGATCGGTCCCGCCGTGCCCGCGCCGCTCGCCTGGTTGTTGCTGTTGCTCGGCCGGCCAGTACCGGTGTCGGGGTTCAGGCTGCCCTCGAGCCAGAAGCCCGCGCGCAGGCCTCCGCCCAGGTCTTCGGTGCCGCGGAATCCGAGCCGGCTGGTCGAGAGTCCGCCGTTCGACAGCGCCTTGATCGAGCCGCCCCCAACGCCGTTCGTGTACTGGATGCCGAGGTCCATCACCCCGAACACGGTGACGCTGGACTGCGCGTGCGTGGCGCTGCCGCCGGCAAGCCCCAGCGCCAACCCCATCAATATTTTCTTCATGCTTTCTTGTCTCCTGCTTCTTCTCTTGGTTAAAAACTCGGGAACGCGCGCAGGGCTGCGCCACCGGGTGCGGACGGGAGTCCGCACCGGTTGGCGAAGGCCGGGGTGAAAAGGTCTTAGCCCGAAGGCTCGGGTCGTTCGGTGCGCACGAGCACGGCGCCCTTCGACAGCGGGCTCACGTTGCGCCGGTACTGCTGCAGCCAGCCGGTGTCGAAGGCCGGCGGCGGCGCCTGCCAGTCGGCGCGGCGCGCCTGGAGTTCGGCATCGGTCAGCGCAACGTCGAGGCGGCGCTGGTCGAGGTCGATGGTGATCACGTCGCCGTCGCGCACCAGCCCGAGCGGTCCGCCGAGCGCGGCTTCGGGCGACACCTCGGCCACCACCAGTCCCTTGCAGACCAGGCCCGAGAGGTGCCCATCGGTCAGGATCGCGACCTGGTCGCCCAGGCCCGCGCCGTCGACGGCAAACACCACGCGCGATGCGCCACCGCCCATGGCCGGGCCGCCACAGGCACCGGCGCCGCGCATCACGACCACCTGGCCCGGCACGATCTCGCCCTTCTTCAGCGCCGCGATGGCCGCGTCCGAGGTCCAGAAGCCGCCGGCCCCGTGAAGCTGCGCACCTTGCGCGGGGCGATGCCGGTCTTGATGAGGCCCGACTCGGGCGCGAGGTTGCCGCGCAGCAGCACGATGGCCGGATGCGGGGCCACCGGGCGGTCGATGGGCCGGATCACCTCGGCGTCGGCGACTTCGACGCCGCGCAGATTGTCGGCCACCGCGGCGCCCGTGACGGTGAGCGCGCCGGTGTCGAGCAAGGGCGCAAGCTGCTTCATGAGCGCGCGGCAACCGCCCGCCGCCTCGAAGGCTTCGATGCTGTGCTCGCCGATCGGCCGCACGCCGGCCAGCACCGGCGTCGTGGGGCCGAGGCTTTCGAACAGGCCGTACACGTCGACGCCGCACTCGCCTTCGGTCGACACCGCCTGCAGGTGCTTGGCCGTGTTGAGCGAGCCGCCGACGGACAGCACCACGCGCACCGCGTTGGCAAAGGCGCCGGGCGTGAGGATGTCGCGTGGCTTCAGGTCGTCCCACACCATCTGCACGATGCGCGTACCCGCGGCGCGCACGTCGGCCATCATCTTCGAGCTCAGCGCCGCGACCGGCGCGCTGCCGGGCAAGGCCATGCCAAGCGCTTCGCAGACGATGTGCATCGAGTTGGCCGTACCCAGGCCCGAACACACGCCCGGCCCGCGGATCGCCTCGCGGCTCATGCCCACGAGCTCTTCCACCGGCAGGTGGCCCGTGACCGCATGCATCGCGCCGATGAACACCTCTTCGATGTCCATGTGCTTGCCGCGGTACTCGCCGCTGGGCTGGTAGCCGCAGGGCACGAGAAGGGTCGGAATGTTGAGCCGCGCCGCCGCCATGAGCTGGCCCGGCACGGTCTTGTCGCACGAAGTGAGGCAGACCATGCCGTCGAGCTGCGCGCCTTCCACGGCCACCTCGATGTCGTTGGTCACCAGGTCGCGCGCACCCAGCATGTAGGCGCCGCGCGCACCCGCACCGGTGATGAAGTCGCTGGGCGCGGCGGTGCGGATTTCGAAAGGCACGCCGCCGGCGGCGCGGATCGCGGCCTTCACCTCCACCGCCACGCGGTCCAGGTGGCTGAAGCAGGCCGCGAGCTCAGAGGAGCTGTTGACGACGGCGATCTTCGGCTTCTCGCAGTCTTCTTCGGGAATGCCGAGTGCGCGCCAGTGTGCATTGCGCACCGACCAGAGATAGGAGCCGCGCGGGAAGTTGCTGCGCAGGGGGCGGGTCATGGGCGGTCTCCGGTTTTCTTCTTGGTGATTTCGATCACGCCGCGGTCGGCGTCCACGCGCACCCAGTCGCCGGTCTCTATGCATTCGAGCGGGTCGCGCTCGAAATCGGTCATCGATGGCGAGTGCGTGACCACGGCGCCGAGCGCCATCTTGGTCGTCATCTCGTTGAACAGAAATGCCGCGGGCGCCGAGTTCATGAGCCGCGTCATGTGGAACATGGCCGACCATCCCGACGAGCCCTTCGCCCCCGGAAACACCAGCACCTTGCCCGCGAAGCTCTGGCCACGCAGCTCGTGCCGCGTCTCGATGACGGTGCCGGTGCGCGGATCGATGCCGCCCCAGCCCGAGATGCGGTCGCGCGTGACCAGGGCCTCGCCCTCCGCGACGCCGCCCACGACCTTGCGGCCGTGGATGACCAGGGTGGATGTGTTGCGTGCAATCGCGCTCATGGTTTTGCTCCTTCCCCTTTCGGGGGAAGGTTGGGATGGGGGCAGGCAGGGCGCTCGATGGATGCGCCGCATGCCCCCACCCCTGCCCTCGCCCAGAGGGGGAGGGAGAAAGTCCGGAGAGCGAGCCTCATTGCATGCCCCCGTTCCACCGCCCGGTGCACGCCGCATCGACGCACTCGGCCGTGCTGCCGAACCAGGCCTGCACGCCGAGGATGGCGGGCAGGTAATGCGCCTGCTTGGCCGAATCGAGCGCGACAGTCTTCGTGCCCTTGGGCACGGCGCGGCTCATGGCCGAGCAGCTGTCGGTCATGAGGATGCCGCCCGCGTCCTCGATGATCTTCGTGTAGCCGTTGCGGTCGGCCAGCGACTTGATGGCGCGCGGCGTGAAGATCCACAGCTCGCAATCGGGGTGCACCTTGCGGCCCTCGATGAGCTGCGCGGCCTCCCAGATCTGCTCGATGGTGTAGTGCGGGCAGCCCAGCATCACGTACTGGACTTCGGCATCCTTGCCGGTGACGTTGATCTTCTCGTAGGTGGCGCGGCGCTCGGCCTCGCCGTAGCGCAGCACCTCGACGGGCGCCCTTCCGCCGAGCGCCTGCTCCAGCGTCAGCGCCTCGGGCGTGATGCCGGCGATGTGGTACATCTCCACGCCGCCCGACGACGAGGCCGCGGCGCCGAAGTGCTTGAGCCGCGGCAGGTTCGGCACGCGGCCGATGCCGCGCCGGCTGTGCACCACCGGCACGCGCTCCTGCACGTGCTCGCCGATGTAGTAGCCGAGCAGGCCCCAGTCCTGCACCGATTCCACTTCGACGTCGAGTTCGATCACATGCGTGGCATGGCGGTTCTCGTCGAGGTGGTAGCCCCAGTACGGAATGCGGCCGGTGAGCATGGCCGCGCCGGTGCTTTCACGGCCTTCGGTATTGGTGCGCGCACCGAGCACCGAGTTGCAATACACCACGGCCGACGATTCCATCCACGCACAGTGCTCGCCGCGCGTCGGGATATTGCCCACCTGATACGGCGTGCAGGTGTTCATGATCTGCGCGCCCAGGGCCGCCGCATGGCGCTCGCTCTTGTTGTAGAACTGCACGATCTCCTCGCTCACGCCCATGCGCTCGGGCTGGCCGGGGTCGAAGCCCAGCTGCAGGTGGCTCGTGAAGACCTTGAACTTCGGGATCTCGACGGTCTCCTGGCTGTCGAGGCTGAATTCGGAGAACACCGCGTCCATGCCGCCGCCCTTGGCGAGCGCGAAGTCGCGCTGGAAGGGCGTGGTCGAGGTGATGGTGGCGCAGACGTTGCGCGTCTCGACCAGGCGCTCGGCGCCCAGGGCTTCGCCGTAGCGCATCAGGAGGTCCATCGCCTTCTGCACGGCCGGCCCGTCGCGGCCGTCCATCATGGCTTTTTCTTCATCGCTCAGGTGCATGACCTGTGTCTCCGTTTTTCTGTTGTCGTGGGGGTTGGCCCCGGCCGGGCCTGCTAGCCCGGCAGGGGTGTCGGCACATGGCCGCCGATGTCGCGCGCAATGGTCAGTGCGATGTCGTGCAGGCGCGGTGCAAGTTCGTTGCGCAATCTGTCTTCTGTGAAGACGAAGGCGGCGCCGCCGCCGTTGAGCGCCATCACCTCGCCGTCCGGTCCGATGAGCGGCACCGACACCGAGTTGATCTCGCGGTGGAATTCGCCGATCGACAGGCAGTAGCCGAGCTTCCTGGCTTCGCCGATGGCGCGCGTCATGGGCGGCGCGATGCTGTCCCACTCGGGGCCGCGCAAGAGGCGCATCGAGTCGATCAACTGGTTGCGCTGGGCCTCGGGCAAGGCCGAGAGGTAGGCGCGGCCCAGGGCCGAATTCGGCAGCGGCGCGCGCGAGCCCACATCGAGCCGCGCGGAAAGCATCGACGAGCGCGGCCGGCAGGCCTCGATCAGCACCATCTCCATGCCGTCGCGCACCGCGAGGTAGACCGAGGCACCCACCTCCTCCGCCATCGCCTGCATGCTGGGTCGCGCGGCGGCCCGCACGTCGAGGCTGCCGAGGAACACGCGCGACAGCGACACCACGCCCGGCCCGAGCATGAAGCGGTCGGCCGCCTGCGCGGCCTTGAGCATGCCCATCGAGAGCAGCGTGGCGACGAGCCGGTTGACGGTCGGCCGCGGGATGCCGGTCATGCGCGCGATGTCGGCGTGGCCCAGCACGGGACGCTCTTCGCTGAAGCACCGCAGCACCGAGATGCCGCGCTCCAGCGCGCTGACGGTGTCGGAGCGTTCGCCGCGCGACTCGGCCGCTTCGGCCGCGGAAAGAGAGCTGTCGTTTTTGTCAGTGGACATGGAAGAACCCTTTGCAAGACTCTGCAATGTAGAGGCTGGCGAAACAGGGTCGGCCGGGTTCATCGCAGGGCATTCAGACGCCGGCTTCGGCCGTGGCGGGTGCCTTGGCGTCCTGCCCGGCACCGGCGCGCAGGTACACGCCCTGCGCCAGCAGCTCGGACTGCAGCGCGCCCACGTCGACGAAGCGCGGTTCGATACCGCCCTGCGATGCCAGGGCCGCCGCCACGCCAGCGGCCTGCCCGGTGATCCAGCATTGCGGGATCTCGCGCATGAAGCCGTGCGAGTTGCGGTCGCACGAGATGTGGCGCCCGCAGGCCAGGAGCCCGTCGAGCTGCTGCGGCACCAGCGCGCCGTAGGGAATGGAGATGTTCGGAAACTTGGGCGACACCGCGGGCGTCACGCCCACCTCGTCGGCCAGCGCCACGCCGTCGGGCCACTGGCTGCGCAGCACCGCGCCCACACCACTCAGGCGCCGCGCATGGCGCACGCCGATCTGCGGTGCGCTCAGCATCAGGTAGGCATCCTCGAAGCCCGGCGCATGCGCCTTGAAGTAGTCCAGGTGCGCAGCCATCGCGCGGTGCGAGCGCACCTCCACGGCCGTGAGGTCGTCCACGTCGAGCGCCGAATAGCCCGACTGCCGCGGCCCCATGAACAGCGCCACGTCGTTGCGCCACGAGACGAAGGGCCGCTCGAACAGGCCGCACACCTCGCGCCCGCGCGCCATGAAGGCGGTGAACGACTCGGGCTGGCCGGCCTTGAATTCGATCCAGCGGTTCATGTCCACCCCGCCGAACAGCCACGAGGTGTTCATGCAGTGGTGCACGTCGGCCTCCTCGATGTCGTTCACATAGGCGGCGCCGGCGCGGGCGAACAGGTCGCCGTCGCCGGTGGCGTCGACCACCACGTCGGCCATGATGGCCATGCGGCCTTCCTTGCTCTCGAACACCACGCCCTTCACGGCGCCGTCCTGCACGATCGGAATCGCGGCCCACGAGTGATAGATGAGCTTGACCTTGCGCTCCAGCACGATCTCTTGCGAGAGCAGCTTGAGCCGCTCGGGGTCGATGGTGGGCGACCAGGTGACCACGCCGTGATAGGCGGCCGTGCGCTGCGACCAGTGCGCGGCCTTGGCCGTGTCCTGCGAGCCCCAGTCTTCGCGCGCCGGGCCGGCGATGGCGTCGGCGGGCAGGCGATCGAACAGCTCTTCGGCAAAGCCCCGGATCACGAGCTTGCCTTCCCAGTCGGTCATGCGGTCGATCCAGATCACGAGGCCGCCGGTCGAAAGGCCACCCAGGTGGTTGTAGCGTTCGAGCAGCGCCACGTCGGCGCCCGCGCGGGCCGCGGCGGCCGCGGCCGCCGTGCCCGAAGGACCGCCGCCGACCACCAGCACGCCGCAACGGTGGTAAACCGGGATGTTCTTGCCGGGCTCGGCCCAGCTCCCGTGGTCAGGGCGCTTGACGCGGCCGTCGCGGTCGAAGATGTCGGAGGACAGGATGCGCTCGTCGGTGCGGACGACAGTTTTCATGGATGGGTGTCTTGGATGGGCTGTTTCGTCGTATTTTGATTTTCATGTTCATTTTGTCAAACACAAAAGCCGATAAATCTCATTTATTCAGGGTATTCCCTAGTCAATGTGGATTTTTATGACTTTCTAAATCAATATAAGAAGAACATTCCAACGGAGACATCGATGAAGAAACTTGACGGCAGGACCCGCCGTGCATTCGGCTCGGCCCTCGGCGCCGCCGCCTTGCTGGGCCTGGCGCCGCTGGCCTTTGCGCAGGACTTTCCGGCGCGCAGCAAACCGATCCGCATCGTCGTGGGCTTCACGGCCGGCGGCGGCACCGACGCGCAGGCGCGCATCGTGGCGCAGAAGCTCGGCGAGGTGCTGGGGACCAGCGTGATCGTCGACAACAAGCCCGGAGCCAGCACCATGCTCGCGGCCAGCGAGGTGGGGCGCGCGCTGCCCGACGGCTACACGCTGCTCTACGCGCCCTCCTCGACGATGGCGCAGAACCCGCACACCTTCTCGCAGGTGCCCTACGACCCGTTCAAAGACTTCACCGCGATCTCGATGGGCGGCCGCGGCCCGCTGGTGTTGTCGGTCAGCACCACCGTGCCCGCCAACAACGTGAAGGAGCTCGTGGCCTACGTGAAGGCGAACCCCGGCAAGGTGAGCTACGCCTCGTTCGGCGCGGGCACCTCGTCGCACATCTACGGCGAAGCCTTCGTGAAGAAGACCGGCGTCGATGCGGTGCACATTCCCTACAAGGGCGGCTCGGACGCGGCCAAGGACCTGATCGGCGGGCGCGTGCAGTACATGTTCGACTCGGCCTCGTCGGCGGTCATCACCTCGGCCTCGGGCAAGGTGAAGATCCTCGCGATCGCGGCGAATGCGCGCATCTCCGCGCTGCCCGACGTTCCCACCTTCGCCGAACAGGGCGTGACCGGGCTCGACCTGCCGAGCTGGCTCGGCTTCTACGGGCCGGCGCACATGCCCGCGCCGGTGGTCGCCAGGCTCAACGCGGCGCTCACGCAGGTGCTGGCCATGCCGCAGGTGCGCGAGTTCTACCGCACCGGTGGCTACGAAGCCGGCGCAACGACGCCGGAAGAATTCGCCAGCATCACGCGCTCAACCTACGAGCGCTGGGGTGCGATGGTGCAGCAGGTAGGCTTGGCCAAGCAATGAGCAGCGACGCCCCGTCCTTCATCATCTCCCGACGCCGCGCCGCCGCCTGGCTCGCACTCGGCGCGGCGGCCCTGTCGCTGTCTGCGCTCGCAGCCGAGCCTGCGCCCTTTCCCGAGAAGGGGCGCCCGATCCGCATCGTGCTCGGCCTCGCGGCGGGCGGCGCCTCGGATGCGCAGGCGCGCTTCGTCGCCAACAAGCTCGGCGAGGTGCTGCAGACGCCGGTGATCGTCGAGAACCGGCCGGGCGCGAGCTTCATCCTCGCAACGGAAGAAGTGATTCGCGCCGCGCCCGACGGCTACACCTTCATGTACGCGCCGTCGTCCGTGGTGGCGCAGAACCCGCAGACGCTGGCGCAGGTGCGATACGACCCGTTCAAGGACCTCACGCCCATCTCGCTCGGCGCGCGCGGGCCGCTCGTGCTGACGGTGCACGCCAGCGTGCCGGCGCGCAACGTGCAGGAGTTGGTGGCCTACATCAAGGCCAACCCCGGAAAGATGAGCTATGCCTCTTTCGGCACCGGCACCTCGTCGCACATCTACGGCGAAGCCTTTGCACGACAGGCAGGGCTGGACGTGGTGCACGTGCCGTACAAGGGCGGCGCCGATGCCGCGAAGGACTTTCTCGCGGGCCGCGTGCAGTACTACTTCGATGCGGCGCCCAACGCCATCCAGAACACCGCCACCGGCAAGGTCCGCATGCTGGCGGTGGCGGCGCCGAAACGCAGCGCGATGCTGCCCGAGGTGCCTACGATGACCGAGCAAGGCGTGACCGGGGTCGACATGGCGAGCTGGCTGGGCTTCTACGGACCGGCGCGCATGCCGGCGCCGGTGGTCGCCAGGCTCAACGGCGCGCTCGCGCAGGTGCTGGCGATGCCCGCCACGCGCGACTTCTTCCGCCAGGGCGCCTACGAGGCCGAATCGTCGACCCCACAGCAACTGGCCGACCTGACGCGCACGACCTACGACCAGTGGGCCGAAACCATCCGCAAGCTCGGCCTCACGAAGCAGTAGCTGCGAACGAAGTTCAGCCGAAGAACTTCAGCAGGTGCGCGTTGGCCTCGGCGGCGCGCTCGTACTGCACCCAGTGCCCCGCACCGTCGATCACCACGCCCTCGCGCTCCGGGCCTTCGCTCGCGAGCTGCGCAACAAGCGGACGCGGATCGGCCGTGACGTCGTACTCGCCCCAGAGCAGCAGCGTCGGCACGGCCAGCGTGTCGATCGCCTTCCGGAGCCCGCCGGCCTGAGACACCTCCTTGCTGCGAAAGCGCGTGCCATGGCAGGAGATGTCGTGGATCTCGAAGGCCAGCGCGTCGATGGCCGAGGTGTCGTGCAGCATCAGTGCGCCGAGGTTGTGCAGCAGTGCGGCGCGCTCGGCTTCGCGGTCGGGTGCGGAGCGCCAGTTGATCATCTTTGCCGTCATGCGGCGCAGCGTGCCGTGGCCACCGCTGCCCAGCAGCGCGAGCTTGCGCACCGCGCCACGCTGCACCGCAAACCGCGCTGCGGTGAGGCCGCCAAAGGAAAAACCGCCGAGGTCGATGGGCGTGCCCGCGCCGATCAACGTATCGAGCGTTCCGCCGAGCGCCTTCAGCAAGGGCGGCAGCGAATCTTCACCGGGCGCCACGCGCGGCAGCGCATCGGAATCGTGAAAGCCAGGCATGTCGGGTAGGAGCAGCGTGCGTTCGGCGGACAAGGCCTCGGCATTGCGCAGCCAGTGCATCCAACTGCCGTGGCCGCCGTGCAGCAGCACGATGGGCGGCTGCGTGGTGTCTGTGCCGAAGCGGCGCCAGCGCACGCGCACGCCGTCGTTCACCGGGTCGTGATGGGTCGCGAGCGCGTCGATGCGCTCGATCTCGCTGCGCGCCGCAAGCGCATCGGGGCTGTCGGGGGTCAGGGGCATCGCCCGATTTTGCCGCGGGACCCTTTCACGCTGCAGCGCGAGGGTCAGCCGAAGCGGTAGCTCGACACCACGAGCCCACCCATGAAGGCGTCCTCGTGGTAGACGCGCTCACCGGCCTCGGACTCGGCCGCGCCGACCGCGACCATCAGCGGAATCAGGTGCTCTTCGCGCGGATGCGCCATGCGCGCGGCTGGTGCGGCCTCCCAGTTCCGCAAGTGCGCGGCCCGCTCGCCGGGTGCGCCCTGTACCACAGCCGCGTCGAGCCAGTCGTCGAAAGCCTTCGACACCCCATGCGCCTGCGGCCCGAAGTTGCGCAGGTTGTGATAGCTCAGGCCGCTACCCACGATGAGCACGTTCTCGTCCCGCAGGGGCGCGAGCGCGCGGCCGAGCGCCAGGTGTTCCGCCGGATCGAGACCGCGCCTGAGCGACAGCTGCACCACCGGCACGTTCGCATCGGGATACATCGCCTTCATGGGCGAGAACATGCCGTGGTCGAAGCCGCGTTCGGCGTCGATGGTCGCGGGCAGCCCGGCGGCGGCAAGGAGCGACTGCACGCGCTGCGCCAGTTCGGGCGAGCCGGGCGCGTCGTAGCGCACTTCGTAGGTGTGGGCGGGAAAGCCGCCGTAGTCGTAGATCATGGGCGGGCGCGGATTGCCCTGCACCGTGAAGACCGGTGCCTCCCAATGGGCCGACACCATGAGGATGGCACCCGGTGTGCGGCCGATCTGGCGCGGCATGTCGGCCAGCGCCGCGGCCAGCTGGTCGTAGACGCCGCCCATCTCCTTCTTCATCCAGGGCCAGGGGCCGCCGCCGTGGGAGATGAAATACGTGGGCAGGCGCGCGGTGTTGTCGTCGTGGGTCAAGTCGATGCTCCTTGAAAGCGTTGCATCGACTGTAGACATTTCCCACCAGGAAATCGACAGGCTAGGATGCATCGATTCATTTCTCCACAGGAAAGCTTCCATGGACCGCCTGACCAGCCTGCGCGTGTTTCGAGAGGTCGTCGAATCAGGCAGCTTCGTGGCCGCGGCGGAGCGCCTGTCGATGTCGCCGCCGATGGCCAGCAAGCACGTGGCGCAGCTCGAAAAATCGCTGGGTGCGCGTTTGCTGCACCGCTCGAGCCGCCACTTGAGCCTGACCGAGGCCGGCACCGCCTGGTACGACCAGAGCCGGCGAGCGCTCGACCTGCTCGATGCCGCCGAGGCGGCCATCGGCCAGAAGAGCGAGGCGCCGCGCGGCCAGCTCAAGGTGAGCGCGCCGGTGTGGTGTGCCACGCCGCGCTTTGCGCGCGTGCTGGCCGACTACCGTGAGCGCTTCCCCGAAGTGCTGATCGACATCCACCTGGAGAACCGCAAAGTCGACCTCGCGGCGGACGGCTATGACCTGGCGCTGCGCGCCACCCAGGAGCCCTCCCCGGCGCTCATCGCGCGGCCGCTGTGCCGCGTGCCCTTTCATCTGGCGGGCACGCCCGCCTACCTGCGCCGCATGGGCAGCCCCACGCTGCCGGCCGACGTGGGACGGCTCGGCGCCATCGTGCCGAGCTACGTGAACCTCGACAACCTCTCGCTCAAGGGACCGGGCGGGCGGATGTTTCCGCTGCGGCTCACACCCGCGATGCGGTCGGACGACACCACGCTCACCCTGCATGCGGTGCGCGCGGACATGGGCATTGCCTTCTTGCCCGAATGGCTGATCGACGACGATCTGGCAGCGGGCCGGCTGGTGCGGCTGCTGCCCGACCACGCTCCGCATCCGGTCACGCTGTTTGCGGTGTACACCAGCCGCCAGTACATGGCGCCCAAGCTGCGCAGCTTCATCGACTTCCTCGGCGAGCGGCTGGGCGGCCAGCCTCCGGCCGCTGCGAAACGCACCCTTTCGGGGCAAGGACATGCCAGCCCGGGCTAAAGTCGCAAATCCGCCTGGAGACCGCCCGCCTTGTTCCGCTTCTTCGAAAAACTGCTTCATCCCTACCCGGCTGCCGAGCCGGCGCCGCCACCGACGGGGTTCTTCGCATTCCTGTGGGCCTGCACCCAGGGCCTGCGTCTCAAGATGGCCGCCATGGCGGCGCTCACGGCCGCCATCTCGACCTTCGAGGCGCTGCTGTTCGCGGTGCTCGGACGCATCGTCGACTGGCTAGGCGGCCAGGTGCCGTCGAAGCTGTGGGCGGAGCGCGGCGACACGCTGATGTGGCTGGCCGCACTGCTGGTGCTCAGCATCGGCGTGGTCGCACTGCAGACCATCGTCAAGCACCAGACGCTGGCGGTGAACCTGCCGATGCGCCTGCGCTGGAACTTTCACCGGGTGATGCTGGGCCAGAGCATGGCTTTCTACCAGGACGAGTTCGCGGGCCGCATCACGGCCAAGGTGATGCAGCCCGCGCTCGCGGTGCGCGACACCCTCTTCGTGCTGGCCGACGTGGTCGTGGCCATGGGCGTTTACGTGGCAACAATCATCGTGCTGGTGAGCGTTCTCGATGTCCAGCTTGTGCTGCCCTTCATCGTCTGGCTGGTGCTGTATGCCGCCTCGCTGATGTACTTCGTGCCGCGCCTGGGCAAGGTGGGCAAGGCGCAGGCCGATGCGCGCGCGCTGATGACCGGCCGCGTGACCGACGCCTACACCAACATCGCCACCGTCAAGCTGTTCTCGCACACGCAGCGCGAGGCCGGCTTTGCGCGCGAGGCGATGCGCGAGTTCATGTACACGGGCTACGGGCAGATGCGGCTGGTGAGCGCCTTCGAGATCGTCAACCACACGCTCAGCATGGGCCTGACCGCGGGCATGGCCGGCACCGCGCTGTGGCTCTGGTCGAACGGCACGGTGGGCGTGGGCGCGGTGGCCGCGGCCACCGCCATGGCGCTGCGCCTGCAGGGCATGTCGCACTGGATCATGTGGGAGATGACCAGCCTGTTCGAGAACATCGGCACCGTGCAGGACGGCATGAAGACGCTGTCGCGCCCGCGCACCGTGCTCGACGCGCCCGATGCCGGCGTGCTCGAGGTGCCGCGCGGCGAGGTGCGCTTCGAGCACGCGAGCTTCCGCTATGCGGATGCGGGCCGCCGCGTCATCGACGACCTGAACCTGGTGGTGCGGCCCGGGGAAAAGATCGGTCTGGTCGGCCGCTCGGGCGCGGGCAAGTCGACGCTGGTCAACCTGCTGCTGCGCTTTCATGACCTGGAGAGCGGCCGCATCCTGATCGATGGGCGCGACATCGCCCACGTGACGCAGGACTCGCTGCGCAGCCACATCGGCATGGTCACGCAGGACACCTCGCTCATGCACCGATCGGTGGCCGACAACATCGCCTACGGCCGGCCCGACGCCACGGCGGCGCAGATCGAAGCCGCCGCCAAACGCGCCGAAGCGCACGACTTCATCCAGACGCTGGGCGATGCCAGCGGCCGGCATGGCTACGAAGCGCATGTGGGCGAGCGCGGCGTCAAGCTCTCGGGCGGCCAGCGCCAGCGCGTGGCCATTGCGCGCGTGATGCTGAAGGACGCGCCGATCCTGCTGCTCGACGAGGCCACCAGCGCGCTCGACTCCGAGGTAGAAGCCGCCATCCAGCAGAGCCTCTACCGGCTGATGGAAGGCAAGACCGTGATTGCGATCGCGCACCGCCTGTCGACCATCGCCGCGATGGACCGGCTCATCGTGCTCGACGAAGGCCGCGTGGTGGAAGAAGGCGACCATCGTTCGCTGATGGCCCAAGGCGGGCTCTATGCGCGGCTGTGGGCGCACCAGAGCGGCGGCTTTCTGGGCGATTCGCTCGAAGAAGAAGACGAGGCGCTGCGGGCCTGAACGCGGCCTATTTGTCAGCAAGCGTTACGGCACCACGGCAAGCCGGCCCCCGTGCACGGGCACGGCGAAAGCGCTCGGACGGGTCTTCGCGAGTCCTACAGCACAGGCCGCCCCTCGCCGACAGCAACCCGCCCAGCCGGGCGCGATGCTGAAGCTGTCGTCAACAACGAGGAGTCCTCGCGTGAATTCCATCATCTACATCGTCGGTCTGATCGTGGTTGTCGTGGCCGTGCTTTCGTTCTTCGGCCTTCGCTGAGACCGGGCACGCGTTTTCGACTCGCACGCTGAACAAAAGCGGGGCCGTGTTTGCGGCCCCGTTTCTCATGGGGCCTTCGCAGCAGCGCGCCGGGCATAATTCGCGCGCCCCGCTACCGCGGAGCGCCACTTGCGAAGGGACCCTGTTGACCAACACCGCGTTGCGCGAATCTGCTTTTCCGGACGCGGTCATTACCGAGGCGATCCGATGGACCGAGGAGAAAGGTCCACTCGACGATGCACAAGCCATGCGCATCGCCGCCTCGCGCGCACCTGACGAACACACACGCATCACGGCGCGGGCGCTTCAGTTGGGCGAACGCATCGGGCTGCAATCCGAACTGGCTCGCACGCGCCAATGGGGCCCATGGGTGCTTCTCGGCCTGGTCGCGCTCGTCGTCGTTGCCGGCCTGGGGCTCGCGGGCAACGTGGTCGGCGGCGGGGACCGGCACATCAATGTGATCGTCGCGCTTGTGAGCCTGCTGGGCATTCACCTGCTCACGCTGTTGTTCTGGCTGGTCGGCCTTTGGCTGCCGCTCGGTTCCTTCAATACCAGCTCGCTCGGCTGGATCTGGCTGTCGCTCACCGCGCGCGTCGCCGGCGGCAAGCGCGGCCAGGCACCGGTGCTGGTGCGCGCCGCCACCGGGCTCCTGGCGCGCGCCAGGCTGCTGCCCTGGGCCTTTGGGCTCGTGAGCCACGGCATCTGGTCGCTCTCTTTTGCGGTGGTACTGGCCGCGCTGCTGTTCGCGCTGGCGTTCCGCAGCTACACGCTGAGCTGGGAAACGACGATCCTCGACCCGGCCTTTTTCGTGCGCGGCGTGCAGGTGCTGGGCTGGGCCCCGGCGCAGATGGGCTTTCCGGTTCCCGATGCACAGGCCGTGCTCTCGGCCACTCCAAACGCCGGGGGCCAGCGCACGTGGGCGCTGTGGCTCACCGGCTGCATCGTCGTGTACGGCCTGCTGCCGCGGCTGGCGCTCGTATTGCTGAGCGCTGTGGTGTGGCACCGGCGCCGGGCTGCGCTCCAGCCCGACTGGAGCGAACCCTACTACCGCAAGTTGAAGGCGCGCTTTGCCGCACTCGCGCCGCCCGCCATCGTCGATGCCGACCCGGGACGGGCACCAGGCATCACGCCTGACGGGCTGACGCCCTCGGACCTGCGGGACACCCTGTTCGTCATCGGCTTCGAACTGCCACCGGATGCGCCATGGCCACCCGAAGGCCTGCAAGCCACCGCGACCACCGAGATGCAGCGGATCGACGGCAGCGCACTCGCGCGCCGCGCCCTGCTCGACCGGTTGGCAGCGGTCCGCCCGCGTGCCGTGCTGCTGGTGTGCCATGCGGCATCGAGCCCCGACCGTGGCACCGAACGCTTCCTGCGCGACCTGCTGGCCCATTGCGGCGAATGCCGGCTGTGGCTGGCCGATGCCACCAGGGACGCAGCGAACACCGGCGCATCGCAACGCTGGATCGACTGGCTGCAGGGCACCGGCCTGCCGCGCGTGGCGGCCACGCACAAGCTCGAAGACGCATTGCAGGGCCTGGGCGCAGCCACACCATGACGACGACACAGCACGCCATCCGCATCGCCGTTGTCGGCCACACCAACGCGGGCAAGACCTCTTTGCTACGCACGCTGACGCGGCACGCGAGCTTCGGCGAGGTGTCGCAGCGCCCCGGCACCACGCGCCACGTGGAGTCGGTCGATCTCGAAGTGAACGGCCAGCCTGCGGTGCGCTTCTTCGACACGCCGGGGCTCGAAGACGCGGTGGCGCTCCGCGAGCACCTGGCGGGCCTGGACCCGCAGGCCACGCCGCCCGAGCGCATCCGGCTGTTCCTGCAAGGCCCTGAAGCCCACGGCGTGTTCGAGCAGGAGGCCAAGGTGCTGCGCACCATGCTCGACATCGATGCGGCGTTTCTCGTCATCGACGTGCGCGAGCCGGTGCTGCCCAAGTTCCGCGACGAGATCGAACTGCTCAACTCCTGCGCCCGGCCCGTGATGCCGGTGCTGAACTTCGTGCGCGACGGGGCCAGCCGCGAGCCGGCCTGGAAGGAACTGCTCTCGGCCTACGGCCTGCACGTGCAGGTGAGCTTCGATGCCGCCGCGCCTTTCGTGGGGGCGGAGCGCGAGTTGTACAACGATCTCTCCACCCTGCTGCGCGACCGGCGCGAGCTGCTGCGCGGCGTGGTGGATTCATTGACCGCCGAGGCCGCCGAGCGCCGCCGCGCGGCTTGCACGCGCATTGCCGGGTTGTTGATCGACGCTGCCGCGTTGCGCCGCAGCATGCCTGCCGAAGAGTTCGCCGACACGACACGCCGAAAAGCGTTCATCGCAGCGCTGCAGAAAGACGTGTTCGACAAGGCGCAGCGCTGCACCGACGACCTGCTCGCGCTCTACGGCTTCCGCCAGAACGATGCCGGCGAGGCGCCGCTGCCGCTCATCGAAGGCCGCTGGACGCTGGATTTCTTCAGCCCGGAAGCCATGAAGGAAGCCGGCCTGCGGCTCGGCAAGGGCGCGGTCATCGGCGCGGCCGTGGGCGTGGTGGCGGACCTGGCGGTGGCCGGCATTTCGCTCGGCACCGGTGCCGCGGTGGGCGGCGCCATCGGCGGCGCGGTGTCGCAGGGCTGGGGCCCCTTCGGGCGCAAGCTGGCGAACAGGCTGCGCAACGTGCACGAGCTCACGGTCGAAGACGGCGTGCTCTTTGCGCTGGTGGCATGGCAGCTGAAACTCGCGCGGGCACTGGAGCGCCGCGGGCATGCAGCCACCGGCCGCATCGCAGCCGAGACGAGCGCGACGCAGGACGCGCCGACGCGCGCCACTGCCGCCGCCGTGCGGGCGGCACGGCCCGCGCGCAGCCATCCGGAGTGGGAATCGGCCGGCGTGGCAGCGCGCACCTTCTGGCGCCCCGCGCCGCAGCGCGATGCGCTCGCGGCCGATATCGCGCAGACGCTGCAGGACGCCTTCGGGGCCTGAGCGCTCCGGCGTGCTGCGCCGGCGGGTCGAGCAACCCGGGCTGCGGTCACCGCGCCGTCATGAGGCAAACCTAGCATCCGCTGGCCTTTGCCCTCCATAACCAAGACTGCACTCCCGACTCGATGTACCCCGGCGAACGGCTCAACGGCTACACCCATCTGCTCGGTCTGGTGCTCGCCCTGGTGGCCACGGCCCTGCTGCTTGCCAAGACCGTGCCCACCGGCGACCCCGCGCGGATTGCCGGCGCACTGGTGTTCTCGCTTTCGGCGGTGGCGCTGTATGCGGCGTCCACGCTGTTCCACAGCACGCGGGGGCCTCGCAAGCGCCTTTGGGAAAAGGCCGACCACTGCGCCATCTACCTGCTGATCGGGGGTACCTACACGCCGTTCGCACTGGTCACTTTGAATGGCTTGTGGGGCTGGCTGCTGCTTGCCGCCGTATGGAGCGCCGCGCTTTTCGGCATAAGCCGCGAGCTGTTGCAGGGCAAGGGCGCGGCAACCAAGCCGGCGTTGACGCTCTACATCGGCATGGGCTGGCTCGGCGTGCTGGCGGCCGTGCCACTGGCCGCCCGGCTCGAGAGCGGCGGACTGGCCTGGCTTTTGGCCGGCAGCGTGCTCTACACCGTGGGCACGGTGTTCTACCGGAACCGGCGGGGCTTCAGGCATGCGCATGGCACCTGGCACCTGTTCGTTCTTGCGGGCACCGCGAGCCACTTCGTGTCCGTGGGCTGCTTCGTGCTCTGACGACAGGCCGCCGGCCCGGCCTTCAAGGGCCGCAGGCGCGTGTTGCCGTATCTCCCAAGGCAACACGTCCCAAGAGATGTGCAAAATGCGCCCATGCCAAATATCGCCTCCATCCTCAAAGCCGAGATTTCCCGTGTTGCCCGCAAGGAGGTGCGCACAGAGATCGAAACGCTGAAAAAAGCATCCACGCACCATCGTGCCTCCATCGCCGCATTGCGCCGGCAGGTCGAGAAACTGGAAAAGGAACTGCGACGCACCACCAAGGTGTCCGCGCGCGTCTCCCCCGAAGGCGATGCCGACGAAGCAGGCGACTCCGGACCGGCCCGCCGCTTCAGCGCCAGCCGCCTGGCCACGCACCGCGAGAAGCTCGGCCTTTCGGCCGCGGCCTACGGCAAGCTGGTGGGCGTTACCGGCCAGACCATCTACAAATGGGAACAGGGCAAGGCCCGTCCCCGCAAGGCGCAGCTCGAAGGCCTGGCATCGGTGCGCGGACTGCGGCCGCGTGAAGCCGCGGAGCAACTGGGCGCGGACTAAATCGCTCCAGGCCCCGCATTCCCATGTCCAACCTCATCGTGCATGGCGGCACGCCGCTTCGCGGCCGCATCACCCCTTCCGCCAACAAGAACGCCGTGCTGCCCGTGCTGTGCGCCACGCTGCTCACGAACGAGCCGCTGCGCCTGCATGGCGTGCCGGACATCACCGACGTACGCAAGATCCTCGACATCTTTCGCAGCCTGGGCAGCGAGGCGCGCATGGACCACGCCACCGGCACGCTCGATCTGCACCACCGCGAAACGGCTTTTGACGCCGCGCGCGACCGCCTGCCGGAGGAAATGCGCTCGTCGATCATGCTGGTGCCCCCGCTGCTCGCGCGCTTTGGTATTGCGCGGCTCGAGGACAACGTCAAGGGCTGCACGCTGGGGGTGCGCGAGATCGATCCGCACGTCGACGTGTTCCGCCGCTTCGGCGGCCAGGTGGAGCGCGCCAGCGGCTCGCTCCTGGTTCGGTGCGACGGACCGCTCACGCCCACCGAGCACTGGCTCGACTATGCGTCCGTCACGACGACCGAGAACTTCGTGCTGTGCGCGGCGGCGGCCAAAGGCACATCCACGCTCACCAACGCGGCGTCCGAGCCGCACGTGCAGGAGTTCTGCCGCTTCATGGCCATGCTGGGCGTGCGCATCGAAGGCATCGGCACCTCGCGGCTCACGGTGCATGGCGGCAACGCCTTGCGTGGCGGAGAGTTCCGCTTCGACGAAGACTTCCACGAAATCACCACCTTCCTGGCGCTGGGTGCCATCACGGGCGGCGACGTGGTCGTGCGCAACAGCGCGCCCGATAATTTTCCGCTGATCGACCGCACCTTCGCCAAGTTCGGCGTCACCATCGCGCACGAAGACGGCTGGTCGCGCGCCAGCTGCGCCGGTCCGCTGAAGGTGCAGACGCCTTTCACCAGCAACGTGCTCACCAAGGTGGAGGCTGCGCCCTGGCCCTACTTTCCGGTCGACCTGCTTCCCATCTTCATTGCGCTGGGCGTACGTGCCCATGGCAATGCGATGTTCTGGAACAAGGTTTACGACGGCGCACTGGGGTGGACCGGTGAACTCTCGAAGTTCGGCGCCCATGTTTTTTCCTCGGACCCGCACCGGCTCATCAGCTTCGGCGGCAGCCCCCTGACGCCCGCCGTGGTCGAGAGCCCCTACATCATCCGGGTGGCAATTGCGCTCTTCATGGTCGCGGCCAGCATCGAGGGCCGCTCCGAAATCCGCAATGCCACACCGATCCGCCGGGCCCATCCCCGCTTCGCCGAAAACCTGCGCAGCCTCGGCGCGCAGGTGGAGTGGACCAGCGAAGAGTAATGCGTAGGCGCTGGGCTCAGGCCCGCAGTGCGTTCGCGACGATGCGCGCCGCCGACGCGATGACGTCGTTGCGGCCCTCCGCATCCTTGCGCGTCGGAAACGTCAGGTAGACCGCCAGCACCAGCGGCGCGCCAACTGGCGGCCACAGCACGCCCGTGTCGTTCACGGTGCCGTACGAGCCAGCGCCGGTCTTGTCGCCCACCTTCCAGTCGGCCGGCACGCCGGCGCGAATGCGCGTGGCGCCGGTGGTATTGCCCAGCAGCCAGTTCTGGAGCTGGCCGCGTTGCGTCGCCCCGAGCCCGTCGCCCAGCACCAGCCGCTGCAGGCTTGCGGCCATGGCCTCAGGCGTCGTGGTGTCGCGCGGATCGCCCGGAATGGCACTGTTGAGTTCGGTCTCCCAACGATCGAGCCTGAACGCCTGGTCGCCGATGGAGCGCGCGAACGCGGTCACTGCAGAAGGCCCGCCGAGAATTTTCATCAGCAGATTGGCCGCGGCGTTGTCGCTGTATTGAATGGTGGCGGCGCACATCGCGGAGACCGCCATGCCCTGCTCCAGGTATTTTTCGGTGATGGGCGAATGGGGCAGGATGTCGCTCTTGCCGTAGCTCACGCGGCGCTCGAGCAGGGCGCTGTCGCGGGCGCTGCGCTCGAGGATGGCCGCGGCCAGCATCGTCTTGAAAGTGCTGCACAGCGGGAAGCGTTCGGTTGCCCGGTGCTGTACGCGCGCGCCGGTAGCCGTGTCGAACGCGGCCACGCCGAGCCGGCCGCCCACGGAGCTTTCGAGCGCCGCAAGCTGCGCCTCGGCCGATGTGGCCTGCAGCTCTTTCGCGGACCACGCGGTACAGGCGCTGGCCAGCGGCAGAGCGGAGGCGGCAAGCAGGAAGGTACGGCGATTGGCAAAGGATTTCATTTGTTTGTCAGCGAGTGGATGGAACGAGAGAAATCGTAGGAGCGGCATCGCGCAGGCTCCAGCGCCAGGGAGCGCAACCGCGTCTCGCCTGTATCGGGTGTAACCGCGCAACTCATTCAACTATCTGGTTGAATAACTGCCGGGCGCATCGAAGCATGGCAAGGCGCTGGAGCGCGCGGGCCTGGTTTCTCGCAACGTGCAGGGCCGCGCGCATGTCTGCCGGCTGGAACCGGTGGCGCTCGCATCGGCCAACGAATGGCTGCGCCACTATGAAAGCTTCTGGAACAACCTTCTGGACGCGCTGGAGCTTGAGTTGCGGCGCGATTCGCCCGCCAATGAAGACCTTCCCTTCTTCAAGGAGCAAGCCATGACCAAGACCAGCCTCGGAACCCTCATCGAACCCGGCACCCTGCGCATGGAACGCACCCTGCCCGCGCCCATCGAGCGCGTGTGGGCCTATTTCGTCGAGCCCGACAAGCGCGCGGCCTGGCTGGCCGGCGGCACCATGGCGCATGAGATCGGCGGCGTATTCGAGCTGCGTTTCGATCACACCCGTCTTTCCGGCGAAGTGGCACCCGACCGCTTCAGTGCCTGCCGCAGCCCCATCTCCCAGACATCGCGGGTCATCCAGATCGAACCGCTGAAGCGCCTGACCATCAGCTGGGGCAGCGAGAGCCCCAATGCTTCCGAGGTGAGCTTCGAGTTCACGCCTGAGGGCGATTCGACCCGTCTCGTGCTCACGTACCGCCGCCTGCCTGACCGCAAGGAAACGCTCAGTGTCGCCAGTGGCTGGCATGCCCACCTGGATGTGCTCGACGACGTGCTGCACCAGCGCAAGCCCAGGGGGTTCTGGACCCGCCACGCGGAGCTCGAAAAGGCTTACGAGGCCCAGCTTCCGGCCTGAGCCGCCAGACCCGCTTTGCCGACCGCTTCCGGAGTCGGATGGCGACTACAGGCAAGCGGCCTGGCTTGCGTTAAGGTGCGGAGCATTCGCCGACTCCGAAGCACGCCCATGACCACCCCTCCCCCCGCACCGGCCCGCAAGCATTTCTCGATGATCCGGGGCTTTCACCTGGCCGACGTATTCACGCTCGGCAACGCGGCTTGCGGCGTGGGGGCGGTGTTCCTTGCCATGGCGTTCATGGCCAGCCAGTCGATCGGGCAATTCTTCTGGGCGGCGGCGCTCGCACCGGCGGCCTTCGTGTTCGACGTGTTCGACGGCCGCATCGCGCGCTGGCGGCAAACGCACTCCGCCCTGGGGCGCGAGCTCGATTCGCTGGCCGACGTGATTTCCTTCGGCGTGGCGCCCGCCGCCCTCGCCTTTGCCGCGGGCCTGGACGGCGGCTGGGACTGCGTGCTGCTGATCTATTTCGTCTGCTGCGGCGTGAGCCGGCTCGCGCGCTACAACGTCACGGCCGAGGCGCTTTCCGCAGGCGCCGACAAGGTGAAGTACTTCGAAGGTACGCCCATCCCGACCAGTGTGGTGCTGGTGGGCGTGCTGGCCCTTGCAGCCTGGCAGGGCCGTATCGGCGACGCGGTGTGGGGCGGCGCCTTGGCGATCGGTCCGTGGCTGCTGCATCCACTCACCCTGCTCTTTGCGCTGTCGGGCACGCTGATGATCAGCAAGACGCTGCGCATTCCCAAGTTCTGACAGGGCCAAGGTGCCGGTGCCGCTGCCGGTCCAATGAAAGGAGACCTCCTGATGAAGTTGTATTTCGATCCGCACAGCCGCGCACAGGTCGCGAAATGGATGCTCGACGAAGCCGGCGTTGACTACGAAATCGTGCCCACCCTCATCCGGGAAAAAGCGCACAAGAAACCCGAGTACCTGAAGATCAATCCCGCCGGCAAGCTGCCGGCGCTGGTCGACGGCCGCACCCGCGTCTTCGAGAACGCGGCCATCTGCATGTACGTGGCCGAGAAGTTTCCAGAGGCCAGGCTGGCGCCGTCCGTTGGCTCGCCCGACCGCGGCCGCTACCTGTCGCTGATGG
Organism: Variovorax sp. OV700; assembly: GCF_900099805.1. GTDB lineage: Bacteria > Pseudomonadota > Gammaproteobacteria > Burkholderiales > Burkholderiaceae_C > Variovorax. The sequence goes on along the minus strand of NZ_FNDR01000005.1, from coordinate 293,580 downwards.
TCTATTCGACGGCGCAGCTTGAGCCTTCGATGGGCGACAGCCTGCTGGGGCTGCACAGCAACAACAGCGCGCGCGGCTGGACCGATTTCGAGCACGCCAAGGACGCGGTGGAGCGCGAGCTGGGCTACGGCCCCTATCTCTTCGGCGCGCAGTTCACCGCGGCCGACGTGATGATCGGCTCCATGTTCATCTGGCACCGCGCATTCGGCGGACGCTCCAACCGGGCCAAGATCGATGCCTACATCGACCGCCTGCAGGCACGCCCCAAGGGCATGAAGTTCGGTTGAAGCACACCCCCATGTCACAGGCACCTTTTCCCCACGGCGCGACCGCCGGCCTCGACCAGCTGGTCCGCATCGCCGCCGAGCAGCCGCTGGCACCGGCCTGCGACCACTTCTACTTTCTGCGCCACGGCCAGACCGGCCGCAACGCGCAGCGCATCTTCCAGGCCGTGGACGAGCCGCTGAGCGAGCTCGGGTTGCAGCAGGCGGCCCGCGCCGCCCAGCTGCTGGCGGGGGAGCCGATCCGCACCATCGTCTGCAGCGACGCACGGCGCGCGCACGACACGGCGCATACCGTGGCCGCAGTGCTTCGCCTCGCACCAACGCCCCAGGCCGCGCTGCGCGAACGCAACTTCGGCGCGCTCATCGGCACCTCGTCGGCCAATATCGACTGGGCTTGCGAACCCGAAGGCGGCGAAACCCTCGCGCAGTTCGTGGCCCGCAAGCGGCTTGCACTCGATGCGGCACTGGCAGAGCCGGCACCGGTGCTGGTGGTGGCCCATGGCGGCACTCTTTATGCACTGGCCGCGCTGATCGGTGTGCCCATCGACCTCGATCTGCTCGGCAATGCGCAGCCATTGCGTTTTTCGCGGAGCGGCCCCACATGGACCGTAACGCCGCTGCTGCGGCATGCCGACGGCGATTCAGCCCTGGCCTGACAGCTCGGGCGCGTACTGTTCGGCGTTCACCCACAACCGACCGCCATGGAATTCAAGGACTACTACAGCGCCCTGGGCATCGACCGCACCGCGTCCGACGACGACGTGCGCAAGGCCTACCGCAAGCTTGCGCGCAAGTACCACCCCGACGTCAGCAAGGAGCCCGACGCCGAGAAGCGCATGCGCGACGTCAACGAAGCCAACGACGTGCTGCGCGACAAGGAAAAGCGCGCCGCCTACGACGCGCTGGCCGACCGCGTGGCGCGCGGTGGCCATCCCGAGGGCGACTTCCAGCCGCCGCCGGGTTGGGACACGGGTTTCGAATTTCACCGAGGCCCGAACCAGGGCCCGGCCGACCACGCGGATTTCAGCGAGTTCTTTTCGTCGCTCTTCGGCGAGGCCGAACGGCGCGGCGCGGCAAGGCGCAACTACCGCGCACGCGGCGAAGACCATCATGCGGCCATCGAGATCTCGCTCGAAGACGCGCTCAACGGCGCCGAGCGCGAGATCACGCTGCGTTCGCAAGAAATCGACGCGCAGGGCCGTCCCGCGTTCAAGACGCGCACGCTCAGCGTCAAGATCCCGCCCGGCATGCATCCGGGGCAGTTCATCCGGCTGGCCGGACAGGGCATGCCCGGTCACGGCGGCGAGCCCTCCGGCGATCTCTACCTGGAGGTGCGCATCGCGCCGCACAGGCTCTATCGCCTGGAGGAACGCGACATCTACATGACGCTGCCCGTCACACCGACCGAGGCAGCGCTCGGCGCGCAGGTGACGGTGCCCGTGCCCACCGGGGGCGCGGTCGAGGTGACCGTGCCGCCCAATGCGCGCAGCGGCCTCAAGCTCAGGCTCAAGGGCCGCGGGCTTGGCGGCAAGCAGCCCGGCGACCTGTACCTGCTGCTGGAAATTGCCCTGCCCCCCGCCATCGCGGAGGCCACGCGCAAGGCCTACGAGCAGCTCGCGCAAGCGTCGACTTCGTTCAACCCACGCCAGCATCTGGGAGTGTGAGCATGGCGACCGTTTCCGTCACAACAGCCATCAGCGCGTCGCAGCCGCTTGCCGCGAGCGAGCTGGCCCACGCCTGCGGCGCCGACACCGAATGGGTGGTGCAACTCGTCGAAGTCGGCATCGTGCAGGTCACCACCGCCGAAGCGCCACCCGAGCGGTGGCAGTTTTCGAGCGCCGACCTGCAATGCGCCCTGGAGGCGCGCAGGCTCGAGCGCGACTTCGGCGTGGGCCTCGATGCGGCCGCGCTGATTCTCGACTTGCAGCACGAGGTGCGGCGGCTGAAAGCGATGATCCGCGCGCACGGCTTGCGCTGACCGGCCCGGCCTCAGCCGGATTTGCCGCGCGCCGTCTTCTTCTGGCTTTCGGCGCGGGAGGTGTTTGCCGCGGCCGGGGCATTGGTGCCGTTCAACTGGTCGACCCACAACAGCGTGTCGACGTACGACATGAACCGATTCAGATATTCGGGCGAGAGCTCGTGCATCAGCATCAGCGACCGGTGCACCAGGTGATGCGAGTTGAGCGGCCCGGCGTTGTCCGGCACCTTCGCCAATGATTGCGTCAGTCGCCGGTCGGCGCTGAGCCGCGACCAGGTGCTCCTGAAATACCGGAGCGTCTTCAGTTCGGGAGCGGGCACGGCATCGGTGGTCGCAGTCAGCCCTTCGGCTTGCAGCGGCGACTGCCGCGCAATGTGCTCGACGAGTTCGGCGAGCGGCCCGCGAGCGGGCGGTGCAGCCTGCTTGGAACCTGCATTTCGCGGCGCCGCGGGAACAACGCCCGCGTTCTTTTCAAGACTCTCGCGATACGCCGCGAGCAGACCTTCCAACTTGTCATCGAGGATGCGCCGCGTATCGCCCTGGTGCTCGGCCGCGCGTCTGGCCATCGCCTCGATGAAACGAAAGCGCACCGGGTCCACGCGATGCTCGCCGCGCGCACGCCACGCATCAAGTATCGCCACGGGGTCGTCCATGACGCTACTCACGGGCCTTCGCGCTGGCGCCGGTCTGCTGGCGAGGCGTGGGTGCCATTTCGACGCGCCGGTTCTTTGCCCGTCCTTCGGCATCAGCATTGGACGCCACCGCCTGCTCGGACCCGAAGGCCGCGGCAAACACCGATGACGAGGGAATGCCTTCTTCGATCAATGCGCGCGTTACCGTCAAGGCGCGCTGGGCGGACAGCTCCCAGTTGTCCGTGAACGGCCGGTTGCCCTCTTTCGTCTGCCGCATCTGCCGGTCGTCGGTGAAGCCGCTCACCATCAGCACCTCGTCACGCGCGCGGAGGTAGGCGGCCACGGGCGCGGCCAGGCTCTTGAGCACTTGCCGGCCCTCGGGCTGCAGATCGGCCGAGTTGAAGGCAAACAGCACGTTGCCGCTGATGCCGATGCGCCCGTTGGTGAGCGTGACCCTGCCAGCCGCAAGCGGCCCTGCCAACGCCTGCTCGAGCGCCTCCCGGCGCTGCGTCTCGGCCTGGCGCTGCTGCACCTCGGCCTGCAGCTTTGCCGCAAGGTCCAGCTGCATGCCGAGCGCGCCCACCAGGATCAGCACGAAGGCGCCGACGAGCCCCGACATCAGGTCGCCGAAGACCGCCCACACCGGCACGCTCGGCTCCAGGCCGGCGTCGAGATCGTCGCGCATCACGCTTCGCTCGCCACGGCCTGCTGCCGGCCGGCAATCTGCTGCAGGTCTTCGACGATCTGCTTCTGCGACATGATGCTGAGGTCGATGACTTCCCTCGCCTGCGCCACGTAGTAGGCCAGCTGCTCGTCGCTGCGCGCAATGGACTTGCCGAGCGCACCTTCGACGCGCTGCAGATGGGTCACCAGCTTGTCGTTCGATTCGCTGAACAGTTGCACGGCAAGACCGAAGGCTTCGCCGAGGCTGGCCACTTCGACGGCGCTGCCGGTGATCTGCGCGGCGACACCGGCCATCTTTCCGGTTTCCGCCTCGACCTTGTCGGTGAAGCGGCTGCCAACACGCTCCAGCACATCCGCCGACGCGCCGACCAGCGCATCGACCGCCGAGCGCTGCTCGGTGGAGGCATGGTTCACGGCGTCGAGCAGGGTTCCCAGCGTTTCCATGATGCGGCTGCGTTCTTCCAGCATCGCGTTGTCGCGCGCCATGCTGTCGGAAAGCTTCTGGCGCAGTTCGGCCACCACTTCGGCAGCGACGCGCGGCGCGTCGGACGCGGCTTGCAGGAGCTGGGCGATTTCGGCCACCGTGGTCTTCGCGTGGGCTTCGGCCTGGGCCGACATGTCGCGAGCGGTTTGCGCCAGGGTCTCGAAAAGTTGTTGCTGCTGGCCCTCCGCGTGCGCACCCGCCTGCCGCCACTCTTGCTGCAGCGACGTGGCCATGGCCGCCAGTGCTTGCGTCCAGGCCGACAGGCGCTGCTCGTCGCGCGCCGCCATCTGCGTCTGAAGATCGGCGTGCGCCTGGTCCACGGTGCGCAGCAGCGATGCCGCGTGCTGCTCGAAGCCTGCGGCTGCGGAGGCGAAGGACTGGTGCGTGTCTTCCGACAGTTTTTCGCTGACGCGCTGATGCTGTGCGAGCGCGCTGCCCCAGGTTTCGGACACGCTGCCTACCGTGCCCTCGAGGCGGGCGGAAACGGCTTCGACCAGCGATGCCGAACGTTGCTCGAAGGTCGCGGCAAAGCGCTCATGCGATGCGCTCAAGTCTTTGGCCAGCGCGCCGGAGGTGCGCTCATGCTCGGCGAGCGCGGTCTTCCAGGTGTCGGCCACGCTGGTCGTCGCGAGCTCGAAGCGGCCCGAGAGCCCGTCGAGTTGCTGCTGCACGGTGCGTGCGACCGTGTCGTGCAACGAAGCCGTCTCGCGCGCGATGCTGGCCATGGTGGCTTCGACGACCGGCTGGATCGTGGCGCCGGCGATGCGGGCGCTTTCGGTCAGGCTTTGCTTCAGCGACTGGTCGACCGACGAGGCGAGCCCGGCATACACGGCCTCGGCCTGGGTGTGGAAGTGCGCTTGGCCGGTGACGAGCCGCTCGTTCAAGGCCTGGGCCTGGCGCTCCATCGTGGCCATCATCGCCTGCAGCTGGTCGACCAGCCGGGGCATCAGCTGCGCCTGCTGCTCCAGCAACTGGAACGACGCCTCTCTCCGATGGGTCTCCGAGTAGATGCGCAACGTAGTCGCGATCTTGCTGTCGAGCATCTGCCCGGCCTGCAGCCGTTCGCGCCGGCACAGGGCCGAGGCAAGGCCGAGCATCGCCGAGGCGGCCACGCCAGCCACCGAGGTGCCGAATGCCAACCCCAAGCCCTTGACCGGCGCCGACAGCGAGGCACGGATGGCCGGCAGGTCGGTCGCCGTTTCCAGCGCCAGTCCGGTGCCGTTGAGCGTCACCACCATGCCGAGGAATGTGCCAAGCATGCCCAGCAGTACCAGCAGCCCGGCCAGGTAGGGCGTGAGCGCGGGGCCGGGCAAGCCGACACGCTCGCCTTCGATGCGCAGACGCACCGCATTGCGCAGCGTCGGATGAAGTTGGCCGAGCCATGCGCCGAGGTCTGCCGGAGCGGCCGACAAGTCGGCCACGGCGCGGTTCAAGGTGAACGTTGCCTGCTGAAACCGGTGCAGCTCCACCGCACCCATGATGTAGAACGCGCCGACGATCATCGTGACAATGAGCGCCAATGGGTGCGAACCGACGTAGCCGGCGCCAACCCAGCACACGACGGCCAGGCCCGCGGCAAAAACAGCGTAGTGAAGAAATCTATTCATGGCACTCTGGTTGCCTCATGCGAAGGGCTTCGAGCAGCCCTTCGATCGGTTGAAATCGGAAATCCAGTTCGGCGAGCAGCACGTTCTTCATGTCCTTGCGGAACACATGCAGCCACTCGCCGGCCTGGGGTTCGCCGGAGGATTCGGCTGTCGTCGACGACGCGCCGTTCCCGCTCAAGCGGTTGAAATGCTTTTCGAGCAGCGCGGGCACGCCTGCCAGCAGGCTGTGCTCGCGCGCAGCCAGTACCTGCTCCATGACCACGTCCACTGCAGCCAGCCTTGCCATGGCCGGGGATCTGGCCGCCAGCGTGGTCCGCAGGCGCCCGCGCAGGGGGCCGATGCCCGCCTCCATGGCCTGCTGCAGTGCGAGGTAGCGGCGGCGGAACGGCGCGAAGTCGGCCGCTGCCGCGGCAGCGCCGTCTTCCGCGATGACATTGGCCAGCGCGGTACGCGCACGGGCGCATTCCCGCTCCTCGGTGTTCGCGAAAGCCCGTTGCCGGGAAGAAGCAGCCGCCGGAACCCCCTCCAGGGCCGCGGACAACGAAATGGCATCGGTCCAGCCGAACCACTGGCTCAATCGATCCGCGGTGGCTTGCCGGGGTTCGCGGACTTCCGTGTCGGCCAGTCGGGAAAGCAAGCGAACGAGCGCCGAACCATTGAAAACTGTGCGCTGTGAAACTTGCGCCATACCGCCAGAACGAAAAACCTGGCAGTCTACACTGGCCACCCCTCCCCGAAGCCCTGCCCGGCGGCCCCGCCCCGGTGAAACTTCAGGTAACGCGCCAGTCGGTAACCAGGCGTTTTTCCGTTCAGGCCGCCGCGTCGGCCGGCCAGCCCGCTCGCGCCGCGCGTTCGAGTGCTGAACGCACCACCAGCCGATGGAACGGCGCGATCAGACGGATGTAGTTGCGGCCGAACAGGTTGTGGCAGTGCACCACCGTGACCGCCGTGAGCGAATCGCCCGCCGACGAGCGCATCACCGAGACGCGGAAGTCCAGGTGCCGGTCGTCCTCGCCCAGCACGATCTCGTCCACATGCGTCTCGTAGATGCGGAAGATGCCGATACGCGGTGCACCGACCGCCCGGGGTGCCGACGCGCAAGGCGCTGGCGGTCTTGATGCCGAAGCCGCCGACCAGCCGGTCACGCAGCGCCATCAGCCTGTCGACCCAGGGTGCAGGGCGTTCGAACGCGAAGCGCGCGAGCGCCAGGATGTCGCGGGTAGCGTCCGGTGGCAGGTCGATGGCGTAGGCGTCGGCCAGAAAGGCGCCGCGATAAAGGCCTGCGACGCGCGCTCCGACAGGCAGTGCCTCGCGGCGAGCGTGGCTGGGCGAAACGGGAGGTCGGTCGGGTGCCATGCGGGGCTCGTGGTGTTGATTCATTGGCTCACTGGCACCCATCATCGCCGCAAACGAACGTGCGGTGCCCGTTCAGCCGGGCGGCTGGACTCCCCGCTGAGGCGTGGCGTAAGTCCTAAGCCCTACAAGCGCTGACCGCGCGCAGACTCGTTCCATGCCGGCCCCATGGGCCGGAAAAGCTCGAGGAGCGGCATGGCCATGCAGGATCGGATCGTTTGTCATCGCTGCGGGCGCGTTTGCCTGCACGCCGACGCGCCATGCCCGGCCTGCGGTGCCGCGCCGGTGGCGAGCCCCGCGGTGGCGGGCGCGACCGAGCCCTTCGTGGGACGCCGCGGCGAACTGCAGCTGGCGCACGATGCGCTCGGCGGCGCACTGGCCGGGCGCGGCCGTGTGATCATGGTCAGCGGAGAGGCCGGCATCGGCAAGACCCGGCTGGCACAAGAGGTGGCAACGCTGGCCGTGCGGCGCGGCATGCTGACCCTGTGGGGCCGCTGCCTCGAGGAGCCCGGCGCACCGCCCTTCCTGCCCTGGACGCGCGCCATGCAGGCCTGCCTGCGGGCCTGCCGCGACGAGCGCCTGCCGGCGCTGCTCGGTCGGGACGCCGCCGCTGCGGTCGAGATTGCACCCGAACTCGCCGAGCGCCTGCCGCCAGGCACCGCGGTACCGGCCATCGGCGAAGGCGACCAGGCGCGCTTTCGCCTGTTTGCCGCGGTGGCGCATTTCTGGCGACAGGTAGCAACGCTGCGGCCGCTGCTCCTGATCCTGGACAACCTGCACTGGGCCGATGCCTCGTCGCTGCGGCTCCTGGCCTTCATTGCGCAAGAGCTCGGCGAGAGCCGCATCGTGCTGCTCGGCTCGTACCGCGAAGCGGATCTGTCTCGCCAGCACCCCTTGGCCGCAACGCTGGCCGAACTGTTGAACACGCGGCAGTTCTGCCGGCTGCCGCTTCCGGGCCTGAGCCTGGAGGAAACCGAGCGGATGGTCGCCGCGGCAAGCGCCGTGACGCCGCCGCCCGCGGTGATTGCGACCATGCATCGCCGCACCGAAGGCAATCCGCTGTACCTGGTGGAGACGCTGCGCTTCTTGCTGCAGGGCCCGTACGGAACCGACCCGCATGCTGCCGCGGCGCTGGTCGAAACCGTGCCCGGCGGCATTCGCGCGGTGATCGGCCAGCGGCTCAATCGGCTTTCGGCGCCCTGCTGCGCGCTGCTCGCGATTGCCGCCTGCATCGGCCGCGACTTCGACCTGCCGCTCCTGGCCGAACTGGCCGGCGCCGACAGCGACGCCGAGCTGCTGGCCAGGCTCGACGAGGCGCTGTCGCACCGGATCATCGAGATATTGCCGCCCGGACCGCAATACCAGTTCAGCCATGTGCTGATTCGCGAAGTGCTTTACGACGAGCTGCCCGCGGCACGGCGCGTCGCGCTGCACGGGCGCATCGCCGAGTCGCTCGAGGCGCGCCATGCCGCCGATCCCGACGCGGTGCTCGCGCAGCTGGCCTACCACGCGGCCGCGGCATTGCCCGTGGGCAGCCCGTCGCGCGCGCTGGACATTGCGCAGCGCGCCGCCGCGCGGGCCGTCGCGGTGATGGCGTACGAAGAGGCCTTGCGCTGCTACCGGCTCGCGCTGCAGCTGCAAGAGCGGTGGCTGCCCGCCGAGCGCGCGCGGCACGGTGCTTTGCTGCTGGCGCTTGGCGCGGTGCAGACGCATGCCGGCGAGAACGATGCCGCCGCCGCCACCTTTCTGGAGGCCGCCTCGCTGACGCGCGCGCTCGGCGATGCCGGGCTGTTTGCGCAGGCCGCGCTCGGCTTCGAGAACAACGGCTGGCGCATCAGCGGCCCGGGCGAACAGGCGGCGGCCTTGCTCGAAGAGGCGCTCGCGGCGGCCGACCGCTTCGATGCCGCGCTGCGCGTCGACCTGCTCGCCGCCCTGTGCCGCGCCTGCATCTTCTGCGGTCGCCAGCCTGAGGCCAATGCGGCGCATCGCAGCGCGGTAGCACTGTCGCGCGAACTGGCGATGCCGCGGCCGCTGTTCAAAGCCCTGGCCGCGATCCTGCCCGCACGCGGCGATCCCGCACAGCTCGACGAGCGACTGCGCTGCGCGCGCGAAGCCTTCGACGTGGCGGAACGCGCCGGACATCTCGAATGGGTCGACTCGCTCACCGGCTGGTACTTTGGCGACCTGGTCGAGAAAGGCGCGCTCGACGCGGCGCGCTCACTGGCGCAGGTGCACGCGCGGGTGGCGGACGCGATCCGCCAGCCCTTCATGCAGGCCATGGGCCTGGCCAGCCTCACCCTGCTTGCCGCGTACGAAGGCCGCTTCGCGGATTCCGAACGGCTGGCCGGCGAGACCTTCACGCTCGGGCAGCGCTTCTTGTCCGGCAATGCGCAGGGTGCCTACAGCCTGCAGATCTTCGTGCTGCGGCGCCAGCAGGGCCGGCTCGGCGAGGTGCTGCCGGTGCTGCGCGGGCTGGTCGGCCGCGTGCCGCGCAACAGCCTGTGGCAACCCGGCCTCGCGCTGATCTGCGCCGAGCTCGATCTGCACGAGCCCGCCCGCGAAGCCTACGAAGCGCTGGCGGTCGACGGCTTCGCGGGCATTGCGCGCGACGGCATGTGGCTGACCAACATCGTCTTTGCCGCCGAGGTCTGCGCCCGCCTGGGCGACCTGCCACGCGCGGCCACGCTCTACCGGCTGCTCGAGCCCTATGCCGGGCGCAACGTGGTCACCGGCACCAACATTACCTGTTTCGGCGCCGTGGACCGTTACCGCGGCATGCTGGCCGCACTGGCGGAAGACGACGAGAGCGCCGCGCTTCATTTCGCGTCCGCGGCCGCACTCGACGAGCAAGGCGGCAGCCGGCCCTGGCTCGCGCACAGCCGCTTCGAATGGGCACGGTGGCTGGCCCGGCGCGGCGGCGACCAGGCCGCCGCAAGGTCGCAGCTCGACGCGGCGCTCGCGATAGTCCGCGAACTCGGCATGGCCGGCCTCGCCCGCCGCTGCGAGGCGCTGCAGCGCGAGCTCGAAGGCGCCGCTCAATCACCTGCGGCGCCGGAGGGCCTGAGCCCGCGCGAAGTCGACGTGCTGCGGCTGCTCATCGCCGGGCACAGCAACCAGGCGATCGCGCAGCGGCTGTTCATCAGCCCGCACACAGTGGCCCACCATGTGCGCCACATCCTCTCCAAGACCGATTGCCGAAGCCGCACCGAAGCCGCGGCCTGGGCGCACCGCCACCGCGTGGCGTCCGAAGGCTCGACGGTGTCCGCTGCTGGCCGGTAGCCACTGGCCGCACGCGGCCCAAATGGTCAATTCGGGCGATGTGCGGCAACGCGGGCCGTCCTATGGTCTGTCCCAGGCCCGGCGCCGCCGGGTCGGCAAACCAGAAGGAGTGTCTCGTATGCCCGCAACCCTCTATGAACGGCTCGGCGGCGAGGAGCGCATCCAGCGGCTCGTGACCGACGTGGTCGAGAACCACTACAACAACCCGCTGATTCGTGCCCGCTTTGCGAACAGCAACCGCCCCGAAGTGGAGCGCCACGTGGTCGAGTTTCTCTGCGCCGGCAGCGGCGGCCCGCAGTGCTACACCGGCAAGGACCTGGTGACCGCGCACAAGGGCATGAACATCAACGAGCAGGAACTGGTCGCCGCAATCGACGACATCCTCGCGGCGATGTCCAAGAACGGCTACGACCAGGCCGAAAAGAACGAGGTGGTCGCCATTCTTTATTCATTGAAGGGCGATGTAGTGCGGCTGTAGACGACTGCCGCGCTCTTGTCCGCGCCCCGGCGGCGTTCGCCGGTGACACCGAAAGGAAAGACCATGACACGCCAACCATTTGTTGCCTGGGCGATCGGCGCCGCACTGCTCGCGGCCCTTGCGACGAGCTGGGCCCAGACCGCCGACCACCGGATGATTTCGCCCGCCGACTTGAAATGGGCTGACGTTCCCTCGCTGCCACCCGGTGCAAAACTCGCGGTGCTCGAAGGGCCGATGAGCGAAGCCGTACCCTTCACGGTGCGCATCAGGGTGCCAGCCAACTACCGGATCCCGTCGCACTGGCATCCGGCCGTCGAGCGGGTGACCGTGCTCTCGGGCACCTTCCACATGGGACTGGGCGACAAGCTCGACATGCAGAAGTCAATGCCGGTGACCGCGGGCGGCATGATGATCCTGCAGGCCAAGACGCCGCACTTCGCATGGACCCAGGAGGAAACCGTGGTGCAGCTTCACGGCACCGGGCCCTGGGGCGTCACCTACGTCAATCCGGCAGACGACCCGCGGTCGAAGTAAGCCGACGGGAGCGAAGAACGAGCGGCGCAATGCCGCTCGCTGCACGTTCAGGCCGTCGCGACGGCCTCGGCCTGCACCGCTGGCGGGCGCAGCTCGTCGACCTCGATCACCACATCGGCCGGCAACCCGTTGCGCTGCGCTGCCTCGCGGATCATCTCGGCGCTGGGCGCCTCGTACAGGCAGTAGGTCTTCTTCTTGTCGGCGCTCAAGAACGAATACAGCCAGCGGACTCCGACGTCGTCGTTGATGCGCATGATGCTGGCCGCGCCCTCGGGCGAGACCTCGAGTGCATCGGCAAAGGTGCGTTCGATCAGATAGAGAGGCATGGCAACTCCTTCGTTCGGATGAGGCTGCCATCGTAGGACGCGCAGGCGCAGAGCGGCCCCGAGTGTTTCCCCCGCCTGGCCGTTCGTACTAACCAGCCGCCTACCCACCCCGTCGCGCCAAAAGCAAAAAGCCCGACGGTGCTTTGGCACCGTCGGGCTTTTTGTTTGTTGCCGGGAGCAAGCGGCCGTTGCCGCTCTTCCCTGCCTGGATTACAGGCCGGCTTGGCGCGTGAAGCTGCGAGCTTGCGAAGGGATCACGCTGTCTGCGAAGGCTTCGCGACGCAGGTTCTGGCCGGGTGCGTGCGCGGCGGCAACGGCTTCGTTGCGAACTTCAGCGCGGTCGGACGAAGCCAGCACGGGAGCCACTACGGCCGAAGCAGCGTCGCTGTAGGCGTTGCCTTCGCGGGCGGCGGCTGCGGCTTGGGGGGCCACGTCGGCGCGGCTGTAGCCGGCGCTGAGGGGCTGCACGCCTTCATAGGTTTCTGCGTGGGCGCCAGCGGCGGCGAGCAGGGAGAGAGCGGCGGCGGCGAGGATGTTCGAGGTCTTCATTTCAATTTCCTTCTTGATCGGGCTTTGGATGCCTCGAAGTTTGCACCTCAATTACCAGGGAAAACCCTAGCCAATCGAATCGCAGTGTTCATGAAATTGAAACAATGGCGGGGAACTTTCTCGACGGGAGGGCGAAAGTGCTCATCACGAGCGATGGGGCTTCGTCCAGGAGGCGAGTATCGCGCAGCATGGCCAATGCACATTACATGCCAGCAACCGCGCCCTGCATTGCGGCGTTCGCCCTATGCCGTGTCACCCAACAAGACCGCCACCGCACCTGCAGCGGTCAAGAACGCGACCAGCCGCGCACCACCGTCCGGATCGCCACGGCGCCGCTCGCCTTGACCTCCGCGCGATAGGTGCCCACCAGCGCTTCACGCTCGGCCGCGGCCTGCGGGTCGTTGCGCCAGGCCAGCAAAGCGGCCACGTCCGCATCCGGCAGGGCAGCGATCAGCGCTTGCGTGACCTGCTTTTCGAACTCGCGCGCCACGATCAGCAGGTTGCGCGGACGCGGCGACGTGATGCCGCGCGACCACAGCGTGTCGACGGCCATGTCGAGCGTGCGGTCCGGCAACGAAGTGAACTGGCTCGCATTGCCGCGCGCCAGTTGCTTGACCACGGAGCTCAACAGCAGCTGGCTCGAAAAATCGACTTCGCGCACGTCGGCCACGGCCATGCGCTCGAGCAGTTCCGTGCGTGCGGGATCGGCCGGCTTCGCGCGCTCGCGATTGAAGAACTCCAGCTTGCCCGCGTCGTCCATCGCGGCGTAGTCGGCGCGCAGTTTCGAGAAGCGGGCCACCGCGGCCTGCACCTGCGGTCCCGGCGCCGCACCGCCTTTGCCGGCAGCAGCCACCTCCTGCTGGATTGCAGCCACTGAAGCCGCCACGTCGAAGGACCGAGCAGCTGCTGCATCCAATGCCTGGAGAGCCTTGTCTGCAATGGCTTGGTCAGGAGGCTCCAGCAACTGGCGCGCATCGCGCGACACGGCGCCCGGCGCATAGGCCGTCTGGTAGCGCGCCTGCACGCCTTCGAACTGCAGCAGGGCCTGGGCACGGTCTTGAGCCAAGGCCATGGCCGGCGCGAGCAACAACGCGAGGAGAAGAACGGGTGCGAGAAAGAAGCGTCTCGGTGAAACTGAAAGGGGAACCATGCGCCATTATTGATTGGCGCTTGCCATGGCCGCCCTCTCCCACCCCTCAGCTTCAGGCGGCTGCCAGTTCCTTGCGCAGCTGCTTGGCGGCGGCCACCATGTTCGACAGCGCGGCCTCCGTCTCGGACCAGCCGCGGGTCTTCAGGCCGCAATCAGGGTTGATCCAGAGGTTCTCGAGCGGCACCACACCAGCGGCCTTGCGCATGAGACGCACGATCTCGTCGACCGAGGGAACGCGCGGCGAGTGGATGTCGTACACACCGGGGCCGATCTCGTTCGGGTAGCGGAAGCCGCCCGCATCGTTCTCGCCACCCAATCCGCCGAACGCACGCAGCAACTCCATGTCGGAGCGGCTGGTCTCGATGGTGATCACGTCGGCATCCATGGCCGCGATCTCCGGCAGGATGTCGTTGAACTCCGAATAGCACATGTGGGTGTGGATCTGCGTCTCGTCGTGGACGCCCGATGCGCTGATGCGAAAGGCGCGCGTGGCCGACTTCAGGTAAGCCGGCCAGCCGGCACGGCGCAGCGGCAAGCCTTCGCGGATCGCGGGCTCGTCGATCTGGATGATGCCGATACCGGCGGCCTCCAGGTCCACCACCTCGTCGCGGATCGCCCAGGCAATCTGCTCGCAGGTGGTGCTGCGCGGCTGGTCGTTGCGAACGAACGACCATTGCAGGATGGTGACCGGCCCGGTCAGCATGCCCTTCATCGGCCGTTGGGTGAGGCTCTGCGCATAGGCGGTCCACTCGACGGTCATGGGCGCGGGGCGTGCCACGTCGCCGAAAATGACCGGCGGCTTGACGCAGCGCGAGCCGTACGACTGCACCCAGCCGTTGGCGGTGAAGGCAAAGCCGTCGAGCTGTTCGCCGAAGTATTCGACCATGTCGTTGCGCTCGGCTTCGCCGTGCACCAGCACGTCGATGCCCAGTTCTTCCTGCTTGCGCACGGCCAGTGCAATTTCAGCGCGCATCTTCTCGCTGTAGCCTGCGGCATCGAGCTCGCCGCGCTTGAAGGCGGCGCGCGCCGCGCGGATCTCCTTGGTCTGCGGGAACGAGCCGATGGTGGTGGTAGGCAGCGCGGGGAATGCGAAGCGCGCGCGCTGCACCAACTGCCGCTGACCGAATGTGGACCTGCGCTGGTCGTCCCCGGCCACGCTGCGTGCCAGCCGCAGCGCCACGTCGGCGCGGTGCACGCGCGGGCTGCTGCGCCGTGCGGCCACGGCGGCGCGCGCGGCCTTGAGCTCTTCGGCCACCGAGCCTTCGCGGCCGTCGAGCACGGCACGCAGCACGCGCAGCTCGCCCAACTTCTCAACCGCAAAGGCGAGCCATGACTTGAGCTCCGCATCGAGCTTGTTTTCAGCGGCGAGGCTGAACGGCACATGCAACAGCGAGCATGAAGGCGCGATCCACAGTTCGCCGCGGTTCTTGTCGACCACGGGGCGCAAGGTGGCCAGCGCCGCGTCGGGGTCGGTGCGCCAGATGTTGCGGCCATCGACGATGCCGACGGACAGCACCTTGTGGGCCGAGAGCCAGTCGGCCACGCCGGTCAGATCCTGCGGCGCGCGCACGGCGTCCACGTGCAGGCCGGCCACGGGCAGCTGGCAGGCCAGGCGCAGGTTGTCAGAAAGCGGCGAGAAGTACGTGGCCAGCAGCAGCTTGGGCGCGCTGCGAGCCAGCTGCCAGTAGGCGCGCTCGAAGGCGTTGCGCCAGGCATCGGGCAAGTCCAGGCCGAGGATGGGCTCGTCGATCTGCACCCATTCCACGCCCTGCTGCTTGAGGCGGTTCAGCACCTCTTCATACACGGGCAGCAATGCGTCGAGCAGCGAGAAGCGGTCGAACCCGGCTTCTTTTTCCTTGCCGAGGTACAGGAAACTCAGCGGACCGAGCAACACGGCCTTGACCGGATGCCCGGCCTGCTGCGCCTGTGCCACTTCGTCGAACAGCCGCGTCGACGCGAGCTTGAACTGCGTGGCCGCGGTGTACTCCGGCACGAGGTAGTGATAGTTGGTGTCGAACCACTTGGTCATCTCGAGCGCGAAGGTGCCTTCGTTGCCGTGGTTGCAGCTGGCATCGTGCACGTGGCCGGCCTCGTCTTCCACGCCGCGCGCCATCTTGAAGTAGCGCGACAGCTCGGGCTCGTCGCCCTTGAAGCCGAAGCGCTCCGGTTCGCAGCCCAGCAGCTGGATGTGATTGGCCACGTGGTCGTAGCAGGCAAAGTCGCCCACGGTCACGTAGTCGAGCCCCGCGTCGCGCTGGGCCTGCCAGCGGCGCTCGCGCAGCTGTTCGCCCACGGCTTCGAGCGCAGCGCGGTCAATCTCGCCGCGCCAGTGCTTTTCGAGTGCGAACTTCAGTTCCCGGTTGGCGCCCATGCGCGGAAAGCCGAGGGTGTGGATGCGGGTGGTCATTGCAGGTATTCCGGTCGCTGTATCTTGAGAATCCGCAATGGTCGGGCTTTGAGGCATATGATTCAAACGAAACCTTTTACCCTTTCACTTGAAATTCATTCATGTTGCAGTCGATCCTCGAGATGCGCCACCTGCGCACGCTCGTCGCGCTGCGCGACACCGGCAGCCTGGTGCGCGCGGCGCAGTTGCTCAACCTCACGCAATCGGCGCTGTCGCACCAGATCAAGCTGCTCGAAGACCGCTACGGTGCTCAGCTCTTCGAGCGCAAGTCGGTGCCGCCGCAGTTCAGCACCACCGGGCTGCGGCTCTTGCAGCTGGCCGATACCGCGCTGCCGCTGGTCGAAGAAGCCGAGCGCGACGTGGCGCGGCTTGCCTTGGGGCGCAGCGGGCAGCTGCGCATCGTGGTCGAGTGCCACACCTGCTTCGACTGGCTGATGCCGGCCATGGACGCCTTTCGCCAGCGCTGGCCAGAGATCGAGCTCGACATCGTCTCGGGCTTCCACCCCGACCCGATCGCGCTGGTGATGCAGAACCGCGCCGAGGTGGCGATCGTCTCCGAAGAGGACCCGGACGAGACGGTGGACTATCACGCCCTGTTCCGCTTCGAGATCGTCGCGCTGCTTGCCAACGACCACGCGCTCGCGGCCAAGACACATCTCACGGCACGTCACTTTGCCGACCAGACGCTCATCACCTACCCCGTGCCCGACGAGATGCTCGACATCGTGCGTCAGGTGCTGGCGCCGGCCGGCGTGGAGCCCGCGCACCGGCGCACGACAGAGCTCACGGTGGCGATGCTGCAGCTGGTGGCAAGCGGCCGCGGCGTCGCGACCCTGCCGCTCTGGGCAGTGCAGAACTACCTGGACCGCGGCTACGTGACGGCGCGGCGCGTGGGCAGCAAGGGGCTGACGGGGCGGCTCTACATGGCCTGCACGCAGGGCACCTCCGGCCAGCCGTGGCTTGCAGATTTCGTGCGCATCACGCGAGAGAGCTGCTTCAAGAGCTTGCCCGGCATCGAGCTGCTTTGAGCGGAGGCTTCCTGCGGGGCCTGGCCGCGCTCTTGTTCGCCTCGCCAACAATCCAATCGCGAAAGGCCGCGATCTTCGGCCGGTCGCGGCTCGTTTCCGGGTAGACGAGGTAGTAGGCAAAGTCTTCGAGCCAGCTCACGTCCGAAAGCCGGACCAAACGGCTCTCGGCAATGTCGTCGGCCACAACGGCCGAAGGCAGCAAGGCGGCGCCCTGCCCAGTGAGCACGGCCTTCAGCAGCAGGCTCGAATCGTCGAAAGACGGACCGCGCGCCGGCCCCGCGTCTTCGATGCCTTGCGCCTGGAACCACAGTTGCCAGGCTTTGCGCTCGGCATCGTTCACGCGCGGCCAGCGCCGGAGTTCGGCCGGTGCCGCTGGCATGCCAAGGCGGTCGACCAGCGTGGGCGCAGCGACGGGAACGATCTCCACCGCCAACACGCGCTGGCTGCTCAAGCCCGGGTAGCGGCCAAGGCCATGGCGAATAGCAACGTCCACGCCATCGCGCGAAAAATCGGCCAGCGCGCCGCTGGTCAACACCTGCAGATCGATGTCGGGATGCGCATCCTGAAAACTCTTGAGGCGCGGCACCAGCCATGCGGAGGCGAAGAACGGAGTGGCGCTCACCGTGAGGATGCCGGTCTCCGCAGGCACGGCGACGCGGCGCGTGGCATCGCTGATCTGCCGGAACGCATTGCGCACCGGCGGCAGATACGCCTGGCCCGCATCGCTGAGAAAAATGCCACGGTTCGCACGGCGAAAAAGCGGAATGCCGAGATGCAGCTCCAGCGACTTGATCAACTGGCTCACGGCACCGGCGGTCACGCACAGCTCGTTGGCCGCGTTTTTTACCGACAGGTGGCGGGCGGTCGCCTCGAAGGCGCGGAGTGCATTGAGCGGTGGAAGCTGATGCTCCATGGTTTAGCCTATCTGATCTGAATGCCTCAGAAAATCTGGTTTGCCGGGCCGCGCACGAATGACGATCATTCCCATTCAAACGATTAAGAGATCATGTCGTTGCGCTGAAGCCGATTCTCTATCCATTAGATATTCTGAGCAAACCATGTCCAATCGACTCTCCACACCCATCTTCCGCGGCTGGTTCGTGGTCGCAGGCGCTTTCGCCGTCACTCTCGTCGGCTTCGGCAGCGCCTACACCATCGGCGCCTTCCTCGAATCGCTGCAGAAGGATTTCGGCGCCTCGCGCGGATCGGCATCGCTGGTGTTCTCGATCGCGGGCTTTCTTTATTTCGGACTGGGCGTGGTCAGCGGCCCGCTGGCGGACCGATGGGGCTCGCGGCGGCTGGCGGTCGCGGGCATGCTGATGCTCGGCCTGGGACTGGTGGCGGCGGGACGAGCACAAAGCCTCACGCAGATCTACCTCGCGTATGGGATCGGCGTCGGTCTTGGGGTCGGCGCATCCTACGTGCCAGTGCTGGGTGCGGTGCAACGCTGGTTCTTGAAGCGCCGCGGGTTCGCCTCGGGGCTGGCGGTGAGCGGCATCGGCGTGGGCACGCTGCTGATGCCGCCGCTCGCATCGTTCCTCGTCGAGACCTTCGGATGGCGCGATGCCTATCTGGCGCTCGGTGCGCTGGTCGTGGTGGTGGGCGTGGGCATGGCGCTGCTGATCGAGAACGATCCGCGCGACCGTGGGCTCGGCCCCGATGGCGATCCGCCGCAGCCGCAGGCTTCGTCGGCCGTGCCCGCAGGCTCCACGTTGCGCGAAGCAGTCAGGTCACGCCGGTTCGCCGGTCTCTATGCGGCGTGCCTGATCAGTTCGTTCGGCCTCTTCGTACCCTTTGTCCACCTGGTTCCCTACGCACTCGACCATGGCCTGCCAACCAGTTCGGCGGTGCTGTTGCTCGGAGCGATTGGCATCGGCAGCACGGCGGGGCGCTTTTTCCTGGGCGACTTGGCCGATCGACTGAGTCGACAGCTTGCGCTGCCGCTGATGTCCACGGGCATGGCGCTTTCACTGGTCGTATGGGCAGCCTCAAGCCAGTTCTGGGGGCTGGCGGCCTTCGCGTTTGCCTATGGTGTGTTCTACGGCGGGTTCGTCGCGTTGCTGCCCGCACTGGTCATGGACTATTTCGGCGGCCGCAACATCGGCGCGATTCTGGGCGTGCTGTACACCAGCGTCGCCTTCGGCACCCTGGTCGGCCCGAGCGCGGCGGGCTTTGCCTTCGACATCAGCCGCAGCTACACGCTTCCGATACTCGCCAGCATCGCTGCCAACCTGGTCGCAGCGGGAGTCCTGGTCGCCATGTCGAAGGTGCGCACGGCGGCGGCAAGGCCGCGGCCGCAGGGTACAGTCGGGAATGAACCCACACACGCCCAGCGCCCCTAATCCGCCCGAAACGGCTCCCGCCGATATCACGGAGACGCAGGCTTTCACGCGCGCATGGGTCGTGTTTCTGCTGCTGTTCGTGGGCGTGCTGGCCCTTCTGTGGGCCAACAACGCGCTGTTTGGCTAGGCGCTACGACGACGACTTCTGCACCAGCTTCAGCACGCTTGAAAAATCCAGTGCGCCATGGCCCGCGAGGCTGTGCGCCGCATACAGGCTGCGCGCCAGCCCGCCGAGCGGCGTGGCGGCGCGAACCGCCGTGGCATTTTCTTGCGCGAGGCCCAGGTCCTTGAGCATCAGGTCGGTGCCGAATCCGCCCGCATAGTTCTTCGATGCCGGTGCTGCTTCCATGACGCCGGGCATCGGGTTGTACTTTTCGAGCACCCAGTTGCCGCCGGAACTGCGCCGCATGATTTCGGACAGCACCTTGGGGTCGAGCCCGTTGGCAACGCCCAGCGCCAGCGCTTCGGAAGTGCCGATCATCAGGATGCCGAGCAGCATGTTGTTGCAGATCTTCGCGGTCTGGCCCGCACCGATGCCGCCCGCGTGGAAGATGTTGGCACCCATCTTCTCGAGCACCGGACGCGCGCGGTCGAGGTCGTCGGTTTCGCCGCCGACCATGAAGGTCAGCGTGCCAGCGATGGCGCCGCCGGTGCCGCCGGAAACCGGCGCATCGATCATCGCAATGCCCTTGGCAGCGGCCGCTTCGGCCACCTTGCGCGACGTGGCGGCCGCGATGGTGCTGCTGTCGATCACGAGCGCGCCGGCGCGAATGCTGTCGAGCAGCGCCGGCCTGCCAGCGCTGCCGAGAAACAGGCCTTCCACGTGCACGCTGGCCGGGAGCATGCTGATGACCACGTCCGCATCGGTCACCGATTCGGCAGCCGATGCGGCAATGGGCAGGCCTTCAGCATCGTATTTCTTGCAGGCCTCTTCCGAGAGGTCGAACGCCTTGAGCGTGTAGCCTGCCTTCCGCAGGTTCATTGCCATGGGGCCGCCCATGTGGCCGAGGCCGATGAATGCGATTTTCATTTGCTTGTCTCCGTTGTATTTGTAGAAGAACTCAGACCAGCGCAGCCAGTTCCACCGGCATCTCGCCGCGCGGACGCAGGTGGTCTTCGATGAACGCGGGCGTGATCTCTTCGATGGTGGCGGGGTTCCAGCGTGGATTGCGGTCCTTGTCGATCAGCACCGCGCGGATGCCCTCGGCAAAGTCCTTGTGCGCGCAGAAGCCCAGCGAGGCCCAGTATTCGAGCCGGAACACCTCGGCCAGCGACATGCGGTGCACGCGCTGCCAAAGCTCGAAGCTCAGCGCAGCCGAGCTCGGGGCGCCCTTCATGAATGTCTTGGAAGCGGACTGCAGCCACGGGTCGTCGCTCTGCAGGTTGCGCAGGCGCTTCGCGATGTCGAGCAAGTCGTCACCGGCCATCAGCGCATTGATGGTGTCGTAGTGCTCGCGCACTTTGGATGGCGGCAACTGCGCGCCCTCGCCCGCCCGCGCGAGGATTCGCGAAAGCTCGGCGCGGTCGGCCTTCTGCTCGCCGTGCCAGCGCGTTGCGGCAATTGCCTCGAGTACCTGGCCCTTGTGCTCATGCGGCACCAGCACGTCGGCCAGCCCGCAGAAGATGGCGTCGGCCGCATTGAGGTTGGCGGCCGTGAGCGCCAGGAACAGACCCGTGCGCCCCGGCGCGCGCCGGAGGAACCAACTGCCACCCACATCGGGATAGAGCCCGATGCTGATCTCAGGCATGGCGATGCGGCTCTGCACAGTGACCACGCGGTGCGAACAGCCCGACATCAGACCCACGCCACCGCCCATCACGATGCCGTGGCCCCAGCAGAGGAAGGGCTTGGGAAAGGTGTGGATCAGGTAGTCGACCTCGTATTCCTCGCGGAAGAAATCTTCGGCATAGGTGTTGCGCGCGGGGCCGCATTCGAGCAGGGTTTGATACAGCTGGCGCAGGTCGCCACCGGCGCAAAAGGCTTTCTCGCCCGCGGCCTGCAGCAGCACGCCGACGATGCCGTCGTCGGCCGCCCATTCGCGCAGCTTGGGCGTGAGCAGGCGCACCATGTCCACGGAAAGCGCGTTGAGCGATGCCGGTGCGTTGAGCGTTGCCACGCCGAAGCGCTGGCCGCCGGCGGTCTTAATTTCATCGAAGAGAACTACGGAGTCGGTCATTGTCTTGAAAGAGGTTCTGGGTGCGAGGCTTTAGCGGATGTCGCTGTCCCCTTCCAGCAATTTTCGCGCAACGATCACGCGCATGATCTCGTTGGTGCCTTCGAGGATCTGGTGCACGCGGGTATCGCGCACCAGTCGCTCCAGCGGGAACTCGCTCAGGTAGCCGTAGCCGCCGTGCAGCTGCAGTGCGTCGTTGCAGATGTTGAAGCCCGCATCGGTCGCAAAGCGCTTGGCCATGGCGCAATAGGTGCTGGCATCGGCATGGCCCGCATCGAGCTTGCTTGCCGCGAGCCGCACCATCTGCCGCGCCGCGACCAGCTCGGTTGCCATGTCGGCCAGCTTGAACTGCAAGGCCTGGAAGCTCGCGATCGGCTTGCCGAACTGCTGGCGCTCGTGCAGATAGCGGCGCGCCGCATCGAGCGCGCCCTGCGCCGCGCCCACCGAGCAGGTCGCGATGTTGATGCGCCCGCCGTCGAGCCCCTTCATGGCAATGCGAAAGCCCTCGCCTTCCTTGCCCAGCAGGTTCTCGGCCGGCACGCGCACGTTGTCGAAGTTGATGGTGCGCGTGGGCTGGCTGTTCCAGCCCATCTTGTGCTCCTTCTTGCCGTAGCTCACGCCCGGCGCGTCGGCCGGCACCGCAAAGGCCGAGATGCCGCCCGCGCCGCCGCCGCCCGTGCGCGCCATGAGCACCAGCACGTCGGTCGCGCCCGCACCCGAGATGAAGGCCTTGCCGCCGTTGATGACGTATTCATGGCCCTGCAACTCGGCGCGCGTCTTGAGCGAGCCCGCATCCGATCCGGCGCCTGGTTCGGTGAGGCAGTAGGAAGCGAGCTTGCGGCCGCTCGTCAAGTCTTCGCCCCACTGCTTTGCGACCGCATCGGTCGCCCAGGTGCCAAGCATCCACGTGGCCATGTTGTGGATCGTGATGAAGGCCGTGGTCGACGGATCGACCGCGGCCATCTCCTCGAACACCAGCGCGGAATCGAGCCGCGGCAGCCCGAGGCCGCCGATGCGCTCTGGCGCGTAGAGCCCGCAGAAGCCCAGCTCGCCGGCCTTGGCGATGGCCTCTTTCGGAAAGATGGCCTCCGCATCCCACAGGGCCGCATGGGGCGCGAACTCAGCCTGTGCAAAGTCGCGCGCACTCTGCGCGAAGGCGCGCTGCTCTTCGGAAAGTTCGAAGTCCATTCGCCCGGTTTCTTACTTGAGGCTGATGGTGGTATTCACACCGTGCGAGACGGTGCTGTCGTCGAACCAGCGTGCCGTCACGGTCTTGGTCTGCGTGTAGAACATGATGACCTGCTTGCCGTAGGGGCCCAGGTCGCCCAGCTTGGAAGCACGCGAACCGGTGAACGAGAACATCGGAACCGGCACCGGAATCGGCACGTTGATGCCGACCTGGCCGACGTCGATGTCTTCCTGGAAGCGGCGTGCCGCGGCACCCGACTGCGTGAAGATCGCCGTGCCGTTGCCGTTCGGGTTGCTGTTGATCAGCTCGATCGCCTCGTCGATGTTCTCGGCGTCGGCCACGCAGAGCACGGGCCCGAACACTTCCTGGTCATAGATCGTCATGCCGGGCTTCACGCCCGAGAAGATCGTCGGGCCCACGAAGTTGCCCTTCTCGTAGCCGGGCACGGTGGGCTTGCGGCCATCAAGCTCCAGCTTGGCGCCATCGGCCACGCCGCGTTCGATGAGGCCGTTGACGCGCTCAAAAGCAGCGCACGAAACCAGCGGGCCCACGTCCACACCTTTCTCGGTGCCGGCGCCGATCTTCAGCGTCTTGGCTTTTTCGATGAGCTCGGGCACCCAGTTGCGCGCCTCGCCCACCAGCACCGCCACCGAGACTGCCATGCAGCGCTGGCCTGCCGCTCCGAAGCTCGCGCCCGCCAGCGCGTTGAGCGTCTGCTCCTTGTTGGCGTCAGGCATCACGATGGCGTGGTTCTTCGCGCCCATCATGCATTGCACGCGCTTGCCGGCCAGCGTGGCGCGGTTGTAGACGTGCGTGCCGACCTTGGTCGAGCCGACGAAGCTGATGGCCTTGATGTCCTTGTGGTCGCAGATGCCGTTGACCACGGCCTCGCCGCCATGCACCACGTTCAGCACGCCGGGCGGAATGCCGGCTTCGAGCGCCAGCTCGGCAAGGCGCATGGTCACCATCGGGTCTTGCTCCGAAGGCTTCAGCACGAAGGTGTTGCCGGTGACGATGGCCATCGGGAACATCCACAGCGGGATCATGGCCGGGAAGTTGAACGGCGTGATGCCGGCGCACACGCCCAGCGGCTGCAGCAGCGTGTAGGTGTCGACCCCGTTGGCCACGTTGTTGGCCAGCTCGCCCAATTGCAGGTTGCCGATGTTCGATGCGTGCTCGACCACTTCGAGGCCGCGGAACACATCACCCTCTGCGTCAGGCAGCGTCTTGC
This sequence comes from Variovorax sp. OV700, assembly GCF_900099805.1. Taxonomy (GTDB): domain Bacteria; phylum Pseudomonadota; class Gammaproteobacteria; order Burkholderiales; family Burkholderiaceae_C; genus Variovorax. The sequence goes on along the minus strand of NZ_FNDR01000005.1, from coordinate 269,871 downwards.
CCTGCTCGGCCGTGAGGATGGCGGCCAGCTCGGACATGTTCTCGCGGATGAGCTGCTGGTACTTGAGGAAGATGCGGGCGCGCGCGCCGATCGGTGTCTTGCGCCAGGTCTTGAAGGCGTCCTTGGCGGAAGCCACGGCGGCGTCGAGTTCGGCCTGCGTGGCAAAGGGCACGCGGGCCAGCACTTCCTGCGTGGCCGGGTTGACGATGTCGCGCCATTCGGTGGTCTTCGATTCGACGAACTTGCCGCCGATCAACAGCTTGACGGTGGCGACCTGGGTCTTGGGGGCGGTGGTGGCGTCCATGGGGTTTTGTCTCCTGTGAATACGGGCCTGGCTGGCAGGTTCAAGCCGCATCCTAGCTTTGCAGATTTGCCATGACAATAGACAAATATGCGCTATCGCTTTGCAAAAATGCAGAGTCAGCGCCACGAGACGCAAGCACATGGACTGGGACAACCTTCGCTACTTTCTGGAACTGGCCCGCTCGGGCACGCTGATGAGCGCGGCGCGCCGGCTGGAGGTGGACCACACCACGGTGGCGCGGCGCATCCAGGCACTCGAAAAGGAAGTGGGCGCGCCGCTTTTCTCGCGCGAGGCGGGCGGCCATCGGCTCACCGAAGCGGGCCGCAAGCTGCAGCCGCAGGTCGAGGCCATGGAGAGCGCGTTCCGGGCGGTGGAAAGCACCGCGCCGGCCTCGCAGGAGGGCCTGTCGGGGCTGATCCGCATCGGAGCGACCGAAGGCTTCGGCACCGTGGTGCTGGCGCCGCAGCTCGCACGGTTTGCGCAGCAGCACCCCAAGCTCACCATCGACCTGCTGGCGATGCCGCGGCTGGTGCATCTGTCGCGCCGCGAGGCCGACATCGTGATCTCGCTGGAGCGGCCGGCGCGCGGCGCCGTGGTCGTGACCAAGCTCACCGACTACACGCTGCGGCTCTACGCCGCCAAGCAGTACCTCGCCGCCCACAAGCCCATCAAGACGCGCGAAGACTTGCGCGGCCACACCTTCATCAGCTACGTGGACGACCTGCTCTTCAGCAAGGAACTGCAGTACCTCGACGAGCTGCACCGGCCCGACGCCTTTGCGCTGCGCAGCACCAGCGTGCTCGCGCAGCACCAGGCGGTGGCGGCAGGCGCGGGCATCGCGGTGCTTCCGGCCTTCGTCGCTGAGCGGGACCCGACCTTGCGCCCGGTGCTGGAGGGCCAGGCGAATTTCACGCGCACGTTCTGGATGTCAATGCCGGTAGAGACCAAGCACCTGGTGCGCATGCAGGCCGTGTGGAGCTTCCTGCGCGAGACGGCCGAGGCGCAGCGCGAGGTGCTGCTGCTGCCGCAGGGCATGGACAACAACAGCAACGGCGCACCGGCCAGGGCCGCACGCTCCACCAAACCTTCGTCGAAGGCCGCTCCATAAAAAAAAGCAGGGCCGCGCGTTGCAGCCCTGCTCTTTGCCGGCAAATGCGCACCCGCGGCCTATGGGATCAGCTTGGCGCCGGTCTTGGCTTGTAGCGTATCGAAGCTCACGCCCGGTGCAAGCTCGACCACCTTGAGGCCTTCAGGCACAACATCCATCACGGCCAGGTCGGTGATGATGCGGTCGACCACGCCCACGCCCGTCAGCGGCAGCGTGCACTTCTCGAGGATCTTGAGGTCCTCGGTGCCGTCCTTCTTTTTCGCGACGTGCTCCATCAGCACGATGACGCGCTTCACGCCGGCCACGAGGTCCATGGCGCCGCCCATGCCCTTCACCATCTTGCCGGGGATCATCCAGTTGGCGAGGTCGCCCTTCAGGCTGACCTGCATCGCGCCGAGGATCGAGAGGTTGATCTTGCCGCCGCGGATCATCGCGAAGCTGTCGTGGCTGCCGAAGATGGCCGAGCCCGGCAGCGTGGTGACGGTCTGCTTGCCGGCGTTGATCAGGTCGGCGTCGACCTGGTCCTCGGTCGGGAACGGGCCGATGCCCAGCATGCCGTTCTCGCTCTGCAGCCACACTTCCTTGTCGCCGACAAAGTTGGCCACGAGCGTGGGAATGCCGATGCCCAGGTTCACGTAGAAGCCGTCTTCGAGCTCTTGCGCCGCGCGCGCGGCCATTTGGTCTTGGGTCCAGGGCATCTCAGGCTCCTTTGTTGTTCTTGACGGGGACGGGCACTTCGCTGCCGGCGGCGGCCTGCGCAATGGCGGCCTGCGCTTCGACCTTGGCGGCCGCTGCGTCGGTGGGCGCGGCCGCGCTCACGGTGCGCTTTTCGATGCGCTTCTCGGGCTTGGCATTGAGCACGATGCGGTGCACGTAGATGCCCGGCAGGTGAATGTCGTCAGGGGCCAGCTCGCCCACTTCGACGATCTTCTCGACTTCGACGATGCAGATCTTGCCGGCCATGGCAGCAGCGGGGTTGAAGTTGCGCGCCGTCAGACGGAAGCGCAGGTTGCCCGACTTGTCGGCCACGTCGGCCTTGACCAGCGCCACATCGGGTACCAGCGAGCGTTCCATCACGTAGGTTTCGCCGTCGAACTCGCGCAGCTCTTTGCCCTCGGCCACTTGCGTGCCGACACCGGTCTTGGTGAAGAAGGCCGGAATGCCCGCGCCGCCCGCGCGCAGCTTTTCCGCCAGCGTGCCCTGGGGCGTGAACTCCAGCGCGAGCTCGCCCGCGAGGTACTGGCGCTCGAACTCCTTGTTCTCGCCCACGTACGACGCGATCATCTTCTTGATCTGCCGCGTCTCGAGCAGCTTGCCGAGGCCGAAGCCGTCGACGCCCGCGTTGTTCGAGATGACGGTGAGGTTCTGCACGCCGGTGTCCTTGAGCGCATCGATCAGCGCCTCGGGAATGCCGCACAGGCCGAAGCCGCCGACCGCGAGCGTCTGCCCGTCGGCCACGACCCCCTTGAGTGCCGCGTCTGCGGAGGGATAAATCTTGTTCACTCGGGCTCCTTGATGGATGGTGGAGAGTTGGCGAAAGCGTTGCGAAACAGCCTTGAACGATACTACGTAGTCGTATACGTAGTATTTCGTAATGGTGACCCCCGATGCAGGAGATCGATTACCGCCTGGCCTTCGAGCATGCCCCCGTGGGCATGGTGGTTTCGCGCAACCGCACCATCGTGGCCTGCAACGAGCGGGTGTGCGAGATTTTTGGTGCAACGCCCTCTGCATTGGTCGGGCATTCGTTCAGCATTCTCTACCCGAGCGTGGCCGAGTTCGAGCGTATCGGCAAGCGCATGGAGCCCTTTCTCAACGCCAGCGGCCGCTATGCCGACAACCGCATGATGAAGCGCCTGGGCGGCCTGCACGGTGCCATTGCCGGCGAAACCTTCTGGTGCCACGTCACCGGCCACGCCATGAACCGGGCCGCGCCGCACGAGGCCGGCATCTGGACCTTCGAAGACCTGGGATCGCGCCGCGCGGTCAAGGCCGAGCTCACGCCGCGCGAGCGCGAGGTGGCGGCGCAGGTGATGCGCGGGCTCACGTCCAAGGAGATCGGCAAGGCGCTGGGCATCAGCCACCGCACTGTCGAGCTGCACCGGGCGCGGCTGATGCGCAAGTACGCGGCGGGGACCACGGCGGAGCTGGTGCAGAAGCTGATCGCGGGCTGATCGCCCGTCCGCCGCCAAAGAAGTCGCTCAGTCTGGCTTGATGTCCGCCGCCTTGATCACCTTCGCCCAGGCCGCCAATTCCTGGTCGACGAACTTGCCCAATGCCGCTGGGTCCATGTAGGTGGCGAAGGCGCCCTGCTCGTCCACCTTCTTGCGGAACGACTCGCTCTCGACGATCTTCTTGATCTCTGCGCTGAGCTTGGCGACGACGTCCGGCGGCGTCTTGGCCGGTGCGAACACCGCGAACCACGATTCGACCTCGTAGCCCGGCAGCCCGGCCTCGGCCGAGGTCGGCACGTCGGGCATGGACGGATGGCGCTTGCTGCCGGTGTAGGCCAGCGGCTTGATGCGCCCGCCCGCGAAGTGGCCGATGACCGAGGGCGGCGTGGTGATGAACATGTCGACATTGCCCGCGATCAGGTCGTTGATGGCCGGTCCGGAGCCCTTGTAGGGCACGTGCGTCATCAGCTGCTTTGCCTGCCGCGACAGCAGCTCGCCCGCGATGTGCTGGATGGAGCCGTTGCCCGAAGAAGCGTAGAAAAGGCCGCCCTCCTTTTTCTTCTTGCCGTATTCGATCAGCTCCTTCATCGAGTTGACCGGCAGCTTGCCGCTCACTGCGACGACGTGCGGTGCGCGCATCACCAGTGCAACGGGCACGAAGTCCTTGGTCGGGTTCCACTTGATCTGCGGAAAGAGCGCGGGGTTGCCGACGTGGTAGCCCGAATATTGCATCAGCAGCGTGTAGCCATCGGGCGCCGCGCGCGCCACGGCCTCGGTGCCGATGTTGCCGCTGGCGCCAGGTTTGTTGTCGACCACGATGGGCTGGCCCAAGGCGCGCTGCAGCGGGTCGGCCACCATGCGCGCAATGATGTCGGTGGACCCCGCGGGTGCAGTGGGCACGATGAAGGTGATCGGCTTGGCGGGCCATGTGTCGGCGCCGGCCGCGGAGGCCGTCGAAGCCGCCGAAGCGGCAAGTGCGAGGCCAAGGCTTGCGGTGGCCAGAATGCGATGAGTGGGTTTCATGGTTTTGTCTCCGATGTTTTTGCAGCTTGTCTTCCCGGCCGGCCTGTCAGGGCACCAGCTCGGATATCTCGATGAGATTCAGGTCGGGGTCGCGCACGTAGACCGAGCGGATGCGCGAGGTGGCGCCGGTTCGCATCACCGGGCCTTCGAGGATCGGCACGCCCTTGTCCTTCAGCCGCGCGATCACGTCCTCGAGCGGCACGCTCGCAATGAAGCACAGGTCCAGCGAGCCCGGCGTCGGCAGCTGCGCCTTGGGCTCGAACTCGTGGCCCTTCACGTGCAGGTTGATCTTCTGGTTGCCGAAGCGGAAGGCCTTGCGACTGGCGCCGAAAGTCTCCAGCGCCATGCCCATCACATCGACATAGAAGCGGGTGCAAGCCTCTTCGTCGGTAGTGGTCAGCACCAGGTGATCCAGATGGTCGATCATGGGTGCAGCTCCTTGCCGCGGCGCGCATGCGCACGCGCCGCGATGTCGTTGAAATCCGCCGGCGGCGCATGCCGCGTGAGCCGATGCCCGGCGCGGGCGACCTGGCTCGGCAAGTCGTGCTGCACCAGGGCCTCGAGCTCCGACGCGGCGCCGATCAGGCCTTCGAGATCCATGCCGGTGTCGTAGCCCATGCATTGCAGCATGTGCACCACGTCCTCGGTGGCCACATTGCCGGTAGCGCCGGGCGCGTACGGGCAGCCGCCGATACCGCCCAGCGACATGTCGAGCCGCTCGATGCCCGCCTCGACCGCGGCCACCGTGTTCGCTTGCCCCATGCCGCGCGTGTTGTGAAAGTGCGCCGTCCATTGCAGGCCGGGGTGCCTTGCCATCACCGCCTCGCACAGGGCCTGCACCTGCGTGGGAAAGGCCATGCCCGTGGTGTCGCACAGCGTGATGCCCTGCACCTGCAGCGCCGCGAAGCGGTCGATCCATTCCAGCACGGTGGCCAGCGGCACTTCGCCTTCCATGGGACAGCCGAACACGCATGAGAGCGAGACGTTCACGGGCACGCCGGCCTGCCTTGCCAAAGCGATAACCTCGGCCAGCTGCGCAAACGACTGCTCGCGCGTCATGCGCAGGTTGCTGAGGTTGTGGGTTTCGCTCACGGACATGACGATGTTGAATTCGCCGATGCGACTCTCCAGCGCACGCTCGGCTCCGCGCAGGTTCGGCACCAGCGCGGTATAGACCACGCCGGGGCGGCGCGCGATGCGCTGCATCACCTCTTCGCCGTCGCGCAACGCCGGTATCGCCTTGGCCGAAGTGAACGAGGTCACCTCGATCTTCGCGTAGCCCAGCATGCTCAAACGGTCGACAAGCGCGATCTTGTCGTCGGTCGGAATGAAGCGGCTTTCCATCTGGAAGCCGTCGCGCGTGGCCACTTCGTTGATGAAGAGCCGCTTGCCCTTGCCTTCCTTCATACGGCCTCGCTTTCTTGGGCGCGGCGCAATGGCCAGCCCGCGCCCTGCAGGTCGCCCGTGTGTTCGCCGAGCCGCGGTGCGGGATGCGCGATGCGCCCCGGCGTGGCGCTGAGCTTGGGCACGACGCCCGGCACCTTGAGCATTTCTCCATCGGCGGTGCTCGTCTCCACGATCATCTGCCGCGCCAGGTATTGCGGATCGGCGGCGATGTCGGCCACCGAGTAGATGCGCCCCACCGGCACGCCGGCCGCATCGAGCACCGCCAGCACGTCGTCGCGGCTGCGCTGCAGCGTCCAGGCTTCGATGGCGGCGTCGATCTCTTCAACCCGCCGCACCCGGCCATCGTTGTGCACGAGCTGCGGATCGTTCTCCAGGTCTGTGCGGCCGATGGCCCGCATCAACCGGCGGAAGATACTGTCGCCGTTGCCCGCCACCAGCACGTAGTGGCCGTCGCTGCACTTGTAGGCATTGGTGGGTGCGATACCCGGCAGCGCGCTGCCCGCCCGCTCCCGCACCGCACCGAAGGCGTCGTACTCGGGCAGCAGGCTTTCCATCACGTTGAAGACCGACTCGTAGAGCGCCACGTCGATGAACTGCCCTTGCCCGCCATGCGCCGTGCGATGGTGCAATGCCGTGAGCACGCCAATCACGCCATGCAGCGCGGCCAGCGTGTCGCCGAGCGAAACGCCCACGCGCACCGGCACCCGGCCCGGCTCGCCGCTCAGGTAGCGCAGCCCGCCCATCGATTCGCCGAGCACGCCGAAGCCCGGCTTGTCGCGGTAGGGGCCGGTCTGGCCGTAGCCCGAGATGCGCAGCATGATTAGCCGGGGGTTGAGCGCATGCAGCTGTTCCCAGCCCAGGCCCCAGCCTTCGAGCGTGCCGGGCTTGAAGTTCTCGATCAGCACGTCGGCCTCGAGCGCAAGCGCGCGCACCGCCTCTTGCCCTTCGGTGTTGCGCAGGTCCAGGCACACCGAGCGCTTGTTGCGCGACTGCACCTCCCACCACACCGAAGTGCCTTCGCGCAGCAGCCGCCACTTGCGCAGCGGATCGCCGACGCCCGCGGGTTCGACCTTGATCACGTCGGCGCCGAACTCCGCCAGCGTCTTGCCGGCGAACGGTCCGGCAATGAGCTGGCCGAGCTCCAACACCTTGAGGCCTTCGAGTGCGTTCATCTGCGTCTGTCTCCTGTGGGAATGCCCCAACTCTAAGAACAGATCGCGTTCGCCGGAATTGCTCTGACGGCAGCAGGCCTTCGCAAAACGCGAAGGCCGAGAGCTTACTTTCTTTTTGCCGCTGCGGACTTGGCGGCAGGCAGCGGCGGCGCCTCCGGCGCCTTGACCCAGCCGCGCAGCAAGACACCAAGGAAGAGACCGCCCGCGAAGATGGCCCAGTACATCCAGACTGGCATGTTCTCCATGCCGCTGTGCAGGTTCATGCCGAATGCGGCGCCGACGGCCATGAGCGGAAAGGTCAGCGCGGCAATGGTGTTGAGCTTGTGCTGCGCGCGGCTGACTTCGCGGGTCGAGCGTGCCTGCGCCTCGGCTGCGTGCGCGAGCCGGTAGTCGAGCGACATGCGGGTGTCGGCCAGCAGCAACTCCAGGCCGCGCGTGATCTCTACCGCCAGATCGCGCAGGTCGATCAGCATGAGGTCTTCCTTGGCGGCATCGCGCGCCGCCTGCAACGCGGCCTGCATGTTCATGGCGGCGCGGGTCAGCGGAATGAGCGGACCGAGAACCTGGAACAGATCCTCGGAAGTTTCAGCAGCCGCGTGCCTGGCCTCGAAGGTGCCGAGCGCCGCGCGATAGCTTTCGAGCAGCTTGGCGAACGCCCGCTCGCCGGGGTTGTTGCCCTTGTGGAACCATGCGCCGTCCGGCTTGCGCAGGAACACCGCGGGCTTGCGCTCCGAACCGGGGCCGGCGGGCGGCTCATGCAGGATCACCATCAGATGGCCCTGCTCGTGAATGATGCGCTGCGCACCGTAGCTCGCGCCTCCCAGCCGCTGCTGTATTTCAGTCGGCAGCTCCCAGTCGTAGTCGATTCTTCTTGGCATCAGGCGGCCTGCAGTTCTTTCCACAAGGTGTCGAACTCGTCCGCAAAGCGGCGAACGAGCGAAGGGTCATTGCTCAGCACCAGGTTTTCCTCGTTGAAGTCGCAGGCGCTGCGGGTCCAGTTGTAGCTGCCGTTGAGCAGCCTCGCGCCGTCGAAGATCGCGAACTTGTGATGCATGTGGGCTTCGGTGCGGTCCACCGCGACCGGGATGCCGGCCGCGCGCAGCTGGCCCACGTCGCTGCCCCGGTCGAATTCCTTGTCGTTGTCGGTAATGAAGCGCACCGCCACCCCGCGCCGGTATGCGGCCAGCACCTCGGCGGTGATGCGGTCGTCCGACAGCGTGAAGACACACAGGTCGACCGACCGCTTCGCGGCCTTCAGCTGCTGGTTGATCGCCTGCAGGCAGCCCGTTCCCGGGCTGAAGAAGGCCTGCGAACGCACTGCGACGGAATCGGGCGAACGGCCGGTGTCGATCGCGCGGACCACGCCTTCGAGCCATTTGAGCAGGGCCAGCTGCTCGGGGTCGGTGGTGCGCGATCGCACCAGGTCGAACGCACGGTTGCGCAATTGGCGCAACCCGTCCTCGGGCGGCGAGGCTTCGCGCAGGGTATGGACCAGCACGCGGCGCTCGTCGTCGCTGAGGCGCGCATCGGCCATGGTGGCATCGAGCTGGGCGAGCAGCTCGGGCAGCGCCGCCTGCGGCTCGAGAACGGAAGATGAAGATGCCTGCATGTCTCAGTGGTCCTGCTCGGGTTTGGGCGTGCGCCTGGGCGCCGCGCGGGTCGCCTGCACCTCGGCGGCCAGGCGCTCCATGTCCTGCCGTATTGAACGGTCGAGTTCGAGCCGGCGTTCGGTGGCGGTCACCAGCGGCAGGATCAGTTCGCGGTAGGTCACGGCTATCTGCAGCATGGCATCGGCCAGCCGCTGGCCTTCGTTCGGCCCTTCGGCGGGCAGCTCGGGCTTGGGCTTGAGCGCATCGACTGCGCGCGCCACGTCGAGCATGCTGCTGGCGATTCGCTGACTGCCGTCGACGTCGTCGCCGCCGAGCTTTTTCTTTCGCACGAACTCTTCGCAGATGGACGTCCAGCGCGCGCTTTCCTCGGGCGTCGGGCTGCCCAGCAGCCGTGCGAGCCGCAAGAGGTTTTCTTCCGCGCCGGTGGTCAGGGTTTGCGCCTCGCCGCGGTAGTGGTCGCGCAGCAAAGCATCGAGCTCGTCGTCGCGCATCAGCGCGGTGATCTTGCCCGCAAGCTTGGTCATGTTGCGGTAGCTGCCCTGCAACTTGAACGGCGGCGCGGTGCGGTAGGCCTCCTGCTGCGCGGCCGACTCGATGTATGCGAGGTTGACCTTGAGCAGCAGGTCGCGCGCACGGAAGAGCCGGTGCAACAGCGCTTTGATTTCCTCCAGCTCGACCGCGCTGTAGGCGTGCGAGAGCGCGCTGCTCGGCACCTCGTGTCCCTGCGCCATCTTGACCAGCAGCTGCACGTCCTTGGGATCACGCGAGGCCAGCGGCATCAGCGTGGGATTGGAGGTCAGGCTGTTCTCGATGTAGGAGAGCGCAAACGCCGCCTCGCGGCCCGACAGCACGTCGCCGAGGTTGTAGATGTCCGCCCGGTTGGCCAGCATGTCCGGAATCTTGAACACGTCGCCCGACTCGGTATACGGGTTGCCCGCCATCACGATCGCGAAGCGCTTGCCGCGCATGTCGTAGCTGCGCGGCTCGCCGTTCCACACGCCTTCGATGCGCCGCGTGCCGTCCGCCAGCGCAATGAACTTCTGCAGGAACTCGGGGCTGGTGTGCTGGATGTCGTCCAGGTACAGCATCACGTTGCTGCCCATCGCGAGACCGAGGTTGAGCTTCTCCAGCTCTTGCCGCGCCGCGCTGTTGGGCGCGTTGGCGGGGTCGATGGCGGTCACGCCATGGCCCAGCGCCGGACAGTTGATGCGCACGAAGATCAGGCCGAGCCGGTCTGCCACATATTCCATCAGCGTGGTCTTGCCGTAGCCGGGCGGCGAGATCAGCAGCAGCAAACCCATGCGGTCGGTGCGACTGCCCTCGCCCGCCGAGCCGATCTGCTTGGCAAGGTTGTCGCCAATGATGGGCAGGTAGAGCTCGTCGATCAGCTGGTTGCGCACGAAGGTCGAGAGCGGCTTGGCCTGGAACTGGCTGAGCTTGAGGCGAGCCCGCTCCCGTTCGAGCAGTTCGTGGCGCAGGCTGTGCAGCGCCTCGTAGCCCGGCACGGCGTGCGCGGCATGAAACAGGAAGCGGCGCCAGAAGTCGTTAAGGTTCAGCGTCACGCGGCCCTCGGCCACGCGCGGATGCTCGCCGCGAAGGCCCTCCACCGTGCGGTCGAGCGCCGCATTGACGCGGGTGCGCTGCAACGGCATGGCCAGCACGCTGGCCGCGTCGTCCACCCAGTCGATCGATTGCGGTGCCTGGTGGATGGCGTAGGCGCGCACCCAGTCGCGCGCCAGGCGCCATCGCTCCGCGGGCGGCGCGGCGTCGAGGTCGTGCTGCCAGGCGTCGCGCCGGCCGCCGCGCTCGAGCTCGCGCAGCAATGCGGCCGCAAGGTCTTCGCCCGCACCCGAAACGACCCAGGTTTCCCCGCCGTGGTCGCCGGCCAGTTCGCGCACGAGGTATGCGGCGGCTTGGTCGCACAGCGTGGCCACGCGGCCCTCATGAGCGTCACGCTCTTCCTCGCTCGCACTCTCCGCGAGCGGCAGCAGGTCGGGCACGACGTCGCGCGCGAAGTGCTTCAGCGCTCGCGACGTATCGGCTTCGAGCTGCTCCAGCGCATCGCGCCGGCCAAATAGGACCTGCATCTGCAGCGCGGCCCGTGCGCGCCGCAGCAGCGATTCGCGGTGCGCAATCAGGTGGCCGTGCTGCCAGTAGAGCAAGGCCAGCGCGCGTTCGGTCGGACCCCAGGCGAGCAGCCCTGCCTGGTCCTGCATGGCGACGAGCGCACCCAACAGGCGCAGCGCATCGTCGTCGTGAATGCCCTTCTGGTAGCCCTCCTGGTAGCGCGCGGCTGCAAAGCGGCGAACCATGTCGAGCAGCTGCGGATGCAGCGGGTCCTCAGCCAGCAGCGTGAGCACGTCGACCCAGCTGCGCTCGGACTTGCCGTCGAGCAATGCCTCCAGCAAGCGGCCTGCAAGGTATTCGGCGCGCGACAGTTCGGAAGTTTCCGACACCAGTGACTGGTTCCAGTAGCGCTGCAGCGGCAGCAGCCGGGGCTCGTCGACAGGGCTCTGGTAGTCGGTGCCCGTTACCTGGTAGGCCATGCCTTCGTTGCGGGCGACCAGCGTCAGGTCGATCGGTTGGCGATGCACCGTGAAGGCATGGCGGCCCAGGCGAAGCGTGTCCCCGCCTTCGCTCACGAGCTCCCGCTTGTCACGAATCGAACGCAGGGCCTGGTCGCGTGCGGTCTTCAGGCGCGTGTCGAGTTCGTCGGCAGGCACCGCCGCGCCCAGCGTGCGCAAATCCGCTATCAGCGCGTGCAGCTTGCCGATCATCGGATCGGCGGCGAAGTAGCTGTGGACTTGCGTGAGGTCGCCGAACTGCGCAATGCGGCGCGGGATGCCGTCCAGGATGCGGCCCGCCGCATCGATCAACCCCTGCGCGCGGCGCTGGCGGGCTTCCACCAGGCTCTGGCGGCGGGCAGACAGCGCCTCGTAGACGGTCTCGCGTTTTTCGGCGATGTCGGCCAGGAAATCTTCCTGCTCGGCGAATCGGCCTTCGACTTCTTCGAGCTGGGCGAGCAGGCGCGTAAGTGCATCGTCGCATTTCTCGGGCGTGTCCGCGAACTCCAGCGCGTTTTCCACCGCTTGGCTGAAGAGCTTGAACTGGGCTCCGAACTCGGCGCGCGCCTCGGTCGCGCCCAACGACTTGCGCCGCGCGCGCGCATCGGCGCGCATGCGGTTGATGTCGGCGTAGATCAGCGAGATGCGGTCGAGAATCGAGGTTCGGATCACCGCATCGCCGCCCGGCAGGCTGCCGAGCTGCTCGGTCAGCAGGTCGAGGCCGGCGGCCTGCTCGTCGAGCGTCGCCAGCATCTGGCCGAGGGCGGGCGAGGTGGAAAGATTGGGCAGGTCGAGCGCCAGCTTGTCGAGCGCCTGGCGTTGGCCGTTGAAGGCCGTGTCGGCCGCCAGGAACTGCATCGCGCGCTCGCCGATGCGCTGCTGCTCGGTCTCCAGCGCCGCGTCCATGGCGGCGATACGCGGCAGGTCGGCGTAGCGCAGCTCCTTGAGCATCTGCAGCGCGCCGCGCCGTTCGCGCAGCCGGCCCAGTGCCTTCACGAAATCGTCGGGTGCGCGCCAGAGGGTGCTGGCAATGTCGACCAGCAGCGCGTGCTGCTCGTCCTCGGCCCGGGCCAGCGCGCGGGCGGTTTCGCGGCGGATGGTGTCGACCTTCTCGAACTCCGCCAGCGTGCTGCGTGCCACGTCGGCAATGCTGCGCAGCTCGGCCATGAGCCCGGCGGCGTCGGGCGCGTCGAGCCAGAAGTAGGCGTCGCTCACGCGGGAGCATTGGCGAATCAGGTCGTCGTAGGCGGCGCGCGTGGGCGCCTGTTCGCGCACCGCGCGGGCAATGCCCATCAGGTCGGACACGCCGCGCACCAGCTCGGCGTTGCCGATCTTGCCGAAGAAGCCGGTCGCCGGCGGCTGCGCGCTCACATGCTCTTCGCTGGCAAACGGCGTCTGCCAGAGCTGCATCTGGTGAACGCGCGCAGGCTCGCCCTGGTCTCCGTGAAACACCAGCATGCGGCCGTCGGCAAAGCGCGCATACCCGTTGGCGATGATCGGCGTCGCGAGCTTCTTGTCGATCAGGTTGTAGTTGAAGAAGGCATAGCGTCCTGGCTTCGGGTCGTAGAAGACGTAGGCCACGTCTTCGCCGTTGGGCGAGCGCAGCATGCGCTTGAAGCGCAGGCTTTCCACCACCTCGCCCGGCAGGTCGAAGCGCTTGTATTCGCCCGACTGCAGGTAGTAGCCGCCCGGAAAGATGATGCCGTGGTCTTCCGGCAGCTGCACGCACGAGCCGCCGATGGCGTCGATGCGCTCGACCTGCTGCGTACGGATGTTGAACACCAGGTAGCGCGTGACCTGCTCGCGGTAGGGCTTCACGCGCAGCAGGATCAGCATGCCGAGCTTGGCCCAGGCGACTTCGGCGTCGGCAAGCGACTGGTTCTTTTCCTCCACCGGCTCGCTGTAGATGCCGAGCCCGGTTTCCGTGTTGTTCTCGATCTTGACGGTCAGGTCGCCGCCCAGCGTTTCGACGAACACCGTGTCGAGCACGTTCACATGAGGATGCTTGCCTCCCACATGGTCTTCGCGCGTGGCGACGGTCCATTCGAAGTCGTGGCTCGCGGGCAGCGCGATGTCGCGCTCTCCGCGGTTGTCGATGTAATGGATGCCGCCATTGCGCTCGATGGCCCAGCGGAACACGCGCACGTCGTGCAACTGCTGGCCAATCTGGAAGGATGCCAGCAGCTTGTCTTGCGTGACACGCAGCTGCAGCAGCGTGGCCTGCTTGTAGTAGGCGTACAGCTCGCGAAAGTCGGAGGCGAAGCGCGTGTCCTCGAGAAAGGTGCCGGCCAGGGGCACCGCCTGCAGCTCGTCGTTCTCGGTGGCGGCCTCCCCCGGCACCGCCAGCCGGTACAGGCCGAACACGTCGCCCACCGCCGTCTCCTTGCGCAGGCCGATGAAGACGTTGTAGCCGAACAGCAGCAAATCGCCGATGCGCACGATGTCGCGCGCCACGGCATTGTTCTCGGTGCGCGCGCGGGTACGCAGCACCAGGGTCTGCTCGGAGCGGCCGAACTCGGTGAGGCGCCGCTCGTTGAGAGCCTGCGTCTTCTTCAGCAAGCCCTCGCCCTGGGTTTCAAGCCGCTTCTTCAGCAGGTCATAGCTGCCGCTGCCGGACACCAGGGCCTCGGTCGGGTCGGTCTGGGCCTGGGCGCCGGCCGGCGCTCCCGATTCATCCGTGAGTTGCATAGATCGGCGCGGTCAGTCCGCGCGCAGCAATGCGAGCAATTCGTCGCGGTGGGGCTGGGTGTCGAGCCAGGCGCGGATGCGGTCCAGCTCGTCGATGCAGTCATTGCCGTAGCGGCGGCGCAGTGCGGCAAGCCGCACCTCGCGCACTTCTTCGGTCTGGAGGCGTCGCTGCCAGCCGTCGGACAGCAATTCGTCCAGCCGGCCAGCCAATCCGCGGCTCACCAGGGCACGCCATTCGCCCTGGTCGAACCAGAGGTTCTGGCATGCGATGCAGCGGTCGATGCGAAAGTCGGGTCCGGCACTCACGCGCAGGCGCTGCATGAGCCGGTCGCATTCCGGGCAGGGCCGCACGGCTGCGGCGTCGAACACCTCGATGACCTCATCGTCGACCGGATGGGGATTTCGCGCGAGATCGGCCGCCTTCCAGGCGCGCCAGTCGTCCATGTCCATGACCATGCCGCCGCAGTCGGTGCAGTGCACCGCCAGCAGCGCTTCGGCCAATGCCACGGCTTGCATGGGGGCGTGTGCGGAGCAACCGCATTTCAGGTTCGGATTCATCGCGCGCCCACTCAGTTGCGGAAGGTGGAGATCAGGTTGTGGAGCGCGGTCTTCTGGCTTTCGCTTCCGTCGCTGCTGATGCGGCTCATCAGCGCGGCAACGCTGAGGTTTTGCATCTCGCCAGACGAGGTGCCAAGTGCGCCGACAAGCTCGCGCAGGTCTTTCACCACGTCGCGGTCACCAGACAGCTGGTCCTTGAAGGCGACCTTCAGCGTGTTGCTCTTGGAGATGACGCCATCGATGCCCTTGCCCACGGAAAGCGAGCGCACGAAGCTGTCGAAGTAATCGCCCTGCCCGCCCACGATGTCGATCTTGGCATTGGCCAGCGCGGTGCCCAGCACCTCGGCCTGCTCCTTCGCGATGGAGGTCTGCGCGTCGATGCCCTTCATGGTTTCGGCGTGCGACTTTTCGAGGCGCATGCGGAACTCCTCGTGGTCCCGCGTGTCCGGGCTCATCGCCTTCATGGCTTCGAACTTTTCATGCAGCCCCTTTGCCTCGGCGCTGAAGCGGGCTTCGATCACCTGCGCATCGGCCTGGCCCGCCTTCAGGGTGGCTTCGGCATCGGCTGTGCGCACGTTCACTTCGGCCAAGCCGAGCTTTTCCTTGCCCGAGGCCTCGGCGTCGAACTTGGCGCGCATGCCGGCGGCTTCGGCCTGCGACCGCGCTTCGATCACTTGTGCATCGGCCTGCCCAGCCTTGAGGATGGCGTCCGCATCGGCCTGACGAACGTGCACATCCGCAAGACCCAGCTTTTCCTTGCCCGAGGCTTCGGCCTCGAAGGTGGCGAGCCGGGCTTGCGCGGTGGCGATCTCGACCTTGGCGGCGGCCAGGCCCGGTGCGGCGGAGAGGGCCTCCATGCCTTCGGCTTCGCGCTTCTTCGACTCGGCATCGCGCTCGGCCACCTTCAGCTTGGCATCGGCCAGCGTGAGTTCTTCTGCCGCCTTGTGGCGCGCGCGCTTTTCCTGCGTTTCGGCCGCTTTCACGTCGATCACCATCTTCTCGTCGGCCTGGCCCTCGGCCATGATCACGACCGACTTCTTGGTGCGCTCCGCCTCGGCCACCACGCGCAGTTCCTTGATGGCTTCTTCCTGCTCGGCGACGGTGCGCTCGACCACGATGCGCTCCCGGATCACGTCGGCAATGGCCTTTTTCTGCACTTCGACGGCCTTGTCCTTCTCGATGCGCTGCAGCGTCACTTCCTTCTCGCGGTCGACAATTTCGAGATCGCGGGCGCGCGTGACTTTTTCTTCCTCGATGGCCACCGCGCGCTTGCGGTTGTTCTCGGCCACTTCCTTCTCACGCTGCACGTTCTCCTGCTGCACCGAGATGGATTGCTCGGAGACGAGGCGTGCAGTTTCCGACTTGGTGCGCTCTTCAGCCTGGATCTTGGCGGTTTCGGCCTCTTCGCGGGCGCGCACGCTGGCAATTTCGCGCTGCTGGCGCGCGGTGGCATCGGCCTGCTGGCGCTCGAGCTCGAGCAACGCTTCCTGCGTTTCGACGTTCTTCTTCTTGATCTGCATTTCCTCGTTGCGGCGCAGCTCGTTGGTGCGCACATGCTCGACCGCCGTCAACTCGGTGATCTTCTTGATGCCCTGCGCATCGAGGATGTTGTTGGTGTCGAGCTCCGACAGCGGCGTTTGCTCGAGGTAGTCGATGGCCGCGTCTTCGAGCACGTAGCCCGAGAGGTCGTTGCCGATCTGGCTGATGATCTGGTCGCGAAAGCCGTCGCGCGCCTGGTACAGGTCGACAAAATCCATCGACTTGCCGACGGTCTTGAGCGCTTCGGAGAACTTGGCCGAGAACAGCTCCTCGAGCGTTTCATGGTTCGACGCCCGCGCGCAGCCGATGCCTTGCGCCACCTTGAGCACGTCGTCCGCAGTCTTGTTGACGCGCACGAAGAACTTCACCTTGATGTCCGCGCGGATGTTGTCGCGGCAGATGAGGCCCTCGTTGCCGGAGCGGTCGATCTCGATGGTCTTGACCGAGATGTCCATCAGTTCGGCCTTGTGGATGATCGGGTAGACCATCCGCCCCGTGAAGGTGACGTCGGGCTCGGCGCGCAGCGTGTTCACGATGAGCGCGTGGCCCTGTTCGATCTTTCGATAGAACTTTGCGAACATCGCGAACAGGCCGAGGATGACGACGGCCAGGATGGCCACGGCAAAGAGGATGGGCTCCATTTTTTCTCCAGAGATGCTTTGAGAGCGAAACAGTTGATCGGGTAGGCCGCGCTCAGACGGCGTCGTCGTGCGCCGCGATGAGGTAGCGGCCGGCCACCTCGTCGTATTCGAGAATCAGCGCGTGCGATCCGCGCGTCAGGCTGTTGGGCGTCGGCGCCCAGACGCGGATGTTCAGGCTGGCACCGCGGCGGGCCACTTCGGCACGACCGTCTTTCTCGTTCACCACGCCGGTGACGACGCGGCAGGCCTGCCCGACCAGTGCCGCATTGCTCACGGCTGTGTGACTCACGAACAAGCCGCGCAGGGGGCGGATGGCCACGGCCGTCACGGGTATGGCGATGGCGGCGCTCGCGACCAGCAGCACCGTGCCGGCCAAGAGCTTGAGCGGCAGCGTGGGCACCAGCGGCAGCAGCCACTCTCCGCCAAGGCAGGACAGCGTCCACGACACCAGCACCAGCAAGCTCACCGCCACCGAGAACGGCACGCCATTGAGGCCGAACGCAACGACATAGCTCGCGAGCTGCCCCACGTCGCTGGTGTCGCCATCGGCATGGGTCTGCACATCGACATCGATGCCGCTGTGCTCGATGTCGACCATGCCGGCCACGGCAAGCACCCAGTAGATCACCACGACGCCCAGCAGCACCGTGTAGATCGCGGTGGGGTACCCCGTCACCGCATCCATGAAATTTCCCATTGACCCTCCCGCGTGCGGGTTGTGTTTTTATCTTCGGCCCGGCTTCGCTGCGCCAGTGCCCTTTTTCTTTCCACCACTTGCAAAAGCAATCAGATCGCGCGTGGCCCTCTCCTTGATGGCCAGGCGGTCGTCCGGGGCGAGCCCATATCTCGCCGCAAGAAACTCGTAGTCTGCCGCATTCAACGACACCGTCAGCCGCGGCCGCTTGGGTTTGGCCGTTGTCGCGAGCCCCAGCACCTGCCGGATCTGGTCGGAGGTGGACACGTGCTGCTCGAAGGCCGCCGTGCGCACCGCCTCCAGCACGGCCTCTTCCACGTCGAACGCCACCTGAACAGCGCGTATCGCCTCGTCCGAGCCTTGCCAGCGAACCGGCTTGACCCGCACGGTCATTGGGCGCGGGGCTCCGTCGGCTTGGCCTGGCGGGCGCGGATGCGTTCCATCACCTTGCCGGTACGGTCGACATCGCTGCCGATGCCCGCCGCCGCCAGCTTCTTCTCGAGCGCGCTGTGGCCGAGTTCGTTTTCGAGCGCCTGGCCCGCGGCCATCCGGTCGGCCAGGTCTTCGTGCCGCTTGCGGATGCGCTCGAGCGATTCACGCGCATTGGACAGGCGCGACCCGCCCGCGCCGATGTTCTCGGAGATCGACTGCGTGGCGCGGTAGACGCTCTCGGTCGTCTTGGCGATGCCGATCTCGCGTTCATGCTCGCGAATGCGCGCTTCGGCCGTCTTGATGAGGTCCTTGAGCTTGGACACCTGCAGCGCGTAGGAGGCATGCGCCTTGGCCTGCTCCTCAAGTTCTTTTTCGACTGTGCCGACCTTGGCCGCGACGTCGAGCGCCAGGCCTTCCTGCGTTTTGTTGAGCGCCTCGAGTGCCAGGCCTTCGTAACGCGTGACTTCGTTCTTGAGGCGTTCGATTTCGCGGGCCGATTGCATCTCCTTGGCCATGACGCCAGTGAGATCGCCCTTGGCCTTTTCGATGCTGTGCTTGGCATCGATGATTTCCTGCTCGTAGATGCGCGTGGCATTGCTGTCGACCACGCTCTCGCCGATTTCGCGGGCACTGCCGCGCAGCAAGGTGACCAGCTTCTTGATGACCGTCATGATGATCTCCGCTTCTTAGTTCAGGAATTCCGACAGGGCGTCCAGCGCATCGAGCGCGTTGTCGCTGAGTACCGCCACTTCGCGTGCGACGTCTTCCACGCCTGCATTGCGCCCGAGCGCGCCGGTGAGAACGTAGCGGCCATCAACCCGGCCGAAGGACGATAGCGGCACCGAAGGGTTCAGGTCGAGCAGCGATTCGAGCAGTTCGGTGCGGCGCTCGGCCTTCACTTCTTCCTCCGTCCAGAGATAGCAGATGCAGATGACCTGCATGTCCGAACTGGTGATGAAGATGGGCAGCTCGTCACGGCCTTCGATGCTCACCTGGATCACGGGCGTCTGGCCCGGAATCGGCTGCAACTGCACGGCCAGCCCGCCCATCGCGGCGCCGGCCAGGACGTCCAGTCCCTTCAGTTGATCGAGCAGTGATTGCATACCTCTCCTTGGAGTTGATACCGACGGAAGCGAACGATGCTTCGATGAGCTCACTATAGGCCTACCGACATAACATGTCAAAAATCTTTTGGCCTATCCCCATGGCTTTCGGCGCTCGCGCGATCTCTAGAATCCGGCGATGGCCAGCCTTATCAACCCCGCACGTGTCGATTTCGTCACGCTGCGCCTCTTCTGCGCCGTGGCCCAGTCGGGCAGCATCACCAAGGGCGCGGAGGCGTGCCACCTGGCCCTCTCGGCGGCCAGCCGGCGACTGTCGGACTTCGAGGCGGCAACCGGATCGAAACTGCTCGAACGCAGCTCGCAAGGCATTGCTCTCACGCCCGCCGGCCACGTGGCGATGCAGCATGCGATGCGGCTCTTCCAGGGCTTCGAGCAGTTCAGCAACGAGCTCGGCGACTACTCGAGTGGCGTGCGCGGCCATGTGCGGCTGTGGGCCAACATGTCGGCGCTCACCGAGTTCCTGCCGGCCACGCTGGCCGCCTTTCTGGGCCAGCACCCGGACATCCGCGTCGAGGTCGAGGAGCAACTGAGCGGGGACATCGTGCGCGCCCTGGTCGACGGACTGGCCGACGTCGGCGTGTTCGCCGAGAACACGCCGGCCTACGGGCTCGATGTCGCGCAGTTCCAGACCGACGAGCTGGTGGTGCTGTGCGCCAGGCAGCACCCGCTTGCGCGCACACGCCGGACGGATTTCAAGACCTGCCTCGCGCACGAGTTCGTGGGCCTGAACCGCAGCAGCTCGCTGCTCGAACTCACCTCGCGCGCGGCCGAGCAGGCGGGCATTCCGATGCGCCTGCGCGTGCAGGTGCGCAGCTTCGATGCAATGTGCCACATGATCGCGGCCAACCTCGGCATTGGCGTGGTGCCGCTCGCGGCCTGCAAGGCGCAGGTGAGCGCGCTGGATCTGAAAGTGGTGCGACTCAAGGACGCCTGGGCCGTTCGCCGCCTGCTCATGGCCACCAAGACCGGCGAGACCTTGTCGCCTGCGGCGCAGCTGCTGGTGGCGCAGCTGCTCGCATCGTCAACCTGAAGCGAAGCCGGGTCAGGCCATCCGCTTCACCGAGCCGATCCACTTCTCGAACGACTTCATCTGGTCGCCGACGAACTTGCGGGTGGTCTCATCGGTGCAGTTGCCTTCCGCATCGAACTTGCCGCCCGCGCCGCCGATGAAGATCTCGGGCTTGACCAGCACCATCGCATTCACGAACAGCATCACGCGGCGCAAATCGTACTGAACGCGTGCGCCGCCCAGCGGGCCCGGCGTGGCCGAAAGAATGGCCACGGGCTTGTTCGCGAAGGGCTGGTCTTCGCCGCGGCTGACCCAGTCGATCACGTTCTTGAACACGCCCGGAATCGAGAAGTTGTATTCGGGCGTGGCAATCAGCAGCGCATCGGCGCGGCGGATCCGATCGCGCAATGCCTGCACGGGCGCGGGAAGTCCGTGGGCCAGAAGGTCGGCGTCGAACGGCGGCACCTCGCGCCATTCGACGACCTCCATGCGCACGGAATCAGGCATCAGCGAACCGGCGAGGTTCAGTGCCGCGCGGTTGATGGAACCGCTGCGAAGGCTGCCACAGAGGCCGACGATGTCGAGTGTGCTCATTGCTTTCCTTTTACTGGATCATTTGAACGTGAAGAAGAGGGCCGGGGGCGCGTGGCGTCAGGGCAGCTGGAATCCGGCCTTGAGAGTTTCCCTCAGGTGGCTTACGAACAGATTCACCGCGCGCGGTATGTGCAGCGAGTATGGGCGTATGGCGTAGATCTGGTCCGCGAACGCGCCCGTCGGCTGCCAGTCGGGCAGCACCTCGACCAGCTTGCCCGCCTGCAGCGCCGACTGGGCGCTGAAATCGGGCAGCAGCGCAATGCCCAGCCCGGCCTGGGCCGCATCGCGCAATGCTTCGCTGTTGTTGGCCGCCAGCGGGCCGGCAATGGGCACGGTGACCCGCTCCCCAAGGCGCGTGCGGCCCGTGCGATGCTCGAACGACCAGACGTTGGTTTCCTGCCCGCGCGGATAGTGCAGGCAGTCGTGGTCGGCCAGCATGGGCGGAGCCAGCGGCGTGCCCTTGCGGCGCAGGTAAGCACGGCTGGCCACCAGCACCGATCGGGTGTCGCACAGCCGCCAAGCCACGTGCGTGTCGGGCGGTGAAGCCGCGTGCCGCACCGCCAGGTCGAAGCCCTCCGTCGCGAGCGAACTCAGCCGGTCGGAGAGCTCCATCTCGACGCGGATCGACGGATGCGCCAGCAGAAAGTCCGCCAGCCTTGGCAGCAACTGCTGCCGCCCCAGCGCCACCGGCGCAGTGACCCGGACCAGGCCGCGCGGTTCGCCCGCATGGTCCTGCGCCTGCAGGAAACTGTGGGCGATCTGCTCGAAGGGTTCGCGGGTCTGGTCGACCAGTTGCTGCCCGGCCTCGGTCAGCCGCATGCTGCGGGTGGTGCGGCGCACGAGAGTGACACCCACCGCCCGTTCGAGCTCGGCAATGCGCTGGCTCATGGCGGCCTTGCTCACGCCCAGGCGCGCCGCGGCGGCGGTGTAGCTGCCCTGCTGGCCGAGCACGATCAGCCAGTGCAGGTGCGCCCAGAGAGACTCTGCTTTTTGCAAATCCATAGATGCATTGTTCACCATAGCGAACAAACAGTTCAAGTTTCGAGTCTAGGCAGGCGGCCCTCCCTTTCCTAGACTGTCGCATCACTTCACTCTTGGCGGTATCCATGACCCAGCAGATTGCCCATTTCATCGGCGGCCAGCACGCCGCCGGTAGCTCCACCCGCACGCAGGACGTCACCAATCCGGCGACCGGCAAGGTCACGGGCAAGGTGGCGCTCGCCGCCCAGTCCGACGTGGATGCCGCGGTGGCCGCCGCGCAGGCCGCCTTTCCCAAGTGGGCCGACACGCCGCCGATCCGCCGCGCGCGCGTCATGTTCAAGTTTCTGGAGCTGCTCAACCTGCACAAGGACGAGTTGGCTCACATGATCACCGCCGAGCACGGCAAGGTGTTCACCGATGCGCAGGGCGAGGTCTCGCGCGGCATCGACATCGTCGAGTTCGCCTGCGGCATCCCGCAGCTGCTCAAGGGCGACTTCACCGACCAGGTTTCCACCGGCATCGACAACTGGACGCTGCGCCAACCGCTCGGCGTGGTGGCGGGCATCACGCCCTTCAACTTCCCGGTGATGGTGCCGATGTGGATGTTCCCGGTGGCCATTGCCGCGGGCAACACCTTCATTCTCAAGCCCAGCCCGACCGACCCGACCCCTTCGCTGCGCATGGCCGAGCTGCTCAAGGAAGCGGGCTTGCCCGACGGTGTTTTCAACGTGGTTCAGGGCGACAAGGCCGCGGTCGATGCGCTGCTCGAGCATCCCAACGTCAAGGCCGTGAGCTTCGTGGGCTCCACGCCCATCGCCAACTACATCTATGAAACCGGCGCCCGCAACGGCAAGCGCGTGCAGGCGCTCGGCGGTGCGAAGAACCACATGGTGGTCATGCCCGACGCCGACATCGACCAGACGGTGGACGCGCTGATCGGCGCCGGCTACGGCTCGGCCGGCGAGCGCTGCATGGCGATCAGCGTCGCGGTGCTGGTGGGCGACGTGGCCGACAAGATCATTCCGAAGCTTGTCGAACGCACGAAGACGCTCCAGGTGCTCGACGGCGAGAACCTCGCGGCCGAGATGGGCCCGATCGTCACGCGCGCGGCGCACGAGCGCATCACGGGCTACATCGCCCAGGGCGAGAAAGAAGGCGCGAAGCTGCTGGTCGATGGCCGCCAGTTCGACGCCAGCAAGGCCGGCGAGGGTTGCGGCGACGGCTTCTGGATGGGCGGCACGCTGTTCGACCATGTCACGCCCGAGATGCGCATCTACAAGGAAGAGATCTTCGGCCCCGTGCTCTCTTGCGTGCGCGTGGCCAACTTCAAGGACGCGGTCGACCTGGTCAACGACCATGAGTTCGGCAACGGCGTGAGCTGCTTCACGCGCGACGGCAACGTGGCACGCGAGTTCAGCCGCCGCATCCAGGTGGGCATGGTCGGCATCAACGTGCCGATCCCGGTGCCGATGGCATGGCACGGCTTCGGCGGCTGGAAGCGTTCGCTCTTCGGCGACATGCATGCCTACGGCGAGGAAGGCGTGCGCTTCTACACCAAGCAGAAGTCGATCATGCAGCGCTGGCCCGAAAGCATCGGCAAGGGTGCCGAGTTCGTGATGCCGACCGCGAAGTAGGCGTCGATTGCAGGTGGCGACGACAGGCGCCGCCGGAGCACATGGACATGGGCGCGTCCAGGGTTAACGAAAAGCTGACTTGCTCCCCGCGCAGGGAGCAGCCAGACTTGCGCATGCCCCTGTGCCAGCGCCCATGACAACAAACAAGAAGCCCGCGCGAAGCCTGTCGGCCGTGCCCTCCACCCTGCGGATTCCCCTCGCCGCGCGCGCATCGGGCGATGCGATGTTTCCGCAGCTGGCGGTACGGGACGCTTACGCCGCATCCATCCTCGAAAAGATCCGCGACGACGGGCAGGCCCTTCCCGAAGACCGGACGACCATCTACGGCATCCTGAACCGCACGCGGCGCTTCCGCAGCCTGGCGCAAGAGTTCCTCAAGCAGCACCCCGGAGCGCGCGTGGTGAACATGGGCTGCGGACTCAGCCATTACTTTCAATGGCTGGATGACGGAAAGTGCCGCATGACCGATGCGGACCTGCCCGAGGTGCTCGCGCTGCGCCGCGAGCTCATTCCCGACACCAACACGCGCCACGATGCGCGCGCGCTTGACCTCACCTCGCCGCATTGGTGGGGCCACCTCGACCTGCCGCGCAAGCGCGAGGGGCAGCCGGTGTTCCTATTTGCCGAAGGCGTGCTGATGTATCTGGAGCCGCAGCAGGTGCAGGCCGTGCTCGCGACCTTCAACGAGCGCGCGCCCGCAGGCTCGGTGCTGGCCTTCGATGCGATGTGCTGGCTCGGGGTGGGCCGCGCCGCGCAGCATCCATCGGTGCGACCCACCGGCGCCGAGTTTCGATGGGGGCTGCGCAGCGCCGCCGAGTTGACGCAAGGCCATCCGCGCCTGCGCCTGGACTCTACCTACCGGGTGTTAGAAGGCTTCGGCCTGCCCTACACCTTGTTCGCACCGCTGATCTTGATGCTGCTTGGCGTGTCGCTCTATGCCGTCTATGCGCTGAGCGCGGCGGACAACGCCGATACATAAACGCACAAATTTTTCCTCGGATGCGCAATTCCCGGCCTTGTCCGGCCCGGATTGCGCAGGTTGGCTGACGCGGAATGCGCGGCCACCCGGGCATGCTCGACGCTCTTCGCCGCGAAATCCCCGCGCGGGCTGCGCTAGGATGGTTTTCTTCCGAAGCAACCGACCGGCACCCGCCGACGATGCCGCATCGCCCCTTGCATCCCCTCGCGTCTTTCCCAACGTATTTTCAAGACTCGCAACCCTCAAGAAACACATGCTTGATCGCCGATCCTTCCTTGCCGCAGGTGGTGCCGCCGCCGCACTCGCCGCCCTTGGACTGCCTGAAGAGGCGTTGGCCGCCAACGGCCTGCAGCTGAGCCAGCCTTCGCCCTTCTCGTTCGACCGCCTGGTCGCACAGGCCAAGCGACTGGCATCGCAGCCGTATGCCGCCGCAGCGCCGCTCGCGCCCGACGTGTTGGAGCGCATCGACTACGACGCGCACGGCAAGATCAAGTTCGACCCGGCCAATGCACTCTTCCGCGAGGGGCCGGGCGCCTTTCCCGTCACCTTCTTTCACCTCGGCCGTTTCTTCCAGACGCCGGTGCGCATGCACGTGCTGGAAAATTCCGACGGCGATGCCTTTGCGCGCGAGGTGCTCTACAGCCCTTCCTACTTCTCGATGCCGCCCGACAGCCCCGCGCGCGCGCTGCCGCCGGGCGCGGGCTTTGCGGGCTTCCGCCTGCAGGAGAGCCGGCTGGGCGATCAGGGCAAGCTCGATTGGCAGAAGAACGACTGGGTCGCTTTCCTCGGCGCTTCATACTTCCGCGCCATCGGCGAGCTGTACCAGTACGGCCTGTCGGCGCGCGGCCTCGCGCTCGACGTGGCGGTGCCCGACAAGCCTGAAGAATTTCCGACCTTCACGCGCTACTACTTCGAAACGCCGGCCGCCAACAACACCACCTCGATGACGGTCTACGCGCTGCTCGAAGGGCCGAGCGTGACGGGCGTGTTCAAGTTCGTGATGCAGCGCGGCAAGGCCGTCATCATGGACATCGACGCGCGCCTGTTCCTGCGCCGCGACGTGTCGCGCCTCGGGCTGGTGCCGCTCACCTCGATGTACTGGTATTCGGAAACCATCAAGCCCACCGCCATCGACTGGCGGCCCGAAGTCCACGACTCCGACGGCCTGGCCATCTGGAACGGCGCGGGCGAGCGCATCTGGCGCCCGCTCAACAACCCGACGCAAACACGCGCCTCGGCATTTGCCGACACCCGGCCGCGCGGCTTCGGTCTGCTGCAGCGCGATCGATCGTTCGACCACTACCAGGACGGCGTCAACTACGAGAAGCGTCCGAGCCTCTGGATCGAGCCGCTGGGCGATTGGGGCGAAGGCTCGGTGCAGCTGATCGAGATTCCGACCGACGACGAGATCCACGACAACATCGTCGCCTTCTGGGTGCCCAAAGCCGATGCCAAGGCGGGTGCGAGCTACAGCCTGCAGTACCGCCTGCACTGGACCGACCAGGAGCCGTTTCCGTCGCCGCTCGCGCGCTGCGTGGGCACGCGCATCGGGCGCGGCGGACAGCCGGGCCAGCCGCGCCCGCCGGGTGTGCGCAAGTTCATGGTCGAATTCATCGGCCAGCCGCTCACCACCGTACCCTTCGGCGTGAAGCCCGAGCTGGTGCTGACCGCGCCACGCGGCAAGTTCTCCTACGTCTTTGCCGAAGCCGTGCCCAACGGCGTGCCCGGCCACTGGCGCGCGCAGTTCGACTTCACGCCCGAAGGCAACGAGCCCATCGACATGCGGCTCTACCTGAAGACGGGCGAAAAGACGCTCACCGAGACTTGGCTGTTTCAGTACCAGCCAGGTTGATCGTCATCAGCGAGCGAGGAGCGCTCAGCGCTTCTTGACCGACACCAGCTCGACTTCGAAGTTGAGCGTGGCGTTCGGCGGAATCACGCCGCCCGCGCCGCGCGAGCCGTAGGCAATGGCCGGCGGGCAGGTCAGCTTGGCCTTGCCGCCCGGCTTCATCTTCTGCACGCCTTCAGTCCAGCACGGGATCACGCCGTTGAGCGGAAACTCGGTCGGTTCGCCGCGGCTGTAGGAGCTGTCGAATTCCTTGCCGCTTTCCGGGAAGGTACCGCGGTAGTGCACCTTGACCACGTCGGTCGCCGCGGGCGATGCGCCGGTTCCTTCCTTCAGCGACTGGTAGACGAGGCCGCTCGGCGTGGTGACGGGCGTGGATTGCGCCCACGCAGCGGACACGGCACACAGAGACACGAAAGCGGCGCAGAAGAACGACGAAGAAGACTTCACTGGAATACCTCGAAGGATGGGGAAAGCATGATTATGGCCAGCGGTGGAACAGCCCTTGCTTTGCTGCATGTGCACTGTCAACATCCGCCAAAAGAGGAAGCCCCATGCAGTCCATCGAAGCCACACCGGCCGCCACCATCGCCGTTCCGGCCGGCACCGGCCACCTGAAGAAGGTGCTCGGCCCCATCCAGCTCTGGGGCATTGCAGTGGGCCTGGTCATATCGGGTGAATACTTTGGTTGGAGCTACGGCTGGAACACCGCCGGCACGCTCGGCTTCCTGGTCGCCACGGTGCTGGTGGCCACCATGTACACCACCTTCATCTTCAGCTTCACCGAGCTCTCGACCGCCATTCCGCATGCGGGTGGCCCCTTCGCCTATGCGCGGCGCGCCTTCGGTCCCACCGGTGGCTTCGTGGCGGGCTTTGCGACGCTCATCGAATTCGTCTTTGCGCCGCCGGCCATCGCGCTGGCCATCGGGGCGTATCTCAACGTGCAGTTTCCGGGCATCAATCCGAAGTGGTTCGCGCTGGGTGCCTACGTGATCTTCATCGGGCTCAACTGGATCGGCGTCGGAATTGCGGCGGCCTTCGAACTCTTCGTGACGGTGCTGGCCATTGTCGAACTGCTGGTGTTCATGGGCGTGGTCACGCCGGGCTGGACCCTGGCCAACTTCGTGGCCAACGGCTGGGCCGGGGGCAGCGTGCTCGACGGCGCGGCCATCTCCGGCATCTTTGCGTCGATACCTTTCGCGATCTGGTTCTTCCTGGCCATCGAGGGCGCGGCCATGGCGGCCGAGGAAGCGCGCGATCCGCACCGCACCATTCCCATCGCCTACACCACGGGCATCGTCACGCTGGTGGTGCTGGCCTTCGGCGTGATGATCTTCGCGGGCGGCGTGGGCGACTGGCGCAAGCTCGCCAACATCAACGACCCGCTGCCCCAGGCCATGAAGGCCGTGGTGGGCGACAACAGCGGCTGGCTGCACATGCTGGTGTGGATCGGCCTGTTCGGGCTGATTGCCTCGTTCCACGGCATCATCATGGGCTACTCGCGGCAGATCTTCGCGCTGGCGCGCGCAGGCTACCTGCCGCGCTACTTCGCCGGCCTGAGCCCGCGCTTCGACACGCCGCACCGCGCACTGCTGGCCGGCGGCGTGATCGGCGTGGTGGCCATCTTCAGCGACGAGTGGGTGCAGTTCGGCGGCCAGACGCTCACCGCCAACATCGTGACCATGGCCGTGCTCGGCGCGATCGTGATGTACCTGATCTCGATGGCCGCGCTCTTCAAGCTGCGCAAGAGCGAGCCCGACCTGCTGCGAACCTACCGCGCGCCGTTCTACCCGGTGTTTCCGGCCATCGCGCTCGGGCTTGGCGTGGTCTGCCTCGGTGCCATGGTGTGGTTCAACGCCATGCTCACGCTGCTGTTCATCGTGCTGATGGCGGCAGCGTACGGCTACTTCCTCTTGACCTCGGCGCAGCGCAAGGCAGCG
This sequence comes from Variovorax sp. OV700, assembly GCF_900099805.1. GTDB lineage: Bacteria > Pseudomonadota > Gammaproteobacteria > Burkholderiales > Burkholderiaceae_C > Variovorax. Next base: position 241,850 of record NZ_FNDR01000005.1, on the reverse strand, counting down.
GCGCCCGACGAGATGCTTTCCTCGAGCACCATTGCGTGAAGAAAGAAAGATGCGCTATCGCACCACCATCGCCGGCCAGGTCTTCGCCTTCGACGACCTGAAGCAGGTCATGGCCGTGGCCAGCCCGGCGCGCTCGGGCGACTACCTGGCGGAAATCGGCGCGGCCACTGCGCAGCAGCGCATGGCGGCGCGCCACGTGCTGGCCGAGACGCCACTCAAGCAGTTCCTGACCGAAGCGCTGATTCCCTACGAGAGCGACAACATCACGCGGCTCATCATCGACAGCCATGACGCACAGGCTTTTGCGCCGGTGTCGCACCTCACGGTGGGCGACTTCCGCAATTGGCTGCTGTCGGAGCAGGCCACCACCAAAACGCTGACAGCCTTGGCGCCGGGCCTCACGCCCGAGATGGTGGCGGCTGTGTCCAAGCTCATGCGCAACCAGGACCTGGTGTCGGTCGCCAAAAAATGCAGCGTGGTCACGCGGTTTCGCGACACCATCGGCCTGCCCGGCCACCTGGCCGTGCGCCTGCAACCCAACCACCCGACCGACGACCTGCGCGGCGTGGCGGCCTCCACGCTCGACGGGCTGCTTTATGGCGCGGGCGATGCGGTAATCGGCCTCAACCCGGTGTCCGACAGCATGCAGGTGTTGGGCCGGCTGCTGCACATGCTCGACGAAGTGATTCAGCGCTTCGAGATTCCCACGCAAAGCTGCGTGCTCACGCATGTGACCAACACGCTCAAGCTCGCCGAAGCGGGCGCGCCGGTCGACTTGGTGTTCCAGTCGATCGCGGGCACCGAGAAGGCGAACCTCTCTTTCGGCATCACGCCCGAGCTGCTCGACGAGGCCTATGCCGCGGCGCTCGCGCTGAACCGCGGCACCGTTGGCAACAACGTGATGTATTTCGAGACCGGCCAGGGCAGCGCGCTCTCGGCCAACGCCAACTTCGGTGTCGACCAGCAGACCTGCGAGGTGCGCGCCTATGCATTGGCCCGCCGCTACAAGCCGCTGCTCATCAACACGGTGGTCGGCTTCATCGGGCCCGAATATCTTTTCGACGGCAAGCAGATCATCCGCGCCGGGCTCGAAGACCATTGCTGCGGCAAGCTGCTGGGCCTGCCTCTCGGTTGCGACATCTGCTACACCAACCATGCCGAGGCCGACCAGGACGACATGGACAACCTGCTCGTGCTGCTCGGCACTGCGGGCATCAACTTCATCATGGGCGTTCCGGGCGCCGACGACGTGATGCTCAACTACCAGAGCACCTCGTTCCACGACGCGCTGTTCTTGCGCCAGACGCTGGGCCTGAAGCGCGCACCCGAATTCGAGGCCTGGCTGCAGCGCATGCAGATCACCGGTGCGGCGGGACAGCTTGCGCCACCCTCGGCCAACCGCCTGCTGGCGGACATGAGCGGGCTGACCGCACTCGGGCAATGAGCAGCGACAACAACCCCGTCACGCCGAACCCTTGGGCGCAGTGGCGTGCGGCCACTCCCGCACGGCTGGCGCTGGGCCGCGCCGGTGCGGGCATGCCGACCGACGAGACGCTGCGCTTCGGCTGGGCGCATGCCATGGCGCGCGACGCCATTCATGCGGCACTCGACGTCGACGCGCTCGAGGCCGCGCTGCAAGCACAGAATTGGCAGGTGATGCGGGCGCGCAGCCGCGCCGAGGACCGCACTACCTACCTGCGGCGCCCCGACCTTGGCCGCCAACTCGACCCCGCCGACGCGGAGCGCCTGCGAGCGATTGGGAGCCCCGGTTGCGACGTCTGCCTCGTCATCGGCGATGGCCTGTCCTCGCTGGCCGTGGCACGCCATGCCGCCCCCCTGCTGGCTGCGCTGCGCTCGCATCTGCCGGCCGAGACTCGCTTTGCCCCCGTCGTCATCGCCACGCAGGCGCGTGTAGCGTTGGCCGACGAGGTGGGCGAACTGTTCGGCACGGCTCTCTCGGTCATGCTGATCGGCGAACGCCCGGGGCTCAGTTCGCCCGACAGCCTCGGCATCTATCTGACCCATTCGCCCAAGCGTGGTCGGCACGACGCCGAGCGCAACTGCATCTCCAACGTTCGCCCCGAAGGCCTGCCCTGCGAAGCCGCCGCGTTCAAGCTGGCGTGGCTGATGCGGGAGGCGCTGCAAAGGGGGCTCACCGGGGTCGGACTCAAGGACGAGAGCGATCTCGCGGTGCTCGAGACGGGCCGCCCGGCGCCCTCCTTGCCCGAATAGGCGGGCTTTGCTTCGCGAATTTGGGACGGCAGCCGGCGGGCTTCGACACGCCGTCCCATTGGGCTGGCATGGCTGATGCGTAGGTCCCTGTCGAAGTGTCACGAGCGTTCTCTACGCTCGGGCTTCCATCAACGCCGCACAACAACAGGAAACCCATGCAACGACGCCTGCTTCTTCTCACGCCGCTCGCCGCCGCGCTCGCCGCCACGGGCTGCGCCAGCCTGGCCCCCAACGCGTCCACCACGCTGTCGCCCGGCCACTGGGATGCCTTCAACCGCGCGCAGATCGAAGGCCTGATCGCCAGCCTTGGCAAGCAAAGCTCCGGCTACAGCGCCGCAAAGCCACCTTACGTGGTCTTTGACTGGGACAACACCAGCGTGTTTCTCGACATCGAGGAAGCCTCGCTGATCTACCAGCTCGAAAACCTGGCGTTCGGCGCCACCCCTGCGCAGCTCGAAGTGGCGCTGCGCAAGAACATCCCGAAGAAAGACTTCCTGCCCGCGCACAACAACGCGGCAGGCAAGCCCGTCAACATCGACCTCCTGGTGCCCGACATCGTGGCCAGCTACACCTGGCTCTACCAGAACTACAGCGGCCTCAAGGGCAGCCAACCGCTGGCCGCGGTGAAGCTGAGCCCGCACTACATCGCCTTCACCACCAAGGTGCGCTACCTGTACGAAGCGATCGGCGATACCTTCGACCACGACACGGCCTACCCGTGGGTGACCTACCTCTTCGTCGGAATGACCGAAGCGCAGGTGCGCAAGCTCACGGCGGACACGGTGGCGTGGCAATTGAAGGAGCCCGTGGCCAAGGTCAAGTGGACCTCGCCGGCCGCGCTGCCGGGCCAGGCGGGCGTGGTCTCGGTCAGCTGGAAGAACGGCCTGCGGCTGCAGCCCGAGATGCAGGAGCTGTACGCCGCCTTCCGGAGCGCAGGCTTCGATGTGTGGGTGTGCTCGGCATCCTTCGTCGACGTGATCAAGGAGATTTCGTCGAACCCCGCCTTCGGCTACAACAACCCGCCCGAACGCGTGCTGGCCATGGAACTGGAGCGCGACGCCAACGGCGTGATCCAGCCTGAGTTCCGCCGCGGCTACGACCAGACCCAGGGCCCCGGCAAGACCAAGAACATCCAGCGCTTCCTGGTCAGCAAATATGGCTATGGCCCGTGCTTCATTGCCGGCGACAGCGAGGGTGACCAGAACATGATGGCCGACTTCGCCGACACGAAGAAAGTGCTGATCGTGAACCGCCTGCGCGACCCGAAGACCGACATCGGCAAGTTCTCGGCGATGGCGGTGCAGAACTACGGCAAGCCCGACACGCGCTACCTGCTGCAGGGCCGCGACGACAACCTCGGCCAGTGGGTGGCTTCGCAGCTGCACACGCCGCTGGGCGCTACGCAGGGCAAGGCGCTGAAGTAGGCGCAGAAGCCCGGGTCGGGGCAAGGAGCGGCGGTTGCCTATGATCGATCCTGGCATTCCACCCAGGAGACGAAAAATGGCCGACCGCTACCCTCTCGCCGAGCTGAAAGACCTGCCGGAAGACATCCGCACCGCGATTCTTGCGGTGCAGGAAAAAGCCGGCTTCGTGCCCAACGTTTTCCTCGCGCTCGCGCGCCGTCCGGCCGAGTGGCGCGCCTTCTTCGCATACCACGACGCGCTGATGCTGAAAGAGGAAGGTTCGCTCACCAAGGGCGACCGCGAGATGATCGTTACCACCACCAGCGCGGCCAACCAGTGCCTCTACTGCGTGGTGGCGCACGGCGCGCTGCTGCGCATCTACGAGAAGAAGCCGCTGGTGGCCGACCAGGTGGCGGTGAACTACCGCAAGGCCGACATCACGCCGCGCCAGCGCGCGATGCTCGACTTTGCGATGAAGGTCTGCGAACGCTCGCACGAGATCGACGATGCGGACTTCACCGCATTGCATGTCCACGGCTTCGACGATGAAGACGTCTGGGACATTGCCTCGATCACCGCCTTCTTCGGCCTCAGCAACCGGCTTGCGAGCTTCAGCGGCATGCAGCCGAACCCCGAGTTCTTCCTGATGGGGCGGCTGCCCCGCGAGAAGAAATAGCGGGCCGCGGCTTCAGGTCTTGTTGCGGCAGGACGCGAGCGCGTCCAGGGCGGGCTTGTAGGTGGAGTTGCCCACGTCCATCAGCCCCAGCACGGTGTGAAAGAGGTTGTCGTGCGTCAGCGGCGCATCGAGCCCCGCTTCCATGCACGGGCGCGAGAGCTTGCGGCGCTGGCTCATGCCGTCGCTGAACCAGGTGACCATGGGCACGTGCTTCTGTGCCTCCGGCGCAAAGCTGTAGGGCACGCCGTGCAGGAACAGGCCGTACTCGCCAAGCGATTCGCCGTGGTCGCTCACGTAGAGCAAGGCCGGGTCGTACTGGTTCGACTGCGCTTTGAGCCAGTCGATGGTCTGGGCGAGGAAACGGTCGGTCTGGGCAATCGAGTTGTCATAGACGTTCTGCAGCTCCGCATGCCCGCACTCGGCCAGCGCGTTGGTCTTGCACTCGGGCAGGAAGCGCTTCACCTCCGGCGCCGAACGCTTGTAGTAGGCCGGCCCGTGGCTGCCCATCTGGTGCATGACCAGCACCACGCCCTTGGCGCGGCGCTCGGCCGGCAGCGCCGCAATGCGCTCGTCGAGCCCCTTGAGCATCACGTCGTCCAAGCATTCCTCCCCATCGCACAGCGCACTCTTCAGAGCCGGCGAAAGGCTGTCGAACGCGGAGGCGTTCGGAATGCGCGCGCAGACATCCTTGCAGCCGGCCTGGTTGTCGAGCCACAGCACCGCCAGTCCCGCGGCCTGGAGCACGTCGACCAGGTTCTCGTAGTCGTCGTCGCGCGATTCGTAGCCCTGCTTGCCGAGCGGCGAGAACATGCACGGCACCGAAGCAAGCGTGTTGGTACCGCACGAATGCACGTCGCGATAGCTCAGCACGCCGCGCGCGGCCAGTTCGGGCGTGGTGTCGCGCGCATAGCCGTTGAGGCCGAAGTGGTCGGCCCGGGCCGTCTCGCCCACCACCAGCACGAACATCGGCGGCCGCGACTGGCCGGCATAGCTCGCGCCCAGCGTCGTTCCGGCAGTGATGGGAATCAGCTTGCGGCTGCGCTTGAACATCGGCCTGAAGACCACCGCGCCGGCCGAATAGAGGCTCGCCACCGGGTTCATCATGTAGCGCAGGTGAACGTTGTTGCGCATCAGCGGCGCCAGCTGCCGGTTCATCGACACGGCGGCCACCAGGGCCACCGCCACCGCCAGCAGGAGCAGCGCCGCGTTGCGCCAGAGCTTGGAGACGAAGCGCATCGGCACGATACGCACGCGCCAGAGCGCCAGGGCCGGCAGCAGGACCACCAGCAGCACGTGGTACGCCATGCGCCAGCTCATGAGGTCGCGTGCCTCGTTCGGGTCGGTCTGCAGCACGTTGGCGACCATGGTCGGGTCCATCACCACGCGGTACTCGAGCATGTAGTGCTGGACGAACGCGGCCAGCAGCACCACCGCGAACCACAGCGGCTTCATCCAGCGCGACCACGCGGTGAAGGACAGCAGCGCCACGGTGGCGCACATCATGAGCACCGCCATGGCGGCGATGGTGGGCAGGTAGGTGCTGGGCGCACCGCCGATGCGCGCCAGTTCGTTCCACAGCGGCCAGTTGGCGGCCGCGGCCAGGTAGATGCCCAGCCACACGACGAGCTTTTGCGCCGAGCGCGGCTCGGCAAGCCACCGATCGAAGCGCCCCCAGAGCGCGCCTGCAGGCGCGAGGTACGGCAAACCGGCCGCGGACGGGCCAATGCTCCGCGCGGGCGCGGGTTCGATTCGCGAAAATGACATGCGCCGACTGTAGGAAGCGCAACTGAAGGAAGCCTGAATTGCGCGTTCAGCCGGCGTTCAGACTCGGGCCCTTCTTGCTCTCAGCCTGGGCCGCATGTAGGCCCTGAGCGCCAGGTTCAGCGGCCGGCTGACGCCGCGCTCCACCACGATCGACACCAGGGCGGCGAGCATGACGCCGACCACCACGTCGAACGGAAAGTGCAGTCCCAGGAATATCCGGCTCCACCCGACCACCGCGGCCACTGCCAGCGCGGCGAACATGGGCGCGCGCCAGGGCAGACACCAGAGGGAAAATGCCGCCGCGAAGGTGCATGCGGCATGCAGGCTGGGAAACCCCGGCCGTGCGCCCTGCGGCGCCCACTGGATGCCCAGCCCATAGAAAGCGGGCCGCTGGAACGGGATGGCCGAACGGAACACGTTCACGAAGAGCCATACCGCCAGCACGCTGACCAGCGCGGTAAAGCAGGCATAGCGCAAGCGCCGGTCGAGAGCCGCCCCGCCGATGATCGCGACAGCCAGCAAAGCCGGCAGCACATCGGAGGCAAAGCGCGCGAAATAGATGCTCCACGCAGGTGCCGCGGCGCCAGCGTTGATCAGCGCGAACAGGGCGACATCAAGATCCTGCATGCAGGACGGCAGGCTGGGCTGCTGGCAGTCGAGGGGCCCGGGGTGCGGCGACGAGGTCGATGGCAAAGCCCACCACCCAGCAGATCCACGCCGTCCACAGCGTGTGGCTCATGTAGTGCGCGCCTCGCAGCTGCTGCGACAGCCCCAGCGCAAGGCCCGCGGCCAGCGACACGCCGAGCCACACGAGCGCGGAGCGCGGCGACACCCGGCGCAGCACGAAATAGCCGCCCAGGTACGCGAAGGCCGCAGAGGCATGGCCGGCTGGAAAACACCCGCCCGGGCCGCCGTCATAGACCTTCCATGCCCAATGCGACACGTGGCTTGCCACACCGCCGAATTCCTTCAGATCCCAGGGGCAGCTCGTATGGCTTGCGTGCTTGAGCAGGCTGACCGCAACCACCGAAAGCAGCACGGTGAAAGCCAACTGCGCCCGGGCGCGAACCGGCAGCCGCCGCAGGATGCCCAGCGGCCAGCGGATGCCAGCGAACAGCGCAATCACGAGCAGCCAGCTCAGGTTCTTGGCGCTTTCGTGCATCACATGGACGAGAAAGGCGTTGTCGCGCAGCGGAAACCCCATGGGCGTGCCCGCGAGCCGCGCGAGGACGAGGTCGCCGCCGGTGGCGTCCCAGCCCAGCAGGAGCACCAGCGCCAGAAGGGACATGCCCCCCAGACGAAGATTATTGGAAACAGTCGGCAGATTCAGCACACGCGTCATGAGCAGAGAAGCAAGCAGCAGAAAAACAAGTCCGGGAAACCCCATGAGCCTACGTTCCTGGTCTGAACCAATCCTGAAGCAGTCTGAACGAAAGCTGACGTGCTCCCGGTCCGCCCGGCGGTCGGCGCTAGACTCGGTTTTTTGAAAGAAAGAGTGACCTCGCGTGCGCATATTGCTCGTCGAAGATGACAGTGCGTTGGCAGACGCCGTTTGCAGCTACCTGATTGCGAAGGCTTTCGTGGTCGATGTGGCGTCCAGCCTCGCCGAGGCCCGGGGCGCCCTGCATTCGGTGCAATACGCCGCCGTGCTGCTCGACCTGCACCTGGGCGACGGCGACGGCCTTTCGCTGCTGCCGCAGGTGCGCGCGCTGCGGGAGCCGCCCATCGTCATCGTGCTGACCGCGCGCGACCAGGTCACCGACCGCATCCGCGGGCTCGATGCCGGCGCCGACGACTACCTCATCAAGCCCTACGATCCAGCCGAGCTGCTGGCGCGGCTGCGCGCGGTCGAGCGGCGGCGCAGCGCCGGCAGTTCGCCGGTGCTCCACCTCGGCACGCTGGAGATCGATCTGGCTCAAGACCGGGTCCGCAAGGACGGGAATCCCGTCGTCCTGACCCAGAAGGAATGGGCGCTGCTGCGCGTCATGGCCACGCGGCCCGAACGCATCCACACCCGCGAGAACCTCGCCGATGCGCTCTACGGCTTCGGCGACGAGGCCGACAGCAACACGCTCGAGGTGTTCATCAGCCGGTTGCGGCGCAAGCTCGGCAAGAGCCATATCCAGACACTGCGCGGCCTCGGCTATCGCCTGTCGACTTCGGCAGACGACGACGAATGAACGCAATTCTCCCCCCCACCGGCCCCGACACGCTGGCCGGCCGCCTGACTCGCACGCTGATCGTCTGGGTGGGCGGCGTGTGGATGCTGTGCGTGCTGGCCGTGGTCTGGTATGTGGACCGCGAGATCAACCACAACTTCGACAACGAACTGGTCGAGGTGTCGCACCGCATGTTCGACATGGCGGTGCAGGAACTCGACAAGCTGCAGCAGGGGAACACCCCAGCCACCATGCCGATGGTCGCGCCCAAGCAGCTGTTCTCGGAAGACGCCGTGAACTACCAGATCGTGGACATCCACGAGCATGTGCTGCTGCGCTCGGCCGAGTCACCCAACGATGCTTTCGACGTTCCGCTGGCAGCGGGCTTTGCGAACAACCAGACCTGGCGCATCTATACCGTGCGGCACCCCACGCGAGGCCTCTACTTCCAGGTGGCCGATCCGCTCGACGAGCGTCGCACGGCGCTGAACCGCACGCTCTACGGCCTGATCATTCCGCTGGGCGCCGTGCTGCCGCTGCTGGCGCTGGTGCTGCGCAACGTGGCGCGCACCGAGCTGCGCGTGCTGCAGCAGCTTGCGGGCGAGATCGAAAAGCGCAGCGGCTCCGACCTGCGGCCCATCACCCTGCCCGGCCTGCCGCGGGAACTGCGCTCGGTGGGCGACCACGTCAACAGCCTGCTGGAGCGCCTGTCGCAGTCGCTCGACGTCGAGCGCGCGCTGGCGGCCAACGCGGCCCACGAGCTGCGAACGCCCCTGGCCGCTGCGCGGCTGCGGCTGCAGACCGCGCTCGAGCACGACCTGCAGCGCAACGATGTCCAGGCCGCGCTCGATGCGCTGCAGATACTCAGCCACCGCACCGAGAAGCTGCTCCAGCTCTCGCGCGCCGAATCCGGCGCGTCGCTTGCGCGCTCACGGGTCAACCTGGTCCAGCTTGCAGGCGCGGTGGTGCAGGAATTCTGGAAAGACCCACAGATCAGCGAACGCCTGGCACTCAAGGTGCCTGACACCGTGGCGCCCGCCGCCTCGGGCGACGTCGACGCGCTGGCCATTGCGCTGCGCAACCTGGTGGAAAACGCGCTTCGCTACAGCGGCAGCGGCCGCGTGGTGATCGAGGTGATGGCGCCCTGCACGCTCGCGGTGCGCGACTTCGGCCCGGGCGTCAGCGCGGAACAGCTCGCCACGCTGCAGCAGCGCCACGTGCGGCACAGCTCCGACCGTGCGGGTTACGGGCTGGGCCTGTCGATCGTGGGCACCATCGTCGAGAAGCACAACGCGAAGCTCGAACTCGCCTCGCCGCCGGCGGGCGCCGCCAGCGGGTTCGAGGCACGCATCGTGCTGCGGCCGGCCTGAGGACGGCGCGTCCGGTCACAGGCGCGGCAACTCAGTCGCTCACCAGCGTGCGCAGCCAGTCGGGCAGGGCCAGCGCCTTCTGCTTCGGAAAATCGACCCAGATCGTGGTCGCTCCACCCGCCGCGCAGACCACGTCGGGCGCATCGACGCGCGCCATGGTGGCCCAGCTCTCGAAGGTGGTGCGGCCCGGGTCGCTCACGTACATCTTGAGCAGCACGTCGCCCGGGTATTCGATCTGGCGGTAGAAATTGCAGAAGGCATTGACGATCACCATGCCCTCGCCGCCCGGCTCGGGCTCGAAGCCGATGGAGTGCATCCAGTCGATGCGCGCGGTTTCCAGGTAGCGAAAGTAGGTGCCGTTGTTGAGGTGGCCCATGGCATCCATGTCGCCCCAGCGGATGGGGATGGACATTTCGTACACGAGCTTCTTCTTTTCGGGGATTTCGATTCTCATCGGCGGATCTGGTGAGATGGAAGGATCAAAGCGCGAACCCGTCGTCCGCGGCAATCACCGCGCCGTTCACGAAGTGGCTCTGCCCGCTGGCCAGCAGCACGATCAGGCCGTCGAGGTCTTCGGGCTTGCCCACGCGCTTGCGCGGCAGCATGTTCACGAGCTTGGCGCCCCCTTCGGAAAGCCAGTGGTCCTCGTTGAGTTCGGTCGTGATGTAGCCGGGGCACAGCGCGTTCACGTTGATGCCGAAGCGGCCCCACTCGAGCGCCATGGCCTTGGTCATCTGCACCACCGCGGCCTTGCTCATGCAATAGGTGCCGATCTGCGGCATGACCTTGAGCGCCGCCACCGAGGCGATGTTGATGATGCGTCCGCCGATGTAGGTGCCCGGCGCCGAGCCGTCGGCGCGCGCCAGCATGCGCTTGCCCACCTCCTGCGCGACGAAGAACGAGCCCTTCACGTTGGTGTCGAAGATGTAGTCGTAGTCGTCGGGGGTCACGTCCTGCAGGCGCTGGGTGGTGCTCACGCCCGAGTTGTTGACCAGGATGTCGATGGGGCCCACTTCGGTTTCGGCGCGCGCCACGGCGGCCCTGATGCTGCCGATGTCGGTCACGTCGAGCTCGACCACGTGGGCGTCTCCGCTCTCGCCCTCGATGCGCGCGCGCAGCTCCTTGAGTTTCTCGACCCGGCGGCTTGCCAGCACCACCGCCGCACCAGCGCGCGCCAGCGTCTTGGCAAACTGCGCGCCCAGGCCGCTGGAAGCGCCGGTGACAAAGGCCACGCGGCCCGAAAGGTCGATGCTGTAAGCCATGAAAAGAGGGTCCTGTTGAGCCGTTGCGGAGTCGCCGAGGCGACGTCCCGCACTCCACATAAAATGTTTCGCGCCCTCGAAGCGTCCGAGCCTCAAATCATTATCGACGAGACCCACATGACCCACGACGAAATCCTCGCCCAGTTCGGCCCCCGCGAATCCATGGAATATGACGTGGTGGTCGTCGGCGGCGGCCCGGCCGGCCTCTCGACCGCCATCCGGCTCAAGCAGCTGGCCGCCCACCACGAAAAGGAAATCTCGGTCGTGGTGCTCGAGAAGGGCTCCGAGCCCGGCGCGCACATTCTCTCGGGCGCCATCATGGACCCGCGCGCCCTCAACGAGCTGCTGCCCGACTGGAAGGAACAGGGCGCCCCGCTGAACCAGCCCGTCACCGACGACGCGATGGTGTTCCTCGGCGAGAAGTCGGGCCTGCGCACGCCCAATGCCTTTTTGCCGGCCTGCTTCCAGAACCACGGCAACTACATCGTCAGCCTGAGCGACTTCACCAAGTGGCTGGCGCAGCAGGCCGAGAACCTGGGCGTGGAGATCTTCCCCGGCTTCCCGGCGGCCGAAGTGCTCTACAACGAGAACGGCTCGGTGCGCGGCGTTGCCACCGGCAACCTGGGCGTGGGCAAGGACGGCGAACCCACCGAGAACTTCCAGCTCGGCATGGAGCTCCTGGGCAAGTACACCGTGTTCGCCGAAGGCGCGCGCGGCCACCTGGGCCGCCAGCTGATCGCCAGGTTCAAGCTGGACGAAGGCAAGGACCCGCAGACCTACGGCCTTGGCGTGAAGGAAGTGTGGGAAATCGACCCCAAGCGGCACCAGCCCGGCTTCGTGCTGCACACCGCAGGCTGGCCGATGAAGAGCGACACCTACGGCGGCGCCTTCCTCTATCACATGGAAGACAACAAGATCTCCATGGGCTTCATCACCGGTCTGGACTACAGCAACCCGTACCTGAGCCCGTTCGAGGAAATGCAGCGCTGGAAGCTGCACCCCAACATCCGCTGGTACCTGGAAGGCGACGAGGCCAAAGGCATCAAGCCGGCCAAGCGCATCGGCTACGGCGCGCGCGCCATCACGGCCGGCGGCCTGATGTCGCTGCCCAAGACTGTGTTCCCGGGCGGCGCGCTGGTCGGCTGCGAGGCCGGCTATCTCAACGTGAGCCGCATCAAGGGCAGCCACGCCGCCATCAAGACCGGCATGCTGGCCGCCGAAGCCGCGTACGACGCCGTGCAGGCCGGCCGCCAGCACGACGAGCTCACGGCCTACCCGGCCGCCTTCGAGAAGAGCTGGCTCTACACGGAACTGAACAAGGCACGCAACTTCAAGGCCTGGTTCAAGAAGGGCCTGGGCGTTGCCACCTTCATGAACGGCATCGAGCAGTGGCTGCTCAAGGGCCACATTCCATGGACGCTGCACCGCCACAAGCCCGACCACCTGTACCTCAAGCCCGCGGCGGAGTGCAAGCCCATCGTCTATCCGAAGCCGGACGGCAAGCTCACCTTCGACCGCCTCTCTAGCGTGTTCATCAGCAACACCAACCACGAGGAACAGCAGCCGGCACACCTGACGCTCAAGGATGCGTCGGTGCCGGTGAACATCAACCTGTCGAAGTTCGCGGGCCCTGAAAGCCGCTACTGCCCGGCCGGTGTGTACGAGTTCGTAGGCACCGACGACGGCAAACAGCGCCTGCAGATCAACGCGCAGAACTGCGTGCACTGCAAGACTTGCGACATCAAGGACCCGACGCAGAACATCGTGTGGGTTACGCCTGAAGGGGGCGGCGGGCCTAACTACGTGGGGATGTAATTCGCGGTCTGTGCTCTTGTTCAGGGCTCTTGTTCAGGGCGCGTGCACAGGCCACCGGGTACTCCCCTCCGCGAATGTCCCCCGGCTTCGCCTCCTCCTTTATTTCGCTGCGGGGAGTACCCGGCGCCCTGCGCCCACTGGGCGCTGCGGTTGTTCCGCTCGATCAACCACCGCTCTGAACAACGATCCCGTCGATGGGGTGCCTTGCGCAGCGAAATAAAGGAGGAGGCCGCAGGCCGGGGGACATTCGCGGAGAAAGGTACCCCGTCGGCGGGAGCGCCGCCCTGAACACAGAGCGCAAACTTCAGACCGCGCCTTCGCCCCACCCGCCTCCACCAGGCGTCTCGATCACGAACACGTCCCCCGGTGCCATCTGCACTTGCCCGATGTGCTCCAACGATTCCACCGTGCCGTCAGACCGCTCAACGCGGTTGATCCCCACTGCACCGGCCTCGCCACCTGCTCCGCCGAACGCACCGTAGAGCCGGCCGTTGCTGAGGATGGACGCCGTCATCGGCGCCAGGAAGCGAACACGCCGCACGCCGCCGTCGCCGCCTCGCCAGCGCCCTGCCCCGCCCGAACCTGTGCGCAGACGATAGCTATCGAGCCGCACCGGGTAGCGGAATTCGAGCACCTCGGGGTCGGTCAGGCGCGAATTGGTCATGTGCGTCTGCACCACGCTCGTGCCGTCGAAACCGGGGCCGGCGCCAGAGCCGCCCGAGATGGTCTCGTAGTACTGGTGCTCGCCGTCGCCGAAGGTGAAGTTGTTCATCGTGCACTGGCTGGCAGCCATCACGCCCAGCGCGCCATAGAGCGCATTGGTCACGCAGCTCGACGTTTCGACGTTGCCCGCCACCACCGCGGCCGGCGGCAGCGGGTTGAGCATGCAGCCATTCGGCACGATCACCTCGATGGGTTTCAGGCAGCCCGCGTTGAGCGGAATGTCGTCGTCCACCAGCGTGCGGAACACGTACAGCACGGCCGCCATCGTGATGGCGCGCGGCGCATTGAAGTTGTTGGCCAATTGCGCGCTGGTGCCGGTGAAATCCACCGTGGCCGAGCGCGCGACCGCATCGACCGTGACCCGCACGCGAATCTGTGCGCCGTTGTCCAGCGGCAGCGTGAACTCGCCATTCTTCAGCGCCGTGATGACGCGGCGCACCGACTCCTCGGCGTTGTCCTGCACGTGGCCCATGTAGGCGGCCACGGTCTCGCGGCCGAACTGCGCGACCATGGCCTGCAGCTCCTGCACGCCCTTCTCGTTGGCGGCAATCTGCGCACGCAGGTCGGCCAGGTTCTGCTCTATGTTGCGCGACGGATGCGCCCCGCTCCCCAGCAGCGCGCGCAGCTCGGCCTCGCGCAATCGACCGCCCTCCACCAGCTTGAAGTTGTCGATCAGCACGCCTTCGTCGCCGATGGAGCTGGAGAACGGCGGCATCGAGCCCGGCGTGATGCCGCCCACGTCGGCGTGGTGGCCGCGCGAAGCCACGTAGAACGAAGGCCGCGCATCGCCCGCGTCCAGGTACACCGGCGTCACCACCGTGATGTCGGGCAGGTGCGTACCGCCGTGGTAGGGGTCGTTCAGCACGAAGACGTCGCCGGGCTTCATGCCGGGATTGCCGTCGATCACGGTCTTGATCGACTCGCTCATCGAACCCAGGTGCACCGGCATGTGCGGCGCATTGGCGATGAGGTTGCCTTGCACGTCAAACAGCGCGCAAGAAAAGTCGAGCCGCTCCTTGATGTTGACCGAATAGGCCGTGTTCTGCAGCCGCAGCCCCATCTGCTCGGCGATGTTCATGAAGAGGTTGTTGAACACCTCCAGCATCACCGGGTCTGCGCTGGTGCCCATGGCCTGCGTGGCCACACGCGGGCGCACCCGGTGCAGCTCGATGCCGGCAGCGGTGGCGCGCGCCTGCCAGCCGGGCTCGATCACCGTGGTGGCATTGCGGCCCGCGAGGATGGCGGGGCCGTCGATGGTCGCGCCGGGCGTGAGGGCCGCCTCGTCGAACAGCGCGGCGTCGCGCCAGCCGGCGGCTTTCTCGTCGGCCTCGCAGTACATCCGCACGGCCGCCAGCGGCTCGGGTGAACTAAGGGAAACGTCGGCCTGCGCGGCCGGTGGCGCGCCACGCTCGCCGGCCCCCACGGCTTCGACCGTCACCGCCTCGATCACAAGTGCGCGCTCGGCCATCAGGAAGGCGAAGCGGCGTCGGTAGCCGGTTTCGAATTCGTCGCGCATCGCGGCAATGGCCTCGTTGATCGTGCCCGCCATGGGCAGCGTGCAGGCCAGTGCGGTGTCGGTGCCTTCGTAGCGAAGCTGCACGCGGTGCACCAAGGCGATGACCGCATCCGCCACGCCCTGCTCGCGCAGCTCGCCCTTCGCCTGCGCGGCGAGCATGCCGGCGGCCTCGCGTGCCGCGGCCAACCCTTCTGCGTCGAGCTTGCGCTCGAGCGCCAGCTCGCGCATCGCGAGCTGGTCGGCCAGACCCATGCCGAAGGCGGAGAGCACGCCCGCCAGCGGATGCAGGTAGATGCTGCCCATGCCCAGCGCATCGGCCACCAGGCACGCGTGCTGGCCGCCCGCGCCGCCGAAGCACTGCAGCGTGTACTGCGTGACGTCGTAGCCGCGCGCCACCGAAATGCGCTTGATGGCATTGGCCATGCTGGCGACTGCGATGCGCAGCGCCCCGCTCGCCACTTCTTCCGCGCTCACGCGTCGGCTTGTCGCTTCGGACATGCGGCGCGCCATGGCATCGAAGCCGCTCCGTGCCGCTGCCAGGTCGAGCGGCTCATCGGCGTTCGCCCCGAACACACGTGGAAAGTGCGAAGGCTGGATCTTGCCGAGCAGCACGTTCGCATCGGTGGTGGTGAGCGGACCGCCACGGCGGTAGCTGGCCGGCCCCGGGTTGGCGCCCGCCGACTCGGGCCCCACGCGCAGCCGCGCGCCGTCGAACGCGATGACCGAGCCGCCGCCCGCGGCCACGGTGTGAATACTCATCATCGGCGCGCGCATGCGCACGCCGGCCACCTGGGTCTCGAACGAACGCTCGAACTCGCCGGCGTAATGCGACACGTCGGTGGAGGTGCCGCCCATGTCGAATCCGATCACGCGCGCATGGCCGGCGTCGAGCGCGGTGCGCACCATGCCGACGATACCGCCCGCCGGGCCGGAAAGAATCGCGTCCTTGCCCTGGAAGCGGTCGGCCTGCGTGAGCCCACCCGAGCTCTGCATGAAGAACAGCGGCACGCCCGGCATCTGCCGCGACACCTGTTCCACGTAGCGCCGCAGAATCGGGCTCAGGTAGGCATCGACCACCGTGGTGTCGCCGCGCGGCACCAGCTTCATGAGCGGGCTGGTCTTGTGCGACACCGACACCTGCGTGAAGCCGATGGCGCGCGCAATGCGCTCGGCCGCGAGTTCGTGCGCGGTGTAGCGCCAGCCGTGCATGAAGACGATGGCACAGGCGCGCAGGCCGGCATCGAAGGCTTCTTGCAGCGCGGTGCGCAAGGCGCCCTCGTCCAGCGGCTGCACGACGCCGCCTTGCGCGTCCATGCGCTCGCCGGCCTCGATCACGCGCTCATAGAGCAGCTCGGGCAGCACGATGCGGCGGTCGAACAGCCGCGGCCGCGCCTGCGTGGCAATGCGCAGCGCATCGCGAAAGCCCGCCGTGGTGACCAGCACCGTGGGCTCGCCCTTGCGCTCCAGCAGCGCGTTGGTGGCCACCGTGGTGCCCATCTTCACGCACTCGACGCGCTCGGGCGCGACGGGTTCGCCGGGCTTTAGGTTCAGCAGGCGGCGGATGCCCTCTACGGCGGCGTCCTTGTATTGCTCGGGGTTCTCGGACAGCAGCTTGAGCGTGTGCAGCCTGCCCTCAGGATCGCGGCCGACCAGGTCGGTGAATGTGCCTCCGCGGTCGATCCAGAACTGCCAGCGCGGGGGGGAGATGTTGTCTTGCATGGTGTTTCAGCTTGTGGTGTTGAATGAATGCCTCCTTGTCCGGGCCGGCCGGGCAAGGCACTGGGATGGCAACTAACGTTGGAAGTAATACGGTACGAAGATGAGGTTGGCTTCATTCCCGACCGAGCGCACCCATTCGCGGGAGAATCGCTCGCCCAGCCGCTTGAGCTCGGCTTCGAAGCCGGGCGCAATGCGGTCGACCTGCATGCCCTCGGCCTTGAGCTTGCGGGTGGAGCCGGCGGCCTCGTCCTGGCTCATGGCCCAGCCACGCAGCTCGGCCTCACCGGCGGCGTTCAGCACCGCCTGCTTGACGGCGGGCTGCAGTGCATCGAACGCCTGCAGGTTGACGAACACGATGTTCTTCGGAAACCAGGCATTGATCTCGTGGTAATGCCGGAACTGGCTCCAGACCTGGTTCTCCACACCGGTCACGGCCGAGGTGATCATGCTGTCCAGCTGGCCGCCGGCCAATGCCTTTTTGACGTCCACCATCGGCACATCCACGGGCGTGGCGCCCAGCATCTCGGCGATGCGCACGGTGGCCTGGTTGTAGGTGCGCATGCGCATACCCTTGAAGTCGGACGCCGATCGCATTGGCGCGACCGTGTACAACCCCTGCGGCGGCCAGGGAACGGCGTACAGCGCTTTCAGGCCTTGCGCTGCAAAGTGCTTGTCGATCAGCGGGCGCTGCAGGTCCCACAGTCGCTTCGCATCGGCATAGTTGCCCACCACGAAGGGGATGGCATCGGCCCCGGCGATCGGAATCGCCTCGACCAGGCTGCTCATGATGGTCTCACCCGCCTGCACCTGGCCTGCCTGCACCGCCTGGCGGATGTCACCCAGCTTGTACAGCGTGTTGTTCGGCCGCACCTCGATGCGCAGCGCACCCGCTGTGGTCCGTTCCACCTCTCCTGCGAACCACACGATGTTCTGCGTGTGGAAGGACTCGGCGCGGTAGCCGGTCGCCAGTTGCCAGCGCGTCTGGGCGTGCGTCACCGTCGCTGCGAACAAGGCAGCAATCAATAGCAATTTCATGAGAATTTCCTTGCGACGGTACGAGCGCTCGTTTTCGCTCGTTCCCGCTCGGATCAGTTCTGGCGCAGGTCGCGTCCACGCGTCTCTGGAAGACAGAGCGCAACCACCACCACCATCGCATAGGCCACCGCCGCGCACACGCCGATGGCGGTGCCCAGCGGAAGATGCATGCGGTCGCTCAGCACCCCGACCAGCGCTGGAAAGGTGGCGCCGATGCCGCGCCCGAAGTTGTAGCAAAAGCCCTGTCCGGAACCGCGCAGTTCGTTGGGAAAAAGCTCCGCGAGGAAAGCGCCCGCGCCGCTGAAGATGCCCGACATGAAGAAGCCGAGCGGAAAGCCGAGCAGCAGCATCAGTCCGTCGGTGATGGGCAGCAGCGTGTAGGCGTAGACCAGCGATCCGGCGCCCACGGCAAAGAGCATGAACGCACGGCGGCGGCCGAGGCGGTCCGACAGGTAGGCGCCGCACAGGTAGCCGACGAAGGCCCCGACGATGAACATGAACTGGTAGCCGCCCGAGCCCAGCACCGTGAGATGGCGTTCGTTCTTCAGGAAGGTCGGCAGCCAGACGCCGATGGCGTAGTAGCCGCCTTGCATGCCCGTGAACAGCAGGCTCGCGAGCACCGTGGTGCGCAACATGCCGGGCTTGAAGATCGCAAGAAAGTTGCCGCTGCGCTCGCCGCGTTCAACGGCAGCGCGGCTTTGCACATAGATCTCCGGGTCGCGGATGGAGCGGCGGATGAAGACGATCAGCAGCGCCGGAAGAAGCCCGAGCATGAACATCACGCGCCACGAATATTCCGGCGGCAGGAAGGAGAACAGCGCCATCGACACCAGCACCGCCGCCCCCCACCCTACGGCCCAACTGCTCTGGACCAGGCCCACCGCCTTGCCTCGATAAGCTGGCCGGATCATCTCGGCGATGAGCACCGAGCCCACGGCCCATTCGCCGCCGAAGCCCAGGCCCTGCAGCGTTCGGGCGACCATCAACTGCCCCGGCGTTTGCGCCAGCCCGCAGGCAAAGGTGAAGATCGCGAACACCAGGATGGTGAGCTGCAGGATGCGCACGCGGCCATACCTGTCGGCCAGGATGCCCGCTATCCAACCACCAAAGGCGGACGCCACCAGCGTGGCGGTGCCGATCAGCCCCACCTCTGTCTTGCTCATGCCCCACAGCGACAGCAGAATGGGCGTGACCAGCGGCAGCGTGTAGTAGTCGAAGGCGTCGACCGCATAGCCGCTGAACGATGCGGTGAGCGTGCGCTTCTCGTTGGGATTGAGCGTGCGCAGCCAGCTTCCTTCGGCCTGTGCGCCGTCGCCCGCCTGCGTGGCGTCGATGGTGGTCTTCATGGTTGTCTCCAGGTATTGAAATGGGGATGGAAAAACGGCGGGCTAGAACGCAGCCAGGCTGTGGTGCAGCAGGTCGGTCACCAGCATCGAGCCCGGCGCATGCGTGATGGCGAACGGCAGCCTGGCGGCGGCCAGCGCGGCCTGGGGCGTGACGCCGCAGGCCCAGAACACGGGCAATTCGTCAGGCATGACCTCGACCGCGTCGCCGTAGTCGGGATCGGCGATCGACCGGATGCCGATGAGCGCCGGATCGCCGATGTGCACCGGCGCGCCGTGCACGGCCGGAAAGCGCGAAGTGATCTGCACCGCGCGAATGGCATCGGCCGCGCGCAGCGGGCGCATCGACACCACCATCGGCCCATGGAAAGGACCGGCGGGCGTGGTGGCCACCGAGGTTCGGTACATCGCCACGTTGCGGCCCTGCTCGACATGGCGCAGGACGATGCCCTCGGCCATCAGCGCATGCTCGAAGGTGAACGAGCATCCGATGACGAAGCTCACCAGATCGTCGCTCCAGAGCGCGCGAACGTCGGTGGGCTCGTCCACCAGCATGCCGTCACGCCACACGCGGTAGCGCGGCAGGTCGGTGCGGATGTCGATGTCCTCGCCAAGCGCCGGCAGTGCCGGGTCACCGGCCTCCGACACGCCGAGCAGCGGGCACGGCTTGGGGTTGGCCTGGCAAAAGCGCAGGAAATCGGCGGCGTGAGCCTGCGGCAGGAGCACGAGATTGCCCTGCACGTGGGCGCTTGCAAGGCCGCTGGTGTGGGCGTGGAGCGCACCGCTGCGGCAGGCCTGGCGCACGGCCAGCGCGCTGCTGCCTGCGCCGGGCTGTTCTACGAAGGATGGACGGTTCGACATTTGGCGTTTTCGATGCCCGATGCATCGCTGTGGGGTGATGCGCCGGATTGTGGGAATCCGCGCTCACGAACGCCAACGCAAAGTTTCTTTCTCAGCTCATCGATTTTTTCGATGACCCTGGGCGGTGCGATGCATGCACCACGGCGGAGCCCAGCGCGGCCTCCGGCAACGGGGACGAAGGATCGTCGCGGTAGCTTGCGTAGATGGGCAAGGGCTCCAGCGTGTCGTCGCAGGGCAGCACGCGCAGCGGCAGGCGCCGCGCCAGTGGCTCGACCACCGCGCGCGGCAGCGTGGCCACGCCGAAGCCCGCCTCCACCAGCTGCGCCATCGCTGAAATCGATGAGATCGCATGCACGCGCGGCGGCGGGCTGCCGGCTTCGCGAAAAAGTTCGAGCAGCGCCACGTGCGGCTGCGAACCGCGCTGAAAGGTCAGCAGGTCGAGCGAGAGCAGGTCCGGCAGGCGGTAGCGCCGCTTCAGGTGCAGCTCGCGGTGGCCGACGAAGCACATGGGCATCGGCGGCACAGCGCGCGTGCGCACGCCGTCACCAGCGGCCGGCAGCGCGGCAAACACCAGGTCCTGCTTGCCTCGCTGCAGCTGGTCGACCAGCACTGGCGTGGTTTCGACGGTGAGCTCCAGCTCGAAGTCCGGATGCGTCGCCTGCATGTGCTTGAGCCAGCCCGTGAGCCAGCTGTGCACCACCGACTCGATGGCACCCACGCGCAGCACGGCCTCGCGCACCGCGCCCGAACCCATCTCGGCCTTGATGTGCATCTGCATTTCGAGCAGCTTCTGCGCAAAGGCATGAAAGCGCTGCCCCGCCACCGTGAGGCGAAACTGCTTGTCGCGCCGGTCGAGCAGCAGCACGCCCAGCTCCCGCTCGAGCGCGGCAATGCGGCTGGAGAGCGCCGACTGCGTGATGTGCAGCTTCTCGGCCGCACGGGTGACGCTCTTGAGCGCCACGGCCCAGTGAAAGGCTTCAACGAATCGCAGGTTCATCGTTTTCCGGTCGTCCGGCTCCTTGAGTGCGCGAGCCGCGAGTGTCGCCTGAGCCGGGCGCCGTGCTGCGCTATCCTCGTTGCCGAAGGAGACAAGACACATGCAGATCGTCATCACTGGCGGCGCCGGCTTTGTGGGCGCACGCCTTGCCCGCACGCTGCTGAAACAGGGGAAGCTTTCACTCGCGGGTGCGCCGCCCCGGGCCATCTCGCGTATCACGCTGGTCGACCGCGCCCTGCCGCCGGCCGATCTTGCCGCCGATACGCGCATTGCCAGCGCACTCGGCGACCTGAACGAACAACTGGCATCGCCCGATGCAGCGCTCTGGCGCGAAGCCGACGCCATCTTCCATCTGGCCGCCGCGGTCAGCGGCGAATGCGAGACCGACTTCGACCTGGGCATGCACAGCAACTTTGCCGCCACGCATGCCCTGCTCGAGAAGGCGCGCGCCGTGGGCACACGGCCGATGGTGGTGTTTGCCAGCTCGCTGGCGGTGTTCGGCGATTCACCCGAGCAGCCGCTGCCTCCGGTGATCGAAGACCACACGCTTCCGACGCCGCAGACCAGCTACGGCATCCAGAAATTCATCGGCGAGCAGCTGGTGGCCGACTACACGCGCAAAGGCTTCATCCGTGGCCGCAGCGTGCGGCTGATGACGGTGAGCGTGCGTCCCGGTCGGCCCAACGGCGCGGCATCCGGTTTTTTCAGCGGGATGATCCGCGAGCCACTCGCGGGCATTCGCGCCGCCTGCCCGGTGCCCGACGAAACGCCCGTGGCCATCGCGTCGCCAGCTCGCACCGTCGAAGGCATTCTCCGCGCGGCGGAAGCCGGCGACGCCGAATGGGGCCCGCGCACGGCGCTCAACCTGCCCTCGCTTTCCACCACGGTGGGAGAAATGGCCGCCGCGCTCGAGCGCGTGGCCGGCAAGGCCGCCACCGACCTGCTCGACCGCACGCCCGATCCGGCCATCCAGCGCATCGTTAAAACCTGGCCCGGCCGCATCGAAACCGCGCGTGCCAGAGCTTTGGGGCTCTCGGCGGACGCCAATTTCGAAGCGGTGATTCGCGACTACGTCCGTGAAAATCCCGACGCCGTGAAGCTTCCGGTTACGGCATAGTCAAGCGGCTATCCGCGGGGTGCCTTTTTTGGCGTCTGCTTCGCGCCTTCTTTTCTCTGGAGACAACACAATGAAATTGACCCGACTGGCCGCTGGCCTGGTTCTGGGCATGGGCATGGCCTGCGCCGCCTTCGCGCAGACCACCATGAAGATCAGCATTTCGACCGCGCAGAACTCCCACCAGGGCGTCGCGATCGACGTCTTTGCCAAGGAAGTCGAGAAGCGCACCGGCGGCCGCTACAAGGTCCAGACCTTCTACAGCGGCGCGCTGGGCGGTGAGCGCGAGTCGATCGAGGCCGTGCAGCTCGGCACCCAGGAGCTGGCGCTCTCCTCCACCGGCCCGGTGCCGAACTTCGTACCGGAGACGAAGATCCTCGACGTGCCGTTCCTGTTCCGCGACAAAGCGCACGCACGCGCCGTGCTCGACGGCCCGATCGGCCAGGACCTGTTGACCAAGTTCGACGCCAAGGGCTTCAAGGCGCTGGCCTGGGCCGAGAACGGCTTCCGCCACATGACCAACAGCAAGCGCGACGTGAAGGGCCCCGAAGACCTCAAGGGCCTGAAGATGCGCACCATGGAAAACCCGGTGCACATCGCGGCCTACAAGACCTTCGGCATCGTCACCACGCCAATGGCCTTCCCCGAAGTGTTCACCGCCTTGCAGCAGGGCACGGTCGATGGCCAGGAGAACCCACTGTCGGTCATCATCGCAGCCAAGTTCGACCAGGTGCAAAAGCACCTGTCGCTCACCGGCCACGTCTACTCGCCCTGCATCTTCCTGATGAACAAGGCGTCGTTCGACAAGCTCAGCGCCGCCGACAAGCAGGCCTTTCTCGAGGCCGCGAAAGAAGGCACCAAGGCCAACCGCGCCCGCGTGGACGAAGACGATGCCAAGGGCGTAGCCGACCTGCGCGCCAAGGGCATGACCGTGATCGACAACGTCGACAAGACCAAGTTCGTCGCGGCCCTGGCACCGGTGAACGCGCAGTTCGAAAAGGACTTCGGCAAGGCCAATCTCGACAAGATCCGCGACTACAAGTAAACCGGCTGCCGTCGCCCCGACGGCACGCTCCCGCCCGCCCGGATCGGTCTGGCGGGCTTTTTTGTTTTGAAGACAGGTGCAGATGAAAGAAAAATTTCTCGGCATCGAGCGCTGGACCACCGGCTTCTCGATGATCGCCGCCTGCGTGATGCTGGTCATCGCCTCCGGGTTGGGCGTGTTCCAGATCATCACGCGGTTCGTGCTCGAACAACCCGCTGAGTGGAGCGAAATCCTGATCCGCATGAGCCTGATCTGGATGGTGTTCCTCGGCATCCCGATGGCCTTTCGCCAGGGCGCCATGGTGAGCGTGGATGTGCTTTATCGCTGGAGCCCACCCAGCATCAAGCGCGTGCTCGATGCCGTAGTGAGCATTGCAGCGCTGGCACTGATGCTGGTCATTCTGTGGTGGGGTTGGGACTATGCGATGCGCGGCCGCGTGCAGTCGATGGCCGGACTCGAAAGCCTGTCGATGATGTGGTCTTACCTGGCGCTGCCGGTCGGCGCTGTCTTCTGCCTGTTCGGCATCGTTGGTAATTTTCTCGATCCCAAGCGGCTCGAACTGGAGACCGCGCAATGAGCGCCGCGCCGGGCCGCCCCAAGCAAGCGAACGGCCCCCTTGGGGGGCAGCGAGGACACGAAGTGCCGAACGTGGGGGCTACATCATGACGCCCGTGATGGTTGCAACGATGGTGCTGTGTTTCGCACTGTCCGTTTCGGTGGCCGTGTCCATCGGACTCGCGTCGATCCTGGGCATTCAGGTGGCCAACGTCAACATGCTCATTTCCGTGAAGGAGATGTTCAACTCGATCAACAAGTTTCCGCTGGCGGCGATTCCGTTCTTCATCCTGGCCGGCAACTTGATGGAAACCGGCGGCATCTCGCGCCGGCTGGTCGAATTTGCCAAGAGCATCGTGGGTGGCGTGCAGGGCGGGCTGCCGATGACCTGCGTGCTCACCTGCATGATCTTTGCGGCGGTGTCGGGCTCGTCGGTCGCAACCACCTTTGCCATTGGCGCCATTCTGATTCCGGCGCTCATCAAGCACGGCTATCCCACCGCATACGCGGCAGCGCTGCAGGCCACGAGCGCCGAGCTGGGCGTGATCATCCCGCCCTCGATCCCGATGATCCTGTACGGCGTGAGCGCCGAAGTGTCGATCGGCGAGCTCTTCATTGCGGGCTTCGGCCCCGGCATTCTCATCAGCCTGGCGCTGATGCTGTTCGTCTGGGTCTACTGCAAGTGGAGGGGCTGGGGCAAGAACGACGGCGACGGCCGCATGCCTTTCGGCAAGGCGACGTGGCAGGCCGGCTGGGCGCTGCTGATGCCCGTGATCATTCTGGGCGGCATCTACGGCGGCATCTTCACGCCTACCGAAGCCTCGGCGGTGGCGGTGTTCTATGCGCTGGTGGTGGGCGTGGTGATCTACCGCGAGATCAAGCCGAAAGATCTGTACCTCATCCTGCGCAAGTCGGTGCTGTCGTCGGCGGTGATCATGTTCATCATCGCCAACGCGGGCCTGTTCGCCTTCCTGATCACGCGGGCGGGCGTGCCCGACGCCATCGGCCATTGGCTGCAAGAGGTGCTGAAGTCACCGACCATGTTCCTTTTGGGCGTGAACGCTGCGCTGTTCGTCATCGGCATGTTCATCGAGACCAGCGCGGCCATCATCGTGCTCGCGCCCATCCTGGCGCCGGTGGCAGTGCATTTCGGTGTCGACCCGGTGCACTTCGGGCTCATCATGGTGGTGAACCTCGCGCTCGGCATGATCACTCCGCCCTTTGGCGTGAACCTGTTCGCGGCCTGCACGGTGGCTCGAATTTCGCTCGACCGGATCGTGACGTACCTGGTGCCTTTCGTGCTCGTGATCCTGGCCTGCCTGATGGTGATTACCTACGTGCCGTGGATATCTCTGGCACTGCGCGACCTGGTCTACGCCAAGTAGCCGGAACGGCCTAGCAACGAGACGGGCAGCCTTC
The DNA here is from genome assembly GCF_900099805.1 of Variovorax sp. OV700. GTDB lineage: Bacteria > Pseudomonadota > Gammaproteobacteria > Burkholderiales > Burkholderiaceae_C > Variovorax. The sequence goes on along the minus strand of NZ_FNDR01000005.1, from coordinate 216,842 downwards.
GCCGGCTGCCCGTTTTTTTTGTTTGCTGGCATGTAGTGCAAAGGTTTCACAAAAATGTCACAGGCTGCAACGATGCTTCATGCCTCGATTTCCGAAAAGCTGTTGCGCCATGTTTCCCACCAAGACCGACAAGGCCCGCGACGAACTGCAAGGCGGGCAACGCACGCTCAGCCAGCGCGAACGCGCATTGCTGCTGATGGCCGACGGCCGGCGTTCGCTGACCGATTTCAGCCCGATGTTTGCGAGCCGCGGTGAAGCCGAGCAGGCATTGCAGGCATTGATGAGCCGCGGCTACCTGCACTATCCGCAAGCGGCGGTGCCCTCCGCCCCCGCGGCGCACATCAACCGCGTCGCCGAACCGTCTCAGGCCGCCACGTCCACCGACCACTTTGACGGCAAGCGCTCCCTGGCCACCACGCGCATGTTCCTGTTCGACATCTGCGAACGCATGTTCGTGCGGCGCGACCCCCGGTTCGCGCAGCAGATGCGCGACGCACTGCGAGAAGCCCGAGACCGCGACGCCATGCTGACGATCGCCGCGCTGATGCTCTCGGAGGTCGAAAAGACCGCCGGGGCGGAACGGGCCGAATCGCTGCGCGAGCGTATCGAGAGGTTACTTCCGCTCTCCTCCGAGACCGTGCACTGAGCCCGTCCGCCCGCCGGCCACCGGACCAGGGCGCCGCGATCCACTACACTCGCCTGGTCAGGAGAGAGCTTCGCCATGCGAGGCCGCCGAAGGCGCAGGGGTTTCCCGAACGCTCAGGCAAAAGGACTGACAAGGCGCTGGCGGATGCCGGCGTTTCCTTGCTGGAGAGAGGCTGTCGCCCGCATCAACGCGATGCAGCAGCCCACCGAAGGAGCAAACCTCGATCGTGGGGCGAATCTCTCAGGTAAAGCGGACAGCAGGGGTGGCCCATGGCTTGCGCCATGGAATTCGACTGCCCCTTTGGAGTGCCCCGTGGCCGCTTCCGCTTCATCATCCGACGCCCAATTGCTCAAGACGCCCCTGCACGACCTGCACGTGGAACTGGGCGCCCGCATGGTGCCGTTTGCCGGCTATTCGATGCCGGTGCAGTACCCCGCCGGCCTCATGGCCGAGCACAAGCACACGCGCGACGCCGCCGGGCTGTTTGACATCTCGCACATGGGCCAGCTGCGCCTGGTGGGCCCGGACGCCGCCGCCGCCTTCGAAACGCTGATACCGGTCGACGTGATCGACCTCGCGCCCGGCAAGCAGCGCTACGGCCTGCTGCTGAACGACGAAGGCGGCATCCTCGACGACCTGATGTTCTTCAACGAAGGGCACGGCTCGATCTTCGTGATCGTCAATGGCGCATGCAAGGTGGCCGACCTGGCCCACATCCAGCAGAAGATCGGCGCGCGCTGTGATGTGCAGCCCATGCCCGACCATGCACTGCTCGCGCTGCAGGGGCCGCAGGCGGCCACGGTGCTGGCAAGACTGTCGCCCGGCATCGAGCGCTTCGTCTTCATGACCGGCGGCGCGGTGCAGATCGGTGGCATTCCCGCCTTTGCCACCCGCAGCGGCTACACCGGCGAAGACGGCTTCGAGATCTCGGTGGCCGGCAAGGATGCCGACGCGCTCGCCCGCCTGCTGCTGGCCCAGCCCGAGGTCAAGCCCGTTGGCCTGGGCGCACGCAATTCGCTGCGCCTGGAAGCCGGACTCTGCCTCTACGGCAACGACATCGACACCACCACCACGCCCGTCGAAGCCTCGCTCAACTGGGCCATCCAGAAGGTGCGCCGCACCGGCGGCGCGCGCGAAGGCGGATTTCCGGGTGCGGCCAAGGTCCTGGCCCAGCTCGCGGCCGCCACGGCCGGCGCAGCGGGCCGCACCGACCATGACACGCTCAAGCGCCGACGCGTGGGCCTCGTGGCACTGGAACGCATTCCGGTGCGCGACGGTGCGGTGCTGCAGTCGTTCGAAGGCCACGACATCGGCTTTGTCACGAGCGGCCTTCTCGGCCCGACGGCCGACCGCCCGCTCGCCATGGGCTACGTGGCCACCGCATTTTCAGAACCGGGCACCCGCGTGCAAGCCATCGTGCGTGGCAAGCCGGTTCCGATGGAAGTCTCGACCCTGCCTTTCGTGCCCACCCGCTACTACCGCGGCTAGGCTCGGCATCCCCGATCACTTTTTCCACGAGGAGTTTTTCATGAGCATCAAGTACACCAAGGACCACGAATGGGTCTCGGCCGAAGGCGGCGCAGCCACTGTCGGCATCACCTTGCACGCACAGGACGCGCTGGGCGACGTGGTATTCGTCGACCTGCCTGAAGTCGGCAAGACCTTTGCCCAGGGTGAAGTGGCCGGTGTCGTCGAATCGGTCAAGGCCGCGGCCGATGTGTTCATGCCCGTCTCGGGCGAGATCACCGAAGTGAACGAAGCCCTGCGCGCCGATCCCTCGCTCGCCAACACCGATCCGCTGGCCACCGGCTGGTTCTTCAAGGTCAAGCTCAGCGAACCCGCGCAGCTCGACGCGCTGCTGGACGCCGCCAGCTACGACAAATTCGCCGCCGAGTCCTGATCCGCCGATTTCACGACGCCTTTCCTCATCTCCGAGCCTTCACCGCCATGCCGATTTCCGCCTTTCCCTCCTTGCAACAACTGGAGAACGCCGAAGAGTTCCTTGCCCGCCACATCGGCATCGATGCGGCGGACGAGGCGCGCATGCTGCCGGTGATCGGTTCGGAAACGCGCGCGGAACTCATCGACGGCATCGTGCCCGCGGCCATTCGCCGCGCCAGGCCGATGCGGCTGCCGGCCCCCATCACGGAAGCCGATGCGCTGGCCGAGCTGAAGGCCATTGCGGCAAAGAACAAGGTGTTCAAGAGCTTCATCGGCCAGGGCTACTACGGTACGCACACGCCGGGCGTCATCTTGCGCAACGTGCTCGAGAACCCCGCCTGGTACACGGCCTACACGCCCTACCAGGCCGAGATTTCGCAGGGCCGCATGGAAGCCCTGCTCAACTTCCAGACCATGGTGTGCGACCTCACGGGCATGGCCATCGCCAACGCCTCGATGCTCGACGAGGCCACGGCCGCGGCCGAGGCCATGACGCTTGCCAAGCGCAGCGTGAAAAGCAAGAGCAACGTGTTCCTGGTGTCGGGCGACTGCCATCCGCAGACCATCGAAGTCATCAAGACGCGCGCCGCGCCGCTGGGCATCGAGGTCAAGGTCAGCACCGTGTCCGAGACGCTGCCGCACCTGATGGTGAGCGGTGAGTTCTTCGGCGTGCTCGCGCAGTACCCCGCCACCACCGGGCACGTGCACGACCTGCGCCCGCTCGCGGGCCATGCGCACCAGTGCGACGCGGCCTTCTGCGTGGCGGCCGACCTGCTGGCGCTGACGCTGCTCGCCCCACCCGGCGAATGGGACGCCGACATCGTCTGCGGTACCACCCAGCGCTTTGGCATGCCGCTGTGCAACGGCGGTCCGCACGCCGCCTACCTGGCCTGCCGTGACGAGTTCAAGCGCTCGCTGCCGGGCCGCCTGGTCGGCGTGAGCGTCGACACCCATGGCCAGCCCGCCTACCGCCTTGCGCTGCAGACGCGCGAACAGCACATCCGCCGCGAGAAGGCCACCTCCAACATCTGTACCGCGCAAGTGCTGCCGGCCGTCGTGGCCAGCATGTACGCCGTGTACCACGGCCCCGACGGGCTGACCCGCATCGCACAGCGCGTGGCCGCGCTCACGGCCATCCTTGCGCAAGGCCTCGCGCAAATGGGCCGCGAGCCGGTCAACGCCACGGCCTTCGATTCGCTGACCATCCGCACCGGCGACGACACACCCAAGATCATCGAGCGCGCGCAGGCCGCGGGCGTCAACCTGCGCCAGCGGCTGCAGCAGCACCTGGGCATTTCGCTCGACGAAACCACCACGCGCGCCGACATCGAGACGCTCTGGGCGCTGTTCGTTCCTACCGGTACGCCAATGCCTCGCTTCGACGACCTGGCCAACACCGCGCCGCGCCTGCCGGACGACCTGCGCCGCACCAGCGCCTTTCTCACGCACCCGGTGTTCAACACCCACAAGAGCGAAACCGCCATGCTGCGCTACATCCGCAGCCTGTCGGACAAGGACCTGGCGCTCGACCGCAGCATGATCCCGCTCGGCAGCTGCACGATGAAGCTCAACGCGACCAGCGAGATGATCCCGATCACCTGGCCGGAGTTCGCCAACATCCATCCCTTTGCGCCGGCCGAGCAGCTGGTGGGCTACGCCCAGCTCGATGCACAGCTGCGCGCCTGGCTGTGCGAAGCCACCGGCTACGCAGGCATCAGCCTGCAGCCCAACGCGGGTTCGCAGGGCGAATACGCGGGCCTGCTGGCCATCCGCTCGTTTCATGAAGCCAATGGCCAGGGCCACCGCAACATCTGTCTCATTCCTTCATCGGCGCACGGCACCAACCCGGCCAGCGCGCAGATGGTGGGCTTGCAGGTGGTGGTGACGGCCTGCGACGCGCAGGGCAACGTCGACATGGACGACCTGAAGTTCGCCTGCGAGAAGCACAGCGACAAGCTTGCGGCGGTGATGATCACCTACCCGAGCACGCACGGCGTGTTCGAAACCCGCGTGAAGGAACTCTGCGAACTCGTGCATGAACACGGCGGCCGCGTGTACGTGGACGGCGCCAACATGAATGCGCTGGTCGGCGTGGCCGCACCGGGCGAGTTCGGTGGCGACGTGAGCCACCTGAACCTGCACAAGACCTTCTGCATTCCGCACGGCGGCGGCGGTCCGGGCGTGGGCCCGGTGTGCGTGGTCGACGACCTCGTGCCCTATCTGCCGGGCCATGCGACGGCCGGCGTGGCGTCGAACGGCGTGGGTGCCGTCTCGGCCGCGCCGCTGGGCAACGCGGCCGTGCTGCCGATCAGCTGGATGTACTGCCGCATGATGGGCGCCAAGGGCCTGCAGGCTGCGACCGAAATCGCGATCTTGAGTGCCAACTACATCAGCGCTCGCCTCAAGGACCACTACCCCACGCTGTACGCGAGCCCCAACGGCCACGTCGCGCACGAGTGCATCCTCGACCTGCGCCCGCTCAAGGACACGAGCGGCGTCACCGCCGAAGACGTGGCCAAGCGCCTGATCGACTACGGCTTTCATGCGCCCACGCTGAGCTTCCCGGTGCCCGGCACGCTCATGGTCGAGCCGACCGAGAGCGAGCCGCTGGCCGAACTCGACCGCTTCATCGACGCGATGATCGCCATCCGCGGCGAGATCCGCCGCGTGGAAGAAGGCGTCTGGTCCAAAGACGACAACCCGCTGAAGCATGCGCCGCACACCGCGGCCAGCCTGCTCGGAACGGAATGGGCTCACCCCTATTCACGCGAGCTGGGTGCCTTTCCGCTGGCTGAGCTCAAGCAAGCCAAGTACTGGCCACCGATCGGCCGTGTCGACAACGTGTATGGCGACCGCAACCTGTTCTGCAGCTGCGTGCCCGTGGGCGACTACACAGAAACCGAAGAGGCCTGAAGGCCCGCAGCGAAGGGCGGCGGCTGCGCGGCCGCCCGGCTACGCACCGTTTGTGGCTTAGGTTTCGCGGCGATACATCGACCACTTCGTGGTCAGGATGTCCGCGGCGATCTTGGCGGCGTTGGCTCCGGCGTAGTTTTCCGATGGGTCGAACTCGAAGGCCTCCCGGTATTTGAGGACCTGCGCGTAGTCTTGATCGAAGGTCATCGGCCCCATGAGCTCGGTGGGATCGGTGCCCGTTGGAAGCGCCAGGAATTTCGTTGGATCGGTGGCGCTCTGGTAGAGGTCAACGCTCATCAGGTTCATACGGGTGTCCTCGATGTCTTTGGGGGATCGCTCTGTCGGGTCGGCAGATCATCCACGCCATCCGCGCCGCACGCAATCGGCCCGCGCCTACAAGGCGCAAGGGGGTGATGGATCAGCGCTGCTGCTGCTGCTTCTTCTTCAGCATCTCGCCCGTTGCGATCTGCTCGCGGAAGCCGCGCAAGCTGGCCTTCATCCTGCGTTCGTTCTCCAGCCCCATGCGCACCATGATCTTCTGGCCTGACGAGAGCGACTCAAGCTGCGGATCTGCGTACTCGTAGCGCACCCACGGCCGCTGCGAAGACACCTTGCCTTTCACCTCGACGAGACGAACCTGCACCGGGCCGCTGGGTTCGGGCGCCTGCAGCAGATGGTCGATCACGGCGATGAGCCGGTCGTTGAAATAGCGCCCCGGGAAGCCGAGTTCCTCATAGGATTTTTGAAACAGCGGATACAGCTGGGCGTAGGTCTTGGCCGCCTTGGCCGGATTGATCGATTCGGCAAGCTGCACGATGGGCGTGTAGCGCGCGGCATTGGCGGGCGCGATGGTCTGCGCCTCGCCCTTGCCTGCGGTGGTGAAGCGCTGCCGGGTGGGCTGCACGGGCCATGTGCTCGCGGGCGACTGCTCCCGCGGCATGTTGTCCACGGTGGCCACCGTGCGGCGCACGATGCCCTCGAACTGCAGGAAGTCGGCCACGTTCTTGCTGCCCATCAGGTCGACCAGCGCCTTCATCACGCGCGTATCGGAATCCGCGACCGTGGGCAGACCCGAGGCGGGCAGCGCGATCGCATCGATCGGGTTCTGCGGCTCCAGCGACTCGGGCGCCGGCGGGGGCGCCGGAGCTGCGGGCGCAGGCCCGTCGTTGGGCGCGGTGGCGACGGGCGGTACCGGCTCCACGTGCAGCACTTGCTGCTGCTGGTACCAGCGCCAGCCGAGGAATGCGGCGGCAATTGCCAGCAGCACGATGACGATGAGGGTTCCGGTCGACGATTCGCGGCGCGGCCTGTACGTGGGTGCGTCGCGCAGCTCGGGCACTTCGCGGATTTCGGGCGTGTCTCTGTCAGACATGAGGGCAGTTTCCTTTTGGGAGGATTGCGGTGGGAGCGAACTGCTATGGTGCATCAACAGAGCCCACACCACGGCCGCGTCCTCGTAACGCCCTGTGACGCGCCGACCGCGCGAAAAGTTCAGCCGCTACGGTGCGCCAGCTGTAAGCGATTGCAGCCACGCCAGCGAGCCCTGCAGCTCGGCCGGGCGGATCTCGTGCCCTCCCGGAAAATCGGCACCCGACAGTGCCAGCGGAAGGCCGCGGGCCAGCTCGCGCGAGGCCTGTGCGGCGCTCGGCGGAATCACGTTGTCTGCACTTCCGTGGCTCATCCACAGTGCCTTGCCCTCGAACGCCTCGGGCGGTGCAATGTGCGGCACCACCTGCGACAGCAGCCGGCTGTGCCACACCATTGCGGCGCGAACCTTGCCGGGCTGCGTGAGCAGCAGCGACAGCGCCATGATGCCGCCCTGGCTGAAGCCGCCGACCACCACGCGCTCCGGCGGCACGCTCAGCTGCTGCGCCGCCGAGGCGATCATCTCGCCGACCAGGAAGCGACTTTCGCGCTCCTGCTCCTCGTTGATGCGCCGCTCGCCATCGGCCAGCACCTGAAACTCGAACCACGCATACGCATCGGGCGAGAGCACATACGGTGCGCGCAGGCTCAGCACGTGAAACTGCGGCGGCATGAGCCGAGCGAAGCCGAACAGGTCCTGCTCGTTGCTGCCCACGCCATGCATGAGCACCAGCAGCCACGGCTCGCGGACGTCGGCCTGGGCGCCGTGCGCCAGGAATTTGAAGGGCAGATGGAGTTGGGTCATGGGTGATTCACAGGGATGCGGGAAAGCCTTCTGCCAGCGCTTGGGTCACCTCGGCCGAAGACACCTCGCGGCAGCCCGTCGCGTTCTGGCCCGACCACAGTGGAGAAAAGTCGCCGCTGCCCTGTGCCTCGGCCTTGGCACGCAGCGGCGCAATGCCCGAAGTGGCGAGCGGAAATTCAGGCGCCGCAGAACCGATCGGCCCCAGCTCGCGCATCACGCGGTTCACGATGCCGCGCGCCGGCCGGCCGGTGAACAGGTTGGTGAGCGCCGTGTGGCGTGCGGCTTCGCTCTTGAGCGCCGCACGGTGGATCGCGGACGTCGTGGCTTCCGGCGTCAGCATGTAGGCGGTGCCAATCTGCACGCCCGCAGCGCCCAGCGCGATCGCCGCGGCCACGCCATTCGCATCCGCGATGCCGCCGGCCGCGATCACCGGCAGTTTCACGGCGCGCACCACCTGCGGCAGCAGCGCAAAAGTGCCGAGCTGCTTCGTCAGGTCGTGCGAAAGAAAATGGCCTCGGTGACCGCCCGCCTCCAGGCCCTGTGCAATGACCGCATCGGCACCGTGCGCTTCGAGCCATACGGCTTCTTCCACCGTGGTGGCCGACGCGAGAACCTTCGAACCCCAGCTGCGCACCTGCGCGAGCAGCGCCTCGGATGGCAGCCCGAAATGGAAACTCACCACCGGCGGCCTGAACTCGGCGAGCAGGTTGGCCACCTCGGCACTGAAGGGATTGCGGCCCGGGCCGGTGGGGATGCCGGCCGCATCGATGCCGAATTCGGCGTAGTACGGTGCCAGCGCGGCGCGCCATGTCGCCTCTCGTTCGGCACTCGGCTCCGGCGGCGTGTGGCAGAAGAAATTGACGTTGTAGGACTTGCCGGTTCCGGCGCGAATGGCCGCCAGTTCGCTGCGCATGGCATCGGGGCTCAGCATGGCGCATGGCAGCGAGCCGAGCCCGCCTGCATTGCTGACCGCGATGGCCATTGCGCTGCCCTGGATCCCGGCCATCGGGGCCTGGATGAGGGGGAGTTCGGTGCCGAGAATTTGCTTTAGCGTCGTCATGCGAAAGGTCTCTGGATGTGTCGATGCCGGCCATTGTCTCGCCAAGCCGGCGGTCACTTCGGTGACGGGGTCATGGTCGAGGCGCACCGCGGGACGGACACTTCGCGCAGCCGCTGATGCGCAGCATCACCCCACGCCACGGGCTGCTGGTTCTTCGCGCGCAGATAGTGGTGCGTGAACACCACCAGATAGGCATACAGCGTCTGTTCGGCAACATGTTCGCCTGCCAGGTTCATGCACATCGCGGCCACCTCGCTGGTGCAGAAGTGGTCGTCGCGGCCGGAGTTGCGCAGCTCGTATTGCGTGATCCGCTCCGGCTGCAGGCTCAACACCGGCAGCCGGTCGAGGTAGGGGCTTCTGCGAAACATCTTGCGTGCCTCGGCCCATGTCGCGTCGAACAGGATGAAGAGTGGGCGTTTCGCGGTGCCACTGCAGTTCGGTTCAGGCGCGGGAACGGTCAGGACCACGCGCTCGGGCGCCGCATACTGCCCCGGGAACACCACGTATGGCTGCCATTGCGGATCGTTCAACAGCGCCAGCAGCGCGGGATCGGTTTCGGTGCGGGCCCAGCCGAAGGCGAAGGTATCGGCCACCACGTCGGCGACCAGCCATCCTGTGTTGGTGGGCTTGAGCGGCTCGATGTCGGCCATGAGCAGACACACTCCCGCACGCGTTGTCACCGAAGGGCGCACAGTGCACATGCAGTGGCTGGGCACCAGGCGGCAGCCCGCGCAGCGCTCGCGCTTGAAGCCACCACGGGCAAGAAAGGGTTTGGCGCTTCGCGCCAGGCGCGCGGCGCGAAGAAGGGAGACGGCGTGAGGCATGCGCCGATTCTCGGCGGTCCCGAGGGCCGGTGCGCCGGAATGCTCCGAGCAGCTAAACCAGCTGCAGATCCTTCGGCGCCACCCCGTCGAACACCCGCGCGAGCTGTGCCGGCGAGAGGCCGTACATCCGCTTGAACAGCCCGCCAAATACCGCGCGGTATTCGTTGAGCACCGGGTAGTCGCGGTTCTGGAACAGCATGGCCTGCGTCACTGCCTGCTGCTCGCCCACGATGCGCCCGCCGGCCTGCGCCGAGAGTCCGCCTCCGAGCACCCAATACACGCTGCCATGCCCGTGATCGGTGCCACGGTTGCCGTTCTCGCGGAAGGTGCGGCCGAACTCGCTGATGACGACCACCACGGTCTGGCGCCACGCATCGTCGCCCATCTCCTCTGCGAAGGCGGCCACGCCGCGGCCCAGTTCCTCGAAACGATTGGCGAGGTAGCCGGTGGCGCCGCCTTGCCCCACGTGCGTGTCCCAGCCGCCGACGTCGACGAAGCCGAGGTCGAAGCGGTCTCGCATCAGCAAGGCCATGCGGCGCGCCACCAGTTCGAAGCCTTTGGCGGTCATGGCGTTTCGGCTGGCGGCATCCATCTCGGCCTGCACCGCGCGCGTCACCTCGTCGCGCAGCTGGAAGCCTTCGGCCACCGGCTTGGCCAGCGGGGTGTTGCGGTACATGTCCGCGATGACCTGGCTCTGCCGCGCATCGATGCCCGCACGCGCATTGCCCGCGAGCGCCATATTGGCGGCCTTGGCGCCGCCGCGCAGCGAAAGGGGCAGCTGCTCTGTGAAGGCAATGGGGGACACGCCCGTGACGGGCCCCGCGCCCAGCACGCCGGCCAGACGATTGAGAAAACCCGAGCGGTAGTCGCGGCGCTTGTCGAGCGCCTGGCCGAGCTCGATGGAGTCCTGCGTTTCGAAATGGCTGCGCGTGAGGTCGTCGGTGCCGGCAAAGGCGATGAAGGCGGCCTGCTTTTGCTGGAACATCGGCATCACGCTTTGTGCCAGCGCCGGGTGCAGGCCCCAGTTGCCGTCGAGCGGCAGCGCGCCGTCGGGCGTGCCGGGGCGGGCGATGGCGATGTTGGGGCGCGAGGCGTAGTAGAAGTCGCTGCTTGTCGGGACGAGCAGGTTGCTGCAGTCGTACGCGCCGCGCAGGAACACGACCAGCAGCTTGGCGCCTTTGGCTGCGGGCGCGGCCATCAACCGGCCAGCGGCGCCCGCGAACGGAACGGCGGCCATGAGCTTGAGCAGTTCTCGACGTTGCATGACGATGTGTCCTTTCTTCTGTCTTGCCCCTTCCCCCTTTGAGGGAAGGTTGGGATGGGGGCACGGCGGCACTTGTTTCGCCTTGGCGCGTCATCGAACGCCGCTTGCCCCCACCCCTGCCCTCCCCCAGAGGGGGAGGGAGAAATACATTCAACGGCGCATCAGCTCCGGCGACGCCAGCAGGAAGGTGTTCCACTCCTGCGGGTTCTTCGCCTGCGCCAGCGCCTCGCGCGTGTCCGCGCCCAGGCCCGCCTGCATCGCGCGCACCGCGCGCGAATCGGCCAGTGGCGGAAATGCGGGTTTCTCGAGCGGAGCCTTGTCGTCCGCGCGGAACAGCACGGCGCCGTTCGCACCGATGGCGCGCGCGATCTCGAAGCGCGTGTTCATCTGCCCCGCGCTGGCCCAGGCCGCTTCGTTGAGCGGATAGCCGTTGGGCGTCTCGTGGCCGTACAGCTGTTCGCCCATGCGGGTGATCCAGCCGAGCATCGGATTCACGTTCGACACCACGCGGTCGTCATACGCGAGCCGCACGCCAGCGATCACGTAGTGCACCGGATCGCGGAACTTGCGGCCGAGCGAAGCGGCGAACTCGGGCGACTCGAACATCGCCTTGAGCGTGACGGCGATGTCGCCGTCGCTGCGCGTGAAGGCCGCAGCCATGCGTTCGACCAACGCCTGTGGCGGATCGTCGGAGACGAAGTACACGGCGAGCTTGCGCGAGATGAAGCGCGCGGTGGCCGGCGCGCGCGCCAGGCGGTCGAGCGCCTCGTCGGCCTCGGCCAGTCCACGGCTCTGGATGGGCTGGCCCAGCAGCGTCTTCGACCCGTAGTCGTGCCGGTTGGGGTTGAACTCGAACAGGCCCTTGCGCACGTAGTCGGCGCGCAGGGCCGGCCGCACGTTCGGCGGCGGCGCGTCGAGCGGCTGGTAGCTCACGCCCACACCGGTGAGCACGCGCGCCAGCTCCTGCACGTCGGTTTGCGAATAGCCGCCGTCCACGCCGAGCGTGTGCAGCTCCATCAGCTCGCGCGCATAGTTCTCGTTGATGCGGTTGGCGGCGTTCTGCGCGTTGTCGAGGTAGCGCAGCATCGCGGGGTGGTGCAGCGTGGCCCCGAGCAGGTCGCGAAACCTGCCGAGCGCATGCGGGCGGATCGCGTTCTCTTCGTAGTCGCCCACCATCGCGCGGAGGTTGTCCTTGCGCAGGCTGACGTTGAAGTGGTTCATCCAGAACCACGTCATCTGCTCTTGCAGCTGGTCGGGCGAATAGAGCGCGCGCAGCACGAAGCGTTGCTGCGCCTCGCGCGCGAGACGGTTCAGCTCCTGCTGATAGGCTTGGCGCGCGGCCTTCTTCTGCTCGTCGTCGGTGAGCGCTTCGGCCGCCCTGCGCTGCGCCTCGAGCGCACGCGCCAGCTCGGGCAGGGGCGTGCGCGAAATGGTCATTGCATCGACCTGGGCTTGCGCGGCCGGTGGCAGCGGCTGCATCCGCGGGCTGAGCTGCCGGCCCATCCAGGCCGCGAGCCCGGTGCGCGCCAATTCGGCCTGGCTGCTGGCGCTGGCACCCCAGGTCACACGATCGAGCCAGCGCAACTGGGTTGCGGGGTCTTCGGCAACGCGGTTCAGCGCCGTGAGCGGCTCTGGCCCGGACCGCAGCGCGCCGATGGTGCAGCCTGCCAGCAGCAGCCCTGCCATGGCAACCGACAACACGCAAAGACGTCCGGAAAGCTGCATGGATCGCATCATGAACCGATCAACCCGCGCCGTGGTGGCGCGGTTGACCGGCTCACGGCTCCGGTCAGGTAAAGCTGGCGCTCAGCCTGGTTTCATGCCGCAACCACTGTGCTGGGCTCTGCACCGGCGATCTGCCGCAGCGCCCGCTCGAACACCTCGACCGGCTGCCCGCCCGAGATCAGGTGGTGGTCGTTGATGATGATCGCAGGCACCGAATGGATGCCCGCGTCCGTGTACATGCGTTCGCGCTCGCGGGTTTCATCGGCAAATTCATCGCCGGCCAGGATCTCGCGGGCCCGTGCCGCGTCCAGCCCGGCCTCGGTGGCCGCGCGAACCAGCACCTCGGGGTCCGAGGGGTTCTGCCTGTCGGTGAAGTAGGCCTTCAGCAGTAGCTTCTTGAGCGCCGCCTGTTTGGCCGGGCTTTCGAGTTCGGCCCAGTGCAGCAAACGGTGCGCGTTGAAGGTGTTGTAAACACGTGGGCGGCCCTCGGGGCTGAACTCGAAGCCCACCTCGGCCCCGCGCTGGCGGATCATCTCGCGCGATTGCGCCTGCTGTTCACGCGTGGAGCCGTATTTCTGGTTCAGGTGCTCGAAGGTTTCCTGCCCTTCGGGCGGCATCTGCGGGTTCAGCTCGAAAGGCTGGAAATGCAGCTCCGCCGTGACGCCAGGCGCCACGCGCCGCAGCGCCGCCTCGAGCGAAGCGAGGCCGACGGCGCACCAGGGGCAAGAGACGTCGGAAACGAAATCGATCTTGAGATGGGAAGTCATGGGCGCCATTCTTCATGGCGCCCGACGCCCTTGGTGCGCGCAAGGTCTTCAGGCCGCAGCCTTGGCCATGCGGGCTGTCGCCAGCGTCTGCTCGCGCATCAGGTCGTACTCGATCTTGTCGACCGGCACCGCATCGGGCTTGCCCAGGTCGTTCATGTGCACGCGGTAGGTCTCGCGTGCGGTCATGGCCGAGATCGCGGCGATGGCGCAGATCGCCAGCGTGATGGCACCGACGGTCAGCGGGATGTTGGCAGCGCCGGGGGGGGCGACCGCCACGAACAGCGCCGGCAGCAGCGCAGTGATCGCGGTGCCGATGTTCTGCGAGATCGCCATGCCCGAGACGCGGGTGCGCGTGGGGAACATCTCTGGATAGAAGCTCGGGAACACGGCGTTGTAGCCCTGATAGACCACGCCCCACATCAGGAGCGACATCACGATGGCCAACGGCACGTTGTGGATGCTGATGGCGTACAGGTAGCCGAACGACAGCAGGCCCGAACCGATGGCGCCGACCATGATCGGCAGGCGGCGGCCGACCTTGTCCGACAGGTTGCCGACGAACGGGATCACGATCACGGCGAGGATGTTGCCCATCACCGGAATCCAGAGGTAGATGTCTTTCTCGAAGTTGATGCCGTAGCCTGGCTGCACTGCGTAGGCGGCGCCAAAGATGGTTGCGACCACCGGAATCACGTTCATCAGGGAGCACAGCAGCACGCGCACCATGTCGCGCCAGCTCTCGGTCACGGCCTGGATCACCGGCGCCTTCGGCACCTTCCCGCTCTGGTCGACTTCCGTGAAGGCGGGGGTCTCGTCCACTTCCTTGCGGATGATGTAGCCGGCCACGATGACGATGAAGCTCAGCAGGAACGGAATGCGCCAGCCCCAGGAGTTGAAGGCATCCTTGTCCATGTAGTGCGCGAGCGGCAGGAACACGGCAGCCGCCATGATCTGTCCGGCCTGCACGCCCTGCAGCGTGAAGCTCGCGAAGAAGCCGCGGCGACCGAAAGGCGCGTGCTCCAAAATCATCGAGCTCGCGCCCGAAATCTCGCCCGCCACCGCAAAGCCCTGGATGAGCCGCAGCAGCACCAGCAGCGCAGGCGCCCACAGGCCGACCTGGTCATAGGTCGGCAGCAGGCCGACGGCGATGGTCGAAAAGCCCATCAGGAACATGCAGACGATCAGCACCGTCTTGCGGCCGTGCGTGTCACCCCAGTGGCCCAGCAGCAGCGCGCCAATCGGCCGTGCGACGTAGCCCACGCCATAGGTCGCGAGCGACGCGATGATCGCGATCTGCGGGTCGCCCTTCGGAAAGAAGATCTGCGGAAAGATCAGCGCCGCGGCGGTGGCGTAGATGAAGAAGTCGTAGTACTCCAGCGCCGAGCCGATCCAGCCGCTTGCGGTGGCCTTCTTGGACTGGTGCTTGCCTTTCGGCTCGTGGGCCGTGATGGATGCCATGGTTTGTCTCCAGGGTTGACGAAAAAGATCTATGCCTGCGCCTGCGATGCCATGCGGGCCGGTGCGTTGAGGGCGCCATACGCGTCGTAGCCCGCGGTGCGTTGTGCCAGTTCGAAGAAGAGCCCGCCTTCGATGTTCTCGGTGTAGATGTGCAGGTAGTCGCCCGCTGCGGGTGAACGATCGAACAGCACACCCGCCTCGCGCAGCCGTGCGAGCAGCGCCGGATCCAGATCGATGCGCGTGGCCAGGTCGTCGTAGTAGTTGTCCGAAATGGGCACGAAGCGCGTGCCGGCGGCGCGCAGCCGAGCCACGCTCTCGAAGATGTCGTCGCATCGCATTGCGATGTGGTGCACCGCGCCGCCGCCCGTCACGCTCAGCGTGCGCGCGGTGCGGGTGCGCTGGCTCAGCGACACGTTGAGCACCAGCCGCACACTGCGATCGGCATTGGCCACGCCCCGGCTGCGGATGAGCCCGAAGGGGTCGGCCAGCTCCAGGCTCTCGCCCGGCTCCAGCCCCAGCACGGCGCGCGTGAACAGCACCCAGGTGTCGAGCTGGTCCACTGCCAGGCCCAATGCCACGTGGTCGATCTGCGTCAGGCCCGCATCTGCGGCGACCGCCGACGCATCTTCCTCGAGGATGAAATCGGCTTCGTACAGCCCGTTGGCGCCCAAGGCCTCGGAAACGAAATGGATGAGGTTGCCGCCCGGCGCCACGATGGCAGGCACGCTCAACTCGTCGGGGCCAACGGGGCTGTCGTGGCGCTGCGAACGCATGGCCGTGGCGCGGTCGACGGCCGCCTGCGGATCGACGCAGCGCACGCCCAGCGCGCAGACCGAGGTGCCGTGCGCTTCGAAGCGGCTGCGCGCGAACGAACCCGGCTGCGCATTGACGATCAGGTTGATCTCGCCCTGGCGGTACAGCACGACGGCCTTGGAGCGGTGCCGGCCGATGCGCCGGAAGCCGAGCTGCCCAAACAGCGTGCGGAGCACAAGGGCCGATGCCTCGTCCGCCGCGAACTCGATGAACGAGAGGCCCGAAAGCGCCGGCACGGCGGGCGGGCTGAACAGCTCGACGCGCTGCGCGTGCGCAGGCTCATCGGCAGCCGGCGCCAGCCGCCTCTTCGCCTCGCTTTCGAGGTACAGCAGCGAGCGCATCGCGTCCACGGCGGTGCGGCGGTTGGGCGTTTCGCGGAACACGTCGTTGAAGATCTCCAGCGAGAGCGGCCCGGTGTAGCCCGCGCGCAGCACCTGCTCGAAGAACCCGATCACGTCGAAGTCGCCCTGCCCCGGAAACGAACGGTGGTGGCGGGCCCACTGCAGCACGTCCATCGAGAGCAGCGGCGCGTCGGCCATCTGCAGGAAGAAGATCTTGTCGCCCGGAATGGCCGCGATGCCCGCGGGATCGTCCTTCAGCGACAGCGTGTGAAAGCTGTCGAGAATCAGGCCGAGGTTCGGATGATCGGCCTCGCGCACGATGTTCCAGGCCTGGCCGTAGAGCGAGGTGAAGCGGCCCCAGGCCAGTGCCTCGAAGCCCACGCGCAGGTTGCGGCGGGCGGCGCGCTCCGCGAGTTCGTGCAGCTGGGCCGCGGCACGTTTCGGGTCGTCGATGGCCAGCGGCGACGTGTTCGAGCAGCACAGCATCGTCGGCGCGCCCATCGCCTCCATCAGGTCGAACTTGCGCTCGGCGCGCTCCAGGCTGCGACGGAACTGCGCCTCGGGCATGCCCTCGAAATCGCGGAACGGCTGGTACAGGTCGATCGAGAGTCCCAGGTCCGCGGTGATGCGGCCCAGCTCGGCGGCGCTGCCCTTGAAGTTGACGAAGTCGGCCTCGAACAGCTCGATGCCGTCGAACCCCGCGGCCGAAACGGCTTCGAGCTTCTGGCGAAGCGTGCCGCTGAGAGAGACGGTGGCAATGGAGCGATGCATGGGGTGACTGTAGAAACACCCGCCACCCACCACAACGCTTTGCACTTAGGCCGCGTTCGATAATCGAACGAGTGCGTTCATTGTTCGCACGAAACAGGGGTTACACCTAGGGCAACCGCTCTCGCGGCAAGCGGCTTTTTTCAGAGGCTGCGCCAGTAATCGATCAGCAGCTGCGCAAACTCGACCGGCCGCTCCACCGCGCTGAGATGCGCCGCGTCGATGGTGGCCAGGCGCGCACGGGGGATAGCAGCCACCATGGCTTCGGACATTGCGGGCGGCGTCGCTTCGTCCTGCAGGCCGGCAATCACCAGCGTCGGCACGGCGATGCGGTGGTTGCTCTCGCGAAAATCGATGGCGGCCACGGCGTTGCAGCTCTCGATGTAGCCCTGCGGATCGGTGCGCACCAGCACGTCGTTCAGCGCCTGGGCCGCGGCTTTGCCCTCCCCGGTGGTGACGAAACCGTGCGTGAGCCAGCGCGCTACCGCGCCTGGCGCAATGGCGGTCACGCCCTTGGCAGCCACGGTTTCGACGCGGGCACGCCACGGCGATTGGTCGGGATAGTGGGCGGACGAATTCGCGATCACCACGCTGCGCAGCAGTTCAGGATGCCGCACCGCCAGCGCCTGCGCGGTCATACCGCCCATCGACAGGCCGACAAAGTGCACCGGCTCCCCGCCCGCCTCGCGTTGGATGAGTTCGGCCACGTCCTGCGCCAGCGTTTCGACGCGCAGCGCGCCGGGCACCACCTCCGAGTCGCCATGGTTGCGGTGGTCGTAGCGGATCACGGTGTGGGCGCGCGCAAGCTGCTCGGCCACGCCGTCCCACATGTGCAGGTCGCAGCCGAGCGCGTGGCTCAGCACGACGAAGGGGCCGCTGCCTTCGCGGACGACGTTCAAACGGGTCATGGTGATTCCTTCTTGATCGGATGTTGGAGACGCGGCAGCCACAGGAAGGCGATGGCCAGCAGCACGCAACCCGCGAGCAGCATCGGCACGACCATCGGCCAGGCGCCGTTCGAAAAACCGGTGTCGACGAACTGTGCCGCAAGTTGGCCCACACAGAATGCCACCATCATCATGCCGAAGCCTGACCAGGACACGGCCCGGCCCGCCAGGTGCGGCAGGTCGCCCACCGCGCCGGCCTGCCCGCAGGGCTGGTGGATGCCGTGGCCCAGGCAATAGACCGCATGGCCGGCGAGCAGCGGCAAGGCGCTGTGCGGCGCGAGCCAGCAGCCCAGCGCCTGAATCGCTGCGCCCGCAATGCTCAGCGTGGCGCCGAGCTGAACGGTGTGCACGGGTCCGTGTTTGCGCAGCAGGCGCCGGCACAGCGTGGTGCTGAAGATGTAGACCAGCGAGCCGCCTGCCGGAATCCAGCCGTACATGGCGGGCGACCAGCCCAGATAGCCGATGTAGACCATCGGAGACAGCAGCAAGAAGCAGAAAAGGCCGCCGTAGGTTGCTGCGGCCAACGACGCCCAGGCGCGAAAGCTGCGGCTGGCGAAGACTGCGCGGGCGCTGCCGCGCGGTGCGGAAACGTCGCCCGCCAGCGGTCGCCGCGTCTCGCCGAACGAATGCCAGCAGAGCACAAAGAGCACCAGTGCATAGAGCGCCATCGACGCCATCACCCAGCGCCACCCGGCGCCCTGCACCAGCCATGCGCCGAGCAAAGGCGCCAGCAGGCCCACCACGCCTAGCCCCGTGAGCCCGCGCGCCATGACGTGCGGGCCTTCGTGCGCGGGGTAGAGGTCGCGCACCGCGGCGCGCGCGCAAACCAGGATGGCCGCCATTGAAAAGCCCTGCAGCGTCCGCCAGCCCGCAAGCACCGGCACGCTGCCGGCAAACGCACCGCCGAGCGCGGCGACCACATAGCAGCCAAGCCCCGCCAGCAACACCGGCCGGCGGCCGAAGCGATCGGCCAGCGGGCCGCAGAGCAATTGCGCAAAGCCGAAGGCCAGCACGAACAGCGTGAGGCTGGTGCTGGCCGAGCCCAGCTCATTGGCGATGGCCGGCAGCGCGGGCAGATAGCTGTCGGTGGCCACGGGCTGTGCCGCCAGCAGCAGCGGCAACAGCAGGCCGAAGCCGACCTCGAACCGGCGGCGCTCGCCAAGCGCGGGCCGCGTCACTGCGCAGGCGCGGCCAGCAAGCCCTTTTCGCGCAGGATGCCGGTTGCGATGCCGAAGGCATGGTTGGCCACCGGCACGCCGCAATAGATGGCCGCCATCATGATGACTTCCTTGATGTCCTCGGGCGTCAGGCGCGACTCGGGCGGCCCGTCGAGCGCGGCGCGCACATGCATCGCGAATTCTTCATAGGCATGGATGCCCAGCATCATCGACAGCACCATGTAGCGGCGCGTCTTGTCGCCGAGCGCCGGGCGGCCCCAGATGTCGTTCCACGCATGGCGCGTGATGAGCTCCTGGAACTCGGCGTTGAACTCGTTGCGGTTGGCCAGCGACTTGTCGACCCAGGCATCGCCCAGCACGCGGCGGCGGTTGACGAGCCCGGCTTCGTAGTCGTTGACGGGGGGAGTGCTTGCCTGGTCGGTCATCGGGATGTGTCTTTCGCAGTCAGTTGGGCGCGCAAGGCCGCCACTTGCCGCAGCGCCGTTTCGCCAGCGGGCCCGGCCAGGGCGGGGTCGAACCATTCGTCCGCGGCTTCTCGCGGCAGCTCCGCGCGCAGAGTGTCAATGTTGGCACGCATGCGCGCCGCGTCGATCTGCAGGCCCGGCAGCGCACCGGCCAGCGCACGCGCGCTGCCGTGCGCGGACATGAGCAGTTGCGGCCATTCGGCCAGCTCGGCCTGCCAGCCGCCAAGGGCGCGCTCGTGCTCCTGCGGCATGGCGGCCAGCAGCGCGGCCACGCGCTGCGGCGCACGCTGGGCCGCGGCCAGCGCCACCATCGCGGCCACGGGGTTGCGCTTGTGCGGCATCGCCGAAGAGCCGCCGCGGCCCGGCTCGGTGGGTTCGGCCGCTTCGCCGACCTCGTACTGGCCCATGAGCGAGATGTCGCGCGCGATCTTGCCGAGGCTGCCCGTGAGCAGCCCCAGCTCGCAACCGAGCGCGATCCATTCGTCGCGCTGCGTGTGCCAGGTGGCACCGGCGTTGCCGAGCCCGAGTTCGTCCGCCACGCGCTGCACGATGGCCGGGCCCTGCCCCTTCATCTGCGCGAGCGTGCCGACGGCGCCGCCGAGCTGCACGTTCAACGCATGGCGCGCGGCCGCTTGCAGCCGCGTACGGCTGCGCACCAGGGGCGCGGCCCATCCGGCGCACTTGAGGCCAAAGCTCGTGACCGAGGCGGGCTGCATCAGCGTGCGCGCAAGAATCGGCGTGGCCGCATGCTGCGTGGCGTGCTGCAGCAGCGCTTCGATCGCGCGGTCGAGATCGGCTTCGATCAGCGCGATGCCTTCGCGCGTGACCAGCGCCATGGCGGTGTCGATCACGTCCTGGCTGGTGCTGCCGAAATGCACGAAGGGCACGGCGGCGGGATTGAACAGGCCCACGGCCTCCTTCAAGGCCTTGACCAGCGGAATTGCGACGCTGCCGGCGCGGCCGCTGTCGCGCACGATCTTCGCTACGTCGAACAGTTCGACCTTGCAGCTGCCGACGATCGAATGCGCGGCCGCTTCCGGCACCAGCCCGAGCGCGGCCTGCGCGCGGGTCAAAGCCGCCTCGAAGCGCAGCATCGCATCGACGAAGTTATGGTCGCTGAAGGCGGAGAGCGTCTCGGACGTGGAAAGAAAGCCTTCGAAAATACTCATGGTGAACGCCTCAGTAGCTGATCTTCGCCGTGGCGCGCAACGCGTCGGCCGTGGCGGTGCCGAAACCGAAAAACTCCAGGTAGGCGGGAATCATCTCGAACAGCATGTCGGTGCCCACCTGCACGGCGCAGCCCTTGTCCAATGCGGCGCGCAAGAGCGGCGTGTATTCGGACTTCATCACCACCTCGCCGACGAAGGTCGACGGCGCGATGCGGTCCACGTCGAAAGGCAGCGGATCGCTTTCCTTCATGCCCATCGGCGTGGCATTGACGACCACGTCGAAGCCGGTCGGATCGTTCGAGCCCGTGGACACCGCCAGCGCCGGATAGTGCGTGCGCAGGCGTCCGGCCAGCGCATCGGCCGAGGCCGTGTTGGCGTCGTAAAGCGCAATCTCCGCCACCCCGGCCGCCGCGAGCGATGCCGCAATCGCCGAGCCGACGCCGCCGCTTCCGGCCACCAGCACCCGCGCGCCCTCGAGCGCGCGGCCCTTGCGCAGAACGCCGCGCACGAAGCCCGCGCCGTCGAACTGGTCGCCCACCAGCGTGCCGTCGGCGCGCTTGAGGACCGCGTTGCAGGCACCGGCGATCTTTGCCGTGGGCGTCACCTCGTCGACCAGACCCATGGTCGTGATCTTGTGCGGCATGGTCACCAGCGCGCCGCGAATGTTCGTGAGCCGGAACAGTGCGGCAAAAGCCGCCGGATAGTCCTCGGGTTTCACGCCCATCGGCACCACGACCGCGTCGATGCCCTGCTTCTCGAACCAGGGGTTGTAAATCATCGGCGCCTTGAAGCTTTCGGTGGGAAAGCCCAGGTGCGCTACGAGGGTGGTCTTGCCGGTGATCATGCTGTGCTTCGCTCGCCTGTTGGATTTACTTGCGGACCTTTGCGATTTCGGCGTACAGCTCCTTCACCACGGCCTCACCCACCAGGGCGCTGTGCTTTTCCACCACCGGCTTGACCTTGTCGCGCAGCCGCTGCATTTCGGCGGGGCTGAACTCGGTCACCTGCATGCCGGCCTTCTTGAGGTCCGCCAGCGCCGCGTCAGCTTGGCCGCGCGACACTTCGCGCTCGTACTTGGTGGCTTCGTCGGCCGCTTCGGTCATGATTTTCTTCTCGGCGTCGCTGAGTGAATCCCAGAGCTTCTTGCCAACGATCAGCGCCTGCGGGTTGTACACGTGCTGCGTCAGCGCCAGGTGCTTTTGCACTTCGGCGAACTTCGACGTGCGGATGACCGTGTTCGGATTCTCCTGGCCATCGACCGCCTTTTGCTCCAGCGCCGGATAGAGCTCGGGGAACGGCATTGGCGTGGCGTTGGCGCCAAGGGCCGTGAACAGGTCGATGTAGATCGGCGACTGGATCACGCGGATCTTGAGACCCGCCAGGTCTTCCACCTTGTTGATCGGTCGCTTGCTGTTGGTCACGTTGCGAAAGCCGAGGTCCCAGTAGCCGAGGCCGATGAGGTTCTTGGTTGCGAGCTCCGTGAACAGCTTCTTGCCGAAGGGCCCGTCGGTCACCGCGTCGGCTTCCTTCGGATTGGCGAACAGGAACGGGAAATCGAACACCGCAAAGGCCTTGACCTGGTTCGAGAGAATGCCGGCATTGAGCACCGTCATCTCGATGGTGCCGCCCTGGATGGCCGAGACGGTCTGCACGTCGCCTCCGAGCGTGCCGCCCGGGAACAGCTTGACCTGCATCTTGTTGCCCGACTTCTGCGCGACGAGTTCGCCGAACTTCTTCGCGCCCAAGGCCTGCGGGTGGTCGCCCTGGTTCTGGAACGCGAATTTGATCGAACGCTCCTTGATGTCTTGCGCAACGGCCGCGGCCACAGGCAGCAGCATGGCAATGCCGAGGCAAAGGGCGCGGGCAATGAGGGTCTTTTTCATGGATTGTCTCCTAGGGGTCTTGGGTCGAAAAATGGAAAGGCGAATGCCGCGTCAGTTGGCAAACCAGCGCATGGGCACCAGCACCAGCGAGGGGAATAAAACAAGCAGGAACATGACGATGAACTGCGCGGTCATGAAAGGCAGAACGCCGCGCGTCACCTCGTCCATCCTCATCTTGCCGACGCCCGCCACCACATTGAGCACGGTGCCCACCGGCGGCGTGATCAGCCCGATGGCGTTGTTGATGATGAACAGCACGCCGAAGTACACCGGGTCGATGCCCGCGGCCTTGACCACCGGCATCAGCACCGGCGTCAAAATCAAGATGGTCGGGGTCATGTCCATGGCCGTGCCCACCGCCATCACGAGCACCATGATCGCGATCAGCAGCAGGGTCTTGTTGCCCATGAAGGGCTCGAGCAAGCTGATGAGCTTGCTCGGCAGGTCGGCCACCGTGATGAGCCAGGCGGACACCATGGCGGCGGCCACCAGGAACATGATCACGGCCGTCGTCTTGGCCGCGCTCACGAACACCTGGTAGAGCTGCGCGAAGTTCATTTCGCGGTACACCACCATGGCCACGAACAGCGCGTACACGGCTGCGACCACGGCCGCCTCAGTGGGCGTGAACACGCCCATCTTGAGACCCACGAGCACGATCACCGGAAGGAACAGGGCCCAGAGCGATTCCTTGAAAGCCTTGGCGCGCTCCGCGCCCGTGGCCTTTGGCGCCGGCTGGATGTTCTCGCGCTTGGCAACCCACCACCATGCGACGGCGATGCCCACCCCCAGCATGATGCCGGGCACGATGCCGGCGAGGAACAGCTTGCTGATCGATACGTTGGCCGCCACGCCGAAGATCACGAAGCCGATCGACGGCGGAATGACCGGCGCAATGATGCCGGCCGAGGCGATGAGGCCCGCGGCGCGCGCCTTGTCGTGCCCCGCGCGCACCATCATCGGCAGCAGCAGTGCCGCGAGCGCGGCGGTGTCCGCCACCGCCGAGCCCGAGAGCGCAGCCAGCAGGCACGCCGCCAGGATGGCGACGAAGCCCAGGCCGCCGCGGCGGTGGCCGACGAGCGTCAACGCCAGGTTGACGATGCGCTTGGAAAGCCCGCCGACGTTCATGATCTCGCCGGCGAGCATGAAGAACGGGACGGCAAGCAGCGGAAAGCTGTCGGCGCCGTTCACCACGTTCTGCGCCAGGATCTGCGCGTCGAACAGGTCGAGGTGAAGCATCAGCGCCACGCCTGAAAGCAGCAGCGAATAGGCAATGGGAATGCCGAGCGCCATGGCGCCGAGCAGCGAGCCGAGGAAGATGAATACGGTCATGGTGGGTTCCGGCTCTCAGTGCTTGCCTGGGATGTTGCGGTGGGCGGTGTCGTCGCGCTCCAGTTGCGCGAGGTCTTCCGACTCCTGCACCATCACGAGTTCGTCTTCGCTCAGCTGGCCGGTGAGCGCACGCACCAGGTCTGCGAGCAGGAACACCCCCGCCGAAACTGCGAACACGATGCCCGAGGCGTAGAAGATCGCGGTCGATGCGCCGGTGACCGGCGCCTGCACGTCCCAGTTGATTTTTGCCTGGGCGAGGCTGCCGCTGAACAGCAGCCAGGTGGCAAACAGCATGAGCAAGTGACCCACCACCAGGCAGATCTTCTTGCCCAGCACCGGCAGGCGCGCCACCAGAAAATCGGTGCCCAGGTGTGCGCGTTCCTTCACAGCGACGACGGCACCGAGGAACGTGACCCAGACGAAGAGCCATCGCGACACTTCTTCCGACACGGTGATGCCGGAGTTGAAGGCATAGCGAAGCACCACGTTGCCGAACACCAGCACGACCATGACGGCCAGCGCCAGCGCGATCAGTGCATCGAGTAGCTTGCAGTAGCCGTCGAATATCTTTGTCATTGCGTCTCCCTTATAAAAATTGTTGTTGGTCAAGCTACGCTCGGCGACTGGTAGCGCAACGGCTGGCGGATCTCGGCATGCATGGAAGGCGGATAGACGATCTCGCGCAGAAAATCGGCGTCGTCGCGCACGCCTTGCGCCGCATCGGCATGGCCGAAGTACCCGAGGTAGTGCGGCATCTGCTGGATCAGCATCTCGAAGCCGGCCTGTGCGTTGAGGCCGCGCGCACGCGCCGCCCGCACCAGAGGCGTCGGCTGGTTGCGCAGCAGGATGTCGAACAGCGCGGCATGGCGGTCCATGCGGGTGACGTCGACAGGCAACGCGTCGTTTTCATCCAGTCCAAGCGGCGTGGCGTTGATCACCAGGTCGTAGCCTTCGGGCGCGTTGCTGTCGGCGACGGTCACGTCGGCATCGAAGAACGCGTCGAGCTTGGCCGCGACGCCGGCGGCCTTGCCGGCCGAGGTGTCATAGAAGGCAATGTGCTCGGCGCCATCGACCGTGCCGCCTTCGGCCAGCGCCACGCCGATGGCGGCGGCGCTCACGCCGGCACCCAGAATCAGCACGCGCTTGCCGCGAAACGGAATATTGAAGTGGTCCAGCGCACCCACGAGGCCTTCGCCGTCGAACAGGTCGCCCTCCAATTCGTTGTTCTCGGTGCGGCGCACCACGTTGACCGAGCCCGCCACGCGGCCGAACAGGCCGCAGCCGTCGAGCAGGTCGACCACCAGCGGCTTGTGCGGCGGCGCAATCACCATGCCGCGCACGTTGCGCGCAAGGAAGGCCGATTTGAAGAACACCGCGAAGTCGCGCAGCGGCACCTGCATGGGCAACAGCACCGCGTCGATGCCGAAACGCTCGAAGACGGCGTTGAACAACCTGGGCAGGCGCACGTTGCGCACGGGGTCGCCAGGGATCAGATACGCGAGTGTGCTGCCGGAGATGGAGGTGGTCATTTCTTGCCTCTTTTGTGCGGCAATCGCTCCAGAGGCATTGCCAAGCCGAACTCTATCCATCTCGCCACGCCAGTCACCCTCGGACTAGGCCTGATTTGCTCGACAATCGTGCTTATGCGTTCGTTTATCGTACAAAAGCCGGGTTTATCCCGATCGCAACCTTCGGTGGCAACGCCCGCCACGCCTGCACACTTCCCCTCATGAGCTCCGAAACCGCCGATCTTTCTCCCGCGCCGGCCGGCCTCGACAAGCGCGACTGGATCGCCGGCCTGGAACGCGGCGTGAGCATCATCGAAGCTTTCGACGACGCCCATCCGCGCCTCACGGCCAGCCAGGCCGGCGAGCGCACCGGCATGACGCGCACGGCCGCGCGGCGCTACCTGCTGACCCTGCAGCACATGGGCTACGTGGCGAGCGACGGCAAGCTGTTCTGGCTCACGCCGCGCGTGCTGCGGCTGGGTCAGTCGTATCTCGACTCGGCACGGCTGCCGCGCATCGTCCAGCCTTTTCTGCAGCGCGTGGCGGCGGGCACGCACGAGATCGCCTACCTGAGCGTGATGGACGGCGACGAGGTGGTCTACATCGCCCGCAACGGCCCCAACCGCAGCATGAGCACCGGCTACGTGCTGGGCGCGCGCGTGCCGGCGCAGGTGACTGCCGCCGGCATGCTGATGCTCGCGCTGCGCGGCGAGGCCGAGTTGTCGGAGTGGCTGGCCACCCGGCAGCTGCAGGTGTTCACCTCGTACACCATTGGAAGCATGGAACGCATGAAGCTCGAGCTGGCGCGCATCCGCGCACAGGGCTGGGCGCTGTCGGAGCAGCAGCTCGACCTCAACTCGCGCGGTATTGCGGTGCCGCTGCGCGACCGGCACGGCACGCTGGTGGGCGCGCTCAACATCACCATGCCCATGGGCCACGAAAGCTCCGAAGACGCGGTGGCGCGCGTGCTCCCGGTGCTGCGCGAAACGGCACAGGCGATGCGCAACCTGATCTGACTGACAGCTTTCCGACAGCCTCCGTCGGGCAGGATGCAGGTTTTCTTTCAAACAAGCGATGGAGACAAGCACCATGTCCGACAACTTCCTGAACGACCCGCAGCCCACGCGCCGCCAGTGGCTGCAGGGCGGCAGCGCATTGGCCCTGGGTGGCCTGCTGCCATCGATGACCTCTGCGCAGGCCGGCTGGCCCAGCAAGTCGGTGCGCTTCGTGGTGCCCTTCGCGCCCGGCGGCAGCTCGGAGATCGTGGCGCGCTCCACCGCGGCAGAGCTCTCGCGCACGCTCGGCCAGAGCGTTTTCGTCGACAACAAGCCGGGCGCGGCCGGCAACATCGCCATGAGCGAAGTGGCGCGCAGTACCGACCAGCACACGCTGATCCTGGGCCATATCGGCACGCTGGCGGTCAATCCGTACATCTTTGCCAAGCTGCCCTACGACGCCAACAAGGACTTCAAGCCCGTGAGCCTGCTGGCCAAGGTGCCCAGCCTCTACGTGGTGCACCCCGACGTGCCGGCAAAGAACCTGAAGGAGTTCATTGCCTACGCCAAGTCGAAGCCCGGCCAGCTCAGCTATGGCTCCGCTGGCAATGGCAGCGCAGGCCACCTGGCCTTTGAATACCTGAAGATGACCGCCAACATCTTCATGCTGCACGTGCCCTACCGCGGCACCGGACCGATGGTGACCGACCTGCTCTCGGGCCGGCTCGATGCCTCGGCCATTGGCGCGGCCGCCATCATTCCGTTCATCAAGGCCGGCAAGGTGCGCTGCATTGCCACCGGCTCGGCCAAACGGCTGCCGCAGCTGCCCGACGTGGCGACGGTGGCCGAGCAAGGCTTTCCGGGCTTTGAAATGACGCAGTGGTACGGCATGCTTGCGCCGGCCAACATCGAGCCGGCGAACCTGGCCAGGCTGTCGGCCGAAACGATGAAGGCCGTGAAGTCGCCCGATTCGATGCAGCGGTTGACCGCCGATGCGGCCGAGGCCATCGGCGGCACGCCCGAGCAGTTCGCGCAGTTCATCGCAGCCGAACAAGCCCGTTGGCAGAAGGTGATCGCAAGGGCAAACATCAAGCCCGACTGAACGCGTCAGGCCCTAGCATCGCGCCATGCGCATCCTGCTGGCGGAAGACGAACACACCCTGGGCACCTGGCTCTGCAAGGCGCTGGAGCATGCGGGCATCCAGGTCGAATGGGTGGACGACGGCCGCCTGGCCGACCGGGCGCTGCAACAGCGCGACCATGACGCGCTGGTGCTCGACCTGGGCTTGCCCGGCATGGACGGCCACACAGTGCTTCAGCGCCTGCGCGAACGCGACCAGCGGCTGCCGGCACTGATCCTCACGGCGCGCGATTCGCTGAGCGAACGTGTGGCTTCGCTCAACGCCGGCGCCGACGATTTCCTGGCCAAGCCCTTTGCACTGGCCGAGCTCGAGGCGCGGCTGCATGCGCTGGTGCGCCGCGCGCGCGGTGTCGAGCATCCGCGCCTGGCGTGCGGCCCGCTGGTGTACGACAGCGCACGCCGGCAGTTTGCGCTAAAGGGGGAAACCCTTGCGCTGTCGCCGCGCGAGCAGGCCGTGCTGCGCGTTCTGGTGCAACGCAGCGGCGAGCCCTTGTCGAAGCAGCAGATTCTCGAGCGGGTGTTTTCCGATGACGAGGAGGTGCACCCAGAGGCCGTCGAAGTGCTGGTCTACCGGCTGCGCAAGCGGCTCGACGGCAGCGGTGTTCGCATTGCCACGTTGCGCGGCCTCGGCTATGCGCTGGAAGCGGACTGAGTGAGCGTGTTGACGGGCATGGCCGACCGGTTGCGCCGCGCGAGCCTGTGGCAGCGGCTTGCGCTGCTGCTGTTCCCTGCCCTGCTGGTGGTGACCGGCCTCGAGCTGTGGATGACGCGGCACGACGCGCTGGCCGCCGCCAACGCGGCCTACGACCGCTCGCTGCTGGGCGCGCTCAAGTCCATCGACGCCAACATCTCGACGGCCTCGGGCGGCCTCTCGGTCGAACTGCCGTACACGATGTTCGAATTCTTCGAGCTCACGGCCAGCGGCCAGGTGTTCTTTCGCGTGACCACGTCCGATGGTCTGGTGGAACTGGGCAGCGCCGACCTCCCCGCGCCGCCGGCCGAACTGGCCATGGGCGTTCCGGCGTTCTACGACGCCACCTATTTCGGAGAGGCCGTGCGGCTTGCGGCCTACCGGCGTGAGCTCGACCGCGCATCAGCCGGCGGCAACGGCCGCAGCGTGCTGATCCAGGTGGGCGAGAGCACGCGCTCGCGGCAGGAGTTCACGGCCCGCTTCGTGCGCAGCGCGGCGCTGCGCGACGGGCTGGTGCTGGCGATGCTTCTCGTCGGCACCGCCATTGCGCTGGCGGCGGCGCTGCGGCCGTTGTCGCGACTGGCACGAGAGGTGCAAGCCCGCACGCCGGACGACCTGACGCGCATTGCCGAATCCGACCTGCCTGCCGACGTTCGCCCGCTGGTGGCGGCAGTCAACCAGCAGATGTCGCGCACGCAAGACCTGGTGGCCCAGCAGCGACAGTTTCTCGACGATGCGTCCCACCAGCTGCGCACCCATCTCACCACGCTGCAGATGCAGGCCGACTACGCGCGGCGCGAGCAGGACCCGGCGCAGGTCCAGCTGGCGCTCGATGCGCTGGGCGCCGAAATCAGCCGCGCCACGCGCAGCACACAGCAACTGCTTGCGCTGGGCCGCAGCGACACGGTGGCGTTCGACGCCGCGGAGTTCGACCTTGCGGCGCTGCTGCGCGAAGTGGCCGTGGACCTGCTGCCCCTCGCGCGCGCCAAGCGCATCGACCTGGGCATCCATTCGCCTTCGCCGGAATTTCCTGCGGTGGCCGACCGCGGCCTGATGCGCGAGGCGCTCGGCAACCTGGTGGCCAACGCCATCGCCTACACGCCGGCCGAAGGAACGATCACGCTATTTGCAGCAGGCGATGCGGCCGGGTGGAGCCTCAATGTCGAGGATGATGGCCCGGGCCTGGGCGAAGAAGAACGGGCATCACTCGGACAACGCTTTCGGCGCGGCGCCCGTGCGGGCAAGGGCGGCTTCGGGCTGGGGCTGGCCATCGCGCGGTCCATTGCGCACCGACACCGGGGAGAATTGCGGCTCGAAGCGCGGCCCGGCACCACGGGGCTGCATGCGATCATCTGGTGGCCCCGGCCGGCCGCCGGCTGACCGAGGCCGCTCCCGTGCCAGTCAACTGCACGCCCATGCCGACACCTTCCGCAACCCGCCGACACGCCCTGCGCGCACTCGCCGCGCTGTTGCTGCCCGCTGCCGCAGCGCGTTCGGTCGCGTCGGCCGGGGCCGATCCGTCCGAAGCCGCGGCAGACTGCGTGATTCCCGCCAAGGCCGGGGGCGGCTTCGCGCTGACCTGCGCCCTCGCACGCGATGCGCTGCAGGTGGTGCGCCCCGCACGGCCGCCGCTCGCACAGCGCTACCTGCCGGGCGGCATCGGTGCGGTCGCCTTCGACCGCGTGGCCACGGGCCGGCTCGGCGGGCCGGGCACGCTGGTCGCGTTCTCCAGTGGCTCGCTGCTCAACCTTGCGCAGGGCCGCTTCGGGCCGCATCCCCCTTCGGCGGTGCGCTGGATCGCCACGCTGGGCACCGACTACGGCGTGATCGCCGTGCACCGCGATTCGCCTTACCAGCGCCTGCAAGACCTCGTCGCCGCATTGCGGCAGGAACCTTCGCGAATTGCCTTCGGCGCGGGCGGCACGGTGGGCAGCCAGGATTGGGTGAAGGCCGCGCTGCTGGTGCGCGCCGCGGGGCGCGACCACAAGGCGATGCGCTTCGTGTCTTTCGAAGGCGGCGGCGATGCCCTCGGTGCGCTGCAAGGCAAGCATGTGGATGCCTTCCCCGGTGACGCGGCCGAGGCCTTGCATGCGATTGCCGGCGGTGCGGCTGTGCGGCTGCTGGCCGTGCTGTCGGAGACGCGGCTCAGCGGTGCGCTCACCGGCGTGCCGACGGCACGCGAGCAAGGCGTGGACATCGTCTGGCCGACCGTGCGCGGCCTGTACCTCAGCGCGAACGTGCCCGACGCTGCCGTGCGCGCATGGACCGCCGCGTTCGCGGAGGCCACTGCCGCACCGGGCTACGCCGCGCTGCGCGAACGGCACGGTCTTTATCCTTTCGCGCTCACCGGCGCCGCGCTCGACGACTACGTGCGGGCCCGCATCAAGACCTACCAGGCACTCGCGGACGAGCTCGGCTTGCGCCGCTGGAGGCCCTGACCGCACTCACGCCGATGGGCGTGACAGCGTTGCCAATTTCTTCTTGGCGCTTTGCAAGAGGCTGACCCTTTCGACGGGCAATTGAGCCTTCGTATCCCCGAGCGCGATGATCTCGAGCGCACAGGGCGCCGCCAGCTTCGACGCGAGCGGGTCGCGCGGTGTCAAGCTGTTGAACCTGGCGTGCGAGATGACGTGCATCTTCAGATGACGGTGGATGTTCTTCGACAGCTTCTGGCAGGCGGCCGTCATGGCAGCTTCATCGGGCGTGAGCTGCCCGTGCACGACGAGGAGTTCCACGGTGCCGTCCTTGTCCTCTCCCAGAACGAAGGCGCGCAAGACCGAATCCTTGAACTTGGCGCGAAGCATCGAGCGAACCGGCTCGGCGGCGGCGAAGGACTTCAGCGCAATGTTGCGCAGCTCGTCATGGAAGAGGAACGAGCGATCGATCGAGACGGTATCGGCATCGGCTTGGTCTGCCTTCGGCTTTTGCTTCTTCAGGATGCCACTGCCGACAAGGTGCTCCAGGGTGCGTTCGGCATCGGCGGGGTCCAGCTTCGAACGCCGGGCCAGCTCGCTGCAAGAAAACTGTTGGTCCGGCGCCGCGTAGGCGACCATCAGGAGTTTTTGTACCTCAGGTGCGAAAAGAAAATCTGCAGCGCTCATTGTTTCCGGTTCTCGACAAGTGGATCGCATTATCGAGAGCCCGTGATCAACGCCTGCCGATGAGGTTTTATCCGCGGCGTTTTCGAGACGAATTCCGTAGGGGCGCATGGTGCAGGCCTACAGCTGTGCCCGACACCAGCCCTCAAGAATGCCTGAACACGAACAAGGAGTTTCAGCCATGAGCCTGGAACAAACGGTCGACACGTTCAAGCAAGTGGATGCCGCAAACGGCAGGTACTGGGCCCCTTGCCTGGCCATCGCACTGATTGCGGTGTTGCTCTTCTATGTGGCATTGAAGGGCCTGGTGAACGAGAGCGCGGCGCGCGCACCAACTTTGCCACCCGCCGTCATGCCAGCCAACGTCGAGCCTCCCGTGCCGGGCACTGCGATGCGCTCGTCCGAGGAACCGCCCTCGCCCCCACCCCATCGCGCGCCGCTGGCGAACGCAACGCTCGAAGCCCCGGCAATCGCCCCGGTGATCGCCCCCGCGGTTGCCGCCGCGGAGCCGACCGCCAAGGCCGCGCCCGCCTTCGTCGAGGTACACAAGTGCGTGATGCCAGAGGGCGATGCCGGTTATACCGATCGGCCTTGTCCCGAGGGCGCCCACGCGAGCACGCTGCGATTCCCGCGCAGCCTGCACGCAGCGGCGACGCCGTAAGCAGCTCAGGCCGCCTTCAGGAACACGTCGTGGTCGGGCGCGAAGTTGGCGTGCAGCGGCAGCATCGCACCGCCCAGCGCGCAGGCCTGCGCACCCGCCCTTCCCCCATGCAGGCGCGGCTGCCAGATGCCTTCCCAGTTGCACCGGCCCAGAGCCGCGCGTGTCTGCTCCAGCAGGGCCTCCAGCAGCGAACGAGACATGGACCCGTCCATCACCACGTCGCCCAGGTCGAGCACCGCAGTGCCACTTGCAATGGCGTAGGCCAGCGCAACCGAAGCCGATGCAAGCCATGCCTGCGTGGCCGCCGCATAGGGCGCCTGCAACGCGCGGTCATCGTAGGCGGCGGTGGCATCGAGGCCTTCGCTGCGCAGGCGCTGTTCCAGCTCCCAGAGCGAGGCTTCGGCAATCAGCTGTTGTGCTGGCGCCCCGACTCCTGCTGCGGACTGCATGGGCAGCGAGGCCAGCGCGCCCGCGTTGCCGTGCGCGCCCGTATGCAGGTGCGAGTCGATCACGAGCCCGCCGCCCACGAAGGTGTCGACGAACACATAGAGAAAACTCTTGAGGTCGTGGCCGCGGCCCGTGACCAGTTCGGCCACGCAGGCAGCCACGGTGTCGCGCGCATAACCCACCGGCACTTCGGTGCGCGCCCGCACCTCGGCGGGCAGATCCATCTGGTTCCACACGTCGGACTGCGCCTTCGACAGCCCCAGCGTGCGGTGCCAGCCGCCCAGCTGGAACGGTGCGGCCAGCCCCGCGCCCACGGTGCGCACCGCGAGCGGACCCAGCCCGTCGCGCAGCCGGTGGATGTGCTCTGCAATGGCGGGCAGCAGCTGCTCCGCATCGGGAAACTCGTAGCTGATGGCATGGCGCTCGCGCACGCGTGCGGCAAAGTCGATGAGCAGCCATTCGGCACCCCGCCGCCCGACCTTGATGCCGATGGCAAAGGCCCCGTCGGGGTTGAGCGCCAGAGGCACCGAAGGCTGCCCGATGCGGCCGCGCACGCGCCCCTGCTTCACGATGAGCTGGTCTTCCTCCAGCCGCGCGGTGATGAGCCCGATGGTCTGCGCGCTCAGCCCGGTGAGCCGAGCGAGCTCGGCCTTGGGCAGGCTGGTGTGAACGCGCAGCGCCTGCAGCACCACGCGTTCGTTGAACTGGCGCATGCCGACCTGGTTGGAGCCGCGCGGGCGCAACAGGTCGGGTGGGCGCGCAGCAACAGCTTCTGCATCAGGCATGGGCCTCCGCGGGCAGCTTGTCGGCAGTCATGGCGCCGGTCATCACGGCCACCGTGTCGCTCATGCTGATCTTCTTCGGGTTGAGCACGGCCGCGCGCTTGCCGAGCCGCGCCACGTGGATGCGGTCGGCCACCTCGAACACATGCGGCATGTTGTGGCTGATGAGCACCACCGGCAGGCCGCGATCGCGCACGCGGCGGATCAGCTCGAGCACCATGTTGCCTTCTTTCACGCCAAGCGCGGCGGTCGGCTCGTCCATGATGACCACGTGCCGCGCGAAGGCCGCGCTGCGCGCCACGGCGACGCACTGGCGCTGGCCGCCGGAGAGCGTTTCCACCGCCTGCGTCATCGACTGGATGCCGACCTTCAGGTCCGCCATGCGCGCGCTGCTCTCCTGCAGCATCTTCTTCTTGTCGAGCATGCGCAGAACATTGCCCATGAAGCCCGGCCGGCGCAGCTCGCGGCCGAGAAAGAGGTTCTCGTAGATGGTCATGGCGGGTGCCACGGCCAGGTCTTGATAGACCGTCTCGATGCCCGCGCGGCGCGCGTCCAGCGGATTGCGAAAGTGCACGGGTGCGCCGTCGAGCAGGATCTCGCCCTCGTCGGGCACGACCGCGCCAGACAGCGCCTTGATGAGCGACGACTTGCCCGCGCCGTTGTCGCCGATCACCGCGAGGATTTCTCCTTCGCGCAGCTCGAAGTCGACCCCGTCGAGCGCAGTGACGTGGCCATAGCGCTTCACCAGGCCCTTGGCCTGCATGATGATTTTCGGATTTGCCACGGTGTTCATCAGCGGGCTCCCCGGCGCGAGATTTGATCGGCCGCCACGGCAAGAATCACCAGCACGCCCGTTACCAGCACCTGATAGATCGACGAGACGCCCATCAGCGTGAGCCCGTTGCGGAACACGCCGACGATCAGCACGCCGATGAGCGAACCCAGCACCACGCCGCGGCCGCCGAACAGGCTGGTGCCGCCAAGCACCACGGCCGTGATGGCATCGAGGTTTTCGGTCTGCCCCGCGTTCGGGTCGCCCACGCCGGTGCGCGCCACCGACAGCAGCGAGGCAATGCCGTAGAGCACGCCCGCGGCCACATACGCGCCCAGAAGCACGCGTTGGGTGGGAATGCCGACCAGGCGCGTGGCCTCGGCGTTGTTGCCCACTGCGTAGATATGCCGGCCCGCCGCCGTCTCGCGCAGCACGAACCATGCGAGCAGATAGAGCACCAGCATCAGCACCGCGCCCCAGGCCACTTCGGCGCTGCCGATGGTGAAGGTGGTGCCCAGCCCCGTGAGGCCGGCGGGCAGATCGGTGATGGTCTGGGAGGACGAATACAGCTGGGTGATCGCGAACGCGATGTTCAGCGTACCCAGCGTCACGATGAACGGCGGCAGCTTGATGCGCGTGACCAGCAAGCCGTTGAGCAGGCCGAACAGCGTCGTCACGCCGATGCCGCACAAGATGGCCACCGGCACCGGCAGCCCCAGTTCAGTGGCGAACTTGCTCATGATGATGCTGCCCAGCGCCATCACCATGCCGCACGACAGGTCGATGCCCGCCGTGAGAATGATCAGCGTCTGTCCGATGGCGATCACGCCAACCACCATCACCTGCTGCATGATCAGCGAGAGGTTGCCGCCCGTCAGGAAGCGATCGGACTGCGTCGCAAAGAAGATGCATGCGCCAAGCAGGGCCAGCCACGGCCCCAGGGCGCCCCACGGGATGTGGTGCGTTGGAGATTTCGCCATCAAGGTGCTCCGGGCCTTGATTACTTCTTGCCCCAGCACAGCTCGGCTCCCGTCTTGGTGTCCTTGCTGTCGACGCCCGCCACGCTCTTGCCGGCGATGAGCGTCACGCCCGTGTCGACGTAGCCCGAGGCCTTCTTGCCCGTCTTGGCGTATTCCACGCCCGCCGCCACGCCCATGGCCGCCATCTTGAGCGGGTACTGCTGCGAGGTGGCTGCAATCACGCCGGCGTTGGTGTCCTTGATGCCCTGGCAGCCGCCGTCCACGGAAACGATCATCACGCCCTTCTCCTTGCCCGCGCGCTTCAGCGCGTTGTAGGCACCGGCCGCGGCGGGCTCGTTGATGGTGTAGACCAGGTTCACGTCGGGCGCCTTCTGCAGGCAGTTTTCCATCGCCGTTTGCGCCTTGGCCTGATCGCCGAAGCTGTCGGCCATGCAGACGATTTCAGGCGACTTCGACAGCTCGTTCGACTTGGCGTCATTGGCTGCCAAGCCAAAGCCCTTCATGAAGCCGTTGTGCCGCTGCGCACCCACCGGGTGGCCTGGCAACAGGTCGAGCGCGACGATCTTCGCCGGCTTGCCCGCCATAGCGGCCTTGGCGTATTCGCCAATCAGCACGCCGGCCGTGTAGTTGTTGGTGGCGAAGAGCGCATCGGTTGCGTCCGGCGGATCGGCCGGGCTGTCGAGCGCGATCACCATCACGCCCTTGTCGCGCGCCTTCTTGATCGCCGGCACGATGGCCTTGGCGTCGCTCGGCGTGATGAGGATGGTCTTGGCACCCGCGGCAATCATGTTTTCCATCGCCGTGATCTGACCCGCGTTGTCGCCGTCGGCCTTGCCCGAACCCGACAGCAGCTTGGCGCCGAGCTTCTTGGCCTCTTCCTGCGCGCCCTCCTTCATTTTTACAAAGAAGGGGTTGGTTTCAGTCTTGGTGACGAGGCCGATGACCGGCTGGTCGGCGGCAAAGGCGGCAGACGATGCGGCGAGGGACATGGCCGCCAGGGCCAGGATGGAGCGGGAGCTGAGCATGTGTGTGTCTCCGTGGGCAGACGGCGTGCGCCTGCGGTCTTGGGATCCGGTAGCGGGTCCGGCGAGGGACGCGGCATCCGGGCGCAGGGAGACTATCGGACAGGAGAGCGACTAAATCAAGTGGATTTAGTTATCGGAAACCCGGAGGTCGGGTGGGAGAAGTCGTCTGATCTTGCTTGGCTTTGGGCTACCGGATCTTCGATTTTCGAAGATCCGGGGAGGCTTCACTTTGCTCATCTCTCAATTTTTCAGCTACGTGAGGAAACGATTTCAAAATAAACAGCAACGCGGTCTCGACATTTGGCAATTCCTCTCGTACATGCACGTCGTAAAGGTCGACTGCATCTTCATACTTTTCCAGATACTCATCGAACCCCACCTTCACCGCTTCACCTGGAAGCCTGACAAAACACTCCCAATGGACAACTTCGCCTTCGCGCAAATACTCACCATTGACCCAGAAGATCTTTTTTGATCGAATTATTGGCCCGAGCTTTGAAAGAATAGCTGCATCGCTCATTTTTGGGAGGCACTATCAGGAACCAAGCAGATTCATACGCGCGTATCCCAGAAGCGCCGCTCCCATGTCCGGATTGAATCGTTTGAGCAGAAAAAGGTAGAGCGGGATAGGCGTCGCGTCTTCTTCCTCATCAGGGTTCCAGCCGCCTTCCTCATAGAAGCAACACACGGCACATCGAATCAGTGCAGCAAGATCCGGTTGTTCGATTTCGAGGCGACCACAAAGTCTCACCAGCTCGACTCTGCGCGATCTTCGCACCTCGTCACTATCGTCAGTGCCGAAGCTGGTGATTGCCGCTTCAAGGTTTTGGACGAGAAAATCCAACTCAATAGACGGCTTGATTTTTTTATCGACCTGGCCGCTTTGGATGGACGCGAGCAAGAACTCTGCATACATCTTCATCATTCGGCTGTAACTAACCTTGCCATTCGTCAGTTCGTGCTCGAGAGTTTCGAGATCCTCTTCTTCGGCGTCACTAAATGGTCCACTCATTTTTTTGCTCCATCACATATGCCAAGTCGACCCATCACATGTCCACATGAACTACAGAACGGAAGAACCATTCCATCATTTCTGACGGTGGTCGAAGTGGCGCCATGAACAACTTTGCGAAGCTCGGCAACATTTGACACCTTGTGCTGGTTGGCTACTCCGCTAAGTGCATCGGGTTCACCGCACCATGAATGCGTTTTGGATTGCAGTTCCTCCGGGACGGAGTCATAAAGTTCCTTGACCACAGGGTTACTGGCACCATTTCCGCCAGCCCGTCCGCTGTAGCCCACTGCGGCCTCTGGAAGCGCTCCTCCCTCAATCGTCGTCCGAGTTCCCTTGTTGTTTGGGGTGATGCCTTTTTCTCGTGCTAGACCTAGTGGATCAATCCATTCGACCGGGTTGGGAACAAACTGGTGCAGATTGAACCCACCAACTAGGCCAACAGGATCTCGCGAAACGAATCGTCCCGCATGCGGATCGTAGTAACGGTTCCGGTTGTAATGCAGCCCCGTTTCCTCATCGAAATACTGCCCCTGGAACCGGATCGGATTCCTGAACCCTGCCTTCCTTCCCGCCTCGCTGATCGCCTGCTTGGCTTCGCCCCAGGCCGTGTAGCTGGCCGACCACGCAATGCTCCCCTCATGGTCCGTCAGTTCCTGCGGCGTGCCCAGGTGGTCGCACTGATAGAAGGCCATCTCCTTCCTATCGAAGGCGCTTGGCACGCTGCGCTGTTCGCCGTTCCACAGCGGATCCTGCTCGATGTCATAGACGCCGCCGTTGGCCTCCATCAGCGCCTTCACATCTGTCGTCTCGCTCAGCGCCATGGCGCGCGGCTGCCTGATCTGCACCAGCGGCACGAAGGAATCGCGCTCGTGGATGTAGTGCACGCTCCATCCCTGCCCTTGCCGCTCGTTCTGCGCGGCAGAGCTTTGCGTGCTCTCGAACGCGAGCACGTCGCCGTCCCAGCCGAACGAGGTGGTCGCGTCGCCTGAACGCTTGGCGATGCGGCGGCCTAATGGGTCGTAGCTGAAGGTAGTCGTGGTGCCGTCGTCGTGGTCGGTTGCCGCGGTCATGCGGTTGAAGCCGTCCCAAGCGAAGACCGCCTTGCGACCGTTCTTCACGCGCTCGATGAGATTGCCGCGCTCGTCGTAACGGTAGCTGGTGCCTGCGTATTCCTTCAGCAGGTTGTCGAGCAGCTTGTTGGCCGTGCGCTGCAAGGGCCCTTCGGCTTGCGTCGGATCGACGATGTTGCCCGCGGGGTCGAAGGCAAACACTTCCCGGCCCAGGCGGCCGTTGGCTTCGAGCAGGCGGCCTACGGGGTCGTAGCGGTAGTCCAGGCGGCCGCGGCGGCTGTCGCCGATGGCGGTGAGCTGGCCGGCCTTGTCGTAGGTGTAGCGGCGACTGAGCTCCAGCGCCTCGATGGTGCCGCGCCCGGTGTTTGAGATGCGCTGCTCCAGCAGGCGACCGGCGGGGTCGTACTTCTGGCGTTGGCTCAGGCCGTTGCCCTGCTCCCTGGCCACTTCGCGGTGCAGGTCGTCGCGCTCGAAGCCGAGGATGTCCTGCCCGTCGATGAGCAGGCCGTGCACATGGCCGGAGCCATAGGTCAGCCACTGCGTGACGTGGCCATCGGGGCGCACGGTCGCGATGCGTTCGTTGAGCTCGTCGTAGCGGTGCTGCCAGACAGCCGTGCGCGCGTTCGCGAGGTAATGGTGGTGCTCGCGCGTCAGGTTGCCGGCGGGGTCGTAGAACCACTGCAGCCGCGCATCGCGATTGGCGGCCTCCAGCAACCTGCCGTTGCGGTCGTAGGCAAAGCGCTCGGACTGGCCTTCGCCGGCGTTGCGCTCGACAAGGCGGCCCAGCGCATCGAACTGCAGTTGCGTCGTGCGGCCGGCCTCGATCACTTCGGCCAGCGTGCCGCTTGTCGCTTCGTGGCGGTATTCGGTGGTCTTGCGGTCGAAGCCGGTTTCTTCGATCAGGCGGCCGACGGGGTCGTAGCGGAAGTTGTAGTGGCTGCCGTTTTCGTTCTGCAACTCGGTGAGGCGGCCAAGCAAGTCCCAGTGGTACTTGAGGGAGCGGCCGGCGGCATCGGTGCGCCCCGCGATGAGACCTGCACGCGTGTAGCTGTAGCGCGTGCGGCGGCCGAGCGCGTCGGCGTGCGCGAGCAAACGCCCTTCGGCGTCATGCGTGAAGTGCTCGCTGGTTTCGTCGGGCAGCACGACTTCTTCCAGTTGCCCTGCGGCGTAGCGGTAGCTGGTGGTGTTGCCGGCGGCATCGATGGCTTTGGCGAGGCGGCCACGGTCGTCGTACTCCCACCGGCTGGTCTTGGCGGAACAATCGGTGTAGCTGGCGAGCTGGCCCGACGGTGTGTAGGCGAGTACCTTGACGCCGCCCTTCGCATCGGTGATGCGCACGGGCCGCCCGGCCTTGTCGTAGGCGTACTCGGTCTTGTGACCCAGCGGGTCGATCTCTTCGGTGAGGTGGCCTTGCGCGTCGTAGTCGCGCTTCCACACGCCGCCCTCGGCATCGCGCAGGCCCGTGAGGCGGTGCAGTTTGTCGTACTCAAAATGCACGCGGCTGCCGTCGGCACGCGTGTGCGTCTGCAGGTTGCCGTCTTCGTCGTAGGCGTAGTCGTCGGTGCTGCCGTCGGTGTGCACGTGGCGCGTGACGTTCTTCGCGTCATCGCGGAAGAACCACTCCTCCAGCTTGTCCGGATGAATGATGCGGTAGGTGTAGCCCTGGATGTCGTAGTAGTACCAGGTCTCGCCGCCCAGCGCATCGGTGACGTAGGTCAGGCGGATGTTTGGGTCCCACTCGAGCGTGGTCGCAAAGCTGCCGTCGTCGGACCATTCGCGCACGGCCTTGGCATCGGAACCGGTGCCGTTGTACTCCAGGTTCATGCCCCGGCCGGTGCGGTCGGTGTAGCGGGTGATCAGGTGGTGCGAGTAGCTGTAGCTCCAGCTGGCGCCGTTCTCGTCTTGTGCCGCGACCAGGTCGCGTTCGGCATCGTGCGTGTAGGCTGCCAGCTGCCGAACGACCTGCCCGTCCTTCAGTTCCCACAGCGATTGGATGAGGTCCGTCCGCGCATCGGGCTGGGTGCCCACATGCGCCATGACGACATCGCCCTGCTTGCTGACGATGTCGCTCAACACCTGCTCGCCGGTGGAGGCGATCACATGGTCGTAACGCAGGCCGATGGCGGCACCATCCTTGGCTTGCAAGCTCACGAGCCGGAAATGCCGCTGCCCGCGCAGCTCGACCAGTTCATAGATTTCGCGCCATTCGGCCTGCTCGCCGAGGGGCAACGGTTTCCCGAAGTCCAGCGTCAACAAGGTTTCGCTGAGCCGCGTGAGCGTTATTTCTTCGATCGCATCGCGGTGTGCCTGGCCCGGGGCCAGCAGCGGGTAGGCGTGGCTGCGGCCATCGTCGCCGCGGTAGACGAGGCTGGGCTTCCCCTGGCGCCGGCCCTTGGCCGGCGTGGCAAGGTCCACGCGCGTGCTGTAGCGCGTGAGCCAGCACGCACCCAGGCTGCCCTGGTCGTAGGCGTCGAGGTCGCTGCGATAGGTGCGCGCCCATTCGATGGGCAGCGGCGCCGCAAGCACGAAATCGGTGTGCGTGAAGCTCTCGCTGCCCGTGACGAAGCTGATTGAATTTGGAGTGCTTGAAACTCCGGGGCAGTTCTTGCAAGCCTTGGGATCGTTCTGTCCTGCGGCCTGCTTGTTGATATGCCCCAGCTGGTTCCCCGGCCTGTCCTGCTCCGACACCGCGCCTGAACGCGGCGGCACAATGGCCGCGCGCTGCCCCTTCTTTCGCTTGATGGCCTCCAGCAGCTTGTGCAGCAGCCACATGATGCTGGCCTGCGCTTCCTTGTCCGCCAGCTTCACGAGCTGCGCGCGGAAGCTGATCTTGAAATCCAACAGGCTTTGGATCACGCCATTGACCCGTCCCGCCACGCTCTCCGGCAAGTAGTCGGTAGCCTTCTTTGCGACGTAGTTGGCTGACTGCTTTGAGTAGCGCACCGCGCTGCCCCACATGCGGCTCCAGGTGCTCTCGGTGTTCGGGTCGTACACCTTGGATTCAGGCACCGGCGGCGTACCGACGTTGAACAGATCCTTCTTTCCGAGCACGCGGTTCAGGATGTCGACCAGGTTGTCCACG
The DNA here is from genome assembly GCF_900099805.1 of Variovorax sp. OV700. Taxonomy (GTDB): domain Bacteria; phylum Pseudomonadota; class Gammaproteobacteria; order Burkholderiales; family Burkholderiaceae_C; genus Variovorax. Next base: position 175,912 of record NZ_FNDR01000005.1, on the reverse strand, counting down.
ATGTCGTCGGCCAGGTTCGCGCAGCCTTTCAGCATCTCGCCAAGCAAGCCGATGGCCTTGTCGATGAAGGTCTCCAGTTCGCCGACGATGGTGGCGTTCAGGTGTCCTACCAGCGTGGTGATGATCGCTTCGCCAAGATTGGAAGTGGCGGTTTTCAGCTGCTGGCGCACCAGGTGCAGCGTGGGCCGCAGGCTCATGCGGGCCGCCGCCATGGTCGGTGGCGCCGGAATCAATCCGATCAGGTTGATGCCCAGGCTGACCCAGTTCAGGAACGCGCCAACGCTGTCCTTGGCCTTCTTCTCGACGATGTTGATCAGGTCCAGGAACACGTCCACCAGCGCCATGATGTTGCCGACGATGGGCAGGCTGCCCAGCACCATGGTCAGGCGCTCGAGCGTCACATAGCCGCCCGTGAACGAACGCAGCCAATCGTCTACCGCCTTGCTCGCCGCCGCGACGTCTTCGTCGACGATGGTGTTCAGCGGCGCCACTGCCGTCTGCGGTTCGCGCTGCGCTGGCGCCTTGCTTTCGTCCGTCCCTGCCATCTTTTCTACTTCCTGCTCAATTGATGTTCGCGCCCTGGAACTCCAGCTGTTCGAAGGTGCTGTTCGTGAAGTCCACGCTGCGCCCTTGCAGCCCCTGTGCATGCACCACGGTGCCGCTGCAGTTCAGCACGCCGACATCGTTCCACTGCCCGCGCGCAAAGCTGATGTCGTCCCACCGGCATTGCGTGAAAGTGCTGGTGCTGATGCTGCCTCCATCGAAGTTCGCGCCCGTGAAGCTGCAATTGACGAAGGTGCATCCGGTGATGGAGATGCGGCCGAAGTCACATTGAGTAAAGCTGCAGCCGGTGAACTGGCAGGCGCTCCAGCCCGCCTGCTTGAAGCTGGTGGCGGTGAAGCTGGTGCCCGAAAAAGTAGAGCCGGCGAACTGCGCCAGGCCCAGGTCGAGCCCCGCGTAGGCGAAGCTGTCGGCTTGCCCCACGAGTCCCGCCGGTGCGCCGCCCGCGCCTTTGCGCCACATGTCGTGGGCCAGGATGATCAATTGGGAGCTCATGTGAGCGGGCTCCACCCGGATACGACCTTCTCCGTCTCTATCTGCTTCAGCAGCCAGCCGGCTTCATCGTTGCCATTTTTCTGGGCCTCCGCAGCCCAGTACGCAGCCTTTTCGAGGTCCGTGCCATCCATGTACAGGTCGTAGGCGAGATTGTGCTGCGCCATGCCATGGCCGCCCTTGGCCGCCATCGACAGCCAGTGCATGGACTGTTCGGCGTCGGAGAAAGTGAAGGTGTAGTACAGCGAGAGGCGGAAGGCAGACTCGGGGTTGCCGGCCTCGGCCTTTGCGGCCAGCGCAATGCGCTGCTCGTCGGTGAGCGCAAAGCTCTGAGCGCCTGAGATGGGAGAGAGAGACGAGATCGAAGCGGGGGCATCGTTGTCCATGAAATGTTCTCCGTTGTGTAAGGCGCTCACTCAATCGATGTCCTGAAAGACACTCCATCCCGAAATGTCGGCACCGGACTCGTCCTCCAAGTCCTCGCAAATCACCTCGATCGAGTTTCCGGACGGATCCACGATCCTCGCGATGTAGAAGCCGGGGGTACGGGCGACCAGATCGAATTCCACGCCCTTGTTCTTCAAGTGTTCGCAAAAGCTGTGGAAGTTCTTCTCCACGAAGAACTCGTAGAGCGCTGCGGTTCTCTTCGGGGCCGCGTCGGAATACTTGAAGGTGATCGCCAGGCCCGGGTGCCCTGGAATCCTGAGCACGTCCATTTCCTGGTCCGGCTCATAGCCGAGCGCGTCCTCGTAGAACGCAGCCATCTTCTCGGGCATCCCCTTCTTTCGAAGCATGGGGATATGAATGGCGAACGGCCTCATTTCCGTACCTTCCTTGCGACCCGATGAGCTCCAAACTCATGGCCGAGGCTTACGGGCCGCCGCAGATCGGGCCGCCTCGATTTCCTTGAGCAGATCGCCCGCATTCGAGCTGCCGTTCTTCAGCGATTCCGAGGCCCAGTGCGCGGCGCCTTCAAGATCCTGGTCCTTCATGTACAGCTGGTAGGCCAGGTTGTGTTGTGCCACGGCATGGCCGCCCTTGGCTGCGATGGACAGCCAGTGCCGCTGCTGTGCGTAGTCCTGATGCAGGAAGCCGTAGTACTGCGAAAGTCGGAAGGCTGATTCGGTGTCGCCGGCCTCCGCCTTTGCAGCGAACGCGGTGCGCTGCTCATCGGTGAGCGCAAAGCTCTGCGCGCCCGAGATGGGCGACGGCGAAGATGGGGATGCAGGGGTGTCGTTGTCCATGAATTTGTTCTCCGCGGCGTGTGAGATCGAAAGCGCGAGTGCCAGCAGGGCCGGCACTGCGCGTGTGAGGTGAGGCTTCGTCATGGCTTGGGATTGAAGGTGTGCCATCGTCCGATGTCGCCCGTATCCATCGTCTTGTCCGCCTTGATGCCCGCTGGTTGAACCTTGCCGTTGGGCCAGATCCAGAGGAACTTGTCGGGCCCGCTGACCGGTGCGCCGAGTTCGTTGGCCACCTTCTGCGCGTAAGGGTCGGAACCGTTGCCGGTGTTGCAGGACATGAGCACGACGTGCTGGCCCTGGGTATACGAAGGGTGAGCCTTGATGCGGTCCGCCATTTGCTTGGGCGTGATCGGGTCGTGCAACGCGCCGACCATGACATCCGAATTGCCGTGGCCGCCCACCGTGAAGGTGCCTTTCGGATTCGGGATGTTGTCGGCCGATTGCCGAATCCCCTCATCGTGCGGAAACAGATTGAGATCGACCAGCCCCAGCGGATCGATGCCGCGCACCGGGTTGTTGCCCACGTACACATGCAGGTTGCGCCCGCCCGCCAAGCCCAGCGGATCGCGCGACACGTAGCGCCCGCTCGCCGGGTCGTAGTAGCGGTGGCGGTTGTAGTGCAGTCCGGTTTCGGCATCGAAATACTGGCCCTGGAAGCGGATCGGGTTCGCAAGGCCCGCGCGCCGCCCGGCCTCGCTGATGGCTTCGCGCGCCTCGCCCCAGGCCTTGTACTGCGCGGACCACGCCACGCGGCCCTCATGGTCGGTGAGCTCGTGCGGCGTGCCGAGGTGATCGCATTGGTAGAAGGCGAGCTCGTCGGGAGTGAAACCGTCGGGCTCGGACTGTTGTTCGCCGTTCCAGAGCGGGTCTTGCTCGATGTCGTAGGCGCCGCCATTGGCGGCCATCAACGCCTTCACGTCGGTGGTTTCGCTCAGCACGATGGCCCGCGCCTGGCGCACCTGCGCCAGCGGCACGAAGGAACCGGGCTCTTGGATGTAGTGCACGCTCCAACCCCGGCCCTGCTGTTCCTGCGCGCCGGAAATGCTCTGTGTGCTCTCGAAAGCCAGCGTGTCGCCGTCCCATCCGAACAGCGTCACGGCGTCGTGCGAATGCTTGGCGATGCGGCGGCCCATCGGGTCGTAGCTGAAAGTGGTGCCGGCGCCGTCTTCATTGGTGGCCGCGGTCATGCGGCCGAAGCCATCCCACGCAAAGGTGGTCTTGCGGCCATTGCGTGTGCGCTCGGCAAGGTTGCCGTGCTCGTCGTAGCGGTAGCGGGTGCCGGCGTACTCTTTCAGCAGGTTGTCGAGCAACTTGTGCGCCGTGGCCTGCTGCGTCGCGGGCTCGGCGTTCGCGGGGCTGGCAATGTTGCCCGCCGGGTCGAAGGCGAACACCTCGCGGCCGAGGCGGCTGCTTGCTTCCACGAGACGGCCGATGGGGTCGTAGCGGTAGCTGAAGTTGCCGTGTCGGCTGTCGCCGACGGCAATCAGCTGCCCGGTCTTGTCGTAGCTGTAGCTGCGGCTCACTTGCAGCGCCTCGATGGCGCCGGGCCGGGTGTGGGCGATCGCCTGTTCGAGCAGCCGGCCGCCGTCGTCGTAGCGCAGCCGCTGGCTCAGACCGTTGCGCTGCTCGCGCAGGACTTCGCGATGCAGATCGTCGCGCTCGAAGCCGAGGATGTCTTCGCCGTCGAGCAGCAGGCCATGCACATGGCCCGAACCATAGGTCAGCCACTGGGTCGTATGGCCATCGGGGCGGATGGTTGCGATGCGGCGGTTGAGTTCGTCGTAGCGGTGCTGCCACACCGCCGTGCGCGCGCTGGCGAGGTAGTGGTGGTGTTCACGCGTGAGATTGCCCGCCGGGTCGTGGAACCACTGCAGGCGGGCATCGCTGTTGGCGGCTTCAATCATGCGGCCGTTACGGTCGAACGCGAACCGCTCGGCCTGCCCGCCAACGGTGCGCTCGACGAGGCGCCCCATCGCGTCCGATTGCAGTTGCATCACGCGCGCGCCCTCCTCCACTGCGACCAATCGGCCGGTGCCTTCTTCATGGCGGTAGCGGGTGGTCTTGCGGTCGAAGCCGGTTTCTTCGAGCAGGCGCCCGACGGGGTCGTAGCTGAAGTTGTAGCGGCTGCCGTTCTCGTTCTGCAGCTCCGTGAGCCGGCCGAGCAGGTCCCATTGGTATCTGAGCGAATGGCCCGCGGCATCGATGCGACCGGAAACGAGACCGGCGCGCGTATAGCTGTAGCGGGTACGTCGGCCGAGTGCGTCGACATGCGCGAGCAGGCGGCCTTCGGCGTCGTGCACGAAGTGCTCGCGCGTTGCATCGGGCGAGGTGATCTCTTCGAGCTGGCCAGGGCTGTTTCCGTCGCCGCGTTGCACGATGCCTTCGCCCGACGGGCTGTAGCGGTAGCGCGTGGTCTGGCCCGCTGCGTCGATGGCCTTGATCATCCGGCCGCGGCTGTCGTATTCCCAGCGGCGGGTCTTGCCCGAGCAATCGGTGAAGCTCGCAAGGCGGCTGCCGGGCGTGTAGCTCAACAGCTTCGTGCCGCCCTTGGCGTCGGTCACGCGCACCGGCCGTCCGGCCTTGTCATAGGCGTACTCGGTCTTGTGTCCCAACGGGTCGATCTCTTCGGTGAGGTGGCCTTGCGCGTCGTAGTCGCGCTTCCATACGCCGCCCTCGGCATCGCGGATTCCCGTGAGCCGGTGCTGGCCGTCGTACTCGTAATGGATGCGGCTGCCATCTCCGCGCGTGTGGGCCTGCAGGTTGCCGTCGACGTCGTACGTGTAGTCGTCGGTGCTGCCGTCGGTGTGCACATGGCGCGTGACGTTCTTCGCGTCGTCGCGAAAGAACCACTCCTCCAGCTTGTCCGGATGGATGATGCGGTAGGTGTAGCCCTGGATGTCGTAGTAGTACCAGGTCTCGCCACCGAGCGCATCGGTGACGTAGGTCAGGCGGATGTTTTCGTCCCACTCGAGCTTCAGCGCCAAGCTGCCGTCGTCGGACCACTCTCGCACGGCCTTGGCATCGGAACCGGTGCCGTTGTACTCCAGGTTCATGCCCCGGCCAGTGCGGTCGGTGTAGCGGGTGACCAGGTGGTGACTGTAGGTGTAGTTCCAGCTGGCACCGTCCTCGTCCTGCGAGGCGACGAGGTCGCGCTCCCCGTCGTGCGTGTAGGCGGCCAGCTGGCGAACGACCTGGCCGTCCTTCAGTTCCCACAGCGACCGGATCAGACCGGTCTGCGCATCAGGCTGCGTGCCCACGTGCGCCATGACGACATCGCCCTGCTTGCTGATGATGTCGCTCAGCACGCGCTCGCCCGTCGATGCGATCACATGGTCGTAACGCAGGCCGATTGACTTGCCGTCCTTCGCTTGCTGCGCCACGAGACGGAAGTGCGGCTGCTTGCTGTCCACGAGTTCGTATATTTCTTGCCACTCGCCTTGCTTGCCGAAGTCCAGTGCCAGCAAGGTCTCGCTGAGCTGGCTCAATGTCAGGTCCTCGATGGGATCGCGGTGCATCTGCCCCACGGCCAGCGCGGGATAAGTGTGGCTGCGCCCGTCGACCCCGCGGTAGACGAGCCCTCCCTGCGGTGCGATGTCGATGCGCGTGGTGTACGGCGTGATCCAACGCGCACCCAGCACGCCGGGGTCGTATGCATCGAGCTGGCTGCGGTACACACGCGACCACGTGATGGACAGCGGCGCGCTCAGAACGAAGTCGGTGTGCACGAAGCTCTCGCTGCCAGTCGCAAGGCTGATCGAGCCACCGACGGCCGCGCGCGCCGGCCGGTTGCGGCAGCCCGGATCGTTGCGGGCGGGCGCCTGCTTGTTGATGTGGCCGAGTTGCGCGCCCGGCCGGGCTTTGTCGGCCACCGCGCCTGCGCGCGGCGGCACGATGGCCGCGCGCTGCCCCTTCTTGCGCTTGATGGCCTCCAGCAGCTTGTGCAGCAGCCACATGATGCTGGCCTGCGCTTCCTTGTCGGCCAGCCGCACGAGTTGCCTGCGAAAGTTGCTCTTGAAATCGAGCATGCGCGCGATCACGCCGTTGACCTGTCCCGCCACGCTGGCCGGCAGCTGGTTGGCCGCCACCTTCGCCACGTAGTTGGCAGACTGCTTGGTGTAACGCACCGCGCTGCCCCACATGCGGTTCCAGGTGCTCTCGGCCTTCGGATCGTGCACGCGGGTTTCCGGTCGAGGCGGCGTACCGACGCTGAACATATCCTTCTGCCCAAGCACGCGGCGCAGCACGTCGACCAGGTTGTCGATGATGCTGTCCGACAGCTTCGCGCAGCTCTTGAGCATGTCGTCGAGCAGCGAGATCGCCTTGTCGATGAACTTGTCCAGCTCGCCCACGATCGTGGCGTTTAAATGCCCCACCAGCACCATGACGATGCTCTCGCCGAGGTTCGATACCGCCGTCTTGAGTTGCTGCCTCACCAGATGCAGCGTAGGCCGCAGGCTCATGCGCGCCGCCGCCATCGTCGGCGGCAACGGAATCAGCCCGATCAGGTTGATGCCAAGGCTGACCCAGTTGAGAAACGCCGCAACGCCGTCCTGGGCCTTCCTCTCGACGATGTGGATGATGTCCAGGAACACATCCACCAGCGCCATGATGTTGCCGACGATTGGGATGCTGCCCAGCACCATGGTGAGCCGCTCCAGCGTGACGTAGCCACCGCTGAAAGAGCGCAGCCAATCGTCGACTGCCTTGCTCGCCGCCGCGATGTCGTCACCGACGATGGTGTTCAAGGGCGCGACCGCGGTCTGGCGTTCCCTTTGAGATGGTTGCTGTTGCGATCCTTCCGCCATTGCCTTGTCTTCCCTCTTGCCTGGACGTTCTTGTTATTCGAGGAGCACGCAGCTGCGCCGCGTCAGCCCATGAAGCCGGGCGTGCGCCCCGCGAGTGCGGGCTGGGTGACAGCGGTGGCCATGCCTGTCTTGATGCCCGCCGGCACGCCGCCGCTCGCGACGCTACCCGCCATGCCGGCGATCGGCACGCCCATCGGCCCTAGCCGCGCCCCCGCCGCCTGCATCGCCATGCCCGTGGCGGCCTGACTCGCCTGGCCGAGCAGCGCCTTGGCGCCGCCCTGCTGAATGGCTTGCGCGGCACCCACGGCTTGCTGCGCCATGCCCGCTGCCTGCGTGACCTGACCCAGCATGCCCGCGGTCTTGCTGTTCGTGCCTGCAACGCTGGCCAGCGCGCCCGCTGCGCCGCCGGCCGAACCCGCCATGCCGGCAAAGCCGCCCGCGCCGGCCAGAAAGCCCGAGGTCCCCGCCGCATCGGCAGCGCCGGCGGTCGGCTCCTTCGCCTTCCAGTCCTTGGGCGTGCCGAAGTAGCTGCCCTCTTCCCACGGATCGCGCGGGTCCTTGCCGAAAGTGACCTTCGCGGTACCGATCGGCAGGCCCGACACGGTCGCGAAACCGTTGCGGTCGAAGGTGCCGGCGTGCGAGCCGCCTTCCGAATCGACCACGGTGAAGTCGCCCTGCGCAACGCCCTGGCGCTTTTCGCCTGTGGGCTTGATGTACTGGTGGTACAGGTCGAGCTGGCCCTTGGGCAATTGCGGCGGGTTGGGCAGCGAAGGCTTGCCCTCGCTGGCCGGGCCCACGAGGCTGTGCACCGCGGCGTGCTCGCGCCAGGTGCCCGAAGTGCCGTGCTCGATGCCGCCCGAGCTCCAGCGGCTGTAGCTGGAGCCGCCGTTGATCACCACCTCTTCCTTCGCATGGATGGTGATCTTGTTGGCGGTTTGCGTGATGTTGAGCTTGGCCAGCACGTTGACGCTGTTCTTCAGCGCCTTGATGTCGATGTCGGCGCTGGCCGCCACCAGACGCATGCCGGCCTTGGAGGCGAACATGCGGATGGCGCTCTGCACGCTCACAAGAAAGCTCTTGCCCGCGCTCACGCTGGTGTGGCCGCCGCTGGTGAGCGCGTTGTGCTCGTTGCTCACCATATGGGTGGAGCCCTGTGCCACCGTTTGCAGACCCTTGGCGCTGGCCAGCGTGAGGTGCGGCTCTTCGAACTCGGGAAAGTCACCCTGCTCGCGATTGCCGCCCTGGCCCTTGATGGCGTCGTTCTGCTCCTTCAGGCCCTTGGCGACTTCGTCCTGGTCGCCGGTGTCGTGCGCCTCCGCGGCCTGGGCCGCTTCGCTCAGGCCCTCATGCAGGTCGCGCGCCTGCGTGAGCCGGCCGACGGTCTCGCCCATGTCAGTGGTGTGCGCCTGCGCGTTGGGACGCGGCTCGGTGGTGACCAGCAGCCCCTTGGCCGCGCGCGCCACGCCATGCCCGTCGGTGCGCAGCTCGAAGCCCTGCCCGCGCGGCTCCTTGCGCCCCGCGGTATCTTCGATGCGGCCGATGTGGCCCACGCTCAGCTGGCTGGCCTGGTGGTCGCTGCGCAGCTGCGCCTGGATCTTTCCGTGGGTGTCATCCAGCACCAGGTGATTGCCGCGCCCGCCGCCGAGTTCGCGGCTGCGAATGCCCGACAAGTGCTTTTGCTCCGGCAACTGCCACGCCGCCATCGTGTCGGCGTTGTAGACGCAGCCGGTGACGATCGGATAGTCCGGGTCGCCGTTCAGGAAGTCGACGATCACCTCCATGCCGATGCGCGGCACCGACACCGCGCCGAAGGTGGCACCCGCCCAGGCGGTGGACACGCGCACCCAGCAGCTGGAGTTCTCGTCGTCCTTGCCGAGGCGGTCCCAGTGGAACTGCACCTTGATGCGGCCGTATTGATCGGTCCAGATTTCTTCGCCGGCCGGCCCGACCACCATGGCGGTTTGCGGACCGCGGGTGCGCGGCTTGGGCGTGGTGCGCTGGGGGCGCCAGGCCAGGCTGGTGGGCTGCACGTCGAAGGCAAAGCGCTGCACCGATCCCTCGGTGGCATCCGCCCCCTCGCTCGCCTGCAGGTTCTCCTGCAGGTGGTAGCTCACGCTCAGCAACAGGTACTGCTGGTTCTGGTCGGCGCGGGGATGGCCGGTCAGGCGCAGCGTGTGGCCGGTGGCAAGCTCGCGCAGGTTGGAGCGGCCGCTGGCGCGGCTGCGCTGGGTCAGCTGCTCTTCGTTGCGAAGGCGCGCATAGGTTTCGCCATCGGCGTGCTGCACGAAGCCGCCGGGCCACTCGTAGTTCTCGTAGCCATCGTGGTCATGACCGGGCGGCATTTGCCGCAGATGCGAGAGATCGGCCTTGGGCTTCTCGAAGTCGTAGTCGTTGTTGTAGTGATGGCCCGCGCGCACCTCTTCCGCGGTTTCCCAGGCATAGATGCGTTCGCGCTGGCCCATGCCGGATTTTTCGAGCGGGTGGTAACGCACCGACTCGCCGCCGGGCAGCGGAACGTGCGAGCTTGCGATGTCGTCCGCAAACACCAGAACGTGCTGCGACGCCTCGTGCCTGAAGTAGTAGTAGATGCCTTCGAGCTCGCACAGGCGCGAGATGAAATTGAAGTCGCTCTCGTGGTACTGCACGCAGTAGTCCCAGCGGCGGTAGTCGCCCCGGTTGAGCTTCTTCTCGATCGGATAGCCGTAGCTGCCGAGCACGTCCGTCAATATCTCGGGAACGGTCTTGCCCTGAAAGATGCGGAAGTCGCTGCGCCGCGTGGCAAGCCACAGCCAGGGCCGCAGCTGCAGGCGGTAGAAGGAATGGCGCGCGTCTTCCTGCTGCAGGCCGAACCGGGTCGCGATGCCGCCAAGGTGGCGCACGCCGCCGCTTTCGGTTTCCACCGCCACCGTGGACGCCTTGCCGAGCAAGGTTTTCGGGTCGACGGCGTTGCTGCTGCCCAGCAACTCGATATCGAAGGCGTAGAGCTGGCTCAGCGCCTCGCGGCCCACCAACTGGCGAAATTGCAACGCCTCGCCAAGGGGCGTCTGGATCGTGACGCGGCGGCTCATCGCAGATCCGCAGCCAACCAATAAGACAAATTGGCTAATGCCAATTGGCTCAATAAGAATATTGTTTTCAAATTGAGCTTCATGCTCAACTCCCCTTGCATTATTTGACTATTATTTTAAATGTTGATTTAACGTAAGAGCCAATGCAAAGGTTAATCTTTCAGGGGAGATGTGGAAGATTTCCGCTGCTTGCCCCAGTGACCGAGGCCATTGGCGTGCACTGCGCCCTGCCGCTGCAATTTGGCAAAGAATTCTTGTAAGAAGAAATAGCACATGAAGCGCGAGAATTCGAAGTGTCGAATTCTTTTTTAAATCGGGCTCAGTGTTGCGGGCGGTTTGCCGCGCTCCGCTCTTCAGGCAGTGCCTGGCGCAATTAGCCCCGGCCGCTCCAGCCTCATCACCCGCCACGCACACAGGCTGCCCACTGCCGCCAGCAATGCGGCCAGCGCGAACATGGTCCGGTAGCCGAACTCCTGCGCAACGGCGCCTCCGAGCAGCACGCCCAGCACGCCGCCGAACCCATAGCCGATCACGGTGAAGAGCGCCTGCCCCCGCCCGCGCAGCCGGCCTGGAAAGCGGCGCGACACCACGGCGATGCAGGTGGTGTGGTGCGCCGCGAAGCTCAGCGCATGCAGCCCTTGCGCGACGACCAGCGCCGCAATCCAGCCGCCCAGCCCGGCGGTCAGGCCCAGCCGCGCCACGGCGGCAATGCCGCACACCAGCATCCAGCGCGGCATCGGCAAGAGACCGATGAGCCGGCCCTGCAGAAAGAACCAGACGATCTCGGCCACCACCGAGAGCGCCCAGAGCAGGCCGATGACGCTTTTGCCGTAGCCGAGCGAATCGAGGTACAGCGAGAAAAAGGCATAGACCGAAAAATGCGACATCACCTGGAAGAACAGTGATGCAAAGAACCACCGCACCGCCGGAATGCGCAGCACCGGGCCGATGGGCTCCTTGACCGTGTCGTGCGACGCCACCGGCTCGCGAATGTCGGGCAGCTTCATGGTCGCTACCAGCACGACGGCGAGCGTGCCCGCGGCCCAGGCCGGAAAGTGCTTCATGCCAAAGCGCTCGAACCACTCGCCCGCAAAGAACACCGTCACCAGGAAGCCGGCCGAGCCACACAGCCGGATGCGTCCGTAGCGCCCCCAGTCGCCGGCCACCAACTGCGCCATGGCGGCCTCGGTGAGCGACATCATCGAACTGGTGTGGGTGAACATCACCAGCAGCACCAGCGCCAGCCACCAGGCGCCGCCATGCCACCAGAGCCCGAAGGAGCTGGCCAGCGCCACCGCCGCGCTGAAGCGCAGCAGCTTCACGCGCTGGCCGGTGTGATCGCTGAGCGCCCCCCAGGCATAGGGCGCGAACACCCGCGTGATCGACTGCACCGAGGCCAGCAGGCTGATCGTGAAGATCGGCAGCCCCAGGTCCTTGAGCCACAGCGGCAGGTAGGGGTTGAAGAATCCGATGTGCGCGAAATAGCTGGCCGACAGACCAGCGAACGCCAGCAGGTGGCCGCGTCCGGCGGCCACTGGTGGCGGGGGAGACACTAGAGGAAGGACGCCTGCGGGGACGCGGCTTCGGTCGTTTCGTCTTGCGCTTTTTGCTGTTGCTGCGCGTCGCCGCACTGCGCGCGGTTGCGCAGCACGTGTTCCATGACCACCAGCGCCAGCATGGCTTCGGCGATGGGCGTCGCGCGAATGCCGACGCACGGGTCGTGGCGGCCCTTGGTGACCACTTCGACCGGGTTGTTGTGAATGTCGATCGACTGCCGCGGGCTGATGATCGAGCTGGTGGGCTTGATCGCGATGCTCACTTCCAGGTCTTGCCCCGAGCTAATGCCGCCGAGGATGCCGCCCGCGTTGTTGGTGACGAAGCCTGTGGGAGTGATCGAGTCGCCGTGCGTGGTGCCGCGTTGGGTGATGCTGTCGAAGCCGGCGCCGATCTCGACCGCTTTCACGGCGTTGATGCCCATCATCGCGTAGGCGATCTCGGCGTCGAGCTTGTCGAACAGCGGCTCGCCGAGGCCAATGGGCACATTGGTGGCCGTCACGCGAATGCGCGCGCCGCAAGAATCGCCGGCCTTGCGCAGGCGGTCCATGTACGCCTCGAGTTCGCTCACGTCGGCAATGGGCGCAAAGAAGGGGTTGTTGGGCACATGGTCCCAGCTCTCGAACGGAATGGCGATTTCGCCGATCTGCGTCATGCAGCCGCGAAACACCATGCCGTATTTCTCGGCCAGCCATTTCTTGGCGACTGCGCCGGCCGCCACCATGGGCGCCGTGAGCCGTGCCGAAGAACGCCCGCCGCCGCGCGGATCGCGAATGCCGTATTTCTTCCAGTAGGTGAAGTCGGCATGGCCGGGGCGAAACTGCTGGGCGATCTGGCCGTAGTCCTTGCTGCGCTGGTCGGTGTTCTGGATCAGCAGCGCAATCGGGGTGCCGGTGGTCTTGCCTTCATAGACGCCGGAAAGAATCTGCACCGCATCGGGCTCGTTGCGCTGGGTGACGTGGCGGCTGGTGCCGGGGCGCCGGCGGTCGAGGTCGCCCTGAATGTCGGCTTCGCTCAGGTCCATGCCCGGCGGGCAGCCGTCGATCACGCAGCCAATGGCCGGGCCGTGCGACTCGCCAAAATTGGTGACCGCGAAGAGAGTTCCGAATGTGTTGCCGCTCATGGCGGGGATTATCCCCACAAAGCGGCGGCCACTCAGTCAGTCGTGTTTTCCATGCGCTTGGTGAGCGTGCCCAGCTGCAGCTCGATGGAGAAGAGCCGCTCGTTCAACACGGCGGTCTGCAGCCGTATGGCTTCGACGATGGCCTTGGTCTGCGGATCGGTGGTGTTGTCGGCCAGTTCCGCCAGGTCGTGCAGCTTCTTGCGAAGTTCGTTGCTCATGGGAGGCTCCGTTCGTCGTCGCGTCGTGGAGCCTGCAGTATGGGTGTTCGCCAACGCCGAGGCAATGCGGGCAGGCAGGTCAGGCGCGCCTCAGCACCAGTCACAGCCATTGCCGTCAGGCTCGTGCGGTTGAGTTTCGCAGCCGGCTCGGTTTGGGAACGCTTTATGCGTGCTGCAGCGCAGCACCACCCTCAAAACCTGCGAAGGAGCGCCCCATGCTGGACCGAACCGCCACCCAGTTCTCCCACGTCAAACCCGGCGACACCGAGTACGTCTCGGGCGGCCTGCGCGATTTCTTTCTCTACCGCGACCTGGGCATTGCAGAAGCCACCAACGGCAAGGTCATCGCGCACCTCGTCAAGGCCAACATGGCACCGGAAACGGGCACCGGCTGGCACCGCCACGAGGCCGACTTCCAGATCGTGATGATGCTCAAGGGCTGGGCCCGCTTCATGTACGAAGACAAGGAAACGCTGGTCGAGGCCGGCGACGTGGTGCACCAGCGGCCGGGCATCCGGCATTTTCTGTTCGACTACTCGCCGGACATGGAATACCTGGAGATCGTCTCGCCGGCCGATTTCAAGAGCATCGACGTCGAGCCGGCGTGCGAGATTCCGCCGCCGACGCCCTGGCCCTGAACGCGGCACTTCACACGCCGTCCTGGCGCTGCTCCGGCGCCGATAAACTCCTCGCGTCTCATAAAAACCGACAACAACCGAGGAGAGAGAACTTGCGTATTCATACCCCTGTGGCCCGCCTGACGGCCGGCCTGCTGTTCGCGTGCGCCCTGACGGCCGCCAACATCGGCAACGCCGCACCGCCCCCCACGGCCGCGGCTCCCGCCACCTCCACGGCCAACGCCCTGGAAGCCGAGCAGGAGGCGGCCTTCAAGGCTGCCAATGCCGTGCAGAAGGCCGGCCCCGCCGACATCGCCCTGCGCGACCAGGCTCACCTGCAGCTGCCAGCCGGCTACGTGTGGGTGCCGACGCCGGCGGCCGCGCAACTCATGCGCAGCATGGGCAACCGGACCGACGACACCTTCATCGGCGTGATCTTCCCCGGCGACGACGCCGACTGGATGGCGGCCGTCAAGTTCGTCAAAGAGGGCTACATCAAGGACGACGACGCGAAGGACTGGAACGCCGACGACCTGCTCAAGAGTCTGAAGGAAGGCACCGAGGCCGCGAACGAAGAGCGCGCCAAGCGCGGCATTCCCGGCATCGAGGTCACGGGCTGGGCGCAGAAGCCGCAGTACGAAGCCTCGACGCACCGCCTGGTGTGGTCGGCGCTCTCGAAGAACAAGGGCAGCACCGGCGAGAACCAGGGCGTCAACTACAACACCTACGCGCTGGGCCGGGACGGTTATCTGAGCCTGAACCTCATCACCAATGCGAAGGACCTCGAGAAGTTCAAGCCCGACGCGGCCAAGCTGCTCGGCGCGATGCAGTACGACGACGGCAAGAAGTACGCAGACTTCAACTCGTCCACCGACAAGGTCGCAGCCTATGGCCTGGCCGCGCTGGTGGCCGGTGTTGCCGTGAAGAAGCTGGGCTTCTTCGCGCTCGCCCTGGCCTTCCTGGCCAAGTTCGCGAAGATCGCGGTCGTGGCGGGCGGCGCAGCGCTCTGGGGCATCGCCAAGCTCTTCAAGAAGAAGACCTGAGGCGCCGCCCGGCTCAGGACGAGACGAGCAATCCGCTGACCAGCAGCGCCGCGAACAGGGCGGTCACCGCGCGCCACGACGCGGGCCGCACTTCGACCCAGCGGTACAGCGCCAGCGCAGCCGCCACCGAAAGACCGAAGGTGGCGGCCATGCCCAGCGCATCGATCCAGGCCGCATGGGGCCCCATCTGGCCGACCGCGGCATTGGTGGCCAGAAGGACCGGAAAGTGGATCAGGAACAGCGAGTACGAGATGCGGCCCAGCCGCTGCAGCGGCATGGCCGCGTCCGGCCAGCGTGCCATCGACAGCCAGTCCTGCCGCTGCGCGATGGCAATGAGCAGCGCGCTCACGAGCGCTGTGGCAATGCGGCTGCGCCAGTCGATGGCCAGTGCGCCCGCGCCGACCAGCGCCAGCAGCACGATGGCGCCCTGCCAGGTGCTGGCACGGGTTGCGCGCCCGATCCAGAAGACCAGCATGCCGAGCCCGTAGGCGCCGAAGAAATAGAGCGCCGTGGCGTCGAAATCGGTGTTGCGGTTGAAAAACGCCAGCGAGGCCAGCACCACCCCCACCACCAGCGCCACGGGAATCCAGCGTTCGCGCGAGTCCGGCGCGGCCGGCGCCCGCCGCCACAAGGCCGGCAACCCCATGAGCGTCAGCGCCAGCACGAAGAGCTGGAAGTCGATGGCCACGTACCAGACCCCGGTGGACAGCGCCTCGTAACCGAGCAGGTCCTGCAGCAGCAATCCGTGCGCGAGCAACTGGCCGATGCTGGGCGATGCCGGCACGTCGTCGCCACTCATCCATGGGCGGACGATGGCGGCCACCAGCACGCACACGGTGAGCGCGGCCAGGTACGGCATGACCAGGCGCCCGTAGCGCTGAAGAATGCGCGCCAGGGGACGATCGACGCGCAGCACGCCGTCGGGCGCGAGGCTGGCCGCCGCCAGAAAGCCCGCGATCACCAGGAAGACCTGGACGGCAAGACGACCGTCATCGGCCAGCCAGCCCAGGAAATCCGGTGCCAGGGGAAAGGCGCCCACCGGCATCGCGCCATAGCGCGACAGGTGGTGCCCGACGATGACCGCGCAGGCGATACCCTTCGCAATGTCGAGCAGCGGCATTCGCCCGCGCTGCACAGGCTGTGCAGCAGGCGCCATGTTGCCCGCGCCGCTCAAAGTGCGAGCCGCTGCCTTGCCTCGAAGTATTCGCGCTTGAGCTTTTCGATGAATGCAGCCGCGCTGGCCACTTCGGTCACGGCGCCGATGCCCTGGCCCGAACCCCAGATGTCTTTCCAGGCCTTGGCCTTGCTGCCATCGCCGCCGCCGAAGTTCATGGTCTTGACGTCGCCTTCGGGCAGGTTGGCCGGGTCCATGCCGGCCTTGACGATGCTGGGCGCGAGGTAGTTGCCGTGCACGCCGGTGAAGAGGCTGGAATAGACGATGTCGTCGGAGGTGCCGTCGACGATGGCCTGCTTGTAGTCTTCGCTGGCGCGTGCTTCCTCGGTGGCGATGAAGGCGGTGCCGATGTAGGCGAAGTCGGCGCCCATGGCCTGCGCCGCCAGCACCGCGCCGCCGGTGGCAATGGAGCCCGACAGCGCGATGGGGCCGTCGAACCACTGGCGGATTTCCTGCACCAGCGCAAACGGGCTCTTCGTGCCCGCATGGCCGCCGGCACCGGCCGCCACTGCGATGATGCCGTCGGCGCCCTTCTCGATCGCCTTCTGCGCGAACTTGTTGTTGATGATGTCGTGCAGCGTGACACCGCCATAGCTGTGCACCGCGTCGTTCACGTCGGTGCGCGCGCCCAGCGAGGTGATGACGATCGGCACCTTGTACTTCACGACCATCTCCATGTCGTGATCGAGGCGGTCATTGCTCTTGTGGACGATCTGGTTGATGGCGAACGGCGCGGCGGGCTTGTCCGGGTTGGCCTTGTTGTAGGCCGCGAGCTCCTCGGTGATTTCGGCCAGCCAGTCTTCCAGCTGCGCCGCGGGGCGCGCGTTGAGTGCCGGCATCGAACCGACCACCCCCGCCTTGCATTGGGCAATCACGAGCTTGGGGTTGCTGATGATGAACAGCGGCGAGCCGATGATCGGCAGCGGCAGGTTGGCGAGCACGGGGGGCAGCTTGGACATGTCGTCTCCGGAATAGGGTTTCGGTTTTATATAAGAGGAAGGCCGTATCGCCCGTCAGGTGGGCGACACGGCGGGCCGCAGTTCAGAACGCGTCGAGCGCCAGTGCCGTGACGCTCTCGGCGCCTTCGACGATGCTGTCGCGGATGCCCGGCACCTTGTTGAGGATGTGCTCGGCATAGAAGCGCGCCGTGGCCACCTTGGCCTGCATGAAAGCGGTATCGACGCTGCGGGATGCCAAGTCTTCTGCAATGAGCAGCGAGCGCGCCAGCTGCCAGCCGGCCACGAGATTGCCCGCCAGCATCAGGTAAGGCACGCTGCCCGCGAACACCGCATTGGGCGATGCCTTGGTCTGGCCCGCGACGAAATCGACCACGTCGACGAACGCCAGGCGCGCGGCCTTCAGACGCTTCAGCACGGCCGCGGCTGCGGCGCTGTCACTCTTGGCGAGCTCGGCCTCGGTCTTCTGGATCTGCGCGGCAATGGCCTTGGCCGTCTGGCCGCCGTCGCGCGCGGTCTTGCGGCCCACGAGGTCGTTGGCCTGGATGGCGGTGGTGCCTTCGTAGATCGTGAGGATCTTGGCGTCGCGGTAGTACTGCGCCGCGCCGGTCTCCTCGATGAAGCCCATGCCGCCGTGCACCTGCACGCCGAGCGAAGTCACTTCCAGGCTCATCTCGGTGCTGTAGCCCTTGACCAGCGGCACCATGAATTCGTAGAACGCCTGGTTCTGCTTGCGTGCATCCGCATCGGGATGGTGGTGCGCGGCGTCGTAGGCGGCGGCGGCCACGGCCGCCATGGCGCGGCAGCCCTCGGTGTAGGCGCGCATCGTCATCAGCATGCGCTTGACGTCGGGGTGGTGAATGATGGGCGCACTCGCATTGATCGAGCCATCGACCGGGCGGCTCTGCACGCGGTCTTTCGCATAGGCCACGGCGTGCTGGTAGGCGCGCTCGGCAATCGCGATGCCCTGCATGCCCACCGCGTAGCGGGCCGAGTTCATCATGATGAACATGTACTCCAGGCCGCGGTTTTCCTGGCCGACGATGTAGCCGACGGCGCCACCGTTGTCGCCGTACTGCAGCACGGCGGTTGGCGAGGCCTTGATGCCCATCTTGTGCTCGATGCTCACGCAATGCACGTCGTTGCGTTTGCCGAGAGACCCGTCCTTGCCGACGATGAACTTCGGCACCACGAACAGGCTGATGCCCTTCACGCCTTCGGGCGCACCGGTGACACGGGCCAGCACCAGGTGCACGATGTTCTCGGCCATGTCGTGCTCACCATAGGTGATGAAGATCTTGGTGCCGAACACCTTGTAGGTGCCATCGGGCTGCGGCTCGGCGCGGCTGCGCACCATGGCCAGGTCACTGCCGGCCTGCGGCTCGGTGAGGTTCATGGTGCCGGTCCACTGGCCGCTCACGAGCTTTTCGAGGTACACCGCCTTGAGCTCGTCGGAGCCGGCCGTGAGCAGCGCCTCGATGGCGCCGTCGCTCAGGAGCGGGCACAGCGCGAAGCTCATGTTGGCCGAGTTGAGCATTTCGCCGCAGGCCGCGCCGATGGTCTTGGGCAGGCCCTGGCCGCCGAAGTCCGCCGGATGCTGCAGGCCCTGCCAGCCGCCCGACACGTATTGCGCAAAGGCTTCCTTGAAACCCGCGGTGGTTGCGACCTCGCCGTCCTTGAAGGACGACGGGTTGCGGTCGCCCGCCACGTTCAGCGGCGCGACCACGTCCTGATTGAAGCGCGCGCATTCTTCGAGCACGGCCTGCGCGGTTTCGAGGCCGGCGTCTTCGAAGCCGGGCAGCTTGGCGATCTCGCCGATGTTGGCCAGGTGCTCGATGTCGAACAGCATGTCCTTGAGGGGGGCGGTGTAGCTCATCTCATGTCTCCAGATACAGCGGATACGAAAAGGGCATCGCGAACGATGCCCTCTGGCTCAGTGCAGCGATGCGATCAGAGCGCCTTGACGAGTTCCGGCACGGCCGTGAACAGGTCGGCCACAAGCCCGTAGTCGGCCACCGAGAAGATCGGCGCCTCTTCGTCCTTGTTGATCGCCACGATCACCTTGGAGTCCTTCATGCCGGCCAGATGCTGGATGGCCCCCGAGATGCCGCAGGCGATGTACAGCTGCGGCGCGACGATCTTGCCGGTCTGGCCCACTTGCCAGTCGTTGGGCGCGTAGCCTGCATCCACCGCGGCGCGGCTGGCGCCCAAGCCGGCGTTCAGCTTGTCGGCCAGCGGCGTCATCACTTCGGTGAACTTCTCGGCGCTGCCCAGCGCCCGGCCACCCGAGACGATGATCTTGGCGGCGGTGAGTTCGGGGCGATCGCTCTTGGTGACCTCGCGGCCCACGAAGCTCGACTTGCCGCTGTCGGCCACGCCTTCGGCGGTTTCAACGGTCGCGCTGCCGCCGGTGGAGGCTGCAGCGTCGAAGCCGGTGGTACGCACGGTGATCACCTTGGTGGCGTCGGTGCTCTGCACGGTGGCGATGGCGTTGCCGGCGTAGATCGGGCGCTCGAAGGTGTCGGGGCTCACAACCAAAGTGATGTCGGAGATCTGCGCCACGTCCAGCTTGGCGGCCACGCGCGGGGCGACGTTCTTGCCGTTGGCGGTCGAGGGGAACAGGATGTGGCTGTAGTTGCCGGCAATGGCCAGCACCTGGGCGGCGACGTTCTCGGCCAGGTTCTCGGCCAGGCTCGGGCTGTCGGCCACGATGACCTTGGCCACGCCCACGATCTGGGCGGCGGCCTTGCCGGCCTCGGCGGCATTGGCACCGGCCACGAGCACGTGCACGTCGCCGCCGCAGGCCAGGGCGGCGGTCACGGTGTTGAGGGTCGCGGGCTTGACGGTCGCGTGGTCGTGTTCGGCAATAACTAGTGCGGTCATGTCGTTGTCTTCCTCAGATCACTTTGGCTTCGTTCTTGAGCTTGTCCACCAGGGTGGCGACGTCGGGCACCTTGATGCCGGCGCCGCGCTTGGGCGGCTCGCTGACCTTGAGGGTCTTCAGGCGGGGCTTGACGTCCACGCCCAGGTCTTCGGGCTTGAAGACGTCGAGCGTCTTCTTCTTGGCCTTCATGATGTTGGGCAGGGTGACGTAGCGCGGCTCGTTCAGGCGCAGGTCGGTGGTGATGACGGCCGGCAGGCTGAGCTGGATGGTTTCCAGGCCGCCGTCGACTTCGCGGGTCACGGTGGCCTTGCCGCCCTCCACTTCGACCTTGGAGGCGAAGGTGGCTTGCGGCAGGTCGGCCAGCGCGGCGAGCATCTGGCCGGTCTGGTTGGCGTCGTCGTCGATGGCCTGCTTGCCCAGGATGACGAGTTGGGGCTGTTCCTTGTCGACCAGCGCCTTGAGCAGCTTGGCCACGGCCAGGGGTTGCAGCTCTTCGGTGGTCTCCACCAGGATGCCGCGGTCGGCACCGATGGCCATGGCGGTGCGCAGGGTTTCCTGGCACTTGGCATCGCCGCAGGAGACGGCGATGACCTCGGTGACCACGCCCTTTTCTTTCAGGCGAACGGCTTCTTCCACGGCGATCTCGTCGAACGGGTTCATGCTCATCTTGACGTTGGCAATGTCCACCCCGGTGCCGTCGCTCTTCACGCGCACCTTGACGTTGTAATCGACGACCCGTTTGACAGGCACTAGAACCTTCATTGACTTGACTCCATTGGGATTGCAGAAAGGGGGCTTCGAGGGCAACCGGTCATTTTAGGGTCCGGTCTCTACCGGCTCCGCATTCGTATCGGCTTGTACCGCGGTGCAACAAAAAAGAACGGTCGTGCTTTTTCGCGATTATACGGCAGCATCGCGCGGACCGGAAACGCCCGGCGGCAGAGATTCCACGCGCAGCACGCGCTGGGGGTATGGAATGTCCACGCCCGCGCTGCGCAGGCCTTCGAGAATGGCGATATTGATGGCCGAGCGCACGTTGTCCTTGCCCTTGTCGGGATCTGCGACCCAGAAGTTCAGAACGAACTCGAGTCCGTCGGGTGCAAAGCTGGCGAGAAACGTCACCGGCTCTGGGTCGGTCATGACTCGCGGCTGCGATTTCGCCGCCCCGCACAGGATGGACTGAACCTCCGCCACGTCGCTGTCGTAACCCACCACGACGCTGGTCGTGATGTTGAACTTGCGGTCCGCCATCGAGAGGTTCTCGACCCGGCTGGTGATGAGCGATTCGTTCGGCACGATGGCTTCGCGGCCGTTGCCCGCGCGGATGAGCGTGTAGCGCGTCTTGATGTCGGTGATGCGTCCCTCGAAGGTGTCGACCTTGACGTTGTCACCAATGCGGATGGAGCGTTCGAGCAGGATGACGAAGCCGCTCACGTAGTTGGCCGCCAGCTTCTGCAAGCCGAAACCCAGGCCCACGCCAAGCGCGCCGCCCAGCACCGAGAGCGCCGTGAGGTCGACCCCCACCGCCGACAACGCAAACAGCAGCCCGACCAGCAGCAAGATGGCGCGCACCGCATTCGAGGCGACCTTGCGCATCGAAAGATCGGTCACGGCCTCGAACAGGATGCGCTTCTCGATGGTGGCGGCAATCCACAGTGCGATCACCAGCACCAGCCCGGCCGACAGCGCGCCCTGGACGATGGTTTGCAAGCTGACGCGCGTCTTGCCGAACGACAAGGTGATGTTGTCGAGTTCGGCCAGCACCGGCGGCAGCAGCCCGACGATCCAGAGAATGGCGGCAATCCAGGCCAGCCACGAGATCGTGCGCTCCAGCAGCCGCACCAGGTTCGAGGTGGGAAACACTGCCCGCATCACGCGCGCGAACAGACGGATGACCAAGAGCGACAGGAAAACCGACACCGCGATGCGCAGTACCAGCACCGGCTGAAAGCCGTTCACCGCGCGGCGGGCGAGCTCGGTGAAAACCAGTGCCAGCAGCGGAAACAGCACGCCGTCGAAGGTGCGCTCGCCGAACCAGATCGAATCCTTGGGCTGGTCGCGCCCGAACCAGCGGCTTGCCACCCACGCCAGGGCCACGCAGGCCACCAGCGCCGCCAATTCGATGCCCAGGCCGCGCGCGTCGACCTGGCCCAGGCGTTGTGTGAAATCGTTGAAATTCATCTCTTGGAAAAACATGGCGCCGTCATGACGCCGTATTTGCGCCTGCGGTGCTACAGGTCGGCAAGGACGCGGATATGGGCTTCCACGCTGCGGGCCAGCGCATCGAGGTTGTAGCCACCCTCGAGCATCGACACGATACGGCCACGCGCATGGCGCCTGGCAACGTCCCGGATGCGGCTGGTGATCCAGGCAAAGTCGTTCTCGGTGAGGCCGAGTTGGCCCAGGTCGTCCTCTCGATGGGCGTCGAAACCGGCGCTCACGAAGATCATCTCCGGCGCAAACTCTTCGAGCCGGGGCATCCAGACGGCCTCGATCAGCTCGCGCACGTCCATGCCCCGGGTGTAGGCCGGGATTGGCAGGTTCAGCATGTTCGACGCCGGGTACTGGGTGCCACTGTACGGATAGAACGGATGCTGGAAAAAGCCGACCATCAGCGCGCGTGGATCGTCCGAAAGGATGTTTTCGGTGCCGTTGCCGTGGTGTACGTCGAAATCGACGATGGCCACGCGCTCCAGGCCATGCACTTCGAGCGCATGCCGCGCCGCAATGGCCACGTTGTTCAGAAAGCAGAAGCCCATGGCCTGCTCGCGGCAGGCATGGTGCCCGGGCGGGCGCACCGAGCAGAACGCGTTCTCTATCTCACCGGCCATGACCGCATCGGTGGCGGCAATGGCAGCGCCGGCGGCACGGCGCGCGGCCAGCAGCGTGAAGCGCGTCAGGATGGTGTCGGGGTCGAGCTGCGCATGGGTAGGGCCGCCGGCCGGTTCGTCGGCGACCAGGCGCTGGTGAAGCTCTTCGAGGTGTTCGAGGTGCGCCTCGCTGTGCGCCCGCGTGATCTGCGACAGTGTGGCCAGCGGCACGTCCCGGTGTTCGAGGGCATCGCCCACCCCGGTGAGCAGCAGCCTGTCTTCGATGGCATCGAGCCGCTCGGGACATTCGGGGTGGCCCCGTCCCATGTCGTGCTTCCAGCAGTCGCGATGTGTGAAGTACCCGGTCTTGCCCATGTCTTTGCCGTGTCTCTGTCGTATCTAGACCTCACACAGCATGGGGCCGGTCGGTCTTACGGTATCGTTTGCATATGGATACAAATATGGACGTCGCTGCGAAGCTTGCCACTTTGCTAAGTCAGCTTAACACGGTGATCGTAGGCAAGGAGCCTCAGGTGCGCGACTGCGTGGCATGCCTGCTGGCGGGCGGGCACCTCCTGATCGAGGATGTGCCGGGAGTCGGCAAGACCACCCTCGCCCATGCGCTTTCGCACACCTTCGGCTTGCAGTTCTCACGCGTGCAGTTCACGGCCGACCTGATGCCCGGCGACCTGTCGGGCGTGGCCATCTACGACCGCGGCCAGCAGGCCTTCGTGTTCCACCCCGGCCCGATCTTCGCCCAGGTGCTGCTGGCGGACGAGATCAACCGCGCCAGCCCCAAGACGCAAAGCGCGCTGCTCGAGGCGATGGAGGAGAAGCAGGTCACCATCGAGGGCGAAACGCGGCCGCTGCCCACGCCCTTCTTCGTGATTGCCACGCAGAACCCGCAGGACCAGCTCGGCACCTTTGCCCTGCCGGAGTCGCAGCTCGACCGGTTCCTCATGCGCATTTCGCTCGGCTATCCCGACCGCGCCGCGGAGCGCGAGCTGCTCGCGGGCGCCGACCGCCGCGAAATGCTGGCCACCCTGCCCGCCATGCTGACCGCAGGCGAACTGACGGCGCTGCAGCAGCGCGTGCAGCAGGTGCATGCCGCCGAGCCGCTGCTGAACTACGTGCAGGACCTGATCGCCGCCACGCGTTCCGGTCGGTGGTTTCTGCAGGGCCTCTCGCCGCGCGCCGGCATTGCCGTCCTGCGCGCAGCCAAGGCGCAGGCGCTGCTGGCCAACCGCAACTATGTCGCGCCCGACGACGTGCAGTCGATATTGCCGCAGACCATCGCGCACCGCCTCACTCCGGTGGGCGACGCGGGCCGGGGCGCTGTGGAGCAGGTGCGCGCGATGATCGCGGACGTGCCGCTGCCTTGACGATGAACCGGCCCGTGAACCAGCCGCTTTGCCACCGATGATCGCGTCGCTACGCTCGCGCATCGACGGCTGGTTTTTGTCGCGCCGGCCGCCTTCGGACACGCTGGAACTCACGCAGCGCAACGTCTACATCGTGCCCACGCGCGCCGGCTGGCTGCTGGGCGCCACGCTGCTGGTGCTCTTGATCGCGTCGATCAACTACCAGCTCAACCTCGGCTACCTGCTGACCTTCCTGCTTGCGGGCAGCGTGGCCGTGGGCATGCATGTGTGCCACGCCACGCTGCGCGGCCTGGCCATGCACCTGACGCCGCCCGAGCCGCATTACGCGGGCGCCGCCGCCGTTTTTCGCGTGGTGCTGCACAACACGCGTCGCAGCGTGCGCTACGGCATCGGCATGGCGGTGCGCGGCAGCGGCCAGTGGGCCTGGACCGACGTACCGGCCCAAGGCAGCGCCACGGTCGAGATCGCGTTCCAGCCGGAGAGGCGCGGCCTCCATCCGGTGCCTGCGCTCACCGCTGAAACCCGATTTCCGCTCGGAACGTTCCGCGTCTGGACCGTGTGGCGCCCCGCTGCGCAGATGCTGGTCTATCCGACGCCCGAGGTGCATCCGCCACCGCTGCCGCCCGGCGAACCCCTGTCAGGACCGGCGGCCACGTCGGCCGCCCTGCGCGCCCAGGCCGCGGGGGAATACGACGGCTTGCGGGCCTACCGGCGCGGCGATCCGCTCAAGCTCGTGGTCTGGAAAAAGGCGGCTCGTGCGCAAGCCACCGGGTCGGAAGACCTGGTGAGCCGTGACACGCAACAAACGCAACGCGAAGAGCTGTGGCTCGATGCGCAGGCAGCCAACGTCGCCGATACCGAAGCACGCCTTTCAAGGCTCTGCGCCTGGGTGCTGATGGCCGACCGGCTGGGCGTGGACTACGGCGTTCGCGTGGCCGGTCGGGTGCTGCAGCCGTCGCAGGGCGAGGCGCACCGCAGAGCCTGCCTGGAAGCGTTGGCCCTATGTTGAACGCCCGCCCTTTCCACCAGGAGCTGCGCGCATGAACAAGTTCATGCGCGAAATCTCGGCGCTGCCAAGGGACGCCAGGGACACCCTGTTCCTGCTGATCGTCATCGCGCTCATCGTGCTTCCGCAGGCCGAGAACCTGCCGTGGTGGTGCAGCGCCATCACAGCGATGGTCCTGGTGTATCGCGGCACCCTGGCCATCGAAGCCCGTCCGCTGCCGGGCAAGTGGGCGCGCGTGGGCCTGCTGGTGTTGACATTGGCCGCCACCTTCGCCACGCACCGCACGCTGCTGGGCCGCGACGCGGGCGTCACGCTGGTCGTGATCCTGCTGGCCCTCAAGACGCTGGAGCTGCGCGCGCGCAGGGACGCCTTCGTCCTGTTCTTCCTGGGCTTCTTCGCGATGCTCACGAACTTCTTCTATTCGCAGTCGCTGATGACCGCGGTCACCATGCTGCTCGCGCTGATGGGCCTGCTCACCGCACTCGTCAATGCGCACATGCCGGTAGGCAAGCCGCCGCTGATGCTGGCCGCGCGCACCGCCAGCTGGATGGCTTTGCTGGGTGCGCCGATCATGCTGGCGTTGTTCCTGCTGTTCCCGCGCTTTGCGCCGCTGTGGGGCACGCCCGCCGATGCCATGGCGGGCCGCACGGGCCTGTCGAACACCATGCG
Organism: Variovorax sp. OV700; assembly: GCF_900099805.1. GTDB lineage: Bacteria > Pseudomonadota > Gammaproteobacteria > Burkholderiales > Burkholderiaceae_C > Variovorax. The sequence continues at coordinate 150,306 of NZ_FNDR01000005.1, read as the reverse complement.
CGTGGGCACCATTGCCCAGCTGGCGCTGGACGATGGCATTGCAGCACGCATCAAGTTCGAGAACGATCGCGTGCCGCCGCAGAGCCAGCTTTATTTCCGCGGCCCGGTGCTCGCGCAGTTCGACGGGCGCGAGTGGACGGCGCTGCCGAGTTGGTCGCGCGGCGCACCGGCTTCGGGCAACCTGCGCACCAGCGGCCAGTCGGTGCGCTACGAGATCACGCTCGAGCCCAGCCACCGGCCCTGGCTGCTCACGCTCGATGCGGCGCAAAGCCCGCCCGAAGTACCCGGCTTCGAAGTGCTGGGCACGCCGGACCTGCAATGGCTCGCGAACCGCCCCATCTCCGACCTGGTGCGCTACCGCGCCGAAAGCCATACGCAGTTCGCGAGCGGCCCGACACGGCAGACGGCCGCGCTGCGTCCGTACCTGGCTCTGCCGCCCGGCACGAATCCGCGCACCGCCGCGCTGGCCGCCGAAATGCGCGCCCAGCCCGCCCTCGCCAACGCCGACACGCAGGCCTTCGTTCATGCGGCGCTGCAGCGGCTGCGCACCGGCGGCTACACCTACACGCTGGAGCCGGGTTTCTACGGCGATAACACCGCTGACGAGTTCTGGTTCGACCGCAAGGAAGGCTTCTGCGAGCACATCGCCTCGGCCTTCGTGGTGCTGATGCGCGGGCTGGGCATTCCGGCACGCATCGTGACCGGCTACCAGGGCGGCGAACTCAACGGCGTCGACAACTTCTGGGTGCTGCGCCAGAGCGATGCGCACGCCTGGGCCGAAGTCTGGCAGGAAGGCGTGGGCTGGATGCGCGTCGATCCCACCGGCGCGGTGTCGCCAGGACGCGTCGGCCAGCAGCAGCGGCTCGTGCCCCAGCCGGGCCTGTTCGCAGGCGCCATCGGCGCGATGAGCCCGACGCTGGCGCAAAACGTACGCGCCGCGTGGGAAGCCGTGAACAACGGCTGGAACCAGTGGGTACTCAACTACACCCAGAGCCGCCAGCTCAACCTGCTGAAGCGTATCGGCTTCGAAGCGCCAAGCCTCGAAGACCTGGCCTATGTGCTGCTCTATCTGCTGGTGGGCGCGAGCCTGGCCGGCGCGGGATGGGCCTTGTGGGAACGCAGCCAGCATGACCCATGGCTGCGCCTGCTGGCCCAGGCGCGCGCGCGCCTCGCCAAGGCAGGCCTCAAGGTGTCCGAGACGGCGCCGCCGCGCCAGATGGCCGCGCAGGCCGAAGCACGCTTCGGGCCCGCAGCCCAGGCGGTGCGCGACTGGCTGCTGAAGCTCGAAGCCCAGCGCTACGCCGAGGTCTCGCCCAATTCACTGGCGGCCCTGCGCAGCGAGTTCCGCCGGCTGAACTGGCCCGCGCCGAACCCCAAGCGCTGAAACCGCATGTGTTCCGCGAAGCCGGACGCGGGCGGACGGCACAATCGCGCCCATGCGATTTTTTCTACCTGCGCCGCCGCGCGCCGCTGCCGTCGTCCTGCTCGCCGCTTGCTGCGCGTGGTCCCTGGGTGCGCAAGCCCAGAAACCCGCCAACGGCCGCTCGGTAAAAACCGTGGCCGGCAGCGCGCCCTACGCCACGCGCGACGACGCCATGCGCTTTGCCGACGACGTGGCCGAACGACGCGGCCTCGACCGCGAATGGGTGCGCGCGACGATCGGCAGCGCCCGCTTCCTGCCGAACGTGCCGCGCCTGATGCTGCCCGGCCCTGTCGGCACTGTAAAGAACTGGCAGGCCTACCGCAGCCGCTTCATCGACGCGACGCGCATCGCCGCCGGCGTGCGCTTCTGGCGAGCCAATGCCGAGACGCTCGCACGGGCTGAAGAGGTGTACGGCGTGCCGCCGGAAATCATCGTGGGCATTGTGGGTGTCGAGACCATCTACGGCCGCAACATGGGCAACTTCCGGGTGATCGATGCGCTGGCCACGCTGGCGTTCGACTTTCCGCAGGCCCACCCGCGCGCGGCCGAGCGCGAGACTTTCTTTCGCGGCGAGCTGGAGAGTTTTCTCAGCACCGAAAGCCGCACCTCCGACGATCCCCTGCGGCCCGTGGGCAGCTACGCAGGCGCGATGGGCATGCCCCAGTTCATGCCGAGCAGCATCGCCAAGTACGCGGTCGATTTCGACGGTGACAGCCGCATCGACCTGGTCGACAACCCCGCCGACGTGATTGGCTCGGTCGCCAATTACTTCAAGGCCTTTGGCTGGACACCCGGCATGCCCTCCATCTATCCCGTGCATTTCGAAGAAGCCCGACTCAAGAAGGCGGTGCTTCTGGCTCCCGACATCCTGCCGAGCTTCAGCGCCGACAGCTTCGTGGCAGCTGGCGCGGTGCCTGAAGGCGAGGGTCTCCGGCACAAAGGCTTGCTCGCGCTCATCGAACTGCAGAACGGCGCCGACGCGCCGCCGACTTATGTGGCGGGCACGCGCAACTTCTACGTGATCACGCGCTACAACTGGAGCAGCTACTACGCGATGTCGGTGCTCGACCTGGGCCAGGAGGTCAAAGCCGCCATGGAGCAATAGACCAATGACACCCGAGGCGCTGCTGGCCAACTGGAACGCCGCGTGGGGCGCGCTGGGTGTGGCGCCCGCCGACGAGGCCCTTTGCATCGAGCTCCAGCGCAGCTACAGCGAGCCGCAGCGCCACTATCACACCTTGCAGCACCTGGGCGAATGCCTGAGGTGGTTCGAGCGCGAGCAAGCGCTGGCCGAGCGCCCGGGCGAGGTGGCGCTCGCGCTCTGGTTTCACGACGCCATCTACGACGTGCATGCGCACGAAGACAACGAGGCACGCAGTGCCGAATGGGCGCGCAGCGCGATGCTCGCCGCCGGCGCGCAGGCCGAGGCGGCCGACCGTGTGCACGCCCTGGTGATGGCCACGCGGCACGATGCCGTCCCTGAAGGCCGCGATGCCAAATTGCTGATCGACATCGACCTGTCGATTCTCGGTGCGGAGCGGGAGCGCTTCGACGAATATGAACGGCAGGTGCACGCCGAATACGCCTTTGTGTCCGCCGAGGTGCGCTTGCCGCGCCGCCGCGCCATCCTGCAGCGCTTCCTGACGCGGGAGGCGATCTACGCTACGCCCCGCATGCATGCGCTGCTCGAGGTACGCGCTCGCGCCAACCTGGCGCGATCAATCGCAGCAACAGCCTGATCCTGCACAGCGCGGGCGAGGCAACGGTGCTTCAGGCCGGCACCAGACGCCACCATTCGGAGCGCGGCTTTTCGCCATTGCGCTCCTCTTCCACCACGCCCAGCAGCAGGCCGTCGCTCCGCGCGCCGGTTCGCGAAAGCCGCAGCAGCTGCTGCGGGTCGCGGCACAAGGCAAAGCTCGCGTCGCCCTGCCATTCGAGACAGCGGCCGACCTCCGCCAGCATCAGTGCAGGCTGGCCCTGCATGAAGGTGAACGGCATGAGCGCGCCCGCGTCGAGCTGCGCCAGGCCCGCATGCGTCACACCCCAGGCACCGCGCATGCTCGACACGCGCAGGCGGGCGCCCGTGGGCAGCGCATCCTCGCCCGCCGCATCGAGGCAGCAGCGCGCGCCGTACATCGCGAGTTCGGTCCAGAGGCCGACGCGCCGCGGCCGACGGCCGAGCCGGTGCGCCAGCCGGTCGCGCCAATCCGCGGGCAGCGGATCGGCGCTGAAGTGCGCGACGGTGCGCCACTCGCTCATGCGGTGCAGTCCTCCAGCACCAGCGAGGCGTGCCCACCACCGAACCCGACCACGTTGAACAGGATGTTGCGCAGCTTGGCGGGCGCCTGCAAACTCAATGCGATGCCGAGTTCGCCGTCGATCGCATAGCCGGTCGACGGCCATGCCCCGGCTTCGATGCAGGCAACGAGCAATGCAAGTTCGGCAGCACCCGATGCGCCCAACGTATGGCCAAGCAGCGACTTGAGCGACACCAGCGGCGGCAGCGTGTCGAAGACCTGCTTCAACGCCTGCACCTCGATCGCATCGTTGACCGGGCTGCCCGCGGCCTGCACCTTGATCAGGTCGATATCTTGCGGACTCAGCCCGCTCTGCGACAGGGCCCCGCGGCACATGGCAACCACTGCGCTGGCTTCGGTGCCCGAGGGATTGCGCCCGTCGACCACGTCGGATCCGCCCCCAATGCGCCAGCGCGCCGCGCGCGAGCCGAGGCGCAATGCAGCCACGGCTTCGCCGAGCACCAGTCCGTTGCGGCCAGCGCCAAAAGGCCGCGCGGCATCGGGCGACAGCAGTTGCATGGCGCCGAAGCCGGCCACGGTGAAGCGATTGCCGAGTTCGGCCCCGATGACCAGCGCCTCATCGGCCTCCCCGCATCGAATGAAGTCGCAGGCCGCCAGCACCGCATTGAGCGCCGAGGTGCAGGCTGTCGAGATGGTGAAAACCGGCCCCTGCCAGTCGAGCGCGCGGGCCACGAGGCCGGCAAAGTCCTGCAGGTCGCCGCCCAGGCGGAGGTCTTGCGCCTCGTGCTCCATGTCGCCGATGTCCAGCGAGGACGATGCAACGAACAGCGGGCCGGAGCGTCCGCCTGCGCCCTCGCCTGCTTGTGCAGCCACGCTGCGCACGGTGTGCTCCAGCCGTTCGGTCCAGCTGCCGTCTTGCGGCGGCAGCATGAACACGGGCCATTGCACGCCTTGCGAGATTGCAACCGGCGTGGGACTTACACCGCCGCGCGCAACGGACGCCATGGACGACGCAAGATCATTGCCCAGCGCACAGGCCAGGCCCGTGCCGGCGAGATACACGCCCTCAACGCTCATGCCCTGCCCGCTTGCACCAGGTGGTCGGCCAGGTGGGCAATGGACGTGAGCGCGCGCCGCGTCTCTTTGCTGTCGGGCATGCGCAGGCCAAAGCGCTGCTGGATCGTCATCGACACCTGCAGGGCGTCGAGCGAGTCGAGGTCGAGCCGGGCCTCGGGCCCGAACAACGGTTCGTCATCGCCAAGGCCACCCGGTGGTGCGTCTTTTTCGACGGCCTCGAGCACCATGGCCTTCAGGCTGGCAATGAATTCAGCGGATACGGAGTCGGTCACGATGCGGGCCTGCGAAACAGAATGACGGCAAGCAGGAACATGGCTGCCGCGAACACCACGAGCCGGCCGACCTGCGGCAAAGTGTCGGCCACGCCGCCGCCGCGCAACAGCACGGTGAGCAGCGCTTCCAGCCCCCAGTTCATCGGGGAGATTTCGACCAGCCGTTGCATGAAGCCCGGCATGACGAACTTCGGCACCATGATGCCGCCGGCGGCCGCCATCAGCACGTTGACCATCGGCCCGATGGTTGCGGCCTGCGCATGGCTGCGCACCAGGCATGCCAGGGCCAGCGACAGGCTGACCGCGGCCAGGCTCACCGCCGCCAGCGCCAGCACCAGCGCGTCCCAATGGATGCCTGCGAGCGAAAGCGCATCGCCGCCGATCAGCGGCATGAGCCAGATGCCGGCCGCCAGCATCAGCACGGCCTGCAGTGCGTTGACCCCAAGATAAGGCAGCGCTTTCGACATCAGCAGCATGAAGCGCGACACGCCCAGGCTGCGCAGACGGCCCAGCGCGCCCGAGCTGCGCTCCTGCACGAACAGGCTGGAGAGCGAGGCCACCACGAAGAACATGCCGAACACCAGCCACGCCGGCACGTTCTGCTGCACCGAAGTGGGCCGCGGCCCGGCAGTGGAATAGCGCTCGGCATTTACCAGCGCCTGGATCGAAGCGCCCGGCGGTGGGCCGGACGTGCCGGGCACCGCCAGCGCGAGGCGCGCCTTCAGTTCGCCGGATGCGCCGACCAGTTCGGCGCGCAGGGCGTTGAACAGGTTGGCGTCGATGCCCGGCTCCGTCAGCAGACGGATGTGGGCCTTGGTCGAGAGCGCGGCCGACTCCAGTTCTGCCGAAAGACCGGGTTCCAGCACGATGACGTACTTGAGCGCGCCGCTGCGCAGCTGCGCCCGCCAGTCGGCATCGAGCGCTTTGGGTGCGCCATGGCTGCGCTGCCAGATCTGCTGCAGCCATTGCGCGGGCGTCCCGGTGTCGCGCACGTCCACCGCGTAACCAAGCTCGGCCAGCGGCGGCCGGTAGATGTCTTTGAGCGTGAGCGACATCAACACAATGAAGGCCATCGGCATGAAAAACAGTGCCGCGAGCCCGTGCATGTCGCGCGCGAGTGCGAGCAGTTCTTTCTTGATGAGCGCAAGCAGCATGGCGTTCAGTCGCGCAAGGAGCGATGGGTGAGCGCCATGAAAAGCTGCTCGAGGTCGTGGCGGCCGAACTCGGCGTGGCGCACCTCGATGCCTTCGGCTTCCAGGGCCTGCAGCACGGGGCCGGGGCCAGTGCCTTCGTTGAGGTGAACGCGCCAATGCACGCCACCCGGCTCCACGGCGCCGAAGCGCGAGAGCTTCTGTTCGTCCAGCCCGTCGGCCGCCAGCGTGAGCAGCATCGCGCTCTTCGACAACAATTCTTCGAGCGAACCTTCGCGCAGCACGCGGCCATGGTCGAGGATGGCGACTCGGTCGGCGATGGCTTCGATCTCTTCCATGTAATGCGAGGCGTAGATCACGGCGGCGCCCTGTTGCGCGAGGCTCTTGATGGCGTCCAGAATGAAGGCGCGCGATTGCGGATCGACGCCCACCGTCGGCTCGTCGAACAGCATCAGCTCGGGTTCGGGCAAAAGGGCGATGGCGAGGTTGAGCCGGCGTTTCAGCCCGCCCGAGAGGCGCTCGGCACGCACGTTCGCAAACTGCTCGAGCTGCGAAAAGCGAGTGCAGGCTTCGATACGCGCCTTCTTGTGCGCACCGGTGAGGCCGCCTGCCGCGGCGAAGCACGCAAGGTTTTCGGCGACCGTGAGCATCGGATAGAAGGCTTGGTCCTGCGGCGCGACTGCAATGCGTGTGGGCGCTTTCGCGCGCACGTGCTGGAGCGGTTGGCCGTCGATGAGGATTTCGCCCGACTGCACGGCCAGCGCGCCCGAGAGGTGCGAGATCAATGTGGTCTTGCCCGCGCCGTTGGGGCCGAGCAAACCCATCACGCAGCCTCTGGGTACCGCGAGCGAAACCTCTTCGAGCGCCGGCCGCTCGGCATGCGAATAGTGGTAGCTGAGGTTCTTCAGTTCGAGCATCGGCGTATCGCTCGTTCGGGGCGCTGTTGTTCGGGGCGCGCTCCCGCCGACGGGGTACCTTTCTCCGCGAATGTCCCCCGGCCTGCGGCCTCCTCCTTTATTTCGCTGCCCAAGGCACCCCATCGACGGGATCGTTGTTCAGAGCGGTCGTTGATCAGCCAGCACCACAGCAGCGCCCAGTGGGCGCAGGGCGCCGGGTGCTCCCCGCAGCGAAATAAAGGAGGAGGCGAAGCCGGGGGACATTCGCGGAGGGGAGTACCCGGTGGCCTGTGCACGCGCCCTGAACAGCAGCGCCCTGAACAGCGCCCATCAAAGACGGCATAACGAACAGAAGAACAAGGCGTCATCTCAAGCAACAGCAGCCTTCAGGTCGCGAAAGAACGTTTCCTCCTGCTGCGCCTGCTCACGCAGACGCTCGGCCAGCGCCGCCGGATCGACCGGCTCGCGCCCCTTCACCATGCGCGCTGCCTTGAGTGCAAAGGCGCGCCAGCCGTCGCCGATGGCGATGAGCCGTTCGGACATCTGCTGCAGCTGCGGTTTGTCGAGCAACTGCGCCGCCTCCTGCAGGAAGCCCGCATAGATGAAACGGAAACCCGCCCCACCCGTGCCGATTTCTTCCTGCATGCGCACCACGTGGCCGATGAAATCGACGCTGCGTGGATCGGCCGGCGACAGCTTCTGCATGCGCTTGGCCAGCGTGCGCATGCCACGCACGCCGACGATGGGAACGGGCGCGAGCATGTTTCGCACGGTCTTGCGGATGGCCTTTGTCACCGATGCCGCGTCGACCGTCTTGCGCTCGATCGACTGCGGGTAGTACATGAGGCCCTTGGGCGCGAGCACGCCCTTGGCGAAGCGCGCACGCGAAAGGTCGGCGCTGGCGCAGCGCACCGGCTCTTCGAACACCGGATCGCTGATCAGGTAGTCGTCGCCGTCCTTGCCGTAGACCAGCAGGTTGTGCGCATTGAAGTGAAAGCGCATGTTGGGCGGAAAGTAAGGCAGCCAGTAGACCGAGGTCTGCAGCCCCACAATCTGCCCGCCCGCCAGCAGCGCGTCGAGACGCTGGGCACCGGCCTCTGGGCTGCGGAAGGTCTCGAAGCGGAAGCGCGCGGCCATGGGCGCCAGCAAGCCTTTGATGATGGCCTTGGGCGGCATGCGGTACGAGATGAGCGGCAGGCCCGACAGCTTGATGAACGGCAGGTACGCGAACGACAGCGCCGACGACAGACCGAGCGCCATGCTCTCTGTCATGGGCACCCCGTGGTGGCGCATCAGGTTCGAGATGACGCCGCTTTCGCAATGCGCCGCTTGCTGGTGTTCGAAGTTCACGACGGCAGGCCTTGCAAGGTGGAAACGGGCAGGCCCAGCGCCTCCGAATAGCGCGCCATGTGCTTTTGCGACAGCGCTGCGAAGTGCTTGGGCTGCAGGTGACGCCGCACGCGCCATTGCCAGAAGCCGCTGGTCTGCGAGAGCAGCGCCACGTCCATGCGGCGTTCGTACATCCAGTATTCGAGCGGCGACGCGAGCCCCTGGGCCACGCGCTCCTTGGCCGCCTGCGCCTGCACGATGAGCACGTCGACCGCATGGCTGGTGACGATTTCTTCCGCCTCCCAGCCGCGCGACCGGGTGGTCACGACCCGGCCTTGCGCGTCGCGCGCGTACATGAGCTTGGCGTGGCCATCGAGGGTGGCGTTGCCTTCTTGGGGAACGGCGTCAAGATCCATGGCTAGACTGCTTCCATATAGATGAAGCCGCTCGAGAAGCGGCCGCTTTCGGGCACGAACATCAGCAGCTTGTGGCCGGGTTCGATGCGGCCCGAACGGAACAACTCGTCGAGCATGATGTAGGGCGACGCCGATCCGGTATTGCCCTTGCTCGCGAGGTTGCTGAACCAGCGTTCGCGCGGAATCGCGAAGCCCATCGATTCGAGGCAGCGACTTACGGGCTCGACGAAATAGCTGGACGACAGGTGCGGCAGGAACCAGTCGACGTCGGACGCCTTCAAGCCGCGCTTCTCGACGATGGCCGCCAGCGGCTCGCCCAGCGTGGCGCGCACGATGTTCTCGTTGAGCAGGCGCACGTCCTGCTTGACGGCGAAAGTCGACTCTCGCTGCCAGTCCTCCGGCGCGGTGCGCGCCCAGCCGTCCAGCCCACCTTCGGCATTCTTGTCGGCGCCCGCATACATGCACACCGGCAGCTCGTGCGCGGCGGACGACAGGTCGATCCATTCCACGCGCAGCGACAGCGGGCCGCGGGGCTCGCGCTCGAGCAGCACGGCGCCCGCGCCGTCGGACAGCATCCAGCGCAGGAAGTCCTTTTCAAAGGCGAGTTCGGGACGCTCCTCCAGCGCTTCGAGCTTGTGTTCGAGTTCGGCCTCGAACCGGGAGCCGCGCATCACGGCCGAGGCCAGTTCGGAGCCGGTGGCCACCGCGCGGCGCGCATCGCCCGCGCGCACCGACAGCCACGCATGCTTGAGCGCCGTGGTGCCCGCAAGACAGATGCCCGCGCAAGCCACCACTTCGAGCCGCGGCCAGCCGAGCTCGCCATGCACCATCACCGCGTGGTTGGGCATGAGCTGGTCCGGCAGCGAAGTGCCGGTGGCGAGGCAATCCACTGGCCCGATGTCGCCCAGTGCCCGGATGGCCGAAGCGGTCAGCTGCGCATTGTTCATGGCGAGCTGCCCCGTGCTCCGGTCGATGGCGTAATGACGCGACTGGATGCCGTTGCTGCGAAGAATCAGCCGACGTGCGCGCGACGCCTTGCCTCCGATCCGACCGAGAACGTCTTCGATGTCTTCATTGCTGACCGGGGAAAAGGGCAGAAAGGCGGCAGTGCGGGTCAGAAAGACATCAGTCGTCATAGAGGGGGGAACGATCCGTGGCCGAGCCCGAGGGGCGCTCGAAGTGAGCCGTCATTTTAGTCAGCCACCCCTTGAACAAAGGCCGCAGCAGCGCCTGCAGCGTCAAGCTCACGGGCACGACCGTGACAATCAGCACAAGGAGGAAGACCACGTAGAGCAGCAGCAACGGCTTGCGCTGCCATGCACCGGGCCGCCCCGCTCCCATGATCAGTTTTCCCCAAAGAAAAAAGCTTCGCGTGCCGGCTTTTTCGCTGATCAGGAGCCGGGCATCGGCCCGCACCGCACCCAGGCCCGCGAGCAGCGGCTGCGATCCGCGCTCGAGGTCCTTGTGCAGCGCCTCGCGCAGCGCGCGGCCGAAGCGGCCCGCGCCCTGGACCTGTTCGGCGCTGAGGCCGGCGTCGGGCATGCCCCAGAACCCGCGCTTGCGACCCCAGATGAGCCAGGCCGGCGTGGTGAAGAAAGTGGCCAGCGTCGGGCCGGGGTCGGTCAGCACCACGTTGTCGACCAGGCGCGCGCCCACGGCATCGAGCAGTCCCTTGAGCTTCTCGTGCGCCAGCAGCCACATGTTGCGGCAGGCGATGACCGTGACGACGGGCTTGCCCCGGAGCAGGCGGCTTGCCAGCGGATGCTTGAGAAAGGCGGTAATCGGCTGCGACGGCGCCAGGAACCAGATCTGGTACGGCAGGATGACGAGATCGAAGTCTTCGTCACCGGTGAGTGAGAGGGGCGCGAGCGGAGCCGGCTTCAGGTGGGCCGATTCCGGAAAAGCGTCGAAGAAGGTCAGGAACGGCCAGGGAAACGGAAAATCCGCCTGCGGGCGCAGCGTTTCGACGTGCACCGAGATCTGCGGATCGGCCCGGAGCGGCGCAACGATCTGGTCGGCAACACTGCCGAGCTGGCCGGTCTGCGAATAGTGAATCACCAGGACACGTTTGGGGCGCGCGGCGGGGATGGAAATGCTTGAGGTCACTTGCTGGGGCTGAGCGGGGGCCGTCGAATGTAAGCCAAGCGTCGCACTGGCGCATCTGCCATTGGTCATGCCGTCGCGCCGACCCCACGGATGGGGACGAAAAAAAAGGCCGCACCCTTCGGCGCGGCCCTCATCGGCTGTTCTGCAAGAAACGCAGGCGGTCAGCGCACCTTGCCTTCCTTCCAGGCCGCCAGCATCTTGCTGTACTCGATGGTCTCGCCCTTGGGCTTTTCGTTGGCCAGCTTCTTCCACGGCGCGTTCTTGTCGCTCAGCCACTTGTTGGGATCGCCCTTGGCGTTGAGCTTGGGCGCGCAATGGGCCATGCCAGCGCGCTCGAGGCGGGCCATCACGTTGTCCATCTCGTCGGCCAGGTTGTCCATCGCCTTCTGCGGGGTCTTCTCGCCCGTCACGGCCTCGGCCACGTTCTTCCACCAGAGCTGCGCGAGCTTCGGATAGTCGGGCACGTTGGTACCGGTAGGCGTCCATGCCACGCGGGCCGGGCTGCGGTAGAACTCGACCAGGCCGCCGAGCTTGGGCGCCAGGTCGGTCATGGCCTTGCTCTGGATATCCGACTCGCGGATCGGCGTGAGACCGACGATGGTCTTCTTGAGCGACACGCTCTTGGCCGTGACGAACTGGGCGTAGAGCCAGGCTGCGGCGGTCTTGTTGGCGTCGTGGGCACTGAAGAAGGTCCACGAACCCACGTCCTGGTAGCCGTTCTGCATGCCCTGCTTCCAGTACGGGCCGTTCGGGCCCGGGGCCATGCGCCACTTGGGCGTGCCGTCGGCATTGACCACCGGCAGGCCCGGCTTGGTCATGTCGGCCGTGAAGGCCGTGTACCAGAAGATCTGTTGCGCGATCTGGCCCTGGGCCGGCACCGGACCAGCTTCGCCGAAGGTCATGCCCGTGGCTTCCTTGGGCGCGTACTTCTTCATCCAGTCGATGTACTTGGTGAGCGCATAGACCGCGGCCGGCGAATTGGTGGCGCCGCCGCGCGAGACCGAGGCGCCCACCGGAGTGCACTTGTCGTCGCCCACGCGGATGCCCCATTCGTCCACCGGCATGCCGTTTGGAATTCCGATGTCCGCAGTGCCTGCCATCGAGAGCCAGGCATCGGTGAAGCGCCAGCCGAGCGACGGGTCTTTCTTGCCGTAGTCCATGTGGCCGTAGATCGGCTTGCCGTCGATGGTCTTCACGTCGACGCTGAAGAACTCCGCGATGTCCTCGTAGGCGCTCCAGTTGAGCGGCACGCCCAGGTCATAGCCGTACTTGGCCTTGAATTTGTCCTTCAGGTCCTTGCGGTCGAACAGGTCGGCGCGGAACCAGTAGAGATTGGCGAACTGCTGGTCGGGCAACTGGTAGAGCTTCTTGTCCGGCCCCGTCGTGAAGCTGGTGCCGATGAAGTCCTTGATGTCCAGACCCGGATTGGTCCATTCCTTGCCCGTCCCGGCCATGTAGTCGGTCAGGTTCATGATCTTGCCGTAGCGGTAGTGCGTACCGATCAGGTCGGAGTCGGAGATCCAGCCGTCGTAGATCGACTTGCCCGACTGCATCGAGGTCTGCAGCTTCTCGACCACGTCGCCTTCCTGGATCAGGTCGTGCTTGACCTTGATGCCGGTGATTTCCTCGAAGGCCTTGGCCAGCGTCTTGGACTCGTACTCGTGCGTGGTGATGGTTTCCGACACCACCGAAATCTCCTTGACGCCCTTCGCCTGGAGCTTCTTGGCGGCATCGATGAACCACTTCAACTCTGCGGTTTGCTGATCCTTGGTCAGGGTCGACGGCTGGAATTCGCTGTCGATCCACTTCTTGGCTTCGGCTTCGCCTGCCGAAGCGCTCTGCGCGGCGAACATCGCCGCTGCCAGTGCCAATGCCGTATAGCGCATCTTCATGAGTCTGTCTCCTCGGTTGAAAGCTTCCCCGGTTCTTTCGATCGCGGCTCCGGGGAGGCAGAGAGCCGGTCGCGTCTGAAAACGAATCTTTGTGGCGCTAGCCCTTGCGCATTACCAGCGCCAGGAGAAACATCGACAGCACGAAGCTGATCCAGATCGAGGGCTCGGCCTGCAGGCCCAGCCATTCCTGGAACTTGCCGGCCAGGCCGATGAAGACCAGGTTGAAATAGGCCGCCGAAAGCAGCCCGATGAAAAGCCGATCGCCGCGCGTCGTGGCAATGGGCAGCCAGCCGCGCCGCATCGTGGTGGGCGACTTGAACTCCCACACCGTCATGCCGACCAGCATGAGCGCGATGCAGGTGAAGAAAACCGCCACGGGGGTGGTCCAGACCATCCAATCGAACATTTCTCAACTCCTTTTCTTTTCTTGCCCCTTCCCCTCCCGGGGGAAGGTTGGGATGGGGGCATCGGCGCTCGATGGAAACGCCGCTTGCCCTCACCCCTGCCCTCTCCCGGAAGGAGAGGGAGCCAATACCTACACCCGCCCCATCGCAAAGCCTTTTGCGATGTAGTGCCGCACGAACCAGATCACGATCGCGCCCGGCACGATGGTGAGCACGCCCGCCGCGGCCAGCGTGGCCCAATCCATGCCCGAGGCGCTCACCGTGCGCGTCATGGTCGCCACGATGGGCTTCGCGTTCACGCTGGTCAGCGTACGGGCCAGCAGCAGCTCGACCCAGCTGAACATGAAGCAGAAGAACGCCGCCACGCCCACGCCGGCCTTGATGAGCGGCAGGAAAATCCGCACGAAGAAGCGCGGGAACGAATAGCCGTCGATGTACGCCGTCTCGTCGATCTCGCGCGGAATGCCGCTCATGAAGCCTTCGAGAATCCACACCGCCAGCGGCACGTTGAACAAAAGGTGTGCCAGCGCCACGCCCAGATGCGTGTCCATCAGGCCCACGGTGCTGTACAGCTGGAAGAACGGCAGCAAAAACACCGCGGGCGGCGTCATCCGGTTGGTTAAGAGCCAGAAGAACACGTGCTTGTCGCCCAGGAACGAATAGCGCGAGAACGCATAGGCCGCCGGCAGAGCCACGGTGAGCGAGATCACCGTGTTGATCGCCACGTAGATCAGGCTGTTGATGTAGCCCGAGTACCACGACTCGTCGGTGAAGATGCGCGCGTAGTTGGCCCAGGTGAGCTCGTGGGGGAAGAACGAGAAGCTCGAGACGATCTCCTCGTTCGTCTTGAAGCTCATGTTGACCATCCAATAGATGGGCAACAGCGCGAACAGGATGTACAGCGCCAGGAAGATGCTGCGCTTGTGGAACCGCTTTTCAGACATGTTGACCCCCTTGGCGCTGTGCGCCGTCCCCCCGAGGGGGAGCATCCGCCTTGAGGCGGCTCGGCGACGGATTCATTGCTCTTTCTCCACTTCTTGCGTGCCGACCCGCTGCATCCAGTTGTAGAGCACGAAGCAGAACAAGAGAATGATGAGGAAGTAGATCAGCGAGAAAGCTGCCGCTGGCCCCAGGTCGAACTGGCCCACGGCCTTCTGCGTGAGGTACTGGCTCAGGAAGGTGGTGGCATTGCCAGGCCCGCCGCCCGTCAGCACGAAGGGCTCGGTGTAGATCATGAAGCTGTCCATGAAGCGCAGCAGCACCGCAATCATGAGCACGCCGCGCATCTTGGGCAGCTGGATGTAGCGGAACACCGCGAACTTGCTGGCGCCGTCGATGCGCGCCGCCTGGTAGTAGGCGTCGGGAATCGAACGCAGGCCGGCAAAGCACAAGAGCGCCACCAGCGGCGTCCAGTGCCACACGTCCATCACAAGCACCGTGAGCCAGGCGTCCGCCGCGCTGCCGGTGTAGTTGTAGTCGACGCCCAGTTTCTGCAGCGCGTGGCCCAGGAGGCCGATGTCGGCACGGCCGTAGATCTGCCAGATGGTGCCGACCACGTTCCACGGAATGAGCAGCGACAGCGCCACCACCACCAGTACCGCGGAAGACTTCCAGCCCTTGGCCGGCATCGACAAGGCAAGGCAGATGCCCAGCGGAATCTCGACCAGCAACACCGAGAGCGAGAAGCCCAGTTGGCGCCACAGCGCCTGGTGCAGCTCGTCGTCGCGCATCACCGAGGCGAACCATTCGGTGCCGACGAACACGCGCCGCTCGGGCGAAATGATGTCCTGCACCGAGTAGTTGACCACCGTCATCAGCGGCACGATGGCCGAAAAGGCCACGCAGATCAGCACCGGCAGCACGAGCCACCAGGCCTTTTGATTGATGGGCTTGTTGGTAGCGTTCATGGTGTTGCTCCTTCCCCCTCTGGGGCTGAGGGCTGCGGCTTTAGTTCCGCCTGCGCGGAACTGGACAGCCCGAAGAGCGGCAGCCTCTGGCTGCCTGCACCGAGGTTGGGATGGGGGCGGGCAGAGCGCGCAATGGATGCGCCGCTTGCCCCCACCCCGGCCCTCCCCCGGAAGGGGAGGGAGAAAGACAAAGGCACGGAGCGGTTTGCAATCGAGACGTTCATGCCACCAGCTCCTCGTCCTTGTAATAGCAGGTGTGACTGTCGAGCACCCGCAACCACACGGTGTTGCCCACCGCCGGCGGCTCGTCGTCCGAATGCAGCCGCACCTTGATCACGCTGCCATCGACTTGCGCGCTCAACATGGCATGCGTGCCGACGTCCTGCACCTGCTTCACCACGGCGGGCACGGCACCGGCGGCGCCCGCGTTCGAAAGGCGCAGATACTCCGGCCGGATGCCGATCTTGAGCGCGCCCAGCGGCAGCTCGCGCGTGGGCACGAGCGGCGTGCCCGCCACTTCGAGCGCGCCATGCGCGCTGTTCGCCGAAAGAAAGTTCATGCCCGGCGAGCCGATGAAGTGGCCGACGAAGGTATGCGCGGGACGCTCGAATAGCGCCTCGGCACTGCCCACTTGCACGGCCTTGCCGCGTGTCATCACCACCACCTCTTCGGCGAAGGTGAGTGCTTCGATCTGGTCGTGCGTGACGTAGATCAGCGTGAGCTTGAGTTCGCGGTGAATCTGCTTGAGCTTGCGGCGCAGCTGCCACTTGAGGTGCGGGTCGATCACCGTCAGCGGCTCGTCGAACAGCACGGCCGACACGTCGCTGCGCACCAGCCCGCGGCCGAGCGAAATCTTCTGCTTGGCATCGGCCGCGAGGCCCGCCGCGCGGTGGTTGAGCTGGCCGCTCATGTCGAGCATCTCGGCGATCTCGCCCACGCGCTTCTTGATCTGGTCCTCTGGCACCTTGCGGTTGCGAAGCGGGAACGCGAGGTTCTCGGCCACCGTCATGGTGTCGTAGATCACCGGAAACTGGAACACCTGTGCGATGTTGCGCTCCTGCGGCGTGGCGCGGGTCATGTCGCGGCCGTCGAACGTCACCGTGCCCTGCGAAGGCACGAGCAAGCCGGAGATGATGTTGAGCATGGTGGTCTTGCCGCAGCCCGAGGGGCCGAGCAAGGCGTAGGCGCCGCCGTCGCGAAAGCTCATCTTGAGCGGCAGCAGCGCATAGTCGCTGTCCTGCGTCGGGTTGGGGCGGTAGGCGTGAGCCAGGTCGAGATCGATGCGTGCCATAGCGAGGGTCCTAGTTTCCTTTGCGCCATGCCGGCGCGAGCGCCAGCCTTTCGCCGGCATCGAACACATAGGCTTGCGACGCGCTGAAGTACAGCGTGATCGGCGTGCCCAATTCGAAACGGTGCACCCCGGTGAGCTGCGCCACCAGTTCGCCGACCGCCGTGTCCACGTGCACGAAGGTGTCGGAGCCCGAGATTTCGGCCAGCTCCACCTTGCCGGGCATGGCGATGTCGCCCTCCCCCGCCCCGACGTTCAATGCGCTTGCGCGCAGGCCGACCGTGACCGCACCCGAAATGTTTTCGGGCACGGCCAGTGCCAGTGCCGGGCCGCCGGCCAGTTGCACGCGGCCCGCAGTGGCCGTGCCGGGCAGCAGGTTCATTGGCGGATCGCTGAATGCGCGCGCAACGCGCAGCGATTGCGGCGCATGGAACACTTCGGCGGTGGGGCCGTACTGCAGCAGTTCGCCAGCATCCATCACGGCCGTGTAGCCGCCGAGCAGCAGCGCCTCGCCGGGTTCGGTGGTGGCGTAGATCACTGTCGAATCGCCGGTGGCGAACAGCTGCGTGAGTTCTTCGCGCAGGCCTTCGCGAAGCTTGTAGTCGAGGTTTACCAGCGGCTCGTCGAGTAGCATCAGCGGCGCGTTCTTGGCCAGCGCGCGCGCCAGTGCCACGCGCTGCTGCTGCCCGCCCGACAGCTCGGCGGGCAGGCGGTCGAGAAACATGCCGATGTGCAGCTTGTCGGCCAGCGCCTTCACGCGCGCATCGATGTTCTTCTCGCCGCGCAGCTTGAGCGGCGAGGCGATGTTGTCGGCCACCTTGAGCGACGGATAGTTGATGAACTGCTGGTACACCATGGCCACGTTGCGCTCGCGCACCGGCATGCCGGTCACGTCCTTGCCGTCGACCAGCACCTTGCCCGTGCTGGGCGTGTCCAGCCCAGCCATCAGGCGCATCAGGCTGGTCTTGCCGGCCTGGGTGGCGCCCAGCAGCACGGTGACCGCACCGCTCCTGGGCGCAATGCTCTGCTCGTAGAGCCAGGTTTGCGCGCCGACCTTCTTGGTGACGCGCTCCAGAGTCAATTGCATCAGCGCTTCCCGTTGATCATGTAGAGGTTGTTCTTTGCGCCCGCCTGCAGCCAGTCGGCCACCTGCTGGCGCTCTTCGGCCGTGTAGCGCAGGCCGAGCTTCGACCGGCGCCAGAGCACGTCGTCGGCGCTCATGGCCCATTCCTGTTCTTGCAGAAAGCGCAGTTCGCGCTCGTGAAGGCCCGGAGCGACGGCGTCGCCCATGTCGGCCATCGCCTCTGCATCGCCCAGCAGTTCGGCCACGCGTGCGCCATAGGCGCGTGCCAACCGCCGCGCGAGCTTGGCATCGAGCCATGGATAGCGGGCCTGCACCGCGGCCACGAAGCGTTCGAAATCGTCGTCAGGCCGCGTGGCGGCGCCGATCCATGCGGAGAGGTCGCCGCCAGCCAGGAAGGCACCGTCGGTCCAGGGCGGGCGCTGCGCGCTCGACTGGCCGAGCATCTTGCCGACCTCGTCGGCCGCGTCTTCGGCCAGCTTGCGGAAAGTCGTGATCTTGCCGCCCCACACCGACAAGAGCGGCGCCGCCGCGGTGTTCGACTCGAGCATGTAGTCGCGCGTAACGGCGGACGGGTCGCCCGACGCATCGTCGAGCAGCGGGCGCACGCCCGAATAGGTCCAGACCACGTCGGCCGGCTTGATCGGCTTGTCGAAATAGCGGCTCGCCTGCATGCAGAGATACGCAATCTCTTCCTCGGCAATGCGCGCCGCGCCGGGATCGTCGCCGTTCAGCTCGATGTCGGTGGTGCCGATCAGCGTGAACTCGTCCTGGTAGGGAATCGCGAAGATGATCCGCTTGTCAGGGTTCTGGAAGATGTAGGCATGGTCGTGCTCGAACAGGCGCGGCACCACGATGTGGCTGCCCTTGACCAGCCGCAGATGCCGGGTGGCCAAAGTCTCGCCTTTGGCCGATTGCGCCACGCCGCGCAGGAACGATTCGGCCCACGGGCCCGCGGCATTGACCACGGCGCGGGCGCGCACCACGCGAATGCCGCCGTCGGCGCCTTCGAGCGTGGCGGTCCAGCCGTCGGCGTCGCGCTGCGCATGAACACAGCGGGTGCGCGTGAGCACCTCGGCGCCGCGCGCCCTGGCATCGATGGCGTTGAGCACCACCAGCCGCGCATCGTCGACCCAGCCGTCGGAATAGACAAAACCGCGCTTGAACTGCGGCTTGAGCGGCGCGCCGGCCGCGTGGCTGCGCAAGTCGATGCTGCGCGAGCCCGGCAGCACTTCGCGCTTGGCGAGGTGGTCATACATGAACAGGCCGATGCGGATCATCCAGGCCGGCCGCATCGACGGGTCATGCGGCATCACGAAGCGCAGCGGCCACATGATGTGCGGCGCGCTCTTGAGCAGCACCTCGCGCTCCTGCAGCGCCTTGCGCACGAGCGAGAACTCGTAGTACTCCAGATAGCGCAGCCCGCCGTGGATGAGCTTGGTCGACGAGGAAGACGTGTGCGACGCGAGGTCGTCCTTTTCGCACAGCACCACGCGCCAGCCCCGGCCCGCCAGGTCGCGCGCAATGCCGCAGCCGTTGATGCCGCCGCCGACGATCAGCACGTCGCAATCGGTTGCCGGCAGAGGCGAATTGGAGGAGAAATCGCTCACAGGAAATGGGCCCGTTGATTCGTGACTTTGATCACAGAAGGGCGCCATTGTATTTTCGCGTCTTTTCATTTGGGTTCCTTTCGACGCGATTTTCCTCCGAGTTTTCCCTTAGAAATCTTCGTTTTCTTTCGCTTTAAAGTGGCACGGCCTGTACTCTCCCGAGAGTCTTCACGTTCTTTACGACGCCCCTGTGAACTCCAATCCGCGCCAGATCAACCTTCTCGATACCGTGCGCACGCGCGGCTCCGTCACCGTCGAGCAGCTGGCCGACATGCTGGGCGTCACGCTGCAAACGGTGCGGCGCGACGTGCAGCGGCTGGCCGACGAAGGCTTGCTCACGCGCTTTCACGGCGGCGTGCGCGTGCCGAGTTCCACCACCGAGAACATCGGCTACCAGCAGCGCGAAACGCTTCATGCCGAAGGCAAGGCGCGCATCGCGCGGCGCGTGGCCGAACTGGTGCCCAACGACTGCTCGCTGATCCTCAACATCGGCACCACCACCGAAGCCATTGCCAAGGCGCTGCTGCGGCACACCGGCCTGCGCGTGATCACCAACAACCTGAACGTGGCGACCATCCTGAGCGGCAACACCTCGTGCGAGGTGATCGTGGCGGGCGGGTCGGTGCGGCCGCGCGACCGCGCGATCGTGGGCGAGGCCACGATCGATTTCATCCGCCAGTTCAAGGTCGACATCGCGCTGATCGGCGTGTCGAGCATCGAGGCCGACGGGTCGCTGCGCGACTTCGATCTGCGCGAAGTGAAAGTGGCGCAGACCATCATTGCGCAGGCTCGGGAGGTGTGGCTCGCGGCGGATGCGAGCAAATTCAACCGGCCGGCGATGATCCAGCTGGGTACGCTCTCGCAGATCGACAGGCTGTTCACCGATGCGGAGCCGCCGCCCCCCTTTGCCGACCTGCTGCATGCGGCGCAGGTTCGGCTTGAGATTGCGCGCGGTTGAGATGAGAGTTCGTCGTCTTGTTCATCGCCGCCGGGGTCATTCAGGGCGCGCTCCCGCCGACGGGGTACCTTTCTCCGCGAATGTCCCCCGGCCTGCGGCCTCCTCCTTTATTTCGCTGCGCAAGGCACCCCATCGACGGGATCGTTGCTCGGGGCGGTGGTTGATCGAGCGAAACAACCGTAGCGCTTGGTGTGCACAGGGCGCCGGGTACTCCCCGCAGCGAAATAAAGGAGGAGCCGAAGGCGGGGGACATTCGCGGAGGGGAGTACCCGGTGGCCTGTGCACGCACCCTGAACAAGTGCCCCGAACGAGACAACAGCGCCAAGAACACAAAACAAGCATGACCAGACTCCGAGGAACACCAAAGCCATGACCTACCTGCTCGCCCTCGACCAAGGCACCTCCAGTTCGCGCAGCATCGTGTTCGACCGCGAAGGCCATATCGTCGCCATCGCGCAGAAGGAGCTCACGCAGATCTACCCGCAACCCGGCTGGGTCGAGCACGACCCCATGGAGATCTGGCACAGCCAGTTGGCCACCGCGCGCGAAGTGCTCGCCAAGGCCAAGCTCCAGCCCGCGGACATCCATGCCATTGGCATTACCAACCAGCGCGAGACCACCGTGCTGTGGAACCGCAAGACCGGCCAGCCTGTGCACCACGCCATCGTGTGGCAAGACCGGCGCGCCGAGCCGCTTTGCGCAAAGCTGCGCGAAGAAGGCATGACCGACACCATCCAGGAGAAAACCGGGCTGGTTATCGATGCGTATTTTTCCGGCACCAAGCTTCGCTGGCTGCTAGACAACGTGCCCGGCGCGCGTGCAGACGCCGAGCGCGGCGAACTCGCCTTCGGCACCGTCGACAGCTGGCTCATGTGGCAGCTCACCGGCGGCAAGGTGCACGTGACCGACGTGAGCAACGCTTCTCGCACGATGCTCTTCAACGTGCACCGCAACGAGTGGGATGCAGACCTTCTCAAGGCGCTCGACATTCCCGCCGGGCTCATGCCCACCGTGCAGCCCTCGAGCTCGCACTTTGCCGATACCGATGCCGCGCTGCTCGGCCGCGCACTGCCCATCGGCGGCGTGGCCGGCGACCAGCAGAGCGCCCTCTTCGGGCAGGCCTGCTTCGCAGCCGGCATGGCCAAGAACACCTACGGCACCGGCTGCTTTCTCTTGATGCACACGGGCGCGGCGTTCCAGCCCTCGCACAACGGCCTGCTCGTGACCAGCGCCGCGCAGACCGATGCCACACCGCAGTACGCCATGGAAGGCAGCGTCTTCGTCGGTGGCGCCGTGGTGCAGTGGCTGCGCGACGGCCTCAAGGCCATCAAGGGCAGCGCCGAAGTGCAGTCGCTCGCCGAGAGCGTGCCCGACGCGGGCGGCGTGATGATGGTGCCAGCCTTCACCGGCCTCGGAGCGCCCTACTGGAACGCCGATGCACGCGGCACCATCACCGGCCTCACGCGAGGAACCACCGTGGCCCACATCGCGCGCGCTGCGCTCGAAAGCATCGCCTACCAGAGCGCCGCGCTGCTGCAAGCCATGAGCCGCGATGCTGTCGCCGCCGGTGGCACGCCGGTGGCCGAACTGCGCGTGGATGGCGGCGCCAGCGTGAACGACCTGCTGATGCAGTTCCAGGCCGACCTGCTCGGTATTCCCGTGGTGCGGCCCGAAGTGATCGAGACCACCGCGTTGGGCGCCGCCTACCTCGCGGGCCTCTCGACCGGCGTCTACAGCGACGCGCGCCAGCTCTCGAAGCTGTGGAAGGTGGAGCGGCGCTTCATGCCGACCATGGGCCGCGCGCAAGCCGAGGAATCGATGGCCCGCTGGGAGCGGGCGGTGCGGCAAGCCACCGCCACCTGAGGCGCCTCGGCTCGCGGTTCTTTTTTACTGCGCCGGAACCAGGAAGTCCTGGCTGATCCGCCCACCGAGCTCGTTCACGCGGTCCAGGAACTGCGTGAGGTACGCATGCAGTCCGGTCGCCAGAATTTCGTCCACCCGCGCGTACTGCAGGTCGGCCAGCAGTTTGCCGGCGCGGCGCTGGGTTTCGGCGCTTTGCTCGTTCTGCACCTTGGCGAGGTTGTTCACCACCTCGACCAGGCTCGCGTGCAGCGAGCGCGGCATGTCGGCGCGAAGAATGAGCAGCTCGGCCACGCGCTCGGGCTTGATCACGTCGCGGTACACCTTGCGGTACACCTCGAAGGCCGAGACGCTACGCAAGATGGCGCTCCAGTGATAGAAGTCGTACTCTTGGTCTTCTTCTGTGGCGGTGCCGAAGAACTCGCTGTTGAGGGCGTGAAACTTCACGTCCACCAGCCGCGCGGTGTTGTCGGCGCGCTCCAGGAAGGTACCCAGGCGCGAGAAGTAAAAGGCTTCGTCCTGCAGCATGGTGCCCAGCGTGACGCCGCGTGAGAGGTGCGAGCGGAACTTGACCCATTCGAAGAACTGGGCCGGATCTCGCTCGAAATCTCCCGCGCGCAGCATGCGGTTCACTTCGAGCCAGGTGGTGTTCTGCGTTTCCCAGGCCTCGGTGGTGAGCGCACCGCGGACCGCGCGTGCGTTTTCGCGCGCGGCCTTGAGGCAGGAGACGATCGAGGACGGATTGCTCTCGTCCTTGACCATGAACTCCATCACATCGTGGGGCGTGATCTGCTCGTACTTCTTGTTGTACGAGGGCAGCAGCTCGCTGATGGACAACACGCCCTGCCAGCCGTATTTGGCCACTTCGGCCGATTGGGGCAGGAGCGAGGTCTGGTAGTTGACGTCGAGCATGCGCGCGGTGTTTTCCGCGCGCTCGGTGTAGCGCGACATCCAGTAGAGGTGGTCGGCAGTGCGTGACAGCATCGTTTGTTCTCCTGATTCCTTGCTTGCTTGCTTGCCTGCTGCGCTAGGCCGATTGCGTTTGACTTTGCGACTGCGTCGCTTTCGGCTTGGCGCCGCGGTCCGCCTCGAGAATCCAGGTGTCCTTGGTGCCGCCGCCTTGCGACGAATTGACCACCAGCGAGCCTTCCTTGAGCGCCACGCGCGTGAGGCCGCCGGGCACCATCTGCACCTCGCTGCCCGAGAGCACGAAGGGGCGCAGGTCGATGTGGCGCGGTGCAATGCCGGCGTCGACAAAGGTCGGCGACGTGGAAAGGCTCAGCGTGGGCTGCGCGATGTAGCCGTCGGGCTTGGCAATCACGGCTTTCTTGAAGTCTTCGATCTCGGCCTGCGTGGCCGCCGGTCCGATCAGCATGCCGTAGCCGCCGGCGCCATGCACCTCCTTGACGACCAGGTCCTTCATGTTGTCGAGCGTGTACTGCAGCTCGTCCTTGTTGCGGCACATGTAGGTGGGCACGTTCTTCAGGATCGGCTTTTCGCCGAGATAGAACTCGACCATCTTGGGCACGTAGGGGTAGATCGACTTGTCGTCGGCCACGCCGGTACCCACCGCATTGCAGATGACGACGTTGCCGTCGCGGTAGGCGCGCATCAGGCCGGCGCACCCGAGCGTCGACGTGGGGCGGAACACCTCGGGGTCGAGGAAGTCGTCGTCGACCCGGCGGTAGATCACGTCCACGCGCTTCGGTCCACGCGTGGTGCGCATGTAGACGAAGTTGTCGCGCACGAACAGGTCTTGCCCCTCGACCAGTTCCACGCCCATCTGCTGGGCGAGGAAGGCGTGCTCGAAGTAGGCACTGTTGTACATGCCGGGCGTCAGCACCACCACCGTGGGCTCGGCCGTGGCGGCCGGCGCGCTGGCGCGCAGGGTTTCGAGCAGCAGGTCGGGGTAGTGCGCCACGGGCGCGATGCGGTTCTGGTTGAACAGCTCGGGGAAGAGCCGCATCATCATCTTGCGGTTTTCCAGCATGTAGCTCACGCCGCTGGGCACCCGCAGGTTGTCTTCGAGCACGTAGTACTCGCCGTTGCCCTGGGCGTCGGGCGCCCGGACGATATCGATGCCCGAAATGTTCGAGTAGACGTCGTGCGGCACGCTGACGCCCATCATTTCGGGGCGGAACTGCGCGTTGTTCAAAATCTGTTCGGCCGGAATGATGCCGGCCTTGATGATTTCCTGGTCGTGGTAGACGTCATGCAGGAAGCGGTTGAGCGCCGTGACGCGCTGCACCAGCCCCTTTTCCATGCTCTCCCATTCGTGGGCGGGAATGATGCGCGGCAGCAGGTCGAACGGTATGAGCCGCTCGGTGCCGGAACCGTCCTCGTCCTTTGCGCCGTACACCGCAAAGGTGATACCGACCCGGCGGAAGATCATTTCCGCCTCCTCGCGACGCGCCCGCATCACCTCGCCGGGTTGCTTCGCAAGCCATTGGTCGTAGCGCTTGTAGTGTTGCCTGATTGCAGCCCCCGCATAGGGCAACTGCTCATACATCTCATCGAATTTGTGCATGGAACGACCAATCTCCTTGAGCCATAGCTTAGCAAGTTCGAGGCCAGTGAAAGCCCTATGTTGGCGCGATTTCGGGTCCGGCGGGCGCCCTCAAGGCAGGCGGTGGTGCCAGTAACGGGCCTGGCGCTCCCGTTCGCAGCCGACCTCGGCCGGCGCCCGGCTGTGCCATGAAGCGGCGCCGCAGGGCACGTTTTCCACCAGCCGCACCCCGTGCGCGGCATAGCGCTCGACCACCTCCGGGGCCGGATGGCCGAAGCGATTGCGATAGCCCGCCTGGACCAGCGCGATGCGCGGGCGCACCGCCCCGAGCAGCACGTCGCTCGACGAGGTCTTGCTGCCATGGTGCGGTGCCAGCAGCACATCGGCCTGCAGCACCCCGGTTCGCGACACCAGCGCCGCTTCCTGCAGGCGCTCGATGTCGCCGGCCAGCAGCGCCGTGGCGCGGCCGTTGGCGACGCGCAGCACGCAGGAAATGGCATTGGGCTTGGTGAAGGAAAGATAGTCGGCGGCCACGGGATGGAGAACTTCGAAATCCACCCCGTCCCAGGTCCAGCGCTGGCCGGCTTCGCAACGCCGGGCCGGGCGCACCGACTGCAGCGGATGCGCGGCTTCGATCGAGCTCAGGAGCGCAGCCTGCGGCTGCATCGCGAGCACCGCGGCCGCGCCCCCGGTGTGGTCGCTGTCGCGATGGCTCAGCAGCAGCATGTCCAGGCGTTCGTCGAAAGCGCGCAGCAAGGGGACGAGCACGCGATGGCCGGCGTCGCTTTCGAGGCTGTAGCGCGGCCCCGCGTCGTACAGCAGGCTGTGCGTTGCGGTGCGCACGAGGACCGCGTTCCCCTGTCCGATGTCCGCGGCCAGCAGCTCGAACTCCCCCGCGGGCGGCCGGGGCGCCTGCCACAGCAGCACCGGCAGCAGGAACGGCAGGCCCAGCGTGCGCAGCGACCACGGCAGCCGCATGGCCAGCAGGACGCCGCCGGCCACCCCGCACGCTGCCATCCACGCCGGCGGAGCGGCCATGGACAGCGTGGCGTACGGCAATGCGGCCAGCCAGCGCAAGAGCAAGGCCAGCGCCTGGACCGACCATGCGGCGACGTCCCAGAGGGGCGCCACGGCAGTGCCCAGCATGGCCAGCGGCGTGATCACCAGCGTGACCCAGGGGATCGCAACGGCGTTGGCCAGCAGGCCCACCACCGAGACCTGCTGGAAAAGCAGCAGGCCGAGCGGCGTCAGCGCCAGCGTGATCACCCATTGCTCGCGAAAAAACGCCAGCAGCCGGGCCGCCGGTCCCGTCTTCTCGTCGGCCGCCCGCATGAAGCCGGTCGTGAACAGCACCCCGACCGCGACGAAGCTGAGCCAGAAACCGGCCTGCATCAGCGCCCAGGGATCGATGCCGACCACCACCGCCGCGATCAGCAGCCAGATGTGGGGCCACGGCCAACGACGCCCCGTGAGGCGCAGCAGCGCCGCGGTGGCCAGCATCCAGACCGTGCGTTGCGAAGGCACGCCCCAGCCGCTGAAAAGCGCATAGAGCCCGGCCAGGAGCACGCCGCCAACGAGCGCGGCCTGCGGTGCGGGAAAGCGCATCATCAGCCGCCCGCTGCGGCGCCACAGGGCGCCGACCGCATGCGCCGCGAGCCAGGCAAACATGGTGATGTGAAGCCCCGAGATCGACATCAGGTGCGCCACGCCGGTGGCGCGAAAAATATCCCAGTCGTTGCGCTCGATGGCGCCCTGGTCCCCGGTGACGAGGGCAGCGATCACGCCCGCCTGCCGAGGATCGGCGACGCGCTCGAAACCGCGTCTCGCACCGCTTCGCGCGCCCGTTCGAGCGGGTGCTGCCACGTGGCTTGCAAACGTGCCGGCGCCGCGTCGCGGGCGCCCGTTCGCACGTAGCCGCTGGCATGCACGCCCTGCTCCCACATCCACAGTTCGCTGTCAAAGCCATGCGGATTGAGATTGCCATGCGGCGCCTTGAGCCGGACCGTGAGGCGCCAGCGTTCGCCCGCGTGCAGCGGGGCGGCCGCGTCTCCCCTGGCCGCGGCTCGCCCTTCGGGAGCGCGTCCCCAGAGGCTGGTGTCGTCGCGATACCAGCCGAGTGCAACGCGTGCCGGAACACGCGGCGGCGATGCGAGGGGCTCATCGGCCCAGCGGGCCGACTCCACGTCGAGCCGAAACCGCGTACCGCCCTCGTTGCGCTGCGGCATCTGCGCCACCACGCCGACCACCTGCAGGTCTCGTCCTTCGATGGCCGGGTCCAGCGCGCCGCTTGCATAGGCAGCCGCCCGCCACCCTGCGAGCCCGCCTCCGGCGAAGGTTCCGCAGGCCAGGGCCACGATCACCGGCAGCCCGGCCAGCATGCGCCATGCACGAGGCCAATGAAATATCGGCCGCCATCGCCGCGAAAGCAGGGCCAGCCCCGCGAGACCCGTGAAGAACAAGGCCGCATAGGCACCCCCGCTCCACAGCCGTGCCTGATGCAACTGGCATGCGGCGCCGAGCAGCGTTCCGCCCAGCGCGGCAAAGGCCCACGACCCGGCCATGACGACACCGGACGCCCGCACCGGCGTCAACAACAAACTCCGGAACACATGATGCAAACCCTCCCAGGCCCGCGCTCAATGGCGCGTTAATTGCTTTGCTTCTGGGCTAGTATGCGTCTCACAAGAGACATCTTTTCGATGCAATCTCGCAGTACTGCACACAAAACGCATGTCCATTCACGCCGCACTCCACCACGTCACCCACTACAAATACGACCGCCTGGTGCAGCTGGGCCCACAGGTCGTGCGCCTGCGGCCCGCGCCGCATTGCCGCAGCAAGGTCATTTCGTATTCGCTGCAGGTCGAGCCGGCCGATCACTTCGTCAACTGGATGCAGGACCCGTTCGCCAACTACCAGGCGCGGCTCGTGTTTCCCGAGAAGACGCGCGAGTTCAAGGTCACGGTCGATCTCGTGGTCGAAATGGCGGTCTACAACCCGTTCGACTTTTTTCTCGAGCCGCAGGCCGAGAACTTTCCGTTCAAGTACACCGCCTCGCAGGCCGAGGAACTCGCGCCTTACCTCGTCACCGAGGAGCCCACACCGCTGCTGTCGGCCTACCTCGACAAGATCGAGCGCAAGGAACAGCGCACCATCGACTTCCTGGTCGGCATCAACCAGCAAGTCCAGCAGGACGTCAACTACCTGATCCGCATGGAGCCCGGCGTGCAGACGCCGGAAGAAACCCTCACCAACGGCAGCGGCTCCTGCCGCGACTCGGGCTGGCTGCTGGTGCAACTGCTGCGCCACTGCGGACTGGCGGCGCGCTTCGTCTCGGGCTACCTGATTCAGCTCACGCCCGACGTGAAGGCGCTCGACGGCCCGAGCGGCACCACAGTCGACTTCACCGACCTGCATGCCTGGTGCGAAGTGTTCTTGCCGGGCGCGGGCTGGGTCGGCCTGGATGCCACCTCGGGCCTCCTAGCCGGCGAAGGCCACATTCCGCTGGCGTGCACACCCACACCTTCGAGCGCCGCGCCCATCGAAGGCGGCGTCGACGAAGCCGAGGTCGATTTCGGCCATGAAATGAAGGTCACGCGCATCTACGAATCGCCGCGCGTGACCAAGCCCTACTCCGAAGAGCAGTGGGCCGAGGTGCTGGCGCTCGGCGACGCGGTCGATGCGCGCCTCACGGCCGGCGACGTGCGGCTCACGATGGGCGGCGAGCCCACCTACGTGGCCACCAGCGACCGCGACGCGCCCGAGTGGAACACCGATGCGCTCGGCCCCACCAAGCGCGGCTATGCCACCGAGCTCGTCCACAAGCTGCGCGCCGAATACGGCCAGGGCGGTTTTCTTCACTTCGGGCAGGGCAAGTGGTATCCGGGCGAGCAACTGCCGCGCTGGGCGCTTTCGATCTTCTGGCGCGCCGACGGCCAGACGCTCTGGCACGACCCCGAACTTTTTGCCGACGAACGCGTGCCCACGCACTACACGAGCGAAGACGCACGCCGCTTCACCACCGTGCTGGCACACAAGCTCGGCATCACCGAGCGCTACGCGCAGCCCGGCTACGAAGACGTTTATTACTACCTCTGGCGCGAACGCCGCCTGCCGGTCAACGTCGACCCCTTCGAATCGAAGCTCGACGACGAACTCGAGCGGGTTCGCCTGCGCCGCGTGTTCACGCAAAAGCTCGACGCCGTCATCGGCTACATGCTGCCGCTCGAACCCGCCAATGCCGATGTGGACGCCCCCGCGCTCGAAGGCCCTGGCTGGAAAACCGGCCCCTGGTTCCTGCGCGACGACCGGCTCTACCTGATCCCGGGCGACTCGCCCATGGGCTACCGCCTGCCGCTCGATTCGCAGCCCTGGGCCAGCAAGGGCGACTACCCTTACCTGGTCGAACGCGACCCGACCGCGCCGCGCGCAGCCCTGCCGAGTTCGTCCGACTACCGCGCACGGTATGCCGTGCCTGCCGGAGGCGGCATGGGCGCCGACCTCGGCACGGTGCCCTATGAATTCGGTGCGCCGCCCGTGGTGCCCGCGGCCGTGCGCATGCAGGCTCCGGGCGTTGGCGGCACCGCAGCTGCCGAAGCAGCCACAGGCGATGGCAAGGGCAAGACATCACCGGCCGATGCAGCCGAGGGCCTCAAGGCGCAGGCCACCCGCCAGCCCCTGCGCGGCGAATCGGCCCATTGGGTCACGCGCACGGCGCTGTGCGTCGAGGTGCGCGATCCGCGGCGCGCCAACGGCCCCGCAGCCGAGAAAAAGGGCAGTGCCTCGGGCGTGCTCTACGTCTTCATGCCGCCGCTCGCGCGCCTGGAAGATTACTTGGACCTCGTCGCGGCCGTCGAGGCCACGGCGCAGCAGCTGGGCATGCGCATCGTGATGGAAGGCTACCCGCCGCCGCGCGACCCGCGCCTCAAAATGCTGGCCGTCACCCCCGATCCGGGCGTGATCGAAGTCAACATCCATCCGGCCCACAGCTGGAAAGAACTGGTCGATCACACCGAGTTTCTCTACAACGCCGCATTCGAAACCCGACTCTCGGCCGAGAAGTTCATGACCGACGGACGCCACACCGGTACCGGCGGCGGCAATCACTTCGTGATGGGCGGCGCCACGCCCGCGGACAGCCCGTTCCTGCGCCGGCCCGAGCTGCTTGCGAGCCTCTTGCTCTACTGGCACAACCATCCGTCGCTGAGCTACCTGTTCTCGGGCATGTTCATCGGCCCGACCAGCCAGGCGCCGCGCGTGGATGAGGCACGCAACGACCAGGTCTACGAGCTCGAAATCGCCCTGAAGGAAATTGCCAGGAACCGCGAGATCCACGGCCAGAACATGCCGGCCTGGCTGGTCGACCGCACGCTGCGCAACATCCTGATCGACGTGTCGGGCAACACGCATCGCAGCGAGTTCTGCATCGACAAGCTCTACTCGCCCGACTCCAGCACCGGCCGGCTCGGCCTGCTCGAACTGCGCGCCTTCGAAATGCCGCCGCATGCGCGCATGAGCATTGCGCAGCAGCTGCTCATCCGCGCGCTGGTGGCGCGCTTCTGGGACGACCCGTACAAGGCCCCTGTCACGCGCTGGGGCACCGAGCTGCACGACCGATTCCTGCTGCCCACCTTCGTCAAGATGGACTTCGACGACGTGATCAGCGAGATGCGCCAGGCCGGCTTCGGCTTCGACGTCGACTGGTTTGCACCGCATTTCGAGTTCCGCTTCCCCTTGGTGGGCCAGGTGCAGGCCATGGGCGTGGAGCTCTCGCTGCGCAACGCGCTCGAGCCCTGGCACGTGATGGGCGAGGAAGGCTCGGCCGGCGGCACGGTGCGCTATGTCGATTCGTCGCTCGAACGCATCGAGGTGCGCGTGACCGGTCTGAACGAAAGCCGACACGTGATCACCGTCAATGGCAAGGTACTGCCGCTGCAGCCCACCGGGACCGTGGGCGAGTTCGTCGCGGGCGTGCGCTACAAGGCCTGGAACCCGCCCTCGGCGCTGCATCCGAGCATCGGCGCCCATGCCCCGCTGACCTTCGACATCGTGGACACCTGGATGAAGCGCTCGCTGGGCGGCTGCCAGTATTTCGTCGCCCACCCGGGCGGACGCAACTACGACACCTTCCCGGTCAATGCCTACGAAGCAGAAAGCCGGCGCATGTCGCGCTTCACCGAGATGGGCCATACGCCCGGCCTGATGCGCACGCCGCCGGCCACCATCGAGCTCGCGGGCAGCCGCGAATTCCCTTTCACGCTGGACTTGCGGCGCTGAGGCACCGGTATAAAAAGGCCGCAAAGGGACATTTGGCACATTGGCCGTCACACCACCCGTGACGGCAATGTGACAATCCATCCCCTGTGGAACCTTTGAACGAATCCCTGTTCGACGCCCAGGCACTGGAATTTCCAGCCGCCCTGGCGTCGGCGCTCGCCCCGGCCGCCCTGCCCGGCCACTTCGACGAGCTGCGCGGCGAGGCCACGCCCGCGGCACCGACGCGGCCTGCCGTGGGCATGCCTCCCATGGCGCCGATGGCGCCTTTGCTCTACGACGCCGCGGCAGAGCGCCCGACGGCGGTCCCAGGTACGCAGGCCCAATTCCAGACGCAGAGCCAGAGCCAGACGCAAACGCCGATGCCGGCTCCGGCTGCCCAGCAACCACAGCCTTCCAGCGAAAAGCCGCCTCTCACGCCCGCCTGGAACGCCTTCTTCGACCAGCTCGGCCAGGGCGGTTTCGGCGACCTGCCAAGGCGCGCGGTCAGCCTGGAGCGGCAAATCCGGGACAACGGCGTCACCTACAACGTCTATGCCGACGCCAACGGGCCGCAGCGCCCCTGGTCGCTCGACCTGTTTCCGCTGATCGTCTCGCCCGAGAGCTGGAGCCAGATCGAAACCGGTGTGCTGCAGCGCGTGCGGGTGCTCGACCGCGTCATGGCCGACGTCTACGGCCCGCAGCAGCTGCTGGCCGAAGGCCTGCTGCCCGCGGCGCTGGTGCGCGGCCATCCCGGCTATTTGCGCGCCCTGCACGGCGTGAAGCCGCCCGGCGACACATGGCTGCACATCGCAGCCTTCGACCTCGCCCGCGGGCCCGACGGCAACTGGTGGGTGGTCTCGCAGCGCACACAGGCGCCCTCGGGGCTGGGCTACCTGCTGGAGAACCGGCTCGCCATTGCGCGCCAGTTTCCGCAGGCCTTCGAGGCGCTGCACGTGCAGCGCCTGGCCGCCACCTACAGCGCCATGATGGACGGCCTGCAGAACATGTGCCCGGCCGGCGTGCCGCCGCACATCGCACTGTTGACGCCCGGCCCCTACAACGAGACCTACTTCGAGCACGCCTACCTCGCGCGCTACCTGGGCGTGACGCTGGTCGAGGGCAGCGACCTGACCGTGCGCGACCAGCGGCTCTATCTCAAGACACTGCAGGGGCTGCGGCCGGTGCACGGGCTCATCAAGCGGCTGGACGACCAGTTTCTCGATCCGCTCGAACTGCGTCCTGATTCCACCTTGGGCGTTCCAGGCCTGCTGCAGGCCATCCGCGCGGGCAATGTGCTGGTGGCCAACATGCCGGGCTCGGCGTTCCTCGAATCGCCCGCGCTGCTGGGCTTCCTGCCCGGCCTCGCGCGCCGCCTCATCGGCGAAAAGCTCAAGCTGCCGGCGCTGCCGACCTGGTGGTGCGGCGAACGGGCCGCGCTCGAGGCGGTGCTGCCGCAGCTGGGCGACTGCGCCATCAAGCCCACCTACCCCGGCTCCGACGGGCAGACCAGCTTCGACGCGGTGCTGGGCAGCCAGCTGAGCCGGCGCAAGCTGGACGAATGGGCCGGCCGCATCGTGCGCGAGGGCGAAGCCCACACGATCCAGAGCTATCTCCCGCTGTCGCAAATGCCCACCTGGGCCAACGACTTGGGCCCCGGCCACATCGCGCCGCGCGCGGTGCTGCTGCGCGTCTTCGCGGTGAGCGATGGCGCGCAGTCGTGGCGGGTGCTGCCCGGCGGGCTGGCACGGCTCGCAGGCCGCGATGCGCAAATCGCCTCCATGCAGCGCGGCGGCAGCAGCGCCGACGTATGGGTGCAGACGCATGGTGAGGTCGACCGCACCACGCTGCTGCAGCCGCACGCCACGCCGGCCTCGCTGGCGCGGCACCGCGCGCCCGTGACCAGCCGCGCTGCCGAGAACATGTTCTGGCTCGGCCGCTACACTGAGCGCGCGGAAAACGCAGTGCGCCTCGCGCGCCTCACGCTCAACCTGCTGGGCAGCGAAGACCAGTCGTCGCGCCCGCTGCTCGACTGGCTGCATCGCATGGCGCTGCGCAATGCGCTGGTGCCGGCCGGAGTGCCCAGTGCGCCGCAGTCGCGCCGCGTGTTCGAACGCGCGCTGGTCGCCGAGCTCGGCGATGTGGAGCGCGGCGGCAGCGTGGGCTTCAGCCTGCTCTGCATCCGGCAGGCCGCAGCCGCCGTGCGCGAGCGCCTCTCGCAGGACAACTGGAACCAGATCATGCGCGCCGAAGCCGAGTTTCTGCGGCGCACGGCCGAGCAGGCCGGCGAAGGCAGCTTTGCCACCGGCGCGGCGCTGCGCGCGCTCGAATCGGCCAGCACCGCACTCGCCGCCATGACCGGCGCCCAGACCGACCGCATGACACGCGACGACGCCTGGCGCCTGCTGTCGATCGGCCGCCACATCGAGCGCCTTGGGTTTCTTGCCAGCGCGCTCGAGGCCGGTTTCGAGGACGGCGCAGTGCATGAAGTGAGCGGCTTCGAAGCCATGGTGGCGCTGTTCGACAGCACCATCACCTTTCACGCCCGCTACCAGCAACGGCGCGACGTGGCCACGCTGGTCGACCTGCTGGTGCTCGATGCCGAGAACCCGCGCTCGCTCGCGTGGGTCACGCAAACGCTGCGCGGTCGAATTGCGCGCCTGGCCGGCAGCGCGCCAGGCAAGCTCACCGCGCTGTCATACGAACTGCCCGATCCGGCCACCTGGACGCTCGAGCATCTCTGCGCGGTCGGAGCCGACGCGAACTACCCTGCGCTGGCCGAACTTCTGGCCAATTGCGAGACGGCGGCCTACCATGTGTCCGACGCCATCGGCACGCGCTACTTCACGCTCACTTCCGAATCGCTGCGCTCCGTCGGAGCCTGATGACGCTCTCTCCCAGGAGGCAGCCCATGCTCGACAACCGCCGCTTCACGCTGATTGCCGCCACCCTTCTCGCCGGCCTTGCATTGGCTGGCTGTGGCAAGCAGGCGCCCGTAGCCACACCGACGGCCGCACCCGCTGCCCGCGTCTACGTGGTGGGCACCGATGCGGCCTACACGCCCTTCGAGACGCAGAACGACAAGGGTGACATCGTCGGCTTCGACGTCGACGTGGTGAAGGCCGTCGCAAACAAGGCCGGCATCGAGGTGAAGTTCGTCAACACGCCGTGGGAAGGCATCTTCAACGCGCTCGGCCAGGGCGATCGCGACCTGCTGGTTTCGGCCATCACCATCACCGACGAGCGCCGCCAGACCATGGACTTCTCGAAGCCCTACTTCGACGCGAAGCAGTTGATCGCCGTCCGCACCGATGCACCGGTAACCCGGTTCGAAGACATCAAGGCCATGAAGGTCGGCGTGCAGAACGGCACCACGGGCGACGAGGTGGTGGGCAAGCTGCAGGGCAAGTCGAGCGGCAACATCAAGCGCTTCGAGTCCACGCCGCTGGCGCTCAAGGAACTCGAAGCCGGCGGCGTCGAGGCCGTGGTCGCCGACAACGGCGTAGTGGTGCACTACCTCGCCAACAACACCAAGGGCGGCTTCAAGACGGTGAGCGATGCGTCCTTCCCGGTCGAGCACTACGGCATCGCGGTCAAGAAGGGCAACGCCGAACTGCTGGCCAGGATCGACAAGGGCCTTGACGACATCAAGGCCGACGGCAGCTACGACAAGATCTACGCAGCGCATTTCGGCAGCGCGCCGAAGTAGCCACAGAGAAACCCCATGCTCCTTCACGTCACCCACGAAACCCGCTACGAGTATTCGCCTCCGGTCGAAACGGCGCAGCACCTGGCCCATCTGAAGCCGCTGGCCACCGGCTCGCAGCGGCTCGTGAGCCACAAACTCGCCATCGAGCCGCAGCCCGCGCAGCGCAACGAGCAGCCCGACGTCTACGGCAACATGCGCGCATTTTTTGCGCTCGAATCCACGCACGACAGTCTCGTCGTCACCGCCGAAAGCGTGGTCGAAACCTCGACCCCGCTGCTAGCGCCAGGCATTGCGCTCGACATGCCCTGGGAGGCCGTGCGCGAGCGCTTCCGCTATCGCAAGGACGCCACCTTCGATCCGGCCTCGGAGTTCGTTTTTCCGTCGCCCTACGTGCCGCGCCACGGCGATTTCGCGGCCTATGCGCGCGCCAGTTTCGCGCCCGAACGGCCAACCTTCGACGTGGCGATGGACCTCACCGAGCGCATGTACCGCGACTTTGCCTACGACGCCGACAGCACCGAAATCAACACGCCCGCCGTGGAGGCCCTGGCGCAGCGCAAGGGCGTGTGCCAGGACTTCGCGCACATCATGATCGCCTGCTTCCGGGCGATGGGCCTGCCGGCACGCTACGTGAGCGGCTACCTCCTCACGCAACCGCCGCCTGGCCAGCCGCGGCTGGTGGGCGCCGATGCCTCCCACGCATGGGTTTCTGTGTACCTGCCCAGCGAAGACGAGGGCCCGGACAGCGCCGGCGGCTGGGCCGAATTCGACCCCACCAACGGCCGCCAGCCCGGCGAAGACTACGTCGCACTCGCGATCGGCCGCGACTATTCCGACGTCTCGCCCATGCGCGGCGTACTGCACGGCGGCGCGCGCCACACGCTCAAGGTGGGCGTGACGGTGCGGCCCATCGAAGAGCTGCGGACCCAGGCCGCAGAGGCGGCGCAGTCACAATCACAGACACAATCGCAGATTGAATCGCAACCCACAGACAAGGACCTCCAATGAGCGTTTACGACAAGCTTTCCAGCCTCGGCATCACCCTGCCCCCGGTCGCCGCCCCCGCCGCGGCCTACGTGCCTTTCGTGCGCACCGGCAACCTCGTTTTTCTCTCGGGCCACATCGCCAAGAAGGACGGCAAGGTCTGGGCCGGCCAGTTGGGCGCGAACATCGGCACCGAAGAAGGCAAGCAGGCCGCGCGCGCCATTGCCATCGACCTGCTGGGCACGCTGCACGCGGCCGTGGGCGACCTGAACAAGGTCACGCGCATCGTCAAGGTCATGAGCCTGGTCAATTCCGTGGGCACGTTCACCGAACAGCACCTGGTGACCAACGGCGCGAGCGAGTTCTTCGCCGAAGTGTTCGGCCCCGAGAAGGGCGCGCATGCGCGCAGCGCGTTCGGCGTGGCGCAAGTGCCCATGGGCGCCTGCGTCGAGATCGAGCTGATCGCCGAAGTCGGCTGACCGGCTCTGCGCAGGCAGCAACAGCCATGAGCGTGCAGGCCCTGCGCTCGTCCTTCGGCAACAACTGCCACTGGTGCGGGCTGCCGATGGACTTTGCGGAACCTCGCAGCGCGCCGGAGTCGGCCACCATCGAGCACCTGAACGATTCGACACTGGGCGGCGTCCGCAAGCAGAAGCACCGGCGGCTTGCCCACGCGATCTGCAACCAGACCCGAAACGAGTTCAAGCTGCAGGCCGAACGCGGTTTCCAGCGCTGGATTGCCGAGCGCGTCGAGGCGGGCCTCGCCTCCGCCGCGAATCAGCCCGTCATGCCGGCCGGGACGAGCCCCGCACCACCAGTTGTCCCGGCAGCAGCAGTTGCCGCGGCGCTGCATCCAGCCCCTGCAGCCGTTCTATCAGGCAGGTAGCCGCCGAGCGGCCAATGGCGTCGGTCGGCTGCGCCACGGTGCTCAGGCCGGGCCCGATCAGCGAGGCCCATTCGGGATCGTCGAAGCCGACGAAGCCCAGGTCTTGTCCAAACTGCCAGCCCAGCCGCGCCATCGATTGCGCGATGCGCAGCGTGACCACGGCGTTGCCAGCGACCACCGCCGCCCGGCGCCCCCTTTTTGCGCGCTGCCGCAGCAAGCGCAAGGCTACGTCGAGCGCATCGCCGTCGTCTTCGACGCTCTCGAACACCTCGCCCGCCACCCGCGGCTCGTGCGCGGCCACGCAGGCACCGAAGGCGGCCGTGCGTTCGCGCCGCGAACTCACGCCCTTCTGCGGCTCGGTCACGTAGAGCAGTTCGCGAAAGCCACCTTCGACCAGGTGGCCGCAGGTGTCGCGCATGGCCGAATGGTTGTCGAGCGCCACGAAGTCGGTGTGCATGCCGGCGTGGCGACGGTCGACCAGCACCGCTGGCTTGCCGTGCAGCGTGACCGCGTCGACCACGTTGCTGCCGCGGCCCAGCGTGTTGAGGATGAAGCCGTCGACCTGGTAGCCCGCGAGCGCATTGATGGCCTCGCGCTCGCGTTCGCTCTCGTTGCCCAGGTTGAACAGCATCACGAGGTAACCCGCTTCCTGGCAGGCCTTCTCGGCGCCGCGCAGCACCGCCACCGAATAGGGGTTGGTGATGTCCGCCACGATCAGACCGATGAGCCGCGAGCGTCCATGGCTCAGCGCCTGCGCCATCGGGCTGGGCGTGTAGGCCAGCTTGGCGATGGCCGCCTCCACGCGCGCCGCGATGTCGCGGCTCAGGAGCCGGTCGCGGTGGTTGAGAAAGCGCGAGACAGTGGCCTTGGAAACGCCCGCCGCCTCGGCGACGTCGGCGATGGTGGCGCGGCCCGCCGGGTTCATGGATCTGCTCCTTCCCCCTCCGGGGGAAGGCTGGGATGGGGGCAGGCAGAGCGTCCGATGGATACGCCGCTTGCCCCCACCCCTGCCCTCCCCCGGAAGGGGAGGGAGAAAATCCTCTGCGGGTTCATGCAGTCGCCGTGTCGTACGGCGCCGTCGGCTTCTCGCCGGCCAATACCTGCAGCAGGTTGGTGGTTGCCAGTTCCGCCATGGCATGCCGCGTCTCGTGCGTGGCCGATCCGATGTGCGGCAGCGGCGTCACGCGCGGATGGGTGCGCAAGGGCGAATCGGCCGGCAGCGGCTCCTTCGCGAACACGTCCAGGCCCGCCGCGCGCAGCGTGCCGTGATCAAGTGCGTGGAGCAAGGCGGCTTCGTTCACCGTGGCACCGCGGCCGCCGTTGATGAAGGCCGCTCCGGGCTTCATACGCGCGAAGAAGGCGGCGTCGATCATGCCGCGCGTCGCGTCGGTCAACGGCAGCATCGCCAGCACGATGTCCGAACGCGCGAGCAGTTCGTCCAGGGGCGTATGCGTGGCGCGGTCCTGCAGCTCGGGCGCCTGCGTGGCCAGGTCGACCGGCCGGCGCGAGTGATAGAGCACCGGCATGCCGAAGCCCAGCGCGCCGCGGCGCGCCACGGCCTGGCCGATGCGCCCGAAGCCGAGAATGCCCAGCGTCTTGCCATGCACGTCGGTGCCGAAGAGTTCGTCGCCGATGTTCTTCGTCCACCGGCCTTCGCGCACGAGGTTCGAAAGCTCGACCACGCGGCGCTGCGTGGCCATCAGGATCGCGAACACCGTGTCGGCCACCGTTTCGGTCAGCACGTCGGGCGTGTGGCACAGCACGACGCCGCGCTTATGCAGTTCCGCCAGCGCGTAGTTGTCGACGCCGACCGATATGCTCGAAATCACCTCGAGCGCGGGCGCCGCGTCGAGCAGCGCCGCATCGACCGTGTGGCTCGCGCCGATGAGCCCGTTCGCGGTGCGCAGCGCGGCCGCAAAAGCTTCCGGCTCCTTGCGCGGATCGGCCACGGTCACATGGTGCGCGGCCTGAAGGCGCGCCAGCTGGTCTTCGGGCAACGGGCGAAAGACAAGCACGTTCTTTTTCGTCGTCATGGTCAGAATCCTGCTTCTTCGAGTTGTGCGCGGGTGGGCAAGCCTTCAGTGTCGCCCAGAACCTGCACGGCGCGCGCGCCGATCCAGGCGCCGCGGCGCACGGCCTCGGGCACGCTCCTGCCTTCGAGCAATGCGCTCACCACGCCGGCCGCGAAGCCGTCGCCCGCCCCCACGGTGTCGATCACTTCCTTCACCGGAAAGCCATCGACGCGGCCGGTACCGGCCACGTCGCTGTCGTAATAGGCGCCTTCGGCACCAAGCTTGACGACCACCAGCTTCGCACCGCGCTCACGGTAGAAGCGCGCCACGTCTTCAGGTTTGGTGTGGCCCGTGAGCAGCAAGCCCTCCTCGATGCCGGGCAGCACCCAGTCGGCACGCGAGGCCAGCTCGTTGACCCAGTGGCGCATGGTCTCGGTCGAAGACCACAGCGTGGGCCGCAGGTTGGTGTCGAACGAGATCGTGCGGCCGGCCGCGCGCATCACGTCCATGCTCTTGAGCGCGGCCTGCAGGCTGCTGTCGGAGATGGCCGGGAACACGCCCGTGGCATGCAGGTGGCGCGCCGAACGCAGCCAGGCTTCATCGACGTCGGCCGGGCCCATCTGGCTGGCGGCCGAACCCTTGCGGTGGTATTCGACGGGCGGGTCGCTGCCATCGGTGACGCGGCCTTTGAACTGGAAACCCGTGCGCTGCGACGGATCGCAAATGACGTGCGAGCAGTCGATGCCCTCGGCCTTCATCGCGGCGATCAGATAGCGCCCCATCGAGTCGGTGCCGAGCCGGCTGGCCCAGCCCACCTTGAGGCCCAGGCGCGCAAGGCCGATGGCCACGTTGGTCTCGGCACCGGCCGTGCGCTTGTGGAACGCCTCTGCGTTTTCCAGCGGACCGGGCCGGTCGGCCACCAGCAGCAGCATGGCTTCGCCGAACAGGGCAACGTCGAAAGCGGTGGGTTCTGTCATGTGTGGTTCTGCTTACGCCCGTGCGGCGCGGATGAAGTCGATTTGCGTGCGCGTGGCAGCCAGCAGGTCGTCACCCGCCAGCGGGTATTCGATGGCGTGCGGCACGTCGGCCGGCAGCGCGCGCAATACGGCGCGCCATGGCGCGGCGGAGTCGCCCAGCGGCACCGCCACCCACTTGTGCGGCAGGCGCTGCGCGCCCTTGCAATGCACGTAGCGCACGCGGCGGCCCAGCACCTCTGCGGCCTGCAAGGGGCACTCGCCGACCCAGTGCCAGTTGCCCATGTCGAAGGTCATGCCCAGCTCGACGCCGGCCCGATCGGCCGCATCGAAGAAAGCCTGCAGCGCGGGCAGCGTGCCGGCGCGCACGGTCTGGTCGTTCTCGATTAGCAGCTCGACGCGGGTTTGCGACAGTTCCACCTTCAGGCCCCAGAGCGAGCCGTGCGAAGAAGGCTGGAAATCGCCGATGGACATCTTGAGCCGCTTGGCGCCGACGCGCGTCGCTGCGGCGATGCCGCGCTTGAGCGCGGCGCTGTCGAGCCAGC
Source organism: Variovorax sp. OV700 (assembly GCF_900099805.1). GTDB lineage: Bacteria > Pseudomonadota > Gammaproteobacteria > Burkholderiales > Burkholderiaceae_C > Variovorax. Next base: position 110,510 of record NZ_FNDR01000005.1, on the reverse strand, counting down.
CGCCTTCGGCCCAGAGGCCTTCGGGGCTGGAGTACACGGAGGCGAGACCCTTCAGCGCGGGCAGTTCCGCATCCGCATCACGCAGCATCTCGCCACGCACTTCAACGGAAACGGCGCCCGCTGCCAATGCCAGCTGCGCGCACCAGAGCTGGCCGTGCCGCCCCACCTCGGCCGCGCCGAAGGACGACAGGGAAATCAGAACGGAAAAGGACATTCAGTGTGCTTGGTGGGAGCTGAGGATCTGGCCGAGGAATTGTCGTGTCCTTTCGTCCTTTGGATTGCCGAAGAACTCGGCGGGCGCCGCCTGCTCGACGATCTTTCCGTCGGCCATGAAGATCACCCGGTCGGCCACGCTGCGGGCAAAGCCCATTTCGTGCGTCACGCACAGCATGGTCATGCCGTCTTCGGCCAGGCCGATCATGGTGTCGAGCACTTCCTTGACCATCTCGGGGTCGAGCGCCGAGGTGGGCTCGTCGAACAGCATGATCTTGGGCGTCATGCACAGCGCGCGCGCAATCGCCACGCGCTGTTGCTGGCCGCCCGAGAGCTGGCTCGGGTACTTGTGGGCCTGCTCGGGAATGCGCACGCGCGCGAGGTACTTCATGGCCACCTCTTCGGCCTGAGCCTTGGTCATGCCGCGCGAGCGCATTGGCGCGAGCGTGCAATTTTCCAGGATGGTGAGGTGCGGGAACAGGTTGAACTGCTGGAACACCATGCCGACCTCGGCGCGCACCGCGTCCACGTTCTTGCCGCCGGCCGTGAGGTCGATGCCATCGACCACGATGCGGCCCTTCTGCACCGTCTCGAGCCGGTTGATGCAGCGGATGAGCGTGGACTTGCCCGAACCCGAAGGCCCGCAGATCACGATGCGCTCGCCCTGGCGCACCGACAGGTCGATGCCGGTCAACACCTGGAATTCACCGTACCACTTGTTGACCGCTTCCATGCGGATGATCGATTCCGTCGTCATGCCAGGATTCCTCGTTTTTCTTCAGCCTTGGCGGCTTACTGCATCTTGGGCAAGTCGGCCTGCAGCCACTTCTGGTAGAGCTTGTTCAGCTCGCCGTTGGCGGTGTTCCTGGCGACGAACTCGTTGACTGCCTTGTGCAACTCTTCCTGGCCCGGACGCATCGCGATGCCCATCGATTGCTGCACCAGCGTGAACTTGTTTTCATAGGTGCCGGCGGGCACGCGCTTGGCGATTTGCGCCGCCACCGTCACCGAGCAGCCGATGGCATCTACCTGGCCGGAGATCAGCGCCTGCATGGCCGAGGCGTCGTCGTCGAAGCGGCGGATCTCGGTGCCTTCCGGCGCGGCCTTGGTCACGGCCACGTCTTGCGTCGAGGCGCGGGCCACGCCCACGCGCAGGCCCTTCAGGTCGCCCGCCGCTTTGATGGGCGTCTTGGTGGCGCCATACAGCACGATGGTCGCGGCCGCGTAGGGCTGCGAGAACTGCACCTGCTTGGCGCGCTCGGGCGTGATGGCCAGCGAGGCGACCAGCACGTCGACCTTGTTGGTCAGCAGGAAGGGAATGCGGTTCGGGCCGGTCACCGGCACGATGTTGGCCTTGACGCCCCAGTCCTTGGCCAGCAGCTTGGCGACGTCGGCGTCATAGCCGTCGGGCTGGTTCTGCGCATTGGTGGTGCCGTAGGGCGGAAAATCGACCAGCATGCCGATGGTGATCTCGCCCTTCTTCTTGATGTCGGCGACGGACTGTGCCGAGGCAAAGGGGGCGAACACGGTGAGCGCGGCGCCAAGGCCGAGGGCTGCCAGCGCAACGCGGCGGGTGGTGGTACGGGTCATGGGGATGTGTCTCCGGAAAAAGAAAGGAAGCGACGAGAAAAGGGAATCAGCGGGCCAGGGCCTGCGCGCGCCTGCGCTCCATGCGGGCAGCAAGCAGCGACAGCGGCCAGCAGATCGCGAAGTAGATGGCGGCCACCACCGAGAACACGATCAGCGGCTGGAAGGTGGCGTTGTTGATGATCTGGCCCGCGCGGGTGATCTCCGCAAAGCCGATGATGGCCGCGAGCGATGTGCCCTTGATGATCTGCACCAGGTAGCCCACCGTGGGCGCGAGCGCGATCTTGAAGGCCTGCGGCAGCACCACGTCGCGCATGCGCGCGCTGTACTTGAGGCTCAGCGCCTCGGCGGCCTCCCACTGGCCGCGCGGAATGGCCTGGATGCAGCCGCGCCAGATCTCGCCCAGGAAGGCCGCGCTGTTGAAGACCAGCGCCACGCCCGCGGCAATCCACGGGTTGATGTCGAGCCCGAGCACCGGCGCGCCGAAGAAGATCAGGAACAGCTGCAGCAACAGCGGCGTGCCCTGGAAGACCTGGATGAACACCGTCGACACGGTGCGTGCCCAGGTCGAATCGGAGGTGCGCATGAGCGCGACGGCCAGCCCCAGGATCGCGCCGCCAATGAAGGCAATGGCAGACAGCGCCAGCGTCCACTTGGCCGCTTCGAGGATGAAGAGAAATTCGGGAAAGCCGAAGGTACGCATGATTTTTTGTGTTCCGTGCGTGGCCTGTTACCGGCGGTCCGGATAGTTGAGCGTGCGCTTGTATATGAGCTTGAACAGCGCCGAAAACGCCAGCGCCAATGCCAGGTAGATGGCGGCCACCACGATGTAGATCTCGAAGCTGCGGAAGGTCTGCGACTGCAGGTTGGCGGCCACCGAAGTCAGGTCGTCGGCCGAGATGACCGACACCACGGCCGAGCTCAGCATCAGCAGGATGAACTGGCTCGTGAGTGCCGGGTAGATGGCCTTGAGCGCGGGCTTGATGATCACGAAGCGGAAGATCTCCCAAGGCTTCAGGTTGAGCGCCCTGCCCGCCTCGATCTGCCCCTTGGGAATCGATTCGATGCCCGCGCGGATGATCTCGGTCGCATACGCACCCAGGTTCACCACCATGGCCACCAGCGCCGCCGTTTGCGGCGACCAGCGCAGCCCGATGGCCGGCAGTGCAAAGAAGAAGAAAAACAGCTGCACCAGGAACGGCGTGTTGCGGATCACCTCGATGTACGCATTGACGACAAAGCGCAGCCAGCCTGGCCCCGAAGTCTTGCCCCAGGCACAGAAGATGGCGACCACCAGGCCCAGCAGGGTGGCCACCAGGGAGAGCTGGATCGTGATCCAGGTGCCCTTGAGCAACAGCGGCCAGGCAGCGAAGACGGCTTCGAATTGAAACTGGTAGTTCATGGGTGCGGCAAGCACGGCGTGGCCGCGCGCATGCCTTGAAAGCAAGGCTTGCAGCTTATATGAAACCGGTTTCAGGCCTACCTAGGGATTGCCCTAGGTCAGCCTTTTGACAGCCCTTCTGCCTACACTCATGTGATGCTGAATACATCCGAGGCTCCCGTTCGCGCAGAGGCAGGCGCATCCCTGGCTGGCGCTTCCGCGGCGCCTGCCGTGCAGCATTTCAGGCAGGCCCTGCTCTGGCCCCTGCGGCTGATGCCGGCTCCGGACGACAAGCCCTCGCACCACGGTCCCTGGCATGTGCTGCGCGAGATGGGCGATGCCTCGCCATGGCGTGAAGAGATCGATGAATACACCGGCGACAGCAGTCGCTTTCATGAACGGCACTACAACGAGTTCGTGAGCTTCCTGCCGTATGTGCAGCGCTTTCTCTACGGCGAGGGCCGCTCGAAGAGCAAGAGCGGCGATGAAGACGGCCACGGCGGCGATTCGCCGATGCGCGTCTTCCGCCGCCACGACATTGCGGCGGTGCGCGTGGTGGCGCAGCCCGGCGATGCGCCCATCACGCTCGACGTGGTGCATTGCGACCTGTATTTCTTCTTCGACATCGACGTGGTGATGCTCAACCTCGAGGTCGGCGCGGACCACCTGAGCCTCGCGCAGGCGCAAGACCTGCTCTACCGGTTCGGCCGCGCGTATCCGGCCGGCTGGAACGCCGAGGGCGGCGCGCTGCATTGCATGGCCAGCGTCGAATGGCTGGCTGCCGATGGCAGCGTGCTCGCGCGTTCGGATGCTCAGCAGCGCGAAGCTTTTCTTTCGCACGTGGCTCAGCACCGCGCGCCACGCATCTCGGCCCACTGGGCCTATCTGATGCAGCCGCTGGTGAGCGACCATTCCGACGACCCTGGCGTGCTGCGCTTCCGGCAGATCGAGTACTACCGCATGCCGGTAATGGCCTACCTTTCGCTCGACGACCCCAAGCGCCTCTCGCGCAACGACTTCATTCGGCTCGGGCTGGTCACTGGCGCCGCCGAGGCCGATGCGGCGCAGCAGGCGCACCTGCCCTATGCCGACCAGCATCTGGCCGATTTCGAGAAGCGCTATTGCTACGACCGCTTCTGGGTCGATGCGGGCGCGGCGCCCAACACGCGCTACCTGTGCAACGGCCACGCACTGATCGTGGTGGGTGATGCGCGCTCCGAATTCTTCTGCTGCCGCGACCGCGGCGTGCTCGCGCAGTTCAGGCACCAACACTTCCTGCTGTTCCTCATCGCGCACTTCCAGAAGGCCTCGCTCCTGATGTTCTCCGACCAGCTGGTGGAGGCCCTCAAGCGGCTCGACATCCGCAGCACGCCGAGCGTGAAGCAGTTCAAGCGCGCCATTCGCGCGAGCTTCGAACGCTTTCTGCGCTTCACGCACCGCTACTGGTTCCACGAGATCTCGGAGCAGGCGCAGGTGCGCGCGCTGTCCCACATGTGCACCGCGCACCTCGGGCTCGACCCGCTCTACGACGAGGTCAAGGCGCGCATCGCCGACATGAACACCTACCTGGATGCAGACAGCCTGCGCCGGCAGGCCAGCACCGTGGTGCGGCTCACGGTGGTCACGCTGTTCGGCCTGATCGGCACCGTGACGACGGGCTTCCTCGGCATGAACCTGCTGGCCGAAGCCGACGCGCCGCTATGGCGCAAGGTGCTCTGGTTTGGCGTGGTCTTCGTCTTCACCACCTGGCTCACCATCTACACCATGGTGAAGTCGCAGCGCCTGTCGGACTTCATCGATGCGCTGTCGAACGACCGGCTGAGCTTCAAGGGCAAGCTGGCCGCGCTGGCGCGGGTGTGGCGGCCGGGCTCGGACTAAGATCGCGCCCTCTCCTCTCTCCGTTGCCTGCACAGGGTTTGCGAATGCGCATTGCGATCGTCTCCGACATTCATGGAAACCTTCATGCACTCGAGGCCGTGGTCAAGGACATCCGCCGCCGCGGTGTGGACGCCGTCGTCAACCTGGGCGACAGCCTCTCCGGTCCGCTGATGCCGCTGGAGACCGCGCAGTTCCTGATGGCCCAGAACTGGGTTCATCTTGCCGGGAACCATGAGCGCCAGCTTCTTACCCTGCCCTCCGGCCGGCGAGGACCGTCCGATGAGTTCGCGCATTCGCGGCTCGGCGGGAAGGAATTCGCATGGATGGCATCGCTGGGGCCGAGCCTTCGCTTCAGTCCGGAAGTCTTGCTCTGCCATGGCACGCCGGCGAGCGATCTCGAGTACTTTCTGGAGACCGTCGAGCCCTCGAACTTCCGCGCGGCAACCATGCCGGAAATCGATGCACGCCTCGGCAAGGTCGATGCCGAGCTGATCGCGTGCGGTCACACTCACGTGCCGCGCGTGGCCCGCGCATCCGGCGGGCAGTTGATCGTCAATCCGGGCAGCGTCGGCCTGCCGGCGTATGACGATATCCATCCCTATCCGCACGCCGTCGAAACAGGTTCGCCGGATGCGCGCTATGCCATCGTCGAGCGGTCGGACGGCGCCTGGATCTCGACGCTCATTGCCGTGCCGTATGACCACGCGGCCATGGCTGCGCTGGCTCTGGAGCACGCGCGTCCGGACTGGGCCTGCGCGCTCTCCACCGGGCGCATGCCGTAGCAGCGCTCAGTCGCCGAACGCGATCTCCGCGCTGTCGATCGCGCGGATCGGCACACCAAAGCTCGTGATGTCCGACAGCGCGGCGTTGTGGTGCGCGCGAATGAAGGCGCCCGTGGCGTGCGGCTTGTCGTGCGAGGTGTGTGCGTCGGCCGCGAGCGTGACCTCGTAGCCCAGCCCGGCGGCGCGGCGCGTGGTGGTGTCCACGCAAAACTCCGACGAGTAGCCGCAGATCACCACGCGCTGCACCCCTTGCCCGGTCAGCCAGGCCTCGAGCGGGGTGCGCAGGAAGGAGTCGGGCGTGGTCTTGCGGATCTTGGTGTCGCGCGAATCGACATGCAGCGCATGGGCCAGCTGCCAACGTTCGGAATCGAACTCCAGGTCGACGGCGTTCTCGTGCTGGATGAAGGCCACCGGCACGCCTGCGGCACGCGCGCGTTCGGTGAGCGCATTGATCCGCTGCACGACTTCGCCGGCCTCGTGAGGGCGAGGTGGATCGTCGCAGAGGCCACGCTGCATGTCGATGACGAGGACGGCAGTTTTCATGATGATGGAAAGCAGGACCTTGGGTCACCGAGTATGACTCCGGAGCCAGCCTTCCGGGACGCCGCTTCAGCTCCAGGCGCCCACTTCGAGCCGAACCTTGCCGCTGATGCCGGGAGCCGCCGGCGCCGCGCCCAGGCTTGAAAGCGGCACGATGAACTGCAGCTTGCCATTGGCCAGCTGTTTCGGACTGATCGGGAGCGAGGCCTGCCCCGCGGTGTCGGTCTGCCAGCCGTACTTGACGTTCCAGTTCTGCGCCGGATCGTCCGGCCGGGGCGGCGCGATCTCGATGACCAGCGTGTCGCGGAACAGCGAACTGCCTTCGTAGTGGCCGTCGAGCCAGAACTTCTTGTTCACCTGGTAGTCGGGCACGCGCACGCCCAGCGTCATGGCGTAGGCCAGCGTCGGCCGGTCCTGCTTCACGCGGGCCTTGTTGGCAAGGAACACGGTCGAGAGATAGATCGAGCGGCGCTCGGGCTTTTCCGGGTCGGTCAGTTCCTTGTGCGTGCGGCAGGCGGGCGAGTCTTCCTCGGCCACGCGCCGGCTGAGGTACCAGCGCTTGCCGCGCGGCGCTGCCAGCAATTCGACCTGGTAGAGCGCATCCACGTCGGCGTCCTTGGGCAGATCGGGCGGCAAGGTGACGCCATCGACGTCGAACCAGAGATCGACGCGCACGTCTCCGAAGAGAAAGCGCACGAGATTCTGGTAGGCCTCCTCCGAATTGACGATGCCGAAGTAGCCCGAGTGCGAACGAAAGGCGTAGGCGGTGGCCACGGGCTTGCTGCGTTTCAGCTCGTCGATGGACCAGAGCGAGGCGTTCTCGATGCGCACCAGCCCGTCGCTGCCGTGGCCCGCGAACATGCGCGAAAGACCCTTGGCCGCTTCGTAGTCGCCGCGGTTGGAGCCCACCATGCAGAAGAAGCGCTCGGCCGGAAAGGATGCGGCCGGCAGGTAGTCCATGCGGCCATCGACAGGAGCCGTATCCAGAAACTCTGACATCTTCTCGCGGTTGAAGGTGTTCATCTCGTTGGCCGTGAGCCAGGCCGGCACGTTGACGCCGCCCATGTCGATGCCGTTGTGCGGCGTGGCATAGGTAAACACCTTGTCGACACAGGCGCGCGCCGCCGCATCGCCGAGCGCCGGGTTCTGCAAGAAGGCCCGCACCACCAGCCCGCCCATCGAATGCGCCACCAGGTAGCAGCGGAAGTCGACCGCAGGGAAAGCGAGGCCCTCGCGCTGCGCCACCAGGTCGCGCACGCGGAGGATCAGCTTGCTCAAACCCTGTGCGTAGATCTTCACGTCGCGCGACTTGCCATCGCCGAGCAGCTCCGAGCCGCTGTCGTAGTAGCGGTAGATGATGACGGAGGCGGCAGGAATGCCGTCCACGTCCTTGCCGGTTTCGTCGGGAGACGGCTTCCAGTCGTTGTCGAGAATGTCCAGGCCGTTTTGATAGACGCTCTGGTATTGGTAGTCGGCAAGGAGCCGCACCACCGGAGATTCGAAGACGAACTTCTGCGCCGGCGCGTCCTTCTTGACGGTGGCGCGATACACGGTGGAGCCCACGTTGAAGCCGCAGAACGGATCGGCGGCGGTGTCGTCGCGCTCGGCTTCGGTCATGGCGTAGCCGCGCACGTAGATGATGGGATAGCGGTTGCTGCTCATGGTGTGTGCGCCTTTCCGTAGCCCGCGAAACGTGGCGCCTTGCAGTGTGCCGGTCCATGCCGCCGTCATCCATAGAGCGCATGGCATACGACAGGTGGCGGGCCGCGCGAATGCCCCTTTGCACCGAATGTTTCTGCCGCTGAAACCATTCGGCGCGGCGCGCGGGCTAAGCTCGCACCGCAAAAACCAGAACACGCACGAGCCATGAACGACGTTGCCCAGCCCTCGAATCTCCTCCAGCGCAGCTTTCGCCGCTGCGGCACCTTGCTGTTCGCGGCCAGCTGCACGCTGGTGGCCGCCTGCACAAGCAACAGTGGATGCGGAGCACGCTACGACGCGTCGCCGCAGTTCAAGGGCTGCACCTTTCAAAATCTGCCGAACCCGGAAGTCAAGCCCTCCGCCAGCGCATGGCGCATCTGGTCGCGCTTCATCGTCGGCAGCAAGGTCGACACCGTACCGGTCGATCCGATTCCCGTGCGCATGCTGAGCACCGCCGACCTGGACGCGCTCGACGCCAAGGCCAACCACGTGGTGCGGCTCGGCCATTCGTCGCACCTGCTCAAGCTGCAGGGCAAATACTGGCTGATCGACCCGGTGTTCAGCGAGCGGGCGTCGCCGTTCAGCTTCGCCGGGCCCAAGCGCTTTCACAAGCCGCCGCTCACGCTGGAGCAGCTGCCGCCAATAGAAGGCCTGATCCTCTCGCACGACCATTACGACCACCTCGACGTGGCCACCATCGAGTACCTGGCTCAGCGCGTGCAACGCTACTTCGTCCCGCTGGGCGTGCGTGCGCGGCTCGTGGCCATGGGCGTGCCCGCGGAGCGCGTGACCGAGCTCGACTGGTGGCAAGGCGGCGAACACGACGGCGTGAAGCTCACCGCTACGCCAGCGCAGCACTTCTCGGGCCGCACGCTGACCGACCGCGACCGCACGCTGTGGGCCTCATGGGTGGTGCAAAGCGGCGAGCAGCGAATCTTCTACAGCGGCGACTCCGGCTATTTTTCGGGCTTCAAGCAGATCGGGGAGCGCTTCGGCGGCTTCGATCTGGCACTGATGGAAAACGGCGCCTACGACGCCTACTGGCCCGCGGTGCACATGACGCCCGAACAGAGCGTGCAAGCATTTGAAGACCTGCGCGGCAAGGTGCTCTATTCGGTGCACAACAGCACCTTCGACCTCGCCTTCCACACTTGGCACGATCCGCTCGATCGCATCGCGGACCTGTCGGAAGCCAAGAAGATCGAACTGGCGACGCCGGTGATCGGTGAAGTGCTGACTGTAGGCAAGGCGCGCACCAACGAGCGCTGGTGGCAGGGCCTGCACTGAGGCCTGCAACAGCCTCTAATTGCGTTCTTTGCGCTCGCGCGCCCGGCGCTGCTGCCGGGTTTCGTTGGCCTGCGCCGCGATGCGGTCCTTCTCGCGCTGCTTGGCCCCGCGCTTCATGCGCATGCGGCGGCCGAACCAGAAGCTGGCAAGGCCGGTGACCACCGCAATGAAGAGGCCGATGACGCTGATGTCGATGCCGCCCATCACAGCATCCGCACGATGCTGGCCGGCTTGAAGCCGAGGTCGGCCGCCTTGCCTTTGCGCGCACGGCTGCCGCGCGCGTTGTTGAGCGTGCGGATCTCCAGCGTCTCGTCGCGCTCCTTGCCGCCGCGGCCGATGCCTTCGATCTTCACGCTGCGCGTGTAGGCCGCGGCGCCCGCCAGCGTGTCCTTCGCCTCCAGGTCGATCAGCGTGAGGCCGCGGCCGCCCTTCGGCAGGCTCTTGAGCTCGGTGATGTCGAAGGTCAGGATGCGGCCGCCGGTCGAGGCGCAGGCCACGTGCGTGGCGGCCGGCATCGGCTCCGCGCCACTCGCGCCGCCCACCAGCGACGGTCGGCAGAGCTGCTCGCCCTCGCCCACGTCGATGAAGGCCTTGCCGCCGCGCTGGCGCGACATCATGTTCTCGACTGTGGCGATGAAGCCGTAGCCGCCCGTGTTGGCCAGCAGCACGCTCGCGCCCACCGGCCCCGCAAAGAAATGCGTGACGTGCGTACCGGCATCGAGTTCGATGAGCGTGGTCACGGGTTGGCCGTCGCCGCGCGCGCCGGGGAGCGACGCCACCGGCACCGTGTAGACGCGCACCGATTTGTCCTTGGCGCTACCGAAGACCAGCAGCGTGTCGACGCTGCGGCACTCGAAGGCGCCGTAAAGTGCGTCGCCGGACTTGAAGCTGTATTCGGGCGCTGCCGCGCCGTTGGCGCCATTCTTCTCGCTGGCCCAGCCCTTCTGCGCGCGGACCCAGCCCTTCTGCGAGACGATGACGGTGACGGGCTCGTCGACCACCTTGACTTCGGCCACGGCGCGCTTCTCGGCCTGGATCAGCGTACGGCGCGGGTCTTCGAAGGTCTTGGCGTCGGACTCGATCTCCTTCACCAGCAGGCGGCGCAACGCGGCCGGGCTGCCGAGGATGTCTTCGAGCTTTTTCTGATCTTCGCGCAGGCCTTTCAGCTCCTGCTCGATCTTGATGGCCTCGAGCCGCGCGAGTTGGCGCAGACGGATTTCAAGGATGTCCTCGGCCTGGCGTTCGCTGAGGTTGAAGCGCGCGATGAGCGCAGCCTTCGGGTCCTCGGCCGCGCGAATGATCGCGATCACCTCGTCGATGTTGAGCAGCACCAGCTGCCGGCCCTCGAGGATGTGGATGCGCTCCAGCACCTTGTTGAGCCGATGCCGCGAGCGCTTTTCAACCGTGATTTCGCGGAATGCGATCCACTCGTTGAGCATCTGGCGCAGCGACTTCTGCGTCGGCTTGCCGTCGATGCCCACCATCGTGAGATTGATCGACGACGAGGTTTCGAGCGAGGTCTGCGCGAGCAGCGTGGTGATGAACTCGTCCTGGCTGATGCGCGAGGTCTTGGGCTCGAACACCAGGCGCACCGCGGCGTCCTTGCTGGATTCGTCGCGCACCACGTCGAGCACCGACAGCATCGCGGCCTTCAGCTGGGTCTGGTCGGCGGAGAGGGCCTTCTTGCCGGCCTTGACCTTCGGGTTGGTGATTTCCTCGATCTCTTCGAGCACCTTCTGCGTGCTGACGCCGGGCGGCAGCTCGTTGACAACGAGCTGCCATTGGCCGCGCGCAAGGTCTTCGATCTTCCAGCGCGCGCGCACCTTGAGGGAGCCGCGGCCGGTGCGGTAGGCGTCGGCGATGTCGGCCGGGCCGCTGATGATCTGGGCGCCGCCGGGGTAGTCGGGGCCGGGCACGATCTGCAGCAGTTCCTCGTCGCTGAGCTTGCCGTTCGCCTTGATCAACGCCACGCAGGCATCGGCGATCTCGCGCAGGTTGTGGCTCGGGATTTCAGTGGCCAGGCCGACCGCGATGCCGCTCGCGCCGTTGAGCAGCGTGAACGGCAGGCGCGCGGGCAAGAGGCGCGGTTCTTCGGTGCTGCCGTCGTAGTTGGGAATGAAGTCGACCGTGCCTTCGTCGATCTCGTCGAGCAGCAGGCTGGTGATGCGCGCAAGGCGCGCTTCGGTGTAGCGCATGGCCGCGGCGCCGTCGCCGTCGCGGCTGCCGAAGTTGCCCTGGCCGTCGACCAGCGGATAGCGCTGCGAAAAATCCTGCGCCATGCGCACCAGCGCGTCATAGGCCGCCTGGTCGCTGTGCGGGTGGAAGCGGCCGAGCACGTCGCCCACCACGCGCGCGCTCTTGACGGGCTTGGCACCCACGGTGCCGTTGGCGCCGCCGAAGCCCAGGCCCATGCGCGACATCGAATAGAGGATGCGCCGCTGCACCGGCTTCTGGCCGTCGGACACGTCGGGCAGCGCGCGGCCTTTGACCACGCTGAGCGCGTATTCGAGATAGGCGGTTTGTGCGTAGTCGGCCAGCGTGAGGGTGGTGTCGCCGTCGGTGGGACCCTGGAGATCGAGCGGAGGTTGGGAGTCCATGTAGAAGAGAAAAAGAAAAACAGTTGCGGGCCGTGCGCTTTTCTTGCGCTCAGCCTAGTGTGAAAGCCTCGTGCACCGCGGACTGCACGGACCCGCCGAGCACCGCGCCGCCGCCGGCCACGTAGATCCAGTCGCCGATCACCGCGGCCCCGACGGCGTGCCGCGGCGTGGTCATGGGTGCGTGGCGCTGCCAGGTGTCCGCCACGGGATCGTAGCTTTCCATCTGGCCGAACACCTTCGCCTGGCGCGGCACGCCGCCCACCAGAAAGCCACCCTCCCCGCCCATCGCGAAGAAGCGGCCGCGATACACCACGAGACCATGGCCCGAACGCGCGGTGGGCAGCGGCGCACGCAGCTCCCAGGTGTCGCGCGCGGTCAGGTAGACGTGGTGCAGGTCGGTGTTGTATTCGAAGGTGTTGAAGCGTCCGCCGATCACGTGGATCTGACCGCCGTGCGCCACGCAGCCTACGTGGTCGCGCGCGCCGGGCAGCGGCTTGGCGGAGGTCCAGCGGTCGGCCTTCGGGTCGTAGACCTCGTGCCAGCCCACGCTGGCGCGCTCGGCCGCGGGCTCGGAGGCACCGCCTATCAGGTGCAGAACGCCGCCCTGCATCACGGCGGCCGCGGCGCCGCGCGGGCGCGGCGGCGGCGCAATAGCGGTCCACCGGTTGGCCGCGATCTCGTAGACGTAGGCGTTGATGTCGGAGCGGCGGTTCTGTTCGACGAAGCCGCCGAGCGCATACACGCGCCCGTCATCGGCCGTCACCGCGACATGGTTGGCGCCGCGCGGCAACGGCGCACCGTCCAGCCAGCGGTCGGCCTTGGGATCGTAGATGTGGTGGTAGTCGCGGTTGACCGCGCCCTCTCCATAGCCGCCGACCACGTGCATGCGCCCCCCGGCCGCCGTGGCCCAGGCCATCTCGCTGCGCGGAATCGGCAGGGCCGCGCGCGGCACCCAGCGCCCGGCGAGACCGGCGGGTGCGGGGCTCTCGGTGACGCGCTGAGCCTCCTGCTCTGGAGTCATGTGGTGTGACACGCCGCCCTGCAACCGCGCATACGGCTCGTTCGAGGAAGGCGCCACGGGCAGCGTGTCGTGCGGTGCCGCATGCTGCGCGCGCGCCGTGCCCGCCAGCGCGCAGGCGGCTGTCCCGAGGACGAAGCTTCGGCGGTGCATGGCGGACTGATTCATCGGCGAGGAAAGCACGGATGCGGCATCAGGACAGCGGCGCTTCCGCCGCGCCATCCGATACCGTCGGCTGCTCGGGCGTGTCGGGCATCGCCGGCATGCCGCTCGGTGAATCGGGCGGCATGTTGCCACGGCCCAGGGCGCCGCCCTTCGGCACCGTCAGCTCCATGCGAATACGACCCGGCGCCTTGCCGCCGCGCGCGCTGCTGCCACCTCCACCGCCCAGCGCCGACGACGGCTTGAGGTAGGCATAAAGCTGCAGCACCGTCTGCACGTAGTTCTGCGTTTCCTTGTAGTTCGGAATCTTGTTGCCCGCGCGCTGCACCGCGCCCTCACCGGCGTTGTAGGCGGCCAGCGCCAGTTCGATCTGGCCCGGGAACATGGCGATCAGGTCTCGCAGGTAGCGCGAGCCGGCGGCGATGTTGATGCGCGGATCGAACAGCTTCTTTTCGATGCTGCTGCGCTTGTCTGCCGAGACGCCGTAGCGCTGCGCGGTGCCCGGCATGAGCTGCATGAGCCCCATCGCGCCCTTGGGCGAGACAGCCTGCGCGTCGAAGCCCGACTCGGTGGCGATCAGCGCCTGCAGCAATTCGTAGTCGATCGAATGCTTGTCCGCCGCATCGCGCAGCGCGGCCTTCGCGGTCTTGTAGCTGGGCGAGGCCTCGAAAAGAGCGAGCAGGGTCTGCGAAGCTTGCGGCACCTTCCCATCGAGATTGCGCCCGCCGCGTCCGAACGGTGCCACGCCCTGCGAGGTGTCGAAGCTCTGCCCGCGGCGAAAGAAGATCTGGTAGCGCTCGTCGATCTTTTCCGCTGCGAAATGGGCCACGCCCTTGCTGTCGATGTAGCCGTAGATGTCAGCGGCGTGCGCCAGCCCGTGCTGCGTGCAGAGCAGCAGCAAGGCCAGGAACAACGGACGCATGAGATCTGAAATTTTCACGAGGGTGATCAAACATCGATGTCGACATCGTCGGCGCGCAGTTCCATCAACTCGCGCCGAGCCGCTGCCTCGCCCTTGCCCATGAGCTTGGTGATCTCCCCTTGGGTGGACGTGAAGTCGAAGCGCCCCAGCTGCACCTTCATCAGGCGCCGGGTATCCGGATTGAGCGTGGTTTCCCACAATTGTTCCGCACTCATCTCGCCCAGGCCCTTGAAGCGGCTGATGCTCCAGGCGCCTTCGCGCACGCCGTCCTTGCGCAGTTTATCCAGGGTGGCGGTCAGTTCGCCCTCGTCGAGGGCATAGACCTTGGAAGCCGGTTTCTTGCCGCGCGCCGGGGCATCGACGCGAAAAAGTGGCGGCTTTGCGACATACACGTGGCCGGCTTCGATGAGTTTCGGAAAATGCCGGAAGAACAGCGTGAGCAGCAGCACCTGGATGTGCGAGCCGTCCACGTCGGCATCGGAAAGGATGCAGATCTTGCCGTAGCGCAGGCCGCTCATGTCGGGCGTGTCGGCGGGGCCGTGCGGATCGACGCCCACGGCCACCGAGATGTCGTGGATTTCGGTGTTGGCAAAGAGCCGGTCGCGCTCGACTTCCCAGGTGTTCAGCACCTTGCCGCGCAGCGGCAGGATGGCCTGGCTCTCCTTGTCGCGGCCCATCTTGGCGCTGCCGCCGGCCGAGTCGCCCTCGACCAGGAAGACTTCGTTGTGGCTGATGTCCTTGCTCTCGCAATCGGTCAGCTTGCCGGGCAGCACGGCCACGCCGGAGCCCTTGCGCTTCTCGACCTTCTGGCCGGCGCGCTGGCGCGTCTGCGCGGCCTTGATGGCCAGCTCGGCGAGCTTCTTGCCGTAGTCGACGTGCTGGTTGAGCCACAGCTCGAGCGCCGGGCGCACGAAGCTCGACACCAGCCGCACCGCATCGCGCGAGTTGAGCCGTTCCTTGATCTGGCCCTGGAACTGCGGGTCGAGCACCTTGGCACTCAGCACGTACGAGGCGCGCGCGAACACGTCTTCGGGCAGGAGCTTCACGCCCTTGGGCAGCAGCGAGTGCAGTTCGATGAAGCCCTTCACCGCTGTGAAGAGGCCATCGCGAAGGCCACTTTCATGCGTGCCGCCGGCGCTGGTGGGAATCAGGTTGACGTAGCTCTCGCGCACCGGCTGGCCGTCTTCGGTGAAGGCCACGCACCAGTCGGCGCCCTCGCCTTCGGCGAAGTTGTCGGCGTTCTTGTCGGCATGGCCGCTGCCTTCGAACAGCGGAATCACCGGGTCGCCGCTCAGCGTCTGCATCAGGTAGTCGCTCAGGCCGCCCTTGTAGAGCCACTGTTGCGTTTCCTTGGTCTTCTCGACCGTGAGCGTGACGCTCACGCCCGGCATCAGCACGGCCTTGCTGCGCAGCAGGTGCGTGAGTTCGCTCATGGGCAGGGCGGCGGTCTCGAAATACTTGGCGTCGGGCCAGGCGCGCACGGTGGTGCCCTGGCGGCGCTCGCCGGCCTCGAGCTTGCGGATTTCGAGCGCCTCGATCACATCGCCGGCACTGAAGGCCAGCCTGGCCACCGAGCCTTCGCGGTGCGAGACGACTTCAAGCCGCTTGGAAAGCGCATTGGTCACCGACACGCCCACGCCGTGCAGGCCGCCCGAGAAGCTGTAGGCGCCGCCCGAGCCTTTGTCGAACTTTCCGCCCGCGTGCAGCCGGGTGAACACCAGTTCGACCACCGGCGCCTTTTCTTCGGGGTGCATGCCGAACGGAATGCCGCGGCCGTCGTCTTCGATGCTCACCGAGCCGTCGGTGTGCAGCGTGACCTTGATCTTCTTGCCGTAGCCTGCCAGCGCCTCGTCGGCGGCGTTGTCGAGCACTTCCTGGATGATGTGCAGGGGGTTGTCGGTCCGGGTGTACATGCCCGGGCGCTGCTTGACGGGCTCCAGGCCCTTGAGCACGCGGATGGAACCTTCCGAATACCCGGAGGACGCGGACGATGAACTGGGGGGAGTCTTGAGGGGAGTCGCCATGGGGGCGGATTGTAGTCAGTCGAATCCAAATGACTGGATACCCATACAGCAGCATCGTCCGGCCGCAGTTCCATGCATCGAATTTCGACGCGGTCGCAGCTCCCGTTCGCTTTGATGCCTGGAGCGCATCAAAGCCCCCGCCATAAATCATCAATGACAGGAGGCGCCTCCGCCTGCCAATGAGTGCAAGTCGCTACATTCGACGCCATGCAAGCCTCCGCCCCCACTCTCTCGATCAAGCAGGTGCTGATCTGCGGCGCCATGATCGTCACGCTTTCGATGGGCATCCGCCACGGCTTCGGCCTCTGGCTGCAGCCGATCACGCAGGCACAGGACTGGACCCGCCAGACCTTTTCGTTCGCGCTGGCTGTCCAGAACCTGTCGTGGGGCATCTTCGGGGTGTTCGCGGGCATGGTAGCCGACCGCTTCGGCGCCTTCCGGGTCCTGATCGCAGGCACGGCGTTCTATGCGCTGGGCCTGCTGGGCATGGCGTATTCGCCCACGCCGCTGCTGTTCACGCTGAGCGCCGGCGTGCTGATCGGCGCGGCGCAAGCGGGTACGACCTATGCGGTCGTCTACGGCGTGATCGGGCGCCAGATTCCGGCCGAGCGGCGCTCGTGGGCCATGGGCGTGGCGGCGGCGGCCGGCTCGTTCGGCCAGTTCCTGATGGCGCCCATCGAGGGCCGCCTGATCGGCCACCTGGGCTGGCAGACCGCGCTGGCGGTGGTGGCAGTGCTGGCGCTGGTGATCGTGCCGCTGGCCTTCGGCCTGCGCGAACCGCAGCGTGGGGCGTTGGCCGGCCGTCGCGACCAATCGGTGCTGCAGGCCGTGGGCGAGGCCTTCCGCTACCCCAGCTTCGGCCTGCTGATGGCCGGGTACTTCGTCTGCGGCTTCCAGCTTGCTTTCATCGGCATCCACATGCCGACCTACCTGCGCGACCAGCGCCTGGCGGCCGACGTGGCGGGCTACGCGCTGGCGCTGATCGGGCTCTTCAACGTGTTCGGCACCTACACGGTCGGTTTGCTGGGACAGAAGCTGGCCAAGCGCAAGATCCTGGCGGCCATCTACCTTGCGCGGGCGGTGTCGATCATGCTGTTCCTGCTGGTGCCGATTTCGCCGCTCAGCGTGTATGTGTTCTCGGCGGCTATGGGCTTTCTCTGGCTTTCGACCGTGCCCGCCACCAATGCGATCATCGCGGGCATCTTCGGGGTGGCGCACCTGTCGATGCTCAGCGGCTTCGTGTTCCTGAGCCACCAGGTGGGGTCGTTCATCGGCGTCTGGCTCGGCGGCTATCTGTACGACACCACGGGCAGCTACGACATCGTCTGGTACATCGCGATCGCGTTGGGCGTGTTCGCAGCGCTGATCAACCTGCCGGTCAAGGAAAGCGCCATTGCGCGCGGCGACCAGCCGGCCGCGGTGCCGGGCTGACGACGGAGAATGGACCGATACATGACTTCGCAGTTGCGCCATCGCCTCGTGCATGCCGGCTGGCTGGCCGGCGCGCTGGCGGTGCTGGGCGGCGTTTTCGCGCTCTACGTTCACCCGAGCTTTCTCGTGACGCTGGTCGACCAGGTCTGGTCCTGCTTCTGATCGCCATGAAAGACATGGCAAACCCGCACGCCGGACTGGCGCCCTCGGAATGGATCGTGAAGTGGTCGCACCTGCTCGCGCCCGGCGCCACGGTGCTCGACGTGGCCTGCGGCCAGGGGCGGCACATGCAATGGTTCGAGGGACGCGGACATCTGGTCACCGGCGTCGATCGCTCACCGGAGGCCACCCAGGCCGCAAGTGCCTTCGGCCATACCCTGACGGCCGACATCGAATCCGGCCCCTGGCCTTTCGCCGGCGGGGCTTTCGGCGCGGTGGTCGTTACCAACTACCTGTGGCGCCCGCGCATGGCGGACATCGTGGCCGCGGTTGCGCCCGGCGGCGTGCTGCTCTACGAAACCTTTGCGGCCGGCAACGAAAGCGTGGGCAAGCCCTCGCGCCCGGACTTCCTGCTGCAGCCCGGCGAACTGCTGGCCGCCTGCCGGGAGCTGCGCGTCGTGGCCTATGAAGACGGTTTTCTTGACGAGCCGCCGCGCTTCGTTCAGCGCATTGCCGCCGTCCGTGCCGGCGAGGCCGGTCCGGGCCAGCCCGCACGCCATCCGCTGCGGGGAAACTGACCCCACCGGGGGGCCGGTTTCCGCCGACCACGGAGTAAGTAGAATCGGCGCTTTCGTCCACCGACAGAGAGATTCCCCCTTGGAGCAACTGACAGGCAGCATCGTCGCTCTCGTCACGCCGATGCACGACGACGGCAGTGTCGACTATCCCGCCCTGCGCCGGCTGATCGACTGGCACATCGACGAAGGCACCGACTGCCTCGGCGTGGTCGGCACCACCGGCGAATCGCCCACGGTCGACGTGGAAGAGCATTGCGAAATCATCCGCGTGGCGGTCGAGCAGGCCAAGGGCCGAGTGCCCGTGATGGCAGGCTGCGGCGCCAACTCGACCAAGGAAGCCATCGAGCTCGCCCGCTTCGCCAAAGGCGTGGGCGCCGATTCGCAACTGCAGGTCGTGCCCTACTACAACAAGCCGACGCAAGAAGGCCAGTACCAGCACTTCAAGGCCATCGCCGAAGCCGTGGGCGACCTGCCCACCGTGCTGTACAACGTGCCCGGCCGCACCGTGGCCGATATGGCGCACGACACCGTGCTGCGGCTCGCGCAGGTGCCGGGCATCATCGGCATCAAGGAAGCCACCGGCAACATCGAACGCGCGCAGTGGCTGATTCGCGATCTGCCAAAGCACTTTGCCGTGTATTCGGGCGACGACCCCACCGCCGTGGCCCTCATGCTCTGCGGCGGCCAAGGCAACATCAGCGTCACGGCCAACATTGCGCCGCGCAAGATGCACGAGCTGTGCGTTGCAGCCATTGCAGGCGACGTGCGGCGCGCCATGGAGATCCAGTTCGAGCTCATGCCGCTGCATCGCCACCTGTTCGTCGAGCCCAACCCGATCCCGCTCAAGTGGGCCATGTCCAGGCTCGGACTCTGCGGGGGCACGCTGCGGCTGCCGCTTACCGAACTGGCCGAATCGAACCGCCCCGTGGTCGAGGCCGCCCTGCGTGCCACCGGCCTGCTCAAGGGCTGAGCCGGTCCGCCGCTCCCATACACCTCCCGTACTTCTTTTTCGCCTGCCGCATCAAGGTCAAGCAACCTTTTGCCCGAACCGTGCTCAGAGAGTGCGGGCAATGCGGCCCCTAGATTGACCGAACCCATTCCAACAAGGAAGACGACGTTGAAGAACCTTTCGCACATCTCGCGATTCGCACTGCTGGCAATCGTTGTCAGCCTCGCCGCCTGCTCCGTCCTCGAGAGCGACAAGATCGACTACAAGAGCGCCGGCAAAGCCCCGACGCTCGAAGTTCCGCCCGACCTCTCGCAGCTTTCGCGCGAAAACCGCTATGCGGTGCCGGGCGGCGCGGTCACGGCCAACGCCTACCAGGCCGGCGTTGCCAACGCGCCGGGCATTCCGACCGCGGTGGCCAACATCGGCGACGTGCGCATGGAGCGCTCGGGCACGCAGCGCTGGATCGTCATCAACCGCTCGCCCGACCAGCTTTGGGACCCGGTGAAAGACTTCTGGCAGGAAAGCGGCTTCCTCTTGACCACCGAGCAGCGCAACCTCGGCATCATGGAAACCGACTGGGCCGAGAACCGCGCCAAGCTGCCGCAGGACATCATCCGCGGCACGCTGGGCAAGCTGGTCGATTCGGTCTACTCGACCGGCGAACTCGACCGCTTCCGCACCCGCCTGGAGCGCACGCCCACCGGCACCGAGATCTTCATCAGCCACCGCGGCATGCAGGAGGTCTACAACAACAGCCGCCAGGATCAGACCGTGTGGCAGCCCCGCCCGAGCGACCCTGAACTCGAAACCGAGTTCCTGCGCCGCCTGATGGTCAAGCTCGGCGTCTCGCAAGAGCAGTCGAAGATCCTGGCCGCAACCACCGCGCCGACCAAGACCGCCACTGTCGCCACCGTGAGCGGCCAGCCGGTCGTGCAGATCAGCGAAGGCTTCGACCGCGCATGGCGCCGCGTGGGCCTGGCACTCGACCGCACCGGCTTCACCGTGGAAGACCGCGACCGCACCGCCGGCATCTACTACGTGCGCTACGTGACTCCCAACCCGGACAAGAAGGAACCCGGCTTCTTCGGCAAGCTGTTCAGCAGCTCGAGCAAGAACGAGGCGCCGATCAAGTTCCGCATTCTCGTGAAGGGCGGCCAGGGCGAG
The DNA here is from genome assembly GCF_900099805.1 of Variovorax sp. OV700. Lineage (GTDB taxonomy): Bacteria > Pseudomonadota > Gammaproteobacteria > Burkholderiales > Burkholderiaceae_C > Variovorax. The sequence continues at coordinate 90,137 of NZ_FNDR01000005.1, read as the reverse complement.
AGCACCACCGTCTCGGTCCTGGACGAATCCGGCGCGCCCGAAACCTCGGCCAACGCACAGCGCATCGTCCAGGTCATTGCCGACGACCTGAAGTAGCCCGCATGCTCCGCTTCCGAAGCCTCGGCAGCGGCAGCACGGGCAACGCCGCGCTGGTCGAAGCGACCAGCGGCGGGCGCACCTCGCGTCTCCTGATCGACTGCGGCTTCGGCTTGCGGCAGCTCGATCTGCGGCTCGCCAAGGCGGGCCTCACGGCTGGCGACATCGACGCGATCTTCGTCACCCACGAACACGGCGACCACATCGGCTGCGCCCATTCGCTGTCGCGGCGCAGCCGCATTCCCGTCTGGATGAGCGAAGGCACCTGGCTCGCCACGGGCGGGCGGGATTTCGAAGGCCGGCTCAACCTCGCGCGGGACGATACGGAATTTGCGGTCGGCAACATCGCTGTGCGGCCCTTCACCGTGCCGCACGATGCGCGCGAGCCGCTGCAGCTGCGCTGCTCCGATGGCGCGCGGACCCTGGGCGTGCTCACCGACCTGGGCCATGCCACGGCCCATGTGCTTTCCAGGCTCAGCGGCGTGCACGCGCTGCTGCTCGAGTTCAACCACGACAGCGAGCTGCTGGCCAACTCGGCCTATCCGGCATTTCTCAAGTTGCGCGTGGGCGGCAAGCATGGCCACCTGTCGAACACGGCGGCCGCGGACATTGCGCGCGCGGTGCGCCACGACGGCCTGCGCCATGTGGTCGCGGCGCATTTGAGCGAACAGAACAACCGTCCCGAGATCGTGCGGCGCCTGATGGCCGACGCCCTTGGGGGGCACGAGGCCGAGATGCTCACGGCCAGTGCGTCGGAAGGCTCGCCCTGGCTGGACGTCTGAGCGCGCGGCCGGCTTCGCGTCTTTCGACCACCATGCAAAAAGCCGCCCGAGGGCGGCTTTTTGCCCGGCGCATGAAACGCCGCAAGCCAAGCTTGCTTACTGCTTGGGCGCTTCGTTCTTCTTGGCAGCCTCGGTCGCCGCATTGGCCGCGTCCAGGGCCGATGAGGCCGCCGGCGAAGGCGCCGTGGCCGCGGAACCGGTCGACGGCGCCGGTGTCACCACAACCGCCGGAGGCGCAGGCTCGGTCACCGGAGCGGGCGGAGGGGTCACAACGACCGGCGCGACTTCCTCTTTCTTTCCGCAAGCCACGAGTGCGGCAGCGGCGATCAACGAGGCGAGCAGGACGGAAGACGACTTCTTCATGGAAACTCCTTTGGCAATGGATATCTAAACGAAAAAATTCTAGACCCGCATCACTGCCCGTTTATGTCTCGCAGCCTCTTTCGCGGCATTGGCTTACAAGCCCAGCGTCGATGCCGGAAATGCGGGCCGCCCTGCCCTCCACAACTCATCAATTGTTTCTCGAAGTTCGCGCCGCGCACGCGGATCGAAGCCGCACACGCCGCGGCTACGTTCGGGATCGTGCCGGTGCGCGAACCAATCCGGGGTCCAGATGGCACTGGGCACCGCGGGGCTCCCCGCCTCCGGCCGGACCGCCCTGCATTCGATGATGTGGTCCCACATGCGCCGCCACGGCACCAGCCGCGTGTGGGCACGTTCGATGACGTCGAAGCGCTGCGCCAGCAGAACAAAACGGCGGCCGCTGGCCGACCAGGCCTGCAGCGCCTGGATGCTGGCCCGCTCGCCGAGCGGCCAATCGGCAAAGTCGGGGTCGCTGAGAACCAGTTCCCTCCAGCCCTGCCGCGACGCGTTCTCGAGCGCAGCGCGCACGATGCCCTCGAAGGCCTCGCGGCCATCGAACCGTCCTTCGGGCAAGGACGGTTCCGAAGGCGCGGGCGTCTCACCCTGCATGAACCCACCCCGCTTCGCACCACTCGGCCAAGAGCGCCAGCGCACCCTCGCTCGCGCGCGCCAGTTCGCGAGGGCCGAGCGCGCGCCGGTCGGCCAGCCGCCGCATCAGCGTTGCATCGGCTCCGCCGGCGCGAAAGCTCTCGCCGTTGATGTACAGGTGCCGTGCGTCGTAAAGCATGCGCGTGCGGCGGTCGAGCACCACCTGGTTCAACCCGTCCGGCGCTTCGGCGCCTTCGTCGAACCAGACGTTGGCCTTGGGCTCCGTGAGCGATTCGCCCAGTGCGCGGTCGATCGCGTCGGGGTCGCGCAGTGCGGCTTCGACGGCCTTGCGCGCGAAGACCTGCAGCGCGGCCGGCATGGCGGCTGGCGCATCGACCGCGGGCTGCGACGGATCGCGATAGCGCGCCAGCTCGGCCGGGCCCGCATCTTCGAGCGCCTCCGAATAGGCCTGCGCCATGCGCGCCAGCAGATCGGCGCCAAGCTCGCCCGCCGCGGACGACCGCAGGCCGATGGAGCAGGTCATGCAGTCGTCGCCGACCGCCACGCCGTCGTGCGCATAGCGCGGCGGCAGATAGAGCATGTCGCCTGGCTCCAGCACAAAGCTTTGCTCGGGCTCGAAATGCTCGAGGATCTTGAGCGGCACGCCTTGCTGCAGGCGCAGGTCGCTCTGCTTGCCGATCGACCAGCGCCGCGTGCCCTGCGCCTGCAGCAGAAACACGTCGTAGCTGTCGAAATGCGCGCCCACGCCGCCCTGGTCGCTCGCGTAGCTGATCATCAGGTCGTCCAGCCGTGCGTCGGGCAGAAAGCGGAACTGCTGCAGCAATGCATGCACGCCGTCGTGATGCAGGTCGACGCCCTGCACCAGCAGCGTCCATGCGGGCTGCTTCAGCGGCGGCAGCGCACGCCGCGCAAGCGGCCCGTGCCTGAGCGTCCAGCCGGCCTTGCCTTGGCGGATAAGGCGCGATTCCACGTCTTCACGCTCGGCCAGGGCAAACAGCGCGCCGCGCTCGATCGGTGGCACCATGGCGGGAATGGCCTGGCGCACCAGCAACGGTTTTTTCTGCCAATACTGCCGCATGAACTGCGCGGCGCTCAGGCCGCCGAGCAACGGCAGCGGTTGTGTAGTCTCCATGGGAGAATTCTGCAATGGAAATCTCTGAACAATGCGTGGTCGGCCTGACCTGGACGATGAAAGACACTCTGGGCGAAGTGTTGGACGTGCTCGACGAACCGGTGGAATTCATGGTCGGGGGCGATGACCTCTTCGACGTGATCGAAGCTGCCCTGCAGGGCCACGAGCCCGGCGCCCGGGTACAGCTGCAGCTCGAGCCCGAGCAGGGCTTCGGCGACTTCAACGACCAGCTGCTCTTTCTTGAGCCGCGCTCGCTGTTTCCCGAAGGCACCGAGGAAGGCATGACCTTCGACGGCGCCGCACTGCCCAAGGGCGTGAGCGACGCCATGCCCAAGGACGTGATCTACACCGTGGCCGAAATCTACCCGGAGCACCTGGTGCTCGACGGCAACCATCCGCTCGCGGGCATTGCGATCCGGCTCGACATCACGGTGCGCTCGGTACGCGAGGCCACGGAAGAAGAAGTCGGCAGCGGCACGGCGGGCACGGCCTTTTTCAAGGTGCCTCCAACGGCGCCGGGCAACGATCTGCTGCACTGACCGAAAGGCGGGCATACCGCGACAGCCAACAACAAAAAGCCGGGCAGACTGCCCGGCTTTTTGTTGCTTGCGATAGCTGCCCGTGGGCAGATTACATGCGCGAGATCTGCCCGTTGTCGATGCGCACGCGGTCACCAATGCGCAGGTCGCCCGGGTTCTGCACGTCGAAGGCGCGGTAGCCGCCGCGGTCGGTCTGCACAGAGATGCGATAGCTCTCGTAGGCGCGGGGGCCGTTGCGCTGAGCCTCGATGGTGTTGCCCAGCAGTGCACCACCCACGATGCCCAGGGCGGTTGCCGCGGCGCGGCCGCTGCCGTGCCCGAACTGGTTGCCCACCACGCCGCCCACGACCCCACCCGCCACGGCACCACCGCCGGTGGTGCCGGTGCCACCGGTCTCGCTGCGCAGCACTTCGATATTGGCCACGTGGCCATATTCGACATACGCCGCCTCCTGGTACGGAACGGCCTGTGGCGGCGCCTGGTAGGGGTAACGTGTGGTCTGGTAGACCGGCGCGGGAGCGACGCAGGCCGTGAGCGTGGCAATCGCCAGCGCGGAAGCGCCGATGGAAACGAAGCGCATTGAAATTTTCATGTTGAGGGCTCCTCGAATTAATGGGTGCATTCGAATGCACCAAGCCTGTGTCTAACGCCTTTCTCGCAAGAGGGATGACGCCTGACACACACCGAAACGTAGGAGCGGGCCGCGAACTGACGGTTCCGATCTTTACCGGCCCGATACGCGAAGACGAGGTCAGTGCTTGCCGGTGGACCCGTAGCCGCCTTCGCCACGTTGCGAAGCTGCAAATTCTGTGACCACGCGAAACTCCGCCTGCACCACGGGCACGATCACGAGCTGCGCCAGCCGCTCCATCGGCTGGAGCACGAACGGCGTGTCGCTGCGGTTCCATGCGCTGATCTTCAGTTCGCCCTGGTAGTCGCTGTCGATCAGGCCCACGAGGTTGCCCAGCACGATGCCGTGCTTGTGACCCAGGCCGGAGCGCGGAAGGATCAGCGCCGCATAGCCAGCGTCGGCCAAGTGGATCGCGATGCCGGTGCCCACGAGCTGCCAGGCATTGGGCTCCAGCGTGATGGGTGCATCGAGGCAGGCCCTGAGATCGAGCCCTGCGCTGCCGGGGGTGGCATAGGCGGGCAATTGATCCACCATGCGTGGATCGAGGATACGAACGTCTACTTTCACTTCTACTTGCCTTGCTTGTGTTGCTGTTCTCTTTGCTTGCGGGCGGCTTCCTCGAGCACCTGCTGCCACTTGGCCACGCCGGGTGAAAGCTTCAGGCCCTTGAACTTGCTGGCGAGCCAGAGGGCCGCACCGAACAAGACCACCAGGACGACGACAGGCACGCCGGCCGACCACAGCGCAACGAGAACCAGCGCGCCCACCACGCCGATGATCTTGAGCGCCGCAGGCGGGAACGCCCCGAAGCCTGGCACGGAGGTATCGCCGTTCGAGGATTCACGCCGCTGTGCCGCGGCCGCCGCGGCGCCCTGCGCGCCTTGGGCACCTGGCGCGGGCGTCATGCCCACGTCGAGCCCATGATCGCCTTCGTGCGCTGCCCGCTTGGGCAATGCAGCCTGGGCGGACAGCCGCTCGACGTAGCTGGCGAAATCGCCATTGGGCGGTGTGTTCCATTGGGGATTCATCAGGCCCTCCAGTCAGGCAGGCGTGCGGCGATCTCGGTCATGAGTTCGCGCGCCAGGGTGAGCTTGGGCGCGCGCGGCAGCTCGCGCGTGCGCTTTGCGTCCACCAGCAGCAGCGCATTGTCGTCCTGCCCGAAAGTCAGCGGGCCAATGTTTCCGACCAGGAGCGGAATTCCCTTGCGCTCGCGCTTGGCCTTGGCGTGCTCCGCCAGGTTCTCGCTCTCAGCCGCGAAGCCGACGCAGAACAGCTTGCGCGTCTGGGCGCGCTCGCTCTTGGCGACCGCCAGCAGGATGTCGGGGTTCTCGACGAAATTCAGCACCGGCGTCTTGCCGCTGCCGTCCTTCTTGATCTTTTGTTCGCTGTGCGTCGCGGGGCGCCAGTCCGCCACGGCCGCCGTCGCTATAAAAATGCTAGCAGACTGCGATGCACGCAGGGTCGCGTCGAGCATGTCCGCTGCCGAAAGCACGTCGATGCGGTGGACCCCGCGCGGGGTGGGCAGGTGCACCGGACCGGCCACCAGCGTCACTTCGGCGCCAGCCTCGCGGGCGGCGCGCGCAATGGAGAAACCCATCTTGCCGGACGAATGGTTGGTGATACCGCGGATGGGATCGAGCGGCTCGAAAGTGGGGCCCGCGGTCACCAGCACTTTCTGGCCCGCAAGCAGCTTCGGCGCAAAGAAGGCCGTGACGTCCTCGAGCAGCTGCGGCGGTTCGAGCATGCGCCCGTCGCCGGTCTCGCCGCAGGCCTGCCAGCCATTGCCCACGCCCAGCACCGTGGCACCGTCGGCCGCCACCTGCATCAGGTTGCGCTGGGTGGCGGGATGCGCCCACATCTCGCGGTTCATGGCCGGCGCAATCAAGAGCGGCACGCGGTCCATCGGGCGCGCCAGGCACATCAGGCTCAGCAGGTCGTCGGTTCTTCCCTGCACCAGCCGCGCGATGAAGTCGGCGCTGCAGGGCGCGAGCACGATGGCATCGGCCTCGCGGCTCAGGTTGATGTGCGGCATGTTGTTGGGCTCGCGCGTGTCCCACTGCGAGGTGTAGACCGTGCGCCCCGACAGCGCCTGCATCGTGACCGGCGTGATGAACTGCTCGGCTGCCTCGGTCATCACGACCTGGACGGTGGCGCCCGCCTTCACGAACAGGCGGCACAACTCGGCCGACTTGTAGCAGGCGATACCGCCAGTGAGGCCCAGGACGATGTGTTTGCCGGCGAGATCTTGCATGGGGCGTATTGTTGCTCACCCCCAGCCTGCCCGCACTTCGGGCGGCCGTGCGTCGCGGCCCTTAGAAAGATGTCCTTGGCGGAAGCTGTCGCAATGGGCACACCTATAATCAGCATTTCCCACTGCCCGGTCCTCGCGTCCGGAACTGGCATGACCAAATTTGTCTTCGTCACCGGTGGTGTCGTATCTTCCCTTGGCAAGGGAATCGCCTCCGCCTCCCTCGCTGCGATCCTCGAATCGCGCGGCCTCAAAGTCACCCTCATCAAGCTGGATCCGTACATCAATGTCGATCCCGGCACGATGTCGCCGTTCCAGCATGGCGAGGTGTTCGTTACCGACGACGGTGCCGAGACCGACCTCGACCTCGGCCACTACGAGCGCTTCATCACCACGCGGATGCGCAAGGCCAACAACTTCACCACCGGCCAGATCTACAAGACCGTGCTCGAAAAAGAGCGCCGCGGCGACTACCTCGGCAAGACGGTACAGGTGATCCCGCACATCACCAACGAGATCCAGGAATACATCAAGCGCGGCGCCGGCCTCGGCACCGCGCATGAAGTGGACGTGGCCATCGTCGAAATCGGCGGCACGGTGGGCGACATCGAATCGCTCCCGTTCCTCGAAGCCGTGCGCCAGATGAGCCTGCGCATGGGCCCGAACAACTCGGCCTTCGTGCACCTGAGCTACGTGCCCTGGATCGCCGCCGCCGGCGAGCTCAAGACCAAGCCCACCCAGCACACCGCCAAGGAACTGCGTGCCATCGGCATTCAGGCCGACGCACTGCTGTGCCGTGCCGACCGTCCGATTCCCGACGACGAGCGCGCCAAGATCTCGCTGTTCTCGAACGTGCCCGAATGGGGTGTGATCTCGATGTGGGACGTCGACACCATCTACAAGGTGCCGCGCATGCTGCACGAGCAGGGCCTGGACGGCCTCATCTGCGACAAGCTGCGCATCAACACGCCGCCCGCCAAGCTGCAGCGCTGGGACGATCTGGTCTACGAAGTCGAGCATCCGCAGCAGGAAGTGAGCATTGCCATGGTCGGCAAGTACGTCGACCTGTCCGACAGCTACAAGTCGCTGAACGAAGCACTGCGCCACGCCGGCATGAAGAACCATGCCCGCGTGAAGATCGACTACATCGATTCCGAAACCATTTCGGCGCAAGACGTCTCGCGGCTTGCCAAGTACGACGCGATCCTGGTGCCCGGCGGCTTCGGCCAGCGCGGCGTCGAGGGCAAGATCTCGGCCGCCCGCTTTGCGCGCGAAGGCAAGGTGCCCTACCTCGGCATCTGCCTGGGCATGCAGGTGGCAACCATCGAATACGCGCGCCACGTGGCGGGCCTCAAGAACGCCAACAGCACCGAGTTCGATCCCGAAACGCCCTGCCCCGTGATCGCGCTGATCACCGAATGGAAGGACGCCGACGGCACCGTGAAGACGCGCAACGAGAAGTCAGACCTCGGCGGCACCATGCGCCTGGGCGCGCAAAGCTCCGACGTTACGGCCGGCACGCTGGCCCACAGCATCTACGGCGACGTGGTGACCGAACGCCACCGCCACCGCTACGAAGCCAACGTGAACTACCTCGACGAGCTGCGCGCCGCAGGTCTCGTGATTTCCGCGCTGACGCAGCGCGAGCACCTCACCGAAATCGTCGAGCTGCCGCAGGACGTGCACCCCTGGTACATGGGCGTGCAGTTCCACCCCGAATTCAAGTCGACGCCGTGGAGCGGCCATCCGCTCTTCAACGCCTTCATCAAGGCGGCGCTCGAGCACAAGGCCCGCAGTGCGGGCGGTGCAAAGAACCTGAAGGCAGTCGCATGAAACTCTGCGGATTCGACATCGGGCTCGACCAGCCCTTCTTCCTGATTGCCGGACCCTGCGTGGTCGAATCCGAGCAATTGCAGATGGACACGGCCGGCACGCTGAAGGAAATCACTTCCTCGCTCGGCATTCCGTTCATTTTCAAGAGCAGCTTCGACAAGGCCAACCGGTCGTCGGGCACCAGCTTTCGCGGCCCGGGCCGCGAGAAGGGCCTGGAGATCCTGGCCAAGGTGAAGCGCGAACTCGGCCTGCCGGTGCTGACCGACGTTCACACCGAAGACGACATCACCGAGGCCGCCAAGGTGGTCGATGTGCTGCAGACCCCCGCCTTCCTGTGCCGCCAGACCGACTTCATCCGCGCGGTGGCGCAGTCGGGCAAGCCGGTCAACATCAAGAAGGGCCAGTTCCTCGCGCCGCACGACATGAAGAACGTGATCGACAAGGCGCGCGCGGCGGCCAAGGAAGCGGGCCTGCCCGAAGACAGCTTCATGGCCTGCGAACGCGGCGCGAGCTTTGGTTACAACAACCTCGTGTCCGACATGCGTTCGCTCGCAATCATGCGCGAGACTGGCGCACCCGTCGTGTTCGACGCCACCCACTCGGTGCAGCTGCCGGGCGGCCAGGGCACGAGCTCGGGCGGCCAGCGCGAAATGGTGCCGGTGCTGTCGCGCGCGGCCGTGGCCGTGGGCGTGGCCGGACTCTTCATGGAAACGCACCCCGACCCCGCCAAGGCACTGAGCGACGGCCCCAATGCCGTGCCGCTCAAGCACATGAAGGCCCTGCTCGAAACGCTGCTCGCTCTCGACCAGGTCACCAAGAAAAACGCTTTCCTCGAGGACATCTTTCAGCAATGAGCAGCGCCTACATCATCGCCAACGTCGAAGTCACCAACCCGGTGCAGTACGAGGACTACAAGAAGTGGTCCACCGAAGCCATGAAGGCGCACGGTGCCGAGGTGTGTGTGCGCGGCGGCAAGGTCGAAGTGCTCGAGGGCGACTGGGCTCCCCAGCGCATCGTGATCCTCAAGTTCCCGAGCGTCGAAGCCGCCAAGAAATTCAATGAATCGCCCGAGTACGGCAAGGCGCGCGCCTCGCGCCAGGGCGCCGCGATCATGCGCATGATCGTTGTCGAAGGTCTGTGATCCGTTTTATTGAGAAAGACAAAAGATGAGTGCAATCGTTGACATCGTCGGCCGCGAAATCCTCGACAGCCGCGGCAATCCCACAGTCGAGTGCGACGTGCTGCTCGAATCGGGCACCATGGGCCGCGCGGCCGTGCCATCGGGCGCATCGACCGGTTCGCGCGAAGCCATCGAGCTGCGCGACGGCGACAAGAAGCGCTACCTGGGCAAGGGCGTGCTCAAGGCCGTGGAGAACATCAACACCGAGATCTCGGAATCCGTGCTCGGCCTGGACGCCAGCGAGCAGGCCTTCCTCGACCGCACGATGATCGACCTGGACGGCACCGACAACAAGGGCCGCCTGGGCGCCAACGCCACCCTGGCCGTTTCGATGGCCGTGGCACGCGCCGCGGCCGAAGAGTCGGGCCTGCCGCTTTACCGCTATTTCGGCGGCATGGGCGGCATGCAGCTGCCGGTGCCGATGATGAACGTCATCAACGGCGGCGCGCACGCCAACAACAGCCTCGATCTGCAAGAGTTCATGATCATCCCCGTGGGTGCGCCAAGCTTCCGCGAGGCCGTTCGCTACGGCGCCGAGGTGTTCCACGCGCTCAAGAAGATCCTGGGCGACCGCGGCATCAGCACGGCGGTCGGCGACGAAGGCGGTTTCGCGCCCAGCGTCGAGAGCCATGAAGCAGCCATCCAGCTGATTCTCGAAGCCATCGACAAGGCCGGCTACGTGGCGGGCGAGCAGATTGCGCTCGGCCTCGACTGCGCCGCCAGCGAGTTCTACAAGGACGGCAACTACGTGCTCTCCGGCGAGAACCTCACGCTGTCGGCCGGCAACTGGGCCGACATGCTGGCCACCTGGGTCGACAAGTACCCGATCATCAGCATCGAGGACGGCATGCACGAAGGCGACTGGGACGGCTGGAAGCTGCTCACCGACCGCCTCGGCAAGCGCGTTCAGCTGGTGGGCGACGACCTGTTCGTCACCAACACCAAGATCCTGCAGGAAGGCATCGACAAGGGCATTGCCAACTCGATCCTCATCAAGATCAACCAGATCGGCACGCTGACCGAGACCTTCGCCGCCATCGAGATGGCCAAGCGCGCGGGCTACACGGCCGTCATCTCGCACCGCTCGGGCGAAACCGAGGACAGCACCATCGCCGACATCGCGGTGGGCACCAACGCCGGCCAGATCAAGACTGGTTCGCTCTCGCGCTCCGACCGCATCGCCAAGTACAACCAGCTGCTGCGCATCGAAGAAGACCTCGGCGACATCGCCAGCTACCCCGGCCGCGGCGCGTTCTACAACCTGAAGTAGCGCTCGAAGCCGGCGGCATGCGCTCGCGCCTCGTTCCACCCATCGTGCTGTTGCTGCTGCTGGTCATCCTGCAGTGGCAGCTGTGGAACGGGCGCGGCAGCGTGCGCGACGTGTCGCAGCTGCAGACCAAGCTGGCGGAGCAAAAAGAGGCCAATGCCAAGGCCACTGTGACCAACGAGCGGCTGGCCTCAGAGGTCAACGACCTCAAGGTCGGCCTCGAGATGGTCGAGGAGCGCGCGCGCCAAGAATTGGGCATGGTCAAGCCCAACGAAGTGTTCGTTCAGGTCACACGCTGAATATGGCCCCCACGCTCGGCACTGCGTGTCCTCGCTGCCCCCCGAGGGGGCCGCTCGCGCCTTGGGGCGGCCCGGCGGCGCTCGATACTCCCACACTCGGCACCTGACGCCCTGATGCCCGAGTTCTTCTCGGCCCCCGCCTTCGCGCTCTGGGGCTCACCGGTCAGCTGGCTCGAACTCGTGGCCGCCGTGCTGGCGCTTGCGATGGTCGGCTGCAACATGCGCGAAGTCCATTGGGGCTGGCCGCTCGCGATCGTCAGTTCGCTGCTCTACGTGGCTGTGTTCGCACAGGCACGCATCTATGGCGACGCCTCGCTCCAGGTGTTTTTCGCGATCGTCGCGAGCTGGGGCTGGTTTCAGTGGCTGCGGGGCCATCGCGCCGATGGCAGTGCATTGCGGGTCAGCCGGCTGCCGCCGCGCGGCATCGCGTTTTCGCTGGCGGCCTGCGCACTGGCGTGGCCCGCGGTCGCGCTCTTCCTGCACCGTTTTACAGACACCGACGTGCCCTGGTGGGACGGGTTCTCGACCGGGCTCAGCCTCGTCGGCCAGTTCCTGCTCGGGCGCAAATTCATCGAGAACTGGCTCGTGTGGCTGGCGGTGAACATCGTGAGCGTAGGCCTGTTCATCCACAAGGGCCTGTGGCTCACGGTCGGCCTCTACGCCGTGTTTGCTGTGCTCAGCGTGGCCGGCTTTCTTGCATGGCGCACGCGCATGCCCGGGGCTGCGCGCGCATGACTCCCATGCTGCCGGTCGGATGCGTCGTTGCGCTGCTCGGCGCCGAGAGCACGGGCAAGACCGAACTCGCCCGCGCGCTCGTGCAGCGCCTGCAAGAGCGCGGCATTGCAACCACGATGGTGGGCGAATACCTGCGCGAGTGGTGCGACCGCGAAGGCCGCACGCCCCGCCCCGACGAGCAGCGGTCCATTGCCCAAGAGCAGACCCGCCGCATCGACGCCGCGGCCGCCGTGGGCGTGGTGGTGGCCGACACCACGGCCCTCATGACCGCGGTCTACAGCGAGCAGCTGTTCGGCGACACCTCGCTCCATGCCGACGCGCTGGCGGCGCAGGCGCGCTATGCCATCACCTTGCTGACCGCGCTCGACATTCCATGGGTTGCCGACGCATTGCGCGATGGCGATCACGCGCGCGAGCCCACCGATGCGCTGGTGCGCGCGGCGCTGACGGGCGCGAGGCTTTCTTTCGCGGTGGTGCACGGCACCGGCAGCGAAAGGCTTTCCAGTGCGTGGAACGCCATCAACTCCATTGCCGCCAGCGAAGGCCGGCCTCGCGCACGAGGCCGCTTCGATTCGAAACCAGCCGCCTGGACATGGCCTTGCGAGAAGTGCTCCGACCCGGAATGCGAACATCGGCTCTTCAGCGACCTGATCGGACGCCGCGACAACCCCTCGACCCCCAGTTCGGAGATCTGATGTTCCCGATTCGTTTCTCTCATCATTCCGCTGGCTGGGCCAGCCTCTTGTTTGCCGCACTGCTCGCGGCCGGCGCCGCCATGGCCGCGCCCGTTGCCGCCACGGTGGAAAACGCCACCACGCCCACGGCCTGCGCCGAGGAAGACAACGTCTCGTTGGTGCTGCACGGCGCTGGCATCCGGCGCATGCGCATCGAGGCGCTGCAACCGCCCTACCTGGACAGCATCGGCAACGACACCACCGCACCCGACTTCTCGAACTGCAACTTCGACGGCGGTGCGCACCCCACCGATCCCGCGCACAAGTTCAAGCCCCGCCGCGTGGTGCTGCTGGACGACGCGCAGTGGCGCATCGTCGGCATGACCTTGCCGAGCTTCTGGCGGCCGCAGCAAGTGCCGGTGCGCGTGGGCGCGCGTACGGACCGTGGCTTTCACATGCTGCAGATCTTCCGCAAGGAAGAAGGCAAGGCGCTCGAGGCGCTGGTGCTCTATCCGGCCGACGGCTACTGGCGCATCAAGCCGCTGCCGGAAGAACGCTTCGGTGACGGGGTGTACGGCTCTTCGTTCCTGCTCGGGCCGGTCGAACAGGGCAAGCGGCCGGTGGTCGACATTGCGTCGATCCGCATCGTGCCCAAGCCCCTGGCCATCCACCTGCGCTTCGTCGGGGGCGGCAGCGCCGTGGCCAAGGTTTCCGAGATCAGCCGAACGCGCACCGCGCTCGACGTGCGACTCTCGTCGCCGACGGCCAATGCCCGGCCCTTTGCCGTGCTGCGCTCGATGTACGTCACGCCCGACAACGCCGACGTGAGCGAGGTGCGGTGGCAGGAGTCGCCCGATGCCGCGGAGCAGGTGCTGTCCCTTCCCGAGCTGAAGACGCTGAGCGGCACGCACCTGCGCTTCGGACGCAGCCTGCCTTCGCGCCACAACACCAGCGCACCCGACATCGTGTTCGGCGACTTCGACGACAAGGCGCCGCGCTGATCTAGGCGGCCGGCTTCGCCGACGGCGCTGTTACTGGACGACGGGGCTGCCCGGAACCTGGTCGCCCGGCGGCCTGAAGATCTGCGCCGCATCGACCGCGTCGAAGCGGTACTGCTTGCCGCAGAAGTCGCAGCCCACTTCGATGTCGCCGCGCTCCGCGAGGATCTCCTCGGCCTCTTCCACGCCGAGCCCGCGGATCATCTGCGCCACGCGGTCGCGGCCGCAGGTGCACGCGAAGTGCGGCCCTAGCAGGCCCGCCTGCGGCTCGAAGCGCAGCAGCTTTTCTTCCCAGAACAGGCGCCGAAGAATGGTCTCGATGTCGAGCGTCAGCAACTCGTCGCGCGTGAGGCTCGAGGCGAGAATCGAAATGCGGTTGTAGTCCTCGTTCAGGCCGATCTGGTCCTGGTTGCCCTGGTCATGGTCCCTGACCGATGTGCCGGACTGGCCTTCGAGATTGCCCTCGCCCTTGACCGGCAAGCGCTGGATGAGCAGGCCCGCCGCCACCTTGTCGTCGGCCGCGAGCACCAGCGTCGTGTCGAGCTGCTCGCTCTGCAGCATGTAGTGCTGCAGCACGTCGCTGAGCTTGCCGAGCTTCTCGCCCTCGTCGTCGAAGAGCGGCACCACGCCCTGGTAAGGCGTCGTGCCCGGCAGCTTGTCCTTGGGGTCGAGCGTGATCGCGCAGCGGCCCTTGTTGTTCTCGTTCACCATCTCCGGCAGGCGCGCATCGGCAGGCAGGTTGCCGATCACCTTGGCGGTGGCGCGCAGGCTCAGGTCGGGCTTGGCCTCGGCCACGGCCACCTTGACCGGACCGTCGCCGAAGATCTGCAGAATCAACGCGCCGTTGAACTTGATGTTGGCCTGCATCAGAGTGGCCGCGGCGGTCATCTCGCCGAGCAGCTCGGCCACGGGCGGCGCATAGGCGCCGGTGGCGGTGTTGGAGGCGCGCCGCGCCAGGATTTCCTGCCACGCATCTGTCAGGCGCACGATCATGCCGCGCACCGGGAGGCCATCGAACAGGAATTTGTGCAGCTCGCTCAAAACGGATTCTTCTTTCTGTTGGGCCCGCGCTCGGTCAGGCAATCTTCTTGAGGCCCTTCGCATAGCGAACGGCGTTGTCGACGTAATGGTCGGAGCCGTGGCGCAAACGGGCGGCGTCTTGGTCGCTGATCGTGCGCATCACCTTGGCGGGCGAACCGAAGATCAGGGAATTGTCGGGAAACTCCTTGCCCTCGGTCACGACGCTGCCGGCACCGACAATCGAATTGCGGCCGATCTTCGCGTTATTCAAGACCACGGCCTGGATGCCGATCAGCGAGTTGTCGCCGATGGTGCAGCCATGCAGCATGACCTGGTGGCCGATGGTGACGTTCTCGCCGATGGTGAGCGGGCTGCCGGGGTCGGAGTGCAGCATCGACATGTCCTGCACGTTGCTGTTGCGTCCGATGGTCATCGTCTCGTTGTCGCCGCGCAGCACCGCACCGAACCAGATGCTCGCGTTCTCGCCCAGCTGCACGTTGCCGATCACTTCCGCGCTGTCGGCGACCCATGCGCCGGTGCCGAGTTGCGGCGCAACGCCGTCGAGTTCATAGAGGGCCATCGTGGAGTCTCCGGGAGCAAAAACTAGAATTGTAGGGATGCACCCCCGATTGAGCGCGCTGGCCGCGCTGCGACTGAGCGATCCTGAAGCAAAGGTGGCGGCAACACGCACCACCGCTGCGCGAGCCGCTACCGATTCCATAGCAACCGAACCCCTGCGCACGGTAGGCGATGACATCGGCGTGCCGGGCCGTCCCGAAAGGCCGCTGCGCGTGGCTGCCACCGCCGTGCAAAAACGCTCGCCCTTCACGACCGACGGCCGCGCTGCGCTGATCCATTCGATCTGCCACATCGAGTTCAACGCCATCAATCTTGCGCTCGATGCGGTCTGGCGCTACGACGGCATGCCCGAGGCCTACTACCGCGACTGGCTGCGCGTGGCCGATGAAGAGGCACAGCACTTCACGCTGCTGCATGCGCACCTGCAGGACATGGGCTGGCGCTACGGCGACTTACCCGGCCACGACGGGCTCTGGAGCATGTGCGAGAAAACGAAGGACGACGTGCTGGCGCGCATGGCGCTGGTGCCACGCACGCTCGAAGCGCGAGGGCTCGACGCCACGCCGCTGATCCAGGCCAAGCTGAAGCGCGTCAACACGCCCGATGCACTGCGCGCGGTCGAGATCCTCGACATCATCCTGCGCGACGAAGTGGGCCACGTGGCCATCGGCAACCACTGGTACCGCTGGCTCTGCGAGCGTGAGGGCCGCGACCCCGAGGCGACCTACCCCGAACTGGTGGCACGCTACGAGGCGCCGCGCCTGAAGCCGCCCTTCAACCTCGAAGCCCGCGGACGGGCCGGCTTCAGCACCGAGGAACTGCGCGCGCTCTCGGCCAGCAGCAAAGACTGAACGGAAGGCCTACGCAGGCCGGGCGTGCACCACCAGCTTCGGCGTGAAGTACTGGACCACCTCGCCCAGCTGGTTGAGCGTGCGGCAGCGCATCGTCACCATCGCGCGGCCGGGCTTGGAGCGCGAGGGCGTGATCTCGAGGACTTCGCTCACCACATGCAGCACATCGCCGGGCCGCGTGGGCTTGGGCCATTGCAGTTCGCCGCCCGAGCCGATGATGCCCTCGGCCAGCGGAATGCCGCTTTCCACCAGCAGCTTCATCGTGAGCGCCGCCGTGTGCCAGCCACTCGCCGCCAGGCCGCCGAAGAAAGTGTTCTTCGCGGCCTTTTCGTCGGTGTGAAAAGGCTGCGGATCGAACTGAAGCGCAAAGGCCTTGATCTGCTTCACGTCCAGCACATGTTCGCCGCTCTGGAAACGATCGCCAACCGACAGGTCTTCCAGGTACAGCGCGCGCTTCGCGCCGGTGTCGTCAGGGAGTGCCACCATGGGAGTTCCTTGTAGTGCCTGTGCGCATTCTCGAACTTTCAGCGCGCCAGGACGCAGGGTCAATCGGCCTTGATGTTCGCGGCCTTGACGATGCGCCCGTTGCTCTCGAACTCCGAGGCGATCTCCTTGGCAAAGGCCGCGGGGGTGCCGCCGGTCGGCACGTTGTCGGTGGCCGTGAGCTTGGCGCGCAACTCGGGGCTCGCCAGCGCCTTGTTGATCTCGGCGTTGTACTTTGCAACGAGCGCGGGTGGTGTCGCCGCGGGCGCGAAGACACCGAACAGCGAGTTGATGTTGGCCGCGTTGTAGCCCAGCTCGCCCAGCGTGGGCACCTGCGGCAAGCTTTCGAGCCGCGCGGGCGCGCCCACCGCCAGCGGACGCAGCTTGCCCGACTGGATGTGCGAAGTGAGCGTGGGGCTCGCGTTGCTCGAAAGAATCTCGAACTGCCCGCCCAAGCCATCGTTGAGCTGCTGGCCGCCACCCTTGTAGGGCACGTGCGTGATGTCCACGCCCGCCGCCGCCCTCACCTGCTCCAGCACGATGTGGCCGAGCGACGCCGGACCCGAAGTGGCCCAGCGCACCGCGCCCGGCTGCGCCTTGGCATCGGCGATGAGCGCGCGGAAATCCTTTGACTTGCTGGCCGGCGTGGCGATCAGCAGCACCGGCGAATACATCACGCTCGCGACGGGCGCGATGTCTTTCTGCGGATCGAAGGGCAGCTTGCCGAGGTGCGGGCTCAACACCAGCGGGCTGATGGCCGAAAAGCCCAGCGTGGCGCCATCGGGCGCGGCCTTGGCCACTGCGTCCATGCCGATGGTGCCGCTGGCACCGGCGCGGTTTTCCACCACCACGGTGGTTCCCAACTGCGTGGCGAGTTTGTCGCCGAGCGCGCGCGCGACCACGTCGCTGACGCCTCCTGCGGGGTACGCCACGATGAGGCGGATGGTCTTGGGAATGGTCTGGGCCTGTGCACCGGCAGCCGCTGCGCAGAGCGCCGCGCCGGCAAGGAACCACGCGGACTTGAATGAAAAATGCATGTCGAATCTGGAGAAGTTCATGGATGTCCCATGGAGGGAGGCGCCGATTTTGAAGCAATGCGCAACAGCGTCAGCGCGTTGCCCACGGCTGCGCCGCTGGCCGTGTTGTCGAAGATGCACCAGCATGCCGCGCCGTCCCTCTCCGTGGCCTGGCGCAAGCGAACGGCAAGCCGCAGCAACAGTGCGTCGTCGTAGGCCGACCAGTAGCGGCGTGGTGAACCGTGCAGGCGCAGGTACACCAGCCCGGGCCATCCCCCCGGTGCCGCGGCCTCGTGGAACAGGACCGGGTCGGCCAGCACGCGGGCCACGTGAAACAACGAGAGCAAGCCTTCCGCCTGCGGCACGAACCAGCTGCGATGCCGCGGCTCGAGCGCCACCGGGCCTTCGAACCTCTTTCGCAGCGCCGCCAAGAATCGCTTTGCAATGCCTGCATCGAACGCAAGGCTGGGCGGCAGCTGCACGACGAGGCAGCCAAGCTTGCCGCCCAACCCGCCGACCTGCGCGAGGAACGCCTCGAACGCAGGCATGGCATCGGCCAGCCGCCTTTCGTGCGTAATGAACTGCGGCAACTTCACCGCGAAGCGGAAGCCGCCGGGCGTGCTGGCGGCCCAGCGCTCATAGGTTTCGCGCCGGTGAGGCTTGTAGAACGAGCTGTCGATTTCCACCGCATCGAAGCGCTGCGCATAGCGCGCCAGATGCGAACCATCGGCAGGAAAATCGGGCCACGACACCCGCGGCAGGCTCCAGCCCGCGCAACCGATGCGGAGCAGCGGCGGCGGCATGGCACGGTTCATTCGCGTGCACCCTCAGCCGCGCGGGTGGTGCCTGGCGTGCAGCTGCTTGAGCCGCTCGCGCGCCACGTGGGTGTAGATGGTGGTGGTCGAAATATCGGCGTGCCCCAGCAGCAGCTGCACCGCGCGCAGGTCGGCGCCATGGTTCAGCAAATGCGTGGCGAACGCATGGCGCAAGGTGTGCGGCGACAACGGCACGTGAATGCCGGCCGCGGCGGCCTGCTTCTTCACGATGATCCAGAACATCACGCGCGTCATGCCCGCGCCGCGCGAAGTCACGAACAGGTCGGGCGTCTGCTGGCCGTCCAGGATGGCGGGCCGCGACTCCTCCAGGTAGCGCTCGATCCAGCGCCTGGCCTCGCCGCCGAAGGGCACGAGGCGTTCCTTGTTGCCCTTGCCCAGCACGCGCAACACACCGTCATTCAGGCTCATGTCGATGGCCTTGAGCGACACGAGCTCGCTCACGCGCAGCCCGCTCGCATACATCAGCTCGAGCATGGCGCGATCGCGCAGCCCCAGCGGCGTCTCGACGTCGGGCGCGGCCAGCAGGTCGTCGACCTGCTTCTCGGACAAGGTCTTGATGGCGCGCGGCATCTGCCGCGCCGGCGCGAGCCGCAGGCTCGGATCGGCCGAGATGCGCCGCTCGCGCAGCGCCCAGCGGTAGTAGCGCTTGAACACGGTGAGCCGGCGATTGGCCGAGGTGGCCTTGCCTTTGGTGGAAAGGCGCACGCCCATGTAGGCCTGCAGGTCGTTCTCCTTCGCGGCATCGAGCAGCGCGCCGCCGCGCTCCTTGCGCAGCCACCCGGCGAACAGCGCCAGGTCGCGCCGGTAGGCGGCCAGCGTGTTTTTCGACAGTCCGTCTTCGAGCCAGAGGGCGTCGATGAAGTCGTCGATTTCAGGGGTTTGTGTGGCGGTGGCCTCGGTCATGCCTGCAAGATAGCAAAAAGAAAATCACCAAAGAAAAAGGCCGCCTCGTGCGGGCGGCCTTGGCTCAGAGCAACTGCGGTCAGTCGAGCTTCAGCTTCTGCTTGGCAACCACCTGCTTGTAGACGTCGTACTCGGCCTTGATCTGCGCGGCAAACTGCTCGGGCGTGTTGGCCACGATCAGCGAACCGGTGTCTTCGATGCGCTTCTTCACGGCCGGGTCTTCCACGGACTTCTTCACGCCGGCATTGATCTTGTCGACCACTTCCTTCGGCAGGCCCTTGGGGCCGAGGATGCCGTAGTAGGCCATGCGATTGACCGGCTCGAGCCCCACTTCCTTGAAGGTCGGCACGTTGGGCAACGCGGCAAGGCGCTGCGGCGCCGACACCACGATGGGAACCAGGCGGCCGCTCTGGATGAACGGCATGGCCGACGGAATGTTGTCGAAAATGATCGGCACCTGGCCTGCCACCACGTCGTTGAGCGCGGGGCCCGCGCCGCGATAGGGAATGTGCGTTACGAAGGTGTTGGTAAGGCTCTTGTAGAGCTCCATCAGCAGATGGCCGATGCCGCCCGTGCCCGACGAGGCATATGAATACTTGCCGGGGTTCTTCTTGAGCTCGGCCACGAACTCTGCATAGTTCTTGGCCGGGAAGCTCGGGTTCACCGCAATGATGTTCGGCGTGGCCGCAATGTTGATGATCGGCGTGAAGTCGTTGATGGGGTCGTACGGCACCTTGGGGTTGATGGCCGGGTTGGCCGCCGTGCTCGAGACCGTGGCCACGCCGAGCTTGTAGCCGTCGGGCGTGGCGCGCGCCGTTTCGGCCGCACCCACGATGCCGCCGCCACCCGCGCGGTTGATCACCACCACGGGTTGACCCAGCACCTTGCCCAGCGGATCGGCAATCACGCGCGCCACGATGTCGGTGGTGCCGCCCGGTGCAAAGGGCACGCTCAGTTCGACCGGCTTGTTGGGATAGCCCTGCGCGAAGCTCTGGCCCGCGACCGCGACCAGCGCGGCGGCACCCATCATGGCGCCCCATTGACGACGTTGCATCGAAAACTCCTTGATTGACTGTGTCGAAAAAGCAAAGCCCCGGATGCTAGCGGCTTCGCACCGGGCCCGTGCTGTGGAATACCCATGGTCCGCCGCGGTTTATGCTCGAAGCGGTGAACTTCGCCCAGCTGCTCTTTCCGGATTTTTCTCTCATTGCCATCGGTTGGCTGCTTTGCCGCTACACCGCTCTCGACCGCCGCGTGTGGGACCAGGTCGAAAGCCTGGTGTACTACTTTCTTTTTCCGGTACTGCTGTTCCATTCGATCGTGCGCAGCCCGCTCGATTTTGGCGCCACATCGAGCCTGCTCACCGCGGGCGTGGGCATCGGCATCAGCGGCATCGCGCTGGCCTATGCACTGCCCTTCATCCCGGGCCTGCGCACGCACATCGACCGCCGCGATCACGCCGCAAGCGCGCAGATCGCGTTTCGCTTCAACTCCTTCATCTGCCTCGCGCTGGCCGAACGGTTGGCCGGCCCGCAAGGCCTGTTGCTGATCGCGGTGCTGATCGGCGTGTGCGTGCCCATGTTCAACATCGCGGCCGTCTGGCCGATGACGCGGCACGCCAAGACCGGGTTTGCGCGGCAGCTGGTGCGCAATCCGCTGATCGTTGCCACGCTGGCGGGGCTGCTCGCGAACGTGCTGGGCTTCACCGTTCCGAACTGGGCCACGCCGACGCTCACGCGCATCGGCGCCGCATCGCTTGCGCTCGGCCTGCTGGCAGCGGGAGCGGGCATGCAGTTCGCAACCCTTGGGCGCGGCAAGGTGCTGGCGGTTTCGGTGCTGGCCATCCGGCACCTGATCTTGCCCCTGGTCGCTTGGGGTCTCTCCCTTGCGCTGCGCCTGGACGCCACGCAGGCTTCCGTGCTGATGGCGTTTTCGGCCGTGCCCACGGCCTCGAGCGCCTATGTGCTGGCAGCGCGCATGGGCTACAACGGGCCGTACGTGGCGGGTCTCGTGACCCTGTCTACGTTGTTGGGGATGGCCAGCCTGCCGTTTGCGCTGGCGTTGCCGCGCTAGCCGACTCGGGCTGCTGCGCCAGCGCCCACGCCACGTGCTCGCGCACCAGTTCGCTGGGGTGGGCAGCCCGTGTGGCCAGTGCCTCCGCGGCACCGCTTTCGCCAGCACGCAGTGCGTTGCCAAGCGCGACGGCGATGTTGCGCAACCATCGTTCGTGCCCGATGCGCCGGATGGGACTGCCTTCGGTGAAGCGCAAGAAATCTTCCTCGCTCCAGGCGAAGAGTGACGCCAGCGCCTGGCCGGTCAGCCCTTCGCGTGCGTCGAAGTCGGGCAGCGCGCTTTTCTTCGCAAACTTGTTCCAGGGGCAGATCAGCTGGCAGTCGTCGCAACCGTAGATGCGGTTGCCCATCAACGGCCGAAGCTCCAGCGGAATCGGTCCGCCGTGCTCGATGGTGAGATACGAGATGCAGCGGCGCGCATCGAGCCGGTAGGGCGCAATGATGGCCTTCGTCGGGCACACGTCGATGCAGGCGCTGCAACTGCCGCAATGCGCGGTGACCGGCTCGCTCTCGGGCAGCGCCATGTCGACGTAGATCTCGCCGAGAAAGAACATCGAGCCCGCGCTTCGATCCAGCACCAGCGTGTGCTTGCCGCGCCAGCCTTGGCCGCTGCGCGACGCGAGTTCGGCTTCGAGCACCGGGGCCGAATCGGTGAAGGCGCGATGCCCGAACGGGCCGACCTCCTCGGCAATGCGTTCGGCCAGCCTGGCCAGCCGTGCACGCAGCACCTTGTGATAGTCGCGGCCGCGTGCATAGACGGAGACGATGGCCTCGCCGGGGCGCGTGAGACGGTCGAATTCGACGGCCTGCCAATCGTCCAGCGGCGTGTCACGCGGCAGGTAGTCCATGCGGGCCGTGATGACGCTCACCGTGCCCGGCACCAGCTCTGCGGGCCGCGCGCGGCGCGTGCCGTGCGTTGCCATGTATTTCATCTCGCCATGGAACCCATGGGCCAGCCATTGCATCAGACCTTCCTCGGCGCTCGATAGATCGACGCCCGCGATTCCGATTTGGGAGAATCCGAGTTCCCGGGCCAATGCCTGAATACGAGCAACGAGTGGATGGCTGACGATCACTTGCCGATTGTAGAAATTCCGAAGAACGCCGGCCGCACGCTGCACTGGCGCAGCGAGGACGACACCGCCGCCTTCGCACGCGCGCTCGCGGCCTCGCCCGCCTTGCGCGATGCCTTCATTGCGCTGCATGGCGACCTCGGCGCCGGCAAGACCACCTTCGTGCGGCACCTGCTGCGCGCGCTGGGCATCCAGGGTCGCATCAAGAGCCCGACCTATGCGGTGGTCGAGCCGCACGAGGCACCCGACGGGCTCGCCATCTTCCATTTCGATTTCTATCGCTTCAACGATCCCCGCGAATGGGACGACGCCGGTTTTCGCGACATTTTTGCGGGACCGGGGCTCAAGCTCGCTGAATGGCCGGAAAACGCCGCAGGCCGCACACCAACTGCCGACCTCGCTATTAAAATAGAAGCAATGACAGACGACACACGCAGCGTGGCCCTCCTGGCCAACACCCCGCGCGGCAGCGACCTGCTGGCGCGCGTCGGCGCATGAAGGCGAGCGGCCTCAAGCGGCGCGTGCTGCTGCAAGGCGGCAGCATTGCGCTGATGCTCGGCGTGCACCAGATCGCGCGCGGCGCCACCATCCTCGCAGTGCGCGTATGGCCCGCCGCCGACTACACGCGCGTGACCATCGAGTCCGATGCGCGCCTGCATTCGCAGCAACTCGTGGTGGGCAGTCCGCCGCGGCTGGCAGTGGACATCGAAGGCATCGACCTGAATCCCGAACTGCGCGAGCTGGTCGGCAAGATCAAGCCCGGCGACCCCTACATCAACGGCCTGCGCGTCGGGCAAAACGCGCCGAAGGTGGTGCGCATCGTCTTCGACCTGAAGCAGGCCGTGGTGCCGCAGGTGTTCTCGCTGGCGCCGATCGCCGCGTACAAGCACCGGTTGGTGCTCGACCTCTACCCCGAAAAAGCCATCGATCCGATGGAAGCGCTGATCACCGAGCGCCTGCGCGAGGCACCGCGCAGCGGCGGTAGCAGCAGCGGCAACGACACCGCCGTGGCCAGCGCGCCCTCGGTCCCACCGCCCGCCGCGCCCTCTTCGGCCGTCGCGCCCGATGGCGGGCCGCCGATCCTCGTGCGGCCGTCGCCCAACGTGCCCGCGCCGCGCCCTGTGCCCGGCAGCACCGCGCCTCCCGCTCGGCCGCCGGCCGCGGCGGCCGCGCCCGCGCCCGATCCGCTCGGCGAACTGATGACGCAGCAGTCGACGCGGCCCGGGCCTGCCGCGCCACCACCACCTGTCGCGCCCATTGCGCCTGCTGCGCCTGTCGCACCTGCCGTGCCCCCCGCGCCCCCCGCGCCCCCCGCGCCCGCACGCGGCAACGCTACCGCCAGCCGCACCGACCGCATCATCATCGTGGCGCTCGATCCCGGCCACGGCGGCGAAGACCCGGGTGCCATCGGCCCCAACGGCACGCGCGAAAAAGACATCGTGCTGCAGATCGCGCACCGCCTTCGCGACCGCATCAACGCCAGCAGCGTCAACGGCAATCCGATGCGTGCGTTTCTCACGCGTGATGCGGACTTTTTCGTGCCGCTGGGCGTGCGCGTGCAAAAAGCACGGCGCGTGCAGGCCGACCTGTTCGTGAGCATCCATGCCGATGCCTTCACCACGCCCGCCGCGCGCGGCGCGAGCGTGTTCGCGCTGAGCCAGAGCGGCGCCTCGAGCAGCGCCGCACGCTGGCTCGCCAACAAGGAAAACGATGCCGACAAGGTGGGCGGCGTGAACGTCGGCAACCATGAAGCGCAGGTGCAGCGCGCACTGCTCGACATGAGCACCACGGCACAGATCAACGACAGCCTGAAGCTCGGCGGCGCCATGCTCGGTGAGATCCGCGGCATCGGTGCGCGGCTGCACAAGCCGCAGGTCGAGCAGGCCGGTTTTGCCGTGCTCAAGGCGCCCGACATTCCAAGCGTGCTGGTCGAGACGGCATTCATCAGCAACCCCGAAGAAGAAGCCAACCTGCGCAGCGTCAGCTACCAGGAAAGCCTTTCCGACGCGCTGATGCGCGGCATCCAGCGCTACTTTGCGCAGAACCCGCCGCTGGCGCGCAGCCGTCAGCTTTGAACTGTCTTGCGCCGCCCTGCTGTCCCACGCGGGGCGGCCCGTGGCACCGCACACCCAGGCGCGGCAGGCTCCTACAACGCCGGCAGGCCGCTTTTGCCCATCATGGTCACATCACTCTAGAAAGGTGGACGACATGATGAAGGCACGAATCTGGATGGCTGCTGCGGCGGCTACCACGGTCATGGCAGTGGCGGGTTGCGCATCCGGTCCCAATCAGAACCTGGGCACCGGGGTCGGCGCACTCGGCGGCGCGGCAGTGGGCCACGCCATTGGCGGCAATACCGCCAGTACGCTGGGCGGCGCAGCCATCGGCGGCGTGATTGGCAACCAGGTGGGCCGTAGTGTGGACGAACGCAACTACTACGAGAGCCAGCGCGCTTATCCGCCGAACACCTACTACCCGCGCAACGGTCCGACCTACTGACCCGTTCTGACCCTCTACTGAGAAGCGCGCCACCACCGGCGCGCTTTTTTTGAGCGCCGGTCAGGCCTTCGAAGGCAATTGCGCGCGAGCCTTTTCCGCGCGCGACGCACGCCAGGCGCCGAAGATGGCGATCAGGCCAGGCACGAAGATCAGCGCCCAGATGATCTTGTCGAGGTGCTCGCGCACGAAGGGCAGGTTGCCGAAGAAATAGCCCGCCGTTGCGATGCCAAGCACCCAGATCAGCCCGCCGACCACGTTGAACATCGTGAACTTTGCGCGGCTCATTTCGGCCACGCCGGCCACGAAGGGCGCAAAGGTGCGAATGAAGGGCATGAAGCGGGCAAGAATGATCGTGACGCCGCCGTAGCGCTCGTAGAACGCATGCGCCTGGTCGAAGGCCTTGCGGTTGAAGAAGCGCGAGTTCTCCCACTTGAAGACCTTGGGCCCGAAGAAGCGGCCGATGCTGTAGTTGCACTGGTCGCCCAGGATGGCAGCGGCAATCAGAACCGCGCAGGCCAGCGGAAAGCTCATCAGCCCCACGCCGCACAGTGCACCCACGATAAAGAGCAGCGAGTCACCGGGCAGGAACGGCATCACCACCGCGCCGGTCTCCACGAACACGATCAGGAAGAGCAGTGCATAGACCCACGGTCCATAGGCAATGACGAAGGCCTCGAGATGTTTATCTACATGCAGGATGAAGTCGACGAGAAAGCTGATGATTTCCATGGTGGCGGATTATCCGTGCTGCGTGCCGCATGGCTTCCCGTGATGGATTCAGAGACCCTGGATGACAGCTCGATACATCCGGATGACGCTTCTAGAATGCTCGCGTGAGCGCCCTTCCCTCCTCCATTCCCTCTCTCGAACGACGTCCGATCCGCGAACTTCCCGACGAGCTGATCAGCCAGATCGCGGCCGGCGAAGTGGTCGAACGCCCGGCATCCGTGGTGCGCGAGCTGCTCGACAACGCACTCGATGCAGGCGCACGGCAGGTCACGGTGCGGCTGGCCTCGGGTGGCGTTCGGCTGATCTCGGTCGAGGACGACGGCCAGGGCATTCCGCGCGAGGAACTCACGGTGGCGCTGCGCCGCCATGCGACCAGCAAGATCGCCAGCCTGAACGACCTGGAAACCGTGGGCACCATGGGCTTTCGCGGCGAGGCGCTCGCGGCCATCAATGCCATTGCCGAACTCAGCATTCTTTCGCGCTTTGCGGGTGCCGACGGTGCCTTTGCGCTCGATGGCCGCACCGGCGAATTGCGCCCGGTAGCCCGCGCCGTGGGCACCACGGTCGAGGTGCGCGAGCTTTTCTTCGCCACGCCGGCACGCCGCAAGTTCCTGAAGACCGACGCCACCGAACTGGCCCACTGCATCGAGGCCGTGCGGCGCCATGCGCTGGCGCGGCAAGAAGTCGGCTTCTCGGTGTGGCACGACGGCAAGCTGGTGGAGCAGTGGCGCGCCGCTGACCAGCGCGAGCAGCGGCTCGCCGATGCGCTCAGCGACGACTTCGTGGCGCAGAGCGTGGCAGTCGATCATGTCGGCGGCCCGGTTCGCGTGGTCGGCCGTGCGGGCATTCCCGACGCGGCCCGGTCGCGCGGAGATCAGCAGTTCTTCTACGTCAACGGCCGTTTCGTGCGCGACAAGGTGCTTTCGCACGCGGTGCGCAGCGCCTATGAAGACGTCCTGCATGGCCAACGCCAGCCGGTGTACGCGCTCTACCTCGAAATCGACCCGTCGCGGGTCGACGTGAACGTGCATCCGACCAAGATCGAAGTGCGCTTTCGCGACGGGCGCGAGGTGCACCAGGCGGTGCGCCACGCCATCGAGAACGCGCTTGCCGCGCCGCGCGCGGGCGATGCGGTGGCGCCGGCGGGCGTGCAGCAACCCTTTTTCAAGCCGAACCTGCCGGCTTCGGGCGTCACCTGGGCGCAGCCCGCCATCAACTTCACGGCCAGGGAGCGCGGGGCCGGCGATTTCGAGGCCATGTGGCCGCGTCGGGCGGACGAGGCGTCCCACTCACCCGAGCCCGCTGCCTCGGGCTGGCCCAGTGCCGGCGCATCGCCGATGGCGTTGCGCGCCCCGGCCGGGTTGCCGGGTGAATCGTCAGCACCCGAAGCCCTTGCCACCCACGACGAAGCCTGGCCGCTCGGCCGCGCGCTGGCGCAACTGCAAGGCATTTACATCCTGGCCGAGAACAGCCAGGGCCTGATCGTGGTCGACATGCACGCCGCGCACGAGCGCATCGTCTACGAGCGGCTCAAGATGCAGCTGGACGGCGCCGCCATCACCAGCCAGCCGCTGCTGATTCCGGCCACGTTCGCGGCCACGCCGCAAGAAGTGGCCACCGCCGAAGCCTGCGCCGCGGTACTGCCCACGCTGGGGCTGGAAATCACCCCCTTTTCGCCGCGCACCCTTGCGGTGCGTGCGGTCCCGGGCACCCTGGCCGATGGCGAT
The DNA here is from genome assembly GCF_900099805.1 of Variovorax sp. OV700. Taxonomy (GTDB): domain Bacteria; phylum Pseudomonadota; class Gammaproteobacteria; order Burkholderiales; family Burkholderiaceae_C; genus Variovorax. The sequence goes on along the minus strand of NZ_FNDR01000005.1, from coordinate 62,963 downwards.
CCGGTGGAGCTCGCGCGCAGCGTGCTGGCCGAACTGGCCCAGCACGAAGCGAGCAGCGTGGTGCAGCGGGCACGGAACGAATTGCTTTCGACTATGGCCTGCCACGGTGCCGTGCGGGCCAATCGCAAGCTCACCATCGACGAAATGAACGCTTTATTACGTCAAATGGAAGCAACCGAGCGCTCGGACCAGTGCAACCATGGCCGCCCCACTTGGCGGCAGCTGTCGATTCGCGAGCTGGACGCGCTTTTTATGCGCGGCAGGTAACCAATCGGGTGCTTTTGAGGGTTTTTCCGGGGTTTTTGGCGGTCATCCGTGAAACGGGCACGGGCGTTGCATGTGTAGAACAAAGTGCCGCATGAGCACTGCGAGGGAGGGGTGCTGAGGCGCAGTGTCGGCGCGTTTCAGTCGAAAGTACATGAACTTTCTGCCGGCTTCGCTGTCCCTCTAGCCCATGAAACGCTGGTCCCTGCTTGCCTCCGTTCTTTCGCTGTGCGCCCTTCTGGCGGCCGGTTGCTCCACGTTCGATGAGCAGCAACGCGAGTGGATCTTTCAACCCAGCGACCGCAGCTGGGGCAACACCGCCACCATGACCGAGGGCATGCAGGACGTCTGGATCGACTTCCAGTCGTCCATTACCGGAGAATCCGCACGCCTTCATGGCCTCTGGCTCGGCGGCGAGCCCGAAACTACCGACCGGCCCGTGATGCTTTACCTGCATGGTGCCCGCTACAACGTGGCCGGCTCGGCGCCGCGCATCCAGCGCATGCACGATCTGGGCTTTTCGGTGCTGGCCATCGACTACCGCGGCTTCGGCAAGAGCTCCAAGGGCCTGCCGTCCGAAGAATCGGCACGCGAAGACGCCCGCGCCGCCTGGACTTGGCTTGCCGCCCGCCACCCCCGTCAGCACCGTTACATCTTCGGCCACTCGCTCGGAGGCGCCATCGGCATCGACCTGGCCGCGCACGTCAACGACGAGAGCGGCACCATCGTCGAAAGCACCTTCACCTCCATTGCCGACGTGGTGAGCGGCTTCAAGTGGGGCTGGCTGCCGTTCGGTGCCCTCATCACGCAGCGCTTCGAGGCGATCAATCGGGTCAAGGACATCGGCGCGCCACTGCTGGTGGTGCATGGCACCGCCGACAGCCTCATCAACCCCACGCTGGGCCGCAAGCTCTACAACGCGGCCACGGTCCCCAAGCTGTTCGTGCTGGTCGAGGGCGGGTCGCACCACAACACCAATTCGGTCGGAGAGGCCCAGTACCGCTCCGCGCTCTCTCAGCTGTTCCGCATGAAGCCCGAGGCCACCCTGGCCGTGCGGCACACGGATGGCTTGCCCATGCCCGTGACGCGCGCCGCGCAACCGGTGCCCGTATTGCCGCCGACCCAGGGCGCGGATTCGACTGCTCTGCCGCAAGAAGCGCGCGCCAAGGCCGCCGCCAGCGCGCAGGCCATCTGACGCAAGGCCCGGCTTCGTTTTTGTTGTTACCCTCGGGCGCTTATGCCGCCCTCTGTTGCCGCCACCGGCCATCCTGAAAACCTGAAATACATAGCGCTCGCGGGGCCGACCGCCTCCGGCAAGACCGCGGTAGCGCTGGCGGTGGCACGCGTACGGCCGGTCGAGATCGTCAGCGTCGATTCCGCGCTCGTCTATCGCGGCATGGACATCGGCACCGCCAAGCCGAGCCTGGCCGAACAGGCAGCCGTACCGCACCACCTGATCGACATCCTCGACCCCGCCGAGAGCTACAGCGCCGCGGCTTTCGTGGTCGATGCGACACGGCTGATCGACGAGATCCGCGCCCGCGGTGCCTTGCCGCTGCTGGTGGGCGGCACCATGCTTTATTTCAAGGCCCTGTTCGACGGCATCGATGCCATGCCTGCCGCGGACGCCGCGGTGCGGGCCCGCATCGACACCGAAGCAGCCGCGCTGGGCTGGCCCGCCATGCATGCGCGGCTCGCCAAGGTCGACCCCGTGACGGCCGCACGCCTTGCGCCGCAAGACAGCCAGCGCATCCAGCGCGCGCTCGAAGTCTGGGAGAGCAGCGGGCAGCCCCTGTCGAGCTTTCATGCCGGGGAAAACAAGGCTGCGAAAGGCCTGGCCGGGGGCATGCTCTTCTCGCTCGAACCCGGCGACCGCGCCTGGCTGCATGCGCGCATTGCCGATCGCTTCGACGCCATGCTGGCAGCCGGCTTCCTCGACGAGGTCAGGGCACTGCGCGCACGCGGCGACCTCTCGACAGAGCTCCCCTCCATGCGCTGCGTGGGCTATCGCCAGGCGTGGGAAATGCTCGACACGTCTGGCAGCGCAACGCCCGACGCCAAGGCCATGAACGAGTTGCGCGAACGCGGCATCGCGGCCACGCGACAGCTTGCCAAGCGGCAGATCACCTGGCTGCGCAGCATGCCGGCTCGCACCGTCATCGCTTGCGATGCGCCCGACGCCGTGCAGACCGCCGTTCAACGCATTGCAACCGCCGCATGACGCTGCGCATTTCCAAGCTCGCCAAGCACTATGGCGATGTCCCGGTCTTCGAGAACGTGACGCTGACCGTCGAGCCCGGCGAATTCGTCGCCATCGTCGGCGAATCGGGTGTGGGCAAGTCGACGCTGCTCAACTGCATGGCCGGGCTCGACAGCTGGGATGCGGGCACCGTCACGCACGAGGGCACCGACATCGGCGCGCTCGACGGCGAAGCCTGCGCGCTCTGGCGGCGGCGCCACGTGGGCTTCGTGTTCCAGGCCTTTCATGTGCTGCCGCACCTCGACGTGGCGCAGAACGTATCGCTGCCGCTCATGCTGCTGGGCGGGCAGAAGGACGACGGCCGTGTCGCGCACATGCTCGAAGCGGTAGGCATGCCCGGCATGGGTGCGCGCCTGCCGCAGACGCTTTCGGGCGGACAGCTGCAGCGCGTGGCGATTGCGCGTGCACTGGTGCACCGCCCCGCCCTGCTGCTGGCCGACGAGCCCACCGGTAACCTCGATCCCGCCACCGCCGCCAAGGTGATGGAGCTCCTGATCGGCCAGACGCGCGAGCACGGCGCCTCGCTGGTGCTGGTGACGCACTCCGAGAGCGCGGCGGCCCGTGCGGACCGCCTGCTGCATCTCACGGCCGAAGGAATTCGCGCCTGAGCTACGCGAGCAGCGCGGCGTAGCGCGCGAGGTCGACGTTGCCGCCGCTCACCACGATGCCGACGCGCTGGCCCGCAATGGCCTTGCCTGCCGCGATGGCCCCCGCGAAAGCGAGGCAACCCGTCGGCTCCACCACGATCTTCATGCGCTCGGCAAAGAAGCGCATCGCCTCGACGAGCTGCGTGTCCGTCACGGTGAAGATGTCGTCTACGTCGCGCCGGATGATCGCGAAGGTGTACTCGCCCAGGTGCTGCGTCTGCGCGCCGTCGGCAATGGTCTTGGGCGTTTCGATGTGCACGATCTTCCCGGCGCGGAAAGACTGCTGGCCGTCGTTGCCCGCTTCGGGCTCTGCGCCGTACACCTTGCAATCCGGCGCCAGCGCGCGCGCCGACAGCGCCGAACCCGACAGCAGCCCGCCGCCGCCCAGGCACACGAACAATTGGTCGAGCGGGCCGGTCTCCTCGATCAGCTCCTTCACCGCGGTGCCCTGGCCCGCGAGCACGTCCGGATGGTCGTAGGGCGGAATCATCGTCATGCCGCGCTCTTGCGCAAGCCGCTTCGTCAGCGCCTCGCGGTCTTCGGTGAAGCGGTCGTACATCACCACTTCGGCGCCATAGCCCTTCGTGGCCGCGACCTTGGCGGCGGGCGCGTCCTTGGGCATGACGATGACGGCCGGCATCGAGAGCAGCCGGGCCGACAGCGCAATGGCCTGCGCGTGGTTGCCCGAGGAGAACGCGATCACGCCGCCCTTGCGCTGCGCAGCGCTGAACTTCGACAGCGCATTGAACGCACCACGAAACTTGAATGCGCCCATGCGCTGCAAGTTCTCGCACTTGAAGAAGAACCTGGCGCCCCAGCGCTCGTCGGCCGTCTGCGAGCGCAGCACGGGCGTGCGGTGGGCATGGCCTTCGAGCCGCGCAGCCGCGGCAATGACGTCGTCGTAGGTAGGTAGTTGCATGGGCCGAGCTTAGCGGCGGCTTTCGATCCGTTGAAGCCCGATGGGCAAAAACCCGGTACTCGCGGATGACCGGCCGTTCCGTTATTTGGCGCGAACCGTTGCGCCGAACGACGATCGCGTAAAAAATAATCCCGCGCGACACCGCCTCGTGTCGAAATGACAGGCTGCGGGCCGTCATTGGGGTGAGCGATCCTGCTCAGCACCTTTTCCATGACGGAGAGACACCATGCAGTACATGTTGATGTTTTACCAACCCGCAGCCGAGTTCGAGCAGCGCAACGATGCGTCTTCGCAAGCCTTGCGGGCCAGTTGGATGGCCTATGCCGACGCCGTGCGCGCGTCAGGCATTTCGCTGGGCGGCCACGGCCTGTTCCCGCCCATGACCGGCACCACGCTGCGCGTGCGCGGCGACAAGCGCCAAGTGCAGGACGGCCCCTTCGCCGACACCAAGGAGCAGCTCGGCGGCTACTTTGTGATCGACGTGACCGACCTCGATGCGGCTCTCGAGTGGGCCGCGCGGGCGCCGTGCGCCACCAGCGGCGGCGTGGAGGTGCGCCCCGTCTTCACTGCAACCGCAACAGCCGCCGCGTGAACGATCCGGCGGCTCATCGGGCCGCCGAACGGGCAGCGCGCGAGTCGTATGGGCGGCTCCTCGCGATCCTTTCGGCGCGCACGCACGACATTGCGGCATCCGAAGATGCGCTTGCCGATGCGTTCGCGCGCGCACTCGAGCGCTGGCCCGCCGACGGAATTCCCGACCAGCCCGACGCCTGGCTGCTCAGCGTCGCGCGGCACCGCAGGCTCGACGCCTGGCGCCACACCCGCGTGCAGGATGCGGCCACGCAAACCCTGCTGCTGCTGGCCGGCGAGGTGGACGTGGGCGCCGCCGACGGCGCGGCCGTGCCCGACGAGCGCTTGCGGCTGCTCTTCGTGTGCGCGCATCCCGCCATCGACGCGGCCGCCCGTGCGCCGCTGATGCTGCAGACGGTGCTCGGGCTCGACGTGGCCCGCATGGCGGGCGCCTTCCTGACCTCGCCCTCCACGCTCGGCCAGCGCCTCGTGCGGGCGAAGGCGCGCATTCGGGCCGCGGGCATTCCCTTCGAATACCCGCAGGCTCGCGACCTGTCGCAACGGCTGCAGGATGTTCAGGACGGCATCTATGCTGCCTACGGCACCGGCTGGGACGACGTCGACGGCGCGGATGCCTTGCCCCGCAACCTCACGGCCGAAGCCATCGACCTCGGCCGCATTCTTTGCAGCCTGATGCCGAACGAACCCGAGCCGCTGGGGCTCCTGGCGCTGATGCTGTTTTGCGAGAGCCGCGCGGCGTCCCGCCGCAGCGAGGCCGGCGCCTATGTGCCGCTCGACCGGCAGGACATGGCACGCTGGGATCCCGCACTGCTCGCGCAAGCCGAGGAATGCCTGCGGCGCGCCTCAGGCATGCAGCGCATCGGCGCGTACCAGCTGGAAGCCGCCATCCAGTCGGCGCACTGCGAGCGGCGCGTGGGAGCACCGGTGCCACCCGAAGCGCTGGTGGCGCTGTATGAGGGCCTGCTGGCCCTTCGGCCCAGCGTCGGCGCGCAGGTCAGCCTCGCCTGCGCCTTGGCGAATGCACGCGGCCCGGACATTGGCCTGCAGGCGCTCGATGCCATTCCAGCGGACGAGGTCGCGAGCTATCAGCCCTTCTGGGCAGCGCGCGCCCACCTGCTGGCGGCCGGCGGTGCGCGTGCCGCGGCGCGCCAGGCTTTCGACCGCGCCATTGGCCTCAGCACCAGCGCAGCCGTGCGCGCCTATCTCAACGGGATGTCTGAGCGGCTTTGAGATTCGTGCGCGCTCCCGGGCGCCAGCCACAATCGCGTCATGCGTGCCTTGCTCACCACCTTTTCTTGGCAGGAACTGCGCCACCACCCTTGGCGTAACGCCGCGGCCGTCTTGGCCGTGATGCTGGGCGTGGCGCTCGCGTTCTCGGTGCAGCTCATCAATGCCTCGGCCCTCGACGAATTCTCGAGCGCGGTGCGTTCGGTCAACGGCCAGCCGGACCTCGAGGTGCGCGCCGTGCAGGGCAGCTTCGACGAAGTTGTTTTCGCGCGTCTGGCGCAGCATCCGCAGGTGACGCTGGCGAGCCCGGTGCTCGAGTTCCAGGGCCTGGCGCTGGCTGGTGAACGCCAGGTGCCGATGCGCGTGATCGGCATCGATGCGCTTGCGCTGCCCACCATCGCACCGGCGCTGATGCCGCAGCCCCGCAAGAACGCCAACCGTTTCGCGATGCTGGCGCCGGGCCATGTGTTTCTCAATGCCGCGGCGCGCAAAGTGCTCGGCCTGCCGGCCGAAGCGGTGGAAGGCCGCGCGGAGACGATTCAGCTGCGCAGCGGCAGCGCCTGGCAGCAACTCGAAGTTGCAGGCCATGTCGCCGCCAGCGGAACGGCGCTGGCGGTGATGGACATCGCGGCCGCACAAGACCTGTTCGGCAAGCTCGGCCAACTCAGCCGTGTCGACCTGAGGCTGGCACCGGGCACCGATCAGGCGGCGTTCATCGCGTCGTTGCAGCGGTCACCGGGCTGGCCCGCCGGCTTGCAGTTTGCCGAGCCGGGCGACGCGGCCGAGCGTGTGAGCAATCTCTCGCGCGCCTACCGCGTCAACCTGACGGTGCTGGCGTTGGTGGCGCTTTTCACCGGGGCTTTCCTGGTGTTCTCGGTGCTGGCACTCAGCGTGGCCAAGCGCGCGCAGCAGTTCGCGCTGCTCGGCGTGCTGGGCCTGACGCCGCGCGAGCGGCTGCGCCTGGTGCTGCTCGAATCGCTGGTGCTGGGCCTGATCGGAAGTGGCGCCGGCCTGGCCCTGGGCACTGCGCTCGCGGCCTTCGCGCTGCGCGTGCTCGGCGGCGACCTCGGCGGCGGCTACTTCGAGGGCGTGGCGCCCGCACTGCACTGGAGCACCGGCTCGGCCTTGCTGTACGGCGGGCTCGGCGTGCTCGCGGCCCTGGTGGGCGGTTGGTGGCCCGCGCGCGCGGCACAGGCGCTGCCCGAGGCGCAGACCCTCAAGGGCCTGGGCGCCGCACCGGTCCAAAGCAAGAGCCACTGGCTGGCGCTCGGCCTCATTGCCGCGAGCGCGGCACTGGCCAACATGCCGGCCATCGGCGGCATTCCGGTGGCGGCCTATCTTTCGGTGGGCTGCCTGCTCGTGGGCGGCATCACCGCACTGCCCTGGCTGATCGCGCTGCTCTACGACCGCGTGGCGCCCGTGTTTGCGCAGCGCGTGTTGCCGATGCTCGCCATCGAGCGCGCGCGGCGCATGCGCGGCACCGCCGCCGTGGCGGTCAGCGGCGTGGTCGCGAGCCTGAGCCTCGCGGTGGCGCTCACGGTCATGGTCGCAAGCTTCCGCGATTCGGTGACGCGCTGGCTCGACGTGGTGCTGCCGGCCGATCTTTATCTTCGCGCCACCTCGAGCGGCCGCTCCGGCAATTCGGGCACCCAGAGCAGCAGCGACACGGCCACCTTCCCGCCGGCCTTCGTGCAGGCGCTGTCACGACTGCCCGGCGTGGAGCGTACCGGCACGCTGCGCACCCGGTCGCTGCAGCTCGACCCCGCACAGCCCGCGGTCGCGCTGATTTCGCGGAGCCTCGATGGCGGCGCGGCGCAGGCGCTACCACTGGTGGGCCCCGCGCTGCCGGTGCCCGCGGGACAGATCGGCATCTACGTGAGCGAACCGATGGTCGAGCTGTATGGCGCCAAGCCGGGCGCTTTGTTCGCACCGCTGTCCTCGGCATTGGGCGGCGCCACGGGTTCCGAGGCGGCGAAATTCTTCGTGGCGGGCGTGTGGCGCGACTATGCGCGGCAGTTCGGCGCCATCACCATGGACGCGCGCGATTTCGAGCGGCTGACCGGCGAACGCAACGTGAGCGATGTGTCGCTGTGGCTTGCGCCGGGCGCATCCGAAGGCGCAGTCCGAGCCGCGGTTCGCGAGCTTGCGGCGCGTCGCAGCGGCGTGAGCGGCGAATCCGGTTCGAACATCGAGATCTCCTCCGTCGGGCAGATCCGCGCGACTTCGCTGCGCATCTTCGACCGCAGCTTTGCAGTCACCTATTGGCTCCAGGCCGTGGCCATTGCCATCGGCTTGTTCGGCATTGCGGCGAGCTTCAGCGCGCAGGTGCTGGCCAGGCGCAAGGAGTTCGGGCTGCTCGCGCATCTGGGCTTTACGCGGCGGCAGGTGCTGGCCGTGGTGGCGGGCGAAGGCGCGGCATGGACAGCGATCGGGGCCGTGGCCGGGCTCTTGCTCGGGCTCTCGGTGTCGGTGGTGCTGGTGAAAGTCGTCAATCCGCAGAGCTTTCACTGGACGATGGATTTGCTGGTGCCTTGGGGTCGGTTGCTGGTGCTTTGCGCTGCTGTTGTGGCCGCGGGGACGGTGACTGCGTGGATGGCTGGGCGGGCGGCTGCTGGGAAGGATGTTGTTCTTGCTGTTAAGGAGGATTGGTAGGGGTTTTTTGAGTTCCGAGGCCGGGATATCCGCCCGGCGGCGGACTTACTTTCTTTTGCTTCGCCAAAAGAAAGTAAGCAAAGAAAAGGCGACCCTACTGTCTGCGTCCCTTCGCTTCGCTGCGGGCAACCTGCGGTGCTCGATTCCGGCGGGGGTCCGCAGAACTCGCTTCGCTCAAACAGCTGCGGCCCTGATCCCGCCTGCATCTGCGCTCCTCGGCGCATACAGAAGGGGTGGGAGCCGACAGGCCATCGCTTCGCTCGGCCCCAAGGCCAACTGCAAAACTCAATACCGAAGCCCAATACCAACCACCGCAGGCGCGTAGCGCCTGCGGTGGCCTGGTGGCCGAGCGAAGCAAAGGCCCGTGTGGTCTCCAAGCCCCTCTGTATGCGCCGAGGAGCGGAGAGTTTCGCGGATCAGGGCCGCAGCTGTTTGAGCGAAGCGAGTTCTGCGGACCCCGCGAAACGCGAGCACCGCAGGTTGCCCCGTAGCGAAGCGCAGGGGTCGCAGACAGTGGGGTCGCCTTTTCTTTGCTTACTTTCTTTTGGCGAAGCAAAAGAAAGTGAGTCGCCCGCCGGGGCGAGTCCCGGCCTCGGGAAACAAACAAGACCCTTGTAGACTGCCAGTGATATGCAGCAAACCCCCACCAGCTGGCAAGGCACAGCCATCCGCCGCATCGAAGCCGACTACCACCGCAGCGCCGACACGCACCTCATCCCGCTGCCGCTGCCAACGCTCGCCGCTCAAGGCATCGACCTGTACCTCAAGGACGAGTCGACCCACCCCACAGGCAGCCTCAAGCACCGCCTCGCGCGATCGCTTTTTCTCTATGCGCTGTGCAACGGATGGGTGCGCGAAGACACCACGATCGTCGAGGCCTCGAGCGGCTCGACGGCGGTCAGCGAAGCCTATTTCGCGCGTCTGTTGGGCCTGCCCTTCATCGCCGTGATGCCGCGCAGCACCTCGCCAGAGAAAGTGACCCAAATCGCTTTCTATGGCGCGCGCTGCCATTTCGTCGATCACGCGTCGCAGGTCTACGAAGAGGCGCGTGCGCTCGCCGAGCAAACGGGCGGCCACTACATGGACCAGTTCACGTATGCCGAGCGCGCCACCGACTGGCGCGGCAACAACAACATCGCAGAAAGCATGTTCCAGCAGATGGCGCGGGAGCGGCATCCGGTGCCGGCCTGGATCGTGGTGGGCGCGGGCACCGGCGGCACCAGTGCCACCATCGGGCGCTACGTGCGCTTTCGCTGCCATGACACGCAGGTGTGCGTGGCCGACCCCGAGGGCTCGGTGTTCTCGGCCTACCACCGCACAGGCGATCCAACGATGACGGCGGCGGGCTCGCGCATCGAAGGCATTGGCCGGCCGCGCGTAGAGCCGAGCTTCATCCGCACGCTGGTCGACCGCATGATCGAAGTGCCCAACCTCGATTCGGTGGCGGCGATGCATGCGCTCTCGGCACTGCTGGGGCGCAAGGTCGGCCCTTCGACCGGCACCAACTTCGTCGGCATGCTGGCCATTGCACGCGAGATGCGCGCGGCCGGCCGGCAGGGTTCCATTCTTTCGCTGCTGTGCGACGCGGGCGAACGCTACCTGCCGAGCTATCACGATGCGGCCTGGGTGCAAAACGCATTCGGCGACATCGGACCGTCGCAGCAGCGCATCGACGCGCTGGTTGCGGAGTGATGCCGCCGCCTGCCTTCCTCAGTCTCTCCCGGCGCAGCCTGCTGCTCGCGGCGCTGGCCGCCGCGGCGCCCGCAAGCTGGGCATTACCTGCGCGCGCGCTGCAGTTCCCGCGCGACTTCGGCAGCCACCCCGAACTGCAAACCGAGTGGTGGTACATCACGGGCCACGCGAAGACGCTGGCGGGACGCGAGTTCGGCTTCCAGGTGACGTTCTTCCGCTCGCGCGTCGATGCGGCGCAAGGCCTGCGCTCGGCCTTCGCGGCCAAGCATCTCGTGTTCGCGCATGCGGCCGTCACCGACCTCGAAGGCCGCGTGCTGCTGCACGACCAGCGCATTGCACGCGCGGGCTTCGGCATTGCGTCGGCCAGCGAAGCCGATACCGACGTGCGCCTGCGCGACTGGTCGCTGGTACGCGGGGCGGACGGCAGCTATTCGGCGCACATCCCGGCCGGTGAGTTTTCGATCGACCTGCGCTTCGCGCCCACGCAGCCGGTGCTGCTGCAGGGCAAGGCCGGACTCTCGCGCAAGGGCCCGGAAGAGGCGCAGGCGAGCTACTACTACAGCGAACCCCAGCTCAAGACCCAGGGCAGGCTGACGCTCAAGAAAGGCCAGGCCTTCGACGTCGACGGCACCGCCTGGCTCGACCATGAATGGAGCGAGGCGCTGATGCATCCCGACGCCGTGGGCTGGGACTGGATCGGCATGAACCTGGACGACGGCAGCGCCCTCACCGCCTTCCGTTTGCGGCGTCGCGACGGCGGTGCATTGTGGGCGGGCGGATCGTTTCGCACACGCGACGGTGCGCTGCGCATCTTCGGCAGCGACGAGGTGCGCTTCGACGGTGTGAGCGCGTGGACCAGTCCGCGCACGCAGGCGAAGTACCCGACGCAGTGGCGCGTGCAGACCCCATCGGGCAGCTTCGAGGTGCGCGCCCTGCTCGACGATCAGGAGCTCGACAGCCGTGGCTCTGCCGGCGGCGTGTACTGGGAAGGCGTGAGCGATCTGCTCGATGCACAGGGGCGCCGTGTCGGCCGGGGCTACTTGGAGATGACGGGCTACGCTGCGCCGCTGCGGCTCTGAGAGACCGCGCAGCTTCGGCCCGTCATCACGCTGTCATGCCGAGCCCCTGAACTCGGCTTTCGACATTGCACGATGGCCGTGCGCCAAGGCTCGAATGAAGAAGAACAGACCCCGGATCATCGCGCTGCTGATGCTTGTGCTGGCCGCTGCAGCAGGCATCGCATGGGCATTCGCAGCCGCGCGGCCTGCCCTGCCGGCGAACGGCGCCGCGCTCGAAATCCGCTGGCATGGCAACGGCATCATCCTGCAGGGCGCGGTGAGAGATGCGGCCACGCAGCACGCACTGGTCGAAGGCGCGACCGCACGGCTCGGCGGCGAGGCCGACCAGGTCGTGGACTGGCTGGACATCGCGCCCGAGGCGCTGCCCGTGGCGGACGCCGCGGCGCTTGCCAGCCTCATCCGGGTGGGGCAAGAGGGCTGGCATCTGCAGCGACGAGCCGCCAGCGGATGGCTCGCCGTGCACTCGCCCGACGACGCGCGCAGTGCGCAGGCCGGCGAGTTGCTGCAACGCGCCTTCGGCCCCGACGTGACCATTCGCCTGGTTCCCCTGCCCTGAGAACTCGAACGAAGAGGAGCGGCGGTCATGGCGACGTCATCTGCCATCTTCAGCATGCGCTGCATTCCACAAAGAGGAGAGGCTCATGCACGCATCTTTAAAACCACGTCTCGCGCTGGCGGGGATTGTCCTGGCCGCGCTGTCCGCCTGTGGCGGAAACGATAATTCGAACGGCTTCATTCCGTTCATCCCGTCGCCCGCACCGGCCCCCGCGCCGCCAGCCCCGCCGCCGCCCGCCACGCCCGGCAGCGTGGACGTGAAGCTCATTGCCTTCAACGACCTGCACGGCAACCTCGAGCCGCCCAGGTTGTCCATCACCGCGCCCGCCAAGAGCGGCGGCACGGTCGCGGTGCCCGCCGGCGGCGCGGCCTACCTCGCTTCGGCCATTGCGTCGCTCAAGGCCAAAAACGAGAACAATGCAGTGGTGTCCGCTGGCGACATGATCGGCGCCTCGCCGCTGGTGTCGGCGCTGTTCCTCGACGAGCCGACCATCGAGGCCGTGAACGAGATGAAGATCGACTTCAACGCGGTCGGCAACCACGAGTTCGACAAGGGCCAGACCGAACTCCTGCGCATGAAGAACGGCGGCTGCGCCAAGAACACGCCGCTGGAGCCCTGCCGTGTCAACAAGGCCTTTCCCGGCGCCAACTTCGGCTTCCTCGCAGCCAACACCGTGAAGACCGACGGCACGACGCTGTTTCCCGCCACGGGCATGAGGACCTTCACGAAGGATGGGGCCACGGTGAAGGTGGCGTTCATCGGCATGACCCTCAAGGGCACGCCCAGCATCGTGACGCCGTCCGGTGTCGCGGGCCTGAGCTTCAAGGACGAAGCCGACACGGCCAACGCATTGATTCCGCAGCTGAAGGCCCAGGGTGCCGATGCCATCGTCGTGGTGGTCCACGAAGGCGGCACGACCACGGTGGGCTACAACGACAAGAGCTGCGCCGGACTGAGCGGCGACATCCTGCCGATCCTGGACAAGCTCGACGCATCGGTCGACGTGGTGATCTCGGGACATACGCACCGCTCGTACATCTGCGACTACGGCAAGACGAACCCGGCCAAGCCCTTCCTGCTGACGAGCGCCGGCCAGTACGGCACCTTGCTGACCGACATCAACCTGACGATCGACACGCGCACCCGCAAGGTGACGGCAAAATCGGCCGACAACGTGATCGTCCAGGGCGAGGCCTACACCAGCGGCGCCAACACGATTGCGCTGACCGATCAGTACCCTGCGTTCGGCAAGAACCAGCAGGTGGCCGCACTCATCAGCCAGTACCTTTCGATCGCCGCCCCGCTGGTGCAGCGGGTGGTGGGCACGCTCTCGGGCCCGGCCACGCGCACGCAGACCGCTTCGCGCGAGAGCGTGCTCGGCAATCTGATCGCCGATGCGCAGCTCGACGCCACCAGCGCCAGCAACAAGGGCGGCGCGCAGATCGCGTTCATGAATCCGGGCGGCGTGCGCGCCGACCTCGTGCCGGCCGGCGACGGCAGCGTGACCTACGGCCAGGTCTTCAGCGTGCAGCCCTTCGGCAACAGCCTGGTGGTGAAGACGATGACCGGCGCGCAGATCAAGGCCGTGCTGGAGCAACAGTTCAACAGCGGCACCAACACGGTCGCTTCGCCCAGAGTGCTGCTCCCTTCGCGCAGCCTGAGCTACAGCTACAGCCTCTCGGCGCCCGCCGGCTCGCGTATCAGCAGCATGGCGCTCAACGGCACCGCGATGACCGACGGCACGAGCTACCGCGTGACGATGAACAGCTTTCTGTCCACCGGCGGCGACAACTTCACGGTGTTCAACCAGGGCACCGACACGCTCGGCGGCGACCAGGACGTGGATGCGCTGGAGGCCTACATCAAGGCGAACAGCCCGCTGGCGCCGCCGGCGACCAACCGCATCACCGTGCTGCCCTGAACGGGCCTCCTGCCCCAGATGCGAAAAAGGCGGACACCGTCCGCCTTTTTCGTTGCATCAGACCTTGCTTTTTCGGCGGTCGATGAAGGCGATGACCTCGCCCATGATCCCCTTGCGGAATGCGAGCACGCAGATCACGAAGATCAGGCCTGTGACCATGGTCACCGATTCGCCGAGCGTGTTGAACCAGTCGACACCGGTCGCGCGTGCCATGAAGGTGCCGAAGTCGCCGACCTTGTTCTCCAGCAGCACCACGACCGCCGAGCCCACCAACGGACCCGAGAGCGTGCCGAGGCCGCCCACCAGCGTCATCAGGATCACGTGGCCCGATGCGGTCCAGTGCACGTCGCTCAGCGACGCGAAGCCCAGCACCAGCGTCTTGAGCGAGCCGGCCAGGCCGGACAGCGCCGCCGAGATCACGAAGGCGAGCAGCTTGAAGCGGTTGACATCGTAGCCCAGCGAGATGGCGCGCGGCTCGTTCTCCTTGATGCCCTTGAGCACCTGCCCAAAAGGCGAGTGCACGGTGCGCGCAATCAGCAGGAAGGCCGCCACCACGATCACCAGCGCGACGTAGTACATCGTCAGGTCGTCGCGCAGATCGACGAGGCCGAACAGCTTGCCGCGCGGCACGCTCTGCAGTCCGTCTTCGCCGCCCGTGAAGGGCGCCTGCAGCACGACGAAATACATCATCTGTGCCAGTGCCAGCGTGATCATCGAGAAATAGATGCCCTGGCGGCGGATGGCCAGCCAGCCGAACACCAGGCCCAGCAGCGCGCCAGCCAGCGTGCCCGCGATCAGGCCGAGTTCGGGCGTCAGGTGCCAGACCTTGAGCGCCTGTCCCGTGATGTAGGCGGCGCCCCCCAGGAAGGCGGCATGGCCGAACGACAGCATGCCGGTGTAGCCCAGCAGCAGGTTGAAGGCGCAGGCGAAGAGTGCAAAGCACAGCACCTTCATCACGAACACCGGGTAGAAGCCGATGAAAGGTGCGGCGACGAGCGCCAGCAGCAGCACCCCGTAGACGACGAGCGATATTTTCTTCATGGACTTATTTCTCGCTGCCGAACAGGCCCGCGGGGCGGATCAGCAGCACCACGACCATGATCACGAAGACTACGGTGGCCGAAGCCTCGGGATAGAACACCTTGGTCAGCCCTTCGATCACGCCGAGCCCGAGGCCCGTGAGGATGGCGCCCATGATCGAGCCCATGCCGCCGATGACTACCACCGCGAACACGATGATGATGAGGTTCTGCCCCATCAGCGGCGAAATCTGGATCACCGGCGCGGCCAGCACGCCGGCAAAGGCCGCCAACGCCACGCCGAAACCGTAGGTCAGCGTCACCATCAGCGGCACGTTGACGCCGAAGGCTTCCACCAGCCGCGGGTTCTCGGTGCCAGCGCGCAGGTAGGCGCCGAGCCTTGTCTTCTCGATGGCATACCAGGTGGCAAAGCACACGACCAGCGACGCCACGACCACCCAGGCACGGTAATTGGGCAGGAACATGAAGCCCAGGTTGGTGCCTCCGCTCAGCGCCTCGGGCGTGCTGTAGGCGAGGCCGGACACGCCGTACACCGAGCGGAAGCCGCCCTCGATCAGCAGCGTGAGGCCGAGCGTGAGCAGCAGGCCGTAGAGGTGATCGAGCTTGTAGATCCAGCGCAGCAACAGACGCTCGATCAGCACGCCGAACAGGCCGACGATCAAGGGCGCCACCACCAGCATGACCCAGTAGTCGATGTTGAAGTACGTCATCGCCATCCACGACAGCACCGCTCCCATCATGAACAGCGCGCCGTGCGCAAAGTTGATGACGTTGAGTAGACCGAAGATCACCGCCAGCCCCAGGCTCAGGATCGCGTAGAACGACCCGTTGACCAGCCCCAACAGGAGCTGGCTCAACAGGGCAGGCATGGATATGTTCATCGTATAGACGAGGTTCAGAAAGACAGCAATGACTTCGCGAGGGGGCCGCCACGCACGGCCGCCCGAAGCGGCCGAACCGCCCCCCGGTCAAGGGGGTTGGCGAAGCGACACGCTGTGCGCGAAGACTGGGGGGCGAGCAACAATTATTTCCAGAGCGCGCAGGTGCTCTCTTCCTTGGTCGTGTAGACCTGGTCGCCCGGCACCTTCTTGACGATCTTCAGCAGGTCCCACGAACCCTTGGATTCCGAAGGCTTCTTGACCTCTGCCAGCAGCATGTCGTGCACCATGCGGCCGTCGGGGCGGATCACGCCCTTGGCGTAGAAGTCGTTGATCGGCGTCTTCTTGAGGTAAGCCATGACCTTGTCGGCGTCAGTGCTCTTCACCGCTTCGACGGCCTTCAGGTAGGTCATGGTGGCCGAGTAGTCCGCCGCCTGGATGTCGGTCGGCTTGTTCTTGGTCTTGGCTTCGTAGCGTGCGGCCCACTTGCGCGACTCGTCGTCCGCGTCCCAGTACCAGCTGGTCGTGTGCAGCAGGCCCTGCGTGGCCGGCAGGCCCAGGCTCTTCACGTCGGTCAGGAACACCAGCAGGCCGGCGACCTTCATCGACTTGTCGATGCCGAATTCCTTCGACGCCTTCATCGAGTTGATGAAGTCGCCGCCGGCGTTGGCCAGGCCCAGCACCTGCGCCTTGGAGTTCTGCGCCTGCAGCAGGAAGGACGAGAAGTCCGATGCATTGAGCGGTGCCCGCACCGTGCCCACCACCGTGCCGCCCTTGGCCTTGACGACCTTGGCGGTGTCGCCCTCGAGCGCATGGCCGAAGGCATAGTCGGCCGTCAGGAAGAACCAGCTCTTGCCACCGGTGTCGACCACCGCGCCGCCGGTGCTCTTGGCCAGCGCGACGGTGTCGTAGGCGTAGTGCACGGTGTAGGGGCTGCACTGCGCGTTGGTCAGCGCCGAGGTGGCCGCGCCATTGGTGAAGAACACGCGCTTCTTCTCCTGCGCCACCTTGGAGGTGGCCAGCGCGACGCCTGAATTGGTGCCCGCGAAGATCATCGTGGCGCCAGCCGTGTCGATCCATTCGCGCGCCTTCGAGGCTGCAATGTCGGGCTTGTTCTGATGGTCGACGCTCAGCACTTCCACGGGCTGGCCGAGCACCTTGCCGCCCATGTCGTCGATGGCCATCTGGATGGCTGTTGCGCCGCCCTTGCCTTCCAGGTCGGCGTACAGGCCCGACAGGTCGCTGATGTAGCCGATGACGACCTTCTCCTGCGCCTGCACGGCATGGCTGGCGAGACCCGCGGCTCCGAGCATGAGTGCAATGATTTTGAGCTTGTTTTGCATGGTGTCTCCTGGGATGGTTGAGAGAGTCAACGGGGAAAAAACGTTGGCGCGGCCGCTACACGCCCAGCAGCTCGCTGAGCACAGGCATCTTGGCGTCGAGTTCCTTGGCGCCGAAGGCCTCGACCATGCGGCCGTGCTCCATCACGTAGAAGCGGTCGGCCAGCGGTGCGGCGAAGCGGAAGTTCTGCTCCACCATCACGATGGTGTAGCCCTTGGCGCGCAGTGTGTGGATCATTCGGGCCAGCGCCTGCACGATCACCGGCGCCAGGCCTTCGGAAATCTCGTCGAGCAGCAGCAGCTTGGCGCCGGTGCGCAGGATGCGCGCCACCGCGAGCATCTGCTGCTCCCCGCCCGAAAGACGCGTGCCCGGGCTGTTGCGGCGTTCGGCCAGGTTGGGAAACATCTCGTAGATCTCGGCCACCGACATGCCCTGCCCCGCACCCTTGAGCGCCGGAGGCAGCATCAGGTTTTCTTCCGCCGAGAGACTGGCGAAGATGCCGCGCTCTTCGGGGCAATAGCCGATTCCCAGGTGTGCGATGCGGTGCGTCGCCATGCCGATGGTCTGCACGCCGTTGACTTCGATGCTGCCCTTGCGCGTGCCGGTCAGGCCCATGATGGCGCGCAGCGTGCTGGTGCGTCCGGCGCCGTTGCGGCCGAGCAGCGTGACGACCTCGCCGGGCTGCACCACCATGTCGACACCGTGCAGCACGTGCGATTCGCCGTACCAGGCCTGGAGACCCTTGATTTCCAAGGCAGCCGTCATGTCAATGCGCCCCCTGCAGTTGACCATCCGTTGTGCCCATATAGGCTTCCATCACCTGCGGATTCTTCGAGACTTCAGCGTACGGCCCTTCGGCAAGCACGGCGCCTCGCTGCAGCACGGTGATGGTGTCGGCAATGGTCGACACCACGCTCATGTTGTGCTCGACCATCAGGATGGTGCGACCCGCAGACACGCGCTTGATGAGTTCCGCCACGCGGTGCACGTCTTCGTGGCCCATGCCCTGCGTGGGCTCGTCGAGCAGCATGAGTTCGGGGTCCATGGCGAGCGTGGTGGCGATCTCGAGCGCACGCTTGTGGCCGTAGGGCAGGTTCACGGTAAGCTCGTCCGCCTGGTCCGCCAGACCCACTTCGGCCAGCAGTTCGCGTGCTCTGGCATCCAATGGCTTGAGCGACTTCTCGCTCTTCCAGAAGTGGTACGAAGTGCCGAGCGCGCGCTGCAGCCCGAGGCGCACGTTCTCGAGCAGCGTGAGATGCGGAAACACCGCCGAGATCTGGAACGAACGGATGATGCCGCGCCGCGCGATCTGCGCCGGCCGCTCGCCCGTGATGTCATGCCCGTTGAAAAGGATGGTGCCGGTGGTCGGCTCGAGAAACTTGGTGAGCAGGTTGAAGCAGGTGGTCTTGCCGGCGCCGTTGGGGCCGATGAGCGCGTGGATCGATCCCCGCACGACCGACAGGTTGACCTTGCTGACCGCCGTGAAGCCCTTGAATTCCTTGGTGAGCTGGCGTGTTTCGAGGATGACGTCGCTCATCTCGCGAAGTCGCCCGGGTTCAGGAAGAATATGTCGGTCATGCGGTCCATCTCGATGCGCCACTACCGAGCGCGGCCTGATTGTTCGTGGGTGCCTCCCGCTTGCATACTGGGGCAAATGCCTATGCTGCAGTGCAACTTGTGCGCACCGTCACTCCCTTGCAGCGAATGACTGTCGTCACAATGACAATGACTCGCTGGCTTCAACCTTGAACCCCATGCCCGACTTCCGCTCACCCGACTTCCTGACGGACCACATCCTGCATACGCTGGCTTTCTACGAGCCGGTCAGCCGCGACTCATCAGGAGGCTCCTTCCACTTCTTCAAGGACGACGGCACGGTGTACGACCGCCGCACGCGGCACCTGGTGAGCAGCACGCGCTTCGTGTTCAATCATGCAATGGCCTACCGCCGCTTCGGCAGGCCGGAAGACCTTGTCGCCGCACGCCACGGCCTGGCTTTCGTGCAGCACGCGCACGCGCAGCCGGGCGGCGGCTATGCATGGCAGATCGACTGGCACGACGCACGAGCCACGGTGCAGGACGACACGAACCATTGCTATGGCCTCGCCTTCGTGCTGCTCGCGCACGCGCACGCGCTGATGGCCGGCATCGGCGAAGCGCGTGCGGGGCTGGCGCACACCTGGGATCTAATGGAACAGCGTTTCTGGGAGCCGCAACATGCGCTCTATGCGGACGAGGCCAGCGCCGACTGGCATGTCAAACCCTACAGGGGCCAGAACGCCAACATGCACGCCTGCGAGGCGATGCTCGCCGCGTTCGAGGCCACGCAAGAGGCGCGCTATCTCGATCGTGCATTCACGCTTGCGGACTCGGTCACGGGCCGGCAGGCCGCGCTGGCCGAGGGACTGGTGTGGGAGCACTACCGCGAAGACTGGTCGGTCGACTGGGACTACAACCGCAACGACAAGAGCAACATCTTCCGGCCCTGGGGTTTCCAGACCGGCCACCTCACCGAATGGGCCAAGCTGTTGCTTCAGCTGGAGCGCGCGCTGGTTGCCGCAGGCCGCGAGGCGGAGTGGATCGTGCCGCGCGCACGGCACTTCTTCGACATCGCCATGCTGCGCGGCTGGGATGCCGACAACGGCGGGCTGGTCTACGGATTCGGCCCCGATGGTGCGGTGTGCGACGGCGACAAGTACTTCTGGGTGCAAGCCGAGAGCTTTGCCGCCGCTGCCGTCCTGGCCGTGCGTACCGGCGACGCCGGCTACTGGGACTGGTACGACCGCATCTGGGCCTACAGCTGGGCGCACTTCGTCGACCACCGGCACGGCGCGTGGTATCGCATCCTCACGCCTGACAACCGCAAGCTGAGCGACGAAAAAAGCCCAGCCGGCAAGACCGACTATCACACCATGGGCGCGTGCTACGACGTGCTTCGGGCGCTCGGCGCCTGAAGAAGCGCGCCTTTCTTTCCTCTTCGCGCGCCTAGTGCGCTCCCGCCGCGGCGTCGCCGCCTGCGCCGCCACGCTGCGGCCTTGCCAGCCACACCAGCGGAATCAGCAGCAGGAACAGGATGGCCGACGCATAGAAGATGTCGTTGGTGGCCAGCATGAACGACTGCTGGTCGACGATGCGGTTGACCTGCCCCAGCACCTGCTCCGTGCTCAGGCCGCTGCTCGCCAGCCCGGACATTGCATTGGTCGCTGCGTTGTTGCCCTGGTTCACCGACTCCGCCAACTGCGAGTGATGCAGCGCGGCGCGGTTCTCCCACAACGTGGTGGTGATCGACGTGCCCATCGCGCCCGCGGTGATTCGCAGGAAGTTCGACAGCCCCGACGCGGCCGGAATGCGATCTGGCGTCAGGCCCGACAGCGTGATGGTCACGAGCGGAATGAAGAAGAACGCCATCGCGATGCCCTGGATGATCGTCGGGATGATGATCGTGACGAAGTCGGCCTGCGTGTTGAAGTTCGACCGCATCCACAGCACCAGCGCGAACACCAGGAACGAGAAGGTGGCATAACGGCGCGGATCGATCTTGCCGACCGTGAGCCCGACCACCGGCGAGAAGAAGATGGCGAGCAGACCCACCGGCGCCATGATCATGCCGGCCTGCGTGGCCGTGTAGCCCATCCACTGCTGCAGCCACAGCGGCAGCAGCACCACGTTGCCGAAGAACAGGCCGTAGGCTACGGCGGTGGCCACCGCGCCCGACCAGAAGTTGCGGCGCTTGAAGAGCGACAGGTCGACCACCGGATGCTTGTCGGTCAGCTCCCAGATGAGGAAGAACGCGAAGCCGACCACGGCGATGACCGCCATCGTGACGATCTCGGGCGAATGGAACCAGTCGAGTTCCTTGCCCTTGTCGAGCATCAGCTGCATCGAGCCGACCCACAGCACCAACAGCGCGAGGCCGATGGCGTCGATCGGCACCTTGTGCGTGGTGCTTTCACGCTTGCGGTAGAGCGTCCAGGTGATGGCCGCTGCCACGATGCCGACCGGGATGTTGATGTAGAAGATCCACGGCCACGAGATGTTGTCGGTGATCCAGCCGCCCAGCAGCGGCCCCATCACCGGCGCGACCAGCGTCGTCATCGACCACATCGCCATCGCAAGGCCCGCCTTGGCGCGCGGATAGCTCGACAGCAGCAGCGTCTGCGACAGCGGGATCATCGGCCCCGCGACGAAGCCCTGCAGCGCGCGGAACAGGATCAGCGTCGTCATGTTCGGCGCCAGGCCGCACAAGAGCGAGGCGATCATGAACAGGATCACGCTGGCCATGAACAGGCGCACCTGGCCGAAGCGCTGGGTCATGAAACCCGTGAGCGGCACCGCAATGGCGTTGGCCACCGCGAAGCTGGTGATGACCCAGGTGCCTTGCGTGGTGCTCACGCCCAGGTCGCCCGAGATGGCCGGCAGCGACACGTTCGCGATCGACGAGTCGAGCACGTTCATGAAGGTGGCGGCCGAAAGCGCGATCGTGCCCCAGACGCGGGCGGCGCCCTCGAGCGGCGGATGCGCAACGTAAGCGGGAGCAGCAGTGGCCATTGGCTTTGCCTCGGGAACCGTTGACGGCGATCAGCCGGGATGGGATTGCGAAGCAGCTTGCGCAGCGGTCCCGGCATTGGCGGCCGGCGTGGCCGAGCGGGCCGTTGCCGGCGCCGCGGAACCTGCGGATGCGCCGCGCCCGAGATTCGCGGCCACGATGCGATCGACTTCGGCGTCGGCGCCCTGGTCGAGCTTGCTGTAGACCTGCGTCTGCGACATGGCGGTGGCGCGCGGCGCATCGGCCAGCATCTTTCCGCTCTTCTGCGAGATGTCGATCTCGGCATCCATCGAAAGGCCGATGCGCAGGGGGTTGGCCTTGAGTTGCTCGGGATCGAGCGCGATGCGAACCGGCACGCGCTGCACCACCTTGATCCAGTTGCCGGTGGCGTTCTGCGCGGGCAGCAGCGCAAACGCGCTGCCGGTACCCACGCCCAGGCCGGCGACCTTGCCGGTGTATTCGACCTTCTTGCCGTAGACGTCGGCCTTGAGCTTTACCGGCTGGTCGATGCGGATGTTGCGCAGCTGCACTTCCTTGAAGTTGGCGTCGACCCACAGCTGGTTCAGCGGCACGATGGACATCATCGGCGTGCCGGCTGCCACGCGTTGGCCGAGCTGCACGGTGCGCTTGGCCACGTAGCCATCGACCGGCGCCGGCAGCGCCACGCGCTGCGTGGCGAGGTACGCCTCGCGCACCTTGGCGGCGGCGGCCAGGACACTCGGGTGCTGGGCCACGCTGGTGCCTTCGGTCAGCGACTGATTGCTGGCCAGCGCTTCGCGCGCGGCCACCACGCCGGCCTGCGCCGCCGCAAGCTGGCTCTTCGCATTGTCGAGCGACGTCTCGGCGTGGTTGAGTTCTTCCTTCGAGACCGCGCCGTTGCCCGACAGCGCGCGGCGGCGCTGCAGGTCGTCCTGCGCCTTGGCGATGTCGCTCTGTGCCCGGGCGATGTCGGACTGGCGCAACGTGACCTGTGCGGCCAGCGAGCCGTTGTTGGCGTACAGCGTGCGCACCTGGCGCACGGCCTGCGCCAGCGCGGCCTCGGCCTGCTCGAGCGCCACCTTCGCATCGGCGGGGTCCAGCTGCACCAGCGGCTGGCCGGCCTTCACGAAGTCGGTGTCGTCGGCGTTGATGGCCATGACGGTGCCGCCGATCTGCGGCGTGATCTGGATGACGTTGCCCTGCACGTAGGCGTTGTCGGTGTCTTCGTAATGGCTGGCGACCAGCCATTCGTAGACACCCCAGCCGCCGCCGGCGACGATCACCACGGCCGCGAGTGCAGTCAGCGCGCGGCGGCGCTTGCCGTTGCCGGCGGGTGCCGCGGGTGCTGCGGGTGCTGCGGTGGAGGCTGCGGAAGCAGCGGGCGTCGGAGTGTTGTTGTCGCTCATGATGAATTTCTTTCCGAAGACGAAGAAGTCGGTTCAGTTCAGTTCAATGCGGACGGCGCGGGCGCCGCGGCGGTGGCGGTTGCCGGCGGCTGCCAGCCGCCACCGAGCGCGCGCGCCAGGCCCACCTGCGTGTCGAGCGCGCGGGCGGCAAGATCGACCGCCAGCCGGCGCTGCGCGAGCACGGCGGTTTCCGCGGTCAGCACGTTGAGGTAGTTGCCGAGGCCGGCGCGGTAGCGCTGCACCGCGATGTCGTAGGCACCTTCGGCCGCCGTTTGCGCGGCGCGCTGTTCGGCTTGCTGACGGGCGATCGACTGCGCGCTCGACACCTGGTCGGCCGCGTCGCGCACCGCATCGAGAACGGTGGCGTTGTAGCTCTCTATCGCGCCGTCCAGGTCGGCCGCCTTGCCGCGCAGGTTGGCTCGCAGCCGGCCCCCTTCGAAGATCGGCAGATGGATGGCCGGGCCCACGCCCCACTGCTCGCTGCCCGACTTGAGCAGCTTGCCGAAACCCAGGCTCTGGAAGCCGACGAAGGCCGTGAGGTTCACGTTGGGATAGAACTGGGTCTTGGCATTGGCCACGTCGCTGGAGGCGGCCTCGACGCGCCAGCGCGCGGCGGCAATGTCGGCACGGCGTCCCAGCAGGTCGGCCGGAATGTTGGCCTGCAGCGCGATGGGCTTGACGGCTTCGAGCACCGGCGGCTTGAGCGAAGCCGACACGTTGGGCTGGCCCACGAGCGCATCGAGTGCGTGCTGCTGCAGCGCGATCTGCTCGTTGAGTGCTTCGATCTGCTGGCGCGCTTCGGGCAGCCCGCCTTCGCTCTGGCGCAGTTCGAGGCGGGTGTCCAGGCCGGCGGAAACGCGATCGCGCACGAGCTTGAGCGTTTCGTCGCGCTGGGCCAGCGTGCGCTGGGCCACGCCGAGCTGCTCGTTCAGGCGCGCCCACTGGAAGTAGCTGCGCGCCACGTTGCTGGCCAGCAGCACGCGCGCGGCATCGGCATCGGCGGCCGCGGCATTGGCGCTGCCAATGGCGGCTTCCAGGGCCGTGCGGTTCTTGCCGAAGAAGTCAAGCTCCCAGCTTGCGCCGAGCTGCAGCAGGCCGATGTTCTGCGTCGAGCCGCCCAGCGGTGCGGGATAGATGTAGTTGCTGTTGAATTTCTGGCGATTCAGGTCGAGTTCGCCATTCACCTTGGGCTTCAGGGCCGACTCGGCGATGTCCGCGGAAGCCTGCGCCCGCGCGAGGCGTGCGCGTGCCACCTGGAGATTCGGATTGCCGGCCACGGCCTGGTCGATCAGCGTGTCCAGCTGCGCGTCGCCGAAGGCTCGCCACCATTGGCTGTCGACACTGGGCACAACGGCTGCGCCGCTGTCGGCGGCAATGCCGAGCGACGACGCATTGCGAAGCCTGGCCTCCGAGCCGATGCCGGCCATGTCGGCACAACCGGCCAGCGCGACCATCAGGAGCGCGGCCGCGACAACAGGGGTACGGCGCACAGCGCGCGCGGCAAGGGATTCAGTCATTTTTTTCTCCACGGGCTGCGAGGGCCTGCGCGTTGTCGAGGATGCGGCGCAGGTAACCCTTGAGTTGCTCCCACTCTTCGTTGGTGAAACCCGCCAGGTGCTCGTTCTGCACGCGGCTCAGCACATGCGGCACTTCCTTGGCGGCGGCACGGCCTTCTTCGGTGAGTTCGATGTTGACGACGCGGCGGTCTTCCAGCGAGCGGACGCGGCGGCACAGGCCCTTGGCCTCGAGGCGGTCGAGCAGGCGCGTCATGGCACCCGCGTCGAGCTCGCAGGCGCGGGCCAGTTCGGCCACTGTGGTGGCCGCGCCGACGTGCAGCTTGTACAGGGGCAACCATTGGGGGAAGGTGGGGCTGCCGGGTTCGCACATGCGGGTTTCCACGGCCTGGGCCACGGCGCTCAATATGCGCCGCATCAGATACCCGATGCTCTCCTCGGCCTGGTAGGTCTCGGCACGGTAGAAGTCCGCCGGCCGGAGCTTGGGGTCGCCGGAAGCTGGCGGGACTTGCGGGGTATCTGCATCGCTCATGGCCAGAATATTAATTGCCCAAGCAATTATTGTCAAGGCTGCCTTTGTGGCGGCAAGCGTCGGTAGAATCCGCGCCATGGCTTCTTCCCCTCTGTCTACTCCAGCCAAGGGCTCGCCCCGGTCGCTGTCGGGCTTGAGCCCTTTTCTTCGGCCATACCGCGTTCAGATCGTGCTGGCGGGCATCTTTCTGGTGTTCGCGGCGATCACGACGCTGGTGTTTCCGCTGGCCCTGCGCAGCCTGATCGACGGCGGCCTGGTCAGCGCGGACAAGGGCGCGCAAACCATGGCGCTGCGCGAGCACTTCGGCGCGCTATTCGCAGTGGCCGTGGCGCTGGGACTTTTTTCAGCCGCGCGCTTCTACACGGTGAGCTGGCTCGGCGAGCGCGTCACGGCCGATCTGCGCAATGCGGTGTACGGCCATGTGCTGCGCCAGAGCCCGGCGTTCTTCGAGACGACGCAAACCGGCGAAGTGCTGTCGCGCCTGACGGCCGACACCACGCTGGTACAGACGGTGGTCGGCTCGTCGCTGAGCATGGGCCTGCGCAACGCGGTCATGGGCGTGGGCGCCCTGGCAGTGCTGATCTGGACCAACCCCTATGTGATGGTCCAGGTGCTGGGCATCCTGGTACTGGTGGTGCTGCCGAGCATGTGGTTCGGCCGGCGCGTGCGCAAGCTCTCGCGCGCCAGCCAGGACCGCGTCGCCGACTCGAGCGCCATCGCGGCCGAGGTGCTCAATGCCATTCCGGTGGTGCAGAGCTACACGGCCGAATCGCGTGAAGCCGGCCGCTTCAATGCCTCGACCGAAAATGCCTTCAAGACCGCCGTGCGCCGCACCAAGGCGCGTTCGGTGCTGGTGGCCTTCATCATCATCGCCACCTCGGCAGCGCTGCTCTGGGGCCTGTACCAGGGCACGCAAGCCGTGCTGCGCGGCGACATCACGGCCGGCCACCTGGGCCAGACCGTGGTCTACGTGGCCATTCTCGCGAGCGCGACCGCCGTGCTCGGCGAGGTCTACGGCGACTTGCTGCGGGCAGCCGGCGCGACGGAGCGCCTGATGGAACTGCTTCATGCGCCGGCGGCGATCGTTTCCCCGCAGGATCCCGCGGCCGCGCCCGTTCCCGTGGCGGGCAGCGCGGTCAAGTTCGAAGCCGTGACCTTTCACTACCCCTCGCGGCCCGGCACGCCGGCGCTGAAGAACTTCAGCCTCGACATCGCGCCCGGCGAAACGGTCGCGCTCGTGGGTTCGAGCGGCGCGGGCAAGAGCACGGTGTTCCAGCTGCTGCTGCGCTATTACGACCCCCAGTCGGGGCGTCTGCTGCTCGATGGGGTGCCGCTCGCCTCGCTCGCGTTGTCCGATCTGCGCACCCGTATCGGCCTGGTGCCGCAGGACGCCGTGATCTTCTCGGCCAGCGCCTTAGAGAACATCCGCTACGGCCGCCCCGACGCAACCGCCGACCAGGTGCATGCCGCCGCCCGCGCGGCCTTTGCGCACGACTTTCTGCAGGCGCTGCCCGAAGGCTACGACACCTTCCTTGGCGAGCGCGGGGTGCGCTTGTCGGGTGGACAGCGCCAGCGCATCGCGATTGCGCGCGCCATTCTCAAGAACCCGCCGCTCCTGTTGCTGGACGAAGCGACGAGTGCGCTCGACGCGGAGAGCGAGCGCATGGTGCAGGCGGCGCTCGAATCGGCGATGGAAGGCCGGACCACGCTGGTGATTGCGCACCGCCTCGCCACGGTCCAGAAGGCCGACCGCATCATCGTGCTCGACCATGGCGGCATCGTGGAGCATGGAACGCATGCCACGCTGGTGGCGCAAGGCGGGGTTTACGCCCGCTTGGCGGCCCTTCAATTCACGGCTTGATCCTGCACGCGCAGGAGCGGATTACTGCAGCGTTTCCTTGAGCGCGGCCGGAATCGGCAGCGGCATCACCGGAATGCCTTCTTCGAGCAGCGCCTCTGTCTGCTCGCGGGTGGCCTGACCGCGGATGCCGCGCTCCTCGGCTTCGCCGTAGTGCATCTTGCGCGCCTCGTCGGCGAAGCGTTCGCCGACGTCCTCGGTCTTCGCGAGAACCTCGCGCACCGCGCGCATCCACCGTGCCTCGGGAGACATTTCGGCCGGAAGCTGCGCCTTGCCCGGCGAGTCCGGGGTCGGGGATGCCGCGGCATCCGCCGGCGCCTTGGCGTTGCCGAGGTTGAGGCGCGGCGCGCTCAGGAGCTTGACGATGCGCGTGTCGGCACAGACCGGGCACTCGACCAGGCCGGCCGAGAGTTGGGTTTCAAACGCCTCGTTGGACGCAAACCAGCCTTCGAAGCCGTGGCCATGCGAGCAGCGTAGATCGAGAACCTTCATGCGCGGATTATCCCGCGCCGCCCTGCGCAGCGGGGGCCTGCCAATCGAGTTCCCATGCGCCCGAAAGGACGTTCTGCAGCCAGAGCGCACAAGTGAGCGACTTGGCATCGGTGATCGTGCCGTCGCGGCACCAGCCCGCCACTTCCTGCGGCGTGGCCGTGAACACGTCGAGAAACTCGCCGTGGTCGAGCTGGCGCGTGCCGAGCGAAAGGCCGCGCGCAAAGTAGATGTGGATGATCTCGGTGGAATAAGCCACCGCCAGGTGCATGGCGCCGGCATATGCCCATTCGCGCGCGGTGTAGCCGGTTTCCTCGACCAGCTCGCGCTGGCCGCAAAGGAACGGATCCTCGCCAGCGTCGAGCTTGCCGGCCGGAAACTCGGTCATCACGTGCGCGACCGGGTAGCGGTACTGGCGCTCAAGCACCACACGGCCGTCGTCGAGCAGCGGAATCACCACCACCGCGCCCGGATGGATCACGTACTCGCGCGTGGCGGTGTGGCCGTCGGGCAGGCGCACGGTGTCTCGGCAGACCTGGAGGAAATTGCCCTTGACCAGCACCTCGCTGGCAGTGCGCTCTTCCTTCAGGTGCGATTCGGCAATGGAGGTGGAAGTCATGTCAGTGCCTGTGCTTCATGAGGTAGCGCCAAGTGAATCCTGGAAATGCCAGCACGATGAAAAGCGCGCCGGTCACCGCGTAGAACTCCCAGCCCTGCGGGGCGATCTGCCCCGCCCTGCGTTCGAACAGCAGCCCCACGCCGCCGGCAACGAAGTACAGCACCACCAGCTCGGCAAAGCGGATCGCCAGCGATTTGGGATGGACGCGCAGCGGTATGGCGCCAAACAACCGGTCGTTGAGAAACGGCAGGTTGGCCGCCATCAGCGCCACCACGAGCACGACCCAGACCGAGGCGGTTTGCGACACCGTGCTCTGGCCGGGATCAGTTGGCCAGCGTCGCCACGATGGCGTTGGCGCACAGCGTCATGAGGCCGCCGGGAACGATGCCCAGCACGAGAATCAGCAAGCCGTTGATCGACAGCACGGTGCGCACGTCGCGCGGGGCCGACACGGTGCTGGCCGTGACGGGAGCGTCGAAATACATGACCTTGACCACGCGCAAGTAGTAGAAGGCGCCGATCAGCGAAGTGATCACCGCGAACACGGCCAGCCCGATGTAGAGCGCCTGGCCCGACGCGATCAGCGCCTGCAGGACCGCCAGCTTGGCATAGAACCCGACCAGCGGCGGCAGGCCGGCGAGCGAGAACATCGCGATGGCCATCACGCCGGCATACAGCGGGCTGCGCTGGTTCAGGCCGGCCAAGTCGGTGATCTCTTCGCTTTCGAAGCCCTCGCGCGCCAGCAGCAGGATGATGCCGAAGCTCGCCAGCGTGGTCAGCACGTAGGTCACGATGTAGAACATCGAGGCGCTGTACGCGAACTGCGCGTTGTAGGTGTTGCCGTTGACCACGCCCGCCACCAGGCCGAGCAGCATGAAGCCCATCTGCGCAATGGTCGAATAGGCCAACATGCGCTTGAGGTTGGTCTGCGCAATGGCGGCCAGGTTGCCCACCAGGAGCGATGCGATGGCCAGCAGGGCCAGCATCTGCTGCCAGTCGATGGCCAGCGGCAGCAGACCTTCCACCAGCAACCGGATGATGATGGCGAAGGCGGCCAGCTCGGGCGCCGCGCCAATCAGCAGCGTGACGGCCGTCGGGGCGCCCTGGTACACGTCGGGCACCCACATGTGGAAAGGCGCAGCCCCCACCTTGAAGGCCAGGCCCGCGACGATGAACACCAGGCCGAACACCAGCACCTGATGGTTCACCTTGCCGCTGGCGATGATCTTGAACACCTCGTTCACGTCGAGCGAACCAGTCGCGCCGTACATCATGGAAAGGCCGTAGAGCAGGAAGCCGCTGGCCATGGCACCGAGCACGAAGTACTTCATGGCCGCTTCGCTTGCCACCGCATTGTCGCGGCGCAGTGCCACCAGCGCGTAGCTCGAGAGCGTGAGCAGTTCAAGGCCCAGGTAGATCAAGAGGAAGTTGCTGCCCGAGATCATCACGAACATGCCCAGCAGCGCGAACATGCTGATGGTGAACATTTCGCCGCCGCGCAGCATGTCGCGGTCCGCCGCGTAGGGCCGGCCGTAGACCAGCGTGACCATGAGGGCCACGGTGGCAAAGCACTTGAGCCAGTTGCCCATGGGGTCGCTCACGACCATGCCGCCGAAGCCGTACACCGTCTTGCCGTCGTTGGCGGCGATGCCGGTCAAGACGGCCACCACGGCCAGCGTGAGCAGCGTCAGGATGTAGGTTCGCGTGCGTTGCGCACTGGTGCTCGACAGGTCGACCAGTGCAATGATGCAGGCCATGACCAGCAGCACGATTTCGGGGTAGATCGCGACCCAGCTGAGTTTGTCAATCATCTCGTTCTCTTCTTCAGCGTGGCAGTTTCGAGGTAGCCACGTGGCGCAGGAGCTCCGTCACGGAAGCATCCATCGCGGCGGTGAACGGCTTCGGATAGATGCCCATCCACAGCACGGCAATGGCCAGCAGCGACAGCATCAGGAACTCGCGGGCGTTGATGTCGGTGAGTTCCTTGACGTGGTCGTTGCCGACCGGGCCGAGGTACACGCGCTTGTACATCCAGAGGGTGTAGGCCGCGCCGAAGATCAGCGCGGTGGCGGCACCCAGGCCGATCCAGAAGTTGGCCTTGACCGCACCCAGGATGACCATCCACTCGCCCACGAAACCGGCGGTGCCCGGCAGGCCGCAGTTGGCCATGGCGAACAACAGCGCGAACGCGGCAAACTTGGGCATGGTGTTGACCACGCCGCCGTAGTCGGCGATCTGGCGCGAATGCACGCGGTCGTACAGCACGCCGATGCCAAGGAACATGGCGCCCGACACGAAGCCGTGCGCGATCATCTGCACGATGCCGCCGGACACGCCGAGCTCGTTGAAGATGAAGAAGCCGAGCGTGACGAAGCCCATGTGCGCGACCGACGAGTACGCCACGAGCTTTTTCATGTCTTCCTGCACCAGCGCCACCAGGCCGACGTAGATCACCGCGATCAGCGACAGACCGATCATGAGCCAGGCCCATTCGTGCGAGGCGTCGGGCGCAATCGGCATCGAGAAGCGCAGGAAGCCGTAGGCACCGAGCTTCAGCATGATCGCGGCCAGCACGGCCGAGCCGCCGGTCGGCGCCTCGACGTGCACGTCGGGCAGCCAGGTGTGGACCGGCCACATCGGCACCTTGACCGCAAAGGCGGCAAAGAACGCGAAGAAAAGGAAGGTCTGCGCCGTCAAACCCAGCGGCAGCTTGTGCCAGCTCAGGATGTCGAAGCTGCCGCCCGACTTGTTGTACAGGTAGATCAGCGCCACCAGCGTCAGCAGCGAGCCGAGCAAGGTGTAGATGAAGAACTTGAAGGCTGCGTAGATCTTGTTCGGGCCGCCCCAGATGCCGATGATGAGGTACATCGGGATCAGCGTGGCTTCGAAGAACACGTAGAACAGGATACCGTCGAGCGCGGCGAACACGCCGATCATGAAGCCCGAAAGAATCAGGAACGCGGCCATGTACTGGTTGACGCGCTCGGTGATCACTTCCCAGGCCGAGATCACGACCACCACGGTCGTGAACGAGGTCAGCAGCACCAGCCAGAGCGAGAGCCCGTCGATGCCGACGTGATAGCTGACATTGAAGCGCGCTATCCAACTCGCCTTTTCGACGAACTGCATCGCGGCGGTGCCGTTCTCGAAGCCCGTGTAAAGCGGCACGGTCACCAGGAAACTGATGATCGCGCCGACCAACGCGACCCAGCGCACGCCCCGGGCGTGCTCGTCACGGCCGAACGCCAGCAACGCGACACCGAATGCGATGGGCACCCAGATGGCAAGGCTCAACAAACCCATTTTTCTTTTTCTCCAGCGCTAAAGCTCAGCGTTTGAACCAGACGAAGTACGTCATCAGGATGAAGATGCCGAGCAGCATCGCGAAGGCGTAGTGATAGATGTAGCCCGACTGGAGCCAGCGCACCGCACCCGAGATGCGGCCGACGACCTTCCATGAACCGTTGACCAGGGCACCATCGATCAACGCCTGGTCGCCGCCCTTCCACAGGCCGGTACCGAAGGCACGCGTGGCACGGGCAATGACGTTCTCGTTGAACCAGTCGAGGTAGTACTTGTTTTCCAGCAGGCGATAGACCGGTCCGAAGGCACGTTTGATGGCGGCCGGCAGCGCCGGATTGACCATGTACATGTAGAACGAGAGCACCACCCCGGCCAGCGCCAGCCAGAACGGCGCCGCCGTCAGGCCGTGGATTGCCATGGCCACGGGGCCGTGGAAGGCTTCTCCGAGCTCCTTCATGGCATGGTGCTTGTCGGCGTCGACCGCGATGGCACCCTTGAAGAACTCGCCGAAGAGCATCGGCTCGATCGTCATGAAGCCGATCACCACCGACGGGATGGCTAGCAGCACCAGCGGCAGCCACACCACCCAGGGCGATTCGTGCGGCTTGCCGCCGTGATGGCCATGGTCCTCATCGTGCTCCGCATGTTCGTCGTGGTGGTGCGCGTCGGGGTTCTGGTCGTAGCGCTCCTTGCCGTGGAACACCAGGAAGTACATGCGGAACGAATAGAAAGCCGTCACGAACACGCCGGCCAGCACCGCGTAGTAGGCGAACTGCGCGCCCCACAGGTGGCTTTCGTGCACCGCTTCGATGATGCTGTCCTTCGAGTAGAAGCCGGCGAAGAACGGCGTGCCGATCAGCGCGAGCGAACCCACGAGCGAAGTGATCCAGGTGATCGGCATGTACTTGCGCACGCCGCCCATCCAGCGGATGTCCTGGTTGTGGTGCATGCCGATGATCACCGAGCCCGCGCCGAGGAACAGCAGCGCCTTGAAAAAGGCGTGCGTCATCAGGTGGAACACCGCGACCGAATAGGCCGACGCGCCGAGCGCCACCGTCATGTAGCCGAGCTGCGAGAGCGTCGAGTACGCGACCACTCGCTTGATGTCGTTCTGGATGATGCCGAGGAAACCCATGAACAGCGCCGTGATGGCACCGATCACCAGGATGAAGCTCAATGCGGTGTCGCTCAGTTCGAACAGCGGCGACATGCGCGCCACCATGAAGATGCCGGCGGTCACCATGGTGGCCGCGTGGATCAGCGCCGAGATGGGTGTCGGGCCTTCCATGGAATCGGGCAGCCAGACGTGCAGCGGAAACTGCGCGCTCTTGCCCATCGCGCCGATGAACAGGCAGATGCAGATCACGGTGATCAGCATCCACTCGGTGCCGGGGAAGGTAATACCAGCCAGGGTGCCGGCCTTGGCGAAGGCTTCGCCGTAGTTCAGCGTGCCGGCGTAGGCTGCAATGAGGCCGATGCCGAGAATGAAGCCGAAGTCGCCCACGCGGTTGACCAGGAACGCCTTCATGTTCGCGAAGATGGCCGTGGGCCTGTTGAACCAGAAGCCGATCAGCAGGTACGACACCAGGCCCACCGCTTCCCAGCCGAAGAACAGCTGGAGCATGTTGTTGCTCATGACGAGCATCAGCATCGAGAAGGTGAACAGCGAGATGTAGGCGAAGAAGCGGTTGTAGCCCTCGTCTTCTTCCATGTAGCCGATGGTGTAGACGTGCACCATCAGCGACACGAAGGTCACCACGCACATCATCGTGGCCGTGAGGCCGTCGACCAGGAAGCCGACTTCCATCTTGAGGCCGCCCACGACCATCCATTCGTAGAGGGTGGCATTGAAGCGGGCGCCATCGACCACCACGCTCTTGAGCGTCATCGCCGAAATGATGAAGGCGACGAAAACGCCGAGGATGGTCAGCGAATGCGTGACTTTGCGGCCGATGTGGTTGCCGCCGAACTTGGTGCCGAACAGGCCGGCGACGACGGCGCCGACCAGGGGTGCCAATGGCACGGCCAGTAGGGTGGATGCGGAAAGGGTTGCGCTCATACTGCTTTCAACCCTTGAGCGAGTTGAGTTCGTCGACGTTGATGTTGGACTTGTTGCGGAACAACAAGACGAGCAGCGCGAGACCGATGGCGGACTCGGCCGCGGCCACCGTCAAAATGAAGAACACGAAGATCTGACCATGCATGTCGCCCAGGTAGTACGAGAACGCCACGAAGTTCATGTTCACCGCAAGCAGCATCAGCTCGATGGCCATCAGCAGCACGATGAGGTTCTTGCGGTTCAGGAAAATGCCGATCACCGAGAGCGCAAAGAGCATGGCGCCGAGCGATAGAAAATGTCCGAGCGTGAGCGTCATGCCTTGTTTTCCTTTGCCGCTGCTGCTGCGTCGGCGGGTGCGTCCACCACGGGCTCGGCAGCGCGCGTGACCGCCATCTGCACGATGCGAACGCGGTCGCGCGCCTTCACGCGAACCTGGGCGGACGGGTTGACGTACTTGCTGTCCTTGCGGGTGCGCAGCGTCAGGGCAATGGCGGCCACGATGGCGACCAGCAAGATGACCGCGGCAATTTCCAGCGGATAGAGGTATTCGGAATACAGGAGCTTGCCGAGCTCGAGCGTGTTCGAGCTGTTGGCAGAGGTGGTCGCCATGGCGCGCGGTGCTTCACCGAGACGGAAGCCGCCCATCAGCACTGCGGCCATTTCGAGCGCAATCAATGCGCCTACGCCGGCTGCCAACGGAAAGTGCTTCCAGAAGCCCTCTCGCAAGCCGTCGACATTGATGTCCAGCATCATCACGACGAACAGGAACAGCACCATCACCGCGCCGACGTAGACGAGCACGAGCGAGATCGCCAAAAATTCGGCGCGCAGCAGAAGCCAGATCGCCGAAGCCTGGAAGAAAGCCAGCACCAGGTACAGCGCGGCGTACACGGGATTGCGGGCGGTGATGACGCGGAAGGCTGCAAACAGCAGCACCACGGCAAAGAGATAGAACAGACCGGTCTTGACGTCCATTTGGAATTCGAATTGGTACGGGGTTCGGGCTGAACGGATCAGCGGTACTTGGCGTCGGCCGCCTTGTTCGCTGCAATTTCTTTTTCGTAGCGGTCGCCCACGGCCAGCAGCATGTCCTTGGTGAAGTACAGGTCGCCGCGCTTTTCGCCGTGGTATTCGAAGATGTGGGTCTCGACGATCGAATCGACCGGGCAGCTTTCTTCGCAGAAACCGCAGAAGATGCACTTGGTCAGGTCGATGTCGTAGCGCGTGGTGCGGCGCGAGCCGTCGTCGCGCACATCGGATTCGATGGTGATGGCGAGCGCCGGGCACACGGCTTCGCAGAGCTTGCAGGCAATGCAGCGCTCTTCGCCGTTTTCATAGCGGCGCAAAGCGTGCAGGCCGCGAAAGCGCGGCGACAGCGGCGTCTTTTCTTCGGGAAACTGCACCGTGATCTTGCGGGCGAAAGCGTACTTGCCGGTGATCGCAAGGCCCTTGAACAGTTCGAACAGCATGAAGCTGCCCAGAAAATCCTTGAGCGAGAACGGAGCGGACGTTGTTGCGGTGTGCGCAGCAGACATGATGTTGGCGCTTCCAGTTATTTCCAGATGTTGAACGGGGTCTGCATCCAGGCACCGACCACGACCAGCCACACGAGCGTGACCGGGATGAAGATCTTCCAGCCCAGACGCATGATCTGGTCATACCGGAAGCGCGGGAACGTCGAGCGAACCCACAGGAACATGGTGACCACGCAGAAGGTCTTGGCACCGAGCCAGATCCAGCCGGGGATGAAGCTCAGGAACTCGAACGGAGGCAGCCATCCGCCGAGGAACAGCACCACGCACAAGATCGAGACCAGCCACATGTTGGCGTACTCGGCCAGGAAGAACATGGCAAAGCTCATGCCCGAGTACTCGATCATGTGGCCCGCGACGATTTCGGACTCGCCTTCGACCACGTCGAAGGGGTGGCGGTTGGTTTCAGCCAGGCCCGAGATGAAGTAGACGACGAAGATCGGCAGCAGCGACAGCCAGTTCCACGACAGGAATCCGATGCCCATGGATGCAAAGGTGCCCTTGCCCTGCCCTGTCACGATGTCGGTCATGTTCAGGCTGGCCGAGACCATCAGCACCACGACGAAGCAGAAGCCCATCGCAATTTCGTAGCTCACCATCTGTGCCGAGGCGCGCAGCGCGCCAAGGAAGGCGTACTTCGAATTGGAAGCCCAGCCCGCGATGATCACGCCGTAGACCTCGAGCGAGGTGATGGCCATCACGAACAGCAGGCCGGCGTTGATGTTGGCCAGCGCTACATCGGGGCCGAAGGGAATCACGGCCCATGCGGCGAGCGCCGGCATGATGGTCATGATCGGGCCCAGCAGGAAGAGACCCTTGTTGGCGACCGTCGGAATAATGATTTCCTTGGTCATCAGCTTGAGCGCGTCGGCAATGGGCTGCAACAGGCCCAGCGGGCCGATGCGGTTCGGGCCGATGCGGATCTGCGTGAAGCCGATGGCCTTGCGTTCCCACAGCGTGAGGTAGGCCACGGCTCCCATCAGCGGAAGCACGACCACGATGATCTTGATCAGCGTCCAGATCACGGGCCAGACCACGGCTGTCCACCAGCCCGCATGGACCAGACCCAGGCCGAAAGCATGCAGTGAATCGATCATGCCAATGCCTCCTCGGCACGGGCCGGTGCTGCCAGTGCGTTGCGCGCATCGGCGGTGAGTTGCAGCGACGGTGCGCGGCGCACGATCGAGTCGAGCCGGTAGATGCTCGCAACCACGGGTGCGGGAACCGCCCCGGTGGAAGCCACTGCCCTTGCTGCGGTCGTATTGCGAAGCGCATCGGCCGGCACGGCGCCGTTGTCGCCGATGGTGCGCAGCACGTCAGCGGTCGATTCGAAGGCAAAGCCCGGCAGGCCGAGCAGGTTGGCCAGCACGCGCAGCACCTTCCAGGCCGGACGCGCTTCGCCTTGCGGCTTCACGACGGCATGGAAGCTTTGCACGCGGCCTTCGGCATTGACGAAGGTACCCGGCGTTTCGGTGAACGGCGCGATGGGCAGCAGCACGTCGCTGAACTCGAGGTTGGCCTTGAACGGGCTCAGCGTGACGACCATTTGCGCATTGCCGATGACATCGGCGGCTGCGGCACCCGCGGCTGAGTCGAACACCGGCTCGGTGTTGAGCAGCAGCACCGCCTTGAGGCCGGAACCCGCCGCCAGCATGCGGCCGGCATCGAGGCCGCCATTCTTCGGGAACGCGCCGACGAGTTGCGCGCCCACGGTGTTGGCGGCTTCGGTCAGGTAGCCGACGGTGGCGCCGGTCTGAGCGCCGATCCAGTTGGCGAGGGCCAGCAGGCTGCTGGCTTGCGCGTGGTGGGCGGCGGCGTTGCCGAGCAGGATGGCCTTGCGCTCGCCGGTCAGCAGCGATGCTGCGATGGCTTGTGCGGTGGCATCCGGTGCATTCTTCGGTGCCAGCGGCGCAGCGGCGCCATTGGTCTGGCCGATGGCAGCGGCCACGGCGGCCAGCGCCTCGATCCACTGGTCGGCTTCGACGATCGTCGATTGCGCCACGTTCATGGCCCACGCTTCACGGTCGGCCATGAGGCTGGCCGAGGTGATCACCGACAGCGCGGCGCCCTTGCGCACGGCCTGGCGGATGCGCTGCGCGAACAGCGGGTGGTCCTTGCGCAGGTTCGATCCGACGACCAGCGCGCGTTGCAGCTGCGTGAGGGATGCGATCGAGGTGCCGAGCCAGCGCACGCCTTCGAACGCCGTGAATTCGGCGTTGCGCAGGCGATGGTCGATGTTGTCGCTGCCGAGTTCACGCGTGAGCATGGCGGCAAGCTGCAACTCTTCGAGCGTGCTGTGCGGACTTACCAGCGTGCCGATGCTTTGCGCGCCGTGGTCGGCCTTGATCTGCTTCAGGCCGTTGGCCACGTATTCGAGCGCGGTCTGCCAGTCGACCTGGTGCCATTGGCCGCCCTGCTTGAGCATCGGCTGCGTGAGGCGTTCCGGGCCGTTGAGCCCTTCGTACGAGAAGCGGTCGCGGTCGGCGATCCAGCACTCGTTGACGTCTTCGTTCTCGAGCGGCACCACGCGCATCACGCGGTTGTTCTTGACCTGGACGATCAGGTTGGCGCCGGTGGAATCGTGCGGGCTCACCGACTTACGGCGCGACAGCTCCCAGGTGCGGGCGCTGTAGCGGAACGGCTTGCTCGTGAGCGCCCCGACCGGGCAGATGTCGATCATGTTGCCCGACAGTTCGGAGTCGACCGAATCGCCGAGGAAGGTTTCGATTTCGGAGTGCTCGCCACGTTGCGTCATGCCGAGCTCCATCACGCCGGCCACTTCCTGGCCAAAGCGGACGCAGCGCGTGCAATGGATGCAGCGGCTCATTTCTTCCATGCTGATCAGCGGACCGACGTCCTTGTGGAAGACGACGCGCTTTTCTTCTTCGTAGCGCGAAGAAGAACCGCCGTAGCCCACGGCCAGGTCTTGCAGCTGGCACTCGCCGCCCTGGTCGCAGATGGGGCAATCCAGCGGGTGGTTGATCAGGAGGAACTCCATGACCGACTGCTGCGCCTTGATGGCCTTCTCGCTCTTGGTGCGAACGATCATGCCCTGCGTGACGGGCGTGGCGCAGGCCGGCATCGGCTTGGGCGCTTTTTCCACGTCGACCAGGCACATGCGGCAGTTGGCCGCGATGCTCAGCTTCTTGTGATAGCAGAAGTGCGGGATGTAGGTGCCCGCCTTGTCGGCCGCATGCATGATCATGCTGCCTTCGGTCACGTCGACCTTCTTGCCGTCGAGTTCGATTTCAACCATATGTGTGGGCTTCCGCCGGGCCGCCCCAAGGGAGGCCAGCGCCCCCTCGGGGGGCAGCGAACGAATGTGAGTAAGGGGGCAATTTCATCGCGCTCAGGCCTGGACGGGCGCTTTCGGGACGTAGCCCGGAATCAAGGCCTCGAACTCGTGACGGAAGTGCTTGATCATCGCGCGCACCGGCATGGCCGCCGCGTCGCCGAGGGCGCAGATCGTGCGGCCCTGGATGTTGTCTGCCACGGAATTGAGCAGGTCCATGTCCGACGCCCTGCCCTGCCCGTTGTGGATGCGGTCCACCACGCGGTAGAGCCAGCCCGTGCCTTCGCGGCACGGCGTGCACTGGCCGCAGGACTCGTGCATGTAGAAGTACGACAGGCGCCGGAGCGACTCGACCATCGAGCGGCTGTCGTCCATGACGATGACGGCGCCCGAACCCAGCATGGAGCCGGCCTTGGCGATGGAGTCGTAGTCCATCGTGCATTCCATCATGATGGAAGCAGGCAGCACCGGCGACGACGATCCGCCAGGGATCACGGCCTTGAGCGTGCGGCCCTTGCGAACACCGCCGCACAGCTCCAGGAGCTTGGAGAACGGCGTGCCCATGGGCACTTCGTAGTTGCCGGGCAGTTCGACGTCACCGCTCACCGAATAGATCTTGGTGCCGCCGTTGTTCGGCTTGCCGCATTCGAGGTAGGCCACGCCGCCGTTGTTGATGATCCAGGGCACCGCCGCAAAGGTCTCGGTGTTGTTGATGGTGGTGGGCTTGCCGTACAGGCCAAAGCTCGCGGGGAACGGCGGCTTGAAGCGCGGCTGGCCCTTCTTGCCTTCGAGCGATTCGAGCAGCGCCGTTTCCTCGCCGCAGATGTAGGCACCGAAACCGTGGGCGGCGTGCAACTGGAAGTTGTACGTGCTGCCCATGATCTTGTCGCCGAGATAGCCGGCGGCGCGCGCTTCTTCGAGGGCTTCCTCGAAGCGGTCATAGCTCTGGAAGATCTCGCCGTGGATGTAGTTGTAGCCCACGCTGATGCCCATTGCATACGCAGCGATGGCCATGCCCTCGATCACGATGTGCGGGTTGAACTGCAGGATGTCGCGGTCCTTGCACGTACCCGGCTCGCCTTCGTCGGAATTGCAGACGAGGTACTTCTGGCCCGGGAACTGGCGGGGCATGAAGCT
The DNA here is from genome assembly GCF_900099805.1 of Variovorax sp. OV700. Classification (GTDB taxonomy): domain Bacteria; phylum Pseudomonadota; class Gammaproteobacteria; order Burkholderiales; family Burkholderiaceae_C; genus Variovorax. Next base: position 23,630 of record NZ_FNDR01000005.1, on the reverse strand, counting down.
CCACTTCAGGCCGGTGGGAAAGCCCGCGCCGCCACGGCCGCGCAGGCCCGAAGCCTTGACTTCGGCAATCACCTGGTCGGGCGTGAGGCCCTCCGTCAGGATCTTGCGCAGCGCCTTGTAGCCGCCGCGCGCTTCGTAGTCGGCCAGGCGCCAGTTGGTACCGTCGAGGCCGGCATAGATCTGCGGCTCGATGTGGCGGTCATGGAAACAGGTCTGGACGCCCGTCGCCTGGAATTGCTGGAGCACTTGTTCGGGCGACATCACGCGGCCTCCCCTTTGGCGACGCCGGTGGACGCGCGCAATCCGTCGATGAGCTGGTCGAGCTTCTCGTTGCTCATGAAGCTGCACATGGTGCGGTCGTTGACCAGCATCACGGGCGAGTCGGCGCAGGCACCCAGGCATTCGCTCTGCTGCAGCGTGAACAGGCCATCGGCCGTGGTCTCGCCCATCTTGATGCCGAGCTTCTTCTCGAGGTGGACCAGCGCGGTGACGCCGTCGCGCAGCTGGCACGGCAGGTTGGTGCACACGTTGAGCTTGAACTTGCCCACCGGGTGCTGGTTGTACATGTTGTAGAAGGTCGTGACTTCGTGCACGGCGATGGGCGCCATGCCGAGGTACTCGGCGATCTCGCGCTCGCGCTGCATGCTGATGAAGCCTTCGTCCTGCTGCACGATGGCCAGACAGGCCATCACCGCCGACTGCTTGCCGGCTTCAGGATACTTGGCGACTTCGCGCGCAAAGCGCTCGAGAATCGCGGGCTTCAGAGGAGCAGAAGGCGCCGAAGGCGCCGTGTCATGGTGGGTCGAGGAAGTCGTCATTCGCTCTTTCTCACCTGTCGATTTCGCCGAACACGATGTCCATCGTGCCGATCACCGCGACAGCGTCGGCGATCATGTGGCCGCGCGACATTTCGTCGAGGGCGGCAAGGTGCGGGAAGCCGGGGGCCCGGATCTTCAGGCGGTACGGCTTGTTGGCGCCGTCGCTCACCAGATAGATGCCGAACTCGCCCTTCGGGTGCTCGACGGCGGCATACGCCTCGCCTTCGGGCACGTGGAAGCCTTCGGTGAAGAGCTTGAAATGGTGGATCAGCTCCTCCATGTTCGCCTTCATCGATTCGCGCGCAGGTGCTGCGACCTTGTGGTTGCTGGTGATCACCGGGCCAGGGTTGACACGCAGCCAGGCCGAGCACTGCTGGATGATCTTGTTGGCCTGGCGCATTTCTTCCACGCGCACGAGGTAGCGGTCATAGCAGTCGCCGGTCTTGCCCACGGGCACGTCGAACAGCATCTGGTCGTAGACGTCGTAGGGCTGCTTCTTGCGCAGGTCCCATTCGATGCCCGAGCCGCGCAGCATGGGGCCGGTGAAGCCGAGGTTCAGTGCGCGCTCCGGCGTCACGACGCCGATGCCCACGGTGCGCTGCTTCCAGATGCGGTTGTCGGTGAGCAGCGTTTCGTACTCGTCGACCATCTTCGGGAATCGCTTGCAGAAGTCGTCGACGAAGTCAAGCAGCGAGCCCTGGCGGTTCTCGTTGAGCCGCTCGATGGCCTTCGCATTCTTGATCTTGCTGACCTTGTACTGCGGCATCGCATCAGGCAGGTCGCGGTAGACACCGCCCGGACGGAAGTACGCCGCATGCATGCGCGCGCCCGACACGGCTTCGTACATGTCGAACAGGTCTTCACGCTCGCGGAAGCAGTAGATGAGCATGTTCATCGCGCCGCAGTCGAGGCCGTGCGCGCCGAGCCACAAGAGGTGGTTCAGCAGGCGGGTGATCTCGGCGAACATCACGCGGATGTATTGCGCGCGGATGGGTACGTCCAGGCCCATCATCCGCTCGATGGCAAGGCAGTAGGCGTGCTCGTTGCTCATCATCGACACGTAGTCGAGACGGTCCATGTACGGCAGCGACTGGATGAAGGTGCGCGACTCGGCGAGCTTTTCGGTTGCGCGGTGCAAGAGGCCGATGTGCGGATCGGCGCGCTGGATCACTTCGCCGTCGAGCTCGAGCACCAGGCGCAGCACGCCGTGCGCCGCCGGATGCTGGGGACCGAAGTTGAGTGTGTAGTTCTTGATTTCGGCCATATCAGTGCAAACCGCCGCCGTAGTTGTCTTCGCGGATCACGCGCGGCGTGATTTCGCGGGGCTCGATCGATACCGGCTGGTAGACGACGCGCTTCTGCTCTTCGTCGTAGCGCATCTCGACGTGGCCGGACACCGGGAAGTCCTTGCGGAACGGATGGCCGATGAAGCCGTAGTCGGTAAGAATGCGGCGCAGGTCGTCGTGCCCCTCGAACACGATGCCGTAAAGATCGAAGGCCTCGCGCTCGAACCAGGTGGCGGCGTTCCAGACGGGCTGGAGCGAATCGACCACCGGCAGGTCTTCGTTGGGGGCGAACACCTTGAGGCGCACACGCTGGTTGAGGCTCACCGAAAGCAGGTGCGTGACGACGCAATAGCGCTCGCCCTGCCACTCGCCTTCGCGGTAGTCGGAGTAGTCCATGCCGCAGAGGTCGATCAGCTGCTCGAAGCGGCAGCCGGGCGCGTCGCGCAGCAGCGTGGCCACCTCGATGTAAGAGTCGGCCGCAACCACCACGGTCACCTCGCCCAACGCGAGCGTCACGCTCTTGGCGCGGGCGCCGAGCGCCTCGGCGATGGTGGCGCGCAGCACCTCCGGCGATATTGCAAAGTCAGTCATCGTCGGCAATCCCTCAGGCGCGGGCAATGGTGTTGGTGCGGCGAATCTTCTGCTGCAGCTGGATCACGCCGTAGAGCAAGGCTTCGGCAGTGGGCGGGCAACCTGGCACATAGACGTCGACAGGCACGATGCGGTCGCAGCCGCGCACCACCGAATAGCTGTAGTGGTAGTACCCGCCGCCATTGGCGCATGAGCCCATCGAGAGCACCCAGCGCGGCTCAGGCATCTGGTCGTAGACCTTGCGCAGCGCCGGCGCCATCTTGTTGCACAGCGTGCCGGCCACGATCATCAGATCGGACTGGCGGGGGCTGGGCCGAAACAGCATGCCGAAACGATCGATGTCGTAGCGGGCCGCGCCCGCGTGCATCATTTCGACCGCGCAGCAAGCCAAGCCGAAAGTCATCGGCCAAAGTGATCCGGTCTTCGCCCAGTTCACCACCGAGTCGTAGGTGGTGGTGACGAAGCCTTCCTTCATGACGCCTTCAATGGCCATTTTGTCGATTCCTTGTCATTCCCAGTCGAGCGCGCCTTTTTTCCACTCGTAGACGAAGCCCACGACGAGGATGGCGAGAAAGATCATCATGGCCCAGAAGCCGACGGCGCCGATTTCCTTGAGCGCGATGGCCCACGGAAAGAGAAAGGCAATCTCGAGATCGAACAGGATGAAGAGAATGGCGACGAGGTAATAGCGCACGTCGAATTTCATGCGCGCATCCTCGAAGGCCTCGAAGCCGCACTCGTAGGGAGCGTTCTTCGCTGCGTCGGGCCGATTGGGACCCAGGATGTAGCCGATGACTTGCGGTGCGACACCTACACCGACACCGACCAGAATGAACAAAAGGACGGGGAGATAGGAATCGAGGTTCATCGGGAGATTTTTCACCGCTTGCCACCGGCAGGAAAACGCTCTGAATGAGGTTTTCTGCCAGTGAGATTTGGTGCGGTCGGCGAGACTCGAACTCGCACAGCTTTCGCCACTACCCCCTCAAGATAGCGTGTCTACCAATTTCACCACGACCGCGGTTTTTTGTTCGGATGGCATGAGGTACCTGGAAAGGTGTTTGGCTTTCCGAACAGCTTTAGAGTTTACCCTGAAATGAAGCCGTTTCTCGTTGGCGACTTCATGAAAACAACTTGATTATTTGTTCGGGATCTGGCCCGGGCCCGAAACAGGTGCAGCAGGTGCCGAAGCTGGTGCCTTGGCAGGCGCCGCACCGGATGTGCCCGAAGGAATTTGCCCCGCTGCGGCTGACGCGGGGGTTGCAGGCGTGCCGACGGCCGCGCGCTCCAGCAGGCTGCCGCCGCCCGTGGGCCGTGCATGGCTGAAGTAGGCCAGGAGCAGCGTGCACGCGAAGAAGACCGCCGCCAGGACGGCCGTGGTGCGCGAAAGGAAATTCGCGCTGCCGCTGGCGCCGAACAGGCTGCCGGCGCTGCCGCTGCCGAAGGCCGCGCCCATGTCGGCGCCCTTGCCGTGCTGGATCAGGATCAGCCCGATCATTGCAAGGGCCGACAGCATCTGCACGCCGACCAGTAGATTGAGGACCACATTCATTCGTTCTTACTCCTAATTGATGACAGCCGCGGCTCGCGTTCAGCGAGCGGCGGCAGAAATGATCTGCAAAAAGTCGGGGGCCTTGAGCGACGCGCCACCAATGAGACCACCGTCGATGTCAGGCTGCGCCAGCAGCTCTGCGGCGTTGGCCGCGTTCATGCTGCCGCCATAGAGAATGCAGATGCCGGCCGCGTGCTCGCTGGCGGCGTGGTGCAGTTGCGCACGCAGCACGGCATGCACCGCCTGCGCCTGTTCAGGCGTGGCCGTCTTGCCCGTGCCAATGGCCCAGACCGGCTCGTAAGCCACGACGATTTCGCTGATGCAATGGCCGTTGACGTGGATCACCGCGGCCAGCTGGCGCTTGACGACTTCCTCGGTATGGCCTGCTTCGCGCTCGGCCAGCGTTTCGCCCACGCAAACGATCGGCGTGATGCCGTTCGCCAGCGCAGCCGCCGTCTTGGCCGCTACCGCTTCGTCGGTTTCGCCGTGGTACTGGCGGCGCTCCGAATGGCCGACGATCGCATAGCGCACGTCGAATTCCTTCAGCATGGCCGCCGATTGCTCGCCCGTGAACGCACCTTGCGGGTGCGCCGAGATGTCCTGTGCGCCAAGCGCCACGACCGCGGAGCCCGCCAGCAGCGATTGCAGCTGGGCGAAATACGGGGCCGGCGCGCAAAGCGCGATATCGCAGCTGGCCGGCGCCGCGGCCAGACCCTGCTGCAGGGCCTTCACCAGCGCCTCGTTGGCAGCAAGGCTGCCGTTCATCTTCCAGTTGCCCGCGATCAGCTTCTTTTTGGTCGTTGTCATCGTGTTGTTGCCCGTCACCATGTCAGCACGATCTTGCCGATGTGCTGGTTGGATTCCATCAGCGCATGCGCCTGCGCGGCACCGCTGGGTTCGCCGCCCGCCACAAACGTGCTGTGGATCACGGGCTTGATCGCGCCGCTTTCGAGCAGTGGCCAGACCTTCTCGCGCAGCGCCTTGGCAATGGCGCCCTTGAAGGCCACTGGCCGGGGCCGCAGGGTCGAGCCGGTGATCACCAGCCGCTTGCGCAGCACCAGGCCCGCGTTGAAGTCGCTCTTGACGCCGCCCTGCACCGCGATGATCACGAGCCGGCCGTCTTCGGCCATGCACTCGATCTCGCGGGCCACGTAGTCGCCGGCGACCATGTCGAGGATCACGTCCACGCCCTTGCCACCGGTGAGCTTCTTTGCTTCTTCGGCGAAGTCGCTCGTGCGGTAGTTGATGGCGTGGTCGGCGCCCAGCGCCTTGCAGGCTTCGCACTTGCCGTCGCTGCCGGCCGTGACGATCACCGTCGCACCCAGCGCCTTGGCGATCTGGATGGCCGTCACGCCGATGCCGCTGGATCCGCCCTGGATCAGCAGGGTCTCGCCCTTTTGCAGGCGGCCCCGCTCGAACACATTGCTCCAGACGGTGAAGAAAGTCTCGGGCAGCGACGCTGCCTCGGAATCGCTCCACCCCTTGGGCACCGGCAGGCATTGCGCCACGGGCGCCACGCACAGTTCGGCATAGCCGCCGCCCGCAACCAGCGCGCAGACGCGGTCGCCGATCTTGAAACCCGCCTCGGCCAAGGCCGCGGCGTCGCCCGACACGATCTCGCCGGCCACTTCGAGGCCCGGCAGGTCGGAGGCGCCCGGCGGCACCGGATAGTGCCCCTTGCGCTGCAGCACGTCCGGACGGTTCACACCGCTGGCCGCCACGCGAATCAGCAACTCGCCCGTACCGGCCACCGGATCGGGACGCTCCACGGCGCGCAGCACCTCAGGGGCGCCGTACGAAGTGATTTCAATGGCTTTCATGGTCTTTGGCCTGCAACGAACGCCCGCGGAACGGGCGTGGTTAGCTGTTCAAAAAGATGGCAGCGGCAAAGCTGCCGTTGCGCCCTTCTCTACTTACTCTTGCGGTTCGCGCGGTGCGTACTGCGGCTCGCCAACGGGCGCCTGCGGCTGCTCGTTGCGCGGCTGCTGTTGCTGCTCGTTGTTGAAACGCGGCGCACGTTCGCCACGATCGCCACCGCGATCACCGCCACGGTCGCCACGGTCCGAACGCTCGCGGCGCTCGCCGCCGCGGTCACCACGGTCTTCACGCGGTGCGCGCTCCTGGTACTCCATACCGGCCGGACGCTCGCTCAGGGCCTTCATGGACAGCTTGACGCGGCCCTTTTCGTCCGTCTCGAGAACCTTGACCTTGACGATCTGGCCTTCGCTCAGATAGTCGGTCACCTTCTCGACGCGTTCGTGCGCGATCTGGCTGATGTGCAGCAGGCCGTCCTTGCCAGGCAGCAGGTTGATGAGCGCGCCGAAGTCCAGGATCTTGGTGACCGGGCCTTCGTAGACCTTGCCGATTTCGACTTCGGCGGTGATCTGCTCGATGCGGCGCTTGGCGAACTCGGCCTTTTCCGGATCGGTCGAGGCGATGGTGATGGTGCCGTCTTCGTCGATGTTGATCGTCGTGCCGGTTTCTTCCTGCAGGCCGCGGATGACCGCGCCGCCCTTGCCGATCACGTCGCGAATCTTCTCGGGGTTGATCTTCAGCGTGGTCAGGCGCGGTGCGAATTGCGACACCTCGGTCTTGGCTTCGCCCATGGCTTCCTGCATCTTGCCCAGGATGTGCATGCGCGCTTCCTTGGCCTGCGCCAATGCGACCTGCATGATTTCCTTGGTGATGCCCTGGATCTTGATGTCCATCTGCAGCGCGGTGATGCCGTTGGTCGTGCCGGCCACCTTGAAGTCCATGTCGCCCAGGTGATCTTCGTCACCCAGGATGTCGGTCAGCACCGCAAAGCGGTTGTCTTCCTTGATGAGGCCCATGGCGATGCCGGCCACGTGGGCCTTCATCGGCACGCCAGCGTCCATCATCGACAGGCAGCCGCCGCAGACCGAAGCCATCGACGAGGAGCCGTTCGATTCGGTGATTTCCGACACCACACGAATGGTGTACGGGAATTCTTCCTTGGTCGGCAGCACGGCGACGAGCGCGCGCTTGGCCAGGCGGCCGTGGCCGATTTCGCGGCGCTTGGTCGAGCCCATGCGGCCCACTTCGCCGGTGGCAAAGGGAGGCATGTTGTAGTGGAACAGGAAGCGGTCTTCGTATTCGCCGGCCAGCGCGTCGATGCGCTGTGCGTCGCGTTCGGTGCCGAGCGTGGTGATGACCAGGCCCTGCGTCTCGCCGCGCGTGAACAGCGCCGAGCCGTGGGTGCGGGGCAGCACGGAGTTACGAATCTCGATGGGGCGCACGGTGCGCGTGTCGCGGCCGTCGATGCGGGGTTCGCCCGAAAGGATCTGGCTGCGGACGATCTTCGATTCGATCGAGAACAGCAGGTCGTTGACCTTGCCGGCGTCGAAGGGTTCGCCGCTTTCCTTCAGCGTGTTCATCACGCTGGCATTGGCTTCGCGCAGGGCCTGCGTGCGGGCTTGCTTGCTGCGGATCTGGTAGACGGCGCGCAGCTTTTCTTCGGCCAGGCTCTTGACCTTGGCAACGAAGGCTTCGTCTTCGGCCGGCGCTTGCCAGTCCCACACCGGCTTGCCGGCGTCGCGCACGAGTTCATGAATCGCATTGATCGCGATGTTGGCTTGTTCGTGGCCGAACACCACGCCGCCCAGCATGATTTCTTCGCTGAGTTGCTGTGCTTCGGATTCCACCATCAGCACGGCGGCTTCGGTACCGGCAACGACGAGGTCCATCTGCGAATCCTTGCGGGCGGTCTGGCCCGGATTCAGCACGTACTGGCCGTTGACGTAGCCCACGCGCGCAGCGCCGATCGGGCCGCTGAACGGAATGCCGGAGATCGACAGAGCGGCGCTCACGCCGATCATGGCGGCGATGTCGGCGTCGACTTCGGGGTTGAGCGACAGCGTGTGGATGACCACGTGCACTTCGTTCAGGAAACCTTCGGGGAACAGCGGGCGGATCGGACGGTCGATCAGGCGGCTGGTCAGGGTTTCATGTTCGCTGGGCTTGGCTTCGCGCTTGAAGAAGCTGCCGGGGATCTTGCCCGCGGCGTAGGTCTTCTCGATGTAGTCGACGGTCAGCGGAAAGAAGTCCTGACCCGGCTTGGCGGTCTTGGAGGCGACCACGGTCGCGAGGATCACGGTGCCGTCGATGTCGACCACCACGGCGCCGCTGGCTTGGCGCGCGATTTCGCCCGTTTCCATGACGACAGTCTTGTCGCCCCATTGGAAGGACTTGGTGACTTTGTTGAAGAGGCTCATGTTTTGCTCCTGTTTTGATAGCGAAACACCTGTATTCGGCACAGGTTCCGCAGGGACGGAGGCTTCTCAGAACACGATGCCATTCCAGCGAAGCTCGGCGGGAACTTCATTGGAATGACACAGCTTCGCTCTGTTTTGGCACTCCGAAAGTGGATCGCGAAGTAAAAAACGCCTGAGCTAGCGGACTAACCCAGGCGTTTTTTCATGCGATTCGGTTTACTTGCGCAGACCCAGCTTGGCGATCAGCGCGGTGTAGCGGTCGGCGTCCTTGGACTTGAGGTAGTCCAGGAGCTTGCGGCGGCGGCTCACCATGCGCAGCAGGCCGCGACGGCCATGGTGATCCTTGGCGTGCGTCTTGAAGTGGGGGGTGAGCTCGTTGATACGGGCGGTCAGCAGTGCAACTTGCACTTCTGGGCTGCCGGTGTCGTTGGCGGCGCGGGCGTTGTCTTTGACGACTTCGGCCTTGATGGAGGCTGCGATCATGTTGAATTTCCTTGTTCCGGGATGTTTGACTTGCGGTGAGCGCTGGAACTGCCCTCACCGTGCGCCTTGCGGCATGCAAAGCCATGGGATTATAACCCTCCCCCGTTCTCGCTCACTTCGTGTAGCTCGTTCCCCCTCAAGGGGGCAACACTGGCGGCCCGGCAAAGCCGGTTCCGCGGTGTTCCCGAACGGCCCGGGCTTCGCCGGGCGCGATTTTGGCGTGGCGCCTATTCCTGGGCGGCGAGCCAGGTTTTCAGGCGCTCGACACCCTGAACCAGGCGCTGGGGGTCCTTGGAGGCGAAGCACCACCGCAGCCAGCCTTGGGCTTCCGGGGCGAAGGCATTGCCGGGGGCGAGGCCGAGGCCGGCTTCGACGACCAGGCGCTTGGCGAGGTCGAGGGAGTCGCCGAAGCCTTCGAGGCGGAAGAAGGCGTACATGCCGCCCTTGGCGGGAGCCACCTGCACGCCGGGGAGTGCGGCCAGCAGCGGGACCAGGGTGTCGCGGCACTGTTTCAGATGGGCCACCACGCGGGGCGTGATCTCGGCGGTGTGTTCGATGGCGGCGACGGCGGCGCGCTGGGTGAAGACGCTGGCGCAGGAGGTGTTGAACTCGATCAGCTTGCCTATGCCCTCGACCAACACGGGCGGCAGCACGAGCCAGCCCAGGCGCCAGCCGGTCATGAGGAAGCTCTTCGAGAAGCTGTGCGTCACCACCAGCCGGTCGTCGGGCTTCGATATGTCGAGGAAGCTGGGTGCGCAGCCGTTGGGCGTCGATTCGAAGTAAAGGCGCTCGTACACCTCGTCGGCCAGGATCCAGGTGCCGGTTTCGCGGCAGTGGTCGAGCACGGCCTGCTGCTCTTCGCGCGTCATGGTCCAGCCGGTGGGGTTGTTGGGCGCATTGACGATCAGGAGCTTGGTCTTCGGCGTGACCGCCTGGCGCAAAGCGGCCAGGTCGAGCGTCCACTGGCCGTCAGCAGGCACCAGCGACACCGTGCGCACATGGGCACCCAGGATGGCGGGTTGCGCCGTGAGGTTGGGCCACACCGGCGTGACCGCGACCACCTCGTCGCCCGCATCGACCAGCGCCTGGACCGCGAGCATCAGCGCGCTGACGCCGCCGGAGGTCACGGCAATGCGCGACGCATCGACCGCGGGATGCAGCTTGCTGGTGTAGCCGGCAATCGCCTCGCGCAGTTCGGGCAGCCCGAGGTTGTGCGCATAGAAGGTTTCGCCGCGCTGCAGCGAATCGATGGCCGCCTGGCGGATCACCTCGGGCGTGACCTCGTCGCTTTCGCCGAACCAGAACGCGAGCACGTCGTCGCGGCCGAGCCCGGCATTGGCAACCTCGCGGATCTTGGAGGCTTCGAGGTTGTGAATGGCTTCGCGCATGTCGTCGTTTCCTAGATTCTTTTCATTTTGCAGCTGGTCGGCAGTTCGGCGCGTTCGGGGGCAATGGTCTTGATCACGCGAAAACCGTAGCCCGAACCTTCGACGTCGAACTGAACGCCGGGCTTGCCCTGCTTGTCCATCACGCCGACCACGAGTTGCTGCTGAAACTGGTGGTCGGCCGCGCGCATGCGGCCGCGCTGTCCATAAAGGCTCACGTCGGCCTGCTCGAGCGCACGCGCCACGGCCACGGCTTCAACACTGCCCGCGCGTTCGATCGACTGCGCCAGCGATTCCACGAGCAGCTGCATGCGCATGTGCACGTAGTCGTCGGCCGGCCTGGGAAAGCGCGCGCGGAAGGCGCGATAGAACGACTCGGACTGAGCAGTCTGAACGTTGGGCAGCCAGTCGGCCACCGCGATCACGCGGCCGATGCCGGCATCGCCGATGGCCGCGGGCGCGCCCAGCGCATTGCCATAGAAGGTATAGAAGGTGCCGTTGAATCCGGCCTCGCGCGCAGCCTTCACCAGCAGCGTGAGGTCGTTGCCCCAGTTGCCGGTGAACACCGCCTGCGCGCCGCTCGCAAGGATCTTGCTGGCGTAGGGCGCGAAGTCCTTCACCCGGCCCATCGGGTGCAGCTCGTCGCCGACGATTTCCACGTCGGGCCGCTGCACGCCCAGCTGGCGCTTCGATTCGCGCAGCACCGCCTGGCCGAAGCTGTAGTCCTGCCCGATGAGATACGCACGCTTGAGGGCCGCATCGTCCTTCACCACTTCCATCAGCGCGGCCACGCGCATGTCGGCATGGGCGTCGAAGCGAAAGTGCCAGAAGCTGCAGCGCTCGTTGGTGAGCACCGGATCGACGGCCGCGTAGTTGAGAAAAATCACGCGCCGCGAGGGATCGCGCTCGTTGTTCTTCTCGATGGCATCGACCAGCGCCGCGGCGGTGGCCGAGGAGTTGCCCTGCAGCACGATGCGCGCGCCGTCGTCCATGGCCGCGCGCAATGCCGACAGCGCCTCTTCGTTCTGCCCCTTGCTGTCGTAGCGGTCGAGCTGCAGCGGCCGCGCACCGCCGGGCACACCCGGCAGCTTGACGCCGCCGCGCGCATTCACGCGCTCCACGGCCCACAGCAGGTTGCGGAACACCGCCTCGCCCGTGTTGGCGAACGGGCCGCTCATGCTCTCGATCAATGCAAGGCGAATGGGCGCTGGCGGTGCCGTGGGCGTCTGGGCTAGCGCCGCAAAGGGCGTTGCGCATAGCGCCAGCGCTGCAAATTTCAAGGCCTTGCGACGCCAAATAAAGGGGGGGTTCATTGTCTTGAAACGGGTGCGGCCATGCCTAGATGAGGTGTCAAGCGGCACTCAGGATTGAATGGCCGCGCAGTGTAAGGGACACACATTCCTTGTCCTCATTGTGTTCATTCAGGAGTTCTCACATGTTTTTCGCACCTACCCTTCGCACAGCTCGCTTCGCTCCCCGTTCGTACGACCGCGCCTTCGAGCGCTTCGTCAACGAAGCCTTCACCGGAGCAAGCCGCTCGCCCCTCGTCGAACAGGACGACAAGAGCTGGACCCTTTCCCTCGATGTGCCGGGCCTCTCGCGCGAAGACCTCGCCATCGGCATCGAAGGTGCCGTGGTCCGCATCGACAGCAAGGCCGAGGCCAAGCGCCAGTTCAAGGCTGCCTACGAGCTGCCGCTGGACATCGACGTGGCTGCCAGCGAAGCCAAGCTCGAGAATGGCGTGCTCACGCTGAAACTCGGCAAAAAAGTGCCGGCCAGCCAGATTTCAGCGTTGCAGATCAACTGAGGTTGAAAAGCCCGCGAGAGGAAAGTGTCGTTAACTTTTGTTTTTGACTTTGTTCGCACTCCCTATTCACAATAGGGCAGCGGATAACGTCACATGATGTGACGTTTTCACATTTTTCTTCTTCGTGGGCGTCTCGCAAGCGCACCGAATCCCCGCGGTGCGGATTCGGGTGCCCCCTCAAGGCACGCCATGATCACGCACCTCAAGTCAGCCAAAGACAATGAACGGTCGGAGACGCTCCTGGTCTTCCTGCCGGGTGCCTACCTGAAACCCGACGAATTCGAGCGCGAAGGCTTCATCAGCGCGGTCCGCGAGCGCCACCTGGCGGCCGATTCGCTGCTAGTGGACGCTGACGTTTCCTACTACTACGACCAGACGCTCAGCGAGCGCCTGCATGCGGATGTCATCGAGCCGCAGCGGGCCAACGGCTACAAGTCGATCTGGCTCGTGGGCATTTCCATTGGCGGCTTCGGCGCGCTGATCCATGAACTGTCCAGGCCGGGCTCGGTCGACGGCATCGTCGCACTGGCCCCCTACCTGGGGCGGCGCGTTCTCGGCGCCGAGATCCTCAAAGCCGGCGGCCTGCGTGCGTGGCAGGCACCCAGCGGCCCCCTGCCCGACGAGGAAGTCGACCGCAAGCTGTGGCCGTGGTTCAAGCAATACCTGGAACCTCAGCAGGCCCGGAAGCTGCCGGAGCTCTATCTCGGCTTTGGCCTGGACGACCGCTTTGCCAGCAACCACAGGCTGCTGGCCGATGCCTTGCCCGAAGGCCGTGTCTTCACGACCGAAGGGGGCCACGACTGGCCGCAGTGGCGCCAGCTGTGGCGCAACATGCTCGATGTGCTGCCGGTGCCGTCGCTCGGCCGCACGCCGCGCCCCGCTGCTGCTAGGCGGGCACCCGCGAGGGTGCCTCGGGCGTCATCAGCGAAGCCATGGGCCATCGCGGCTTGACGTCGAAGGCATAGCGTTCGCTGGCCTCGACCAGCCCCGATTGCAGCCGCATGGCGGCCGCCATGGCAATCATCGCGCCGTTGTCGGTGCACAGATGCAGTTCCGGGTAGTGCACGCGCACGCCGCGCTTGGCACAGGCGGCGTTCAGTTGCTCGCGCAGGCTTCGGTTCGCCCCCACCCCGCCAGCCACGACGAGCCGCTTGAGGCCGGTCTGCTCGAGCGCCGCCATCGACTTCTTCAGCAGCACCTCGACGATCGCCGCCTGCGTCGACGCGGCAAGGTCCGCCTTGTTCACCTCGAGCGCGGTGCCGAGCTTCTTGGCCTGCGTCAGCACGGCGGTCTTCAGCCCGGCGAAGGAAAAATCCAGGTCGCCGCTGTGCAAGAGCGGCCGGGGCAGCTTGAAGGCGGTGGCATTGCCCTCTTCCGCCAGCTTGGCCAGCCAGGGGCCGCCCGGATACGGCAGGCCCATGAGCTTGGCGCTCTTGTCGAAGGCCTCGCCGGCTGCGTCGTCGATGGTTTCGCCCAGGAGTTGGTAGCGCCCGACGCCATCGACCCGCATCAGCTGCGTATGCCCACCCGACACCAGCAGCGCCACGAACGGAAATTCCGGCGGATCCGCGCTCAGGAAGGGCGACAGCAGGTGACCTTCGAGGTGATGCACGCCGAGCACCGGCTTGCCAAGCGCCGCGCCCAGCGCGCAGGCCACGCCCGCACCCACCAGCAAGGCCCCCGCTAGGCCTGGCCCCCGCGTATAGGCGACCACGTCGATTTCGGCCAGCGAGCGCCCCGCCTCGGCCAGCACGGTTTCGGTCAACGGCAGCACGCGGCGGATGTGGTCGCGGCTGGCCAGTTCGGGCACCACGCCGCCATAGGCCTGGTGCATGGCGATCTGGCTGTGCAGCGCGTGCGCGCGCAGCAGCGGCAGCGCGTTGCCGTGCGATTCGACCAGCGCCACGCCGGTTTCGTCGCAGGAGGATTCGATTCCCAGGAGAAGCATGCTGCGAGTGTAGGCGGGGTGCCAATCCCGCACGGCACGGATGTTGCAGCACATCTGTCGCCCTCCCTTCCCCACCATGAAATCCGGACTGAGTTTTCTGATCGCCGCCAGAAAGTGCGAAATCGACGAGCTGGACCAGCTCGCGCGCACCAGCGACCTGGTCGGCCTGATCGCGCGGCTCGTTCATGCGCTGCAGCGGGAGCGCGGCATGTCGAACGTCTTTCTCGCCTCGCGAGGCGTCCGTTTCGCCGACCAGCGCGATCCTCAGATCGCCGAATGCCTGGCGCTTGAACAAGCGGTGCGCGCCGGATTCGACCAGCTCGAGACCGAGGCGCGTCCAGGCGCCACCGCCGGCAACAGCGCCCGCCTCTTCAGCCGCATTGCCTGGGTGCTCCCCGGGTTCGACGGCCTGCCCGCGCTGCGCCGCCGCGTCGGCGCACTCGAGCTGACGCCTGCGCAGGCCACCGCGGCATTCGCCAAGCTCGTCGCCGGTTTGCTGGCCGTGGTGTTCGAAGCGGCCGACGGCGCCACCGACCCCGAGATCTCGCGCCTCCTGGTCGCGATGTTCAATTTCATGCAGGGCAAGGAATTCGCAGGCCAGGAGCGCGCTTTCGGCGCTGCTTCGCTGGCCGTGGGCCGCCGCGACGAGTCGCAGCGCCAGCAATGGCTGCATCTCATCGAACTGCAGGAGCGCTGCTTCCAGGTCTTCATCGATTTCTCCAGCAGCGGCGTGCTGGCGCTCTGGCATTGCAGCCAGTCCGATGCGGCCACGGCCGAGATCGAGCGCATGCGCCGGATGAGCGTGACGTCGGCCCAGGCAGCTTCGGCCGCTGTGCCCGACCCCCGGTTGAGCCAGGCGTGGTTCGACAGCTGCACGCGCCGCATCGACACCATGAAGACCGTCGAGGACCGCCTGGCCACCGACCTGCGCGAGCTCTGCGCCCGCAAGACCACCGAGGCGCGCAGCGAACTTCAGAGGTACGAGGAGGTGCTTGGCACTCTGGCGCCCCAAACCGAGGGCGCGGCCTTCTTCGACGACGCCGACACCCAGGCCACCGAGCCCGCCCAATATGGCCGGCACCTGGAGCGCTCCGTGCTCGACATGGTCCAGGAGCAATCGCGCCGCCTGCAGGCCATGAGCGACGAGCTCGAAACCGTGCGGGCCTCGCTCAACGAGCGCAAGCTGGTCGAGCGTGCCAAGGGCCTCTTGATGGCGCACCGCCGGATGACCGAGGGCGAAGCCCACAAGATGCTCCTGCAAACGGCCATGAACCAGAAGCGCCGGCTCGTCGACGTGGCCGAGTCGATGCTCGCCATGGCCGACTACCTGCCCCTGGCCGAGGCGCCCCAGCGCTGAAGAAGCGGGCACGGGCGCACGAATTGGTGCGACGCACAACAATCGTGCGCGCAACCGGCTTTTGGCCCCAGCGAACCGGGAAACACGCCGCAAGCCACTCTCCTGCTGCCTATTTGATAGCGGATGAGGGGTTCGAAAAGCTGGCACACAGTTTGCTGAAGTAGTACATGGACCTCAGGGTCCCAGGCAGGCAAACATCCAACGGCGGGTGTTTGCCGACCGACATCGGACAAAGGCGTCCCCATCCCGCAAGGGCTCGTTTTCGAGCGGCCCTTGCGCGGTGCGGACGCCTTTTTTGTTTTTTGCTTTTCCTTTTTGTTGTCCTTCAACCGGAGCCCGTCACATGACCGACCTGCTGAAAACCCGCCTCAGCCGCCGCCGCGTACTGCAAGCCGCCGCCATTGGCGCCGTGGGAATCGATCCCGCCCTGCGCGCAGCTGTCTGGGCCCAGGGCTCGGACAAGCCGGAGAAGGAGGAAGTGAAGATCGGCTTCATCCCTCTGACCGACTGCGCCAGCGTCGTGATGGCTTCGGTGCTCGGCATCGACAAGAAGTACGGCGTGAAGATCGTCCCCAGCAAGGAAGCCAGCTGGGCCGGCGTGCGCGACAAGCTCTCCAACGGCGATCTGGACATGGCGCACGTGCTCTACGGCCTGGTCTACGGCATGCACCTGGGCTTGAGCGGTCCCAAGAAGGACATGGCCGTGCTCATGACCCTCAACAACAACGGCCAGGCCATCACGCTGTCGAAAAAGCTCGCCGACAAGGGCGCAGTGGACGCGGCCTCGCTCGCCAAGCTTATCGCCACCGAAAAGCGCGAATACACCTTTGCCCAGACCTTTCCCACCGGCACGCATGCCATGTGGCTCTACTACTGGCTCGCCTCGGCCGGCATCGACCCGTTCAAGGACGTCAAGAACATCACCGTGCCGCCTCCGCAGATGGTGGCCAACATGCGCGTCGGCAACATGGACGGCTACTGCGTGGGCGAGCCCTGGGGTCAGCGCGCGATCATGGACGGCATCGGCGTGACAGCCATCACCACCCAGGACATCTGGAAGGACCATCCGGAGAAAGTGCTCGGCACCACGGGCGACTTCGTCAAGAAGTATCCCAACACCGCGCGCGCCGTCACCGCAGCCATCATCGAGGCCGGCAAGTGGATCGACACGGGCCTGCAGAACAAGAACAAGATGGCCGAGACCATTGCCGACAAGAGCTACGTCAACACCAGCGTGGACGCCATCAACCAGCGCATCCTGGGCCGCTACATCAACGGCATGGGCAAGAGCTGGGACGACCCCAACCACATGAAGTTCTACAACGGCGGCGCGGTGAGCTTCCCCTACCTTTCGGACGGCATGTGGTTCCTCACGCAGCACAAGCGCTGGGGCTTGCTGAAGGAGCATCCGGACTACCTGAAGGTGGCCACCGAGATCAACCGCATCGACATCTACAAGCAGGCCGCCGCCGCCACGCAGACGCCGGTTCCCAAGGACGTGATGCGCACCAGCAAGCTGTTCGACGGCTCCGTGTGGGACGGCAAGGACCCGAAGAAATATGCCGACTCTTTCAAGATCCACGTCTGAGACGCCTGAGGAGAAACACACCATGGTCAGCGCCGTATTTCATTCGCCGATGGACGCATCTCTCCCTCTCCCTCTCCCGCGCGCGGGAGAGGGCCGGGGTGAGGGTGTGCCCCGCGCCGAGGCAGCCCCCCTCCCGATCCTCAAAAAGGAACGCGTGCAAAAACCACGTACATCCATCGACCTGCGCGCCTTCTGGATGCGCGTGCTGCCGCCGCTCGCGGGCTTCGGTCTTCTGGTGCTGATCTGGGAGCTGGTCGCCATGAAAAGCACCACCGGCTTTCCGTCGCCGCTGGTCACCTGGCAGCAGGCGCTCACCGTGTTCAGCGATCCGTTCTACAGCAAGGGTCCCAACGACCAGGGCGTCGGCTGGAACGTGCTCTCGTCGCTGCAGCGCGTGGCGCTGGGCTTCGGGCTGGCCGCGGCCGTTGGCATTCCGGCGGGCTTTGCGATCGGGCGCTTCGAGTTTCTTTCGCGCATGTTCAATCCGCTCATCAGCCTGCTGCGTCCGGTGTCGCCGCTCGCATGGCTGCCCATCGGACTCTTGGTGTTCAAGGGCGCCAACCCGGCGGCCATCTGGACCATCTTCATCTGCTCGATCTGGCCGATGGTGATCAACACCGCCGTGGGCGTGCAGCGCGTGCCGAGCGACTACATGAACGTGGCCAAGGTGCTGAACCTGTCCGAGTGGAAGATCTTCACCAAGATCCTCTTCCCCGCCGTGCTGCCCTACATGCTGACCGGCGTGCGCCTGGCCGTGGGCACCGCGTGGCTGGTGATCGTCGCTGCCGAAATGCTCACCGGCGGCGTCGGCATCGGCTTCTGGGTGTGGGACGAGTGGAACAACCTCAACGTCGCCAACATCATCATCGCGATCTTCGTCATCGGCATCGTCGGCCTGGTGCTGGAGTTCGCGCTCATCAAGCTCGCTACGGCATTCACGTTCGAAGAGGTGAAGTCATGAATGATGATTCCAAGTACATCGAAATTCACGGCGTCGAGCAGCGCTTCAAGACCGCCAAGGGCAGCTTCCTTGCGCTGCGGGGTGTCAACCTGAACGTGGCCAAGGGCGAGTTCGTCACGCTCATCGGCCATTCGGGCTGCGGCAAGTCGACGCTGCTGAACCTCATCGCCGGCCTGACCACGCCGACAGAGGGCGTGCTGCTGTGCGCGAACCGGGAAATCAAGGGTCCGGGCCCGGAGCGCGCGGTGGTCTTTCAGAACCACTCGCTGCTGCCCTGGCTCACCTGCTTCGAGAACGTCTACCTCGCGGTCGAACGCGTGTTTGCTGCCACCGAGAACAAGACGCAGCTGCGTGCGCGCACCGATGCGGCGCTCGCCTTGGTCGGTCTCACGCCGGCGGCGCAAAAGCGCCCTGGCGAAATATCGGGCGGCATGAAGCAGCGCGTGGGCATTGCGCGCGCGCTGTCGATGGAACCCAAGGTGCTGCTGATGGACGAGCCCTTCGGCGCCCTCGATGCGCTCACGCGCGCCAAGCTGCAGGACGAGCTGCTCGCCATCGTGCAAAAGACGCAGAGCACCGTCGTCATGGTCACGCACGACGTCGATGAGGCGGTGCTCCTGAGCGACCGCATCGTGATGCTCACCAATGGCCCGGCCGCCACCATCGGTGAAGTGCTGGCGGTGGACATTGCCCGTCCGCGCAACCGCGTCGAACTGGCCGAAGACCCGGTCTACGTGCACGCCCGCAAGGCCGTGATCGACTTTCTCTACACGCGCCAGGCGCACGTGGAGAAGGTCGCAGCCTGAACCAGCGAGCGCGGCACAAGCGGCGTCAGGACATGATGACCTGCAAGCTGTGCTCGTACCAGGCCGTGAGACGCTCGAAGGTGTCCACCAGCGCTTCGCTGGACCGCACCAGCGTCGCGCGGCCCTCGGCGCTGTCGAGCGCCTGCACGCCGCCCACCAGGCGCAGCCATTCGTCGCGTGCGGCCACCAGCGCGGCGCGGATCTCGGGTGAGCTGAGGGGCGCGCGCTCCAGCTCGCCCAGCGCCGCCTCGAACTCGTTCATGGTCGGCAGCAGTCGGCTGCGCGAAGCCTCTGCCGCAATGGTCGATGCGAGCAATGCGTCTTTCGCCAGGCGCTGCGCGCGCATGCGCTGGCGGCCGCAGATGTTCACGATGCGCAGCGCACGCCGCGCGCCGGAAGCTTCCAGCGCATCCGTCATGGCCTCTGCGGCCGACAGCAAGGCCTCGCCGCGCGCATCGATCTCGGCCAGCCCCTCGGGCGCCGGCCGCACGGCCAGCAAGGCGGCCAATCCGTCCCAGGCCGTGCGCACCTCGCCGAGCGCCTGTACGCCAGGCGCGCCCAGATCGAGGGTGGCCAGATGATCCAGGTTCTGCTGCACCCGCTCGGTCGATTGCGTGCGCAGGACCCGCGCGCGCTGCACGTCGATGCCGGCGAGCAGCTGCGCCGCCACGCGCACCAGTCGCTGCGAAAGCATGCGCAGCTGTCCGGCGCGGTTGATGGCATCGGCCCATTGCGCGGCCTCGATCACCGAGCGCGACACCTCGCCCAGCCTCAAGTTGGCATGCATGGCGGCACCGCGCAGAAGGCCGAAGGCTTCGTCCTCGCCGATGCCCCGCGTGGACATCAAAAGGCCCTTGGCGCGATCGACCCACTTGCGCTCGTCCATGCGAGTGCGCAGGCCCTCGAGCTCGGTGCGCAAGGCGGCGTCGCGCTGCCAGCGGGCCTGCGCCCTGGCCGTCAGCCCGGCCAGCGAAGCGCCGTCGAGCGCATCGAGCGGCATCCACGCATGCACGCCGAGCGCAACCAGCGCTTCGTGCTGCGCGCCGTCGAGCGGCGCACTCACCAGGCTCAGTGTGCACGGCGGGGCGCCGTTCCATTCTTTCAACGCATCGAGCAGCGGCTGCAGCTGATGCGCCGGTGCCGGCAGCCAGGCCAGCACCTGTTGCGGTGCAATCGCACCCACCTGCTGCACCAGCGTGTGGCAGGTGGCCCGCTCGCTGACGATAGCGCCGGCACTCGCCAGCGCTTGCTGCAGGGGCTCCGGCAACGGCGCGGGTACGGCGAATTCATTGGGCAGAACGACGAGAAGGGACATCATGGCAAAGCGGTTGAAGGCAGGGCAAGCATAGGTCACGCCGGCTCGTTTTCGCAGGCACGCCTCTTGCATCGATTGGGCTGCGGTGTAACGAAGCACCGCTTTGGTGAGGCTGCAGGCTCCTGCATCCGTCCCGGCATTCCCCATGCCGGAAAGCACCCCCACGCCGACAGCGTCCGCCGCCGGCACTCCGCCCCAACCCCGTCCGTCGACACGGCTCCTGAAGAGCTGCGCCGCGGCATTTCGCACGATTGAACGCCATGTCCAGTTTCAGGACCTTCTTGCAATCAGGCCACGGCCCGACGCTGTTCTCGGCCTTTCTGTATTTCTCGTTCTCCTGCTGCATCTGGGTGCTGAACGGCGCCATGGCACCCTTCATCGGCGAGACCTTCGACCTCTCGCCCGCACAGAAGGGCCTGATGCTGTCAGTGCCCATCATCGCGGGCGCGCTGATGCGCTTTCCGCTCGGCATCCTGTCGCAATACATCGGCCGCAAGAACGCCACGCTGGTCGAGATGGCTCTGATCGCGGTGGCCATGCTGTTCGGCTTCTTCTTCGTGAAGAGCTTCAACGACCTGCTGGCCATGGGCGTGCTGCTGGGCATCGCGGGTGCGAGCTTCGGCGTGGCGCTGTCGCTGGGCTCGGGCTGGTTCCCGCCGCAGCACAAGGGCCTGGCCATGGGCCTGGTGGGCGCCGGCAACGTGGGCACCGCGGTGTCGGTGCTGGTGGCGCCGCCGCTCGCGCAGTGGCTCGGCTGGCAAGCGGTGTACGGCGTGGCCGCGGCCGCCATCCTGGTGCCGATGGTCGTGATGATCGTGTTTGCCAAGGAGCCGCCCGACGTCGACAGCCACGCGAGTTTCCGCGAGCACATCGCCTGCCTGTTCGAAAAAGACGGCTGGGTGTTCAGCCTCATCTACGGCGTGACCTTCGGCGGCTTCATCGGCCTCATTACCTTCCTGCCCTCCTACTACTACGACCAGTTCGGCGTGAGCAAGGTGCAGGCCGGACAGCTCACGATGCTGGCTGCCTTCATGGGCGCCGCGGTGCGCGTCGTGGGCGGCTGGATCTCCGACCGCTGGGGCGGCGTCAACACCCTGACGGTGGTGCTGCTGGTGGTGGCTGTCGGCCTGGTGCTGGTGGGCATCTCGTCGTCCTCCCTGGCACTCACCACGCTGCTCCTGATCCTGTGCTTTGCCGCGCTGGGCGCGGGCAACGGCGCGCTGTTCCAGCTGGTGCCGCTGCGCTGGCCCACGAGCACCGCGGTGGCCGGCTCGATGATCGGCGAGATCGGCGCGCTGGGCGGCGGCCTGGTGCCCAACGCCATGGGCCTGTCGAAGCAGTACCTGGGCAGCTATGTCTGGGGCTTCGTGTTCTTCGGTGCGCTCTCGCTCGTGATGTTGGGCGTGATGCGCGTCATGCAGATCCGCTGGACCCGCACCTGGGCCGAAAAAGGCGGCCGTGCGCGCACCTCGCCCCAGCCGACGGAAACGAAGAAGTACGTCCCACCACGGAAAGCGGCACGCCCATGACCTTCTTCCGCTCGCCGTCAGCGTGGCAGGAAGAGAAGCCACACCACGAGCAGTGCGTTGAACAGCAGCGACATGGCCAGTGCGATCTTGTAGAGCGCGGCCGGATCGCGGCGGATCAACGGCGTGGCGGCGGGCGCGTTGACGGGGCGGGAAGCGCCCCGCTCCAGGGCGAGCAGCATTTCCTCGGCGGTTTCGAAGCGCTCCCTCGGATCGCGCGCAACGGCCTTGCGCACCAGGTGGTCGAGCCACACGGGCACGTCGGGCCGCAGGCGCGAGAGCGCGACGGGATCGCGCCGGTAGCGCGCCACCTGGTAGGGCTCGATCTCGCCGTAAGGAAGGTGTCCGCCGAGCCACTGGTACAGCGTGGCGCCGAGCGCGAACAGGTCGCTGCCGGGGTCGGCATGGGCGCCCTCCCATTGCTCGGGATTGATGTAGCTGGGCGTGCCGGCATGCAGCTCCCGCTGGGCGGAGCCTTCGCGTCCGGACAGCGCCACGCCAAGATCGAGGATGCGCCAGCGTCCATCGTCGCCCAGGTGCAGGTTGCCGGGCTTGATGTCTCGATGCACCACGCCATGGCGGTGCAGCCGGCCCAGCGCCTTGGTCACCTCGATGGCCGCCGTGACCACTTGGGCCACCGTGCCGCGGGCGCCGGACTTGCGCATCTGCTCCAGCGTGCGCCCGCCGTGCCAGTCGAACACGATGTAGAGCGCGCTGGCGTTTTCGGCCCGCTCGTGCACGCGCACGAATCCGCCGCTCCCCACGCGCTGGCCGAGCCAGGCTTCGTGTGCGAGCATGGCGCGCTCCTGCGGATCGCTGGCGCGCGAAGGGTGCAGCGTCTTGAGCGCCACCAGCTCGCGCGTGGCCGCATTGCGCGCCTGGTACAGCAGGTGCACGCCGGTGTCGGCCACCAGCCCGGTGACGACGTAGCCGTCGAGCGCATCGCCCACTTTCAGGAACGGCGGCGGCGCCAGGCGGCGGCCGTCGCCGAGTTCGTCGTCCAGTTGCCGCGCGTCCAGGCCCACGACGCGAATGACCAGTGCGGTCGCGTTGTCGTGCGTGCCCGCATTGAGCGCCGCTTGCACCAGCGCCTCGCTCGCTTCCTCGGCACCGCCCTGCAAGGCCAGCTCGGCCAGGCGCTGCGGCTTGAGCACGCCGTGCACGCCGTCGGACGTGAGCACGAAGCAGTCTCCCACGCGCACGTCGCCCTGCACGTAGTCGACGCGCACCTGGTCGTCCAGGCCGATGGCGCGCGTCAGCCGGCTGCGCATGTCGGGATGTTCGAAGGCATGGTCCTGCGTCAGCAGCATGGCCGGCTCGCCGTCGGTGCGCACACGCCATGCGCGCGTGTCGCCCACGTGCGCCAGCGTGTAGCTCTGGCCATGCAGCACCAGCGCCGTCAAGGTAGTGAGCGCCGTGCCCCCGCCCTGGCGGCGCCGGTTGTGATCGGCGAGCCAGGCGTTCTGCGCGGCGACCAGGCGGTCGAGCGCGGCAGTCGGCTCCCAGGTGTCGGGCGTGGCGAAGTAGTCGGCCAGAAGCCCCATCACCGTGGTCTGCGACGCCTCCAGCCCGCGGCCGCCGGTGGACACGCCATCGGCAATGGCCGCGATGAGTCCGCGCGACTCCTCGCCGGGCGGCGCGTTCACGGCGCCGGCAAAGTCTTCGTTCACTTCGCGCGGTCCGCGCTGGCTGCTGTAGCCGATGTCCACTTCAAAGCTCATGGCGCCATTCTCCACGTGCTTTCCACGCGCGCCGCGCGCTTCTCCATTGCTTGATTCCTTGAAAGGCCCCACCCCATGAAGAAACTCAAACTCGTGATGGTCGGCAACGGCATGGCCGGCGTGCGCACCCTGGAGGAGCTCCTGAAGCTCGCCCCGGAGCTGTACGACATCACCGTCTTCGGTGCCGAGCCGCACCCCAACTACAACCGCATCCTCTTGTCGCCCGTGCTGGCCGGCGAGCAGACCGTGGACGA
>NZ_FNDR01000004.1:477500-623666 GCF_900099805.1 Variovorax sp. OV700 | reverse complement strand
CCCAAGGACAAGGAAATGGTCATGCCTGGCGACAACGTCAGCATCACCGTGAAGCTGATCAACCCGATCGCGATGGAAGAAGGCCTGCGCTTCGCTATCCGTGAAGGCGGCCGTACCGTGGGTTCGGGCGTCGTGGCCAAGATCCTCGACATCTAAGCCGGACGCAAAGGAATCATCATGGCTACCAAGCAAAAAATCCGCATCCGCCTGAAGGCGTTCGACTACAAGCTGATCGACCAGTCGGCAGCCGAAATCGTTGATACCGCCAAGCGCACCGGCGCGATCGTCAAGGGCCCCGTGCCCCTGCCGACCCGCATGAAGCGTTTCGACATCCTGCGCTCACCGCACGTCAACAAGACGTCGCGCGACCAGCTCGAGATCCGCACGCACCAGCGCCTGATGGACATCGTCGACCCGACCGACAAGACCGTGGACGCGCTCATGAAGCTCGACCTGCCGGCCGGTGTGGACGTCGAAATCAAGCTGCAATAAGTACTGCGGCCTCGCGCCGCATCTTGTGACAAAGCCCGACTGCAGAAATGCAGGCGGGCTTTGTTTTTTGGCGCGCGGATGTGGCATCCTCGCCGGCGGCGGCCTCTCCCACCATCGAGAGGCATCGGTCAGCGGACAACACGGGCAGCACAGCATGAGACAAAGCTTCTCTTTCGCGTCGGGTTTGATGGCGTGCATCGCGGCAGCAGCGCTTCTGGCCGGTTGCGGCGGTGGGGGCGGGGGAGGCGGGGGCGGTGGTGGCCTTCCCTTCTTGCCGGTGACGCCAGGGGCGGCGAGCCAGGTGACGCTGAGCGGCACGGCCACCTATGAATCCATCCCAAATCCGAATGGCGCGCTGGTTTACGCCAGCGCCGAGTCCAAGCCGGTGCGCGGCGCACCAGTGGAAGTGCTCGATGAGGCAACTTCCACGCAACTGGCGGCGACGACCACCGACGACAACGGCGCCTACTCGGTGTCCGTGCCCGCAAACACCGCCATCGCTGTGCGCGTCAAGGCCCAACTGGCCCGCAGCGGTCCGGGCGCAAGCTGGGATGTCACGGTTCGCGACAACACCCGCTCCGGCGCGCTGTACAGCATGCAGACCCCCGCTTTCTCGTCGGGTGCGGTGGCCATGGTTCGCGACATCCACGCGCCGTCGGGCTGGGGCGGATCGAGCTACACCGGCGATCGGGCGGCGGGGCCGTTTGCCGTACTCGATACGGTCTATACCGCGATGCAGAAGGTGGCCTCGGTCGCGCCGGCCACCACGTTTCCGCTGCTGCGTGTGTACTGGAGCGTCAACAATGCGCCGTCTACTGGCAGCGTTGCCGCGGGGCAGATCGGCACCACTTTCTTCGTCAACAGAAGCAGTGGCGCCGAAATCTATGTGCTCGGGAAGGAAGATTCGGACACCGACGAATACGACAGTTCGGTGATCGCGCATGAGTGGGGGCACTACTACCAATCTGCCCTGAGCCGCGACGACTCAATAGGCGGTGAGCATGGGCAGAACGACCGGCTCGATCGCCGGCTTGCCTTCTCTGAAGGTTGGGGCAATGCATGGTCGGGCATTGCACTTGGACGCAGGAACTATGTCGATTCAATTGGCCCGCAGCAGTCATTGCCCGGCGCCAACATCGACCTCGCTGCCGGTGCCGCAACCACGCCAGGCTGGTACCGTGAACCTTCGATTCAGTCGATTTTCTGGAATCTCAACCAGCAGGTCGGTTTCAAGCCAATCCATGACACGCTGACCGGAAGTCAGTTCAGGAGCGGCACGGCCGTCACCTCGATCCATCCTTTCGCGGCGGCCTTCAACGCGACGGCACCGGCGAGCGCCGCACAGCTGGCGGCCCTGCTCACCGCTCAAAGCATCCACGTTACCGACGATCCCTACGGCGGCGCGGAGACGAATGACGGGGGAATGCCGATCACGCTGCCGATGTACAGGCCCGCGACCGTCGGCGGCGCACCGACGCAGGCGTGCGTCTCCAATACCGAGGGTTTCGACAACAAGCTGGGCAGCTTCTCCTATCTTCGCTTCACCGCGCCTGCCAGCCGCAGCTACCAGATCGTCGTCAACGGCGGCCCCCCCGGGTCCAATCCCGATTTCGACGTCTTCAGGGGCGGGTTCATCGCGCGAGAAAGCAACGCGGTCAGCCTGCCGGCCGGCGAGTACGTTCTTGCGGTGTCGGATCTCAACAATTCCGGAGCGCAGACATGCTTCAACGTCTCAATCCAGTAACAGGAAGGGCTGCCGTGAACTTTCGCCGCTCGAACTCGATGTTGGCCGTCGCGTGCCTCGCGCTGGCCACGCTGTCGGTACCGGCTGCGGCAGACGGGGAGGCCGAGACGCGCAGCGCCAAGCCCAGGCAGCCCGCAGTTCAGCACCGGAACGCTCCCATGACCACGGCAGCGCAAAAGCCCGGAGGCTCCGGCGTCAAGCTCCAATACCGACTCGACGCCGTGCCGCAGGTAGGCCGCGCGACGCCCATCGTGCTGCAGTTCGATCACGTAACCGAGGCCGAGGGCGCCACGGTGCGCCTGAGTGCCGAGCGTGGACTGACGCTCGAAGGCAACAACACGCTGACGCTGCCAAAAGGCAAGCGAACCACGGCCACCGTGGTCGTGGTGAGCGAGGGCGAAGGCCTGGCCTACCTCAATGTGTTCATCAGCCAGGGCGGCGCCTCGAGCGCAATTTCCATCCCCGTCCAGACAGGCACGGCGGCACCGGCGCTGAAATCCACCGGTGAAATGAAGCCCACGCCGGGCGGCGACAGCATCATCACGATGCCGGTCAAGTAGGTAAAACGGCACTTTTCGGGGCTGAACACGCATCAGGGGCCGCTTTGCAACGCTGCTTGCACCGCGGCCGCATGGCGGGCTATAATCGCTGGCTCTGCCCTTGTTGCGTCCGTATGCTTGCATGTGGTTGCCACGGGAGCGGAGATTTATCAACCTTCTTTCGCAGGCCGGGTGCCCCCAGGGAATCGGCCAAACGCTGTCGCCAATTGAAGTGGCAGCGGCGAAGGGAGCTTCCATTTTTGGAGAAAACAAATGAGTCTGAGCAACTCCCTCGGGTTGCTGGGCCGCAAGGTGGGGATGATGCGTCTCTTCACCGATGACGGGGACGCAGTTCCTGTCACGGTGGTGGATGTGTCCAACAACCGTGTGACCCAGATCAAGTCGCAAGAGACCGACGGCTACGTCGCACTGCAAGTGACGTTCGGTTCGCGCAAAGCATCGCGCGTGACCAAGCCGCAAGCCGGCCACCTCGCCAAGGCGGGTGTCGAAGCTGGTGAAATCATCCGCGAATTCCGCGTGACCGCCGACACCGCTGACCAGCACAAGGCTGGCGGCGTCATCGCCGCGAGCAGCGTGTTCTCGGTGGGCCAGAAGGTCGACGTGCAAGGCACCTCGATCGGCAAGGGCTTCGCCGGCACCATCAAGCGCCACAACATGAGCTCGCAACGCGCGTCGCACGGTAACAGCCGTTCGCACAACGTTCCCGGCTCGATCGGCATGGCACAAGACCCCGGTCGCGTGTTCCCCGGCAAGCGCATGACGGGCCACCTCGGCGACGTCACCAAGACCACGCAAAACCTCGATGTGTTCCGCATCGACGAAGCGCGTCAACTGTTGCTCATCAAGGGCGCGATCCCGGGCGCAAAGGGTGGCTTTGTCACCGTGCGTCCCGCCATCAAGGCCAAGCCGCAAGCGGCTGAAGGAGCGAAGTAATGCAACTCGAACTCCTGAACGAACAAGGCCAGGCCGCGTCGAAGTACGACGCCCCCGAGACCGTGTTCGGCCGTGACTACAACGAAGACCTGGTTCACCAGATCGTCGTTGCATTCCAGGCCAACGCCCGCCAAGGCACGCGCGCCCAGAAGGATCGCGAGCAGGTCAAGCACTCGACCAAGAAGCCTTTCAAGCAAAAGGGAACGGGCCGCGCCCGTGCCGGTATGACGTCCTCGCCGCTGTGGCGCGGGGGTGGCCGGATTTTCCCGAACATGCCTGACGAAAACTTCTCGCAGAAGATCAACAAGAAGATGTACCGCGCCGGCATGGCCGCCATCTTCTCGCAGCTCGCTCGCGAAGGCCGTCTGGCCGTGGTGGATTCGCTGACCGTGGACTCGCCCAAGACGAAGCCGCTGGCAGCCCGTTTCAAGGCAATGAATCTCGAGTCCGTGCTCGTGATCGCCGAAGAAGTCGACGAAAACCTGTACCTTGCCTCGCGCAATCTGGTCAACATCCTCGTGGTCGAACCCCGCTACGCCGATCCGGTGTCGCTGGTCCACTACAAGAAGGTGCTGGTCACCAAGGGTGCCGTCGACAAGCTCAAGGAGATGTTCGCATGAGCCGCGTGAACCCTACCGCCGCTGAACGTACGTTCGAAGAAGGCCGCCTGATGGCGGTGCTGGTCGCCCCGATCGTGTCCGAAAAGGCAACGATGGTCGGCGAGAAGTCGAACGCTGTCACTTTCAAGGTGCTGCAAGACGCCACCAAGCCCGAGATCAAGGCCGCTGTCGAACTGATGTTCAAGGTCGAAGTCCAGGGCGTGTCGGTGCTCAACACCAAGGGCAAGACCAAGCGCTTTGGCAAGTCCATCGGCCGCCGCGAC
Source organism: Variovorax sp. OV700 (assembly GCF_900099805.1). Taxonomy (GTDB): domain Bacteria; phylum Pseudomonadota; class Gammaproteobacteria; order Burkholderiales; family Burkholderiaceae_C; genus Variovorax. Next base: position 619,054 of record NZ_FNDR01000004.1, on the reverse strand, counting down.
AATGTTCGCAAGGCCTATGTGACCCTGAAGCCCGGTCAAGAGCTCAACCTCGTCGGGGAAGGCGCTTAATCATGGCCGTCATCAAGATGAAACCCACTTCGCCGGGCCAACGCGGCGCGGTGAAGATTTCGCGGGACCACCTGTACAAGGGTGCCCCTCACGCGCCGTTGCTCGAGCCGCAGTTCCAGGCTGCCGGTCGCAACAACAACGGTCACATCACGATTCGCCATCGCGGCGGTGGTCACAAGCATCACTATCGCGTTGTCGACTTCGTGCGCAACAAGGACGGCATCCCGGCCAAGGTCGAACGCATCGAATACGACCCGAACCGTACCGCCCACATTGCTCTGGTCTGCTACGCCGACGGCGAGCGCCGCTACATCATCGCCCCGCGCGGTCTTGAAGCCGGTGCAACGCTGCTGAGCGGTTCGGAAGCCCCGATCCGCGCCGGCAACACGCTGCCGATCCGCAACATTCCGGTCGGCTCGACGATCCACTGCATCGAACTGCAACCCGGCAAGGGCGCGCAGATCGCACGTTCGGCTGGTACGTCGGCCACGTTGCTGGCTCGCGAAGGCGTCTACGCCCAGGTCCGCATGCGTTCGGGTGAGGTGCGCCGCATCCACATCGAATGCCGCGCCACCATCGGTGAAGTCGCAAACGAAGAGCACAGCCTGCGCCAACTCGGCAAGGCCGGTGTGAAGCGTCACATGGGTATTCGCCCGACCGTTCGCGGCGTGGTGATGAACCCGGTCGACCACCCGCACGGTGGTGGCGAAGGCAAGACCGGCGAAGGCCGCCATCCTGTCGACCCATGGGGCAACCTGACCAAGGGCTACCGTACCCGTAACAACAAGCGCACGCAGGTCTTTATCGTGTCGCGCCGCAAGAAGTAAGGGATAGCAAATGACTCGCTCTCTCAAAAAGGGTCCGTTTGTTGACCATCACCTCGTGGCCAAGGCCGACAAGGCTGTGACGACGAAGGACAAGAAGCCGATCAAGACCTGGTCGCGCCGCTCGATGGTTCTGCCCGAGTTCATCGGCCTGACCATTGCCGTGCACAACGGCAAGCAGCACGTGCCTGTCTACATTACCGATCAAATGGTCGGCCACAAGCTCGGCGAATTTGCGCTCACGCGCACGTTCAAGGGGCACCCCGCGGACAAGAAAGTCCAGAAGAAGTAAGGAACGACCATGTCTGAAACACGTGCAGTCCTCCGCGGTGTCCGCCTCTCGGTCGACAAGGGCCGTCTGGTCGCTGACCTGATCCGCGGCAAGAAGGTTGATCAAGCGCTCAACGTTCTGCAATTCACGCAGAAAAAGGCCGCTGTGATCATCAAGAAGGTGCTCGAGTCGGCAATTGCCAACGCCGAGCACAACGATGGCGCCGATATCGACGAACTGAAGGTCAAGACCATCTACGTCGAGCAAGGTGCCACGCTCAAGCGCTTCACGGCGCGAGCCAAGGGTCGCGGTAACCGCATCAGCAAGCCCACGTGCCATGTGTACGTGACGGTTGGCAACTAAGAACGCCTGGAAGAAATATGGGACAGAAAATCCATCCGACCGGCTTCCGCCTTGCGGTTACCCGTAATTGGTCCAGCCGCTGGTACGCAAGCGACCGCGATTTCGCGGGCATGCTGGCCGAAGACATCAAGGTTCGCGAGTACCTGAAGAAGAAGCTGAAGAACGCTTCGGTGTCGCGCGTCATGATCGAGCGTCCCGCCAAGAACGCACGCATCACGATCTACTCGGCTCGTCCGGGCGTCGTGATCGGCAAGAAGGGCGAAGACATCGAGAACCTCAAGCGCGAACTGGGCAAGCAGCTCGGCGTGCCGGTGGCAGTGAACATCGAAGAAGTGCGCAAGCCTGAAATCGATGCCCAGCTGATCGCCGACAGCATCACGCAACAGCTCGAAAAGCGGATCATGTTCCGCCGCGCCATGAAGCGCGCCATGCAGAACGCCATGCGTCTGGGTGCCCAAGGCATCAAGATCATGTCGGCTGGCCGCCTGAACGGTATCGAAATCGCTCGTACCGAGTGGTATCGCGAAGGTCGCGTGCCCCTCCACACGCTGCGCGCCGACATCGACTACGGCACCTCGGAAGCCAAGACCACCTACGGCGTCATCGGCGTCAAGGTCTGGGTCTACAAGGGCGACACGCTGGGTCGTAACGACCTGCCGGCCGTCGAAACGCCGCGTCCTGACGAAGAGCGTCGTCCTCGTGGTCCCCGCCGTGATGGCCGTCCTGGTGGCGACCGTCCGGGTGGCGACCGTCGTGGTCCCGGCCCGCGCGCCGGTGCCCGTGGCCCGATCGGTGGCAACACCGCCCCGGCCGACGGCAGCGACAAGCCCGCAGAAGCTACTGGTGCCGCTCCCGCAGCACCGGGCGCAGACTCGAAACCCGCCGTTAAGCGCGTCCGCAAAGCCGCGCCAGCTGCAGCAGCTGACGGTGCCAAGACCGAGTGATCGGTCTTAGAACTACGGAGTATTAAAAATGCTGCAACCTGCACGCAGAAAGTTCCGCAAGGAACAAAAGGGCCGCAACACCGGCATCGCAACCCGGGGTAGCTCGGTTGCCTTCGGTGACTTCGGTCTCAAATGCACCGATCGCGGCCGCCTCACGGCGCGCCAGATCGAAGCCGCTCGCCGCGCGATTTCGCGTCACGTGAAGCGCGGTGGCCGTATCTGGATCCGCGTGTTCCCGGACAAGCCGATCTCTACCAAGCCCGCCGAAGTGCGGATGGGTAACGGTAAGGGCAACCCCGAGTACTACGTCGCTGAAATCCAGCCTGGCAAGATCGTGTTCGAGATCGTCGGCGTGCCCGAAGAACTCGCCCGCGAAGCGTTCCGCCTGGCCGCCGCCAAGCTTCCGCTGCGTACGACGTTCGTCGCTCGCCAGCTCGGCGCCTGAGAGGAGAACATCCATGGCAACACGTAAGAAAAAAGAAACCGCGGCTCCGGCCAAGGTGACCAAGGCTGCAACCCTGCGTACGAAGGACGTCGCAGCGCTGCAAACCGAAGTCAAGGAACTGCAAAAGGCCCATTTCGGTCTGCGCATGCAAAAAGCCACGCAACAGCTGTCGAACACCTCGACGCTGCGCGTGACGCGTCGCGACATCGCGCGCGCCAAGACCATTCTTGCTCAGAAGCAGCAAGAAACCCAAGCCGCCAAGTAAGGAGTGAACATGACGGAAGCTAAAAAATCCCTCAAGCGCACCTTGATCGGCAAGGTGGTCAGTGACAAGCGTGCCAAGACCGTGACCGTGCTGGTCGAGCGCCGTGTGAAGCACGAGCTCTACGGCAAGATCGTGGCCAAGACGAGCAAGTACCACGCCCATGACGAAAAGGGCGAGTACAAGCTGGGCGACACCATCGAAATCACGGAAAGCCGTCCGATCTCGAAGACCAAGAACTGGGTCGTGACCCGTCTGGTCGAGAAGGCCGTGCTGGTCTGATCACTGGTTGATCGACCTCGGGAAGCCTCTCGAAGGCAACCCATCCGGAAACGGCCCACAATGTGGGCCGTTTTTCTTTTTCAGGAGCATCTAGATGATCAAAGTCGGCGACACCCTTCCTTCGGCAACCCTGCAGGAATATTCCGAGGTCGAAGGCGAAGGCTGCAGCATCGGCCCGAACGCCGTGGACGTGAGCAAGGCCACGGCCGGCAAGACCATTGCGCTGTTCGCGCTGCCCGGCGCCTTCACGCCCACCTGCTCGGCCAAGCATGTGCCCGGCTATGTGCAGCACTTCGACGACTTCAAGGCCGCTGGCGTGGACGAGATCTGGTGCGTGAGCGTGAACGACGCTTTCGTGATGGGCGCCTGGGCGCGCGACCAGAAGACCGGCACCAAGGTGCGCATGCTGGCTGACGGCAGCGCCGATTTCGCCAAGGCAACCGGCCTCACGCTCGACCTGACCGGCCGCGGCATGGGCCTGCGCAGCAATCGCTATTCGATGCTCGTGAAGGACGGCAAGGTCGCCTCGCTCAACGTCGAGGCACCGGGCAAGTTCGAGGTCAGCAACGCCGAGACGCTGCTGGCGCAAGCTCGCGGCTGATCAAAGATCCGCTTTGAGGTAGTGCGCGCCCGCAATCGGGTTGTGATAGTAGGGCGGCACTTCCTCGAAGCCCAGGTCTTCATAGAGCGCGCGGGCCGATTCCATGTCGTCCAGCGTGTCGAGCAGCACGCAGGCATAGCCCGCGCCGCGCGCGGCGTCGAGGATGGCTTCGGCGAGCTGCCGGCCGACGCCGAGCCCGCGAAAACCCGGCCGCACGTACAGCCGCTTCATTTCCGCGCAATTGGCGTAGTCGGCAGTGTCGAGCGGGCGGAGGGCGCAGCAGCCGGCCACGTGCGCCAGCGTTCCATCGGATCGCAGGAGGGTTGGCGCCTGTTGTCCGTCGGCCTCCTTGATATGGGCCGAATCGACCAGCGCGAGCAGTAGCGCGCCGCGCGGCTCCGCGTAATCGCCCGGCAGGCCGGCAACCTCCTCGTCGAAATTCTGGAAGCACAGGTCGATGCTCAGCGAAGCGGCGTAGTCGCGAAAGATCGCGCGCGTTGCATCGAGCTCGTGAGCTTCGTCGGGCGTCAACAGCACCACGGCCGGTGTGTCGGCCAGTGGCAGGGGGCGAGAAACCGACGAACTCATACGCGCAGCGACGCAATCCAATACGCCACGCCTGCGCACACGGCGAACAGCACCAGCGCAAGTCCGCGCGAGGCGGTGTCATCGCGGCTTGGCGCTACCTGGATTGCGGCACCGGCCGCGGTGATCAGCTTGTCGCCCGAAACCATGGGCCGCACCAGGCGATGCCTCTTGACCAGCACGTAAAAGAGCACCGCCAGCACGTGCAGGCTCACCAGCGCAATCACGAGCGTCTTGCCTTGCGATTTATGCCAACCGGTTGCAAGGCTCACCACGCCACTCGAAACGAAGCGCGTCAGCGGGCCCGCGGCCGAAACCTCGTCGTCCGCCACCAGCCCCGTGCCCACCTGCACCGCAAGCACCGCGAGCACGGCAAATACCGAGAGGGCGCCGAGCGGCGTATGCCCGATCACATGGTCGGGGTGCGCCCGCCCGCGCAGGTACGCGACGACAGAGCCCGGGCCATAGAAGAACGAGGCAAAACGCGACCAGCGCCCGCCCACGAAGCCCCAGAACAGGCGGAACAGCAGCAAGGCGAGTACCGTGTAGCCCAAGCGGAAGTGCCACTCCATCACGCCGCCGAGGCCGGTGGCGATCAGGCCGACGACTGCGGCGCTCAGCGCCCAGTGGAAAACTCGTGTGGGCAGGTCCCAGATACGTGCCCGGACGGGGGGATCGGACGCTGCGGCCGGCATGGAGGCCACGGAGGAGTCGGTCATCGAGAAGGCAGGGTGCGCAAAAACTGCGGAAGGCGCAGATTAGCAAAGTCCGGCCGGCTTCATGCATCGGGTTGTCGCTATGCGCGCTGTAACGGTGCCTCTACACTCGGCGCGGCGCTGCTCTCGACGGCGCCCTTCTACCTACAAGGACCCCCGATGATTCGACTTGCTTCGTTCGCCCTGGCTGCTGCATGCGCCGCGATTTCCCTGCCGGCCGCAGCCCAGTTCGCCAAGCCCGAGGACGCCATCAAATACCGCCAGAGCGCGTTGTTCGTGATGAGCCAGCATTTCGGCCGCATCGGCGCCATGGCCAACGGCCGCATCCCTTACGACGCGGCGACGGCTATCGTCAACGCCGATATCGTGGCCGAAATGGCCAAGTTTCCCTGGGCCGGTTTCGCTGCCGGCACGGAGGGCGGCAAGAGCAAGCCCGAAGTCTGGAAGGAAGCCGCGAAGTTCAAGGAACACCAGGACAAGATGATTGCCGAGACCGGCAAGCTGGCGGTCGCAGCCAAGGCGGGCAACATCGACGCGCTCAAGGCCCAGTTCGGCTCGACCGCAGGGAGCTGCAAGGCCTGCCACGACAGCTTCCGCAACCAGTAAGACGTCGAGAAAGGCAAAAGGCGCTCCGTGGAGCGCCTTCTGGTTCACGCTTCGGCGAGCAATTTCTCGATCAGCTTGTGGAGTTCGGCGAAATCGGGTTCGCCCACGTAGCGTTTGACGATCTCGCCCTTCTTGTTGACCAGGTAAGTGGTGGGCGTGAGCTTCACGTCGCCCCAGGCCTGCGCCACGCTGCCGGTGTTGTCGATCGCCACCTTGAACGGCAGCTTGCGGGTTTCGGCAAAGTTGACGACGTAGCTCGGCGGGTCGTAGCTCATGGCCACCGCCAGCGTGTCGTAGCCCTTCGACTTGTACTTGTCGTAGGTGGCGATGACCTTCGGCATCTCGGCCACGCAGGTCACGCAGCTCGTGGCCCAGAAGTTGACCAATGTGACCTTACCCTTGAGGTCGTCCGTGCTCTTCTTGCTTCCGTCGAGCAGCACGAAGGTCGACGCCGGCGCGGCCGTGGCGCCCGAACCCAGGTACACGCCCACGCCGGCGGCCAATGCAAGCGCGACTGCGGCGACGGCGATGTATTTTTTCATGGCTACTGAAAGAGAGGGGCGTCGGGATTTTAGTTCCGCCGGACGGAACGTGCTGGGGCGTGCCGTGGGCGGCTCGATAATCGCTCTCCGATGCTTTCGTCCGCTTCCCGCTCTTGGCCTCTGCTGCTCGTCGCCACCACCGCTGTCTTGGCCGCCTGCAGCCCCACCTTCAACTGGCGCGAGGTGCCGATTGCCGACGCGGGCCTGGTCGCCCTGCTGCCTTGCAAGCCAGACCGTGCCAACCGTGCCCTGCCGTTCGGTGCCGAGTCGGTGAAGGTCGACATGGCTGGTTGCGAGACCGGGGGCGCAACCTTCGCCGTTGCCCATGCATCCGCCGGCAGCCCCGCGCAGGCCGAGGCCTGGCTCGCCGCGTGGCGCGCGGCCATGCGCAACCAGTTGGGCGACGCGCAGCTGACCGAAGGCCCCGCCGCATTGCAGCGAGCCACCGCGACACCCGCGCCAGTGCGACTCGACGCGCAGCCGGCTCCAAAGGGCGCCGCGCCCGTCCAAGTGCTCTGGTTCGCCCAATCCCAAAAAGACGGCAGCGTCGCGCTCTACCAGGCCACCGTGCTCGGTCGGCCTTCGTCCCCCGAAGCGGCGAAGACTTTCTTCGAAGGCCTGCGCCTCCCGTGAACCCGGTGACGTCCAGGGGCTGCGGCTTGCCGTTCGGAGTGCTCGTGCGCGCTCTTATTTTGATAGCTGGCCCCGCGGAGGGGATGCTGACCTGGACGGCTTTCTGCTCGGCCTCGTGGGCCCGTTTCGCGCGGTCCTGTCCATTTTGGCGGCCTGCTGCGTTATGTCGTATATCTACTTCCTTTGGGCGCCCCCGCATAATCGGCGCGTAGTCCTCCGACCCGCATGAACAGCATCCTCATCATCGCCCACTCACCGTTCGCGCAGGCGCTGCGGCGGTGCGCGCTGCATGTGTTTCCCGACTGCGAGCAGGCCGTCGTTGCACTCGACGTGCTGCCCAACGTCTCACCCGAAGAAACTTTGGCTGCCGCCAGAATCACTCTGGAGCAGCAGCTCAATGCGCCGCGCTCGCAGGTGCTGGTGCTGGCCGATGTGTTCGGTGCGACGCCCTGCAACGTCGCCCAGAAGCTGGTGGACGGTGTCCGCTCGCGGCTGGTGGCGGGCGTCAACCTGCCAATGCTGCTGCGCGCGGTCACCTACCGCCACGAGCCTCTCGAAACGCTGGTGCAGCGCGCCATCGCGGGCGGCACGGCCGGTGTCATGCAGGTGGCCGTGGCGGCACCCCAGAATCAGGCGAAGAGAAAGCACAGTGATCAAGAAATCCGTGACCATCAGCAATAAGCTGGGCCTGCATGCACGCGCATCGGCCAAGCTCACCAAAATCGCAGGCAGCTTTCCCTGCGAAGTGTGGCTATCGCGCGGCGACCGCCGCATCAATGCCAAGAGCATCATGGGCGTCATGATGCTGGCGGCAGGCCTCGGCTCCACAGTCGAGCTGGAGACCAACGGCGAGCAGGAGGAAGAGGCCCTGGACGCCATCGTCCGGCTCATGAACGACAAGTTCGGCGAAGGCGAATGACCTTCGCAGTCCACGGCCTCCCAGTTGCCCGTGGCATTGCCATTGGCCGCGCGGTGCTGGTGGTGTCCAGCCGCATCGACGTGGCCCACTACTTCATCAAGCCCGAGGAGGTCGACACCGAGATCGACCGCGTGCGCACGGCGCGCAACGCCGTCGCCGACGAACTCGCCAAGTTGCAGGCCAACGTGGCGCTGATGGGGCCCAACGATGCGCCGCACGAACTCGCGGCACTGCTCGAAGTGCACCAGATGCTGCTGCAGGACGAGGCGCTTACCGGCGGCGTGAAGCACTGGATCACCGAGCGCCTCTACAACGCCGAATGGGCGCTGACCACGCAGCTCGAGATCATCGCGCGCCAGTTCGACGAGATGGAGGACGAGTACCTGCGCGAGCGCAAGGCCGACCTCGAGCAGGTGGTCGAGCGGCTGCTGCACCGCATGCAGGGCACGGCCGCGGTGCTTGCTCCCAGCCCGCCGCGCCGCAAGCGCCCCACCTCCGAAGACGACGACGACCCTACCGCGGGGGAGGGCATCGACGCGCCGCTGGTGCTGATTGCGCACGACCTTTCGCCGGCCGACATGCTCCAGTTCAAGAAGAGCGTGTTCGCCGGCTTCGTGACCGACGTGGGCGGGCGCACCTCGCACACCGCCATCGTCGCGCGCAGCATGGACATTCCCGCCGTGGTGGGCGCGCGCACCGCGAGCCAGCTGGTGCGCCAGGACGACTGGGTCATCATCGACGGCGATGCCGGCGTGGTGATCGTCGATCCCTCGCCCATCATCCTGGCCGAATACGGATTCAAGCAGCGCCAGGGCGATCTCGAGCGCGGGCGGCTTGCGCGCCTGCGCCACAAGCCCGCGGTGACGCTGGACGGCCAGCGCGTCGAGCTGCTCGCCAACATCGAGATGCCCGAAGACACCGTCGGCGCCGTCAAGGCCGGTGCCGTGGGCGTCGGGCTGTTCCGCAGCGAGTTTCTTTTCATGGGCCGCGAGTCGCAGCGCCAGACCCGGCTGCCCGACGAGGAAGAGCAGTACCAGGCCTACAAGCGCGCGGTCGAAGGCATGCAGGGCATGCCGGTCACCATCCGCACCATCGACGTGGGCGCCGACAAGCCGATCGACGGCAAGGCGGCCAGCAAGCAGGAGCACCTGAACCCCGCGCTGGGCCTGCGCGCCATTCGCTGGAGCCTGGCCGATCCGGCCATGTTCCTCACCCAATTGCGCGCCATCCTGCGTGCGGCGGCGCATGGCGAGATCCACCTGCTGATTCCGATGCTCGCGCACGCCAGCGAGATCCGCCAGACGCTCTCGCTGATCGACTTCGCGCGCACCGAACTCGACAGCCGCGGCGCCGTCTACGGCCACGTGAAGCTCGGCGCGATGATCGAGATTCCCGCCGCGGCGCTCACGCTCAAGACCTTCCTCAAGTACTTCGACTTCCTGTCGATCGGCACCAACGACCTGATCCAGTACACGCTGGCCATAGATCGTGCCGACGAGGCGGTTGCGCATCTCTACGACCCCGCCCATCCTGCAGTGCTGAAGCTGGTGGCCGACACCATTGCCGAATGCCGCCGCCAGGGCAAGGGCGTGGCCGTGTGCGGCGAAATGGCGGGCGACGTGGCCTTCACGCGCCTCTTGCTCGGCCTGGGGCTGCGCAGCTTCTCGATGCATCCCTCGCGCATCCTCGCCGTCAAGCAGGAAGTGCTGCGCGCCGACACCGGCAAGCTCGAAGCCTGGGCCAAGAGCGTGCTCGAATCGGACGATCCCGCCGCCGCGTTGGCCGGATAGTTAGGTCTTCCGCACTCAATTCGCTCAAAGGCAGGGCGAATCGACATAAAACGAAACACGCCGAAACCGGCGCGAAAGGACTTGCGGACTGGCCGCAAGCACCATCAGGTCTCCTCTTCCACTACAGAAAGGCCTGAAACATGAAGTCCCTCTCCCTCACCCAGATCGTCGCCCTCGGCTCCTTCGCCCTGCTGGCCGCGGCCGGTGCCAAGGCTGAATCCTACGAAGGCGTCCAGCCGCTCGCGTCGGCGATGAGCCGCGCCGAAGTCAACGCCGAGGCCGTCCGCACGGCCGCCGCGCCGGACCAGAACGTGGTGCGCGGCTCGCGCGGCGCCGAGACCATGGCCGTCTCGAGAGACCGCGCGGGCGTCGTCTTCGAAGCCATGCGCGCCGCCGCCGCACCCGACCAGAACGTGACATCGGGCTCGCGTGTCAACAGCAAGGTGATCTCGACGCTGCAGAACCCGCTCGACGCGCGTGCCGCAGCCGCCGGCAACAGCAGCAACAAGCTTTAAGTCTCACGCCCAGAGGAGATCCCTCGGGCCGCAAGGAACATCATGAAACACTGGATCAAACGCACTCTCTTCGGTTTCGCAGGCCTCGCGGTGGTAGCGGGCAGCATTGCCGGCTGCGCCGGCCACCGGCATGGCTGGGGCAGCGGCGACCCCACCGAGTTCCGCACCAAGATGGTCGAGCGCGTCGGCAGCAAGCTGGAACTCGACACTCTGCAAAAGCAGAAGCTCACCGTGCTGGCCGAGAAGCTGCAAGCCCAGCGTGAAGCGATGCGCGGAGCGGGGGGCGCGGGTGATCCGCGTTCGCAGTTCAAGGCGCTGTTCGCGGGCAACAAGCTCAATCAGGCGGGCGCCGCGCGGCTCGTCGATGAGAAGACCACGGCCGTGCGCAACGGCAGCCCTGAAATCATCGCGGCCGCCGCCGATTTCTTCGACAGCCTGAATGCCGCGCAGCAGCAGAAGGTGCGCGACTTCATGGACCGCGGCGGACGTCGCTGGGGCCATCGTGGCTAGGCTTGGCTCACCCCCAAGCTTCGCGCACTTCGTGTCGCTTCGCCAACCCCCTGCGAGGGGGCGATACCTGCGGCCCGGCGAAGCCGGTTCCGCGGTATCCCACGACCAGGCAGTGGCAGCGACGGGTGGCGTGCGCCTGCTGCTGCGAGCGGAAGGCGTGGTGGTGCTGGGTGCCGCGCTTGCGGCCTATGCGCAGTTCGGCGCCGGCTGGGGCGTGTTCGCGCTGTGGCTGCTCGTGCCCGACCTCTCGATGCTCGGCTACCTCGCGGGCCCGCGCGTGGGCGCGGCGATCTACAACGCGGCGCATTCGTACGTCGGCGCCGTTGCACTGCTGGTGCTCGGCGTGCTCGCCGCGATGCCATGGGCGGTTGCTGGCGGCTTGATCTGGTGCGCGCACATCGGCCTCGACCGGGCGCTGGGCTACGGGCTCAAGTACGCAGTCGGCTTCGGCGCCACGCACCTCGGCCGCATCGGGCGGGCCGATCCGTGGTGAAGGTCGCACGATGCTGCGCGCTCCGGTGGCCGGCTATCGAAATGACAATGGCTGTGCAATGCCGGCGGGTCTGATCGTCAGCCAATTGTTCGCCAGGAGGCACAATCCCGCCATGCCGCGCATCCTGCTGATCGACGACGACGAACATCTCGCCGCGCCGCTGACTACTTACTTCGCACGCTTTGGCTGCACGCTCGAGAGCGCCGTGCGTCCGAGCGAAGGGCTCGCCAAGCTGCGTGCCGGCCAGTACGACGCCGCGATCCTCGACGTGATGCTGCCCGAGATGGACGGCTTTGCGCTGTGCCGCGAGATCCGCAAGGAAAGCGACATTCCGATCGTGATGCTCACCGCGCGCGGCGAGGTGATGGACCGCGTGGTCGGCCTGGAGCTCGGCGCCGACGACTACGTGCCCAAGCCTTTCGAGCCGCGCGAACTGGTGGCGCGCGTGCAGACCATCCTGCGGCGACAGCGCAGTGCGCCCGCCGCGGCGGCCAACGGCAACAGTGCGCAGCACCGTGTGTTCGACGGCCTGTCGATCGACCTCGACCGGCGCCAGGTGCTGCGCCATGGCGAGCGCGTGGAACTCACCGGCACCGAATTCGAACTGCTCGCGCTGCTCGCAGCCGAGCCCGGCAAGGTCTTCAGCCGCGACGACATCCTGAACCGTTTGCGCGGCCATGAAGCCGAGCTCTACACCCGCGCGGTCGACATCGTGGTAAGCCGCCTGCGCAAGAAGCTCGAGCCGCTGGACTGCATCAAGACGCTGCGCAATGCCGGCTACGCGCTGGCCGTCGCGCGCAGCGAGTCCGCATGAGATCTTCGAGGAGAGGCTGGCGCAAGGCCTGGGGCGAAATGGCCTGCCGCCGCGCGGAGCTGCACAGGCAATGGCACGAGCAATGGCACGAGAAGGTGCAGGGCAAGCGCCGCTGGCGCCGCTCACTGCGCATCCGGCTCGTGATGATGTTCCTGCTGCTGGCTCTGGTGATGGCGGTGGTGTTCATGGGCGGCATGAAGAAGTCCTTCTCCACCGGCTGGGCCGAGGCCGCAAAGCCGATGCTGGTGGACTATGCCGACCGGCTCGTCGCCGAGATCGGCACGCCGCCCGACATTGGGCGCGCGCAAGCGCTGGTGAGCCGGCTGCCGATCACGATCCGCATCGTGGGCCCCAAGGTCAATTGGGATTCCAACCCCGCGGGCGCCAATGGCCGCGGCGGATGGATGCAGCACCTCGACGAGGAGCCGCTGAACGACAAGTGGTTCATCCGTCCGACAGCCGACGGCCACCGCGTCATCTTCGGCTGGGCGCCCAAGCTCTGGCAGCTTGCGCCGCGTGCGGCGGGCTGGGCTACGCTCTGCGCGCTGCTGCTGCTCATGGTGCTGGGCTACGTCTACGTGAGTCGCCTGCTGCGGCCGCTGATCGACATTCGCGAAGGCGCGCAGCGCTTTGGCCGCGGCGAGTTCACGCAGCCCATTCCAATCCGCCAGAACGACGACCTCGGCGATCTTGCGGAACACATCAACACCATGGCCGACGACATCCAGGCCATGCTCGATGCCAAGCGTGGCCTGTTGCTCGCGCTGAGCCACGAACTGCGGTCGCCGCTCACCCGGGCTCGCCTCAATGCCGAGCTGCTGCCCGCCACACCGGAGGGCGCCGCCGAGCGTGAAGCATTGCTGCGCGACCTGAACGAAATGCGCGACCTGATCAGCGACCTGCTCGAAAGCGAGCGCCTGGCAAGCCCGCATGCGGCGCTGCAGCGCGAGCCGGTCGACCTGGCCGTGCTGGTGCGCGAAATCGTCGCCGAGATGCCGGGCGCGCAGCACGTGCATCTCGACCTGGCAGAAGGCCTGCCGGCGCATTCGATCGACCGAATGCGTGTTCGCCTCCTGGTGCGCAACCTGCTGGACAACGCCTTGCGCTACAGCACCGACGCGCCGCGGCCGCCGTGCGTGTCGCTGCGGGCCGTGGTGGACGGCACGGTCCAGGGCGTCGAACTCGAGGTGCGCGACCATGGCCCCGGTGTCGACGAAGCGCAGCTCGAGCGGCTGACCGAGCCCTTCTATCGCACCGACGGCGCGCGCGCGCGTGCCACCGGTGGTGTGGGGCTCGGCATGTACCTGTGCCGGCTGATCGCCGAGGCGCACGGCGGGACATTCGTGGTCCGCAATGCGCATCCCGGTCTGCAGATCGTCGTGCGAATGTAGGCTTCGGTCACGGTGTCTTGCGCTGTCGCCTGCGCTACCAGCGGTCGGGCAATGCGGGGCTACGATGCGCCTCCGTGCCAGCGCCCGTCAATCAAGGAGACACCACCATGAGCAGCTCACTCGTCAACCATCAGGTCCGCCTCGCCAAGCGCCCCGAGGCCACGGCCACCCGCGAGAACTGGAAGTTCACCACCGAGCCCGTGGGCGAACCGGCCGAGGGCGGGGTGCTGGTCAAGACGCTGTCGCTGTCGCTCGATCCTGCCATGCGCGGCTGGCTCAACGACGCCAAGAGCTACATCGCGCCCGTGGCCATCGACGAAGTGATGCGCGCTGGCGGCGTCGGGCGCGTCGTCGCCTCGAAGAGTCCCGAGTTTGCGGTCGGCGATACCGTCTACGGCACCCTCGGCGTGCAGGAATACATCCTGATTCCGCAAGACCAGATCAAGCGCAACGGCCTGGTGAAGATCGACCTGAACGTCGGCACCATCAACCAGTGGCTCAACGTGCTCGGCATGCCGGGCATGACCGGCTACTTCGGGCTGATGGACGTTGGCCAGCCCAAGCCGGGCGAAACCGTCGTCATTTCGGGCGCGGCCGGAGCGGTGGGGCAAACCGTGGGCCAGCTTGCAAAGATCAAGGGCTGCCGCGTGGTCGGCATCGCGGGCGGCGCCGCCAAATGCGACTGGGTGGTGAAGGAGCTGGGCTTCGACGCATGCATCGACTACAAGGCCGGCGCCGCGGCGGTGCGCGACGGCCTCAAGACCCATTGCCCGAAGGGCGTGGACATCTACTTCGACAACGTCGGCGGAGAGATCCTCGACGCGGTGCTGGCGCGGCTGGCACGCAAGGCCCGCGTGATCATCTGCGGCGCCATCAGCCAGTACAACAACGCCAACAGCATGCCGGGCGCCGGTCCGAAGAACTACCTCAGCCTGCTGGTGAATCGGGCGCGCATGGAAGGCATCGTCGTGTTCGACTACGCCGACAGGTACCACATTGCCATTGCCGAGATGGCCGGCTACCTGAAGGAAGGGCGCATGAAGAGCAAGGAAGACGTCGTGAAGGGCCTGGAGACCTTCCCCGAGTCGCTCAACAAGCTGTTTGCGGGGGAGAACTTCGGCAAGCTGATCCTGCAGGTGGCCGAAGACTGACGCCAGCTCAGGGCTCGCTGGGTCGCATCGGAACGTCGCCCATGGCATCGTCCTCGCGCAGGCCGTGGGCGGCCTTCAGCGTCTCGATCGACAAGCCGTCGCCGTGGCCGGCAAAGCCCTTGGCAACGCCTTCGAGCGCTGTCGACAGGCCCACGTCGCCGTCGGCGCGGGCGTCCATGCTGATGTTGAGCACCCGGGCCGCCATCTGGCGGTAGCTGATGGCACCCGCGCCTTCGAGCGCCGCCACCAGGTCAAGGTACAGCGCCAGGTTCAGGTCGAACACCAGCTTGGGCGTGATCTCGAATTCATCGTTCTTGTTCTTCTTATCCATGGGTGAGGCTCCTTTTTTCCGAAGCCTCCACTCTAGCCACAAACCATGCACCGGTGTCGTCGGACACGGGCGTATTCAGCGGGCGCGCGTGCCCATCACGGCCGCCGAGATGATCAGCCCCGCTGCAAGGCCGATGCTCCAGGTGAGCGGGCGCCCGGTCACGGCCAGTAACAGCGCGGTGGAACCGAGCGGCGTGAGATAGCTCAGGATGCCGATCTGCCGCGCATCCCCGCGCTTGAGCGCCATGTCCCAGACGAAGAAAGCCGCGCCGAGCGGACCGAGGCCGCACAGCGCCACCAGCAGCCAGTCTTTCGCGGAGAGCACGGCCGGGGTCTCCAGCAGCGCATGGCAGACGAGCGACAACATGCCAGAGACCAGGCCGAACAGGCCGATAGCGGAGGTCGGGAACGCCGCCACGCGCTTTGTCCAGAGCGAATAGCTGGCCCAGATGAACGCCGAGCCCAGCGCCGGCAGGAAGCCCCAGTACCCGGCCGTGGCGACCGGGTTGGACACGGAGCCCTCGCGCGCACCGAGAATCGCGATCGCTGCGCCTGCGAAGCCCAGCGCGGCGGCCACCAGATGCAACGGCCGCAGCGACACGCCCGGCAGCAGCGCCGGCGCCAGCACCACCATGAAGAGCGGCCACAGATAGTTGACCAGGTTGGCTTCCACGGGCGGGGCATGCCGCAGCGCGATGAACAGCAAAAAGTGGAAGCCGAACAGGCCATAGATGCCCAATGCCAGCGTACGCGGCGGCACGTTCCAGGCACTGCGGTCGCGCATCACCCGCGGCCAGCTCGGAATGCTGCCGATGATCAGCGCGAGGCCGGTCAGCAGGAAGGGCGGAAGGTGCGAGAGCGCGGTGCCGAGCGAGGCGAGCGTGGCCCACAGCGCGATGGCGGCAAGGGCAAGAAGCGTGGGCGACATTGCGCCGAGCTTAAGCGGCGCCGTCGTCGCGCAGCGCCGGTGAATCGTCGCGTGGCGACGATGTCTGGCGAGACGCTCAGTTGCCGAGCCTGCGCAATGCCGCCGTGAGCGCCGAGGGCGAACGGTAGCCGGTGCGTCGCGCCGTTTCCGCGACTCCCGTGCCGGCCAGGCGCAGTTCGCGGGCATGCGCGAGCCTCAGCGTGCGCAGCCAGTGCATTGCGCTCACGCCCTGCTCGTCGCGGCAGCGCTGCGCGAACTGGCTGGGGCTCAGGCACGCCACGCCTGCGAGATCGGCAACGCCCAGCGGCTCGTGCCAGCGCGCCCGGGCCCAAGCGGCGAGCGCGGTCCAGTCGATGTACCGGCTTCGCGCAGGGGCCGGCGGGGCCGCACCCCAGGCTTCGAGCAGGAGCGCGGGGCCATGCTGCAGCGTCAATAGGAAAGCGTCCGGGTGCTGCGCGCACTGCGCGAGGTACTGCGCCAGGGCCTGCAGCCGCGAAGCATCTGCGGGCGCGCGCTCGGCGCAGCGCGCCCACGTCGGGTGGATGGTGTCGAGCACGAGGCACTGGCTGCCACCGCGCGATTCGAAGTCGTGCCGGTCGCCGGGCACCACCACCCGCGCCTCACCGGCGCCGACGCGTGCGCCGCGGCCTTCCACTTCGAGTTCGAGCACGCCGGCCAGGCCGATCAGCACCTGGAAGTGGTCATGCGCATGGCTACCGCGCGAAGCGTCATAGTCGCGCAGCGAAAGGCTATGCGGTTCGGCGCGAGGGAGCATTGCTGGGGTTCGCATGGGCAGGATCGAATTGTCGTTCCATGCTCCGCGGCTGTCATCCCAGCCGCAACAGCAACGCCGAAGCCGCGCACACCAGCAAGAAGGGAATGCTGATGCGGTGAAACTCGCGCAGGCCGTGCGGCACCCTGGCAAGCCGCAATGCGATCAGGTTGGCCAGTGAGCCCAGCACGCACCCGAAGCCTCCCACGCTCACTCCCGCGGCCAGTGCCGGCAAATCCCGCACGTGGCCGTCGAGCAGGATCGCCGCTGGCACGTTGCTGATGAATTGCGAAGTGACGATGGCGGCCAGGTAGGCGCGCCATCCGTCGGTGATGGGCCAATGGTTCATCAGCGCCACGACGGCGGGCAGCTCGGCCAGCTGCCGCAGGTCCACGAACATCAACGCAATGATCGCGAGCAGGGCCCAGTCGATGCCGCGCAGCACGCGCGGATACGACACCAGGAACACGGCGAACACCACGCCAAGGCCTGCCAGCAGCCAATGCCGGTCCAGAGCGACCACGAAGCCGACGAACAGGACTCCCGCCAATGCCAAGAGGCGCGGCTGCACCGGCGTGGCCTCGGCTTCGGGCTTGAGCGCGATGGGCGTGCGCGGCACCAGCAGCCAGACCGCCGCGAAGAGCCAGAACAGCATCACGGTCACGGTTGGCAGCATCATTCCCATGAAGGCGACGAAGCTCTCGCCCGAGCGGTGCCACAGGTAAAGGTTCTGCGGATTGCCGATGGGCGTGAGCGCCGAACCCGCATTGACGGCCAGCGCCTCGAGAACCACGAGCCGCGCGAGTGGCAGGTGCGCCTGGTTGGCAAGCACGCGCGTCAGCGGCACCAGCAGGAACAAGCTCACATCGTTGGTCACCAGCGCGGAGAGCAATGCGGCACTGGCAGTGAGCAGCAGCGCCAGGCTGCGCTGGCTGTGCGTGCGGGCGAGCAGGCGCTGGGCGGCGGCCTGCAGCATGCCGCTTTTCTCTACACCCTGGGTGATGGCGAGCAGGCCCGCGAGCGCGCCCACGGTCTGCCAGTCGACCAGCTTCAGCCAGTCCATGGGCGCACGCGGGCGCAGGAAGGCGAACAAGACCGCCACGGCGGCCAGCAGCCACAGCAGGCCGTTGCCGCCGCCCTCCTTGGACGGCGCCGCTGCCCGCGCTTCAGTGGCCGACGAGTTCACGCAGTTCGCGCTTGAGCACCTTGCCGATGGCGCTGCGCGGCAGTTCGTCGATGAAGCTCAGGCGCGCCAGGCGCTGCGTCTTGCCGAGCTGGGCGTTGGCCCATTGCAGCAGCGCGTCCTCGGTGGTGCCGTCGCCGTCGCGGCGCACCACGAAAGCCACCGGCGTCTCGCCCCATTGCTCCGACGGCACGCCGACCACCGCGACGTCGGCCACGGCGACATGGCCTCGCAGCACCGTCTCGAGGTCGCTCGGATAGATGTTGAAGCCGCCGCTGATGATCATGTCCTTCTTGCGGTCGAACAGCGTCAGGAAGCCGTCGGCGTCGAAGCGCCCGACGTCGCCGGTGCGGATGAAGCGCTTGCCGCTCGCGTCGAACCATTCGGCCTCGCGCGTCTTGGCGGGCTGGCGGTGGTAGCCGGTCATCATGCCGGCCGAATGGCCCACCACCTCGCCCGCACGTTCGGTGTCGCCGCGCGGAATCTCGTGGCCGTCCTCGTCGATCAGCCGGATATCGCTGCCCTCGGCCGGGCTTCCCACCGTGTGCAGCTTGTCGGGATGCAGGTGGGCTTCGAGAATGCAGGTGCCACCGCCTTCGGTCATGCCGTAGAACTCGATCAGCCCACCGGGCCAGCGCTTGAGCACGTCGGCCTTGAGCGCGGCATTGAAGGGCGCGCTGGTGCTGAACTTGAAGCGAAACGACGAGAGGTCATGCGCGTCGAAGCGTGGGTGCGCCATCAGGCGCTGGTATTGCACGGGCACCAGCATCGTGTGCGTCACGCGGTGCTTTTCGGCCAGTTGCAGGTAGCCGAGCGCGTCGAACTTCGGCATCAGCACCACGCAGCCACCGAAGGCGATGGTCGGAAAGAAAACCACCAGCGTGGTGTTGGAGTAGAGCGGCGTCGACAGCAGCGTGACCGTGTCCGCGCCGTATCCGTACTTGGCACCGCGCTGCACGTGGGCCCAGCGCATGCCGTGGCCCTGCACAATGCCTTTCGGCTCGCCCGTGGTGCCCGAGGAATAAATGATGTTGAAGGGCCAGGAGGGCTGCGTCTCGACGGCGCCGGGCTGTGCGCCCACGGGGGCCAGCCAACTCTCGAGGCTCTGCCCGGCGGCGGAGCCGTCGAGCGCCACGCGCGGAATGTCGCCGTCCTTCGGAGCGCCGACGACCTCGGCCGCCGAGGCGTCGGTGAAGAGAATGCGCGCATCGGCATCCTCGATCATGCGCGACAGGCTGGCGGGGGTGGAGCCGGGCGCGAGCGGCGCGACGGCGACGCCCGCGCGCAAGGCGCCCAGGAACACTGCCGCGTAGTTCACCGAAGAAGTCGCGCACACCGCGATGGCATCGCCGGGCTTGAACCCGTCGCGCTGCAGGCTGGCCGCAATGCGGTCCATCAGCGCGTCGAGGGCGCCGTAGGTCAGGCTTCGCTCGTTGTCGACCAGCGCAATGCGCCCGGGCGCTTGCGTTGCGTGCTCGTGAACCAGTTGGGCGATGGTGCCGAACTCTTGCATCGTGTTCATGTCTGACTGTGCCTGTTTACGTCGCCGACGGCTTCTCGCACGGCGTGAATGATGTATTCGATTTCCTCGTCGCTGAGCATCGGGTAAAGCGGCAGGGCCAGCGAACAGCGGGCCAGCCGCTCGCTGTGCGGCAGCGTGCTGGCGCCTCGCCAGCGCCCCAGCGCCTCGTGCAGGTGCAGCGGCTGTTCATAGTAGACGCGGGTGGCGATTCCCCTTGTCGCCAGTTGGACCGCCAGCGCGTTCCGCTCGTTCGAGCCGCGCAGGACAACGACGAAATAGTTCCAGGCATGGCCCGCCGCGTCGCTCGGCAATTGCATCGGGCACCCGGCCCACGCCGCCAGATAGCGCGCGGCGATGGCGCGACGCCGCGCAATGGCACCAGGGAAATCATCCAGCGCCACATGAAGGAGCGACGCTTGCAACTCGTCCATCCGGCTGTTCTGGCCCAGGCACGTGTGCAATCCGTTCTGGTACCCGTGGTTGCGGAGCAGGCGCGCCTTCTCGGCATGGCGCGGGTTCTTGAAGGCCAGGGCTCCCGCTTCGCCGGCGGCGCCCAGGGTCTTGGTGGGGTAGAAGCTCATCGCCGCTGCGTCGCCCCAGCTGCCGGCAGGCTGCGCGCGTCCGTCCGCGCCGCAAGAACTGGCACCCAGGCACTGGGCCACGTCCTCGATCAGATGCAGCTGCTCGTCCCGGCAATAGGCGGCCAACTCGGGCAGCCCCGTAGGATCGCCGAAGAGTCCGACCGCGAGAACGGCGCGGGTGCGGGGCGTTCTCGCGTTCCGGAAATGCGTGAGCGGCACCAGAAAATCATCGGCGGCACTGTCGACGAATACGGGCCGGGCACCGGCAGCGATCACCGCTTCGGCACAGGCCGCAAAGGTGTAGGAGGGGAGCAGGACTTCGTCGTCCGGATGCCCTCCGGCCGCGCTGCCGACGCCCAGACTCTTGAGGGCAAGCAGCAGTGCGTCTGAACCCGAACTCACGGCCACCACCTCGCGCCGTTGCAGCAAGTCCGACAGCCGTGCCTCGAATGCGCTGACCTGTGGACCGAGGACGTAGGTGCCGCTGCGCAACACCGCGGCACACGCCTGGACAAGGCGTTCGGCCATGGGTTCGGCGCATGCCGCTGAACGAAACAACGGGATGTTCATGCGTGCAGCACCTGGGACGCGCGGATGACCGCGGCAAGGCCGTCGGCGCCGGAGGCAATGCGCCTGCCGTTGCCCCGCACGGCATGGCGAAAATCACGGTACTGGCGCGCCAGCGCATCGTCGCCGCCCGCCATCGCGCGGTGAGGCTTGCGCAAGTCCAGCACGTGTTGCCGGCCACCGTTGCACACCTGCAGCCGCGCGGCGGGAGGCATGCTGCCGTAGCCGCTCTCCAGTTCCGCGATCATGCCGCCCAGGCGCACCCGGGCGCGGGCACTGTGCATGTCGATCCGCCGGCTGATCACTTGCAGCTGCGCTTCCGCCGGAATGGCGCAGAGCCACGCGAGCAGGTCGAGATCGTGCACCATCAAATCCAGCACGCTGTCCGCGGCCCCCGCCTCACGGCAGGAAAAGCGACGGAATCGCAAAAATGGATGAGCGCTGTCCCGATGGCGCAGGGCGGCGCGGCGTATCCACGACAGCGCGGCCGTATCGAACGCCGGATTGAAGCGTTCGATGTGTCCTGTGCTCAGGACGACGCCGCATTGCTGCGCCATCCGAAGCATCTGTACGCCGTCCCGCCGGTCGATGCAGAGTGGCTTTTCGACCAATACGTGGCAACCGCGCCGCATGAGCGCCATCGCCACTTCGGCGTGTGTACCGTCGCTGGTGGCGACCGTGGCCGACTCGATGCCCGGCGGCAACTCGTCTATGCCGGACAACAGCGGCAATGCCGCAAGGTCGGCGACGGGCTTGGCTGCGGGAGAGTTGTCCACCACGGCGCTCAGACGGAAGCCTGGCAGGCTTGCGAGCTTGCGCGCATGGGTGCTGCCGAAACGACCCAGGCCCACGAGGGCATGAGTCAAGTCGGCGGCGTCGAGAACAGCCTCTGCATCGGCTTCGTCGCCGTAGGAGGCCGACTGGCCGTTATCGGTTGCGGGCGTCGTGAAGGTCATCGGGGACGCGTCTGGTTCCGCAAGCGCGCAAATGCCAAATCGGCGCGCATCGATGCTTCAGCGAATGTGGCCGCGCAGCCGGTCGGCCACGACCTGCAGGTGGGCACCGCGAATGACGTGCTTGTAGACGCCGGCCGCGACGCGCTCTTCACCGGCGATCTCGAAAAAGGGCTTGGCGACAGGGGCGTCGGCCTGTTCGTAGCGCGTGGGGCTGGCGGCAAACAGGCACTCCCTGCCATAGGCTTGCGCGCCGAATTCCGCAATGAAGCCATCGAGCTCCCGCTGCAACTGTCCGCCGAAGTGCTGGGCGTAGCCGTGCATGTCGGCCAGCTTGGCCTGCAGTTCCTGCGTATCGAGTTCGACCACGAGATGGTTCTCGATCGCGAGTCGTGCCGGTGGACTGGGGTGGCCGACGGTCGGGTAGCCGAAAGACAGAAGCGGATGGCCGCGCTCCATTGCGTGGGCGGCGACCTGATTGGCCAACAGGCGGCACAGGTCGTGGGAAGGGTTGTAGTCCTCGGCTTCGTCCGCGACGATGCACTCGATACGCTGCGAAACCACGTACGCCGTCAGGCGGTCGAGCCACTGCGCGAACATGTTCGCGTCGCCGTCGAGCAGGGCCTGATAGATCTCGGCGTCGGCCACGGGCGACACCACTTGGGGAATCCAGTTTGCGCCAGCTTGCACCAGGTTGTCGGTCGTGGGGGCCAGCCGCGCCGCGTCATTCGATCCGGCGCCATTGGTGAGCACCACGACATCCGGCCGTTCGTTCCGGAGCCATTTCCAGAGCAGAAGCTCGTGTCCGGGATGAGCGGCGATCAGCAGGTGCTTCATGGGCGCTGAACTCTGGCCTGTATGAAAGTGGAGATTTGCCGCAGCGGAGCGGTAACGCGCCAGGACCGGCTGGCGTAGACCTCGCGCAGCCGTGCGTCCATGCTTGCGGTGTTGTCGAGCGCCTGCCGCTCGGCGTTGGCCAGGCGCGAACCGGCTTCATCCAGCCGCGCGCTCAGCGCTGCGTGCGCCGTGGACGCCGCGGCCAGCGCGGCTTCGGCCGCCTGCAACTTGACGGCCAGCGCAGCGGCTTGCTCCGACTGCCGCTGCGACTCGGCGTGCCAAGCCTCGATCTGCGTTTGATGCGCGCGGTGATGATCGTTGAGTGCCTGATGCAGCCCCGCGACGTGCTGATGCAGCGACGCAAGGCCGAGATGCGCGGTCGTGGCGCTTCCACGCCGGATCCAGTCGTCCATGTAGCGCGCCATTTCGCGCGCACGTTGCTCGGCTGGCACTGCAATGATCTCTCGGCCGTCGGTCACCCGCCGCACGCAGGCCTCGAGCGCGCAGAGCGTTGCATCCAGTCCTCCGTTCGCGCGCATCCAGGCGGCGGCCTCGCCTGCATCCTGCGCATCGAACTTGTCGAGTTCGGCCATCACGTTCTGCCGCGTGATCGGCCGGGTCATCAGCGCCCGGCCGAAGTTCCAGCGCCGTGCGTGCGCCACCGTGGCCGCCGTCACCATCTCACCCATGCCCGAGCTTGGGTCGAGCACCACCACGGCGTTGCCGGTGACCAGTGCCTCGGTGGCGCAGCGTCCTTTGCCGAACACGACGTCGTAGCGGCCCAGCGCGGCGGCCGGGTCGGGCAGGTGGTTGCCGGTGCCGCTGCCGATCACGTCCAGCGTAAGGCCGCGTTCCGCGCATGCGGCGCGAATCTCTTCGAGCTGGGCATCGTGCGATGCATAGTTGCTGAAGACCAGTGCCGCGCGAGGTGCGGCCGACAATGGCGTGCGCGGCAGGAAGCGTGAAAGATCGACCCCGTTCTGGATCAGTTCGATGTGCTCGCGCTCGATGCCGAACTCGTGCACCAGCCGCTCGGCGCAGTTCTCGTCGACCGCGATATGGCGCACCACCTGTGAAAACTGCGGCGGGCGGCCGTGCTCTGCGCTGCGGTCGTGGCAGATCGTGAGAACGGGCACGTCATGGAAGTGAAGCAGGGCGCGCACCGTCTCGTGGTGGGTGTTGCCGATGATCACGTCGGGTCGGGCGGCCATGTCGGCCACATCGGTGATGCACGCGATCGACGCATGGCGCAACTCGTCGGCCATGTCGCCGAAAGCCGTTGCAAGAATGGTGACGGCGTGGCCGCGCCGCCGCAGCCACAGGGCAAGATCCCGGGTGAACATCTCCGCGCCCGTGCGGTGCACGAGGTAGCACATCGCGAGCAGGATGCGCAACGGGCGCCCGGTCATGGGGGCGGCTGCCTCCACTGCGAACGCGGACGTATTCAATCGTTGGCCGGCGTACCCGCCAGAACATGCCCGGCCTGCTGGTCCGCGTGATAGCTCGACCGCACCATCGCGCCCACCGCGGCGTGGCTGAAGCCCATCTTGTAGGCCTCTTCCTCGAACATCTTGAAGGTGTCGGGGTGCACGTAGCGGCGCACCGGCAGGTGCGAGCCCGACGGCGACAGGTACTGGCCGATGGTCAGCATCTCGATATCGTGCGCGCGCATGTCGCGCATCACTTGCAAGATTTCTTCGTCGGTTTCGCCCAGGCCCACCATGATGCCGCTCTTGGTCGGCACGTTGGGGTGGAGCGCCTTGAACTTCTTCAGCAGGTTGAGGCTGAACTGGTAGTCGCTGCCGGGGCGTGCTTCTTTATAAAGGCGCGGCGCGGTCTCCAGGTTGTGGTTCATCACGTCCGGCGGCGCGGACTTCAGGATGTCGAGCGCGCGGTCGTCGCGGCCGCGGAAGTCGGGCACCAGGATCTCGATCTGCGTCATCGGCGAGAGTTCGCGGATGTTCTGGATGCAATCGACGAAATGCTGGCTCCCGCCGTCGCGCAGGTCGTCCCGGTCGACGCTGGTGATCACCACGTACTTGAGCCGCAGCTTGGCGATGGTCTTGGCCAGGTTCAGCGGCTCGTCCTTGTCGAGCGGATCAGGGCGGCCGTGGCCCACGTCGCAGAACGGGCAGCGGCGCGTGCACTTGTCGCCCATGATCATGAAGGTGGCCGTGCCGTTGCCGAAGCATTCGCCGATGTTCGGGCACGAGGCTTCTTCACATACCGTGTGCAGGTTGCTCTCGCGCAGGATCTGCTTGATCTCGTAGAAGCGGGTGGTGGGGCTGCCGGCCTTCACGCGAATCCACTCGGGCTTCTTGAGCACCTCGCCCTGTTGCACCACCTTGACGGGAATGCGCGAGAGCTTGGCCGCGGCCTTCTGCTTGGCCAGCGGGTTGTAGTTTTCGGCGCTCTGGGCGTCGCGGACGACTTCGGTGGTGCTCATTGGATTGTTAGGGCGCCAGGTAGGTGGTGAGCTTCTGGCTCAAGACCCGGGCAGCCTCTTCCCATGTGGTTTGAATGCCGATTGTAGAAAGATCGACCGTTTGCAGGCCCGCATAACCACACGGATTGATCCGCGAGAAGGGTTCGAGGTCCATGTCGACGTTGAGCGCGACCCCATGATAGGTGGCATGGCGGCTGACCTTGATGCCGAGCGCGGCGATCTTGCCGAGGCCCCGAAACGGGTCGCTGGCGGGCAGCGGGCCGGTCAGCGCCGCATGCGAGAACGGGTCGTCCAGCCGCACGTAGATGCCCGGCGCGCCCGGCACGCGGTGCCCCGTTACGCCGAAGTGGGCCAGCGTGCGCAGCACCGATTCCTCGATGCGGTAGACGTATTCCTTCACGTAGTAGCCCGCCCGCCGAAGGTCGATCAGCGGGTAGCCGACCACCTGGCCCGGTCCGTGGAAGGTGACCTGGCCGCCGCGGTCGGTCTGCACCACGGGAATGCCGCCGGGGTTCAGGATGTGGTTCTGCTTGCCCGCGAGGCCTTGCGTGAACACGGGGGCGTGCTCGCACATCCATAGCGCGTCGGGGGTTTCCGGCTGGCGCTCGAGCGTGAACTGCTTCATCGCCGCAAAGGTCTCGGCATAGCCGACGCGGCCCAGCCAGCGCGGTGCGATGGCGGTGCCCGTCGAGTGCTCTGCCAGCGTCATCAGGTCCTGCCTAGAGAACGACCTTGACCGACGGATGGGCCGACAGCGCCCGGTAGAGATCGTCGAGCTGCTCGCGGCTGGTGGCGGTCACGGTGATGGTCACGCCCAGGTAATTGCCCGCCTTGCTGTCGCGCAGCTCGACCGTGGTGGCGTCGAAGGCCGGATCGAAGCGCTCGGCGATCTGGGTGATCGCGTGCACGAATCCGTCGACCTTGACGCCCATGACCTTGATCGGAAATTGCGAGGGATATTCGATCAGCGATTCCTTGCGCGGATCGGGAATGGGCGTGGTGACTGCGTCGGTCGTGTTCTCGGTCATGCCGGGGCTCCTTGCTTCTCAGCGTTGCGTTGCTTGGCCTGCTGGTAGGCCGCATACAGGCTCTTGTAGATGGGGCCGGGATGGCCATTGCCAATGGCCTTGCCATCGAGCGCGACGACGGGCAGCACTTCCTTGCTGGCCGAGGACAGAATCAGTTCGTCGGCGCCGAACACTTCATCGCGCGACACGCGCCGCAGCGCAAAGGGAATGCCGCCTTCCTGGCACAGGCGCTCGAGCAGACCATAGCGGATGCCGGTGAGCACGAGGTTGTCCTTGGGCGGGCCGATCAGCACGCCGTCCTTCACGATCCATACGTTGCTCGACGAAGCCTCGCTGAGCCAGTCGCCACGGAACATGACGGTCTCCGCCGCGCCGGCCTCGACACTGATCTGCCGGGAGAGTACGGCGCCCAGCAGGCTGGTGCTTTTGATGTGGGCCTTCTGCCAGCGGAAGTCGTCTGCGGTCACGCAGGTCACGCCCTTGGCGCGCACCGCATCGGACACCGGTGGCAGCGGGTTCACCATCACGAAGACGGTGGGCTTGAGGCCTTTGACCATTGCGTGGTCGCGCGGCGCAACGCCGCGGGTGACCTGAAAGTAGACGGCTTGCGGCGCATCGCCGCCCGGGGCGATCAGGCGCATCACGATGTCGCGCCACTCGGCAAGCGTGAGCGGATCGACAATCTGCAACTCGGCCAGCGAACGATCGAGCCGCGCCATGTGTTCTTCGAAGCAGAAAGGCTGGCCACCATAGGCGGGGACGACCTCATAGACGCCGTCGCCGAAAATGAAGCCACGGTCGAGCACGCTGACCTTGGCATCCTTGACGGCGGTGTATTCGCCGTCGAGATAGCAGAGCGTGGTCGGGAGAGCGGCAGTGAGAGGGTGCATGCAGGAATTATGGTTGCGCGCGCCAAGTCGGGTTCTCGTCAGTCGACGAAGCCTCGATTTGCAACGGCGACACTTGAAGTGGCCGGACGGGCTGGGTTTTTACTTATAATCAATGGCTTTGTAGAAATTCTGGGTCGTCATCCGGGCTTCATTCGAAATGAAAACAATCGCCCGAAAAGATGAAGGGGTCGCTGAAGACCTCGACACGGAATACAAGCCGTTGACCGCCGATGAGGCGCGTGAACTGCGTGCAAGGCATCCCTCGATTTCCCTTTGGTGGGTCATCGCGGGGCAGTTGGTTGTCGGTCTGCTGGTGGCTTTGGCCGCCTGGGGACTGACGGGGAGGCAAAATCTGGGTTGGTCCGCCGCTTACGGTGCGATCGCGGTGGTCATTCCTGCTGCGGTGTTCGCACGGGGGTTGACCGGCCGGTTTTCTTCCCTGAATCCGGGCACTGCGGTGGTTGGGTTCTTCCTGTGGGAAATGGTCAAGATGGCCTTGTCGCTTGCGATGTTGTTCGCGGCGCCAAGGCTGATAACGGCGCTGAGCTGGCCTGCAATGCTGGTCGGCTTGGTGGTGACAATGAAGGCGGCCTGGTTGGCGGTGATGTTTTCGCCCCGGCGCCGGCAACATAGAGACGAGTAACTGAATGGCTGCTGAAAACGCTGCGGAACATGGTCAGACCGCGGGTGAATACATCATTCACCACTTGACGCACCTGCAAAGCTCCAAGCCTGGAGGTGTTGCGGACTTTTCGGTATTCAATTTCGACTCGCTCTTTTTCTCGATCGCGTTGGGCATGCTGGGTTGCTGGCTGCTCTGGCTGGCGGCCCGCAAGGCTACTTCGGGTGTTCCGGGGCGTTTTCAAGCGGCCGTCGAGCTCCTGGTCGAAATGGTCGACCAGCAGGCCAAGGGCATCGTGCACAACGCCACCAGCCGCAAGTTCGTCGCTCCGCTGGCGCTCACCATCTTCGTGTGGATCTTCCTGCTGAACGCAATGGACCTGTTCCCGGTCGATTTGTTCCCGGCAATCTGGGCCAAGATCTTCGGCATCGCCGGCGAAGACCCGCATCACGCCTACCTGCGCGTCGTGCCCACGGCCGACCTCTCGGTGACGATGGGCATGTCGGTTGCCGTGCTGCTGGTCTGCCTGTTCTACAACATCAAGATCAAGGGCCTCGGCGGCTGGGTGCATGAGCTCTTCACCGCGCCGTTCGGCAACCACTGGGCGCTGTACCCGTTCAACTTCGCGATGCAGATGATCGAGTTCGTCGCCAAGACGGTCTCGCACGGCATGCGTCTGTTCGGCAACATGTATGCCGGCGAACTGATCTTCCTGCTGATCGCCCTGATGGGTGGCGCCTTCACGCTGTCGGCCACCGGCATCGGCCTGGCCATCGGCCACATCATCGCGGGCACGGCCTGGGCCATCTTCCACATCCTGATCATCACGCTGCAAGCCTTCGTGTTCATGATGCTGGCGCTGGTCTACATCGGTCAGGCTCACGATCACCACTGATCGTTCGGTTTCGTTTTAGTTTTTTGTTTTCTCTTCAACCAAAGTCCTCTAGGAGTCATCATGGAAGTTATTAGCTTTGTTGCACTGGCCGCCGGCCTGATCATCGGTCTGGGCGCTGTGGGCGCATGTATCGGCATCGGCATCATGGGCAGCAAGTACCTCGAGTCGGCCGCACGTCAGCCCGAACTCATGGGTGAACTTCAAACCAAGATGTTCCTGCTGGCTGGTCTGATCGACGCCGCTTTCATTATCGGCACCGGTATCGCTCTGTGGTTCGCAACGGCCAACCCGTTCCTGGCTCAGATCGCCAACCTGCCGAAGTAAGTCTTTCTCGTCGGACCCGTGTCGTCGTTCCCCTCTGTGGAATGGCTTCGCATTCAATCCCAAAGAGAGGGTGAAAAGTGAGCATTACCGGTACCCTGATCGTTCAGATGATCGTGTTCCTGATCCTGGTCGGGTTCACGATGAAGTTCGTGTGGCCGCCGATCGCCAAGGCGCTGGACGACCGCGCTGCGAAGATCGCCGAAGGCCTCGCTGCAGCCGACATGGCCAAGTCCGAGTTGTCCGCCGCCAACAAGCGCGTGGAAGCCGAACTGGGCCAGGCACGCAATGAGTCCGCGCAACGTCTTGCCGACGCCGAACGTCGCGCCCAGGCCATCGTTGAAGAGGCCAAGGCTCGCGCGACCGAAGAAGGCAACAAGATCGTTGCTGCTGCACGCGTCGAAGCCGACCAGCAGGCACTGAAGGCGCGCGAAGCACTGCGCGAGCAGGTTGCCGCACTGGCCGTCAAGGGCGCAGAGCAGATTCTGCGCAAGGAAGTGAATGCGGGCGTCCACGCCGATTTGCTCGCCCGTCTGCAGACCGAACTCTGATAGAAGCCATGGCAGAACTCGCCACCATCGCACGTCCCTACGCCGAGGCGCTTTTCAAGGCGTCGTCGTCCGACGTCGCCGGAACCAGCGCATGGCTCGACAAGGTGGCCGCCATCGCGGCCAGCCCGGAGCTACAGCAGTTCGCCGACAACCCCAAGGCCACGGCCGAGCAGGTTCTCGGTGTGGTCGCCGGCGCCTTCGGTGCACCGCTGACCGCCCACGCCCAGAACTTTCTGGACGCGCTCCTGGACAACGGCCGTTTCTCGGTGCTGCCGGAAATTGCGAAGCAGTTCCGGGCACTGGCCAACGCGAAGAGCGGCTCGTCCGACGCCGTGGTCTACAGCGCCTTTCCCATCGACGCCGCGGTTCTGGCCAATGTGGCCGTCGCGCTCGAAAAGCGTTTCGGCCGCAAGCTGCAGGTCACGGTCCAGCAGGAGCCGGAACTGATCGGCGGCATTCGTGTGGTGGTCGGCGACGAGGTGCTCGACACCTCCGTCAAAGCGCGCCTTGAACAAATGAAAGTTGCGCTGGCGGCCTGACGGTCTTCAGCCCTCTACTTGTAGCCTCAAAGAAAGAAGGAAAGAGTCATGCAACTCAATCCCGCAGAAATTTCCGAACTGATCAAGAGCCGCATCGAGGGCCTTGGGGTCAGCGCCAACATCCGCAACGAGGGCACCGTTGTTTCGGTGACCGACGGCATCGTGCGCGTGCACGGCCTGTCCGATGCAATGCAGGGCGAAATGCTCGAGTTCCCGCCCACGGCAGACGGCACGCCGTCGTTCGGCCTGGCGCTGAACCTCGAGCGCGACTCGGTCGGCGCCGTGATTCTGGGCGAGTACGAGCACATCTCCGAAGGCGACACCGTCAAGTGCACGGGCCGCATCCTGGAAGTGCCCGTCGGCCCCGAGCTCATCGGCCGCGTGGTGAACGCCCTGGGCCAGCCGATCGACGGCAAGGGTCCGATCAACGCCAAGATGACCGACGTGATCGAAAAGGTTGCTCCCGGCGTGATCGCACGGAAGTCCGTCGACCAGCCGATGCAGACCGGCCTCAAGTCCATCGACTCGATGGTGCCGATCGGCCGTGGCCAGCGCGAGCTGATCATCGGTGATCGCCAGACCGGCAAGACGGCCGTGGCGATCGACGCGATCATCAATCAGAAGGGTCAGAACATGACCTGCGTCTACGTCGCGATCGGCCAGAAGGCTTCGTCGATCAAGAACGTGGTGCGTGCACTGGAACAAGCTGGCGCGATGGACTACACCATCGTGGTGGCCGCATCGGCTTCCGAATCGGCAGCCATGCAGTACGTGTCGGCCTACTCGGGCTGCACCATGGGCGAATACTTCCGCGACCGCGGCGAAGACGCGCTCATCGTCTATGACGATCTTTCCAAGCAAGCCGTGGCTTATCGCCAGGTCTCGCTGCTGCTGCGTCGCCCGCCAGGCCGCGAAGCCTACCCCGGCGACGTGTTCTATCTCCACAGCCGCCTGCTCGAACGCGCAGCCCGCGTGAACGCCGACTACGTCGAAGCCTTCACCAAGGGTGCCGTCAAGGGCAAGACCGGTTCGCTCACGGCGCTGCCAATCATCGAA
Organism: Variovorax sp. OV700; assembly: GCF_900099805.1. Lineage (GTDB taxonomy): Bacteria > Pseudomonadota > Gammaproteobacteria > Burkholderiales > Burkholderiaceae_C > Variovorax. Next base: position 588,307 of record NZ_FNDR01000004.1, on the reverse strand, counting down.
ACGCAAGCTGGCGACGTGTCCGCCTTCGTTCCGACCAACGTGATCTCGATCACCGACGGCCAGATCTTCCTGGAAACCAACCTGTTCAACGCCGGCATCCGCCCCGCCATCAACGCCGGTATCTCGGTGTCGCGCGTGGGTTCGTCGGCGCAGACCAAGGTCATCAAGGGTCTGTCGGGCGGTATCCGTACCGACCTCGCCCAGTACCGTGAACTGGCTGCGTTCGCGCAGTTCGCTTCCGACCTGGACGAAGCCACCCGCAAGCAGCTGGACCGCGGTGCCCGCGTGACCGAACTGCTGAAGCAGGCCCAGTACAGCCCGCTGCCCATCTCGCTGATGGGCGCCACGCTGTTCGCGGTGAACAAGGGTTTCATGGACGACCTCGACATCAAGAAGGTGCTTCCGTTCGAACACGGCCTGCACCAGTTCCTGAAGTCCAGCCATGCTGCGCTGCTCGACAAGATCGAAAAGGCCAAGGCGCTCGACAAGGACGCCGAAGCTGAGCTGACCGCCGCCATCACGTCGTTCAAGAAGTCGTTCGCCTGATCGGCCGGACAAGGAGCACTCATGGCAGCTGGTAAGGAAATCCGCGGCAAGATCAAATCGGTGGAAAACACCAAGAAGATCACCAAGGCCATGGAAATGGTCTCGGTTTCCAAGATGCGCAAGGCGCAAGAGCGCATGCGTGCCGCCCGCCCCTACAGCGAGAAAATTCGCAACATTGCGGCCAACCTGGGCAAGGCGAATCCCGAGTACACCCACGCGTTCATGAAGAAGAACGATGCCAAGGCCATCGGCTTCATCATCGTCACGAGCGACAAGGGCCTGTGCGGTGGCTTGAACACCAACCTGCTGCGCGCCGTCACGGCCAAGCTGCGGGAAGCACAGAGCGCGGGCATCGCCATCGACTCGGTGGCCATCGGCAGCAAGGGCCTGGGCTTCCTGAACCGCATCGGTGCGCGCGTGGTGGCCCATGTCACCCACCTGGGCGACACGCCTCACCTGGACAAGCTCATCGGTCCGGTCAAGACGCTGCTCGACGCCTATGCCGAAGGCAAGCTGTCGGCCGTGTACCTGTGCTACACCAAGTTCATCAACACGATCAAGCAGGAGCCGCTCGTGGAGCAGCTGCTGCCGCTGGCCGCAGACTCGCTGCAAGTCGAGGCGGGTCAGCATTCGTGGGACTACATCTACGAGCCCGATGCGCAGAGCGTGATCGACGAGCTGCTGGTGCGCTATGTGGAGTCGCTGGTCTACCAGGCCGTGGCCGAGAACATGGCGTCCGAGCACTCCGCCCGCATGGTGGCCATGAAGGCGGCAACGGACAACGCGGGCAACGTGATCAGCGAGCTCAAGCTGGTCTACAACAAGACCCGCCAGGCTGGCATCACCAAGGAACTTTCGGAAATCGTGTCCGGCGCCGCTGCGGCCGCCGGTGTTTGATGAGGCAATGTACCGGGCCACATTGCCATTCGAGGCCCGTTCTGCGGGCCCGATAACCGAAGGCCTTTTTTAGGGGACTCTGCATAATGAAAAAACTTCTCGTTCTGGTGGCCATGGCCGCCGCGCTGACCGCCTGCTCCAAGAAGGAAGAGGCGCCCGCGGCACCGCCGGCACCCGCCGCCACGCCAGCTCCGGCTCCCGCTCCGGCGGCGCCTGCGCCAGCTGCACCGCCGGCCGCAACCGCGCCGACGGCATCGGCTGCGGACCTGCCGCAAGAGTGCAACGACTACCTCGCCAAGGCACAGGCCTGCGCGTCCGCACAAAGCGGCGCAGCCGCCGATGCGATGAAGGCGAGCGTGGAGCAGACCAAGGCTGCCTGGGCTTCGTTGGGCACCGACAAGGCCGCACTGGGCCAGGCCTGCAAGGCTGCCAGCGATGCTTTCGCCGCACAGGCGGCGGCAATGAAGTGCTGATCGGAAGAAGTATCTGAAATCAAGGGTGCCGGCCCGTCCGGCATTCTTGCAAAAGCGGCCCGCGATGGCACAAGGACGCTTCTGCAAGAACCTGTCGCAACATTATTGAGATCCAGAAGGAAACGCCATGGCTGAAGGAAAAATTGTCCAATGTATCGGCGCCGTGGTCGACGTGGAGTTCCCGCGTGACCAGATGCCCAAGGTGTATGACGCCTTGAAATTCGAAGGCGGCGGGCTGACCCTCGAAGTCCAGCAGCAGCTCGGCGACGGCGTGGTGCGCACCATTGCGCTCGGCTCGTCCGACGGCCTGCGCCGCGGCCTGATCGTGACCAACACTGGCGCGCCCATCACGGTGCCCGTCGGCAAGGCCACGCTGGGCCGCATCATGGACGTGCTCGGCCGTCCGATCGACGAGCGCGGCGAAGTGAGCCAGGACCTCACCGCTTCGATCCACCGCAAGGCTCCCGCGTACGACGAACTGTCGCCTTCGCAAGACCTGCTGGAAACCGGCATCAAGGTGATCGACCTCGTGTGCCCGTTTGCCAAGGGCGGCAAGGTGGGCCTGTTCGGCGGCGCCGGCGTGGGCAAGACCGTGAACATGATGGAACTCATCAACAACATCGCCAAGGCCCACTCGGGTCTGTCGGTGTTCGCCGGTGTGGGTGAACGTACCCGCGAAGGCAACGACTTCTATCACGAGATGGCCGACTCCGGCGTCGTGAACCTCGAGAAGCTCGAGGACTCGAAAGTGGCCATGGTCTACGGTCAGATGAACGAACCCCCGGGCAACCGTCTGCGCGTGGCGCTGACCGGCCTGACCATTGCCGAGTCGTTCCGCGACGAAGGCCGTGACGTGCTGTTCTTCGTGGACAACATCTACCGCTACACGCTGGCCGGTACCGAAGTGTCGGCCCTCTTGGGCCGCATGCCTTCCGCCGTGGGCTACCAGCCGACGCTGGCCGAAGAAATGGGCCGCCTGCAAGAGCGGATCACCTCGACCAAGGTCGGCTCGATCACCTCGATCCAGGCCGTGTACGTGCCGGCCGACGACTTGACCGACCCGTCGCCCGCCACCACCTTCGCCCACTTGGACTCGACCGTGGTGCTGTCGCGCGACATCGCTTCGCTCGGCATCTACCCCGCCGTGGACCCGCTGGACTCGACCTCGCGCCAGCTCGACCCGAACGTGGTCGGCGAAGAGCATTACAACGTGGCCCGCGCCGTGCAAGGCACGCTGCAGCGCTACAAGGAACTGCGCGACATCATCGCGATTCTGGGCATGGACGAACTGGCTCCCGACGACAAGCTCGCCGTGGCCCGCGCCCGCAAGATCCAGCGTTTCCTGTCGCAGCCGTTCCACGTGGCCGAAGTGTTCACCGGCTCGCCCGGCAAGTACGTGCCGCTGGCTGAAACCATCCGCGGCTTCAAGATGATCGTGAACGGCGAAGCCGACCACCTGCCGGAACAAGCGTTCTACATGGTCGGCGGCATCGACGAAGCGTTCGAAAAAGCCAAGAAGGTCGCTTGAGGCGGCCTAGATAGGAACTCAGATGGCAAACACCATTCACGTCGACGTGGTCAGCGCGGAAGAGTCGATCTTCTCGGGCGAAGCCAAGTTCGTCGCGCTGCCCGGTGAAGCCGGTGAGCTCGGCATCTATCCGCGCCACACCCCGCTGATCACGCGCATCCGTCCGGGTGCGGTGCGCATCGAAACGGCCGACGGCGGCGAAGAGTTCGTCTTCGTGGCCGGCGGCATTCTCGAAGTGCAGCCGAACGCCGTCACCGTGCTGTCCGATACCGCCATCCGCGGCAAGGACCTCGACGACGAGAAGGCCAACAAGGCCAAGGCGGCTGCCGAGGAAGCGCTCAAGAACGCCAGGAGCGACATCGACATCGCCATGGCGCAATCCGAGCTGGCCGTCATGGCCGCCCAGATCGCGGCCCTGCGCAAGTACCGCCAGAAGAAGTAATCAAGCGAGCAGGAGCCAAACGCTCTCGCTCCGAAGAAGCCGCCTCCCGGGCGGCTTTTTTTCGTCTGCGCTTTGCGCAAGAAGGGCGGCTTCGATCTGAATTTGGTCGAAGTTCGGCCTTGTCCGGCTAAAGCTGCGCGCCTAGTATTCGCATTCCGCCCGATTGCACCCCTGAGGGCGGAGGGTCAAAAGAATATTGGAGACACAGCGCGTGGCACCCTGGAGTGGCATCACTGCGGACGAAATGCGATTGCTGGAGACCACCTTCTGGTCGGCCGGCGGATCGCGCCATGCCATGGCCGAGCAGCTCGGCTTCTCCAAGAGCAAGGCCAATGCGTTGATCGCGGGCCTCGTCGACCAGGGCCTGCTGGCCGAAGCCGGCCTGCAGCGTTCGTCGGGCGGACGGCGCGCCGAAAACCTCCAGCTTCACACCGGCCTGGGCGTGCTCGTGGGCATCGACATCGGCGCCACCAGCCTCGACGTCGCGGTGCTGCGCCCCGACCTCACCGTGCTGGCGCAGCACGACGAACCCGCCGACGTGCGCGAAGGCCCGGCGGTGGTGCTGGCGCGGGTGCGCGTGCTTATGCGCGAACTGCTCGCGCGCTGCAACAGCGGCGCCAAGGAGGTGCTCGGCATCGGCATCGGCGTGCCGGGCCCCGTCAATTTCGAGATCGGCCAACTCGTGAACCCACCGCTGATGCCGGCCTGGGACAGCTTCTCGATTCGCGACTACCTGCGCGAGGATTACGCCGCGCCGGTCTTCGTCGACAACGACGTGAACCTGATGGCGCTCGGCGAGCTCTGGCGACTGAAGCGCTCGCTCAACAACTTTCTCGTGATCAAGATCGGCACCGGCATCGGCTGCGGCATCGTCTGCCACGGCGAGGTCTATCGCGGCGCGGCCGGCTCGGCCGGCGACGTGGGCCACATCTGCGTCGACCAGGAGGGCCCGCGCTGCCATTGCGGCAATGTCGGCTGCGTCGAGGCCATGGCCGCGGGGCCGGCCATCACGCGCATGGCCGTGCAGGCGGCCGAAGCCGGCGAAAGCGCCATGCTCGCCGAGTGCCTGCGCATGCACGGGCGCATCGAGGCCGTCGATGTGGGCCAGGCGAGCCGCGCCGGCGATACGGCCGCCAACGGCATCATCCAGCGCGCGGGCAACCTCATCGGCCAGATGCTGGCGTCGGTGGTGAACTTCTTCAATCCGTCGCATGTGTTCATCGGCGGCGGCATCACGCGCATCGGCCCATTGTTTCTCGCGGCCGTGCGGCAGAGCGTCTACCAGCGCTCGCTCGCGCTCTCCACGCGGCACCTGGAAATCCAGTACACGCCACTGGGCGTGCAGGGCGGGCTGATCGGCGCCGGCGTGCTCGCGATGCACGAAACACTCAAAGTTCGCGGGGTCGCGCCATGACGGCACATGCAGCAATCAAGGGAAGCGTCGCGGTCGAATTCGACGGCGTGGTGAAGGCCTTCGGCCCGGTGCAGGTGCTGCACGGCGTGAGTTTTTCGCTCGCTCCCGGACGCGTCTACGGATTGCTCGGCGAGAACGGTGCCGGCAAGTCGACGCTGATGAAGATTCTTGCGGGCTACGAGTCGCTCACCGGCGGCGCGCTGCGCATCAACGGCGAGCCCCGGCACTTCACGAGCTCACGCGATGCCGAGGCGCTGGGCATCGTGCTGATCCACCAGGAGTTCAATCTCGCCGAAGACCTGAGCGTGGCGCAGAACATCTTTCTCGGCCACGAGAAGAAGAAAGGCTGGCTGCTCGACGATGCATCGATGGAACGCGACGCTGCGGCAGCGCTCGCCGCCGTCGGCCTGCAAGTCGATCCGCGTACCAAGGTGCGGCGGCTCATCGTGGCTGAGAAGCAGTTGGTCGAAATTGCCAAAGCCATCGCACGACGCGCGCGCCTCCTGATCATGGACGAGCCCACCGCCACGCTCACGCCCGGCGAGACCGAGCGCCTCTTCAAGCTTATTGCGCAGCTGCGCGCCGACGGCGTGACCATCGTCTACATCTCGCACAAGCTCGACGAAGTGGAGCAGGTGACCGACGAAGTGATCGTGATGCGCGACGGCCGTTTCGTGGCGCGCGCACCCACACCCGAGGTGACGCGCCACCAGATGGCCAACCTCATGGTGGGCCGCGAACTCGCCGACCTGTACCCGCCGCGCGACGTGGTGGTGGCGGCTGATGCGCCCGCCATGCGCGTGCGCAACTTCAGCGTGCCCGGCTGGGCGCACGACGTCGGCTTCGAGGTGCGCCCCGGCGAGATCCTCGGCTTTGCGGGCCTTGTCGGCGCGGGCCGCACCGAGCTGTTCGAAGGCCTGCTGGGCCTTCGGCCTGCCAGCGGCGATGTCGAAATGCTCGGCAAGCCAGTGCCGCACCGGACGGGCTGGCGCAATCCGCGCGACGCGGCGCGGCACGGCCTCACCTACCTGAGCGAAGACCGCAAGGGCAAGGGCCTGCACGTGAACTTCGGCCTGCGCCAGAACCTCACGCTGATGGCGCTCGAGCGCTATGCCCAGCCCTGGCTCCAGCCCGAGGCCGAACGCGGCGCGCTGGCCGAGGCCGTGAAGGACTACGGCATCCGCACTGGTTCGCTCGACGTCAAGGCATCTTCGCTCTCGGGCGGCAACCAGCAGAAGCTCGCGCTCGCCAAAGTGCTGCAGCCCAGGCCCAAGGTGGTGGTGCTCGACGAGCCCACGCGCGGTGTCGACATCGGCGCCAAGCGCGACATCTATTTCCTGATCCAGCGACTCGCCCGCGAAGGGCTCGCAGTGATCGTCGTTTCGTCGGAGCTGATGGAACTCATCGGCCTGTGCCACCGCGTGGCGGTGATGCGCGCGGGCCGCCTCGTCGCCACGCTCAACGCCGACCATTTGACTGAAGAGGAGCTCATCGCTCATGCCACCGGAACAGCAGACATCCACGCCGCGGCCTGAAGCCGCGCAACACCGCGGCGAAAGCAAGCCGCGCTGGACCGAGCGCCTGCACGGCCTCGGCCCGGTCATCGGCCTCGTGCTGCTGTGCATTGGCGGCACGCTGCTGAACAGCGACTTCGCCACGCTCGACAACGCCATGAATGTGCTCACGCGCACCGCCTTCATCGGCATCATCGCCGTCGGCATGTGCTTCGTGATCATCTCGGGCGGCATCGACCTGTCGGTGGGCTCGATGGCGGCGCTCATCGCGGGCAGCGTGATCATGTTCATCAACTGGGCCGGGCCGGCCTCGGGCTCGCCGCTCATGGCGGTGGTGATGGGCGCGGTGCTCGCGGTGGTGCTGGGCGCGCTGTTCGGCCTTGCGCACGGGCTCCTGATCACCAAGGGACGCATCGAGCCCTTCATCGTGACGCTGGGCACGCTCGGCATCTTTCGCGCCTACCTTACCTACTTTGCCGACGGTGGCGCGCTCACGCTCGACAACGACCTGTCGGACCTCTATGCGCCGGTGTACTACGCGAGCCTGGCGGGCATTCCCGTGCCGGTGTGGGTGTTCGTGGTCGTCGCCATCATTGGCGGCGTGATCTTGAACCGCACGGCCTACGGGCGCTACGTGCAGGCCATCGGCTCCAACGAGCAGGTCGCGCGCTACGCGGCGGTGGACGTCGACCGCGTGAAGATCCTGACCTATGTGCTGCTCGGCGTATGCGTGGGCATTGCCACGCTTCTTTACGTGCCTCGGCTGGGCTCGGCCTCGCCGACCACCGGCCTCTTGTGGGAGCTCGAAGCGATTGCCGCGGTGATCGTCGGCGGCACCGCGCTCAAGGGCGGCGCGGGCAGCATCACGGGCACCGTGGTGGGGGCCATCCTGCTCTCGGTCATCAGCAACATCCTGAACCTCACCAGCATCATCAGCGTGTACCTCAACGCCGCGGTGCAGGGCTTCGTGATCATCATCGTCGCGTTCCTCCAAAGAGGGCGCCGCTAGTTTGTTCCCGTTCCAATCCATCAACCACAAGGAGACATCCAGCATGACAAGCTTCACACGTCGCATCGCACTCACGGCCGTGGCGGCCGCGGCGCTCGCGAGCCTGCCGGCATTCGCGGCCGAGAAAGTGAACCTCGGCGTTTCGATTCCCGCGGCCACGCACAGCTTCATGGGCGGCATCAACTACTGGGCCAACCAGGCGAAGAAGGATCTGGAGAAGGAACACAAGGACCTGAAGATCACGATCAAGACCGCGGCCAACGCGCCCGAGCAGGCGAACCAGCTGCAAGACCTTTCGACCGTCACCAAGATCAATGCGCTCGTGGTGTTCCCGTTCGAATCGGCCGCGCTGACCAAGCCGGTGGCGCAGGTCAAGGCCAAGGGTGCCTACGTGACCGTGGTCGACCGGGGCCTGACCGACACCAGCGCGCAAGACGCCTACGTGGCCGGCGACAACACCGCCTTCGGCCGCATCCCGGCCGAGTACATCGCAAAGCAGCTCGGCGGCAAGGGCAACGTGGTTGCGCTGCGCGGCATTGCCACCACGCTGGACAACGAGCGCATGGACGCCTTCAACGCGGTGCTCAAGAACCATCCGGACATCAAGCTGCTCGACGCCAAATACGCCAACTGGAATCGCGACGACGCCTTCAAGGTCACGCAGGACTACCTCACGCGCTTCAAGAACATCGACGCCATCTGGGCGGCCGACGACGACATGGCCGTGGGCGTGCTCAAGGCCATCGAGCAGGCCAAGCGCGACGACATCAAGATCGTCTTCGGCGGCGCGGGCGCCAAGGGCATGGTCAAGACCATCATGGACGGCAAGGACAAGCGCATTGGCGCCGACGTGAGCTACTCGCCCAAGTTCATCTACGACGCGATCAAGCTCACGGCCGAAGCGCGGCTGAAGGGCGAGAAGCTGCCCGCGACAACGATCATTCCTTCGGTGCTGATCACCAAGGAAAACGCAAAAGATTTCTACCACCCGAACTCGCCGTTCTGAGCTGCTTTCCTCCCTCTCCCAGAGGGAGAGGGGACAGTTACCCAGGAATCTCGAGAAGATTGATGACCGATACACCTCTTCGCAAGCTCCGCTGCGCCATGGTCGGCGGCGGCCGCGACGCCTTCATCGGCGCCGTGCACCGCAAGGCCATGGCGCTCGACGGGCAGATCGAGCTCGTGGCCGGCGCGCTGTCGTCGAGCCCCGAGAAGGCCCGCGCTTCGGGCCGCGACCTCGGACTGGCGGACGAGCGCAACCACCGCGACTGGCAATCAATGCTCGCCGACGAGCTGAAGCGCCCGCCGGAAGAGCGCATCGACTTCGTCTCGATCGTCACGCCCAACCACGTGCACTTTCCTGTGGCGGAGGCCTTTGCAGAAGCGGGCTTTCACGTGGTGTGCGACAAGCCGCTGGTGCACACGCGCGCACAGGCCGAAGCGCTGGTGGCCACCGTGAAAAGGCAGGGCACGGTCTTCGGTGTCACCTACAACTACACCGGCTACCCCATGGTGCGGCAGGCGCGAGAGATGGTCCGCTCGGGCCAGCTCGGCGAGCTGCGCAAGGTGGTCGTCGAATACAACCAGGGCTGGCTCGCCAGCCACGTCGAAGGCAGCGGCAGCAACAAGCAGGCCGACTGGCGCACCGACCCCGCGCGCAGCGGCGCGGCCGGCGCCATCGGCGACATCGGCTCGCATGCCGAGAACCTCGTCGCCAGCGTCACCGGCCTTGAGATCGAAAGCCTCTGCGCCGACCTGAGCGCGCTGGTGCCGGGCCGCATGCTCGACGACGACGGAAGCTTGCTCTTGCGCTTCAATGGCGGCGCGCGCGGCGTGCTGATCGCCTCGCAGATCAACACCGGCCTGGAGAACGATCTGCGCCTGCGCGTCTCCGGCGCACTGGGCACGCTCGAATGGCGCCAGGAGCGGCCGAGCGAACTGCTGCACCTGCCGCACGACGGACCCAAGCGCATCCTCACGCGCGGTTCGCCATGGCTTTGCGAATCGGCGCAGCGCGCGAGCCGGCTGCCCGCGGGCCACCCCGAAGGCTTCATCGAGGCCTTTGCCAACATCTACGGCGGCGTCGTGGCCGACATCCGCGCGCGGCTCGCGGGCATTGCAGCCGATCCGCTCGCGGCCGACTACCCGCGCGTGGAAGACGGCGCGCGGGGCGTCCGGTTCATCGAGCGCACGGTGGCCTCGTCCGCCAGCGAGGCCAAGTGGACGGCCTGGTGAGCCTGCGCGCCGGGCACGCACGCGCATCAAGCTTGCTGTAGGTGGCCTCCCACAGTTGAATCTGCCCTGGACTGCTGGCTTGGCGCGGCAGCCGGAAGAGCATCCCCCTACACCCACTCGCGATGCCCCGCCGATCGCGGCGGACCACGGGTGCGTTCGATCGAAGGGAGACGCGTATGGATGCCGTCAACACGCAGACATGGTTGGTCCTGGCGGTCATCGTGATCCTTGCAGTGGTCGCGCTGGCCGTGTACCTCTATCAACGAAAACGACAATCCCGGCAGCTCGAGGAGCACTTCGGGTCGGAATACGGCCGCGTCGTCACGGAGCTTGGCAACCGCTCGAAGGCAGAGGCCGAGCTCAAGAGGCGCCAGCAGCGTGTCGAGGGGTTGCGCATCGTTCCGCTGGCGCCGGGCGAAGCCGCCAGGTTCGGCAAGGCCTGGAACAGCCTGCAGGCCGAGTTCGTCGACAACCCCCAGGGGGCGGTGGCCCAGGCGGATGAACTGGTGCGCGAGCTGATGCTGAAGCGCGGCTATCCGATGGGTGACTTCGAGCGTCGCGCGGCCGACATTTCCGTCGACCATCCCGCCGTCGTGAGCAACTACCGCGCGGCGCAGGACATCCGGGCGCGAAACCTGCGCGGCGAAGCCGACACGGAGGAGTTGCGCAAGGCCGTGGTGCACTACCGGGCCCTGTTCGATGACCTGCTCGAGGTGAGAGAGGTCGAGCGGGGGAGGATGCCGGCAAGGCCGGTGGAGGTCAGATCATGAATCGCGAATCGACGCAGGCAGACCGCGCCGTCGCGCCGGACGATATGGAACGTCCCGCGCCCGCGCCAGTACCTATGCCCGAGATGAAGGCGCCCGCCAGGAATGAAGACGACTCCCTGGAGCCGCTTTTCTCTCCCGACGCGGCGCGGGACTTTCGCGCCAGCTGGGATGCCGTCCAGATCGGCTTCGTCGACGATCCGAGGCAGGCGGTGCGCCAGGCCGACGATCTGGTGCGCCAGGTCCTGGAGGATCTGTCGCGAAGCTTTTCGAACGAGCGCAGTGCGCTCGATAGCGCAGCGGACACAGCCAGTCAGGCCTCGACGGAGAACCTGCGCCTGGCCTTGAGGCGCTATCGTTCCTTCTTCCAGCGCCTGCTGTCGCTGTAGTCGGGATGCGCAAAGGAGCCCGTCAGGGCGCGGCCGCTGCCGTGCCCTGACCGCTGCATCGGCGCAGCATCGTGACCGCTTGCGCCGGCTGCTCCACAATCAGGTTCATGACCGAGCACGAGTTTCTCAATCCCTACACCCACGGCTTCGCGCGCCTCGCCGTGGCGGTGCCGCGCAACCGCGTGGCCGATCCGGTATTCAACGTGGCGGAAACCATCCGCATGTACCGCGAGGCGGCGGCCGACGGCGCGGTGTTGGTCGCCTTCCCCGAGCTGGGGCTCTCGGCCTATACCTGCGACGACCTGTTCCATCAGGCGGCGCTGCTCGATGCCTGCGAGCGCGCGCTGCTGGAAGTCGCCGCGGCCTCGCGAGACACCGGCGCCGTGGCCGTCGTGGGCCTGCCGCTGCGGGTGGACCATCGCCTCTTCAACTGCGCCGCGGTGGTGGCGGGCGGCCGCGTGCTGGGCGTGCTGCCCAAGACCTACCTGCCCAACTACGGCGAGTTCTATGAAGGCCGGCAGTTCAATGGCGCCGACACCGCGCTCTCGACCGAAGTCGAACTCGGCGGCGAGCGCGTGCCCTTCGGCGCCGAGCTCCTGTTCCAGTCGCGGCAGATGCCCCTCTTCAAGCTGCACGTGGAGATCTGCGAAGACGTGTGGGTGCCGATTCCGCCCTCGAGCTACGCCGCGCTGGCCGGCGCAACGGTGCTGGTCAATCTCTCGGCCTCCAACATCACGATCGGCAAGGCGGACTACCGGCATCGGCTGGTCAGCCTGCAGTCGGCGCGCTGCCTCGCGGCCTATCTCTATTCGTCGGCCGGCATCGGCGAATCGACCACCGACCTGGCCTGGGACGGGCAGGCGCTGATCTGCGAGGGCGGCGACATGCTGGCCGAGAGCGAACGCTTCAGCAACCGCTCGCACGTCATCGCGGCCGACGTCGACCTGGAGCGCCTGTCGCGCGAACGCATGCGGCAGAACAGCTTCGGCACCTCGGTCCAGAAGCACAAGAGCGCATTGGCGGGCTGGCGCACCGTCGAGTTCGATCTGGCGCCGCCGCGCCAGCTGCCGCGCGGCCTGCTGCGCACGGTAGAGCGCTTTCCCTACGTGCCCTCGGACCCGGCGCGGCGCGACGAGCGCTGCGGCGAGGTGTTCAACATCCAGGTGCAGTCGCTGGTGCAGCGGCTCGAAGCCAGCCACATCGACAAGCTGGTGATCGGCGTTTCGGGCGGGCTCGATTCGACGCACGCGCTCTTGGTCTGCGCGCAGGCCATGGACCGGCTCGGCCTGCCGCGCGCCAACATCCTCGGCTTCACCATGCCGGGCTTCGCCACCAGCGGCCGCACCCTGGCGCAGGCGCACCGCCTCATGACCAGCATCGGCTGCACGGCGCGCGAGATCGACATCCGGCCGAGCTGCCGCCAGATGCTGGAAGACCTCGGCCATCCGTTTGGCCAGGGCGTGCCGCAGTACGACATCACCTTCGAGAACGTGCAGGCCGGCGAGCGCACCAGCCACCTGTTCCGGCTCGCCAATCATCACAACGGCATCGTGGTCGGCACCGGCGACCTGAGCGAACTGGCGCTGGGGTGGTGCACCTATGGCGTCGGCGACCACATGTCGCACTACAACGTGAACGCGAGCGTGCCCAAGACGCTGATCAAGCACCTGGTGCATTGGGTCGCGGCAACCGGGGTGCTGGGCGCCGACGGCAGCGCGGTGCTGCGCGACATCCTCCAGACCGAGGTCAGCCCCGAGCTGATTCCCGACGAGGCATCGAAGGACGCCGCCGACGGGTCCTCGAAGCAGCCCGGCCAGCGGACCGAGGACGTGATCGGCCCCTACGAGCTGCAGGACTTCCATCTCTACTACATCCTGCGCTACGGCTTCAGGCCGACCAAGGTCGCCTTCCTCGCCCACGCGGCCTGGGGCGATCGCACGCGCGGACGCTGGCCCGAGAACGACCTGCAACCGGCGCGCAACGAGTACGCGCTGGCCGACATCAAGCGCCATCTGGGCACCTTCCTCTACCGCTTCTTCAAGATCAGCCAGTTCAAGCGCTCCTGCGTGCCGAACGCGCCCAAGGTCGGCTCGGGCGGTTCGCTGTCTCCGCGCGGCGACTGGCGCGCGCCGAGCGACTCGGAAGCGGAGGTCTGGCTCGAGGACCTGAAGCGCGTGCCGGAACGCTGAGCGCAGGGCGGGCAGGGGGTCTGCTGGCCGATCGTCATATTCCGTCGATCCGGCTTGTGGGTTAGAAAGCGGCTGGCCTTCATTTCCGATTCGTCTCTGCTGGAGTACACGATGAAGACGCACATCCGCTTCGGGATCGCCGCTGCGACCTGCCTCCTGTTCGTTGCCGGTGCGGCGCGCGCGCTCGACTATCCGCCGCGCAAGCCGGGGCTCTGGGAGCTGTCGATCCAGTCGGAGGACGGCGCGTCCAAGACCCCCGCCATGCAGACCCAGCAGTGCATCGATGGCGCCACCGACAAGGCCATGCGCGAGATGGGCGGCAGCACCGGCCAGCAGGCCTGCTCGAAGCAGGACATGCGCACCGAGGGCGGCAGGATCGTGGTCGACTCGGTGTGCAAAATCGGCAACACCACCGCCACCACGCATTCGGTGATCACGGGCGACTTCGGCACCGGCTACCGCATGGAAAGCCGCTCCAGCTACAACCCGCCGATGATGGGCCGCAAGGAAGGCACGGCCATCGTCGAGGCCAAGTGGGTCGGGCCCTGCAAGGCCGGCCAGAAGCCGGGCGACATGATGATGTCGAACGGCATGAAGATGAACGTGCTGGAGATGACGGGCGGCGCAAGGAAGAAGTAGGCTCGCGCCGACAAAGCTTCGCGTCGGCCCGTCTGCGCGAAGAGCGGGGCGCCGGCCTACGATGTGCGCCATGCCCGACGACCTGGTCATCGCCCGCCCCGAAGGCCTGTATTGCCCGCCGGGCGATTTCTACATCGACCCCTGGCGCCCGGTGGCGCGCGCCGTCATCACGCACGCGCACTCGGACCACGCGCGCATCGGCCATGCCCATTACCTGGCGCACACCGACAGCGCGGGCACGCTGCGAACCCGCCTGGGCAGCGACATCGCATTGCAGACGCTCGGCTATGGCGAAGCCATCGAGCACCACGGCGTGCGCGTCTCGCTGCATCCGGCCGGCCACGTGCTGGGTTCGGCGCAGGTCCGGCTCGAACACGGCGGGCGCGTGTGGGTCGCCTCGGGCGACTACAAGACAGAGCCCGACGGCACCTGCGCGCCCTTCGAGCCCGTGCCTTGCGACACCTTCATCACTGAATCGACCTTCGGCCTGCCGATCTACCGCTGGCCCACGCAGGCCGCGCTGTTCGCCGAGATCGACGCCTGGTGGCGCGGCAACGCGGAGGCCGGCCGCGCATCGGTGCTGTTCTGCTATGCCTTCGGCAAGGCGCAGCGCATCCTGCATGGCGTGGACGCCTCCATCGGGCCAATCGTGGTGCATGGTGCCGTGGAGCCGCTCAACGCGGTGTACCGCGCCGCGGGCGTGGCCTTGCCCGAGACATTGCGCGTGACCGACCCGGGTGTGGATGCCGCGCTGCTGAAGCGCGCGCTGGTGCTGGCGCCGCCCTCGGCCCAGGGAACGCCGTGGATGCGCCGCTTCGGCAACTACGCCGACGCTTTCGCAAGCGGGTGGATGCAGCTGCGCGGCACCCGTCGGCGGCGCGGCGTGGACCGCGGCTTCGTGATGTCCGACCACGCCGACTGGCCTGGCCTGCAGCAGGCCATCGCCGGCACGGGCGCCAGCCGGGTGTTCGTGACCCACGGCAGCGTGGCGGTGATGGTGCGCTGGCTCACCGAGAACGGATTGGAAGCGCAGGGCTTCAAGACCGAGTACGGCGACGAAGATGACCAGGAAGCTCCTTCCCCTCCCGGGGGAGGGTTGGAGAAGGGGCAAGCGGCGCTCGATGGGGACGCTGGCGGCCCCCATCCCAGCCTTCCCCCAGAGGGGGAAGGAGCAAAGGCATGAAAGATTTCGCCGCGCTCTATCGCGAGCTCGATGCCAGCACTTCGAGCCTTGCCAAGCAGGCCGCGCTGCAGCGCTACCTGCGCGAAGCCGACCCCGCCGACTCGGCATGGGCCGTGTACTTCCTGGCCGGCGGCAAGCCGCGCCAGCTCGTGCCTAACAAACTGCTGCGCGTGCTCGCGCAGGAAGCGGCGGGCCTTCCCGAGTGGCTCTTCGACGAGAGCTACGAGGCGGTCGGCGATCTGGCGGAAACCATCGCGCTGCTCTTGCCACCGCCCACCGAGGCGCACGAGCTCGCGCTGGCGCGCTGGGTCGACGAGCACCTGCTGCCGCTGCGGGACGCGGGCAAGGCAGCGCCGGCCGAACTGCCCGCGCGGCTGCGAGCGCAGTGGCGCCAACTCGCGCCCGAAGAGCGGCTGGTGTACTTCAAGCTCATCACCGGCGCCTTCCGCGTGGGCGTGTCGAAGCTGCAGGTCACGCAGGCGCTCGCGGCGGTCGGCGGCATCGATCCCAAGCGCGTGGCGCAGCGGCTCATGGGCTACACCCACATCGGCGGCCGACCGCGCTCGGAAGACTATTGCGCGCTGATCGCGCCGGAGTCGGGTGCGGAGCAGGTGCAGAAGACCAGCGGGCAGCCGTACCCGTTCTTCCTCGCGCACGCGTTCAACCTGCCGGCCGAGCAGTTCGATGCCGTGCTCGGTCCGCCGTCCGACTGGATCGTCGAATGGAAGTGGGACGGCATCCGCGCGCAACTAGTAAAGCGTGCCGGCGCAGTGTGGCTGTGGTCGCGCGGCGAAGAGTTGGTGACCGAGCGCTTTCCGGAGCTTGCCGTGCTGGGCGAGGCGCTGCCCGACGGCACGGTGCTCGACGGCGAGATCGCGGTCTGGCGCGACGACCGCGTGCAGCCCTTTGCGGAGCTGCAGAAGCGCATCGGGCGCAAGACGCTGGGCGCGAAGCTGCTGCGCGAGATCCCGGTGGTGCTGCTGGCGTACGACATTCTCGAATGGGAAGGGCGCGACCTGCGCGCGCTGCCGCAGTCGGAGCGCCGGCTGCTGCTCGACGAACTCGTCACGCGCGTGCAGCATCCGTCGCTGCTGCCCAGCCCGATGCTCACGGGCATCGAGTGGAGCGATCTTGCGCGCCAGCGGGAAGCGGCCCGCAGCATGGGCGTGGAAGGCATGATGCTCAAGCGCCGCGACGCGCAATATGGCGTGGGCCGCACCAAGGACGTGGGCGTGTGGTGGAAGTGGAAGATCGATCCGCTCAGCATCGACGCGGTGCTGATCTATGCGCAGCGCGGCCACGGCCGTCGCGCGAGCCTTTACAGCGACTACACCTTTGCCGTGTGGGACGGCCCGCCCGAGCAGGACGACCGCAAGCTCGTGCCCTTTGCCAAGGCCTATTCGGGCCTGACCGATGCCGAAATGGCGCGCGTGGACGCCATCATCCGCAAGACCACGGTCGAGAGCTTCGGCCCGGTGCGCAGCGTGGAGCCCACGCTGGTGTTCGAGCTCGGCTTCGAGGGCATTGCGCGCAGCGCGCGGCACAAGAGCGGCATCGCGGTGCGCTTTCCGCGCATGCTGCGCTGGCGAGAGGACAAGCCGGTGGCGGAGGCTGATACTTTGCAGACGCTCGCCGCGCTGCTTCCAGCATGACCACCACGCCGGACCCCGAATTTCTCCCTCCCCTTCCGGGGGAGGGCAGGGGTGGGGGCAGGCGGCGTATCAACGATCAGCCGCCCCTCGACGGCCGCGTGCCCCCATCCCAGCCTTCCCCCGGGAGGGGAAGGAGCAAGACAGAAGGCGACCCAACGGAGCCGTCGGGCCTTGAATTTCTCCCTCCCCCTCTGGGGGAGGGCAGGGGTGGGGGCAAGCGGCGCATCAACGATCAGCCGCTTGTCGAAGGCCGCGCGCCCCCATCCCAGCCTTCCCCCGGAAGGGGAAGGAGCAAGACAGAAGGCAACCCAACGGAGCCGTCGGGCCTTGAATTTCTCCCTCCCCCTCTGGGGGAGGGCAGGGGTGGGGGCAAGCGGCGCATCAACGGTCAGCCGCTTGTCGAAAGCCGTGTGCCCCCATCCCAGCCTTCCCCCGGAAGACGAAGGAGCAAGACCACCGTCAAGGCGGCGCTCGACGCTTGGTTCGCGGCGCGCGGCTGGAAGCCCTTCAAGTTCCAGCGCGAAGTGTGGAAGGCCATCGCAGAAGGCAAGTCCGGCATGCTGCACGCCACCACCGGAGCGGGCAAGACCTATGCGGTGTGGCTGGGCGCGCTGCAGGTTTTCTCGCAAGCCCGGAAGGAAACCGCGCGGCCCGCCGCCCCACCCCTCACCGTGCTGTGGCTCACCCCCATGCGCGCGCTCGCGGCCGACACGCTGCGCGCGCTCAGACAGCCACTCGAAGCTCTGGGAGACGAGCTGCACCCCTGGAGCGCCGGCGCGCGCAGCGGCGACACCTCGTCGGCCGAGCGCGCCGCGCAGAACGAGCGCCTGCCGACCGTGCTCGTCACCACGCCCGAGAGTCTTTCGCTGCTGCTCGCGCGCGCCGATGCGAGCCAGGTGCTGGGGCACGTGAAGATGGTGGTGGTCGACGAGTGGCACGAGCTGCTCGGCAACAAGCGCGGCGTGCAGGTGCAGCTGGCGCTCGCGCGGCTGCGGCGCTGGAACCCAGGGCTTGCGGTCTGGGGCATGTCGGCCACGCTCGGCAACCTGCACGAGGCCATGCACGCATTGCTCGACGACGAAGAGGGCGTGCTCGTGCAGGGCCTGGTGCCCAAGAAATTGGTCGTCGATTCGCTGCTCCCCGGCCGCGCCGAGCGCTTTCCGTGGGGCGGCCACCTGGGCCTCACGATGCTGCCGCAGGTGCTCGACGAGGTTGCCGCCAGCAGCACCACGCTGGTGTTCACCAACACGCGCTCGCAGTCGGAGATCTGGTATCAGGCGATGCTCGAAGCGCGGCCCGAATGGGCCGGAATCATTGCGCTGCACCACGGCTCGCTGGACCGCGCCGTGCGCGAGTGGGTCGAGCTCGGCCTCAAGAACGGCGAGCTCAAGGCGGTGGTCTGCACGTCGAGCCTGGATCTGGGCGTGGACTTCCTGCCGGTCGAACGCGTGCTGCAGATCGGCTCGCCCAAGGGCGTGGCGCGGCTGCTGCAGCGCGCGGGGCGCTCGGGCCATGCGCCGGGACGGCCGTCGCGCGTCACGCTGGTGCCTACGCACAGCATCGAGATGGTCGAAGGCGCCGCGGCGCGTGCGGCCATCTCGGCCGGCCACATCGAGGCGCGCCACACCCCGGCGCAGCCGCTCGACGTGCTGGTGCAGCATCTGGTGACGGTGGCGCTGGGTGGCGGCTTCGTGCCCGACGATCTGTATGCGGAAGTGCGCGGCACCGCTGCGTATGCAGAACTGTCACGGGAGAGCTGGGAGTGGTGCCTGTCCTTCGTGTCGCAGGGCGGGCCTTCGCTGGCCGCCTACCCGGACTACCGCCGCGCAGTGCCCGATGCACAGGGCGTCTGGCGCGTGCCGGACGCGCGGCTCGCGCGGCGCCACCGCATGAACATCGGCACCATCGTGAGTGACGCCAGCATGGCGGTGCAGTACATGGGCGGCGCAAAGATCGGCAGCGTCGAAGAAGGTTTTGTGGCGCGCATGAAGCCCGGCGACTGCTTTCTGTTTGGTGGCAGGTTGCTCGAACTCGTGCGCATCCACGACATGACGGCCTGGGTGCGGCGCGCCACCGGCAAGCGCGCCGCGGTGCCGCGCTGGAATGGCGGGCGCATGCCGCTGTCGACCACGCTGGCCGACGCGGTGGTGCAGCAGCTCGCCCTCGCCGGCGAAGGGCGCTACGAATCGCCCGAGCTGCAGTGCGTGCGGCCCTTGCTCGAAATCCAGCAGCAATGGTCGGCCTTGCCCACGCCGCAAACCCTGCTGGCCGAAACACTCGTCACGCGCGAAGGCTCGCACTTATTTCTTTATCCCTTTGCGGGGCGCCACGTGCACATGGGGCTCGCGAGCCTCTTGGCCTGGCGCGTGGCGCAACACGATGCGCGCACCTTCTCCATCGCGGTGAACGACTACGGCTTCGAACTGCTGAGTGCCACGTCGGTCGACTGGTCGTTGCTGCTGCCGCAAGTGCTGCGCCTGCCTGAAGGTGAGGATGCGCACGCGCAGTTGCTGCACGAGGTGCTAGCCTCACTCAACGCCGGCGAACTCGCGCAGCGCCGCTTTCGCGAGATTGCGCGCGTCTCGGGCCTGATCTTCCAGGGCTACCCCGGCGAGAAGCGCAGCAGCAGGCAGCTGCAAGCCTCGTCGTCGCTGTTCTGGGAGGTGTTCCGCAAGTACGACCCATCGAACAAGCTGCTGCTGCAGGCCGAGCAGGAGCTGCTCGCGCAAGAGCTCGAAATTGGCCGCCTGCGCGCCAGCCTTGAGCGCATGGCCACTCAGCAGTTGGTGTTGAAGACGCTCGAGCGGCCCACGCCGTTTTCGTTTCCGCTCATGGTCGAGCTGTTCCGCGAAAAGCTGTCGAACGAGAACGTGGCCGACCGCATTGCGCGCATGGTCGAGCAGCTCGAAAAAGCCGCAGGCGGCGTGGTCACCGCCGGGGGCGTGGAGCGCGTGAAGAGCACGCTCGCGTTCGGCCAGGAAGGGCCGGGCAAGCCGCCGGCCGCGCCGCGACGCGAACGCAGGCCGCCATCGCGCCGGTCACGGCCGCTGCCGCCGCTGTGAAGCGCTCAGCTCAGCCCGCACCGTGCGACTTGACCCAGCGCACGATGTCCGCCGCGCCCATGGCACCGGCCTGCCGCGCCACTTCGCGGCCGCCGCGAAACAGCGCCAGCGTCGGAATGCTGCGGATGTTGAAGCGGGCGCCCAGGTTAGGCACGGCCTCGGTGTCGACCTTGGCCAGCCGCACGTGGGGTTCGAGCTGAGCCGCGGCCTGTTCGTAGGCCGGCGCCATCTGGCGGCACGGGCCGCACCAGGGTGCCCAGAAGTCGACCAGCACCGGGATCTCGTTGCGCGCGATGTGGCGGTCGAAGGTCTTTTCGTCCGGCAGCGCGGTCGAATGGCCGGTGAACAGAGGGCGATGGCAGCTGCCGCAGTCGGGCGTGCTGCCCAGCTGCGCCGCACGCACGCGGTTGGTGGTGTGGCAGTGCGGGCAGACGATGTGCAGCGGAGGCGTTTCGGTCATACCGAAAAACTGGGGCTTGCGGGGTGAATTGCAAGTCGGCCGCCGTTTCTTCCGTCTTTTGCGACACTCGTTGCCCGTGACCGCCTCTGACCTTCGTCCTTCCGCGTCGGCGCTCCAGGTCCAGTGGGCCGGCGAGCTGCTGCATCTGCTGCCGGATCGCGCCATCTGGTGGCCCGCCGGACGCGCGCTCTTCATTGCCGACCTGCACATCGGCAAGGCCGCGACCTACCGAGCGCTGGGCCAGCCGGTGCCGGGCGGTACCACGCAGCAGAACCTGGCCCGGCTCGATGCGCTGATCGAGGAGCACGTGCCGGAGCGCATCGTTTTTCTCGGCGACTTCCTGCATGCGGCGCAGGCCCGCACGCCCCAGGTGCTTGCGGCGCTGGCCGCCTGGCGCGCGACGCATGTGGCCACGGACATGACGCTGGTGCGCGGCAACCACGACAGCCGCGCAGGCGATCCGCCCGCCGCGCTCGGCATCGAGGTGGTCGACGAGCCGTATCTGCTCGGCCCATTTGCCTGCTGCCACCACCCGCAAACGCATGCCACACATTTCGTTCTGGCCGGGCACCTGCATCCGGTGTGCCGGCTGCACGGGCCGGGGCGCGACAGCGTGCGGCTGCCGTGTTTCGTGAGCGATGCGCTGCAGGCCGTGCTGCCGGCCTTCGGTGAGTTCACGGGAGGATGGCTGATGGAGCGGGCGCCGGGGACGCGCTTCTATGCGGTGGGCGGCCAGACAGTGTGGGCGCTGCCCGCATCGGACTGAGGGATTCGCTCCTTCCCCCTCTGGGGGAAGGCTGGGATGGGGGCGGGCAGAGCGTGCCTAGTGGCAACGCCGCTTGCCCCCACCCCAACCCTCCCCCGGAAGGGCAGGGAGAAAAGAATGCCGTCATCGGCCTGAGGGATTTGCTCCTTCCCCCTCTGGGGGAAGGGTGGGATGGGGGCAGGCAGGGCGTGCCTAGTGGCAACGCCGCTTGCCCCCACCCCGGCCCTCCCCCAGAGGGGGAGGGAGAAAGACAAAGTCAAAGAACGACAGGCGCGTCGGGCAGCTCGTTGGTGTCGGGCTGGTTCTCCGCCAGCGGAAAGTGCGTCACCAGCAAGGCCGACATTTCTTCCAGCGCCTGCGTGAGCCCATCCTCGAAGCGGCCTTCACGGAATGACACCCCCATGCGCTGCGTCATCGCGGCCCATTCGGCGTCGTCCACGTGCGCGTCGATCCCGCGGTCAGCCACGATTTCGATCGCATGCTCGGCCAGCAGCAGGTAGATGAGCACGCCGTTGTTGTGCTGGGTGTCCCACACGCGCAGCTTGCCGAAGAGCGTCACGGCACGCTCGCGCGCCGAGGCGTTCCGCCGCAGGTAGGACAAGGGCAGGCCCGCCTCCACGCAGATGCGGATCTCGCCGCTATGGCGCCGCTCGCTCGCGCCGACGCGCGCCGCCAGGCGTTCCATGGCGGCATCGGGCAGCACGCGCCGCACATCGGCCTCGTCCATCCACTGGTGGCGCCAGATGCGGCCGAGCTTCGAGAAGAGCGATGCCATGCCTACCAATCCCCCGAGGCGCCGCCGCCCCCGAAATCGCCGCCGCCGCCGGAGCTGAAGCCACCGCCTCCGCTGCTGCTGCTGTCGCCGCTGCTCCAGCCGCCACCGCCACCACCCCAGCCTCCGAAGCCGCCACCACCGCCGCCGCGGCGCCCCGTGCCGGCCGTGGCCGCGGCCGAGAACAGCGACACCATGAGGGCGACAAAGCCCGCCAGCACCGCGATGACCACGCTGGTCGTGAGAAAGAAGGCCACCGCGCCGATGCCGCCGCCCATGACCACCGATCCCAGCTTCTTGCCGACGATCGAGCGCACGATGGGCGCCGCGATGAAGACGCCAACGAACAGGAAGATCGCAAGGTTCTCCCAGTCGATGCCGTCACTGGAACCTTCGTTGCTGCCGCCGGAAGGCGCCGGCAGCGCCTCGCCATCGACCAGCCCGATAAGCCGGGCCACCGCTGCATTGAGCCCGCCCGCAAAGTCGTTATTGCGAAAGCGCGGCTTCATCTCCTCGTCGATGATGCGGATGGCCGCGAGGTCGGGCACCGCGCCTTCGAGCGTCTTGGCCACCTCGATACGCATCTTGCGGTCGTTCTTGGCCACGATCACCAGGATGCCGTCGCCGACTTCCTTGCGCCCGATCTTCCAGGCGTTGCCCACCCGGTTGGCATAGCTCGCAATGTCTTCGGGCTGCGTGGTGGCCACCATCAGCACCACGATCTGCGAACCCTTGCGCTGCTCGAAAGCGGCCAGCTTGGCCTCGAGGTCGGCGCGCTCCGATTCGGCCAACGTCTGGGTCTGGTCGATCACCCGCGACGTGAGCGTGGGCACCGGCAGCAGGTCCTGCGCCCAGACGGTTGTCGCAAGGCCCGCCCACGCCATCGCCGCCAGCAGCACGGCGGCCAGCGCACGGCGGATCAGGGCAAGTGCCATCGAGCGGGGGTCTTACTTCTTGGGTGTACTGAAATCGACCGTGGGAGGCGTCGAGATCTGCGCTTCGTTCTGCACCGAGAAGTTGGGCTTGGGTTCGTAGCTGAAGATCTTGGCGGTGATGTTGGTCGGGAAGCTGCGCGCCAGCACGTTGTACTTCTGCACGGTCTCGATGTAGCGGTTGCGCGCTACGGTGATGCGGTTCTCGGTCCCCTCGAGCGTCACGCGCAGATCGCGGAAAGCCTGGTTGGCCTTCAGCTCCGGATAGCGTTCCGCCACCACCATGAGCCGCGACAGCGCCGATGACAGCTCGCCCTGCGCCTGCTGGAACTTGTTGAAGGCTTCCGGGTTGTTGAGTGTCTCGGGCGTCACCTGGATCGAGGTGGCCTTGGCGCGCGCCTCGATCACCTTGGTGAGCGTGTCCTGCTCGAAGCTGGCTTCGCCCTTCACGGTGGCCACGATGTTCGGCACCAGGTCGGCGCGCCGCTGGTACTGGTTGAGCACCTCGCTCCAGGCCGACTTGCTGGCCTCGTCGAGCGACTGGAAATCGTTGTAGCCGCATCCGCTCAGGGACAGGGCCGCAGCAAGAATCAGGAACCAGCGTTTCACGATCGACATTTGCATTACCTCCGCAGAATTGCCGGAAGGTAGCATAGATGGCTCCATGGCCATCGATCCACTTCAAGCCCTGCAGGCTGCCAATCGCCCCGGCGTGCCCGTGGCCGTTGCCACCGCCGGCACGCTGCTGATTGCCGGCGCGACCGGTGCATTGGGGCAGGAGCTGTTGCACCGGCTCGTGGGCAGCCACCGTTTCGCCCATGCGCGCGTGCTGTCGCGCGAACCCATTCGCGACGGAATGCGCGGCGTCGAAAGCTGCCTGAGCCCCGGCCTGCCGATCGCCCAATGGCCGCTCACCTCGGCCGACACGGCGGTGATCGCCTTCGACCCGCCGCGGATGTACCACGACCGCGAGCGTGCGCTGTGGGTGCCGCAGCCTTCGGACCTGCCTGAGCTCTCGCGCTGGCTGCGCAAGTGCGGCGTGCAGACGCTGGCCATCGTGCAGCCGCACGACCAGGGCAAGCTGCCCGAGGCGCTCAAGCGCGGCCTTGCGAGCCTCGACGAGCAGGCCGTGGTCGCCAACGGCTTCGACCGCGTGATCCTCGTGCGTTCGGCGCGCAAGCCCTTGAACGCGAAGTTCGCCAACCCCGCCGAACGGCTCGCGGCCTGGATGCTGTCGATCGTGCGCTTCATGGTGCCGAGCAGCGAGCAGCCAGTGCGCGCCTCCAAGGTGGCCGAGCTGGTTGATGTGGCGCTGCGTATCGCGCCGCCGGGCGTGCATGTGGCCGCGCCCGAGATGGTGTGGGAGGCCGCGCAATGCCAGATGCAGGCGGTGGCCGAGCGCTGGCTGCGCTAGCTTTTCAGCGGTGCCACTGGTGCAGCATTTCAGCCGAATCGAGCACCAGCCCGAGGTGCAGCGACACCATCGCGAGCGCCGCGCTCTCCAGATGCGCATCGGTGCCGCGCACCAGGTCGCGCAACACGATCACGCGGTAGTTGTGGTTGTTGGCGTCGAAGGCCGTGTTGAGCACGCAGCAGTCGGTAAAACCGCCATTGAGCACCACCGTCTCGATGCGCTGGTTGCGCAGCAGAAAGTCGAGGTCGGTCGGGTAGAAGGCCGAAAGGCGCCGCTTGCTCTCCACGCGCATGTCGCCGGGCTCGACGCGCGTCACCCACTCGGTCCAGCGCGAGCCTTCGATGGCATGCGCATCGGCGTTCGGAATCGCGCCCACGTGCAGTGGAAAGGTGCGGCGCCAGGCCGACGGAATGCCTTGGACGTCGTCGACGCCGCCAGGCCGCAGCACCGACTTGACGTGCACGATGCGAACGCCCAGTGCGCGCGCCGAATCATGAAAACTGTCGATGGGCGCCACCACGTCGCGCGCCCGCGGCGCGGGGCACGGGCAGTCAGGGCTGTCGTCCAGATGGCCGCGGTGCATGTCGATGGAAACGACCGCGGTGGTGGCCGGGTTCAGGTAGTCGGCGAACTGCGCGGGGTCGAGTTCGCGCTCTTCGTTGTAGACCCAGGCCTTCATCGCCGTTCCTCCCGCACATAGGGCTGGCCGAGTGCGCCGGGTTCGTCGTCGCCACCGCGCCGGGCCAGTGCCACCCAGACCATCACGCCCAGCGTCACGGCATACGGCGTCATCATCACGAAGTACTGCGGCAGCTGCACGCCGGCCGCCGCAAGCTGCGGAATCAGCGCCTCGATGCAGCCGAACAGCAGCGCCCCCACCAGCGCCTTCCACGGCGACCAGCGCGCGAAGATCACCAACCCCACGGCGATCCAGCCGCGCCCGCCGGTCATGCCCGCGATCCAGAGCTTGGTGCTGACCACCGAGATGTACGCGCCCGCCAAGCCCACCAGCGCCGAGCCCGCGAGCACCGCCGCAAGCCGCCACATGGCGACGCGGAGGCCGGCCGCATCGGCAGCTTGCGGGTTCTCGCCCACCGCGCGCAGCCGCAGCCCCGCCGAGGTGCGCGAGAAGAACCAGGCCACCGCAATGAAGATCGGCAGCGTGAGCCACACCATGGCGTTCTGCTCGAACAGCCGGCCCACGCCGGGTAGCAGCGACAGCGGCCACAGCGCCATGCCGCCGATGCCTTCGGTCGCGTGGTTGGTCCATTCGGCCAGCGAGCCGACGAGCGCCGTGAGGCCTTGGCAAAAGAACACCAGCGCCAGCCCCGCGATCACCTGGTTCACGCGCAGCCAGATCACCATCACCGCGAACAGCAGGGAGACCGCGCTGGCCGTGAGCATCGCAAGTACCAGCGACACGGCCGGCTGCCCGAGCGCCAGCTGTGCGCCGATGCCAGCCAGCGCGCCGACCAGCATCAGCCCTTCGGCGCCGAGCGAGAGCACGCCCGCGCGCTCGCTGATGATGAGCCCCAGCGCCGCAAGCGCATAGGGCACCGCAAAGTCCGGCGTGCTTGCGAGCCAGTTGACAACGATGCTTCCGCTCACTGAGCAGCCTCCTCGCCCACGCGGCGCAGCCGATGGCGAATGAAGAAATCGCTCGATGCCACGCACACCACGATGATGGCCTGGATCAGCTGCACCATCGAGAACGGCACCTGGTAGAACACCTGCAGGCTGCGGCCGGTGACAAACAAGGCCGCCACCAGCAGCGCCACCACGGTGGCCGCGAGCGGGTTGTTGCGCGCGAGAAAGGCAATCAGGATGCCCGAGAAGCCATAGCCCTGGTAGAAGGCCTGCGTGAGCCGCCCTTCCTGGCCCGAGGCCACCGCGAAGCCCGCGAGCCCGGCCATCGCGCCCGACAGCAGCACGGCGCCATAGATGGTGCGGCGCACCGGCACGCCGTTGGCATGCGCGACGCGCGGATTGGCATCGACGAAGCGCAGGTACAGCCCGGCCCGGCTCACGCTCACCAGCCACCATGCGACGAGTGCCACCACGGCCGCCAGCAAGATCGCGCTGCTCACGCCGGCGCCCAGTTCGGGCAGCCGTTCGAAGGCGCGGAACTGCGGCGAATAGGGGAAGTTGTCCTTCGGGTCCTTCCAGCCGCCATAGACCAGGTGCAGCAAAAAGTTGGCCGCCATGTAGTTGAGCATCAGCGTGGAGATGATCTCGTTCACGCCGAGCCTGATCTTCAGCCACGCCGGCCCCAGCACCCAGAGCAGCCCGCAGCCGATGGCGGCCGCGAACATCAGCGGCAGGCGGAGCGGCTCGGGCCCGACCTGCCACATCGAAATGGCCGTGGCGCCGATGGCGCCCCAGACCATCTGCCCTTCGAGCCCCAGGTTCCAGAAGCGCGCGCGAAACGCCAGCGAGCCCGCAAGGCCCACGAGGATCATGGGCGCGGCCTGGAACAGCACGGCGCGAAAGTTCTGGCCGTCGAAGAAAGTCTGCGTGACGAACTCGTTGGCGAGCTCGTCCGCGGGAACGCCGGCGGCCACGAGGATGGCGGCGGAAATCGCCAGCCCGACAAGGATCGCGATGGCAAGGATCAGCGCTTGCCGCTGCCAGCCCATGTGCTGGCGAATCTCGAGCGCATAGCGCCGGCGCGCCAGCGGCTGGCGCTGCCGCGCGCGCTGCGCCGCGTCCGAATCGGTTTGCGCTGGCTGCGCAATGGCCGCGAGCGATGCGTCAGCCATGGTCCACCATCGCCTGTCCGATGGCCTGCCGGTCCGCGGGCTGCGCAAATTCGCCGGCAATGCGGCCGCGCGTCATCACGCCCACGCGGTCGGCGAGTTGCAGCACCTCGTCGAGGTCTTCGCTGATCAGCAGCACTGCGGCACCGCCGTCGCGCGCAGCGCGCAGGCGCGCATGCACCTCGGCGCTCGCGCGCACGTCGAGCCCGCGGCTCGGGCTGTGCGCCAGCACCAGCGAGGGCGACTTGCCGAACTCGCGCGCGAGCACCAGCTTTTGCGCATTGCCGCCGGAGAGCAGCGCGGCCTTCTGCGCCACCGAGCGCACCCCCAGCACATCGAAGGCGCGCACCGCTTCCTGCGTGTCTTCCTGAATGCGGCCTTTTCGCAGATGCCAGGCGGGACCGTAGCGTCCCGTGTGCACGCGGCCGATGGCGTAGTTCTCGGCCACGGAAAGACTGCCCGCGAGCGCCAGCCCGTAGCGGTCGGCCGGAATCGCGGCAATGCCCACGTTGCGGCGCTCCGGTGCGCCCATGGCCTTGAGATCGCCATGGCCTTCGAGATGGATCTCGCCTTCGAGCGCGCCGCCGGCATCGGGCAGGCCCATGATGGCGCCGGCCAGTTCGCCCTGGCCGTTGCCGCCGACACCGGCCAGCCCGTAGATTTCGCCCGCATGCAGCTGGAGGTCGACACCGTCGAGCACGCGGCGGCCCTGCGCCGACGCGGCCGAGCGCAGGCCGCGCACCGTGAGCCGCACCGGGCCGCGCGGCGACTTCGCCGGCTGGAAGTCTTGCGTGGCAATCGATTCACCGACAGTCAGCCTCACGAGGTCGGCCACCGGCGTGGCGCCCGGCTCCAGCGTCGCCACCGTGCGGCCGCCGCGCATCACCGTCACCCGATCGGCATAGGTCTTCACATCGGCCATCTTGTGCGTGACCAGCACCACGGCGGAGCCGCTGCGCGCGAGGCCCTGCACCGTCTGCAAGAGGCGTGCGGCTTCCTGGTCGGTGAGCACCGCGGTGGGCTCGTCGAGGATCAGGATGCGCGCACCCGCAAGCAGCACCTTGAGAATCTCGACGCGCTGCTGTTCGGCGATGGAGAGCGCGTCGATGCGCCTGGCGGGATCGATCTCGAAGCCCAGCTCCGAGGCCTTGTTGCGGATGTCGCGCGAGATCTCGCGCAAGCGTTCCCCGTGGCTTTGAAACTCCGCAGGCGCCGGCGCGGTGAGCAAGATGTTCTCTGCCACCGTGAAAGGCCGCACCAGCTTGAAATGCTGGTGGACCATGCCGATGCGGTGCCTGGCCGCATCGGCCGGTCCGGCAAAGCGCACCACGTTGTCGTCGACCAGCAGCTGGCCGGCTTCCGGCGCATAGAGCCCGGCCGCGATGTTCATGAGCGAGGACTTGCCCGCGCCGTTCTCGCCCAGCAGCGCATGCACTTCGCCCCAGCGCGCCTCGAAGTGCGCGTCGGTCAGCGCCGCAAAGCCGTCGAAGGACTTGCGGATGCCGGTGAGCTCGAGCGCGTTGGGCATTGGCGTCGCCTTCTTACTTCTGCGTGACCACGCCCTTGATGAACCAGTCCATCTTCCAGAGATCGGCATCCGACAGCACCGCGCCCTTGGCCACGCGCTCATTGCCGTCGCGGTCGGCGAGCGGGCCGGCGTAGACCTGCTTGCCCTTCATGATGGCGTCGCGCTCGGCGGTGATCTGCGCGGCCTTGTCCTTGGGCACCGCGGGGCCGAAGCCCGCGATGTCGGTGCCGCCGTCCTTCATCTCGATGAAGGCGCCGTAGGGCGCGGGCTTCCAGTTGCCGGCCATGATCTTCTTGAGCTCGGGTGTCAGGAAACGGTCCCACACCCACACCGACGAGCACAGCGTGGCCTTGGGCGCAAACTGGCGCAGGTCGCGGTGGTGGCCGGTGCCGTACACGCCGCGCTCCTGCGCCACGATCTGCGGCGTGGGCGAGTCGACGTGCTGGCCGATCACGTCGGCGCCCTGGTCGATCAGCGCGGCGGCGGCGGCGCGTTCCTTCACCGGGTCATTCCATGCGCCGGTGTAGATCACGTTGACCGTGGCGTTGGGGTTCATCTTCTGCGCGCCCAACGCAAAGGCGTTGATGGTCCAGTTCACGACGCCGAAGGGGTTGGCCGCGACGAATCCGAGCTTGCCGGTCTTGGAGGCCGCGCCCGCGGCCATGCCGCAGAGATACTGGCTCTCGTAGGTGCGGCCGTAGAACGATTCGAGGTTGCTGCCGTTGGTGGTGCCCGAGCCGTTGAGAAAAGCCACGCCGGGGTACTTGGCGGCCAGGTCCTTGAAGCTGTCGGAGTAGCCGAAGGCTGTGCCGATCACGATGTTGGCGCCGCGCTGGATGAACTTCTCGGCTGCGGGCTTGATGGCCGAGGCGTCTTCGGGCACGTTCTCGACAAACTGGATCTTCTGGCCGATTTCCTTCTCGACCTTTGCCCGTGCCTCGTCGAAGGCCTGCGTCCAGCCGCCGTCGTTCTTCGGGCCGAAATAGAGCATCGCGATCTTCGGCTTGTCCTTCAGAGTGAAGCCGTCGGCCGCCGTTGCGGGCAGCGCGAACGTCGCGCCGCCAGCTGCGAGCGACAGTGCAAGGCCGGAGGTGAAGCCGTGGGGGGGAATGCGCAGCATGGAGCGACCTTTCGTGGAGATCAAGTCAAGGAAAAGAGCGAGAAGGGATCGAGGGCGTGCCGGGTGCCGTCACATCATGAAGTTGATGCGGAACACGTTGCCCTCGGGATCGAGCAGCACCGACTGGTACCAGTTGTAGTAGGTGACGTAGGGCGGCTTCACCAGCGTGGCGCCGGCCTCGAGCGCGACCGGCACCATGCGGTCCACGTCGTCCTTGCTGTCGACATCGATGTTCAGCAAAAACTTCACGCCGCGCGTGTCAGAAAATTCGGCCAGGTGCAGCAGCTCGTAGGCATCGAGCGCATTGAAGCCCAGGCTCGACTTGCCGGTGTCCAGACCGCGGAAGATCGGCGATCGGATCGCCTCGATTTCCGGAAAGCCGAACACGCGCTGATAGAAGCCGCTGAGCGCAACCACGTCTTTCGCAAAGACGTTGACGTAAGACAGATGCGCCATGCTCAGGCCACGGCCTTGGTGCCGCCGAAGGTGGTCTGTTTCACGAACTTCGACGTGAGATGGTCGCCCGACGAAATGGGTGCGTACTTCGGCTGCTCGCCCGGCGCAAGGCAGCTCGGCAGGCACTCGACCATCGCGTCGTAGTTGGGCTGGTGAAAGAACACCAGCGACTGGCGGCGGTTGGTGCTCGCCACCTCGAACGGCGGGTTGACCACGCGGTGAAGCGTGGACACCCACTGGTCGTTGGTCCACTGCATCATCAGGTCGGCAATGTTGACGACCAGGCCGCCTTCCACCTGCGGCACGTCGACCCACTGTCCCGCCTTGTTGAACACCTGCAGGCCCTTGTCGTCGGGCAGCACGATGGTGAGGCTGCCATAGTCGCTGTGCGCGCCGGCGCGCAGTTGGCCCGGCAGCGGCGCTTCGCGCTGCGGCGGATAGCTCAGCACGCGGAACATGCTGATGTGCTTGTCGATCTTGTTGTCGAAGAACGGCTCGTCGAGCGAAAGGCCGAGCGCGAAGATGCGCATCAGCGAGCGCGAGAGATCGCTCATGGCTTCGAAGTAGCTCTCGTACGCTTCGCGGAATCCGTCGATGGGCGGCCAGCTGTTGGGCTCGAAGTGGGGGCCGGCGGCGGGGCCGCGGTGGTAGTCGTCGTTGGGCACGTTCGAAGGGCCGATCGAGAACGATTCCTTCAAGTCGCCTGGCGCGGCCTCTTCCAGGCTGTAGGAAAGGCCTTCTTCGCCGACCGCGCTGTAGCCGCGCACGGCATCCTGGCGTGGACGATCGACCTTGCGTTTCTCGGCCAGCGGCATGTCGAAGAACTGGCGCGAGAGCTGCGACACGCGCGCGATGAGTTCGGCCGGAATGCCGTGGTTCGTGATGACGAGAAAGCCGATGCTGCGGCAAGCCTCGTCGACCTGCTTTGCGATCTCGGCCTTGCCTTCGGCCGTGCCGCCGAAGTAGGGCGCGAGATCGATGATGGGTACGGACAGGAGCGTCATGTGTCGGTCGTCCTCGTGCTTGGCATGCCTTTCGCCATGCAACGTCTGTGCCAGTTGGACCAAATGGACAAAACGCATTTGCCGCGTCAGCATGGTGCGCGCGCAGAGCTTCAAAGGCCGGCTTGGCGCAACGCGATGCACCGCGGCCTTACAGTGGTGCGCGTTGAAAGAAGAGTCCGTAATCGAGAAGCGAGGGAAGATGCCGAAGACCAAGGCGCTGGCCGCAGCCAGCAGCACAAAAAGCCCGGCGCGCAAGCGCGCGAAACCGGCGGTGCGCAGCGCATCGGCGGTGAGCCGCAGGCTGCGCCAGATCGAGGACAAGCGCAGCGCCATCCTCGGCGCGGCGCTGGGCTTGTTCTCGCGCTTCGGACTGCACGGAACGTCGATCGACCAGGTGGCGGCGCGCGCCGACGTGTCCAAGAGCAACCTGCTCTACTACTTCGCGAACAAGGAGGAGCTGTACGTCAGCGTGCTGCGCGACTTGCTCGAACTGTGGCTCGAGCCGCTGCGCGGATTCAGTGCCGAGCAAGACCCTGGCGAAGCCATTGGCGGCTACATCCGCCGCAAGCTCGTGATCTCGCGCGACCGGCCGGATGCATCGCGATTGTTCTGCCTGGAAATGATCCAGGGCGCGCCGCTCCTGCGCGACGAGCTCGACCGCGAACTGCGCACGCTGGTGGAGCGCAAGTCGGAGGTCATTCGCTCATGGATCGAGGCCGGCAAGCTCGCGCCGGTCGATCCGCATCACCTGATCTTCGCGCTGTGGGCCATCACGCAGCACTATGCGGATTTCGGCGTGCAGGTGCAGGCGCTGACGGGGCACACGCTGGAAGATGCGGCGTTCTTCGAGCAGACGGTGGAGAACGTGCAGCGGATCGTGCTGCAAGGGATTGCGCCGCGTTAGGAATTACTCCCTCTCCCTCCGGGAGAGGGCGGGGGTGAGGGCCGACGGCGTTGGAAGATGCGGTGCGATTGCGAGGGCCGCTGCCCTCACCCTAACCCTCTCCCAGAGGGAGAGGGGAGAAGACGAAGGAGAGGGTAGACAAGACCGCTCAGTGCGGCGGCGCTGCGATCTCGTGATAGCGGCGATCGAAGTAGATGAGGCTCTGCGCCGCCCCGCCGATGGCAATCGCCAGCGCTTCGCAGAACAGCACGTCGTGCGTGCCCGCGCTGGTGGCGTGCACCACGCGGCAGTCGAACGAGGCTGCGGCGTCGTCTAGCACCGGCGAGCCGGTGGCCTTGCGACTCCACCGTGCGGCTGCAAAGCGCTCGTCCATCGGCGTCTTGCCGCCGAACAGGCCAGAGAGCGCCTGGTGCCCCGCAGCCAGCACGTTCACGCAGAGCACGCCGTTGGCCGTGAACGCGGGGTACACCGAGGCCGAACGGTTCAGGCACACCAGCAGCATCGGCGGTTCGTCGGTCACGCTGCACACTGCCGAAGCAGTGAAGCCGGCGCGGCCGGCCGGACCGTCGGTGGTGATGATGTTGACGGCGGCACCCAGCCGCGCCATCGCATTGCGGTAATCGGCCTTGGGCAGCGCGTGCGGCGCGCCGGCCGGCGCGACGGTGTTGGAAGCCATTGCATTCAGCAGCATTAGTAGAAACTCCCGTGGGCGTCAGGCGAGCAGGCAGGCTTCGTCGAAGGCCAGCCGCGGCAGGCGGCCGAACACCTTGGCCGCATCGCCGTGCCCGAGGTTGATCAGGAAGTTGGTGGTCCAGTCGGTCCCCTCGAAGAATGCGGCATCGACCTTGGACTTGTCGAAGCCTGACATCGGCCCCGCATCGAGCCCCACGGCGCGCGCGGCGAGCAGCAGGTAGCCTGCCTGCAAGCTGGCATTGCGAAAGGCGGTTTCGTGCGCGGCCTCGGGGCTGCCGGTGAACCAGCTGCGGGCATCGGCATGCGGAAACAGCGTGGGAAGCTTGTCGTAGAACTTGCGGTCCCACGCGGCAATCACGGTGACGGGCGCCGTCATCGTCTTGTCGAGGTTGCCCTTGGAAAGCGCAGGCGCGAGAAGCTGCTTGCCTTCGGGCGTGCGAACGAACACGAAGCGCGCGGGCGAGCAGTTGGCCGATGTCGGGCCCATGCATGCGAGCGCGTAGATCTGCCGGATCTGCGCGTCGGTGACGGGTTCGGCGGTCCAGCCGTTGTGGCTGCGCGCTTCGGTAAAAAGAAGCGCCAGTGCGGCGTCGTCGAGAGCGGTTGCGTTGGTCATGCGAGTACGCCGGGTGCGCTGACCCGGGAAAGAAAGTCGAGCAGGCTGCGGTTGAAGGCGTCGGCCTCGGTCACGCTGTGCGCATGACCGCCGTGCGGCATGAAGTGGAGCGTCACGTCGTGCAGGCCATCGGCCAGGTGCTGGGAGCAGGTCCACGGCACCAGCGCGTCGTCCATGGCGGCGGCCACCAGCGTGGGCGCGGTGATGTCGCCAAGGCGCGCATCGATGTCGAAGGCGCGCAATGCGGCAATGCGCGCGCGCATGTTGGCTTCGCCCGGGAAATGCGCAAAGGCATGGTCGACCTCATCTGCCACGCGCTGCGCGTGTTCAGCGCACCAGGCCGCGGGGTACAAGAAGATCGGCTGCGCTTCGACGTAGGCACGCGGGCCGCAGGCATCGAGCAGCGCAAGCCGCGCATCGAAGCATCGCGCCGAATGCGGATTGGGCTTGGACCACGCATTGACCAGCACCAGGCTGGCCACGCGCGAGGATTCGTCGAGTGCAAGCTGCAGGCCGACGAGCCCGCCCAGCGCATGGCCCACCAGGTGGCAGCGCGGCGTCGACGTGGCGTCGAGGATCCGCACCACGTCGCGCGCCATGTCGGCAATGGCGTAGCCCGCGTCCAGCGCGGCGGGGCTGCGGCCCGTTCCGCGCTGGTCGTACGCAATCACGCGATGGCCCGCTTCCACCAGCGCGCCAATCTGCGGTTGCCAGAAGGCGGACGAACCGCCGAGCCCCGACGACAGCAGCACCGCCTCGCCATCGGTCGGCCCGTGCACTTCGTAGTGCAGCGGCATGTTCAGGCCTTGTTGCCGACGTGGGCGATCGAGGCAATCTCGACCAGCGCATCGGGTTTGACCAGGCCGCACTGGATGCAATAGCGCGCGGGCTTGGTGCCCGGAAAGAACTCGGCATACACCGTGTTGATCTTCGCGTAGTCGGCCCAGTCCTTGATCATGATCATGTTGAAGGTCACGTCGTCCATGGTGCCGCCGGCCGTCCTGATCACGTTCTGGATCGTCTCGAGCACGTGGCGCGTCTGCGCGGAGGCGTCGCCCACGTGGACCACGTTGTTGTCCTTGTCGAAGGGCAGCGTGCCCGACACGTAGACGATGCCGTCGGCCATGGTGCCGGGCACGAACGGAGCGATCGGCGTGGTGGTTCCGGCCGGGATGATGGCTTGCTTGGGCATGGGATGGGCTCCTTTGAAAAAATCAGGCAATGGCCACTTCGGCCGGGGCAGGTTGAGCAACGGCGGCCGGCGCGAAGGTGCCGCAGAACTGGTCCACCGTGGAGACCCAACCGAAGAAGGTCTCGACGTTGTAGACCGACGCCTTCTGTATGGCCGCACCGCCAAGCTCGTGCGTCGCGTCTTCGAGCATCACGGCGAAGTATTCGAGGTGGAACGCATCGCGCAGCGTCGACTCGACGCACACGTTGGTCGCAATGCCGGTGAACACCAGGTGGCGGATGCCTCGCGAACGCAGGGTGCTGTCGAGCGTGCTGTTGAAGAAGCCGCTGTAGCGTGTCTTGGGCACCACGATGTCGCCGGGTTGCGGCTTCACCTGGTCAATGAGTTCGTAGTCCCAGCCGCCCTTGGCGAGAAATTTGCCCTCGAGTTCGGGCTTGGCGCGCATGGTCTTGAGCGCGTTCGACTTGTGCCAGTTGGGCGAACCCGGGCCGCCGGCTTCGACGTAGGCCGCATCCCATCCGTTCTGCAGAAACACGACCAGCATGCCGGCCGCGCGCGCTGCCGCGATGGTGCGCGCGATGTTGGCGATGGTGCCTTGCGCGCCTGAAATGTCGAAGCCCGCCGAGTCGACGTAGCCGCCGATCGACGCATAGGCGTTCTGCATGTCGACCACGATCAGGGCCGAGTCGGTGGCATGCAGCGCCAGCGGTTCCGGCCGGGCGGGCAGCACCATCGGCGCGGGTGCGCCGGGCAGGCGCGGGGCACCGACGGGCGTGGTCGAGGTGAGCGTGGTGTTGCGTGCGGGCGTAGCCATGCGCTTCGTTCCCTTCAGGCCGCGAGGCGCTCGGATTCGACCTGCGAAGCCACGGGGCTCTGCACGTGCGCGCGGCTCTTCATCAGCGGCTGGATGCGCTCGCCAAAGGCTTGCACGCCCTGCACAAAGTCGTCGAAAGTGAGCAGCACGCCTTCGGTGCCCGGCACCTCGGCCATCTCGTCGAGCAGGCCCGCCACGGTGGCATAGGAGCCGACCAGCGTGCCCATGTTGATGTTGACGGCCGAGGTCGGGTCGGTCATCTGGCGCACGTTGGTGTCGGCGCCCGACTTCGTGTCGGCCGCGCCCTGCTGGCCCAGCCACGCAATGGCCTCGTGGTCGGCGCCGGCCTTGTAGTGCTCCCACTTGGCGCGCGCGGCATCGTCGGTTTCGTCGGCAATCACCATCACCAGCACATAGGTGGTGACGTGGCGGCCGGTCTTGCGCGTGGCTTCGATCAGCTTCTCGGCCGCGGGCGCAAAGGCCTTTGGCGTGTTCACGCCTTTGCCGAAGCAGAAGTTGTAGTCGGCGTACTTTGCCGAGAAGTCCATGCCCGCATCGCTCTGGCCCGCGCAGATCACCTTCATGTCGGCCTTCGGTTGCGGGCTCAGGCGGCAGTCGTCCATCTGGAAGTGCGCGCCCTTGAAGTCCGACTGGCCGGTACCCCACAGGTCGCGCAGCACCTGGATGTATTCGGAGAGGTATTGGTAGCGCGTGCCGAAGAACTGGTCGCCGGGCCACATGCCCATCTGCGAATACTCGGGCCGCTGCCAGCCGGTGACGAGGTTCAGGCCGAAGCGGCCGTTGGAAATCGAATCGATGGTCGACGCCATGCGCGCGACGATGGCCGGCGGCATCACCAGCGAGGCGGCGGTGGCAAAGAGCTTGATCTTGCTGGTCACGGCCGCGAGCCCCGCCATGAGCGTGAACGACTCGAGGTTGTGGTCCCAGAACTCCGTCTTGCCGCCAAAGCCGCGCAGCTTGATCATCGAGAGCACGAAGTCCACGCCGTAGCGCTCGGCCGTCAGCGTGATCTCCTTGTTGAGTTCGAAACTCGGCTTGTACTGCGGTGCGTTTTCGGAGAGCAGCCAGCCGTTGTTGCCGATGGGAATGAAGATGCCGACATTCATGCAAAAGCTCCTGTATCGAGGTGCTGGAACCCTATGCATAGCCCGTGCCAAAGAAGAAAGTTGTTTGAAATCAACAACTTGACTGTTTGCAGATGTTTTTGTTTGACCATTTGGTCCAAAACGGAGCAAATGAACCGCCGTGGTTGCCGCCGCGCGGTGCGCACCGGGCCAAAGCGGTGCGGGCTCGCAGTCACGGATCGCGCGGCAAAATCACGCCATGCCCAAGACCCCACTCCGCGCCGCCGCGGCCATCGGCGGCACTGCCGACGACATCGAAGCCGCCTTCTATGAAGCGCTGCAGCGCGGCGACATCGACGCATTGATGGCCTGCTGGGCCGACGAGGACGAGGTGTTCTGCGTCCATCCGGGCGGGCCGCGGCTGGTGGGAGCCACGGCCATCCGCGCGGCTTTCGAGCAGATGTTCGGCAACGGCGCCATCCATGCGACACCGGCGCGCGTGCGCAAGATCGAATCGCTCGCGAGCGCCGTGCACAACGTGCTCGAACGCATCGAGGTGCTCACCGCCGAAGGCCCCAAGCACGCCTTCGTGCTGGCCACCAACGTCTATCACAAGACTGTGGAAGGCTGGCGCCTGGTGGCCCACCATGCGAGCCCCGGCAGCGCGCGAGAGCCCACCGACTCGAACGATCCACCCCAGACCCTGCACTGATCGATGCCTTCCGACGACCCGCCCCCTTCACCCTCCATGAATTCGTCCATGGGCTACATGGCGCCGCGCTGGCTGCCGGGCGGCAACCTGCAGACCATCTGGCCGGCGCTGTATGCCCGCCGCTTCGACGGGCCGCCGCCGCTGTACCGCCGCGAGCGCTGGACCGCCCCGGACGGCGACTTCATCGACGTCGATTTCGTGGATGCGGCCTTGCCCGGCCCGCGGCCGCTGCTGGTGCTCTTCCACGGGCTGGAGGGCTCTTCCCGCAGCCACTACGCGGAGGCGTTCGCGGCCTTTGCGGCCGCGCGCGGAATGGCCTTTGCGGTGCCGCATTTCAGGGGCTGCAGCGGCGAGATGAACCTGGCGCCGCGCGCCTATCACTCGGGCGACTACGAAGAGATCGGCTGGATCCTGCGACGCATGCACGGCCAGCATGCGCTGCGCGGCGGCGGCCCGGTGCTGGCGGCCGGCGTCTCGCTCGGCGGCAACGCGCTGCTGCGCTGGGCCTGCGAGGCCGGCGAGACGGCCCGTGCCTCGGTCGATGCAGTGGCTTCGGTGTCTGCGCCGGTCGATCTGACTGCCGGCGGCCAGGCCATCGGCCGCGGCTTCAACCGGCTGGTCTACACGCGCATGTTCCTCTCGACCATGAAACCCAAGGCGCTGGCCAAGCTGGCGCAGTTTCCCGGGCTGTTCGACCGCGAGCGGCTGCTCGCGGCACGGGATCTCTATGCCTTCGACGACGTGTTCACCGCGCCGCTGCACGGCTTTCTCAACACCGACGACTACTGGGCGCGGGGTTCATCCAAGCCGCACCTGGGCGCGATCCGCGTGCCCACGCTGGTGGTGAATGCGCTCAACGATCCGTTCATTCCGGCCAGCAGCCTGCCCGGCCCCGGCGAGGTCGGCCCGTACGTCACGCTGTGGCAACCCGCGCACGGCGGCCACGTGGGTTTTCCACTCGGGGTGCCGCCAGGGCACGTGCGCGGCATGCCGGAGCGAGTGGGCGGCTGGCTCAGCCAGTTTGCAGCCCCCATTCCGGGCGCGGGCGAGCACAATAGCTTTCATGGACGACATCGTTAAACAGGCGCTTGCCAAGTGGCCCAACGTGCCGCACTGCTACGGCTGGCTAGGCCTGGACGCGCGCGGCAACTGGTACATGCGCGACGACCGCACGCAGGCCCTGGGTCCATTCCCGACAGAGAAGGGCTCGATGCTGCGGCACGAGAAGCTGATCGACTTCATCCAGCGCAACTACGACCATGACGGGGAGGGCCAATGGTTCTTCCAGAACGGGCCGCAGCGCGTCTACGTCGAGCTCGCGGCCGCGCCTTTCGTCTGGCGCATTGCCGACGACAAGGGCTTTGCCGTCACGGCCCATACGGGGCAGCCGGCCGACAGCATCACGGCCTGCCTGCTCGACGAGCAGGGCCGCCTCTACCTTGCCACGCCGCTTGGGTTCGGGCTGGTCCATACGCAGGACGTGGGCCTTGCGGCCGAAGCCGTGGAGCAGGGCCTGTGGACTCCCGAGGCAGTGCTCGCGGGCGACTTACCGCAGCGTTTCGGCCATGTGCTGAGCCCGGCGGCGCGCCGGCTCGCCGCGCTGGCAAAGTAGCAGCCGCGCTTTGCGGCGCCCATGAAAAAGCCGGCTCGAAGCCGGCTTTCTCTTTGGTAGCGAAGTGCTTACTTGCTTGCGCTGGCAGCCGGTGCGGCTGCCGAGGCGGCGCCTTCAGCCGGGGCTGCCGCTGCCCCCGCTGCTGCGGGACGATCGGGAATCGGGAACTTGGCGCCGCCGGCGTTGGCCATGTAGACCACGGCACGGCCGATTTCGAGGTCTTCGAAGTCGCCGCCGCCCTGGGCCGGCATGGCGCCCTTGCCATGCAGCGCATGGTCGAGCAGCGTCTCGTAGCCCTGGCCGATGCGCGGGCCCCAGGCCGCGGCGTCGTTCAGGTGGGGCGCGCCGGGAATGCCGGGCGCGCCGTGGCAGGCCACGCATTGCGCCTTGAAAACGGCCTCACCGGCTGCGAGCGGACGGTTGGCATCGCGGATCTCGATGGCGCCGACTTTCTTGAGCCGCTCGGCCACTTCGCGGTCGCGCGCATCCTTGGAGACGCCGTAGAGCGCCATGTTGTCGCCCTCGGCGGTGCCCGCGGGCTTGGTGTCCGAAACCACATAGGCCACGAGGCCCACGATGATCAGGATGGGTACAACGAAGGAGAAAAATACCGCGAGCAGCAGTTGCCTCGGGTTCTTGATCGGGCCGGAGTGGGCTTCTTCTTTGGCCTGGTAATGCGGGTCTGCGCTCATTGGCGTCCTCAATAACGGGGGCTCGTCGGGGGGCTTTTTCGAATCAACCGGCGATTATAGAGAGGCCCCCCGCCCAAAGGACGGAAGGCCTACCCGGAGCCGTCGCGCGAAAGCCTCAGCCCTTGCCGTCTTTGGTGGCCCAGCCGCCGCCCAGCGTCTTGTAGAGCGTGACCTGGTTTTGCAGCTGCAAGAGCCGCGTGGTGACGGCCGATTGCTGGGCCGTGTAGAGCGAGCGCTGCGCATCGAGCAGGTCGAGCGCGCTCGCGATGCCGTTGCGGTAGCGCATGTCGGAGAGCCGGAAGCGCACCGACTCGGCGTCGGCCTGCGCGCGCTGCGCACGCACCTGCTCGCCCAGCGTGGCGCGGCCGGCCAGGGCATCGGCCACTTCGCGGAATGCGGTCTGGATCGACTTCTCGTACTGCGCCACGGCAATCTCGCGCCCGGCCTTGGCCGAGTCGAGCGTCGCCCGGTTGCGGCCCGCGTCGAAGATCGGCAGCGTGACCGAAGGCGCGAACGACCAGGCCTTGGAGCCGCTGTCAAACAAGCCCGAGAACTCGCTGCTCGCGGTGCCCAGCGTCGTGGTCAGCGAGACGCGCGGGAAGAAGTTGGCGCGCGCCGCGCCGATGTTGGCGTTGGCCGCAATCAGCTGCTGCTCGGCCGCGCGGATGTCGGGCCGCTCGGCCAGCAGGTCGGAGGGCAGGCCGGCCGGCACGTCGGGCATCGGCTGCACGCTGTCCAGGCCCTTGACCCCGCCCGCCGTGGCGCTGGCCGGAACCGGCGCGCCCAGCAGCAGGGCGAGCGCGTTCTCGTCCTGCATGCGCGTGCGCTGCTGCTGCGCATAAGAGGCGCGCGCGGTTTCGGCGAGCGAATTGGCGGCCTGGAAGTCGAGCTCGGACGAAACGCCGTTGTCGAAGCGCATCTTGGTCAGGCGCACCGATTCTTCGCGCGTGCCCAGCGTCTGGCGCGTGAGCTCGAGCAGTTCGTCGTCGGCAATCAGCGTGAGCCAGCCGGTGGCAACGGCCGCAATCAGGCTCACCTGGGCGGCCTTGCGCGATTCCTCGGTGGCCAGGTATTGCCCCAGCGCCTGGTCCTTCAGCGCGCGGACGCGGCCGAAGAAGTCGATCTCCCAAGCCGTGATGCCCAGGTTGACGCTGTACTGCGACGACACGCTGCCCACGCTGCTGTCGAAGGCCTGATAGGGATTGGGGCTCGAGCGCGATCCGCTGCCCGTGAGGCCGACCGCCGGGAACAGCGACGAACGCTGGACCTGGAACTGCGCACGCGCCTGCTCGATGTTGAGCACCGAGACCCGCAGGTCGCGGTTGTTCTCCAGCGCGGTGCGGATCAGCCCGTTCAGACGCGCGTCGGTAAAGAAGTCTTCCCACGGCACGGCCGCCGCGGCCGGGCCGGCCGGCTGCGCCGGGTCGCCCGGAAAGGTGGTCGGCACCGGCGCCGCGGGGCGCTCGTAGGTCGGAATCAGCGAGCAGCCGGCCAGCAGCATGGCCGCTGCCAGGGCTGTGGGAATCAGTTTCTTAGTCATGTGCTTTTTCCTCCGTGATGCCGGCTGCCTCTGCATGCCGCTTGTCGGCTTCATGCTGGCGCGCGCTGCCCTTGAACAGGCTGCGCACCACCACGAAGAACACCGGCACGAAGATCACCGCCAGCGCCGTGCCCGTGACCATGCCGCCCAGCACACCCGTGCCGATGGCGCGCTGGCTGGCCGAGCCGGCGCCCGAGGCGAGCACCAGCGGCACCACGCCCAGGCCGAAGGCCAGCGAGGTCATGACGATTGGCCGGAACCGCAGGTGGGCCGCGGCCAGGGCCGATTCGATGATGCCCTTGCCCTGCGCCTGCAGGTCCTTCGCAAACTCGATGATCAGGATCGCGTTTTTCGCCGAGAGGCCGATGATGGTGATCAGCCCCACCTGAAAGTACACGTCGTTGGAGTAGGCGCGCAGCATCGTCGCCAGCAGCACGCCCAGCACGCCCAGCGGCACCACCAGAATCACCGACAGCGGGATCGACCAGCTTTCATACAGCGCGGCCAGGCACAGGAACACCGCCAGGATCGCGAAGCCGTACAGCACGATGGCCTGCGAACCCGCGAGCTTTTCTTCGCGCGACTGGCCCGTCCATTCAAAGCCGAAGCCTTGCGGCAGCTGAGCGGCGAGCTTTTCCATCTCGGCCATGGCGGCGCCCGTGCTGAAGCCCGCCGCGGCGTCGCCGCTGATGCGGATGGCCGGATAGCCGTTGTAGCGCACGGTCTGCGTGGCGCCCTTCACCCACTTGGTGGTGGCAAAGGCCGACAGTGGCACCGGCTGGCCCTGCGTGTTGCTGGCGTTCAGGCGCAGCAAGTCGTCGGGCTGCATGCGGGCCGGCGCATCGGCCTGCACCACCACGCGCTGCAGGCGGCCGCGGTTCGGAAAGTCGTTGATGTAGCTCGAACCCAGGCCGGTCGACAGTGTTGCGTTGATCGCGTCGAAGGTCACGCCCAGCGCGTTCGCCTTGTCGCGGTCGATGTCGAT
The DNA here is from genome assembly GCF_900099805.1 of Variovorax sp. OV700. Lineage (GTDB taxonomy): Bacteria > Pseudomonadota > Gammaproteobacteria > Burkholderiales > Burkholderiaceae_C > Variovorax. The sequence continues at coordinate 546,315 of NZ_FNDR01000004.1, read as the reverse complement.
CTGCAGCTGCGGCGCGTCTTCCAGGCCGTCGGGGCGCACCTGCGACAGGATCTTGCTCTGCCCCGCCATGCCCAGCAGCTGGTTGCGCGCATTGATGAGCGCCTCGTGGCCCGCGCCCGAGCGGTCCTGCAGACGGAAGCTGAAGCCGCTGGCATTGCCAAGTTCAGGAATGGGCGGCGGGCTCAGCGGGTAGATGAAGGCGTCTCGGATGCCCGAGAGCGCACCGAAGGCGCGACCCGCCAGCGCCTGGGCCGAGTGGGCCGGGTCCTTCCGTTCTTCCCAGTCCTTCAGCGTCACGAAGGCGAGGCCCGCGTTCTGGCCCTGGCCCGAGAAGCTGAAGCCCATCACGCCCACCATGCTCTGCACTTCGGGCTGCTTCAGGATGAAGTTTTCAACCTGCTGCATGACCGCCAGCGAGCGCTCTTGCGTGGCGCCCGGGGGCAGCTGCACGTTCACGATGATGTTGCCCTGGTCTTCTGCCGGCAGGAACGAGCTTGGCAGCCGCATGTAGGTGAACACCACCGCGCCGATGATCGCCACGTAGATGATCAGGTAGCGCGCGGCGCGGCGCAGGATGCGTGCAACCAGGCTTTCATAGCCCTTGGCCGTGCGCGTGAAACCCCGGTTGAACCAGCCGAAGAAGCCGGTCTTCTCGTGGTGGTGGCCGGCTTCCACCGGTTTGAGCAGCGTGGCGCACAGGGCAGGCGTGAGCGACAGCGCCATGAAGGCCGAGAAGGCGATCGAGGTCACCATCACCGCCGAGAACTGGCGGTAGATGTTGCCGGTCGAGCCCGCAAAGAACGCCAGCGGCACAAACACCGAAATCAGCACCACGGTCACGCCGATGATGGCGCCCGAGATCTGCTTCATGGCCTTGCGCGTGGCTTCCAGAGGCGAGAGCCCCTCTTCGCTCATGATGCGCTCGACGTTCTCGACCACCACGATGGCGTCGTCCACCACGATACCGATCACCAGCACCATGCCGAACATGGTCAGCACGTTGATCGAGAAGCCCAGCGCAAGCAGCGAGGCGAAGGTGCCCAGCAGTGCAATGGGCACCACGATGGTTGGAATGATCGTGTAGCGCCAGTTCTGCAAGAACAGGAACATCACCACGAACACCAGCGCCACCGCTTCGAGCAGCGTCTTGACCACTTCGGTGATGGAGATCTGCACGAAGCGCGAGCTGTCGTACGGAATGGTCCACTTCACGCCCGGCGGGAAGAAGCGCTCGAGCTCGGTCATCTTGGCGCGGATTGCCTTGGCCGATTGAAGCGCGTTGCCGTTGGGCGTGGGCTGCACGCCGATACCGACCGCGGGCACGCCGTTCAGGCGCGCCGAGGTGGCATACGACTGCCCGCCAAGCTCAACCCGCGCCACGTCTTTCAGCCGCACGGCCGAGCCGTCGGTGTTGGCACGCAGAATGATGTTCTTGAACTGCTCCACATTGGCGAGCTGGCCGTTCACCACCACCGTGGCCGCAATGGCCTGGCCGGGGATGTTGGGCAAGTCGCCGATGGAGCCAGAGGACACCTGGGCGTTCTGCGCGCGGATGGCGTTGTTCACGTCGGTGGCCGACAGATTGAAGCCCTGCAGCTTGGCCGGATCGACCCAGATGCGCATCGCGTTCTCGGTGCCGAACAGCTGGGCCTGGCCCACGCCCACCACGCGCTGCAGCTCGGGCACGATGTTGCGCGCGGCATAGTCGCCGAGCGCCACCGGGGTGAAGTCCGGGTTGTCCGAGGACAGCATCGCGAACAGCAGGAAGTTGTTGCGCGCCTTGTCCACGCGCACGCCCTGCTGCGTCACGGCGGCCGGCAGGCGCGGCGTGGCGCGGGAGAGCCGGTTCTGCACGTCCACCTGCGCCAGGTCGGGGTTGGTGCCGGCCTGGAAGCTGATGGTGATGGTGCCCGTGCCGTCGGCCTGGGCCACCGACTCCATGTAGATCAGGCCCGGCGAACCGTTCATCTCGCGCTCGACGACGGACAGCACGCTGTCCTCCAGCGTCTGGGCCGAGGCGCCGGGGTAGGCGACGTTGATGACGATGGCCGGCGGTGCCACCGGCGGGTACTGCGAGATCGGCAGCTGGGTAATGGCGACGCCGCCCATCACCAGGATGAACAGCGCGATCACCCAGGCGAAGATCGGTCGGTCGATAAAGAATTTGGCCATGCGGGCGCGCTCCTGATTACTTCTTCTCGGCCGCGGCAGACGCCGGACCGCTGGCTGCCGCCGCCGGGGCGGAGGCCGCCTGCGCTGCTGGTTGTGCTGCCGCTTGTCCGGCTGGTTGCGCCGCGCCATTCGGCGTCGGCTTCTTCCACGGCACCGCCTTCACGGGCGTGCCGGGCGGCATCATCTGCAGCTTCTGGAAGCCGTCGACCATCACCTGCTCGCCCGCCTTCAGGCCGTCGAGCACCACCCACTGGTTGTCCTTGGCGGCGCTGATCTTTACGTTTCGCTGGCTGATCTTGCCGTCGGCACCCACCACCGACACCGTGTCGCCCTGCTGGGTGCGCGTCACGGCCTGCTGGGGAACGGTGATCGCGTTGCTGGCCTGCGCCTGCTCCAGCCTCACCCGCACATACAGGCCGGGCAGCAGCTCGCCCTTGGGGTTGGGCACTTCGGCGCGCAGCGTGACCTGGCCGGTGGTCGAATCCACCGTCAGGTCGGAGAACAGCAGCTTGCCGGGCAGCGCGTATTCGGTGCCGTCTTCCAGCACCACTGTGACGCTGGCGGCTTCTTCGCCGTTGGCCCGCTTGTACTGGCCCGCGGCCAGCGCACGGCGCAGCTTCAGCACGTCGGACGCCGACTGCGTGAAGTTCACGTACATCGGGCTGATCTGCTGCACCACGGCCAGCTCGGTCGCGTCGCCCTGGCCCACCAGCGCGCCTTCGGTCACCAGCGCGCGGCCGATGCGGCCCGAGATGGGCGAGGTTACGTTGGCGTAGCCGAGGTTGATCTTGGCGGTCTGCACCGCGGCGCGGCCCGCGGCCACGTCGGCCTCGGCCGTCTTTTGCGAGGCTACGGCCGTCGCGTATTCCTGCTTGCTCACGGCATTGGCCTCGACCAGCGGCTTGTAGCGGTCGGCCAGTGCCTTGGCCTGCACGGCGTTGGCTTCGGCACGGGCCAGCGTGGCCTGGGCGTTTTGCGCAGCGGCCACCAGCGGCGCCGGATCGATGCGGAACAGCAGCTGGCCGGCCTTCACGTCGCTGCCTTCGCGGAACTCGCGCTTCAGCAGGATGCCCGAGGCGCGGGCGCGAACCTGGGCCACGCGGGAGGCTTCGAGGCGGCCCGGCAGCTCGGTCACCAGGCCCACGTCGGTTGGCGTGGCAACCACCACGCCCACTTCAGGAGCGGGCCGGGCGCCGCCACCACCACCGCCTGCGCCGCCCGGTCCGGCGGGCGCATCGCCCTTGGAACAGGCCGCGAGCGCCAACACCACGACAGCGGCCACGATCGCGAGGCGCGGCGAAAACGACGATTGACGCGAAACATGCAGGAGAGGCATGCGAATCCTTTGAAGCAAAGACGGGAGACGGCGTGTTCGCGAAGCGAACAGAAAACCAGCAAAAGCAGCCGGGCCATCGGGGAAGCCCGCTAGTTTACATACATTCATGGATGTATAGTGACAACCCCAATGGCCCCACGATACCGAAAGGGCTTGGCTTTACAAAACGGGAGACTTGGTGGCACGTCGTACGAAGGAAGAGGCACTGGCCACGCGGCATCGCTTGCTCGATGCCGCGGAGCTGCTGTTTCAGGCGCAAGGCGTCTCGCAGACCTCGCTGCAGCAGATTGCGCAGCAGGCCGGGGCCACGCGCGGCGCCATCTATTGGCACTTCAAGGACAAGGCCGACCTCTTCAACGCCATGATGGAGCGCGTCATCCTGCCGCTGGAAGCCGGCCCCAGGGCCGCCGCGGCAGCCGGCCTCAACGACGACCCGCTGGGCGAGATCGAAGAGGGCATGGTGCACGCCCTGACCCTCATGGCCACCGACCCCCAGGTGCGCCGCGTGTTCGACGTCGCCACCCACAAGGTCGAATACACCCACGACATGGCCTCGGTGCAGCAGCGCCACCTGGACGCGCGCAACGCCTGCGTCGCCGATTTCGAAAAAGCCCTGCGCACGGCCGCGCGCCGCGACCACATCAAGCTGCCGGTGCCCGGCCACGTGGCGGCGCAGGGCCTGCACGCGCTGATCAGCGGGCTGATCCAGAACTGGCTGCTCGACCCGGAGGCCTTCGACCTGGTGCCCACCGGCCGCCGCACCTTCCGCGTGTACCTGGCCGGCCTGGGCTTTGTGCGGAACTCGAAAGCCGGCATCGGGAACGAAGCTGATGAAGAAGTCGCCGTCTGATGGGCGATAATGCGTGGCTCCGGTTCTGCCGGAACCCAGATTCCTCGCTGTATTTCAACGGATAGAATTCGGCCCTCCGAAGGCTGAGATCCAGGTTCGATTCCTGGCGGCGGGACCAGATATCGAGACCTTGGTGTCTCATCAAGCCTCAGAAACCCGCACGCTTGCTAGCGTGGCGGGTTTTTCTTTGTCTTCGCGCATCCCCTTGGCTCCTAGCACCATGTAGGCGCCTAGTTGGTATGCAGGAAACCCCGCGCGGAACTGGACTCGGCTTCTTTCTCGTTGCAACGATCCGGCGGAGCAACGCGCTTTTACGGTCAAGGAAAGCCATTCCCCGAGCAAAGCCTGATGCTCTCTTGAAAGAAGAGCAGCACGGATTGAAAGCCGCAGTGCTCCAAGCCTATGGCCGACAGGCCCCAACTGCTAACGGCGGGCGACACCTCTACGGGTGCTCGGCTGGGTTATTCGCGCTGACGCAACCTAGACCTCATTGCGGGACACCCCGAAGCCGCCTGAGAGGGGACTGCACGTATAGTGATAACAAACTTACAAACCGTCGCATATGCGCTTTGCGTCACGACAGACTGCCTGCTCGACGGCATCGAACGGACATTGAATGATGCCTTTCAGTTCGCCACACCTGTTCGAAGCTGTAGTAGGGCCAACCCTGCCTCCGCCTATTCGACCGACGTTGCTGCTCGGAGCTGGGATGTCGTTCTCGCTAGTGCCGCTGCCCAGCCAATTAATGGGGCTGATTCAACCTCGGCAGCAGCAGATTGAAAAAGATTTGGGGGTCAAGCCTTGCGGCCCTATAGATACGACCGATCCGCTCTCGCTCTATGTTTGGTCTGGAGAATTATTCGAGTCATTAAAGGTTTTGGGCCTTACGGAATTCGAAGCTAAGCGGAAGATAGCGGAAGTTCTGCGCGTAACAAGTGACCCCTGCTGGAGTGCAAAGACAAGAATTCCCCTCCGAGGCAGCACAGCCAGGCATCGAGTAATTGCACGATTAGCTCGAGAAAGAAGATGGCACTCCATATGGTCGCTGAATTGGGACGTATGGCTCGAACGCGCACTAGCAAGCGTTGGAGTCGAACACTACAAAAACAATCGAAATTCTTCCGCGACCCTGCCGCAAGGGTGGATCCGCTGGTATGAGTCGTGGGTTCCGTCTAAAGTAATTCAGACTACCGATCAACAAACGGTAATCGTCTATAAACCGCACGGTTGCGTCGACTCATTATTGGATGGGGATGGCACCTTTGTGCTCACGCAAGAAGAACTGGCTCGCTGCCTAACGGAGCAGCCTCCATTAGTTGAGAACAGCATGAAGCTGTGCTTCACGCAACATTCTTTGATTGCCACTGGATGGAGCGCGAGCGAGCCTTATCTCCAAGAGTTTTTTAGCCAATTAAAGCCATTCAGGTCCGCAGGAACCTCTTTAACGGTTATAGACCCATTCCCGAATGATAAAGGGCACGCAAAGCTGCGGGAAGCCTATGATTGCGAGATAGTGCAAGCCATTTGCAAGCCAGAAGCTGATGAATTCCCAAACACCGATGATGTATTTCTTTGGATTCAAACGCGACATGGGCTGGGGTGCCTACAAGCGATAGCGATCGAACCCCAACGAGCTGTCGTATCAGCTTGGCTTGATCAATTTTCCACCCCACAAGCGCCCGATTCGCAGCTTGGTCACATGGTTGGCTGGTTTGACAATTTTTTGGCAGTGTGGCTGAGACTATGCTTCAACAATGGCCATCAAAAATTCTTTACAGGCTTACCCATTCGACCGGATGCCATTCCTACGCACCGCCGCGATGAGCATATACCCTGGGATGAGCAGAACACAGCGCGCAATGATCTGTCGGCGGCGCTCAACTTGCTGTACGAGCTAGAGACCAATTCAGCAGTGCTCCCACGTTTTGATTATGGATTTTTCCCGGGCGCTCTGTGGGATAGAGATGAGCGTCATCTCATTGTCCCGGTCCCCGCTTGGGCGGAAGGTGCGACACAGAGCCTCGCGGCGCTGAAGCCCTTGGTCGAAAGTCGGCATTGGGCGAATCAGGGGCAAATTCGAAAAATATCAATACTCGGACTTGCTCCCCTCGCTTCCAAGGCAGTTTCCGAAGACGTTCAACTGAATTGGACGTATGAATTATCCAGATTGATACATTTCGCAGGAGTGGCGACCTTGGGAAGGATTGGCTGGCTCGACCTAGATAGTTGGAAGGATTATTTATGAGTGCATTGGCCACAATCGAGGCGTGGATTCGATCAGAGTACATGAGCAAACTGAATGTCTCTTTGACGGATCGATTTGCAGAAGATGCAACGGCGGTTTGGCAAATATCCGAGCTTGCGGCTGAACAGGCAGATTTGTTCGACGTTGATCTCGGCGTATGGTTTAAATTTGTCGAAATCGTTGATCCAAGCAAAGTCGCAGCTGCGGTGCAGGAGTGCGTGCAAAAAACGCTATCCGACGCCGCCCAACTGCTCTGGAAGACGGGCGTTCCAAACGAATCACAGGATAAACGAGGCACGTGGACCATCGCCCTGGTTTTTATCGTCCAACGCCTATGTCGACAGGAGTGGGAGCGTGCCGTTCAAGACCTGCGCGCGGAAAGCGGTTTTACGGAAGAATTTTCAATAGATCTAATTGATTTCGACGATCTGTCTACCCTTGCAGCCGAGCTGTCAAATGGTAATGCAGTGCCTCAGCTCTTGTTCGCTAGTCGACGACTGCTTCAACTTCCCGTGTCAGAGATCGAAGGTTGGCTATCGGCGGATACAGCGGTTAAACGGTTGCTCGAGCATTTGCCAGATCGTTTTGCTAATGCACAAGAGCGAAAAATGGTCGCACTTATGGCCGCGAGCGTAATCGCGGAAACTTCGAGTTCAATTTCAAATCCATTCCCGGCGCAGCCGCTCCAGCTTCCCGAGATAAAAATCAACGGAATGCGAAATATCTCTGATTTTTCTTTGGCCCTAGAGAGTCCGGGTAAAAGGGTTTTTTCTCACATCATTCATGGCCCTAATGGGACCGGGAAGTCGAGTATCTTTGAGGGATTAAGTTTTGCTGTGGCAAGATCTTCCAGGCGATTGGTGGAGTATCTACGCGATCCTGATATTTTTAGGCCGATGGCATCTGCTTATGTCAAGGCGGTGCTTACGCCGTTGAGGGGAGTCCAGCCCCCAAAGATTGAAGTTAATGGAATCGATGCGCTGCTCGATCTGCCATCCGACGAACGGCAAGCTGAACAGAGATTAATCGATTCCGATGGGACCTTGCTGGCGCAGGAGGACGCACGATCATTTGTGGAGACCACGGGTCGGCAATTAGGTGCGCGCGTTTTGAGTGGCTACTCTACACTCGCGCAAAATCTCCAAAGTTTCTGTGAGAGAGAATACAACGAAGCAAATCTCAAAAGGCAGACTTGGCTTCGAGAGTTCGGAATTGCAGCTTCGGTTACTAAGGAGGAAAGTCGACTGACGAAATTGGTTGATTATTTTATAAACCGATATCATCCACCCGGTACTCAGCAGATAATTTTTTGGCTTGAAGCTTTAGCTCAACGTATCCCAGAGCATTCTGTTGAGGCAAGATCGATCGCATTTGACTGGACTGAGGCGGATTCCAAAATCAAGCGAGATGAACTTGCCAAGATTATCATTCAGCTAGAAAAACTTGGTGCTGATGCTGAGTGCGAACGTGCGGTCTATGGTTGGCTTGAGCGTCGCAACAGGGCGTCAACTCAGATGCTGCGATTGCGGAAGCAAACTGCGCACACGTGTGCTGATATGGCCCAGCAGAGGTCCGAACTCGAAGAGGATCTTTTCAAATGGCGAGCTTGGCTACAGGGGAGACGCACCCCTAATGCGATTGTGTCGAACACAAAGCTTGTGGAGCAGCAGACCGAACTAAGCAAAAGATTGCTCGAAGTCAAAAACCTTGGCCTCTCGTTGGCTGAGCATCAGCAGCATTTGAGGCAGGTTCAAGGCACCTTCTTGATTTCGTGGGCCAGCGACCATCCAGATGTTTGCCCGACTTGCGGTTCCAACCATGCGGCAGAAGGAGGGATATTGGCCACGGCCGCAAGACTTGCAACTGTTGTTGAGGAGCAAATCGTAGCTACTCGAAAAAGGTATGCGGAAATTTTGGCGCAGCTTCGAGAGGTTCAAAAAGAGGCGGAGCAAGTCGGAAATTGCCCGTTGAGTGAAGAGCGAAGAATTTTTCTTGCACATTTGCTCGGAATGCCTGGTGCAGGGTATGAGGCGCTTGAAGAAATTCTTTCAGATAATGTGGCCATGGAATCAATTCTTCGCTCAGTGGATTTGCTAATCTCGCCTCCTGATTTAGCTGTGATAGAAGATACATCGGTAGCGGCCCGAAGGGTTTGGAATGCGATAGAGGTCGAGAATGGTAGAGGTGCGGCGTTATGGGAACTTCCAGCGCAGTGGGCAAGAATAAGAGATATCATTGACAAAGAGTGTTTGGCCATCATTCAGCAGCATTTGCCCAAGACACTTCAGGCTGTATGGACCGAGCTCGCGATGACCATGACACCGGCACGCTGGAATTTATCCGACAGGCCGAGGCTTTTGGCGGAAAACAAACGCGGAAACGAAAGCCTCCGGATTGTTGTTGGAGCCGACAAGCGACAGATAGGGGCGAGGCACATCTTCAATCAAGCAGAGAACCATGTTCTCGGATTGGCGTGGTTCTTTACACGGTATATGTCTTCAGGCAGGTTTCGCCATTCTCTTATTGCTTTGGATGACCCGGCTCAAGAAATGGACCAGACGACTTTTCGGTGTTTCACGCGTCTGATCCAAACGCTTTGCCGGCTGCACGAACGCTTCGATCAGCCGTTAACGTTAGTTTTGCTTCTGCACCAGGAGGATCGGGCTCTGGACGCTTCTCGGGCAACAAACCATCAGCTAACTTCCCTCAGGTGGGCCAAAGAAATCAGCTCCGCGGAGTCCGTGGAGCAACTAGTGCTAATCAGTCCCGAGTTCAAGGCGCCGCTGCCAAAGCCACTGCAGCTCTCCTCGCAAGGTGCCGTAACAACAAACTAGTGGTGGCAACGCGCTTAATTCACGGAGCATGACCTGAAACCGACCCGCGTGAATTGCGGTGTAAAAACGGTGGAGAGAAAGCCCAAGAGGGCTGCACCCCGTTCTGGGGCCGTGTGAACTGCGGAAAGACGCGTTGTCGCCTCAAGCGCTACACGTTGTGTGATTGGTAGCGCGACCGCAAGCAGACCACGAGTGCATCCGCTTGCGAAGAGCCAACGCAGGAGAAAGCTCCAAGGATTTTCGGTCCCGCATTTGCTTCGACTCACTCACGCCGTGCGCACTCGCGGCTCGACCGCATGCGCCCCGCGCCACCGAAAGCAAGCCTCACGAACTTCGTCGGCCAGCGCTGACAGGGCTTCGGAAGCGGTGCCGCTTTTGGCGTGCTGAATCACAAACCGCGCCGGCGGCAGTGCCGGCAAAAAACTCCCCGGCGGAATGGAGCGCAGGCCGGGCGGCATTCCCGAAGGCGTCAGCACGGTGATGGCCAGGCCGGCGGCGGCGGCCGACACCAATGCGCCAGAACTCTGCGCGGTCAGCACGACCTGCCAGTTCGCCGCGCCATGGCCGGCCAGTGAAGCGAGCGCGGCTTCGCGGAACGGGCAGGGCTCCGACAGAAAGGCCAGCGGCGCGGGCGCGTCAGGGTCGAGCAGCGCGCGCTCGGAAAAGGCCCATGCCAGCGGTTCCATCCAGAGCGTTTCGGTGTCGCCACCGGCATCGCAGACCGTGCCGACCATGAGGTCGAGCGAGCGCTGCCGCACCTGTTTGGCCAGCACGGTGCTGATGCCGCCGGTGATCTCCACGTGCACGTCGGGCCGGCGCTGGCGAAAGCCTGCGAGCGCAGCAAAGAGCCATTCGCTTGGAAACCCCTCCGAGCATCCGAGGCGCAGTGTCGTCGGCGCATGGCGGGGCGCCGCGAGCCGGGAGACCGCCTGCTGCTGCAGGTTGAGGATGCTCCTCGCATAGCTCAGTAGCACGCTGCCCTGGGCGGTGAGCTGCAGCGAGCGGGTGGTGCGCTCGAAGACGCGGCAGCCCAGCTGTTCTTCGAGCCGTTTGATCTGTGCGCTGACGGCCGATTGCGTCAGGTGCATGGCTTCGGCCGCGCGGGTCACGCTGCCGTGGTCGGCAACGGAGACAAAGGCGCGCAGTTGCTGGGAGTCGAGCATGGTTTCGTTCAGTGCAGTTTGTTCTGAATTGCCGCAAATTATGTTGCTTGTGCGCGTGCTGGTTGATGCCTAGCCTCGGCTGACCTGAACCACTCACGCTCTGCAAGCCATGAAAGAACTCCTGTACATCGAGACATCGCCAAGGCAAACGCGCTCCGCCAGCATCGATGTGGCCGGCGCCTTCATCGACGAGGTGAGGCGTGTGCACCCGGCGTGCCGTGTCACCACGCTCAATCCCTGGACGATGGCGCTTCCGGAGCTGTCGCAGGACATGCTCGACGCCAAGTACGCCGGCATCAACGGCGTGCCGCTCACCGACGCCCAGCAAACGGCGTGGGACGAGGTCCGGCGCATCGCCGCGCCTTTCCACGCGGCGGACCACATCGTGCTGGCGATGCCGCTGTGGAACTTTGGTATTCCCTACAAGCTGAAGCACCTGATCGACGTGGTGTCGCACAAGGACGTGCTGTTCCGCTTCGACGCCTCGGGCCTGTCGGGCATGCTCCAGACCCGCATGGCGACGGTGGTGTGCGCGCGAGGGTTGGACTATCCGCTGGGAAAGGATGGCTCCGCGCACGCGCTCGACTTCCAGCTGCCCTACATCGAGACGTGGTTGCGGTTCATCGGCGTGCGCGAGGTGCGCTCGGTGGTGGTCGAAAAGACCTTGATGGGGCCGGAGGTCGACACTGTCGCGCGGGTTGATGCAAAACGCCGCGCGGTGGAGCTAGCCGAGGGGCTGTGAGGGACAAAAAGGGGGCGGTTGCGAGGGCGTGCGGAGCCTGACACCATGGCCGCATGACCACTACCACTTATCAACTCCACTACTGGCCCACGATCCAGGGCCGCGGGGAATTTGTGCGGCTCGCGCTCGAGGCGGCCGGCGCAAACTATGTCGACGTGGCGCGGCTGCCCGAATCAAAGGGCGGCGGCGAGTCCGCATTGGGCGACCGGCTCGACGACCCCGAAATCGTGCGGCCGTCCTTCGCGCCGCCGTTCCTGATCGATGGCGACATCGTCGTCGGGCAGACCGCGGCCATCCTACTGTACCTCGGGCCTCGCCTCGGCCTTGCGGGCGTGGGCGAATCCGACGGCCTGTGGACGCACCAGCTGCAGCTCACCATTGCCGACGTGGTGGCGGAGGCGCACGACACGCACCACCCCATCTCGACCGGCGCCTACTACGAAGACCAGCGCGACGCGGCCGTGCAGCGCGCGCGGGCCTTCCGCGACGAGCGGATTCCCAAATTCCTGAACTGGTTCGAGCGCGTGCTGCAGCGCAATCCGGCGGGCTCGTCGCACCTCGTGGGCGATGTGCTCACCTATGCCGACCTGTCGCTGTTCCAGCTGGTGGAAGGCTTGCGCTACGCGTTCCCCAAGGCCGCGGGCAGGGCGCTCGCCGAAACGCCCTTGGTCGAGAAACTGCACGACAACGTCAGGCGCCGCGAGCGCGTGCACAACTACCTGAAAAGCCCGCGCCGCATCGCGTTCAACGAAGACGGGATCTTCAGGCGCTATGCAGAGCTGGACGCCTGAGCTTATTGCTCGTCGTCAGCTGAGCCGGCCTCGCTGCGGATGCGCAGCGCCGTTTCATACAGCGCGTTGCGCGGCGCGCCGCTGATCTCGGCCGCGAGCCGCACGGCCGTTTTCACGGGCAGCTCGGCCAGCAGCAAGCGCAGCACGCGTTCGCCTTCGGCGCCATCGTCGGTGGATGCGGCCACGGGGTGCAGCACGAGCGCGAATTCGCCGCGCGTGCGATCGCGGCCGGCGGCAAACCAGCCCGGCAACTCTGCGGCGGAAACGGTCGCAATCTCCTCGAACTGCTTGGTGAGCTCGCGTCCGACGGTGATGCGGCGCTCGCCCAACGCGGCCAGCGCGCGGGCCAGGGCCTCGATGCGGTGCGGCGCCTCCAGCAGCACGACAGCGCGGGGCTCTTGCGCGAGCGCCTGGACTGCGGTGTCGCGCTCGCCGGCCTTGGTCGGCAGGAAGCCCGCGAACACGAAGGCGCTGCTGGCATTGCCGTCGCTTCCACCTTCGGCCACCAGCCCGGCCGCGCCTACCAGCGTGGTGACGCTGCTTGCGCCCGGCAGCGGCAGCACGCGCTGGCCAGCCGCACGCACGGCTGCCACCAGTCGCGCGCCAGGGTCGCTCACCCCGGGCGTGCCGGCGTCGCTCACGTAGGCAATGCGCTCACCCTGGGCGAGCCGCGCAACCACGGTTTGCGCCGCCTCGGCCTCGTTGTGCTGGTGCACGGCCAGCAGCTGGCCGCCGGGCCGATCGATGCCGTAGGCGCGCAGCAGGCTTTGCGTGTGGCGCGTGTCCTCGCAGGCAATGGCGTCCACGATCTGCAGCACGTGCAGCGCGCGCAGCGTGATGTCGGCCAGGTTGCCGATGGGCGTGGCCACGACGTAGAGCGTGCCCTGCGGATAATGCTGTGCACCCGAGGCGTCGCGCGCGGCCGCAAGGACGGCGCCGAAAGAAGCGGGTGCTAGTGAAGCCAATGGGTTTCTCCGAAGAAACAAAAAAAGAAAGCCGGCAGGGAGCAAGCATGAAGACCATCACAACGACGACCAAGCGTCGCGGCGATGCGGCGGAAGACGCCGCGCTCGATCATCTGCACGATGCCGGCCTGGTGCTGGTTGCGCGCAATTATCGAACGCCCGGACGAGGCGGCGGCGAGATCGACCTGATCATGCGCGATCCGCAGGACGCCACGCTGGTGTTCGTCGAGGTGCGGCAGCGCAGCACCGGCGCGCACGGCGGCGCCGGCGGCAGCATCACGGGCGTCAAGCAACGGCGCATCATCTTTGCGGCCCGCCACTACCTGAACAACCTGCGCACGCTGCCGCCGTGCAGGTTCGACGTGGTACTGGTCGAGGAGCGCATCACGTGGCTGAAGGCCGCATTCGATGCGGGCGGGAACTGAGCGCTCGGCATAAGCTCCACACCACACACGTCTTGTTTCATCCCCCCCCGGTATCATCCCGCCCCATGCTCGAGCAACGGATTCAGCAACACTTCATCGATAGCGCCGACCTCAAGTACCAGGCCGGCCCAGTCCTGAGCAAACCCATTTCGCAGGCCATGCAGGCCTTGCTCGCGTGCGTGACCAGCGGCGGCAAGGTGCTGGCCTGCGGTGCGGGCGTGTCGGGCCTGCTCGCGGCCCAGTTCGCGGCGCATTTCGTCGGCCGCTTCGAGCGCGAACGCCCTGAGCTGGCTGCCATCGCGCTGCCCGGCGACAGCACCGATCCCACGGCCGACAGCGCCAACGCCATCGACGCCGACCGCTTTGCGCGCCAGGTGCGCGCGCTCGGCCAGGCCGGCGACGTGCTGCTGGTGCTCAGCGCCAGCGGGCAGTCGGCCGCCGTGCTGGCCGCGGTATTGGCCGCGCATGAGCGCGACATGACCGTGGTCGCGCTGCTCGGCAACGCCAGTGCCGGCCAGGCGGCATCGCCCGGCGTGGGCAGCACCGGAACCGGTGGCGCCATCGGCCGCGCGCTGCGCGAAACGGATGTACAGATCGGCGTGTCGCACGAACGTGCGGCGCGTATCCACGAAGTCCACCTGCTCGCACTGCATTGCCTGTGCGACGGCGTGGATGCCCAGTTACTCGGAGAACAGGAAGCTTCTACATGACGACGACACCGTTCAAACGCCTTGCCATTGCATTTGCCTCGGGAGCCGTGCTGGTTGCCGGGCTCTCGGCCTGCGTGCCGCTGGTGGTCGGAGGGGCCGCCGCGGTGGGCATGGGCATGGTGGCGACCGATCGCCGCAGCTCGGGGGCCCAGCTCGACGACCAGGGCATCGAACTGCGTGCGGCCGCGCGCGTGCGAGAGATCGCCAACGACTACATGTATGTGAGCGTCACCAGCTACAACCGCCAGGTGCTGCTGACGGGCGCCGTGGGCAGCGAGGCCGACCGCCGCCGCGTCGAAGACGTGATCCAGCGCGTGGACAACGTGCGCTCGGTGGTCAACGAGCTCACCGTCGGCCCGTCCAGCACCTTCCAGGAACGCTCGAACGACCTGTTCGTCAGCGGCAAGGTCAAGGCTTCGCTGCTCGATGCCAAGGACATCTTCGCCAATTCGTTCAAGGTGGTGACCGAACGCGGCGTGGTCTACCTGATGGGCATTGCAACGCGGCGCGAAACCGATCGCGCGACCGACATCGCACGCGGCGTCTCGGGCGTGCAGAAGGTGGTGCGCGTGGTCGAGGTCGTGAGTGAATCCGAACTGGCCAATCAGGCGCAGCGCGGCGGCACAGGGGCGCCTGCACCAGCGCCTGGGCCTGGACCTGGGCCCGCGCCGTCTTCGTCTTCTTCTCGCGTGCCGCTGCCGCCGATGGAACCGCTGCCGCCGGCACAGCCCGGCGGCGCGACGCCCACGCCGGTGCGCTGACCGGAAAGCAAAGAAAAAGCCCGCTTGCGCGGGCTTTCTTTTTTACTTGAGCCGGGTGATCAGGCTCGACGTGTCCCAGCGCTTGCCGCCGGCCTGCTGCACGTCGGCATAGAACTGGTCGACCAGCGCCGTCACAGGCAGGCGCGCGCCGTTGCGCTTGGCCTCGTCGAGCACCAGGCCCAGGTCCTTGCGCATCCAGTCGACGGCAAAGCCATAGTCGAACTTGCCTTCGATCATGGTCTTGCCGCGGTTGTCCATCTGCCAGCTCTGGGCGGCACCTTTGCCGATGACGTCGAGCACCAGCTTCATGTCGAGCCCGGCGCGCTGGCCGAAGGCAATGGCTTCCGAGAGGCCCTGCACCAGCCCCGCAATGGCGATCTGGTTCACCATTTTTGCGAGCTGGCCGGCGCCGCTCGCGCCCAGCAGCGTGACGGCCCGCGCAAAGGCTGCCATCACGGGCTTGGCCCGTTCGAAGCTCGTCTTGTCGCCGCCGCACATGACGGTGAGTGCGCCGTTCTGCGCGCCGGCCTGCCCACCGGACACCGGCGCATCGATGAACTGGAAGCCGGCCGACTGCGCCGCATTCGACAGCTCGCGCGCCACGTCGGCCGAAGCGGTGGTGTGGTCGACAAAGACGCTGCCTTGCTTCATGCCCGCGAAGGCGCCGTTCGGGCCCAGCACCACGGCGCGCAGGTCGTCGTCGTTGCCGACGCAGCTGAAGACGATGTCGGCGCCGGCTGCCGCTTCGCGCGGGGTGGCGGCATGGCGGCCGGGGGCGCCGAATTCGGCCACCCAGGCTTCGGCCTTGGCCGGGGTCCGGTTGTAGACCGTGACCTTGTGGCCGGCTTTGGCCAGGTGCCCGGCCATCGGCCCGCCCATGACGCCAAGGCCCAGGAAAGCCACCGTCTGGGCGGGTACGGATTCGTAGGTTCGGGAGTTGATGCTGCTCATGGGCCAGAGCTTAAAGCCAACGCAGCGCCCGCGTCACGCGTCTAGACAATCGCGAAGTGCTCGGTGCCTGCTGCGAGGTCGGTGCTGCGCGCGCGCTGGCTGTTGAGCTTGATCTGCAGGCGCAGGTCGTTGGCCGAATCAGCGTTGCGGATGGCGTCGTCGAAGGTGATCGAATGGCTCTCGAACAGGTCGAACAGCGCCTGGTCGAAGGTCTGCATGCCCAGGTTGCGGCTCTTGCGCATGATCTCCTTGATCTCGCCCACCTCGCCCTTGAAGATCAGGTCGGAAATGAGCGGCGTGTTCAGCAGCACTTCCACAGCCGCCACGCGGCCCACGCCGTCCTCGGTGGGCACCAGGCGCTGCGAAACCAGCGAGCGCAGGTTCAGCGACAGGTCCATCAGCAGCTGGGCGCGACGCTCTTCGGGGAAGAAGTTGATGATCCGGTCCAGCGCCTGGTTGGCGCTGTTCGCGTGCAGCGTGGCCATGCAAAGGTGGCCGGTTTCGGCAAAAGCCACTGCATGCTCCATGGTTTCGCGGTCGCGGATTTCGCCCATCAGAATCACGTCGGGCGCTTGGCGCAGCGTGTTCTTGAGCGCGGCTTCCCAGCTGTCGGTGTCAATGCCCACTTCGCGCTGCGTCACCACGCAGTTCTTGTGCGGATGCACAAATTCGACCGGGTCTTCCACCGTCACGATGTGGCCGTAGGAGTTCTCGTTGCGCCAGTCGATCATTGCCGCCAGCGTGGTCGACTTGCCCGAGCCCGTGGCGCCCACCAGGATCGTGAGGCCGCGCTTGGTCATTGACACGTCCTTCAGCACCTGCGGCATGCCCAGGCCGTCGATGGTCGGCAGCTTGGCCGGAATGGTCCGCAGCACCATGCCGACCTTGCCCTGCTGCACAAAGGCGTTCACGCGGAAGCGGCCGATGCCGGTCGGCGAGATCGCAAAGTTGCATTCCTTGGTGCGCTCGAACTCCGCCGTCTGGCGGTCGTTCATGACCGAGCGCGTGAGCGCCAGCGTGTGCTGCGCGCCCAGCGCCTGCTGCGACACCTTGGTGACCTTGCCGTCGACCTTGATCGCGGGCGGAAAGTCGGCGGTGATGAACAAGTCGCTGCCGTTGCGGCTCACCATGAGCTTGAGCAGGTCGTTGATGAACTGGCTGGCTTGATCGCGTTCCATGTGCGACTCCTGATTCAGTGTGCCGTCATTATTCGACGAACGCGGCGTTTAAAAGTTGATCCCCATGCGGGGACAGTCACCCGGGGAAGTTTTCGGGAATCTTGGCCTTGCCGCGCGCTTCCGCCGCCGAAATGGCACTGCGCCGCACGAGCTCGGTCAAATTCTGGTCCAGCGTCTGCATGCCCGAGCCCTGGCCGGTCTGGATGGCCGAATACATCTGCGCCACCTTGGCCTCACGAATCAGGTTTCGGATGGCCGGCGTGCCCAGCATGATCTCGTGCGCCGCCACGCGGCCCTGGCCGTCCTTGGTCTTGCAGAGCGTCTGCGAGATCACGGCCTGCAGCGATTCGGACAGCATGGCGCGGATCATTTCCTTTTCCTCGCCCGGGAACACGTCGATGATCCGGTCGATGGTCTTGGCGGCCGACGAGGTGTGCAGCGTGCCGAACACCAGGTGGCCCGTTTCGGCCGCGGTCATCGCGAGTCGAATGGTTTCCAGGTCGCGCAGCTCGCCCACCAGAATGGCGTCCGGGTCTTCGCGCAGCGCAGAGCGCAGGGCGTTGGAGAACGAGAGCGTCATCGGCCCGACCTCGCGCTGGTTGATCAGGCACTTCTTCGATTCGTGCACGAACTCGATCGGGTCTTCCACCGTGAGGATGTGGCCGTACTCGTTTTCGTTCAGGTAGTTGACCATCGCGGCCAGCGTGGTCGACTTGCCCGAGCCGGTGGGTCCGGTCACCAGCACCAGCCCGCGCGGCTTGAGCGCCAGTTCCGCGAAAATCTTGGGCGCGTTCAGCTGCTCCAGCGTCAGGATCTTCGAAGGAATGGTCCGGAACACCGCGGCCGCACCGCGCGCCTGGTTGAAGGCATTCACGCGGAAGCGCGCCAGGCCGTCGATCTCGAACGAGAAGTCGACCTCCAGGAACTCTTCGTAGTGCTTGCGGTGCGTGTCGCTCATGATGTCGTACACCATGGCGTGCACCGCCTTGTGGTCGAGCGCATCGACGTTGATGCGCCGCACGTCGCCGTGAACGCGAATCATCGGCGGGAGGCCGGCCGACAAGTGCAGGTCGGAGGCTTTGTTCTTGACGCTGAATGCCAGCAGTTGGGTAATGTCCACGGGGCTCCTCGATCGAGTTCGGTGACGTTTTGATACGATTTGGGGACGATTATGACGATGATTGGCGACGACCTCCAGCAAGTAAAGAGCCGGATCGCAAAGGCGTGCGCCGCCGAAGGGCGCAACCCGGCCGAAGTCCGGTTGCTGGCGGTGTCCAAGACCTTCGGGCCGGAGGCCGTGCGCGAGGCCTTCGAGGCAGGGCAGCGGGCCTTCGGCGAGAACTATGTGCAAGAGGGGCTGGACAAGATCGAGGCGCTTTCGGATCTGCGCGCGGAACTCGAATGGCACTGCGTCGGCCCTCTGCAAAGCAACAAGACGCGGCCCGTGGCCGAGCATTTCGACTGGGTGCACGGCATCGACCGCTTGAAGATTGCGGAGCGTCTTTCGGCCCAGCGGCCCGCGCATTTGCCGCCGCTTCAGGTGTGCCTGCAAGTCAACGTGGATGGCGGCGCGAACAAGTCCGGCGTGACTCCCGAAGAGGCGCTGCCCCTTGCGCGCGCTGTGGTGGCTTTGCCACATTTGAAGCTGCGCGGGCTCATGGCCATTCCCGAACCGGCGCCGGATTTCGCCGCGCAGCGCGAACTGTGCCTGCGCGCCCGCGCCGTCTACGACGCCATTAACGCCGCGGGCATCGAGATCGACACGCTCTCGCTCGGCATGAGCGCCGACCTCGAGGCGGCCATCAGCGCCGGCAGCACGATGGTGCGCATCGGCACCGCCATCTTCGGCGGTCGTCCCCGCAAGCCGGCCTGACTAGATGCCCAGCGGCAGCCTCGCGCTGCTCTTCACTTCTTCCATGACGGCGTAGGTGCGCGTCTCGCGCACGCCGGGCAGTTGCCACAGCACGGTGCCCGCGAACTCGCGGTAGGCCGCCATGTCGGCCATGCGGGTCTTGAGGAGGTAGTCGAAGCCGCCCGCCACCATGTGGCATTCCATGATCTCGTCGCGCACCTGCACGGCCGCCTTGAACTGGTCGAACACGTTGGGCGTGGTGCGGTCGAGCAGTATTTCGACGAACACTGTGAGGCCGCGCCCGAGCTTGTGGGGATCGAGCCGAGCCTCGTAGCCCAGGATGAAACCATCGCGCGTGAGCCGCTGCACCCGGGCCAGCACGGCGGTGGGTGAGAGCGCCACCGCCTCGGCCAATTTGAGGTTGGTGATGCGGCCATCCTGCTGAAGAATCTTCAGGAGCCGGAGATCGATGCGGTCCAGGTCCAAGTCGTGCATTGGTGAATTATCCGGTTGAGGTTGTCATTTTTGGCAAAAGATTCGGTCTATATCCAAAGACCATAGGGGATAGAACCAAGGAACTGCCATGCACCTGCCCATCCCTTACCGGCCCGAAGCCGATGTCGTCTCGCACCGCCTCGCCTCTCTGGCAGGCGCACTCGAATGGAGCGCCGCGGCGGCCGCCGCCCGGCCTTGGGTGGAGGCGGTGCGCAAGCATCCGCCGCCCTTCTGGGCCATGGAAAGCCTGCTGCGCGAATACCCCATTTCCAGCGCAGAGGGCCTGGCCTTGATGCGCTTGGCCGAAGCGCTGCTTCGCGTGCCCGACGCCGCCACGGCCATTGCGCTCACGGCCGACCAGCTGGGCCGTGCCGATTTCGAAGGTGCGGCCGACTCCACGCTGTCGCGCCTTTCGTCCGCGGCCATCGCCATGTCGAAGAAGTTCCTGCCTGAAGGGGACCATCCGCCTGGCCTCATGGCCAAGCTGGGCGCTCGCACGGTGGTGGCTGCCACGCTGCGCGCGGTGCAGCTGCTGGGGCGCCAGTTCGTGCTGGGCCAGACCATTGCCGAAGCCATGGACGAGGCCCGCTCGGCGCACCGTAAGCACAATGCCCTGCGCTTCAGCTACGACATGCTCGGCGAAGGCGCGCGCACCGACGCCGATGCGCTGCGCTACCTCGACAGCTACACGCATGCCATCCGTGCCATCGCAACCGGCGCCGATGCGGCACGCACGCCCGAGCACAACGACGGCATTTCCATCAAGCTCAGCGCACTGCATCCGCGCTACGAAGACGCGCAGCGCGAACGCGTGATGCGCGAACTGGTGCCGCGCGTGTGGCAGCTGTGCGAGCTGGCGGCCGCGGCCAACCTCAACCTCACCATCGACGCGGAAGAGGTCGACAGGCTCGAGCTCTCGCTGGACGTGTTCGAGGCGCTGGCCGCGCGCGTGGCGGCCGAGCAGCCGCAGTGGCGCGGCTTCGGCCTCGCGCTGCAGGCCTATCAGACGCGCGCGCTCGAGCTGATCGAGCATGTCACGGCGGTGGCGCGCAAACACCGGCTGCGCCTGATGTGCCGGCTCGTGAAGGGCGCCTATTGGGACGCCGAGATCAAGCGTGCGCAGGAGCTTGGGCTGCCGCACTATCCGGTCTTCACGCACAAGCATCACAGCGACATCAGCTACCTGGCCTGCGCGCGCGCGCTGCTTTCGGCGCCCGACGCGATCTATCCGCAATTTGCGACGCACAACGCGGGCACCATCGCGGCCATCCTGCAGATGGCCGAAGCGGCGCGGGCGCCGTTCGAGTTGCAGCGCCTGCATGGCATGGGCGAGGGCGTCTACCGCGAAGTCATGAAGAGCACGGCCGCGCCGGTGCGCGTGTATGCGCCGGTGGGCCAGCACAAGGACCTGCTGGCCTACCTCGTGCGGCGCCTGCTGGAGAACGGCGCGAATTCGTCGTTCGTGAACCAGCTGGGAGACGAAACGGTGGACCTCGACGAGCTGCTCATGTCTCCGCTCTGGCTCGAGCCCACCAACCCTGCCTTGCCGTTGCCGCCGGCGCTCTATGGGCCGCTTCCTGCACGGCGCAACAGCGAAGGCCTGGACCTTGCGGTCGAGTCGATGCGCGCGCCGCTGCTGGCGGCCCTGTCGACCACCGCCGTGCCTCGCGTCGAAGTGTTCGATGCCGGCAACGCGCCACGAGCTGTCGCTGCCAGCGCGGCCAGCTTCCGCAGCTGGCGCAAGACGCCGGTGGAAAAGCGCGCCGCGATGCTGCGCCAGGCCGCCGATGCGCTCCAGCGCGAACTGCCGCGCTTCTGCGCGCTGCTGGTGAAGGAGGCCTTCAAGACCTGGGGCGACGCGGTCGCCGAAGTGCGCGAGGCCGTCGACTTCCTGCGCTACTACGCCGACGAGGCCGAACGCATCATGCAGCCCGTGGCGCTGCCCGGCCCCACGGGTGAGAGCAATGAACTGTGGCTCACCGCGCGCGGGCCCTGGGTCTGCATCAGCCCCTGGAATTTTCCGCTCGCGATCTTCATGGGCCAGGTGGCGGCCGCGCTGGCCACGGGCAACACCGTGCTGGCCAAGCCGGCCGAGCAGACGCCCGCCGTCGCTCTTGAAGCCGTGAAGCTGCTGCACGCCGCCGGCGTGCCGGCCGATGCGGTGCAATTGCTGCACGGGCCGGGCGAAACAGTCGGTGCCGCGCTGGTCTCGGCGCCCGGCGTAGCGGGCGTGGTGTTCACCGGCTCGACGCAGGTGGCCCGCATCATCCATCGCGCACTCGCCGCCAAGGACGGCCCCATCGTGCCGCTGATCGCCGAGACCGGCGGCATCAACGCGATGCTGGTCGATTCGAGCGCGCTGCCCGAGCAGGTGGTCGATGCGGTGGTGCAGAGCGCATTCCGCTCGGCCGGCCAGCGCTGTTCGGCGCTGCGCCTTCTGGTGCTGCACGACAGCATTGCCGATGCGGTGATCGAGATGATCCGCGGCGCGGCCGGGGAACTCGCTGCCGGTGACCCGGCCCTGCTGGCGACCGACGTGGGTCCCGTGATCGACGGCGAAGCCGCCGACAACATCCGGCGCGACCTGAAGCGGCTGGACTCGGAAGCGAAGCGCCTGCTCGCACCGGTGTCTTCTTCAGCCGAGGGCAACCTGATTCCGCCGCAGGCCTACGAGGTGCGCTCCATCGACCGCGTGACGAGCGAGATATTCGGCCCGGTGCTGCAGATCGCGCGCTGGGGCCATGGCGAACTGAGCGACCCTGCGGACGTAATCGAACGCATCAATGCGCTGGGTTATGGCCTCACGCTCGGCATCCAGACCCGCATCGATTCACGCGCGCAGGCGCTCGCCACCCGCGCGCACGTGGGCAACATTTATGTGAACCGCAACATCATCGGCGCGGTGGTCGGCGTGCAGCCCTTCGGCGGCGAGGGCCTGAGCGGCACCGGGCCCAAGGCGGGCGGGCCGCACTATCTGTATCGCTTCTGTGGCGAGCAGACGGTCACGGTCAACACCACCGCTGCTGGGGGCAATGCGGCGCTGCTGAGCGCGGTGGCGTAGGCCCTTGGGCGGGCTGGCCGGCCAAGCCTCTCTTGCATAACCCGCCAGCGCGGCGCGCATAAGCCATGGCGCTGCGGGCGGGAGAGGTCTATCGTTGCGGCCATCCATTCAAACCAAGGGACCTCCCATGAGTGAAAAGCTCTCCTTCGTCAATCCGACCGCCAACAGCCCCTGGGGCACATACCTCTCGCAGGTCGACCGCGTGGTGCCGTATCTCGGCCCGCTGGCCCGCTGGGTCGAGACGCTCAAGCGTCCCAAGCGCGCGCTGATCGTCGACGTGCCGATCGAGATGGACGACGGCAGCATCGCCCACTTCGAGGGCTACCGCGTGCAGCACAACATGAGCCGCGGCCCGGGCAAGGGCGGCGTTCGCTTCCACCCCGACGTCACGCTCGAAGAAGTGATGGCGCTGTCGGCCTGGATGACCATCAAGACGGCCGCCGTCAACCTGCCCTACGGCGGTGCCAAGGGCGGCATCCGCGTCGATCCCAAGAAGCTGTCGCTGCAAGAGCTGGAGAAGGTCACGCGCCGCTACACCAGCGAGATCGGCATCATCATCGGCCCGCACACCGACATTCCCGCGCCCGACGTGAACACCAACGCGCAGATCATGGCGTGGATGATGGACACCTACTCGATGAACGTCGGCGGCACCGCCACCGGCGTGGTCACCGGCAAGCCGCTGCACCTGGGCGGCTCGCTCGGCCGCGTCAAGGCCACCGGCCGCGGCGTGTTCGTCACGGGCCGCGAAGCGGCGCGACGCCTGGGCATGGATCTGCGCGGCGCACGCATCGCGGTGCAAGGCTTCGGCAACGTGGGCTCGGTTGCGGCCGAACTCTTTGCCGAGGCGGGTGCCAAGATCGTCGCGGTGCAGGACCACACCGGCACCATCGTCAACCCGAACGGCCTCGACCTGACGAAGCTGGTGCCCATCTCGCGCACCGATGGCGTGGTCGGCTTCAAGGCCGGCGGCGACGTCGTGCCGAACGAAGACTTCTGGGAAGTGGCTTGCGACATCCTGATTCCGGCCGCGCTCGAAGGCCAGATCACGGCCGAGCGCGCGCAGAAAACGACCGCCAAGCTGGTGCTCGAAGGCGCCAACGGCCCCACGGTGCCCGTGGCCGACGACATCCTGGCCGAGCGCGGCGTGCTGGTGGTGCCCGACGTGATCTGCAACGCCGGCGGCGTGACGGTGAGCTACTTCGAATGGGTGCAGGACTTCTCGTCCTTCTTCTGGGACGAGGACGAGATCAACGTGCGGCTGGACCGCATCATGATGAACGCGCTCAATCAGATCTGGGACACGGCCGACAAGCACAAGATCTCGCTGCGCACTGCCACCTATGCGGTGGCTTGCGAGCGGATCCTGATGGCTCGCCAAGAACGCGGTCTGTATCCCTGATTCTCGGAGCGAAGGAGGGTTGTACGCTCGGGGGATGAGCACCATCCCCGCGCAAGACTTTCCCTCCATTCCCGCCGACAGCCTGGCGCGCCTGCAGGCCCTGATGGCCGGCGGGCAGCGCAAGCTGCTGGGGCTGGTCGGCGCGCCGGGCGCGGGCAAGTCCACGCTCGCGCTGGCGCTGCTCCAAGCGGTGGGCGCGGGCCGCGCGCAGGTCGTGCCGATGGACGGTTTTCACCTGGCCAACGTCGAGCTGCAACGGCTCGGCCGTGCCGGCCGCAAGGGCGCACCCGATACCTTCGACAGCGCCGGCTATGTAGCGCTGCTGCAGCGGCTGCGCGAGCAGGGGCCGGACGACCCCATCGTCTACGCCCCCGAGTTCCGCCGCGAGATCGAGGAGCCGATCGCCGGCGCCATCGCGGTGCTGCCAGAGACGCAGCTGGTCATCACCGAAGGCAACTATCTTCTGCACGACGACGGCCCCTGGGCCGGCGCGGCGGCCATGCTCGACGAGGTCTGGTACGTCGACATCGACGATGCGGTGCGCGAAGAGCGTTTGCAAAAGCGCCACCAGCAGTTCGGCCGCAGCGCCGAGGCCGCGCGCGACTGGGTGGCCCGCACCGACGCGCCCAATGCCCGGTTGATTGCCGCGACGCGCGTGCGTGCGCACCACGTGCTGCGCTGGTCCTGAAAAATTCTTGCGCCGCGTTGGGAACGCCGGCGCCCGGCGATGCTCGAAACCTCGCCGGCGGAGACGCCGGTTAGGATTCGCCGCGCCATGATCATGCCCCTTCGCTTCTCTTCTGACCTTTCCGTTCTTCGCACGCCGGTTCTGGTCCTCGGCCTGTTGTCGTCCCTCCTGCTCACCGCCTGCGGTAGCAGCCCGCGCCGGGTGTCGTACGAAACCGAGGAGTTCGACTCCACCACCACCCACACGCGCACCTACGCCGCCACCGAGGCCCAGACCTGCGAAGCCGCGCGACGCGCCCTGCTGAGCCAGGGCTACATGATCAACGCGGCCAATCCCGACCTGGTGACGGGTCGCAAGAGTTTCCAGCCGGCCTTCGAGGTGCACGTGGAGGTCGAGTTCCGCGTGGTGTGCGCGCGCGAAGGCGGCAAGGCCGGCAAGCGAAGCACCGTGGCCTTTGCGACCGCGCTGCAAGACCGCTATGGCATCAAGAAGGTCAACAACTCGGCCAGCGTCGGCGTCGGCGCCTTCGGCTCGCTCTCGCTGCCTTTTGCAGGCAGCGACGACGCCATGGTCAAGGTGGCCAGCGAGACGCTCACCGACGAACTCTTCTACGACCGCTTCTTTGCGCTGCTCGACCGCTTCCTGGAAGGCCAGGGCGGCGAAGAGCCGGCAACCCCCAGCGTCGCGCCCGAAGCTCCGCGGCCATCGGCGCCGCTGGCACCCCCGGCGCCGGCCACGCCTTTTCCGGTGAAGCCGGTACCGAACCCGGGTTGAGACCGGCCTGACGCGCTCAGCGCACCAGCGTCGACTTTCCGAACAGGCTCTCGATCAGCTCCACCGCCACCTCGGCGGTCTGGTTGCGCACGTCGAGCGCAGGGTTGAGCTCCACCACGTCGACCGAGCCGAGCCGGCCGGTGTCGGCGATCATTTCCATGCACAGCTGCATCTCGCGGTAGGTCGGGCCGCCGCGCACGCCGGTGCCCACGCCCGGCGCGATGTTCGGGTCGAGGCAGTCCAGGTCGAAGCTCACGTGCAGGTGGGTGTCCTCGTCCACGTCCTGCAGCGCCTCGGTCATGGTGGTGCGCATGCCGTGCTCGTCGATGTGGCGCATGTCGAACACGTGCAGGCCGAGGGTGCGAATGGCTTCC
The DNA here is from genome assembly GCF_900099805.1 of Variovorax sp. OV700. GTDB lineage: Bacteria > Pseudomonadota > Gammaproteobacteria > Burkholderiales > Burkholderiaceae_C > Variovorax. The sequence continues at coordinate 520,546 of NZ_FNDR01000004.1, read as the reverse complement.
TTCTCGTCGGCATCGACGCTGCGGATGCCGATGAAGCGGATGGCGTCATGCTCGAGCGCCGCGCGCTCGCCGCTCCAACCGGTGAGCACCGCGGGCCCGTGGCCCAGCAGGCACGACACGGGCATGCCGTGCAGGTTGCCGCTCGGGCTGGTGGTTTCGGTGTTGACGTCGGAGTGCGCATCGAGCCACACCACGCGCAGCTTCTTGCCGCGCTTGCGCGCATGCCAGGCCACGGCGCTGACCGAACCGATGGCAAGGCAATGGTCGCCGCCCAACATGAGCGGCACGTGGCCGGTGCCCAGCGCGGTGTCCACCGCCGCATAGACGGAGCGGTTCCACGCGATCACCTCGTCGAGATGGCGCAGGCCGTTCGTGGGCGCCGTCCACGGGGTGGCCGGCCCGGCGAGATTGCCGCGGTCGAGCACGGTGAAGCCCTGCCGCGCGAGCGCCTCCGGAAGCCCCGCCACGCGCAGCGCATCAGGGCCCATGCCGGCACCGCGTACGCTGGCGCCGACGTCGGTGGGCGCGCCGATCAGTTCGAGGGTGGTGCCGTTGTCGTTGCTCATGTCGATGTGCGTCCGATGTGCTTCCAAAGATAGGCATAGCCCAGGGCATCCATGAAGGCCGATTCCTTGTTGTCCGCCGCCGCGCTGTGGCCGCCTTCCATGTTCTCGTAGAAGCTGGCGTCGTAGCCCATGGCGGCCAGTTTCGCGTACATCTTGCGCGCATGCACCGGGCCCACGCGGTCGTCGCGCGTCGACGTGGTGAAGAGCGCTGGCGGGTAGGGCTGCCCCGGCCTGGCGTTCTCGTAGGGCGAGAACGCCTGGATCCACGCCCATTCTTCCGGATCTTCCGGGTCGCCGTATTCGGCAATCCACGAGGCGCCGGCCGAAAGCTGGGTGTAGCGCTTCATGTCGAGCAGCGCCACCTCGCTCACGATGGCGCCATAGAGCTTGGGATGGAGCGTGAGCATGTTGCCCATCAGCAGGCCACCGTTGCTGCCGCCCATGGCGCCCAGGTGTTGCGGCGAGGTGATGTTGCGCGCGATCAGGTGCTCGGAAACAGCGGCAAAGTCTTCGCAGGTGCGCAGCCGGTTCTCTTGCAGCGCGGCCTGATGCCAGCGTGGCCCGTACTCGCCGCCGCCGCGGATGTTGGCCACCACGTACACGCCGCCCTGATCGAGCCATGCACGGCCGATGCTGCCGCTGTAGCTCGGCTGCAGCGAGATCTCGAAGCCGCCGTAGGCGTACTGCAGCGTCGGGTTCCTGCCGTCGGCCTGCAGGTTCTTCGGCGCGATCTCGAAATAGGGCACGCGCGTGCCATCCTTCGAAGTAGCGAAATGCTGGCTCACGCGGTGGCGCGAGGCATCGAAGAAGGCGGGGCTGTCCTTCAGCGGCTCGGGCTCGCCCTGGCCGATGGTGCCGATGTAGAGCGTGGTCGGCTGCAGAAAGCCGCTCACGGTCAGAAAATAGTCGTCGTTCTCGTCTTCGTCGATGCCGCCGGCCGCGATGGTCGAGAGCTCCGGGGCGCCACCCAGGCTTTCGCGTTTCCATTCTTGCGAGCCGGCTTGCGGGGTGAGCACCTCGAGCTTGTTCACCACGTCGTGCATCACATTGAGGATCAAGTGGTGACGGGTCCACGAATGGTCGTCGAGCGCGGTGGTGTCGTCGGGCTCGAACAGCACCGTGATCTCGCGCTTGCCGGCCATGTAGTCGTCGAACCGAGTGGCCAGCAGCGAGCCCGGCTTGTAGGTGGTGCCGGCCACCGTCCAGGGGCTGCGCGGCTCGACCAGCATCCACTCGCGCGTGATGTCGGCGTTGGCATCGTCGGGCACATCGATCTTCGCGAGCCGGCCGTCGCTGCCGCGCAGCCAGGTTTCGCTGTCGTAGAAGTCCATCTGGCGCGAGACGAAGTCGCGCTCGAAGCCCGGCGTGTTGTCGCGCCAGGCGCTGACCGTCATGTCGTCCATGCCGCCTTCGTACACCACCTGCGCGTTCTCCAGCGGTGTGCCGCGCTTCCACTCTTTCACGATGCGCGGATAGCTGGAGCTGGTCATCGAGCCGGGGCCGAAGTCGGTGGCCACGTAGAGGTGGTCGATGTCTTTCCATGCGACGCTGTTCTTGGCCTCGGGCAGCGTGAAGCCGCCGGAGACGAACTGCTTGAGCTCGAGGTCGAACTCGCGCACCACGTCGGCATCGGCACCGCCGCGCGAGAGCGAGATCAGGCAGCGCTTGTACTCGGGCTGCAGGCACTGCGCGCCGTGCCAGACCCAGTTTTCCTTGTCGGCCTCGGCCAGCGCATCGAGATCGATCACGGTTTCCCAGTCGGGCTGCGGCTTGCGGTATTCGGCCAGCGTGGTGCGGCGCCACAGGCCCTTGGGGTTCTTCTTGTCGCGCCAGAAGTTGTAGAAGAGCGGCCCGATCTTGCGCACCATTGGAATGCGCGCATCGGAGTCGAGCACTTCGAGAATGCCTTGCTCCATGCGCTCGAAGGCGGCCGATTGCGCATAGCGCTGCACGGTCTTCGCGTTGTTCTGACGGGCCCAGTCGAGCTGTTCGGCGCCGTCGATGTCTTCGAGCCACAGGAACTCGTCGGTCTGCATGGAAGCGATGGATGTCATGGGCCCAGTGTACGAATCCGGCATGAAGAGGGCATGGTTCGCGCAGGCCCGGCGAAAGCTATTGAATTAATAGCGCATCGTGCAAGGGTCTCGGGACAAACCCGCGTTCGCTGCTTTCGGTCCGATTCGCAGGGCCGCGCACGGGTATCCTGCCGGACGGCGCCTGCGCACACAAGGAGACACGACACATGAAACACCTGAGCGGTCTTGATGCCACCTTCCTGCACCTGGAGACCCCCGAGATGCCGATGCACGTGGGTTCGCTCAACGTGCTCGATCTGCCCAAGGGCTACGAGGGCGACTTCTACGAGGACGCCAAGCAGTTCATGGCCAGCCGCATTCACCTGGCCGACGTGTTCACGCGCAAGCTCGCGCTGATGCCCTTCGACCTGACCAACCCGGTGTGGGTGGAAGACGACGACATCGACCTCGACTACCACGTGCGCCACATCACGCTGCCCAAGCCCGGCACCAACCGGCAGCTGCAGCAGTACGTGGCGCGGCTGCATTCCACGCTGATCGACCGCAGCCGCCCGATGTGGGAGTTCTTCATCATCGACGGCCTGAAGAGCGGGCAGGTGGCGCTCTACACCAAGGTGCACCATGCGGGCATCGACGGGCAGGCCGGCGTGGCGCTCGGCAAGGCCATCTTCGATCTCGAGGCCACGGGCCGCGTGGTGAAGCCGCCGCGCTCACGCCCGCGCAGCAGCGGCTACCAGCTGGGCATGGCCGAACTCGCGACCGCGGCGCTGCGCAACACGGCGCAGCAGTACGTCAAGCTCTTCAAGATGGCGCCGGCCATCGCGCGTGCTCTGGGTGGGCTCGCCAAGCCGGACGAGAAGGCGGCCGAGAAGAACGCAGCCACCGCGCCCAAGAAGTTCAACCTCTTTGCGCCGCGCACCTCGCTCAACGTGTCGATCACCAACCAGCGCACCTTTGCCGGCCGCACCATTTCGCTGGCCGAGACCAAGCACATCGCCAAGCACTTCGGCGTGTCGCTCAACGACGTGGTGATGGCCACGGTGGCCGGCGCGCTGCGCCACTACCTGGCCGACAACAACGAGCTGCCCGCCAAGCCGCTGGTGGCCGGCGTGCCCGTGAGCCTGCGCGAAGCGGGCGACGAGACGGCCAACAACCAGGCCAGCATGATCCTGGTGAGCCTGGCCACCGACATCACCGACCCCGTGCAGCGGCTCAAGGCCATCAACGCCTCGTCGACCAGCTCGAAGTCGACCATGAACCGCTTCAAGGCGGTGATCCTCGACGACTTTCCCACCTTTGCCGCGCCCTGGCTGGTGTCGGGCATCGCCTCGATGGTCGGGCGCTCGGGGCTCGTGAACCTGCTGCCGCCGGGGGCCAACGTGGCCATTTCCAATGTGGCCGGCGCGCCGTTTCCGATGTACTTTGCGGGCGCGCTCGTCACCAGCTACTACCCGGTGTCGATCGCAGGCCACGGCATGGCGCTGAACGTCACGGTGCAAAGCTACAACGGGCGCATGGACTATGGCCTCATCGCCTGCCGCCGCGCGGTGCCCGACATCACCGAGATTGGCGACTACCTGCTGGCTGAGCACCAGTTGCTGATGAGCCTGACGCAGAGCCATCCCGCGGCAGTGCCGAAGGCGGCGGCTCCCGAGCCGGCACCCCTCGCGAAGGCGGCGGCCAAACCTGCCTCCAAGCCCGCAGTGGAACCTGCGGTGAAAAAGGCCGCATCCAAGAAGGCGCCCGCAGCGAAAGCCCCCGCGGCCAAGGCGCCGGTCGCCAAGACAGCCGCCAGGAAAGTGCCCGCCAAGGCGGCCGCGGGCAAGGCGCCGCCGCGCAAGCCCGCCGCGCCGGCCAAGCGCGCCAGGGCGGCTGCTGCGGCATGATCCGCAGGCCGCGGCAGAAAATTGGGGCAGTTGGACTAGTTTTCCGACGGTTCTAGCTTTTCAGGCCTAGGCGCTCTGGAAGAAGATCACTCCATCGCGAATCCAGCGACCGATCAATCAACTTCCAGGAAATCCACATGACCACGCAAGCTTCTTTCTCTTCCGCAGCCATCCACGTCGTTGGCCAGTACAACGACGCAGGCAAGACCCTGGTGGGTGCCTATCGCGCCGGCGTGCATCGCCTGCTCGGCGGCGCTTCTTCGCGCTACAGCGAATTCCTGGGCAGCCGCCAGATTCCGCTGGTGAGCGAACAGATCAAGGCCAACCTGATCGGCGCGCAAGAAAAGATCAACGGCTTCCTGGCCAACCGCCTGGACATCGATACCGGCCGCATCGTTTCGGTGATGGACCGCGTGGCCGCAGGCACGACCAGCGGCATCGAAGCCGTGGCCGACCGCGTGGCGGGTGTCGAATCGCCTATCGTCACCTCGGTGGTCAAGACCCTGAACGCGCTGAACCAGCCGATCGCCAACGTGTCGGTGCAGATCGCCGACAAGATTGCAGCCGGCGCCAAGCAGATCGAAGTGCGCGTGAGCGGCACCGAAGAAGCCAAGACCGTGCGCACCGTGAAGGCCAAGGCCGCCGCGGCCAAGAAGTCGGTTCGCCGCACCACCGCCCGCAAGGCAGCCTGATCCTGGAGCAAGAACGCATGGCGACCCGCCCCGACGCTACCGCAAGCCTGAAAAAGAAGAAGGCGGCGGCGCCTGCGAAGAAAGCTCCCACGGCCAGGAAGGCCCCCGCAGCCAAAAAGACGGTTGCGGCGGCGCCAAAGAAAAAAACTGCTGCTGTCACACCCAATGCACCGGCGAGCCCGAAGGCCGTCGGTGAAGGCCTGCTGCGCGCAGGCCTCAAGGTACTTGGCAACGTGCGCGACGACGTTGCCAAGCGTCAGGCCAACGTGATCGAGGGGCTGCTGGGCATCGGCCAGGGCAAGCCCGACGCGGCCGGTGCCGCCAAGGCGGCCGTTCCGCGCGGCTTTCCGAGCCTCGACAGTTTTGGCCTCCGCAAATTCGAAGACGTGTTCGACCAGCGCGTTGCCACCGCCCTTCAGCGGCTGGGCATGCCCAGCGCCGAAGAGGTGCAGGCCCTGCGCGAAGAAGTGGCCCGGCTGCACGAACGCCTTGCCCAACTCGACCCGAAGAACGCCGGCCCGCGCGGCAGCGGCAAACGCTGAGCCTCGGCCCAGCGAAGCACCGACGCACGCAGCAGCCGGTTGTGGCCAGTTCCAACACCACGCGCGATCGCATCCTGCAGGCCAGCCTTGCGCTGTTCAACGCGGAAGGCCTCGCGGCGGTGTCCACGCACAAGATCGCGGCCGAGCTCGGCATGAGCCCGGGCAACCTGCACTATCACTTCAAGGCCAAGCAGCTGATCGTCGAGTGGCTGTTCCGGCGTTTCGAGCAGCGGCTCGAGGTGCTCGACGGCTCTTCCGGCGCGATCACCGCCATCGACGACCTCTGGCTGGCGCTGCACCTGCGCTTTGAAGCCATCGACCAGTACCGGTTCATCTATCGCGACATGGCCTTCCTGGCCGGCGAATACCCCACGCTCGGCCAGCGCGCGCAGGCGCTCACCGCTCAGAACCTGCTGGCGGCGCAGGCGCTGTGCGAAGGGCTGGTGGCCTCGGGCGTCATAGAAACCAGCGCCGAGCAGGCGCGCATCCTCGCGCTGCAGATGGTCTTCACCACTACTTGCTGGCTTTCGTTCGAACGCCTGGTGCCGGGGCGCGACGCGCTGGCGCAGGCCGACCCCGGATTGGCGGCTTTTTACACGCTCACCTTGATTTCCCCGTATGTTTCGAGCGAATCGAGGGCTTACCTTGATTACCTGCGGGGCAAATACCTCGGATAAACATCGCTGTTGTCCGACGGGGCGGTGAAACTTTGGTTCGCCATGCTCGTCCTATAAAACAAAGACCAGAAAGGAAAGCCGCCCTCATGACCACTGCAACCCGAGACCACATCGCGCCCCCATCGGGCTTGCTGATGCTGGCCGAAGCGCGCGCACTCTGGGAAACGGGTGCCGGCATCGCCATGTGGCCGCTGCTGCAGCTCACTCCGCGCGGCGACGGGCACCCGGTGCTCGTGCTGCCCGGCCTCGTGGCGGGCGACGGCTCCACGCTGGTGCTGCGCCGTTATCTGTGCAGCCGCGGCTACGACACGCACGGCTGGGGCCTGGGCCGCAACTTCGGTCCGCGCCAGGGCGTGGAAGATGGCATGGTCGCGCTGCTCAAGTCCCTGCACGAGAAAAGCGGCCAGAAGGTCAGCGTCATCGGCTGGAGCCTGGGTGGAATCTACGCACGCCTGCTGGCGTCGGCGCAGCCGGACCTGGTGCGCAACGTCGTCACCCTTGGCAGCCCGTTTTCCGGCAGCCCGCGCGCCACCAACGCATGGCGCGTGTACGAGGGCGTGAGCGGCCAGAGCTCGCACGACCCGCGCCGCATGAAGTTCGTGCAGCCCACGCCGCCGGTGCCCACGACCTCGATCTTCAGCCGCACCGACGGCGTCGTCGCGTGGCGCTGCAGCATCGAGAAGCCGGGCCCGCAGGCAGAAAACATCGAGGTGGTGGCGAGCCATCTTGGACTCGGCGCACATCCTGCGGTGCTCTATGCCTTGGCTGATCGCCTGGCCCAGCCGGAGGGCGAGTGGAAGCCGTTCAACCGCGGCTTGCTGGGGCCGCTGGTCTATCCCGACCCCGACCGGAAGGCCTGAGCCAGGGGCGGCGGGGCTCTATGCCCCCGCCCACACGTCGAGCACGTAGCGCTGGTCGGCGATCATCTTGTCCATCCAGGCTTGGCTGTCGTGGCCGTGCTCTCGTGCCAGATCGGCGAGGGTGCGCCGCACATCGGGCTCCATGCGCGAACCGTCGCCGCACACGTAGATCACCGCGCCGGCCTCGAGCAGCTTCCATACGGCCGCGCCCTGTTCGCGAATCAAGTCCTGCACATAGACCTTGCGCTCGCCCGCGCGCGAGAACGCGGTGTGCAGCTTCATGAGCCCGCGATGCGACCATGCCTTGAGTTCTTCGGCATAGATGAAATCCTGCTCGGGATGCCTGCAGCCGAAGAAGAGCATTGCATCGCCCAGCGCCTCGCCGCGCTCGACCTGCGCCGCGCGCTCCTGCAGAAAGCCGCGGAACGGCGCAAGGCCGGTGCCGGGGCCGACCATGACGAGCGGGCGCTGCGGGTCCTCAGGCAGGCGGAAGCCCTCAGCCGTGGTTTCGCGAATCACGCCGTGCACCGTGTCGCCGGCTTCGGCGCGCGCGAGGTAGTTGGAGCACACGCCTTCGAAGATGCCGTTGCCCGAGAGCGCCGGCGCACTCACCACGCCCACCGTGACGCTGCAGCGCCCCGGCGTCATGCCCGGCGAGGACGAGATCGAGTAGTAGCGCGGCGAGAGCGGCGACAGCATTTCGAGGAACACCGCGAACGGCACCTGGCAGGCGCGATGTTCTTCGAGCAGGTCGAGCAGCGACCTGCGCTTGTGCAGGACCTCGGCCTTATAGGTGGCCTGCGAGGCGTCGTCGCTGCCTGATAGCGCAGCGAGCTTGGGCTTGGTGAACGGGCACTCGGTGTGCGCCGCCAGCGTGGCGATCTGTTTGCGCGTGGCCACGTCCTGCAGTTCGACATAGTCGCCAAGCAGCCGATCGACCGCGATGACCTGATCGACCGGCAAGGCCGTCTTGCGGCCTGAAGCGGCATGCAGCCGCACATGCGCGGAGCGGTCGAAACCGAAGCGCGCCATCGCGCGTTCCACCTGGGCCGGGCTGTTGCGCGGCACCACGCTCAGGTGGTCGCCGGGGAGGTAGTTCACGCCCTCGGGCAGTGTCAGTTCAACGTGGCGCGTGGAGCGGCCACTCTCGGTGTCGCTGCCGGGGTTCTGCAGCTCGCGGTTCTCGATCACGCGCAACGCCACGGCGCCCAGCGCATCGACTAGGGCGTTCTTCTGCGGCGGGGGCAGTTCCTCGAGCGTGTAGAGCGGCTCGGCCTCGGCGGGCGTGTCGGCGCCCGATTGAATGCCGAAGGCTTTCACCAGCTGCGGCCAGAGCGCATCGCTCCAGTCCTGGAATGCGCCGTCCATGTCTTCGCGCGCGTCGCCTTCGCCGCGCGGATGCACGCGTGTGGCGCCGAGCGCTTCGAGCCGCTCGTCGATGCGGCGCGGCACCGCCTGGTAGGTGGCGGCCCAGTCGGTGTTGCCGCAGCCGAAGACGCTGAAGCGGACGCCGTTGAGCGAGTCGTCGGCCTTGTCGAGCCAGCGATGGAACTCGGCGGCGTTGTCGGGCGCCACGCCGTTGTAAGAGGCGCAGACGATGGCCACGGCGCCGCTGGCGGGCAGCCGCTCGGCGTAGTCGTCGAGCGAGGCCACCTGGGTCGAGAAGCCGCGCAGCTCGCCGGCCTCGGCCAGCTGGCGTGCCAGGTCTTCGGCCGTGCCGAGGTTGGAACCCTGCAGCACCAGCAGCGAGGTGCCGTGCCGTTGAGCCTGCGGCTTGCGGGCGGCGGGCTGTGCCGGCGTTGCAACCGCGGCGGCCGCATCGCCGTTGCCGCGCGGTCGCGTGGCCGGGTCGCGCAGCAGCGCCTTGATCTTGAAATTCTCCGGCTTGATCGTCAGCGCTTCCTTGATCTTGAGCTTGTAGTCCGTGTGATCGATCAGCGTGAAACGCTGCAGGATCATGCCCAGCGTGAGCACGGCTTCCTGCAAGGCAAACTGGCGCCCGATGCAAGCGCGCTGCCCATTGCCGAAGGGCTTGAAGGCATTGGCCGGACGCTCGCGCTCGGCTTCGCGGCTGAAGTGGTCGGGGTCGAACTGGTCGGCGTTCTCGCCCCAGATGCCCTTGTCACGATGCAGCGCCAGCGCATGCATGATGATCATGTTGTTCTTCTTGATCGTGTACTGCCCGCCGATGATGGTGTCTTCCTTCGCGCGCATCGAGATCGCGGGCGCGGTCGGGTACAGGCGCAGGGCCTCCTTCAGCACCTGCATCACGTACTGCAGGCGGTTGACCTGCGCATACGTCGGTTTCTGCGAAGTGTCGGGCCCGAACACGCTGTCGACCTCAGCCTGCGCCTTGGCCAACGCTTCGGGGTTCTTCAGCAAAAAGTAGATCGCGAACGAGAGCAGGCCGCTCGTGGTCTCGTGCCCCGCGATGAGGAACTCGATGCACTCGTCGCGGATCATCTTGTCGGTGAGCTTCTCGCCGCTCTTCTTGTCGACGCCCGCGATCATGTAGCTCAGCAGGTCGGGCTTGGTCGCGATGTCGGCACCGCTCGCGCGGCGCTCTTCGATGATGTCTTCCACCATCTTGTGCATGAAGCGGATGTCTTTTCGCTGCTGGGCGAGCTCCTTCTTGAGCATCAGCTCCTCCAGCGGCAGGCCGCGGCGGTTCTGCACCGTTTCGAGCGTGCGCACCATCGCATCGACGAAGGGATGAAAGCCCTCGCGGTAGAACGAATTGAAGCGGTAGCCGAAGCCGCACAACCCGATGGTGTCGAGCGTGAGCGCCGTCATGTCGCGCACCACGTCCACTTCTTCATCGAAGTTCAGGCGCTCCCACTTGGTGACCAGCTGGTCCGCGATGTCCAGCATCATCGGGTGGTAAGCCTGCATGGCGCGCTGGCTGAAGTTGGCCAGGAGGATGTTGTGCGGCTTGGACCAGGTTTCCTCGTGCGTATCGGAGGTGAAGAGCCCGTGCGATGCGGCCCGCAACCGGCGCAGCGCGCCGCGCGTGCTCTTGTCGAAGCGCGCCTCTTCGCAGAGCTCGTCGATCAGCGCGGGCGATGAGACCACGATCACCGGCATGCCCGGCATGTCGAGCCAGTAGATGCCGCCGAGTTCCTGCGCGATCCTCCACATGTCCAGCACGGGGGAGTCCGATCCGATCGACAGCAGGTTGCCGACGAACGGCTTCTTTGCAGGATGCGGTATCGGATGGAGCGAGTTCTTGCCTGCCATGGGTTCTTGTGCCTTTGGTATGGACCCGCTTCGGAGATCCGGGGTGTGACACCCGGAGTATCTCGACCCCACAGGCGCGCGGCAGGACGGGGTTTCCCTTAGGAGCCCCGGTGCATGCGCTTCAACCGCCGGGGCGGACCATCTTGCAATCGAAGCCCTGGGCCAGCTCATTGCCGGCATAGACCGCATCGGTCCGGAAGCCGTAGTCGGTGCCCTCCCAGCCCAATTTGACGCTCTTGCCGTTCACCGGTGCGATGGTGTTGACCACCTGCGGCAACAGCAGCTGGTGGTCCTCGGCGCGCATGCGGATGGGGCCGACCACCGAATCGAAGGTCATGTCTTCGAGCGCGTAGGCCACCTTCACCGTGTCGGTGCTGCCTGCTTTGTTGATGGCAGCGGCCAGCAGGCGCGGAGTGAAGTCGATGCGCGGCGCCAGGAAGTCCTTGCCGGTCTTGGCCTTGTAAGCCTTGGCGAGCGCATCGACCCGCGGCGTGTCGGCCTGACCCGGATGCCATTCGGCAACCCAGGTCAGCTGCCCCAGCTTGGCCTGCGACACCGCCAGCACCGTGCCGGGCACCGATCCCGCGCTGTGGTTGAAGTAGCGCAGGTTGTAGCCCGCATCGCCCGCGGCCTTGAGCAGCAGGGTCATGTCCTGCCCCCAGTTGCCGGTGATGACCGAGTCGGCACCGCTTTGCTTGATGTTCGCGATGTAGGGCGAGAAGTCTTTCACGCGGCCGATGGGGTGCAGTGTTTCGCCGACGAACTGCACGTCGGGCCGCGCCAGGCCAACGAGCTGGCGTCCGTAGCTCGCCCATTGCTTGCCGTGGGCATAGTCCTGATTCAGCAGGTAGACCTTCTTCACGTCGGGCGTCTTCTTGATGTAATTGGCCAGCGCCTTCATCTTCATCGCAGTATTGGCCTCGGTCTGAAAGTGCCAGAAGCTGCAGGTCTTGCCGGTCATCTCGGGGTCGATCGAGGAGTGGTTCAGCACGATCAGCTCCTTGCCCGGATTGCGCTGGTTCCAGCGCGCCACCGATTGCACGAGCGCAGTGACCACCGACGACCCCGACCCGCCCGTGACGATGGCCCTGGCGCCCTGGTCGATGGCCGCCTGCAGCGCGCTCTGGCTTTCCTGCGCCGACAGCTTGCTGTCGAACTGCAGCAGCTGCAGCTTGGTGCCGCCGAGCACGCCGCCCTTGGCGTTGATCTCCTCGATGGCGTATTGCACGTGCATGAGCATCAGTTCGCCCACGTTCGCGAACGGGCCTGACAGCGGGTCGATGTAGGCGATCTTGTAGGTTGACTGCTGGGCCTGTGCTGCGCCCGAAAGCGCCAGCAGTGAGGCGAGGGCGATGGGCGCCAATGGCGCGCGATTGAACTTGAGCATGTCCGTCTGTCTCCGGTGTCGTTGGTAAAACTTCCGCGGAGGGCGCGCGATGCGCCTTCGCTTCAACGCGGTTCTTTGGCGCTGCGCAGGCCGATCACGCGGCTCGCCAGCTTCGTAAGCTCGGCCACCACTTCCTCGGGCGAGAGGCGGCCGTCGGGCCGGTACCAGCTGTAGAGAAAACCCGGCAGGCTGCAGGCGGCTAGCGCGGTGATCTTGGTCTCGGTGAAATCCAGGTCGCCGTCACGGCGCGCTTCTTCGAGCAACGGGCAGAGCAGGTCGTAGAAGTGATGCGAGAGCTTCTTCTGCGCGGCGACGTATTCGGGCCGGTACACCTGCGGCTCGCGGTACGCAAAGAAGGCACAGGGGTGATGCGCGATGGTGGCGCGTATCAGCCGCTCGATGCCTTCGAGCACCTTCTCGCTCGCGCGGCGCGGATCGCCCGCCGCGAAGTCGAGCGCCGTGAAGCAGTCGACCGTGGGGCGCCAGGAGAGCGTTTCGAAGATCTCCTGTTTGTCCCGAAAGTAGTAGTACACGAAGGGCTTGGTCACGCCCAGCGCGCGAACGATCTGCGCCATGGTCGTGTTGGCGTAGCCCTGCGCGGCAAAGAGCTGCGCCGCGGCCTGCAGGATGCGCTCGCGCTGCAGGTCGGTGCCCTGCGTGGCCGCGCGCTGGCGGCCCGTGCCCTGGGGCTGGTGCGCCTGCGCAGAGCCCTTGCCAGAGGGTTTTTGCCGTGTCGCCGAAGTTATACCCATGGGTAGGATTGTTGGTGCACCATGCGCTCGTTGGCAAGCGTCCGCCCCGCACGGGCGGCTATCGATAACCCTGAGAAAGTGACGCCATGGAGACATTGCCCGATCGCCCGCAACAGCCCCTGCACGAGTACCTGCGCGCTCATGCGCGAGCGCGCGCCGACGCCGCCGCCTGCATCTGGTACGGCCATGCCATGACGTGGTCGCAGCTCGACCGCGCAAGCGATGCCTTCGCGGCCAGGCTGCAGGCCATCGGTGTGAAGAAGGGCGAGCCGGTGGTGCTGTTTCTCAACAACTGCCCGCAGTACCTGGTTGCGCATTACGGCATCCAGAAGATCGGCGCGATCGTCTGTCCGTGCAGTCCGCTCAACAAGGAGCACGAGCTGGCCTACCAGGTAAACGATCTCGGTGCGCGCGCGATCGTTGCCGCCGCGCCGCTGCTGCCGGTGGTGCGCAAGGTGCAGCCGGAGAGCGCACTCGCGCACGTGTTCGTGGTGCACTACGCCGACCTGCTGCCCGAGCAGCCCACGCTCGACCTGCCCGCCGAACTGGCGGCCGAGCGCGATGCCGCGCGCAGCGTGCCTGCGGACGGCGAAGACTTCCTCGCCGTGATGCAAAGCGGCGCCGTGCCGCAGCCCGTGGATATCGATCTGGACGACGTGGCGCTCATGACCTATACCTCGGGCACCACGGGGCTTCCGAAGGGGGCCATGCTGAGTTATGGCAACGCGCTCTTCAAGACGCGCGCGGCGTCCGACTGCAACAGCGTGGCAAGCAGCGACGTGCTGCTGTCGATTCCACCGCTCTATCACATCGCCGGCATGCTGATGGGTGTGAACGTGCCCGTGCTCAGCGGCGCGACGTCGGTGCTGCTGCATCGCTTCGATCCGCGCGCCGTACTGCAGGCCATTGCGCAGTACAAGGTGAACTGGTGGTACAGCATCGCGCCGATGAACGTGGCCTGCATGCAGGTGCCCGACATCGCGAGCTTCGATCTCTCGAGCCTCCGGCGCAATCCGGTCACGAGCTTCGGCATCACCTTCACCGAAGCGCTGGCCGCGCAGTGGCGCTCGCATGCGCCCAACTGCACGTCGTTCGAAGCCGCGTACGGGCTCAGCGAAACCCACACCTGCGACACCTACACGCCGCACCATTCGCCGCGCTGGGGCACGCAGGGCATTGCGGTGCCGGGCGTGACCATTCGCATCGTCGACACCGAAACGCAGGCCGACCTGCCCACCGGCGAGGTGGGCGAGATCGTGCTGACCAGCCCCGGCTGCTTCAAGGGCTACTGGAACAAGCCCGAGGCCACGGCCGCCACGCTGCGCAATGGCTGGGTGCACACCGGCGACATCGGCAAGCTCGACGCGGACGGCTACCTCACCTTCATGGGCCGCATCAAGGAGATGATCAAGGTCTCGGGCTACAGCGTGTTTCCGGAGCAGGTCGAGACCATCCTCGTCAAGCATCCGGCCGTGGCGCAGGCGGCCGTCATCGCGCAGCCCGACCCCGAGAAGGGCGAGGTGGTCAAGGCCTTCATCGTGCGCAAGCCCGGCGCCACGCTCGACGCCGAGGCGCTCATCGCCTGGTCGCGCGACAACATGGCGAGCTACAAGGCGCCGCGAGCCGTGAGCTTCATCGATGCGTTGCCGACCACCGGCGCCGGCAAGGTGCTGCGCCGTCTGCTGAAAGACCAGACCTGAAAGGCCTCTCTTGTTCTCCAAGATCCTGATTGCCAACCGCGGCGAGATTGCCGTGCGGCTGGTGCGCGCGCTGCGCGACCTGGGCATTGCCAGCGTGGCGGTGCATGCGCGTGACGACGCGTCCGCGCTGCATGTGCAGATGGCCGATGCCGTGGTGGCGCTCGATGCAACGGGCCCGTCGGCCTATCTCGACATTCCGGCGTTGCTCGCCATTGCGCGCGCGCAGGGCTGCGATGCGGTGCATCCCGGCTACGGTTTTTTGAGCGAGCGCGCCGACTTCGCCGAGGCCTGTGCCGAGGCCGGCCTGGTCTTCATCGGGCCGACCCCCGATCAGCTGGCGCTGTTCGGCGACAAGGCGCACGCACGCACGCTCGCCACGCAATGCGACGTTCCCGTGATGCCCGGCAGCGCCGGTGCGGTGACGCTCGCGGAGGCGCAGGCCTTCTTTGCCGAACAGCATGCCGATGGCGCGGGCGTGATGATCAAGGCGATCGGCGGCGGCGGCGGGCGTGGCATGCGCGCGGTGCTCCATGCGGGCGAGTTGCCCGAAGCCCACGCGCGCTGCATGTCCGAAGCCAAGGCTGCCTTCGGTGTCGAGGGCGTGTATGTCGAGCGCCTGATGCGCAATGCGCGCCATATCGAAGTGCAGGTGCTGGGCGATGGGCAGGCCGTCGCCAGTCTCGGCGAGCGCGAGTGCACCTTGCAGCGGCGCTTCCAGAAGTTGGTGGAAATCGCGCCCAGCCCTTCGCTGCCCGATGCATTGCGTGCGCAGGTCACGCAGGCGGCGCTGCGCATGGCCAAGGCCGTGGGCTATCGCAGCCTGGGCACGTTCGAATTTCTCGTTGATGCCGAATCGCCCACGCTTCCCTTTGTCTTCATCGAGGCCAACCCGCGGCTGCAGGTGGAGCACACGGTGACCGAAGCCGTGACCGGGCTCGACCTGGTGCAGCTGCAGATCGCGGTGGCCGCCGGCAAGACGCTTGGCGCGCTCGGCGTCGACCTGGACCGCACCGCACCGCAGCGCGGCTTCGCGGTGCAATGGCGCATCAATGCCGAGACGCTCGATGCGGACGGTAACGCGCGGCCTTCCGGTGGTGCGCTCGCGCGCTTCGATCTGCCGACGGGGCCGGGCGTGCGCATCGATACGCACGGCTACGCAGGGCTCGCTCCATCGCCGCACTACGACACCTTGCTTGCCAAGCTCATCGTGCATTCGCCATCGACCAACTTCGCCGATGCACTGCGCCGCTCGCTGCGCGCGCTGGACGAATGCCACATCGACGGGATTGCCACCAACCTTGCGTTGCTGCGTGCCATTGCGACGCGGCCCGAGTTTGCGACCCAGAGCGTGCACACGCGCTTCGTGGAGGCGCATCTGGGCGACCTGCTGGCCTCGGCGGCCGCGTTGGAAAACAAGCGAACAAAAAAGATCGCGCCCGTTTTCGACGCAAGCGCACAGGCGCCGATCGCTTCGGAAGAAACCGACGGCCTGACGGTCAAAGCGCCGATGCCAGCAAGGCTGGTGCAGTTCGAAGTGTCGGTGGGCGACGTGCTGCCGGCCGGTGCGCAGCTTGGCGTGCTCGAGGCGATGAAGATGGAACACCTGCTGCACGCGCCGACGGCAGGAAGGGTGGTGGCGTTGCTGGCCGAGCCGGGCGACTACCTCGTCGAGGGCCAGTCGCTGGTGCGGCTGGAGCCGGTCGACGCGCAAGCAGTCGAAGCCGAGGCACTCGCCGAGCACGACCTCGATACTGTCCGCCCCGACCTGCAGAAGGTGATCGACCGCCATGCGTTCACGCTCGATGCCAACCGCGGTGCGGCCGTCGCCAAGCGGCACGCGCAGGGCGGTCGCACCGCCCGCGAGAACATCGCCGACCTGTGCGATACCGCATCGGACCCGGGTAATTTCATCGAGTACGGCGCACTGGCAGTTGCCGCTCAAACGAGGCGCCGCACGCTCGAAGACCTGATCGCAAACACGCCAGCCGACGGCATGGTCACCGGCCTCGGCAGCATCAACGCGAAGCAGTTCGGCCCCGAGGTGTCGCGCTGCGCCGTGCTGGCCTACGACTACACGGTGCTGGCCGGCACGCAGGGCATGCGCAACCACCACAAGACCGACCGGCTGCTGGCGGTGGCGCACCAGCTCAAGCTGCCGGTGGTGCTGTTTGCCGAAGGCGGCGGCGGTCGGCCGGGCGACACCGACATGCCCATCGTCGCAGGCCTCAACAACCACACCTTCAGTCAGTTCGCGGCGCTGTCGGGCAAGGTGCCGGTCGTGGGCATCGTGCATGGCCGCTGCTTCGCGGGCAATGCGGCGCTTTTGGGCTGCGCCGACGTGATCATCGCCACCAAGGGCAGCAACATCGGCATGAGCGGCCCCGCGATGATCGAGGGCGGAGGGCTCGGCACCTTCGCGCCGGAGCAGATCGGGCCGAGCAGTGTGCAGTCGCGCAACGGCGTGATCGACATCCTGGTCGAAGACGAAGCTGCGGCGGTAGCTGCCGCGAAGCAATACCTCTCGTACTTCCAGGGGCCGACCAGCGGCTGGCAATGCGCCGATCCGCGCATGCTGCGCCACGTGGTGCCCGAGAACCGGCTGCGCGTGTACGACGTGCGCGCCGCGATGCGCGGGGTGGTCGACACGGGCTCTCTGCTCGAGCTGCGCGCCGGTTTCGGCGCGGGCATCATCACCGCGCTCGCGCGCATCGAGGGCAAGCCGGTGGGGTTGATGGCCAACAACCCGCATCACCTCGGCGGCGCCATCGATGTGGAAGCGGCCGACAAGTCCGCGCGCTTCATGCAGCTGTGCAATGCGCACGGGCTGCCTATCGTCTCGCTGTGCGACACGCCCGGTTTCATGGTGGGGCCGGAGATCGAGGCACAGGCCCAGGTTCGCCACGTGTGCCGCATGTTCATGGTGGCTTCCCATCTGCGCGTGCCCTTCTTCGCCGTGGTGTTGCGCAAGGGCTATGGCTTGGGCGCGCAGGCCATGACGGCCGGCGGCTTCGATGCGCCGGTCTTCACGGTGGCATGGCCCACGGGCGAATTCGGCGCGATGGGGCTCGAAGGCGCGGTGCGACTGGGCTACCGCAAGGAGCTCGCCGGAGTGCCCGAAGGTGCCGAGCGCGATGCGTTGTTCAAAAAGCTCGTGGCGCAGCAGTACGCCAACGGCGAGGCGATCCACATGGCGCAGACGCTGGAGATCGATGCGGTGATCGATCCGGCGGAAACGCGCACTTGGCTGGTGCGCGGGCTTGCTTCCGCAACGCGTCCCATGGAGGCGCCCTTGCCCTACGTAGACACTTGGTAACGATCCACTAGACCTCGTCACATGCGAGGGCAAGGGGGCTCCGTACACTGGGTCGCTTTGCGCATGAAACTGGGTTCGCATCGGCTTTCCGTTCTTCGCCGAGGTGTGCTGCGGCATGGAGTGGCCGCGGTCGGCTTCTTGCTGCTGGCCGCTGCGGTGGCCGTGCAGGCTGTTCAGCCCACGGCGCGTCCGCACCAGCCCGCCGAGGCGCAATGGGTGGCTGGCTGGACTGCCGCGCCGGTGGACTTTCGCGAGCTGAGTGCGAACCCCCTGCTCAAGGCTGCGGCTCCCCGGCCCGGCGGTGACGCCTTCCGCGGGCAGACGGTGCGGCAGCAGTTCGAGCCCGCGCTGGGGGGCGAGCGTGTTCGCATCCGCTTCTCCAACCGGTTCGGCAAGACGCCCTTGCACGTTGCCGCGGCGAGCGTGGCGCGCAGCACCGGCGGTGGCGCGATCTCGCCGTCCACGCTGCGGGTGCTGCGCTTCGGCGGGCGTGGCAGCGTGGTCGTCGCACCGGGCGCGGAAATCTTCAGCGATGGCGTCGATCTGAAGGTCGAGGCCGGGCAGGCAGTGGTTGCGAGCGCCTTTTTCGACCGCGCCGTGCCTTTTGCGACCGTTCACCTGCAGGCGCCCGACGCGAGCTGGGTGGCCGGCGGTAACGCCATTGCCGCGGCCACGCTGCCGGATGCCGCGCCCTTGCCGCTGAATCACATCGTGACGGGCCTGGACGTGATGACCTCGCAGCCGACCCGCGCGGTGGTCACGTTTGGAGACTCGATCACCGCGGGCGGCGGCGAGGGGGGCGATGGGTCGTACCCCGACCTGCTTGCAACGCGGCTGCGCAACAGTCCCGCGGCGGCACAGCCGGTGTCGGTGCTCAACGCGGGCATCGGCGGCAACCGACTGCTGGTCGACGGGATCGGCCCCAATGGCCTTTCGCGCTTTGCGCGCGACGCGCTGGGGCAGACGGGCGTGACGCACGTGATCGTGCTGCTCGGCACCAACGACATCGGCCGCAGCGTGTTCGTCGGCCTGCCGGGGCGGCCAACGCCCGAACACGAGGTGGCGACCGCGGAGCGCATTACCGACGGCCTGCAGCAGTTGATCAAGCAGGCCCGCGCCAAGGGCGTGAAAGTGCTGATCGGCACCGTGCCGCCGTTCAAGAACACGCTCTACTGGGCAGAAAGTTCCGAGGCCATGCGCGGCGAAGTGAACCGCTGGATCCGCAGCCGCCAGGACGTCGACGCGGTGATCGATTTCGACGCGGTGTTGCGCAACCCCGCCGATCCTCAGTCCCTGAACCCGCTGTACGACAACGGCGACCACCTGCATCCCAACAAGGCGGGCCATGCCGCCATGGCAGCGGCCATCGATCTTCGCGAATTGCAAGAGTGAGCGCTGACAAAGGTATTCGTTCCTGCGAAACACCTCTACACAAAGTCCCGCTGAGTGCTTACAGGCGCTTCACATGGCCGCGGCAGCATGAAGGCTCCAACCACTCATGAGGGGACACCCATGAAAAGAGTCGCAATCACTTTGGCCATCGGCGCAGCTTCGCTGCTTTCCGTGGGGGGCGCACTCACGCTGCCGACCACCGCGCACGCGCAGCGCGCAGTGATCGTCGAGACGCCGCCGCCGCCGCCGCGCTCGGAGCGCATGCCGCCTCCGCGCCGTGGCTACGTGTGGGCTCCGGGGCACTACGAATGGCGCAACGGACAACACGTGTGGGTCCGGGGCTCGTGGGTGCGTGCCCGTCGGGGCTATGCCTACCGTCCGCCGGAATGGCGCGAACGCGACGGCCGTTGGGAATACCGCCGCGGCGAATGGGACCGTGACCGCGACGGCGTGCCGAACCGCTATGACCGCCGTCCGGACAATCCGAACCGCAACTGATGCGGTCTCCGCGGCGGCAGGCGGCCACGACCCCGGCAATGCTGGGTGTCCGCCTGCCGCCGCGAGGCGGGCCTAACGCAGACTGACCAGCTCCAGGACTTCGCTGACCTGGAATGCCCCGCTGCCTCCGCCGCCCCGCGTCTTCACTTCGAAGCGAATGACGCGGCCGAGCTCCGGCGAAAACCAAACCTCGGCCCGATACGGGCCGTACTGGGTGCCGGAGGAGGCGCCTGCATTCGCGGCGCGCTGCGTGAACCCGCGGTATTCGATGCGAACGGCCTTGATTTCCTGCCCGCCCACCGTCAGCACGGTGTCTTCCATCACCGAGGCAGACAGATCCATGTGGATTCGGGTGCCGCCCATGGTGGAGTCGTAGCGCGTTCTCCAGGCCGCTTCCTGCTTGAGGTTCTCCTTGGCCCAGCCACCTGGCGGCATTGCCCCGTCGAACTCGCCGGCGATGGCGCTGTTGACGCTGACCACTTCGCCGCCGGGCTTCTCGATCCACCCGCCGCTGTTGAAGCTGATGCGATCGTCCGTGGCGGGGTCGGCACGGTAGATGACCTTGCGATAGATGTTGGTGAGACGGTCGTGCAACTGGTATTCGACAACGCCAGGCTGGCTGGAGCTCCGACCCGGCGCTGCAACGCCGCTTGCGGAGGTCGCTACGGGTTGCATCGCCAATCGCTCGATGGCAAGCTGGCCGCGCGCCGGCAATTCCGCAATCCATGACGCCGGCATGGCGAGATTTGCCGCGCCCGAACCGGCAGCCGCGCCGCTCACCAAACCGACCAGTCGGCCCTGCGCGTCGAACAGTCCCGCTCCACCGAGGCCCGCCTCCGGCTGTGCCGCAAGCTGCAGGGCTTCGAGTTCGCCGGCATCGTTGCGCCGCAAGCCGGCGAGCATGCCGGTGCCGAGCGTCAGTTCTTTCCCTCGCGGCGATCCGACGATGAAGAGCGGCATGCCGACCTGCAGCGCATTCGCGGGCGCGATGCCGATCGGCGATGCGGAGAAATTCGCAATCCGCAGCTGGCACAGGTCGCGTGCGACGTCTGGATATACCAGCGTGGCTCCATAGCTCACGTTGTCGCGCTTCAGCGCCACGCTGGCAGCCTTTGCGAGCAATTGGCAGCTCGTGACGGCAGTGCCTGCGCCGATGGCGACGGCGCTCCCGGTGGCCAGCACTTTGCCTTGTGCGTCATGGGCTTGAAGCACCCAGACGTTGGGTGAGACACGAGCGAAGAGCGCGTCTGGCGCGAGCGCCACGCCGCTTCGTGCTTCCTGCGCCGACGCCGAGGGGACGGCCAGCGCTGTTGCAAGCGCCAGTGTGAAAGGCAGAAGCAGATGTCTCATCGGTTGGCTTGCAGAAGCAGTCGCAGATCGTTGATCGAAGTCTTGGCAAATGGCGTCGCTTCAGGCGCCGCGGTCGCGGCGCTGCGGACCGGCGGCAATGCAGGTGGAGGTGCCGGTGTGGCGGACGGCGCTGCTGCTGCAATGGGTGTGCGCTGGACGGCTGGTGAGGCCATTGGCGGACCGGAAGACGACGTTGCCATAGGGGCAGTTGCCGCGGCAGCTGTGCTGTCCGGTGCAATCGGAGCGGCTTGTGCGGGCGCCGATGTATTCGCCGCCTTGGCCAACACCGGCATCGTTCCGCCGTAGGCCAGCGGAGGCAGCGCCTTCCGGCCTTCCGATTCCGCCACCCGCTCGAACGCCGGACGGCCGACAACGAAGCCCAGGCCGATGCTCATTTCGACATAGGCGGTCTGCCTGGCCAGCAGCACGATGTCGATGCTGTTCTCGGCTTCGGTGCGGGCACTGGCCCGGTAGGTGCCGGCCGGCCGATCGATGAAGAAGAAGCTGTTGGGTTGCGACTTGCCGACGACCTGTCCATTGACGGTGACCTCGGGTTGAACCGCCATGCCAGCTAGCGTGTTGCGATAGAAATAGATCCGTCCCGTGTTCTCGCCGAGCGAGGGAAGACTTTCCGCCATTTCCGAATACCGCGGCCCCGTCGCGGAACACCCGAACAGGCAGGCCGCCAGTGCGGCCAACAGAAAACCACCGATCCAACGTCGCATTGCGCCTTCTCCTCTTTTGGCGCTGGATGCTACACCCGCTTACACGCGGGGCGCCGTGGACCGGCGAGCGCTCCTTAGCGGAACACGACCGTGCGGTGCCCGTTCAGCAGCACGCGGTGCTCGCTGTGCCACTTCACCGCGCGTGCGAGCACCTGGCTCTCGGTATCGCGGCCGCGGGCCGTGAGGTCTTCGACCGTGTCGGTGTGGTCGGCGCGCGCCACGTCCTGCTCGATGATCGGGCCTTCGTCGAGGTCGGCCGTCACGTAGTGAGCGGTGGCGCCGATCAGCTTCACGCCGCGGTCATGGGCCTGGTAGTAGGGCTTGGCGCCCTTGAAGCTGGGCAGGAACGAGTGATGGATGTTGATCGCCCGTCCGGCCAGGCTCTTGCACAGGTCGTTGCTCAGGATCTGCATGTAGCGCGCCAGCACCACGAGTTCGGCGCCCTCGGCCTCGACGATTTCCAGCTGCTTGGCCTCGGCCTGCGCCTTGGTGGCCGCCGTCACGGGAATGTGGTGGAAGGGCACGTTGTAGCTCGCGGCCAGCTGGTAGAAGTCGCGGTGGTTCGAGATGATGGCGCGCACGTCGATGGCGAGCAGGCCGCTCTTCCAGCGAAACAGCAGATCGTTGAGGCAGTGGCCTTCCTTGCTGACCAGGATCACGGTCTTCATCGGCTCGGCCGCCGCGTGCAGCTGCAGGCTCATGCCGAAGCCGGCGCCAAAGGTGGCGAGCTGCTCGCGCAGCGCCGCTTCGGTGTGGTCGCTGCAGGCAAAGCGCACGCGCATGAAGAACAGGCCGGTGTCGTGGTCGTTGTACTGGGCGGCTTCCTCGATGTTGCCGCCGCGTTCGAGCAGGAAGCCCGAAACGGCATGCACGATGCCCGTCCGGTCGGGGCAGGAGAGGGTCAGGATGTAAGCGGGCGTAGTGGTCGTCATGAGGGGCACGATTGTCGCAGGGGTGCCAGAATGCCGCTTTTCAGTGCGCGTTAAGCAGGAGCAATCGATGGCTTACCAGGACTTCAACATGGGCAACCAGTGGTTGCCCTTCACCCCCAACCGCCACTTCCAGAAAGACCCGCGCGTCTTCGTCGCGGCCGACGGCATGGAGTTCACCACGCACGACGGCAAGAAGGTGATCGACGGCATCTCGTCGCTGTGGTGCGTGGGCGCGGGGCATAACAGGAAACCGATCAACGAAGCGATCAAGAAGCAGCTCGACACGCTCGACTACGCCACCGCCTTCCAGGTCAGCAACGACAAGGCGTTCAAGGCGGCGGAGATGATCGCGTCGCTGGCGCCGGGCGACCTCAACAAGGTGCTGTTCTGCAATTCGGGTTCGGAAGCGGCCGACACGTCGATGAAGGTGGCGCTGGCCTACCACCGCGCACGCGGCGAGGGCCATCGCAACGTGTTCATCGGCCGCGAGAAGGGCTACCACGGCGTGGGCTTCGGCGGCATGTCGGTGGGTGGCATTCCGGGCAACCGCAAGGTGTTCGGCTCGGCCTTCTTGCCGCGCGTGGACCACATGCGCTTCATTCACGATCCGGTGAACCACGCCTACATCCACAACGAGGAGCCGGTGTGGGCCGAAGACCCGCTGGTCGAGCTCGAGACCCGCATCCTGCCGCTGCACGACCCGAGCAACATCGCCGCGATCATCGTTGAGCCGGTGGCGGGTTCGGCCGGCTGGTACCTGCCGCCCAAGGGCTATCTGCAGAAGCTGCGCGCCATCTGCGACAAGCACGGCATCCTCCTGATCTTCGACGAGGTCATTACCGGCTTCGGCCGAATGGGCACCAACTTCGCGTCGGACTACTACGGTGTGGTGCCCGACATGCTGAACTTTGCCAAGTGCGTGACCAACGGCGTCATTCCGCTCGGCGGCGTGATCTGCCGCGACAAGCTGTACGACGCGATGATGAAGACCGACGCGCCCGAGCACGTGGTCGAGTTCTTCCATGGCTACACCTACTCGGGCCACCCCGTGGCCTGCGCCGCGGCCATTGCCACGCTCGACCTGTTCAAGCAGGAGAACCTGTTTGCTCGCGCGGGCGAGATGGGCAAGGTGCTGGGCGATGCATTCCACAGCTCCTTCAAGGGCCTGCCGAACGTGATCAGCATCCGCAGCCTCGGCCTTGCCGCGGCCGTGGAGCTCGCGCCCATTGCGGGCACGCCGGGCAAGCGCGCCTACGACATCTTTTTGGATTGCTTCCACAAGGGCGCGCTGGTGCGGCCCGCGGGCGACGTGCTGGTGATTGCGCCGCCCTACATCGTGGAGAAGCAGCACATCGACACGCTGGTCAACACGCTGGCGGATTCGATCAAAAAGTTTGCCTGAGCCGCAGCGCGCAGCTACTTGACGCGGATGCCCGCGCAGTAGTCTTTGGGTGGCAGCGCGGGCGTGCGCCAGACGGCGTCGTACGCCCCCTTGTTGGCTTCGTCCTCGTCCGGCGATTCGCCGGCCTGCAGCCGCACGGCCTTGACCGACACATCGGTCGGCAAGTGCTGCGGCACGCCCAGCACCTTGGTGGCGTGGCCCGCGCCGCTGATCAGCAGCACCGTCTTGCCCGGCTGACGGGCCTTGACGATGGCTTGCGCCATGGCGCGGTCGCGCCCCACCTGGATGCGCGTCATCGGCACGATCTGGGGTTCGGGCAAGAGCTTGCAGTGGCCTTCGCGCACGGCGTCCTGCTGCGCGGTGTAGGCCTCGCCGTTGAGTTGCACATCGAGCGAAACGTCGGCCATGGCGTTCTTGATTCGCGCACGCGGCAGGTTGGCGCCGATGACCGGCACGTCGGCGCGCACCGCAGCCATCACCGCCGGACCGTAGCTTTGCCAGGGCCAGGCCTTGTCGTTCCAGCCGAGCGCGGCCTGCACCTGCGCATCGGTGGCTGCGGCGTCGAGGCGGGCGGTGCTGTTGCCTTCCTCTGCCATTTCGAGCAGCAGCGCGGCCAGCTTGCCCTGGCCCGCCAGCGCTTCGACGGTTTCGCGCTCGATCGCGTGGTGTTCGGCGGCGTCGTGCTGCTCGCCGAGGATCAGCGCGTCCGCGGGCAGCAGCGCCGCGGCGCGGCGCGCGACCGGCGCATTGGGGCCGTCGAAGAATGCGGTGCAACCCGCCAGCAACGCAATGGCAATGGCTGCGGCAACGACCGCGAACAGGGGCAACAACGGCAAACGGGCGGCCCGCGCGGGTGAGGGTTGGCATCGCATCGCGCCATACTATGCGTTGACGCCCGCACGCCGTGCCGTCCATTTCCGCTTTTTCCTGTGGTGTCTTTCCGCTTTTTGGTTCGCGTGCTGGCCACGTTGTTGCTGGCACTCGCCGCGGCGGAGCTCTGCCTCGCCCTGCGCACGCCGCTGCCGTGGATGATCGGCCCGCTGCTCGCGGTGTCGCTGGCCTCAATCGCGGGAGCGCCCACCGCCAGCTTCACGCCGCTGCGCAATGCGGGCCAGTGGACCATCGGCACCGCGCTGGGCCTCTACTTCACCCCGCAGGTGGTTGCGCTGGTGGCCGGCGTCTGGTGGGCGATTGCGCTAGCCATCGCCTGGGCCTTGCTCCTCGGCTGGGGCTTCGGGCGCTGGTTGCATGGGCTGCACGCCAGGCGCATGCCCCATGTGCCGGCACGATCCATGAGAGCGACAACTTACTTTGCGGGTGCCATCGGCGGTGCGTCCGAGATGACGCTGCTGTCCGAATCGGCCGGCGCACGCACCGATCTGGTGGCCGCGGCGCACAGTCTGCGCCTGGTGGTGGTGACCATCGCAATTCCGTTCGCCATGCAGTGGAGCGGGTTGCACGGGCTCGAAATCAACCCGCCCATGGTGCGCGAAGTGAATGCCGCCGGGCTCCTGCTGCTGGCGCTGGCCACGGGCGTCGGCGGTCTCGCGATGCGTGCGCTGGGCCGCACCAACCCCTGGTTCATGGGGCCGCTGGTGGTGGCGATGGGGTTCACCATCGCGGGCCAGTCGCTTTCGGCCGTGCCCACCTGGATGTCGAACGCCGCGCAACTCGTGATTGCCGTGAGCCTGGGCGTGCGCTTCAGCCGGGAGTTCCTGCACACGGCGCCGCGCTGGCTGGGGTCGGTTGCGCTGGGCACCGCCGCCATGCTGGTGCTGTGCGCAGGTGCTGCCTGGCTGCTGGCCTGGGCCACGGATCTGCATCCTGCCACGATGATCCTGGCCACCTCGCCCGGCGGCATTGCGGAAATGTCGATCACCGCCAAGGTGCTGCAGCTCGGCGTACCGGTGGTGACGGCTTTCCAGGTGTGCCGGCTGGTGGCGGTGCTGCTGCTGGTGGGGCCGATGTACCGGTGGATCTACGGGCGCAAATGAACGGCTGGGCCTGAAAAAGACACAAAAAAAGCGCCCATCGGGCGCTTTTTTGCGATCGGCGGGGCGTGTTTCAGTGCACGAGCACGGGCGTGTGGGCCAGTTCGGCATAGCCCTCGAGCGTGTCCTCGACCTCTTCCTGCGTGGGCGTGTTGAGCTGCCAGGCGGCAATCTGCTGCTGGAACAGTTCGGCCCACGAACCGTCGAGATAGACCTCCTTGCCGGAGCGCTTGTCGACGATCTCGAAGCCGTGGCGTTCCAGAACCGGCACATTGGGTTGCGCCGGTGTATCACTTTCGTTCGGCTGCACGTGCACGACGACGAAGGACTCCGAGTCATAGAGCATGTTCATTGCGGGGCCTGTGAGGATGTCGATGGCGTTCATGAGGGTTAGATAGCAATCAACGCGCCAGTTTCAAGAAGGGTTGTCGCATTGCAGTCACAACAGTGTTTCTTTACTTGATTTGTACGCTCAGCTGGCCGGGCCGGCGGGAAGGGTTTCGCGCAACTGCATGTCGGCGAAATCGCCGTTGGGCTGTGTCAGTTTCATCCGTACCGGTAGGTACCCCATTGCCGGGGCGAGCCAGATTTCGACCTTGTCGTCGAACTCGCGCCGCGGGTCGCGTGTGAGCTTGCGCACCGCGTACTCGCCGGCCGGCACCGTCATCTGCTCTTCGCCTTCGATGTTGAACACCCACACGCCCGCGTCGCGCGGCCCGACCGTCTGGACGGAAATTCGGCTGCCGGCCGGGTAGCGGGCCGGATTGCCGGCCAGCATGCCGCCCAACTGCATCACTACGCTGAGCCTGTCTTGCGCCCCCGGAAGCAGGGGCACGCTCGGCGCGTTGTTACTGAACATCACCTGTCCCTGGTCGCGCAGGAAATGCGAGGCCACCTCGCCCTTGCGGCTCTCGGAGAAGCGCGCCGGCTCGATGCCGGTGGCTCCGATCTGGCCGGTGCTGTGTTGGCTGCGAATGGTCTTGAACAGGAATTTGAGCGACAGCCGGGCGTCGTAGCTGCTGCCGTCCTGCAGCCAGACCAGGTCGCCGAAAACGCCCTGCATCGGCGAGGCGCCCTGTTGGCCGGTGACCGCAAAGGCCAGTTTCACGGAGCCCGGAATGCGCAGCGCTTCAGCTCCCACGACGTTGCCCGCCGTGGCGGAGGCCGCGCCCGCGGACCCGCCGGGCGTGCCGCTCTCCATGCCGGTGTTGGCCGTGCTGCCCGCGCCGCCCAGTGCCGCGCCTGCCGGAGCGCTTGCCGCCGGTTCAGGGGCGGTAGCCCCTGTATCGGGAGCGTTCTGTGCCATGACATCGGGCGTTGGCGGGGGGGGCTGTTCGGAAACCTGGGGCGCCGGTGCCGTCGCCGGCTTGGGCGGGGATGGCTCGCGCGGCCGCCGCGGTTTTGCGGGCGGCGGTGGTTTGGCTGGGGCGGCGGGCGCCACGGCAGCCGGCGCTGTCGGCTTTTCCGCAGCCGGTGGTGCGATCACGATGGTGCGGGTAATGAACTTGTTCGCGAGGGGCGAGGGGTCAGGCCCCATGGCGGCCGGCGCCAGTCCCAGCAGCAGCACGTGGACCAGCGCCACCGCCAGCGTCAACCCGGCCAGCACCCGCCACGAGGGGCGGCCGGGAGGGGCGGTGGACGGCGGCAGGGGGGCGACGAGCGTCGGCATGGGGTGGTGGAGTGGGCGCCAGCGCGGAGGTTCACCAAGAGCACCTCGGTACACTGCCGCCCGTTCAACCAGTTTAGTGGGCGCGGCGCCGGCTCTCGTGTTCGCGCCGTGTCCTTCATCACGCATTTGCCATCATGAAACTCGCCACCCTGAAGGACGGCTCGCGCGACGGCCAGCTCGTCGTCGTCTCGCGCGACCTCACGCTCGCCCACTACGCCACCGGCATCGCGAGCCGGCTGCAGCAGGTGCTGGACGATTGGGGCTTCATGGGCCCGCAGCTGCAGGACCTGTACGACGCCGTCAACACGGGCCGCGCGCGCCATTCCTTCCCGTTCGATCCCTCGGTGTGCATGGCGCCCCTGCCGCGCGCCTACCAGTGGGCCGACGGCTCGGCCTACCTGAACCACGTCGAGCTGGTGCGCAAGGCTCGCAACGCGGAGGTGCCCGAGAGCTTCTATTCCGACCCGCTGATGTACCAGGGCGGCAGCGACGACTTCCTCGGTCCGACCGACGACGTGGTCGTGCCCAGTGAAGCCATGGGCATCGACTTCGAGGCCGAGATCGCGGTGATCACCGGCGACGTGAAAATGGGCGCCACGCCCGACCAGGCCCTCGACGGCATCCGCTTGGTGATGCTGGCCAATGACGTGAGCCTGCGCAACCTGATTCCGGCCGAGCTTGCCAAGGGCTTCGGCTTCTTCCAGAGCAAGCCGGCCACCGCCTTCAGCCCCGTGGCCGTGACGCTCGACGAGATCGGCGAAGCCTGGCAGGACGGCCGCGTGCACCTGACGCTGCAAAGCAGCTGGAACGGCCGCAAGGTCGGCATGTGCGACGCCGGACCCGAGATGACTTTTCACTTCGGCCAGCTCATTGCCCACATCGCCAAGACGCGCAACGTGCGCGCCGGCAGCATCGTCGGCAGCGGCACCGTAAGCAACAAGGGCGTGGAAAGGAATGGCCAGATGGATTGGCCCAAGGGCTACTCGTGCATTGCGGAGAAGCGCTGCATCGAGACCATCCAGGGAGGCGAGCCCGCGACCGAGTTCATGAAGTTCGGCGACACGATCCGCATCGAGATGAAGGGTCTGGACGGCCGCTCGCTGTTCGGTGCAATCGACCAGGAGATCGTGTCGACGAGCGGGCGGCCGAAGGTGGCGCCGGTGTCGCTGGTGAACCCGCAGGCCGAGGACGCCGGCGAAGACTGAAGCCGCCGCGCTTCGCGGGTATCGCGCCCGCCATGGCTATGATCCTCCCGCTGCCGCGACTCGGAATCATTCGCGAGCGGCAGTGCGTTCGGCGGCTGCTTCCGCGGTCGCCATTCAAATCAAGAAAAACGGGAGTTTTCGATGCGTTATTTGCCTATTGCGGCCGCCGTCGTTGCGGCCTTCGCCCTCGCGGGCTGCGAAACCATGAAGAACGCCGACACCGGCGCACTCACCCAGGCGGGCGGCTCGGCCTTCAAGGCCATGTCGCTGAGCGACGGCGAGATCGCCACGATGTCCGACCAGTCGTGCGCCGCCATGGACCAGAAGAACCAGATCGCGCCGGCCAGCAGCCGCTACGCCACGCGCCTGAACCAGGTCATCAAGCAGATGCCCACCACCGTGAACGGCAAGACGGCCAACTACAAGGTCTACATGACCAGCGACGTGAATGCCTGGGCGATGGCCAACGGCTGCATCCGCGTGTACAGCGGCCTCATGGACCTGATGAACGACGACGAATTGCGCGGCGTCATCGGCCACGAGATCGGTCACGTGGCGCTGGGCCATTCGAAGTCGCGCATGCAGACGGCCTACGCCGCCTCGGCCGTTCGCGGACTGGCCGGCGCCGCCGGCGGCGTGGCGGCCCAGCTGTCGCAGTCGCAAGCCGGCGACCTGGGCGAGAAGTTCGTCAACGCGCAGTTCTCGCAAGCAAACGAAAGCGCGGCCGACAACTATTCCTTCGACCTGCTCACCGAACGCAAGCTCGAGCGCAAGGGGCTGGTCAGCGCGTTCGACAAGCTGGCCAAGCTCGGCGGCGGCGCCACCGGCAGCTCGCTCATGAGCTCGCATCCGCCATCGGCCGAGCGTTCGGCGCGCATGCAGAAGCGCCTGGACGCCGCCAAGTAAGGCGAAGCGCTACGGCGCTTCCTGTGTCACGCGCAGCAGCAGTTCCTTCTGCGTGCGTATCCCGAGCCGGCGGAACGCCCGGTACTGGTGGGTGCGCACCGTGGTCAGCTCGATGCCCACGTCGCGCGCCACCTGCTTGGCGGTCTTGCCCGCGAGCAGGTGGCCGATGACCTCGCGTTCGCGCAGGCTCAAGGTCAAGAGGCGCGAGGCGAGGGCGGGCGCCACCGCTTCGCGCGTGGCCATCGCGCTGCGGCCGTGGGCCAGGGTGGCATCGGCGAGCAGGGTGGCATGGCTTTCGATCTTCGCGAAGTCGGCGGCGTCGAACTCGGACTGCGCGAGGCTGCGGTAGAAGCTCACGGCCACGCGCTGGCCGGCCGGTGTCAGCAGCAGCACCGACGCACGTTCCCTGATGCCCACGTCGCCATAGCAGGCCGCACGGTAGGCGGGGTCGGCCACTTCGTCGGCACGCTGATGGCCCAGCCAGAGTTGCGGGCGCTTGGGCAGCTTGCGCGATGCAAGCCAGATCATGTTGGGATCGAGAAGGTCGAAGCGCTGCGCCACGTAGCGCTCGGTCGTTCGTTCGGCCGTGGTGCCGTAGCTGCTGGCGGCCGACACCGCCTCGATGCGGCCGGTGGCATCGACCGCGAACACGGTGCAGAAGGTCACGGGCATCACGCGGTGCATGGCCGCGAGGCAGCTGGCCGCCAGATGCGGCGTGGCGACACCTGCCAGCACGTCGCTGACGATGGCCGCGGACAGCGCACTGTCCGCGGCGGGTTGAATGCGCCAACGCCTCATGAGAGCAGATGAGCCAAGGGTAATTACTTCGTACGAAGTTATGACAGTGGCCGGCGCTGCGCATCGGGACAATCCCGCTGCATGACGAACCCCACCATTGCGGTCGCTGCACCGGCGCCCGGCACGCGCGCGGCCGATGCCGCGACGGGCCCTGTGCCGCCAATGGCCAGTGCCTCCGAGTTGCCGCCCTCCGTCGGCGCCTTTCACTACGCGCGCTACAAGCCCTGGACGCCGCCGCTCGAACACGACGGCATGGAGCCCGGCCGCCACCCCGTGGTGATTGCGGGCGGCGGACCCGTCGGAATGGCGCTCGCGCTGGGGCTTGCGAACCAGGGCGTGCGCTGCGTGATTCTCGAAGCCGACGACACGGTGTGCGTGGGCAGCCGCGCGGCCTGCATATCGCGCCGCAGCCTGGAGATCATGGAACGGCTTGGCGTGCTGCCGGCCTTCATGGCCAAGGGGCTGCCTTGGACCGGCGGGCGCAGCTTCTACAAGACGTCCGAGGTTTTTCGCTTCGAGATGCCGCACGACGAGAAGCAGAAGCTGCCGCCGATGATCAACCTGGAGCAGTACTACATCGAGCAGTACCTGCTGGAAGAGATCTTCCGCCGCAACGAAAAGACGCCGGGGGTCATCGACATTCGCTGGGGCACCGAGCTCACCGGCATCGTGCGGGATGAGGACGGCGTGACGCTCGACGTGCGCAATGCCGACGACGCGTATCGGTTACAGGGCCAGTGGCTCGCGGCCTGCGATGGCGGGCAGAGCTTCGTGCGCAAGGCGCTGGGGCTCGCGCTCGAGGGCACGGGCTACGAAGGCCGCTACGTGATCATCGACATCGAGCTGCACAGCGAGCACCCGACCGAGCGCCGCGCTTGGTTCGATCCGACGTGGAACCCCGGCTCGACCGTGCTGATGCACCGCCAGCCCGACGATATCTGGCGCATCGATTACCAGCTGCGCGCGGGCCAGAGCACCGAGGAAGCGCTGCAGCCGGCCGCGGTGGCCGAGTTCGTTCAGCGCCATCTCGACGCGATCGGCGAAGGCCACCTGCCTTGGAAAACGGTGTGGACCTCGGTCTACCGCGCGGGGGCAATGACGCTCGCAAGCTATCGGCATGGCCGTGTGCTCTTTGCTGGCAATGCGGCGCACGCCATGCCGATCTTCGGTGTGCGCGGCCTCAATTCGGGCTTCGACGATGCCGACAACCTGGCCTGGAAGCTGGCATTCGTGGCACGCGGCCTGTCGGACCCTGCGCTGCTCGATTCGTACTCGCAGGAGCGCATTGCGGCCTTTCATGTGAACGCGGAGAACGCGATGCGCAGCACCGAGTTCATGTCGCCGCCTTCGCGCGGCTTCGATCTGCTGCGCGAGGCCGCGCTTTCGTTGTCGGAATCGCATCGCGGCATTGCGCAACTGATCAATCCCCGTCAGACGCAGGCCGTGCGCTACGAAGACTCGGCGCTGTCCAGCGATGGCGATGCGCTGCCGGCGGGGCCGCTGCCCGGCGAGGTGGTGGCCGAGCAGCAGCTCGAACACGGCCACCTGAGCGACTGGATCGGCCCGGTCTTCACGTTGCTGGTGTTGCAGCCGGGGGCCGATGCTGTCCCGCTGCCCGCCGACGAAGTGGCGCAGGCCCGCCAAGGGGCCCTGCCATTCACGGTTCGCACCATTGCAGGTTCGGGCGTCGAGGGCGCGGATGCGCACGCCGGACCGGCCGTGTTCGCAGCGCTTGGCGCAAGCGACGGAGCCGTCTACCTGCTGCGCCCGGACGGCCACGTGGCCGCGCGCTGGCACCGCATGCCGCGTGGCGAACTGACGACCGCGCTGGCTCGGGCCGCGGTTGCGACCAAGGAGATTGCCGCATGACGACATCGCTTCATCCCGACGCACGGGACCGTCTTTATGCCGAGTGCGCGCGCGCCATCAGCGAAGCCGGCGCAGAGCGCGAATCGCTGTTCCTCGCGCGGCTCGCGCTGCTGCTGTTCGAGCAGGTCGGCGACGAGGCACGCTGCCGCCGCGCTCTGGCCGACGCGCTGCATGCGCTGCCCGTACCATCGCTGTCCGCAGCAGAATCACTACAAACTGGAGACTGATCGACATGGACCGCCGCACACTTCTTGCCACGCTCGCTTCGGGCGCCGCCGTGGCCGCCACGCCCTTCGCACGCGCGCAGGACTATCCCTCGCAGATCATCAAGTGGGTGGTGCCGTATCCCGCGGGCGGCGGCACCGACGTGATCGCGCGCACGCTGGCCGAGGCCATGCGCCAGACGCTGGGCCAGCAGATCGTCGTGGACAACCGGCCCGGCGCCTCCACCAACATTGGCGCCGACCTGGTCGCCAAGAGCAAGCCCGACGGATACACCGTGATGTCGGCGGACAACGCGGTGCTGGCCTTCAACGAGCACCTGTTCGGCAAGCTGCCGTTCAACCCCGAGAAAGACTTCACCTACATCGGCGCCATCGGCAAGTTTCCGCTCGCGTTGGTGGTCCATCCCGATTTCCCGGCCAAGAACTTCAAGGAGTTCCTGGCCTATGTGAAGGCCAATCCGGGCAAGGTCAACTATGCCTCGCCGGGCAACGGCTCGCCGCATCACCTGGCCATGGAAATGTTCAAGGTGCGCACCGGCACTTTCATTACCCACATTCCCTACCGAGGCGCGGCGCCCGCGATGGCCGACGTCATGGGCGGCCAGGTGCCATGCATGTTCCTGGACCTGGCCTCGGGCCTGTCGATCATGCAGGCCAACAAGGTCCGCGTGCTCGCCATCGGCTCGGGCGCCCGCAGCAAGCTGCTGCCCAGCGTGCCCACGCTGGCGGAAGTGGGGGTACCCAATACCGAGGTGTTCGCGTTCCAGGGCGTGCTCGGCCCGGCCGGCCTCCCGCCCGCCGTGGTGACCAAGCTCAACGGCGACCTGAACCGTGCGTTCGGCACACCGGCGGTGCAGAAGCGCTTCGAGGATTTCGGCATGGAAGCGATGCCCGGCACGCCGGCGCAGTTCGCGGCGCTGTCGCGCGCCGAGTCGCAGCGCTGGGGCCCCATCATCAAGCAGGCCGGGGTCAAGCTGGACTGAAGCGCGCGAGGCTGGGGGCCCGCGAGTTATCTCTTCTCGTCGAAGACATCTTCGTCGCGCTCCAGAACGCCGTTGTCGTCCCAGCTGCGCTCGCGGGTCACGCGGCCCTTGGCATCGAAGCTCGACTCCGCCAGCAGCGTGCCTTTCTCGCTGAAGCGCTGGTGCTTGCCAATGGGCACCTGCCGCCCGCGGCCCACGACCAGGAAGCGGCCGTGGGCGGCGCGCTGGCCGCTATCGTAGAACTCGGTGATCTCGACCGTGCGCGCATCGCCCGATCCGCGATAGACGGACTTGCTGCGAAGCTGGCCATTGAGGTAATAGCTGTCGTCGCTGACGGGATCGCCCGCAAGGTTCCAGCGTTGTTCGCGGATGAGCGCGCCCTTTTCGGAGTACTCCTGCTCGCGTTGCCGCACCGCGCTGCGCTCGAGCATCCGCCAGACCGTTTCGCGGCGCTTCACGCCCTCGGACGAGAACTGACGTTCGGTGCGCTGGGTGCCCACGATTTCGTCCTGCACCGACGGCTTGCCGTTGTCGTAGAAGTTCTGCGAACGCACGCGCTTGCCCGCCAGGTACGAGAGCCGCGAGCGCAGGATGCCGCGCTCATCGAAAAGCTCGACTTGCGAAGGCCCGCCAGTGAACCCGCACAGCCCGGCGTCGTCTGCCGCCGGCGCTAGCATCGGTTTTTCGCCGCAGCGCAGTGCCGCCATCTTGCCGCGCTCGGTGAACTCGACAAAGGCACGGTCGGTTCCAACGTCGGGATAGAAGGTCACGCGGCGCAACTGGCCGCTGGGATAGAAACTGCGCACCAGCCCGCGCTCGCGGCCGTCGTCGTAGACGGCCTCGCGCACGACCTTCCCGTTGGGCGCGAACTCACGTGCAAGGCCGTGGATGTTGCCCTTGGCGTTGAGGACGTGCTCCTTGGCCAGTCTGCCTTTTTCGTAGAAGCGCGCAAGGCCCGTGAAAACCCCGTTCTGCACTTGCTGCTCGCGCTGGAGTTCGCCGGTTTCGCGTTCCTTGCAGCGCAGGAGCCCTGTCTTGCCTGCGATGTTGCTGGCGTCCGAAAGGTTGATACTGCGATCATTGAACTCGCAGTCGACCGCGGCGTGAGCGGCGCCGGCCGCAAAAAGCCAGAGCGCGGCGGTTGCAATGCGAGGCGCGACGGCGCGCGCTCGCGCAGAAGCTGCGAGCCGGCTGGGGGCGGCCCGGCGCAGGGGGTTCATTTGTCGTAGAGAGCCGCCAGGGAGCGAAAGCCCTTGACCTCGATGGGGTTGCCGAACGGGTCGCAGAAGAACATGGTCCATTGCTCTCCCGGCTGGCCTTCGAAGCGCACCTGCGGGGCAAGCACGAAGTCCGTGTTCGCAGCCTTCAGCCGCTGGGCGAGTGCTTCCCAGTCAGGGAGTGCGAGCACGATGCCGAAATGAGGCATGGGCACCATCGCATCGCCGACCCGGCCGGTGCGTGTGGTGGCGAACGGTTCGCCCAGATGCAGCGAGATCTGGTGGCCGAAGAAGTCGAAATCGACCCAGGTGTCGGTACTGCGGCCTTCGGCGCAGCCGAGGACGTTGCCATAGAAGCGGCGAGCCACTTCGAGATCGCGGACGTGAAAGGCAAGATGGAAGATGCTCTGCATGGTTCCGGATTATGGGCAGCGGTGCTGTGAGAATGCCGGACTTTCTTTCATCGTGGAGCAAGCCTTGCGGATACTCCGGGCCCTGATTGCGCCGTGGCGCAATATCGATTTGAAGGCGCCTTTGCGCCCCTCGCTTTTTTCACGCCTGCCGCGCCTTGCGCTGGCCGGCGTCTGTTCTGTTCTTGCCCTGGCGGCGCAAGCCGCCTGCCCGCCGTCGGCCATTGCCAGCCTTGGAAAACCAGGTGCGGCAGTGGGCCAATGGAACGCCGCCGACCGCGGCCTGCTGTGGCGCGCCGACAGGGACGGCCGGACCGCCTGGCTCTATGGAACCATTCATCTCGGCCGCGCCGAATGGGTGCGGCCCGGACCCACCGTGCAGAAGGCGCTGGAGCAGAGCGACGCGCTGGCACTCGAACTCGACACGCGCGACCAGGTCGCGATGCGCGCCCTGACCCAGCCGGCGGATCCGGCCGTGGTGGCGCGGTTGCTGAGCGGCGAGCGCGCGCAGCGCCTGGCCAGGCAGCGAGAGGCGGCCTGCGTGGCGCCCGAGACCACGGCCGGGCTGCAACCCATCCTGCAGGTGATGGCGCTGACCGGCCTGGTGGCGCGCGTCGACGGCCTGTACCCGGAGTTCGGCGCGGACGAGGCGCTGGCCGTCTCCGCGCGCAATAGCGGCAAGCCGGTGTTCGCCCTGGAAAGCGCTGCCGCGCAACTGAAGATGCTGACCGGCGATTCCGAAGCCGAAGAGGCGGAGCAGATCGACGGCGCCCTCGACGAACTGGAGTCGGGCCAGCTGCGCACGCAAATGAAAGAGCTGGCAGACGTCTGGGCCCGCGGCGACGCCGACAAGCTCGCCCGCTACCCCGAGTGGTGCAACTGCCTCAACACGCCGGCTGAGCGGCGGCTGATGAAGCGCCTGCTCGACGACCGCAATCCCACCCTGGCGGACGGCATCGAACGCATGCATGCGGGCGGCAAGCGCGTCTTTGCCGCCGTGGGTGCATTGCACATGGTCGGGCCGGAGGGATTGCCCGCGCTGCTGGCGGCGCGTGGATTCACGGTCTCAGCGGTGCCGCTGTCCGCGCAGCCGCCGGTGGCGGTGCCGACGGCGCCAGCGCCCAAGGCCGCGCAGCGGGGCGGTCGGAACGCCAAGGGGGCCGCCAAGGGTTCCACCGCGAAGAGCGGCGCCAGGAGCGCCGGCAATGCCAAGCCGGCACAGCGCAGCACTTCGGCACCCAAGGGCAAACAGCGCCGATAATCTCCTTTGCCATGCACCTGCTGCGAAACCCCCCCCGCTTCCTCGGCCTCGTCGGCCGATGGGCGCTGCTGTGGTTCATGCTCTCGCTTGGCGTGGCGGTGGCGTCGCCCATCGTGCATCCGCAGGCCATGGAACTGGTGTGCTCGAGCGCCGGTTCGATCAAGGCGGTGGTGCAGACCGATGACGGCGTGCAGGAAGTGGGCGCCTCGCACATGGACTGTCCGCTGTGCCTGCTGACTGGCGCACCGCCTCCGTCGTCGGCCGCGGCGGCCTTCGATCTTCCCTTGCCGCTGGGCCGGGTGCTCCAGTCGATTCCCGCCGCGCGACTTGCCGCGGCCACCGCCGCGCCGCTGCCGGCGCGCGGACCCCCGACCTTCTCCTGAAACTGCCAAAACCGTAGCCGCACGCGCCCCGATCCGAGGGGCGCATGTGGCCTTTCCGGCTTGAAGTTCGTGGAGCAGGTTCACCGTGAAAAAGCATTCCCGCGCCTTGGCGATCGCCATGGCATTTCCCCTTGGCGCCCCCGTGTGGGCGCAAAACGCGCCCGACCCGTCCGAAGACGGCAGCGGTCCGCGCACACTGAGCACCGTCACCGTCATTGACGGCCGCCCAACCTCGCTGCCGACGCAGATTCCGACCACCATCGAGGGCCTGACGCACGAGCAGATCGTCGAAACGGTGAACGCGACCGACAGCGAAGACGCGCTGAAGTACCTGCCCAGCCTGGTGGTGCGCAAGCGCTACATCGGCGATTTCAACCACGCGGTGCTTGCCACGCGCGCCTCGGGCACGGGCAACAGTGCACGCTCGATGGTGTACGCGGACGGCATCATGCTGTCGAATCCGCTGGGCAACGGCGCCACCTACGCGCCGCGCTGGGGCATGGTGTCGCCCGAAGAAATCGAACGGGTCGACGTGCTCTACGGGCCGTTCTCGGCCGCCTACCCGGGCAACTCGGTCGGCGCCGTGGTCGACTATGTGACGCGCATGCCCACCAAGCTCGAGGCGCACGTCAAGCTCAGCGGCTTTGCCTCGAACTTCGACCTGTACAACAGCCACTCGTCGCCCGCGGGCCAGCAGCTCGACCTGTCGCTGGGCAGCCGCAGCGGCGACTGGTCGTGGTGGATCAGTGCCTCGCGCACCCACAGCAAGGGACAGGCGCTGGTGTTCGGCAACCGGCTGGTGAGCGCCGGCACGGTGGGCAATGCGGGCACGCCGGTCACCGGCGCGGTGCTGGGGCTGAACCCGTCGAACCAACCCTGGTGGCTGGTGGGCGGCTCCACCATCTACGACACCACGCAGGAGCAGGCCAAGCTGAAGGTGGCCTACGACTTTTCGCCCACCGTTCGCGCCACCTACACGCTGGGTGCCTGGAACAACACCACGCATGGCAGCGTCGACACCTACCTGCGCGATGGCCTCGGGCGGCCCGTTTATTCGGGGCGTGTGAACATCGCCGGGCGTACCTACAACCTGGATTCGCCGAGCGCCGCGCTGGCGCCGACGGAGACAGCGCTCACGCACTACATGCATGGCCTCTCGGTCAAGAGCCACACCGGCGGCGTGTTCGACTGGGAGGTGGCCGCGAGCCTGTTCGACTATTCGAGAGACACCTCGCGCACGCCGACCACGCCCTTGCCCGGCGCCTTCAACGGCGGCCCCGGGCGCACCACCGACATGGGCGGCTCTGGCTGGCACACCTTCAAGGCGGCAGGCACGTGGCGGCCCACCGGCTCGGCCGAGGGCGTGGGCGCGCATGTGGTCGACTTCGGTTTCCAGCAGGACACGGCGCGCCTGCGCACCAGCGTCGGCAACACGCTCGACTGGATCGAGGGGCCCGCCGTGACGCCGTTTTCCGCCTTCAACGGCAACACGCGGCTCCAGTCGCTCTACGTGCAGGACACCTGGCGTTTTGCCAAGGATTGGAAGACCACGCTGGGCCTGCGGCACGAGCGATGGGAAGCCTATGGCGGGCAGCTCGGCAACGCGACCAGGCTGCTGGACTTTGCGCCGCGCAAGAACAGCTACGACTCGCCCAAGGCCGCCATCGCTTGGCAGGCTACGCCCGATTGGTTGTTCAAGGCCTCGACCGGCCGCGCGGTGCGCATGCCGACCGTGAGCGAGCTCTACCAGGGCTCGATCGACGGCAACCGCATCGTCAATACCAACCCGAATTTGCGCCCGGAGCGTTCGTGGACTACGGAACTCAGCGCCGAGCGCGACCTGAAAACATGGGGGTTCGACGGCGTCCTGCGCACCACGCTCTTCTTCGAGAACACCAAGGACGCGCTCTACAGCCAGGCAATCACCAACCTGGTGAGCACGGTGCAGAACGTCGATGCCATCCGCACGCGGGGGCTCGAGGTGGCGCTGAACGCGGTCGACGTGGGCGTCAAGGGGCTGGACTTGAGCGGTAGCCTCACGCTGACCCGATCGAAGGTTGCCGCCAACAGCGGCTTTCCCGCCAGCGTGGGCCACGAGCAGCCGCGCATTCCGAAGGTGCGAGCCACGCTGCTCGCCACCTATCGGCCCGACGCCAGATGGAGCTACACGGTCGGCGCGCGCTACAGCGGCAAGCAATACGGCACGCTGGACAACAGCGACACGAACGGCGCTGCGTATACGGGCTTTTCGAAGTTCCTCGTGGTCGATGCGCGCATTCGCTATCGCATCGACCGGCAATGGAGCGCCGCCGTGGGCATCGACAACCTGAACAACAACAAGTACTGGGCCTTCCATCCCTACACCCAACGCACCTACGTGGCCGAACTCAAGTTCGACCTCTGACCTTCTCTCTCTTTTCACCGCTTTCTTCAAGGAGTTCCAGATGAACCACCCGCGAATCACCCTCAAGACCGTCGCCGCATGCGCCATGCTGGCGGGCACCGCGACCGCGTTCGCCCACGTCACCTTGCCGCGCGGCGGCGTCACCGTCGGCAGCGACTACGACGCGGCCTTCCGCGTGGGCCATGCCTGCGAAGGCGCCAAGGCCACCACCGGCCTGGCCGTCCGCCTGCCCAAGGGCTTCATCCTGAGCGATGCGCAGGCGCGCAAGGGCTGGAGGCTCGACGTGCAGAAGAATGCCGGAGACGGCGAAGTGCGCTGGACCGCGGAAAGCCCGCAAGCGGCGCTGCCTGCGAGCGAACGCGCCGAATTCGTGTTGCGCGGCAAGGTGCCCGGCACGCCGGGTCCGCTGTGGTTCAAAGTGCTGCAGACCTGCGACGTGGGCAGCATCGACTGGGCCGAGGTGCCGGCGTCGGGCAACTCGACCGCCGGGCTCAAGACCCCTGCCGCCAGGCTCGACGTGGTGGCGCAGGGCGTGGCCACGGTCGACGTGCGCGACGGCTGGGTGCGCCAGTCGGTCCCGGGTCAGAGCGGCACCGGCGCTTTCATGAAGCTCACCGCGCCCACCGGCACCAGGCTGGTCGGTATCTCGACGCCGGCCGCCGGCGTGGCCGAAGTTCACGAGATGAAGATGGAAGGCGACACCATGAAGATGCGCGAGCTGGCGGGCGGGCTCGAACTCCCCGCCGGCCAGACCGTCGAGCTCAAGCCGGGCGGCAACCACGTGATGATGATGGACCTGAAGCAGGCGCTGGCCAAGGGTTCGACCGTGCCGATGACGCTCAGGTTCGAGGATGCGAAGGGCCAGAAGACCTCGCTCGACCTGAAGCTGCCGGTGGGCGCGCCGGAAGGCGCCGACGCGGCCGCGCCGGCTGCTCACAAGCACTGACCTGCCATCCCGAGCGGCGGGCCTCGGCCTCTAGGGCTACAGCAGCTGGTCCGGCGCCAGCGGGCCGAACAGCTTGAGCATCAGGCGCAGGGTCAGGCTGGCGTCGGGCTCGGTGGTGGTGTCCTTCAAGCCGCTGCCTTCGGGCGCCCGCCAGACCAGCGAGCCGTCGTTCAGCTCGATCCGCCACGAGCCTTCGCGCATGCCGCGCTCGATCTGCTCGGACGCCGTGCGGGAAAGTTCGGCGCTTCGCACGAGCAGGGCGAGTTCGGTGTTCTGCAGTTGCGAGCGCAGGTCGAGGTTCATCGAGCCGACCACCAGCAGCCGGCCGTCCATCACCAGCACCTTCGAGTGCAGCATGGAGCGCGATGCGCCGACGCTGCCGTCGCCCGATGAGCCGAAGGCGTTGCTGACACTGGCTTGCTCGCTGCGCAGTTCGTAAAGCTCGACGCCGATCTTGAGCAGATCCTGGCGATGGCGCGAATAGCCGACATGCGCCACCGGCGCGTCGTTCGACGCCAGCGAGTTGGTCAGCACGCGGATGCGAACCCCGCGGCCCCGGGCCGCCGCAAAGGCTTGCTTCATGTCCGGGCCGGGCACGAAATAGGGCGAGATGATGAGCAGGTCGCTGTTCGCCTGTCCGATCAGTTGCAACAGGCCCTCCACCACCGTGTCGCTGCCGGCGGCAATGTCGGAACTGGCCTCGAGCGATGCGGCCCGGCGCGACGGGTTGGCCCTGTCGTTGGGCTGGCTCACCACCAGGCCCGGTGCTTTCGTCTGGTTCGGCCCCTTGTCGGCGGGAATCTTGCCGGGCTGGTCGGCGAGCATCACCGCGGGCGCCCAGACGAAGCGGGCGGTGCGCAGATCCAGGGGTTTTTCGTCCCAGGCGCGGGCCAGCTGTGCCGCCGTTGGGGGAGCGCCGGGCTTCGGTTCGCCTTCCGCGGGCGCCGGCGTCTGGGATGTCGGCGGCGCGTTCAAGGCCCGGGCCGATTCATCGGCCAGTTCCCGGTCGGCCTGTTCCGCACGTTCGCGGATGGCCTTCAGCTCTTCGCGCTTGACCAGCGACTGCACAGGGTAGGCGCGCTCGTTGTTCCAGTAGCTATCGAAGCTGCGCGACAGATCCTGCACGATCGGGCCGGCCGCCAGGATGTCCAGATCGATGAAGTTGCCCTTCAGCGCATTGCCGAAGTAGGCGTCGCCCAGATTTCGGCCGCCGGTCACGCCGAGCACGTTGTCGGCGAGAAAGAGCTTGTTGTGCATCCGCTGCTGGATCCGCGAGGCATCGCCGATCGAGTTGAAGATTCGTGCGAACGAAGAGCCGCGCGCGCCGGCGAGCGGGTTGAACAGGCGCATCTCGATGTTGGGCACGAAGGCCAGGCCCAGCACCAGCGCGTCGCGGCCGGTGCTGTGAAGATCATCGAGCAGGATCCGCACGCGCACGCCACGCCCGGCCGCCGCCCGGATTCCCCGCAACAGCCGGCCGGTGCTGGCGTCGGCGTGGATCGCGTAGTACTGCAGGTCCAGCGTCTTCTGGGCGCCTTCAATCAATGCGAGCCGGCTGCCATAGGCGGCAGGAGGCCCGCCGAGTAGCAAAAAACCGGATTCGAATCGCGCTGCGTCGGCTCTGCGCCGCTGCTGGACCAAGGCCTCCAGGGCAGTGCCACTGGGCGAGGGAAGTGCCACCGATACCGGGCGGTCGACGTGCTCGGGCAGCTGTGCGCAAGCGCCCTGCAGGACAATGGCCAGGAGTGCAACGGACCGGCCGAAGAGCGCGTAGATGGAAGACATGCGGCGTTCTGGGAGCTTTGAAGCCGCATATATAGCCCAGTTGGCGGCGTCTGCGCGTGGGACGGCGTGACAGCCCGATGCAAAACCAAGGCACTAACGCGCGGCGGACAATTCCTCCTGGCGCTCCAGGGCGGCTAGCAATTCGTCGTCGATCTGGGCGTGGCGCTGGCTCAGTTCGGCCGCGCGCGAAGCGTCGGTGGCATAGATTGCCCCGCCGTCGAGTTCGAGCATTTCGGTGAGGCGCTTCTGCTCGGCTTCGAGCGCTTCAATCTGCGCCGGAAGCGCCTCGAGTTCGCGCTGCTCCTTGTAGCTGAGCTTCTTGCGTGCCGCCGCGGGGCGGGCGGCAGCGGATTCGGCCAGGGCAGGCGTCGGAGCCGGCGCTGGCGGAGGGCTGGCGGCTTGCCGTTGTTCCGCGATCTCGCGCGCGCGCTTCGACTGGATCAGCCAGTCCTGCACGCTGCCTTCGTATTCGCGCCAATGGCCGTCGCCTTCGAATGCGATCGTGCTGGTCACCACGTTGTCCAGGAAGGTCCGGTCGTGGCTGACCAGGAAAACGGTCCCGTCGTAGTCCTGCAGCAGGCCTTCCAGGAGTTCGAGGGTGTCGATGTCCAGGTCGTTGGTCGGTTCGTCCAGCACCAGCACATTGGCCGGACGCGCGAACAGGCGGGCCAGCAGCAGCCGATTGCGTTCGCCGCCGCTGAGCGAGCGCACCGGAGAATTGGCGCGCGCAGGGGAAAAGAGAAAGTCGGAGAGATAGCTCTTCACGTGCTTGCGCTGGCTGCCGATCTCGATCCATTCGCTGCCCGGGCTGATGAAGTCTTCCAGCGTGGCGTCC
Organism: Variovorax sp. OV700; assembly: GCF_900099805.1. Classification (GTDB taxonomy): domain Bacteria; phylum Pseudomonadota; class Gammaproteobacteria; order Burkholderiales; family Burkholderiaceae_C; genus Variovorax. The sequence goes on along the minus strand of NZ_FNDR01000004.1, from coordinate 477,713 downwards.
AGGTCGAGCTTGTCGCGCATCTGGTCGAAATAAGCCACCTGCAGGTTGGTGCCGCGGCGGATCTTGCCGCTGTCCGGTTCGAGTTCACCCAAAATGAGCTTGAGCAGCGTGGTCTTGCCCGCGCCATTGGGGCCCAGCAGGCCGACCTTGTCGCCGCGCAGGATGGTGCCCGTGAAGTTGCGGATGACGGTCTTTTCGCCGAAGGACTTGGTC
>NZ_FNDR01000004.1:470000-472500 GCF_900099805.1 Variovorax sp. OV700 | reverse complement strand
CGAGGCAGAGATGCGTAGCTGATGGGAAACAGGTCAATATTCCTGTACCGATATATAGTGCGATGTGGGGACGGATCTTAATAGGTCATCCAGTTATTGGATTATTCTGGTTTAGTTGGATGTAGGCGTGCATTAGGCAAATCCGGTGCACATATACCGAGGCCAACGATCGAGCGGACTTGTCCGTGAAGTGACTGAACGAGGTTCCAGGAAAAGCCACTAAGCTTCAGCTATATACGACCGTACCGCAAACCGACACTGGTGCGCGAGATGAGTATTCTAAGGCGCTTGAGAGAACTCAGGAGAAGGAACTCGGCAAATTGACACCGTAACTTCGGAAGAAGGTGTGCCCTATTAGTGTGTAGTGAACAACGAAGCATGAATGGGTTGCAAAAAATCGGTGGCTGCGACTGTTTATTAAAAACACAGCACTCTGCAAACACGAAAGTGGACGTATAGGGTGTGACGCCTGCCCGGTGCTGGAAGATTAAATGATGGGGTGCAAGCTCTTGATTGAAGTCCCAGTAAACGGCGGCCGTAACTATAACGGTCCTAAGGTAGCGAAATTCCTTGTCGGGTAAGTTCCGACCTGCACGAATGGCGTAACGATGGCCACACTGTCTCCTCCTGAGACTCAGCGAAGTTGAAATGTTTGTGATGATGCAATCTCCCCGCGGAAAGACGGAAAGACCCCATGAACCTTTACTGTAGCTTTGTATTGGACTTTGAACAGATCTGTGTAGGATAGGTGGGAGGCTTTGAAGCAGGGTCGCTAGATCTTGCGGAGCCAACGTTGAAATACCACCCTGGTGTGTTTGAGGTTCTAACCTAGGTCCATTATCTGGATCGGGGACAGTGCATGGTAGGCAGTTTGACTGGGGCGGTCTCCTCCCAAAGCGTAACGGAGGAGTTCGAAGGTACGCTAGTTACGGTCGGACATCGTGACGATAGTGCAATGGCATAAGCGTGCTTAACTGCGAGACTGACAAGTCGAGCAGATGCGAAAGCAGGACATAGTGATCCGGTGGTTCTGTATGGAAGGGCCATCGCTCAACGGATAAAAGGTACTCTGGGGATAACAGGCTGATACCGCCCAAGAGTTCATATCGACGGCGGTGTTTGGCACCTCGATGTCGGCTCATCTCATCCTGGGGCTGTAGCCGGTCCCAAGGGTATGGCTGTTCGCCATTTAAAGAGGTACGTGAGCTGGGTTTAAAACGTCGTGAGACAGTTTGGTCCCTATCTTCCGTGGGCGCTGCAGATTTGAGGAAGCCTGCTCCTAGTACGAGAGGACCGGAGTGGACACACCTCTGGTGTATCGGTTGTCACGCCAGTGGCATTGCCGAGTAGCTAAGTGTGGAAGAGATAACCGCTGAAAGCATCTAAGCGGGAAACTCGTTTCAAGATGAGATCTGCCGGGGCCTTGAGCCCCCTAAAGAGTCGTTCAAGACCAGGACGTTGATAGGTCAGGTGTGGAAGCGCAGTAATGCGTTAAGCTAACTGATACTAATTGCTCGTGCGGCTTGACCCTATAACTTTGATCAATCTGATCAAGGTGTTATGCCAAGTTGACGCATTCAAAATACATTCAAGCAAGCGCAAGACAATTGCGCGCTGATTCCAAACTCTATGAATTCGTTGTGTTGATCATGTGATCAGCACAGCAACAAGTTATGCCTGATGACCATAGCGACGTGGTACCACTCCTTCCCATCCCGAACAGGACAGTGAAACGCGTCAGCGCCGATGATAGTGCGGGTTCCCGTGTGAAAGTAGGTCATCGTCAGGCTCTTACAGCCTGGAAAAGCCCAACACAGCGTGTTGGGCTTTCCTTTTTGTGTGAGCACCCAAAAAGTGTTCACACAAAAAGGCAAGCAACGTAGCGTCTCTCTGGAGGCGCCGCGGGGCGGCTCCTAGGCAGCAAGCTCGATGAGCAGGCTGCCTAGGAGGCCGAAGAAAAAACTTCCTTCGAAGTTGACGCGGTTTGAGAAAACAGTGCATAATCGAAGGCTCCGCTGAAACAGCTTCAGCGTCTCGCAGCGAAGGTTGCGGGGTGCGACAAGAAGATGTTGAAAGCGAAAAAAGTTTGACGGTACTTAAAAAACCGTGATAGACTACAAGGCTTCGCTGATCGCAGCAAAGCAAGACGAAGTAGACGAAAGTTGCTTCGGGGTTCGTTAAAAATTTACAGCCGATAAGCGTGGGCGTTTGAAGGTAATTGCGTAAGTTCTTCGGAACAAGTCGCAAGACTTAAAAACGCTCATGAGATAGAAGTGAAGTTCACTTTAATTCTTTTTTTATGAGTTTTGCCTCATCGCGAGATGGGGCGCAAAAATCAAGATCGAACTATAGAGTTTGATCCTGGCTCAGATTGAACGCTGGCGGCATGCCTTACACATGCAAGTCGAACGGCAGCGCGGGAGCAATCCTGGCGGCGAGTGGCGAACGGGTGAGTAATACATCGGAACGTGCCCAATCGTGGGGGATAACGCAGCGAAAG
>NZ_FNDR01000004.1:0-467500 GCF_900099805.1 Variovorax sp. OV700 | reverse complement strand
TAAGGGGTGACTGCGTACCTTTTGTATAATGGGTCAGCGACTTACATTCAGTGGCAAGGTTAACCGAATAGGGAAGCCGTAGAGAAATCGAGTCCGAATAGGGCGATCAGTCGCTGGGTGTAGACCCGAAACCAAGTGATCTATCCATGGCCAGGATGAAGGTGCCGTAACAGGTACTGGAGGTCCGAACCGACTAGTGTTGCAAAACTAGCGGATGAGCTGTGGATAGGGGTGAAAGGCTAAACAAACTTGGAAATAGCTGGTTCTCTCCGAAAACTATTTAGGTAGTGCCTCAAGTATTACCATCGGGGGTAGAGCACTGTTTTGGCTAGGGGGTCATGGCGACTTACCAAACCAAGGCAAACTCCGAATACCGATGAGTACAGCTTGGGAGACAGAGCACCGGGTGCTAACGTCCGGACTCAAGAGGGAAACAACCCAGACCGCCAGCTAAGGTCCCTAAAATTGGCTAAGTGGGAAACGAAGTGGGAAGGCTAAAACAGTCAGGATGTTGGCTTAGAAGCAGCCATCATTTAAAGAAAGCGTAATAGCTCACTGATCGAGTCGTCCTGCGCGGAAGATGTAACGGGGCTAAGCCAGTTACCGAAGCTGCGGATTTGCAATTTATTGCAAGTGGTAGGAGAGCGTTCTGTAAGCCTGTGAAGGTGCGTTGTAAAGCGTGCTGGAGGTATCAGAAGTGCGAATGCTGACATGAGTAGCGTTAAAGGGGGTGAAAAGCCCCCTCGCCGTAAGCGCAAGGTTTTCTACGCAACGTTCATCGGCGTAGAGTGAGTCGGCCCCTAAGGCGAGGCAGAGATGCGTAGCTGATGGGAAACAGGTCAATATTCCTGTACCGATATATAGTGCGATGTGGGGACGGATCTTAATAGGTCATCCAGTTATTGGATTATTCTGGTTTAGTTGGATGTAGGCGTGCATTAGGCAAATCCGGTGCACATATACCGAGGCCAACGATCGAGCGGACTTGTCCGTGAAGTGACTGAACGAGGTTCCAGGAAAAGCCACTAAGCTTCAGCTATATACGACCGTACCGCAAACCGACACTGGTGCGCGAGATGAGTATTCTAAGGCGCTTGAGAGAACTCAGGAGAAGGAACTCGGCAAATTGACACCGTAACTTCGGAAGAAGGTGTGCCCTATTAGTGTGTAGTGAACAACGAAGCATGAATGGGTTGCAAAAAATCGGTGGCTGCGACTGTTTATTAAAAACACAGCACTCTGCAAACACGAAAGTGGACGTATAGGGTGTGACGCCTGCCCGGTGCTGGAAGATTAAATGATGGGGTGCAAGCTCTTGATTGAAGTCCCAGTAAACGGCGGCCGTAACTATAACGGTCCTAAGGTAGCGAAATTCCTTGTCGGGTAAGTTCCGACCTGCACGAATGGCGTAACGATGGCCACACTGTCTCCTCCTGAGACTCAGCGAAGTTGAAATGTTTGTGATGATGCAATCTCCCCGCGGAAAGACGGAAAGACCCCATGAACCTTTACTGTAGCTTTGTATTGGACTTTGAACAGATCTGTGTAGGATAGGTGGGAGGCTTTGAAGCAGGGTCGCTAGATCTTGCGGAGCCAACGTTGAAATACCACCCTGGTGTGTTTGAGGTTCTAACCTAGGTCCATTATCTGGATCGGGGACAGTGCATGGTAGGCAGTTTGACTGGGGCGGTCTCCTCCCAAAGCGTAACGGAGGAGTTCGAAGGTACGCTAGTTACGGTCGGACATCGTGACGATAGTGCAATGGCATAAGCGTGCTTAACTGCGAGACTGACAAGTCGAGCAGATGCGAAAGCAGGACATAGTGATCCGGTGGTTCTGTATGGAAGGGCCATCGCTCAACGGATAAAAGGTACTCTGGGGATAACAGGCTGATACCGCCCAAGAGTTCATATCGACGGCGGTGTTTGGCACCTCGATGTCGGCTCATCTCATCCTGGGGCTGTAGCCGGTCCCAAGGGTATGGCTGTTCGCCATTTAAAGAGGTACGTGAGCTGGGTTTAAAACGTCGTGAGACAGTTTGGTCCCTATCTTCCGTGGGCGCTGCAGATTTGAGGAAGCCTGCTCCTAGTACGAGAGGACCGGAGTGGACACACCTCTGGTGTATCGGTTGTCACGCCAGTGGCATTGCCGAGTAGCTAAGTGTGGAAGAGATAACCGCTGAAAGCATCTAAGCGGGAAACTCGTTTCAAGATGAGATCTGCCGGGGCCTTGAGCCCCCTAAAGAGTCGTTCAAGACCAGGACGTTGATAGGTCAGGTGTGGAAGCGCAGTAATGCGTTAAGCTAACTGATACTAATTGCTCGTGCGGCTTGACCCTATAACTTTGATCAATCTGATCAAGGTGTTATGCCAAGTTGACGCATTCAAAATACATTCAAGCAAGCGCAAGACAATTGCGCGCTGATTCCAAACTCTATGAATTCGTTGTGTTGATCATGTGATCAGCACAGCAACAAGTTATGCCTGATGACCATAGCGACGTGGTACCACTCCTTCCCATCCCGAACAGGACAGTGAAACGCGTCAGCGCCGATGATAGTGCGGGTTCCCGTGTGAAAGTAGGTCATCGTCAGGCTCTTACAGCCTGGAAAAGCCCAACACAGCGTGTTGGGCTTTTTCTTTTGGTGTTTTAAAAAAGCGCGTCATCATTTGGTGACGCGCTTTTTTTATTGCCGCAGAGCAGAGCTAGATATTGCGGATGCTCGACGTATCGACTGCAGCTGCACCAGCTAGAACCAATTCAGCCAAGATGTCGTCGGCCAATTGACGCAACTCCAGATCTGGGAAGAAGCGCGACCGAATCACACCCAGGTACGATGCGCCCCGAAGCCATGCTTCCCAATCGTCGATCGCAATGGACTGCACTTCCAACAGCTTGAACTTCATCAAGACCTTGATCGCATGCCGCGCATGCTTCACAGGGTCGCGCTGAAGGCCGTCGAGCCGGCGACGTGCCGTGGCTAAGGCGCTGCTGACCTCTCCGAAGACACGCCCGTGTCCTGGAATCACCTGTGACGGGGCCAGCGCCTCGATCCGATCCAGCGTGGCCGCCACGTCTTCGAACGACGGTTCGCCAGCAAGCTCCGGAAAGGCAATGCCAAACCCGTTTTCCCACAAGGCGTCCGCCGAGATCAGCGTCCGCGAGACCGGATCGAACAGGATGATCGAATGAGGATCGTGGCCGGGCGCGCTGTGCACCTGCCATGGCCTGTCGCCCAGCATGCATTCCTTTCCCGGCTGCAGCAAGCCGGTGAAATGAAACTGCGGGCAGATCTGCCCTGTCGCACGGAAGCTCAAGTGCTCCTCGTCCCACCGCTCCACCAATGGAGCCTCGCCCGGTGGAATATCCGTTCGAAGCGCCGGGTAGCGTTGCTGCAAGGCGGCGTTGCCGCCGCAGTGGTCGCTGTGCAGATGTGTATTCAGAATCCGGTCGAGAAGCCGCGTTCCTAACGTCGATTCAACCAGCGCCAGAGTCTGCTCGGCATGCGTGGCATACCCGGTGTCGACCAGCGCGGTCTCTTCGGCGCCGATAAACAGGATGTTGTTCGACGACAGCCAGCCGCGCTCGAAGACGACGATATTCGTCGGCAGCCCGGCCCCGGCTTGGCGGCTCATTCAGGCGCTCGCGCTGGGGCGCAACTCCCGCCGGAGGATCTTCCCAACATTGGTCTTCGGCAATGAATCCCGGAACTCGATGTGCTTGGGCCGCTTGTAGCCGGTGAGTTGTCCATTGCAGTACTGCAGCACGGCATCTTCGGTGAGTGCCGGGTCCCTGCGCACCACAAAAACCTTGATCGCCTCACCCTGCTTTTCGTCCGGCACCCCGATGGCGGCGCATTCGACGACACCGGGGCACAGTGAGATCACGTTCTCCAGCTCGTTCGGAAAAACATTGAAGCCGCTGACCAGGATCATGTCCTTCTTGCGGTCGACGATGCGGCTGTAGCCGTCGTCTTGCATCACGGCGATGTCGCCAGTGCGCATGAATCCGTCGGCCGTGAAAGCGGCAGCCGTTTCCGCCGGCTGGTTGTAGTAGCCCCTCATCACGTTGGGGCCCTTGATACAGAGCTCGCCTGGCGCTCCGACCGGCAGGGAGTTGCCTTCGTCGTCCTTGATGGCGATCTCGATGCTCGGCAGCGGCAAGCCGATGGTTCCCGTGAACTCGGTATTCGAAACGGGATTGTTGGTTCCGATGGCGCAGGTTTCGCTCATGCCCCAGCCTTCGATCATCGGACAGCCCGTGGCCTCGAACCACCGCCGGGCCGTGCCCTCGGAAGCGGCCATTCCCCCCGCCTGCGAGACGAACAGCGTCGAGAAATCGATCGATTTGAATTCGGGGTGCAACAGCAGCGCATTGAAGAGAGTGTTCACCGCCGGCAGCATGTGGAACGGACGCTTCTTGAGCACCGCGATGAACTTGTTGAAATCGCGCGGATTCGGAATCAGCGTCATGTGCGACCCCTGGCGGATGACCAGCAGGCAGAGCGTGAGCGCGAAGATGTGATACAGCGGCAGCGCGGCAATGCTGTTGACCTTCGACAGGTCGCCCGCCTTGGAAAGCGCGGGCGTGAACCACGCCTCCGCCTGCAAGGTGGCCGCGACGATGTTGCGATGCGTCAGCACCGCGCCCTTGGACAGACCCGTGGTGCCGCCGGTGTATTGCAGGAACGCGATCGAATCGAGCGTGCTCTGGTCCGCGGCCAGCGTGCGTCCGCGCCCGTCTTCGATGACCTTCGGAAACGGCGTCACAGTGCGGCCGTTGCCCAGGGGAAGCTTGTAGGGCGGAACCATCTTCGCCAGGTGGCGAACCGCGACAGTGATCCAGGCGCCGTAGAGGCCGCCCAGCAGATCGCCCATCGACGTGACGACCACGTGCTTGATCGGGGTGCGCTCGATCACCTGTTCCAGCGTTGCCGCGAAGTTTTCCAGGATGACGATGGCCGTCGCCCCCGAGTCCTTGAGTTGATGCTCGAGTTCGCGCGCCGTATAGAGCGGATTGACGTTGACGCAGGTATATCCCCCCCGCAGCACGCCGCACATGGTGACCGCAAACTGCGGCACGTTCGGCAGCATGATCGCCACCCGCGCGCCCGGCTCGAGGCCGAGCGACTGCAGCCATGCGCCCAGCGCCTTCGACAACGTGTCGAGCTCGCCGTACGACATCCAACGTTCCATGCAGACCGAGAACGGGCGGTCGGCGTAGCGCCCGAAGGCTTCGTCGAACATGTGAGACAGGGACCGGTACTGTTCCGGGTGGATCTCTCGCGGCACGTCGGCCGGATAGTTTTGTCGCGCGGATGTCTGCATGCAAGCTCCTTCTGCGCGGATTGTGGGAGCCAGAGGTGGCCAGCCGCCAGCGGGCTTGTCCTAGGAGCGGGGTGGGCGCTGTCGCGCATGCGATAGCGCCCGCGGCACCGAGCGCTGCGCGAGAGTGCCGCAATCGAACCGGGAGGCGCGTTTTCAGGCCTTGCCGGTCTCGCCCGGCAGCAGCACCCCGGCGGGAATGTCGGACTCGACCTCGAGCGCGCGGTAGAGCGGCGTGAAGTCGGGCGCCGTGAGATCGAACAGCTGCGCGAAGCTGTCGATCACGAAATAGTTGGCCTGGTACGTGTCGATCTTGTAGAGCGTGCGCATGGCGCGCAGCAGATCGAGCGGCAGCCGGTGCGGTTCGTCGCTGCGCACCGCGTGCTGCAGTTCGCCCACCGAGCTCAGGATGCCGGCGCCGTATGCGCGCAGCCCGTCGGGCTGGCGAATGAGGCCGAACTCGACTGTGTACCAGTACAGCCGCGCCAGCTTCTCGCCCGCGCCCAGTTCGTGCGCCTTGATGCCGCCCTCGCCATAGCGCTGCACGTAGTCGGCAAAGGTCGGGTCGAACAGCATCGGCACGTGGCCGAACAGGTCATGGAATACATCGGGCTCGACGATGTAGTTGAACTCCTCCGGCTTGCGGATCCAGTCGGTCACCGGAAACTTGCGGTTCGCCAGCAGGGTGAAGAACGGCAGCTCGGGAATCAGCCCCGGCACCGCGACGATCTCCCAGCCGGTGGCGCGATGCAGTCGTTTGTTGATTTCCTCGAAACGAGGAATGCGGTCCTTCACGCCCAGCAAAGGCAGCGCGTTGATGAACGCATCGCAGGCCAGGCCCGGCAGCTGCGCCGCCTGCCGTTCGTAGAGCCGCTTGTAGGTGTCGTGATCGGCCGGCGTGTAGCTGGCCCAGTCCTGCGGGCAGGTGTAATCGGCAAGCACCGTGCCGCCGCGGGAGTAGTCGCCGCGCGGCGGGCGATCGGAAGCACCGTAGACGACGGGCGTGACGGCGGCAGGGGCAGCGGCGGCGAGAGTGTCCATGGGAAAGAGCAGTTTGGTTATTTGAACCAGCGGTCCATCACGCGCTGGAAGTCGCCGCCGGCTTGCTGCAGGTGCAGCCATTGGTCGACATAGGCCTTGAAAGCCACGTCGTCGCGCGGCAGCATCCATGCCATCTCGCCGTATTGCAGCGGCTTGTCGGGGTTGATGGCGCAGAGTCCGGGTTTGAGCTTCTGCTGCGTGATGGCTTCGGCGGATTCGGTCACGAACACGTCGGCGCGGTTCGCAAGGATTTCGTCGAAGATCGTCACGTTCTCGCCATGCATCGTGAGCTTGGCCTGCTTGAAGTTGGCGCGCGCAAAGCGCTCGTTGCTGCCGCCCGGATTGAAGATGACCCGCGTCGAAGGCTTGTCGATGTCGGCCACGGTCCGGTACTTGGCGACGTCAGCGCAGCGCGCGATTGGCGCCTTGCCGTTCACCATGTAGGGCGCGCTGAAGAAGGCGCGCTTCTGCCGGTCGGTGGTCACGGACACACCGCCAACGGCCATGTCGCACTTGCCGGCGGTGAGGTCGGGCAGCAGGTTGGCCCAGGTGGTCTTCACCCACTCCGGCTTGGCGCCGAGGCTGGTGCTGAAGCCCGTCATGAGGTCCACGTCGATGCCTTCGAACGAACCGTCGGCCTTCTGGAAGCTGAACGGCTTGTAGTCGCCGGGCGTGCAAATGCGCAGCGCCGCGGCCTTCTGCACCACGTCCAGGCGGGAGGAGCCGGCCGCCGGGGTGGCCGGCGCCATGGCGCAACCCGAAAGAACGGCCGCGGCCGCGATGAGAGTCAAGCCGATCGAAAACGTGCTGCGCATGGAGGTTCCTGGCCAGTGAAAGAGATGGTTATTTTGCGGCCGACAGCACGCCGCGGCGCATCTGGTCGAGCTCGATGCTTTCGAACAGCGCCTTGAAGTTGCCGTTGCCGAAACCATCGTCTCCCTTGCGCTGGATGAACTCGAAGAAGATCGGCCCGAGCTGGTTCTCGCTGAAGATCTGCAGAAGGAGTGCGTCCTTCTTGCCGTCGATCAGGATCTTGCGCTTCTTCAGTTCGGCCACGTCCTCGCCATGTCCGAGAATGCGCTTGTCCACCAGCTCGTAGTACGTGTCGATGGTGTCGAGCAGAGTGACGCCGTTGGCGCGCAGCGCGTCGACGGTTTCATACAGGTTGTCCGAGCCCATCGCAATGTGCTGGATGCCTTCGCCGCGGTACATGTCCAGGTACTCCTGGATCTGGCCGGCCTGCTCCTTGCCTTCTTCATTGATCGGGATGCGGATCTTTCCGCAGGGGCTGGTCATGGCCTTGCTCTTCACACCCGTGACTTGGCCTTCGATGTCAAAGTACTTGATCTCGCGGAAGTTGAAGAGCTTTTCGTAAAAGGCGGCCCAGACGTTCATGCGGCCGCGGTACACGTTGTGCGTCAGGTGGTCGATGTAAGTCAGGCCATTGCCCTTGGGCGCCAGCGCATCCTGCGAGGCGACGCCCGCCAGTGGCTCGAAGTCCACGTCGTAGAAGCCGATGTTGCCGATGTCTCCCGGCTTGGCGCCGTTCTTGCCGGGCCAGCGGTCGACCAGGTAGATCAGGCTGTCGCCGATGCCCTTGATGGCCGGGATGTTCAGCTCGCCGGGACCTGCCTTGTCGGCAAAACCCCAGGCCCCCAGCGATGTGGCGCGCTCGTAGGCCTGCTTGGCGTCCTGCACCCGGAACGCGATCGCGCAGACGCTCGGGCCGTGTTCGCGCGCAAAGCGCTGGGCGAACGAGTCGGGCTCGGCATTCACGATGAAATTGATCGTGCCCTGGCGGTACAGCAGCACGTTCTTGTGGCGATGCTTGGCCACCGCCGTGAAGCCCATGCGCTCGAACACCTTGCCCATGGCCACCGGGTCCGGCGCCGCGTATTCGATGAATTCGAAGCCATCGGTCCCCATCGGGTTCTCCCAGGGCGTGAAAGGGGGGGCGTCGGCGTGGCTCATGTGGGGTCTCCAGAAGTGGGTTCGAATGAGTGAAACAGTCGGTGAAAGGGCGAAAACGACCAGTGATGCACTGTAGAGCGGATCCCCCTCACGTTTTCAGCGTTAATGGGCGCTGAAAATGGCCGTGACGCAATAAACCTGTGAAAATGCTGATATGGAAGCACTCGACAAGATTGATAGGTTGATTCTGCGCACGCTGCAAGCAGACGGCCGAGCCACCTACGACCAGATCGCCGAACAGGTGAGCCTGTCGCCCAGCGCCGTGCTCCGGCGGGTCAAGCGGCTGGAAGAAAGCGGCGTCATCGACCGCTACGTTGCGCTCGTCCGCCCCGAGGTCATCGGCCTCGGCCTTACCGCCTATCTCAACGTCCGGCTCGAAAAGCACACCGAAAGCCACAAGCGCAACCCGATGGATCTGTTCCGGGCGAGCGTGCAGACCTGGCCCGAAGTCGTCGAGTGCGCGGCTCTCACGGGCGACATGGACTACCTGCTGCGCGTCGTGGTCGCCGACATGGGGCACTACAGCCGCTTCATCATGGACACCCTGCTCAAGCACCCCAGCGTCGAAGATTGCAAGACCAGCTTCGTGCTTGACCGTGTCAAGGCCACAACAGCTGTGCCGGTTTAGCCACGAATCGGTTGCGGGAACGACACGCGCTTTGGTACCTCGTCACCTATGAAGCCCGAAAGTACCCATGCAGGCTTGTTGATTAAGGGAAAACCCTTATATTTGAGCCATGCTTACCGCCAAGACCCTTCTGAAGGCGTCTCTCGGCCTCGGCTCTTTCCTGAAAGCGCCCATGGTTGAGGCGCAACCACGCGCGAGCTCCGCGCCCTCACCCGTCATGGTGCCGATCCGTTCGATCGGTCCGCGCGAACGCGAGCGCATCGCGCAACACCTGCTGGCGTTGAGTCCGCACGACCGCTACCTGCGCTTCGGCTATGCCGCGGCCGACGAGCAGGTGCAGCGCTACGTCGACGGGCTCGACTTCGACCGCGACGAGCTCTTTGGCATCTACAACCGCCGACTCGACCTCATTGCCATGGCCCACCTGGCGTTTGCGCCGGACGACCAGCACAGCGACTGCGCCGAGTTCGGCGTGTCGGTGTCCGCCCATGCGCGCGGCCGCGGCTACGGAGCCCGCCTGTTCGAGCGTGCCGTGGTCGTGGCGCGCAACGAAGGCGTGGGCATGCTCTTCATCCATGCGCTGAGCGAAAACGCCGCCATGCTGAAGATCGCCCGCAACGCCGGTGCCACCGTGGTGCGCAGCGGTTCCGAGTCCGAGGCGCATCTGCAATTGCCGAGCGCCACCTTCGACAGCCGCATGAGCGAGATCGCGCTCGAGCACTACGCGGCGGTCGATTACCAGCTCAAGACCCGGGCCAAGCAGTTCTGGGCCGTTCTCGCCAGCCTGCAGGAAGTGCGCAGCGGCATGAGAGACGCGCGAAGCAAATCTGCCCCTTGAGCGTCCCGCAGAAAGGGCCATGAGGGCCGTGCGGTAGAGCCTGTCACGCGCAATCCGGTATCCTTGCAGCTCTTCAACTACGCCTCCCGCAGTGGCCGAACCTCACTCTGAACGCGCTCCCGTCGAACGGGAAGACAAGCGCGGCTTTCTCCAGAAGCTGGCCGAATTCATTCACCCCGGTCCCGACTCGCGCGACGAGCTGATCGAAACCCTCGCCGACGCCGAGGACAACGAGGTGATCGGCGCCGAGTCGCGCGTGATGCTCGAGGGCGTATTGCGCATGGCCGACATGACGGCCGGCGACGTCATGGTTGCCGCCCCGCGCATGGACCTGGTCAACATCGACGCGCCGTTCGACGCGCTGCTGCATCTGGTCATCGACACCGCTCACTCGCGCTTCCCGGTGTACGAAGGCGAAAAAGAAAACATCATCGGCATCCTGCTGGCGAAAGATCTGCTCAAGCTGCAGCGCGCGCCGGGGCTCAACATCCGGGCACTGCTGCGCCCCGCCACCTTCGTTCCCGAGAGCAAGGGCCTGAACGACCTGCTGCGCGAGTTCCGCGGCAACCGCAACCACCTGGCCATCGTGATCGACGAGTTCGGCCGCGTGGCCGGCCTCATCACCATCGAGGACGTGCTCGAGCAGATCGTCGGCGAGATCGAAGACGAGTTCGACATTGCCGAGGACGAAGGCGACATCTTCGGCCTGGCCGACCACACCTACCGCGTCTCGGGCGACACGCCCATCGAACGCGTGGCAGAAGCCTTCGGCATCACCTTCGACGAAGAACAGCTGAGCGAAGACTTCGACACCATCGGCGGCCTCATCGCGCACGAGATGGGCCACGTTCCCAAGCGCGGAGAGCATCACGCCATCGGCGGCTTCGACTTCGTGGTGCTGCACACCAAGGGCGGGGCCGTGCGCTGGTTCAAGGTGTCCCCGGCCCGCGGCAGCGACGCGGCCGACTGATGCCGCTGCCCGCAGCGGCAACGCTCCGCACACAGCCGACCTTTTCCGTCGTGGGCCTGCTGCGCCTTCTCGGCTTCGCGCTGGCAGGGCTCGCGCAGGCCGCCGCCATCGCCTGGCCCGCGAACGGCCGCCCGCTGTGGTGGCTGCAGCTCGTTTCGCTGGCGGCACTCGTCGGCCTGCTCGACTGGCTGCGCACCGAAGGCGCGGGCTGGCGCCGCGCCGGCCTGCATGGCTGGCTCTTTTCGACCGCGTGGCTCACCGGCAGCTTCTGGTGGCTTTTCATCTCGATGCACACCTACGGCGGCCTTCCGGCGCCGCTCGCGGCCATCGCGGTGCTCTCGCTCGCGGCGGCGCTCGGGCTCTATTACGCCGCCGCCTGCGCCTGGTTCGTCGCCCGAGGCCCGCAGGGGCCGGTGAGCGGCGCACTGGTCTTCGCCGCTCTCTGGACGCTTGCCGAGCTCGTGCGCGGCAGCTGGTTCACCGGCTTCCCCTGGGGGGCCGGCGGGTATGCGCACGTCGAGGGGCCTCTGGCCGCCTGGGCGCCCTGGATCGGCGTGTACGGCATCGGCGCGGTCGCCGCGCTCGTGGCGGCACTCGTTGCACTGACGCGCCCCGCCCGCACCCTGGGGCTGGCGCAGGCCGTGGTCCTGGTCATTGCTGCATTCGCGGCGCCGCACTTGGTCAACCCGTTGCCCGCCAGCGCGCAGGGGGACAAGGGCTCGAGCGGCCACCTGCAGATGGCGCTGCTGCAGGGCAATATCCCGCAGGACGAAAAATTCATTCCCGGCGGCGGCATCGACCTGGCGCTGCGCTGGTACGGCGAACAGCTGCGCGATGCCAAGGCCTCCCTGGTCGTCACGCCGGAAACCGCGCTGCCGCTGCTGCCGCAGCAACTGCCTGCCGGCTATCTTGAAGCCATCCAGGCGCGCTACAGCCAGGGCACGCAGGCCGCCATCGTCGGCCTGCCGATGGGCGGGCAGGGGACCTACAGCAACGCGGTGCTCGGCTTCCAGCCCGGCGCCGCACAGCCCTACAGCTACAGCAAGCACCACCTCGTTCCGTTCGGCGAGTTCATCCCTCCGGGCTTTCGCTGGTTCATCCGGATGATGAACATTCCGCTCGGCGACTTCGCCCGCGGCGGCCTGGCGCAGGCGCCTTTCGCCTGGCAGGGCCAGCGCATTGCGCCCAACATCTGCTACGAAGACTTGTTTGGCGACGAGATCGGCGCGAACTTCAAGGACGAGGCCACGGCCCCGACCATCCTGCTCAACGTGAGCAACATCGCCTGGTTCGGCAACTCCGTGGCCATCGACCAGCACCTCGCCATCTCGCGCATGCGCTCGCTCGAATTCGCGCGGCCGATGGTGCGGGCCACCAACACCGGTGCGACCGTGGTCATCGATGCCGCAGGCCGCGTCACGCACGAGCTGCCGCGTCTCACGCGCGGCGTGCTCGAGGCCTCGGTCGAAGGCCGTACGGGGCTCACGCCTTTTGCGCGCTGGGTCGCGCCGTTCGGCCTGTGGCCGCTCTGGATCGCAGCGTTCGCGATCGTGGCCATCGCTTTCTTGCTGCGCCGGCGCCAGCGCTGACGCAGGGCGATCGTCGTCAGGCCGCTGCAGGCGCGCCCTTCACCGGCCAGTCGCGCAGCTTGCCCGGATTCAACAGGCCCATCGGATCGAAGCGCTTTTTCATCTCGATGACCTCCGGCGGCAGTGCCCCGCCTGCCTTACCGTCTTCCACGATGTTCACGTGCGGGTTGTTGATGTGCACGCCGTGCGCAAGGTGAATGTCGATGATCTCCGCGAGCCGCTCCTCGGTGCTGAAACGCACCAGCTGCAATCCGCTGCAGGTCATGAGACCCGCCACGTTGCGCAGGAACTCGATGTGCATCATCACCTCGCCACCGAGCAGTTGTTCCATCTCGATGATCTGCTCGACATGCCGACCCGGCACGAAGCCGCTCTGCAAGTACGTGAGCGTCGGGTCGACCTTGAGTGCATGCAGCGTGGTGTGGTTCCAGGTGAACTCCATCAGCGTGCGGTTGCTCTTCTGTACCTCGGCTGCTGTCTTGCGGTAGCTCACGGTGCCGCCATGCGCTTCGGCCAGCTGCAGCATTGCTGGCTCGCACGATTCGGCCACCAGCGACAGTACTGTGTGGCAACCCTTGCGCAGGTGCGCGGCAAGCTGTGCGAGGTGGTCGGCAATCGGCGCGCCGAAGAATGCGATTTCCCGCTTCACGATGCCCGGCGCATTCGCCAGCTTGTCGGCGAAATGCAGCGCATCTTCAAACTTGTCGAAAGTCACCAGCGTTTCGAGCCAGGGGTGCGCGGGCGCCAGCGCGACCTCCAGCTCAAGCACCAGTCCGTTGGTACCCCAGAGATGGTGCATGCGCATCGCCTCCGGGCCGCGCAGCTCGATCATCTGCGGGTCCGCTTCGATGGTCATTGCGCGGATGCCGAGCACATTGCCTGGCGCACCGAGCGGCCCGTAGTTGATGGAGCCCACACCGCCGAACCCGCCGCCGAACAGGCCGCCCAGCGTGGCGCTGCGGTAGGTGGACGGCAGGCAGCGCATCTCTTGGCCGGAAGGCTTGGTCTGCTTCTCGAGCTCACCCAGGCGAATGCCGGCTTGCGCGCGCGCCACCCCTGGCTTCACCCACAAGAAGGCGTTGTAGCCGGTCATGTCGAGCACCACGCCGCCCGCCAGCGGCGTCGTCTGGCCATAGTTGCCGGTACCGCTGCCGCGGATGGTGATCGGCACGTTGCGCCGCGCGCAGGCGCCGACCACGGCGCGAATCTCTTCCTCGGTGCGCGGACGCACGACTACGTCGGCACGTTTGTCCTTCAGCTGGCGGGTCAGCACCGGGCTGAACCATGAGAAGTCTTGCGACAGCCGCGTCACGCGGCTTTCATCGGTGATCCAGTCGAGATCGGGCAGTTCGAGCAGCAGTTGCTCTATGGCGGAGATGGAAGCGTTCATGGTCAAGGTTTTCAATCCTGGGAAAGTTCGCTCGCGTGCCATGAGCCCAGCGCCACCTTGGTGAGCCAGGCCATCAGCACGAACAGCGCGACACCGGTCAGCGAGATCAGAAGCAGGGCCGCGAACATGCGCGGAATGTTCAGCTGAAAGCCGGCCTGCAGGATCTGGTACGCCAGCCCCGCGCCCGAGCCGCCGGTGCCGGCCACGAACTCGGCCACCACCGCGCCGATCAGCGCCAGGCCGCTCGAGATGCGCAGCCCACCAAAGAAGTACGGCAGCGCGCTCGGGATGCGCAGCCGCACCAGCTGCTGCCAGCGCGTGGCGCGGTTGAGCTTGAAGTAGCTCTGCAGATCGGGGTCGATGCTGCGCAGGCCCAGCGTGGTGTTGCTGATGATCGGAAACAGCGCCACCAGCGCGGCGCACACCGTCATCGCGGCCACCGGGTTCTTCACCCAGATGATGATGAGCGGCGCCACCGCGACGATCGGCGTGACCTGCAGCAGCACCGCATACGGGAAGAGCGCGGTCTCGATGCGTTTGCTCTGGACGAACAGGAACGAGATCAGCACGCCCGCGACCGTGGCCAGCGCGAACGACAGCACCGTGATTTTGAGCGTGACCAGGAGCGCATTGCCGAGCGGCACCCAGTCGGTGACGAGCGTCTGCACCATGAGGAAGGGCGACGGCACCAGGTAGGGCGGCAGTTCCATCGCGACCACCATCCACTGCCACAGCGCCACCAGCACCACGCCGATGAGCACGGGATAGAGCACGCGCTGCACGCGCGGTTGGCTCAGAAGGGGCTGGCTCTTCTTCATTGCGCATGCTCCTCGTCGCCCTGACTCGCACGCAGCAAGCTGTCCTGCAGGCGCTTGGCATGGCGCGCGAACTCCGGCGTCACCATGAAGTCGGGCGTGCGCGGATAGGGCTCGTCGATATGAAACTGCTCCACCACACGCCCCGGCCGCGCGGCCATCATCACCACGCGGGTCGAAAGAAACACCGCCTCATGGATCGAGTGCGTCACGAAGATCACCGTGAGCTTCTTCTTGCGCCACAGGTCGAGCAGGTCGGCATCGAGCTTGTGGCGCGTGATCTCGTCGAGCGCGCCGAAGGGCTCGTCCATCAGCAGCAGGTCGGGCTGCGTCACCAGCCCGCGTGCGATGGACACGCGCATCTGCATGCCGCCCGAGAGCGCGCGCGGCAACGCATCTGCAAACTTCTCCAGCCCCACCAGCGCGAGCGACTCCATCACCCGCGCGTCGGCCTCCTTGCGCGGCACGCCGGCCAGATCCAGCGGCAGCCGCACGTTGGTGCGCACGCTGGCCCACGGCATCAGCGTGGCCGACTGGAATACGAACGACAGCTTGTGCGGGCAGCTGTGGATCTCGGCGACGGGCTTGCGCCAGACGAGCAGCCGCCCGTCGCTGGGCTCGAGCATGCCCGCCACCATCTTGAGCAGCGTGCTCTTGCCGCAGCCCGAGGGCCCGAGCAGCGTGACGAACTCGCCTTCGGCAATCGAAAGATCCACCGGCAACAGCGCCTGCGTGCCGTTGGGATAAGTCTTCTCGGCCGATAGAACTTCCACCGCTGGCACGGCGGGCGCCATGGGCGGGGCGAGGGTGTGGGGCTCGATGCGATTCATGGCGCGAGACTCAGGGCAGGACCTTGGCGTCCTTGACGAACTCCGTGGTGTAGGTCTTCGCGAGTTCCACCTTCGCCGGGTCGAGCAGCTTTGCGCTCACCAGGAAGTCGTAGCTCGCCTTGGAGCGTGCATCGGTGATCACACCGATGCCGAGTTTGGCCGCGTCGCCGCCGGTGACCATACCCATTTCCTTCAGCTTGGCCACGCTGTAGGCCAGCTGGTCGTCGGTCATGTTGGGGTTGTCCTTCTTGATCAGCGCGTTGGCGGGCGCGGGGTCGGCAAGGTAGCTCTTCCAGCCCTCGGCCGAGGCCTTCACGAAGGCTTCCACCTGCTTGCTGCGCTCCTTCACCGTCTTTTCCATGCACGACACCGTGGTGGCGTACGCCGGAAAGCCGTGGTCGCTGAACATCAGCACCGTGCTCTTCACGCCGGCTTTCTGAATCGCGTAGGGCTCCGAGGTCAGGTAGCCCTGCTGCGCCGCGTTCTTGTCGGCCACGAAGGGCTGAATGTTGAAGGTGTAGGGCCGCGTCTGTTCGTCTGTAAGGCCGAACTTGGCCTTGAGCCACGGCCAGTAGCCGCGATTGGCCTGCGCGCCGATCAGCAGGGTCTTGCCCTTGAGGTCTTCGAACTTCTTGACGTCGTCGTGCGCGATCAGCACTTGCGGGTCTTTCTGGAAGAAGGCCGCCACGTTGACCACCGGCACGCCGCCTTCGCGCACCTGCATCATCTGGATGTCGCTCGAACCCATGATGCAGTCGGCCTGGCCGGCAGCCATCATCTGCGTGATGTTGACCTGCGGGCCGCCCATCTTGATGGTCACGTCGAGGCCGTACTTCTTGTAGATGCCTTGCGCCACCGCCTGGTAGAAGCCGCCGTGCTCGGCCTGCGCATACCAGTTGGTCATGTAGGTGAACTTGTCCTGCGCCTGGGCCGGAGCGGCGGCGGCGAGCAGTGCGAGCGCGGCGGCGCCGGCAATGGAAAGAGCGAAAGAACGCATGCTGGGAACCTCTCGTGTCGGGTGGAAGAACAGTTGAAAAAAGCCGATGAACCGATGCAAGTAGCGCGCCTCAGGCGGGCTGGAACGACTGCTGGATGAAGCCTTGCTGGTGGCCCCGTTCCCAGGTGGCTTCCTCGCGCACCACCCAGCGCAGCGCATGCAGTTCGGTCAGCGCCTGCACCCAGCTGTCGGAAAGCGTGTCCAGGATCTCTTCGCCCTGCTCGCGCGTGGCGCTGGTCGGGTCGCCGATCACGCCGCTCGGGCCGAAGTCGCGCGCGGTCCATGCGCAGGCTGGGCGGCCGTCGGCCGACAGCAGCTTGATCGGGAAGGGCGGCGGAAAGTTGGCGGCCGCGCGCTCCATGTGCACCGTGTCGGGCGCCAGCGCGAGCATGAGCGCGGTCTCCGAATGGCCGGCGTGCATCGACAGGCGCTTTTCCTGGTCGCTGATCTGCTTGCTCGATGCATTCGGCAGGCGCGACACGCCGTGCGGCACCACCACGAAGTCGCCGTGCCTAAGGCGCAGTTCACGCGCCGCCATCTCCAGCACCTGCGGCTGGCCGCCGTGGCCGTTGGCAAAGAGCAGCTTGCGAAAGCCCGCGCGGTAGACCGATTCGCCGATCTCGGTCACGGTCGAGAGCAGCGTGGTGCCGGTCAGCGTCATCGTGCCCGGGAAGTGCAGATGCTCTTCCGATTTGCCGTAGGTGATGGTCGGCAGTGCGAAGGCGCGCACTTCGGCCGGCAGTTTTTCTAGCGCCTTGCCCATCACGCCCGAGGCGATCACGCTGTCGACCGAGCAGGGCAGGTGCGGGCCGTGCTGCTCGATGGCGCCGCAGGGCAGCACGATGATCGTGTTCTCGCGGTCGGGCAGCGCGGCGATTTCGGTCCAGCTCAGGTAGGGCAGGAAGCGGTGGGGCGGGATGTAGCCGTGGAGCATGGGGTGTCCTTGTGCGTTAGCGGAGAAGAAAGGGCGCGGCATCGCCGTGCGTCACGCGGCCTTCGCGCAGCACCACGCGCGTGGCGGAGCGCGAGGGCCAGCCATGGCGATCGGCCTGCGTGAACAGAACCAGGTCGGCCTTGGCTCCGACCAGCGTGGGCGGCGTCGTGGCGGGAGCGCGCTGCAGCCAGTCGCCGCGGCACAATGCCTGCGACCAGTTGTCGAAAGGCTCGTCGAGCTGCGCCACCAGCGCGGCCGTGCCCAGCGCCTCGACGGGATCGAAGCTGCCGAGCCGGCAGAACGGGTCTTGCACGTTGTCGCTCGCGAACAGCAGCGGAATGCCGCGATCGCGCGCTTCCTTCACCAGCGTGATGCCACGCAGGCGCGGGGTGCGGCCCGTCACGGCGTCCTGCAGCAGCAGGTTGGTGGCGGGCAGCGACACCACGGTGATGGGTGCGCGCGCCACCGCATCGAGCGTGGCAAAGGCTTGAGCCTCGGGCTGCGCCGCCAGCGCGCAGATGTGGCCGCAGACCACTCGGCCTTCGAAGCCGATCTCGCGCAGGATGCGAGCGGTGGTCTGCAAGCCGACCGCAGAGGGATTCAGTTCTTCATCGACGTGCAGGTCGACGTCCAGATCGCAGGCCTGCGCTGACACCAGCAGGTTGCGCAGCGCGTTTTCGCTCCAGTTGGTGGAGTGCACGAAGCCGCCGAGCAGCGCATGCGGCCCCGTGGCCTTCACCTGCCTGGCGAGCCGCATGGCCTGTGCCGCGTCTTCGAACAGCGGCAGCTTGATGAGGCTGACCTGCTCCAGCCGCACCCGGCCCGCCCATTCCTCTGCCAGCTCGGCCATCACCGGCCAGGCCAGCGGCACCGTATCGGGCTCCCACCAGTCGACATGGGTGCGCACATGCGTGGTGCCGCACTCCCAGGCCCACTGCAACCCGCGCGAGGCGCGCTTGTGCACGTCGCTGGCGCTCCAGTGCACGCGGTCGTTCAGCATCGCGTCGATGGCGCCGAGCAGGCCCGGCTGCACCTCTTTCATGCGCGGCAGCGTGAAGGCCTTGTCAAGGTGCGTGTGGGCGTCGACGAAGCCCGGCAGTACGAGCGTGCCGGCCAAGTCCCAGCCGTTGGCCGGAAGCGCGGCGTCGTCAGTGGACGCTGGCCGCACCGATTGCACGCGGCCGGCTTCGAGTGCGATGTGCGCGAGTACCGGCGCGCCATCGTGCTGTGGCCAGTCGGCGGGCAGCAGCCAGCGCGGCAGGCGCGCGTTTCCGAGCAGCGAAGGCGCCTTCATGCGAAGCGCCCCATAGCGGTGCCCACCCGCTCCAAGAAGCGCTTGAGCTGGGGCTCGGTCGCCACGTTCATGTGATAGTGGGCGTGGTAGTCCACGCGGGCGCGCCGGCCGGTGAGCCGCAGCAAGTAGCGCGTGACGATCTTGCGCGGCGCGTCGCCCATGTACCAGGCCATCCAGCGCGGGCGCCCGTAAGTGACCACGGCGCTGATGCGCTTGATGTGCGTGAGCATCGGCTTCACGTTGGCGGGGTCGCTGATGTCGAAGGCCACGCCGGGCATGAAGAGCCGGTCGAAGTAGCCCTTCAGCATCGCGGGCAGGCCGAAGCACCAGGTTGGAAAACAGAACACGATGCCCTCGGCCCACTGCAGCCGCTCCACATAAGGCTTGAGCGGCAGCTGGTTGTTCGGCACGTCGTGGTAGCCCAGCCGCTCCTCGCGGGAGAGCACCGGGTTGAAGCCCTCGGCGTATAGGTCGCAGTCGTCCACCTCGTGCCCGGCCGCGCGCAGGTTTTTCAGCACCTCTTGGTGCAGAGCCGCATGGAAGCTGGTTTCGACCGGATGGCAGTAGACGACGAGCACGCGCATGAATTTGACCGCTTAATCAGAGCAAGTGGTCAGGTTATGCAAGCGACGTGCCAGTCCGGATGCACCGGAGTGGGGATCGGCCGGTGTCGGGGTGGTTCTACGCACCGTCCTTCATAGAAGATTTGCGCATGTCGAAACACGGACTCATTCGTTGGGGGCAGCCACATGCACGCTGAGAATCGGCGGCCTCCGGCCTTGCCGGTTCCAGCGACACGAACAGGAGATTCCCCCGATGAGCGACAACGCCTCCACGACGCCCTTCGATACGAGCTTCGGCGACCTGCGCATCCGCCGCATTGCGGGCCACATCGGCGGCGAGGTGCAGAACCTGAAGCTGTCCGCCGACCTGTCGCGGGAAGTGATCGAGCAGCTCAATGCAGCGCTGGTGAAGCACAAGGTGCTGTTCTTCCGTGGGCAGGACCATCTCGACGACGCCGCGCACCAGGCGTTCGGCGCGCGCTTCGGCCGCACGGTGGCGCATCCCACGGTGCCGTCGCCCACGGGCACCAAGCTGTTCGAGCTCGACGCCTCCAAAGGCGGCGGACGCGCCGATTCCTGGCATACCGACGTGACCTTCGTCGATGCCTTTCCCAAGATCTCCATCCTGCGCGGCGTGAAGATTCCCGCCTACGGCGGCGACACGGTGTGGGCCAACACCGCCCTGGCCTACGAGCGCCTTCCCGCGCAGCTGAAGCAACTGGCCGACCAGCTCTGGGCCGTGCACAGCAACGACTACGACTATGGCGCCGACCGCGTGCAGTTGGAGGAAGAACGCCTGCGCCACCACCGCAATGTGTTCGTCTCGGCGGTGTACGAGGCCGAGCATCCGGTGGTGCACGTGCACCCGGTCTCGGGCGAGCGCGCGCTGCTGCTCGGGCATTTCGTGAAGAAGCTGGTGGGATTGTCGAGCAGCGAGTCGGCGCGCATCTTCGAGCTGCTGCAGAACCGCGTGACCCGCCTGGAGAACACGGTGCGCTGGAGCTGGCAGCAGGACGACGTGGCGATCTGGGACAACCGCGCCACGCAGCACTTTGCGATCAACGACTACGGCAACCAGCCGCGCCTGGTGCGGCGCGTGACGGTGCATGGCGAAGCCGCCGTGGCCATCGACGGGCGGCGCAGCCGAACACGCAGCCGGCCCGAAACCACGAACGACGCGCACATCGACGAAGTCATTTCCGCCACCGCCTGAAGCCGCACCGTTCCAACTCCATGACCCACTCATCGGCCTTCAGTGCCACCTATCCCAAGCTGCTGCTGGCGCTGTGGCCCATGGCGGCAAAGGCGGCCCGTGGCCAGAGCCGTACCGCCAGCGCAGAGGCGGCCGTGCCGGTTGCCAACCACGTCACGCCAGCCCAGCCCCATTGGGCGAGCACCAGCGCGCCCAGCGCCGAGCCGGCCGCCATGCCGATGAACGTGGCGGTGAACAGCACCGCGTTGAGTCGGCTGCGCGCGCCGGGCTCGATGCCGTAGACGATCGTCTGGTGCGCGATCAGCGCCGCCTGCATGCCGAGGTCGAAGCCTACGGCGGCGAGCGCCAGCAGCCAGAGCTGCGCATGCGGCAGCATCAGCGGTGCCAGCCCCATGGCTGCGAACGACACCACTACCAGCCCGGCGCCGAGGCGCGTCACCAGTTCCGGCCCGCGCCGGTCGGCCAGCCGTCCGGCCAGCGGCGCCGCGAGCGCGCCCGCTGCGCCCGCCAAGCCAAAGGCGCCCGCCGCCGCGCTGCCCAGGTGGAAGGGCTCCCCGTGCAGCATCACCGCCAGCGTCGACCAGAACGCGCTGAAGCCCACCGCCAGCAGCGCCTGGGCCAGCGCCGCACGGCGCAGCGTGCCGTGGCGCGACCACAGCGTGGCCAGCGAACCGAGCAGCGCGCCGTAGGCCAGGTGCGTGGTGGGCCTGAAGCGCGGCAGCCCGCGCCAGGCGGCGGCGCCGATGAGCGCGATGCTGGCCGCCGCCGCAATGAACATAGAGCGCCAGCCGAAGTGCTCGGCCACGAAGCCGCTCACCACGCGCGATAGCAAAATGCCGAGCAGCAGCCCCGTCATCACCGTGCCGACCGTCTTGCCGCGCGTGGCTTCGGGCGCCAGCGTGGCGACAGCGGGCACGATGTCCTGCGCCATCGTCGCCGCAAGGCCGATCGCGAGGCCGGCCGCGAGCAGCACACCGATCGACGGCGCGGCGCCGGCCACCAACAGCGCGGCGCACAAGACGGCCGCCTTGGCCAGCACGATGCGGCGCCGGTCGAATCGGTCGCCAAGCGGCGCCAGCAGCAGGATGCCGAGCGCGTAGCCCAGTTGCGTGAGCGTGGGAATGAAGCCGACCGACCTGGCAGAGGCGCCGATGTCGGCCCCCAGCACGCCGAGCATGGGCTGGGCGTAATAAAGCGAAGCCACGGACAAGCCGGCGGCGGTGGCCAGCAGCAGGACCAGGGACGCCGGCAGATCGTGTGCCGCCGCAGCGGCGCTTTCTACATTTGCATGCGCTGATTGAATGGAAGACATGGTGTTAACCCTTAACTATCTGGCAAGGGTTGAAATGTGCCCCCAAGAGAAAGGGCTTGGTAGCCCTTTGAATTGCACAATGTCTATACGCACCACGTATAAAGCAGGCCGCCATGCCGAATCCTTCCCCCGCCGCCGCCGATCGCATAGAGCTGATGCAGACCTTCGTCCACATCGTCGAGGCCGGCAGCCTCTCGGCCGCCGCCCAGCAGATGGGCGCGACGCAGCCCACCGTGAGCCGGCGGTTGCAGGCCCTGGAGCGCTCGCTGGGGGTGCGGCTCTTGCGTCGGTCCACGCACGCCATGAAGCTCACCGAGGATGGCGAGCGCTGCTATGAGCGTGCCCGGGAGCTGATTGCCGATTGGCAAGCCTTCGAGGCCGACATTCGCGGCGTGGGCGACGAGCCCGAAGGGATGCTGCGCGTGGTGGTGCCGCATGCGCTGGGCCAGCTTCTGTTGGTCGGCCCGCTGGCCGGCTACCTGCGCGCCTACCCACGGGTGTCCGTCGAATGGCTGCTGAGCGACCGGCGGCCCGACTTCATTGCCGAAGGCGTCGACTGCGCGGTTCAGGTCGGCGAGATCACCGACAGCATGGCCGTGGCCATCAAGCTTTCGGAGGTGCCCCGCGTGCTGGTTGCGGCACCGTCGGTGCTGGCCGGTCGGGCGCCGCCCGAGCATGCGTCAGAGCTGGCCGAGCTGCCGTGGCTTGCGCTGCGCACCTTCTACCGCAACGAGCTGCTGCTCTCGCACCCGCCAACCGGTGAGACCGCGCGGGTGCAAATCCGACCACGCATGAGCACCGACAGCCTCTATGCCCTGCAAAGCGCAGCTCTCATGGGCGTGGGCGCCTGCATGGGCTCGGCCTGGCTCATGAAGGACGACGTCGCGCACGGCCGGCTGGTGCAGCTCGTGCCGCAATGGCAGGTGGCGGCGCTGCCCGTCTATCTGGTCTATCCGCATGCGCGCTTCCAGCCAGCGCGTCTGCGCCGTTTCATCGAGGCGATGCGGCTCGCGCTGGCCGATCCTAACGGCCGCGCCTGGGAGGCCGAGGCATCGTGATCGGCGCCTTCGGCGAGGCGCTGCAAAAGGCTAAGCCTTGATCCCGCAGCCGCCCAGCACGAAAGCCACCAGCTCGCGCGCAATCGGCTCGCGATCGATGGGTGCGTCGGGCGGCAGGCCGAGCATCACGCGCGTCTGTATCGCGTAGTCGGCGTAGCTCTGGGTCATGGCCCAGATGTGCATCAGGAGCAGGCGCGCGTCGAGCGGGCGCATCTGCCCGCGTGCGATCCAGCCGTTGATGACGTCGACCTTCTTCTGCGTCCAGGCCCTGGCATTGGGCCAGTAGCGGTCGAGATTGCGACCGCCGTCGAGCACTTCGCGCGTGAAGATGCGCGAGATCTCCGGGTTGTCGAAGGCGTGGTCGAGCTTCTTGCGGATGTAGTCGCCCAGCACCGTGGCCGGGTCGCTGGCGTCCTCGAACGAGAACACCACCTTCCAGGCATGCAGCACCTGCATCAGCAGCTCTTCGTAGAGCTCTTCCTTGCCGGCGATGTAGTAGTGCAGCTGGGGCTTGGTCAGGCCGGCGCGGGCGGCAATGGCCTGTGTCGAGGTGCCCTTCAGGCCATGCAGGCTGAACTCGGTGACCGCCGCCGATCGGATGGCCGCCATGATGCGCTCGCGGCCGGGACGGGCGCGCGACAGCGGGCCATCGGGGGCGGGCATTTCCTGGGCTGTGGTGCGGGGAGGGGCGGTGGGATCGGCGTTCATTGCATGGGGATTTGCGGCGGTGCGCGAGCCGATGGTAATCCTTGGCGCATCACCGCATGCCATGCCGGCATGGAAGACCAAGGCATGCGGGCATGGTTCATGTATCTTTTCGCCGCTTCCAGAAATTCGTTCAAGACAAAGGAGTTCCCTCATGTACCTTTCTCCCCGTTTCAGGGCCTTCGCGGCCGGCGCCGCACTGCTCGCGGCCAGCGCCCTAGCGCAAGCCCAGCAGGCATTGCCCAATGTGGTGATCCTGGCCACCGGCGGCACCATTGCGGGGGCGGGCGCCTCGGCCGTGAACAGCGCCACCTACGCGGCCGCCAAGGTCGGCGTGGACAAGCTGATTGCCGGCCTGCCTGAACTCTCCAAGATCGCCAACGTGCGCGGCGAGCAGGTGTTCCAGGTCGCTTCCGAAAGCCTCACCAACGACAATTTGCTGACGCTCGCCAAGCGCGTTTCCGCGCTGTCCAAGCAAGCCGACGTGGACGGCATCGTCATCACCCACGGCACCGACACGCTGGAAGAAACCGCCTACTTCCTGACCCTCACCGTGCACACCAGCAAGCCGATCGTCGTGGTCGGTTCGATGCGCCCGGGCACGGCTCTTTCGGCCGACGGCGCGCTCAACCTGTACGACGCGGTCAGCGTGGCAGGCAGCAAGGACGCGGCCGGCAAGGGCGTGCTCGTGACGATGAACGACAACATCGACAGCGGCCGCGACGTGAGCAAGAACGTCAACGTCAAGACCAGCGCCTTCTCGAGCCAGTGGGGCCCGCTCGGCATGGTGGTCGAGGGCAAGAACTACTGGTTCCGCGCGCCGGTCAAGCGCCACACCATGGCTTCGGAATTCGACATCGACGCGATCAATGCGCTGCCGCCGGTCGAAATTGCCATGGGCTACGAGGGCGTATCGTCCACGGCCATCGACGCGTTCTCCAAGAGCGGCGTCAAGGCGATCATCCATGGCGGCACGGGCAACGGCTCGGTGGCCAACCGCATCGTGCCGAACCTGCAGAAGGCGCGCACCGATGGCGCCATCATCATCCGCAGTTCGCGCGTGGCCGACGGCTTCGTGATCCGCAATGCCGAGCAGCCCGACGACAAGTACGACTGGGTGGTGGCGCACGACCTGCGTCCGCAGAAGGCGCGCATCCTGGCGATGGTCGCCCTGACGAAGACGAGCGACACGAAAGAACTCCAGCGCATCTTCTGGGAGTATTGATCTCCGCTAGCGCGCGGCACGCCGTTTGCGGTGCCGCGCGTATTCCAAGCTGCTCACGCACACGAGCAGCCAGGCGAGCCCGGTCAGCAGGCCGGCCGCCACGTCGCTTGCGAAATGCACCTGCAAGAAGACGCGGCTGCACGCAATGGTGACGATGGCGGCCGCAGCCGCCATGGCCGCCGGCACATGCCAGCGCGCCGGCAACAGGCGCAGCGCCAAGTACATCAGCATGCCGTAGCTCACGATCGCGCCCGCGCTGTGGCCGCTCGGAAAGCTGAAGCTCGTTTCCAGCGCCAGCCCATGGTCGTGCAGCGGCCGCGCCCGTGCAAAGATGCGCTTGAGGGCGGGGTTCAGCAGCACGATGCCTCCGAGCGCCATCACCCAGCCCAGCGCCAGACCATGATGTGCCTTACGCCATAGCAGCAAGGCCACCATCAGGCACACCGGCGCGAGCAGTTCGGCGTCGCCCAGGTGCGTGAGCCAGCTGAAAACCACGAGGGCCGCCCAGGGCACGTGGTCGCCAATGGCGTCGGCCAGTGCCTGGTCGGCCAGGCCGAGCAGGCGTCCGTCGCCGAGCTTCGACGCGATGTACGCCACCAGGCTCGCCGCGCCGAGGATCACCAGGAAGCCCATCGCCAGCGCGGCCGCGAGCCGCGGTTCTTCCGGTTCCCCCGTCGGCAAGGTCCGGGCGCGGCGTTGCCGCCATGCCCGGCAGGCCACGCCGGCGCCGAACACCGAAAGGGCGAGAACGCATGCGAACCACGCAAGGGAATGCTCGCCGAGCTGGCGTGCAAGAAGAACGAGGGCAGGGGCTTCCGTCAACATGCCGCGCACCCTAAGCGGGTGCCGCGGCGCTGGCAAGCGGGAGCTGCAATACTTTGGCGCACACGAAGGCTTTGTCCGCGGCTGAATGGTCCCACCGCTCCGCCTGGCAGGTGCGGCCGTCTTCGGCGTCGCCCGGCCGCAGCACGTTCACCGAATTGGGATGCCCCGCACGCATGCGCGACGACACCGCCGTGCCGGCCTGCACCGCCCAGGTCGTGCGTGGACAGCCGGCGTAGGCGTCGTGCAATGAACGCACGAACGGCAGGTGGATGTGCCCCCCGAGGATCAGGTCCGCGCCGGCCGCGCACCAGCTCGCGACGGCGGCTTCGCGCCCGTGCAGCCGGTTCTGCATGTCTTCCTGCCGCGTCACCATCACCGGCTGGTGCGTGACCACCACGCGAAGCTGATCGGGCGAAGCGGCCGCCAGCCGTGCCGCCACCCGTTCGATCTGCGCGGATGAAACCTCGCCGTGCGCGTGCCGGTACCAGCGCGTGGTGTTGACCGCGACCACCAGCCATTCGGCGGATTCGAAGACCGGCTCCAGGTCGGTGCCGAATGCGCCGGCGTATCTTTCATACGGCGCGAACAGCCGTGCCCCCAGCTGAAAAAGCGGTATGTCGTGGTTGCCCGGTATGGCAATCACCGCCGGTGCGTTCAGCCGGTCGACGAAGGCGCGCGCCGCCGAAAACTGCGCGCGCGTGCCGCGCTGCGTGATGTCGCCGGAGAGCACTACCACCTGCGGCGACAAGACATGCGCAAGCCGTTCGAGCGCTTCCACCACCTCGGGCCGTTCCGTGCCGAAATGCGTGTCGGAGATCTGAAGCAGGCAGCTCATTCCTTGGCGGCTTCCAGTTCGGGCGCGGTGTCGGGCCGCACCAGCCACAGCGGCTCGGGCGAGACGCGGAACAGCAGCGGCATCTCGGCCCATGCGATCTCGCCGTCCGTTGCCACCTTTACGCGGCGCGGGCCGTGCGAACGGCTGGCTTTCACTGTCATCGATTCGATCGGAAAGCTCAATACCTCGTCGGCGCCGCCGAGCCGGCCCAGGGCACCGCGCACCAGGAGCTCCGGCATCGCAAGCACTCCCACGGGTTTCAGCGCCACGGCGGCCAGCTGCCCGTTTTCAGGCGCATCGGCGTGTTCGATGCCGACTTGCAGCAACTGCAACGGGTTGTTGCCCACGAACAGCGTCGGCGTGCGCAGGTCACGCTCCTGGCCGCGCCAGGCCATGCGCAGGTTCCAGTGCCGGTGGCCCCGCATCACGGTGAGGAGGCCGGCGAAGAACGCGATCCAGCGGCTGCGGCCATAGCGCGCCTTGTAGCTTTCGCGGTCTTCCAGCAGTTCGGCGTACAGGCCCATGCTGGCATTCACCAGAAAGACGCGGTCGTTGACCAGCCCCACCTGCGCCGGCCGGGGCTGACCGGTCAACAGCACCTGCAGCGCCTCTGCCGTGTCGCGCGGAATGCCATGGGTGCGGCTGAAATAGTTGAAGGTGCCCTGCGGCAGCACGCCAAAGGCCAGCCCGCTGCCGAGCGTGGCCTGCGCCACCGCGTTGACGGTGCCGTCGCCGCCCGCGGCCACCACCACCCCGCCCACGGCGCGGGCGCGCTCGACGGCCTCGCGCGCCAGCGCCTGCACCGTGGCGCGTTCGTCGACGACGAAGATGCGGTGCCGGCGGCCCGCCCCGGCGCAGCCCTCCTCGACGATCCGGCGGGTTTGGGCGGCATCCGCGCTGCCGGAGCCGGCATTGAGGACGATGAATAGCGGGGAACTCGGACCGATGCGGGGCGCTGGCATGTCTGTATGAAACGGAGAAAGGCGGGGCCGGCTCGCGGGCTCGTGCAAGACTGCGGGACGAGGGCGGGAGACCGGGGTAGGGGCTCGGAGAAGCTCGGAAAGACTTGAAAAAGGCAATTGCGAGGCGATCGAGAAGAGATCGCGCGCAACCGGCAGGTCGTTATCCCACGCCCCGCGGCGCCGCGCCGGCGGCCGGCATCCCGGCCGGCTGTGGGAGAGTTGCCCTCCGACCGTAAAATCGTCTGCTTTCGCGGTGAACCGCCGCGCTACCGTCCAACGCCCGGTCACGCCGGCCCGCTTCATGTTGACCTTCCAGCAAATCATTCTCAAACTGCAGTCGTACTGGGCCGACAAGGGCTGCGCGCTGCTGCAACCGTACGACATGGAAGTGGGCGCGGGCACCTCGCACACCGCCACCTTCCTGCGCGCGCTCGGCCCCGAGCCCTGGAAGGCCGCCTACGTGCAGCCCAGCCGGCGCCCCAAGGACGGCCGCTATGGCGAGAACCCCAACCGCCTGCAGCACTATTACCAGTACCAGGTGGTGCTCAAGCCGGCGCCCAGCAACATCCTGGAGCTCTACCTCGGCAGCCTGGAGGCGCTGGGCTTCGACCTGAAGAAGAACGACATCCGCTTTGTCGAGGATGACTGGGAAAATCCGACGCTCGGCGCCTGGGGCCTGGGTTGGGAGGTCTGGCTCAACGGCATGGAGGTGACCCAGTTCACCTACTTCCAGCAGGTCGGCGGCATCGACTGCAAGCCCATCACCGGCGAGATCACCTACGGCCTCGAGCGCCTGGCCATGTACCTGCAGGGCGTGGACAACGTCTACAACCTCACGTGGACCGAAGGCCTCAGCTACGGCGACGTCTACAAGCAGAACGAGGTCGAGCAGTCGACCTACAACTTCGAGCACAGCGACGCCGAATTCCTGTTCACCGCCTTCGCGGCGCACGAGAAGCAGGCCAAGCACCTCATGACCGAGCAGCTCGCGCTGCCGGCCTACGAACAGGTGCTCAAGGCTGCGCACAGCTTCAACCTGCTCGACGCGCGCGGCGCCATCAGCGTGACCGAGCGCGCGGCCTACATCGGCCGCATCCGCAACCTCGCGCGCAGCGTGGCGCAGAGCTACTACGAAAGCCGCGAGCGGCTGGGCTTCCCGATGGCGCCGCGCGAGTGGGTCGCGCAGATGCCGCCGAAGAAGGCCGCCTGACCGGTCAGGCCATTGCCGAAACTGCCCCATGCCCACCGTCTTCACCCACGTCGCCGTTCCCGTCTGCGCAGCCATTGCGCTGGGCACGCGTCGCGTGCCGGTCGCGGCGCTGCTTGCGGGCATGCTCGCGTCCATCGTGCCCGACTTCGACGGCCTGGCCTTCAAGCTCGGCATCGCCTATGGCGGCATGAGCGGACACCGCGGCTTCACGCACACCTTGCTGTTCGCGCTGGTGTTCGGCCTTGCCGGCTGGTGGTTCGCGCCGCGCTGGGGCATGCGCCGCGCGACCGGCTGGGCCTGGATTTCGCTGTGCACCGTGTCGCATCCGCTGTTGGACATGCTGACCAACGGCGGCATCGGCATCGCCTTCTTCTGGCCGTTCAGCGACGTGCGCTACTTCAGCCCGTGGCGACCCATCGAGGTGTCGCCGATCGCGCTCAAGCGCTTCTTCTCGCCACGCGGCGCGCAGGTGCTGCTCAACGAGATGTTCACTGTCTGGGCGCCGCTGCTGGTGGCAGCGGTGCTCGCGCTGATGGCTCGCCGCACCATGGAGCGCCGCCACAATGGGGCCGTTGCCGCATGAGCCGCCCCTGCTTCTTTTCTTTCCCTTCCACGGTGCCGCATCGCTGCGTGCCCGTGACCGGCGCCGTCCACGGCGCAGTTTTCGTCCTATCCCTCTGAGCCATGTCGTCTGCCAGCCTTCTTGTCGAACTGTTTGTCGAGGAATTGCCACCCAAGGCTTTGAAGAAGCTCGGTGACGCCTTTGCCGGCGTGCTGCGCGATCAGCTCGTGGCGCAGGGGCTCGCCGAGGCGGGGGCTGTGCTCACCGCCTACGCATCGCCGCGCCGCCTGGCCGCGCACCTCACGCACGTGGCCGAGCGCGCCGCCGACAAGGCCGTGTCGCAAAAGCTCATGCCCGTGGCCGTGGGGCTCGATGCCTCGGGCCAGCCCACGCCCGCGCTGCTCAAGCGCTTGGCCGCGCTGGGTGCCGACGCCTCGGCCGTGCCTGGCCTCAAGCGCGCGCTGGACGGCAAGGCCGAAGCCCTGTTCTACGAAAGCACTGCCAAGGGCGCAACTCTGGCCGAAGGCCTTCAAAAGGCGCTGGCCGAAGCGATCGCCAAGCTGCCGATTCCCAAGGTAATGAGCTACCAGCTCGAAACCGGCTGCGAGCTGCCGGGCTGGAGCAGCGTGAGCTTCGTGCGCCCCGCGCACGGCCTGGTGGCACTGCACGGCGACACCGTGGTGCCGGTCGAGGCGCTGGGTCTTCATGCGGGCCGCGAAACCCACGGCCACCGTTTTGAAGCGGCCGTCGATCCGGTGGTGCTGCGCGACGCCAACAGCTATGCGCTGCAGATGCAGGACGACGGTGCGGTCATCGCGAGCTTCGAGGCCCGCCGCACCGAGATCGCGCGCCAGCTCGCTGCCGCGGCCGTGCGGGTCGGCGGCGGCACCGTGCCGATCGACGACGACGCGCTGCTCGACGAAGTGACGGCGCTGGTCGAGCGGCCCAATGTGCTGGTCTGCAGCTTCGAGCGCGAGTTTCTCGAAGTGCCGCAGGAGTGCCTCATCCTCACGATGAAGGCCAACCAGAAATACTTTCCGCTGCTCAACGCATCGAACAAGCTCACCAACAAGTTCCTGGTCGTCAGCAACATCAGCCCCGAGGATGCGAGCGCGGTGGTCGGCGGCAACGAGCGCGTGGTGCGCCCGCGCCTGGCCGACGCCAAGTTCTTCTTCGACCAGGACCGCAAGAAGTCGCTGGCCTCGCGTGTCGAATCGCTGGGCAAGGTGGTCTATCACAACAAGCTCGGCACCCAGGGCGAACGGGTCGAGCGCGTGATGCGCATTGCGCGCGCCATTGCGGCGCCACTGGGGGACGCCACGCTCACCGCGCACGCCGTGCAGGCGGCGCAGCTGGCCAAGGCCGACCTGGTGACCGACATGGTCGGCGAGTTTCCCGAGCTGCAGGGCACCATGGGCCGCTACTACGCGCTGCACGACGGCCTCTCCGCCGAAGTGGCCGACGCGATCGAGGACCACTACAAGCCACGCTTTGCCGGCGACGACCTGCCGCGCCACAGAGTCGGCATCGTGGTCGCGCTGGCCGACAAGGTCGAAACCCTGGTCGGCATGTTCGGCATCGGCAACCTGCCGACCGGCGACCGCGACCCGTTCGCGCTGCGCCGCCATGCGCTCGGCGTGATCCGCATGCTGATCGAGAAGGACCTGCCGCTGAAGCTCGATGCGCTGCTGCAGGATGCCGCCGCGCAGTTCAAGGACATCGACGGCTTCGACGCCGGCAAGGCCACGGCCCTGCTGCAGGACTTCATTCTCGACCGGCTGGCCGGCAGCCTGCGCGAGCAGGGCGCCAGCGCGCAAGAAGTCGACGCCGTGCTCGCGCCGCAACCGCAGCGCCTGGGCGAAGTGCCCAAGCTGCTGGCGGCCGTGCGGGCCTTCGCCGCGCTGCCCGCCGCGGCCGCGCTGGCCGCCGCCAACAAGCGCATCGGCAACATCCTCAAGAAAGCGCCCGAAGCCGATGCGCACGTGAGCGAACTGCTGCTGCACGAGCCGGCCGAAAAGGCGCTGCACGCCGCCATGGCCGAGGTCGTGCCCGCCGCCAATGCGCAGTTCGACGCCGGCGACTACACCGCTTCGCTGCAGACATTGGCCGCGCTGCGCGAGCCGGTCGATGCCTTCTTCGACGGCGTGATGGTCAATGCCGAACAGGCCGACCTTCGCCTCAACCGGCTGGGCTTGCTGATGTCGTTGCACGTCGCGATGAACCGCGTGGCGCAACTCGAACGGTTGGCAGCCTGAAGCGCAGCACGGGCTTTTTTACCAACGCCATGAAACTCGTCATCCTCGACCGCAACGGCACGATCAACGTGCACCGCGAAGATTTCGTCAAGAGCGACATCGAGTGGACGCCGCTGCCCGGCGCGCTCGAGGCCGTGGCCAAGCTCAACCATGCCGGCTGGCACGTGGTGGTCGCGTCCAACCAG
Organism: Variovorax sp. OV700; assembly: GCF_900099805.1. Taxonomy (GTDB): domain Bacteria; phylum Pseudomonadota; class Gammaproteobacteria; order Burkholderiales; family Burkholderiaceae_C; genus Variovorax. The sequence goes on along the minus strand of NZ_FNDR01000004.1, from coordinate 435,969 downwards.
TCGGGCCTCGGGCGCGGCCTGTTCGACATGGCGTCGCTCAACGCCATGCACGCCAAGATGCACAAGATGCTCGCGGCCGTGGGCGGGCGGGTCGATGCGGTCTTCTATTGCCCGCACAGCCCCGACGAAGGCTGCGATTGCCGCAAGCCCGCGCCGGGCCTGTTTCGCCAGATCGGCGACCGCTACGGCATCGACCTGAAAGACGTGCCCACCGCGGGCGACAGCCTGCGCGACCTGCAGGCCGGCGCGGCGGCCGGCTGCGAGCCGCACCTGCTGCTCACCGGCATGGGCGCGGCCTGTCGCGGCGTCGATCCGCTGCCCCCCGAATACCCGGCGAACACCATGGTTCACGAGAACCTGGCCGCCTTTGTCGATTTCTTGCTTGCGCGCGAAGCGCAGGCCGCACTGCAGGTGGCTGTCTGATGGCGTTTATCCGTTCCGTGCTCCATGCCCTTTGGATGCTCGTCACCGTCGTGCCCTGGGGCATCATCATGTGCGTCAGCTCGCTCTGGAAGCGCGGCATTCCGCTCTACTGGATGGCGGTGCAATGGCTCAGCTGGGCCATCGGCGGCGCGCGCGTGCTGCTGGGCATCCGCACCCGCGTGACGGGCATGGAAAACCTGCCCTCCGACAAGCTCGCAGGCGCGGTCCTGCTGGTCAAGCACCAGTCGACCTTCGAGACTTTTCTGATGCCCACGCTGATGCCGCATCCGCTGGCCTTCGTGTTCAAGAAGGAACTGATCTACGTGCCTTTCTTCGGCTGGGCGATGGCCCGGCTCGACATGATCCACATCGACCGCAGCCAGCGCGCGCAGGCCTTCAACAAGGTCGTGAACCAGGGCCGCAAGCTGCTGGCGCAAGGCATCTGGATCATCATGTTTCCCGAAGGCACCCGCATTCCGCGCGGCCAGAAGGGCACTTACAAGAGCGGAGGCACGCGGCTCGCGTGCGAAACCGGCGTGCCGGTGATTCCCGTTGCTGTCACCTCGGCCAAGGTCTGGCCGCGCAAGGCCTTCATCAAGCGCCCCGGCGTGGTCGACGTGTCGATCGGCCCAGCCATTCCCAGCATCGGCCGCAAGCCCGACGAGCTGATGCGCGAAGTCGAGGCCTGGATTGAATCCGAGATGCGCCGGCTCGACCCCGAGGCCTACCGCGACAGCCCGCCGCTGCAGGTGCCGCAAGAAGCGGGCTGAAGAAGAAAGAAAAGAGCCCGACATGCGGGGACTGCTTCAGTTCACGATGGACCTGTTCGAAGGGCTGGGCAACGAGATTGCGCCGGCCAAGCCGCCTCTGCCGCGGACCCGAAAGGTCAAGAAGAAGGCCGCGCCGCCCGTCGCGGCGCCGCCTTCGTCCGATGACACCGGCCCCGCACTGCCCGCCATTCCGCTGCGCGACACGCTGACGCTTGCGAGCTTCGTGCACCCGCAGGCCACGCGCGAAGCGGTGCTGGGTTCGGCGCGCGTGGCCTACGAGTTCAAGCGCGGCAAGCGCAAGACCATCGGATTCGTGGTCGGCGCCGAAGGACTGTCGGTGCGTGCGCCGCGCTGGGTCACGCTGCGCGACGTCGATGCCGCCATCAAGGAAAAGTCCGACTGGATCCTGCGCAAGCTGCTCGAAACGCGGCAGCGCCACGCGCGCGTCGAGGCCACGCGCATCGATTGGAAAGATGGCGCGCAATTTCCGTTCATGGGCGAAACGGTCGTGATCCGCCTCGATCCGAAGCACGGCTTCGCAAGCGTCGGCGGCACGCTCGACTCGGGCGATGACGACGGCCGCGGTCCGCGCATCCTGCGGCTGGCCGTGGCGCAGAACGCTGAAGCTTCGCAGATTCGCGATGCGGCCCAGGCCTGGCTCATGCGCCAGGCGCGGCGTCTTTTCATCGAACGGCTCGACCACTTCGCGCCGCGGCTCGGCGTGCGCTGGCAGAAGTTGTCGCTGTCGAATGCCGCCACGCGGTGGGGCAGTGCGAGCGTCGATGGGTCGATTCGGCTGAACTGGCGCCTGATCCACTTTCGCCTGCCGGTGATCGACTATGTGGTCGCGCACGAGCTCGCGCATTTGCGGGTGATGGATCACTCGCACCGGTTCTGGGAGACGGTGGAGAGCGTGGTGCCGGACTACGACCTGCTCCGGCAGCAGCTCAAGGATGAGGCTGTGCCTCGGTGGTCTTGAGGTCCGAGGCCGGGGCGAGCGAGGCCCGGCCCCGGAATCAAACCCTAGGAGACCGCCCGGATCGGGATATACATCTCCCCGCCGGCCGCCGCGAACTCCTGCGACTTCTCGGCCATGCCGGCCGCCATGGCTTCGGCCTCCGCCACGCCCTTCTTCGCCGCGTACTCTCGCACCTCCTGCGTGATCTTCATCGAGCAGAACTTGGGTCCGCACATCGAACAGAAGTGCGCCACCTTGCTCGAATCCTTCGGCAAAGTTTCATCGTGGAATTCGCGCGCGGTGTCCGGGTCGAGCCCCAGATTGAACTGGTCCTGCCAGCGGAACTCGAAGCGAGCCTTGCTCAGCGCATCGTCGCGCGAACGAGCCCCGGGGTGCCCCTTCGCCACGTCCGCTGCATGCGCGGCGATCTTGTAGGCAATGATCCCCTGCTTCACGTCGTCGCGGTCGGGCAGGCCCAGGTGCTCCTTGGGCGTCACGTAGCAGAGCATGGCGGTGCCGGCCCAGCCGATCATCGCGGCGCCGATGGCGCTGGAGATGTGGTCGTAGCCCGGCGCGATGTCGATGGTCAGCGGCCCGAGCGTGTAGAACGGCGCTTCGTGGCAGTGCTTGAGTTGCTCGTCCATGTTGGCCTGGATCATGTGCATCGGCACGTGGCCCGGGCCTTCGATCATGGTCTGCACGTCGTGCTTCCACGCGATCTGCGTGAGCTCGCCCAGCGTGCGCAGCTCGGCGAATTGCGCCTCGTCGTTGGCATCGGCACCCGAGCCCGGACGCAGGCCGTCGCCCAGCGAGAAGCTCACGTCGTACGCCTTCATGATGTCGCAGATGTCCTCGAAGCGCTCGTAGAGAAAGCTCTCCTTGTGGTGCGCGATGCACCACTTGGCCATGATCGATCCGCCGCGCGAGACGATGCCCGTCATGCGGTCCGCCGTGAGGTGGATGAAAGGCAGGCGCACGCCGGCGTGGATGGTGAAGTAGTCGATGCCCTGCTCGGCCTGCTCGATGAGCGTGTCGCGGAAGATCTCCCAGGTGAGGTCCTCGGCCACGCCGCCCACCTTTTCGAGCGCCTGGTAGATCGGCACGGTGCCAATGGGCACCGGCGAGTTGCGCACGATCCAGTCGCGCGTGGTGTGGATGTTCTTGCCGGTCGACAGGTCCATCACGTTGTCGGCGCCCCAGCGGATCGCCCACACGAGCTTTTCAACCTCTTCCTCGATGCTCGAGGTAACGGCCGAGTTGCCGATGTTGGCGTTGATCTTCACCTTGAAGTTGCGGCCGATCGCCATCGGCTCCACTTCGGGGTGGTTGATGTTGGCCGGAATGATCGCGCGGCCGCGCGCGACCTCGTCGCGCACGAACTCGGGCGTGATGATGCGCGGAATGCTTGCGCCCATCGGATTGCCGGCGACGCGTTTGGCGCGCTCCTCGTTGGCGAGGTATTCGGCCATCCATTCGCGCTTGCCGTTCTCGCGCAGGGCCACGTATTCCATCTCGGGCGTGACGATGCCGCGGCGTGCGTAGTGCATCTGCGTGACGTTGGCGCCCGACTTCGCGCGGCGCGGCGTGCGCTGCAGCGCCGAAGCGCCAGCGCGCAGTTCGGCCAGGCGCTGCGCGTCGTGGTCGTGCGCGTGCTTCAGGCCTTCGTCGAGCGCCTGGTGCGAGCGGCCCTCGTAGCTTTCGGTGTCGTTGCGCTCGGCGATCCATGCATCGCGCACGCCGGGCAGGCCGCGGCGCACGTCGATGTCAACCTTGGCATCGGTGTACGGGCCCGAGGTGTCGTAGAGCGAAACGGTCTCGCCGTTGGTCAGCAGCACGTCGCGCACCGGCACGTTCAGGTCGGGCCGGCTGCCCGGAATCAGGCACTTGTGCGAAGCGGGAAACGGCTCGCGCGTCAGCGAAAGCAGGGAGGTGAACTTGTCGGGGGCATTCATGCGGGGCACTCCTTGTTGAGGGAAAGGGTGCTCCGCAATCGCTCTGAGGACTTTGGGCCGCCACGCGGGGTGGTTGGCGGGACCGGAGTCAGGGAGTGCAGCTCTTCTTACGCCGGTATGACCCGGATCAAGTTCGCGGGTCGGCACTTGCCATCTCAGCACGCCACATGCGTGCACCCCGGAGCGGGGCCTATTGTGCGGGCCGAGGCCCGGTGCGTCAACCGGGGGTCTGCAGGTCGCCCTCAAGGTAGAACCAGCGGTCTCCCTCGCGCACGAAGCGGCTGCGCTCGTGCAGGCGGGTGGCGGTGCCGGTGCTGCTGCGCTGGCGGGCGACGAATTCGACCTCGGCATGGTCGGCGTCCAGCACCGATCGCGAGCGGATGTCGAGCCCGAGCCATTTCACCCCGGGTTCGAACTCGATCGAGGCCGGGCGCTTCGAGGGGTGCCAGGTGGCGAGCAGGTAGGGGCCGCGCTCCAGCACGAAGGCCGTGTAGCGGGAACGCATCAGCGATTCGGCGTCGGGCGCGGGCGTGCCCTCGAAATCGTCGAGGTAGCGGCCGCAGCACAGGGCGAAGCCGATGGGCTTGTCTCGGCGGTCCGTGCGGCCGCAGGGGCAAGGTCCGGTGGTGGGATCGGTGGCACTCATGAAGCCCCTATTGGAACACCTCGAGGCCTTCCCTCCGATGGGGCAAGCCCTGCGGCGGCTCCGGAGATACTCCCTTGGCGCAGCGCTTGCTAGACGCTAGCCTTCTTTGGCATACCCACAGAGCAAGGCGGCGATGTACCTGACAGGCTCCGAACAGCAGGCGCTGCGCGGCGTTTTCACGCTGCTCGCTCAAGACCGCGGCGAAAGCGACATCCGCGAACAGCTGGGCTGGGCGCTGCTCGACCTGCTGCATGCAGACCAGTTCGCCTCCTTCGTGTGGCATGCCGAAACCGGCCGCTTCGAGGGCCGCGTGGCGCTGAACATGGACCCCGCCAACCTCGACCGCTACGGCGAATGGCACCAGCACCACGACCCAATCACCTTTGTGTTGCAGTCGCACCGCCGCGCCACGCGGGTGACCGACGTAATGCCTCAGCGCGAACTGATGAAGACGGAGTTTTTCACCGACTTTCTCTCGCGCGATGGACTGCACTGGGGGATGAACCTGCATGCCTTCGAGGGCAGCCGTGCGCTGGGCGATCTGCGCATCTGGCGGCGCAAGGGGCGCGGGGATTTTGGCGACCACGAGAAGGCGCTGCTCGACCTGATCGAGCCGGCGTTCGTCGGTGCGCTGCAGCGTGCGCAGCGCACGGCTGCTGCAATGCCGCTGCCTGCCGAAACCGCCTGGCGCGAACTGAGCACGCGCGAACGGGAGGTCGCGCGGGCCGTGTGCGAAGGCCTCACCGACAAGGAGATCGCGCGCCGCATGGCCGTGAGCGTGCCGACGGTGCGCACCTATCTGCGTCGCACCTTCGACAAGCTCGGCATCGAGCGACGGTCGGCGCTTGCCGGCCTGTCGAAGCGCTGATCGGTCGAGAAGGCGCTATTTCGCCTTGGGCGCAGCCAGGCGGCCCAGAACGCCTTCCACCGCGATCCCGACGGCGAGCAGCTTGCGGTCGCTGCCGGCCGGTCCGTCGAGCTCCAGCCCCACTGGCAGCCCGCTTTGCGCACCCAGGCCCGAGGGCAACTGCACGCCAGGAATTCCGGCGTTGCTGCCGGGGTCGGTGTTCTGGATCAGCGCGCCGAAGTTCTCGGGACTGCTGGCCTCCGGCCCGGCCGGCAATGCCACACGCGGCACCGTCGGGAACACGAGCGCATCGAGCCTGTTCTTCGCGAAGGTGTCGCGGTAGAGCTTCTGCAATGCGGGCCGCGCGACTCGCATCGCGTTGTCGTAAGCCGGCTTGGCGTCGACTACACCATTGGGCGCGGGCAGCTTGCGCGGGATCACGAAGGCTTCGAAGGTGCCCTTGACGTCGGGGCTTGCGATGCCGGCTGTCAGCTGCGCGATGTCGATCCCGGTGCGGTACTTCGCAAGGTAGGCCACCATGTCGTCGTGCGCCTCGTAGAGTGCAAGCGGAAACCCGATATCGCCGTTGAGTTCCATGAGCTTCGGCATCTCGACGTCCACCAGCGTGACGCCGGCCGCACGCAGCTTGGCAAGTGCTGCATCGGTGGCGGCGCGCGTATCCGCGTCGAGGTTCGAGTAGAACGCCGGCACCACGCCAAGCCGCACCCGCTTCAGGTCGATCGGCCTGAGCGGCGGGCCGCTTGCGATAACGCGATCGAGCAGCGCGACGTCAGCCATCGACTGCGCCATCGGTCCGGCCGTGTCGCGCGTGTGCGAGATTGGCGCGATGCCCTGCTGCGAATAGCGCCCCATCGTCGGGCGCAGCGATGCGCAGCCATTGAACGCGCACGGAATGCGCACCGAACCGCCCGTGTCGGTGCCCAGCGCGGCCGGCGCCATGCGCGCGCCGAGCGCCGCGCCATTGCCCGATGACGACCCGCCCGCAATGCGGCTCGGGTCGTAGGCGTTGCGCACACCGACCTCGGGGCCGCTCTGGAACGCGGGGTTGTAGCCGGTGACGCCAAAGGCCAGCTCGTGCATGTTCGTCTTTCCGAGGATGACCGCGCCCGCAGCCCGAAGCTTGGCGACTACGGGGGCGTCTGTCATTGGCACGAAGCCCTTGAGTGCAGGTGAACCGGCCGTGGCGGGCAGGCCTCGCACCTGGATGTTGTCTTTGATGACCACCGGCAGGCCGGCCAGCGGCTTGCAGGCGCCGCCGCGCTTGCGCTGTGCATCGGCGGCGCGCGCGGCTTTCAGCGCTCCGGCTTCATCGAGCGTGACGAAGGCATTGAGGTTCGTTCTTGCATTGGCTTGGGCGATGTAGGCCGCCACCAGTTGCTCGCTGCTCACCGTGCCCTCGCAGAGCTGACGCACCGCGTCGCTCGCGGTCAGCGTGGCGAGGTCCGGGACGGCAGGTTGAGCTTGCGCGGACGAGCCCATGGCACCGAGGCACAGCAGAGCGAGGGCGAGGGGAACAGGTTTGAAATTGGACATGGCAAAGACCTCCGACGAAGAGACCGCCATGCTGCGCCGCCAGCGCGTTGCTGTCTGTCATCCAAACCGATGACAACGAAGCGCCCGCGGCGCATGCTCACGCCAGCGCGCGCTGGATCAGCAGTTTCTGGATGTCCGAGGTGCCTTCGTAGATCTGGCACACGCGCACGTCGCGGTAGATGCGCTCCAGCGGAAAATCGTTCACGTAGCCGTAGCCGCCCAGGGTCTGGATGGCCGCGCTGCACACGCGCTCGGCCATTTCGCTCGCGAACAGCTTGGCCATGGCGGCCTCCTTGAGGCAGGGCCGGCCCGCGTCGCGCAGGCTGGCGGCATGCCAGATCAGCTGGCGCGCGGCCTCAAGCTGCGTGGCGCATTCGGCCAGCCTGAAACCGACTGCCTGCTGCTCGAAGATCGAACCGCCGAAGGCCTGGCGCTCCTTGGCATAGGCCAGCGCCACGTCGAAGGCGCTGCGCGCCATGCCCACGCTCTGCGCCGCGATGCCGATGCGCCCGCCCTCGAGCGCGCCGAGCGCGATCTTGTAGCCCTCGCCCTCGGCGCCGATGAGGTTTTCCGCCGGGATGCGGCAGCCGTCGAAATTGATCTGCGCGGTGTCGCTGCTGTGCTGGCCCAGCTTGTCCTCGAGCCGCGCCACGCTGTAGCCGGGCGCGTTGGTGGGCACGATGAACGCACTCATGCCGCGCTTGCCCGCGCCCTTGTCGGTCACCGCGATGACGATGGCGACCTGGCCGTTCTTGCCGCTGGTGATGAACTGCTTCACGCCGTCGATCACGTAGGCATCGCCTTCCTTGCGCGCCGTGGTGCGCAGGCTCGACGCATCGCTGCCGGCCTGCGGCTCGGTGAGGCAGAAGGCGCCGAGCATCTGGCCTTGCGCGAGCGGCTCGAGCCATTTCTTCTTCTGCTGCGCGTTGCCGTAGCGCATGAGGATCGCGTTGACCGGACAGTTGGTCACGCTGATGGCGGTGCTGGTGCCGCCGTCGCCGGCCGCGATTTCTTCCAGCACCAGCGCGAGCGTGAGGTAGTCCAGGCCCGCACCGCCGTGTTCCTCGGGCACGCAGATGCCATAGGCGCCCAGCGCCGCAAGGCCCTGATGCGCTTCCTTCGGGAAACTGTGCTCGCGATCCCACTTCGGGGCGTTGGGCCAAAGTTCAGCTTGAGAAAAATCGCGTACCGCGTCGCGGATGGCTTCCTGGTCGGCACTGAGCAGCATGGCGTGTCTCCTGTCTTTCTCTTTTTCTTGCGTCTTACTTGCCCGAGCCCAGATCCATGATCAAGCGTGCGGCCATGTATAGGCGCCTGGGAATGGCGCTGATGTCGACATACTCGGCCTTGTCGCTGTGATAGCCGAAGCCCGGCAGGCCCAGGCTTTCGATCACCGGCTTGCCCGAGAGCGCCGCGTAGGCCGCATCGGTGCCGCCACCCGTGCGCTCTTCCACGCCGAGCGTGCCGCCGGCTTCCTTGTAGAAGGCCACGGCCTTGTCGACCAGCTTCTTGCCGCCTTCGCCGGCGTTGAACGCCGGACGGCCGCGCGTGATGATCACCTTGACGTCGGCCTCGGGCAGCTTCTTCTGCTGCGCCTTTTCCTCGAGCGTCTTCACGGCGGCGTCGAAGTCTTCGTTGCGCGCATAGCGCACGTCGGCGTTCAGCGTGGCGCTGGCGGGAATGATGTTCGACACGTTGCCGGCCTTGGCGATGGTCCAGTTGAAGCGCAGGTGCTTCGCCTTGTCGTCGATGCTCATGGTGCGCAGCACCAGGTCGGAAGCCTCCACCAGGGCGTTCACGCCCAGCTCGGGCGCCGCGCCCGCATGGGAGGCCTTGCCGGTGATGTTGACCTGTACATAGGCAATGCCGGAAGTGCCGAGCGAAAGCTTCTCGTCGCCCGCGCTCGTGGGTTCGAACGACAGCACGTAGTCGGCCTGTTTGGCTTCTTCCTGGATCAGGTCGCGCGAGCCGAAGGAGCCTTTTTCCTCGTCGGTGTTGAAGAGCACGGTGATGGTGCCGTAGTCGCGCACCCCGTAGTCCTTGAGCAGCTTCAGCGTGTGCAGGATGACGGCGTTGCCGCCCTTGTCATCGGCAATGCCCGGGCCGTAGGCCTTGGTGCCCTCGATGCGGAACGGCGCCTTCGCGAGCGTGCCCTTGAGGTACACGGTGTCCATGTGCGACATCAGCAGCAGGTTCTTCCCGCCGCGGCCCTTGAGCTTGCCGACGATGTTGTCGCCCACCACGAGTCCGGTGGACTTGCTGCGCGTGACGGTGAAGCCCAGGTTCTTGAGCTCGCCTTCCAGGTAGTTGCCGGCGGCCGCAATGCCTTCGGCGTCTTCCGTGCCGGTTTCGATGTTGACCAGCTGCTCCAACGTCTTGAGCACCGCGGGCTGCGCATCGGTGGCCGCCTGGAACAGCACGTTGTCGCGCTTTTGTGCCCAGCTGGCGGCGGGCGCCAGGAAAGCGCCGGCCAGCAAGGCCGCCATGACGGTACGTTGGTTGAATGGGCGCATGAAGAATCTCCTGCCGGGTGCAATGGTCGTAAAGTAAAACCACGAAGCGCCCCGGTCGGGGGCGCTCGTGGCGGTTGTTTTTATCAGAGCAATTCGAGCGCCACGGCCGTGCCTTCGCCGCCGCCGATGCACAGCGTGGCCACGCCGCGCTTCTTGCCGCGTGCCTTCAGCGCATGAATCAGAGTGACCATGATGCGCGCGCCGCTGGCGCCGATCGGGTGCCCCAGCGCACAGGCGCCGCCGTTCACATTGACGATGTCGTGCGACACGTCGAGCTCGTGCATCAGCGCCATCGGCACCACCGCGAAAGCCTCGTTCACTTCCCACAGGTCGACGTCTTTGACCGTCCAGCCGGTCTTCTTGAACAGCTTGGCCACGGCGCCGACCGGGGCGGTGGAGAACCACTCGGGCTGCTGCGCATGTGTGGCATGGCCGACGAGGCGGGCGATGGGCTTGGCTCCGATCTTCTTCGCGTGCGACTCGGTCATCATCACCAGCGCGGCGGCGCCGTCGTTGATCGACGAGCTCGATGCGGCGGTGATGGTGCCGTTCTCTTTCTTGAACGCGGGCTTGAGCGTGGCGATCTTGTCGAGCTTGACCTTGCCCGGACCTTCGTCGATGGAAATGACCGTGTCGCCGCCACGGCCCTTCACGGTGACGGGCGTGATCTCTTCCTTGAACGCGCCAGACTCGGTGGCCGCCTTGGCGCGCTGCACGCTGGCAATGGCGAAGGCGTCCTGCTGCTCGCGCGTGAACTTGTACTTGGCGGCGCAGTCCTCGCCGAAGGTGCCCATCGAGCGGCCCGGCTGGTAGGCGTCTTCCAGGCCGTCGAGCATCATGTGGTCGAAGATGCGGTCATGGCCCATGCGGTAGCCGCCACGGCCCTTGAGCATGAGGTAGGGCGCGTTGGTCATGCTTTCCATGCCGCCCGCCACCATCACCTCGTGCGTGCCGGCCAAGAGCAGGTCGTGCGCGAGCATCGCGGCCTTCATGGCCGAGCCGCACATCTTGCTGAGCGTGACCGCGCCCGCGCTGTCGGGCAGGCCGCCCTTGTAGGCCGCCTGGCGGGCCGGGGCCTGGCCCTGGCCGGCCATCAGGCAGTTGCCGAACAACACTTCGCCCACGCTGTCAGGGGCGATGCCCGCGCGCTCGACGGCGGCCTTGATGGCGGCGCCGCCGAGGTCGTGCGCCGAGAGGGAAAAAAAGTCGCCCTGGAAGCTCCCCATGGGGGTGCGGGCGGCGCCGACGATGACGATGGATTCAGGCATGGAGGTCTCCTTCGGAAAGTTGAAAGTGGTCGTCGTGGACCGGGGACTCAATCAGAAATGGGTCGCATGGCCTTCGTGCTGGAAGCGCTGCGATTCTTCATACGGGAACACGTCGAGCATCTGGCCCGCCTCGATGCGTTCCTTGTGGTGCTGCCAGAAGGCAGCATCGAGCAGGTCGGCATGGTGCGCCATGAAGGCCGCGCGCACGTCGCTGTTGCCGAGCAGGAAGGGTTCGAAGGTTTCGGGAAACACATCCTTCGGGCCGACCGAATACCAGACCTCGCCGCTCATTTCGTCTTCCTCGTTGCGTGCTGCAGGGACCTTGCGAAACCGGCAGTCGGTGATGTATTCGATCTCGTCGTAGTCGTAGAACACGACCTTGCCGCCGCGCGTGACGCCGAAGTTCTTCCACAGCATGTCGCCCGGGAAGATGTTGGCGGCGACCATGTCCTTGATCGCGTTGCCGTATTCAATCACCGCATGCTCCAGCTGCTCCTTCGCTCGCTTGGCATGGGCCGGGCTTTCGGGGTGGGCCAGCGTGTCGAAGGCTTCCTGCAGGAAGATGTTGAGCGGGATCATGCGGCGCTCGATGTAGACGTGCTTGAGCACCAGCTCCATCTCCCCGTTGCCGTCGCGGTCGCCGATCTCGAGCTGGCTGGGCGCGAACTTGCGGATCTCCTCGATCAGCTCGGGCTCGAAGCGGTCGAGCGGAAAACCCACGTCGCTGTACTCCAGCGTGTCGGCCATGCGGCCCACGCGGTCGTGCTGCTTCACGAGCATGTACTTGCCCTTGATCTGCTCGCGCGTGGTGTCCTTCTGTGGCGGATAGAAATCCTTGATGACCTTGAACACGAACGGGAACGACGGCAGGTCGAACACCAGCATGACCATGCCCTTGATGCCGGGGGCGATGCGGAAGCGGTCGCTCGAGTAGTTCAGGTGCGAAAGAAAGTCGCGGTAGAACAGCGTCTTGCCCTGCTTGGCCAGGCCCAGCGCGTTGTAGATTTCCGCACGCGGCTTGCGTGGCATGAGCGAGCGCAGGAACTGCACGCAGGCCGACGGCACTTCCATGTCGACCATGAAATAGGCGCGTGCAAAACTGAAGAGCATCTGCAGGTCGTCTTCGCCGAAGAGCGCCGCATCCACATAGAACTTGCCATGGCTGTCATGCAGGATGGGCAGCGAGAACGGAAGTTCGACAAAGCCGTTCATGATCTTTCCGACCACGTAGGCGCCCTTGTTGCGATAGAACAGCCCCGAGAGCACCTGCAGCTGGAAATTGGCGCGCAGCTTCACCTGGTGAAAGCGCCCCATGATGGCGTGCGCCACGCGCTCGGCATCGCGCCGCTTGTTGGCAAAGCCGCCCTGCAGGGCGTAGTCGTCGAGCATCTGCTCGATGGTGTCGGCCAGCGTCTCGTGCGAAGGGTAGTAGGGCCGGTAGGTGGGCGCGCCTCGCGGCTCGATGTATTCGGTGCTGATGGCCGGGCGAACGAAGATGAAGTCGTTCTGGAAGTAGGCCCGGTGCAGGATCTTCGTGGTCACTGAGTTGAAGAAGCTCTCGGCCAGTTCGGGCTGGTGGTGGTCCACCAGCAAGCCGATGAAGTGCAGCTTGACCTGGTGCCACACCTCCATCGGCTGGTCGCCGGCCTTGAACTCTTTCTCGAGGCGGGCCACGGCCTCGTTCACGCGCAGGTCATAGAACTCGATGCGTTCGCGTTGCGCGCGCTGCTGGCCATGCCAGTCGGCCGTTTCGAAGCGGTGCTTGGCGCGTGCCGATTCAGCGCGGAACAGGCTGTAATGGCGATTGAATCCATCGATCATCGCCTTGGCAATGTCGTAGGCCAGCGGTGAATCGAGACGCTGCGGGAACATGGCTTCAGCCAGATTTCGCTTCGGTGCCTTCGCCAACGGGGGTGTTGGCCTCGGCAGCCGGAATGACTTCGATGACCTCGGTGCCATCGGACCCGGCCTGCGCAGAGGGCGAGATACCCAGGGGCTTGCTCCACTTGTAGCGGATGCGCTGCACCGCGGCCTTGTACACCGCGTCGAGCGGCTTCGCGCCGTCGACATTCAGCCCCAGGTCTTGCAGCAGGCCATCGTGCACGCCAAAGGTCCAGCCGTGGATCTTGACCTTCTGGCCGCGGCCCCAGGCATCTACCATGACGGTGCTGACGGCCACGTTGACCACCTGCTCGGCCACGTTGAGTTCGCACAGCGCATCGACGCGCACGTCTTCGGGCAGGGTTTCGAGCATCACGGAGTGGCGGTCGCGCACGTCCTGGATGTGGCGGATCCAGTTGTCGGCCAGGCCGATGCGCTTGCCGCTGAGCGCCGCCTTGACCCCGGCGCAGCCATAGTGGCCGACCACCATGATGTGCTCGACCTTCAGGTGCTCGACCGCGAACTGAATCGCTGAAAGCGCGTTGAGGTCGGAGTGCACCACGATGTTGGCGACGTTGCGGTGCACGAAGACCTCGCCAGGTTCCAGGCCCGTGATCTGGTTGGCGGGCACGCGGCTGTCGGAGCAGCCGATCCACATGTAGCGCGGCGTCTGTTGCTTCACCAGGCTGGTGAAGAAGCCAGGCCGGTCGCGTTCCATCTGTGCGGACCAGGCACGGTTGTGGGCAAACAGGTCATCAAGAGTGTCGGACATGGGCGTGATTGTCGATGAGTCGTGATTGGGTGCGGTATATCAGGCCGTTCTGGCCGCCTTCTGCGCCTTGGCCAGCGTCGCGCGGCCTTTCTTCTCGTGTTCGCGCACTTCCGCCAGGTTGGCCTGCAGCTCGGTCAGCTGGGCTTCGAGCTGAGCGCGGTGCGCGCCGAGCACGCCGAGAAACTTCTCGAGCTGCGGCACGGTGTCGCGCGGGCTGTCGTACATGTCCAGGATTTCCCTGGCCTCGGTCAGGCTCAGGCCCAGGCGCTTGGCACGCAGCGTGAGCGTGAGCCGCGCCCGGTCGCGCGCGCTGTAGATGCGCTGCATGCCGGAGCGCTCCGGCGTCAGCAGCCCCATGTCTTCATAGAAGCGGATGGCGCGCGTCGTGAGGTCGAACTCCTTCGCGAGCTGGCTGATGGTGAAGGTCTGCGCGGACATATGCTGCGGTTTGTCTGGAAGCCGGCTGTGGGGGCGTTGCGGGCGCGACAGCAGGTTTGCCCCGCGCTCCCTACAATGGTGCCATCAACCCATGACGTTTACGTAAACGTCAATCTTACATGAACCTCCTCGAACGCGAACTTCACTACCCCCTGGGCGACACCCTGCCCGCCCCCGGCGAAGCACTGGAAGTCGCGCCGGGCGTGCGATGGATCCGCATGCGGCTGCCGTTTGCGCTCGACCATATCAACCTCTGGCTGCTGCGCGACAGCATCGACGGCGTCGAAGGCTGGACGGTGGTCGACTGCTGCATCGCGCATGACGAAGCCCGCGCGCAGTGGGAGCAGATCTTCGAGACCCAGTTGCAGGGCCTGCCGATCTTGCGCGTGATCGTCACCCACATGCATCCCGACCATATCGGCCTGGCCGAGTGGTTGTGCACGCGCTGGAATGCGCCGCTGTGGATCAGCTCGACCGACTACCACGTGGCGCGCGTGCTGAGCACCAACGGCGACACGCTGGCGGGCGGCGATGCCGCGGCGAGCTTCTTTGCCTCGCACGGCCTGACGGATCCCGCGGCCGTAGCCAAGATTCGCGCGCGCACCAACTACTACGCCAACATGGTGCCCTCGGTGCCCGACCGTTTCACACGTATGCTGGACGGCGACACCGTGGACATTAATGGCCACGCCTGGCGCTGCATCAGTGGCTACGGCCACGCGCCCGAGCACATCGCGTTGTACTGCGACGAGCTGAAGCTGCTGCTGGGCGGCGACATGATGCTGCCGCGCATCTCGACCAACGTGAGCGTGCACGCCGGCGAGCCCGAAGCCAATTCGCTGCGGCTCTTCCTGGACAGCATCGACAAGTTCAAGGCGCTGCCGGCCGATACGCTGGGCCTGCCATCGCACGGCAAGCCGTTCACCGGCATTCACCGTCGCGTCGACCAGCTGCAGGAGCACCACCGCGACCGCCTGGCCGAACTGCTCGAGGCGTGCACCGCACGTCCGCTGACTGCAGCCGAAGGCCTGCCCATCCTCTTCAAGCGCGAACTCGACCTGCACCAGATGACCTTCGCGATGGGCGAGACGGTGGCGCACCTGCACCTGCTGTGGTTTGCGGGCCAGGTCAGGCGCGAGCTGGGCGCGGACGGCATCTACCGTTTTGGCGCCGGAGCCGCCGCGACCCAGGCACTTTAGACTCGGTGGATGGACACGCTTGCTGAGCTGCGCGCGGGCCGGCTGGCAGGCGCAAAACGAATCGATCTCTCGTACGGACTCACCGAGTTTCCGCGCGAGATCTTCGACCTGGCCGATTCGCTCGAAATCCTGAATCTCTCAGGCAATGCGCTCGATTCGCTGCCCGATGACCTGGGCCGGCTGCATCGCCTGCGCGTGCTGTTCTGCTCTGACAACCGTTTCACGCACCTGCCCGAATCGATCGGTCAGTGCCAAGCCTTGGAAATGGTCGGGTTCAAGGCCAATCGCATCTGCTCCGTGCCCGCCGCCGCGCTACGGCTGCCGTTGCTGCGCTGGCTGATATTGACGGACAACAGCATCGAGACCTTGCCCGAGGCGCTGGGTCAGTGCACCGCGATGCAGAAACTCATGCTCGCCGGCAACCAGCTGCGTACGCTGCCGGAATCGCTGGCGGCCTGCGGCCAGCTCGAACTGCTGCGCATTTCCGCCAACCGCTTCGAGGTGCTGCCTCCGCGGCTGCTCTCGCTGCCGCGCCTCTCGTGGCTCGCGGGTGCGGGCAATCCTTTCGATGCGCAGGCCGAGGATGCAGCCATTGCTGCGCAGTCGGTGCCGCATGTCGATTGGTGCGAATTGGCGCTCGGCCCGAAACTCGGCGAAGGGGCGTCGGGGGTAATCCACCAGGCAACTCTGGGCTCGGCGATGCGGCCGGTGGCCGTCAAGCTCTTCAAGGGCGCGGTGACGAGCGATGGCTGGCCGCACAGTGAAATGGCCGCCAGCATCGCGGCCGGCGCGCACCCGACTCTCATTGCCGCTCAAAGCAGAATCGACGGGCATCCGGGCGGCGCCGAAGGCCTGGTCATGGCGCTGGTGGACCCATCGTTCCGCACGCTCGCGGGGCCGCCCAGCCTTGCCTCCTGCACGCGCGACGTCTATCCGGCCGACGCGCAATGGACCTCCGTCGTGGCACTGCGCATCGCCCGCGACATCGCTTCGGCCATGCGGCACCTGCATGCGAGCGGCATCCTGCACGGCGACCTTTACGCGCACAACATCCTCTGGAGCGTGCAGGGCGGCGGGTTGCTCGGCGACTTCGGCGCGGCCTGGATGACCGGCGCGCTCGATCCGGTGCAAGCCGAGGCTCTGCAGCGCTTGGAGATGCGCGCCTTCGGCTGCCTGCTCGAAGAACTGCTCGCGCATTGCAGCGATGCACCGCCAGAAGCCATGGCTGCCCTCAAAGTCCGCTGCATGCAAGCCGACGTGGCGGCGCGGCCCTTGTTCACCGAGGCGCTGTCGCTGCTGCAGAACGCGCTCTCGCAATGACGAGCCCGCGCTTGCCGCTGCCCACGCGCGACGGCGTCGGTCCGAGCTGCGTCGGCCTGCCGCAAGGCCCGTGGCCCACCATCGCCGAGTTCCTGATGGCGCGCTTTCCGGCGATCACGCGCGAAGCGTGGATGGCGCGCATCGAGGCCAACGACGTGGTCGACGAACACGGCGTGCCCGTGACCGCGCAGCGCCGCTACCAGGCGCCGCTGCGTGTGTACTACTACCGCACGCTCGATGCCGAGGTGCGCATTCCATTCGACGAGCAGGTGCTGTTCCAGGACGACCAGTTGGTTGTGGTCGACAAGCCGCCGTTCCTGCCCGTGACGCCGACCGGCAAGTACTTGCAGGAAAGCCTGCTGGTGCGGCTCAAGCGCAAGCTGAAGCTCGACGACCTGGTGCCGCTGCACCGCATCGACCGCAGCACGGCGGGGCTGGTGCTGTTCTCGGTGCGGCCCGAAACGCGCGGCGCCTACCAGGCCATGTTCCCGGAGCGCCGAATCGCCAAGCACTACGAGGCCGTGGTGCCGTGGCAGCCGGGCGTGTCGTCGGTGCCCGGCACCTACCGCAGCCGGCTGGCGGACGACGAACATTTCATGCGGGTGAAGGAAGAGGCAGGCGAGCCCAACTCCGAGACGCGAATCGTGGTGCAACAGGCGGCGGGCGGTCATGCCTTGCTCGATCTCTCGCCTGTCACCGGCCGCAAGCACCAGCTGCGGGTGCACTGCATGGCGCTGGGCATGCCGATCGTGAACGACCCGATCTACCCGACGCTGCTGCCGCAGGGCAGCGACGACTTCGACAAGCCGCTGCAGCTGCTGGCCAAGTCGGTGGCGTTCCAGGACCCGGTGAGCGGCGAGCTGCGCAGCTTCACGAGCCCGCGGAGTCTGTCGCTGCCGCCAAGGTGACGCGCCGCCGGCGTGCGGCGCACTAAGCTCGTTTCCTGGATCTTTCGTCAGTCAGTCAGTCATTCATTCAGGAGACACCTTCGCCATGGACACCACCCAACTTTTCTCGCTGAAGGGCCGCAGCGCCCTGATCACCGGCGGCTCGCGCGGTATCGGCCGCATGATCGCTGAGGGCTTCCTGGCGCAGGGCGCGCGCGTGTACATCTCGGCCCGCAAAGCCGAGGCCTGCGACCAGACCGCCAAGGAACTTTCGGCCTTCGGCCATTGCGTGTCGCTGCCGGCCGACGTGTCCACGCTGGAGGGGGCGCAAGCGTTGGTCGATGCCTATGCGAAGCACGAAGGCTCGCTCGACATCCTGGTCAACAACGCCGGGGCGGCCTGGGGCGCGCCGTATGACGAGTTTCCCGAGAGCGGTTGGGACAAGGTGGTGGACCTGAACCTCAAGACGCCGTTCTTCTTGACCAAGGCGCTGACGCCGATGCTCAAGAAGGCCGCGACCGATCATCTGTCGAAGGTGATCAACATTGCCTCTATCGATGGCATTTCGGTGAATCCGCAGGAGACGTATTCCTACGCCGCGAGCAAGGCTGGGTTGATCCAGCTCACACGGCGCATGGCGCTTCGGCTGGCGCAAGACCGCATCGTCGTGAGCGCGATTGCGCCGGGGGCGTTTGCTTCGGACATGAACAAGCTGGCGCGCGATCATGGCGATGAGGTGAAGGAGCGGATTCCTGCGGGGCGCATCGGGACGCCTGAGGATATGGCGGGGGCGGCTATTTATTTGGCTTCGCGGGCGGGGGACTATGTGATGGGGTCTACGTTGGTGGTGGATGGGGGGGTTACGCACGCGCGTTGATCGCTGTCTTCTTTTGAGTTCCGAGGCCGGGACTCGCCCCGGCGGGCGACTCACTTTCTTTTGCTTCGCCAAAAGAAAGTAAGCAAAGAAAAGGCGACCCTACTGTCTGCGTCCCTTCGCTGCGCTGCGGGCAACCTGCGGTGCTCGATTCCGGCGGGGGTCCGCAGAACTCGCTTCGCTCAAACAGCTGCGGCCCTGATCCCACCTCCATCTGCGATCCTCGGCGCATACAGAAGGGGTGGGAGCCGACAGGCCATCGCTTCGCTCGGCCCCAAGGCCAACAGCCAAACTCGATACCGAAGCCCAATACCAACCACCCAGGCGCTGCGCGCCTGTGGTGGCCCGGTGGCCGAGCGAAGCAAAGGCCCGTTCGGTCTCCAAGCCCCTCTGTATGCGCCGAGGAGCGCAGGGTTTCGCGGATCAGGGCTCGCAGCTGTTTGAGCGAAGCGAGTTCTGCGAGACCCCGCGAAACCCGAGCACCGCAGGTTGCCCGCAGCGCAGCGGAGGGTCGCAGACAGTGGGGTCGCCTTTCTTTTGCCTACGTTTCTTTGGCGAAGCAAAGAAAAGTAGGTCGCCCGCCGGGGCGACACCCGGCCTCGGAACTCAAAAACCTCCAATTGCTACCATCGTCCCCAAAACCAAGCAAAGCCGAACAAACCAAATGCCCTCATACCCCTTCGACGCCATCCTCTTCGACTGCGACGGCGTCCTAGTAGATTCCGAACCCATCACCAATCGCGTCCTCGCCGAAATGCTCGGCGAACTCGGCTGGCACCTCACCACTGAAGAGTCGATGAACACCTTCACCGGCAAGGCCGTGAAGGACGAAACCGCGCTCATCGAATCCAAAACCGGCGTCCGGATTACCGAAGAGTGGCTCAAAGCATTCAGGGCCCGCCGCAACGACGCACTCGAACGCGACCTGATGGCGATTCCCCATGCTCCCGCGGCCATCCGCGAAATACACGCGGCGCTCGAGGGCCGCATTGCCTGCGCCTCGGGTGCCGATCGCCACAAGGTCGAGCTGCAACTGGCGAAGGTGGGCCTGCTCGACTGCTTCGAGGGACGCATCTTCAGCGGGCACGAGATGCCGCGCTCCAAACCGCATCCCGACGTGTACCTTGCAGCCGCAGCAGCACTCGGCGTCGACCCGAAGCGCTGCGCGGTGGTCGAGGACACGGTCACCGGTGCGATGGCCGGCGTGGCCGCGGGTGCCACGGTGTTCGGCTACAGCACCGGCGAATCGGGCCACAGCGGCCCCGAGGCGCTGCGCAGCGTCGGCGCACTGCAGGTGTTCGGCGACATGAAGGAACTGCCCGCGCTGTTGGCCGCGCACGGCTTGCAGCCGGCCTGAAAAAAAAGCCGAAGAAAAACCAAGCCCCTGCCGCGGGCAAGCCCGCCGGGTTTCTGCTGCAATGGCGGCAAAGCAAGTCCACAAGGAGCCAGATCGCATGACTTCCGAGTACAAGACCGAGCAGCCCGACCGCGCCGAGATCGATGCGCTTGCGGGCCCCGCCGTGGTCGAGTTCGGCACCAATTGGTGCGGCATCTGCAAGGCTGCGCAGCCGAACATCGCCGAGGCCTTCGCCAAGTACCCCCACATCAAGCGCATCAAGGTCGAGGACGGCAGCGGACGCCCGCTGGGCCGCTCGTTCAACGTGCGGCTGTGGCCTACGCTGGTGTTCATGCGCGACGGACAGCAGGTCGCCAAGCTGGTGCGGCCGGAAGACAGCCGATCCATCGTCGACGCGCTCGCACTCATCGACACACCGGCTGCCTGAGCGCTACTTTCCCTGCTGCCGGAAATCGCGCGGTGCGTGCCCGGTCCATTGCAGGAAGGCGCGCGAAAAACTCTTCTCGTTCCTGAAGCCGACCGACAGCGCCACCTGCTTGATGGGGCGTGTGGTCCGGCGCAACAGGTCCACTGCCATCTCGTGGCGCACCTCGTTCTTCAGCGTCTGCATCGACGTGCCCTCCTCATGCAGCTGACGGTGGAGCGTGCGGCTTGACACGTTGAGTAGCGTGGCCAAGGCCTCCGCGGTGGTGGCCTCGCTGGCGCGTGAGCGCAGCAGTTCGCGCACGCGCTGCCCCAGCAGCCGGTCGCGCCGGTACTGGAGCACCGTGAGCGGCAGCGCCCGCTTGAGCATGGTGCGCAGCGCGCGTTCGTCGCGCTGCAGCGGCAGGGCGAGGTACCGCTCGTCGAAGGTGAAGCTGGCCTCGGGCGCATCGAAGCGCACGTCGGCCGTGAACATCAGCGGGTAGGCGTCGCGGTGCTGCGGCGCCGCGAACGGAAACGCGGCGTCGCGCAGCGGAATGCGCGAGTCGATGGCCCAGCAGACGTACCCGTGCAGGAAGCGCAGGGTGGTCACCAGGCAGACCTCGCGAAACGCCTCGTCCAGCGGGCGGTTCTCGGTAATGCGCAGCGTGGCAACGCCGCCGGACACTTCCAGCGCCAGCGTGATGTCGTCAGTCAGCAGGTGGTGGTGGCGGCACCAGCGCTTGATGGCCACGCCCAGGTCGGGCGAGGTCAGCGAGGCGCGGCACAGCATGCCGTAGCTGCCCCATGGCAGCCGCCGGGAGAACCAGCCAAGGGCCTCGTCGTCGAGTTCCTGCATCGCGTGGCCCGACAGCGCCTCGAACTGCCCGGCCGTCACGCGCGCGTCCGGCCGGGTCAGTTCAGGCGGCGTGATCTGTGCCGCCTGCAGGGCCGCCGCCGGATCGGCGCCGTAGCGCTCGTAGCCCCGCACGATGGCTCTCACGAAGGCCATCGGCGTGGCAGCGCGGGCAGGTCGAAGGAGGGCGGGCGAAGTCATGGATGGACGGACAAGACGTGGCGCAATTTGCAACCATTGTGGCGCCAATTGCGGCGCCGCGAAGCGTAAGCTGCGTTTCTACCAAGCGCCAATCCGCGTGGGACAGCCTGCGCGCCGACCCCCTCAGAGGAGACAAGACACATGCACGATCCCGGCCTGAACTTCGACCTGGGCGAGACCATCGATTCGCTGCGCAGCGCCATCCAGGACTTTGCCGCGAACGAAATCGCGCCGCGCGCCGCGGACATCGACCGCGACAACCTGTTTCCGCACGACCTGTGGCAGAAGCTCGGCGAGCTCGGCCTGCACGGCATGACGGTGAAGGAAGAGTTCGGCGGTACCGAGCTCGGCTACCTGGCGCACATCGTGGCCATGGAAGAAGTCTCGCGCGCCTCGGCGTCGGTGGGCCTCTCATACGGCGCGCACTCCAACCTGTGCGTGAACCAGATCCACCGCAACGGCAGCGACACGCAGAAGAAGAAATACCTGCCCAAGCTGGTGAGCGGCGAGCACGTCGGCGCGCTGGCCATGAGCGAGCCCAACGCCGGCTCCGACGTGGTGAGCATGAAGCTCAAGGCCGAAAAGAAGAACGGCTACTACGTGCTCAACGGCGGCAAGATGTGGATCACCAACGGCGGCGACGCCGACACGCTGGTGATCTATGCCAAGACCGAACCTGAAATGGGCGCACGCGGCATGACGGCCTTCATTGTCGAAAAGGGCTTCAAGGGCTTTTCGGCCGGCACCAAGCTCGACAAGCTGGGCATGCGCGGCTCCAACACCTACCCGCTGTTCTTCGACAACTGCGAAGTGCCGGAAGAAAACGTGCTCGGCGGCGAGGGCATGGGCGCCAAGGTGCTGATGAGCGGGCTCGACTACGAGCGCGCGGTGCTCTCGGGCGGCCCGCTAGGCATCATGGCCGCCTGCATGGACGCGGTGCTGCCCTTTGTCCACGAGCGCAAGCAGTTCGGCCAGAGCATCGGCGAATTCCAGCTGATGCAGGGCAAGCTGGCGGACATGTATTCGACGTGGCAGGCTACGCGCGCCTATGTGTACGCCGTGGGCAAGGCCTGCGACCGCAACGACCATGCGCGCACCTTCCGCAAGGACGCGGCGGGCGCGATTCTCTATTCGGCCGAGAAGGCGACGTGGATGGCCGGCGAGGCGATCCAGGCGCTAGGCGGCGTGGGCTACACCAAGGACTTTCCGGTGGAGCGGCTGTGGCGTGATGCCAAGCTGTATGAGATTGGCGCGGGGACGAGCGAGATCCGGCGGATGCTGATCGGGCGCGAGTTGTTCGCGGAAACTGCGTAGGATGTTTTTCTCCCTCCCCCTCTGGGGGAGGGCGGGGGTGGGGGCAGGGGCTGTCGATGAAGCACTGCGCCGAACAGGCGCCGCTTGCCCCCATCCCAGCCTTCCCCCGAAAGGGGAAGGAGCCAGACAAGGACATAGATATGACTGTTGCGCTGAATCAAAGCTACGGCCAGGGCGCCACCGACGTCCCCCTCATCGAGCAAACCATCGGCGACTTCTTCGACGACATGGTCTCGAAGCACCCCGACCGCGAGGCGCTCGTCAGCCGCCATGAAGGCAAGCGCTTCACCTACCGCGAACTGCAGGCCGAGTCCAGCAAACTCGCCAGCGCATTGCTGAACCTGGGCCTCGAACCCGGCGACCGCGTGGGCATCTGGTCGCACAACAACGCACCCTGGGTGCTGATGCAGATCGCGACCGCCAAGGCCGGCCTCGTCCTCGTCAACATCAACCCGGCCTACCGCACGTCAGAGCTCGAATACGCGCTCAACAAGGTCGGCTGCAAGGTGCTGGTGACGATGGCGCAGTTCAAGACCAGCGACTACCTCGGCATGCTGCGCGAACTCGGACCGAAGCGCTTGCCGCAGTTGCAGCACACTTTCTGGATCGACGGCAAGGCCGCGGCAGATGTCGAAGAACCCGGCATGCAGCGCTTCAGCCAATTGCTCGCGAGCGGCGATGCGGCCGACCCGCGCGTGGCGCAGGTGCAGAAGACGCTCAAGGCCATCGATCCGATCAACATCCAGTTCACCAGCGGCACCACGGGCTTTCCCAAGGGCGCGACGCTCACGCATCGCAACATCCTGAACAACGGCTTCTTCATCGGCGAATGCATGAAGCTCACGCCGTCCGACCGGCTGTGCATTCCGGTGCCGCTGTACCACTGCTTCGGCATGGTGCTCGGTAACCTGGCCTGCCTCACGCACGGCTCGGCCATCGTGTACCCGAACGATGGGTTCGACCCGCTCACCGTGCTGGAGACCGTGCAGGCCGAGAAGTGCACGGGCCTGCATGGTGTGCCCACGATGTTCATCGCCGAGCTCGACCATCCGCGCTTCAAGGAGTTCGACCTCTCCACGCTTCGCACCGGCATCATGGCCGGGTCGCCATGCCCCATCGAGGTGATGAAGCGCGTGGTGAACGAGATGCACCTAAGCGAAATCACCATTGCCTATGGCATGACCGAGACCAGCCCGGTGAGCTGCCAGAGCAGCACAAACACGCCGCTGGACAAGCGCGTGTCGACGGTGGGCACCGTGCAGCCGCATCTGGAGATCAAGATCATCGATCCCGAGACCGGCGCCATCGTGCCGCGCGGCACCTCCGGCGAGTTCTGCACGCGCGGCTACTCGGTGATGCACGGCTACTGGGAAGACGAAGAAAAGACCCGCGAAGCCATCGACGCCGAGCACTGGATGCACACCGGCGACCTTGCCACCATGGACGCCGAGGGCTACGTCAACATCGTCGGCCGCATCAAGGACCTGGTGATCCGCGGCGGCGAGAACATCTACCCGCGCGAGATCGAAGAGTTCCTCTACCGTCATCCGAAGGTGCAGGACGTGCAGGTGGTGGGCCTTCCGGACAAGAAGTACGGCGAGGAGCTTTGCGCCTGGATCATCGTCAAACCCGGCCAGACCGCGACCGACACCGAGATCCGCGACTTCTGCAAGGGCCAGATCGCGCACTACAAGGTGCCGAGGTACATCCAGTTCGTCAGCGCGTTCCCGATGACGGTGACCGGCAAGATCCAGAAATTCAAGATCCGCGAAGCGATGGCGGAACAACTCGGCCTCGAACAAGAAAAGACAGCATGAGCAAACTCGAAACCAAACTCAACGCGCGGTCGGCCGACTTCCAGGCCAACGTCGCGGCCATGCGCGCGCTGGTCGACGACCTGTACAAGCAGTTCGCGAAAGTGGAGCAGGGCGGCGGCGAGGCCGCGCGCGCCAAACACACGGCACGCGGCAAGCTGCTGCCGCGCGACCGCGTGGCCGAGCTGCTCGACCCCGGCACGCCATTCCTGGAGATCGCGCCGCTGGCCGCGCATGCGATGTACCTCGACGCGAAGGGGGCTGAATCGGCACCGGGCGCAGGCCTCATCGCCGGCATCGGCCGCGTGAACGGCGTCGACTGCATGATCGTCTGCAACGACGCGACGGTGAAGGGCGGCACCTACTACCCGATGACCGTCAAGAAGCACCTGCGCGCGCAGGAGATCGCCGAGCAGAACCGCCTGCCCTGCATCTACCTGGTCGATTCGGGCGGCGCCAACCTGCCGAACCAGGACGAGGTGTTTCCCGACCGCGACCACTTCGGCCGCATCTTCTACAACCAGGCCAACATGAGCGCCCAGGGCATCCCGCAGATCGCGGTGGTCATGGGCTCGTGCACGGCGGGCGGCGCGTATGTGCCGGCGATGAGCGACGAGTCGATCATCGTGAAGAACCAGGGCACCATCTTCCTGGGCGGCCCGCCGCTCGTGAAGGCGGCCACCGGCGAGGTCGTCACGGCCGAAGACCTGGGCGGCGGCGACGTGCACACGCGGCTCTCGGGCGTGGTGGATCACTTGGCGCAGAACGACCTGCATGCGCTGGCGCTGGCACGTTCGGCGGTGGCCAATCTCAATGCCAACGCAGTCGAAGCTCCGGCGAAGGCCGAGGTGCACCCGCCCGCATTCCCCCGCGAAGAACTCTACGGCGTGATCCCGACCGACACCCGCAAGCCCTTCGACGTGCGCGAGATCATCGCGCGCATCGTCGATGGCAGCGAGTTCCACGAGTTCAAGGCCCGCTTCGGCGCCACGCTTGTCTGCGGCTTTGCCGAGATCGAGGGCATGCCCGTTGGCATCATCGCGAACAACGGCATCCTGTTCAGCGAATCGGCCCAGAAGGGCGCGCACTTCATCGAGCTGTGCTGCCACCGCAAGATCCCGCTGGTGTTCCTGCAGAACATCACGGGCTTCATGGTGGGTCGCAAGTACGAGAACGAAGGCATTGCGCGCCACGGCGCCAAGATGGTGACGGCCGTGGCCACGGCCAACGTGCCGAAGTTCACCATCATCATCGGCGGCAGCTTCGGCGCCGGCAACTACGGCATGTGCGGCCGCGCGTACAGCCCGCGCTTTCTCTGGATGTGGCCCAACGCGCGCATCAGCGTGATGGGCGGCGAGCAGGCCGCGAGCGTGCTGGCCACGGTGAAGCGCGACGGCATCGAGCTCAAGGGCGGCAGCTGGAGCAAGGAAGAGGAAGAAGCCTTCAAGGCGCCGATCCGCCAGCAGTACGAAGACCAAGGCCATCCCTACTACGCGACGGCGCGGCTGTGGGACGACGGCATCATCGATCCGGCGGATACGCGGCGCGTTCTGGCGCTGGGCCTGGCGGCCGCGCGCAACGCACCCGTTCCAGAGCCGAAGTTCGGCATCTTCCGCATGTGACGAGGGGCGCGGCATGAGCACTTTCACCAAGCTGAACCTCACGATCGAAGGCGCCATCGCACGCATCTGGCTCGACCAGCCCGATGCGCGCAATGCTTTCGACGATGTCGTGATCGCCGAGCTGACGCAGGCCTTCACCGAAGCCGGCGCCGCGCCGCAGGTGAAAGCCATCGTGCTCGGCGCCAACGGCCCGGCCTTCTGCGCGGGCGCGAACCTCAACTGGATGCGCCGCATGGCCGACTACACGCGCGACGAGAACATCGCCGACGCGGGCAAGCTGGCCGAGATGCTGCGCACCATCGCCGAATGCCCCAAGCCCACCATCGCGCGCGTGCAGGGCGATGTGTATGCCGGCGGCATGGGGCTGGTCGCGGCCTGCGACATGGCGGTGAGCGTCGACACGGCTTGGTACTGCCTGAGCGAAGTCAAGATCGGCCTCGTGCCCGCGACCATCAGCCCGTATGTACTGCGCGCCATGGGCACCCGCGCTTCGCAGCGCTACTTTCTCACGGCCGAGCGCTTCACCGCCGCCGAGGCGCACCGCATCGGATTCGTGCATGAAGTCGTCGCTGCCGACGTGCTCGACGCCAAGGTCGACGAGCTGCTGAAAGCACTCACCGGTGCCAGCCCGGCCGCGGTGCGCGCGTGCAAGCAGCTGATTGCCGACGTGAATGGCCGCGAGATCGACGACGCGCTGATCGCGAAGACCGTGGAAGGCATCGCGGACATACGTGCCAGCGATGAAGGCCGCGAAGGCGTGCAGGCTTTCCTGCAGAAGCGCAAGCCGTCCTGGCTGGGCCACTGAGCGCATGCCATGAACGCGCTCGACATGCCCCAACTGCTCGCCCTGGCTGCGGCCATCGGCTGGGCCAGCGGCGTGCGGCTGTACCTCGTCGTGCTCCTGACGGGGCTCGCCGGTTACTTCGGATGGGTGCCGTTGCCGAGCGGCTTGCAGCTGCTCGCGCATCCGGTGGTCATCGCGGCGAGCGGGTTCATGGTGTTCATCGAGTTTTTCGCCGACAAGATTCCCGGCCTCGATTCCCTGTGGGATGTGGTGCACACCGCCATCCGCATTCCCGCCGGTGCGGCGCTCGCGGCCAGTGTGTTCGGCGCCGACCATGGCGTGATGGCCATCGTGGCGGCGCTGCTGGGCGGCGGCTTCGCGGCCACCGCGCATGCGGCCAAGGCCACGACGCGTGCAGCCATCAACACCTCGCCCGAGCCGTTTTCCAACGTGGGCGCATCGCTGGTCGAAGACAGCATGGTGCCCGCCGGGCTGTGGCTCGCGGTGGCGCATCCGCTGGTCTTTCTCGCGCTGTTCATCCTCGTGCTGGTGCTCAGCGTGTGGCTCATCCGCAAGAGCTGGCGCTTTCTCAAGGCGCTGTTCACCCGCGTGGCACGCATCTTCAGCGGCCGACCCGATCCGGGCGTCACGCCTGCGTTTCAACTGAAAAAGAATCCTCCGGGAGACACTCCGAATGTTTAAGAAGATCCTGATTGCGAATCGCGGTGACCAGCCGCAAAGCGGCGCAGCGGCGAAGCCAAATCGCATGGCACGCGCAGCGTGCTCTGGCAATTTCACCGCGAAAGTCCACCATGTTTAAGAAGATACTGATTGCGAATCGCGGTGAAATCGCTTGCCGTGTTGCCGCAACCGCGAGACGCATGGCGATCCGCACCGTGGCCGTGTACTCCGATGCCGACGCGCATGCCAACCATGTGCGCGCCTGCGACGAGTCGGTGCACTTGGGCGGCAGCGCGCCGAAGGACAGCTACCTGCGCTGGGAGAAGATCCTCGAAGCAGCCAAGGCCACGGGCGCCGAGGCCGTGCATCCGGGCTACGGCTTCCTGAGCGAGAACGAAGAGTTCGCGCAGGCCTGCGCGGACGCGGGGCTGGTTTTCATCGGCCCGCCGCCTTCGGCCATCAAGGCCATGGGCCTCAAGGCCGAGTCGAAGCAGCTGATGGAAAAAGCCGGCGTGCCACTGGTGCCCGGCTACCACGGCCACGACCAGAACTCCGCGCTGCTGCAGCGCGAGGCCGATCGCATCGGCTACCCCGTGCTCATCAAGGCCAGCGCGGGCGGCGGCGGCAAGGGCATGCGCGCGGTCGACCGGGCGGAAGACTTCGCGGCCGCACTGGCTTCATGCCAGCGCGAAGCGATCAACAGCTTCGGCGACGACGCGGTGCTGATCGAGAAGTACGTGCAGCGCCCGCGCCACATCGAGATCCAGGTGTTCGGCGATACGCGCGGCAACTACGTCTACCTGTTCGAGCGTGACTGCTCGGTGCAGCGGCGCCACCAGAAGGTGCTGGAAGAAGCGCCCGCGCCTGGCATGACCGAGGCAATGCGCAAGCAGATGGGCGAAGCCGCCGTGGCTGCAGCGCGCGCCGTTAACTACGTGGGTGCGGGCACTGTCGAGTTCATCGTCGAGCAGCGGGAAGGCGGCGAGATGAACTTCTTCTTCATGGAGATGAACACCCGTCTGCAGGTGGAGCATCCCGTGACCGAGGCCATCACCGGCCTCGATCTCGTCGAATGGCAATTGCGCGTCGCATCGGGCGAGACGCTTCCGGCGAAGCAGCAAGAGCTGCAGATCCACGGCCACGCGATCGAAGCGCGAATCTGCGCCGAGAACCCCGACAACAACTTTTTGCCCGCCACCGGCACGCTGCGCGTGTACCGCAAGCCGCAAGCCACGGCGTTCCAGCGCAGCCGCGTGCGCATCGACGATGGCGTGCGCGAGGGCGGCGAGATCTCGCCCTTCTACGACTCGATGATCGCCAAGCTGATCGTGCACGGCAGCACGCGCGCCGAGGCGCTGGCGCGGCTCGATGCGGCGCTGGCGCAGGTGCAGATCGTGGGCGTGTCGACCAACGTGCAGTTCCTGCGCGGCATTCTCGCGACCGAGTCGTTCTCGAAGGCCAATCTCGATACGGCGCTGATCGAGCGCGAGCGCGCCGTGCTGTTCGACCGCGAGGCGCTGGGCCTGCCGCTGGCCGCCGCCGCCGCCATCACGCGCACGCTGATCACCGAACGGCCGACCGGCGCGCCCGATCCGTTCGAGCGGCGCGACGGCTGGCGCTCCCATGGCGAATACCGGCGGCACTTCGACTTCGAGTTTCGCGGTGCCGAGCAGACCGCTTTGCTGACCTACAAGCGCGACGGCAGCCTGTGGCTCGAGGCCGGCGGCGTCCAAGGCCTGCTGGTGGTTGGCCAATTTCCGTCGGGCGAGTTCGAGGTCGAATTTGCCGGCATGCGGCAGACGCTGGACGTGCACCTCGATGGCGCCACGGCCCATGTGTTCGCGTCGAAGGGCGCCACGAAGATCACGGCCGTCGATCGCCTGGCCCACGCGGGCGACACCCATGCCGAAGGCGGCCGCCTCACGGCACCGATGCCGGGCAAGGTGGTGTCTTTTGCGGTCAAGGCCGGCGACAAGGTCAGCCGCGGCCAGCCGCTGGCGGTGATGGAGGCCATGAAAATGGAGCACACCATTGCCGCGCCGGCCGACGGAACGGTGGAAGAACTGATGTTCTCGCCCGGCGAGCAGGTGACCGAAGGTGACGAGCTGTTGCGGATGGCCGCGGCGGCTTGACCCTATTGCGGTCAGCCCACCACCACTTCGCTGATCTGCAACACGGGTGCGATGTCGGTGTAGTTCTTGATGTCGCCCAGGATCTCTTTGGCATGCGGGCCGAACGCGGATTGAAACGCCTCGGCCGAGTCGCAGAACACGTGGCACATGCCGACGTAGGTCGGTGGGGTTCCGGGTGCGCCGCCGGCAAGCCCCTTGTCGATGGTGTACGACTTGCAAGCATCGCCCATGCGCGCCTTCAACAGCGGCATGTGCTTGTCACGGTAGTAGGCGTGGTCGAACCTTGCGCCGTCTGTGTAGGGGTACATCACGCTGACTTTGATCATGCTTCGGTCTCCTGGTGTGTCTGGTCTTGGATGCTGGCGCACGAGCATAGAAGAAGGAACAAAGGGCGACAAGCTGCGGACAGGCCGAGGCCCTAATAAGATTCGATTCATGAAAATCATCGTCTCTCTCACCGACAACCGCCCCGAACCGTGGATCGAAGGCCTCAAGGCCGAGCTGCCCGACGCGCAGATCGAGCCCTGGCAGCCGGGAGCGGCACAGGCCGACCATGCGGTCGTGTGGGTGCCGCCGCAGCAACTGCTCGACGAACAGCCGGGCCTGCGCGGCCTGTTCAATATCGGTGCCGGCGTCGACGCGCTACTCAAGCTCAAGGTGCCAGCGCACACGCGGATCGTGCGGCTGGACGATGCGGGCATGTCGGTGCAGATGGCGGAGTACGTCTGCCACACGCTGATCCGCCACTTTCGCGAATTCGACGTCTACGAGGCCGATGCGCGCGAAGGCCGATGGAGCTATCGCAAGCCGAAGCTCCGGCGCGACTTTCCGGTCGGCATCATGGGGCTGGGCGTGCTCGGCGAACGGGTCGCAAAAGCCGTTGCGCAGTTCGGGTTTCCGGTGCTGGGCTGGAGCCGCTCGCCCAAGGCGATCGATGGCGTGAAGGTGTTCAGCGGCGAGGCGCAGTTCGACGAGTTCCTGTCGTCCACGCGCGTGCTGGTCAACCTGCTGCCGCTGACCGAAGCCACGCGCGGCATCCTCAACCGCCATACGCTCGGCAAGCTCAAGCCGGGCGGTTACCTCATCAGCATCGCGCGTGGCGCGCACATGGTCGAAGACGACCTGATTCCGATGCTCGACGCAGGTCAGCTCGCTGGCGCCACCCTCGACGTGTTCCAGGTCGAGCCGCTGCCGGCCGAACATCCGTTCTGGCGCCATCCAAAAATTGTCGTCACGCCGCACGCCTCGGCGCGCACGCTGCGGGAAGAATCCATCAGCCAGATCGCCGGAAAGATCCGCGCGATGGAGCAGGGCCTTCCGGTCAGCGGCGTGGTCGATCCGATCCGGGGCTACTGAAGGCGCGCTGGAAACGCCCACCTCGTACCGATGTTGCCAACGCCATGAATCCACCCGCCGTCACCCGCCATCTCGTCGTCCGCGGCCTCGTGCAGGGTGTGGGCTATCGCTGGTCGATGGTGCAGGCCGCACAGCGCCTGGGCGTGCGCGGCTGGGTGCGCAACCGGCGCGACGGCAGCGTGGAGGCGCTGGCCTTCGGTCCGGCCGTGGCGGTCGACGCGTTGACGGCGTGGGCCCGCAACGGTCCGGACGGCGCGCAGGTGAGTGCACTGGATGTGGCGGAGGTCCCCGCGCCCGCCGAGCCGCCATCGGATTTCGTGCAGCGCGGAACGGCGTAGACCGCGCTGCCGAGCACGCCGCGCGCAGACGGCCGACAATTGAAAGACGGCTTTTTTCTTTTCAGTGCAAACCCAGAGACATGCCATGAAGCTACCCTCCAAAGTCAAGATCGTCGACGTCGGCCCGCGCGACGGGCTGCAGAACGAAAAGCAGCCGGTCTCGGCTGAAGTGAAGATCGGCCTCGTGCACCGCCTGCAGGACGCCGGCCTGAAGGAGATCGAGGTCACCAGCTTCGTATCGCCCAAGTGGGTGCCGCAAATGGCCGACAACGCCGAGGTGATGCATGGCATCCAACGCAAGCCCGGCGTGCGCTACTCGGTGCTCACGCCCAACATGAAGGGCTTCGAGGCCGCGATTGCCGCGCCGCGCGAAGAGTGGCCCGACGAGATCGTGGTGTTCGGCGCTGCGAGCGAGGCTTTCAGCCAGAAGAACATCAACTGCTCGATTGCCGAGAGCATCGAGCGCTTCGCGCCCGTGGTGGCCGCGGCGCGCGAAAAAGGCATCGACGTGCGCGGCGCCATGTCGTGCACCGTCGGCTGCCCGTACGAAGGCGAGATCGCACCCGAACGTGTGGGCATGCTGGCGAAGCTGATGAAGGATATCGGCGTGCAGCGCGTTGACGTGGCCGACACCATCGGCGTGGGCTCGCCGCGCAAGGTTCAGGCCGCCATCGAGGCCACGCTGGCGCATTTCGGCGTGGACCACATCTCGGGCCACTTCCACGATACCTACGGCCAGGCACTGGTCAACACGCTGGCCTCGCTGGAGCTGGGGGTCTGGAACTTCCAGTCGTCCTCCGCCGGCCTTGGCGGCTGCCCCTACGCCAAGGGTGCGACGGGCAACGTGGCGACCGAGGACGTGGTCTACATGCTGCACGGCATGGGCATCGAGACCGGCATCGATCTCGACAAGCTGATCGACGCGGGCGTGTACATCAGCGAGGCGCTGGGGCGCGAGCCGAATTCGCGGGCGTCGAAGGCGATCCGCACAAAGAGGGCCGGCTGATGAGCGCCCCAGTAACCTTGGGAGCCATGTGATGTGCGGCGCCGAACTTCATTCGCTGCCGGAAGGCGTGCAACGTGTTTCTCGCGTGCTGCAGGACGCGGGCCATCCACACTTGCCGCGCATGCTCGACGACGCCTGCCGCACCGCGCAGCAGGCGGCCGACGCGCTCGGCATCCTGGTCGGGCAGATCGCCAAGAGCATCATTTTCAGGCGCAAGAGCGACGAGGTGGCGGTGCTGGTCATCACCTCGGGCGACAAGCGGGTCGACGAAAAGAAAGTCGATGCGCTGGTCGGCAAGACCGGCCGTGCCGATGCCGAATTCGTGAAGGCGCGCACCGGCTTCACCATCGGCGGCGTGTCGCCGGTCGGACATGTGACGAAGCCCGTGGTGCTGATCGACCGTGAGCTGTTCCGCTTCGAAGAGATCTGGGCGGCCGCGGGCCATCCGCACGCGGTGTTCCAGCTGCGCCCGCAAGACCTCGAGAAACTCACCGGCGCACCCGTGGCGGACGTGGTGTGAATTTCGATGACGCACAAACGCTGGCCGAGCGCGCCGTCGTCGTGCAGCGCGCGGCTGGCGAGGTGCCATCGCCCTGCACCTCGGTCTGCCGCATGGACCGCCTGAGCGGCTTCTGCGAAGGGTGTCTGCGCACCATCCCCGAGATCGCGGGCTGGAGCAAGATGGAAGACGAAGCGCGGCGCGGCGTGTGGCACGCGATAGAGTTGCGGGCACGCGCCGGCATCTGGCGCGTCACCGAGGAATCAGGAGACACGCACGCATGAAGCACATCGACTTCTACCTGGACTTCATCTCGCCCTACGCGCACCTTGCGTTCGAGCATCTGCCGGAGGCGCTCGAAGGCCTGAGCTACAGCGTGGCCTACAAGCCGGTGCTGCTCGGCGCAATCCTCAAGCACCACGGGCAGCTCGGCCCGGCCGAGATTCCGGCCAAGCGCAGCTGGACCTACCGCCACGTGCTCTGGCTCGGCCATGCGAACGGTGTCCGGATCGAGATGCCGGCCTCGCACCCCTACAACCCGCTTCCGCACCTTCGGCTTGCGCTCTCGACCTCCGGCGACGGCAGCATCAGCCGCCTGGCGGCCGAAACCATCTTCCGCAGCGTGTGGCACGGCGGCGAAGAGGCGGGCGATGCCACGCGCCTGGCCGCGCTGGCGGCGCAGCTGAAGCCGCAGCGCGACATGAACAGCGACGAGAACAAGGCACTGCTCAAGCAGAACACCGATGAGGCGCTGCAGCTCGGCGTGTTCGGTACGCCGGCCTATGTGGTCGACGGCCGCCTGTTCTGGGGTTTCGATGGCCTTGCGATGCTGAGCGCCTACTTGGCTGGCGATGCGTGGTTCGACGGCCCCGAATGGGCTGGCGCCGACCAGCGGCCATCCTTGCTGCGCGGCAGCAAAAGCTGAGTAACCGGCCGATTTCTTACAAGCTGAAACGAGCCCCGCGGGTTTCACCTTAATTCGTAAGCGTCGGTTCAGTTTCGCGAAAGGCTCGGGTCAGTCGCGCCTCCAAGAATGCTTCACGGTCCCGAATGCCGGGACCGACACGAACGCATACACAGGAGACGACGCATATGGCAGCAACACTGGATTCGAGGGGGATGCCGCACCCGGCCCCCCGGCCCATGTCCGCGGAGGAAAAGAAGGTCATCTTCGCTTCCTCCCTTGGCACGGTGTTCGAGTGGTACGACTTCTACCTTTACGGCTCGCTGGCCGCGATCATCGCGAAGCAATTCTTCAGCGGTCTGGATGCGGGCGCGGCCTTCATCTTTGCACTGCTGGCGTTTGCCGCAGGCTTCCTGGTGCGGCCGTTCGGCGCCATCGTGTTCGGCCGGCTCGGCGACATGATCGGGCGCAAGTACACCTTCCTGGTCACGATCCTGATCATGGGCTTGTCGACATTCATCGTCGGCCTGTTGCCCAGCTACGCGACCATCGGCGTTGCGGCGCCGGTGATCCTGATCGCGCTGCGCATGCTGCAGGGCCTTGCGCTCGGCGGCGAGTACGGCGGTGCAGCCACCTACGTGGCCGAGCATTCGCCGCACGGCAAGCGCGGCGCCTACACCTCGTGGATCCAGACCACTGCCACGCTCGGCCTGTTCCTGAGCCTGCTGGTCATCCTGGGCGTGCGCACCTGGCTCGGCGAACAGGCGTTCGGCGAGTGGGGCTGGCGCGTTCCGTTCCTGGTGTCGATCGCGCTGCTGGGCATCTCGGTGTGGATTCGCCTTTCGCTGAGCGAATCGCCCGCCTTCCAGAAGATGAAGGCCGAGGGCAAGACCTCGAAGGCGCCGCTGTCCGAATCCTTCGGCCAGTGGAAGAACCTCAAGATCGTGATCCTGGCGCTGGTCGGCCTGACCGCCGGCCAGGCCGTGGTCTGGTACACGGGCCAGTTCTACGCGCTCTTCTTCCTGACGCAGCAGCTCAAGGTCGATCCCACGACCGCCAACCTGATGATCGCCGCCTCGCTGTTGATCGGTACGCCGTTCTTCGTGGTGTTCGGCACGCTGTCGGACAAGATCGGCCGCAAGCCGATCATCATGGCCGGCTGCCTGCTGGCCGTGGTGACCTACTTCCCGGTCTTCAAGATGATCACGGCCTACGCCAACCCCGACCTCGCCAAGGCGCAAGCCACGGCCGGCGTTACGGTGACGGCCGATCCCAAGTCGTGCTCGTTCCAGGGCAACCCTGTGGCGCGTGAAATCGACTTCCGCAGCTCGTGCGACATTGCCAAGCGCTACCTGGTGCAGAACTCGGTGAGCTACGACAACGTCGAAGGCGCGCCCGGTTCCAAGGCCATCGTCAAGATCGGCGACAAGACCATCGAGGCGCCGATCGGCAACGTGGTGAACCTGAAGTTCGACGAAGCCTCCGCCAAGGAGATCGCCGCCTTCAAGAAGGGCGTGGCCGAGGACCTGAAGGTGGCGGGCTATCCGGCCAAGGCCGACCCCGCGAAGATGAACAAGGTGATGGTCGTCGCGCTGCTGTTCTGGCTGGTGCTGCTGGTCACGATGGTGTACGGCCC
Organism: Variovorax sp. OV700; assembly: GCF_900099805.1. Lineage (GTDB taxonomy): Bacteria > Pseudomonadota > Gammaproteobacteria > Burkholderiales > Burkholderiaceae_C > Variovorax. Next base: position 400,765 of record NZ_FNDR01000004.1, on the reverse strand, counting down.
CATCGCCGCGATGCTGGTCGAACTGTTCCCGACGCGCATTCGCTATACCTCGATGAGCCTGCCGTACCACATCGGCAACGGCTGGTTCGGCGGCCTGCTGCCGACCACCGCCTTCGCCATCGTGGCGACCACCGGCAACATGTACAACGGCCTCTGGTATCCGATCATCATCGCGGCGATGACGCTGGTCATCGGCACGCTGTTCATCCGGGAAACCAAGGACGTCGACATCTACGCGAACGATTGAACGCAGGTTCAGAAGGAGGGTGGCGCAAGCCGGCCCTCCGTTCAACAAAGGGGCTTCATGCCGTCGGCATGAGGCCTTTTTCTTGAGCCCCTCACATCATCATCAGGAGACAGACCCATGTGGAAACTCGTTGTCGGCTTCATCATCTTTGCCGCCATTGCGCTGTATGTCATCTCGAAAGGCGGCGACAAGATCGACATGTCGGGCGAGAAGCACGGTGGCGACGCAACGCATGAACCTGCGCCTGCTGCAGCTCCCAAGTAAAGGGAAAGAGAAAGTCGTTTCCAGGGCCGCGCCACCCCGCTGCGGCGGGGCGCCAGCGCTGCAGGTCTAGCGCTTGAACCGGCCGTCGCTGATGATCGCCAGGTCGGCGAAATCGATGCCTGAATGGTCCTGCGGCGAATAGCTCACTTCCAGGCCGCCGAGGTCGTAAGCGCGAAGGCTTTCGAGCGCCGTAAGCACCTTGGCGCGCGTCGGCTTGGGGCCGGCGCGGCGCAGCGCTTCGACCAGCACCTTGGCCGCGGCAAAGCCCTCGAGGGCGGCCGGGGAGAGTTCGGTCTGGCCCTTGGCCTGCGCCAGCGCGAGCGCTTCCTTGACCATGGGGTAGCTGATGGAGCGCTCGTTCGGGAACACCTGGGTCACGATCACCCCTTTGCTCGCTTCGCCCAGTTGCTTGATGAACCCCGACGCGGCGTTGTTCGACAAGGTAACCACCTGCGCCGCCGACCCCGAGGCGCGCAGCGCCTTGATGCCGTCGACCACGGCAGCGCCCGAGCCGATCCACAGCACGGCCTGCGCATTGGCCTCCTTGATGGCGGGCACGATGGTCTTGTAGTCGGGCTTTTCGCGGTCAGCCGGCACGGTGACCACGGGTTTGGCCTGTGCCTTGGCAAAGCCCGTCATGGCGCCTTCGAGCGCGTCCTGCCCGAAAGAGTCGGTCACGTGCACCACCGCGATGCGCGCGATGCCGGTGGTGAGCAGGTGCTGGATCGCCTTCTCGGCTTCGCGCTGGTAGGTGGCGCGCACGTTGAACACGTGCTTTTGAACCGGCTTGTGCAGCGCCATGGCCCCGGTGGAAGGGCCGACCAGCGCCACGTCGTACTTGTCGAGCCAGGGGATGATGGCTTGCGAATGCGGGGTGCCGCGGCTCATGAAGAGCGCTACCACCTTCTTCTCTTCGATCAGCACGCGGGCGTTCTCGCTCGCGCGCTTGACGTCGAAGCCGTCGTCCATGCGCAGGACCTCGATCTTTTCGCCGTGGAGGCCGCCTTGCGCGTTCACGGCATCGATCACCAGCTGGGAGCCGGTGATGGTTTCATTCACGCCGGCGGCCACCGAACCGGTCAGGCCCGCCGTCTGGCCGATCAGGATCTGGGCGGGCGCGGCCGTCGCGGCCAGTGCCAACACGGCGGCACAAAGCACATGCAGCTTCTTCATGGATAACTTCCCAATGCAGTTGGAAACGCAAGCAAAGGTACTATTTGTTACTTAAAGTGTCTAAAACTGAATTGGTACAAACCCCTGCGCGGGCGTGGATCATGTGACGGAGTGCACGAATCCGACACTTGCCACTCCCTAGAATGTTTGCCCCACCCCCCAAGGCACTCATGACACAGGGCTCCATCCGGATTCGCGGCGCGCGCCAGCACAATCTCCAGAACCTCGACCTCGACATCCGCACCGGCGAGATGACCGTGGTCACCGGGCCGAGCGGCTCGGGCAAATCAAGCCTCGTGTTCGACACCCTCTATGCCGAAGGCCAGCGGCGCTACGTCGAGACCTTCTCCGCCTATGCGCGCCAGTTCCTGGACCGCATGGACAAGCCCGCGGTGGACAAGGTGGAGGGCGTGCCGCCCGCCATCGCCATCGACCAAACCAACCCGGTGCGCTCCTCGCGCTCCACCGTCGGCACGATGACGGAGCTCAACGACCACCTGAAGCTGCTCTACGCGCGCGCAGCCCAGTTGTTCGACCGCGAGACCGCGCTCCTGGTGCGCCACGATTCGCCCGATAGCATCTATGCGCAGATCGCCGGGCGGGCGGCCGTGGCGGGCGATCCACGGCTGGTCGTTACCTTTCCGGTCGAACTGCCGGCGGGCACGTCGGCGGAAGAAGTGACGCAGTGGCTGTCGGCCAGCGGCTTCACGCGGGTGCAGTCGGAACGCGAGATGGCCACGCTTACCGGGCCGCGCAAGGTGCTCGACGTGGTGGCCGACCGCTTCCGCATCTCGAGCGCCGAGCGTTCGCGTGTGGTGGAGGCGATCGAAGTGGCACTCAAGCGCGGCAGCGGGCGGGTCACGGTGCATGCGCTGGCGGCCGATGAGGCCGCGCCGGCCGAGGTGTGGAAATTCTCCACCGGCCTGCACTGCCCCGAAAGCGACATTCGCTATACCGACCCGATCCCGTCGATGTTCTCGTTCAATTCGGCCGTCGGCGCTTGCGACACCTGCCGCGGCTTCGGCCGCGTGATCGGGGTCGACCTGGGCCTCGTGATTCCGAACGACAAGCTCACCTTGCGCGCCGGCGCGATCAAGACCATCCAGACCCCCGCCTGGAAGGAGGCGCAGGACGACCTCATGCGCCACGCCGAGGCGGCGGGCATTCCGCGCGATACGCCCTGGAACAAGCTCACTGACGAGCAGAAGCACTGGGTGATCGAGGGCACGCCCAACTACAAGGAAGGCAACTGGAACAAGCAGTGGTATGGCGTGCGGCGCTTCTTCGGCTACTTGGAAAGCAAGGCCTACAAGATGCACATCCGCGTGCTCTTGTCCAAATACCGCAGCTACACGCCATGCCCCGTCTGCAGCGGCGCGCGGCTCAAGCTGGACAGCCTGCTGTGGCGCATAGGCAGCAAGGAAGACGCCGATGCGGTGCTGGAGCCCGCCAAGCGCTTCATGCCGACGGGTGCCAAATGGACGCGGCCGCAGCTCGAGGCGCTGCCGGGGCTTTGCCTGCATGATTTGATGCTGCTGCCGATTGAGCGGCTGCGGCGGTTCTTCGACCGCGTCGAGCGCCATGGCAATGGCAACACCACGAGCGAGGGCGAAGCGCAGGCCTTGAAGCTGCTGTTCGAAGAAATCACCACCCGCCTGCGCTATCTGCATGACGTCGGCATCGGCTATCTCACGCTCGACCGCCAGAGCCGCACGCTCTCGGGCGGCGAGGTGCAGCGCATCAATCTCACGACGGCGCTGGGCACCTCGCTGGTCAACACGCTGTTCGTGCTCGACGAACCCAGCATCGGCCTGCATCCGCGCGACATGAACCGCATCACAGAGGCCATGCTGCGCCTGCGCGACGCGGGCAACACGCTGGTGGTGGTCGAGCACGACCCGGCCGTGATGCTCGCCGCCGACCGCGTGATCGACATGGGTCCCGGTCCCGGCATCCGTGGCGGGCAAATTGTGTTCGACGGCACCACCGACCAGTTGCGCGATGCCGACACGCTCACCGGCCAGTACTTGGGCGGGCGCAAGAAGATAGGCATGGGCTTCAAGCGGCTCGTGAGCGAGAACACGCACCGGCTCATCCTCGAAGGCGTGCGCGAGCACAACCTCAAGAACATCACGGTCGACTTTCCGCTCGCGCGCCTGGTGTGCGTGACGGGCGTCAGCGGCTCGGGCAAGTCGACGCTGATCCAGGACGTGCTCGCGCCCGCGCTCATGCGCCACTTCGGCAAGGCCACTGAAACGCCCGGCGCGCACGACCGCATGCTGGGCGCCGATCACCTCGGCGACGTGGTCTTCGTCGACCAGTCGCCCATTGGCAAGACGGCGCGCTCCAATCCCGCGAGTTACGTGGGTGCGTGGGACGCGATCCGCGAGATCTTCGCCACCGCGGCGTTGTCGCGCCAGCGCGGCTACACCGCGAGCAAGTTCAGCTTCAATTCCGGCGACGGCCGCTGCCCGACCTGCGGCGGCTCGGGCTTCGAGCACGTGGAGATGCAGTTCCTGTCGGACGTGTACCTGCGCTGCCCCGACTGCGACGGCAAGCGCTATCGGCCCGAGATCCTCGAAGTGAAGGTCGAGCGCAAGGGCAAGAGCTATAGCGTGGCCGACGTGCTCGACCTCACCGTGGCGGAGGCAGCGGCGGTGTTCGAAGCCGACCGCGACGTGCTGCGCGTGCTGCAGCCCATTTCCGACGTGGGGCTCGACTACGTGAAGCTGGGCCAGCCCGTGCCGACGCTGAGCGGCGGCGAGGCGCAGCGCCTCAAACTCGCGGGCTTTCTGGCCGAAGCGGCGAAGAGCGCGACGGCGAGCAGGCAATCGGTGGCGCGCCGGGGCACGCTCTTCCTGTTCGACGAGCCGACCACCGGGCTGCATTTCGACGACATCGCGCGGCTGATGCGCGCGCTGCGCAAGCTACTCGACGCAGGCCATTCGCTGATCGTCATCGAGCACAACCTGGACGTGATCCGCGCCAGCGACTGGTGCATCGACCTCGGCCCCGAAGGCGGCGAGGGCGGCGGCATGGTGGTGGCCGAGGGCACGCCCGAGCAGCTGCGCGAAAACCGCGCCTCGCTCACCGGCGCGGCCCTGGCCGACTACGAGCTGGCCATCGGCCCCGAGGCCTACAAGGTGGCCGAGCGCGCGGCGCGTCGCTACATCGCCAACGCCAAGACGGCGCCCGGCAGCAACGCCATCGAGATCGTCAACGCGCGCGAGCACAACCTGAAGAACCTCAGCGTGGACATCCCGCGCGGCAAGTTCAGCGTGGTGACGGGCGTCAGCGGTTCGGGCAAATCGACTCTGGCCTTCGACATCCTGTTCAACGAAGGGCAGCGCCGCTATCTGGAGTCGCTCAACGCCTATGCGCGCAGCATCGTTCAGCCGGCAGGCCGGCCTGAGGTCGACGCGGTCTACGGCATTCCGCCCACGGTGGCCATCGAGCAGCGGCTGTCGCGTGGCGGGCGCAAGAGCACAGTGGGTACCACCACTGAGGTCTGGCACTTCCTGCGGCTTTTGTACGTGAAGCTGGGCATCCAGCATTGCACCCACGACGGCGCGGCCGTGCAGCCGCAGACGCCCGACAGCATCGCGGCGCAGCTGATGCGCAACTTCAAGGGCCAGCACATCGGCCTCCTCGCGCCGCTGGTGAGCAACCGCAAGGGCGTGTACACCGAGCTGGCCGATTGGGCGCGCCCGCGCGGCTTCACGCACCTGCGCGTGGACGGCGACTTCCTGCCGACCACGGGCTTTCCGCGCATCGACCGCTTCAAGGAGCACAGCATCGAGCTGCCGGTGGCCAGCCTCGACGTGCTGCCTTCGAAGGAAAACGAATTGCGCGAGGCGCTGACCAAAGCGCTCGAACACGGCAAGGGCGTGGTGCACGTGCTGAGCCAGCTCGACGGCCTCAAGGCCGCGATGATGGCCGGCGTGTCGGCGCACGGCATCGGCCGCGTCAACGTGTTCTCCACGCTGCGCGCCTGCCCGGTCTGCAGCACCAGCTACGCCGAGCTCGATCCGCGCCTGTTCAGCTACAACAGCAAGCACGGCTGGTGCCCCGACTGCGTGGGCACCGGCGTCAAGCTCAGCAAGGACCAGCGCAAGGTCTTCGACGATTCCATCCGCGACGACGACAGCAAGGGGCGCGAGCAGACCTTTGCCGAGCCCGAGGTGGAAGACCTGGCCGACGTGGCATGCCCGACCTGTGAGGGCACGCGGCTCAATGCCACCGCGCGCGCGGTGAGCTTCGGCGCCTCGCCGGCCGACGGGATGGGCGGCATCGGCATTACCGAACTCGCACGCATGAGCGTGACCGAGGTGCGGCAGTGGTTCGAAGGGCTCGCGCTCACGGGACGCGAGGCCGAGATCGCACGCGACCTGGTGCCCGAGATCAAGAGCCGCCTCGAATTTCTCGAAGAAGTGGGCCTGGGCTACCTCACGCTCGACCGCGGCGCACCCACGCTGAGTGGCGGCGAGGCCCAGCGCATCCGGCTCGCGGCGCAGCTCGGCAGCAACCTGCAGGGCGTGTGCTACGTGCTCGACGAGCCGACCATCGGACTGCACGCGCGCGACAACCAGATCCTGCTCGACGCGCTGCACAAGCTGGGCGACAAGGGCAACACGCTGGTGGTGGTGGAGCACGACGAAGACACCATCCGCCGCGCCGACCACATCATCGACATCGGCCCCAGCGCCGGCAAGCGTGGCGGCCGCCTCGTGGCGGAAGGCTCGGTGGCCGACATACAGGCGGCGGGCGATTCGCAGACCGGCCGATACCTGCGCGACGCTATCAAGCATCCGCTGCAGGCGAGGCGGCTGATTCCCTCGCCCGACCCGAAGGCGGAAGACAGCGGCCAATGGCTCACCGTGCATGGCGCCGACCTGCACAACCTGCAAGACGTGACCGCCGCGCTGCCGCTGCACCGCCTGGTGGTGGTGACCGGCGTGAGCGGCTCGGGCAAGTCCACCCTTGCGCGCGACGTGCTGCTGGCCAGCGTGCATGCCATCGTCGTCCAGCGCATGACCAAGGCTGGCCGCGACGCGGACGCCGCGGGCAAGCGTCCCGCATGGTCGGGCTGCGATCGCGTCGAAGGCTACGAAACCATCGACCGCGTGCTCGAGGTCGACCAGACGCCGATCGGCAAGACGCCGCGCAGTTGCCCCGCCACCTACATCGGCTTCTGGGACACCATCCGCAAGCTGTTTGCCGACACGCTCGAAGCCAAGGCGCGCGGCTACGGACCGGCGCGCTTCAGCTTCAACACCGGTGAAGGACGCTGCCCCGGCTGCGATGGCGCCGGCGTGCGCACCATCGAGATGAGCTTTTTGCCCGACGTGAAGGTGCCCTGCGAGGTGTGCCACGGCGCGCGTTTCAACCCCGAGACGCTGGCTGTGAGCTGGCGCGGCAAGAGCATCGGCGAGGTGCTGCAGATGGAAGTGGACGAGGCTGTGGAGTTCTTTTCCGCCATGCCCAACATCAGCCATCCGCTGCAATTGCTGAAGGACGTGGGGCTGGGCTACCTCACGCTGGGCCAACCGTCGCCCACGCTGTCGGGGGGCGAGGCGCAGCGCATCAAGCTGGTGACCGAGCTCAGCAAGGTGCGCGACGACGTCACCCGGCGCGGCCAGAAGGCGCCGCACACGCTCTACGTGCTCGACGAGCCGACCGTCGGCCTGCACATGGCCGACGTCGAGAAGCTGATCCACGTGCTGCACCGGCTGGTGAACGGCGGCCACAGCGTGGTGGTGATCGAGCACGACCTCGACCTGATCGCCGAGGCCGACTGGATCATCGACCTGGGCCCTGAAGGCGGCAACGCTGGCGGGCGCATCGTCGCGGCGGCGCCGCCGGAAGAGGTAGTGCGTCTGGCTACCCACACAGGCGTCGCTTTGGCGCCGGTACTGGCGCGGTGATGCAGGCAGGCGCAGAATGGCTTGAACCCTTGGCGCAGGCGCATCCTGAATCAGCCATGGTGGAGTAAACATGTGAGGGGATGAAGCGCCGTGCCCGGGCTACGCAAGGAGCCATGCCATGACCCGCTTCATCGATGTTCACAGCCTGGTTCGCCTGGTGGACGAAACCGGCGTTCCAGAATTTCTCAAGGCCCTGGCCGATGCGCTGCGCGACGACTTCATGCGCTGGAGAGAGTTCGACAAGAAGGCGCGCGTGGCCAGCCACTCGCACCTCGGCGTGATCGAGCTGATGCCGGTGGCCGACGATGGCGCCTACGCCTTCAAATACGTGAACGGGCACCCGCACAACACGGCAGTCGGGCTGCCCACAGTCATGGCTTTTGGCGTTCTCGCGGAGGTTGACACGGGATACCCCGTGCTGCTGTCGGAGCTCACGCTCACCACTGCGCTGCGCACCGCGGCCACCTCGGCCATGGCGGCGCAGGCGCTGGCGCGGCCCGGCTCGCGCAGCCTGGCGTTGATCGGCAATGGTTCGCAAAGCGAGTTCCAGGCCCTGGCTTTCCATGCGCTGCTGGGCATCGAGGAGGTGCGCGTTTTCGACATCGATCCGCACGCCACCGAAAAACTGGTGCGCCATCTTTCCGCCTGCACGCCGCTCGAGGTGGTGCGCGCCCATTCGGTTGCCGAGGCCGTGCGCGGCGCGGACATCGTCACCACGGTCACGGCACACCAGGGCCACGAGATCGTGCTCGCGCCCGAGATGATCGAGCCGGGCATGCACATCAACGCGGTCGGCGGCGATTCGCCCGGCAAGACCGAGCTGCACCCCGACGTGCTGCGGCTGGCGCGCGTGTTCGTCGAGTACGAACCGCAGACCCGCGTCGAGGGCGAGATCCAGCAGCTGCCGGCGGACTTTCCGGTGCACGAACTCTGGGAGGTGCTGCTCGGCAAGGTGCCCGGACGCGAGAGCGCGGACCAGGTCACGGTGTTCGACTCGGTCGGCTTCGCGCTGGAGGACTACACCGCGCTGCGCTACATCCATCAGCTGGCTATCGAGCGCGGCATCGGCCAGCAGATTGCGCTGGTGCCCGAGCTCGATGACCCGAAGGATCTGTTCGGGCTGACCGCCTCCGGCCGGCGCCGCGCGGTGCTGCGGCGTGCGGCATGATGACGGCATGCTCACCATTTACAACGACCAGCACGCACTGCATCAAGGCAAAGTCGAAATGTTCCGTGGCGAGCTGGTGCCGTGCTTTGAGGTGCCCGCCCGCGTCGACCATGTGAAGCATGAACTGGAGCGCCGCGGCCTCGGCCCGCTGCAGATGCCCGACGCCTTCGATGAAGCGCTGCTGGCCAAGGTGCATGCGCCGCGCTACCTGGACTTCATCGCGCATGCCTGGGACGAATGGGTGGCGCTCGATCCGGGCAATGTGTCGCGCGATGCCCTGCCTTCGTACTGGCCCACGCGCGGCATGCGCACCGATGTGCTGCCCAAGAGCTTTCCGGCGCGCATGGGCCTGTTTGGGTTCGATGCGGGCACGCCGTTGACCGTCGGCAGCTGGACCGCCGCGCGCCACGGTGCGGCTTGCGCATGGACGGCAACGCAGCGCGTCATCGCCGGCCAGCGCTCGGCTTTTGCGCTCACGCGGCCGCCCGGCCATCATGCGGGCGCCGATTTCTTCGGCGGCTACTGCTTTCTCAACAACGCCGCGGTGGCCGCGCAGGCGCTGCGCGATGCGGGCGTGGCGCGCGTTGCCGTGCTCGACGTGGACTACCACCACGGCAACGGCACGCAGGCCATCTTCTACGAGCGCAGCGACGTGCATTTCGCGAGCCTGCATGGCGATCCGCTGACCGACTATCCCTACTACCTCGGCCATGCCGACGAGCGCGGCGCGGGTGCCGGGGAAGGCTTCAACCACAACCTGCCGCTGGCGCGCGGCACCGACTTCGCGACCTGGCGCGCGGCGCTGAAGACGGCGCTCGACCGCATCGCGGCGGTGAAGGCCGGGGCGCTGGTGGTCTCGCTCGGCGTCGACACCTTCGAGGGCGATCCGATCTCGGGCTTCAAGCTCAAGAGCGACGACTACCTGCGCATGGGCGAAGACCTGGCACGCGCCGGATTGCCGACGGTGTTCGTGTTCGAAGGCGGCTATGCGGTGGCCGAAGTGGGCGTCAACGCCGTCAACGTGCTCGAAGGTTTCGACCAGACCGTCGGCTGAGCCGCCTCGGCGACAGCAGTCGGGTGAGCACCGATTGCCGCAACTGGCGGGGCAGGGCCCAATGCGCGCCTTGTCCACGTTTCAGGAGCCAGTCATGTCCCGCCGTTCCCTTCTCTGTGCCGCCACGCTCGCCGCGTGCGGCCTTGCTTCTCCGCTGACGGCGTTGGCGCAGACCTTTCCCAGCAAGCCGATCAAGCTCGTCATCGCTTTTCCCGCAGGCGGCCCGACCGACATCACGATGCGCCAGCTCGCCGACAACGCGAGCAAGATCATCGGCCAGCCCGTGATCATCGACAACAAGCCCGGCGCCGGCGGCACGCTCCCCGCGCAGGCGCTGCAGACCGCGCAGCCCGACGGCTACACCGTCGCGCAGATCCCGCTCGGCGTGTTCCGCCTCGGCTACACCACCAAGATCAACTGGGATCCGCTCAAGGACATCAGCTACGTCCTCAACGTCACGGGCTATGCCTTCGGCATCGTGGTGCCGGCCAACAGCCCGTTCAAGACCTGGGCCGACTTCGTCGCCTACGCCAAGGCCAACCCCGGCAAGCTCACCTACGGCTCGACCGGCAACCTGACCAGCCCGCACCTCACGACGGAAATCATTGCGCAGAAGGCCGGCATCGAGCTGCAGCACGTGCCCTACAAGGGCAGCGCCGACCTGATGCTCGCGGTGGTCAGCGGCCAACTGATGGCCGCGGCCGACAGCACCGGCTTCGCGCCGCAGGTCGAGGCAGGCAAGCTGCGCGTGCTCAACACCTGGGGCGAGAAGCGCCTGGCCAAATTCCCCGACGCACCGACACTGAAAGAGCTGGGCTACGACATCGTGCAGAACTCGCCCTTCGGCATCGGGGCGCCCAAGGGCACGCCACCCGAGGTGGTGAAGAAGTTGCACGACGCATTCAAGCAGGCGATGGAAGAGCCGAGCTATGTGGCTTCGCTCGGGCGCTACGACATGCTGCCGAACTACATGAGTTCGGCGACGTACACCAAGTTTGCGCAGGACACGGTGGTGAAGGAGAAGGTGGTGATCGAGAAGCTGGGGTTGGGGAAGGGGCAGTAAGCCGTGTGACGCGCCCTTAGCGGCCAGCCGCCGCAATCGCAAACAACTCCCCCACCAGCCGCTCCGCCAATTCCGGCTTCACGGGATCGGCGCCGAACACCAGCCGAAACACGATCGGCGCAATCAGGTGATCGATCACCTGCTGCGCCTCGGGCGCAGGCTCGCCGCGGGCGTGCGCCTGCTCGACCAGCGTCAGCGCTTCCTTGCGGCGGTTGCGCAGGCAATCCGTGTCCGCATCGCCGGTGGCCAGCGCGGCCGCGGCTTTCAAAAAGGACTTGCTGCAGGGCTGCGCCAAGTGCGTGATGAGTTCCTGCGCCCACGCGGTCAGGTCTGCGCGCAGCGCGCCGGTGTTCGGCAGCGGCCGGTTCGGGTCGAGCCGGCGCGTGGCCGTTTCAGCCAGAAGACCCGACAGATCGCCCCATCGGCGGTAGATGCTGGAGGCGCTGACACCCGCGCGTTCGGCCACGGCCGGCACCGTTACGCGCTCGCGCCCCTCCTCGGCCACCAGTTGTTCGAGGGCGGTGCGCACCAGCGCCTGCACCTGGGCGCTGCGGCCACCGGGACGCTTGTTGGGAAGGACAGCATCGTTCATGTGAGGGACTTTAACGCAAAAATGTTTGCTTTAGTGAATCTACAGGTCTAGAATCACAAAAGCTAAAAAAGTTGCGTTAATGATCTGCCATGCCATCCTCCTGCCCTGAACTCGCCGCCGCCACCGCTGACGCCGCTGCCCATTCCAAGCCCTGGCGCCTGCCAGCAGCGGTCGGTTTCCCGCTGCTGGCCGCGGTGCTCTTCGCCTTCTTCTTCGCGGCCGCCGCGCCCACGCCGCTGTTCGTCGTGTTCCAGCACGCCTGGGGCTTCTCGGCGTCGATGCTCACGGTGGCGTTTGCGATCTACGCGATCGCGCTGCTGATCTCGCTGCTCGTGGCCGGCTCGCTGTCGGACCACATCGGCCGGCGGCCGGTGGTGCTAGCGGCGCTGGTGCTGCAGACGGTGGCAATGGTGCTCTTCGTGGTGGCGCACGACATCGCCGGCCTGATCGTCGCGCGCGTCGTGCAGGGCGTGGCAACGGGCGTCGCGAGCGGCGCGCTGAGCGCGGCGGTGGTCGAGGCGGCGCCGGCATCGCGCAAGCGCCTGGGCGCGATGATCACCAGCGTGTCGCCGCTCGCGGGGCTTGCGGTGGGGGCGCTGCTGACCGGCATGGCGGTCAGGTTCACCGTCCAGCCCGTGATGCTGGTGTTCGGCGTGCTGGCCCTGGTGTTCGCGGTCGGCGCGGCCGTGATGCTGTGGATGCCCGAGACCGTCACGCCGCGCGCCGGCGCGCTGGCCTCGCTGGTGCCGCGCGTGTCGATTCCCGTGCGGGCCCGGGCCGACTTCGTGCGCGGCCTGCCGGTGTTCATCGCGGTGTGGGCGCTGGGCGGCCTGTACCTTTCGCTGGCGCCATCGCTGATGCTGCACGTGTTCCACATCGACAACGGCGTGGTCAACGGCCTCACGGTCGCGGTGCTCTCGGGCTTCGGTGCGCTCGCGCCCACGTTGCTCGGCCGTTTCCCCGCGCCGCGGACCGTGGTTTTCGGCGCGGCCAGCATCGCGGTCGGTCTGGTCTTGCTGCTGGCGTCGCTCGCGACGAAGTCGCTCGCGCTGTTCTTCGTTGGCACCGCGATCGCGGGCCTGGGCTTCGGCGGCGCGTTCTCGGCGCTGGTGCAGACGCTGGCGCCGCTCGCCGATTCGCATGAGCGCGGCGAGCTCTTCGCCGCCATCTTCGTGGTCTGCTACCTCGCGTTCAGCCTGCCCGCGATGCTGGCGGGCTTCCTGGTGAAGCCGCTCGGCCTGCTGAACACGGTGGAAGGTTATGCGGCGGTGCTGCTGCTGATCGCGGCCTTCGGCATCTGGCGCCAATGGGCGGTGCTGCGCAGCAACGCGCGCAGCCTGCCGGTCAGCGAGTAGCGCGCACCGAAAGCATCGCGCGCGCCGCCTCGGCAAAACCCACGCCGCGCTCGCCCTCTGTCACGTAGCGCGGCAGATGTTCGAGCTGCGGCACGAAGCGCGCCACGTTCGCCACGCCGATGCTGCTCGCGAAGGTGCGGAACATCAGCTGGTCGTTGGTGGAGTCGCCCACGTAGGCCCAGCGGTCGAGTTCGTCGTCGAGCGTGCGGCCCCAGAGTTCGCGCACGATCCAGCGCGCGCCTTGGAGCTTGTCGTTGTCGCCATACCAGCCGTTGATGTGGATGCTGCTCACGGTGGCGTGCATGCCTTCGCTGCGCATCAGCGCGACGACGTGCGCGATGGTCTCTTCGCTCAACTGCACGAACTCGCTGTGGTCGATGGCGATGTCGGTTTCGCGGCCCGGTGAATCGGTGGCGCGCTGCGCACCCGGAATCTCGCGCTCGATGCGCGCCAGCACGGCCTGCATGCGGTCGAAGTTGGCAGCGCGTGTGGGGGCGTCCTGCTGGTAGCGCTTCTCGACCTGTCCGTTGGCCAAGGGCAGCAGCGCCACCGCACCGTTCTCCGCCACGATGGCATCGACCGGCCAGGTGTTGACGAAGGGCAGGCTCCAGCCCACCGGCCGGCCCGTGATCGCCACGATGGCAAGGCCCGCGGCCTTGAGTTCGCCGAGCGCCTGCAGCGCATCGGCCGTGATCGCACCTTCGGTGGTGAGCGTGTCGTCGATGTCCGTGAACACGCCGACCAGTGCGCTGCGCGCCGGCGCTGCCCAGCGGGTCAAGGGCAGCAGGTGGGTGGGCGAGGAGGGCAGCGAAGGCGACGAAGGCATGGCGAGGAATCTCTGAAGGGTTCGTGATCGTACCGGCCGTTTCGTGTAGCATCCCGCCCCCGCCGCGCCTTCCAGGCCGGCGCGGCGCTTTCCATGCCCCACATCCTCGTCGACCACCTCCTCAAGACCTACCGGATTTCCGAGCGCGACCCTGGCGTGATGGGTGCGCTGCGCGGCCTGCTGCATCGCCGCCACCGCACGGTGGAGGCGCTGTCCGGCGTGTCCTTCGAACTGCAGCGCGGCGAGTTGCTCGGCTTCATCGGGCCGAACGGCGCGGGCAAGTCCACCACCATCAAGATCCTCGCGGGCATCCTGCGGCCCGACGGCGGGCGGGTGGAAATCGACGGGCGCGACCCCTTCATGGACCGCGAGCGGCACGTGGCACGCATCGGCGTGGTCTTCGGCCAGCGCACGCAGCTGTGGTGGGACCTGCCCGTGGGCGATGGCTTCGACCTGCTGCGCGACATCTACCGCGTCGATCCGGTGCGCTATCGCAGAACGCGCGACGAGCTGGTCGCGCTACTGCACCTGGAGCGCGTGCTCGACCAGCCGGTGCGGCAGCTCTCGCTGGGCCAGCGCATGCGCGCCGAGATCGCGGCGGCGCTGTTGCACGAGCCCGACATCCTGTTCCTCGACGAACCGACCATCGGCCTCGATGCGCCGTCCAAGCTCGCAGTGCGCGACTTCGTGCGCCGCGCCAACCGCGAGCGCGGCACCACCGTGCTGCTGACCACGCACGACATGCACGACATCGAGGCGCTGGCCGAGCGCGTGATCGTCATCGGCCACGGCCGCGTGCTGGCCGACAGCCCGGTCGAGGCGCTGCGCGCGCAGGTGATGGCCGAACGCCGGCTGGTGGTCGACTTTGCGCAGGGCGCGGCGCTGCCGTCCGAAGTGCCCGGCGCCACGGTGCATGCGCGCGACGGGCAGACGCTGTCGCTCGATTTCGACCCCGCGGTGACCTCCGCCCCCGCGCTGATCGCGCGCATCGCAGCGGACCACGCGGTGGAAGACATCCGCCTCGAAGGCCTCGCGATCGAAGCCGTCATTGCGCGCTTCTATGCCATGCACGGAGCGGCCGAAGCGTGAAGCTGCACGCCGTTGCGCGCCCCTACGTCGCGGCCTTCGCCTCGCGCTTCCTGCAGATGCTGCAGTACCGCTCGGCCGCGCTCGCGGGCTTCGCAACGCAGTGCTGGTGGGGCGGCATCAAGGTGATGGTGTTTGCGGCCTTCTATGGCGCCACGGCCGTCGCGGGTGCGAGCGCGTCGATGTCGCTCGCAGAGGCCGTGACCTACACCTGGCTCGCGCAGGGGCTGCTCGTGCTGTTGCCGTGGCTGGGCGATCCGGAAGTGGCGCAGGCCGTGCGCACCGGCGCGGTCGCCTACGACCGCCTGCGGCCGGTGGATGCCTACGGCCTGTGGTTCGCGCGCAGCGCCGGCTGGATCGCCGCGCGCGTGCTGCCGCGCGTGGCGCTGATGGCTGCTTTCGCCGCGGTCGCGCTGCCGCTGGTGGGCTTGAACGAATGGGCCTGGCAGCCGCCCGCGGGTGCGGCAGCGGGGTTCGCCTTCCTGCTGTCGGCCGTGCTCGCGCTGCTGCTGTCGACAGCGATGGTGATGCTGCTCAACGTGGCGATCACTGCGGCGCTCAACGAGCGCGGCATCAGCGCGATGGCGACACCGGTGGTCATCGTGCTCTCGGGCAACCTGATGCCGCTCGCGCTGCTGCCGGACGCGTGGCAGACCTCGCTGCTGCTGCAACCGCTGGCAGGGTTGATGGACATTCCGGCGCGGCTGTACTTCGGGCAGTTGAGCGGTTGGCAGGCCGTCGGCGGGCTGGGGCTGCAGGTCTTCTGGACTGTCGCGCTCGTGGGGCTGGGCCGTTTCGCCATGGGGCGCACGATGCGCAGCCTTCAGATCCAGGGCGGCTGAGGATGGGATCGCTCGCGCTCTTCTTCCGGCTGGTCGGTGCGTCCATCGGCGGCCAGGCGCGCTACCCGGCGTCGGCGTTGATGCTGACGCTCGGCCAGTTCCTGGGTTCCGGCATCGAGGTGATCGCCGTCTGGGCGCTGTTCCACCGTTTCGGCGACGTGCAGGGCTGGCGCATCGGCGAGGTGGCGCTTTTCTATGGGCTGGTGAACTGCATGTTCGCGCTGGCCGATGCGCTGGGTCGCGGCTTCGATGTGCTCGGCACGGAGTTCCTGCGCACCGGCGCCTTCGACCGCCTGCTGCTGCGCCCGCGTCCGTTGGCCTTGCAACTGATGGGCAACGACTTCCGCATCAGCCGCATGGGCCGCCTGCTGCAAGGCCTGGCCGTGGTGGCCTTCGCCACGCAGCAGGCGGGCATCGTGTGGACGCCCGCCACGGTGGCGATCGCGCTGTTCGCGCTGGCCGGCGGCGTCGCGCTGTTCCTCGGCATCCTGGTGCTGCAGGGCACGCTGTCGTTCTGGACCGTGGAGAGCCTGGAGATCGCCAACGTGCTCACCTACGGTGGTGTGCAGGCGGCGCAGTATCCGCTGGCCTTGTACGCGCGGTGGTTTCGCCGCGTGCTGACCTTTGCGGTGCCGTTGGCCTGCGTGGCGTATTACCCGGCGTTGGTGATTCTGGGCAAGGCCGATCCGCTCGGCGCGCCGGGGTGGGTGGGCATCGTGTCGCCGATCGCCGGCTTTGTCTTCCTGGCCGCTGCCTTCGCCCTGTGGCGGCTGGGCCTACGCCGCTACGCGTCGACAGGCAGCTGACCGCCGCGCTTATCCCGCACTCTGCAGCGCCAACCCCGCATGCTCCCGCAGCGGATGGAAATGGATTTTGGGAAAGCGTTCCTGCGCCAGCCGAACGTCGTAAGGCGAAGTGCACAGGAAAGCCAGCGTGTCGGCCGCATCCTTTGCCATGCGCTGCGGATAGGCGTTGACAAACTCACGCAGCTCGGCCGGCGAGTCGGCCGTGATCCAGCGCGCGCCGGTGTACTGGCAGCCTTCCAGCCGCACGTCGGCGTCGTATTCGGCCTTCAGGCGGTGCTGCACCACTTCGAACTGCAGTTGCCCGACGGCGCCCAGCAGCATCGGCCCGCCGATTTCGGGGCGGAACACCTGGATGGCGCCTTCTTCGCCGAGCTGGGCCAGGCCCTGCTGCAGCTGCTTGGTGCGCAGCGGGTTCCTCAGGATCACCGTCATGAAAAGCTCTGGCGCGAAGAAGGGCAGGCCGGTGAACTGCAGGCTCGCGCCATCGGTGATGGTGTCGCCCAGCTGCACTCCGCCGTGTGTGGTGAAGCCCACGATGTCGCCTGCGTAAGCCTCTTCGACGGCCTCGCGGCGCTGGCTCATGAATGTGACGACACTGGTGGGCCGCAGCTCCTTCGAGGTGCGCTGCACCTTGAGCTTCATGCCCGGCGTGTACTTGCCCGAGGCCATGCGCACGAAGGCGATGCGGTCGCGGTGGTTGGCGTCCATGTTGGCCTGCACTTTGAACACCACGCCCGCAAAGTCCCTGTCCTCGGGCTGGATTTCTTTCACCACGGGCTGGCGGTTGACCATCGTGGTGCTGGTGCGCGACTGCGGCGAGGGCGCGAGGTCGACCAGCGCATCGAGCACTTCCATCACGCCGAAGTTGTTCACGCCGGAGCCGAAGAACACCGGCGTCTGCTTGCCGGCCAGGAAAGCCTCGCGGTCCCAGGTGGGCGAGGCGCCGGTGGCCAGCTCCATGCTGTCCATGGCGGATTCGAAATCGGCGCCGAAGCGCTTGGTGAGCGTTTCTCGCTCGGTCAGCGCGATGGTCTCGAAGTCGTGCGGCAGCCGCTCGCTGCCCGATTCGAACACCGTCATCGTCTGCGTGCGCAGGTTCATGATCCCGCGGAAGCTCTTGCCCTGGCCCACGGGCCAGGTCATCGGCACGCAGGGCATGCCGAGCTCGCGTTCCACCTCGTCGAGGATGTCCAGCGGCTCGCGCACTTCGCGGTCCATCTTGTTGACGAAGGTGATGATGGGCGTGTCGCGCTGGCGGCAGACCTCGATCAGCCGGCGCGTCTGCGCTTCCACGCCGTTGGCCGCGTCGATCACCATCAGGGCCGAGTCCACGGCCGTGAGCACGCGGTAGGTGTCTTCCGAGAAGTCCTTGTGGCCCGGCGTGTCGAGCAAGTTGATCACGTGGTCGCGGTACAGCATCTGCATGACCGACGAGGCCACCGAGATGCCGCGCTGCTTCTCGATTTCCATCCAGTCGGAGGTTGCATGGCGCGAGGCCTTGCGCGCCTTCACCGATCCGGCGATCTGGATCGCGCCCGAGAAAAGCAGCAGCTTCTCGGTCAGCGTGGTCTTGCCGGCGTCAGGGTGGGAAATGATCGCGAAGGTGCGGCGGCGGCGGGTTTCGGCAAGAAAAGACAAGGTGGGCAATCTGCGGGGGAATGCCCGATTTTAGAAGGGCGGTCCCGGGCCGCCCGCCCGAGCCGCCGAAAACGCCTTACTTGGGCTTGAGCATCTTGGTCACTTCGTCCACATTCGCCTGAATTCGCTGACGCACCAGCTCAAAGGCATCGGCCTGCGACTTGGCTGCAAGGTTGGCCAGTTCCTTGATGTCGTCGATGGCGCGCTGGAACGACTGGCGGCCGAGCTCGTCGAGCTTGGCGAGGTTGGCTTTGGGGTCCTTGCCAGGCATTTCCTTGGCGGCCGTTTGCCACTCGGTGATGGCGCTCTTGATCATCTCGGTCTGCCGCTGCACCACGGTCTGCAGGCCCTGGTAGGACTTTTCATTGGCCTGCATCAGCGCCTGGAGGTCCTTCTGGCCGCTCTCGAGCAGCTTGCTTGCGCCGCCGGTCAGGTTGAGTTCCTGCAGGCGATCGGTCATGGCCTTGAGATTCTTCATCGGATTGAGCATGTCGGCGGCACCAGGGGCCTCCGCCTTGGTGCTGCTGTTGCTGCTGTCAGTGGTTTTCTTCGCGGCGGCTTTCTTGGCAGTGGCCATGGTGCGGGATCTCCTGTGTCGAGTGAAACGGGGGGATGATGAGGACCGGCCGGATGGCAAAAGTCCCTCGCCACGATACGCCGCACCGGTGCGGCCGCGGTGCCCGCGGCGACAAATTCGCCTGCGGGATTTCCCTTGGGTTACATCGGCGGCGCGAAGCCATTGCGTCCGGCGGTGACGCGCAGGGCCGTGGGCGTGCCGTTCTTTTCCTGTGCATTGACCAGCACCTTGGCGCCGGGTACCAGCAGGGACTCGGTGCCGGGGCGGAAGGTCACGACAGGCACGTCGGGCGGCACGACGACGGTCTTCTCGCCGCCCTTGTAGGTCAGCCGCAGCTGCTGCCCGCCGCGCACCGATTTCGGCGCCGCGGCCAGGTCGGCCACCGTGGCGTTGGTCATGGTGCTTTGCGGCAGCAGGTCCCAAGGGCGATGGCCTTCGCCGGTACCGCGCGCAGCCTCGGGGAACACCACCACCTCGAGCGCCTTTTGCGTGCCATCGGCCTGCGGCATGGCGGCGGTGCCGATGAAGCTGCCCTGCTTGATGTCGCTCAGCTTGATGGCATAGACCTCCGACACCGTCATGTCGGCCGGTCGCGCAAGGCTGATGACCTCGCCGCCGCGGTCTTGCACGACGAGGGTCTTTGCATCGACGCGAACGATGGTGCCGCGAATGCGCACCGGGTCGGACGCCGCCTGTGCGGAGGCGAGGACCGGCGCGCCGGCGGCCAGAAGGGCCGCCGAGGCCAGCAGGGCGGGGGAGATTCTTCTGAAGCGCATGAATGTAACTTCCGTGGTTTGAGGGCAAATCAATGTACGCCCCAGTGCCGAAAGGCGCTTTCCGGGATGCGGGATATCCGAGCGATTGGCTCGTTTTGCCTGCCCGTCTACAATTCGCGGTTCCGAGGAGCGTTGCAGCGCCATCAGGCGTGAGGCTCGGACCACATCGCAACCACGCTCACCCGCTGTTCTCGCGGTGAGTCTTTTCCCCGAACGCAGTGGCACCTTTCAAACTAGCTTTGTTGGAGTTCTCATGAGCGCTGTTCTCAAGCCCACCCCCGTTTCCACCGCCGACCAGGCGATTGCCGACCTGTCGCTGGCTGCCTGGGGCCGCAAGGAAATCCGCATCGCGGAAACCGAAATGCCCGGCCTGATGGCCATCCGCGAGGAGTTCTCGAAGGCGCAGCCGCTCAAGGGCGCGCGCATCACGGGCTCGCTGCACATGACGATCCAGACCGCCGTGCTGATCGAGACGCTGCAAGCGCTCGGCGCCACCGTGCGTTGGGCTTCATGCAACATCTTCTCGACGCAGGACCATGCCGCCGCTGCCATTGCGGCCGCCGGCACGCCGGTGTTCGCGATCAAGGGCGAGTCGCTGAAGGACTACTGGGACTACACCCACGCCATCTTCGACTTCGGCCCCAAGGGTTCGAAGGGCGAAGGCCCGAACATGATCCTGGACGACGGCGGCGACGCCACGCTGCTGATGCACCTGGGCCAGCGCGCCGAAAAAGACCTGGGCGTGCTCGCCAACCCCACCAGCGAG
The DNA here is from genome assembly GCF_900099805.1 of Variovorax sp. OV700. Lineage (GTDB taxonomy): Bacteria > Pseudomonadota > Gammaproteobacteria > Burkholderiales > Burkholderiaceae_C > Variovorax. Next base: position 380,608 of record NZ_FNDR01000004.1, on the reverse strand, counting down.
GAAGAACGCATCCTCTACGCGGCCATCAAGGCCAAGCTGGCGGTCGATGCGACCTGGTACACGCGCAAGTCGGCCGAGATCATCGGCGTGACGGAAGAAACGACGACCGGCGTGCACCGCCTGAACGAGATGAGCGCCAAGGGCACGCTGTTGTTCCGCGCCATCAACGTGAACGACTCGGTCACCAAGAGCAAGTTCGACAACCTCTACGGCTGCCGCGAATCGCTGGTGGACGGCATCAAGCGCGCCACCGACGTGATGATTGCCGGCAAAGTGGCCTGCGTGGCCGGCTACGGCGACGTGGGCAAGGGCTCGGCCCAGGCACTGCGCGCACTGTCGGCACAAGTCTGGGTCACCGAGATCGACCCGATCAACGCCCTGCAGGCCGCGATGGAAGGCTACAAGGTCGTGACGATGGAATACGCTGCGGACAAGGCCGACATCTTCGTGACCACCACCGGCAACAAGGACGTCATCACGCATGACGCCATGGTCAAGATGAAGGACCAGGCGATCGTCTGCAACATCGGCCACTTCGACAACGAGATCGACGTGGCGTCGATCGAAAAGTACGAGTGGGAAGAGATCAAGCCGCAGGTCGACCACATCAAGTTCCCCGACGGCAAGAAGATCATCCTGCTGGCCAAGGGCCGCCTCGTGAACCTGGGTTGCGGCACGGGCCACCCGAGCTTCGTGATGTCTTCGTCCTTCGCGAACCAGACCATCGCGCAGATCGAGCTCTTCACCAAGCCCGATGCCTACCAGGCCGGCAAGGTCTACGTGCTGCCCAAGCACCTCGACGAGAAGGTTGCGCGCCTGCACCTCAAGAAGGTCGGCGCCATGCTCACCGAGCTGACCGATGAGCAGGCCGCCTACATCGGCGTCGACAAGGCGGGTCCGTACAAGGCGGACACGTACCGGTACTGATGCGCGCCGATCAATTGCTGGTCGAACGCGGCCTCGCCGCGTCGCGCTCGCAGGCGGTGCGGCTGATTGCCGGCGGCATGCGCTGGCGCGATGCGGGCACCGCAGACGTGTGGCGCTCGGTCGTGAAGAATCGCGACGAGGTGCCCGAGTCCGCCGAGCTCGAGCTCGACGACGCGGCCGAGGCCCGCTACGTTTCGCGTGGCGGGCTCAAGCTTGAAGGCGCGCTGGCGGCCAGCGGCGTGGATGCAACGGGCAAGCTGTGCCTGGACGTCGGCCAGTCGACCGGCGGTTTCACCGACTGCCTGCTGCAAAGCGGCGCGGCGAAGGTGGTGGGCGTGGACGTGGGCCATGGGCAATTGCATGCGCGGCTGCGAGAGGACGAGCGCGTGGTTGCCATCGAAGGCGTCAATGCGCGTGCGCTGTCGCCGGACGACCTTCAGGAAGAAGGCGAAGAGCCTGCCGAGCTGCGCTTCGACCTCATCGTCGGCGATCTGTCGTTCATCTCGCAGACGTTGGTGCTGCCGGCCGTGGTGCCATTCCTGGCCGGCGACGGTCACCTGCTGATGCTGGTCAAGCCGCAGTTCGAACTGCAGCCGGGGCAGGTCGGCAAGGGCGGCATCGTTCGCGACGAGTCGATGTATGCGGTGGTCGAAAAGCGCTTGCGCGATGCCTGCGAGGCGCTCGGCCTGCGGGTGCTGCAGTGGTTCGACAGCCCCATTGCCGGCGGCGACGGCAACCGCGAGTTTTTCATTCACGCCGTGCGCGCAGTTGACGCGGACGGCTCTTGAGGAGACGCACGTGCGCCTTCCACTCAGTTTCGAATTCTTTCCGACCAAGACGCCTGAAGGCGCGGTCAAGCTGCGCGCGGTGCGCCAGCAGCTGTATGCGCGCAAGCCCGAGTTCTGCTCGGTCACCTACGGCGCGGGCGGCTCCACGCACCAGGGCACTTTCGGTGCGGTGCGCGAGATCCTGTCCGAAGGCGTGGATGCCGCGAGCCATTTCTCGTGCATCGGCGCCACGCGGGCCACGGTGCGCGAGCAGCTGGCCGAACTCAAGGCCATGGGCGTGAAGCGCCTCGTGGCGCTGCGCGGCGACCTTCCGAGCGGCTACGGCATCGGCGGCGAGTTCCTGTATGCGAGCGACCTCGTCGCGTTCATCCGCGAAGAGACCGGCCGCGATTTCCACATCGAGGTGGCGTGCTATCCCGAGGTGCATCCGCAGGCCCGCTCGCCTGAAGCCGACCTGCAGGCCTTTGCCGCCAAGGTGAAGGCCGGGGCCGATTCGGCGATCACACAGTATTTCTTCAGCCCCGAGGCCTACTTTCGCTTTGTCGACGAGGCCCGCAAGCTCGGTCTCGACACGCCCATCGTGCCAGGCATCATGCCGATCACCAGCTCGACGCAGCTCATGCGTTTCTCGGATGCCTGCGGCGCCGAGATCCCACGCTGGATCCGGCTGCGGCTGCAAGGCTTTGGCGACGACACGGCATCCATCAAGGCCTTTGGCCTCGACGTGGTGACCGAGCTTTGCGCGCGTCTGCGAGACGGCGGCGCACCGGCGCTGCACTTCTACACGATGAACCAGTCGACGGCGACGCTGGCTGTATTGGAGCGCCTCGGTTGAAGGGGTGGCGTGCAGGGGCAGGGTGTTCGCTGCGCGCGGCGTTTCGCGTCGCGCTCGTGGCGGCAACTTGCGCGCTGGCCGGCTGTGCCATGCCTCCCGCCACCGAGGGCGGACAGGCAGACAAGGACGCCAAGCTCCTGCCCCTGCCGCGCCAGTTGGCTGTTCCCCCGGGTGCGCCAGCCCGATCGACCGTACCTTCGGTGCGCTACGACCTGGCCGTGTCGGGCACCGGCGAGCTGGGCCCCGACGACGGCGTGCCGGGCGACGGGCCTCGCGAGATTTTCGAGCGCGGCGGGGCGTCCTGGTATGGCATTCAATTCCACCAGCGCAAGACCGCGAGCGGCGAGCGCTTCGACATGATGGCCATGACAGCGGCCCACAAGACCTTGCCGTTCAATACCCGTGTCTGCGTGCGCAGTCTGGTCAACGGCAGCGAGGTGCTGGTGCGCATCACGGACCGTGGGCCGTATGCGCAGGGCCGCATCATCGACCTGAGCCGGGGCGCCGCCGAGCGCATCGGGCTGATCGGGCTCGGAATCAAGCAGGTCGCGTTGACGATCATCGACCGCGAAGGCATGCGTTGCGGCGGCTCCGGGGTCGAGGCGGCTGACGCCCAGGCGCCGGCGTCGGCCCCCGCATCGGCACCCGGACCGCGCAAGGTCAATGTGCCGCGGCGCCGCGGCCTATAAGCCGCGCAGGGAAGAAAGCGAAAAAGCCTAGCCGCCTGAATCGAGCGAGAAGGCGGCGTGCCGGTCTTGCGCCAGCCGCTCCACCAGCTGGGGCAGGGCGGCGGCCAGCAGCGGCTTCAGCGTATAGGGCGGATTGATCAGGAACATGCCGCTGGCCGGAAGGCCTGGGCGCTGCGTTTCGCCTGTGGGCGTGGTGGTCAGCTTGCTCGACTTGACCGTGAGCGTGGCGTGCAGCCAGGGCTTGCCGGCCTTGGTGGCCAGGGTCTTGAGCCGCCGCGGCAGGTCGTGCGCCTCGGGCCGCGGAATGATCGGATACCAGATGGCGTAGGTGCCGGTTGCAAAGCGCTTGAGCGCCTCGGCCGCGAAGTCGAGCACCCGGCCGTAGTCGCTCTTGATCTCGTAGCTCGGGTCCATCAGCACCAGCGCACGGCGCGAGGGCGGCGGCAGGAACTTGGTGGCGCTGCCGAAACCGTCTTCGCGCAGCACGGCGATCTGACGGCCCGCCTCGAGCTGGGCGATGTTGGCGTCCAGCGTGCGGGCATCGGTCGGGTGCAGCTCGAACAGCTTGAGCTTGTCGTGGTCGCGCAGCAGGTGCTGCACGATGAAAGGCGAGCCGGGATAGATGCGGGCGCCACCCTTGGGGTTGAAGTCGTGGATCACGCTCAGGTAACGCGCAATGGCGTCGGCCAAGGGGGCTTCGGCTTCAGGTGCTACTTTTTTTGCAGCCGACTTTGCAGCTGGGACAGGCGCAGCAGGCGCCTTTTTCTCGTCGGACAGCAGGCGCAGCACGCCTTCGGCCGCTTCGCCGCTCGTGCCGGCGTAATCGCCGTCGAGCCGGTACAGGCCGGCGCCGGCATGGGTGTCGACCACGGTCAGCGCCGCTTCTTTTTCGAGCAGGTGGTCGAGTGTGGCAATCAGCACCGTGTGCTTGAGCACGTCGGCGTGGTTGCCGGCATGGAACGCGTGGCGGTAACTGAACATGGGGTCGATGGTAACGGCTTGGGCGGGCGGTAGGCTCCAATTTGCCCGGATTGGCCGATTCTTCGTATAATCGCGGGCTTCGCAGCGTTTTTGTAGCCCCGCGGCGAAGATTATCTTCCCACCTAAGAGATTCCCGTCAGAGGAACGCCGACCGTGGAAAAGGGCTCGCCAAACCCTCTTTTCAAGAGAAAACTCATGACCAAAACGTTCAGCGCCAAGCCCGCTGACGTGACGCACGAGTGGTTTGTGATTGACGCGACCGACAAGGTCCTCGGACGAGTAGCCAGCGAAGTTGCTCTCCGTTTGCGCGGCAAACACAAGGCCATTTATACGCCTCACGTCGATACCGGTGACTTCATCGTCATCATCAACGCCGCGCAACTGCGCGTCACCGGCGCCAAGTCGATCGACAAGGTGTACTACCGTCACTCGGGCTATCCCGGCGGTATCACGGCGACCAACTTCCGCGACATGCAATCCAAGCACCCGGGCCGCGCCCTGGAAAAGGCTGTCAAGGGCATGCTGCCCAAGGGCCCGCTCGGCTACGCGATGATCAAGAAACTCAAGGTGTACGGTGGCGCTGAGCACCCGCATACCGCCCAACAGCCCAAAGTGCTGGAACTGTAAGGAGCCTTGAGAATGATTGGTGAATGGAACAATGGCACCGGCCGTCGCAAATCGAGCGTCGCCCGTGTGTTTCTGAAAAAGGGCTCGGGCAAGATCACGGTCAACGGCAAGGACATTCAAGAGTTCTTCGGCCGCGAAACCTCGATCATGATCGCGAAGCAACCCCTGGTGCTGACCAACAACACCGAAACGTTCGACGTCATGGTCAACGTGGCTGGTGGCGGTGAATCGGGCCAGGCCGGCGCAACGCGCCACGGCATCACCCGTGCGCTGATCGACTACGACGCGAGCCTCAAGCCGGTGCTGAGCCAGGCCGGCTACGTCACGCGCGACGCACGTGAAGTCGAACGTAAGAAGGTCGGTCTGCACTCTGCACGCCGCCGCAAGCAGTTCAGCAAGCGCTGATACTGGTCGCTACGGACAAAAGCCGCCTTCGGGCGGCTTTTTCATTGCCGCACCTCGCGGAGGCGTATGTTCGACCCCACTTCCATTGGGTGCTCGCTACGCCAGCCAGCCGAGAATGCGGCATTGCAGTAGCATTGGTTCATTGGCCGCATGTCCGGCCCTCAAGGAGTTACCCCACATGAGCGCTGTTGCCGAAAACATCCAGACCCAGATGCCCGAACCGATTGTCTTCACCGACAGCGCGGCCGCCAAGGTGGCCGACCTGATCGCGGAAGAAGGCAACCCCGATCTCAAGCTGCGCGTGTTCGTGCAGGGCGGCGGGTGCTCGGGCTTCCAGTACGGATTCACCTTCGACGAAATCACGAACGAAGACGACACCACCATGACCAAGAACGGTGTCTCGCTGCTGATCGACGCCATGAGCTACCAGTACCTGGTCGGCGCCGAGATCGACTACAAGGAAGACCTGCAGGGCGCCCAGTTCGTGATCAAGAACCCGAACGCCACCAGCACCTGCGGCTGCGGATCCAGCTTCTCGGCTTGAGTCTCCCTCTTTCGCTTCGTCGCGATCTTTGAAAAAGCCGCCTTCGGGCGGCTTTTTGTTGGGACGCAGGGCCCTCCGCTCAGCTCAGGCTGGATAGACCGCACCGAGCACGCGAGCGCCGCGCGCTCCCGTGACGCTGGCAAGGTTGCCAGCCTCGCGCCGTACCGTGCTGCGCGCCAGCCAGGCAAAGGCCGCCGCCTCGACCTGCTGTGGCGGCAGGCCGTGCTTGGTGGAGGCGCCTACTTCGACGCCCGGCAGCAGCGCGCGCAAGCGGGCGAGCAGGTGGTCGTTCAAGGCGCCGCCGCCGCAAACAATCAGCAGCTTGCTATCGTCTCCGTAGCGCAGGGCATCGTCCGCGCAGACACTGGCAGTGAATTCGGCCAGGGTGGCCTGCACGTCGGCGGGCGCCGCGGCCGTGGCCGTGCCAAGGCTTGCGGAAAGCCAGGTGGGGTTGAACAGGTCGCGCCCCGTACTCTTGGGCGGCAGCTTCGCAAAATAGGCTTCGGCCCGCAGGCGCGCCAGTAGCTCGGGTAGTATCTGTCCGCTGGCCGCCCATTGGCCGGCACGGTCGAAGGGCTGGCCGGTATGAAGCTGGCACCAGTGATCCATCAGGGCATTGCCGGGCCCGCAATCGAAGCCAAGTACCCCCGGATCTCCCGCTGCATCTGCTGCGGGAAGCAGACTCAGGTTGGAAATGCCGCCGATGTTCAGCACCGCAACGGATTCGCTGGCCCGCGCGAAGAGTGCGCGGTGAAAAGCCGGCACCAGCGGGGCGCCCTGGCCGCCAGCCGCCAGGTCGCGGCTGCGGAAGTCCGCGACCACGTCGATGCCGGTCAGCTCAGCCAGCAGCGAGGGATTGTTGATCTGGAGCGTATAGCCGACCCCGTCGAACTCGATGGGCCGGTGCCGCACCGTCTGGCCGTGGGCGCCGAGAGCTGTTACCTCGCCGGCGGGGGTGTTGCTGTCCGCCAGGAGCTGGCCGACTACGCCGGCATAGACCCGGGCCAGGCCGTTGCCAGCCAGGGCGGCACGATGCAGCTCGTTGTCGCCGGGTGTGTTCAGCGCCAGCAGTTCGGCGCGCAGCGCATCGGGGAACGGGGCCGTGGCATAGGCACGCACGGCGATGCGGCCGTCCGAAAAGTCGGCCAGGACGCCGTCGACCCCGTCGAGCGACGTGCCGGACATCAGGCCGATGAAGAGTTCGGCGGTGGCCATCGCTGAATGGGAGGGTGGGAGGGCGAGTGGGCTGCGCCGTGCTGGCTGCCGCTGCGCCGCCCGGGACTCAGTCCGCGCTGGCCTGGATGACCGAGAACGCCGCAGCCAGTTCGGTGCGGGCACCCACGGCGATGCGTTCGAAGGCCGGGCGCATGGCCGCGGTGATCGGAGCGCCGCCCTCCTGGGCGATCGAGGCCGGATCCTGGTATTCGCCGTTCACGCGGAACTCGAAATGCAGGTGGGGCCCCGTGGCCCAGCCGGTGGAACCCACCGCGCCGATCGTCTGGCCTTGGCTGATGCTTTCGCCAGCCTTGACGTCGACCCGGCTCAGGTGGGCGTAGGCCGTCTGCTGATTGTTGCGGTGCTTGACGACGACGATGTTGCCGTAGCCGTTCTGCGTGCCGGCGAAATCGACCGTGCCGTCGCCGACGCTGCGCACCGCCGTGCCCGTGGGCGCCGCAAAGTCGATGCCGTTGTGCTGGCGCCAGCTGTTGAGAATCGGGTGCATGCGCATCGCGAAGCCGCTCGATACGCGCGAGAACTCGACCGGCGAGCTCAGGTAGGCCTTGCGCAGGCTGTCGCCGTTCGGGCGGTAGTAGCTGCCCTTCTGGCTGGCTGCGGGCTGAAACCACACGGCCTGGTGCACCTTGCCACCGCTCTCGAACTCGGCGGAGAGCACGCGGCCGCTGCGCAGCGCCTGGCCGTCGGCTTCGAAGGTTTCGTAAACCACAGCGAAGCGGTCGCCCTTGCGCAGCGAGCGCACGTCGACGTCGCCGGCGAAGATGTCGGCCAGCTGGCTGGCGACGGCGTCGGGAATGCGTGCGTCGTCGGTGGCCGCGAACAGCGAGGTACGGATGGTGCCGCTGGCCAGGCGCGAGCCGGGCGTCAGGGTGTCGCGCTCGGTAATGGCGGCAAAGCCGCTCGGCGTGCGCTCGACGACAAAGCGCTTGAAGCCGCCGTCACCGTCGGGAATCCAGCGGGCGCTCAGCTTCTTGAGCTGGTTTTCCTGCGTGGCTTCGGCTGTGATGGTGCGCCCGGCGCGCGCAAACAGCGCATTGCGGGCTTCGCTGCTTCCGCGCACGAACGCCGTGGCGCCAGGGTCGGAAATGCCCAGGCGCTTCAGCAGGGCCTCGGCCGTGTCGCTGGAGCGCGTGATGTCGGTGCGAAACAGCGTGAAGCTGAAGTTCTCGAGCGATTGGCTCTGTTCTGCGAAAGACAGCGGAGCGGTCGCTTCCAACACCTGCTGGACCGGGAGGTCGGATGCGTCGGGGCCGAGTGAGGCCACCGCCAGAGTGCCAGCGCTGAGCAGCGCCGCCGCGATGACAGCGGTGATCTGCTTGGGATAGGTTCGGAATGTATAGGCCACGCGAGAAGCCAGTAGCTCCTCGGCGGCAAGAATGCCGTTGATCAAACTTTGAATTCCAGCTCAGGTTCTGCAAATCCGCGCTGCAAAGCCCGGGGCGGACGGGGCGGCAGGACGGTGCGGAAAAAAGCGCCGCTTAGAATCCGGCGCTTGAAAGGTCGGGCTGAGTATAACTTCGGCAACCTGAAAATCAGCCAAAAAGCCTATGAACGCCGAATCTGTTACATCCGCTAGTCTGTCAAATGGTGTAAGACGAGCGCTCGAAATATCCCTCCGGGGCACCGACGAACTGCTGCCCCAGGACGAGTGGGTGCGCAAGCTTCAGCGCTCGGAAGCCACCGGGACGCCGCTGCGCATTAAATTGGGGCTCGATCCGACGGCCCCGGATATCCACATCGGCCATACGGTTGTTCTCAACAAGATGCGGCAGTTGCAGGATCTCGGGCACCGGGTCATTTTCCTGATCGGGGACTTCACGACCACCATCGGCGATCCCTCGGGCCGCAACAGCACCCGCCCGCCGCTGACCCGGGAGCAGATCGAAGCCAACGCCCAGACCTACTACCGGCAGGCCAGCCTGGTGCTGGACCCCGAAAAGACCGAGATTCGCTACAACTCCGAGTGGAGCGACCCGCTGGGCGCCCGCGGCATGATCCAGCTGGCCGCCAAGTACACGGTCGCGCGGATGATGGAGCGCGACGACTTCAACAAGCGCTTCAAGGCCGGCCAGTCGATCTCGGTGCACGAATTCCTCTACCCGCTGATGCAGGGCTACGACTCAGTGGCCTTGAAGAGCGACCTCGAACTGGGCGGAACCGACCAGAAGTTCAACTTGCTCGTCGGCCGGCATCTCCAGCAAGAGTATGGCCAAGAGCCGCAGTGCATACTGACTATGCCGCTGCTGGAGGGGCTCGACGGCGTCGAGAAGATGTCCAAGAGCAAGAACAACTACATCGGCATCAGCGAAGACGCCAACACCATGTTCGCCAAGGTGCTGTCGATCTCCGACGAGCTGATGTGGCGCTGGTACACGCTGCTGAGCTTCCAGTCGATGGAACGGATCGAGGCGTTGAAAGCGGAAATCGCTGCCGGCCGCAATCCCAAGGACGCGAAGGTGGCGCTGGCCAAGGAAATCACCGCGCGCTTCCACAGCGCGGCGGCTGCCGAGACGGCCGAGCAGGATTTCATCAACCGCAGCAAGGGCGGTGTGCCCGACGACATTCCCGAGGTGTCGCTGGAGGGCGCGCCGCTGGGCATTGCGCAGTTGCTCAAGCAAGCAGGGCTGGCGCCCTCGACTTCCGAGGGCAACCGGCTGATCGACGGGGGCGGCGTGCGCGTCGACTCCGTGGTGATCGGCGACAAGGCGCTCAAGCTGCCCGCAGGCCGCTATGTGGTGCAGGTCGGCAAGCGCAAGTTTGCGCGCGTGACCCTGAGCTGACGGAGGGAGCGGAGCGCGGCAGCGCCCCGAACTTCACCGGACTTCGATGGTGACGCGCCGGTTGCGCGGTTCGTCCACTTCGTCGGCGGTGGGAACGGCGAGTTCGCGCTCGCCCCGGCCGACGGCCTCGATGCGCTTGGAAGGAAACTGCCGCTCCACGAAGAGTTGCGCCACTTCTTGCGCACGGCGCTGCGAAAGCATGTCGTTCTGCTCGAGCGCGCCCTTGGTGTCGGTGTGCCCGGTCACCACGATGTCGCTGCCGCTGCGGGTCTGCGCCGCAACCAGCGCTTCGTTCATGACCTGTTGCGACGCCGGCGTGAGCCGGGTGCCGCCCACGTCGAAATACACCGTGTAGCGCTGCGGCGGAGGCGGTTGCATATCGAACAGGACCTTGTGCTCGGCTTGCACCTTGGCTGGATCGGCCTGGTCAACCACCGGAGCGCCGGAAGCGCCGACCGCGGCCGTGGCACGCTGGTAGGGCTTGGAGAGAGTTTCTTCGCCATCCTTCATGCGAACCGTCACGGCGGAAGGCTTGCCATCCGCCTGCGGCAGCAGCACCACACGGGTGCCCGGCGTCGAGCAGGCGGCAAGCAGCGCCGTGATCAGCACGGCAAGGGAGGGGAGGGCGCGGGATTTCAACCGGCTCATGGCTGGCCGTCGGCCTGCACGATGAAATCGGTGCCGCGGATGCCGATCGTGGCGGTTTGCGTTTCCACGCGAATCGCGTCGGGGTTGGTCTTGCCGATCAGCCCGGTGATCATCCGCATCGAGCCGCGCAACAATGAGACGAGCACGCCACCTTCATGCGTGGTGGAATTGAAATGGAATTCCTTCAAGTCCAGCCGCGAAGAGGGCCCGACCATCAGGGTCGTGTCGTCGCGCAAGACCACGGAGGCGGATGAATCGGGACCTGTCACGATGCGATCGACCGCGGCCAGCGCATCACCAGCACTGGCCGTTCGGCTCGTGCCGGCGGCGCTGAGCAATTGCACGTTGCCGCGCACCGACTTGACGAAGCCCGCCTGGGGCTCGGCGATCGGCTTGGCATTTGGCGCGCTCGAGGAACTCTGTGCTTGGGCGAGTGCCGCTGCGCCACACAAGGCGAGCCCTCCCAGGACGCTCAAGAATTTTTTCATCACATCACCCCTCTGCGAATGTCTCGCGGTGAGACAAATATTAAATCGAGCCCGTTGCCTATAGAGCCTACCCCAGATAATCCAACGGGCGGATGCGGCCTTTTGCCTCATTTCTGCTGTCTTTATCGCTTGACGATTTTCGCCGCGCATGATCCTTACGCCCCAGACGCTGCTTCGCGTTTCCGTTGTCGTTGCCCTCGTCACGATTTTGCTCAAGGGACTGGCGGGCTACGTGACCAACTCGATGGGGTTGATCTCGGACGCCATGGAGTCGTTCGTCAATCTTGCCAGCGCCATGTTCGCGCTGGCCATGGTCACCATCGCAGCGCGGCCGGCCGACGAAGATCATCCCTACGGCCACCACAAGGCCGAATACTTCTCTTCGGGTTTCGAAGGCATCCTGATCGTAGGCGCCGCAGCGGCCATTCTCTGGGTGTCCGTGCAACGGCTGCTTGCCCCCGAGCCCCTCGAGCAACTGGGCTGGGGGTTGGGACTTTCGGTGGTCAGTTCGGGCTTCAATGCGGCACTTGCCTTCGCGTTGTTCCGCGCGGCGCGAACGCACCGGTCGATTGCATTGGAAGCCGATGCGCGGCATCTCATGACCGACGTATGGACTTCCGCGGGGGTGGTGGTCGGCATCGTGGCCGTGCATTTCAGCGGATGGCTCTGGCTCGACCCGCTGCTGGCCATCGGCGTGGCGCTCAACATCGTGCGCGAAGGCGTCAGGCTTGTGTGGCGCTCCTCGCAAGGGCTGATGGACGAAGCCCTCGACCCCGAGACCATCGCCACGCTGCGCACCACGCTCGACCAGTTTGCCGCGCGCCTGCCCGAAGGCGCGCGCGTGCGCTTCGACGACATGGTGACGCGGCGCGCGGGCCAGCGCCGCTTTGCCGACCTGCACATGCATGTGCCGGGCGACTGGACGCTGCAGCACGCCGCGGCCCTGCGCGACGAACTCGAGCAGACGTTGATGGATGCCGTGCCCGGATTGCGCGTGACCATCCAGTTGCTGCCGCTGGGCATGGAAGCCCGCGCCACCCAGATGGAGGAACAGGCATGAAGGCCGTGGTCCAGCGCGTGGCCAGCGCGCGTGTCGACATTGCAGGCCAGACCGTGGGTGCCATCGATGCCGGCCTGCTGGTCCTGCTCTGCGCCGAGCGCGGCGATGTGGATGCGCTGGCCGACCGCATGCTCGCAAAGCTGTTGAAGCTGCGCATCTTTTCGGACGACGCGGGCAAGATGAATCGCAGCGTGCAGGACGTCGGCGGCGGGCTGCTCGTGGTGAGCCAGTTCACGTTGGCGGCGGACGTGAGCGGCGGCAACCGACCCAGCTTCACGCAGGCAGCGGCGCCCGACGAAGGGCGGCGGCTCTACGAGTACTTCGTGGCGCAAGCCCGTGCCGCGCACCCCGTGGTGGCCACGGGCGAGTTCGGCGCCGACATGCAGGTGCACTTGGTCAACGACGGACCCGTGACCATTCCGCTGCAGATGCTGGCGTAGCGCCGCCTTCAGTTGCGCTCGAGCACGGCTTCCCAGAGCACTTTCGGCTGCTCGTAGCGATGCACCGTGAGTTCCTCCAGGTGCAGCATGCGCCAGCCGTCGGCAAAGAGCCGTTCCACCGCGGCACGGTGGAAAAATCGCTTGGGCACGCCATCCACCAGATAGAAGGAATCCTTCCCCTCCGGCGGTGGGCCGCTGGCGCCGTGCTGGATGTCGTTCACCGAATTCAACCGGCACAGCAGCACGCCGCCCGGTCGCAGCACGCCGTGGATCCGCCGGGCCAGGGCAAGCGTTTCGTCCCACGCAAAGTAGTGCAGCGACAGGCTCGCGAGCACCACACCCACGCTGCCTTCCGCGTCCCCCGCAGGCAGCGGAAAGGGCGCATCACGGAAATCGCCGCAGTGAAACTCCGCGCCATGCGGCACCCGCGCCCGCGCGGCCGCCACGGATTCGCTCGACAGCTCGATGCCGACCACGCGCAGGCCCGCGCCGACCAGCACGGCACTGTCGGGGCCGGTGCCGCAGCCCAGTTCGAGCACCGGGTCCGTTCCCGCGCGCTCGGTGATCAGCGCAAGCCAGCGCTCCAGCCACGGATCGGTGCTCATGCCGGGTGCCGCGGCCGCAGTCATCTACCGACCGTACGGATTGCGGATGCCGAGCCCCGCCAGGATTTCGATCTCGCGCGCTTCCATTTCCTCGGCGTCGGCTTCGCCAGTCTCGTGGTCCCAGCCCTGGGCGTGCAGCGTGCCGTGAACCAGCAAGTGCGCGTAGTGCGCGGCCAGCGTCTTGCGCAGTTCTTTCGCCTCGCTGGCGACCACCGGCGCGCACAGCACCAGGTCGGCCATCACCATCGGGCTTTGCGCATAGTCAAAGGTCAGCACGTTGGTGGCGTAGTCCTTGCCGCGGAATTCGCGATTCAGGCGCTGGCCTTCTTCGGCATCGACGATGCGCACCGTGATCTCGCCGTCCAATTCGAGCGCATGGCGGATCCAACGCGCCACGCTGTGGCGCGGCAGCGCGGCACGGTGCCGTTCGATGCCCTTGAAGCGCGGCGCGAACTGCAGCGAGAGCGAAAGCTGGGCCAGTGCCATGTCAGTGCGCTCCCGCACGTTTGCGCTGGCCGTCGTAAGCATCGACGATCTTGGCGACCAGTGGATGCCGCACCACGTCGGCGCTGGTGAAGTGCGTGATCGCGATGCCGTTCACGCGCCGCAGCACGCGCTCGGCGTCGATCAGGCCGCTCAGCTGCTGCTTGGGCAGGTCGATCTGGCTCACGTCGCCGGTCACCACAGCCTTGGCGCCAAAACCAATGCGCGTGAGAAACATCTTCATCTGCTCGACCGTGGTGTTTTGCGCCTCGTCCAGGATGACGAAGGCGTTGTTCAGCGTGCGCCCGCGCATGAAGGCCAGCGGCGCGATTTCGAGCGCGTTGCGCTCGAAGGCCTTCTGCACTTTGTCGTAGCCCATGAGGTCGTAGAGCGCGTCGTACAGCGGGCGCAGGTAAGGGTCCACCTTCTGCGTCAGATCGCCCGGGAGGAAGCCGAGCCGCTCGCCAGCTTCCACCGCCGGGCGCGTGAGCACGATGCGCTGCACCGCGGCGCGCTCCAGCGCGTCCACGGCGCAGGCCACGGCCAGGTAGGTCTTGCCGGTGCCGGCCGGGCCGATGCCGAAAGTGATGTCGTGCTTGGCGATGTTGTCGAGATACAAGGCCTGCATGGGCGTGCGTGCACGCAGGTCGGCGCGGCGCGTGACGAGCATCGCCGCATCCTCGTCGCCGTCGATCATCGTACCGTCACCTGCGAGCGTGAGCTGCACCACGGCGGGGTCGATGGAGCGCTGGGCAATTTCGTACAGTGCCTGCAGCACGTCCATCGCGCGCTGCGCGGGGGCCTTGGGGCCATCGACCTTGAACTGCTCGTGGCGGTGCGCGATCTTCACGCCCAGCGCTTCCTCGATGCGGCGCAGGTGCGCGTCCAGAGGTCCGCACAGGTGGCCGAGGCGCGAATTGTTCAGTGGGGTAAAGGTGTGTCGCAGAATCACGCCGGACATTTCAAGGAAAAAGGGCACCCATGATAGGCAAACTCACCGGCGTATTGGCCGAACGCAACCCGCCACAGGTGGTGGTGGACTGCAACGGCGTCGGCTACGAGGTCGATGTGCCGATGAGCACGTTCTACAACCTGCCCGGCACCGGAGAGCGCGTTTCGCTGCTCACGCACTTCGTGGTGCGCGAGGACGCGCAGATTCTCTACGGTTTCGGCACCGCAGAGGAGCGTGCGGCTTTTCGCCAGCTCATCAAGATCACCGGCGTGGGTCCGCGCACCGCGCTTGGCCTGCTCTCGGGCATGAGCGTGGGCGAGTTGTCGCAGGCGATCACGACGCAGGAGCTCGGCCGCCTGGTGAAGATCCCGGGCATCGGCAAGAAGACTGCCGAGCGGCTGCTGCTCGAACTCAAGGGCAAGCTGGGCGCCGACATCGGCATGCCCGCGCATGCGGCTTCCGATGCGCAGGCCGACATCCTGCAGGCGCTGATCGCACTAGGGTACAGCGACAAGGAAGCGGCGCTGGCGCTCAAGGCGCTGCCGAAAGATGCGACCGTGAGCGAAGGCATCAAGCTGGCGTTGAAGGCGCTGGCGAAGTAGCCGGCTTCCGGCGCTCAGGGATAGAGCTTCTCGCCCTTGGCGAGCATTTCCACGAACCGTGCGATGCGGAGCGCGCGCGTCTCGGGCTTCTTTGCGCCCTGCGTGCGGAACAGCACCGCATAGCGGTTGTGCGAATCGAGCTTGGCGAAGAAGTCCTTCGCCTTGCGATTCGCATCGAGCGCGGCCTGCAGGTCGGGCGGCACGATGGCGACGCTCTGGGCGTCGTAGGCGGCCTCCCAGCGGCCGTCGGCACGTGCGCGTTCGACTTCGGCCAGGCCGGCCGGCTGCATGCGGCCTTCGTCGATCAGCTTCAGCGCTTTGTCGCGGTTGATCTTCGACCAGGTGCTGCGCGCGGTGCGCGGAGTGAAGCGCCGCAGAAAGTGCTTGTCGTCCTCCGCCTTGAGCTGGCCGTCGATCCAGCCGTAGCACAGTGCGACTTCGAGCGCCTCCGCATGGGTGACCGACGCAATGCCGCTGTCCTTCTTCGCCATGCGAATCCATACGCCGGCCGCGCTCGCATGCTGGTGCTTGAGCCAATGCTCCCATACGGCGGCAGTGCTGCATTCAATGGGCATGTCGTGCGCCACGCGCTTGACGGCGTTGTCCGCCTTGGCGCGCGCACTCACGGCACCCACCAATAGCGCAGTGCATGAAAGTAGATCGGCGCCGCGAAGATCACCGAATCGAGCCGGTCGAGCATGCCGCCGTGGCCCTCGATCATCGAGCCCCAGTCTTTCACGCCGCGGTCGCGCTTGATGGCCGACATCACGAGTCCGCCGAAGAAACCCATGAGGCAGATGGTGAGTGCCATCAGCGCGGCCTGCCAGGGGTTGAACGGCGTGGCCCAGTAGAGCGCGGCGCCCAGGGCGGTCGCGCTGGCCACGCCGCCGACCAGGCCTTCCCAGGTCTTGGAGGGCGAGAGTTCGGGCGCCACCTTGCGCCTGCCGAAGAGCTTGCCCCACACGTACTGCAGCACGTCGCTGCCCTGCACCACGATCACGAGGAACGCGATCAGAAGCAGGTTGCGGCCTTCGAAGCCCGGGATCTGCAAGGTGAGCAGTGCGGGCACGTGGCTGATGCAGAACACGCAGATCATCAGGCCCCACTGGATCTTCGAGGTGCGTTCCAGAAAGCGCTGCGTGTCGCCGCCTACGGCCGCGAGGATGGGCAACACGAGAAAGGCATAGACCGGAATGAAGATCGAATAGAGCCCGTACCAGTCGATCCACACCAGGAAGTACTGCACCGGCAGCCCGATGTAGAACGCCGCCGCAATCGCATGATGGTCGCCGCGCCGCGTGTAGGCCAGGCTGATGAATTCGCGCAGCGCGTAGAACGAGATCAAATAGAACAGCACGATCACGCCGCCCTTGCCGAATGCGAAGGCAATGCCGATCACCGCCACCATCACCCACCACGCATTCACGCGCGCGTTGAGGTTGTCGATCACCGAATTGGGCTGGCCCTGCGCCACGCGCCACTTGAGCAGCGCGCCAATGGTGGAGGCAAGAATCAGCACGCCGGCAACGCCGCCGAACAGTTGCAGCGTGGTCTGGGTCGAGGGCGAAATGTTCATGGCGTCGTCGCTGCTTTTTCTTGTTCCGGCACGCGGTCGTATTCGGGGCGCAGGTCGAGCATGGCGGCACGTGCGCGGGCAATGAAGCGGGTCTTGTCCTCGCCTTCGGCCAGCTGGATGGGTGCGCCGAAGCGGACCGTGCAAGCGAGTGGAATCGGCACCAGCGTGCCCTTGGGCAGCACGCGCTTCAGGTTCTCGATCCACACCGGCACCAGCCGCACGCTGGGGCAGGCGCGCGCGAGGTGATAGAGGCCGCTCTTGAGCGGCAGCAGGATCTCGTCGCCGGTGTTGCGCGTGCCCTCGGGAAACATGATGAGCGAGTCGCCACCTTCCAGCGCTTCTTTCATCTGGTCCACCGGGTTGCCGCCCTGGCCCGAGCCGTCGCGCCGGATCATGAGCGCGTTGAACACGTCGGCGCCGATGAACTGGCGCACCTTGGAGGCCATCCAGTAGTCCTGCCCGGCCACCGGCCGCGTCAGCGCGCGCAGGTCGGGCGGCAGCGTGGCCCATAGCAGCACGAAGTCGCCGTGGCTCGTGTGGTTGGCAAAGTACAGCGTCTGCTCGGCCTTGGGCGTGGTGCCGCTCCAGATGGCGCGCACACCCGTCAGCAAACCGGCCGCACCGATGATCAGCTTGCCCGCGACCACGGCGAGCGCGCGGCGCAGTACCGTGCTTTCGGGCTTGTCGCCGTTCTGGTTGTTGCTTTCTTCGGTCAAGAGAGGTCCTGTGTCATCAAGGCGAGGAGAAACATGGCGCTCTGGCAGGCGACCACGATGGCGTGGCGCTGCATGAGCTGGCGGGTGCCCTGCAGGCGTTCGTCGAGCGGGCGAGTGGTTTTTTGCTCTGGCTGCGTCTCGCGCAGTCCAAGGGATGAAAGCGCATGGTCGAGCGTGTCCAGCGATGCGATGGCGCAGCGCCCGAGATCGGCGAACAACGCCTCGTCCAGCCGCAGCCGAAAGGCGAAATAGCGTTCGAGCACGCCAAGGACCACGACCGCGCCGAAGCCCATGGCGGCCGTGGCCGAGAGCGAGCGCAGCGTCAGGGCGAGCACCAGTGCCGAGATGCACATGAGCGCAAAGCCCCAGATGGCAAGCACCATGAAGGCGCGCAGCAGTCCGGCCAGCGCCGCACAGGTGGCGCGTTCGTTGTCAGTCATGGGGCGGTGCCTCCGGCACGGCGTTCAGGGGTTCCAACGACGTCATCCATTCGCGTCGCAGCACGATTTGCGGACGCGCGAGGCGCACCGCCCTTTCGGCTTGCGCCAGGCCGCCCGCCGAACCGTAGCGGCCCAGCCATGCGATCGTTGCAGCCGCACTGCGCGAAAAACCCAGTGCGCAACACACCCATACCGGCGCGCCGTCGGCCTTGAGGCGCTGGCCTTCGATGACCGCCGCAGCGCGTTGCAGCCGCACGGTCGGCGGTACGGTCAGGTCGAGTATCGGCACGCATCGCGCATGCGGCACACCGGCGGGTGTCTGCAGCTCGGCGCACAGGCTCACGAGCCGCGGCTGGCCGGCGGCAACCCATTCGGCCTTCGTCGGCAAGCGTCCCAGACGCAGGCCCGGCACCACTTCGACCGAAGCCGGCAGCTTGCGCGTCCAGAGCCATGCGTTGACTGCCGCGCCGAGCCGATAGGGCGCAAGGAGCCAGCGCGCCGCCCAGCCCATGCGGCCGCGGCCATCCATCTGGAAGCCGCGGGCGCCGTAGCCGATGTAGTTGAGCGCCACCAGAGCCAGCGAGGCCGCCGGCCACGCCAGCCACAGCAGCACACCGCCGCCGTAGAGCGCGACGGCAAGAAACAGGGCCGCACCTACGGAATAGAAGCCCGCGAGCTTCCAGCGCTGCGCGTCGCGCGTGCATTGCCAGGCGCGCGGCATCGAAACCGTACGCGCGAGCGGCCACAGCCAGACACAGAACAGACCGAGCAGTGCGCCAGTTGGAATGTCGATGAAGTGGTGCTGCCAGGTCGTGAGCACCGACGCGCAGATGGCAAAGGCCCACACATGCAGCACCACCCTTGCCCATGTGGCGCGCAGGAACTGGCGGTACCAGTCCCACAGGATCACGGCCAGCGCAATGTGCAGCGAAGGCGCCTGGTTGTAGGGCTGGTCGAAGCCGCGCAGGGCATTGAAGAGGAACGCCGGCGCGCCTTCGACCGCCGGCTGCCCGAAGCTGAAATGCAGCGGCCAGAGGACGAAGCAGGTGCAGGCGATGAGCGTCGCGCTCACCAGCCGCAGCGCATGTCGGTCGAGCGTGTGCTTGCTGCGCGCAAGGAAGAGCGAGAGCGCGTAGAAGACGTTGATCGTCCAGTACGGAAAAATGGTCCAGGCCCAGAAGGGCAGCTGCCGCTCCCATTCGAAGGCCATCGATGGCACTTGAGCGCGCGTCGTGGCCCACCAGTTGGCAAGGCCGTATGTTGCATAGAAGAGCGGCCCCAGGAACACCAGCCACGCGGCGGCCCGCTTCCAGGGGCGCTGCGCCAGCCACTGCTTCATTTCGCGCCAAACCCCGAGGTCATGCCACCCGCACCGCGAGCGAGACGGTGAAGATGCCCCACTCGTCGACGCGCTGGTCGATCTTGCGGAAGCCCGCTTCCTCCACCAGCTGGTCCATCTCGGCCTGTGTGCGGCGGCGCATCACCCAGGCCTCACCCTGGCGGTGGCTGGTGAGTGCGCGCGCAATCATCTCGAGCTGCGGGTGCCAGGGCTGCCCGGTGTAGACCAGATAGCCGCGGTCTTCCACCGCGTCGCCCACGCCCGCGAGCGAACGCCGCACCATTTCGTTGTCGGGGAACAGTTCGTAGAGGCCCGACACCACCGCCAGCGTGGGGCGCGGCGTCACGCTGGCCAGGCTGATGCGGTCGAAGGCGTCGGCCTGCACGAACTGCGCCACGTCTTCCAGGCCCTTTTCGGCAATGAGCGCACGGCCGTCGCGCACGTTGATGTCGCTGTAGTCGCGCAGCAGGATCGAGCTGGCCTTGACGGGGCTCGCAAGCACTGCGTCGAGCACGTAGCGGCCATGGCCGGCCGCGATGTCCATCACGCGCACCTCGCGGTGCATCTCGGCCAGCCGCTCCATGGCAATGCGGATCAGCTCCTCGACGTGGATCTTGCGCTGCCGGATGCCGCGCCAGCCGATCGAGTTCAGGTAGGTGTTGTCGATCGAGCGGCCCAGCGGCCCCTTGCCCTGCGGGTGGTTGCGGTAGACATAGTCGAGCGTGCTGCCCGAGTCGAAGCCGGTGGCATGGCCCAGCGCGATGCCGCTCGACAGCTTGCCGCCGACGCGCAGGCCGGCACGCGTCATGGCCCAATAGGCGCCGCGCGCCGAGAGGGGCGCCAGCGGCTCCGCCAGCGCGCGAGACTCGTCGGCGGTGTTGCCGCTGAGGTGCGCCGCGCGCAGGTCGACCGGCGCCAGCGGCTGGTCGAACAGCTGAAGAATGAACTCGCGGATCGCTTGCACCGCCGGCGCGCGGTCTTTCTCGCCCAATGTGTCGTGGAAGAAGCCCGGCAGCTCCACCTTGGTCTTGATGGCGCTGCCCAGCCGCTCGAAGAACTGGTGCTGCGGCTTATGGTGAACCACCCAGTCCGCGCCCGAGATCAGCAGCTGCACGGGTTGCGTGATGGCGTTGGCATCGGCTACCACGCGATCGGCCGCTTCGTAGAGGCCGAGCAGGATGTTCACCGCGATGGGCCGAGAGATCAGCGGATCGCTCTCATAGCTGGCGATGCGCTCCGGGTCGTGCGTGAGGAACTTCGCCTTCACATAGCTGTTGACGAAGAACAGGCCGCGCAGCTTGTGCATCAGGCCCAGCCCGGCGCGCGCAAAAGGCACGTAGAGCTTGACCTTGAAGGCGGGCGAAGCCAGCGTGAGCCCACGCACCTTGGGCGCGTAGTCATGCGCCCAGGTGGAGACCAGCACCGCTCCCACGCTTTGCGCAATCACGTGGATGTCGTGTTCAGCCACGCCATGCGCGCTGCCGATGTGCTGGACGAAGGTCTGCACGTCGCGCACCGAGGTGGCAAAGCTCGGGCTGTAGCCGCGCTGGCCCGGCGAGCGGCCGTGGCCGCGCGCGTCCCAGGCAAAGAAGTCGAAATCGGGCAAATCGAGCTCGTCGACCAGGTGCGCCATGCGCGCACCGTGCTCGTGGCCGCGGTGGAACAGCACGATGGCACCGCGGCGCGCTTTGCCAGTGGCCGGCCAGTGCCGGTAGAAGAGCGATTCGCCGTCGTGCGTGCGGAACTGGCGCTCTTGCGGAATGCGTTGGTTGGTGTTGGTGTTTGTGTCGGTCATCGAATCCCTGTCGCTATTGTTTTGTTCGTTGTATTCAGGTTTGTGCGGCTTCGGCCAGCGCGCGCCGGATGCGGTTGACTACCGTCCAGGCCACCAGCACGGCAAGAAGGGGCATCAGCGACGCCGACCAATCCGGCAGGGGCCAGCCCAGCGCCACATAGAGGCCAAGCGCCCCGAAAACGAAGGCGCGGTCGCTCTTGCCCAGCGGCCCGTCGTAGCGGCGCGATGCCCCCACCGTGGGCCCGAGGGCGCCCGCGAATTCGCTCAGCCCCGCGAGCACGATCACCGTGCCGACCCAGAACGGGCTGAACGGCTGCACCAGCGCAAACGGCAGATACAGCGCGGCGTCGGAGACGACGTCGGTCAGTTCGTTGAGGAAGGCGCCGAGTTTGCTTTGCTGCCCATGCTCGCGTGCCAGCATGCCGTCGATGGCGTTGAAAGCCATGCGCACGAACATCCAGGCTGGAATGAGCGCGAAGGCCGCCAGCGAGGGAGCGGCGAAGAACAGCCAGAGCCCGAGTGCGACCGACACCGCGCATGCGGCCAAGGTGACCTGGTTCGCTGTGATGCCCATGGCGTGCAGGCGGCCGACGAGCGGCCGCAGCAGCGCCTGGAACCGAGGCTTCAGTTCGTAGATCGACACCCTTGGCTTTCCCTCGTTTGTTATATGGCCGAAGCATTCTGCCAGTGAGCAGGCACTAAACTCACAAACGCAAAACCCTCTCCCATGACCATTCAGACTGACGACTTCGCGCCCGCTGCCCCACGCGTGGTGTCCGCGGCCCCCACTTCGCCCCAGGAAGAGGCCATCGAGCGGGCGTTGCGCCCCAAGCTGCTCGATGAATACGTCGGGCAGGCCAAGGTGCGCGAGCAGCTCGAGATCTTCATCGGCGCGGCGCGCAAGCGCAAGGAGGCGCTCGACCACGTGCTGCTCTTCGGGCCGCCCGGCCTCGGCAAGACCACGCTGTCGCACATCATCGCGGCCGAGCTGGGCGTGAACCTGCGCCAGACCTCCGGCCCGGTGCTCGAAAAGCCCAAGGACCTGGCGGCGCTTTTGACCAACCTCGAGCCGAACGACGTGCTCTTCATCGACGAGATCCACCGCCTGAGCCCGGTCGTCGAGGAAATCCTCTATCCCGCGCTGGAGGACTACCAGATCGACATCATGATCGGCGAGGGCCCGGCGGCGCGCAGCATCAAGCTCGACCTGCAGCCCTTTACGCTGGTGGGAGCCACCACTCGCGCCGGCATGCTCACCAACCCGCTGCGCGACCGCTTCGGCATCGTGGCGCGGCTGGAGTTCTACACACCGGAAGAACTGGCGCTCATCGTGCGGCGCAGCGCCGGGCTGCTCAAGGTGGAAACTGACGAAGCCGGCGGCTTCGAGATTGCGCGCCGTTCGCGCGGCACGCCCCGCATCGCCAACCGCCTGCTGCGGCGCGTGCGCGACTACGCCGAGGTGAAGGGTAACGGCCGCATCACCGAAGAGATCGCGCACAAGGCGCTGGCCATGCTCGACGTCGATCCGCAGGGCTTCGACCTGATGGACCGCAAGCTGCTCGAGGCTGTAATCCACCGCTTCGACGGCGGCCCCGTGGGGCTGGACAACGTGGCGGCCAGCATCGGGGAGGAGCCGGGCACCATCGAAGACGTGATCGAGCCCTACCTGATCCAGCAGGGCTACCTGCAGCGCACGCCGCGCGGGCGCATTGCCACCTTGGCGGCCTACCGCCACCTCGGCGTGACGCCGCCTTCGAGCCGCTCGGACGGGCAAGACCTTTTTGGAGCTTGAAACCATGCACACCCATGACCTGAGTGCCTGGCAGCATGACCACCACTTCGGCGCTGGCAACGAATCGGCCGAGCGCAGCACCCGCCTCGTGATGTGGATCACCATCGCTGCGATGGTGGTCGAGATCGGCGCCGGCTGGTGGTTCAACTCGATGGCGCTGCTGGCCGACGGCTGGCACATGAGTTCGCACGCGCTGGCCATCGGCCTGAGCGCCTTTGCCTATGCGGCTGCGAGGCGCTACGCACGCGATCCGCGCTTTGCCTTCGGCACCTGGAAGATCGAGGTGCTGGGCGGCTTCGCGAGCGCGCTCATGCTGCTCGGCGTCGCGGCGCTGATGGTGGTGGGCTCCATCGAGCGGCTTCTTTCGCCTTCGGCCATCCACTACCGCGAAGCCGTGGCGGTGGCCGTGCTCGGGCTGGTGGTCAACCTGGTCTGCGCGCGGCTGCTGGGGTCGGCGCACCACCACGGGCATGGTCACGACCATGGGCACGGGCACGGCCATGCGCACCACGATCACGGCCATGGCCATGGCCACGACCTGAACCTGCGCTCCGCCTACCTGCACGTGGTGGCCGATGCCGCCACCTCGGTGCTCGCCATCGCGGCGCTTCTCGGCGGCTGGTTCTTCGGCTGGGCCTGGCTCGACCCGGCCATGGGCATCGTCGGCGCGGTGCTGGTGGCCGTGTGGGCCAAGGGCTTGCTCAAGGAAACCGGCCGCGTGCTGCTCGACCGCGAGATGGACCACCCCGTGACAGCCGAGATCCGCGAAGGCGTGGAGACCATGCTGGCCGATTCGGAAACCCGCGTGGCCGACCTGCACGTGTGGCGCGTGGGCCGCGAGGCCTATGCCTGCGCCCTCACGGTGGTGACGCATTCCCCCACGCTGTCGGCCGACGAGGTGCGCGCCTGTTTTTCGATGCACGAGGAAATTCGCCACTCGACAGTCGAAATCCAGCGCTGCGCCCCTTGAGTTCGTTGCAGCGCGTTGCCTCCGGGCCACGCGTCACCGGAATGTCACTGGAACGCCATCGCGCCGTCACGCATAGGTGGGAGCCTACCCGTCCATGCAACGCGACGATGCTTTCCTCCGCGCATGGCGCGACACCGCGACCCGGGCTTCCGAGCCGGAAGACGACGATCTTGCGCGCCCGCCGCTGCGCTATCGCACCCTCTGGATCTCCGACCTGCACCTGGGCACGCCCGGCTGCCAGGCACGAGCGCTGCTCGATTTCCTGAAGCACACCGAGTGCGAGACCCTGTTCCTGGTCGGCGACATCATCGACGGCTGGCAGCTCAAGCGCCACTGGTACTGGCCGCAGGCGCACAACGACGTGATCCAGAAGCTGCTGCGCAAGGCGCGCAAGGGCACCCGCGTGATCTTCATCCCGGGCAACCATGACGAATTTGCGCGCAAGTACCTGCACCACAACTTCGGCGGCATCGACGTGGCCGAAGAGTGGATCCACGAGACCGCCGACGGCCGCAAGCTCTGGATCATTCACGGCGACCTGTTCGACGGCGTGATCCAGTGCGCCAAGTGGCTCGCCCATGTGGGCGACTCGCTCTACGAATTCACGCTCAAGCTCAACCGCCATCTCAACTCGCTGCGCGCGCGCATGGGGCTGCCGTACTGGTCGCTTTCCAAGTACCTCAAGGGCAAGGTCAAGCGTGCCGTGAGCTACGTGGGCGATTTCGAGAATGCCGTGGCGCGCGAGGCCCGCAAGCGCGGCGTGCAGGGCGTGGTCTGCGGCCACATCCACCACGCTGAAATGCGGGACATCGACGGCATCCTCTATTGCAACGACGGCGACTGGGTCGAGAGCCTCACGGCGCTGGCCGAGCATGCCGACGGTTCGCTCGAGATCATCGACTGGGCGCAGCACATGCCGGTGCCCGCGAAGGCCGGCGCGCAGCGCGAGCCCGTCGCGGCCTGAGCAGGCCGCCGGCAGCCTTTACCCAACCCCGCCGCACGCCGGACCGGGCACTTCCGCTAGGAAAGGCGCCGGATTTCCGCCCGCGCAATCTCGCGGTGGTGGTACGTGGGCGAGATGCCGATGAAACGGGTGTACCGCTCCACGGCGGCGGCGGTATTGCCCACGCCTTCCAATTCGAGCGCTTCGTGCATGAATTGGGAGAAAAGCTGGTTGGCGGCGGCTTCGCGGGACGAAGCTGCGAGCGACCTCGGCTCGAGTTCGGGCTGCAACGCGAAGATCTTGTGCTGTACCCGAATCACCTCGAACAGCGCGCGGCCGATTCTCTCGATGTTCTCGGCGGCCGGATCCGGGCCGTTTTCGCGCACTTCAATCGCGGCCTGGTCCAGCAGGTGCGACGCCACCCGCAGCAACTGATAAAGAGGCTTGAGCGATTGCCTGGCGATAGGCTCTGTGGCGTCCGGACTGGCGGTACTTGGGGGCATTCTCGACGGGCTGGTTCGATCGGCATTGCTGCTGTGCGGCTCGCCGACGGTGGTCTGTACCACTTGGATGCTAGGGGCTGCACGCAGACTGCGATATCACCGGAATCCGTAGTAGTCGCCGATCACCGCCGCATCGTGTCGAGCAGCGTCACGGGCGGACTGTCGTTGCCCCATGAGCCGCGAATGAAGGTGAGCACCGCGGCAACGTCGGCCGCGTCGAGCACTTGTCCGAAGGGGGGCATGCCGTAAGGGCGCGGGTTGCCCGAGGTGGACGGAAGGTAGCCGCCATGTGCAATCACCTGGGTCAGGTTCGCCGTCTGCGCCATGTTCACGGAGCGGTTGCCCGCCAGGGGTGGAAAGGCGCCCGGCACGCCTTGCCCCTGGTCGCCGTGGCAGTAAGCGCAGCGCTGGTCGTAGATCTTCTGGCCGCGCGCCATGGTGCCCGAATCGCGGCGGTTGGGTGCGGTGCCGGTGCGTGCCGCGGGTTGCGCCGATGCGCCAGGCAGGTCTTTCAGGTAGCTGGCCATCGCGGCCAAGTCGGCGTCATTCAGATACTGCGTGCTGCGAAACACGACCTCTGCCATCGGCCCCATGACCGAGCCGCGCGGCGCGATGCCGGTCTTGAGCAGTGCAACCACCTCCGCGGAAGGCCAGTTGGCCACGCCGGCCTCGTGCGGATCGGTGAGCGACGGCGCGTACCAGTTCTGCACCGCGATCAAGCCGCCCGAGAGGCCCAGGTTCGCCTGCGTCGCGCCCAGCGAATCGCGGCTGCCGTGACAGGCGATGCAGTGCCCCAGCCCGCCGACCAGGTAAGCGCCGCGGTTCCATTCCGCCGGCTTGCCCGCGTTGGCCGCGAAAGGCTCGGGCTTGAAAGAAAGCGCCCGCCACACCGCCAGCGCGGCCTGCGTGTCGTAGGGAAAGCGCAGGCGGTGCGCGAGGTTGGGCACGGGCGCAGGTGGCACGCTGCGCAGGTAGGCGTAGATGGCATCCGAGTCTTCGCGCGTCACCTGCGTGAAGTTCGGGTAGGGGAAGGCGGGGTACAGCAGACGGCCGTCCTTGCTGCGGCCGTTGTGCATCGCGCGCCAGAAATGCGCACTGCTCCAGCTGCCGATGCCGGCTTTGGCATCTGGCGTGAGGTTGCTCGAATAGACGGTGCCGAAGGGCGTTTCGATCGGCAGTCCGCCCGCATAGGGCTGGCCGCCGCGCGTGGTGTGGCAGCCGGCGCAATTGCCGGCCAGTGCGAGGTAGCGGCCGCGTTCGACCTGCTGGGGCGTGGCGTTGAATGCTTCGGCCTGTTCGGGCAAGGGGTCTTCGCCGCGCAGATTGAGAGCGACGATGCCGGCCGCCGCCGTGCCCAGCAGAAGTACCAGCGCAAGCAGCGTCCAGCCGAGGTATCGCATCTTCCTCATGGGCGCCTCATTTCGGCATGCCGCCGCAAGCCACCGGCAGCGGGGCGGGCAGGGATGCGGCCGGCTTTGGATCGGCCGGCATGGGCTGCACCGCGAGCCAGCTGGCCACGGCGTTGATGTCGGCGGTGGTCATGCGGCGGCCGATGTCGGCCATGCAGTCGGGAGCGAGCGCATGCCGCTCGTCGGTGAGCCAGGCGCCGAGTTGCGACGACACGTAGAGCCGGGGCAGGCCGAGCAGGCCCGGTATAGCCGGCCGCACGCCGGTGAGCGCGGCGCCGTGGCACTCCACGCAGGCCGGAATGCGTCGCGCGGCATCGCCTTCGAGGGCCAGCTGTCGGCCGCGCGCCAGCTGCGCAGGTGGCGCGTCGCTCGCGGGCGAGACCGGCGGGTACGGCAGGTCCAGGCCCGCGAAGTACTCGGCCATTTCCAACAGGTAGGCGTCGGAGAGGTGCTGCACCATGTAGGTCATGTCGGCGTTGAAGCGCCGACCGTCGCGAAAGCTCCGCAACTGGTTGAACAGGTAGCCCGCAGGCTTGCCGGACAGGCGCGGAAAGTAGCCGGCGTTGGTGGTGGCGCCCTCGCGTCCGTGGCAGGCGATGCAGGCGGCCACACGTCGCTCGATGTCGTTGCCGGAGGGCGCGGCGGCCGTCGCCGCCATGGCTGCGATGCCGTGGCCGAGCAGCAGCATCAGCGCGATTCCGGCGAGCCGGTGGGCCGCCTTCCTCATGCGCCGGCCGCGAAATGCGCGAGTGCCAGCAGCCCCGCAATGAGCAGCAGCACAGTGGCCAGCGCGACGCCGATCAGCGGCAACAGGCCGACTTGTTCGGTGCGCCGGTCGGCGTCCGCGCGGCGGCCGCCAAGCCCGATGAAACTCCAGAGAACCGCGCGTACCGCGCGCATGAAATTGGACATGCACCGACTGTGCCGCAACCGGCCCCAAAAAAACAGATGCAGATCCGAACCAAAACACCGGAGCAGATAAAGTCGCCTCGAATGAACGCCGTCCTGACATGAAGCGCTACGAAGCCCTTGCCGCCGACATCGAGGCGTCGATCCGCCACGGCACGCTGAAACCCGGCGACCGCCTGCCTTCGGTGCGGCATACCGGCGAGAGCCGTGGCGTGAGCGCGTCCACGGTGTTCCAGGCCTACTACCTTCTGGAAGCCCGCGGCCTGGTGCGCGCGCGGGACCGCTCGGGCTACTACGTCACCGGCGGTGCGCTCCACGATGCGCCGCCCGAAGCCAATCTCACGTCGCGTCCGGCGGACGGGCCGAAGTCTCTCGACGTGAGCGATCACGTGTTCGACATCCTCGAGGCCAGCATGTCGCGCAAGGTGGTGCCCTTCGGCTCGGCGTTTCCGAGCCCGCTGCTGTTTCCGCTCGCGCGGCTGGGCCAGTTCATGGCCGCGAGCGCCAAGTCGCTCGACCCGTGGAGCACCGTGGACGACCTCACGCCCGGCAGCGCGGCCCTGCGCCGGCAGATCGCGCTGCGCTACCTGGGCGACGGCATGCAGGTGCCGGCCGATGAAATCGTCATCACCAACGGCGCGATGGAGGCGCTCAACCTGTGCCTCGCGGCGGTCACGCGCCCGGGCGATTCGGTGATCGTCGAGTCGCCCACCTTCTACGCGGCCCTTCAGGCGCTGGAGCGTATGGGCTTGCGCGCGATCGAAGTGCCGACGCATCCCGGCGAAGGCATCGACCTGGCTGCGCTGGAACTTGCCATTGCAGCGCACCGGCCCAAGGCCTGCTGGCTGATGACCACCTTCCAGAACCCGCTCGGCAGCCTCATGCCCGACGCGAAGAAGAAGGCGCTGGTGGAACTGCTGGCGCGCCATTCGCTGCCGCTGATCGAGGACGACGTATACGCCGAGCTCTACTTCGGCGATCGGCGCCCACCGCCCGCCAAGGCGTTCGACACCCAGGGGCTCGTGCTGCATTGCTCTTCATTCTCGAAGTGCCTGGCGCCGGGCTACCGCATCGGATGGGCATCGCCTGGGCGTTTCACGCGTGCCGTGGCGCGGCTGAAGCTGACGACCACGCTCAGCACCTCGGTGCCCGCACAACTCGCGCTGGCTGGCTACCTGGAGAAGGGCGGTCTCGACAAGCACCTGCGCAAGCTGCGCCAGGTGCTGGCGGTGCAGCAGGCGAGCTTTGCGCAGGCGGTGGGGCACTGCTTTCCGGCGGGCACGCGCGCCACGCGGCCGCTGGGCGGGTATTTCTTGTGGGTCGAGTTGCCGACGCATGTGAATGCGCTGGACATCCACGCCCAAGCACTGGAGCTCGGCATCAGCGTGGCGCCGGGACCGATCTTTTCGGCCACGCGCGGTTACTCCCATTGTCTGCGCCTGAACTACGGCCATGCCTGGGACGGGCACGCCGAAAAGGCGATGCAGACGTTGGGGCGTTTGGTGGCCGCGGCGGCAGCCGATGGCCCGGCGCGCGAGAAAATCGTTGCGTGACGCTCGATCTCTTCTCCGATGCCGAACTGCCGCGGGGTAAAGAGGCGATCGGCCCTGGTGCATTCGTGCTGCGTGGTTTCGCGCTGCCCTTCGTGAACGATCTTCTGCCAGCGTTGCAGGAGGTCGAGCAGGGCGCCGCCTTCCGGCACCTCGTGACCCCGGGCGGCCTCACCATGTCGGTGGCGATGACCAACTGCGGCCGCCTGGGCTGGATCTCGGACCGGCGCGGCTATCGCTACGCCGAGCTCGATCCCGAAACGGGCCGGCCATGGCCCCCGATGCCCGCGGTGTTCGAGCGCCTGGCACAAGCTTCTGCTGCCGAAGCGGGATTCGAAGGCTTCGAGCCCGATGCCTGCCTGGTCAACCACTACGAGCCCGGCACCCGTCTGTCGCTGCACCAGGACAAGGATGAGCGCGACTATGGCGCGCCCATCGTCTCGGTGTCACTCGGCATGCCGGCCACTTTTTTGTTCGGCGGGTTCGCGCGCAGCGACAAGGCCGCGCGCATTCCGCTGGTGCACGGCGATGTCGTGGTGTGGGGCGGTCCGGACAGGCTGCGCTATCACGGCGTGCTGCCGCTCGAGGACAGGCCGCATGCGCTGCTGGGCCGGCGCCGCATCAACCTCACTTTCCGCAAGGCAGGTTGAGCCGTGCGGCCTACATTTCACTCAAGTCAAGCGGATGACTTGTCCTGCTTTTCTGTGCACAACTCTGTGGGTTGTCTGAGGAACCGGGTCGCCAAAGCGAGCAACGGCGCGGGTTCGCACCACATTGCCTGCTGAACGGGCACCGGCCTTTTTGGCGCAAAAAATCGGGCGGCAGAGACCGGAAAACCGGGCGCCGGAAAACAAAAAAGCCTTGCAAGTCATTGACTCGCAAGGCTTTTTGATGATGCTGGTGGCTCTTCACGGACTCGAACCGCGGACCTGTGGATTATGATTCCATCGCTCTAACCGACTGAGCTAAAGAGCCGTTCGGGCAGTTTTGCACCGAGCCCAAGATTATAGCGCAGGCTGCGGGGCCCCAATCAAGCCCGGCACCTCCGATGCGGTGTCTTTTTTGCGACGCCCAACCCCGAAGCGGCCCGCCGACCGTACAAGCCAGGGTGAAAATCCGCCGATGTCTGCGCTGCCCCGCGCCCCTTCCGTCAAAGCCGCCACCGAGCGCGACGCCATGCCCGACGACCAGCTGATGCTGGCGTACGCGCAGGGCGACGGCGCGGCGTTCGACGTGCTTTACGCGCGCCATGAGGGCGGGCTGTTCCGCTTCGTCAAGCGGCTGCTGGGCGCCCGGCTCGCCGCGCAGGCCGACGAGGTGTTCCAGGACACATGGGTGCGCATCATTTCCGCGCGCGACAGCTTCTCGCCCCAGGGCGCCGCGTGGCGTACCTGGGCCTTCACCATCGCGCACAACCTGGCCATGGACCGGCTGCGAGTCAGCGGGCGCGAAGTGGCGCTCGACGCGCATCCCGACGAGGGCGACGACGCGGTGCCCACGCTCGACCGCGGCGTGCGCGGCGCGGCCCTCGACGCCGCGGCGCATCCTTCGGCCGAAGAGCTCGCGTTCTGGCGCGCCGCCGGCCGGCGCCTGCTGGCCTGCCTCGACGAACTACCGGCCGAGCAGCGCGCCGCCTTCCTGCTGCACCATGAAGATGGGCTGACCGTCGAGGCGCTTGCGGCCAGCCTGGGGATCGGCTTCGAGACCGTACGCAGTCGGCTGCGCTATGGGCTGCAGAAGTTGCGCGGCTGCATGGAACGCTACCTGTCGGTTCTGGAGCAGCGCGCATGAGCAACGGCGGCGGCAAGAACAACCCCCCGGAATTCGACGGCGACGACGGTGCGCTGCGCGACCCCATGTTGCGCCGCGCGCTGGATCATGCGCCGGACCACGATGCGCTGCCCGACCCGCGTACCCGTGACGCGATCCGGAAGATGGCGCACAACCTCGCGACCGTGCCCGCGACCCCGCCCGCGGCGGCCGCGCCGTGGTGGCGACGGCTGTTCGGTGGTGGGGAATCGCATGCCCGCATGCCGTGGAATGCCGCCTTTGCCACCGTGCTCGTGGCCACTTTCGTTACCGTGCTCTGGCATCGAGAGCCGGTGCCCGATGCGCAGCTCGACGGAGAAGCCGGGGTGGCCTCGGCGCCTCCTGCCGCGTCCGTTCCGGCTCCGGCTGCTGTTCCTCCTGCGCAAGCTCCGGCTCCGGCTCCGGCGCAGCCTCCGACCGAAGCGGCGCGAGACGCGACGAGCGGAGGGTCGCCTCAGCGAAGAGAGGACCCGGTGCGCCGAACGGCGCCGGCACCAGCGCCTTCCGACAAGCCGGCCGCGCCTGCGCCGGTCATTGCGGCTGCGCCTCCGCCTCCGTCGGCTGCCGCGGTAGCGCAGCCATCGCCAGCACCGATGGCAGAGCAATCCGCACCCGCGCCGCGCGCGTTCCCGCGCACCGAGGAGCGACGCGAAGAAAGCGAACCGGAAAACCGCCAGCGAAGAAGCCGCGATGCCGCAGGCGCGCCGCCGGCCGCGGCCATGGCGCCAGCCGCTCCCCCGCCGCCCAGCAGCGAGTCGACCGACAGCAGCGCTTCCCCGGCCCTGTCAGCCGCTCAGCGCAGTGCCAGCGCCAACTCCAGTACCGAGGCTTCCGGCGCCCTGCGCCAGGCTCCCGCTGCCCGCGCACCCGCACCCGCGGCCGCCGCGGCCAAGGCCAGAGCGGACGACGCATCGGCGTTTTCCGCGCTGGACCGGTGGTCCTCCTTGAACCTGATGCGCGCAGGGCAGGGCGTGCGCCAGGCACGGGGCGATACAGAGGGATTGGCCGCGCTGGTGAACACGGTCGCGCGTTCGGCCACGGCGCCGGGCGCCGAACTGGCCGCGCCGGTCGAGGCGCGGCTGGAGCTTTACCGCGGCGCCACGCTGCTCGCGGTGCTCGAGATCGCCGGCGACCAGGTGCGCTGGACACCACAAGCGGGGACGGGTGGCGGTGCATCGGTCGGCACGCCGCCGGCGTCGGCCCTCGCCGCGTTGCGGGCGCTGCTCGTGCGCCAGTAGTGCCCGAGCAGGCGCGCTGCGCCGGCTCTCAGGTGATGAGGATCACGCGTTCTTGAAATCCGGCTGACGCTTGTTGAGGAAGGCGTCCATGCCTTCCTTCTGATCGGCCGTGGCAAACAGCGCGTGGAACAGCCGGCGCTCGAACATCACGCCGTCGCTCAAACCGCTTTCGAAAGCGCGGTTCACCGACTCCTTGGCCGCCATCACCGCGATCTGCGAGTAGCCGGCAATGATCAACGCCGCGCCCAGCGCTTCGTCGGCCAGCTTTTCAAAAGGCACCACGCGGCTCACGAGGCCCGCGCGCTCGGCCTCGGCCGCATCCATCATGCGGGCGGTGAGCGCCATGTCCATCGCCTTGCTCTTGCCCACCGCGCGCGGCAGGCGCTGCGTGCCGCCGGCGCCGGGGATCACGCCGATCTTGATTTCGGGCTGGCCGAACTTGGCGTTGTCGGCCGCGATGATGAAGTCGCACATCATCGCGAGTTCGCAGC
Organism: Variovorax sp. OV700; assembly: GCF_900099805.1. Taxonomy (GTDB): domain Bacteria; phylum Pseudomonadota; class Gammaproteobacteria; order Burkholderiales; family Burkholderiaceae_C; genus Variovorax. Next base: position 348,038 of record NZ_FNDR01000004.1, on the reverse strand, counting down.
CCCCGCCCAGCGCAAAGCCGCTCACGGCCGCGATCACCGGCTTGCGGATCGAGCGGATGGTTTCCCAGTTGCGCGTGATGTAGTCGCCCTTGTAGGTGTCGATGAAGCTGTACTTGGCCATCGCGGCAATGTCGGCGCCGGCCGCAAAGGCGCGCTCGCTGCCCGTGAGGATGATGCAGCCGATGGCGTCGTCGGCATCGAAGGCCTTGAGCGCGGTGCCCAGCTCGGTCATGAGCGCATCGTTCAACGCATTGAGCGCCTTGGGCCGGTTGAGGGTGACGATGCCGACCTTGCCTGCTTCGGTCCGCACTTCGATGTTTTCGTAGCTCATGGGTGTCTCCGGGGGAAGGGAAAAAAACGCGGTTCACTATACCCAGCGCCGGCAAGCCGCGCTGCCGGAAGCGTGATCAGCGCCGCGCGCCCGGCATGAGCCAGCCCGCGACCTTCGCCGCGTCGTGCAGGAACAGCCGCCACGTGGTGGCGCCTTCCGGGCGCACCAGCGGCAGCCTCAGCAGCTTGCGGTCGCGCGCCACCAGCGCGGTGCAGCGCGTGGCGTCGCCGAGATACAGCGCCAGGTCGTCGAGCTTGGAGATGCGCCAAGCCTGTGCGGGCCGCTGCTGGCCTTTCTTGCCGACCGCCGGCAGCTCCACGCCGATCCATTCGTCGTGAGCCGAGAAGCCCGCCTTTTCGGCCGCTCCGCCGCGCAGCACCACCTTGACCTGGACGCTGCCGTTGGCCTCGGCGACGCGCAGGCCCAGGGCCTGCGCCGGTTGTGAAGGGTCTTCGAGCGCTGCAACGCCGTGCGCGCGCAGCAGCTCCGCGAGCGGCAGCTCGTCGGTCGAATGAACCCACTGCGCCAGCTCGTCCGCATACGATCGGCCGCCCACGGCTTCGAGCGCAGCTGCCACGTCGGCTTCGCTGATGGGGCCCCCGCCGCCTTGCGTCCAGAGGTGGCGCATCACGTCGTCTAGCGTGCCCTTGCCTTCGCGGCGCAGGGTGAGGTCGAAGCACAGCGCCACCAGCGCGCCCTTGGTGTAGTAGCTGACGGTGCTGTTGGGCGTTTGCTCGTCCTGCCGGTAGTACTTGACCCACGCGTCGAAGCTCGCGTCGGCCACCGACTGGACCAGCCGGCCCGGCGTCTGCAGCACCTGGTTGATGGTCTTGTTGAGCAGGCGCAGATAGCCCGCGTCGTCGATGCGTCCGGCACGGCGCAGCAGCAGGTCGTCGTAGTAGCTGGTGAAGCCTTCGAAGAACCACAGCATGTGCGTGTAGTTCTCGTGGCCGTAGTCGTAGTGCGCAAACTCCGCGGGCCGCATGCGCTTGACGTTCCAGGTGTGGAAGTACTCGTGGCTGATGAGGCCCATCAGCGTGGTGTAGCCCTCGGGCTGCTTCTTGGTGCCGTGCTGCGGCAGGTCGCGCCGGTTGCAGATGAGCGCAGTGGAGTGGCGGTGCTCGAGCCCGCCGTAGCCGTCGTCCACTGCGTTGAGCATGAAGACGTAGCGGTCGATCGGCAGCTTGGGCCCACCGCGCTTGCCTGCCTTGTCGCCGTGCCAGAAGCGGATCTCGGCTTCGCAGATGGCCTGCGTGTCGGCGATCAGACGCTCGCCGTCGAAAGAGGCCGCGGCCCCTGCAATGACGAATCGGTGCGGCACGCCGCAGGCTTCGAATTCGGCGCTCCAGAAGGCGCCCATCTCGACCGGGCTGTCGGCCAGCTCGTCGTAGCCGGCGGCCTGGTAGCGGCCGAAGCCGTGCTTGTCGGTCTTCGCGGGGACGAGGGCGGTGGCGCACGACCAGCGCGCGCCGTCGGCCGAAGGTGCAGGCGCGACGATCTCCAGCGCGTGCGGCGCGTCCGTCTGGCCTTCGACCCGCAGGCACAGGCTCGTGCCGTTGAAGAAGCCGCGCTCGGCGTCGAGCCAGGCGGTGCGCACCGAGTTGTCGTAGGCACAGACCTGGTAATGCAGCACCAGCGGCTGGCCCGGCACGCAATCGATCTGCCAGCTGCATTTGTCGAGTTGCGTCAGCACGGGCTTGCGGCGCCCCTGCGTGGCACGCAGGCCTTGCAAGTTCTTGGCGAACTCGCGCACCAGGTAGCTGCCCGGAATCCACACCGGCAGCGCCACACGCTGCTGCGCCGAAGGCGCCTCGATGGTCAGGGTGACGGCGAAGAGGTGCGCGTGCAGGTCCGCGCATTCGACGCGGTAGCGCACTGCGGCGGCCGGCGCAGCCACTGCGCGCCGCGAGACGGCTGGCGCGGCCATCAGTTCTTGGAAGCGGTGAGTTGCTTCTCGACCTGCTCCGCGGGAATGGCGCCCGGGGCGCGGGTGCCGTCGCTGAAGATCAGCGTGGGCGTGCCGGTGATGTTGTACTTGCGCCCGAACTCCACGTTGCGCTGCAGCGCGGCCACGTCGCAGCTGGCTGCCGCGGTGGCGGGCTTGGCGCTGGTTTCCATCCAGTCGCCCCAGGCCTTGCCCTTGTCCTTGCTGCACCAGATGTCGCGCGACTTCACTGCCGAATCGGGCCCGAGCACGGGGTACAGGAACAGGTACACGGTGACGTTGTCGACCGTCTTCATGTCTTTTTCGAAGCGCTTGCAGTAGCCGCAGTTCGGGTCTTCGAACACCGCGAGCTTGCGCTTGCCGTTGCCGCGCACGATCTTGATGGCGTCGTTCACGGGCAGCTTGTCGAAGGAGACTTCGCTGAGTTTCTCGACGCGTTCTTCGGTGAGGTTCTTGCGTGCCTTCACGTCGATGAGATTGCCCTGCAGCAGGTAGTTGCCCTGCTCGTCGGTGTAGTAGATCTGGAAGCCGTTCACGCGCACTTCATAGATGCCCGGCAGCGGCGACTTGGTGACCTCGTCGATGGCCGGGAACTGCGGAATGCGCGCCGGAAGGTTCTTGCGGATCTCGGCTTCGCCGGCAAGGGCCGCGACGGCCGCACCCAGCGTGCAGGCGGCGAGAAGAAGGTTGCGTACGAGTTTCATGGAAAGTCCGGTCGATGGATTCATGCCTTCAAGCCCATCGCCTGGTTGGCGATCCAATGCTTGAGGAGGCGCGTGCGGTCGAAGCCGCGCATGCCCCAGTTGCGCAGCACGGGCAGCGGACCCATGCTGTGCGAAAAAAGTTGCTGCAAGCCGTCGGTCGCGAGGCTCATCTGCAGCACGTCGGCGCGGCGGGCGCGCTCGTAGCGGCGCAGCAGGCGCGGGTCGCCCACGCTGCGCCAGTATTCGCGCTGCTTGATCACGTCGGCCAGCATGGCCGCATCGGCCAGGCCGAGATTGAGGCCCTGGCCCGCGAGCGGGTGCACCGTGTGGGCGGCATCGCCGGCCAGCGCCCAGGTTTGCGATGCGCCCTTGGCCTGCGGCATGGCGCCCGTCCAGCGGTCGGCAATGGCGCGCGACAGCGGCCAGGCGGCGCGCTCGCTCGTGAGCTGAAGCGGGCCCAGCACGCCGTGGCTGGCTTCGCTCACGGCGGCGTTGAATTCATCGGCACTCTGCGCCAGCAGCGCGGGGGCGCGAAGTTGGTCGACCGACCACACCAGCGCGACCGAATGGCTCTGCACGCCGCCCATCGGAAGCAAGGCCAGCACCTCGCCATGGTCGTTGAACCACTGGTGCGCAACGCCGTCATGCGACTGGGCCGCTTCGAGCCGCGCCGCAATCGCATGCTGCGGATAGCGGGTGACGGCGTAGCTCACGCCGAGTGCGTCGCGCGTGGCGCTGGCCTTGCCCTCGCACACCACCGTAAGCGGCGCGGCGACGGGTTCGGACACCACCTCGACCTGCGGCTGGAAGCGCACCGCATCGGCCAGCTGCTGCTCGAGCGCCGGCACGTCGACGATCCAGGCCAGTGCGTCGACCTTCTGGCGCACGGCGCTGAACTGGACGCGTCCGCCTTCGTCGCCGTTCACGAGCATTTCGCGCACGGGCGTGGCATGCGCCGCATCGGGCCAGGCACGCAGCGATTCGAGCAAGGCGCGCGAGGCGGTGTTGAGCGCATAGGCCCGGATGTCTTCCTTGGCGGCCGCGACAGGCGGAACCACCAGCGCAACCCGCACGCGCTCGCGCGCCAGCAGCAGGGCCAGCGTGCGGCCGACGATGCCGGCGCCGCGTATGCAAACTTCAGGGGAAAGGGCCATCGGCCCATTGTAAGAACTATGCCCCCGGCCGGGACGATGCGGGACAATCGCTGCCGAATTCCAAGGAACCCCACGTGCCACAGCCAGTTTTCGACCTCGAGGCGACCATTGCGCGCCTGTTCGTCTACCCCGTCAAATCGTGCGCGGGGGTGGAGCTTCCCGAGGCGCTGCTGACCGAAACCGGCCTCGAGTTCGACCGCGCCTGGATGGTGGTCGACGCACAGGGCGCGTTCGTCACTCAGCGGCAGCTGCCGCGCATGGCGCTCATCCGGCCGCAGATGAAGCAGACGGAAGTCGTGCTCCGCGCGCCAGGCATGCTGGCCCTGCACCTGGCATTCGACCGGGTCGAGAAGCCGGTGCGCGCGCGCGTCTGGAAAGACGAAGTGTCCGCCTACGACATGGGCGACATCGCCGCCCAGTGGTTCAGCGACTTCCTGACCGAGCCGGGCAAGCCGCAGGCGCTGCGTCTGGTGCGCTTCGATCCCGAGCAAAAGCGCCTGTCGAACCTGCAATGGACCGGCGGCGTGGAGGCGGAGAACCAGTTCTCCGACGGCTATCCGCTGCTGGTGGCCAGCGAGGGCTCGCTGGCCGAACTCAACGAGCGGCTGGCCGCCGCGGGCCATGACGCGGTCGGCATCGAGCGCTTCCGCCCGAACATCGTGCTCGCCGGCATCGAGTCGCACGACGAGGACCGGGTCGACGCGCTGCACATAACTACGAACGAAGGCGAGGCCGAGCTCAAGCCGGTGAAGCCCTGCACCCGCTGCCCGGTTCCGGACATCGATCCGGCCACCGCCATCAGCAGCTCCGAGGTCGGCGACATGCTGCGCACCTACCGCGCCGATGCGCGCGTCGACGGACGCATCACCTTCGGCATGAACTGCATCGTGCTGCAGGGCGTGGAGCACATGCTCAAGGTCGGGCAGGCCGTGGGCGCGAACTACCGCTTCGAATAGGCGGGAAAGGCGCGGCGCCTCAGAAGCTCACGCCGGCAATCAGCATGATGTTGGCGTAAGGCGTGCATTCGCCCGTGCGCACGATGGCGCGCGCCGTCGCGCTGCGCCGCTTGAACTCCTCGTGCGAGACAGTCTGCGGCGCGATGCCGAGCGACTGCGGGTACCAGGCGGGCAGAACCTTGGCGCCATTCAGTGCCTCGTCGGCCACCACCACGCCTTCGACCTGCATCTCGGACAGCACGGCCTGCAAGACGTCGGCGAGCAGCGGAACGCCACGCGTCACGGCCAGGTCGATGCGCCGCGGGCCGTCGGGAATCGGCAGGCCGGCATCGCCGATCACCAGCATGTCGCCATGGCCCATGGAGGCGATGACCTGGGAAAGTTCGGCGTGAAGCAGTGCGGTACGTTTCACAGAGCGATCCAGTCGGGAGGCATGGGGCTGTGCAGCACGGCATCGCGCTGCGGAATGGAAGGTTGGGCGCCGGGTTGCTGAATGCACAGCGCAGCCGCTCGAATGCCCAGGCGAACGGCCTCGTCGAACGACTGGCCTTCGCTCAATGCAACCGCCAGTGCGCCCAGGAAGGTGTCGCCGGCGGCGGTGGTGTCCACTGCCTTCACCTTCGGCGCGGGATGGTGGCGCGCGCCGTCGGCGTCGATGGCCACGGCGCCGCGCGCGCCCAGCGTGACGACGACGCGTGCAACGCCCTTGGCGCGCAGGGCCTGGCCCGCGAGCGCGGCCTCCTGTGGGCTGTCGGCCGCCTGGCCGCACAAGGCATGCGCTTCGATCTCGTTGACGACCAGCGTGTCGATGCACGGCCATAGCGGCTCGGCGATGGGCTGCACGGGCGATGGGTTGAGCAGCACCTTGCAGCCGGCGTCATGTGCCACCGAGATGGCGCCCGCCACCTGGTCCATCGGCGTTTCGAACTGCGTCACCAGGAATGCCGCGCCCTGCAACTGCTGCCGCAGCGCAGCCTCGTCGATCTCGACCTGCGCATTGGCGCCGGGGACTATCACGATGCGGTTCTGGCCGCCGTCTTCCACCAGGATGAGCGCGGTGCCCGTGGGCTCGGCGCCGTCGGTGCGCAGCGAAGTGGTGTCGATGCCGTCCTGCGTGAGCGCTTCGCGCAGTGCCCGGCCATGTGCGTCGTTGCCGACACAGCCGATCATGGCCACCCGGCCGCCTTCGCGCGCGCAGCTCACGGCCTGGTTGGCGCCCTTGCCGCCGGGAATGTGCGCGACCGAACGGCCCAGCAGAGTTTCGCCCGCGGCCGGCGCATGCGGCACGCGCAGCACAATGTCCATGTTGAGGCTGCCGAGCACCACGATGCGCGGCGGCTCGCCGGCGCTGGAAGAAGAAAGATGCGTTGAACTCACGGGGCGCGGGACTTTCGGTTTTCCGGGGACGAAGGCGTGGACGACAAAGAGGGCGAAGAAGCGGAAGGTGCGGCGGCTTCGCGAAAGCTCGCATGGCGCGCGGTCGAGGCGCGCACGCGCAGCTCGGGCTGCAGGACCACCTTGCGTGCATCGCGCCGCTTGCCGCCCACGCGCTCCAGCAGCATGTCGACCGCCAGCGCGCCGATGCGCTCCTTGGGCTGCGCCACGGTGGTGAGCGGCGGGCTGGTGTAGGCCGAGAGCTCGATGTCGTCGAAGCCGACGATGGAAAGGTCATCGGGCACGTGCACGCCGCTTTCATGCGCAGCGCGCAGGGCGCCGATGGCCATCAGGTCGTTGCAGACGAACACGGCCGACGGTGCCTGCTCCGTACGCAGAATGGCGTGCATCGCCTCGTAGCCTCCCTGGCTCGTGAAGCCGCCGCGCCACAGCAGCGCGTCCGCATTCGGTGTCACGCCACCTTCGGCCAGCGCCATGCGCCAGCCCTCGATGCGTTGCTCGCTCGGCATCACGCCCACCGGTCCGCCGATGCAGGCAATGCGCTTGTGGCCGAGCGACAGCAAGTGGCGCACCGCGAGCAGGCCGCCCTGCATGTGGGCCGTTTCCACCAGGTCGCAGGCCGGGTCCGCAATCTCGCGGTCGACCAGCACGGTGGGAATGCGCAGGCCGTGCAGTTGCGTGACGAGCGAGTCGTCGTCGCCGGCCCCGGTCGAAACCACGATCAATCCGTCGATGCGGCGCTCGGCCAGCACCTGCAGGTACACGCTCTGGCGGCGGGGCTCGTCGTCGGTGTTGCACAGCACCAGCGTGTAGCCGGCGCCAAAGCAGCGGTCTTCCACAATGCGCACGATCTCGGCGAAGTAGGGGTTCGAGCTGTTCGGAATCAGCATGCCGAGCGTCGACGTGGTGTTGCTCTTGAGGCTGCGCGCCATCGCGTTGGGCACGTAGCCCAGTTCGCGGATGGCTTCTTCCACGCGCTCGCGCCCCTTGGCGCTCACATGGCGCGTGTCGTTCACCACGTGCGAGACGGTGGTAACCGAAACCCCCGCGCGCAGCGCGACGTCCTTGATGGTGGCCATGGTGTGTTCCCCTTGTTTGCAGCTTCAGGCCAGGCGACGGTCCGCACGGCGCTGGCGCAAGGTGTCGATGATCACCGCAACCACGATCACCGCGCCGGTGATGATGCGTTTGCTCGGCTCGCTGGCACCCACCTGCGCGAGCCCGGCCTCGAGCACCGCGATGATCAGCACGCCGAAGAAAGTGTTGACCACCGAGCCGCGTCCGCCCATGAGGCTGGTGCCGCCGATGACCACGGCCGCGATCACCTGCAGCTCGATGCCGACGCCGGCATTGGGGTCGGCTGCTTCGAGTCGGGCCGACTGCATCAGCCCTGCGAGCCCGGCCAGGAGGCCCGTGGCCGCGAACACGATGATGCGGATCGGCCGCGGATCGATGCCCGCAAGCCGCATAGCTTCTTCATTGGTGCCGATGCCCACCACGTGCCGGCCGAAGACCGTGCGCGTGAGCACCAGTTGGCCGACGGCCACCAGCACCACCGCCAGCACGAAGGCGGCGGAGATGCCGCCGACCCATGGCGCGGCAAGGCCCGAGATGGCGTCGCCCACGTACTGCGTGCGCGAATCGGTTACCAGGTAGGCGCCGCCGCGCACCGCTTCGAGCATGCCCAGCGAGACGATGAAGCTCGGCAGCCGCCACGCGACCGAGACGGCACCCGTCACGGTGCCGCACACCAGCCCCGTGGCAAGCCCCAGCGCGGCAGCCGCCGGCACCGAGAGCTTCCATTGAAGGATGGCTGCGGCCGTCACCGCCGCGCTGAGCGCAAGCACCGAACCCACCGAAAGATCGATGCCCGCGATGATCAGCACGAAGGTCATGCCGACCGCCATCACCGCGAGCGCGGGAATTTCGTTGGCAATCGAGATGAAGGTTTCGCGGGTAAAGAAGTATTCGCTCAGCGCGCCGAAGAGCGCGATCATGCCCACGAGCACGACGGTCAAGCCAAGGTAGGTGCCCAGCTGGCCCTTGAGGGCCGAGGGCGGAGCGGATGTCGTGGTGGATGTAGCAGCGGCTGCGTTCATGGTGTGTCGGCGGTGGCCGGCTGGGCCGGATTCGAATCGGAAATGGCGGATCCCGTCGTCGGGGTTATCGCAGCGGCGGTGCGTCCTGCCGCGTCGGTGAAAGCGGCGGCGAGCAGCGATTGCTCGCTCCACTGGCCGCGCTCGAACACCGCGACCAGCCGGCCGGCGCTCATCACACCGATGCGGTCGCACATGGCCATCAGCTCGCGCAGGTCGCTCGACACCATCAAGAGCGCCTTGCCGGCGTCGGTCATGCGGTCGAGTTCGGCATAGAGATCGGCACGCGCGCCGACGTCCACGCCGCGCGTGGGCTCGTCGAGCAGCAGCACCTTGCATTCGCGATGCAGCCAGCGCGCGAACACCACCTTCTGCTGGTTGCCGCCGCTCAGCGTGGCAACCGGTTGCTCGATGCTGCGCGAGCGGATGCGCAGCAGTTCCACCAGGCGCCGCGCAATGCCGCGCTCCCTGGCGCGCTGCAGCCAGCCCGCACGCGAGATCGCACCCAGGTCGCTGAGCGTGGCGTTGACGCGGATCGATTGCGTGAGCAGCAGTCCTTGCGATTTGCGGTCTTCGGTGACCAGGCCGATGCCTGCGCGGATCGCCTGCATCGGCGAGCGCCAGCCCTTGCGGGCGCGCTGCACCGGCTCTGCATCGGATGCGCCGTCGTAGAGAAGAATTTCACCGCGGTCGGCACGGTCGGCGCCGAACAGCAGCCGCACCAGTTCGGTCCGGCCGGAGCCGACCAGGCCCGCGAGGCCCATGACTTCGCCCGCTCGCAGGTCGATGTCGACATCGCGCACGACCTGTGCTCGGCCGATGCCGCGCGCGCTCAGCAGCACCGGTCCGGCCACGCGGCGGTCGCGTCCTTCGTGTTCGTGCACCGCACGGCCCACCATGCGCTGCACCAGCTCGGATTCACGCACGCCGGCCATGGCGCGCACGTCCACCAGGCGGCCGTCGCGCAGCACCGCCACGCGGTCCGCGATGCGCTGCAGCTCTTCGAGACGATGCGACACGTAGACGATGGCTACGCCGCGCGCCTTCAGCAGTTCGATCTGCTCGAACAGATGCGAGGTCTCGCGCGGCGTGAGCATGGCGGTGGGCTCGTCCAGCACCAGCACGCGCGTGTCGTCCTGCAGGTTGCGCGCAATCTCGACCATCTGCTGCTGGCCGATGCCCAGCCGCGCCACGGGCGTCGCCGGGTCGATGTTCTGCATGCCGATCTTGGCGAGCTGGCGCGCGGCCAGCTCATGCAGCTTGCCGCGGCGGATCCAGCCAGTCTGGTTGGGCAGCCGGTCGAGCAGCAGGTTCTCCGCCACCGACAGCGTGGTAACCAGCCCCAGCTCCTGCATGACCATGCGCACGCCCAGGCGTTCGGCGTCGCGGCGCGATGCGGGCTGGAACGTTGCACCGTCGAGCACCATCTGCCCGCGCGTCGGTTGCACGAGGCCGCAGACGATCTTCGACAGCGTGCTCTTGCCCGCGCCGTTCTCGCCCGTGAGCGCGAGCACTTCGCCGGCATTCAGCACAAGAGAAACGTCGTCGAGCACCGGCGCCGCATAGTCCTTGCCTAGCCCACTCAGAGTGAGCACGGGAGCGGCAAGACCTGTATTCATGATGACGGCGGATGCGTTCAACGTCGGCTCTTTCTTTTTCTTCTGGTGGCTTACTTCGGCGATGACGACTTGGTGACCAGCACCACGTCGGTCTTCACTTCGGCGGGCATGCTCGACTGGGGCTTCTTCTCGGCCAGCGCCTTGAGCGCGGTCTCGATGCCGAACACGGCCTGCTTGGCCGCGAACTGGTCGGCTGTGGCAAGAACGCGGCCGTCATTCAGCATCGGCTTGATGGCACCGATGTTGTCGTAGCCCACCACCAGCACTTTGCCGGTCTTGCCCGCGGCCTTGACGGCAGCGACCGCGCCGAGCGCCATGCTGTCGTTGCCCGCGAGCAGCGCCTTCAGGTCGGGATGCTCGCGCATCATGCCGGCCGCCACGGTGTTGCCCTTGTCGATTTCCCACTGGCCCGACTGCACGCCCACCACCGTCACGCCGGCGGCCTTCATGGCGTCCTGGTAGCCGAGGGTGCGCTGCTGCGCATTGAAGGTGGTCGAAACGCCTTCGATGATGCCGACCTTGTCGCCGGCCTTCAGGCTCTTGGCCAGCTCGTCGCCGACCAGCTTGGCGCCGGCGCGGTTGTCGGGGCCGACGAAAGGCACCTGGATGGCCTTTTCCTTCAGCGCGGCGGTGTCGAACTGGTTGTCGATGTTGACCACCAGGATGCCGCGATCGATGGCGGCCTTGACCACCGGCACCAGCGCCTTCGAATCGGCCGGCGCGATGACCAGCGCGTTGATCTTCTGCGCCATCATCTGCTCGACCATCTTGATCTGAGCCGCCGTGTCGGTTTCGTCCTTGATGCCGTTGGCGACCAGGGTGTACTGCGAGGCGTGCGCTTTCTGGTGCGCCTTGGCGCCGTCTTCCATCGTGCGGAAGAACTCGTTGGCCAGCGATTTCATGACCAGCGCGACCTTGGGCTTGTCCTGCGCGAGGGCGGGCGAGGCGGCAAGGGCGCCCAGCAGGGTCAGGGCGGCTGCGCTTTGCAGCGTACGGCGGGTGAACTTCATGGGTGTTGTCTCCTGAGGGGTTGAGCAGTGCGCCGGTCCAGGCCGGGGTGCCGATGTTAACCAACGAAAACGTTTGCGCAAACGTTTGCTAATCCGGTTTAACCCTGATCTCGGTTCGATCCGGAAGCGGCTGGTTTTGGAGCGAAACCGCGTCCCGGAACCGCCGCCCTTAAAATCGCCGGTTACCCAAGAGGACCCCCTATGAGTTTGCAATGCGGCATCGTCGGCCTGCCCAACGTCGGTAAATCCACCCTTTTCAATGCGTTGACCAAGGCCGGCATCGCAGCGGAGAACTATCCGTTCTGCACCATCGAGCCCAACGTGGGCGTGGTGGAAGTGCCCGATCCGCGGCTCGCGCAGCTCAGCGAGATCGTGAAGCCCGAGCGCGTGGTGCCCGCCATCGTCGAGTTCGTCGACATTGCAGGCCTGGTGGCCGGTGCCAGCACAGGCGAGGGCCTGGGCAACAAGTTTCTCGCGCACATCCGCGAAACCGACGCCACGGTCAACGTGGTGCGCTGCTTCGACGACGACAACGTGATCCACGTGGCCGGCAAGGTCGACCCCATCTCCGACATCGAAGTGATTCAGACCGAACTCTGCCTGGCCGACCTGGCCACGGTCGAGAAGGCATTGCATCGCCATACCAAGGTGGCGCGCTCGGGCGACAAGGACGCGCAGAAGCTCGTCGGCCTGCTCGAGCGCTGCCAGGCCGCGCTGAACGAGAACATCCCGGTGCGCGCGCTCGAGTTCACGAAGGAAGAGCAGCCGCTGGTGAAGTCGTTCACGCTCATCACCGCCAAGCCCGCGATGTTTGTCGGCAACGTGGCGGAAGACGGCTTCGAGAACAACCCGTACCTGGATCGCCTGCGCGAATACGCCGCCAAGCAGGGCGCGCCCGTGGTCGCCATCTGCGCCAAGATCGAAGCTGACCTGGCCGAGATGGACGACGAGGACAAGAAGATGTTCCTCGCCGAAATCGGCCAGGACGAGCCGGGCCTCAACCGCCTGATCCGCGCGGCCTTCAAGCTCTTGGGCCTGCAGACCTACTTCACCGCCGGCGTCAAGGAAGTGCGCGCCTGGACCATCCACATCGGCGACACCGGCCCCCAGGCCGCTGGCGTGATCCACGGCGATTTCGAAAAGGGCTACATCCGCGCCCAGACCATCGCCTTCGAGGACTACATCGCCTTCAAGGGCGAGCAGGGCGCGAAGGACGCGGGCAAGATGCGTTCTGAGGGCAAGGAATATGTCGTGAAAGATGGCGATGTCATGAACTTCCTTTTCAGCTCGTGAAGCCTCGCATGCTTACCGTCCACCACCTCAACAACTCGCGTTCCCAGCGCGTGCTCTGGCTGCTCGAAGAACTCGCGCTGCCCTACGAAATCGTCCATTACCAGCGCGATCCGCAAACCATGTTGGCGCCCGCTTCGCTGCGGGCCGTTCATCCGCTTGGCAAGTCGCCAGTGGTGACGACGGACGACGGGCTTGCGTTGGCGGAATCGGGCGCGGTGATCGAGACGCTGATCGAGCGCCATGGCAACGGCCAACTGGCGCCAGCGCCGGGCACGCCGGAGGCCGTGCGCTATCGCTACTGGCTGCATTTCGCGGAAGGCTCGGCGATGTCGCCATTGCTGCTCAAGCTCGTGTTCGACAAGATCGAGAACGGCAAGATGCCATTCTTTGCGAAGCCGATTGCCAAGATGATTGCCGGCAAGGCCAAGGCGGCCATCGTCACGCCGAACATCGAGAGCCACCTGAATTTCATGGAGGCCGAACTCGGCAAGAGCGAGTGGTTTGCCGGCAATGAATTCACGGGCGCCGACATCCAGATGAGCTTCCCGGTCGAAGCCGCGCAGGCGCGTGGCGGTCTCGATGCGAAGCGGCCCAGGCTGATGGCCTACCTCGAGCGCATCCATGCACGCCCGGCCTACCAGCGTGCACTGGAACGCGGCGGCCCTTACGGTCTTTTGAGTTGAAACAGCAGCAACTGTTTCACGACGGAAACACGTAGAGCAGCGCGACCGTCATGGTGACATAGCGCAGGAATTTTCCGATCGCCATGTAGCCGAGGCATGGCCAGAAGGGCAGCTTGAGCCAGCCCGCCACCGCGCACAGCGGATCGCCCACGATCGGCAGCCAGCTCAAAAGGCAAGCCTTCGGGCCGAGCCGTTCAAGCCAGCCCAATACGCGCACATGATGTTTCGAGTGCGAGTATTTGTCGGCCACCTTGTGCGCGCCGTAGCCTATCCACCAGTCGACCGCGCCGCCTAGCGTGTTGCCCACCGTGGCCACCGCAATGGCCGACCAGAACATCTCGGGATTGAGCTTGAGCAGGCCGAAAAGTATGGGCTCGGAGCCCACCGGCAACAGCGTGGCCGAGACGAAAGCCGCAATGAACAGCGTGGAAAGTCCGAACTGCGGAAGTGCGAGCAGTGCGAGAAGAGCGTCGAGCCAGGCTTGCATAAGGTGAAATGAGTCGACGCAGTATAGGCAGCGCGCTTTCAAATCACGGTCGGAAAAAGCGCCGTGCACAAGGGTGTTTGCGCCGGTACCCCGGGCGCAAATCGTTTCAGCCGACAAAACGGCGCGTGGCTACAATCGTGCCTCATTTTTCAGCAGCCGAACCGCGACACTTTCTCCCATGACCTTGCAGATCGGCACCCACACGCTGAAGAACCGAGTGTTCGTCGCGCCCATGGCCGGCGTGACGGACCGGCCCTTCCGCATGCTGTGCCGCGAACTCGGCGCGGGCTACGCGGTCAGCGAGATGGTGACTTCGCGCAAGGAACTGTGGAACACGCTCAAGACATCGCGCCGCGCCAATCATGACGGTGAGCCCGGCCCCATCGCGGTGCAGATTGCCGGCACCGATGCGGCCATGATGGCCGAGGCCACGGTCTACAACATAGAGCGCGGTGCGCAGATCATCGACATCAACATGGGTTGCCCGGCCAAGAAGGTCTGCAACAAGTGGGCCGGCTCCGCGCTGATGCGCGACGAGCCCCTGGCACTCGAGATCGTGCGCGCCGTGGTCGATGCGGCCCAGCCCTTCAACGTGCCGGTCACGCTCAAGATGCGCACCGGCTGGAGCGAAGAGCACCGCAACGCGGTGAAGCTCGCGCGCGATTTCGAATCGGCGGGCGTGCAGATGCTCACCGTGCACGGCCGCACGCGCGAGCAGGGCTACAAGGGCAATGCCGAGTACGACACCATTGCCGCCGTGAAGGCCGCAGTGCGCGTGCCCGTGGTAGCCAACGGCGACATCCGCTCGCCCGAGAAGGCACGCGACGTGCTCGCGGCCACCGGCGCCGATGCGGTAATGATCGGCCGCGCAGCGCAGGGCCGGCCCTGGATCTTTCGCGAAATCGCGCATTTCCTGGATACCGGCACGCACCTTGCACCGCCCTTGGTTGCCGAGGTTCGCCGCCTGCTGCTCGACCACCTCGTGGAGCACTACGCGCTCTACGGCGAGTTCAGCGGCGTGCGCACGGCGCGCAAGCACATTGGCTGGTATGTGCGTACGCTGCCGGACGGCGAAGCCTTTCGCGCGCGGATGAACACCATCGAAGACTCGACGGCGCAACTGCGCGCGGTCGGCGATTATTTCGACGGGTTGGCGGACCGCATGGACCGCATGCCCGTGCACCAGGCGGCCGAAGAGCTGTCAGGTGAAGAGGAGGCGGCCTGCGCCGCTGATTGAGAGAGAAGAAGAGAAGAAAAAGCATGAGCAAGAAACACATCGAGGACTGCGTGCGCACCAGTCTGGACAGCTACTTTCGCGATTTGCGCGGCACCGAGCCCGACGGCATGTACGAGATGCTCGTGCGGGTGGTCGAGAAGCCCTTGCTCGACGTCGTGATGACGCGCGCCGAGGGCAACCAGTCGAAGGCCGCGCAATGGTTGGGCCTGAATCGCAACACGCTTCGCAAGAAGCTGGTTGAACACAAACTTTTGAAATAACTCCACGGCATATTCCATGGCCCAGACCGCACTCATCTCCGTCTCCGACAAAACCGGCATCCTCGAATTCGCGCAAGCGCTGCACGGCCTTGGCATCAAGCTGCTGTCCACCGGCGGCACCGCCAAGCTGCTGGCCGATGCCGGCCTGCCCGTGACCGAAGTGGCCGACCACACCGGTTTTCCCGAAATGCTCGACGGCCGCGTGAAGACGCTGCATCCCAAGATCCATGGCGGCCTGCTCGCGCGGCGCGACCTGCCGGCGCACGTTGCGGCCATCAAGGAACACGGCATCGACACCATCGACCTGCTCGTGGTCAATCTCTACCCGTTTGAAGCCACAGTGGCCAAGGCCGGCTGCACGCTCGAAGACGCCATCGAGAACATCGACATCGGTGGCCCGGCCATGGTGCGCAGCGCGGCCAAGAACTGGAAAGACGTGGGCGTGTTGACCGACGCCTCGCAATACCCCGTGGCACTGGCCGAGCTCCAGGCCAGCGGCAAGCTCAGCGACAAGACCAAGTTCGCTTTCTCCGTGGCCGCGTTCAACCGCATCGCCGACTACGACGGCGCCATCAGCGACTACCTCTCGGCCATCGACTTCGACGCCAGCATCGGCCAGCCTGCGCCCACGCGCTCGCTGTTCCCGGCGCAAAGCAACGGCCGCTTCGTGAAGGTGCAAGATTTGCGCTATGGCGAGAACCCGCATCAGCAGGCCGCGTTCTACCGCGACCTGTATCCGGCGCCCGGCTCGCTCGTGTCCGCGAAGCAACTGCAGGGCAAGGAACTCAGCTACAACAACATCGCCGATGCCGACGCCGCATGGGAATGCGTGAAGAGCTTCGACGTGCCGGCCTGCGTGATCGTGAAGCATGCCAACCCCTGCGGCGTGGCTGTTGGCAAGGACGCGGCCGAGGCCTATGACAAGGCCTTCAAGACTGATCCGACTTCGGCCTTCGGCGGCATCATCGCCTTCAATCGTCCGGTGGACCTTGCCACTGCGCAAGCCGTCAACAAGCAGTTCGTCGAAGTGCTGATGGCGCCGGGCTACACGCCTGAGGCGCTGGAGGTGTTCCAGGCGACCAAGGCCAAGCTCAACGTGCGCGTGCTCGAGATCGCATTGCCCAAGGGTGGTGCCACCGACTGGGACAACGGCCGCAACGCGATCGACGTCAAGCGCGTCGGCTCGGGCCTTCTGATGCAGACCGCCGACAACCACGAGCTTTCGGCAAGCGACCTCAAGGTGGTGAGCAAGAAGCAACCCACGCCCGAGCAGCTGCAAGACCTGCTGTTCGCGTGGAAGGTTGCCAAGTACGTGAAGAGCAACGCCATCGTGTTCTGCGCTGGCGGCATGACCATGGGCGTGGGCGCGGGCCAGATGAGCCGCCTCGATTCAGCGCGCATCGCCAGCATCAAGGCCGAGCATGCGGGCCTGTCGCTCAAGGGCACGGCGGTGGCGAGCGATGCCTTCTTCCCGTTCCGCGATGGGCTCGACGTGGTGGTCGATGCCGGCGCGAGCTGCGTCATCCAGCCGGGTGGCTCGATGCGCGACCAGGAAGTGATCGATGCCGCCGACGAGCGCGGCGTGGTCATGGTGCTGTCGGGCGTGCGCCACTTCCGCCACTGACCTCGCGCCCGCAGGCGATCACGATCAACGAGGCTGAGAGGCCTTGAAGATCTGCCTTGCGGCTTCGACGGTGGCGGCGATGTCTTCGTCGCTGTGCGCGGCGCTCACGAAGCCCGCTTCGTAGAGTGCTGGTGCGATATACACGCCGCGGTCCAGCAGGCCGTGGAACAACGTGTTGAATTTCGCGTTGTCGGTGGTCATCACCGTGGCGTAGTTCTGCGGCAATTCGTTCATCAGGAAGAAGCCGAACATGCCGCCCTCGCTGTCGGCGTTGAAGGCTTGCCCTTCGGCTGCGGCGGCGGCCTTGAGGCCTTCGACCAGCGAGCGCGTCTTCTTCGACAGCGCTTCGTAGAAACCGGGGCGCGCAATTTCCTTCAGCGTCGCAAGGCCGCAGGCCGTCGCCACCGGGTTGCCCGACAGCGTGCCGGCCTGGTAGACCGGCCCGAGCGGCGCGAGCTGCTCCATGATGGCGCGCGGGCCGCCGAAGGCCGCGAGCGGCATGCCGCCGCCGATGACCTTGCCGAGCACCGTGAGGTCGGGCGTGATGCCCAGCACACCCTGTGCGCCGTGCAGGCCCACGCGAAAGCCGGTCATCACTTCGTCGAACACCAGCAGCGCGCCATGCTGCGTGCAAAGCGCGCGGCAGCGGGCGGCGAATTCAGGCGTGGCGCGCACGAAGTTCATGTTGCCGGCAATCGCCTCAATCATGAGGCAGGCGATGTCGTTGCCGTGCAGCGCAAAAGCTTCCTCGAGCTGCGCGATGTTGTTGTACTCGAGCACCAGCGTGTGCTGCGTGACCTCGGGCGGCACGCCGGCCGAGGTGGGGTGGCCGAAGGTGGCGAGGCCGGAGCCGGCCTTTACCAGCAGC
Organism: Variovorax sp. OV700; assembly: GCF_900099805.1. Taxonomy (GTDB): domain Bacteria; phylum Pseudomonadota; class Gammaproteobacteria; order Burkholderiales; family Burkholderiaceae_C; genus Variovorax. The sequence goes on along the minus strand of NZ_FNDR01000004.1, from coordinate 330,376 downwards.
GCATCGGCATGGCCGTGGTAGCAGCCTTCGAACTTGATGATGTGCTTGCGGCCGGTGGCGCCGCGCGCCAGGCGCAGCGCGCTCATGGCGGCTTCGGTGCCCGAACTCACGAGGCGCACCATCTCCATCGATGGGACCAGGGCGAGGATGGCTTCGGCCAGTTCGATCTCGCGCTCGGTGGGCGCACCGTAGGAGAAGCCCTCGAGCACCGCCTTCTGCACCGCCTCGACGACGGCCGGGTGGCCGTGGCCCAGGATCATCGGGCCCCAGGAGCCGATGTAGTCGATGTAGCGTTTGTCGTTGGCATCCCAGAAGTAGGCGCCCTCGGCACGGCGGATGAAGCGCGGCGTGCCGCCCACGGCCTTGAAGGCACGCACTGGCGAATTGACGCCGCCGGGAATGACGGCGCGTGCGCGCTCGAAAAGAATGTCGTTTTGGTCAGCGTTTGGCATCAATGTCTGGTGTCGTGAGGGGGCAGGGCGAAATCGGGGGCAGCATCGGGGTCTTCGTCGTCGTCTTCATCTTCCGGCTCGGCCCAGAAGAGGCGGTCGGGAAGCACGTGGCCCATGCCGGGCCGGAATCCGGCGTCCAGGCAGCGGTCCATGTAAGCCAGGGCCTCGGTGGTGGCGGCCACCAGGTCGGTGCCGCTCGCGAGCAGGGCGGCCAACGCGGCCGACAGGGTGTCGCCGGCGCCGGCAAAGACGGCCTCGAGCCGCTCGTATTTTTCGTTGGCAAGCACTGACTGCGGCGAAGCCAGCACGTTGTCGATGAACTGGTCGGGCAGCACCATGCCGGTCACCAGCGTGTAGGGCACGCCGAACTCGCCGGCAGCCTTGGCGATGTCCCGCGCACCGGGCGGACGCTCGCCGCTCCAGTCGGGAAGCAGCCATCGCCAGAGGGTGCTGTGGTTTCCAACCAACACTGTGGTCTGCGGCAGAAGTAACTCTCGAAAAGCATCCAGATAGGGCTCGATCAGGTTCTCATCCCACCACGAAAGATTGGGCATATAGGCCACCAGCGGCACCTCGGGGTAGTCGGAGGCGGTCTCGGCGATGGTGCTCAGCGCGTCGGGACTGCCCACGAAACCCACCTTGATGAGCTGGACTTCCACGTCTTCCAGGATGGCGCGCGCCTGCTCGGCAATGGCCTCCTCTTCGAAGGCGAAATGGTCGAATATCTCGGCCGTGTCGCGCGCGTAGGCGCCCGTGACCACCGGCAGCATGTGTGCACCCACCGAAGCCATGGCCAGGGCGTCGGCCCCCAGCCCGCCGGCGCCGCTCGGATCACTGGCATTGAAGACCAGCACGCAGGGCGGATTCAGGTCCCGTTCGGCCGCTTCTTCAGCGTCCGGCGGAGGGTCGTTAAGATTGCCCGGTTTGCGGGTGTTGTCTGCGGAATGTAAGTAAATGGTCATACGCCGGCCGAAATCGCCTCAATGGTGGCATAGGCGCGACGTTTACCGCCCGCCAGTGAGATACGCATAGATACACTCGTTGCATTTAATGAACAAGGACTTTAAGCTCCGATGAATACGAAAACTTGGATGTGCCTGATTTGTGGGTGGATCTATGACGAAGCGGTGGGTGTACCGGAAGATGGGATCGCAGCAGGCACGGCCTGGGCTGATGTCCCGATGAACTGGACCTGTCCTGAGTGCGGTGCACGCAAGGAAGACTTCGAAATGGTTGAAATCTGAAGCATGGCATAGGGCTACGCGATCTGCGCCGATGTACGGTGCGGCGGGCATCCAAGTCTCATCTCAGCAGGAGTGTGTGCAATGGGGCCGAATGGATCAGGTTACAAGGTGCTGGTCATCGATGACAGCAATACGATCCGGCGCAGTGCCGAAATATTTCTGAAGCAAGGCGGACACGAGGTTCTCCTTGCGGAGGACGGCTTCGACGCGCTCTCGAAAGTCAACGACCACAAGCCGCATCTGATTTTCTGCGACATCCTCATGCCGCGCCTCGACGGCTACCAGACCTGCGCCATCATCAAGCGCAATGCTCAGTTCTCCAATGTTCCGGTCGTGATGCTTTCCTCGAAAGACGGCGTCTTCGACAAGGCGCGCGGCCGCATGGTCGGATCGCAAGACTACCTGACCAAACCTTTCACCAAAGACCAGCTGCTGCAGGCCGTGCAGCAGTTTGGCATCGTTCAACAGGAAGCGCAGTAATGCCCATTCGAAAAATCCTCGTCGTCGACGACTCCAAGACGGAACTGTTGTTCCTGTCCGACCTGCTCCAGAAGAACGGCTTTGCCGTCAAGACTGCCGAAAACGCCGAAGACGCCATGCGCCGTCTCGAAGAGGAGCAGCCCGACCTGATCCTCATGGACGTCGTCATGCCCGGCCAGAACGGCTTCCAGCTCACGCGCGCCATCGCCCGCGATCCGCAGTACGCCGCCATTCCGATCATCCTGTGCACCAGCAAGAACCAGGAAACCGACCGCGTCTGGGGCATGCGCCAGGGCGCCCGCGACTACATCGTGAAGCCGGTCAACACGGCTGAGCTGATGTCCAAGATCAGCGCGCTGGCCTGAACGGAAGACTGCCGAGTCCATGGCAAATCGCGACGCTCTTCGAGCCTTCCAGTCCCGGCTTGCGAGCCGCCTGCAGGCTGCGCGCACGACCGGTGTGGCCGCCACGTGGCTGGCGGTCGAGGCCGGTGAGGGCAAGTACCTCTTTCCACTGGGCCACGCGGGTGAAATCTTCCCCTGGACGCCCCCGCAGCCCGTGCCCTACACGGAACCCTGGTTCCTCGGCGTTGCCAACCTGCGCGGCGGCCTCTATGGCGTGGTGCAGCTGTCGGCATTCGCCTCGGGCAAGTCCGATGGCCTCGCAGCCACCGAGGCGGCCCGCATGCAATCGCGGCTCGTTGCCCTCAACGAGCTGCTCGAAGTCAACTGCGCTCTGTTGGTCGATCGACTGGCGGGGTTGCGGGGGGCCGAGGCCTTCACGGGCGCGGAACCCCCAGGCGCAGATGCACCCGCCTGGCTTGGGCATCTTTTCACCGATGCGGCGGGTGAGCGCTGGCAGGAAATCAACCTGCAGGCGCTCTCGCAGCAACCCCAGTTTTTGAGTATTGGCGCCTAGTGCATCCGCACAGCCAGAAGACAACCACCTGAAGGACCGACCGTGAGCTCGATCGCCGACAAGTTCAAGAAATTACTGCCCGCTCAAAGCGGCAACGACAAGGCCCGCGTCGACGGCTCCGGTTCCACCTTATCGCTCGACGACGTCGACACGGTTCAGGTGCCGGACGAAAAGACCGTCCGCCTGGCCAGGAATCAAGGCCGCACCTCCGACGAGCCGGTGCCCACCGGCTTTGCCGACGGTGCCACGCTGGTCGGCGAGGCCGCCAACGAGGCCGATGCCGCCTCTGCCGAAGGCGCGCAGGCGCAGGCCCCCACGGGACGAGCGGGCTCCAACCCGGCGCGCCAGCAGCGGATCCTGGCGATCATGCTGGCGGTCGTGGTGCTGCTGCTGTTGCTGGTGGCCGGCTCCGCCATTCTTCGCGCCGAGCGCCTTGCGCAGCAGGTGGCCGCCACCGGCCAGTCGCTGATGCAGTCGCAGCGACTTGCAAAGTCGATCTCGCAGGCTCTCGTCGGCAGCGCGCCCGCGTTCGTCGAAGTGAAGGACAGCGCCGACGACCTCTCGCGCCGCGTGCAGGGTCTGACCAACGGCGACGATGCGCTGCGCCTCGAACGCGTGGGCAACCAGTACGACGAGGACATGGGCAAGATCAATCCGCTGGTCGCCCGTGCCGACGCCAGCGCCAAGGCCGTGCTGGCCCAGCGTCAGATCCTGACGCAGGTGGGTGCCGCCTTGCGCGACATCAACCAGCAGTCGTCCGCGCTGCTCGAAATGACGGAAACCGTGGCATCGCTCAAGATGCAGCAGAACGCCACGCTGCCCGAAATCTCGGCCGCCGGCCAGCTCGTGATGCTGACCCAGCGCATCGGCAAGTCGACCAACGAATTCTTCACGGTCGAAGGCGTGAACCCCGACGCCGTGTTCCTGCTCGGCAAGGACTTGAACACCTTCCAGGAAACCACGCGCGGCCTGCTCGACGGCAATGCGCAACAGCGTTTCCCCGGCTCGAAGGACCCGCAGACCCGCCAGCAGCTCGAAGCCATTCTCAAGACCTACGAGCAGATGCGGACGCAGGCTTCCGCCATTCTGGGCAACCTGCAGGGCCTGGTGGCCGCGCGCGAAGCGCAGGCCAGCATCCTGACCGACAGCGAACCGCTGCGTAAGTCGCTCGGCGATCTGCAGGACAAGCTCTCCGCCCGCACCGGCCTGGGCGCCGGAACGATCGTGATGCTGTTCGTGCTCTCGCTGGCCGCCCTGGCCCTCGCCGGCGCCATCGGTTTCGTGCAAGTGCGTGAAGGCCGTGAACGCGCCGCCGTCGCCGAACGCGAGCGTCTCGCGGCCGAGCAGGCCAGCGATGAGGCCGGCCGCGTCAACAACGCCAACCAGGCCGCCATTCTTCGGCTGATGAACGAACTGCAGACAGTGGCCGAAGGCGACCTGACGCAGGAAGCCACGGTGACCGAGGACATCACCGGCGCCATTGCCGACTCGGTGAACTACACGGTGGAAGAACTGCGTCTGCTGGTGGGCAACGTGCAGAACACGGCAACCCGCGTGGCGCAGACGACGTCGCAGGTGGAAAGCACCTCGACCGAACTGCTCGCCGCTTCGACCGAACAGCTGCGCGAAATTCGCGAAACCGGCCAGTCGGTGCTGACCATGGCCGAGCGAATCAACGGCGTGTCCACGCAAGCGCAAGAGTCCGCCACGGTGGCGCGCCAGTCGCTGCAGGCTGCGTCCTCGGGTCTGCAGGCCGTGCAGAACGCCATCGGCGGTATGAACTCCATCCGCGACCAGATCCAGGAAACCTCCAAGCGCATCAAGCGCCTGGGCGAATCCTCGCAGGAGATCGGCGAAATCACCGAACTGATTTCGGACATTACCGAACAGACGAACGTGCTGGCACTGAACGCCGCCATCCAGGCCGCATCGGCCGGTGAAGCCGGTCGCGGCTTCTCGGTGGTGGCAGAAGAAGTGCAGCGGCTGGCTGAACGCTCCGCAGACGCCACGCGCCAGATCTCGGCGCTGGTGAAGGCCATTCAGACCGACACGCAGGATGCGGTGGGCGCCATGGAGCGCTCCACGCAGGGTGTGGTCGAAGGGGCCAAGCTGTCCGACAATGCAGGTACCGCACTGACCGAGATCGACCGCGTGTCGCGCCGCCTTGCAGACCTCATCGAGCAGATCTCGCAGTCCGCGTCCCGCGAAGCCGATTCGGCCAACGTGGTGGCTGCCAACATCCAGCACATTTTTGCGGTGACCGAGCAGACCGGTGAAGGTACCCGTACCACGGCCCAGCAGGTGCGTGAACTTTCGCAGATGGCGGAAGAACTGCGCCGTTCGGTCGCCCGATTCAAGATTGCCTGACAAAAGTTAAGAACGGCGAGCATCCAACGTGTCGATTCAATCCCCTGCCACGGCCCCCATTGCCGGCAACGTGCCGGCCACCGAAGACCTCGGGCCGCTGGCCTGGGTGCTGGGAGAAATTCAGAAATCCCTCGATGGTGTGGGCAAGTCGTTGCGGCGCTTCGTGCGCGACGTGGGCAGTGCCTCGGATCTCGAGAGCGGCCCGTTGCAAATGGCCCGCCAGCAACTGCACCAGTCCGTCGGCGCGCTTCAGATGGTGGGCAATAACGCCCCCGCCCTGGTGCTCGGCTCCATCGAGTTCGCGGTGCAGGGCTTCATTGCCGAACCGCAGCGCTGCACCGACAGCGCGGTCCTGAAGATCGAGCGCGCCGGCTTTGCCGTCGTCGATTTTCTCAACGCACTGCTGGCCGGCAAGGCCGTGTCGTCGGTCGCGCTCTTTCCGCAATACCGCGATGTGCTCGAACTGGTCGGCAACGAGCGCGTGCATCCGGCCGATCTCTGGAATGTCGCCTGGCGCTGGGTCGAAGTGCGTCCCGCGCTGACCCAGGCCGCGCTGGCCTATGACCCGGCCGTGCGTTCGCGGCTCGACCGCGAAGTGCTGCAGCTGGTCAAGACCGGCGACCCGCAGGCCGCGCGCCGGCTGCAGGCGCTGTGCCTGGGGCTCGGGCGCGGTGCGCTGCTGCCCCGTGTCGCAAGTTTCTGGACCCTCGCCGCGGGCTTTTTCGAAGCCTTGGCGCTGGAGCTGATTCCCGCCGATTCCTACGTCAAGCGCGCCGCCTCGCGCGTGCTGCTGCAATACGCCACGCTGGCGCGCGGCGACAGCGCGGTTTCCGACCGCCTCGGCCAGGACCTGTTGTTCTTTTGCGCGCAGGCCGTGCCCGCCGCTGCCTCCGACGAAGCCGCCACGCTGCGCACCGTGCGCGCCGCCTGGGGCGTCGCGGGCGAGCCGCGTGTCGACTACAGCGTCGAGCAGTTCGGCCGCTTCGATCCGCTGGTGCTTGCCCAAGCCCGCAAGCGCATCGAAACCGCCAAGGAAATGTGGTCGGCGCTTTCGGGCGGCGACATCACCCGCACGCGCCAGGTGGCCGACACCTTCGCACAGCTCGGCGAGTCGCTTCAGCGGCTGCATCCGCCGATCCAGCCGATGGTGGACGCACTCACGCATGCAGTCGAAGCCTCCGTGCGCTCCGGCCAGCCGCCGGATACCGAGCTTGCGATGGAAGTCGCCACCTCGGTGCTCTATCTGGAAGCCGCGCTCGAAGACCTCGACCCGAGCGATCCGCAACTCACCTCCCGCACCCTTCAGCTGGCGGGCCGCATCGAGCGCGTGCGCGAAGGCGGCCATTCGGAGCCGCTCGAGCCCTGGATGGAGGACCTGTACCGCCGCGTGAGCGATCGCCAGACCATGGGCACCGTGGTCGACGAATTGCGCAGCCACCTGAGCGAACTCGAAAAGTCGCTCGACCAGTATTTCCGCCGCCCGGCCGAGAAGGGCCTGCTGCGCACCGTTCCGACCCAGCTGCTGCAAATGCGCGGCGTGTTCTCGGTGCTTGGGCTTGACCAGGCCGCCCACACCGTCCAGCGCATGCGCGACGATGTCGAGCAGATGCTGGTGGGCAACGCATCGCCCGTGGAGGAGATGCAGAGCTTCGACGCGCTGGGCAACAACCTGGGCGCGCTGGGTTTCCTGATCGACATGCTGGGCTACCAGCCCACGCTCGCCAAGCGCCTGTTCGTGTTCGACCAGGAAGCCGGCGAACTCAAGCCGCTGATGGGCCGCCAGGCCACCGACAGCGCCGCCGCGGATGTCGCTGCACCGGGTGCTGCCACCGGCGGCGATGCCGTGCTCAGCATCGAGGAAGTCGACGCCCAGATTGCGTCGAAGCTCGCCGCGCTCGCCACGCCCAACCGCAAGGCGAAGGTGTCGCCCATCGAGGAATTCAGCCGCAAGGCCGACAGCTGGACGAACAAGATCACCGGTCCCGCGGCACTGCCCGATACCGAAGTCACCGAACTCGAAGAAGACGACCTGCAGAACATCTTCCTCGACGAGGCCCGCGAGGTGGTGCAAAACGGCCTGGCCGCCATCGACGAGCTCGGCGGCCATCCCGACGATACCGAGGAACTCACCATCCTGCGGCGTGCGTTCCACACGCTGAAGGGCAGTTCGCGCATGGTCGGCCTGACCGACTTCGGCGACGCCGCTTGGTCCTTCGAGCAGGTGCTCAACACCTGGCTGGCCGACCAGCGCGACGCCACGCCCGATCTGCTCGTCGGCACCCGCAAGGCGCTCGAGGAATTCAGCCAATGGGTCGAAGCCATCGCTTCGGGCTCGACGCATGGCTGGCAGTCGTCGCACTTCAGCCGCGTGGCGGATGCCCTTCTGGCGGGCGAGCCCGTGCCCACCACGCCGGCGCGTGTCGCCGATGCGGAGGCTCTGGCCGTGGCCGCGCGCCACATTGCCGCTGAACCGCCGGCGGTTGCGCCGCTGGCGATGCCGGAACTCCCGGAGCTGCCCGACCTGTCGTTCCCCGCGTCGGCACCGCTCGAGCCTGCACCCGTTGCCGCGTTCGAACTGCCCGCAGAGGCGCCGCAGGAGGCCGCAAAGCCCGAAGCCGAAGACGACTTCACGTCGACCGACTTCCTCGACTTCGAATCCAAGCCCGCACCGGCCGACGAGCCTGTCTGGGCCGACGGCGAGAAGTTCGACTTCCTGGAGCCCGCCAAGGCCGAACCGGCAACCGCCGCTTCGTTCCTGGCCGAAGCCGCTGCCGAACCGTCGCCTGAGCCCGTGCCCGAACTGCCCGCGCTGGACGGTCTGCCAGACCTTGATTGGGCGCCCGAGCCGGCACCGGTCATTGCCCAAGAGCCTGTGCCCCTTGCCGCCGAAGTAACGCCGGCCGAAGAGATCGTGGAAGCGCCGGCTTTGCAGCTGGAGTCCGAAGAGCCTGCCGTGGTTGCGGCGGACGAAGCACCGGCCTTGGCCGAGGAACCGGTTCTGGCCACGGCCGCCGAAGCCGCGGCCGAAGAAATTCCGCGGGCCGAAATCCTGGAAACCGCCGAAACCACTGAAGCCACCGAAGTGGCCGCTGCCGTGTCGGGCGCCGAAGACCAGGTCAAGGTCATCGGGCCGCTGCGCATCGGCATCGCGCTCTACAACGTCTATCTCAACGAAGCCGACGAATGGTCCAGGCAACTGGCCACCGAAGTCGGCGAGTGGGCGCTCGAATCCCACGAGCGGCTGTCCGATTCGACCGTCGCGCTGGCCCATTCGCTGGCCGGCAGTTCGGCCACGGTCGGTTTCCACAGCCTCTCGGGCATGGCCCGCCTGCTTGAAGCCGCGCTGCAGCATCTGCAAATGCAGGGCAGCGGGTCGCGCGAACAGGGCGTGGTGCTTGTTGCCGCGGCCGACGAGCTGCGTCGCCTGCTGCACCAGTTTGCCGTGGGCTTCCTGCGCGAGCCTTCTGAAGGCACGCTCCAGGCGCTGCGCGACATCGCTGCCGCGCCCATGCCGGCCGAGGCTGCCGCGCGCATCGAGACCCGGCCGCACCAGCATATGGCGGCCTCCGACGGCATGGCCGACGTGGCGCTGGACGATTCCGAAGACGCCATCGACATGGCGGACGCGGTTGACGTCGACCTGTTCCCGATCTTCGAGGAAGAAGCGCAGGAACTGCTGCCCCAACTGGGTCACGCGCTGCGCCAGTGGGCGCACCACCCCGACGACAACGCGCCGCGCGCCTCCGTGCTGCGCACGCTGCACACGCTCAAGGGCAGCGCCCGGCTGGCCGGTGCCATGCGCCTTGGCGAGCGCGCGCACCGCATGGAATCCGAGATCGAAGCCCTGGGCACTCAGGGCGGCGCCGACCGGGTCGAAATCGAAAAGCTGCTCACGCGCCTCGACGCGCTGCAGGCGACCTTCGACGCGCTGCGTGCCGCGGACGATGCCACCCAGGCCGAAGTGGCCCAGCTGGTGGCAACGGCAGCCGCCACCTCGCCGGGTGTCCAGCTGGTGCAGGTTCCCGCCGAATCCGGCGTCTCCGCCAATGACGAAAAGGCGGCCTCCGCCGACGACGGCGAAGACGCCGCCTCCGCAGCGGGAGCGACCGCCCTGCCATCGCTCCTGCCGCGCCCCGCGCCCGCGCTGCTTGCGCCCCTGCGCTCGGTGTCGACCCAGGCCGTGCGCATCCGCACCCAGCTGCTCGACCGCCTGGTGGCGCAGACCGGCGAGGTCATCATCACGCGCTCGCGCCTCGAAGCCGAACTCGGCCAGCTGCGCGGTTCGCTCTCCGACCTGACGGGCAACCTCGACCGCCTGCGCCAGCAATTGCGCGACATCGAGGTGCAGGCCGAAAGCCAGATGCAGTCCCGCCTCGCGCAGGCCAAGGATTCGCAGCAGAGCTTCGACCCGCTCGAGTTCGACCGCTTCACCCGCGTGCAGGAACTCACGCGCATGATGGCCGAGTCGGTGAACGACGTGGCCACCGTGCAGCGCACGCTGCAAAAGACGGTGCAGGCGACGGAAGACGACCTCAGCGTCCAGGCGCGCCAAACGCGCGAACTGCAGCGCGGCCTCCTGCGTACGCGCATGGTGGAGTTCGAGGGCATTTCCGACCGCCTCTACCGCGTGGTGCGCCAGGCGTCGAAAGACACTGGCAAGCAGGTGCGCCTGGACATCGTCGGCGGCTCCATCGAAATGGACCGCGGCGTGCTCGACCGGATGACGCCTGCCTTCGAGCACCTGCTGCGCAATTGCGTGGCCCACGGCATCGAGGATCCGGCCGCACGCGAAAAGTCGGGCAAGGACGCCAACGGCCTGATCGTGATCGACCTGCACCACGAAGGCAACGACGTCTCGGTGAGCTTCCGCGACGACGGCGCCGGCCTGGACCACAAGCGCATTGCCGAACGTGCCCGCACGCTGGGCCTGCTGGAAGCGGACCAGGAACTGTCGCCCGAGCAAGCCACCGAGCTGATCTTCAAGCCAGGCTTCTCCACCGCCGGGCAAGTGTCCGAGCTGGCAGGCCGCGGCATCGGCATGGACGTGGTGCGCGCGCAGATCGCGGCGCTCGGCGGCCGCATCGAAACGCACAGCACGGCCGGCCAGGGCACGACCTTCAAGCTGGTGCTGCCGCTTACCACCGCGGTGACGCACGTGGTGATGCTGCGCGCCGGCGAGGTGTCGATCGGCGTGCCGTCCAACCTGGTCGAGCTGGTGCAGCGCGTGAGCAGCACCGAGCTCGAAGCCGCCTACCTGCACAACAGCCATCCGTTCGGCAGCGAACAGGTGCCGTTCTACTGGGCCGGTGCACTGCTGCAGGCCTCTGCACGCAGCGAGCACCCCACCAGCAAGAACAACACCGTCGTGATCGTGCGAAGCGCGGCGCAGCGTGTGGGCCTGCACGTGGACGAAGTGCTGGGCAACCAGGAAGTCGTGGTCAAGAACCTCGGGCCGCAGCTTGCGCGCCTTCCGGGCCTGGCTGGCATCTCGGTGCTGGCTTCGGGCGCGGTGGCCCTAATCTACAACCCGGTGGCGCTGGCCGCGGTGCATGGCGAACAGGCTCGCCTGCGCCAGGCTGCCGCGCTGGTGGCGCCCGCGCATGGCGGCTCGACCGGTGCCGAAGAGGGTGCTGCGCCGCATGAACCGTTGCCGGTGCTGGCTCCGCCGGTGCCGCAGGTTCCGCTGGTGCTGGTGGTGGACGACTCCATCACGGTGCGCCGCGTGACGCAGCGCCTGCTGCAGCGCGAAGGCTATCGCGTGTCGCTCGCGGCCGACGGCCTGCAGGCGCTCGAACGCCTCCAGCAAGAGCGCCCGGCCGTGGTGCTGTCCGACATCGAAATGCCGCGCATGGACGGCTTCGACCTGGCACGCAACATCCGCGCGGACGACTCCATGGCGGGCCTGCCGATCATCATGATCACCTCGCGCATCGCCGAGAAGCACCGCGACTACGCCCGCACGCTGGGTGTGAACCACTACCTCGGCAAGCCCTACTCGGAAGAGGAACTGCTGCGCCTGGTGCGTGCGTACACGAGCGAACCGGCGCTGGCCGCGGCAGCCTGAAACCTTGCCACCCAGACAAAGGGGCCTTCGGGCCCCTTTGTTATTTTTGCAGCGCCTTGGCCCGCGCCACGCCGTAGCGCTGCAGTGTCTTTTCGCGCGCCTCAGCGTGGTCCACCACCGGCTTCGGATAGTTCTCGCCGAGCTTGATGCCTGCTGCTTCCAGTTCCACCGGCGAGGCCGTCCAGGGCGCGTGGATGGCCGCGTTCGACAGCCCTGCAAGCTGCGGCAGGTAGCGCCGGATGAACTTGCCTTCGGGGTCGAAGCGCTCGCTCTGCGTCACCGGGTTGAAGATGCGAAAGTAGGGCTGCGCGTCGCAGCCGCTGGAGCTGGCCCACTGCCAGCCGCCGTTGTTCGACGCCAGCTCGAAGTCGTTCAGGTGCAGAGCAAAGTAGCGCTCGCCGCGCCGCCAGTCCAGCCCCAGGTCCTTGCAGAGGAAGCTCGCTACCACCATGCGCAGCCGGTTGTGCATGTATCCGCTCTGGTTGATCTGCAGCATGGCGGCGTCCACCAGCGGGTAGCCGGTGCGGCTCTGGCACCAGGCTTCGAACAGCTGGTCGGCATGCTTGCCGTGGTGCCACTGGATCTTGTCGTACTCGGGCCGGAAGCTCTTCGATTCGCCGCCCGAATGCACGTGCGGGAAGTGCGCAAGGATCTGGAAATAGAACTCCCGCCAGACCAGCTCGCTGAGCCAGGTCGCCGCGCCCGCGTCGCCCTGGAGCGCGAGCTGGTGCGCCACCCCCGCCAGCTGCCGGATCGATACCGTGCCGAAGCGCAGATGCACGCCCAGGTAGCTCGGCCCCCGCACCGCCGGAAAGTTGCGCGCCGCGTCGTAGCGGTCAATGCGCTGGAAGAAGTCTTCGAACAGCGCCGCCGCGCCGCTGGTGCCGGTCGGAATCTCGAGCTCGGAAAGATTGCTCTTCCGGAAACCGATCCCCTCCAGCGACGGCACCGGCGCGCGGTAGGCCTCGGGCGGCGGCGCCAGCGCCTCGGCGTGGGCGCGAACCGGGTAGGACTTCAGGAAGAAAGAATCCACCTTGGCCAACCAGGCCCGCTTGTAGGGCGTGAACACCGTGTAGGGCTGGCCCGTTTTGGTCAGCAGCTCGTCACGGTCGAAAACGGCGGAATCCTTGTAGGTGTGAAAGGCCACCCCGGCATTGGCCAGGGCGCCTAGCACCTGGGCATCGCGCGCCAGCGCGTCGGGCTCGTCGTCGCGGTTGGCAAAAACGGCCTGCACGTCCAGTTCGTGCGCCAGGGCCGGAACTTCGTCGGCCGCGGCGGCGTGGCGCACGATCAGCCCGCCGCTGAGCGCCTGCAGCTCGGCGTCGAGCTCCACCAGCGATTCGCGGATGAATTCCACCCGCCGGTCGACCCGGGGGAGGGGGTCCAGAATCGCCCGGTCGAACACGAAAACGCACACCACCTGCCGGCAGGCCCGGAGGGCCTGGTAGAGCGCTGCGTTGTCGTCCACGCGAAGGTCGCGGCGAAACCACATGAGCCCTTTGGGATAGGTCTTGTCGACGGCCAGTAAAATCGGCGGCATATGGCTGCCGATTCTGCCCCGATGAACCTCACGCATCATTTCCTGATTGCGATGCCGGGGATGGAAGATAAAACTTTCAACCGCAGCGTCGTCTACCTCTGCGAGCACAGCGAGCGCGGCGCGCTGGGCCTGGTCATCAACAAGCCCAGCGACATCAACCTCAAGGAGCTGTTCGAGAAGATCGAGCTGCGCCTGGCGCGGCCCGAACTCGGCGACTCGCCCGTCTTCCAGGGCGGACCGGTGCAGACCGAACGCGGCTTCGTCCTGCACGAGCCGGTGTTCTCCCATGCCGAAAAGCCCGAGGAATCGGTCTATGCCTCGACCATGACCATTCCCGGCGGGCTCGAAATGACCACCTCCAAGGACGTGCTGGAGGCGCTGGCCACCGGCGCGGGGCCGCGCAAGGTGCTGGTTTCGCTGGGCTACTCGGCCTGGGGCGAGGGCCAGCTTGAGTCCGAACTGGCTGAAAACAGCTGGCTCACCGTGAGCGCCGACCCGGCCGTGATCTTCGACACCCCGGTCGAGCAGCGCTACGACAGGGCGCTGCTGTTGCTGGGCCTGGAAGCGTGGACGCTGTCGCCGGAAGCGGGACACGCGTGATGGCCGCTGCCATGCCCGACGCGCCCCAACCCTCCGCTTCTTCTTCCGTTCCCGTTCCTGTTGCCGTTCCGGCGCACTTCCAGAGCTTCCTGGCCTTCGACTTCGGGCTGAAGCGCACTGGCGTTGCCAGCGGCAACCGGCTGCTGGGCACCGCCACCCCCCAAGCCACCATCAAGGCCGAGGGCGATGCCCGCTTCGCGCTGGTCGAAGCCCGCATCAAGGAATGGCAGCCCGACGCGCTGGTGGTCGGCGTGCCCTATCACCCCGACGGCGCCCCGCACGAGAACACCCGCCGCGCACTGAAGTTCGCGCGCCAGCTGCGCGGGCGCTTCAACCTGCAGGTGTTCGAGGTCGACGAGCGCTACAGCACCACCGAGGCGCTGGCCTCGGGTGCCCGAGATGCCGATGCCGCCTCCGCCTGCATCATCTTGGAACAATTTTTGAGGAGCCTCCCTTGAGTTCAATACCCGATGCCGAAGCGCTCTACAAGGAGCTGCTCAAAGGCGTGCAAGCGCTGATGCGCCCCCAAACCAGACTGGTCGGCATCACCTCCGGTGGCGCCTGGCTGGTCGAGCGCCTGCAAAAAGACCTGAGCCTGCCCGGTGCGCCCGGCGTCATCTCGTCGGCCATGCACCGCGACGACTTCGCGCGCCGCGGCCTCTCGGCCAGCGCGCAGACCTCGCTGCCCTTCGACGTGAACGGATGCGACGTGCTGCTGCTCGACGACGTGCTCTACACCGGCCGCACCATCCGCGCGGTGCTCAACGAGCTGTTCGACTTCGGCCGCCCGGCCTGTGTGCGGCTTGCCGTGCTGGTCGACCGCGGCGGGCGCGAACTGCCCGTGGCGGCCGATTTTGCGGCCGAAAAACTCACACTGCCCGACACGCAGCTGCTCGCGCTGGCCCGCGCCAACGACGGCGCCTTCAGCCTCAAGGTGGAGGAAAGCAAGTAATGCTCTACAAGCGAAACCCGCAACTCAACAAGAACGGCGAACTGATTCATCTGCTGTCGATCGAGGGCCTGCCCAAGGACATCGTCACGCACATTCTCGACACCGCCGCCAACTTCACCAGCGTGAGCGACCGCGAGGTCAAGAAGGTGCCGCTACTGCGCGGCAAGAGCGTGTTCAACCTGTTCTTCGAAAACAGCACCCGCACGCGCACCACCTTCGAGATCGCGGCCAAGCGCCTGTCGGCCGACGTCATCAACCTGGACATCGCGCGCTCCTCGGCCACCAAGGGCGAGTCGCTGCTCGACACCATCGCCAACCTGAGCGCGATGGCGGCCGACCTCTTTGTGGTGCGCCACAGCGAGTCGGGCGCGCCCTACCTCATCGCGCAGCATGTGGCGCCCCACGTGCACGTGGTGAATGCCGGCGACGGCCGCCATGCGCACCCGACCCAGGGGCTGCTCGACATGTACACGATCCGCCATTACAAGAAAGACTTCTCGAACCTCACGGTCGCGATCGTCGGCGACGTGCTGCACTCGCGCGTGGCGCGCTCCGACATTCATGCCCTCACCACGCTGGGCTGCGCCGAGGTGCGCGTGGTCGGCCCGAAGACTCTCGTGCCCGGCGACATGGCCGGCATGGGCGTGCGTGTGTGCCACACGCTCGAAGAAGGCATCAAGGACTGCGACGTCATCATCATGCTGCGCCTGCAGAACGAACGCATGAGCGGCGCGCTGCTGCCCTCGTCGCAAGAGTTCTTCAAGACCTATGGCCTCACGCCCGAGAAGCTGCAGCTGGCCAAGCCCGATGCGATCGTGATGCACCCGGGGCCCATCAACCGCGGCGTGGAGATCGACTCTGCTGTGGTCGACGGAAAGCAGAGCGTGATCCTCCCGCAGGTCACTTTCGGAATCGCGGTCCGAATGGCTGTGATGAGCATCGTCGCAGGTAACGAAGCATGAACACACTGATCATCAACGGCCGCGTGGTCGACCCCGCATCAGGCACCGACAAGAAAACCGACATCGCCATCGCCGACGGCAAGATCGCCGGCATTGGCAACACGCCGGCCGGCTTCAAGGCCGACCGCACCATCGACGCCGCGGGCTACGTCGTCGCGCCCGGCCTCGTCGATCTGGCGGCGCGCCTGCGCGAGCCCGGCTACGAACACGAAGGCATGCTCGAAAGCGAAATGGCCGCGGCCATTGCGGGCGGCGTGACCAGCCTGGTGTGCCCGCCCGACACCGATCCCGTGCTCGACGAGCCCGGCCTGGTCGAGATGCTCAAGTTCCGCGCCGAGAAGCTGCAATGCGCGCGCCTCTTTCCGCTCGGCGCGCTCACGCGCAGTCTTGCCGGCGGCGTGCTCACCGAGATGGCCGAGCTCACCGAGGCCGGCTGCATCGGCTTCAGCCAGGCCGACGTGCCGCTTGCCGACACCCAGGTGCTGCAGCGCGCGCTGCTCTACGCAAGTACCTTCGGCTACACCGTGTGGCTGCGCCCCCAAGACCGCGATCTTGGCAAGGGTGTCGCGGCCAGCGGCCCGCTGGCCACGCGCCTCGGCCTCTCGGGTGTGCCGGTGTCGGCGGAAACCATCGCCATCTTCACCATCGTCGAGCTTATGAAGAGCACCGGCGCGCGCGTGCACCTGTGCCGCATCTCCAGCGCCGCGGGCGTAGCGCTGGTGCGCGCGGCCAAGGCCCAGGGCCTGCCGCTCACCTGCGACGTCAGCATCAACTCGCTGCATCTTGCCGACACCGACATCGGCTTTTTCGACAGCCGCGCGCGCCTCAATCCGCCACTGCGCCAGCAGGGCGACCGCGATGCGCTCTCGGCCGCGCTGGCCGACGGCACCATCGACGCGCTGGTGTCTGACCACACGCCCGTCGAAGCCGACGCCAAGACGCTGCCCTTTGCCGAAGCCGAACCCGGCGCCACGGGGCTCGAACTGCTCCTGCCGCTCGCGCTGCAATGGGGCGAGCGCAGCGGTGCCGGCATATCGCGCGCGCTGGAGGTCATCAGCTCCGCACCCGCGCGATTGCTCACGGGCGCCGACGCGGCCACCGGCATCGGCCGGCTCGCCGTGGGCGGCGTGGCCGACCTGTGCGTCTTCGATCCGACCATCGAGTGGCAGGTGCAACCCGAGGCGCTCAAGAGCCAGGGCAAGCACACGCCGTTCGCGGGCTACCCGCTGCAGGGGCGGGCGCGCCACACCCTCGTTGCGGGCCGCGTGGTCCACGGTTGATTGAAAAAAGGGACCGCATCTCGATGGTTCATTCACTGAAGGCTTGCTGGCGCCTGCTCCATGCGGTGGGACACGCGCTCGGCGGCTGGTGGACGATCCGCTTTGCCTTTCCGGGCCTCTCGCCGCAAGAGCGCAACCTGCGCGTGCAGCAATGGTCTCGGCGCCTGCTGGAGATCATGGGCGTCACGCTCAAGGTGCAGGGCACCCCACCGGGAGACGGGCCGGTGCTGCTCATCTGCAATCACCTCTCGTGGCTGGATATCACCGCCATTCATGCCGCGTGCCACGTGCGCTTTGTCTCCAAGTCGGGCGTGAAGCACTGGCCGCTGATCGGCACGCTCTCCACCGGCGCGGGGTCGCTCTACATCGAGCGCGAGCGCCGGCGCGACGCGATGCGCGTGGTTCACCACATGACCGAGGCGCTGCAGGGCGGCGACCGCATCGGCGTGTTCCCTGAAGGCACCACCAGCGACGGCAACGGGCTGCTGCCCTTTCACGCCAACCTGTTGCAGGCCGCCATTTCTTCCGGCGCACCCGTGCTCCCCGCCGCGCTGCGCTTTGCCGACGCGGCCACCAGGGAAACCAGCCAGGCGCCACGCTACATCGACGACGACAACTTGCTGACCTCGCTCTGGAACACGCTGCGCTCACCGCCGCTCCTGGCCATCGTGCGCTTCGGCGAGCCGCAGCAGTCGCTAGGCCGTGAGCGTCGCGCATGGGCCCGGTCTCTGCACGAAGACGTGCAGCAGCTGCGCCGCGAAACCCACTGACGCTGTCCACCGCGTGGGCGAGGACGCAAAAAAAGCGCCCCCGAGGGAGCGCTTAACGACGCAGTATTGCGCCGTGAGGAGGAACCGGGATTCGCCGTTCTTTAGTTCTTCAATTGACTTCAAAGAATGCCGAAGACCTTCAGGCCGATGATCACGACCAGCGGCACTCCGCAGAGCCAGAGGATGATGCTTTTCATGATCGGCGTCTCCGTTGAGTAGATAGGCCTCTACATTGACCAAGCGCGCGACCCCCGCGTGCGGGAGAAACCAGTCCGTGCGCGTGGGCGGGTGCCTACAGCTCCAGCTTTGGATTCCCGCTGGTACGCATGGCCTGGAACGCCAGCGCGAGCGTATCGAGCAGTAGTAAAAAGTAAGTAAACGACGACAAGAGAACCTACCGGTAAGCCCTTAGCGTGCCAGCAACACTACTCGCCAAGGGGCTGTGCAACCGCATCGGATTTCGGCGCCCATAATCCGCCTGCGGCACGCCAGAGCCGCGTCAAACCCAAGGCTCCGGGTCTACAGGAAGCGAGCCAGCCATCTTGCATTTCTGGCATTTTCGGGACGACACCATGAGCGTGATGCACATGTTTCTACCGGCATCCGAACCTGCGCGCAGTGAGGCTCTGGCGCAGTTTCTGAGAACACACCACATACCGCGCCGCCTCGTGAGAGGCCTCGGGCGCAAAGACCTGGGCGAGCAGACCGGACCAGCCGCACTGGTCGGCCCACCGCAACGCCAGCAACAGGCGTCGCAGGACTCGAAGACGCTGGCTGCGCCGGAAAGCTGACAGGCTTTTCGCGCTTCGGCGCAGGCAAGGCTTTCGCGGCGAAGGGTTCGCGGTCCAGCGGCATCGAATGCGGGCTGGCATAAGAACTTTCCTTCTTTTCCCACGGAATCAGCTGTTCGATCGGCTGCGGATGCGCAGCCCATCCAACAGCAACAACCAGCGCGGCTGTCGCCCACTGGAACACGACGAACAGTCGATGCACCACGCTGCCCAAGTGCCTTGAGATTGTCATCGCGGCTTCGCCTTCACAGGCCCTTGCAGCCTCGCCAGAAGTCGTAGATGGCTGCGGCGATGACCAGAAGCACCGCGTTGAGAATGATCCATTCGAGTACGTCCATGGGGGCCGCCTTTCGATTGAGTGCATTGATAGGCTAAGGCGGAAAAGGTGCGGGCGCGAGGGGCATTTGTCATGTCGCAGCCTGGCTTTTTGACAGGTGCTTGGGTGCAGGTGCAGCACCCGTGCTCTCGCAACACGTAAAGAAGTACCTGCCAGTGGGAATCCAGCAGTCTGGAAGGGCCGCCACCGGCGGTGTTGCGCGCTGGCTCGGGACGAGTGGTCCGATCAGTCGTTCGTTAGCTTTGAGCGACCGGAGCGAACGCTCTATCGGCCGCGGCATGGCGCGCCGTTGCATGTCGTCGAGTTACGCCATGAACGCGGCTTTGGCGGGGTGCCTATCCATGACGCCTTCGGCCGTTGAACCACGCTGCGCCATCGATTGAAGTATGAAAACAAAGGTTAACAAATATCCTTCTGAGCGAGCCCTTTCGAATCTAAGCTCGCACGCCACTACGACCAAAAGCGAGCCGTGACGTCTGCGATAGATGTGGGCGTGATCGACTTTCAATGACTCAGGGCATCATCCAAAAACCCGGCGTTGCTCGCGCGGCACTCGCACGCATCGCACTTTCAAAGTGCCAGAAGGGGAAGAACATCATGCTTTTCATTGGCCATTGGCGCATTGCTTCTGGCAATCGCAACGCTGTCATCGAGCGCTTCGCGAAAACAGGTGGACAGCCTCCAGACGGTATTAAGCTGCTCGGGCGCTGGCACGACGTGGCTAACGGCACGGGCATCAGCATCAGCGAGGCAGACGACGCTTCTGCGATGGCACGCTGGGTTCTCGAGTGGTCCGATCTGATGGACATGGAAGTACATCCGGCCTTGAACGACGAGCAACTGGGCGCCGTGCTAGCCGGACTTCAACCAAAGTAGCCTGTTATCTGGTTTTTGGGCCTTTCGAGATACCAACAAAAATACCCGTATTTCTCTGCGATGACATCGCTGCGTTATGACATGACGTGGGGCAAAGAAAAACCCGCTACGCCTCGAAGCGTGCGGGTTTCTGATGTGGGGTGAGACGCCGTGAACCGGGTCCTTGGTGCCTTCGACAGGAATCGAACCTGTATCTGAGTCTTAGGAGGACCCCGTTCTATCCATTGAACTACGAAGACGGAGGGCGGCCCGGACTTTACCAGTTCGGGGCGGCTCCGGCGCGTCGGCTACCTGAGTCGCCGCGTGGCCTGCTGCTGCTTAGCGCAGGCCGATGCGCGAGGCGTGCCAGCGCAGCACGTCGGCGCGCAGCGGGTCTGATGCCTCGATGCGGTTGGCGCGCACTTGCAGGGCGCGCATCTGCTCGACTTCTTCGATGACCTTGCCGGGGCTCAGCAAGGCCTGAACGAGCACGCTGGCCTCTTCAGCAAATGCCTTGAGCGCGCCAGCCAAGCCACTGAATGCGCTCGCGCCGGACGTTCGGTCAAGGGTAGGCATAAAGGAACTCCTGGGTTTGGTGGATGGGTTGAATTGCCCTTCATTTTAGGGTTTACCCGAATTCCCCTCGGCATGGCGAAAAAAGGTTGCGCAATGCGTGCCGCTTCGCGTGGCGCCGCTCAGGTGTGGAGGCCGCATCGGATGCCTTGGCACACTTGCTCGCGTATCACGCGGCGCGGGCTAACCCCAAGACAAAATCTCGCAAAAGTTGACCATGGTCAAGCAAGCGAAGTTCTACCAGCGCGCACCATCTGCCCTGTTCGCATCTCGGCTCAGATTCACCAAAAAAAGAGCGCACCTTACACAGGAGACAACATGATGAAGAACTTCTTTTCGCGCACTCGCGCTTGTCGGGCCAAAGTCTTCACCGCGGCCATGCTGGCACTCGCGGTGGCCACGCCAGCCTTCGCATGGGAGCCCACCAAGCCGGTGGAGTTCGTGATCCCCGCGGGCACCGGCGGAGGCGCCGATCAGATGGGCCGGCTGCTGCAGGGCATCGTCATCAAGTACAAGCTCATGAAGGAGCCGTTGATCGTCGTCAACAAGTCGGGCGGCGCGGGCGCCGAGGGCTTCCTGGCGATCAAGGAGGCCAAGGGCGATCCGCACAAGATCGTCATCTCGCTGTCCAACCTGTTCACCACGCCCATGGCCACTGGTGTGCCATTCAACTGGAAGGACATGACGCCGGTCGCGATGATGGCGCTCGACCAGTTCGTGCTGTGGACCAATGCCGAGCAGCCATACAAGAACGCCGCGGAGTACATCGCGGCGGCCAAGGCGGCGGGCCCGAGCAAGTTCAAGATGGCGGGCACCGGCTCCAAGCAGGAAGACCAGATCATCACGGTGGCGCTCGAGAAGGCCACGGGCACCAAGTTCATCTACGTGCCGTTCAAGGGCGGTGGCGAAGTGGCGGTGCAGCTGGTGGGCGGCCACGTGCAGTCCACGGTCAACAACCCGATCGAAGCCGTCGCCCAGTGGCGCGCAGGCAAGCTGCGCGCGCTGTGCGTGTTCGACGACGAGCGCATGCCGTTCAAGGCCAAGGTGACCGACACGCAGTCGTGGAACGACATTCCCACCTGCAAGGAAGCCGGCGTTCCGACCAAGTACACCATGCTGCGCGGCATCTTCATGCCGCCCGGCGTGACGCCCGAACAGCGCGCGTTCTATGTCGATCTGCTGACCAAGATCGCCGCCACGCCGGACTGGAAGGAATACATGGAGAAGGGTGCCTTCAACCCGACCTTCATGACGGGCGACGCGTTCACCAAGTGGCTCACCGAAGCGGAAGCCACGCACCGCACGTTGATGAGCGAAGCCGGCTTCCTGGCCAGCAACAAGTAGCAGTAGCGGCAATCGAGCGCCCTGCAGCGTTTCCTGCCTGAAGAGACTGCCGCCGGCCGGGCGGCGGGGGGGCGCTGCACCCTCGTTTTTTCCCGGCACATACATACGAACGATGGGAACTCCATGGAACACGACGAGATTTCCGATGGCGCGCCGCGCAGGGGCGTAGCGACCAACCTGGTCGAGGCGGTGGTTGCGCTGGTCCTGGTGGTGATTGGCCTGGTGGTGATCTACGAGAGCCAGAGGCTGGGCTCGGGCTGGACCAGCGACGGCCCCGGCGCGGGGTACTTCCCGTTCTACATCGGGGTGATCATCACCATCTCGGGGGCCGGCATCCTGTATCAGGCGCTGCTCGGCAAGAACAAGAAGACCGAGGTCTTCGTCGACACGGTGCAGCTCAAGCGCGTGCTCTCTGTGCTGGTGCCGGCCACGGTCTATGTGCTGGCCATTTCGGCGCTCGGTCTGTACGTGGCCTCGGCGATCTACATCGCGCTGTTCATGGTGTTCCTGGGCAAATACTCGTGGGTGAAGAGCGTCATTGCGGCGCTGGCGGTCAGCACGGTGTTCTTCTTCATGTTCGAGGTGTGGTTCAAGGTGCCGCTGTTCAAGGGCGCACTCGATCCCCTCCGTTTTCTCGGCTACTGAATCTCACGGAGCAAATGCGAAATGGATGAAATCAGTGCCCTGATGCAGGGCTTCTCGGTGATCCTCACACCCATGAACATCGGCCTGATGTTCGTCGGCATCATCCTGGGGGTGCTGATCGGCGTGCTCCCCGGACTGGGTGGCGCCAACGGGGTGGCGATTCTGCTGCCGCTCACGTTCACGATGTCGCCCACCTCGGCGATCATCATGCTGTCGTGCATCTACTGGGGCGCGTTGTTCGGTGGAGCCATCACCTCCATCCTGTTCAACATTCCCGGCGAGCCATGGTCGGTGGCCACCACCTTCGACGGCTACCCGATGGCGCAGCAGGGCAACGCCGGCGCCGCGCTGACCACGGCCTTCACATCGTCCTTCGTCGGTGCGCTGCTGGCGGTGATCATGATCACCTTCCTCGCGCCGCTGGTGGCCAAGTTCGCGCTCAAGTTCGGCTCGCCCGAGTTCTTTGCGGTGTACCTGCTCACCTTCTGCAGCTTCGTGGGCATGGGCAAGGGGTCGCCGTTCAAGATCCTGGCGTCCATGGCGCTAGGCTTTGCGCTGGCCAGCGTGGGCATGGACACAGTCACGGGCCAGCTGCGGCTCACGTTCGGCCAGTCGGAGCTGATGCGCGGCTTCGATTTCCTGATCGCGGTCATCGGCCTGTTCGGCATCGGCGAAATCCTGCTGTCGATGGAAGAGGGCCTCAAGTTCTCGGGCAAGACCGCGAAGATCGATCCCAAGGTGGTGCTGCAAACGTGGAAGCAACTGCCGCAATACTGGGTGACGTCGCTCCGCAGCTCGCTCATCGGCATCTGGATGGGCATCACGCCGGGCGGCGCCACGCCGGCTTCGTTCATGGCCTACGGCCTGGCCAAGAAGATGTCGAAGCGCGGTTCCAAATTCGGCACCGGCCAGATGGAAGGCGTCGTGGCGCCCGAGACCGCGGCGCACGCGGCCGGCACCAGCGCGCTGCTGCCAATGCTGGCGCTCGGCATCCCGGGTTCGCCCACTGCCGCGGTGCTGCTGGGTGGCCTCTTGATCTGGGGCTTGCAGCCCGGACCGCTGCTGTTCGTCGAGCAGAAGGACTTTGTCTGGGGCCTGATTGCCAGCATGTACCTGGGCAACATCGTCGGCCTCATCGTGGTGCTGAGCACGGTGCCGCTGTTCGCCTCGATCCTGCGCATTCCGTTCTCGATCATTGCGCCGGTGATCATCGTGATCTGCGCCATCGGTGCCTACACCGTGCACAACGCGATGCTCGACATCTGGTTCATGCTCGGTTTCGGTGTGGTGGGGTATCTGTTCAAGAAGCTCGACTTTCCGCTGGCGCCGCTGGTGCTGGCGCTGGTGCTCGGCGACAAGGCGGAAGACTCGTTCCGCCAGGCCATGCTGGTCTCCCAAGGCGACGTGATGATCATGTTCTCGAACCCGCTGGTCGGCGGTATCACCACCCTGGCGCTCGTGCTGCTGTTCTGGCCGCTGATCTCCAAGGCGCTGGCTTTCATCAAGCCGAAGAAGCCGGATGAGTTTGCCGTCGAGCGGCCTGTGGACTGAACGGAACGGAACACACCATGCCAGTGATTGCACTCACCCAGGAGATGGGTTCCCTTGCCAAGGACGTGTCGCAGCGCCTCGCCGAGCAGCTCGGCCTCGAGATCATGCGCCACGAGACGATCGAGCGCGTGGCCGACCGCATGCAGGTGCCGACCAGCTTCATCGGTCGCCTGCGCGACGGCAAGGCCGGCTTCGTCGAGCGGCTTACCGCCGACAAGCGCAGCCTTGCGCTCTACACGGCAGAGGAACTCTTCGCACTGGCGGACCGCGGCAACGTGGTGCTTCGCGGCTGGGGCGCAACCTGCCTGTTGCGCCCGGTGCCGCACGTGGTGTGCGTGCGCATCACGCGCTCGATGAAAAAGCGAGTCGAATGGCTGATGGCGCACCTGGAGACCGACGACGCCGAGTTTGCCGAAGCCGAGATCCGGCGCAGCGACGACGCGCATGCGGCGCGCATGCATGCGCAGTTCGGCGTGACATGGGGCGACCCGGTGCTCTACGACCTGGTGCTCAACACGGACCGCCTCTCGGTGGACAGTTGCGTGGCGCAGATCCGCGCGCTGGTCGAGCGCCCGGAGTTTGCCGAGACACCGGCCTCGCGCGCGCTCTTGGCCAACATGGCACTCGCTGCGCGGGTGAAGTCGGCACTGAAGGACAACGAGCAGACCGGCGACATCCGCGTGACCGTGGAGGCCGATCAGGGCAAGGTAAAGCTGAGCGGCATCGTGCTCAATGCACAGGAGCGTGCGCTCACGGAGGATGTAGCTTCCAAGGTCGGCGGCGTAAGCGGCGTTGACAACGCGCTGCGCCTGATGACCGTTCCGCGCCGCTTCGCTTCAGCGAAGCAGACCTGAGTACCGCGCCCGCCTAGATCTTTCCGCGTTTGCGCAGGCGGCTCAGGGTTTCCGCGGAGAGATTGAGGTACGAGGCCAATTCCTTGCTCGGAATGCGGTCTTCGAGCTCCGGGTGCTTGCGCATGAACCGGTGCACGCGGCCGGGCGCGTCGAGCAAATGAAGCGTGATGGTGTGCGCCATGATTTCGCTCATGCCGCGCATCACGCAGTATTCGAACAGCTCCTTGGTCTCGGGGTGCCGGTCCAGGAACGCGATCCACTCCTTCAGCGGCAGGCTGGCCACGCGCGCCTTGGTGACGCAAACGATGCCGTAGGGCGTGGGCGTGCCCAGCCGCAGCGCCGCGTAGCTGGTTTCCATGTCGTGCGCGTCGGCAAAGCGCAGGATCATTTCCTTGCCCTCGGGGTTGCTCACCACCCGCTTGAGGATGCCGTCGAGGATGAAGTACTGCTCCATCTCGCGCACGCCCTGGTGCAGCAGAAAGTCGCCCTTGTTGCCGTCCACGATGACGAGATGGGTTTCCAGCTCGGCGCGCTCACTCTCGTTCAGGTCCTTGAGAAGGATGTTCTGCCGGAGCTGCGCGCGAATGATGTTTTTCTCCGGGTGGTTTTCCAACAACGTCATGGGTCCCGTCTTGCTCGAATTCGCAACAACAACATCTGGTTCATCTGGCCGGTGCCGTTTTCCGGAAAGTTGACCGAGGTCAACGCCCGAAAGCATGCCCCCGAATCATAGTCCCGGCTCGGGCCTCGGCCATTCACCCAAGCAAGAAGGAGAGACATGTCTTCAGTAAGAACGGACAAAGAGGCATCCACGACCCTGGACGACGCCCTCAAGCCCAAGAACCGGGCAGCAGACGGCGACGCAGTCGTGGTCGCCCTCAAACACCCCACGGAGGAAGCAACGGCGGCGCACGACGCGACGATCGACGGCTTTCACCTGGTCATCGATGCGCTGAAGCTGAACGACATCGACACCATCTTCGGCCTGCCGGGGATCCCGATCACCGACCTCACGCGCATGGCACAGGCCGAAGGCCTGCGGGTCATCTCGTTCCGCCACGAGCAGCATGCGGGCAACGCGGCTGCGGCCGCCGGCTTCCTGACGCAGAAGCCCGGCATCTGCCTGACCGTGTCGGCGCCCGGCTTCCTGAACGGCCTCACCGCGCTGGCCAACGCCACCACCAACTGCTTCCCGATGATTCTCATCAGCGGATCGAGCGAGCGCGAAATCGTCGACCTGCAGCAGGGCGACTACGAAGAAATGGACCAGCTCGCCATTGCCAAGCCGCTGTGCAAGGCCGCCTTCCGCGTGCTGCATGCCGAAGACATTGGCGTGGGCATTGCACGCGCCATCCGTTCGGCGCTGTCGGGCCGCCCGGGCGGCGTGTACCTCGACCTGCCGGCCAAGCTGTTCGCCCAGACCATGAACGCCGAAGCCGGCCGCCGCTCGCTCATCAAGGTGATCGACCCGGCACCGCGCCAGATTCCGGCGCCCGATGCCGTGAATCGCGCACTCGACCTCCTCAAGGGTGCGAAGAAGCCGCTCATCCTGCTGGGCAAAGGCGCCGCCTACGCGCAGGCCGACGCCGACATCCGCGCATTCATTGAGAAGACCGGCATTCCCTACCTGCCGATGTCGATGGCCAAGGGCCTCTTGCCCGACACGCATGTGCAATCGGCCGCGGCCGCGCGCTCCTACGTGCTGCAGGAAGCCGACGTGGTCATGCTGGTCGGCGCGCGCCTCAACTGGCTGCTGTCGCACGGCAAGGGCAAGACCTGGGGCCAGGAGAAGGGCGCCAAGCAGTTCATCCAGATCGACATTGCACCAACCGAGATCGACAGCAACGTGGCCATTGCGGCGCCGGTGATCGGCGACATCGGCTCCTGCGTGGCGGCACTGCTCGCTGGCGTCGACGCCAAGTGGGCCAAGCCGCCGGCCGAATGGACCGGTGCCATTGCCGAGCGCAAGGACAAGAACCTGTCGAAGATGGCCGTGACGCTGGCCGCGCGGCCCTCGCCAATGAACTTCCACAGCGCGCTGAGCGTGATCCGCGACCAGG
The DNA here is from genome assembly GCF_900099805.1 of Variovorax sp. OV700. Taxonomy (GTDB): domain Bacteria; phylum Pseudomonadota; class Gammaproteobacteria; order Burkholderiales; family Burkholderiaceae_C; genus Variovorax. The sequence continues at coordinate 303,737 of NZ_FNDR01000004.1, read as the reverse complement.
TGAAGGCCCGGCCCGACGCCATCGTGGTGAACGAAGGCGCCAACACGCTCGACTTCGCGCGCAGCATCGTCGACATGTACGAGCCGCGCAAGCGCCTCGACGTGGGCACCTGGGGAATCATGGGCATCGGCATGGGCTTTGCCGTGGCGGCCGCGGTGGTCACCGACAAGCCGGTGATCGCCATCGAGGGCGACAGCGCCTTCGGCTTCAGCGGCATGGAGGTGGAAACCATCTGCCGCTACAACCTGCCGATCTGCATCGTCGTGTTCAACAACAACGGCGTCTACCGCGGCACCGACGTCAACCCGAGCGGCACGCCCGACGTGGCGCCCACCGTGTTCGTGAAGAACGCGCGCTACGACAAGCTGATGGAAGCGTTCGGTGGCGTGGGCGTCAACGCCACCACCGCGGATGAATTGCAGAAGGCGCTGGCCGAAGCCGTCGCCTCGCGCCGTCCGACCCTGATCAATGCCGTCATCGACGAGACGGCCGGAACGGAAAGCGGCCGGATCACCAGCCTCAATCCGAGCACGGCAAAGAAAAAGCAGCAGCAGTAATCCAAGGCAACCCAGGAGTTAATTTCCATGAGCAACAAACCCCTCAACGGCATCAAGATCATCGACTTCACGCACGTGCAAGCCGGTCCGGCCTGTACCCAGATGCTGGCCTGGTTCGGCGCCGACGTGATCAAGGTCGAGCGCCCGGGCGCCGGCGACGTCACCCGCAGCCAGCTGCGCGACATCCCCAACGTCGACGCGCTGTACTTCACCATGCTGAACAGCAACAAGCGCTCGATCACGCTGGACACGAAGAAGCCCGAAGGCAAGGCCGTGCTGGAGAAGATGATCAAGGAATCGGATGTGCTGGTCGAGAACTTCGGCCCCGGCGCGCTGGACCGCATGGGCTTTACCTGGGAACGCATCCAGGAGCTGAACCCGAAGATGATCGTCGCCTCGGTCAAGGGCTTCAGCGACGGCCACCACTATGAAGACCTGAAGGTGTACGAGAACGTGGCGCAGTGCGCCGGCGGCGCCGCCTCCACCACCGGCTGGTGGAAGGGCGAAAACTCGGCCCCGACGATCTCGGCCGCGGCGCTGGGCGACTCGAACACAGGCATGCACCTGGCCATCGGCATCCTGACGGCCATCATCGGCCGCCAGCAAACGGGCAAGGGCCAGAAGGTGGCCTGCTCGATGCAGGATGCCGTGCTCAACCTGTGCCGCGTGAAGATGCGCGACCAGCAGCGCCTGGACAGCGTGGGCTACCTGGAGGAATACCCGCAATACCCGCACGAGATGGACGCATTCAAGGACAAGGTGGTGCCGCGCGGCGGCAATGCCGGCGGCGGCGGCCAGCCGGGCTGGATCCTGAAGTGCAAGGGCTGGCAGACCGACCCCAACGCCTACATCTACTTCACGGTGCAGGGCCACGCCTGGGACCCGATCTGCGATGCGCTCGGCAAGCCCGAGTGGAAGACCGATCCGGACTACATGACCCCCAAGGCCCGCCAGCCGCACATCGACCAGATCTTCGCCACCATCGAAGACTTCATCAAGGACAAGACCAAGTTCGAGGCGGTGGACATCTTCCGCAAGCACGACATTCCTTGCGCCCCGGTGCTGTCGATGAAAGAGCTGCTGCACGACGAGTCGCTGCGCAAGAGCGGCTCCATCGTCGAAGTGCCGCACAAGGAGCGCGGCAGCTACTGGACCATCGGCAGCCCGATCAAGTTCTCGGACCTCAAGCCCGAGGTCACCGCCTCGCCGCTGCTGGGCGAGCACACTGAACAGGTGCTGGCCGAACTGGGCTACACCCAGGCACAGATCGACAACCTGAAAGAATCGAAGGCCGTCTAGCGGACTCACCCCAGCTCGTCCGCTTGACGACAGGCGGACGAGCTGGGAAATGACATGAAGCGCCAGAGGTAAACATGCAAGCGAACGTTGATTTCAAGCAGATCGTCGAAGGCGCCGGCGACGCGATCATGGTGTGCAATGCGGAAGGAGCAATCACGCTCTGGAACCGCGCGGCCGAGCGCATCTTCGGTTTTACCGAAGCGGAGGCCCTGGGCCAGTCGCTCGACATGATCATTCCCCAGCGGCAGCGCCAGCGGCACTGGGACGGTTACAACAAGACCATGGACACCGGCATCACCAAGTACGGTGCCGATCTGCTGCGCGTGCCGGCGCTGCACAAGGACGGGCACACGCTGTCGATCGCCTTCACGGTGTCGATGCTGTTCTCGGAAAATCGTGAAGTCACGGGCATCGTTGCCTTCGTGCGAGACGAAACAGCCCGCTTTGCGGAGGAGCGTAAATTGCGCGCTCGTCTGCAAGAAGCAGAGACCACGATCAAAGGAGACAGCTGATGAGCAAGGCACTTGAGGGCGTTCGCATTCTCGACTTCACCCATGTCCAGTCCGGTCCCACGTGCACGCAATTGCTGGCGTGGTTCGGCGCGGACGTGATCAAGGTGGAGCGCGCCGGCGAAGGCGACGCAACGCGCGGCCAGCTGCGCGACATTCCCGGTGTGGACAGCCTCTACTTCACGATGCTGAACCACAACAAGCGCTCGATCACGCTCGACACCAAGAAGCCCAAGGGCAAGAAAGTGCTCGACACGCTGATCAAGACCTGCGACGTGCTGGTGGAGAACTTCGCGCCCGGCGCGCTCGACCGCATGGGCATTACCTGGGCCCACATCCAGGAGCTCAACCCGCGCATGATCGTCGCGTCGGTCAAGGGCTTCGGCCCCGGCAAGTACGAGCATTGCAAGGTGTACGAGAACGTGGCCCAGTGCGCGGGCGGCGCGGCCTCGACCACCGGCTTCGAAGACGGCCCGCCGGTCGTCACGGGCGCGCAGATCGGCGACAGCGGCACCGGCCTGCACCTGGCGCTGGGCATCGTGGCCGCGCTCTACCAGCGCAACAACACGGGCCGCGGCCAGCAGGTGCTCGCGCCCATGCAGGACGCGGTGCTCAACCTCTGCCGCGTGAAGATGCGCGACCAGCAGCGGCTGGAGCGCACCGGCACCATGCACGAATACCCGCAGTACCCGGACGGCAAGTTCGGCGACGCGGTGCCGCGCGCGGGCAACGCCTCGGGCGGTGGCCAGCCGGGCTCGATTCTCAAGTGCAAGGGCTGGGAGACCGACCCCAACGCCTACATCTACTTCATCACGCAAGGGGCGGTGTGGCCGGCCGTGTGCAAGGTCATCGGCGAAGAAGGCTGGATCACCGACGAGGCCTACGCCACGCCGGCGGCGCGCCTGCTGCACCTGAAGCCGATCTTCGCGCGCATCGAGCAATGGACCATGACCAAGGACAAGTTCGAGGCCATGGACATCCTCAACCAGTACGACATTCCGTGCGGGCCGATTCTTTCGATGAAGGAAATCGCCGCCGACCCGTCGCTGCGCGAGACCGGCACGATCGTCGAGGTGGACCACCCGACGCGGGGCAAGTACCTGACGGTGGGCAATCCGATCAAGATGTCCGACAGCCCGACCGAGGTCACGCGCTCGCCGCTGCTTGGCGAGCACACCGAAGAAGTGTTGATGCAACTGGGCTACACCGCGGGCGATGTGCAGGCGCTGCGTGCAGAGGGCGTGATCTGAGCCGCGGCGCGGCTTTTTCAAAAAAGCGCAATTAAGACGCGGGGCGACAGATGCGCCGGCGATGGAAATTCGTCGCCCCGTATGTATAACTTATCGCGAATGCATTCAATAAAATAGTTTAACTATTATTTATCGATCATCCAATCTACATTTTGATCATGCCGATCCACAAATCATTTGTCGCCCGGCGTTCAATTTCTAGGAGAAATTTCATGATCGATGAATTGCCAATTCAATACTGGAGCAGCGAAACCGAGCGCAACGCCTACAACGCCGCGTTCTACGAACTGGGTTTCCGCTGGCACTGGGACCGTGAAATCTATTGCCAGCTGCTGCGCCAGACGCAAGACGGCATCGAGCGGATCTGTCATTACCTGAATACCCACCAGCCGCATCTGCTGCGCGCCTACGACGCCAAATTCCTGGCCGAGGTGATCGAGCAGAAGAAGGAAGAGCATCAAAAGCGCGAGCTGGATACGGGTGCCATGAAAAAGCGCTATTTCAACTGGGCCGAAAGCCGCGGCGCAGAACTCGGGGCCTGAATTGCCATGAATATCCACGAATACCAAGGCAAGGACGTATTGCGCAAATACGGCGTGCCCACGCCGCGTGGATATGCGTGCTTTTCGCCGGACGAAGCGGCCGATGCGGCCACGCAGATCGGCGGCAGGGCCTGGGTGGTGAAGGCGCAGATCCATGCCGGCGGCCGAGGCAAGGGCGGCGGTGTCCGGCTCGCATGGTCGGCGGCCGAAGTGCGCCGCCACGCCGACGAACTGCTGGGCATGACGCTCAGAACGCATCAGACGGGCCCTGAAGGCCGGCTGGTGAAGCGTCTGCTGGTCGAGGAAAGCGTCGAGATTGAAAAGGAGTTCTACCTTGGCATGACGGTCGACCGCGATTCGCGGCGCGTGGCCTTGATGGCTTCGAGCGAAGGCGGCATGGACATCGAGGATGTCGCGGCGCGCACGCCGGAAAAGATCCGCAAGCTGTTCATAGACCCGGCCACGGGCGTGAAGTCGGCCGAGGCCGACGGCATTGCGCGCGACATCGGCTTTTCGGGCAAGTCGCTGCTGCAGGTGCGCACGCTGGTGCAGAACCTCTACCAGGCCTTCGACGCCTGCGACGCGTCGCTGGCCGAGATCAACCCATTGGCGCTGACCCGCGACGGGCGCGTCATCGCGCTGGACGCGAAGTTCAACTTCGATCCAAACGCGCTGTTCCGCCAGCCCGAGATTGCGGCGATGCGCGATCTCGACGAGGAAGACCCGGCGGAGATCGAGGCCTCGAAGTTCGATCTTTCGTACATCCCGCTCGACGGTGACATCGGCTGTCTGGTGAACGGCGCGGGCCTGGCGATGGCGACGATGGACGCGATCAAGCTCTATGGCGGATCGCCGGCCAACTTTCTCGACGTGGGCGGTGGTGCCACGGCCGAGAAGGTGACCGAAGCCTTCAAGCTGATGCTGCGCAACCCGAATCTGCGCGCCATCCTGGTCAACATCTTCGGCGGCATCATGAAGTGCGACGTGATCGCGCGCGGCATTGTTGCCGCGGCCCGTGAGGTCCAGTTGTCCGTGCCGCTCGTGGTGCGCATGAAGGGTACCAACGAGAGCTTGGGCAAGACCATCCTCGGGCAGTCGGGTCTTCCGATCATCTCGGCCAACGACATGGCGGATGCGGCCCAGACGGTCGTGGCTGCGGCTCGGCGAGGAGTTCGATGAAAACTCGCTCTTTGATATGTCGTGTCGCGCATTCAGGGCGCGCTCCCGCCCTGAACAAGAGCCCTCAACAAAGGTGCCTCGAACAAAAGATGGAGAGCTGACATGTCCATCCTCATCAACAAGCACACCCGCGTCATCACCCAGGGCATCACCGGCAAGACAGGCCAGTTCCACACCGCCATGTGCCGCGACTACGGCAACGGCCAGAGGTGCTTCGTCGCCGGCGTGAATCCGAAGAAGGCAGGCAAGTCCTTCGACGGCATTCCAGTGTTCGGCACAGTCAAGGAAGCCAAGGCTGAAACAGGCGCCACCGTCTCGGTCATCTACGTGCCGCCCCCTTTCGCTGCCGCAGCCATCGACGAAGCGGTGGATGCGGGGCTCGACCTGGTGGTGTGCATCACCGAAGGCATTCCGGTGCGCGACATGATCCGCACCCGCCATCGCTTGGAAGGCAGCAAGGCCCTGCTGCTCGGCCCCAATTGCCCCGGCCTCATCACGCCTGATGAAATCAAGATCGGGATCATGCCGGGCCACATCCACCAGAAGGGCCGCATCGGCGTGGTGTCGCGCTCGGGCACGTTGACCTACGAGGCCGCGAGCCAGCTTGCCAACTATGGCATCGGGCAATCGACCGTCGTCGGCATCGGCGGCGATCCGGTCGGCGGGCTGCGGCACATCGACGTGCTGAAGATGTTCAACGACGACCCGCGCACCGACGCCGTGATCATGGTCGGCGAAATCGGCGGCAACGACGAAGAGATCTGCGCACGCTGGATCAAGGACCACATGCACAAGCCCGTCGTTGGCTTCATTGCCGGTGCCAGCGCACCGCCAGGCAAGCGCATGGGCCACGCAGGCGCCATCGTCTCGGGCGGCAAGGGAACGGCAAAGGAAAAGTTGGCGGTGATGAGGGAGTGCGGCATTCACGTGACCGACAACCCGGCCGAGATGGGCAAGCTGCTCGCGTCGCTCGTCATCCCCGACTACCTGCCCTTCGACTGAGCCCTGAAAAAACACACTCCAACAGAACCAAGGAAGGCGCGACATGCAGCAACAGCAACAACAGCAGCAATGGGTCCGTTTCGAACACGGCGGCGAAACCGGATTCGGCACGCTCGTAGGCGATGCCGTGCACGAGCACCGCGGCAACATGTTCGAGCGCCCCGAGCCGACCGGCCGCGTGTTCGTACTGGCCGGTGTGCGGCTGCTCACGCCCACCGAGCCCACCAAGGTCATTGCGCTGTGGAACAACTTCCATGCGCTCGGCGAGAAGCTGAAGCTGCCGGTGCCCGCGGAGCCGCTGTACCTGCTGAAGGCGCCCAATTCATACCTCGCCCCCGGCGCGGACATTCGCAAGCCCTTGTGCGACGGCAAAGTGGTGTTCGAGGGCGAGCTCGGCATCGTCATTGGCAAGACATGCACCGCCGTGCCCGAGGTGGATGCTCTGGCCCATGTGTTCGGCTACACCTGCGCCAACGACGTGACCGTGGCGGACATACTGAACCGCGACGCGTCGTTCACCCAGTGGGTGCGGGCCAAGGGCTTCGACACCTTCTGCCCCATGGGCCCGGTGGTGGCCACCGGCCTCGACCCCGCAACATTGACCGTGACCACGCTGCTCAACGGCGAGGTGCGGCAGAACTATCCGATCAGCGACATGCGCTTTTCGGTCCAGCAACTCGTGAGCCTGATCTCCCTCGACATGACGCTGAACCCCGGCGACGTGATCCTGTGCGGCACTTCCATCGGCGTCGGTTCGATGAAGCCCGGCAGCCTTGTCGAAGTCGAGATCGGCGGCATCGGCAGGCTCGGCAACCGCTTCGGCTGAGCTCGCCCGCGCGAAAAGATTCAACAACCTTGGGGATCGACATGAAGATAGCAGTCATCGGAGCGGGCGCCATCGGCGGCCTGGTGGGCGCCAAGCTCGCCCTGGCCGGCGAGGATGTGACGTTCATCGTGCGCGGGAAAAATCTCGACGCCATTGCCACCAACGGCTTCAAGCTCATCGGTGCGGATGGGGCCGAACAGGTGGCGCGGAACGTCAAGGCCACCGACCGCTACGACCAGGCGGGGCCGCAGGACATCGTCATCCTCGCGATGAAGGCGCACCAGGTCGAGGCCGTAGCCAACGACGTACCGAAGCTGTTCGGTCCCGAGACGGTGGTGGTGACGATGCAGAACGGCATCCCGTTCTGGTACTTCCACAATCATGGCGGCGCGCTGGCGGGCACGCCGGTGCGCAGCGTCGATCCCACGGGCCTGGTGGCGTCCAAGATTCCGGCCGAGCGCGTCATCGGCTGCGTGGTGTACCCCGCCTCCGAATTGATCGCGCCCGGCGTGGTCAAGCACATCGAGGGCGACCGCTTCCCGGTCGGCGAGCTCGACGGCTCTTCGAGTGAGCGCGTGAACCGCGTCTCGGCCTGCTTGAGCGCTGCGGGCTTCAAGGCGCCGGTGCTCGACAACATCCGTGCCGAGATATGGCTCAAGCTGTGGGGCAACCTGACCTTCAACCCGATCAGCAGCCTCTCCCACTCGACGCTGGTCGACATCTGCCAATACCCGCCCTCGCGCGAGCTGGCCGCGGCGATGATGCGCGAGGCGCAGGCGGTGGCGCACAAGCTGGGCATCGAGTTTCGCGTGACGCTCGACAAGCGCATTGCGGGCGCTGAAAAGGTCGGCAAGCACAAGACCTCGATGCTGCAGGACGTCGAAGCCGGCCGCGCACCGGAGATCGACGCGCTGGTGGGTGCGGTCGTCGAGTTGGCCCGGCTCACCGAGACCCCGACGCCGCACATCGACACCGTGTATTCGCTCGTCAAGCTGCTGGCGCGTACGATGGAAGAACAGCGCGGCCGGGTCTGCCTTCACGAGATGGCGAGCTAGCTCTTTTCAGGCTGCGCATTCTGCGCCGCGTGCGCGCAGTGATCGATCGATGAAATGGAACGGATGATGCGACGTACACGCAGCGCGAAGATCGTGGCCACGCTGGGCCCAGCCACCACCGACGAGCCGGCCATTCGTGCCTTGTTCGAGCGCGGTGTGGATGTGTTCCGGCTCAACTTCAGCCACGGCACGCAGCACGACCATGCACGCCGGCTCGACACGATCCGGCGGCTCGAGAAAGAGTTCGGCCGGCCCATCGGCGTGCTGCTCGATCTGCAAGGCCCCAAGCTGCGGCTCGGCACTTTCGAAGGCGGACGCGCGCAGCTCGATGCGGGATCGCGCTTCCGCCTCGACATGGACAAGGCGAGCGGCAATGCGCGCCGCGCCCCGCTGCTGCATCCCGAGATTTTCGCGGCGCTGGAGATCGGCACCGAGCTGCTGCTCGACGACGGCAAGCTGCGGCTGCGCGTGGACAGCCACGGCGCCGACTTTGCCGAGACCACGGTGCTGGTCGGCGGCCCGATCTCCGACCGCAAGGGCGTCAACGTGCCGAGCGTGCTGCTGCCGATCTCGCCGCTGACCCCCAAGGACCTCGACGACCTGGCCTGCGGCCTGGCCATGGGCGTGGATTGGGTGGCGCTCTCTTTCGTGCAGCGCCCCGAAGACATCGAGGAGGCGCGCGCCATCATCGGTACGCGCGCATGGATCATGGCCAAGCTCGAGAAGCCCGCGGCCATCGACCACCTCGATGCGATCGTCGATCTGTGCGACGGCGTCATGGTGGCGCGCGGCGACCTCGGCGTGGAGCTGCCGCCCGAGCGCGTGCCCGAACTGCAGCGCCTCATCGTGCGCGCCTGCCGCAAGCGCGGCAAGCCGGTGGTGGTGGCCACGCAGATGCTCGAATCGATGATTGCCGCGCCCGTGCCCACGCGCGCCGAAGTGTCCGACGTTGCAACCGCCATCTACGACGGCGTGGACGCGGTGATGCTCTCCGCCGAATCGGCCTCCGGCAAATACCCGCTCGAGGCGGTCGCCATGATGGACCGCATCATCTCGCGCGTGGAAGCCGATGCGTCGTACCGGATCGGTATCGACGCCACGCACGAGGCGTCGCTGTCGACCACCGCCGATGCCGTGTGCGCTTCGATGCGCCAGGTGGCCGCGCTGCTGGCGCCTGCCGCCACCGTCACCTACACCTCGTCGGGCTTCACCAGCCTGCGAGCCGCCCGCGAGCGGCCGGCCGTGCCCATCCTGAGCCTCACGCCCGATGTGGCCACCGCGCGCCGCATGGCAATGGTGTGGGGCGTGCATGCGGTGCTGGTCGATGACGTTCACGACGTGGCCGAGATGATCGAGTGCGCCTGCCGCATCGCGTGCACCGAAGGCTTCGCGAACACGGGCAACGACGTGGTGGTGGTAGCTGGCCTGCCGTTCGGGCTTTCGGGAACGACGAACCTGCTGCACGTCGCGCGGATACCCTAGGCCGCATTCGCACGGGGCGTGGCGCGCAGTACCATGCCCGTCCGATCGAAGCAGCGACCACCTTTTTCCGAATGAAGCACGCGACCCTGCGCCAGTTGAAAGTCTTCGAAGCGGTGGCGCGTTTGCTGAGCTTCTCGCGCGCGGCGGAAGAGCTTCACCTGACGCAGCCGGCCGTGTCCACGCAGGTGCGCAAGCTCGAAGAGCACGCGGGCAATGCGCTGTTCGAACAGTTCGGAAAGAAAATCTACCTGACGCCGGCGGGCACCGAACTGCTGCAGATCAGCCGCGCCATCATCCAGCAGTTCGAGGCGGCCGAGAATGCGATGTTGCAATTCAACGGCGTCTCGGGCGGCAAGCTCAACGTGGGTGTGATCAGCGCGGGCGATTATTTCTTTCCGCGCCTCCTCGTGGAGTTTGCGAGCCGGCACCGCGGCGTGACCTTGAACTTCACGGTGCACAACCGCGAAGGGCTCATGACGCACATCGCGGAGAACCTCACCGACCTGGCAATCATGGTGCGCCCGCCGACCGACCTGGACACCATCAACCAGCCGTTTGCGCCGCATCCCTATGTGATCGTCGCGGCGCCCAACCATCCGCTGGTGGGCGTGCCCAGAATCCCGTTGAAGCGGCTGATGCGCGAGCCCTTCGTGGTGCGCGAGAAGGCCTCGGACACCTGGCATTCGATGGAAGAGGGCTTTGGCGGCGACCTCAGCGGCATCAACATCGCCATGGAGATCCGCAGCACCGAAACCATCAAACAGGCGGTGATCGCAGGCATGGGGGTGAGCTTCGTGTCGGCGCACACCATCAGCCAGGAAACCCGCGCCGGCAGCCTGCGCGTGCTCGACGTGGAAGGCTTTCCGCTGATGCTCAACTGGTACGTGGTGCACCGCCGCAACAAGCGGCTGCCGCCGGTGGCGCAGGCCTTCAAGGACTTTCTGCTCGCCGACGGGCCGGCGCTCATTTCGCAGATCGTGCCCTTCGACTCCCCGGCTTGAAAAACTGAACAGGGAGAGGTGCCTTGCGCACCTCCCCAACAGGGGGCGAACCCCGCGCGATCAGCGTGCGCGTGCGCCAGCAGAGCGCTTCAGCGCGGCGCGCGCGGCCTTCGCGAAGATCACGATGGGCATGGCGGCGATGAGGCTGCGCAGGGTCTCGTTGCTGCCCAGCGAAGCGGTGTTCTTGAGTGCGTTGGAATTCACTGCGGTGTTGTTCATGGAGCGCTCCGAAAGTTGAGATGACTGAGGGCAATTATAGGGTTTACCCCTAACTCAGGCAAACCCCTTTTGCCGTGCGTTGTCACTGCGCAGACCTGTCGGCGGACACGTCGAAACCCGTTCTCGTCCGCGCGTGTTTCGGCGACTTCGAAAGACACGAATCGACACATGCCGCACCTGGGTTTCTCGCTCGAGAAATCACGCGTCATCGAGGGCTCGAGGTTGTCGGGAACTTGACTGCGGTCAAGAGCTTTTGGGGCACTCCGTCCGACAGTCGTTCTCGCGCGGATACCGGTCATTCGACAGACCGGACCAGCGACCGACTTCGTCGGACCTAAACACAACATGAAGACAAAGGAACACCCATGACTCGGCCTACGCCAACGATCGCCGGTTCCAACCCGGCGATGTATTCCCCCGCAGGAACCCACGGCGCCACGGCGACCCGATCGGAGGCCTACCGATGGGGCCAGCTGCTGATCGGCATCGTGTGCATGGCGATGATCGCCAACCTGCAATACGGCTGGACGCTCTTCGTCAATCCGATCGCGGAGAAGCATGGCTGGAGCCGCGCCGCGATCCAGGTGGCCTTCACGATCTTCGTGCTCACCGAAACGTGGCTCGTGCCCATCGAAGGCTACCTGGTCGATCGCTTCGGCCCGCGGCCGGTGGTGCTGGTGGGCGGCATCCTCTGCGGCCTGGGCTGGGTGATCAACTCGGTGGCCAACACGCTGCCGCTGCTCTACATTGCCGCGGCCATCGGCGGCATCGGCGCGGGCGCGGTGTACGGCACCTGCGTGGGCAATGCGCTCAAGTGGTTTCCCGACCGGCGCGGCCTTGCCGCGGGCATGACGGCCGCAGGCTTCGGCGCCGGCTCGGCGCTGACGATCATCCCCATCTCCGCGATGATCAGGACGAGCGGCTACGAGTCGGCGTTTCTCTACTTCGGCATCGGGCAGGGCCTGATCGTCTTCCTGTTGGCCTGGGCGCTGACCCGTGCGCCCGACCATGCCAAGAGTTCGAACAGCCGCAACGTGCAGCAGTCGCAGCGCGACTACGCGCCTTCGGAGGTGCTGCGCTCGCCCGTGTTCTGGGTGATGTATGCGATGTTCGTGATGGTGGCCGCGGGCGGGTTGATGGCCACGGCCCAGCTCGCGCCGATTGCGCAGGACTTCAAGATCATGGACGTGCCCGTCAACATCATGGGCCTGGTGCTGCCGGCGCTGACCTTTGCACTCGCGATCGACCGCGTGCTCAACGGGCTCACGCGGCCCTTCTTCGGCTGGGTGTCCGACAAGATCGGGCGCGAGCAGACGATGTTCATCGCATTCGCACTCGAATCGGTGGGCATCCTGATGCTCTATCACTACGGCCACAACCCGATCCTCTTCGTCGTGCTCACGGGCATCGTGTTCTTTGCCTGGGGCGAGATCTACAGCCTCTTTCCATCGACCTGCGCCGACACCTTCGGCTCCAAGTACGCGGCATCGAACGCCGGCATGCTCTACACCGCCAAGGGCACGGCCTCTTTGCTGGTGCCGCTGTCGAGCGTGCTCGCCGCGGCCACCGGAAGCTGGCAGGCCGTGTTCATTGCCGCCAGCGCGGTCAATGCAGCCGCTGCGCTCATGGCGTGGTTCGTCCTGCGCCCGATGCGGCGCAAGCACATCGAACAGAGCCGGCTTTCTTCGTAGTTCGCAGCAGCAGCAGCAGCGCCGCTCGCCTCTATTCAGCGCAGGCCGACGCGCGCGGCGCGCGAGCGCAGCACCTCGGCATGCAGTGGATCGGTGGCTTCGATGTTGTCCGCCGCCACTTGCAACGCACGCATCTGCTCCACCTCGCCGATGATCTTGTTCGGGCTCAGCAGGGCCTCGGCGAGCATCAGGGCTTCGTCGACAAGCGCCTTGAACGCATCCACAAAGCTTTCTGACGGGGTGGCATGGAATGGCTGGCGAAGGGTGGGCATCGATCAACTCCTGGTTGCTATGGAATGCCTTCATCTTCGGCTTGCGTTCGCAGCAAGTAAAACGATATTAATTGCCAGTTGAGTGCAAAAATATTGCATTCAAAAACGGATGCGGCATGGACATCAACCTGGCCCGAACCTTTTTAGAGATCGTGGACACGCGCAGCTTCCAGCGTGCCGCAGAGCGGCTGCATGTCACGCAGACCTCGGTGAGCGCGCGCGTGCGAACGCTCGAAGAACTGCTGGGCCGGCCGCTCTTCGTGCGCAACAAGGCGGGTGCGGTGCTGACCGCCGCGGGCGAGCAATTTCTGCCGCACGCCACCACGCTGGTGCAGGTGTGGGAGCGCGCCCGCCATCAGGTCGCGGTGCCGAGCGGCAGCCGCGCGGTACTCGCCATCGGATGCGAGATCAGCTTGTGGGACCCGCTGCTGCTGCAATGGCTGCTCTGGATGCGCACCGCTGCGCCGCAGCTGGCCATTCGTACCGAGGTGGGCTTTCCGCACGACCTGCTCGACAAGGTGGCCTCGGGCGTGCTCGACATCGCCATTGCCTACGCGCCGCAGCAGCGGCCCGGCCTGCGCGTGGAATTGCTCATCGAAGAGAAGCTCGTCATGGTCACCACCGCGAAGCGCCCGCGCGTGCCGCGGCCGGCGGACTACGTGTATGTGGATTGGGGCCCCGAGTTCGCGGCGCAGCATGGCCTTGCGTATCCGGAGCTCTCGAACGCCGCAGTGAGTGCCGGGCTGGGGCCGCTGGGCCGCGAGTACCTGCTGGCGGCGGGCGGCACCGGCTACTTTCGGCACGACGTGGTGCGCAGCCATCTCGAGTCGGGCCGGCTGCGCCGCGTGCCCGACACGCCGGAGTTTCTCTACCCGGCCTACGCGGTGTATGCGGTGGGCGCGGACACAGCCATCGTGGACCCTGCGCTCGAGGGCTTGAGGCAGGTCGTCAAGGCCAAGCCGGCCGCCTAGGGTGTCAGGGTTTGGCTGTCAGGTGGCCAACATGTGCCTTGCACGCTCCACGCGCTCTTCGTGCGACTGGAGCAGCGACTCGTAGTAGAGGCACAGCGGCATGGCGACGAACACCATGCCGGCGACGTAGATGATCAGGCCCATCAGCGGAAAGTCATCGCCTCCCCAGTAGGGAATGGAGGCAGCCGCGGCACCGGCTGCGATGGCCGCAATGACGCACTGCAGTGCGTTGCGCAAGAACGTGGTTCGCGAGTAGCCCGGCGGGTCGTACTTCTGACGGTCCAGTGGGGAACACTCGCCCTTGTCTCCATCATCGTGCATCGTCGTTCCTTGTTAGAAGGGCGTCGACGATTCTTATCCCCTGAATTACCGCGGTCAAGGCGGCAGACCCGGACTTCAGTCGTACTTCAATGTGTAGATGAGGTCGAGCCCGCTGGTCTGCCCGGCCTGCCCGCGCAGCGTGAGCCGTTGCGTCAGGTCGTAGAAGATGAAGATCGTGCCGAAGGTGCCGCCCACGCTGCGCTCGTAGGTCAGATAGAAATCCTTCGACAGCCGCTTGCCGAGCGTCACGGCCGACTCGCGCAGATCGCCGCCATTGCCGGGGCCCTTGAAGCCGAGTTCGTCGAGCCCGAAGCGGCTTGCCAGGCTGCCGCCGCTCCCGCCTTTGCTGACGTGACCGATCAGCGCAAGGGCCGCTTGCTGCAACAGCGCCGATTCGCCGCCGCTGGTGGCCGAGGCGCGGCCCAGCACCACCCATGACAGCGTCTCGGCATCGGACAGCGCGGGCTCGGAGTAGAGCTTGACGCGCGGCGACTGCGCGGTGCCCGTGATCTGCACACCGGCGCGCTGCGAGATGTTGGGCCGGATCGCGAGGATGTCGAGCGCGGGATTGTCGAACGGTCCGTTGAAGCGGGCCAGGCCGGTTTCCACATCGAGCTGCTGGCCATAGGCGCGGTACTGGCCCTTCACGGTCTTGACTTCGCCGGTGATGCGCGGCGGCCCGTTGAGCTTGGTGCTCCGGATCTCGAGGTCGCCCTCGAGCCGCGTGGTGATGCCGCGCCCTTGCACCGCGAAGTCGTCCCCGAGGTTGAAGTTCACCACGATGTCGGGCGGCTTGGCAGTCTCCGGCCGGGCGGCTCGCGCTTCGTTGCTCGCGGCGTCGCGCTGCGCCTGCTCGGCCGCCTCGCGGTCCTTGGCGACAGAGCGCACGACCACGTCGGTGCCCAGGCTCGGCGCGGTTTCGTCGGGCAGGATGATCACGGCGCGGTCGGTCTTGAGCTTGCCGCGCACGTTGAACTGGCCGCCGTCGAGCCGGGCTTGCAGGTTGCCCGAGAGCGTGACCTGGCGGTCGGTGCGCACCAGCACGCGCAGCGCGCGCAGATCGGCCTGTAGCGCCATGCGAATGCCGGTGCCCGATGCGCCCGATGCGCCGGCCGCACCCCAGCCGATGTCGCCGCGGGCCGAGAGCGAGCCGCCATCGGCGGCGGCCTGGCTGGCCGCGGTGCTGCGGTTGCCGCTCTGGCCCGCGATGCGCACGTTGCTGCCGGCACCGCCCTTGAGCGTGAAGTCCGTGATGTCGATGCGCGTGCCGGTGAGCGTGGCGCGCAGGCGGCCATCGCGCAGGTCCAGCCCTTCGACCGGCGCGCGCAGTGCGAGTTTGTCGGCGCCCAGCGTGCCGTTCCAGCGCGGCGTGGCGCGGTTGCCCGAGAGCGCGGCGTCGGCATCCAGCGTGCCTGCAATGCGCCAGCCGGGCGGCGCGAGCATCGACCACACGCCCAGGTTCGGCAGCGCGGCCTTGATGTTGCCGGCCAGCGGCGCATCGGCCGCCCACTGCCAGCCATTCGCGCGCTGCTGCATGCGCGTGTTGAGCTCGGCATCGATCTTGCCCGCGCGTTCGCTGTCCCAGGCCAGCGTGGCGCGCACCGCGTCGCCTTGCGCATCGAGCCTCAGTTCGGCCTGGCGCAAGCCGGCTGGCGTGTTGGGCGCGACCGCCCCGACCGCGGTGGCGGAGTTCATCGTGCGCTCGCTGGCCGTGCCGGTGCCGCGGCTGGTGATGCGCGTGACCAGCGCGGCCTCCCCGGCCTGCACGCGAATGTCGCCGCTCTGGCGTGCGAGCCGTGCATGGGCGCGGAGCGTGTCGCCGGCGTCAATATCCCAGTCGCCGTCGAACATCAGGTCGCCGCTCACGCCCAGTTCATTGAAGGTGGTGCTCGCGCCGAAAGCTTCGGCCCATGCCATCGGAAGGCCTTGCAGCTTGCCTTTGGACTGCATGCGAAACGCCTGGTTGGGCGCCACGCCGCTGCGGGTGAAGCGCAGCGGCTGCCATTCGATGCGAACGGTACCGGGCGCCGGTCCGCGCAGCGTGGCGGTGGCCGCCGAGGCTTCGAGATCGAGGCGGCTCGCGGCGCCGCTTCCGCTCGTCTTGATGGTGGCGGTGACTTCTCGGCCGAGCTCCAGGGTCCAGGGCGCCGCGGCGGTGCCGAAACGCGCGCTGTCCTGAGCTTGCAGGCGCAGGCTGGCGAGCGCGGCGCGCCAGTGGTTGGGACCCGCAAGGCCACCGCTAGCGCGTGCATCGACCGTGAGCTTCTGCGTGCCGGTGGTGGCTTCGCCCTGCAGCGCGAGCGTCGCCTCGGCCAGGCTGCCGGCGAGGTCCGCACGCAGGTCCTTCAGCTGCACCGTGGTGGCGGCCGCTGTTTCGCCGTTGCCGTTGACGGCAGGCATGTGCAGTTCGAGCTGCGGCACACCGAGCGACGCCTTCAGACTCGGCTCCGCGATGCCGCGCTGCGCAGGCGCGGCAGGGTTCTCGAGCCGGCGCTGGATGGTCTGCCAGCCGCCCTGCCAGCTTGCGTCGAGCCGCGCGGACCCCTTTGCGCTCTTGCCCGCGAACACCTTCGACAGCTCGGGCAGGCCCTCGATCCAGCGCTGCGCGGCATCGGCGTCGTCGATGCGTGCCTTGATGTCACCGGCCCCTTGCGCCGGTGCGATGCGGCCTTCGAGTTGCGCGCTGCCGCCCGGCAGCGCCAAGTCGAGCTTGCCGCTCGCGGCCTGCTCGGCCACGCGCACCTGCAGCTTGCCCTCGATGCTGGCGCCTTCGGCCTGCACGCGCAGCGTACGCAGGTCCAGCACCTGGTTTTTCCACTGCCCCTGGGCCAGTACGCGGTCGAGGCCGAAGCCAGGCATCGCCTTGCTGCCGGCGCCACCTGCGGCGCGGAGCGCCACGTCGAAGCCGATCGTGTCTTCGCGCTGCTGTGCCGTGGCCGTACCGCTGATCGGCGCGCCCGAAAGCTCGCTGTGCAGCAGGCCCGCTCGCACACCGCGCACGTTGGCGCGCACCTGCCACGGTGCGGGCACGGGGCTCCAGCGGCCCTGGGCTTCGATGCGGCCGCCGCCTGCGCGCAGCATGGCTTCGGGAATCGTCCAGTTGGTGCCGTCGAAGCCCACGCGCGCCTGGACCTCTTCGACCGGCAGCGCGCCCTTGTCCCACGGCCCGGGCACCGCGTTGCGGATGCTGGCCGAGGCCTGCCAGGCGGCGGGGCCGGTGGGCGAATCGGGCTGCAGTTCGACCGTTCCGGTGAGGCGTGTCTTCGGAGCGCCGGGCCAGAGCGCGGCCGCATCGACGTTGCGAAGGTCGGCCTTCGCATCGATGACGGGCTGCGGCAGCCAGGGCGCGACATTGGCTTGCAGCTTGGCTTCCATGGGCGCTTCGGCGTCGGGCTCGACCGGCTTCAGCTCGGCGGCTATCTGCAGCCGCGCATCGGCGCCTGCGAGCTTGCCCTTGATCGCGGCTTCGGCCAGCACGTCGATGCTGCGGCCTTCGGCCAACGGCGCCTTCACGTGGCCGTTCAGCGTGGCGTCGAGCGCCATCGGCGCGGGGCCCTGCAAGTTCACGCGCGCGCTGTAGTGGCCTTCGGCAATGTCGACGCCCTTGACCTCCAGCTGGTGGTGTGCGGCGGTATAGCGGTAGCTGCCCGTGAGCTGATTCGCCTGCAGTGCCGGCGGACCGGCCCAGCGCACTTCGTCGATGCGAAACGGCAGGTCGACTTCGATGGGCAGCGCGAGCTGTTCGAGCGGCTCGGTGGGCGTGTCGCTCGGCGGGCCGCGGCGTTCAATGAGAAGCTGTGCCGCATGCACCTCACCCAATTGCAGCTTGCGCTGGAACAGCGGCCCAAGCTGCCAGCCGATGTCTGCGTCATGTACCTCGACGGCCAGCTTCTCGCTTTGCCAGCGCAGCCAGCCGATGCGCCCGCCCGTGCGCAGCGAGCCCGTGACATCGCGGCTTTCAAGCGACTGGCCGGCAGGCAGGTAGAGCGCGACCCTGGCCAGCGCGAAGGCCAGCGACTGGTTGGAGCCGAGCCACCACCATGCGCCCGCGCCCACAACGAGCACCAGCGCCAGCAGGCCTCCGATCGTCCAACCGAGCGCACGCAGCGCGCGCCGCGTGCGCGAACGCCGTGCGCGCGGCGCGGCTTCTTGGGGCTGGGGTTCGGCGTCTGTCTGCATCGATGGGGCGCGCGTCAGAAGGTGAACCCGAGGCGGAAGTGAAGGCGGAACTTCTTCGTGTCCACCCCATAGGCAAGATCGGCCTGCACCGGCCCGACCGGGCTGCGCCAGCGCGCGCCCACGCCCACGCCGACCTTCGGCTTGAGTTCGCCGGGCTTGTCGGCCACCGCGCCGGCATCGACGAACACCACGCTCTCCCATTCGGTGAGCTTGTCTTTGTAGACGAAGGGCCGCTGCCACTCGGCGCTCACGACGCCGAGGTAGCGTCCCGCCACGATCTGGCCGTCGCTGCGCACGGTGCCGATCTGGCGGTAGCTGTAGCCGCGCACCGTGGTGTCGCCGCCGGTCAGGAACATCAGCGTGGAGGGGACCTGCGCGCTGTCCTTGGCGGACACGGCGCCGGCTTCGGCGCGCAGTTGGACGCGGCTGCGGCGCGCCAGGGTGGCGGCGTCCCGGTCCTCCGAGAAGCCCACCGGCAGCACGCCGAGCCAGCGTGCATAGGTGCGCGTGAAAGGCAGCTGCTCGCCGGTCAGCGTGTAGCCCGCGGCCAGTTCGAGCGCCAGGCCGAAGCCTCGCGTCGGCTGGGCGTTGTCGTCGAAATAACGGCCGGTCCAGCCCCAGTTGGCGGTTACGGCGGAGGCCGAGGGCGGGGCGTTGGTGCCGCGGTTCTGCGCGTAGTCGTATTGCAGGAAGTAGCTGCGGTCGATGTGGCCGCTCGACTTGCTGCGCCCGCTGCGCACGCGGCCACTGTCGACCACGTAGCTGCCCGAGGTCTCGCTCTTGAGCCCGGCGCCCGCGAACCAGCGCCATCCCCGATCGTCGGGAATGGCATTCCATTCGGTCGAGAGCGACTTGACGTCGCTGTCGACCGACAGGCGCGAGACCGCGCGCCAACCCAGCAGCGGCAGCTGGTTGTGAATGTGGTCGACGGACAGGCGCGGACCGCTGTCGGTGGTGAAGCCGGCGCCCAGCACCACCTTCTGCATGGGGGCTTCGCGCAGCTGCGCGATCACCGGCGCCGCCAGCGGGTTGCCGCTCTCGGTGTCGAGCGTGAGAAACACCGAGTCGTAGTAGCCGCTGCTGGCCAGGCGCTGCTGGGCATCGAGCAGCTTCTGCTGGTCGTAGTCGGTGCCGGTGGGGAGCTGCGCGATGCGGCGCGCACCGTCGGTGTCGTAGCGTTCGGTGCCGCGCAGCACCAGCGGGCCGAAGCGGTAGGCGGGGCCCGACTGGTAGGTGGCGCTGAGCCGGGCCTCCTGCCGGTCGGCATCGACCTCGGCGCGGCTCACCTCGATGCTGCCGGTGGGAAAGCGCTTGGCCGTGAGGCTGCGCAAGGCCGTGGCCTTGGCGTTGTCCCAGCCCTGCTGCGTGAAGGGCAGGCCGGGCCGAAGCGCCCAGGCGGTGCGGATCGAATCGCGCTGGGCCTCGGCGGTGGGGTCGTCTGCAATCGCGCCGCCGTAACTGAGCTGCACGTTGCTCACGCGGGTGAGCTCGCCCGGCTCCACCGTGATGACGATCTCGCGCGGAGCCTTGGTGCTGGCCGGTGTTTCGTTGAGCTCGAGCGTCAGCGTGGGCGTGAAGTAGCCCAGCGTGCCGAGCAGTTCGCGAGCGTTGGTTTCCGCCGCCACCATGAGCCGCGAGATCTCGGTGGCGCCCAGGTCGTCGAGCTCGCGGTAGCGCTGGATGTCCAGATGCAGCGCGAGGTATTCGCGCACGTTGTCGGGCCCGCGCACGTCGACGGTGAATGCAGCACGCCGTGCGCCCTTGTCGCCATCTTTGCCGGTTTCATCGGCGGCGGTATCGCCGCTGCGCACCAGGGCCGGGGCAGTGGTGTCCGCTGCGGCTTCTTTTTTCGGCAGCAGGCTGCATCCTTGCAGAAGCAGGACGCCGAAAAAAAGCAAAGCCGGCAACCACGCCGGCGCAAAGACTGGGACCACCCTGAACATGGGCGGATTTTGACAGCAAGGCGCGCCGGCTCCGGAAGCATCCGGAAACAGAGGCGCATGCCGCACGCCGCCTTACTTCGAAAGCATTCGCATCGCGTCTTCGAGGCCCCGCAGCGTGAGCGGATACATGCGGTTCGACATGAGCTGCTGCATCACGGCAATGCTCTGGCGGTATTGCCACACGCCCTGCGGCTCGGGATTGATCCACGCGAACTTGGGAAAGGCGTGCGTGAGGCGCTGGACCCATTCGGCGCCGGCTTCCTCGTTGTTGTATTCCACGCTGCCGCCAGGCTGCAGGATCTCGTAGGGGCTCATGGTCGCGTCGCCGACGAAGATGAGCTTGTAGTCCTTGTTGTACTTGCGCAGGATGTCCCAGGTCGCGAACTTCTCGGAGAAGCGGCGCTTGTTGTTCTTCCACATGAAGTCGTACACGCAGTTGTGGAAGTAATAGAACTCCAGGTGCTTGAACTCGGTCTTCACGGCCGAGAACAGTTCTTCCACGCGCTGGATGTGCTCGTCCATGGTGCCGCCCACGTCCATCAGCAGCAGCACCTTGACGTTGTTGTGGCGCTCGGGCCGCATCTTGATGTCGAGGTAGCCGGCATTGGCGGCGGTGGAGTGGATGGTGTCGTCCAGGTCCAGCTCTTCTTCATGGCCTTCGCGCGCGAACTTGCGCAGCCGCCGCAGCGCCACCTTGATGTTGCGCGTGCCCAGCTCCTGACTGTCGTCGTAGTCCTTGTAGGCGCGCTGGTCCCACACCTTCACAGCGCTCTTGTTCTTGCCAGCACCGCCGATGCGCACGCCCTGCGGGTTGTAGCCGCCGTGGCCGAAGGGCGAGGTGCCGCCGGTGCCGATCCACTTGCTGCCGCCCTCGTGGCGTTCCTTCTGCTCTTCGAAGCGCTTCTTGAGCGTTTCCATGAGCTCGTCCCAGCCCATCTTCTCGATCTTGGCTTTTTCTTCGGCAGTGAACTCGCGCTCCAGCGTCTTGCGGAGCCAGTCGAGCGGCACTTCCTTGGTGAAGTCGGCCAGCATCTCCACGCCCTTGAAGTAGGCGGCAAAGGCGCGGTCGAACTTGTCGTAGTGCTTCTCGTCCTTGACCAGCGCGGTACGCGAGAGATAGTAGAAGTCATCGAGGCCAAAGGCGCCGTCGGAGTTGGGCCCCACCACGTCTGCCTGCAGCGCCTCGAGCAGCGTGAGGTATTCCTTGACCGAGACCGGCAGCTTGGCCGAGCGCAGCGTGTAGAAGAAATCGATCAGCATGGTCGGGCTTTCCTTGGGCTTGTCTTCAGCTTCGCGGCTTGTCGAGCAGGTAGAGCAACTGGGCCTTCACCTCGGGCCACTCGCCCGAGCGCAGGCTGTACATGACGGTGTCGCGGATGGTGCCGTCGCGGCGCATGGCATGGCCGCGAATGACGCCGTCTTTTCTTGCGCCCAGCCGCTCGATGGCTTGCTGCGAAGCGAAGTTGAAATTGTCGGTGCGCCAGCCCACCACGTTGCAGCCGAGGGTATCGAAGGCGTGCGTCAGCATGAGCAGCTTGCAGGTGGTGTTGACGTGCGTGCGCTGGCACCGTTTGGCGTACCAGGTGTAGCCGATCTCCACGCGCTTCACGGCAGGCAGGATGTCGTGGAAGCTGGTGCTGCCGAGCACGGTGCCGCTTTCGGCCTCGGTCACGGCAAACGCAAAGCGCTGGCCGGCTTCGCGGCCCTGCAGGGCGGTCTCGATGTAGGCGCGGGTTTCATGCGGCTCGGGCACCGAGGTGACGCGCAGGTTCCACAGTTCGCCATCGGCCGCGGCGGCGCGAAGGCCCTCTTCATGGCCGAGCGAAAGCGGCACCAGCGCCAAGTCGCGGGCCTTCAGCGTGACAGGTTCGACGAACGCCATCTTCAACACCCCTCGAAATTGTTTTTCAGCCTCTTGGCTTGCCGTACTTGCGGTCGTACCAGGCCCGGGCCAGCTGCACGCCGCCGCCACCGCCCACGCCGATCAGCAGGATGCCGAAGATCTCACGGTTACCGTAGCCGTTGGGCCCGAAGGCATCCAGCCCCAGCTGGAGCCCGATCCAGCGGCCGAGCAGCGCACCGGCCACGAACAGCACGGCCTGCGCCACGCCCAGCTTGAGCAACTGGCCGACCGGATGCGGGGCCTGGCGGGTCAAAGGCAACCTCCGTGCTTTGCACTGCGGTGCGAGCCCCCTTCGGAGCGGCCGGGCGGGGGCTGGCTCATCGGTTGTTGCGCTGCATGAAGACGAGCTTCTCGAACAAGGTCACGTCCTGCTCGTTCTTGAGCAGCGCACCCACCAGCGGCGGCACGGCAACCTTGTCGTCCTTGCTCTGCAGGGCCTCGATCGGAATGTCTTCGGCCACCAGCAGCTTGAGCCAGTCGAGCAGTTCGGAGGTGGAAGGCTTCTTCTTGAGGCCGGGCAGGTTGCGCACGTCGTAGAAGGTCTTCATCGCGGACGTGAGCAGTTCCTGCTTGAGGCCGGGGAAGTGCACCGCCACGATGTTCTTCATCGTCTCGGCGTCCGGGAACTTGATGTAGTGGAAGAAGCAGCGGCGCAAGAAGGCGTCGGGCAGCTCCTTTTCGTTGTTGGAGGTGATGAACACCACCGGCCGGTGCTTTGCGCGGATGAGCTCGCGCGTTTCGTAGCAGTAGAACTCCATGCGGTCGATTTCGCGCAGCAGGTCGTTCGGAAACTCGATGTCGGCCTTGTCGATCTCGTCGATGAGCAGCGCCACCGGCTGGTCGGCCGTGAAGGCCTGCCAGAGCACACCCTTGACGATGTAGTTCTGGATGTCCTTGACGCGCTCGCCGCCGTCCACGTCCTTGAGCTGCGAGTCGCGCAGGCGGCTCACGGCATCGTATTCATACAGGCCCTGCTGGGCCTTGGTGGTCGACTTGATGTGCCACTGCAGGAGCGGCAGGTCGAGCGCCTGCGCCACTTCCTCGGCCAGCATGGTCTTGCCCGTGCCGGGTTCGCCCTTGACGAGCAGCGGACGTTTGAGCGTGATGGCGGCATTGACTGCCAGCATCAGGTCCTGAGTGGCGACGTAGTTGTCTGAGCCCTTGAATTTCATGAGTGGAACGCAAGCAGGTGGAGGAGGCCGGGTGGAGAAAAGAACACACTCGATTCGCTTTGCGCGGCCTTTGGACGGCCGGCGAGGGTTCCCGGAGGACCCTTGCATATAATCGAATGTTGATTCGAAAAACTGTAGCTCCACGAGATTGTGCGCGCAAAATGAACAAGTTGTTGACCACGATGTTTGCCTTCGCTGTCGCTTGCGTGACGGTCTCGGCGCAAGCCCAGCAAGTCACGGGCAATGCCCAGGACGGCGCCAAGAAGGTTGCGATGTGCGTGGGCTGCCACGGCATCATTGGCTACCAGGCCAGCTTTCCGGAGATCCACAAGGTGCCCATGATTGCCGGCCAGAGCGCCAGCTACATCACCTCGGCCCTCAACGCCTACAAGGGCGGCGATCGCAAACACCCCACCATGCGCGCCATTGCCGACACCCTGAAAGACCAGGACATCGCCGATGTGGCCGCCTACTACAGCCAGCTGGGCCTGAAGGAAGGCGACGCACCGCCGGCCGCGCTGGCCAAGCCCATGCCTGAGAACGTGCAGGCTCTGGTGTCGCGCGACAAGGACAACAGCTGCACCAAGTGCCACGGCGCCAATTTCAACACGCCCAACGATGGCACGGTCCCCAAGCTGGCCGGCCAGCATGCCGACTACCTCTTCGTGGCGCTCAAGTCATACCGCGTCAAGAACAACCTGCACCTGGGCCGTTCAAGTGCGGTGATGGCGCAGCAAGTCGAGCCCAAGAAGTTCACCAACGCCGAACTCAAGACGCTCGCCAGCTACATCAGCTCGCTGCCCGGCGAACTCAAGACGGTGCCGGAATCGCGCATCCATCACGGCGCGCAGTAAGACGCAGGCAGCACTCTTCTCCCGTGAAAAAGCCCGCATCGAGCGGGCTTTTTTGCGTCCGGAGCCGAGGTCAGACGTCGAAGAACACCGTTTCGTCAGCACCCTGCATGCGGATGTCGAAGCGGTAGCTCACCGCGCCGCCTTGCTCCACGCGCTCGGCAATCAGCGTGTGGCGGCGCTCGGCCGGCACGCTGGCCAGCACGGCGTCCTTGGCGTTGGCTTCGGCCTCGTCGCCGAAATACACGCGCGTGAACGCATGCAGCAGCAGGCCGCGCATCAGCACGATCACGTTGACGTGCGGTGCCTCGCCCGGCGATTCCGCGCCCGGCTTCACGGTGTGGAACACGAAGCGGTTCTGCAAATCGGTGCCCGTGCCCGCGCGTCCGAAGGCGCGAAAGCCGATCTCGCGCGCCTCGGCCGGCGTCTGCGGATAGCGGCCTTTGCCGTCGGGCTGGCTGATCTCGACCAGCGCATCGTTAATGGGGTTGCCGTCGCCGTCGATCACGCGGCCTTCGAGCCGGATGCGCTCGCCGGCGGCATTGTCCAGCGCCACGACGGCGTCGAAAGGCTGGTCGAAGTCATAGCCGTACTGGGCGGCGGTGAGGCCGTAGGCGAAGTAGGGGCCCACCGTCTGGGAGGGGGTCTGGCCGAAGTCGGCTTCCTGTGTGCTCATCAACATGGTGTGTGTCTCCTTCTTGCTCAACGGTTCTCGAATGGGGTTTCGTCGGCGCCGCGCAGCACGACGTCGAACTGGTAGCCCAGCGCATAGCCTTCTTCGGTGATGTCGAGGCTGAAGTCGGCGATCAGCCGGTTGCGGTAGCGCTCCGGCGTGCCGGTGATCATGGGGTCGTACTGCATCAGCGGATCGCCGGGAAAGTACATCTGCGTGACCAGGCGGCTCGCAAAGCTCTGGCCGAACAGCGACATGTGGATGTGCTGCGGACGCCAGGCGTTGGGGTGGTTGCCCCAAGGGTATGCGCCGGGCTTGATTGTGAGGAAGCGGTAGCGGCCCTCGCTGTCGGTCAGGCAGCGGCCCGCGCCCAGGAAGTTGGGGTCGAGCGGTGCATCGTGCTGGTCGACCTTGTGCACGTAGCGGCCCGCGGCGTTGGCCTGCCAGATCTCGACCAGCGTGTTGGCCACCGGGCGGCGGCGCTCGTCCAGCACCTGGCCGGTAAGGATCATGCGTTCGCCGAGGGGCTCGCCGTTCTTGCGTGCATTGCGCGTCAGGTCGTGGTCGAGAGCGCCGATGCTGTCGTGGCCGTAGACCGGCTGCTGCAGCTCGCCCAGCGAGGCCTTCAGTGGAACCAGGGGCTTCTGCGGACCGCGCTTCACGGTCGACTTGTAGCCGGGGTAGACGTAAGAGGGGTGGGCTTGCCAGTCGCGCGGCGTGAGGATGGCGGGGGATGCCTTGGTTGGGGTCGACATGCGTTGTCTCCTGCGGTGGGGCGGATCGAGTTTTGGAGACTGAACTTTAGAAGTCCCATCCGATGATGTAAATTGAAGATTGATCCGTTTTGAATAACCAAGAGTAATTGAACACCCCCGCCAAGCTTCGCCAGGACTTCGTGCGCAACGTGCAGCTGCGGCACCTGCGCTGCCTGGTCGCGGTGGCGCAGGAGCGCCATCTGGCGCGCGCCGCCGAGCGGCTCTCGCTGAGCCAGCCGGCCGTCTCCAAGACCCTCGCGGAACTCGAAGCCATCGTCGGGGCGCGCCTGGTCGAACGCAGCAAGGCCGGGCGGCGTGGCGTGCAGGGGCTCGCGCCGGCCGGCGAGCAGCTGCTGGCCCACGCCCTGCGCGTGCTCGAGGCGCTCGACGCCAGCGCAGAGGCGTTGGCGCCGGCCTCGGGCCAGCGCATCGAGCGGCTGCGCATCGGCGCGCTGCCGAGCGTGGCGCCGGCCCTGTTGCCCATGGCGCTCGCGCGCTTTCGCGAGCATTGGCCTTCGGTGCAGGTGGTGGTGAAGAGCGCGGCCAATCCGGTGTTGCTCGATGAGCTGCGCGCCGGGGAGCTCGACATGGTGGTGGGCCGCATCAGCGATCCGCGGCTCATGGGCGGCCTCAGCTTCGAGCTGCTCTACACCGAGCCGCTGGTGTTTGCCGTGCGCGCCGGCCATCCGCTGGTGGCCCGGTCCACCCGGACGGTGTCGGTGCAGGCGGTGCTCGACTATCCGCTGGTGGTGTACGGCGAGGGCACCATCCCGCGCCACAACACGGAAAGTTTCTTGTCGGCGCGCGGCCTGGTGCTTCCGGCCAATGCGTTGCAGACGCTCGACGTGGCGGTGGCGCGCGGCCTGCTCGCGGTGTCCGACGCGGTCTGGATCACGCCGCTTGGCGCCGCCCGCGGCGAGCTGGCGGACGAACGCCTGGTCCGGCTGCGCATCGAAACCACCGGCACGGACGAGCCCGTGGGCCTGCTGTTGCGCAGCGATGCCGAAGCCTCGACCCTGCGCGGCGCCATGGCCGCGCTGCTGCGCGAAGGCGCGAAGCAGCAGGGCGCGCCGCCTTCGCAGCCCAGGAGAAAGCCGCAGGGGTAGGTAGCGATCCGATCCAGCCCTGCGGATGTGCCTCTAGTCTTTTGTTGCTCGTCGCTGCACACACGCCACGTAGCCGTCGCCATCCGGCGGCCGGCCGGCGCGCTGGCTCTCCCACATCATCTGGCCCAGGCAATCCATGGCCTCGTGATGCGCGTCGAGCAGCGAACCGCGGCGGGCCGCCAGCAGCTCAACGGCCTGACGGATTCCGCGCGGCTGATCGATCGAGCATTGCTCGCTGATCGACAGATGCATCGACAGATGGAGAAACGGATTCTCCCGGCCATTCGAGCCGTCGTACACGCGTGCGACCGCTGCATCGGCATCGGCCAGGTCTTCGTTGTATTCGGGGTGCGCATCGATCCATCCCGCGGCAATCGTCTCGAGCGCTTCCATCGGCAAGCCCTGTCGGTGCTTGGCGTACACATCGCAAAAGAAGCGGCGCACGTCTTCCTGGGAGGGGTTGAACATATCTGTATGAAGAAGAGAAATGGAGGTCGATGTTCCGGTAGCGAGACGTTACATCGTTACGTAACGAAGCGGCAAAAGACCGCTCCGGAGGCCTATTTCAACGCCGGCGCGCACGCCTCGTTTTAAATAAATGTCCATATGAATCAATAGCTTGCGTCATTGGCTGGGCCGATATCGAAGAGCGGTAACGAATCGGCACGCTAGTTGCCCCTGTACATGCATCTTTTGTCACAGAGGCTGTCATGAACGCACCACAAGCACCGACCCCATCGACCGAAGGACTTGCCGCCAGTGGCGTCGCTCCTGTGGTCATCGCTCAAGCCACCAGCACACCGCTGGGCGCACCCACCATGCTCGGCTCGCCGGCACCTGCCGCCGCGGCTGGCACGACGGCACCCGCCGGCGTGGGCACATTGTCCAATGCTACGCCGGGCGTGGCGGTGATGCGGGACGGTGTCCGCATTCCGGTCGACGGCAACCAGACATTGTTGGCGGGCGACCGCGTGATCGTTCCCGAAGGCGGACAGGCCAACGTTCTCTTCCCCGGCTCGGCCAGCAACAAGGCGCCGCTGGCCGGCGTCTTCACCGGTGGCACCGATGCCACCATCGGTTCGACCAAGCTGCCCGGCGGCCTTGAACAAGTCAACGTCGACGTTGCCTCGGGCGACCTGCAAGTGACCCCACCGGACAGCGATGCCGAAGCAGCCGCACTCGCCGTCACCAAGAAGGTCGCGGCCGGCAGCGGCCTCGGGCTGGGCGAATTCGCGCTTGGCGCACTGGGTGCCGCCGCGCTTGGCGCAGCCCTGGGCGGCGGCGGTGGTGGCGACGGTGGGACGGTGCCGTTCCTTTTTGGCAGTGGTGATGACGGGGATGCGGACGCCGACGCCGACGCCGATGCCGATGCCGATGCCGACGCCGATGCCGACGCCGATGCCGATGCCGATGCCGATGCCGACGCCGATGCCGATGCCGATGCCGACGCCGATGCCGATGCCGACGCCGATGCCGATGCCGACGCCGATGCCGACGCCGATGCCGATGCCGATGCCGACGCAGATGCCGACGCAGATGCCGACGCAGATGCCGATGCTGACGCAGATGCCGATGCTGACGCTGACGCTGACGCTGACGCTGACGCTGACGCTGACGCCGATGCCGATGCCGATGCCGATGCCGACGCCGACGCCGACGCCGACGCCGACGCAGATGCAGATGCAGATGCAGACGGCGATCACCTGCTCGATCCGGGCGATGTCCTCGCGGGCGGCGCGGTGGGCTCGACCGACGACAACCTGGGCCTCGGCGGTTCGCTCACCCCGGTGCCGGGCGTCATCGACAGCACGACCGATCTGGTCGATGACCTGGTCTCACCGGTGCTCGGCGAACATTTCACGCGGGACGATCCGAACCAGTTCGACCCGGTGGACGATGCTGCCGAAACCATCGTCGACAGCGTGGGCGGCGCCGCGAGCCCGATCGTCGACGCCCTCCTGGGCGAAGGCGCTACCGGCGCGCTGGTCGGCCAGGTCGACCACCTCACGGACGCGCTTCAGAACGGCGTCGACAACCTCCTGGGCGACAACGGCATCCTCATCGGCGTGACCTCCGCCCTCGGTGTGGACGGCGTCATCGACGGCCTCGTCGGCGACGGCGGCGTGGTGGGCGACCTGGTCGAAGGCGTGCTTGGCGAGGACAGCCTTGTCAGCACCCTGATGAGCGAAGACGGCCTGGTGGGCGGGCTCCTCGCCGACGACGGCGCCGTTGGCAACCTCATCGGCGAAGACAGCGCCGTCGGCGGCCTGCTTGGCAACGTGCTGAGCGACGAAGGCCTCGTCGGTGGCCTGCTGGGCGATGGCGGCGCCCTGGGCGGCCTGCTCGGCGGACCATTGGGCGAAGACGGCCTGCTGGGCGGCTTGCTCAGCAGCGACAGTCCATTGGGCGGCCTGCTCGCCGGCGACGGCCTGGTCGGTGGCCTGCTTGGCGGAGAAGGCACGGCCGCCGGCCTGCTGGGCAGCGAAGGCCTCACGGGCAGCTTGCTGGGCCAGGACGGCGTGGTGGACAACCTGCTCGGCGCGAATGGCGTGGTGGGCGGCCTGATCGAAGACGGCCCGCTGGGTGGCTTGCTTGGCGGCGAAGACGGCCTGCTCGGTGGTCTGACCGGTGGTGTGCTGGGCGACGAAGGCCTGCTGGGCGGTGTGCTCGGCAACGAAGGCCTCGCCGGCGGCCTGTTCGGTGAAGACGGCTTGCTGGGTAGCGACGGCGCGGTCGGCAGCCTCCTTGCCAGCGACGGCCTCCTCGGCGGCGTTCTCGGTGACGACGGCCTGGTCGACAACCTGCTGGGTGACGGCGGCGTGTTGGGCGGGGTGCTCGGTGGCGAAGGCTTGCTCGGCGGCCTGGTGGGCGAAGACGGCGTGGTCGGTGGCCTGGTCGGCGGCGATCTCCTGGGCGGTGACCTGCTTGGTGGTGATCTGCTCGGTGGCGTGCTCGGCGAAGACGGCCTCGTCGGCAACCTGATCGGCGGCGATCTCCTGGGTGGCGATCTGCTCGGCGGTGACCTGCTGGGCGGTGACTTGTTGGGTGGCGTGCTGGGTGAAGACGGCCTTGTCGGCAACTTGCTCGGTGGCGATCTCTTGGGCGGCGACTTGCTCGGCGGCGACCTGCTGGGTGGCGTGCTCGGCGAGGACGGCGTCGTGGGCAACCTGATCGGCGGCGATCTCCTGGGCGGTGATCTGCTCGGCGGTGATCTGTTGGGCGGCGTGCTCGGCGAGGACGGCCTGGTCGGCAATCTGCTCGGCGGCGATCTCCTGGGTGGCGATCTCCTGGGTGGCGACCTTCTCGGCGGCGTGCTCGGCGAGGACGGCGTGGCGGGTGGCCTGCTCGGCGGCGATCTTCTCGGAGACGACGGCCTGGTCGGCAGCCTGCTTGGCAGCGACGGCTTGCTCGGCGGCACCCTGGGCGGCAGCAACCCGGTTGCCAACATCCTGGATCCGGTGCTCGACACCGCAGGCACCGTCGGCGAGGTCCTGGAACCCGTGGTCTCCGCCGTGTCCGAGGTGGCCGAACCGGTGACCGACATCCTGGCGGGCGCAACCCCGACGCTCACTCCGGCGATTGAAACGGTTCACGGCGTGCTCGACACCGTGGCGGAAGCAGCGCCGATCGTGACCGACGTGGTGACCCCGATCACGAGCCTGGTCGATCAAGGCGCAGGGACCGGCAACGTTCTCACGCCCGTGACGAACGTCCTGCACGGCCTGCTGGGCTAAGCAACAAAAAGGGCAGCAGAGGAGAAGAAGAACGGCAGCACCAGGGACAGGCCGGTGTCGGCCTGTCCCCTGAAAGGATTTGAAAATGAACAACAGCAGCAGCTATCGGATACTGACCGTCGTCGCGCTCGCGGCAAGTCTTGCCGCCTGCGGAACGGCGATCAAGAGCGGGCGCGAAGACGCCATCTACTACTACTCGAACAAGGGTGCCCCGGTCGCGAAGGTGGAGTCGCCTCCGCCCGCGCCGCCGGCCGACAACGTCGGCGTGCCGAAGATCGTGTATTTCGACTTCGACAAGTACGACGTCAAGCCGCAGTACCGCAACGTGGTGGAAGCGCACGCGGACATTCTCCGGAACCGTCCCGCGAGCAAGGTGATGATCGAAGGCCACACCGACTCGCGCGGCGGCCGCGAATACAACCTCGCGCTGGCCCAACGCCGTGCCGAGTCGGTGCAGCGTGCGCTCACGCAGCTTGGCGTGCCGGGCGAGAGCATCGAGGCCGTCAGCTGGGGCATGGAAAAACCCGCATCCCCCCAAACCACCGAGGAGGGCTATCAGCTCAATCGCAGAGCCGAATTCAGCTACCGCTGATCCGGAGAACCGCGATGCCTTCGAGGGGAGCTTCCGGTCCGCGACGTCAAAGCGAGAGCAGATGACGGCCGCGGCCGGGCTCCCGTATTCGATCGGGGCCGAATGATGTCCTTCTCCGACCAGCTCCAGGCCTGCCACGAGCGCCTGGTCTCGGTGTGTGCGGCGCTGCCGGCACCATATCCGGCCTTCACGCTTTTCTTTTCGGTGAGCGACGGTTCGCAGCGCGCGCACGTGGTCCACGCGCGTGCGGCCGAATTCGAAACGGCCTGGCGCGAAGGCGCCGAGGCCGTGGAGCGCCGGGTGCGCGAATACGGCCTGGTCTCGCCATGGCTGCGCATCGACTGGGTCGAGGGCGCAAGCCCGATGGATTGGGCGCAGTTCAAGGCACAGCTTGCCGCCGTCAAGCGCAACTACTTTCGCCTTGGCCTGGCTTTCGACAAGAGCTTCGAGACCGCGTTCACCGAGCAGGAACTCAACGCCAACGCGATGCTGTGCGGCGACTCGACCATTGCGCACGCCGTGGTCAATGCGCGCAACTTCGAGGTCTACGGGCAGACGCGCTTCGCACGTGCGCCCCGGCTCGACTTGCCGGCGGACCAGCCGGTCTATCTGCTTGCGACGGCAGGTGTCTTTTGCCAATCGGACGGCGTCGTGCACAAGCTCGTCGGCACGGGGCTCGATGCGGGTCGGCGCCAGGCGCCGGCGCTCAATTCGCAGTCGGTGCTCGAGCTCGTGCGCAGCGGCTCGGCTTATCTTGCGCGCCAGGTGCAGGGCGACGGGTTGTTTGCGTACGGCTACTTTCCGTGCTTCGACCGCCGCATTTCCACTTATGACGCGTCGCGCCACGCGGGCGCGCTCCACACCATGATCGAAGCGTGGGAGCTCACGCGGGATGACAAGCTGCGTGCGGCCATCGACCACGCGCTCGACCATCTCGCGAATTCGCTCATACGCCACTACAGGCTCGCGGACGGTACCCAGCTCGCCTTCCTCATCGACACCGGCGAAGAGATCAAGCTGGGCGGCAATGCCGCCTGCGTGCTCGCGCTGGTGAAGTATTGCGAGGCGATGGGCACGCGCGACTGGCTGCCGTTGCTGGAAAAACTGGCGCTGGGCATCGCATGGCTGCAGGACATGGCCACGGGGCGCTTCAACCACGTGCTCCACGCCGCCGACCTGCATCTGAAGCAGGCCTCGCACGCTGTCTGCCATGACGGCCAGGCGGCTTACGGCCTCATGCGTCTGTACGACCTCACACGCGATGCCAGATGGCTGGCGGTGGTCGAGAAGGCCTTCGACCATTTCATTGCGAGCCAGCACTGGCAGGCGCACGACCATTGGCTGAGCTGCTGCGTCAACGAACTCACGCGCTGGAGCCCGCAGGAAAAGTACTTTCGCTTCGGCCTGCAGAACGTGGCCGGGTACCTGGACTTCGTGCTCGACCGCAAGACCACCTTTCCCACGCTGCTCGAACTCATGCTGGCGGCACAGCAGATGCTCCAGCGGCTCGAGGCCATGCCTGCGATGCGGCACCTGCTCGACGAGCTCGACACCGAGAAGTTCTACCGCGCGCTCGAGTACCGCGCCCACTACCTGCAGAACGGCTTCTTCTGGCCCGAGATGGCGATGTACTTCAGGCGGCCCTCCACCATTGCCGGCGCGTTCTTCATCCGGCATCACGCGTTCCGCGTGCGCGTCGACGACGTCGCGCAGTATCTGTCCGGCTTCGTGGCCTACCACCGTTACCTTCTGGAGCGGCGGGCCTTGCCCGGTGCCGGCAGCGTGAAAGACGACGGCGCCGTCTGGACCGCGAGCGAAATGGCGCGCGTGACCGGCGGCGACTGGGTGGTGAGGCCCGACGACGGCTGGCGCGCCGGCGGCGTGGCGCAACGCTCCTTCCTGCGCAAGGGGCGGGTGGTGTTCGAGCACCAGACACGGCCCGCCAAGGCGCCGCTGGCCGCCGTGGCGCTCAAGGGCGTGTTGCAGCCCGCGGCCGCCGTGCTGTGTGCCGACGCCGCACCGCATCTGGACAAGCGGGTACCCGTGCTCCAGGTTGCCAACGTGCAGCAGGCCGTGCTGGCACTGGGCGCGCATGCGCGCACCGAGTTTGGCGGGCGTGTCTGCGGCGTGCTGGGCAGTGGCGCCGGCAGCAGCACCGTGGCCGCGATGCTGGCCGAGACCCTGGCCGTGTGGGGCGAAGTCGGACGGCCCGACGGCAACGTCAGCCTCCCCTCGGGCCTTGCCTGGAACCTGACCTGCATGCCGCGGCATGCGGCCTACTGGGTGTTGGAGATGGGCTCGCCGCACATCCTCGCGTCGACGCAACTGGTGCGGCCGATGGTGACAGTGGTGACGGGGCTTTCATCCGCTTCGCAGAAGCATCGCGGACCCTCGGAGGCCGCCGCGCGCCAGGACAGCCGCATCTTCGAGGGCATGGCGCCGGGCGACAGCGCCGTTCTGAACCGCGACCTTCCCGAGTTTGCGACCTTTGCCGAAGCCGCCATGGCGCAACAGCTCCAGATCCTGACCTATGGTGAGCACAAGGACGCCGATGTGCGGCTGCTCGCGTTCGACCATGGCGAAGTGCAGGCTCTGGTGCTCGGCGAACCATTCCAGCTTCGCCTCAATGCGCCGGGGCGGCACATGGGCGGGAGCGCGGTGGCCGCGCTGGCCGCGCTGCAGGCGATGCGCCTGAAGCTGTCTGCCGCGGTGGAGCCCTTCGCGCGATTCGAGCCGCCGGGCGGGCGCGGCGCCCTGCACACCATCCACATCGGCGGCGGCAGTTTCAAGCTGATCGACGAGACCTACGACGCCAACCCGAGCTCGATGCGCGCCGCGCTCGAACTGTTGTCGCAGGCGCCCTGCGAGCCGGCGCGGCGCGTGGCGATTCTTGGCGACATGCAGGAGCTCGGTCCGGCTTCGCAGCGGCATCACCTGGAACTCGAGCCGGAACTGCTCGCATCGCAGCCCGACCGCGTGCTGCTGTGCGGCCCGCTCATGCGTGCGCTGCACGCGCGCATCCGCACCAAGGTCCGGTCGCACTGGTTCGTCGATGTGTCCGATCTGTCGACCGCGCTCGGAGGCCTGCTGCAGCCGGGCGACTGGGTGCTGGCCAAGAGTTCCGCCGGCGTCGGCCTGTCCCGGCTGGCCCGTGTATTGAAAGCATTGCCATGAAATTGAACATGCCCCTGTCCTTGTCCTTCGAACCCAAGGCCGTGCCGGCGGGCCGCTGGTGGCTGGGCTGGCTGCAACTGCTTTGCGCATGGCTGCTTTGCATGCTGCTGTGCGCCAACGTCGCGCTGGTGCTGACCAAGGGCTGGCCACAGGACGAGGCGGCGCCGCAGGCGAAAACCTCGTCTGCTTGCGCACTTGCGGAAACCACCGCGAGACCCGGCGCGAGTGGAGGCCAAACAGTCCCGCAGAAGCCGGTGCGAACGCCGCGATGCGGAGATGCGTAACGTGATATTTTGCCTTGTAACAGTTGGGTAACAGTTGATAATGACGCAGGCGTCATTGCCGAACGGATCGGCCCCTTCCCATGATCAAGTTTCTCTTGCCCAGTCAGCTGGTGGCCGAACTTCCCGAGGAGCCGGGTGCCAGTCCGCACGCGGGTGCGCTGCACACCGCGTTCCGGGCTGCCTACCCGTTGGTGAAGAGCGCGGCATGGCGTTCGCTGCCCATCAGCCTGTTCGGCCTGTTGCCTTCGATCTTTCTGCTGCAGGTTTACGACCGCGTGCTGTCGCGCAGCGGCGTCTCGACGCTGGCCGCGCTGGTAAGCGGCATCCTGTTTTTTCTCTGCATCGAGTTCTGGATGCGCACGCGGCGCTCACGCCTGCTGCGCAACGCGGGCGCCGTCATCGACCACGGCGTTTCGGGGGCGCTGCTCCATTCGATGCTGAACCGCCCGCTGCGCGCGCTCGAAGCGCGTCCGGCGTCGATCTGGCACCAGTACTTTCGCGATGTGGCCTCGGTGCGCGGCACCGTCACCGGCGGCTTGGCGCAATCGATCTTCGACCTGCCGATGGCAATCTTCGCGCTGGTGGTGATCGGCATCGTGGCCTTGCCTGTGCTGCCTGTCGTGGCGCTGTTCCTTGCCATCATGGCTTTTCTGGCCTGGTGGTGGGCCGACGAGGTACGCACCGGCCGCGTCGAGGAAGTGCAGCGCGGCCGTGGGCTCGACCGCATGACCTCGGAGATCTGCAACGCGCGCGAAACGCTCAAGACGCAGGCGAACGACGGGCCGACCATCGAGATGTGGCGCCAGACCTATAACGCCTGGCTGGGCGAAAGCTTCAGCAAGAACGGCCAGATCGAAACCGCGCGCGACGGCACCACGGTGCTGCTGACGGTGTTCTCGGTCATCGTGGTGACCGTGGGCGCGGTGTCGGTCATGGAGCAATGGATGACGGTCGGCGGCCTGGTCGCCTCGAACATGCTGGCGCTCAAGGCACTGCAGCCGGTGGCCGGACTGGTGTCGAGCTGGCGCTCGCTGGCAGCCGCGAAGGAAGCGGCAAAGCGGCTCGAAAAAGTGCTCTCCGAGCCGGTCGAAAAGCCGCCCTCGGGCATGACGCTGCCGCAACCGCTCGGCCGCGTCATGCTGAAGGACGTGAGCTTCAGTTTCACGGAAGGCGCGCAGAAGCCGGTGCTCGAGAACGTCGATCTCGACATCGGGCCGGGCGGGCTCCACGTGATCGTCGGGCGCAACGGCGCCGGCAAGTCGACGCTGGTCAAGCTGATCTCGGGCCTGTACGCGCCCACGCGCGGCGTCATCAGCATCGGCGAATACGACCTTTCGCAATTCGGGCGCGAAGAGCTCTCGCGCTGGATCAGCTATCTCTCGCAGGAGGTGTACTGGTTTGGCGGGCCGCTGATCGACACCATGCGCCGCACGGCGCCGGGCCAGAGCGACGAGCAGGTGGTGGCGGCCTGCAGGCTTTCGGGCGCGCACGACTTCATCTCGCGCCTTCCCGACGGCTATCGCACTGTGGTTGGCGAGGGCGGCACCGGTTTCTCAGTTGGCGAGCGGCGCAAGCTCGCGCTGGCCATGAGCTTCCTGCGCAAGCCCTCGGTGCTGGTGCTCGACGAGCCGAGCAACGACCTCGACTTTCAAAGCGAACGCACGCTCCTTGCCACGCTGCTTGCGGTGGCCAAGGTGCGCACCGTGGTGGTGGTCACGCACTCGCTGCGCATCGTCTCGGCCGCCACTGTGGTCTATCACGTGACGGGGCAGGGCAACGTCGAGCAGGGAACGGCGGCGGTCATGGTGCCGAAGCTGTTCGGGGTCAAGAAGGCCCTGGTGGCACTGGGCGATTCCGCTGCCGGCGGCGACGACGCCGAGGCGCTGCCGCAGGGCAACGCCGCGAACCGTTCCATGGCTTGAGTGAGCCCATCGATTGAAGACAAGAGCAATGGGGACCGCGACTTGAAATCAGATCTGCCGCAGATACTGCAGGACGAAGACCAGAAGCGTGCGGCGCATGCATCGCCCGAGGGCAGGCGCCGCCAGTGGGTGATCGGCGGCGTGGTCGCGGTGCTGGCCATGGTCGGCTTGGGCTTTCCCATGGAGACCGTGGTGGTGGCGCCCGGCCGCGTGATTCCGTCGGACCGCGTCAAGTCGATCCAGCATCTGGAAGGCGGCATTGTCAGCAACGTGCTGGTGAAGGAAGGCGACCGCGTGAAGCAGGGCCAGTCGCTGGTCGAGATCGACCTTGGCGGCAGCGGCCTCAACCTCGAAGAACTCTCCGCACGCCATGCCGCCACGCTGGCCACCCGCGTCCGGCTCATGGCCGAGAGCCGCGGCCAGGCACTCAGGCGCGAGAGCTTTGCCGCCGACATCGACGCGAGCGTGCTCGAAGGCGAAGCCGGCGCGTATGAAGCGCGCGCGCTCGAGCAGCGGGGCGTGATGGCCGGCGCGGTGTCGGGCCTGGAGCAGGCCCGAAGCAAACAGCTCGAGCAGCAGGCCAAGGTGAAAGGTCTCAACGACCGGCTGGCGCTGATGCAGAAGGAACTCGAAATCTCTGAACAGCTGCTGAGCGAAAAGCTGGTCGGACAGGTCGAGGTGCTCGAGAAGCGCAGGCAGGTCGAGGGCGTGCGAAGCGAGCTCGCCGTGGCACGCCAGGGCGCCATCTCAGCCAGCGCGGCCATCACCGAGGCGCAGGCCAAGATGGCCGAGGCCGAAGGCCGGTTCCGGCGCCGCGCATCGGACGAACTCGCGACCGTGGAGCGTCAGTTCGCAAGCCTGAGCGAAGACCTGGCACGCGCACGCACCCAGCGCTCGCGCACGATCGTGAAGGCGCCCGCCGACGGCATCGTCAAGGGGCTGCGCAGCGGCAGCCCGGGCTGGGTCATCAAGCCTGGCGAGGCGATCATGGAAGTGGTGCCCGACAAGGACGAGGTCATGATCGAGGCGCGCCTGAACCCGAACGACCGCGGCTTTGTCGAGGTGGGCCAGGCGGCGCGCGTGAAGGTCACGGCCTACGATTACCTGCGCTACGGCGCCGTCGAAGGCAAGGTCACGCTGGTAGCCGCCGATGCCGACCGCGACCCGGCCATTGCCAACGCGGCACCCTACTACCGCATCCTTATCAGCACCGGGCAGGCCTACGTGGGACAGCCGGAGAACCGCATCACCGCCGGCATGGAGTCCGAGGTCGACCTGAAGGTGGGGACCGATCCGTTCATCTGGTACATCCTTCGTCCGGTGCTCAAGCTGCGGCGCGAAGCCTTCCGCGAACCATGAGGGCGAGCATCCTGACAGGCCGGCGCCGGGTGGGCCGCGGCATCCTGTGCACGGCACTGTGCGCGAGCTTCGCCGTTCCGCCGGGTGCAATCGCGCAGGAGCTGCAGGAAGCGCCGGCGCAGCTGATGGCCGCACGACGCCTCTCCGCGCCTTCGATCGGTGCCGCAAGCTATGCCCAGCGCGTGAAGCAGGCGCTCATCACGCTCGCGCAGGATTACCCCGAAGTGCAAACCGCGCAGGCCGCCGCCAACACCAGCAGCTTTGGCGTGGACGCGGCAAAGAAGGCCCGCTACCCGCGCTTCAAGATGGGCACCGCGTCCGGCACCTACAACAGCGGCGCGGCCAACGCCAGAAGCGAGAACTACACCGTGCTGACCGCCGAGGCGCGCGTGAGCCTGGTCGATGGCGGCGCCATGAGCGCCGCGGTGCGCGCTGCCGAAGCGGGAAACCAGGCCGACGACGAGGCCGTGGTGACCACCTCGCAGAAGGTGGTGCTCGATGCGTTGACCGCCTACCTGCAAGTGCAGCGCTTCGACCTGAAGAAGCAGATCGCACGCAAGTCCACCGAGGTGGTGGCCGAGCTTTCGAAGGCCGAGGCACGACGCGTGGCGCTTGGCGCGGCCGGCGAGAACGACCTGAACATGGCGGCCGCGCGCCGCGCCAGCGTGGCCGCCCGCGAGTCCGACTTTCAGGCGCAGCGCGACGAGGCGCTGGCCAAGTTCAATACGTATTTCAAATTCACGCCCAACACCGATTCGCTGCCCGTGCTTGCGGCACCCGCGTTCTGGCGCATCGCGTCGCACGAAGAAGCCTTGCGCCGCGCGGAAGAACGCAGCACCGAGATCGCCGAAGCCAAGGGCCGCGTGGCGCGAGCCCAGGCCCTGGTCGACCAGCAGGAAGCCAGCATCTGGCCGACGGTGGATGCGGTGGTCGTCAAGAGCAAGGATCCGCGCGGCGTGTCGCCGCAGGATCCGACGCGCGCAGCCTTCGAGCTCAACTGGAACTTTGGCAACGGCTTCGACCGCCAGTTGCGGCTGAAGTCCGCGCTGGCCGAAGTCGCCAACCAGGAAGCCAAGCTCGAAGGCGTGAAGCTCAACCTGCTGGAACTCACGTCGGCCTCATGGTCGCGCACGGTGTCCGGACGCGAACGCGAACGGCAGCTGATGGAAGCCGTCAGCACCTCGGGCCAAGCCTTCCGCGGCCGGCGCCGCCTGATGGAGTTCGGCCGCGAGACTCTGCCGGCCGTGCTCGACGCGCAGCTCGACTACTACAACCTGCTGTTCGACTATGTCGATGCCGTGTTCGACCTTCGCATCAGCGAACTGCGCCTTGCACGCACCACGGGTGAGCTGCGGATCGATCCCGATGCGAGCAATGCCTGGATCGACCGCATCTTCGGACCGCCAGGCCGCCCCGCGCTGAGCGAAGACGGCCTGCTCACCGCGCTGTGCATCTCGAGCAATGCGAGTTGCGCCAGCGAACCCGTGACCGACCGCGGCGCCACCGCGACCGCATCGAACCCGCCGCTGCGCCGGGCCGATCGCCTGGCGACCCGTCAGTAAGCCGGGGTGGGCTCAGGCATCCTCGGGGATGCCGGCCTCGCCGTCCAGGATTTGATACTTGCGCATCTTTTCCCACAGCACCTTGCGGCTGATGCCCAAATGCTGCGCGGTGTCCTGGCGCTTCCAGTCGTTGATCTCCAGCGCCGCGATGATGCGGTTTCGCTCGCTGCTGTTCCAACCCTTGCGGTCACCGTTGCCGTCGAGCGCGACGCCGTTGGCGCTTCCGTTGTAGCCGTTTCTCTCGGCTGAACCCGCCATCGGCGTCGGCGTGCCGCGCGTGAGTGCGATGGCGCGCTGGATCAGGTTCTGGTCCCACGCGTGCAATTGCCGCGCAATCACACCCACGCGCTCGGCCAGATTGCGCAGCTGCCGCACGTTTCCCGGAAAGTACGTTTCCGCAACCGCATCGCTCAGCCAGTGCGGCGTTTCTCCCAGCACCTCCAGCTCGTCGCCCAGCACATTGGCCAGCAGCGCCTTGAAGATCGCGATCTTGTCGATCTCGCCGCGCTCTTCGAGGCTGGGCACGTGCAGCTCGATCACCGCGAGTCGGTAGAACAGGTCGGCGCGAAACTCGCCGCTCGCCACCATCTCGCGCAGGTTGCGGTTGGTGGCAGCCACCAGCCGAAAGTCGACGCGAACCGGCGCCGTGGCGCCCAGCCGCGTGACCGTGTTGTCCTCGAGCACGCGCAGCAGCTTGACCTGCTGGTACTTCGGCAGGTCGCCGATCTCGTCGAGAAACAGCGTGCCACCCGTCGCCTGCTCGAAGTAGCCGCGGTGCGCATGCACGGCGCCGGTGAACGAGCCTTTCGTGTGGCCGAAGAAGAGCGACTCGAACAGCCCATCGGGAATCGCGCCGCAGTTCACCGCCACGAACGCGCCCTTGCTGTAGTGCTGATGGCCGAGATGGAGCTGCTGCGCGATACGTTCCTTGCCCACCCCCGTTTCGCCGCGCACCAGCACGCTGTGGTTGCAGTCGGCAAAGGCGCCCACTTCGGCGAGCAGCGATTTCATCGCCTCCGAGTGCGCCACCAGCACGTCGGGCGCCTGCGGCGCCACGTCGCGCGCGCGCAGCTGCCGCACTAGCTTGGCCACCATCGTGCGCAGCTCGGCGCAGGTGAAGTCATAAGGCAGAACGTGCAGGTACTCGGGCGGATAAGTGCGCGAGTCGCGGTCGCGCGAAGCCGCAGCCACCCAGATCACCGGCATGCCTTGCAGCAGTTCGGTCGCGTGCGCAAGGCCCCCGCCGTCGATGACCGTGACGCTGATGATCGCGACCGAAGGCCGAAGCGCCGTGCCGCGCTCCTGTTGAGGAGGCGGCATGCCATCGGCCCGGATCACCTCGACGTCGAAGCTCGCCATGCAGCGCGCAATGCGGTCGAGGATGTCGGCCTTGCCTTCCCAGACAAAGAGGTCGAGTTCGTCGAAGTTGGGGGCGCTCATGAGAACAATCGCTTGAGGTGTGTTCGTGTGTTTTTGCACTGGCTCACTTCAGTACACCAATTCCGCACCCGCTTTGCATGTCATGCGAGCGCCGACTTCGGCGTTCGCAAGTTCGATACCGAGGTTTTTCAAGAGTAGCTCCACCAGCGAATTGACAACAGAAGAGACAAGAGAATTGACCAGAGGTTTGAGCAGGTTGAACACGGCGGTGGCCGCCGAATCGGTGGTTGACACGATGGCACCGAGCAATCCTGCCGAGGCGCCGGGTGCATACAAGTTGAGCTGCAGGCCATTGACGACGCCGGTCACGAGGCCGGCCACATCGTTCGTGGCGGACGTTGCCAGGTAGGTTTGTGCCGGCGCTGCAACGTCGCCGATTTCCTTCAGCAGCCCGGGTGCGCTCGAGTGAAAGAGCAACGAGTCGGAGCCACCGTCGAGCGGAGGGGAGTTGACCGAGAGGCCTACGCCTCCGCCGCCGAAAGCCGTGCGCTGCGCGGTCAACTTCTGGGTCGTCCATGTTCCGTTCAGTTGCAGATACTCTTGCGTAGGCAGGGTGCATATCCCTAAGACCACCGCGAAGCAGGTTTTTCTGGTTTGCACTGTGCCGATATCGACCAATGCGATGGGCTCCATGGCGGGAGCCAGCGCTGTCGACGAGAAAGCCTTGGCCTTCGCGTCGGCCGGCGAAGTGCCCATTTTTCCGATGCGCAGCGTGGCGATATTGGACTTGGAATTGGCCCACAGCTTGCTGTCGGCACTGTTGGTGCAGTCGTAGTCCGTGACATACGCCGAGGCAGGCGCAATGTCGATGCTGATGTCGATCTGCAACGGCAAGGGAAGCGCTTTCACGTCCGAGATTTCGGCCTTTGCAGGCGTGTGGCAGTTCAACGCGATGACCGGGCAACTGCCCGGCGGCGTCAGGTCGATGATGGAACTCAGGATCGATACCAGCGCAGTTTTCAGCGTATCAAGCGCATTGAGCAGGCCGCTGATCAACGTGGTCAGCACTTGACCAGCTGCTCCGAGATCGGCTGAAACAAGCGCCCGAACCTGAGCCGTCCGGACATAGATCTTGTTCGGGCCCAGTGGATCGAGCTTGGCCAGTTCAGGATTTCCCACGGCAGAAAACTGCGGCGGCTCGATCACCTTGATGCTCGCGGTGACCCCGGCAAGGCTGACATCGACGGCCGCCCCGTTCTTGCCATTGGCCGCTTGCACCACGCCCTGCAGCAACTGGAAAACCTGAATGCTGGTGTCCAGTCCGGCGGCGTCCGTGCCGGACTGCACGCCCAGCAGTGTCCCAAGCTTCAGCAGTGGCTGGGCCGCGGCTGCATTGGCTGCGAGCTTGATCAGCCCGAGTGCGTCGATGGCCGTCTGGGCCGTGCCTCCGTTGCGTTGAAGCGCATTGATCATGGCCTGTGCCAATGTCCCCACCGAGGCGTCGGCGGCCAGGACCTCGTCGTACTTTCCGGCGCCTATACCCAGTTCAAGCGCCAGTTCGTCCAGGAAGGTCAGCAACTTGAGGTCAGTCGAGACCAAGCCGTTCCAGCCGACGGCTTCGAGGTTGAGGCTGCCACCCAGAAGACCGCCGAACACCGCATTGAGCGAAGGCGATCGAGTGCTGTCCACGCTGACGAGCGTGCTGCGGATACTCAAGGCTGCCAGCGGGTGCTTGCGCGCCGCGAGCGCGACGACCGCAATGGGTCTTGGCTCGTTGCCGGGAAGGCCTGCAAGCAGCAGCGCGGGAGTTCTGTTGATGCTGACTCGCACTGCGTTGAGTTTCTGACCGCTTTCCGGCGTGCCGAAGTGAGGTGCAGCGGGCCTGGACACAGGGTCCCAGTGGCCGCACGCCACGCTGTCCGCAGCGACGGCTGCCAGCGTGGGAGGAATGTTCTGTGCGGCGTTTGCAATCGCTGCCGTTGTTGCGCCCGTGCAGCTTTCCCCGTCCAGCGCCTGTGCGCCCGCGAGTGCGGCGAGGTCGGCCGTCTTCTGGAGTTCGCGCTTGAGGAAGAACAGGTAGCCCAGCTCGGTGCCCACGAGAACGATGATCAGCAGGCTCAGCGCGATGATCGCATTGATGACCACCGACCCAAGTTGCCGCCGTCTTGGAGTTCTTCGATTCAAGGAATGCATCGTTCGCGCTAGAAAGACGACCGGGTCGCCGTGGCCTTGCCGAGCAGCCGGTCAGGCATCCAGCTGCCGGTGAGAGGAAGCGGAGGCAGGAGCGGATTGGCGCGGTACGGGTAGCTCACTTTCACCGCGATCTCCGCGGATGAAAGATTCACTTCAGGCGGAAGGTCCGCCATCTTTGCGCGAAGCCAGGCCTCCTTGGTCGATGGAACAGTGCCCGCGGACACAGGGGTGATCATCGAGAGTGCGAGCGACCGGTAGATGGCCGTTCGTGCATTCGCCTGCACGTCCGCCACCGGCGTGTCGCTGCGGAAAGTCTGGGCCGCTCTCGCGCCGTCTTCCGCTGCGCGGGAGATGGCCTGCTGCACGTAGAGAACGCCGCAGAACGTGATGAGGCCATAGATGCCCAGGAACAGGACGCCGAAGATGAGCGCGAATTCGATGGCGGCGACGCCGCGCTGCCGGCGCGGCCTCGCGCATTCCAGGCGCGGGCGGGCGGGCTTCACAGCGACCTTCCGTCGAGCAGCATGCTGGCCTTGCCTGTCACCCGGTCAGGCAGCGCGAAACTGGGGAATGCGGGAAACAGCGCCTCGATGCCAGTGACGGCCACGGTCACGACCATCTGGCAACGGTTGCTCCATTCCGGCCCGCAAGGGGGCGCAGCCTGCGCGCAGTCGTCCCCCGTGGCCAGGCAGATCTTCGCATCGACAGCCAGCTTCGCTTTCAAGGCGCCCGGCAACCAGTCGCTGCGCAATTCCGCAACGCCTGCTGCTTCGGTTTTCCTCGCATCCAGACTGCTCTGGTAGCGCAGCCCGGCGCGAGCGCCGTCTTCCGCGGCGTTCTGCAGGCTCAAGCGCATCGTCAACAGGAAGCCATAGCAGATCACCGCGTAGAGCAGCGCAAAGCTGATCAGGAACACAAACGCAAACTCGATCGCATACACGCCGCGCTGTGCGCGCCGGTGTCTTGCGAGGCGACTTGCTTGCATTGGCATTCTTTGGCGCGATGGGATTTCCCGTGGCTCAACGCGCCCCGGCAGCAGCGCCGCCAGCGGCGCCGTTGGACTTTGTCACCGTCGAGCCAAGGCGCTCGGGAATCGGGTAATCGAAACTCTTGATGTATCGCTCGTAGCTCCGGCTGGCCACGCTTCCCGCGATAGGCCGGGGCGTGGGAGACGCAATCTCTCCACTGCGCTGCCAGGCGAACAGGCTTTGCGTGGCATCACCCACCCGCAGCGTCGGCGGGTCGAACTCTTCGGGCTCGGCGATCTGAGCCCCTTGCGTCGGCGGTTCGGCCGCGGCGGCCTTGGCGATTTCCGGTGCGACCACTGGCGCCGTCGCGGCCTTCGCATCCGTTTGCGCGAAGGCCACGGTCACCATTGCGAAAAGCGCGGCGGCCAAGGCAATGTGAAAAGGCAGCTTTGCGATTCGGTCGGCAGGCTGATGGTTCATGGCGTCCCTCGTGAGGTCGAATTCGGTGAGAGCGGGGCTTCGGCGCTCGATG
Source organism: Variovorax sp. OV700 (assembly GCF_900099805.1). Classification (GTDB taxonomy): domain Bacteria; phylum Pseudomonadota; class Gammaproteobacteria; order Burkholderiales; family Burkholderiaceae_C; genus Variovorax. Next base: position 259,279 of record NZ_FNDR01000004.1, on the reverse strand, counting down.
CGGCGGATGGATTCGTCTGGCTCGCGGTCCTCATGCCACCCGCGCCTGTCCACCGCGACGGCTTGAGCGCAAGGGGCGCAGCGATGGATTCATGGCGGGGCGCCGCCGAGGCCGCGCCGTATGCGGCCGCGGAACCGCCCGACGCACGCATCTGCTGCGCCGCTTCGCGCACCGCCAGGCGTGTCGTTTCGGACATGCGATTCGCATCCATCAGCGCTGTGGCTTGGTCTCGCTGATTGGTTACTTCCAGATAGAGCGCGAGATTGGCTTGTGCCTGCGTGCTGTCCGGACGCAACTGAAGCGCCTGCATCAGCGGAAGCCGCGCTTGGTCGATCTGTCCCGCGCGCAGCTGGGCATAGCCGAGATCGCTCAGCAACAGCGCATCGGTCGGCGTGCGGCGCTGTGCCTGTGCAAGCAACTGCACGGCGTCGGCGTAGTTGCCGCGCGCACCTGCGAGCAGGCCCAGTCCACGATAGCCCGCGCTTTCCAGCGGCGTGCCCATCAGGCGTTTGTACGCGGCCTCGGCGGGGGCAGCCTGCCCTGTCTGGCGCAGCGCTTCAGCACGCACGCGCGAGGATTCGGGCGATACGCCCCATCGCTGTTCGAGTGCATCGATGTGCGCGAGCGATGCAAACCACAGGTCCTCTTTCTGCATCTGCTCGACGAGCCTGAGATAGGTCGCCTGAGTGTCCACAGACGCCCCTGCCTTCGTATCCGCGGCCGCCTCGGCAGCCATGCGCTGTTGCGCATCGGCGCTGGCGGCGTATTGATCCTTGATGCCGGCGCAGCCTGCGGCAGAGAGAGCCACGGCGGCGGTGGTGGTGGCGAAAGCCAGCACGCGGCGGGCGGCGCGCAAGCTCATGCAAAGCGTGGATGGTTTCATTTGGCGGCGGCTCCCAGTGAGCGGAAGATCGCGAGAAAAGCTGGCCCCGCCGTGACGATGACCAGTGCGGGCAGCAGGGTGGTCACCATGACGGCAGTCATCTTCACCGTGATCTTTCCGATTTTTTCCTTCATTTCGGAACGCCGGTGTTCGCGCAGCCGATCGCTGAAGATGCGTAGCGGTTCCTGCACGGCGCCGCCGTGCTTGTCGACCTGCACCAGCAAGGACACGAGTCCGCGGAGGTTTTCATTCTTGTGCAGGGTCGCGAGGCGCTGCAGCGAATGCTCGCGGCTGCGGCCGCGGCTGTACAGGTTGTTGGCCAAGGTCAGCTCGTAGCCGAGCACGCGCAACACATGCGAGAAGTCGCTGGCCATGATCTGCAGGCTCTGGTCCAGGCTGAGGCCAACGCCTTGCAGCAGGCGCAGCAAGTCGATGAACAGTGGAAGCTCCTGATTCGCTCGCTCGCGCCGCGCGGCGGCAAAGCGGCCGAGCACCCATTTCGGCGCCATGAAGCCCGTGACGAGTGCGACCGCCAGCACGATGGTGACGGTGCGCTGCTGATGGCCTGCGCTCCACAGCACATAGGCAAGAAAAGGAAGGAAGAAGGCCAGAAAGACACGGGTCACCAGAAAGATCAGCTGAGCGCGCTTGGAGGAAAGGCCGCACTGGTCGATGAGATTCCGGTCTTCGTCTGCCACGAATGCCCGACCGATTCTTGAATCGAGCCAGTGGAACGGCAAATCAATGTCCGGCTTCGCCGAGGCGCCCGTCTCTTCGGTCGAATCGGCGGAGGCTCTCGATGCTTGCGGAGCCGTCACGACCTGCTGTATGGCGCGGTCGATGACTTTGCCGCTGCGCGTACGTCGCAACTCAGCCGCAATGAGGGCGCCAGCGCCGGCCATCAAACCCAGGGCCAACAGCGTCAGACTGACGATTCCCAGTTGATCGGAGGTCATGGTCATGTCAGTTTTGCCAATCGGTAGAGGAGCGCCGCGCCGAACAACTGAAAGCCCCCTGCAGAGAGGACCATCATTCGACCGGTCCCGTCGTTCCACATCCCCAGGAAATAGCCGGGATTGGTCAGAATGAAGAAGGCGCCGACGCTCACAGGCAGCAATCCGAGGATCCACGCAGACAGCCGGGTTTCAGAAGACATGGCGAGCAGCTCATGCTCTGCCTGCTCGCGGTCGCGCATGAAGTTGCCTACGCGCTCCAGCAGGAGGTCGGAGCGTCCGCCGTAACGCACACCCAGGCCGAGAATGGAGGCCAGCAGGAACATCTCCTCGATGCGGACATTGCTGGCTGTCTGGTGCAAAGCTCGATCCAGATCCATGCCCGCGCGCACCAGCGAAGCCGAGCGTTCCAGTTGGGCTCGCAGCGGAGCCTCCGTGGTGGCAATCGCAAGCTGAAACGCTGCCTGCGTGGAATTGCCGATGGTGATCAGTCGCACCATCGCATCGATATAGGCGGGCAGCTGGCTGATCATCTTGCGGCGGAACTTCTGCAGCCGCAGCCAGACCGCGAAGACCGCGAGGAGAACCAACAGCGAGAGCGCGCTCAACGCTGCGATCCACCCGCCAAACAGGCCGGCGAGCGCGGCCAGCGCCACGATGGCAGCCAAGCCCAGGGTGGCCGTGCGCGCGTCGATCACGCCTATCAGCCATTCGGGCAGGGCCTTTTCAAAAACCCCGACGGGTGCGGCAGCTGCGGCACTTGCATCGGAGTCGAGCCACGGGTCCGTGGTCACGCCAGTCAAGAGGCCATCGCCAGGCAGATCCCTTAGAGGGATTGGCAGCGGCGCCGCAGTGGCTGTGCTGGCGTGAATCTGCTGATCCAGATGCCGCCCAGTCGCCTGCCGAGCCTGGCGGCCCTTGGCCCATTGCCACAGCAGCAGCCCCGCGGCTGCGAGCAGCAACGCGAGGCAAGCCACTGTCAGCAGGACTTCACGCACGGTTGTCTCCTTGCTGCGCGCGCGTCAGTGACTGGCGAAAGCGCGTGATCTTGGGCGAATGCGGCGCAATGCCAAGCGAAACCCATCGATCGCGTTCCTCGCCATCGGGCGACACAATCGGTTCGTAGCGATAAAGCTCTTGCATCGCGACCACGTTGTCGTTGACGCCGGTGACTTCACTCAGCGAGATGATTCGACGCTGGCCACCTGAAAGACGCCCAATCTGCACGATGAAATCGATGGCATTCGCAATCTGCCGGCGCAGGCTCACTTCACTGCCCTGATAGCCGGCAAAGCCCGCGAGCATCTCGAGCCGGTAGAGACATTCGCGCGGCGAGCTGGCGTGGATGGTGCCCATCGAGCCTTCGTGGCCCGTGTTCATGGCCTGCATCATCTCGATGACTTCGGCGCCCCGCACTTCACCGACGATGATGCGGTCCGGCCGCATGCGCAGGCTGTTGCGCAGCAGGTCGCGGATCGACACCACGCCCGTGCCGTCGAAGCCGCCGGGGCGGCTTTCGAGCCGAACGACGTGGCTGGTGCCGAGCGACAGCTCCGCCGTGTCTTCGATGGTGATGACACGCTCGCGCGCCGGAATGAAGGTTGCGAGCGCATTGAGCAGCGAAGTTTTTCCCGAGCTGGTGCCGCCGCTCACGAGGATGTTGCAGCGCGCGCGCACGGCAATCTCCAGCAACTGCGCCATGCCTGCATCGAAAGTGCCGAGCTTCACCAGGTCCGCCGGCGTCAGCGGCTCCTTGCGGAACTTTCGAATCGAAACCGAGAGCCCGTCGATTGCCAGTGGCTCGATGATCACGTTGATACGGCCGCCGTCCGGCAGCCGCGCGTCGACCATTGGGTTGGATTCGTCGAGCCGGCGGCCGAGCGGCGCGAGGATGCGGCGCACGATGCGCATCACGTGCTCCGCATCGGCGAAGCGCACCGTCTCTCGCTCCAGCATTCCGTGACGCGAGACGTATACGTTCTGGTAGCCGTTGATCAGAATATCTTCGACGGCGGGATCGTTGAGCAAATCTTCCAGCGGCCCGAAGCCAGCCAGCTCCTTGGTGAGCGCGTCGGAGATGAGCTGCATCTCCCGGTCGTTGATCGGAACGCGGCGTAGCCGGACGAAGCTGTCGACCTCCAGTTCGACGAACTGCTGGATCGAGGCGCGCGACCAGCGACCGAACTCCGCACCGAGCTCTTCGATGCGGCTCAGCAGATGGTCATGAGTCCAGCTCTTGATGTCCTGGAACTGCTGGGAATTGATGAACGCCTGGTCGTCGTCGGCGAATTCGAGATCGTTGGACATAGGGGCAGTTCAACCTTGACTAGAGCTTTTCCAGAATCCGGCAATTTGCGACATTCGCGCCGCCCAAGGGGACTGCCGGGCCGGCGGCTGGCCTGCTTCGGACATGTATTCCTGGTTCAGTCCGCGTGCGAGAGCGGCGATGGCTTGCGAATACGCGTCATTGCGCGCGGTGCGCACCAGCATTTCGCCGCGGCTCGCGGCCGCGAGCAGTTGCGTGGCGCGTGCCGGCACAACATGGTGCAGCGGCAGTTCGAGCCGTTCCGCAACGTCCTTGGCCGGCAACCCGACTTGGCTGTCGAACTTGTTGACCACGAGCGACAGCCGATCGGTGTCGACACCGCGGGTGCGCAGTTCCTTGAGCAAGTTCGCGGTGGAGACGATTGCACCGATGCTCTGGTCGCACACAACCCAGCTGCGCTGGGCTGCCTTGGCGGTCTGGGCGACGAAATCGAGCGTCGAAAATCCGCCGAGGTCGGCGATCTGGAAATCGAAGAAATCGCCGAGTCGCTTGATCAGCGCCACCGAGTCCGCGTGCGATATCTCGCGCACCTGCGCGAGACTCGCTGGCAGTGGGATCACAGCGACGCCGCTCGTGTGGTGGGCCACAGCGGTGTGCAGCAGCGTCTGGTCGAGGCGACGCAGGTTGCGTACGCCATCGACAAAGCTGAAGCCGCTTTGAGTGTCAAGATACAGAAGACCGTCGCGGGCGGGCAGCCCAAGATCGAGCAATGCCACTCCGCGGCGCGCGTTGCGCGTATGAGAAGACGCGGCCGTTTGGGACGGCTGGTCGTTGAGCATCAGCGCCAGACTGGCCGCGAGGGTTGTCACGCCGATGCCGGGACGAGCGCCAAGCAGGGCAAGCGTGCATCCGCGGGCGCGACTTTGCAGGCTGCTTTGACGATCGAGCAGCTTGCGCAGCGTATTGATTGCATCGGTCGGAGGTGCGCTCATGTCGACAAAATCGTCCACCCCTGCACGCAGAGCAGCGAGCATGGAAGCTGGCTCGGCCGAAACACCTGTCGCCAGTACCGGCAGCGTCGGCCATTCGCGCTTGAGTCGCTGGTGAAGTTCGCTTGCCGCAGTGGCATGGTTGCCCGAGAAATCGAGAAAAACCGCTGCCGGACCGAGCATGGCGATCCGTTCGTCGATCGACTTGGCCTCGGCTGGAAGGATCACCACCGCGCCCAGCTGGCCGAGCGCATCGGTCAGCCACGTGATGTGGCTACTGTTCGGCGATGCGAAGAGATAGGTCTCCGCACCGGTTTCGGGGAGGTTGTCGCGGGGAGCGTTCATGGCGTCGGTCACCTGCGTTTCGTGATCGGTATGCGTCAACGCGAGAAGCCCGGGACAGTCGTGCCCGACGCCGGCCCCAGCAGGTGCGATCGCCACACGGCGCCATCGCGTTGTTCGGCACCACCGGGAAGGTACGGACCGAGATCGGTGCCCCGGGCGATCGGCTTCACCAGGTGCGGCGTGACAAGAATCACCAGTTCCTTCTCGCTCATCTGGTATTTGGTCTGCTTGAAGAAGGTTCCGAGCACCGGAATGTCGCCCAGCAATGGAACCTTGTCAGCGTTCGATGTCGTGGTGCGGCTCACCAGCCCGCCGATGATGAAGCTCTCGCCGTCGCCGAGTTCGACCGTGGTGTCGGCACGGCGCGTGCTGATGGCGGGCACCGCGACACCGCCAATGCTGAGCGAGTTGGTGTAGTCCAGGTCGCTGGCTTCGGGTGCCACCTTGAGCACGATGCGGTCGTTCGACAGCACGGTGGGCGTGAGCGTAAGGCCGATGCCGAACGGCTTGTATTCGATGCTCGTGGTGCCCAGGCCCTGGGGAGCGGGCACGGGCAGTTCGCCGCCGGCCAGGAAGCTCGCGCTCTGGCCCGACAGCGCCACCAGCGTCGGTTCCGCAAGAACGCGGGCCATGCCGTTGCCTTCGAGGAAGCCGACGTTCAGGCCGATCCCGGCCTTGCCAAAATTGAACAGGAGGCTGAAGGCCTGGGCGAGCGGATTGCTGTATTCACCGCTGACTGCACCGTTGGGAGCGAAGGAAACCGAGCGCAGCGATGATGGCGTGAAGACCCCGAAGCTGAAGCCGTTGGAGTTGGCGCGCGTGCTGAAGATGTTGAGGCCGGCTTGCTTGAGCACGCTGCGGTTGAACTCGACGATCTTGACTTCGACCTGCACGGTGTTGCTTCGTACGTTGATGACTGAGCGATCGATCAGTGCCGACTTTTCTCCGCCGGCGGCCATCGCCGCGTCGCGCGCTTCCTGGTGCGCCGTCATGCTGTTGAGCGAGCCGGAGAGCGTCGAGGCGCGGCGCCGCACTTCGAGCGCGTAGACCGTGGCGGTCGACTGGCCTTTTTCCCAGACCATGAGCGTGGTCCGCCCCGCAGCCTTGCCGGTGACGATGAGGCGCGCGGCCGGCGAGTTGGGCGATTGGCGGGTGAGCGCGACACCGGCCACCGTCTCGTCGGCGATGGCCATGCGCTCGATACCCTTGCCGATCAGCAGTTCCTTTTGCGTGCCTGCGTCGATCCGCAGTTGAATTGCGGGGCGAAGAGACGGCGCTTCTGCCGGATCTGCGGCTGCGGAAACCACAGGCCAGACGCCCGAGGCCAGCAGGCACAGCACCGCGAGTGCTGGACGCAGTGGACGGGCCGGGCCGGTTGTTTTCGCGAGAAGGGCGATCGTCATGGAGTTCGTTTTCTGCGTGGCATGCATGGGCGTGCCGCTTGTTGCTGATCAGTAGTTGATGGTTTCGCTGCGGTCGCCACGAATGACTTCGACCTTGAGTCCGCCGCGGGAGTCGTCGGTGCGAGCCGCTGGAATCCGCGCAGCAGCGATAGCCGGCACGCGTGAGGCGCTGCCCGGCTTGCCGCCGGTCACGAAATCCGCCGTGGTGATACCGGCCTGCGCGCGGTCCAGTCCTTCGAGTTGCGGGCGACGCGGTTCGCCGGCTTTCGGCGGAGACGGTTGCAAAGCGGTGGGCAACTCGGCAAAGAGCTTCGGATCGGGTTCCGACATATCGGTGGGATTGCGCAGCGCCAGGATCAAGCGGCCGCTGTTTTCGGCAAGCGTGAGCCGGTTGACATCGTCCACCGGCACTGCGAGCACGGCAGTCCGGGCTGCCTCGGCGCGCTGGGCCTGCTGTGCGGTACCGTTTTTGTCCATCTTGGAAGGCAGACCATCGACGGAGGCGCTGCCGTAGGCCAGCACGCGCTTGCGCGACAGGAAGAGGCGCGCCTGGCTGCGGTCGATGTCCTTGCCGTCCGACTTGAGCATCAGGAACACGTCGACGAAGTCGCCGGGTTGAACCTTGTTGCCCACACCCATGATCTCGTCGGCCTTGATGGCGACAGCACGCTCGCCTTCAGCGATGCGCAGCGCAAGACCGGAAACGAGCTGGGCTTGGAGAAGCGGCGAGCCTTCGCTCAGGTCGATCACCGGCACGCGCCCCGCGAGCGGCGCGGTGTCCTGGAAGGCGCCCACTGGATTGATCGTCAGGCGTTCGATGCGAAGTGCATCGGCCGGGATCGGCAGGCCCGCCGGCAGCGGCTTGGCTGCCACGACCACGGGAAAGGTTTGCGCCTGGGCGGCCTTGCCCGGAGCGGCGGCAGAGGCGGCGACCGCGACGGGCGGTGGGGGCTTGCGGCTCAGCAGCCATGCATAGCCGCCGAGCGCGAGGGCCAGGAGCACGAGGACGGCGGCGATGATTTTGGTGAGATTGATCATGAGCGGCGTGTCAAGAAAAGGAGCAATTCGAGAGCTATCGATGAACAGCTCGTGGTGGCGGAGCGACTAGGCGCTCTGTCGACCCCAAACCATCCACACCGCGGCGGCCAGCGCGAGATAGGCCGCATAGGGAATAAAGCGAACCCGGGTCGGCGATGGACTTCCATCTGTCGGCGGCGACGGCCCGAACGGCGCGAGCGAAAACCGGGGGGAAACTGGCCAGCGCCGAAGAATCAGCCAAAGCACGGCATGAAGGCTGGCGAGGAGGCTGCCGATGAGCCAGACGGGGAGCAGCGCCGAAAAGCCTACCCAGAGTCCGAGCGCTCCCGCGAACTTCACGTCGCCGGCTCCCATGACTCCGAGGGCGTAGAAAAACACCAGAAAACCAAAAGCCACGCCTGCACCGAGCAGGGCGGCAGCCCAGTCGTGCTTGACGGGCCCCATCCCCAATGTCAGCGCCACAAGAGCCAGGAAGGCGCCTGCGAGCACAAGCCAATTAGGGACGCGGCGTTGCCTGAAGTCATAAACGGCAATGAATAGCAACCACATCAAATAGGCTGATGTCATTGCTTGCAACGTCATTTAAGCAGCTGCGATAGCGGTCCTGATGTTCGTCCAGATGGTCGACAGATTTGCGCCTATTCCGTCGGTGCCAGTAATTGCCGTAATCATCACAACCGAAATCAACCCCGCAATAATCCCATATTCAATTGCAGTAGCACCTTCTTCATCGCGCAGAAAACGAGTAATTGAGCGAAGCATAATTTCCCCTTCAAGGAATTGTTAACAACAGTGACGGCAGGTGGATGTTATACGGCGTAACTCTGTGTATCAACAAGAGGTACCCATGAGACAGGAAGGTTCCTGTGCTAACCGAAGGGTCTAAGCAGGAACGCGGCCAAGCCCGCGCCGTCCTGCGACGCGATCGAACTTCAGGGGGTGATTAACAGTCCGGAGACCATTCTTCCCTCTGATAACAAAGGTACCCATCCCATGAACGGGGGACGTCGTTACGGTGCGGACGGAACGCGCACGAGGTCGACGTTACGGGCACCAGCGCGTTACGTGTTACGTAGCACGGGTATCGTGAAGCGAGATGTAACGGCCAAGTTCGGGCCAACATCTGAGCAAAAAATCACGGATTTTGAGCATGACCCCCCTCATAGGAGGGCCGAAAGTCAGGTTCAGCCCAGGATTTCTTCGTGAAAGAGCTTCCACTCGCTGCCTTGGCGCAGCCAGTATTGACGCCGAGTGCGTCCGCTCTTTTCGCCTTCGAAGACTTCTCCGAAGGTGGCGACCATGGTTTCGTCACCATCGCGCCAGTGCAGATACGACATGTCCTTGAACTGGACACGTTTGCCTTGGGCATATTCCACTTCGTCGTGGAGCACCGAAAATCCTTCGAGGGATTTTTTATTGTTGTTGCGCTGGAATTCCGGCAAATAGAACTTCTTCAATTGCGCTTCATTGCCGTTGGCCCGTGCATCTTTCCAGGCCGCGATGGCACTGGTGAATGACTGGGCGTCTTTCTGGGCCTGTGGCTGCGAGATCCATTGCAGGCTGCGGGCCGTGACCACGGGGGTGGCGCCGATCTGCACCTTGCGCAAGAGCTGCTTCAGGTCGGGGTTGGCCATGACGACGCAACCATCGCTTGCCAGCGGCGCGCGCGCAAACTGCTGGGGCGGGGTGCCGTGCAGCCAGATGCCTCCACCGGTCTTGCCGCGCCGCACGTCATACGGGTTGGGGTAGTTGATGGGAAGCGCGCCGGCGCCGTAGAAGTCGCGCAGCGACTTCGGATCGAGGCTGCTCGTGATGTAGTAGACCCCCAGCGGTGTACGCGCGTCGCCTTCCGCGACCTTGCCAATGCCCGACTTGCCGACCGACACGTAGTAATCGGCCACCAGCTGCAGCCCCTTGTCGGAGTTCTCGAGCAGGTAGAGCCGCGAACGCGAGGCATCGACCGCAATGGCATAGCGGCTGCGCGTGGACAGCGCCAGGAACTGCGAAGGCACGGTGCCGGCTGGCGGCCTGTCGCGCAGGGCCTGCAGGCGCCGCTGCGATTCTTCGCGCAGTTCAGCCATGGCCGGATCGCCGCGCAGGCGTGCGATGCCCGAGGCGTCGGAGAAGGCGTGGGCCGGTGGTACCTGCGTTGCGAGCAGGTCGGCGTAGACCAGCTGCGCCAGCTGAAAGTTGGGGTAGTCGCGCACCAGATTGCGGGCCTTGGCGAGCGCGGGCCGCGCCTGGCCGCGGCCGAACAGTTCGTAGACTGCGATCAGTCGGGCCTCGGCGCCGCTGGCTTCCTGAAGGGCGGCCGAAGATGCCGCCGCCTTGCGCGGCGCGGACCTGCTGGCCGCGCTTGCGGTTTGTGCGCCAGCGGTCTTCTTTGCTCGAGATTTCGCTTCCCTGGCGGCCTGGTGGACCGGTCGGCTGCCGTTGGTCTTCGAGTTGGCGGTGGTACCGCCGGGCTTGGTGGAGGCATTGGCCGGGCCGGGCGCCGTCAGCAAAAGGACCGACGCCGCCACGAGCGCCGCAAGCAAGTTCCCGCTGCGCGGGACCGGAGCGTTCTTCGGAAGCCGGCCGCGCCGGACGATGTCCGCCACTACCCCCCGACGCTTTCCTTGCGAATTTGCCATTGGTTGCCAGAGCGATGCAGCTCCAGTGTCTTGCGGCTCGAGATGTTGAGGTTGTCTGCGCGATAGATCTGGCGGAACTTGGCGGTCGCGGTTTGTCCGTTGACGTTGATCGCCAGGTTCTCGAGATTCACGCTGATGCTCGACTTGCCGACGATTCGCGCGCGGCGTTCTTCTTCCCAGCTCTTGCGACTTTGTCCGCCGCCGGGATTGAACTCGGGGCCGTAGGCGCCAAGGTAGCGCTCCATGTCCTGCGACGCCCAAGCGGCGGCCCATCCGCGCACGGCCGATTCCACCTCGGCCGTCGAGCCGGGCGTTGCTGCTGCTGCTACCGCGGCCGGCGTGGATGCAGGTGTGGATGCGGATGCAGATGCGGATGCGGATGGCATCGAAGCCTCGGGCGCCTTCGCCACCACCACAGGCGGTGGCGGTGCCGGTGGCACGGGTGTCGGCGCTGCCGCCGGTGCTGCTGCCTTGACTGGCGCAGGTGCAGGCACGGGAGCTGGGGTGGGCGTTGGGGCAGCGGCCGCCTTCGCGACAGGCGCAGGCGCAGCAGTGGGCGCGGCGGTCTTTGCGGCAGGCGCAGCCGCCATCGCCGTGGCCGCGGATTTACCGCCCACCGGTGCCGGAGTGAACAAGGTGCGGATCACCGCCAGCTTGGGTTGCACCGCCGTGTTGTTCTGGTCGAGTTGCAGCGCCTTGCTGTAGGCCTGGCTGGCCAGCCGCGCGTACACGTCGCCCAGGTTCTCTTGCGCGGTGGCATAGCTCGGGTTGGTGCGAATCGCGCTTTCGAGCGCGCTGCGTGCCTTGTCGAACTGGTTCTGGCTCGCGTAGATCACCGCAAGGTTGTTGTACGGCTCGGGCAGTTCGGGCGCGTCATGTGTCAACTGCGTGAAGGCGGCGATGGCTTCGGTGCGCTTGCCGGTATCCAGCTGGATCACGCCCTTCAGGAAGCGCATCTGCGGATCCTTCGGCTTGTCCTTCAGGAAAGCGTCGGCGCGCGACATGGCTTCGTCCAGCTTGCCAGCCTGCATGAGCCGATCGACCTCATCGTGCTCCACCGCGGCAAGCGCGGGCAGCGCCATGCCGCAGGCAGTGGCCAGGAGCAGGGCACGCACGGTGGGGGAAAAGCTGAAACGGGCGCGCGGCAGGGGGCTCTTGGGCATTGCGGACGAGGCCTCGTGTGGGGAAAGGGTGATGCGGCACGGATTGTAAATGCGTGCGTAACCTTTGGACACGATGCGGACCGTTTCAACCGCCTCCGGCGGCTCGTGCTCCTGTTGCCGGATGAGCCAAGCAAGAGCTGTTGATTCTCCTCCTGCTGAAGACGCAAGTGCCGAACAATCTTCAGATCAAGGGAGCCAACCGTAGGAAGAAAGCGGCGTGGGCAAGACGATTGAATTCGCGGCGTTGGTTATTGCCAGCTGCGACACTTTTCTGCGGCGCTTGAAATGCGCCGTGCCAAGCGCCGGCCGATGGTCAATGCCCGCCTCCAGCGTGACGCAGTTCCAATGCCAGTCTTCGTATCCATAGCCGAGAGACAGGTTCGTCGCTTCGAATGGGTAGCGCTTGAAAATATCGGTTGCCGCAAATGCCATGGCGTCCCAATAGTTGTTGAAGCGCAGATAGCCCGGATCGAAGTTCGGGCTGCGAGAGTCGATATGCCACCAGAGAAGACGCTGTTCTCCAAAGATAATGTTCACTTCCGAGTGAGCCACGGTCACTTCGGGTTCAGCGGCGCAGAGCTGGTGCGCGGCAACCAGCCAGTTGGGTGACCATAGATCGTCCCCGTCGAGAAACGAGATAAAAGTGCCATTGGCCGCGGCGACGGCCGAATTGCGTGCCAAGCCGGGGTCGCCGTGGTCAGTCTCGAAGATCTCGTAGCGTGACTCCACGCTGGCAAATTGCATGCGCGTGGCAGCGTCGGGGCGGTCCAGCACGATCACACCTTCCACTTGGAGCCCGGCATCCCGCGCCAGGCCGATGGCGCGTTCGAAGCTGGTCAGCGCGGGCCCGGCCAGTAGCCCTTCCTTGTGTCCATTGAGAACGGCCGTGATGTCGATGTTGCGGTTTTTCATGATGTCTGTTCCGCTGCAAGCAAGGTGCCGAGCGTGCGGTCGTAAACTGTTTCCGAATAGGCACCAGCCACGCGCTTCTGCAGGATCTCGGCGCGGCGCAGCGCCTCCTCTGGGCAAGAAAGGGCGCTGCGAAGCACATCGACATAGTCCTCTGTCGATGCCTCAGGCGGAACGGGCCAGCCGGTATCGGGCCGAATGAGTTCCGGCACACCGCCGACGGCGCTTGCGACGACGGGCACGCCGCGCGTTGCAAGTTCGATGAGCGTCGTTGGCATTCCCTCCCACAATCCCGTGAACAACCAGGCGCCGGCTTCGTCGAGCGGCAACTCATCGAAATGATCGAAGCTGCCTTGCATCTTCAAGTTGACCGGCAATGCCGACAGATCGGGGGGCGCATCCAGCAATGCCGCACCCCAGCACCGGAACTCGACGTCGGGCATCTTGCGCGCGACCTCTTGAACTAGGTCAAATCGCTTCTGCAGATCCAGCCGACCGCCCCATAGCACGAGTTTCCGGCTTGCCGGATCGGCCTTTTTAAGCACGCGTCGGGCGATGGACGGCGTCAGGAGCGGCCCCTGCGCTGGTGTGCAGATCGGCACGATCCGATTGCTCGCTGCGGCGCTCAGGCGATACATCTTCGTCAACTCGTCCCGCATGAAAGCCGTGTCAGTCAGAAAGGCCGTCGTGTGCGGGGCTGTGGCCGCGAAGAACTCTGAGGGATAGCCGACTCTTCGTCCTGATGGCGTCTGATCCCAGCAGAACATGTAGGAATAGGTCTCCAGTATGGTGGCCAGGTTGGCGCCGTGAGTGCGGAAAGTGCCCCAGCACAGTCGGCTATTCACGTTAAAGACGCGCTTCGCGGTCAGCCCTCTGAACATCACGCGCAACATGTTCTCGGCGGCCGCCGGAAGCATGCTGCTCATGATGTCCGACACGTCTACGCAGTCCACCCCCGAAGGCAGCCAGTTGGCGCGCTCGAAGTGCGGGTGATCGGTCCTCAAGATCAGGATCTGCTCGTTCGGACGAACGCGCAGCAGAGCCTTTGCCAGCAGTCCGGCGACTAGGTCGGCCCCGCCTGTGCGGACCCACGGCACACACACGATGCTGTCGTAATGGGTGGCAGGCAACCGGTTGCGCAGCGCGGCGTGGACCGTTCGCATGCCATCGTAGAAGGGCGGCAGAAGATTGTGGGTGATCGAAGAAAGCTCCCCGATGTCCGGCTCGATCAGTTGCATCTCGGAAAAAATCTGCGGCAGCTGGTCCGCGCGCAGGACCTCGTGCAATCGCTGTTCGAATTTCGCAGTTATTTCGTCCGCAAAGATGTAATCACGTGCTGGAAAGTCCAGCGCGAACCAATGTCGATGTAGATCCTGAGCGGCGCTGCTGCTGACCGGGCGGTACGGACTTACTCCGCGTTGGAACGTCGGGAAATGGCCTGCTGACCGTTGCTCCTTCAGGCCATGCTCCACGAAATGCGCGAATCCCCAGAGCGAAGAAGCGGCAATATCGGGATTGGCCTTGCGGTAGAACGCTTCATCGAAGCGCTCCGTGGGCACCGTGCGCGCGGCGAAGCCATACGAGAGCCAGTGCAGCATGGCGCTTTCCTGAGCACCGAACGATGGCAATCCGGCTGCCACTGCCCGCTGCCTGTAGGTGCCCGCATCGAACAGTGGTCCCGGTGCCGCATCGATGGGCATACCGCCGCGGAGATACGCAAGAAACCGCTCCAGTGGCGTTCCGGCGCCCTCATGCCACTCGGGCACGAACAGGAATACCAGCAATCGAATTGCACTCGGCGGAACTTCGCTGGGCCACGCCGATGAAGCGGCGGAAAGCGCGCTGTAAGTTTCCATGATGGACAGCGGTCCCGCGCCGAGGGTCTGCACAATGTGTTCGACCAGTGCGCTTGGAAACCGCCCTTGCGTCGCGCCGGCTGTGAGGAAATGCGCGTGGGCGCCATCTGTGGTGCTTCCCACCTGAGCCGCATACCACTGTGCATCGAACCAGATCAATGAGGGCGCCGATCTTCCGAGCCTCTGCTGCTGCAATACGTTCATCGAGCACGCTGTACCGAGCTCGTCCAGACGGTGAACATAGCGCTCCATATCGAATTTCGCCGCCGCAAAGCGCTTCGTCGCATCCGCCATTCGCGCGCGCGCGGGCTCATCCATGGCAAGGCGTCCGATCACTTCGGCTGCGGCGTGAATATCCAGATGCTCGACCACGCCCGCCGCTGTCTCGGGATCTTCGATGAGCAAGTCGGCGATACCGCTCGCATTCTTGAAGCAGACGATGGGGATACCTCTGTGAACCGCATCGATTGAAACGTTCGGCAAGGGATCGAGCCTGGAGGCCAGGAGAAAGATATCGGCCAACCCGTAGACGGGCTCCAGATCGGACACCTCATCGAGGAAGCTCAGGTCTGCATCGAGGCCCGAGCGGCTCAGCTGCTCTTTCAGGTAGAAGGAATAGCCCATATCTTCGCTCGGCCGGTAGCCTTCGCCGATCCACATGAAATGCACGCGCCGTTTGAGTTGCAGGCGCTTCACTGAGGCCGCAACAGCGATGAACAGATCCACTCCCTTGCGGAGATTGACCGATCCCGCGCCCATCACGATCAGGGCGCCCTCTTTCCGCAGTGCGGCCAGCGTCTGGATCCGCTCAGGCGCAACCAGCTTTTGGGTCGCCCTGCCTTCGGGAAGCCTTGACATGCCTTGCGCTTCGATGTGAAAGCCCCGCGCTTGGAGAGCGGGATGCACGTCGAGCGATGAGCGTGCGACCAAGGGAGCGGGAAACACGACCTCGGATGCCGTATCGAGTGCTTTTCGTAGCGAATCCACCGGCCAGATGTACGTTACGAACTCGTGCACCAGCAGGAGGGTCGGCACGAATCGCGCGGCGCAAACCTGGAGTGCGACGCGGGATTCGATGCTGTTCACGATGGCGTACTTGAACACCCTGCCTTCGAACAAAGGGGAAAGTCCCACTTCCGCATCGGTCGGGGTGGGATGCCCTCCCTCGAAAGGGCCGTGCGATTCGACGCTGACAGCTTCGAATTCGGGTGCAAGGGCGCCTTCTCCGAGGAGCACCGTGAACACGTTGTAGCGCTTGGAGAGAAGCCGTGCGATGTTCCATCCAAGAATAGGGGCGCCGGTGCGCGAAGTCTCGTGCAACACCAGGATGACGTTCTCTCGTTGCGAATCCATCAGCTCGGGCCTTGCCGTGCGCCTGACTGTTGGAGGACAGGGCCGCCGATTCTCCAGGTGGCCGTCCGAGATGTAGTGCAGGAGGCAGTTCATCGCCGCCGCGGCAATATCGAATTGGCACTTGAAGTAGTAAGCAGGATCGAAGCGTGCCGAGGGCGCCAGGCCCAAGGGTTCGCCCAACAACAAATAGTGGACGGCCAAGTCCCGATCGGCGCCACGGAGGTTCGCGCGCTCCCCATAAAAGGCAGGATCGAACAAGGGATTGGGACAAAGCTTGTCCGCCAAGGTCTGGAAGTAGGCATTGGCATCGAGACTGGCCGCCGCTTTCTCGACGTCGCCTGCTTCGAGATCGGCTTGCCTCACGGTGATCAGCCGCGCCCACGCAGCGGCAGCTGCACCATCGAAACCGAGGTTTTGAAAGTACTGCTCGGCATGCGAACCCGGTGCAAGAAGCAGAGTCGAGCGAGCCTTCAGCATATCGAGCTGGGCCGCCCACTCGCCGAGCGCGTTGCCAACCGGGCGAGGAGCGGTGGCGGCGAGTTCTGGTGGGGCAAAAAGACCAAGGGCGATCACCTCTGCTTGCGAAGGAGCGGCTACAAGTGGGGGGCAAGGCCGCCGATTCTCCAGGTGGCCGTCCGAGATGTAGTGCAGGAGGCAGTTCATCGCCGCCGCGGCAATATCGAATTGGCACTTGAAGTAGTAAGCAGGATCGAAGCGTGCCGAGGGCGCCAGGCCCAAGGGTTCGCCCAACAACAAATAGTGGACGGCCAAGTCCCGATCGGCGCCACGGAGGTTCGCGCGCTCCCCATAAAAGGCAGGATCGAACAAGGGATTAGGACAAAGCTTGTCCGCCAAGGTCTGGAAGTAGGCATTGGCATCGAGACTGGCCGCCGCTTTCTCGACGTCGCCTGCTTCGAGATCGGCTTGCCTCATGGTGATCAGCCGTGCCCACGCAGCGGCAGCTGCACCATCGAAACCGAGGTTTTGAAAGTACTGCTCGGCATGCGAACCCGGTGCAAGAAGCAGAGTCGAGCGAGCCTTCAGCATATCGAGCTGGGCCGCCCACTCGCCGAGCGCGTTGCCAACCGGGCGAGGAGCGGTGGCGGCGAGTTCTGGTGGGGCAAAAAGACCAAGGGCGATCGCCTCCGCATCGGCAGGTGCCGGTACTCGCTCGGTTGCCGCCGGGCGAGTCGCGTGTCGCCGCGCGCGCCATTCCCCCATCTTTTTCGAGAGCTGCAAGGTGGCGGACCACCAGATCAACTTGGCCGCGCGCCGGACAGTGCGCGCGGCACGCGGCTTGCTCGCCAAGAAGCGCCGGACCGGGGCCGTGGCACGCCAGCTGGAACTCGACTCCACCGCGGCAAGGCGTGCGGCGATGGTTTCTCTCTGCGTACTGGCGTTCTGCGCTTGTTGGCGCTGCCAAGTTGCCTCTTGCTCTGCCGCGTCAGCTCTGATGCGTTCCGCCTGGGCGCTACTTTGCGTTGCATCGGCTCTCGCTTGTTCTGCCTCCGCCCGGTTTTTCGCGGCTTCGGCTTTGCCGCGCTCCGCCGCAGCCCTGGCCTCCGCGGCATCAGCCGAGTTTTCCGCAGCCTCGGCCTTGGCCTCCGCAGCATCAGCCAGGTTTTGCGCCGACGTGGCTCTGGCCTCCGCAGTCTCAGCCGAGTTTTCCGCCGCTTCGGCCCTGGCCTCCGCAGCCTCAGCCAGGTTTTGCGCCGACGTGGCTCTGGCCTCCGCAGCCTCAGCCGAGTTTTCCGCCGCTTCGGCCCTGGCCTCCGCAGCCTCAGCCAGGTTTTGCGCCGACGTGGCTCTGGCCTCCGCAGTCTCTACCAAGGTCCGAGTGACCTCTGCTCTCGCACGCTCCGCCTCGGCTCGTTCAAGCGCCGTGTCGGCTCTGCGGGATTCCGTCGCGGCCAGCGCGCACTGCGCTTCGGCGAGCTGCCGAGCTTCGGACACAGCCTGATCTTTCTCGAGATGCGTAAGCCGCAGTTCTTCGACCTTGGCCTCCAATGCGCTGAGAGCCTCTTGATGGGTCGCCTGCGTGCGGTGGCTGGCTTCCACGTATTCCTCCTGCAGGCGCTGCACATTGCTTGCGTACTCGCTCAACGAATCCTTCAGCAGGAGATCGCGTTCAGCCAGTACACCTCGCAATGCAGCGTACTCCGACAGCACTCCCTGAATTCTTGTTTCATATTCGGCCACGTCGCGTTGATGCTGCTTCGTGGCTTCCACCCGGAAGCTGTCGAGAGTGGCTGACAGCTTGATGAAGCTGAAATCGGTGAATGCATAGAGTTCGGCCAGTTGATTTTGCTGAGCCGTGTCGTTCAGCAACTCGAATAGCCATTGCAAGCCGAGAACCCAGGCGCTGCGATGCGGCGATTGCACGCACGCCATGGCCAGAAGAAACTTGGCGTTAAACCCCTTTGGGTGGCGCCACCGCTCAAGTTCGGGGAACACCTGCACGATCTCGTCGAAACCGCGGAGGCTGAGAAGGTTTTCGCGCAGGAAGTTCCATTCATGGCTAATGCGCACGGCGACGTCCGGGCGGTCACCGCTGACGTTCGAGTTGTCCGAAAAGAGCCGATGCAGCGTCAGCTTTTCTTCAAGTACATGGATTGGATGCCGGAGCACGAGGCGGCTCCAGAATTCGGCGTCGTCTATTTGCCCGAGCCCATAGCGGTAGCCCCCGATCTCGTCGTAGCAACGTCTGCGGATGAGCGCGCTGGGATGATTGAGCGTGTTTTTTTCATCGAACAATTCTTTCAGCCACGCCCATCGAGGCTGATTGCCTCGATTGAACCAGTCGTTTTCGCGCCGGGCGCCCGTTTCGTCGATAACTTGCACCCAAGTAAATACGGCGCCGACCTCCGGGCGTCCGTCAATGTAGGCTATTTGCTTGGCGAGTTTTTCAGGTTCCCATACGTCATCTGAATGATGCATGGCTATGTATTCGCCAGTTGCAACTTCACGTATGACTTTTTCGATCAGAGGCGATATTTCCCCGTTGGCCTGGCTACGAAAGAGCTTTATTCGATCGTCCGAATAGCCGTTGATGATCGACCATGAATTGTCCGACGAGGCATCGTCAAGAATAAGAAGCTCTAGATCGGAGAAGCTTTGGTGAAGCACGCTATCAATCGATTCACGTATATATTTTTCGTGATTGAATGATGTAAGTATGACGGAGATTTTTGGCATTTTTTATTCCGAAGCGCAAACAGTCTCTCTGTTCCAGAAAACCGGCTTCAATTTATGTGGGAAATTCAACTTGCACTGTCCAGCACATAAACTAGTTCAGGCGGCTGTTCTTCTGCCCTTCTGTTTTTTAGTTGCAGCCCAATGCAAAATTCGCCGCTCTCGGAATTCTTGAAGGTGCGAAAGACAAGATTTATTTTTTCCCCTGCCTCGACTGCAATTTTTGGCATCGGAAAATACGATTGCCTCCAATTCGTGGAACTCTCCAGCGGTGAGGTGCTTATGCATTTTCCCTCCACAACCTCGAGGTCGAAATGGCCCAGAAAGCCATGACAAAAGCCAGCGGCGGCGTAGGTGAATTCCAGCTCTTTCTCAAAAAAGTAATCGTCGACTTTTGACGTCTTAAAATCAAACGATGCGACACTGGCCGTGTCTACTATGGACTTTTCTTCAAACTGGTAAACGATCTCTCTTTGCGGACGCGTTGTCTCCACGGCAAGTACATCGGAAAAATCAAAGCCGAAGACCGGAGTTTCCCAAAATCCCTGTCCTCTCTCCACGTAGAGGCGGTGATTGTCTATGGCGGACAAATACATTTGGGCCGATTTTGGAATAACCTTTCCATCTTCTTTCAAATTGGCGTCTCGTACTTTTGCGAAGGCGGAAAAATGAAGCCATTCATCCAGTACATACATTCCGATGAATTCGGAAATTATTAAGTCGACTTTCGAGTCTGCCTCAAAATTGCCTGCGTCTCCTTGGATGAACTCGATCGCATGAAGTCCATTTCTTTGAGCGATAAGGCGCGATAACTCTATGGCACTCGTTATTTCCAGAGCGAAAACCTCTTTGGCCCCGGCGCGAGCAGCAAACATCGACAGAATTCCCGATCCCGAACCGACGTCTATGACCGTCTCGCCGCCTCTTATCGTCTGCTCGATGGCATCTCTGAAGGCTCGCGTTCTGCGCGTATCCAGCAGCATGCCTCTTTGACTTTTCCAGCCCTGGAAATTGCGATGAAGATCGATGGGTTGAGTTGTATCGCTGAGCGTGGAGAGGACGCCCAGCTGAATCAACTGGCCGATCAACTCTTCATTTAGACCGGAATTGCTGTTTGCATCTCGCGGCACGCGAAAATTATTGGCAAGAAGGTGCCCTTCAGGGGATAAGCCGACTTTTTTGTTCATATTTTTGCTCTGAGCAGTTCACTGCGTGCGTGAATTTGCTAGCGGCTCGGCCGCTCGATGAGGCAGTCGTACCGGTAGTATGCTGAAGTGAGCCTCGCGTCCTGGGGCAAAAACCGCACTCGCAATCCGCTGTCCTCGACTACCTTCTGCAATTGAGGCTGAGACCACCAAGTGCCTATGTGCGGCCTGCCTTCAGCCTCGCGCTGGCGGTAAAAAGCCATTTTTCGGTCGTCGTCGTAATAGACACTCAGGCGGTCCGCGTCGGGAACGCCACCAATAAAGACCGCCTCGATATTCGGGGTGCTGCCCAATGTGCGTAGTAATCTTGATAGCTCATCGGATTCGAGATGCTGTACCGAGGATTCCATGAACACCTTGGTTACACTGGAAAAAAAGGAACCATCGAGCTTCGAGACATCGCCGACCACATATCGAACATTACTTGCAGCGTTGAAGCGGTTCGCACAAGCGATCAGTTTTTCGGAAAAATCAACGCCGATCATCGTTGCCACGCCGCACGCAACGGCCCTGGTGAGCAGGCCATTTCCGCAGCACAGGTCGGCAACTTGGTCGGTGCTATCGAGATTAAGCACCTGCCTCAGGCTTTCGACGGTCAGATCAATTTCGCTTTGCTCCTCTTCGGCACCGTTGATCGTGCGGTCCACTTGCTTCATGAGGGAGTCGGCGAACTTGTCTGCATTGGCTTCGTAATAATTTTTCCAGTAATGAGTCATGACTTTTTCAATTTTGGTCCTGCCGCGCTCCCACGATGATGTGGGCATGAAAGGATCGATTCGGGGCAGACGGGCTAATGACAGAGAAGGACGGTAGCGAGGCAGTTCATGCGCAATCCAATTGAAAAGCCGGCGCCAATGGATTTATCGCGGGCACGATGCTGCTTGCCGATATCAATTGACTCGTCTCTGCAATTCCATTGAACATCATCACGTCGATGATCGACAAAGCCGGTTCGAATCGATCTCCGGCTTGCGGATACGCGATGGTCGGTGGCTTCAGCGCACTTAGCTTGATGCCGCAACGCGCAAACTTGTCCGGATCCAGAAGCGATATGCCGTCGATCGGATTGATGAATTCGCTGGCTCCCATGTTTTGCACCATGGCCAGCGTACGATCGCCACGGTCGGGGATCGTGCCGTAGTCGTAGTCGTAGTCCGACGAGGCGACAATCTCGCTGCGAATCGACAGTGCGTCACAGACCTGCCGCACGATGCGGCAGTTCAGCGCGCCGATGGTTGGCTCCTGGCCACCGAACAGCGCGGATTCGACGAGTTCCATCGTTTCAGCGAAGAACGGTGCCTTCGTTCTGTACTCCGCAAGCTGATTGACGATCCTGGTCTTCCACTCTGGCAATGGCGCGATCTTCACGTCGCGAATCGCGGTTGTGAACGGATGCTTTGCAACCGGCACTTGGATGTAGCTCCATCCGCCACCCGGCTTGAGGATGCGATTGCGGTTCACCCAACCTCGATCGATGTATTGGGCTTGGTCGAACAGCTCGAAGCAATCCACTGCGGCAATCAATTGCCAGTACCCGAGGTAGGGAAAGAAGTAGGGCTGCATGGAGGCCAAGCGCTTCATCACTGCGATCCAGCCTGTTGCAAGATGGCGATGATGCGGTCCACATCCGCGTTGGAAAGCGCGGGGTAGATCGGCAGGCAGATCACCTCTTCTGCCGCCTTGTGTGCCACCGGCAGCCCGCTCGGCTGAGCCGAAGGCAGATCGCGGTACATCTCGAAACTGCTCACAAGCGGGTAGAAGTAGCGCCGAGTGTGGATGTCGTTTGCCTGCAGCATCGCGTAGAGCTCGTCGCGCGCAAGCGGGTACTCCGGCCGAACAAGTACCGGAAAGTAGGCGTGGTTCGCAATGCGTTCGCCCGCATTTCCGATGCAGTGGATGCCCTCGACCGCACGCAACCCTTGCCTGTATCGCGCGTCGATCTCGCCGCGCCTGGCAATTGCCTGATTCACTTCGCGCAACTGCAGAAGGCCGAGTGCGGCATTGAACTCGCTCATCTTGCCGTTGATGCCTGGCGTGACCACCGTGACTTCGTCGACGAAGCCGAAGTTCTTCAATTGGTCGATATGGCGTTTGGTTTGCGCATCGGGTGACACGATGGCGCCGCCTTCGAACGTATTGAAGACCTTGGTGGCATGAAAGCTCAGCACGGACAGGTCACCGTGCTTGAGAAGGCTGCCGCTGTGCAGTTGCACACCGAAGGCGTGGGCGGCGTCATAGATCACCTTCAGTCCGTGCGCCCGTGCGATCTTCTCGATCGCCTCGACATCGCAGGGATGTCCATAGCAATGGACAGGCATGATGGCGCTGGTAGCGGGCGTTATCGCCGCTTCGATCCGCGCCGGATCGAGGTTGAGCGTATGGGGATCGATGTCGACGAATACCGGCTTGATGCGGTTCCACAAGAGGGAATGCGCGGTCGCGGTGAACGAGTAGGGCGTGGTGATGACTTCCCCGGACACTCGCAGGGCCTGCAGTGCGGTGACCAGCCCGATCGTGCAATTGGTGAAGAGCGATATGTGCTCGACGCCGAGGTATTCGCACAGCGCAGCCTCGAGTCGCTCATGGAAAGGGCCGCCGTTGGTAAGTATCTTGCTGTCCCAGATTTCGCGCAGGTAAGGCAAGAACTCGTCGAGTGGCGGAAGGACCGGCTGGGTTACATAGATGGGAGCCCCGGATGTCTTTGCATTGCGTGGGCCGTGGTCTTGAGGCCACATGCATTCACCTGGCTCAGTGCTCCCACGTTCCTCCAGTACCACTGGTGCGTTGTCGAAAAGCATTGCGAAGCCTTGTGATGCCCGCTCAGAGAAGCGCCGGCTCGCGAGCCCGCTCCATCAGTTGGCAGAAACGGGCGCAGCCCTCTTCCAGTGTGTAGAAGGGGTTCCAGCCGAGTTCCTCCCGGGCGCGTTCGATGTCGAGAAACGTTTGCGTGACATCGAATTTTCGATGCGGCAAGTACCGGACCTCGGTTTCCAGGCCTGTCTGCTCGCACAGGATGCGAAGCACCTCATTGAGGCTATGGCCGATGCCGCTGCCGATGTTGAAGGTCCCCGATTTCTGGTTGCATCCTGCAAGAAGCAGTGCTCGGGCGACGTCGGCGACATAAATGTAGTCCCGAACGGCCGAACCGTCGCCCCAGATCTCGATAGGCTCCGAATTCATCAGCTTGTGGAGAAAGGTCGCGATCACGCCCTGGGCGCCAATGCGCCTCTGGTGCATTCCATAAGGGTTCGATATCCGGAGCACGTTGGCCTTGAGGCCGTTGAGTTCGGAATGCAGGTGGAGATAGTTCTCGATGGCGACCTTGACCACGCCGTAGGAACTGATCGGTTGGAGCGCATGCCATTCCGGAACTGGGAGCACGCAAGGATTTCCGTAGACCGTTCCGCCCGAGGACGCATAGACGAGGCGGTTGACGCCTGCGGTCGACATCGCCTTGAGCAGGCGCAAGGTTCCGGCGAGATTGCTGTTCACATCGCCGATCGGATCGGCGTTCGAACCACTCGGGACTGTGGTGCTGATGAGGTGGTAGACCAGATCGACCTTGTCGAGCGCCGCTGGTAGACCCTGCCCGTCGATGAAGTTCCCCTCGAATTCCTCGACTTTTCCGGCGAAAGCGCAACGATCGGCAGAGGAAGAAGTCGGACGGTCGAAGGTTCTGACGGACGCACCATCGCGCAAAAGCAGATCAATGAGGTTGCGTCCGAGAAAGCCCCGTCCACCCAGCACCAAGACTTTTGTCCCGTTTAAAGAATTCATGGACGAAGCGATCCTCATCGTGAGAGTGCGCTGGAGGCCGGCCGCACTCGATAAGCTGTTGTTATTACTGGATTTGCCGGCCAGAGCGGGGGAAATCCAAGTAATCCATTTGCGTTCCTTTCTGCTGTCCCGGACCCCTGAAGCTTCAGAACCCGCAAGGGCCTGTTACATAAGGTATGTAAGACGGATTCATTAAGTTACGCAGTGCAACCGATACTAAGAATCCGGCGCCTCCGTGAACATCACTGGTTTCCGTAGTTATCAATCAGCGGCCAGAAGCGAAGGTGCATGTCTGCTCCTTTGGATCTAAAAAACTGAATGGAGACACGCAGTTAGTCGTCGCAGAAGGTCGGATGCTCAACCGCTGCATGCCCTTCCCGACGCTCGAAAACGGCCGCCGCGCTACGTAACAAAGTCAGATGCGAATACGTAACAGAACGCCCCGGAAGGCCTCTGGAAAGGTGGCGAATGCACCTTGCCAGGACACGATTTCTCAATGAAATCAAAGTTCTACATGCCTTGAGGACCAAATGGCCGATCACGGGTGTTGACTAGGCATCGTTCCTGCGATGTTTAAGACAAAAGTCAACCGAGGCCTGCCAAGTGCAGCCGAGAGGAGGTGCTCGTGCCCAACCCGATCTTCGCCATCCATCGCGTGTCCGCGAACACCATCCAATGCCTGGCGCGGGGTGGGCGATGAGCGCGCTGCTTGTCGATGCCGCTACCTTCCGGTGGTGTGAAGCGGTCAGGCCGGTCGACGCGGCCAGGCATGGTGCCGTTCTCATCGTCGAAGGCAACCGGAGCGTGTCCGATCGAATGCGAGACATCCTCGCCGCGGTGGCGCCAGCCGCGTGCGTGGCAATGGCGTTCACCAGGGCGCAAGCCTTCGAAATGTTGGCCGGTCGGGCGTTTACATTGATGTTCGTCGGCCTGTCTGAGCCAGCCTGCGACGGTTTGTCGCTGATTCTTCATGTGCAGCAGACTTGCCCGCACATCGAGACGGTGGCCATGTCCGAAACCGACGATGACGATCTCGTGAGTTCTGCCATTTCCGCCGGTGCCATAGGTTACTTGCTGACTGGAGCCGACGATGCCGCAATTGCGTTCCTGCTGCGTTCCATCGAACGCGGCGGTGCGCCAATGGACTCACGCATCGCGCGCCGGATGCTTGGATCGATTGCCGCCTCGGCGCGTTCGAAACCGGGCATTGATCAGACCTCACCGGCTGGCGCGAAACCGCGAGCCGAAGCCCCGTTGCTGTCGCCGCGCGAACTGAAAGTGCTCCGGTTCATCGCTCAAGGCTGGACCAACCGAGAGATCGCCGAAGCGGTGTACCTTTCCGTCAACACGATCGAGTTCCACGCCAAGAACATCTACCGCAAGTTGTCCGTCAAGTCGCGCACGCAGGCGGTTCACCAGGCGACGCGGCTGGGGCTCCTCAACTAAGACCCGGCGAGCTCTCGCCCAGCGAGGCGGCGCTTGAACCACGGTCGCCCACTTGCGCAACGCAGCATCCTCATGTAACGTTATGTAAGTACAACGAAAACAGCGTCCTCGTTTTTCCCTCTCTGGAGTCATCTTGAAGATCACCAAACGCCGCCTGCTCGAAGGCGGCGCAGCAGCAGTTGCCGCATCGCTTTTTGCACCGGGCTCATGGGCACAGCGCACCGGCGCCAGTGCTGCAGGCGGCGACGCCGCATGGCCGACCAAGCCCGTTCGCATCCTGGTGGGCTTTCCCGCCGGGGCCTCGCCCGACCTCGCAGCCCGTGCCATCGCGGAGCCGCTGTCGAAGATCCTGCGCCAGCCGGTCACGGTCGAGAACAAACCCGGTGCCAGCGGCAATCTGGTGGCCGACCAGGTGGCCAAGGCCGCCGACGACCACACCATCGGCGCACTGATCAACGGCAACCTCACCATTGCGAAGCTGCTCAATCCCAAGCTCGGTTTCGACCCGGAAAGAGACTTTGCACCGGTCGGCCTGATTGGCACCGCGCCGCTCGTGCTGGTGGTTTCCGGTAATGCCACGGGCAAGACCGCGGCCGACCTGCTGTTGTGGACGCGCAACCTCGGCAGCAACGGCAAGTACGGCACGCCCGGCGTGGGAACCGTGGGCCACCTGGGCATGGAACTCATCAAGAGCCGCGCCGCCATCACGGCCCAGCACAAGCCCTATACGGGCAATCCTCAGGTGATCGCCGGCCTGCTGGCGGGCGAGATCCAATTGGCGCTGCTGCCGCCCGGCCTGGCCATGCCGCATGTGAAGTCCGGCAAGATCAAGGCCATTGGCGTGACGTCGCCTGAGCGCAGCCCGCTGGCCAACGAACTGCCCACGATCCGCGACGCCGACGTGCGCGGCGCCGACCTGGAGATCTGGACTGCGCTGGCCGCCCCCGCGGCCATGAAGCCGGCCGCCATTGCCAAGCTCAATGCCGCGCTGGTCGAGGCGATGGGCTCGCCCGAGGTGAGCGAGGCGCTGCTGAAGACCGGCTGGCAGGCGCAGCCTGGCACGCCCGACGCGTTAGCCAAGCGCATGCGCGCCGATACCGCGCGGCTGGGCGGCGTGATCATCATGAAGGGCATCCACTCCGAGGTTTAGGACGCCCCCCGAAGCGCCTTCGGCGCCTCCCCCCACTGGGGGGGCGCACCCAGCGGCCCGGCAAAGCCGGTTCCGCGGGTGCGCTGGATTGGATCGCTCCGATTACAGCAACCGCGAAATTTTTTTCGCAGCATCCACTAGCGCCGGCAGCATCGTCTCCTGCATCACCTTGGCGTTGGTGCGGTTGGCCTGCCCGGTGATGTTGAGCGCGGCCACCATGCGGCCCTGGCGGTTCACGATGGGCGCGGCCACTGAAATCAGGCCTTCTTCCAGCTCCTGGTTCACCAGGCACCACTGCTGTTTGCGCGCCTGCGCCACCTTGGCCATCAGTGCGTCGACGTCGGTCACCGTGTGCTTGGTGAGTGCTGTGCGCTCCGAGGCTTCGAGCCGCGCGCGCACTTCGTCGTCGTCCAGGTCGGCCAGCAGCAGGCGGCCGAGCGACGTGCAGTACGCCGGCAGCCGCGAGCCCACGCCCAGGCTGATGCGCATGATCTTCTGCGTCGGCACGCGCATCACATAGACGATGTCGGTCGCGTCCAGCACGGCGGCCGAGCAAGACTCCTGCACCTCCTGCACCAGCGCTTCCATCACCGGCTCGGCGCGGTTCCATATCGGCATCGAAGAGAGATAGGCAAAGCCCAGATCGAGGATGCGCGGCGTGAGCGTGAAGAGCTTGCCGTCGGTCACGACGTAGCCGAGCGTCTGCAGCGTGAGCAGGATGCGCCGCGCGCCGGCCCGCGTGAGCCCGCTGGCGACCGCCACCTCGCTCAGCGTCTGCCGTGGCGCGCTTGCGCTGAAAGAACGGATCACCTGGAGGCCGCGCGCAAACGACTGCACATAGCTGTCGCCGGGGGCTGGTGTGTCGGGTGGTGTCGTGTGGGTTGCCATATCGATCATTCGTCTTTAGAATTCATTATACGAACAAATGTTCTTTAGACGAACAATTTTGCGGTTCGCAGAATCGGGCGATTGTTTGGCGGTTTGTTCGCAGGGTTCGATTTCTTTTTCAACTCCCGGAGACAGGCTTCATGATCAACAAGATCGCGCGCTCGGTCGCCGATGCCCTTGCGGGCATCCAAGACGGCGCCACGGTTCTCATCGGCGGCTTTGGCACCGCCGGCATTCCCGGCGAACTCATCGACGGTCTCGTCGAGCAGGGCGCCAAGGATCTCACTGTGGTCAACAACAACGCCGGCAACGGCGAAACCGGCCTTGCCGCGCTGCTCAAGGCCGGGCGTGTGCGCAAGATCATCTGCAGCTTTCCGCGCCAGGCCGACAGCCAGGTGTTCGACGGGCTCTACCGCAGCGGCAAGATCGAACTCGAACTCGTGCCCCAGGGCAACCTGGCCGAGCGCATTCGCGCCGCGGGCGCGGGCATTGGCGCCTTCTACTGCCCCACAGGCTACGGCACGCAGCTCGCGGGCAACCGCGAAACCCGCGAGATCGATGGCGTGCAGTACGTGCTCGAGTACCCCATCAATGGCGACGTGGCGCTCATCAAGGCCGAGCGCGGCGACCGCTGGGGCAACCTGGTTTACCGCAAGGCCGCACGCAACTTCGGCCCGGTGATGGCCATGGCCTCGAAGAAGACCATCGCCACCGTGCACGACATTGCCGAGCTCGGCACCCTCGACCCCGAGACCATCGTGACTCCGGGCATCTTCGTGCACCAGGTGGTGCGCGTCGAACGCGTCGCCACCCAGGCCGGCGGTTTCAAGAAGGCAGCATGACCATGAGCAGCACTACCTACACACGTCGCACCAAGGACCAGCTCGCCGCCCGCGTGGCGCAGGACATCTTCGACGGCGCCGTCGTCAACCTGGGCATCGGCCAGCCCACGCTGGTGGCCAACCACCTGCCGAAAGGCCGCGAGGTCATCCTGCAGAGCGAGAACGGCATTCTCGGCATGGGCCCTGCGCCCGCCACCGGTGAAGAAGACTACGATCTCATCAACGCCGGCAAGCAGCCCGTCACGCTGCTGCCGGGCGGCTCGTTCTTTCACCACTCCGACAGCTTCGCGATGATGCGCGGCGGGCACCTCGACATCTGCGTGCTCGGCGCATTCCAGGTGTCGGGCACGGGCGACCTTGCCAACTGGCACACCGGCGAGAAAGACGCCATTCCCGCCGTCGGAGGTGCCATGGACCTTGCCATCGGCGCCAAGCAGACGTGGGTGATGATGGACTTGCTCACCAAGCAGGGCGTGAGCAAACTGGTGAAGGAATGCACCTATCCGCTCACCGGCATCCGCTGCGTCAAGCGCGTGTACTCCGACCTCGCCACGCTCGAATGCACGCCAGAAGGCTTGAAGCTCGTCGACCTGGTCGAAGGGCTCAGCCGCGAGGAGCTCGAGAAGCTCGTGGGATTGCCGATTGCCGCATAAAAGCGGACTCCCGAGTTCGATTCACTTCCAACGAGACACACCATGACCAACCAAGCATTCATCTGCGACGCAGTCCGCACCCCCTTCGGCCGCTACGGCGGCTCGCTCAGCAGTGTGCGTGCCGACGACCTCGGCGCCGTGCCGCTGCGCGCACTCATGGAACGCAACAAGAACGTCGACTGGCAAGCCGTGGGCGACGTGCTCTACGGCTGCGCCAACCAGGCCGGCGAAGACAACCGCAACGTGGCGCGCATGTCGGCGCTGCTGGCGGGCCTGCCGCTCGAACTGGGCGGCGCCACCATCAACCGCCTGTGCGGTTCCGGCCTCGACGCGGTGGGCACGGCTGCCCGCGCCATCCGCGCCGGCGAAGCCGGCCTCATGATCGCTGGCGGCGTCGAAAGCATGAGCCGCGCGCCCTTCGTCATGCCCAAGGCCGAGAGCGCCTTCAGCCGCAACAACGCGGTGTACGACACCACCATCGGATGGCGCTTCGTCAACAAGCTCATGAAGGCGCAGTACGGCGTCGACTCGATGCCCGAGACGGCCGAGAACGTGGCCACCGACTACAAGATCGAGCGTGAAGCCCAAGACCTGATGGCGCTCAACTCGCAGCTGCGCGCCGTGGCATCGCAGAAGTCCGGCTTCTTCGACGCCGAGATCGTGCCCGTGAGCGTGCCCCAGAAAAAGGGCGACGCCATCATCGTCAACAAGGACGAGCACCCGCGCGAAACCAGCATGGAGTCGCTTGCCAGGCTCAAGGGCGTGGTGCGTCCCGATGGCACCGTGACGGCGGGCAACGCCAGCGGCGTGAACGACGGCGCCTGCGCACTGCTGCTGGCCGACGAAGCCAGCGCCGCCAAGCATGGCTTGACGCCGCGCGCCCGCGTGGTCGGCATGGCCACCGCCGGCGTGGCGCCGCGCGTAATGGGCATCGGCCCCGCGCCCGCCACGCAGAAGGTGTTGGCCCTCACCGGCCTCACCATCGACCAGATCGACGTGATCGAACTCAACGAAGCCTTCGCGGCGCAAGGTCTTGCCGTGCTGCGCCTGCTGGGCCTGCAGGACAACGACCCGCGCGTCAACATCAACGGCGGCGCCATTGCGCTTGGCCACCCGCTCGGCGCCAGCGGTGCGCGCCTGGCCACCACAGCGGTCAACCAGCTGCACAAGGGCGGCGGCCGCTACGCGCTGTGCACGATGTGCATCGGCGTGGGTCAGGGCATTGCGGTGATCCTGGAACGGGTCTGAGAACCGCGCCGGGCGCAGCCTGCTGCCCGGCCGATTGGCTCGATGGAGACGGGGCGCGTACACCCGCCTCGTGCAACGTAGTGTGTCGATTTCCAGCCTCGACACAGAGGCATACGTAATGTGCGCCAGGGGCTCGACGGGCGGAAAACAATCCGCCCGTCATCCACCAGCGCGTGTTGCGCATCGCACCGAGGAAATCACCATGAAGCTCTCCCGCATTGCCATTGGCGCGGCCATTGCCGCGTCGGTGGCTGCATTGACTTTTGCCGCGCCGCCGATGGGCGGTGACTCGCCCGCGGGCGTGGCGCGCCCTGCGCCGGAGTTCCAGAACATCGACACCTGGCTCAACTCGCCGCCGCTCAAGCTCGAAGACCTGCGCGGCCAGGTGGTGCTGGTCGACTTCTGGACCTACACCTGCATCAACTGCCTCAACCACCTGCCGCACGTGAAGGAGTGGCACGAGAAGTACAAGGACAAAGGCCTGACCGTGGTGGGCGTGCACACGCCGGAGTTCGCGTTCGAGAAATCGACGAAGAACGTGAAGGACGCCATCCAGCGCCTGCAGATCAAGCACGCAGTGGCGCAAGACAACAGCTACGGCACCTGGAAGGCCTTCAACAACCAGTATTGGCCCGCGGTGTACCTGATCGACAAACAGGGACGCATCGTCTATTCGCACCTTGGCGAAGGCAGCTACGGCACCACAGAGAAGAAGATCCAGGCGCTGCTTGCGGAGCCTTCGAACGCAACCGCTGCCAATGCGCCGAGCGGCCCGAAATGAAGAAGCTCTGGTTCGGGCTGCTGTTTTTTGCCGGCGGTGTGGCGCACGAGGTGCGCAACCCGACCAGCTGCCAGTGCGTCACGTCGGTCAGTCCCGCGCCTCAACGGCCGAAGCGAGGACGTAGCCTTCGCTGCGCACGGTCTTGATGTAGCGGGGCTCGCGCGCATCGTCGCGCAGGCGCTGGCGCAGCCGGCTCACCAGCAGGTCGATCGAGCGCTCGAAGAGCTCGGCTTCGCGGCCCTGGGTGAGGCTCAGCAGCTGGTCGCGGCTCAGCACCTTTTGCGGGTGGTCGAGGAACACGCGCAGCAGCCGGTACTCGGCGCCGCTCAGCGCCACCATCACGCCGCTGTCGTCGATCAGGTGGCGGGCCACCGTGTCGACCTGCCATTCGCCGAACCCCAGTTTTTGCGCAGGTTCGATGGCGCCCATGTTCGGCGGCAGCATGCGCGTGCGGCGCATCACGGCGCGAATGCGCGCGAGCAGCTCGCGCGCGGAAAACGGCTTGGCCAGGTAGTCGTCGGCACCCATTTCAAGGCCCAGGATGCGGTCGGCTTCCTCGCTGCGCGCGGTCAGCATGAGGATGGGTGTTGCCTTGTACTTGCCGGTGCGCAGGTCGCGGCAGAGCGTGAGCCCGTCTTCGCCGGGCAGCATCAGGTCGAGGATGATCAAATCGAACGGGCCCGATTCCTCCAGCGCCGCACGCATGTGCCGGCCGGTGGGCACCGCAACCACCCGCAAGCCGTTCTTCACCAGGTAGGTCGTGAGCAGCTCGCGAATTTCCCGGTCGTCGTCGACGATGAGGATGTGGTCCGAAGTCTTTGGCGTCATGGCATCGAGCGGAAAAGATGGGGCGCGGGCAGCGTACCTGGCAGGGCGCGCGCGACATTATGTTGCGCGCCCGCCCGGTTTGGTTGGAGCTCAGTGCCGCGCGGATGCAAGCTTCCATACCGCGTCGGCAAACGCCTCGGGCGCTTCCTGCGGCACGTTGTGGCCGGCATTCACGATCAAATGCGAACGAGGGCCGGTGAACTTGGCGGCATAGCCCTTTCCATCGGTTGCGGGCACCACGCCGTCCGAATCGCCGTCCATGGTGATGGTCGGCACGCCAATGGTCGGCAAGGTGGCAAGCCGATTTTCCAGCTCGGCGTACTTGGGGAAGCCGTCCGCGAGGCTCAGGCGCCAGCGGTAGTTGTGAATCACGATCTGCACGTAGTCCGAGTTGTCGAACGATGCGGCGGTGCGCTCGAAGGTGGCGTCGTCATAGGCCCACTTGGGCGAATTGGTGGTCCACAGGATGCGCGCGATGTCGCGCCGGTTGGCCTCCAGGCCGAGGCGGCCGCGCTCGGTTGCAAAGTAGTACTGGTACCACCAGCCGTGTTCCGCCTTGGCCGGCAGCGGCAGCTTGTTGCCCGGCAGGTTGGTCATGATGTAGCCGTTCACCGAGAGCAGGCCCAGGCAGCGCTCCGGCCAGAGCGCTGCAATGATGCAGGCGGTGCGCGCACCCCAGTCGTAGCCGACCATCACGGCGCGGTCGATGTTCAATGCGTCGAGCAGCGCAATCTGGTCCAGCGCCACGGCCGATTGCTGGGCCGAGCGGGGGTTGCCGCTGTCCAGAAAGCGCGTGCTGCCGTGGCCGCGCAGGTGCGGCACGATCACGCGGCAGCCGCGCGCGGCAAGCAGCGGCGCCACGTCGGCATAGCTGTGGATGTCGTAGGGGTAGCCATGCATCAGCAGCACCGGGATGCCGTCGGCGGGGCCAGCTTCGTAGTAGCCGACGTCGAGTTCGCCGGCCTTGATCTGCTTGATGGGGCCGAGCTGCTGCGGCTTGCCCGCCCGCGTGGGGGCCGCGTGGGCCGCACCCATGAATGCCAGCTCCGCGGCGGCAACGCCGGCAATGGCGCCTCCGAGGAGAAATCGGCGTTGGCGGTTGACTGCTTCATTCGACATGTGCGTTTCCTTGGCGTTGGTTGTTTGCTGGATGAATGGATGCGCCATTGGATTCGCGGCATGTATTTGCCATGTGTCGAGAAATGGGTGTTCTTGTATGCGCGTGTACTTCTGCGGCCGGAGATACACAGGCATACAAAGCGGACGCATGAAAGCCATGCGGGCCGCGATGCTCGAGGGCGCCAGGATGCTGCAGATGCTCCGCGATGAAACGTAGTGTGTGGATTTATCGCGCGGATACACGGGCATACGCAAAGTGCGTTGGCAGGGGAGAGGCGGCTCAACAATCCGTCCGTTTTCAGCCAACTACTCCCAAGGAATCACCATGTCCCGTATCGAAAAAGTTCTCTACACCGGCAAGACCCATACCTCTTCGGGAGGCCGCGACGGCGAAGCGCGCAGCTCCGACGGCCGGCTCGACATCAAGCTTTCATCGCCCGGCAGCGCGGGCAGCGGCACCAATCCCGAGCAGCTGTTTGCAGCGGGCTGGTCGGCCTGCTTCATCGGTGCGATGGGCAAGGCGGCCGGCAAGATGAAGGTCACGTTGCCGCCCGACCTGGCCGTCGATGCCGAAGTCGATCTGGGCGTGGCGGGCACCGAGTATTTTCTGCAGGCGCGCCTCAATGTGAGCCTGCCGGGCCTCGACCGCGAAGTGGCAAAGGCACTGACCGACGCGGCGCATCAGACCTGCCCATACTCCAAGGCCACCCGGGGCAACATCGACGTTGCCATCCACCTGGTGTGAGACAGCGGTATTCATAAACAAGAGGTGCGCATGTCCACTCCTGCAAATCCTTCCGCGAACCCGTCTGGTGCCGCAAGTGCCGCCGGTCGGGGCATGGCCGCCCGGGGCTGGCGCCGGATGCTGCCCGGTTCGCTGTTCTACCGCGTGACGCTGATCATCGTGGTGGGCCTGGCCGTTGCGCAGCTTCTTACCTTCGCCGCCATCCGCTACGAGCGGAACCTGGCGCTTCGCGAGCTGATGATGATCGGCATCGAGCGCGACATTGCAAGCTCGGTCGCCATCCTCGACCGCCTGCCCGCGGCGGAACGCGCCGCCTGGCTCGACCGGCTGGCGCGGCGCAACTACCGCTTCGTGCTGGGCGGTAGCGCAGAGGGAGCGGAGCCCGGCTCGCAGCCTTCGCAGGAGTTTGCCGCGGCCATCGTCGATGCAATGCGCCCGTTCGAAATCGTCAAGGTCGGCGAGGTGGCCTGGCCCCCCGAGGGCCTGCAGATCCAGGTGCGCCTGAGCGACGGTTCTTCGGTGGTGGTTCATGCCATGCGCGTGGGCATGCCGGTGTCGGGCTGGGTCATGTGGGTGCTGGTCGTTCAGCTGCTGGTGCTGGCCGTTTGCGCCTGGTATGCGGTTCGGCTGGTCACGCGGCCCCTCGCGCAGCTGTCCGCCGCGGCCGACGACCTGGGGCCCGACATGAAGGCCCAGGCGCTCGCTGAAGAAGGCCCGACCGAAGTAGCGCATGCGGCGCGCGCCTTCAACGCCATGCAGCAGCGCATTGCGGGCTACATAGCCGAGCGGGTCGAGATTCTCGCGGCCATTTCGCACGACCTGCAGACGCCCATCACGCGCATGCGGCTGCGTACCGACTTGATGGACAACGAGCACGACCGCGAGAAGTTCCGCCAGGACCTCGACGCCATGCACTCGCTGGTGCGCGAAGGCGTGACCTATGCGCGCACGCTCCACGGCGCGACCGAGCCGCCCCTGCGCATGGATGCCGACGCACTGCTCGAAAGCATGGTGGCCGACTACGAAGACGTGGGCCAGCCGGTTCGGCTCGAAGGCAAGGCCGGCGCGCCCATCGTGAGCCGACCCAACGCGCTGCGCAGGATCTTGATGAATCTGATCGACAACGCGCTGAAGTTCGGCAGCGACGTGCGCCTGCGCGTCCATGCCGAAGGCGGCCAGCTGGTGCTGAGCGTGCTCGACAACGGTCCGGGCATTCCGCCCGATGAGCTGGAGGCGGTGCTCAAGCCCTTCTACCGCGTCGAGAGTTCGCGCAACCGCAGCACCGGCGGCACTGGGCTTGGCCTTGCCATTGCGCACCAACTAGCCATGGCCATGGGCGCCGAGCTCACGCTGCACAACCGACCCGAAGGCGGGTTGGAGGCGCGGCTCGCGCTCGCCACCGCGCCCGCTCGCTGAATCCATCCATCCCAGACGACCGACATCATGCTCATCCTCCTCGTTGCCTACCTGGGCGGGGTGCTCACTATCCTGAGCCCCTGCATCCTGCCGGTGCTGCCTTTCGTGTTTGCGCGCGCCGACCGCCCGTTTCGCTCGCACGGCCTGCCCATGCTGCTGGGCATGGCGCTGGCCTTTGCCGCCGTGGCCACGCTGGCCGCGGTGGGCGGCGGCTGGATCGTGACGCTCAACGAGTATGGGCGCTACGCCGCCCTGGCAATGCTCGCGCTGTTCGGCGCGACGCTGCTGTTTCCGGCCGTCGCCGATCGCATGAGCCGGCCGCTGGTGGCGTTGGGGCTGCGCTTGTCCGAGCCGCGCGGCCAAGCGGGCGCGGCCACTGCCTCGGTGTTCTCGCCGCTGTTGCTGGGCGTGGGCACGGGCCTGCTGTGGGCGCCGTGCGCGGGCCCGATCCTCGGCCTGATCCTGACCGGCGCGGCGCTCAATGGCGCGAGCGTGGGTACTTCGCTGCTGCTGCTCGCCTACGCTGCCGGTGCCTGCACCTCGCTGGCGGCCGCGCTGCTCTTCGGCGGGCGGTTGTTCGCGGCCATGAAGCGCTCGCTGCATACGGGCGAATGGGTGCGGCGCGCAGCGGGCGCTGCCGTGCTGGTGGGCGTGGGCGCCATTGCGCTGGGGCTGGATACCGGGCTGCTCGCACGCCTGTCGGTGGGCACCACGTCGCAGCTCGAGCAGGCGCTGGTGGAAAAAATCAAGAAAGACACACCGCAGCCTTCGCGCGAATCGTTGGCTGAACCGGTCGCGTTGCGGGAAGACACGGGCCTCGTGCGCGTGTCGGAAAAGGAAGACCGCCCGGCCCCGGTGCCCGCGCGTGCTCTCAAGGTCGAAGGCAACTTTCCTTCACTTGCCGGCGCCACCGAATGGATCAACACCGCGCCACTGACGCCGGCGGCGTTGCGCGGCAAGGTGGTGCTGGTCGACTTCTGGACTTATTCGTGCATCAACTGCCTGCGCACGCTGCCCTATGTTCGCGCCTGGGCCGAGAAGTACCGGGATGCCGGCCTGGTGGTCATCGGCGTGCACACGCCGGAGTTCGCGTTCGAGAAGCGCTCGGCCAACGTGCGCAAGGCAACCAAGGACCTGGGTATCGACTTCCCGGTGGCCATGGACAACGAATTGGCCATCTGGCGCGGGTTCGACAACCGCGCCTGGCCCGCGTTCTACTTCATCGATGCCGAGGGGCGCATCCGCCATCACCAGTTCGGCGAGAACCGCTACGACAAGGCCGAGCTGGTCATCCAGCAGCTGCTGGCCGAGGCGGGGCAGAAGACCCGCATCGCCGGGCTGGTGGCGCCGCTGGGGCAGGGCACCCAGGCCGCGCCAGGCACGGAGCCTGCGCTGTCCGGCGAGACCTACCTGGGCCACGAGCGGGCGCACGGTTTTGCATCGCCCGGCGGCATCGTGCGGGACCATGCGAAGGTCTATCAGCCCGCTTCTTCCCTACTGCGCACCAACCAGTGGGCGCTGGCCGGCGACTGGACGGTGGAGGCCGAACGTGCCGTGCTGAACGGTGCCGGCGGTCGAATCGCCTATCGCTTCCAGGCGCGCGACTTGCATCTGGTGCTCGGGCCCGCGGCCAATGGCAAGCCAGTGCGCTTCAGGGTGCGGGTCGACGGAAAGCCGCCGCTCGGGGACCACGGCTCGGACACCGACGCGCAGGGCTACGGAGTAATCGACGCGCAGAAGCTGTATCAGCTGGTACGCCAGGCGGCTGGCGCGAAGGAGCGCTTGTTCGAAATCGAGTTTCTGGATGCCGGCGCGCAGGCCTATGCGTTCACCTTCGGCTGAACCTCTGAAGGCGTGAGGCTGAGGTCACGCGGCCCAGGCGTTCAGCGAAAGCCGGCGCAACATATCGGTCTGTCGGGACTCTTCGGCATCTCGCAGGCTCTTGGCCGCACGGGCCGCAACGTAGGTCACATACATGGTTTCGATCGCTTTGCCCCACTCCTGCATCTTCTGGGAAACGGCGCTGGTCGGGGATGTCGACGTGTCAACGGCCGGGCAGGCGGGCACCTCGAAACCAGCTTTGCTGAGGATGGTGGCTTTCTGAAAAATGGTGAGCATGCGGCTGGCCTCTGGATCTCTTGACGTGAGCATCAGGTTAGCTTCAGCGCAAAAGCCGTGCCATCAGCCGCATGACGTATGCGCGTGTCAGCAAAAGGCTATCTCCCCGGACGGCCAGCGACCGCTTTCTAGTCCTTAAGCCTTAGGGAGAGGGCGATCCGGCGTGCTGCCAGACCAGCGTGGCGGCTGTCAGGTCTTCGAGCGCGCTGCCCACGGCCTTGAACACGGTGCGCTCCTCGCTGCCCGTGCGGCCGCTTCGTTCGCCCCGGCAGAGTGCGGCCAGCGTGCCCTGCACCGCATCGGCGCGCAGCGTGCCGGCTGCGATGGCATCGAGCAGTTCGCCGGCCTTCTGCAGCGCCTCGGCAGTGTCGATGAAGGTGCGCGCACCCTCGAAGCAGCGCGCGTCGGCTTCGCGCATGCCGGGAGTGAAGCTGCCGATAAGATCCAGGTGCGAGCCCGGTGCGAGCCATTCACCGCGCACCAGCGGCGTGGTGGCCAGGGTGGCGCAGCTCACGATGTCGGCCCGGCGCACGGCCGCCTCGAGATCCGTGGTCGCCTGCGCGTTGAATCCCTCGGCGCGCCATTGCGCGGCCAACGCTTCGGCGCCTTCGGGCCGATGGTTCCACACACGCACCTCGTCGATGGGGCGCACGCTGGCATGCGCGGCGGGCAGCAGCCGCGCGATGCGGCCGGTGCCCAGCACCAGCAGGCGGCGCGCATCCGTCCGTGCCAGGAACGAGGCGCCCAGAGCCGACGCGGCGGCCGTGCGGCGCGCCGTGAGCTCGTTGCCGTCCATCATCGCCAGCGGAACGCCGGTGCGCGCGTCATACAGCACATAGATGGCATGCAGGCCGGGCAGGCCGCGCGCGTTGTTGCCCGGGAAGACGTTGATGGTCTTGATGCCCAGAAACCCCGCGTCGCTCCACGCGGGCATGATTAGCACGGTGCCCTTGTCGCCGCCGGCCATCTCAACGTTGTGCACATGGCGCGGCGGCACATGCGCCTCGGCCGCGAAGGCGGCGCGCAGCGCGGGCACGAGGCGTGCAAAGGCCAGCGGCTCGCGCGTGGCGATTTCGTCGAAGTGCTTCATGGTTGCCGTGGACGCAGCGAGGCGTCGAAGAATTCGACCAGCGCGCGCTGGTACGTGGTGCCGAAGCGCTCGGTCATCGGCTCGAGGTGGCCGGCGCCGGCCACTTCGAGCAAGCGCTTGGGCTCGCGCGCGGCATCCAGCAGGCGCCGCGAATGCGAGTGCGGAATCACCGGGTCCTCGGTGCCATGGATCAGCAGCAGCGGAATGGGCGAAATGGCGGCAATGTATTTCGATGCCGCGTAGTCATCGTTCACCAGCAGTCCGGCGCCCGGGAGTTTTTCGTTGGCAATCGACGAATACGAATAGAAAGTCGATTCGATGGCCGCCGCCTTCACGCCGGCCCGGTTGCCCGAACCGACCACCGCAACGGCATTGGTGCCGCCCAGGCTCTGGCCGAAGACAAAGAGGCGCTGGGGGTCGACATCGGCACGCGAGCGCACGTGGTTCAGTGCGGCGCCGGAATCCTCGAACACACCCTTGGGCTCTGGTTTGCCTTCGGATTGGCCATAGCCCCGGTAGTCGAACACGAACACGTTGAAGTCCTGCATGGGCAGCCAGGCCACGAAGCGCCAGTGCGACGTCATGTTCTGCGCATTGCCGTGGAAATGCACCACGGTGCCCTTGGCTTCCTTCGGGCTCGGGCGATTCATCGCTGGAATGAACCAGCCGCTGAGGCGTGTGCCGTCGATGCTCTGGAACTGCACCGCCTCGTAGCGCAGCCCGAGTGCCTTGGGCGTTTCATAGCGCACCCGATCGGGGTAATAGAACATCGACTGGACGCAGCCGGTGAGGAACAGGGGCAGGGCGAACAGCGCCGGCTTCCAGTTCATCGGGTGTTATGCAGATGTCGCCATCAGCGCGGAGGATAGCGCAGTCGGCCCGCGGCGATGCGGCTCCATTCGAGCCCGTGTTTCGCCAGGTACTTGCGCAGCCGGTCCGCGTCGTTCACCACGCTGCGCTGCGCGCGGGAAGCTTGAAAGAGCTGCCGCCCAGCGTCCGACAGGCTGCGCGATTCGCGGCACACGTGCACCACCGCTTCGAGCTGCAGCCGGTCGAACAGGTCGAGCGCGGCCGCGCGTTCGTCGCCGAGCAGGGCGTCGAGGTCGACCTCGGCGGCGCCATTGCCCCGCTTCACCGGGCTTTCGCGGTTCCACAGCCAGCGCAGCCGCGCGATCTCCGCCTCGACCAGCGCCACCGGAATGCGGCCGCCGTCCGCCAGCGTGGCCAGCCGCGTCACGCTGGCCGAGAGGTCGCGAAAGTTGCCGCACCACAGCGCCTCGCCGCTCTGCGCAAAACGCAGGTAGGCCGCGCGCGCTTCGGCGTTGAAGCGCACCACGCGATGACTTTCGCTCGCGTGGATGGCCAAGAGGTGGTCGATGTTTGGTTCGATGTCTTCGGGTCGCTTTGCGAGGCCGGGCAGGTCGTAGGTCCAGAGGTTGATGCGCGCGAACAGGTCTTCGCGAAAACGTCCGCCCGCCACGTCGCTGCGCAGATCGCGGTTGGTGCCGGCAATGAGCTGGAAGTCGCTTTCCACTTCCTTGTCGGCGCCGACCGGGAAGAAGCGCTTTTCCTCGATGGCCTTGAGCAGCATCGCTTGTTCGTCGAGCCCGAGTTCGCCGATCTCGTCGAGAAAGAGCGCGCCCTGGTGCGCCGTGCGCAGCAGGCCCGCGCGCTCGCCCGCTGCGCCGGTGAACGCGCCCTTCTTGTGGCCAAACAGCGTGGATGCTGCACCGTCGCCGCGGAGCGTGGCGCAGTTCACTTCCACGAACGGTCCAGTCATCTGGTGGCGCGCCTGCTTGAGCTCGAACATGCGCCGCGCCAGGAATGACTTGCCCGCGCCGGTCGGACCCACCAGCAATATCGGCGCCCGCGAGCGCACAGCCACGCGCTCGATTTCGTCGATGAGCGCATTGAAGCGAGCGTTGCGCGTGGCGATGCCGCTCTTCAGGAAGGCGACCGCATCGCGCTGCTCGGCATCGAAGCGCCGCGCGATGGCGTCGTAGCGCGACAGGTCGAGATCGATCAGCGCGATCTCGCCCGGATTGCCCGCGCGCTGCCGCTTGGGCGGCGAGGTTTGCGCAAGCACGCCCGGAACAACGCGCGATTCGGCCAGCAGGAACATGCAGATCTGCGCCACGTGCGTGCCGGTGGTGATATGCGCCCAGTACTGCTCGCGCTCGGTGTCGAAAGAATAGGCGCGCGCCCAGTCGTAGAGGCGGGTGTAGACCTCGCCGAAATCCCAGGGGTCCTCCAAGTCGACGGGAACGAGGTTGACCTGCGTCTCGGGCGACACGGTGGCGATGTCCGCCCTGACCACCTCGGCGAGCGCCTTGTGCTTGAGCGTGTAGAGCAGCTCCATGCGCGAGACGACCATGTCGTCGTGCTGGGCGAGAGAGACGGTGGGGCGCCACTTCTCCCAGCGGCCGGTGCCTTGTCCGGCATCGAGCTGGGTGCCGAGGAAGCCGATGACTACTGTGGGTTTCTTCATTGGTTTGGATAAAAGACTATCCAAAATTATAAGAACATCGGATAAAAAATGCATCCGAAATTCGATGCAGTCTGTCCTTGATCAAAAAATCTCTTTTTAAATCAAGGGTTTGAATGCCCGCTGCGTTTAGTGGCCGGTACTTGGCACACCCGTTGCAATAAGGAGTGCATACCCAAACACGAAAACGAAAAAAGAGAACCACGAGGAGAAGTCACCATGGCAAACCTTCAGCTTTTCAAGACCCGCCGCGGCGCGCAACTGCCTGCGGGCAACGCGCTCAACGAAGCGGGCGGCGTGGCTTATTCGCTGTCGCCCAAGCACCAGCTGGCGCAGCTCGCGGCCACCGGTTGCCTGAACAACACTTTCTACGCACAAGCGCAGGACCAGCTCGATACCGTGCTGTCCCTGGCCCGCGAAGTCGATCCGGTGTTCGTGGCCAAGACGGCCGTGTATGCCCGCCGCGCCGGCCACATGAAGGACATGCCCGCGCTGCTGGCCGCCACGCTGGCTGTGCGCGACGTGACGCTGCTCGGCAAGGTGTTCCCCCGCGTGGTGGACAACGGCAAGATGCTGCGCAACTTCGTGCAGATGCTGCGTTCCGGCGCGGTGGGCCGCAAGTCGCTCGGTACGCGACCGAAGAAGCTCGTGCAGCAATGGCTGCTCGAGGCGTCCGAGGCGCAGCTGCTGAACGCATCCGTGGGCAACACGCCGTCGCTGGCCGACGTGGTGAAGATGGTTCACCCCAAGCCCGCCGAAGCCTGGCGCGCCGCGTGGTTCGCATGGCTGATCGATCGTCCGTATGCGCTGGAGGCGCTGCCTCCGGTGACGCAGGCTTTCGAATGCTTCAAGCGCGACCGTACGCAACCGGTGCCCGACGTGCCATTCCAGATGCTGACTGCGCTGGAACTGAACGCCCAGGCCTGGGCGCAGATCGCGCAGCGTGGATCGTGGCAGATGGTGCGCCAGAACCTGAACACCTTTGCGCGCCACGGCGTGTTCGAGCTGCCGGGCCTCGCGGCGGCGGTGGCGGCCAAGCTGCGTGACCCGCAGGCGGTGGCCAAGGCGCGCGTGCTGCCGTACCAGCTGATGGCGGCCTTCACCGCAACCGGCGCCGAGGTGCCGCACGTGGTGAAGGAAGCGCTGCAGGACGCGATGGAACTCGCGCTGGCCAACGTGCCGGCATTCGAGGGCCGCGTGGTGGTGTGCCCCGACGTGTCGGGCTCGATGAGCTCGCCCGTGACGGGCCACCGCGGTTCGGCGACTTCGGCGGTGCGCTGCATCGACGTGGCCGCTCTGGTGGCCGCCGCCGTGCTGCGCCGAAATGCGGATGCGCGTGTGCTGCCCTTCGAGACGAAGGTGGTGCCGCTTAAGCTGAATCCGCGTGATTCGGTGATGACCAATGCGGCCAAGCTGGCGGCGGTGGGTGGTGGCGGAACCTCGTGCAGCGCGCCGCTGGCGCTGCTGAACAAGGAGAAGGCGCAGGCCGATCTGGTGGTGCTGGTGTCGGACAACGAATCGTGGGCCGACCCTGCACGAGGCCGCGGAACCGCGACCATGCAGGAGTGGGCTGCGTTCAAGCAACGCAACCCGAAGGCGCGGATGGTGTGCATCGACATCCAGCCCTATGCGACCGCACAGGCGCAGGAGCAGGCCGATGTGCTGAACATCGGCGGCTTCAGCGACGAAGTGTTCAAACTGCTGGCGGTGTATGCCGCGGGTGGCCTGGGCGCCGAGCACTGGGTGGGTGTGATCGAAGAGACTTCGATCTGAGAGAAAGCGAGAGGGCCCGCGGCCTCGGCCTGCGGTGCCCGATCCGAAATGAATTGAACGTCGTCGTTCGGCGAATGCAGATGCGAGTACATCGAAAAAATGTTCTTCCTCGCATCGATTGTTGGTCGCCGAACGGGGATGAATGAATGAGTTTTTGTGCGAATGCAGGCAGGACTACATCTGGTGCGACCAGGGTTCGACTCCCGGCGCCGGTCTCCGGCGTGGTCTACGTCTTGCCATCCTTGTCGCACTGTTTTTTGCAGCGAATGCTGGCGGAACTACAGCCTTCAACGCTCGGGGTCGCGGGTTCGAATCCCGCCGGTCGCAAGACCGTAGCTCAGTGGTAGAGCACGACTGTTTCGCCGATTTTTGTCGCTGCTTTTTGTTTTGAGGTGAATGCAGGCGGGTTTACAGGATAGAGCGCCATGGCCTTGGCCATGAAGGTCCCGGGTTCAGCCCCCGGTCTGCTTTGGCAGATAGCTCAGTTAACAACCCGTCGCTCCTCGTCACCTTTTTTTTGACAAGTGCGGATATCGAATCCAGCGCTTGAATCAGACAGTCGTGAAGAATAGATAGAGAGAGAAAAAAATGGAACAGAACTACAAACTGCACCAAGTCGCCAACGGCGTCCCCGTGAAGATGTGGACGAACGGCGTGCCCGTGGAAGACGAAGCGCAAAAGCAGCTCGAGAACGCCGCGCGCCTGCCCATCGTGTTCAAGCACATCGCGGCCATGCCCGACGTGCACTACGGCATCGGCGCGACCGTGGGCTCGGTGATCCCGACCTTCAAGGCCATCATCCCGGCCGCGGTGGGCGTGGACATCGGCTGCGGAATGATGGCGTGCAAGACCACGCTGCATGCCAACGATCTGCCCGACAACCTGGGCCCGCTGCGCTCGGCCATCGAAAAGGCCGTGCCGCACGGAAGCAACCCCAAGCGCATGGGCCGCGACAAGGGCTCGTGGGAAACGCCGCCCGATGAAACCGATGCGGCCTGGGCCACGCTGGTGGACGAGTT
The DNA here is from genome assembly GCF_900099805.1 of Variovorax sp. OV700. GTDB lineage: Bacteria > Pseudomonadota > Gammaproteobacteria > Burkholderiales > Burkholderiaceae_C > Variovorax. The sequence goes on along the minus strand of NZ_FNDR01000004.1, from coordinate 215,713 downwards.
CGACCTGATTTGCGAGGACTACCCGCGCATCAAGAACACCAACAACCACAAGCACCTGGGAACGCTGGGTACCGGCAACCACTTCATCGAGGTGTGCCTCGACGAAGCGGGCGCCGTGTGGTTCATGCTGCACTCAGGTTCGCGTGGCGTGGGGAATGCCATCGGCACGCACTTCATCGAACTCGCGAAGAAGGACGCTGAGCTGCACCAGCGCAACCTGCCCGATCAGGACCTGGCGTACTTCGAAGAAGGCGCCAAGTACTTCGGCGACTACGTGCGTGCCGTGGGCTGGGCCCAGAAGTTCGCGCGTGCCAACCGCGAAGTGATGATGCAGCGCGTGGTCGCGGCCGCGCGCAAGATCATCACCAAGCCTTTCGAGGCGCATGTGGAAGCAGTGAACTGCCACCACAACTACGTGAGCCGCGAAACGCATTTCGGCGAAGACGTGCTCGTCACGCGCAAGGGCGCGGTGAGCGCCAAGGCCGGCGAACTCGGGATCATTCCCGGCAGCATGGGTGCCAAGAGCTACATCGTGCGCGGAAAGGGCAACCCCGAGAGCTTCATGAGCTGCAGCCACGGCGCGGGCCGAGTCATGAGCCGCACCAAGGCGAAGAAGCTCTTCACCATCGCCGACCAGATCGCCGCCACCGAAGGCGTGGAATGCCGCAAGGACGCCGACGTGATCGACGAGATTCCGATGGCCTACAAGGACATCGACGCGGTGATGGAAGCGCAGAAGGACCTGGTGGAGGTGGTGTACACGCTCAAGCAGGTGGTGTGTGTGAAGGGGTGATGACGCAGCGGTTGAACGGCTTGAAAAGGAGCCGTCAGCCAAGCAAATAAACAGGTGCTCGCCATGGCGAGCCTTCGATCATGAAAAGCAACAAGCAGCGGCGCGCCGAAATCAAGGCCCGTCGCCTCGAACGCGCCGCCGACCTCAAGGCGAAGCTGCGCACGCAAGACGCCCGTCAGCTGTCGGCGGGCGGCCTCGTGCCGGGCATGGCCATGGCCGACAAGTCACTGCTCGCGCACTACAACACCACCTTCGGCGAGGTGCCCGATTTCTATCTCGATCAGGCCTACACCTGCCGCGATTGCGGCGCACAAGAGGTGTGGACGGCCAAGCAGCAGAAGTGGTGGCACGAGGTAGTGCAAGGCTCGGTGTATAGCCAGGCCGTTCGGTGCCGTGCATGCCGGCAGGCGCGGCGCGCTCTGCGTGATGCAGCGCTTCGAAACGAGGGAGCCAACCTGCTGGGCGACGAGGTGGCCCGGCTGCGCGCACTGGCCACGAAGAAGCCGACGGACGAGTCCCTGGCGCAGGTGGAGACCGCCTTGCAGAGCAAGTGGCGCAGCCTGCGCGTGGTCGCGATCGAAGTCATGGGCCAGTGGGGCGGACCCGAGCAGATCGAACGGCTGCAGGCGTTCGCGGCAGATCGTGGAAGCAGCTACGGAAGCTGGGAATACGAAGCGTCAAAGGCCGCGGCAAAAGCCCTGGCGCGCAAGGCGGAGGTCGATCCGGAATGTTGAAACTCACCTTCCTGGGGACGTCCTCGGGCACTCCCACACGCCAGCGCAATGTTTCAGGCCTTGCGGTGCAGACGGTGCTCAGCGCCGACTGGTTTCTCGTCGACTGCGGCGAAGGCACGCAGCATCGGCTGCAGCAAACTCCGCTGTCCCTGCACGATATGGCCGCCGTCTGCATCACGCATGTGCACGGCGACCATTGCTATGGCCTGCCGGGCCTGCTTGCAAGCGCCGGCATGGGCAAGCGCAGCAAGCCTCTGAAGCTGATCGCCCCATTGCCGGTGTGGGAGTGGTTCGAGGCCACGCGCCGCTTGACCGACCTGCACCTGCCTTACGAGGTCGAGCATGTGGACATCGAAACGCAGGCGCTCGTGTACGAAGCACCGGGCGTCAGCATCGAGCGCCACGTGCTGCGGCACCGCGTGCCCAGCCACGCCTACCGCGTGCGGGTGGAAACCCGGCGCGTGCGGCTGAAGGCCGACGCCCTGCGCGCCGTTGGACTGCCGCCGGGGCCGGCATGGCGCGCGCTGCAAAACGGCGAGGACGTGCCTTTCAACGCAGGGGTGCTGCTCAGCGCCGATTTTGTGGAGACGCAGATCGACACGGCCAGCGCCGTGCTGGGGGGCGACAACGCCGAGCCCGCGTTGCTGCACGCCGCCTGCCAAGGGGCGCAGCTGCTGGTGCACGAGGCCACCTACACGCAAGAAGTGCTCGACAAGGTCGGGCCGGGGCCCATGCACAGTTCGGCGCGCCTGCTGGCCGAGTTTGCGCAGTCGGCTCAAGTGCCCAACCTGGTTCTCACGCACCTGAGCCCGCGCCACCAGAACGCAGAGGGCATGGCGGCGCTGATGGCGGAGACCCAGGCCCACTACCGTGGCAACGCATTCCTGGCCAACGATCTGGATGTTTTTGAACTCGACGGTGCCGGCAAAGTGACCGTCACCCGCGCTTGATTCGATGAACGAAGAATCGGGCGGCAGGAAGAAGAATTTTTATGAGCAACTACAAAGAAGAAGGCCGCGCATGATCGAACTCGACGGCTCCCAGGGCGAAGGCGGCGGCCAGATCCTGCGCACCAGCCTGGCCCTGTCGGTGGCAACGGGCCAGCCGATCGCCATCGACAACATTCGCGCGGGCCGCGCCAAGCCGGGATTGATGCGCCAGCACCTCGCGTGCGTCAACGCCGCGGCCGAAATCAGCGGCGCACAAGTCGAAGGCGCCGAGCTCGGGTCGCAATCGCTGCGCTTCGTGCCCGGGCCGGTGCGCGCGGGCGAGTACCGCTTCACGATTGCCAGCGCGGGCAGCTGCATGCTGGTGCTGCAAACGGTGTTGCCGCCGTTGCTGCTGGCCGGCGCGCCGAGCCACGTGCACCTGCACGGCGGCACGCACAACCCGATGGCGCCGCCTTTTCATTTTCTGGAGCGTGCCTTCGCGCCGCTGGTGCGTCGCTTAGGCGCGGACCTGCAACTGACGCTGCGCCGCTGTGGTTTCTACCCCGCCGGCGGCGGCGAGGTGGAAGCGACGATCGCGCCCGCCGTGGGTGGGCTGCAGCCTTTCGATCTCATCGCGCGCGGCGCGTTGCTGTCGGGCCATGCGGAGTGCTTGGCCCCGGGGCTGGCGCGGCACGTGGCAGCGCGCGAGTTGGAAACCCTGAGCAAGGCCATGGGCTGGTCTGGCGATCAATTGCGGGTGGGCACGGCGCGGCAGAACGAGGGGCCCGGAAATGCACTGCTCGCCACGCTGGCCTACGAACATGTGACCGAAGTGTTCACCGCCTTTGGCGAGAAGACACTGAGCGCCGAGCAGGTCGCGTATGCGCTGGTGAAAGAGATGCGCGAGTTCCAGAAAAGCCAAGGCGCGGTCGGACCGCATCTTGCCGACCAGCTGGCGTTGCTGCTGGGCCTGGCCGCATGGCAAAGCGGCAGCGCGGGCACTTTCACGTGCAGCGAAGTGACGGAGCACACGCGCACCAACTGCGCGGTGATCGAGCGCTTTCTGCCCGTGCGCTACGACATCTCGAAAGCGCCAGGCGCGGCCTCCATCACGGCCCGGCCAGCCTGAGCGACGACGCCGCCCGCCTTGCTCACGAGGAAGGTCGCGGCGGTCCAGGCTGGCGGCAGATCACCGCCAGCGGTTCCGAGCGGCCGCGCACGGCCAGCGTGTCGACTTGCGCCATCGTGTGCGGGAGGCCGGCCTGCTGCGCTGCGAACAGGGAGACCACCAGTCGCGACGAGGCCGCCTTGGCGTGGTCCTGGAGCCGGCTCGCGGTGTTGACCACTTCGCCGATGGCGGTGAAGGTGGTGGTGTCCAGGTAACCCACTTCGCCCACCGCCGCGCGGCCGGCATGCAGGCCCATACCGAATTCGAGGCGTTGCCCGAACTGGGCTTCGAAGCTTTCGCTCCACGCATCCATGCGCTGGCCGATGAGTTCGGTGGCGTGCAGCGCCTGGCGGCATGCGGTGGGTAGGTCGGTCTCAAGGCCGAAGATGGCCATCACGCTGTCGCCGATGAACTGGTTCGGCACGCCGCCGCTTTCGCGCACGGCCGCACCCACGGTGGCGAAGTAGCGGTCGAGCACATAGGCCAGATCGAACGGCCATTGCCGCTCCGACAACCCCGACCAGCGCCGCAGGTCCACGAACAGGATGGCCACGTCGCGCTCGCGGCCGAAGCTGCTGACCGGTGCCGGGCGCCCTCCGTGGGGTGGTGGCGCGAACAGCGGCGTGACCTCGATATCGCCTCGCGGGCGCAGCTGGCAGGCCAGCCGCACGTCGCCCGGTGCACGCACCCGCTCGAGCGTTCGCTGCTCGTCGCGGCCCGGCGCGCCCGTGTGTTCCGCTGGGCCGAGCACGCGCACGCGGCAGGTCGAGCATCGCGCCCGCCCGCCGCAAACCGACAGGTGCGCTATGCCGTGCGAGCGGCTCGCTTCCAGCACGCTCCAGCCGCGCGGCACATGCACCGTACGGTCGGGGTAGCGCAGGGCAATGGACGGCTGGCGAGACCAGCGCGCGAACCCGTTGCGTCCCCAGCGGGCCGCCAGCAAGGCGAGCAGCGCCAAGCCGTAGAACCACTTGATGTAACCCTCGGCCGCCTTGAGTGCCTTGCCTTGTTCGGGCGTCGGCAACACGGCCGGCGGCACGCCGGTCCACTGGAACTCGCGCCCCATCGAGACGAAGCCCATCGCTGCCGTGAGCGGCAACACGACCGCAAAAGCAAGCAGCAGATAGGAAAAGCGGCGGTAGCCGGGCCGCGCCCGCAGTGCGAAGTGCACCCCCAGGCAGCCGTGGCTCCAGGCCGCGAGCATCAAGGCGAACTGCGCGCTTGCGCCCGGCAGGTTCCACAGCCCCCAGACAACACGAACGTAGGAGCCCTCGATGCCATAGGCGAGATAAGCGCCGCGCATGGCCGTCAGGTGCGTGGCCAGCAGCAGCGGCAACGCAAAACCCAGCAGCACGCGCAGGCCCTCGAGCGGCGGCATGCGCAGGGTCCGCCGTTCCCACAGGGCGACCACGGCCAGTGCGAGGTGCGTGAATGCCGCGCCGTACAGCAGCAGCGTGCCGGGCAGGCTGTGCCAGAACTTCTGCACGCCGCGCAGCACGGTTTCGGCTGCCGCAAAGGAGAAGATCCCCAGCGAATGGTTCAGCAAGTGCGCCGTGACATAGCCCATCAGCACCAGCCCGCTCACCCAGCGGAGATTGCGCCGTGTCGGCGGTCTCAGCAGAAATGGGGCGTGGGGGGAACGTCTGTCCATGAACGGGTTCGAAGCGGCACCCGAGCATAATGCGCGCGCTCTTACCGACCCGCATGGCCCCATCTCCCACCATCCCTCGTTCCAGCCTCGCGCTGCGTCGCATCGCGCTGCTCGAAGGCCTCTCCGACCAGCGCCTGGACCTGCTGGCGCAGCAGTGCCTGTGGCACAGCGTGGAGTCTGGCGCGCCGCTGCTGTTGCGCGCCGAGCAGCAGGGCGACGTGTTCCTGCTGGTCTCGGGCCGGGTGCGGGTGACCACCTATTCGGCCAACGGGCGGCAGGTCACTTTCAGGGATTCGGAGGCCGGCGAACACTTTGGCGACATTGCCGCCATCGACGGCGGGCCGCGTTCGGCCGACGTGGTCACGCTGGAACCCAGCGTGCTCGCCAGCCTGGACCGGGCCGCCTTCATGGCCCTGCTGCGCGAGGAGCCCGTGGTGGCCGAGCGCGTGATGCGGCGGCTGGCATCGCTGGTGCGGCAGCTTTCCGAACGCGTGATCGACCTGAGCACGCTCGGCGTACAGAACCGGCTGCATGCCGAACTGCTGCGCCTTGCGCGCGCGACCGGCGTGGAGGGCAATCAGGCGCGGCTGGAGCCGGCGCCGAAGCACGCGGCCCTTGCCAGTCAGATCAGCACCAACCGCGAGCAGGTGACTCGCGAGCTCAATGTGCTGGTGCGCAGCGGCGTGTTGCGCAAGGACGGCAAGGCCCTGTTGGTGGCCGACGCCGCCCGCCTCGAGCGCATGGTCTCGCAGGTCAGAGGCGACGCCGGCTGAGCCGGGTCAGTTCCAGCGGCCGCGAAGACCGCCGAGGCTGAAGCGGCCCGCGCCCAGCAGCACCACGGTGAGCGCGCCGAACAGGTACAGGCCCTGCAGTTCGAGCGCCCAGCCGCCTTGCTTGGTCATTGCGAACAGGTCGGCCATGTGCACGAGGCCGAAGGCCGCGAGCATGTTGATGACGACCACGCCGGCGGCGGCGCGGGTCCAGAAGCCGGCGATCATGAGCAGCGGCGCGACGATTTCGCCCACGTACACCAGGTAGGCAAGCCCGCCCGGCAGGCCGGCCTTGACCAGCATGGCGCTCACGAAGCCCACGCCGGCCGAGATCTTGAAGATGCCGTGCAGCAGCACGAGCACGCCGATGGCCACGCGCAGCAGCAGCTTGCCGGAGTCGTCCAGCGTGGCGGGGGAGAGGGAGGAAGCCTGTGCAGGTGCGATCGGCGCACGCGCGGAGTGGGCGGCTACGGCCTGGTTGTTCATGGCGGATCCTTGGAAAGTGGAGGGGTCGCCGCGGGAGTACGACGGTTGCGGTTCCAGTGTGCGGAGACCCCGCGAGCCGGTATGTGCGTTTACGCACAGTTTTCGGCAACCGCCTGGCACGCCTGCAAAGCCCACGCCTTCCTGCTACGCTCGAATGGCCCGCCCACGGATCCAGCGGGCTTTTTTCTGCCTGCGTCGCCTCTTTCTCCATGGTCTTTCCCCTCATCACCGATCCGCATTTTTATGCGGTCGCCATTCCCGCCGTGCTGCTGCTCGGCATCAGCAAGAGCGGTTTCGGCGCCGGCTTCGGTTCGCTGGCGGTGCCGCTGATGGCGCTGGCGGTCACGGTGCCGCAGGCGGCGGCCATTCTGATGCCGCTGCTGCTGTTGATGGACCTGCTGGGGATCGCTGCCTTCCGGCGCGATTTCGACCGTGCGCTGCTCAAGTTTTTGATTCCGTTCGGGCTGCTCGGCACGGTGATCGGCACGCTGCTCTTTCGCACGCTCTCGGCCCACACCGTGGCGGGCATCGTCGGCGTGTTCACCTTGCTGTTTCTCGCTCAGCGGCTGGTGTTTCCGCCCAAGCCCGACGATCCGCTGCCTTCGCGCGCGGTGGGCGCGGCGCTCACGGCGGTGTCGGGCTTCACGAGCTTCATCGCCCACGCCGGCGGGCCGCCGGTCAACGCCTACGTGATTCCACTGCGGCTCAATCCGGTGGTGTTCACTGCCACGATGGCGTATTTCTTCTTCGTGGTGAACCTGAGCAAATGGATTCCCTACGCATGGCTCGGCCTCCTCGACCTGCGCACGTTCGCCACGTCGGCGGTGCTGATGCCGCTGGCCCCGCTCGGCGTTTGGATTGGTATCCGCATTGCCCGGCGCATCAATGCGACGTGGTTCTATCGCTTCGTGTACCTGGGCATGCTGCTCACGGGCCTGAAGCTCGTCTACGACGGCTTCCTGGCCTGAGGCCGGCGGGATCAGAACTCGACGATCGACTTGAAGCCGCCGAACATCATCCGCTTCGCATCGAAGGGCATGGTCTTCGGGTCCATCGCGGCAATGCGCGGGTCGGCCATGACCTTGGCATTGACTGCATCGCGGTGCTTGCGCGACTTGTAGACGATCCACGAGAACGCCACCGTTTCGTCGGTCTTCTGCTTCACGGCTTGCGGAAACGAGGTTAGCTTGCCGGGCTTCACGTCGTCGGCAATGCACTCCACGTATTCGAGCGCGCCGTATTCCATCCAGATCTTGCCGGCCTTGCGTGCCAGCTTGCGGTAGGCCTCGATGTTGTTCGAGGGAACGGGAACGAGAAAGCCATCAACATAACGAGCCATTGGAAGTCTCCTTGAAAGAAACGGAAGGAAGAAAAAGAAAAGCGGCTGCCGGCCAGGCAAACCTTCAGGATGCCGCCGCACGGTTTTCCGTGCCTGCGGATGCCGCGGCCCCCTCGTTGTTCTTGTCGTTCTGGGTGGACCCCGGTGGGGCAGTGCGAAGCAGCAAGGCCCCGATCAAACCCGCCAGCGCCGCGAACACGGCGCCGACAAGAAACGCAAGGTTGTAGCCGCCCGTGAGCGCAAGAGGCAACTGCGCCCCGGCTGCCTGCATCGAGCTGGTGCGCGCCGCGGCGGCACTGGCCAGCACGGCGAGGCCGAGTGCGCCGCCCATCATGAAGGCGGTGTTGACCACGCCCGAGGCGAGGCCCGAGTCGGCCGGGTCGACCTCGCTCATGGCCGCGAGCAGCACCGGGTTGAACGCCATGCCGGCACCCAGGCCGAGCAGCATCATCCCGGGCAGCACGTCGATCACAAAGCTGCCGTTGACGGGTGCGCGTGCGAAGAGCGCGAGGCCGATGGCCGCGAGCCAGAGTCCGGCCGCGAGCGGCTTGCGGATGCCGAAGCGCATCACGAGCCTGGCCGAGAGGCCGAGCGAGAACACCGCCATGATGACGTTGGCCGGCAGGAAGGCGAGGCCGATCTGCATCGGCGTGTAGTTCAGCACCAGCTGCATGTAGAGCGCGGAAATGAAGAACCACGCGAACATTGCCGCCGCCCACAGCACGCCCACCACGTTGGCGACCGACACGCTGCGCAGGCGAAAGAGGCCCAGCGGCATCAGCGGATGCTGCACGCGCGCCTCGATGGTGATGAAGATCGCGAGCAGCACCACGGCGGCGCCGAGCAGGCCCAGCGTTTGCGTGGAGCCCCAGCCGGCTTCATTGCCGTTGACCACGCCGTAGACCGCGAGCATGAGCGACAGCGTGACGGTGACGGCGCCGGCCACGTCGAGCTTCTCGCCCTGGGCCTGGCCACGCGCGTTGGGCAGCAGCGCCACGCACAGTGCATACACCGCCACGCCGATCGGCAGGTTCACCAGGAAGATCCAGTGCCAGCTCAGCGAGCTCGTGAGCAGCCCGCCCAGCAGCACGCCAATGCTGCCGCCGCCTGCGCAAACGAAGCCGTACACGCCCATCGCCTTCGCGCGGTCGGCCGGTTCGGTGAACAGATTCATGATCAGCGAGAGCGAGACGGCCGAGACCACCGCGCCGCCCAGCCCCTGCACCGCGCGCGCCGCAATCAGCACGCCTTGCGAGTTGGCAATGCCGCAGGCCAGCGACGCGAGCGTGAAGAGCACGAGGCCGATGAGGAAGAGCCTGCGGTGGCCGTACAGGTCGCCGAGCCGTCCGCCCAGCAGCAGGAAGCCGCCGAAGGTCAGCATGTAGGCGTTCACCACCCAGACCAGCGAGGTCTCGGTAAAGCCCAGGTCGGTGCGGATCGAAGGCAGCGCCACGTTCACGATTGTGGTGTCGAGCACGATCATCAGCACGCCGAGGCACAGCACCATCAATGCGAGCCAGCGCTTCCGGTTGTTGTCGAGTGTGTCGGTCATGAAGAGTGATTCCCTGCAAATTGCGAGTGAGGCGGATTCAGACCAGCGGCTTGCCGCCGTTGATGAGCCACGGCGTACCGAAGCGGTCGGTCACCATGCCGAAGCCCTCGACCCAGAAGGTTTTCTCGAAGGGCATGGAGACGGTGCCACCCTCGGCGAAGGCGTCGAACACGCGGCGCGCTTCGGCGACGGTCTCCAGGGTCAGCGCAACGCCGAAGCCCTTCATGCCTTCGTAGGTCTGGCCGGGCATGGTGTCGGAGGCCATGAGCATGCCGTCGCCGTAGGCAAGGGACGCATGCATGATGCGCTTCTTGACGTCGGCCGGCATCTGCTCGGTATCGGGCGCTTCGCCGATGGTCATCATCATCTGCATGGTGCCGCCGAGCGTCTTCTCGTAGAAGCGCATGGCTTCGGCTGCGTTGCCGTCGAAGGTGAGGTAAGCGTGGATGGGAGACATGGTGTTTCCTTTCAGTGGTTACTTTTCGGAGGCCGTCTTGAGGTTGGCAAGGCCGGTTTCGAAGTCCTTGCCGATCATCTGGTCCATGTTGAAGAAGATGCCCATGAGCTTTGCGATGTAAGGGCTCGGGCCGTGCATGGCCCAGGTGACCTGTGTCGCGCCGTCCTGAGGCTGCAGCCTGAACTCGGCCATGTTGCGGGCTTCGAAGGGCTTGGTGAAGTCGAGCCTGATCGCGATCTTCGAAGAGGGCGCCGACTCGAGGATTTCCATCCGGCCCGCTCCCGCCTTGTCGTTGCCTTCCCACGCGTAGGTCGCACCCTTGCCTGCGGGTGCGCCGCCGAAGGTGCGCTTCATGCCCGGGTCCAGCTTCTCGTAGGGCGACCATTCGCCCCAGCGGTGAAAGTCGTTGATCAGCGGAAAGATCTTCTCGGCCGGCGCCGCAATGCGCGCCGTGCGTTCGACGCGGAAGGTGCCGGGCCGGGTGGCGGCGTAGATGAGCACGATCGCGGCCAGCGCGAGGACGACGACGGCAATTTTCTTGAGCATGAAGGTATTCCTGGGGCGGGCGGGGCGGACCCGCGCGCTAGTTGGATTACTAGCCGGCGTGCACCACCAGCAGCCAGCCGATGCCGAAGCGGTCGGTGAGCATGCCGAAGCTGGAGCTGAAGAAGGTCGGCATCAGCGGCTGCATCACCTGGCCTCCGTCGGCCAGCGCATCGAACCATTGGCGCGCCTCGGCGTCCGTGGCAGCGGTGAGGGCAAGCATGATGCCCTTGAACTCCGGCTGGCCGGAACACCGTCCGTCGGAAGCCAACAGCTCGGTTTCGCCGATGCGCAGGACGGAGTGCATCACCTTGTCGGCGGCGGGCGCGCCGCCGGCGCAACCTGCCTCGGCGTCGCCCGCTGGCATTTCGGGTGCATCGCTGTAGCGCATGAGCTGCACGACTTCGGCGCCCAGCGCCTCCTTGTAGAACGCGATCGCTTCGTCACAGCGGCCTTCGAATGACAGATAAGACTGGACTTTCATGGCGGATCCTTTGAACTGAGGATGAAAGGATGCGCAGGGACCTGCGCGCATACGGAATTACTAGTTTGTGTACACCGTCCACAAAGAATAGCAGACATAATGGACACTGTCCACATGGAGATACCTGATGAGCCCCCGGATCGTTCAGCCAGACCCCGGCGTGCCCGCCGCCCGCAGCACGTACCGCCACGGCGACCTGCGCCGCGCGCTGCTCGATGCGGGCATCGAACTGGCTCGCGATGGCGGCCCCGATGCGGTGGCGCTGCGCGAGGTGACGCGGCGCGCGGGCGTGGTGCCCAACGCGGCATACCGCCATTTCGCGAGCCGGCGCGAGTTGCTGCTGGCGGTGCGCGCCGCAGCGCTGTCCGCGGCGGCCACGGCGATGGAAAAAGAACTGGCGGTGCTGCCCTGCGACCAGCCACCCGCCGACTTCGCGCGGGCGCGGGTGCGGGCCATTGGCACCGCCTACCTGCGTTTTGCGCAGGCCGAGCCGGGGTTGTTCAAAACGGCTTTTCTCGTGTCGTCGGAAGACGCCCAAGGCGAGGTGGGACCGGGGCGCGCGGGTGCGAGCGGCATGGACCCGTTCCAATTGTTGAGCAGCGCGATCGACCGGCTCGTCGATGCGGGCGCATTCGACGCTTCGCGGCGCCCGAACGCCGAATACCTGGCCTGGTCGGCCGTGCACGGACTGGCGCTGCTGATCATCGAAGGGCCGCTGAAAGACATGGACGCAGAAGCCACCCATGCGCTGGGGCAGCGCCTGATCGACATGGTGGAGCGGGGGCTTTAGCCGGAGCGGCCAAGACTACAGATAGATCTTCTGCAGCAGCCGGATCAAAGTTTCGCGTTCGCGTGCCGTGAGCCGCGCGCTGGCATCGGCCTCGAGTTGCGTCACCGTCTGCTCGGCCTCCCGGATCAGCTTTTCGCCCGCCTCGGTGAGATGCAGTCCCACCGCGCGGCCGTCATGTGGGTGCGGCCGGCGCTCGATGAGCCCGCGGCTGTCGAGCGTGGCGACCAGGCTCACCAGGTTGGGCGGCAGGATGTCGAGCGTGTTGCAGAGCTGGCGCGAGGTCGCGCCCGGGTTGTGCGCCAGCAGCGAGAGCACCGAAAAATCGATCTGTTTGAGGCCGTACGGCGCCATGCGTTCGGCAAACACGCCTGTGATGATCAGCCAGGCGCGGCGCGCGTTGTAGCCGACCAGGGCTTCCAGCACGCGGGCATCGAGCCGGTCGGACTTGGTATTGGCAACCGCAGGCGGCGCCGCTTTTGCGGAACTGTTCTTGGAGGGACGAGGCATGGTCCCAAGCGTAACCGCGCCGGGCCACGCGGGTGCATCGGCTAGCCGCCCGCCACCGGTGATTTTGCGGCGTCGTGCGACATGGCAACACCTTCGCAGGCGCGCTTGACGATGCCCAGACGCATGTCGAATTCGGGCAGCACCCAGCGCCGGAAGGCCGCCGCCGGGCCGGCCCGGACGGCACGCTCGGCCTCTGACGCCTCGGCCGCGTCGATGCGCGCCCAGGCCCAGGCCATCATCGTGAGCATCACCACGCGCAGGTAGTCGTCGGCCACTTCGTACGGCAGCACCGGGTTGGCATGCGCGGCCATCGCGATGGTGGTGCCCAGGTAGCGCAGCTGTGCGAGCCGGCGCTGCACGTCGGCGTCGGCCTCGCGCGAGGCATCGAGCGTGTCGCGCAGTTCGAGCAGCACGGCCGACATGTCGGCGCCGTTGTCGGGCAGTACCTTGCGCACCAGCAGGTCGATGGCCTGGATCTCGTTGGTTCCCTCGTAGATCATGGTCACGCGCGCGTCGCGCACGATCTGTTCGATGCCCCATTCGCGCACGTAGCCGTGGCCGCCGAACACCTGGAGGCATTCGCTTGCGCCATGAAAGGCCTGATGCGTGCAGGCGGCCTTCAGAACCGGCGTGACCAGCGAACACCAGCGCTGCGCGCGTTCTCGCGCCTTGGGGTCGGCGTCGTGCGCGGCCACGTCGAGCATCAGCGCGCTGCGGTAGGCGAGCGTGCGTGCGCCTTCGATCCAGGCGCGCTGCGTATCCAGAATGCGCCGGACCGCCGGATGTTCGGCAATCAGGTCGGCGGCTTCACTGCCGCGGCTTGCGGGCACAGCGCCGGGCGCCCGCATCTGGCGGCGTTCCGTCGCGTAGGCATCGGCCTTCTGGCAGGCGGCGTCGAGCAGGCCGATGCCCTGCAATGCCACGTGCAGGCGCGCAGCATTCATCATCACGAACATCGCGGCCAGGCCGCGGCTCGGCTCGCCGACCAGCCATCCGGTGGCTTCGTCGAAACGCATGACGCAGGTCGGGCTGCCATGCAGGCCCATTTTTTCCTCGATGCGCTCGCAGTGCACCGCATTGCGCGCGCCATCGGCGAGCACCTTGGGTACGAGCACCAGCGACAGGCCCTTGGGCCCCGCGGGTGCATCGGGCAGGCGGCAGAGCACCAGGTGCACGATGTTCAGTGTCAGGTCATGCTCGCCGCCGGAGATGAAGATCTTGCCGCCGCTCACGCGCAGGCTGCCGTCGGCCTGCGGCACGGCGCGCGTGCGCACCTGACCCAGGTCGCTGCCCGCGTGAGCTTCTGTGAGGCACATGGTGGCGAGCCACTCGCCTGATGCGAGCTTCGAAAGGTAGCGTTCGCGAAGTTCTTCGCTGCCGTGGTGCTTGAGGCAGGCGTAGGCGCCGTGCAGCAGGCCAGGCGCCATGGTGAACCCGTGGTTGGCTGCGCTCAGCCATTCGTAGAGGATGGCTTCGAGCACGGTCGGCAGGCCTTGGCCGCCGTCTTCCGGCGCAGCCGACAAGCCGGGCCAGCCGCCATCGACAAAAGACTGGTAGACCTCGCGAAAGCCCGGCGGCGTGGTGACTTCGCCTTGGCTGAAACGGCAGCCGATCTCGTCCCCATCACGGTTCGACGGTGCCACCGCCTCGGCCACGAAGCGCGCCGCTTCCTCGAGCACCTGGCCCTGCAGCGCCTCGTCGACCTCCCCGAAGGGCGCGAGCGTGCGCAGTTTCGACGGTGCATCGAGCACCGCGTTCAGGATGAAGCGGTGGTCTTCGGGGCGGGGCCGGTAGTCCATCGGGGTATCAGGATTCGGCGGTGAAGCCGATCTTCTTGACCAGCGGACCCCAGCGCTCGTATTCGGCCTGGAGCGATTTCTTCATGTCCTCGGGCGAGGAGCCGTGGGCGATCAGCCCGACTGAGAGCAGGCCCTCGGCCACGGTCTTGTCCTTGAGCGCTGCCTGGATTGCCGTGCTCGCCGCCGCGATCACATTGGCAGGCGTCTTGGCGGGTGCGAAGAAGCCGAACCATTCGTCGGCCACGATTTCGGGAAAGCCCTGCTCGGTGAAGGTGGGCACGTCGGGCAGGTAGGCCGGGCGCTGTGCGCCCGAGGTGGCGAGCACCCGCAGCTTGCCGGCCTTGGCGAAGGGCAGGCAATCGCCTACGGGCGTCATGCTGGAGGCGATTTGCCCGCCCACCACGTCGTTGATGGCCGGCAGCGAGCCGCGGTACGGAACGTGGCGCAGGTCGGTGCCGCTGTTCAGGCCCAGCAGCGCCCCCAGGAAGTGCGGCGTGGAGCCCGCGCCCGGCGAGCCGTAGCTGGCCTGGCCGGGGTTGGCCTTGCCCCAGCCGATGTAGTCCTTCAGCGTCTTCACGCTGGCCGGCACCATGGGGCCGACCGCCAGGCCGTGCGTCATCACGGCGCCGATGGAGATGGGCGCGAAATCGGCGAGTCCGTAGCTCAGTTTTGTATAGATGTGCGGGTAGGTCGACAGGGCCGAGGCCTGCGCGAGACACAGCACCGAGCCATCGGCCGGCGAGGTCTTGAGCGTGTCGAGCGCAATGCGCCCGCCTGCGCCGGGCTTGTTCTCGACCACCGCGTTGATCTTCGAGAAAGGCGTTTCGCCGAGTTTTTCGGCCACGCGGCGCGCCACGCTGTCACCCGCGCTGCCGGCCGGAAAGCCGTAATAGATCTTGGCCTGCTGCACCGCTTGGGCGAGTGCCGCAAGAGGATGCAGGGCGCTGAATGCGGCTGCGCCGCTGAGCATCGTCACGAACTGGCGTCGGTTGGTCATGGTCTTGTCTCCTGGTTGTTGGGGCTGAAATCAGCGCGGTGCCATGCGCAGGGCGCCGTCGAGGCGAATCACCTCGCCGTTCAAATGCCCATTGGTCACGACGTGGCAGGCCAGCTCGGCAAACTCCGAGGGCTTGCCCAGGCGCGGCGGAAACGGGATCGACGCGGCCAGCGACTGCTGCACGGCTTCGGGCAGCTCCATCAAAAGCGGCGTGGCAAAGAGGCCGGGCGCCACGGTGCACACGCGAATCGCGTGCTGCGCCAGGTCGCGCGCCATCGGCAGCGTCATGCCGACCAGGCCGCCCTTGGAGGCGCTGTAGGCCTGCTGGCCCACCTGGCCGTCGAAGGCGGCGACCGAGGCGGTGAAGAGCATCACGCCCTTCTCGCCGCTGCCCTGCGCATCGAGCTTTGCGCAGCGCGCCGCAAACAGCCGCGCCATGTTGTAGCCACCGATCAGGTTGATGTTGACCACGCGCACGAAGTCTTCGAGCGGTGCCGGATTGCCGTCCTTGCCGACGATGCGCTTCGCGCTGCCGATGCCCGCCACGTTCATGAGGATGCGCGCGGGGCCGTGGGCTGCAGCGGCCTTGTCGAGCGCGGCGTTGACGCTCTCTGTGTCGGTGATGTCGCAGACGCAAGCGATGCCGCCGATTTCAGCGGCCACCTTGTCGGCGAGCTCCGCATTGCGGTCAAGCACCGCCACCTTGGCGCCCAGCCGCGCGAGTTCGCGCGCAGTGGCTTCGCCCAGGCCCGATGCGCCGCCGGTCACGAGCGCGGCTTGTCCTTCGATCTTCATGGTGTGTGGTCTCCTGGATGAATCAACGGGGCTTCAGGGTGAAGGGCAGGGTGTCGGCATGCAGCGCCTCGACGATCTCGGCGCGGTGCTTGAGCACGGCGCGCTGGTTGATGGAGCCCTTGTCGGTCACTTCGCCCTTGTCGATGGAGGGCGGCTCGGCCATCAGGTGCAGCCGCGCGATGCGGTTGGCGCTGCCGGTGCCCATGGCGGCCAGTTCGTTGGCCACCTGCTGGAAGTGCGCCTGTACCGGCGCGCTTTCGAGCACCTGCTGCATCGTTGCATCGGCGGGCAGTCCGGCCAGCTGGCGCACCTTCTGCGTCGGGAAGACCAGCGCACCGACTTCCTTCAGGTTGATGCCGGTCAGCACGGCGTCTTGCACATAGGGCGCGCCGGCCGCGATGATCTTGGCGCGCAGCGGGCCCACGCTCACGAAGGTGCCGGTGGCCAGCTTGAAGTCTTCGGCAATGCGGCCGTCGAAGCGCAGGCCGCGGTGGATGTTGTTGTCGTCGATCCACTTCACCGCGTCGCCAGTCGAGAAGAAGCCCTCTTCGTCGAAGGCCTCGGCCGTGGCGTCGGGTGCGCGCCAGTAGCCGGGCGTGATGTTGGGGCCGCGGTAGCGCACCTCGGTCTTGCCGTCGACCTCGATCAGCTTGAGTTCGATGCCGGCCGCGGGCAGGCCCACGTCGCCCGACTTGACCTCGGGCCCTGTGACATAGAGCGCGAAGGGGCCGGACTCGGTCATGCCCAGGCCGGTGCCCATCACGATGCGTTCGCCGATCTCGGCCTCCTGCGTCTTGTGCAGGCTGTCCCACACGGGCTGCGAGAGCGCGGCGCCCGAGTAGAAGAACATCTTCACGCGAGACAGCAGGTTGCGGCGCAGTACTGCGTCGGTTTCCATGGCGTGCGCAATGGCTTCGAAGCCGGTGGGCACGTTGAAGTAGATGGTGGGTGCGATCTCGCGCAGGTTGCGCAGGGTCTCGGCCATGCCGCCCGGCGTGGGCTTGCCGTCGTCGATGTAGAGCGTGCCGCCGTTGTCCAGCACGATGCCCACGTTGTGGTTGCCGCCGAAGGTGTGGTTCCAGGGCAGCCAGTCGACCAGCACCGGCGGCTCCTCGCCCAGCGCGGGAATCGACTGGCGCAGTTGCTGCTGGTTGGCGCACCACATGCGGTGCGTGTTGATCACCGCCTTGGGCATCTTGGTGGAGCCCGAGGTGAAGAGAAACTTGGTGATGGTGTCGGGGCCGGTGGCGCGCATTGCCGCATCGATGGCGGGCGTTGCGGGCGTGGCGGCCAGCGCATCGAACGGCGTGGCGGCGCGGCCTTCGATCGTGCCTTCGGCGATCACGACTTCGGTGTCCGCAGGCACCGCCGCGGCAATGGCGCGGCCGAAGCGCGCGGCGTCGGCGGCAAACACCAGGCCGGGCGTGAGCGTGTCCAGCACGTGGCGCAGTTTTTCGAAGTCCTGGCTCACCACCGAATAGGGCGGCGACACGGGGCAGTAGGGCACGCCGGCGTACAGGCAGCCGAGAGCCATCAGCGCATGTTCGATACCGTTCTCGCTGAGGATCGCGACCGGGCGCTCCGCATCCAGGCCGCGGTCGAGGAGGGCCTGGCCGATGCTGCGGGCTTTTTGCAGCGCCTCGGCGTAGCTCACGCGCTGCCAGTCGCCGGTGCTGCCGTCGGCCAGCCGTTCGCGGCGGGCGATGAAGGTGCGGTCGGGCGCCGCTTCGGCCCAGTGCGCCAGGCGGTCGGTCATGCGGTCGCGGTAGGGCGCGAGCGGTGTTTCGGCCCGCAGGTACTGCGTGCCCAGCGCGCCGTCGCGCAGCACGGCGCGCGTAACGCCGAACGCCAGCGGACGGTATCGGATCGTGGTCATCCCTTGCTCACCTTGGCGCCGCGGCCTTCGAGGAAATCGCGCACGCGCTCCTTGGCCTCGGGCGCGTTCTGCACGATGCCGGACATCAGCGCCTCGGTAAAGAAGCCGTGGTCGGCCGACTGCTCGGCAATGCGCGGCAGCGCGTGCATCAGTGCGTAGTTGGTCAGCGGCGCGTTGGTGGCGACGCGCTTCGCCAGCTCGAAGGCCTTGTCGAAAGCCGTGCCCTCGTCGACCAGGTACTGCGCGAAGTTGGCGCGCTCGCCATCCTCGGCGTTGTAGACGCGGCCGGTCATCATCATGTCGGTCATGCGGGCCACGCCGATCAGCTTGGGAATGCGCACCGAGCCGCCGCCGCCCACGAAGATGCCGCGCGAGCCTTCGGGCAGCGCGTAGAAGGTGCTGCGGTCGGCCACGCGGATGTGGCAGGCGCTTGCCAACTCGAGGCCGCCGCCGACCACCGCGCCGTGTAGCGCCGCGATCACCGGCACTGGGCCGTGCTGGATCAGGTCGAGGGCGCTGTGCCACAGCCGCGAATGCTGCATGCCCTGGCCCGCGTCGCGCTCTTTCAGCTCGCTCAGGTCGAGGCCGGCGCAGAAGTGCGGGCCTTCGCCGTCGAGCACCGCGGCGCGCACCGTGGACGGCAGGGTCTCGAAGGTGTTGCGCAGCGCAAGGACCAGGCTGTCCGAAAGCGCGTTGCGCTTGGCGCCGCGCGTCAGGCGAACGATGGCAACTTCGTCGCGGATGTCGATGTGGAGATCGGGATTGGTCATGATTGCATTCGTGTGTGAGTTGGATTATGGTTATGATAAATAATCAATTCAAGGCACTTGAGCGCCCCAATTCCTAGGGACTTACCCGTACTGGAGACAACGACATGGACCACCAGAACCTGATCGCCATCGACATCCACACCCACGCCGAAGTGAGCTGCTGGAACCCGTTCGACAACTACGGCGAGGAATACGACCGCGCCGCCGACAAATACTTCGGCTCGAGCGGCCGGCCGACCATTGCCGAGAGCGTGGCCTACTACCGCGAACGCAAGATCGGCCTCGTGATGTTCATGGTCGATGCCGAGTCGAACATGGGCCGCCGCCGTATTCCGAACGAAGAGATTGCCGAAGCCGCGCAGAAGAACAGCGACATGATGATCGCCTTCGCGAGCATTGATCCGCACAAGGGAAAGATGGGCGCCCGCGAGGCGCGCCGGCTCATCGAGGAGCACGGCGTCAAGGGCTTCAAATTCCACCCGACGGTGCAGGCTTTCCACCCCTACGACAAGATGGCGTGGCCCATCTACGAGGTGATCGCCGAGTACAAGCTGCCGGCCATCTTCCATACGGGCCACAGCGGCATCGGCTCGGGCATGCGCTGCGGCGGCGGGCTCCGGCTGGAGTACAGCAACCCGATGCACCTGGACGACGTGGCCATCGACTTTCCCGACATGCAGATCGTGATGGCGCACCCCAGCTTCCCCTGGCAGGACGAGGCGCTGAGCGTGGCCACGCACAAGCCCAACGTGTGGATCGACCTGTCGGGCTGGAGCCCCAAGTATTTTCCGAAGCAGCTGGTGCAGTACGCCAACACGCTGCTGAAAGACCGCATCCTGTTCGGCAGCGACTACCCGCTGATCACGCCCGACCGCTGGATGAAGGACTTCGAGGCGGCCGGGTTCAAGCCCGAGGTGATGCCGGGGATCCTGAAGGGCAACGCGGTCAGGCTGCTGCGGTTGGACAAGACCGCGGCCTGATGTGCTTGTGTTTAGTGATTGCCGATCACCACATAGCCATCGCCAAACTTCTCGGCCTTCGGCGCCACCTTGGCGCACAAGCGATGGTTGCACAGGTTCAGGTCGCCCGCCGCGATGGCGCCGAGGACTTGGCGGTTGTAGTCGATCTCCTGCAGCGCCTGTGCATTGCGCCACACCCAATAGCTGCTGCCACCCACCACCAGCACGGCCATTGCAAGGAGCGCCAGCGAGACCTTCCACAGCCATGCCTTCTGGGCCGTCAGCAACTGGCTCTGCGCTTTCTGCAAGAACTGCTCGGCGTTCGTCACCTCGCGCTGCATGCTCTTTTGCCCCTGCTGATGCGCAGCGTTGACATCCGACGACAAACGCAAAGCGCTTCGGTCGAGTTGCTGGCTGGCCTGCGTAATCTGCGCCGTGGCGCCCTCATTCTGTCGACGCAGGTGCTGGGTCACGCTCGATAGATTCAGCGCCAGCTCTTGCAGTTGTTCGGGGGTCATGGTGCGAGTGTCTTGAACGATGCCGATGCGGGCAAGGGGTCGGCAATCACGAAGGCAGGGGTGAAGATGGAGTAGTCTCGTTTTCTTACCCGGGGCATCGCATCCTGGCCCGATTGCCCGACGTCGAAGGTAACGGTCATCGGTTCGGTGCTTTCGTCCACGTTCACCTTGCCCGAGAGGACGGACCATTTGCCCGCTTCGACCACGATGGTGGTGCTTGTGGGGGGGGCGTGAAAGGGGAATTGCTTGAAGAAGACGTCCCTCACTACGCTGGCTTGGACGGTCGACCTGTAGATGCCGGGTGGTATGGGGGGGGTATAAGGGGGATGCGCCCTTCTTTTGACTGTAAGGTGGCTGGATCAATGTAGTCATAGCCAAACGTGGTGCTGAACCAGGCGCTGCCCCGGGCCTGCTGCGCGCTCAGGTCGGGCACATAGGCTTTTGCATCGACCTTGCTCGCGCCCGGCGGCTCGCCAATGCGATCCAGCGTGACAAAGCCCAAAATGGTGTACTTTTTGGTTTGGTTCCAAACTATTGACTCACCCCACAGCGCCCCACGCGTCGGATCGGCCGGCGCCCCATAGTACGAATACTCGGCAATATTGCCCCCACAGCGGCTGAAGCATTCACCGTATCCCACCATGGCGCAGCCCGCCAGCGTCAGCGCCGCCAGTGCGGCGGCAATCCATTTGTGCAAAGTGTTCTTCATTGCATGCCCCTCTATCGACCCATCGCCGGCCCGCGCTGTTGCGGCTGCTGCGCTTCTTCCAGCCGCTGGGCGGCAAGTTGCTGCTCGCGTTCGCGTTGCTGCTGCGCGATCTGGGCTTGTTCGTACTCCATGCTTTGCTGCTGAAACTTCTGCCATTCGGGCGAAGCCTGGTGCGCCTCAATCACCCGGTCATAGGCTTTGTCGTCCCCTCGCTTGATGGCATCGGCTAGCGCATTGAACCTGTCGCCAACGGAGCTTTTGGGGGTAATGGAGGCGGCCAGCGGCTGATCTTGTGCGGCAGCAGGTGTTGTCGTGGTCTTTGGCTCGACGGCCGGGGGCAGTGCCTGGATTGGCTGTGCTTGCTGCTGCGCTGGCTTGTCGTGCGGGTGCGGCGTCGGAGTCACATGCAGCGGATGGTCTTTGGCGAGGTAGTGCTGCTGGGCTTGCATACGTTGGGCATCGATGTCGGCTACCACGTCATCGATGACGGCCCGACGCTCAGGTTCGGGACGGTTTTTGATCTCCAGATACTTTGCCTCCAAATCCCTGAGCGCCTCCTGATACAAGGGGCTGCCATCCACCCGCGGATGGTCATTCTTGCCCTCGGGCAGCGAGCTTTGGCTGACCACATGCCCTTGCCCATCGCGCGTTCAACAGCGTAGCTTGGCGTGAAATAGTTCTGCGCCACCAGCGGCCCCGTCGGTGTCCTGGTCTCGGTGCTCAAAGTCTGGCCGGTCACGCGGTCGCTCGTCGTGGCGGTGAAGCGCCGGCCTTGATCGAGGTCGAGCACCTTCTCGACGTGGTGGCCTTGTTCGTCGGTATAGCCCAGCTTGAAACGGCCATGATCCATTGCGCCCGCCTGGTTGGCCGGGTAATTCGGGTTCGGCTCCCACACTGGCGCACCATGTTGCTTGATGCTGTCGATGCTGGGGTGAAAAAAGTCGCGCTCGCGGTCGGTCAGGGGCAGGGTGGAGAACCGTTCGAACTCGGTCTTCTTGAGGCCCAAAGCCCCGATCGCATGCCCCCCGATGGAGGGGAGGAAGAAGTCCACGCCGCCGCCCTTGTCGCGCAAGGCCGGCATTTCGCCCAAGACGCGCTCGCGGGAGGCCGGGGGGTAGGTGCCCGCCAGCGCTTCAAACCCGAGCACGCCTTTTTCCTTGAAGTAGTTGGCGGCGGCGCCTTCGGGCTTCCAGGCTTGCAGGCCGTGCAGAAACTCGATTTCGGCCGTGGTGCGGATCTCGTGGTAGCGGGCGTCGGCAGCCAGCGCGAATTTGTTGGTGGATTGCTCCCACTTGCCCAGTTCGGCCCAAGTACGGTATTCGCCGGGACGCCCGGGGCGTTCGAACTCTTTGTGGCCTTGCAGCATGCGGTCGCGCTGGTCGGCGGCATACCAGCATTCGATGTCGTGGCGATGGGCGATGGAGTCCGCGTAGGAATTGGCGCCCGTCGTGCGCGGCACCTGCGGGTCGGAGAGCTGTTGGTGGATGGTGTAGTGCGCCGCCACCTGGGCATCGAGCTTGTAGACTCGTTCGCCGTTGGGCAGGATGGTGCCGTACAGATCGGGCCGGCTGCCTCTGGCAGGATGGATCTGGCTGGCCCCGCCAAAGTAGTCGGCACCGGGCGAATTGCCATAGCGCGGCGGCAGGCTCTGGTCGGCCTGGTGTCTGAAATCGCCCATTTTTAGGCTCCCTGAAGTCGCTGAAGAACGGCAGCGCAAGAGGAATGCTATGCGGCGATGCGAGCGCCAAAACTCTGAACCGGAGACTGCTTGCGCGATTCGAGACAAACTACACGGTCAGGCCTCTTTTTCCACCACTTCCTCATCCCACCCCGAGCGTTCCTTGCGCAGGGCGCGCTCGCGCGCCATCTGTTCCGCGAATTGCTGGCGGCCCGCCTTGCTGGCTGCGATCAGCTTGGCGCGGTCCTTGTAGTGCGGGTACATCTCGTCGCTCAGCCGGATGTTCCGGCGGCGAAAGCGCAACGCCGTTTCGCGCGCCTCGTGGGCCGGCCAGCCCAGCGCTTCGAGCGCCGAGCGGGCGCTGCGCAGCGACGATTCGAACACCTCGCGCTCGACCTCGGTGACGCCGCGGTCGCGCAGCTGAAAGAGATGGTTCACGTTGCGAGCCCGCGCGATGATGTGCGCCTGCGGAAAGTGCTCCTTCACAAGATCGACGATCTCCAGCGACTGCTCGATGTCGTCCACCGCCACGACGATGGCCTTGGCCGTGCCGGCGCCCGCGGTGCGCAGCAGGTCGAGCCGGGTGGCGTCGCCGTAGAACACGCGAAAGCCGAACTGCCGCAGGCCTTCGACCGTGTCGGCGTCGTGGTCGAGCACCGTCACGCGCAGCCCCTGCGACATCAGCATGCGGCCGACGATCTGGCCATAGCGGCCGAAGCCGCAGATCAGCACCTTGGCGTCCTGCTGCTCGGAAATCTCTTCCAGCTGCGTGCCGCCGTTGCGGCTGTAGCGCGGCAGCACGAACTTGTCGAGCAGCACTAGGAGGAGCGGCGACAGCAGCATCGACAGCGCCACCGCGCCGATCAGGAGCGAGGTGATTTCGGGCGGAAGCACATCGGGCCCAGCGGCCTGGAACACCACGAACGCGAACTCACCGCCCTGGGCCAGCAGCAGCGTGAACACCGGGCGCTCCTGGTAGGCGAGGCCCATGGCCTTGGCCAGGGCGTAGATCGCCGCCAGCTTGACGGCCATGAAGCCGACCACCAGCAGTGCCATGAGCCAGGGGCTCGCGATCAGCACGCCGAAGTTGATCGACATGCCCACGGCAATGAAGAACAGGCCGAGCAGCAGGCCCTTGAAGGGCTCGATGTCGGTTTCGAGTTCGCGCCGGTATTCGCTTTCCGCCAGCAGCACGCCGGCAAGAAAAGCACCCAGCGCCATCGACAGGCCCACGAACTGCATCAGCGCGGCGATGGCCACCACCAGCAGCAGCGCGGCGGCGGTGAAGATTTCGGGCGTGTCGCTGCGTGCGATCCAGCGCAGCAGCGGGCGCAAGGCAAGCCGGCCGCCGAGGATGATGCCGGCGATCACGCCGACGATCTTCAGCCCTTCCAGCGTGCGGTCGAGCCCGCTGAGCGACTGTTCGGCCGCCGTGGCGCCCGCCAGCAGCGGTAGCAGCGCAAGGATGGGAATGGCCGCCACGTCCTGGAACAGCAGGATCGAAAAGCCCGCCTGGCCGCTCGGCGTCCGGAGCAGGTTGCGTTCGCCGAACACCTGCAGCGCGATGGCCGTGGACGAAAGTGCGAGGCCGAGCGCCGCCACCAGCGCCACACGCCATTCGGCACCCGCGGCCCAGCCCACGGCAAACAGCACTGCGGCGCAGCAGAGCACCTGCGCCGCGCCCCAACCGAAGATGGGCCGGCGCAGGTTCCACAGGCGCTTGGGCTCCAATTCGAGGCCCACGAGGAACAGCATCAGCACCACGCCGAACTCGGCAAAGTGCAGCACGTCTTCCACGCTGGAAACGAGCCCGAGTCCCCACGGGCCGATGGCGATGCCGGCCACGAGGTAGCCGATGATGGAGCCGAGGCCCATGGCCTTGGAAAGCGGCACCACCAGGACGGCGGCCCCCAGGTAAATCAGGCTGCTGGTCAGCCAGGCGGGTGCGTGTTCCATGCTCAGGCCGTGCCTTTTTCGTTGTTGTTGTTGTTTTCTTCGTTGGCGGCGGACATGGAAGCGAGGCCCCGGGCCGTCGCGGAGTAGAAGGCGGCGGACGCCGCCTTGTCCGCGTCGTCGAGCTCTGCCGGGCGGTCGGTTTCGGGAACAGGGCAGGCCACGCAGGCGTCGAGCTCCTCGAGTTCCGGCCACTGGGGATAGCTGCCGAGCCGCTGGGCAAAAACATCGACGTGCGCCGCCACCTCGGCGTCGCTCGCGCTGCGCGCGCCGTGGAACACCAGCGGCGGGAGAAAGCGCATGCCACAGAGCGCGGCGGTCTGCTCGTAGGGCGGCAGGAAGGCATCGAAGAAGTAGCGGTTGTAGCTTTGAGGGTGGTAGCTGGCATCGGGGCCGCCGGTGGTGGCGACCAGCCAGCAGTCCTTGCCCTGGAGCGCGGTGCCCCCGCGGCCATAGGCCCAGCCGTAGCTGAGCACGTCGTCGAACCAGAGTTTTTGCAGCGGCGGCGCCGAATACCACTGGATGGGGTGCAGCAGCACCAAGAGGCGGGCCTTGGCAAGCCGCGCTTGCTCGGCTTCGACGTCGATCGAGAAGTCGGGGTAGCTGCCGTACAGGTCGTTCACCTGGACGCCCGGCACCGCGCGCGCGGCCGCCAGCAGCTGCCGGTTGACGCGGGAATCGCGCCAATGCGGATGGGCCGCGAGCACATAGATGCCGTCTGCGCCGGCGGTGGATGTCGTTGTCGTCATGCCGCGAACATAGCGCAAGATCGGCACTTGCCCGGGCCGCGCGGTACCGGAGCCGCCTTGTCAGGCGCCGGGGCGGTGTGTCGCGATGCCGACAGCCGGCCCGGCAAGCTTGGCGATAGAGTGCCCCGCATGACCAAAAAGACATTCCAGACCCTTCAGGATCTTGCCGCCTGCGTCGGCCAGGAAGTTGCCGTGAGCGACTGGATCACCGTCACGCAGGAGCAGGTGAACCAGTTCGCCGAGGCCACGGGCGACCACCAATGGATCCACGTCGACGTCGAACGCGCCAAGGCCGGCCCTTTCGGCGGCCCGATCGCGCACGGCTTTCTCACGCTGTCGCTGCTGCCGCGCTTCTACGAGAGCGCGTTCGAGGTGGCCGAGTCGCGCATGGGCGTGAATTACGGGCTGAACCGGGTGCGGTTCATGTCGCCGGTGCCGGTGGGCAAGCGCCTCCGCGCACGCATGAAGCTGCTCACCGCCGAGCCCATTGCGGACGACGGCCTGCAGATGACCTGGGAAGCCACGATCGAGCTCGAAGGCGCGGCCAAGCCGGCCTGCGTGGCTGAGTCGGTGGTGCGCCGCTACCGCTGAAGTTCGCCGCCAGCCGCGGCGTCGGGGCGCAGCCGCTCAGCCGAATCCGTTCTGACGCCAGGCCTCGAAGACGGTCACCGCCACAGCATTCGAAAGATTCAGGCTGCGCTGTCCCTCGCGCATCGGCAGTCTGAGGCGCTGGGGCTCGGCGAAGGTCTCGCGCACCGCGGGCGGCAGGCCGCTGGTTTCCGAGCCGAACACCAGCCAGTCGCCGGGCTGGAAGCGCACGTCGTGCACGGCCCGCGTGCCGCGCGTGGTGAGCCCGAACATGCGCTCGGCGGCGGGCTGTTCGCCGTCGAGCAGGGCCTGCCAGCTCTCATGGCGCTTGATCTCGGCGTACTCGTGATAGTCGAGCCCCGCGCGGCGCAGCAGGCGGTCGTCCATCGAGAAGCCTAGCGGTTCGACCAGGTGCAGCGCGCAGCCGGTGTTGGCCGCAAGACGGATCACGTTGCCTGTGTTCGGCGGGATTTCGGGGTGGACCAGGACGATATGGAACATGCGCCGATTGTCGCGGCGGCGCGCGCCGCTCAACGCGGCGGATCGGTTCGCGCGAACACGACGGCCGTGACGTGGGCCGCGCCGGCCAGCCGCAGCGCCGCGGCCGCCGAGAACAGTGAGGCGCCCGTGGTCATCACGTCGTCGACCAGCACCACGCGGCGGCCCTGCAGCTGGCTGGCGCGCAGGGGCTCCACCGCAAAGGCGCCCTGCAGGTTGCGAAGACGCTCGGCGCGTGCGAGGCCGATCTGCGCCGGTGTGTCGCGGGTGCGCAGCAGCAGCGTGGCGTCGGTCTTGGCCGGCGCCAGCCGGCGCGCCAGTTCGGCCGCCTGGTTGAAGCCGCGCTCGCGCAGCCGGGCGGGCGCGAGCGGCATCGGCAGCACGGTGTCGCACTGCTCCAGGGCCGGTTCCACCCAGGGTACGCTGCGCATCAGCGTGGCAAGGGGGCCGGCCCAGCCGGCCTCGCCGCGGAATTTGAACTGGGCGATGCAGTCGGGCCACGGCCACGCATAGCTGCATGCCGCAAGGCAGGCGTCGAGCGGTGGCGGATCGCCCACGCATTCGCCGCACCGGGCAACGCCTTCCGGGACAGGCAGGGCGCAGCTTCCGCAGCGGGCGGCCGGCGGCGCGAAGCGGGCCACGCAGGCGTCGCAAACCCGCCGCGACGGCCAGGCGCGGCACACCTCGCACTGGCTGGGCAGCCGTGCAAGAAGAGAGGTCAAAGGCCGGGCGGCCCAACGGCTGAACATGGGCTCAATATACTCACGGCCCCATGGCCACCGACCCCGCAAGAAGACCGCCGACCATCGACCCCACGGCGGCTGCACGCTGGAGCCGGCTCGCGCCCACCGCCGGCTCGCCCTGGCTGCACGAGGAAATCGGCCGCCGCATGGAAGACCGCCTGCAGTGGATCAAGGCGCAGCCCCGCACCTGGGCCGACTGGGCGCCCCTGCGCGGCGGTCTCGAGGCGCACGAACTCGTGGCCAAACGCTATCGCGAGGCCGGCTGCTTCGTGATCGAGCCCGAAGCGGCGCTGGCCGCCGAGACCGGCGAGGCGCTGACTGCGCCCTGGTGGAGCGCGCGCCGCTGGCAGGGCGGCAAGGCGCGCTTCGACCCGCCGCCCGAAGACGGCGTGGACCTGCTCTGGGCCAACATGTCGCTGCACATGGCGGCCGACCCCGAGGCGCTCATCGCCCGCTGGCACCGGCTGGTGGCGACGGACGGCTTCCTGATGTTCTCCTGCCTCGGCCCGGACACCGTGCGCGAGCTGCGGGCGCTGCACACCCGCCTGGGCTGGCCGGCGGCGGGCCACGAGTACACCGACATGCACGACTGGGGCGACATGCTGGTGCATGCCGGCTTCGCCGAGCCCGTGATGGATATGGAACGCATCGTGCTTACCTGGGCCACGCCCGAGGCGGCACTGGCCGAACTGCGCACGCTGGGGCGCAACCTGCATCCGGCCCGCTTTCCGGCGCTTCGCGGCAAGGCATGGCACCGGGCGCTGAAGCATGCGCTGCCCGAATTGGCGCCGGCCGCAGAGGGTGGCGGGCGCATCGCGCTGACCTTCGAAGTCATCTATGGGCATGCCTTCAAGCCCGCGCCGCGCGTGGCGCTTTCGGCCGAGAGCGCGGTGTCGCTGCGCGAGATGCGCTCGATGCTGCAGCGCGGCCGGCCCGGCGGCTGAACGGCGGGGTGCGCATGCGCGCATCCGGCGGGCGGCCGCCTGTGTCTACCCGCTACAATCCGCCGTTGCGTGAAACTCGCGGGTATTGTTCCGCGAACGAGGGCTGTCCGATCCTGTGGAGACAAGGGGTTGGCCGGTCGTCGACGCACCGATTTGCTGAACTCGCCCGTGTCGAATTCCGTGTTTCGTTTTGCCACCGTTTCAGGCCAGAGCATCCAATGGTTCCTGAAGCGGAACTGCTCGGTGACGCCGAGCCAGCTGGGCTGGCTCTACGCCTCGCTGTGCGTGGCATCGCTCGGCATTGGTACGGTGTTCTGGCAACTCGGCGCGCCGCTGGTGCTGCCTTTTGCCTGGCTCGAACTGGCCGCCGTGGGTTTCGCGTTCATGCTGTACGCGCGGCACGCGACCGATGGCGAAAAGATCGCGCTGCAGGGCGGACGGCTGGTGGTGGAGCTCGAGAACGGTGGGGACTACGAGCGCACGGAATTTTTACCGCACCAGGTGCGGATCGAACCGCAGGCCGGCGATCGTTCGCTGATCGAGGTCTCGGGTCAGGGTCGATCGGTCAGGGTGGGGCGCTATGTACGCCCGGAGTTGCGAGCCGCACTGGCGCGCGAGATTCGCATGGCGTTACGTGGCGCCTGAGGCTCACGCGGCGCTGCACGGTTGGGTTTGTTGAAAAAATTGAGAAACGTGAACACGATGAAGAGCATTTGGCGCAACAAGTACAGGCCGGCGAATCTGTTGCTGGCGGCCGGCGCGGCTTTCAGCGGCGCGGCGCACGCAGTCAACGATCTGCCCGGCGGCCCCTCGGTGCGCCAGCTGAACCTTCCGCTTGGTGTCACCAAGATCGCGCAGGAACAGCACTTCCTGCACACGGTGATGATGATCCTGTGCACGGTCATCTTCGTCGCCGTGTTCGCGGTCATGTTCTATTCGATCTGGAAGCACCGCAAGTCGGTCGGCCACAAGGCGGCCAACTTCCATGAGTCGGTAGTGGTCGAGGTCATCTGGACCATCGTTCCCTTCATCATCGTGATCGTGATGGCGCTGCCCGCCACCAAGGTGCTGGTGGCCCAGAAGGACACCACCAACGCCGACCTCACCATCAAGACCACCGGCTACCAGTGGAAGTGGGGCTACGACTACCTGAACGGCGAAGGCGAAGGCCTGGCCTTCATCTCCACGCTCGACAGCTCGCAGCGGGCCATGTCCGACGCCGGCGCCAAGGGCCCTATGCCTGACGACTACCTCTTCAAGGTCGACAACCCGCTGGTGGTGCCGGTCCAGAAGAAGGTCCGCATCATCACCACCGCCAACGACGTGATCCACGCGTTTGCCGTGCCGCAGCTCGGCATCAAGCAGGACGCGGTTCCCGGCTTCGTGCGCGACACCTGGTTCCGCGCTGAAACCGTGGGCGACTACTACGGCCAGTGCCAGGAGCTCTGCGGCAAGGAACACGCCTACATGCCCATCCACGTGAAGGTGGTCTCGGCCGCCGATTACACGGCCTGGGTCGACGGCAAGCGCAAGGAAGCCGCGGCCAAGCTCGACGATCCGGGCAAGGTCTGGGCCCTGCCCGACATGATGACGCGCGGCGAGAAGGTCTATGCCGCCAACTGCGCGGCCTGCCACCAGGCCAACGGCAAGGGCGCCGGCCCGATCAAGCCGCTGGATGCCAGCCCCAAGGTCGTTGACGCCGACCACAAGGTTCAGCTGCAGGTGCTGCTCAACGGCCAGAACAATGGCGCGATGCCCTCCTGGAAGCAGCTGAGCGACACCGACCTCGCGGCCGTTGCCACCTATACCAAGAACAGCTGGTCGAACAAGACGGGCCAGCTGGTGCAGCCGGCCGAAGTTCTGGCCTTGCGCGGCAAGTGATCGCGAAGATCCAGCCCAAGCGCCCCGCGACGAAGAAATTGCAAGGAACAACGAAATGAGTGCAGTCCTCGACCCCCACGGTCACGCCCACGACGGCCACGCACACGACGAGCACCACGCAGCGCCCACCGGCTGGCGCCGTTGGGTGTTCGCCACCAACCACAAGGACATCGGCACGCTCTACCTGCTGTTCAGCTTCACGATGCTGATGGTGGGCGGCGTGCTCGCGCTGATGATCCGCGCCGAGCTGTTCCAGCCCGGCCTGCAACTGGTGAATCCCGAGCTGTTCAACCAGTTCACCACCATGCACGGCCTGATCATGGTGTTCGGCGCCATCATGCCGGCGTTCGTGGGCTTCGCGAACTGGATGATCCCGCTGCAGATCGGCGCCTCGGACATGGCGTTCGCGCGCATGAACAACTTCAGCTTCTGGCTGCTGATCCCCGCGGCGCTGATGCTCGTGGGTTCGTTCTTCATGCCCGGCGGCGCACCGGCTGCCGGCTGGACGCTCTACGCACCGCTCACGCTGCAGATGGGCCCCTCGATGGACGCCGGCATCTTCGCGATGCACATCATGGGCGCCTCGTCGATCATGGGCTCGATCAACATCATCGTCACCATCCTCAACATGCGCGCCCCCGGCATGACGCTGATGAAGATGCCGATGTTCTGCTGGACCTGGCTCATCACCGCCTACCTGCTGATCGCCGTGATGCCCGTGCTCGCAGGCGCCATCACCATGACGCTGACCGACCGTCACTTCGGCACCAGCTTCTTCAACCCCGCCGGCGGCGGCGACCCGGTGATGTATCAGCACATCTTCTGGTTCTTCGGCCACCCCGAGGTCTACATCATGATCTTGCCGGCCTTCGGCATCATCAGCCAGATCGTGCCGGCGTTCTCCCGCAAGCGGTTGTTCGGCTACGCCTCCATGGTGTACGCCACCTCGTCGATCGCGATCCTGTCGTTCATCGTCTGGGCGCACCACATGTTCACTACCGGCATGCCGGTCACGGGCCAGCTGTTCTTCATGTACGCGACCATGCTGATCGCGGTGCCCACGGCCGTGAAGATCTTCAACTGGATTGCCACCATGTGGCAGGGCTCGATGACTTTCGAGACCCCGATGCTGTTCGCGGTCGGCTTCATCTTCGTGTTCACGATGGGCGGCTTCACCGGTCTCATCCTGGCCATTGCCCCGATCGACATCCAGCTGCAGGACACCTACTACGTGGTGGCCCACTTCCACTACGTGCTGGTGGCCGGCTCGCTCTATGCGATGTTCGCGGGCTATTACTACTGGGCGCCCAAGTGGACGGGCGTGATGTACAACGAAGCGCGCGGCAAGCTCCACTTCTGGTGGTCGCTGATCTCGTTCAACGTGACCTTCTTCCCGATGCACTTCCTGGGCCTGGCCGGCATGCCGCGCCGTTACGCCGATTACCCGATGCAGTTTGCCGATTTCAACGCCGTGGCGTCGATCGGTGCCTTCGCATTCGGTCTTGCCCAGGTCTACTTCTTCTTCTTCATCGTGTTGCCGAACATGCTCGGCAAGGGCGAGAAGGCGCCGCAAAAGCCCTGGGAAGCCGCTGAAGGCCTCGAATGGGAAGTGCCGTCGCCGGCGCCTTTCCACACCTTCGAGAACCCGCCCAAGCTCGACGCGACCGCCACCAAGGTGATCGGCTGAGCGCTTCCCGCCCTCCGGCCCGCATGACCACAATGACCTCGCCCGAACAAAGAAGGAACAACCGACGCATGGGGCTCACGCTGGCCTCCATCGCCGTGCTGTTCTTCCTCGGATTCCTGGTCCGCATGATCTGGTTCAGCGGACGCTGAAGCAGCAGCGAACGGAGCCGCCCGCATGAGCCTCGGTCAACGCATCAAGCGCGCCAATGTCCGCATGGTCGGCAAGCTGGCCGTGGTGGCCTGCGGCATGTTCGCGTTCGGCTATGCCCTGGTGCCGCTTTATCGCGCCATCTGCGAGATGACTGGCATCAACATCCTCGCGCTCAGCGAGCTCGAGGTGCCGGGCGGCGCGAGCGGCGGCAAGAACGTGCGCGTGCCCGACAACACCCAGGTCGACACCACGCGCACCATCACGGTCGAGTTCGACTCCAACGTGCGCGGCGGCCTCTGGGACTTCAAGCCCGCCGAGCGGACGATCCAGGTGCACCCCGGTCAGCTCAACACCGTGATGTACGAGTTCCAGAACGTGCAGAACCGCCGCATGGCGGCACAGGCCATTCCAAGCTATGCGCCGCAGCAGGCCGCGCCGTACTTCAACAAGCTGGAGTGCTTCTGCTTCAACCAGTACACGCTCGATCCGGGCGAGAAGAAGCAGTGGCCCGTGGCCTTCGTGATCGACCCCAAGATCTCCAAGGACGTGAAGACCATCACGCTGTCGTACACCTTCTTCGAGGTCGGCGGCAAGACGCCCGCGGCCCCGGTGGCTGCCGTTTCGAATGCTGCCCATGAGCCCCGTTCGTGACCGCCCCGAACACGCCGCCCAAGGCCACGCTGTGGGACACGGTGAAGGCCGTCTGCTGGTCGTTCTTCGGAGTGCGCAAGAAAAGCGCCTACCAGGACGACCTGGCCAAGCTGAACCCGCTGCACATCATCGCGGTGGCTTTTGCGGCGGTCATCGTTTTCATCGTCGGCCTGGTGCTGCTGGTGCGCTACGTGGTTGCGCACGGCGCATGACCCAAGCGGCCCGAGAGATCCAGAACCCATCGAATCGAGAGAAGAAAGAAAGCCAGGAGCTGATATGAGTTCAACCACCCACGGCACCACGCCCTACTACTTCGTGCCGGGGCCATCGGCCTACCCGGTCATGGCCGCAACCGGCCTGTTCTTCGTGATTCTGGGCGCGGGCCAATGGATCAACGGCCACCAGTGGGGCGCATGGTCCTTGCTGATCGGCATGGTGGCATGGCTTGCCACCCTGTTCGTATGGTTCCGCACTGCCATCGGCGAGAGCGAAAGCGGCCAGTACGGCCACAAGATCGACCTCTCGTTCCGCTGGAGCATGAGCTGGTTCATCTTTTCCGAAGTCATGTTCTTCGGCGCGTTCTTCACCGCGCTGTGGTGGACCCGCACCCATTCGCTGCCGGCCCTCGGCAGTCTCGAGAACGCGCTGCTCTGGCCCGACTTCAAAGCCGTGTGGCCCAGCATTGCCGCCGGCGTCACCGGCTCACCGGCCGACATCGTCGAGCCGTTCCAGACCGTCGGCCCGTTCTGGCTGCCCACGATCAACACCGCGCTGCTGCTGAGTTCGGGCGTCACGCTCACCATTGCCCACCACGCGCTGCGTGCCGGCCATCGTGCGCAGACCATCCGCTTCATGTGGCTCACCGTGCTGCTCGGCGTGCTCTTCCTTGGCGTGCAGGGCTATGAATACCATCACCTGTACACCGAACTGAACCTCAAGCTCAGCTCCGGCGCCTACGGCTCGACCTTCTTCATGCTGACCGGCTTCCACGGCATGCACGTGTTCATCGGCATGCTGATGCTGCTGTTCATCACGCTGCGCCTGCAAAAGGGCCACTTCACGCCGGAGCGCCATTTCGGCTTCGAAGGCGCGGCCTGGTACTGGCACTTCGTGGACGTGGTGTGGCTCGGCCTTTACACATTGGTTTACTGGCTTTGAGCGAACCCCGCGGCATGCAGACAAAAAGGCGCCGGAAGGCGCCTTTTTCATGGTTCTCGTGGAACGAGCACCATCTACTTGCCGACCGGGAGCCCGGTGGGCTGGATGTAGCCGAATTTCCAGGCCAGCAGCATGCAGAGGAACAAAAACACGGAGATGCCGATCCGAAAGGTGAGCGCGCGCGCCATGCCGCCGCTCTTGGCGCGTCCGTTGCGCCCGTCTTTCAGCATGTAGAAGAGCGCGAAGGCAAGGCTCGCGAAGATGCCCACGAAAGCCAGGGCGACGAAATATTTCATGACTCCGATTATCGGCCGCACGCCTCATCCGCTCCAGTGACGCCAGAGCCTCTTCACCCTGCCAGGGCGAGGCCGAAGCGAGGCCGTTTCCTGCTGGTCACGCTGGCCGCCGTGCTGACCGTGTCCGCCACGGTGTCGCTGGGCCGCTGGCAGCTCTCGCGCGCGGCGCAGAAGGAGGCGCTGCAGGCCGAGATCGAATCGCAGAAGCAAAAGCCGCCACTTGCCCAGGCCGATTTCCTGGCGCTCGAAGCGCCGGCCGGCGAACTGCATCGACCGGTGCGGTTGCGCGGCCTCTGGCTGAGCCCGCAAACTGTTTACCTGGACAACCGGCAGATGCATGGCGTTCCGGGCTTCTACGTGCTGACGCCCTTTGCCCTGGAAGGCAGCGACCAGACCGTGATGGTGCAGCGCGGCTGGGTGCAGCGCAATTTCAATGACCGCACGCAGCTGGGCGCGGTCGATACCCCGCCGGGCATCGTCGAAGTCACTGGCCTGATCGAACCCCCGCCCGGCCATTTGTTCGAACTCGGCAAGCCGGCGGCCGCCGCCTCGGCACCGGACGCCGCGGGGTCTTCGCCCATCCGGCAGAATCTCGACCTGGAAGCGTTCCGCGCCGAAACCAAGCTGCCGCTGCGAACCGATGTGTCGCTGCAGCAGATCGGCCCCGCTTCCGAGGGGTTGCAGCGCGACTGGCCGGCCCCCGCTCTGGGTCTGGAGAAGCACTACGGCTATGCATTCCAGTGGTTCGGGCTCTCGGCCCTCGTGGTAATCCTCTATGTCTGGTTTCAATTCATTGCCCCCTTCCGCCGCTCGAGGCGCCGCGCACGCGATGCAAGCAGCTTCTGACGAGCCGCTGGGCCTGACGGTGCATTCGATGCCGTCGCCCAACCAGGCGCTTGACGGCGCCGAGGGCCGGCGCACGGTCGTCGGGCGCTGGAAGATGATCGCGGTGATGCTGATGTGCGCGGCGCCGGTCATCGCGTCGTACTTCACCTACTACGTGATCCGGCCCGAGGGGCGCAGCGTCTACGGCGAACTCATCGATCCCCAGCGTACGCTGCCCGTGCTCGCCAGCACCGACCGCAACGGCGCGCCGGTCGATCTTTCCACGCTCAAGGGCCAGTGGCTGCTGGTTGCGGTGGCCGATGCGGCCTGCGACGCGCTTTGCGAGCAGCAGCTCTACCTGCAGCGCCAGTTGCGCGAAAGCCTGGGCCGCGAGAAAGACCGGCTCGACCGCGTCTGGCTCGTGAGCGACGCAGCCCCCATTCCGGCGCGGCTGGACCATGGCCTGCACGGCGCCACCGTGCTGCGGGTGCCGGCCGAGCAGCTCGCCAAATGGCTCGCGCCTGTAGCAGGCCATGGGCTGGCCGAGCACCTGTACGTGGTCGATCCCATGGGCAACTGGATGATGCGCTTCCCGGCCCGCATGGACACCCAGGGCGCAAGCCGCGCCAAGCGCGACCTCGACCGCCTGCTGCGTGCCTCCGCCTCCTGGGACGAGCCCGGCCGCTGAGACCGCACGATGGACACCGGCTCGCTCTACGACCTCACGCCCATCGCCTGGCTGATGGCGGCCGGCGTGCTGATCGCGCTCGGCCCGCTGGTGTGGGTGTGGCGCCGCAATGCGGGCGGCGGGCCGGCGCGCCGGCTGCATGCGCTCACCGTGCTGACCCTTTTCCTCACCTTCGACCTCACGCTGTTCGGCGCCTTCACGCGGCTCACCGATTCGGGCCTGGGCTGCCCCGACTGGCCGGGCTGCTACGGCAACGCGAGCCCGGTCGGCGCCAGCCACGAGATCGCCATGGCGCAGTCGGCCCAGCCGACCGGTCCGGTCACGCACAGCAAGGCCTGGGTCGAAATGGTCCACCGCTACCTGGCCACCGGCGTCGGCGTGCTCATCCTCGCGCTTGCGGCCGCCACCTGGATCGTGCGGTGGCGCCAGCGCCGCCTGCCCGCGCCGGCGGAGGGCGAGCACGCCACGCTCAGCGCATGGTGGCCGGCGTTCACGCTGGTCTGGGTCTGCCTGCAGGGCGCATTCGGTGCCCTGACCGTGACCTGGAAGCTGTTTCCCGCCATCGTCACGCTGCACCTCTTGGGCGCCGTGGTGCTGCTGGCGCTGTTGTGCATCCAGGCGGTGCGCTACCGGCAGGCCGCGGCGGACCGCTTGCCCACGGCCGTGTTGCCAGCGCTGCGCAATGGCCTTCTCGCGACCTCGGCCTTGCTCCTGCTGCAGATCGCGCTCGGCGGCTGGGTCAGCACCAACTATGCCGTGCTGGCCTGCACCCAGTTCCCGACCTGCCAGGGCAGCTGGTGGCCACCGATGAATTTTGCCCAGGGCTTCCAGATCTGGCGCCACCTGGGCGTGACCGGGGAGGGCGCTCCGCTCGATTTTTCAGCGCTCACCGCCATTCACTACGCGCATCGCCTGATGGCCTACGCCGTGTTCGCTGCGCTGGGCGTGCTCGCGTGGCAGCTGCGCCGCATCGAACCGCTGCGGCCGCAGGCCCGCTGGCTCGCAGGGCTGGCCTTGCTCCAGCTCGCCACCGGTCTTGGCAACGTGCTGCTCGGCTGGCCGCTCGCCGCCGCGGTGCTGCACACCGGCGGCGCCGCGGCGCTGGCCGTGGTGCTGACCTGGGCGCTGTGCGAGAGCCGCCGCGGGGCCGCCGCCGCCGTCGCGGACGACAGAGACAAGGCGCCAGGCGCCCCACATAACAACCAGAGGGAGGCCACCGCGTGAGCACGCCGATTTCCGTGCAGCAGACAAGCACTGCCAACGTGCTGCGCCAGTTCTACGCGCTGACCAAGCCGCGCGTGGTGCAGCTGATCGTTTTCTGCGCCCTCATCGGCATGGTGCTGGCCGTGCCGGGCCTGCCTTCGTGGGCCGACGTGCAGCGCGCCGTGTTGGCTTGCATCGGCATCTGGCTGGTGGCGGGCGCGGCGGCGGCGTTCAACTGCCTGGTCGAAAAGGGCATCGACGCCAAGATGAAGCGCACCGCCTGGCGCCCCACGGCGCGCGGGCAGCTCAGCGACGTGCAGGCGCTGGTGTTTTCGGCCCTGCTGTGCGTGGCCGGCTCCGTGCTGCTGTGGTTCCAGGTCAATCCGCTCACCATGTGGCTCACTTTTGCCACCTTCGTTGGCTATGCGGTGATCTACACCGTCATTCTCAAGCCGCTGACGCCGCAGAACATCGTGATTGGCGGCGCCTCGGGTGCGATGCCGCCGGTGCTGGGCTGGGCCGCGATGACGGGCGACGTGGGGCCGGAAGCGCTGATTTTGTTCCTCATCATCTTCCTCTGGACCCCGCCGCATTTCTGGGCGCTGGCGCTCTACCGCGTCGAGGACTACCGCAAGGCCGGCCTGCCGATGCTGCCCGTCACGCACGGCAATGAGTTCACGCGGCTGCAGGTGCTGCTCTACACCTTCATCCTGTTCGCGGCCTGCCTGATGCCTTTCATCTACGGCATGAGCGGCTGGCTCTACCTGGCGGTGGCGGTGGGCGTGAGCATCGGTTTCACGGGCTACGCCTTTGCGCTCTGGCGCAACTACTCCGACACGCTGGCGCGCAAGACCTTCCGGTTTTCGCTGATTCACCTGAGCGTGCTGTTCGCGGCATTGCTCGTCGACCATTACCTGCGCTGAATTGATCGAATGCCTGCCTCCATGAACAAGCGAAACGCCCTTCAACTATTGGCCGGCGGTGCGGCATGGGCGGGCGTTGCCGCCACGCTGGGGCTTGCGGCCTGCAGCGAGCCCAGGCCCAGCTTCAATGCGGTCGACATCACGGGTGCCGACTACGCCAAGGACTTCTCGCTGAAGGATGCCGACGGCAAGGTCCGCACCCTGGCCGACTTCAAGGGCAAGGTCGTGGTGCTGTTCTTCGGCTACGCCCAATGCCCCGACGTGTGCCCGACCACCATGACCGAAATGGCGCAGGTCAAGCAGCAGCTCGGCAGCGACGGCGACAAGCTGCAGGTGCTGTTCGTCACGGTCGATCCGGCGCGCGACACGCCCGAGGTGCTCAAGGCCTACATGGGCGCGTTCGACCCGGGCTTCGTCGCGCTGATTCCCACGGCCGATCAACTCGTCACGACCGCCAAGGACTTCAAGGTCTATTTCAAGAAGGTCGAGGGCAAGACCCCCACCAGCTATTCGATGGACCATTCGGCTGCGAGCTTCGTGTACGACGCCCAGGGCCGGCTGCGGCTCTACGCCCGCTATGGCGCCGGCGTGGCGCCCATGGTGTCGGACGTGAAGGCGCTGCTCAAGTCCTGACCGGGGTCGCCGCAGCCCGCTCGCCCATGGACGCCGCCGTCGCCCTGGTCTCCGTCGATCATCTGAAGGTGCGCAAGGGCGCCTTCCGCATCGCGCTCATTCCGCCCGAGGTGCTGCGCGCGCTGAACGACGGCTTGCTCGAAACCGTCAACCTCAACAAATTCCTGGCGCTCGAGCTGCCGCAGCTCGCGCGCAGCGTGGCGGGCCACATCGGGCTCGATCCTGCGAGCGAGCGGCTGGTCGATACGCTCGCCATGCTCGGCGCATTCAAGCCGATGCAGCGGCACGGCCACATTGCGCGCGCCCTCTGCGACCTGGCGGCACTGCATGCAGAGCGTGATGCCGTCGCCCACCGCCTCGCCACGCACGCGAGCGACGTGGCGCGCTGCTGGGCCGCGCAGTGGGTCACGCTCTCGGGCCTGCCGCTGGCGGCGCAGCTGGAGGCGGTGCGCCGCTTTGCCGCCGATCCGCACTTCGGCGTGCGAGAAATTGCCTGGATGGCGGTGCGCGATGCGGTCGTCGCCTCGCTCGATGAGTCGCTGGCGCTGCTGCAGCCGTGGACGGCCGATGCCGACCCGAACATCCGCCGATTTGCCAGCGAACTCACGCGTCCGCGCGGCGTGTGGTGCGCGCAGATCGATGCGCTCAAGGCCGAACCCTGGCGCGCCTTGCCGCTGATCGAGGCCTTGCGGGCCGACGACAACCGCTACGTGCAGAACTCGGTCGCGAACTGGCTCAATGACGCGAGCAAGACCCAGCCGGAGTGGGTCGACCGGCTCTGCACGCGCTGGCTCGATGAATCCGACACGCTGGCCACCCGGTACATCGCCAAGCGGGCCCTGCGAACGCTTTCGAAACAGGCATGAAAAAGCCCGGATGACCGGGCTTTTGAGGGATGAGGAGTGGCGACGCTCAGGCGTAGTCGGCCAGCGCCTTCTTCATCTTCTTCATGGCCGCGACTTCGATCTGGCGAATGCGCTCGGCGCTCACGCCGTACACCGCCGCCAGGTCGTGCAGCGTCATGCCGCCCGAACCGTCGTCGTTGACCTTGAGCCAGCGCTCTTCCACGATGCGGCGGCTGCGGTCGTCGAGCGCTTCCAGCGCGGTGGCGATGCCGTCGCTCGAAAGCCGGTCGCGCTGCTGCGATTCGAGCAGGGCGGTCGGTTCCTGCGTGGCGTCGGCCAGGTAGGCGATCGGGCCGAAGGCTTCATCGCCGTCGTCCGAAGGGCCCGGATCGAGCAGTACGTCGCCGCCCGACAGGCGGGTTTCCATCTCCAGCACTTCTTCAGGCTTGACGTTGAGCCGGGTCGCCATTTGCGACACCTCTTCAGGGCTCAGCGTTTCGCGGTGCGTGCCGTTGTCGGCCGCGGCCGAATCTGCCTTGAAGCCTTGCTTCATCGAGCGCAGATTGAAAAACAGCTTGCGCTGGGCCTTGGTCGTCGCGACCTTGACCATGCGCCAGTTCTTCAGGATGTACTCGTGGATCTCGGCCTTGATCCAGTGCATGGCATAGCTCACGAGCCGCACGCCCTGGTCGGGGTCGAAACGCTTCACGGCCTTCATGAGGCCGACATTGCCCTCCTGGATCAGGTCGCCGTGCGGCAGCCCGTAGCCCAGGTACTGGCGTGAAATGGAAACCACGAGGCGCAGGTGCGAGAGGATCAGCGCACCGGCCGATTCGAGGTCGTTGTGGTCGCGCAAGCGGCGTGCGAAGCCCTGCTCTTCTTCGAGCGTGAGCATTGGCAGGCGGTTGGCGGCCGAAATATAAGCATCCAGGTTGCCCAGCGGCGGCACCATCGACCATGGATTGGCGACGGCGAGCTGGTTGGCAGAGGCTCCAGACAGCATGGTCATCAGGGGAAACTCCTTTGTATTGGGCATATTAGCACTCGATTAGAGGGAGTGCTAAGGCAAGGGTTCCCCCTAAGTTTCTATCGCGCCGATAGGCAAACCTGTCGGCCGGACATTGATCCGACCTGCGGCATTGTCCGACCCGAAGCCCTACCAGCGGATACCCAAGCGTAAAAACAGCCTCGAAAGTACAAAGAGGGGCCCCACCCAGAGATATTGGATGTCTTCGAAGAAGGAAGGTTTCTTGCCTTCGATCTTGTGGCCGATGAACTGGAAGATCCATGCCACGACGAAGATGGCGGCGGAGACCGGCAGTACAAGGCCTCCCATGGCATGAATCAGCGCCAGTAACAGTGCCGTCCCGACGAGCATAGTGGCCAGAAACACGGGGGAGCGCAGGGTGGCGTAGTACACCAGGCTGGCCGCCACGAAGCCGTAGGCCACCCAGGGATGCAGCGCAAACAGCAGGCCGACGATGCTCAGCATGATGGCCGGGATCGCGACGAAGTGGATCAGCTCGTTGGTCGGGTGGCGGTGGCTTTCGCCATAGTGGGCCAGCAGCCGGTCGACCTTGCGGTCGCCAGTTGCCAGCGGGGCGTCGGCTGTGCGCAGCATATTTTGTCTCCAGGGCGCCGGTCGATGCGGCAGGGTATCCGGATGGTGCCCCCGCGCGGAGCCGGTGGCAAGTGCTATGAAAGCGGTAGCAAGACGCCGCATCAGGGAGCCGGCCAGGCTGGCCGCCTCAGCCCAGCAGCGCCTGTGCGAACTCGCGCGCATTGAAGGTCTCGAGGTCTTCGAGCTTCTCGCCCACGCCGATGAAGTAGACCGGGATCGGCCGCTCGCGCGCAATGGCGCAGAGCACGCCGCCCTTGGCCGTGCCGTCGAGCTTGGTCACGACAAGGCCGGTGAGGCCCAGCGTCTCGTCGAAGGCCCTGACTTGCGCCAGGGCGTTCTGCCCGGTGTTGCC
Organism: Variovorax sp. OV700; assembly: GCF_900099805.1. GTDB lineage: Bacteria > Pseudomonadota > Gammaproteobacteria > Burkholderiales > Burkholderiaceae_C > Variovorax. Next base: position 175,021 of record NZ_FNDR01000004.1, on the reverse strand, counting down.
GTCGATCACCAGCAGCACCTCGTGCGGTGCCGTGGCGTCGGCCTTGGTGACCACGCGCTTGATCTTCTTGAGCTCGTCCATCAGGTGCAGCTGCGTAGGCAGCCGGCCGGCGGTGTCGACCAGCACCACGTCCTTGCCACGCGCCTTGCCGGCCGTCACGGCATCGAAGCTCACAGCGGAGGGGTCGCCGCCTTCCTGGCTCACGATCTCGACCGTGTTGCGGTCGGCCCAGACCAGCAGCTGCTCGCGCGCCGCCGCCCGGAAGGTGTCGGCCGCCGCCAGCAGCACCGAGGCGCCCTCGTTGGCCAGGTGCTTGGTGAGCTTGCCGATGGAGGTGGTCTTGCCCGCGCCGTTGACGCCGGCCACCATGATCACCGTCGGCGTGAACTGGCCGATCATCAGCGGCTTCTCGAGCGGCTTGAGCAGGTCGGTGATCGCGTCGGCCAGCAGCCGCTTCACTTGCGCCGCGTCGGTCGCCATCTGGCGCTTGACGCGGCCGCGCAGGTCGTCGAGCAGAAACTCGGTGGCCTTGACGCCGGTGTCGGCCATCAGCAGGGCGGATTCGAGCTCCTCGTACAGCGCGTCGTCGATCTGGGCGTTGACGAACACCGCCTGGATGCCGGTACCGGTCTTGCGCAGGCCAGTCTTGAGCTTGTTGAACCAGCCCTTGCGCTCGGCCGCCATGGCTGCGTCCGTGATGAGGGCGGGGAGCGGTTCATCCGGCTCGGAGGGCGCAGGTGCTGGCGCCGGCACGGGCAAGGGCAAGGGCGCCGGCACGGGCGCGAGGATCGGCGCAGCGGGAGCGGCCACCGGCGGCGGCGGGGGAGGAGGCGCCACTGCAGGCGGTGGGGCCGGCACTGCGGTCGGAGGCGCCGCTTCCTCAACCGCGGGTTTCGAGCCGAACCAGCTCGACGGCGAAAACACCGAACGCGCAGACGCAGACGCAGACGCAGACGCAGACGCAGACGCAGACGCAGACGCGGGCGCGGGCTCGGGGGCTGGTGCCGGCTCGGCGGCCGGGGAGGGCGCCGGCGCGGCCGGTGATTCGGCAGGCGGTTTTTTCTTGAAGAAACTGAACATCGGGAGCTTTTTACAATCCGACCCATTCTATGAAACACCCCTCGCCACGCCGTGCTGCGTTCGGTGCGGTGCTGGCGATGGCGCTTTCGGCGCCGTGGACCATGCCTGCGCAGGCCCAGCCCACACCGGTTCCCGCCGCTTCATCATCATCCGCCTCCGCCACGGCACCCGCTCCCCAGCAGTTCACCCTCGCCAACGGCATGACGCTGCTGGTGCTGCCCGACAGGCGTGCCCCCACGGCCGTGCAGATGTTGTGGGTTCGCGTGGGCTCGGTCGACGAGGTCGATGGCACCTCGGGCGTGGCGCACGTGCTCGAGCACATGATGTTCAAGGGCACCAAGGACATCAAGCCCGGCGAGTTCTCGCGCCGCGTGGCGGCCTTGGGCGGACAGGAAAACGCGTTCACCACGCGCGACTACACCGGCTACTACCAGCAGATTCCGGTCGCCAGCCTCGAGCAGATCATGAAGCTCGAATCGGACCGCTTCGCCAACAACCAATGGCCCGACGACGAGTTCAAGCGCGAGATCGAGGTGGTCAAGGAAGAACGCCGCCTGCGCACCGAAGACCAGCCGCGCGCATTGCTCGGCGAACAGCAGAATGCGGCCGTCTTCACGGCCTCGCCCTACCACCGGCCTGTGGTCGGCTGGATGAGCGACCTCGACGCCATGACGCCGGACGACGCCCGCGCCTTCTTCCGCCGCTGGTACGTGCCCGCCAATGCCGCCGTGGTGGTGGTCGGTGACGTCGACGTGGGCAAAGTGCGCGCGTTGGCCGAGAAGTATTACGGCGGCATTCCCGCGCGCGCCGTGCCCGCGCGCAAGCCGCGCACCGAGTCCGCGCAGCGCGGCATCCGCCGCATCGAGTTCAAGGCGCCGGCCGAGCAGGCCTACGTGTCGCTCGCGTTCCGCATTCCGCAGCTGGAGAGCATCGACGCCGCCGACAGCGACGTATGGGCGCTCGAAGTGCTCTCCGCCGTGCTCGACGGCTACACCGGCGCGCGGCTCGACCGCGCGCTGACCCAGGGCCCCGACCGCGTGGCCGACTCCGTCAGCGCCTATTCGGGCCTGGCCGGCCGGGGACCGCAGCTGTTCACGCTCGTGGGCGTGCCGGCGAACGGCAAGAGCGCGGAGGCGGTCGAGGCCGCGTTGCGAGCGCAGGTAGCGCGCGTTGCCAAGGAAGGCGTGGGCGAAGCCGAACTCGCGCGCGTCAAGACGCAATGGGTGGCGAGCGAAACCTACAAGCGCGATTCGGTCATGGCACAGGCCCGCGAACTCGGCAGCAACTGGGTGCAGGGGCTGCCGCTGGACACCAGCACGCGGATCGTCGCGAAGCTGCAGGCCGTGACACCCGCCCAGGTGCAGGCCGTGGCCGGCAAGTACTTTGGAGACGACCAGCTCACCGTGGCGACCTTGCGTCCCCTGCCGCTCGACTCCAAGCCCCGCGGCCGCGGTTTTGCAGCGCCCCAGGGCGAACTGCGCTGAAGGGCGCCGGATTCCAATGACCCCAATGAAAAAAATCCTGCGTTCCGCGCTGTTCGCTGCCGTCGCCGCCGTGGCGGGTTCCAACGCCGCGCAAGCCGCGCTCCCCATCGAGCACTGGACGCTTGCAAGTGGCGCCAAGATCTACCTGGTGTCGACCCAGGCACTGCCCATCGTCGATGTGCAGATCGATTTCGACGCCGGCAGCCGGCGCGATCCGGCGGCCCAAGCGGGCCTTGCCAGCGCGACCGCGACCATGGTCGAGAAGGGCGTGCGCGCCGGCAAGAACGGCGAGCCGGCGCTCGATGAGAACGCGCTGGGGGAAGCCTGGGCCGACCTGGGCGCGGAGTTCAATGCCAGCGCCGGCACCGATCGCGCGAGCTACTCGCTGCGCACGCTGTCCGACCCCGCGCTGCGGGCCAAGGTCGTGGCGCTGGCTTCGCGCGAGATCGGCGAGCCGGCCTTTCCCGACGACATCTGGCAGCGCGAGCGCGAGCGCATCAATGCCTCGCTGAAGGAAGCCAACACCAAGCCGGCGACCATCGCGGGCCGCGCCTTCGCGCAGGGCGTCTACGGCATCCATCCCTACGGGCAGCAAGTCACCGAAGCCACGCTCGCGCGGATCGACACCGCGGCCATGCGGCAGCGCTACCAGCAGCTCATCGTGCCGTGCCGCGCCAAGCTCAGCATCGTGGGCGCCGTGACCCGCGCCGAGGCCGAGGCCATGGCTACCGCGCTGCTCTCGCGGCTGCCGGGGCCCGAGGCTTGCACGCCGCTGCCCGCCATTGCGCCGGTGACTGCGCTCGCGGCGCCAAAGGACGATCGCATTCCGTTTGCTTCGGCCCAGGCCCATGTCTTCATCGGCCAGCCGGGCTACCCGCGCAAGGACCCGGATCACTTCGCGCTCACGCTCGGCAACTACGTGCTGGGCGGCGGTGGCTTCGTCTCGCGGTTGACCAATGAAGTGCGCGAGAAGCGCGGCCTGGCCTACAGCGTCTACAGCGGCTTTGCGCCGGGGCTGGATGCCGGTGCGTTCCGGGTGGGATTCCAGACGCGGCCCGACCAGGCCGAGGAGGCCGTCAAGGTTTCGCGCGACGTGGTCGCGAAGTTCGTGGCCGAAGGTCCGACCACCGAAGAGCTCAAGGCCGCGAAGGACAACCTGATTGGCGGCTTTCCGCTCTTGCTGGACAGCAATCGCAAGCTCATCGGCAACGTGGCCAACATTGCGTGGTACGACTTGCCGCTCGACTATCTCGACACATGGACCGCGCGCATGAACGCGGTCACCGCAGCCGAAGTTCGCGCCGCCTTTGCGCGCAAGCTCCAGCCCGGGCGCATGGTGACGGTGGTGGTGGGCGGAAAGCAATAACGGGCGTTCTCAGCGCAGCGCGTGCGCCCCGCTTTTGGCAGCCGCGCGCACCGCCGCCTTGAGCCGTTCGAGCAGTTGCGGCGCCGCGCGCGCCTGCTGCCAGTAGAGCGGCACCTGCAGCGCCGAACCGGGCACCAATTCCACCAGCGCGCCCGAGCGCAGCGCGTCGGCCGCCATGCTGGCCGGGAGCATGCCCCAGCCCATGCCGGCGCGCGCCGCGTCGACGAAACCCTGCGCCGAGGGCAGCCAGTGCCGCGGCGTCTCGATGCTGCGATGGCAGATGCGCCGCACCCAACGTGCCTGCAGCCGGTCTTTCCGGTCGAACACCAGGCTGGGTGCGTTGCCCAATGTGCGCGCATCCACGTCCTTGCCGAAGTAGCGTCGCACGAACTCCGGGCTTGCGGCCGCCACGTAGTGCATGGCGCCCAGGGCCTCGCTGTTGCAGCCCGCCACCGGCTGCGCCGAGGCGGTGACGGCCGCCAGCACCGCGCCGCTTCGCAGGCGCTCGGCGGTGTGGTCCTGGTCGTCCACGGTCAGGTCGAGCAGGGCCGATTCTTCCTGCTGTGCAAAGGCCGCGGCGGCCGCCATGAACCAGGTGGCGAGGCTGTCGGCGTTCACCGCCACGCGCACCGTGACCCGCTCGCCCGCGCTGCCGCTCCCGCCGCCCATGCCCAGTGAGGGCAGGGCGTCGCGCAGCTCGTGCTCCAGCATGCCCACGCGCTCGATGTGGCGGCACAGCTGCTGCCCGGCTTCGGTGGCCACGCAGGGCTGGCCGCGCACCACCAGCGCACCGCCCGTGCGCTCTTCGAGCAGCTTTACGCGCTGTGAGACGGCCGATGGCGTGACGTTCAGCGCGCGGGCCGCACGCTCGAAGCTGCCTTCGCGCACCACGGCGGCCAATGCGTTCAGGGCGGCGTAATCGAGCATGCCTCTTTGCGAGTGATTAGAAAAACTGAATATGGCGTAGGAAGTTTAGTTTGTATTAACTGATTCGCGGCGGCAAGCTAGCGCCATGGCTTACGAACAGATCACCACCGCATTCATCAACGGGCTCGTCATGAGCCTGGTGCTCATCGTCGCCATCGGCGCCCAAAACGCCTACGTGCTGCGCCAGGGCTTGCGGCGCGAGCATGTGAGCGCGGTGGTGCTGTTCTGCGCTGCCAGCGATGCGGTTTTGATCGCGGCAGGCGTGGCCGGAATGGCGCAGGCGCTGAAGGGGAAGCCGGCATTCGCCAGCGCACTCGCAGGGCTTGGCGCGCTGTTCCTGGGCGCGTACGGCCTGCGTGCGCTGTGGCGTTCGCGCCAGCCCGGCGCATTGCAGGCCGCGGCCCATGGCACATCGTTCTCGCGAACAGCCGTGCTGGCGCAGGCGGCAGGCTTCACCTTGCTGAACCCGCATGTCTACCTGGACACCGTGCTGCTCGTGGGCAGCACCGGCGCCCAGTACGGCGGCTCGCTCAAGGCCTGGTTCGTCGCGGGCTCGGCACTGGCCAGCGCGCTGTGGTTCTCGGCGCTGGGCTTTGGGGCGCGATGGCTGGCGCCGGTCTTCGCGCGTCCGCGTGCCTGGCAGATGCTCGATGCGCTGATCGGCGGGACGATGCTGGTGCTGGCCGCGCTGCTGGCACGGCGCGCCTTGCTCGGCACATAGAGGCTCGTGCGGGGGCGTTAAGCTCGCCTCATGTCCCAGAAGAAAGCCGCAGCCGCCCAGCGTCCCACGTCGAAGCCATCGCCGTCCCCCGCGCGTTCGAAAGCGCTGCCGCGTGAGGTGCGCATCATCGGAGGCCAGTGGAAGCGCAGTCGTCTTTCGGTGGCCGACAAGCCCGGCCTGCGGCCCACGCCCGATCGCGTACGGGAAACGCTGTTCAACTGGCTCGCGAGCATGGCTGGCGCAGGGGGCGGCGAACTGCCGGGCTGGCAATGCGTCGATGCCTTCGCCGGGACGGGAGCGCTCGGGCTGGAGGCGGCTTCGCGCGGCGCTGCGAGCGTTCTGCTGTGCGAGCAGGATGCCGCGCTGGTGGCGCAGCTCCAGGCCGCCAAGACCAAGCTCTCGGCCGAAGCCGTTCGCATCGAGCGGGGCAACGGGCTCACCGCGCTTGAACGCACGACTGCCGGCAGCCTGGATGCCGTGTTTCTCGACCCGCCTTTCGACAACGTCGCCCTCTACGAACCTGCTCTGCGTGCCGCGGCGCGGGCCGTGAAAGCCGGAGGCGCCGTTTACCTTGAAGCGCCGCGCCGCTGGAACGACGAAGAGCTTGCCGCCATCGGCCTTGTTGGTTTTCGTTACTTAAAGGCGGGGGCAGTCCATGCGCACCTGCTGCGGCAGGCTGCAAACGGGACTGCATAATCCGCCGGACAGGCCGCACCGGCTGCATGAGGAAGAAGACCATGGCCAGCAACGTGATCGCGGTTTATCCCGGCACTTTCGATCCCATCACCCTCGGCCACGAGGACGTGGTGCGGCGTGCAACCCAGCTTTTCTCGAAGGTCATCGTCGCGGTTGCGGCGGGCCATCACAAGAAGGCGCTGTTCTCCCTGCAGGAGCGTATCGAGATGGCGCGCGAGGCGGTGAAGCCGTACAGCGACCAGGTCACGGTCGAGAGCTTTTCGGGCTTGCTGCGCGATTTCGTGGTGGTGCGCGGTGGCAAGGCGATGGTGCGCGGCCTGCGTGCCGTGACCGACTTCGACTACGAGTTTCAGCTCGCGGGCATGAACCGCTCGCTGATGCCCGACGTGGAGACCGTGTTCCTGACGCCCAGCGACAAGTACCAGTTCATCTCGAGCACCTTCGTGCGCGAAATCGCCATGCTCGGCGGCGAGGTCCACAAGTTCGTTTCACCCGATGTGGAGAAGCAGCTAGCAGCCAAGGTGCGCAGCCTCGGTCGTGAATAGCCGACCTCCTTTGCCTCGCCTGCATCCGCTCGGCGACGCGGCGCTGCTGTGCGAGCTGCCGCCGCCGGCCACGCTGGCGCAGCAACAACGGATCTGGGCGCTGGGCGCGGAGGTCGAGCGGTGGGCCGGTGTGGGCGAGGTGCTGCCTGGCATGAACAATCTCACGCTGACTTTCGACCCGACCGCGATCGACATCGAGGCGCTGATGGCGCGGGTCAACGAGGCCTGGCCCCGGTTGTCGGCCACCGCCATCGAAGGCCGCAGGGTGGAAATTCCGGTGGCGTACGGCGGCGAGCATGGCCCCGACCTTGCCGACGTGGCGGCACACACCGGGCTCACGCAGGCCGAAGTGGTGCGGCGGCATAGTGCGGCCGACTACGTGGTCTATCTGCTCGGGTTCCTGCCCGGCTTCGCTTTCATGGGCGGACTGCCACCCGAACTGGCCACGCCGCGCCGGTCCGAGCCGCGCACCGCGGTGCCCGCGCGCTCGGTCGGCATCGGCGGCGAGCAGACCGGCATCTATCCGCTGGTGTCGCCGGGCGGCTGGCAGCTGATCGGCCGCACCTCGCTTGAGCTCTTCGATCCTTCGGCCGAGCCGCCCACCCTGCTGCGTCCGGGCGACCGCGTGCGCTTCGTCGTCGAAAGCGTGCACATCACATGATGCTGGTCCAGAAGCCCGGCATGCTGGCCTCGGTGCAAGACCTGGGGCGGCACGGACATCGCCAGTTGGGCATCTGTCCCGGCGGCGCACTCGACGTGCTGGCGCTCACGCTGGCGAACCGGCTGGTCGGCAACACCGACGCGGCGGCGGGTCTCGAGATCACCATGGGCGGTTGCGAGATCCGCTTCGAAACCGCCACCCGCATCGCGCTGGTGGGAGACGGCTTCGGCGCCCGGCTCGACGGCGCGCCGCTCTGGCCCTGCTGGAGCGTGCCGGTCGCGGCAGGCCAAACGGTGACGCTCGCGGGCGCCAATGCAGCCGGCGCGAAAAAGGCCGGGTTGCGCAGCTGGCTCGCCGTGGCGGGCGGCATCGACGTGCCGCCGGTGCTCGGCTCGCGCAGCACCGACCTGAAGGCGGGCTTCGGCGGCCATCAGGGCCGCGCGCTGCGCAAGGGCGACCGGCTCGCACTGGGCGCCACGGCGCTCGATGCCGACCAACTCGCCCGCCGCCCCTTCGGCCTGCGCGGACCCGACTGGGGCCCCGAAGAAAGCGACGGCTCCATCGCCCTGCGCGTGCTGCCGGGCCCCGAGTTCGACCAGTTCACCGTGGCCTCGCACGCGCAGCTCTGGAGCGAACGCTGGCGCATCACGGCGCAGAGCAACCGCATGGGGAGCCGCCTCGCGGGCGCGGAGCTCAAGCGCAAGCGCAGTTCCGACATGCTCTCGTCGGGTGTCATCCCCGGCACCATCCAGGTTCCGCCCTCGGGCCAGCCGATCATCTTGATGGGCGACGCGCAGACCACCGGCGGCTATCCGCGCATCGGCGTGGTGATCCGCGCCGACCTGTGGAAGCTCGCACAGGCACCGCTCGACGGCCGGTTGAGGCTGGTGCAGGTCGACATGGCCGAGGCGCTCGAGGCATGGGCCGATCAGCAGCGCTATCTGGCGCAGGTGGCGCAAGGGCTTGCGGCTGCGGGTTGGACGAGACCGGCATAGACTTGCAATCAGCAGGCGCGCGCCGGCCTGCCTCAGCGCTCGACGAAGGAACAAAGCTTATGCAAATCGACCTCAATGCCGATCTCGGTGAAGGCGCCGGCAGCGATGAAGCGCTGCTCGGCCTCGTGAGCTCGGCCAACATCGCGTGCGGCTGGCATGCGGGCGACGCCAAGACCATGCGGCAGTGCGTGCGCTGGGCCATCGAACATGGCGTGGCCATCGGCGCTCATCCGAGCTTTCCCGATCGGGAAAACTTCGGCCGCAGCACCATGCATCTTCCACCCGACGAGATCGTGGCCAACGTGCTCTACCAGGTCGGCGCACTGGCCGCGATCGTCAAGGCCGAAGGCGGCAAGCTCTCGCACGTGAAGGCGCACGGCCAGCTCTACAACCAGGCCGTGAAGGAGCCCGAACTCGCCGACGCGCTGTGCGAAGCGGTGCGGCGTTTCGATCCTTCTCTCAAATTTTTCGGCCTGGCGGGCAGCGGCATGATCGACGCCGCGCGCCGCGCCGGCCTCACGCCCGTCGAAGAGGTGTTTGCCGACCGCGGCTACATGCCCGACGGCAGCCTGGTGCCGCGCAGCCAGCCCGGTGCGCTCATCGAAGACGAAGAACAGTCGCTCGCCCAGACGCTCTCGCTGGTACGCGACCGCAAGGTGACGGCCATCGACGGCAGCACCGTGCCAGTCAATGCCCAGACCGTGTGCCTGCATGGCGACGGCGCCCACGCACTGGAGTTTGCGCGGCGCATCCGCGACCGCCTCCAGCTAGAAGGCATCGCGGTTCGCGCGGTGGCCTGAGCGGGCGCCGTTACACCGTGGCGCAGCGAACCAACGTCCTGCTGACCGGGTTCGATCCGTTCGACCGCGAAGCCCTCAACCCTTCGTGGGAGGCCGTGCGGGCGCTCGACGGCTGGAAGTGCGGCCGCGCCACCGTGCATGCGCGCCAGATGCCCTGCGTCTTCGGCCAGTCGATCGAGGCGCTTGCGAGCGCGATGGAGGAACTGCGGCCCGAGCTGGTGCTGTGCATCGGCCAGGCTGGCGGCCGTGCCGAGATCACGCCCGAGCGGGTGGCCATCAACATCGACGACGGCCGCATTGCCGACAACGCGGGCCGGCAGCCCATCGACGTGCCCGTGATGCCCGGCGCGCCGGCGGCGTATTTCTCGACGCTGCCCATCAAGGCCATGGTTCGCGATCTGCGCGCAGCCGGCGTGCCGGCATCCGTGTCGAACACCGCGGGCACCTTCGTTTGCAACCACATCTTCTACGGCCTGATGCACCGTATGGTCACGCACCCCGTGCCGGGGCAGCGCGGCGGCTTCATCCACATCCCGTACCTGCCCGAGCAGGCGGCGCGTTTTCCGGGAGTGCCGAGCATGTCGCTGGCCACCATGGTCGAGGCGCTGCGCGTTGCAGTGGCTTGCGCGCTGGCCGTTGAAAAAGACATTGCGGAAACCGGCGGTCAGCTCCACTGACCCAGCCAGGAGAGCAGCGCCGCGTTGACGAACGCAGGCTTCTCCATGGTCAGCATGTGGCCGCATTGGGCCACCCACACGACTTCGGCGTGCGGCACCAGCGCCGCGATTTCGCGCGTGCAGGCGGGCGGTGCCAGCCGGTCGGTATCGCCGCAGACCAGCAGCACCGGCGCGCGCAGCGAGGGCAGGTGGGCGCGCGCATCGGGGCGGCGCATCACCGCGCGGTTCTGCCGGATCAGCTGCTGCGCGCCGGCGTCCAGCACGATCTCCAAATATCGCTGCACCAGCGCCTCGTCGGCGGCTTGCGCAGGATGAAATGCGAAAACGACGTTCGGTTCGATCACCTCGCGCAGATCGCCTTGCTCGAACAATTCGATCGCGCCCTCGCGCAGTTCGTACATGTCGGGCGCCTCGGGCCGCGGATTGGTGCCCAGCAGCGCGAGCCCGGCGATGCGCTCGGGCGCTTGCCGCGCGGCTTCCATCGCGATCATGCCGCCCATCGACGCGCCGCAGAGCACGAGCGGACCGGGGTGTTCGCGCAGCACGGCCGCGGCCATGGCCTCGATGGTGTCGTGCCGCGTGTGGGCATCGCTCACACGGGCTTCGAACGCAGGCGGGAGGACGGGAAGCTGCGCTTCCCACAGGCGCTCGTCGCAGGCGAGGCCAGGCAGCATGACAAGATTCGGCATGGGACCATTCTGCGTGATCGGGCGATCTGGCGCAGCGGGCATAGGTTTCTCGGCGAGGGTTTTTTTGGGCGCCTGAGCCGGCACGCTTTCGCCACCGCCCCCGCCGCAGGTGGCGGCCATGCAACAGATGGGGCCATCGAGGGCCTGTGCGTCACGCACGCAGTGGAGAATGGACGTTCCATGCCCACGCCCAAACCCGAATCCACGACCGAGCTCATCCTGATCCGCCACGGCGAAACCGCCTGGAACCGCGAACTGCGCTTCCAGGGGCACGCGGACGTGCCGCTCAACGACATGGGACACGAGCAGGCGCGGCGCCTCGGACTGCGGCTGGCGGGTGAGACGGCACAGCACATCATCAGCAGCGACCTCATGCGCGCACAGCAGACCGCCGCGCCCGCAGCGTTGCAGCTGTCGCTGCCGGTGGTCACGTCGGCGGGTTTGCGCGAGCAGCACTTCGGCGTTGTCGAAGGCATGCGGGCCGACGAGATCCAGGCGTTGCATCCGCGCGCTTGGGAGCAATGGCTGGAGTTTCGCGAGGACCATGCCATGCCCGAGGGCGAGTCGGCGCGCGAATTCCACGCGCGCATCGTCGCGGCGCTCGGAACCCTGGCCGCCACGCATCGCGGACAGCACTTGATCGTGGTCACCCATGGGGGAGTGCTCGACATGGTATGGCGCACCGCGCGCGGGCTCAGCCTCAGCGGGCCGCGCCAGAGCGACATCCCCAATGCGGGCTTCAACCGCATCCGCATCGCCGATCCCGCGATGCCCGATGCGATCGAGATCGTCGACTGGGCCGACACGCGGCATCTTGCCGACCTGCCGCCGCAGCCGACCTACGACCAGCGGCGGCATCTCGAGAAGAACTGAGCCGCCGAAGCCGCAAAAGCGCGCGCCTCCTCAGGTGCAGCTGCCGGCCTTCGGCGTGCGCAGCAGCGCTTGCCCCGCGCCAACGCCGGTGGGCTTGCCGCCGTCCACCGCGAGCCGGCCGTTCACCAGCACCGTGACCACGCCCTCGGACAGCAGCGCAGGCTGCGTGTAGGTGGCCCGGGCGGCATAGCGCGCGGGGTCGAACACGACCACGTCGGCGTAGTAGCCTGGCCGCAGGTGCCCGCGCTGCTTCAGTCCCAGCGTGTCGGCGGTCAGCGATGAACTGCTGCGGATGAATTGCCCGAGCGAGATCGTGCGTTCCTTCACCACGTACTGGTCGTACTTGCGCGCGAAGGTGCCGTAGGCGCGCGGATGGCCCAGCGAAGAGTCGGACGAGGTCATGACCCATGGCCGCTTCATGAACGCGCGCACGTCGTCGTCGCTCTGGTTGAACGAGGCGATCATCAGGTCGCCGTCACGCAGCACGGCAATGGCAGCATCCACCGGATCGGCATTCGAGGTCTTGGCCACGTCGGCCAGCGTCTTGCCGACGTACTTGGTGCTGCCGGCCGAAAACAGGATCGTCTCGGGACCGCCGCGCAGGCGCAGGTTCTCGCGCACGCCGGTTCGCAGGCGCTCCTGCACCGCCGCATCGTCAAAGCGCTTGAGCATGGCCTCTCGGCCGCCGTCGACAGCCCATGGCGGCACCAGCGCGGCCGAGAAGCGCGTGCTCGATGCCGTCCACGGATAGTGGTCGGCCGTGATGTCGAGCCCGGCGGCACGCTCCTTTTCGATGCGGCGGATGATGTCGCCGCTCTGGCCCTGCACGTCCACGCCCAGCGCCTTGATTTGCGCCACGTGCACCGGCAGGCGGGCTTCGCGGCCGATGCGGATCACTTCCTCGATGGCGCCTTTCAGTCCGATGTTGTACATCGACTCGTCGCGGATGTGGCTGTCGTAGAGCCCGCCGTGCCGGGCCGCGACCTTCGCGAGCTCGATGACCTCCTCGGTCTTCGAGAAATTCTGCGGCGGATAGAAAAGACCGGTCGATAGGCCCAGCGCACCGTCGCACATGGCCCGGCTCACATGCTGGCGCATCGCGTCGAGCTGCTCGGGCGTGGGCGTGCGATTGGCTTCGCCGAGCTGGCTGATGCGCACCGGGCCGAATCCCACGTACATGGCCACGTTGGTTCCCACCGGCGCCGAACGCAACCGCTTCGTCTGCGCCGCGATGTCGAAGCCGCCAAAGCCGTCGTTGCCGATGACGGCGGTGGTCACGCCCTGGGTGAGAAAGGGAATGTTCAGGCGCTTCTGCGGATCGGTGGAAAGCAGGTCGGCATCGGCGTGGGTGTGCGCGTCGACGAAGCCCGGCGCCACGACCATGCCCGTGGCGTCGATGGTCCGCCGCGCACTGAATTGCGCCGGCGCCTTCGGCCCCGCGAAGACGATGCGGTCGCCCAGGATGCCGACGTCGCCCATGGTGGGCTCGTTCGAATCGCCGGTGTAGACGGTGCCGCCGCGCAGCAGCAGGTCGAGCTCGACCGGGGCATCGGCGGCGGATGAAAGACCCGCCAGGGCCGCGAGCGCGGCGAGCACGACAACTGATTTCTGCATGGGCGAGCGATCCGGAGCGATGTGAAGCGGGCAGTTTAGGAGCCGCTCCCGCGGACCGTTAATTCCTTTTGCGACACGCCCCATGACCGGAAGGCATGGCCTCTGTCTGCCCCACTCAGAGCCGCGATGCCAGTTGTTCGAGCCCGAGCCACGCATAGACGGCACTGGCCTGTCGGCGCAGGCGCAGCGACTCGGGCTGGCCGTTGCGCTGCTGCTGCAGGATGCCTTGCGCACCCGTGAGCGTGGCCTGGCTGCCGGTGCGCACGAGGGCGTCGAGGTACACCTGCTCGAACAGGTCGCGTTGCGCATGGCTGCCGCCGATCTCGAGCAGCCGCGGCAAGGCCATGCCCAGCCCTTCGATGGCGGAAGCGAGATCGCCGCGCGCATGCGCAACGAGGCCGCGCGCGGCCGGCACGCACACGTGCTCCCAGGCGGCGCGCGCGGAGAGCGGCGCGCGGGGCGCATAGGCCTCGATGTTGCGCAGCAGCTCATCGGTCTCGGGGCGGCCCGCGCGGGCCAGTCCGTACAGATACTGCAGGTCGAGAAAGGGCAGCACGTGGTCTGACGTGCGCTGCACAAGGTAGCCGCTGATGTCGTCCCATCGCGCACCGACGTCGATGCCCGCGAGTTCGAAGCGCGCGAGCAGCGAGACGGCGCCGATCTGGTCTTGCGAGTAGTCCTTCACCACGCCCCACACCTCGCGGTCGTACACCGTGAGCGCTTCGGCATCGCGACCCAGCTCGATGAGGAACAGCGCCACGTGCCACCAGTTGTGCGTGACCATGAACGAATTGAGCCCGGTCCAGGTGTCGCTCACGCCTTGCATGAACACCAGCCCTTCGGAGAGCCGGCCTTCGGTGAGCATCACATGCGCCAGCGCGTGATGCGCCCAGGGTTCCTTGCGGCACATGCCGATAGCTCGGCGGGCGCTGGCCTCGGCGTCGCGCATCAGGTGGCATTGCTCGTAGCCGAAGGCGGCCATGCCATGCACATAAGGCACGTCGGATGCGGCCGGCAGCGTAGTAAGCGCCAGGCGCAGCATGCCGGGGCAGTCGCCGGTATTGAAGCAGTGGTACTGCCCGAGCTTCAACGAGACGAGGTCGCGCGGATGCTCCCGCGCTTGCTCCGCGTGCAGTGCGATGGCCTTGGCGATGTCGCCCTCGGCCCAGGCCTCGATGGCCGCAACGTAGCGCCGCTCGCGCGGCGTGGCGCGCGCCATCCCGGCTCGGGCCTTGTCGAGGAAGGGCCGTGCGTTGGCCGCGGCCTCGCGCGATTCGGCAAAAAGGTGCAGCGTTGCGCAATAAGCCTGCACCATGGGGCTCGCGTCGCTGTCGGCCAGGGCGAGCAGGTTGACCGCGCGCGCCTCGCTCGACAAAAAGCCCAAGACGAAGTCGTCGACGAGCGGCAGGCTGGCGGCATCGTCGAGCGTGAGCGGGTTGCCGAAGCTGTCGGCATGCAGCATTGCAGGGGGCATGGCGCTGATGGTGCCACGCCCCGCCGCAGGCTTCAAACGCCCGCTTGCTGGTGGCGGTATTCCTGCGTCTTGCCGCCATAGCCGTAGGCCGCGCCGCGCGCATCGATCACGTGGATGTACGACACCTCGTGCAGGTTGGGCCGCAGCCGTGCCATGGCGGCATGCACCTCGCGCAGGTAGCGCGCCTTTTCCGCCTTGGTGTTGGTCTCGTCCGTGATGCTGATGTCGAGGTGGAACGCCGACTTGCCGAGCGAGGGGAGCGACTGCCCACCGATGAACCATGTGTCGGCGGCGATGTACTGCACCGTGATGGCGATCACCGGCAACTGCTTGCCGAGCACGCTCTGGGTCAACTCGGCGACCACGTCGACGGTCTTGCGCGTGAGCTGGGCGTCGGGCTCGCCCGAGAGATGAACAACGATATGCGGCATCTGAAACTCCGTGAATGAGTGAACGATGGGGTCATTGTGGAGACTTGGAATCTATCGGAAAAGCGGGAAGATATGATTGATGTCATCGGTTAAACAGATGGATCGCCATGCAGACTTTCGACCTGGAACAGCTTCGCACCCTGGCCGCCGTGATCGACGCCGGCAGCCTCACGGCCGCGGCGCCGCGCGTGTTTCTTTCGCAGTCCTCGGTCAGCGAGCAGATACGCAAGCTGGAGGAGCGGGCAGGGAAGTCGCTGCTCACGCGCAGCAAGGCCGGCGTGGCGCCGACCGAGGCGGGCACGCGGCTCCTGGCCTATGCGCGCCGCATCCTCGCGCTCAGCGACGAGGCATTTCGCGATCTGCATGGTGAGAGCCTCCAGGGGGAGCTGCGGCTGGCCGTGACCGACTACTTCCGCCCCGGCGATCTCACCCGGTTGCTGGGGCGCCTCGGCGAGAGCTATCCGAAGGTGCGGCTGAACGTGAGCATTCTGAAGAGCGATGCGTTGCGGGCAGCCTATGCGAATGGCGAGTTCGACGTGGGGCTGGCAATGAGTATCACGGGCGCGGCCTCAGCGGCGGAGCAGGGTGCGAAGGCACCGGTAGTCCGGCGCGAATCGCTGGCGTGGCTCGGCGCCACCGGCATGCGCCTGGCGCGGGGCGAACCGCTTCGGCTGCTGGCCTTGCCGGACACATGCTCGCTGCATCAGTACACCGTGTCGCTGCTTCGGCGGCGCAGGGTGCCGTATGTGCTGGCGCACGTGGCTTCGGGAGTGGCAGGCTTGCAGTCGGCGCTGGCTGCGGGGCTTGGCGTGGCCTGCCTGAACGAGTCCGCGGTGTGTGATGGGGTGGTGCGGCTGACGGCGCCGCATGGCTTGCCGGCCTTGCCCCGGGTCGCATTCCAGTTCTTGCCCAGCCGCAGGGGCGAGACGGAATTCGTGACGCGGGCTCGGGAGATGCTGGCGACGTATCTGGTGTGACGTTCCGGGGTGGCGCGGGATTTGCGTCAAGCCCGCCATGGACGCGCCACAACCTACAACCCCGCCGGATCTGCTGCGCCACTCCGGCTTCGACGATGCACGGGCCATTTTTTCGGGCACGCTGTTCGTTGCCATCGCCATGATGCTGTTCGGCCAGGCAGGCTTGCTCACGGGCGGCACAGCCGGCGTCGCATTCCTCTTGCACTACGCCACGGGCGTGAGCTTCGGAAAATTGTTCTTCCTGGTGAACCTGCCGTTCTACTGGTTCGCATGGCGCCACATGGGACGGGCCTTCACGGTCAAGACTTTCTCGGCCATCGTGCTGCTCTCGGTGATGACCGATTGGGCGCCGCGCTACATCTCGATCGAATCACTGCACCCGGCCCTAGCAGCCGTGCTCGGCGGCCTGTTGCTGGGCACCGGTTGCCTGTTCCTCGCCCGCCATCGCGCGAGTCTGGGCGGCGCGACGGTGCTGACCCTGTACCTGCAAGAGAAACGCGGCTGGCCCGCCGGCAAGGTGCAGATCGGCATCGACTGCACCGTGGTGTTGCTCGCGCTGTTCGTGATTCCGCCGCAGCGCGTGGGCTGGTCGGTACTGGCCGCGGTGGTGATGGGGCTTTTTCTGTGGATCAACCACAAGCCGGGGCGCTACGCTGCGACTTGAGTGACGGGCTCCGGGGCTCTTGTCCGGGGCGTGTGCACAGGGCACCGGGTACTCCCTCCGCGAATGTCCCCCATCGGCGTGATCGCACCCTGAATCACGCCTACCGTTCAGGCGCCACAGGCCAGGGCCGCTGCGGCTCCCGAATTTGTTCGAACGCACGCGACACGCGCAGCACGCCGAGGTCGTCGAAACGCTTGCCCGCTATCTGCAGTCCGATCGGCAATCCACTCGCCGAGTACCCGCAGTTCACCGACGAAGCCGGCTGCTCCGACATGTTGAACGGGACCGTGAACCCGATGTGTTCCAGCGGCCGCAATGGGTCATTCGTCGGCGAAGGCGCTTCCGCGGCCGCGGGCATATTGGGCGAAACCGGCGAGATCACGTAGTCGAAACGCGCACACGCCTGCACCGCCGCAACCCGCGTCGCATGGAACTGGCTGAAACCGCGGAACACGTGCTCGCCGCTGAACTCCGCCGCGCTCTCGGCCCATTCGCGAATGTAGGGCAGCACCTTGGCGCGCTGGTCGGCGCGCAGCGCCTTCATGTCCACCAGCGAGCGCATGCGCCACAGGTGGTCCATGCCGTCGAGCATGGCTTGCGACATGAACGGCTGCATGGTTTCGACGATTGCGCCGGCTTTTTCGAAAAGACGGGCCGCATGCTCGACTGCGGCCTGGATTTCGGGCTCGACCGCGAGGCCGCATCCTGCATCCAGCAGCAGGCCGATGCGCAGCCCCCGCAAATGGTCGGGCGACACATCGAAGCCGGCCCAATCGATGTCTTGCGGCGGCAGGCTCATGCTGTCGCGTGCGTCCGGCTTGGAGAGCACCTGCATCATCAGCGCGGCATCGCCGACGCTGCGGGTCATTGGCCCTGCGGCGCGGCCCATGTAAGGCGGATCGATCGGGATGCGTCCCAGGCTCGGCTTGAGCGTGAAGATGCCGCACCAGCTCGCGGGCAGGCGCAGCGAACCGCCGATGTCGGTGCCGATGTGCAGCGGGCCATAGCCCGCGGCAGCCGCCGCACCGGCTCCGGCGCTCGAGCCGCCCGGCGTCTTGCGGAGATCCCACGGATTGCGCGCCAGCTTGTGAAAACTCGAGAGCCCCGAAGACAGCATGCCGTAGTCAGGCATGGTGGTCTTGCTAACGATCACCGCGCCGGCTTCCTTCAGGCGCGCGGCAGGCGGCGCGTCGGCGGCTGCCGGCTTCAAATCGACGGCCGCAGTGCCAGCCGGCATTGGGTCGCCACGGGTGGCAATGTTTTCCTTGATGGTGGCCGGCACGCCGTCGAGCGGGCCGAGCGCTTCGCCGCGTTGCCAGCGCGCTTCCGAGGCGCGCGCCTGTTCGAGCGCGGCTTCTGGCTTGAAGAGCCAAGTGGCCTGCAGCTGCGGTTCCCAGCGCTCGATGTGCGCGATGACGGCCTGCGTGACCTCAACCGGCGACAGGCGCTTGTCGCGGTAGGCGGCCGAGAGTTCCTGCGCGGAGAGGTCGTTGAGCGAAGAAGAAGACACGTCGGCGCTCATCCCCACGACAGGGCCGACAGGTCGTTCACGAAGATCGGGTTCTCCTTCCAGATGCCCTTCACGTTCTTCTTCGCGATGGTCGGGAACTGCGGCTGGTAGAGGAAGCCGTTGGCTGCGTCGGTGGCCAGCATCTTCTGCGCCTCGCCGAGCAGCTTGTTGCGCTCGGCGGCGTTGCCCGTGGCCTTGATCTTGTCGAACAGCGTGTTGAAGGCCTTCGACTGGTAGCCCCAGTAGTAGTCCGCCTTGGCGTAGTTTCCGAGGTCGAAGGGTTCGACGTGCGAAATGATCGACAGGTCGTAGTCCTTGTTGCCGTAGGTGCCGCTGAGCCACTGCGCCCACTCGACGTTCTGCACCTTCACGTTGATGCCGATCTTGGCCAGCTGGGCGACGATCACCTCGCCGCCCTGGCGCGCATAGGGTGGCGGCGGCAGGGTCATGGTCAGTTCGAGCGGGGTCTTCACGCCGGCTTCGGCGAGCAGCTTCTTGGCGTTCTCGATGTCGAAGGGGTTGATGCCCGTGGTGTCGACATACCCTGCCGCTCCCGGCACGTAGTGGCTGCCAATCGGCACGCCGAAGCCGTCGGCCGCGCCTTCGATCACCGCCTTGCGGTCGATGGCTGCCAGGATGGCGCGGCGCACGCGCACATCGTCAAGCGGCTTTTTCTTGTTGTTGATCGACAGGATGGTCTTGGCGCGCGAGCCGGCCAGGATGGTTTGGAACTGCGGGTTGTTCTTGAACTGCGGCACCACGCGCGTGCCGATGCGCGTGAACACATCGACGTCTCCAGCCAGCAGCGACGCGGCCTGCGCGGCGGCATCGGCAATGAAGCGGAAGGTGACCTTGTTGATCTTTGCGGTGCCGGGGCTGCGGAAGCCGTCCCACTTGCTGAGCGTGAGCGACGAGCCCTTGGCCCAGCTGTCGAGCTTGTAGGGTCCGGTGCCGGTCGGCTTGGTGGCGTTGGTGTCGGCGCTCTTGGGCTCGACGATGACGGCGGTGGCCTGGCCCAGCACGAAGGGCAGGTCGGGGTCGATCTCCTTGTTGATGATCACCACGGTGTAGTCGTCGACCACCTGCGTGCTCAGGTTCGCGAACGTGCGCTTGTCCTTGTTGGTGCTCTTCTCGCTGCCGGCGCGGTCGAAGGCGAACTTCACCGTGTTGGCGTTGAACGGTTCGCCGTTCTGGAACTTGACGCCGCGCTTGAGCTTGAAGGTGTAGGTCTTCAGGTCGGGCGACACTTCCCAGCTCTCGGCCAGGAGGGGCGTGACGCTGCCGTCGGCGTTGATCTTGGTGAGCGTTTCGAGGATGTTGTAGTGCACGACCTCGGCGATGGCGGCCGCGGCACCGGCAGTCGGATCGAGGCCCGGCGGCTCGAGCGCCATGCCGATCACGATGGCGTCCTTCCGTCCCTGCGCCATGCCGGCAATGGGAGAGGCCAGCGCAACAGTGGCGCCGGCGGTGGTAAGGAGGGTGCGACGGTTCAACATACGTTGTGATCTCCGGAAAACGGTGAGTGCGAGATGACTGCTTTCATGTGCGCCGCGCCCCGAATGAAGGCGCCGCGGCACGAAGGAAGGACACGCAGCACGAAAGATGCCACGCGCGCAGCAAAGTCATTCTCTCGCAGCAGGCGCCTTGGCGCTGGGCCGCGGAGGAGGTTTTTCCTCGGGACGTTCCCGGATGCCGCCTCAGCTCCAGGAGAGCGCGCCAATGTCGTTGACGAAGATCGGCGTGTCCTTCCAGAGCCCGCGCAGGTTGCGCGCCGCCACCGTGATGAACTGCGGCTGGTACAGGAAGACATTGGCCGCGTCCTCGGCCAGGAGGCGCTGCGTATCGCCCAGGTAGCGCAGCCGATCGGCGGTGCGTGCGCTGTTGCGCGCCTTGTCGAACAGCTCTTTGAATCTGGCCGACTGGTAGCCCCAGTAGTACTCGGGCTTGGTGTAGTTCACGAGGTCGAAGGGCTCGACGTGCAGGATCAGCGAGAGATCGTAGTTCTTGTTGCCGTAGGTGCCGCTGATCCATTGAGCCCACTCGACGTTCTGGATCTTGGCGACGATGCCCACCTTGGCGAGCTGCGCGGCAATGAGCTCGCCGCCTTGCCGTGCATAGGGCGGCGGCGGCAGCACGAAGTCGAGTTCGAGCGGCGTCTTCACGCCCGCTTCGGCCAGCAGCTGCTTCGCCTTCTCGACGTTGAACGGGTTGATGCCTGTCGTGTCGACATAGCCCGGCGCGCCCGGCACATAGTGGCTGCCGATGGCGACGCCGCGGCCATCGGCAGCGGCTTCGATCACGGCCTTCCGGTCGATGGCTGCGGCGATGGCACGGCGCACGCGCACGTCGTCGAGCGGCTTGCGCTTGTTATTGATGGCAAGAATGGTCTTGCCGCGCGAGGCGTTGAAAACCACCTGGAAGCGCTTGTCGTTCTGGAACTGCGGCAGGCTGCGTGACACCGATGCGTGCGGAAACAGGTCGACGTCGCCCGAGAGCAGCGCCGTCGTCTGCGCAGCCGGCTCCGAGATGAAGCGGAAGCTTGCCTTGCGGATCTGTACCGCGTCGGCATTGCGCCAGCCGTCCCACTTGGCGAGCACGATGGCCGAGCCCTTGGCCCAGTTGTCGAGCTTGTAGGGGCCGGTGCCGACCGGCTTGGTGGCGTTGGTGTCGGCGCTCTTGGGCTCGACCATGATGGCGGAGGCCTGGCCCAGCAGGAAGAGCAGCTCGGGTTCGATCTCCTTGTTGATCAGCACCACCGTGTGCTCGTCGATCACTTGCGCGGCGATGTTGGTGAAGGTGCGCTTGTCCTTGTTGGTGCTGTTGGCCGCGGCGGCGCGGTCGAACGAGAACTTCACCGTGTTGGCGTTGAACGGTTCGCCGTTCTGGAATTTGACGCCCCGCTTGAGCTTGAAGGTGTAGGTCCTGAGATCGGGCGAGATTTCCCAGGTTTCGGCCAGCAGCGGCGTCACGCTGCCATCGGAGTTGATCTTGGTGAGTGTTTCGAAGACGTTGTAGAGCACCACTTCCGCGATCTCGGCACCGGCCTTGGCCGTGGGGTCCAGGCCCGTGGGTTCGAGCGTGAGCGCCAGCACCAGTGAGTCCTTCTTTCGCTGCGCCAATGCAATCGTCGGCAGCGCGAAGGGGGCCAGGGCCGCGGCGCCGGTGGCGAGCAGGGTGCGTCGTTTGAGCATGAAGCAATGTCCTCGGAACAAGGGGCAGGCATCTTCAGCGAGACAGGGGCGGCCGCGCAACCAGATGCTTATGACCCAGTCATCCTAGAGCCGCCTCGCGAAGCTTCGATGTCAGGCCATGGGCCTGCCGGGGGAGGGCTCAGGCTGCCAGCAGCGTGCCGCCGGTGGGTGTGCGCGGCACCGCGTCGAGCAGCGTACGCGTGTACGGATGCTGCGCATTGCGGAACAGCTCGCCGGGCGGGCCCTGTTCGACGATCTTGCCCTTCCACACCACGCACACTTCGTCGCACAGGTGGTTCACCACCGCGAGGTCGTGGCTGATGAGCAGGTAGCTGATGCCGAACTGCTGCTGCAGGTCCTGCATCAGGTTGAGCACCTGGGCCTGCACCGACACGTCGAGCGCGCTTACGGGCTCGTCGGCGACGATGAGCTTGGGGCGCGTGATGAGCGCGCGCGCAATTGCAATCCGCTGGCGTTGCCCGCCAGAGAATTCGTGTGGGTACTTGTCCATGTCGGTGGTGCGCAGGCCCACAGCGGCCAGGGCTTCCGAGGCGCGCTCGCGCTGCACGGCGCGGCTGGTTTCGGCCAGCGCTTCGAGCGGCTCGGCCACGATGCGCGCCACGGTCTGACGCGGATCGAGCGAGCCGTAAGGGTCCTGGAACACCATCTGGAAATCGCGCCGCGCCACCCGCAGGTCGCTGCGGGGCAGCTGGTGCAGATCGCGGCCCAGCATGCGTACGCTGCCCGACGTGGGGGTGTCGAGCGCCATCACCAGGCGTGCGATGGTCGACTTGCCGGAGCCCGATTCACCTACGATGCCCACGCTCTTGCCGGCCTGCACCTGGAAGCTCACGCCGTTGAGCGCCTTCACAAGCGGCGGCGGGCCGAAGAGCTTTTCGCGCGGCAGGGCGTAGTGGCGAACGAGGTCCGTCACCTCGAGCAGGGGCTGATTGCTGGTGGATTGGCTCATGCTTCGAGTGCGCCTTCCGCGGCAATTTCGTCGAGCCGGATGCATCGCACGGCGTGGTCGTGCCGCAATACCGTGGGCGGCGGGCGGGTCGCGTGGCAGGCATCGACCGTGTACTTGCATCGACCCGCAAAGGGGCAGCCTTGCGGCAGGTCGATCAATTCGGGCACGCTGCCGCGGATGGTGGCCAGGCGAATGCCGCGCGGCGCGCCAAGCGCCGGCCGCGCCGCGAACAGGCCCTGCGTGTAGGGATGCGCGCGCTCGGCAAACACGGTTTCGGTCGGGCCGCTCTCGACCACGCTGCCGCCGTACATCACCAGCATTTTCGAGACGGTCTGGGCAATGACGCCAAGGTCGTGCGAGATCAGGATCAGCGCCATGCCACGCTCGGCGACAAGACCCTGGATGAGATCAAGAATTTGCTTCTGGATGGTGACGTCCAGCGCGGTGGTGGGCTCGTCGGCAATCAGCAGGTCGGGGCCGCAGGCCAGGGCCATCGCAATGCCGATGCGCTGGCGCTGGCCGCCCGAGAACTGGTGCGGATAGGCGTCGAGCCGCGAAGCCGCATCCGGGATGCCCACGCGCTCGAGCAGCGCCAGCACTTCCTTGCGCGCTTCGGCGCCGGTGAGCCCGCGGTGCAGGCGCAGCGGCTCGCCGACCTGGCGCGCGATGGTGTGAACTGGGTTCAATGCCGTCATCGGCTCCTGGAAGATCATGCCGATGCGGTTGCCGCGAATCTGGCACATGGCTTTCTCGTCTCGGCCGACAAGTTCAGTGCCGTCGAAGCGGATGCTGCCGGTGACCTTGGCGGTGGATGGCAGCAGGCCCATCAGCGACTGCACCGTGATCGACTTGCCGCAGCCCGATTCGCCGACGATGCCCAGCGTTTCGCCGCGCTCGAGCGTAAAGCCGATGCCGCGCACGGCCTCGGCGGGGCCGCGCTGCGTTTGCAGTTCGACGTGCAGGTCCTTGACTTCGAGAAGTGGCATATCGCTTAGCGGGCGCGCGCAAGGCGCGGGTCGAGCAGGTCGCGCAGCCCGTCGCCGAGCAGGTTGAGGCCCAGCACCGCCATCGCGATGGCCATGCCCGGGAACACAGCGAGCAGCGGCGACTGGAACATCATCGTCTGCGCCTCGCTGAGCATGCGGCCCCACGAAGGCTGCGGCGGCTGCGTGCCCAGACCCAGGTACGAAAGGGCGGCCTCGGCCAGGATGGCAATGGCGAAGCGGATGGTGATCTGCACGATCAGCACGGCCGAGATGTTGGGCAGCACGTGCTGCATCGTGATGGCGAACGAACCCTTGCCGCAGGCGCGCGCGGCAGCCACGTATTCGCGCGACCAGATGGCGTTGGCCGAAGCGCGCGTGATGCGTGCGAACGTCGGGATGTTGTAGATGCCGATGGCGATGATCGCGTTGACGATGCCGGCGCCGAACACGGCCGTCATCATGATGGCCGACAGGATGGCCGGAAAGGCGAGCGAAAAGTCGGTGAGCCGCATGATCGCTTCCTCGACCCAGCCGCGCCGCGCGGCGGCGAGCAGGCCCAGCGCCGTGCCCACGACCAGGCCGATGCCCACCGCGATCACGCCCACCAGGATGGACGCCCGCGCGCCCACCAGCAGCAGCGAAGCCACGTCGCGCCCGTAGGTGTCGGTGCCCAGCCAGTGAGAGCCCGAAGGCGGCTTCAGCTTGCTGGCCATGTCCATCTCGTAGGGCGACCAGGGCGTCCACACCAGCGAGACGATGGCGGCAAGCAGCAGGAGCAGCGTCAGCGCGCCGCCGAGCACGAAGCTGCGGTGCCGGAGCGCACGGCGCCAGAAGCCTGGCACCTTGAGCGCCGCTGCGCTCGGAATGGGTATAGCGCTCATATGTCGCTCGCCTTGATGCGCGGATCGATCACGGCGTAGAGCACGTCGACCACGAAGTTCACGATGACCACCAGGGCCGCAAGCAGCATCACGCAATTGCGCACCACGATGAGGTCGCGGTTGCTGATGGCCTGGAAGATCAGCCGGCCCAGGCCCGGCAGGTAGAACACGTTTTCCACCACGATGGTGCCGGCCAGCAGTTCGGAAAACTGCATGCCCATGACCGTGACTACGGGAATCATCGCGTTGCGCAGCACATGGGTCCAGAGCACCGCACGCTGCGAAACGCCCTTGGCGCGCGCGGTGCGCACGAAGTCTTCGCGCATCACCTCGAGCACCGCCGAGCGCGTGATGCGCGCGAGGATCGCGGCTTGCACCACCGCGAGCGACAGCGCCGGCAGCAGCAGCGACTTGATGCCGGCAAAGATGCCTTCGCCCCAACCCTCGAAGCCGCCGGCCGAGAACCATTGCAGCTGAACCGAGAACACCAGGATCAGCAGGATGGCGAACCAGAAATTGGGAATGGCGATGCCCACCTGCGTGAGTCCCATCAGGCCCACGTCGCCGAGCTTGTTGTGGCGCGCGGCGGCGGTCACGCCAACCAGCAGCGCGAGCACCGTGGTCAACGCCATCGCGAGCAGTGCAAGGGGCACGGTGAGCGCGAGCCGTTCCAGGATGAGGTCGAGCACGGGCGAGCTGTAGGCGTAGCTGTCGCCAAGATTGCCGGTCAGGAGGCCCGCAATCCAGTGCCAGTAGCGTGTCCAGGCGGGCTGGTCGAGGCCGAGTTTGGTGGCGAGGGCCGCCACCGCCTCCGGCGCGGCGTCGGGCCCCATGAGCATCTGCGCGGCATTGCCGGGCAGGATCTCCAGGACCAGGAAAACTATGACCGAAGCGCCGATCAACGTGGCGATCAGCGTGGCAAGGCGCTTGAGAATGAACAGGCTCATGGGGCGGGGCGCAGCATAACCCGACTCCTGCAACAAGCGTGCCTTGTTCGCGATAATCGGGTATGGCCCTCATGATCACCGACGAATGCATCAATTGCGATGTCTGCGAGCCCGAGTGCCCGAACGATGCCATCTACATGGGCGCGGAGTTCTACGAGATCGACCCGCACAAGTGCACCGAATGCGTCGGCCACTTCGACGAGCCGCAGTGCGTGCAGGTGTGCCCGGTCGCGTGCATCCCGATTCATCCGGAGCACGTGGAAAGCCGCGAGACGCTGTGGCAGAAGTTCGAACGGCTCGCCGCGGCCAAGGCCGCCGCGGCTGCCGCTGCTGCCGCTGCTTCAGAGCCGCAGCCGCGGACCGAGACGCCCTCAGCCGACGCTTGAGCCGGCCGATTTGCGCTTTTTCTTCTTGCCGCCCTCGCCCGGGGCAGATGCCTGTTTCCCATCGGCCGAGCCGCTGAAGCGCGCGCTCGACTTGTGCGGCTCGGCGCTGAGTTTTTGCGCCCGTGCCCGCGCCAGCTGCTCGGAGGAGGCGAGCCGGCGTTCATTGATGGCGGCTTGCCGTGCCTCGTGGGCCGACCTTCGGCTGCGCTCGTAGGCTTCTTTTTCCTCCGACAGTCTGATGCGCTCCAACTGGTCGGCGCGCGCCTCGGCCCTTTGCGTGCCAGCCTCCGAGGCACGGCGGTCCGCATCGGTGCGCGCGTCGTCTACTTTCACCGGCCTTCCGCCCTCGCAGGGGCGGTCGGTGTAGGTGTTGCCGCATCGGTAGGCTTCGGCCCTTCCTTGCGCGGCAGAGGACAGGCAGAAAGTGCCGGAAGCTACCAAAAGGATAGCAACTGTCATTTTTCCGGCGATCGATTTTCTTTTCATTTTCTTTTTCTCTCCCTTTTTCTCTCGCTCTCCCGCGCTCTGGGCCGGCTGACTAGGGGGCGGCGGGCGCGCCTCCATCGCCGGGCTCTCGCCGCGGCGGTTTGGGCCGGGGCGGTTTGCTCGTGTGAATGATCAGGGTGGCTTTTTCCATTTCGCCGGCCACCAGCGCGGGTGCCGCGTGCAGGGTGCGAACGATGGCGTCCTCGATGGCTTCGCGCTGTTCCTTCAGCGGCTTCTTGAGCACCCAGTTGATGACCTCCGACTTCACGCCGGGGTGGCCGATGCCCAGGCGCAGGCGCCAGTAGTCGCCGGTGCCCAGCTGCGCATGGATGTCGCGCAGCCCGTTGTGGCCCGCATGGCTGCCGCCGAACTTGAGCTTGGCTTGGCCGGGCACTACGTCGAGCTCGTCGTGCACCACGAGAATTTCTTCGGGCGCAATCTTGAAGAAGCGCGCGAGCGCGCCCACCGATTTACCCGACAGGTTCATGAAGGTCTGCGGCTCCAGGAGCCAGACGCTTTGCCCGCCGATGTTCGCGCGGGCCGCGAGGCCGTGATAGCTGCGCTCTGGCACGAGGTTGAGTTTCCAGTCGCGCGCCAGGGCGTCGATCCACCAGAAGCCGGCATTGTGCCGGGTGGCTTCGTATTCAGGACCCGGGTTACCGAGGCCGACAAACAACTTGATCATGAGGGGAATTATCTCGCCGGCCCCAAAGCAAAAGGCCCGCACGAGGCGGGCCTTTTGCAGGGACGCGAAGGAAATTACTTCTTCGCGGCGGGCTTTGCCGTCTTGGCGGCCGGCTTGCCGTTGGCAGCCGGTGCGGCGCCTTCGGCAGCTGCGGCGCCTTCAGCGGCAGCTGCCGGCTCTTCGGCGACCAGCGGAGGCACGGCCGACACGATGACGGGGTTCAGCTTGCCGTGGCTTACGAACTTCACGCCCTTGGGCAGCTTGATGTCGCTGACGTGCAGCGTGGCGTTCTTCTTGAGGCTGGAGAGGTCGACCTCGATGAACTCGGGCAGGTCGCTCGGCAGGCAGCTCACTTCGAGCTCGTTCATCACGTGCGTCACCAGGTTGTGGTCGAGCTTGACGGCGTCGGACTCTTCTTCACCCTTGTAGTGAAGCGGCACCTTCATGTGCAGGCGGGTCTTGGCATCGACGCGCTGGAAGTCGATGTGTTGCACCAGCTGGCGGAACGGGTGGTATTGCACGTCGCGCAGCAGCACTTTGCTGGTGGCGTCGCCGAGTTCCATTTCGAGAATCGACGAGTGGAAGGCTTCCTTCTTGAGGGCGTGCCACAGCGCGTTGTGATCGAGCTCGATCAGCTGGGGCTGGCCTTCACCACCGTAGACGATACCGGGCGTCTTGCCCGAGATGCGGAGACGGCGGCTCGCACCCGTGCCCTGCTTTGCGCGCTCAAAAGCGACGAATTTCATAACAACTCCTGTGAGAGTCCACCGCGACCAGTGCGACTCCGGTTCAACAAGGGCGCCGTTCCGTAAAAAGGAAGGTGGCGCCCGCTTTTTGCTCGGTCAGAACAGGTTGTCCTGGTCCGAGAACAAACTCATCACCGACTCGCCCTTGGCAATGCGCTGGATCGTTTCGGCGATCAGCGGTGCCACGGAGAGCTGGCGGACCTTTCCGCACGCCAGGGCGCCGTCGGAAAGGGGAATGGTGTTGGTCACGACCACTTCGTCGAGCGCGGAGTGGGTGATGCGCTCGATGGCCGGGCCCGAGAAGATCGGGTGCGTGCAATAGGCGTAGACGCTCTTGGCGCCGCGCTCCTTGAGCACCTCGGCCGCTTTGACCAGCGTGCCGGCGGTGTCGATCATGTCGTCCATGATCACGCAGTTGCGCCCGTCGATCTCGCCGATCACGTTCATGACCTCGCTCACGTTCGCCTTCGGGCGGCGCTTGTCGATGATGGCGAGGTCGCAGTTCAGTTGCTTGGCCAGCGCGCGCGCGCGCACCACGCCGCCCACGTCGGGCGAGACCACGATCAGGTCTTCGTAGTTCTTCTGGCGCAGGTCGCCCAAGAGCACCGGCGACGCATAGATGTTGTCGACCGGAATGTCGAAGAAGCCCTGGATCTGGTCGGCGTGAAGGTCCATGGTGAGCACGCGCTCGACGCCCACGGTTTCCAGCAGGTTGGCCACCACCTTGGCCGAGATCGGCACGCGGCTCGAGCGCGGGCGGCGGTCCTGGCGGGCATAGCCGTAATAGGGAATCACTGCGCTGATCCGCTCGGCCGAAGCGCGCTTGAGCGCGTCGACCATGATCAGCAGTTCCATCAGGTTCTCGTTGGTCGGTGCGCAGGTCGACTGCACCACGAACACATCGCGCGCCCGCACGTTCTGGTTGATCTCGACGGTGACTTCGCCGTCGGAGAAGCGACCCACGCGTGCGGCGCCCAGCGAGGTGCCGAGGTTGTGCGCGATTTCCGCGGCCAGGCCAGGGTTGGCGTTACCGGTGAAAACCATGAAATCAGGGTGATTAGCCTGCATGAGCGCGTCCCGGCAGTGCGAATTGGCTTTTAGGAAGCCGCCAAAGAGTTTGAATCGTGGCGACCCAGGGGCCGCCAATTATTGCAGCGGGTGTGCTGCAAAAGAAGCACTGCGGCCGGTGGGCCGCAGTTTGAAGCGCTGCGGCGGTTAAACCGCAGCCTGAAGAAATTTGGCAGGGGAGAAAGGATTCGAACCTTTGCATGCTGGAATCAAAATCCAGTGCCTTAACCAGCTTGGCGACTCCCCTACACGGGTCGATGGTTTTCACCACAAACCGATATATGTCGCATCGGACCTTCACAGTCCGATCATCTTCAGGTCGCCCATCCCCAAAGTGGATGAACGGCCAAATTGTTGCATTGACGAACCTGCCAGCCCGTTGGGGCTTCGGCCAGTTCCGCTTTTTGCGGCCCTTGCGGCATTTTCGCGAATACCGAACTTCCGGAGCCGGTCATCCGGGCTTTCAGTCCTTGGGCGCCGAGCCATTCGATGGCTTCGGAGACCGCGGGGCAAAGCCGCTGGGCAACCGGCTGCAGGTCGTTGTGGCCGAAGTCGAAAACCTTGAAAGCGCTGCTTTCGTGGTCTTGGGCTTCAAGCTGTTCGCTATCTGCAGCAAAGCCCGAGATTATAGCAACAGGAGTTGCGCGTTGAAGGTCCGGCGCAGAAAAAATTAGCCGGGTATCGAGCCCATCGGGTGGCTTGACCACCACGAACCGTGCCGAAATGACGTTCACGGGGGTGATTTTTTCGCCGATTCCCTCGACCCACGCGTTGCGCCCGCCGAGGAAAAACGGCACGTCGGCGCCCAGTTTCACGCCGATTTCGGCCAGGCGGGTCAGTGGCAGGTTCAGCTTCCACAGCCGGTTCAAGGCCAGCAGGCAGGTCGCGGCGTCGGAAGAGCCCCCGCCCATGCCCGCCTGCGCCGGCACCTGCTTGGCAATGCCGATGTGGGCGCCCTGGCCGGGCGCCGCGTGCGCCTGAAGCGCGCGCGCCGCGCGCAGGACAAGGTCGTCGGGCGGCAGTTCGGTCGTCAGGTCTTCGCGGCTGAGCCGGCCGTCGTGGCGCAACTCGACGTGGAGCGTGTCGCACCAGTCGATCAGCATGAAGACCGACTGCAGCAGGTGGTAGCCGTCTTCGCGCCGGCCCGTGATGTGCAAAAAGAGGTTGAGCTTGGCCGGTGCGGGAAGGTCGTAGATCGCCTTCATGACCGTTCGAACACGATGCGCAGGTCCGCCGTGGGGCTGGGGGCCTCGCGGGTGGCCTGCAAGCGGCCGTTGGCGATCTGCCCCAGGTCGGGACGCCAGCCGGGCACGCGCTCGTCGCGGCCCGCAAGCCAGCCGAAGAGCGCGCCCACGGGGATGGCGGCGCCGGTGGCCGCTTCGATCAGCGCATCGACCGATTCATAGCGCCGGGTCTCGCTGCCATTCTTGAGCAGGGCCTCGCCCGGTGACCAGTGCAATTGGGCCAGCGTGCTGCCGATCGGGCTCGTGAGCGAGAGTTCGCCCGACTCGGGCGAACCGCGCAGCTCGAACAAGGCGGAAAAGGTTTGCACAGGCTGGCTGTCGATGCGCAGCGACATGCGGCCGCTCCATGCGTCCGTGCCCTGGGGCCGCGTGCCGCTCGGGAGCTGCGCGCAGCCGGCCGCGAGCAGCATTGCCGCAACGCCCGCCGCCAGCATGCTCCGGCGGCCACCATCAAGCCCGGGAGAAAGCATGGCCGTCACGGCTTGACCCGCAAGCGCTTGAGCGTCTCCTGCAGCGTCTCGTTTTCAGCGTCGCTCAGCAGGGCTTCCTTCCAGATGACGACCGCGCGGTCCTTCTGTCCGGTGGTCCAGAGCACTTCGCCAAAATGCGCGCCGATTTCAGGATCGGGCCGTGTCTTGTAGGCCGCCTCGAGGATGCGAATGGCTTCGGTCGTGTTGCCCAACCGGAACTCCACCCAGCCCAGGCTGTCGGCAATGAACGGGTCTTCAGGCGCCAGTTGAACTGCTTTCTGGATCAGCGTGCGCGCCTCGTCGAGCCGGATCTTGCGGTCTGCGAAGGAGTAGCCGAGCGCGTTGTAGGCGTTCTGGTTCTCGGGCTTGAGCTCGATCAGCCGGCGCAGCAGCCGCTCCATTTCATCGAGCCGGTTCAGCTTTTCGGCCACCATGGCCTGGTCGTAGACCAGATCGCTGTCGTTGGGGGCAGCGGCGGACGCCTGGGCCAGCATGTCGTAAGCGGCCTGGTATTGCTTGGCGTCGCGCAGCAGCTGCACTTCGGCGAGGAATTTCTGCTTCTTGTCCTCTGCCGTGCGCTCGGGCAGGCCGCGCACGAGTTCGCGTGCCTGGGGCAGCTTGCCCTGGCGCGCCAGCAGGCCCGCGCGGCGGGTCTGGGCAACAACCAGGTCGTCGGTGCTGTCGACGCGTGCAAGCCAGCGCTCAGCGGCCGTGAAGTCCTTGCGGCGTTCCGCCAGCTGCGACAGAACGAGGTAGGCCTGCGTGGTGCCACGCTGGCGATCTTCCGCATCTTTTTGGTTGGCCGCCAGATCGATATAGCGCTTGAGCGACGTTTCGGCCGCCGCGTCCTGCCGGGCCTGAGCCTGGAGGCTGCCGAGCAGCAGCCACGGCTCGGCCAATTCGGGCCGTGCCGTGGTGAGTGTCTGCAATTGCGCGGCCGAATCGGTATAGCGGCGGTTCTCGACCAGCACGCGTGCGTAGGCAATGCGCAGGTCGGGCGCCGCCTTGGGGTTGTTGGCCAGGTAGCGCGTGACGATCGGTTCTGCGAGCGGCTGGCCGGGGTCGATCATCTCGAGTGCCAGCGCGGCCGGCGCGTCGGATGCGGGGTCGAGCTGCTGGCCCTTGAACGCAGCGTCCAGTGCGCCAGAGGTGTCGCCGGCATTCAGGCGCATGCGGCCGACCGTTGCCCAGGCAAGGCCGCTGGCGCTGGGGCTCTTGAGCTCGTCGACCAGTGCCTGTTCGACCACTGACGCGGCCAGCTTCTTGTCGGAGGCGCGCGAGTAATTGCGGGCGATCACCGCCATCAGCATCGGCCGCTCGATCTGCGGCGTGGCCGCGATCTCGGCGCGCAGCGGCGCGACGGTTTCGCTGATGCGGTTGAGCGCAATCAGGATTTGAAGTTCGATGCGGCGTGCATCGCGTGAATTGGGCAGCGTTTCCTGCCACGCACGGGCGGCCGCCAGGGCCGCGTCGCCGGAGCGCGATTGCAGGGCGATTTCGACCGCGCGCTGGAACAGCTTTCCGTCGCGCAGCCGCCGGGCCGCGTCGAGCACCAGCGCATAGCCCGATCCGGGATCGCCGGAGCGCGTGGTCATCTCGCCCATCAGGATTTCGTAGAACAGTTCCGCGGTCAGGGCCGAGGGCTGCGCGATGGGTTCGCTGGCAAGCTTTGCACCGGTTGGCTTCGCGGCGGCGGGTGCCGGCACGGGCTTTGTCCCCCGGGATGGGGCCGGCCGCTCGATGATGGGTGCCGGACTCTTGGGCGAGGCGGGGTCGGAGGTTTGCGCTTGAACGGCGCAAGCCAGCAAGACGAGAGACGCGGCCGCCGCAAGGCGGTGTCGGCGGAGCGATGGAATCATCGAACCATAATAATCCAAGCTTTTGAGCCAGCATTACGTGGGGCTTCGTCGCAGCCCGGAGTTTTCAATTTCATGCCTGAGCTTCCCGAAGTCGAAGTGACGCGGCGCGGTTTTGCCGAGCGCATCGCCGGTGCACGCATCGATGCGGTTCGCATCGGCAAGCCCCTGCGTTGGGCACTCATGGTCGCGCCCGAGGCGCTGGCCGGACGGCGGGTGCTGCAGGTGCGCCGGCGCGGCAAGTACCTGCTGATCGACCTGGACCGCGGGCTGCTGCTGCTGCACCTGGGCATGTCGGGCAGCCTGCGCTTCGACGCGGCGCTTCCCGCCCCTGGCGCTCACGATCACTTCGATCTGGTCACCGACCGCGGCACGCTGCGGCTCAACGATCCGCGCCGCTTCGGCGCCGTGGTCTACGTGGACGATGAGGCCGCGCCCTGGGCCGTCAAGTTGCTCGGCGGCCTCGGCATGGAGCCGCTGGGCGACGCGTTCGACCTGGATGCGTTTCATGCCGGTCTTCGCAAACGCCGGACGGCAGTGAAGCAGGTGCTGCTTGCGGGCGACGTGGTGGTGGGCGTCGGCAACATCTATGCGTCCGAGGCGCTGTTCCAGGCGGGCATACGCCCGACCCTTTCGGCCGCGCGCATCAGCCGGCCACGCGCGGCCAAGCTCCATGCGGCAGTGCGCGAGATTCTCGCGAGGGCGGTGGAGAAGGGCGGCAGCACGCTTCGCGACTTCTCCAATGTAGACGGGCAGAACGGCTACTTTCAGCTCGAAGCGACGGTTTACGGCAGAGCGGGCGAGCCTTGTCGGGTCTGCGCAACGCCGATACGGCAACTGCGCCAGGGGCAGCGTTCGACTTACTATTGCCCAAATTGTCAAAAATAGTGTTTCGGCCCGCGCGTTCGAATATCCTGCCCCACAGCTTGCGATGCTATATTTGTAAGTTGTTTCTTACATATTCCCTTTGAGCCGCTCTTTCAATCAACAACTCGATCAGCACGGTGCCTGGCGAAGCAATTTTGCGCATCGCCTCCAGTGGCTGACCCGCTGGCTGACCGAAAACGAGCTGCTCGACCAGGCCGTGGCCGAGCGCCTGCGCGGCCTGGAGCTGCAGATCCGCAACAGCAAGGTCATGGTTGCCTTCGTGGCCGAGTTCTCGCGCGGCAAATCGGAGCTGATCAACGCGATCTTCTTCGCGGGCTACGGGCGGCGCATCATGCCGGCCAGTGCGGGACGCACGACGATGTGCCCGACCGAACTGGGCTATGACGCCGCGCAGGCCCCCAAGCTGCGGCTGCTGCCGATTGAAACCCGCCTGGAGCCTCATTCGCTCACGCACTGGCGCGAAAAGCCCACGCGCTGGACCGAAATCGCGATCGACGTGGAGAACGCCGAGCAACTGGCCCTGGCCATGGGCAAGGTGGCCGAGGTGCGCTGGGTCAGCAAGGACGAGGCGCACGCTCTGGGCTTCTGGAACGAAGAGACGCCGGACGACAACCCGGTGCAGGACGCCGAAGGCCGGGTCGAGATTCCACGCTGGCGCCATGCCATCTTGAACATGCCGCATCCCTTGCTGGAGCAGGGGCTGGTGATCCTAGACACTCCGGGCCTGAACGCGATCGGCGCTGAACCCGAACTCACGGTGAGCCTGATCCCGCAGGCCCATGCGGTCGTCTTCATCCTGGGCGCGGAAACCGGGGTGACCCGCTCCGACCTGTCCATCTGGCGCGAGCACCTGGTCACCGAAAGCGAAGGCAGCGACACGCGCTTCGTGGTGCTCAACAAGATCGACACCATGTGGGACTCGCTCAGCACACCCGCGCAGATCGAGATGCAGATCGAGCGGCAGCGCGAAGTAGCGGCCAAGTTTCTCGAGGTTCCGCTCGTTCAGGTGCTGCCGGTGTCGGCGCAAAAGGGCCTGCAGGCAAAGATCCAGCGCGATGTGCGGCTTCTCGACGCCAGCCGACTGCCGGCGCTCGAAACGCTGCTCGCCGAAGGCGTGCTGGGCAAGCGCGAAACCATGCTGCGGCTTGCCGTGGATGCGGGCATGGTGGCGCTGCGGGTCGAGGCCGAGCGCATCCTGAAGGTGCGCCAGCGCGACCTGTCGGAGCAGGCGCTCGAGCTGCAGGGCCTGCGCGGCAAGAATATTTCGGTCATCCGCCACATGCGTGGGCGCATCGACCAGGAGCAGACCGAGTTCGAGGGCAGCAACACGCGCATCCTGGCCTTGCGCTCCGTGCAGGGCAAGCTGCTGCGCGAGGTTTATGCCGTGCTCGGCCGCACCGCGCTCAAGGCCGACATGGTGCGGCTTTCGGGCGCGCTCAAGCGCCCGGGCATCAAGCTCAACGTGCGCAAGGTGTACGGCGAAACCTTCGACTCGCTGCGCAACAACCTGCGCGAAGTGCAGGCGACCACGGCCGAGATCCAATCGATGCTGCACGCGACCTTCCGCCAGCTCAACGCGGAGCAGGGCTTCACCTTGCAGGCACCCGCCGAGCCGGACCTGACCAGCTTCGAGCAGGAGCTGAGCCAGATCGAGCGCAGCCACATTCACTACCTGGGCGTGGGCAATCTGCTGAAGCTGGCACAGGCGGACTTCTGCGACAAGCTTGTACGCGCGCTCGCAAGCCGGCTGCGGCTGGTCAACGAGGCTGCAATGACCGAGGTCGAGCGCTGGAGCAAAGGCGCCAGTGCGCAGATCGACGCACAGCTGAAGGAGCGCCGCCGCAACTTCACCAAGCGCATCGAGGCGATCGAGCGCATCCAGAGTGCGGCCGGCAACCTCGACGAGCGCCTGCTCGAACTGTCCGCGCAAGAGAGCAACCTGGCCGAGTTGCATGTCCGGCTGCAGGAATTCACTTCGATGATCACGCAACAGGGAAGGCCGGTCGCCGCGGCCGCCGCCATCGGCGAACTGCGTGCGGCCTGAACGTCCGGTGTTGTCCGTCGCGGCCACCGAACTGCAGGCACCCACCGGTTTCGCCGAGCAGGTCGTGGCTTGGCAGCGCACCCACGGCCGCAGCGAATTGCCGTGGCAGAACACGCGGGATCCCTACCGCGTCTGGCTGTCGGAAGTCATGCTCCAGCAGACTCAGGTCTCGACCGTGCTCGGGTACTTCGCGCGCTTTCTCGAACGCTTTCCGAACGTGTCGGCACTGTCTGCGGGCACCGAGGACGAGGTGTTCGGACTCTGGAGTGGCCTCGGATACTACAGCCGCGCGCGCAACATGCACCGCTGCGCACAGGAGGTGGTGGCCCGCTTCGGCGGCGAGTTTCCGCGCACGGCCGCCGAGCTCACGACTTTGCCCGGCATTGGCCGCTCCACCGCCGCGGCGATCGCGGCCTTCTGCTTTGGTGAGAGGGTCGCGATTCTCGACGGCAACGTGAAACGCGTGCTGACGCGCGTGCTCGGCTTTGGCGGCGACATGTCTTCGTCGGCGCAGGAGCGCGCGCTGTGGGACCAGGCCACGCAACTGCTTCCGCCGGCCGAGCAGAAAGAAGCCATCGCCAGCTACACGCAAGGGGTGATGGACTTGGGCGCGACGGTCTGCCTTCCGCGCAAGCCGAGCTGCATGATCTGCCCGGTGAGCCCGAGCTGCGTGGGACTGAGGGAGGGGCAGCCGGAGCGCTATCCCTTCAAGACCCGCAAATTGAAGCGCAGCGCTCAGTCGCTCTGGGCGCTGTTGGCGCGAGATGCTGAAGGCCGTATCTGGCTGGAGAAGCGCCCCGCAAAGGGCATCTGGGCGGGGCTCTATTGCCTGCCGGTGTTCGACACCCGCGAAGAGCTGTTGGCCGCGCTACCGCCCGCCGAGCAGCGCCACACTCAAGACCTGCCGCCCTTCGTGCACGTGCTGACCCACAAGGACTTGCATCTTCACCCGGTGCTGCTTCACAGCGGCGGCCAGCCGCGGGGCGATGCCGCGCGCTGGGTGGATGCGCAAGAGTGGGGCCGCTTGGGATTGCCGGCGCCCGTGCGCAAGCTGCTTTTGGAGAGCAGCGCAAGCTAGCGGCGAGCTCAGATCGCGTCGAGCTCCCGGTGCCGCTTGAGGGCGCCCCAACGGGTTCCGAATGCGCGCGCCAGTTGCTCGACCAGGAACACCGAGCGGTGCTGGCCGCCCGTGCAGCCGATGGCCACAGTCACGTAGCTGCGATGGTCCCGGGCCAGTGCATCGAGCCAGCGCGAAAGAAACTGCTCGATGTCGTCGTACATGCGCGCCACGTCTTCATGCTCGCGCAGCCATTCGACCACCGGCGCATCGCGGCCTGTCAGGGGGCGCAGCGTGGCTACGTAGTGCGGATTGGGCAGCATGCGCACGTCGAACACGAAGTCGGCGTCCAGCGGCACACCACGCTTGAAGGCGAACGACTCGAACACCAGCGTCAGTGGACTCTGTGGCGCAGAGATCAGCGCTTTGATGTAGCTCTGCAACTGGGCCGGGCGGATGAGGCTGGTGTCGATCACGTCGGCGCCATCGCGCAAGTCGGCCAGCAATTCGCGCTCGAGTTCGATGGCCTGAACCAGCGCGCGCTCCTGCTCGGGAGCATCGGTGCGGCCCTCCTGGCGCGAAAGCGGATGGCGCCGACGGGTCTCCGAATAGCGCCGCAGCAACGCGTCGGTGGTTGCGTCCAGAAAAAGCGATCGCAGCGAGACGCCGTCATTCCGCAAGGCGTCGAGCTGCTGCGGAACGATCGGCAGCGACACGCCGCTGCGCACGTCCATGGCAATGGCGACGCGCGTGGCCTGCTGTTCGTGCTGCAGTGCGATGAAAGGGGTCAGCAGCTCGGGCGGCAGGTTGTCGACGCAGTAATAGCCGGCGTCTTCCAGCGCATGCAGCGCCACCGACTTGCCAGAGCCCGACATGCCGGTGATGAGCACCAGGTCGAGGTCCATCACAGCGCTGCCGAAGTCTTGTGGCCCAGCATTTCGCGGGCATGCGCCAGCGAAGTCTGCGAAACCTTCTCGCCGCCGAGCATGCGGGCGATTTCGCGGGCGCGGTTGTCGTCGTCGAGCCGCGCGACGCCGCTTTCGGTGCGCGGGCCGTCCTGGCCGGCTGCGGTCGTCTGGCGCTTGGCGACCACCAGGTGGTGATCGGCGCAGGCGGCCACTTGCGGCAGATGGGTGACCGCCAAGACCTGGCGATCGCGCCCGAGCTGTTTCATGAGACGCCCCACGGTCTCGGCCACGGCCCCGCCGACGCCGGCATCGACCTCGTCGAAGATCAGCGTCTGCGCTGCGCCAAGCTGGCTTGTGGTCACCGCGATGGCCAGGGCAATGCGGGAAAGCTCGCCGCCCGACGCCACCTTGCCGATGGGGCGGGGCGTGCTGCCGGGATGGCCGCTCACGAGAAAGGCAACGTCTTCAAGTCCGGCGCGGCCCGGCTGCGCCAGCGGCTGCAGCTCGACTTCGAATCTGCCGCCTTGCATGCCAAGCCCCTGCATCGCCTTGGTGACCGCTTCGGCCAGACGCGGTGCCGCTTGCTTGCGCGTTTTGCCGAGCGCCTTGGCCTCTTTCATGTAGGCCTGCTGCGCATTTTGCTCGGCGCGCTCCAGCCCTTCGAGGTCGCTTTGCGCATCGAGCGCCTTCAGCTCGGCCTGCCAGCCTGCCAGCAGCGCCGGCAGGTCGTTCGGCGTGCGCTTGTAGCGGCGCGCCAGCGACATCCAGAGCCCCATGCGCTCGTCCAGCTCGGCAAGGCGCTGCGGATCGGCTTCCGCGTCGCGCAGGTACCCGTGCAGCGAATGCGCGGCGTCAGAGGCCTGTGCCACGCTGGAGGCCAGCACCTCGCCAAGTGCGCGGAATTCGGGTTCGATGTGCTCGCAGTTCTGCAGCAGGGCGACTGCGCGCGAAAGCGCTGCCAGCGCGCCGTTGTCGTCGTCTTCCAGCGCCTGGCTGGCGCCTTGCGCCGCGTCGATCAGCGCCTGTGCGTTGGAGACGCGGGCATGGTTGGTCGAGAGCTCTTCCCACTCGCCTTCGGCGGGGGCCAGCTTCATCACCTCGGCAATCTGCCATTGCAGCCGCTCACGCTCGCGCTGCAGCGAATCTTGCGCCGAGCGCGCGTGGTCGAGCGCGGAGAGGGCTTGTCGCCACGCTTGCCAAGCCGCGTCCAGCGCATCGGTGCGCACTCCGGCATAAGCGTCGAGGAGGCCGCGCACGGCCTCGGGACGCGTCAAGCTCTGCCACGCATGCTGGCCGTGAATGTCGAGCAGGCGATCGCCGAGCTCCCGCAGCTGCGTGGCCGTGGCCGGGCTTCCGTTGATCCAGCCGCGGCTGCGGCCTTGCAGGTCGACGGTGCGGCGCAGCAGCAGGGCGTCGCCGGATTCGAATCCGCCTTCGTCGAGCCAGGCTGCAAAGGCCGGATCGGCGTCGAACTCGGCGCTCACGTCGAGCCGCTCGGCACCCTCGCGCACTGCGCCTGCGTCGGCACGGTTGCCGAGCGCCAGCTGAAGCGCATCGATCAATATGGATTTGCCCGCCCCGGTTTCGCCGGTCAATACCGTGAAGCCGGAGGACAGGTCGAGTTCGAGTGATCGCACGATCACGAAGTCGCGCAGTGCGATGCGTCGCAGCGCCATCTCAGGAGCCCCCTTCGTTCCAATGAAGTTTCTTGCGCAGCGTGTCGAAATAGCTCCATCCGCGTGGATGCAGAAAGCGCACCCGGAAGTCGGAGCGCCGCACCACCACGCGATCGCCGATGGCGAGGGACGCCAGCGACTGCATGTCGAAATTGGCGCTGGCGTCGCGCCCGGCCACCAGCTCGATCACGATCTCGTCGGCATCGGGCAGCAACACCGGGCGGTTCGAGAGCGTGTGCGGTGCAATGGGCACCAGCACCCAGCCCGGCACCGCGGGATGCAGCAGCGGCCCGCCAGCCGAGAGCGCGTAGGCCGTCGAGCCGGTGGGCGAAGCGATGATCAGGCCGTCGGCGCGCTGGTTGGCCACGAAATGCCGGCCGACCGAAACCCGCAGCTCGACCATGCCCGAGGTGGCGCCGCGGTTGACCACCACGTCGTTCATTGCCAGCGCGTCGAACACCGATGCGCCGTCGCGCATGACCTGCGCATGCATGAGGCTGCGGTGGTCTTCCTCGTACTCGCCGGCCAGCATCGGGATCAGCGTGGCCTGGTAGTTGTCGAGCGGAATATCGGTGATGAAGCCGAGCCGCCCGCGGTTGATGCCGATCAGTGGAATGCCGTAGCACGCCAGCTGGCGGCCGATGCCCAGCATGGTGCCGTCGCCCCCCACCACAAGGCCCAGATCGCAGCGCTGGCCGATTTCCTCGACACTCAGCGGTTCGTAGCGGCCGCCGACGTTCGCATCCGCATCGGCTTCGCCGTCCGCCGATTTTTCGACGAAGACCTGGCACCCTTGAGATTCCAGGAAGGCGCCGATATCTTCCATGACGCCGTCGCGCGCGTCTGCCTGCGCCCGGGCGCCTGAAGCCTGGTATTTGCCGATCAGCGCGACGTGACGAAAGCGGGAAGTCATCTACAAATTACAACACTAAAATCTTCCAATGCTGGACGACCGTGCCAAGTTGCTCCTCAAGACGCTGGTCGAGCGTTACATCGCCGAAGGCCAGCCGGTCGGGTCGCGGACTTTGTCGCGCGCGCCCGGGTTGGACCTGTCCCCCGCGACCATCCGCAATGTGATG
The DNA here is from genome assembly GCF_900099805.1 of Variovorax sp. OV700. Lineage (GTDB taxonomy): Bacteria > Pseudomonadota > Gammaproteobacteria > Burkholderiales > Burkholderiaceae_C > Variovorax. Next base: position 135,269 of record NZ_FNDR01000004.1, on the reverse strand, counting down.
TCGGATCTCGAGTCGCTGGGGCTGATTGCCAGCCCGCACACCTCGGCCGGACGCATTCCCACCGCTCGCGGCTACCGGCTTTTCGTCGACACCATGCTCACGGCGCAGCGCGAGCAGATGAGCGCGCCGAGCCTTGCGCCCGACCAGCCCCAGAAGGTGATTGCCAACGCCGCCAATCTGCTGTCCAACCTGTCGCAGTTCGTCGGCGTCGTCATGGCGCCGCGGCGCGCCTCGGTGTTCAAGCAGATCGAATTCCTGAAGCTTTCGGACCGGCGGCTGCTGGTGATCATCGTCTCGCCCGACGGCGACGTGCAGAACCGGGTGATCTTCCCGGAAGCCGATTATTCGCAGTCGCAGTTGGTGGAGGCATCGAACTACATCAATGCCCACTATGCGGGCCTGACCATCGAGCAGGTGCGCGACCGGCTCCAGTCCGAAGTCGAAAAACTGCGCGGCGAGATTGCTGCGCTGATGCAGGCGGCAGTCAACGTCAGCTCCGAGGTGCTCACCGAGGCGCAAGAAGACGACGTCGTGATTTCCGGCGAGCGCAACCTGCTTTCCGTGACCGACTTTTCGAGCGACATGGGACAGTTGCGCCGTGCATTCGAGCTGTTCGAGCAAAAGGCGCAACTGATGCGGCTGCTCGACGTGTCGAGCAAGGCGGAAGGCGTGCGCATCTTCATTGGCGGCGAAAGCCAGGTGGTGCCATTCGAGGAGCTTTCCATCGTCAGCGCCAACTATGAAGTCGACGGGCAGGTGGTGGGCACGCTGGGCGTCATCGGGCCGACGCGAATGCCCTACGAGCGCATGATCCAGATCGTCGACATCACCTCCCGGCTGGTCAGCAATGCGCTGAGCCACCGCAAGTAGTCAGCGCCGCGAATAGAATCGTGGCCTCTCGTGGGCCGTTAGCTCAGTTGGTTAGAGCAGCGGACTCATAATCCGTTGGTCGATGGTTCAAGCCCATCACGGCCTACCACTTGGCATTCATTTTCTGACCTGGTTCGCCGGGGGGCGAAATGGATGCTATAATCGATAGCTGTGCGGCTGTAGCTCAGTTGGATAGAGTACTTGGCTACGAACCAAGGGGTCGTGGGTTCAATTCCTGCCAGCCGCACCACTCTCTTGAATGGCCTAGAAGGTTTCGATCTTCTAGGCCATTTTCTTTTGGCCCATCGCATCCATTTCAGCCGATGCAGCCGTGGTCACGGTGCGTAGAGAAAGCACGCTCATGCGCCTGGGGCTAAAGTTCAGCCCAGTCATACAACGCGCAGGGCACCATGAGCATCTCGGCAAACCGGCTTGCACTCCAATTCCTCATGCTGTTTTCAGCAGCAGGGGCGGCATCGGCAGGAACCATCACCTGCGTTCCGGGGGCAAGCAATGGGCCTGCAGCGCCTTTCAACTGGGTCCGCAGAATCTCGATCGACGAGCACTCCCGCACCGTCAACCTCGACGTCGTGCGTTCCCGAACGAAAGACACGGAAACCATGGGCAAGATGAGGGCCGATCTGGTGGGCATGGAAGAGAGCCAGTCCGGGGAACCGGTTTATGTTTTCAACTCCATTCCCACGGTCGGGACCGAGGTCACGCACCTTTTCAAGCTGTTCAAGGCGAGCGAGTGGCGCCTTGTCAGCGCAGGCGTCGCTTTCGCCAACAAGGTGCCTGCGCTGCGAGCGGTCGAGCAAAGCGTGGTCTTCGACTGCAAGCGCTCGGACCTGGGTTGAGAAAAATGGATCCGGAGCTTCTATCGTGAGCAAAGCATTCACCAAGGAAACCGACGCTGACGGCGACGACGATGACGGCGACAGCAGCGCGCCCGCACTGCCCAGCGGCAGCAGGAACTACATGACGCCGGCCGGCTATGCCCGGCTGCGCGACGAGTTGCTCCAGTTGATGGACGAAGAGCGCCCCAAGGTGGTGGAGGCCGTGCATTGGGCCGCCAAGAACGGCGACCGCTCGGAGAACGGCGACTATCTCTACGGCAAGAAGCGCCTCAGGGAAATCGACAGGCGCATTCGCTTTCTCACCAAGCGGCTCGAGATCGCGGAGGTCACCGATCCCTCGGTGCACCACGGCAGCGACCAGGTTTTCTTTGGCGCCACGGTGCGCTACGTCGACGAGACCGGCGACGAACGCAGCGTGACGATCCTGGGCATCGATGAAGCCGACAGCACCAAGTCGCAGGTCAGCTGGATTTCGCCGATTGCGCGGGCGTTGCTCAAGTCACGCGAGGGCGACGTGGTGAAGCTCGTCACGCCGGGCGGCACGCACGAAGTGGAACTGCTGTCGGTCAGCTACCCGGCCCCCGGTCCGGCGTAACCATTCAACGCTGCGGTCTTTTCAGGCCGCGGGAACCGTGCGCGCGGCGGTCAGCACCGAGGCGGTCCGCCGCGCGGCGCGCAAGACGGCGTCGAGGTGGGTCCGGTCGCGCACGGCGATCACGAAGCGCAGGTCGGTCGAATCCTGTGGGGTTTCGTCGGCCATCTCGACGTGCGTGATGTCGGCTTCGGCGTCCGCCAGGGTGGCGGCCACGCGGGCCAGCACGCCCTTGTCGTTGCGCACGGTGATGACCACGCCGGTCTCGAAGGCGCGGGTGGGTTCGTCTGCCCATTCGACCGCGAAGAAGCGTTCGCTGTCCTTGTGGCGCAGGCGCTGGCCGACGCCGCAGCTTTCGGTGTGCACCACCAGGCCTTCGCCATGCCCGAGGTATCCGACGATCTCGTCGCCGGGGATGGGCCGGCAGCACAGCGCAAATCGAACCGACGAGTTCTCGCTGCCATCCAGCGTGACGGCACCTTGCGAGATGGTTTCGTGCGAAATGAAGCGTTCGCGGCTCAGCAGCAGTGCATCCGGCCGCTCGCCCAGTTCTGACAGCATGGCCACCAGGCGCTTTGCCACGATGCTGGCAATCCGCTTGCCCAGGCCGATGTCGGTCAGCAGTTCAGCGCGGGTGCGGTTGCCCGTAAAGCGCAGCAGTTTTTCCCAGAGTGCCTGATGTTCGGCATCGTCGGCCGGCAGCTTGCTGAGGCCTTCGGCGCGCAGCGCCTGCGCCAGCAGCTTTTCGCCCAGGCCCTCGGATTCCGCATGGGCCAGGGTCTTCAGGTAGTGGCGGATCTTGGAGCGCGCGCGGCCGGTTCGCACAAAGCCGAGCCAGGCCGGGTTGGGCGTCGATACGGGGGCGGTAATCACCTCGACCACGTCGCCGTTCTTGAGCTCGGTGCGCAGCGGCACTTGGTCGCCGTTGATGCGGGCGGCCGAGGTGTGGTCGCCGATGTTGCTGTGGATGGCGTAGGCAAAGTCGACCACCGTAGCGCCGCGCGGCAGGGCCAGGATCTGGCTCTTGGGCGTGAACACGTACACCGCATCCGGAAAGAGGTCGACCTTGACGTGGTCCCAGAACTCGGCGGCATCCCGCGTTTCGTCCTGGATGTCGAGCAGCGACTGCAGCCACTTGGTACCCAGCCTGTCGTTGCTCGCCGCATTCGGCTCCGCGGCCTTGTAGAGCCAGTGCGCCGCAACCCCCGATTCGGCCACCACGTGCATGGCCTCGGTGCGCAGCTGGAACTCCACGTTCACGCCGGCCGGGCCCACGAGCGTGGTGTGCAGTGACTGGTAGCCGTTGAGCTTGGCAATGGCGATGTGGTCCTTGAACTTGCCCGGCAGCGGCTTGTACATCTGGTGCAGGATGCCAAGGCCGGTGTAGCAGGCGATCACGTTCGGCACGATCAGGCGAAAGCCGTAGATGTCGGTCACCTGGGCAAAGCTCAGGTGCTTTTCTTCCATCTTGCGGTAGATCGAATAGAGCGTTTTTTCGCGTCCGGCGATGCGCAGCGTCATGTTGGCGTTGGCAAAGGCGGTCTCGACCTCGCGCTGCACCTTATGGATCAGATCTCGGCGGCGCCCCCGCGCCCTGGACACTGCCTTCGACAGGGTGGCGTAGCGCCAGGGTTTCAGGTGGCGGAACGACAGCTCCTGCAATTCGCGGTACGTCTGGTTCAGACCCAGCCGATGCGCGATGGGCGCATAGATTTCGAGTGTTTCGCGAGAAATGCGGGCCCATTTTTCGCGCGGCGCATCGTCGAGCGTGCGCATGTTGTGCGTGCGATCGGCCAGCTTGACCAGGATGACGCGCACGTCGCGCGCCATGGCCAGCAGCATCTTGCGGAACGATTCGGCCTGGTTCTCTTCGCGGGTATTGAACTGCAGCTTGTCCAGCTTGGTGAGGCCGTCGACCAGTTCGGCCACCGGGGCCCCAAAGCGTTCGATGAGTTCCGGCTTGGTAACGCCGCAGTCTTCGATGGCATCGTGCAGCAGGGCGGCCATCAGCGCCTGGGCGTCGAGCTTCCATTCGGCGCATTGCGCTGCCACCGCGATGGGGTGGGTGATGTACGGTTCGCCGCTGTTGCGCAGCTGGCCCAGGTGCGCCTCGTCGGCAAAGCGGTAGGCGCGGCGGACCAGCTCGGTGTCTTCGGGGCTCAGGTAGTCGAGCCGGGCCGTCAGCGCGGCAAAGCTTGCGGCAGCCGCATTCAGCGCCGCCGGGCTCGGCTTTGGCGTGCCCGAAGGGGCATGGGACTGATGTTTGGCAACCGCGCTCATGGCTACCACTTTAGCGTGACCGCTGTATGGACGCGTCCAGACGTAAAAAAAGCACCGCTTTGCGGTGCCTTTTCGTTGCAGGGGTGCGTCAGATCAGCCCGGCACCTTCTTGAGCATTTCGATGCCGATCTTGCCTTCGGCGATCTCGCGCAGGGCGGTCACGGCCGGCTTGTTCTTACTCTCGATCTTGGGCGCGTGGCCTTGGCTCAGCATGCGCGCACGGTACGTGGCGGCCAGAACCAGCTGGAAGCGGTTAGGGATCTGAAGCAGACAATCTTCGACGGTGATGCGGGCCATGATGGGAATCTTTCGGTCGGTGAGCAGGAAATCAGGGGATGTTCAGGGCGGCGAATGTGTCGGCACGTGCGCGGCGCTGTGCAGAATACCGAAGCCGCTGAGCGTGGACGATCGCCTTGAGATCGAAAAGCGCGCGCTCAAATAACTCGTTGATTATAACGAAGTCGAATTCCCCCGCCCGGGCCATCTCTTCGGCGGCATTCTTGAGGCGCAGTTCGATGACGGCGGCGCTGTCTTCGCCGCGCCGCTCCAGCCGCGAGCGCAATTCCTCCCAGCTGGGCGGCAGGATGAAGATCATGACCGCGTTGGCAAAGGTCTTGCGGATCTGGATCGCGCCCTGGAAGTCGATTTCCAGGATGACATCGGCCCCCTGGGCGATCCGCTCTTCGATGGCTTTCTTGGAGGTGCCGTATCGGTGGCCGTGCACATGGGCCCATTCCACGAAGCCGTCCGCCGCGATCATGGCGTCAAATTCGGATGGCGAGGTAAAAAAGTACTCCCGGCCATGCTTTTCCTGGCCGCGCGGTGGCCGCGTGGTGTGGGAAACCGAGGGCTGGACGGCCGTGTCCAGTTCCATGAGCGCCTTGACCAGGCTCGACTTGCCGGCACCGCTCGGTGCCGCGACGACAAAAATGTTGCCTGGATAGTCCATTCGCTCGCTCATTCGATGTTCTGTACCTGTTCGCGCATCTGCTCGATCAGGACCTTCATGTCCACGCCAATGCGGGTGAGCTCCAGCGCGGCCGACTTGGAGCCCAGTGTATTGGCCTCGCGGTGCAACTCCTGGATCAGGAAGTCCAGCCGCTTGCCGATTTCGCCGCCCTTCTTGAGCAGCCGCTCGATTTCGTCGAGGTGCGAATTGAGGCGCGTGAGCTCTTCAGCCACGTCGATGCGAATGGCAAAGGCGGTGGCCTCGTTCAGCGCCCGGTCCTGGGCCGCCTCGGGCAGGGTGCCGCCGGTCAGGCCCATGGCTTCCTGCCAGCGCTCCAGGAAACGCGCGCGCTGCTGCTCGACCAGCTGGGGAATCAGCGGGCCGGCCTGTTCGACCAGCGTACGCAACTGGGCCAGATGGGCCTCCAGCATCTTGGCGAGCCGTGCGCCTTCGCGCTGGCGGGCGGACATCAGGGCGTCCAAAGCCTTGCCGGTCACGTCGATCAGGTCGCTAGCCCAGTCGCCACGGGCGGCGCTGTCGCCGCCGGCAAGGCGCAGCACGTCGGCCACGCTCAATTCGCGGGCGCCGGGCAGCCAGGCCTTGATGCCGTCCTGCACGCCGTTCAGCCGCTGCAGCAGCTTGACGGAGGGCTCGACGACGCCGGCCTGGGCGGTGTTCTCGATGGCGGCCCGCACTTCGACCTTGCCGCGCTTGAGCTTGCCCGTGAGCAGTTCGCGCAGCGCGGTTTCATGCTGGCGCAGTTCCTCCGGCAATTTGAAGGTGAGATCGAGGAAGCGGCTGTTGACCGAGCGTATCTCGACCCCGAGTCGCCCCGCGGCGGTAGGCCGTGCTTCGGCTTCGGAGTGGCTGCCAACGGGGCCGTTCTGGCCACTGGCATAGCCGGTCATGCTGTAAACTGGCATTGCGCCTCACTGTGGTTTTTGCTTGCATGCACCGAGGCGTCGGCATGGCGTTCGCTTGCCGCACCATCGCCTTCGGGCGAAACTCCCGGATTATGTCAAAGGTCAAGCCTTCGCCCCTGCTGCCCGATACGGTCATTGGCGGTTACCGCATCGTTCGCCGCCTTTCCGCAGGCGGTTTTGGCGTTGTCTATCTCGCCATAGACCCCAGCGGACAGCAGGTTGCCGTCAAGGAATACCTGCCGTCTTCGCTCGCCACGCGCGGGCCGGGCGAGCTCACGCCCGAAGTTCCGCCCGAAAAGCTCTCCCTCTACAGGCTCGGTCTGAAGAGCTTTTTCGAGGAAGGCCGCTCGCTCGCGCAGATCTCGCATGCCTCGGTGGTCAGCGTTCTCAACTTTTTCAGGGAGAACGAGACCGTCTACATGGTCATGAACTACCTGGAGGGCGCCACCCTGCAGGACTTCGTGGTGACCGCGCGCGACCTGAAAAGGCCCAAGGTTTTCCGGGAATCGACCATCCGGTCGCTTTTCGACGAAATTCTGCGGGGCCTGCGCATCGTGCACCAGTACAAGATGCTGCACCTGGACATCAAGCCCGCCAACATCTTCGTCACCGACGAAGACCGGGCGGTGCTGATCGACTTTGGCGCCGCCCGCGAGGTGCTCAGCAAAGAGGGCATCTTCATCCGGCCGATGTACACGCCCGGCTTTGCCGCCCCCGAGATGTACCGGCGCGACTCGTCGATGGGCCCCTGGACCGACATCTATGCCATTGGCGCCTGCATCTACGCCTGCATGCAGGGCTACCCGCCCAACGACGCCCCGCGCCGCATCGAAAAAGACCGGCTCAGCCTGTCGCTGTCGCGGCTGCGCGGCGTGTACTCCGACAACCTCATCGAAGTGGTCGAGTGGTGCATGTCGCTCGACCCGCTCTCGCGGCCGCAATCCGTCTTTGCGCTGCAAAAAGAACTGAGCCGCGAAGGCGAGCGGCGCTACACCAAGCTCACCGTTGGCGAAAAGGTGCGGCTTTCATTCGACAACATCCGCTCCTTCGACAAGAAGGCCCTGCCCAGGGCGGCGGCACCTACGACGCGTCCGGCATGAAATTCTCGGTATTCCAGGTCAGCCGAAAGGGCGGCCGTCTCAAGAACGAAGACCGCATGGGCTACTGCTACACGCGGGAGTCGGGCCTTTTCGTGCTGGCCGACGGCATGGGCGGCCACCCCGAGGGCGAGGTTGCGGCCCAGCTGGCATTGCAGACCATTGCGGCGCTTTACCAGCGCGAGGCGCGCCCCACCGTCAAGGACGCCAAGGCCTTCCTGGCCGAATCGGCCATGGCCGCGCATCAGCAGATCATGCGATATGCAAGCCACAAGGCCATGCTCGACACCCCGCGCACCACCGTCGTCGCGGCACTGCTGCAGGGCACCACGGCCACCTGGATGCATTGCGGCGACTCACGCCTTTATGTGGTGCGCGACGGCCGCCTGCTGACCCGCACGCGCGACCATTCGCACGCCGAGCGCCCGCGCCCGCAAGGCTCGGACATGCCGGTCAACCGCAACCTGCTGCTTACCTGCCTGGGCTCTCCGACCACGCCGCTGTTCGATATTTCGGCCCCGCTGCAACTGCAGCGCGGCGACCGCATCATGCTGTGCTCGGATGGCGTCTGGGGCGTGCTCGACGACGCCGTCATCGTGCACACGCTGTCTTCCGACAAGCCGGTGTCCGATGCGGCACCCGACCTCGCCGAAATGGCGCTTCGCAAGGGCGGCGCCCACAGCGACAACGTGACGCTCATCGCGCTCGAATGGGAACAGCCCGACTCGACGCGCGAAGAGCGCGGCGTTTCGACCGAGACCATCGACGAGGGCGTTTTTGCCTCCACCATCCAGGCCGGTATGCCCTCCGATGGCGAGATCGAAGACATGGACGAAGACGCCATCGAGCGCTCGATTGCCGAAATCAACGAGGCCATTCGTCGCTCTGCGGCAAAGAAGATTTGATACCCGGGCGTGCCGCGCTCGCGCCGCCCACCCGTTTTTAAGTAAGGCTGCTGTTCCTACGCTGCCGGCAATGCCGGCACCGCGGCACGACTGGCCGATGAGTTCCGTTTTTATTCCCACGCACCCCCTCACAAAATGACTGCTTTCACACGAAGCGCCGGCCGCGCCGCCGACCAGCTGCGCCCGGTGCGCATCACCCGCGGTTTCACCATCCACGCCGAAGGTTCGGTGCTCATCGAATTCGGCCAGACGCGCGTGCTGTGCACCGCCTCGGTCGAAGAGCGCGTGCCGCCGCACAAGCGCGGCAGCGGTGAAGGCTGGGTCACGGCCGAATACGGCATGCTGCCGCGCGCCACCCACACGCGCAGCGACCGCGAGGCCGCCCGCGGCAAGCAAAGCGGCCGCACGCAAGAAATCCAGCGCCTCATCGGCCGCTCGATGCGCGCCGTGTTCGACCTGGCCGCGCTGGGCGAACGCACCATCCACCTCGACTGCGATGTGCTGCAGGCCGATGGCGGCACCCGCACCGCGGCCATCACCGGCGCATTCGTCGCCGCGCAAGACGCCGTCAACAAGCTGCTCGCCGCCGGCACCCTTGCCGCGACGCCAATCAAGGGCCACGTGGCCGCCATTTCGGTCGGCATCGTCGGCGGCACGCCGCTGCTCGACCTGGAATACACCGAAGACTCCGCCTGCGACACCGACATGAACGTCGTCATGACCGGCGCCGGCCATTTCGTCGAAGTGCAGGGCACCGCCGAAGGCGCCGCGTTCTCGCGCGACGAGATGAACATCCTGCTCGGCCTGGCCGAGAAGGGCATTGGCGAACTGATCGTGCTGCAGCAGCAGTCCCTCGTTTCGAAGTAAGTAAGCAGTGGCGATGAAACTGGTCCTGGCCTCCAACAACGCCGGCAAGCTTGCCGAACTCCAGCAGCTGTTCGCGGAGTTGGCCGTAACGCTCGTGCCACAGTCGGCACTTGGCGTGGGCGAGGCCGAGGAACCGTTTCGCACCTTCGTCGAAAACGCGCTGGCCAAGGCCCGCCATGCCAGCGCCGCGACCGGCCTGCCCGCCATTGCCGACGACGCCGGGCTTTGCGTCGACGCCTTTGGGGGCTTGCCGGGTGTCGACACCGCCTTCTATGCCACCCAGTTCGGGTACGCCAAGGGCGACGCCAACAACGTCAAGGCCCTCCTCGAGCAGCTCGACGGCGTGGTCAACCGGCGCGCCGCACTCGTCAGCACGCTGGTCGCGCTGCGCGGGCACGACGACCCCGAACCCCTCATTGCCGTCGGCCGCGTGGTCGGCGAAATTACCAAGGCGCCCATCGGCGACAACGGCTTCGGCTTCGATCCCGTCATGTATTTGCCCGGCTTCGGCAAGACCTTCGCGCAGCTGCCGCCCGAGGTAAAAAACGCCAACAGCCACAGGGGCCAGGCGGCAAAAGCCATGCTGGCCCTGATGCGCGAACGCTGGTTCTGATCCATGGCCACCGTTGTTCCCATTCAGCCCGCGCAGCCCACCGGTGCCCCCCAGGCCAACGACGTGCTGCACTGGATGCGGCCCGGCCCGCTGCAGCTCGCGGCATTGCCGCCGTTGTCGCTCTACATCCATCTGCCCTGGTGCCTGCGCAAGTGCCCGTATTGCGACTTCAACTCGCACGAGTGGCGCGCCACCAGTGAGGCCGAGGCCGAAGGCATTCCCGAGGCGGCCTACCTCGACGCGCTCATTGCAGACCTGGATGCCGCGCTGCCGCTCATCTGGGGCCGCACCGTCCACACCATCTTCATTGGCGGCGGAACACCCAGCCTCTTTTCGCCCCAGGCCATCGACCGCCTGCTGGGCGACGTGCGCGCCCGCCTCAAGCTGGCGCCCGACTGCGAGATCTCGCTCGAAGCCAACCCCGGCACCTTCGAGCGCAACCGCTTTCGTGCCTATCGCAGTGCGGGCGTCACGCGCCTGTCGGTCGGTGTGCAGAGCTTCAATGACGAGCACCTGAAGGCATTGGGCCGCGTGCACGATCGGGCACAGGCCATTGCCGCCGTCGAAGAAGCCGCGAGCGCATTCGACACCTTCAACCTCGACCTGATGTACGCCCTGCCGGGCCAGACGATCGAGGGCCTGGACGCCGACCTGACCCAGGCACTGGCGCTCGCGCCGCCGCACATCTCGGTGTACCACCTCACCATCGAACCCAACACCTGGTTCGCCAAGTTTCCGCCGACGCTGCCCGAAGACGACGTGGCCTACGCCATGCTCGACCGCATCACCGAGCGCACCGCCGCCAGCGGCATGTCGCGCTACGAGGTTTCAGCCTACGCGCGCGCCGGCCACACCTGCGCGCACAACCTCAACTACTGGCAGTTTGGCGATTACCTTGGCATTGGCGCTGGCGCCCACAGTAAGCTGAGCTTTGCCCATCGCATCGTGCGCCAGGTGCGCTTTCGCGAGCCGCGCCTGTACATGGACAACGCCCGCGCAGGCGCCGCCGTGTCGCAAAGCGAAGAAGTCGCGCTCGCCGACCTGCCGTTCGAGTTCATGCTCAATGCGCTGCGCCTGAAAGAAGGCTTCACGCTGCCCCAGTTCAGCGAACGCACGGGGCTGGCCATGACCAGCATCCAAAAAGGGATGGAAGAAGCCGAGCGCAAGGGCCTCATCGCGCGCGACCTGCACCGCGTGTGGCCCACCGAACGCGGGCTGGATTTTCTGAGCGACCTGCAGACGCTTTTCCTGCCCGAGGCTTGAGGGCGCACGGTCAGCATAAAATCGACGGTTCCGGAGAGTTGGGTGAGTGGTTTAAACCAGCAGTCTTGAAAACTGCCGACGAGAAATCGTCCGTGAGTTCGAATCTCACACTCTCCGCCGGCAACCCAGTATCCATGCGGGTTTCCAGGCGGGGCAGGCAGTTTACCCCCATTTTTACCCCCTTTTCTTTTTGCGCTCAGGTGGGCTTTTTTGGGCCACCTTGCACAAAGCGCGTTCTATCGGCCGCATGGGCGGTGGCTTAAACCCCCAGCTTGCAGCCGCCCAGCCTGCCCTGCAAGGTTGGCCGGCTCTAAGGCGCGGCAGGCCGCTCGGAAGACAGGCCACAGGCTGTCCAAACGGTTTTTTGAGCATGCGTTCAACGATCCTTGTGGATCACGCCGAGTCGGGTTTTCGATTAATTTCGTTACATCTTGTCGCATTTATGCTATAATTTACCCACGGGCTAGCCCTGCCAGCGCCAAGCTAGCAAGGCGCCGCCCGTGTGCAGGCGCACCGCCGCCTGTAGCCCCCTGATGGCCGCCAAGCCAGCGCATTTGCCGCTGGCCTTGGTGGCCGTTTTTGTTTCACCCCCGCGCTTTTTTTCGACTGCTGCACCTTGCCCCCTGGGCCAGGTGCGGCCGCCGCATGGGCGCTTCTTTCGTACGGAGATTTCAAGTGAAAGACCTTCTGAGCACCTTTCTCAAGCCTGGCAGTGCACCACGTTTTGCGTTGGGCCGTGTTGTCGCAACACCGGGCGCCCTGGCGCTTATGCATGCCACCAACAGCAACCCCTTGGTGCTGCTGGCCAAGCATGTCACCGGTGACTGGGGCGAGATCGATCCTGAAGATGTAGTTACCAATGAAGACGCGCTTGAGCACGGCCTGCGAGTGCTCTCGGTCTACCGATTGCCGCTGCAAGTGGCGGTCGAAAAGGGTGCAGCGCCGGCACAGCCATCAAAAGAAGCCGATGACCACGACAACCGCATCTGGCTGATCACCGAAGCCGATCGGAGTGTGACGACTCTGCTGCTGCCAGAGGAGTACTAGCTCGGTTTGCGAGCGCGCTTGACCACCCGCTTGGGCAACGCCTCTACCAATTGCGCAACCGAGACATCGAGGCCGCTTGCCAAGCGCCAGATGTTGAACAGCGACAAGTTGCGCTCCCCACGCTCGACCGAGCCGACGTAGTTCGGGTGCAGACCGGCCAACTCCGCGAGCTGTTCGATGGTGATGAGACGGTCATGTCGCATCGCGCGCAAGTGCTCCCCGAAAGTTTGCTGCAGCTGCTCCAGCTCCTTGCTGGACACGGGGTCCAGCGGCTGGGGCTTGTTTGCAATGACTCGGGGCATGCGCCCAAGTCTTTAGGTTCCAACACTAAGAGTACACAAACTATCCGTTTTGTTGAGAGGCGGATTCTGGCAAACTAAATGAAAACCAAACGTAAAGTGTGTCTATCTTTTCAATCTGCCGTTCCCTATGGAGCTTCTATGTTCACAAAAAGTACAAGATCGAGATTCCAAGCCATCAGTGAGGCGCTGACGCAGCGAAAAGGCCGTGCTCTCGCGATAGTGCTGGCTGCATCAATCTCACCGCTGCTTGCAGGCTGCGGCCCCGAGGCCCCACCCTGCAACGACACCGAGGTCACCAGCTCGATCCGCGACCTCGTCGCCCAAGCGCACGACGACCACCTCAAGGACCTGCAGGTCCAGAGCAAGGACATCGCCGCCATCGCGCTGGAGACGCCCACCGTCACCGCCTACGACGAGAAGCTCAAGGTCCGTAGCTGCAAGGTCACCTTCACGGTGCAAGCCTCCGCCGACAAGGTGAAGGCCATGAACCAGTACATGGCCGCCATCACCAGCCCCCTCGTCGGTGTGCTCGATTCGCTCAACCCCTTCGCCGCGCTGACCAACCCGCAGGGCACGCCGCTGCAGAAGGCCAAGGCCGAGGTGGCGCAGTTTCAGGTCTGGAACCACGGCCCCCAAGCCTCGCCGGACCCCATTCGTAAGTCATTGACCTACCAGGTGCAAAAGGAAGAGGGCAAGTCCAACTTCTACGTCACTACGAACGTCAACGTGTCCGGCACCGTGCCTTACATGCGCGTCATCGTTCTCGCGGACGCCTTCGCCAAGGAGCAGGCCAAGCGCCAAGCCAAGGAGACCGAGGCGAATGCCAAGAAGCAGGCCGAGGTCGACCGCCTCTCCGCCAGCGGTAAGTGGCGCAAGGTGGTCTACATCCTGGACTGGCGGGAGCCGGACAACGCCAAGGGCCGGTGCCATGAACGGGGCTTGGTGTGCTTTCGCGGCCGCGACAACGTGAACGAGACGGACGCTTTCCACTACCAGCTCGACGCCAGCAAGGTCGACGCCCGCGGCATGAATGCGCTCGATGTGGCATACCGGGTCAACCAGCCCGTCTGCCTGGTCGGCGTCCAGAAGACGCAGGACCCCGCCGTGTTCACCGCCAAGGGTTACTCGACCTTCCGTAACGACAAGGGCGAGGCGGTGGACTGCCTGCCGGGCACGGAGAACTCGGACTGGGGCGCCCTGGTGGCGCAAACCAAGAAGGAAGAGGCCGCCGTTACCGCAGCTGCAGGCACGGGCGCTGCACCGGCAGCCGCATCGCGTGCGCCCGCCCCGGCCCCGAGTTCCGGTCCCGAGAGCCTCATGTCGCTCATCACCAAGTACGAGCCCTGCGGCGAGGAGGCCGTGTGCCTGCACACCGGCAAGGGCAACGTTGTCTGGATGCAGGCCAGCATGATGCGGCGCATGGACTATGCGTTGCTGGACAAGGCGATCAGCAGCAAGACGCCGGTGTGCCTGCGTGACCTGACGCGCACTGACGCCAAGAACTTCGCGGCCGACGGCCTGGACAGCGCGTGCTGAGCTTCATGCAGTAGCGACAACGCGCTACTGACAACGCCCTTTGCGAAGGCGCCGTGCTGGCCGAGAGGCTGGTGCGGCGCTTTTGCTTTTTCCGTCTTCATCTCATTTGCCGCCGCCCGTATGCGCGCGGCTCACAGGTAGCTCTCATGAATGTTCTACACACGCCCGCCGACAGCGGGCCGACCGCTGCTGTCCGCTTGATCGGCATTGGCGCCTCAGGCCGCCACTTTGTTCAACGCTTCCACACCCACATCGATGCGCCGCCGCGCACGCCGCTGGCCGATCTGCTGAACCAGCCGCCTTGCGTGCTCGAGATCGAGACCGGCGAGGCGGCGGATGCGGCCGTCGCCCAAATGGAGCTGGCGGACACCCGAATCCTGTGCCTGGCCTTCGGCCTCGACCTCACCCCAGTGGAGATCGAGGCGGCGATGCTGCTGGTCTGGCGGATCTGGGCGCAGGAGGCTCACGTCGTCGGCGTGGTGGTTGGGGCGCATCACCGCCCGCCGCCGGACCGCGATTCGCTCCTCGGTATCCTGTGTGATTCGATCGACGCACGCGTCGACATCTCAGATCCAGACGATCCGGTCGAGCTGGCGCCGCTGCAATGGTTCTACGTGGGGCTGCAGCGTTCGGTGCTGGCGGGCCTGTCGATCATGGAAGCGGCCTGGGACCACAGCGATGTCGTCGAAACCTTGGACTTCGGCCAAGTGCGGCTGGAACTCTTCACGCAGCCGCTGGACAAGCCCACGCAGCTGGATGCCGCCATGGTGGAGGTCCTGGAGGAGCTCCAGCACCGGGGCGTGTGGCTGGAAGATGCGCTGGGCGCCGTACTCGTGCTGTGGGCGCCGTCCGAGTACCAGCTCACGGTGCGCATGGTGCGCGGCCTGGGGCGCAGCCTGAGCGAGGCACTGGGGGCAGGGGCCTTGCACCTGACCATCCGGTTGCGTAGCCGGCCCACCGGTGAGGACCAGACCGCGTATCTGACGCTGGTGGTGAGCACGCTGCGATCACGCACCCATTTCCAGTAGGTCGCCTTGAACCGGCCATGGGCACCTGCCATGGCACCGAACACCAACCAACGCCCGCCAACGCGGGCGTTGCTCATTCCCAAGAACAAACCCATCCGCTTCCAAGAAGGCGAGCAATATCATGAAGAAGGTTCGCATCAATTCGTCGACCGTCGCCTCCGTCGCGCGCAGGCCCACCAGAGCGGTCAAACCTAGGAAGGTCCGTGCCCAGTTCGACCACTATGTCGCCAGCGCCGTGGCGGACAGCACGCGGCGGGCCTATGCCGCCGACCTCAGGCATTTCCGGGACTGGGGCGGCAGGGTACCCGCCACGCCAGCGATGGTGGCGCGGTACCTGGCCGCCTTCGCTGGCAAGGTCAAGGCGAGCACCTTGAACCGGCGTTTGGCTGCGATTGCCAGCGCCCACACGGTGCTGGGCAAGCCGTCGCCCTCGCGGTCAGAACTGGTGCAGGCCACGATGCGGGGGATCCGACGAATCCATGGATCGGCACAGAGGCAGGCCAAGCCGATCAGCATCGAGATGCTGCGCCTCCTCGCCAAGCCGCAGAGGCACCTAGATCCTGTGCGAGACCTGCGGGACCGGGCCTTGCTGGTGGTGGGATTCGCGGGAGGGTTTCGGAGATCGGAACTGGCACGGCTCAAACTCGAGAACCTGGTGTTCGACGCCCAAGGGGTGACAGTCTCACTGGTGCGCTCGAAGACCGACCAACAGGGCAAGGGCAGGGTGGTCGCGCTGCCACATGGGCCGGGGCGGATGTGCCCAGCCAAGTTGCTGAAAAGCTGGATTCAGCTGGTGCGTGAGATGGACCCGGAGGAGCTCGACGCAAAGCCATTGTTTCGGAGGGTGGATCGGTACGGCAAGCCCGGCGGTGGGTTGAGCGGTGCGGCCGTAGGCGGAGTGATGCGGCGGCGCATGCGCGATTGCGGGCTCGATCCGAGTGGCTTTTCGGCGCACAGCCTGCGCTCTGGCTTGCTCACTGCGGCTGCTAAGGCTGGCGTGCCCACCTGGGCGATCCAGCGGCAGACGGGGCATCGCTCGGAGAGCACCGTGCATCGTTACATCAGAGGGCTTTCGCCGTTCGAGCGGAACGCGTTTGCTTCTGCAGCCCAAACGAAATAGCCTGTAGTCACTCAACCGCCTTGGCTAGATGAACCGAGAGCTGAAGGTTCTATCGATTCCAATACTTCAATGGAGTACGCATGTCGAATGATTCAACCGTCCCTTGCGAAGAGGCAGTCAACGATATTTGGCGCACCGTTCTAAACTTCCATTTAAGCTTAGGACTTCCAATAGCAGACGCACCGCAACTCCTGGCCTCGCGACGAACCCAAGCACGATCGAAGTGGATGCGTGAAGAGTTGGACGAATTCGATTCGGCGGTCACCATCTCCCAGCAGGCGGACGCAATGGTGGATCTGATGTATTTGGCCATCGGGACTTTGGTCGAAATGGGCGTGCCGCCGGGCCGCGTCTTTGAGATTGTTCATGTCGCCAACATGGCTAAGAGATGGCCAGACGGAGCCATCCGGCTCGATGAAGAGGGCAAGATCTTGAAGCCGCCTGCCTGGGCATCACCCGACCAGCAAATCGATGACTATGTGCTGGGGCTTTCCAGTGCGATACGCTAGGAGTAGTCTCCGCTTCGCTTTCAGTAGCGCGAACGCGAGTAGCAAGATCCCTTTGCTTTTTGGAAACAGGTAGATACATTACCCCTTAATGCCTAAAAAGCAGGAAGGGGAATAATGGACAACGACCATTTGGTTCTTCTAAGCGGTGCCGTGTGTGCTGGCAAAACGAGCGTTGCAGGCCTGCTGGAAGCAGGCAATGGATTCAGCCGAGTCAGTACCAGCCGGCATCTCAAGGAGATTGCCGTACAACGCGGAATTTCCATCAACCGGGTCGCCATGCAGGATCTGGGGGACCAGCAAGACGTGGAGACGGACTTCACCTGGCCGGTCATCGCATCTCAGGCTCAGATGATCGAAAAGCCCAGCGCCCGGTGGCTTTTGGACGCCGTAAGGAAGCGCAGACAGGTGCATCATTTCCGAGAACGCATTCACGGCACCATTCTTCACGTGCATCTCTGGGCTCCGGAGGCGATTCTTCGAGCACGGTATCAGGTGAGGCAGGACGCAGGTGACGAGTATGGCGACGCAAGCTCCTATGACGAATTCGTTCAGCGTCCCAACGAGGTCGAGTCACGGTCCCTGATTGAGATCGCCGACCTGTGCTTTGACACGAGTACTGTCTCGAGCGCTGTAGTAGTAGAGCAGGTCATTGACCACTTGTTCGGGAGCACGGCGTGCGACAAGTCGTCTTGATCAGCCCCTACGGTCGCATTGTGTGCGCTGCTTGACGGAGGCGGGATGGCCAAGCGTTCCTCCCAGCAACACATCGGTAGCTTCGCTCAACGATGGGTGGCGGCACTTATCGCTGAGCATGAGGATTGGATCGCGCGCGACCTCAGCGACGATTTCGGGATCGATCTTGAGGCTGAGCTTGCAGCCCCCGAAGTCCGAGGTGAAATCCTAAAACTGCAAATCAAGGGCATTGCGGGGGTTGAGCGCGCAGATCAATTTGTCAGTATTCGCATTGAGAGAAAGTACTTGACCTACGCGGCTGCATGTCGCTATCCGCTTGTCCTTGTGGTTGTAGATACGGTAGCGAAAGAAGCGTGGTACGTATGGCTACAGGAGTGGCTTTTAAGTGCGATGGGCCCGTCGGAGGTCCTTGCAACTGATCAGGCCTCCTGGATACTTCGGATTCCCGCACAGCAGACGCTCGGCAACGGTCTGGAAAGAGACCTGCAAGAGATTGCGCGCTGGCGTGGGAAAACGCAGCTGGTCCTCAGCCTGCTGGACGCACTTCGGGCCGCCTCGGCTACGGGGCGGCTTACGCTGGTCACGGCAATCACAGGTCTGCTGGCGCAGACGGGTGAAGGTCTGGGCGAGAAACTGCTGCAGTCCGTCGTCGCCGAAGTTCTGGCTCTGGGGGAGCGCGTGCGAGGAACCGTGGAAGGGAACGAGGTGACGTGGATACTGTTCTCGTTGCTGCGTAAGTTTGGCAATGGGGTCACCCTTGAAACTGTGATGCGATTGGCGATTCGCGGGGATGGCTACTCCCGGACCGGGATCAATGCCTTGGGGATCCTCTACGACAGCTTTCCCAATCACATCCGTTCGCTCGGATTGTCGGCCGCCTTCATCGACATCGATCCCAGGGTTGCCTACTATTGCGCGTTTCGCGAAGCAGTCCAGGTAGAGCCAACGCTCATGCCAGAGCCCGGGACCTTTGAGTTCGCTGGCCTTCGTTATCAGCGTCCCGAAGATCACTGGAATATGTTGGCCAACCGTGGGGTGTCCGCGCTGCTGGACTATCTGGTCTCCGCGGAATGATCCATGCAGGCAATTCGACGCAGATCTCCATTGCTTCTATAGTGCCAACGTGCCGAGCACTGTCTCGCCCTTCATGCGCCGGACCTCGGTCACGTGCTTTGAAATATGGGGAACGTGATAGTCGACCACCACTTCCACTACCTCCTTTTGCGGGCTGCCATTGGCCTTGATTGGGTAGTCCGGTATTCGGCGGAAAGTCGTCGCACCCCGGCGATGGGGAATGGGGAAGGTGTTGCCGGAGTTCATGTGGCACAACCAAATATCCGCAGCATGCTCTGCCAGCAAAGATGCCGTGTCGATCGTTAACACGTCATGTTCAAGATTCCGGTAGTGGCGGGCGTTCAACAAGCCCAACAGGCGATGCTCTTCGGCCCACATGAACACCTTGGCATTTAGCAGCTTGTACCAGTCAGTGGGCGTGATGCCGTCTTGAAGGCCCAGAGCCAGCCGTTCAGGTGGCATGGGCTTCTGATCTCTAAGGATGATCGCGCCCTCACCTTTACCCAGTTGCACTTTGTCCGGCCGATGGCCTGCTTCGAGTGCACTACGCTGCAGACCACCGATGGCGTGATAGTCCAGCGCGGCGGAAGTACTCATGAGTCCGTTAGCCTTGATTGCAAGCCAGGTGTCTGCCTCGGCCATGTGATAAAGCCGCGGGTAGCGAGCGGCAAGCTGATCGACATTCATATTCTGATTAACTCACCACATCCTGCGGTCAATGATGTTTCGGTCGTTGAATGCTGTTGAAATCATCGAGACTGGTATGCCTCCGACCTTCTCAACTTCTTCAATAAATCGCAAGGTGCCTTCATTCAGCTGTTCATACCTGAACGCTTCCCGGTTCGAGACTCCGAGGTAATCGGCGAACGTGAGAGCGATGTCCGTCGGGCCGTTCAAAATGAGCGAGCGTCTGAGCTGCGACCAGTCGAATTCCGCCACGTTGCGTGGACGTCCAGACACAGACCCGACCTCCGTCTCTTTCAGTTCCGAATAGGCGATACCGGAGCGGTCGGCAATCGCCCCGAAATCGATCTTCTGACTCATGTACCCGGAGGTATTGCCCGAAATCGAATCACCAACGCGGATGGGATAGGTGCGGCAGACCATCAATATCTTACGCACGTTGCGCGATGCGAGGCCGGCCTCCGCCAGACAGGCCGCCGCAGTCGTCACCCGAGAGGTGACGTGGGGGTAGTGCCCATGGTGAAGGCTCAAGGTGGTGCCTTGGGTGCCTTCGAGCATGATCTTCTTTCCTGAAGAGAAGCAACTGGCGAAGAACTCAATGGTGTCGCCGACATAGTGCTTCAGTTCAGGAACGTGCTTTGCTAGCCGCACTTCGCTATCGGGCTTGCGATAGAGGATCTTGCGGGCGGTTGCCGCACCGATGCCTTGAGCGGTTGAGCCGATCGCCGCTTTCAGGTGCTGCACCTCCCAATCAACATCGGACTGATCAATCATCATGGCCTGGGGATCGATCATGAGCTTGTCGAATGGAATGGCGAGTTCACCGATCTCCTTCAGCAGCGTGGGCAGACTGATGACGGCGCCTGCGCCCACTATCAGCATAGCGTCGCGGTTACCGAGTGCTCCCGAAGGCAATTGCCGGAAGGTGTAAGGCTGGGCTCCTGCGCGGAACACTTTATGCCCGGCATTGGGTCCACCTACTCGCACGAGCACTTGGTACTCGGGGGCCAGGTAGTTGGCAATGTTGCCCTTCCCTTCGCTTCCGTACTGGCCACCGACCAGAACGTCCACGAGCGGGGGAGCAGTCAGTGGCCGGACCTGCTCGGTACGTGCTAGGACGCGGGCGAAGACGTCGGGTGCGCTACAGCGATCGGTGTCAATGACGACATCGGCGATCTTGGCCATTGGCGCACACTCACGTGCGTCCGAATTTCCAGAGACCCTGAGTCCGCTGCGCTTTTGTAGCGCCCCGTCGCTGCCATCAAGATGGACGTGAATGACGGACCAGCCGCTTTGGCGCAGGTACGCGACATGCGCCACTAATGTGGCGCCGTCGACGACCAGCAAGCCGAGGGCGTTGTCGTTCATAAGGCGCTTGTTCAGTTCCTCCGCGAGCCAATGGCCGTCCGATTCGCTGTCTAGCGTAAGCTGCGCACGTTTGACCGCACTGGCGCGCTTTCGGTTTCTTGTCCAGACCTCACTGGCCAGCGCCGGGACCTCGATGAGCGTAGCGTCGCCTCGATTGAGCAGTTGCGTTGCCAGTGAAGTTTTTCCTGCGGCGTGTCTTCCCGAAATGACGATGGCGCGTGGCTTCATGTTTATGGGGGCAGGCGAGGTCTTGGTTTCAGGCTGGAAGGCGGTATACGGTTGTAGGAACGCCCCGGTCCACCAGCTCCTCGGTGAGAAGTTCCTTCACCACATCCCAGTTCGCTCCCCCGTGGCCTGTTCCAACCCGCGGCATGTGCACCGTGGCATTCAAATCAATGGCCTTCTGACGCACCTCATGCAGACAGTCGGCAAGGGCGGCGTACCGCAGTCGTTGGGAGTCTGATCTTCCGATGCCCCGCTGTGCCACCATATGGGCGATCTTGACTCCGTCGCCCAGGTCCCCCATCACCACCTTGCCCAGCGAAGGAGGGTGTCCGCCCGTTATGCGCTGGAATTCGGACCATGCACCAGGGAAACGCTTCCGCAGCTGCGAGGCGAAACCATTGCCGCCCCAAATCGTTCCGGTGTCAGGAATGACATGCGCCACTATCCGGGTCCCGGCGCCGCGAGGCCGCATGGCGTCGCCGATGACTTCGAGTATTTCCGGCGGTTTGTGGCCAGAAGATGCCGTGGTGGGAATGAAGAATCCGACGACACGGGGTGTGACAGATCCAGGGTAAGGCGCGAGTCCCATGCATTCAAGGCGCAGCAGCTTGCCGTTGCCCCAGTCTTCATGTCCGACTGCAGTGAACCCAATGGCCGAAGTCTCTCGGATCACACTTCCCTCGGGGACGATCTGGCCTACCTCGAATGGAGCGTCCCAACCCGGTGCTGCGATCACGTAGTCCAGTCGATATCGGCCGTCCTCATGCATCGAAGCGCAGAACGCTGCGGCGGGGACTTTGGACAATTTAACAAGCCGGATGAGGCATGCTTCCACCGAAACGTCAAATTCCTTGCGCAAGCTCATTACGCTCTCGATGGAAAGCTTTTCGCCCGAGAATCCGACAAAGCTGCCCAAGGGCATTAGGAGTTCAGCCGCACCGATATTGCAAAGTACCTCAAGCTGCCAATTGTCACGGTCCGCATGCGGGCTCACTCCGCGGTTGCGGATCTGTTCGGCGCAATCTGAGAAAAGCGAGTGTGCAATCTCATGCGCGATAGAAAATCTGAGCCGTCCGCGTGGGCGCGTGGGGTTGTACTCTAGCGTGATAGTTGATTCGCTTGACGGTACCATGCGCGCGTCCGCAATATCGCCGCGTGCTTCTATTCGAAGGCCAAGCCACTGTGCCAGCGCGAGTGGATCGAATGGCGGGCCGGTCCATCCCTCGTCCATGGCTTTCAAAGCCAGCGCCCGCGCTTTGGCCTCCATCTGGAGCACCGGGTCCTGGCCCTCTGCGAATGTGACGACCGACCGGTTGGTCCACTTGAATCTTTTGGTCATCAGGTTTGGAAATTTGAGTGGCGTTGGGCCCTTGCGTTCATTGTCACCTAATCGTGCGGGGGCGCCTGATCCGTCTCGTTGTATTGCTGGAAGTCGCCTCATTGCACCTAGATGTTCGCGCACAACATGGAACACGGCGATCCTCAATTCGCCAATGCCGGCTGAGAATGTCGGCAGGCGCGACGACGGAAACAGAGTGTTCTCGCAACTTTCATTGTCATCGCCTGGAGTGCCGTTGTACTCAGCTGCAATGCGTGAGATCGACTAAAGCGGCGGATCACCCGCCGCAGCCTACTGCTCGCAGTGCTGTTTTGTGCAGGGGTATTGTGACCCGCCCACCTTGGAACATCCACTGGGCGTCGGGCGAATGCAAGTCCTCCATCGCGGGCCGTGTTCCTCGGTGCCCGCTTTGGACTGTGTGCGGGCGCTCCGTTCAGGTTGGTTGAGTGTCTGCGGCGGCCGAAGGCCACGGTTTACAGATTGAGGCCCGATGCATGAACAATACATACTCTTTGCCTGATCCGTCCACGGCGAGAATTCAGAACGTGGGGGGTGCTGTTGTCATATCTTCGTCGGGCGCATCCGGATGCTCTACACCGGGCGAGTCGAGGATCAGCAAAGAGATGGACATGTCATACCGGTCGGAGAGCACGACCATCTCGCGCACGGGTAGCCTCATAGGCCAGACCCCTTCGGGGTGTTCCACGCCCAGGCGATAGTCCGTAGTTGAAAACACCTGGTTTGGGCTTACAGCAAGCGAGCCCAAGGGCAGTTCCATGCCCTCCTGCAGTGTTCCAAATGCGTAGTTCCTCGCGCTGCTACTGGCCTTCCACCAATGCAGCATTCCTTCTCTTCCCATGACGGTAATGGCGGCCTGATCGGTGAATTCCAGCCACTTGAGAATTGCAGCTGTGAGGGAGACGCCGTAGCGGTCCGCGCACTCACCCAGCACATCAAGAGTGATCCGGCGCCCGCGCACCTGCTGGACGTAGTCGTCGATAGGCATGAGGAGGTACGACGCAAACTGGTCTGCCTCGCGCTCGATCCTTGCCCCGGTGATGCCCAGGGTCGCGCTCTGGGAGCATTGGAACGCCTCCTGCAGTTTGCGATGCAGGACGTAGTGTCCGAACTCATGCGCAACGGTGAAGTTGGATCGTCCTGGTAGATCGGGATGTGGGTGGTAAAGCAGCGCCCAGACTTTTCGCTCCTTCAGCCAGAACAATCCGCCCTCGAAGCCTTTCAGCTCGCGGGCTTGCAGCTCCCCGATGGGGGCTTCGGGAGCCACGTTCCTCGACCATTCCTGCGCCAGCGCTCCGGCGTTGATCGGAAACTTGAGGCCGTGGACGGCGCGCCACAGCTGCGCCATCTTGATCGCCTCCCGCGCTGGAGATAACGGCTCGATCAAGAGCCGGCCTTCTTGTCGAGGACGCTGAGGATCTCCTGCAACTGCTGCTTCACGCCATTGTCCAGTGACTGGTACTTGCGGAAGAAAGCTTCGTCGGCTACGTCGATCGAGGGCTCGGCGACATCGTCATTCATGAGGAATTCGGGCGTCACGCCCAGGACCTTCGCCACCTCATTGATCCGGTCTGCGGATGGGCGGGCCTTTTCCTTGTTCTCCAGTTCCCATACGGATGACTTGGACGCGCCGATCTGCTCGGCGAACTGTTCCAGCGTCAAGCCTGCTTTCTTCCGCAGTGTGCGGACCTTCTCACCCAGTGTTGGCATGCCTGTTCGGATTTCCGATAAAAAAAGTACTTGACTCCAGAAGTTCGGGAGTCCACAATTTTTATTGTGATTGTTCCGAACTTCCTGTGCAACCCCGATTTGGTAACACAGCCAGAGGGGAAGGGGTCGAAAGCCGGAATGTCGCAATTAACCAACCGACCCTGAAAGGATGACCATGAGCAAGACGTTTAAGCCCGGTACGCCCGCACCGAAGTCCGGCCAGTACCAGAACCCGGGCACCGGCAACGAAATAACTGGTGTGAAAGGCAAGCCGCTGCCGCCGACGCCGCGGCCGGGTCAAGGTTACAAGCTGGTGGACGCCACCAAGCACAAACGCTGAGCTTGGGCGAGTCCAGGTGAAGCCGGCAGTCGTAAACAACAATTTCAAGGAGCCCCTGTGATCCGTGAACCTGTGACTCTCCCCCAGCGCTCCCGCATCTCCGTGCGCTCGTCGGCGCGCTTCTTCCACTTGGTGGATGTCATCGCACGCGCCCACGAACCCACAGCCACCCAGTTGGCAGCGCTGGAGCGCTCCTACAACAGCACCGGTGAGTTCCTCTCGGCATGTCCGGAGTTCCAGGGCGACCTCATCCAGATCCACGCCCACGGTTCCCGGCAGTTGGGCACCATCGTGCGACCGCGTGATGGCTCCCGGGAGGGTTTCGACATCGATCTGATCGCGCGCCTGGCGTCAGGGGCGCGTCGCAAATACGAGGGCGAGCACGGGCCAGTCCTGCTGCTCGACCGCCTGCATCGCGCCTTGTCCCGCTACGCCGATGCGCATGGGCTCCGGCTGCACCGCTGGGAGCGTTGTGCGACGTTGGAGTATGCCGAAGGCATGTGCGCCGACATCGCGCCGGTTATTGACTCTCCGTTATTGACAGCGCCGTTTGGCGAGACGCATGGCCTCATCCCTGATCGCGAGCTGCGGCTTTTCGACTCCACGAACCCGCGCGGGTACGCGAAGCATTTCGATCTCGCCGCCACGATCTCGCCGAATTTCACAGCCGTGATGAGCTTTTCGGAGGCGATGGATTCGGTGACGCGCGCAGAAGTGACGCCGTTGCCTGATGCGCAGGAGGTGTTCGACCGACTGCTGTGCCGGCTGGTGCAACTGCTGAAGCTGCATCGCAATGTGGCCTTCGGCATTGCGCAGGGAAGTCAGGACCTGGCACCTTCCTCTGTTTTCCTGACGACGTTGGCCGCGATGGCGTATGCGGTGGAGGCGCCGCAGCCGCACGAGAGTCCCCTGGAATTGCTGCTCGATATCGTTGAGCGGATGCCGCTGCACTTCGGGCAGCTCCCCCGGCCCGACGGTTCCGAAGAATGGGTCTTGCCCAACCCGTCCGCCCCGGGGGACAACCTGGCGGCCGGCATGAATTCTCCTGCGCGGCAAGGGGCGTTTTTCTCGTGGCATCAACGCCTGATGGGTGATCTGAAGCGCATCCTGCACGCGATCGAGAACCATGAGGGCCTGGATGTCCTGATCAAGGCGCTGGAGGGCGCGTTCGGCCCCCGCTGCGCTGGCGTCATCCAGCAGGACCAGACCCAGCGTCGGCAAAGCAACCGCGTCGCGGGCCGGGTGACGTTGATCTCGTCCGCAGCCGCCGCGCCGGTCAGTGTCGCAGCGCGGCCCCATACGTATTTCGGCCGCTGATGACACCTTACCCGGCCCCGCCCGTACCGACCTTGGCCCAACGAGCCATGGAACTGCGTGCCCTGCCTCTCGATGGCGCCCGGCTGATGTTTCTGTCGGGCCGCGCCTTGCGTTATCGATTCCATCTGGCGCCGAGCGACTTCGGTCGCGTCTACGAGTGTGAACTGCGCCTGACACCCGATTCGCACCCACCGGAAATGTTCGTGCTGAGTCCTGACCTGACGACCCTGGCCGACGAAGCCGCGCTGCCGCATATCTACCCCAACAACGGTACCGGCACCAAGCTGTGTCTATGGTGGCCGAAGCAGCGCGAGTGGCTGCCGCAGATGAAGCTGGTCGACACCTACATCGCCTGGACCGCGGAATGGCTGTGGCATTTCGAGGACTGGTTGACCACAGACGTGTGGGCCGGCGGCGGCGAGCATCCGCAGCAACGCAGGAGGCGTTGGGCTTGAGCCAGCGGGGACCTAGACCGCAAGACACCAGCAATGATGCAAGGAGCAGAGAAACGCATGAATGAAATCGACAAGAAGCAGGTGGAGCCGCGAATGCTCAATTTGCTGCGTGCCAGGACGTTGATCTACCGGCGAGCCAAGAATGTCCAAGCGGCGGGCCTCGTGATCTCGCTCGTTTTCCCAATCGTCGGCCTGATCGTGTCAGCGCTGCTCCTCCCGTCGAAGCCATTCATCGCGTTCGCCGCCCTGATGTTCAGCTTCTTGGAGGTTCTGCTTCTTGATCGCTGGCACCGTGCGCAGCTCAAGAACGCGGCCAAGCTGCAGGAGGATTTCGACTGCACGGTATTGCAGATGGACTGGAACGCCTTTCTGGTTGGTCACCGCATCGACCCGGAAGATGTCTTTGCCGATGCATGCAAGCAGCTCAGTGACAAAGACGAGCAACGGTTGATCAACTGGTACCCGGTCGCCGTCAAGGAGCTGCCACTCCATTTGGCAAGGATGGTGTGTCAGCGCACCAATCTCTGGTACGACAGCGCTTTGCGCAAGCGCTACAGGTTCGCTCTTTTGACTGGCTGCGTAGTGCTGTTTGCATCGGCCGGATTCGCCTCGCTCGCAATCGATCACACCATGACGACCTTCGTGCTCTCGACGCTGGCTCCAATGACGCCGGCGATGATTTGGGCGCTCAGAGAGTGCAACCGACAAGCCGTGACATGCGAGTTGCTGGACCGACTGAACGATGAAGTAAAGAAGCTCTGGGACCGCTCCCGCGGCGGCGCCACGGAACGGGAGATCAGCACACGGTCGCGCGAGCTGCAAGATGCCATCTTCAGCCATCGGGCTTCCAGCCCTTTGATCTTTGATTGGGTCTACAACTTGTTGCGCAGGCAGATGGAAGAACGAATGAACGCTGGCGCCGACCACTGGGTGAGTGAATTGCGTTCGGCTGGCAACGTGCGCTGAAGGCGGGAAGAAGAATGAAACTGGTCCAAGACGTCAACGCATTTCTGAACGACGCGGTCAACGTTAACAGCACGCGCTTCAAGCAGTTCGAAAGCAGCATCGAAGCTATCAAGGCGGCGGTGCGCGACTGGAAGCCTTCCACTGCTGCTTCGCCGCGCAAGGATCCTGGGCTCACAAGACCATCATCAAGCCCTGACCTAGAGATCCGTTCGATCCGGACCTACTGGTTTACGTGAAGCCGGTCGTGGATTGGGAAGCGAAGGACTACATCAACGAACTGCCTGCGGAGATGGGGAAACTCGGTCTGTATAAACACAAAATCAGGCGTTACTCGCATGGCATCACCATCGAGTGCGCTGGCGAGCGCAAGATCGACGCGGTGCCTTGCGTGAAGGAGCGGCTTCACACGGGTGTCTGGGAGGTTTGCAATCGTGATACCAATCTCTTCGAAAAGTCCAACATGCTCGACCACACGGACTGGCTGATCGAGCGCAACGGCATCTGCGGGAAAAATAACTTCCGCAAACTGCCGCAGTAGCAGCTCTTCACCGGTGCAGACAGCGGCGATATCGCTGTTCGGAATTGCGAGTACAGTTCTCGGAATTCGAGCTACTTCGCTGTTCACCAGCTACGCTGTCAGCATAGACCCGATCTAGATCTGATGCAGCGCAACGTGTCGCATGCCTCAATATCCCAAGCCATCGGCATCCATGCGCGAGATCGTGCCGATTTTTCTTGCTTGTCATCAATCATCACCATGTCCTTTCTCTCCGACAACATCAAATACGTCGTGCACATGCGGCAGCGAATGTCCAAAGACAATCGCTTAGGGCTTTGCCTCGGGGCAGGTGTCAGCATGGACTTCGACATTCCGAGTTGGAAGAAGCTTATTGAGCGGATAGCGGATGATGAAAGCGTGAATGGCGTGAAGCTGTTGCAGGCTTCAGAAAGTCTGACCGCGCAGTCTCAGTTTCTTTACCAAAAATACGTGCAGTCTTTACCAAAAATGGAAGAGCACGAGGACGAAGTGGTTCGGGAACGCCGCATTCAGACTGGCTGGTTGAAGCTTGTGCACAAGTGTCTGTACGCGACTGCGAAGACCGACGATGCCGACCTACGTGCACATCCCTATCTGTGGGACCTGGCCCCGCTCATCAAGAGGTCGGCTATGACTATCAACTACAACTTTGACGATACGGTGGAGCGAATGCTCTACCAGCAAAATCGAGAGCGCGGAGTCCCAACGGGTGAAGACAAGGGGTTCGAAGTCATTTGGCAGCCTACGGCGCAGTTCAGAAGGAACCACGGCGTGGTGTACCACCCCAATGGCTTTCTTCCCCTGCAAACCATCGACGGGCTGAGCGAGCAGGTAGTCTTCATGGAGCAGGAGTTTGCTGATCAATTAGTCGACGTTGGTGCCGGCCACTATGTGTCCCTCCTCAGCCATCTGGCAAAACACACAATCGTATTCATTGGTCTTTCAATGAGCGATGCGAACCTGAAACACTTGCTCCGAATTTCTGCGCGGAGCAACCCAGGTAACTTTCACTATCATGTTCACTGGTGCCGAGAGTCGAAGCCGAACGCTGAAGAGCAGAATGCAATCCGGACGGCGAACTTCAGTGTCTACAACCTAGTAACTCTGTTCCTTACGACAGAAGAGATCAAAGAACTAGCGCGACTTTTGGTGACAGACTCAGATGACTTCAACGCGTTGTGCGATGCCGAGCTTCAAGGAACGAGAACCGAATATAAGTACTATCTGACCGGCCCAGTCGGCACCGGCAAGACAACGACTCTGGAGCAGCTAAAGAGCATCGCCACCTTCGATGAATGGGTAGATAGAAGAAACGCGTTGCTCGGCCGACCTCACAGCGAGTTGACAGAAGATGAACGTGCAGACGTAGACGGGTGGATTAATCAGCAATTCAGGAAGAAGAACCGACGCGTATCGGCAGCATCTCAAGTCATTGCGGCAATCGATAGGAGCCCGCTTGACCCTTTGTACTTCGTCAAGGATGAGAGCGGAGTTGCGAAGCGAGCTTCAGAGTTGCTTCACTGGATGGTTCCACCAGAGGGGCCGGTTGGGAGCATTGCCCCTGGTCACCTGATCGTTCTGCAATGTGATCCCAGGGTTCTTGTCCTTCGCTTAGCGGGACGAGATAAGACCTACAACGTCGATCAACTCGCTCCGCAGATCGAAGCAGTAGATCGAATGTGGAATGGTTTAGGCGCAACGGTGATAAACACAACGAATCTGACGCCGTCGCAAGTCGTGACGAGGGTCCTAGAGGTCATCTTTTTCCGGCCATACAACCCAATAGACTTCCACCAAATCTGCAAGAGTAAAGCGTGCGGGGTCGCTGCGTGAAAATCTACTTGGCTGCGCCGCTCTTTAGTCCAACAGAGCGGGAATTCATAGAACAGCTTGCGAGCAGAATTGAAAAGACGTGGGATGTTTATGTTCCGCATCGTGATGGACACCTTGTTGAAGCAGACATCGCCCGTGGTTTGGACCGAGCGGAGGTATATCGGGCCGTCTATCGAAGAGATATCGAGGAGATTCGAAGGTGTGACGTTCTGCTTGCGGTCCTCGATGGGCGCACACCGGACGAAGGCGTTTGCATTGAAATCGGCTTCGCAAAGGCGCTAGGAAAGCGCGTCGTCGGCCTAAAGACTGACGTTCGAACTGCCCTCCCATGGGGGAACAATCCCATGGTAGACGGTTGCGTCGATCAGTGGGCAAGGACACCCGAAGAGGTCTCGGACTTATTGACTCACTGAGACGACTGGAGCACACCAGCTTGGAGTCATCTATGCTTGCGTACGTGGAGATATTTTCGCTTCGCGGGCGGTAGCACCGACGAGTTCCTGCCGTTTGCGACCGTTTCCAATCAGTCGTCACCGCTAAGCAGACGCGAGAGGCTCCGCCGGGGGCAATGCCGCTTAGGCTGGTTTGGTTTAATTGTCTTGTCGGCAATGAGCGACTGTGTTCTCCGCAAGCGCACGTCAGTTGTCGGCGCGAGAACTGCGGCTGCGGGACTCTATGGATGATTGGCTCTGCTTTCAGGCAACTTGACTGCGCAGGAAATCAGAAGGAGCCGTTGGCATCGATGGGGCCAAACAGCTCAGGTATGTCGCGCGTCTGCGAGGGGCGCTGCCGACTCGGCGAGGTGGACGGCACCGGTATTGCATCGCGACTCCGTGCCGGAGCCTGCTTACGGGCGCTTTGCCTAGGCGCTAAGCTTCGTTCATGATCGCTAGCCATGATCCACGAATCTCACTACTGGAAAGACGACCTCATCAAGTCCGCCGCTTCGCTCGAGCGTCGTCTAAAGCAACGGCGCTGGTACGACGGAACGTTCGCGGACGTCGAGAAGAAGGTCATGCTCGGGTTCTACGCCATCCGCAAGTTGACCGAGGCACACAAGATCGATGACAAAACGGCAGGACAGAGCCTCTCAGTTATCGCATTTCCGTCGACTGGCAAGCCAGTGACACGGATCAACCGGCATCGATGGTGGGAACTATACGATCTGGAAGGCCCGCGCAAGACAAAGATGCAGCTGCTCCCGTTGTGCCACCAGTTCGTTCACAGCTACGTCTTCGGCTGCGCATTCGACGAGGAACGCGTTCTGGACTCAGTGCTTGTGTCGTCTGACCGGGAGCGCAACCGCATGCTGTTTGGGGTGCCTGTCGGCGAGGTAATTCGCGTGTTCAAGAGTATCGGAGAAAACTACCCGAACTCCTACCGTTCCTCGTTCAACGAGGCGAAGCGCGATTACGACGTGATCATCAAGACGGAGAAGCGAGGCGAGATCTCGATTCTCGGATGACGCCCTGCGAACCAAGCCTCGACGGGGTCGCTTGTGCCGCCAAGAGCCAACGAACCTGATATGCCGACCGTCGTAGCGTTTACGCTGCAGGGATTCAGCAGATAAATCGAAGCACTTAATGACATACCGCCTTTGCCGCACGTTGCTTGTGAATGCCGGCACCAATCAACGAGTCCCCAGCGCCCGAATCACGGCAATCGATCCTCGCGGTGGCGCGGCCGTGCTTGGAGACAACGGTGTCGGCAAGACCAGCACACTGCAGATCGTGCCGCTGTTCTTCGGCCATCCACCGAGCCAGATCGTGTCGGCGGGCCAGGGCAATTTGCCGATGATCCGGTTCTTGCTCCCGACGGACGCGAGCGCCATTGCCTTCGAATATCAGCGGGGCCCCAACGAGACGGACATGCGGCTCGCGGTCATCCGCCGCCGCGCTGACGATCCCGACACGCCGTTCTACCGGTTCTACAACTGCGGCTTCATCAAGGATCTGTTCGTGCGCGATGGACGCTTCCTGAGCGATGACGAGACCCAGCTACGCGCCACCGAGCTCGACATCCCGACCAGCAGCAAGCTCAGCACCGCGGAATACAGGAGCGTCATCCTGCGTGTGCCCTCCAACACCAAGGAGAAGGATCGGCTGCGTCGCTTCAGCCTGGAATGGTCGTATGGCCCCAAGCCCCTGGACAACTTGGATCGTCTCGTCGCCGCCATGGTGAAGAAGCACGTGAAGTTCTCCGACATCGTGCAGGTGGCCGTGGGCCTTGCACAGCAGGACATCGGCCAGGGCTCCGAGCGGTCCAGACTTGCGTTCCGACAGGGCAGGGCGCCGATCGAGCGTTGGATGCGCAACCGGGATGCTGTCGCCGAGGCGTTCAGGCTCGAAGGCCAGATTGGAGATCTCGGTCTCGATCTGAAGGAACACCGAGCCGCGGAATCGAGATTTCGAGCGCGGCGGGCGGACTTGGAGTTCATTCGGCAGGCGCGAGCTGCTGAGCGCGTGGAAGTGGTGCGCACCATCGAGTCATTGGAGGTGAAGCGCAGGTCCGACCTTGAGCGGGAGGAGTTCGAGCGCAGCGAGATCTCGGAGGCGAGCAAGGTGGCCACCAAGCGCAGCATCGATTCCAAGGAAGCGTACGACCAAGCCGAAGCCACGTCCGAGCTCTTCGAGAAGGAGCGCGCCGGCTACTGGGAATCGAAAATCGAGGAGTTGCCCACCCTGCGCCTGAGTCGCCAGAACGCAATGCGCCAGGCCGCGGCCGCGGAGGCCGCGCATGCGTCCGTCACGTCCCGCTATGAGGCGCTAGAGCAGGAACTGCGCATGCGCACGGCCGCCCGCAGCCTCGAGATTGAAACCAGCAAGCAGCCCCACCGAGTTCGCCTGGCCCAGGCGCTTGCCCAGATCAACGAATCGGAAGAGGGCGCAAAAACCCAGGCGTCCGCGCTTCGCGATGCCCAGCGTGAGACGCTGAGTGCCGCCAAGGAGCCGCTGCTCGAGCTGCGTGGAGCTTGGCAGAGCCGGGTTCGTGAGCCGGCCGCTTCGCAGCAAGCACTCAACGAACTGCAGCAGGCCAACGAGAAGCGCCATCGGCACACGGATAGCCGCTCGGCGATTGTCCAATCTCTGGCTGCAGCCAAAGCGAAAGACCTGGAGGCGAAGCGCAGTGGCATGCAGCTCGACGGCGAGATCCGTGCCGAGCAAAGCCGTCTACAGGAGCTGATTGCCGCGGCCGACGAGGCGCGTCTGCGATTGAACCCGCAGCCTGGCTCGCTCCTTGCCAAGCTGCATGCCCACGACGACGAGACCTGGCGGCGCGACCTGGCCAAGGTCATCGACGTATCCCTTCTGCATCGGGAGGATCTCGACCCTCATTTCATGGAAGAGAGTTCGCGCACGCTCTATGGCTGGGGCCTGCGCACATCGGCCATCGCTTCGCCTGAATGGGTGCACAACGAGTCGGCGAAGCGGCTCGTGGAGGAGGCCGAAGCCCGCGTGGGCGCTTCCCGGGCCCACTTGGAGATGCTGCAGACGCGCGTCGCGACCGTCTCACGGGCCCAGAAGGATGCAGAGTTAGCAGTCCAGGTCGCCGAATCGGGCCTGTCGATCCACGATGCCAAGACCGAGGAGATCAACGCCGGCTTCGAACGGGCCACCCACCGCGTCGAGTCCGAGCGAAGCGGTTCGAAGACGACAGCGCAGGCCGAGCTCGACCGACTGGCGTCCGAGCTTCGCGCCATCGAGCAGCAGCTGGTCGGCCTCAACCACGCCCACGCGAATGACATCGAGCAAATCCGCCAGGCGCACCAGGCACAGCGCAAAGCGGCGCAAGAAGCGCACGATGCATCGATTTCCGTGATCGATGAATCGCTCAAGAGCCTGGCGGCTGACGCGGACAGGCAGGCGAAGGAGATTGAAGCGCAGCTGGCTGAGCACCTTTCCGAACAAGGTGTCGATCCAGCGCGGCTTTTTGCGCTCAAGAAGGACGCCGACGCCATCAACGAGCTGGTCGACGAGCTGGAAGCCAAGGAGAGCCTGGTCGGCCGCTGGAGGAAGTGGCAGGCCGCCGGCGGCTCCGTGCGCGTGCAGCAGCTGCAGGCGGCAGCCAGGCGGGACCATGAAGCGGCGCGGACCGCGGTGGAGAAGCTGGCCACGTTCGAGCAAGCCGCCGCCGAGGCGAAGCGAGCTCACGATGAGCTCACGAGTGCCAAGGAGAAGCGCCGCGAAGACATCGACGATGAGCTAGTGACCCTCGAAGGCCTGGACGAAGAGTTCGGGTCCTACCAGGCTGTGGGCGTGTCCGCGATCGACCCGCACACCACGGCGCGGGAGCTGCGCGGCAGGGTCCACGCTGAACTCCAAGCCATTACCAAGCTCCAGACCGGGATCACTTCGACCACGGGCCGGTTATTGACCGCGATGACCGCCAAGGATTCG
This sequence comes from Variovorax sp. OV700, assembly GCF_900099805.1. GTDB lineage: Bacteria > Pseudomonadota > Gammaproteobacteria > Burkholderiales > Burkholderiaceae_C > Variovorax. The sequence continues at coordinate 101,554 of NZ_FNDR01000004.1, read as the reverse complement.
GCCGTGCGCGACCTGCTCGAAGCGAGCATGACCGGGACCGGGGAGGGGCCCATCGCGCGTGCGCAGGAGCTCGTGACGGCGTATCGCCTGATTGGTCCGCAAGTCGCGACGGACGTCAACCGCACGCTGGCCGCTTTGCTGGCCAACATCGGGGCGTTCCGCAAAGCGATCACCAATTTCGAGAACGAGGTGAAGTTGTTCAACGAGCGACTGGGGACCGGCCTGCGCGCGGTCCGTTTTGCACGCATCAAGGACCTGCATGTCGACCTGGTGACGAACTTCGACACCCTTGGCTTCTACAAGAAGCTCCAGCGCATGGATGAGGTGGCGCGCCAGCACGCAAGCGAGTATGGCAGGGACCCTTCGCGCGACCTGCCCTCGGACGACGTCACACAGGCCATCGGCGCTTTCCTCAGCGTCCTCGGTAGCGACGGCACCCTGGAGGTCAACTTGGCGTCGCACATCAACTTGCGCGGCCGCGTCACCGACAACGGCGTGCCGAAGGTGTTCATGCGTGAGAGCGAGTTCGAGAGCATCTCCTCCACCGGGCTCACCACCCTCATCAAGGTGACATTGATGACCGGATTGCTCAACACCATCCGCGACAACGAGACAGTCTATATCCCTTGGGTCACGGACGAAGTCGGAACCATCGACGGTGGCAACTTCGTGGCGCTGATGCAGATGTTGCGGGACAACTGGATCGACGTGATGACCGCTTCGCCCGATCTGGGCCCGACCCAGCATGCGCTGTTTGCCCGGCGCTACCTGTTCGAGGACAGGGGCCGTGTCCGCGAATATGTGCCTGCAGGAAGCCTGCACTCATCGCAGGCGGCCGACAGCACCAGCATCAACGCCGGCGGGGACATCGAGGTGATGCAATGAATGCCGGTGTTCTGAGACTTCTGTGGGACGGTGCGTACATCTGCCCGGTGCGATACCCGCTCGAGTACGAGATCCTCAGCGACGCGACGGAGCGGGAGGAGGTGGGCGCCTGGCTTCTGCACGCTAACCTGCGCCTTGCCCGCCTGGGCGAGGAGGGCGCTTTCTTCATGGCGCCCGACGTGATCGGCGCCGCGGACATCACACGCATCAAGGGCGAGCTCGCCAAGTTCCGCGACACGTATGGACCGGCCGTCCTCCTGCTGGACTTCATCCGGCAGAGCGACGTTGGCGCAAGGCTACTTGTCCCCGGCGAGTACATCGTCCTCTATGAACTGGAGAAGGCGGTCTCTCAGTCGAGTGTGCTGGAGACCCAGCTCAAGTCGCTGATTGGCGTCATCAGCAATGCCGCGCATCGCAACAGCAACCACGAGAACCTTCGGCGGCTGCTCGAGCACCTGCTCCGCGATGGCTACGTCGTGGTGGCCAACAAGGACACGGGGGCGTACCAGGTCACAGGCAAGGTCGACCAGCTGTATGCGGTGCTGCAGTTCCTCGACGAAAACAAGGTCATTCCGGACCAGGAGGTCGATGACTTGGACGAAGGTGCGCAGCAGGAGATTCCGATCCGACCCGAGCCGGGGGGGGAAGACACGTGACCGAACGTGGCGATCAGGTCCAGCGGCTTCTGGCCGGATTGGCGAAGCACTCGGACCTCGTGGCAGAGGCCTACGAAGGATCGATCTCAGGCGGCGACCGCCAGCGCAATTCGGCCATCGAAGCACTGTTCAACCTGAGCGTGCTGATGGCGTACGACGAGGACGAGTATCGGCTCAACCCACGCATTCGTGAGTTCATCTCCGATCACTTTTCCAGCTATCAGGTGCTGCAGGCGCTGAGGCGCGTGTCGGGCACCATGCACCAAGCGCGCGAGCAATGGAGCGAGCTTCGCCGGCTCAAGGCCACCGGCAGCGTGAGGGATCAGGCCCGGGTGGAGAAGGCCCTGGATGAATCGATCGTCGAGATTGCGTATTCCATCGAGCAGAATCTGGCAATGCTGCACTCGTTGATTTCGACCCAGTACGGAAACGTGGACGATCTGGCGTCGAAGTTGCGGCAGAACCGGTTTTACGCGCGCCAGGTGGACATGTTTCTGCGTGACGTGGAGTCCATCGATGCCTTCGTCGAGGTGGTGTCGAACGAGGCCATCGCTGCAGGCCTTCCGTACGTGCGCAACGTGGTGACGCGACGCCTCGGCGCCAAGCGCCTGAGCTGGACGTCCCAAATCAAGGACGCACAGGTCGCGATCAGCAAACGGCTGTTCGAGGCGCGGCTGATGGAGCAGCAGCTGCGGCGCCTCTCGCGATTCGCGCTCTGGATCGGCCGCAACAAGACCATGGATGGCTGGGATTTGGAGGTCGACGAGAAGATTCCCCATGCGCTCGCGGGCTCTCTACCGTTGGGCTTCCGACCGCAGCCGGATGTCTCCGACCCGGACCCGGTCACGATGGAAGGGGTGATGGCGGCCATCGCCCGGTTGCCCGTGCTGACGTCGGTCGCACCGGTGCAGCAGGAGGCGAGCCCCCAGATTCTCATCGAGGACGAGGAGCACGTGGAGTTCACGCTGAGTGCTGAGCATGCCGCGCTCGAAGACCTGGCCCTCGCGGCCGCGAACGCGCGCGAGCCGATCTCTCTGCTCGCTTTCAAACGGGAGCGGCACTCGCTGGTGGACACGAGCGACGCGGCCTGGATGGTGTTCGCGTGTGCCCAACTCAGGATGCGTAAGTTTCAGCTGGATTTCGTGGAGGCCCTCGAGGAGGATTCTTTCCCGATCAACGAACACTTCCACGATGTGCGCGTGCGAGCGCCAGTGGTATCCGCCTCTTTGACAGGGCGGCCTGCGCTGCTATGACGTTCACGTCGCAGCAGATCTCTTTCCTGCAGCGTCTCGTCGCGGTGGCGCCTGCCTCGAACCGCATCGGGCCGACGGCGCTTTTCTTCAGTGAGCACTACAGCATAGGAACGCCTGTCGGCTCGGAAGTGACCTACAGCGCGCAGCACCATGCGGCGGCCGCGAAGCTTTTGCAGGCTCACCAGCTCCCGGTTGCCAAGCTGGGGGAGCGAACCAGCCGCGCCGAGGCGGCGGCATTCGGCGGCATGTCCGAGAAGCACTTCAGCGCCGCACCTCGCGCGCGATCGGTCTCGGTTCGCTGCATTGGAAACTGCACCCTGGACGGCCGCAGCCTCTATACGCCCGATGGAACTCACCTGGTGGCGACGCTCGAGCAGGCTCGCGCCATCGCCTGCGACCAGATCATGGTCGTCGAGAACTTCGAGACTTTCCGGCAGATCAGTTCCTACCGCTGGATTCGATGGGGCGGCACTGGGACGCTGGTGGTCTACCGCGGCGATCCGGAAAGCCCTAACGAGGATGCGGCCGCTCTTGTGCGGGAGCGGGCTGAGCCCGTGAGGGGCTTCTTCGACTTCGATCCTGCGGGGCTGATCATGGCCAGGTCCATTCCGGCCCACAGGTTCAGAGGCCTCGTGCTTCCCAGGAGAGAGTGGCTGAGGGCGGCCGCCGACACACCGCACGGACGCCAGCTCTACGACAGGCAGTTGCGGGCGTTTGGCTCCGCGCTGGATGAGGCGCCAGGATCCCTGATCCGGCTGCACTGGGAATTCATGAAGTCTCTCGCCAGTGCAGTCGCGCAGGAAGCAATGCTGAATGCGTCGGATTGATTCGGCCTAACGAGCCATGCGGAATGTTCTGCTGAGTCGTCATTTGCGAGAGCGGTCTCTTCCTCCGCAAGGTGCTCGAGCGTGCTTCGCTCGCCCGCCGCCGCAGCCGGTCGACACGACTTGGCGGAGCAGGTACTCTCTGGAGTGAACCTCTGCGGCTAGTACCACTAAGCAGGTCAGAACTGATACGTTGGCCGGGCCTTCCATAAACCGCTACTCCATCTCATGACGGTCATCGCCCTTCTCAACGTAGAGAACGATCGTAAGCCGTCAATTAACCACGCCCTTGTTCAGGGAACGATGAGCTGTGAGGCTACGTGCCCATGTAGAGCAACATGGACACGTAGACATGACAGAGCAGTACGCAGAGTTGAGAGGCCGGTTGGTTGTGGGGCGCAAGAGTGACGGTCGCAGCGTCTACGACGAAGCCGCCAAGAGGGAATTGATCGTTGCCTGTCTCAAGCAGGGAGTGTCTGTGGCCCGCATGGCGATGGAGCACGGCGTCAATACGAACCTGCTGAGGACGTGGATCGCGGCTTACCAGCGGCGAAGCGCCCAGGTGCCAGCGGGTGATATCGCGCGAATGCAAGATGCGGCATTCGTTGCCGTGCGCGTAGAGGGTGAACAAGATCAGCTTCAGCGAGTGCCTCAGCGCGAGCGTGCGGCGGCTGTTCCCGCGGCCCACACACCTGCTACGGCCGTGGCGGTGATCCCGGATGAGAGTTCCTTGGCGGCACCGGCGCCGATGGTCGGTTTGCAGGTGCGGTTGCCCAACGGCGTGCAGCTCGATCTCGGCAAGACGAGCTTGCAGGAATTGCCGACGCTGGTGCAAATGTTGAGCCGACTGCCATGTTCCGCTTCGACGAAGGGCTGAAGGTCTACCTGCACCGCGAGCCCGTGGACTTCCGGCTGAGCATCAACGGCCTGGCCGTGCTGGTGGAGCAGGCCCTGGGCCTGGACCCGTTCGCCTCGTGCGCGTACGTGTTCAGCAACCGCCGGCGCGACCGGGTGAAGATCCTGGGCTGGGAGCGCAACGGCTTTTGGCTGTTGCTCAAGCGTCTGGAGAAGGACAGGTTCATCTGGCCCTCGGCCGAGGCGGTCCCCACGCTGACGGCCGAACAGCTGCACTGGTTGCTGGAGGGCATCGACATCGCGGTGGTGCAACGCCACTCCCGTCTGCGCTATTCCAGCGTGGCCTGAAGGAACAATGATGGCGCATACCGATCCAAGCTGGCGTGCCGTCGCCTGCCACCATCACCGCTGAAGAACTCGCTGGTCTCATCGCCGAGCGCGACGCGCTGGCCGGTGCGCTGCGGGTGGCGACCACCGAGCGGGACCTCGCCCTGGAGCGATTGAGGTCGTTGCAGCGCCAGCTGTTCGCTGCCAAGAGCGAAGCCCGCGGCACCGATCAGAAGGACCTGTTCCTCAACGAGGCCGAAGCCCTCGCTCCCACCGATCAGACGCCGCCGGCCGAGACCGACGAAGAGGAGTCGACACCGGTCGCCGGGCATCAGCGCAAGAAGCGCGGACGCAAGCCGCTGGACCCCGCGCTGCCGCGCGAGATCGTGCGCCACGAGCTGCCCGAGGCCGAGCGTGTGTGCGACCATGACGGGCACGCGCTGGTGGAGATCGGCGCCGAGGTCAGCGAGCAGATGGACGTCATCCCCGAGCAGGTGCATGTGCTGCAGCACCACCGCATCAAGTACGCCTGTCCCTGCTGCGATCAGAGCCTGAAGGTCGCACCGGCGCCGGCGCGCATCATCCCGCGCGGCCTGCTCACCGAGCAGGCCCAGGCCTGGGTCATCACCGGCAAGTACCAGTTCGGCATGCCGCTGTACCGCACGGCCGCGCTGCTGCGCCGCTTCGGCGGCGACATCGTGAGCAACACCCTGGCGGCCGGCGTCGTGCGCATCGGCCAGGCCGTGCAGCCCGTCATCAATCTGCTGCGCGATCACTTGCTGGACAGCGACTTGATCTACGGCGACGAGACGACGGTCCAGGTGCTGAAGGAGCCCGGACGCAAAGCACAGACGAAAAGCTTCATGTGGGCGCAGATGAATGGCACCGGTCCACCGGTGCGGCTGTTCGCCTATGCGCCGGGGCGCGGCGCCGTGCACGCCGAGAAGCTGTATGCCGGCATCCGCCCCGGCACCACGCTCATCACCGACGGCTACGAGGTCTACAACGGCATCGCGAAGACCGGTGGTCTCACGCATCTCGGATGCTGGGTTCACGCGCGCCGGCCGCTGATCAAGGCCGAGGAGTCCATCCCGAAGGCAGCGCGTTCGCCCGACCAGCTCGCGACCCGATTCGTACGGCTCATTGGCAAGCTGTACCGCGCGGAGGCATTGACCAAGGACTGGACGCCCGCGCGCCGGCTGAGACTGCGTTCGCGCTACAGCCGCGGCGTCGTGCGCGAGATCGAGCGGCTGCTGCTCACGCACCTGCATAGCGTTGCGCCGTCGAGCCTGCTGGGCGAGGCACTGCACTACCTGCACGGGCAGTGGCCCAAGCTTGTGCGATTCCTGGACAACGGCACCTGGCCACTGGACTCCAACCCGGTGGAGAACGCGATCCGGCCCTTCGTCGTTGGAAGACGGTCGTGGTTGTTCGCTGACACCGTGGGCGGCGCGAATGCCAGTGCCAATCTTTATTCGCTGATCGAGACGGCCAAGGCCAACAACATCGAGCCCTACCGATACCTTGTCGCGCTGTTCAAGAAGCTGCCTCTGGCGCAGACCGTCGACGACTACGAGGCGCTGCTGCCCTGGAACATCGAGCTCGTCGGCGCGTAGGCCGCCCTGCGCGCACCGGTTCCGACACCACGCGCAAGGGCGTGGTTTATTGAGCGCTTACGAACGATCCGCACATTGTTGCTGACACACTGTTGACAGTTGATGGATCAGATCCTAACGAACTGAGATCTGTGTGGCTACCGAGCGTGGGGCAGATCCCATCGGAACGTGGTAGCCCCGAGGAGCCGTGGTACATCGCCCGGCTTGGGCGCAAGACATTCTTCCTGCCGAACCATAGTGGTGTGATCGCATTCGCGGGGCACTGTGGCCCTGCCTTCAGGTTCTGGGCGGAGCTCTCTGCGCACATCATGAATCTCGGCGGCTATCAGCCGGACCTACAGGTCGACCGCAGGATGCTTGAGCAAACACTGAGGCGGGTCGAGAGTCACAAGCTTTTCCTCTTGGGATTGATCAGAGACAGGCAGGGAAAATGGGAGGTATTCACGCACAACCGGCACGCCGTCGTACCCACACAAAGCTTCGGCACGTGCTATCTTGCAGGCACCGGCACCTCACTGCTCGCAGTAAAAATCAATGAGCGCGATCGTCATGCGCAGGCTTCGAAGAAAGCCGCTTTCACTCAGAGGGTTAGCATCACGGAGAACCTGGCGGAAGGTCTTTCATCTGACATGTTGTACGCTGAAAGCGACCACCTGCACGGCCTAGATGGGATGGTGTCGACCTACTCATGCGGTGGCTTCTATGAATGGTATCGGCTTGTTCAAGAGGGCGTCCGAAAGATGCCTTCTCGGCTTGATATCCACGTCACGAAAACAGGTGACGACGTAGTCATCACGCGGCTCTATCTGATCGCGTCATTGCAGCGGCTGGAATCGAAGCTCGATCCGATTCCAACGCAGAAGTACGCCATTCAAATCCTGAGCGTCGTTTCAGAGCCAACGACGCCATCGCAACAAACTGATGGAAGTTGGTCGCTATCGACCGACAACGTGGACGCTGTGCTCATCGAGTCGACGTTTGAACTCTATGACACGCCGGAAAAGGGAGGGCGCATTTCAGGGCCGGTCCCGAAAGATTTTCTCGAAAAGTTCTTTATGGAGTCCGTGAGCATCAATAGGATCAGGATGATCTGCTCAAGTCACGGATCAGCAGCGTCGCGCTCTATCAGCCGGCTGGACGTCGAGTTGGATGTCCTCGCAACCGCCTCATTCGAGGGTGGCTTGCTCAATCTCAGCTTGAGCGAGGCTGTCGCAACGACAGCGGCAGGGATGCTGCAGCGCTTGCAGGAGCAATCGATGCCTCGACAAACGCGGCAACCACCATCCTGTGGCCAGTAGGCTCAACTTCGACTGCGTATTCGAGGTCTCCCGTAGCAGTGGTCCCCTTCTCGACGGCGGCACGACCGGCTACAGTAAGTCCCGGACGGACATAGAGGGCAGCGACTTGCACGCCGACGAATTTCTTATAAAGACCAGGGATCCACATGCGTGGAGAACACACGCGCGCGCCCTCAGGCGCTCAGCGGACGCGCTGTGGAATGAGTTCAGTCTGGATCTGACGGGAATGACCATGGAGGATGGCGACTCTCGGAGAAGAACTCCAGACCTCGACCGGGCGATGGAATCGCTCGAAACAACCAAGCTCCTCTACGGCCTCGCGCTCGAGACAGCACTCAAGGCTTGGATTGTGGAGCACCATCCGGAAAAGATTGAGTTCCGCGTTTCTGTTGACGGAGGCGGCGCGGCAACCAGCGCTGAACTGAGGACCTTGGGGGTGCCAACTTCTAGTGGACACAACATTCTCGCGCTCGCGGAGGCCGTGGGATTGTTTAGGGGCGAATTCTCGGACGTTCTGAAGTTTGACAGTGACCGATCTGCTATGCGAAACATTTGCCGCGATCTATCAGAGGTCGTCCTTTGGCGGGGGCGTTACCCCATACCACTCGCATCTGGAGAGCGGCAGAAGCTGGACTCAGGTGTGGACCGGCGCGCGACCGCACACTACATTCGAGACTGGCTCGACCCCGTGCTCGATCGGTTGCTAATCACTGACCTAGCAATGTGATACAACCCAACGAGCTGGTCTAGCTCGACGCCTCAAAGCGGACTTTTCCCCCGACTATCCTAAGGCCAAGACGTGACTGATACGCGCCTCAAACCCGATATTCGAGGTTCTCGGGACGCGTGGGGTCAACCGATGAGAAAAAGTGTTCTCGTGACCGCGTTATCGCGAGCGGATCCAATGGCCATTAACAGCGTGCTGTCTGCCCCGCATATGTGCAAAAGCTGGCCTACGTAAACGCCTGCTTATCGTGGGTTGGCATCTAGGGGGCTGAGCGCAGCGCTGCAGCGGCTGTTGCGTGCGCTCCGCTCCTCAAGAAAAAAGCAATGCGACTATGCGGTGATGTTGCGGTAGGCGTTCAGTTCTTGGCTAACAAGACCAGCCTTGTCTTGTTCAGCGCGTCGGGATGCGAGATCGTCTGCCCTTGACTGGAGCTCATGAAACTTTGTCTCCATCTGGTGTGGGCGGGTCAAGTTCTTGAGGATTCTCGCAACTAGGGCGCCGGCCCACGCGGCGATATCGAGTTCATTGTCAGTTTCCGTCCAATCAGCATGTGCGGCGAGGGGTGCCTGGATAACTCTGGCGCTTGCCGTCAGATCATTGCGCAGTGCATCGGCGACCCACTTCAATGTCTGAGAGTCAGAAAGTGTCGCCAGGACGGCAACCTCGTCGGTAAACGTTCCTTGCGTTGCACGCCTGAATCTAACTCGCTCCGTGTCGCGGGACTTGCTCCAAAGGAGCTTGAGTTCGTCCATCCAAATCCGTGTGAGAGGCTCGAGCGGTAGGCGTCCACTTTCGACCAAAGGAGCGATGATCTCATCCAGGAACCAGGGCGACGATGAATGGAGACGCCGGTCTTTGCTTTGAACTGAACTGATCAAGGCGCCGAGTTCCTCGTCAGTGACCTTGGGGGAAACGAGTTCCAGTAGCTCGGTGATTAGCACTCCCCGCAAAAAATCTTTTGGGTTGGCTCGTTCGATGAGCCAAACCAGCAGCCGGATGCGAAGTGCGCCGGTGAGGTTCGGAATTCGGCCGAACTCGGCGAGCTCCTTCGGATCAGTATTCAGCTGTTCTTCGAAGAGGTGAAAGCCGATCCAGCGAAGAAAATCATTGCCGCTAGTGAGCAGCGCCTGCAACTGAACGCGCGAGAAGCCCCGTGCAGTTTCGAAGGTGATTACCCGAATGGCGCACCTTAGTGAAAGCTGGCGCCGTTTGGTGCTGGGCAGCGTTGGATCGGCCTCCTCTTCGATCCATCGGACCAAGTTCGCCGGGTCGAGTACCCATAGTGTTCTGATCGCGTAGTAGTCGCCCCAGAAGACTTCGGTGACGTCTGGTGGAAACATCCGCTGCGGATCGCCTTGGTCGTCGAGGAGATCGATCAGAGAGGCGTCGAGCGTCGCCGTCATGTTGACGAGGCCGCCTTTGGGTTCCGGGGGGTCGATTGCATCGGCTCGAGCAATATCGAGATAGGACCGCAGTGCCAAGCTTAGAGGGCTGCCGGGGTTGGAATCTGCCTCCCTTATGCCCTCCGGGGCAGATGTGCTTGCGAGAACAAGACTTATTGCGTCCCACGCCGAGTTGAACTCCGGCAAGGGAAGTCCTTGGCTCCAGATCGAGGCTGGCATATCCTCGAAGACGATCCCTTTCAATCCACGGTCGTCGGCAAGGCCGTGGGCAATCAGTGCGGTAGCTAAGGGCCTTCCGGAGAGCCCCGCGAAACTCTTGTCGTTCACCCACCATCCCAGAACCTCACCTGCTCTGGCATGTGCATAGACATCGTCCCTCGTGAAACGAGGCTTGCTTTCAGGCGCATGTGCTTCGGAGTCGAATAGGACTGAGGGACCGCCCTGGGGGCTGGCGGCTAGTCGTCCCAAAATCGACCGGGCGTAGTCGACAACTGGACGTAGTACGTCGATTGGGATAGAAGTTACGAGCAAGGGGTGGTTCTTGTTGGCAGCTTGTATTGAGTTCGACAGGTGAAATCCGATAATTGGCTCGCCTTGGCCGTTCTGGATGGTGATCATCCGATCGTGGATCTCGCCAAAGGGCAAGGCGACCACGCGTAGTCGAACCGAGCCATACTTTTGCGACCACGATTTACAGGCGGCCAAGAGGTTGTCGATTCGGCTAGGCTTTCTGTCGAGGAAGTCGCCGGGCAACTTCGGTTCCGGCAAACACGTAATCACCACGTAGTCGCCTTCATTCGCTCCGTACTGGTTCAGGAATTCGATGCCAATGTCTTCCATGAAGGGGTCGAACCAGATGACCTGGGCATTGCGGTGCTCTGCCAATAGTTTTTTCAACCATTCGGCGAGTTCGAGCCTGCCGGTGTTGTCCCCCTCGGAGTAGCGGAGGAAAAATCGGGCGTCTGATGCTGGAGGCACCAGGCTTTTCATGATAGAGGTGACCTGCCGATTTAGGGGCACCCACGCGTCGAACCGCCTGCGCCCCATTGTTGAGGATGTCACCGAGGATTGCCGAGTGATTTGCTGCACGTTTGCAACGCGCTCCTCATGCACGGGACGAAGAGCCACCGTCAGCCAGTCATTTTTTACCCGCGTATTGGCGCCGACGGCATGTATGCTGAACCCTGCTTCTCTGACGAGATGTGTGCCCCAGCGCAAACGAGGTACCCAACGTCCAGTAGCATCTTGCGCATCGATTTCGAGACGGTACGCGTCTACTATTTCTAGGTGGGCTGGCTGCAAAGCGAAGCCGATTGTCAATGGCGTGCTGTGCGCGCCCGCGATATGACGTTCGTGAACCTCGAGGTCGCAGTTGTCATTCAAGACCGTCAGCCTCACTCTGATGTCGCCTGCCAAGTCAATTGAATTGTGCAAGATCAACTTGAGGTCCGCCGGCTTGCCTTCGATGTCGAACGTGGGGCGGCCAAGGTCGTCGAGAGTCGGGAAGACCAGGAGCTCGATATCGCCAAGGCGCCATGCGTCAAGCTCGTGGAACTCCATACCGGTGTCGGCGTTCAGTGCCCCGACGGCGAGGCGAGCCAGCTCGGGGTTTAATCTTCTACCGACGGCAAACGATCTCAACTTGGACTCGCTCGCGATGGCAGCACTGTCGGCGCTCGCCCCAACCACTGGGCTATGCCGCGAAGTAGCCCACCGGTAGTATTGCCGGCTGGGGAGATGCATCACTGGGCGGAAAGCCAGTGGGCCTGAAAGCAAGAGATCCCCGACCCTTTTTTGTAGGGGCGAGCTTATATTGAGATCCGCGGCGGCCGTTGCTGTCTGCAAGTCGCTTCCGCCCACCAAGTGGCGCAGGAATGTCGCGACCGAGCTGGCCGCGCAGTACAGGTTGAGTCGCAGTACCTGTGCCTTCAGTCCTGCGGTCACCTGCCGAAATGCATCCTCTCTGGGTGCGTTCCAGCTGTTGTTGCTGTAGTCAAAAGGCAAGACCCGGCCATACAGCAATCGGGTTTCCTGAAAAGAGTCTGCCTGCAGCTGCAAGAGCCACAGCTGTATGGCGACATGCCTGTCGTGATCTCCGACGATCCGATCGAGACGCGGGTCAGAAACGATCAATTCAAATGAGCTGGGATTCATATTCTCGATGATTGCGCGGTTAGTTGGATATCGAATACTGGCTAGTGATCATCAAGACTTGGCGTTACGTATGCCCGTGTGAAAGGCGTGCAGTCCCGTCAGTGCGCGCTGAGCGTGTGCTGAGGTGCAGAGCTGGTGAGGAATCACATGCTAGGTGTAGTTTGCTTGTTCGGCAGAGCCAAGGCCAGCAGGGCGAAGAGCGGAACGAAAGCAAGGAACAACGGTTGAGGCGCGATCCAGTGTTCCATCAGGCCACCCAGCAGGCCCCCGAAGACACCTCCACTGGGGCCCGCAAGCGCGTTGACCGACGCCGCTTGGCTGAAGCCGATCGTCTCGCCCAATACGGCGAACTCCGTGAGGTTGATGATCTGCAGTAAGCCGAGACCACACCCCAGCAACGAGGCGTACAAATACATCGCGGCCGTCGCACTTGATGTCGCAAGCCCGATCAGGGCGCCCACCACCATCAATCCGCCAAAAGTCCGGCTGCCGCGGGGGCGAAGGATTGCGATTTTTCCGGCCATCACCAACGTGAAGACGAATGCCAAGCCCTGTGCCGCGACCAAGAAACCCGCCGTACGCGCGGGCAGATGCAGGTAGCGCAGGGCGATGATTACGATGTAAAAGGCGAAGTAGGCGTTCAGCGACTGAATCGAAAATTCTCTGATCGCAACCTGTTTTGCCAGCGTCGACTTGAACAGCTGCGGCAACGAACTTCGCTTGCTAATCTGTTGGGGGTTGCGCTTCGTCGTCCTGTTGCGACCGATGCCCAGCAGAAACACCAGAATGTTCAGGCCAAAGATCGCAGCGGCTCCCCAGAAGGCAAGTACTGGCCCATACATCGGGAACAGTGTGGTTGCCAGCACGGCGCCCAAAAACGTCATGCCGATGACATGGGCCGCCCGAAACCATCCGGCGCGCTGTTTGCCAAGTTCCTGGAGCCGACTGAGGAAGATGGTGTTGATCGACACGAACCGAGGTGGCATGGCCAGGCTTGCGGCCGCGGTGAACAGCAGCAGGGCCGGGAAGGTCGGTACCAGCGGAGTCAGCAAACAGATGCCCATGCCCCATGCCGATCCCACGATGAAAACGGCGCGTGCACCGTGAGCATCAACCCACCGCCCGGCTGAAGTGGCCAGTATCAGCATCCCAATGCTCTGGGACACGGCCACCGCGGCGAGCATCCAGCCCTGCGCGTCCATTTTGACGGCGTAGAGCGTCGTGATTACGCGGGAGTAGCCGATGCTCAGGCCCATCAACAAGGACAGGCCGACGAGTCCGTGCAAGAAGCCACGTGTGGTCGATACGCTCGACGTATTGCTTCCAGCGGCATGACTGGTCATGGCAGCCCGCGGCGGCTACTCGTCATTGCTCGTGCACTCGACTCGGAGAGCCGTCTATCGACACTGGCACATCGCCCACGATCGTGACGCGTCGCATCACACGGGTCCTGTCGCCATAGTCATTAATCGCGTAGTGCTGCGTCGAACGGTTGTCCCACATGGCCACGTCGCCCGGTGCCCAACGCCACCGGATGGTGTTTTCCAGACGGGTGATGTGCGCCTGGAAGATCTCGTACAGACGGTCTGACTCGAAGGTGTTGCAGTTCACGAAGCGCTGCGTGTAGTGGCCCAGGAGCAGGCTCCTCTCGCCCGTGTCGGGATGCACGCGCACGACGGGGTGCTCGGTCTTGATGACCTGCGCGGCATACTGCCGACGGTACTTCTTGGATGTCTCGTCATGCAGCAGTTCGACGCGACTCGCGGCGTAGTCGAAGTCATTACCGTGGACCGCCCAGAGCTTTTCGGCCAACGCCTTGAGGTTGCTGGGCAACCGGTCGTATGCGGCGACCGTGTTCGCCCACACCGTGTCGCCTCCAAGGTCAGGGAGCGTGACAGCGCGAAGAATGGAGAGCTTGGGCGGGCGCAGATCGAAGGTGACGTCGGTATGCCACGAGTTGGCGCGCCCGCCTCTGTGAGAGTGGAGTTCGAGGATTGTTGGCTCTTCCTGAGCCGCGACCGTGGGATGGCTGACGATCTCGCCAAAGTTGCGGGCGAAATCCCTCTGCGACTGGTCAGTTATCTGGTGCTGGTTTCTGAAAAACACCACCCGGTGCTTTAAAAGCATCTGATAGATGAAGTCAACTTCGCCTTGCGGCATATGACTGTGAATGAACACGCCACGTAATTCGGCTCCCAGTCCGCCAGAAAGTGGAAGAGTCTGCATAGACTCCTCTTTTCGAACAGTCGTTGTGTCTGACATTTCTTAATCCCCCTTGCTATCGGTTTATTTGAAATGAGCCAGTCCATTGAGGGCTACATCACACCTTGCTTTAATTGAGAATATGGCTTGGGTGTCTGTTGCTCTTGGATTTTTCTTGCGGACAAAGGAAACGGCCGCGTTCATCGCTGCCTGATAACGCGTCAGGAAGGTCTCGCTTTCGTTCTCCGGGAGGGAGGCCATGTACGCGCAGAACTCTTTATCGGCAACGAACTTGTCTACGGGTGACTGAGACGCAGACATAGCGTTCGCCATCCAAAGGGCACTGACAAGCAGGACTGCAGATTTTCTGATCATTTATTGATGGCGGTAAGGGTGTTGATGTGTCTTTTCTCGAAAGCATCGTATTTGTGAGCGACGGGAAGCAGCAAACAATTAATATTTATGGAGCGCATAACGGTTCGTGATGTTTTCGAGAATCCAGCCAGCTCCTTTTTTATGTCGAAGGCCGCTATGGCCGCGTGCGAGCGTCGAAATCGCAGTTTCATTGACACAACCGAGCGTGCGTCATTGCTGGCGCTTTCGCGTAAACTGATCTCGTGGGGAGTAGCCGCAGGGACAAAAGAGAATGAATTCAGACGCCCAATTGCAACCGCCGTTGCGCCCGAAGGAGCACGGCCAGGCTGCGGATCGCAAGGACATGCTTCGAGGCCGTCTGCTGGCTCCTGAACTGCTGCGGGCGTTTGTTGCGGTGGTCGAATGCAACGGCTACACGCCCGCGGCGCAATACCTGCATCGCACCCAGGCTGCGATCAGCCAGCAGATCGCGCGCCTTGAAGATTGCACCGGGATCGATCTGTTCGAAAAACCGACGAGGCAGCTGAGATTGACGGAGCAGGGCAGAGTGCTGCTCGACTACGCCCGGCGATTGCTGGCCCTAAACAACGAGGCGATGGACAAGTTGCGGCCTGGCATTGTTAGTGGCTCGGTGCGCATGGGAGCGACGAATCTCTATGCCACCACTGTGCTGCCGTCTCTGCTGGCCGAGTTCTCTGAGCTCTATCCGGCCATTCACATCGACTTGCAAGTGGGCGTGGCCGAAGAGATGCAACGAAAGCTCGGACCGGCGTTCGATCTCACGATCAACGCCTTTCAGGGCGGCGAAGGCAACGGTCTCCTTCTGCGCAAAGATCCGGTGGTGTGGGCAGTTTCGAAGAGAGCTTCGCCTCAGCACAAGCGGCCCGTCCCCCTCGCGCTGCTCCCACAAGGATCGCTCCTCAGGCGATGGGGGGAAGAGGCGCTGACGGCTGTCGGTCAGCCCTGGGTGGTGGTGCAGGAGAGCTCCAGCGTAGAGGTGTTGAAGGCGTCAGTTCTGGCGGGATTGGCGGTGGGGGTTTTTCAAGAAGCGACGATTCGCCCTGTAGCAGACATGCGGGTGTTGACGCCCGAGGAAGGCTTCCCGAAGTTGCCATCTTCCGAAATGTGGTTGGAGCGGGCGAACCGAGAACTGCCGAGAGCGGCCAAGTGCCTGTACGAGTTCCTGCTGGAGCAACTGCCTCCTTGGGTCGCTGAATGACCGTTCGATCTGCCGACACGGCTCACGACCTACGCTACTTAAGATCCGGGGCCGAACGCCAAGTATCTGCAATTGGACGGTTTCGCCCACAACTGCTGCGGGTTGATCCGGATCGG
Organism: Variovorax sp. OV700; assembly: GCF_900099805.1. Lineage (GTDB taxonomy): Bacteria > Pseudomonadota > Gammaproteobacteria > Burkholderiales > Burkholderiaceae_C > Variovorax. The sequence goes on along the minus strand of NZ_FNDR01000004.1, from coordinate 85,644 downwards.
GCTTTCGCAAGTACCAGACCTGACTGGCACCGCGCGGTCACTAACCCTAATCGAAGTCAGTTAGCGCACTAGGACCCCCGTTCATGGACGTTTATATTCGCGACCGGCACGCGTCGGTCACCCTTCCGGAAAAATCCTATCCGTGTGTCGTGCTTGAGCGAGACAACTGGAACGACTACGCGTACTACACGCTGTTTAAGGCACAGCTGCGATTAGCGCCTGGGTTTGGACTGGGCAGTGTCAAGAATCTCGGTGACGTGAAGATCATGAAGCCGAACCAAGCAGAGGGCGTAGACAACAGGCCCTTTCAGAAACTGGGCAGCGGAGACAGGATCCCAACACGATTGCTGAGAGACGTCTGCTCGCTGGGCTCCGGCTCCGATTACTACGACAAGCTCATGCAAGTGGAAATGGACCTCGCGCAAGCCCTGCTGAGCACACTCCGCGACTGTTCGTATCTACCGGCCGTAAGGCAGCGGTTTCAATCCGACCAATGCTTCAAGATCTCGTTGCTACGCGATTCGGAAGCCCGTGTTTTGCTGGACACGGCCGGTGCCCGCTTTGGCGGGGGCTCCACTCTCATTAGCAGCTTTTCGGCGGCAATTAAGCTCGAGGGTGCCAGCGCAGCCCACGAGTTTGCATTCGACTTCGAATCCCTCGACGGGGTTCCGCGGCGAATGCATTCGATCGTTGGGCTAAACGGTGTCGGCAAGACCCAAGTCATGGCTCGTCTAGCTATCCTGCTGAGTCGCTTTTCGAAGCAAGCGATTAAGGAAAAGCGTTCGGCTCTACAGTCGGATGACTCCATCTCGCCGGTGCCATCTATCTACTCGGTTGTTGCCGTTTCGTTTAGTGCGTTCGACGAGTTCGAGCGGCCCACGCAGCTGCAGGGTGAAGAATTTCAGTACAGCTACTGCGGGTTGCAGCACCCGCAGGGGCGGCTAAAAACGAAGGACGACCTGCTAAAGGAGATTCGGGCCGTTTTGGTCCGCGACATGACGCAAGACAAGCGTGATCTTTTAAAACGAGTACTGCAGAATTTGGTACGGGTTGATGATCTCGAATCTTTTGTCGAGGAGCCCGAGAACAATAAGAAAATGTACCAACGGTTAAGTGCTGGGCAGCGGCTTGCGATCAACTGCATCATCCACATTATTTCGAGGATCCGGCCGCGTACGTTGATCCTCTTTGACGAGCCAGAGCTCCACCTCCATCCGCAGTTGCTTACAGGGCTTCTGCAGGCGCTCAACGAAGTGCTTGAGCATCAAGACTCCTTCTCGATTGTCGCCACGCACTCTCCGCTGGTGATCCAACAGTTGCCGAAGGAATGCGTGCACGTGATCCGCCGTGACCGAATGACGCCGATGGTCGTTAAGCCGACGTTTCAGACTTTCGGGGAAAGCGTGTCGGAGATAACACGATTCGTGTTTGCGTCGCCCGATACAGATAGGGACTATCGAGCTGTGCTCGAGCGAATGCTTGACGACGATGGTGGCGACGTAGAAGCCGTGCGACAGCGGTTTGGCGGGCAACTCAGCCTGAACGCCGACATGTATCTCGAGTCATTGCGTACTGCAAAGGACGCTTGACGATGCGGAATCAAAAGGCTGCCGATCTAGATGTCCGAGAGTATCTTCCGACCATCATAAAGTCGAAACGCAGGGCAACGAGAGCGACCCTAACCAACTTGCAAGACCAGGTTTTTGAGCTGTGCGACGGGTACGACGAAGCCATAGACGCGATGGTACCTCCTGAAAAACAAGCTTGGAAAGATGAGGAGAGCGCCGCTCTCGAGTCGTGCTATGGCGTAGGAACCATTCCGCTTTCGAAGCACAAGGACAATATTCTGTCCGCGCTCAAAGTTCAATCGGAAGTCAACCTTCAGCGGTGCGCGTACTGCATGCTCAGTGACCCCAGGACATGGGATCACTACCTGCCAAAGGAGTCATTTCCCGAGTATGCGGTCTACCATTCGAATCTGCTGTACATCTGCTTCGGCTGCAATCATCGCAAGTCCAAGCATTTTCACGAAGCGCATCTGCTTTATTGCCACCCCTACTTTTCCGTCGATGCAGGCACAGCCCTTCTTCATTGCGAGGTAACGGTGGCGGGTGGTGCGCTCGCGATCAAATACTACTGCGCAGGTACGGGCGCGCTGCAGGCGGCGGGCGAGGTCGCGCAGCGGCACCTAGAGGGTCTCGGTTTAATCAATCGCTTTGCGGCAGAGGCTTCAAGCATGGTTAGCGGCTTGATCGGCGAGCTGAGGCAGTACTTTCCTCAGGGAGTGCCTGTTGCTTCACTCAATGGGGTGGTACAGCGGCGTTACGCTGAGGCGCAGCAACGTCTGGGGATCAATGCGTGGGATAGCCGACTTTGGCATGGCGTGGCCCATTGCACAGACTTTCTGGGCTATGCAAATGAGAAGATACAAACTGAGGGCGCACCCAGTGCCAACGGTTTCGATGTGCCCGCTCCGCCCGCCGCTTAGGTGGTCATCGGGCTCAGAAAGTTTCGCGATGAACGTAGAAGGACGCCTTGCTTTATAGATTGAACTTTCGTGGGATCGAATGGCACGGCTTTCGCTCAAGATTGCGGACTTCACGGTCTGGTTGCGGGTTCCAGAGGAGGATGAACGCGAAGGCAATGATCTTGGGGACCAACACCAGCAGAACCACCGCTAGCAGGTTAGTACGGGCTAGCGGCACCAACCACCGTAACTGGGCCTAGAGAAAAGCCTAGCGCGGGCTGCTCAAGATTGGGTTTCTGGTTCACCCGCGTCACCGTCACTTGTGATATCGAAGCTAGCAAAGATACACGCATCCAAGATGCATGGGTAAATAGCCAACGATTCCGCAATTTGCTGCAAGCCGTCCTGCACGAAGACGTACACCGCCTCATCGCCAAGTGCGGCACCGGAGGGCAAAAAAGTGGTGCCGAACTCCTTCATTTTCTTCAGAACGCGACTATCGATAGGTACCTCATGCCGGGACAGGCCTAGCCACTGCACGAAATTGCGGGCCTGCTTTGGTCCAAGGCCGGGATACCTTTTCCTTGACTTGGACGTCCCCGGAACTTCATGTTTCTTCAGTAAGTAGTCGACGACGGCGCGTTCAGCCCTCCAATCTGTGCGCTTCGAGATGGTTTCCAACTGGCAGAGTAATTTCTGCCATTCGCCTGCCTCCAAGTGGCTCATGATCTCTACAAGATTTTCGGCGATTGTTGTGCTGCGACGCAGTTTTGCGCGCTCAAGTTCTTTCACCAGAAGGGCGTAGAGGTCGCGCGTACGCCTACATCTCTCGACATTTAGCGCCGGGCTGCTCGACTTCAAAAAGTTATCGACACTCGTTCCTTGACCTGACTTCTGCTGGGTGGTGACCTGACATCCAATAAGAGCCGTCCAGATCCACTGCTCGGTGAGCGCCGGGCATTGACGCTTGACATTCCAGAGATACCGCCGGCGAGGCAAGGCTTTATGGCGGTTGTCTTCTACCAACTGTCGCCATTTCGCCAGCGAAGCCTTGTCGATCTTCCAATGTGCATGCACGTCTTAATCCTCCGCCTTTGTACTGTCGTCCTTGAAACTCGAGCGACGCGGATAGCGCGCCGCTAGCCGGCCCCGGTACTGTCTGTAAGAGTGTCCGGCTCTGCTAACCAGGCTTCTTTGGGATAGCTCCGAGATCGGCTCGGCTAGCAGGTCGAGCGCGTGAACCGCGGGTGATTTCGCCGAAAACCTGAGGGAATAGTTGAGGTTGGAGCGAGTCAGGCCTGCTAACAGGAGTCTTTAGCCGAGGATTCTGGCGTCTGTCTCCGAGAGACGGTAGCGAATCAGTTCGATGCCGTTGCGTTGGAGTGCTGCCGCGAGGTCTGCTTTCAGCGCATCGTCCGCTGGAAGCACCATGATTCGCCGGCAGCTTTCACTAGGAGAATGAACGGTCAACTGACCGATTGCCATGTACACGTCACCACGCGACGAACTCGTCTTGACTTCGTAGACTTCAATCAGGCCACCAGCCTTTTTAAGGCCCAGGTCAATCAGCACGTTTTTGACTAGCTTTTCGCCTGGAACGAGGCCACTAGCAGTGCGCCATGCAGATAGCGCATTTACTACCTCACCGTGGCGCGATACGTAGTCGATGTCCCGCGCCTTGATTTTCCCTTTGCGCCTGCCGCTTGACTCCTCGTAGTAGGCCTTGAGAAGCCTCTCGCGTTCTTTGGTCTCCGGCGTGATGGTTTCCCCATCACGAACGGCCTGCTTGAAGTCAATGATGCTTTGCACATAGTCGATGGCGGAGCGCGTTGCGCCTTTGCCTTCGATGGGCATTACTACAATTCCGTTGCGCTGATCTCCGTTTGCATCTTGCACAATCGCAGGCGTAAGGGCGCTCCATGCGAGGAACGCGTCTTTGCTCACGCCCTTCGCGCCGCCTCCCACACGTCCAGTATGGAACAGATAGACGCGACCGGTTTGGTTGTGACGAGCGAAGAAGCCCGCGAGCATGTCGTTACGGCCCGCATATGGAACGTTGACTTCAACGGCGATCTGAACGCCTGGACCATCGCCGTGCTTTCCGAACCAATTCAGGCGCTTTGGGTTGTCGCCTTCCTTGTGGTCCGCGGAGTAGAACCAATAGCCGCTCTGCACATTTAGCGTTTGATGCTTGCGACGTCCGCCCTGCCAGCCGATGTCCTTGACAACGCGCGTCTTGAAGTTCTGCCGAATGGTCGCCTCAAGCGCATCTTGCGCTTTGGCAATTTCTCCCCTTGATTCGATCAGCGTGTACATGCCGCTCCTCTTTGCTGCTGGTGGCACCTAGGGTAACTGTGTTTGGCAAAAAATTACCGACGCGGAAAGCTAGACAAGTCTTCCACGCATAGGCCTCCCTTTACCGCCGCCTCGATAGTGTTCACGTGTCCGCCGAGAAATAAGTGGAGTAGTGAACACGATGCTCCTAGCCAGAGCGGCAGGAATCAAGACGGGTTGGCCGGACGCTTACGTTTCAACTGCCGATAAGGGGGTATTTACGTGCCTGTGGTTATCGTCGGTTGGGCCGCGGCACTGAACCCTGGCATTGTTCCAAGCTGGCTTCTCGTTGGCGCGCAACCGTTTCACCGTTCTTCACAGCCCTAAGCGCAGGTAACACCGCGCGCCGTGCGCTGCAGTGTCGCGGGACCTTCGATGAGAGATAGTGCAAGGTCGGCCCAACTGGTCTCAATCTTCAGCGGCATGCTCGCGAAGGCGGTTCGTTGGAGCAACGCAAAAAAGTGGTTCTGCATATGCGGATTCCGTGCTTTGTTTCTCGCACCCCGGGCCAAAGAATGTTGGCGCACTCCCTTATTCGCTTCTCACGCTGCTGAGGAAAAGGCACGGGAGCGACCGCGGGGGAAGTGCCAACTTGCCTGCTCCCCCCGAAAGCGGTCCACGCAAAATCCAACGAAAACGCAATCCATGAACTCTCCTTTATCGACAACTCCCGATCACGCGGCGCAGGAAGCATTGCGACTCCTTGGTCCTGCGCCCGCCAGCTGGGTGCCAGCGCATACCGGAATCGATCACAACGTGGTCATCGTCGGCGGCGGCCAGACGGGCAGCGCCTTTGCCTTCGCGCTGCAGCGTGCGGGCGTTGGCGGCGTCAGCGTCATCGATGCTGCAGCCGATGCGTCTCAAGCCGGCGTGTGGCTTTCGCGCGCACGCATGCACAAGCTGCGCACGCTCAAAAACCTTGTCGGGCCCGAGGGGCCGGTGATGGCGCTGGGCTTTCAAGCCTGGTACGAGTCGCAGCACGGGCAAGCGGCCTACGCTGCCATCGACCGTATTCCGCGCACGGCCTGGGCCGAATATCTGGAGTGGTTCCGCGGCATCACAGGCACCGCCGTGCGCTACGGCACTCGGCTGATCCGCTTCGAGCCGGTGGAGCACGGGGCGGTCCCGCACTTCCGGCTGCATCTGGAAGTGAACGGTGAGCCGTGCATCGAGACCACGCGCAAGCTGATCTTCGCCAATGGCGTGGCCGGCAGCGGCGCACCGTTCATACCCGACCTGCTTGCAGCGGCAGTGAGCCAAGGGCTCGCAGCTCACACCGGCCACGCAATCGACTTCAAGGCGCTCTCGGGCAAGGCGGTGGCCGTGATCGGCGCGGCCGCCTCGGCCTTTGATGCCGCGGCAGTGGCGCTCGAAAACGGTGCCGCCGCCGTGCACCTGTTCGCTCGCCGCGACCGGCTCGCGGCTACGCCGGTGACACGCGTGCGCGGCTACCCGGGCTTCTATGACAACTACCTTGCGCTACCTGATGCCATCCGCTGGCACCATGCGGCACGTTACCGCCGTCTCGGCACCACGCCGCCGCAAGACTCGGTGGAGCGTGTGCTGAAGTTTCCGAACTTCCATCTGCATCTGGGCGCGCCTTGGCAGGGCGCAGAGGTGCGCGAGGGCAAGGTGGTCGCCTCGGTGCACAAAGAGACGTTCCACTTCGACTTTGTGATCGCGGGCACCGGCTACACCCACGAACTCTCGCAGCGGCCCGAACTCGCCAGCATTGCCGATCTGGTCCTGCGATGGCGCGACCGCTTCGAGCCGCCTGCTCATGAGCGCGACGATGAACTCGGCGCCGCGCCTTATCTGGGTGCAGGACTCGAGTACCTGGAAAAGACGCCAGGCACCGCGCCCTGGCTGCGCGACATTCACACGTACAACCCAGGCGGATTCGCCAGCACCGGACTGCCGCTGGGCGACGTGCCCAGCATCCGCGGCTACGTGCCCGCAGTGGTACGCCGCATCAGCGAAGACCTGCTGCTGGCCGATCTCGCACTGCACGAGGAGCGCACGCGCGCGGATGTACTGCCAGACTTCGACGAGTCGCTCTACGCCGGAGCCATCTGGCAGGCCGGCGCGCAGCAGCCGCATGCCGGTCCGGTCAGCGCAGCGTGATGCCCGCGGTCTGGATGGTCTTGGCGTAGCGCACGCGATCGGCCGCGAGCGTGCGCGCCATGTCGGACGGCGTGCCGCCTGCCACCTTGAAGCCCATGTCCTCCAGCTTCGCCCGGGTTTCCGGCGCGGAGATCACCGCCTGGATGTCACGGTTGATCTTTGCCACCACTGCGGTGGGCGTTCTGGCGGGTGCGAAGTAACCCTGCCAGCTTTCCACGGCAAATCCGGGCAGTCCGGCTTCACCCATGGTCGGCACGTCGGGCAGGGCGCTCGAGCGGTAGGCGGTGGTCACGGCCAGCGCGCGCAGCTTGCCGGCGCGCACGTAGTCGGTCACTGCTGCCAGGGTGATCAGCGTGGCGTCGACATGGCCGGCCAGCACGTCGAGGGTGGCCGGGCCGCCACCCGAGTAGGGGATGTAGTTCACCTGTGCACCGGTGTCCTGCGCAATCATTTCGTGAGCCACGTGGGCGATGCCCCCATTGCCGGGCAGACCGAGGCTGATCGACTGCGGTTGCGCCTTCGCGCGCGCCAGGTAGCCGCGGAAGTCGTTGATGCCCGTCTTCGGGTTCACCACGAGGATCTGCGGATTTACCACCGCCTTGATCACCGGCGCGAAAGCCTTCTGTCCGTCGTAGGGCAGCCGGTCGAAAAGGATGGCGTTGAGCGTCAGGCCTTCGCCCTGCTGAAGCAGCATATGGCCGTCTGCCGTGGCCTTGGCCACACGGGCGGCGCCAATGGTGCCGCTGGCACCGGCCACGTTCTCGACCACCACGTTCTGACCCCAGCGCTCGGTCAGGCGTTCGGCGATGAGGCGCGTGAGCTTGTCGGCACTGCCGCCCGCGGCAACGGGAACCACGATGTGCACCGGCTTCGAAGGGAAGCCGGCCGCTTCGTCGGCAGCGGCGGCAAGCGGGTGAAGCGCTGCACATGCCAGTGCGCTCAGCAGCATGGCGCGGCGCAGGAGGTGGGGTAGGAGAAATGTTTGCATCAGGCGATGCAATCTAGAGTCTAGAGTCGCGCGAGCTTCCGGCCAACGAAGCAAACCGGATATGCGTAGAAGAAAAACTTCGTTGGAGGCGCTGGACCCGCTGGCTAGGCTGCTTGCAAACTTGCTTTTTCCTTTTGCCGAAAGTCCCCATGAGCCTTGCCGAACTCCGTCATCACGCGATCACGCCACAGGCATTGAAGGCCGCGCTGTCCGACGGCGAGGAGATTGCGCTGCTCGACGTGCGCGAGACCGGCGTCTTCGTGCGCAGCCACATCCTGCTCGCAGCCTCGGCGCCGCTGTGGCGGCTGGAAGTGCTGATCGACCGCCTCGTGCCGCGCCGCAGCACCCGCATCGTGCTGGCCGATGCCGACGAATCGCTCGCCCACCAGGCGGCCGCCAAGCTCGTGCGCCTGGGCTGGCGCAACGTGTCGGTGCTTGCAGGCGGCACGCAGGGGTGGGCTGCCGCGGGCCATGAACTCTTCGGCGGCAGCAACGTGCCGAGCAAGGCCTTCGGCGAGGTCGTCGAGCACAGCAAGCACACGCCCTGGATCTCGGTCGAGGAACTGCACGAGCGCGTGGAACGCGGCGACGACATCGTGGTGGTCGACAGCCGCACGCCCGAGGAGTTTGCCGACTTCAGCCTGCCGTTCGCCCACAGCCTGCCGGGCGCCGAGCTGGTCTACCGCATCCAGGAACTCGCGCCCAGGCCAGAGACGCTGGTGGTGGTCAACTGCGCTGGCCGTACGCGCACCATCGTCGGCGCGCAGACGCATCATCGATGCGGGAATTCCCAACCCGGTGGTTTCGCTCAAGGACGGCACCATGGCCTGGCTGCTCGCGGGCCGCAAGCTCACCCATGGCCGCGCAGCGCCATTGCCTGAACCCGGCGAGCGCACACGTCAACAGGCCCGCGCCCGTGCCGAGGATGTGGCGGCGCGTGCAGGGGTGCGCCGGATCGATGCAGCCGCGCTGGCACGCTTCGAGGCCGAATCCGACGAGCGCTCCCTCTACCGCTTCGACGTTCGCACGCGCCAGGAATACGAGGCAGGGCACCTCGAAGGCTGGCGCTGGGCGCCCGGCGGCCAGCTGGTGCAGGCCACCGACGAATACATAGGCACCCGCCGCGCTCGCGTTGTTCTGGCGGACTGGGACGGCGTGCGCGCGTTGACCACCGGGGCGTGGCTCGCACAACTGGGCGGCCACGAGGTCTTCGTGTTCGCACCGCCAGCTGTGCCGGTGCTGGTGCTCGGCCCCGAACCGGTGCGCGTGCTGCAGCTGCGCGCGGGCGCGCTCGAGATCGCGCCGCGCGAACTTGCCAAGGCGCTGGAAGCAGGCGCAGCGGTGGTCTTTGACGTGGAGCGGCGCTCGGCCTACGAGCACCGGCATGTAGCCGGTGCGCGGTTTGCGGTACCCGACCGGTTGCAGGAGTTCACCGCCGACGTACCTGCGTCCCAACACATCGTGCTCGCATCGTCGGACGGGGTGCTCGCGCGCATCGTGGCGGCAGAACTCGGCGCGCGCACCGGTCGCCTTGTTCATGCGCTTGCAGGCGGCACGCAGGCTTGGGCCGCAGCACGCCTGCCCACAGGCAGCGGCCCCGAAGGCGTGTTGACCGGCGATGACGACCATTGGTACAGCCCCTACGCGCACTCCGACCCCGCCAAGCGCGCCGCCGGCTTCAGGCAATACCTGGACTGGGAAATCGGCCTGGTGGCACAGCTGGAACGCGAGGGAGACCTCGGTATTCGCCTCGTCGAACCGGCCGCGTCCTGAACGGGCGTCAGAGCGGTGCCAGCGGGCGGCGCGCGGAGCGGCGCAGCTCCTGCATCAGGGCCTGGGGCTCCGTACCGGGCCGCCAGTCTTCACGAAACACGAAGTAGCTCGTCGCGGGTGCCAGGTCGCGCGGGCGGCAGGCCTTCAGCTGATACGCCTGCGCTTGATTCTCCACAAGCCTGCGCGGCACCACGGCAATGCCCATGCCGGCCGCCGCACAGCCCAGCACCGCGCCGTAGGTGCTGAACGACAGCACGCGCGCACAGGCGATGCGCCGTGACTCGAGCCAGCGCTGCGCCATGGTGCGATAGGGGCAGCCCTCGCGAAAGGCGATGAGCGTCGGTGCATACACGGGCGCTTGCGCCAGCAGTTCAGCCGGATCTTCCTGCGCAACCACCACAAGCGGTTCATCGAAGCCCGCCTCGTATGCGAGGCCTGCGCGTTCGTTCACGCGCGCGGTCACTGCAAGGTCCAGCCTGTGTTGCAGCAGCATCTGGGACAGGGCCGGCTCGGCTTCCACCTCCAACTGGAGTTCCAGCGCCGGGAAGGCTTGGCGGAAGGCGGCCAGCGCGTGGGGCAAGTGCATTGCGGCCGTGCTCTCCATGGTGCCCACACGCAGGGGCCGAGCCACGACGACCTCGGATCTCGCGTTGGCGGCTGCTTCGTCGATCAGCGCCAGGATGCGCGCCGCATAGGGCAGGTAGCGCTCTCCGGCGTCGCTCAGGCGCAGCCGCTTTCCCTCCCGGTTGAACAGGGACACGCCCAGGCGCTGCTCCAGCTGCTGGAGCCGCGTCGTCACATTGGACTGGGCGCAGCCAAGCACGGTGGCCGCCTTGAGGGCGCCGCCTTCGTCGACGACGGCCTTGAAGGTTTCGAGCAATACACGGTCCATGGGCGGTCTCTTCTGTGCGTGCGGTGGAAAGTAATAAATCTGATTATCAGATATGAAAAGCCAAATAGATTCCTTTTGGAGATAAAACCCCCAACGTAGCCTTGCCTCAGGGTCGGTCTATCCAGCCGCGGCCCACGTGACGCGCCTTCCTGCGCGCCTGTCGACACACTCAAGGAGTTTCCATGTCAGACCAAGGTTCGAGAGCCGAAGTGAGCATCACCGCCAGCGAGGCCGAGCAGATCCGCCAGGCGCTGGGGGACCTCGACTACGACCCCGCCGGGAGTTCCGCCTACATCAGCGAGCTTCGCCGGCGCGTCTATTCCCGATTTCCGGAACGCCTCGTGCGCTTGCTCGAAGTCATCAAGTCGTCCAACAGCGCGGCCTACGCGCATCTGGTGATCGACAACCTGCCGATCGACGGCGGCGTGCACGGCAGCCCGCAGTTCGGCGAAACCGGACGCCAGTTCAAGGACGGGGTGCTCAGCGAAAACCTGCTCGCGGCGTTCGGCGCGGCCATCGGCGAGCCGTACTCGATCTCGCACGAAGGGCTCGAGCTGGTCAACAACCTCACGCCGCACAAGCACACCCGGCACGAGTACACGGGCCTCGGCTCCGAAGTGGAGCTGGATTTCCACATCGAGAACGCCGCACAGGCCTTCATGCCCGAGGGCGACACCTCGCCGCTCGCGCTGCTGCTTCTAGGGTTGCGCGCGGCGCCCGAAGGCGAGGGGCAAGGGCCGCTCACCCGGGTGGCCGATGCACGGCTGGCGCTGGCGCGCCTGAGCGACGAAGACCTCGAGGCGCTCTATGGCCGCCACTTCATCATCCGCGTGCCGTATCGCTGGCGCGGCGCCACGCCCACGCCGCGCGACAACACGGACCTGAGCCCGGTGCTGTCGGGGCCGCTCGAGTTGCCGCGGGTGACCGTCGCGTTCTATCCAGACATGGTGCTGCCAGTGAATCAGCGCGCCAAGGCGGCGCTCGAGAACTTCCACCGCGAGGTCAGGGCGGTCTCCGTGGCGATCGACATCAAGCCTGGCCGGCTGGTCTTCGTGAACAACCGCTTCGCGTTGCATTCACGGGACAGCTTCGTGCCGAGCTTCGATGCCAATGAGCGTGCCCACCGCTGGGTGCAGCGCATCATGGTCACCACCAACCTGTGGAACTTCCGCTCCTTCGGCAAGCGCCACGAGCGGGTGTTCGATCCCTGCCTACTGCCGCGTTCGAGTGAGCCCGTGCGCTCCCGCCATGTGGAAGCGCCTCAGCCCGCACTGAGCGAGCAGGGCTGAGCGGCATGCCCGGGCCACTCGCCGTCCTGACCCGCAACGGCCCGACTGTTCTGGCGGCGGGTGTGTTCCTGGGCTTGCTCGTGCCCACGCTGGCGGAGCTGGCGCGCCCGCTCATGCCCGTGACAGTGTTCGTCTTCGTGCTCGGCACGCTGCTGCGGGTCGATCCGGCCACGGTGCTCGCGGTGGCAAGGCGGCCCGCGGTGTCCTTGGCGCTGCCGCTGTGCGCAATCGTCGTATGCCCCGTCATCGCCGGCTTTGCCGGTCCAGCGCTCGGGCTGCCCCCGGCGTGGACGCTCGCACTGGTGCTCGCGTTTTGCGCGCCGCCGTCCAGCGGCACCTCGGCCGTGGCACGCATGCTGGGGCTGGACGCGGCCGTTGCGTTGGTCGCCACCCTGGCGGCGATGGCGCTGGTGCCGCTTACCGCGCCGCTGCTGGCACATTGGCTGGGGCGAGACCCGGGCGTCACCATCGATCCGTCCAGCCTTGCACTGCGTTTGCTGCTCCTGGTGGGTGCCGCCGAAGGCGTCGCAATCCTGGTGCGTCGCTTCGCCAAAGGGCATCTCGAGGCGCATGGCAGCGCGATCGACGGCGTGGTGGTCATCGCGCTTCTGGTCTTTGCGACGGGCACCATGGCCGGCATGCAGCAGGCCATCTTCGACGACCCGCGGCTCGTGGTTGCGGCGATCGCACTGGCATTTGCCGCCAACCTCGGCGCGCAATGCATCGCCTACTTGCTCACACCCGGCAGCGTGCGCACCCGGTTCAACGTCGCACTGCTGATGGGCAACCGCAACGTGGGGCTGCTATGGGCCGCGCTCGGCTCCGCAGCAACGCCAGCCGTCGCGCTGTTCTTCGCCTGCGCGCAGCTGCCCGTCTATCTGCTGCCGCGCGTCATCCAGAGTCTGTTGCCATGGCTGGAAAGCCTCGGCGAACGTCGGCGCGCCGCGCGTGAACTGGGAGCTTCCAAATGAGTGCCGCAGGAGACGCCTCACTGGGCGGCCTTGCGTCCACCTCGTCGCGCGGCGCCGGAATCGGCTGGACCCTGGCCGCCACCAGCTTCGGGTTCGTCGTCGTGCAGCTTGACGTGACCATCGTCAACGTCGCGATGCCGCAGATCGGCGTGGACCTTGGCGCAGGCACGACCGGCCTGCAGTGGATCGTCGACGCCTACACCTTGGCCTTTGCGGCGCTGCTGCTCACCGCAGGCTCCTTTGCCGACCGCTTCGGCAGCCGGCGCATCTTCAGCGCGGGCCTGGTGCTGTTCGGGATGGCCTCGCTGGCCTGTGCCCTTGCACCTTCCATCGGCGTGTTGATTGCGGCGCGCGCGGCGCAGGGCTTTGGCGCCGCGCTGATCCTGCCGACGTCCCTGTCGCTGCTGTCGCACGCGTGCGCCGGCGATGTGGCGGCGCGGACCCGCGCCATCGGGTGGTGGAGCGCCATTGGCGGCGTGGTGAGCGCCGCAGGCCCGGTGCTGGGCGGGGCGCTCACCACCGGGCTGGGCTGGCGCTCGATCTTCTTTGTGAACCTGCCAATCTGCGTGCTCGGCCTCTGGGCGGTGCGCCGGTACGTCGCGGAGACCCTCCGCACGGCAGGTGGGCGGCTCGACGCTGGTGGCCAATTGCTGGCCATCGTTGCGCTCTTCTTTCTTACCCACGCGATCATCGAGGGCGGTGTGCGCGGCTGGACGGACTGGATGGTGCTCTCGGGCTTTGCCGTTGCCGCGCTGGCCATCGCCGCGTTTGTGCGCCATGAGGCGCGCGTGTCCGCGCCGATGATTCCGCTGGGGCTTTTCCACAGCCCTTCTTTTTCCGCCGCCATCGTGCTCGGCGTCCTCATGAACATCACCTTCTATGGGTCGATCTTCGTGCTGAGCCTGTACTTTCAGCATGCCAGGGGCTACACGCCGACCGAGACCGGGTTCGCCTTGCTGCCGTTCACGGTGATCATGCTGGCCAACCTTGCGAGCGGCCGGCTCGCCAAGCGGTTCTCTCCGCGCACGCCGGTGATCGCGGGCTTTGTGCTCTCGGCGTTGGGTTTCGCGCTGCTGCACGGCGTGGATGCGAGCACACCGTACCTGCGCATCTTGCCGAGCCTGCTGCTGCTGGCCATCGGTGCAGGCATCGGCACGCCGGCCCTCACGTCGCTCGTGCTCGGCAGCGTCCCGCCCTCGCTCTCGGCCACTGCGTCGGCGATCTTCGGCGCGGCGCGCCAGGTCGGCAGCGCCATTGGCGTGGCGCTGTTCGGCGCGCTGATGCTGGGCCTGCCCGCGCAGGTCGCGGCCGGCGCAGTGTTCGCCTTCGACCTGTCGGCGTTCCTGCGGCTCGTGGGCGCGGTGATCGCCGTGCTGTTCCTGTAGCTTTTCTCCCGGGATATATGGAATGACACGACTCATCGTGATCGGCGCGCGCAAGACGGGGACCAGCCTTGCGCTGGTGCGCGCCGCGCTCGAAAGGCAACTCCCGGTGACCGTCATCAGCGGGCCGAACGACCTGCTGCACGGCGTGTTCCCGCCCGAGGTCGAAACCGTCAATCTCGACACCGAGGCCACCGTGGTCGTGGGCTGGCTGCGCAGCCGCTACCCTGACCCCGGCCGACAGCTGCGAGTGACCACGGCCAACGATGTCTATGCGCGGCTCGCGGCGCAGGTGGCCGAGCAGCTCGGCTTGCCGGGTCCCGATGCCGGTGCCGTGGCGCGCAGCGTCTCCAAGGCGAACCAGAAGGAACTCCTGGCCGCGAGCGGCCTGCCGACCTCGCAGTTCGCCGTCGGTGTGCTCACCGACTTGCCGGCGCTCTGGGACCGGCTCGGTGCACTGCGGTTCCCTGTGGTGGTGAAACCGGCCGAAGGCTCGGCCAGCCATGGGGTGAAGCGCTGCGCCGACGCGAACGAGGCCCGGCGCCACGCGGAGGTGCTGGCCGAAGAACTGCGCACCAACCAGCGCACCGGCCTGACCGACCGCGTGATCGTCGAGGAATTCCTCGAAGGCGAGGAGTACTGCGTCGAATACTTCGACGGCCGCTATGTTGGTGCCATGCGCAAGCTGAAACGCCGCGGCGAGGGCTTCCTGGAGCGCGGCTACACCTCCGAGCTCGACCTGGACGACACGGCCCTGCAGCGCCTGATCGACGCCGGCACCCAGGCCACCCGCAGCGCCGGCCTCTCGTGGGGGCCGGTTCACCTGGACTGCATCGTGCGCGATGGCGTGCCCTACATCATCGAACTCAATCCCCGCATCGCCGGCAGCTTCATCTGCGACATCGTGCGCGATGGCTATGGTTTCGACATCGTTGCGGCTTTGCTGGACAAACTTCAAGGGCGCCGCGTCGCCGTGCCCGAGACCTTTGCGCCGCGCTCCTACGCGCATGTCGAATTCCTGCTGTCGAGCGATCCGCTGCCCTGGGACTTCTCGGTTGCAGGCGAACTGCGCAACGCCGACCTTCACATCACCTACGGACCACAACGGCTGGTTCATCGCGAGCGTCGCGCGTACATCTACGTGCGCCGCGTGTTTCAACCCACCGCAGAGAAGAGACCCCATGAAGAAGCAGTTGCTTGATACCGTTGCCATCGTCGACGGCGCCTCGACCAGCGCGCACCTGGCGCCGGCGTTCCGCTCCTACGGCGTGCGCTGCGTCCACGTGCTGAGCAGCGAACTGCTGCCGGAGCGCCTGCAGACGCAGATCAACCCCGCCGACTATGTGCGAAGCGTGGTTCACCGCGGCGATCTGCAGCAGACGGCCGACGCGCTGCGCGACTTGGGCATCAGCGTGGTGCTGCCGGGCGTGGACAGCGGCGTGGAACTGGCCTCGCGGCTCGCTGATGCGCTCGGTGCGCCGCTGCGCAACCCGGTGGAGCTCACCGCCGCGCGGCGCGACAAGTTCGAACAGATCGAAGCGCTGCGGCGTGCCGGCGTGCGGACGCCGCAGCAGTTCCAGTCGCGCTCCTCCGAGGAGATCGCCGCCTGGGCGCGCGAGCATGCGCGGCTGCCGGTGGTGGTCAAGCCCACGCGCAGCTCGGGCGTCAAGGGCGTGAAGATCTGCCGCACGCCCGAGCAGGTGGAGGAGGCCGCCCGCAACGTGCTGGCGATCAAGTCTTCCTACGACGAGGTGCAGGAAGACATCCTGATCCAGTCGTACAGCGAAGGGCAGGAGTACATCGTCGACGCCGTCTCCTTCGGGGGGCAACACAAGGTGGTGAGCCTCTGGGAGGTGGAGCGCGACCGCAGCCACTCGCCGCGCCTGGAGAAGATGCTCGTGGTCGACCACACGCAGGCGGAGTATGCGCAGGTCATCGCCTATGCCGCGCAGGTGCTCGATGCCGTGGGCCTGCACTACGGACCGTCGCACCTGGAGTTGATCGTGACCGCCGAGGGCCCGACCATCGTCGAGCTCAACTCCCGCCTGCACGGCAGCCTCGACCCGCGGCTCACGACAGCGGTGACCGGAGAGAACCAGATCTCCGCGACGGTCGAGGCCTTCGTCAACCCGCAACTTTTCAAGCAGACGCTGAACGACCGGCCGCGTTTCAGCGGCTTCTGCGGCCACATCCTGCTGGTGTCGCCGAAGGCGGGTGTGCTCGCCAGGGAGTTCGACTGGGACTCGATCGAACGGCTGCCGTCTTGCGTCAGCGTGAAGCGATGGGTTAAAACAGGCGACCGCGTGAACGTGACCACCGATCTGCGCACAGCGCTCGGCATGGTAGGCCTGTTCGACGCGCAGTTCGACCGCCTCACCGCCGACTGGCAGTCCATTCGCCAGATCGAGCACCGGTTCTTTTCGGACCCCGAAACACTCGCTGCATGATCCTTCTGCTCGACACCGCCATTCCCCGCACTCTCAGGCAACTGGTCGAGCGATTCACCGCACAGCCGGCAACGCGCATCGAGGCGTGGCTCTTCGAGGATGTGGCGGAACGTCGCGCGGCGGAGGAGGCGTTGGCCAAGGCGGGTGTGGCGGCGGTGCTGCGCAGCGCCTACAAGCCGCTCGTCCATTTCTTTCTCGAGGAATTCGAGAAGGCGCTCAAGGAGGCGCCAGGCGAGATCGCGGTCCACACCCCGGCAGGCAAGGCGCAGCGCTTTCGGCTGGAGGCCTATCCACTGGCCGGCTTGATCGGCGACCGCGCCTCGCTCCGGTTCATCGAGGGCAGGGCGCTGGAGGCCGATTACCTCGTCGAGGCCGCAGGCCGGCGCTGGCAGGTGTTTGCCCCGAACGACGCTGCCGGCTCGCCCTGCGGCTGGCTGCGCGTGTGGCATGGCGACACGCTGGCCGAAGACGCGCCGCTGCGCACCGAATTCGAGATCGCCTGCGACACCGCGCTGGAGACGATACGGCGGCACGAATGGCCTGCCACGCTCCCACTCTTCGATACGCTCGAGATCGAGGTTGCAACCAGCGGCATCGAACGCCGCCTGCCGTTCGGCGAAGAAACGATCAGCACTTTCGAGGCGTTGCAGGAAGACCTTTACTACGGCGCGCTCGAATTCTTCAAGGCGCGCGCGGGGCTGCCCGATGCCGATCGCACGCTCCAGCTCGGACAAATCGTTCCGCGGATCTCCGCGTCGAGTGGCGAAACGCAGCTCAGCGTGCGGCTGGCGCGGCATCGCCGTGTCGATCCGCCGGTGGACGGCACGCTGGCGCTCGATACGGCCGTGCGCTCGCTTGCGCCGGTGGAAGTCGAGCATGCGGTGGCCGCGCTGCCGGGCGAGCCGTTCTCGGTCACCTCGTTCCAGGGCCGCAAGGTCGCTGGCGTGCACGTGCGCGGGGCGCTGCCGGGCCTTGTCGTCACGGCAGGCCAGCACGCCAATGAAAGCTCGGGCGTGGTCGGCGCGCTTCGTGCGGCACGCCACCTAAACGATCACCGCGACGCCCACTACGCGCTCGTGCCGCTTGAGAATCCCGACGGAGCGGCCCTGCACCACTACCTGCAGGCCACGCACCCGACGCACATGGCGCATTCCGCGCGCTACACCGCGCTGGGCGACGACCTCGAGGCCCGGATGCAGCCGCCCTTCGGCGAAAAGGCCGCGCGGCTCGAGGCCATCGCCCGCACCGGTGCGCGTTTGCACCTGAGCCTGCACGGCTACCCGGCCCATGAATGGACGCGCCCGCGCGCGGGCTACGTGCCACGCGGCAGCGAACTGTGGACGGTGCCCAAGGGCTTCTTCCTGATCCTCCGCCGGCACCCCGGGTATGACGGCATGCGCTTCCTGGTCGCGCTCACCGAGGAACTGCAGTCGGGATCCACCGAGCTCGCCGAGTTCAATGCCCGGCAGCAGAAGATGTGGCATGCCCATGTGGGCGATCTTCCCTACGAGTGCATCAACGGCATTCCGTGCCTGGTCATGACGGACGAGCGATCCACCGTGCCGTTCACGCTGGTGACGGAGTTTCCCGACGAAACCGTGCGAGGTGCGGCCTTTCAATTGGCCCACACCACGCAGATGCGGACCGTGCTGGCCGCCGCGCGCCTCTACTGGAAGGGGCTGCTGGCCTGAGGCTTCAGCCGCTTACCAGCGCGGCATCGACCCGCCGCGCGCGGTGATCGACGTAGTAGCCGCCAAACTCGGTGTACCGCAGCACCAGCCGCGCACAGGCCGTGCAGCGATACACATCGCACCGGTTGAATGGAAAGTGCGCCACGGAAATCGGCGCGCCCACCGAGTCGTAGCGCGTGCCGTGCGGATGAAATTCCTCGAACACCGGTTCGTCGACGCCGTCGGCGCGCAGCGTGCCCAGGGGCTGCATCAGGTCTGTGGGCCACCGGTCTTCGGTGAAGCTCTCCCACGCGGCTGCCCGGTGCGGCCAGCTCCCGCAGACGGGGTTGCCCCGTCGGTTGCCAGCCTCGGCGAGTTGCTTCAAATCATCGGCGGTCAATGCATCGCTGTTCGGGTCAAGAGAACGGGAAGTCAGCGAATATAGACGTCCGCGAAGTTCGCCTCCACCCCGTCCCCGGTCAGCGAATGGTCGTGCACGCGCCGGTTGTAGATGGTGAAGTAGGTGGGCGAGAGCAGGTTCAGGTCGGGCACCTCGATCCCGACGATGCGCTGGAACTCCTTGAAGAGTGCCACGCGCCTGGCCGGATCGATCTCGACAGCCGCGTCTTCCAGCAGCTTGTCGACGACCGGGTTGTCGTAGAAGGTGCCGTTCGAAAAGGGAACGCCCTGGCGGATGTTCTTTGACCAGTACAGACGCTGCGACCCTACCGTCGGATCGAACAGGTTGCTGGTGCCGTTGATCGCCAGGTCGTAGTTCTGCTCGCTGTAGATGCGCTTCACATATTGAGAGAAGTCGGTGGCGCGGATGTCGACCCTGATTCCGACGCGGCCCAGCGCCTGCTTCACATAATCGGCCAGGCGCTTGTGCAGGTCGCTCGGGTTGAAGTCCAGCGCCAGCGTGAAGCGCGTGCCGTCGGCGCCGCGCGGAAAGCCCGCTTCGTCGAGCAGCCGCTCGGAGGTCTTCGGCGCGAAGGGGTAGGGCGTGGGGCGCGTGTCGTGGAATTCCTTCAGACCCGGCGCAATGGGCGAGTACGAGATCACCCCATAGCCGTAGAACACGTTGTCGCGCACCACCTCGCGGCTGATGGCGTGCGCGATGGCCTGGCGCACCTTGAGCTCCTTCAGCTGCGGCTGGCGCAGGTTGAACTCCAGCCGGGTGACGTTGTACGAGTAGCTGTTGCCGCGCGTTTCAAAGCCGAGCTTGGGGTTGGCCTTCAGCCGTTCGATGTCGCCGGGAGACACCGGCGTGCGATAGCCGATGTCCACGTCGCCGGTCTCGAAGGCGATGGAACGCGAGGCTGCATCGGGAATGACCTTCACGATCAACCGGTCGATGTATGGCTTGGGCTTGTCCCAATAGTCGGTGTTGCGCTCGTAGACGATGTGGCTGCCGCGCACCCATTCCTTGAACCGGAAAGGGCCGGTGCCGATGGGCGCCGAACCGTTGGGGTTGCGCAGGACATCGCCGCTTTCATAGAGATGCTTGGGCACGATCGGCGCCTCGGACGCGACGAATGCCTTCAGCAAGTAGGGTGCGGGCCGCGACAGTTCCAGCACCGCGGTGTACGGGTCGGGCGTTCTTACGCGCTCCACCGGGGCGAAGGTGCTCCGGCCGCGGGGATGGTGCTCCTTCAGCAAGAGGATCGAATGCGCAACATCGGCCGAGGTGAAGTCGCGTCCGTCGTGCCACTTCACGCCGCGGCGCAGCGTGAATGTGTAGCTCTTGCCGTCGGCGCCCACCTGCCAGGCTGTCGCCAGCTGGCCTTGCGGCCTCAGGTCCTGGTCGTATTTCAGCAGGCCCTCGGTGACTTTGGCGCTCACGGCCAGGGTAGAGGAGTGCGAGTGCGCAACCGATACCAGCGTGGGTGGTTCGTTCATCAGCACCAGCGTGACGGTGCCGCCGGCTTGCGGGGCTGCCTGCGACGTGTGCAGGCCCAGGAAGAGCGCGAAGGCCGCCAACGCTTTGCCGGTAGAGGGAAGGTGGGTCATTTGGAGTCTTCGGTTGAGCGAGCCGCACTCTAGGGGCGGACTACGCGCCGGTCCAACGAAGCAAACCAGATATCCGTAGAAGAAAAGCTTCCTTCGCGGCGAGCACCGGCCCGCATACGCTGCCAGCCCATCACCGTTCCCACTAACTCTTCCCATGAATCTGCGCAGCGCAAGCCGCACGCTGGCACGCACGGCCTGGCAGGCCGTGCCGACCGTCGTCGGCGTGATCCTTCTCAATTTCGTTCTGATGCAGTGGATCCCGGGCGACGCCGCCGACGTGGTGGCCGCCGAATCCGGCTCCGCCACGGCCGAGAGCATGGCGCAGCTGCGCAGCCATTTCGGGCTCGACCTGCCTGTGCTGCACCAGCTGGGCGCCTACCTCGGCAACCTCGCGCATTTCAGCCTCGGCACTTCGCCGCGCTACAACATGCCGGTGGCGTCGCTGATTGGCGCGCGGCTGGGCAACACGCTGCTGTTGATGGTCACGGCCCTGGCCTTCGCCCTGGCCATCGGCATTGCGCTGGGCACCGTCATGGCCACCCGCGTCGGCCGCTGGCAGGACCGCACGCTGTCGGTGCTGGCGCTGCTGCTGTACTCCACCCCGGGCTTCTGGCTCGGCCTGATGGCTATCGTGCTGTTCTCGGTGCACCTGGGCTGGCTGCCTACCGGCGGCAGCGAGAGCATCGGCGCGGGCTACACCGGCTGGACGCATGCACTCGACGTGGCGCGCCACCTCGTGCTGCCGGCGCTGGCCATGTCGGGGTTCTACATCGCGATCTTCTCGCGCCTCACGCGCGCCGCGATGCTCGAGGTGGCGCGGCAGGACTTCGTGCGCACCGCCGAGGCCAAGGGCTTGCATCCGTGGACCGTCAACCTGCGCCATGTGCTGCGCAACGCGCTGATTCCCGTCACCACCGTCGCGGGCATGCACTTCGGCACGCTGCTCGGCGGCGCGGTGGTGGTCGAGACGGTCTTCAGCTGGCCCGGGCTCGGACGGCTGGCCTTCGACTCGGTGGCGGGCCGCGACTACACCGTGCTGCTGGGCGTGCTGCTGATGTCCTCGCTGCTGGTCATCCTGGCCAACATGCTGGTCGACCTGCTGCATGCCTGGCTCGATCCTCGCATCCAGGTGCGCTGAGCTCTCCCTTAAGATTTCTGACTGCGATTTCCGATGTCCACACCATTTACCCTCGATGCCGCCATTGGGCAACCGGCAGCGCCGGCTCCGGTCGCCGCACGCCGTGCGCCGGCAGTGGCCGCGAAGTCCGCTGTCGACGCGAAGCCGCTGTCCAGCCGCCGCGCTGCGCTGCGCGCCTTCCTGCGCAACCCGGCCGCCGTGGCGGGCGTGGTGCTGTTGGCCTTCATGCTGGTGCTGGCGCTCGCCGCGCCGCTGCTGTACCCCGGCGACCCCCTCGACATGGTGGCGCCGCCGCTGCTCTGGCCGGGGCAGGACGCCGGCTATCCGCTCGGCAGCGATTCGCTCGGCCGCGACGTGATTGCCGGCATCGCGCACGGCGCGCGCATCTCGCTCGCGGTGGGTGTGGTGGCGGCCACGCTGAGCCTGTTGATCGGCGTGCTCGTGGGGGCCTCGGCCGGCTACTTCGGCGGCCGTGTCGACGACGTGCTGGTGCGAATCACCGAGCTGTTCCAGACCATGCCTTCGTTCCTGTTCGTGATCGTGGTGGTCGCGATCGGCCAGCCCTCGGTGCCGGTGATCGTGTTCGCCATCGGGCTCGCGTCGTGGCCGGTGATCGCCCGGCTGGTGCGCGCCGAGTTCCGCACGCTGCGCGAGACCGAGTTCGTGCTGGCCGCGCGCAGCCAGGGTTTCGGCCACGCGCGCATCATCTTCCAGGAGATATTGCCCAATGCGCTGCCACCCGTGATCGTGACCACCTCGGTGCTGGTGGCGAGCGCCATCCTCATCGAGTCGGCGCTGTCCTTCCTTGGCATGGGCGACCCCAACGCCGTGTCGTGGGGCAGCATGATCGGGCAAGGGCGCGAACTGCTGCGCACCGCGTGGTATCTCACCGCATTGCCGGGCGCGGCCATCGTGCTCACGGTGCTGGCGCTCAACCTCGTGGGGGACGGCCTCAACGACGCGTTCAATCCACGGCTGAGGGGGCGTTGAGATGACGCTCGAACAAGTGCAGGCCGCACCGCCGCTGCTCGATGTGCGCGGCCTCGATGTCTTCTTCCGCGGCTCGAACGGGCCGATCCAGGCCGTTAGCGGGCTGGACCTGACACTGCAGCGCGGAGAGACGCTGGCGCTCGTCGGCGAATCGGGCTGCGGCAAGTCGACCACCGCGCTGGCACTGCTGCGGCTGCTGGCACCCGGCGCGGTGCTGCGCGGCAGCATCCACTTCGATGGACGCGACATCCTCGCGCTGCCGCAGGCCCAATTGCGCGAAGTGCGCGGCCGCGAGATCGCGATGATCTTCCAGGAGCCGATGACTTCGCTGAACCCGGTACACACCATCGGCGCGCAGATCGAGGAAACGCTTCGCCGCCACGAAAAGCTTTCCGTCACCGCCGCGCGCAAGCGGGCCATCGAGCTGCTCGACCTCGTGCGCATTCCCGAGCCGCACCGGCGCATCGACGACCATCCGCACAACCTCTCGGGCGGCCAGCGCCAGCGCGTGATGATCGCAATGGCCGTGGCCTGCAAGCCGCGCCTGCTGGTGGCGGACGAGCCCACCACCGCGCTGGACGTCACCATCCAGGCCCAGATCCTCGCGCTGCTCGACGGCCTGCGCCGCGAGCTCGACATGGCGTTGCTGCTGATCACGCACGACCTCGGCCTGGTTGCCCAGTGGGCCGACCGCGTTGCCGTGATGTATGGCGGACAGAAGGTCGAGGAGGCGCCCACCTCCAAGCTCTTTGCCGCGCCGTCGCATGCCTACACGCAGGGCCTGCTCGGCGCGTCGCTCCATGCCGGCAGTTCGCTGCACTACGCCGATGCGCGGCTGCCCGAAATACAGACCCGGCTCGATCCCGCGACCGGCGTGCGCGACTTCACGCTCCATGTGCCTCGACCCGCATCGAAAGTGCGGGCCTTGCGCGGCCCGGCCGCCGAGCCGCTGTTGTCGGTGCAGGACCTGCGCACCGACTACCCCCAGCGCGGCGGCGGCGTGCTGCATGCGGTCGACGGCGTGTCGTTCGATATCCGCGCGGGCGAAACCGTGGGCCTGGTGGGTGAGTCGGGCTGTGGCAAGTCGACGCTGTCGCGCACGCTGCTGCGGCTGGTGAATCCGGCCTCCGGCCGCATCGTGTTCGATGGCACCGACATCGCGCCGCTGCCGGAAAGAGCGCTGAAGCCCTGGCGGCGGCGCGTGCAGATGGTGTTCCAGGACCCGTACGCGTCGCTGAATCCGCGCCGCAGCGTGTTCGACATCATCGAATCGGTGCTCAAGGTGCATGGCGTGTCGGACCGTGCGGAACGGCGCAACCGGATCGCCGCCATCCTGGAGCGCGTGGGCCTGCCCGCCGATGCCGGGCGGCGCTTTCCCAACGAGTTCTCGGGCGGCCAGCGCCAGCGCATCGGCATTGCGCGCGCACTCGTGCTGCGGCCTTCGCTGGTGGTGCTCGACGAACCTGTGTCGGCACTCGACGTCTCGGTGCAGGCGCAGATCCTGAACCTGCTGGTGGAGCTGAAGGAGGACTTCGGGCTCTCGTACCTGTTCATCTCGCACGACCTTTCGGTGGTGCGCTACATCGCCGACCGTGTGATGGTGATGAACAAGGGAAAGATCGTCGAAACCGGCAGCCATCGGGACATCTGGGACCGGCCGCAGCATCCGTATACGCGCAGTTTGATTGCGGCTGTGCCAGGAATGGAGCAGCGCAAGGCGGCTTGAGGCCCCAATACATTGCACTGCGCCCGCTTCGCGGGTACGAAGAAAGGGCGACCGGAACTTACTTCTTTGCCGCGTCCACCCAGACATCCGCCAGGTTCGACTCGACCCCATCGGCCGTTAGCGAGTGGTCGTGCACGCGCTGGTTGGCGATGGTGATGAACACCGGCTGGTAGAGGTTCAGGTCGGGCACGTCGCGCGCCACGGTGTCCTGGAAATCCTTGAAGAGCTTCAGGCGCCTGGACGGGTCGTTCTCGATGGCGGCGTCTTCGAGCAGCTTGTCCACCGCCGGGTTCTGGTAATGAGTGCCGTTGGAGAAGGGCACTCCCTTGATGAAGTTCTTCGACCAGTACAGGCGCTGCACACCGACGGTCGGGTCGAACAGGTTGCTCGCGCCGTTCGTCGTGAGGGCGAAATCGCGGTCGGTGTAGATGCGCTTGATGAAGGCGCTCGGGTCCTGTGCGCGCACTGTCGCCGCGATGCCGATCCGAGCCAGTGCGGAGCGCAGGTAGTCCGCCAGGCGCGGACCGTCGGAGCCAATGGGATTGAAGTCCAGCGGCACGCTGAAGCGCACGCCGCCGGCCTTCTTCGGAAAGCCTGCCTCGTCGAGCAGCGCGTTGGCCTTCTTCAGGTCGAAGGCGTAGGGGGAGGGCGCGGGGTCGTGGAAGGTCTTCAGGCCCGGTGCGATCGGCGAATAGCTCACCTGGCCATAGCCATAGTTCACCACCTTCACGATCACGCTGCGGTCGATCGCGCGGGCCACGGCCTGGCGCACCTTCTCGTTCCTGAAGTACTCGTTGTCGAGGTTGAACTCCAACCGCGTCACGTTCGACGAGTAGCTGTTGCCCTTGGTCTCGAAGCGCAGCGCCGGCACCTTCTTCAGGCGTTCCAGGTCGGCCAGCGGAACCGGCGTGCGGTAGCCCAGGTCGACAGTGCCGGTCTCGAAGGCCACGGCGGCGGCGGCCGGGTCGGTCACGAAGCGCACGATCAGCTGGTCGATGTAAGGCTTGGGCTTGTCCCAGTACCCGGGATTGCGTTCGTACACGATGTGGCTGCCGCGCACCCACTCCTTGAACCTGAAGGGGCCAGTACCGATCGGGGCGTTGTTGTTCGGATTGCTGGCGGGGTCGGTGCCTTCGTAGGCGTGTTTGGGCACGATCGGCGTCTCGGTGGCCACCAGCGCGCGGATCAGGTAGGGCGCGGGCTTCGACAGGCGCAGCACGGCCGTGTACTTGTCGGGGGTGTCGACGGCCGTGAGGTTGGCGAAGGTGTTGCGGCCGCGCGGGTGGATCTTCTTGAGCAGCTCGATGGAATACGCCACGTCGGCCGAGGTGAAGTCCTTGCCGTCGTGCCACTTCACGCCCTGGCGCAGGGTGAAGGTGTAGGTCAGGCCATCGGGGCTGATGGTCCACCCGGTGGCCAGCTGCGGCTGCGGGTTGACGTCGTGGTCGTACTTGAGCAGCCCTTCGGTGACCTTGGCGCTCACGCTCAGGATGGGCGTGGCGACGTTGCCGATGGTGACGAGCGCCGTGGGCTCGCTGGTCAGGAGCAGGGTGAGCGTGCCGCTGTGGGCGGGCGGGGCCGCATGAGCGGCAAGGTGTGCTGCAAGCAGGGTGGCGGCGACGGCGCTGCGAAGCCGGAGCGCCTGGATCAGGAGATGCATGGTGGGGAGAGACTGGCGACGTGAAAGAAAAAGAAGAAGGTCAGGCATCGGCCGGCTCGGCACTTTCGACGGCCCGGTTCGCTTCGGCCGAGACGAGGCCTTCGCGCAGGTCGCGCGCCACCGCCGCCGGGTCGCGCCTGGACGGTGGACCCAGGCCGCCGCCGCCGGGCGTCTCGACGATGAGCCGGTCGCCCGCAGGAATCAGCTGCCGCCCCTTGGCGCGCAGCCCGGCGCCCGAAGCCAGCCGCAGCCGGCCCGGTGCGCCGTCGAGCCCACCGAGCGCACCGCGCGCGGGATGGTCGACCCGGTCGAACGCGGCGGCGATCAGCATGGCCGCGTCTTCGCGCGCATGCCGCACCTCGATGACCTGGCCCAGCCCGCCGCGCACGGTGCCGGCACCGCCGGAGTCGGGACGGAATTCCTTGCGCTCGAAGACGATCGGCGCCTGGGTCTCGAGAATTTCGAGCGACACGTTGCGCACGCCGCTCGGGTAGGCCGTCACCGACAGTCCATCCTTGCCCGGGCGCGCGCCGGTGCCGCCGGTGGAGAAGCTGATCGCGTTGAAGCGCGGGCCGCGCCGCACCGCCTCGGCGTTGGCCGCGGAGGTGCCGGCCAGCACCTCGCCGCCGACGAGCTGCAGGTTCCACAGCGAGGAGGCCCCCTCGGCCGGCACGAGGTCGGGCCTCGCCTGGCGCAGCGCGCCGAACACCGCATCGGGCAGCAGCTGGCCGACCACGTGGCGCGCGGTCACCGCGGCCGGATGCAGCGCATTCAGGATGCAGCCGGCCGGCGCCTCGACGCGGATCGGTGTCAGCGAGCCGGCGTTGTTGGGCACGTCGGCGCCCACCAGGCATCGGATGCCGAAGGAGGTGTAGGCGTCGGTGTAGGCCTTGGGCACGTTGATGCCGCGCGCCACCGTGCCCGAGGTGCCGCCGAAGTCGACCACGATGCCGTCGTCGGCGATGGTGACCGACACCTGCAGCGTGATGGGCGCGTCGTAGCCGTCGGCCACCAGCGTGTTGTGCCAGGTGCCGCGCGGCCAGCCGCGCAGCGCCTCGCGCATGGCCTGGGCCGAACGCGCGATGACGAACTCACCCAGTGCCTCGAGGCCGGCCAGCTCGAATTCGCGCAGCAGCGTGCGCAGGCGCCGGCCGCCCACCTCGTTGCAGGCGACCAGCGCGTACAGGTCGCCCTCGACCTGCTCGGGGTCGCGCACGTTGGCGCGGATGATCGCGCGCACGGCCGGGTCGACGGTGCCTTTGCGCACGAAGCGCAGGATCGGCAGGAACAGGCCCTCGTGGTAGATCTCCAGGCCGTCGGGGCTGGAGCCGATGCCGCCGATGTCGACCACGTGCAGCGTGGAGGCAAACAGCGCCACCGCGCGCCGTGCGTCGCCTTCGCCATCGAAGACCGGCGTGACCATCGTCATGTCGAACAGATGGCCGGTGCCCTTCCACGGATCGTTGGTCAGGAACACGTCGCCGTCTTCCATCGTCTCGATGGGAAAGCGCCGCAGGAAGTGCTTGACCGACTCGGCCATCGAGTTAACGTGGCCGGGCGTGCCGGTCACGGCCTGCGCGATCATGCGGCCGTCGGGCAGGAACACGCCGGCCGACAGGTCGCCAGCCTCGCGCGTGGAGGTGCCGAAGGCGGTATGGATCAGCACCTGGGCCTGTTCCTCGACCACGGAGAGAAGGCGGTTCCAGGCGAGTTGGTTGCGGATGAGCTGGCGGCTGGCCAGCGCCGTGGGCGTGTTGCTCATGCAGCGGTCCCTGTTGATGCGACAAGCGGTGCGGGGGCGGCGGCTCCGGCGAGCCCGGCCTTCAGGTCGCGCGCGGCCAGCGCGGGGTCGCGTTTTGCCGGGTCGCCCAGGCCCGCGCCACCGGGCGTCTCGACCACCAGCACTTCGCCGGCGGGAATGACCTGGCGGCCCTTGCCGCGCAACGCCGTGCCCGAATGCTTGAGCCGCGCGGCGCCCGGCGCACCGTCGCCGCCACCGAGCGCGCCGCGCGCGGGAAAGCGCACGCGGTCCCAGGTGGCCGAGAGCACCATCGGATCGCCATCGGCGTTCTCGATCTCGATGACCTGGCCAAGCCCGCCGCGCGAGGCGCCGACGCCACCCGAACCGGGCCGGTATTCCTTGCGGCGGAACAGCAGCGGCGCCTGCGTCTCCAGGATCTCGAGCGACACGTTGCGCACGCCGCTCGGATAGGCGGTGGCCGAGAGCCCGTCCTTGCCCGGCCGCGCGCCGGTGCCGCCGGTGCTGAAGCTCACGATGTTGAAGCGGCGCCCGCGCCGCAGCGCCTCGTTGGGACCGCCCTCGATCGGTTGGCCGCCGGACAGCCGGATGTTCCACAGCGACGAGGCGCCCTCGGCCGGCACGCGGTCAGGCCGTGCCTGGCGCAGCGCCCCGAACACGAGGTCGGGCAGCATCTGGCCAATCGCCGCGCGGGCTGCCACCGCGGCAGGCGGCAGCGCATGGACGATCGAGCCTTCGGGCGCTACCACGCGGATGGGCGCGAGCGAGCCTGAATTGTTGGGCACGTCCGCACCCACCAGGCAGCGGATGCCGAAGGAGGTGTAGGCATCGGTGTAGGCCTTGGGCACGTTGATGCCGCGTGCGATGGTGGCGGAAGTGCCTTCGAAGTCGACCAGCACGCCGTCGTCCGAGATGGTGATGGCCGCATGCAGTTCGACCGGCGTGTCGTAGCCGTCGACCGTCATGTGGTTCTGCCAAGTGCCCTTGGGCCATTCGCGCAGTGCCTCGCGCATTGCGAGCCGCGAGCGCTCGATGATGTAGTCGCCTTGCGCCTCGAGGTCGGCCAAGCCGAACTCGCGCAGCAGGCGCTGGAGTCTGGCGGCGCCCACGGCATTGCAGGCCACCAGCGCATGGAAGTCGCCCTCGACCTGGCCGGGCTCGCGCACGTTGGCGCGCACGATGTCCAGCACCGCCTCTTCGATCGCGCCTTCGCTCACGAAGCGCAGCGGCGGCAGGAACAGGCCTTCGTGGAAGATCTCCAGCGCATCGGGCCCGGCGTTGACGCCGCCGATGTCCACCACGTGCACGGTGGAGGCGAACAGCGCCACGAGCTTGCCGCGGTGGAACACCGGCGTGACCATGACCACGTCGAACAGGTGGCCCGTGCCTTTCCACGGATCGTTGGTGACGCACACGTCGCCGTCGCGCATGGTGTCGGCCGGAAAGGCGCGCAGGAAATGCAGCACCGAATCGGCCATCGAGTTGACGTGGCCCGGCGTGCCGGTCACGGCCTGCGCGACCATCCGTCCGTCGGGCAGGAACACGCCGGCCGACAGGTCGCCGGCCTCGCGCGTCGGTGTGCCGAAGGCGGTGCGAATGAGCGCCTGCGCCTGTTCCTCGACCACCGCGAGCAGGCGGCTCCACACCAGTTGCTGGCGCAGCGCCTGACGGCCCGTAGCGCTCATGCAGGGACCGCTTCGGCGGCCTCGGCGTGGTCGAGCTGGACGGCGGTCGTGTCGTCGAGCACCAGCGCGCCCAGCCTGCTGATACGCGCCTCAAAGCCGGCGATGACGTGCGTGGTCGTCTCGTCTTCGACGATCAGCGCCGGGCCTTCGATCCACTTGCCCACACCGAGCGCGGTGCGTTCATAGACCGGAACCTCGGCCCACCGGCCGGCGTCGGCGTCGTACAGGCGGCGCGTGCCCGAAGGTGCGGCGCGGCCCGTGTCGGCCGCCACCTCGTCGGGCTCCGGCGCCGCGCGGCCCCCGGCCTCCACCGCGACGGACCAGCTCACCGCCTCGGCCGCGATGTGCGGCAGGCTGCGGCCGTAGAGCGCGGCATAGCGTTCCTCGAAGCGTCGATGCAAAGCCTTGCTCGCGGTCGCATCGAACGGGCCTTCGGGCAACTCGACCGGAATCTCGTGGCCCTGGCCGGCGTAGCGCATGAAGGCCTGGCGATGGCGCACCAGCGCGGCCCCGGGCGCGGCGCGCAGCACCACGTCGTCGGCCGTGGCTGTGAGCTCGATCAGCAGCTTGTCCACCGCGGCATGGTCGATGCGGTCCAGCCGCTGCGCGAGGCTGCGCACGGTCTGGTAGGCCACCGGCGCCCACAGAAAACCCAGCGCCGAACCGACGCCGGCCGAATTGGGAATCACGAGCCGTGCGATGCCCAGCTTGCGCGCCAGCAGGGCGGCATGCAGCGGCGCCGCACCGCCGAAGGCGATCAGCGTGCTTTCTTCCGCCGCCTTGCCGAGTTCGGAGGCATGCACGCGCGCAGCGTTGGCCATGTTCTCGGTGACGATCTCGATCACGGCCTGCGCGGCAGTTTCCACATCGAGGCCGGTCTGCGCCGTGAGGCCCTGCAGCAGTGCGTCGCGTGCACGCTGCGGATCGAGCCGCACCTTGCCGACCGCGAAGCGCGCCGGATCGATGGTGCCGAGCGCGGCGTGCGCGTCGGTCACGGTGGGCTGTTCGCCGCCCAGGCCGTAGGCGGCCGGGCCGGGCGCGGAGCCCGCGCTGTCGGGACCCACCTGCACCACGCCCAGGTGGTTGACGCGCGCGATGGAGCCGCCGCCCGCGCCGATCTCCACCATCTCGATCACCGGGATGCGGATCGGCAGGCCCGAGCCCTTCAGGTGCCGGTGCACCCGGCCGAACTCGAAGCTGCGGCTGATCTGCGGCTGGTAGTCGTCGATGAAGCAGATCTTGGCGGTGGTGCCGCCCATGTCGAACGAGAGCGCGCGCGTGGCGCCGATCTGCTCGGCCACCTGCCGCGCCAGCACCGCACCGCCCGCGGGGCCCGACTCGACCAGGCGCACGGGCTCGTCGATGCCGGCCTGCAGCGTGGTGATGGCGCCGCCCGATGTCATGAGGAAGGGTTCGGCATGCAGGCCGCGTGCGCTCGCACCTTCCTGCAGGCGGCGCAGGTAGCCTGCCACCTGCGGCTGCACATAGGCGTTGGCGCTGATGGTCGACAGGCGCTCGTACTCGCGGATCTCGGGACACACGTCGGAGGCCAGCGACACCCACAGGCCGGGCGCGTGCTGGCGCAGCAGCTCGCGCACCCGGCGCTCGTGCGCGGGGTTGGCATAGCCGTGCAGGAAGCACACGGCCACGCTCTCGATACCGTCGGCCACCAGCTGCTTCGCGAGCACGGCCACCTGCGCTTCGTCCAGTGGCGTGATCACGCGGCCGGCCGCATCCACGCGCTCGACCACCCCGTGGCGCCAGTGGCGCGGCACCAGCGGTGCGGGCTTGTCGAGGAACACGTCGTACTGCGCGAAACGGTCTTCGAGGCCGATCTCCACCAGGTCGCGGAACCCGTGCGTGGTGAGCAGCGCCGTGGACGCGCCCTTGCGCTCGATCAGCGCGTTGGTGGCCAGCGTGGTGCCGAGGATCAGCAGGTCGACATCGGCCCAGCCGATGCCCGCCTGCTGCAGCACCTCTTGCACCCCGCCGAGCACGGCCTGCTCGGGGGCGGCCGGCGTGGTGAGCACCTTGAGGGTGTGCTTCTCGACGCCGCGCAGCAGCACCACGTCGGTGAAGGTGCCGCCGACATCGACCGCCACGCGCACGCGCGGGTCGGGTGTTTCGGAGAAGGAATTGGCTTTCGAGGACATGGAGAAGAGATATTCGCTGGCTGGAGTCAGGGTGCCGGCACAGCGGGCGGCGAAGGCTTGCGCCTGGTGGGCGATCGGGTCCTGCGGCTCCTCGAGTCCGACATGCGGCCGCAGCACGGGCGCATCGCCGGTCCATGGCCGGTGTGGCATGGCGGAATTCGAAGGAGACCAGGCAGGCGGCGATCTTGCGAGGCCGCGCCTGCCGCTGCAACGAACGCCTTCAACTATCGATATGCGGTTTTTGGCGCGAACTTTCGTGCGCAGCGGCCGGCAGGCTGAAGCTGGCCAGTTCATCGGGCGCACATTGGGCGATCAGGCCCAATTCCCAGTCGAGGTAGCGGCGCGCCGCGTCGAGATTGCCGTCGTGGCGGTCGTGCACGAACAGCAGGTAGTCGATGGCCTCGGCGTCGGATGGCGACGCGGACGTGGCCTGCTGGGCCCAGCCCGCGGACTCGACCGCTTCGGCGCGGGCCCATGAGAGCTGCTGCCAGCCGGCCTCGCGCAGGTCTTGCGCGACCAGGCGAGCGATGGTTTCGTCGGGTGCGATCAGCAGCACCGGATGCTGCAGGTTGCCGCCGGTCGCGGCCAGGGCATTGGCGACCACGCGGGGACGGATCGACCAGGCGGCGCCGCGCGCATGGCGCGCCCTGTAGGTTCGCGAAGGGCGCAGATCCAGCACGGCGGGCGGGTCGGTGCCGTCTTCGCGCAACGTGGCCAGTTCGGCGGCGTCCAGTTCCGCCACCGCCGGTGGAAGCCTCGCCGGTGCACGAACCGGAACGCGCAGCTCGCTGGCCAGGCCGTCTTCGACCAGCGCAGCGTCGAGGCCGAGCCGGCGCAGCCACAGCGCCACCACCGGGGCGCGCACACCGTCGTCGTCGAGCACCAGAACGCGCGCGTGGCGCACGCCGATCTGCAGGTCGGTGGCCTGGAGCAACTGGCCGCCCGGCGCGTGGCGCGCGCCCTGCAGGCCGCCGGCGGCAAATTCCTCCGCGGTGCGGACGTCGAACACGAAGGTGGTGCGGGTGCCGTCGTCGAGCCATGCCTGCGCCTCGGCGGCGCTGAGCACGGGCACGCCCGCGCGCTGTGCCGCCGCAGCGGCATCGTCGCGTGCGGCCCGGCGCTGCGCGGCATTGGGTGCCGGCGGGAGCGTCCGGGCGCTGCCGCGCTCGAGTTCGAGGCCCGCGAGTGCCCAGCCCTGTGTGCCGTTCTCCAGCGCAAGCACGGGGTTCGGCACGCCAAGGTCGCGCAGGATCTGCGCGCCGACGATGCTGCGCGTGCGCCCCGCGCAGTGCACCACGATCGGCGTGGCCGGGTCCGGCACCAGCGTGCGCCAGCGCAATGCCAGTTCGCCGTTGGGCACGGGAATGGCGCCGGGCAGCGTCATCTTGCGATGCTCCTCCAGCGTGCGGCCGTCGAGCAGCACCAGCGGTTCGCCCGCGCGCTGCCGGGCAGCCAGGGTGTGCGCGTCGATGTGCGGTACTTCGAAGGCATGTTCGGCGAGTTCGCCGAAGGTCTTGGACGGCAGGTTCACGCCCTTGAACAGCGTGTGGCCGGCGCGCGACCAGGCCGGTGCGCCGCCTGCGAGCACCGACACGTCGTCATAGCCGAGCGCTGCAAGGCGTCCTGCGGCCTTGCGCGCCAGCGCCGACTCCGTGTCGCCGCCGTCGAACAGCACCGTGCGGGTGGCGCGGCGCGGCACGAGGCGGGCAACCTCGGTTTCGAGACGGCTGTAGGCGGCATGCACCGCGAAGAAGGGATGGCCTTCGCCGTACTGGCCGTGCTCGCGAACGTCGAGCAGGGCGAGTTCGCGGCCGTCCTGCAGCCATTGGTGCTGGGTGGCCGCGGAGATGGCGGGTGCGAATGCCGATGGGGCCGCGTGGGCGGGAATGGGGATTTCGGCAGTGAGGGACATGGGTGCGCTGAAGAAGAAAGAGGTCGGCGGCACCATAGCTCCGGGGCGGATGCGAAGCTACGAAGACTTCCGCATAAGCAAACGCGGCGGATCAGGTGCCGATCCACGCGCCGGCCAGGTTGCCGGCAATGCCGTCCGCGCTCACCGTGTGGCCGCGCACGCGGCGGTCGGCGATGGTGTAGCTGTCGATGGCCAGCAGCGTGATGTCGGGCAGGTCGCGCACGATGTGGCGCTGGAACTCGGTAAAGGCCTGGCGCCTGCGGCCCTCGTCCACCTCGACGGCCGCGGCTTCGAGCAGCCGGTCCACTTCGGGGTTGCTGTAGCCCGATCCGTTGGAGAACGGCAGGCTCTTCTTGAAGTTCTTCGACCAGTACAGGCGCTGGATGCCGATAGTCGGGTCGAAGGTGTTGCTCATCACGCTCACGTGCAGGTCGAAGGCGCGGTCGGCATAGATGCGGCGCACGTAGGTCGCAAAGTCCTGCGCGTTGATGGTGACCTCCACGCCGATGCGGGCGAGGCTCTGCTTCAGGTACTCGGCCGTGCGCTGGCCGCCTTCGTTGGGGATCGGCACCAGGGCCAGTTTCAGCCGCAGGTTGGCGCCGGCCCTGCCGCGCGTGAGGCCCGCCGCGTCGAGCAGCGCCTCGGCCTGCTTCAGGTCGTAGGGCAGCACCGGAAGATCGGGCACGTAGAACTTCTTGAGCGCCGGATGCACCGGCCCCGGAATGAGCGTGCCCTGGCCGTACCACACGGTCTTGCGCACCACCTGGCGGTTGATGGCGTGCGCGATGGCCTGGCGCACGCGCAGGTCCTGCAGGGCCGGGTTCTCGAGGTTGAACTCCACGCGCGAGACGCTGTTGATGTATTGGTAGCCGTTCGGCTCGAACACCAGGTTCGGCCTGGCACGCAGCCGCTCGACGTCGCCCAGCGGCACCGGCGTGCCGGGGCTCAGGTGCACTTCGCCCCTCTCGATGGCCGCCGCGCGCGCCGCCGCATCGGGGATGAAGCGCACGATGAGCCGGTCGACGTAGGGGCGCGGCGCATCCCAGTAGTTCGGGTTGCGCTCGTAGCTCACGTGGCTGCCGCGCACCCATTCCTTGAAGATGAACGGGCCGGTGCCGACGGGGGCGTTGTTCGCCGGATTGGCGTCGGCCTTGCCGCTGTCGTACAGGTGCCGGGGCACGATCGGCGATTCGGAGGCCGAGAGCGCGGTGATCAGGTAGGGCACCGGCTTGGTCAGCACCAGCACGGCGGTGAATTCGTCCGGCGTGCGGACCTCGGCCACGCTGGAAAAAGTGGCGCGGCCGCGCGGGTGGTATTGCTTCAGCAGGCCGATGGAATGCGCGACGTCGGCCGAGGTGAAGGGCCGGCCGTCGTGCCATTTCACGCCGCGGCGCAACGTGAAGGTGTACTGCAGGCCATCGCTGCTCACGGCCCAGGCGGTGGCCAACTGCGGCTGCGGCGCCAGGTCGAAGTCATAGCTCAGCAGGCCTTCGGTGACCTTGGCCGAGATCAGCACTGACGAGCCCGCCGAATGCGCAATGGTGGTGAGCGTGGGCGGCTCCGGGTCGATCAGCACGGTGAGCGTGCCGCTGCGCACGGGCGCAGCCGCGGCCGCGGAGGCGGGCTGGCCCTGTGCCCACGCAGGTGCAAGGCCCGCGAGACCGAGGCTCGCGCCGCCCTGCAGGAAGGCGCGGCGATCGATGGTGCTCCCGGTCATGGCCGCGATGCCCCGGTTGCCGGGCCTGCGCCGAATCCGGGCGGTGCGATGAAGCCCCCATAGACCTCTTCGAGCAGCTGCGCAAAGGCGATGGTCGTGCGGTCTTCGAGGTACGGGCCGACGGCTTGCGCGCTCACCGGCAGCCCGTTGTCGTCGAGCCCGACCGGAAAGCTCGTCGCCGGCAGGCCCGGCAGCACCGGCAGGCCTGCCCAATGGAAAAGATCAAAAAAACGCACCTCCCGCGTGCCATCCTCGAACTCGACGGGATAGGTGCGCGCATCCTTCGGTTCGCTGTGGTTGTGGCGGAAGGCCGGCAGCGGCGCGACCGGCGTCACCACCACGTCGAAGGCCTCGAAGAACCGCTCCCATTGGTGGCGCAGCGCGACGCGCCGCTCGTTGTCCTGGAGCCAGTCGCTGTGGCGCAGCATGGGCGCGCGCAGCCACGCGGCATCGGCGCTGTCGTCGTCGGCCGCCAGCGATTCGAGCCGTTTCTGCGCCGCCTTGCTCAGCGCGGGCGGCGACGCAAGCGACGAGCCCAGCAGGCTTCGGTAGACGCGGTGCGACGCCGTGAGATCGGGCAGCAGGCCGGGCGGCAGTTCCGAGGGCCGGCTCACCTTCGCGCCCTGCGTGCGCAGCCGCTCCACCACGCGCTCGACCACCAGCGCCTCGTGCAGGCTGCGGGCGCTGCCGGGCCACTCGTCGATCACCAGCACGCGAAAGTCCTTGAGCTGCAGGTGCCGCGCCGGCGGCAGCGTGGCCCTCCAGGCTTTGGCGGCCAGCGGCTCGAGATTGACGAGCAGGTCCAGCGCGAGCTCGAGGTCGGACGCGGTGCGCGCCAGCGGCCCCGCCACGCTCAGGTCGCGGTCGGCCAGCCGCCCCGAGGGCACGCCTGTGCCTCGCATGGCCACCAGCCCCGCCGTAGGCTTGTGGCCGTACACGCCGTTGAAGTGCGCGGGAATGCGGATGGAGCCGCCGATGTCGGTGCCCAGCTCGAGCGCCACATAGCCTGCCGCGAGTGCCGCGGCCGAGCCGCCCGAGGAGCCGCCCGGCGTGCGCGTGGCGTCCCAGGGGTTGTTGCTCACGCCGTAGATGGCGTTGTAGCTCTGCAGGTCGGCCAGCGCGAGCGGCACGTTGCTCTTGCCGACGATCACCGCGCCGGCCGCGCGCAGCGCCGCGACCGCCAGCGAGTCCTGGGCGGCCACGTTGTTCGCATGGTCGGGGCTGCCGCTCGTCGTGACGAAGCCGGCGACGTCGAACGATTCCTTCACCGTGATCGGCACGCCGAGCAGCGGCCTGCGTTCGCCGCGCGCCAGCGCCGCATCGGCTTCGCGGGCGGCCGCACGGGCGCCTTCGTCGTTGCGCACCACCACGGCGTTGAGGTCGTTGTCGAAATGGCTGATGCGCGCCAGCGCATGTTCCAGCAGGTCGACGGCCGAAATGCGGCCCGCCGCCAGTGCCTCGGCCTGCGTGCGGGCGCTCGCGAAGGTCAGCGAATCCAGAAGGGGGGAATGGAGGTCCTGGGTGGTCATGGTTGCCCTTGTGTGGTCATGGTTGCCCTTGTGTGGTCACTTCCTGGGTTCGATCCATGCGTCGGCCAGATCGCCGGACATCAGGTCGATGCTGTTGTGGAAGTCGTGCAGGCGCGCGCTGTGCACCACGATCGAGGGTACGGTGACGATGGGCAGCACCGGCAACTCGCGCCCGACGATCTGCTGGATCTGTTTGAACTGCGCGGCGCGCCTGCCCGCGTCGACCTCCGCTGCCGCCTGCCGAAACAGTTCGTCCACCTGCGGGTTGTCGTAATGGGCCGCGTTGACCCAGATCAGCGGGTTGCGCACGCCGTCGCCCCAGTAGATGCGCTGCACGCCCACCGTTGGGTCGAACAGGCGGCCCAGTCCGTTGATGTTGAGATCGAATTCGCGCGCCGTGTAGACGCGCTTGAGGAAGGTGGGAAGGTCGCCGTCGACGATTTCGACCTTGATGCCCACCCGCGCGAGCGCGGAGCGCAGGTAGTCGGCTGTGCGCTTGAACTCCGCGCCGGGGATGTAGCTCAGGCGCAGGGAAAAGCGCTGGCCGTCGGCCCTCTTCGGTTGGCCCGCCTCGTCCAGCAGCTTGTTGGCTGCTGCCACGTCGAAGGTGTCGCGGAAGGTGCTGTCGTCGTAGTAGTCGGCGAGCACGCGCGGGATCGGCGAGTTCACCACCTCCGCGCGCTTGTAGTAAATGGTGTTTCGGATGAAGTTGCGGTCGATCGCCTGCGCGATGGCATGGCGCACCCTGGCGTTCGCAAGCCGCGGATTCTCGACGTTGAATTCGAGGAAAGACGCATTGTTGAGATAGCCGTCGTAGCCGTCGTCCACCTTGAGCTTCGAATTTGTCGACAAGCGTTCGAGGTCGGCCAGGCTCACGCCTTGCGCGACATCCACCTCGCCGGTCTCGACGGCGGTGGAGATCGCGGCCGGATCGCGCACGAACTTCACGATCACGCGGTCGATGCGCGGATGGCCCCGGCGCCAGTAGCCGGGGTTCTTGCGCAGCACCAGGTGGCTGCCGCGCACCCATTGCTCGAAGATGAAGGGGCCGGTGCCCACGGGCGCGGAATTGTTCGCGCTGCCCAGCGGGTCGCCGTCGGCGTAGCGGTGCGCGGGCACGATCGGCAGCTCCGCCGACGACAGCGCCTTGATCAGGAACGGCGCCGGCTTGGCCAGCACGATCACGGCGGTGAGCGGATCGGGTGCGTCGACGCGCTCCACGCTCGTCAGCGTGATGCGCCCGCGCGGGCCTTGCTTCTTCTGGGTCAGCACCGAATAGCGCACGTCCTCGGCGGTGAAATCGCGGCCGTCGTGGAACTTCACGCCCGCGCGCAGCTTGAAGGTGTACTTCAGCCCGTCGGCGCTCACCTGCCACGAGGTCGCCAGCAGCGGCTGCGGGTTGAACTTCGCGTCGTAGCGAAGCAGGCCCTCGGTGACCTTGGCGCTGATGTTGCGGTTGTCGGTCTTGGTGTCGAGAAAGGATACGAGCGAGGTGGGTTCCTGCGACACCGCATAGGTCAGCGTGCCGCCGTCCACCGGCGCGGGGGCCTTGACCTGCGCGACCGCCGTGAAGGGCAGGAAGGCCAGCGCCAGCTGAAGCAGCCGTTGGCTGGACGAGAGTTTCCGGAGGAGGGAAGAGAGAGCCATGGAGTGGGTCGCCGTGTCCGCGACTGGTGCAAAAGGGCAGACGATGGTCCGGGAAAATGGAGCCGGCACTTAGCATTTTTTCGATCTTGGAAATGCGCTGATTGCGCGTGAGCGCCCGCGGTGCGGCACGTACGAGAACCGAGTTTTCTTATGCGGGAACCGATGAGGAAGGGAGCCTATATTCGCGGCTCTCCATCGCTCCCGGGAAATGCAATGAATACCATCGATCGCGCCCTATTGGGCATGCCGCTCCAGACGCTGATCGATCGATTGCCGGCCTTGTGCGCGGCGATCGCCGAAGGTGCCTCGCAGCGTGAACGCGAAGGTACGCTGCCTTTCGAGGCCTTTGAGCTGTTCCGCGCATCGGGACTTGGCACACTGCGCGTTCCTGTCGAGCGCGGCGGCCCCGGCGGTTCGATCGAAGACCTCGTGCAGGTCGTCGCCACGCTCGCGGCGGCTGACTCCAACGTGGCGCATGCCTTGCGCACGCACTACAACGCCATCGAGCTGTGGACCACGGCCCCGCCCAACCCGGATGCCGACCGGCAGCTGGCCCGCGTGCGCGAAGGCGCGCTGTTCGGCGGCGCCTTCACCGAGCTCAGCACGCCGCGCTCGGGCACGGTAACCACGACGCTCGAAAGGCAGGGCGACAGGCGGGTGCTCAACGGCAGCAAGTACTACGCGACCGGCACCGCGTTCTCCGATTTCGCGAGCATCGCGGTGCGCGACGAAGAGGGCCGCGATGCGACGGTGATCGTACCCACCGATCGCGCCGGCCTGCTTGTGAGGGACGACTGGGACGGCATGGGCCAGCGCCTCACGGCCAGCGGCAGCCTGGAATTCGACGGACTGGAGGTGCAGCCCGACGAAATCGTTTTCACATCGCCGCGCAGCCTGCAACGGCGCCACGCGGCGGCGCTGCGACAGCTTTACCTGGTGGCGGTGGCCGCGGGCATCGTGCGCAATGTGTTCAGCGATGCCTTGCACTACGTGCGCCACAACGCCCGGCCCGCGGCGCACAGCCCTGCATCGGCGGCTGCGGAAGACCACTTCACGCAATGGGTGGTGGGCGACCTGGCGACCAGCACCCATGCGGTGGATGCGCTCATTGCCGACAATGCGCGCCAGCTCGACCGCTCGGCCGAGGCCTTGAGGCGTGGTGCAGCGGACGGCGATGTGGAAGAAGAGGGCTTGCAGCAGCTGGTGCTCGACGGCGCACTCGCCACCGCGAAGACACAGCTGGCCGTCAGCAAGATCGCGCTGCAGGCGGCCGAGCGCCTGTTCGAAGCGGGCGGCGCATCCGCCACCTCACGCAAGCAAAACTTCGATCGCCACTGGCGCAACCTGCGCACCATCTTCAACCACAACCCGCTGCTGCAGAAGGCGCGCGTGATCGGCGACTACCACCTCAACGGCACGACGAAACATCTGGAGGAAGGCAAGGTTTTCTGAGTTTCGATATGCGAATTCCGGCCGTGCCATTTGCTCAGTGGCTGGTCAGAATTCGGGCCTCTGGAAGGTAATTCAACAATGTCCCTGACCCACCAGCCCGGCGCCATCGCCGGTTGGGAGCGCTTTGCCGCACCGACCGAATTCAGCGAGAGCCCGGTCTCCCAGGCCTTCAGGCAGCCCGTGCTGCTCGGGCTGTTCCTGCCGATCCAGGCGGGCGGCTGGAGCGCCTCGACCTTGCCGCGCACCACTGACTGGCGCTTCGACTACAACAGGGATCTCGTGCTGCACGCCGAGCAACTCGGATTCGACCTCGTGTTCGCGCTCTCGCAGTGGCTGCCCAAAGGCGGCTACGGCGGGGTCTTCAACGGACAGGCGCTTGACTCGTTCATGACCACAGCCGCTCTCACCGCGGTGACCAGCCGGATCATGCTGATCTCGACCATCCACGTGCTCTACGGTCCGCTGCATCCGCTGCACTTGGCCAAGTACGCCGCCACGCTGGACCATATCTCGGGCGGGCGCTGGGGCATCAACGTAGTCACGGGCCATCGCGCAGTAGAGCACGAGATGTTCGGCTCGCAGCGCATCGAACACGACCGGCGCTACAAACTCGCGGCGGAGTTCCTCGAGGTGGTGCAGCGCCTGTGGGCCGACACCGAAAACTGGTCGTTCAAGGGCGAATCACCCTGGAAGCTCGACGGCGCGTTCGTTTCGCCGAAGCCGCGCTTCGGCCGTCCGGTGCTGGTGAACGCCACCGGCTCCGATGCAGGTATCGAGTTCGCAGCACGCTACTCCGACATCGTCTTCATCACCAGCCCGAGCGGCTCCAGCTTCGCAAGCGCCATCGAGGCGCTGCCCGCGCACGCCGCGCGCGTGAAGCAGGCGGCCCGGCACGTGGGGCGTGAGGTGCGCACGCTGCTGAACCCGATGGTCATCAGCCGCGAGACCGAGCGCGAGACCTGGGACTACCACGATGCCATCGTCGACCACCTCGATGCCGACCCCAACGCCAGCTACAACCGCTTCGACAGCGACGCGCATGCCTGGCGTGGCCGCGTCGGCAACGACGCACCCAGGCGCCGCGCC
Organism: Variovorax sp. OV700; assembly: GCF_900099805.1. Taxonomy (GTDB): domain Bacteria; phylum Pseudomonadota; class Gammaproteobacteria; order Burkholderiales; family Burkholderiaceae_C; genus Variovorax. The sequence continues at coordinate 44,843 of NZ_FNDR01000004.1, read as the reverse complement.
ATTGGCGGAAACATCGAGGTCATCGGTACGCCAGAGCAGGTGGTCGAGCAGTTCGTGCAGCTCAAGCGCGCGGGCATCGACGGCCTGCAACTGAGCTTCTTCGACTTCAAGCCCGACCTCGAATTCTTCGGCGACCGCATCCTGCCGCTGATGAAGCAGGCCGGGCTTCGTCTCTAACGCCTTTCCTTTCGCCAGACAGAGATACAGGGAGCTTTTTTCCTCATGAGCAGCGTCGACTACCGTCCCCTCGGCCGTGGCGGCATCCTCGTGTCGCCGATCGCCCTCGGCACCATGATGTTCGGCGGCCAGACCGACCGCGCTACCGCGCAGCGCATTGCCGAGCGCGCCTTCGAGCAGGGCGTCAACTTCATCGACACCGCCAATGCCTACAACAAGGGCGAGTCCGAAAAGGTCGTGGGAGAGCTCGTGGCACCCAACCGCAACCGCTGGGTGCTCGCGACCAAGTTCGCCAACCCCGATCCGGACATCGCCGGTCCCAACAACAGGAGCACGGGGCGGCACGGCATCGTGCAATCGGTGGAGGCCAGCCTGAAGCGCCTGGGCACCGATCACATCGATCTCCTGTATTTGCACCGCGAGGACCGGGCCACGCCCGTGGCCGAGACCGTGCGCGCACTCGGCGACCTGATCCGCGCCGGCAAGCTGCGCAGCTACGGCCTGTCGAACCACCCTGCCTGGAAGGTCGCGGAATTCGCCCGCACGGCCGATGCATTGAACGTGGACCGTCCCGCGGCCACGCAACCGCTCTACAACCTGGCGAACCGGCAGATTGAGGCCGAGCATCTGCCCGCGGCCGAGTACTACGGCGTGGGCGTGGTGTCCTACAGCCCGCTCGCGCGCGGCGTGCTCACCGCCAAGTACGAACCCGGCAAGGCACCGCCGCCGGGCACGCGTGCAGGCCGCGACGACAAACGCATCCTGCAGACCGAATGGCGTGCCGAGTCGCTTGACATCGCGCAGCGCGTGAAGGAGCACGTCGAGGGACGCGGCATCACGCCGGGCCAGTTCGCGCTGGCCTGGGTGCTGAACAACCGCCTCATCACCTCGGCCATTGCCGGCCCGCGCACGCTGGAGCAGTGGGAAGACTACCTGCCCGCGCTGCAATATCGCTTCACCGAAGACGACGAGGCCCTGGTCGATGCGCTCGTGACCACCGGACATTCGTCGCTGCCGGGATTCAACGATCCGAGCCATCCGTTCTTCGGGCGGTTGCCGCGGCATCGCACGGCCGCTTGAAGCCAAAAGGGACCGGGCTCGCGCAACCTGATCGCGCCGGCGGCGGAGAGCCATGGCATGAACATCGAGGCCGCGGCGGCAACATGGACACCTACGCCATCCTCTGAAGGAAACCGCAGGAACTGACCGTCACCGGGAAGGGAAGCGCGGAATCGCCGCAACCAGCGCCGCGGTGTAGGTGTGGCGCGGCTGATCGAACAGTTCGCGCGCCGGTCCTTGGTCCACGATGCGGCCTTGCCGCATCACCAGCACGCGATCGCACAGCAGGCGCACCACACTCAGGTCGTGCGAGACGAACAAGACAGCCAGACCCAGTTCGCGCCGTAGCCGGTCGAGCAGGGTCAGCACGCCGGCCTGCACCGACACGTCGAGCGCTGCCGTGGGCTCGTCGAGGATCAGCAGCTCCGGCCCAGGCCCCAGTGCGCGCGCAATACCCACGCGCGCGGCCTGCCCGCCGGAAAGCTCGTGCGGACGGCGTTGCAGCAGATCGGCGCCGAGCTGCACGCGCTGCGCCACATCGAGCACGCGCTGGCGCACCGCCTGGGCATTCAGGTCCAGGAGTCTGCGGATGGGGTCGGCGATGGCATCGAAGGCCGTCTTGCGCGGATCGAGACTGTCGAGCGGATCCTGGAACACCATCTGCACACGGCGCCGCCACGGCGCCTGCGCGGCGTCTGCCGCGCGATGGGTGGCAAGGTCCATGCCATCGAACACGATGCGTCCCGAGAACGGGTCGCTCAGCCGCGCGAGCAGCGACGCCAACGTAGACTTGCCGCAGCCCGATTCGCCAACCAGGCCTACTGCCTCGCCGCGCGAGAGCGTGAAATTCACGCCATCGACAGCCTGCAGCCAGTGCTGGCGTCTCACAAGGCCGGCGAACGACGGCGCGCCCGTAATGCCCGACAGGGGATAGCGCGCCACCAAGTCGCGTACGTCCAGCAAAGGCAGCTCGGACATGGCGTGTGTTCAGCGCAGTCCGACGCGCTGAGTTTCGAGCACGGGGTGCCAGCATGCCAGCGCATGTTGCGCACCCATGCGGGTCCACGGGGCGGCTTGGCTGCGGCAGCGTGCGTCGCTTTTCTCGCAGCGTTCGGCGAAGCGGCAGGCAGGCAGGTCGACGCGGGTCAGGTCCGGCAATGTGCCGTCCACGCTGCGCAAGGCGTCGAGCGTGGACGCCGATTGCGGCGTGGCGCGCAGCAGCTGTCGCGTGTAAATGTGCGCCGCACCTTCGCGCAGGCGAGCGGACGGCAGTGTCTCCACCAACTGGCCGGCGTGCATGACTGCGATGCGCGCGCAACGCTGAGCCGCCAGGGCCAGGTCGTGGGTGATGAGCAACATCGCCAAGCGGCGCGCGCTCGCGAGTTCGGCGATGAGGTCGAGCACAAGGGCCTGCGTGCTCACGTCGAGACCCGTGGTCGGCTCGTCCGCGATCAGCAGCTCGGGTTCGCCGGCCAGCGCCAGCGCGATCATCACTCGCTGGCACTGTCCGCCCGAAAGCTCGTGCGCGTAGGCCTTGAAGCGGCGCGCCGGATCACTCAGGCCCACGCGCTCGATCCACGCGAGCGCCTCCTGCCGCGCCGGGGCGGCTTTCAGGCCGCGATGCACCTGCAGCACCTGCTGCAATTGATCGCCGATGGTGCGCAGCGGGTGTAGTGCGCGGCGCGGGCTCTGGAACACGAAGCCGATGCGGCGTCCGCGAACGCCTTGCCATGCGGCGGCGTCGGGTTCGCCCTGGCTGTTCAGCAGGTCACGCCCCTGAAAGCGCAGCCTGCGCGCCTGCACCTGCACCTGCGCCTGTGCATCGAGCAGGCCGGCCAGCGCCAGGGCAGTCACCGATTTGCCCGAACCGCTCTCGCCGACCAGCCCGAGCGTCTCGCCGGCCTGCAGCGTGAAGCCGACGTTGTCGAGCACGTTCACCAGGCCTGAGGGCGTGCGAAAGCGCAGCGTGAGGGCTTCGACCTCCAGCATCGGCGCACTCATGGCTTGGCCGCTTCGGCCGCGCCTCGCGGATCGAGCAGGTCGCGCAGCGCGTCGCCCAGCAGCGTGAAGCAGCCCACGGCCGCGAACAGCGCCAGCCCGGGGAAGAAAGCCAGCCACCACTGGCCCGTGATGATGTAGGGCGCGCCTTCGCTCACCAGCACGCCCCATTCCGCCGTCGGCGGGCGCACGCCCAGCCCGATGAACGACAGCCCGGCGCCGTTCAGCAGCGCCCAGCCGAGGTTGATGGAACCCTGCACCGCCAGCATCGGCAACACATGGGGCAGCAGCACGCCGAACAGCAGCCGTGGCGCGGTGGCCCCGCCCAGCCGCGCCGCCAGCACGTAGCCGGCGTTGCGCCGAACCCCCACTTCGCTGCGCGCCAGCCGGATGTAGAAGGGCAGGTTGATGAGTGCCGTCGCGTAGACGATGTTGGCCACGCTGTTGCCCCATGCCGCGACCAGCGCCATGGCCACGACGAAGAGCGGAAAGGCCATCAGCACATCGACCAGCCGGCCCACCCAGCGGTCCAACCGCCCGCCGACAAAGCCGCACCACGCGCCCAACGCACTGCCCGTGAGCAGAGACAGCACCACCGCCCCGGCGGCCATGCCCAGGTCGAGCCGCGTCGCGACGAGCACGCGCGAGAACAGGTCGCGGCCCAGCGCATCGGTGCCGAACCAGTGTTTGGCGCCGGGTGGCTGCAGGCGGTTCAGTACATCGGTGGCCAGCGGATCGAAAGGCGCCAGCGCGGGGCCGAGCAAGGCGGCCGCCAGGAACAGCGCGAGCAGCAACAGACCCAGCGGCGCGCCGGCATGCGGCAGCCGCGCCTTCATGCCTCTGCCCCCGCGCGCGGATCGATCCGGCTGTGCAGCAGGTCGACCCCCAGGTTCACGCCCACGAACAGCAGCGCCACCAGCAGCACGAAGCCCTGCAGCGGCGCATGGTCGGCGGCCAGCAGCGCATCGAGCGCATAGCTGCCGATGCCGGGCCAGGCGAACACCTTCTCGATCACCACGTTGGCGCTCAGCATGTACGAGAACACCATACCCGCCCCGGTGACGACCGGCAGCAATGCCAGGTGCAGCGCGCTCCCCAGCACCGCGCGGCGCGGAAAGCCGAGCGCGCGCGCGGTGCGCACGGGGTCGCTGCGCAGCACGCCGAGCAGCGACGCCCGCATGAGCCGCGCCACCGGCGCGAGCGAGAACAGCGCCATGGCCGCCGCCGGCAGCAGCAGCCGACCGGCCGCCGAGGCGAACGCGTCCCAGCGGCCCGCGAGCGTGGCGTCCAACAGAAAGAAGCCGGTGACGGTGGGCGGCAGCGTCAGCATGGCATCGATGCGCCCGGTGGGCTCCGGAGCCCAGCCGAGCAGGAAGTAGAAGACGTACACCAGCATCAGCGCGATGACGAAGGTCGGCATGCAGCTGCCGCCGACCGTGAGCAGCGTGCAGGCCCGGTCCCACGCCGAGCGCGGCCGCAGCGCGGCCGCGGCGCCCAGCGGCAATGCGATGGCCAGCGTCAGCGCGAAGGCGATGAAGGTGAGCTCGAGCGTGGCGGGCAGGCGCTGGCGCAGGTCGGTCCACACTGGCTGGCCGGTGGTGTGCGACTGGCCCCAGTCGCCCTGCGCGAGGGCCACGAGGTAGTGCCACAGCTGCGTCGGCAGCGGCTGGTCGAGGCCCATGCGGGCACGAATCTGCGCAATTTCCTCCGGCCCCGCGCTCGGCCCCGACGCCAGAAAGGCCGCCGGGTCGCCGGGCAGCACGTGCGTGAGCAAAAAGGTGAAGACGACCGCGCCCAGCAGCACCGGGACGGTGGCCAGCACCCGGGCGCCGATGCGCGCCGCGAAGTTGCCGCCGGTGCTCACGATCGGGTCAGCGGCCTGAAGTCCACCTGCCCGTGGATGTAGTAGGTGAAGCCCTGGAGGTCGGGCTGCAGCGCCGCCTCGAACGAGGGCAGCCACAGCGGGACCAGCGGCACCTGCTCGAAGGCGATCTCGATCGCGCGCCGGATGGCGCGGTCGTACTTGGCACGATCGGTTTCCCAGCGCGCCTGCTCGACCAGCTTGGCGAGTTCCTCGTTCCTGAACGAGCCGAAGTTCCAGCGCCAGTCGCCCTGGAAGAAGATGCGGAAGAAGTAGTCGGGGTCGTTGAACCATGCGGACGAGCTGTCGATGAAGAAGGGCAGCTTCTTCTCGGTCTGCAGCGTGCCCCACTGCGCACCCGGCACCTTCTCGATGGACAGCTCGATACCGATCTTGCCCAGCGCCTCCTGGATCAGCAGCGCGGCCGGCTCCGCCAGCGTGGCGTCGCCCACGTTGTAGCTGAAGCTGGTCTTGAAGCCCTTGGCCAACCCGGCTTGAGCGAGCAATTCGCGCGCGCGCAGCAATTGCGTCTCGTACGGGTAAGGCTGCGGAAAGCGGCTGCTGGTGGGCTTGTCCGACTTCGCGCCGTACAGCGGCTCGCCACGGCCCAGGTTGGCGCCGCGCAGCAGCGAGGTGTAGGGCAAGGCGTAGGCGATGGCCTGGCGCACGCGCACGTCGTCGAAGGGCTTGGCCTGCGTGTTGAAGGCCACGAAGCGGAAGCTGGTGGTGACCGGCACGGAGAGCACCTTGGCGCGCGTGGTGTCGGTGAGCGCATCGAGGTCTTTTGGCGGCAGCTGCAGCGCCACGTCGGCGTCGCCCTTGAGCAGTGCCGCCACGCGGTTCGAGGCCGAGGGCACGACCTGGAACACCGCGCGCCGCACCCGCGGCACCGCACCGCTCTTCCAGCCGTCGAAGCGTGTGTAGATCACCTGCTGGCCCGGCGTGAAGTTCTCGACGCGGTAGGCGCCGCCGCCGGCCGCGTTGGCCTTCACCCATTCGGTGGCCCAGGGGTCCGCCCCGGTCGCGTGCGAGCGGGCGAGCTCGGCGTTGAGCACCGACGCGAAGGACAGCGCGAGGTTGGGCAGCGTGTAGCGGTCCGCGCGCGGCAGCGTGATGCGGAAGGTGTGTGCGTCCACCACGCTGAACTGCGACGGGTTCTCCAGCGAGCCGGTTCCCAATTGCCGCCTGCTCGCGGGCAGGGAGACCGCGCGGTCGAGAGACCATTTCACGTCGTTGGCGGTGACGGGGCGGCCGTCGTGGAAGGTGGCGTCGCGGCGCAGCCTGAAGGTCAGCGTGCGGCCGTCCGCGGACTGCTCGAAGCTTTCGGCCAGCTCGCCGCGAAAACGCCCGTAGTCGTACTTGAAGACGCCGGGCGACACCGGCACCCGGTCGAAGTTGATCAGCCGGTCATACACGTTGGTGAAGAGCCCGAGCGACTCACGGCTCACGCCCTCGCCGTGCGGGTCCTGCGAGTTGGGTGCGCCCTCAGCCAGCACGCGTGCGGTTTCCTTGCGCGGCTGGGCGAGGGCGGCAAGTGGCAGGCCGAGGCCAATGCCGCCGAGCGAGGCGGCGGCACCGCCTTGTTGAATGAAGCGACGACGGTCCATGGAGATGCTTTCGTGAAGGAGGGGCGGGCGCCTCACAGCGAGGCGTGGCGCTGTGGCGTAGCGCCGTTGAGCCAGTGGTTGCCGATGGCGTGGGGTTTCCAGCGCACGGGGTCGTGCACGGTGTGCGTGCGTGCATTGCGCCAATGGCGATCGAGGTTGTGTTCGGCGAGTGTGGCCTGCGTGCCGCCGAGTTCGATCAGCGTGGTGGCCGCGCGCAGCGCGAATTCGGTCGTGACCACCTTGGCCTCGGCCACGGCAATGGACGCCTCGGTCACGCGCTCGGGCGTGCTGTGCTCGCGGGCCTCGTCGAGGTAGCGGCCGCTGCGCTCCAGCAGGGCCTCGGCGGCATGCTGCCGAATGACCAGTTCGCCAAGCTTGGCCAGCGTGAGCGGGTCGTCCGCAGCCCGTGCCACGCCGCTGTCGGGCCAGGGACGGGCGCGGTCGCGCACCCACGAGCGCAGGTCGGCCATGGCCGCACGGCCGATGCCCAGATCGATGGCCGCATGAAGAATCTGCGCGAACGGGCCGTGAATCGTCGGGGGATCGAACAGCTGGGCGCGCGGCAACACCTGCAGTGCCTCCACGGCCACGTTCTGTGCCGTCACGGTGCCGCTGGCGGTGGTGCGCTGGCCGAAGCCGCTCCAGTCGTCCAGCACCTGCAGGCCAAGTGCATCGCGCCGCACGTACACCAGCACCTGCCGGTCTTCCTCGTCCTTGGCCGCCACCGGCACCCAGTGGGCGAACAGCGCACCGGTGCAATAGAACTTGCGCCCATCCAGGCGAAGCCCGTTGGTGCCTTTGCTCAGGCGCGCTGTGACCACCTTGGCATTGGGCGTGCCGCTCTCCGACACCGCATTGCCGAAGCGCTTGCCTGCCAGCGCCTCGCGAAAGAAGAAGTCCTGCTGCGCGGGGCTGCCGATCAGCCGTACCGCATCGACCAGGCAGTGGTGGTTCTGCGGAATCTGGCCGAGCGCCGGGTCGGCTTCGGAGATGAGCGCAATCACTTCAGCCAGCGTGACATGCGACACCGCCGCGCCACCGAAGGCACGCGGCACCGTGATGCCCCATAGGCCGCTGGCCGAGAAGCGCTCGACTTCCTCGTGCGGCAGCCGCCGTTCGCGGTCACGTTCGGAGGCGGTCGGCGCGAACTCGGCTGCCAGTGCGCGAGCCACGGAGATGGCTTCGGCATCGGTCTTGATCAGGTGGGTCATGGGGTCGCGTGAGGCTGTCGTGCCGCGTGCACGGCGGGCGGGCGCGCGCTCGCGCGCCCGAAGATCTTTTCGCGCCAGCTGCCTTCGGCATAGGCACGCTTGTGCAGGCCGCGGCGCTGCAGCTCGGGCACCGCCAGCTCGACGAAATGCTCGAGGCCTTCGGGGCTGACGGTGCGCACGAGGTTGAACCCGTCCACGCCCGCCTCGTCCACCCAGGCCTCGATCTCGTCGGCGATCTGTGCCGGCGTGCCGACCACGGGCGTGTGCCGTCCGCCGAGCGGCATCTGGGCCAGCAACTGGCGCACGGTGGGTCCGGCGCTGTGCCGCTGCAGCGAGGCGACCGAACTCTGGATTGCATCCGCGCTACCGCCGGTCACGGGGTCGTCCAAGCCATGACGGGAGAGGTCGACGCCGATGGCGCTCGAGAACTGCACCAGTCCAGCCTCGGGCCGGGCATAGCGGCGATAGTCTTCATGGCGTTCGCGCGCTTCGCTTTCGGTGCGGCCGACCACCACCTGCAAAGTGGTGACGAAGCGCGCGTCCGAGGGGGCTCGTCCGGCCTCGGCCATCGCGGCTCGCAGCTTTCGCACGACGGCGGCGGTCGCTTGCAGGCCCTGGTTGGGCACGAAGACCACTTCGGCATGGCGTGCCGCGAAAGCAGTGCCGCGCGCGGAGGCGCCGGCCTGGAACAGCAGTGGCGTGCGCTGCGGCGAAGGTTCGCAGGGATGCACCACGTCGAGCCTGTAGAACTCGCCTTCGTGGCGGATCGGGCGCACCTTCGCCGGGTCGGCATAGATGCCGCGCGCGCGGTCGGCGATCACTGCGTCATCGTCCCAGCTCGATTCCCACAGCCGGTAGACGAGCGACATGAATTCGTCGGCGCGGTCGTAGCGCCGGTCGTGGTCCGCAGCAACCTTCTCGCCGAGCGCGCGGGCCGAACTGTCGAGAAAGCCGGTGACGATGTTCCAGCCGATGCGGCCTTCGCTCAGATGATCGAGCGTGGACATGCGCCGCGCGAACGCATACGGCGTTTCGGCGGCAATCGTGGCGGTAATGCCGAAGCCCAGGTGCCGGGTCACGCTCGCCATGGCGCTGACCAGCACGGCAGGGTCGTTGATCGGAAGCTGGATCGCGTCGCGCAACGCCGCGTCGGCGCTGCCGCCCCACACGTCGTAGACACCTGTGACGTCCGCGAGAAACAGCCCATCGAACAGGCCGCGCTCCAGCGTGCGGGCCATCTCGAGCCAATAGGGCAGGCGTTTGTACTCGGTGGCGCGGTCGCGCGGGTGCCGCCACAGGCCGTGTGACACGTGGCCGACCGTGTTCATGTCGAACGCGTTCAGCAGGATGGGGCGGCGGGAGGCCATGGAAGGTTCGGCGCGCGGGCTTTTGCCGGCCCGCGCGTGTTCGATGCTGGATGCTTCGTTCAGAAGGGCCGGCTGCCCGAAAGGCTGATGCGCTTGAGCAGGCGGCGCTCGCCGCTGTCGAAGGCGCTGCGCGCGTGCAGCGTGGCCTGGTTGTCCCAGTAGACGATGTCGCCCACCGACCAGCGATGCGTGTACGCGAAGCGCGGCTGCAGCAGGTGCTTGCGCAGCCGGGCGATGAGTGCGGCGCCGTACTGCGGATCGACACCGACGATCTCGACCTCGGTCTTTTCGCCCAGGTGCAGGATGCGGCGTCCACTGTCGGGGTGCGTGCGCACCAGCGGGTGCACCTCGAAGGGCGTGAGCGGCTCGATGTCGGGTGTGCGGTAGAGCGGGAAACCGGTGGGTAGCGGCTTGAGTTTGCGCAGGAAGGGGTTGTAGGTGATGAGTTTCAGCTCCGCAATTTCGCGCTGCGTGCCGGTGTCGAGCGCGTCCCAGGCGGCGGCAAGGTTGAACCAGGTCGTGTCGCCGCCCTCGGACGGCACCTCGATGCCGTAGAGCAGCGAGCCCGACGAGGGCACCGGCGTCCAGTGATGATCGGCATGCGCGGCCAGTTCGTCGTACCCGAGCACGCCGCCTTCGAGGTTCGACACGTGCACGATGTCGGGGGTGTTGCCGCCGTACGGATCGGAGCCGAGGACCGGAACATTTGCGGGTGGACGAAACACGCTGCCGAAGTAGCTCGCGAGGCGCTCGAACTGCGCATCGTCGAGGCGCTGGCGCTTGAAGACCAGCACATGCCGCTCGAGCAGTGCGCGCTTGAGCGCCAGCACCTGGCCCGCGCGCAGCGGACGCGTGGCGTCCAGACCCGTCACTTCGGCGCCGAGCGCCGCGTCGATGGGCACGATGCGCAAGCTTTCTTCCGGGAGTCCGCATCCCTGGTCGAGGGCAGGGGGCGCAGCAAGGGTGTCGGTCGACAGGGACATGGGAGTGGTGTCTCGGGCGGAATGCAATGGCCGCATGCTAGAAAAGTTCGCGCCCGCCGCATGCGCCCATTGCGCATGTGCTTATGCGCAAATCTCGCTTGGCCCCGGGCCGGCCGGCGCCACAGAATTCCGGCGCGTCTCTCCTCGTTCAATCCTTCCATAGGCCCCTTGCCATGACCATTGCCAATACAGACCGTCTGGTTCCGCCCGCTCTCTCGGTGCTGCGCATCGTCTCGGCCTATCTGCTGATCCAGCACGGCTCGGCGAAGCTGTTCGGTTTTCCGCACGTGGCGTACTTCGACAACCTCCAGCTGGTCTCGCTGCTCGGCGCGGCGGGTGTGCTGGAGTTCTTCGGCGGCATCCTGCTGCTGATCGGGTGGTTCACGCGGCCGGTCGCGTTCGTGCTGTCGGGTCTGCTGGCGTTCGCGTATTTCATCGGCCATGCGCCCAAGGGTTTCGTGCTCGCTCCCTCGCTCAACCAGGGAGAGGCCGCAGTGCTGTTCTCGTTCGTCTTCCTGTTCATCGCGGCGGCTGGAGCCGGCCCTTGGAGCATCGATGCCTGGCGGCGCCGTGTACCGGCGACAGGCGCCAGCGCTGCGGCGGCATAAGCTCGCATTGAATCGTTCTTTTGTTCCGCGCGGGCGTGGCGCAGCATTGAGCTCGTCGAGGCGCTGACAGCCTCCACTGAACACATGCACTCGGGCCCTTTCTTCTTCGGCATCGGTCATCACCTGGCCGTCGACACGGCCGAGGTGGTGTTCACGGCGCAGCAGGCGGCGGAGGCTGCGCACGCGTTCTACAGCTCGCTCTAGGGCTGTTTTGCACCGGGTACACGGGGCGCACGCTGCGCGAGCACCTGAGACTGCCGATGCCTGTGCATCCGCGTGCCTGAGCGCAGAACGGATGCTCTTTGCAAGACGGGTTGCGCATGTGGTCATGCGGAATTCTTCGTTCCATGGGTGCACAGGCGTTCCTAGACTCGCCGGCTCCCTTGTCAAGCGCTTCCCTCGCTCCTTGCGGCCCTGCGGAATCCCTTGTTCCCACATCCACGCCGAGCTGACGCTGGTCGGCGGCTGCGTGGTGCATGACCAACCCCCTACGGAGCCTGTTCTTTCATGAGTTCCATCGGCATCGACATTCCCCTGGGCGCTCACGCCCTGCGCGCCCCGGCCGCCGTGCGCAGCGCTGCGTCTACTTCCATCGGCAGCCGCATCGCCATTCACGGCCTGAGCCGCCGCTTCGGCCGCTTCGCCGCGGTGGACAACGTCGACCTGCAGATCGAGCCTGGCGAATTCGTCACGCTGCTCGGCCCGAGCGGCAGCGGCAAGACCACGCTGCTGGGCGCCATCGCGGGCTTCGCGGCGGTGGACGAGGGTGACATCCTTGTGGACGGCCGCTCGGTGCGCGGCGTGCCGCCGCACCAGCGCGGCTTCGGCATGGTGTTCCAGCACTACGCGCTGTTCCCGCACATGACGGTGGCGCAGAACGTCGGCTTTCCGCTGCGCATGGCGGGCCTGGGCCGCGCCGAGAGCACGCGCCGCATCGGCGAAACGCTGGAACTGCTGCACCTGGGCGAGTACGCCGGGCGGCTGCCCGCGCAGCTCAGCGGCGGCCAGCAGCAGCGCGTGGCCATTGCGCGCGCCATCGTGCGCCGCCCGCGCGTGGTGCTGATGGACGAGCCGCTGAGCGCGCTCGACCGTCGGCTGCGCGAGGCCATCCAGATCGAGATTCGCGCGCTGCACCGCACGCTGGGCACCACCATCGTTTTCGTCACGCACGATCAGGGCGAGGCGCTGGCACTGAGCGACCGCATCGCCGTGCTGGACAAGGGGCGCATCGTGCAGGTCGGCGCGCCGGGCGCGCTGTACCGCGAGCCCGGGAACGAGTTCGTGGCGCGGTTCGTGGGCGAATCGAACGTGCTCGATGCACGGGTGCTGCGTGTGCACGGCAACGCTGTGACCCTGCGGGCCGGCGAAGGTCACGGCTTCGAGGCGAGGCATGGCGGCGCACCGCTGGCTGTGGGTCAACAGGTACAGGTGCTGGTGCGGCCGGAGCGCGTGTCGCTGGTGGACCCGGCCACGGCGGGCTCGCTGGCGGCCACCGTCGAATCGACCGTGTTCCTTGGCGAGATCCTGCGCGTCGACGCCGCCTTGCCCGGTGGCGGCAAGGTGCAGGTGCGTTGCCTCGATCCGCGCGACGGCCGCCCACCGGTTCTTGGAGAAACCGTGCACCTGGCCTGGCAGGCGGGCGATGCATGGGTGCTGGCGTGAGTACTGCAGCCGCGAACTCGGGCCCGCGCTGGCCGGCCCGCGTCAACCTGCGCAACCCTGCGTGGCTGTTCGCGCCCGCGCTGCTGTTCTTCGCCTTCTTTTACGTGCTGCCGCTGGCCGACCTGCTGCACCTGAGCGTGGCGGGCGAGGCCGGACTCTCGTACTACGCCCGCGTGTTCGAGGTGCCGCTGTACTGGGAATCGCTGGTGCGCACCTTCGGCATCGCGGCGGCGGTGGCGGCGCTGTGCGCGCTGTTCGGGTATCCGACCGCGCTGCTCATCCATCGCGCACGCGGCACCTGGAAGCTGGTGCTGACGGCGGCCGTGGTGCTGCCGTATTTCATTTCGGTGCTGATCCGCACCTACTCGTGGATGGTGCTGCTCGGGCGCAACGGGCCCATCAACAAATTGCTGCTCGGGCTCGGCATCGTCGATGCGCCGCTGGCGCTCATCTTCAACCGTGCGTCGGTGCTCATCTCGATCGGCGCGGTGCTGCTGCCGCTGATGGTGCTCACCGTGGGTGGCAGCCTGGCGCGCATCGATCCGCTGGTGCAGCGCGCGGCCACCGCCAGCGGGGCAGGGCCGTTGGCGGTGTTCTGGCGCGTGCTGTTTCCGCAGACGCTGCCGGGGCTGCTGGCGGGCGTGCTGCTGGTGTTCATCTCGGCGCTGGGCTTCTTCATCACGCCGTCGCTGCTGGGCGGTCCGGCCGACCAGATGTTCGCGATGCACATCACGCAGCAGGCGGACTTTCTGGCGAGCGGCGGCTTCTTGCAGTCGCTGGCGACCGTGCTGCTGGCGGTGACCTTGCTGGTGGTCGCGGTGGCGGCGCGCTTTCTCGGGCTGGAATTCATCTGGGGCGGGCAGCGGGCGAACAAGCCCTCCCGTGCGGCAACGCAGGGCCTCGTGGCTTCCTGGCGGCGCGCCGTGCTCGACCGCGCCGCCGACCTGTTCGGCTGGCCGCTGCTGCGCGCGCTCGGCGCGGTGCCGGCGCGGCTCGGGCGGGGGGTCTCGGGCGCGCTCGCGACCATGGCCTTCCTGACCTTGCTGCTGCCCATCGCCATCGCCGCGCTCATCTCGTTCAGCGACTCGGCCTACATGCGCTTTCCGCCACCCGCGTATTCGCTGCGCTGGTACGAGAAGTTCCTGTCCGACCCGGTATGGATGTCTTCGCTGGGCACCTCGGTCGCGGTCGGGCTGCTGGCCACCGTCATCTCCGTGGTGCTCGGCACGGCGGCTGCATTCGGCCTGGTGCGCTCGTCGCTGCCGGGCAAGACGGCATGGATGACCTTCCTCGTGAGCCCGCTGATCGTCCCGGGCGTGGTGCTCGGCCTGTCGCTGTACAGCCTGTTCCTGCGAGCCGGCCTCGCGGGCAGCGTTCCCGGGCTGGCCGCGGCCCACGCCATCGGCGGCATTCCGCTGGTGCTGGTGATCGTCTCAGCCAGCCTGCAGGCGGTGGACATGCGCCAGGAGCAGGCCGCTGCCGTGCACGGTGCGTCGCCGCTGCGCGTGTTCTGGTTCGTCACGCTGCCGGCCATTCGCCCGGGCGTGCTGGCGGCGTCGTTCTTCGCGTTCCTGCATTCGTTCGACGACCTGGTCTTGTCCATGTTCCTGAGCGGCGCGCGCATGACCACGCTGCCGCTGCGGCTGTGGGGCAACGTCAACTACAAGCTCGACCCCGTGCCGGCGGTGGTGGCCACCTTCGAGGTGGCGCTGATCGTCGTCGGCCTGTTCCTTGCGCGTTCGGCCTGGGCCGCGCGCAAGCGCAGTTGAGGCGCCAAGCCACTCCATTTCCTTTTGTCATCCGAAGAAAGAAAGCATCCGCATGAAGCAATCAAGTCCCCGCCCGATGCAGGCCCTGCTCGCCCTGGCGATCGCGCTCGGCAGCGCCTGCGGCGTCGGCCCGGCCTGGAGCCAGACCAAGGAAGTCGTCACGCAGGACCCGGGCGGCACCTACGGCGAGAACCTGCGCCGCCTGGTGTACGACCCCTTCACCAAGGAAACCGGCATCAAGGTGCTGACCGTGCAGGAGGCGCGCGGCGGCCCGCGCGTCAAGGCGCAGGTGGAAGCCAAGCGCACCGAGTGGGACCTCAGCTTCATCTTCGACCAGGAGGTGCGCCTGCTCGACGCCTACCTTGCCGAGATCGACTACAAGAAGCTCTCGCCCGAGGCGCAGAAGACCGTCGCGTCGCTGCCCAAGGGGGCCGTGCGGCCCAAGGGTGTGGCGCTGCAAGTCATCGGTGTGGCGCTGGTCTACAACAAGGAAGCATTCCCTTCGAAGAAGTACCCCAAGACCTGGGCCGACTTCTGGAACGTGAAGGACTTTCCGGGCAAGCGCTGCCTGCCGCAATGGTCGCGCTTCGTGTTCGAGTCGGCGCTGCTGGCCGACGGCGTGCCGGCCGACAAGATCTACCCGGTCGACTTCGACCGCGCGCTGCGCAAGATTGCGGAGATCAAGCCGCACGTGGTCAAGTGGTGGCTGACCAACTCGCAGGCGCCGCAACTGCTGCTCGACGGTGAAGCATCCGCCTGCCTGTCGTACACCGGCCCGGTGGCACGCCTGAAGAAGGAAGACGCCAACGCGCCGCTGGAGCTGACCTGGGACCAGGCCTTCACCTACTACGACTTTTTCTCGATCCCGAAGGACGCGCCGCACCACGACGCCGCGCTCCAGCTGCTGTCGTTCCGCCTGGACGCCGAGCGCGCCGCCCGCGTGGCCGAAGCCACCAGCGTCGCACTGCCATCGCCACGCGTGTACGCGGCGGCCGACCCCAAGCTGCGCGACTACTGGACCAACAGCCCTGATGTCGAGAAAAAGGCGATCAAGTGGAACGCCGACTTCTGGGGTGCGAAGGCACCGGACGGCACCACCAACGAGGAATACGCGCAGCAGAAGCTCAACCAGCTGCTGGCGCGCTGAGCGCCGCGTTGCTGCCTGACGGGGCCCCCGGAACGCCGAGATGGCTCTTGCCGATCACGTCGTGTTAGACGCCCTCTGCCTAAGCTTATGAAGAGGAAGTATTTGCCATTTGCATGATAAATGCCAGATGATCATGAAAATGGATACTAAAACCGATGGAACTGCGGCAGCTTGAGGCCTTCGCTGCCGTCATGTCGACCGGCAGCGTCACGGGCGCTGCGCGGTTGCTTTCGAGGTCGCAGCCGGCGGTTTCCCGCCTGGTACAGGAACTGGAAGCCGAGATCGGCTATGCGCTGTTCACCCGCCACGGCCCCCGCGTGACGCCCACCGAGCAGGGCTTCCTGCTCTATGAAGACGTCGACCGTGCGCTGGGCAGCCTCCAGCAGATTCACCTGCGCGCGGCCGAGATCGCGCGCGGCAATGCGCAGCCGCTGTTGCTGGCCGCGACCTCCGCGCTGGCGCTCGGACTGCTTCCGCAGGCACTGCGGCGCGTGGAGGCGCAGACCGGTGCCGTGCCCATCCAGCTGCGCAGCGCCTCGCCCGAACAGGTGGTGCATGCGGTGCTCAGTGGCGCGGTGCAGCTCGGCGCGAGCAGCCTGCCGCTGGAGCATCGGGGCCTCGAGGTGCACTGGATCGGCGAGATGCCGTGCGTGGCGGTGCTGCGGCATGACGACCCGCTCGCCGCGCACGAGGCGGTGCCACTGCAGGCGCTGGCGCAGCGCCGCCTGATCACCATGAGCAACCCCTTCCGCCTGCGCCACCGGCTCGATGCGACGCTGGCACGTGCCGGCCACAGCCCGGCGCGCAGGGAAGCGCTGATCGAGACCAACTCCTCGGTCAATGCGCAGGCGCTGGCGCGCGCCGGCCTGGGCGTGGCGGTGCTGGAACCACTGACCGCCTACGGTGCGCCGCTCGAAGGCCTGGCCGTTCGGCCGCTCGATACGAACATTCCCTTCGTCTTCGGCGTCGTCACGCCGCAGGCCAAGCCGATCACGCCGCCGGTGCGCGCGCTGATCGACGCGCTGCTGGCCGCCGCCAGCGCGCTGCCGCATTTCGTGCAGCACGACGCGTCGGCCCATGCCGCGCTGCTGCGCACCCTTTATGGCGATGACCGCGGCAATGACCATGACGATCAAAGCAGCGATGCCGCAGCCGGCGACGACAGTCCTTCCTGAGGCACCAGCGATGAACGCCCCCACCGAACCACCCGTCGCGGCCGCCCCTGTCGGCCTGGCCGCGCTCGAGGCGCGCCTGCGGCAAGACCTGTCGTGGCTCGGCCTGCCGGCCAGGCGCTGGGTGCCGCCGAACCCGGCGCAGGGCGATGCGCTGCTCGACGTCGCCATCGTCGGCGGCGGCATGGCGGGCCTGGCGCTGCTGGCCACGCTCACGCACCTGGGCCTGCACGCCCGCATCTACGACCGGTCGCCCGCCGGCTTCGAAGGCCCCTGGGCCACCACCGCGCGCATGGAGACGCTGCGCTCGCCCAAGGAGCTCACCGGCCCCGCGCTCGGCCTGCCGGCGCTGACCTTTCGCGCCTGGTTCGAGGCGCAATGGGGCCTTGCGGCCTGGGACGCGCTCGACAAGATTCCGCGCCTGCAGTGGGCCGAGTACCTGCGCTGGTACCGCCATGTGCTCGGTCTCGACGTGCGCAACGAACAGCAGGTGAGGACGGTGCTGCCCCGCACCGACGGTGTGGTGCAACTCGACCTGGCCGACCTTGCCGTCGAGGGCAAGCCGTACAGCGTGCAGGCGCGCCATGTGGTGCTCGCGACCGGCCGCGACGGCCTGGGCGGCGCCTGGGTACCCGATTGGGCGGCTTCGCTGCCGCGCGACCGCTGGGCCCATTCGTCCGAGTGCTGGGACGCCGCGAGCCTGTGCGGCAAGTGTGTCGCCGTGGTCGGCGGCGGCGCCTCGGCGATGGACGCCGCCGCGGCCGCGCTCGAGGCCGGTGCTGCGCGCGTCGACCTGCTGATCCGCCGCGCCGACCTGCCGCGCATCAACAAGGGCAAGGGCGCGGGCAACCCGGGCATGGTCCACGGTTTCTGGCAACTGCCGGACGAGTGGAAATGGCGCATGCGCCACTACATCAACGTACAGCAGGTTCCCCCGCCGCACGGCAGCACGCTGCGCGTGTCGCGCCATGCGAATGCGCACTTCCAGCTTGGCACGCCGGTACTGGGTGCCGCGCGGCGCGCCGACGGTGCGCTGCGCCTAGACACGGCCAAGGGCCCGCTGGCGGTGGATTTCATCGTGTTCAGCACGGGCTTTCGCACCGACTGGGCGCTGCGGCCCGAGTTCGCCGCCTTCGCGTCGCAGGTGCGCGTGTGGCAGGACCGCTTCACGCCGCCCGAAGGCACGACCGACAGCGAACTCGCGGAATCGCCGGACCTCGGGCCGTTGTTCGAGTTCCAGCCAAGGACGCCCGGCGCCTGCCCGGGCCTGGAGCGCGTGCACTGCTTCAACTACGCGGCCTCGCTCTCGCACGGCGCGGCGGCCGGCGACATTCCGCAGATCACCGACGGTGCCCAGCGCCTGGCGCGCGGCCTCGCGGCAAGTCTTCTGAGCGAGGACGCCAGGCGGCATTTCGACGCCATGCAGCGCTATGCCGAGCCCGAGCTCGACGGCGACGAATGGACGCCCTCGGCGCTGCCGCCTTACACCGAGTCCATCGAACATGACGCTGCGCCCGGCCGCGAGGTGAAGCCGTGACCGGCTGGCTGCTGCGCCGGCTGTTGCAGGCGCTGCTTGTGGTGGTGGCGATGACGCTGATCGTCTTCGTCGGCCTGCATGCCATCGGCAACCCGATCGACATCCTCATCGGCGAGGACATGAACCAGCAGGAGCGCCTGGCCGCCATCGCCCGGCTCGGACTCGACCAGCCGCTGTGGCGCCAGTACCTGGCCTTCGTCGATGGCGCGCTGCACGGCAGCCTGGGCCGCAGCTTCGTCTACCAGGAAGATGCGGTGCGTCTCATCCTGCAGCGCCTGCCCGCAACGATGGAGCTGGCCTTCGCGGCGTTGCTGATGGCCATCGTGGTGGGCGTGCCGCTGGGGCTGTTCGCGGGCATGAAGCCCGAGCATCCGGTGTCGCGCACGCTCATGGCGACCAGCATCGTCGGCTTCTCGCTGCCGGCCTTCTGGGTCGCGCTGATGCTGATCATGGTGTTCAGCGTGCAGCTCGGCTGGCTGCCCGCGAGCGGGCGAGGGGCCACGCGCGAGCTGTTCGGCGTGCAGTGGTCCTGGCTCACGCTCGACGGCTGGCAGCACCTGCTGCTGCCGGCGTTCAACCTCGCCCTCTTCAAGATCTCGCTGGTGCTGCGGCTCACGCGGGCCGGCGTGCGCGAGGTGCTGCCGCAGGACTACGTGAAATTCGCGCGCGCCAAGGGCCTCACGCCCACGCGCGTGGTGCTGATGCACGTGATGCGCAACACCATGATCCCGCTGGTCACGGTGCTGGGGCTGGAACTCGGCGCGACCATCGCCTATGCGGTGGTCACCGAGAGCATCTTCGCCTGGCCGGGGGCCGGCAAGCTGATCCTCGACAGCATCAACTCGCTCGATCGGCCCGTGGTGGTGGCCTACCTGATGGTGGTCGTCGTGATCTTCGTGACCTTGAACCTCATCGTCGACCTGCTCTACAAATTGCTCGACCCGCGCGTGCGGCTGGAGGGCGCGAAATGAGTGCAGTGAAAAGCTACGACGAGCGCTCGATCTGGTGGCGCGTGGCCGCCGATTTCCTGCATTCGCGCATCGCGATCGGCGGACTGGTGGTGCTCGGCATCGTGGTGCTCGCCGCGCTGCTCGCGCCGTGGATCACGCCGCAGAATCCTTACGACTTGCTGCAGCTCGACGTGCTCGACGCGCGCCTGCCGCCGGGCTCCCGCAGCAGCGAGGGTGGCTACATCTACTGGCTCGGCACCGACGGGCAGGGCAGGGACCTGTACTCGGCCATCGTCTACGGGCTGCGCATCAGCCTGACGGTGGGGGTGGGCTCTGCGCTGATCGCCGCGGTGATCGGCACGCTGGTCGGGCTGGTGGCCGCCTATGCGGGCGGCAAGGTCGACGCGCTGCTGATGCGGCTGGTCGACCTGCTGCTGTCCTTCCCGACCATCCTGATGGCGCTGATGATCCTGGCCTACGTCGGCAAGGGCGTGGGCAACGTGATGCTCACGCTGGTGCTGCTCGAATGGGCCTACTACGCGCGCACCGCGCGCGGCCAGGCGCTGGTCGAGGCGCGCCGTGAGTATGTGGACGCGGCGCAGGGGCAGGGCATTCCGCGCTGGCGCATCGTCACCGGCCACATCCTGCCGAACTGCCTGCCGCCGCTGCTGGTGATCGGCGCGTTGCAGATCGCGCGCGCCATCACGCTGGAGGCGACCCTGTCGTTCCTGGGGCTGGGCGTGCCGATCACCGAGCCATCGCTCGGGCTGCTGATCTCCAACGGCTACCAGTACCTGCTGTCCAACGAGTACTGGATCAGCTTCTTCCCCGGCGTTGCCTTGCTGGCCGCCATCGTCGCGATCAACCTGGTCGGTGACCAGCTGCGCGACGTGCTCAACCCGAGGCTGCAGAAATGAGCGCCGTTCCCGTCCAAGACCTCGAGGTGCCGACGCTCGAGGTGCGCAACTTGCAGACGCGCTTCCACACGCGCGCTGGCGTGCTGCCGGTGGTCGACGGCGTGTCCTTCACGCTGGGCCGCGGCAAGGTGCTGGGGCTGGTGGGCGAGTCGGGTTCGGGCAAGTCGGTCACGGGTTTCTCGATCATGGGTCTGGTCGATCCGCCGGGAAAGGTCGAGGGCGGGCAGGTGCTGTTCCAGGGTCGCGAACTCACGCAGTTGCCGGCGACCGAGCGGCGCGAGCTGCGGGGCAACCGCATCGCGATGATCTTCCAGGATCCGATGGCCACGCTCAACCCGGTGCTGCGGGTCGACACGCAGATGATCGAGGCGGTGAAGGCGCACAAGCGCGTCTCCACCGAAGAGGCGCGCCGCCATGCGCGCGACACGCTGGGGCGAATGGGCATTTCCAGCCCCGAGGAGCGGCTGCGCGCCTACCCGCACCAACTCTCGGGCGGCATGCGCCAGCGCGTGGCGATTGCCATTGCGATGCTGCACGGACCCGACCTGATCATTGCGGACGAGCCGACCACCGCGCTGGACGTCACGATCCAGGCGCAGATCCTCTCGGAAGTGCAGACGCTGGTGCGCGACACCGGCACCTCGCTGATCTGGATCAGCCACGACCTCTCGGTGGTGGCGAGCCTAGCCGACGAAATCGCCGTGATGTATGCCGGGCGCATCGTCGAGCACGGCACGGTGGCCGATGTGCTCGACCATCCGCAGCATCCATACACGCGGGGGCTGATCGACAGCCTGCCGAGCGCCAACGAACGCGGCGCGCGGCTGCGGCAGATACAGGGCATGACGCCGAGCCTGCTCGACATGCCGGCCGGCTGCGCCTTCGCGCCGCGCTGCCCGCATGCGGACGCGGCCTGCGAGAAGCGGCCCGAGATGTCGCGCCCGCGGCACGATGCGCCGTGGCACGAGGTGCGCTGCTTTCATCCGCAGCGCGACAAGCTCGCGCCCGCGGTGCCGGTCGCGCCGCGCGCCGCGGCGCGTACTCCCGCGCTGGAACACGATGTGCCGCTGATCGAACTGCGCCAAGTCGCGCAGCGCTTCGGCGCCACGCCGCCGCCCGGCGCGGTGGGCCGCACTCTGCGCAGCATCGGCCTGAGCAAGCCGCCGGTGGTCACGCACGCGGTCGACGGTGTCGACCTGTCGGCGCGTCCCGGCGAGGTGGTCGGCCTGGTCGGCGAATCGGGCTGCGGCAAGTCGACGCTGGGCCGCATCGCCGCGGGCCTGCTCGCGCCGACGGAGGGCGAAGTGATCGTCGGCGGCAAGCCGGTGGCGAGCTTGTCGGCCGAGGAGCAGCTCGCGGCGCGGCTGCGCATCCAGATGGTGTTCCAGGACCCGTATGCGAGCCTGAACCCGCGCCTGCGCGTCTCGCGCATCGTGGGCGAGGCCGCGCTGCTGCATGGTCTGACCGATGCAGCCGGGCAGGACGACTACGTGTGCGCCCAGCTGCGGCGCGCCGGACTCGACCCCGCGCTGCGCCATCGCTACCCGCACCAGTTCAGCGGCGGCCAGCGCCAGCGCATCGGCATCGCACGCGCGCTCGCGGTGCAGCCGTCGATGCTGGTGTGCGACGAGGCAGTGGCGGCGCTGGACGTGTCGATCCAGGCGCAGATCCTCAACCTCTTCATGGACCTGCGCGACCAGCTTGGGCTGGCCTATCTGTTCATCAGCCACGACCTCGGCGTGATCGAGCACCTGTGCGACCGCGTGGTCGTGATGTACCTGGGCCGCGTGGTGGAAAGCGCACCGGTGGCCGAGCTGTTCGCCCGGCCGGCCCATCCGTACACGCAGGCGCTGCTGGCCGAGATTCCGAGCATCGACGCGCGGCGCACCACTTTCAGCGCCATTCGCGGAGAGATTCCGAGCCCGATCGCGCCACCCTCGGGATGCCACTTTCATCCGCGATGTCCGCAGGCGATGCCGCGCTGCCGCACCGAGGTGCCGCAGCTGCGCGGCATCGCGATCCGGCATGCCACGGCCTGCCATCTGTACGAAACGACGTACGACACGAACTGACCTCTTGCTTCACTGTCTTCCTCCAAGGATCTTCATGAACCGCCTGCTTCCCATCGTTGCCGCCGCGCTGCTGGCCACCGGTGTCATCGCCTCCGCCCAGACGCTGTCCATCGGCTTTGCCGACCCGATCTCCTCGGTCGACCCCGAGCTCAACAACCATGCCGGCGACCGTTCGCTCGCACTGCACTTCTGGGACTCGATCATCAATTCGCGCGACGGCGGCAAGCTGGAGCCCGCCCTCGCATCGAGCTGGAAGGCGCTCGACGACAAGACCTGGGAATTCAAGCTGCGCACAGACATCAAGTGGCAGGACGGCACGCCTTTCACGGCGGAAGACATCGTGTTTGCCTTCCAGCGCGCGCGCAACGTGCCTGGCAGCGTGGCCTCGTACTCGGGCGCGCTGCGCACGGTCGAGTCGGCCACCGCCAAGGATGCGGCCACGCTGATCGTCAAGACCAACACGCCCAACCCGATGCTGCCGCTGGAGATCGCCTCGATCTACATCGTGAGCAAGCTTGTCGGCGAGAAGTCGAAGACCGAGGACTACAACGCGGGCCGCGCCGTGGTCGGCACCGGCCCCTACAAGTTCGTGTCGTACGTGCCGGGCGACCGCACGGTGTTCGAGCGCAACCCCGGCTACTACGGCCCGAAGCCGCTGTGGGAGAAGGTCAACTACCGCTTCATCAACAACGGCGCGGCACGCACGGCCGCACTGCTGGCCGGCGACGTGGACGTGATCGACAAGGTGGCCGTCACCGACGTGGAGAAGCTGCGCAAGGACCCGAAGGTCAGCGTGTACACGTACCCGGGCCTGCGGGTGCTGCTTCTGCAGCCGACCTTCAAGGCCGGCCCGAACGAGTTCATCACCGACAACGCGGGCAAGCCGCTCGAGAAGAACCCGCTGCTCGACGTGAGGGTGCGCCAGGCGCTGTCGCTCGCCATCAACCGCAAGGCCATCGTCGATCGCGTGCTGCAGGGCACGGTGACCGAGGCCAACCAGTGGATGCCCAAGGGCAGCTTCGGCTACAACCCCGACGTCAAGGACATCGCCTATAGCGCCGAGCAGGCGAAGAAGCTGCTGGCCGAGGCCGGTTTTCCGCAGGGCTTTCAGATTGCGATCCACGTGCCGGGCGACCGCTACCCGCAGGCACCCGAGACGGTGCAGGCCGTGGCGCAGTTCTGGAGCCGCATCGGCGTGAAGACCAGTGTCGAGGTGGTACCGTGGGCCGTGTACTCGGGCCGCGCGAACAAGAACGAATATGCGGTCAGCGTGATCGCCTGGGGCAACGGCACCGGCGAGGCCGGCTACGGCCTGCTGCAGACGCTGACCACACCCGACGCCAAGCGCGGACGGGGTTCCAACAACTGGGGCCGCTACAGCAACGAGTCGGTCGACAAGGCGCTGGACGCCGCCACCGTCGAGTTCGACGCCAGGCGCCGCGAAGCCGTCTTCCGCCATGCCGCCAAGCTGGTGACCGACGACGTGGGCCAGATTCCGCTCTACCACTACCAGAACATCTGGGCCGCGAAGAAGGGCCTGAAGGTCGTGCCGCTGCTGAGCGACCGCACGACGGCGATGCAGGTCACGCCCGTCAAGTGAGGGCGTGCACATGCTGAGCATCACGCCGGAAGACGCGCTGATCGACGTGCCGCGGCGCATCGCGGTAGACGGGCTGGCGCCGGGCGAGCAGATCGAGATCGTCAGTTACACCCTGCGCGGTGCGGGCGTGCCCTGGCGCGCATCGGCGCGTTTCGCGGCCGATGCGCAGGGCACCGTCGACCTGCAACGCGACGCGCCGCTCTCCGGCAGCTACGACGGCGTGTCGGCGATGGGCCTGGTCTGGTCGCAAGTGCCCGACACACCGGGTGCGCGCGAGCAGTTCGGCGCGGAGCCGGGCGCGGCGTTGCGCACCGACATCGCCGTGCGCCGCGCCGGCGATGCGAGCGAAGTCCATGGCGGCTTCGTGCAGCGCCTGGCGGGGAAGGACGTGACGCGCCGCGAGGTGCGCGAACAAGGCCTGGTCGGTACGCTCTACCTGCCTGCGGGACCGGGGCCGCATCCCGCTGTGATGATCCTCAACGGCTCCGGCGGCGGCATCAACGAGCCGCGCGCCGCGCTCTACGCCTCGCACGGCTATGCGGCCTTCGCGCTCGCCTATTTCAAGGCGCCGGGCCTGTCGGACTACATCTCGAACACCCGGCTCGAATACTTCGAGACGGCATTGGCCTGGCTGCACCGCACGGTGCGGCCGGCGCAGGGCTTCGTCGCGCTGAGCGGCCAGTCGCGCGGCGGCGAACTGGTGCTGCTGCTTGGCACGCTGTTTCCGGAATCGGTCTCGGCCGTGGTCGGCTACGTGCCCGGCGCCGTGGTGCACTGCGCGCAGAACGCCTGCGACCCGGCGCTCGGCCGCGAGGGCCCGGCCTGGATCTTCCGTGGGCGGCCGCTGCCGCATGTGTGGGAGCACAACCGCACGGCAACCTGGGCGCCCTGGGACGAAGGCCCGGAGCCGCGCCGCCATGCCGACGCGCTGCTGACCGCGCTGCAGGACCCCGAGGCAGTCGAGCGCGCGCGCATCCCGGTCGAGCAGATCCGCGGACCGGTGATGCTGCTGTCGGCGACCGATGACGGCTCCTGGCCGTCGAGTCTCTACAGCCGCATGGTGACCGAGCGCCTCGCGCAGTTCGCGCATCCGCATGTGGTGGCCCACCTCGATTTCGAGGGCGCGGGCCATTCGATCCTGTTCCCCTACGTGCCGACCACGCAGCTCGGCTATGCGCATCCAGTGTCGGGCCGGCGCAGCACCTCGGGCGGCTCGCCAGCGAACAACGCCCATGCGGACGAGGCTTCCTGGCAGGGCGTGTTGCGCTTCCTGCAGCAGGCCGTGGCCGCGCGCCCCGCATCTTCCGGAGACACAACCCATGACTGATTCGAAACTTTCCGCCGATCTGGTCGAAGCTTGCGTGCCGCTCGCCGCGGGCAGCGCCATCCATGCGGTGCGCCACCAGCGCGACAAGGTGGTGGCCGCCACGCAGGGCAGCTACGAGGCCCTGGTCGATCCGGCACTGTCGGGTCCGCCGCTGGTCGAGCGGCTGCTCGCGGCCCATGCCATCGCGCGCAGCGCGGGCAGCGTTGCGCTGCAGGCGCACTACCGCGCGCGGTTCGACGCGCTGGCGCCGCTGAGCGCGGCGCAGCAGGCAGCGGCCGATGGCGCTCCGGTCGAATCGCTCGGCACGGACCCGCGGCTGCAGGCCGTTCTAGCGTTCACGCGCACGCTGGCCGATCGTCCGGTCGAAGGCGACCGCGAGGCCTTGCTCAAGCTGCCGGCCGCCGGGCTGGCGACACCGGAGGTCGTGGCGCTGGCGCAGCTGATTGCGTTCGTGGCCTACCAGGTGCGCGTGATCGCGGGCCTGCAGGCGCTGGCCGCCCTCCGTGGCGACAGCGACGACAGCAGAGCGTCGGTCGTGGACGACCAGGCCGCGCCCTTCGTCCACCCGGCCAACCTGCCGCCGCCGGGCGAGCCGCTGCGCATCGACGGCTACACCAGCGAGACGCTGGGCTGGAAGGCCTGGCTGCCGGTGATCGACCTGACGCAGGCCTCGGCCGAGCAGGTGCGGGTGCTCGACAGCAGCCATCCGAAGGCACGCAGCTCCGACTACTACCTGCTGCTGGTGCACCAGCCGCGCATCCTGCAGGAGCGCGCCACGGTGTTCAACGCCATCATGTACGCGCCGGGCGGCCTGTCGCGCGCTGAGCGCGAGCTGACCAGCGCGGTGGTGTCGCGCGTCAACGGCTGTGTGTACTGCGCCTCGGTGCACGCGCAGCGCTTCGAGCAATTGGCGCGGCGCAACGACGTGATCGCGCAGGTCTTCACCGACCCGGAAACGGCGGGCACCACGGCACGCGAACGCGCCATCGTGCAGCTGTCGATCGCGCTCACGCGCGAGCCGGGCGGCTTCGGCGCGGAGCAACTGCATGCCGTGCGTGCCGCCGGCCTCACCCCGCTCGAGATCCTGGACGCCGTGCATGCGGTGGCGATCTTCGCGTGGGCCAACCGGCTGATGCTGAACCTGGGCGAGCCGGTGTTTCCTGCGCGCGGCTGAACGGACGCGGCAGCACCGCGATCGCGCGCGTGCATTCATCGAAAAGAATTCCGCAGGCTACGCGCGGCCTCTTCGCCCCAGCGCATGCGAAAAACAGATATGCAAGCGCTTATCCGTTGTTTGGGCCCGGGAGTGTCGCGGCTAACCTGCGACGCCCAAGCTTTCCCGATTCGAGGAAAGCAGTCCGAAAAAACCTATTCCTCGAGGGAACCCTGAACATGTTGCTTTCATTTCGACGCGCCTATTTCGTCGTGGCACTCGCCATCACCGGTTTCGGCGCCGCCGCGCAGGCGCAAGAGGCGCTGCGCGTGGCCGCTTCGCCGGTACCGCACGCGGAGATCCTGGAGTTCATCCGCCCGCAGTTGAAGGCGCAGGGTGTTGACCTGCAGGTGAAGGTGTTCAACGACTATGTGCAGCCGAACCTTGCCGTGAGCGACAAGCAGCTGGACGCCAACTTCTTCCAGAACCGCCCGTACCTGGAGTCGTTCACCAAGGACCGGAAGTCGGACATCGTCGAGGTTCCGAACAGCGACGTGCACATCGAGCCCTTCGGCGCCTATTCGCAGAAGATTCGCAAGGCGTCCGAGCTGCGCGAGGGCGCCGTCGTGGCGATCCCGAGCGATCCCTCGAACTCGGGCCGGGCGGTGTCACTGCTGGCGCGCGAGGGGCTGATCAAGCTGAAGGATCCGTCCAACATCAAGTCGACCGCGCGTGACATCGTTGCCAATCCGAAGAAGCTGGTGATCCGCGAACTCGAATCGGCCCAGCTGCCGCGCGCGCTGCCAGATGTCGATCTCGCGCTGATCAACACCAACTATGCACTCGAGGCCAAGCTCGATCCGGCCAAGGATGCGCTCTTCATCGAGGATGGCCGCAAGTCGCCCTATGCCAATTTCATTGCGTCGCGCAAGGACAACGTGAGTTCGCCGGCCATCGCCAAGCTGGTGGCTGCGCTCCATACGGCCGAGGTCCGCAAGTTCATCCAGGACAAATACAAGGGTGCCGTGATTCCGGCCTTCTGAGCGACAAAGACATGACACGTTGGACCTACACGCGGGCGATGCCGCACTTCGCGGCATGGGCCGTGGCTGCCGCTTTCGCCTTTGCCGCATTGCCGGCGGCTGCCCAGCCGCGCCAAGGCGGCACATTGACCTGGCTGATCAACCCCGTTCCTTCCTCGATCGTTCCGCTCACGACCACGGCCGGCGGAAATGCCGAGATCGGTCCGAAGATCGTCGAAGGCCTGCTGACCTATGACTACGACCTCAAGCCCAAGCCGCTGCTCGCCACCGCTTGGTCGCTGAGCAAGGACGGCCTGCAATACACCTTCGAGCTGCGCAAGGGAGTGAAATGGCATGACGGCAAAGACTTCACGTCGGCTGACGTGGCCTTCTCGATCCTGACGCTCAAGCAGGTTCACCCGCGAGGACGAGGTACCTTTGCCAATGTGGTGGACGTTAAGACGCCCGATCCGCACACCGCCATCATCGTGCTGAGCAAGCCGTCGCCGTTCCTGCTCACGGCGTTGGCCTCGACCGAATCGCCAATCGTGCCGAAACACCTCTACGAAGGCACCGATATCGCGTCCAGCAAGTACAACAGCGCCCCGGTGGGTACCGGTCCCTTCGTGTTCAAGGAATGGGTGCAGGGCAGCCACATCATCCTCGAGCGCAACCCGAACTACTGGGACAAGCCCAAACCGTATCTCGATCGCGTGGTGGTGCGCTTCGTGCCCGATGCCGCGGCGCGTGCAGCTGCGCTGGAGTCGGGCGCGGCCGACCTGGCGAACGGAACGGGCGGCATCCCACTCTCGGACGTCGAGCGATTCAAGAAGCTGGCGGGCATCGAGATCGACACACGCATCTCGCCTTACCTCGGCAGCCATCAGCAGATCTACTTCAACCTGGACACGCCTGCGTTGCAGAGGCGCGAAGTGCGAAAAGCGATTGCCCAGGCCATCGATGTCAATGCGTTCGCGAAGACGGTGTGGTATGGCTATGGAACACCTTCGGCATCACCGATAGGGAAGGGCATCTCGCGCTATCACGACGCAAGCATCCAGCCATATCCTTTCAATCCAAAGGAAGCCGAAGCGGCGCTCGAGGCGGCGGGATTCAAGCGCGGCGCCGGTGGCACGCGCCTGAAGTTGCGGGTGCTCTACAACCCGTTTCAGGAGCGGCGAGCGGCGGACTTCGTGCGCCAGTCGCTGGGCCGCATCGGCATCGATGCCGTGGTCGAGAGCTACGACTTTGCGACCTACGTCAACAAGGCCTATACCGAGCGAGCATTTGACATCACGCTGGAAAGCCTCACGAACCAGTTCGATCCCACAGTAGGCGTGCAGCGCGTGTTCTGGTCGAAGAACTTCAAGGTTGGGCTGCCGTTCTCCAATGCGCCGCATTACGTGAATCCGGAAGTCGATCGCCTGTTGGAGGCTGCGGCAGTCGAAACTGACGAAGGCAAGCGCCGACAGTTGTTCACCGATTTCCAGCAGATCGTGTATCGCGATATCCCCTCCATTGAACTGGGGGCCAATCCTGCGATTACTGTGCTGGCGACGAAGGTACACAACTATGCCCCTACCGGGGAGCATATCCGGGGAAGCTTCGCGGACTTGTACCTTCAGCCTTGATCAGCGCTCGCCAGCGCCTGGGCGCGGTTTTTGTCCAGCAGCTCTCTCAGGAAGCGCCAGGGAAAGATGCCCCGGTCGTGGCCGTCGCCGAACACGAACTGCACGCCGTACGCCCCCACGGGCCGAATGTCCGCAAGCCGCACGGCTGCAGCTGACGGCAACAATCTCGCTTGACCATCGTGCCCGGCCGCGCGCTGGGCCTTGCAATCGGCGCAAGGGCAACTCGATCTCAGCAGCTGGTATGCCGCCAGGTGCTGCGTGCCATCCGCCCAGCGAAACTCCAGCACAGCGCGCGCGCGATGGTCGACGATGGACTCAGGTGCCATGTGCCGCCGCACCGATCTGCGCGATGGCCAGCCGGGCTGATTTGCGCACTTCCGGGTCCGCGTCGGCGGCGGCGATTTCGAGCGCCGGCACTGCGGCAGCATCGCCGATCTCGCCCAGTGCAAGCGCCGCTTCCTTGCGCAGGTTGCTGATGCCGTGGCCCAGCGTCGCGAGCAGCGCCGCGACGCTCCCGGTGCTCCGCAGCCGCCCCAGGCTGCGTGCGGCGCGCAGGCGCACCTGCCAATAGGGGTCGTCCAGGGCCACCAGCAGCGCTTCGGACGCGGCCGGCTGCTGCAGCTTGCCGAGCGATGTGGCGGCTTCTTCCCGCACCTGCCAGCTCGCGTCGCGCAGCGCGGTTTCCAGTGCGGCGCGCGCGTCGGCATTGCCGCTGGCAAACGCCAGCGCGCCCACTGCCGCCCGGCGCACTTCATCGACGGGGTCGGACATGGCGATGCCGGTCAGTGCGGGGAGGGCTGGGGCGTGCTTCAGATACCCGAGCACGCCGATCGCCTCGCGGCGCAGCGCGATGGCCTCGGCGCTGTCCTGCGCAGACCGCGGCTCCTGCAGGGCTGCCAGGGCAGGGCCAGCGCTGGCAGGTACCCGCAACTCGCGCAGCGCGCGCAGCACGGCGGCGCGCACCCGCGTTGCTCCGGCGCCTGCATACGGCAGCAGCCAGGCGGCTGACGCAGGCTCCTTCAGTTCAGCAAGGCTGTGGGCGGCGGCCTCGCGCACCTGGGGATCGGCGTCATCGAGCACTTGCGCCAGCCCTTCGACGGCCGCCTGGTTTTCCATGGTTTCGAGCGCCAGCGCCGCGGCGGCGCGCACGGCGGGTGCGTCGTCGCGCAGTGCGGCGACCAGGAGCGGCGTGTGCGCCTCGTCGGCCAGGTCGCCAAGGTCCATCACGGCGATGCGGCGCACTTCGGCGTCGGGTGAGTTCAGCCGCGCGGCGATGGCTTGCAGTTCGGGATCATCGAGGAGGGCGGGGTTCATTTTTCTTTCAGATGGCGAAGCGCAACTGCGCGGCGGCAGGCGCGCCGAGCGGCGTGAGGCGCTCGAGCGGTGCGCCGGCGCCCGCATGCGGATGCAGCAGCTGCAGGCAGCGCCGCTTGAGCGCGGTGAATTCGGAAGACGTGACCAGCGACGGATCGCGTGGCCGCTCGAAACCGAGCTCGAACTCGGCCACGATCCGGCCCGGCCGCGGCCCCATCACGAGCACGCGGTCGCCGAGGAACAGCGCCTCGTCGATGTCGTGGGTGATGAAGACGATGGTGGTGCGCACGCGCGCCCAGGCGTCGAGCAGCTGGCGCTGCATCATGAGGCGGGTCTGGGCGTCGAGCGCGCCGAAGGGCTCGTCCATCAGCATCACGCGTGGATGGTTGATGAGCACCCGCGCAATCTCCGCACGCTGCTGCATGCCCCCCGAGAGCTGCGACGGATAGAAGCCGGCGAAGTCGTCCAGGCCGACGAGGCGCAGCATTTCATGCGCACGCGCGTGCCGTTCGCGGCGGCCCACACCCTGCATCTTCAGTCCGAAGGCGACGTTGTCGAGCACCTTCTTCCACGGAAAGAGCGTGTGGTGCTGGAAGACCAGGCCTCGGTCCGGATGCGGCCCGCGCACAGGCTCGCCGTCCACGCTGATGCTGCCGCCTGCCGGCGAAAGATGGCCGGCCAGCGCACCCAGCAGCGTCGACTTGCCGCAGCCCGAAGGGCCGAGCAGGCAGACGAACTCGCCGGGATTCACGTGCAGGGTGATGTCCTGCACCGCATCGAAGGCCTGGGCACCATGGCCAAGGCGCACGCGCACGCCGTCAAGGGCGATCCGCCCGGTCTGCACGTCGGCCTTCATTTTCTTTTCTCCTGCACGGCGCGCCACGGCATCAGCGCCTGCCCGGCCCGTCGAACGAGTGCGCTGCTGCCCATGCCGAGCACGCCGATGAAGAGCATGCCCACGACGATGTCGGCGTAGTTCTGGATCGTGTACGACATCCAGGTGTAGTAGCCGATGCCGAACTGGCCCGAGATCATCTCGGCCGTGACCAGGCAGAACCACGCGGTGCCCATGCCAATGGCCAGCCCGGTGACCACGCTCGGCAGCGCGCCGGGCAGGACCACCTCGCGGAACACCGCGAGACGGCCCGCGCCCAGGCTGCGCGCCGAAGCGACCAGGCGCGCGTCCACGGCTTCCACGCCGTGCACGGTGTTCAGCAGCACCGGAAACAGCGCACCGACAAAGGTGATGAACACCATCGACGCCTCCGAGGACGGAAACATCAGGATCGCCAGCGGTATCCATGCCACCGCCGGAATCGGGCGCAGCACCTCGAGCGGCGGCAGCAAGCTGTCTTCGGCCCAGCGGGCGCGGCCGATCGCAAGGCCGAGCACCACGCCGGTGATGGCCGCCAACCCGAAGCCGATGAACACGCGGCGCAGGCTCGCCCCCAGGTGCTGCAGTACCAGCGGCGATTGCAGGAGCGACCAGGCCGACTCGGCCACTTCACCCGGCGGAGGCACATTCTGGAAAGTGACGACGCCCAGGTTGATGCGCTCGCGCGTGGCGAGGTGCCACGCAACCACGCACAGCACCAGCGCAGCAATGCGCCAGGCCGTGCGCCGCAGGTTGCCGTTGAAGAAGCTGGCCATGGTGGAGCTCGCGAAGAAGAACGACTCAGCCGGCCAGCGCGGCGCGCACGCCCGCAAAGTCCGCCACCTTGCCGCCGTGCTTTGCGGCCCAGCCTTCGGCCTGGTCCTTGAGCAGGAAGGCATCGACCTCGCCCTTGGCGCCGAGCACAAACCACGCGTCGGCCGCCAGCAGCTTGTTGCCGCTGTTGCGGTCCTGCGCATAGACCACGCGCGCCTTTTTGCCCGACTTCTCGAGCTTCTGCAGGTCGCTAAAGGCGTTCTCGGGCGAGGCATAGTGCCGCACGAGCGGCTCGCCGGCCACCCACACCTGGGCCACCCGGCTCACATCGGTGATCGGCTTGCCCGTGGCGGCGTCCTTGGCCACCAGCGGGGCACGGGCATAGTTTTTCAGCTGCCTGTCGTAGTCCAGGCCGGCCTCTTTGAAGGCGGCGCGAATGTAGCTGTCGTGCACGAAGGCATTGGCGTCGATGTCGTTGTCGGTGCGCTTGAGCAGGCGCAGCGTGTCGAGCGATGTCTTCACGGCCTGGCGGTACTCGGGCTTCCAGCTCAGGTCGCGCGTCTGCAGGCCGAGCGGGCCGTGGAACAGGTAGTTGACCTCCGCCTCGATGCCCGTGACCTTGGCGATCAGCTCGCTGTACTTTTCAGGCTCTGCAGCCACGAGGCGGTCGGCCTCCAGCGCGGCGCGCAGATAGGCAGCCACGACCTCGGGGTATTTCTTCGCATAGTCCTCGTCGACCAGGCTGCCATGGAAGGTGGGCGCGTTTGCCTGCGAGCCGTCGTAGATCTTGCGCGCGAAGCCGCGGTAGGGAAACAGTTCGGCAAAGGGCACGAAGTCCGCATGCGCCTCGACCTTGCCGGCCTGCAGCGCGGGGCCGGCCACCTCGGGCGCCTGCGTGGTGATGTTCACGTCTTTCAGCGGATCCCAGCCCTGCGCCTGGATGGCACGCAGCAGCATGCCGTGCGAAGTGGACGCGAAGGGCACTGAGATGGTCTTTCCCTTGAGCTCGGCGAGCGACTGCACCTTCGAATCCTTCGGCACGACGATGCCGTTGCCGCTGCCCGTGGTGCTGCCCGAGAGCACGGTGATGAAAATGCTCCTGCGTCCCGCCTTCTGGAAGGCCGCACCGTTGAAGCTGCCCGGAAAGTCGGCCATCGAGCCGAGGTCGAGCTTGCCCGCGACCATTTCGTTGGTCAGCGGCGCGCCCGAGGTGAAGTTCTTCCATTCGATCTGGTATTGCGCGTCCTTGTACTTGCCGGTGCGCGGCAGGTATTTTTCAAGCAGCTTCAGCTCGCGGATCAAAAGGCCGCCTGTGGCGCAGTTGATGGTGGTGTCTTGCGTGCCGATGGCGACGCGAATGGTTTCAGCCTGCGCAGCGGGCAATGCCAGCAACAAGCCGAGGGTGGCGCCCCACAAAGACAGGGTGCGGCTCAGGATTCTCTGGGTCTTCATCGTGATGCTCCGGTTTGAATGCAGTGGCCGCGGCTCAGCGCAGCAGGTAGGGAATGTCGACGGTGACCGCGCCGGTGGGGCAGTCTTTCTCGCAAGGCATGCAGTACCAGCATTCGTCGAACTTCATGTAGGCCTTGCCCTTGCTGAGGTCGATGGCGAGCACGTCGAGCGGGCAGACATCGACGCAGACGGTGCAGCCCTTGTGGGCGATGCACTTGTCCTCGTCCACGCGCACGGGCACGCTGGTGGGGTTGAAGGCGAGAGGCATGTGGGGTTCTCTTTGTTTTGCGGAGGGGAGGGCGTCATGCCGCGACCGGATCGCGCGCCTCGGCGGGTACGCGCAGATGCTGGTAGGCCGACATCTCATGGGCGTCGAGCGGCACGATGTAGGGGTCGACCGGACGCTTGAAGCTCACCATCGCGTCGCCCTGCTTTCGCAGCTGTGTGTGGCAGAACCAGTCGCGGTCGTTGCGCTCCGGAAAGTCCACGCGGTGGTGGTACAGGCCCCAGCGGCTTTCGGTCCGGTAGAGCGAAGCGCGTGCGGCCATCTCGGCGCAGTCGCGAATGGCGTGCACTTCCATCGCGCGCATGAGTTCGTGCGGGCCGGGGGCGGCGAGCTGTTCGAGGTCTTCGTGGATCTGCTCGAAGCGCGAAAGGCCGATCTCCATCTTGCGCGTGACCTTGGGCGGCTGCAGGTAGTCGTTGACCATGCGGCGCAGCTTGTATTCGACCTGCGCGGGCGGCAGGCCGCCACCCCGCAGGTTGGCATGCCGCAGGAGCGGCGCGCCGACGCGGGCATGCTCGCGCGCCACCTGTTCTTCGTCGAGCGCAGGCAGCTCGACTTCCGCGCAATGCCGCGCCGCGCTTTCGCCCGCGAGCCGGCCATAGACGAAGGCGCCGAGCATGTAGTTGTGCGGCACGCAGGCCAGGTCGCCTGCGGCGTGCAGGCCCGGCACCGTGGTGCGCGCGTGCTCGTCCACCCACACGCCAGAGGCCGAATGGCCGCTGCAAAGGCCGATCTCCGAGATGTGCATCTCCACCATCTGGTCGCGGTAGTCGGTGCCGCGCCCGGCATGGAAGCGGCCGCGGCTGGGGCGCTCGTTGGTGTGCAGGATCTGCTCGATGGTGGCGATGGTCTCTTCGGCCAGGTGGTTCAGCTTGAGGAAGACGGGGCCGTTGCCGCCTTGGAGCTCGTTGTAGAACTCCATCATCATCTGGCCGCTCCAGTAGTCGCACTCGATGAAGCGCTCGCCCTTGTTGTTGGTGGTGTGGCCGCCGAAAGGGCCCGTCACGTAGGCGCAGGCAGGGCCGTTGTAGTCCTTGATGAGCGGGTTGATCTGGAAGCACTCGATGCCCGAGAGCTCCGCGCCCGCGTGGTAGGCCATGCTGTAGCCGTCGCCCGCATTGGTGGGGTTTTCGTAAGTGCCGAAGAGGTAGCCGGAAGCCGGCAGACCCAGGCGCCCGGCCGCGCCGGAGGCCAGCACCACGGCCTTGGCGCGGATCACGTGGAACTCGGCCGTGCGGCAGTCGAAAGCCATGGCGCCCGCGATGCTGCCGTTGGCTGCGGTGAGCAGGCGCGTTACCACCAGGCGCTGCGACATCTCCACGCGCGTGCGCTTCAGGCGCCGGTACAGCACGTTCTTGATGTTGTGGCCCTCGGGCATCGGCAGCACGTACGTGCCCATGTGGTGCACCTTGCGCATCGCGTAGTCGCCGGTCTCGTCCTTCTCGAACTTGACGCCCCATCGGTCAAGCTCCTCGATCATCGAATAGCTGTTGCGCGCATAGGCCATCACCGTCTTCTGGTTGACGATGCCGTCGTTGGCGGTGGTGATCTCCTTCACGTACTGCTCGGGCGTGGCAAAACCGGGTACGACCGCATTGTTCAGGCCGTCCATCCCCATCGAGATGGCGCCGCTGCGCTTGACGTTGGCCTTCTCCAGCAACAAGACTTCGAGCTTCGGATTAGCTTCTTTTGCCTTGACGGCGGCCATCGGACCGGCCGTGCCGCCGCCGATGACCAGCACGTCGACGGTTCGGGCGATGATGTTCATGAATTGGCCTTCGTCGTCGGGTTGGCGCGGGCGATGCGAAGCCGGTGCTGGAACGCATCGCCGCGAAAGTAAAGGTCTTCGAAATCCAGCGGCGCGCCGTCTGCCGTGTGAGTGAGGCGCTCCACGCGCAGCACGGCCGTGCCCTCGGGCACGCTCAGTGCACGGGAGAGCACCTCGTCCGCGAGCATGGCGTCAATCTGCAGATCGGCGTGGCCAAGGGCGATGCCGTAGTCGTTTTCCAGGATCAGGAAGATGTCGCGCCCAGCCAGATCCGCCTGGCGAAGCCGCTCGCCGATGGCGTGGGGCAGGTAGGTCACTTCGTAGGACACCGGCGCGCGGTTGAGGTGCCGCACACGCTTGATCTGCGCCACCGGCGTGCCCTCTGCCAAACCCAGCTGCTGCGCCACGCGAGGGGAGGCGGGCACGGTCTTGTGGCTCGTGACCTGGTTGCGTATCTCGTAGCCCATGCGCACCATCGCTTCGGCAAAACCTTCGAGCTGCCCCAGGTGCTGGAACGCCTTGGGCTTTGCGACGAATGTGCCCTTGCCCGGGATCTTGAAGATCAGGTTCTCGCGCTGCAGGTCGCTCAGCGCCTGGCGCACCGTGATGCGGCTGACCTTGAACAGCGCGACCATTTCGCTTTCGGAAGGCAGTTGCGCATGCGGTGCGTAGGTGCCGTCGAGGATTCGTTCGCGCAGCACCTCGCGCACCTGGGTGTAGAGCGGAACGGGAGAAAAGGCTATCGGCTCGAGAGCCCTGGCGACTTGCATGCGGCTGACCTGTTATGACCGGTTGGATGAAGCCGGATGCTAGTCAGCGATGCTTGTGCCGTTAAATAACGAAAACGTGCTTTGATATTTGAAAAATGATCGGCCGCCGTTGGCGGCAGCCGGAGGCCCGAAGCCGCTGGTCCGCGCTTAGGGGCCTGTTGGTACGGCGCTTGGTGAGGTTGGTTGAGGCAAAGTAACAGCAGCTGGCGTCGAGGCGCTTTTTCCCTGGGCGGCTTTTTATGCTCCCTTGCCCCTATCAGCGCTCAGCCGCTGTCAGGAGGCAGTCCGGACGTTGCGTGCGAGTCAACATGAAGACCGTGCGAGAGTTCTGTGCAGCGGTACGCGCCGTCTTGCTGTGGGCCACTCGCGGGTCCATTCAGCGGCCTTGGCAAGCGGTGGCATCTCGTGAGCTGGAGCTGGCGAAAAGTCCAACCACCGATAACCAGGTGTTTACGTGCCTGTGGTTATCGTGGGTTGGGGCACCTACACCGCCGTAGTGCGATTGTTGACCCGAGCGTGCGTGAAGGCGAGACTGCCGATCTGAATAGAATCCGCCGCATGGCAACTGGCAAAAAAAGCACATTCGCTGTGCAACGTACACTCAAAGCGAAGAAGAAGCTGACCCCCGTCAAAAAATCTGCAAAGCTTCCGTCGCAACGGCTGAAGGCCCCCCGTTGGGTTTATTGGCTCGGACGGCCGAGCGTGTCACTACGGCAGGCGGCGCTGCTGACCATGGGTCTGGCCCCCGAGAAGGGAGTCATTGCGCTGCTGAAAAACAGGGAGCGAAAGAAGCTCGAGTTCCGCAAGCGCGAGAAGGCGCTCGAGGCCGAATATGGGATCAGCAAATGGATTCCACGCGCAAACACCCTGCCACGTCGAGTCACCGTGCGCAACGCGCTTGAGTTCGCATCGGAGTCCGGATGGACACTTGCGAAAAACGCCAAGAACGCATTGATGCGAGCACGGCATCTGGAACTGATGGACGGCGCCACCGACGTCCGACAAGAAATGCACACCGCGCCGATCGAGCCGATAGGCGGTGCTCTGGCGCTGCCGTTGAGCACGGCGACAGGCTCTTTCGCCTTCGCGGTGAATCGAGAGTCGAACGCGAATGAGAAATCGAGCCGCAAGGAAGAGCGCGCAATTCAAGTGCTCGGCGCGGTTCTCGTCCTTCTGCATCGCGCTGAGAAGACGATGGCGCGCCCGCGCTATCTACGCGAGGGCGCGTTCAACTTCACCACGCTCGTAGAGGAAGTCAAAGCCGTCGTCGCCGAAGAGAAAGCCACAGCTCACGACCTCGCCGGTATGAGTGACAGCAACGTTCGGACCTACCTTAGGGATGCGCTACGTGGCTACGCCGTTGCGTATCCCAAGTCGAAGCCGAGTAGCGAAGCTGAGGAAGGTTAACTCCTCAGGGCCTTGTTGGCCGGTAGGGCGGGGGCCTTTCCTCGTCAATTGGCGCGTCTTCAAATAGGCTGAGAAATTCGTGCCTTGCAACCTGCAAGTTCTATTCTTGCAGGCTGCTACTCGCCCTGCAGGTTGCAAACTGCAAGCGAGCTTTGCTTCGATCATTGATCCCGTTGCGCAACACACACCTCCGCCCCGGCTGAGATCTGTTTAAACCCATCGGAGATCACTCATGAATTCGAAACCACTGACGACCATGTCGTCTCTTCGGCAGCTTGCCGCTCGCCTCAACATTTCCCTCGGAACAGCGCGCAAACTGGTCGATGACGGTCATCTGACCGCCATCCGCGTCGGCACCCGCTGCGTGCGCATCAGCGACGCTGAGATTGAGGGCTTCCTCGCCGGGCAGAAGGCTTCCGCTTCTAAGAAGGAGGAGGCGCTGTGAAAAAGAACGAAAAGAGGAGCGCTGAAAAAGACCAAGTGCTGCCCGGAGATGGCGCACTGCGGCAAGCGATCAAATCTGTGCGCCGGGCAATCGATGTCAATGGCAATGCCACTAACAAACACGCCATCCAAATAGGGAACAAGTGGCACTTCCTCGATGCCCTTGAGCTGGTCAACGGAAAAATCGATAGCCTCGCCAAGGCGTCGCAAGCGAGCAACTTGCCGATCGACTTGACCAAGAGAGAGTACGTGGAGCTCGGAGCCCAGATCGCGAAGGCCGTGCGCGGCTCTGCCGTGGTGCTGTCCTCCTCCGGTTATCACGTGGTGCGATGGAAGGGAGAATCCTACAAGGCGGTTGTTTGGCGCGGAGAAGCGCACTGGATCGGTGAGGAACCCGATGCAGTCGTCGTCATTGAAGACGCCGTCAACTCAGAGATCGTCGAACCTCTGGGTGATCTTGAAGAGTGGAAGGCCGAGATCGGCACCCACTTTGCCAAGAACCCATACATGATCGTCACTCTGGGTGCGGCACTCTCCGCACTGCTGATTCGACCGCTGGCACTCGAGCGGCTGATGCTCTTGCTCGTTGGAGAAAGTTCGATTGGCAAGACCGCTATTCAAGAAGCCGTGCAATCGATCATCCGGCCTGGGCCCGTCGACTCTGCTTCTGGCACCGTGCTCGGGCTTCAGCAGCAGATGTCCCTCCAGCCGGACCAGCCCGTCTTCTTTCAGGAGACTCGCCAGGTCAGCGATGCAAGCAACCTCATCAACCTGGTGTTCGACCACGGCAACGCGGGCAAACGAGTGGTGGGGCACGCATCGCAGCAAGCCATAGAAGGCAAGGCCCTGCATTGCGTACTCATCGCTTCTAACGAACGCACGATCGCCGAGATGGTGCGCAGCCGAAACGTAACCATCGATGCAGGCATCGGCGCTCGCGTTCTCGAGCTCATCGTCGACGGCCCTCATGGTGCATTTCACGATGTACCTGAGTCGATGGAGCCGGCGGCGTTCGCGGAGTATTTGTCTTCGAGCAGTGAATCGCTCTATGGGGCGCTTTGGGACGCGTGGGTCGAAGTTCTCGTGACGAATCACGATGAGCTTCGCGAGAGCGCCAAAATCTTGATACCGAAGATCCGCGCATGGCTGGAAAATAAAGTGAAGACGAAGGATCGCATCCTCAAGCGCATGCTCAACGGCTATGCGGGATGGCTGTTTGCACTCATATTCGCCCGACGACATGAACTCATCGACCTTACCGTGGACGAGATCAAAGACGCGTTCGCGACAGTCATCATGGCGCACAACGAGCGTGCGAGAGGTGGCCTCAGTTCGATGGATCAAGAGATCCTCGAGGAGATTCGAGCCTCCATCGATGAAAACCCGAGTCGTTTTCCGCCATTGAGTCTGGTTGATCGCAAGAAGGACGGACTGTGGGGCTACGAGCACGCGGTAGCGGACGAAGATCTGTATCTGGTGTTCAAGTCATCACTGGGCAAGATCGCGAAGAACCACGCGGAGAGGGACGTTCTGCGCGTGCTTAAAGCATCGGGGATGCTCAAGCACAACAAGGATGGACTCATGTATTCGGTGCGGACACCAGAGAGCGACATGCCCAAACGCTTTTACGCCATCCGCAAATCGATTCGGTATGACGGCTAGCCAGGCGCGGTTGCCCAGTTACGGCGTTACGCCGTAACAGCCGTCAAAGAGAAGGCCGTCGCCGCAAGGGGCTGTGAAGTTTCCCAGGCCCGGTAATACGCCACAACATGCCACATTTACATCACTTCCTTCTTGTTGTGTAGGTGTAACGGCAGGTGTGTCAGTTCGAGGCAGATGGTGCTCTATGAGCTTCAGATTCTTCGAACCATGAGGCTAACAACCTCTAGTTCAACGCCTTCGGGCGGTTCCATTTTCTTCCAAATACCTCCGCATGGACATGATTCCTGCGGAATGGGGGCTGCTATGCCTATTCAAGATAAAGACAACGTTTTCTACGACCAGACGGATGGCTTCGGCTCATCGTTGATCGACACGGTGAAGTTCCGCCTTCGACTCGAGCATGAGCCGCTCGTCGACATGGTCGAAGGAAACCCAAACCTGCGCCGACACGGTGCCCGGTTCACAGTCGACAGTAAATTTCCGGGTGTGCGTGCCAACGTCTGGTCTCCCGCCGACAACCAGAGCTTGGTTATCGAGGCATCCGTCGCGAAGTTCTTGACCGGCCAGAACGTTTTCGGTCTTTATGACCTCGATGACGCTTGCTATGAACTGGGTCACGAAGTTCTGGAGCGCCTGGGTCTCGAGATCGACAGTGAGGTCGAAACCACCTTGGCTGACGGTGCCATGGAGTTGCTTCGCGTTGACGCCGCGGCGCACCTGAAATGCGAGAGCGGGGAACAAGCTGCCGCCGTAATGGCCGCACTGCGGCGCCTGGCCGTCACAGCGGACGGCGACTGGGCCGCAATTAAAAACGAGACGGTAACCCTCGGTTCGTGGTCGCGTCGTCGCACGTTCACGATCTATCGCAAGGACCGCGAACTCATCAAGCGACCGCCGAGCCGCAGCGTGTGGCGTCGTGCGCATCTGCTGGCCGCCGCCGAGAACTCGATGCGCTTCGAACTTAGCCTTGCGGGGCAGGAGCTGCGGAGCCAAGGGGTAGTCATTGCCCACGAACTCCGCCCCTGGCACTTGTTTGAGCAGCTCTGGGACTGGTTTCACCGGGTTGCCGGCACGGCGCGCCCCTTGCCCGTGATCGCCGACATCGAAGGGCTGCCAGGCGCGCTGGCTCTGCGCATGCGTGCTTGGCAACTTGGCGATGCGAACGCCTTTGCCGTTGCGCCGTCGACCCGGCGCCAATATCGCCAGCGGGTCCTAGAGCGTACTGGCATCGATATCAACAGCCCATTGAGCGCCGACGAACAGCGGGAGGCCCTGAAAACTGTGCGTGACGCCTTGGTCGGCGGGCTGACAGTCTGCGATCGCAGCGACTTGTGGGGGCGCATGAAAGCCGGCCGCCGAGGTCTTGACCAGTCGCGCGCTCGGTAGGCGCGCTCGGCTCAATCCTTTAGCTCTGATCGTCGTTTGAAACGAGCGGCAGATGCCTCGGGGCGAGCGTCCAGAACTGCAGATACGTGGGAAGAGGAATGCCCTCTGCTCCTTCAATTCGCACAACCACCAGTGCTTAATCTTTTCGTGGAATAGAAATGAACTTCAACTATTCAAATGACTTCATCGTGATTCGCCGTCTCGCGTTTCGCAT
Organism: Variovorax sp. OV700; assembly: GCF_900099805.1. Taxonomy (GTDB): domain Bacteria; phylum Pseudomonadota; class Gammaproteobacteria; order Burkholderiales; family Burkholderiaceae_C; genus Variovorax. Next base: position 3,662 of record NZ_FNDR01000004.1, on the reverse strand, counting down.
TGAACTTGTTCCCCCGGGCGCCGATGCTCCGCTTTCTGAGAAGGAGCTCGTTCGCTCCTTGGGCGAGAACTACCCCTTCTGCAAAATGAAAGTGGAGGGGGACACCGCCACCTTCGCAGGGCTCGACGGCAATGGTGAGCCGGCGAGCTTCGATTTCAGTGGAGCTAGTGCGTATCGATACAGTTTCGGAGCCTTGGTCGATCAGGGCGGGCCAGTCGTGGTTCAACTCGGTTTGCGTAGCGCTGGCGAGTTGGATCCGCCTCATCTAAGAGTAATCATTGACGAGTGCGCTAGGAAGGACCGCCGCCTATTGGTGTGGCTGATGCGATATCTTGCTGCTTTGTGCGGCGAGCCGGGCCCTTTCGACGAGTCGCGCATCACGGTGGAGCATATCGATGCGGCTTTTTTCCTAGACAAGCGGACCATAGAAGAAGTGGAACCTGTTCACCAATCCACCCTTGCCGGTGCTCTCGAAACCATGGTCGATGCTGAGGGAAGAATCTGTGGGTTCCAGATTGGTCAGCATCTTGATGCTCACGAAAAAGCCGAGATGCCCTGTACGGCAACTAGGAGACAAGTACTGGACATCGCCATGTGGGAGCAGACTCGGGAATTTGCGTTGCATTCCGTCGATCTCTTCCGAGAAGGGCATCCGGGCGTCTTGCTGCGGGCGCAGCTACGCGGCGCCTTCAGCTTAAAATCGCTCAGTGAGAAGAATCTTCTTGCAGGGCTTGAGTTGACCTGTCGGAATTCTCGTGACCCAGAGAAGCGCCTTCGCGTTGGAGTCGACGACTGGAACACATGGGAGTCCTGGGCTCGGATTGTTCTGGAAACCTCAGCGGTTGGTGCTCGTGACTAGCCGGTTTGCCGTAGCGGGTGAATGCCGTTAGGCAGTGCCATGCTTGCTACGCCACGAGATATTCCCGTCGCCTAGTCTTCTAAGATCGACGTCGGGCCTTTCCGATACCTGGTAACGGAAAGGCCCGAGCGTCGGCACCGACTGACTCCGCGAACTCGGAGCCTATCGGAGCAGTAAAGAGCAACTACTTGAGGTTGGCAAAGTAGCTGTAGTTGAGCCGTAATTCCCTGGCCCAAAGCTCGGTGTCAGGGGTGAATCGAGGTGTCGCCCGCCGGACCTTCCGCGCGAGTCGAAGAAACTCCGCATTTGGCTTCCCCGCTGCCGGCCCGGTCACAAGTGCCGAGGCGATCAGGTCCGCCTCCTTGTAGGAATGCAAGCTCAGATAGGTCAGGAACTCGTCTACCAGTTCTAGGTCTTTTCGGCGGATCACTGTGTCACCGCTCACGTCCATATTCGGGAGATAGGGCTTACCTTCGTTAATTGAAGGAATGCAGAAGGTCACGTCCTTGACGAGCGCGCCGTACGTCCAGGTGGTGTTGGTGCGTGCGGCCCAGCCAAGCCGACCTGCAATCTCTTCGAGCGCGTCGTGGTCGTGTGGCACGTATTGCCATTCGCGTACGGTTTCACTAGCCAGCAATTGGTCTCGCGTTTGGGTGCGAAGGGTGCCGTTGTAGCTAAGCTTGTATCTGGGGGTGTCGTTGAGCGAGGTCATGCCGGATTATGTTTGAAGGCAGTGCACCCGCGACTCGGAACAACATAGCTGTCATGTCGAACACCGCTTTGCCCTATTGCGCCGCAAGTCGGGTCTCGCGTCGAAATGGCGTTCCACTCTGACAGGAGCTACTCTCTTTTCGCGTTTATGCTCGCGCCTTCATCTAATTCAAGGCTTATTCATGGCAAAGACTTTCCTCCAAGTGCAAAAGCAGATCGAGCAGCTCCAGAAGGAGGCCGAGCAGTTGCGCAAAAAGGAGGCTGACGGCGTGCTCAGCCGCATCAAGGAAGCCATCTCGGTGTATCGCTTTACGGCGGCCGACCTAGGCTTCAGAAAGGCCCTTGGCCGCGTTGCCGTGACCAAGAAGGAGGCAGGGAAGAAGACCGGCAAGCCCAAGAAGGCAACAGCTGCTGCAACCGGTGCCCCCAAGTTCAAGGATGACCAAGGCAACGAATGGAGCGGCCGTGGCCCCCGTCCTGCCTGGTTTAAAGCGGCGCTCGACGCCGGCAAGTCGGCCGACGACCTGCGCGCCAAGTAGAAAGAGAGCCACTCGCAATTCGAGTGGCTCTCTTTCGCCACAATCAATCTAGAAGCAGGCGACGGTCTAGGCCTTAGCGCCGCGCTCCGGCCGTCTGGTAAATGACCCTTGCTCGCTTCACCGCATCGGCCATCTGCGATTTGCTGATGCGGGGCAGCTCAAGGCCTTCGTCGCCCGCTGCATACAGCCCCCCACCAAAGTCGCTGTCATAGAACTCTCCGTCTCGCTCGCCACCATCGTGGTAGGCCCGCATGGTCGAAACGGTGAGGTCGTGCCCATACAGCAACGCCAGTTGCTGCCACTGCCAAGCGTCCATCGCGTTGCCCAAGTCCAGTGCCTCGGTAGCCAGTGTTCGAATTGCGTCTATGTCGCCGCGCGCAGCCAGTTGCGCCAGCGCGGCTGCGTCACCGCGCCGGGCCAGCACGGCCAGTGCATCGGTTGCGCCCTCGGCAGCGGCGACGCGGAGCCACTTCATTCGCTGCGTGTCGTCGGGGGCAACTTCTACCATGCGCCGGGCATCTACGGGGCCATCCATCTGGTCCGCAATCTCGTACAGCGCTCTGCCGCCCAGCACCTCCGCACATTCCAGCGCGGCCGTTCGGTCACCCAGCGACGCCGCAGCCTTAAGGTGCTGCATGTACTTTTCGTACAACGGCGCGTCGTGCAAGTAGTCGTCGACCCAGGCCTGCTCGATCGATGACAGCTTTCGGCCCTTCAGCGATTCCTCATACAGGTAGGGGCTTGGCCGCCCGCAGCGGTAATACGCAGCAAGCGCAAAGTGCGCAATCGCGTCGGCCGGACGAAGCTGAACCGCACGTTCGAGGCTGTCGAGGAGGAGTGGAGAGCTGGCAGGAAGAGGTACGTGGCCCGGCGGGTGACCGCCCGAGCTGGATTGGGGCTCTGTACCCCAATCGTTGTCCTCCAACTCCTCGTCCGTCAGTTCGTCCTCGTCGTCGAGGTACTCGTGCCCTGGTGGGCGCGGCGCATGCAGCGCGGTTGCAAGCGTTTGCCACTCAACAAATGACAGCTTCAGTTCACCAATTAGCTCGGTCAGCATGGCCGCCGTGGTCTCGGCATCCGCCGTCGAGTACTCGAGTTGAATCGCGCGGCCGGCTATCAGCGCTCGTGCTTGCAAGGCCCGGCCATCCGTTCCTGTGTCTGCCAGCAGTGCGGCCGAATCAAACGCGGCCCACGATCGAAACCCCGCCGCCGCCGCAAGCAGTTCGAGAACATGCCCACGTTTGACCGGGAAGGTTAGGCGAGACTGGAGCCGGGATTGTGCAACATACGCCAGTTCTTTCAACGTCATTCAAAACTCCTTCGTTGTCGACACGTCGCCTCGGGAAAGCGGTGCGCGCGTTTAAATGCCCGAGGACGACAAGCGTCGGAAGAAGAGATCTGCGTTGAACGAAGATGAATGGAAAGCGGCCTTTTTCTACTCGCGCGCAAGTAAGGTTGGTAATAGTCCGACGAAGGCCGCCCTTGCCTGATGCGCAGGCTGCGGGAAGCATCTGACCCGAATCGCAGACCCGCTTGGAGGTGTGCGCTAAAGG
>NZ_FNDR01000027.1 GCF_900099805.1 Variovorax sp. OV700 | reverse complement strand
ACGCCGCTGGCGCAGAACGGCCCGCTCTTCAGCGCCCAGAGCGACTTCAGCTTCGGCTACCAGCCCATCGACGGCAACTACCCCGCGGGCAGCCCGGGCACCTATGCGGTGGCCACGGGCGACACGCTGCAGAGCATCGCCCGGGGGGCGTACGGGGATGCGAGCCTGTGGTACCTGATCGCGGATGCCAATGGACTCAGCAGCGATGCGGACCTGAGGACCGGGCAGGTGCTGCGGATTCCGACCCGGGTGGGCAGTGCGGACAACGCGGGCACCATCAAGCCGTACGACCCGAGCAAGATCGCGAGCGACTCGGCCACGATGATGGCCATGCCGCAGAGCCAGGATGGGGGCTGCGGGGGCATCGGGCAGATCATCATCATCGTGGTGGCGATCGTGGTGACGATCTGGACCGCAGGGGCGGCAGCAGGGGCCTGGGGCGCCGTGGGAACTGCCGGCACGGCCACAGCTTCGGCCGGCATTGGTGCCACGATGACGACCGGACTGACCGCCTTGGGCGGCGGCTACGGCGCGCTGGGTGTTGCCGCTGCGGTAGTGGGTGGCGCCGTGGGTTCAGCTGTCAGTCAAGCGGTCGGCATTGGCATTGGGGCCCAGGACCAATTCAGTTGGAAGCAAGTGGCTCTCAGTGCCATTGGCAGCGGCGTGAGTGCGGGCCTGGGTATTGCCGGTGCGCTGCCCGACACGGGAAGCGTCCTTGGCAACGCAGCGTTGCGCGGTGCGGTGGGTAATTCGCTGACCCAGGGCATCGCGGTCGTCACGGGGTTGCAGGACAAGTTCGACTGGAAGAGCGTGGCGGCCAGCGCGGTCGGTGCGGGCGTGGGAGCGGCTGTGGGCCCGACCATCGGCAGCGCATTTGAGAGCGCGTTCGGAAGCGGCGCGGGCAGTGCCTTCGGGGCGCGGCTGGCGACGGGGCTGCTCGCGGGAGCGGCCACGGCGGTGATGCGCGGGGGCAAGGTGTCGATGCAGCAGGTGGCTGTCGATGCCTTTGGCAATGCGTTGGGGGACTCGATCGCGGCGGCCAATGGGCGGGGCTCCAGCGTGCGGCCGTTTGGAGAAACTGATGCTGAAGCCTGGGGTCATGTGCCCGCTGGCGCCGGCTATGACTACCAGGGCTCAGGCAATGGCATCTCCAACTGGCAGGTCAACGTTGCTGCGCAAGAAGCGGCCGACGGGCAGTGGTTTGATGCGCAGCGCGACACCACGATTGAGCGGCTCCAGCAGGAGGCTGGCCTTCCTTCATCGGCGTCGTACAGAACGCTTAGAGCGGGAGGGATGACTGTGCTGCCAACAGAGGTGCAGCCGCACGCGCCTCCCCGCTTCAGCGAAGCCTCGCCTTATGGGCCGATGACTCCGATCGCCAGCGGCATCAACGAGTACGGAAACCCCGACTACATCTGGAACAGCGCCGGCACCCGTTCGGATGCCATACCAGATCGCTTTGCTGAAGCTCGTTCGCTCGGTCAATTGCCGCCGATGGCAAGCGCGCCAGCGATTTCAACAGCAGAGTCTCAGGCGCTGGCGGCCGCGTTGGGTGGAGAGTTCTCTTTGCTTAGCTCAGACCTTGATCCGGCTATCGCCTCGAATATGGGCAATTCGTGGGTGACTTCTTCCGCAGGTGCAACGGCGGGTGTTGGTGTATCGCTTGGCAAGATGGCCTATGGTACTGCGCGGCTAGTAAGCAATGCCTTGTACCAAGGGAGCGATATCGCCACACTTGGCACGCTGCACGACACGCCCGCAATTCGCCAAGCCTGGGCTGAAAACACTGCGCTTGGCAACGGGATCATCAATGCTGTTAGCAGCCCGAGGGAGGCAACCACCAATCTCGTGGAAGGCATTGCCAATCGCTACAACTCGGCGATGTCTATCACGGGCAATGATTTCCAGAGGAGCTATCAACTCGGCGAGCTGTTCAACGATATTGGCCAAGCCGGAGTCGGTGGCATCTATGGCGCTCGTGGGCTGGCACGTTGGGGTGCGACGGAACTGCAGGGACTGGGTGTTGCGGACTGGAACTTCGTTGCGAGAGACGTGCCGACTTGGGGGCCTTACCGGACCCAGGCGGGGGCGATTGGCATTGGGCTTGAAAGAATTGAGGGCCCCGTCCGTGCAGAGGCCATCAATGGGTCTTCAAGGACTGTTCCGCTTGGATTTGAAGGAGAGGCGCAGTTCTTGAGGGCGGGAGGAGAGCTTGATGCGGCCCTTAGGGCGAGTGGCATCAACGACGCCACAATTGGTGTACGTGGTAGTTCGGTTGTAGGTGGCAGTGCTCGAAAGGGCACTCAATTTGGGCCGCAAAGCGACGTTGACTTCTGGGTAGAAAGCGCCGCCCTTACAGAAGGTCGACCAACGTCTACAGCTATTGAGGGGATGGTGAATGCCAACAGAGTCATGAAGGCGTATCCCGAGCTAAGGGCTTGGTCACAACGATGGACAGATGCGTTGGGCCGAAAAATCACACCGGCTGGCTTCCAACCTGGAACCGTTCCGTTGGAGCCTGCAATTGCGTTGAGGAGATAATGAGAGATGTATGAAATTGACTTGATTGCTGATTGCAAAGGCACTGAAAATCTTGCTTCCTTTGCTGTTTCCTTCTTCGATGCAATCGGCATTGAAGTACGCCAGGAACGTGAAAGTGAAAACTACACCGGTGGCACTTACTATGTTGGCAGTGGCGAGGGATTGAAGGTCAATATTTCGATCTCTGATGATCCCCAGCACGAGGCCATGCCCTACTGGATAGTCGTGTCAACAGACGACGCGTTGGCGTTGGAAGACCGCATACGGGAACGGTTGTTGCCTCGCGGATTCCAAGTTGCTCGGGTGATGAACTTTGGTGAGCCTACCGAATACTGCAAGCTCTATTGAAACCTGTAGTGGTTGCGCAGCATGTTGCAAAACATCGCCCCTTGCTCGATTGCGTCGTCAAGTGCCACGTGCGTGTGCGGCAGATCGTCGAACCAGCTCTTGGGCATGTTTCGCTTTGTCGCATCGCGGTAGTTTGTCTTGAGCAGCGCCATCGCAAAGGTTTTCATGTCCAGCGCCGAATGAGAAAACGGGCTCTCGCCGACGAAGCGCATCAGATACCAGTAGATGAACATGAAGTCGTACGCAGCCGGGTAGCCCACGAACACCGGCTTGCCTGGTAACGCCTTTAGCCAATCCACGTAGTTGCGCATGGCTGCCGTCGGTTCTTGGCAATCCACACGGCAAGCGTCCCAAGCGGTTTGGTTATTCGACCACCAATCCATTGTTTCGGGATGCCCATTGGCACCGGGCAGTGTTTCCAGATTGGCCGTGAAGGTGGCAATCAAGGTCTTGTCGGCAAGGTAGGCGGCCGAGCCGAAGCTGAGCATCGAATGCGGTCCTGGAATCGGTCCATCGGCTTCGACATCGGTGCTGATGTAGATCTCTGGCTTGCTCATGGTTCTTGTTGTCCCTTAATGGATTACGACGACTGCAATACGCCGTGCATGCAGTTGCTGCCGGTGCGGAGCGCCGCCTTGAGCCGACAGCGAATTCCGCCGCATGCTGCTTGATGAGTTCGGCCATCCGATTGTGGCTCACCTGTCCTGTCCACAAAAATTCGATAGCTTCGCCGACTGCTGCAGCGCCGCGTCGATGCCAGTCTTAGACATGTAGCGATGAGGTCGGTTGAGTACTGAAACGCGGCAAGAACGCCACAGCCAAGCGAGTCAACAGGCACAAGGCCGTGAGGAATTGGTGAGAGCGAAGGCCAGACAGGATGCGAGAAGCCAGAGCACTGCAGTTCACCCGGCGCCAACCCGACAGGTTTGGGCCGGCCCTAAACATTTCACGCGAAGTGCGGATGTATTGACGGTATCGGAATGGCTTTTCCCACCGCAAGCAAACCGCCTCTTCGTGAACCGCCTAGTCCAACGCTCCACCGTCATCGCCGCGAAAGGCTGGCCTGTGGCCGTGCGCAATGCCGACAGCGGTGATTTCGATGAAGCCTACGACCAGGCCGGTCGCCTCCTGCGCAGCACCAACGGCGCCGGCGAGACCCTGAAATACACCTGGGACCTGCGCGGCAACCTGATCCAGACCACCCAGCCGATGGGCCAGGCCACCCGCGCGGCCTACGACGCGCGCAACCGCAAGATCCTGGAGATCGACGCCAACGGCGCCCTGGCCACCTGGAGCTACACCTACTTCGGCCAGCTCGCCGCCCACCGCGTCATCCGCAGCGCGCCGGCCGGCCTGGGGGTGGACTACATCACCTTGCAGCGCCAGCAAAGCGCAGCCACCGGCAACGCGGCGCTGCAGGCGCGCCAGAGCCTGTACGACGCCAACGGCCGGATGGTGCACCAGAAGACCACCGAATACCTGGTGGCCGAGAACGCGGTGAACTACGACTACGACGCCGAGGGCAAC
>NZ_FNDR01000033.1 GCF_900099805.1 Variovorax sp. OV700 | reverse complement strand
CTGTACGACATCACCGTCTTCGGTGCCGAGCCGCACCCCAACTACAACCGCATCCTCTTGTCGCCCGTGCTGGCCGGCGAGCAGACCGTGGACGAGATCGTGCTCAACAGCTGGGAGTGGTACACCGAGAACCACATCACCCTGCACGCCGGCAAGAAGGTGGTTGAAGTCGACCGCGTCAAGCGCATCGTGCGCGCCGTGGATGCGCAAGGCGCCATCACCGAGGCCGCCTACGACCGCCTCCTGATGTGCACCGGCTCCAACCCCTTCATGCTGCCGGTGCCCGGCAAGGACCTGAAGGGCGTCATCGCCTACCGCGACATCGCCGACACCGACTACATGATCGAGACCGCCAAGACCCACAAGCACGCGGTCGTCATCGGCGGCGGCCTCTTGGGCCTGGAGGCGGCCAACGGCCTGATGCTGCGCGGCATGAGCGTCACCGTGGTGCACGTCATGCCCTGGCTCATGGAGCGCCAGCTGGACGACGTGGCCGGCAAGCTCTTGCAAAAGTCCCTGGAAGACCGCGGCCTGAAGTTCCTCATCGGCGCCCAGACCCAGGAGCTGGTGGGCAATGCCGACCACGGCAAAGGGGTCCGTGTCCAGGCCATCCGCTTCAAGGACGGCACCGAAGTGGCCGCCGACCTGGTCGTCATGGCCGTGGGCATCCGCCCCAACACCGAGCTGGCCGAGAAGATGCGCCTGCACTGCAACCGCGGCATCGTCGTCACCGACACCCTGCAGACCGTGACCGATGCGCGCATCTACTCGGTGGGCGAATGCGCGGCCCACCGCGGCATCGCCTACGGCCTGGTCGCCCCCCTCTTCGAGCAGGCCAAGGTCGCGGCCAACCACCTGGCCCAGTTCGGCATCGGGCGCTACCTGGGGTCGCTCACCTCCACCAAGCTGAAGGTCACCGGGATCGATCTCTTCTCCGCCGGCGAGTTCATGGGCGGCGAAGGCACCGAGGAGATCGTCATGAGCGACCCCTTCGGCGGGGTCTACAAGAAGCTGGTGATCAAGGACGACAAGCTGGTGGGCGCGTGCCTGTACGGCGACACGGTGGACGGCAGCTGGTACTTCAAGCTCTTGCGCGACGGGCGCAGCGTGCACGACATCCGCGACAAGCTGATGTTCGGCGAATCCAACATCGGCGACACCGGCCACGAGGGCCACAGCAAGGCCGCCAGCATGCCCGACGAGGCCGAGGTGTGCGGCTGCAACGGCGTGACCAAGGGCACCATCTGCAAGGCCATCAAGGACAAGGGCCTGTTCACCCTGGACGAGGTCAAGAAGCACACCAAGGCCAGCGCCAGCTGTGGTTCCTGCACCGGCCTGGTGGAGCAGATCCTGATGTTCACCGCCGGCGGCGACTACTCGGCCACGCCCAAGAAGAAGGCGGTGTGCGGCTGCACCGACGCGAGCCACCAGGATGTGCGCGATGCGATCAAGAAGGAACACTACCTCACGCACGACGCGGTCTACCGCAACCTGGGCTGGCGCACGCCCAACGGCTGCGCGACCTGCCGCCCGGCGGTGAACTACTACCTGATCAGCACCTGGCCCAAGGAGGCCAAGGACGATCCGCAGAGCCGCTTCATCAACGAACGCAGCCACGCCAACATCCAGAAGGACGGCACCTACTCGGTGATTCCCCGGATGTGGGGCGGCCACACCACGCCGGACGAGCTGCGCCGCATCGCGGATGCGGCCGACAAGTACAAGATTCCGACCGTGAAGGTCACGGGCGGCCAGCGCATCGACCTCTTGGGGGTGAAGAAGGAAGACCTGGAGGGCGTCTGGAAGGACATCGGCATGCCTTCGGGCTTTGCCTATGCCAAGAGCCTGCGCACGGTGAAGACCTGCGTGGGCAGCGAGTGGTGCCGCTTCGGCACGCAGGATTCCACCCAGATGGGCAAGGACCTGGAGCGGGCGCTGTGGGCGATGTATTCGCCGCACAAGGTCAAGCTGGCGGTGTCGGGGTGCCCGCGCAACTGCGCCGAGGCCGGGATCAAGGACGTGGGCGTGATCGGGGTGGATTCGGGCTGGGAGCTGTACGTGGGGGGCAACGGCGGCATCAAGACGGAGGTGGCGCAGTTCCTGGTGAAGGTGAAGACGGCGGCCGAGGTGATGGAGTACTCGGGCGCGTTCTTGCAGCTGTACCGCGAGGAAGGCTGGTACCTGGAGCGCACGGTGCACTACATCGGGCGGGTCGGGCTGGACTA
>NZ_FNDR01000003.1 GCF_900099805.1 Variovorax sp. OV700 | reverse complement strand
ATGGAGTACTCGGGCGCGTTCTTGCAGCTGTACCGCGAGGAAGGCTGGTACCTGGAGCGCACGGTGCACTACATCGGGCGGGTCGGGCTGGACTACGTGAAGAAGAAGATCCTGGAGGACGAGGCCGGGCGCAAGGCGCTGTGGGAGCGGCTGCAGTTCGCGCTGGATGGGGAGCCCGATCCGTGGTTCGAGTCGAGCCAGGCGCAGGTGGATGTGCGGCAGTTCACGCCGCTGACGGTGTAAACGAAAAGAGCGGAGAAAAAAACTTGAAAAGAAGACTCTTCATCGCTTCCTCAGCGCTCGCCGTTGCGGGCGTCCATGCGCAAGTGGCCGACCTCAACGATGCCATCAACAAGGCGGGCCGTCAGCGCATGCTGTCGCAGCGCGCGAGCAAGGCCTATCTCGCGCTGGCGCAGCAAGTGGAAACGCGCAATGCCCAGCAGGTGCTCGACAAGTCGATTGCCCTGTTCGACAAGCAGTTGGCCGAGCTCAAGGCCTTCGCGCCGGGCCCCGCAATCCGCAGCACCTACGACGCACTCGACAGCGCCTGGCTCGGATTCAAGCGCGAGCTCACCGGGCCCGCGCCCGGCAAGGAAGAAGCCGCCCGGATCGTCAAGCTCGATGCCGCCGTGCTCGCGCTCGCGAACCAGGGCACCATGCAGTACGAAGCCGTCTCTGGCAAGCCCGTGGGCCGGCTGGTCAACATCGCGGGGCGGCAGCGCATGCTGTCGCAGCGCATGGCCAAGTTCTACCTCGCCGGTGCGATGCAGATCGACGCGGCCGGCAGCACGGCCGAAATCGCCAAGGCGCGCTCCGAATTCCTGGCCGGCCTGGACACCCTGCGCACCGCGCCCGAAGCTACCGCCCAAATCCGCCAGGAACTGGTGCTGGCCGACGCGCAGTGGATGTTCTTCAACCGCGGGCTCCAGCGCCTCGAAGGCGCCGGTACCTCGCCCGCCCTCATGTCCGACGTGTTCGTGACCAGCGAAAACATGCTGGCCATCATGGACCGCGTGACGGGCCTGTATTCCGACCTCAAAACCTAGAGACCCATCATGAGTGAATGGAAAACCATCTGCCGCATCGACGACATCCCCGTGCTCGGCTCTCGCCGCGTGGCACGCCCGGTGGGCGTGGATGTGGCGGTGTTCCGCAATTCCGAGAACCAGGTGTTCGCACTGCTCGACCGCTGCCCGCACAAGGGCGGGCCCTTGAGCCAGGGCATCGTGTTCGGCACCAGCGTGGCCTGCCCGCTTCACAACTGGGCCATCGGGCTGGACGACGGCTGCGCCAAGTCGCCCGATGAGGGGTGCACCCCCAAGTTCGCAGTAAAGGTCGAAGATGGCCAGGTCATGATGAACGCGCTCGAACTCAAGACGCATGCCATCGATCTGGCTCCGCCGCGCGCCGGCCCCGGCGCCGCAACGGCTGGCAAGCTGGGCGACGAGAGCTTCGACGTGCAGGCGCCGCACGGCAGCTAGGCGCACAACAAGGCATCGACCCATGGAAGAAACTCGCTCCACCTGCCCCTACTGCGGCGTGGGCTGCGGTGTGATCATCGAATCCGACGGCGCGCAGATTACCGGCGTGCGCGGAGACCCTGACCACCCGGCCAACTTCGGGCGCCTCTGCACCAAGGGCTCGACACTGCATCTCACGGCCACGGCCACGGTCACGCGCCAAACGCGGCTGCTGCAGCCCATGCGGCGCGCAACGCGCGGCGGCGAGCCGGCGCCCATCGCATGGGACACCGCGCTCGACGGCGCCGTCGACAAGTTCGAACAGGTCATCCGGGACCACGGCCCCGACGCCGTGGGCTTCTACGTCTCGGGCCAGCTGCTCACCGAGGACTACTACGTCTTCAACAAGCTCGCCAAGGGCCTGATCGGCACCAACAACATCGACACCAACTCGCGCCTATGCATGAGCAGTGCGGTGGCGGGCTACAAGCAGACGCTCGGCGCCGATGCGCCGCCGGCCTGCTACGACGACCTGAAGCACGCCGAGTGCCTCTTCATCGTGGGCAGCAACGCCGCGTGGGCGCACCCGATCCTGTTCCGCCGCATCGAGGATGCGAAGGCCGCGAACCCCGGGATGAAGATCATCGTGGCCGATCCGCGCCGCACCGACACGGTCGAGATCGCCGACCTGTTCCTGCCGATCCAGCCCGGCACCGATGTGATGCTGTTCAACGGCATGCTGCACCTGATGCTGTGGGAAGGCTGGACCGACAACGGCTACATTGCGGCCCACACCAACGGCTTCGATGCGCTGAAAGCCACGGTGCGCGAATGCACGCCCGACAAGGTGGCGCAGATCTGCGGCATCTCGAAGGAAGACCTGCTCACCGCGGCGCGCATGTTCGCGACCTCGCCGGCCACGCTGAGCCTCTACTGCCAGGGCCTCAACCAGTCGTCGAGCGGCACCGCGAAAAATGCTGCGCTGATCAACCTGCACCTCGCGACCGGTCAGATCGGCAAGCCCGGCGCGGGGCCGTTCTCGCTCACCGGCCAACCCAACGCCATGGGCGGACGCGAAGTGGGTGGCCTGGCCAACCTGCTGAGCGCGCACCGCGACCTGGCCAATCCGGCGCACCGGGCCGAAGTGGCGGCGCTGTGGAACCTGCCCTCCGTGCCGGAAAAACCCGGCAAGACCGCGGTCGAGATGTTCCAGGCCGCGGCCGATGGCGAGATCCGCGCGCTGTGGATCGCCTGCACCAACCCCGCCCAGTCGATGCCCGACCAGGCCACGGTGCGCCGCGCCCTGGAGCGCGCCGAATTCGTCGTGGTGCAGGAAGCCTTTTCAACCACCGCCACCTGCGCCTTTGCCGACCTGCTGCTGCCCGCCACCACCTGGGGTGAGAAGGAAGGCACCGTGACCAACAGCGAGCGCCGCATCTCGCGCGTACGCCCCGCGGTGGCGCCGCCCGGCGAGGCGCGCCACGACTGGTCGATTGCGGTCGATTTTGCGCACCGTCTCGAGCAGCGGTTCGGCCGCGCGCCCACGCTGTTTCCGTACGATTCGGCCGAACGGGTGTGGAACGAGCACCGCGAATCCACGCGCGGCCGCGACCTCGACATCACCGGCATGAGCTACGCGATGCTCGACACCGCGGGCCCGCAGCAATGGCCCCTGAAGGAAGGCGAGGCCACCGGCCGCGCCCGCCTCTATGAAGACGGCATCTTCCCGACGCCGGACGGCCGCGCCCGTTTCGTAGACACGGTCTACAAGCCGGTGGCCGAGGCGCGCGAGGCGCGCTATCCGTTCTCGCTCAACACGGGCCGCCTGCGCGACCAGTGGCACGGCATGAGCCGCACGGGCACGGTCGGCCGGCTCTTCGGCCACGTGGCCGAACCGCTGGTACAGATGAATGCGCAGGACATGGCGCGCCGCCAACTGCAAGACGGCGACCTGGTGCATCTCACCTCCAAACGCGGCTCGATCCTGCTGCCCGCGCGCGCGAGCGCCGAGATCGGGCTGAGCCAGGCCTTCGTCGCCATGCACTGGGGCGAGGAATACCTGAGCGGATGCTCGTCCACCGGCACGCCGCTGGCGGGCATCAATGCGCTGACCTCCCCGGCCTACTGCCCCACCTCGAAGCAACCCGAGCTCAAGCACACGCCGGTCAAGATCCTCAAGGCCGAACTGCCGTGGTCGCTGCTCGCCATGGCGTGGCTGCCGCCCGACGCGGCGCTTGCCGCGCACCAGGCGCTCAAGCCGCTGATGGCAATGTTCCCGTTTGCCACCTGCGTGCCGTTCTCGGGCAACACGCCGGGCGAGGAACGCAGCGGCATCCTGTTTCGCGCCGCCGCGCACGACGCGCCGGCAGACGAGCTCATCGACCGCATCGAGGCCCTGCTCGGCCTCGTCGGCAGCGATGCCTTGCGCTACGCCGACCGCCGCCGCGGCCAGCGCCGCGTGGCACGGCTGGTGCGGCGCGCCGATGGCAACGCCGGCCTGGAGGCCTTCCTGCTGGGCGGTGACACCAGCGCCGAAGCCTGGATCGGCACCCTGCTGCGAGAGGAAATCCCGGCGCAAACCTACGGCCGGCTGCTGCTGTCGCCTGGCGCCCGCGCGCCCGTGGCGGTGCAGTCGCGCGGCCAGCCGGTGTGCACCTGCTTCAACGTGACCGACCTGGCGATCCGGGCCGAGCTGGGGCGCTGCAACGGCACGCCCGAGGAGCGGCTGGCCTCGCTGCAGGGCGCGCTCAAATGCGGCACCAACTGCGGCTCCTGCCTGCCCGAACTCAAGCGCATGGTGCGGGCCACCCCGGCCGAAACCGTGGTGGAGGGTGCATAAGCCGCCTTGCTTTCGGGCATAAGCATTGCGGGACAATCCGTGCACCCATGGGAATCAGCCAATACATCAAGGAAATCGGCCGCGGCGCGCGAGGCGCCAAGCCGCTGACGCGCGAACAGGCCACCGACCTGTTCGGCCAGGTGCTGGACGGCACCGTCACCGACCTGGAGATCGGCGGCTTTTGCCTCGCGATGCGCATCAAGGGCGAAACGCCGGAAGAAATGGCCGGCTTCCTCGACGCCACGCATGCCAGGCTCAACCGCCTGCCTGCCGCCGACCGCCCGCTCATCGTGCTGCCGAGCTACAACGGTGCGCGCAAGCTGCCGGTGCTCACGCCGCTGCTGGCGCTGCTGCTCGCCCGACAAGGCCTGCCGGTGCTGGTGCACGGCAGCGCCACCGAAACATCGCGCGTGCTCGCCTCGAACGTGCTGGAGGCATTGGACGTGCCCCAGCTCACGGCGATCAGGCAAATCCCGTCCGGCGAAGTAGGCTTTGCGCCCACCGAACTGCTCAACCCCGCGCTCAAGCGGCTGCTCGACGTGCGCCGCGTGGTGGGCCTCCGCAACCCTGGCCACAGCGTGGTCAAGCTGATGCAGCCGACCGCCGGCCCGTGCGTGATCGTGGCAAGCTATACGCATCCGGAATACGCGCGCACCATGGGCGAAACTTTCGAGCTCATGGGCATGACTGCCCTGCTCTCGCGCGGCCTGGAGGGCGAAGTGGTGTCCGACCCGCGCCGCACCGCGCAGATCGACGGCTTCGTGCGCGGCGTGCGAAGCGAACTGCAGGCCCAGGCCGCCGGCACGTCCAGCGAAGTGCCGGGCCTGCCGAAAGAAATCGACGTCGCGACCACGGCCGAGTACACGCGGCGCGTATTGAACGGCGAGCTTCCCGTGCCTCAAGCCATCGCCACGCAGGTCAGGCACATCACGCAACTGGCGTCCCACGCATGAACAGACCGACTTCTTCATTTGCCACCGGAAGCTGCACACTGGTGGGCGCCGGCCCCGGCGACCCCGAGCTGCTGACCATCAAGGCCGTCAAGGCGATCCAGGCCGCGACCGTACTGCTGGTGGACGATCTCGTGAGCGAAAGCATCCTGGCCTCCTATGCCCGGCCCGGCGCACGCATCGTGCACGTGGGCAAGCGCGGTGGCTGCAAGAGCACGCCCCAGGCTTTCATCGAGCGGCTCATGATCACCGCGGCGCACGAAGGCGAAACCGTGGTCCGCCTCAAGGGCGGCGATCCCTTCATCTTCGGCCGCGGCGGCGAAGAGGTCGAGCACCTGCGCGAAGCCGGCATCGAGTGCACGGTGATCAACGGCATCACCGCCGGCCTCGCGGCCGCCACCTCGCTCGGCGTGCCGCTCACGCACCGCGACCATGCGCAGGGCGTGGTGTTCGTCACCGGCCACGCCAAGACCGGTGCCGGCACGCACGAAGACGCGACCGACTGGCGCGCGCTCGCTGCCACGGCACACAACGCGCGGCTCACGCTCGTCATCTACATGGGCGTGGCGGGCGCTGGCCACATCGAACGCGAACTGCTCCACGGCCTGCCCGGCGACACCCCGGTGGCCGTGGTGCAGCACGCGAGCCTGCCGCAGCAGCGGCACATGACGACCACGCTCGATCGGCTCCAGGCTGGCATTGCCGAGGCTGGACTCGCGAGCCCAGCGGTGATCGTGGTGGGCGACGTGCTGCGCGGACTGGCCGCGGCAGCGCTGCCGGCGAGCACGGACACGGGCCGCTTCGGCACCTGAACGGCGATCAGAAAGAGAGCGCCCCGGCGATCCGGGGCCGCGCACGAAGTGCCGCAGCTTCCGGCGCATGCGGCGCGTGCAACACGACCGGCGTGCGGCTTCCTAGACTGGCCATAAGGGTGATCCAGGCAATCGACAAGTTGCCGTTCGACATGGCCAGCCGTTGCAGGTCGAGCATCAACGCCTGATATTCCTCGAGCACCTGGACCTCCGACATCTCGCCGCGGCTCATTCGCGTCTTGGCCTGCTCGAACGACGCCTTCGCGTCGCGCACGCGGCGGTTGGCAACCGCCGCCGCGTCGTTGGCAGCTTGCAGCTTTCGCAAGGCCTCGGCGACCTCTGCGCGGCCCTGCGCCACGGCCTCCGGGAAGAGCGGGTAGCCGGGGAGATCGGTGTCGGCTTCCTGGCCGCTCTCGCCCGTGTCTTCCGCGGCATCGATCGCGCCGCCGAGCCCGGCTTGCGGATCGATGCCATACAGCGCCGCGGCCAGCTGGATGTCGTCACGGTTCGCGAGCAATGCCGCCGGCAGGGCCTGCGGCAGCGGGAGCGCCATACGAGGCTGCTTGCGCGCCGCGACTTCATCAACGATGGCCTTCTGCAGCGCCTCTGCGGACAGGCGCGAGCGCGCAACCAGAAAGGCGAGCTGAACGTCGCGCTGCGCACCGATCTTTTCCATCGACGAGGTCGCGTCGGCTTCGCGGTGCTTCAATTCCTCACGGAAATAGTCGTGCGGTGCGGGGCTGGCGGAGACGAGTTGCAACTGGCGTCGTGCGGCGGCGCGCGCACTGTCGATGTAGGTCAGGCTCAGCGTCTGGACCAGCAGCCCGACATACGCCGCCGATACGCCTACCTCCGGGGCCTGCATGTCCAAGCGGCCATCGGAAGCCGCGCCGCGCGATGCCTCCGCAACCAACGCATTCAGCGTGTCGCTCTCGAAGGCCAGCCACCAGGGACCTGCCGACGCACGCGAGGCAGACGCCGCGGGCTGCGCCTCGCCAAGCGTCGACGAGGGGCGCGCCATGGCGCGGCTCGCGCCGACGCCGGAACCTGCGCACGCGATGCCCAGCGCGCCGATGAGCATCGCAACCATTGACCGACTTGACACCATTCGTGCGCTCCAGGGAATTTCGACAGCCACGATGGTCCCCCGCAAATTCGGAGAAATCGAAGAGGCGGCGCAGCGGTATCGAGAAGCCACCCGCGCGGCCCATTGCATCCATGCAACACAAGTTGCGATCGGTCGCCGTTCGGCGAGATTCCTCCCACATTGAACGAAACCATTCAACCCGTCATCGCGAAGCGCGCATGTCGCTCGCGCCCCGCTCAAGAAAGACGGAGAGAACCATGAAGATATGTCCGCGCTCGCCGAGCGCCCTGCGACGGTGGATCGGTGTTGCGCTCGTGTCGCTGGCCTCGATCGCTGCGCACGCACAGAACGCCATCGAGGCGGTCACCAGCACTGCGAGAGGCGACGTGGAACTGGTGCGCATCGACTTCACGCATCCGCTGGCCGCGCTTCCCACCGGCTTCGTGGTGCAGGAGCCGGCGCGCATTGCGCTGGATTTTCCGGGCGTCGCCAATGCCGTGGGCCGCTCGGCGATCGAGTTCAACCTGGGCAACCTCCGCACTGCCAATGTCGTGCAGGCCGGCGAGCGTTCGCGCGTGGTGCTGAACCTCAAGCGTGCCACCACCTACCAGGCGGAGATCCAGGGCCGCTCGCTCCTGGTTTCGCTGCAGCCCGGAACGGGCCAACCGCCCAGGACGCCGTCCACCGCCGGTTTTGCCGAAGACAGGGAACGCCAGGCGACGCCGCTTCGGGACATCGATTTCCGCCGCGGAGGCGACGGCGCCGGCCGCGTGCTGATCGCCATGGGCAGCAGCCAGCTCGGCGTGGACGTGCGGCGGCAGGGCTCGGCACTAGTGGCCGATTTCATGCGCGCTTCGCTGCCCGACGCGCTGCGGCGCCGCCTCGACGTCTCCGACTTTGGCACGGCGGTCGACGCGGTGCACGCGGAGCAGCTCGGCGACAGGGTTCGCCTCACGATCAGTTCGCACGGCGACTGGGAGCAGAGTGCCTACCAGACCGACGAGCAGTTCGTCATCGAGGTGCGCCCGCGCAAGACAGACCCGTCCAAGCTGACCCAGGGCACCGGGTACACCGGCGAAAAGCTCACGCTCAACTTCCAGAATGTCGACGTGCGCGCGCTGCTGCAGGTGATTGCGGACTTCACCGGCTTCAACGTGGTGACGTCCGACACGGTGTCCGGCGCCCTGACGCTGCGGCTCAAGGAAGTGCCGTGGGACCAGGCGCTGGAAGTCATCCTGCAGGCGAAGAACCTGGGCATGCGCAAGAACGGCAGCATCCTCTGGATCGCGCCGCGCGACGAGATCAATGCCAAGGAAAAAGTGGAGCTCGAAGCGCAGGCCGCGCTGGAGAGCCTGGCCGCGCTTCGCACGCAGTCCTTCCAGCTCAACTACGCCAAGGCCGCCACGGTGGCGCAAAGCCTGACGGGCGGCGGTGCCTCAAGTGGCGGCGGCGGCAGCGCCTCGGCCACGCGCATCTTGAGCACCCGCGGCAGCGCGATCGCCGAAGTGCGCACGAACCAGCTTTTCGTCACCGACACGCCGCAACGGCTGGCCGAAGTGAGCGAGCTCATCCGCAAGCTGGACGTGCCGGTGCGGCAGGTGCTGATCGAGGCGCGCATCGTCGAAGCCTCGGACACCTTCGGCAAGTCGCTGGGCGTCAAACTCGGCGGCGGGGCCATCGGCAAGAACAGCTCGGTCGGCACCAGCCCCACGGGCACGTCCAACGCCTTTACCTCTTACACCAGCAGCAACTTCGTGAACCTGCCGGCCGGCGACGCGGGCGGCACCGGCAGCAGCGCGGGGGCCTTCTCGCTGTCTCTTTTCAACTCGAGCTTCACGCGCATGCTGAACCTGGAAATCTCCGCGCTCGAAGCCGAAGGCAAGGGCCGGCTGGTGTCGAACCCGCGCGTGGTGACGGCCGACCAGACCAAGGCGCTGATCGAGCAGGGTGAAGAAATTCCCTACCAGCAGGCCACCTCCAGCGGCGCCACGTCCATCTCGTTCCGCAAGGCAGTGCTGAAGCTCGAGGTCACGCCGCAGATCACGCCCGAAGGCAACATCATCCTGGCGCTCGACGTGAGCAAGGATACGCGCGGCGTCACCACGTCGGCCGGGCCGGCCATCAACACCAAGCACGTGCAGACGGAGGTGCTGGTGGAGAACGGCGGCACCGTGGTGATCGGCGGCATCTTCGAGCTGACGGAAACCAACGACGAGTCGCGCGTGCCGGTGCTCGGCGAGGTGCCTTACCTCGGCGCCTTGTTCCGGTCGCGGGAACGCGTGGTGAACAAGGTCGAGATGCTGGTGTTCATCACGCCGAAGATGATCTCGCGCCCCAACGCCGCGCCGTAGCACCAAGATGTGGCATGGAGCGTGCTTAACGCCAGCATGCCCGTTTTCCGATTGTTTTCAGCGCCCCGCACCCGTTCATGAACGCCGTCGCCGCGCCTCCGCCCGCCGCCGTTGAAATCGTTGCCCTGAGCAAGCGCTACGCCGCAGGCACGCCGGCCGCCGTCGACCGGATCGACCTGCGCATTGCCAGCGGCAGCTACTGCTGCTTGCTGGGCCCTTCGGGCTGCGGCAAGAGCACCACGCTGCGCATGATCGCGGGCCACGAGTCGGTCACCAGTGGCGACATCCTGCTGGACAACCGCAACATCACCAACCTGCCCGCGGCCGCGCGCGGCACGGCGATGATGTTCCAGAGTTTTGCGCTGTTCCCGCACCTGTCCGCAACGGACAACGTGGCCTTCAGCCTCAAGATGAAAGGCGTCGGAAAGGCCGAGCGCCAGAAGCGTGCGCGCGACCTGCTGGATCGCGTGGCCATGGGCCACCTGGCCGAGCGCAAGCCCGGTGAACTCTCCGGCGGACAGCAGCAGCGCGTAGCGCTGGCGCGCGCGCTCATCACCGAACCGCGCGTGCTCCTGCTAGACGAGCCGCTGTCGGCGCTCGACCCCTTTTTGCGCATCCAGATGCGCGCCGAGCTGCGGCGCTGGCAAAAGGAGCTCGGCCTGACCTTCGTGCATGTCACGCATTCACAAGAAGAAGCGATGGCACTGGCCGACACCATGGTGGTGATGAACCACGGGGTGATCGAGCAGGTCGGCTCTCCGCACCAGATCTACAACCACCCGGCCAACGAGTTCGTGGCGCGCTTCATGGGCGGGCACAACGTGTTCGACACGTCCACCGGCCCCATCGCCGTGCGCAACGATCACATGCGGATTGCTCCGGCTTCCGATGGCGCCGCCTCCGGTGGCCTTGCCGCGACGGTGACCGATGTCGAATACCAGGGCACCTACGTGCTGCTCGGGCTGGCGCTGCAAGCCACCCCGCCCGGCCGCCAGAACGTGTCGGTGCTGATGGGCGAAGCCGCCTTTCTCGCGCGTCCCTATGCACAGGGCCAGGCGGTGAGCCTGGCCTGGGCCGAGGCCGACGCGCGCGCTCTCGCCACGACTCCGCAGGCGTCGCCGCCTCACCCCATCCCCGTTCCCTTACCCGCCACTTTCCACACGGAGGCTCTTTCATCATGACCGACCCCATCGACTCGTCCGCCGGCGTCCAGCGCCGCACCCTGCTGCAAGGCACCGCCGGCATCCTGGCCACGGGCATCGCGCCCTTCGTGCATGCACAGGAAAAAATCGTGCTGCGCTACCTCGGCACCGCGGTGAACCAGGACAAGGCGATTGCCGAGAAGTTCAAGGCCGACACCGGCATCGAGATCCAGTACGTGGCCGTAACCACCGACGACGTGACCAAGCGCGCCGTGACCGCCCCCAACAGCTTCGACCTGATCGACACCGAGTTCTTCTCGCTCAAGAAGATCGTGCCGACCGGCAATCTGAAGGGCATCGATACCAAGAAGATCAAGAACGCCGACAAGATCACCACGCTCTTCACCAAGGGCGAAGTCGGCGGCAAGGCCGTGGGCGACCAAGGCACCGCGCCCAAGAAGGTGATCTATCTCGAGGGCGAGAAGAGCAAGAAGTTCGCGGCGGCGCCAACACAGTTCATGTCGCTGATCCCCACGGTCTACAACGCCGACACGCTGGGCATCCGTCCCGACCTGATCAAGCGCCCCATCAGCTCCTGGGCCGAGCTGCTGAACCCCGAGTTCAAGGGCAAGGCCGCGATCCTGAACATTCCGTCCATCGGCATCATGGACGCCGCGATGGTGGTAGAGGCCAAGGGCATCCACAAGTACAAGGACAAGGGCAACATGACCAAGGCCGAGATCGACCTGACGATCAAGACCCTGATCGAAGCCAAGAAGGCCGGCCAGTTCCGCGCGCTGTGGAAGGACTTCAACGAGTCGGTCAACCTGATGGCTTCGGGCGAAGTGGTGATCCAGTCGATGTGGTCGCCCGCCGTCACGGCCGTGCGCACCAAGGGCATTGCCTGCAACTTCCAGCCGCTGAAGGAAGGCTACCGCGCTTGGGCCGCCGGCTTCGGCCTGCCGGCCACGCTGTCGGGCAAGAAGCTCGACGGTGCGTACGAATTCATCAACTGGTTTCTCGACGGCTGGGCCGGTGCCTACCTGAACCGCCAGGGCTACTACAGCGCGGTGCTCGACACCGCCAAGGCCAAGATGGAGGCCTACGAGTGGGCCTACTGGATGGAAGGCAAGCCCGCCTCGCAGGACATCAAGAGCCCCAATGGCGACGTGCTCGCCAAGACCGGCGCGGTGCGCGACGGCGGCAGCTACGAGCAGCGCATGGGCGGCATCGCCTGCTGGAACGCAGTGATGGACGAGAACGAGTACATGGTCAAAAAATGGAACGAGTTCGTTGCCGCCTGACCCTGTGAGCGCTCCAACCGCCAGCGCGCATGCGCCCAGCCAGTCCGTCCACGCCGTCAAGGCATGGTGGCAGGCTGCGCCATTCGCGCTGGTTTTTTTGCTCTTCTTTCTAATTCCACTGGCGCTGATCGCGATGGTCAGCCTGTGGAATTTCAACGAGTACGAGTTGATCCCGGCGGTGACGCTGCGCAACTACGCGAGTCTGTTCGAGGGCTGCTCGCAGCTCACAGACAACGGCGACCTGTGCGTCACGCTCAATACCTACCTGAGCACCTTCAAGTTCTGCCTGCTGGTGTGGGGCATCACGCTGCTGATCGGTTTCTCGGTGGCGTACTTTCTTGCGTTCCACGTGCGCTCGTCGACCATGCAGACGGTGCTGTTCGTGCTGTGCACGGTGCCGTTCTGGACCTCCAATGTCATCCGCATGATCTCGTGGGTGCCTCTCTTGGGGCGCAACGGTCTGGTCAACCAGATGCTGGCGGGCCTCGGCCTCGTTGACCATCCGGTCGAGTGGCTGCTGTTTTCCAATTTCTCGGTGGTGCTCGCCTTCGTGCACCTCTACACGATGTTCATGATCGTGCCGATCTTCAACAGCATGATGCGCATCGACCGCTCGCTGCTCGAAGCCGCCAGCGACGCGGGCGCGTCGGGCTGGCAGACGCTCTGGAACGTGGTGGTGCCGCTGTCGCGCACCGGCATCCTCATCGGCTCGATCTTCGTCATCACCATCGTGATG
Organism: Variovorax sp. OV700; assembly: GCF_900099805.1. Classification (GTDB taxonomy): domain Bacteria; phylum Pseudomonadota; class Gammaproteobacteria; order Burkholderiales; family Burkholderiaceae_C; genus Variovorax. The sequence goes on along the minus strand of NZ_FNDR01000003.1, from coordinate 620,037 downwards.
GGCGACTTCGTGACCATCGGCGTGATGGGCGGTCAGCAGATCGCATCGATCGGCAAGATCATCCAGGTGCAGACCTCGTACCTGCAGTTTCCGCTGGCCGCGGCCAACGCGATGATCCTGCTGGCGGTGGTGCTGATGATCATCTGGGGGCTCACGCGGCTCGTTGATATTCGCAAGGAGCTCTGAGATGAAGCCTTGCTATGTCATCCGTAGCGTTGATGGTTCTGAACGCTGCAGTTCGTGGGGCGCTCCCGCCGACGGGGTACCTTACTCCGCGAATGTCCCCCGGCCTGCGGCCTCCTCCTTTATTTCGCTGCGCAAGGCACCCCGCCAGCGGGATCGTTGGGCAGTGCGGTGGTTGATCGAGCGGAACAGGATCAGCGTCCAGTGGGCACAGGGCGCCGGGTGCTCCCCGCAGCGAAATAAAGGAGGAGCCGAAGGCGGGGGACATTCGCGGAGGGGAGTACCCGGTGGCCTTTGCACGCGCCCTGAACACTCCTGAACTGAACGCCCCCGAACGCCCCGAAGCAAGGACAACACACATGAGCCAGCGCATAGGAGAACAACGCAGCCCAGGCTTCTGGCCATTGGCCATCGTCTTCGCCCTCTTCGTGCTGTTCCTCTACGGCCCGATGATCACGATCTTCATCCTGAGCTTTCAGGGCCCTGAAGGCGGCCTGACCTTTCCACTGCGCGGCGTTTCTCTGCACTGGTTCTACAAGTTGGCAGAAGGCCTGGGCACAGTAGACATCGGCGCGGCTTTCAGGCGCTCGCTGGCGCTGGGCGCGGTGGTAATGGGCTTCACCGTGGTGCTCTCGGTGCTGGCCGGCCTTGCGTTCCGCAAGAAGCTCGCGGGCAGCAACGCGCTGTTCTTCGTCACCGTGGCGAGCCTCATCATGCCGTCGATCATCATTTCGCTGGGCATCGGCCTGCAGTTCCGGCTCATCGACACTGGGGTCAAGAGCCTGCTCGAGGCCGTGGACGCCACCGCGCTGCTCGAAGGCTACGGTACTGCGCTCGGCCTGTTCAGCTCCGCGCTCGGCGCCCACCTGACGTGGACCCTGCCCTTCGGGCTGCTCATCATGTTCGCGGTGTTCAACCGCTTCAACCCGGCCTACGAGGAAGCCGCGCGCGACCTCGGCGCCACGCCCTGGCAAACCTTCCGGCACGTGGTGCTGCCGCTGATCGGCCCGTCCATCGTCGGCATTGGCATGTTCGGCTTCACGCTGTCATGGGACGAGATCGCCCGCACCTCGCAGGCCATCGGCGACGTCAACACGCTGCCGCTCGAACTGCAGGGCCTGACCTCGACCGTCACGACGCCTTCGATCTATGCGCTGGGCACCGTGACCACCGTGGTGTCCCTGCTCGTGATGGCCGTGGCGCTGGGCACGGCCGCGCTGCTGCGCCGTCGCGCCGTTCGGCCGCGCTAACGCCAAGATTCGCGCATAAGGCGGGAAAGCCACGAAGGCCGTCTACCCCGTTCGGTCGACGTGAGAGTTTTCCTACAGCCGCCTAAAATCGCGCGCAACAAATCACAAGCGAGAGAGAGGCGGGCATGCTCGACATCGAGAAACTCAACGAATTCACCCAGACCCACGGCGAGCTGCGCCGCGGCCGAGGCCTCGTCACAGGAACCATTGCGCTGAGCCTGGGCATCCTGTGCTTCCTGGGCGTGCTGGCATTCCACTTTCCGCAGTACCTCACGACGCCCGAGTTGCGCAAGAGCTACAACGTCGACGTGATGCGCTTCATTCTGCTGGCGGCCATGGTCGTCGCGGGCGGGATGGCGCTGGTGAACATCATCTTCAACCGCTCGCGCTGGCTGTCTTCGGCCGCGTTCCTGCTGGTGGCCGCCGCGGCCCTGCTGGGCGGGCACAAGGTGCCGGTGAACGACTTTGCCGACAACACGCCCTATATCGGGCTGGACTGGTTCATCCTCGACCTGCTGGGGTCGTCGCTGATCTTCATCTTCATCGAGAAGCTCTTCGCCTTGCGCAAGGACCAGCCGGTTTTCCGCGCCGAATGGCAGACGGACTTTCACCACTTTGTGGTGAACCACATGATCGTGGGCTTCGTGCTGCTGGCCACCAACCTGATGGTGCACAAGTTCTTCGGCTGGGCGGCCAACGACGGCATCCGGGGCTGGGTGGGCAACCTGCCGTTCTGGGCCGGGCTGCTGCTGATCGTCCTGGTGGCCGACCTGGTGCAGTACTGGACCCACCGCGCCTACCACGAGGTGCCGGTGCTGTGGCGCCTGCATGCCGTGCACCACAGCGTGAAGAGCATGGACTGGATGGCGGGCTCGCGCCAGCACATCCTCGAGCTGCTGATCACGCGCACACTGGTGCTGGCCCCCATCTACGTGCTGGGCTTCTCCAAGGAAGTGATCGACGCGTACATCGTGGTGGTGGGCTTCCAGGCGGTGTTCAACCACTGCAACGTGAGCGTGCGGCTCGGGCCGCTGCGCTACATCATCGTGACGCCCAACTTCCACCACTGGCACCACAGCCAGGACGTCGAGGCGCTCGACAAGAACTATTCGGCGCACTACGCCTTTCTCGACTATCTCTTCGGCACCGCGGTCAAGAGCACCAAGCTCTGGCCCGAGAAGTACGGCGTGCTCGGCGACTACGTGCCCAACGGCTTCTTCAAGCAGTTGAAGTTCCCGTTCATCTGGAAAGGATGATGCGGCGCCATCTCCGCGCGGCGGTGCTCGGTGCTGCCGCATTGCTGCTCTCTGCCTGCGCCACCCGTGTCGAGCTGCCGTCCAAGGACGCGGGCCTGCGGCTGCGCGTGCAGAGCTCGGTCATCGCCCCCGGCAATGGCGGCGAGCTGATTGCAGCCGATGCGCTGCAGCCAGGGGACATCCTCCTGACCTCCATCGCCACCGTCAATTCCTTCGGCATCCGGCTGGGCACCTTCTCGCCTGTGAGCCATGCGGTGCTGTACCTGGGCGACGGCCTGATCGCCGAGGCGGTGGGCACCGGCGTGCGCGCGCGCCCGCTGGCCGACGTGGTGGACGAAGAACAGATGGTCGTGGCCTTTCGCGTGCCCGGGCTCGACACCGCGGGCGCCGACAAGCTGCGCACCTGGGCCAACTCCCAGGTGGGCACCCGCTACAACACCACGGGCGTGCTGCTGAATGCGCCTTTCGTGCTGAACCGGCGCCTGTGCGAGCTGCCGCTGATTCCCTCGGCCGTCAGCCACTACTGCATCAGCGGCATGGCCATGGTGCAGCTGGGCGCGAGCCGCGACGACCAGTTCTTCTGTTCGCAGTTCGTACTCGAGGCCTACAGGCGGGCCGGCCTGCCGATCACCGACGCCGACCCGCGCTGGGTGAGCCCGGCCGACCTGCTGCACATGCGCGAGGGCGACGTGCCCTCGATTGCCGCCACGCAGCCGCTGCGCTACGTGGGCCACCTCAAATACAACCCACCGCCCCTGCTGGCGGCCGACGGACCCTGACTGATTTGAGCGCGCCTTTTCGATTCGATGTCGTCGTTGTCGGCGCCGGTGCCGCGGGCCTGTTCTGCGCGGCGCTGGCCGGGCAGCGCGGGTTGAAGGTGCTGCTGGTCGACCACAGCGAGAAGGTGGCGGAAAAGATCCGCATCTCGGGTGGCGGCCGCGCCAATTTCACCAACCGCGACCTCGACGTGCGCGCTCCGCAGCGCCACTTCATCGGCGAGAACCCGAATTTCTGCCGCTCGGCCCTGTCGCGTTATGCGCCGCAGCAGTTCATCGAGCTGGTGCAGAAGCACGGCATCGCCTTTCACGAGAAGCACAAGGGGCAGCTGTTCTGCGACGGTTCCTCGCAGCAGATCATCGACATGCTGCTGGCGGAATGCGACGCGGGCAATGTCACGCGCTGGCAGCCGTGCAAGCTCGGGAAGATCGAGTTTTCGGCGTCCGGCAATGATGGAGCGGGCACGGGCAGCTACAAGATCGATAGCAGCAAGGGCCTGATCGAAACGCCCAAGCTCGTGGTTGGGACGGGCGGCCTGTCGATCCCGCAGATCGGCGCCAGCGATTTCGGCTATCGCCTGGCCGAGCAGTTCGGCCTGCGCGTCGTCACGCCCCGCCCGGCCCTGGTGCCGCTGACCTTCGGCGGCGAAGCCTGGGCGCCGTATGCCGAACTGGCCGGGCTGGCGCTGCCGGTGCGCATCGAAACCGGTGCCAAGAAGGAAAAGATGGCCTTCCTCGAAGATCTGCTGTTCACTCACCGCGGCCTTTCGGGCCCAGCCGTGCTGCAGATTTCGAGCTACTGGAAGCCCGGCACCCCGCTCACGCTCGACTTCGCGCCCGGCGTGGACGTGGCCGAGGCCCTGGGCGATGCCAAGCTCCGCTCGAAGAAACGCATTGCCAATGAACTGGCCATGCTGGTGCCCTCGCGGCTGGCGGACGCCTGGGTAGGGCAGGATGCTGCCCTGCAGCGGCCCGTCAACGAGGCCGCCGACAAGGCCCTGGCCGCCCTGGCCGAGCGCATCGCCCGCTGGCAGATCACCCCCAGCGGCACCGAGGGCTATAAGAAGGCCGAGGTCACGGCAGGCGGCATCGACACCCGCGATCTGTCCTCCCAGACCATGGAATCGAAGCAGCCGGGGCTGTATTTCATCGGCGAAGTGGTCGACGTGACGGGTTGGTTGGGCGGATACAACTTCCAATGGGCCTGGGCGAGCGCACATGCGTGCGCAACCGCGCTATAATCGCGGGCTAACTTTGGCCTCCCCTCAACGGCCGCAAAAATTTTTCAGTTGAGGAACCCCGGCTTGGGGCCTCGATCTCCCCGAGCCAAATTCAGTTCAACGATTCATCAATGACCACCATTCGCGTTAAAGAAAACGAGCCTTTCGACGTCGCCCTGCGCCGCTTCAAGCGCACCATCGAAAAGCTCGGCCTGCTGACCGACCTGCGCGCCCGCGAGTTCTACGAAAAGCCGACCGCCGAGCGCAAGCGCAAGAAGGCAGCCGCCGTCAAGCGCCATTACAAGCGCGTGCGCAGCATGCAGCTCCCCAAGAAGCTGTACTGATGCCCGTTGGCAACAGGATCGCCGGCCTTTGACGCAAGTCGGCCCAGCGATCCGATTGCTGCCTCAGCCGCGCCAGGGAAACCTGCCGCGGCTTTTGTTTTTCCCGAACCAGGAGCCCCGAGCATGAGCCTCAAGGAACAGATCACCGAAGACATGAAGACCGCGATGCGCGCCAAGGACTCGGAGCGCCTTGGCACCATTCGCCTGCTGCTGGCCGCCCTGAAGCAGAAGGAAGTCGACGAGCGCGTGGAGCTCGACGACGCCATGGTCGTTGCCATCGTCGACAAGATGGTCAAGCAGCGCAAGGACTCGATCGCCGCGTTCACGACCGGCGGGCGCGCCGACCTGGCCGACAAGGAAGCGGCCGAGATCAAGGTGCTCGAGGTCTACCTGCCGCAGCGCATGGGCGCCGACGAAGTGGCTGCCGAAGTGAAGGCCATCGTGGCCGAGCTGGGCGCCAAGGGCCCCGGCGACATGGGCAAGGTGATGGGCGCGGTCAAGACGCGCCTCGCCGGCAAGGCCGACATGGGCCAGGTGAGCGCGGCGGTCAAGGCGGCCCTGGCGAGCGCCTGATGCGCAGCGGCGGCGCCGGCGCCACCACGACGATTCCGAAGGCCTGCGCCTGCCTGGTCGATGCCAGGGGCCGGCTGCTGGTGTTCCGCCATCCCGGCGATGGGAACATGCAGCTGCCCAAGGGCACCATCGAGCCCGGCGAATCGCCCGAGGTGGCGGTGCGCCGCGAGCTGCTCGAGGAGTCGGGCATCGACCACGTCGGCGAGCTGCAGCCGCTCGGCACCCTGCAGCGCGACTGCGAGGCCGGCATCGAGGGCAATACGCTGCGCCACCCGCAGCTGTGGCACCTGTTCCTGATGCGCGCCGATGGCCCGCTGCCCGAAACCTTCGAGCACGTGGCCATGGGCAGCCCCGAGGAAGACGGCCTGGTGTTTTCGTTCAGCTGGCTCGCGCCCGACGACGGCATCGAGAACTTCGCCCTGCCCTACAGGCAGGCCATCGCGCGCGTTCGCGCGGCCCTGCTCTCCGCCTGAGGATCGCCGGGGTTCCGGCTCACCTGGCTCAGGCCAGCGCGTGCACCACCATATAGAGCCCCAGGAGCGCCAGCCCGGCCAGGAAGCAACGCCGGAACACCGCCACGGATAAGCGCCTACGCAACCACGTTCCCAGCACCATGCCGGCCAGAGCCGGCAGCAACATCGCCACCGACCCGCCGATCGCCGAAGCGGGATAGCCGCCGTTGCCCGCCAGCCCGATGGCCAGCACCACGGTCGAGGTAGTGAACGAAATACCCATCGCCTGGATCAGCGCATCGCGCTGGAAGCCCAGGGCCTGCAGGTAGGGCACGGCCGGCACCACGAACACGCCGGTCACGGCCGTCACCAGACCCGTCGCGGCGCCCACCAGCGGCCCCAGCCAGCGCTCGTGCGCCGCGGGAACCTGCAGCTGCCGCCCCGTGAGCCCCCAGAGCGCATAGGCCACCAACGCCGCGCCGAGCGCCACCGAAGCCCAGGCGCCAGCCGGCACCCCGAACCACAGCGCGCCGCCCAGGGTGCCCACCACGATGCCCGCCTGCATGCCGCCGATACGCCGCAACACCGGCCGGAAGGTCGCCCGCGGCCCGGTCTGCCACAGGTTGGTGACCAGCGAGGGTGCGATCAACAGCGCCGCCGCGCGCACCGGCGGCATCCACAGCGCGAGGAGCGCCATCGACACCGTCGGCAACCCGAGCCCGACCACGCCCTTGATCACGCCGGCCAGGAGAAATACCGCGGCGGCGGCGGCCCAATGGCCTGTTGCCAGTTCGTTCGAGATCGTCATTGCGGCGCAGTCTGCCGGCCTGTGCCGACGCTGAAAATGCGGCATTCGCGCAGCCAGCCTCAGGCACAGGCTGAGGCTCCCGTGCTACCTTGCAGCCTCAATGCGATTCGACCTCACAGACCTGCGGCTCTTCCTCCACGTCGTGGAGGCCGGGAGCCTGACCGCCGGCGCACAGCGCTCGCACATGACGCTCGCCTCGGCCAGCCAGCGCGTGCGCGGCATGGAAGACGCCCTTGGCAGCCCGCTGCTCACGCGGCATGCGCAGGGCGTGCGCCCCACCGAGGCCGGCCGCACCCTGCTGCACCATGCGCGGGTCGTGCTGCAGCAGATGGAACGCATGCGCGGCGAACTCGGTGAATACGGCCAAGGCCTCAAGGGCCACGTGCGCTTCATGTGCGGCACCTCGGCGCTGAACGAGCACCTGCCCGAGGTGCTGAGCCGCTTTCTTGCGCAGCATCCGCGCATCTCGGTCGATCTCGAGGAAAGACCGAGCCCGCAATCGGTCGATGCGCTGCGGGCTGGGCTGTGCGACATCGGCATCGTCTCGGACGCGGTCGGCACCGAGGGCCTCGAATGCCATCCCTTCCGCCGCGACGACCTGGTGCTCGTGATGCCGCGCGGCCATGCGCTGGCGGGGCGCCGGCGCGTACGGCTGGCCGAGGTGGCCGACAGCGAATTCGTCGGACTGACCGAGGACAGTGCGCTGCAGCAGTTGGTGACGCAGCATGCCCGTGCGCTCGGCAAGCAGCTGGCCTACCGCGTGCGCGTGCGCAACTTCGAGGCCGTGTGCGGCATGGTCGCGCACGGCATCGGCGTGGGCATCGTGCCGCAGACCGCAGCCGCGCGCTGCGCCCGCTCGATGAAGATCGCGCGCGCCAACCTCAGCGATGCATGGGCCGAGCGCACTCTGATGGCCTGCGTGCGCTCGTCGGAACATCTGCCGCTCAACGCGCGGCGGATGCTCGAGCACCTGCTGGCGCCGCCCGAGAAGCCTGCGGCGAAGTAACCTGAACGCGAGGCCGGATGCGGCTCAACGCCGCTGGAATGCAAGCAGCTCCGCCATCTTTCGCAGCGCTTCTTCCGGCGTCGGCGCGATGTGGATCGAACAGGCCAGCATCAGGTTCAGCGGCTGGCCGAAGTCTTCCACCGCGATGCCGCTGCCGGTCTCGCGCAGCACCCCGGCTGCATCGGGCGCGCACGGCAAGAGGGACCGGGCGCGGTCCGCATAGCTGCCCGCAGGCACGCCGTAGGCCACGACCGGAATCCCCAGCGCCACCGCAGCGCCCACCTCGAACACCGTCCCTGAATCGGGCTCCAGGCCGCGGAAGCTTGCGAGGTTGGCCACCACACCGTCCGCGCCGCGAAGCCGCTGCATGTTGGCCTCGTAGATCTGCTCTTCCGGCGCGCCGGCGACTGGCTGATCGTTGCCATCGGCCGGCAGCAGGGCCGCAAGCCCTAGCGCATCGCAAGCCGCCGCGAGCCGCACGAAGTGGTCTCGGGCGTCGGGGCGGAAGACGTCCGGGCCCGCGAGGTAGATCTGCGGGCGAGCCGGATTTTGTGAGTTTCGATTCATGGAGAGCACATCTTAGATTTACCGGGGCCGCCCGGGCCAACTCCAAAGATGGTTCAACGCCCCTTGGGCTCCGCCGCCATGGCCAGCCCCGCCCCGGCTTCACTGCGAAACTGCCGCGGCGTGACGCCGTTGCGCAGCCTGAAACGGCGGCTGAAGTACACGGCGTCGCCAAAGCCGCACTGCCGCGCGATGTCGCCGATGCGGGCGTTCGAGGTGACCAGCAACTCTTTCGCACGCTCCAGGCGGCGCTCGGTCACCAGCTCGGTGAAGGTGCGGTGGGTCTGCTTCTTGAGCAGGTGCGCAAGGTAGTTGGGCGACAGCATGGCGGCCGCCGCGGCATCGTTGAGCGACATTTCCTCGCCCAGATGCTCGCGCACGTAGCGCATCACGCGCTGCAGCGCATCGCGCCCCGAACTGCGCCCGCTCTGCAGCGCCGCCTGCGCGAGCAGTTGCGGCTCGTGCCGGTCGCAGGCCAGCGCCATCAGCTGCAGCAGGATGCCGCGGATCGCGCTCCCGGCACCGAAGCGCCGCTCCCGGTTCAGCGCCGCGAGCTCATCGAGCCAGGCAAGGATGCGCGCGAAATCGGCCTCGCCAAAGTGGAAGTCCATGTACTCCTGGAACAGGAACGGCGCGAGCTCGGGCTGGCGCAGGGCCGGCACCTCTTCCAGATCGAGCGCTTCCACGGCCAGTTCGGGCCACAGAAAGCCCTGGTCGAAGTTCACGATGGCATAGCGCGCCCCGGGCGGATGCGGCACCACGTGCACGCGATAAGGCAGCACGAAGCTCAGGTGCCCCGCGGTAAAGGGCCGCACCGCGCCGCCGATCACCTGTTGCGAGCCGCCATGGATGCTGACCTGGATCTGGAAATACTCGTGCCGGTGCGGCCGCGCCAGAACGTCCCGCGCGCCCTCGAAGCGGATGTCGAAGTCGAGGTGGTTCGCGCGCTCCTGCATGCCGTAGAGGCGGAGGCTGGATCGAAGGGCCGACATGGCGCGATGGTAAGCCCTGGCCTCGAGGCTGCAGATGCGGGCGCCTGGTGTTGCTTGCGTCCTGTTTTTGCGTAGATGCGTACGGAAGCAATACCTCGACGCGCTCCAGAATGACCCCGCTGGCACGGCCGGCTTTCATCGCTTACCCAAGAATTCAGGAGACAAAAATCATGTCCAGTTCACGACGCGGCCTGCTGGCCGGTTCCGCCGCCATGGCCGCCGGCGCGATGACCGGCTGCGCCCTGCCGGCGGGCGCATCGCGTGCGCCACAAACGCCCTTCACGGTGGCGCAGGCCACGGTTCCGATCGTCGGCAGCGAGCAGGCGTTTCCGGTGCGCCGCATCTACTGCATCGGCCGCAACTATGCGGCTCATGCGCGCGAAATGGGTTCCGACCCGACCCGCGAGCCGCCGTTCTTTTTCCAGAAGCCGACGGACGCGATCCAGGTCGTCACGCCCGGCGCCGTGGCCGACCATCCGTACCCGCCGCTGACCAAGAACTACCACTACGAAGTGGAATTGGTCGTGGCCCTCGGCAAGGGCGGACGCGACATCGCGCAGGCGGATGCGCTGGGGCTCGTCTACGGCTATTCGCTTGGCCTGGACATGACCCGGCGTGACCTGCAGCGCGAGATGGGCGACCAGAAAAAGCCGTGGGAAATCGGCAAGAGCTTCGACAAGTCGGCGCCGATCGGGCCGATCCATCCGGTGGCCAAGGTCGGCCACTACACCGACGGCGCCATCTGGCTCAAGGTAAATGGCCAGACGAAGCAGAACGCCACGCTCAAGCACATGATCTGGTCGGTAGCAGAGCAGATCAGCCGGCTGTCACAGGCCTTCGAGCTGATGCCCGGCGACATCATCTACTCGGGCACGCCCGAGAACGTGGGCCCAGTGGTGCGCGGTGACCTGATCGAGATCCACATCGACGGGCTGCCGAACCTTTCGGTGCGGATCGTCTGAGCGAGTCAGTGTGCTGGCAGCCTTTAGCTGCCGGCCACTTTCATGCGATTGATCAGGACCGACCCCGTGGTCTTGGCGCCGAAGGTGTAGGCATCGGCCCCGATGGCCTCGACGCCCATCAGCATGTCCTTCAGGTTGCCGGCAATGGTGATCTCGTGCACCGGGAAGGCAATGCGGCCCTTCTCGACCCAGAAGCCGCTGGCGCCGCGCGAATAGTCGCCGGTGACGTAATTCACGCCCTGCCCCATCAGCTCGATCACGAACAGGCCGGTACCGAGCTTGGCGAGCATGGCGTCGAGGTCGTCGCCGGCCTTGGTGAGGCGCGAGCTCAGGATCAGGTTGTGCGAGCCGCCGGCATTGCCGGTGGTCTTCATGCCCAGCTTGCGCGCCGAATAGGTCGAGAGAAAGTAGCCCTCGAGCCGCCCGGCATCGACCACCTTGCGCGCGCGGGTCACCACGCCTTCGTCGTCGAACGGCGAACTGCCCTTGCCGCGCAGCACGTGCGGGTCTTCGGCCACGTCCACGTGCTTCGGAAGCACAGGCTTGCCGAGCGAATCGAGCAAAAAGGTGCTCTTGCGGTACAGCGCCCCGCCGCTCACGGCCTGCACCAGCCCGCCCAAGAGGCCCACGGCCAGCGGCGACTCGAACAGCACCGGGCATTCGGTGGTCTTGATCTTGCGCGACTTGAGACGGCTCAGCGCCCGTTCGGCGGCGTAGCGGCCCACGGCCTGCGGGCTGGCCAGCTCGTCGGCCGAGCGCATGGAGCTGTACCAGGAGTCGCGCTGCATGTCGTCGCCCTTGCCGGCGATGGGCGCAACCGAAATCGAATGCCGCGAGCTGGCATAGCCGCCGCGAAAACCGTGCGTGTGGGCGCTGAAAAAGTGGCTCTGCTGGGCCGAGACGCCTGCGCCTTCGCTGTTGGTGATGCGCTTGTCGGTCGACAGAGCCGCCGCTTCGCATTCCAGCGCCAGCTTGGCGGCCTGTTCGCTCGTCACGTCCCAGGGGTGGAACAGGTCAAGTTCGGGGTGTTCCTTGGCAATGTCTTCCTCGTCCGGGAGGCCGCTGACCGGGTCTTCGGCCGTGAAACGGGCGATGTCGTAGGCGGCCTGCACCGTCTGGGCAATGGCAGCCTCGGAGAAGTCGGATGTGCTGGCGTTGCCGCGGCGGTGGCCCACGTACACGGTGATGCCCAGCGACTTGTCGCGGTTGCGCTCGACGTTCTCGAGTTCGCCCTTGCGGACCGAGACGCTGAGGCCGCAGCCCTCGGAGGCCTCGGCGCCGGCATCGGTTGCACCGAGCTTTTTGGCGTGGGCCAGGGCCGAGTCGACCAGGTTTTCGAAGAAGGAGCGGCTGTAGGCGAAGCCGGAATCGGCGCGCGAGGAGGATGTCGTCATGTGGTGGCTATGATACTTGCGCCCCCCACATTCCGTTTTCCCTTCAGCTTCCCACTGCGCATTGCACGCGTTGCAACGCCGCACGGTGCGGCCCAGAATCCACCCCATGTCCCGCAAACCCAAAAAAGGCTATTTCGTCCGTGGCCAGTTCGTCGCCGAAGGCAGCGAGCTCGACCTGGAGCTCAAGCGCGAGCTCAAGGGCACCGACGAAGCCAGCCGCACCGACCTCAAGCGCGAAAGCGACGAACTGCAAAAACTCGGCACCGAGCTGCTCGGCCTGCGCGCCGGCTTGTTCGATGCGCTCCCACTCGACGAAAAACTGGTCGACGCCGTGGCCGAGGCCAAGCGCATCACCAATTTCGAGGGCAAGCGCCGCCAGATGCAGTTCATCGGCAAGCTGATGCGCAAGCTGGAGCCCGAGGTGCTGGAGGCCGTGAAGCTCGCCCTGACCGAGCAGAACAGCGTGCCGGCGGCCGAAACCGCCGCGCTGCACGAGGCCGAGCGATGGCGCGACCGGCTGATTGCCGACGACGATGCGCTGGGTGGCTGGATCGAAACCCACCCTGCCACCGATTCCCAGCAGCTGCGCGCCCTGGTGCGCCAGGCCCGCAAGGACATGAAATCCGGCCCCGCCGGTGAAGCGCCGCGCCAGGGCAAGGCCTACCGCGAGATCTTCCAACTGGTGCGTGCCCAGCTGGCGGTGCACGGTGGCGCAGACCACGCTGCGGAGGCTGCCGCGCAAGACCGGGAAGACGACGCATGAACCCCTTGCCTTTCTTCCTCCCCTCCCGGGGGAGGGCTGGGGTGGGGGCAAGCGGCGCATCCATCGGGCGCCCTGCCCGCCCCCATCCCAACCTTCCCCCAAAGGGGGAAGGAGCAACACCATGACCGCACCTGATTCAGTCCGCATCGGCATCGTCTCCATCAGCGACCGGGCCTCCAGCGGCACCTATGAAGACAAGGGCCTGCCTTCGCTGAAGGAATGGCTCGGCCGGGCGCTGAAGAACCCCATCGATTTCGAGTCCCGGCTGATTCCCGACGAAACCGCCCTCATCAGCGCCACGCTGATCGAGCTGGTGGACGCCGGCTGTTCGCTGGTGCTGACCACCGGCGGCACCGGCCCGGCCCTGCGCGACGTGACGCCCGAGGCCACCCTTGCCGTGGCCCACAAGGAAATGCCCGGCTTCGGCGAGCAGATGCGCCAGATCAGCCTGCGCTTCGTGCCCACCGCGATCCTTTCGCGCCAGGTGGCGGTGATCCGCGACAAGAGCCTGATCATCAACCTGCCAGGGCAGCCGAAGTCGATTGCGGAAACGCTCGAAGGGCTGAAAGACACCGAAGGCGTGCAGGTCGTGCCCGGCATCTTCGCGGCGGTGCCCTATTGCATCGACCTGATCGGCGGGCCGTACCTGGAGACCGACGACACGGTCTGCAAGGCGTTCCGGCCCAAGTCGGCCATTCGGCCGCCACGCTAGGCGGCCGCGGCGCGCTGCCGAACCCAGGCCTCGAAGCCGGTCGGCGCGAGGCGCGCACCGGCAGCCGGCGTGAGCGAGCGGTCGTCGAGGCGCACGCCGAAGTAATCCGCGTTGGCATCGGTGACCACTTGCCGGGCGTCGCCTGTCGCAGTGAGATAGCGCCGCACCAGGTCGTCGAGCGGCACCGCCTCCGGCCCGGCGATCTCCACCCTGCCACCTGACGGCGGCTCGGTCACGATCTCGGCCAGCGCCGCGGCCACGTCTTCCGCCGCAATCGGCTGCACCAGTGCGTGCGACAGGCGGATCTCGCTGCCCGCGGCGCCCGCGTTGGCGATGCCGCCCAGGAACTCGAAGAACTGCGTGGCCTGCACGATCGTGTAGGGCACGGGCGAGGCCTCGATCAGGTCCTCCTGAGCCTGCTTGGCCCTGAAATAGCCGCTCGCGAGCAGCCGGTCGGTGCCGACAACCGACAGCGCGATGTGGTGGGCCACCCCAGCTTCGGCCTCGGCCGCAAGCAGGTTGCGCCCCGAGGTTTCGAAGAAGCGCAGCACGGCCTCGTCCTCGAACGACGGCGAGTTCGCCACGTCGACGACCACCTGTGCGCCTGCCAGCGCCTCCTTCAGGCCTCGGCCCGTGAGCGTGTCGACGCCCGTGGAGGGCGAGGCGGCGACGACTTCGTGGCCGGCATGGCGCAGCCGCGCGGCGAGCTTCGAGCCGATGAGGCCGGAGCCTCCGATGATGACGATCTTCATGGTCGATTCCTTGTGAAAGGGAGTCCAGAGAACGTCCCCCTTGGACGTCCATGCGAGAAAGACGTGCAATGGGGATGGTTTGTGACAACGGGACCAAAAACTACCTTGAATCGGCCTGGGGGTAAAGCTCGGCGCCACGCCCTTTCTCCTCGTGGCGCCGGTGCGCCATGCGGTAGAGCAGCGGGAGCACCAGGAGCGTCAGCACGGTCGATGACAGGATGCCGCCAATCACCACCGTGGCCAGCGGGCGCTGCACCTCCGCGCCGGTGCCGGTAGCGATCGCCATCGGCACGAAGCCCAGCGATGCGACCAGCGCGGTCATCAGCACCGGCCGCAGCCGCGTGAGCGCGCCTTCGCGGATCGCCGCATCGAGCGGCAGCCCGCCCTCGCGCAGGTTGCGAATGAACGAGATCATCACCAGCCCGTTGAGCACCGCCACGCCTGAAAGCGCGATGAACCCCACCGCCGCGGAGATCGAGAGCGGAATGCCGCGCAACCACAGCGCGACGATGCCGCCCGTGAGCGCAAATGGAATGCCGGTGAACACCAGGAGGCCGTCCTTCAGGTTGCCGAACATCGCGAACAGCAGCGTGAACACCAGCAGCAGCGATACCGGCACCACCACCTGCAGCCGCTCGGTGGCCGAGGCGAGGTTCTCGTACTGGCCGCCCCAGGCCGTCCAGTAGCCCGGCGGAATGCTCACCTTGCGCATCGCTTCCCCGGCCTCGGCCACGAAGGAGCCGAGGTCGCGGCCGCGCACGTTGGCGCTCACCACGATGCGGCGCTTGCCGTTCTCGCGGCTCACCTGGTTGGGGCCGGGCGCCAGCTCCAGCGTGACCACCTCGCCGAGCGGGATGAAGCTGGTGCGCTGCTGCGCCTCCGCGCCCACGCCCCGGGGCAGCGCCACGGGGAGGCGCTTGATCGCCTCCAGGTCGGCGCGCAGGTGCTCGGGCAGGCGCACGAGGATGTCGAAGCGCCGGTCGCCGTCGAACAGCGTGCCGGCCTCGCGGCCGCCCACCGCGATGGAGACGGCGTCCTGCACGTCGCCCACGTTGAGCCCGTAGCGCGCGGTCTTCTGGCGGTCGATGTTGACCGTGAGCATAGGCAGGCCAGTGGTCTGCTCGACCTTCACTTCGGCGGCGCCGGGGATCTTGCCCAGCACGCCCGACACCTCGGCTGCCGTCCTGTTCAGCACGTCCATGTCGTCGCCGAAGATCTTCACCGCCACGTCGCTGCGCACGCCGGAGATCAGCTCGTTGAAGCGCAGCTGGATCGGTTGCGAGAACTCGTAGTTGTTGCCCGGCAGCTTCTCGATCTCCTCCTGCACGGCCGCCAGCAGTTCTGCGCGTGTGCGGCGCGATGTACCTTGCGATGTGGGCCACTCGCTCTCGGGCTTCAGCATGATGTAGCCGTCGGAAATGTTCGGCGGCATCGGGTCGGATGCGATCTCGGCCGTGCCGGTGCGCGCGAACACGCGCTCGATCTCCGGAAACTTCGCCTTCAGCGTGCGTTCGATCTGCTTTTGCATCTCGACCGACTGCGTGAGGCTGGTACCCGGAATGCGCAGCGCCTGCACGGCGAAGTCGCCCTCGCCCAGGCTCGGCACGAACTCCGTGCCCAGGCGCGTGGCCAGCAGGCCCGAGAGCACCACCGCCACCACCGCCGTGGTGATGACCAGCGGCTTGGCTCCCATTGCGCGCGCCAGCAGCGGCGCGTAGCCGCGCCTGGCCCAGTGCATCAGGCGGTTTTCTTTCTCGCCCACCTTGTTGCCGATGAAGAGCGCCACGGCCGCGGGGATGAACGTGATCGACAGGATCATTGCGCCCAGCAGCGCAATCACCACGGTGAAGGCCATCGGGTGGAACAGCTTGCCCTCCACACCTGTGAGCGCAAAGATCGGCAGGTACACGATCATGATGATCAGCTGGCCGAACAAGAGCGGTCGCCGCGCCTCCTGCGAGGCCGCGAACACTTCATGGAAACGCTCACTGCGCGTGAGCGGCCGCCCGTGCTTCGCCTGCGCATGGGCGAGGCGCCGCACGCAGTTCTCCACGATCACCACCGCGCCGTCGATGATGATGCCGAAGTCCAGCGCGCCCAGGCTCATGAGGTTGGCGCTGATTTTCTGGTTCACCATGCCGGTGAAGGTGAAGAGCATCGACAGCGGAATCACCAGCGCGGTGATCAGCGCCGCGCGCATGTTGCCGAGAAACAGGAACAGGATGGCAATAACCAGCACTGCGCCTTCGAGCAGGTTCTTCTTCACCGTGGCAATGGCCTTGTCGACCAGCACGGTGCGGTCGTACACGGTCACGGCCTTCACGCCCGCGGGCAGCGTTCGGTTGATTTCCTGCATCTTCTTGTCGACCGCCTGAGAGACGGTGCGGCTGTTCTCGCCGATCAGCATGAACACGGTGCCGAGGACCGCCTCGCGGCCGTTGTCGGTCGCCGCGCCAGTGCGCAGTTCCTGGCCAATGCCCACATCGGCCACGTCGCGCACGCGCAGCGGAATGCCGCCGGCGTTGCCGAGGATCACGTTGCCGATGTCCTCCACCGACTTCACCTGCCCCGGCGCGCGGATGAGGTACTGCTCGCCGCGCTTCTCGATGTAGCCCGCGCCCACGTTGGCGTTGTTGCGTTCCAGCGCGGCCACCAGGTCGGTCATCGTGAGGCCGTGCGCCAGCAGCTTGGCAGGATCGGGCGCGATCTGGAACTCCTTGGCGTAGCCGCCGATGGAGTTGATCTCCGTCACGCCCTTCACGTTGCGCAGCTGCGGCTTGATGATCCAGTCCTGGATCTCGCGCAGGTCGGTCGGCGTGTATGGTTTGCCGTCGGCCTTCTTCGCGCCCTCTTCCGCTTCCACGGTCCAGAGATAGATCTCGCCAAGGCCGGTCGAGATCGGACCGATCACCGGCGAGATGCCGCTCGGCATGCTTTCGCGCGCCGACTGGATGCGCTCGTTCACGAGCTGACGCGCAAAGTAGATGTCGGTGCCGTCCTCGAAGATCACCGTCACCTGCGAGAGGCCGTAGCGCGAGAGCGAGCGAGTCTGCTGCAGCCCCGGCAGGCCGGCCATCACCGTCTCGATGGGATAGGTCACGCGCTGCTCGGCCTCGAGCGGCGAATAGCCGGGCGCGGACGTGTTGATCTGCACCTGCACGTTGGTGATGTCGGGCACCGCGTCGATCGGCAGCTTCTGGTAGCTGAAGATGCCGAGCGCGGCCATGCCCAGCACCGCGAGCAGGATCAGCCAGCGCTGTTCGATGGAAAACCGGATGACTCGTTCGAACATTCGGCCTCCTCAGTGCGTGTGCGTGGCAGAGCTCTTGCCCTGCTGCGACTTGACGACGAAGCTGCCGCTCGCGGCATACGTGGAGCCGGACGCAAGGCCGCTCACGATCTCGATGCGCCGGCCGTCGCTGCGTCCGGTCTGCACCGCCTGCGGCATGAAGCCGCCGGGCACCTTGACGAAAACCGTGGGCTGCCCCTCCACCGTCTGCACCGCCTCGGCCGATACCGTCACCGGGGCCTCTGCTCCGGACGAAGCAAGCTCCACGCTCACGAACAACCCGGGCCGCCACACGCGCTGCGGATTCGTCACGGTGACGCGCGCCGTCGCTGTACGCGTCTGCGCGCCGATGAGCGAGCCCAGGTACGACACCGTGCCGCTGGCTGTCTGGTCGAAAGCGCTGGAGCGGATGGTCACCGGCTCGCCGATGCGAACGAGGTTGAGGTTGTTGGCGGCCACGCTGATCTCGGCCCAGACCGTGGAGAGATCCGAAATGGTGAAGACGCTGGCGTCTTCCTTGACCGACTCGCCGAGCGAGATGTGCTTCTCGACCACCATGCCGTCGAAAGGCGCGCGCAGCTCGTAGCGGCCAAGGGCCGGCGAGCCCGGCGTGGCGCCCAGCGCCAGCAGCTTCTGGTTCGCGTTGGCCACGGCGATCTGCGCCTCTTGCATGGCCTGCTCCACCTGCAGGTAGTCCTGCTGGGCCGAGATCTTTTCTTGCCAGAGTTTTTTCTCGCGCTCGTAGGTGGTGCGGGCGAGCGCCAGCCGGCGCTGCGCCGACTGCAGTTCGCTGCGCTGCTCCGAGAGCCCCGGGCTCGACAGCACCGCCAGCACCTGGCCGCGCCTCACTTCCTGGCCAAGGTTGGCCGGCACGCTCTCGACCACGCCCGCCACGCGCGGCACCACGTGGGCCGTGCGGTCTTCGTTGAACTTGATCTCGCCCGGCAGTTGCAGCAACGACCGGATGCGCGCGGGGCCGGCGCTTTCGATGGCCATGCCGACGGCCTTGACCTGCTCGTCGGTGAAGACGATTTTTTTGTCGCCTTCCCGTTCTTCGTGCGCCTCGCCGGTGTGGCCCTTGGCTTCGCCGTGGCCCTTGGCCTCGCCATTGCCATGGCCATGGCCGTGCTCATCGCCCTCTTCATGGTGCTCGCCCTCGGCATGCTCTGCGGCTTCCGAATGTCCCCCGGCTTCGGGTTGGGCGGGCGTGGTGCGCAGGATCATTGCGCCGGCCGCGAGGCCTACCACCAGCACGGCCACGATGGCCAGCCACTGCTTCTTGCCGACGCGTTCCGCGAAGGTCTTGCGTTCTTGCGTGTTCATGATTCGTGGAGTCCTTGTCAGCGCGCAGCAGGTGCCGCACGGAGGGTTTCGTCGCCGATGCCGAGCAGCCGGTCAAGTTCGCCGGCCGCGCGATGCGCCTCGGCCAGGGCGAGCAGGTGCTGGTTACGCACCTGGAACAGCGTGCGCTGCGCATCGAGCGCTTCGAGAAAGCTGAACTTCCCGAGCTCGAAGCCTCGGGCGGCTGCGTGGCGGGCGGCTTCGGCGCCGGGCAGCGCGTCGCGCTGCAGCATCTCGGCGGTGGCGCGCGCCGAACGCAGGCGCTCGGTGGCCTGCGCCACGTCGGCACGCAGCTGAAGTTCGGCCGCCAGAAGGTCGTCGCGCGCCTTCTCTTCGCGGCTCAGCGCCTCGGCGACGTTGCCGCGGTTGGTGTCGAAGATCGGCAGCGGCACCGACACGCCCACCACGACCTGGTTGCGGCCGCTGCCGCTGCCCATGCCTTCATCGGCCGGCACGCGCTTCGCGCCCAGCGACACGGTGATGTCGGGCACACGCCGGGCCTGCTCCAGCGCCGAGAGCGCCTCGCGCCGCTCGACCTCGAGCCTGGCCTGGCGCAGTACCGGTGCCTCGGAAAGCCGATGCTGCACGGCGTCCGCAGTCGCTGCAGGCAGCAGGTCGATCGCGCCGTCTGCGTGCGTGAAACGGGGCGACGCATTGCCCCAGAGCGCAGCGAGTTGCCGGCGCGCCGAACGCAGCGCGCCCTCGGCCTGCAGCAGCTCGACGCGGATGCCGGCCTCGGCCACGCGCGCCCGGTTCTCCTCGAGCGGCGACACCTTGCCCGCCGCCACCCGGTTGGCGGCCGCGCGGGTCGCCACCTCTGCAAGCCCCACCGAGTCCTGCGCCAATCGCAAGCGCTCCTGCGCGGCCAGCACTTCGAAGAACAGCGTGATCGTCGATGCGCGAAGCTCGGAACGCCGCGCAAGCAACGCCGATTCGGCCTGGTCCCGGGCACGCTCGGCCGCCGTCACGCGGGCCGCGCGCTTGCCGCCCAGCTCGATGGGCTGGCTCAGCTGCAGCGTGGTGGTGCGGTTGTCGCGCCGCAGGTCTTCCACCTGCGCGCCGAACACCGGGTTGGGCCAGGCTCCGGCCTGCACCACGGCCGCATCGGTGGCCTCCCGTTCGCGCGCGGCGGACGAGAGTCCGGGGTTGAACTGCCGTGCCAGCGCGAGCGCGCTGGGCAGGTCCAGCGGGCCTGCGGGCTCTGTCGCTCCCGGGGCAGCGTGCCTGAGCGAAGAAGGATTGGAACCGGCAGTGGATTGTGAAAATGCCGGGGACACCGCCAAGGCCATGACGGCCAGCGGCACGAAGAGCGTGCGCATCGAATTCTCCTGGGTTGCAAAACAACGGGCGAGGGAATTCGGCGAGAGCTCAGCTGATGATGGGTATCAGGAAAATGGGTTGTTCTCTCGCCGAATCAAAGGGCGAGAGGCCACGCAGGAGGCACGGGCACTTCGGAGATGTGCGAGACGAAATGTTCCGCGCGCATGGCGCGCAGTGCCTGCGCGATTGGCGGAGCCTGCACGCGATCGGCCATGGTCGGCAGGTGTTGCGCATGGCCCAGGTGGCAGACGGCGCAATCGCCGAGCACGGCGTTGGGCTGGGTGCCGGGGCTCTTTTGCGCGTCATCGGTCGTGCGCGAATCGCTGGCACTGCTGCTCGGCTCGTGCTCGTGATGCCCCCAGTGGCCCGGTTGCACATCGCGTTCATGCTGGCAATAGGCCGCCGACGCCGCCCAGCTGAACTGGAACGGAAGCAAAAGCAGCAAAAAGATCAGAAGCCAGTGGCGCATGGTCCAAAAAAGTATATCGGCGACATGGAGCTCGCCGGTCTGAAATGCCCTTGCAGTTCGCAGGCGATGCGAATTCTTGTCATCGAACGCGAGCCCGGACTGGGCGACGAGCCGGTGTCAAGGCTTGGCCGGCGCCTCCGGCTCTGCCTCAGGCTTGCCCCCAGCGTCGCCGGCATGCAGCGCCTTGCGTCCGATGCACAGCGTCATCAGCGGCCCCGTCATCGCGGTGGTGGCCAGGGCCATCACCAGCAGCATGGTGAAAAGCTCGGGGCCGATCAGTCCCACGTCGAACCCGATCTTGATCACGATCAGCTCCATGAGCCCGCGCGCGTTCATCAGCGAACCGGTGGCCAGGCTGTCGCGCCAGCTGTAGCCCGCGATGCGCGCGCCGGCCGCGCCACCGGCAATCTTGCCGACGGTGGCCACGCCCACGATCAGCAGCATCGCACCCAGGCTCGCACCGGAGAAGGCATTCGCCGTGGTGCCCAGCCCCGCAAGCGCAAAGAACAGCGGCATCAGCACGACGATGGAAATCGGCTCGATGCGTTCGCTCAGCGAGCGCAGCAGGCGGTCATCGCGCGGCAGGCAGGCGCCGAACAGGAAGGCGCCGAACACCGCGTGCAGGTGCAGCCATTCGGTCAGCAGCGCGGTGAGCAACAGGCCGATCATGAGCGAGGCCATCACCGTGGTCGAAGGCTCGCCGTCGGGCGCCTTCACCCGCAGCAGCCATGCAAAGGCGGGCTTCAGACCGAAGAACAGGAAGGCGAGCATCACGACCACGCCGACGGTGATCTTGATCAGGCTCTCGTAGCCCTCGCCCGCGCCAACCAGCGCCACCACGAAGGCCAGCAGGATCCAGGCGAACACGTCGACCACCGCCGCCGCACTGAGCGAGAGCTGGCCGAAGGCCGTGCGCGTCATGCCGCGGTCCTTGAGGATGCGCGCCATGACGGGAAAGGCCGTGATGGAAAGCGCCGCCGCCATGAAAAGCGCAAAGGGCCAGAAAGCGACACCGGCCGGCGCGAGCGTGGGGTACAGCGCAGGCGAGATCGCAATGCCCAGCGCCAGGGGCACGATCACGCTGAGCACGCCCACCGCGCCCGCCGCCTTGAGCTGCGCCCGCATGTTCCGCGTGGCCCGCAGCTCCAGGCCCACCACGAACATAAACAGCACCAGCCCCACCGTCGACAGCGAAGAAAGGCCCTGCAGCGAGTCCTTGGCAAACAGCTGCGCGTGCAGCGAAGGGAAGAGCGCGCCCATGACCGCCGGGCCGAGCATGAGGCCCGCCGCCATTTCACCCACCACGCCCGGCTGGCCGAGGTAGCGAAGCACCCAGCCGCACAGGCGCGCGGTGGTCAGAATGACGACGAGTTGCAGCAGAAGGGAGGTGACGGACATCGAGGGGCTGGAGTCGGAAGGCGAGGCAGCCGATGTTAGTTCCAAGCGGTGTCGCCCAGCCAGCGGTTGGCCCACTGGTTCAGCGTGAGGCGCTTGGCAGCCCCCGGCAACTCACCTGGACGCGCGCATCAGCCGCAAGCCGTTCGCAACCACCAGCAGGCTCGCTCCCATGTCAGCAAACACCGCCATCCACATCGTTGCGCCGCCGAACACCGCGAGCACGAAGAACACGACCTTGATGCCGAGCGCCAGGGTGATGTTCTGCCACAGCACCGAATGCGCGCGGCGCGAGAGGCGAATCGTTTCGGGAATGCGCCGCAGGTCGTCGTTCATGATGACCACGTCGGCCGCTTCCATGGCGGTGTCGGTGCCCGCGCCGCCCATCGCAAAGCCGATGTCGGCCTGCGCGAGCGCGGGTGCGTCGTTGATGCCGTCGCCCGTCATGCCGGCCATGCCGTAGCGCTGCTGAAGCGCCTTGATGGCATCGAGCTTCTCCTCGGGAAGCAGGTTGCCGCGCACGTCGTCAATGCCGGCATGTTCGCCGATTGCCCTGGCCGTGGCGGCGTTGTCGCCGGTCAGCATCACGGGCGTGACGCCCAGCGCACGCAGTTCGGCCATGGCCGCCTGCGAAGAAGGCTTGATGGTGTCGGCCACCGCGAACAGCGCCAGCACCGCATGGCCGGAGGCCAGCAGGGTGACGGTGCGCCCTGCCTCCTCATGCCGCTTCAGCTCGGCTTCGAGCGCGGGGCTGCACAGCTTCTGTTCTTCGATGAAGCGATGGTTTCCAAGCACATAGCTGCGGCCTTCGTGCGTGGCCTGCACGCCGCGTCCGGGCAAGGCCATGAAGTTGCCGACCGGTCGGTGCTCGCGCTTCAGGCCCTCGGCAATGGCCTTCGACACCGGGTGGTCGGAGCGGCCAGCGATGCTCGCGGCAATGGCAAGGATTTCGCCCTCGTCCGCCGTCTTGTCGAGCAGGCTGGTTTCGACCAGCTTCGGCTTGCCTTCGGTGATGGTGCCCGTCTTGTCGAGCGCGACGGCCTTGAGCTTGCGCGCCTCCTCGAGGTAGGTGCCGCCCTTGATCAGGATGCCGCGCCGCGCGGCCGAGGCCAGTGCACTCACCACCGTGACGGGCGTCGAGATGACGAGCGCGCAAGGGCATGCAATGACCAGCAGCACCAGCGCCTTGTAGACGGCCTCCATCCAGGTCCAGCCCATGAGCCAGGGCGTGAGCACCGCCACTGCGATTGCCAGCACGAAGACCGCGGGCGTATAGACGGCGGCGAACCGGTCGACGAAGCGCTGCGTGGGAGCGCGCGTGCCTTGCGCTTCTTCGACCGCGTGGATGATGCGAGCCAACGTGGTGTTGGCAGCCACGGCCGTGACGCGGAATTCGAGCGCACCCGCCTGGTTGATGGTGCCCGCAAACACGGCGTCGCCCACCGACTTGTCGACCGGAATGCTCTCGCCGGTCACGGGCGCCTGGTCGATGGCGCTCATGCCTTCCGTCACCACGCCGTCGAGCGGCACGCGCTCGCCGGGGCGAATGCGCACCAGGGCACCAAGCGCCACGGTGTCTGCCTTTGCCGTCTTCCAGCTGCCGTCGGGCTGCCTGACCTCGGCCAGCTCAGGCGCCAGCGCCAACAGGCCCTGGATGGCATTGCGGGCGCGGTCGACGGCGCGAGCCTCGATCATTTCCGCAATGGCATAGAGCGCCATCACCATCGCGGCCTCGGGCCATTGGCCGATGACGAAGGCGCCCGTGACCGCCACCGCCATCAGGGCGTTGATGTTGAGGCGCCAGCGCACCAATGCGGCAAAGCCCTTCTTGTAGGTGTCGAGCCCGGCCAGCGCGATGGCTGCGAGCGCCACCCCCATCTCCACCGCCGTGAACGCGATGCCCTCCGGGGCGAGAAATGAAATCGTCTCGGCCGCGATCGCCAGCACCAGCGCGGCCACCAACCGCAAGAGCTCCGGCGTCATGAGGCCGGCGGCGCGCGCCGTGCCGGGAGCAGGCGGCGCACCGGCCACCTCGTTCAGCGGCTCGGGCTTGAAGCCCGCCTTGCGGATGGCCTCGAGCGCATCGGGCAAGGCAGTGTCATCGGCGGTGATCGCCATCGTCCGTTCGGCGAGCCGAAAGCGCAGCCCGCTGATGCCGCCGACAGGCTCCAGCGCGCGGCGGATCTCGGACTCCTCGACGGCGCAATCCATGGTGGGAATACGGAAGAGCAAGGCGCCCTTCGGGATGTCTGCGGTATCGACGGAGGCAACAACTGCCGATCCACATGCGGAGTTGCCGCAGCAGGCTGTTTCGGCCGGCGCATGCGAATGAGCATGTGCATTCGGCGCCACCGATTTCAGAGCGTTCTGGTTCGTCATGAATTGCATTGGAAACCCTGAAGCAGGTGTAGAGTCAAACGCTGTATTCCTCCACCCCCTTCTTGCCGCATCATGAAAATCGGAGAACTGGCCAAGGTCGCGAACACGCCGGTCGAAACCATCCGGTACTACGAGCGCGAGCAGCTGCTGCCCGAGCCGGCGCGCACCGAAGGCAACTACCGCATCTACGACGACGAGCATGCGCAGCGGCTGGGCTTTATCCGCCGCTGCCGTTCGCTGGACATGACCCTCGATGAAATCCGCAGCCTGCTGCGCTTTCGCGATGCGCCCGGCGAAGACTGCGGCGAGGTCAACCAGCTGCTGGACGACCACATCGGCCACGTGGCTGCGCGCATTTCCGAACTCAAGACACTGGAGAAGCAGCTGAAGGCCCTGCGCCTGCAATGCGGCGCCCCTCAATCGGCGCAGAACTGCGGCATCCTGCAAGAGCTCGACACTGCCGCGCCGGCGACCGAACCCTTCGGACAGCACGCAGGCCATGTTCATGGCTCGCTGCATGCGGCCGCGAAACGATCGCCCTG
Organism: Variovorax sp. OV700; assembly: GCF_900099805.1. Taxonomy (GTDB): domain Bacteria; phylum Pseudomonadota; class Gammaproteobacteria; order Burkholderiales; family Burkholderiaceae_C; genus Variovorax. The sequence continues at coordinate 595,295 of NZ_FNDR01000003.1, read as the reverse complement.
AAAGGCCCCGCTACTTGCCGATGAGCTGCGTGAGCTTCTCCGCCTCGAAGCTCTCGTCAAGCGCCGCATCGCAGGGCACGCAGTCCTTGGTACCGGGATGCGCAGACAGCTTCTCGATGGCCTGCCACAGCAGGGCGATCTGGTGTTCCTGGCTCGCGGCACTGTCGACGAGGCCGCGCATGGCCTGGCTCAACGGGTCGTCGTCCTGCGTGATGCCGTAGGCGGAGAACTTCTGCGGCGCGGCCACATCGGCGCTCTCGCCGGCCTTCGACGGGATGATGCGTGCGGGAATGCCCACCGCGGTTGCCCCTGCCGGCACCGGCTTGATGACCACCGCGTTGCTGCCGATCTTGGCGCCATCGCCGACGAGAAACCCGCCCAGCACCTTGGCCCCCGCGCTCACCACCACGTTGCGCCCCAGCGTCGGGTGCCGCTTGGTGCCCTTGTAGAGCGAGGTGCCGCCGAGCGTCACGCCCTGGTAGATGGTGCAGCCGTCGCCGATCTCGGCGGTTTCGCCCACCACCACGCCCATGGCATGGTCGAAGAACACCCGCTCACCGAGCTTGGCCGCGGGATGGATCTCGATGCCGGTGAGCCAGCGGGCCCAGTGCGCGATGGCGCGTGCCGGCCACTTGAAACCGTGCATCCAACATGCGTGCGCCCAGCGGTGCAGCACCACGGCATGGAAGCCGGGGTAGACCGTGATCACTTCCCAGGCGCTGCGGGCGGCCGGGTCGCGTTCGAGGATGCACCGGATGTCGGCGCGCATTCGAGAAAACATCGCTGCCTTTGTTGTCGTTATATCGATAGGGGCCGGGCAGTCTAAAGCGCAGGGTCTTCGCGTACGGGCGATGGGGTTTTAGGCTCGCGCGCGGCGTCGGCCATGGCCTTGGCGATGCCGCGGAGGATGTGAATTTCCTCCGGCGTGGGCTGGGCGCGGTTGAAAAGCTGCTGCAGCCGGGGCATCAGCTTCTTGGGCGCCTGCGGGTCGAGAAAACCGATCTCCACCAGCGACCGTTCCCAATGATCGAGCATGCCGGCCACCGCCTTCGCATCGGCCGCCTGCACCGGCGCCGTGGCGTCGCGCACCTCGTAGCCCCCCAGGGCCAGCCGCCATTCGTAGGCAACCACCTGGATGGCGGCGCCGAGGTTCAGGGAGCCGAACTTCGGATCCGTGGGAATGCTCAGGGCCACGTTGCAGCGGTAGACGTCTTCGTTGCGCATGCCGAAACGCTCGGAGCCGAACAGGAAGGCCACATGCTGGTCGCCCTGCTTCACGAGCGGCTCCAGGTGCTCGCGCGGGGTGCGCGTGGGCGGGCCGAAGTCGCGCGGGATCATGGCGGTGGCGCACAGGTGGGTCACGCCGTCGAGCGCCTCGTCCAGCGTTTCAACGATGCGGGCGTTGTTCAGAACGTCCAGCGCACCGCTCGCGCGCTGGATGGTTTCTTCCCGCCGCAGCACGTTGGCCCACCGTGGCGCCACCAGCACCAGGTCGTCGAAACCCATGGTCTTCATGGCGCGGGCGGCGGCGCCCACATTGCCGGCATGGCTGGTCTGGATCAGGATAAATCGGGTGCGCATGGAGGGTTTGGAGACACAAAACGGGCGGAGCCGGTAAAATGTCCGATTCTCGCCGCCCGCATCGCCGGGCCGCTCATCGGGGCGCCAGCCGCTCCTTCCGCCGTTCTTCTCACAATCCAATGTCGTCCCCCAACCTGCATCCCATGCTCAATGTGGCCGTCAAGGCCGCACGCGCCGCCGGCGCGATCATCAACCGCGCCGCCCTCGACGTCGAGGCCGTGCGCATCTCGCAAAAGCAGGTCAACGACTTCGTCACCGAAGTCGATCACGCCAGCGAGCAGGTCATCATCGAAACGCTGCTTGGCGCGTATCCGGGGCACGGCATCCTGGCCGAAGAATCGGGCACCCAGCATGGCGCCAAGGATTCGGACTACGTCTGGATCATCGATCCGCTCGACGGCACCACCAACTTCATCCACGGCTTTCCGGTCTACTGCGTTTCCATCGCGCTGTCGGTGCGCGGCAAGATCGAGCAAGCGGTCATCTACGACCCGAGCCGCAACGACCTCTTCACCGCCACCAAGGGCCGCGGCGCCTTCATGAATGAGCGCCGCATCCGCGTTTCCAAGCGCACCAAGCTCAGCGAATGCCTGGTGTCCACCGGCTTCCCGTTTCGCAGTGGTGACAACTTCAAGCAGTACCTGGCCATCATGGCCGACATGATGCCCCGCATGGCCGGCCTGCGCCGCCCTGGCGCGGCCGCGCTCGACCTGGCCTACGTGGCGGCCGGCTTTACCGATGCCTTCTTCGAGACCGGCCTCAACCCCTGGGACGTGGCCGCGGGTTCGCTGCTGGTGACCGAGGCCGGCGGCCTGATCGGCAACTTCACGGGCGAGCCCGACTTTCTCGAACAGCGCGAATGCCTGGCCGGCGCGCCGCGCATCTATGGCCAGATGGTGCCCCTGCTCGCCAAGTACTCCAAGTTTGCCGGCATCGACGACAAGATGCGCGCCAGCGACCGCGTGCGCGCCGTCTCGGCCGCCGCGCGGCCCGGTGCCGATGAATCGGTCGACCTGTATGCCCGCAGCACCGTCACCGAGCTGACGGCAGCCCCGCTCGACGGCGAAGCGCCCGCGCCGGCCGCCGCACCTGCGGCCCCGGTGTCGCGCAAGCTCACGCGCATTCGCCGCGACGCGCCTGCCGACGGCAGCCCTTCCGAAGGCGACACCTCCGCCAAGTGATGCAGGGGCCACGTGCCGCCCTCAGGCTCCGTGCGGCGCTGCGCATCGCGCTGAGCCAATACGTCGCCAGCGGGCTCACCGTCGCGCTCGGCCTGCTGGTCATCTCGGCCGGCGCGCACCTATGGCTCGGCGCCATTGCGGCGGCGTCGGCCGCGGTGGGCGTGATTGTCACGGCCCCGCCGGACCTGCCCGGCCCGCGCCGCGGCAAGTTCTTCCAGATGCTGCCGGCGCCGCTGATCGGGCTGCCGCTCTTCTTTTTGGTGCAGCTGCTGCACACCGCGCCCATCCGCCTCGGCCTGGTGCTGGTGCCCGCCACCTTCATCGCCTTCCTGGCCATGGCATGGGGCAAGCGAGGCATCCCGATTGCCATCGCGGTGATGTTCTCGATGATTTTCTCGATGGCCACGCCCGCGCCCAGCGGCATGGCCGAGGCGCTCGAACGCACCTGGCACTTCGGCCTGGGCGCGGGGCTCTACGTGATCTGGGCCACGCTGGCCAACCATGCGCTCAACACGCGCTTTCGGGTGCAGTCGGTCTCGGACGTTCTTTATTCGCTGGCCGCGCTGATGCGCACCGAGGCCGGCCAGTTCACCCCGCTCGACGACACCAGCGACATCCGCGAAACCCCCGCGCCATTGCTGGGCCAGCTGTTGCGCGAACAGGCCGCGCTGGCCGACCAGCTGCAGGCCACGCGCGACATCGTGCTGGAGTCGCCGCGCACGCCACGCCGGCAGCGGCTGGCGGCCATGCTGGTGATCGTGCTCGAGATGCGCGACCAGCTGCTCGCGAGCGAGCTCGACCTGGACGCGCTCAAGAGCCATCCCGCGCATGCCGAGGCGCTGATCGAAATGCGCCGCGTGCTCGAAGAACTGGCCGACGAAACCACCGCGCTCGGCGATGCGCTGCTGATGGGCCGCCAGCCCGAAGCAGTGGCCGACCGGCGGCCGCGGCTCGCGTCGATCCATCTTTCCGGCGAGGACGATGGCGGGGGCCATGGTTTGCCCGGCCCGAATGCCGCCATGCTCGCGCGCGGCCTTGCCAGCCGCATCGGCCACATCAACGACGAGGTGCTGCGCCTGTCGGCCATGGCGCGCGGCGACGCCGAGCCCAACCTTGCCGTGGTGCGCGCCAACTGGCAGATGTTCGTGAGCCCCACCGATTGGTCGCTGCGGCCCTTTCTCACGCTGTGGCGCTGGGACGCACCGCCGCTGCGCCACGCCATTCGCGCGGCGCTGGCCATTGCGGCCGGTTACGCCATTGCGGTGTCGCTGCCCTGGGGATCGCACGACTACTGGATTCTGCTGACCATCGTGGTGGTGCTGCGCGGCAGCCTCTCGCAAACGCTGGAGCGGCGCAACAGCCGCGTGGCCGGCACGCTGCTGGGCAGCGTGCTGGCGGTGGGGCTGCTCTCCGCGCATCCGTCGCCCTTGCTGCTGCTGGTCATCGTCACGGTGTCGCAAGCCATTGCACACAGCTTTGCGGTGCGGCGCTATCTCATCACGGCGGTGGCGGCCACGGTGCTGGGCTTGGTGCAGGCGCACATGCTCAACACCGGCGCCGCGCCCATCTTCGCGCTGTTCGAACGCATTGCCGACACGCTGATCGGCGCCGCGCTGGCATGGGGCTTCTGCTATGTGCTGCCCTCGTGGGAGCGTGGGCAGATTCCGGCGCTGGTGGCGCGCACGCTCACCGCCCAGGCGCGCCATGCACGCCTGGCACTCGGCCTGGGCCAGCTGCAGGCAGTCGACAGCAGCCCCGAACTCGAATGGCGGCTTGCGCGCCGCGAGGCCTACGACAGCCTCTCGGCGCTGGTGCAGGCCACGCAGCGCTCGCTGTCCGAGCCGCGCGCGGTGCAGCCGCCGCTCGAGCCTCTTGAGCACCTGCAAGCGCACAGCTATCAGTTGCTGGCGCAGCTGAGCGCAGTCAAGTCGATGCTCGTGCTGCGGCGCGACCGGCTCACGCCGGCCGATATCGAAGGCCCGCTCGCGCGCACGGCGCAGCGCATCGACGCCGCCATCGGCACCGCCCCGATCACCGGCCCATCGCTTCCCGAAAGCTCCGCCTCCACCACGGTGGGCGGGCCGATTCCCCTGCCCGACCCGTTCGACAACGACATCAGCCCCTGGCTGCTGCGCCGCCTCGACCTGGCCACGGCGCTTGCCACGCAGCTGCGCGACGACGCGGCGCGCATTCTTCAACCTCTGAACGAGACACAGACCACGACGACCGCCACTGTCCAATGACTCAAGAGATCCTTGCCCACCCCTGGTTCGGCACCTGGCTCGCAGCCTTTGTCGGCGTTCCGGTCGCCCTCTTGATCCACCGCGTGGGCGGCCTCGTGCTGTTGCGGGTCACGCGCCCGACGCCGGCGCTTCATGCGATGGTGGTCAACTGCAAGGCAGTGGCGCGACTGGTGCTGCCGCTGGTCGCGCTGCTGCTGGTGTTTCAGGCTGCGCCAGACAACCTGCGCTTCATTGGCAGCGTGCGGCATTTCAACGGCCTGCTGCTGATTGCCGCCACCACATGGCTTGCCGTCAAGGCCATCAGCGGATTCGCCGACGGCGTGCTGGCGCAGCACCCGCACGACGTTGAAGACAACCTGCATGCGCGCCGCGTGCTCACGCAGACGCGCGTGCTTGCGCGCACCGCCATGTCGATGGTGCTGGTGGCTGGCGGCGCGATGATGCTCATGACTTTTCCGGGCGCGCGTCAGGTCGGTGCCAGCCTGCTGGCCTCGGCAGGCGTGATCGGCATCGTGGCGGGCCTGGCGGCCAAGCCGGTGTTCAGCAACCTGATTGCCGGCTTGCAGATTGCGCTGGCCCAGCCCATCCGCATGGACGACGTGCTGGTCGTCGAGGGCGAATGGGGCCGCGTCGAGGAGATCACCGGCACCTTCGTGGTCGTGAGGATCTGGGACGACCGGCGGCTGATTCTGCCGCTCAGCTATTTCATCGAGAAGCCGTTCCAGAACTGGACGCGCCAGTCGTCACAGTTGCTTGGCGCGGTCTTCATCTACGTTGACTACGGCATGCCGGTGGCCCCGCTGCGCGCAGAGGTCGAGCGCATCGTGAAGGGCGCACCCGAGTGGGACGGCCGCTTCTTCAATCTGCAGGTGACTGACGCCACCGAGCGCACCATGCAGATCCGCGTGCTTTGCACCGCGAGCAATTCGAGCCTCGCCTTCGAGCTGCGCTGCAAGGTGCGCGAAGGGCTCATCGACTTCATGCAGCGGGAGTACCCGCAGTTCTTGCCCAAGATGCGCATCGAGGGCGACGCGATGCAGGCCGCGCGCGCAGACCACCCGCTGGGTCAGGAAGCCGCGCCTCCCCATTAACTGCCGCGCTAGCCTGCGCGGAGGCTTCGGCGCAGCGGCGGAAGCTGGAGGTAGGTGAACGCCCGCAGCAGCCACTCCACCGGACCGTAGGCAAAGCGGCGCATCCACCACCCGCTGAGCAGCAGGTTGCCCGCGAAGATCGCCAGCGCGACGCCGAAAGTGGCCAGCGGCCCCATGGTGCCGATCCACCGCAGACCGTAGGCGAGAAAGAGCCACGCGCACACCAGTGATTGCAGCAGGTAGTTCGACAGCGCCATGCGGCCTGCCGGCGCAAGCACCCGCGCCAGCACGCGGCCGCGCCCGCTCTGGAACACGAGCAGCATGCCGGCCGCGTATGCGGCCGCCAGGAACGGCGCCGTCAGCAGCGTGACCGCGAGGCCCTGGACCTCGCGCACCGCGTTCAGCCGAAGGGTTGGAAGCGCATAGGCCAGCGCACCCGGCAAGCCGATGGCCAGACCCCAACACAGCACCCGCCACAGCAGGGTGCGATGCGCTTCGATGTGCGCAAGAAGCCCGCGCCGGCCGGCAATGAACCCCAGGAAGAACATGGCCAGCGCCTCCGGCGCCTGCACCAGCGCCGTCATCCACCAGGTCTGCGAAAGGTCGCGCACATGCTGCACCGCCACCATGGCCGGCGTGGCGCGGTAGGCGGCCAGTGCCGCGGCGGCCTCTCCGTAGGCCGCCTGCACGGCCATCTGCATGTCCAGTTGCGAATACATGCTGCCGAGGCGGGCCCACAACAGCGAAGTGAGCAGCACCAGCCCGATGGCCGCGCACGCCAGAAACACATCGCCGCGCCGCCGCAGCATGAGCAGCACCGCGCCCAGCACCGCGTATGCCATGAGGATGTCGCCGTAATAGAGCAGCACGGCATGCGCCACGCCGATGATCCACAGCCCGAGGTGCCGCCGCACCATGCGGGGCACGAAGGGTTTGCCGTCGCGCTCCGCCGCCCGCATCTGCAGGGTGAAGCTGTAGCCGAACAGGAACGAGAACAGCAGGTAGAACTTGGTCTCGAACGCAAAGGCCCGGACGAACGAGGCGATGTGGTCGGGCAGCGACATGCCCAGCGGATCGGGAATGCCCAGCGCGTAGTAGGTCGAAGCGAAGCTCGCGATGTTGACCACCAGGATGCCCATCAGCGCGAAGCCGCGCAGCGCATCGACCATCTGCTGGCGCTCGTCCGTTGCACTGCCCGGGTCCGGTGCGGAAGGGTGGTCCAAGGCGCGGTGCGGCGCGGTCATTGGGGGTTATTCCGGGGGATGGTTGATTAGATCAATCGACTGTAGCGTCTCTACAGTCGTTCGGGATCGAACGCCGACCGGCAAAGCAGGTGCAGGGCACACTGGGTCCGGGCCAACGATTGAACGAACGAACGATCGATCGAACCAACCAACGAATGAACGGATCGACGAATGACCGAACGAGGAGCAACCCCATCATGCTGAAGAACACCCCCATCACCCGCCGCCTGGCCACGCTGCTTGCCGCAGCCGGTTTCATGGTGTCCATCGCCGCCATGGCCACCACCGCGGGGGCGCAGACGCTGGACAGCCCGCTGCACATCGTGGTCGGCTATGCGCCCGGCGGCGCCACCGACCGCGTGGCGCGCATCGTTGGCGACAAGCTCGGCGCACGCTTGGGCGTGCCGGTGGTTGTCGACAACAAGCCCGGCGCGGGCGGCCGCCTGGCGGCGCAGCAGGTCAAGACCGCACCCGCCGGCCAGAACGTGCTGATGCTCGCCAACCCCGCCGTGATGGTGGTGGCGCCGCTTGTCTTCAAGGACAACAACTACGACCCCGAGCGCGACTTCGTGCCCGTGTCGCACGTCAACGCCTACGACTTTGCGCTTTCGGTCTCGCCCGCACTGCCCGTGCGCGAGCTGAACCACTTGCTGGCGTGGATGCGCGCCAATCCGAACCAGGCCAACGTGGGCGTGCCCGCCACGGGCAGCCTGCCGCACTTCTTCGGCCTCATGGTGGGCGAGAAGGCCAAGGTGCAGACGCAGATCATCGGCTACCGCGGCTCGGCCCCGCTGCTGAACGACCTGATCGGCGGCCAGGTGCCGATTTCCATCGACACCGAAGACGTTGTGCTGCCGCAGCACAACGCGGGCAAGCTGCGCATCCTTGCAATCTCCGGCGCCAAGCGCTCGCCCTTTGCGCCGAACATTCCGACCTTCAAGGAAGCCGGCCTCGACCTGGCCGCCACCGGCTGGAACACCTTCTTCGCGCCCGCCAGCATGCCCAAGGAGAAGGCCGAACGACTGTCCAACCTGATCCGCGAAGTCATGCAAGACCCCGACACGCAGCGCAAGTTCAAGGACGCGGGCATGACGCCGGTGGTGAGCACGCAGGCGCAGACGGTGGCAATGCTCAAGGCCTACCGTGCGCAGTGGGCCCCCGTCGTGCAGAAGTCCGGCTACCAGCCCTGAACCTTTCCAGACACATGACCAGACCCAACATCATCTTCATTGTGGCCGACGACCTCGGCTATGCCGACCTGGGCTGCTACGGCGGCCGCGATGCCGCCTTCGGCCCAGTGTCGCCCGTGCTCGACGGCCTGGCCGCCAACGGTTTGAAGCTCACGCAGGGCTATTCGAATTCGCCCGTGTGCTCACCCACGCGCTTTGCGATGATCACCGCGCGCTACCAATACCGCCTGCGCGGCGCGGCCGAGGAGCCCATCAGGAGCAGCAGCCGCGGCAGCACCACGCTCGGCCTGCCGACCGACCACCCCACCCTGCCATCATTGCTGAAGGCCAGCGGCTACCAGACCGCGCTCATCGGCAAATGGCACCTGGGCTACCCGCCCAGCTTCGGTCCGCTGCGCTCGGGGTACGACGAATTCTTCGGGCCTATGTCGGGCGGTGTCGACTACTTTACCCACTGCGACTCCACCGGCGGCCACGACCTGTGGCTTGGCGAAGAGGACAAGAAGGAAGAGGGCTACCTCACCGACATCCTCTCCAAACGCGCCGTGGACTACGTAGAGCGCATGGCCGTAAAACAGAAACAAGAGGAAGCCCCCTTCTTCCTCAGCCTGCACTACACCGCCCCCCACTGGCCCTGGGAAACCCGCGACGACGTCGAGAAGGCGCCGACCGTGAAAGACAACCTCTTCGACCTGGCCAGCGGCAACATTCATGTGTACCGCCGCATGATCCATCACATGGACGAAGGCATCGGCTGGATCATGGCCGCGCTGCAAAAGCACGGCATGGCCGACAACACGCTGGTGGTGTTTACCAGCGACAACGGCGGCGAACGCTTCTCCGACAACTGGCCGCTGGTCGGCGGCAAGATGGACCTGACCGAAGGCGGCATCCGCGTGCCATGGATCGCGCACTGGCCCGCGGTGATTGCCAAGGGCGGCGAGAGCAAGCAACTCTGCATGACCATGGACTGGTCCGCCACCATGCTCGACGCGGCCGGCGTGAAGGCCGATGCGGCCTACCCGCTCGACGGCGTGTCGCTCATGCCCGTGCTGAAGGATGCGAAGCACAGCTTCCGCCGCCCGCTGCACTGGCGCATGAACCATCGCGGGCAAGAGGCGATGCGCGATGGGGACTGGAAGTACCTGAAGGTGGACGGGTACGAATACCTGTTCAACATTCCGGCCGATGAGCGCGAGCGGGCGAATCTGGGGAAGAAGGAGCCGGAGCGGTTGGCTGCGATGCGGGCTGAGTGGGCGGCGTGGAATGCGACGATGCCTGGGATTCCGGAGGATGCGACGGTTAGTTTGGGGTATTCGGTTAGGGATATGCCGCAGAGATAGCGGTGCGACGGCGTGGGGAATGCGTGCCGTGCCTTCCGAAAACGACTGATTGGAGGACGTCGTCGAGCGGCTACTCAAGACTGTGTTGCAGACCTTGAAGCGGCGCGCCGCAGAGCAGTCGTTCAGCGCTCAATCCGAGGGGAAATTTTAGTGCGAAACGCAGGCCTATTTGGTCAGCAAGACGTCGCCGTAGACTGTCATTGCCAGGGAATACTGTGGGCCATCGCCGAGGGCCTGCGCAACTGCCTCGTTAGCTTTTTTTGTTGCTTGGAGAATTGTCGAGCCGGTTTCCCAATTACGGAGAAATGGCCCAAGCCATCGATAGGTCACCTTTACGTCTAGCGGCCAAGGTGAAGCGATGACCGCACGCGCTCCCTTTTCCAAGAGCTGCTTGGGTAGACCGACCGTTCTGTTATCCCAGGGATGCTTGTCGATTCGACCACCGCTGCACACAAACAAAATCACGACCTCAATGCCAGCCAATGCGGTTGCAAGCGCCGAAGGCGCTTCGACGAGGGTACCTTCATCTCGAATGCTATGTATGTACCGCCCCTCAGCCATTAGGCCACCATGGGCCGTAACAACCGCCAAGCCAGCATCGGTCATATCGCGCGGGAGCCTCCGCCCTGTGTCGACGGTGAACCCAAATTCCTCAAATGCCCCACCAAGCCTTGCGAGCGCAACATTCAGAGCGCCCGCCTCCTGTGGGTCGTCCTGAGCAGATATCCACGCTTTGTAGGCGTGATTGCCTTTGCGCTCGCGGGCTCTAGTCATCGAAAGCCAAGTAAGGGATGGAACCATACCGACTGCGGTTTGGGTGCCGAGGAAATAGCTAAAACCGCCGTCCTGTGGCTCGATCGGCACGAGATTGATTGTCAGTTGCTGCAGCAAGGGTTCTGCCACCACAACAAGCGAGTCTGGCGCGGGCAGGCGGACGTCCAGCTTCTCCATCGTCGTAAAGAAGTCATTGTTGCCTTGGGCCGCATCTATGTAGCCGTAGTTCCGCGGGTAGTCCTCCAGCCATGCGAGCATCCTCTGCTGAAAGGACTGCCCGTGTCGAGGCTGTTTAATGGACTGAGCTTTGCCCCCGGAGACGTAGATTACGTGCAAATTCCAGCGTTATCTACCCCTAAGAATGCGACGTTCAATCCTTCTTTGTTGAGCGACTGCGCATAGCGCACGGGCCAGTCGATCACCATGTCAGGTGGCACGCCGGACACTGAAACGGTGTGATCCGCCAGAAGCTCGACAGAGAGCGCTTTGTCGTCATCCGTTGGCGTTTGTTGAGCATGACCATCCAGGAGGCGGCGGGCGGCCAACCCCACCACCGCGTAATCGCCTGCAGCGTCCGCGGCATAGAGTGCTCGCTGCACCATATTGAACATCGCCGCTACGTCCAGAGCCGATGGTGTGACGGACGAGACTGTCTCCACCATTTGCGATGCTTGTTCGCCTACTAGGCCGAATGTCTTCCTCAGCAGGTCGCGCGTTTGTATGTCCACGGGAACACCTGCGACGTCAGCCTTCCGAACGATTTGAGCAAGTAGAATTGCGAGAGGAAGGAGCTCCGTCCGGTTGTTCGCGGCGAGCTCACAGCCGCGTGCCAATTCATCCACCAGCGTCGCGATTTCGTCAGGCTCGGTGTCCTTGACTACCAATAAACGCAAACCCAGTTCAGTAGAGACAATGCGCAGGTCAGTTAGCGGGTCGAACCCCAGATCCGATAACAGCTCCTTCAACTTCGGCAGAAACTTGCGCGCAAGCTCGTGCAGACCCAGGTCGCGCAGGATACGGATAACCGCATAGACCTCTTGCCACAGGTCCGCCTTTTCGACTGGAGCATCGGTCGCCAGCGCGCATGCGAGGCCGACTAGCGCCTCCACTTGATTTCGACACCGGTGGTACACATCCGCGAAAGCGAGCCATGCCAAGCGCCGGCGAGATCCGTTTCCCTGCCCCATCAACAACACTTGTTCGGCGAGGTTTCGGGCTCGTTGGAATTGGCCCGCTATCGCACAGTGGCTTGCCAAAAGACGCATCACCCGAAGATCCTCGTTGCGCTCTTTGGTCGCATATGGGCACATCGCGCATGCCAAGAGAACCATCCGTTCCATGTAGACAAGGTCGACGTCCTCGCCCTGCTGTGCCCCAATACGCAGGATGATGCGCGAAATGTATTGGACAACAAGGTCCGGATAGGGGCCCATCAACTCGGCGGGGAGAACGGTTACTCCAAATTCAGCGGCGCCCTGGACGTTCAGCCACGTCAAGCCTCGCTCGATAGCTTGCACGATGGCATCCTCGTCCACTTCCACGTTGTCAGCGGCCTCATTCAGTCCGAATTCAGGTGCTTCCTTTTCTGGCAAGGCAAGTCTCACCCCCTCACCCGCTATATCGAGCATCGTGAGCGCGATGATTGGAATGCCTAGATCGCCGCAAGACTCCACGGAGAGCAGCGTCGAGAGCGCCGAGCGTATCCCCCTGTCCTCAGGGTGCTGCGCCATGAAACGGATTGAAGCCAGAAGAGGTGCTCGGTAGTAGTCACGCTCTTCGCGACCGACCTCTTCTTTGAGCATCATGGCGCGCACCGACGACAGCACGATCTGTGTTGCCTGCCGTCCATACAGATCAGAAGTTGTGATTAGGCTTGCGGCATTGGCGGCATCTCGTGATTGACCAATGCTCCGCGCGTGAATGGCACAACAAATCAATGCAAGCTCCAGCCAATCCGTGCCCCATGCGCGAGCTTGCTCTATGGCTTGGTCATAGTTTGGCTCAGCGACCGACACATCCCTCAACAGCGCAAGATGATGCTCGGAAAATCCTGCTGTCGTGAAAACGCTGCCCCCATCCGACTTTGGCTGCTGGCAATTTAACAACAGGCGACGGTCGCGGTTTTCCCTGAGACGGACTGAGTTCGGATAAATCTGGGTGAGACGCGCATCAAAGCGCTCAATTCGTACGTTGTCTTCGAGATGAGTCGCAAGCTCGAGTCCTTCCTCCAGCCAGATCTCCTCAACAATGCCGTCAGCGTCATTCGGCAGTAAAGCGCGTGCGCGGGAGTCGTCACCAGCTTTGTGAGCAATCCGTGAAACCTGAACTAACTGCGAGGGCGTCAGGGACGAGAGAGATGACTGCATCTGCCCTATGACGTCCAGCGCTTCGTCGTCCCTGCCAGCCCGATGGAATAGTTGCGCCAATATATGTAGTCGCGCAACCTCAGTCAGTCGTAGTTCGCCAATCTCCTTAATCGCCTCAGTAATGCCTCCTCGGAGTGCCATGGAAAGCCACGCCTGTGCTCGCCGATTGACTTCCTCTTCGGGGTCATGCTCATATTGCAGAGAACCAACATAGCAGTCGTCGACACTGAGCAATTGCTCCAAGTTGTCTGGTCGTTCCGCCGGGATATCAGCAACATGCACTACTGCGTACCCGTTCGTTGTCTTGACCGCAGATACGCACTGACGGCATAGGGAAGTCACGTGGGACGCCCACAGGTCTTCTGAAGTCCGGACGGCCGATAGTCCGAAGACAGGTGGAAAGATGATGGTTGGGTCTCGATACTTGCTAGCCTCAGCAATAGCCACGAGCCTCTTTTGTCCTTCGTGCACGACGGCTGCCGTAAGGTCAGCGACTTCAAGCGTGGGGCAACTTACCACTCTCAATTGACGCTTCAAGACTTCAAGTTCTTCGGGGTCTGGCACCGAACCACGGAGTGCCTCAGTGCCGGACACTATGGCCTGCAGCACAGACTCGGGCGTCAAGCTAGTCGTCGTGGCCGGTGACAAGATGACGGAGACACCGGAGAACGGAAGCTTTCCAGTCTTCTTATCTATCGCCCCTATCAACAATGCGACCACCGTTCGTCCAATGGCCTCTTGAAATGAGCCCCCTTGAATCAAGTCAATACATCCGAGGTCGAATCCTTTAGAAAACAGGTAACGGGGATCGAAGCCTTTGACGACGTGAGCCTGTCTCGTTTCCACTCCGTTCATGTAGTCCTCCATTTTTTGCTGCGCGAGCTTAGCGGACGTTGAGCATTTGTTTCTCAAAGAAATCAACGTGCAGCAAGGACCAGGCCACAACCTCTCCCTCGAACGCCTGCTCCCAATCGAGGTCTGCAATCGCTGCGTAGCAGCCCTTGAGGGATGGCGGCTTCGGACTGAAAAATGGAGGTTCACGATTGACGCTGGCAAAATCGTTGGATGAATACAGAGAACTTTGAAGCTATTCACGCGATCAATCGCCCGCACGCGCCCGACGAAGCCACCGCTGATTTCATCTTCAAGGCCTATATGCTGCTGAAGAATGCTCCGCCCACCTTCAGCAAGTGGGCACGACAGGGCGCCTTCGAGAATATTGCGGCCTGCGCGGTGTCGTGGCGAGTCGTAGGCATTAGTGAAGACGCCCTCCGCAAGATCGCCGCGACCGGCAAGCGCGGTGACCTGCAACGTGGCCACTGGTTCGCGCGAGACAAGCGCTATGAAGCCTTGTTCGGCGTATCGGGGCCGACCATGGAGCGAGATGCTCTCATTAGGTTTTTCTTCGATCACGACACCACGGTAGTGATCACGAAAGAGCAGAACAATGCCGACGGAGGCCCCACCACATGGGGAAAAATCGTCGCAGTGCCGGAGGGCATGTTCACGACCAGCGGATACAGCTTTAATGTGCGCAAGCGCACCGAGATCCCCTGGGTCGCTGCCGCGGTGGCAGAGCTTGATCAAGGATGAATAGGATCTGGGTCCGCCTACACTGCCGGAGCCTATGGTTCGCGCCCATCGTCGGCGGGGGTTGCGGAGGTCTTCAAAACCGACACCTACGATCGCCCGCTTGTGGCCGACATCTGCCTGACAGCAAATCGACCGCGAGCGGCAGGTAACGTTGCATACCGAAACGTCGAGGCCATCCCCTCGACGCCAGCTATGCGCATGCATCGACATATGACACGGCCAGGCCCGCATGGCGGCCCTGCGCATCGCGCGCATGAGAGAACAGGTCCGGGGCCTTCGCCGCCTTGTTCGATGCACATGCCCATTGCCTCTCAGTCCTCGCGAACAAGCACATCCCCCTCAAACCGATACCGAAAATAAAACCACTTCTCAGTCTCCGACTTCGCTTCGATGCGAAACGCCGTGATCAGCCGTTCGCCATCCGTCTTCAGGTAGATAGCGCCGTACACCTCGACGTTGCTGCGCGCGAGCTCTTTCACGTCGGACTTGAGCTGGGTGATCTTGTCGGGCGAGAGCGTGCCCGCGGCCAGCTTGTCGATGGCGGCCAGCAGCTTGTCGACCGCATTCTTGTCTTCCATCGCCCGCGAGGAGCGCTGGAGCTCGGTTGAAAGAATCACCGGTGCGCCGCCGCGGCCAAAGCGTCCCAGTCGGCCCAGCAGGTCGGGCCTCGGGTGGATGTGGCCCTCTTCGTCTCCCGACGAGATGATGAAGGCGGCCGGGTTGACGGCATCCAGAAATGCATCGGTGACTTTCTCGGAGCCGTGGTGGCACGACTTCATGACGTCTGACCTGAAGGTGTCGCGCGCCTTGGTCACCATGTCGTCGTAGGCCGGGGTGCCGGTCTTCGGAAACTTGCTCGCGCCGGTGTAGTGCTGCAGCAGAAATTTTTCGGCGCCCTCGTTCAGGTCGCCGCCGAACAGCACGCTGAACTTTCCGTACTGGAGCCGCAGGATGACGGAATGGCCGTTCTTGGTTTCGCTGTACGAGCCCAGCTGCCGCAGCGCCGGGGTGCCATCGGGGCCTTCTTCGACGACAGGGGCCAGCACCCGTATCGTGTAGCCGCGGTCGTCCGACGGGGCGAAGTCGGGCATCCAGGCAGCGCCGTCTTCGATCGTCGCGTGCTGCGCCGAGAGCATGCGGACGTCGTGGATCTTCGGGTTGTCGAGCGCGGCTTTCATGACCTGTGGAAACAGATGGCCGGTGCCGGCGTTCTCGAAGATCGTCTTGACGGTTGCGTAGTCGGTTGCCAGATCGCCTATGTAGGCAATGGAAGCGCCGTCTTCCTTCACGGGCTTGCCGCCCAGCTTCTCCCAGGTTCCTGCAACGGGCCGCTCGACCAGCCCGTTGTGATAGACCGCACCAAAGCCGATGCCGGGGTCGGCAAAGACGTCCTTGAAGCCGAGGTAGTGATCGCTGTCCGGATGCGTCATGACGGCGGCCGCAAAGTTGAAGCCGCGATAGGTTTGGAACCTTGCGGCGAGAAAGGCGCGCATGTTGCCGCCCTCGCCGGCGTCGATGACCACGATGCGCTCTTCGTCGTCGGTCTCGGGTGAGATCAGCACGGCGCCATCGCCCTGCCCCACGTCGACAAAGATGATTTCAAGCGGCCGGCGGGCAACCGTGTCTTCCTTGCGGATGTAGAGCGTGCGCCGCTTGGTGGGCGAGCGGGCGGCCCAGTCGATCTCGAGCCATCCGTCGCCTAGATCTTTCTTGACCTTGAGGTAGTCACCCCAGATCACCTCGCGAAATTTTTTCTTCTTGTCATCGAAGAGATGGATCGGACTTCCGTCCGCGCGCAAGTTGACGAATCGATGTGCCATGCCTCGCCCCTCTCGTTCTCGGTGCGAGGGGGACGAGGCGTATCAACCAACGGCCTCGTCCCTCCGCCAAGCTTCATCCGTTCACGACAAGCTGGAACCTGCGCGCGAAGCTTCCTGCCCAGACGCGACGGCCTTCATCGAGGGACCTGCCGCAGCACCCGCCTCCAGCGAACACCATGCGGCTGACGGTTTGCCTGCTTCGAGCGAGCACCATGCAGCTGAAGGTTTGCCGGCCTCAAGCGAACACCAAGCAGCTGCAGGTTTGTCCACCTCAAGCGAGCACCAGGCCGCAGTTGGCTTGCCTGCCTCAAGCGAGCACCACGCGGCAGCTGGTTTATCTACCTCAAGCGAACACCAAGCAGCTGCTGGCTTGCCCGCCTCCAGCGAACACCACGCAGCCGCCGGTTTACCCGCTTCCAGCGAGCACCAAGCCGCCGCAGGTTTGCCCGCCTCAAGCGAACACCACGCGGCCGCATCCTTGCCGACCCCACGTTGAGACGTCGCAGGCGTAGCCTCGCCAAACTCCTCAGCCGTCAACCGCTGCATCTCTTCAAAAGCAGCTTGCAGCGCCTTGGCATCGTCCTCGCCGCGGAGGCCAAGGTACGGAAAGTGATGCAAGAAATAGCCGAAGGTGATTTCGCAGTCAGCGGCGTACTTTCTCGTGTCCAGAATGTGCATGTGCCAGAAGCGGTCGACGTCCTGCTCGGGAGCGAGCGTCAGGTCGGGGTGCTTGGCGTGCAGGATCAGGTAGCGCTTGTAGGCCACTTCCATTTGATTCGCGTAGCTTGGGGACCAGCCGTAGCCGTCTTCTTTACGGCAGGCCTTGAACTTGATGGGCGTGAGATCGAGCGCCTCGATGGCGGCGATGGTTTGGTCGAGTGTCTTGCGTTGGGCCGATTGAGTCATGAATGAATGCTCCTGTGGAGTTGCTGCAATGTCCGAGCGAACGTGCCCGGTAACGATTGCTTCAAAGGTTCGCTTGTCAGGCAGTCACCGTTGGAGCAAATTGGTTGCGCAGATGACGCGCCATGAAATTGCGCACCTCGTCGGCGGGCACGGGCTTGCAGAGCCAGTAGCCCTGGGCCTCGTCGCAACCGCGGCTGCGCAAATAGTCGAACTGGGCCGTGGTCTCGATGCCCTCGGCCACCACCTTCATTCGCAGCCCGTGGGCCAGGGTGATGATGCCGTCGATGAGCGCGCGTGCGTCGGCGTCCTGCGAAAGGTCGTTGATGAAGGAGCGGTCGATCTTGACCGTCGACAGCGGAAAGTGCTTCAGATAAGAGAGCGAGGAATAGCCCGTTCCAAAATCGTCGATGGCAAGTCCAACGCCCATCTCTCGAATCGTCCGGAGCAATTGGGTCGCACGCTCGGGGTTGGCCATTACCGCCCCCTCGGTAATTTCCAGCTCCAGCAGCGACGGGTCCAAGCCCGAGTTTTCCAGGACGGACCGAATGTCGGTAATGAGCGTGCGGCTTTCGAACTGGCGCGGCGACAGGTTGACGCTCATCAACACGTCCGGCAAGCCGAATTCCTGCCATGAACGCGAATCGGCGCAGGCTTTCTCCAGCGCCCACTTGCCCAGGGACACGATCAAGCCGATCTCTTCGGCAATCGGAATGAACTGCACCGGCGGAATCATGCCCAGGACCGGGTGGTGCCAGCGCATCAGCGCCTCGACACCGACGATGCGTTGAGTCTGAAGATCCAACTTCGGCTGGTAGTGCATTTCCAGCTCGCCGCGTTCCAGAGCATGGCGCAGCGCGCTTTCCATCATCAGCTGCTCGGTACTCTGCGCGTTCATCTTCGCCGCGTAGAACCGGTAGGTGTTGCGGCCTCTTTCCTTGGCGCGGTACATCGCGGTGTCGGCGTTCTTCAAGAGCGCTTCGGCGTCGCCGCCGTTGTCCGGGTAGACGCTCACGCCAACGCTGGCGGTTACGTGCAGCTCGCGCCCCGCAATCATGAAAGGCTCGGCGCAGCAGGCGAGCACTCTTTCGGCAAGCACCGCGGCATCGTTCGCGCTGGACAGGTTCTCCAGAAGCAGCACGAACTCGTCGCCCCCAAAACGCGCCACGACGTCGGCCTCGCGCAGCAGCGCCGTCAAGCGCTCGCCGCAGATCTTGATCATCTCGTCGCCCACGCCGTGGCCCAGCGTGTCGTTGATGTGCTTGAAGCGATCCAGGTCGACGAATATCACCGCAAACTGCTTCTCGTGACGGTTGCTGCGCTTGATGGCGCGAACCAGCTCGTGTTGCAGCGCGGCGCGGTTGAACAGCCCGGTCAGTTCGTCATGACTGGCCATGAAGCGGAGACTTCTCTCGGCCAGCTTGCGTTGCTTGTACTGGGCGATCTGCAAGGCAATCACTCGCAGCGACTCCAGCGTCTCGGCTTCGACAACGTACGGATTCGAGCCAAAGAGCTCCAGCGCCGTGGTCGAACCGGTGATGACCATGGGCACGATGACGCCGATGGTCAGTCCGGCCTGCCTGGCGCTCACATCGCGCGCAAAATTCTTCGGAGCCGCCTGCGCGTCGATCTGGACGATGCCGCCTGTTTTCCAGGCGCGGCCCAGCGAGCCTTCGTCAGCCGGGTATTCGAGCAAACGACTGTCAGAGACGAACTGCTGCACTGCCAAGGGGATGTCATTGGCATGCCAGGCGGCGGTGCAGCGAACCAAGCCGTCCTCGCCGACGCTCCACAGGGCGCCGCAGTCCCAGCGCAAGTCGGTGCATACGGCTTCCAATGCGAGTGTGATGACCGTCTCGGCCCGGCCATCGCCGGCAAGCAGCCGGGCGATCTTGTATTCGAGCTTCTGGCGCAAGGCATCCTTGCGCGGCCGCGTAGCGTCGCGCACGGTGCCGCGCACCAGCGTCTTTCCGTCTTCCACGGCCGACTGCGCGATGACGTGGAGCCAGCGTTCGGTGCCATCGGGCAGGCACAGGCGGTGCTCGAATTCGCTGCGCTCCATGGACTGCGAGGCCAGTGCGATCTGCTCTTCGACCGCGGCGCGTTCCGCGGGTGGAACCCGCGAGAGCAGCGCGGGCAGGTCCGGCTGCGAAGAGCCGGGTTCAAAGCCCAGGATGCGCCGAGCTTCGTCGGAGCATTGCAGGGCTCCGGTTTGGGGATCGAGGATCCAGCTGCCCAGGCTTGCCAGGTGCTGGGCCTCTTCCAACTGCCGCTCGCTGGTGCGCAGGTGAACGGTCATCTTGTTGGCCAGAACCTGGGCTCGGCTGCGCGAGGTGGTCAACGAAAAAACGATGCCGGCAAGCAGCATGCTGGTGGCCAGCCCGCCAAAGACGATGAACCACGGAATGGCCCTGTCGAGGGGGCCGAAGACCTGGTTTTCGTCTTGGGCGACCTCCACGAGCCAGGAATGGCCGCCCAGCTCGAAGCCGAGCATGCGCTCGAGGCTGTGCGCCGGGGCCGAAGCACTGGGCTTCGCCAAGGCCCCGCTGTCGAACATCAATTGCCGCTCTCCGAATGAGGTTGGCGTTACGAATCGCGTCTCGACGCGTGTCCCGATCGCTCCCTTGCCCGGCCCCGCGTCGATCAGGCGCAACCGGAAGGTCCTTGCGGCAGGGGCGCCCACCACGTCGCTCAGCATCCCTGCGATGCTGAAGCCCGCGCCCACCGATCCGATATAGGCACTGCGCCGCTGCTCGAGCGTGTCGAGCGGTTGTCTTGGGCGATAGACCGGCAGCCGCATCGCCAATCCGATGTCGGACTCGCGGCCCGCGATGCGGACCTTGCGGCCGGACATGACGAGCCCGCCGGTGTCGCGCCCCTGCTCGAGCGCGTCTCCCCTGTCGGGCATCGCGCCCAGGTCATTGCCGATCAGCCTCTCGTTCCCGGCCCGCGGTTCGATGTAAACCAACGGGTAGTACGTGTCCCGCTCACCGGGCGGCTTGATGGCAAAGGCGGAGGCAACGCCAGCGGCAAGGCTGGCATCGCCGCGGACCTGTTGCTCGAAGGCCTGCTTGTCGTTGGCCAAAATGCGGGGCGCATAGTTGACGGCCTGGAAACCGGGGTAGGCGCTCGCCAGGTTCAGCCCTGCGACGTAGTCCGTGAAGTCGCTTCGCGTAACGGGCTCGGAGGTGTTGAATCGCGCACGCAGGCCGATCAGCACGGCAATGTAGTCGTCGAAGCGGGCTTCGACCTTTCGCGCCAGGTCGAAGGCGGCTGCGTCGAAGCGCGCCTGGGCACTGCGTCCGATCTCCTGGCGGGCGGAGACGGCGAGGGCGATCGCTAGCGCCGCGCCGGCAACGAAAATTACCAGCGGCAAGCGAATCCTGACCCAGACGGACAATGACATTGGATTCGACTCCCGTCGTTGCACAGACCGGTTGGCTCTGGGTGCTGCAATGCAGCACGGAGAGAACGCAGCATTTTGTATTGTTTTGTCGCAATATATACAAAGGTTACCGAAACGTCACGCGATTTGTCCTACCCACAGTCGGGTCATGGCGCGGACGACTTGACCGAACTTCGGCAGTTCGCGTTTTTGCGTGCTTGGTTGAGCATTGCGCCTCCCTAATTCGCACCTAAGTCTTTTGCCTTTTGACTGACACAGGGCAAACCTAGATTCGTTCGCGGTCCTCAGCGCCGACGCACCCTGCGCGGCGCTGCGTCATGCCCCTCCCACGCCGAAAGAACGAATTGAATAGAGAAGCCACTCCAAACATCAGATCCTGTTTGCTGTACCCCACCCTGACCGTGCTCGCAGCGTCGCTGCTGGCCGCGTGCGGAGGCGGCGACAACGGCACAGGCCAGTTCGCGTTTCTGCCGCCCGCGAACCAGCCCGGCACGAGCCAACCCGCCGGCCCCGGCAACACCACCTTCAGCGGTGTGCTCACGGCCAGCGCCTTCAAGCCCGGCAGCAGCGCCGACCCGGTAATCGGCGCCGGCTACTACGCCGGCGCCACCGTCTGCGTGGACGCCAACGGCAATGGCCGCTGCGACACCGGCGAGCCTGCGGCGGTCACAGATGCCAATGGCAAGTTCAGCCTTTCGCTCTCCGGCGCGTCGGCACTCATTGCTGACATCGGCACCAACGCCAAGAACACCGCAACCAACACCAACGTGGCCACGCGCGAAGTGCTGCGCGTCATGCTCGATCAAGTGCAGGAGCAAGGCACGGCGGTGGTGGTGAGCCCGCTGTCGTCCGAAGTGGCGCGGCTGGTCGAGGCCAACGGCACAAGCTATGCCGTCGAGAAGCAGAACCTGGCCACGCGCCTGGGCGTGCCCGTCGCCTCCCTGCTCGGCGACGTCAACGCCGCCAGCGGCACCGTGCAGACCGCCTTGCTCAACGAAGCCAATGCGCTGAACAACCGCTTCGCCTACGCCACCACCAAGCTCGATCGCGGCGACAAGTTCCCTGATGCGCTGGCCAACCCCGGCGGCGATCCGCGCCTGACCGGCATGGCCGGCGTGACCACGGCCACGGCCAACGTGGTGGACAACCGCAAGCCGATCACCTTCCTGCAGTCGCAGCAGGCGGCTTTCAACGTCGAAGGCATTCCGCGCTACGACAACATCTTCATCGTGATGCTGGAAAACAAGGCCACGATGTCGATCCTGAACTCGGCCTACGCGCCCAAGATCAACGGCTACCTGAAGGCCGGCAACCAGCTGGTGAGCTACTACGCCACCGGCAACCCGAGCGAGCCCAACTACACGGCGCTGGGCGGTGCGGACGACTGGGGCATTACCGACGACAGCCAGTGGAACTGCGACGCGACCGGCACCAATGCCGTGCAGGACACTCCCGTGCCCGACAACACGCAGCCCGGCCTGTCCAAGTCGCCGTTCGCAGCCACCTGCACGCAGGCCGCCGCGGTGAACCACAACATCGTGGGCAAGCCCAACCTGTTCAATGCAATGACGAGTGCCGGCCTGACCTGGCGCACGTACAGCGAGTCGATGAACCCGGGCCAGGACTTCCGCACCGACAGCGTGGCCGATGCGGCCGTTACCGCCAAGGACAACGTCTATGCACCGGGCACGCTGGGCGGCAACACCACGGCCATTGGCGACGCCACGCTCACGCTGCCGCTGCCCGCGGGCCTGTACAAGACCAAGCACCACCCCGGCATGGCCTACCAGAACGTGCGCAGCGCGCCCGAATGGAAGTACAGCAACCGCACCATGGGCGGCGGCCAGTGGGACGCCACGCTGAAGAACAGCACCGACTACGCCATTCCCGCCAGCTACGACTACGACCAGCTCGGCGCCGACCTGGCGAGCGGCAACGTCGGCAACCTGAACTTCCTGGTGCCCGACCAGTGCGACGACATGCACGGCATCAGCGTGAAGGGCACCGGCGGCGTCGGCACCGCGAGCGACTGCGGCAGCGTGGCGAACAACGTGTCGGCCACGGCCGTCTCGCCGATCATCACGCGCGGCGACAACTACGTCGATTTCACGGTGAAGCGCATCCAGGCTTCACCGCTGTGGCAGAACCCGCAGAAGCGCGTGGCCATCGTGCTGATGTTCGACGAAGGCAGTGCCACCAGCGGCTTCAACTCCTGCTGCGGCTGGAACGTGTCGAACAGCACGGTCGCCAACCCGGTCAAGCAGAACGCGGACGGCACCTGGTCGGTGGACGCGACCATCAACAACTACACCAAGGGCAACCGCGGCCACGGCGAGAGCATCTTCGGCATCCTGACCAACAAGGCCAACGCACCCAAGGGCGTGTCCGACAGCGACGCCTACAGCCACTTCTCGTTCGTGCGCACGCTGCAGGACATGTTTCAGCTGGCCGACCCGGTGGCCGACGGTTCGTACATGAACCGCTCGAAGTACACCGAGGCCTTCATCGCCGAGAACATCATGAACCTGCCGGAATACGCAGGCAGCGCGGACACGCACTTCGACAGCGTGCGGCCGATCAACCACGCCTTCGTGATTCCGGCGAGCTATACGCAGAAGCAGTCGGGCGACGTGTCGACCACGGCGCAGGTCGGGCCCGATGCCAACCAGCTGAATGTCTGGTCGCTGAAGCAATGAGGGCGCTCTGTGCGGCGGGCATCGCAGGCGCGATGCTCGTCGTCGCATGCGGCGGCAGCGGCAGCGGCCCTGCCGTCGCGTTGCCGGGCACGGCCACGGGCGCCATGGCGGGCGCATCCGCACCCGCACCCGCACCTGCATCCGCATCTCCGACGGCGGCATCCGCGCCGTCCAGCACACTGAGCCTTGCGGCGCAGGTGGGCCAGAAGATGTTCTTCGACAAGAGCCTCTCGGGCTCCGGCGCCATGTCTTGTGCCAGCTGCCACGACCCGGCGCATGCGCATGCGCCGGCCAACGACCTGTCGGTGCAGCTCGGCGGCGTGCACATGGACCAGGCCGGCCTGCGTGCCGTGCCTTCGCTGCGCTACAAGGACATCACCCCGCCCTACGCCGACCTGCTGGACAACCCGGACGGCATCAGCGTGCCGGGCCCGGGCGGCGGCTTCACCGCCGACGGCCGCGCCGACACGCTGGCCGCGCAGGCCCGCATTCCGCTGCTCGACCCGATCGAGATGGCCAACGCCAGCAGCGCCGACGTGGTGAAGAAGCTGCAGGCCGCCGACTACGCGCCGCTCATCGCCAAGGCTTTCGGTGCAAAGGTGTTCGACGACAGCGACGCCGCCTTTGCCAATGCCTTGCTGGCCCTGCAGGCCTACCAGCTCGAGGACAGGAGCTTTCATCCGTACAGCAGCAAGTTCGACCTGTATGCGGGCAACAAGATCGGCGGCACGCTCACGCCTGCGGAAGCGCGCGGCCTCAAGGTGTTTGCCAATCCGGCCACGGGCAACTGCGCGTCGTGCCACTACCAGGGCGCGGGCCTCAACGGCAGCTCGGCGCTGTTCACCGACTTCTCCTACGAGGCAATCGGCGTGCCGCGCAACGCCGGCATTCCCGCCAACAACAACGTGCAGTACTTCGACATGGGCGTGTGCGGCCCGCTGCGCACCGACCACGCGCCGGCCGCGCCCAATGCCGCGAACAGCTTCTGCGGCATGTTCAAGGCGCCAAGCCTGCGCAACGTGGCGACGCGCACGGCCTTCTTCCACAACGGCGTGATGCATTCGCTGGAACAGGTCATCCGCTTCTACAACACGCGCGACACGCAACCCGAGCTCTGGTACCCCACCGTGGGCGGCACGCCCAAGGCGAAGAACGAACCCGGCTTTCCGGGCTACGGCCTCGTCACCACCCAGTACACGGGCGGCAAGGTCCAGAAGTACGACGACCTGCCAGCGGCCTACGCGCCGAACATCGATACCCAGCTGCCGATGGACGGCCGCGCCGCGGGCTCGACGCCTCCCATGTCCGAACAGGACATTGCCGACCTGGTCTGCTTCCTGAACACCTTGAGCGATGCGGACACGAAGCCCGCAACGCCCACGAAGCCAGGTGCATGCGTCAATTGATTCCTTTCTTCTCTCCTTCCATGAACAACGAAAAAATTTCCACGGTGCTGGGCGCGGTTGCGCTGGCCGTGCTCGCCCTGCTCGCTGCGTGCGGCCCGCAGCAGCCCGAAGCCAATCTGCAGAACCTGACGGCCGCGATGAATGCCTACCTGGCGAAGAAGGGCGACCTGTGCCTGGGCAAGACGCAATGGCCCATCGACGTGCCACAGCGGGAAGCGGGCACGCGTTCGCGCAACGCGGTGCAAATGCCGGTGCTGGAGCACGTCGGGCTGGTGAGCGCATCCGCGGCCAAGGTGCAAGACGCCAAGGAAAGCCAACAGCCCACCGAGATCGCCGTCACGCGATATGCGCTGACCGAAGAAGGAAAGAAGTACTTTCACGCGCGCGAAACCCAGGGCGACTTCTGCGCCGCCCACCTGACCCTCGACAAGGTCGTGGGCTGGGAAGCACGCAAGGACGAGAAAGACGCATCCGCCGTCGTTGTCACCTACACCTACAAGATCGATGCCGCGCCGTGGACCGGCGATGCCGACGTGCAAAAGGCTTTTCCGATGATGGACCGCGTGGTGCGCGGGGCCGGCACGATGCAGCTGAAGCAGAACTTCAAGCGCACGCAAACCGGCTGGGTTCCGGAGGGCGTCTGAGCCATGGATGCCGTGCTGCGTTTCTCGCCCGCACTGAGCGACTGGGTGCTGCACAACCTGCGCCAGGGATGCACGCCCGCGCAGGTGGTGGTGGCCATGCGCGCGCAAGACATGCCTCCGGAAGCGGCCAAGGCCATCGTCGATGCCTTTGTCTTCGCGCTGCGCACCGGAAGCCCGGTGCCGACCGATTCGGTGACAGTGACGCCGGCCTATGAACACGAAGCGTCGCGGCTGCCGCCGGGCACGTCGATCCGCACGGCGGACCGGATCGTGCGCGTGGTGGCGCGCGCGGCGCAGCCGTCGCTGGCGGTGCTGAACGATGTGTTCAGTGCCGAGGAGTGCGAAGAGCTGATCGCCCTGGCCAGGCCGCGGCTGGCGCCCTCGACCACCGTCGATCCGCTGACCGGGCGAAACCGCGTGGGCGAACAGCGCAGCAGCCTGGGCATGTTCTTCCGGCTGCGCGAAAACGCCTTCATCGCGCGGCTCGACGAGCGCATGTCCGAGCTCATGAACCTGCCGGTGGAAAACGGCGAGGGCCTGCAGGTGCTGCTCTACCCGGCTGGCGCGCAGAGCCTGCCGCATTTCGATTTTCTGGTGCCGTCGAATGCGGCCAACCAAGCCTCGCTGGAACGCAGCGGCCAGCGCGTGAGCACGCTCGTGGGCTACCTCAACGAGGTGGAAGAAGGCGGCGAAACAGTGTTTCGGGAAACCGGGTGGTCGGTAACGCCGCAACGCGGCAGCGCGGTGTACTTCGAGTACTGCAACAGCCTCGGGCAGGTCGACCACGCATCGCTGCATGCGAGCGGGCTTGTAGTGCGCGGAGAGAAATGGGTGGCGACCAAGTGGATGCGGCAGCGGCGCTTCGTGCCGGCGGGAGAAGCGCCCGGTCCCTGACGAGCGCGGGCGTCCGATGCGTACGGGTTGACTTTTATTTAGATATATCTAAAATAATCTCGACACACCTCGGAAAGGATGCCCGCCATGAGACATTTCCACTTCGGCCACCACCACCATCACCACTGCCACGCCCCCCGTGGCGAACACGAAGACGGCCTTTCCGGCGGCTGCGGCCCCCGCCATGGCGGCGGTGAAGAGCGCATGCACGGAGGAGGCCGCGGCGGACGCGGCGGCGGGCGGGTCTTCGGCCACGGCGGTCTGCGCTTCGTGCTGCTTCAGCTCATCGCCGAGAAGCCGGCGCACGGCTACGAGCTCATCAAGGCCATCGAAGACCGACTGGGCGGAAGCTACGCACCGAGCCCCGGCGTGGTCTACCCCACGCTCACGCTGCTAGAAGAAATGGGCTACCTCAGCGTTGAAACGGCCGACACCGGCGGGCGCAAGCGCTACAGCATCACCGCCAGCGGCCAGGAGTTTCTGGCCGCCAACCGCGACACGGCCGACGCAATGATGGCCCGCATGAACGGCGGCGTCGACGGGGCCGGGCCGCGCGGCGGGCGCCCGCCGCAGGTCACGCGCGCCATCGAGAACCTGAAGCTCGCGATGCGCATGCGCCTCTCGGGCAAGCCCCTCACCGAACAACAAGCCCACGATTTCGCCGCGGTGCTCGACAGCGCCGCCCAGCAACTGGAACGACTCTAGAAAGAATTTTCTTGAATGACTGACTTCACCACCACAACCTCCCCTGTCGGCGCGCCCGACCGCACGCCGCGCCGCGTGCGCCACGAGCTTCGTTTTCGCCAGCTCACCGTGAAGACGGCGCAGCGCATCACGCCGCACCTGATCCGCATCACCCTCACGGGCGACGACCTCGCGGGGTTCACGAGCCTGGGCTTCGACGACCACTCGAAGGTCTTTTTCCCCGATGCCGCAACAGGCCAGCTCACGCTTCCGACTGTCGGCCCAGACGGTCCGGTGTGGCCCGCGAGCGGCCGGCCGACCATGCGCGACTACACGCCGCGCCGGTACGACGCCAAGGCCAACACGCTCGAAATCGACTTCGCGCTACACGAGGCCGGCCCCGCCACCCAATGGGCCGAGCAGGCCAAGCCCGGCGACGTGCTGGGCGTGGGCGGCCCGCGCGGTTCGTTCATCGTGCCGACCGAATTCGACTGGCACTTGCTGATCGGCGACGACACCGCCCTGCCCGCCATCGCCCGGCGCCTGTCCGAGCTGCCGGCCGGCGCGCGGGTGGTGGTGCTGGCAGAGGTCGACAGCGAAGCCGACCAGATTCCGTTCGAGACGCAAGCCGAACTCACGCTGCAATGGGTGCACCGCCGCGGCGCCGAGCCGGGGGTGAGCCCTGTTCTGGTCGATGCGCTCAAGGCGATGAAGCTGCCTGCCGGCGACTTTCATGCGTGGGTGGGATGCGAATCGGCGATTGCTAAGGCGTTGCGCGCGCATCTGGTGGGCGAGCGCGGCGCCAACCCGAAGTGGGTTCGCGCCTCTGGCTACTGGCGGCGCGGCGCAGTGGCCACGCACGATACGCACGACGAGTAAGCGCCTTCGGTTTTGCTCCTTCCCCTTCCGGGGGAAGGTTGGGATGGGGGCACGCGGCCTATGAAAAGGCCGCTATCGCTTGATACGCCGCTTGCCCCCACCCCTGCCCTCCCCCGGAAGGGGAGGGAGAAAGAAAAAAAGAAACTCAGATCCAGCCGGCCCGCTTGAACCGGTAGTAAAGATAACTGCAGGTGCCGCCCATCAGCGCCAAGGCCATCGCATATCCATAGCGCAATTTCAGCTCGGGCATGTGCTCGAAGTTCATGCCCCAGATGCCGGCGAACGCGGTGCACACCGCAAAGATGCTGGCCCAGGCGGCAAGCCGCTTGGTCACTTCGCTCTCCTCGATGGTGACCATCGAAAGGTTCACCGAAATGGCGGTGCCGATGGTGTCGCGCATGGCGTCGATGGAGCCGTTGATGCGCCCGAGGTGATCGGCCACGTCGCGAAAATATTCCTGCGATGTCACGCAGATCTGTGGCACCCGACCACCGTGCAGCTTGCCGGCGGCCTCCACCAGCGGCGCCACCGCGCGCTTGAGAATCAGGCTGCGCCGCTTCAGGTCGTACAGCTGCTTGATCTTGTCGCGCGCCGCGCCGCCTTGCGTAAAGATCTGCTGCTCGATGGATTCCAGCTCCACCTCGAGCGCATCGATCACCGGAAAGTAGCGGTCGACCACCGCATCCATCAGCGCATAAAGCACAAAGCCCGCGCCGTTGCGCAACAGCTCGGGCTCTCGCTCGCAGCGCTCACGCACGCCCAGAAAGCCTTGTTTGCTGCGGTTGCGCACCGAGAGCACGTAGTTCTTGCCCACGAACACGTCGACCTCGCCCACGTTCACCGAATATTCGCCCTCGGCAGCGGGCTCGACCAGGTGCATCACCACGAAGAGGGAGTCGCCATATTCCTCCACCTTGGGCCGCTGGTGGCCATGGTGGGCGTCTTCCACTGCCAGCGGATGCAGGTTGAACTCGTCCTGCATCTGGGCCAGCTCTTCCGGCGTGGCGTCGCTCAGCGCTACCCAGACGAAACAGCCGGGCCGGATGATGTATTCGCTGATGTCCTCCACCGGAATATCGGCGAGCTTGGCGCCGTTCTCATAGGCAACGCAGTTGATCAGCATCGGTACTCGTCCATGGTCAAACTGGATGTGGGGTCAGGTCTTCACCGCATCTGGGTTCGAAGCCGCGGCCAGGAGGGCGGTGGCGGCCAGCGAAGCCTCGATGGCCTCTGTCTCGCCCCTGAGCAGGGCGAGCCCCTTTTCGGCGAACGCCGAGTGGCTTGCAACGTCGGCCCACAGACTCGCGGCGGCTTCGGCGCATGTCAATGATGTGAAGCGGATGCGGCCCTTCGCCAGCTCCACGAAGCGCTTCTCGCGCAGCGGGTCCGCCCGGTCCCAGGCGCCGCCGATGAGCACGCGCCGGCCGCGCTTGACGCGGGGTTCGAGCTCGGCGAAGAAGGGCAGCTTGGCGGTCACCCAGCCTAGCATCCCGGAATTCAACGCGGTGTCGAAGGCTGTTGGGGCGGTGTGCGACTTCGCAAAGTCGCGCAAGGTGCTGAGTTGGTAGAGCACCGGGTCTTTCGCCCCCTTTGCGCTGCTTTCGGCAGGCTTGATGATGGGGGGGCCGTTGCCAGCTCGGCCATCGGGCCGTCTCGACTTGCGCAGGTCGGCAAGCTGGGCCGGCGACATGCAGAGATACAGCGCGGCGAGTTCTGCGGGCAAGGTCGCGGTGTCTGGCAGCGCGTCTGCATCAGGGCCTTTGAATTCATCCGGGTGGACCATGGGCGCCTTGTTCTTCACGCGGGGTTCGCGCCGGCAGATTTTAGAACGGCGGGGTGGACGCTGATTCGCGCCGGCAAGCCGGCCAGGTCGGCCGTCGGCCGAGCCGTCCGGCGTCCCCGATAATCGTCCGAGTGAAAACGACGACTGCGCAACCCTCTCCCTCCACCAGCGACTTCTCCGGGCATACGCCCATGATGTCGCAGTATTTGGGCCTCAAGGCGAACCATCCGGACACCCTGCTGTTCTACCGGATGGGCGATTTCTACGAGCTGTTCTGGGCCGATGCCGAAAAGGCCGCGCGCCTGCTCGACATCACGCTCACCCAGCGCGGCCAGTCGGCCGGGCAGCCGGTGGTGATGTGCGGCGTGCCCTTTCACGCGGTCGACACCTACCTTGCGCGGCTCATCAAGCTCGGCGAATCGGTCGCCATCTGCGAGCAGGTGGGCGAGGTCGGCGCGAGCAAGGGGCCAGTCGAGCGCAAGGTGGTGCGGGTGGTCACGCCCGGCACGCTGACCGACTCGGAGCTGCTCAACGACAAGAGCGAATCGCTGCTGCTCGCGGTGCATGCGGGCACGCGCAACTTCTGCGGGTTGGCCTGGCTCAGCGTCACGGGCGCCGAGCTGCGGCTGGCCGAATGCCCGGCCGACGCGCTCGAAGCCTGGATCGCACGCATCGCACCGAGCGAGCTGCTCTACAGCGCCGAGGTAACGCCCGCCTTCGAGCAGCGCCTGAAGGCCGCGCGCGCGGCCACGCCCTTCACCCTCTCGATCCGCCCGGCCTGGCAGTTCGACGGCGGGCTGGGCGAACGCAAGCTCAGCGAGCAGATGGGCAGCAACAGCCTTGCCGCCTGGAACGCCGAAACGCTTTCCAACGCGCATGCCGCGGCGGCCGCGCTGCTGGGCTATGCCGAGCACACGCAGGGCCGCGCCCTCTCGCACGTGCAGCGCCTTTCGGTGGAGCGCGACGGCGACCTGATCGAGCTGCCACCCACCACGCGGCGCAACCTGGAACTGGTGCAGACGCTGCGCGGCGAAGACTCGCCCACGATGTTCTCGCTGCTGGACACCTGCATGACGGGCATGGGCAGCCGCCTCTTGAAGCGCTGGCTGCTGTCGCCCCGGCGCGACCGCAGCGAGGCGCAGGCGCGGCTCGAAGCCATCGGCGCGCTGCAGTCCACGGTGCTGGGCGGCACGGCCGCGCCCTGGCGCTCGCTGCGCGAGCAGCTCAAGAACACGAGCGACGTGGAGCGCATTGCGGCGCGCATCGCGCTCAGGCAGGTGCGCCCGCGCGAGCTGCTGGCGCTGCGCCTGGCACTCGCCAAGGCCGAGCAGTTGGCGCCGCTTTTGCCCGCCTCGGCCGCGCTGCTCGACCGGATTGCCGAGCGGCTCGCGCCCCCGCCGGGCTGCGCCGACCTGCTGGTGAGCGCCATCAAGCCCGATCCGTCGGCGCTGGTGCGCGATGGCGGGGTGATCGCCACCGGCCACGACGCCGAGCTCGACGAGCTGCGCGCGATCAGCGAGAACTGCGACGACTTCCTGCTGAAGCTCGAAATCAGCGAACGCGAGCGCACCGGCATCAGCAACCTGCGGGTGCAGTTCAATCGCGTGCATGGCTTCTACATCGAGGTGACGCAAAGCGCGCTCTCGAAGGTGCCCGACAACTACCGCCGCCGCCAGACGCTGAAGAACGCCGAGCGCTTCATCACGCCCGAGCTCAAGACTTTCGAAGACAAGGCGCTGAGCGCGCAAGACCGCGCCCTGGCGCGCGAGAAATGGCTCTACGAACAGCTGCTCGATGCGCTGCAGCCCTCGGTGCCGGCGCTCACGCAACTGGCCGGTGCCATTGCCACGCTCGACACGCTGTGCGCGCTGGCGGAGCGTTCGCACACGCTGCACTGGCGCGCGCCGAGCTTCGTCTCACACCCCTGCATCGAGATCCAGCAGGGCCGCCACCCGGTGGTGGAAGCGCGGCTGGCCGAAAAGTCGTCGGGCGGCTTCATTGCCAACGACACGCAGCTCGGGCCGCAGCAGCGCATGCAGATCATCACCGGCCCCAACATGGGCGGCAAGTCGACCTACATGCGGCAGGTGGCGATCATCGTGCTGCTGGCTTCCATCGGCTCGCACGTGCCGGCCGCGGCCTGCCGGCTCGGGCCGATCGACGCGATCCACACGCGCATCGGCGCGGCGGACGACCTGGCCAACGCGCAGTCGACCTTCATGCTCGAAATGACCGAGGCCGCGCAAATCTTGCACGGCGCCACCGCCCAATCGCTGGTGCTGATGGACGAAATCGGCCGCGGCACCAGCACCTTCGACGGGCTGGCGCTGGCGGCCGGCATCGCGGCTCAGCTGCACGACCGCAGCAAGGCGTTCACGCTCTTTGCCACCCACTACTTCGAGCTGACCGAATTCCCGGCCACGCACCACTCTGCAGTGAACATGCATGTGAGCGCCACCGAAGCGGGCCGCGACATCGTGTTTCTGCACGAAATGCAGCCCGGTCCGGCCAGCAAGAGCTACGGCATCCAGGTGGCGCGGCTCGCCGGCATGCCTGCCGCGGTGGTCAACCATGCGCGGCAGGCGCTGGAGGCACTTGAATCGCAGCATGCGCAAACTCGTGCACAGGTCGACCTGTTTGCACCGCCACCCGCGGCTGAAACTCCCATGGCCAGCGCCGTAGAATCCGCGCTGGCTGCACTCGACCCCGACACGATGAGCCCGCGCGAAGCCCTCGACGCGCTCTATGCCCTCCAAAAACTGAACACGCGTGAACGCAGTGCCGCCTGAGCGGGCCTGATTCATGCGAGACGAACTCATGACTTACTGCGTAGGCATCAAACTCAACGCCGGCCTGGTGTTTCTTTCCGACTCGCGCACCAACGCGGGCGTGGACCACATCAGCACCTTCCGCAAGATGATCGTCTACGAGCAGCCCGGCGACCGCGTCATGGTGCTGCTGTCGGCGGGCAACCTGAGCATCTCGCAGTCGGTGCGCGAAATCCTCCAGATCGAGGAACTGCGCGAAACCCGCGAAGACGGCACTCAGGGCGCCCCCATCACCATCTGGAACGCCAAGAGCATGTTCGACGCCGCGCGCGTGCTCGGCTCGGCCGTGCGCCACGTGTACGACCGCGACGCCGAGGCGCTCAAGCATGCGGGCCTCGACTTCAACGTGTCCTTCATCTTCGGCGGACAGGTCAAGGGTGAAGGCATGCGCCTGTTCCTGGTCTACGCGGCCGGCAACTTCATCGAGGCCACCACCGAGACGCCCTACTTCCAGGTCGGCGAATCGAAATACGGCAAGCCCGTGCTCGACCGCGTGCTCACGCCCGAAACCCCGCTCGATGAAGCCGCCAAGTGCGCGCTGGTGTCGATGGACTCGACCATGAAGTCGAACCTTTCGGTCGGCCTGCCGCTCGACCTGGTGGTGTACGAGGCCAACAAGTTCGAGACCGACCGCGTGATCTGCATCGACGCCGACAACCCCTACTACCGCATGATGCACAACAGCTGGGGCCAGAAGCTGCGCGAGGTGTTCGACAGCATCGAAGACCCGGTGTGGGACGACGCCGCCACCGAGCATCCGCTGAAGATGCCGGCAACCCGCCACAGCCCGCTGCGGAAAATCTCCACGCCCGACGAAAAGCTGATCTGAACCCCGTGCCTCCGGTCGTTTTTTCGCACGGCAACAGCTTCCCTGCGAGT
Organism: Variovorax sp. OV700; assembly: GCF_900099805.1. Lineage (GTDB taxonomy): Bacteria > Pseudomonadota > Gammaproteobacteria > Burkholderiales > Burkholderiaceae_C > Variovorax. Next base: position 561,867 of record NZ_FNDR01000003.1, on the reverse strand, counting down.
ACCTACCGCGTCGTTCTCGACAGCCTGCGCAACCGCGGCTTCGAGGTCGATGCCATCGAGAAGTTCGGCCACGACCCGAAATACCCTGTCACCGACAACTGGCCGCACCTGGTGCAGCAGCTGGCCGACTTTGCCCGGCAGCACGCCGACCGCGCCGGCAAGCCGGTGTTTTTGGTCGGCCATTCGTTCGGCGGTTTCCTGAGCCTGATGTGCGCGGCCATGCATCCGGCGCTCGCCTGCGGCGTGGTGCTGCTCGACTCCCCCGTTCTCGGTGGCTGGCGTGCCAACACGCTGAACCTGGTCAAGCGCACCCCGCTGATGAAGACCGTGTCGCCCGGCGCCGTGAGCCGCCGGCGCAAGAACCGCTGGGCGCACCGCGAAGAAGTGTTCGAGCACTTTCGCGGCAAGAAGGCCTTTGCCAAGTGGGACGAGCAGGTGCTGCACGACTACATCGACCACGGCACTTTCGACAGCGAGGACACCCGCGAGCTGAGCTTCGATCGCAACGTGGAAACCGCGATCTACAACACCCTGCCCCACAATCTCAGCGCGCTGTTGCGACGCAATCCGCTCAAGTGCAAGGTGGCTTTCATCGGCGGGCGCCAGTCGGCCGAGATGAAGCAGGTGGGCATGAAGATGACCCAGCAGGTCACCAAGGGGCGCATTGCCATGCTCGACGGCACGCATCTCTTTCCCATGGAAAAGCCGCTCGCCACCGCCGCGGCCATCGAGGCGTCGCTGCGCAACCTGCTGGGCTGATCGCCAAAGCAAGAACGACCTACTGGCTTCCACCGATCAGAATGCCGGCACATGTCCATTTCCCGACCGGAAATCGTTGAAGCCGTTTCCCTGAGTCCCTCGCTGGTGGTCGAAGACGACCCGGCGATGCGCGAGCGCCTGGGCCGCGTGCTGTCGACGCTCGGCTGCGACGAGCCGCAGATCGCCTGGGCCGACAGCGTTGCCACGGCCAAGAAAATGCTCGAGGCCCAGAGCTTTGGCGTCGCGCTGGTCGACATCGGCCTGCCGGACGGCAGCGGCGTCGAACTGATCGACTGGATGCAGGCGACGCATCCCAAGGTGCCGGCGGTGGTGATCTCGGCCTGGCGGACCGAGGAAACCATCTTCGCGGCGCTGCGTGCCGGCGCCATCGGCTACCTGCTGAAGGAGCGCGACGACCTCGAACTGAGCATTGCGCTGCGCAGCATCGAGCAAGGGGGCGCGCCGATCGATCCGGCCATTGCGCGCCATATCCTCGGCTGGCTTGCAGCGCAGCAATCGTCGCCATCCGCCGTGTTGGCGGCCGATGCGCCCGTCCCACCGCCTGCCCCGCTTGCGGTTGCGCTGACCCCGCGGGAGCGAAAGATCCTCGAACTCGTGTCGCAGGGGCTGAGCAATCGCGACATGGCCGAATCGCTGTCGATCTCCAAGTTGACGGTCGAGTGCCACACCAAGAACATCTACCGAAAGCTGGCCGTCAACTCCCGCACCGAGGCGGTCTATCAGGCCCGAAGGCACGGCTTGCTGCACTGACCGGTGCTTGCGGCATCCCTGCGCGCTTCACCATGAGTAACCCGCCTGAACGCGAGCGGCCATGCGATTGCTGCTGCCGCTGCTGGTGGCAGTGGAGACGCCCAGCCCCAGGTTCAGGTTGTCATTGACCTGATAGCCGAAAGCGAAGCCGATGGCCGATGCCCCGGCGTAGTTGCCCACGGCGGCACCCATCCATTTCTTGCCCACCGACAACGTCGGCATCGACGGCATCGCCAGCGCCGCAGCGACGCCCTGCGCTGCAAAGGCGTTTGCCTGGCTTGTCGCATTGCTCACCGCCTGCTGCAACTGGTTGACGTTGACGGCATCGGTGCCCAGCAAGCCGGGGGCGACATTCGCAATGCCGCGCAGCTGGCCGGTGGCCGCGTTGCCTACCGAGACGGTGTTGTCGCGATCCGCCACCGAGCCCTGTCCCAGCGCGACCGCATTGCTGCCCGAAGCCAGTGTGTTGGCCCCCAGCGCCACGGCGTTGTTGCCGGTGGCCACCGCATTGTTGCCCACGGCGGTGGTGGGATCGGCCAGCGCCCTGGCGCCGGCGCCGATGGCGACCGAGCCCGCATGGCTGGCTTGCGCGCCGTTCCCGATGGCGACGGTGTTTTCGCCATTGGCCTGCGCGTTGGTGCCCATCGACGTGCTGCCGGCACCGCTAGCGCTGGCCCCGGGCCCGCAGGCCACGGCGCCACCCGCGCCCACCGCGCACACACCGCTGGCCAATGCCTGGTTCATCAGGGCCTGCAATGCGGTGACCTGCTGAACGGTGAAGTTGTTTGCCGTGGTGACGGCGGTCTGTTGGGCCTGCTGCACCTGGCCGACATTGGCGGCATCCGTCGTAACCTGACCCGCGCCGACATTGCTGATGGTGGTGCCAGCACCGCCGTTGGCATTGAGTTGCAGCGAAGTGCCCCCCGCACCGTACTGCGCCGAGTTCTGGGCCAGGCCAAGCGCGGAGTTGGCCGTTGTCTGTGCCGCGCCCGCAGCACCCACGGCTGCGTTGGCAGTGGTTTGTGCAGCAGAGGCGGCGGTTTGTGCCGCGGAGGCGGTGGATGCCGCGGTGTTGGCGGTCTGCTGCACGGTGAACAGCTGACTGCCGTTGACGGCGTCGGTGCTCGTGGCGGTCACCGACCCCGCGCTGACATTGACCAGGCCGCGCGTCTGCCCCGCAGTCCCGAAAGACACCGTGTTGGCCGCCGTGGCAACAGAATTCGCACCGATGGCCACGCTGCCATTCGCGCCGCTCGCGACCTGGCTGCCGGACCCGATCGCCACGCTGCCCGTGGCCAATGCGGCCGCGCCCGAAGCGCCGCCGTTGGCGCCACCGATCGCGGTGCTGCCGTTGCCGGATGCCACGGCGCCCTGGCTGGTGCCGGAGGCGCTCCCGATGGCGATCGCCGCATTGCCCGAAGCCTGCGCGCCGCTGCCGCCCGCCTGGCCGGTGCTGCCGCAACAACCGTCGGTGCCCGCGCCTCCCGCGCCGAGCGCGATCGCGCCGCCCGCCGAGGCCTGGGCGCCGCGTCCCCCTGCGCCGCCCGTTCCCCCCGCTTCGCCCAGTGCGCCAGCACCGCCGCCCCCGACGGCGGTTGCGCCGCTTGCGGTTGCGCTGGCTCCCGCCCCGCCCGCGCCGCCGACGCCTCCCGCAGTTCCGATGCCGCCATCACCGCCCGCACCGACCGCCGTGGCCCCGTTTCCCGAGATGATGGCCGCGGCGCCTCCGGCGCCTTCCGTCCCGTTGTTGGTTGCAGGGCCGTCATTGCCCGCCGTGCCACCTGCGAATCCTGCCGCGTAGGCGCTTCCTGCGACCAGCAACGCAATCGCAGGCAGATGCCGAAGTTTGCGCAACCCTTGACGGGTGCCATTGGTGCCGATCTGGACTGGCATGGACTTCCTCATTTTTCGAAAGCAAATAAAACAAACGTGGCAAAGTGTGTCTTTCCGGGCTCGACGGGGCCATCCCCGAAAATTGGTAAATGCCACACCGAGAACCTCTTCCGCGGGCATGGCTTGCTGCGTCGATTGGCGCCGTTCTTTTCTTCCTCCTCCTTGTCACCGGCCCTGCGTTGGCGCGGGCGCAACCACCCGCTGCTGAACTCCATGTCGAAGCGGTGCGCAGCCCCGGCTGGGACGACACCGCCCCGCCGGCCGACGGCTGGACGCCCGTCACCCTGCCCGACAGCTGGGCCGGGCGCTGGCCGGGCTTCGACGGCGTGGTCTGGTACCGGCTGACCTGGGAGCAGCCGGAACAGCTGCGGGAGGTCGGGCTGCTGCTGCACTACCTCAACATGGCCGGTGCGGTGTCGCTCAACGGCACGCCGATCTCGCGCGACGAGAGCCTGGTCGAGCCGCTCACGCGCGCCTGGAACACGCCGCGCTACTGGCTGCTGGCGCCGCCGCTGCTGCAAAGCGGCACCAACACGCTGCAGGTGCGCGTCTCGGGCCTGTCCGCCTACCAGGCAGGCCTCGGCCCGGTCAGCCTCGGCACGCCGGCGGCGATGCAAGCCGCGTTCACTTACGAGCACATCGTGCGCCGCGACCTGCAGGTGCTGGGCCTCGCGGTGAGCGCCGCTGTCTCGGCCCTCTTCGCCGCGCTGTGGCTGATGCGCCGGCGCGAAACCGCCTACGGCTGGTTCGCGGTAATGGACGTGCTGTGGCTGCTGTTCGGCTACAACCAGATAGCGACCAGCCCCTGGCCCTTTGCCTCCAACCACAGCTGGCAGGCGCTGAACACCTCGCTGCTGCTGGTGTTCAGCGCTTCCTATGTCGTCTTTGCGTTGCGCTTCTGCGACCGGCGCATGCCGCGCCTGGAACTGGCGGCGCTGCTGGTCACGCTGGCCGGCGTGCTCGACCTGTGGCTGGCGAACGGCCCGGGCCTGCCCCTGCATCGCGCCTTCTGGACTCTGGTGGGCGGCCTCATGACCATTGCCGTCAACAGCGCGTCCATCGTGCACGCCTGGCGCCACCCCGGCAGTCCGATGCGTTTGCTTGCGCCGTTCATGGCGGTATCCGCAGTCGCAGGTGCGCACGATCTGCTGGTGTTCACGCAGGTGATCGACAGCAACGTCTACTACACGACCATCTCGTCGTACCTGCTGCTGCTCGGCATGGCGCTGACCCAGGCCGGCCGCTTCGTGCAGAGCCTGAAACGCATCGAGAACTTCAACACCGAGCTGATCGAGGAAGTGAACGCTGCCAAGGCCGAGTTGGCCGCCACGCTCGCGCAGCAGCATGCGCTGGAGCTGGCGCATGCGCGCATCGGCGAGCGCGTCAACCTTGCGAGCGACCTGCACGACGGGCTGGGGGGCATGCTGGTCGGCAGCATCGCGACGCTGGAACGCAAGCCCGAGAACCTCTCCGCGCCCGAGTTGCTGGCCATGCTCAAGCGCCTGCGCGACGACCTGCGGCTGATCATCGACGCCACCGGCCGCCACGACGGTGCCCGGGCGTTCGGTGAACTGCTCGCGCCACTGCGCCATCGCACCTCGCAATTGCTCGACGCCAACGGCATCGACTGCCGCTGGCAGGTGTCGAACATCGAGATGCTCGAACTCCCTCCCTCGCAGAGCCTCGACCTGCTTCGCTTTCTACAGGAGGCACTGACCAATGTGCTCAAACACAGCGCAAGCCGCCGCGTGGATGTGGCAGTGACGCGCACCGGCAACGAACTGCAACTAAGCGTGCGCGATGACGGCTGCGGCTTCGTGGTGGATGGGGCCGACAAGGGAGGCGGCGCGGGCTTACGCAGCCTGCGCGCCCGCGCGCGCCGCCTCGGGGCGGATCTGCAGTTGCATTCGCGGCCCGGCGAGACGCAACTGGCCCTGCGCCTGCCACTGGCGTCCACAGCCTGAGAGCCTGCGAACGCCCGGCTTCTCGCGCGGGGCGCGTTTTCGTCCGTATCCGCTGGGACGGGCCTGCTCCGCGCCGGCCCTGTCAAGACGGGGATAAACCAGATGATACAAATTGCCATCTTCGGTAACAATTGCTGAAAATAAGTAAAAACGTCCCAGTTCTCCGGCCGCCGCTTCAGAATGCAGCACAAATGTCAACTTCCCTCTCGGAAGCCGTTGAAGTCATCTCCCTGAGCCCGACCCTCGTGGTCGAAAACGACCGGGCGATGCAGGAACGTTTGCACTACGTTCTGTCGATGCTCGGCTGCGACGAGCCGCAAATCGCATGGACCGACGACGACGCGACGGCCATGCAACTGTTCGAGAGCCAGCGCTTCGGCGTCGCCCTTGTCGATATCGGACTGCCGGACGGCCGCGGAATCGAGCTCATCGAATGGCTGCAAGCGCACCACCCGCAGGTGTCGGCGGTGGCAATTTCCGCCTCGTCGCGCACCGAAAAAACCATCTTTTCGGCATTGCGCGCAGGCGCCGTGGCCTATTTGCTGAAGGAGCGCGACGACCTCGAACTCAGCATCGCGCTGCGAAGCATCGAACAAGGCGGCGCGCTCATCGATGCGGCCATTGCCCGGCGCGTTCTCGCGTGGCATGCCGATCACGCAAGCGACTTGCTGTCCATGCCGGACGCGGCACTGACGCTGCGCGAACGCAACATGCTGGAACTCGTGGTGCAGGGGCTTACCCACCGCGACATCGCCGAAACGCTTTCGACCCCCCGGCTTGCGGTGGAACGCCGCACCCGGAACATCTATAGAAAGCTGGCGCTGGGCCCGCGGGCCGGCTCGGCGTACCAGGCGGTCAGCACAAGCATTCTGCTGCGATAGCGCAGTTGCTTCGCGGCCGCGCTACGCCGCACGCTACGTTCCTTGCTACTCCGCCCAAACCACCGTCCCCGTCCATGCCGTCGCCAGCACCACGATGCCGAAGGCGATGCGGTACCAGGCAAACGGGATGAAATTGTGCGTGCTGATGTACTTCAGCAGCCAGCGCACGCAGAGCCACGCACTGACGAACGAGAACACCAGGCCCACGGAGAACAATGGAACGTCGGCCATCGAGAGCAGCGCGCGTTCCTTGTAGAGGCTGTAGGCACCAGCGCCGATCAGCGTCGGAATGGCAAGGAAGAACGAGAAGTCCGTGGCGGCCTGGCGTGACAGGCCCAGCAGCATGCCGCCGATGATGGTCGAGCCGCTGCGGCTGGTGCCCGGAATCATCGCGAAACACTGCACCAGACCGACCTTGAGGGCGTCCCACATCGTCATGTCGTCGACGTGCTCGATGCGGATCGAACCCGGCGGCCGCTTCTCGGCCCACAGGATGATGAAGCCGCCGATGATGAACGTGCTTGCCACCACCACGGGCGTGAAGAGCTGCTCCTTGATCATCTTGCCGAATATCAGGCCGAGCACCACGGCGGGAATGAAGCCGATGACCACGTTGAGCGCGAGACGCCTTGCCTTGGCCTGCCGCGGCAACGCCACCACGGTGGAATGGATCTTCTGCCAGTACACCAGGATCACCGCGAAGATCGCGCCGGTCTGAATCGCGATGTCGAACACCTTGGCCTTGGCGTCGTCGAAGCCGAGCAACGAGCCCGCAAGAATCAGATGTCCGGTCGACGAGATGGGCAGAAACTCGGTCAGCCCCTCGACGATGCCCATGACGGCGGCCTTCACCAGCAAAACGATGTCCACGCTTACTCCTTTAAAGAGCGTCAATTATGGCGAGGCATCGAGTCAGGCCAGGTTCAGCTGGCCCCGGACAGTTGCGGGCCTTATCGAGGGACTTGACCGGCGCGCATCCGCAGGGCTCGCACCGCACTGTCTACGGTGGTGAGCACGGGCAAGCCGCTCGCTTGCTCGCAGGCCGTGCGCGCGCGCGCCATGCTGAACTGCGCGAGCGCAATGCGCGTGCAGCCGCGATTGCGCAGAGCCACCGCCTGCGCGGCGATCAAGGCATCGTGGCGCTGTGTGTCGCCAGCGTTCAAGGCATCGAGCGCGCCTTCGGCCAACGCGGGTTCGAGCGCGATGCCGGAGGGAAATTCAGGCGGCATCGACACGAGCGTGGCCGCGAAGGTTGCGATGAGGCCGAGCTTGCCCTGCCCTTCGGTTGGAGCTTGCGCGGCCTCGGCAACCATGGCCTCGTTGGGCTTGAGCACCGGAATGCCCGCATGCCGCTGCGCCACCGCCTCGATGCACGGCCCGAAGGCCGAGCATGTGAAGAGAATGCCCTCTGCACCAGTGTCGACCGCGTACTGTGCGAGCCGCTGAAAGCGCACGTGCATGGCAGCGCCGAGGCCGCGCCCACCGCGCGCAAGGTTGGCCGAGAGGCTGTCGTCCAGCAGGTTCATGCGCACGGCCTCTGGCCACTCGCGCTCGAAGGCGGCGTTGATGGGCGCAACCGAATGCGAAAGCGCGTGGATCAGTGCGATGCGGGTCATGCGGGAACGGCGGTCAGATGCCCTTGGAAGACGGGTTGGCAAAGGCCTCTTTCGTCTCTGCGTTGAGCGGGTAGTTGATGTTGATGCCCTTGGGCGGAATGGGCGACGTGAACCACTTGTTGTAGAGCTTCTCCATCTCGCCGGACTTCATCATGCCCGACACCACGCGGTCCACCAGCGCCTTGAAGGCCGGATCGTCCTTGCGGAACATGAGCGACTGGTTCTCGGTGCGCAGGCTCTCGCCGGCGATGATGAAATCCTTCGGGTTGCGCGCATTCGCGATCTGCCCGGCCAGCAGGATGTCGTCGAGCACGAAGGCCTGCGCCCTGCCGCTTTCCACCAGCAGGAACGAGTCGCTGTGGTCCTTGCCGCCGAGGTTGTTCACCTCGAGATTGCGGCCCTTGTCCGCCTCGCGCAGCAGGCGGAACGAGGTGGTGCCGGTGGTGGTGACCACCGTCTTGCCCTGCAGGTCGGCAATGCTCCTGATGCCCGCATCGGCCTTGACCAGCATGCGCACGTTGTAGCGGAAGATGTCGGGCGAAAACGCCACCTGTTTCTGGCGCTCGACCAGGTTGGTGGTGGAGCCGCACTCGATGTCGACCGTGCCGTTCTGCACCAGCGGAATGCGGTTGGCCGAGGTCACGGCCTGGTACTTGATCTCGATGGCCGGCAGCTTGAGCTCGCTCTTCACCGCCTCGACGATGCGGTTGCAGATTTCGATGCTGTAGCCCACGGGCTTGAGGTTGCCATCGAGGTACGAGAAGCCGAAGGACGACTCGCGATAGCCGAAGGTGATGGTGCCGCTTGCCTTGATCTTGGCGAGCGTGTCGTTGTTGTCCTGCGCCTGTGCGGCCGTGTGCGGCAGGAGGACGGCAAAGGCCACCGCGAGAGCGGCAGCACCGAAGGGAATCGGCAGACGAAGCTTGGGCATGGGAGCGCTCCTCGGAACGGCGGTTGAAGAAAACGGCGAAAGAAATTGAGCAGTGGTCAGCGCGCGGCGGCACTCGTCACCGCGCCGATCGAAGCAGCGAGGCGGGTGGCGATTTCCCGCAGGTCTTGCCGCTTCGCGATGAACGGTGGCGCGAGCAGCACGTGGTCGCCCTGCCGGCCATCGACCGTGCCGCCGAAGGGATAGCACAGCAGGCCGCGCGCCATGGCGTCCTTCTTGATGGCTGCGTTGACCTTCAACGTCGGATCGAACGGCGCCTTGCTCGCGCGGTCGGCCACCAGCTCGATGCCCCAGAAGAAGCCGCGGCCGCGGATGTCGCCCACGTGCGCATGGCCGCCGAGCGCTTCGGCCAGCATGGCGCCGAAGGCCGCGCCGTCTTCACGCACCTTGGCGACCAGGCCGTCGCGCCGGATCACCTGCTGCACCGCGAGCGCCGCCGCACAGGCCATGGGATGGCCAAGGTAGGTGTGGCCATGCTGGAAGAAGCCGCTGCCCTTCGACATGGCCTCGACGACCTTGCCCTGCGCCAGCACCGCGCCGATCGGCTGATAGCCGCCGCCCAGGCCCTTGGCAATGGTCATCAGGTCGGGCACCACGCCCTCTTGTTCGCAGGCGTGCAGCGTGCCGGTGCGCCCCATGCCGCACATCACTTCGTCGAGGATCAGCAGCACGCCGTATTTGTCGCACACCGCGCGCACGGCCTTGAAGTAGCCCGGCACGGGCGTGAGCACGCCGGCCGTGGCGCCGCCCACCGTTTCGGCCACAAAAGCGATGACGCGATCGGCGCCCTGCGCGACGATGGCCGTCTCGAGTTCGGCCGCAAGGCGCAGGCCGTATTGCTCGGCGCTCTCGCCGACGCGCTGCTCGCGATAGGGGTAGCACGGCGCCACATGCGTGGCCGGCACGAGGATGGGCGCGAACGGCTCGCGCCGCCATGCGTTGCCGCCCACAGCCAGCGCGCCCAGCGTGTTGCCGTGATAGCTCTGGCGGCGCGCGATGAAGTGCGTGCGCTGCGGCTGGCCGATCTCGACGAAATATTGCCGCGCCATCTTGAGCGCCGCCTCGACCGCCTCGGACCCGCCGCTCACCAGGTACGCATGGCTCATGCCTTCGGGGGCGGAAGCGATCAGTTCGTCGGCCAGCCGCTCGGCCACTTCGCTTGTGAAGAAGCTGGTGTGCGCGTACGCCAGCTTGTCGATCTGCGCATGCATGGCGGCCAGCACCTCGGGGTGCGCATGGCCGAGCGACGACACGGCCGCGCCGCCCGAGGCATCGAGGTATTCGCGGCCCTCGGCGTCGCGGATGAACATGCCGCCGGAGCCTGTGGCAACGGGGGGCGTGTGGCGAAGGTGGCGATGGAGGACGTGCGTCATGACGGTTGGGCGGCGGTGGATGGCGGATGCGTGTTTGGAACCAACGTTTCCGCCGGATTATTATTTGGAACGTTTGTTCCGTCAACTACTTCGTCGTTCCGTGTCCGGTACATTCGTTCCAACAACCGCCAGAAGAGAGACACCGCCATGGGCGCCAGAGACCAGATCCGCCAGCGTTTCAACGAGTTGAGCCCGGCCCTGCAGCAGGTTGCGCGCTACGTGCTCGACCACCCCAACGAGGTGGTGACCGCATCGATGCGCAACGTGGGCACGCGCGCGCAAAGCACGCCCGCCACGTTGGTGCGTTTTGCGCAGCATCTGGGCTATGCGGGCTGGCCGCAGCTCAAGGAAGCCTTTGCTGGCGACATGGGCCTGGGCAGCGAAACCTACGGCGGGCGGGCCAAGCAACTCATCGGCCGCGCGCAGGACCGAAGCCTGACGGCCGAGATGTTCGAGGTTCAGCGCCGCAACCTCGAGGCCACGCACCAGCAGAGCGAGCAGGCGCTGCAAAAAGCCTGTGCGCTGATCGAGAAGGCGCCGGCCGTGCATGCGGCGGGTTTCAGGGCCTGCTTTCCGATCGCGTTTTCGTTCGTCTACGTGTATCGGCTCTTCCGCGCCAGCGTGCACCTGGTCGACGGCCAGGGCGGCTCGCTCGAAATGCAGCAACGCGCCTTTGCCAAGGGCGACGCGCTGGTGGTGGCCAGCTTCATGCCCTACTCGCGCGAGGCGCTTCAGGTGGCACAAGCGGCCAAGGCGGCCGGTTGCCGCATCGTGGCCATCACCGACAGCGTGACGTCGCCGCTGTCGCTGCTGGCGGACGAAACGCTCCTTTTCACGATCAACAGCCCCTCGTTCTTTCCGTCGGTGGCGGCGGGGGTTGCCGTGACCGAGGCGCTGGTCGAATTGCTCGCAAGCCGCGCGGGCAAGCCGGTGATCCGGCGCATCGACCAGGCCGAGGCGCAGCTGTTCGAGTCAGGGGCTTACCTGGTGCCGCCGGTGCCGCGCGGAAATTAGGCCTCCGAGCCGAATCCGCGTGCTGCAGTGCCGCAATGGCGGAACCCCGTTCGAGCCCGAATGGTCGAACGACTGTCGCGGTTGTGTGCCGCGACAGGAGGTAATGACCATGAAGCAGGTGAAACATTGGCAAGACCCCGTCAGCGTCGCGCTCGGTGCGTGGCTGATCATCTCGCCTTGGGTCCTGGGGTTCCAGGACGTCACTTACGCGATGTGGAGCGCAGTGGCGACAGGCGTCGTGCTGGGCGCAGTGGCGCTGGGGGCGACCCTGGTTCCGCGTGCATGGGAAGAGTGGACCGAAGGCGCGATCGCCATCTGGCTGGCCGCGTCACCCTGGGTACTAGGCTTTGCCACCGTTGAGAAAGCGATGGTCAACGCAGTGCTCGTGGCAGCGGCGATCCTGGTGCTCGCACTCTGGGTTCTGGTGACCGACAAGGACTACCTCGGCGGGTCCCTGGACCGTCACGCGCACTGAGCGCCTGACGATCGCGCCGTGAAGAAGAACGGCTCCGCGCGTAACCCACGCCGGGGCTGAGGGGATGGGCAGCCGCCCATCTCGCGCACAGCCAGTCCGCTCCGCTCAGCGGAGGGGGGTGGGCTGTTGCCAGCCGCCGCCAAGAGCTTGGATGAGTGCTACCGCGGCGGTCTGCCGATTGACCTGCAGCTGCACCAGCGTGCGCCGCGCACTGAGAGCGGCTGCCTGCGCCGTGACCACGTCCGTGTAGCTGACCTGCGCCGCGCGGTAGCGGTTGAGCAGCTGCTGCTCGGTCTTGTCGGCGGCGGCCGATGCCTCGCGCCGCAGGCCCTCCTGCTGCGCGAGCGCGGCGCCGGCCGTCAACTGGTCTTCCACCGCCTGGAACGCCGTGAGAACAGCCTGCCGGTAACGCGCCACGCTGGCTTCATGGGCCGCCTTGGCCGAGTCGACGCTCGCGCCGATGGCGCCGGCATCGAACACCACCTGCGCCACGGAAAGGCCGAGCGCCCACAGCGTGTTGGAGGCATTGAACAGGTCTTTCACGCGGCTCGCATTGCTGCCAATCGAAGCGCTGAGCCCGAAGTTCGGGAAGTACGCCGACCGCGCAATGCCGATCTGCGCATTGGCCGCTGCCACCGCACGCTCGGCGGCGGCAATGTCGGGCCGGCGCTGCAGCAGGGTGGAAGGCACGCCGGTGGGGATGCCAGGCACCGTGGGCGTCCACTGCGCAGGCGGCAGGCTGAAGTCGGCGGGCGCCACGCCCACCAGCATGGCAATGGCGTGCTCCAGCGTGGCACGGGTGCGCTGCAAGCCCACGCGCTCGGCCTGCGCGGTCACGAGCTGGGTCTGCGCCTGCAGCACGTCGGTCTGGGCCGCAATGCCGGCCTTGTAGCGGTTGCTCGTGATCTCGAAGGCGCGCTGGTAGCCCTCGATGGTCTGGTCGAGCAGAACGATTTCGGCGTCGGCTTCGCGCAGTGAAAAATAATTGGTCGCCAGGTCGCCGATGGCCGAGAGGCGTGCCGACGCCAGGTCGGCCTCGCTGGCCTGTGCATTCGCCTGTGCGCTGGTCACGGCCTGCCGCAGCCGGCCCCACACGTCGGGCGCCCAGTCGACACCGAGCGTGGCCGAAAAGGCATTGGACGCATTGCTGCTGCCGCCGATGTTGCCGCTTCGCCGGCCGCTGCCGTCGAGCGATACCGTGGGGAACAGTGCGGCGCGCTCCCCCCGCACCAGAGCCTGCGCCTGCGCGTAGTTGGCCACGGCCGCGGCAATGTTCTGGTTCGACACCTGCACCCTGGCGGCCAGCTCGTCGAGCGTGGCATCGCCGAAAAGCTCCCACCAATCGCCGCGATCGAGCGCATCGGCCGGGGCCGCGGGCAGCCAGCCCTCGGCGGTCTTCTGCTCCTTCCAGCCGGCGGGCATGGCCGAGCTTGGCACCTGGTATGCAGGGCCTACGGCGCAGCCGGCCACCATGGCCGCGAAGGCGAGCGCGGACAGCGAAGGGATGCGGGTGCGATGTGTCATGGCAAGGGATTCATTTTCTCGGAGGCCGGGGACACCGCGGAACCGGCTTTGCCGGGCCGCCGGTGTTGCCCCCTTGAGGGGGGAGTCGAGCTACACGAAGTGAGCGAGGGACGGGGGTGGGTTTCATACTGGCAAGCTCGCGGCGCGGCTCAGGTGCCGCTCGTTGCCCGAGCGCCGGCGCAGCTTGTCGAGCAGCACGTAGACCACCGGCGTGGTCAGCAGCGTAAGCAGCTGGCTCGCCACCAGGCCGCCGATGATCGCCACGCCCAGCGGCTGACGCAGTTCGGCGCCCTGGCCGAAACCGATCGCCAGCGGCAGCGCGCCCAGCGCGGCGGCCAGCGTGGTCATGAGAATCGGCCGGAAGCGCAGCAGGCACGCCTCGCGCACCGCTTCCACGGCCGAGATGCCGCGCGCGCGCTCCGCCTCGAGCGCGAAGTCGATGATCAGAATCGCATTCTTCTTCACGATGCCGATCAGGAGGAAAAGCCCGATCAGCGCAATGATCGAAAAATCCATGTGGAACAGCAGCAACGCCAGCACCGCGCCCACGCCGGCCGAAGGCAGCGTGGTCAGCACCGTGATCGGGTGGATCAGGCTTTCATAAAGGATGCCGAGCACGATGTAGATGACCACGATGGCTGCCAGGATGAGCGCCAGCTGCTGCCCCTGCGATTGCTGCGCGGCGAGCGCCGTACCCTGGAAGCTGCCGCGCACGTTCACGGGCATGGCGATGTCGGCCTCGGCCTGCGCGACGATGCGCCGCGCATCCTGCAGCGTCACGCCCTCGTCCAGGTTGAACGAGACGGTGCTTGCGAGTTCGGTGTCCTGGTGGTCGATGGAGCTTGGCACAGCGCGCTCGCTGACCTTGGCGATGGCCGAGAGCGGCACCATCAGCGTGGTGTTCGCGGCCAGCGCCTGGCCGGTGGACGCGGTGCGCAGTGCCGGGTTGGCCGACGTGGTGGTCGAGGTGCCGGTGGTCGCATCGGTGGTGTTGGCCAGCGAACTCACGATGGTTGCGCCGCTCGCGGTGGTGCTGGTGGTGAGCGTCGAGGGTACGTACAGGTCCTTCAGCACGACGGGCGCGCGCTGGTAGCGTGGCGCCCATTCCATGATCACTGAATACTGGTTGAGCTCGTCGTAGATGGTGGCGACCGAGCGCTGCCCGTAGGCGTTGTAGAGCGCGTTGTCGACCGCGCTCGACGTCACGCCAAGCCGCGCGGCGCTTTCGCGGTCGACATCGACATAAGTTTCAACGCCGTTGTCCGCCTGGTCGCTGTCCACGTCGGTCAGCGCGGTTTCCTGGCGCAGCCGGTCGGCCAGCTTGGCGGTCCAGGTGCGCAGGTCGGCCAGGTTGTCGCCCTTCAGCGTGTACTGGTAGGTCGAATTACTCGATCGCCCGCCCATGCGCAGGTCTTGCACCGGGCTCAGGAACACGCGCAGGCCGGTCAGCTGGTTGAGCTGCGGCCGCAGCCGGTTGACGACCGCCGCGGTCTTTTCGGTGCGCTGAGACAACGGCTTGAGATTGACGAACATGAAGCCGCCACCCGAGCGGCTGCCGCCCGCAAAGCCAACCACGGTATCGACCGCCGGGTCCTTGTGAATGATGTCGACCGCCTGGCGCAGTTTTTCGCTCAGCGCGGCCGACGAAATGCTCTGGTCCGCGCGCAGGCCCGCATTGAGCTGGCCGTTGTCCTGCTCGGGGAAGTAGCCCTTGGGAATGGCAGAGAACAGGTACACGTTGAGCCCGATGACTGCCAGCAGCACCACCATGACCACGGCCTTGCTCGCGAGGGCCCAGTCGAGGCTGTGGGCATAGGTGCGCAGGCTCCATTGGTAGACGCTTTCGGCCATGCGCGCCAGGCGCCCCGGCGGCTTGGCATCGGGCTGCTCGGCCCGCAGCAGCATGGCGCACAGCATGGGCGTGGTGGTGAGCGAGATCACCAGCGAGATGAGCACCGCCACCGACAGGGTGACCGCGAATTCGCGGAACAGGCGGCCGATCTGCCCGTCCATGAACAGCAGCGGTATGAACACCGCCACCAGCGACAGGCTGATCGACAGCACGGTGAAACCCACCTCGCGCGCGCCGCGCAGGGCCGCCTCGATGCGGCCCACGCCGGCCTCGATGTGGCGGCTGGTGTTCTCGAGCACCACGATGGCGTCGTCCACCACGAAGCCGGTGGCCACCGTCAGCGCCATCAGGCTCAGGTTGTTCAGGCTGTAGCCCAGCAGGTGCATCACGCCGAAGGTGCCGAGCAGCGACACCACCGTGGCCACGGCCGGAATGATGGTGGCACGCGCACGGCGCAGGAACAGGCCCACCACGAGCACCACCAGCGCGATGGAGATCATCAGCGTGGCCTCGATCTCGCGCAGCGAGGCGCGGATGGAGTTGGTGCGGTCGGAGGCCACCTGCACCTCGATGTCCTGCGGCAGCTGGGCACGCAGCTCAGGCAGCAGTTCGCGCAGGCCGTCCACCGTCTGGATGATGTTGGCGCCGGGCTCCTGCGTGACCAGCACGACCACCGCGGGTTGTCCGTTGAAAAGGCCCAGCGTGCGCGTGTTCTCCACGCTGTCTATCACTCGCGCGACGTCGCCCAGCCGCACGGCCGCGCCGTTGCGCCAGGCGATCACCATGTCGCGGTACTCCACAGCGTGGCGGCCCGGCGAGGGCGTATAGATCTGCAGCCGGCGCTCGTCGTTCTCGATCGCGCCCTTGGGACGGTTGGCGTTGTTGGCCTGGATGGCGGCGCGCACGTCTTCGCTGCTGATGCCGTAGCGGTTGAGCGAAAAAGGCTCGAGCTCCACCCGCACCGCCGGCAGCGAGCCGCCGCCGATCTCGACTTCGCCCACGCCCTCCACCTGCGAGACCTTCTGGCTCACGATGTTGGACACGGCCTCGTAGATCTGCCCCGGCGTGCGCGTCTTGGACGTGAGCGCCAGGATCGCGATGGGCGCGGCCGTCGGGTTGCGCTTGCGGTAGGTCGGGTTGCTGCGCAAGGTGGCCGGCAGGTCGGCCCGCGCCGCGTTGATGGCCGCCTGCACCTCGCGCGCGGCACTGTCGATGTTGCGCTTGAGGTCGAACTGGAGGCTGATGCGGGTCGAGCCGTTGGAACTGGTCGAGGTGAGCTCGTTGACGCCCGCAATCACGCCGAGCCGCCGCTCCAGCGGCGTCGCCACGCTCGATGCCATGGTGCTCGGGCTCGCACCCGACAGGCTGGCCGTCACCGAGATAGTGGGAAAGTCGACCTGCGGCAACGGCGACACAGGCAGCACGAGGAACCCGGCGATCCCAGCCAGCGCAATGCCGATGGTCAAGAGGACCGTGGCAATCGGACGTTCGACGAAAGGCCTGGAGAGGTTCATGCGGCTGCGGCCTCCCCCTTGGGCCGGAAGCGACGGCCCAGCCGGTCGAATGCCAGGTAGACCACCGGCGTGGTGAACAGCGTGAGCACCTGGCTCACCACCAGCCCGCCGAAGATCGCCAGGCCCAGCGGCCGGCGCAGCTCGGCGCCCTCGCCCCAGCCGAACATCAGCGGCAGCGCCGCGAAAAGCGCCGCCAGCGTGGTCATCAGAATGGGCCGGAAGCGCAGCAATGCCGCCTGGTGGATGGCCTCCTGCGGCGACTTGCCCTCGCGCCGCTCGGCGTCGATGGCAAAGTCGATCATCATGATCGCGTTCTTCTTCACGATGCCGATCAAGAGGATGATGCCGATGATGCCGATCACGCCCAGGTCGTTGCCGGTGACCATCAAGGCCAGCAGCGCGCCCACGCCGGCCGAGGGCAGTGTCGAGAGAATCGTCAGCGGATGGATGTAGCTCTCATACAGCACGCCCAGCACGATGTACACGCACACCACTGCCGCCAGGATGAGCCACAGCTGGTTGGAAAGCGATTTCTCGTAGGCCCCCGCCGCACCCAGGAAGGTCATGGTCATGCTCGACGGCATGCCGATTTCCTTGGCCGCCGCGCGAATGGCCGCCACCGACTTTCCGAGCGCCACGTTCTCGGCCGTGTCGAAGCCCACTGTGGCCGCCGGATACTGCGCCACGTGCGTGACCTGCAGCGGCGCCGGCCGCTCGCGCACCGTGGCAATCGACGACAGCGTGGTTGCACTGCCGCCGCCGGTGCGCAATTGCAGGTTGCCCAGCAGCTGCGGCGAGGCCAGGGCTTCGCGCTGCGCTTCCAGGATCACGCGGTACTGATTGGTTTCGGTGAAGATGGTCGAGACGATCCGCTGGCCGAACGCGCTGTACAGCGTGTCGTCCACCGAACTGGCCGTGACCGAGAGGCGCGACGCCGTGTTGCGGTCGATGTCCACATAGGCAGCCAGGCCCTTCGCGCCTGCGTTGGTGGTGGCATTGCGCACCAGCGGTTCGGAGCGCAGCCGCTCCACCAGCTTTTGCGCCCAGGTATCGACGGTGTTGGTGTCCACCCCTTCGAGCGAGACGCGGAATTCGGTCGGACCGGTTTCGGCGTCGATGGTCAGGTCTTGCGTGGGCTGCAGGTACAACGTCACGCCGGCCACGGCACGCACCCGCTCGCGCAGGCGCTGCATGGTGGCTTCCTGGTTGCCCCGGTCGGCGCGCATGTTGATGAGCATGCTGCCGGTGTTCAGCGCCGTGTTGTTGGCAGCGTCAACGCCCACCACCGAGCTCACGCTGGCCACTTCGGGGTCGGCCAGGATGGCATTGGCGGCTTGCTTCTGCAGCTCGGCCATTCGCGTGTACGACACATCCTGCGACGCCTCGATGCGCGCCTGCAGCTGCCCGGTGTCCTGCGTCGGAAACAGCCCCTTGGGAATCACCACGTAGAGCAGCACCGTCAGCGCCAGCGTGGCCAGTGCCACGATGAGCGTCAGCGGCTGGTGGCGCAGCACCCATTGCAGCCACACGTCGTAGCGGCCAATGACGCGGTCGAAGAAACGCTGCACGCTGGCACCGAAACGTCCGCCCTCCTCGGCCTGCGGCTTGAGCCAGCGCGCCGACATCATCGGTACCAGCGTGAGCGACACCACGGCGGAAATCAGGATGGTGATGGCCAACGTGACGGCAAACTCGCGGAACAGCCGGCCCACCACGTCGCCCATGAACAGCAGTGGAATCAGCACCGCGATGAGCGACACCGTGAGCGAGATGATGGTGAAGCCGATTTGCGTGGCACCCTTGAGCGCGGCCTTGAACGGCGGGTCGCCCTCTTCCAGGTAGCGCGCGATGTTCTCGATCATCACGATCGCGTCGTCCACCACGAAGCCGGTGGCAATGGTCAGCGCCATCAGGCTCAGGTTGTTGAGGCTGTAGCCCAGCAGGTACATCAGCCCGCAGGTGCCGATGAGCGAGATTGGCACCGCCAGGCTCGCGATGATGGTCGCGCGCACGCTGTGCAAAAAGAAGAAGATCACCAGCACCACCATCACCACGGCCAGCCCGAGCTCGAGCTGCACGTGCGAGACCGAGGCGCGAATGCCGGTGGTGCGGTCGCTCAGCACCTCCACCTTGATCGAGCCCGGGAGCGATGCCTCGAGTTCGGGCAATTGCTTCTTGATGGCATCGACGGTGCCGATCACGTTCGCGCCGGGCTGGCGCTGTACGTTGAGGATGATGGCGGGATAGAGCGTGGCCGGCTGCTCGCCGGCGCGCAGCGCTGCCCAGGCGCCCAGCTGCGTGTTCTCGGCGCCGTCGACCACGCGCGCCACGTCGGTCATCCGCACCGGTGCGCCGTTCTTCCAAGCGACGATGAGGTTCTTGTAGTCGTCCGCCGTCACAAGCTGGTCGTTGGCGTTGATGGTGTAGGCACGCCGCGGTCCGTCGAAACTGCCCTTGGCGCTGTTGGCGTTGGCCGCGGTGATGGCGCTGCGCAGCGTGTCCAGGCCGATGCCCACCGACGCGAGCGCGTTGGTGTCGGCCTGGATGCGCACGGCCGGGCGCTGCCCGCCCGAAAGCGACACCAACCCCACGCCGCTGACCTGGCTGATCTTTTGCGCGAGCCGCGTGTTCACGAGGTTCTGCACCTCGGTGAGCGGCATGGTCTCCGAGCTCACGGCCAACGTGAGGATGGGCGCATCGGCCGGGTTCACCTTGGCGTACACCGGGGGTGCCGGCAGGTCGGCCGGCAGCAGCGAGCTGCCCGCGTTGATGGCGGCCTGCACCTGCTGCTCGGCCACGTCCAGCGTCTGGTCGAGGGCGAACTGCAGCGTAACGATGGAGACGCCCGCCGAGCTCACCGAGCTCATGCGATTGAGGCCCGCCATCTGGCCGAACTGGCGCTCGAGCGGGGCCGTCACAGTGCGGCCCATGACCTCGGGGCTGCCGCCGGGATAGAGGGTCTGCACCTGGATGGTCGGATAGTCGACCTGCGGCAGCGCGGCCAGCGGCAGCAGCCGCAGTCCGACGAGGCCGGCCAGCACGATGGCCACCATCAGCAGCGCCGTGGCCACCGGCCGTTCGATAAAAGGGCGGGAGGGGCTCATCGCGGACGCTCGCTGTTTCCGTGTGGTGTTGTGGTTGCTCGTCATTGCGGCGGGCGTTGGCGCCGCCGCTCTCCACCGCCTTCGCCGCGTTCTCCACGCTCGCCGCGTGCGCCGCGCGGACCCGAAGCCGCACCGCGCGGGCCGGAAGCACCGCCGCGCGGACCTGCCGCGGGCCGGTCGCCCTGCAGCTGCACGGCCGACCCGTCCTTGATGCGGTCGCCGCCTTCGGTCACCACGTTCTCGCCGACACGCAGGCCCGAGGTGATGGCCACCACCTCGGAGTTGGCTTCGCCGCGCTTCACCGGCCGCGTCGACACCTTGCGGTCTTCGTCGATCACGTAGACATAGTCGCCATTGGGGCCCGTGCGCACGGCCGTCACTGGAACCACCACCGCCCGCACCTTGCGCAGCAGCATCTGCACATTGACGAACTGGCTCGGGAACAGCGTGGTCTCTGCATTGCCGAAGCGGGCCTTGGCCTTCACCGTGCCGGTGGTGGTGTCGACCAGGTTATCGAGCGTGGAGAAAGTCCCGATGTCGAGCGTTACCGCTCGGGTGCGATCGAATGCGGTGACCGGCAGCGGCTCACCCTTGGCGAGCTGTGCCTGGATATCAGGCACTCGGTCTTGCGGCACCGAGAACTGCACGTCGATCGGGTTCATCTGCGTGATGACCGCGATGCCCGTGGTCGCGTTGGCCGTGACGGTGTTGCCGGCGTCCACGGCGCGCAGGCCGATGCGGCCGGCCACCGGCGAAGTGATGCGGGTGTAGTCGAGGTTCAGCTTGGCGGCGGCTTCGGCGGCGAGGTCGGTGGTGACCGTGCCTTCGAGCTGGCGGACCAGCGCGGCCTGGGTGTCGACGTCCTGCCGGGCGATGGAGTCCTGCCCCAGCAGCGTGCGGTAGCGCGCCAGCGTGACGCGCGCGGCCTCGAGCTGCGCCTCGTCGCGCTGGCGGGTGCCGCGAGCCTGCATCAGCGCCTGCTCGTAGGGCCGGGGATCGATGCGCGCGAGCAGTTGGTTCTTGGCAACGGTCTGCCCTTCGGTAAAGAGAACCTCGGTCAGCACGCCGCCCACCTGCGCCTTGAGCGTGATCGTTGCCAACGGCGTGACCGTGCCCAGCGCATCGATGGTGACCGGAAGCTCGATTTCGCGCGCCGCCGCATGGCCAACCGTGACGGTCGCACCGCCGAAGCCCGGGCCGCCGGTGGGGCTGGCCTTGCGGTTGATGAGATACCAGGCGCCGCCTCCCAGCGCCAGCAGCAACAGCAGCGCGATCAGGCTGCCGAGCCAGAGCTTGCGGCGCGAGGGCGGCCGGGGCGGCGGAGACGAGGAAGGTTGTGTTGCCGGTTGTACAGCAGGCGAATCGCCGGAAGAAGGCTCGGAGTTCGGAGATTCCATGTGTGATGTGGCAGTGCGCAAGTACGGCCGCTAGTGGAGCGCTGCATCGTAGCGCGCCTGTCTTATGAACCGTAAAGCGCCGGTAAAGCTGCGGCGAACGGCGCGTTTCGCGCCAATCCCCTGCGCTTGGCGCCGCAAGCCCGCATTTCGTCGCAGACCCGTGGCGGCTGCGTGGGGGCGCCGGCACAGTCCGCCCATCGAATCACCGTTTGTTGGAGAAACACCATGCTGCTGCAAATCATTCTTCACACCCCGAAGTGGGTCTTCGCCGTTTTCGTGCTGCTCGTGTGGCTGGGCTGCAAGCAGCTGATGTCCGGCAGTGTCAGCCTCGCCAAGGTCACGGTGGTGCCGATTGCCATGACAGGTCTTTCGCTGGCCGGCGTGATCTCGGCTTTTGGCGATTCGCCCGGCGCCCTGCTTGGCTGGGCCGTGGCGGCTACCGCGCTGGTGCTGATGGTGCTGCAGCGGTCCCTGCCCGCCGGCACGCGCTACGACCGCGCCGCACGCGAGTTCCAGGTGGCTGGCAGCGCGGTGCCGCTGGTGCTGATGATGGGCATCTTCTTCACCAAGTACGTGGTGGGCGTGGCTCTGGCCATGCACCCCGAGCTGCGCCAGCAAGCCAGCTTCGCCGTCGCGGTTCCCATGCTTTACGGCGCCTTCAGCGGGATTTTCGCGGCACGGGCCGTGCGCCTGTGGAAGCTGGCCATCCGCACCGACGCCATGGCCGTGGCAGCCCGCGCGGCCTAAGATCGCCGCCGGCGCACATTCCAGGAACCACCATGACCGTGCTCTTGTTGATCCTCCAGATTGCCGTCACGGTGGTGCTCGCCGCTTCCATCGCCGAGGCGCTGGTGCTGTCGTGGCGCAACGGCTGGGGCAGCTACGACTGGAAGGCCGCCGGCGTTTCCGTGGTCGACTTCCTGGTGCGCGAGTATCCCCTGCGCTGGTTGCTGCCGCTGGCCTTCTGGACCGGCGCGATGGACTGGTTCTGGAACCACCGCCTCTTCACGCTGCCCATGGGCCACTGGAGCGGCTGGGTCGCCTGCTTCGTCGGCCAGGAGTTCTGCTACTACTGGTACCACCGCGCCGCGCACCGGGTGCGCTGGTTCTGGTGCACGCACGCCATCCACCATTCGCCGAACCAGCTGAACCTGTCGGCCGCCTACCGCTTCGGCTGGACGGGCCGGCTCACCGGCACGCTCGCTTTCTTCATGCTCGCGCCGCTGCTGGGCATGCCGCCGAAGGTGATCCTGCTGATGCTCACGCTGAACCTGCTGTACCAGTTCTGGATTCACGCCACCTGGATTCCGAAGCTGGGGCCACTGGAATGGGTGCTCAATACGCCATCGGCCCACCGCGTGCACCACGCCTCGAACCTGGAATACCTGGACGGCAACTACGGCGGCGTGCTGATCGTGTTCGATCGCCTGTTCGGCACCTACATTCCGGAGCGCGCCGACCTTCCCTGCCGCTACGGGCTGGTGAAGCCGATGGTGTCCAACAACATCTTCGAGATCGAATTCACCCATTGGCGTGCACTGCTGCGCGACCTGCGCGCGGCGCGCTCGGCGCGGGCTTTCATCGGCTACCTTCTCATGCCGCCAGGCTGGCAGCCCGACGGGCCGGGCGAGACGACCGAGGAACTGCGCGAGCGGGCGGCTGTGCGACCACCATCATCATTGCCCGCCGCCACCGATCTCATTCCTGTCCAATTCAAGGAGCTGTCATGAACACCGCTGCATCCAATTCGAACCCCTCTTCCTCCGACGTCGAGCGACTTGCCCGCCGCCGCGCCCGTGCCAAGATGGGCTGGTACATCCATGCCTTCGTCTACGTTCTGGTCAATCTCGGGCTGGTGGTGCTCTCGGCATCGCGCGGCCATACCTGGGCGGTGTACCCGCTCATGGGCTGGGGCCTGGGCCTTCTCATACACGGCGCCGTGATCTGGTTCGTTGCGCCTGGCGGCAATTTCTACGACCGGCTGGTGGAGCGCGAACGGCGCGCTCTGCGCTCCGGAGAGCGCGGATGAGTGTTGAGGCGCTCCCTCGTTTCCGCGCGGAGAACGTCCGCGGCATGCTTCGGCATGGCCTGATCACCGTCGCCTTCTGCTGCCTCATCGCTTCCGCGTTGGCCATCTCGGGCAACGGCAGTTGGGAATCCCAGATGGTGTATTCGCTGTCGATCGGAACGATCTGTTGGCTCGTCATCGACACCGGCCGGTTGCTTCTGAGCGGTCACAAGGAGGTGCTGTGGCCGCACGGCCTCTGGAGCTATGGGCTGATAGCGCTGGGTATCACCGTCGGCTTTCTGGGCGGCAACGTCATCGGCGACGCCTGGGTCGGCGCGCCGCCGCTCGAGTTCCGCAACCTCGCCGCGCGCAAGATGGCCTCGACCATCATCATCACCCTGGTTGCCACCATCGGCATGTGCTTCTTCTTTTTCAGCCTCGGCAAGAGCAAGCACATGCAAAGCCAGCTCGACCTGGCGCAGCGCAATGCCACCGAGGCACGGCTCAAGCTGCTGGAGACGCAGCTGGAGCCGCACATGCTGTTCAACACGCTGGCGAACCTGCGCGTGCTGATCACCCTCGATCCGCCGCGCGCCGTGGCCATGCTCGACCGCCTCAACAACTACCTGCGCATGACGCTCAGCGGCTCGCGCGCCCTGGCGCATCCGCTGTCGGCCGAGTTCGAACGCCTTGCCGACTATCTCGAGCTGATGTCCGTGCGCATGGGCGAGCGCCTGCGCTACACGCTCGATCTGCCGGAAGATTTGCGCGACACGCCCGTGCCGCCGCTGCTGCTTCAGCCGCTGGTGGAAAACAGCATCCGCCACGGGCTCGAGCCCAAGGTCGAAGGCGGCAATATCATGGTGCGCGCCCGCCAGGAGGCTGACCGGCTGGTCATCGAAGTGAGCGACACCGGGGTCGGCCTCGACGCAAACCCGTCGCCGTCGGAAGGCGGCGGTTTCGGGCTCGCGCAGGTCCGCGAACGGCTGGCCACCGTGTACGGCGACCAGGGCCACATGAGCCTGGGCCCCGAGCCCGCGGGCGGTACCCGCACCATCATCAGCTTTCCCTTGCCCCCACGCGCATGAACCCCACCGCCCTCATTGCCGAAGACGAGCCCCTGCTTGCCCAGGCGCTCAAGGCCGAACTGGCCGCTGCATGGCCTGAACTGCAGGTGCTTGCCACCACCGGCGACGGCCGCGGCGCCGTCCGCGAGGCGCTCCGCCTGCTGCCGCAGGTACTGTTCTTCGACATTCGCATGCCCGGCCTCGACGGCCTGGGCGCTGCCGCCGAACTGGCCGACAGCTGGCCGACCGACGAGGCGCCCATGCCGCAGCTGGTGTTCGTGACCGCCTACGACGAATACGCCGCCCGCGCCTTTGAAACCCAGGCCATCGACTACGTGCTCAAGCCGGTGCAGCCCGAGCGCCTGCGCAAGACCGTGCTGCGGCTGCAGCAGGCCTTGACCGCACAGCAGCCATCGAAACCGGCCCCGCACGGAGCCGACGAAGTGTTGGAGCAAACCCTTGCGCAGTGGCGCCAGGTGCTTTCGGCTGCGTCCGGCGGCGCGCAGGCACCAGCCACCGCCCCGCTCCGGATGATTGCAGCCAGTGAAGCCGGCGGCAGCACCGTGCGCATGGTCCCGATGGACGAGGTGCTGTATTTCGAGGCGGCGGACAAATACATTCGCGTGCTCACCGCCACGCACGAATACCTGATTCGCACGCCGCTGAAGCAGCTGCTGACCCAACTCGACCCCGAGGTCTTCTGGCAAGTACACCGTGCGGTGGTGGTGCGCAGCTCGGCCATCGAGGCCGTACACCGCGACGAGGCGGGCAAGTTGCATCTGGACTTGCGCGGCCGGCCCGAGAAAATTCCGGTCAGCCGGCTTTACGGGCACCTGTTTCGCGCAATGTGAAATAAGCAGGCTCGAAACGCACATAAAAAAGCCGGCCCTGAGGGACCGGCTTTTTCACATGGCGGAAATTCCGCCTCAGCTACCGCTTAGCGCCAGTGGCGATGGCCGTGGTGATAGCCGCGCGGACCGTAGTAGCGGGGCGCGTAGTAGGCCGGCGGCGCGTAGTACACCGGGGCCGGACGGTAGTAGACGGGCGGCGGCGGACGGTAATAAACCGGGGGCGGCGCGTCGTAGTACACGGGCGCAGGGGCCGCGTACACCGGCGCCGGGTAGTAGGCTGGAGCGCCCACTCCCACAGCCACCCCTGGCAGGCCCACGCCCACCGACCAGCTCACGTCACCACGAGCACTGGCCGAAGTGGCCGCAAACAATGCACCGGCTGCCACGACACCCGCGGCGGCCCATTTGAAAAAGGTTGAACGTGTGAGGCTCATGATCTTGGACTCCTGGTTGGGGCGTTTCCCGCCCATGTATGTATTGAACGCGCCAAATGCAAAGCGGTTGCCCGCCGCAATGTGAAGAACGTTGCCAAAGGTAACTGGCAGGGGGTGCACTCTAGAATGCCGCAATGACCTCCCCGACCGACAAAGACAGCGCAAAAACAGCCGCTGCACCGAGTAATTTCTTGCGCCACGTGATCGAAAACGACCTCGCGCAGGGTGCCTATTCTGGCCGCAAATGGGGCGGTTCGCCCGGCGACGCCGCCCATCACGCCCAGGGCATGGCCGATCCGGCCAAGGTGCGCATGCGCTTTCCGCCCGAACCCAACGGCTACCTGCACATCGGCCATGCCAAGAGCATCTGGCTCAATTTCGAGCTGGCCAGGGAATACGGCGGCGTGTGTCATCTGCGCTTCGACGACACCAACCCGGAGAAAGAAGAACAGGAATACGTCGATTCCATCCGCGATGCCGTCCAGTGGCTCGGCTACGAGACCTACCTGGCCGACCGCCCCAGCGCGCCGGGCACCCTGCAGCCGCACGAATACTTTGCGAGCGACTACTTCGACTTCATGTACCGCGCGGCCGAGTACCTGATTGGCGCCGGCCTCGCTTACGTGGACGAACAGACGGCCGACGAAGTTCGCGCGAACCGCGGCGACTTCAACACGCCCGGCACCGACAGCCCCTTCCGCACCCGCACGCCCGAGGAAAACCTTGCGCGCTTTCGCGCCATGCGTGATGGCCAGGTGGCCGACGGCGCTGCCATCCTGCGCGCCAAGATCGACATGGCCAGCACCAACATCAACATGCGCGACCCCGCGCTGTACCGCGTGCGCCGGGCCACTCACCACAACACCGGCGACAAGTGGTGCATCTACCCGATGTACACCTTTGCGCATCCCATCGAAGACGCGCTGGAGCAGATCACCCATTCCATCTGCACGCTGGAGTTCGAAGACCAGCGCCCCTTCTACGACTGGTTGCTCGACCGTTTGGCCGAAGGCGGCCTCATCGCCAGCCCGCATCCGCGCCAATATGAATTTGCGCGGCTGAACGTCACGCACGTGATGACCAGCAAGCGCAAGCTGCGCCAGCTGGTCGAAGAAAAGCACGTCGACGGCTGGGACGACCCCCGCATGCCCACCCTGGCCGGCCTGCGCCGCCGCGGCTATACGCCCGAGGCGCTGCGCCTGTTCTGCGAACGCAGCGGCACCACCAAGTCCGGCGGCTGGATCGACTACGCGAGCCTTGAGGCCGCGTTGCGCGACACGCTCGACCCCATCGCACCGCGCGCCATGGCCGTGCTGGATCCTGTGAAGCTGGTCATTACCAACTGGGGCGAACTCATGGGCGGCGACGACGTCCTGGACGACTGCTCCGCCCCCGTGCACCCGCACCACCCCGAAATGGGCAGGCGCGACTTCAAGCTCGGCCGCGAGGTGTGGATCGAGCGCACCGACTACGAAGAAGTGCAGCCCAAGGGCTTCTTCCGACTGTTCCCCGGCAACAAGGTGCGGCTCAAATACGGCCACGTCATCGAATGCACCGGCGGCACCAAGGACGCGAGCGGCAAGCTCATCGAAGTGCAGGCCACGCTCGTGCCCGACACCAAGAGCGGCACGCCCGGCGCGGACGCCATCAAGGTGAAGGGCAACATCACTTGGGTGGCCTCGGCGGATGCGGTGCAGGCTGAAGTGCGCTTGTATGAGCGGCTGTTCTCGGCGGCGAATCCGGGCAGCGGTGAACTGCTGGACGAGTTGAACAAGCAGAGCCTGGAGGTTTGCTCGGCCTTTGTGGAGCCTTCGCTGGCCAAGGCCGAACCCGGTGTCGGGATTCAGTTCGAGCGGCACGGGTACTTCGTGCTCGATGCGAAGGCTGGTGCAAGCGGCAAGCGGGTGTTCAATCGCGCCGCGGGCATGCGGGACAGCTGGGGAAAGTAATTCCTTCCCGCCTGATCCGCTTCAACAAACCCTACGGCGTGCTCAGCCAGTTCACGCCCGAGGGCCGCTGGCGCGGGCTGAAAGACTTCATCGACATTCCTGACGTCTATGTCGCCGGCCGCCTCGATGCCGACAGCGAGGGCCTGCTGCTGCTCACCAACGACGGCCAGCTTCAGGCGCGCATCGCCGATCCGCGCTTCAAGATGGAGAAAACCTATTGGGTGCAGGTGGAAGGCGTGCCCACTGAAGAGGCGCTTGCCGCGTTGCGCCAAGGCGTGCAGCTCAACGATGGCCTCACGCGCCCGGCCCGTGCACGCCTGCTCGACCCACCGCCCGATGTGTGGGCACGGCAACCGCCCATTCGCGAACGCAAGAGCATTCCGACCGCGTGGCTGGAACTGGCGATCAGCGAAGGCCGCAACCGCCAGGTGCGGCGCATGACTGCCGCCGTGGGGCTTCCCACCCTGCGTCTGATTCGCGCCGCCATCGGGCCGCACACGCTGGACGGATTGGCGCCCGGCACCTGGCTGGAGTAGCGAGGCAGTGCCGCCGCACACCTTCATTCATTCGCCCTTATGCGCAACCAAACCCATCTTCCCGATCTCCTCTCGCCCGTCCTGAATCGCCGCCGCGCGTTGCTCGGCACGCTGAGCTTGCTCGCGCTGCCTGTAGCGCACGTCAGTGCCGCGCCCCCAGCGAAGCCGAAGCAACAACAGCGGCCCGACGTCTGGCCGCACGCGTCCCAGGTGCCGGGCGGCGTAGCACGCCTGTCGCTCGGTCCGAGCGCCAAACGACCGGCCGCCTTTTCAGGCGATGTGCCATTGCTCGTGCTGGGCGACGCCATCGAATGGACAGCGTTGGTGGGCATTCCGCTCGCCGCCACGCCAGGCGACGCAAGCATCGTTGCGCGCTCCGAGAGCAGCGCCGAAAAACAGGTCGCCTACACCGTGGCCCCCAAGCAGTACCGCGAGCAACGCCTCACGGTGCCACCGCGCACGGTCGACCTGTCGCCCGACGACGAAGCACGCTATGAACGAGAACGCGCGCACCTGGCCACCGTGATGGCAACCTTCACCGACCTGCGGCCCGATGCGTCGCTGCAGATGCGTGTCCCCGTGCCGGGCCGCCGCTCCAGCTCGTTCGGCCTGCGCCGCGTGTTCAACGGCCAGTCGCGCAATCCGCACAGCGGCATGGACATCGCGGCTGGCACCGGCACGCCCGTGCTGGCGCCGTTGCCGGGGCGAGTGATCGACACGGGCGACTATTTCTTCAACGGCGGCACGGTGTGGCTCGACCACGGCGGCGGTTTGCTGACGATGTATTGCCACCTGAGCCGGGTGGATGTGAAGGTAGGCGACGTGCTCAAGACCGGCGAGCAGCTTGCCGCCGTGGGCGCCACCGGGCGCGTGACGGGGCCGCATCTGCATTGGTCCGTGATGCTGAATCGGGCGATGGTGGATCCGGCGCTGTTCATTGCGGCTTGAGTCGCCACTCCGACCTCAGATCGGCTTCGTCAAATACACCGCCTCCCGCCCCACGATCACCCGCTGCGCGGGCATGAAGATCGTGCAGTCGTCGCACGGCGCGCGGATCTCGTCCGAGCCGTTGGTGGCGATGAGTTCGCCCTTGGCAAAGGTCTCGAAGCCGATCAACGGGCGCACGAATACAAACTCTTCCGACTTGATGACGTGGGTTTGCAGCAACTCGAAGCGGCGTTGCGGACCGGGCGCGGGCACGGCCGGGTCCTTGTCGATGAGGCCGAAGTGCGCCAGAAAATCGAGCGAGATGGCTGTGGCCAGCTCCGACGCAGAGCGCAGAAAGTGCTGGCCGCATTCGGCCACCAGCGCCACGCCCTTGCCTTCGGGGAGGCCATGGCGGCCATGTTGGATCAGCGGTGTGCCGGAGCCGAGGCCCTCGGGCATCACCAGATGCACCGAGGGGCGGCCGATGGCCATTGCAGCCTCGGCATTGCGATCGAACGCCGGGTACACCCAGAACGGAATCACCGGCTGGCTGGTGGAGTGAATGTCCAGGATATGGTCGGCCGCGCTCACCACCGGACGGAGCACGCGCGCGCGGCGCAGTTCGGGGCTGTCCTCGGTGCCGTCGAGCCATTCGGGCGACCAGATGCGATTGAGGTTGTGCACCAGCTGGCGGCTGTCGAAAGGCAGCGCCTTGTCGAAGGACTCGTACGCTTCCACATTGGCAAAGCTCACGGTGAGCGTGCCGATTTTCGGGCGCACGTTGGTGTCGAGCAGATGCGTGGCGGCGGTCATGCCGCAGATCTCGTTGCCGTGCGTGAGTGCGTTGATCAGCACGTGCGGGCCCGGCTTGCCGGACTCGAAGCGGTGCACGTAGTCGATGCCGACGTTGCCCTTGCGGTAGGAGGAGAGGTCGCGTGGGAGGACTTCGAGGGCGGGGGGCGTTTGGGTCATTGGCGTTGACGAAATTGAAGCGGACAGGTCGGGCGAGTTTGCTACAGGCTGCGCTTTCGTGCTTCTTGTGCTGCCAGCAGCTACGTCGAGCGGATGAGCGCGTACCGAGTTGACTTGCCCTGCCCCGTTTTTTCGAGCAAGCCGGATACCACCATCTCGGTCAGTTCCCGATATGCGGTGGCGCGCGACACGCCCGCAATGGCCACATATTTCTCCGTGCTCATGCCGCCCAGGAATCCATCGGGACCGGCGTCATAGAGCTTGTTCAACACTTTGCGCTGGCTCGGCGTAAGTTGCGGATGCGCGGTGTCCAGTTGGGCCCAGAACCCGGCCTTGGCGCCTGCGGCCTGGATCTGCGCCAGCGTCGAGAGGCACGCCTTTTCGATACAGCCGATGAACCAGCGCACCCAGGGTGTGACATCCATGTGCCCCTGCGCGCTGGCAGCCTGCAGCTGGTTGTAGTACCCGGCGCGGTCGAGCCACAGCTGCTGCGAGAGGCTGAACAGTCGCTGGTTGCTGCGCAGGTCCTGCGCCAGCGCCAAGTCGCTCAACGCCCGGCCGATGCGGCCGTTGCCGTCTTCGAACGGGTGAATGGCTTCGAACCATAGGTGTGCGATGGCGCTGCGCACGATGCCATCGATCTTCGGGTGCTCCCGCCCTTCTTCGAACCATTCGAGCAACGCCTTCATCTGCGCTGGCACATCACGGGAAGGAGGTGCTTCATAGTGCACCGTGTCGGGCTTGCCGATGCGCGGCGTGACGATCTGCATGGGGTCTTCGTGGACACGGTAGCCACCAGTGACGATGCGCGTGACGCCGCTTCGCCCGTTTGGAAAAAGCGCGGCATGCCAATCGAGGAGCCTGTCTTCTGCCAGTGGTTCATTCCAGCGCGCGATGGCCGCCTCAACGATGTCGAGCGTGGCTTCCGTGCGTGCATCCTTTGGCACGCGATCGGCGGGCGTGAGCCCCAGCCGCCGGGCCGCCGAGGCCCGTACCGAATTGACCTGAAGCGTTTCGCCCTCGATCTGCGCGGTAGCGATGGCTTCCTGCGTCCATTCGCCGAGTTGGAGCTCGCTCAGGTCGACGAGTTGAAGGTTGCCCGCCACGCCCAGCATGCGCCCCTGCGCCAGGCGCACAGCCGACAGCGCGGGCTGCAGCGCCTGCGCGTCGACTTCGAAGTGCGGCCATTTTTTGGCTTGCCAGATCCACATGAAGCGTATTCTAGGTAAATACGCTTCAAAAATGAAGCGTATTCAAGGCGAATGCGCTTCAGCACCGGTTGCGCTTACCAGTTCACCTCACGCTCCGGTGTCGCCGAAATGTGGTGAATCGACAGGTCAGCGCCGTCGTATTCCTCTTCCTGCGTGAGCCGCAGGCCCATGGCGGCCTTGAGTACGCCGTACACCACCGTTCCTGCAAGTGCAGCCCAGGCCACGCCTATCAGGGTGCCGATGAGCTGCGCCCACACGCTCACGCCGCCGATGCCGCCCAGCGCCTGCGTGCCGAAGATGCCGGCCGCGATGCCGCCCCAGGTGCCGCACAGGCCGTGCAGCGGCCACACGCCGAGCACGTCATCGATCTTCCACTTGTTCTGGGTGAGCGTGAACATCACGACGAAGATGGCGCCTGCCACGCCGCCCACCACCAGCGCGCCCAACGGGTGCATCAGATCGGAGCCCGCGCACACCGCCACCAGCCCGGCGAGCGGTCCGTTGTAGACGAAGCCGGGGTCGTTCTTGCCGAGCGCCAGCGCCACCAGGGTGCCGCCCACCATGGCCATGAGCGAATTGACGGCCACGAGGCCCGAGATCTTGTCGATGCTCTGCGCGCTCATGACGTTGAAGCCGAACCAGCCCACGCACAGCACCCAGGCGCCCAGCGCCAGAAAGGGAATGTTCGACGGCGGATGTGCGCTGAGCGAGCCGTCGCCGCGGTAACGGTTGCGGCGCGCGCCCAGCAGCAGCACGGCCGGCAGCGCGAGCCAGCCGCCCACCGCGTGCACCACCACCGAACCCGCGAAGTCGTGGAACTCGCTGCCCGTGAGTGAAGCAATCCACGCCTGGACGCCGAAGGCCTTGTTCCAGGCGATGCCCTCGTACAGCGGATAGACAAAGCCGACGATGACCGCCGTGGCGATCAGCTGCGGCCAGAACTTGGCGCGCTCCGCGATGCCGCCCGAGATGATCGCCGGAATGGCCGCGGCAAAGGTCAAGAGGAAGAAGAACTTCACCAGCTCGTAGCCGCTCTTGGCGGCGAGCTCGGTGGCGCCCACGAAGAAGTGCGTGCCGTACGCCACGCCGTAGCCCACCAGGAAGTACACGATGGTCGAGACCGAGAAGTCGACCAGGATCTTGACCAGCGCATTGACCTGGTTCTTCTTGCGAACCGTGCCCAGTTCGAGAAAGGCAAAACCGGCGTGCATGGCCAACACCATGATGGCGCCGAGAAGGATGAACAGCGCGTCTGCGCCCTGTTTGAGTGCGTCCATTGAAGCTTCTTGCAGTTTTCTGGTTTGAATTGGTGCATGCACCCGAATTGCCCGGCGCAGCGGCGCAAGAAAGCAAAAATGGTGCCTATTGGCTCTGCGATGGTGCGCTACGGGCCAAAACGGGGCTACTGCATTTCAGGGCGCACCGGAACAGGACACTGCCAAGCTACGGCACGAACTCACCGGCCCACCCCGGCATGCAGGGCCTCTCGATAGCGGCGGCTGCATGGCACGGTGGTGCCGTCGGCCATGTGGAGCCGGGCATCGCCGCCGTCGAGAGGCTCGATCTCCTTGATGCGGCCGAGGTTGACCGCATGGCTGCGGTGTACCCGCACGAATCGGACGGGGTCGAGCTGGGCCAGAAAGTCGGTGAGCGTGGCGCGCAGCAGGTAGTCGTGGCCGTTGACGTGCAGGCCGACGTAGTTGCCTTCGGCCTGGAGCCAGTCGATATCGCCCGCAGCAATGAGAAATTCGCGCCGCAGCTTGCGCACCAGAAATCGCTCTGGCCGGGCGGGCGGCACGGAGTGCTCTGGTGCGGTGGGCTGAATAGGCTCGGGCGCCGCCGCCTCAGGCGGATCGAGCACGCGCGCCTCGCCTTGCAGCCGCAGCATGAAGACACCGTAGACCCAGATGCCGAACACCATCGCCAGGTAGGCACGCACGTCCTTCAGGTATTCGTAGCCCCAGTGCCCGGTCCAGCCCGCATAGTCGTAGCGCTCGCCGGCCGCGGTGTAGACCATGGACCGCAGCGCGAACATCGCCGCCACGTGCACAACGCTGAAGACGACGCTTGCCGCCAGGTGCCAGGCCAGGTAGCGCAGCAGATGGGTGCGCGCCAGCGGCGACAGCCGGCGCTGGATGGCCACCACGGCCGGCACCAGCACCAGCAGCACCAAGTGGCTCGACACCTCCCAGGTGACGATTTCCCAGCTGGCGCGCGGCACCGCGCGGTCGCGCGCATCGACCAGCGCCACGATGGTGTTGAACACAGCCTGCAGCGCCATGAAGACGATCCAGAACCCCACTTCCACGCGGCGGCGGATGGGCTCATAGCGCTCGTACAGGTTCTTTTTTCGGGAATCTCCCATGCCCGGGATTCTCG
Organism: Variovorax sp. OV700; assembly: GCF_900099805.1. Classification (GTDB taxonomy): domain Bacteria; phylum Pseudomonadota; class Gammaproteobacteria; order Burkholderiales; family Burkholderiaceae_C; genus Variovorax. The sequence goes on along the minus strand of NZ_FNDR01000003.1, from coordinate 528,447 downwards.
CGATCCACGGGCCCTGCGGGAAAATTTCGCCCCCGCCGGCCACCGCTCGTCACAAAAGGGCCGCGATCCGTCCCTCGGGAAGACCGCGCGCGGCGCAACAACGCAACCATCGGCCCTCCTTCCCAAGCGTTTTCGAGGAGCGACCGATGAGCGCAACCCCTGACACCCCGTCCGCAGCGCCCGACCGCCGGCACGACATCGATGCGCTGCGCGCATTGGCCTTCTTGTTCGTCATCCTCTATCACGTGGGCATGTACTACGTGGCCGATTGGCCCTGGCACCTGAAAAGCCCGCATGCGGCAGAGTGGCTGCAGTGGCCGATGCGGGTGCTCAACCTCTGGCGCATGGACCTGGTGTTTCTCGTCTCGGGCGTCTCGCTGGGCTTTCTCGCCCGCAACCAGGACAGCTGGGCCCTGATTCGCAGCCGCGGCGTGCGGCTGATGCTGCCGCTGGCCTTCGCCATGGCGGTGATCGTGCCCTACCAGGCCTATGCGGAGGGCGTCGCCAACGGGCTGGTGGCGCCGGGCTTCGGCGCGTTCCTGCTGCGCTATCTCTCGATGGGCCACCCTTGGCCGAAGCAGGCCTTTGCCGGCGCTGAGTTCGGCATCACCTGGAACCACCTCTGGTACCTGCCCTATCTGTTCACCTATACGGCCATCATCGCGCTGACGCTGCCGCTGTGGAGGTCGCCCGCCGGCCAGTGGATGCGCCAGCGCTTCAACGGGCTGCGCGGCTGGAAGCTGCTGTTGCTGCCGGTGCTTCCGCTGCTGCTATCGACGATGCTGCTGGCCCGGCACTTTCCGCCCACCCACAACCTGATCCGCGACTTCCACCTGCACAGCATCTACTTCACGGTGTTTGTGTACGGCTACTGGATGGGCGTGGACACGGGCGTGTGGCGCGAACTGGAGCGCCTGCGGCGGGTTTCGCTGGCGCTGGCGGTAGCGGTGATCGCCACATTCGTCGTGCTGAGGCTCGGCGCCAAGGGGCCGCCTTCCGGCGTACTCATGGACACCTTGCGCATGCTCTACCTGTGGCTGGCGGTGGCCACCATCCTGGGCCATGGCCACCGCTACCTGAACCGGCCGTGGCCCTGGCTGCGCTGGGCCAACGAGTCGGTGTACCCGTGGTACGTGCTACACCAGACGCTGATCATCGCCGGCGCTGCGCTGCTGGCGCCCCTTGCATTGGGCCCGGTGCTGGAGCCCGCCTTGCTGGTGGCGTTGACCATCGCCGGCTGCTGGGCGCTCACCGACGGGCTGATCCGGCGCGTCAACTGGCTGCGGCCGCTGTTCGGGCTCAAGCCTCGGCGCACGAGCGCCGATCCGCGGGCTACTTCGCCGGAGGGGCCTCTTCCACCGGAACCAGGATTGCGCTCCCCGTCGCCACGAGCTTGAGACTGTCGCCCTCGCCCTGGCCATAGAGCTCGGCGGTCGCAAACACCTGCTTGCGCCCGGCCTTCACAACCTTGCCGCGTGCAATGAAGGCGCGACCCAGTGCGGGCGAGAGGCAGTTGACCGAGAAATGCGAGGCCAGCACCCGCCCCGCCACCGTGGCCGCCGCGAAGCCGCAGGCGGTATCGAGCATGGCGCCGATGAGCCCCGCGTGCAGGAAACCGGCGTACTGGCCCATGTCCTCCTCGCGCCACGCCATCCGCAGTTCGGCTTCGCCGTCAGCGGCGCGGGTCACTTCGAAGCCGGCCCAGCGATTGAAGGCGGCAGTCTTGTTGATGGCCTGGAGGGTGTCGAGCATGGCGGTCTTTCACGAAGAAGGATGAAGCGTCGAAAAAGCCACTCTACGAAGCAGCCCCGCTGCGCCCCGTCGCGCGGGCGACGCGCACGGCCCGATCAGCTGCCTTGGCGACAGCGCGCTTTTTTTTCAGCCCCTTAACCCCGGTCTGCGAGCCCCGCCGTATGAGTGGAGGAACGATCCACTACCGAGGCTCCGATGAAAGCTATCTCTTCCTCTTCTTTCCTTTTTCGCACCACCGCCGTTGCCGCGCCTTGGCTGATGCTCGCAGCCAGCGCGTATGCGCAGGCCCTCCCCACCGGCGCGGATGCATCGCGCATCACCCAGGTCAAGGTCTATCCCGGCAGCGCGACGGTGGAGCGCGTGGCACGAGTCGCGGCCGGCAGCCGATCCGTCACTTTCGCCTGCCTGCCCGCGGGGCTCGACGTGCAGAGCCTGCAGGTATCGGCCGGCTCATCGGTGCGCGTGGGCGAGACCTCGGTACTGAGCGAGCCACGCGAACTTTCGGCACGTTGTGCAACCAGCGCGCTCGACGGCCGCATTCGCGAGCTCGAGGACCAGAAGGCAGCACTCCAGGCCGAGAACGACGCGCTCGGCATGGTGACGGGTTATCTCAAGGGCCTCTCGGGCGGCGGCGAGTCGGCCCAGGGCGCACGCGCGCCAATGGACGCACGCAACCTCGCCGCGATGACCGAAGCCATGCGTCGCGCCGGGCAAGACTCGCTCCTCAAGCAGCACCAGATCCAGCGCAGGCAGGCCGACATCGACCGCCAGCTCAACCCGCTGGTGGCCGAGCGCACGCGCACACAGGGCAACGGCGCGCAGGTAGTGGCCGTGACCGTCACGCTGGCCGCCAGTGCCGATGCCGACGTGAAGCTCAGCTACCAGGTCAACGGCCCCGGCTGGACCCCCGCGTATCGCGCGCTGCTCGACACCGCCACGCGCAAGGTGCGCATCGAGCGCCAAGCCCTGGTGGCGCAGGCCACGGGCGAAGACTGGCGCGGCGTGAAGCTGGTGCTTTCCACCGGCCAGCCGCGCCGCGAAACCACCGGCCGCACGCCCGGCGCATGGCGCATCGGCATCGAGCCGCCGCAGCGTGCGCCGGCGAGCCCGGCACCGGCCGCAATGATGGCGGCACCAGCTCCCATGGTGTCCGCCGACAAGCGTGTCATGGCCGAGGCTGCACAGCCGCTCTTCGACGTGAACGTGTTCGACAACAGCTTTGCCACCGAATTCGCGGTGCCGCAGAGCATCGACGTGCCTTCCAACGGTCAGCGCGTGACGCTGGCGCTGGGCCAGCACGAAGACACCGCAAAACTTGCCGCGCGCACCAGCCCGCGCGTGGACGCTAGCGCTTTCCTGGTCGCCGAACTCGCGCAGCCGGCGGGCGTGTGGCCGGCCGGTGCGTTGCAGCTCTACCGCGATGGCAACTTCGTAGGCAGCGGCCGCTGGAACCAACCCAGCGATTCGAAGCTCACGCTCTCCTTCGGCCGCGACGAATTGGTGCGCGTGCAGGCCGAGCCCGAGCAGGACAGCCAGGGCACGGGCGGCTTCGTCGGTTCGCGCGCCGAGCGCAAGGTACAGCGTGCCTACGTGGTCGAGAACCGCCACCGCACGCCCATCGCGGTGCAGGTGCTGGAGGCCGCTCCCGTGTCGGTCGACGAGCAGGTGCGCGTGGCTGCGCAGTTTTCGCCCCAGCCCGGTGAACTGGCCTGGAACAAGCAGCCTGGCCTCGCGATGTGGAGCTTCGATCTCGACGCGGGCAAGACCGCGCGGGTGGCAGCTGACTACACCATCAGCTACCCGAAGGACGCGCGGCTGCAGATGCGCTGAGCGCGCAGTTCAGTGCGTCTGGGGCGCCTGGCCTTCACCGGGCTCGGCGCCCGGCTTCCGCTTCTTGCCCCGCGCCGCTTTCTTTGCCTGCCGCTCGACGTCGATGCGCTGCCCTTCCGCAAGCCACTGCGCGAATTCCTCGGGCGTCTCGAGCGTGATGCGCCCGAGGTTGCCGGCACGAAACTCGTGCATCACGATCTCGGCCGCCTTCTGCAGGTTGACGCGGCCCTTGCCCAGCAGCGCACCGCGCTTGCGGCCGATGGCGTCGAGCACGTCCTCGTCCTTCATCCCGGCGATGGTTGCTGCATCGAGCTCGACCAGCTTGAATCGCTCCGCGATGCCCGCCGCATAGTGCGTCTTCAGGTAGTTGAGCAGCTCCAGTGCCACTTCTTCCTCGTCGAAGGCGTTGCGCCCCACGGCGCCGCTGGCCGCAAGGTTGTAGCCGCTCTTGGGCACCACGATGCGCGGCCACAGCATGCCGGGCGTGTCCCACAGGTAGAAGTCGTCGGCCAGCGTGATGCGCTGCTCCAGCTTGGTGATGCCGGCCTCGTCGCCGGTCTTGGCCTTGCGGCTGCCGGTCAGGGTGTTGATGAGGGTCGACTTGCCGACATTCGGTATGCCGCAGATCAGCACGCGCATCGGCTTGGCCATGCCCCCGCGGTTGGGCGAGAGCTCATGGCAGGCGCGAACGATGGCCTGTGCGGGCGTGGTCTGGCTGGCGTCGAGCGGGATGGCGCGCGTGGACGGCAGCGCGTTGTAGTGCGCGAGCCAGAGCGCGGTGCGCCCGGGGTCGGCCAGGTCCTGCTTGTTGAGCACCTTGAGCGAGGGCCGCCCCGCCGTGAGTTCGGCCAGCATCGGGTTGGCGCTGGAGCCCGGCAGGCGCGCGTCGAGCAGCTCGATGACCACGTCGATGTCCTTCACCCGCTCGGTGATGGCCTTCTGGGTCGTGTACATGTGCCCGGGGAACCACTGGATCGCCATCGATGGATGCTCTTTCTTTCGCTTTGTCTGGAATCGGCCCGAAGGCGGGTGGGCATTGTGACCCCGGAATGTGCGCTAGGTCACACCGCTATGCTTTCGATAGCCTCGAATGCCGATTCTGCCTGCGTCCGAGGAATGTCGGCCTCTAGAATGCGCGCGCTGCGGCCGCAGCCATCTTCAATAAGTACCGAGGGAAATCCATGTTCAAGCGCCTTGCCGCTGCCGCCCTGTTGGCAGCCACCGTCCTTCCCGCGACCGTCGTCCATGCGCAGCGCCCCTCGCCGCCGCAAGGCCCGATGCTCAGCGGCTACCTGTGCTGCAACATGCGCACCTACGGCAGCTCGATCAGCGACATCAACTACGACGAGCAAGGCACGAGCATCGTGGCGGTGGGCACGCCGGCGCGCATCACGGCATACGACTTCCGCTGGTTCGACACTGATCTCGGCGGCAAACCCCAGCGCATCAAGAACGACTACAGCCGCAACATCACGCTCGCCGATTTCGCGAAGCGCTATGTGGTGACCGAAGATCCGAAGCAGAAGATGGCCGCCTTCCCACCCGCCGTCCGCGATGCCATCGTCGCCGGAAAGGTGGCGCCCGGCATGACGCGCGAACAGGTGCTGATGGCCATCGGTTATCCGGTGGCCGGCGAGAACCCCAGCCTCGACGCACCCACGTGGCGCTACTGGCGCGACAGCTGGTCGGAATACCAGGTGATTTTCGACGACAAGGGCTTGGTCAAGACCGTCGCGGGCAACCCCGTGGCGCTCAGCCGTGTGCTGGCATCAACACCTTAGTTCGCCCGTTGCGCGCGACGCGCACAATCCCCTAGAGGTTTTTGGATTGCGGGGGGCAGTTCCTCTGATATCGCCCCTATGATTTGACCGAGTGCGGCGCATGGACGCGTCGGTCGAATCGAAACTTTTTTGTTGGAGTTACCGCGATGAAACCCGTCTCCGAACTGCTCAAGCGCCACGATTCCGCGGCCTGGCGCACCTCGCCGGACACCAGCGTGTTCGATGCGCTGGCCACACTGGCCCACTTCGAGGTGGGCGCGCTGATGGTGATGGACGGCGACCGGCTGGTGGGCTTTCTTTCCGAGCGCGACTACACCCGCAAGGTGGCGCTGCAGGGCAAGAACTCCAAGGAGATGAAAGTCTCCGAGATCATGACGCCCGACGTGATGACCGTGACTCCGCAGACCCACACGCGGGCTTGCATGTCGCTCATGAGCCAGCGCAAGTTTCGCCACCTTCCCGTGGTCGACGGCGACAAGGTGGTGGGCATGATCTCCATCCAGGACCTGATGGACGACATCATCAACGAGCACGAGCAGACGATCGACCAGCTCACCAGTTACATCCGGAGCTGAAAAAAGCCCCGTCCCGGACCATGCCCGGCCCGGGGGTGGGGAACATGCCTACGCGCAGGGTCACCGTTTAGGGCGCACAGTAGGGGCTCGTTCATCCATCAGCAGGGACATGGCATGCAGATTCAGGTCAACACGAGCAACGGCATCAACAACAGGGACGCCCTCGAGCGCTGGGCCGACACCGAGATCAAGCAGCAACTGGGCCGTTTCGTCGAGGACGTGACGCGCGTCGAGGTGCATCTGAGCGACGAGAACCACGACAAGGCCGGCGGCGGCGACAAGTGCTGCGTGATGGAAGCCCGCCTTGCCCACCACCAACCGCTTGCAGTTACGCAACACGCCGCCAGCCTCGACGAGGCCTTCCGTGGCGCGGCGGACAAACTCAAGCGCCTGCTGGACAACACGCTGGGCCGTCTCAGCAACCACCGCGACCGCGAATCGATCCGCAGGGACGCGGGCTTTATCGCGGAGTAGCCAGAAAATCCAGCAGCAGGCGGCTCACTTCGGCGGGCTGCTCCTGCTGCACCCAGTGCCCCGCCCGCTCGATCCAGTGCACGCCGCGCAGCTGTGTGAAGGCCGTCGCCTGCATGGCTTCGAAGTCGCCCGGCTTCTGGAACACGCCCCAGTCGCTGCGGCCCGCGATAAAGCACGCGGGCACGTCGATCGTGCGCCCCGACCAAGCCTGCATTTCCGGAATGTAGCGCCCGCCGGTGCCGCAGCGATACCACTGCAACCCGCCCTGGAAGCCGGTCCGCGCGTATTCGGCGGTGTACACGGCCAGGTCTTCTTCGGGCAACCATCGGCAGGCGGCGATCTGTTCGGCGGAGGGCATTTCAGCAGCCACCGTCTCGGCCATGGTCTGGTCGGCCTGCATCACGTAGTAGGTGGGCAGGCGAGCCAGTTCGTCGGCGCTCATTGCGGCCAGCGCGAAGGGCCGGTTCTGCGGCCAGTCGGCACTCTTGTGGTGGTAATAGCCGCGCAGGAAGGCATGCAGCCCTTGCGGTGCCAGCCGCATGTCGGCATCGGCCTCGGGCCCCGAGTAGTACCACTGATAGTGTTTGCGTGGCGGATGCAGGGCGGCCAGGCCATCGAGCAGGTGCCGGATGGCCTGCGCGAACACGGGTGCCGCCCCAGAGCTCGGCGGGCCCGGAAACGGCGCGCTCATCAATGCAACCGAGCGGAACACGTCCGGACGGGTCAACGCGCACCAGGCCGCCACCGGCGAGCCGAAGTCGTGCCCCACCACGGCCGCCGTCTGGTGGCCCAGCGCGGACACGAGCCCCGCCGCATCCCGTACCAGGTTGAGCAGGCGAAACTCGTCCAGCCCGGCTTCGTAGCCCTGCTGCCAGCCCGTGGTACGGCCATAGCCGCGCTGATCGGGTGCGACCACGTGAAAGCCCGCCGCGGCCAGCGGCAACATCACCTTGCGCCAGCTGTAGGCCAGCTCCGGAAAACCGTGCAGCAACAGCACGCAAGGGCGCCCCGGCGCATCGAAGCCGGCTTCGAGCACGTGCATGGACAGGCCATTGCCGTTGTCGACCTGGCGCGCGCGGATGCCCACGGGCAATGGGATGGGGGCAAGTTCGGCGATGGTCATGGGGATTTCCGTGGTTTTGACGGTTTCGGCGCGAGCGCCCGGACGCGGGGTGTTTCGGCGGGAATCAACGGCGGCCGGTGGCCGGTGTGCATCCACTCGTCGTAGAAGTCGATCTTGCGATCGACCAGTGACAAGGCGCGTTTCCAGTCTGCAATGGTTTCGGCCACACGCGCACGGTGCGCTGCGAGCATGCCGCGGCGCTGCGGCAGCGTGGCCCTGCCCTGCAATGCGAGCGCGGTGTATTCGCGCATCTCGGCAATGGACATGCCAGTGCGGCGCAGCCGGTCGATCAGGTCCAGCCAGCCGACGTGCATCTCGCCATAGAGACGTCGGCCACCCTCGTCGCGCGAAACGCCGGGCACCAGGCCCTGCGTCTCGTACCAACGGATCGCGTGCACCGTGCGGCCGGTGCGCGTGGCGAGCTCGCCGATGTGAAAAGGGATGCCGCCGTCAGCCGGCATGGGCATGGGGAGCAGAGGCGGGCGGCGCCTCGAGCGCCTCCTGGACCAGTGCGGTGTCGAAGTACTCGGTCAGCTCTTTCACCTTGCCTCCTTCGAGTCGATAGATGTAGCAATAGCGGTTGTTGTACCGCTTGCCGGCCTTGGTGGGCACGTCGCCGCTGAAGAGCACCACCACCCGGTCGTCCTCGGCAATGATGCGCTCGGTATGGCTCACGTAGGGGCCCGCGAACTGCGCGAACAGCGGCTTGATCAGCTCTTCGCGGATGGCCGCCTTGCCCGCGTAGGTGCGCGACCATGGCGTGGTGCCTTCCAGCGTCCAGCGGGCGTCGTCGGCCAGGCTGTCGATGAAGAGCTGGCCGTTGCCCTTGTCCAGCTCGGCATGGATGCGCTGCACCAGCGCCTTGTTGTCTGTTGTCGTGTTCATGGCTGCTTGTCCTCGTCGAATGAATGAACCGGAAGCCCCGGTCGATTCATTGGAAATGCTCGAGTGCACTTCAGGTCAAGCGCCATGGACAGGATTGGCGCGTCAGCCCTTGCGCGTGTTTGCGGCCATGGCCTTGCCGACCTCGTTGCTGCCTTGCGCAGTGCCGCTCTGCGGCACGATTTCACCCTCGCGCGAAGTCACCTCGGCGAGCCGCGCGGCCAGTTGCTCCGGCGTGTCCGCACCGATGCCGAGCCAGGCGCCCTGCGTCAGCGTGATGTGCGCGGCCTCGAAGGTGCCGGCACCCGCGCAGAGGATGGTGCGGTTCGGCGCGTCCGTGGAGGCCAGCACCAGCATGGCGGGCACCACGGCCTCCGGCTTGAGCGCATCGAGCACCTCCTGCGGCATCAGGCCCTCGGTCATGCGCGTGGCCGCCGTGGGGGCCAGGCAATTGACGCGGATGTCGTTCTTGGCACCCTCGATGCTCAGGGTCTGCATCAGCCCCACCAGCGCGAGCTTGGCGGCGCCGTAGTTGCTCTGGCCGAAGTTGCCGTAGAGGCCGGACGACGAAGTGGTCATGACGATGCGGCCGTATTTCTGCTCGTTCATGAGCGCCCAGACGGCCTTGGTGCAGTTCACAGCGCCCATCAGATGCACGTCGACCACCAGCCTGAAATCGGCAAGCTCCATTTTGGCGAAGCTCTTGTCGCGCAGGATGCCGGCGTTGTTGACGAGGATGTCGACCCGGCCCCAGGCATCGACGGCCTGCTGCACCATGGCCTGCACCGCGTCGAAGTCGGTCACCGAGGCGCCGTTGGCCATGGCCTCCCCGCCCGCGGCCTTGATCTCGTCGACGACGGCCTGTGCCGCGCTCACCGAAGCGCCGGAGCCGTCGCCGGCGCCGCCCAGGTCGTTCACCACCACCTTGGCGCCGCGCGCCGCCAGGGCCAATGCATGCTGGCGGCCCAGGCCGCCGCCCGCGCCGGTCACGATGGCCACTCGGCCCTTGAAATCGATGGTGCTGTTGCTCATGTGTCGCTCTCGCTGCTTTGCTGGGGAATGGGGATGTGCAGGCCATGGCGGCCGCGAGGCGTTTTACCTCAGAAAAGCGGGCCGGGCCGACCGGCCGGCCGCCAGCTCAGTCGCGCGCGTGACGCAGGGTTTCGCAATAAGCAACCAGCTGGTCGAGTTCGGCCGACTTGTCGAAGAAGGCATCGGCGCCCAGTTGCTCGGAGCGCTGGCGCATGTCGTCCGTGGCGTAGTTGCTCAGCACCACGACTTTTTGCTTCGCCTTGCGGTTGCGGCAGGCCTTGATCACGCCAAGGCCGTTGCCGCGCTCCAGGAACAGGTCGACGATGGTCAGGTCCCAGTCGTCGCGATGCTGGCGCAGCCAGCGCACCGCCTCTTCCTCGCTGCTGGCGCAGGCCACCACGTCAGCGTCGGCCACGTCGTGAAGGAACCCGACGAGGTTTTCACGGATGAGGGCACTGTCCTCGACAAGATAGGCCTTGAAAGTCATACCAAAATTTCCGGCCAAACCGCGGGCCGGAACAAAAAACTGGAGCTTGCGGGATGCATGTCTCCATGGTCTCCACGGTGGCGGCGCCCGCAGTGGGTCATGCCGGCCAATGCCTGTAGGCCATCGGCCCCCGCCGCTGTCGTCAGGCGGGCTGCGTGACGGTGAGACGCGTAGGACAGGGACGGGTCAGGCCGCGACGGCCATCCGGCCGCGGCCGAACCCCAGGCGTGCCGGCGAGACGTATTGCTCGCGATAGATCTCGAACGGCATGGTGTCCGCGGCCTCGATGCGCTTCTGCTCCTGGATCGATTCTTCGGTCATGTGCTCGAACGCGGCCTGCTGCTCGGCCGAGAACGGCAGCGCCAGCAGCGTGGCGCGGGTCTGTTCGGACTGGGCCCGCACGAAGCCGATGAAAGAGTTGCCGTGCCGCTCCTCGACGGCAGCCAGCACGCGCGCCGAGGGTAGGCTGTCCGGGTTCTGCAAGGCGGAAAGCGCCGCGCGAACCGCGTCGGCATGCTGCGTGCCGCCATTTGCAGCGTCAAGCGCCGCGGCGATGGGCAGGCACTGCTCGACCAGTTCCACGCCCCAGTCGGTCAGCGAAACGTCGCGCCCACCGCGCAGCAGTTGCAGGCCCGGCTCGCGTCCGCGCGCGGCGGTGAGATGCTGGTTGTGGGCCAGTTCGGCAATTTCCTTGGGCGTGTCGGCGGGGCTGTCGCTCAGAAGGCACTGCAGCAGGAACACGTCAAGGAAGCGCATCGTCTGTGCATTGATGCCCACCGGCTCGAAGGGGTCGAGGTCCATCAGCCGCACCTCCACGTACTCGACACCGCGCTCGCGCAGCGCATGCAGCGGACGCTCGCCGGGGTTGATCACGCGCTTGGGCCGGATGGTGCCGTAGAACTCGTTCTCGATCTGCAGCAGGCTGGTGCCCAGCTGGTTGTAGTCGCCGCCGAGGTTTTGGATGCCGATGGCCTCGTAGGCCGGCCACGGCCGCGTGAGTGCGTCCTGCAGCGAGGCGGCGTAGCCTTCGAGGCTGTTGTAGCTCACGGCCAGCGAGGCCTGCGCGTCGCTCTGGTAGCCGAGCCGGCCCATGCGCAGGGAGGTCCCGTGCGGCATGTACATGCTGCCATCGCCCAGCGCCTGGAGCTCGTGCGGACGGCCCGCGACAAAGCTCGAACACAGCGCCGGCGATGCGCCGAACAGGTACAGCAGCAGGAAGGCATGCCGGCGGAAGTTGCGGATGAGCGCGAAATACTGTTCGCTCGACACGTCGGGCAGCGACCAGTTGTAGTGAATGCCCGAGATGGTCTGCATGCGTCGGCCGTAGCGGTGGCTCAGGCCCATGCGGTAGACGCTCTTGGCGCGCCCGACGTTCGACGAGCCGTAGCGCCCGATCGGAATGGTTTCGTCGGTCGGCAGGCCGCAGGGCATGCTCGACACCCAGAGCCCCTCGTCGCCGAGCGAATCGAGCACGCGGTAGGTGAACTGGTGCACGCGGGTCAGTTCCTCGAGCGCCGACTCGACACCCGCATGCACGCCCGTGATGAGCTCGAGCTGCGACTCGCTGAAGTCGGTGGTGATGTGCGGATGGGTCAGCGCAGACCCGAGGGCGATCGGGTGGGGCGTGAGCGCAAGCTTGCCGTCCGGGAGCGCGCGCAGGCTTTCCTTCTCGATGCCGCGCCGCATTCCCTTCAACCGCGCGGTCGAGAGTGCACTCAACCTTTCTTGCAATCTGCTGCTCATATTGTTATGACCCGTCATTCTCTGAGGGGCTGGAAGGTAGCACGGCCGCGCGGGCATTGCTGGTGCAGGGAATCCCGACTTCCGCTAGGCCGCACGGCGCTACGGTTTTGATAGCTGAGTTCATGGGATTCGGCGCCCTCCTGGATTCGATCCGCGAACCTCAGTCGCGCCCTTCTCCAAGATCGATCTCGTTGCACTCGTAGACGGAGATCTGCGGCATGCCGTCGGCCATGGCGGCCAGCGCCTTCGCGAACGCGCGCGAGGCCTCGACGCCGAAATGCGCCTTCAGCGCTGCCATGTCGCTCCACCGCTCCACGAAGGTGAGCCGCAGCGGCTGCTGCACATTGGTGCTGACCTCGTGCGAGATGCAGCCGGGTTCGGTGCGCGAACGCAGCACATGCTCCACGCTGATGGCCAGCATTGCGTGCAGGGTTTCTGCCTTGGCCATGGCGTGCCCGATGACGAGGATCATGGTGTCGTCTCCTGCTTTGTCGCGTATGGGTGAAGGTGTCGAAAAAAGCGTCAGGAAGCCAGAACGCGCAGAAGAAACCGGTTCAGGTCGGCAATTTCCTCCATGCAGACCGAATGCGCCATCGTGTACTCGTGCCACTCGACGGGATGGCCAAGCGCGATGAGAGCGTCGCGCGACTGCAGCGCCCTTTGGAGCGGCACCACCGGGTCTTGCCGGCCATGGGCCAAAAAGACCGGGGTCTCGTGATTGGCCGCGTGCCGCTCGGCTGCGGTGGTGGCCGCAATGGGCAGATAGCCCGAGAGCCCGACGATGCCCGCCAGCCGCTCGGTGTGGCGCAGGCCGGTCATCAGCGCCATGGCGCAGCCTTGCGAAAAACCCGCCACCACGATGCGGCCGGCCGCGATGCCGCGGGCCTTCTCGTTGGCGATGAGTGTCTCGATAGTGGCCTGCGAACGGCGCAGTCCCGCCTCGTCCTCGCGCGCGGCCAGGTCGGCCACGGCAATGTCGTACCACGCCGGCATCTGGTAGCCCCCGTTGATGGTGACCGGGATGACCGGGGCATTGGGGAACACGAAGCGAACCGGGCCCACGCTCGACAGGTCGAGTTCGTTGGCAATCGGCACGAAGTCGTTTCCATCGGCGCCCAGGCCGTGCATCACGATCACCGTGGCGGTGGGATGGGGAGCGGTTTCGATTTCGATCGGGGAGCGGGACATGGTCGGTAGAAGGTATTCAGAGACGCAAAAAACCAGACCTTAGCGCATTCGGGCCGGGCGGGGCGCGGTCTCACGGAATGCAACACAATGGCGGTTCCGTGAAGAACCCATGAGCCTGCATCCGAAGCCCCCTCTCGCCGCCACGCCGCCCGACAGCGAAACCCTGCTGCGCCAGAGCGGCCTGCGCGTGACGCGCGCCGCGCAAACCGTGGTGGAACTGCTCGCGCGCGCCTCGCAGCCGCTCACGCACGACGACGTGGTTGCCGCCTACACCGCCGCCGCCGGCGAGGCGCCCGACCGCGTGACCATCTACCGCGTGCTCGACCGCCTGGTCGAAGCGGGCCTGTGCGACCGCCGTGTGGGCGCGGACCGCGTCAACCGCTTTTCGCGCCACGTGGAGGCCGCTTCGGGCAACATCTTCGAATGCGACCAGTGCCACAAGGTGCTGGCCCTGCCCTCCGACCCCGAGCTGCCCAAGGTGATGAGCCGCCTGGGCCGGGAACTGCGCAAGCAGGGCATCGACACCCGCCACACCGCGCTCACGCTGCACGGCACCTGCGGGGAATGCAGGGGCTGAAGCCCAGGAGCTACACGTTCCAGGACGGAAACGGATCGGGAAAGTTGGTCCACCACGAAGCGCCGTAGCGCATTTCGCTCTCCGTCAGCAGGCAGGCATCGAGCCGCGCACGCAGGCCGGGTTCGTCCATGCCGATGCCGATCAGCACCAGCTCCTGCCGTGCGTCGCCGGTGTCCGGGTCCCAGTTCTTGCGGATGGCTTCGAGCGCGTCCTCGTCGGAAGGCCAGTGCTCGCGCGGCACGGCGGCCCACCACAGGCCGGCGACCCCATGGCGGCAGGCGCCACCGGCCTGCGACCATGAGCCTGCCCGCGTGGCGCGGCTCGCGAGCCAGAAGAATCCCTTGGAACGCACCACGCCTTCCCATTCGCTTTGCACCAGCTCCCAGAAGCGCTGGGGATGGAACGGCAGCCTCGCGCGGTAGACGAAACTGCCGATGCCGTAGGTCTCGCTCTCGGGCGCATGCTCGCCGCGCAGTTCCGCCAGCCATCCGGGCGCGCGTTCAGCCTGCTCGAAGTCGAACAGGCCCGTGTCGAGCACGCGGTCGAGCGCGATGCGGCCGAACTCCGAGGCCTCGATGCGCGCACGCGGGTTGAGGCTGCGCAGAATGGCCATCAGGCGCTCGCGCTCCTCGGCCGTGACGAGGTCGGTCTTGTTGACCACCAGCACGTCGCAGAACTCGACCTGCTCGATCAGCAGGTCGACCACGGTGCGGGTGTCCTCGTCGCCCAGCGACTGGCCGCGCTGGCCCAGGCTGTCGGGCGAGCCGTAGTCCCGCAGGAAGTTGAAGGCATCGACCACGGTGACCATGGTGTCCAGGCGCGCCACGTCGGCAAGACTCTTGCCGTCCTCGCCCGCGAAGGTGAAGGTCTCGGCCACCGGCAGCGGCTCCGAAATGCCGGTCGATTCGATCACGAGCTGGTCGAAGCGCCCTTCCTTCGCGAGCCGGCCAACTTCCACGAGGAGGTCTTCGCGCAGCGTGCAGCAGATGCAGCCGTTGCTCATCTCGACCAGTTTCTCGTCGGTGCGCGAAAGCTCGGCGCCGCCGGCCCGCACCAGAGCCGCGTCGATGTTGACCTCGCTCATGTCGTTGACGATGACCGCCACGCGACGCCCCTCGCGGTTGTGCAGGATGTGGTTGAGCAGCGTGGTCTTGCCGGCGCCGAGAAAGCCGGACAGCACGGTGACGGGAAGGCGGTCGGTCATGGGTATGGCTATATATGCAACAGAATTGCATTATAGGAAGCAATGCAACCATGTTGCGTTTGGTGGGGCATCGGCTTTTTCACTGCCGTGCCGACCGGCATAGACTCTTGCGCGCGATGCAAAACCCCGCCCTGCCCGTTCTCTACAGCTTTCGCCGCTGTCCCTACGCAATGCGCGCGCGCCTGGCGGCGGCCGCGAGCGGCGAGCGCTGCGAGCTGCGAGAGGTAGTGCTGAAGAACAAGCCCGCCGAGATGCTCGCGGCGTCGCCCAAGGGCACAGTGCCGGTGCTTGTGCTGCCCAATGCCACCGTGCTGGAACAAAGTCTAGACATCATGCTGTGGGCGCTGCGCCGCAACGATCCGTTGCGCTGGCTGGAGCCCGGCGCTGGAACGCTCGCAGACATGCTCGCGCTCGTGGCTGAGTGCGACGACCAGTTCAAGCCGCGGCTCGATCGCTACAAGTACCCGGCGCGTTTCGAGGGTTCGTCCGCCGATGCGCGCGAGTTGGGCGTCCGGTTTCTGTTGGATCTGGAGGCGCGGCTCTCCGACTCCGGGCAGCTTTTCGGCGCGCGGGCCTCGCTGGCGGATGCGGCCGTCATGCCCTTCGTGCGGCAGTTCGCAATGGTCGAGCCCGCATGGTTCGAAAGCCAGCCGTGGCCCTTGCTGCGCGCCTGGCTCGCGGGCTGGACCGGTTCGCCGCTGTTCGAGCGTGCGATGTGGAAGTACACGCCGTGGATCCCCGGCGAAACCGGCGTCGTCTACCCGCCGGCCTGATCAGCCGAAGTTCGGCGCCCGCCGCTCGCGCAGCGAGGCCACGCCTTCGCGCACGTCGGCGCCCGCGAAGCCCATGAATTCGAGCGCCAGCGAAGCGTCGAAGGTCGGCCCGGCCTGGCGCAACCAGTTGTTGAGCGCGTACTTGGTGAGGCGGATCGCGCTCTGGCTGCCGGCCGCGAGCCGGTCGGCCACTTCGTAGGCCCGCGGCAGCAGGTCGGCCTCGTCCACCGCGAGCGACACCAGGCCGATGCGCTCGGCCTCTTCGCCGCTCACCGGTTCGCACAGCAGCAGGTGGTACTTGGCCTTGGCCATGCCGCACAAGAGCGGCCAGACAATGGCTGCATGGTCGCCCGCGGCTACGCCCAGGCGCGTGTGGCCGTCGACGATCTTCGCGCCCTTGCTGGCAATGGAAATGTCGGCGAGCAGGCCCGCCACCAGCCCCGCACCCACGGCCGGGCCGTGCATGGCGCTCACGATGGGCTTGTCGCAGTTGATGAGGTTGTAGACGAGGTCGCGCGCTTCCTTCCAGACGCGCTGGCGCACCGCGTCGTCCGTGGTCATGTCCTGCACCATGGCCAGGTCGCCGCCGCCCGAGAAGCCCAGCCCCTCGCCCCGCAGCACCGCGCAGCGCACCGTGTCGTCGGCCGACACGTCGCGCCATATTTCGGCCAGTTCGCGATGGCCGTCATGGCCTGCCGTGGGCAGCTTGCCGTTGGTCGCGCGCATCTGGATGTCGAGCACCGCATCGCCGATGCCGCGGCGCGTGATGGCAAGGGTCTGGTAGCGGGCGTAGTCCATGGCGTGTCTCCACCTCGCACTGCATGCGAGGACTTTGTTTTTTGTCGAAAGACGGGACGCCTATTTTCGCGCGGCGACCTCGCGGCAGCGCTGCACATTGGTCTCGAAGCGCGATGCCAGCCCGGGGTCGCACCCGTCGCCCGAGGGATTCAGCTTGCACATGCCGACCACCACATAGTCCATCACCGCCTCGGTGCACATCGGGTACTTCGCGAGGTCGGGATTGGCCTGTGCCTTGAAGCCCCAGCGCTCTGAAAACTGCACGGTGCGTGCCATCGCACCCTGAAAGAAGCTGCGGTCCCTGGCGGCAATGGCCGCCTCCATGCGAGGTAGTTCTTCGTTCAGGTAGCCGACCGAGTCCAACGGGAAGTCCGAAGGCGCCTGCTGTGCACTGGCGATGGATACGGCCAGCATGAACAGCGGCAAGGCGACGAAGGTGCGAAGCCGCGAGGACGTAGGCGCGAAACGGTTGGGCGTGCGGTGTGATTGCATGGCTCGGGATTTTGCAACGTCTGGAAGCATCTTTTCGTGGCGGACGCCACATCTACCTGCCTTTTTTCGGCCGGTCGAACTTGCGCCAGTACTGGAATTCGTCCTCGTGCACTTCGAGATCGACCTCCGAAATGCGCGACTGGAGGCGCTCCTGCACGTCGGCCACGGCCTTGTTGTAGACGATGGGGCCGACCTCTTCAAGAAAGAAACCGAGCAGCGCGCCGGCCGCGATATTGCCGATCTTCTCTTCCATGTTCTCGTTGAAGTAGCGCTCGATCGAGGCGATGGCCTGCTGGCGCGCTTCCTTGGATATTTCGATGGTCATGCGGACTGCTCTTCGATTCCTGGAAATTGGGCCGATCCATTGTGCCGCTACCATGCGCTGCGGCCGCGCGCGGCTCGCAGCACAAAGACCTACAACACGGAGACCGCTTCATGAAATTCCATCCGGCTGCACTGGCCGCCCTGGCCCTGGCCGCTCTCGCCGGCTGCACCAACCTGACACCCACCGTGCCGCAGCGCCAGCTGATGCTGGTGGCGAACGACGAAAAGCAGTCGTGGAGCGACGCCGGTGCTGTGATCCTCGGCCCGATGGGCCGCGACACGGTCCAGGTGCTCGACATCGGCACCGACCCACTCGCACCGAAGCTCGTCGGCACGCTGCAGCTCGACAACACCATTGCCGGCCCGCCGACCAACCTTGCGATCACGCCCGGTGAAACGCTGGCGCTGGTCGCCAACTCGCTCAACGTGGTGGAAGAGAACGGCGTGCGCAAGCAGGTGCCCGACAACCGGCTCTTCGTGATCGACCTGACCACCACGCCGCCCAGGCTGATCGACACGCTCACCGTGGGCAAGCAGCCCTCGGGCCTGTCGATCAACCGCGCGGGCGACCTGGCGCTGGTGGCCAATCGCGCCGACAACTCGGTCAGCGTGCTGCGCATCGCGGGCAAGAAGGTGACGCTGATCGATACCGTCGCCATGAACGATTCGGTGGCGCA
The DNA here is from genome assembly GCF_900099805.1 of Variovorax sp. OV700. Classification (GTDB taxonomy): domain Bacteria; phylum Pseudomonadota; class Gammaproteobacteria; order Burkholderiales; family Burkholderiaceae_C; genus Variovorax. The sequence continues at coordinate 510,735 of NZ_FNDR01000003.1, read as the reverse complement.
CGTGCGCTTCACGCCCGACGGCAAGCGCGCGCTCGCAGCCAAGTTCCCGACCCACAAGATCGCGCTGCTCGAGGTGAACGGCGAGAAGGTCAGCTACAACAAGGTCGATCTTGCGGCCGGCCTCTGGCCCTACAACGTCGACGTGACGCCGGACGGCAAGCTTGCGCTCACGGCAGACAACGGCAACTCGGGCGCGTCGGACGGGCAGATCGACACGGTGAGCGTGATCGATCTGGAAGCTACGCCGCCGCGTGTGGTCGACAAGGTGGTGGTGGGCGACGGCCCCGAAGGCCTGGCCGTGAGCCCGACCGGCCGGCATGCCGTGGCCGTGCTCCTGCGCGGCAGCAACGCGGCGAAGAACGCCTACTTCTACAACCGCAACGGCTCGGTGGTGCTGCTCAAGATCGACGGCAAGAAGGTGACGCGTGCCAACGAGGTGGTGGTGCGCGGGCTGCCCGAAGGGGCCGTATGGAGCGCGGACGGCAAATACCTGTACGTGGGCAACTTCATCGACCAGGACATCACGATCCTGCGCGTGGACGGCGACACGCTGGTGCCGACGGGCAAGTCGTTTCCGTTGCAGGGGCATCCGGCCGCGATGCGCGGGACAATGTCGCACTGACCGAATGAACGCTCAACGCAACCCGACCTGAACGCAACGCCATGGCGCAACCCAAACGACAACTTCGCACGCTGGAACGCGGCATTCTCTGCCTCGTGATCGGTGCCGCCGTTCTGCTGGCGCCGCGCTTCCTGCAAGGCACGCGCTGGTTCGATATGGTGGCCGGCGCCTCCGTGGTCGGCTGGTTCGCGCTGGCGCTGGGCGTGGCGCTGGTGGCGGTCGGCCTCTTTCAGCGCGGCAAATAGCGCGGGCAAGAACCGGCCCGCAGCCCGCAAGGGCTCAGGCCTTCTTGCCGCGCAGCTTGCCCACGAGTTCCGCGCCCGCCAGCACGATGGCGCCCGCCACGATGCCGATGCCTGCGTTCACCCCCATCGAGCCGAGCGCGCCGAACACGCCGCCCGTGGCCTTGGCCCAGTCTTCGACCGCATGGCCGAACGCGGGCACGCCGTGCACCAGAATGCCGCCGCCGACCAGGAACATGGCCGCGGTGCCCGCAACCGACAGCCCCTTCATGAGCCACGGCGCCGCAGCGAGAATGCCTCGCCCCAAAGCCTGCGCGGCCTTGCTGGCTTGCTGGCTCAAATACAGGCCCGCGTCGTCGAGCTTCACGATGCCGGCAACCAAACCGTAGACGCCGACGGTCATGATCAGCGCAATGCCCGCGAGCACCGCAAGCTGCGTGGTGAAGGGCTGGCCCTGCACGGTGCCCAGCGTGATGGCGATGATTTCGGCCGAGAGGATGAAGTCGGTGCGCACCGCGCCCTTGATCTTGTCCTTCTCGACCGCCACCACGTCGACGGTCTCGTCGGCCACGGCGCGCTCGTGGCGCGCGGTGTCGGCCTCGTGCTCCTTCTTGTGCAGGAACTTGTGCGCAAGCTTTTCGAAGCCTTCGAAGCAGAGAAAGGCGCCGCCGATCATCAGCAGGGGCGTCACCAGCCAGGGCAGCCAGGTGCCGATGGCCAGCGCCGCGGGAACGAGGATGGCCTTGTTGATGAACGAGCCCTTGCACACCGCCCAGACCACCGGCAGTTCGCGGTCGGCCTTGACGCCCGAGACCTGCTGCGCATTGAGCGCAAGGTCGTCACCGAGCACGCCGGCCGTCTTCTTGGCAGCGAGCTTGGTAAGGATCGAGACGTCGTCCAGGACGGTCGCGATGTCGTCGAGCAGCAGAAGCAGGCTGGTGGCCATGGAAAGGTCGGTATGGAAAAAAGAACCGGCGAGCTTAGCCGCAAGCGCGGCCCGCGCCGGCAATACCCGTACGCGGGCGCGTCAAGGCGCGCCGGCCGCGGCGAGTCGTCAGGCGACGCTGCGCTTGAGGCGGATTTCTTCGACCCGCACGGTGCCCAGCGCGGTGGTCTTGGCGGTCTTCATTTCGCGCTTGAAGCCGGCGAGCTCATGGAAGCGCATGGCGCGGTCGTTGCGAATGGGCACCCATACGGTGACCGTGGTGCAGCCCTCCTCCTCGAGGCCTTCACGCGCGGCGTCCCAGAGGGCGACGCCGATGCCCTTGCCCCAGTGCTCGGGCTTGACGTAGATAGCCCAGATCTCGCCCGTGGTGGACGGCGTCTTGGGGTCGCGCGAGCGGTCGAAACCGACGAAGCCGACGATTTCGCCGTCGAGCACTGCCACCTGCACCTGCGGCTCGCTGAACTCGATGGCTTCGCGCCACTTGGCTTCGCGCGAGGCGGGAGCCAGCAAGCGCAGCTCTTCTTCGGGCAGGATGCCTTCGTAGGCAGCCTTGGCGGCCAGGGCGTGGACTTCGGCGACGGCCTTGGCGTCGCGCATGGTGGCGGGGCGAACTTCGTAATCTGACATGGATGCGGAAAATCAAATGGAACCGCGTATTGTCGCCGCACCGCTAAACTGCCCGCTACTTACGCCGCATACGCAGCATCAAAAGGAGTCGATATGGCCAAAGGTCAACAGCGCGCAAACAAGGAAGCCAAGAAACCGAAGAAGGACACCTCACCGCCCAAGCCGGTAGGCACCGGCGGCATCGAGCCCGTCCGCACGATCACCACGGCGGTGATTCCGCGCGGCAAACTCAAGAACAAGTGACCGAAGAGGCACCAGCGGGGCCTGTGCCGCCACCGGCGCCCGCCAAGCCGGCCCAGCCTCGCAACCCGCTGCACGGGCTCACGCTGGAGGCCATCGTGACGGCGCTGGCCGACTACTACGGCTGGGAGCGGCTCAGCGAGCTGGTTCCCATCCGCTGCTTCGCGATCGACCCGAGCGTGGGCTCCAGCCTCAAGTTCCTGCGCAAGACGCCCTGGGCACGCGAGAAGGTCGAGAGCCTCTATCTCTTCATGCTGCGCGAACAGCGCCGCGAGCAGCAACAACAGCAGCAGCCGCCGCCACAGGAATGAGGGTTCGACTCGAGCCGTCGGGCCTTGGTTTCGAGACCGAGGCCGGCACCACGCTTTTGAAATCGGCCGAGGCGGCCGGCATCGAGATGCCGAGCTCCTGCCGCAACGGCACCTGCCGCACCTGCATCTGCCAGCTGGTGTCGGGCGCCATCCGCCACGTCATCGAATGGCCCGGCCTGAGCGCCGACGAGAAAGCCGAGGGCTGGATCCTCCCCTGCGTGGCCGAGGCGCAGGGCGACCTCACGATCGATGCGCCCAAGGCGTTCTCGGTGTTCTGAAAAAGGCCGCCGCGCAGCTTCGCCCTACTTGATGGCCGCCGCCGGCATCGCGACCACCAGCCGATCGCGCTGCGCCAGCGACGGGAACAGCTTGAACCAGCCCAGCGCCACCATCATGGTGCCCACGCCGCCCACCACTACCGAACCCACCGGCCCCAGGAGCGCTGCGGTAGCGCCCGATTCGAACTCGCCCAGCTGGTTGCTCGCACCGATGAAGATCGAATTGACCGCGCTCACGCGGCCGCGCATGGCATCGGGGGTTTCGAGCTGGACCAGGGTCTGGCGGATCACCACGTTGACCATGTCGGCGCCGCCCGACACCACCAGTGCGATCAGCGAGACGATGAAGCTGCGGGAAATTCCGAACACCACCATGCACAGCCCGAAGAGCCCGACGGCCATCAGCAGCGTGCGACCGATGTTGCGCTCGATGGGCCGGCGCGTGAGCGCGATCGACATCACCAGCGCACCCACCGCCGGCGCCCCGCGCAGCAGGCCGAGCCCCCAGGGTCCCGTGTGCAGGATGTCCTTGGCGTAGATCGGAAGCAGCGCCACCGCACCGCCCAGGAGCACCGCGAAAAGATCCAGCGAAACGGCGCCGAGCACCGGCTTGCGCCTCCAGATGAAATCGACGCCGGCGAATACGGTGGCAAGAGTGACCGGCTCGCGGGCGGCCGGCGTATGGGCATAGCGAAGCCGCAATACGAGGCCGCAGGCCACCGCGAAGCACAGCACGCTGGCGCCGTACACCACCTGCATGCCTGCCACGAAAAGCAGGCCGCCGAGGGCCGGCCCGCCGATGATCGCGCCCTGCATGCCGGCCGAGCTGAAGGCCATCGCGCGTGGCAGCATCGTGGGCGGCACCAGGAGCGGCGTCAGCGCCTGCTGCGCAGGCATCTGAAAGGCCCGCACAGCGCCCAGCACCAGCGAGAGGCCCAGCAGCAGGCCGCGTGTGTCGAAGCGCTGCACCACCGCGAGCAGCAGCACCAGCGCCACCAGCCCCTGCACCGCGAAGCAGGCCGCCACGATGCGGCCCCGGTGATGGCGGTCGACCACGTGGCCGGCCAGGAGCGCCAGCAACAGCGCGGGAACGAACTGGTAAAGGCCCACGAGCCCGAGGTCCCAGGCGCTGCTGGTGAGCTCGTACATGTGCCAGCCGATCGCCACCATGAGCATCTGCGAGGCCGCGGTACCGAAGAGGCGCGCCACCCACATCCGCATGAAGGGGCGCTCGCGCGTGAGTTCGGAAAAACTCGGTGACGGGGAGCCAGAAGCGGGGGCGGAAGCAGGGCCGGACATTCGTTCGAGGATAGCCCAGGCTCCATGAGCCGCGCATGAGCGTGGGCTCTCTACACTCTCGGCACCCATGCCGGACACCGATCTCATCGAACTCATCTACCAGGACGCGCACCTGCTCGTGCTGAACAAGCCCGCCGGTCTGCTCTGCGTGCCCGGCCGCGGCGAAGACAAGCAGGATTGTTTGAGCGCGCGCGCCATGCAGCAATGGCCCGACGCCCTGATCGTCCACCGGCTCGACATGGCCACCAGCGGACTTGTTCTGATGGCGCGCGGCGGCGCCATGCAGCGTGCGCTCAGCGACGCCTTTGCCAACCGCCTGGTGCATAAGCGCTACCAAGCCATCGTGGATGGCGCGATGCCGGTGCGAGACGAATGGTCGGTCATCGATGCGCCGCTGATGGCCGACTGGCCTCGGCGCCCGCTGCAGAAGGTCGACCCGGCGGGCAAGCCCAGCATCACGCGCTGGCGAGCATTGGACTCATCGCCAGCAGGCGACCTCGCCGCTGCCACGCACGTGCTGCTGGAGCCGCTCACGGGCCGGTCGCACCAGCTGCGCGTGCATCTGCTCTCGATCGGCCATCCGATTCTGGGCGATGCGCTCTATGGCAGTGCCGAGGTTCAGGCGCGTGCGCCGCGCCTGCTGCTGCATGCGAGCGAACTGGGCTTCGTGCATCCGGCGACGCAGCAGACCCTTCGATTCGAAAGCCCTCCGGACTTCTCGCTGCTCAGCCGCCCTTGACCACCAGCACGGGCATGGGCGCGTCCTGCAGCACGCGCTGCGTGACGCTGCCGAGCAGCAGCTTCTCGATGCCACTGCGGCCATGCGAACCCATGACGATCAGGTCGGCCGCGATGGCAATGGCGGTGTCGACGATGCCTTCGTGCACCACGTGGCCGTCGATCACGCGCTGGTCGCTGTGCAGGCCCTCGGCCGCAAGTGCCGCAACGCCTCGCGCCAGCGCCGCATTCGCGCTCGCGGTGGCCGCCGCCAGGTACTCGTTCTGGCCCAATGCGTAGTCCGCCCCCACGCCGATGAAGGGATAGTTGTCGATCACGTGGATCAGCGTAATCCGGCTCCCGAACGCCAGCGCCAGGCCGCTGGCCTTGCTGACCGCGAGCATGGAAGTTTCGGAGCCGTCGATCGGAACCAGGATGTGATTGAACATGGCGGACCTCACTTTATCGTTCGCGGACAGACGCGGCTCGCAACCGAACCGTCCCTCGAATTTACCCCCTGCGCGGAGGCGTGACTGTAGGACTCAAGCCAGCAGGCTCAATCCCCCTGGAAACCCTGAGCGCGGCAAGTGACCACAAGGGTATCGCGCCAGCCGGCGGTACCCTCGTCGAGCGGCTGGATGGGCGTGGACTCGTGGATCACGCGTGCGTCGTCGAGCAACAGCAGCGTCCACGGCTCGGTCATGGTGAAGCGCTCGCCGCGCCGGCCGTTGGCCTCGAACACGCGCGTCTCGCCGCCCTTGACGCCGCTGCGTCCGACCAGCGCCACCGCCACCAGGTCGACGCCGTCGCGGTGCGCGCCTTCGGGCGTGGGCCGGCCGATGCCGCCCGCCGTGTCGATGCGGAACTGATGCGCTTCGACGAACCATGGCTGCGCCTTGGTGCCGCGCATGCCGCTGGCCGCTTCGCCCAGGCGTTGCAGCAGGCGCTGCCATACCGGCTGCGCCACGGTGGCCTCGTGCATGGGCGCAAACCAGCGCTGCATGCCGCCATGCAGCGCGTTGTATTCGACCGGCTGCCAGTGCGCACGGTGCGGCACCTGCGCGATCGCTTTGCCTTCGACGGTGAAGCACGCGTGGCGCCTCGTGCGGTAGCGGCCGCCGTCCTTCAGGTATTCGTCCGGTGGAAGATCGTTCCAGTCGGCATGCAGGCCCTCGAGCTGCGCGAGCGGCACGCCGAGCCAATCGCTCACGCCCTGCGGGCTCAGCACCGCATAGCCTTGTTCGCGCAGGGCGGCCGGCAGTTCGCCCGGCTGGATGAACGGCGGTGCGAACGCGGCCGTGGTCACGAGGCGCTGACCTTCACGTCTTTCCAGAATGCCACGCGGTCGCGGATTTCCTCGGCTTCGGGCTTTGGATCGGCGTAGTACCAGGCGGCGTCGGTGTGGAGTTCGCCGTTGACCAGCAGCGAGTAGTAGCTGGCTGTGCCCTTCCAGTGGCAGGTGGTCTTGTGGTTGCTGAAGGTGACGTGGTCGCGGTTGAGCGCGCTCATCGGGAAATAGTGGTTGCCTTCGACGAGCACGGTGTCGTCGCTTTCGGCGATGGTGACGCCGTTCCAGGTTGCTTTCATGTCTTGCTCTCCACGGGGAAGGGATATTGTGCCCTCTGCCTTTGGCATAGCTTTCTGTCCGGGTGTAGTGGCCTTTTTTCTTCCCGAGGCCGGGTGTCGCCCCGGCGGGCGACTCACTTTCTTTTGCTTCGCCAAAAGAAAGTAAGCAAAGAAAAGGCGACCCCACTGTCTGCGACCCTTCGCTTCGCTGCGGGCAACCTGCGGTGCTCGGGTTTCGCGGGGTCTCGCAGAACTCGCTTCGCTCAAACAGCTGCGAGCCCTGATCCGCGAAACCCTGCGCTCCTCGGCGCATACAGAGGGGCTTGGAAACCGAACGGGCCTTTGCTTCGCTCGGCCACCAGGCCACCGCGGCGCTGCGCGCCGCGGTGGCTGGGATTGGCTGTCTGTATTGAATTGGCTGTTGGTCTTGGGGCCGAGCGAGAGCGAAGGCCACCCGCTCCCACCCCTTCTGTATGCGCCGAGGAGCGCAGATGGAGGCGGGATCAGGGCCGCAGCTGTTTGAGCGAAGCGAGTTCTGCGGACCCCCGCTGGAGTCGAGCACCGCAGGTTTCCCGTAGCGAAGCGAAGGGACGCAGACAGTAGGGGTCGCCTTTTCTTTGCTTACTTTCTTTTGGCGAAGCAAAAGAAAGTAAGTCCGCCGCCGGGCGGATATCCCGGCCTCGGGAAGCAAACCAACCCAACAAACAAATCAGGCCCCCAACCAATGCACACTAAAAAGCCTCTCAGGATCCGTCCAAACCGCCAAAGGCCGAAACCCCGCCTTCACAGCCAGCGCCCTCAACCCCTCCACAGTGAACTTGTGCGAGTACTCCGTATGAATCGTCTCACCCTCGACAAACCCGAACCGCTCACCGTTCAATGAAACCGCCTGGTCGCGCCGGCTCACAAGATGCATCTCGATGCGCTGCTTCGGTGCGTTGTAGAACGCCGCGTGCGCAAAGCCGTCGACATCGAAATCGGTGTCGAGCTCGGCATTCGCACGCCGCAACAGATTGAGGTTGAACGCGGCGGTCACGCCTTGCGCGTCGTTGTAGGCCGCATGCAGCCGGTCCGGGTCCTTCACCAGATCGACGCCGATCAGGAGCCCTCCGCCGCGGAGCATCCGCGCCGCAAGCTGCAGAAACGCCAAGGCCTCGTCAGGCTCGAAGTTCCCGATGGTCGAGCCCGGGAAAAAGCCGACGCGCTTGCCCGCGCCCGGCAATGGCGTGGGCAGCACCAGGGGCATCGTGTAGTCGGCCGCAATCGGCTGTACCGCGAGCTGCGGATAGTCCGCCTTCAGCCGCTCGGCGGCGGCCTCCAGGTGTTCCCCCGAGATGTCGATGGGCAGGTAGCGCCGGGGCGATTCGAGCGCATCGAGCAGCAGCCGCACCTTGGTGAGCGAGCCGGCACCGAACTCCACAATTTCCGCGCCGGGACCGATCTGCCCGGCGATCTCCCCGGCGCATTCGCCGAGGATGCGCAGTTCGGTGCGCGTGGGGTAGTACTCGGGCAATTCGCAGATGCGGTCGAACAGCTGCGAACCCGCCGCGTCATAAAAATACTTCGGCGAAATCCGGCGCGGCTTGCGCGCAAGACCAGCCTGCATCTCGCGGCCGAATTCGGAGAGCGGCACGGGCGCAGTGGGCTGGCGCTTCTGCTGCTGCGCGGCGGCGGTGGCAAACGAAAAGGAGGACGAGGATGTTGGATTGCGCATGATTCAGACGTCTTTCGCGAGCCGCAGCCCCGAGAACTGCCAGCGCGCGGCCGGCGGAAAGAAGTTGCGGTAGCTGGGCCGCGTGTGCCCGGCCGGGGTGGCGACGCTGCCACCGCGCAACACCAGTTGACCCACCATGAACTTGCCGTTGTATTCGGCCGCGATACCGGGCATGGGCCGAAACCCGGGGTACGGGTCATAGGAGGACCGCGTCCACTGCCAGACATGGCCGGCCATTTGAGAAATGCCGGGCGCGTCGAAGGCGGCCTCCCATTCGAACTCGGTGGGCAGCCGCGCGCCGGCCCATTCGGCGTACGCGGCGGCCTCGTAGAAACTGAGCTGCGACACTGGTGCATCGGCCTCCATCGGCCGCACGCCGTGCAGGCCGAAGACCTGCCAGCCGCCCTGTTGCTGCTGGGTTCCGAGCCGCGGGTCGTTGGCCTCGATCCAGTACGCGGGGTGCCGCCAACCCTGCGCCTGCACGGCAGCCCAACCGTCGGAGAGCCAGAGCTCCGGCCGCTGGTAGCCGCCATCGGCAATGAACTGCGCGTAGTCGCCGCAATTCACCAGCCTGTCGGCAATGGCATAGGGCTGCAGCAGTGCCTGATGACGCGGCGTTTCGTTGTCGAAGGCAAAGCCTTGTCCTTCATGGCCCACCTGCACCATCCCGCCTGGCTGCGGAAGCCAGCGCATCGCCGGCGGCACGGCGGCAAGCCGCAACGCGGGCCCGGCGGCGGGCTTGTAGGCCGGCAGCAGCGGGTTGCATGACAGCGCATGAAGAATGTCGGTGAGCAGGAGCTCCTGGTGCTGCTGCTCGTGGTTCAGGCCGAGCGTGACGATGGGCTCGATGGTGGCCCAGTCCTGGTCGCCGATGTCGCTGTCGAGCAGCCTGAGCACCGCTTCGTCGACATGGCCGCGGTAGGCATGCACCTCGTCGACTGAAGGCCGCGTGAGCAGCCCGCGCTGCGGCCGTGGGTGACGCGGGCCGAGCGCCTCGTAGTACGAATTGAAGAGGTAATGAAAACGTGTATCGAACGGCCGATAGCCCGGGGCGTGCGGCTGGAGCAGCACGGTTTCGAAAAACCACGTGGTGTGCGCCAGGTGCCACTTGGTCGGGCTCGCGTCGGGCATCGACTGGATGCATTGGTCTTCGGCGGAGAGCGGCGCGGCGAGTGCCAGGCTGGCGGCGCGCACTTCGCGAAACCTGTCGCGCAGTGCGCTTGCCGCCTGGGTGATCGGCCGGGAAAGCGTCATGGTGTCTCCAGTCGGGTCAACCGCAATTTGTAGCCGATCGGTGTTGCCGCATCACGTAGGACAAGTGCCCGCCCTGCCCTATGCTGCGGGGGCCGCCCGATCGGTGGGGCAGCCACTTTGGCACAAGATGGGCTGGCGTGCAGGGCGCCTGCGTATCATCCGCTCGATGCAAACGAACAACGCCTCCGCCCGCCCCCGTGTCGTCATCGTCGGCTGCGGATTCGGCGGGCTCGAAGCCGCCCGCAAGCTCGAAAGCGCCGACGTAGACGTGACGGTGATCGAGAAGACCAACCACCATCTGTTCCAGCCCCTGCTCTACCAGGTGGCGACCGCCGGGCTGGCCGCACCGTCGATCGCGGCGCCGGTGCGCACCTTGTTCCGCCAGCAGCCGCGCATCACCACGCTGCTCGGCGAAGTGAGCGCCATCGATACCTCGGCGCACGCGGTGCATTTGGCCAACGGGAACCGCGTCCCGTACGACCACCTGGTCGTCGCGGCCGGCGCCACGCACAGCTATTTCGGCCACGACGAATGGGCGCCCGTCGCGCCCGGCCTCAAGACGCTGGCCGATGCCTTCGAGATCCGCCGCCGGGTGCTGATGTCGTTCGAGGCGGCCGAAACCGCCACCGACCCGCAGCGCCGCCGCGCCCTGCTCACCTTCGCGGTGATCGGCGCCGGGCCGACCGGTGTCGAAATGGCGGGCACGCTGGCCGAGATTGCCAAGCACACGCTCTCCGGCGAGTTCCGTCATATCGACCCCGGTAGCGCGCAGGTGCTGCTGATCGAAGGCGGGCCGCGCGTGCTGCAGGCCATGCCCGAGAGCCTGAGCCAGAAAGCGCTGGATCAACTGGAAAAGCTCGGCGTCGAGGTGCGGCTCAACGCCCGCGTTACGGCCATCGATGCCACCGGGCTCGAAGTGCAGTCAGGCGGGGGGACGGATGGCACGCCGGCCACCGGCTACCGCATCGACACCAGCTGCGTGGTGTGGGCGGCGGGTGTCGCGGCGTCTCCGCTCGGCCGCATGCTGGGCGAGGCGACCGGTGTCGAGTGCGACCGCGCCGGCCGCATCAAGGTCGAGCCCGACCTGAGCCTGGCCGGCCATCCCGAGATCAGCGTGGTCGGCGACCTTGCCGCGGCCCTGAGCCATGCGCCCGGCAAGCCGCCCAAGCCGGTGCCCGGCGTGTCGCCCGGCGCCAAGCAGATGGGCCGCGCGGCGGCCGCGAACATTCTGCACCGCATCAAGGGTGAGCCGACCGTGCCCTTCCGCTACCGCGACTACGGCAACCTGGCCACCATCGGCCGCAACTCCGCGGTGGTGGACCTGGGCACGCCCTTCGGGCCGCTGCGCTTCAGCGGTCGCCTGGCATGGCTCTTCTGGCTGTTTGCGCACGCGTATTTCTTGATCGGCTTCCGCAACCGCATCGTGGTGATGATGGACTGGGCCAGCGCCTACTGGAGCTTTCAGCGCAATGCGCGCGTGGTGGCGGACGTGCAGGGCAGGAGCGAGTCGTAGGACCAGCGCATGACCCGCCAGCGGACGGACGCGGCAGGGCTCAGAACAGCAAGTCGCTCGATTGGCTTTCGCGCTGGCGCCGCCGCCATTCCCAAGGCGGCGTAGGCCTGGCACCCGCCCACAACCCCAGGCCCTGCGTGCGCGCACTGTCCTGCAGCTTGAACAACCCGCCGCCGCGCCGCGTGGCGATTCCGTTGAAGTCGTACACCCAGGCCCAGCCTTCAGTGACCAGATGGGTGCCCGCGTCGTGCCCTTTGCAGCTCACATCGGCGACCGTGCGGCCATAGCGATCGGTGTCGCGCTCCTCAATCACGGCCTGCTCGAAATAGCAGAGGCGGCTCAGCGCCTGCCGGCTGCGTTGGCCATACGGCTGCGATCTTTCAGGTGCGTCGATCGCGGCAATGCGCACCTTGACCTCTTCGTAGGAACCGAAGCGGCCGCAGCGCGCGGTGAGCGTGTCGCCGTCGCTGATGCCGACCACCAGGCAGGTTCGAGGGGCGGACTGCGACAGCAGGGGCAAAAGCGCAAGGCAGATGACGGGGAAAAAGCGCAAGCGCATGAGCGGAGAAACCGTGGCAATCAAAGGCACGGATTCTCGGCGCGAAGTGCAGGGGCGCCGGGGCAGGAACCCGCTGTTACGCGGCGCTGCCGGTCTCGTCTTCCTGCAGCAGCCGCCACATCACCTTGCCGCTCCCGCTCTTGGGCAGCGCGTCGACGAACTGCACCTTGCGCGGGATCTTGTAGACGGCCATGTTCTCGCGGCACCAGTCGATGATCTCCTGCTCGGTGGTGTCCTTGTGCGTAGCGCGCAGCACCACCACGGCCTTGACCGATTCGCCGCGATAGTTGTCTTTTGTGGAGATGACGCAAGCTTCCTGGATGGCCGGATGGCGGAACATCAGCAGTTCGACCTCGGCCGGCCACACCTTGAAGCCGCTCGCGTTGATCATTCGCTTGAGCCGGTCGGTGATGAAGAAATAGCCATCCTCGTCCATGCGGCCCATGTCGCCTGAGCGGAAGAAGCGCTTGCCTTCGAACTCGACAAAAGCGGCACGGGTGGCGTCGGGGCGCTTCCAGTAGCCCTGGAACACCTCGGGGCCGTGGATGATGATTTCTCCCGATTCGCCGATGGGCATTTCGGCCAGCGTGTCGGGATCGACCACGCGCGCATCGGTGCTCATGAACGGAATGCCCAGGCACTGCTGCTTGGGGTTGTCCGACGGGTTGGTGTGCGATGGCGCCGCGGTTTCTGTGAGGCCGTAGCCCTCCTGGTACTTGAGCCCGTATTGTTCGAAGAGGCGCTGCGCCACGGCCTGCGGCATGGCCGCGCCGCCACCGCCGATGTGGGTGATGCTCGACAGGTCGTAGCTCGCGAAGTGGGGGCTGGCCATGAGGTCGATCACCATGGTCGGGATGTTGGTCCAGCTCGTCACCTTCCAGCGCGAGATGAGGCGCCCGGCCACGTCGCGGTCCCAACGCGGCATGATGACCAGCGTGCCCCCCGCGACGATAGAGGTGTGCATCATGCTCACCACGCCCGTGATGTGGAACATGGGCACCACGGCCAGCACCACCGCTTCCGACGTAGCCTGGCCCCAGAGTTGACCAGCCACCGCGTTGTGCATGAGGCTCGAGTGATGGTGCACGCAGCCCTTGGGCAGGCCGGTGGTGCCGCTGGTGTAGGGCAGCAGCGCCATGTCGTTGGCGCCCACCACGTGCTCGGGTGCGGCATGGCCCGCGGCCATCGCGTCGGTCCAGCCCATAGCCTTGCCGCCCGCCAGTTCGGGCAGGGGATGGCGCGTGGTGAGCCATTCCTTCCATGCCGGCGCGGGGGCGTCGTCGCCGTTCGCGTCGGCGTCGAAGGCATCGGTGAACTGGGTCACGATCATGTGGGCCAGCTGCTGCTCTGGCGGGAGCGCATTGCTGGCCTTGGCCAGCTCCCCGGCCAGGTCGCCGGTGGTGATGGCCACCTTGGCGTCGGGGTCGACGATGTAGTGCTTGAGCTCCTCAGACCGGTTCATCGGGTTGACGGGCACCACCACCGCGTTGGCACGCAGGATCGCGAAATGCGCAATCACGAGCTGCGGGCAGTTCTGCATGTTCAGCACCACGCGGTCGCCGCGCTTCACGCCCATGGCATGCAGCGTGCCGGCGAGGCGCTCGGCCTGGTCGGCGAAATCGCGGTAATTCACCACGCGGCCGAAGAACACCAGCGCAGCCTTGTCCGGATAGCGCGCCGCCGATGTCGCGAGGTTGTGCCAGAGCGAGGTTGCGGGCACGGTAATCGAATGCGGAAGGCGCTTGGGCCAGAACTTGTAGTGCGGGCGTTGTTGCATGGTCGGGGGCAGTCGGTCGAAGGGAGAGAAAAAGGAACAGTCCGCAGCCTAAGGCGGCCCGTCCGCCGCTCCCATCGGGGAAGCCCCCGGGGCCGTCACCTTGGCGACGCCCATTTGTTTCAACGCCGCGATCCGCACCGCACGCGCCTTGCGACTACAGACAAGCGCGGCATTCCGCGCGAACCTTCGGCTCCCCCCACCGTCACCCCTATGAAGGAGAGATTTCATGCCAGCAGACAAGCACGCAAGCGTTCACTGGGAAGGCGCCGGCAAGACCGGCAAAGGCCAGGTCAGCACCGAAACCGGCGCCCTCAAGGACTATCCCTACGGCTTCGCAAGCCGCTTCGAAGACGACAAGCGCGGCACCAACCCCGAGGAGATCGTCGGTGCGGCCCATGCGGCCTGCTTGACGATGGCCTTTGCCTTCGCGCTCGAGAAAGAGGGCTTCACCGCCACCAGGATCGACACCAAGGCCGCTGTGCGCCTGGCCAAGGACGGCGAAGGCTTCAAGATCGACCGCATCGCGCTCGAGCTCGACGCCGCCGTGCCAAAGCTCGACGAAGCCAAGTTCCACCAGATCGCGGCCGCCGCCAAGGCCGGATGCCCGTTGTCGAAGGCGCTGGCCAGCGTGCCGGAGATCACGCTGAAGGCCACGCTCGCGGGCTGAGCGCTGCTTATGATCGTCTCCACTACAAGAGGAGACGATCCATGGCCCACCGCCACCCGGTCCGCGCCGCCATCCTGGCGGCCTTTTCAGTCGCGTCGTTCGCATCGTTCGGCGTGGGTGGCCTTGCACAGGCCGCCTATCCCGACAAGCCGATCAAGGTCGTCATCGGCTTTCCGGCCGGTGGCCCGCTCGACCAGCATGCGCGCCTCTTGACCGACAAGCTGCAGGCCGTGCTCGGCCAGCCGCTGATCGTCGACTATAAGCCCGGCGCGGGCGGCTCGGTAGGCGCCGATGCGGTCGCCAAGAGCCCGGCCGACGGCTACACCCTGCTGCTTGCCAACACCGGCGTGGCCGTGATCAACGGCGCGCTCTACAGCAAGCTGCCCTACAACACGCAGCGCGATTTCGTGCCCATCGCGCGCACCGCGATGCAGCCCCTCGCCCTCTTGGTCACGCCCAAGCTGCCGGTGCAAGACCTCAAGCAGTTCGTCGACTACGCCAAGGCGCGGCCCGGCCAAGTCAACTACGGCTCGGCCGGCAACGGCGGCATCAGCCACCTGGTGCCCGAGATGTTCAAGACCGCGACCGGCATCTTCATGGTGCACATACCTTACCGCGGCAGTGCACCAGCCTTTACCGACCTGATGGCCGGGCAGGTGCAGTTCATGGCAGAGTCGATTCCGCAGGCCGCCAACTACCACAAGCAAGGCAAGGTGCGCGCCCTGGCCGTGACCAGCCGCGAACGCAACCCCGCCCTTCCCGACGTGCCGACCGTCATCGAATCCGGCATCAAGGGCTTCGAGGTGGTGGGTTTCTACGGCTTTCTTGCGCCCAAGGACACGCCCAGGGACGTTGTCGCCAAGCTCAGCGACGCGTTCAGGCAGGTGTTGACCAGCCCCGAGGTGCGCGAGCGCATGGTGAGCCAGGGCGCGGACCCGGCCTTCCTGGGCAGCGAGGAGTTCGCGCGCTTCCTGGCGACGGAAATGCCGCGCTGGGAAAAGGCGGTGAAGGCTTCGGGCGCCCGAATGGACTGACCAAACGCCCGCATTTTGGGCGGCTTGTGCGCAGCCGCTACCCATTTCGGTGCACATATCTTGCATACCAGTTGGCACAAAAGCTGCTGGTATGCAGGCCTATGGCCATCTCCGCATCCGAAATCAGTGCACGCATCGTCGAAGCGGTGATGGCGCAAAAGCTCGCGCCGGGTTCGCGCCTGGGCGAGCAACAGCTTGCCATGCTGTTCGACTGCAGCCGCACCATCGTGCGGGAGGCGCTCACCCGCCTGGCCGCACGCGGCATCGTCACCGTGAGCGCGCGGCGCGGCTGGTTCGTGATCGAACCCTCCCAGGACGAGGCGCGCGAAGCCTTCGAGGCCCGGCGCGTCATCGAGCTGGGCCTTATCCGCAGTGCAGGCAGCACCGGCAAGATCGACAAGGCCGCACTGCGCCAGTTGAAAGCGCACCTCCAGCGTGAAAAAACGGCGCTGAAGGAAAACGACGTCGGCAACCGCAGCTTCCTGCTCGGCGACTTTCACGTCTGCCTTGCCGAATGCCTGGGCAACACCCTCCTGGCCGACACGCTGCGCGACTTCACGGCGCGCACCACGCTGATCGCCATGCTCTACCAGTCTTCGCACGATGCCGTGCAGTCCTGTGAGGACCACGTGCAGATCGTTGCCGCACTCGAACGGGGCGATCACGCCGCCGCCGAGGCATTGATGGCCGCGCATATCGGCACGGTGCAGTCGGCGCTGCGCGTGCAGGCACCCACCGATCCGCTCGCGCAACTGCGCGATGCCCTGGCACCGCTTCAGAACACCTCGGCCAAGCCGAAGCGGCGCAAAGCCGCACCCTCCCCCGACGACACCGATTCAACGACTTACCTAGGAGCCCTGCTATGAACTTCTCTTCGTCCAAACGCCACCTCACGCTCGCGCTTGCTTCCGTCGCCATGCTGGCGGCGGCCGGTGCCGCCCAGGCTCAGAACGCCCTGGACAACGTGCTGAAGGCCAAGACCGTCAAGATTGCCGTGCCGACCGACTACCCGCCGTACGGCTCGGTCGACAAGAACATGAAGCCGCAGGGCCTGGACGTCGAAATGGCCGAGCTGATCGCCGCCAAGCTGGGCGTGAAGGTCGAGCTGGTGCCCGTGACCAGCGCCAACCGCATTCCCTATCTGCAGACCCGCAAGGCCGACCTCGTGATCTCCACGCTGGGCAAGAACGCCGAGCGCGAGAAGGTGATCGAGTTCTCTTCGGCCTATGCTCCCTTCTTCCAGGCCGTGTATGCGGCCAAGAGCATGAAGCTCACCAGCTTTGCCGACATGGCCGGCAAGACCGTCGCCGTGACGCGCGGCGCCATGGAAGACCAGGAACTGAACAAGGTGGCGCCGCCGAACGTCGACTACCGCCGCTTCGAGGACAACAACGCGACCATCGCAGCCTTCGTGGCCGGCCAGACGCAAACCATCGCAACCAGCGCAGCGGTTGCCGGCGACATGCTCGCCAAGAACCCGAAGGTGAGCGCCGAGTTCAAGCTGCTGCTGAAAGACAGCCCCTGCTACGTCGGCGTCGCAAAGGGCGAAACCGCATTGAAGACCAAAGTCAACGAGATCATCGCGGCGGCCAAGAAGGACGGCACGCTCGATGCCATGTCGAAGAAGTGGCTCGGCAAGGCGGCCGGCGACCTGCCCGTCTGACCCACCACGCTGAA
Source organism: Variovorax sp. OV700 (assembly GCF_900099805.1). Lineage (GTDB taxonomy): Bacteria > Pseudomonadota > Gammaproteobacteria > Burkholderiales > Burkholderiaceae_C > Variovorax. The sequence goes on along the minus strand of NZ_FNDR01000003.1, from coordinate 493,692 downwards.
CCTCCGATAAAGGCGCCGCCATGGAATTCGACTTCGGTGCAGTTCTCGTCGACTGGCGGCTGCTCGCCAAGGGCGTTGCCTGGACGATCGGCCTGACGGCCATTGCCACGGTCATCGGCATGGCCGTGGGCGTGGCCTGCGCATGGGCGCGCGCCAACGGGCCGCCGTGGCTGCGCTGGGTGGCTGGCAGCTACGTCGAGCTGATCCGCAACACGCCCTTCATCGTGCAGCTGTTCTTCATCTTCTTCGGGCTTCCGGCCGCGGGCGTCAAGCTCACGCCGGAGACGGCATCGATCATTGCGATGGTGATGAACCTCGGGGCCTACTCGACCGAGATCATCCGCGCCGGCATCGAGGCCACGCCCAAGGGGCAGATCGAGGCGGCCGTGAGCCTGGCGCTCAACAAGGTGCAGGTGTTCACCCGCGTGGTGCTGCCGCCGGCGCTCAAGAAGGTGTGGCCCGCCATGGTGAGCCAGATCATCATCGTGATGCTGGGCTCGGCCGTCTGCGGACAGATCTCCACCGAAGAGCTGAGCTATGCAGCCAACCTCATACAGAGCCGCAACTTCCGCGCTTTCGAGTCCTTCATCATCGCCACGCTGATCTACCTGGCACTGGCGGTGGCGCTGCGCAAATTGCTCAACTGGGCCGGGCCGAGATTCTTCTTCGGCCGCTGAACGCAGGAAGCCACACCATGGTCGATTTTTCTCTCTGGGACATCCTGCGCAACCTGCTGATGGCGCTGCGCTGGACGGTCGTTCTGTCGTTCATCGCCTTCGTTGGCGGCGGACTGGTCGGCGGCTTGCTACTGTTTTTGCGTCTGCGCGGCGGCAGCGTCATGAACCGCACCGTCGGCATCTACGTGCAGCTGTTCCAGGGCACGCCGCTCCTGATGCAACTGTTTCTAGCCTACTTCGGCATCGCGCTCTTCGGCATCGACGTGTCGGCGTGGACCGCGGCCAGCGTGGCGCTCACGCTGTACACCAGCGCCTTTCTCACCGAGATCTGGCGCGGCTGCGTAGCCTCCATTCCCAAGGGCCAGTGGGAGGCTTCGGGCAGCCTGGCCCTGAGCTTTGCCGAGCAGATGCGCCACGTGATCCTGCCGCAGGCCGTGAAGATCGCGATCGCGCCGACCGTCGGCTTCCTGGTGCAGGTCATCAAGGGCACCGCGCTCGCCTCGGTCATCGGCTTCGTCGAACTCACCAAGGCCGGCAGCATGATTTCGAACGCCACCTTCAAGCCCTTCGTGGTGTTCAGCTGCGTGGCGCTGCTTTATTTCGTGCTGTGCTTCCCGGTAAGCCTGTACGCCAAGAACCTCGAGAGGAAATCCCATGGCCGCCGTGCTTGAATCCCCCGTCTCCTCCGCCGCGCCCATCGTGCGCGTGACCGCGCTGCGCAAATCGTACGGCACCAACGAGGTGCTCAAGGGCATCGATCTCGACGTGAAGCGTGGCGAGGTCATCGCCATCATCGGCAAGAGCGGCTCTGGCAAGAGCACGCTGCTGCGCTGCATCAACGGGCTCGAGGTGTTCCAGGAAGGCTCGCTCACGGTCGATGGCAAGCCCCTGCTGCACGAAAGCGCCATGGCCATGCGCGAGCTGCGCCAGCGCGTGGGCATGATCTTCCAGAGCTTCAACCTGTTTCCGCACCTCTCGGTCGGCAAGAACGTGATGCTCGCCCCCACGCTGGTGAAAAAGCGCGGCGGCATGGAGGCGGCATCTCAGGCGCGCAAGCTGCTCGAGCGCGTCAACCTCGCCGAGAAGTTCGACGCCATGCCCGACCAGCTCTCCGGCGGACAGCAGCAGCGTGTGGCCATTGCTCGCGCGCTCGCCATGGAACCCGCCGTGCTGCTGTGCGACGAAATTACGTCCGCGCTAGACCCCGAGCTGGTGGGCGAAGTGCTACGCGTGGTCGAGTCGCTGGCCGACGAAGGCATGACGCTTCTCATGGTCACGCACGAGATGAGCTTTGCGCGCAAGGTGAGCGACCGGGTGATCTTCATGCACCAGGGCCGGGTGCATGAGATCGGCCCGCCGGCCGAACTGTTCGGCAACCCGCAGACAGCCGAGCTCAAGCAGTTTCTTTCTTCGCTGCACGACTGAGGCGGCACGGCACCTCTACTTGCGAGTCTGCGCCTTCGTGCGCTTGCGCACGGCCATGCCAGGCGGCGGCTCGAAGTTGTCGTCGGGGCCGAGGCCGGTGGCGACCCCGAGCCGGGCCGCCAGGTGCGCGGCGTCGTAGGGTGCGTGCACCTTCACGTCGTTGTCGAAATAGCAGTACACGTCGCGTCCCTTGCGCCCTGACAGTCGGCGCAAAGGCGCGGCCAGCCTGGCATCCTTGACCTGGCCTCCATGGCGCCATGCATCGATGCGCTCGGCCCAGCGATCGAGCGCCTCGTCGCTGTAGCCGCTGGCGTAGAGCTCCTTGTCGCCATGCAGCCGCATGTAGACGAAGTCGGCGCACAGGTCTTCGAGCAGCGGCCAGCGCCCTGCCGTGTCGGCAACGACCAACGCGACTTTCTGCCGGCGCAGCAGCGCGATGAATTCCGGATTCGCGAAACTGTCATGCCGCACTTCCAGTGCATGGCGCAGGCGCAGTTTCGCGGGCACCTTCAACAACGTACGGTCGTCATCGACCTTCTCGTTGTGCTGGCGCGCGAGCGCCAGCGCGGAACGGCCGTCCCGGGGCAGCAGCGTGAAGAATTCCTCCAGGCGATCGGCGTTGTAGGCAAAGTACGGCGGCAGCTGCCACAGGATCGGCCCGAGCTTGGAGCCCAGTGCGAATACGCCCGAGGCAAAGAAGTTGGCGAGCGCGGTACGAGGTTCCTTGAGTCGCAGGTTGTGCGTGATGTAGCGCGGCCCCTTCACCGCAAAGACGAAGCCGTCCGGCGTCGCGTCGTGCCATGCCTGGTAGGACTCGGGCCGTTGCAGCGAATAGAACGAGCCGTTGATCTCGATCGTCGGCAGCATGCGCGAGGCAAAATCGAGCTCGAGGCGCTGCGCCAGACCCTGCGGATAAAAGCGCCCCCGCCATGGCGCATAGCGCCAGCCAGAAATTCCGATTCGCGTGGCGCCCTGCATCGTTCGTCTTTTTCTTGCCAAAGCCCCGAACGTGGCTCGCCGAACAGCGCCGGCGCGTAGGAAATATTCCCTTCCGCATAGCAGCATGGGGAGCCTGCGAACGCGCCGGGGGCCGCTGGCTGGAACCACGCAGGCTGTGGCAAGCTCCGAGAAGTATGCAAATCCCTCCCATGCCCTTCAACTCCCGCCGCTGGATGCTGCGCGCGCTGCTCGGCGCCACGGTCCTGCAATCGCCGCTTTCGGCGCTGGCAGGTTTCAATTTCTTCCTAAGCGAATACACCGCAACCCGCGACGAATTGCAGGCGCAGATCGCCAAGCGCTTTCCGGTGGCCGAACGCTATGCCGAGATCTTCATGGTCGGCCTGCGCGATCCTCAACTGGGTCTGGATGCGCGCGGCAACCGCGCGGCCATCACGGCCACGCTGACCATTGCGAGCCCCCTCTTGGCCGTATCGCCGGTGCAGGGCGTGGTTTCGGTGAGCAGCGCGTTGCGCTACGACACCGCCACGCGCGCGCTGCGGCTCGACCAGCCGAAGGCCGAGCGCCTCGAATTGCAGGGCGTGCAAGGCCGCGATGCCGAGCGGCTGCAAAAGATCGGCGCAGTGGTCGCGCAAGAACTGCTGCAAGGCCAGGTGCTGCGCAGCTTTACCGCCGAAGAACTCACCGTCGGCCGCAAGACCTACGAAATCGGCGACATCACGGTGCAGGACGACGGCATCAAGGTGCAGCTCAAATGAAATACCCCCTGCTTGCCGCCGCACTGCTGATTGCAGGCTGCGCGGCCATCCTCCCCAAGGCAAAGCAGCACTTCGACCTGCAGGCCCACCGTGGCGGGCGCGGCCTCGCACCCGAGAACACGCTGGCGGCTTTCTCGAAAGCGATCGACCTTGGCGTGAACACGCTCGAACTCGACGTCGGACTCACGGCCGACGGCGTGGTCGTCATTTCCCACGACACCGCGCTCAACCCCGACCACACGCGGGACGCAAACGGCGCGTGGCTCGCTCCGAAGAGCGGCGCCACGGTCCGCTCGCTCACGCTGGCGCAGCTTCAGAGTTACGACGTGGGCCGCCTCAATCCCGCGAGCAATTACGGCAAGCAGTTCGCATTGCAGATCCCGCAAGACGGCGAACGCATTCCCACCCTGGCCGTCCTGTTCGACCACGTGCGCGCACGCGGTGCCGCAGCCACTACCGTGCGCTTCAATATCGAGACCAAGATCGATCCGGCCAAGCCGGAGGAGACCGCCGCACCCGAGCCGATGGTGCGCGCGCTGCTCGCCGAGATCGACAAGGCGCAGATGGGCGGCCGGGTCACCGTCCAGAGCTTCGATTGGCGCACGCTCGCGCTGGTCGGCCAGCTGGCGCCGCAGTTGCCGCGCGCCTATCTCAGCAGCGCGCGCACGCTCAAGGACAGCCGCTGGACAGCAGGGCTCGACGCCGCAAATTTCGCCTCGACACCTCAACTGGTCAAGGCCGCTGCGGGCAAGACGGAAGGCCCGGTGATCTGGTCGCCGGCCTACAACGACCTGACCCCGGAGGCCATCAAGGAGGCACAGGGCCTGGGTTTCAAGGTGCTGCCCTGGACCGTGAACCAGCGCGCCGACATGCTGCGGCTGATGGACTGGGGCGTGGACGGCATCATTACCGACTACCCCGATGTGCTGCGCGACTTGATGCGCGAACGCGGCTTGTCGTTGCCGCCACCCGGAAAGGCCGCGTCATGAACACCGCCGCACGGCAACTCGAAGACCTCGGCAGCCGCATCGCGGCATTGCAAAGCGGCAGCGGCTCGGCCTCCGTGCTGTCGAACGAAGCGCGCGCCAGCGCGGACCTGCTGGGCGCCCTGCCGCCGCGCTACGCGGAAGTACTGCTGAACCTGCTCGATCGGCTCGAATCGAGCGCGCTCTTCAGTGAGGAGAGCTGCTCCTTCAGCCAGAAAGACCTGCTCGACAATCTGCAGGTGTGGGTCGACAAGGCCCGCGGGCAGCTCGTGTCTTGAGGAGAACCCATATGCAAAGACGCACACTTCTTCTGCGCGCCGGCCCGGTGCTGGCGCTCGCCTCCACCGCGGCATGGCCGCTCGCCGCATTGGCCGCGGCGCCGATGGTCGAGATCTGGAAGGACCCGAACTGCGGGTGCTGCCAGGATTGGGTCAAGCACCTCAATGCAAACGGCTTCGCAACGCGCGTGCACGACGACGGCAACACCGCTGCGCGCGCCCGGCTCCGCGTGCCCGACAAATTGGGCTCGTGCCACACCGGCATGGTGGGCGACTATGCGCTCGAAGGCCACGTGCCTGCCCGCGAGGTACACCGGCTGCTGCGTGAAAAGCCGAAAGCGATCGGCCTTGCCGTGCCGGGCATGCCGGTCGGCTCGCCGGGGATGGACGGCGCGGTCTATGGAAACCGGCGCGATCCCTACGACGTTCTGCTGGTGCTGGCCGACGGCGGCACCCGCATTTACCAGGGCTACCGCTGAACCGGTACGGCTCGGTCAGCTGAAGCGGCCAGGATCGAACGGGGCCAGCGCCGTCTCGGGCGCGGTGCCGGCCAGCAACTGCGCCGCCAGCCTGCCGGTGCGCGCGGAGCCGCAGAGGCCCACGTGTCCATGCCCGAAGGCGAGCACGACGTCCGGGCTGGCCGCGGCGGTGCCGATGCAAGGCAGCCCATCGGGCAGGCTGGGCCGGTGGCCGAGCCAGTGCTTCACCACGACCGAAGCCCCCGGCTGATCGGCCAGGGCGGGAAACATCGATTGCAGGTGGCGATGCAGGATCTCGGCGCGGCGCCAGTCGGGCGCGGCCTCGAGTCCGCCGATCTCGACCTGCCCGGCCGCACGCAGGCCGCCGTCCATCCAGTGCGCGATGAGCTTGCCGTCGGCCACCATGGTCGGCGTGCGCGGACCCACGGCAGCGCCTTCGACCACCACGTGGTAGCCGCGCTCCGATTCGAGCGGCACCGGAGAGCCGGCCGCCGCGGCGAGAGCGCCCGAGCGCGCGCCCGCGCAGATGGCGGCAGCGTCGCAGGCGATCTCGCCGGCTTCGGTTTGCACCGCGCGCAGCCGCCCGCCTTCGATACGAAAGCCCGCGGCGCGCGCCGCCACGCGCTGTGCACCGACCTCCATCGCATGTCGCGCCAGCGCGGCCACATAGGCGCCCGGGTTGCGGCAGTGGCCGGCCTCGGGCACGAAGATGCCGAGCGTGTAGCGCGCATCGAGATCGGGTTCGCGCTGCCGCAGTTCCGGCTCCAGCCATTCGTCCCATTGCACGCCGGTGCGCCGGCGCACGCGCCAGCCGAGCGCGTCGCCCTCGAACTCTTCACGCGACCGGTACGCATGCAGCAGTCCGCGCTGCTCGATGAGTTGAGGCACACCGGCCTCGGCGGCGAGCCTGGCGTGCAGCGCCGGCGCATCGGCAAGCAGCGTGCGCAGTGCGTCGGCCGTGCGCTGGACGCGCGCCTCGGTCCAGCCCGAGACCAGGTAGCGCAGCAGCCAGGGCAAGGCGCGCGGCAGGTAGCGCCAGCGCAGCGCGAGCGGCCCGAGCGGATCGGCCAGCCAGCCTGGCACCTTGCGCCACGCACCGGGCAGCGCGGGCGGCACCACGGAATGCGACGACAACCAACCCGCATTGCCGTAGCTCGTGGCTTGCGGGCCGCCCGGCTCGCCGGGCTCCACCACCGTCACGCGCAGGCCGGCGCGCAAGGCCTCGATGGCCGTCGCACTGCCCACGGCTCCCGCGCCGATCACGACCACGTGGCGCCCGGCGCCGCCCGCGGAGAAACTTCTTGCAACTGTCATGGCCGCCTATCGTAGAGGGGCGGTCCCATAATCGGCCGCCATGTCCGTTCCCTCTTCCGATCTTTCGCCTTCAGGCGCCATCACCGATGTCGCCGGCATCGAGGTAGGCCATTTTTCCGACACGCGCCGGCCCACCGGCTGCACCGTGATCCTCGCGCGCGAAGGCGCTGTTGCAGGCGTCGACGTGCGCGGCGCCGCGCCCGGCACGCGCGAAACCGACCTGCTCTCGCCCGGCAACCTGGTGCAGCAGGTGCACGGGATCATGCTGGCGGGCGGCAGCGCCTGGGGCCTGGCCGCGGCCGAGGGCGCGATGCGCTGGCTCGAGGAGCGGAACATCGGCATGGACGTGCGCTTCGGCATCTTGCCCATCGTGCCGGCCGCTGTGCTGTTCGACTTGCCCATGGGCGACGCGCGCATTCGCCCCGACGCCGCATCCGGCTATGCGGCCTGCGAAGCGGCGAGCGATGAAGCCCCGGCCGAAGGCAACGTGGGCGCCGGCAGCGGCGCACTCGTGGGCAAGCTCTTCGGCGTGCATCGCGCGATGAAGGGCGGCATCGGCACCGCTTCGGTCACCGTGGGCGGCGTGACGGTGGGCGCGCTGATCGCTGTCAACGCGCTCGGCGACGTGATCGATCCCGACACCGCGCAGCCGGTGGCCGGTGCGCGCACCGAAGACGGGCTTGCACTGCTCGACACCCGTCGCGCCCTGCTGCGCGGCGAGCAGCCCAAGCCGCTGCTTGCGGGCACCAACACCACGCTGGGCGTGATCGCAACCGACGCGGTGCTGACGAAGGTGCAGGCCAACCGCCTCGCCAGCGTGGCGCACGACGGTCTCGCGCGCGCCATCAACCCGGTGCACACGATGAGCGACGGCGACACGCTCTTTGCGCTGGCCACCGGCCGCGTGCCGCTCGAAGGCAATGCCCCCGGCATGACCGTGCTCGGCACCATGGCCGCGGAGGCGGTGGCGCGCGCCACCTTGCGCGCGGTGCTGGCCGCGCGTTCTGTCACCGTGGGCGAAATGCACGTGCCGTGCGCAGCCGACCTCGCCACTACCAAAATTTGAATTGATTCCCATGGCCATGCCCAAGACGCTGAAGCTGATCCTGCTCTCGATCCGCGACCTGATCGCATCGGCCGGCCCGATCGTGTTCCTCGTGATCGGCCTGCTGATTGCCGCCTACTGGTGGCTGCAGCCGCAGCCACCCGGGCACGTGACCCTGGCCACCGGGCCCACAGGCAGCGCCTATTCGCAGTTCGGCAAGCGCTATGCCGAACTGCTCAAGAGCAGCGGTATCGAGGTGGAGCTCAAGGCCACCACGGGATCGTCCGAGAACCTGGAACTGCTTCGCAGCGGCGGCGCCGACGTGGGCTTTGTGCGCGGCGGCAGCGCCGATCCGGTGGCCGACGAGGAAGCCGGCCTCACGTCCCTCGGCAGCCTGTTCTACGAGCCGATCTGGCTCTTCTACCGAGCGGATAGCGCACAGAAGATCGACCGCAAGACGAGCACGCTGACATCGCTCGCGCAACTGCGCGGCTTGCGCGTGAATGTCGATCTCGCGGGCAGCGGCCTGCCCGAGATCATGGAGCGGCTCTTCAAGGCCAATCACCTCGACCCCGACGCGCTACAGCTCTCCAACCTCGAACAGGCGGCCGCCGCCGAAGCGCTGCAGGCCGGCCTGCTCGACGCCATCGTGCTGGCCTCCGCGCCGCAGTCGCCGCAGGTGCAGCGCCTGCTGCGCGCGCCCGACATCAAGCTCATGGATTTCGGCCAGGCCGACGCCTATACGCGGCGCTTCCCGTTCCTCTCGGCGGTCACGCTGCCGCGCGGCGTAGTCGACCTTTCTAGGGACCTGCCGCCCTCCGACGTATCGCTGCTCGCGGCCACCACCTCGCTGCTCTCGCGCGACGAGACGCACCCGGCGCTGCGGCAGCTTTTTGCTCAGGCCGCGCAAGGCATGCACAGCGATGCCGGCTGGTTCAACCGCGCGCGCGACTTTCCCAACACGCGCACCAGCGAACTGCCCGTGAGCCCGGAGGGCGACCGCGCGATCAACGGCACGCCGCCGTTCTGGCAGCGCTACCTGCCGTTCTGGGCCAGCAATCTGATCGAGCGCATGTGGCTGGTGCTCGGCGGCCTCTTGGTGCTGATGCTGCCGCTGAGCCGCGTGGTGCCGCCGCTCTACCAGTTCCGCGTGCGTCGGCGTGTGTTCCGCTGGTATGCGCGGCTGCGCGACATCGAGGCCAAGGTCGATGCGCGGCAAGGCGAGCGCAAGGAGTTGCTCGACGAACTCGACGAGCTCGACCGCGTGGTGAACAAGGTGGCCGTTCCACTGTCGTATGCCGATGAGCTCTATGCGCTGCGCAACAACATCCACACGGTGCAAAAGCGCGTGCAGATGCGCTGGCCGGAACCGGGCGACTTCGCGCCCCGAACGCCGCTGCCGAAGGAAGCCGCAGAAAGCGCTTGACTTGGAGCGCGCTCGAACTTCGAGAATTCCCGCCATGGAAGTCAGCTTGACCATCGCGGAAGTCGCGCAACGCACCGGCCTCACGGCCCACACGCTGCGCTACTACGAGCGCATCGGGCTGATTGCCGCGGTGCCGCGTGCACCGGGCGGTCAGCGGCGCTATGCGAGCGCCGACATGGACTTGCTGGCTTTCCTGTTGCGCCTGCGCGAGACCGGCATGTCCATCCAGGGCATGCAGGCCTTCGTCAGGCTTCGAAGCCAGGGGGACGCCAGCGTCGGCGAACGGCGCGAGATGCTCGAGGAGCACCTTGCCGAAGTTCAGGCCCGGGTGGCGGCGCTGCAGCAATCCATGCAAGCGCTGTCGCTCAAGATCGACCACTACCGCGCGGTCGAGAAGACGAAGAAGCGTCCTCCACCATCGGGCAAAGCCCGGCAAGGAAAGACGAGCAATGACGAACACACAACAGGACCAGGGCCACAACGACAACCTGCGCTACACGCGTGGCCTGGCCAAGCTCCACGAGATCGACGGTGAAGGCGGCGTCAAGGTGGTCGAAAGCCTGGCCGACATCGCGCCGGACTTTGGCCGCCTGGTGATCGAGTTTCCGTTCGGCGACATCTACTCGCGCCCCGGCCTCGACCTGCGCTCCCGCGAGATCGCGACCGTGGCCGCGCTCACCGCCATGGGCAATGCCGCGCCGCAGTTGAGGGTGCACATCCAGGCTGCGCTGAACGTCGGCGTGACGCGCTCCGAGGTGGTCGAGGTCATCATGCAGATGGCGGTGTACGCAGGCTTCCCGGCGGCACTGAACGGCCTCTTCGCCGCACGCGAGGTGTTTACGGCGGACGATGAAAAAAGCGCGCAGCCCCTTGCGGAACCGCACGCTCTTGCTGAAGCGACCTGAGGCTTACTTCAGAGCCTTGTAGCGCATGCGCTTGGGCTTGGCACCCTCTTCGCCGAGGCGCTTCTTCTTGTCGGCTTCGTACTCCTGGTAGTTGCCGTCGAAGAAGGTCCACTGGCTGTCGCCTTCGGCGGCCAGGATGTGCGTGGCGATACGGTCGAGGAACCAGCGGTCATGGCTGATGACCATGACCGTGCCGGCGAACTCGAGCAGCGCGTCTTCGAGCGCACGCAGGGTTTCGACGTCGAGGTCGTTCGAGGGTTCGTCCAGCAGCAGCACGTTGCCGCCCGCGATCAGCGTCTTGGCCAGGTGCAGGCGACCGCGTTCACCGCCCGACAGCGTTCCGACCTTCTTCTGCTGGTCGGCGCCGTTGAAGTTGAAGCGGCCCGCATACGCGCGGCTCGCCATCTGGAACTTGCCGACGTTGATGATGTCCAGGCCGTTGGAAATGTCTTCCCACACGGTCTTGTTGTTGGCGAGCTCGTCGCGGTGCTGGTCCACGAAGGCCATCTTGACTGTCGAGCCGATGATGACTTCGCCGCTGTCCGGCTGTTCCTTGCCCGCGAGCAGCTTGAAGAGCGTCGACTTGCCGGCGCCGTTCGGGCCGATGATGCCGACGATCGCGCCCGGCGGCACGGTGAAGCTCAGGTTGTCGATCAGCATGCGGTCGCCGAAGGACTTGCTGACGCCGTGGAACTCGAACACCTGTTGGCCCAGCCGCTCCGCCACAGGAATGAAGATTTCCTGCGTCTCGTTGCGCTTCTGGTATTCCATGTCGCTCAGCTCTTCGAAGCGAGCCAGGCGGGATTTGCTCTTGGCCTGACGCGCCTTCGGGTTCTGGCGCGACCACTCCAGTTCCTTCTTCAGCGCCTTGGCGTGGGCTTCTTCGCTCTTCTGCTCCTGCGCCAGGCGTTCGCCCTTCTGCTCGAGCCAAGTGCTGTAGTTGCCCTTCCAGGGAATGCCGCGACCGCGGTCCATTTCAAGGATCCACTCGGCCGCGTTGTCGAGGAAGTAGCGATCGTGGGTGATGGCCACCACGGTGCCCGTGAAGCGCTGCAGGAACACTTCGAGCCACTCCACCGATTCGGCGTCCAAGTGGTTGGTCGGCTCATCGAGCAGCAGCATGTCGGGCTTGGACAGCAAGAGGCGGCACAGCGCCACGCGCCGCTTTTCGCCGCCTGACAGCAGGCTGATCTTCGCGTCCCACGGCGGAAGGCGGAGGGCATCGGCGGCGATTTCCAGTTGATGTTCGGAATCGGTGCCGGCGGTGGCGATGACGGCTTCAAGTTGGGCCTGCTCGGCCGCCAGCGCGTCGAAGTCGGCGTCTTCGGCACCATAGGCGATGTACACCTCTTCGAGGCGCGCCTTGGCCGCAAACACCGCACCCATGGACTCTTCGACCGATTCGCGCACCGTGTGCTCGTTGTTGAGCTTGGGTTCCTGCTCCAGATAGCCGATCGTCATCCCCGGCATGGGCAGCGCCTCGCCCTCGAACTCCTTGTCCACACCCGCCATGATCTTGAGCAGCGTGGACTTGCCCGAGCCGTTCAGGCCGAGCACGCCGATCTTGGCGCCGGGGAAGAAAGAGAGCGAAATGTCTTTCAAGAGCTGCCGCTTGGGCGGCACGGTCTTGCTGACGCGGTTCATCGAATAGACGTATTGAGCCATCTGGGGGTAGTTACCTTGGGTAGCGGAGATTCGGAAAGCGCGGGTGCCGAAAGCGATTTTCGGGCGCGGCAAACCACGCATTATCGACTCATGCGACAATAGGCACCGTTGCCGGGTCCAGTTGCCCGCAACACCGGCTCTCTGCCGGGGACGAAGAAAGCCCTTTATCACGACGGGTTTTTCGGCTCCCACCCCTGACCTTCATCTGCCTTGACTGGCTCGGCGTTGCAAAAAGCGCCAAGCGGGCCGATGCCACTGCGCCGTGTATGGCGCTTATTGTTTCCAATGAATTTTGACGAACTGAAGCTGGCTCCCGCCATCTTGAAGGCTGTGCACGAGCACGGTTACGACACCCCCACCCCCATCCAGGCGCAAGCCATTCCCGCGGTTCTCGACGGGCACGACCTGCTCGGCGGCGCCCAGACCGGCACCGGCAAGACGGCCGCCTTCACCCTGCCGATGCTGCACAAGCTCAGCACGGGCGCGAGCGCCACCAACAAGTTCGGCGGCATCGGCATTCGTGCCCTGGTGCTCACGCCCACGCGCGAACTCGCGGCCCAGGTCGAAGAGTCGGTCCGCACCTACGGCAAGTACCTGGAGCTCGACTCCACGGTGATCTTTGGCGGCGTGGGCATGAATCCGCAGATCAGCAAGCTCAAGAAGGGTGTCGACATCCTCGTGGCCACCCCCGGCCGCCTGCTCGACCTGCAGCAGCAGGGCATGCTCGACCTGAGCCAGGTCCAGATGCTGATCCTGGACGAAGCCGACCGCATGCTCGACATGGGCTTCATCCACGACGTGAAGAAGATCCTCGCGCTGGTGCCCCGGGAAAAGCAGAGCCTGCTGTTCTCGGCCACCTTCAGCGACGAAATCCGCGACCTGGCGGCCACGCTGCTCAAGAACCCGCAAAGCATCCAGGTGACTCCGCGCAACACCACCGTGCAGCGCATCACCCAGGTGATTCACCCCGTGGGCCGCGGCAAGAAGAAGGCGCTGCTCGCGCACATCATCAACGAGAACAAGTGGAGCCAGGTGCTCGTGTTCACGCGCACCAAGTTCGGCGCCAACAGCGTGGCCGAATTCCTGACCAAGAACGGCATCGAGGCGATGGCGCTGCACGGCAACAAGAGCCAGAGCGCGCGTACGCAAGCGCTGGCCGGCTTCAAGAGCGGCGACATCCGCGCGCTGGTGGCCACCGACATCGCAGCCCGCGGCATCGACATCGACGAGCTGCCGCACGTCGTGAACTACGAAATCCCGAACGTCAGCGAAGACTACGTGCACCGCATCGGCCGCACCGGCCGCGCCGGTTCGAGCGGCGAGGCCGTGAGCTTTGTCTGCCTGGACGAAGAAGGCTTCATGCAGGAAATCGAACGCTTCACCAAGCAGACGATTCCGGTGCAGTTCGTCGAAGGCTTCGGTCCTGAAGACGGCGAACGCGCCGAACCGATCGCCATGGGTCGCCAGACGATCTGGGGCGGCGCCGGCCGTCCGCCGAGCCGCGACGTGATGCAGGCGGCCGCCAAGGCTGCTCGCACCGAAATGCTGCAACGCATTCGCGAGAACAAGGCCGGCCAAGGCGGCGGCGAACGCGCTGGCGGCGGTGGTGGCGGCAACGGCGGCGGTCAACGCCGTGGTGGCGGCCAGGGCGGTGGCGGTCAAGGCCGCAACGCCAATGGCGGCGGCCAAGGCCAGGGGCAAGGCCCGCGCGGCCAGGGTGCACGCCCGCCGCAGGGCCGTGGCCCGCAAGGTCCGGCACGCACGCCGCACCATGCACCCCAGCATCATCATCAACAACAGAATCATCTGCCGCATGACGAGCGCCAACCGCGCCATCACGGCAACAGCCACAGCCCGACGCAAGCCAACCAGGTCGCGCACCTGCGTGCTGAAGCGGTTGCAGGCGGCGATGGCCAGCCGGATCCGTTGCGTACGAGCGTCGACCACATGGGTGGCGGCCGCGGACGTGGCCGTCCGGGCGGCGGCGGTGGTGGTGGTGGCTACGGCGGCAACCGTTCGGGCGGCGGTGGCCGTTCGGGTGGTGGCGGTGGTTACGGCGGCGGCGGTGGCGGTGGTGGCAATCGCTCCGGCGGTGGTGGCGGTGGCCGTTCTTTCGGCCGCTAAGCGGAACCTCGGGTAGAACCAACTATCCCGCAAATGAACAAGGGCACCTCGGTGCCCTTTGTTTTTCTGTCCGGGCCATCAGCGCGGCGGCGCCGTGTTCGCGCGTATGTTCTTCGCGATCCGGGTGGCCAGCGCGGCGACCGCATCGTCGTAGCTGCGGGCCACCGCCTGCGGCTGCGCCACCAGCTCGCCAAAGCTTCCCCAGCGGTCGCGCGCATTGGCCGGCACGCTGCCGGAAGAATCGCCGCTGGCGTCGGCACCGTAGTAGATGGTCTCAGAGTAGACGGTGTCTCCATCCTTGGCGGTCATCAGATAAGCGCTCAGGTTCACGCGCGGCACATAGTCGGTCGAGAAGCGCGCGGAAGACATGCCGATTTCGTTGAAATAGACGTGCAGCACCGGCTCCGAGGTCGGCAGCAGTCCGTAGTCGATGTTGTCGGGCGAAGCCGCCGGCCTGGAAACACCTTCGAGCGCCTGCGCCTGATAGCCCTGCGCATTCAGCTGCGCGACCAGCGCCGCCGTCATCTTCGGGCCCATGTCCTTGCGGACGGCCTCCATGCGCTCGTTGAATTCAGAGCCCTTGACGCGATCGGCAATCGACTGCCACAGTACCCCGAGCGGGATGCCCTTGTTCTCGGTGTGAAGCTTCTTGATCGGCGCTACCGGAATCACCATGACGCGGGTGACGACGGGAAGCTCTGGCGCAATTGCGGGCCTGGAGCCGCAGCCCGCGAGCGCCAGCAGCCCAGTGAACACCGAGGCCAGCAGCACGCAGTGCGATGCGGAACAAGCGGTCGATCGATCCTTCATTTTTGTTTCCTCCCAATAGACAAGCCGGACACCGAATTGTCGTTTTGCTGATCACGGCACGACCGTGGTCCAGATTCGGAACCGGCACTTTTCTCGCGTTTTGTGGAATGCACCACACAAGCGTCTCGACGGATGCTTCGCCTATGAGTACAAAAGGCGTCCTCCCATCGCGGCACGCCGCCGGACACAATTCGCGAGCCATGCAATACATTCCGCCCAACTACGCCACCCTCTTCGTCGCCACATGCAACCTGCTCAATCTCGCGAACCCGCATCGGGTGTTCTACGAGAACCAGGATCCGTACGACGAACGCGAATACGAGCGCAAGGTCGACTGGATCGGTGAGCGTTTTCGTGCGCTCAATGCCGACGTGCTCGCGGTGCAGGAGGTCTGGGACGAGAGCGCGCTGAAGGCCGCCATTGCGCGCAGCGGCTTGCGCTACGACTTCGTCTCGGTGCCGGGTGCCGAGAACACGCCGCCGCACAACGGCGCACAGGGCACGCCGCGGGTCGGCATTGCCACGCGGCTGCAGGTGGACCGGGTGCAATCATTCGTCGACTTTCCGCCTGGTTTCGGGGTCGAGGTGCCCGGCCTCGGCCCGCACACGCGCTTCGAGCGTCCGCCGCTTCTGGTCACGCTGCGCATGAAGCACGGGCAGCAGGTGCACGTGCTCACGGTGCACCTCAAGTCGAAGCGGCCCAAGTTCCTGCAGGACGCGCAAGGCAATGCCCTGGAAGACCGCGAGGACCGGAAAGTCGGCGTGATGGCGTCGCTGCGCTCGCTCGTCATGCGCGGCGCCGAAGCAGCCGCCCTGCGTTGCATCGTGCTCGACCTGCTGCAGGGTACGAACACGCCGCTGGTGGTGATGGGCGACTTCAACGACGACCCGCACAGCGTCACAACGCAACTAGTGGCCGCCACGTCCGAAGTGGCCTACGACAAGGCTGCGCGCGACGTGGCGCTCTTCAACGCCTACGAAATGCAGGGCGAATCGGCGCTCAAGAAAGACGTGGCCTACTCCCACATCCACCAGGGCTTTCCAGCCGTGCTCGACCAGGTCTTCGTGAGCGAAGAGTTCGTGGCGACGAGCCGCAACAGCCTGGGCGACGTGCGCAGGGTCGACTACTTCAACGACCACCTGCACGAAGGGCGCGACCGCTCGCGCTCGGACCACGGCTTCGTGCGTGCGCTGCTCCGGCTGCGCACGGACTGAGCCGAAAGTCCAATATAAAAGCTCAGGGCATGCGCCGGCCGCTCTGGCGGTCGAACAGGTGCACCCGGTCGACGTCGATTGCAAGACCTATGGTCTCATCGGGCTGCGCGTCGACGCGGCCATGCACCGCCAGCACCAGTTTCGCCTCGCCCACCTGCACCAGCAGTTCGGTCTCGGCGCCCGTGGGCTCGACCACGATCACCTGCGCATTGACGCCGCTGCCGCCGCCCAGCGTGATGTCGCCCGGGCGGATGCCGTAGTGCACCGGCTGGCCATCGGGTGCCGAGGTGCGAGGCGGCACGGGCCAGCGCGCGCCGTGCGCCTCGACGTAGCATTCAGCGCCCGAGCGCCGGACGGTGCCTTCGATCACGTTCATCGACGGCGAGCCGATGAATTGCGCGACGAACAGGTTGTCGGGGCGGTCGTACAGGTCGAGCGGAGTCCCAATCTGCTCGACGATGCCGTCGTGCATCACCACGATGCGGTCGGCCATGGTCATGGCTTCGATCTGGTCGTGCGTCACGTAGACGGTGGTGGTCTTCAGGCGCTGGTGCAGCGCCTTGATCTCGGCGCGCATCGCCACGCGCAGCTTGGCGTCGAGGTTGGAGAGCGGCTCGTCGAACAGGAACACCTTCGGGTCGCGCACGATGGCGCGCCCCATGGCCACGCGCTGGCGCTGGCCGCCCGACAGCTCGCGCGGATAGCGTCCGAGCAGCGGATCGAGGTTGAGGATCTTCGCAGCCCGCGACACGCGCTCGTCGGTCACCGACTTCTCGGCGTTGCGCAGACGCAGGCTGAAGCCCATGTTCTCGCCCACCGTCATGTGCGGATAGAGCGCATAGCTCTGGAACACCATGGCGATGTCGCGGTCCTTCGACTCTAGGTCGTTGACCACGCGGCTGTCGATCATGATCTCACCGCCGCTGATGTCTTCGAGGCCCGCGAGCATGCGCAGCAAGGTCGACTTGCCGCAGCCCGAAGGCCCGACCAGCACCACGAACTCGCCGTCGGTGATGTCGAAGCTAAGGCCCTGGATGATCTGGACCTTGCCGAAGGATTTCTGGATATTGCGAAAGGATACGGAAGCCATTTTTATTCCCAGGGTTCGCTCAACTCTTGACGGCACCGGCGGTGAGCCCGCCCACCATGTAGCGCTTGAAGGCGTAATAGATTGCCGCGGGCGGCAATGCGTAGATGAGGCCCGTGGCCATCAGCAGCTCCCACGGCGAATCGTCGGCCGAGAGGAAGTTGCCGAGCGCCACCGCCAGCGTCACGCTCCTGTCGTTGGACAGCAGCAGGAAGGCGTAGAGGTACTCGTTCCATGCCAGCAGCAGCGAATAGGTGCCCACCGCCACCAGCGACGGCACCATGAGCGGCAGGTACACGAGGCGGAACAGCTGCAGCGGCGAAGCGCCGTCCATGCGCGCGGCCTCGTCGAGCTCGTAGGGCAGCTTGTCCGACGCCTGCTTCAGCACCCAGATGCAGTAAGGCGATGCAATGGTCACCATCGCGAGGATCAGCGCCCACTGGCTGTTGAGCAAGCCATAGTTGCCCATGGTCTTGTACATCGGCACCGCAAGAAAGGCCGCGGGAATGAAGTAGGTGAAGAGCGCCAGGTTCATCACGGTGCGCCCGCCGCGCACGCGTAGCCGGCTGATTGCGAACGCGGCCGTGGTCGCGACGAACAGCGTGAGCGCGCCGACGGACAGCGCGATCAGCAGCGAGTTCCATAGCTGGAGCCAGAAGTGGTCGAGGTAGAAGTGCTTCTGCTGGAACACGATGCGGAAGTTGTCCAGCGTCGGGTTCTTGGGCCACAGGTGGCCCGAGGTCGCGGAGTCCTTCGACGAGATCGCGAAGAGCACCATGTGGTAGACCGGGATCAGCGTCCAGAGCAGCACCGGAATGCCGATCAGCAGCAGCTTGGCCTCGGTCGCTATGGCCTTGGGGGTCCAGCGCTTCATTTCGAAAGCCTTTTCATCATGAAGTAGACAAGCGGCAGCACGAGGGGCAATGCCACCACGATGGAAGCCATCGACAGGTCGACCTGGTCGAGCCGCAGATAGCGGATGCCCAGCGTTGCGAGCACGTGCGTCAGGTCGGCAGGTCCGCCGCCGGTCAGCAGGTAGACGCTGTTGAAGTCACCCAGCGTCCAGATCATCGAAAGAATGAGGGACGTGACGTACAGCGTCTTCAGCGCGGGCCAGCTCACGAAGCGGAACTTCTGCCACGACGAGGCACCGTCCACGGATGCGGCCTCATATTGTTCGGTAGGAATGGCCAGCCGCCCGGCCACCAGGATCAGCGTCCAGAACGGCAGCGACTTCCACACGTGCACCACCATCGCGAAGGCCAGCGCAAGGGTGGGATCGTTGAGCCAATTGGGACCATCCGCGCCCGTCAGGCGGAAGATGGTGCTGTTGATCACGCCCCACTCGGGGTTGAGCATGAAGCGGATCGACAGGATGGTGGGAATCGACGGCATCGCCCATGGCAGGATGAAAATCGCCGAGATGATCTTGATCCACCATCGCGATGTCACGAAGAAGCCCGAGAGCACAAGCGCAATGAGCATCTTGATGTTGATCGCCACGACCAGGAAGATGGCCGTGTTGATCACCGAGCGGAAGAAGATCGGGTCTTCGACCAGCTTGACGTAGCTTTGCGGGTGGCGCGCGAGCCACAGCCCGTACCCCACGGGGTAGAGCACGAAAACCACGAACACCAGCAGGTAGGGCACGACCATGACCGCGCCCCAGAACTGCCAGCGCGCGTGCCGCGCCCCAAGATTGACGGTAGGCGCCGGGAGCGGCGCGGCGGTGGCAGTGGAGCTCATGCGAGTCAGCCCGGTGTAGGTGGTTTTCGAAGAAGCGGCTTACTGCGCCGCGACCGTCTTGATGCGCGCGATCATCTCGTCGACCGCCTTGTCCACCGGCACCTTGTCGGTGACGACGCGGCTCATGGCCTTGGCCCAGACGTTCTCGTTGTTGAGCACAGTGAACTTGTAGTTCTTGGTGAACTCGAAGGTCACGGTGCCGGCGGCGTACTGGTTGAAGACCGAGAGGCGGTGCGGATCGGCTTTCCAGAAGTCACGCTGCTGCGCGGCCTTGGTGACCGGGAACCAGCGGCCCAGCGAACCCTCGACGTACGGCGTGAGGTTTTCTTCCTGCAGCAGGAAGGCGACGAACTCCTTGGCACGGGCCTTGTTCTTGGCGTCCTTGAACACCACGCCGGTCTTCACCGCGCTGCGGTAGACCATCTTGCTGCCGTCCGGCTTGCTCGGGAAACCCGCAGTGCGAATGCGCTCGGTGTAGTTCTTGCGCGCTTCCTCACGCTGCTCGGGCGTGAGCGACGCGTTGTTCGAGTCGTCGAGCCACTTGGCGGCGATGGAGATGGTCGCGTTGTGCGTCATCAGCGTCGTCTTGTTGTGGAACGCGACGTTGTTGTCCGGGTCTTTCCAGCTGGTTGCCGACGGCGGCGTGCAGCCCTTGGTGTAGGGCGTGGTGTAGTCGGTCAGCGCGCCGATCAGGCCGGTGCGGACCTTCGGGTCGTCGACCAGCAACTTGCCGTTGTCGTCCACCAGCTTGACGTTGTACGCGTCCATGAAGGTCAGGAACGAATAGAACGAGTCGCTCGAATCCACGCCCATGGGCATGCCGATGCCGAAGGTGCGCTTGCCGCTCTTCTGGCGGCTGGCGGTTTGCGCCTTCTCGCACCAGAAGGTCCAGTAGTCCTTCCAGGTGGTGGGAATGTCGGTTTCCTTGAGGCCCGCCTCGGTGAGCATGTCGAGCCAGTACTCGACGTGCATCGTCTGCTGCTTGATCGGGAAGGCGTAGTACGCCTTGTTCTTGGTCTGCTCGTTGTAGAGGTACGCGGTCTCCAGCGTGTTGGGCGCAAAGCGGTCCTTCATGGGCGAGAGCACGCTGCTGAGGTCTTCGAGCTTGCCGTCGTAGGCCCACTTGCCCGTGACCTGGAAGTCGTACACGTCGGCGTACGCCACGTCGGGCGGGCTGCCGGAATCGAGCGCGGACACGGTCTTGGGGATCATGTCCTGGATCGGGTACTGCGAGAGTTCGATCTTCACGTTCTTGTTCTTGTCCTCGAACTTCTTGATGGCGGCGAACAACGCATCGTCCTCAGCCTTGTAGAAGCCCTTGACCCACCAGACGGTGAGCTTTTCCTGCGCGGCAGCGGGGCCTGCCGCCGCCAGCAACCCCAGTGCGAATAGCGTCGGCGCTATCAGCGATTTGACGACTTTCATGCTGTCTCCTCTTCTTCGGTGGAAATGCTCGAAACACGAGCGTGGTGAAAAACCTGTTGCAAAAAGCTGCACCGGCCGGCTAATGCGCCTTGAGCCGAGGCGGTGGGCGGCTGAGCCGCGGCAGCCGCCGGCGCGAACCGAGCACGTCTTCGATGTCCTGGCGCGCGCCGTCGATGAGGCGGATGACCGCTCGCTCGGCCTTGGCCGGATCGTGCGCAATCACCGCATCGAGCACCGCGCGGTGCAGCGGCAGCGAGAGCGCGGGACCGTCGGGCTTGGTGGTCGAAATTTCGAAGCTGGTGCGCAAGAGCGCGTTGAGCGCCTTGCTCATCTGCGCCAACATGCGGTTGCGTGCCGCGCTCAACAAGCCGGTGTGAAAGCGCAGGTCGAAGGTGACGTAGTCGCCGCCGTTCTCCACGGCCTCTTTCATGCCGGCGTAGGCGCGTTCGATCTCGTCGATGTCCTCCGGGTTGGCGCGCTCGGCCGCGAGCCGCACAGCCGCTGGCTCGACCACGCGCCGCAAATCCTGCAGGTCGCGCAGGAACTCGGGCGTGAGCCCGGCGCGCGACTGCCAGGTGATGACATCCGGGTCGAACCAGTTCCACTTGTCCTGGGGCAGCACGCGCGTACCCACCTTCGGCCCTGTCACGATGAGGCCCTTGGCGGCGAGCGACTTGATCGCCTCCCGCACCACAGTCCGGCTCACGCCCAGTTCCTCGCCCAGAATGGGTTCAGCCGGGATTGACGCACCGATCGCATAACGGCCGGCCACGACAGCTTCGCCGAGCAGCTCGAGCGTGCGACCGTGGATGTTCTTGATCATGTGCGTGATGTGAAATTTGATATGCCGACGCTCGAAAACACTAAGGGTCCGGCAGGTTCTTCGCACTTATCATATGATGATTGAAATGACTGATCGGCAGGACAAACCCTGAGGTTTGGAGTCGTAAGCGGTCGTAAACGGAGACAACCGATGAGCACTTCCCCCAAGAAAAAATCCAGTGATCTGCGCAGCCAGCAATGGTTTGGCCGCAATGACCGAGACGGTTTCATCTACCGAAGCTGGGTCAAGGGCAAGGGCGTGCCGCATGACCAGTTCGACGGCCGCCCGGTCATCGGCATCTGCAACACTTTCAGCGAGCTCACGCCCTGCAACTCGCACTTCCGCACGCTGGCCGAGCAGGTCAAGATCGGCGTGTACGAGGCGGGCGGTTTCCCGCTCGAGTTCCCGGTGATGTCGCTCGGCGAAACGCTGCTGCGTCCAACGGCCATGCTGTATCGCAACCTCGCGAGCATGGACGTGGAAGAAAGCATTCGCGGCAATCCGCTCGACGGCGTGGTGCTGCTCATGGGCTGCGACAAGACAACGCCCGCCCTCATGATGGGCGCGGCCAGCGTCGACCTGCCGACCATCGGCGTATCTGGCGGGCCGATGCTCTCGGGCAAATGGCGCGGCCAGGAACTGGGCTCGGGCACCGGCGTGTGGCAAATGAGCGAGCAGGTGCGCGCCGGCACGCTCAAGCTGCAAGATTTCTTCGAGGCCGAGAGCTGCATGCACCGCAGCCACGGCCACTGCATGACGATGGGCACCGCGAGCACCATGGCCTGCATGGTGGAGTCGCTGGGCATCGGCCTGCCCGGCAATGCGGCCTACCCGGCCGTGGACGGGCGGCGCAACGTGCTGGCGCGCATGGCCGGCCGGCGCATCGTCGACATGGTGCATGAAGACCTCCACATGTCCAAGATCCTCACGCGCGAGGCCATCGAGAACGCCATCAAGGTGAACGCGGCCATCGGCGGCTCCACCAACCTCGTCATCCACCTGCTGGCCATTGCGGGGCGCATCGGCGTCGACCTCAAACTGGACGACTTCGACCGGCTCGCCTCCGAACTGCCCTGCCTGGTCGACCTGCAGCCCTCCGGCCGCTTCCTTATGGAAGACTTCTGTTACGCAGGCGGGCTGCCGGTGGTCATCAAGGAGATCGCGCAGTACCTGCACAAGGACGTCATCACGGCCAACGGCCAGACGCTCTGGGACAACGTGAAGGACGTCGAGAACTACAACCCGCAGGTGATCCGGCCGCTGGCCGAGCCGTTCAAGGAAAACGCCGGCATCTGCGTGCTGCGCGGCAACCTCGCGCCCAACGGCGCCATCATCAAGCCCAGCGCCGCCACGCCGGAACTGCTGGTGCACAAGGGCCGTGCGGTGGTGTTCGAGAACGCCGACGACTTGCACCAGCGCATCGACGACGAGAACCTCGACATCGATGAGCATTGCATCATGGTGCTGAAGAACTGCGGCCCGCGCGGCTACCCCGGCATGTCCGAGTCGGGCAACATGCCGCTGCCCCCGAAGGTGCTGCGCAAGGGCATCACCGACATGGTCCGCATCAGCGACGCGCGCATGAGCGGCACGGCCTACGGCACCGTGGTGCTGCACACCGCGCCTGAGGCCGCAGCGGGTGGCCCGCTGGCGGTGGTGCAGGACGGCGACATCGTCGAGCTCGACGTGCCCAATCGCAAGCTGCACCTGCATGTGAGCGACGAAGAACTCGCGCGCCGTCTCGAGAAATGGGTTGCGCCCAAGGCGCCGCTCGATTCCGGCTACTGGAAGCTCTACGTCGACACGGTGCTGCAGGCCGACCAGGGCGCCGACCTGGCCTTCCTGCGCGGCCGGCGCGGTGCTTTCGTTCCAAGGGACAATCACTAGCACTGGGGCACACCCCAGGCTTTCCCCATGGAGTCGCATTGACATGAGCAGATTGGTGGCGGTCGACTGGGGCACGAGCTCCTTGCGCGGCGCGCTGCTCGATGCCGGCGGCCGAGTGCTCGAGGAGCGCAGCGATGCGCGCGGCATTCTCAAGGTGTCGGCGGGCGGCTTTCCGGCGGTGTTCGAGTCGCTGTTCGCCGACTGGATGCAGCCCGCGGGCACGCGCTGCCTGATCTCCGGCATGGCCGGCAGCAAGCAGGGCTGGATCGAGGCGCCCTATTGCGCCTGCCCCGCGGGGCGCGTCGAGGTGGGCCACCGGATCATCGACATCGACGTGCGGCCGGGTTCGCGCATTTCCATCGTACCGGGCCTGCGCGACGAGCACGACGGGGTTCCCGATGTCATGCGCGGCGAAGAGGTCCAGATCTTCGGCGCCATGGCGCTCATGGATGTCGACGAAGGGGTCTTCGTGCTGCCGGGCACGCACAACAAGTGGGCCACGGTCAAGAAGGGCCGCGTCAAGGGCTTTCGCACCTTCATGACCGGGGAGTTCTATGCGTTGCTGAGCCAGCACTCGATTCTTGCGCGCACGCTCGATGCCGATGCACCGCTCGATGAGGCCGCCTTCGTGGAAGGCGTCACGCGTTCGGACAACGGCCAGGGCCTGCTTCACAACGCCTTCGGCGCGCGCACGCTGGCGCTGTTCGAGCGCATGCCCACGGAGGAGCTCGCCAGCTATCTCTCGGGTCTCTTGATCGGCGAAGAACTGCGTACCCAATCGCTGCATGCCTCCGGCGAAGTGGTGCTGATCGGCTCCCCCGCGCTCACGCAGCGCTACACACTGGCGCTGCGCGCCACCGGCATCGCCACGCGCACGATGGGCGCCGAAGCCACCTGGGCCGGGCTGCATGCACTGTCCGGTTTTCTCGACGCAGACAGAACCATCTCATGACGACTCCTCAAGAAAAATTCAAGGCCGCGATGCGCGAGCTGCCCCTGGTCGCCATCCTGCGCGGGCTCACGCCGCCCGAGGCCGCCGACGTGGGCGACGCCATCGTCGAGTCCGGCTTCCGGCTGCTCGAAGTGCCGCTCAATTCGCCCAAGCCCTATGCCAGCATCACGCTGATGCGCACGCGCTTTCCCGAGGCCCTGGTGGGTGCCGGCACGGTGCTTGACGTGCAACAGGTGCGCTATGTGCATTCGGCCGGCGGCGAGCTGATCGTGTCGCCCAACTTCAACGCCGAGGTGGTCGCCGAAGCCGTGCGGCTGGGCATGGTCTGCCTGCCCGGAGTGATGACGCCGACCGAAGCCTTCGGCGCACTGGCCGCAGGTGCGACCGGGCTCAAGTTGTTTCCGGCCGAACTGGCATCGCCCGCGGTGGTGAAGGCATTGCTTGCGGTGCTGCCCGCCGGCACGCCGCTGATGCCCGTGGGCGGTATCACGCCCACCAACATGGCCGAATGGCGCGCGGCTGGCGCGTCCGGCTTCGGCATCGGCTCGGCGCTCTACAAGCCCGGCAAGCAGGCGTCGGACGTGCGTGCCGACGCCCAGAGATTCGTCGCTGCCTGCACGGGCGCAATCCACGCCTGAAAAGCTTCACCTCTTCGTCGTTTTCTTCTTCATCCAACATCCACGAGGTCCCGTCGATGTCCGCAGATTCAGACTACGCCAGCCCCGCCGTGCGCAAGTTGCGCGAAGACCTTTCGCTTGCCCTGCGGGCGGCCGCCCACCACGGCCTCTCGGAAGGCGTCTGCAACCACTTCAGCGTGATGCTTCCCGGCGCGCAAGACCGCTACCTGATCAATCCGCGCGGCCTGCACTGGAGCGAAATCGGCCCCGACGACATCGTGCTGATCGACGTGCACGGCGAAGTGCTTGCCGGCCGCCACAGGGTGGAACCGACCGCCCTTTTCATCCACGGCGCAGTGCACCGGCTGACCGGCCACGCGGTCGTGCTGCACTGCCACATGCCCTACGCCACCGCACTCACGCTCACGGCCGATCGCGCGCTCGATCCCACGCTGAGCCAGAACGCGATGCGCTACATGAACCGCATTGCAATCGACGCGGTCTACAACGGCCTGGCGCTCGATGACGCCGAGGGCGAACGCATCGCACGCGCCATGGAAGGAAAGGACGTGGCTTTCCTGGCCAACCACGGCGTGATTGTGGCGGGCGCCACCATTGCGCATGCCTACGACGATCTCTACTATCTGGAACGCGCCAGCCTGCATCAAGTGATCGCGCAGTCGACCGGCAGGCCGCTGATTCCGGTCGACGCGAAGCTGGCTGCGCATGCCGCGGCGCAGATCCAGGGCGAACGCGAGCAGTCCGACCTGTTCTTCGAGGCGCTGCGGCGCATGCTGCCGGCCCCGCCACACGGCTGACGTCCGTTCGGCCGGTTTCGCATCGGAAATGCGGCGCTTACGATGGCGTACCGGCCGCGCAGCGGCTTACAGCTCTTCATCCGATTTCGCTCCAGCCTTACACAACGTTCACATGGAGCCACGACGATAGGGCTTCCAACCACTCCATTGGAGTTGCCATGAAAAAGCTCACTCTCGCAATCGGCGCCGCGGCCCTGCTCTCGCTGGCAGCTCTCAGCGCACCGGCGCAGGCCCAGACCGGCGGCCGCTTTATTCAGACCCAGGTGTATGTGGTGCCCGCACCGCCGCCGCCGCCGCGCCATCAGTACTACGTGGCGCCGCCCCCGCCGCATCACTACTACGGCCCGCGCTACAGCGACCATGACCGATACGAGCATCGGCATCGCCGCTGGGAAGAGCGTCGCTACGGCCGTCGGGACGATGACGGCGACGGCGTGCCCAACCGCTACGACCGCCGGCCCGAGAATCCGTACCGCTACTGATTCTTCGGAGCACGAGGCCCGGGCCTGTGCGGCGGCAGATGCCGCCGCATAGCCTGGCGAATCGCCGGCAGGCCTCGTGTCTGTTCAGGCTTGCGCCACGCGCCGCAGCAGCCCGGCGGTGGTGCGCGGCCAGCCCACGCGGCCGAACCATGCGCCGCCCGCAATGGCCGAAGCGATGACCGTGCCGTACAGCACCATCGCAACACCCTGCGCCGCAAAGACGCCGGTCAGTCCCCCGCCCGCGCGAAAGACGAGCCAGCCGCCGATGCCCGCCACCGAAAGACGCGTCAGGTTGCCCAGCACCGGCCACAGCAGGCGCCCTGCCCCTTGCGAGGCGAAATACAGCACCAGCCCGACGCCGAAGAAGCCATAGAGCGGCCCCACCAGCCGCAGGTAGTGTGTACCCGTTTCGAGCATGGCGGGGTCGCTGCCGAACAGCAGTAGCCAGGGCCGCGGAAACAGTGCCGCCGCCAGGCCGATGCTTTCGGTGAGCACAAAGGCAATGGCCGCGCCGGCCCAGGTGGCGCGCAGCGCGCGTTCACGCTGGCCGGCGCCCATGCAGGTGCCGACCATGGCGACCAGCGGCGCGCCCAGGCCAAACACCAGCGGCACCAGCAGATATTCGAGCCGCGACGCGGTGCCATAGCCTGCCAACGCACCCGGTCCGAAATGGCCGGTCAATGCGGTGGCGGTGCCGATCGACAGGTTGGTGGCCACGGTCGCCACGGCGGCCACCAGGCCGACGCGCAGGATCTCACGGAACAGCGGCCAACGCAGTTTCAGCGCCGCGAGCGTAGGGCGCAGCAGGCTGCGTGGCGACCGCAGGTAGACGATGAGCGCCACCGAGCCCAACAGGTAGTACAGCAGCAGCGCCATCGCGCCGCCCGCAATGCCCATGCCCGGCAGCGGCCCCCAACCGAAGATCAAAATCGGCGACGCGGGAATGAGGAACAGCACGCCCACCACCGTCACGTTCGCCGGCACCGACATGTTGCCGGTGCCGCGGATGACGGCCGAAAGCGAGTTGAAGAGCCACACCAGCACCGCGCCCGCGAACACCCAGTTCGAATAGGTCAGGGCCGCATCCAATGCCGCGCCGGTGCCGCCCATGACGCCGTACAGCCGGCGTCCGCCGAGCAACAGCGCGAGCGAGAAGCACAGGCCGAACCCGAGCGCGATGACCACCGCGTGCCACACCAGCGCATCGGCGTCGGCGCGGCGGCGCGCACCCAGCGCACGGGCAATCGACGAGGCGATGCCGCCGCCCATGGCGCCGCTCGAGGTCATCTGCATCAGCATGACGACGGGGAACACCAGCGCCATGCCCGCCAGCGCATTGGTGCCCAGCTTGCCGACAAAGTAGGTTTCGATGAGCCCCACGGAGGCTTGCGCCAGCATCACGAGCACATTGGGCGCGGCCAGGCGCAGCAGCGTCGGCACGATCGGCGCTTCGAGCATGCGGCGCGTGCGCGGATCGAGTTCTTGGCTCATTCATTCACCTCCGTGCTGTGCACCGTGGTGCGCGCTCACGCCGCCGCCAGCTTCGAACGCACGAGCCGCGCTTCGCGGATCGGCAGGTGCACCAGCGCGGCGCCCGCGGCGAGCGCGATGTCGATGTACCAGACGATGTCGTAGTTGCCCGTGGCCTGGAAGACATAGCCGCCCAGGAACGCACCCAGGAAGCCGCCGACCTGGTGCGCCAGCATCACTATGCCGAACAGCATCGCCATGTTGGCCGGCCCGAACATCTTGGCGACGAGGCCGGCGGTCGGCGGCACGGTCGACAGGAAGGTCACACCCATCACGGCGGCGAACACCAGCATGACCACGGTCGTCTTCGGCGCCAGCAGGAACACCAGCACGGCGATGGCGCGTGTGGCATAGACCATTGAAAGCAGCGACTTCATGCGCCAGCGCCCCACGGCCCAGCCCATCGCAAGGCTGCCGACGATGTTGAAAAGCCCGATCATCGCGAGCGCCCAGCCACCGACTTCAGCCGGCAGCCCGCAGGCTGCGACGACGCCGGGCAAGTGCGTGGCAAGGAAAGCGACGTGAAAGCCGCAAACCAGGAAGCCCAGACTCAGGTAGCGGAAGCTGGGCGTCGCGAGCGCCTGGCCGATGGCTTGGCGCGCACTCAGCGGCTTTGTGCCCGATGCGGCCGCTGAAGCCGCGGCCATCGCGTTCGAATTGCCCTTGAGCACCCATGCGGCCGGCAGCGCCAGCAGCACCAGCACGCCGAGCCACTGCATGGCGCCGGCCCAGCCCACGGCCGCCGTCAGGCCAACGGCGATCGGCGCCATCGCAAACTGTCCGAAGGAGCCGCCGGCATTCACCATGCCTGTGGCCAGGCCGCGCTTGTTCGCCGGCACCAGGCGCGTGGTCGCGGCCATCAGCACCGAAGGGCCCGCCATGCCGGCGCCGCCGGCCGCGAGCACGCCGATGGCGAAGATCAGGCCCGCCGTGCTCGTCATGAGCGGCGTGATGAGCGTGCCGACGGCCACCAGCAGCACGCCGATGAACACCACGCGTCCGGTTCCGATGCGATCGGCCACGGCGCCAGCAAAGGGTTGCGTGAGTCCCCACCAGAGCTGCCCGAACGCGAACGCGAGGCTGATGCTGCCGATGCCGAGCGCGGTCGAGGTGTTGAGCGCCGAGAGGAACAGCCCCATCGTCTGGCGCACGCCCATCGTGAGCGCGAAAGCGCCCGCGGCTGCCAGCAGCACGAGCCACAGCGCATGGCGCCGCAAAGAGGTTTCATTCATCGCGGGCTCCTGTTTGGTCTTCCGGCTGTCCATCGCCCAGCCCTGCGCGCTGCAGCAGTTCCAGGCTCTCGTCGAGAAGGGTATGCAGCGCCAGCACGCGCTCCGTGCCGAGGATGTCGTTGAGCGCCAGTTGCGCGCCGTGCCACAGGCGCTGCGCCTCGGCTCGCTTCTCGCGGCCTGTATCGGTGATCGCCAGCATGCGACTGCGCGCATCGGGGCCCTCGGTCTGCACCAGGAAGCCCGCCGCCAGCAGAGGCTTGAGATTGCGCGTGAGCGTGGAGGCGTCGACGTTCATCTCGCGCGCCAGGTCGACCGGGCGCAGCGGCCCGAAATGCAGCACGTGCGAGAGCAGTGAATACTGCGTGGTCTTGAGCCCGCTGGGCGCAACGTGCGCGTCATAGAGGCGCGACGCCAGCCGGGAGAGCCTGCGCAGGCGGAAATTGGTACATCCTTGGGGCTTCAGCTGAGGCTTCAGAGCGGTGTTCATGGTTTCATTGTAGCTACAATGATTGTATATGCAACTATCAAGGATTTTTTCATGAGCGAGCCCCACTCCATCGACGCCTGGATCGCCCAAGAGGCAGAGGTCGTCCAACGCCTCGATGCGGGACCCGGCCCTGGCCTGGCACGGCCTGAGCAGATCGCCGGCAAGACCGGGCTCGAAATGATGCAGGCCATGCTGAAGGGCGAAATCCCCTATGCCGCTATCGCCAAGACGCTCGATTTCACTCTTCTTTCGGTGAGCCGCGGCGTGGCCGTGTTCCAGGGCACGCCGCTGCCGCAACACCTGAACCCGCTCGGCACCATCCACGGCGGCTGGATTGCCACCGTTCTCGATTCTGCGCTGGGCTGCTCGGTCCACACCATGATGCCGGCAGGCCGCGCCTACACGACGGCCGAGCTGAGCGTGAACTACGTGAAGGGCATCACACCCAAGGTGCAGCGGGTTCGCGCCGAGGGCAAGGTGATCCACTGTGGCCGGCAGCTCGCCACTGCCGAGGCGCGGCTCGTCGGACCCGACGGCACGCTGTACGCGCACGCCACCACCACCTGCCTCGTTTTCGAGATGCCCGCGCCGCGCTGAACCGGGATTTGCCGCCATGCCCTCGACTCCCCACGATCCCACGCTTGCACCGGCCTTCAAGGCCCTGCTCGACGAGCGCTACAGCTGCCGGGGCTACCTGGCGGAGCCGGTCCCGCGCGAAACGATCAAAGCCATCCTGCAGCTGGCGCAGCGCACCGCGTCATGGTGCAACTCGCAGCCCTGGCAGGTGATCGTGACCGGCGCCGCGGCCACCGAGCGGCTGCGCCAGGCCTTCGACTCCGAGGAAGCAGCTGCCGATGCTGCGTTCGATATCGCACCTCCCGCGGAGTACCGCGGCGTGTACCGCGAGCGCCGGCGCGAATGCGGCTTCCAGCTGTACGAAAGCGTCGGCGTGGCGCGCGGCGACCGCGAAGCCTCGGAGCGGCAGGCGCGGAAGAACTTCAGGTTCTTCGGCGCGCCGCACCTGGCCCTCGTCACCACCGAAGCGCTGCTCGGCACCTACGGCGCGGTGGACTGCGGCGCCTACGTCAACAACTTCGTGCTCGCGGCGCGCAGCCTGGGTGTGGCCAGCATCGCCCAGGCGGCCGTGGCCTCGCGCGCGAAATTCCTGCGTCGCTGGTTCGACATTCCGGACGATCGCCAAGTGGTGTGCGGCATCGCGTTCGGCTACGAGGATCCCTCGCATCCGGCCAATCGCTTCCGTACGACGCGCGCGCCGCTGGAACAGGTCTGCCGCTGGGTGGATTGAACGCGTAGCAGTGAACGTCTGGCGCGGCAGCTTCATCCGGGTAGTCCTGCGCCGTGTAAGTGCAAGGACGTAAAAAGCTCCCCACGGGCAGTGATAATGATTCTCATCGTCAGTCGCGTGGCTGCGATGCTTTTTCAAAACACGTCTCTGCACCTGGAGGATCCTTCATGACCGACCGCTTCGGCGTCCAAGGCCGCGCCGCCCGCGCACTGATCGGCGTCTCCGCCGCCTGGCTGGCGGCCGCCGCCCTGCCCGCCTACGCCGCCAACGACGAACTCACGCTCTACACGACGCGCGAGCCCGCGTTGATCCAACCGCTGATCACCGCCTTCAGCACGCAGAGCAACATCAAGGTCAACACCGTGTTCGTGAAGGACGGCCTGCTGGAGCGCGTCAAGGCAGAAGGCGCGCGCTCGCCGGCCGACGTGTTGATGACGGTGGACATCGGCAACCTGATGGACCTGGTCGACGGCGGCGTGACCCAGCCGGTGAAGTCGGCCGCGCTCGAATCGGCCGTGCCCGCCAACTTGCGCGGCGCCGACGGGCAATGGTTTGCACTCTCGCTGCGCGCGCGCGTGCTCTACGCCGACAAGAACCAGCCGCTCACCAGCTTCCGCTATGAAGACCTGGCCAACCCGAAGTGGAAGGGCAAGGTCTGCATCCGCGCGGGCCAGCATCCCTACAACACTGCGCTGGTCGCGGCGATGATCGCGCACGACGGCGAGGCCAAGACCGAACAATGGCTGCGCGGCGTCAAAGCCAATCTGGCCCGCAAGGCCACGGGCGGCGACCGCGACGTGGCGCGCGACATCCTCGGCGGCATCTGCGACATCGGCCTGGCGAACTCCTACTACGTCGGCCAGATGAAGGGCTCCAAGGAAGGCACCGATGCGCGCAAATGGGGCGACGCGATCAAGGTGGTCCGCCCGACCTTCGCCAGCGCAAAGAGCGGCGGCACCCACGTCAATATCAGCGGCGCGGCCGTGGCCAAAAACGCGCCGCAACGCGCCAACGCGGTCAAGCTGCTCGAGTTCCTGGTGTCGGAGCCGGCGCAGACGCTCTACGCGCAAGCCAACTACGAGTACCCGGTGCGCAAGGGCGTGGCGCTCGACCCGATCATCGGCGAGACGATCGGCGAGCTGAAGGCCGACACGCTGCCGGTGGCCGAGATCGCCAAGTACCGCAAGCAAGCCAGCGCTTTGGTGGACAAGGTCGGCTTCGATCAGTGACCGAGATGGCCGGGCACGCGTTCCTGGTGCCCGAATGCTGATCGGGCAGCGCCACTTGCCGGGCCTGCATGCTGCAGGCCCGCTCTGGCGCTCGGCCTCGTTCGCCATCGCCGTCGGTGTGCTGGCGCCGGTGCTCACGCTGGCGTGGCTGGCATTCGGCTCCGGCGTGGGGCACTGGGGGCCGCTGTTCGCGCACGTGTTGCCGCGGGCCGCACTCAACACCGCCGTGCTGCTGGCGGGCGTTGGCACGCTGGTACTGGTGATCGGCACCGGCTGCGCCTGGCTGGTCACGGCCTGCGACTTTCCGGGCCGGCGCGTACTGCACTGGGCCCTGCTGCTGCCGCTGGCAATGCCGACCTACATCGTCGCTTTTGCCTACCTCGATCTGCTGCACCCAATCGGCCCGGTGCAGGGCGCGATCCGCTGGGCGCTGGGCTTCGACAGCCCCCGCCAGTTCCGCCTGCCCGACTTGCGCTCGATGCCGGGCGCGATCTTCGTGCTCGGCTTCGTGCTCTATCCCTACGTCTACATGACCGCGCGTGCCATGTTCATGACGCAGCCCGCGCACCTGATGGAGGCTGCCCGCACCTTGGGCGAGAGCCGACGGGGCGCGTTCTTTCGCGTGGCGTTACCGCTGGCACGGCCGGCGCTTGCCGTGGGCCTGAGCCTCGCGCTGCTTGAGACGCTGAACGACATCGGCGCTTCGGAATTCCTGGGCATCAATACACTCACGGTCGCGGTCTACACCACGTGGATCACCCGCTCCGACCTGGCCGGCGCCGCGCAGATCGCCTGCGCCATGCTGTTCGTGGTGGTCGCGCTGGTCTGGCTCGAACGCAATGGCCGCCAGCACCAGCGCTTCGGTTCGGCGCAACGCATGCGCGCCATACAGCCCCGCCGCCTGCACGGCGCTGCCTCCTGGCTCGCAACCGCCATCGCCACGCTGCCGGTGCTGATCGGGTTCGTGGCGCCGGCCCTCTATCTCGTCTTTGAAAGCGCCAAGCGGCTGCACCAGGGCGGCGGCGTATCGCAGGGCCTGCTCGCAAGCCTCGGCAACACGCTGGCCCTGGCGGCCGGCGTCACGCTCGTGGCGGTGGCCGCGGGATTGGTCGTCGCATGGGCAGCGCGCAGCCAGGGCTCGCGCCCCAACCGCGCGCGCTGGCAGGCGCGCGTGGCCACGCTGGGCTATGCGGTGCCGGGCACGGTGCTCGCCATCGGCCTGCTCACGCCGGCGCTTGCGGTCGACGCGGCGCTGGCCAACCTGCTCGGCCTGCAAGGCCTGCCGCTCATGGGTGCGGGCATCGTGCTGGTGGTGGCCTGCGCGATCCGCTTCCTCGCCATGCCGGTCGGCGGGATCGAAGCCGGGCTGGCGCGTATTCCGCCCGCCATCGAACAGGCCTCGCGGCTGCTGGGCGAGACCAGCGGCGGCACGCTGCGGCGCGTGCACCTGCCGCTTCTGCAGCCCGCCATTGCGACCGGTGCACTGCTGGTCTTTGTCGACGCCATGAAGGAGCTGCCCGCCACGCTGCTGCTGCGGCCCGCCAATTTCGACACCCTGGCCACCTGGCTCTATGCCGAGGCCGCTCGCGGCACGTATGAAGAGGGCGCCATTGCCGCACTCGCCATCGTCGCGGTGGGCCTGCTGCCGGTGATGCTGCTGGCGCGCAATCAACTGGGCACGCCATCGGCCCTGCCCGGTCCGGACAAGACATGAGTTCCCCTCTTTCCATCGAATCGATCCAGCTCGCCTACGAAACACCGCGCGGCCTGCACACCGTGGTGAGCGACTTCTCGCTGTCGCTGCCCGCAGGTGAAATTGCATGCCTCTTCGGACCTTCGGGGTGCGGCAAGACCACGGTGCTGCGCGCGATTGCGGGCTTCGAGCCGCTGCGAGCCGGCTCCATCCGGCTCGGCGAAGTGCTGCTCTCTTCGCGAGAGGTGCACCTGCCGCCCGAGCAACGGCACGTGGGCATGATGTTCCAGGAATACGCGCTGTTTCCTCATCTGTCGGCGGGCCAGAACGTGGCCTTCGGCCTCCGCCGTTCGAGCCGTGCGTTGCAGCAGGCGCGCGTGGCCGAGATGCTGGCGCTGGTCGGCCTGGCCGATGCCGGCGAGCGCTTTCCGCATGAGTTGTCGGGCGGCCAGCAGCAGCGCATTGCGCTGGCCCGCGCGCTGGCACCGTCACCTGCGCTGCTATTGCTCGACGAGCCCTTTTCGAACCTCGACGGCGGCACGCGCGAGCGCCTGACGGCGGAGGTGCGCGGCATCCTCAAACGCGCCGGCCAGACCGCCATCCTGGTCACCCACAACGAGGCCGAGGCCCACGCCATGGCCGACCGCGTCGGGGTGATGCACGGGGGCAGGATCACGCACTGGCTGGATACCGCTCAATAGCACAAGCGGCCCATTTGGCGAATGGGCTTTTCGGGAAAAGGTTGTTCGGGGCCGCAAGAATCGCGGCGCACTCCCTTCACTTTTTTCTTCCGGAAACGCAACCGCCATGTCCAAGCCACTCACCCTCGTCAGCCACCTGCTGTGCCCTTATGTGCAGCGCGCGGCCATCGCACTGGCCGAAAAGAACGTGCCGTTCGAGCGCGTCGTGATCGACCTTGCCAACAAGCCCGATTGGTTCGTCGCCATCTCGCCGCTCGGCAAGGTGCCGCTGCTGCGGCTTCAGCGGCCCGACGGCAGCGAAGCGGTGCTGTTCGAGAGCAACGTGATCTGCGAATACTTGGAAGAAACGCAGCCGGGGCCGCGCCTGCATCCCGAAGACCCGCTCACCCGCGCCGAGCACCGCGCGTGGATGGAATTCGGCTCGGCCATCCTCGGCGACCTGTGGGGCTACGAAACCACGCGCGATGCCGAAGTGTTCGAGCAGAAGCGCCTGGCGCTGGCCGCCAAGTTCGAGCGCGTCGAAGCCGCGCTGGGGGCGGGGCCCTTCTTCGCGGGCGTCCATTTCAGCCTGGTGGACGCCGTCTTTGCGCCGATCTTTCGCTACTTCGAAGTGTTCGATGAGATCAGCAACTCACACATCTTCGACGCCTTGCCGAAGGTGAACGCATGGCGCCATGCGCTGGCGGTGCGCCCCAGTGTGCAGAGCGCCGTGGTGCCGGAGTATCCGCAGCACCTGCGCGAGTTCTTGCGCAAGCACGAGGCGCACTTGCTCGAGCTCGCGCAATAACGAAAATCGGCGTTCCTTCCCCTCACCAGAAATACCACGAGATGCGATTCCTCCACACCATGCTGCGCGTCGGCAACCTCCAGCGCTCGATCGACTTCTACACCCAGGTGCTGGGCATGAACCTGCTGCGCACCTCGGAGAACCCCGAGTACAAATACAGCCTCGCCTTCCTCGGCTACGGCAACGGCAACCCCGAGCAGGCCGAGATCGAGCTGACCTACAACTGGGGCACAGAAAACTACGAGCTGGGCACCGCCTACGGCCACATCGCGCTTGGCGTGCCCGACGCCTATGCCGCCTGCGAGAAGATCAAGGCAGCCGGCGGCAAGGTCACGCGAGAAGCCGGCCCGGTGAAGGGCGGCACCACGGTGATCGCCTTCGTGACCGATCCCGATGGCTACAAGGTCGAATTGATACAAGACAAATCGAAAGTCGACGGCCGGCCGGGAGCCGGAGCCGACGCATTGCGCGCCTCTTAGCCCCGCGCTGCGGCCTGACGCCGCCCCCGCGCCCGGACCAAGCGGCCCCCAAGAGGGCGGCCGTTTAAAATGAAGCGCGGCGAATTGAGGATACAAATGATCACCTTTTCGCGGGCGATCGGCATATTCTTTGCTGGTATTTTCTCCGGGTACGGCGCCGATGCTCAATGCTCCGCGCGCCGTTTCCCGAAATCGCAATCAAGCACCTTTAGAGTTCGGCAAGCCCGTCCATTCGGATGAATCTCCGGTGGCGCGCCTTTGAACTATTTTCTACCTTTGCGCTTCTTCCAAGCGGCCAGCCATTGACCATTCTCAGCATCCGCGGCAAAGCCATTGATCCGGCTATATCGCTCATCATATTTTTGTTTGCCGCCCTGATTGTGGGAGCAATACCTTTTGCTTACCACGACACGGCCGCTCAGAATTTTCCTGATGAAGAAACGCTGTTGAGTTTTTTCGGCGCCGACTCCTGCCAGATCGCCTCCACGTCGGTGGAGGAAAGAAACTCCTACGCATGCAGCGCTTTCCTCCTCGAATCGGTGGGGCTGAGTGCCAAGACGGCTCCGATTGCGGGCGCCCTGCTGAGCGTCTCGCTCACCCTCATACCGATATTTCAATTCAGCCGGATATCCCTCGGCGTTTTTCTTGTTTCGCTGGGATGGGGTTTCATCAGGGCCATTTTTCTTTCGGTCCTTTCGAAGGACATGCTCTCCGCCTGCGTGGTGCTGCTTTCGATCATGGCGGCGCAGCACAGCGGGTTCGGGCTCACGTGGTTTTTATCTTCCACGGTCTACGGCTGGGTGGTCAGAAAATACTGGCTGCTGGTCAGCGCCACCTGGCTCGGATTGAGACTCGTAAGAAATCAGCTCACCGTATTCAGGCTGTTTGTTGTCATCGTTTTGATCTACATCGCGCTGTCGCTGACGTTCCAGATTGCATTGGGCGCAACGCTCGACTTCGCCCGCGCCGCGGTCAATGAAAACAGAGACGTGGGCGCCGAAGGATCGCGTACGGTCATCGATGCGGTCATTGCTTCCGACAATGCGATGCTCCAGGCACTGAATGCCACGATCACATTTTTCCGCCTGGCATTTCCTCTCGAGCTTTTGCGTTTTGGATCGGTCAGCCAGTTGGCATTCATTTCGATCATGCCCTTTACCTTCATCTGGATGGTGAAAGCGATCGTCAAGGGCGTCAAATCCGACAGCAAAAATCTGATCCAGGCCGGCAAGGTGGCGTTGGCACCGCTGGCTTTTCTCATCATCGAGGGCGTGTTCGAGCCTGATTTCGGTTCGTTCGCCCGCCACTTCGCCATCGTGAGCCCGCTTGTTTTTTCAGCCTTGGCGCTGGTGCAGAAAAGCGAACTGGCGCAGGAAAAACTGCTGCGGCGCAGGCAAGCCGTCACTTCTACGACCGCCCCCACGACGACTCCCGCCGCTGCGGCCTTTGCTCGTCCCCTTGCCCAGGATCGCACTTCGTGAAGTCCCAATCCATTGCGGTCGATCAGCCCCAGTACGTCGAATCCATCCAGGCCGGACGAGGCATCGCCGCCCTCCTGGTCGTCATTCACCACGCGGCCCAAAAGGCGCATGCTTTGTCCGGCGGCGCGATTCCCCTGTTCGATTTCGGGATCATCGGGGTGGATGTCTTCTTCATGATCAGCGGCTTCATCATCTACTTCGTCACCGCGAACAAGACGATGACGCACGTGGAGTTCATGGAAAAGCGGATCGTGAGAGTCTTTCCGCTTTACTGGGGACTCTCGCTGCTGGCGCTGCTCGTTTTCATCATTGCGCCCAAGCTGATCAACAGCAACGCGAAAGAAGCGACGGACGTCGCCGCGTCCTTCTTTTTGTGGCCGACCTCGGCGCCCTATCTGGTCAACAACGGCTGGACGCTGACCTACGAGATCATCTTCTACGGGCTGTGGGCACTTGTCGCACTTCCCGTGGCAAAGCCAAGGAACGCCTACATCGCCTGCCTCGTATTGGCCGTCGCATCGTTCATCGGGCTGCTCTCCGGTATCGACCCCAAGGTGATGAATTTTTCCTTGTTCGTGGAGTTCGCGTTCGGCGTCGCCATTGGCGTCACATTCAAGAAGGGGCTGCTGCGGCAGCACATTCCCTTGTCGATTGTCTTGACCACCGCCGGCGCTCTTCTCGCCTACCTGGCCATTTCGCGAGGCTTGGGAAACAGCGAATTCCGGGGGTTTGCACTGGCAATCCCGTCGGCCATGATGTTCATCGGAATCATCATGCTCGGATCGGTGTGGGCCAAGGCACGCACGATTCTGGCCATTGGGGACAGCTCCTATTCGCTGTACCTTTTTCACCCGTTCATATTGGTGGCCATTCCCATCGCGGTAAAGGCGCTCGGACTCGCCTCGCCGGCCCAAATCCTTGCCATTGCCGCTGCGGTCTGCGTCGCCTCGTTCTGGGCTTCGCACATGGTCTACAGGTTCGTGGAATTCCCGCTCACCCAGATGATGCGAGGCATGATCAAGTCCGCGAAATCCCTGGGCGCAGCCAGGGCCAGGTGAGCGTCACGCTCAGCAGCCCAACAGATCCGCCAGCTGGTTGATGTCGCGGGCGTGCAGGTTGTTCTCAGCGTTGGGAGAAACGTCCTTGGACTGCGCGCTGCCGAATTCGTGGGGCCGTTCGATGTAGGCGGTCTTGAGGCCGCACACACGCGCCGCGGCCAGGTCGTCGTGATGCGCCGCGGCCAGCATGACCTGCCCGGGCGTCGCGTCGAAGACGCCCGCCACGCCCAGGTAGGTGCGCGGGTCGGGCTTGTAGGCCTTGAACACCTCGGCCGAGAGCACGCAGTCCCAGGGCAGCCCGGCCCGCTTGGCCATTTCGGTGAGCAGGCCGATGTTGCCGTTGGAGAGCGTGCAGATGGTGAACTTGCTCTTCAGGCGCGTGAGCCCCTCGACCGCATCGGGCCAGGCCGGCAACCGATGCCAAGCGCGGCTCAAGTGGCGCTTGGCGGCGGTATCGAGTTGCCCGGTCAGGCCGAAATCGTGCAGCACCTGCTCGAGCATGCTGAGGTGCAGTTCGTCGAGCAGCGTGAAGCCTCCCTCGCCCGCTGCGATGCGCTCCATCACGGACCTCATCGCGGGCAAATAGCCGGCGCGCCAGGCCAGTGCGAAGGTGGCGCCATCGACACCGGGCAACGCAAGCTCGGCCTCGGCGGCAATGCCGCTGTGCCAGTCGACCACGGTGCCGAAAACGTCGAACGCGATGACCTTCAGGTCGCTCGCGTCGAAATCCGCGCGCATGGTCAGCGCGGCAGCTGGCTCGCCGCGCGTGCCAGTTGCTCGATCAGCGCCCAGTTGCCGTCGCGGATGGCGTCGGTCGGCACGATCCAGGAACCGCCCACGCACGCCACGTTGGAGAGCGCGAGAAACTCGGCCGCATTGCCCGCGTGGATACCGCCGGTGGGGCAGAAGGTGACATCACCGAACGGCCCTTGCCACGCCTTGAGCATGGGCAGGCCGCCCGCCTGCAGCGCCGGGAAGAACTTGAGCTCGGTGTAGCCGTCTTCCTGCGCCAGCATGATCTCGCTGCCCGTGGCCACGCCCGGCAGCAACGGCAGGCCGAGGTCGTGGCAGGCCTTGCCGACCGCGCGCGTGTAGCCCGGGCTCACGCCAAACCTGGCGCCGGCGAGCGCCGAGGCCTGCGCATCGGCGGCGCTGCGGATGGTGCCCGCGCCAGCCACGGCATCGGGCACGTCGCGCGCAATGGCTTCGATGCATTCCAGCGCCTGCGGCGTGCGCAGCGTGACTTCGAGCATGCGGATGCCGCCGGCCACCAGCGCGCGCGCCAACGGGACGGCATGTTTGACGTCGTTCAGCACGATGACCGGGATGACCGGTGCATCGCGCATGACGTCGAGCGCGGTGAGTTTGTTGTTTTCTACAGCCATGAGCAGGCTCCTTCTTCAGCAGTCAATGCATTGCGGCGCATGCCGGCGAACAGTTCACGGCCAAGGCCGTGGCCGTCGGCGATGCGCTTTGCCTCGGGCAGCGTAGTGGTCTCGCGCTCGGCCCATTCGTCGTCGGGCACCAGCACGGCCAGCGTACCCGCCACGGCGTCCAGGCGGATCACATCGCCGTCGCGCACCTTGGCGAGCGGCCCGCCCGCGGCGGCTTCGGGCGACACATGGATAGCGGCGGGCACCTTGCCCGAGGCGCCGCTCATGCGGCCGTCGGTGACCAGCGCCACGCGAAAGCCCTTGCCCTGCAGCACCGAAAGCGGCGGCGTGAGCTTGTGCAGCTCGGGCATGCCGTTGGCCTGCGGGCCCTGCCAGCGAACCACGCACACCACGTCGCGATCAAGCTCGCCGGCCGTGAAGGCGTGGTGCAGCGCGGCCTGCGAATCGAACACACGCGCGGGCGCCTCGATCACGTGGCGGTCGTCGGGCACCGAAGACACCTTGATCACGCTGCGCCCCAGGTTGCCGTTGAGCAGCTTGAGGCCGCCGGTAGCGCTGAAAGGGCTCTCGACGGGCCGCGCGACGGCTTCGTCCTTCGACGGTGCGGCGGAATTCCAGACCAGGCGCTTGTTATCGTCCGCCAGGGACGGCACATTCGCAAATTCGCGGATGCCGCCGGCTCGCACGGTCAGCACGTCGGCGTGCATCAGGCCGGCGTCGAGCAGTTCGCCGATCACGAAGCCCGGGCCGCCTGCGGCCTGGAAGGCGTTCACGTCGGCGCTGCCGTTGGGATAGACGCGCGTCAGCAGCGGAATCACGTCGGAAAGGCGCGAGAAATCGTCCCAGTCGATCACGATGCCTGCGGAACGCGCCACGGCCACCCAGTGGATCAGGTGGTTGGTGGAACCGCCGGTGGCGAGCAGCGCCACCATGGCATTGACGATGCAGCGCTCGTCGACCATCTCGCCGATGGGAGGGCAATTGAATTTCGCCTCGCTGGCGCGACCCAGCACCGAGCGGACGGCCTCGCGCGTGAGCGTTTCGCGCATCGCGTCACCGGGCTGGATGAAGGCGGTGCCGGGCACGTGCAGGCCCATGGCCTCGAGC
Organism: Variovorax sp. OV700; assembly: GCF_900099805.1. GTDB lineage: Bacteria > Pseudomonadota > Gammaproteobacteria > Burkholderiales > Burkholderiaceae_C > Variovorax. Next base: position 453,308 of record NZ_FNDR01000003.1, on the reverse strand, counting down.
AGCATCTGGTTGCTGTTGGCGGTGCCGTAGAAGGTGCAGGTGCCCACCGTGTGATAGGCCGCCATCTCGGCGTCGAGCAGGCCCTGCCGGCCTACCAGGCCTTGCGCCGCCTGCTCGCGCACCTTGGATTTCTCGCCGTTCGACAGGCCCGAGGGCATGGGGCCGGCGGGCACGAACACCGTCGGCAGATGCCCGAAGTGCAGCGCACCGATCAAGAGGCCCGGCACGATCTTGTCGCACACGCCCAGGAGCAGCGCGCCGTCGAACATGTCGTGCGTGAGCGCCACCGCGGTGCTCATGGCGATCACGTCTCGGCTGAAGAGGCTCAACTCCATGCCGGGCGTGCCCTGCGTCACGCCATCGCACATGGCCGGCACGCCGCCGGCCACCTGCGCCGTGGCGCCGAGGCTGCGCGCCTCCTGCTTGATGATGTCCGGGTAGCCCTGGTACGGCGCGTGGGCCGAGAGCATGTCGTTGTAGGCGGTGACGATGCCGATGTTGGGCGCGCGCTCGGTCACCACCCTGAACTTGTCGTTGGCCGGGATGCCGGCCACGGCGTGCGCCACGTTGGCGCAGCCCATGCGGTCGGAACCCCGGTCGCGGTTGCGGATTTCAGTCAGGCGCTCGAGGTACGCGCTGCGCGGCCCCCGGCTGCGTTCGCGAATGCGATCGGTAACGTCAAGGACGGTGGGATGTGTGCTCATGGGGATGTGTTCGGTCGCGTGGCCGGCATGTCGGCACTGTCGCTTTCGCGACCTTCGACTCGAAAGTCAATAGTACCAAGACAGCAGGCACGGGGCCGATGGAAATCCACCACCCCGGCGATACGGATTTACCGTCCGCGCCAGTCGAGCGGCACGAGCGGGGGTTGTCAGTCGACCAGCTTGACCTCGACGCGGCGCGCCTCGGCGTTGTTGCCCGACCCCGCGGTGACCGCGGGCTTCTGCAGGTCGACCTTGCTGGCCGGCACGCCCAGGCCTACCAGCACGTCGCGCACCGTGTCGGCGCGCTTCTTGGCAAGCTGCTCGTTGGTGGTCGCGTCGCCCGTGGTGTCGTGAAAGCCGGAGACCACCGCCTTGCGGCCGCTCTCCACGCCCTTGATGACCGCCGCCAGCGCCTCGGCCGCCCCGGGCGCGAGATCGGCACTGCCTGTGGCGAAATAGAAGTTCACCACGCCGTTGGCCACGCGGATGCTCGCGCCGTCAGGGATCACGACCGTCACCGTCTCGGTTACTTCGGCCACCGTTGCGGTGGGAGCGGGCGCCGCTGCAACGGCCGCCACAGCGGGCTTGGCAGTGGCCGGCGCCGCGGCGTGCCCCTTGTGCCAGACCGCGATACCCACGACAAAGAAGATCACCAGCGCAATCAATGCCAGGAGAAATCCGAGGATGAAATTTTGCTGGCTGTCGTCGTCACTCATGAGGGGGCGTACTCCGTAGGAAAGTAGAGGTCGGTAAATAATGGTGCGGTGAACCATGATCACGAAATTGTAGGCGCCGCCCCTTCGGGACCTGCGCCAGACCCTGGGCCACCGGGACTGGACCCCATGCCCCGGCCGCTGCGCGACCCGCAGCCCATGCTCGAACAGGCCATTGCCGACTGGGGTGGCCGCGAGGATCTGTGGCTCTTCGGCTATGGCTCGCTCATCTGGCGCCCGGAGTTCGACTTTGTCGAGCGTCGGCAGGCCTGGGTGCACGGGTGGCATCGGGCACTGAAGATGTGGAGCCGCATCAACCGCGGCAGCGTGCAGACGCCGGGTCTCGTCTTCGGCCTGCTCTCGGGCGGCAGCTGCCGCGGCATGGTGTTCCGGGTGCCTTCGGCGCACGGCCTGGATACGCTTCGCAGGCTCTGGCTGCGCGAGATGCCGACCGGCGTGTACGACCCCAGGTGGCTGCAGTGCAACACGCCCGAAGGCCCCGTGCGCGCGCTGGCCTTCACCCTGTCGAGGCGCAGCCCCAACTTCACCGGCGAACTCAGCGACGATCGCTACCGCCACATCTTCACCCATGCGGTCGGCCGCTACGGCAGCTCGCTCGACTATGCGCGCCAGACCTTGCTGGAGCTGCGCCGGCATTCGATCCACGACGCGGCCCTGGCGCGGCTGGTGGCGCTGGCGCACGAGAAGCAGGAACAGCAGGAGCAAGACGCCAAAGAGGCGCAGCAAAAGCAGTCCGAGGCAGCCGCCGATTGCGGTACGCCGCCGGGTCCGGTATATGTTCCGGGGTCTCCGAACCCATCTTCCAAAAAGGAAAAACCATGAACCATCGCCTTTTCGCCGCCACCGGCACCGCTCTTCTCGCCGGCGCCCTGCTCTCCGCCTGCGGCGGTATGAGCAGCATGATGGGCGGCAAGCCGAGCGCGGCCGCCGAACTGACGCCGACCGCGGCGATCTCGCCCAATCCGACACGGGGCTCGGTGACCTTCACCGCCCTGGACCACGGCGTGCGCGTGGCCGGCGAAGTGCGCGGCCTGGCACCGGGCAGCGAGCACGGTTTCCACATCCATGAAAAGGGCGACTGCGGCGACAACGGCAATGCCTCGGGCGGCCACTTCAACCCCACCGGCGGCACGCACGGCAAGTTCGGCGCGCCGGGGAGCCATGCCGGCGAACTGCCGAGCCTGGTGGCCGACGCCAGCGGCGTGGCGCGCTTCAGCGTCGACGATCACACCATTTCGCTGACCGAAGGCGCCACCAACAACGTGGTAGGCCGCGCGCTCGTGGTGCACCGCGACCGCGACGATTTCACGACCCAGCCGGCCGGCAACTCCGGCCCGCGCACCGCTTGCGCGGTGATCACGCGGCGCTGACCGGCTAGCCAGCGCCCGCCGAACGCTCCCGCCACAAGGCCTCGGCGCGTGCCAGGGCCTCGGGCGTGTCGATGTCGGTCACGATGCCGACGTCGTCGACCACCAGGTCAGCCACCGCGTCGATGGCGCGCATTGCCTTCAAGACCGGTGCCGCGCCAAGGTTTCCACGCAGCGCCGCAAGCTGGGCCCGGCAGCCGGCCGAAAAGCCCACCGGATGCCCGCGCTCGCCTCTGTATTGCGGCTGCGCCGCGCAGATACGGCCGGTGAGCGCCGCGGCCACGGCGCGCAGTGTCTCGGGGCGCACCAGCGGCAGGTCGCCCGGCAGGATCAGCCAGCCTGCGGCATCGGGTGTGGCGCGCACCGCGGCGGCAATCGAATCGCCCATGCCCGGATGCCCGGCGTCTTCGAGCCGCCACGGCAGGCCACTGGCGCGCACGGCGTCGAGCGTGCGTTCGAGCAGCGGCTTGCCCGCGAGCGACGCCTGCAGCTTGGAACCGATGCCCCCGGCCGCGATGAAGCGCTCGCCGCGGCCCGAGGCCAGCACGATCACCAAGGGGGAAGTCGCCTTTGCCGCCATGCGCCGAGTATGTGCCCGGAATGCACTGGATGCCGTGTGGCGGTGCATGCGCAACAATGCCGCCATGACTTCTTCTCCCACCAACGAAACGTTGGCTGCGCTGCGCAAGAGCTACGAGCGCGCCGAACTCGGCGAAACCCACAGCGCCGACGACCCGCTGAAGCAGTTCGAGCGCTGGCTCGGCGAAGCCATCGACGCCCAGGTGCCCGAGCCCAACGCGATGACTCTGTGCACCGTGGCCAGCGACCTGCGACCTTCGAGCCGCATCGTGCTCATCAAGGGCTTCGATGCGCGCGGCATCGTCTGGTACACCAACTATGAAAGCCGCAAGGGCCGCGAGCTCTCGGGCAATCCGTATGCCGCCTTGCAGTTTCACTGGGTCGAGCTCGAGCGCGTGGTGCGCATCGAGGGCCGCGTGGAAAAAACCAGCGCCGAGGAAAGCGATGCCTACTTTTCGAGCCGCCCGCTCGATTCACGCATCGGCGCCTGGGCCAGCCCGCAGAGCGAAGTGATCAGCGGGCGCGACGTGCTGGTCAAGAACGCGGCCGTGGCGGCCGCCAGGCACCTGCTCTCGCCGCCGCGCCCGCCGCACTGGGGCGGCTATCGCCTCGTGCCGGATCGCTGGGAGTTCTGGCAGGGCCGCAAGAGCCGTCTGCACGACCGGCTGCGTTACCGGCTCGAAGGCGCCGCGTGGGTGCGTGAACGCCTTGCGCCCTGAATTTTCGTCAAGCCTCGCAGCCGACGACCTTGAACTCGACGCGCCGGTCGAGCGCATCGCTCGCATCGTCCGCACCCGTGCCCACGATGTTTTCGCGGAACCCCATGCCGGACTCGCGCAGTTTCTTCGAGAGCGGCGGCGCCTCGCCCACCAGCCGGCTCTTTACGCTGACCGCGCGCTGCAGCGACAGCCGCTCGTTGACCGATTCCGAACCGGTGCGGCTCGTGTGACCCGTGACCACCACGCATGAATCGATCTGCGCAGCCTGGCGCGCGATCTGGCGCAGCCACATCGGGTAGGCGGCGCTGATCTTCGGGTCGGCCAGGAAGTCGGTCGAGCCGGGCTTGAACAGGAACTTCACGCTCAGGTTGTTGGTTTCCAGCCCGAGCCGCGCGATGGTGCCGAAGGTCTTCTCCGCGTCCGCGGTGCGGCCGAGCTGGGCCTGCGTGAGGTACAGGCCGCTGTAGATACGCAGCTGCTGGCCGTCGGACCGGCGCGAGGCGGCTTCGTAGCGGCTGAGCGCTTCGCTCATGCGGCCGGCTTCATAAGCTGCCGTGGCTTCCTGCAGCACCGTCGACGTGGGCAGGCGCTCCAGGTACAGCGCATCGGCGGCCTGGCCCGGCTGTGTTTCGGCGGTGCGGATGTAGCCCTCCACGCCGCGGTCCTTGCCGTTCACAGGGCTGTCGCGAAAGAACGCAGTCGGCCGCGTGTCGAGCGTTGCATCGCTGATGCGCGCCACCGATTGCGCAATGACCACGCCGCTCTTGATCTCGGTCAGCGCCAGGTTCAGGCGGTAGCGCCCGTCGGCCGCGTCCTTGTCGCGCACCAGCGTGCCGTTGAGCACGTATTGCGCGCGCTCGATCTCGGCATTGTTGAACGGCGTGACGGTGAACTGCTTGAACTGCGACTGCATGCGCTGGACGATGCGCTGCTCGGCCACGCGCGTGACTTCGGTCTGCTGGCCGCTCGAGCCCTCGAGCAGCGGGTCGATCACGATGCGGCTTTGCTTGATCGTCGACTCCACCTTGGCCAGGAAGGCCGGCAGCTTCTGAGTCTGCACGATCAGGTCGTCCACCGCCTGGTTGACGGCCTGGTCGAAGGGCATGGCATTGCTCGGGGCCGGACGATGCGCGCACGCAGCAAGAAGCACGGCGGCGCATAGCGCCAATACGCGCAGCGCCGTGCGAATGGGGCGGGTGGTGTTCATCATCAGCATTGACTCCTCAATATCTTCATGTCTTCGTCCGACAGCGGCTCGCCGACCGCCGCGCGCATGTTGATTTCGGTGCAGCGCCTGGAGGGCGGCGGCCGTTTGGGCGCGGCAGCCTTCTCCACCTCCTGTGCCAGCGGGGCTGGGGGAGTCGCAGCCACGGCAATAGCCTGCGGCCTCGGTTTGGCATTCGGCCGCGTTGCCGCGGCAGGTGCAGGCTTGGGCTCCTCCGTTGGCTTCGCCGCTGCTGGCGGAATTGGCGTCGACTCGCGCGGCACCGCGGCCGAAAGGCAGGGCGTCCGGCACGGCTTGGTGTCCGCCGCCGCCTGCAAGACAACACAGTACAGCGCCATCACCATCGCGATCGGCGCCATGACGGAAAACGGCGAAGACCGCGCCTTGTAAATCATCAGCGGGCAAATGTAGAGCGGCAGGCGCCGCTCGCCATCTCGCCAAATGGCCACCCTGCCGAACGGCATAGGCGCCCGCCGTGCACGCGGTCGGCGCCTCGGTAGCGCTAAAGACTTATGAAAAATTCAGGGAAGCCACTGCACCAGGGTCATGACCAGGGTCAGCGTGGCCAGCGCGAGCACTGTCGACATCGCGACGCTGGCCGTGACCAGGTCTTCGGCCGTGCGGTAGCGCTGCGAAAAGAGAAAGACGTTGGCGCCGATGGGCAGCGCCGCCGCCACCACCATCACGGTGAGCGGAATGCCGCGCACGCCCAGCAGCCAGCCGATGCCGGCCACCAGCAGCGGATGCAGCAGGTTCTTCACCAGCGACTGCACCATGGCGCCGCGCCAATGCCGGCCGATGGGCGTCAGCGCGAGCGTGATGCCCACCATCACGAGCGCGACGGGACCGAAGGCCTGGCCGAGCAGCATGATCGGCTTGTCGATGGATTCGGGCATCGCGAGCCCCGTCTGCGCGAACAGCAGCCCCGCGATGATCGGCAGCGGCACCGGGTGGATGATGGCGTTGCGCAGCGCCCGCATCACGGTGCGCGCCATGGGGCGCTTCGCTTGGCCGCTCACCGCCGCATGCTCGCGCGCCACGGCCAGTTCCAGCACCACCGTGGCGCTGGTCAAAAGCACCAGCGAGTGCAGCGAGATCAGCGTGAGCAACACCACCATGCCCTGCTCGCCATAAGCGAGACCGACCAGCACGATGCCGATCATCACGGTGTTGCTGTAGGTGTTGGCCAGCGCAATGACGGCCGCTGTGCGGTTGAAGCCGCGCAGCGCCAGCGTGGCCGCGAACAGCAGGCCCGACGCAATGAAGTACGCCGCCACCGGCTTCAGGCTCAGCTCTTGCACGTGCACCGTGCTCATGGCGCGAAACAGCAGTGCCGGCGCCAGCAAGAGAAAGATCAGGTTGGAAAGGTCCTTGACGGCATTGCCGCCGATCCAGCGGCGCCGGCCGGCCAGGAAGCCCGCGGCAATGAGAAAGACGACGGGAAGGAGCGAAGAGATGACGAACGAATTCACCCGCCGAGGATAGCCTTTTGCCCGCCCCTTCCTCCCGCCGATGACAGAAGGAAGGAGCGGGACCGGCGCCTTAGAACGTCACGCGCAGGCCCACCTTCAGCGAACGCCCCGGCAGCGGCGCGTTCGGATACACCGTCGTCGTGAGGATCGAGGTCGGGCTGTAGGCCAGCTTGTTGGTGATGTTGTCGACGCGCGCATACCAGGTGAGGTTGGCGCGCTGCACCTTCATGCGATAGGAAATCGAGGCGTTCCACAGCGTGTAGGCATCGGTCTCCCGCGCGCCGACGCTCGGCACATGGCGCTGCGCCGCGTTGTAGTCGAAGCCGAAGCGCGCGCTCCATGGGCCGTTGCCATACGCCAGCGTCGCGCCGGCGCGGAACGGCGCGATGCGCGGCAGCGGCTCGCCGGTGTCGAGGTTCTTCGCACGCACCACGTCGCCGCGCCATTCCAGGTCGAGCGTCGAGGCATCGGCCATGCGCGCGAAGCCTTCGGTGCCCAGGAGGCGCAGGTTGCCGCTGGCCTCGATGCCGGTGAAGCGCGCGCGCACGCCGCTGTAGAGGTACTCGGCCAGCGTGTTGGTCGCCGCGGGGTCGGTCACCACCTGGCCTTCTTCATCGAGCGTGCGGCCCGAAGCCGTCAGGCCGATGTAGTTGCGAAACTGCGTGACGTAGGCGTTGACGCGGGCCGTGTTGGCGCCCGACTTCCATTGCGCGCCGAGATCGAAGCCGGTCGACTTTTCTTTCTGCAGGTCGGGATTTCCGACCTCCCAGGCGGCCGTTGCCACGTGCGGCCCGTTGGCGAGCAGCTCGTAGTCTTTCGGCGCCCGCTCGGTGTAGGCGAGGTTCGAGGTGAGCTGCCACTGCGGCGTCAGGTTGACCAGCGCACCCAGGGCCGCGCTGTGCGGGTTGAAGGTGCGCTCGCCAACGGCAAAGCGCGTCACCGTCGGATCGTCCGGGTAGCCGAGCGACGTCACGCGGACTTTCTCGGTGCGCGCGCCAAAGCTCAGGCGGCCCCACGAAGTGCCGAGTTCTTCATACATGAACAGCGCGTTGGAGCGGGTGCGGCTGTGCGGGGCAAAGGCTTCCTCGCCGTCGGCGGCAAAGTGGTTGCTTTCGCTCGCAAAGCCGACCAGGCCTTCGAAGTTGCCGATCTTGCGGTGGCGTGCCTCGATGCGCAGGTCGTTGCTCATGTTTGAGAACGTGGTGCCGGCTTCGCCGCCTTCGTATTCCGTGTGGCGGTAGTTGGTATGGCTGGCCTTGACGTGAACGGTGCTGATGATGCCGCCCGGGCGCCACTCGCCTTCGAGCGCGTAGCGGTCGGACTTCATGCCGATGGTCACGTCGTCTTCGGCCACGGTGCCGTAATTGCTGCGGTAGGTGCTGGCCGAGGCGCCGATATAGCCCTGGTCGAAGAACAGCGTGCCGCCCACCGCGCCGCCGTGCGCCTCGTTGGCCGAGTTGCAGATCTTGCGCGCCAGCCAGGGGCGCCCGGGCTTGCTGCACTCCAGGTCGATGGGCGCCGAGACGTCCTTGGCGTCGCGGTTGAACGCATCGACGTGCAGCGCGAAGCGGTCGTTGCCGCCCTCCAGCACCACGCCGCCGTTCTTCTCCTTGCTGCCGGTCGAAAAGCCCAGGTCGGCGCGGCCGCCGAAACCGTTGATGGGCTCGGTGGGAATGCGGTTGTCGATCACGTTGACTACGCCGCCCACGGCGCTGCCCCCGTACTGCAGCGCCGAAGGCCCGCGCAGCACTTCAATGCGGTCGGTGACCAGCGCGTCCACCGGCACGGCATGGTCGTAGCTCAACGCCGAAGCGTCAGGAGCGCCGCCGCCGTTCTGCAGGATGCGGATGCGGTCGCCGTCCTGGCCGCGGATGATCGGCCGGCTCGCGTTGGGGCCGAAGTAGCTGCTGCTCACGCCAGGCAGGTTGTTGAGCGTTTCGCCCAGCGTCGATTCGGAGCGCATCAACAGCTTGTCGCCCGACAGCGTGGTGGTGGGTGCGATCAGCTCGCTGGCGCCCAGCGGATTGCCGGTGACGGCGATCTCCGGCAGGCTGGCTGCTGCGGCCGCGTCGGCGGGTTGCGCCTGGGGTGCCGGCTGGGCTTGGGCCATGCTCGCAAAAGAGGCGAGCGAAAGAACGGCAGCGCCGATGGCGTTGCGACGGAAATTGGGAATCATGAATGAGCACTCGTTGAATCAAGGGACGATCTGCCGCCACCCGCAAAGGCGCGGGTGCAGCAACCGGAACACAGGGAAGATTCAGCGAGTGGAAGGCGGGCCGCGCGCGTCGAACAGCGCAACCCAACGGGCGATGGCCTCGCCCTGCAGATAGGCGAAGGTGGCCGACGGCAGCAGCACCGGCAGCACCACCGTGGGAACGCCCAATGCTCCCGAACCGTGCGACAGCTGGTCGTACAGCCGGCATTCAGCATCGGAGTGGTCGCCGAACAGGCCGGCGAGGCCGCGGGCTGCATGCTCGTGCGCGCCCTCCGCATGAACGGCCTGGGCAGTGGCATCGGCGGTTACATGGGCATGCGCCAGGCCGGGCACGTGCAGCGACCGGTGCATGAGCCCCAGCGTGCCCGCGAACCACAGCGCCACCATCAGCGCGATGGCGATCGCGCGGGTCGACAGGATCGACCGGTTCGGCGTTGGGCTGAGCGCGACGTGCATGAAAAGCAGGGCCTGGGGAGCGATCAGCCTTTGACCCGGGACGCGAAAGTCTTCTGGAACTTCTCGACCTTGGGGCCGACCACGAAGGCGCAGTAGCCCTGGTTCGGGTTGTTCAGGAAATAGTCCTGGTGGTAGGCCTCGGCCGCCGTGTAGTTGGCGAGCGGCGCCACCTCGGTCACGATCGGCGAGCCGTAGGTCTTGCTCGCCTCGATCTCGCGGATGACGTCTTGTGCCACCTGCTTCTGCGCGTCGCTCGTCACATAAATGCCGCTGCGGTATTGCGTGCCGGCGTCGTTGCCCTGGCGGTTCAGGGTCGTGGGGTCGTGCACCACGAAAAAGATCTCGAGAATTTCGCGCAGGCTGATGACGGCCGGGTCGAATTCGACCTTCACCACTTCCGCATGCCCGGTTCGGCCGGTGCAAACCTGCTCATAGCTCGGGTTGACCATCTGGCCATTGCAATAGCCCGATTCGACGTCCACCACGCCCTGCACGCGGTCGAACACGGCCTCGGTGCACCAGAAGCAGCCTCCGCCGAGCACGACGGTTTCGGTGGGCGACGGTGAGGAAGTCATAGGCTGCTCCGGCAGGTAGGAAAAAGGCGAACCCGATATTGTCGCGGCTTGACGGCCCGGATGCCGGTCACTACATTACTAACCCGTCAGTCATTAATCTCATGCCCACGCCCCGCTCCCTTGCCGACAAGCTCTGCCCGGTGCGCTCCAAACGCGAGCGCCGCAAGGAGGCGCGCCCCGGAGAGCTCCTGGCCGCGGCGCTCGACCTTTTCGTCGAAAAAGGCTTTGCCGCCACCCGCTCGGAGGAAGTCGCGGCCCGCGCGGGAGTCTCCAAGGGCACCCTCTTCCTTTATTTTCCGAGCAAGGAAGAGCTCTTCAAGGCCGTGGTGGTCGAGAACCTCAGCGGTCGGTTCTCCGAGTGGAACGACGAGTTCGAGGCCTTCGAGGGCACCACGGCCGACATGCTGCGCTATTGCATGCGCATCTGGTGGGAGCGGGTCGGCATGACCAAGGCATCGGGCCTGACCAAGCTCATGATGAGCGAAGGCGCCAATTTTCCCGAATTGGCCGAGTTCTACCGCCAGGAGGTGGTCCGTCCGGGCCATGCGCTGCTGCGGCGCATCCTGCAGCGCGGCATCGACCGCGGCGAATTCGCGCCGGTCGATGTCGACCATGCCATCTACGCCGTGCTTGCGCCCATGATCTTTCTCATGCTTTGGAAGCATTCGGCCATGATCTGCGTCGATGGGCAAGCCTCGCTCGACCCTGAAAAATTCCTTGCGACGCAGGCCGAGACGGTGCTGTACGGCCTCACACGGCGGCCCGGAGCAGCGGAATGACAAGCAAATGGATCACAGGTGTCCCGCGGGTCGGGGCCTGGCAACCTAAAATTGAAGGTTTGTCCTGAGCCCCACAAGGAAAAGCCCGAATGAACCCGACCCCCACCCTCGAGCGCTTGCGCTTCAACATGATCGAGCAGCAGATCCGGCCCTGGGATGTGCTCGACCTGGAAATTCTCGACCTCCTGGCCAGCATTCGGCGCGAAGACTACGTGCCGCCCGAGCATCGCGCGCTGTCCTTTTTCGACATGGAGCTTCCGCTGGGCGACGGCTCCGTTCCCGGCCAGGTGATGCTCTCGCCCAAGGTCGAGGCGCGCATGCTGCAGGACCTGCACGTGCAAAAGCACGAGTCGGTGCTCGAAATCGGCACCGGATCGGGCTTCATGGCCGCCCTGCTCGCCCATCGCGCGGCCCAGGTGCTGTCGCTGGAGATCGACCCCGTGCTGGCCGCCCGCGCCGCCGAAACGCTGCGCCAGAACGGCGTGGCCAATGTCGAGGTGCGCCATGCCGACGGCGCCGTGCCGCTGCCGAGCGGCCCGAGCTTCGACGTGATCGTGCTCAGTGGCTCCGTGGCGCGCATTCCGCAGAACCTGCTCGGCTCGCTCAAGGTGGGCGGCCGTCTCGCCGCCGTCGTGGGCGACGAACCGATGATGCGCGCCCACTTCGTCACCCGGAGCAGCGAAAGCAAGTGGGACACCATCCAGCCGTGGGACACCGTGGCACCGCGGCTGCTCAATTTTCCCGAGCCTTCGCGCTTCTCCTTCTGAACGGGACCACCGCATGATCGATCAAGTCCGCCCCGCCGACCTGGCCGCCTGGTATGCGCAGAACCCCGGCGCGGCGCCCGTGCTGCTCGACGTGCGCGAACCCTGGGAGCTGCAGACCGCGAGCGTCGCTCCCCAGGGTTTCACGCTGGTCGCGATCCCGATGAATGAAATTCCGGCGCGCATTTCGGAGCTCGGCGAAGGCCAGCGCATTGCATGCCTTTGCCATCACGGCGCGCGCAGCCAGCGCGTGGCGGCGTTCCTGAGCCAGAACGGCTTTGCCGAATTGGCCAACGTGGCCGGCGGCATCGACGCCTGGTCCGCACAGCACGACCCCGCCGTGCCGCGCTACTGATTCTTTCTTCAAGGACGTTCAATGCCTTCCAGGCCCAGGCTTTTGCCTCTCTCCGCAGCGCTCGCAAGTCTCTTTGCCACCCTGCTCGCATTGCCGGCCCAAGGCCAGACACTGAACGAACTCTACGAATCCGCGCGCGGCTTCGACGCCACCTACCAAGGTGCGCGTGCCCAGTACGACGCAACCGTGGCGCGCGCCGCGCAGGCCAAGGCCGGCATCCTTCCCGCCGTAGGGCTCACGGCTGGCGCGAGCCGCAACACGCTAGACATCGACACGCTCACCGGCGCCGGCCGCGGAACGAGCACGCCGCGCGACTTCAGCACACAGAACGTCGGCGTCAATGCCACGCAGCCGCTCTACCGGCCCGCCAACTGGGCCACCTACGAGCAGGGCAAGCGCCAGGCCGAGATCGCCGAGGCGGTGCTCACCACGGCCGAGCAGGACCTGATCGTGCGCGTGAGCCAAGCGTACTTCGACGTGCTCGCAAGCCAGGACACCCTGACGCTGGTGCGCGCGCAGAAAGCGGCCGTGGCCGAGCAGCTCGCATCGGCCAAGCGCAACTTCGAGGTCGGCACTTCCACCATCACCGACACGCGCGAAGCGCAGGCCCGCTACGACCTCGTCATTGCGCAGGAAATTGCCGCCGAGAACGACCTGCAGGTGAAGAAGGTGGTGCTCGACCAGCTGGTCGGCCGACCCGGCAGCGTGCCGGTGCCGCTGGCACAGCCGGTGGTGCTGCCCACCGCCATGCCGGCCAACATCGAGGCTTGGGTCGCGCAGGCCGATGAAGTGCATCCCGCCATCCGCCAGGCGCGGCTCGGCCTGGACGTGGCGGGGCTGGAAATACGCAAGGCCGAAGCCGGCCACAAGCCCACGCTCGATGCCAACCTGGGCTACAACATCACGCGCAACCCGCAAGGGACCGCCACCAGCACCGTGGGCACGCGCATCAACGCCGCCTCCGTGGGCGTGGTGTTCAACCTGCCGCTGTTCGCGGGCTTTGCCACCGAGAACCGAATCAAGGAAACGCTCGCACTCGAAGACCAGTCGCGCAGCGTGCTCGAAGGCACCCGCCGCAGCGTGGCGCAGGCCACGCGCGCGGCCTATCTCGGCCTGGTGTCGGGCGCGGGCCAGGTGAAGGCGCTCGAAGCGGCCGAGGCTTCGAGCCAAAGCGCGCTCGATGCCAACCGGCTCGGCTACCAGGTGGGCGTGCGCATCAACATCGATGTGCTCAATTCGCAGAGCCAGCTGTTCCAGACCAAGCGCGATCTCGCGCAGGCGCGCTACAACGTGCTGTTGGGTAACCTGAAGCTGCGCCAGGCCAATGGCACGCTCACCGTTGAAGACATGAACGCGATCAATGCGACGCTGGCGAAAAACGGGAGCACGCCTGCGCCGTCGCTTGGCGAACGCCCGCAGGGCGTGCCGGTCACGCCGCCTCCCATTCCCGTCGTGCCGCCGGTGCCGGTGCCGCCGTTCAATCCGCCGGCGCCGGTCATGCCTTCGGCACCGCCGCCGCCAGTCATCCTGAATCCGCCAGCGCGCTAGAACGCCGCGAAGCGTGCGAGCCGCCGGATCCGCGCGGCTCCCTCAGAGAAACAGGTACTCCCTCGTGACGCTGGTGCACCCGCCGGGCGTGCGCATCAGGTACACATGACTTGTCGGGCTTGCCGCCATCACTCCGATGCGCAGTCCGATGACGGGAACGCTGATGGTTGCGGACCCGGCCTTCAGTGCGTAGTCCTGGCATGACATGCGCCATAGCTGGACGACTTCGTAGACGACGTCGCAGCCGCCCCGAATCGTGGGAGCGAAGGTGGCCGACACCAGATCGGAAACGCCCTCACGGGCACGCTCTATCGCCACGGTCCAGGCGCTGGCGTCGGGGGCCACCGGATGGCTCATTGAAAGGACTGCGTAAGAGCCCTCCGGGCCCGTGAGCAAAGGCCCGGCCCGGCGCACGGCATTGAGACACGTGCCAAGCCCGGATTGAGCCGCCAGGCGCTGCAGCGTGCCCGGCTCCGGCGCTTCCTGCGCCAGCGCCGGAGAGTTCAGGAAGCACCCGAGCAGCGCCGCGGCGATGGCCCCCCTGGCGCCGCTGCGAAGAAAGAGCAAGCGCCCTCCAGATGCTGGCGGACCGCCAACCGCAATGATCTTTTTCTCCACCGTCGCCCTCCTCAACAATCACGATGTCGCATTGTGGGAGGAGTGCCTTCGCGGCATTGGGCTTATTTCACGAAGTCATCGCCTCTTTTCCTTCGGCGAAACAATCGTGAATTTTTAACTGTTTGTCAGGTCACTCCAGCGTTGGCTCTGCTCTGGAATCGTCCAGGGGCGCGCTTTCGGTGACCACGGGATCGGCGGCCTGCGCGATGGCCAGCACCGCCGCAGCCGTGCGTTCGGCCGCACCGCGGTTCGAGGACGAGAAGGCCAATGCCGCCTCCGCCATGGCGGCGCGGCGCTCGGGGTTCTCGACCAGCTTGAGCGCCGCGGTCACGGCCTGCTCCATGTTCTCGACGCGCAAGGAAGCACCCGCCGCGAGCGACAGCTGTGCCGCCTCGGCAAAGTTGAAGGTCGATGGGCCCATGACCACCGGGCAACCGCATGCGGCGGGCTCGATGAGGTTCTGTCCGCCCAGCGGCTCGAAGCTTCCGCCGAGTAGCGCGACGTCGGCCAGGCCATAGTAGAGCGCCATTTCGCCGAGCGAATCGCCGAGCCAGATCTCGGCTTCGGCCGGCTCGCCCGCGGCGCTGCGGCGCGCCACTGCAAAACCCTGCGATTCGATCAGCGCGGCCACTTCGTCGAAGCGCTGCGGATGGCGCGGCACGATCATCCATTGCACGTCGTGCACACGCTTGGCAATCGAACGAACGGCGCCCTGCTCGGGCGGCACGGGCGAGGTGGCGCCAAAGCGCTTGAGCACGTCGAGCAGCATGCGCTCCTCGCCGTCGCGCGAACTCGCGAGCACCACCATCGGTCGCGGCAGCCGTTCGCGCAGCGCCACGGCGGTGGCTAGCTGGCGTGCATCGGGCGAGGCATCGAACTTGAGGTTGCCGTAGATGCCGGCCACCTTGGCGCCGAGCGACACCAGCCGGTGCGCATCGGCTTCGGTCTGCGCCCACACGGCGGCGAGTGCCGAGTACGCGGGCCGCGCGAGCCAGCCGAGGCGCTCGGCCGCGGCCAGCGATTTCTCGTTGAGCCGCGCGTTGGCCAGCACCAGCGGAATGCGGCGCTCGGCGCAGGCGGCGGCCATCTCGGGCCAGACTTCGGTTTCCATCAGCACGCCGATGCGCGGCTGGAAGCGGTCGAGAAAGCGCGCCACGGCACCCGGCGTGTCCCACGGCTGCCAGACCTGCGTATCGCCGGGTTCGAGCAGCTTGGCGCCCTCTTCGCGGCCCGTGGCGGTGCCATGCGTGAGCAGGATCGGTATGCCCGGATATTGCCTGCGCAGCTCAGCAATCAGGATGGCGGCCGCGCGCGTCTCGCCGAGCGAAACCGCATGCACCCAGCACTGGCCTTCGCCGGTGATGGCATCGTCGTAGTGGCCGAAGCGCTCCTCGACGGCCACGGCGTAGCCGGGCTCGGCCACCGCGCGGCGCCGCAGCTTGCGGCGAACCAGCGGTTGCACGGCGGTGGTGAAGGCGCCGTAGAGGCGCAGCAGCAGCGAACGCACGGGGCTCAGTGCGACGCTTCGGCCAGCGTCGCGTCGGCTTTGACGGTTCGAAGGAGCGCGAGCATTTCGGCTTCGATGCGCTTCAGGGCCGCATCGGTCTGGCCCTCGAAGCGCAGCACCAGCACCGGCGTGGTATTGGAAGCGCGGATGAGCCCGAAGCCGTCGGGCCAGTCAACGCGCAGGCCGTCGATGGTCGAGACCACGGCGGGTGCCGCAAAGCTCGCGCCGGCAAGCAGCTTGTCGACCACCGCGTGCGGTTCGCCTTCGGCGCACTTCACGTTGAGTTCGGGGGTCGAGAAGCTCGTAGGCAATGCATTGAGCGTGTCGCTCGCGTTCGGCGTCTTGCTCAGGATCTCGAGCAGGCGGCAGCCCGCATAGGTGCCGTCGTCGAAGCCGAACCAGCGCTCCTTGAAGAAGATGTGGCCGCTCATCTCTCCGCCGAGCGGTGAATCGATTTCCTTCATCTTCGCCTTGATGAGCGAATGGCCGGTCTTGAAGATCATCGGCTTGCCGCCCGCCGCCTCGATGGCCGGCGCCAGGCGCTGCGAGCACTTCACGTCGTACACGATGGTGCCGCCCGGCACGCGCGAGAGCACGTCCTGCGCAAAGAGCTGCATCTGGCGGTCGGGAAAGATGTTCTGGCCGTCCTTGGTAACGATGCCAAGGCGGTCGCCGTCGCCGTCGAAGGCCAGGCCCAGTTCGGCATCGCCCGTGGCCAGCGCGGCCATCAGGTCCTTGAGGTTCTCGAGCTTGCTCGGATCGGGGTGGTGATTGGGAAAGTCGCCGTCGACTTCGCTGAACAGCTCGGTCACCTCGCAGCCGATGGCGCGAAAGATGGCGGGTGCCGTGGCGCCCGCGATGCCGTTGCCCGAATCGACCACGATCTTGAGCGGACGGGCCAGCTTGATGTCGCCGACGATGCGCTGCGTGTAAGCCTCGGTCACGTCGACCTTGCGCACGCTGCCGCCGGGTGCGAGCTTCGCGCTGCCCTCTTCCATCACCTTGCGCAGGCCCTGGATCTCGTCGCCGTAGATGGCACGCCCCGCCAGCACCATCTTGAAGCCGTTGTAGTCCTTGGGGTTGTGGCTGCCCGTGACCTGGATGCCGCTCGAGCACAGCGTGTGGGCCGCAAAGTAGAGCATGGGCGTGGTCACGGCCCCCACGTCGATCACCTCGACGCCGGTGGCAACCAGGCCGCTGATCAATGCCTCGACGAGCGCGGGGCCGGACAGGCGGCCGTCGCGGCCCACGGCCACGGTCTTTTCACCGGCCGCGCGGGCGGCGCTGCCGAAAGCCCGGCCGAGCGCTTCTGCGACCTCTGCATCCAGCGTGACGGGCACCACGCCTCGGATGTCATAGGCCTTGAATATCGATGCGCTGAGTTGCATGGAGGGCATTCCCTGTTGGTTCTGGAGACCGGGCCATTGTAGGCAAGCGTTCCAGCGCCCACATGTCCGAAAACGGCCAGTTGAAACGACTCGAAACCTTATCATTTGCCCATGCCTACCCCTCACGCCTCCACCGAAGCACTCGAGAGCGACGCCTGCTACCTGGCAATGAAGACGCACGACGCGCGCTTCGACGGCTCCTTCTTCACCGCGGTGACCTCCACCGGCATCTACTGTCGGCCTGTCTGCCGCGTGAAGTTGCCGCGGCGCGAGAACTGCAGGTTCTTTCGCCATGCGGCACAGGCCGAGGCCGAGGGCTTTCGCCCCTGCCTGCGCTGCCGGCCCGAACTCGCGCCGCGTGCCGCCAGCTGGTCGACCGAAGACGCCTCGCGCATCCTCGCATTGCAGGCCGCGCGGCTCATCGACGAACCCGATGCATGGGCCGAAGAAGGCCCCGGCGCGGCGCAGATCGCGGCGCGGCTCGGCGTGAGCGACCGCCACCTCAGGCGCATCTTCGAGGCGCAGTTCGGCGTGTCCCCGTTGCAGTATCTGCAAACGCGGCGCCTGCTGGCCGCCAAGCAGCTGATTGCCGACACCCGGCTGCCGATGACGCAGGTCGCACTGGCCAGCGGCTTTGCGAGCGTGCGTCGCTTCAATGCGGCCTTCGTGGAGCATTACGGCCTCAACCCCAGTGCGCTGCGGCGCGCCGGCGGTGCCGAGGGCGGCGAAGGCAAGGCGATTGAAGTGCGCCTGGGCTTTCGTCCGCCTTACGACACGGACGCAATGCTCGGCTTCTTTGCACGGCGCGCGCTGCGCGGTGTCGAGGTCGCAAGCACGGCCGACGGCAAGGCGCCTGTCAAGGGCAGCACGCCGACTTATGTTCGCCTGGCCCGGACGCTGCGCGTGCAGCAAGGCGGGCAAACGCATGCCGGCTGGCTGCAACTGCGCTTCGACATGGAGCGCGAGCAGATGCTGCTCTCGGTGAGCGATTCTCTCGCTGCGGTGCTGCCGATCGTGATCAGCCGCGCACGCGCAATGCTCGATCTCGATGCCGAGCCGATGGCCATCAACGCCGCGCTGCACGAGGCCTTTCCGCACGGCGACGGGCTGCGCGTGCCGGGCACGGTCGACGGCTTCGAGCTTGCGGTGCGCGCAGTGCTGGGCCAGCAGATCACGGTGGCCGCGGCGCGCACGCTGGGCTCGCGGCTGGTCGAGGCATTCGGCGAGCCCATGGCCACGCCCATCGAAGGCCTGGACCGCTTGTTCCCCACGCCCGCCGCAGTCGCCGCGGCAAGCGGCGATGCACTCGGGCAGCTCGGCATCGTGCGGCAGCGGCAGGCCGCACTGCAGGCCATTGCCCGCGAAGTCGCTGCCGGCAAGCTGGCGCTGCATGCGGGTGCCGACGTGCCATCGACCATCGCGGCGCTGCAGGAACTCCCCGGCATCGGCGCCTGGACGGCGCAATACATCGCGATGCGCGCGCTGCGCTGGCCCGATGCGTTTCCCGCGGGCGACGTCGCGCTGCAGAAGGCGTTGGGCGTGACCACCGCGCGCGCTGCCAGCGAGGCATCGCAGGCATGGCGGCCGTGGCGCGGCTATGCGGTGCTGCGTGCCTGGCATGCGCCGTCGCCCACCGCGGCCGCGGCGTCGTCCACCGCCGAGCCATCTTTCAACAACCTCACAACGGCAGGCCTCACAACCTGAAATGTCATGAAGTTCAAGAGCAAAGTCATCTACACATCGCACATCGAAACGCCGCTCGGCGGCATCACGATGGCGGCCACCGAAGAAGGCCTGGCGGGCATCTGGTTCGACCAGCAACGCCACTGGCCCGACACCACCGGCTGGCAGACGCGGGACGACCATCCCGCGCTTGTCGAAGCCGGTGCACAGCTGCGCGATTATTTCGCCGGCAAGCGCGACACCTTCGACGTGAAGCTCGACCTTTCGCACGGCACCGCGTTCCAGCAGAGCGTGTGGCAGGCGCTGCTCGCCATTCCCGCGGGCAAGACCATGACCTATGGTGCGCTGAGCGCCAACCTGGGCAATCCGGCCGCGGTGCGCGCGGTGGGCGCGGCAGTGGGGCGCAACCCGATCAGCGTGATCGTGCCCTGCCACCGCGTGCTGGGCGCCGACGGGTCGCTGACCGGTTACGCTGGCGGGCTTCATCGCAAGACCGCGCTTCTTGAGCTGGAATCGAAGTAAAGCCGCTTCCAAGGCGACGCGCACCATCGAGAACGTATGAGCACGACAACAAAAGACAACACTCCCGCCACCACGCCTTCGACCAAGCCCAAAGCGTGGCTGCTAGACCTCGTGCTGCTGGGCGCGCTGTGGGGCGCGTCCTTTCTTTTCATGCGCATCGGCGCAGCCGAGTTCGGTGCCTTGCCGGCGGCCGCGGTGCGCGTGGCAGTGGCCACGTTGTTCTTGCTGCCGCTCTTGTTCCTGCGCGGCCACGGCCCGGCGCTGGGGCAGCACTGGAAGGCATCGATGGCGATCGGCGTGCTGAACTCCGGCATACCCTTCGCGCTCTTCTGCTTCGCGCTCCTGACCATCAACAGCGGCCTGGCGGCGGTGATCAACGCCACGGTGCCGATGTTCGGCGCGCTGGTGGCATGGGCCTGGTTTCGCGACCGGCCCGACGGCTCGCGCATCGTCGGCCTCGTCATCGGCTTTGCGGGCGTGGCCATGCTGGCAAGCCGCAGCGCGGGCCTGCACGCCGATGCGGGCGGCAACGCCGCGCTGTGGGCCGTGCTGGCCTGCCTGGGCGCCTGCGCGAGCTACGGCGTGGCGGCCAGCGCCACGCGGCGCTACCTGGGCGGCGTGCCCGCATTGGCCACCGCCACCGGCAGCCAGATCGGCGCCACGCTGTTCCTCGCGCTGCCCGCGCTGTGGTTCTGGCCCACGCAGATGCCCAGCCTGCGCGCATGGCTGGCCTTGCTTGCGCTGGGCGTGGCGTGCACCGGCCTCGCATACATCCTGTTCTTCCGGCTCATCGCCAATGCGGGTCCGGCGCGCGCGCTCACGGTGACTTTCCTGGTGCCGGTGTTCGCGGTGTTCTATGGTGCGGTGTTCCTTGGCGAGAACATCACCCAATGGATGCTGATCTGCGCGGCCGTCATCGTCTGCGGTGTGGCCCTGTCCACCGGCCTCGTGAAGCTGTGGCCGGGCGCGGGCTCGCCGGCGGCTACATCGCCCCCGCGACCACGTTGACGGACAGCGCGAGCACCAGCATGTTGAAGGCGAAGGCCAGCACGCTGTGCACCAGCGTGATGCGGCGCATTTCCCGCGACGTGGCCTGCACGTCGGACACCTGCGTGGTCATGCCGACGACGTAGGCGTAGTAGAGAAAATCGAAATAGTCCGGGTCCTGCCTGCCCGGAAAATCCAGTCCGCCGTCGGGCGAGCCGTCCCGCTGGTCGATGTAGTAGCGATGCGCATAGTGAAAGGCGTAGATCGTGTGCATCATGAGCCACGAGCCCACCAGCGCCACGAGCCCCAGCGCGATATGCCCTGCGCGCACCGGCCCGCTCATCAGCTTGACCTGCTGAAGCAGCATCGCAATGGCCACCACACTCGCACCAATGACCACCAGCATCGACACCAATATCACCACATTGGGTTGATCGAGCGACTGTGCGCGCTTGCGGGTTTGTTGTGCATCGAAAGTATCGGCCAGCCACCATGTGAGCACGAGGAACACCACGCAGTTGGTGCACCAGCCCGCCAGTCCGCGTGCCATACCGTCGAGCGGCCAAGCGATTGCCGCGACGGCGATGCCCGCCACACCCGCATAGAGAAGACGCTGCGGACCTGTTGTCGCGGAAAGATGTTTGCGCATGCTCAAAGCTTAACTCTCTAGTACTTTTTCAGGCATGTGGACGCCAGCGTCGACGCCGTCCTACATGTTCGAGCGGCATTCGGCGCATGGGCGTTTTGCAGACGCACCATTAACGTGGCGATCATCAAAAGGGAGCAGCTGCCCGGAAGCCCTGCGCGCATAAAAATTGCGTGGCGAGCCCGAGGCTTTTTTTGTCCTCTCCTCTCACACAAGGACCTCCTCATGCTGTTGCTCCGCTCCCGCCCGCTCGCCAGCCCCGTACGGTTGACGAAGCTGGGCACACTGGCCGGTGTCGGGTTTCTCTTTGCTCCCGCATTGGCCTTGGCCGAACCGTCGCCTGCGCTCGACCGTTTCAGCTTCTCGGTGGGGGCCTTCAGCGCCGATCCCAAATTCAATGCGTCGGTCAGCTCGCCGTATGGTGCGCTTCGCACGCGCGACCTCGAACCCGGCCGCGTGACCATGCCGCGCGTCACGGCCGACCTGCTGATCGGCGACAGCCACGGCCTCTCGTTCGACTACTACCGCTACAAGCGCGACTACTTCGGCCAGGCCGGGGGCAACGAGTCCTTCGGCGGCTTCGGCACGGTCAGCGCGGTGGGCAATGCCAACCTCAACGTGAAGCTCGACTTCGCGAAGCTCTCGTACAAGTGGTGGCTCGGCTCGGGCAACACGGTGTTCGGCCTGGGTGCGGGCGCGGCCTACTACAGCATCGACGTCGGCACCAATGCCAACGTCGCGGTGAACGGACGGATCCGCACATTGAACGAAGACTCGAGCGACAACGCCGTTGCGCCATTGCTCGAGGTCGGCGTGCGGCATGCCATCAGTCCCGACCTGCGTCTTTTTGCCGACTTCTCCGGCGTGCGCAAGGGAGGCGGCCGCTTTCACGGCAGCATCTACAACGCCTCTGCCGGCGTGGAGTGGTTTCCGGTAAAGAACGTCGGCCTGGTGCTGGCCTATGGCGCCACCCACATCGACATGGCGCGCGAAACCAGTACGGCGGAAACCCGCGTCAAGGTCAAACTGAACGGGCCGTCGGCCTTCGTCAAGGCAAGGTTCTGAATCTCTGGCGGCGCGGCCCCTGCCATGCGCGGGGAGCAGTGCGCATAGGTGCTTGCGATCATCGGCGGCCGCGCCATGGCCCCCTATGATCTTTCGATGTACATCCCAGCCCCACCCCGCTTCGACAACCTCGATGGGTGCGCCGCCAGCGCGCGCCGCACCCGCAAGCCGCGCTCGCTTGGCCTTGCCGTCCCTGCGGCGGCGCTGCTGCTGGCCGCGGGCGCACCGGTGCACGCGCTGGTCATCGGCGTGACGGAAGGCGTGAGCTACCAGGTCACCGAGAGCCAGATCGCGCCGCGCTTCGAGCCCATTGCCGAGGTGCTGAGCAAGGCACTGAAGCAGCCCGTGACCATCAAGGTGTTCATTACGTACAACGGTGCGCGAGAAGCCCTGAAGGAACAGCAGGTCGACATCGCGTTCATCCACCCGGCCCACGTGGCGCTCGAAGCGGTCAAGAGCGGCCGCTACCAGGCACTGGCCTGGACCAGCGGCTTCACCGCATACAAGGTGTCGCTGCTGTGCAAGGAGCCGCAGCCCATCGCCGATTGGAAGGGCATTGCGGGCAAGGGACTGGTGATGCCCGACGCCGACTCGATCACCTCGGTGATCACGCGCGCCATGCTGCGCGAGCACGGCCTGCAGCCCGCCGCGCTCAAGCTCACCAATACCCGCTACCAGGACGCGGTTCCGTTCTACGTGCAGAACGGCTTCGCGGCCTATGGCGCCACCGCGGCATCGGGCGTGGTCAAGACCTGGAAAGATGGCGGCGGCAACGTGTGCGCGGAGTCGCGCCCGGTTCCCATCAAGCAATGGGTGGCGTCGCGCAAGCTCGACGCCGCCACGGCAAGCGCCGCGCGCGAAGCCCTGCTGGGGCTGGCACAAAGCGATGCCGGCAAGCGCGCGCTCGCCACATCGACCTACACTGGCTTTGTCGCACCCTCCCCCGAAGCCGAGACAGCCCTGATGACCTGGCTCGGCATCTGAAAAAAACCGGCGGGGCGCGGCGTCCCAACTCCGCTTTTCATGAACCGCCCATGACCGACCTGTCCCGCTTCCCCATCACCCAGAAATGGCCCGCCCTCCACCCTGACCGGCTGCAGCTCTATTCGCTGCCCACGCCCAACGGGGTGAAGGTGTCGATCATGCTGGAAGAAACCGGCCTGCCCTACGAGCCGCACTTGGTGAGCTTCGAGACCCACGACCAGATGTCGCCGGAGTTTCTGTCGCTCAGCCCGAACAACAAGATCCCCGCCATCCTCGATCCCGACGGGCCCGGCGGCAAGCCGCTCGCGCTGTTCGAGTCGGGCGCGATTCTTCTCTACCTGGCCGACAAAACCGGCCGGTTCATCCCGCAGGATGCCGCGGGCCGCTACGAAACCATCCAGTGGCTGATGTTCCAGATGGGCGGCATCGGCCCGATGTTCGGCCAGCTCGGCTTCTTCAACAAGTTTGCCGGCAAGGACTACGAGGACAAGCGTCCGCGCGACCGCTACGTCGCCGAAGCGAAGCGGCTGCTCAGCGTGCTCGACAAGCAACTCGAAGGCCGCAACTGGGTGACGGGCGACAGTTACACCATCGCGGACATCGCCATCTTCCCGTGGGTACGCAACCTGATTGGCTTCTACGAAGCAGGCGACCTGGTGGGCTTCAACGACTTCAAGAACGTCGCGCGCACGCTCGAAGCCTTCGTGGCGCGGCCCGCCGTCGCGCGCGGCCTGGGCATCCCCAAGCGGGGCTGATTTCCGGCCGAAGTTCTTCGGTGTGGGAGGCTCCGCCGCCCAGCCGAAAACAGAACTACTCATTTTTCGGCCGAGTGTCTTTTTCAGGGCACGCGCTGACGGTTCGCGCATCCTTTCCCGCCTCGTTCAGCAGCGGTTAAGGTTACACTTCAATAAGAATAATTCTTATTCAAAGTACCGAGTCACCTCGCGGATTGCGCCGGTGACCGGCCCGGGAACCACCACTGCGAAAGCTTGCAAGAAGGCGATCGGATGCGCGACCTCGTCCAGGAACTCGTGGCTCACTATGCGGACTTGCGCCGTCAGCTGACGCGCGACCTGCGGGACCCCCACTACGCGGCGGACATCGCGCAGTCGAGCTTCGAGCGGGTGTATGCGCACGCGCTCAAGTTGAACCACGACACCCGCATCGATACGGCATCGGACGGCACGCCGAGCGGCGGCATCGAGTCGCCGCGCGCCCTGCTGTTTCGCGTGGCGCGCAACCTGTGCGTGGACGACGCCCGCCGGCGCAAGGTGGCGCAGGACTGGGTCAGCACGCATTTCAACGTCGGCTCGCGCCAGACGGTGCCGTCCTGCGAATTCATCGCGTCGCAGCAGCAGGTGCTGGCACGCGTGGTCGAGACGCTGGAGACGCTGCCACCCCGCCGGCGCGAAGTGTTCCTGCTTTTTCGCGCCTACGGACACACGCGCGCCGAAATCGCCCAGCAACTGAACATCACCGAGATGGCCGTGGCCAAGCATCTGCTGCGCGCGGCCATCGACTGCTCGCGCGTGTTCGCCCGGCTTCGCTCGGAACTGATCGAACAGACGACCGTCTCCAACCGCACGGGCTTCGACGCGAAGCTGGCCGAAGACTTCGCCTGAGCGGCGCATCGTGGCAAGCGCGCCGGACGAAAAGCTCATCGAACGCGCGCTCGCGCTCATCGTCGAGAGCGAAAGCGCGCCGCACGACGCCGCGGTTGCCGCGCGCCTGGCCTTGGCCCGGTGGCGCAGCAGGTCAACCGAACATGCGGCCGCCGCCCAGGAAGCACGGCGGCGCTGGGATGCCCTTGGCGGCATCGCAGCCGAGTGGCGCGACTTGCGGAAGTAGCGCCGCAACCCTTCACTGCAGGCGCTTCTCTTCATGCCGCGCCTCCTCCAGCGCAGGCTTCATGAGCGCAGCCCCGGTCAACGCCCACAGGGTCAGCACGTCGTCCAGCGCGCTGATATTTTCGGGATCGACGCCGAGCCAGCGCACGAGTTGCTCCGCGCGCTCGGGCGAGGGCTCGTCATGCAGCGTGCAGAAGAGCGTCCAGGCGACGTTGAAGGCGGGGCCATCGGGAGGCCGGCTCTTGTGGGTCTTGTCTTTCATTCCCCTCCTTCACGCGGCGAGGCTTTCCCGCGATTCGCGCACCCTGTCTTCCGCGATCTTGCCCGCATGCATCGTGATGACGCGATCGGCCAGGTGAAAGTAGCGGTCGTCGTGCGAGATCACCACCAGCAGGTGTCCCTTGGCACGCAGCTCGGGCAAGAGCTCGGTGTAGAAGAGGTGGCGGAAGGTCGGGTCCTGGTCGGCGGCCCACTCGTCGAACACCAGCACCGGGCGGCCTTCGAGGTAGGCGTGCACCAGCGCCAGCCGCTTGCGCTGGCCGGTCGAGAGGTCGGTGGTGCTGAACGCGCCGTTCTTCAGGCTAACCTTGTGGGCGATCTCCAGCCGTTCGAGATAAGGCAGGGCCGTTTCGGGCAGCACCTCCATGCCGGCACCGCCCTCGCTCTCTTCGCCCGCTACCAGATCTTCGAACAGGTAGAAGTCCGAGAACACCGTGGTGAAGAGCTGCCGGTAGTCGTCGCGGCCCTCGGGCTTCACGACCGAACCGTCGATCAGAACCTCGCCCGCCTGCGGCGCATAGAGGCCCAGCAGCAGCTTGATCAGCGTGGTCTTGCCCGAGCCGTTGTCGCCCACCACGAACACCATCTCGCCGCGGCGCAGCTTCAGGTCGATCGGCCCGAGCGTGAAGGCCTCGCCGCCCTCGGGTGCGTCGAAGGCATAACGCACGCCGCGCATGCCGATCTCGTTCTTCAAAATCACGCCGTTGGACGCGCGCTCCAGGTGCAGGTGCGGTTCTGGCGTGGCAAAGCGTGCCGACAGGTCGCCGATGCGCTGGAAGGCGACCTTGGCGCGGCCCACGCCGGGCAAGGTGAGCGCGATCTGGTCCAGCGGCCCCTTGAGGAACAGCAGCACCAGCACGAAGCCGCTGACCACCGCAGGCTCGGTCGTGCGGAACGCCGCCCAGCCCAGGATCAGCGCGATCAACAGAAAGAACAGCGCCGAGCCGAAAGCGGTGGCAATCACATAGGTGTTGATCGCACGCCCGTTGACCACGCGGATGGTGTCGACGATGCGTTCGATCTGCCCCGCGAACATGCGCGTGCGGCGGGTGCGCTGCATGCGCAGCTCCTTCGCGCCTTCGCTGATGGCGCGGTAGGCTTTGTGCAACTGGTCTTCCTGTTCGCGCGCCTTCCAGAACCCGGCCTCGCCGCGGATCTGCGCCATGAGCTGCACGGTGATGCCGATCACCAGCGCCACCAGCATCAGGCCGAACAACGGCAGTGAAAGAAACGCGAGATAGCTCAGGCAGCCCAGCGCCACGGCCAGCGCAATCAGCGTTCCGGACAGTGCAAAGGCTACGTCGCTGATCATGTCCACGTCCTGCGACAGCACCGGCATGAGGCGGTGCGTGCGGTAGCGCTCCAGCGCATCGATGGGCGCCGAGAGAATCTTCTGCGCCAGGCTCTTGCGCACCTGGGCCACCAGGCGCTGCCCGACGAAGTTGGTCGACACGTCCGACGCCATGCGCCCGAACAGCGCCACGCCGCACAGGCCGATGAAGGTCAGCAACAGGCCACCCGCCAGCCCGCCGGGCTGGTTGAGCACCCGGTTGATGGTGCCGAGCAGCGCGACCGTGGCGGCACCGGCGCCGACGCCCGTGACCGCGGACAGCACGATCCACGGAAGAAAGGGTTTCAGCAGGCGCCCGATCTCGGCGCCGTTGCCTGTGGTGGTAGTTGTCATGCAAAGGCTCTTTCCGCCCGGGGGCGACAGCGGTGGCTTCGTGCCACCTACTGCCTAGACGGCTGAGCCGCGGCAATGTTCAGCGCGGCGCCACATGAACAGCCGCCGCGCGAATCCGTCTTGAAGGGATGACCCCGCGGAACGCCGACCCATGATCCCGCTGCTGGAGCCGTTGTTCCAGGGCGAGCTGGCCGCGCATGGCGAGAAGCTGCAATGCGCGGACACGGTGCCCGCCGATGCGGTGCGCGTGGCGGAACTCGCACGGTCACCCGCGCTGCTCGCCGACGTGCTGCAACGCAACGCGCGCTACAGAGGTGTCAGCGGCGCCGATTGGCGCCCCGTCGCCTCCGCGTGGAGCCTCGAATACATCGCGATGCTGTTGCCGCCGGTGATGGCCGCGGCCAGCATGCTGCGGCACGTGTTCCCCATTGCGGCGGAACACACCTGGGTGCGGCTGGATGCGCACGGCGGCCCGGTCGGATTTCATATCCGGCACCCGGGCCAGTCGCAACTTGGGGCCGATGCCGCCGAGCGCTATGAACCGCTGCTGTGGCAGCACCTCGCCCCACTCTTTGCAGCCCTCTGCGGCCTCACGCGGCTCGCGCCCAAGATCCTCTGGAGCAACACCGTCCGGCTCATGGAACCGGTGTTCGACGTGGCGCTGGCCGCAACCGGCGGCGCGCCGTCGATTGCAGAGGACTGGCAGCTGCTGCTTCACACCGCGACTTGGCCGCGCGATCTTCGCGCCAACCCGCTCCACGGCCGCCAGCGAAACGCGGCGGTGAAGCTGCACCGCGAGTGCTGCCTCAACTACCTGTTGCCGCACGAGCACCACTGCAACGCATGCCCGCTGGCGCCGGAGCACCGCGGCTTCGGGTGAACAGATTGCGGGCCATTCCGTCTTCGTTCTATCCATTCATTCCACACCTATGTCCAAGGCCAAGCTCGTCTACATCCTGTCTTTGAGAAACGCCGCGGCCGACAAGGCCGGCCAGCATGTTGCGTACAAGGGCGAGCAGCGCTACATGGCGTCCCCGCTCGAGTACCTGGCCCGGGCGCTCGATGAAACCCCGCTGGGCGACGCCTATTCGCTCGAAGGCATCGTCATCGACGACGACCCGCGCTCGCCGCGCGACCAGGCCGCGCTGCTGGACTACGGCTTCTCGTGCCAGCCCGGCAAGAAATGGATCTTTCCGAGCGGGCTCAAGACGCAGGGCAAGACGCTCACCGACATCTTCCATTCGGTGCCTTCCGAATATCGGCGGCTGCCGCTCGACGCGGCCGATCGCGTGGCCGGCAAGAGCCGCTTCGAGCGCACGCTGCTCGACAAGCTGCTGACGCTGCAGGCCGATATCGTCGTGCTCGACGGGCTGCTCGTGATCCTGGACGAACTGGTGCGGCCCGGCGCACCGTTCCACCGCAAGATCGTCAATATCCATCCGGGCATCACGCGCATCGAGTCTCCCTACGAACGCCGCGGCGCCTACGCCACGCTCGATGCGCTGCACGGCGCGCAGGGCCGCAAGATCGTCGACTGGGCAACGATGGAGAGCGCCGCCGTCGCGCCGCTGTTCAAGACAGGCGCCTCGCTGCACTACGTCGATAACGGCATCGACTCCGGTGAGGTGATCCACGACGCGCTGCGCACCACCATCGACCCCGAGGACACCATCCTCGAGCTGCGCTGGAACAACTTCAACCACAGCCTATTCCCCGCCCTGCACGAGGGCCTGGCCCTGCTTGCAGAGCAACGGCAACCGCTCACCGAAAGGATCGCATGACGTCCGCTCTCCATGTTTCCTACGCGGACGGCATGCCGCACGCGATCACGCGCGAGGGCGAGATGCTCAGCGTGCGCAACACGCAGGACGGCTCGCGCTCGCTATGGAAGACCGGCCAGGGCGCCACGCTTGAGTGGGTGGACGGCAGCGACGCCTCCACGGCTCATCTGCTCGCGGCACTCGAAGGCGCGTTCGAATACCAACCGGCGAACAAGACCTTCACCGTGGCCCCGAGCCATCCGGCCGCAGCACTCGTGCAGGCCGGCGTGTTGCTTCAGGCCGAAGATGGCAAGGCCCTCGCATGCCGCGACATGCTGTGGCAGCAGCCCTCTCTCTGGCTGCCCACCGTGCACCCGCCCATCGCGCTTCAATACGCATTGAGCAACGGAAAGCGCCACCCCGTGCGACCGCCCAAACCGCGCGGCGTGCTCTACCAGCGCTTCATCCCCTGGCTCGGCAAGACTTTTTCGTTTCGCAGCTTCGACTTCGAGGCCGACCTCGCGATGTTCAACCGCTGGATGAACGACCCCGACGTGGCCGTGATCTGGGAGGAAGAAGGCGACCTCGACAAGCACCGCCAGTACCTTTCGGCCATCGACCGCGACCCGCACATGCATTCGATGATCGCCTGCCTCGACGACGAGCCCTTCGGCTACTTCGAGATGTACTGGGCCAAGGAGAGCCGCATCGCGCCGTTCTACGACGTGGACGACCACGACCGCGGCTGGCACGTGCTGATCGGCGAGCCTGCGTTCCGCGGCAAGGCCTTTGCCACCGCATGGCTCACCTCGATTTCGCACTACATCTTTTTGTGCGACCCGCGCACCCAGCGTGCCGTGGGCGAGCCGCGCATCGACCACCTGCAGCAGATCCGAAACCTCGACAAGTCCGGCTACGCCAAGGTGAAGGAGTTCGACCTGCCGCACAAGCGCGCGCTGCTCGTGGTGATGCTGCGCGAACGCTATTTCACCGACGCCCTGTGGCTGCCCCGCAGCGACGGCGCCGCCACGCCCGCCCAACACTCTGTGTAAAGGAAAACCGCCATGGTGATTCACGACCTCATCGGCATCGGCTTCGGCCCTTCGAACATCGCGCTGGCCATTGCGCTGGACGAGAAACGCCGCGACGGCCGCCGCGTCGATGCGATGTTCATCGAGAAGCAGGCCGGCTTCGCCTGGCACAAGGACATGATGCTGGACCAGGCGCACATGCAGATTTCCTTCATGAAAGACCTGGCGACGCTGCGCAACCCGACCAGCCGCTTCACCTTCATCAACTACCTGCACGAGAAGAAGCGCCTGCAAGACTTC
Organism: Variovorax sp. OV700; assembly: GCF_900099805.1. Lineage (GTDB taxonomy): Bacteria > Pseudomonadota > Gammaproteobacteria > Burkholderiales > Burkholderiaceae_C > Variovorax. Next base: position 423,515 of record NZ_FNDR01000003.1, on the reverse strand, counting down.
ATCAACCTGAAGACCTTCTTCCCCAGCCGCCACGAGTTCAACGACTACCTGGGCTGGGCCGCGGCCCAGTTCGAGGACGCCTGCGTGTACGGCGAGGAAGTCTTCGAGGTGCTGCCCGAAAAGGAAACGCACGGCGGCGAGGTTTCATTACTGCGCGTGCGCTCGCGCGACGGTAGCGGCCAGGTGACCGAGCGGCTCGCGCGCAACCTGGTCGTCAGCATCGGCGGCATGCCCAACATTCCGGAGGGCTTCGGGCCGCTCCGGGACGACCCGCGCGTGTTCCATTCGAGCAGCTACCTGCGGGACATGGCCCGCCTGCCCGAAGCCGCAAAGATCGCCATCGTCGGCGCCGGCCAGAGCGCGGCCGAGATTTTCATGGACCTGCAGGGCCGGCCGCACGCGCCGCAGGTCGACCTGATCATGCGGGCCCGCTCGATCCGCCCGTCCGACGACAGCCCGTTCGTGAACGAGGTGTTCAACATCGAGTTCACCGACTACATCTACAACCAGACCGAGGACGAGCGCGCCGCGCTGATCGACGAGTTCGGCCACACCAACTACGCCGTGGCCGACCTCGACCTGATCCAGCAGATCTTCAAGATGTTCTACGAGCAGAAGGTCCGCGGCGAGAACCGCATGCGCTTCCTGCGCCGGCACGAGATCCGCGACGTGCATGCCACGGTCGACGGCATCCACCTCACCCTTTCCGACCAGGACACCGGCCGCGACAGCACCTCGCGCTACGACGCCGTGGTGCTGGCCACCGGGTACGCGCGCGAACAGCACAAGGCACTGCTGACGCCGCTCGCCCCGTACCTCGGAGATTTCTCGGTCGATCGCCACTACCGCCTCGGCAGCACGCCGGACTTCCATCCGGCCATCTTCCTGCAGGGCGCCTGCGAGTCATCGCACGGGCTGAGCGACACGCTGCTGTCGGTCACATCGGTGCGCACGGGCGAAATCGGCAATGCGCTGCTCAAGGCGATTCCGGCGGCCAATGCCGCAAACAGCGCCCTCCGCGAGCGCCAGCCGGTCCGCGCCTAGGCACGTCCTGCCCCCCGGGGAGGGTAGGCAAAAAGAAAGGAGACAGCCCGCTGTCTCCTTTTTTTTAAGTCAAACGTCTCATGTATGGAAGCACCAAGGCGCCGGAATCGGCCGCCTTGGGCGCCGAAACGTGAACACGTCGTATTCAAGCACCCTGGAGTCATCAACCTTATGCGTCCCCTGCCCCGTCAACGTCTATTGAATACCGCGCTTGCCGCGGCCTTCGGCACAGCCTTTTCACTTTGCAGCGTGAGCGCCTCGGCGCAAGCCACGGGACAGCAGCCGCGCGCCGCCGACCCGACCCTGCCCGCAATCACCGTGAACGCCACCACGGAAGAATCCGCCACCGGCCACGTCAACGGCTACCTGGCCAAGCGCAGCACGGCAGGCAGCAAGACCGACACGCCGATCGTGGAGACGCCGCAGTCGATCTCGGTGATCACGGCCGACCGCATGGACGCCATCGGCGCCACCAACGTCAAGGATGCGCTCGGCTACACGCCGGGCGTCAACATCGCCCCGTTCGGTGCCGATTCGCGCTACGACTGGATCGCGATCCGCGGCTTCGACGGCTATGCGCCCGGCTTCTACCTGGACGGCCTGCCGCTGCGCAACAACGGCACCTGGGGCATCTGGAAGACCGAGAACTACGGCAGCGAGCGCATCGAAGTGCTGCGCGGCCCGACCTCGGTGCTCTACGGCATGGCGAGCCCGGGCGGCGTGGTCAACATCGCGAGCAAGCTGCCGACGGCCGAGCCGCTGCGCGAAATACAACTGCAGTACGGCAATGATGCCCGCCGCCAGGTGGCCGGCGACTTCTCGGGGGCGCTCGATGCGGAAGGCAAGGTGCTCTACCGCATCACCGGCGTCCTGCGCGACGCCCAGCTGCCCGGCGGCAGCTCGCGCGACGACCGCACCTACATCGCGCCTTCGATCACCTGGAAGCCTTCGAGCGACACCACCTTCACGCTGCTGGCCCAGTACCAGAAGAACCGCGCAGGCGCCTACAGCCGGATCCGGCCCGTCGAGGGCTCGCTGAGGCCGACGCGCATCGGCACCTTCATTCCGAGCGACCTGAACGTCGCCGACCCGAGCTTCGATCACTTCAACCACGACCAGAAGATGATCGGCTACCAGCTGGAGCATCGCTTCAACGACACCTTCACCGCACGCCAGAAATTGCGCTACGGCAAGCTCGAAGTCGATTACCGGACTCTGCAGTCGCCGAGCTTCGCTGCCATGGACCCGACCAACGCGCTCAGCCCCGCCAACTACCGGTACCTGAACCGGGGCGTGTTCGGCAGCCAGGAAAGCACGACCTCGCTCACCATGGACAACCAGTTGCAGGCCGACCTGCGATCGGGGGACTGGCAGCACAAGGTGCTGGTGGGGCTGGACTACCAGCGCACCCGCATCGACCAGTACACCTTCAGCAGCATCGTCGGCGCGCCGCTGCTCGACATCTACGCCCCCGTCTACGGCGGCGCCATCGACCTTCCCGCCCCGTACGTCAATGGCGTGAACCGGCTGGCGCAGACCGGCATCTACGTGCAGGACCAAATCAAGTGGGGCGACCGGTGGTCGCTCACGCTGGGTGGCCGCTACGACACGGCGCAGAGCAGCAACTACAGCCGGCTCGACGGCACCACGCAGCGCATTTCTGAGCACAAGTTCACCAAGCGCGCGGGCCTCGTCTACCTGGCGCCGAACGGACTCGCGCCCTATCTGAGCTACTCCGAATCGTTCGCGCCCATTGGCGCGCTCGATCCCGCCACCAAGACGCCCTTCAAGCCGGAAAGCGGCCGCCAATACGAGGCCGGCATCCGCTACCAGCCGCCGGGCGGCAAATCGCTCTACAGCGCGGCCATCTTCGACCTGCGCCGCAAGAACTACATCACCTACGACGCGAGCTTCATGCCCAAGCAGACGGGCGAGATCTCGGTGCGCGGCCTCGAACTCGAGGCCACCACCGAGCTCATGCCGCGGCTGAACCTCACGGCCTCGTACGCCTACACGCCGCGCGCCATAGTCACGGCCAGCAGCAGGGTCGAGGAGATCGGCAAGCAGTCGATGTCGGTTCCGCGCAACCGCCTGTCGGTGTGGGCGGACTATCGCTTCAGCAACGGCCTGAAGGTGGGCGTGGGCGCGCGCTTCAACGGCTCGACCCATGGCGACGGGGAAATCGTCGCACCGGCCAAGGTGCCGTCGTACACGCTGCTGGACGCGATGATCGGCTACGACATCGACCGCTGGACGCTGGCGCTGAACCTGCGCAACCTGACCAACAAGACCTACGTCGCGAATTGCGCCTACGCTTATTGCTACCTGGGCACGCAGCGCACGGCGGTGGCAACGGCCACCTACCGCTGGTAAGCCCGGCGTTCCAGAGCAAAGGCCGGATGCCCTCGCGGGCATCCGGCCTTTTTTGCGTGAGGCCGCGGCGTTGCCGCGCTACGCGGGGTCGAGCGCCAGCAGGCGGCTCTTCACGATGGTGCCGAACTGCGCGTCGCGGATGATGTCCAGGTGGCCGGTGCGCGCCACGACCTCGGTCGAGAGCACGCGCGCACGCTCCGGCCAGCGGCGCAGCACACCGGGCGCCTGCAACGAGCGTTCGGCATAGAACACCTGCACCGGGAGGTCGGTCTTCGCCTCTGCATAGCGCGCGGACTGCACGCGGCTGTCGAGCGTGGCCCACAGCAGGTACTCGTAGGCCTCGTCGCCGGCGCCGTCGAGCGGCGACACCCAGGCCGGGGCCAGCAGTTGCTCGGCCACCCAGGTCCGCTCGGCATCGGTCATGCGGGCGAATAGCGCTTTCCATTGCACCGCCATGTCCGACTTTGCGAGCCAGGTGGCCAGCACCTCGTCGGCCCTCAGCCGCTCTGCCAGCGTCAAGTTGCCCGCCGGAACCATCGGCTCCGACTCGAACACATCGACCGCGCCGAAGAACACGATCTCGATGCGCCCCTGCAGCTGCCGCGCCACTTCGAAGGCCAAGTCACCGCCCAGCGACCAGCCCAGCAGTGCGCAGTGACCCCCGATGGCGGTTGCAACGATGAAGTCCGCATATTCGGCCGCGAGCTCGCGAATGGCAAAGCCGCGCCAGCGTTTGCGTGTGTAGACGTGGCTCACGAAGGCATACACCGGCCGGTCGCCCTGCACAGCGCGCGCCAGCGGTTGGAACTCGCGCGAGTTGACAATCAGGCCGGGCAGGCAGAACAGCGGCACGCCCGTGCCGCCTTCATGCAGGCACACCGCATCGTTCGCACTCTCGGCCCGTTGGCTCACCCGCGCGGCCAGTTCCCGGAGGCTGCCGGCCTGCATCACATCGGCCAGGCTCAGGTGACTGCCGCCGGGAAGTTGCTTGCGGATGCGCGCGATCAGCTTGAGGCTCAGCAGCGAATCGCCGCCCAGCTCGAAGAAGTTGTCGCCGCGCCCCACGCGCGCCACGCCCAACACCTCGCGCCAGATCGCGGCCAGCGCCGCTTCGGCATCGCCTTGCGGCGCTTCGTACGCGAGCTCGCTGCCCAGCCCTTCCGGCTCGGGCAGCGCCTTGCGGTCCACCTTGCCGTTGGCGTTCAGCGGCAAGGCCTTGAGCGTGACGATCAGGCGCGGCACCATGTAGTCGGGCAGCACCTGGCCGAGGCGCTCGCGCAGCACTGCGCTGTCGATGGCCTGGTCCGCATGCATCGCGATGTAGGCCACGAGCGATGTGCTGCTCGGGCCTTCCTTCGCCACGACCACCGCCTCGCGCACTTCGGGCTGCGCGAGCAGTCGCGCCTCGATCTCGCCCAGCTCGATGCGCAGGCCGCGGATCTTCACCTGATGGTCGATGCGGCCCAGGTACTCGATCTGCCCCTCGGCATTCCAGCGCACGAGGTCGCCGGTGCGGTAGAGCCTTCCGCCCTTGCCGTCGAACGGATCTGCCACGAACCGTTCGGCGCTCAGGCCCGGCCGGTTCAGGTAGCCCCGCGCGAGGCTTACGCCCCCGAGGTAGAGCTCGCCCGCCACGCCGCGCGGCACGAGGTTGAGTTCGGCATCGAGCACGTACGCCTGCGTGTCGGTGATCGGCTGGCCGATGGGCACCAGGCTCTGGCCATCGTCGCGACAGGTCCAGCGCGTGACGTGGATGGTGGTCTCGGTCGGTCCGTAGAGGTTCTGCAGCGTGGCGCCACTGAGGCGTTGCAGCGTCTCCTTCTGCGTCTCGGCCGGCATCGCCTCGCCGCCGCAGATGATGTGCCTGAGGCGCGTGCTGGCCTCGATGCCTTCGTGCGCAAGAAAGGCCTGCAGCATCGAGGGCACGAAGTTGAGCGTGGTGACCTGGTGGCGTTGGATCAGTTCGACCAGCCGGGCCGGATCGCGGTGGTCGCCGGGGTTGGCGACCACCAGCCGCGCGCCCGATGTCATCGGCCAGAACAGCTCCCACACCGACACGTCGAAACCGAACGGCGCCTTGTGCAGCACCGTGTCGTCGCGCGTGAGCCCGTAGGTCCGCTGCATCCAGGCCATGCAGCTGTGCAATGCATCGTGCCGGATGGCCGCGCCCTTGGGCTTGCCGGTGGAACCCGAGGTGTAGATCACGTAGGCGAGGTTCTCGCCGTGCAGCGCGACCTGCGGATCGGCATCCGACTCGCCGCCGAAGTCGATGCTGTCGATCTCCAGCGTGGTCAGGCTGCTGCGGTCGTCAAGGCAGTCGCGCGTGGCGCGGTGCGCCAGCAGCAACTCGATGCCGCTGTCCTGCACCATGTAGGCGAGGCGCTCGGCCGGATATTCAGGGTCCAGCGGCAGGTAGGCGCCGCCGGCTTTCAGGATGCCGAGCAGGCCCACCACGAGTTCGACCGAGCGCTGCATGGCGATGCCCACGCGCATGTCGGGCTTGACGCCGAGCGCGATCAGGCGATGCGCCAAGCGGTTGGCGCGGCGGTTGAGTTCGTCGAAGCTCAAGGCCTCGTCGCCGAAGAGCAGCGCGGTGGCCTGCGGCTGCGCGCGGGCCTGTTTCTCGATCGTCCGGTGCACGGGCTCGTGCTGTGGCTCGCGCTGTGCGTTCACGCTCCATGCCGTGAGCTGCGCTTTTTCGGGCGCGTCCATCAGGTCGACGTCGCCCACCGCGTGCGCGTCGTCGCCGGCCAGCGCACCGAGCATCGCGACGTAGTGCGCGGTCATGCGTTCGACGGTGCCCTGCTCGAACAGCTCCGAGGCATAGATGAAGCTCGCGTGCAGCCGCCCGTCCGCGTCCTCGCTGGTGCTCAGCACCAGTTCGAACTGCGCCACTGGTGCCGCCAGCGCATAGTCTTCCAGTTCGAGGTCGGGCAGCCGCTTCAGTGTGCGGGAGTCGGTCCGGTCGTGGCTGAACATCACCTGGAACAGCGGGCTCACGCTCAGGCTGCGCTCGGGCTGCAGCGCCTCCACCAGCTGTTCGAACGGAAGGTCCTGGTGCGCCTGCGCGCCCATCGCGGCCGCCTTCGCCTGCGCCAGCACCTTCGCGAGGCTCATGCGGCTTTCGACCGCGCTGCGCATGACCTGCGTGTTGACGAAGAGCCCGATCACGCCTTCCGTCTCCGCGCGGTGGCGGTTCGCCACCGACACGCCGACACGGATGTCGGGCTGACCGGTGTAGCGGTGCAGCAGGGCCTGGAACGCGGCCAGCAGCACCGCGAAGAGCGTTGCGCCCTGGGCGCGTGCGCGCTTGTGCAGGGCCTGCACCAGCTCGGGCGCAAGGTCGACGCCGTGCCGGGCCGCGGTGTAGTGCCCGCTCGGTCGCCGGCTGTGGTCAGTGGCGAGCTGCAACACCGGGTTGCCGGTGCCCAGGCGCTCGGTCCAGTAGGCGAGCTGCCTGTCCTTCTCGCCCGCTTCCAGCCAGTTGCGCTGCCATGCCGCGTAGTCCACGTAGCGGATCGGCAGCGGTGGCAGGTCCACGCCATCGCCGCGCACCCGCGCGCGGTACTGCGCCACGAACTCGCCCACCAGCAGATGCAGGGAGCCGCCGTCGGACACGATGTGGTGCATCACCAGCACCAGCACATGCACCTGCGGCGCGAGCCGGATGACGCCCACCCGCATCAGCGGGCCGGTCGTGAGGTCGAAGGGCGTGGCGCTCAGGCGGCGGGCTTCTTGGTGCACACGCGCTTCCACGTCGCCCTGCGCAGCGGCCAGATCGATCACCGGAATCTCGAGATCGACGCGGTCTTGCACGATCTGTTCGCACAGCCCTTGCGCGTCCGGCTGGAACACCGTGCGCAGCGATGCATGGCGTTCGACCAGCGCCGCAAAACTTTGCTTCAGCGCATCGATGTCCAACGCCCCGTGCAGCTTCAGCGCGCCGGAGATGTGGTACGCCGTGCTCTTCGGATCGAGCTGCCACAGGAACCACTGGCGCAACTGCGCATAGGACAGTTCGGCCCGGCTCCCAGCCGGCACGGCCACGATGGGGAGCTTGGCGAAATCCACGCCCTGCTTTTGCAGGATGGCCAGAAAGGCCTTCTGCTTTTCCCGGGGCAGACGCGCGAAACGGTCCGCGATGCTGTGCTTGTCGATCTCCATCAATCCTCCAGAAGGTCGAGCAGCGCGGCCATCCGGGCCAGGTCCTCGGACCCTCCCGCCGCCGCGGCGCCGACCTCTTCCTGCACGACGCCGGCCATCGCGGCCAGCGTCGGGTTTTCGAAATAGCGCTTGAGCGGCAGCTGGATCGCGAGCTGCTTCTGCACCTTGGTCTGCACGGCCAGCAGGCTCAGCGAGTGGCCGCCCAGCTCGAAGAAGTTGTCGTTGCGTCCGACGCGCTCCACCTCGAGCACCTCGGCCCAGATGGTGGCGAGCGCGCTCTCCACCTCGCCCACGGGCGGCGCATACGCACTGCCGCTCGCCAGCTCCGGATCGGGCAGCGCCTTGCGGTCGACCTTGCCGTTCGAATTCAGCGGCACGGCATCGAGCACCATGAGGGCAGCCGGCACCATGTAGTCCGGCAGCTTCTGCAGCAGCCGCTCGCGCAGCACCACGGCGTCCGCCGTCTGCCCCGCGCGTGCGGACACGTAGGCCACGAGCCGCGTGCCGCCTGCGCCCTCCTTCGCCAGCACGACCGCTTCGCGCACTTCGGGCTGCGCCAGCAGTTGCGCCTCGATCTCGCCGAGCTCGATGCGGAAGCCGCGAATCTTCACCTGGTGGTCGATGCGCCCGAGGTAGTCGAGCTGGCCGTCGCCGCGCCAGCGCACCAGGTCACCGGTGCGGTACAGCCGTCCACCCGCGGGGCCGAAGGGTGCGGCCACGAAACGCTCCGCGCTCAGGCCGGCCCGGTTCAGGTAGCCGCGCGCCAGGCCCGCGCCCGAGACATGGAGCTCGCCCGCCACGCCGACCGGCAGCGGGTTGAGGTCGCCGTCCAGCACCCACATGCCGAGGTCCGGAATGCACGCGCCCACCGGGCTGCTCTGTTCGTCGAGGTCGGCGCGCACGATCGGCCGGTAGGTCACGTGCACGGTGGTCTCGGTGATGCCGTACATGTTGACCAGCTGCGGCTGCCGGTCGCCGAAGCGTTCGATCCACGGACGCAGGCTCTCGGGCTCGAGGGCTTCGCCGCCGAAGATCACGCAGCGCAGCGGCAGGCGATCGCCCGTCGCCAGCGCCGCGCTGTGGATCAGCTGCCGGAAAGCCGAAGGCGTCTGGTTCAGCACGGTGACCTGCTGCGCGCGCAGCAGCGCCACGAAATCGTCGGGCGAGCGGCTGACCCAGAACGGCACGACCACCAGCTTGCTGCCGGTGCACAGCGCGCCGAAGATTTCCCACACCGAGAAGTCGAAGGCGTAGGAGTGGAAGTTCGTCCACACGTCCTGCGGACCGAAGCCGAACCAGGGCTGCGTCGAGTCCAGCAGCCGCGTCACGTTGCGGTGGGTCAGCTGCGTTCCCTTGGGACGGCCCGTGGAACCCGAGGTGTAGATCACGTAGACCAGCTGATCGGCATGCACCGCCACCTCGGGCGCGTCCGTGGGCTCCTCGGCCAGGTCGGCCGTGTCGAGCGCCAGCACATGCACGTCGTCCTGCAGCGGGAGCTTCGGCGCCACGTGGCTTTGCGTGAGCAGCAGGCGGATGCCGCTGTCCGCGATCATGTAGGCCAGGCGATCGGCGGGGTACTCGGGGTCGAGCGGCACGTAGGCGCCGCCGGCTTTCAGGATGGCGAGCAGGCCCACCACCATCTCGATGGAGCGTTCCACCGCAATGCCCACCTTGACCTCCGGCGCCACGCCGAGGCCGATGAGCCGGTGTGCGAGCCGGTTGGCGCGCAGGTCGAGTTCGGCGTAGCTCAAGCTTTCATCGCCGAAGACCACCGCCGTTGCATCCGCATGCAATGCGGCCTGCCGTTCGAACCAGCGATGCACGGGTTGCCCGGTGTCGGCGGCGTGCATGTTCTTCGCAGCTTCGGGTTGCGACGAATCGCCCTCGTCCTGCAGCCCGATGTCGCCCACCCGCGCGCCCGGTGACTGCGCGAGCGCTTCGAGCAGCATCTCCATGCGGCGCGCCAGCGTCTGCACGAGCGCCTCGCCGAACTGGCTGCGCGCATGGCTGTAGCTCAGCACCAGCGTCTCGCCCTGGTTCACCGAGACGGTCATCGGGTAGTTGGTCTCCTCGCGGTTCCAGACCTCGCCGAAGCGCAGCCTGTCGGGCGCGCCCTGCTTCAGCGCCTGGTCCAGCGGATAGTTCTCGAACACCACGATGCTGTCGAACAGGTCCTGCCCACCCTGCCCCGCCCAGCGCTGGATTTCGTAAAGCGGCGTGTGCTCGTACTCCTGCGCACCGAGGTTCTGCGCCTGCAGCGCGCGCAGCCAGTCGCCCACGCGCTGAGCCGGCTGCAGCGTGGCGATCACCGGCAGCGTGTTGATGAACAGGCCCAGCATCTGCTGCGCACCGGGCAGCTCCACCGGCCGGCCCGCCACGGTGGCGCCGAAGCTCACCGTGCGCTGCCCCGTGTGGCGCGCCAGCAGCAGGGCCCAGGCGGCCTGCACCAGTGTGTTGAGCGTCACGCGTTCGCGCTTCGCCGCTTCCATCAGCGCGCGCGTGCGCGGCGCTTCGATCTCGCAGCGGTGGATGCCGTAGCCCGGCTGCGCATCGCGCGGCTTGGGCAGGGTGTTGGCCAGCCAGGTGGGGCCTTCGGTGCGGCCCAGCTGCTCGCGCCAGTAGCGCTCGTCGGCCGCGCCGTCGCGCTGCTGCAGCCACGCGATGTAGTCCGCGTAGCGCCCGCCCTGGAACGGGACGGCTTCGCCGGCGTAGTGCCGCAGCATCTCGCCCATCAGCTGCGAGGTGCTCCAGCCGTCCAGCAGCAGGTGGTGCATGGTCCAGATGAAGTGATGCTTGCCGTCGTGCGCATGCACGAGCACGAGCCGCATCAGCGGGGGCTGCGCGAGGTCGAAGCCCTGTGCGAGCTGCGCCTCTGCCAAGTCGTCGAGCGCGCGAGCGATGTCACTGTTGCCGCGCCAGTCGTGCTCCACCATCGGCAACTCGATCTGCCGGGCCACCCATTGCAGGGCAGGCTCGTCCACGAGGAAGCCGGTGCGCAGCACCTCGTGCCGCTCCAGCATCGCACGCCATGCGGCCTTGAAGCGCGCAACGTCGAGTCCGTCGATGTCGACACGCAGCTGATTCAGGTAGGCGCTGCCGCCGGGCGCATAGAGGCTGTGGAACAGCATGCCCGCCTGCATCGGCGAGAGCGGGTACAGGTCCACCAGGTTCGCCACCGCAACCGGCAGGGCATCGAGCTGCTGCGGGCCGATGCGGGCCAGCGGAAAGTCCGATGGTGTCACGCCCTGCGCACCGCTCGTGCAATGCGCCACCAACGCTTCGAGCTCCTGCTGGAAGCGCTGCACCCAGCCGGCCACGGCGCTGCGGTCGTGGCGCGCGTGGCTGTAGCTCACGCGCAGCGTCAGCACGCCTTCGTAGACCTGGCCGTTGACCGCGAACTCGTGCGTCAGCGGCGCGCCCGGATCGACCGGCGCACCGCTCGGTTCTTGCGCGAGCACCCATTGCGCGCGCTCGTCGGAGCCGGCGTCGAACTGGCCGAGGTAGTTGAAGACCACCTGTGCCTGGGGCAACGCGCGCAGCGCCTGCTGTTGCGCGGCGTTGCCCAGGTGCTTGAGCACACCGTGCCCCAGCCCCTTGTCGGGGATGCGGCGCAGGCTTTCCTTCACGCGCTTGATCGCTTCGCCCGGTTCGCCCAGCGGATCGAGCGCGACCGGGAACAGGGTCGTGAACCAGCCGACGGTGCGCGACAGGTCGATGTGCTCGAACAGGTCTTCGCGGCCATGGCCCTCGAGGTCGACCAGCACCGTGGCGTGGCCGGCCCATGCGCACAGCGCGCGGCCCAGCGCGGTCAACAGCATGTCGTTGGCCTGCGTGCGATAGGCCGCGGGCGCGTCCTTCAGCAACGCCTGCGTCGTCGCCTTGTCCAGCCGGAGCTCGACCGTTTGTTGATCGGCGACGGTGTTCGATCCCTCCGGGCGGGCGCACGGCAGGCTCGCGGGAACGTCCGCCAGGGCCTGCCAATGACCGATCCCTTCGGCATGGTCTTGGGCGTAGCCCTGCAGTGCAGTGGTCCAGTCCTTGTAGATGCTGCTCTTGGCGGGCAGCACGATGGCATGCCCCGCGAGGCTCTTGCGGTAGGCGTCCTGCAGGTCTTCCAGCAGGATGCGCCACGACACGCCATCGACCACCATGTGGTGGATGGCCACCAGCAGCCGCGATTCGCCACCCGGCAACTCGACCGCGAGCGCACGCACCAGCGGTCCGCGCGCGAGATCAAGGCTGCGCTGCGCTTCGTCGCAGAGCGCTTCGAGCTGCGCCGCATCGCGGGCCTGGCGCACCCACAGCAGTTCGTCGAGCTCGCTCTGCGGCATCGCGGTATAGCGCTGGTGCCACGCGCCTCCGGCATCCTGGCTGTAGCGCAGGCCGAGGCTGTCGTGGTGCTGCACCACCGCTCGCAATGCCTGCTTGAAGCCCTGCAGCTGCAACGGCTCGGGGCACTTCAGCAGCACCGCCTGGTTCCAGTGGTTGCGCACCGGCATCTGCATCTCGAAGAACGCATGCTGGAACGGCAGCAGCGGTGCTTCACCCTGCGCATCGCCAGCGGCCGGGCGCTTGGCATCGCCCACGGGCTCGGCCGTGCCCGCAAGCTGGGCCACGGTCTGGCGTTCGAAGATCTGCTTGGGGCTCACCTTCCAGCCCGCGAGGCGCAGCCGCGCCACGATCTGCAGGCTCAGGATGGAGTCGCCGCCAAGCTCGAAGAAGTTGTCGTTTCGGCCCACGCGCTCCAATCCGAGCACGCCGGTCCACACTTTGGCGATGGCCTGTTCGGCCTCACCCTGCGGCGCTTCGTAGGCCTTCTCGTCCTGCGCAAGTGCGGGCTCCGGCAGGGCCTGGCGGTCGACCTTGCCGCTGGGGCTCAACGGCAGCGCATCGACCACGACGATGGCCGAAGGCACCATGTAGTCGGGCAGCGCGCGAGAAAGTCGCTCCTTCAACACCGCCACGTCGACGGACCGTTCCGCCTTCAGCGACACATAGGCCGCGAGCCGCGCACCGCCCGGCCCGTGGCGCGAGATCACCACGGATTCGCGCAGCTCGGGCTGGGCCAGCAGCTGCGCCTCGATCTCGCCGAGCTCGATGCGAAAGCCACGGACCTTCACCTGGTGGTCGATGCGCCCCAGGTATTCGAGCTGGCCGTCGTCGCGCCAGCGCACCCAGTCGCCGGTCCGGTAGATCCGTCCGCCGGCATCGTCGAAAGGGTCGGCCACGAAGCGTTCGGCCGTGAGCGCGGCGCGATGCAGGTAGCCGCGCGCAAGGCCCTCGCCGCCGAGGTACAGCTCGCCCGCGACATTGCGCGGCACGAGGTTGAGGTCGGCATCGAGCACGCGCGCGCTGCGGTCGCCCACGGGGCGGCCGATGGGCGCGTAGCCCTCTTCGAAGCGCGCCGCGCCATCGACCTTCCACAGCATCGGCGTCACCACCGCTTCGGTGGGGCCGTAGCCGTTGATCAGCAGTTCGGGCTTCAGGTGCCGGCGCACCGCGTCGAAGCCCTCGCGCGACATCGCCTCGCCGCCGAAGGAATACAGCTGCACCGGCGGGCAACGGCCGGTGTCGCGCGCCCAGTCGGCCAGCTGGCGCAGGTAGGCCGGCGGAAAGCCGGCATTGGTCACGCCATGGCGCTGCATCGCGTCCAGCGTCTGTTCGGCGGTCCACAGCGACGTATCGCGCAGCAACAGCGACGCGCCGCAGCACAGCGCGGTGAAGAGACGCTCGTGCGCGCCATCGAAAGAGAAAGAGAGGAAGTGCAGTTCGCAGGACTGCGGCCCCATCTCGTACAGCACGGCCGTCTCGACGCAATGCGCGGCAAAAGGCCCGTGCGACACCATCACGCCCTTGGGCATGCCCGTCGAGCCCGAGGTGTAGATGATGTAGGCCAGGTTGCCGGCATGCACTGCGATTTCAGGCGAGCGGTCCGGCTCGGCGCCCAGGTCGAGCGTGTCGATCTGCAGCACGCGCACGTGTTCGCCGCAGGGAATGCGTGCCTTCACATGGCTTTGCGTCACGAGCAGGTCGATGCCGCTGTCCGCGACCATGTAGGCCAGGCGGTCCGCGGGGTACTCCGGGTCCAGCGGCACGTAAGCGCCGCCAGCCTTCAGGATGCCAAGCAGGCCGACCACCACGTCGAAGGAGCGCTCCACCGCGATGCCGACGCGTGTGTCCGGCTTCACGCCAAGCGCGATCAGTCGGTGCGCCAGGCGGTTGGCGCGGCGGTCGAGCTCGCCATAGCTCAGCACCTCGTCGCCGAACAGCAGGGCTGTGGCCCCGGGGCGCTCGCGCGCCTGCCGCTCCATCAGGCGATGCACGGGCTCGCTGCCCTGCCCGGCCGGTGCGTTGACACCCCACTGCGCGAGCAGATCCTTCTCGCCGGCCGCGAGCATGTCGATATCGCCCACCGCCTGCGCCGGGCTGTCGGCCAGCGCACCCAGCACCGACAGGTAGTGCCCCGCCATCCGCGCGATGGTCTGCGCATCGAACAGCTCCTGCGCATAGTGGAAGCTGGCCTGCACATGGCCCTGCGCATCTTCGATGGTGCTCAGCGTGAGCTCGAATTGCGCGGACTGCCCGCCCAGTTCGTGGTCCTGCATCGTCAGGCCCGGCAGGTTCTCCAACGCGCGATGGTCGCGCCGCTGGTGGTTGAACATCACCTGGAACAACGGCGCCGTGCCCAGGCTGCGCTCGGGCTGCAGGGCCTCCACCAGCTGCTCGAACGGCAGGTCCTGGTGCGACTGCGCGCCCAGCGCCGCATCGCGCGTGGCTTCCAGGGCCTGCAGCAGGCTCGTGCGGCTGGTCAACACATTGCGCAGGACCTGCGTGTTGACGAAGAAGCCGATGACCTTTTCAGCCTCCACGCGATGACGGTTGGCCACCGGCACGCCGACGCGGATGTCCTGTTGCGCGGTGTGGCGGTGCAGCAGCACCTGCAGCCCCGTCAGCAGCACCATGAACAGCGTGGTGCCCTGGGCCTGTGCGCGCCGATGCAGCGCATCGACCACCTTCTGCGGAAGAACGATGTCATGGCGGGCGGCGCGGTATCGGCCGTCCGTGCGCCGCGCGCGGTCCGTCGGCAACTGCAGCACCGGATGCTCGGTGCCCAGATGCGCTTTCCAGTAGTCGAGCTGGCGCTCCTTCTCGCCGGCCTCCAGCCAGTGCCGCTGCCAGACGGCGTAGTCGGCGTACTGGATCGGCAAGGGCGCAACCCGCGACGGCTGCCCGTTGGCCCGTGCACGGTAGTGCGCCACGAACTCGTCCACGAGGATCTGCAGCGACCAGCCGTCGGACACGATGTGATGCATCACGACGACGAGCAGGTGCGTCTGTGGGTCCAGGCGGATCAGCGCGACCCGCAGCAGCGGATCGGCCGTCAGGTCGAAGGGTTTCTCGGCGATGCGCCGGGCTTCTTCCTGCGCACGCGCATCGCGTTCGCCGTCCGCGAGCATGCCGAGGTCGATGAGCGGAATCTCCAGCCCCGCGCGCTGCTGCACCACCTGCTCGACCAGGCCTTCGGCATTCGCGCGGAACACCGTGCGCAGCGATTCGTGGCGTTCGACCAATGCGTCGAAACTCGCCTGCAGCGCGTCCCTGTTCAAGAGGCCCTGAAGCCGGAGCGCGCCGGTGATGTGATAGGCCGAGCTGCCCGGCTCCAGTTGCCAGAGGAACCACTGGCGCATCTGGGCATACGAAGGCGCGCAGGCAACACGCGCCGCCTCGTCGCGCGCAAGGATCGGAAACTGCCCGATGGTCAGCCCCTCGGCACGGATCTTCTGGTACACCGCGCGGCGCTGCGCCGGGTTCAGCCTGGAGAAACGCTTGCCGATCTGGTCATGGGTGGCCGCGATGTCCATCAAGCGATCTCCAGGCTGTCCATGAAGGCGTCGATGTCGGAGAGAGACTGGGCCACGGGTTTCCTTTCGCCGGCACCTGCAATGAGTCCGGCCATGTCCATCAGGACAGGCTGTCGAAAAATGTCGGCGACCGTCAGGTCCGCATGCATCGCGCCCTGCACCCGGGCGACCACCTGCACGGACATGAGCGAATGCCCGCCGAGCTCGAAGAAGTTGTCGTGGCGGCCCACGCGCGGCACGCCGAGCACCTCGGCCCAGACGGCCGCCAGCGCTTCTTCGGTGCCGCCCTGCGGCGCCTCGTAGGCCTGGGCGCTTGCGCGCTCGGGTTCTGGCAGTGCCTTGCGGTCGACCTTGCCGTTGGGGTTCAGCGGCAGGGTCTCCAGCACCATGACGAGGCCGGGCACCATGTAGTCGGGCAGCGCCCGGCCCAGGTGTTCGCGCAAGCGCGCGGTGTCGATGGCTTGCCCGGCCTGCGCCGAGACATAGGCCACAAGCCGCGCGCCGCCTGCGCCCTGGCTCGCAACGACGACGGCCTCGCGCACTTCGGGCTGCGCGAGCAGTTGCGCTTCGATCTCGCCCAGCTCGATGCGAAAGCCGCGGATCTTCACCTGGTGGTCGATACGGCCCAGGTAGTCGAGCTGCCCGTCGCTGTTCCAACGCACCAGGTCGCCGGTGCGGTAGAGCCTGCCACCGCCTTCGCTGTCGAACGGATCGGCCACGAAGCGCTCGGCGGTCAAGGCCGCGCGCTGCACATAGCCGCGCGCGAGCCCCGCGCCGCCCAGGTACAGCTCGCCCGCAGCGCCCGGTGGCATCAGGTTCAGCTCGGCATCAAGCACATAGGTCTGCGTGTCGTCGATCGGCTGCCCGATCGCCACCTGGCTGCGCCCGTCGTCGCGGCAGGTCCAGTGGGTCACGTCGATGGCGGCTTCGGTGGGGCCATAGAGGTTGCAGAGCGCGGCCTGCGGCAGTCGCCTGAACACTTCGTTCTGCGCTTCGGCGGGCAGTGCCTCGCCGCTGCAGACGATGCGCCGCAGACTGGTGCAGGCTTCGACACCCGGGTGCGCGAGAAAGGCCTGGAGCATCGAGGGCACGAAGTGCAGCGTGCTCACTTCATGCGTGCGGATCAGCTGGGCGAGACGCGCCGGCTCGCGGTGGTCGCCGGGGTCGGCCACGGCCAGCCGGGCGCCGAACATGAGCGGCCAGAAGAATTCCCATACCGACACGTCGAAGCTGAACGGCGTTTTCTGCAGCACGGTGTCCGACTCGCCGAGCTGGTAGGCCTGCTGCATCCAGACCAGCCGGTTGTAGAGCGCGCCGTGGCGGTTGGCCGCGCCCTTGGGCTTGCCGGTCGATCCCGAGGTGTAGATCACATAGGCGAGGTTCTCGCTGTGGAGCGACACGGCCGGGTTGCCTTGCGGGTGGCCGCCGAGGTCCAGCGTGTCGAGCGCCAGCATCGGCGTGGCGGCCTGCAGCGGCAGGCGTTCTTTCAGGCGGCTCTGCGTCAGCACCAGCGCGAGCGCGCTGTCTTCCACCATGTGGGCGATGCGGTCCACCGGGTATTCCGGATCGAGCGGCACGTAGGCGCCGCCCGCCTTCAGGATCGCGAGCAGGCCGACCACGAGCTCGGTGCTGCGCTCCAATGCCACGCCGACCTTCGCCTCGGGGCGCACACCCTCTGCGATCAGGCGGTGCGCCAATTGATTGGCACGACGATTGAGTTCGCCATAGCTCAGGACTTCATCGCCGAAGATCAGCGCGACGGCATCCGGGCGTTCGGCCGCCTGTTGCTCGATCAGGCGATGCACGCATTGCGCCTCACCGCGGCGATGGGTGTTGACGCCCCACTGCGCGAGCTGCTTTTGCTCCGCGTCGCCCAGCAGCGCCAGTTCGCCCAGCTTCGACGCCGGCAGGCGCACGAGCGCTTCCAGCACGCGCTGGTAGTGGCCCGCCATGCGCTCGATGGTCTGCGGCTCGAACAGCTCGGCCGCATAGCGGAAGTTGGCCCGGATGCCGCCGTCTTCGCGTTCGATGGTTTCCAGCGTCAGCTCGAAGGGCGCCGCACGTTCCTCGAGGTCGATGCGCCGCACCTGCAGACCGGGCCAGCCGCGCAGCGGCCTGTCCCCCTGCCCGAGGTGGTTGAACATCACCTGGAACAGCGGCGCGGCGGTGTGCCCGTGCTCCGCGCGCAGCGCCTGCACCAGGCGTTCGAACGGCAGGTCCTGATGCGCCTGGGCTTCGAGCGAGGTGTCTCGGACCTGCGCGAGCAGTTCGGCCAGGCTCGTCTGCGCATGCAGGCGCGCATCGAGCACGAGCGTGTTGATGAAGATGCCGATGACGCCCGAAGTCTCCGGTCGGCTGCGGCCCGCGACGGGCACGCCGACGCGGATCTCGTTCTGGCCGGTGTAGCGGAACAGCAGGGCATGGAAGGCCGTGAGCAGCGCCATGAACAAGGTGCCGCCCTGCGCGCGCGACAGCTGCTTCAGTTCCTGCGCGAGGCCGACGGGCAGGTCGAGCGAATGCTGCGCCGCGCTGTAATGGGCCTCGGCGGAACGTGGCCGGTCGGTGGTCAGCGCGAGCACCGGCTGGCTGGCACCGAGGCGCTTGCGCCAGTAGGCCAGCTGCCGTTCGCCTTCGCCCTTGCCTTCGCTGTTCTCCAACCACCTGCGCTGCCATTGGCTGAAGTCGACGTAACCGATCTCCGGCTCAGGCCGCGTGTCAGGCATACCCTGCGTCCGCAAGGCATAGGCCTCAGCGAGGTCGTCGAGCATGAGCTGGACCGACCACGCATCGGAAATGATGTGATGCATCATGAGCAGCAGCTGGTGCTCGCCATCCGACATCTTCAGCAAGGCGCAGCGCAGCAAGGGGCCGGTCGTCAGGTCGAAGGCGGTGCGGCAGACCTGCGCCACCGCCGCGTCGTAGCGTGATTCGCGCGCAGCGGCATCGAGCACGCTGAGGTCGACGAAGGGAATGTCGATGCGCACTTCCGCCAGGACGCGCTGCTCGGGCAGGCCTTCGGGGCCGGGGCCGAACACGGTACGCAATGCTTCGTGGCGCCTGGCGATCGCCTGCATCGCATCCTGTAGCGCCGCCACATCGAGCGCCCCCGAAAAACCCAGCCCGCCACCGACGTGATAAGCCGTGTTCGCTGGGTTGAGCTGCCACAGGAACCACTGGCCCTGCTGCGCGAAGGACACGGGCACGGGGCCGTCGATGGGGCCGCGCACGATGGCCTCGCGCGCGGGTGCCGCGTTGCCGCCCTGCTTCAGGCGGCGCTGCAGCAGGCTCAACTGCTCGGGCGACAGCCTCGCGCGCCGTTCGGAAAGAAGAGGTGTCTCGCTCATGATGAAAAACTTGCAGTGATGCGATCCGCTGCCGGATGCAGGTCGTCGGGGGTCGGGGCCTCGCGTTCGATCTCCTCGATCAGCCGCAGCTCGACCAGCGCGGCCAGCTCGGCCACGGTCGGCGCCTTGAAGAAATCGGCCGGCTGCAGCTCCACGCCATAGGCTTTGCGCACGCGGGACAGCAGGCGGATCGCGAGCAGCGAGTCGCCGCCCAGTTCGAACAGGTTGTCGTGCACGCCCACGGGCGCAATGCCGAGCGCTTCGGTCCACAGCGCGGCCAGCCCTTCTTCCAGTTCGCCTTCGGGTGCGGCATACGGCGTGGGCAGCACGGGGCGCGGGTGGCTGGTGCGCGCTTCGGCCGCCGGCGCGGCGTCCAAGGCGTCGAGCAGGTTGGCCAGCGGGCGCAGCCGCGGCGCCAGCGGCGAAACGGACACCACCGTCTGCGGCAGGTCGGGGCCGTTGACGATGCGCTCGAAGGCGAGCACGCCGGTGCGCTCGTCGAGGCCGACGCCCTCGGGAAGGTCCATGTCGGCCGCGGCGCCGACATCGCGCCAGGCGTCCCAGTTCACCGAAAACACCGGCAGTGCGGAACTGCGGCGATGCGCCATCGCCAGCGCATCGAGGTAGGCGTTGGCAGCGGCATAGTCGCTGCGACCCAGGCCGCCGAGGAGCGTGGCGATGGAGGAGCAGAAGAGCACGAAATCCAGCGGCTCGCCGCGCAGCGCATCGAGCAATGCACGCGTGCCCGCCACCTTCGGTGCGAAGGCGGCTTCCACTTGCGACCGGGTGCGTTGGATGATCATGCCGAGCCCCGGGTCCATCACGGCGTGGACCACGCCGTTGACCGCGCCGAAGCGCGCATGCGCCGCCGCCAGGGCGTCGCGCAGCTGGGCGGGGTCGGTGACATCCGCGGTCACGGTCAGCACTTGCGCGCCGGCGGTTTCGAGTTCGATCAGCTGCCGCAGCTTGCGGCGCAGTGCGGCGGGCTGGTCGGTCGCCGCGGCGATGCGCTCCCAATCACCGCGCGCGGGCAGCGGTGTGCGGCCGAGCAGCACCAGGCGGGCCTTCCATGCGCGGCTCAGGTGCCGCGCCAGCGCCAGGCCCACACCGCCCATGCCGCCGGTGATGAGGTACACGCCGCCCTCGCGAAGCCGCGGCGTGGCGGGTTGTGCCGGCAGCGGTTCGTAGTTCTTGGTCCAGCGATGCGGTCCGCGATAGGCGACGACAAAGTCGTCGTGTGCGGACGCCGCTTCATCGGCGACGCGGCGCGCCAGGTCGCTTTCGGCCGAGCTTTCCGGCGCGGGCAGCACCACGTCGACAACGCGACAAGCGATCAACGGATATTCCTGGCCCAGCACCTTGGCGATGCCGAGCAGCGTCGCCTTCTCGGGCGCCAGTGCCTCGGTGCCGGCGACATCCTCGATGCGGTCGGTGACGATGGTCAGCGCCAGCGGGGCGCGGCCCGATCCGCCCACGGCGTCCAGCGCATGGGCCAGTGCAAGCAGGCTGAAGCAGCCGGCTTCGAAGACCTCCGCATGCGATGGCGCGGGCCGGTCGCCGTCCAGGCTCCACAGGTGATGGAGGCTGTGCACCGGTCCCGCTTCGGCTTCCACCGCGCGCAGCAGGGCTTCGTGGTCGGCGCGTTCGCCCGATCGCACCGTGTACTGCCCCGGCGCGGTGCGCGCAAAGCGCGTGCCTCGCAAGGCCAGCACCACCTGTTCGCCGCGCTCGCGCAGCGTGCGGGCCAGCCGGTCGGTGAAGCTGTTGGCATCGCCCAGGATCAGCGTGCAGCCTCTGCGGTCGGCCTGCTGCGCAGCAGGCGGCAACGGTGTGCTTCGCTGCCAGCTCGGCGCATAGAAAAGACCGGGGGCGGCACTCGGCGATGAAGGCCGTGCGGCATCCCCGGCCTCGACCCAGTAGCGCTGGCGCTGGAAGGCATAGGTCGGCAGCGGCACGCGGCGGCGCTCACCATTTTCGTGGAGCGCAGACCAGTCGATGCTGACGCCAGCGGTCCACAGGCCTGCAACCGCGTTGGCCAGCTGCTGGCTGTTGCGCGCGGTCTGCTGTGCGTGGGCCTGACTGGCCCAGAGGCCCGCGGCCGCGCCGCTGCCCGGATGCTGGCGCGCGAGCCCCGTCAGCGTCTCGCCGGGACCGACTTCGAGCACCACGCGGCCGGGCTTGTCGAAGATGTGGCGCAGGCCATCGGCGAAACGCACGGTGTTGCGCAGGTGCCGGCCCCAGTACGCGGGGCTGGTCGCCTCCTGCGCGGTGATCGGCAGGCCGGTGAGGTTGGAGATGAAAGGGATGCGCGGCGCGTGGCGCGGCACCGAGGCAATCAGTTGCTCGAGCGCGGTCACGGCCGGATCGACCAGGCGCGAATGGAAGGCCACGGCGACATGCAGGCGGCGCGGCAGATGCTGGCGCGCGCGCAGTTCATGCTCGGCACGCGCGATGGCTTCGGGGGTTCCGGCCAGCACGCAGAGCTGTTCGCCGTTCACAGCGGCGAGGTCGCAGCCCGCCGCGAGGAACGGCGCGAGTTCGGACTCGGGCAGCGGCACGGCGAGCATGGCGCCGGCCGAAAGCACCTGCACGAGGCGCGCACGCTGCGCGACGATGCGCAGCGCATCTTCCAGCGAGAACACGCCCGCCACGCAGGCGGCGACGTATTCGCCGAGGCTGTGGCCCATCATCAGCGCGGGCTTCACGCCGCAGTGCAGCCACCACTGCGCCATGGCGTACTCGACGGCAAAGAGCGCCGGCTGCGCGACCTCGATGTGGAACAGGCGCTCGTTCGCCAGCGCTTCGTCGCCGGCGGCGGGGAACAGCAGCGGGTGCAGGTCGATGCCGCTCTGCGCGCGCAGCAAGGCGATGCAGCGATCGAGCGCCTCGCGGAACACGGCGCGCTCACGATAGAGCGCCGCACCCATGAAGGCATGCTGGCTGCCGCTGCCCGGAAACAGAAAGACCACCTCGGGCGCGGAGGCCGGCGCCTGGCGGGATGCGGCGGCCGGGGACGACAGCATCTGCGCAGCCATCTCCGCGTCGTTCGCCACCATCGCGCTGCGCCATGCGAAGGCGCGGCGTCCGGTTTGCAGCGTGTGCGCCACGTCTTGCAGCGCCTGCGCGGGCTGTGCCTGCAGATGCGCCGCAAGTTGCGTCCGGCCTTGGGCCAAGGCAGTCTCTCTCTTGGCCGACACGGGCAACACCTGCCAGGCCGGTGCCGTCGCCGCATTCGCAGCGACCGGTGCTTCTTCGAGCACGACGTGCACATTGGTGCCGCCGATGCCGAACGAACTCACGCCGGCACGGCGCGGCACCCGCCCCTCGACCCAGGGCCGCGCCTCGGTGTTCACATAGAACGGGCTGGCCGCGAAATCGATCTGCGGATTGGGTTGCTCGAAATGCAGGCTCGGCGGCAGCACGCGGTGCTTGAGCGCCATCGTCGCCTTGATGAGCCCCACCACGCCGGCGGCGGCATCGAGATGGCCGATGTTGGTCTTCACCGAACCCACGGCGCAGTAGCCGCGCCGCTCGGTGTCGGCGCGAAAGGCCTGGGTGAGCGCGGCGATCTCGATCGGGTCGCCGAGCGTGGTGCCGGTGCCATGCGCCTCCACATAGCCAATGGTGTCCGCCGCCACGCCCGCGATGAGCTGCGCCGCGCGGATGACCTCGGCCTGCCCGTCCACGCTGGGCGCGGTGAAGCCGACCTTGGCGGCGCCGTCGTTGTTGGCAGCCGAGCCCTTGATCACCGCGTGGATGGTGTCGCCGTCGCGCAGCGCATCGTCGAGGCGCTTGAGCACGACCACGCCGGCGCCGCTGCCGATCAGCGTGCCCGCGGCCTTGGCATCGAAGGCGCGGCAGTGGCCGTCGGGCGACAGGATGGCGCCCGCCTGGTAGCGATAGCCGCCCTCCTGCAGCAGGTTGAGCCACACGCCGCCCGCGAGGGCCATGTCGCAGTCGTGGCCCAGCAGGGCCTGGCATGCGGTGTGCACGGCCACCAGCGATGTCGAGCAGGCAGTCTGCACGGTGACCGCGGGGCCGCGCAGGTCGAGCTTGTAGGCGACGCGCGTGCACAGCGAGCCGCTGGAGTTGCCGTTCATCAGCCCCAGCAGATCGGCAATGCCACTCTCCGCGCCGAGGCCGAAGGACGGCAGCAGGTTGCGGATCAGGTACAGGTTGATGCCCTCGCCCGCGTAGACGCCGACCTTGCCCGGCCAGCGCGCAACGTCGCAGCCCGCGTGTTCGAGCGAGGCCCACGCGCATTCCAGGAAGACGCGCTGCTGCGGATCGAGGGTCTCGGCTTCGCGCGGCGTGTAGCCGAAGAAGCCCGCGTCGAACTGGTCGAAGCCGTCGAAGCGCACGCCGGCCTTCACGTACTCGGGATCGTCCAGCAGGCTCTGCGGCACGCCGCGCGCGCGCAGTTCGTCGTCGGTGAAGCGCGAGACCGACTCCACGCCGCCCTGCACATTGCGCCAGAAGGCGTCCACATCGTCGGCGCCGGGAAAGCGGCCGGCCATGCCGACGATGGCGATCTCGATGCCCGTCGGTTCGGAGAGGTCGTGGGGGGTGGACATCAGTTGACTCTCTCCGCTGACTTGCGGCGTTGAAGCATGGCGGCGCGCTGACGCAGCGCCCTGTCGTCGCTGGCCGCGGCCGCGGCGGCAGACGACGCGGCACCGGCCGGCGCCTGCTCGATCCACTGGGCCAGCGATTCGATGGTGGGGTACTTGAAGAGATTGACCACGGGGATCGCGGCCTGCAGCCGGTCTTCCAGCAGGCGGTGCGCGCGGATCAGCAGCAGCGAGTGGCCGCCGAGGTCGAAGAAGTTGTCGTGCAAACCAACCTGCGCGATCTGCAGCACCTCGGACCAGACGGCCGCCACGGTCTGCGCGACATGGCCCTGCGGTGCTTCGTAGGCCAACTCGCTGGCGAAGGCCGGCTCCGGCAGCGCCTTGCGGTCGACCTTGCCGTTGGCGTTGAGCGGCAGGCTGTCGAGCACGGCGAAGGCGCGCGGGACCATGTAGTCGGGCAGCACCTGTGCAAGGCGCTCCTTGAGCACCGCAGTGTCGATGGCCTGCTCCGCATGCGCCGCGAGGTAGGCCACGAGGCGTGCGCCGGCCGGGCCTTCCTTCGCCACCACGACGGCCTCGCGCACCGCGGGCTGCGCGAGCAGCTGCGCCTCGATCTCGCCGAGCTCGATGCGGAAGCCGCGGATCTTCACCTGGTGGTCGATGCGGCCCAGATACTCCAGCTGTCCTTCGCCATTCCACCGCACGAGGTCGCCCGTGCGGTAGAGCCTTCCGCCGCCTTCGCTGTCGAACGGATCGGCCACGAAGCGCTCCGCGCTCAGGCCCGCCCGCTTCAGGTAGCCGCGGGCCAGGCTGATGCCGCCCAGGTACAGCTCGCCCGCGACACCCTGGGGCACGAGGTTCAGGTCGGCATCGAGCACGTGGGTGCTGGTGTGGCTGATCGGCTTGCCGATGGGCACCTGGCTCTGGCCGTCGTTGCGGCAGGCCCAGTGCGTGACGTGGATGGTGGTCTCGGTTGGGCCGTAGAGGTTCTGCAGCCCCGCGCCGTGCAGGCGCTCGAGCGTCTCCTTCTGCGTCTCGGCCGGCATCGCCTCGCCGCCGCAGATGATGTGGCGCAGGCGCGTGCTGGCCTCGATGCCTTCGTGCGCAAGAAAGGCCTGCAGCATCGAGGGCACGAAGTTAAGCGTGGTGACCTGGTGGCGCTGGATCAGCTCGACCAGCCGGGCCGGATCGCGGTGATCGCCGGGGTTGGCGACCACCAGCCGCGCGCCCGATGTCATCGGCCAGAACAGCTCCCACACCGAGACGTCGAAGCCGAACGGCGCCTTGTGCAGCACGGTGTCGGCACGCGTCAGCTGGTAGATGCCCTGCATCCACACCATGCAGCTGTGCAGCGCGCTGTGGCGGATGGCCGCGCCCTTGGGCTTGCCGGTGGAGCCCGAGGTGTAGATCACATAGGCGAGGTTCTCGATGTGCAGGCCGACCTGCGGATCGCTGTCGGGTTCACCGCCGAGGTCCGCTGCATCGACTTCCAGCACGGTCAGCGCGCGGCGGTCGGGCACGCAATCGACGAGGCTGCGCTGCGTGAGCAGCAGCCCGATGCCGCTGTCCTGCACCATGTAGGCGAGGCGCTCGGCCGGGTATTCCGGGTCCAGCGGCACATAGGCGCCGCCGGCCTTGAGCACACCGAGGATCGCCACCACCATCTCGACGGAGCGCTCCATCGCGATGCCCACCAGCACCTCGGGCCTGACGCCCAACGCGATCAACCGGTGCGCCAGGCGGTTGGCCCGGCGGTTCAGTTCCGAGAAGCTCAGCGTCTCGTCGGCAAAGAGCAGCGCGGTGGCGTCGGGCTGCGCACGCGCCTGCCGCTCGATCATGCGGTGCACCGGCTCGGGCTGCGGCTCGCGGTGCGTGTTCACGCCCCATTGCGCCAACCGTGCCTGCTCCGGCGCGCCGAGCAGGTCGATGTCGCCGACCGGCTGCTCGGGACGATCGGCCAGCGCCTGCAGGATCGCGACGTAGTGGCCCGCCATGCGCGCGATGGTGCCGGGCTCGAACAGCTCGGCCGCATAGATCACGGACAGCGACAGATGGCCATCGGGCCGTTCGCGCGCCTCGAGCGTGAGTTCGAACTGCGCCGCGAGATCGGGCAGCGCATGGTCGCTCGCCGCGATGCCGGGCAATTGCGCGAATGCGCGGTAGTCCTCGAATAGGTGGTTGAACATCACCTGGAACAACAGGGTGTGGCTCAGGCTGCGCTCGGGCTGCAGCATCTGCACCAGTTGCTCGAAGGGCAGGTCCTGGTGCGCCTGCGCGCCCAGCACGGCGTCCCGGGCCTGCGCGAGCACGCGCGAGGCGCTCAGGCGGCCGTGGACCGAATTGCGCAGCACCAGGGTGTTGACGAACATGCCGACCACGCCCTCGACCTCCACGCGGTTGCGGTTGGCGATCGGCGCACCGATGCGGATGTCTTCCTGCCCCGTGTAGCGATGCAGCAGCGACTGGAAGCCCGCGAGCAGCACGATGAAGAGCGTTGCGCCGTGGGTGTCCGCCACGCCGCGCAGCTTGCCGAGCAGGCCGGCCGGCAGCTCGAAGGCATGGCGCGCGGCGCTGTAGCCGGCCTGCGCCTTGCGCGGATGGTCGGTGCGCAGGTCGAGCACCGCGTGCGTGTCGCCGAGCTGCGCGCGCCACCAGGCCAGCTGACGCTCGCCTTCGCCGGCGGCAAGCCATTCGCGCTGCCAGAGTGCGTAGTCGGCGTACTCGATGCGCGACGCGGGCAGGCGCCTGGGCTTTCCGCTCAGGTGCGCGGCGTAGCCCGCGGCCAGCTCGTCGATCAGCAGCTGCATCGAGGCGCCGTCGGAAATGATGTGGTGCATCACCACGGCGAGCACATGGGTCTCGTCGGCGGTGCGGATCAGCGCAGCGCGCACCAACGGGCCCTGCGTCAGGTCGAAGGGCTCGGCCTTGAGGCGTCGGGTTTCTTCCGTCAGCTGCTCGTCGCGTTTGGCAGCGTCTGCACTGCGCAAGTCGATCAGTGCCAGCGGCAGCGTGCCGGCGGGCTTGATCCACTGCTCCGCATTGCCGTCGGCGGCAGCGCTGAACACCGTGCGCAGCGATTCGTGGCGCATGACGAGGTCATCGAGCGCCGCGCGCAAGGCATCGGTGTTCAACGCCCCGGTGAGGCGAAGCGCGCCGCTCACATGGTAGGCCGCGCTCCGGGGATCGATCTGCCAGAGGAACCACTGGCGCTCCTGCGCGTGCGAGAGCGGCATCGGCAGCAGCCGGCGCTCGGCCGACAGCACCGGGATCGGTGCGGGCTGCGGGCGCGGACCTTGTGCCTGCAGCTGCCGGATGGCCGCTGCGCAGGCATGCAGGCGCGGCTGCTCGAACAGCATGCGCGTCGGAAAGTCGATCTGCCAATGCGCCGAGATGCGCGCGGCCGCCTGCGTCGCCGTGAGGGAGCTGCCCCCACGGTTGAAGAAGTGCGCGTCGCGTCCGAGCGGACGGTCGTCGCCCTGCTTCCAGACCTCGCGCCAGATCGCGGCGATGGCCTGCTCGACCTCATCCAGCGGTGCCTCCGGCGCCGCTTCGCTCGAGCCGCCTCGCACGAAAGCGCCGTACTGGTAGATCGCATACGCATCGGCGCTGCCGTCGATCCAGCCCGCGCGGCAGGCGCTGCGCTGCAGCTTGCCGCTCGTGGTCTTCGGCAGGCCGCCGGGGTTGAGCAGGAGCACGACCGACAGCGGCTCGCCGAACACCTCGCTGACGGCAGCGCCGAGCGCTTCGACCAGCACCTGCGGCGGCACCAGCTTCTGCATGCTGCGCGACACCTCGGCGGCAACGCCGATGCCCTCGCCGTCCGCCCCCTGCACGGCGAAGACCGCGACACGGCTCTTGCGCACCGCGTCGACCTCGGCCTCGATGAGCCGCTCGATGTCCTGCGGATAGATGTTGTGGCCGCGGACGATGATCAGGTCCTTGATCCGGCCGGTGACGTAGAGCTGGCCTTCGTGCATGAAGCCGAGGTCGCCGGTTCGCAGCCAGCGCTGGCCGTCGCGCAGGGCGAAGGTTTCGCGGGTCTCGCGTTCCTTGCCCCAGTAGCCGAGGCAGATGCTCGGGCCGCTGGTCCAGATCTCGCCGATCTTTCCGGGGGCCGCGGCCGTCAGCGACCCGGCGTCGACGATCTCGACGCGATGGCCTGGAGCCGCAAAGCCGCAGCCGACCAGCATCGAGCCCTCGTCGGCCGCCGCCCCTTCGCCTCGGGCCAGGGCATCGGTGGAGAAGGTGCGCGCCACCATGCCGCTGCCGGTCACGCCACCGGTGACGAACAGCGTACCCTCGGCCAAGCCGTAGCAGGGATAGGCCGCGCGCGGGTCGAAGCCGGCGGAAGCAAAGCGTGCGATGAATTCGGCTTCCGTGTCGGCGCGCACCGGCTCCGCACCCGTGTAGGCCACGCGCCAGCTCGACAGGTCGAGCTGTGCCAGCCGCGCATCGTTCACGCGTTCGAGGCAGAGGCGAAAGGAGAAGTCGGGCCCCCCGCTATGAGTCGCGCGATGGCGCGAGATCAGCTCGAGCCAGCGCACCGGGCGTTCGAGAAAATAACCTGGCGAGGTGAGCACCAGCGGAATGCCGTTGTAGAGCGGCAGCAGCAGTCCGCCGATCAGGCCCATGTCGTGATAGAGCGGCGCCCAGCAGACGAACTTGTCTTCTGGGCCCACGCCCATGCCGTGCGTCATCGCTGCTTCGTTGGCCATCAGGTTGCCGTGCGTCACCATGACGCCCTTCGGCGCGGAGGTCGAGCCCGAGGTGTACTGCAGGAACGCGATGTCGCCGTCGGCGGGATCGAAGGGCGCCCATGCATCGGCAAGCTCGGTATCCACCGCATCGACGGCGACGATCTCCGCGTCTCCAAACTGGCCGGAGTTCGCATTCAGCGCGCTCGAAATGGCGATGGAGGTCAGCACGCAGCGCGCCTCTGAATCGGCGGCAATGCCGGTGAGCCGCGCCAGATGCTGCGGCCGCATGGACTCGGGCGGGAACACCGGCACCGCGATCACGCCGCTGTAGAAGCAGGCCAGCATGCAGACCGCATAGTGGTCGCCGTTGTCGAGCATGACCAGAGCCCGCTCGCCCTTGGCGAACTGCTGCTGCAGCCGGGCCGCAAGGGCGCGCACGCGCCGCTCAAAGACGCCGTAGCTGATCGGGTCTTCCTGGTACTCGCCATTCACCATGCCGGCCACGGTGAGCCAAATGTCGTCAGGCCGCGTGCGTGCCAGCGCGCGCAGGTGGGCAACAAAATTCTTCGGCTGCGGGTTTGCCTTTTGCGGCATCTCGGTCATGTCGTTTCTTCCTTTGCGCGCCAAGCGAGCGCGGCTGCATAGCCGATCGGCGCCCTGAGCGCCGCGGCTTGAAAATTCGTCCATTCGGGAACGGCGCATTCGAGGGCGAACTGTCCGTTCGCGCCGGGGCGGATGCCGATCGTCTTGAGGTGTTTGGCCACGCCGACGCCGATGGCTTTGAGCACCGCTTCCTTGCCCACCCAGCGGGTGTAGAGCGCATGCAGCCGATCGGCGGCATTGCGCACTTCGCCGCATTCGCGGGTAGTGAATGCCAGCGAGGAGATGGCCTCGACGTCGACATTGGCCTTGCACGCTTCGATGTCGATGCCGATCTCGGTCACAGTCCGTGCATCGCCCAGCGCGATGAGTGCATGCGACCCGGAGTGCGAGACGTTGAACTGCGGCGCATTGCCGCCTGCACGCTCGATGAACGGCTTGCCATGCAAGCTCGCTGCAAGCGGCACCTCAACGGGCTCGCAGCCCACGCGCCCTGCAAGCAGATTGCGAAGCGCACTACGTGTTGAGGTGAAGCGCACGCGGTCGGCCGTTCTAGCGAACCTGTCGGCCTTTGCACGCTCGTCGGACGTCAGCACCCGCCGCGCCGCCGTTGCTTCGATGGTCAG
The DNA here is from genome assembly GCF_900099805.1 of Variovorax sp. OV700. Taxonomy (GTDB): domain Bacteria; phylum Pseudomonadota; class Gammaproteobacteria; order Burkholderiales; family Burkholderiaceae_C; genus Variovorax. The sequence continues at coordinate 394,234 of NZ_FNDR01000003.1, read as the reverse complement.
GTCGAAGTCGAGGCGATACACCTCGATGCCCGCGGGCAGCGGGTCAGGCCAGGGCGTGAGATGCATGGCGATCCCGTGCGTCGACCTTGCCGAGGCGCTGCGAGAGCGCCGCCAGAAATTCCGTTTCCTGCTGGCGGATGAAGAAGTGCCCGCCGCCAAACCAGTCGAGCGAAAAGGCACCCCGCGCCTCGGCCGACCACGCGTAGATGCGCTCGGCTTCGATGTCGTCGTCGCGTCCCGCGAAGACGTGCACCGGCATCGGCAGGAGTGCCTCGCCGGCGTATCGAAAGCCTTCGCAAACGCGGTAGTCGGCGCCGAGCACGTCGAGCGTGATGCGCATCAACTCGGCGCTGGCAAACACTTCTTCCGGCGTTCCACCCTGCTTGCGCAAGTCGGCGATCAGTGAGGCGTCATCGGTCTTGTCCGCGAAGCGATCAGGATCACGCCGAGACGGCGCGGCGCTGCCCGAAGCAAGTAGCGCAACAGGCAATGCGCGCCCCATCGACCGCAATCGGCAGGCCATGCCGTAGGCGAGCAATGCGCCCATGCTGTGGCCGAAGATCGCGAACTCGCCGCGCATGGCTTCGGCCTGCTCCACGCAGAGTTGCGCAACGAGGCTGTCGAAATCCTCCACCGGGCTTTCGGCCAGCCGGCTCCCGCGGCCCGGCAGCTCCACGGGCACGACGCGGATCCAGCGCGGCAGCAGGCGGCACCAGCGCAGGTACATCGTGGCGCTGGCGCCCGCGCACGGCAGGCACAGCAGCGAGACGCTCGTCTCCACGCGCGTCAACCGGCCGCGGCTTGCGTGTTCGTCGGATTTTTTTCCTGCTGCGCCATCCACTCGCGCAGCGAGCGGGGTCGCATGTCGGTCCACGCCTCTTCGACGTAGGCGAGCACGGTCTTCTTGTCGCCCTTCACGCCGTCGACCGCGTTCCACCCCTTTGGCACGGCCTTCCAGTGGGGCCAGATGGAATACTGGTCTTCGTGGTTGACCAGAACAATGAAGGTCTCGTCTTCGCGATCGAAGCAGCTCGTCGACATGGATACGTCCTTATGCGGTTGAACAGAAAGAGCGAGCCAGAGGCCCGGTGGGCCATTTGTTCGCTCCTGCTCAACAAGACGTTTCAGTACGGGATCTGTTCACTCCGAAGCGGAAGGCGGCACCAGGCCGGCCAGCAGCCACAAGCGGGCTGCCTTGTCGTAGGCCTTGCGATGCAGAGGGTCGGCAACCAGCCAGGCCGTCATCTCGGCGCGTGCGGCCGCATCGAAGTTCTCGCGGTCGTGCTCGCGTTGCACCCATTGCCATGCGGCGCTCCAGAGGGGGTCGTCCTGCTCTTGTGTCATGCGTGAAGGGTGTGTGGCATTGCGCCGCCCGCACGATGCGAGGGCGCTAAGGCTTTTACCTTAAACCAATCACGCGCGCGTCCGGTCGCGCTCAATCATCCACGAGCAGGCGGCCGCATTCCTTGATGGCTTGCGCCGCTTCGGCGATGAGCCCGTTCACCAATCCGAGGGCGCACCCCAGGCGCAATGCAATCTCGCGCTGCGTGAGGCCTTCGAGCCGGTAGAGCTCGAACACCAGCCGCGTTCGCGCGGGCAGCGCTGCCAGCACCTTGTCGATCGCATGGATCGCCTGGCGCTCGCGCATCAGGCGGTCCGGCGCCGGGGGGCCGGCCACGTCCAGTGTCTCGACATCGATATCGAAGGTGCGGTAGCTGGCCTCGACCGTGTGGCGACGGCAGCAGTCGAGCGCGACGTTGCGCACGACCTGGCAGCAATAGCCGATGGGCCGGTCGGCCTTGCGCACGCAGGGGCCGTCAGCAATCTTGAGGTACGCGTCCTGCATCACATCGTCGGCGAGCTCCGCGGTGCGGACGATTCTTCTCGCCACGCGCAGCAGCTGCGGACGGTTCGCGATGAAGACCTCCGCGAGCGTGGGTTCGGACACATGCAGCGCCATGTCGATGGGTTCTCTCATCATGCGAGGCAGGGCGCAGGCCGCCCGGAAGAACGTCGGCAAAGGTGCAGACCTGTGAACATGAACGCGATACTCCTGAAGTGCTCAATACAAATGAGAATTATTACTACTTGTGGATACAAAAAAGCCCCATTTCCCAACCCTTTCATGCTCCATACCCAGTAGACGTTTGAACACGCCAAAGCGAGACAGCCGGCGTGAGGAATTCAGGCAACCAAACGTTCGCCGATGGGGGCGGCCTAGAATTCCGCCCCTTTCCCCGCTCCCTTGCCCATGAACATCGTCGTCAACGAAGAACTCAAAGCCTATATCGATCCATTGACTCCGGAGGAACACGAGGCGCTGGAGCGCAGCATCCTCACCGAGGGCTGCCGCGACGCGCTGGTGCTGTGGGGCGACGTGCTGGTGGACGGCCACAACCGCTATGGCATCTGCCAGAAGCACGGGCTGCCGTTCCAGACGGTGCAGAACACACGCTTCAAGACCATTGAGGACGTGCACCTCTGGATGATCGACCAGCACCTGGGCCGGCGCAGCATCTCCGATTTCTTGCGCGGCGTGCTCGCGCTCCGAAAGAAAGACATCGTCGACGAGCGCCGCGCACGCGCATTGGCCGAGACAGCTTCATCGGACGACGACGCGCCATTCGATGCCGACCCGCCCGCTGCCGGACCGTCCGCTGCTGCCAACGCTTCCGCCCTGCCCCCGCCCGCGCCTCTGAGCAGCCGCGAAGCCATTGCCCGCGCCGCGCGGTTGAGCAGCAACCAGGTGGTGATGATCGAGAAGATCCAGAAGCAGGCCTCGCCCGAACTGGTGGCAGCCGTCAAGTCCGGCGTGATCTCCATCAACACGGCAGCGGCCGTGGCCAGCCTGCCCGCCGAAGAGCAGGTCTTTGCGGCCAACGCGGGCAAGGACGAACTCAGGCAGGCCGCCAAGCGCGTTCGCGAAGCCAAACGCAAGCCCCGCGAAGAGTCGGCCGAATCCGCGGAATCGAACGCCGCCGGCCAGCCGGCAAAGCAGCCCGGCGCCGTGCAATTGCTGGAGCAGCGCGTCGCCGAACTGACGGCCGAGAACGATGCCCTGCGCAGGCAAGTCGCCGAGCTGGAAGCGCAGCTCGTGAACTGACCCGCCGGCCAGGGCGATGGGATGCTACAGCCGGATCTCGCTGATCTTCGCGCCCGAGATCGAGACGCCGGCTTCGAGGCCAACATTGGTCAGCACGAAGCCGACCACGGGCTGCTGGATCGTGTTGGTGTCGATGCTGCCGTTGGCGCCGAAGGTTGCGGCCGCCACCGTGGCATCGGCGCCGGCCGTCCAGCCCTTGCTGCTGCGGAACTTGTCGAGCGCGGCCTGCGTTGTGAACACGTAGATCACCGCCTTCGACTGCGCGCCAGCCTGGAAGCCGATCGAGCCCGCGGTGGTGCTGTAGTAGGCCTGGGTGCGTCCGCCCGCGCGCAGCGCGCCGCGGCCGTACTCGGCGCCTATGCCCATGCTGGCCCCGACCACGGCAGGAAACACCAGCACGCCCTTCGACGAGGCAACCAGTTCGCGCGAGCCCCTGGCGGAGTCGTACAGCTTGGACAATGCGGCATCGACCTGGGCATCGATCGAAGCGCGCGACGATGCGGTGCTGGCCTGGTCCTGGGGCCGCGTGGTGGTGCAGCCCACGACCGCGATGCCACCGACTGCGACGGCACACGCGAGAGCAAGGCTGCGGAAATGAATGGATCGCATGGCGCTCTCCTTTGCAAGTAAACGATAAAAGCCGAGTGCTTTCATGCCGCTCGGCGGCCTGCTGTTCGACCCATGCTAGTTCCGGAAAGTCCTCTGGGAACCGACTTGCGAAATCGGCCTACGTGAAGTCGCGCCCTCGAAGAACTCCGACAGGCGCCGGGCCGACGCAGAACGGTCCTTGCTTCAGCGCTGCTTTGCCGGCAGCTTGCCAAGCGACTCCTCGAAAGACCGGAGAAGCGCCTGCACGCGCGCCGCGCGGCCTTGGCGCATGAGCACCAACATTCAGCCGGGCTTAACGATTGATGCAGTTTCACTAAACCACGCAAGCCCCTCGAATCCCTACAGTACGGCGCATGCACACACCATCGCACCCCATGGCGCTCAACACGCCGGTCGCCCTCGTCGACCTGCCGCGCATGCAGCACAACATCGATCGCATGCAGGCGCGCATGAACGCGCTCTCCAAGCGCTTTCGACCGCACGTGAAGACCACCAAATGCACGCCGGTCGTGCGCGCGCAGCTTGCCGCGGGCGCACAGGGCATCACCGTTTCCACGCTCAAGGAAGCCGAGCAATTCTTTGCCGACGGCATCACGGACATCCTCTACGCCGTCGGCATGGCGCAGCATCGTCTGCCGCAGGCGCTTGCCTTGCGGCGCAAAGGCTGCGACCTCAAGATCATTACCGACAGCGCGGCCTCGGCCGCCGCCATCACCGAGTTCGGCCGTGCGCAAGGCGAGGCGTTCAAAGTCTGGATCGAGATCGACACCGACGGCCACCGCTCCGGCATCAAGCCCGACGAAGCGGCGCTGCTCGAGGTCGGACGCACCTTGCATGCGGGCGGCATGCGGCTGGGCGGTGTGCTCACGCATGCGGGCTCCAGCTATGACCTCGACACGCCCGAAGCGCTGGCCGCCATGGCGGAACAGGAACGCGCGCGCTGCGTGCATGCGGCCGAGCGCCTGCGCGCGGCCGGCCTGCCCTGCCCCGTGGTCAGCGTCGGCTCGACGCCCACTGCGCTGTCGGCAGAGCAACTGGACGGCGTGACCGAGGTGCGCGCCGGCGTCTACGTGCTGTTCGACCTGGTGATGAAGAACATCGGCGTCTGCGACACGTCGGACATCGCGCTCAGCGTGCTGACCACCGTGATCGGCCACCAGGCCGACAAGGGATGGGCCATCGTCGATGCGGGCTGGATGGCGATGAGCCGCGACCGCGGCACGCAGAAACAGAAGCGCGACTACGGCTACGGCCAAGTTTGCGGCATCGACGGATCGGTGCTCGACGGCTACGTGCTGAGCGGCGCCAACCAGGAGCACGGCATCCTCTCGCGCGAAGGCACGCCCGACCCCGATATTGCGGCGCGCTTTCCGATCGGCATGCAGCTTCGCATCCTGCCCAACCACGCCTGCGCCACCGGCGCGCAGTTTCCCGAGTACCACGCGCTCGCGCAAGACGGAACGCTGGCCACCTGGAGCCGGCTGCACGGCTGGTAAGAGAAACCATGAGCACAAGCATTCAACCCATTGCGCCGGCGGGCCTTGCCAAACCGGGCGGGCACTACAGCCACGCCACCGTGGCGAACGGCTTCGTCTTCGTCTCCGGGCAATTGCCCATCATGGCCGATGGCACCCGGCTGGCCGAGGCCTCCTTCGAGCAGCAGACGCGCCAGGTGCTCGACAACGTGAAGGCGGCTCTGCTGGCGGCGGGGAGCGGCATCGATCGCCTGGTGCAGGTGCGCGTCTATCTCGATGCCATCGAGAACTGGCCGGCCTTCAATGCGATCTATGCCGAGTGGGCCGGCGATGCCCGGCCCTCACGCGCCATCGTGCCGACGGGGCCGCTGCACTTCGGCTTCAAGGTCGAGGTCGAAGCCGTCGCGCTGGGCTGAACGCGCAAAAACCCCGGGCAAATCGGAGGTTCCGCAAGATCTCTCCCAATTCTTAATTGATAATGATTGCTATTTACTTTTAGAGATAGCACGTGTTGTCGACCTCAAGACTCAAGGGCACGGCGCCGGCCGGCGCCCGCCCTGCACCAGGAACCTCCTCCCTCCCTCCTTTCCGGAAAACGACCCTCAGCCTCGGTACCGGCGCCACGCTGCTGGTGTTGTGCGCCGCCACCCAAGGTGGTCGCGCCTACGCCCAGGAAGCCACCGACAAGGCCGCTGCGTTGCCGACAGTCACCGCCACCGCGGCGGAAGAAACGCCGCAGCATCTCGGCGCTAAGGTAAGCAGCGGCGCCCTCGGCGCACGCAGCCAGCTCGAGACGCCCTTCTCCACCACGGTGGTCAAGAGCGAAGACCTGGCCGAGCGCCAGGTGTCCAAGCTGGGCGACGTGTTCGCGCTCGACGCCTCGGTGTCGGACAACAGCGGCGCCTACAGCAGCTGGGCCAGCTACATCACCGTGCGGGGCCTGCCGCTGGACTGGCAGAACGGCTACCGGATGGACGGCAAGCCCTTTCTGAGCTACGCCATCACCCTGCCCTACGAGCACTTCGAGCAGATCGAACTGCTCAAGGGATCGACCGGCTTCATGTACGGCTTCGGATCCCCGGGTGGCATCGTCAACTACGTGACCAAAAGGCCGACGGATCAGCCGGTGCGAAGCATCGACGTGGGCTACAAATCGAACAGCGTGTGGAGCGAGCACGTCGACCTGGGCGGACGCTTCGGCGCCGACGACCGGTTCGGCTACCGGCTCAACGCCACGCATGAAGAAGGCAAGACCTTCAACGACGGCGGTATCCGCCGCGATTCGGTGTCGCTGGCGCTCGACGCCAGGCTGACGCGCGACCTGACCTGGAACTTCGACGCGCTGTACCAGAAGCGCAAGTCCACCGACCAGACCCCATCGATCTCCACCAGCGCCTATACGGGCAACCGCTTGCCCACCGCCGTGCGCGGCGACGATCAGCGGCTGCTGGGCCCGGGGCAGCATCTCACCACCGATCTGCAGCTCTACTCGACCGGGCTCCAGTACAAGCTGACACCCGACTGGACCTTCCGCACCAGCTACAGCCACAGCACCTCCAAGCGCAGCCGCAACGAAGGCATTCTTTATCTGCAGGATGCCAGCGGCACCTACGACGACTACCGCTCCGACACGCGCGAAGGCCATCGCTTCGACCAGTGGCAGGCCATGGCCGAAGGCAAGCTGCGCACGGGGTCGATCGAGCATCAGCTGACGCTCGGCGCGTCGTGGCAAAAGCAGGTGAACGACTACAGCAGCAACAGCATCTACCAGTGGATCGGTACCGGCAGCATCTTCGGGCAGAACACCAATGCCTACGCCAGCACGACCGACCTCACGCTCTACCGCAACAGCGACATCACGCAGCGCGCGATTTTCGCGAGTGACACCCTCAAGTTGTCGGACCACTGGTCGGTGCTGGCCGGCCTGCGCAGCACCAACTACGAACAGAGCGGCTACGGCACCGACGGCATCAAGACTTCGGCGTACGCCAAGAAAGGCGTGCTGACGCCGACGCTGGCGCTGATGTTCAAGCCCGCGCCCGACACCACGCTCTACACGAGCTATGTCGAATCGCTCGAGCAGGGCAGCTCGGTCAGCAGCCTTTATGCGAACAACGGCGAGCTGCTCAAGCCGCTCAAGAGCAAGCAGTACGAGCTGGGCATCAAGACCGGCCGCGAGCGCTGGAGCGCCACGGCCGCGCTGTTCCGCATCGAGCGCGGCGCCGAATACGCCAACAGCGCCAACGCACTGGTGCAGAACGGCCAGTCGATCTACCAGGGCCTCGAACTTGGCGCCTCCACGCGCCTGGGATCGCAGTGGCAGGTCGGCGCCAACCTGATGTTCCTCGACGCTTCGTACAGGCGCGGCAACGACAACATCGGCAACCGCGTGGCGGGCGCCCCCAATTTCGTGGCCACGGCGCAGGTGTCTTATACGGTGGCGCAGGTGCCGGGCCTCAAGCTCTCGGCCGACGCCAAATACACCGGCAGCACCATGCTCAATGCGTCCAACAAGCTGAGGCTTCCGGGCTACGCCATTGCCAACATCGGTGCGAGCTACGCCACGCGCATCAGCGGCCATGACACCACGTTCCGCGTGGCGGTGAACAACCTCACCAACAGGCGCTACTGGGAATACCAGTACGACAACTACATCAAGCCCGGCGACCCGCGCACCTTCAGCCTGAGCGCCAAGCTGGACTTCTAGGCGCCGCCGAGGCGCGCGGCCCGGCAGGATGGAAGAATGAGCCCCTCTCTCCCAACTGCCTGAGCCCGCGCTCTGGACGCCATGCCCCATTCCACTGAAACCCCGATCAGCGAAGCCGCCATCGTGGAGGCCGCCCATGCGTTGCGCGGGCGGGCGGTTCGAATGCTCGAAGAGCTCGTCGCGCATCCTTCGCTGCTCGGGCATGAACAAGGCGCGCAGGCCTTCATGGCGGAGACCTTCGCGAGCCTGGGGCTGCGCGTCCACCAGTTCGAGATCGACGAACAAAAGATCCGCCAGCATCCGGGCTACTCTCCTTCCATCGTTCCCTACCAGGGGCGCACCAACGTCGTCGGCATTCATCAGCCCGACGGGCCGCAGAAGGGACGCTCGCTGATCTTCAACGGCCACATCGACGTGGTGCCGACCGGTGCCGAAGTGCTCTGGAAGCATCCGCCTTTTCAGCCGACGATCGAGGGGGACCGGCTCTACGGCCGTGGCTCGGCCGACATGAAGGCGGGCATTGCCGCCTACACCATGGCCTATGCGGCGCTGCAGTCGCTGGGGCAGGCGCCGGCATCGCCGGTGTACTTCCAGTCGGTGGTGGAAGAAGAGTGCACGGGCAACGGCGCGCTCGCCTGCCTGGTCGAGGGTTACCGCGCCGACGCGGCCATCATTCCCGAGCCGCTCGGCGGCGTGATGACCTGCCAGATGGGCGTGTTGTGGTTCGCGCTCGAAGTGCTCGGCAAGCCAGTGCATGCCTCGGTGGCCCAGACCGGTGTCGGCGCCATCGACTTCTCGCTCTATCTTTTTTCAGAACTCAAGAAGCTCGAGCAGCACTGGAACGAGCCTGCCAATCGCTACCGCAGCTATGCGCACCACGCCCATCCGGTCAACTTCAATCTGGGAAAGATCCAGGGCGGCGAATGGGCCTCGTCGGTGCCCTCGGCCTGCCGCAGCGACATACGCATCGGTTTTTATCCCGACATGAACGTGGCCCGTGCCAAGGCCGAAGTCGAAGCCGCGCTGGCTTCGGCCTATGCCGCGCATCCGGCCCGCGAGAGCCTCAGCTACCGGCTGATCTATGAAGGCTTTCAGGCCGACGGCTTCGATCTCGACCTCGACTCGCCGATCGTGACCGAACTCTCGAAGTGCTACCAGGACATCGTCGGCGAGCCGCTCGAGCCCCGGGCCTTCACCGGCACGACCGACGCGAAGTTCTTCAACATCTATGGGCAGACCCCTGCCGTCTGCTACGGTCCGACGGGCTCCAGCATCCACGGCATCGACGAGTGGGTTTCCATCGACAGCCTGATGCAAGTGACCGCCGTGCTGGCGGTGTTCATGGCACGCTGGTGTGGCGTCAATCGGATCACCCCTCCGGCAGGAATTTGAAGTATTCGCGCGGAGGCTTCTTGTCAGGCAGGACGTAGATCACGCCAGGCGCATTGCCAAACAAAGGCTTCACGTGAGCGTCGTAGAACGCTGCGGGAACATTGATGCACCCATACGAGATACGGTGATCTTCGGCACGGGTGGAAGCAAGTCGCTCCAGCCGCCGCTCTTTCTTGTTGCTTGTTCGAACGCGATGCATGGACACTGCCGCGTCGTAGTCGATCCAGACAATGTCTTCGCCCTGCAAGTTGACGCCGGGCTCCGAGATAAAACGCCCGGCCGGCGTGGTGCGCTCTTCGGGCCGTATCTCGGACATCTTCCGCTCCCCGATTCCTGGCACTGAGTCGTCCCCCTGCGCAAGCCCCAGCAGCACGGGAGATGCGCCTTGCAAGGCACCGTCTGCGCCATAGATGAAAACGCGCGCCCTCTTCTTGTCGACGATCGCGAAAGGCAGTCCCTCGCTGTCGCGCGTGCCAACCGCTGCTTGGGCGAGCTTGCGGACGTTGGCCGGTTCTGCTTCAACACTTTGGGCTGCCTCGGCGGCACCAGAGGCTTGAAGAAAAGTTGCAGCGCAAACGACGATCAGGGAAAAGACCCACGCGTTTTTCATGAACGAAAAAGGTTTCGCGGGAGCCCTGGGGTCGACTCTGCGCGCAAGGAAAAAGAAAACACGCGGCCGCCGGGAATGGCAGCGGCCGCGTAGGCCTGCGATGGCGATTAACCCCGGTCGGCACGGGCACGGCGTACGGTCGGCCGGCGTGCAGGTGCAGGTGTGGGTGCAGGAGCGGCCGCCACAGCAGCGGTACGAACCGCTGGCGGTTGGGGGGTCACTGAAGAAGGTGTTCCGGCTTGCATCGTCGTACCGGTTTCACCCATAGGGCCGCCGGTCTGGTTTTGTTGCCCCGCCGGCATCTGCACATTGCCGGAAACCGGAGGCATGTCTGCCTTTTTCCCCGGTGCAACACCTTGCGCGATTGCCGGTGCAATTGCAAAAGCCATGGCGCTGGCCACCAGGATGCGGGACATCGAGCTTCGAATCTTCATGAGATCTCCTTGGGTTTCAAATCGACTGCGCCCACCGGGAGATTCCGGCGCAAGCGCAGTCTGAGATTGAGAACGCCTGAGGGCGCGCAAGTAACCTACAAGGCAATGCACTCCAGATTCGGTGGCTGTGACATTTGACGCACTTCAACGATCCGCTTGATCCGGCTCCCCGATTGAATTGCTACTTCGTTCATTGCAGACGAAGACTCAAGCGTAGCGCCCGCGCTATGCGCGCTTGACGAGCCGGACGATGAACAGCAGCACCACGGCACCCACGGTTGCCACGACGAGACTGCCGACAAGACCTCCGCCACTGGAGATGCCAAATGTGCTGAACATGAAGCCCCCAAAGACGGCGCCGATCACACCAACGATGAGATCACCGATGAGGCCAAAGCCGCCGCCCTTGACGAGCATGCCGGCCAACCAACCTGCAACCAGACCCACAACGAGAAACCACAACAAACTCATTTATCTACTCCCTTGATTGGGCCAATGCGGCCATGAAGCGGCAAGCGTAGTCGCCACGCGTTCGCGAAAAAACAAAGTCGCAATCAGCCTGTGATTTTTTCCTCTTGTTGAAGAACTTTTTGCTTTTTGTTTTGCAGTGCGTCACCTCGGTGGCGTCTGGCCGGTGATGTCCACCACAACCCGGCGATCCGGTTGCAGACATGTGATCAATTCGGGCGTGCGGACCGTCCCCCTGCAATTCATGGTTACGGGCTCGCGCGCACCGCTCGAGCCGACCTGCATGGGCACCCGAAGACCCGATGCCTTCAGGTAGTCGCGTACCGTGCTTGCACGGCGAAGCGCCAGCTCCTGGTTGTAGGCTTGACTGCCAAGTCGATCTGCGTGGCCGGTGATCTGCAGGCCTTGAACTTCCACCCCTTGCCGATGCAGAGCTCGGGCAAGTTCATCCAATTCAGCGCGCCCCTTGGGCAGCATGTCATTGGCAGCCGACCGGTCGAACGCGAACAGAGCATCCGCGCTCAACGTGATGCGCTTTGGCATGACGGGAGCGGGCGCGGGCGCCATTGCCACAGGAGCAGGCGGCTTCAGCATCGCTTCGCAATCCGCTCCCTTCCAGTGGAAGTCCTGGCTTTTCATGTCCTTGTCGAAGTGCACCATGTACTGGCACGTGATGAACTCGTGGCCCTTGCCCGTGCGAAAGTTGAAGATGTAGTTCCACTCGCGCGGACCGAACAGGCCCTCGCTGAAGTGCGGATAGCTGATGAGTTCGCGCACCTGGTTCTTGCTCATGCCCGGACCGATGCGGCGCAACTGCTCCACGTCGACGAACGTGCCGTCCTTGAGCCAGGCCTTGCCCATATCGGGAAAGTTCACCGAATGCTCGTCCGAGCCGGCCGTAACGGCCGGAGAGCCGTTCGTCGATGCACAGCCAGCGGCGACTGCCAGCACCACCGCCGACAGGAAGAATTGAATTGCTTGTTTCATGCGATTGCTCCTCAATGCTCGATCAATCGAACGAAAAACCGAAACCAACGCGAACGATTGCCTTGCCCCCGCCGGAGCCCCAGCCCACGCCACCATGCAAAGTGGTCTGTCCGTTGTCGGAACGCTTGAGCAGGTTGATGCCTATCGCCGCTTGGCCGTTGTAGCCGGCGACCGCGCCGCTCATGTGATAGCGGCCCGGTTCTACTGGCGTGACCACGGCCATGGCAGCGGATGCGGCGATGCCGCCCGACAGCATCTTGGTGTTGCGTTCGATGGTGTTCTGCAGGCTGTTCACCCGGTTGTCGGTGTACGCGTTTGCCGCGGCAATCCCGCTGTTCAACTGGTTCACGTTGACGGCATCGGTGCCGGCCACGCCGGGCGCGACGTTGCTGATCTTCACCGGGCCGGTCGAGCTGTTGCCGCCCATGGTCACGCTGTTGTAGTTGGTCGTGCCATCGGGGTTGGTGTCGTACTTGACCGCCGACTGGTCGATCGAGGCCACCGTGCCTTGCACCGCCTTCAGTTGAGAGACGTTCACCGCGTCACTATCGGCAGCGCCCGCGGCCACGCCCGTGATCTGGCGAAACTGGCCGCTGGCCGCGTCGCCCACCGACACCGCCCCGAGCGTGCTGGTGGTTGCTCCAATGGCTGCACGCTGCGCGGCCGTGGCGGTAGGCGGAACATAGCCTGCCACGCCTGCGGCTGTCGAAGAGATCGCGCCAGCGCCGAGCGCGACACCCCCGGCTTGGGTGACGCTCGTTCCCGCACCGATGGCCACGCCCTGAACGGCCGCGGCCGACGACTGAGTGCCCAACGCAATGGAGTCCGCCATGTGCGAAGTGGCTCCCTGTCCGATGGCAATGCCGCCGGGCGCGCTCTGCTGCACCACGGCACCGTTGCCAATGCCAACCCCGTTGTTGCCGTTGACCACCGTCTGAGGACCCACGGCCACCGACTCCGCACCGATGGCCAGCGAATCCGCGGCGCTGGAGTTCGCGTGGAAATACAGGGTGGGGGTGACGGCAAAGGACTGCAGCGCACTGGACAACTGCCGGATCGTGACGGCATCCTGTGCCTGCGTTCCGTCGGCCACATTGGTGATCTGGCGGTAGCTGGTGGCATTGCCGACGGAAACCGCACCGAGGAGCGTTCTGTCGGTGGTGTTGTAGTCGATGAGGGAGCTGCCGGCTGGAATGGTGCCCGTTGTGGGTGCGATTGCACGATCGGAGATGGAACCCGCGCCCAACGCCACTGCGCCGGCCTGGCTCGCCTGGCTCAACGCACCCAGCGCCAAGCTTTGGTCCGCAGTGGCTCTCGCGCCTGACCCATTGGCCGTCGCCAGCGCGCCCGACGCCTGCGTGTCTACGAAACCGTCGGACGCGGTCGCAAACCCGACCCCTGGGGTGTAGGTGCTGTTCAGCGGAGCACCGTTGAGCATGTAGACCCGTCCCCCCGTGGCCGTCGCATAGTTGCCGGTGGCAGTGGCCATCGACCCAACGGATGTCGCCGCGATGCCCGACGCCACCGAGTTGGCGCCGAGGGAAGTGGCTCGCACGTTGCTCGCATTCGCCAGGCGCCCCATGCTGACGGCGTAGTCATTCGTGGCCACTGCACTCTGGCCCAATGCCACCGTGGAGAACGCACTGGAAGTCGTTGCATCGCCGATGGCAACGGCACCGTTACCAGCAGAGTTAGACGCAAAGCCAATGGCGATGCCCAGCCGGACGCTCGCCGTCCCGCCAATGGCGATCGTGTTCTGGGCAAGCGATTGGGCACCAGCCCCGATAGCCACCATGCCGCCATTGCTCGCTTTGGCATTGATGCCCAGCGCAACACTGTTGTCGGTAGATGCCGTCGCGGAATAGCCCACGGCCAATGCGTTGGTGCCGGAGGCCACCGCTTGGGGGCCGATTGCGGTGGAGTTGGCGCCGGTGGCACCTGAATTCGCCAAGGTCGAATTGCCGACCAGGTTGGAGTTGGTGTGGAAGTACGGCGTCTCGTCCACGCTGATCCATTGGCCGTTCTTCCACACCGCCAGGCCTTCCTGTAGGCCGTTGACGCCCGTCGTTGCGGTGCTGTTGTAGACCACCATGCCGTCGACCGGCTGGTTACCGTTCAGGCCCCAGGTATTGCGGTCGGTCAGCGCGATGCGAGGGAGCAGAGCGCCGCGGTTGGTACTTTCGAGTTCCAGCAGGGAACCCGGATTGATGGTGATGGGGTTGTCACCGATCTTGACCTGCGCCTGCGCGGCAGATGCGGCCAGCAGCATCAGTGCAGTGCTTACCGCGCGCTTGGTCAACTGACCTCGGGTTGTGCCTGAATTAGTCCAATCTGTTCTCTGCATCGCTACCTCCTTGTTTGGGTCTCGGGTGGCCTTGTCCCGGCAATACAGCCGTAGAACTTTCTTAGGCCTCAAAACCTTTATGGTGTCGAGCGAGGTGCGAGCGAGAGGGGCTTTCGCGAGGTTTAGCGAGAATTGAGTTGAATCGATCCAAAGGAATGTGATCTAGTTATCAGATCAGAGTAGTTTGGTATTAAGAGACCAACCAATCTACACAACCCGAACGCCGTCAGCTCAGGTCCGATCGGCAGGGAAATGGCGAGGCAAGTCCATCACGAAGGTTGTGCCCACGCCGGGCTCGCTATGGCCGTCGAGCCGTCCGCCGTGTCGATCGACCACGGCGCGCACAATGGCCAGGCCGACGCCATGCGAACGCGTAGCAAACCCGCTCGATGCAGCGGCATCCATATCGCCGCCCCTTGCCGGCATCACGCCTTCCGCGTCATTGCGCAGCAATGCCTCCAAGAGCTCTGGTGACATGCCCGAGCCTTCATCGCACACGGCAATCAACACGCGTTGAGACGCTGCCTCGCCACCCACCGATACGCACAGCCGAATCGACGCGCCTGAAGGGCTGTGACGAATGGCGTTGTTCAGCAGGTTGACGACGGCGCGCGTGAGCAGCGGCGCATCCGTCCACAGCTCGACGTCTTCTTCCGTCGGCACCTCGGCAGAGAGCTTGACGCCGCGCTGCGCTGCGTGAGCCCACACCTGGTCAACCGCGTCCAGCGCGATGGCTCCTGCAGGCATCTGCACGAATCGATAGCTGTGCATGCGGGCCTTCAAGAGATCGACGAAGTCGTCGGCGAGCCGCAGCGACCGCTCGGCCTCGCGGCGCAGGCTCTCGGTCAACAGGGGCTGGTCGAGCCAGTCGGCACCGTGAGCGCGCAGATCGAGCAGGCTCAGAATGTTGACCTGCGGAGTGCGCATGTCGTGCGACATGAAGCTCAGCCACTGCTCGCGCTCCTGCTCGGCGCGCCGCTCGGCGGTGAGGTCGTGCAGCACCACCAGCCAGGACGTGTCGCCCATGCTGAGCCGGTTCAGCGCTGCAGCCTGTGCGCGCAATACCTTGCCGTCGAGCGTCGTGCGTTCGACGCCAATGCCTTCCGACCAGTGCCGCATGGCGCCGCAGTCGAAAGGATCCGCGGGCTCATCGCTGCTCGTTTGCGCAAGCAAGGCCTCGACTGTGCGGCCGCGCAACGGATCGTCCGCTTCGGCCTCGCACGCCGATTGCGCGTTCAGCAGCGCACGTGCCGCCGCATTGCTGGTTGTGATCGTGCCGTCGTCACGGCAGGCGAGTAGCGCCACCGGCATTTGCCACAAACTCATGCTGAGCAGCGTACGAATCTGCGCAATGCGGTCGATGGCGTCGTCGAGCATGAGCGTATGCGCATGCAAATCGTCCCAGGCTCGCACGGGCGCACGGCGCTCCGGATCGAAGGCACCGCTTGGCACCGCGTTGAGCGCCGCAGCGCTCTGCTGGAAAAACTGAAACAGTGCGTCCAGCCTCCGCCAGCTCCACAGCATGTAGCCCAGAACAATGCCCAGCACGGGCGCAGAAGGCGGAAGCCACAGGTGCGCCGCGCCGAAAATACCAAGGCTGAAGCCCACGCAAATTGCGACCAGCGCAAGGGCCACGGTCCACGCCTTGCGGGCAAACCGGCGAAAGAGCGCCAACGCCAGCCAGATGGGAACGGCGATCCACGCCGCCAGCCATGCTCCGTCGACAAAGTGCACAGTCGTTCCGTGGCGCAGGGCGTCGATCGCGTTGGCGTGCAGCTCGATGCTTGGAAGCGAGGTGACTGCTCCGGCGCCGGCCACCGACAATTCATCTTCCAGCCGCGAACTGGCCACCGCACCGACGAGGATCACCTTGTGGCGCAGCAGCTCTGGCGGCACCTCGCCTCGCAGCACGCTCACGTAGGGCACTGTGCGCCAGCTGCCCGCAGGCCCGGCCAGCGGAATGCCGAACTCGCCTTGCATCTGCCAGCCGCCTGAGCGCTGCCGCAAGGGCGGGCTGTCGGTATCGCGTGCCGCAGCGTGGCCCGCCATGTACGCACCCAGATAGTTTTGCAGTTTTCCTTGCCGTCCCTCACGCAAGAACATCCGGCGTGCGACGGCATCACCATCGCGAGTGATGTTGACGTGGCCGAGCGCCTTGGCGCTACGCACGAATTCAGGCAAAGGCTCCTGGAAGCCAGGTGCATCGTCGGGCGCCGTGTTGCCAGGCCCCGTGAAGTGCAGCGGCAAATACACCGGAACCCGTGCCATGGCTTGCGCCAGCAAACGGTCCTGCTCGGGGTCCACCGATGGCATGTCTAGAAACAAGTCGAGCAGCACGCCCTTGGGGTCCATGGGCGCCAGCCGCTCCAGCAGCTGCGCATGCACGCTGCGCGGCCAGGGCCAGGGGCCCAAGGCGTCGAGGCTGCGTTGATCGATGCCCACCACCAGAATGTCCGGCGACGGGGTGGCCTGCGCCCGGCTCATCACATGGTCATACACCTTGAGGTCAATTTGCGCCAGGTCGGACGAGCGCTGCAGCCACCACATCGCCGAAGGCAGCAACGCCATCATCAGCAGCCATTCGGCGTGAAAACGGCGCCACACGGTTCAGCGGTTCTTCAGTGGTGGCGCGGGAACGTCGAAGCTACCCTCGAAGACCATGGCCTCGGCGCCGGGCGTTGCGATCTCGCGGCTGCGCCAGTGATAGCGCCCCGGCACGTCGAGTGGGCCCACCAATGCGCCGCCGCCATACAGTGCGGGCTCGCTCACCAGCGCAGGCGCAAAGGCCGGCGTGCGCGCCAACTCGAAGGCATAGCGTTGGCCCGGCCGCGCGGGCCAGCTGATCTCGTAGCGGCCATCGTCCATGCGACGTACGCCGGCCTGAGCGGCGCGCACCCCGACATAGATGATGCTGTCGCCGGGCATGCCCTCGAGTTGCCGTGCATCGAACGCCGTGAGCCGCAGGTGATAGAAGCCGGGCTGCAAGTCCGTCGGCAATGCAAATTCGCCTTGCTGCGATCGCGCCTCGTAGGCCAGTTGCAGAAAGCGGTCGTCGCGCGCCAGCTGCATGCGATAGCCGGTCGCCCCTGTCACCGGCACCACGAAGGCCTGGGCACCGCCCTGCTGCGCATTTTGCGGCGGTGGCAACAACGGCTGCGCCTGCAGCGCATCCGGGCCCTCCAGCACAGTGCCGCTTGCCGCCGCGAGCAGAAGGGCCGGCCGGTCCGCGCTGGACACAGCCACCTCTCCCTCGATCACCTCCGCCGTCGTCACACCTTCTTCGTTGCGCGCGCGGAAGTACGTGCCGCGCACCGCCAGCCCCGCCGTGCGGTTGCGGATCTCGAATTCACGGCCACGCTGTTTCTCGACATGCGCCTCGACGCGCCCATCCAGCAGCTGCAACCGCGTAACGCGGCCATTGGCCACCAAGACCTGGACCGCACTGCTCGAAGGCATGACCAGGCGGCTGCCGTCGCCCAAACCCAGACTCAGAAAGGCGCCGCGATCGGTCACCACCACGTCGTTGGCCCGGACCGCAGCGCCTTGCGCCAGCGCGCGCGGCGCTGCGTTGCCTCTTTTGAGCCATGCGTTGCCTGCCAGCTCCACCACGGCTGCGACGGCAGGGCTGCCGCCAAGCAGCAGTACGTGCCCCGGCTTCAGATGCTCGGGCACCGGCACGGCATTGCCGCGCTGCAGTTCGGGCCAGCGCAGCGGCGTATTCATGTGCTGACGCGATATGTCCCACAGTGTTTCACCGGGCCGCACCACGTGAGTGGACTGTGCCCGCGCGCCCCCGGACAGGAGCGTCAAAGACAGCACAGCGAGCAACGCAAGGCTGCTGCTGCTGCTTGACCGCGGCCGCTTAGACCGGCCCGCTGGCCGCATGCTCATTGCCATGCGAGGCCTCCAGGCGATAGCCGTGTCCGTAGACGGTATGCAATTGAAGCCCATGCGCAACATTCAAACGTAGCTTGATACGCAGCCGATAGATCTGGCTGTCGAGAGCGCGGCTGGGCGTTTCGCCCTCGCGTCCGGCGCACTCCAGCAGGTGCGCGCGCGAGACCGGCCGGCCCAGGTTTCGAAACAGCGCCAGTGCCATGCGAAATTCGCTGTCGCTCAGCGCCACCCGGCGCGCCGGCTCCGCGCCTGCCGCGCCAATTCCCACGCTCGACGAGATGCGGTCGAACACCCAGGCGCCGAAGTGCTCCAGCGCGCTTGCCGCCGCGAGATGCCTCGACTTCAGAAGGCGCTGGATCCGCGCGGCCAGCTCGAGCGGGCGAAACGGCTTCACCACGTAGTCGTCGGCTCCCGTGCCAAGGGCGCTTGCCACATCGCGCTCGGAATGGCGCGAGCTCAGCATCACAACCGGAACCGTGCTTTCCCTCTGCTTGCGCAGCCAGGCCAGCAGTTCCACGCCATTGAGGTCGGGCACGTTCCAGTCCAGCACCAGCAAGTCGAAGCTTTCGGCGCGCAGCGCCTCCCGCAAGGCTTCGCCACTGCTGAAAGGCACGCACACCACCGGCTCCTCGACGATGAGCAAGCGGTGCTCGAGCATGTCGACCAGCAGGTTCATCTGGGCCGGCTCGTCTTCGAGTACAGCAATACGCATATGGATTTGGCGTGGGTGAGAAAACCAGAGCGCTCAAGACGATATGCTTTATTACTAAAGTTACATTATGTCTTGGTAAGGGGCACGAGGATGGCCGATCGATACGAAGTGGCATTGGTGCAACGAAAACATCGCACCAAGCCAACGCTGACTTGCCTGGGGCGCGTGCGCCCCTCCTCGGCTCTTGAAGGCGGCGTACTTGCTTACTGATCGCCGGCCACTTCAATGTCCACGCGGCGATTCGGCTGCAGGCAGCTCACCAGCGCCGGGGTCTTCGCGGCCCCCGGGCACTGCGCTACCGGCTGCCGGGCACCCATGCCTGCGGTGCGGATGGCGTTGCGGTCGATGCCCTGTTGCGCCAGCAGTTCACGCACGGTGTTGGCCCGTGCCAGCGACAGCGCCTCGTTGTAGCTGCCGGTGCCCAGCCGGTCCGTATGTCCGGTCACGGCGATGGAGTTCACGCGCTTGAAATTGCGCTTGATATCCGCGGCCAGGCGCTCGACCTTGGCGCGGCCTTCGGGCATCAGGTCGCCCAAGGCACCACCGTCGAAGCGGAACAAACCATCGGCGCCAAGCGTCACCTTCTGCGGCGGCGTCACCACGGCCGCAGCCATGGGAATCGGCTTGACCTGTGGCGGATCGACCAGCATTGCGCAGTCCGGGTCCTTCCAATACATGCCTTGGGTCAGCCTGTCGCCGTTGTAGCGCACCATGTACTGGCACGTGACGAACTCCGAGCCCCGGCCGGTGCGAAAGTGGAAGATGTAGTTCCACTCCTTGACCCCCGCCAGGCCCTCGCTGAAATGCGGCGAGCCGAGCAGTTCGCGGACCTGGTCCTTGCCCATGCCTGTGCGCATCATGCGCAGCGCTTCCAGGTTTGGGAAAGCGCCCTGCTTCCACTTGGCCGAATCGGGCTTCGGAAAGTCCTCGGCCTTCGGCGGTGGCGGCATGTCCTTGGCGGCACTTGCCTGAGCTTGCGGCTCGAGGGGATAGCCGGGGCTGGCGCAGCCGCTCAGTGCGAGCACGCACAGCATGGCAAGCAGGGGCGGCAGGCTGACCAGCGTCATCACCAGCAGCGTGGCGCGTTGTTGCAGTTGTTTTTCCATGATCGTTGTTCCTTGAATCAATCGAAGACCCACTCGGCACCCACAGTCGCCGCAGCGCCCGCGCGGCTCATGCCCACGCCGCCCGTCAGGCTCCAGCCGTTGTTGTCGGCAGTGCGGCGGAAGCTGATACCCACGGCGCTTTCGCCCTTGAAGGTGCCGTAGCCCACGCGCATCACCGTCTTGCCCGGCAACGACTGGCCCGGCATCTGCACGGCCATGGCAGCTGCCACACCGGCGTAGGCATTGCGGCCCACCTTGTTGATCTGGTCGCCCAGTGCATTGACGCGGTTGCTCACGCCGTTGAGCTGGTTGACGTTGACGGCATCGGTGCCCATGACGCCAGGCGCCACGTTCGAAATAACGGTTCCGTTGGGTGCCTGCCCGTTGCCCAGCACGATCTGGTTGTAGTTGGTGGTGCCGTCGACGTTCGTGCTGTAGCTGATGGCGCCGTCCTTCACTGCCTGCAACTGCCGCACGTTGACCGCATCGGTGGCTGCCGTACCGCCGGCCACGTTGGTGATCTGTCGCTCCCCGCCCGCGCTGCCGACCGACACTGCGCCCTGCGCGGAAGACACCGAGACATTCGAGAAGGCTTCGCGCTGCCCGTTCATGCCGGCTCGAGTCGCCGTGGACCCGGCACCGAGCGCCACCCCACCCGCACTGGCGACAGCGCCCGCGCCAATCGCGATGCTGTTGCCCCCGGTTGCTACGGAGTTGAGGCCCACCGCAATGCCGCCCGCGCCGTTGGCGCTGGCCCCCACGCCGCTTGCCAGCGAGTTCACACCCGTGGCGCCGTCGTTGTTGTAGTTGGCCTGCTGCACACCGCCGTCGTTGACGCTGTAGTAGTGGGTCTGGGCCGCGGTAACGGCCGTACCCAGGTTCGAGATGGCGGTGTTGGTGGCGTACAGCTGGCTGCCATTGACCGCATCGGTGCTGGTGGCGGTCAACTGCCCTGCCGCCACGTTGGTGACCTGGCGCTCGGCGCCAGCGCTGCCCACGCTCACCACACCCGTGGGCGCCGTACCCGCAAAGGTGTAGCTGGTTCCACCGATGGTCGTGCCCGATACGGCGGTGGCGGTGCCCGTGGTGCTGTCGTTGCCCAGCGCCACGCTGTTGGCCGTGGTCGCGGTGGCTCCGGTGCCAACGGCCACGCTGTTGGTTCCGCTGGCCGTGGAGCCCGAGCCCACTGCCGTGGCGTTGGTGCCCGTCGAGACGGGTGCCACGTAGACCGTCGGCGAACCGGTGATCCACATGTTGGCCGCCGTAGAGGTCGCCGTGTTCAACTGGCTCAGGTTGACTGCGTCGGTCAAAGCAGTGCCGTTCGCCACATTGGTGATCCGGTTGCTATTCATGTTCAGCGTGTCACCGGCGCCCATCGTGATGCCGCTGCTGTTGATGGTCGGCCCGCCGTTGATCGTCAGGCTGTCGGCCACCAGATCGGGCGACGTTGCCACCGTGATGGTGTTGCCGGTGTGCGTGAGCAGAATGTTCTGCCCGTTCACAAACTCCACAATGCCGCCCGGCGCCACATTGGTAGCCGTGTCGCCATTGGCCCGCAGGTTCCAACCCATGTTGGCTGTCGTGCTCACCGCGTTGAGTTGGTTCACGTTCACCGCATCCGTACCGGCCGTGCCGGCGGTCACGCCGCTGATGATGCCCGTGCCACCGGCGTTGATCGTCGTGGCGCCAAACACAGGCGAGTTGGCCATCTGCAGGTTGATCGCACCCGTGACCGGATCGGTCACCGTCTTCAGATTGCCGCCCGAGTAGCTGCCGGCCGTCGTGGCCGTGCCCTGGATCGCCAGCGTGGCGCCGAGATCCCGGTGCACCACCCCCGCGGTCGCATCGTTGCCCGTGAAGTTCAGGCCGGCAGCGGTCAGCGCATTGGTCGCACCAGTGATCTGGCCCACGTTCGCCGCGTCGGTCGGGTTGATGCCGGTCCCCACGTTGGTGATGACGTTGCTGCCCATGTTCACCGTGGTGCCCCCAACCACATTCAGGGTGCCCGTGGGGCCGCCGATGATGGTGTTGCCAGTAGCTGTCAAGTTGGTGGTGTTCACGCTGGTGAAGGTCGGCGTCATGCTGGTGGCAATCTGCACATTCGCGCCGGCTTGCGTGATGGCGATGTTGTTGCCCGCCGTGTAGGTGGCCGTGTCGCCCGGTGCAATTTTCTGCGTCGTGGTCCCCGTAACCGTGCCGGTGCCGGTTGCCGCCGTCGTCACATTCCACCCCATGTTGGCTGTCGTGCTGACTGCGTTGAGCTGGGTCACGTTGACCGCATCCGTGCCGGCCACACCGGCGGTCACGCCGCTAATGATGCCCGTGCCACCGGCGTTGATCGTCGTGGCGCCAAACACCGGCGAGTCGGCCATCTGCAAGTTGATCGCACCCGTGACCGGATCGGTCACCGTCTTCAGGTTGCCGCCCGAGTAGCTGCCCACCGCCGTGGCCGTGCCCTGGATCGCCAGCGTGGCGCCGAGATCCCGGTGCACCACCCCTGCGGTCGCATCGTTGCCCGTGAAGTTCAGGCCGGCGCTGGTCAGCGCAGTGGTGGCCGTGTTCATCTGGCTGACGTTGACCGCGTCGGTCCCGGCCACGCCGGTTGCCACATTGGTGATGACGTTGTTGCCCATGTTCACCGTGGTGCCCCCAACCACATTCAGGGTGCCCGTGGGGCCGCCGATGGTGGTGTTGCCAGTGGCCGTCAGGTTGGTGGTGTTCACACTGGTGAAGGTCGGCGTCATGCTCGTGGCAATCTGCACATTCGCACCAGCCTGCGTGATGGCGATGTTGTTGCCCGCCGTGTAGGTGGCCGTGCCGCCCGGCGCGATGTTCTGCACCGTGGTGCCCGTCGCGGTGCCAGTGCCCGTCGCCGCCGTGGTCACGAAGAAGCCCGCGTTGGCCGTTGCACTCACCGCATTGAGCTGGTTCACGTTCACCGCATCGGTACCGGCCGCGCCGGCGGTCACGCCGCTGATGATGCCCGTGCCGCCGGCGTTGATCGTCGTGGCGCCAAACACCGGCGAGTCGGCCATCTGCAGGTTGATCGCACCCGTGACCGGATCGGTCACCGTCTTCAGGTTGCCGCCCGAGTAGCTGCCCACCGCCGTGGCCGTGCCCTGGATCGCCAGCGTGGCGCCGAGATCCCGGTGCACCACCCCTGCGGTCGCATCGTTGCCCGTGAAGTTCAGGCCGGCGCTGGTCAGCGCAGTGGTGGCCGTGTTCATCTGGCTGACGTTGACCGCGTCGGTCCCGGCCACGCCGGTTGCCACATTGGTGATGACGTTGCCGCCCATGTTGACCGTGGTGCCCCCAACCACATTCAGGGTGCTCGTGGCGCCGCCGATGGTGGTGTTGCCGCTGAGCACCGTCGGGCCGGTGGCCGTCAGGCCGCCGGTCGTCACGCTGGTGAAGGTCGGCGTCATGCTCGTGGCAATCTGCACATTCGCACCAGCTTGCGTGATGGCGATGTTGTTGCCCGCCGTGTAGGTGGCCGTGCCGCCCGGTGCGATGTTCTGCGTCGTGGTGCCGGTGACCGTTCCGGTGCCCGTCGCCGCCGTCGTCACGAAGATGCCCTTGTTGGCGGTGGCGTTCACCGCATCGATGGCGCTGTTGGTGGCGAACAGTTGGCTGCCGTTGATGGCGTCCGTACTGGTGCCGCTGATGCGGCCTGCCGCCACGTTGGTGATGGTGCGCTCTCCGCCCGCGACGCCGGTGCCGACGCTGACCGTGCTCGTCGGCGTGGTGCCGGCGAAGTTGTAGGTCGTGCCTGCGATCACCGCACTGGCGGTGCCCACGGGCGCTGCGGCCACGGAGCCCGAGCCCAGTGCCACGGCACCCTCGTTGTTGGCAGTGTTCGCCTTCGTACCGATCGCCAGGCTGTTCAATCCCCAAGCAGTGGCGTCATTTCCGATTGCCGTCGATCCATCACTGATCGAATCGCTATCGGTTCCAATCGCGATGCTGTTTGCCCCCGTAGCGATGGAACCTGACCCCATGGCGGTGGCACTATTGCCATAGGCGTGCGTATTGAAACCGTAGGCGGTTGCGCGGGTGTTTTCGGCAGTGGAAGAATAGCCGACGGCGGTGCTGATAAAGGCGGAAGCAGTCGAATTCGCGCCGATTGCCACCGCGTTGGGCCCTGAGGACGTGCTCAGCAGGCCCAACGCCACCGAATTGTCGCCGCTAGCGGTGGAGTGGTTGCCGACCGCCACCGCGGCTGGACGTGACGCCAGGGCGTCGGAGCCGATCGCGATGGCTCCGGCTCCTCCGGTCGCTCCGTCGTTGTTGTAGTTGCCGTCCGGCGTTCCGCCGCTTGTGTTGGTGATGCTGACGTAATGCGTTTTGGACCCGGCCACGGTGTTGTTGAGCTGGGTCAAGTTGACTGCGTCTGTGCCTGCCACGCCCGTCCCCACGTTGGTGAGGACATTGCCTCCCATGTTCACCGTGGTCAAGGGGTTCAACGTCAGGCTGCCGCCAATGGTGGTGCCGCCAGTCAGCGTGGTGCCGCCGCTCAGCGTAGTCGGGCCGCTCAGCGTAGTCGTGCCGGTGGCCGTCAGGTTGGTGGTGTTCACGCTGGTGAAGGTCGGCGTCATGCTGGTGGCAATCTGCACATTCGCGCCGGCCTGCGTGATGGCGATGTTGTTGCCTGCCGTGTAGGTGGCCGTGCCGCCCGGTGCGATGTTCTGCGTCGTGGTGCCGGTGACCGTTCCGGTGCCCGTCGCCGCCGTCGTCACGAAGATGCCCTTGTTGGCGGTGGCGTTCACCGCATCGATGGCGCTGTTGGTGGCGAACAGCTGGCTACCGTTGATGGCGTCCGTGCTGGTGCCGGTGATGCGGCCTGCCGCCACGTTGGTGATGGTGCGCTCTCCGCCCGCGACGCCGGTGCCGACGCTGACCGTGCTCGTCGGCGTGGTGCCGGCAAAGTTGTAGGTCGTGCCTGCGATCACCGCACTGGCGGTGACCACGGGCGCTGCCGTCACCGACCCTGAGCCCAGCGCCACGGCGCCTGCGTTGCTTGCCACGGCCGTGTTGCCCAAAGCCAAGCTGCCTGGGCCCGAGGCCGTCGAGGCGTTGCCCACGGCCACCGAGCCCACGCCGGTTGCCGTATTGGCGTTGCCGATGGCGACCGCGCCTTGACCGGTTGCCGTGTTTTGGAAGCCGATGCCGACCGCGCCCTGCGCCGCCGTGCCGGCCGTGTCAACGGCCTGGCCGCCGCCGCCCACCATGTTGGTGTGGCCCATGGCGACCGCGCCGTTGCCGGTGGCCGTATTGTCCAGGCCGGAGGCGTTGGCGCCGTCGCCAGTTGCGGTGTTGGGATCACCGATGGCGACCGCACCTGCGCCGGTCGCAATATTGCCGGCACCGATGGAGACGGCGGAGCCGGTCCCCGCCACGCCCAGAGCAGTGGCCCCAGAGCCGATTGCGACATCGCCCGCCACGTCTGTGTAAGCGCCATCGCCGATGGCTACAGACTTTGCGCCCTCGGCATCCGCAATTCTGCCGATCGCAATCCCGCCGGTGTCACGGACAAATGCACCGTTGCCCAGTGCCACCCCGGAAGCTCCAAGTGCGGTTGTGTCCATACCGGCTGCGAACGAGCGGTATGAGGAAGCCGTTGTCTGAAAGCCCAGGGCAGTCGACTCCTGACCCAAAGCCTTCGCGGTGTTGCCAACCGCCGTTGCGACAGAGCCCGTAGCTTTTGCAGCGATCCCGATCGCCATCGCGTTGGTGCCAGCAGACGCTCCATCGTTGTTGTAGTTACCGAAGATGGTGACGCCGCCATCGGGGAGGCTGACGTAATGCGTCTTGGACCCCGCCACGGTACTGTTGAGCTGGGTCAGGTTGACCGCGTCCGTGCCTGCCACGCCCGTCCCCACGTTGGTGATGACGTTGCCGCCCATGTTGACCGTGGTGCCCCCAACCACATTCAGGGTGCTCGTGGCGCCGCCGATGGTGGTGTTGCCGCTGAGCACCGTCGGACCGGTGGCCGTCAGGCCGCCCGTCGTCACGCTGGTGAAGGTCGGCGTCATGCTGGTGGCAATCTGCACTTCCGCACCGTTCTGCGCAATGGCGATGTTGTTGCCCGCCGTGTAGGTGGCCGTGCCGCCGGCAGCAATGCTTTGGACGCTCGTTCCGCTCACCGTGCCCGTGCCCGTGGCGGCCGTTGTCGCTTTCCAGCCCGACGAGACGCTTAATGATTCGATCGCCTGGTTGGTGGCATAGAGCTGGCTGCCATTGATCGCGTCCGTGCTGGTACCGTTGATGCGGCCAGCCGCCACATTGGTGATGGTGCGCTCTCCGCCCGCGATGCCGGTGCCGATGCTGACCGTGCTGCCCGGGGTCGTGCCGGCAAAGTTGTAGGTGGTGCCGTTGATCGTTGTGCTGGCTGTGCCGACTGCCGCGGCCGTCACTGAGCGAGCGCCCAGTGCCACGGCATTGGCGTTGTTCACAATCGCACCGGTGCCAACGGCGAGACCTTCCGTGGCCCCCGCGATGACATTTGCCCCGTTGCCGAGGGCTGTTGCACCCGCGGCAAGAGCGGTGGCGGCTTGGCCGAGAGCCGTTATGCCGTCACCACCTTTGGCCTTGGCAGATGCGCCAATGGCAACATTTCCGTTGTCGAGGCCAGCCCAACTGGCCTCTGCGTTTTGACCGATGGCGATCGGACTGCCGCCACCCCCTGTGATGGCCAAGGCGCTCGGACCGATGGCGATCGCAGCGGCGCCGCCCGCCACGCCGCCGTCAACCGCGTATTGCGCCATGGCGGCGCCGGACATCAGCAATCCGCCCGCGAATGCCAACGCGGTGACCGTATGGCCAACTCTGAAATTCGAAGGAGCCAGCACGCCGTGCGCCGCAGCAACGGGTGCGCTCGCCGCCTGCTCGCCGCCGGACTTCTTGCCGCATGCCCGTGCCGTTTCCGGCGCCGCGACGAATGCCCCCAACGCCGCATTCCAGATCGAACGATATGTCTTGTTCATTCCATGCTCCCCTTGCTTAGTTCTTGCCGTTGATCGAAGCGCCGGCAAAGCCGAAAGTGGCTTGCCTCTGGCGTTGTTGCTGCTGCCCATTCGCCGCAAAGGCACGCGTGGTGCCTTTGCTGCCCAAAACTCGGTGGTGTTCTTTTGTCATGCGGTCCTCTTCCCAATCCGTGCGAATCGATAGCTGAAAGGGCTTGAGGCCCCGTGAGGCAGCATCGGCAGCGGCGGCGGGGAACTTTTGGTGGCCCGAAGTGCTCTGCGTTGCGTGCGAAATGGATCGTGCCGATGGGCCCCAGTGGCCGTGAGAATCGCGCGAGGTTTTGTCAGAATTGAGTTCACGCGGGTACGGAAAAGCGGACTTAATGCGCACCTTTAGGCTGTCCGCTGCGCGTATGGCCGGGGCCATTCAGTACCGGCTGCTTCTTCTGGCGGCTGGGGGACTGCTCTTGCCGAGCCTGTAGCCTTCTCCGCGAATGTGAACAAGCCGCCATTCGCAGCCGCGAGAGACGCCAAGGTTGAGCTTGTCGCGTAGCCGTGCAATGCAGGCGTTGAGCCACCGGCCCGACTCGCTGGGCGCGAGGGCGGAGGCCATGCCCAGCAGGTACTGGCGCGACAGCACCTTGTCGACGTTGTGGAAGAACTCCAGCGCAAGCTCGAATTCGAGCGGTGAAAGGCGGATTTCTTCTTCGTCCACCATGACGGATTTAGTGGACGGCTTGAAGCGATAGCCACCCCACTCGAGGCCGGGGCCGGTGGGAGCCAGGGCGTGCCGTGCCATGCAGCCTTCGAGGCCGACGTAGACATCAGAAAACGACGAGGGCGCGGCAACCAGCAGGTCGCCCTCGTCGCAGCCGAGCGATTGCAGCGGCTTCAAAAGATTCTCCCGCGTGAGAAAAAGCAGCGGCACGTCGGGCCCGACGGCGTTTCTTGCGCCGCTGATCCACCTGGGCAGATCGGCACGCCTTCGGGGCAGGCCGATGCACATGGCCGAGCAGCGGAGCGAGGCGGTGGGCAAGAACAGCAGTTCCTGCAGGTCTTCGAAGACGAGAGGCGCATGGCCGAACGCGCGGATGGTGCGGCGCATGTGTTCCCTGGTGCGAAACACGGGGTCGAGCACTCCCACGCGTTGGTGCGGTGGCTGCTTGCTGGCTGACATGGTGTGGACTCCTGTGGGCTGGCACCAAGCCCCGCGCGTAGGCGCTTTTTTCAGCGCCGCGCAGCGATGTAAGACTTAGTGCTAAAGATGGTGCCCACCGAGGGCGCGCGGCACGGCCGCGTTGCGAGAGTCCGCGAGAATTGAATTCGTGGATGAGGCGGTTCCGCGAATTTGTTCACGCCGCGGGGGTCAGGTCGGCCGCAAGTTCCTGGGATTGGGGGATGGCCGCGTGCCCACCGTGTTCGCAAAACTCCAGGCGATAGCCCTGACCATAGACGGTGTGCAGCCGAAGCCCGTTTTCGACGTCCAGGCGCAGCTTGGTGCGCAGCCGGTAGATCTGGCTGTCGAGCGCGCGGCTCGACGGCTCGCCCTCGCGCCCGACGCGCTCCAGCAGGTGAGCGCGCGACACGGGCCTGCCAAGGTTGCGAAACAGTGCCAGGGCCATGTGAAATTCGCTGTTGCTCAGCGACACCCATCGCGCGCGCTCGCCGGCCTTCAGCTGCAACTGCACACTCGACGCGCTGCGGTCGAACACCCAGTTGCCAAATCGCTCCTGCGCGCCCTTGGCGGTGGACTGAGCCGGTGCCAAGAGACGGCGCAGGCGCGCGGCCAGTTCGAGGGGGCGAAAGGGCTTGACGATGTAGTCGTCGGCGCCGGCATCGAGCGCGCACACCGCGTCTCGCTCGGAGTTGCGCGCGCTCAGCATCACGACAGGGACGGTGCTTTCGCGCTGCTTGCGCAGCCAGGCCAGCAGCTGGATGCCATCGAGGTCGGGCACGTTCCAGTCGAGCACCAGCAGATCGAAGCTTTCGGTGCGCAGGGCGCTGCGCAAGGCTTCGCCGCTGTGGAACGGCACGCACGACACGGGCTCGTCGAGGTTGTTGAAGAGGCGGTTCTCGAGCATGTCGACCAGATGGTTCATCTGGGCCGGCTCGTCTTCAAGGACAGCAATGCGCATGATGGTGTGGGCCTGAAAGGGTTGGGGAATTGGCTTTTCTGTTCATTGCGCGCTGCGGGGCACGGCTTGCAGCCACGCCTCGAATTCGCGTTTCCAGAACCTGGCTCGCGCGGTGGTGCCGTGGCCCACGGTGTCGGCACTCGCGGGGATCAAGAGGGCGCTGCCCTTCTTGACGCGCTGGATCTCGCGCTGCAGCACGCCAAGGGCCGGCGGGTTGCGCTCGTCGTCGGCCGAGTTGATGGCCAGGAGCGCGGCTTCGATCTTCTCCAGGCCGGGCGAGGGGTTGTAGTCGCGCGAGGCCTCCCACTGGTAGAGGTGGTCGTTGGCGTCGCCGCGAAACGGCGCCTTCAGTCGCTGGTCGAGCACGGCATCGGCCTTTTCGCGCGAGGGCGCGAGCTTGAACAGGCCCTGGTCGCCTCCGTTGGTGCCAATGGCGAAGAAGACGGAGGCAAAGCGCAGGCTGGGCGGCTGCTCTGTGTACTGGCCGTTCTTCCAGGCCGGATCGCCGCGGATGGAGTCGATGACCAGGCGCCGCATCATCCAGTTGCGGCCGGACATCTCGGTAGGCAGCGATGCCATGGGGGTGGCCGCATCCATGAAGCCGGGGTACTTCTGGGCCCAGATCCAGGTCTGCATGCCGCCCATGGAATTGCCCAGCACCAGCCGGAGGTGGCGGATGCCAAGGTGCTCGGTCAGCAGCCGGTACTGGGCCGCGACCATGTCGTTGTAGTTGTAGCGCGGAAACGCGGTGCGCAGCCCATCGGAGGGCTTGGACGAGGCGCCGGTACCAATGGCGTCGGGCAGGATGATGAAGTGCTTTGCCGCGTCCAGCGGCTGGCCGGGGCCGAAGAGCTCGCCGGCGAATTCAGGCGTGAGCATGCTTGCGGCGGAACCTGTGGTGCCGTGCAGGATGAGCACGGGCTCGCCGGCCGGATCGCCCACGGTGGTGTAGGCCAGGCGCAGCTCGGGCAGCGTCTCGCCGCTTTCGAAGCGAAAGTCCCGCGCCACCCAGTGGCCCTCGCGGGGCTTGGGAAAATCGGCGGCGTTGGCGCCCGGTGCCAGCAGGCATGGGAGCAGCAAGAGGCAGGCGCAACGCGCGAGCCCGGCCAGCCAGGAGGTGATGGTGCTCTTCATGAGAACGTTCTCCCTCTCGGTCAGCGATTGACCAGATTGGCGGGCGTTCTGAGCACCGCAAAGGCCCCTATCACCAGCATGCCGGCCAGCACATACATGCCGGTCTGCGTGCTGTGCGTCGTGTCCTTCAGGTAGCCGATGAGATAGGGACTCACGAAGCCGGCAAGGTTGCCCACGGAGTTGATGGCAGCAATGCCCACAGCGGCGGCAGCGCCGGAGAGGAACGACGTGGGCAGCGACCAGAAGAGCGGCGCGCAGGTCAGCACGCCGGCCGCGGCCAGCGAGAGCGCAGCCACGGAGACGATGGTGTTGTGCGAGTAAGAGGCCGCAACGACGAAGCCGACCGCGCCGAACAGGGCCGGCACGATCAGGTGCCAGCGGCGCTCACGGCGCGCGTCCGCGCTGCGCCCGACAAGGTTCATGGCGACGATCGCGCAGCCGAACGGAATTGCGCTGAAGAGCCCGATGTTGAGGTTGCCCGTGACGCCGGTGGACTTGATGAGCGTGGGCATCCAGAACGTGAGCCCGTATTGCCCCATCACAAAGCAGAAGTAGATGAGGCACATGAGCCACACGCGCTTGTCGCCAAAGATGGCGCCGATGGCGTGCTTGCTTTGCGTGCCCTTCTGGTCGGTGGCAATCTCGGACTCGAGCAGCTGCTTTTCGCCTTCGCTCAGCCACTTGGCACTGCGAATGCCGTTGTCCAGAAAGGCCAGCACCACAAGGCCCATCACCAGCGCCGGCACGGCCTCGATGATGAACATCCACTGCCAGCCGTGGAAGCCGCTGGCGCCATGGAAGAGATCCATGATCCAGCCGGACAGCGGGTTGCCGAAGATGCCGGCCACGGGAATGGCGGACATGAACAACGCAATGATCTTGGCGCGGCGCTGCGCCGGGTACCAATACGTCAGGTAGAGGATGACGCCGGGATAAAAGCCCGCCTCCGCAATGCCGAGCAAAAAGCGCATCACATAGAAGGTGGTGGGCGTCTGCACCCAGGCGAAGGCGGCCGACATGACGCCCCAGGTGATCATGATCCGGGCGATCCAGACCCGCGCGCCGACGCGGTGCAGCAAGACGTTGCTCGGCACCTCGAACAGAAAGTAGCCGATGAAGAACAGGCCTGCACCCAGGCCGAACACGGTTTCGCTGAAGCCCAGGTCCTGCGACATCTGCAGCTTGGCGAAGCCGACGTTCACGCGGTCGAGGTATGCGACCACGTAGCAGAGCATGAGCAGCGGAACGATGCGCCAAAACACTTTTGAATAGGTGCGATCGGTTTCGGCGGCGAGGCCGTCGCCCTCCCCGGCTGGCTTTGTCAACGAGACTGACGAGGTGTTCATGAGGTCTCCTGGAGTTATCGGGATCTACTTCGCTTTGTTTACGCTAACATCATGTTGTTTGCGCTAACAATTGCTATCTTCGCGGATTGTTTGCGCAAACAACCTAGGGGAAACCCTGCGCAAATTGAAATCTTTAGGCTTAAGCGACTGCGCGGGCCGGCCGCTATGCTTGGTTGGCACAGAGCCAGCGGCGACAGAACAAGAAAGCAACCGACAAATGAACGAGCAATCCGAAACCACGTCCTCCATCACCCTGGAGGAAGTGGCGCGCCTCGCGGGCGTCAGCGGCATGACTGTTTCGCGGGTGCTGCACGACCACGCCAACGTCTCCGACCAGACCCGGGCCAAGGTGCAGGCCGCCATCGCCACCCTGGGCTACGTGCCGAACAGGTTGGCGGGCGCGCTGGCCACGGCGAAGAGCCGGCTGATCGCGGTGATCGTCCCGTCGCTGAGCAACATCGTTTTTCCGGAGGTCTTGCGGGGCGCCAACGAGCGCTTTGGGGCGGCGGGCTACCAGGCGGTCATCGGTGTTTCGGACTACGACCTCGCGAAGGAGGAAGAGGTCATTGCGGCCATGCAGTCCTGGCGGCCTTCGGGCTGGATCCTGGCGGGGCTCGAACACACGCCGCGCGCGCGGCAGATCCTGCGCGAGGTGCGCAGCCCGGTGGTGGAACTGATGGACATCGACGGAGAGTCGATCGATATGTCGGTGGGCTTCTCGAACCGGGAGGCAGGCCGCGACACGGGGCGATTCTTTGCCGACATGGGGCGGCGCCGGATCGGCTACGTGGGGGGCGACCTCAGCCGCGACTTGCGCGGCGCCAAGCGCAAGGAAGGCTTCGAGCAGGGCCTTGCGGAACGCGGGCTCCAATTGCAGGGTGAATTCACAGCACCCCAGTCATCGTCTCTGCTGCTGGGCCGCGCGGGCCTCGCGCAACTGCTCCAGTCCCATCCAGACCTCGACGCCGTCTATTTCTCGAACGACGACATGGCCGTGGGCGGGCTGATGCATTGCATGGCCACGGGCATCGATGTTCCCAGCCGACTGGCGCTGGCAGGATTCAACGGACTGGAGATCGGCGAAGCCCTGCCGCTGCGGCTGACGACGGTCAAGTCACCGCGCCATCACATCGGCGAACTGGCCGCCGAACAGATCCTCGCAAGACTGGCCGGCCAGACGCCGCCGCTCAGGCACGACGTGGGCTACGAGTTCATCGCCGGGCAAACAACGTGACTTGAAGAGCCTGCGTGCGCAAGAGCGCGGCACCGCAACAATGTGAACTAGTGCACAACTGACCAGTCCTTTTGCATTCGAATCTGACGAACTCTCGCTAGATTCTCTCGCCATTTAAGACTTCCAAGCAGGATCAGAGCTCAAGCCCGGTGGATGCCCGCCGGTTCGCTTGGTGACCCATTCTGGTCGGAGGTCCTTGATGAGAAACAATGTGTTGAAAGCCTGGTGCGCCGAGTTCGCAGGCACGTTCTGGCTGACCCTGGGAGGCTGCGGCAGCAAGGTACTCGCGGCTACGGCCGTCGGATCTCTGAGGGGCGTGTGATGCGAATTGCCGTACTGGACGCCGATGGCGAGCAGCTTGCCCTCATCACGGGCATTCTTCGAACTCTCGGGCATGACTGCCATGCCTTCACCAGGGGCAGCGCGTTGCAGCACGAACTGCGGCAAGAAAGCTTCGATCTCCTGGTGCTTGACTGGCAACTGCCGGACACCACGGGTCCGGAGTTTGCGCGGTGGGCCCGCACCACGCTGAAAGAGCGCGTGCCAATGCTCCTGATGACCCAGCGGTATCAAGAGGAAGACATCGTGGAAGGGTTGGCTGCCGGCGCGGACGACATCATCGTGAGTCCGATCCGGGTGGGCGAACTCACCGCGCGAGTCCGGGCCCTGATGCGACGCGCCTACGCACAGCAGCCAACCGATGACCAGACCTGGGGCCGCTACCACTTTCTTCCCGCCCACCAGCGCGTGGAGGTCGATGGCGCGCCAGTTTTTCTGACGCAGAAGCAATACAACCTCGCGCTCCTCTTGTTCCGCAACATGGGGCGCGTGCTCTCGCGACGGTATCTGCTGGAGTCGATCTGGGGCATCAACAACCCGATGGGGCCCGAGCAGGTGTCGCGCTCGCTGGACACGCACGTCTCGCGCGTGCGCGCTGCGCTCGGGCTGCGGCCGGAGAGCGGCTACCGGCTCGCCGCCGTCTACGGCCAGGGTTATCGTTTCGAGGCCGTCGAGGTCGATGCGAGCAGTCTTGCCTGAAGGTTGGGCGGCTGCACCCTCACCCCAGCCCTCTCCCGCAAGCGGGAGAGGGAGTCGAATCCGCGCAGACCTCTAGCGGGCGTCGCTGCGCACGGTGTAGCCGCTCGCACGCCAGGTGTTGTCCTCATCGAGCCGGAACGAGACCAGTTCGCGCACGGTCTTGGTTCCCCCGACCAACGATTCGAACTCGACGCTGCTGTACATCCCTGCCGGAATAGACGATGTGCCTTGCGCTTGCTGGCGCGAGACTGTGACCCAGTAGCGAACTCCGGGAGTGCCCAGCGACTGGCGCGAGCGCGCGGTCGCCTCCGTGAAGTCCTTGCGCGAGACGCGCTGCTTGACCGCGGCGGACATGCCATCCCACACGGCCGCGGCACGCCCCTCGTCGATTTGCTGGACGGTGGCTTGCGCGGCTTTCACCAGCGCCCCGGGGTCCACGTCTTGAGCGGAAGCCGCCGTGCAGTAGGTGGCGAGCGTCAACAGGCAGGCGGCAATAGGTCTGATTTTCATGAAAGGATTCCTTTGCAGCGAATACTGCCGTCCCCTCCCCTTGCATGAGAGAGTTTTGCGAGAATTTGTCAGATTCAAAGGCAATCGGGCCCGAAAAGCGCGGACTAATGCGCACTTGCGGCGCCGTTATTTCTGGATGTCGCCCAGGCAGAGGTACTTGATCTCGACGTAGTCGTCCATGCCGTGGTGCGAGCCCTCGCGGCCCAGGCCCGACTGCTTCACGCCGCCGAAGGGCACGTGCTCGGTGGCGATCACGCCGGCATTGATGCCGACCATGCCGTATTCCAGCGCCTCGGCCACGCGAAAGATGCGGCCCACGTCGCGGGTGTAGAAGTAGCTGGCCAGCCCGAACTCGGTGTTGTTGGCGGCGTCGATGGCGTCCTGCTCGGTCTTGAAGCGGAACACGGGTGCGAAGGGGCCGAAGGTTTCCTCGCGCGCGCAGAGCATGTCGGGCGTGGCCTCGGCGATCACGGTGGGTTCGAAGAACTGGCCGCCGATCTTGCGCCCGCCCGCCAGCACCTTGCCACCCTTTGCCACGGCATCGTCGACGTGGCGCTGCACCTTGTCGATGGCCGCATCTTCGATCAGCGGGCCTTGCATCACGCCTTCGTCGAAGCCGTTGCCGACCTTGAGTGCCTTGACCTTGGCCGCGAATTTTTCGACGAAGCTGTCGTAGATGCCGTCTTGCACGTACAGCCGGTTCGCGCACACGCAGGTCTGGCCCGCGTTGCGGTATTTGCTGGCCATGGCGCCTTCAACCGCTGAATCGACATCGGCATCGTCGAACACCAGGAAGGGCGCGTTGCCGCCGAGCTCGAGGGAAAGCTTCTTGACCGTCGGCGCGCACTGGCTCATGAGGATGCGGCCGACTTCGGTGGAGCCCGTGAAGCTCAAGTGGCGCACGACGTCGCTCTCGCACAGCTCCTTGCCGATGGCGATGCTGTTCTGGCTGTCGGCCGTGAGCACGTTGAGCACGCCGGGCGGAATGCCCGCGCGCACCGCCAGCTCGGCCGCGGCCAGTGCGGTGAGCGGTGTGAGTTCTGCCGGCTTGATGACGACCGTGCAGCCGGCAGCCAATGCCGGCGCCACCTTGCGCGTGATCATCGCCAGCGGAAAATTCCACGGCGTGATGGCAGCGCACACGCCAATGGCCTGCTTCATCACCAGGAGGCGCCGGTTGTTGTCGAACTGCGGCAGCACTTCGCCGTTCACGCGCTTGGCTTCTTCGGCAAACCATTCGATGAAGCTTGCGCCGTAGGCCACCTCGCCCTTGGCCTCGGCAAAGGGCTTGCCCTGCTCGGCGGTCATCAGGCGGCCCAGGTCTTCGGTGTTGGCGACCAGCAGGTCGAACCACTTGCGCAAGACGATGCTGCGCTCCTTGCCGGTCTTGCCGCGCCAGGCGGCGAGCGCCTTGTTGGCGGCGGCAATCGCCAACGCCGCGTCCGCACGCACGAGGTTGGCGACGTCGGCCAGCTTCTGGCCGGTGGCCGGGTCGTTCACGTCGAAGCGGCTCGCGCCCTTGATCCATTCGCCGGCGATCAGCGCATCGGTCTTGAGCAGGGTCGGGTCGTTCAGCAATGCGAGGGGGGATGTCTTCGTATTCATGATGTTCTGTCGTCTTGGAAATATCAGACTGGCCAACAGCCAGCCGCATGCATCAGCGGTAGGGCACGCCGGGCAGCACGCAAAGCATCTCGTAGAGAAGATTGGCGCCCAGCAGCGCGGTGTTCCCGCTGGGGTCGTAGGGCGGGCTGACCTCCACCAGGTCGGCGCCCACCACGTTCAGGCCGCGGCAGCCGCGCACGATCTCCAGTGCCTGCGGCACGGTGAGGCCGCCGATCTCGGGCGTGCCCGTGCCACCCGCGAACGACGGATCGATGCCGTCGATGTCGAAGCTGATGTAGACCGGGTGCGTCGGGCCGATGCGCTCGCGCACCTGCGCCATGAGCGGGGCCAGCGACTGGTACCAGACCTCGTGGGCCTGCACCACGGTGAAGCCTTGCGCACGCGGCCAGTCGAAATCATCGGCCGCATAGCCGGTGCCGCGAAGACCGATCTGCCAGACTTTGTCGCAGGCCAGCAAGCCTTCTTCCACCGCGCGGCGAAACGGCGTGCCATGAGCGATGCGCTCGCCGAACATGTCGTCGTTCACGTCCGCATGCGCGTCGACATGCACCAATGCCACCGGGCCGTGCTTGCGTGCCAGCGCGCGAAGAATGGGCAGCGCAATGGTGTGGTCGCCACCCAGCGTGAGCGGTGCACAGCCGGCGGCCAGCACCGTGTCGTAGAAGGCCGAGATGATGTCGACCGACTTCTCGAGCGAATAGGTGTTGATGGGCACGTCGCCCAGGTCGGCCACGTTGAGCCGATCGAACGGCGCCGCGCCGGTGGCCATGTTGTAGGGCCGCAGCAATGCCGACTCGGCGCGTATCTGGCGCGGCCCGAAACGCGCGCCCGGCCGGTTGGAGGTGCCGATGTCCAGCGGCACACCGATGAAGGCCGCATCCAGCCCCTCGGCAGACGTTGCAACGGGAAGCCGCATCATCGTGCCCGGGCCGGCAAAGCGCGGCATGGAGTTGCCGCCGAGCGGCTGGTTCGGTGTGTCAGGAGGCATGGCGCAGGGGATTCAGCGACGCCGGCCGCGCAGCCATTCGAGCGCGAGCAGCAGCGCAGTGGTGAAGATGATGAGCAGTGTTGCCACCGCAGCAATGGTCGGCGAAATGTTCTCGCGGATGCCGGTGAACATCTGGCGCGGCAGCGTGACCTGGTCGGGCCCCGCGAGGAACAGCGTAACCACCACTTCGTCGAACGACGTGGCAAAGGCGAACAGCGCCCCCGAGATCACGCCCGGCGCAATCACTGGCAGCGTGATGCGCATGAAGGTTCTGAACGGTGTCTCGCCCAGGCTCAGCGATGCGCGCACCAAGTTGTGGTTGAAGCCGGCCAAGGTGGCGAGCACGGTGGTCAGCACGAAAGGTGCGCCCAGCGCGGCATGCACCACGATCAGACCGAAGTAGGTGTCGGCCAAGCCGATGGGCGCGAAGTAGAGGTACGTTGCAACACCCACCACCACGATGGGCACCACCATCGGCGATATCAGCACGCTCATGAGCAAGCCCTTGAAGGCAAAGCTCGTGCGCGACAGGCCCACCGCCGCCAGCGTGCCCAGCACGGTGGCCAGCACCGTGGCGGCAGGCGCGACGATGAAGCTGTTGCGCGCCGCGCGCGCCCACTCGGGCGACTCGAACAGGTTGCGATACCACTTGAGCGACCAGCCCGGGATCGGGTAGGCCAGAAACGAACTGTCCGAGAAGGACAGCGGAATCACCACGAGGATGGGTGCCAGCAAAAACGCCAGCACCGCGACGCAGCCGACGCGCACCAGCCACCAGCCGAGCTTGTCGGCGAAGGTGGCATAGGCCGGAAATTGAGGAAGCTTCAGCATGCTTTTCTTTCTTCCTTGCCGCTCAGCCGAGGCTCAGCTCGGCCTTGCCGATGCGGCGGTACACGGCATACAGCAACAGCGTGGCGACCAGCAGCACGGCGCCCAGCGCGCAGGCCATGCCCCAGTTGATTTCTACGTTGGTGTAGCGCGCGATGTAGTAGCTCAGCATCTGGTCGTCAGCACCACCGAGCAGCGCCGGCGTCACGTAGTAGCCGATGGCCAGGATGAAGACCAGCAGCGCACCGGCACCGATGCCCGGATAGGTCTGCGGCACGTACACGCGGAAGAACGCCGCCAGCGGCGAGCTGCCGAGCGAGACGGCGGCGCGCAGGTAAGTGGGCGGCACGCTCTTCATGACGCTGTAGAGCGGCAGAATCATGAACGGCAGCAGGATGTGCACCATCGCGATGATCACGCCGGTGCGGTTGAACAGCAGCGCCAACGGATGGTCGATGAGGCCGATGCCCATGAGCCCGCGATTCACCAAGCCTTCGGACTGCAGCAGCACGATCCAAGCCGCCACGCGCACCAAGATGGATGTCCAGAACGGCACCAGCACCAGGATCATCAGCACGTTGGCCTTGCGCGCCGGCAGCGTCGACAGCCACCAGGCCAGCGGATAGGCCAGCAGCAGGCAGAAGAAGGTGACCACGGCGCTGATGTTGAAGGTGCGCAGCAGAATGCCGAAAAATGCGCGCTGGTCGGTGGGCATGCGCTCCACCTCGCCCGCGACGTCGCGCCGCAGGTCGACCGAGGCGAGCAGGTAGTCGGGTGTCCAACGCGATCCGTTCTTCGCGATGGCCTGCCAGTACGGCACCTCGCCCCAGCGCGGATCGATCTCCAGCATGCGCGCCTTGATCTCGTCCGGCGTGCCGGCGATCGGCAGCGCCCGGAAGGTGCCCATCACGAGCGACCGGGCGCCCGCGATCTCGGTATTGAGGCGGCGCGCGAGTGCGCCCGCATCGGAACTGTCAGGCAGCTGGCCAAGGTCGCCCGCCATCGCGGCATAGGCCGCGGGCGCGGGCGCCTCCTTGCGGTTCCAGCCGTCGAGCGCACGCACGGTGCGCGGCAGCGCATTGGCCACCTCGGGGTTCTCGACCGCGCGCTGCAGCAGCGCCACGATGGGCACCAGCAGCGTCAGCAGCAGGAAGACCAGCAGCGGCAGCGTGAGCGCAAAGGCGCGCCATTTGCGGCGCGACTCGGCGCGCGCGAGCGCACGCCGGAGCTCGCCGGGTGGCGCCTCTACCGAGGCCAGGGGGACAGACATTGCCGCGTGCATGGCCTCTTCCTCTTGCGTGCTTACTGCGTGGCCCAGGATGCGAAGCGCTTCTCGAGCGCCTCGCCCTGGTCAGCCCAGAAGGCGACGTTGAACTGCAGCGCATCCTTGGCGTTGGCCGCCGAGGTCGGCAGATCGGCCAGCACCTTGGGGCTGAGCGCAGCCAGGGCCTTGGTGTTGGTCGGGCCGTAGGCGATGTTCTGCGCGTAGACGGTCTGGTTGGCAGGCTGCATCGCAAACTGGATGTACTTCAGCGAAGCCTCCTTGTTCGGTGCGCCCTTCGGAATCACGAGGTAGTCGAGGTCATAGATGCCGCCCGGCCAGTAGATCTTGAGGTCGCGGCCTTCGCGGTTGGCCGCGTCGATGCGGCCGTTGTACACGGTGGTCAGCACCACGTCGCCAGCGACCAGGAACTGCGGCGGCTGGGCGCCGGCTTCCCACCACTGGATGTTGGGCTTGAGTTCGGTGAGCTTCTTGAACGCGCGGTCGGCGCCTTCCTTGGTGCCCAGCACCTTGTACACATCGGCCGGCTTCACGCCGTCGGCCATGAGCGCGAACTCGAGGTTGTAGCGCGCGCCCTTGCGCATGCCGCGCTTGCCGGGGATCTTCTTCACGTCCCAGAAGTCGGCCCAGCTGGTGGGCGCGGTCTTGAGCTTCTCGCCGTTGTAGGCCATCACGGTCGACCACACGAACAGGCCAACGCCGCAGTCGGTGACCGCGGCCGGCAGGAAGTCGGCCTTGTTGCCGATCTTCGAATAGTCGAGCTTCTCGAACAGGCCTTCGTCGCAGCCGCGCGCGGCGTCGGGCGATTCGACCTCGACCACGTCCCAGGTCACCTTCTTTGTCTCGACCATGGCCTTGATCTTGGCCTGCTCGCCGTTGTATTCGACCGGGATGATCTTGGTGCCGGTCTTCTCGTAGGGCTCGTAGTAAGCCTTCTTCTGCGCGTTGGCGTTGGCGCCACCGAAGTTGACCACGGTGAGCTGCTGCTGCGCGAAGGCAGGCAGTGCGAAGCTGGCCGCGACGGTGCAGGCAAGGAGAGTCTTTTTCATGGCGGGTATCTTCCTGGGTGATGAACGGAAACGAGAAACGGGACTGGGTTCAGAGCGCATACATGCGCGCATGCGCAACGGGAAATTCGAGTGCCACCGATTCGCCGGCCTGCGGCGTGGCGGTGCCACCCACGCCGGTCAGCGGCAGCTTCACGGTGGCCTCGGCCTGGCCGCCGCCCACGCTGCAGAGCAGCCGCAGGTGATCGCCGAAGTAGATGACGCGTGCCACTATGGCGTCGAGCATGTTGGCGCCCTGCGCATCGGACTTGCGGTGCAGCACCACGCGCTCGGGGCGGATGCAGGCCTCGACGGCCGTGCCCGCGGCCGCGCCGCTGACGTTGAGCCCCTGCAGCACGCGGCCGTCGGGCAGCTTCATTTCAGCGTGCTCGCCACCGCGGCTCAGCTGGCCCTTGAGCACGGTGTTGTCGCCGACGAAACCGGCCACGAAACGGTTGGACGGCGTCTCGTAGAGCCGGCCGACGGTGTCCAGCTGCTGGATCACGCCTTCGTTGAACACAGCCACGCGGTCGCTCATGGTGAGCGCCTCGCCCTGGTCGTGCGTCACGTAGACGAAGGTCACGCCCAGTTGGCGGTGCAGGTCCTTGAGCTCGATCTGCATGTGCTCGCGCAGCTGCTTGTCGAGCGCGCCGAGCGGCTCGTCCATCAGCACCAGCTGCGGTTCGAACACCAGTGCGCGCGCCAGCGCCACGCGCTGCTGCTGGCCGCCCGAGAGCTGGCCGGGCAGGCGGTCGGTCATGCCGCGCAGCTGCACCATGTCGAGCGCGCGCTGCACGCGGCGTTGCTGCTCATCCTTGGACACCTTGCGCACGGTGAGCGGATAGGCCACGTTCTGGCCCACGCTCAGGTGCGGGAACAGCGCGTAGTTCTGGAACACCATGCCGAAGTGGCGCTTGTGCGGCGGTGTGCCGGTGATCGGCTTGCCGTCGAGCAGGATCTCGCCCGAGGTGGGCGACTCGAAGCCGGCCAGCATCATCAGCGTGGTGGTCTTGCCCGACCCCGAAGGCCCGAGCAGGCTGAGGAACTCGCCGCGGTGGATGTCCAGATCGAGCTGGCGCACCACCAGGTGTTCACCGTCGTAGGTTTTCTGGACGCGCTGGAAGCGCACCAAGGGTTCTGCTGTGGTCATGGAGGAGCTCAAGAAAAGGGACCGTTCAGCGCAGCGCGGCGAAGCTGTCCGCGAGAAGCGCCAGGCCTTCGTCCACAAGCAAGTCGGATGCCGTCAGCGGCACCAGCACGCGAATTACATTGCCGTAGGTGCCGCATGACAGCAGGATTAACCCGCGCCGCGCGGCTTCCGCCACTACTTTGCGGGTCAGCGCGGCATCGGGGCGCGCGGAATCGCCCTCTTCGAACAGCTCGATGGCCACCATGGCGCCGAGCCCGCGCACGTCGCCAATGGCGGGCTCGCCGGCCGCGATGCGGCGCAGACCGGCCGTGAGCCGTTCGCCCAGCGCCCGGCTGCGCGCCAGCAACTGCTCATCGTCGAACACCTTGAGCACCGCCAGCGCCGCGGCGCAGCCGATGGGGCTGCCGGCGTAAGTGCCGCCCAGGCCGCCGGGCGCGGGAGCGTCCATCACCTCGGCGCGGCCAACCACGCCGGAAATAGGAAAGCCGCCCGCCATCGACTTGGCGGTGGTGATCAAGTCTGGCGCCACCGGCCATTGCTCGCTGGCAAACCAGGTGCCCGTGCGGCCGGCCCCGGTCTGCACTTCGTCGGCAATGATGAGGATGCCGTGGCGGTCCGCCAGCGCGCGCAGGCCTTCCACGAAATCGTTAGGCGCCACGTAGAAACCGCCCTCCCCCTGCACCGGCTCCAGGATGAACGCCGCCACGCGTTCGGGTTCGATGTCGTTCTTGAACAAGAGCTCGACCGAAGCCAAGGCGTCGTCCACGCTGACGCCGTGCAGCGCATTCGGGTAGAGCGCATGGAACACCTCGCCCGGAAACGGGCCGAAACCGACCTTGTAGGGTGCGACCTTTCCGGTCAGGCCCAGCGTCATCATCGTGCGGCCGTGGTAACCACCCGTAAAGGCGATGACACCTGGCCGGCGCGTGTAGGCGCGGGCGATCTTCACCGCGTTCTCGACCGCCTCGGCGCCGGTGCTCAGGAAGATCGATTTCTTGGCAAACTCGCCGGGCGCCAGCGCATTCAGGCGCTCCGCAAGCTCCACGTAGGGTTCGTAGGCCAGCACCTGGAAACACGTGTGCGAATACAGATCGACCTGCGCCTTGACCGCGGCGCTGATCTCCGGATGACAGTGGCCGGTGTTGAGCACCGCAATGCCGCCGGCAAAGTCGATGTAGCGGCGGCCCTCGACGTCCCAGACCTCGGCATTGGCGGCGCGGCTGACGAAAATTTCATGGGCCTGGCCCACACCGCGTGCCACTGCCGCGCTGCGGCGGGCCATGAGGGCGGCGTTGCTGAGATGGGGTTCGCGCTGCATGGATTCGACCTGTGCCTGAATGAAGAAGCAGGCACTTTAGGTTTCAGCTCCGGCTGCAGCCATGTACAAGGGATGCGATGATTTTGAGGACTGTGCTGGTCTTGTATCCTGTACATACTTTCCTCAATATGGTGCAGATCGGCCTGCCGGGATTCTCGCGATGCTCATTCTTCACCCCGAACAGCCGACTCCGCTCGTGAGTCAGATCGTGGAGGGACTGCGCGGGCTGATCGGCGCCCAGAAACTCCGGCCCGACAGCAAACTGCCCTCCATTCGGGCCTTTGCCGCGGCCCATGGCGTCAGCGTGTTCACGGTGGTGGAGGCCTACGATCGGCTGGTTGCGCAAGGCCTTCTGGTGTCGCGGGCCAACGCGGGCTTCTTCGTCAAGCGGCGAAGCGACGACAACCCCGCCGGCAGCGGGTCCAAGGCGCCCCAGCCCGACCCGCGCTTCGATGCGCGCTGGTACCTCAGGCAGATCTTCGAGAACCGCAACCTGCCCCTCAAGCCGGGCTGCGGATGGCTGCCGCACGACTGGTTGTTCGAAGACGGCATGCGCCGCAGCCTGCGCAGCCTGGCGGCCGGCGGCACCGACATCGGCGGTTACGGTCTGCCCTTCGGGCACATGGCCCTGCGCATGGCGGTGGCCGATTCGCTCGTCGAACGGCAGATCGCGGTCGAGGCGGGCCAGGTGCTGCTCACCCAGGGCTCGAGCCAAGCGCTCGACCTGGTGGCGCGCCAGTTGCTGAAGCCCGGCGACGAGGTGCTGGTGGACGACCCCGGCTATCCCAACCTGATGTTCATGCTCCGCTTTCTGGGCGTGCACATCATTGGTGTGCCGCGCACGCCCACCGGCTATGACCTGCCCGCGCTGGAGGCGCTGCTGGCGCTGCACCGGCCCAAAGCCTTTTTCACGCAGCCGCGGCTGCAGAGCCCCACGTGCTCGCTGGCGTCGATGCCGCAGCTCGTGCGCCTGCTCCAGCTTGCGCAGGAGCATCAGTTCGCGCTGGTCGAGAACGACATCTACGCCGACATGGACGCCTCTTCGCGGCCCTCGCTGGCAAGCCTCAGCCAATTGCGCCAAGTGGTCTATGTCGGCAGCTTTTCCAAGACCATCTCACCGAACCTGCGAGTCGGCTATGTGGTGGCGCAGCCCGAACTGATGGAAGACCTGGCCCAGCTGAAGATGGTGTCGGGGCTTACCTCTTCGGACATCACCGAACGGCTGGTGTTCGGCGCCGTGACCGACGGGCGCTGGCGCAAGCACCTGAAGTCTCTGCGCGAGCGGCTCGCGCAAGCGCATTCGAACGTGGCAAGGCGATTGGAAGCCCAGGGCTTCGAGATTTTTCACGAGCCCGCGGCGGGCCTGTACCTGTGGGCGCGCCATCCGGACATCACCGATGCCGCGGATCTGTCGCGGCTCGCCGCCATGGAGGGCATCATGCTCGGCCCGGGTCAGTTGTTTTTGGTGATCCCGCGCCCCACGGGGTGGCTGCGCTTCAACGTGGCCTTCAGCGAGGACGAGCGCCTTTGGCAGTTCCTCGCGCGCAGCATCGAGGAGCGTAAAGGGGAATGAGCGAGTGAGGCAGGGCTCGAATGCGAGCCCGAAAAGACAAAAGGGTTAGCAGACGTTAATCTGCTAACCCTTGTCGGAACTGGCGGAGTGGACGGGACTCGAACCCGCGACCCCCGGCGTGACAGGCCGGTATTCTAACCAACTGAACTACCACTCCTGGTAGACAACGTTCACTCCTTGCGGAGCCAAGTGCTGACGACTTGTGCCTGCTTCACTTGCGCGAAACTGGCGACCCTACGGGGATTCGAACCCCGGTAGCCACCGTGAAAGGGTGGTGTCCTAGGCCTCTAGACGATAGGGTCAAAACCTTAGGAACCGTGCTGCGATCAGCACTTATCTTCTCGACACTTTGATGGTGGAGGTAAACGGGATCGAACCGATGACCTCTTGCATGCCATGCAAGCGCTCTCCCAGCTGAGCTATACCCCCGTGTGGGTGTCGAGCCTCAAATTATAGCCTGAAAAATCAGGCCCTTTTCAAACGCTCGATGACTTTTTCGCGAGAAAAAATTGCGAGCACTGAATCGAGGGATGGTGTCTGCGCAGTTCCCATCACGAGGACGCGAACCGGCATGGCCAACACAGGCATTTTCACAGAATGTGCGGCCAAAACTTCCTTGATGCCTGCAGCAATCGAAGTTTTTTCCCAGCTCACGCTCGCGAGCTTTTCGGCCAGCGTGGCGATGACGGGCTTCACCGCGTCGGTGATGTGCTGCGCGCGATCGGCTTCGCTCACGGTCACGTCGGCATAGAACGCCGCAGCCCAGTCGGCGAGTGCGACCGTGGTCTCGCAGCGGTCCTTGAAGAGCGCGCAGATCGCGGGCAGTCGTTCGTCGGCGGTGAGGCCGCGCTTCTGCAGTTGCGCTGCCACG
The DNA here is from genome assembly GCF_900099805.1 of Variovorax sp. OV700. Taxonomy (GTDB): domain Bacteria; phylum Pseudomonadota; class Gammaproteobacteria; order Burkholderiales; family Burkholderiaceae_C; genus Variovorax. The sequence continues at coordinate 349,349 of NZ_FNDR01000003.1, read as the reverse complement.
AGCGGTGCGAGTTCATCGTCGGCCTTGGCCTTGATGTATTGCGCATTCACCCACGACAGCTTGGCGGCGTCCCACTGGGCGGGGCTCTTCGACAGGTGCGACCCATCGAACCAGCTCACCATCTGCTCGCGCGTGAAGAGCTCGTCGTCGCCATGGCTCCAGCCGAGGCGCGCAAGATAGTTGAGCATGGCTTCGGGCAGGTAGCCGTTCTCTTCATAGGCGGTGACGCTCACGGCGCCGCGGCGTTTGGAGAGCTTCTGGCCGTCGTCGCCAAGGATCACCGGCACATGGCCGAACGCAGGCAACGGCGCGCCAAGCGCGCGAAAGATGTTGATCTGCCACGGCGTGTTGTTGATGTGCTCGTCGCCGCGGAACACGTGCGTGATGTTCATGTCCCAGTCGTCGACCACCACCGCGAAGTTGTAGGTGGGCACACCGTCAGGCCGCAGGATGATGAGGTCATCGATCTCGCGGTTGTTGATGGTGATCTCGCCCTTGACGAGGTCGTTCCACGTCACGTCGCCTTCGGGCGGATTGCAGAAGCGCACCACCGGCGGCACGCCTTCGGGCACGGGCGGCAGCACCTTGCCGGGCTCGGGGCGCCAGCGGCGGTCATACAAGGTCTTTTCGCCGCGGGCGCGCTGCGCTTCGCGCATTTCGTCGAGCTCGGCCGGCGTGCAGTAGCAGTGGTAGGCCGTGCCGGCCGCAAGCATTTGCGCAATGACTTCGCGGTAGCGCTCCAGGCGCTGCATCTGGTAGATCGGGCCTTCGTCGTAGTCGAGGCCGAGCCAGTGCATCGACGCAAGAATCTGGTCGGTCGAGTCCTGCGTGGAGCGGGCCACGTCGGTGTCCTCGATGCGCAGCACGAACTCTCCGCCATGGTGGCGCGCATAGGCCCACGAGTAGAGCGCGGTGCGGGCCGTGCCCAGGTGAAGAAAGCCGGTGGGAGACGGAGCGATGCGGGTGCGAACTTTGCCGGTCATTGGATCGATCAGAATTTCAGGGTGCCAAGGCCGCGAAGCAAGTCGGCCTTGATGTCGTCGATGTACTCGAGACCGACCGCGACGCGAATGAGCCCCTGGCCGATGCCGGCGGCCTGGCGCTGCATTTCGGTCAGGCGGCCGTGCGACGTGGTGCCGGGGTGCGTGATGATGGTCTTGGTGTCGCCCAGGTTGGTGGCAATGCTCACCACGCGCGTGCTGTTGATCACGTGGAAGGCATTGGCACGCGCCGTCTCGGGATCGTTGCCGACCACGTCGAACGACACCACCGCCCCGCCCTGCCCCGACTGTTGGCGCATGGCCAGGTCGTGCTGCGCGTGCGAGGCAAGGCCCGGGTAGTAGACGCGTGCAATGCCGGGCTGCGTTTCGAGCCACTGGGCCACGGCCAGCGCATTGGCGCACTGCGCCTGCATGCGGATGCCGAGCGTTTCCAAGCCCTTGAGCACCACCCATGCATTGAACGGCGACAGCGCCATGCCGGCGGTGCGCACGATCGGGCCGAATACGTCGACGATGAGCTTCGACGGGCCGCAGATCGCGCCGGCCATCACGCGGCCCTGGCCGTCGAGGTACTTGGTGCCGGAATGGATGATGAGGTCGGCGCCGAGTTCGGCCGGGCGCTGCAGCGCGGGGGTGCAAAAGCAGTTGTCGACCGCGAGCAGCGCGCCTGCGCCGTGCGCCAGGTCGGCCAACGCGCGGATGTCGCACACCTCGGTCAGCGGATTGGTCGGCGTTTCGGCGAACAGGAGTTTGGTGTTGGGCTTCACGGCCGCACGCCATTCGGCCACGTCGGTCTGCGAGACAAAAGTGGTCTCGACGCCGAACTTGGCAAACTCCTTGCCGAACAGGTTCAGCGTGGAGCCGAACACCGAGCGCGAGCAGATCACGTGGTCACCCGCCCTCAGCAGGCCCATGCACATCATGAGGATCGCGCCCATGCCGGTGGAGGCGCCGATGGCGGCCTCGGTACCTTCCATCGCCGCAAGGCGCTGCTCGAAGCTGGTGACCGTGGGGTTGGAAGTGCGCGAGTAGGTAAAGCCCGCTTCGGTGCCGGCAAAGCGGCGCGCCGATGTTTCGGCATCGGGCTGCACGAATCCGCTGGTCAGGAACAGCGCTTCGGAGTGCTCGCCATGCTGGCTCGGCGCCAGGCCGGTGCGCAGCGCGAGCGTGTCGCGATGCAGTCCGGGCGGGAGGGTTCGTTCGTCGGCAGTCAATTCAGCTCTCACTCGCTGTGATTGGGAAGCGCGAGGCGCGAAGAATCTTCTTCGGTCTCTTCGATGCGGGGACGGTTGCCGTTCATGCGCGAGATCGCTTCGGTGTCGATGTCGCCAGTCACGTACACGCCGTCGAAGCAGGAGGCGTCGAAGCCGTCGAGCTTGGGGTTGAGCGAACCGATGGCGCGCTTCATGGCGTCCACATCCTGGTAGATCAGCGCGTCGCAACCGATCAGCTCGCGGATCTGCTCGATGGTGCGGTCGTGCGCCACCAGTTCGTCCTTGGTGGGCATGTCGATGCCGTAAACGTTCGGGTAGCGCACCGGAGGCGCGGCGCTGGCGAGGTAGACCTTGCGCGCGCCGGCATCGCGTGCCATCTGCACGATTTCGCGGCTGGTGGTGCCACGTACGATGGAGTCGTCGACCAGGAGCACGTTGCGGCCCTTGAACTCGCTGGCAATCACGTTGAGCTTCTGGCGCACCGACTTCTTGCGCACGCCCTGCCCCGGCATGATGAAGGTGCGGCCCACGTAGCGGTTCTTCACGAAGCCTTCGCGGTACGGCACACCCAGCAGGTGCGCGAGCTGCGTGGCGCTCGGGCGGCTCGATTCGGGAATCGGGATGATCACGTCGATCTGGTTTGGCGGCACAGTAGACACCACGCGCTTGGCCAGCGTCTCGCCCAGGTTCAGGCGCGCCTGGTACACCGAGATGCCGTCGAGCACCGAGTCCGGACGCGCCAGGTACACGAATTCGAAGATGCAGGGGTTCAGCGTGGGCGCCTCGGCGCATTGCATGGAATGCACGTTGCCCTGCAGGTCGATGAACACGGCTTCGCCCGGCGCGATGTTGCGCTCGAACACATGGCCCGAACCTTCGAGCGCCACCGATTCGCTGGCCACCATGACGGTGCCGTCAGCGCTGCGGCCCATCGACAGCGGACGGATGCCGTACGGATCGCGGAAGGCCAGGAGGCCGTGGCCGGCAATCAGCGACACCACGGCATACGAGCCGCGCAGGCGCTTGTGCATGTTCTTGACCGCGGCAAACACCTCGGCCGGATTCAGCGGCACACCGCGCGATGCGCCCTCGAGTTCGTGCGCGAGCACGTTGAGCAGCACCTCGGAGTCGCTCTCGGTGTTGGTGTGGCGATGGTCGGTGGAGAACAGCTCCGAACGCAGCGCATGTGCGTTTGTCAGGTTGCCGTTGTGCACCAGCACGATGCCGAAGGGCGCGTTGACGTAGAAGGGCTGAGCCTCTTCCTCGCTGTAGGCGTTGCCCGCCGTCGGGTAGCGCACCTGGCCCAGGCCCACGCTGCCCGGCAGCCCGCGCATGTTGCGCGTGCGGAACACGTCGCGCACCATGCCCTTGGCCTTGTGCATGAAGAACTTGCGTTCGAGCAGGGTGACGATGCCGGCCGCGTCCTGGCCGCGATGCTGCAGCAGCAGCAAGGCGTCATAGAGCAGCTGATTGACGGGTGCGTTGCTGACAACGCCGACGATTCCACACATGAACGATTCCTCTCAGGGCAGGTAGCTTGCCAACTTTTCAGGCAGCGCGGGTTTCAGGCCCTGCAATGCCGCATCGAGAACAATGGCGCTGCGCGATTCGTGCCACCAGGCACTGTCGCTCAACGCCAGCAAATGAACAATGACCGCCAGCACGAGCAGGGCAACCGCACCCCGCGCCGCTCCAAAGGCCCCACCCAATAGCCGGTCCACCGGCCTGAGGCCGACAGCCGCAATCAACTTTCGCGTCAGCGCCGCCACCAGGCCCACGCCGAACGCCACCGCCACGAACACCAGCACGAAGGCCAGCGGATAGCGCCAGGTGGCCTGCGGGTCGCCAAACGGCAGCCATGCCGCCACACCCGACGCCAGCCACTGGGCGGCAATGAATGCAGCCACCCAACCCGCCAGCGAAATCACTTCGAACACCAGGCCTCGCCAGAGGCCGAACAGCATCGACACGACGATGAGCGCGACGGCGATCCAATCGAGCAGGGCCACGGCAACGGGCGATGGCTACTACAACGTGAGGATGGCGGCCGACAAAGACAAGCCCTTGACCTTCTCCGCGGCCTTGTCCGCCTCGGCGCGCGAGCTGAACGGACCGACACGCACACGCGTGCGCTGTTCGCCGTCGGACGTCTTGGCCACGTTCACATAGGTCTTGAGGCCCGCCTTCTCGAGCTTCTGCCGCACTTCGCGGGCCTTGTCGGCATCGGCGAAGGCACCGACCTGCACCACGAAGCGGCCGCCATCTTCGGCGGCGGGCTTGGTGGTGCTGGTGTTGGAAGGCTTGCCTTCGAGCAAGGCGCGCGCGCGGTTGCCGTCCTCGGCCGCAGCCGGCTTGGGCGCTGCGGGCTTGGGTTCGGGCTTGGCTTCCGCCTTGGGCTCCGGCTTTGGCTTCGGCTCGGGCTTGGGTTCGGGTTTGTGTTCCGGCTTCGGCTCGGGCTTGCGTTCCGGCTTGGCTTCAGCGGTGGGCCGCGTCTCGGCCGGAGGGGTGCTGGCGGCCGGCTTGCCGGGTGTGATCTCGGTGCCGTCGGCGGTTTCGGTGATCATGCCGCCGCTCGATGCCGAAGGGGGTGCCGCCGCCACGCGGGCGCCGCTGTCGACTGCGCCAGTCGTAGGCGCGGCGGGTGCCGGCGTTGCAGGCACTGGCAATGGCTTGACCTTGTTGCGGTCGGGAATCTCGATGGGAATGTCGACCGAGACCGGACGCGGCTGGGTGTCGAACAACAACGGAAATCCGATGACGCCAAGCAGCACCAGAACGGCCGCGCCCACCAACCGGTGCCGCGCGCGGCGGCGCATGGTTTCGACACTTTCCGCGGGGACGGCAGCTGGTGCGCTGCGTCCTTCGTTGCCTTGCGGGCCGCGCGTGCGGAACTTGAAAAACGCCATGAAGTTCGATCCCTGAAGGAGTGCAGCGAGGTGGGTGCCAGATGGTGCGGACGGCCCGGCGATCAGCCGCCGGGCAGCAGGTGTTTGGCTTGCAGCCGGGGAGTGCCGTGCTCCAGCACGCCACCCACGGTGAAGAACGATCCGAAGACCACGATTCTATCAGCGGGGTCCGCGTGCTCGATGGCCGCGCGGAGCGCTTCCATCGGTCCCGCATGCGTGCTGCCGGAGGCATCGGCGCGCGTGTTTTGCGCCTGCCAGCTCGCGAGCAGATCGCTCGCCTTGGCGGCGCGCGGCGTCGGCAGATCGGTGAAGTACCAGCGGTCGATCATCGGGCCGATGCGCGCAAGGATCGGGGCCAGGTCCTTGTCGGCCATGACACCGAACACGCCGTGCGTGGTGGGGTAGAAGCCCATCGCGTCGAGGTTCTCGGCCAGCGCCGCGACCGCATGGGCGTTGTGCGCCACGTCGAGCACCAGCGCGGGTTCGCCCGGGATGATCTGGAAGCGGCCGGGCAACTCGACCATGGCAAGCCCCGTGCGCACGGCCTGCGCGGTGATCGGCAGTTGCGGCCGCAGCGCTTCGAGCGCCGCAAGCACGCCCGCGGCATTGAGCAGCTGGTTGGCGCCGCGCAGCGCCGGATACGCCAGACCGCTGTAGCGCCGGCCGCGGCCCGACCAGCCCCACTGCTGCTTGTCGCCCGAGACATTGAAGTCGTGGCCGAAGCGCCAGAGGTCGGCGCCGATGGCCGCCGCGTGGTCGATCACGCTTTGCGGCGGCATCGGGTCGCTCACGATGGCGGGCTTGCCCGGGCGCAGGATGCCGGCCTTCTCGAAGCCGATGCTTTCGCGGTCGGGTCCGAGGTAGTCCATGTGGTCGAGGTCGATGCTGGTGATGACCGCGCAATCGGTGTCGATGATGTTGACCGCGTCGAGCCGGCCGCCGAGCCCGACCTCGAGAATGGCCACGTCCGGCTTTTCTTCGATCATGCAGCGCAGGATGCCGAGGGTGGTGAACTCGAAGTACGTCAGCGGCATGTCGCCCCGGGCCACTTCCACCGCCTCGAAGTTTGCTATTAATTTTGAAGCATCGACCGCTTCGCCCGCCAGTCGCAGCCGTTCCTCGAAGCGCACCAGGTGCGGCGACGTGAAGACCGCCGTGCGGTAGCCGGCATGCCGGAGGATCGATTCGAGCATGGCGCAGGTCGAGCCCTTGCCGTTGGTGCCGGCCACGGTGATGACCGGGCAGTCGAAGCGCAGGCCCATGCGGGCGGCCATCTCTTTGGCGCGCTCGAGGCCGAGCTCGATGTTCTTCGGATGGAGTTGCTCGGCGCGTGCGAGCCAGTCGTTAAGGGTTTCCATGGAGGCCGGCATTGTCGCCGACCCGGAATGCGCCCGGCGCCCCGCGTTTTATCGGCATCATTGGCGACCATGACAACCCTCTACGGAATACCCAACTGCGACACCGTCAAGCGCGCCCGCACCTGGCTCGACGAACACGGCGTTGCCTACACCTTCCATGATTTCAAGAAGCAGGGGGTGCCCGAGGCCGAGCTCGACCACTGGCTGAAAAAGCCGGGCTGGGAGGCTTTGGTCAACCGACGCGGCACCACCTGGCGCAAGCTCGACGAAGCCACCCGCAACGCGGTGGTCGATGCCGCTTCCGCCCGCGCCGCATTGCTGGCCAACCCTAGCCTCATCAAGCGGCCGGTGGTCAACTGGGGGGCCAAAACCGGCGTTACGACAGGGTTCGACGCCGACGCCTGGGCTGCTGTGAACGCCGTGTAAACCCCGGAACCCGTCTCGCCGGCCGGCCTCCAACCCCAATCTGCAGGAGAGAACATCATGAACAGACAAGTGTTTCGCGCCCTCACGGGCCTTTCCGTGGCCGGCCTGCTGACGGCGGGCGCCGCCGGCGTAGTCCAGGCCCAGGAGGCATGGGCGAGGGTGATTTCCGCCACCCCCGTCTACGAGACCACCGGCAGCAGCCCGAGCTACAACGTGACCTACGAGTACGGAGGCCGCCAATACACCACGCGCATGAACAGCCGGCCGGGCGCAACCATCCCGATCCAGGCCAGCGCCTATGGCGTGACGACGGCGCCGGTCGCGCCCCAGCCCCAGTTGCAGCCTTATCCGGCCGAAGCCGACAACGGCCAGCAGCAGTACCAATACCAGCAACCCCCGCAATACGCGCAACCGGGCGGATCGGCATGGGATAGCGTGGTGCCCGAGCCCGGCGTGGTGGTCTCGAACGCGCCGCCGGCACCGGTCTATGCGCAGCCGGCGCCGGTGTACCCGGCCCCCATCTACGCGCAGCCGACCTACGTCTACCCGCAACCCTACGTCTATCCGCCGGTCGGCATTTCGCTGAACCTGGGGTACTCCAGGGGCTGGAGCGGCTATCGCGGATACGGCTACCGCCACTGGCGCTGAACTGCGCGATACGGCAGTCGGGCTGGCAATGTCGGCCAAGCCCTAAAATCGAGGACTTTTCCAACCCCCAAGGGGTGCGCCGCCGCGGTGGCGCGTCCTCGACAAGCCGACCGCGCATGCGCCGGCGCCATCCAATGACGACGACTACCGACACTCTCAACAGCGCCGCAGTGGCGACCAAGGCCAACGTGTATTTCGACGGCAAGTGCGTGAGCCACAGCCTCACGCTCGCCGACGGCACGAAAAAATCAGTCGGCGTGATCCTTCCGTCCACCCTGACCTTCAAGACCGGCGCGCCCGAGATCATGGAAGGCACGTCCGGCAGCTGCGAATACCAGCTCGAAGGCACCACCGAGTGGATCGCCGCGGGCCCTGGCCAGAAGTTCAACGTGCCGGGCAATTCAAGCTTTCAGATCCGGGTGACCGGCGAGCCCTACAGCTACATCTGCCACTTCGGCTGAACCGCGAACCGGACACCCACATGTCGACCATTCTTCAAAACGTTCCCGCCGGCCAGAAGGTCGGCATTGCCTTTTCGGGCGGCCTGGACACGAGCGCCGCGCTGCACTGGATGAAGCTGAAGGGCGCGATCCCTTACGCCTACACCGCCAACCTCGGCCAACCCGACGAGCCCGACTACGACGAGATTCCCCGCAAGGCGATGCTCTACGGCGCCGAGAACGCGCGCCTGATCGATTGCCGCGCGCAGCTCGCCAACGAAGGCATTGCCGCGCTGCAGGCCGGCGCCTTCCACGTCACCACCGCCGGCGTCACCTACTTCAACACCACGCCGCTCGGCCGCGCGGTGACCGGCACCATGCTGGTGTCGGCCATGAAGGAAGACGACGTTCACATCTGGGGCGACGGCAGCACCTACAAGGGCAACGACATCGAGCGCTTCTACCGCTACGGCCTGCTCACCAACCCTGCCCTCAAGATCTACAAGCCCTGGCTCGACCAGCTGTTCATCGACGAGCTCGGCGGCCGCGCCGAGATGTCGGCCTTCATGACCAAGGCCGGCTTCGGCTACAAGATGTCGGCCGAGAAGGCCTACAGCACCGACTCCAACATGCTCGGCGCCACGCACGAGGCCAAGGACCTGGAGAACCTCGACAGCGGCATGCAGATCGTGCAGCCGATCATGGGCGTCGCGTTCTGGAAGGACGAGGTCGAGGTCAAGCGCGAAACGGTCAGCGTGCGCTTCGAGGAAGGCCGCCCCGTCGCACTGAATGGCGTGGAGTACGCGAACCTTGTCGACCTGATCCTGGAAGCCAACCGCATCGGCGGGCGCCACGGCCTGGGCATGAGCGACCAGATCGAGAACCGCATCATCGAAGCCAAGAGCCGCGGCATCTACGAGGCACCCGGCCTCGCGCTGCTGTTCATCGCCTATGAGCGCCTGGTGACCGGCATCCACAACGAAGACACGATCGAGCAGTACCGCGACAACGGCCGCAAGCTCGGCCGCCTGCTCTACCAGGGCCGCTGGTTCGACCCGCAGGCCATCATGCTGCGCGAGACGGCCCAGCGCTGGGTGGCGCGCGCCATCACCGGCGAAGTGACCGTCGAGCTGCGCCGCGGCAATGACTACTCGATTCTCAACACCGTCTCGCCCAACCTCACGTACCAGCCCGAGCGCCTGAGCATGGAAAAGGTTGCCGGCGCGTTCACGCCGCTGGACCGCATTGGCCAGCTCACGATGCGCAACCTCGACATCGTCGACACGCGCGAGAAGCTTGCGATCTACACCCGTACCGGGCTGCTGTCCCCGGGCCAGGGCACCTCGGTGCCGCGGCTCTCGAACGACGACGAGACCAAGTAAGCCGACACGCTTCTTGCAATGACAACGGGCCCCTCGGGGCCCGTTTTGCATGGTGCGCGGTGCGTGCGTGCCGGTCAGTCGCCACCGCCCCCGCCGCACCCACCACCGCAGCCGCCCCCGTCACCGCCGGAAGAATCCCCTCCTCCGCCGCCGTCACTGCTGCCGCTCGATTCGCTGCCGCCAAAGCCGTTGGCATCGCCCGAGCTGCCACCATCCGATGAGGACGACGAGTCGCCAAAGCTGGTGCCGCAATGGGCGTCGGAGCCGTTGTGCCGGTCGACGGCTTTGCAGTCGGGCACGTAGTCAAAGCCGCCCGGAATGCTGAACTTCACATCGAGCGCAAACAGGAGCGGCAAGCGCGCCGGCGTGCGCGGATCGATGCTTTCTTCCTTGCAGGCCCAGTACCAGCTGCGGCGCAGGCCGTCGTTACGCTTCGGGTCCTTGCCCAGCACTTCGGCAGGGCTGTGGTGCAGCATGCCGCCGAAGGCCGCCTTGCACCAGTTCTGGTAGCCCTGCGTGTGCAGGATGAACTCGTGCCACGCGGTGTCGACCACCTTGGACGGCATGGCGACGAACTTGCGGCCGCTGCGCAGATGGGCCATGAAAAACTGGCGCAAGCCGCGCAGCACCAGTTCGGCGTCGCGCACGCTGAGCCCGGGGTGTGCGGCGCGCAGCTTGCCGATGAGGAAGGGCGGCATGCGCGCCTCGCGGATGAACTGGCGGCGCAGGCTGGATTCCATGAAGCCCAGCGTGGCGGCAAGAAGCCATCCACCCAGGACCAGCGGGACCAGCACAAATCGGCCGCCACTTCGGAAGGTGAAGAACACCGCGACGATGGCGCCCAGCACAATGGCCCGGCGGGCCCAGATCAGGGCAGCAATTCGCCGCCGGTAATTCAAGTGCAGGAAGTCGAGATCCATCAGACGACCACCGGCTCCGGCTCCAGCCGAATGCCGAAGCGCTCGTACACGCTCGTCTGGATGGCCTTGGCCAGCGTCATCACCTCGCCGCCCGTCACAGGGTTTTCGAGCCCGCCCCGGTTCACCAGCACCAGCGCCTGTTTCTCGTAGACGCCGGCATTGCCGACCGACTTGCCCTTCCAGCCGCAGGCGTCGATGAGCCAGCCGGCCGCGAGCTTGATGCTGCCGTCGTCCATCGGGTAATGCACGATCTTGGGGTCACGCGCAATGATGTCGGCGCACTGCTCCGGCGTGACGGTCGGGTTCTTGAAGAAGCTGCCGGCATTGCCGAGCACCCGCCAGTCGGGCAGCTTGGCACGGCGAATGGCAACGATCCAGTCGAACACGTCGGTGGCGCTGGGCGTGAAGTTGCCGGCCTCCTCCATCTTGCGTTCCAGGTCGAGGTAGCCCACCACGGCCTTCCAGGGCTTGGGCAGGCGAAAGCGCACGCGGGTGATCAGCGCCCGGCCCGAGAGCCCGAAATCATTCGGCCCGCTGCGCACGTGCTTGAACACCGAGTCGCGGTAGCCGAAGGCGCATTGCGCGGCGTCCAGCGTGAAGCTGCGCCCGGTGTCCAGGTCGATGGCGTCGAGCGAATCGAAGCGATCTTGCAGTTCGACCCCGTAGGCGCCGATGTTTTGAACCGGCGCACCGCCCACCGTGCCCGGAATGAGCGCCAGGTTCTCGAGCCCCGGGTAGCCGTTTGCGAGCATCCATTGAATGGCGTCGTGCCAGACTTCGCCCGCGCCGGCCTCCACGATCCAGGCGCGCGGAGTCTCTTCGACCAGCCGCAGCCCCTTGATCTCGACCTTCAGCACCAGCGGCTTCACGTCGCCGGTGAGCACGATGTTGCTGCCCCCGCCCAATACGAAACGGGGTGCGTCGCGCCAACGGGGATCGGCCCGCAGCTCGGCCACGTCCCCCTCGCTGGCGATGCGCACCAGGTTCTGCGCGCGCGCGACGATGCCGAAGCTGTTGTACGGCTGCAGCGGGACGTTGTTCTCCACGATCATGGGAGAATTGTCGCATCCAGCACCCGCGATTCCAGGAGGAGCCCAATGCCGTCTTTCGATACCGTCTGCGAACCCAATCTGCCCGAAGTGAAGAACGCGGTCGAAAACACCGCCAAGGAAATCGCAACGCGTTTCGATTTCAAGGGCACGGCCGCCGCCGTCGAGCTCAAGGACAAGGAAATCACCATGATCGGTGACGCCGAGTTCCAGCTTGTGCAAGTGGAAGACATTCTTCGCGCCAAGCTCACCAAGCGCAGCGTCGACGTGCGTTTTCTCGACAAGGGCGACGTGCAGAAGATCGGCGGCGACAAGGTCAAGCAGGTCATCAAGGTCAAGAGCGGCATCGAGTCCGAGCAGGCCAAGAAGATCACCCGCATCATCAAGGACAGCAAGCTCAAGGTGCAGGCCGCCATCCAGGGCGATGCGGTGCGCATCACCGGCGCCAAGCGCGACGACCTGCAGGCGGCCATGGCACTCATCAAGAAAGACGTGCCCGACATGCCGCTGTCGTTCAACAACTTCCGCGACTGAGCTCCGAATGAAATCCCTGGTCGTCGCAGCGCAGCTTCTGGCTGCCGCTGCAGGGGCGCATGCGGCAAGCTCCGTCATGCTGACCGGCACCATCGGCAGCCGCGCGATCCTGATCGTCGACGGCGCGGCGCCCAAGACCGTGGCCATTGGCGAGACCTTCCAGGGCGTCAAGCTCGTGTCGCTGCAGGCCGAGCAGGCGGTGGTCGAGCTCGAGGGCAAGCGCCTCAACCTGCGCATGGACACGCCCGTGAGCATCGGCGGCGGAGGGGGAACGGGCGGCGGCAGCCGCATCGTGCTGCCTGCGGACAGCCGCGGCCATTTCATGACGCAAGGCGCCATCAACGGCCGCCCCGTCACCTTCATGCTCGACACGGGCGCCACGTCGATCGCGTTGTCGGCCGCCGATGCGCAGCGCATCGGGCTGGACTACAGCAAGGGCCAGCGCGTCCAGATGAACACCGCCAACGGCGTGTCGCAGGGCTACAAGCTGCGGCTGCAGTCGGTGCGCGTGGGCGACGTCGAGGTGTACGACATCGACGCCATCGTCTCGCCGCAGCCCATGCCCTTCGTGCTGCTGGGCAACAGCTTCATCAACCGCTTTTCGATGCGCCGGGACGCGGACCAGATGGTCTTGGAAAAGCGGTACTGAACAGCGAGCGTCAGGCCTGCGCGGCCGTGACCACGATTTCGATCTTGTAGGCCGCATTGGCCATCTTGGCCTGCACCGTCGCGCGCGGCGGCGTGTTGCCGGCGGGAATCCACGCATCCCACACTTCGTTCATGGCCGTGATGTCGTTGATGTCGGCCAGAAAGATCTGCGTCATGAGGATGCGCGACTTGTCGCTGCCGGCCTCGGCCAGCAGGCGGTCGACCATGTCCAGCACCTGCGTGGTCTGGCCTCGGATGTCCTGCGTGGTGTCGTCGGGCACCTGGCCCGCGAGGTAGACGGTGCCGTTATGCACGGCCGTTTCAGAGAGGCGCGGGCCGACGTGGAAGCGGGTGATGGATGCCATGGTTTTCTTTCTCTCAAGCTTTTTTCTTGGAGCCGAGCTTCGACTCCGTGCCGGCCGCGAGCCGGCGGATGTTTTCGCGGTGCCGCCAGATCAGCAGCAGGCTCATGATGATGATCGCAATCAGCACCGTGCGGTCGAGCGGCCACGCAATGTTGCCGCCCAGAAGGTAATACGCCGGCGCAAAGAAGGCCGCCACCAGCGACGACAGCGACGAATAGCGGAAGAACACCGCAATGATGAGCCAGGTGGCGCCGGTGGCCAGCCCCAGCCAGGGCGCAATGCCTACCAGCACGCCCGCCGCGGTAGCCACGCCTTTGCCGCCCTGGAAACCGAAGAACACCGGGTACAGATGGCCCAGGAAGGCCGCTAGGCCCGCCAGCGCGGCCACGCCCTCACCCAGCCCCCACTGCGCGCCGAAATGACGAATCAGGAACACCGGCAGCCATCCCTTGAGCGCATCGAGCAGCAAGGTGGCCAGCGCCGCGCCCTTGTTGCCCGAGCGCAGCACGTTGGTTGCACCGGGGTTGCCGCTGCCGTAGCTACGCGGGTCGGCCATGCCGAGCGACTTGCTCACGATGACCGCGAAGGACAGCGAGCCGATCAGGTAGGAGGCCACGATGGCCAGGAGGGAAGGCAAATGAAAGCTCAAGGCGGCGCTCCACGAAGGATGGATGTTCTTATTCGCTGATTCGGACAGAGGGGCATGCCGCCGATCTCAGGCCGGCGGGCCGGCTATTCTGCCAGCGCGCACTGCACTGGCTTGGCCGCCAGCAAGGTGACGCACACCTGCGGGTCGATGCCCACCAGGTAGCCGCGCCGCCCACCGTTGATCACGATTCTGGGCAGCTCAAGGATGGTCGACTCGATGTAGACCGGCATCTGGCGCCGCGTGCCGAAGGGCGAGGTGCCGCCCACCATGTAGCCGCTGTGGCGCTGCGCCACCTCGGGCTTGCAGGGCTCCACCGACTTGGCACCGATCTGCCGCGCCAGGTTCTTGGTCGACACCGTGCGGTTGCCGTGCATCAGCACGATGAGCGGCCGGGCGTCCTGGTCCTGCATTACCAGCGTCTTCACCACGGTGAACGGGTCGAAGCCCAGCACCTCGGCGCTGTGCTGCGCGCCGCCGTGCTCCAGGTACTCATACGGATGCTCGGTGAACGCGACCTTGCTCGCGCGCAGCGCCTGCGTGGCCGGGGTTTCAGAGACGTGGGCCTTCTTGATCACGCCGCCGGATCCCGGATCTCCCACCGGATCCTGTCGATCTCGGCCAGCACCTCGGGCGAGAGCGTCGTGCCGTAGGCATCGATGTCTTCGTCCAGCTGCGCCAGCGTGGTCACGCCGATGATCGTGCTTGCCACCTGCCACTTGGTGTAGCAGAAGCCCAGCGCGAGCTGCACCGGCGTCAGGCCGTTGTCGCGCGCGAGCTGGTTGTACAGGCGCGCGGCCTTCAGCGCGTCGGGGCGGCCCCAGCGTTGCTTGCGCACGGACTCGTAGCTCGAAATGCGCGCGCCCTTGGGTGCGTCCGGCCCCTCGATGCCGCTCTGGTCGTACTTGCCGGTCAAGAGGCCGAAGGCCAGCGGCGAATACGCCAGCAGCGACACGCCCAGCCGGTGCATCGTCTCGTCGAGCCCGTTCTCCAGGCCGCGGCTCGCCAGGTTGTAGACGTTCTGCACCGCGGCCACGCGCGGCAAGCCGTGCTGCTCGGCCAGCCGCACGAATTCGTGCACGCCGTAGGGCGTCTCGTTCGAGAGGCCGATGGCGCGCACCTTGCCGGCCTTCACCAGCTTGCCGAGCGCTTCGAGCTGGTCGTGGATGGGCGTCTTCGAGCTTTCCTTGGCGGGGTCGTAATAGATGTTGCCGAAGGCCGGCACGTGGCGCTCGGGCCAGTGGATCTGGTAAAGGTCGATGACGTCGGTCTTCAGCCGCTTCAGGCTCGCGTTGCACGAGGCCTCGATGTCTTCGGGCGTCATGCCGCTGCCTGCGCGCACCCAGGGCATGCCGCGCGACGGGCCGGCCACCTTGGTGGCCAGCGTGATCTTCTGGCGTGCACCGGGGTTGGCCGCAAACCAGTGGCCGATGATGGTTTCGGTGACGCTGAAGGTCTCCTGCCGCGTGGGCACCGAGTACATCTCGGCCGTGTCGATGAAATCGACGCCGCGCTCGAGCGAGCGGCTCAAAATGGCATGGGAAGTGGGTTCGTCCACCTGTTCGCCGAAGGTCATGGTGCCCAGGCAGATCGGGGTGACGTGCAGGTCGCTCTGGCCGAGTTGGATTTTTTTCATGCGCGGGATGCTACCGCCCTCCCCCGCAATGCGCTGGCCGCGGGCCAAAAAGCCGAGAGAAGGGCTGTCCTGTGCCGGACTGCGCGCCGGCGCCGGGCTCCTTATCATCGACGCCCATGTACCAAGCCCTCCGTCCCTCGCGCAGCGAATTCGTGCCCGTGCGCAACCTCAGCTACCACGTGCGCCTCTGGGGCGAGCCCTCGGCCGCACGGCCGCCGCTGGTGCTTCTGCACGGCTGGATGGACGTGGCCGCCTCCTGGCAGTTCGTGGTCGATGCGCTGGCCGAAGAGCGCTTCATCGTCGCGCCCGACTGGCGCGGCTTCGGCCTCACCGACGGCGGCGGTGTCGACAACTACTGGCTGCCCGACTACATGGCCGATCTCGAATGGCTGCTCGACCACTACGCGGGCGAAGGCGACGCGGCGCGGCCGGTCGACCTGGTCGGCCACAGCATGGGCGGCAACGTCGCCATGCACTACGCCGGCGCAAGGCCCGAGCGCATCCGCCGCCTCGTCAACCTCGAAGGCTTCGGCATGCCGGCGCGCAAGCCCGAGGAAGCGCCCGTGCGCTACGGCCAATGGATCGACGAGCTCAAGCGACTGCACCGCGGGGAGATGGCGCTGGCCGGCTATTCCGCCGTGGACGGCGTGGCGCGGCGGCTCATGAAGACCAACCCGCGACTCACCCCCGACAAGGCCAACTGGCTCGCCAGCCATTGGTCGGCATTGCAGGTGCAGGCCGACGGCAGCGAGCGCTGGCAAATCCTCGGCGACCCCGGGCACAAGATCATCAACGCCAACATCTTCCGGGTCGATGAAACCCTCGCGCTCTATGCGCGGATCTCGGCCCCCACGCTGATGGTCGAGGCCTCGGACGACAGCCTGCAGGGCTGGTGGAAAAACCGCTACACGCTGGACGAATTCCACCAGCGCCTCCAGTCCGTGCCTTCGGTGCGCATAGAGCGGCTCGACGACGCGGGCCACATGCTGCACCACGACCAGCCGCAGCGCGTGGCCGGGCTGATCGAGCAGTTCCTGGCCGGCTGAGATTCAGGGCGCTTCAGCCCCGGCGCGGCCCTGCACCGTGCGCTGTAGCGCGGCGCGTGCCAGGAGCCGCGTCGAATCGAGCGTCGGCAGCGGCGAGTTCACGTCGTTGATGATGAGCGGAATCTCGGTGCAGCCGAGAACAACCGCATCGCAGCCGTCCTCGTCCTTCATGCGCTGGATGACGCGGCGGAACGCCGTGACCGCATCGGGCGTGAAGACACCGCAGACCAGCTCTTCCATGATGATGCGGTTGATCTCTTCGCGTTCTTCCACGGTAGGCCGAACGTATTCGAGCCCTTTGGCCGAGAGCTTCTCGGGGTAGACCTCGCTCTCGACCAGCCATCGCGTGCCGGTGATGGCCAGGCGTTTGAAACCGCGCTGCGAGGCCTCGTCGGCCACGCACTGCGCGATATGCAGCCACGGCAGCGGCGAGCGTGCCTCGATGAACGGCAGCGCCTGGTGAATGGTGTTGTCGGGGCAGACCAGAAAGCTCGCGCCGATCTTCGCGAGCTTGTGGGCCGAAGCGAGCATTACCTCCCCCACGCCGCGCCAGTCGTTGCGGTAGATGTGCGCCATGTAGTCCGCGAGCGAGGGCGTGTGCATCGAGACTTCGGGGTGCGCATGCGGGCCCAGCAGCTGGGCGCCCTCCACGCAGATGGTCTGGTAGCAGAGCGCCGCGCCTTCGGCGGAGCATCCGACGATTCCGATGTGCTGGGTCATGGCGCATCCTACAAAAAAGAGCGCCGCCATGCCCGCCTGACCGCTCAGGCGTGGCTCGCCTCGCTGTCCAGATGCGCCATCTGCGCGGCGGCGTAGCGCTCGCCGGCCGCGGCGCCCTTGGGCACTGCGCGCTCGATGGCTGCGAGATCGTCCGCGCTCAAGGCAACGCCGAGCGAGCCCAGCGCTTCGTCCAGCCGCGTGCGCTGCCGCGCGCCCACCAGCGGCACGATGTCGTCGCCCTGCGCCGCCACCCATGCAATGGCAATCTGCGCGACCGTCACGCCTTTGGCGTCCGCGATCTTGCGCAGCGCATCGACCAGCGCCAGGTTACGTTCGACGTTCTCGCCCTGGAAGCGCGGGCTGTGCGTGCGGAAATCCGTTGCGCCCGCGCCCTCTTTGCTCCAATGCCCGCTGATCAGCCCGCGCGACAGCACCCCATAGGCCGTGATGCCGATGCCCAGCTCGCGGCAGGTCTCGAGAATGTCATCCTCGATGCCGCGCGAGATGAGTGAATATTCGATCTGCAAATCGGCAATCGGGTGCACGGCCGCCGCCTTGCGAATGGTGTGCGAGCCCACTTCCGAGAGCCCGATGTGCCGCACGTAGCCGGCCTTCACCATGTCGGCAATGGCGCCCACGGTGTCTTCGATCGGCACGTTGGGGTCGAGCCGCGCCGGGCGGTAAATGTCGATGTGGTCCACGCCCAGCCGTTGCAGCGAATAGACCAGGAAGTTCTTCACCGTTTCGGGCCGCGCGTCGTAGCCGCTCCAGCCGCCAGCCGGATCGCGCAGGGCACCGAATTTCACGCTGACCAGGGCCGCATCGCGCTGCGAACCCTTGAGGCCCCTGAGCGCTTCGCCGATCAGCATTTCGTTGTGGCCGCTGCCGTAGAAGTCGCCGGTGTCCAGCAGCGTGATGCCCGCGTCCATGGCGGCATGAATGGTGGCGATGCTTTCGGTGCGGTCCGAGGGGCCGTACAGCGCCGACATGCCCATGCAGCCGAGGCCGATGGCGGAGACTTTCGGGCCCGTGGCCCCGAGTTGACGTGTGTTCATTGCAGCTTCCTTTCGTTGAAGGCCGCATGCGGTTGCAAGCGGCATGGCTGTAGTCTGGAAGCAAGCGGTCCGTTCGATAATCCACCCATCACCGCACGAGCTGTGCAACAAACCGCACAATCCGCTTTCATGACCGACCCTGACCTTTCGGACCTCGGCGCCTTCGTGGCGGTGACGCGGGCGCGCAGCTTCCGCGGTGCCGCCGCGCTGCGCGGCGTGTCGCCCTCCTCGCTCAGCGAAGCCATGCGCCGGCTCGAGGCGCAGCTGGGCGTGCGGCTTTTGAACCGCACCACACGCAGCGTGACGCCCACCGAGGCCGGCCAGCGGCTGCTGGAGCGCATCGCGCCGGCGCTCGACGACATCTCGGGTGCGCTCGACACGCTCAACAGCTTTCGCGACAGCCCCACCGGCACGCTGCGGCTCAACGTGCCGACCATCGTGACGCAGCGCGTGCTGCCGCCACTGGCCAGCCGCTTCCTGGCCGCGCACCCCGGCATCACGCTCGAGGTGACGACCAACGACACTTTCATCGACGTGCTTGCGGCCGGCTTCGATGCCGGCATTCGCTACGACGAGAGCATTGCGCGAGACATGATTGCGGTGCCGCTCGGCCCGCGCGTACAGCGCTTCGTGGCCGCCGCGTCACCGCGCTACCTGGCGGCGCATGGCACGCCCAGGCACCCGACCGACCTGCTGCAGCACGCCTGCATCGGCCACCGCTTTCCCAGCGGCGTGCTCGCGGCCTGGGGCTTCGTGCGCAAGGGCAAGACCGTCCGCATCACGCCGAGCGGGCCGCTGGTGGCGTCGATGATCGATCTCGAATTGCATGCGGCCGAATCGGGCCTGGGCCTCATCTACACCTTCGACGAGTACCTGCGCCCGTCGCTCGACAGGGGCACGCTGGTGCCGGTGCTGGAGGATTGGTGGCAGAGCTTTTCAGGCCCGTTTCTCTATTACCCGAGCCGCACGCACATGCCGGCGCCGCTGCGCGCCTTTGTCGACTTTCTGAAAAACGAGGCGAAGCACTGAGGAGCAGGCACCTCAACCATCCCACGGGAGGGGAGAGAGAAAGTCAGGGGGTCCTCGGTATTGCTCCTTCCCCCTCTGGGGGAAGGCTGGATGGGGGCGGCTCCCGTATTCAGCGACGGCCTGTTTTGAACGCCGTCGTGCCCCCACCCCAACCCTCCCCCGGAAGGGGAGGGAGAAAGTCAGAAGGCCTCGGTATTGCTCCTTCCCCTTCCGGGGGAAGGCTGGGATGGGGGCGGCTCCCGCATTCGGCGATGGCCTGGTTTGAACGCCGACGTGCCGCCACGCCGCGCCTTCATTCACGCGTCGTCGTCGGCGTCGTTGCCCGTGAGGGACAGCACTTGTTCGACGAAGGCCTCGAACAGCGGCAGTGCGGCGGGCAATCCATCGAACGACTCCGCCTCGCCGGCATCGAAGAAGTGCGGCTTGTCGGCCGGCAGCGCCACCCATTCCCCGGCTTCGAACAGCAGGCCCAGATAGCCGTCTTGCGTGGGCAGGTAGACAAGCGCCGCGCGGTCGAGCACCTGCTGCCCTTGCGGTGCGGCCTCCCGGCCCCAGGCCACCCCCTGCCGAGCCAGGTGCTGGTTGATCCAGCCGTCGCACACATGCGTGTCTCGCCAATTTCCTTCGGCGTCGAAAACAGCGAGCACGGGCATGGGCGTCCTTTTGCTTGAGAGTTATTGCAGGAAGCTGGGCTTGGCATAGCCCTGGAACTTGGCGTCGACCACGGCCTTGAAGTCCTTCGAATGGTAGGCCTCCACAATGTCCTTGGCCCAGGCAGTGTTCTTGTCGGCGCTCTTCACGGCCACCACATTGAGGTAGTGGTCGGGCGTCTTCTCCAGCGCCACGGCCTCGGTGAGCTTCAGGCCCGACGAAATCGCGAAGTTGCCGTTGACGATGGCGTATTCGGTGTCGCCCAGCGAGCGCGGCAGCTGCGCGGCTTCAAGTGGAATGAACTTGAGCTTCTTCGGGTTCTCGGCCACGTCTTTTTCAGAAGCGCGCAGCGGATCGATGCCGGGCTTGATGGTGATGAGCTTGTTCTGCTCCAGCAGCACCAGCGCGCGGGCCAGGTTGCTCGGGTCGTTGGGGAGCGTGAAGCGGTCGCCCTCTTTCACTTCTGCCAGCGTCTTGCGCTTGGTCGAATACACACCCAGCGGCGCAATGGGGCCTTGCACCAGTTCGGCCAGGTCGAGCTTCTGGTCGGCCGAGAACTTCTTCAGATAGACCTGATGCTGAAAGAAGTTGGCGTCGAGCGAACCCTGCGCGAGCGCGAGGTTGGGCTGCACGTAGTCGTTGAACTCGACCAGCTTCACCTTGTAGCCCTTCTTCTCGAGGATGGGCACGATGCCGGCCTTGAGCTGGTCGATGTTGGAGCCGGCGGTGCCGCCGATGACGAGGTTCTTCTTGGCTTCCTGGGCCTGTGCCAGCGAAAGCCCGCCGAACGACAGGGCAATCACAGACAAGGCAAGGACGGAGCGGCGCAGCAGTGCGGTTTTCATGAGATCAAAAAAAGGAAGGGAACAAAAATTCAACGCTTGTCCAGCCTGCGCGCCGTGGTGTTGCCCACGAATTGCAGGATCTGTACCAGCACCACGAGCAGCGCCACGGTCAGCACCATCACGTCGGTCTGGAAGCGGTAATAGCCGTAGCGGATGGCCAGGTCGCCGATGCCGCCGCCGCCCACCACGCCGGCAATGGCCGAATAGGAAAGAAAGCTCACCGCCAGCACCGTGAGCGCCAGCACCAGGCCCGAGCGCGCCTCCACCACCAGCACGCGCCAGACGATCTGCAGCTCTGACGCGCCCATGGCGTGCGCCGCCTCGATCACCCCGCGCGGCACTTCGCGCAGGCATTGGTCGACCAGCCGCGCAAAGTACGGAATGGCCGCGAACGAGAGCGGCACCGCGGCCGCCAGCGGGCCGATGGAGGTGCCCGCAATCACGCGCGTGAACGGCACCAGTGCTACCAGCAGGATGATGAAAGGAAACGAGCGCACGGTGTTCACGATCCAGTTGAGCACCAGGAACGCCGGCTTGTTTTCGAGCGACTGGCCCGGCCCCAGCAGGAACAGCAAAATACCCAGCGGCCCGCCGATGAGCACCGCCGCCGAGAGGCCGATGGCCAGCATCAAAAAGGTCTGGCCCGTGGCAGTCCACAGCTCGGGGAGGATGGGGGCGATATTCTCAAACATAGGCCACCTCCTCCGGGTTGCGCCGCAACGACGTCGGGCGCGGCTCGACGGGTTCGCGCGCCTCGCGCTCGCGGCGGCGCACCAGTTCGTCGATCTCGCGGCCCAATGCCGTCTGGCGCTCTTCGCTCGGCGCATCGACCGCAAACTGCTCGACCAACCGGCCTTTCTCCAGGATGGCCACGTTGCGGCACAGCACCTCGACCACCGACAGCTCATGCGTCACGATGACGATGGTGACGCCGATCTTCTGGTTGATGTCGCGCAGCGTTTCGAGCAGCGCGCGCGTGGTTTCGGTGTCGAGCGCCGAGGTGGGCTCGTCGCACAGCAGCACCTGCGGCCGCGGCGCCAGCGCGCGTGCAATGGCCACGCGCTGCTTCTGGCCGCCCGAGAGCTGCGCCGGGTAGGTGTCGATCTTTTCGGCCAGGCCCACCAGGGCCAGGCATTCGCGCACGCGCGCATCGATCTCGGCGCGCGAATGGCGGCCGTGGATCTTCAGCGGAAAGGCCACGTTGTCGAACACCGTGGCGTTCTGCAGCAGGTTGAACTGCTGAAAGATCATGCCGATGTTCTGCCGCGTGTCGCGCAGCTCGCGGCGCGAGAGCGTGGTGAGGTCGCGCCCGCCGACGAAGACCTTGCCCGCATCGGGCCGCTCCAGAAGGTTGATGAGGCGCAGCAGGGTCGACTTGCCCGCGCCGCTCTTGCCGATCAGGCCGAACACGTCGCCCTGGTGGATGTCGAGCGAGAGCGACTGCACGGCGTCGAACACCTCGCCGTTGGGCAGTGCAAAAGATTTCTGCACCGATTGAAGACGGATCACGGGCTCTGCGTTGCCGCGGCCCGCGTCGGAGGAAGGGTTGCTCATAAAAAAGGCAGCGGCGGGCGTGGAGCCGACCGCGAAGGTTCGCAAAAAGGGGCCGAGTATGAAAACAAAGGCGCCGAAAGGGAACGAACAAATCGTCGCGTGCTTATTCGATAAATCACATAAGACCGCGAACGCACGGTTGAGCGATGCCATATCGATATGCGCATTGGTTCGTTCCCAAGTTCGCCCGGGAATGCCACATTCGCGCCTTCCATTTTTTGATTTCGCACCACAACATGCATACCAATTTCCGCCGCCGCACCCTCGCCCTTGCAACGCTGGCCGTTGCCCTTTTTGCCGGCAGCACCTCCGCGCTTGCGCAAGACAAGAACACCGTCAAGGTCGGCGTCTCCGTCGGCAGCGCCGAGCAGGTGTTCGAAGTGGTGAAGAAGGTGGCCGCGAAAGACGGCCTGAACATCCAGCTGGTGGTGTTCAACGACTACCAGCTGCCCAACGCAGCGCTGGCCTCTGGCGACCTGGACGCCAACGCCTTTCAGCACCAGCCCTTTCTGGACAACCAGAACAAGGCGCGCGGCTTCGACATCGTGCCCGTGGGCCTGACCATCACCGCGCCGCTGGGCTTCTATTCGCGCAAGATCAAGGCGATCGACCAACTGCCCGACGGCGCCTCGGTCGGCATCCAGAACGACCCGTCGAACGGCAATCGCGCGCTGCTGCTGTTGCAGTCCGCCGGCCTCATCACCTTGAAGCCCGAGGCCGTGAAGAACAACACCGCCACGCCGCTCGACGTGGTGAGCAACCCCAAGAAGCTCAAGCTCGTGCCGCTCGACGCCGCGCAACTGCCCCGGTCGCTCGACGACCTGGCCATTGCCGCCATCAACAACGACTACGCCGAGAAGGCCGGGCTTTCACTCAACAAGGACGCGGTCATCAAGGAGTCGGCCAAGAGCCCCTACGCCAACCTGATTGCCGTGCGCCGCGCCGACAAGGACAAGCCCTGGGCCAAGCGCTTGGTGGCGGCGTACCAGTCGGCGGAGGTGAAAAGCTTCATCGAGACGCAATTCAAGGGATCGCTGGTTCCGGCGTTCTGACCGCGCGAGGTTGACCCTTGCCCCCTGCGCGCCCGCGCCGCGCGCAGGGGGCTTTTTTCTTTTGGTGCCGTGACGCAGCCACTGTCTCAAAGCAAAAAAACCAGAATCCAAACCGGAAACAAAGCGTCCATCCAGTTCCCATAACCCATTGATTAATAATGATTATTCCAATAAGCTGAGCAGAATCTCAACCGGAATCTATGCCCCTCAAGTCCAAGCCCTTGCTGGTCTACGACCAGCCTCATCAGTTCGAACCGTTGCTCCCAACGCAAAAACTCGGCGAACTGAGCGACGTCACGCGCCGGATATTCGAGAAGTCAGCACAACTGAAAGGCTCCGCGAGTCCGCAAGCACGGGCAGCGCTGCGTGAGATTGTTCGATCGATGAACTCGTACTACTCGAACCGCATCGAGGGGCAAAGCACGCATCCCATGAACATCGAGCGAGCGCTCAGGCAAGACTTCTCCGACCAGCCGGATGTTGCCAAGCGTCAGCGTGTCGCACTGGCGCACATCGAGGCCGAGCGCCAACTGGAAGAGATTGTCGGCAGCGAAGCGGGCACGTTGAGCAGCGGCTTCCTCAAAAAGGCACATGAAAGCCTCTACAGCCGGCTCCCCGAACCAGATCGCCGTACCGACGACGGCCGGATCATCACTCCGGGAGCCCTGCGCACGCATGACGTTGCGGTGGGCCGGCACCAGCCGCCGGCGTGGCAATCGGTCCCGCAATTCCTGAAGCGAATGGACGAGGTCTACAGTAGCCTCAAGGGTGTCGATGCGGTGTTCTATACCGTCGCGGCCGCACATCACCGAATGGCCTGGACGCATCCATTTGAAGACGGAAACGGGCGCGCGGTCCGGCTTCAGACCCATTGCGCCTTGCACTTGATCAGTGGTGGCCTCTGGTCTGTCAACCGCGGCTTGGCTCGCCATCGAGATCGCTACTACGAAATGCTGGACAACGCAGACAGCGCAAGGCAAGGAGCCCTCGACGGCCGCGGCAATCTCAGTGAAAAAATGCTCAGGGAGTGGTGCCGCTACTTTCTTGAATTGTGCGAAGACCAAGTCAATTTCATGGCTTCGATGCTTGACCTGTCAAAGCTCAAAGACCGTATTCGCGCCTATTTGCTGGTACGTGGCTCCACAAGCGGCATGACGGAATACCGCGAGGAGGCGCTGCTCCCCCTGCATACGATTGCCGCGGTCGGCGCGGTCTCGCGCGGGGAATTCATCAGGATGACGGGGCTGGAGGAGCGCACGGCCCGAAAAGTGATCTCGCGGTTCATCAAGGATGGACTTCTGAAGAGCGACGGCCATCGCTCGGATCTGAACATCAGCTTTCCGCTCGAGTCGCTGAGCATCCTCTTCCCCAACCTGTACCCCGAGGCGGCAACAGCGGTTCTGGAATGAACCGCGCCAAATACGGAAACCGCCCCCATCCCAGCCTTCCCCCAACGGGGGAAGGAGCAATACAGGGGCCTTCCCGGGCGGGTCATCGGTCCATGAGAAAATGTGCGGTTTCCCCCGAACACAGTCAGGACACCCCATGGACGCAGAACAAATCAACCAAATCGGCGCAACCCTCACGGACCTGAGCGCCCGGACGGCCGATTTACGGAGGTATCTTTGACTACGATGCCAAATCCGAACGTCTGAGGACGGTCAACGCATCGCTCGAAGATCCCAACGTCTGGAACGACCCGAAGAAGGCCCAGGAGCTGGGCCGTGAGAAGAAATCGCTCGACGACGTGGTCGTGACGCTCGACCGCCTCACCAGCGGACTCTCGGACAACTCCGAGCTCTACGAGATGTCGAAGGAAGAAGGCGACATGGACGGCTTGCAGTCCATTGCCGATGACGCCGCCGCGCTCGAAGCCGACATCAAGCAGCTTGAATTCCGCCGGATGTTCAACAACCCGGCCGACCCGCTCAACGCCTTTGTCGACATCCAGGCCGGCGCGGGCGGTACCGAGGCCTGCGACTGGGCCAGCATGCTGCTGCGCCAGTACCTGAAGTACGCCGAGCGCAAGGGCTTCAAGACGCAGATCGAAGACGAAACCCCGGGCGACACCGCCGGCATCAAGGGCGCGACCATCAAGGTGGAAGGCGACTACGCCTTTGGCTTGCTGCGCACCGAAACCGGCGTGCACCGCCTGGTGCGCAAGTCGCCGTTCGACTCGTCGGGCGGGCGCCACACCAGCTTTGCCTCGATCTTTGTCTACCCGGAAATCGACGACTCCATCGAGATCGAGATCAACCCGTCAGACGTGCGCACCGACACCTTCCGCGCATCGGGCGCGGGCGGCCAGCACATCAACAAGACCGACTCGGCCGTGCGTTTGACGCACATCCCGACCGGCATCGTGGTGCAGTGCCAGGACGGCCGAAGCCAGCACAGCAACCGCGACGTGGCGTGGAAGCGCCTGCGCTCGCGCCTGTACGACCACGAGATGCGCAAGCGCCAGGAAGAGCAGCAAAAGCTCGAGGACAGCAAGACCGACGTGGGCTGGGGCCACCAGATTCGAAGCTACGTGCTGGACAACAGCCGCATCAAGGACCTGCGCACCAACGTTGAAGTGTCGGCCACGCAAAAGGTGCTCGACGGCGACCTGGACGTGTTCATCGAAGCCTCGCTGAAGCAAGGCGTGTAATCGATGAGCCTGACCCACGACAAGGCCGAAGCCTTCATCTTCGACATGGACGGCACCATGATCGACTCCATGCCCTGGCATGCGCGCTCGTGGGTGGAGTTTGTGGGCCGCCACGGGCTCAAGCTGGACGTGACCGACATTCTTGCGCGCACCACGGGCCGCACCGGCACCGAGTGCATGCGCGAGCTGTTCGAGCGCGATCTTTCAGACGCCGAATGCCAGGCCATGGTGCACGAGAAGGAAGAAATCTACCGCGCCATGTTCAGCGACAACTTCACCGAGGTGGCGGGCTTCACCGCCTTTGCCAAGGCCGCCGTGGCGCGCGGCCTGAAGGTGGCCGTGGGCACTGCGGGCGACAAGCACAACATCGAGTTTGCGATGTCGCGCCTGAAGATGGACCCGCTGCCGCTGGCCATTGTGGGCGGGGACGAAGGCTTTGCCGGCAAGCCCACGCCCGAGATTTTTCTGGAGGCCGCGCGCCGCATTGGCGTGGCGCCCGAGCGCTGCATCGTGTTTGAAGATGCGCCCTTCGGTATAGAGGCCGCACGCCGCGGCGGCATGCGTGCCGTGGCCGTGTGCAGCACCCATTCCGCCGCCGAGCTTGCCGGCCCCCATGTGATTGCCGCGGTTCGCGACTACGACGAACTCGCCCATTCCAACTTTCTGGAGACACTCGATGCTGCTGCAGCGTGACGCCCAAGGGCAACCGATTGCCATTCGCCGCGAAGACTATGCCGCTCCGGCCTTCTGGATCGACACCGTCGACCTGACCTTCGACCTGGACCCCGCCAAGACCCGCGTGCTCAACCGCATGCAACTGCGCCGCAACCCCGACGCGCCGGCCCAGCCCCTGCGCCTGGACGGCGACGAGCTGAACCTGGCGCGCGTGCTGGTCAACGGCCAGGGCGCTTCCTTCCGCATGGAAGGCGACCAGCTCGTGCTGGACGGCCTGCCGTCCGCCGAAGAAGGGGCCTTCGAGCTCGAGATCTTCACCACCTGCTGCCCCATCAAGAACACCAAGCTGATGGGCCTGTTCGTGAGCGAAGACACCTTCTTCACGCAGTGCGAGGCCGAAGGCTTCCGCCGCATCACGTATTTTCTCGACCGTCCGGACGTGATGGCGATGTACACCGTGACCCTGCGCGCCAACAAGGCCGCCTACCCGGTGCTGCTGTCGAACGGCAACCTGGTCGAGCAAGGCGAGCTGCCCGAAGGCCGCCACTTTGCCAAGTGGGTCGACCCCTTCAGGAAGCCCTGCTACCTGTTCGCGCTGGTGGCCGGCAAGCTGGTGGCGCGCGAGCAGCGCATTACCGCGCGCAACGGCAAGGAGCATTTGCTGCAGGTGTACGTGCGCGCCGGCGACCTCGACAAGACCGAGCACGCGATGAACTCGCTGGTCAACTCCGTGCTGTGGGACGAAGTGCGCTTTGGCCTGCCGCTGGACCTGGACCGCTTCATGATTGTTGCCACCAGCGACTTCAACATGGGCGCCATGGAGAACAAAGGCCTGAACATCTTCAACACGAAGTACGTTCTGGCCAACCAGGCCACCGCCACCGACGCCGACTACAGCAACATCGAAAGCGTGGTCGGCCACGAATACTTTCACAACTGGAGCGGCGACCGCGTGACGTGCCGCGACTGGTTTCAGCTTTCGCTGAAAGAAGGCCTCACCGTCTTCCGCGACCAGGAGTTCAGCCAGGACCTTTGCGCCGACGCTTCGGCCCGCGCCGTGAAGCGCATCGAAGACGTGCGCGTTCTGCGCACCGCCCAGTTTCCCGAAGACGCCGGCCCCATGGCCCACCCGGTGCGGCCAGACAGCTACATAGAAATCAGCAACTTCTACACCGTCACCATTTACGAAAAGGGTGCCGAGGTAGTCCGCATGATGCAGACGCTGGTCGGCCGCAAGGGCTTTGAAAAGGGCATCACCCTTTACTTCGAACGCCACGACGGCCACGCCGTGACCTGCGACGACTTTGCCCAAGCCATTGCCGACGCCAACCCCCATTCGGAACTGGCCCGCCTGCTGCCCCAGTTCAAGCGCTGGTACAGCCAGGCCGGCACGCCGCGCCTTGCCGCCCACGGCGTGTACGACGCGCAGAACCGCAGCTACACCCTGAGCATCGTGCAAAGCTGCCCGCCCACGCCCGGCCAGCCGAGCAAGGAACCCTTCGTCATTCCGCTGAACATGGGCTTGCTCGACGCCAGCGGGCGCGAACTGCCGCTGCAGATCGAGGGCGAGGAGCAGATCACGCACGGCACCCGCACACTGGTGCTCTCGCGCGCTGGCGAGCAGATCACCTTTGTGGGGCTGGACGCAGAGCCCGTGCCTTCCATCTTGCGCGGCTTCAGCGCGCCGGTGATTCTTGACTTTGAATACACCGACGCCCAGCTACTCACCCTGTTGGCCAACGACCCCGACCCGTTCAACCGCTGGGAAGCCGGCCAGCGCCTGGGCCTGCGCGCCGCGCTGCAGGGCATTGCTGCGCTTGCGACCGACACCACCCCGGTGCTGAACGACGCGTATCTTGACGCCATGCGCAGCGTGCTGCGCAACCCCAAGCTCGACGCCGCCTTCAAGGAGCTGGTGCTCACGCTGCCTTCGGAAACCTACATTGCCGAGCAGCTCGACGTGGTCGACCCACAGCGCGTGCACCTGGTGCGCGATGCCATGCGCGCCCAGCTGGCCACCGCCCTCTTCGCTGACTGGCAACAGGTTTACGAAGAAAACCACGATACCGGCGCCTACACGCCCGACCCCACCTCGTCGGGCCGCCGCGCGCTGGCCGGCATGGCGCTCAACTTCTTGTGCCTGGCGGCGCGCTCTTCGGGCGATACCGTGTGGCCCGGCAAGACGCTGCAGCGCTTCAAGGACGCGGGCAACATGACCGACCGCTTCAACGCGCTCAACGCGCTGGTGTCGTCGGGCCACACGCTTGCCGCACAGGCGCTCGCGCGCTTCCATGCCATCTTCAAGGATGAAGCGCTGGTCATCGACAAGTGGTTCTCGCTGCAGGCCGGTGCGAGCGACCGCGGCGGCGACATCTTGCCGCTGGTCAAGCAGCTGATGAAGCACCCCGACTTCTCCATCAAGAACCCCAACCGCGCCCGCAGCGTGATCTTCAGCTATTGCAGCGCCAACCCCGGAGCATTCCATCGCCCCGACGCGGCCGGCTACGTGTTCTGGAGCGAGCGCGTCATAGAGCTGGACGCCATCAACCCCCAGGTGGCCGCCCGCCTTGCCCGCGCGCTCGACCGCTGGAGCAAGCTGGCCGAGCCGTACCGCAGCGCCGCGCGCGAAGCCATTGCCCGCGTGGCCGCCAAGCCCGACCTGAGCAAGGACACGCATGAAGTCGTGACCCGCGCCCTGGCCGGAAACTGAAGCAACCGAACCCTACAGAACACATGGCTCAACAAAAGATTTCCCTCACCCGCTACCTCGTCGAACAACAGCGCGCCGACGGCCTCATTCCCGGCCAGCTGCGCCTGCTGCTCGAAGTGGTCGCCCGCGCCTGCAAGAGCATCAGCCAGGCCGTCAACAAGGGCGCGCTGGGCGGCGTGCTCGGCACCGCCGAAAGCGAGAACGTGCAGGGCGAGATCCAGAAGAAGCTGGACATCATCGCCAACGAAGTGCTCATTGAAGCCAACGAATGGGGCGGCCACCTCGCGGCCATGGCCAGCGAGGAAATGGACAGCATTTACGTGGTGCCCAACCGCTACCCGCAGGGCGAATACCTGCTCATGTTCGACCCGCTCGACGGCAGCAGCAACATCGACGTGAACGTGAGCATTGGCACCATCTTCAGCGTGCTGAAGAAGCCCGACGACACCCCCGGCGTGCAGGAAGCTGACTTTCTGCAGCCCGGCACCCAGCAAGTGGCCGCCGGCTACTGCATCTACGGCCCGCAGACCACCCTGGTGCTCACCGTGGGCAACGGCGTGGCCATGTTCACGCTCGACCGCGAGCAAGGCAGCTTCGTGCTCACGCAGGAAGACATCCAGATTCCGGCCGATACCAAAGAATTTGCCATCAACATGAGCAACATGCGCCACTGGGACGTGCCCATGAAGCGCTACATCGAAGAATGCCTGGCCGGCAAGGACGGCCCGCGCGGCAAGGACTTCAACATGCGCTGGATTGCCAGCATGGTGGCCGACGTGCACCGCATCCTGATGCGCGGCGGCGTGTTCATGTACCCGTGGGACAAGCGCGAGCCCGAAAAGGCCGGCAAGCTGCGCCTGATGTACGAGGCCAATCCCATGAGCTGGCTCGTCGAGCAGGCCGGCGGCGCCGCCACCAACGGCAAGCAGCGCATCCTCGACCTGCAGCCCACCAAACTGCACGAGCGCGTGAGCGTGATGTTGGGTTCGCGTAACGAAGTCGAGCGTTTGACCAAGTACCACGCCGAAAAGGCCTGAAGGTCTTGCTATAATCGCGGGCTTAGCCGGTGTAGCTCAGTCGGTAGAGCAGCTCATTCGTAATGAGAAGGTCGGGTGTTCGATTCATCTCTCCGGCACCAAATAAAAGCCCGCTATTCAAAAGATAGCGGGCTTTTTCCGTTTGGTCTCGATGCAGCGACCTTCTGACCAGCACGTCGCCGAGTCATCCATTTCACTTCGTCACCGATCGGACTTTGTACCTAGGGCTTCTACCGTCGGGCGACTAAACAGATTCCTCGTCAAAGTAATCACTGTCTAATTTAGGCACTTTGATCGTCCGGGCTGAAACCCCGACCTCGTGGTCGATCATCAATTCAGCCATACGCGGTCCATCAACGAGGACTATGCGTTCAACCGAATTGGCGAATGCAATGGCTTGCGAGGTATACCCGGACGTGGTAATGAAGACACCCTTGTTGGCCCTCTGACCGGCCAAAGCGCCATAGAAGCCTTGGATCTCAGGGCGTCCAACCGTGCTCTGCCAGCGTTTGGCTTGTACGTAGACTTTCTCCAGACCCAACTTATCCAGAGAAATGACACCGTCAATGCCCCCATCGCCTGAGCCGCCGACACGCTGAATGTCTGCACGGCTGGCGCCGTATCCCATTCGGTGAAGTAGGTCGAGAACGATCGTCTCGAAGAAAGAGGATGAAACGGAGCTGAGCGAGTCTAAGAGCTCGGCTGCAACAGATCGACGTAGCTCTGAAAGAGCTTCCCCGAGGCGATCATCAGGGCTGGCGACAGCAGACTCGGCAAAAGGAACTTGGAGCAACGAGGGGGACGCAAGCGACTCGCCGGTCGGCGACGGCCTAAGGCGAACATCCATGAATCCAATTGCCAGCTGTTCAACCTCTTTTGGCAAAAGAGTGTTCGGATGCTTTGCCACAAAGGCCCGGCCTTCATCGGTAAGCTGCCAGAATCCTCGGCGGGGACTGCTAGAAAGTCCGGCTCGCTTTAGGCGGTCGTGAGCCCAGCCAGCCCGATTCTTATAGACAAGTTGCACTCCACTTGGAAGTCGCTCTTGACGATCGGGTTCAGAGACGCCGAGTGCCAGCGCCGCCGCTTCATGCGCATCGCGAGCCAAAGCACCACTTGGCTTTGCAGCAAGAAACCGGAGGACCGGCTCGATGAATTTGTCGTAAGTGGGAACAGCCATGACGCATTCTCAACGAAGCAGTACGAGAAATCGATACTTCCCCGCCTGCGGCCCAAGCTAACCGTACACGTCACCGATCTCGGCCACGCATACCCGAGCAGGCCCAACCACCGCGCCCCTCGGTCACGCGTTTGAGTCTGGCCTCAGCGGACGCGGCTCTTGGCTAGCGATGTTTGCGCCTAACGCTCACCGACTGGTGCACCCTGCGTCTTGATCCACCGGCACTGGCTAACGCCAGGCCTGGCCGAAACATCCGCCACCTTGTTGCTCACTTATTACTCCTCCTCTTGTCGCTTCAGGATTGAGGCTCAGAGGTGTCTAGAAAGCCCCGGGTATTCATTCCCTACCGCCCATGCTCGAACTTAGCCGACAATAGAAGCGTCGAAATTTGACCAAATTCAGCAAAACTGCTACCAGGAAAACGCCATCGTGGCAAGCTCGGAACAACTCAAGGCTCTCATCAAGTCGCACATCAGTCGCGATGACGGACACTTCTATTCCGTCGCGATGCAAGTTGCTGCGCATGAAGCCAAGCTAGGCCACGGCAAGCTCGCGGAAGAACTGCGCGACATGATCGACGCCGGCAAGACTCGCCTGAGTCAAGATGCTTCCGGCAAGTTGGTACCCATATCGGGCGCTCTGAACAGCGCGAACAAGCCACGAGGCGAGCTTGCCAACCTGCTGACCGTGACGCATCCAGCCAATCGTTTGGGTGACATGGTGTTGGATGACTTGGCGGCTAAGCAGCTTGCGCGCATCATCAAAGAGCAACGCCTTCTGGCTCGCATCAAAGAGCACGGGCTGTCCCCGCGCCGGAAGCTTCTGCTGGTTGGCCCGCCGGGAACCGGCAAGACAATGACGGCTTCCGCCTTGGCCGGTGAATTGGGCATCCCTCTGTTTTTGGTGCGCCTCGATTCGTTGATTACGAAATTCATGGGTGAGACTGCTGCCAAGCTGCGGCAAGTCTTTGATGCCATTGCTGACCTTCGAGGCGTCTATTTCTTCGATGAATTCGATGCCATCGGTTCGCAGCGCGGTGCGGCCAATGACGTAGGCGAGATTCGGCGCGTACTGAATAGCTTTCTTCAGATGATTGAGCATGACCAGTCGAACAGTCTCATCATCGCTGCGACAAACCATCCCGAAGTCCTAGACAACGCCTTGTTCCGGCGCTTCGACGACGTGGTGGAATACCATCTGCCTACACCAACGCAGGCGCTTGATTTGATCCGGTCGCGTTTGGGGAGCTTTGCCCCCAAGCCTTTCAAGAAAGACGGGCTGGTTGAGCAGGCAGAGGGGCTGAGCTACGCGGAAATTTGCCGTGCTGTGAACGAGTCCATCAAGGAAGCGATCATGCATGACCAAACCAAAGTGCAACGGGTCGAGTTGGGGCGTGCGTTAGAGGAGCGTCGCCTCATCAGTGCAAAGTTGACCCAGAATAACAAGCACACGTCAAACCATGCCGGAACAAGCTCAAGATAAGCGCCCCCACCTTGTACTGACGAAAACATCCAAGGCACAGCCATTCACGGCTCCGTCAGCCGGTGGCGGAAGTTCGGCCGAAGTGCCCAAACCTGACCGAGCCCAGCATGGCGCCGGGCTTCAAGCCCAATTGCAGGCGCTCAGGCCGGTTGCTCAGCAAGCGGTAGAAGTACAGAAAGAGCAAGGACTTCAGAGCGGCTTAGGGTTGCAAATTCAGTTCGTCGGTATGCCAAATGTGGAGCTCGCATTTGAGAGCCTCGGAGATGAACGCAATCGCGACCCAGGACAGCAGATCGAAGTCTTGAGTGTCCGAGCCGAAGGCAATACGACGGTTGCCAACGTCTATGTACCCGACGGCAAACTTGACCACTTCGAAAAATACGTTGCCGAGTATCTGGCTGCCAAGACAAACAAGAAGGGTGACCTGATCGACCATGGCACGTTGCTCAACGCAATCTCATCCATTCGCAGTGCAGAACTCCGCGCACTCTGGACGGATGAACCCGAGTTGCTACCTCAGGATGTGACTGAGCAGTTTTGGTGGGAAGTTTGGTTGCCCGTTCGTGGCCGCCGGAACGAGGTGGTTGAGGATTTCCACAAGCTCGCAACCTTGGCTGAATGCCAGGTCAGCGCACACCAGATCAACTTTCCGGAACGGACGGTCGTTCTGATGTTCGGGTCACAGCAGCAGCTCTCAACCTCTGTCATGACCTTGAACTGCGTAGCCGAACTTCGCCGCGCCAAGGAAACCGCCGAGTTTTTCGACAGCATGACCCCGCCGGAGCAGCAACAGTGGGTCGATGAAACGTTGGCTCGCTTGAATGTGGCACCGGAAAACGATGTAACGCCCCGTGTTTGCCTCTTGGATTCGGGTGTGAATCGAGGGCACCCACTGCTAGCCCCTTTTCTTGCTATCGCAGACCTGCACACGGTCGACCCTACTTGGGGTGTGGACGACACCGCAAATCACGGCTCCGGCCTGGCTGGCCTCGCGGCGCTGGGCGACCTGTCAAATGCGCTGTCATCTGGTGACCCGGTTGTGGTCCATCATCGCTTGGAGTCGGTAAAGCTAACTCCCGAGCAGGGTGCCAACGGCGGCGATGCCAAGCATCATGGATACCTTTTTGCGGAGGCCGTAGCCCGCCCCGAAGTTGCTGCGCCCGCGCGACCACGGGTTTTCACCTCCGCAGTCACCTCCAGTGACGACCGTGATCGTGGCCGCCCGTCCGCGTGGTCTTCGACCGTGGACCGTCTCGCCGCTGACTACGATGGCGACGGGCAGTTTCCTCGATTGTTTGTATTGTGCGCAGGCAATACCGAAGATCAACACTCATTGAGTACCTACCCTGCCAGCTTGAGCACCAACGGCATCCGAGACCCCGGCCAAGCATGGAATGCTCTGACGGTTGGAGCCTATACAAAAAAGGTCCTCATCACTGAAGCGGATGCCCAGGGCCTTGCCTCTATTGCGCCCGAAGGTGGGCTGAGTCCATACACCAGTACATCGGCAGCCTGGAGTACGGCTTGGCCGCTGAAGCCCGAAGTAGTCTTCGAAGGCGGCAATGCTGGCAAGGATGCATTGGGCGCCGTGGGTATTCCTAGTCTTCATCTACTTACGACCAACAACCTGCCGATTGAACGCCTGTTTGCAACGACCAATGCAACCAGTGCTGCCTCCGCGCTGGGCGCTCGCCTGGCTGGGCAACTGATGGCGGCATACCCCGCTCTCCGCCCTGAGACCATCCGTGGGCTGATCGTGCATTCAGCTGAATGGACGGACGCAATGCGGGCAGCCTACTTGCCGACCAACAGGCCAGCCACAAAGACCGACCACGTGAGCTTGATTCGGCATTGCGGCTGGGGTGCTCCGCAATTGGATAGAGCACTTTGGAGCGCGGGCAACTCGCTGACTTTGGTGCTTGAAGATCAAGTGCACCCGTACCAGAAGGTCAAAGGCAAGGGCGTCGTCAGTAAAGACATGAATCTTCACTCGCTGCCCTGGCCGAAGGAACAGTTGCAGGCACTAGCTCCTGGCACCAAGGTAGAGCTGCGCATTACCTTGTCCTATTTCATCGAGCCGAATCCTTCAGCTCGCGGCACTTCGTCTAGGTTCCACTACCCGTCCCACCGCCTTCGCTTTGATGTTCAACGCCCGCTGGACGCAACAACCGAAGACTTTGTGGCTCGTATCAATGCGGCCGCCGAACGTGAGGACGATGGCGACCCAATTGACCCCAAAGATCCAAACTGGATTTTGGGGGATCGGCAGCGTCATCGAGGATCGTTGCATCAGGACATCTGGCAAGGCACCGCCGCCGAGCTGGCGAGCCGGGGCTTCATTGCGGTGTATCCGGCTAAGGGCTGGTGGCGCACCCGTCAAGCGCAGGAACGCTACGACCTGCCTGCACGCTACAGCCTTATCGTGTCCATTCGCACTCCAGAGACGAACGTGGACCTCTACACACCTATTGCTCAACAGGTCGCCACGCAAGTCGCAGTGCCTGTTGTCGTGAACACCTGATTGCCTTTTGATGGATTACCAAGAACTGAAGCTGCTGGAAGACGACCTGTGGGAGGCCGCTGACCAGCTTCGCGCCAACTCCAAGTTGACCGCCAGTGAGTATTCGATGCCCGTGCTGGGCTTGATCTTTCTGCGTCACGCGACCACTCGCTTCCACGCGCTGCTCCCCGATGTTGAAAAGGCAGTTCCTGCCCGCGCGACTGGCGCACTGAGAGAAGATCGCATCAAGCTGGGCTTTCAAGGCAAGGCCGCCATCTATCTGCCCGAGACTGCTCGCTACGACTACCTAGCTGCGCTGCCCGCGGGCACCAATGTGGGCGAAGCCATCCGCGACGCGATGATCGCTATCGAAGACTCGGTGACCGATCAGAAGGGCCAAAAGCTACTTGAGGGCGCGCTGCCCAAGGACTACCTCGGGCTTGAGCAAGACCTGCTGGCCGAGCTGCTGAAGATTTTTAACCGCCCTGCCTTACAGACCGCCACGGGCGACGTGTTTGGCCGCATCTACGAATACTTCCTGAATCAGTTTGCGCAGAGCGGTGCGCAAGAGGGCGGAGAGTTCTTTACGCCACCGAGTCTGGTTCGCATGATCGTCAATGTGATCGAGCCGGACCACGGCGTGGTGCTCGACCCAGCCTGCGGCTCGGCGGGCATGTTTGTCCAGACCGGCCATTTCATCGAGGAAGTGCGACACAAGAGCACCAACGATGTGGACATCACGTTCTACGGGCAAGAAAAAGCTGACCTGAACAGCAAGCTTGCTCGCATGAACTTGGCGGTGCACGGGCTGGAAGGCAACATCCGCATCGGCAACACCTTTTACGAAGACCACCATCAGTTGCTGGGCGCCTGCGATTTCGTGATGGCGAACCCGCCATTCAACGTGGATGGCGTTCAGGTCGCCAAGGTCAAAAACCAGGTCTGTGAGAAGCAAACTGGCAGGTTGCCATTTGGCTTGCCAGGTGTGGCGACGAAGACCAAAGGCAAGAACAACGGCGACGGCGAAACCATCTCTAACGCCAACAGCCTCTGGCTTCAATATTTCTATAGCTATTTGAACGACAGCGGACGTGCCGGGTTCGTCATGGCGTCCAGTGCCTCGGATGCCGGCAACAAGGACAAGGAAATTCGTCAGAAGCTGGTGGAGACTGGTCATGTGGACGTGATGATGTCCATCGGGCCGAAGTTCTTCTACACCCGCAGCTTGCCGTGCGCGCTGTGGTTCTTCGACAAGGGCAAGCCCGACAACTTGCGGGACACCGTGCTGATGATCGACGCACGCAATGTCTACACCGTGGTGTCGGCGCGCTCCCATGTCTTCACCGACGAACAGCTTACCAATCTGACGGCCATCACATGGTTGTACCGGGGGGAACAGGAGAAGTTCGTTGCGCTTTTGGCCTCGTACCAAGCCCAATTGGTGCACCATCTCTCCCAGTTGGCGGAGCGTCTTGCGAACGATGAGCAACAGGTCTCCGCACTAGCCAGGGCGCTTCGCAACTTTGCGCAGACTGCCGTAGACGACGCGGCCATTGCAGCGGTGCGTGAGAAGCTGGGTGAAGACCATGGCCTCACTAACGAATTGCTCCAAGCGTATCGCGCCGAAGTCCACAAGGTAGACGAGCAAGCTCACGGCTGGCGTCAAGCCTTGAACGTTGTGCTGCGTGAAGCCAGCGCGGTTCTGAAGGCATTGGCACCGCTCTCAGAGCAGAGCACTTTTGACCAGCGCAAGGCTCTGCAAGACAAAGTCGACGCAATCGGTCCTGCCTTGAAGGCCGGATCGGCTGCCTTGGAAGGACAGCACAAGGCATGGCTGAAGCTGTTGGACTTCGCCGAAAAGGCGCTGCGCGCCCGTCAATGGACGGTCTTTGATAGCGATGCCGTGCGTGAGGCCAAGAAGGCATTGCTGCCCCGCGATGTCAAGAAGCGCGAGAAGCCCACGGTACGTGATCTTGGCATGGAGGCGATCAAGCGGGCAACCTATTTCATCGCTCAGACCCATTGGCTGCTGAGCCGATTTCCATCGGGCAAATACGAAGACGTCTCCGGTCTGTGCAAGGCGGTGAGCCGCAATGACATCAAATACAACGACTATTCGTTGACACCGGGACGGTATGTGGGCGCTGCAGCTGGGATGCAAGACGATGATGATGGTGTGAAATTTGTTGGCCGCATGCGGGAGATCCACAGCGAGCTCGCGGAGTTGAACGACAAGGCTTTCGTCCTGGCAGCGGCCATCCAAGCAGGTATTTCGGAGCTCCTTGAATGAATTGGCCATTGAAGCGCCTGTCGGAGTTGTGCCTGCTTGCGGTGGATTGCGTGAACAAGACCGCTCCCAT
The DNA here is from genome assembly GCF_900099805.1 of Variovorax sp. OV700. Lineage (GTDB taxonomy): Bacteria > Pseudomonadota > Gammaproteobacteria > Burkholderiales > Burkholderiaceae_C > Variovorax. Next base: position 311,633 of record NZ_FNDR01000003.1, on the reverse strand, counting down.
TGTCGAAGGGCCAACGTCCTTCAAGATGATCCGAACGACGAACGTCAAGCGAGGTTTTATCGACACCAAGATCGTTCGATACGTCTCAGAGAACACTTATGAGCAGTGGACTCGACGATCAAGGCCACTGTTTGGTGATGTGATCTTGACCCGAGAGGCACCAGTCGGTGAAGTTGGGCGTTGCACCTTCGCCGAGTCAGAACAGATTTTTCTCGGCCAGCGTCTTTTTCAGTATCGTCCGGACCCAGCCTTGCTGGACTGGAACTACCTTGCCTTTGCTCTGCAAAGCCCGCAAGTACAAAACAAGTTGCGAGGCTTAAGCTTCGGCGCCACTGTGCCTCATATCAAGGTTGGCGATGCCGAACACCTGGAGATTCCATGCCCCCCGCTTGTGACCCAACAGGCAATTGGCGGGTTGCTGGCAGCGTATGACGATCTTATCGAAACCAACCAGGCACGCATCTGCTTGCTGGAAGAGTCTGCTCGCCTGCTTTATCGTGAGTGGTTCGTAAGCTTTCGCTATCCCGGTCATTCCATCGGAATGTCATCTGGACTTCCTCAAGGCTGGCGAACTCAACCACTAGCAGAGATGGCGGAAGTCAATAGGGCTAGCCTCGGCGCAAAGGACAAACCGGAAGAAATTCGGTACGTTGATATTGCATCTGTTGAGACGGGTGTCGTATTGGGGGCAACGAAGATGCCCTACGTCGATGCACCTGGTCGTGCCCGCCGCCTGGTACAGCATGGTGATGTGATCTGGTCGTGCGTTCGCCCCAATCGACGCTCTTATGCACTTCTTTGGGAACCTGGCGAGGATGTGGTTGTTTCAACGGGGTTTGCCGTCCTCACTGCGAGCGGCATTCCATTTTCGTACCTTTACTTTGCGACAACGTCTGATGAGTTCGTCGCATATCTGACAAACCGAGCCACCGGTGCTGCCTACCCTGCAGTGAGTGGGAAGGACTTTGAGGAAGCACCACTGCTATGCCCAAGCTCGGAGGTTCTTCAAAGCTTTGATGAGAGGTGTCTGCCTATACTTGAGCTGCGAAGCAAGTTAATTCTTCAGAATGCACATTTGACCGAGGCACGCAACGCGTTGCTTCCGAAAATAATGTCGGGCGCGCTTGCTGTTTGACCGATAGAAGAGAGGGAAAATATGGCGAGCGCCGTCTACTCAGAAGACAACAATGTCCAGGAACCCGCAGCCAAGCTGTTCGAGGACAACCTAGATTGGCGCTCGGTCTATGCCTTCAATGCCGAGACCTTTGGCCCGACATCACTGCTTGGCCGCAAAGATGCCACCGAAGTTGTGCTGATTCGAGAGCTGGATGCCGCACTTGCCAAGCTGAACCCGAAGTTGACGGCGACATCCACCGGCCGCTCCAAGCTGATCATCGCGCGCGATCAGCTTCTTGATGCAGACCCCACCAAGACCCTGTTACAGCACAACGAGGCCAAGTGGAAGCTGATGCGCGATGGCATCACCTTGAAGTCACCTACAGGGAATGCGGCGGAGGACGTGCATGTCAGTGTCATTGACTTCAAGAATCCGACTGAGAACGAATTTCTGGTAGTGCGTGAGCTGTGGGTGCAAAGCGGCCCGTTCAGGCGACGTTGCGATCTGGTTGGTTTCGTCAACGGGCTACCGCTGGTCTTCATCGAACTCAAGCGGCATGACAAGGGTCTGAAGGCCGCGTTTGACGATAACTACACCGACTACAAGGACACGAATCCGCGCTTGTTCCATTACAACGCGCTGGTGATCGTGTCGAACGGCCTGGATGCTCGCTTCGGCTCCATCACCAGCACATGGGATCACTTCTATCGCTGGAAGCGCCTGAACGAGGATGATCCTGACCCAGCGCCGAAGCACGACGAGGCACCGCTCAAACCGGTTCTGCCGATCTTGTTGCGCGGCATGTGTACCAAGGATGCGCTGCTCGATATCTTCGAAAACTTCATCCTCTTCGACAGCAGCGAGGAAGTGACGTTGAAGGTGGTGGCCCGCAATCACCAGTACATCGGTGTGAACAAGGCCATCGCGAAGTTGAAGTCAGGTGATTCCGAAGTGCTGGCTGGCAAGCTGGGCGTGTTCTGGCATACGCAGGGCAGCGGCAAGAGCTATTCGATGGTTTTCTTCTGTCAGAAGGTGCACCGCAAGGTCTCGGCGGCCTACACCTTTGTGCTGCTGACCGACCGCAAAGAACTTGATGATCAGATTTACACGACCTTCGTCGGCTGCGGTGTCTCGACCAACAAGGGGGACAAGGCCACCGGTGCAGAAGGGCTTGAACGCTTGTTGCGGGATCAAAACCGCCGCTATGTGTTCAGCTTGATCCACAAGTTCCGCAAGCGCCCGACCGAACCTTGGACCACGCGCAGCGACATCATCGTTTTGTCGGACGAGGCACACCGCACGCAGTACGGCCGATTGGCGACGCAGATGCGTATGGCCTTGCGTAAGGCAGCGTTCTTGGCCTTTACGGGCACACCGCTCATCGACAGCAAGGAACGGCACGAGACGGAAAAGGTCTTTGGCTCCTATGTCTCGGTCTATGACTTTCAGCGCGCGGTGGCGGACGGGGCTACCTTGCCCCTGTACTACGAGAATCGTGGCGAAAAGCTGCGTCTGGTTGACCCAGACCTGAACAAGCGCATCGAAGAACGAATTGATGCGGCGCGGGCGGATGGCGAGCTAGCCGAGGAACAGGAAGAAAAGCTGTATCGGGAGCTGGCGCGGGAGTACCCGGTGTTCACGTCTGACACGCATCTGTCCAACGTGGCGACAGACTTCGTCGAGCACTACCACCAGCGTTGGCGCTTGATGGAGGCCCCCACCAAGCCAGGGAAGCCCACCAAGTACGGTGGCAACGCCAAAGCGATGCTGGTCTGCATCGACAAAGTCACCTGCGCGAAGATGGCTGACCGAATCAAAATCCAGTGGCTGAACAAGCAGTTGGAGCTGCAAGTCAAGCTCCAGAAGGAGGAAGAGGTTTACGCCAAGGCCGATAAACCTGAGCCCCCATTCGTGATTCGGCTGCGGGCGCAGATTGCCTGGATGGCTACCACGCAGATTCACCCCGTGTTCAGCCCTGAGCAAAACGAGGTGAAAGACTTCGCGGCAGAGGGCATCGACGTACGCCCATTGCGTCAAGTGATGGTCGATGGAATCGGCGGCAAGAGCATCGACGAGTGCTTCAAGGACGGCAAGCACCCTTTCCGGGTGGCAGTGGTTTGCGCCATGTGGCTTACCGGCTTTGATGTGAAGTCGTTGGCAACCTTGTACCTCGACAAGCCCATGAAGGGGCACACCTTGATGCAGGCGATTGCCCGCGTCAACCGGGTCGCGGCCAACAAGAAGAACGGTCTCATTATTGACTACAACGGCATGCTCAAAAGCCTGCGCAAGGCGCTTGCCACCTATGGGCAAGGTGACAAGGGTCCGCCTGTGGACCCGCTGTTCGATGAAGACCAGGCGCTGGCAGAGTATGCGCTGTCCATCGGCAAGGTGCAGGCCCAGCTCGCGACCTTTGGCTACGACTTGGATGCCCTGGTGCGCGCAGAAGAGGGTGAGGAAACCTGGGGTGAACTGCTGAATGCTCAGAATGCTGTAAGCACCTCACCGGAGAACAAGAAGACATTTCAAGTCTTGGCTGAAGACGTGTTCGACCGGTTTCGTGGCTTGTTTCCGAACCCTGGCGTGTTCAAGTACGAACCGCAGGAGAACGCGATTGCTGCGCTCTACAACCTGCTGCAAAAGCCGAAGCCTAAGGTGGACATCACTGCGATCATGCAAGAACTTCGCGGCGTGATTGATACGTCATTGGGGGTCGCCTCAAAGGGAATGGTGAAGCAGTCGCCCAAGCAGTACGACTTGTCTGGCATTGACTTTGAGCGCCTGCGGGCCGAGTTCGCAAAGTCACCCTACAAGGAAACCGCTGTGCTGACCTTGCAGGAGCGAATTCAGGCCAGATTGGACCGCATGATGGCCTTGAACCCAAGCCGCATCGATCTCTACAAGCGCTACCAAGAAATCATCGCAGAGTACAACCGCGACAAGGACGACGCTGAAATTCAACGTGTCTTTGATGACCTCATCAAGCTGCATGACTCCCTTGACCAAGAAGAACAACGGTATGTGCGCGAGGGCTTCAATAGCGAGAAGGAGCTAGCGGTATACGACTTGCTGTCGAAAGATAAGGTCGATATCACCAAAGGAGATATCGACAAGGTAAAAAAAGTGGCACGGGAACTCATGGTGACGGTGGAGCTGCGGCGGCGCGAGATGGGGGATTTGCGTGATCGCGCATCTGCCCAGGCGCAGGTGAAAGCAGCGATCATCGATCGGTTGCTGGCAGGTATGCCCGACGACTATTCCAGCGAAGATATTGAGTCGAGGGCTGAGGTCATATTTCAGTACGTGCAGCAAATCCAATCTGCTTTAAATGGACTGCCCCTGAAAGGGGTGGTCGAAACGCTTTGATGACAAGCCGCGTGGCTGACCTCCAGCAGCACGCCTAGCCTCGTTCGCAGTGGCCTCAATTGCTGGCCAAGGCCGCGCCCAAACGCCTCACAAGGCGGTAGAGTGAAAAGGACTGCCGCGTTGTGTAGTTAAAACAAAAGAACTACACCTTGTATGCCAATGTGGCAATGATCCGCCATAGGTAGTTCTCCGAAACAGAAGACCACAAAGCGCACGCGCCAAGTCGCCGCGGAAAGCGCATCATCGCCATGGACGGACCCTCGGTTCAGACTGTGCGAGGCAGCATGACAAGGTTCAAAAAGGTCTTCTGGATCGGCGGCGGGCTCGCCGTACTGGGTGCGCTTGCCGCGTACGCGGTGATCAACGAGCTGAAGACTTCCCGATGGCAATCGGCCCTGTGGCGCGACTTTGCCAAGGGTGCCGGCTACACCGTCGAGGCGGGTGCCAGCGATGCCGTCCGCTTTCCCCATACCGGGCCGTATGACGAGCGCATGGGCTACCACGATCTGCCGGACTTCATCCAGCGCCTGCAGCCCGAGGGCTACGTGATCACCCGCCAGGCGCGCATGTCGCCGCGGCTGATCGAGCTTCAGGAGCGCGGGCTTTTTATCCCGTATCGCGAGAAAAACCAGGCCGGCTTGACCGTGCGCGACTGCCGCAATACGGCGCTGCTGCACACCCGGGTACCCATGCGCGCGTACGAGCGCTTCGAAGAGGTGCCGCCGCTCCTGGTCAGCGCCTTGCTGTTCGTGGAAGACCGCCACCTGCTCGACGCGGAGCCGGCACAGCGCAACCCCGCGCTCGACCCGGAACGCTTTGCCAAGGCCGCGGCCGAGCAGGCGCTGCGGGTGTTCAACCCCGGAGGGTCCGCGACGGGCGGCAGCACGCTGGCCACCCAGATCGAGAAGTACCGCCATTCGCCGCACGGCCGCACCGTGTCGGTCCGCGAAAAACTGCGCCAGATGGCGTCCGCCTCGGTGCGTGCCTACCAGGACGGCGAGGACACGCTGGCGCGGCGCCGCCAGATCGTGGTCGACTACCTCGACACCGTGCCGCTGGCCGCACGCCCGGGCATGGGCGAGGTGCACGGCTTGGGCGACGGGCTGTGGACCTGGTACGGACGCGATTTCAGTGAGGTGAACCGCCTGCTGGTCGACAACGCAGAAGGGGCCGCGCCCACGCCCGAAGCACTCCAGCGGCAGGCGGAGGCTTTCAAGCAGGCCCTGTCTTTGATGATTGCGCAGCGCCGCCCGTCGCAGCACCTGCTGAGCGACGGCACGGGTTTGGCGCGGCTGACCGACAGCTATCTTCGGCTGATGGCCGAGGCGGGCTTGATTTCTTCCGTGCTGCGCGATGCGGCGCTGGCCGTGCCCCTGCAACTGCGGCCTCCACTGCCGGCCACACCCCGGCCCAACTTTGTGCAGCGCAAGGCCGCGACGGCGCTGCGCACCCACATCTCCACCCTGCTCAACGTGCCGCGCGCCTACGACCTGGAACGCCTCGACCTGGAGGCCGAGACCAGCCTGGACAGCGAGGCACAGGCGCTGGCGGCGAAGGTGCTCACCAGCCTGCGCACGCAGGCCGCGGCCAAGACGGCGGGGTTGTACGGCTCCCACCTGCTCGACCCGGGTGCCGACCCGGGCCCGCTGATCTACAGCTTTACGCTGTTCGAGCGTGGCACCCAGGCCAACCTGCTGCGCGTGCAGGCCGACAACATCGACCAGCCCTTCGACGTGAACCAGGGCGCGCGGCTGGACCTAGGCTCCACCGCCAAGCTGCGCACGCTGGTGAGCTACCTGGAGCTGGTGGCCGAGCTGCACGGCCGCTGGGGCGAGCTGAGCCCCGCCCAGCTGACGGCGCTGAAGCCGAGCCCGCGCGACCCGCTGGGCGCGTGGGCGCGGCAGTACCTGCTCCGCGCCAAGGATCGCCGTCTCACGCCCATGCTCGAGGCGGCCATGGAGCGAAAGTATTCGGCCGACCCGGGCGAGGCCTTCTTCACCGGCGGCGGCCTGCACCAGTTCGAGAATTTCGAGCGCTCGCGCAACAGCGAATGGATGACGGTGCGCGAAGGCTTCAAGCATTCGGTCAACCTGGTGTTCATTCGCCTGATGCGCGACCTGGTGCGGCACCGCATGTTCGGTGGCGCGTCGGACGCCGAGAGCATGCTGCAAGACCCTGCCGACCCGCGCCGGCGCGAGCTGCTGGCGCGCTTTGCCGACCGTGAAGGCTCGGCCTTCATGATCCGCTTCTATCGCAAGTACCAGCGCCTGCCGGCCGCCGACGCCGAAGCCCTGCTGCTGCGCGGCCTCAAGCCATCGGCGCCACGCCTGGCAAGCGCGCTGTTCACCATCGAGCCCGATGCCAGCGAAGCACGGCTCGACGAGCTGCTCACGCAGCGGCTGGGCCGCAGCGCCCCCGCGCCGCGCGCATTGCGGGCGCTGCGCACCACTTACTCCGGCTTGTCGCTTGCCGATCGCGGCTACGTGGCGCGCGTGCATCCGCTCGAGCTGTGGCTGGTCGGCTACCTGCGGCAGCACCCGGGTGCCACGCTGACCGACGTGCTGAACGCGAGCGCAGACGAACGCCAGGAGGTGTACGCCTGGCTCTTCAAGACGCGCCACAAGAGCGCGCAGGACAAGCGCCTGCGCGAGCTGGTCGAGCTCGACGCGTTCGCGCAAATCCATCGCTCGTGGCAGCGCGTGGGTTATCCGTTCGAATCGCTGACGCCGTCTTACGCAAGCGCCATTGGCGCCTCAGGCGACCGGCCGGCGGCCTTGGCCGAGCTGATGGGCATCATCGCCAACAACGGCGAAAGGCGGCCCACGCAGCGTGTGGGCGCGCTGCACTTTGCGCGCGAAACTCCCTATGAAACACGCCTTGAGCAACGCAACGCCAGCGCTGAACAGGTGCTGCCCCCCGAGGTGGCCTCGACGGTGCGCCGCGCGCTCTTCGAGGTGGTGCAAGACGGCACGGCACGGCGCCTGAAGGGCTCACTGGTAGACGCCAACGGCCGCGTCATCGAGATAGGCGGCAAGACCGGCACGGGCGACCATCGCTACGGGCACAACGGTCGCGGCGGGCGCACCGGTGCAGAGCGCAAGATCAGCCGCTCGGCCACTTTCGTTTTCATGATTGGCGACCGCTACTTCGGCACCATCATGGCCTACGTGGGCGAGCCCTATGCGGCGCGCTACCGCTTCACGAGCGCGCTGCCGACCCAGTTGCTCAAATCGCTGGGGCCGCAGCTGCTGCCGGTGCTAGAGCGCAGCGGGTGCGGTGGCGATTGATCGACGATTGGCTGGTTGATGCAAATCCGCGAACTCGCCACCGGCCTGCAGTTTCCCGAAGGGCCCGTTGCCATGGATGACGGCTCCGTGCTCTTGGTCGAAATTGCCCGCGGCACGCTCACGCGCGTGCGGCACGACGGCCTGGTGCAGGTGGTGGCCGACCTGGGCGGCGGGCCGAACGGCGCGGCCCTGGGGCCCGACGGCGCGGCGTACGCGTGCAACAACGGCGGCTTTCGCTGGCACACCGAAGCCGACGGCTGTCACCGGCCGGTGGGCCAGGCCGACGACTATTCGGGCGGGCGCATCGAGCGCGTGAACCTGGCCACGGGCCGTGCCGAGCGGCTCTACGACGCGGCGGACGGCGGCACGCTGTGCGGGCCCAACGACATCGTGTTCGACGCGCAAGGCGGCTTCTACTTCACCGATCTGGGCAAGACGCGCGAGCGCGACATGGACCGCGGCGGCGTGTTCTACGGCCACAGCGACGGGAGCGGCGCGCATGCCATCGCGCGGCCGGTGATGACGCCCAACGGCATCGCGCTGTCGCCCGACGGCCGCACCCTCTACTACGCCGAGACCGAAGGCGCACGGCTCTGGGCCTTCGACATCACGGCACCGGGGCGCGTGCGCAAGGACGGCTGGCCTTCACCGCACGGCGGCCGCATGCTGTGCGCATCGCCAGGCGGGCACTACCAGCGCTTCGACTCGATGGCGGCCGATGCACTGGGCAACCTGTGCGTGGCCACGCTGCTGCACGGCGGCATCACCATCGTCGCGCCCGACGGCAGCACCTGCGAGCACGTGCCGCTGCCCGACCGCTTCACCACCAACATCTGTTTTGGCGGGCGCGACATGCGCACGGCCTTCATCACGCTGTCGGGCAGCGGGCGGTTGATTGCCATCGACGATTGGCCTGTGCCGGGGCTTCGATTGAACTTCCAGGCTTGATGGCGCGCGCGGGCTCACCGCGCCACTTCACATCACGCCCTTCTTCGCACCCCCCGTCAGCGACGCGACCGAAGGCACGATCCATTGCCGGTCATTGAGCACCCGCCGGATGCGTTCGCGCAACCATTGATGCGCCGGGTCGGCGCGGTGACGCGGGTGCCAGGCCATACGCAAGGGTTCGGATTGCACCGCAACCGGCAGCTCGAAAACCTCCAGCCCGAGCGAAACGGCCATGCCCCGTGCGGTGCGTTCAGGAACACTGGCCACCAGATCGGTACGCGAGGCGGCAATCAGCGCCGAGAAGGTGCTCGGCACGAGCAACGCCACCTGGCGCTGCAAGCCCAACTGAGCCAGGGCCGTGTCCACCGGCGAAGGCTCGCCCTGGCGCGGCGTGACGCCGACGTGGCGCGCATCTGCATATCGCGTTGCCGTCATCGGCATTTTCTTCAGGCCCTTCCGCAGCGGATGCCCGGCGCGTACCGCGCCCACCAGTGTTTGCTCCGACAGCACCTGGGTTTCGGTTTCGGGATCGGTGCCTCGAAAGCTCCCCACATCCAGGTCGATGCGCCCTTCGCGCAGTGCGCCCGGGTCTGCGTGGGTTTCGGGGAGAAACTGGAGCGAAGCCAGCGGCATCTCGACTTCCAGCGCCTGCGACAGGCTGGCCCCGAACACCACCGCAATGCCTTCGGGCGCCCGCACGACGAAGCGACGTCGCAGGGCAGCGAGGCTTTCAGCATCCGCGGGTGCGCGCAACGCCTGGGCCTGTGCGAGCAAGGCGCGCACAGGCTCGGCCAACGCAAGGGCCCGCGGCGTCGGCACGAGCTTGCGGCCGGCGCGCACGAGGATCGGGTCGCCAAACGACTCGCGGATGCGTGCGAGGGTGTGGCTCATGGCGGGCGTGCTCAGGTGCATTCGCGCCGCAGCCGCCGTCACGCTGCCGGTGGAGAGCAGCGCATCGAGCGCGGTCAACAGGTTCAGGTCGTATGTGTTCGCCATACGAAATCATATGTTCAATACATTGCACTGTACAAAATCATTGCCGCTCTCGACACTGGCGCTCCCTGCCCTGATCGAAACGGTTCCATGAAAACCCTGCGCACTTCTTCGCCTCTGCTGCCATTCGCCATGCTCGTGCTGACGCTGATCCTCGCGGCGCTCGACCAGACCATCCTGTCCACCGCGCTGCCCGTCATTTCTCGTGAGCTCCCGGGAGGCTGGCCGCTGGCGTGGGTGTTCTCGGCCTATCTGCTGGCCGCGACGGTGGTCATTGCGCTGTACGGGCGCCTGGCCGACGTGCTCGGCAAGAAGCCGATGCTGCTGTTGGCCATCGGCTTGTTCCTGGCCGGTTCGCTGGCCTGCGGAGCGAGCCAGAATGTGCAGCAGTTGGTGCTTGCGCGCGCGCTGCAAGGCGCAGGCGGCGGCGGCCTGATGACGCTCACCATGCTGACGGTTCCGGACCTGTTCGCGCCCGACCAGCGCGGCCGCTACCAGGCGCTGCTGGGCGCTGCATACGGGGTCTCGACCATGTTCGGCCCGCTGCTGGGCGGCGCACTGGTGGAGCATCTGTCGTGGCATTGGGCTTTCTGGATGAACGTGCCACCGGCCGCGCTGGCCTGGGGGGTGCTGGCATCGACCCTGCCCTCGAAGCCGATGGCGGTGGAAGCACCAGCTGCGGAGGGACAGCAGCGCATGCGCATCGATTGGCTCGGCGCGGCGCTGCTCACGGCCGCTCTTGTCTTGCTGTTGCTCGCCACCCAGCATGGCAACCTGAACTTGCCCGAGCGCGTTTCACTTTGGCTTCTGTTGGGGCTGGGAGCCAAGTTCGCGCTGGCTTTTATCTGGCGTCAACATCGCGCCGCGCATCCCTTGCTGCCGCTTTCGCTGTTCGCCCGCCCGGCCTATGCAGCGGTCAGCTTCATCGGGATGGCCAGCGGCGTTGCGCTCTACGCCGCGGTGGTGTTCCTGCCGCAATATCTGCAGATCGGCCTGCACCTTTCGCCCACGGGCTCTGCCTGGCACTTGCTGCCCTTGATGGCGGGCATCACCGTGGCGGCCGTGACCAGCGGCAAGCTGCTGCGTGCGCAAAGGCCCGCCGTCTCGGTGGCGCGTGTGGCCTGTGTGCTGATGTTGCTGTCGTTCGGCCTGATGGTGGGCGCGCTGCGCTGGCTTCCCGGTGAACCCCTGGCGCTGTCGGCGGCGCTGCTACCCCTGGGACTCGGGCTCGGGCTGCTCTTTCCCATCGTCACGGTGGTGGCGCAGCGCGTATCGCCGGCGCAGCACATGGGCATTGCCACGGCGGCACCCATCATGCTGCGCAGCCTTGGCGGCGCCGCGGGTGTGGCACTGCTGGCCGCGCTACTCACGCACCTGATCAAGCGGGAGCTTGCCACGTCAGGCGCACTGGCACACGGCAAAGCGGCGGATGCCGTCACGATGGCGCTGGGCCACGGCCTGCAATCCGTGTTCGGCTGCGCCGCGGTGGCCGCGCTTCTTGCGCTGGTCGCTTCGAACTGGCTGGTGCGGGCACGGCCTCACGAGGGGGTTGCGAAGAACGTCCTTCTCGAACCTGCGTCGTGAAGCGTGTGCCGCGCGATCACCGCCTCTTCGTCGGTCTTGAACACCCAGGCGCTGACACGGCTCTGCGGGGTGGTCAGCCGCGTCGCACCGGCAGCGTTGGCCCGCGCATCGACATCGATACCGAGCCAGCCGCACTCTTCGAGAATGCGCTCGCGAAGCTTAGCGGCGTTCTCGCCGATGCCGCCGGTGAACACGATGGCATCGACACCGCGAAGCGCCGCGGCAAGGCTGCCAATGTGCTGCACCACCTGCTCGACAAAATGCGTGATGGCTTCAGCGGCGGCGGGCAGGTTCGATGTCTCGAGTTCGCGCATGTCGCTGGACACGCCCGAAAGCCCCAGCAGACCTGATTCGCGGAACAGCAGTTTCTCGACCGCGTCGGCCGTCATGCCGCGCGAACGCATCAGGTACAGCACGACGGCCGCGTCGAGGTGGCCGCAGCGCGTGCCCATGGTGAGGCCGTCGAGCGGAGAAAAGGTCATCGTCGTCGCGACCGACCGGCCCTGCGCCATGGCGCACATCGAAGCGCCGTTGCCCAGGTGCGCGACGATCACGCGTTGCAGCGCGAGTTGGGGCGCAAGTTGCGCGAACTGCGCCACGATCGATTCGTAGGACAAGCCATGAAAGCCGTAGCGCCGCACGCCCGCGTCGTGCAGCGCGCGCGGCAGCGCGAAGCGGCGGTTCACGTCGGGCTGCACCGCATGAAAGGCGGTGTCGAAGCACAGCACCTGCGGCACGCCGCCAAAGGCCTGCATCGCGACGCGGACGCCTGCAAGGTTGTGCGGCTGATGCAAAGGCGCGAGTGGCTCGAGCGTTGCCAGTTCGTTCAACACCGCTTCATCGGCGCGCACCGGCGCCACGAAGTTCACCCCGCCATGCACGATGCGGTGCCCGACCGCGGCAATGCGCGCCCCGCCGCCCTGCCGCGCATGCCAGTCGAGCAGCGCAGCAAGCGCACCTTGGTGCGAACGCTGGTCGCTTTTCAGCGCGGCATCGTGCAGCGTGCGGCCTTCCGCGTCGCGCACGCGCAACCGCGCCTTCGGCCCCGCGCCCAGGCCATCGGCCTCGCCCGACCATCGGGCGGCGGGCAGCGCGCCGCCGTTGTCGCAGCCGCCCGCATCGAACAGCGCCGCCTTGATCGACGACGACCCGGCGTTCAGCGTGAGCAGCAGCAGCGAATCGGCCATGGCCTACTTTAATCCGCACCGGCTCGGACGCGGTCTTTATAGCCCCAGGGCAGCGGCCCATTGCGGGAAACTGGAACAATGCAGACACCATGGACGGCCTCGATCTCATCAAAACATTCCGCGAAGTGGCGTTTCGGCGCAGCTTCTCCCGCGCAGCCATCTCGCTCGGCATGTCGAAAGCCACCGTCAGCCGCTACGTGGCCGAGCTGGAAGAGCGCAGTGGCGTGCGCCTGCTCAACCGCTCCACGCGTTCGCTGAGCCTGACGGACGCCGGCCAGGTGCTGCTCGACCGCAGCGCCGAACTGGTGAACATGGCGGAGGCCACGCTGAACGACCTGCAGGCCCATGCCTCGCATCCGCGCGGGCGCCTGCGCATGAGCGCGCCGAACGGACTCATTGCCGGCTGGCTGTCCGACGTGATCGCCGAATTCATCAGGCTCTATCCCGACGTGTACGTGAGCCTGGTGTTCACCAACAGCGAGATCGACCTGATCGAGGAAGGCATCGACATTCACCTGACGGGCGGGCGCATCGACGACATGAACCTGATCGTGCGCCGGCTGGTGCCATTCGACATGGTGGTCTGCGCAAGCCCCACCTATTGGGCCCGGCGCGGCATTCCCAGGGTGCCCGAAGACCTGGCACGCCACGACGTGCTGAGCTATTCGGCCAAGCCCACCACCCACCTGCCCTTCGAGACCGACGGCAAGGCTGTCGACGTGGCGGTGCACAGCCGCATGGAGGCCAACGACGCGGTCGCGCTCATCGAGCTGGCGCTGCGCGGCGCGGGCGTGGCCTATGTGCCGGAGCCCCTGGCGCAGTCGCACATGGAACGCGGTGCGCTGGTGCCGGTGCTGCGCGAGCACATGCCGCACGACCACTGGCTGTATGCGGCCTACTCGCAGCGCCGCCACAACAGCGCGGCCATGCGCACGATGCTCGACTTCCTGGAGCAGTCGATGGGCCCGGCCAACGAGCCGCCGGTGTTCCCGCCGATGCCGCGCGTGGAAGCGGCTGCATGCGCCCTGTCCAGGGCACCAACAGACGTCGCTCCGGCCTCCCCACCGGCCACCGCGCCGGCAGATCGAACGGACAGGCTGGTGCGCCAATCATGACGATTGCCCATGGCGGGGCCGTGTCGTGTTGCAATTGCACGTTTTCAAACGTGCACGCAACCGACGCATGACGACCTCTTCTTCTCCTTCTCTCCTGATTCGCCCACCGACGCGAGACGACTACGCGGCATGGAAGCCGCTGTGGGACGGCTACAACGCCTTCTACAAGCGCGAAGGTCCCACCGCGCTGCCTGACGAGATCACGCAGGTCACCTGGCAGCGCTTCTTCGATCCCTACGAACCGGTGCATGCGCTGGTGGCCGAGCGCGAAGGCCAGTTGGTGGGCCTGACGCACTACCTGTTTCATCGAAGCACGACGCGCATCGAGCCGAACTGCTACCTGCAGGACCTGTTCACGCTGCCTTCGGAGCGGGGCCAGGGCGTGGGGCGCCAGTTGATCGAGGGCGTGTGCGCGCACGTGAAGGGCGTGGGGGCGCATCGCCTGTACTGGCAGACGCACGTGACCAACGCGGCCGGGCGCAGGCTCTACGACAGGGTTGCCAGCCACGACGGATTCATCGTGTACGGCACCTTCGTCTGAGCGGCGCGGCTCTCTCAGTACTTGATGGTCACACCGGCTTTCACGCCGTTGTTGTTCTTGCCATCCGATAGCACGCCGCCCGTGAGCGACACGTTGCCGCCCGTGCTCGCGCCCAGCGAGTAGGTGGGCCGGGGCGTGGTGGTGTCGGTGCCTATGTAGGTGCCGCTGCCGTCGGGCCGCTGCAAGCCCACGGTGGCGCCCCTGGTGTAGGCCGAGGTTTCGGTGGAATTGACGTTGGGCGCCACGTAGATGGTGCCCTTCTCGTCGCTGTCGACAGGCACCTTCACGGGCTCGGCCATTGCAGCGGCGGCGGCCGAACAGACGGCCGCGCCAAGGCACGCAAGGATCAGTTTGCTCATGCCCCCATCCTCGGGGCAAAGCGCCGCCGTGCCTGTAGGACGCAGGCGATTTGTCACGCTTGTGGGCGGCGGCGGCGGGGCGCTTGTCTCGCCCGGGAAGGGGCGCACCGCTCATGTGCACGGGCGGCGCAATTTCTACAGTGACTCCACCGGCGAAGTGCCTGGGCCCGATGCGGGGACCGGGCGGCGCCGGTCGGCCACACCGTCACTGGGAGACACGCATGGAACCGCTCAACCTGCAGCCAAGAAACCTGACGAACCTGCTGCATGAAGAGGCGGGCATGTCGTTCATGGAGTTCGCTCTGCTTGCTTCGCTCGTGGTGGTCGTGTGTTTGCTCCTGCTGCTTGCAGCACGGCGCGCGGCCTGAAGACGCAACAGATCGGCAAAGGTGAAACCATGAACAGAATTTTCCGGACGCTCTGGAATCCCGCACGTGGCGCCTGGGTGGCTGCACCCGAAATTTCGCGCGGCCACGCTCGCTCGGCCAGCGCCGGCAGCGGCCAGCGCGCGGCCGCGTTGGTCGGCCTGCATGCGATTGCCATCGCGGTGCTCTACCTGAGCGCCTCGGCGGCACTGGCAGCCGGTGGCGCGGGCGGCCAGCCCGTCAGCACCGCACTGCACGGCGGGGCCGGCGGCAGCGACGGCAGTGGCGGCAGTGGCGCCCTCAACGATGTCTATCTGGGCTCGCGCGGGGGCGACGGCGGATCGTCGACCGACGCCGGCGTGGCGGCGGGATCCGCCGCCGACATCGGCTCCTTCGCTGGCGCCACCGCGGGCGCGGGCGGTGCGGCGGGAGCCTCGCCGGGCGCCGACGGCGCCGCGGGCGAATCGCATACCGGCGGCTTCGGCGCCGGCAACGGATATGGCGGCGGAGGCGGCGGCGGGTACTACGGCCTGGCGATGAGTTCCAGCACCATGGCGTCCTTCGGAAGCTTCACGGGAGGCCGCGGAGGTGCGGGCGGCAACGGGTTCTGGGCGGCCGGCGGCGGCGGCGCGGGAGGCTATGGATCCACGCTGATCGGGCCTCTCGGCGACTACTATGCCTCCGGCAACTCCACGGGCGGCGCGGGCGGCAAGGGTGGCGACGCCTATTCGCAAGGCGGTGGGGGCGGCAGCGGAGGCGGCGGGTTCTTCATGCGCCCGACTTCGCCGGGATTCAACTTCGGCAACAGCGGCAACATCACCGGGGGTGTGGGCGGAGCCGGCGGCTCCGAGCTGCTGCCGGCCCGGTTCAACGCCGCGGGCGGCGGCGGCGGTGCCGGCGGGCACGGCGTCACGCTGGCGGGCAGCACCGTGACGGTCAACAACTCCGGCCAGATCACCGGCGGCGCCGGTGGCGCAGGCGGTGCCGGCGGCGGCGGAGCGGGCGGCACCGGTGCGCCCGGCGGCGGCGGAGACGGCGGCATCGGGCTCCGGTCTACCGGGGCCGGCGCAACGCTCATCAACGGCGGCACCATTGCCGGTGGAACCGGCGGCATCGGCGGGGCCAACAGCAACGGCGGCGCAAGCGGCGCCAATGGGGCCGGCGGCGAGGGCGTGATGGGCGCCAACCTCTTCCTCACCAACAACGGCACCATTGCCGGCGGGCTGGGCGGCGACGGGGTCACGCGCGCATCGGCTGTCAGATTCACGGGCGGCGGCAGCAGCCTGACCGTGAACGCGGGCTCATCGCTCGTGGGCGACATCCGCATCGACAGCGGGGCTGCCGCCAGCGTGATCCCCGGCGCCGAAGGCCTGAACATGGCCAATGCCTTGCGGATCGACGGCACGGGCACCATCGACACTCACGGCTACGGCATGACGTGGTCGGGCCCCATCTCGGGCGTCGGCGGGCTCGTGAAGGATGGCGCGGGCACGCTGACGCTCGGCGCAGCCAGCACGTACACGGGCGCCACCAACGTCGCCGCGGGCACCCTGCGCGCGGGCGCGGCCAATACCTTCAGCCACGCCAGCAACTTCACGGTGGCGCCGGGCGCCACGCTCGACTTGGCCGGCCACAGCCAGACCATCGCATCGATGGCCATCGGCGGCACCGTCTCGCTGCTGAGCAGCGTGCCGGGCGCCACGCTCACGGTGCAGGGCCCCTGGGTAGGCAACGGCGGCACGCTGCGCCTGGGCACGGCCCTCGGCACGAGCAGCAGCCTGAGCGACCGGTTGATCCTGTGCGGGTGCTCGGCCGTCGCGAGCGGCACCACATTCATACAGATCACCAACCTGGGCGGCCTGGGCGCGCTGACCACCGGCAGCGGCATCGAGGTGGTGACCGCGATGGACGGGGCCACCACGACCGCACAGACCACCCGCAGCGCCTTCGTCCTCGCGGGCGGCCACGTCGACGCCGGCGCCTACGAGTACCGCCTGCATGCGGCGGACGCTGCCGGCGCGGGCGAGAACTGGTACCTGCGCTCCGGCATCATCGTCGCGCCGCCGCCGCCTCCTCCGCCCCCTCCTCCTCCGCCACCGGCACCTCCGGCGCCCCCCGCACCATCGGCACCGCCGGCATCGCCGGCACCCCCCGCGCCGCCTGCACCGCCCGCGCCACCGCCGAACGAAGGCGACCCGCTGAGCGACGATGGCAGAACGCCGTTGGCGGCAGCCGGCGTGACGGTACCCACCTACCGTGTCGAAGTGCCGCTGTACGCCGCGCTGCCGGAGCAGTTCCGCCAGGCCAACCTGGCCATGGTGGGCAACCTGCATCAGCGCGTCGGCGACGATACGGCCGCCGCCATCACCGCAACAAACGGCCAGGGCTATCGGCAGGCCTGGGCCCGCATCATCAGCATGGACCGCACCATCGGCCAGGCCGGCACCGTGAGCCCCCGCAGCGAAGGGCGACTCACGGGCTTCCAGGCGGGCGCCGACCTGTGGGCCAACCCCAGTTGGCACGTGGGCCTCTACGTGGGCGAGCTCGAAGGCCGCATGGACGTGAACGGCTTTGCGCGCGGCTTGCCGAACTACGCGGTCGGCTCCAACGAGCTGCGAAGCCAGTACCTCGGTGCCTACGCCACCTGGAAGAACGACAGCGGCCTGTACCTGGACGGCGTGCTGCAGGCCGGGCGCCACCGCTACACGGCATCGACCGCGCTGGGTTCCGCCGGTTCGGGCAAGGGCGACAGCCTGCTGGCCTCCATCGAGGTGGGCCAGGGCTTTCACATCTCGCCGGACTGGATCGTCGAGCCCCAGCTGCAGCTGGTGCACCAGCGCGTGAGCCTGGACGACGCCCACATCGTCGGTGCCCTGGTGCAGCAAGACAGCCACAGCGGCTGGCTGGTGCGCGCTGGCGTCCGCATCAAGGGCGAGATGACCACCGGCGCCGGCCCGCTGCAACCCTATGCGCGGCTGAACCTCTACCGCAGCAGCAGCGGCACGGACGTGACCCGCTTCATCGGTCCGGCGGGCTACACCGACATTGCCACACGCACCGGCGGCACCAGCACCGAGCTGGCCGCGGGCGCCACGCTGCGGCTGACGCCGGGCATGAGCCTCTATGGCGAGGTGGGCAAGCTGTGGGCCTCGGGCGGCGGGGCGCGCGTGAAGAGCGGGCTCAACGCCAGCGTGGGTCTGAAGGTGCGTTGGTAAGGGGCGCCGCCGGCTCTGCTAGCCTCGCTATGCAATCACGGCTGCCGGCGCATCGGGCATCGCCAGGGGGTTGAGCCCCGGCGCCCCGACACGCGTCAGCGTGTTGCGGTCGGTGTGATGAAACGGCTCGGCCTGCCCCTGGATCTGCATCACCGTGTCCTGGTCGTAAGACCAGGTGCCGTCGGCATTGATGGTGACGGTGATGTTCCACGCCAGCGTGGTGAAGGCATGCTCGATGAAGGGGTTGGACACGATGCCGTTCACCAGGCTGCCGCGCTCGGCGCTGAGCGTGAAGCGCGTGTCCCCGGCCTTGGCGTGGCCGCTGGCCATGGCCACCTGTCCGCGCGGAATGGCCAGCGTGTGCAGCACGGTCTCGGTGGCCGGCTCCCAGAGCCAGTAGCCCACCTGGTCGTGGTACATCTTGGTGAGGCCGGGCTTGTGGATGTAGGTGTGGTAACGCAGGCCATACAGAAGCTGGGGGCCGTTGGTCTGCGGATCGATTGGCTGCAGTTCGTAGCGCTCGACGTAGACCTGCGTCTTCGGGCCTTCGCGCTTGGGCTTGACGTCCACCCCGCGGCTGCCCTCCCAGATGCCGGCCATGGCGCGCAGCGGCCCGAGGTTGGCAAGCGTGTCGGGATCGGCGTTGGGCTCGGTGTAGATGTCTTCGGTCGGGTTCATGTGGGCTGTCGATCGTGGTGATGGCTTCGGATTCTGCTTGAGGGTGCTTGCGCCGGTTTTTCAGATCTGGCCAATCTGGCCAATGGCATGCAAGGACCGCACCGCGCCGCGCGCAGGCCCGAATGCGCCGTAGCGCACGCGCTGGCCGCTCAAGGCTTCGACGCGTTCGATCCATGCCTCAGAGGTGGCGATGCCGCCGGGCTCGTAAAGCGGCTGCGCGCCTTGCAGAAGTTGCGTCAGCCGGTGCTGCTGCTCGAGGTCCGTCGCGTCGTCGGCCAACGGCAGCGACGCGAGGCTGGCGCCGTCGGCGGTGCGATAGCCCGCGCACCAGCGGAATCCCGCGCCTTCCACTGCATCGAGATGGCTTGCCACCAGCCCATGGAGCGGGCCAACCGCCGCGAGCGCATAGCGCAGCAGCATCGCATCGGGATGGCCGCGGCGAAACGCGCCTTGCCAGCCTTCGTCGGCGTTGTGCGGTTCGGCCAGCCGCTCGTCGAGCGCGCGGTCGTGCGTGGGCAGCGGCCCGGGGCCGTGGCGCGTGATGTAGCTGCGCAGCACGCCAAGGTGCTGCACGGGCGCGTCGATGCCGGCGTCGCGCAGCACGGCTTCAACGGCGGCGGTGGAAATGGTGCTCCACGTGGTGTGCGGATGAAAGCCGCGCCACTCGTCGAGCAGCACGCCCTGTGCGCCTTCGAACAGCACGGCGCCGGGGCGCGCCAAGCGCTGGCCGATGGCGTCGGCGCTTGCGGGTGGCGACAGGCGCAAGCACGGCGCCGCCGCGTCGAGCCAGCGCTGCGCAAGCGTCGTGTCGCCGAGCAGGGCCAGTTCCTGCGCGGCCTCGGCGTGTGGAGGTGCCGCATCTGCAAACTCGCGCTGCAGCGCGATGCGCAGGGCTTCGAGCTTTTCGAGTGCGCGCGCGGGGTGCCGCATGTCGCCGTAGTGCAGGGCCGTGCCGGGCGCGGCCAACGCCTGCCGCACCGTTTCGCCGACGCCCACGCCACAGCTGCCATGCGCCGCCGCTCCCCTCACCCATTCGCGCAGGCGGCCCGCGGCCTGGTGGAACGGCGTGGTGACGCGGCAGCGCGCATCGATCAGCAAGCGAGCGAAGGCGTTGTTCACGCCCACGCGGCGCAGCGCTTCTTCCTCGACGCGCAGCGCGGTCGGGTGCACCACCACCGGGCTCGCGAGCACGGTCGCCACGCCGGCGTGAAAGCTGCCGGCGCCAAACTGCGAAAAGGTGTGGTGGCGGCCGTCGGCCAGCACCACGTTGTGGCCGGCCTGTGCGCCGCCGTTGAAGCGCACCACGGTGTGCGCCTGCAGCTCGCCGCACAGGTGGTCGGTGAAGCGGCCCTTGCCGCAGTCGCCAAAGCCCAGGCCGAGCAGCGAGACGTAGCGCGTCGGGTGTGCCGGGGAGCTCACACGGCGGTCAACCGAAGAGCCGCTTCCACCACGAGGAACGAGGCGCCGAGTCCGCTGCGGCGGGCGGTGCGCGCCGCGGTGCCAGCGGATCGAGCAGCGCGGCATAGCCATCGAGCGCATGCAGCACGCCGGCGACGCGTTGCTTCTCCATGCCGGTGGCGGCCATCACCTTGGCCAGGCCGTCGAGATGAGGCACGGCCTTCTCGGTGAGCGCCACGATGCCGGCGGCCACCGCGCAGGCGTCGTCGGGCGAGTCCATGCAGATCACGTGATCGCCGAGCAGTTCGCGCCAGCGCGGCTCGCGGCGGCGGCGGCGCTGTGCGTCGGGAATGAGGAAGAACAGGTGGCAGGTTTCGGCGGCGGCGGCAATGACTTCCTCGATCGGAATGTCCTCGTCGAGCTTTTCGCCGATGAGCCCCTCGACCTGGCGGCGCGAGACGGCGGGATACGGCAGCTCGTCGCCGGTCACGAACAGGTAGCCGCGCTTCTTGCGCTTCACCCAGCAGTCCATGTCAGTGTGCTGCGCCATCACGTAGAAAGCCAGCTCGTAGCTTTCTTCGCCGCTGCCGCCGCCCCCGCCTTCGAGATAGCTCCAGGTCAGCCACTGGTCCATGAGCGGCGCGGTCGATTCGAACTGGCCCACCTGCAGCGAAGCCTGGTCGGAATTCGCATCGCCGATGGCCATGAACATGAGCTGCGGATCGGCCACGCCGCAATCGGTCAAGAGCTTCATGAAGGTGGGCAACTCGCGGCGCGCGAGGATCTGCGGGATGTCGCCCATCGAGCCCGTGACGTCGAGCGCGAACGCAATGCCCAGCGAGTTGGGGTGGTCGGCGTTGTCGCGCGACTCGCGCACCTTGAGCCCGTGCGGGTTCATCAGCGGGTGCGTAGCGGTCTGGGTGAACACCTCGGAACCGGGCTTGGCGGCGCGGTCGGCAATGAGTGCCGTGTGAGCGGCGTGCGAGTAGTTTCCGTAGCCCATGGGTGCGTGCTCCTCTGTTTTCTTCGATGGTTGTTTTCAGGCGCCGGGCGCCGGGTCGAAATGAACGAACTGCGGCGTGCCGAAGGCTTCGTGCGATGCGGTGGACAACGCCTGCTCGATGCCGCGCGCGCCCAGCCGCTGGCATTCGGCGGCGTCCTCGCTGCATCGGCGCAGCAAGGCGGCGAGCGGCGCGGGCGTGCGGTCGCCCAAACCGGGGCTGTCATCGGGCTTGCCGCCGTGCAGCACGGCGCGCACGGTCCAGGCGCTTTGCATTAGGTCGCGCGCCGCGGCGGCGGCATGGGCGGGCCCGGACGCCTGCTGCGCGCGCGACCAGCCGACGATCAGCACGCCATGGTCGCGCGGATGCACGAGCGCATGCGCGGGCGACAGGTCGCGATGGGTCCAGCCCGCGTCGTGCACGAAGGCCAGCACCTCGAGCATGCGACGCCAGAGCCACACGGCATGCCGCGCATCGATGCCCCGCGGGTTGGCCTGCTGCAGGTTGTGCAGGCTGCCCCAGAAACCGGGCGGGTGGCGCAGTACCAGCGCCTGGCGACTACCGTCTGCAAGCCCTTCGGCCAGCCCCGTGCCCACCGGCTGCGGAAGGCGGCGCGTGAAATATGAAGCGCCCGGCATGGCGAGCGACTGCAAGCCCTGCAGCACCGCGGCTTCGCGCAGCAGCACGGCGCCGTCAGCGGATTCGCGTGCCAGCTTGACCGTGACGCGCTCCGGCAGCGCACCGAGCCGCTCGGCCAACAGCACTTCGCTGTGCTCGCCGATGGCCAGCGGTGCCAGCACGCGGTAGCGCGCGCCGCGCCATTGCAGCGTGCGCCCGGTGTCGCCGTGGTCGGCATTCGCCCGGCGCAGCGCCGCGCGAAAGCTCTCGCGCTCGACAGTTTCCTCGCCCCGCGTGATGGTGGCGCCGCAATAGTTGCAGTTGACGGTGCGCCAGCGCGCGGCACGCGGCAGCGGTGCCGAGCATTGCGGGCAGCTGAGGGCGAGCAATGAGAGCATGGCGGGCCTAGTCGTCCCTGGACGCCGTCTTGTCGGGCGCGGCCAGCACCCGGTCGATGCGGCGTCCCTCGAGTGCGGCGATCTCGAAATGCCAGCCGGCGCAGTCGATGACCTCGCCGGTCTTGGGCAGATGGCCCGAGACTGCCATCAGCAAACCCGCAACAGTGTTGTAGCGCCCGCGCTCTTCTTCAGGCAGCTCGCGAATGCCGAGCCGCGCACGCAACTCGGAAACAGGCATCAGCCCGTCGAGCTCCCACACGCCGTCGGGCCGCTCGCGCGCCCAGGCGTCGGTCAGGGTGCCGGGCTGCAGTTCGCCGGTGATGGCTTCGAGCATGTCGCGGGGGGTCATGAGGCCCTGCACCACACCGTATTCGTCGACCACGAACACGAGCCGGCCGCCACGCTCGCGGAATTGCTCGAGCAGCTCCATGCCGGTGAGCGTCTCGGGCACGAACACGGCCGGCGCGGCCTCTTGCCCGAGCACGCCGTCATGGCCGGTACCCAGGCGCAGCAGGTGCGCCACGCTGATGACGCCCACCACGTCGTCGAGCGAATGGCGGCACACCGGATACCACGAATGCACGATGTTGAGCGCACCCGCATCCGCCACTTTCTGCAGTGCCTCAGCCACGGTGTCCGACGCGTCGAGCCATTCGATGTCGGCGCGTGGAACCATGAGCGACGACAGCCGGCGGTCGTCCAGGTGGAACACGTTGCGCACCATCTGGTGCTCGTGCTGCTCGATCACGCCGGCATCCACGCCCTCTTCGAGGCTGGCCGAAATTTCTTCCTCGGTCATGGAGCGCGCGGCATTGGCGTCGATGCGCAGCAGCTTCAGCACCGCGGCGGTGGCGCTCGCGAGCAGCCACACGAAGGGCTTGGCACCCTTGGCGAGCCCCCGCATCGGGCGCGACACCCAGCGCGCCACCGGCTCGGGGTAAAGCTGGCCGATGCGCTTGGGCACCAGCTCGCCGAAGATGATGGTGAAGAAGGTGATGCCGGTCACCACCACGGCGGTGGAAACCACGCTGGCCGTGCCGCGGCCCATGCCCAGGTGCTCCATCCACACGGCGAGCGGCGCCGCGAAGGCGGCCTCTCCCACGATACCGCTGAGCATGCCGATCGAGGTGATGCCGATCTGCACGGTCGAGAGGAAATGGGTCGGCTCCTCCATCAGCTTGAGCGCGGCTTCCGCGCCAGCGTCTCCTGTCTCGGCCAGCGCTGCCAGGCGCGCGCGCCGGCTGGTTGAAAGGGCCATTTCGGACATCGCGAACAACGCATTGAGCGTGGTCAGCATGGCCAGCAGGAGAACATCCATGAACAGGGGGTGAAAATGAGGACATGGCACTTTACTTGATCGGCGACATCCAGGGCTGCGACGCCGCCCTCCAGCGACTGCTCGACAAAATCGGTTTCTCCCCCAGCCGCGACACCGTCGTCCTGCTCGGCGACCTGGTCAACCGCGGGCCCGACTCGGCCGCCGTGCTGCGGCGCGTGCACGGCTTCGGCGCCTCGGCGCTGAGCCTGCTCGGCAACCACGACCTGCACCTGCTGGGCGTGGCGCACGGTGCGCGCAAGCCCAGCCGCAAGGACACGCTGGCGGCGCTGCTCGAGGCGCCAGACAGCGAAGTCATGCTCGAGTGGGTGCGCCAGCAGCACATGGCGCTGCACATGCAGATCGATGGCGGCGACTTGCTCATGGTGCATGCCGGCGTGCTGCCGCAGTGGACGGTGGGCGACACGCTGGTGCTGGCGGCCGAGGTCGAATCGGTGCTGCGCGGCCCTGCGCTGGGCGAGTTCTTGCTCGGCATGTACGGCAACGAGCCGGCGCAGTGGAGCGACACGCTCACCGGCGGCGCGCGGCTGCGCGCCATCGTCAACGCGCTGACACGCATGCGCTTTTGCACGGCCGACGGCGTGATGGAGTTCGAGAGCAAGGACGGCATGCGCCCCGCCCCCGAAGGCTTCATGCCCTGGTTCGACGTGCCCGGTCGCAAGACCGCGAATGCCACCGTGGCCTTTGGCCATTGGTCGACGCTCGGCTGGCTTTCGCGGCCCGACCTGCTCTCCACCGACACCGGCTGCGTCTGGGGCGGCTGTCTCAGCGCGGTGCGCATTGGCGCCACGCTGGACGAGCGCGAGCTGATCCAGGTGAAGTGCGAACAGGCGCAAAAGCCCGGCTGAACCTGTCAGGCCCGCAAGCCGTCAGCTGCTGCGCGGCAGGCGGAAGCGGTCGAGTGCCATGCGCTGCCTGCCTTGCGCGTCGAAATTTTCCGGCGCAAGCCAGCGCTCGAATGCCGTGCGC
Organism: Variovorax sp. OV700; assembly: GCF_900099805.1. Taxonomy (GTDB): domain Bacteria; phylum Pseudomonadota; class Gammaproteobacteria; order Burkholderiales; family Burkholderiaceae_C; genus Variovorax. The sequence goes on along the minus strand of NZ_FNDR01000003.1, from coordinate 287,158 downwards.
AACACCGGCCATTCGCTGTCGACGATCGAGAACCACGCGGTGTCGCGGCTTCGGCCCTTGTAGACAATCGCCTGCCGGAAGATGCCTTCGAATTGAAGGCCCAGGCGCAAGGCAGCGCGCTTCGACGGCTCGTTGCAGCTGTCGCATTTCCATTCGTAGCGCCGGTAGCCGAGTTCGTCGAAAGCCAGCTTCATCAGCAGGTACTGCGCTTCGGTGGACATCGGCGTCTGCTTCAGCAGCGGAGAAAAAACGACGACGCCGACCTCGATCGTGCCGTGGGCCGGGTCGATGCGCATCAGCGCCAGCGTACCGACGGCCCGGCCGGTCTGCAGATCGATGACCGCGAAGTGCATGGGATCGGCGCTCTGCGCGGCGCGTTCGATGTAGGCCCGCGTGCTTGCCACGTCGGCGGGCCGTTCGAAGAACAGGTAGGTCCAGTCGCGATCGTCGGGTGCCAGCGCATAGGCGGCGTGGAGGTCGTCGGCGTGCCGGGCGGCATCGAGCGGTTCGAGCACGCAGTAGCGCCCCACGATGGGGCGGCGCGGCGGCTGGGAACGAGGCGTCCATTCGGGCACCAGGGGACCGATGGATTGGCCGTATTCGTTGTGGCGAGCTGACATGGGGAGGCTTTCGGAAGCAAAGGTAGCGGCAGTGCCGGGGAACGGTAAAGTACGCCCGGCGTGGCGCTACAGGAAGTACCACGCCATATTCATTTCATGGTGCCACGTTTTCGCTCATGAGCAACCTTTCCCACCTCGACGCGGCCGCACTGTTCGAATCCCCTCTGGCCCGCGATCGCGAGGCCGGCTCGATGCAGCGCCAGCTGCACGAGCGCCTGAAGCGCGCCATTCTCGACGGCAGCCTGGCGCCGGGCAGCCGGCTGCCCGGTTCGCGCGCGCTGGCCGAGGCGCTCGCTGTCTCACGCAACACCGTCACCGCAACCTACGAGCATCTGGCCGCCGAGGGCTACGTGCGGCCGGACCGCCAGGGCACGCGGGTCACTGAATTGACTTCACCGGCGTTGCCGCGGCGCTTGGGCAAATCCGCGGGCGCGCCGGCCACTGCGCGTCGCCTGGCCGGCATCAAGCCGAGCACGCCTTTCACCATTCCGGACGCGGCCCTGCGCCCGGGCGTGCCGGCGCTGTCGCACTTTCCTTCCGCAGCCTGGCGGGGGGCACTGGACCGGGCCATGCGTGCCGCCAGCCCGGCCACGCTCGGCTACGGACCTCCGCTGGGCGAGCCGCCGCTGCGCGCGGCCATCGCACGGCACCTGGCCATTGCGCGCGGTGTCCGATGCGACGCATCGCAGGTGGTCATTGCCGAAGGCGCACAGGAAGCCATCTCCTTGTGCGTGCGGCTGCTGGCGAATCCCGGTGAAACGGGTTGGGTCGAAGACCCGGGCTATCGCGGTGCGAAGGCGGCCATGCATGCCGGCGACATGCGCATCGTGCCCGTGCGGGTCGACGCAGAGGGCCTGTGCGCGAGCGCGAACGACTGGCAGAAGCACCCGCCCCGGTTGATCTACACCACGCCCTCGCACCAGTACCCGGCCGGTGCCGTGCTGAGCATCGCGCGCCGACTGGCGCTGATCGCAGAGGCGCGCCGGCACGGCGCATGGATCATCGAGGACGACTACGACAGCGAGTTCCGCCACACCGGCGAACCCATCGGAGCCATGCAGGGGCTGGTGGACGACGCCCCGGTGCTCTACATCGGCACCTTCAGCAAGACGATGTTCCCCTCGCTGCGGCTCGGCTTCCTGGTGCTGCCGCGGCAGCTCATGGCGGTGGTGCAGACGGCGCTCGGGGAAATGCTGCGCGGCGGCCATCGCCACGAACAGCTGGCCATGGCCGACTTCATCGAGAGCGGACAGTTCAGCCGGCACCTGGGCCGCATGCGGCGGCTCTACCGCGAGCGGCAGCAGGCACTGCGGCTGGCGCTGACCCGGCACCTCAAGGTGCCGCACGAGATCGACGGCGGCTACTGCGGGCTGCACCTCACGGTGCGGCTGCCGCCTCGCTTCGACGACCGGCGGATCGCCACCGAAGCGCTGCGCCATCAACTCGCGCCCGTGCCGCTGTCGAGCTTCGCGATCCAGCCGAAGGCGGCGGACAACGGCCTGGTGCTGGGCTACGGCAACACCTCGGCGGAACTCTTCGAGCCGCTGGTCAAGCGTCTGTCGCAGCTGGTGCGCGCCGCCGATCGCAGCCGCGCGTGATCGATCAGCCCTGCGCCGCGACCCCAAAGCCCGTGTCGAAGGTGGTCTTCACATCGAGCGGTTGCTTGATGAGCCCGACCTGGCGGTAGAAGTCCGCCGTGCCCTGCTGGTCGGCAACGACCTGCGCATCGATAGGCACCCACTTCTGCTGGCGGCGTTCGAACTGAAGCTTGGCCGCCTCGGGCGGAATGCCGATGATGCGCGCGAGCGCGGCCGAGTAGGCGTCGACATTGCGGTACGACCAGAGCTGCGCCTTCACCACGCGCTGCAAAAAATCCTGCAGAACCGGCCGCTTGGCGGCAATGGCGGCATCGGTGGCCGCGAGGTAGCTGAGCCCGGGCAGCAGCCCGCGCCCGCTGACGAGCACGCGCGCGTGGTGGCTGACTTCGGCCAGCGCGGTGTAGGGCTCCCAGGTGGCCCAGGCATCGACCGAGCCCTGCGTGAGTGCAAGCTTTGCATCAGCCGGCGCAAGAAAGCGGATGTTCACCTCCTCGGGCTTGAGGCCCGCCGCGGTGATGGCCTTGAGTGTCACGTAGTGGCCGATGGAGCCGCGGTTGGTGGCAATGCTCTTGCCCTTGAGGTCGGCGGCGGTCTTGAGCGGTGAATCGGGGCGCGCGAGCACCGCCGTGCCATAGGAATCCGAACGGTTCGCGCCGATGGCCTTGACACGCGTGCCGGCGGCAAGCGCGAAGACAAGCGGCGCGTCGCCGATGGGGCCGGAATCGACGGCCGCCGCATTCAGCGCTTCGGCCAGCGGCGCGGCCGCGGGGAATTCGGACCACTGGATGTCGTAGTTCAAGCCTTCGAGCCCGCCGGCCGCTTCGAGCAGCGCGCGCAGCCCGCCCTTCTGATCCCCGGCCTTGAGCACCGGGCGGCCCTGCGCATTGGCTTGGAACGAGAACGCAGGCAAGCTGATGGCCGTGGCCGCGGCGAGGCTGTGCGTCAGCAGCCGCCGGCGCGATCGATCAAGGTGTGATGAGTTCATGGGTTCTCCGTGTTCGTTGCGGGGTGAAGGAAAAAAGATCAGTGGATGAAGCCGCCCTTGACGAAGCGCACGGGCTCGGCGTCCATGCGGGCGATGAGCGCGCCCAGCCCGTCGGCGGGCAAGGCGGCGCCCTGCCCCGCCCGGGCGGGCGGGCGTTCGCTGCGGCAGACCAGGTCGTCGTCGGACCAGCCCGCTTTGCCGGGCTCGCCGCGCACGCGCAGCCAACCGTCGCGGTCGGCGATGAGCTGCGTGCCGGCAAGGCGGTCGGTTCCGGTTATCAAAGCCAGCGCCTCCCACGCGGCGGCGGACTGCGCAACGCAATCGGCGGTGGCGCTCGATGCCATCGGAGACGGCGGCACGAGCAGCACCGTCACGAGCCGCGGATCTTCAGCGGGCGCCGCGTTGCCGGCGACGATGCGCACACGCTGCCCGCGCCAGCTTGCGAGCGTGCGCGGCGGCTGCGAACCGCAGCGCACCGCCATGTCGGGCAGGCCGATGGGCTGTGGCCAATTGCCGAGCGCGCGCAAGTTCTGCCCGGCGCCCAGCGCCTTCATGTAGTCGATGAGCGCCCACGCCTCGGCCTCGTCGATCTTTTCGCCGAAGCCCGGCATCGTGGCCCCGCCATGCTGCGTATCTCGCGTGCCATGAAGAATGCGCCAGAGCAGATCACCGTCGGCACGCCGCCACAGCAAGGGGCCGTTGAGATTGGGCGGCCAGACTGCCAGCGAAGCCGCGAGCGGCCCTTCGCCCCTGCCGTCAACACCATGGCATGCGACGCAGTTCTGTTCGTACAGCACGCGGCCGCGTGCGATGGAGGCTGCTGTAAAGCCGGGCGGCGCGGAGTGAAAGCTGGTCGGCGTTGCGGGCACCAGCACCACGTGCGCCTGCGGCCATGGCGCGGCGATCAGCAGCATCGGCACCACTGCCAGAAAGTAGAAGCGCGGGCGCCGCCACAACAACGCGAGCAACAGCGCAAACAGCGCTGCGGAAACAAGGACCAGCGTCCACGCAAGGCTGCGCGCCTGGCCCAGGTCGATCAACAGGTTTTCGCCCGAGAGGCGATGCGACCATGGCCAGGCCGCTTGGCCGTGCACCTGCCGTGCGAGCCCGAGCGCATCGAGCACGCGCAGCAGCTGCAGCTGCGCGCTTTGGAGCAGGCCGATCAGCAGGTTGAGCCAATCGGCCTGCGGCGTGCTGTTCATGTCACCACGTCGCGTCGAGCCCCAGGTGCCTGAGCGCCTCGTGGCGCAGTTCTGCCAGCCGTGCATGGCCGCGATGGCGGGGATACGGCAGGTCGACCACGATCTCCGCCGCGATGCGCGCCGGCCGGTCGCTCAGCACGATCACGCGGTTGGCGAGGAACAGCGCCTCCTCCACGTCGTGCGTGACGAGCAAGGCCGAGAAACCCGCGCGCTGCCACAGGTTGACCAGCTCGCTCTGCATCGAGATGCGCGTGAGCGAATCGAGCTTGCCGAGCGGTTCGTCGAGCACAAGCAATTGCGGATCGTTGACGAGTGCGCGCGCCAATGCCACGCGCTGCGCCATGCCGCCCGAGAGCTGGTGCGGAAAGGCTTTTGCAAAGTCGGTGAGGCCGACGAGCTTGAGCGCCTCGTCGACTCGCCCGCGCTGCGCCTTGAGCACGCCGCGCGCCTGCAGGCCCAGCGCCACGTTGTCCCACACGCTGCGCCACGGGTAGAGCGTGGGGTCCTGGAACACGACGATGCGGGACGGGTCGGGCCGCGTGATGAGCGCATCGTCCTGCGTGATGCGGCCGGCCGTGGCGGGTTCGAGCCCAGCCACGAGGCGCAGCAAGGTCGACTTGCCGCAGCCGCTCGGCCCGAGCAGCGCGACGAACTCTCCCGGCTTCACCGTGAGGTCGATGTCGTCGAGCACCTGCAGCGGCCCCGCCGCCACATCGAACCAATGGCTCACACCGCGAATGTCGATGTGTGCGCCGGACTGGCGCACACCCGCTTCGGCAGCAACTGCGGCGGCTACCATTTGACGGTTCCTTTCTGCCACGACAACACGCGGTCGCGCACCTTGAAGAGCAACGTGATCAGGCCCGAGCACAGCACGGCCATCACGATCAGCGCGGCGTACATGTTCGAGTACGAGGCCCAGCCCTGCGCCCACGAAAGATAGAAGCCGAGCCCGGCCTTCACGCCCATCATCTCGGCCGTCACCAGCACCGAGAACGCCGCGCCCAGGCCCATGAAGAGGCCCACGAACACCTGCGGCAAGGCCGCCGGAATGGCCACGCGCAGCACCAGGAAACGCTCGCTCGCGCCCATGGTGCGCGCCACGTCGTAGTAGTTGCGGTTGACGCCCGCCACGCCGGACCAGGTGAGCACCGCGACCGGAAAGCCGGTGGCCAGCGCAATCAGGAACACCGCGGCCGCATAGCTCGATGGGAAGAAGAAGAATGCGAGCGGCAGCAGCGCCGAGGCCGGCACAGGCCCCAGGAAGCGCAGCACCGGATGCACCCAGTAGCCCGCGATGCGCGACCAGCCGATGGTCACGCCCGTGAGAAAGCCCGCGAGCGCGCCCAGCACGAAGCCGTGGGCGAGCAGCCGCGCCGAGTGCAACAGACTTTCGCCGAGGCGGCGCCAATCGTCGATGTAGGTTTCGACGAGGCTCTGCGGCGGCGCGAAGAACGGCGTGGGGAGCAGCGCGAGCTTGGCCGTGGCAATCTCCCAGATGGCGAAGAGCACGGGCAGTGCGACGAGCCAAGGGCCGGCGGGCCGCAGCGCCCGTGCGACGCGGCCGGCACGCGGCCCGAGCAATGCGACGGCCAGCAGCAACGCACCGATGGCAATGGCTGCGATGCCGAACTCGTCGGTATAGGCCCAGTCGCTGAAGCCCACGGCCTGGTTCGGCCAATAGATCGTGAGCAGGCCGAGGGAGAGCCATGTCGCAGCGGCGGCGAAGCCGATGCGCCATGTGGGCAGGGCCTTTTGGATACGGGGCGATGTCGATGCGGGAGCAGGCGTGCGTTCGGGCGCCGCTGCCCCCACCCTGGCCCTCCCCCGGAAGGGGAGGGAATCGAAGCCCAATGCGGGGTCGGGGGTGCTCACTGGTGCACCCTTGGCGCTGCGCGCCTTCCCGCCAAGCGGGAGCGAGCTTGCTTGGGGCGGCCCGGCGCGGCGCTCATGCCAGCGGATCGAAAGAGACATGCTCGGCGAAGCGCACCGGATCGGTGGTCTTCTTGAGCACGCCGACGCTGCGGAAATCGCGCGCATAGAACTCGACCTCGTCGCGCAGGTTCTTGCCGAGCGGATGGTGGTTGTGCGTGAGCGTGCCGAGCAGAGCGCGCAGGTCTTCCACCGGCACCTTGGGCGAATACTTGGCAAAGAGCTTCGCCGATTCGTTGGGGTTCTCCGCCACGTAGTCGGAGGCTTGCGCGATGGCGCGCACCAGCGCCGCCACGGTCGGCTTGTCCTTGCGCACCAGCTCACCGCGCGCGCCGACGATGCAGCACACCTTGTCCTTGTATTCGCCAGAGAGGTTGCTCGCAATCTCCACGAAGGCGCCCTTGTTGCGCTTCTCGATCAGGTAGACGTTCGGGTCGCCGTCGGCAATCGCGTGGATCTCGCCCTTCTGCACGGCAATGTCGAGCAGGTCGGCCGGGTACTGGCGCCAGGTCACGTCCCTGTCGGCATCGACGCCGTTCTTCGCAAGCAGGATCGAGAAGAAGTTCTTGCCCGGGCTCGCAATGTCCGACACGCCGATGATCTTGCCCTTGAGGCTGGCAATGCTGGTGGCGCCCGCCGCCTTGGCGCCCATGAGCCGCACGCATCCACCGTGCGAGCTGCCGACGATCTTCACGTCGAAGCCCGACTCCAGCGGCTTGAGCCAGCGGTGGATCATGCCCACGGCCGCATCGGCCTTGGCCGTGGCCAGCGACTCCAGCAACTGGTCGGTGGAGCCGGTGTAGTTGATCAGGTCCACCTGGAGCCCATTGCGCTCGAAGTAGCCGCGCTCCTGCGCGACGACGACGGGCGAGAGGCAGAACGCGGCGGCGTTCCAGGCGAAGGTGAGCTTGCGCGCCTGCTGCGAGAACGCCTGCGAGGCAATCAGCCCGCCCGTGGCGACCACGGCGGCGGCGCCGCCTGCGCGCAGGACACCGCGGCGTGAAAGGGATACGGTCATCGAGAACTCCGGTAGTTTTTCTTTAGAGCAGCAGTTCGGGCTCCGCTTCGACCAGGCCTTCATAAAGGCTGTCGAAGGAATGGATGGCCCCCTCCGGGCCGCCGATCTGGCTATGGGTGTGGCGCGCCGTCGCTTCGTCGATGGGTTGCGGCTTGCCGGCGGCCTCTGCCAGCAACTGCGTGTGGCAGGCGTTGTCCAGCGCGATGTACCACCAGGCGGCGGCTTCCACCGTCGGGCCCGCGGTCAGGATGCCGTGGTTCTTGAGAATGGCGCCCTTCTTGTCGCCCAGCGCGTGCGCAATGCGATCACCCTCGCTGGTGTCGACCACCATGCCGGTGAAGTCGTCGAACAGCGCCACGTCTTCATGGAACACGCAGCTGTCCTGCGTGAGGGCGTCGAGCTTGCGGCCCAGCGTGGACCAGGCCTTGCCGTAGGTCGAGTGCGTGTGCGCGGCAGCAATGATCTTCGGGTTGTGCTCGTGGATTGCCGCGTGGATGGCGAAGGCCGCCTTGTTGAGCGGCCGGTCGCCAATCACGGTCTCGCCCTTCGAATTGACCAGCAGCAGGTCGGAGACTTTGATGCGCGAGAAGTGGATGCCCAGCGGGTTGACCCAGAAGTGGTCGTGCAGCTCTGGGTCGCGCGCGGTGATGTGACCGGCCAAGCCCTGTGCAAAGCCGAAGCGCGCGAACAGGCGGAAGGCGCCCGCGAGGCGCTCTTGCCGATGGCGGCGTTCGGCCTGCACGCTGGTGCGTGGCGGGATCGGGTCGAACCAGTATTTCTGCTGCGGGTTCGGATTGAGCTTGAGCGGCTGGATCGCGTGGCGGTCGATGGAAAGAACGGCACTCATGAAGGGTTTCCTGGGTATTGGTTATTGCCCCTTCCCCCTCCGGGGGAAGGTTGGGATGGGGGCAAGCGGCGCTCGAACGGCCGCGGCGTCGTGAAGGCCGTCAGCCCCCACCCCTGCCCTCCCCCAGAGGGGGAGGGAGAAAGACGGACTCAGGCGGCCTTGCGGATGGAGGCCGCGCGCTGCGCCACCAGCTCGCGCGTACGCGGAATCAGCTCTCGGCCATAGTCGGTCGCGTCCTCCAGCGGGTCGAAGCCGCGGATCAGGAAGGTAGTGACGCCCAGGTCGTAGTAGTCGAGCAGCGCATCGGCCACCTGCTCGGGCGTGCCGACCAGCGCGGTGCTGTTGGACCGCCCGCCGATTTCCTGAGCAATGGCCGTCCACAGCCGCTTGTCGAGCCGTGAGCCCTTCTCCGCCGCGGCCAGCAGGCGCTTCGCGCCTTCGCTCTGCTGCGGGCCACCGCGGTTGTAGCCCTGCACCACGCGTAGGCGCTTGGTCTCGGCCAGGATGCGGTCGGCGCGCGCCCATGCGGCCTCTTCGGTCTCCGCGAGGATCGGACGAAACGACACCGAGAAGCGCACGCTGCGCCCGTGCTTTGCGGCTTCGGCGCGCACGCGGGTCGTGAGCTCGCGCGCCTGGTCGAGCGATTCGCCCCACAGCGCATACACATCGGCGTACTTGCCGGCCACGGGAATCGCAGCCTCCGACGCACCGCCAAAATACACCGGCACATGCGGCTTTCCGTTGCGCGTCTGCACCGGCTTCACTTCCGAGAACGCATTCTGGAAGCGGTAATACGCGCCTTCGTGGTCGAAGGGCTTCTCGCCGGTCCACACCTTGTGCAGCACCTCCAGGTATTCGTCGGTGCGGGCATAGCGCTGGTCATGATCGAGCCAATCACCGTCGCGACGCTGTTCCTCGTCGGAGCCGCCCGAGATGTAGTGCACACCGAGCCGGCCGCCAGTAAATTGGTCGAGCGACGCGAACTGCCGCGCCGCCAGCGTCGGCGCCACGAAGCCGGGGCGGTGCGCAAGCATGTAGTGGATGCGCTCGGTGACCGAGGCGGCATAGGCCACCGTCAGCGTGGCGTCGGGACCGGTGGAATGGTGCGGCACCAGCACACGATCGAAGCCCGCGTTCTCGTGCGCCTGGGCAAAGGCACGCACATAGTCGCGGTCGATGGCCGGGCCCCTGGGGGCATGGATTTCCGAGACCTTCTGGCCCTGGATCATGCCGATGAATTCAACGTCGTTCTGGCTCATGGTGTCCTCGTGTTCTTCAGGATTGAAAGCAGGGTTGTTCAGGCGGCGGGCAGGCGCAGCACGCTTTCGAAGCTGCGGTCCCACAAGGGCTTCACGTCGGCCGGGCCGTCGAGCACGCCGATCTTCAGGAAGGTGTCGGCCACCTCCTGGTGGCTGTGCACCACGGCGTCGGTGACCGGGCCCAGGCTGTAGTCGCCGCTGCGGCCGTTGAAGAGCTCGACCAGGTCGCCGACCGGCACGCGCGTCTCGGCCGACTGCGCGCGCGCATAGGCCAGGAAGTTGCCGTTGATCCATGCGAACGAGCGCTGCAGGCGCTGCAGCAGGTCGTTCAGTGCCGCGCGTCGCAGCGCATCGTCGAGTGCGCGCGGGTTGACGTAGATGGGGAAGTTGCCCGAGAGATAACCCACGCCTGTCTTGATGGTGCGCGCGCCGTACTGCGTGCGCGCAAGCTGGCCGTTGTAGCCGTAGATGGCCCAGGCATCGAGATCGCCGCGCGCAAAGGCCGAAAGCCCGTCTGCGGGCGTGAGGCTCACGGCCTGGATGTCGCTGAACGAGAGCCCTGCTTCTGCTAGCTGCTTGGCCAAGTAGTAGTGAGAAGTGGTTGCGCGCACATAGCCCACGCGCTTGCCCTTGAAGTCGGCAATGCTGCGGATCGGCGAATCCTTGCGCGCCAGCGTGGCCTGGTTGTTGAGGTCTTCATGCGTCACTGCCACCAGCTTCACGCTGGATTTCTGGCGCGCCGCGAACACCGGCGGTATCTCGCTGCCAGAGCCCAGGTCGAGCGCGTCGCCGTTGATGGCCTCGATGTGCAGCACGCCGTTGTTGAGCTCGCGCCAGTCGATCTTGTAGGGCGTATTGGCCTGGCCGGAAGCCTGCAGCAGCGGCCGCCAGAGGCCCTTGTAGGTGCCCACGCGCAGGGTCACGCCGGAAAGGTCGCGTGCCGGTGCCGCGGCCCGCGCTGCGCCAGTTGCAGCCATGGCGCTCCAGGCGGCAGCGGTCTGGAGAAGGCGGCGCCGATCGAGCGGGAATTCAGGTTTCATGCACCGGACCGTACCGGCGCACACGGCAAATGCGAACGCAGAAAAACGAGTTTGCATATGCGGGATGCGTCGTTTTCGGCGCGGCGAGGCCCCGCTAACGTGCCGGACCATGAGTGCACTCCCCTTGCGCCGCCCGCCGGCCACGAACGAAGATCCCGCCCCTGCCACCGTCGATACCGCCGTGCTGGCGCGACTGTCGGCGCAGTTCGCCGCCACGGCGGCCGACCACGACCGCAGCGGCGCCTTTCCGCGCCCGAACTTCGAGGCGCTGCAGTCGCACGGCCTCATCGGCCTGGTGGCGCCCGCGGCGTACGGCGGCGGGGGCGCCTCGCTGGCGACGGCGCGGCGCGTGATTGCGGCCGTGGCGCGCGGCGAACCGGCCACCGCGCTGATCCTGACGATGACTTACCTGCAGCACCACGCGCTCGCACGCAGCGACAGCCGCTGGCCGCTGCATCTGCGCGAACGCGTGTTGCGAGACGCAGTGGATCGCGGCGCGCTCATCAATGCGCTGCGCGTGGAGCCCGCGCTCGGTTCGCCCGCACGCGGCGGGCTGCCCGCGACGGTCGCCCGCCGCGAAGGCAGTGGCTGGAAGATCGACGGCCACAAGCTCTACACGACCGGCATCGAGGGCCTCTCGTGGCTCGCCGTGTGGGGCCGCACGGACGAACCCGCGCCGCGCACCGGCGTGTTCCTGGTGCCGCGCAATGCACCCGGCGTACGCGTGATCGCAAGCTGGGACCACCTGGGCCTGCGCGCCTCGGGCAGCCACGAGGTGGTGTTCGAGAATGTGGCGATCGACCTCGACCATGCCGTCGACCTGCGTGCCCCTGGCGACTGGGCGCCCGATGCCGGCAGCCAGACCGACATCGACGCCCATGCGACACAGCAGGCCTGGATGACGGTGCTGCTCGCAAGCCTCTACGACGCGGTGGCGCAAGCAGCGCGCGACTGGCTCGTAAGCTTCTTGAACCAGCGTGCACCCGGTAGCCTGGGTGCACCGCTCGCGAGCTTGCCGCGCGTGCAGGAACATGTCGGAGAAATCGCCGCACTGCTGCGCACCAACCGCGTGCTGCTCGACGATGCCACCCGCGCTGTGGACGAAGGCCGCGCGCAGCCGGCCACTGAAAGCGGCTTGCTCAAGTACACCGTGACGAGCAACGCGATCCGCGCGGTGGAACTTGCACTGCAGCTGAGCGGCAACCACGGCCTTACGCGGCAGAACCCGCTGGAGCGGCACTACCGCGACGTGCTGTGCAGCCGCATCCACACACCGCAGAACGACGCGATCCTGATCGCAGCGGGCGCGCGTGCATTGCTGCCCTCGGGAGCCGCCGCATGACCGTCCTGCTCATCCCCAAGGCCTCCAAGGTCTCACGCCGCAGCTGGCTCAAGCAGGGTGCTGCCCTCTCGCTGACGGCCGCCGGCGCGCTGCGCGCATGGGCGCAGCCGCAGACCACGCTGGTGCTCGGAGACCAGGCCGGCGGCCTGCGCGCGCTGTTCGAAGCCTCGAAGGCGCTGGAGGGCGTGCCCTTTGCCTACCGCTGGGCCAACTTCCAGGGTGCGGCACCTTTGTTCGAAGCGCAGCGCAGCGCGGCGGTCGACACGGCGGTGGCCGGCGACCTGCCGGTGCTGGCTGCGGCCGTGGGCCGCACACCGCTGAAGATCGTCGCCACGCGGGTGGGCAAGGCCGATGCGCTCGGCCTCGTGGTGCAGCCCGATTCGCCATTGCAGAAGGTGGCCGACCTGCGCGGCAAGACGGTGATCGTTTCGTCCGCGCGCGGCAGCATCTCGCAGTACCAGCTGTATGGCGCGCTGGAAGAAGCCGGCGTGCGGCGCGACGAGGTCACGGTGAAGTTCGTGCTGCCGACCGATGCGGCCGCGGCCTTCGCATCGAAGCAGATCGATGCCTGGGCCGTCTTCGACCCCTACTACACCATCGCGCTGCAGCAGGGCGGGCGCATCTTGCGCGACGGTCGCGGCATCAACACGGCGCTGGGCTTCATCACCGCGAGCGAGCCTTCGCTGGCCGACCCGGCCAGGCGCGCGGCCATCGTGCAGTTTCTCGACCGGCTGGCGCGCGCCGGCGAATGGGCGTTGGCCAATCCCGAGGCCTATGCGCAGGCCTACAGCCAGCTCACGCGCCTGCCGATCGAATCGGCCCGGATCATCACCGCGCGGGCCTCGGTCACCGGCCGTCCGGTGTCCGAAGCCGACATCGTCGCCTTGCAGGTGGTGGCCGACCGCTCGGCGCGCGACGGCATCCTGCCGGTGCGCGTGGACGTGCGCGCCATCACCGACGCGCAGGTCTGGAAACGTCCGGCGTGAGCGCAGTTCCTGGCATCGCGCCGCTGCGCGAGTTCGTCGGCGCGTTCGGCCGACTGCTCGATGGCGGTCCGGACGAGCCGCGCATTCTTTCCGAAGGCGGCGCATTCCTTCGCACGCTGGTGGCGCGGGACGACTGGCTGCCTGACGCCTATGCCCAACCCGACCCGACGCGCTATCAGCAGTTCCTGCTGCACGCCGACAGCACCGAGCGCTTCTCGGTCGTGAGCTTTGTCTGGGGACCGGGGCAAGCAACGCCGGTGCACGACCATACAGTGTGGGGGCTGATCGGCATGCTGCGCGGCGCCGAATACAGCCAAGGCTACGCCCTCGGGCCCGATGGCCGGGCACGGCCGCAAGGTGCCGCGGTGCGGCTCGACGCCGGCGACGTGGAGGCGGTGTCGCCGACCCTGGGCGACCTGCACCGCGTGCACAACGCGCATGCCGACCGCGTGTCGATCAGCATCCACGTGTACGGTGCCAATATCGGCGCCGTGCGGCGGCATACTTACCCGGCCGAGGGCGGACGCAAGCCCTTTGTCTCGGGCTACTCCAACACGCTTCTTCCCAACCTGTGGGACCGCTCCGCCGAACTCAGATCGACGACCTCCGCATGACGACCTCTGCCTCCGCCTTTCCCCCTGTGCCCTTTGCCGCCGTGCGCGCGCGCCTGCTCGCGCGCGGAGAAACTGCGCTGCTCGACGTGCGCGAGGAAGACCCCTTCGCGCAGGAACATCCGCTGTGGGCCGCGAACCTGCCGCTCTCGCGCATCGAGATCGAAGCTTGGCGCCGCATACCGCGGCTGGACACCTTCATCGTGCTGTACGGCGCGCATGGCGACACCGACCTGGCGCCACTGGCCGCGCGCACGCTGGCCTTGCTGGGCTACACGAACCTGCACCTGCTCGAAGGCGGTCTCGAAGGCTGGCGCGCGGCCGGCGGCGAACTGTTCCGCGACGTCAACGTGCCGAGCAAGTCCTTCGGCGAACTGGTCGAGCACGAGCGGCACACGCCTTCGCTCTCGGCAACCGAGGTGAAGGCGCTGATCGATGGCAAGGCCAACGTGGTGGTGCTGGACGCACGGCGCTTCGACGAATACCGCACGATGAGCATTCCATCGGCCACCAGCGTGCCCGGCGCGGAACTGGTGCTGCGCGTGCGAGAGCTGGCACCCGACCCCGCCACGCGGGTGATCGTCAATTGCGCGGGCCGCACGCGCAGCATCATCGGCACGCAATCGCTGGTGAATGCGGGCATTCCGAATCCCGTGGCGGCGCTGCGCAACGGCACCATCGGCTGGAAGCTCGCGGGACAGGCGCTCGACCATGGGGCGGACCGGAAGGCACCGGCCACGGTGTCCGATGCGCACCGCGCAGACGCGCAGGCCGACGCGCGGCGCGTGGCGGACAAGGCAGGCGTGCGCCGCATCGCGCTCGACGCGCTGCATACGCTGGAAGCACCGGGGCGCACGGTGTACCGCTTCGATGTGCGAACGCCGGAGGAATACGATGCAGGCCATCTGCCCGGCTTCGCAAGCGCTCCGGGCGGGCAGCTGGTGCAGGAAACCGACCATCAGGTGCCGGTGCGCGGCGCGCGCATCGTGCTGGCCGACGACGACGGCGTGCGGGCATCGATGAGCGCGTCGTGGCTTGCGCAGATGGGGTGGGAGGTCTATGTGCCGGACGCAGTGCCAGCCGCTTCGGCCTTCGCGGAGAAGGCGGCGCCGCCGCCCGCCTATCCACTGGCCGCGGTGGCCATTCGCGAGATCTCGCCCAATGACCTGGCGGCCTTGCTGAAGCAGCCGCCAGCAACGGCCGTGATCGACGTGACCACCAGCGCCAACTATGTGAAGCGGCACATTCCCGGCGCCTCGTACGCCATTCGCGCGCAGTTGGCAGAGGCCATCGGCACGGCCATTCCCCCGGCGCGGCGCTATGTGCTGACCTGCGGCAGCAGCTTGCTCGCACGCTACGCCGCGGCCGACCTGCGCCAATACCTCGACGCAAAGGGCCAACGCGATGTGGAAGTGCTGGTGCTCGCGGGCGGAAACGCGGCCTGGTTCGCGGCGGGCTTCGAAGGCGAGTCCGGTGAGACACGGCTCGCGACGCAGCGCACCGACCGCTACCGCCGGCCCTACGAAGGCACCGATGCGCCGCCGGAAGCCATGCAGGCCTACCTCGACTGGGAATACGGCCTTGTCGCGCAACTGGGGCGCGACGGGACGCACCATTTCAACGTGATCTGAGAACGCCGCAGAGCTGCGCTGCCGTCGGACGCGGCCTGCAACGGCCAGTCACATTATTTCGCGCGGGTAAAGGAGGTCATCCGACGATGCGGCAAGGCGTTTCTTGGGAATATCGATCAACTCGTCCCAGGAGCACCCCATGAGACTGCCCGTTCTCGCCCTCTCGGCCGCCGCGCTGGCCGCCGTCGTTCTCACCGGTTGCGTGGTCGCACCGGCGCAACCAGTCTATGCCGCGCCCCCGGGAGTGGCCTATGTGGCACCGACCTATGTATCGCCGGGCGTGGGCTTCGTGTGGAACTACCACCCGCGCTACGGATATGGCTGGCACCACCCGCGCTACGGGTGGCACCGCGGATGGCGTTAGCCCCCGAGTGTCAGTTGGTCTCGGCGCTCTTGAAGAGGGCCGCGACCTTGCGCTTGGTCTTGATGTTGCTCGAGATACCGCGCGCGGGCGCTGCCTTGGCGGCGGCTTCCCAGGCGGGGGTGGCGTCAGCCTGGCCCGGTTCGTAGGGCTTGTCGAAGAACGGATCGCGCGGTGCTGACGGCGCGCGGTGCGGGCGCCCGCCGCCGCGGCGCGCTTCGGCGCCCATGCTGCTGCGCTCGCGCGGCTGGTCGAGCACGTCGCGTGCGTCGCCGGCTTCGCCTTCTTCGCGCCAATGGCGACGGCCGTCGTTGATGCGGCCGCGCGGATTGTCTTCTTCGAACTCGACGGGTTCGAGCTCGATCTTCTTCTTGATCAGCTTCTCGATGTCGGCCACCAGGCGCGCATCGTTGCCGCCGCTGGCAAAGCTCACGGCCAGGCCCGACGCGCCGGCACGGCCAGTGCGGCCGATGCGGTGCACGTAGTCTTCGGCGTTGAACGGAATGTCGAAGTTGAACACCGCCGGCACGTCCTTGATGTCGAGGCCGCGGGCCGCGACGTCGGTGCACACCAGAAGGTCGACTTCGCCTGCCTTGAATGAGGCGAGCGCCTTCAGGCGTTCATCCTGGCTCTTGTCGCCATGCAGCGCGGTGGTGCGCAGGCCATCGCGCTCCAGCGAGCGTGCGAGGCGCGCGCAACCGAGCTTGCTGTTGACGAACACGAAGGCTTGCGTGATGCCGCGCTGCTTGACGATCTGCTTGAGCGCACGGCGCTTGTCGTCGTCGCTGACGCTGTAGAAGTGCTGCTCGACGGTGGACGCCGTTTCGTTCGGCCGCGCCACCTCGATGGTGACAGGGTTCTGCAGGTAGCTGCCGGCCAGCCGCTTGATCTCGGGCGAGAAAGTGGCCGAGAACAACAGCGTGGTGCGCTGCTTGGGCAAGTAGCTCAAGATGCGCTGCAGGTCGGGGAGGAAGCCGATGTCCAGCATGCGGTCGGCCTCGTCGAGCACCACGTACTCCACCTGGTTGAGCACGGCGTTCTTGGCTTCGATGTGATCGAGCAGCCGACCCGGCGTGGCCACCAGCACTTCGACGCCCTTCTTGAGCTCGAGCGTCTGAGGCTTCATGTCGATGCCGCCGAACACCACGGTGCTGCGCAGGTTGGTGTACTTGGCGTACAGCTTGACCTGCTGGGCGACCTGGTCGGCCAGTTCGCGCGTGGGCAGCAACACCAGTGCACGCACCGGGTGCCGCGCGGGTGACGTGGACGAGTTCTCGTGCTTGAGCATGCGCTGCAGCAAGGGCAGCGAAAAAGCCGCGGTCTTGCCGGTGCCGGTCTGCGCGGCCCCCATCACGTCCTGGCCCGAAAGCACGACCGGAATGGCCTGCTCCTGGATGGGAGTCATGGTCTCGTAGCCCATTTCGGCCACGGCGCGCGCCAGCGGTTCCGCCAGCGATAGATTGGAGAAGGAGCTTGTCATTAAGCCTTCTATTGTCGCACTGCCGCAAAAAATGGCAGTGACGGCGGTGTGACAACGTCCGCGATAGCGGCATTGCTACTTATTTCATAGCATTACCGCAAGCAACCACGGGCGCTTCACGCCCAGGGCGTCAAAGATTGCGTGCGTTGAAGGTATCGCAGGACTTCACGTCGCCGCTTTGGTACCCCGCGCCAAACCACCGTTGGCGCTGCGCGCTGGACCCGTGGGTGAAGCTGTCCGGCACCACGGCGCGGCCCGCGGAACGCTGCAAAGCGTCGTCACCGATCTTCTGCGCGGCATTCATTGCGGCCTCGATGTCGCCCGGGTCGAGCCACTTCTTCGACTCTTGCGAATGGTGCGCCCAGATGCCGGCAAAGCAGTCGGCCTGCAGCTCGACGCGAACGCTCAGCGCATTGTTCTGCGCCTGGCTCAGGCGGCCTCGCATGCCGTCCACCTTGGCGGTCACGCCGAGCTCGTCCTGCACGTGGTGGCCGACCTCGTGCGCAATGACATACGCCTGCGCAAATTCGCCGGGCGCGCCGAGCTGGTTCTTCAGCGTGTCGTAGAAGCCCAGGTCGATGTAGACCTTCTTGTCGCCGGGGCAGTAGAACGGCCCCATGGCCGCCTGGCCGGTGCCGCACGCCGTGGGCGTGGCGCCTCGGAACAGCACCAGCCGGGGCGCCTGGTAGGCGCCGCCGTTCTGCCGGAAGATGCCGGTCCAGACCACTTCGGTGTTCTTGAGCACGGTCGAGACGAAGGCCGCCTCGCGGTCGCTCGACGGAGGCTTGGGTGCGGGCCCCTGTTGCTGCTGCACCTGGGCCTGCTCGCCACCGCCGCCGCTCAGCATGCTGAGCACGGTCAGCGGATTGATGCCGAAGATCCAGCCCGCGACCAGCGCGACCGCGATGGTGCCGATGCCGATGCTGCGTCCGCCGATGAAACCGCCGCCACCGCCACCCTCACTGCGGCGGTCCTCGACGTTGTCGGATTGTTCGTTGCCTTCCCATCTCATCGCGGTCTCCTTGCCGGCCTTGCAGAAGTGTGCCGGAGCGTCGCTGGATGGTACTTTGTCCGTGCCGGTGCCTTGTAAGCAAAACAGGCATTTGCATGCCTGCGGGGACGCCGTCGGAAATGAGGTACGAGAAGGGTACCCCGAGGCCTGTCAAGCCTTGGGGAGCGTCACGCCGCGCTGGCCCTGGTACTTGCCGCCGCGGTCCTTGTAGCTGGTCTCGCAGACCTCGTCGCTCTCGAAGAACAGCACCTGCGCGCAGCCTTCGCCCGCATAGATCTTGGCGGGCAGCGGCGTGGTGTTGCTGAATTCGAGCGTCACGTAGCCTTCCCATTCGGGCTCGAACGGGGTCACGTTGACGATGATGCCGCAGCGCGCATAGGTGCTCTTGCCAAGGCAGATGGTGAGCACGTTGCGCGGGATGCGAAAGTACTCGACCGTGCGGGCCAGCGCAAAGCTGTTGGGCGGAATGATGCAGTAGTCGCCGTGCATGTCGACGAAGCTCTTCTCGTCGAAGTTCTTCGGGTCGACCACGGTGCTGTGGATGTTGGTGAAGACCTTGAATTCGGGCGCGCAACGGATGTCGTAGCCATAGCTCGAGGTGCCGTAACTGATGATCTTGTGGCCGGCGGCCTCGCGCACCTGGCCGGGCTCGAAGGGCTCGATCATGCCGTTCTGCTCGGCCATGCGCCGGATCCATTTGTCGCTCTTGATGCTCATATGCGGTCGCTGATTGCTGCTGCGGGGGGAATGGCGCGAATTGTGGCATGCGCCATGGCCCTGCCATCACTGCGATGAACCAATGGCTACCCCGCCTGCGAAATCACCGTGCGTTCGACCAGCCGGTCGTCGCCGAGCACGATCATCGCGAACAGCAACTCCTCGAGGCTCTCGGCGCGGATGGCCTTGCGCGCCAGCAGCGGCGTGGCCGCCGGATTGAGCACCAGAAAGTCGGCCTCGCAGCCGGGCTGCAGATTGCCGACGACGCCATCGAGCCCCAGCGCGCGCGCCGCGCCACCGGTGTGGCGCCACCAGAGCTGCGAAGGGGCGATGCTCAGCCCGGTCTTGGTTTGCCCCTCACGCCCCACGTAGTAGGCCGCCATCATCGTGTGGAAGGGGCTGAAGCTGGTGCCGCCGCCCACGTCGCTGGCCAGGCCGTAGAGATAGCCGACGCGGTCGGCCGCGTCGAAGTCGAAGAAGCCGCTCCCCAGGAACAGGTTGCTGGTCGGGCTCACGGCGGCGGCCGTCTTCGTGTCGCGCAGCAGCGCGCGGTCGGTGTCGTCCAGGTAGATGCAATGCGCGTACACGGCGCGTTCACGCATCAGCCCAAAGCCGGCATACACGTCGAGATATGAGCGCGCATCCGGATAGAGCTGGCGCACCCAAGCCACCTCGTCGCGGTTCTCGGCCACGTGCGACTGGATCCACGTGTCGGCGTATTTCGCGGCCAGCTCGCCCGCGCCGCGCATCTGGGCATCAGTGCTCGCGGGCGCGAAGCGCGGTGTGATGGCGTAGCCCAGGCGATCGACGTTGTGCCACTTGCGGATCAGCGACTCGGAGTCGATGAGGCTCTGCTCGGTCTGGTCGCGCACGCCATCGGGCGAATGCCGGTCCTGCAGCACCTTGCCGCTGATCATGCGCAGGCCGCGGCGCTGCGCGCCTTCGAAAAAGGCATCGACCGAAGCGACGTGCGAAGTCGCGAAGGTGAGTGACGTGGTCACGCCGTTGCGCAGGAGCTCGTCGAAGAACACGCCGGCCACTTCGTTCGAATACGCCGGGTCGGCAAATTTTGCTTCCGCGGGAAAGGTGTAGTTCTCGAGCCAGGGCAGGAGCCCGGGCGACGGCGCGCCGATGATGTCGGTCTGCGGAAAGTGGATGTGCATGTCCACGAAGCCCGGCGCGAGGATGCGCCCCGGCAGATGCGTCACAGCGGCATCGGGATGGCGCGGCGACACGGCGGCATGGCTGCCGGCATCGAGCACGCGCTGACGGCCGGCATTGTCGGGGCCGACGACCAGGAGGCCGTCTTCATCGAAAACCGGCAGGCCGGCGTCGTCGAATCGCAGGAGGGAGGCGCGGTAGGCTTTTTTCATCGTTGCTGCGGAGGGTAAACCAGCCCCGCAGCGCCGCAATTTCCATGCGCATATGAGTGCTATACGCCGTCCCCACTTCAATCCGGCGGCAATGCACGCGACTGGATGTCGAAGGGCACGCCGAGCGGAACCGCCGCATCGCTGTCCTTGCGCTGGGTCAGCAGCGGGTACTTCGATTCGATGAAGTAGACCCGGTCGCCCAGCACCGCGCCCGACGACGGGTCGTTGAGCCCCGCCACCACCGTCTGCAGCGCCAGCTTCGCGCCGTCGACGCGCGCCACGGTGACCTGTCCACCGTAGGGGCCGTCGCCGAAGGCATTGCTCTCGAACAGCACCAGCCGCCCGGGCTTCCAGGCTCGGATCGCGTCGACGTTCTTCATCACTCGCGGGGCCTCGATGCGGCTGACACCGCCGGCGCGGCCGTCGGTGCCGAGGTCGATGCGCAGCAGGTAGGAGGCGGCCGCCACGAGGCTCACGTACACATTTCGCCCGCTGTCGATGGCAATGCCGTTCAGGCCCCTGTAGGGGCCGGGGCCGGCCAGCGCCGGATCTTCCTTCCAGACCGTGAGCGCGGCAGCGCCCGGCGTGAACCGCAGCACGCGCGGGTGCAAGGAGTCGGTCACGTAGATGTTGCCGCGCGCGTCCTGCGCAAGGTCGTTGCAGTAGCCCGCATCGGGCATGGCATAGCTCGCGCGCGGCGCGCCCGTGGCCAGGTCGTAGCGCTTGAGTGCGCTCGGCGTCTGCGGCACCGTGGTGAAGCCAATGTTGCCCGAGCAAACCCAGAGGGCCTGATGCCTGGCATCCACCAGCACGCCCTGCCCGTT
This sequence comes from Variovorax sp. OV700, assembly GCF_900099805.1. Taxonomy (GTDB): domain Bacteria; phylum Pseudomonadota; class Gammaproteobacteria; order Burkholderiales; family Burkholderiaceae_C; genus Variovorax. Next base: position 266,320 of record NZ_FNDR01000003.1, on the reverse strand, counting down.
CGCCAATCCATTGGCGCCGGGCTTCACGAGCACCTCGGCCTTCGGCGCGAGACCCGGCTTCAATCTGGCCACCGCGCCTTGGCGCCAGCTGCCGACGTAGAACGAACCATCCGGCCCGATGGCGACGCTTTCCGGATACCAGTCCTCGGGCAGCGCCTGTACGGCGGGAGGTGCGGCGCTTGCCGCCATCGCGGCGAGCGCGAGCAGCGCGCCCGCCAGTCGCGTGCGCCTGCTCATTGCCACACGCGAAACACGCGCCCCGTCAATGGGCCTTCGACGCTGCGCACATAGGCCAGCGCCACGCGCGCGGCCGGTACGGTTTCGACGCCCGGAAAGAGCGCGCCATACGCGGCCGACGATTCGGTCAGCAGCGTCGGACTCACCGCATTGATGCGCAGGCCGCGCGTCAGCTCGATGGCTGCGCCTTTCACGAAACCCTCGACCGCCGCATTCACGGCAGCCGCGTTGGCTCCCCCGCGAACCGGATCGTCTGCCGCTACGCCTGTGGTCAGCGTGATCGAGCCGCCATCTGCCAGAAGGTGCTGGCCCAGCAGTGCGAGGCGCATCTGGCCGAGCAGCTTGTCCTGCAGGCCGATGTTGAAATCGGCCGGCCTCATTTCAGCGAGCGGTCCGAAAAACAGGCCACCGGCCGCCGACACGATCGCATCGACTCGCCCTACCGCCGCGTACAGCGCCTCGACACTCGCATCGCTCGTGATGTCGACCTGCCGATCGCCACGCGTGCGGCCCGCGCGCACCACCTCATGCCCGCGCTCGGCCAGCGCCTGCGCCACCGCGCTGCCCACAGCGCCGGTCGCGCCCACAACAAGAACCTTCATGCAAACCTCGCTAAAAATGAATCGTGAAGGCTTATTGTTTTGCGAATCGATAGTTTGATAAATTGCCATACGGTTCGGCAATTCGAAACTACGGGTTCTCAATATGGACAAGCTGCGCGCCATGGAGGTGTTCGTCGCAACGGTGGACGCGGGGAGCTTTGCCGCCGCTGCCGAGGCGCTCGATCTCTCGGCCGTGATGGTGGGCAAGCACATCCGCGCGCTCGAAGAGCAGCTTGGCGCCCGCCTGCTCGAACGCACCACGCGGCGCCACGCCCTGACCGAGATCGGCGCCGCCTACCTGGAGCGCTGCCGGGACGTGCTCGCGAGCGTGCACACGGCCGACGGCGTGGCGGAATCGCTGCGGGCCATGCCGCAGGGCGTGCTGCGCGTGACGGCGCCCGTTGCCTATGGCGCGCACCGCCTCACACCCGTCATTGCCGAGTACATCGCAGCCTATCCGCAGGTGAAGGTGGATCTGAGCCTGAACGACCGCGTGGTCGATCTTGCCGAAGAGGGCTTCGACTGTGGCGTGCGATCGGGCGCGGCCGTCGACGAACGGCTCATTGCGCGGCCGCTCGCATTGGCGCGCATGTTCGCGGTTGCAAGCCCGGCCTGGGTCGCGCGCCACGGCCAGCCCCGACATCCATCGGAGCTCGAAGCTTTTCCGCTCTTGGGCTTTGCGGCCTGGGGGACGAACCACTCATGGCGCTTCACGCAGGGCAGCAAGACAGTGCATGTCCCCGTGCGCGGCCCGTTTTCCACCAACAACGGGCAGGCGTTGCTGGCAGCCGCGATGGCGGGCGTGGGTGTGATCGTGCAGGCCGATGCATTGCTCGGCCCCGCGCTGGCTTCGGGCCAGGTGGTTCAGCTGCTGCCCAAGTGGGAGCTTCCGACGCGCCAAGTGCACATCATGCGACTGCCCGAAGCCCGCCCCAGCGCCAAGCTGCGCACCTTTGTCGACTTCGTCGTCGAAAGGCTGGGCTAGCTATCGCCCAACGCGCCCCTGCACGCCCTCGGCGAGCCAGTTCATCTTCAGGATCTGCTCGTCGTTCAGCTGGACGCCCTTGGCGATGACGACACGGCCCTCGTTGTCGCGCACGTCACCCGCCGCCGCGCGGAACGGCTGCAGCTTGCCCGCGGCAATGTCCTTTTGCCGCGCCAGCACCTCCTGCTGCACAGCGGAGGGCACCTTGCTGCCGAAGTCGCCGACGCGGATCATTCCGTCCTTCACGCCGCCCCAGACATTGCCGCTCTTCCAGCTGCCGTCAAGCACGGCACGGGCGCGCTGCGTGTAGTAGCCGCCCCACTCGTGCGTGACCGCGACGATCTGCGCATCGGGCGCGATCCTGCGCATGTCGGAGTGGTAGGCCACGGCCATCTTGCCGCGCTCCTGTGCCGCGGCCATGACGGCGGTGGAACCGGTGTGAAAGGCGAGCACGTCGGCGTTCTGGTTGAACAGCGCCATGGCGGCATCGCGCTCCTTCGGCGGATCGAACCACTCGTTGAGCCACACCACGACGACCTTGGCGTTCGGATTCACCGAACGCATGCCGAGCGTGAACGCGTTGATGCCCTGCAGCACCTCGGGAATCGGAAAGCCCGCCACGTAGCCCGCGATGTTCGTCTTGGTCATGCGGCCTGCCGCAATGCCCGCGAGATAGCGTCCCTCGTAGTAGCGCGCATTCGCGGTCGCCACATTGGCCGCGGCCTTGTAGCCGCTGATGGACTCGAACTTCACCTCGGGAAAGTCGCGCGCCACCTTGAGCGTCGGCTCCATGTAGCCGAAGCTGGGCGTGAAGATCAGTTGGTTGCCCTGCTGCACCAGATCGCGGATGACGCGCTCGGCGTCCGCGCCTTCGGGCACGTTCTCGACGAAGGTGGTCTTCACCTTGCCGGCCAGCGCCGCTTCCACGGCCTTGCGGCCCTCTTCATGCTGGCGCACCCAGCCGGCGTCGGTCACCGGCGTGACGTAGACGAAGCCGATCTTCAGCGGCTCTTTCGGAGCCTGCGTTTGAGAAAAGGCGGGAGATAAAAAGCAAGCGGCCATCCACGCCAGAACGGCGCGGCCCGCGAGGTTTTTGTACATGGTGGTCCTCTACATGGCCCCGGAAAAGCAAAACCCGCAGCCGGCCGGGACGCCCGGCTGCGGGGTGCGGATTTTAGTGCGCCACTGGCTGCACATGCTGGCGCACGGCTTCGAGCAGCAGCGTGGCCAGCCGGCCCACCGGCGCCTCGGCCGCGGCCTGCGCGCGATAGAGCGTGAGCGACATCTGCGGCAGCGCCGGAAGGCCCACGGCCGTGCGGTCGATGGCGCGCACGTGCGCGGGCAGCCCGAAGGGCGTGCGCACCGAGAGCCCGAGCCCCGCCGAGGTGGCGGCCCACAGCGCCGCAAGGCTGGCGCTGGTGAATGCATGGCGCCACGGCGTGCCCGCGCGATCGAGCGCGGCGGTGACGATGTCGCGCAGCGGGCATGGCGCATCGAGCAGCACCAGCGGCAGCGGCTCCTTGCTCTTGCGCGCGCCGGGGCGGCGCTCGCGCTCCTTCCACCAGGCTGCGTCGAGCGCATCGGGCGCCCGGGGGCCGATCCATTGCAAAGGCAGGCGCGCCACGCGCTCGCCGTGCGGCGTCATCTGCTCGCCGGTGTCCCACACCAGTGCAAGGTCGAGCTGCCGGAGTTCGAGCCGCTCGCGCAGTTCCGCGCTGCGCGCCACGCAGGCTTCGATGCGCACCTTGGGGTGTGCCCTTGAAAAACGGCCGAGCACGGCAGGCAGCAGCGTCTCGCCGAAGTCTTCCTGTAGGCCGAGCCGCACCCACCCCTGCAGGTCTGCACCTCGCATCGCGGCGCCGGCTTCCTCGTTGAGTTCGAGCATGCGGTGCGCATAGGCGAGCAGCGTCTCGCCCGCGTCGGTGAGCTCCAGCCCACGGCCGGCCTTGCGGAACAGCACGGTGCCGGCCTGCGCCTCGAGTTTCTTGAGCTGCGCACTCACGGCCGACGTCGAACGGCCCAGCTTGTCGGCCGCCCGCGCATAGCTGCCAAGCGCCATGCCGGTGGAAAAACTGCGCAGCACGTCGAGATCGAACATCACCTGGGACATGGATTTCTTCCTTGTTCAATCGTCCTGTTTTATTGAACGATTGACTCATTATTTTCTGATTTTCAGAACCTTTGCAACGGCGGACACTGCGCCTCGATGACGCATTCGATCTCCTCCCCGTCGTACCCACGTCGCCACCGCTGGAAAGTTCTGGCCGCGGGCGTCGCCGCCAATGCGGCGTTCTCCGTGGCCTTCAGTGGCATACCCATGACCGCTGTGCTCATGCGCACCGGCTACCAGCTCGACAACGCGACGCTCGGCCTGGTGCTCGGCCTCATGGGCCTGGGGATCGCGGTGAGCGAACTGCCATGGGGGCTCTTGACCGACCGCTGGGGAGACAGGCCCGTGCTCCTCACGGGCCTGGGCACCACCGCGGCCGCGCTGGTGGTGATGGCGCTCTGGGCCGCGCCGACCGCGCAGCACATTCCAGGTCTGGGCTGGCTCTGTGGTGGGCTGCTGCTCGTCGGGTTGCTCGGCGGCAGCGTCAACGGCGCCAGCGGCCGTGCGGTCATGACGTGGTTCGAAGCGGGCGAACGCGGGCTTGCGATGAGCATCCGCCAGACGGCCGTGCCACTGGGCGGTGGCATCGGCGCGCTGGTGCTGCCCTTCGTGGCGCTGCACTTCGGTTTTGCGGCACTCTACGGCCTGCTGGCGGTACTGTGCGCGCTGAGCGCGGCGATGAGCTGGGCCTGGGTGCACGAACCCCCGGTTGCGCCGCACGCCAAGGCCGCCGAAACATCAGGCGCACCGAAGGGCAGTGGCCCGCTGCGCGATGCGCGTGTCTGGCGGATCGTGGCCGGCATCGGCATTCTTTGTGCGCCGCAGTTCGCGGTGCTGTCTTTCGGCACGGTGTTTTTGCATGACTTCGGCCATGCGGGCCTCGCAACCATCACGGCCACGATGGTGTTCGTGCAGATCGGCGCCATGGTGATGCGCGTGTGGAGCGGCCGCTGGACCGACCGCCGGCGCAACCGCCCGGCCTACCTGCGCGCCTGCAGCGCACTCAGCGTGCTGCTGTTCGCGGGGCTCTCACTGCTGGTGCTGTGCGCGGGCGCGTACGCCGTCGATTCGTCGGCACTGCGCATTTCGCTGGTGGTGCTGCTGGCGGCGAGCGGCGTCTGCGTGTCGGCATGGCACGGCGTGGCCTACACCGAACTTGCCACGCTGGCCGGCGCGGCCCGTGCGGGCACCGCACTCGGCATGGCGAACACCAGCGTGTTCCTGGTGTGCTTTGTCACGCCCTTCTCCATCCCGCACCTGCTCGCGCTGCAAGGCTGGCCGCTGGTGTGGCTCGCGGCCAGCGCATGCGCGCTGGTGGCGATGCCGTTGCTGGTGCCGAGGCCCGGCGCTGCCGATCAGAAGCTCGCGAAAACGGCGTTGAGCCGGTCGACGTAGGCACGCTTGGCGGCCGCGTCGATGAAGCTGCCTTCGAAACTGTTGGCTGCAAGCTGCCACGCGTGCTGCACGCCGAGCCCGGTGGCCGCGAAGGTCTGCGTGAAGTTCTGGTTCATGTAACCGCCGAAATAAGCCGGATCATCCGAATTGACGGTAGCCACCAGCCCCGCGTCCAGCAGCGCGCCGAGGTTGTGCTGTGCCAGGTCGGGAAACACGCAGAGCTTGAGGTTCGACAGCGGGCACACGGTGAGCGGAATGCGGTCTTGCGCGAGCCGCTTCATCAGCGCCGGATCTTTCGCACTCTGCACGCCGTGGTCGACGCGCTCGACCTTGAGCACATCGAGCGCGCTCCACACGTAGGCCGGCGGGCCTTCTTCGCCCGCATGTGCGACAAGGTGAAAGCCAAGCTCGCGGCAGCGCGCGAACACGCGCGCAAACTTTTCGGGCGGATGGCCGACCTCGCTCGAGTCGAGCCCTACGCCAATGAACTTGTCGCGAAAGGGCAGCGCCTGCTCCAGTGTCTCGAAGGCTTCTTCTTCGCTCAGGTGGCGCAGGAAGCACAGGATGAGCGCCGCGCTCACGCCGAGCTTGGGCCCTGCATCGGCGCACGCGCGGTGCAGGCCGTTAATTACGACCTCCATCGGCACGCCACGCGCCGTGTGCGTCTGCGGGTCGAAGAACATCTCGGTGTGCACCACGTTGTCGGCCGCGGCGCGCTCAAGGTAGGCCCAGGCCATGTCGTAGAAGTCCTGCTCCTTCAGCAGCACGCTGGCGCCGGCGTAGTAAATGTCCAGGAAGCTCTGCAGGTTGGTGAAGGCATAGGCCTTGCGCAGGTCCTCGACGCTGGCGTAGGGAATGGCTACGCCGTTGCGCTGCGCGAGCGCGAAGATCAGCTCGGGTTCGAGCGAGCCTTCGATGTGCATGTGCAGCTCGGCCTTGGGCATGGCGCGCAGCAGCTCGGGCAGACGGTCGGCGGAGATCTTCTCGCCGAAGCTCTTGTCGAAGAGGGGTTGGTAATCGGTCATGGTGGGAAAATCGGCGTTGTGATTTCGCACAGCATAAGCGCAGCCGCACCCTTGGAGATGCGCCAGAACGTATACGGCCCATGCCTCACCACGCTGCTGCGTCCTCCTGCAGCGCACGCCGTGCCAGCAGGAAAGTGGCGGCATTCCAGCTCTGGCCCGCCATGCCCATTGGCGCCAGCGTGCGGCCGTGGAACCATTCGGTGAAGCGCCAGCCGCCGAGATGGTTCACATGCGCAAGGCGCGCGAGCTCGGGCCAGGCCATGTCATGCAGACCCAGGCGCGCCAGTGCCATGACCCAGAAGCCGCCGACGAAGGGCCAGATTCCGCCGTTGTGGTACTGGTGCACGACGTTCTGCTGGTGGCGTGCCATGTAGGGGCGCCACAGTTCGTGCTCGCGCGTCAGCGGATGCAGCACCACGCGCACCGGGTACGGATCGCACGCGCGTGCCGCGGCGATGGTTTTGACGATGCGGTTGGCCATCGCGGAATCGGCCAACCCGCTCTGTATGGCCAGCACGTTGCCAAACACGTCTCCCTCGTTGCCGACGAAGGAAAGATTGACGAAGCTGAGATACAGGCCCGGATCCGTTCGCCCGCGGCGCGCATAGTGCCGCAGCAGCCGGGCGCGGTGGTACTCGGGCAGGTCCTGTTGGTACGGATGGAACAGGTGGTTGAAGTGGTGCTCGGTGGCTTCGGCGTGGTCGAGCGCGAAGCGGCGCTTCACCTCGTACCAGAGCGCATTGGTGTACAGCACGTAGCCCGAGCGCGGCATGATGTCGGCCCAATCGCTGGCCTCGTTCTGCTGCAGGAGGCGGAAGTGCTGGTGCTCCTGCGCCAGCAGCCAGCCGATGGCGCGCTCCACCTCGTCGCTCCAATGCGATGCGCCGACCTTGCCATGACGCCGCACGTGGTCCACCGCAATCAGCCACCACAGCGTGGCATCGATGCAACCCAGGTACCAGAAATCGGCATCCTGCCCTTCGGGGTCGACGTATTTGGGAATCTGCCCGTTGGCCGCCTGCTGGGCCGCGAGCGCATCGAGGCTGGCCACTGCGCCCTCTTCGAGCGCGGCCACGCCGCTGCCACACATCGCCATCACGCAGATGGCGGCGTCGCGCCCGAAGATGCGCGTGTAGCGCCGCGCCACGGCCGCCTCGGTGCGGCTGGCGGCCAGGATACCGTGCGGCGTGAGGTTGCGTTCCAGGAGTTGGATCGAGGCTCGGGTGCAGTCGTCGATCAGCGCGAGATGGGATGCGTCGAGATGGGTCATTCAAAAAAAAGGGTCGCCCGCGGGCGACCCATTATTTACGCGTGCCGCAGTACGCGCTGCGATTACTTCTTGTCGCCCGGCACCTTGCCTTCGACGCCCTTGACGTAGAAGTTCACGCCCGACAGGAACTTGTCGTCGGCCACGGCGTCCTTGGCGACCACTTCCTTGCCATCCTGGCCGAGGATCGGACCCTTCCAGATCACGAAGCTGCCGTCCTTCAGGCCCTTTTTCACTTCCTCGACCTTGGCCTTGGTTTCGGCCGGCACGTCTTCGGCGATCGAGACGATGTCGATGGCGCCTTCCTTCACGCCCCACCAGCTTTGGCCGGTCGCCCACTTGCCTTCGAGCGCGTCCTTGGTGGCCTTGATGTAGTACGGGGCCCAGTTGATGGTGGCCGAGGCCAGGTGGGCCTTGGGGCCGTAGGCGGTCATGTCGGAATCCCAACCGAAGGCGCGCTTGCCTTTTTCCTGTGCGGTCTTGAGCACGGCGGGCGAGTCGGTGTTCTGGAACAGCACGTCGGCGCCGCCGTTGATGAGCGCGGTGGCGGCTTCGGTTTCCTTCGGCGGGCTGAACCATTCGTTGACCCACACCACCTTGGTGGTGATCTTGGGGTTGACCGATTGGGCGCCGAGCGTGAAGCTGTTGATGTTGCGCAGCACCTCGGGGATGGGCACCGAGCCCACCACGCCAAGCGTGTTGGTCTTGGTCATGGCACCGGCGATCACGCCGGCCATGTAGGCGCCTTCATAGGTGCGGCTGTCGTAGGTGCGCATGTTCTCGGCCGTTTTGTAGCCGGTGGCATGTTCGAACTTCACGTCCTTGCTGTCGGTGGCCACCTTGAGCATCGGCTCCATGTAGCCGAAGGTGGTACCGAAGATCAGCTTGTTGCCCTGCCCGACCATGTCGCGGAACACGCGCTCGGCGTCGGCGCCCTCGGGCACGCTTTCGACGAAGGTGGTCTTGATCTTGTCGCCGAATTCCTTCTCGAGCGCCTTGCGGCCGTTGTCGTGCGCGAAGGTCCAGCCGCCGTCTCCCACCGGGCCGATGTAGGCGAATGCGATGTTGAGCGGCGCAGCCGGTGCCGGTGCGGCGGCAGTGGGTGCCGGCGCCGGTGCGGGCGTCGCGGCCGGTGCAGCGGCTTCCTCTTTCTTGCCGCAGCCGATCAGGGCCGCCGAAGCGACCGCCGTGAGGGCGGCCAGCTTGAGCAGGGAGCGCTTGTTCAGATCATTCATTGTCGGAAATCCTCAAAAAGGACAGGTTGGCGGAAATCGAGAAGCGAGATTATGAGCCGGGGTAGAACGGCTTCCCAATCGAGGCCGGCATGTTGATGCGAATGAAGGCAGGATTGCGCGAAATCAGCGCCAGCACCACGATGGGCGCGATGTACTGCAGCATGCTGAGGAACTGCGGCGGCACGTCGACGCCGCTGCTCTGCAGATGAAAGCCGAGCATCGAGACGCCGCCGAACAGGTAGGCGCCCAGCAGCACGCGGATCGGTCGCCAGGTGGCAAAGGTGGTGAGCGCCAGCGCGATCCAGCCGCGGCCCGCCACCATGCCCTCGACCCACAGCGGCGTATAGACAGTCGACAGGTACGCGCCCGCCAGCCCGCACAGCGCGCCGCCGACGATGACCGCAAGGAAGCGGATGCGCCGCACCGGGTAGCCGAGCGCATGCGCCGATTCGGGCGACTCGCCGACGGAGCGCAGCACCAGCCCGGCGCGTGTGCGGTAGAGAAACCAGATGAGGCCAAAGGTCAGCACCACCGCAAAATAGACCATCGGGTGATGGCGGAAAAGCGCCGGCCCAATGAGCGGAATATCGCTGAGCACCGGCACCGCGTAAGACACGCTCTCCGGCAGCTTGGCCTGCACGAAGTTGATGCCCAGGAACGCAGAGAAGCCGACGCCGAAGAGGCTGAGCGCCAGGCCGGTGGCGTACTGATTGGTGTTGAGCCAGATCACCAACACGCCGAAGAACGCCGCAAGCAGCGCGCCCGCCGCCATGCCGGCCAGGAAGCCGAGCCAGGGGTTGTGCGTGATGACGACCGTCGCAAAACCTGCGATGGCGGCGCAGAGCATCATGCCCTCGGCCCCGAGGTTGACTATGCCGGCCTTTTCGTTGATCAGAAGGCCCAATGCCGCAATCGCGAGCACGGTGCCGGCGCTCAGGGTGGAGCCTAGCAAGAGTGCGTAGCTGTCCATGTCAGTGGCCTCTCGGTGCGTTGTGTTGTTCAGGGCGTGTGCACAGGCCACCGGGTACTCCCCTCCGCGAATGTCCCCCGCCTTCGGCTCCTCCTTTATTTCGCTGCGCGGAGCACCCGATGCCCTGTGCACTGGGGCACGCTGCTGGTGTACCGCCGATCAACGACCGCTCTGAATCACGCTCCCGCTGGCGGGGTGCCTTGCGCAGCGAAATAAAGGAGGAGGCCGCAGGCCGGGGGACATTCGCGGAGAAAGGTACCCCGTCGGCGGGAGCGCGCCCTGAACAAGCATGCACAGCGCTTTGATCAGAAAAACAGGTGTTCATAGCGCTCCTTCAGTAGAACGCGCAGCAGGCGCAGTGATCGGCGTGCTGGCCTGCAGCGAGGACGTCGCCCCTCCGGCCGTTGGTGCCTTGAGGGCCGCCTTGCCCCGGATGCGATAGGCGATGAGCGTGTCGCAGGCCAGCAGCGTGAAGAGCAGCAGCCCCTGGAACACCCCCGTGAGCGACTTCGGCAGGCCAAGGCGCGACTGCGCAAGCTCGCCGCCGATGTAGAACATGCTCATGAGGATGGCCGAGAACACCATCCCAACCGGATGCAGCCGGCCCACGAAGGCCACGATGATGGCCGCGAAACCGTAGCCCGCCGGCACGTACGGCGTGAGCTGGCCCAGCGGGCCCGCCACTTCGAGCGCGCCGGCCAGGCCCGCCGCGCCACCCGAAGTGAGCAGCGCGATCCATATGGCGCGCCGCGCCGAGAAGCCCGCATAGCGCGCGGCCGCGGGTGCGAGCCCGCCGACCTGCTGCGCAAAACCTGCCCGCGTGCGGAACAAAAACACCCAGAGCGCGCCGACGCCCAGCAGCGCGATGATCAGCCCGATGCTCACGCGCGAACCCTTGAAGAGCCGCGGAATCTGCGTCACCGCCTCGAAGGTCTTGGACTGCGGAAAGTTGTAGCCGTGCGGATCCTTCCAGGGGCCGAAGACCATGTAGCCGAGCAGCAGCGTGGCCACGTACACCAGCATCAGGCTCACCAGAATTTCGTTGGCATTGAACCTGTCGCGCAGGAACGCCACGATGCCGGCCCACACCATGCCGCCGACCGTGCCCGCGACCAGGATGGCCACCACGATCCACGAGCCGGTGGTCTTGTCGGCCAGCAACGCGACGCCGCCCGCGGCGATGGCGCCGAACACGAACTGGCCCTCGGCGCCGATGTTCCAGACGTTGGAGCGGAAGCACACCGCCAGCCCGAGCGCGATGATGAGCAGCGGCGTCGCCTTGATCGTCAGCTCGCCGATCGCGTAGCCGCTCTTGATGGGTTCGTAGAAGAACACCAGCAGGCCCTTGATCGGGTCCTTGCCGAGCGCGGCGAACAGCGCCACACCGATCAGCACCGTGATGAGCAGCGCAAGAATCGGCGAGGCAAAAGTCCAGAAGCGCGAAAGCTCCGGACGGGGTTCGAGCTTAAACATGGGCCGCCTCCTTCTTGTTCTTCTGTCCTTCCCAAAGACCGCTCATCCATTCGCCGATCTGCGGCAGCGTGGCGGCCGCGCGGTCGATCGACGGCGACATCCGGCCCTTGGCAATCACGTGCAGGCGGTCGCTGATGTCGAACAGCTCATCGAGCTCCTCGCTGACCACCAGCACCGCGCAGCCGGCATCGCGCAGAGCAAGGATCTCGCCGCGGATCAGCGCGGCCGCGCCCACGTCGACGCCCCAGGTCGGCTGCGAGACGATGAAGAGCTTGGGGTTGGCGTCGATCTCGCGGCCGACGATGTACTTTTGCAGGTTGCCGCCCGAGAGCGAGCGCGCCGCGGCACCGGGCCCGCCGGCCTTGACGTTGAAGCGCGTGATGATCGCCTTGGCATGCTTTTCAAGCGTGGCCGTGCGAATCCACCCGCCCTTGCCCACGGCGTTGCTGCGCGTGAGCAGCAGGTTGTGCGCGAGCCCCAGCGTGGGCACCGCGCCGCGGCCCAGCCGCTCCTCGGGCACGAAGTGCAGGCCCATGGCGCGCCGGGCGCGCGGCCGGAGCCGGCCGGCCGGCTTGTCGAACACCTGCACCATGGCCGCTTCGGCCCGTACGTCCTCGCCCGAGAGCGTGTAGAGCAGCTCCTTCTGGCCATTGCCCGACACGCCCGCAATGCCGACCACCTCGCCGGCGCGCACCTCGAACGAGATGCCGTCGAGGTCGACGCCGAACTGGTCTTCGCGCGCCAGCGTGAGCGCGTTGACCCGCAGCGCCACCGCGCCCGCATGCACCGGACGGTGCTGCAAGGGCGGCGGCTCGCTGCCGATCATCAGGCGCGAGAGCGACTCGTTGCTTTCGTTTTGCGGGTTGCACACCCCCGTGACCTTGCCGCCGCGCAGCACCGTGCAGGCCGTGCACAGCTCGCGGATCTCGTGCAGCTTGTGACTGATGTAGAGGATGCTGCAGCCTTCCGAAGCCAGCTTGTTGAGCACGCTGAAAAGCTTGACCACCGCCTGCGGCGTGAGCACCGAGGTCGGCTCGTCGAGGATCAGCAGCTTGGGGTTGGTGAGCAGCGCGCGGATGATCTCAACCCGCTGCATCTCGCCCACCGACAGCGTGTGCACCGGCCGCGAGGGGTCGATGTCCAGGCCGTATTCGCTCGCCTTGGCCGTGATGCTGCGCGCCACTTCGGCCAGCTGCAGCGACTTGTCCAGGCCTAGCCACACGTTCTCGGCCACGGTGAGCGTATCGAACAGGCTGAAGTGCTGGAACACCATGCTGATGCCCAGCGCCCTCGCCTGCTGCGGGTTGCGCAGCGCCACCGCCTGGCCGTCGAAGGTGACCGTGCCTTCGTCGGGCTTGACCGAGCCGTAGATGATCTTCATCAGCGTCGATTTGCCGGCGCCGTTCTCGCCGAGCACGGCGTGAATCTCGCCGGGTGCAACGAACAGCGAGATGTCGCTGTTTGCCACCACCGCCGGATAGCGCTTGGTGATGTTCGCGAGCTGGAGTCTGGGGGTTGTCATGCCGGGTTTCGTGGGTTTTTCTCGTTCAACAGCAACAAGCGGAAAACGCAGCTACAAGTCTAATAGCGTGCCCGCGACCATCGGCGCCCGACGGCTCCGCTCAGTGTCCTCCTACATAGGCGAACTTGAACAGGAAAACCGCCGCGATCACCCACACCATGGCATGCACTTCCCGTGCCCGCCCGGTGAACAGCTTGAGCACCGCGTAGGTGATGAAGCCGAAGGCCAGGCCGTTGGCGATCGAGTAGGTGAAAGGCATGGCCAGCGCGGTAACGACGGCCGGGATCACCTCGGTGGTGTCTTCCCACTCGAGTTCGACCAGATCGCGCAGCATCAGGCACCCCACGAAGAGCAGCGCCGGTGCGGTGGCATAGGCCGGCACCGAGCCCGCCAACGGCGAGATCATGAGGCACGCAAGGAACAGCGCCGCCACCACCACGGCCGTGAGGCCGGTGCGCCCGCCCGCCTGCACGCCGGCCGCGCTTTCCACATAGGCGGTGGTGCTCGAAGTGCCGAGCAGCGAGCCCGCGAAGATGGCACCGCTGTCGGCCAGCAGGGCCTTGTTCATGCGTTCCATCTTGCCGGGCACGAGCAGGCCGGCACGCTTGGCCACGCCCATCAGCGTGCCGGTGGCGTCGAACATTTCCACCAAAAAGAACACCAGCACCACGTTCAGGATGCCGCCCTTGAGCGCGCCCAGGATGTCCAGCTGCATGAAGGTGGGCGCGATGGAGGGTGGCGCGTCGAACACACCGTGAAACTTGTTGCCGCCGAAGAAGAACGACAGCACCGTCACCAGCATGATGCCGATCAGGATGGCGCCGCGCACCTTGAGCCGGTCGAGCACCACGATGACGAGGAAGCCCAGCGTCGCCAGCACCACCGGCGCCGAATGCAAATCGCCCAGCGTGACGAAGGTGGCCGGTGATGCCGCCACCACGCCCGCGCTCTTGAGCGCGATGAGCGCCAGGAACATGCCGATGCCCACGGTGATCGCCGTTCGCAGCGACTGCGGTATGCCTTGTATGAAAAGCTCCCGCAACCCCGTGACCGTGACGATCAGGAACAGGCAGCCCGAGATGAACACCGCGCCCAGCGCCACCTGCCATGTGTAGCCCATGCCCAGCACCACCACGTAGGCGAAGTAGGCGTTGAGCCCCATGCCCGGCGCCATGGCAATCGGGTAATTGGCATAGAGGCCCATGATCAGCGTGCCCACCGCGGCGATCAGGCAGGTGGCCACGAAGACCGAGCCCTTCGGCATGCCTGCGTCGCCGAGGATCGACGGGTTCACGAAGATGATGTAGGCCATCGTCAGGAAGGTGGTTAGACCCGCGATGACTTCGGTGCGCACCGTGGTGTTGTGCTCGGTGAGCTTGAACATTCGCTCAAGCCAGTTTGCGCTGTACGGTGGGCTGTATGGCGCGCTGCGCGGGCGCGCGGCCTCGCTGCTCCCCGAGGCACGGGAGTCGGTGACCTTGGGCACCTCTTCAAACCTGTTCATGTCGCTTGTCTCCAGCTGTTGTATTTGGCGATTGATTCATCGTTGCCCGTGCCGCGTCGCCGGCGCGGCCGAAGGCTTCAGGGCGGATCCGGGAATTCAGTCAACGCAAGACGCGACACGGGCGTCGAGGGCGTAGGCCGCAGCGACGAAGCCACGCCCTTGATGCATTCGCGCAGCCAGCGCGCGGAGCTCGACGAGTGGGTGCGCTCGTGCCAGAGCTGGTAGTACATGAGGCGCGGCAACGCCACGGGGCAATCGAGAATCTTCACCGGCAGCCGCGCCGCGAAGCGCTCGCAGTACTGGCGGCCGGTGGTGAGCACCAGCAGGCTCGAGGCCACCATGTCGGGAATGAGGCTGAAGTGCGCGCAGCGCGCCGTGATGTTGCGCTGCCGCCCGAGCTCGTCGAGCATCTGGTCGATGATGCCGCGCCCGCCCGGGTGCATGGGCGTGGGCGCGATGTGCTCGGCCGCGAGCCAGGTTTCCAGGTCCCAGCCGCGGCGCACCGCCGGATGGTCCTGGTTCACCAGCGACACCACCTCGTCGCCGAAGAGCCGTGCCATGTGCAGGTCTTCCGGGGGCTTCTGCCAGTTGCCGATCACCAAGTCGACCTGGCCGAGCGCCAGGTGGCCGTGGTAGTCCGAGTCGGGCGAGAGCGCATGGATCTCGATCTGGCACAGCGGTGCTTCGCGCTTCACGTGCGCCACCAGCATCGGCAGGAAGAGCGGGTCCATGTAGTCGCTCGCGGCAATGCGAAAGGTGGTGGCCGCCGACTGCGGCTCGAAGCCGCGCGCATCGGAGAACAGCATCTCGGCCGCGCGCAGGATGCTGGCGGCGGGTTCGATCATCCGCAGCCCCGCATCGGTCGGCACCATGCCGGAACCCGAGCGCACCAGCAGAGGGTCGCCCGACAGCTCGCGCAGGCGCTTCAGCGCGGCCGAGACGGCCGGCTGGTACATGCCCAGGCGGATGGCGGCGCGCGAGACGCTGCGGTCGGTCAGCACGGTGTGTAGAACCCTGATCAGATGAAGATCGATCTTGTCGAAGAGGGCCTGGTCACGCATGGCTTTGCCCCCTGGCAGCGGGCCGCAAACCCGGCGCGGCATGGCCGGTTCCGCGGTGTTTCGCGAAGGGGATCAGGGCGTAGGGCATGGGGAGGACTTTGGACATGCGCCAAAGTCTAGGCTTGGCTATGCAGACTGGACGGCGGTGATCGCACGAAGGATCGACTCGCTCGTGGCCGGTGCCTGGAGCGGCGGATCGACCTTGTGGCCGCCGACCGCCGACACCGCGTCGCGGATCGCGAAGAACACCGAGAACGGCAGCAGAAGCGGCGGTTCGCCAACGGCCTTGCTGCGGTGGATCGAGTCCTCGAAGTTCTGGCCTTCGAACAGGCGCACGTTGAACACCGGCGGGCAGTCGTTGGCGGTCGGAATCTTGTAGGTGCTGGGCGCGTGCGTGGTGAGCATGCCGCTTTTCGGGTGCCACACCAGCTCTTCAGTGGTGAGCCAGCCCATGCCCTGGATGAACGCGCCTTCGACCTGGCCGATGTCCACGGCCGGGTTCAGCGACTTGCCCGCGTCGTGCAGGATGTCGGCGCGCAAGAGCTTCCATTCGCCGGTGAGCGTGTCGACGATCACCTCGCTCACCGCCGCGCCATAGGCGTAGTAGTAGAACGGGCGGCCCTGCATCTTGTCCTTGTCCCAGCTGAGGCCCGGCGTGGCGTAGAAGCCGTCGGACCACAGCTGCTTGCGGTCGAGGTACGCCTCGCCCACCACGGTGCTGAAGGCCAGCGAGCGGCCGTTGACCTCGACCTTGTCGTTGGCGAAGCGCACCTCGCTCGCCTTGCCGCCGTGGCGCTCGGCCGCGCTCTCGGCCAGGCGCTCGCGGATCTGGCGCGCCGCATCCTGCGCAGCCTTGCCGTTCAGGTCGGCGCCGGTCGACGCGGCCGTGGCCGAGGTGTTGGCCACCTTGGTGGTGTCGGTCGCGGTGACGCGCACGCGCTCGAAGCTCACGCCCAGCTCGTGCGCCACCACCTGCGCCACCTTGGTGTTGAGGCCCTGCCCCATCTCGGTTCCACCATGGTTGACGAGGATCGAGCCGTCGGTGTACACGTGGACCAGCGCGCCGGCCTGGTTGAAATGCTGCACGTTGAACGAGATGCCGAACTTGAGCGGCGCCAGTGCCAGGCCGCGCTTGAGCACCGTGCTCTTTGCGTTGAAGGCGGCGATCTCTTCGCGCCGCGCGCGGTAGTCGCTGCTGGCTTCGAGGTCGGCCACCAGTTCGTGCACGATGTTGTCGGTCACGGTCTGGCGATACGGGGTGACGTTGTTCTCCGCCTTGCCGTAGAAGTTGATGCGCCGCACGTCGAGCGGATCGCGGCCCAGTGTGCGCGCCACCGAGTCCATGATGTTCTCGATGGCGATGGCGCCCTGCGGGCCGCCAAAGCCGCGGAAGGCCGTGTTGCTCTGCGTGTTGGTCTTGCCCGAGTAGCCGTGCATCGACACATTCGGCAGCCAGTAGGCGTTGTCGAAGTGGCACAGCGCACGGGTCATTACCGGGCCCGAGAGGTCGGCCGAGTGGCCGGCGCGCGAGACCATCGTGATCTCCGCGCCGAGGATGCGGCCCTCGTCGTCGTAGCCCATGTCGTATTCGTACCAGAAGCAGTGGCGACGGCCGGTGATCATGAAGTCGTCGTCGCGGTCGAGCCTGAGCTTGACCGGGCGGCGCAGCTTGCTGGCGGCCACCGCGGCCACGCAGGCAAAGAGCGCCGACTGCGATTCCTTGCCGCCGAAGCCGCCGCCCATGCGCCGGCATTCGACGTGCACCTCGTTCGACTGCAGGTGCAGCGCGTGCGCCACCAGGTGCTGCATCTCGCTCGGGTGCTGCGTGGAGCAATGGATGTGCAGCGCGCCGCCCTCCTTCGGAATGGCGTAGCTGATCTGGCCTTCGAGATAGAACTGCTCCTGCCCGCCGACATCAAGCGTGGCGCTGTGGCGGTGCGGCGCCTTGGCGATGGCGGCGCGCACGGCGGCTTCGTCGCCTTCGTTGGCCGCGCCGCCGCTGCGCACGATGTGCATCGGCGGCACCACGTACTGGCCGCGCGCATGCGCGTCCTGCGGCGTGAGCACGGGCGGCTCCGCGTCGACGGCGATGGCGTCCTTGGCCTTGGCAGCGGCACGGCGCGCGGCCTCGCGCGTTTCGGCGATCACGGCGAACACCGGCTGGCCCAGGTAGCGGATCTGGCCGCCGTCCTTCAGCGAAAGCAGAATCGGGTCGTCATGCACGATCGAGCCGCAGTCGTTGCTGCCCGGAATGTCGTCGGCGGTGAGCACCGACACGACGCCCGGCATGGCGCGGACCGCATCGAGCGACAGCGCCGTGACGCGCCCGTTGGCCGCGGGCGACAGGCCCAGCGCGCAATGCAGCGTGCCGGCAATTTCGGGAATGTCGTCGATGTAGGTGGCTTCGCCGGCCACGTGCAGGTGCGCCGACTCGTGCGGCCGGCTGATGCCGACGCGCGCGCCCTGGTCGTGCGCCAGGGTCTCAGCGCCCTGGTCGATGCGGGCGGCGGTGTTCTTGAGGTAGTCGGCAAAAGCCTCGGAGGGCTGCAGCAGGCGAGCGTCGATGGGTTTGTTCATGGTCAGACCCCTTCCGCGGCCTTGTCGGCCTTGATCGTTGTCGAATGCGGCATCGCGCTCCACACACTGGTCTCTTCGAGCGACAGCGCGTCTTCAGTGCGGGTTTCGAGCCAGAGGCGCTGGATCAGGTTCTGCGCCACCTGAAGGCGGTAGTCGGCCGAGGCGCGCATGTCCGACAGCGGCTGGAAGTCTTGCGCGAGCGCCTGCCTGGCGGCGTTCACGCTGGCCTGGGTCCATGGCTTGCCAACGAGCGCGGCTTCGGCGTTGGCTGCGCGCTTCACGATGGCGGCCATGCCGCCGAAGGCGAGACGCACGGCCTTGACCGTGTCGCTGCCCGGCTCCAACTCGATCGCAAAGCCGGCGCACAGCGCCGAGATGTCGCAGTCGAAGCGCTTGCTGATCTTGTAGGCGCGAACCTGGCGCTGCATGGCCGCGAGCGGAACCGCCAGCCCCTGCACGAACTCGCCGGGCTGCATCTGGTTCTTCATGTAGTCGACGTAGAAATCGGGCAGCGGCATGCGGCGCACGGTATTGCCGCGGCGCAGTTCGATCTCGGCGTCGAGCGACATCAGCACCGGCGGCGAATCGCCGATGGGCGAGCCGTTGGCCACGTTGCCGCCCATGGTGCCGGCATGGCGGATGGGCGGCGAGGCAAAGCGCAGCCACACGTCTTCGAGGCTGGGCACGCGCTGCACCAGGGCTTCGAAGGCCGCTTCGAGCGAGGCGCCCGCGCCGATGTAGAGCTCGCCGCCTGTGTCGCTCTGGCGGACTTCGATGGTTTTCATCTCGGCCACGTCGCCCACGTAGATGATGTCGCCCAGGTCGCGGAACTGCTTGTTCACCCACAGGCCGACGTCGGTCGAGCCCGAGAGCAGCTGGGCACCGGGTTTCTGCTCGCGCAGCGCCGCAAGATGGGCCAGGGTCTTGGGGGCATGGAAATGGTCGACGCGGGCGCCGAGCGGCGCGGCGTAGTCGAAACCATCGTTGCCGCGCAAGACCGTGAGCGCCGCCACCACGGGTTCCGTATCGAGCCGCACCGCGGGCAGGTCGAACATGCGCTGGCCCGCGTCCAGAATCGGCCGGTAGCCGGTGCAGCGGCACAGGTTGCCCGAAAGCTCGTCGGCCAGCTGCTGGCGCGTGGGCTGGGTGCCCTCGGCCTGGTGGTGCTCGTACGCCGACCACAGCGACATCACGAAGCCCGGGGTGCAAAAGCCGCATTGCGAGCCATGGCAGTCGACCATGGCCTGCTGCACCGGGTGCAGGCGGTGCACGGGATGCGGGCGCTTGTCCTGTCCCTGCACTTCGGTGGCGGCGGGGGCATTGGCGGGGCACTGGTCCTTGAGGTCCTCGACCGTGAAGAGCGCCTTGCCGTGCAAAGTGGGCAAGAACTGGATGCAGGCGTTGACCGTCTGCAACTGCAGGCCACCGATGGCGCCGGGGGCACTGGCATCCGTGGCCAGCTCTCCGATCACGACCGTGCAGGCACCGCAGTCACCCTCGTTGCAGCCTTCCTTGGTGCCGGTGCAGTGCGCGTCCTCGCGCAGCCAGTCGAGCACCGATCGGGTCGGATGGACACCGCTGACCTCGACGATCTTGCCGCGATGGAAGAAACGGACCGGTTGGATGTTTTTGGGCTCTGTGCTCATGCTTTTTGGCTCGTGGACGGCCGTTTTCCCGGCCATGCCCGGACGTTAGCCGGTTGCGCCCCGGCCCACATACCGCGTGAACCATATTGCGTATGTCGGCGCGGGTATGCGACCTAGGGAGAAACCCTGAAGAGTGAGAGCAAGTCCCGGGCCATGGCCTGTGCTGCCCGAAACCGTGTCGGCGGCAAGCTTCGGAAGCTGATCAGAAACTCGCGTTGAGATTGAACCCGAAGGTGGTCTTGGCCGTTCGATATCCCTCCGGCTTGCTGATCGGCGCCCCCATGAAGAAGTCATAGCTCAGCTTGCTCCACTGCCCGCGTACCCCGATGACGGCACCGGCCAGATGCTGCCCGAGCAAGCCGACGGTGCTCTGTCCGCCGACCTGCCCGTAATCGGCCCCCACATACAGCTCGGCACCGCTTTGCCCCATGGCCCAGCCGAGGTCATTGCGGATCAGCCAGCCGCGCTCGCCCATCAGGCTGGTCTCGCCATCGAAGCCGCGCACCGTGTAGCGCCCGCCGATGGCGAAGCGGTCCTGCGGCGTCAGCGGCGTGCGGTTCCACTGCGCGCGCATCAGGCCCGAATAGCGCAGCTTCTCATCGCCCAGCTTGAACGGCGCATTCAGGCTCAGCTCGGCCGTGTACAGCCGCATGCGCGAGGTGCCTTCCAGCGGCTCGCTGGGGTTGTTGCGGTAGGCAATCTCTTGCGGCGAGACTCTGGCGCCAAAGCCGCCCGTGCCATGCTTGTACGCCAGCGTGCCCTCCAGGGTTGCCTGGCCGATGAACTCCTTGTGGTTCAGGCCGAACTCCCAGCCGCCGATCACTTGGTGCTGCACCGGCACTTCCGTGTCTTCGATGATGCTGCGCGACTCCCTGCGAAACCCTTTGAAAGCCAGTGTCGTCTTGCGGCTCTGGTCGCGGTACACCAGGCGCGAGAGCTTCACTTCGGCGTTGTTGGACTTGCCGGCGTAGTTGATGGGGCCGTTGAAACTCGCCACGCTCTGCTGGTGCTGGCCGTTGGAAGCCGTCAAGCCCAGCATCCAGTAGCCGTACGGCAGCGAGTAGTGCACCGTCTGGCCCTCGGTGCCGTAGCTCGGCTCCGAGAGGAAATGGTTGTTGATGCTGTGGTTGGCGCTGACATAGAACAGGTCGTTCAGGCCCAGGGGGTTGTCGATGGAGACGGTGGCGCCGGCCTGGTAGCGGCCGGTGGCCTCGGTGCCGCTGTCGTCCAGGCTCAGGGTGACGCGCCACTTCTTGGATTGGACGTACTTGACCACCAGGTCGCTGTCGCCGGGCCGGGCATTCGGGGCGGTCGAGGGTTCGATCTGGATGTCGGCCTCGGCCGTGGGGGCGCGCTTGAGGTTCTCCAGGCCCTGCTCGATGTCGCGCAGGTTCAAGAGGTCGCCGGGCCGGGCGGGAATGGCGGAGCCCAGCAAGGCGCCGCTGCCCAGCAGCGTGGCCGAGGAATCGGGCGTGGTGCGGATCGCCGCGATGCGCCCCGGCACCAGCGACAGGGTCAGGGTGCCGAGGGACAGGTCCTGCGGCGCGGCCAGCACGCGGGTGGTGACGAAGCCGCGCGCGATGACGGCCTGCTGGGCGCGGGCCAGGACCATGTTGACGCCGGCCGTGCCGAGGCACCGGCCGAGCGGTGCATCGTTGCTCTCGGGACCGGACAGATCGGCGACAGCCCACTGGAAGGCCTCGGCCTGCTCGCCGACCAGGAGCACGCGGTCGATCCGAAAGCACGGGGCTTCAGAGGCCGGGATGCGCTGGGTGGGTGCGGGCGGTGCCGCCTGCAGGCGCTGGTCGACCGTGCGCTCGTTCTGCTCGCGCAGGGCGCGTTCGCGTTCCTGCTGGCGCTGCTGTTCGACGAAGGGTTGAGGGGTGGTCGGGGACTGCTGGGCAATCGCCAACAACGAAGAAGTGGCCAGAGCCAGGCCGACGGCCACGGCCATGCGCGTGCGCCGAGGCACGCCGGTGAAGCGGCGGCTCATGGTCAGCGCCTGAATTCGACCGTGCGGACGGCGGACGGTTTGCCCGAGAAGCCGCTCACGGCGCCATCGGCGCCAAAGAGGATGTCCACCGGCTCGTCTTCCTGCGTCGTCCAGTAACGCCAGCTGCTGGCGTTCAGGTCCTTGGTGTCGTTGCGCGAGGGGTAGCTGAGCGCCATCAGCACCTGGGGCCGGGTCATGCCGGGCACGACCTTGGCGGCGTAGACGGCCTTCTGCACTTCGGGGCTCCAGCCGGCGAGCGCCACCCGGGGATCGGTGGGCACCACGATCTGGCGTGCCCAGCGCAAGGCGTCGTCCTTGCTGCGGGCGGCATCGTCGCGCAGGGAGACGTAGTCGCCGCCGATGGTGCCGAAGAAGTAGGTGTCGCGCTTCATGGTGTCGAGCACCACGGGTTCGCCGGCCGGCATGATGGGGCCGCCGAGCATGTTGGTGCTGGAGACCCAGCCGTAGTCGGGGCGCAGGTTGCAGCAGGTGTAGCCGGTGATGGGCTGGGCGAGCTTGGTGGCGCAGCCGGACAGGAACAAGCAGGCGACTATCGCGATGGCGGCAGCAGCATGCGGGAAGGGGTGTGACAGCTTCATTCTCATTTTTCTATCGAACTTCGTGGCCTCAGAACCGGCCACTGTCCTTGGGGTTGTGCACGACCTGGATCAGCACATCGGGGGTGTAGGACTTGGTGCGGGAGA
This sequence comes from Variovorax sp. OV700, assembly GCF_900099805.1. Lineage (GTDB taxonomy): Bacteria > Pseudomonadota > Gammaproteobacteria > Burkholderiales > Burkholderiaceae_C > Variovorax. The sequence goes on along the minus strand of NZ_FNDR01000003.1, from coordinate 244,014 downwards.
TTTCGGCGATCTCTCCGCCTGCCGCGCCGGCGAAGACGAGAACGCCCTGTCCCTTGTAGGCGAGGTAATGGCGCCATCGGTCCGTTCCGTTGTACGTGGGAATCCAGGCCTTGCCGGTGTTGGTCACCGTTTCGGCATTGGGCTTGCCCATGACCTTGAGGGCGTCCGCGTAGCTCATGCCGATGCGAAGCTGCGCGATCGCAGTGCCCGGCACAGGCTTGCCGACGGTGGTGCGCTCTTCGTCTTCTTCTTCCGCCACCAAGGCGCGGCGGGTGGGCTCGTACAAGGGCGCGGTTCGGCAGGCGGCAAGTACGACGCACACCAACATGAGCACACAAGTTGATCGAATTTTCATCCCAAAAATTCCAAGAAAATCACACAGAGAATTAATCAGCATCCAAGGAGTCAATGGATTTTGGCCCTCGGATCCAAACCTCGTCAGGCGTTCCATCTGGGTACACCCATTTCCTCCAGTTATCTATCAACCAAGCGCGTTGCAATCCAATTGCATTGTTGCCCTTTGATTCCGAAGGAAATATCAAATAGGTCATTCCAGATTTATGGCCAGAACTCACCATCAAACCATATACCCCATCTTTTGCCGGATCGAAGATTAAAAAATCGGTATAAGCATCAGGATACCAGTCAAAAGTACCTTTTGGGCTTTTCGGAATGCGAAGCACACTGCCGCGTCGAATATACGCACCGCCGTTATCCGTTAGTTTCATCCATTCGTCCATCATCCATCCTTAAGTTGGGTTCGCCACTCAGGGCGCGATCACGTTAAACGATGGATCGGGAAGCTGGCAGTTGCCAGCAGTGGGATCGCCATTACGAACAACCTAGCTGCAATCGCAACAGGAGGAGCGAACAAACTGCACCCTCACTCTGGATATTTCAATCCCGCCCCCGCGGCTGGGTATTCATCCAGCAGTCGTCGGATCTGAATACGTAAATCTTAGGTAATTTCCTATGTGCATGTACTTCACTGCTTGGCCAATCGACAGCCGATCTATTTTTTTTACCACCACAGAATTGACGAGAGGTAAGCATGAGCCTGTCGCACTCAGACTAAGATCTGCCTCTAGTTTTATTCGTTCTGGAGTGTAGAAACAAAAGGAAAACGATCGCCCACCCACACTAACCATCACATCATCCAAAACCCCTCTGGCCTCAGCCTCAGCCTCAGCCTCATACTCGGCACGAGCGTCGAAATCGGGAGGAAATTCAATGGAAAGTTCGTCGATATCTTTCATAAAGTTCCCGGAATTTCTCCATCGACATAGGCGCCGCAAGTTGCTAATTTAGAGGCACTATTTAAAATTTGAAATGGTCTGGAACAAATAAAAAATGAAAAGGCGAAAGCGTTTCGCCCCAGCCGTCATCAAGAATCAAGCCTCTTAAAAAATCGTCGACTTCGGGCCTATATTTTGCAAAAGAAAAATCGACGTCATACCACCACGGTTTCTTCTCCTGCAATACTTCAGCGAGGTTTATGAATTTCAAATCGTTCAATTCCGCCTCGTAGTCACCAATTTGCGGCTGCATACTGGACCAGATAATCCAATCACGCTCACCGTCTTCTTTCGTCAATCTCTTATATATTTCACTCAACCCCAAAAAGGCAACAACAACAGCATCTCGAAGGCTTTTTGGATGCATGTATTTTTCCGAGAGAAAAGGATACAACTTATTTTCTCTTAACTCAATATCCACCAAAGCAACATTCAGCCCCGAAAAACCACTGAGCTCTTGATGCCGCTTTACATTCATTTCATTGGCTATTTTTTTGCTCAGAAGGAATAGGGAATTCAAGCAAAAAATAGAGGTAAAGTCCTTAAAAAAGTCCTCCACACCCTCAAATTTAGGAGGCGAATTTTCATCATAGCCGAGAGCAAAAAAAACATCTCTCATGGCTGGCGACATTAGTATTTTCATGGCCAGTCAAACCTAATTGAATTCTCACTAAGATACTTCAATCCCGTGTTGATGGCCCTTTAAATTTGAGGATCATCCAACATTCTGTTATTGATAACTCGAGGAGCCGGTGTCAAATTTTCAGGGGTTTGAATTTTCAACCCTATCCTCCCTGAAGGTGAACTTGTCCCGCGCGTTGACCGGGATTGGCATTCTCCATATCTAACCGTGAAGCGCTCGCCGAGGAGCAAAGTACATTACGTGCCCTCCCTACCCTCAGAGTCCTTCAATGTGGCCTCCATTTCCGCAACAGCGGACTGAAAAACATCAAGAACAGTATTCAAAGGAAGGATCAACTCTCCAATCGGCTTCCCTTCTCCTTCAGAATACAAAATCCTTTCGTCTTTATCGCTCAAGACTTCATGAAACACATCAATCCCCGCATCCATCAAAGACCAAGTCGAAATGACGTGCGATCGATATTCGCCTTCCTCGGTCTCCGGAAAGCTCAGATTTTTCAGATGTGCGAAGGCATCCGCGGCACTCCATTCCGAGGAAATCTCCCTTTTTCCTTCACGCAAAGAAGGAATGATGGATTTCATTCTGATCAATTCCGGCCCGAGCGTTGATCGAAAAAAATTTCCGCCGATTATTCGATTCTGCAAAACAAAGCACATGACTCCATTTCTTATCTCTTCCGTGGACCAAGTCTCTATAGGCTCGACACAAATTCCAAACAAATCCGGATTACCAAAGATCATCATTTCCCCTTATATCCAAGCGCTCGTCGCACTCTAATTGGAATGCTTTCAGGCCGCAAGGGATTACCGCCATCCGAAGTGCTGCCCGACCAATGATAGACGCCGTTTCCGTTATCAAAAAATCGGTTAATCGCACCTTCAGCGTCCACTCCGTAACGTACACCATCTCCGCCTGGCATAGAGTTGCCGAAGATATCAAGCGAATTTTTTGGCTCCGTACCTGCGACAGATGAATAGCCTGGATTTCCTGGCGTGTGCTTGGGATTGGACTCCACTGTCAAGCCGTTGGGTGCGACGATAGGACCAGCAATAGGAAGATTGCTCCCTTGACTCATGACAATGTTTCCCGGGAGGGGACCATTGTTGAGGGTCGACGTAGATGTGTTACCAGTCGCGGGATTTGACTCCCCATATCCTGGCGTCCCTTGGGCCGGAAGAGCAGTACCCGGCGTAGAAGTGCTGTTCCCTTCCGCCCCTGCGGGCGTCGGCGTTGTAGTCGGACCGCTTGGCGAAGGTTGTTGCCCTGCGCCATACCCGTCCGCGCCCACCACCGCGTTCACGGACGCCTGGATTGTCTGATACGCAACGAAGAGCATCGACATCCCAGGGTAGCGAGAGATCAACCCTTCAATGCTAGATAACGAGGGCATCGTCGGAGAGATCAGCATCCCAGTATTCGGGTCCACCCGCAACCCTCCTGCACCGGCAGCTGAGCCCGCAGCGGCACCTCCTGCTACTCCTCCGCCCACGCCTGGAGCGACGAATTGCATATTCCTAATATTCGGGTCTTGATCTTGCAAGACCCGATCACCCGTGACATCAATCGAGTTCAGGCGCACAAACTCTTCCATCCCGTTCAGGAAGTTCTCCAAAATCTGCAAATCCGCACGCTGTTGCTCCGTGAGGGAGGGATCACTGCGGAACTGTTCGATCTCGTTGCGCGCCTGCTGCGCAGGGGTCAGCGGCTGCGAGCCCGGGCTGGTCGGCGCGGGCGTAAAAAACCCATCCAATGCGTCAAGCGCCGCAAGCACGACCAATGGCCCCAACTGGATCAACTGGCCTGATGCCGTGGACGTAATCGATACCTGGGCCCCAATCTCCCGCATGGCTCGGTCGCGGTCGGTCATGCGCAGTCCGTTGGTGCTGTCCACCCCGGTTCGCACCGCCGTATTGCCGGCAAACCCCGAAATCCCGCTTTGCGTGAGGCTCAAGCGATTGACATCATTGCTGCCGATGCCGACGTTGCCCGAACTCGTCCCCGAGGTGCTGGTGCTGAAGTTGACGCTGTACCCGCTGCCTTGGAAGGTGTCGTGGTTGACCAGATCGGTCATCGTCAAACTGCCTGTCGCGAACCTGTTCCTGCCTGCATTGACCGCCGCATCGGTGCTGCTGATCACGCCGCCCACAAGGTTGGTATTGCCCGCCACGTTGACGCCGAAACCGCCGTCACCCGCAAGGAATCCGCTCTGTTGGGTCGCACTCGCGAAATTGCCGTCCCCACGCATGTTGTTGGCATAGACGCTCACGCTGCTGTCGCCGTAGCAATACCAAGCGCAGATGGTGGCGTTGAAGCCACCGCCACTGTTCTGGCTGTGATAGGTGCTGGTGTCCTGGAGGGTCTCGATTTGCAAGTTGCCGCCCACGTCGGCATTGATGCGGCTTCCCGAAACCGTGGCACCTCGAACAATGGTGTCGCCACCACTGGTGATATTCACTTGCTGGCCCGCATGGATGGTGGTGTTCGTCCACGCGCCATCGGTGCCGTTGTCCCGGCCGCTCTGACTGCCGGCCGCCACCTCGATCGTGAGGCCGTTGCTTTCCCCGAACGTGAAGCCCACGCCGATGCTGGCGTTGCTGCTGTGGCTGGTGGAACTCTGCTCCCTGGAATTGGCCGCCGCCTCGAGTGTGATGTTGTTGTCCGCCGCCAGGTTGACGTTCTTGCCGGCGCTGATCTCACTTCCGCGCACAAGAATATTGGAGTCTCGCCCGCCGCCCGTGGCGGTGATGGTGACGTTGCCGCCGGCCTGCACGCGCGAGCCAGCCGACGTATCGCTGCTTTGCGTCCGTGTGGATTCGCTGGAACTGCTGCCCAGCGTGAGGGTGCCCCCCATGCTCACGGCACCGGTCGCGCTCCCGCTGCCTGTGACTGCAGCTTGGGAAATGTCCTGGTACGCCGAGTAGCCACTAAGTGCCATGCTGGCGGCGCCCAGCGCCTGCATCCGGTCGTCCTTGGTGTCGTGCATTGCCTGGGTGGTGTCCTCCAGATTCCGCAGCATGTCGATCAGCGGCGCCTTGATGCCGAGCGTGATCCCGCTCTGAGAGAAGCTCTGCGTGCTTTCGCTGCGGCTGGTTTCGCGCGCCTCAACGATCTGTACATCGCGCGCCAAGATGTCGACGTCGCCGCCCGGGGCAATCACATCGCTGCCCACTTGGCTGTAGCGGTTGCCAGCGGTGATGATGACGTTGCCCGTGATCGCCCCCACGGTGCTGCCTACGGCGGTGCTTTCTTCGCGATTGCGGGTGGTGCGCGTGTCCTCATGGCCCCAGGTCCAACCCGAGTTCGAATCAAACATGCCGCTGTTCGATTCCTCGCGGACATACTGGCTGTCGCGCGTCTGCGTCGCGGCCTCAATGGTGATGTTGTTGCCCGCCCAGAGCTCTGTCCCCTGGTCGCTCACGACGTTCGAACCACGGATGCGGATGTCGTTGCCTGCATCCAGCACCACAGTCCTGCCGCCCAGGCTGCTGCCGATGACGCTGGTCGACCCGAAGGTGCCCCGCTCCATGCTGCTGTCGCTGCCCCAGAAGCCGCTGTCCTCGGTGCGGCGCCCCGCATTGAGCACCGATGTTGACTGTCCGGCATCGATCGTGATGTTGCGTGTGGCGGCCACCTCCAGCGCGCCCTCCGAGCTGTTGATGGTGCCCGCGCGCACGTTGACATCCCGCTGGGCGTGCAGACTGATGTCTCCGCTGGTCTCGATGCGGGTACCGACTTCTCGCGTGCTGGCTTCGGAACGGTAGTTGCCGGCGTCCCGAACCGTGGTGTCCTGCCTTGCAGTCGTGACGGTGCCAAGGTTGATGTCACGGCCCGCACCGATCTCGGTCGTGCCGTCCTTGCCGCTGTTGACGACGAGGGCGCCGATCAGGTTCACGTCGCGCCCCGCCGAAGCCACGAGCACGCCATTGGGGTCGCTCACATACAGACCCGCCACCCGGTCGACGATGGTGGCGCCGCGCAAGCTCACAGCCCCGGGCGTCAGATCCAAGGCCAACCCACTGGTGCTGGTGGTGGTGGTGGTGCGGACATTGATGTCGCGCCCAGCGTCGATTGTGAGTTGGCTGGCCGCGTCAATCGTGCCGCCAATGTTGTTCAGATCCGTCCGAGCCTTGAGATCGACGGCGCCGCCGGAGATGCGGCCGTTCAGGTTCTGGATGTTCTCCGCCGTGATGCTCACGGTCTTGCGCCCGCCGACGGTGCCGCTGTTGACGAAGTCGCCATCGAGCTTGATGTTGACCTCCTTGCCGGCCAGCAAGGCGCCCGAGCCGTCAATGTCGCCGTTCTTCACGCGCACATAGACCTGCGGCACCAGCACGCGCTGGGTGCTGCCGTCGGGCAAGGTGACGGTCTGCTCCACCAGCCAGACGATGTCGCTGGTGAGCTGGGCCATCTGCGCATCCGTGAGGGCGATGCCCGGGCGCAGGCCATACTGGCGTGCAAAGGTGACACCCGCGTCCATCAGCGCGGCGTATTGCTTGTCGTCGCTGTCGTAGCCATCCAGGTAGCGGTAGCCCGTCAGCTGCGCCACCTGCTCGCGGATCAGGCGCTGCTCGTAGTAGCCGTCGCCCAGGCGTTTGAGCGTGTTGTTCGGGTCCAGCCCCAGGTTGTTCAGCAGGTAGTCGCTGCTGAGCCAATTGCGGTAGTTGGCAAATCTCGGATCGGTCTCGATCAGGTAATGGCTGGAAGCTTCCGGATGCGTGCGGAACAGGCTGGCGGTGGGCACCGTCAGGCCAGGCAAGGTGGTACGCACGACTTGCTTGGTCCCGGAACTGGCCGCCAGGTTCACCTCGATGATCGGATGGACGATGGGGCCTGCGGCGCCGCCCGTGCCCGCCCCCGGCGCGCTCACCGGCGTGCCGGTCCCGCCTGCCACGCCCGTGGGGCCGCCGGCATTGACGCCGCTCGCGCCGGCGACGCCCTGGTTGGTGTTGCCGGGCGTCAAGGTGCCAATAGGTGTGCCGCTGCCAAACACGGTGACGTTGCCCTCCTGCCGCGCGGCGGCCAGGGTCACGGTGATAGGAACGCTGGTGTTGTAGGGAGATATCTGTTCGCCGTCACCCAGACCGGCCTGGAACAGCTGCACGCCGGTGCGCGTCTGCGCCCCTGAGACTTCGACGTTCTTGTTCGTGATCGTTCCGCCGGTGACGGTCAACGCACCACCGGCCAGGATCTGGCTCATGTCGTTGGTGCCGCTGCCTACCGCAATGTCCATCTTGCCGCCGGCGATGATGCGGGCGGGCGACGACGTCTGCAGCACCGGAGTGGTGGTCGATTCGGTATAGACCCAGGCGTAGTAGGAGCGGGCGTAGTTGTCGTAGACGTCGCGGATGAAGGCTTCGGTCGCTGCGTCGAGGCGCTTGTGCGCGTCCAGGTAAGCGGCTCGCTGCGCATCGTCGGCCGGGGTATCCGTGGCTGGCGGCGTTACACCGAAGGTGGCCCAGATCGGATCGGTGCGGGAATACCAGGCGCCGGGCTCCGTGAACTCCTCGCTGAAGTCGATGCTGATCTGGCGCGTGCCAGTGAGATCGCTGCTGTTGCGCGGCGGGTTCGCGTAGTAGGCGCCGTATCGGGATTTCGGATAGCTGGCGGACGGAACCAGAATGCCCGAGAACTGGCCGGAGACTGGCCCCGCGGCGTAGCTCGCGAAGCTCGGCCACAGATAGCCCATCAGGTGCGCGAAGTCGACCGATGGGCCCTGGACTGACACGAACACCAGCTGGCTTGGGTCATAGCGCGTCGAACTGCCGGGCAGCGCATATTCGGTGTGCTGCGTGCCATCGGAGATGGTTTGGGTGGTCCAGGTCACGCCGCCGTTGGTGTTGTTCAGGACATTCGTCTTGATGTCGATGTTGCGCGTGGCCTCGATGGTCGCGGCGTGGTTGTTCACCGTGCCGGCCGAGCCGGTGGCCTTGCCGTCGACCAACGTGCCGCCGATGAAGATGTCGCCATCGCTGAAGATCAGCGCACCGTTGCGGTTGTTCAGGGTGGTGACGCCGAGGTCCAGGCGCAGACGCGCGGCGATGGTGCCGGCCGAGGCCACGCCGTTGACCGTCTCGGCGTCGTTGTTGAGCGTACCGACGCCGATCGAGATTTGGTCGCCGTAGATGCGGCCGGTGCCCAGGTTGTTCAGCGTGGCGGCATTGATGCGCGTGGTGCCGCCGTCAATGACACCGCGGTTGGTGACCGTGCCGCTGGCGTTCAAGGTGGTGGTCTTGCCCTGGATGTCGCCGGTGGCGGTGTTGTCGATGTTCTTTGCCGAGAGCGTGAGGTCGTTGCCGGCTGCCAGCCGGCCGCTGTTGGTAATGTCACCGGTCGTGGAGAGCGTGAGATTGTTGTTGGCAACGGTCTCGCTGCCGGCCGCGAAAGTGATGTCCTGCGTGACCGCCAGGCTCATGTCGCCAAGAGACAGCAGCTTGCCATCCCATGTGACCGAGCCCGCGTCGAGCACGGCGTTGTTGCCGCCAACCAGGGTCCCGCCGGTGTTGAGCACCGACAGGGTCTTGGGCGTGCCGGGGTCTCTCACCGTGAGCGTGTCTCCGGCGGAGATCAGACCAAGGGAGTTGTCGATCAGCCCGTTGCTGGTGAGGGTGGCGTTGACATCGGCCCGGATAGCGCCGGCGTTGTTGACCAGGTTGCCGGTGCCGATGACGACGTTCTGGCCTTCGATGCCTTGGTCCGTCCCTTGGGTGTTGGTGTTGACGATGGTGCCGGCGTTCAGCGTCGTCGTCCCAATCGACCGGAGAAGGCCGCCGTTGTTGATGATGCTGCCGGCGTTGATGCCGAGATCGCCCACGGACTGCGTCTGGCCACCGCTGTTGTCGTAGCTCGCGCCGTTGGTGTCGATCGCCACCGTGGACTGGCCCAACACGATGCCGCCATTGGCGTTGGTGAACTGGCCGGTGGACGCGCCGAAGTTTCCTGCGGCGCCGATGAATCCGGCGCTGTTGTCCACGGCCCCGGTGGTCAGGCTGAGCGTGCCGCCACTGGTGATGCCGCCCTGGCCATTGAGGTACCCGGCCGCATTCGTGGTGGTGAGCGCCTGACCATTCGTGTCGATGGTCATGGCGCCGCCGCTTTGCACCAGGCCAGTGTCGTTCTGGAGCGCGCCGGACTTCAGATTGACGGTGCTCGTTGCCGCCAAGGTACCCTGGGCGCTGTTGTCCAGGGTATTGCCGCGCGTGTCCACCGACACGCTGTTGCCGAAGACCTTGCCACCGCGGTTGCTCAGCCCGCCGTTGACCAGGGTAGTGTCACCGCCGGCTTGCAGGGTGCCGCCGTTGTTGACCGTCGCGCCAGTCGTCGTGACGCTCAGGTTCCCCGTGACGGCGGCTGCGGTTCCGCCGCTGTTGTCCAGCGTGCCGGCCACGAGCGTGGTGTTGCCGTTGGCCGCCAGCATGCCGCCCACGTTGGTCGCAGCGCCGCCGATGGTGGCAGTCAGGTCCCCGACTGCGGTCGCGCTGCCGGCGTTGTTGTTCAGGCTTCCCGCCGCTATGGTGGTGTTGCCGCCCGCTCCGATCACGCCCTGGTTGCTGTTGTCCAGCAGGCCGCCCACGCTCAGGCCGAGGCTGGAGGTTCCGGCGGCACGGATCGATCCGCCCTCGTTCACCAGGCTGCCGGCCGCGATGCTCGTGTTGCCATTGCTGGCGATGGTTCCCCCGCTGTTGTTCAGGAGGCTGCCCACGGCCAGCGTAGTGGCGCCGGTGCCTGCCTGGACGATGCTGCCGCCCTGGTTGCTCAGCGAGCCGGCCGACAGGTCGATCTGTTGCGCGTAGGTGGTTCCGCCGTCCTGGTTGAAGGCCCCTGACATGGCCACCGACAGCGCGCCATTGGCGGTGATCTGTCCGCTGCTGCCGCTGTAGCTGCCGCCTGCAATGCTCAGGGTCCCGGTACCGGCGTGTTCGATCTTGCCGGCCGCGTTGGTGATGCTCGCGCCTTGCAGCGTGAGGTCCTGCCCGTTGCTTGCAATGCGGCCGCCGTCGTTGTTCAAGGCGCCCGCCACGGCGATGGTGGTGGCGCCGGTGCCGGTCTGCACGATCTCGCCGCCGTTGGTATTGGCCAGGTTCGAGACGCTGAGCTGCAGCTGGCCGGCGTTGAGTTGCCCGGCGTCGTTCACGAGCGTCTGCGCCGCATTGCTGTTGGCCGTCACGCTCAAGGTGCCGGGCGTCACGACCGAGGCCTGGCTGGTGGTGACGTTGCCTTGCGTGGCCGTGAGCGCGATGTTCGCGGCGTTGGTCTGGCTGGCCGAGAGATCGACACTCGCGCCCTGCAAGGTGGCGTTGCCGGCCGCGAGGTTGGTGCCGTGTGCCATCAGGGCGCCGCTGGTCGTGACCATTAGGTCGCCTGCCGCAGCCAGCGTGCCGTCGCTCTGGATGCCTGCGCCAAGCACGCCGGTGCTGCTCCCCTGCAAGCTGCCCGCGGTGACCGTCGCATGGCGTCCGGCCGTGATGCTGCCGTCGTTGGTCAGTGTGCCGCCGACCGCCACCGTCGCATCGTTCGTGCCGCGCAGGCTGCCGCCATTAACCAGCGAACCGGCCTGCACATTCAGGTCGGTGGCCGCACCGATGATGCCGCCGCTGCCGTTGAGGAGCTGGTTCGCCACCGCCAGCTGAACATCGGCCTGCGCCGACTGGATGCTGCCCTGGGTGTTCGAGAGAGTGCCAGTGTGGAGCGTCAGGACCTGATTGGAGACGAGCGTTCCGGCGTCATTGACGATGGCTCCGGACACGTTCGCGCTCAAGCTGCCCGCCGCCGAGATCGTTCCTCGTGTGTTCTCCAGCGTCCCGCCCACTGAAAGGGTCGCTTCGGTCGCGCTGGTCAGTACGCCGTCGGTGTTCACGAGGTCGCCGCTGGTGGCGATGTTCAGGCTGCCGGCGTTCAGCGTCCCTGCCGAGTTGTCGAAGGTGCCCAGGTTGCCGGTGAACGCGCCGGAGACGTTCAGAGTTCCGCCGTGATTGGAGAAGCTCGGCTGGCTCAGCGCCATGCTCGCGACGCTCAACGTGCCGCCGTTGTTGATCAGGTTCGCTGTTTGCAGCGTGATCGGGCCACCGGCGTAGATCTTGCCGCCGTCGTTGCGGATTGCCCCCGCGGCGGTGATGGTGCCCGGTTCGATGGGAGGCGGTGCGGGCGCCGGTGCGCTTGTGGTGGTAGTTCCGCTGGTTGTGGTTGTGGTTCCGCCGGACGAAGTCGTTCCGGTGCCGGTGGTACCACCCGACGTGGTTCCCGTGGTCGTGCCGCCCGTCCCAGCGGTCGGCGCCGGTGCGGGTTCGAGACCGATCACCCCGCCACTCGTGTTACTCACCGTTGGCGCGGCAAGGGTGAGCGCCACGCCGCTGGTCTGGCGGATGGTGCCGCCGCGGTTGTCGATGTCGCCGTCGAGGCTGGTGAGCTGGACGCCCTGGCCTTCGAGCGTGCCGCCCGTGCCATTGGTCGAGTTGGTTAGGTTGCCCTGCGTCGTGACCCGGAGGTTGCTGCCGCTGGAGATCGTGCCGCTGTTCGCAAGGCTCGCGGCCGAGAGGTTCGCATCGGCCGTGGCCTGGATCGTGCCGATGTTCTCCAAGCGCCCGGCGCTGGTGACAATGAGCTGCCCGGCTCCCGCTAAAGCGGTGGTGCCCGGTGCGGCCTGGATGCTGCCCGCGTTGCGCACGCCCAGGCCAGCCTCGGTGCCGATGAGCGTGATCTTGCCGGCGTACATGCCGCCGAGGGCGGCGACGTCCAAGGCAAAGGTGGGGGCCGTGCCGGTGCCCGCTGTCGGTGTGATCTGGCTGTGGTCGGCGCTGATCTGGTTCGCACCCGTCACGACCTTGAGCTCGGTCGCCCAGATGCCGGCATTGGCTTCGACCGCACGCGCGAGAATGGCGGCGTAGTCGGTCCGGCTGGCATCGAAGCCCGCGCCGTTGATCGTGATGGTGCCGCCGCGCACCAGAAAGCTGTCGAGGCCGCCGTACGCATTGAACTGCGGCGTGCCGGTCGTGAGGGTCGTTCTCGACGCGTTGATGAAGCCAGCGCCATCGACGTTGATGCCAGCCGGATTGGCAATGACCACTTCGGCCCGCTGTCCGCCGACTTCGATGTAGCCGCGCAGCTGGCTCGGATTGCCGCCGTTCACTTCGTTGAGAATGATGCGCGCGGCGCCTGTGGCGAGATAGGGATTGCCTTGGACAATGCCGCCGAGCTGGGTCTGCACATTCGAACGGCTGTTGTTCAGGATGGCGCCATTGGTCCCGACATTGAAATCGCTGTAGACGTTGCGCGAGACACCGGCGGCGCTCGGAGTTTGTATGTTGATCAGCGGGGTGCCATTGGGCGCCACGAGCACGGTGGGACGCAGGTTGCCGGGGACGTTGGGCGCGCCGGCGATCTGGGCCTGTCCAGGGAACGCCACCAGCACGCCGACGAGCGCCACCACCGCCGATGCTGACGCTGCACCCCCACCTCCCGTAGCCTTGGAAGCACCCTTGCCCGTGCTTTTCGCAGTCTCCTGCACCACCATCCTCAGACCGCGCTTGGCATTGAACACAATGCGGTGCAAATTCTTATTCATCTCGTTCTTCCCTGATCGCCCATGTGACAGCAACGCACGCTGCGAAAGCAATGTGCTGGGGCGCCGATGCGGGGCGCCCACATAAGGGGATTTTCGAATCCAGGGGCAGAAATAACCGTCAACAAACTGTGGCGCGCACAGATTCAGGCCGAGGACGCGGCTTATGTCACACCCTCAGTTTTTGTGATGAATGCTTAGGTTTACCGCCGGCGCATTCGGGTGTTGGGCGACTGCTACGGTTTGGGCCGGTAGCCCATGCCCACCGTCTCAGCGCACCAGATCCCACCCCATCATCAGCGCCGCAAACCCCATCAACGCCGTGCCGCCCCAGCCGAGCCAGCGCGTGCGCCGTCCCGAAGTGAACACGCCCATCACCTTCTCGCGCGTCACCAGCACCATCATGGCCGCCATGATCGGTACCGCGACCACGCCATTGATGACGGCGCTCCAGTAGAGCGCCTTCATCGGGTCGATGGGCGTGAAGTCGAGCGCGGTGCCGACGAGCGTGGCGACCGCGATGATTGCGTAGAACTCCTTGGCCTCGCGCCAATGCCGCTCAAGCCCCTCTTCCCACCCGAAGGCCTCGGCCACGGCATAGGCGGCTGAAGACGCCAGCACAGGAACGGCCAGTAGGCCGGTGGCAATGATCCCTCCGGCAAACAGCCAGAACGCGAAGTCGCCGGCCAGCGGCCGCAGCGCCTCGGCCGCTTGCGCCGCCGACGTTACGTCATGCACGCCTGCCGCAAACAGTACCGACGCCCCGACCACCATCACGAAGAACGCGATCAGGTTGGAAAAGGTCATGCCGATCCAGGTATCGAGCCGCACACGACGCAGGTCGCGCCGCACGTCGCTCTCGGTGCCGCGCTGTCCGCCCTTCAGCCGCAGCTCCTCGACTTCCTGCGAGGCCTGCCAGAAGAACAGGTAGGGCGAGATCGTGGTGCCGAGCAGCGCCACGATCATCATCCAGTAGTCCCCGCTCCACTGCAGCCGGGGCACGACCAGGTCGTGCAGCACCCGCCCCCACTCCACCTGCACCGAGAACACCGCCGCCACGTAGGCAAACAGCGTGAGCGTCAGCCACTTGAGGATGTGAGCCAGCTTCCGGTAGGGCACGAAAACCTGCAGCAGCACCGTGACCACGCCGAAGACCAGCGAATAAAAGTGCGCGCCGCCGCCCGCCACCAGTTGCATGGCCTCGCCCATGGCGGAAATGTCGGCCGCGATGTTGATGGTGTTGGCCGCCACCAGCAGCGCCACCAGCACAGCCAGGAAGCCGCGCGGCATGTGCTCGCGCATGTTGGCGGCCACCCCCTTGCCCGTGACCCGGCCGATGCGCGCCGACACCAGCTGGATCGCCACCATGAAGGGCAGCGAAAGAAACACGGTCCAGAGCAGGCCGGTGCCGAACTGCGCCCCCGCCTGCGTGTAGGTGGCGATGCCCGACGGGTCGTCGTCCGCCGCACCGGTGACGACACCGGGACCTACGTGGCGCAGAAAGGAGGGAATGCGTTTCTTCATGGGCGGCGATGGTGGCATCCGAGCCTGACCGCTGCATGAACGGGGGTCCGGCTTCACGAACGCTCCGAGAACAGTGCCGTGATCACCTGGCGCAGCCATCGATTCGCCGGGTCGGCCTCAAAGCGCTTGCTCCAGTGCAGCGACACCGTGAAGTCGCGCAGCGGAAAGGGTGGCTCGACGATGGCATAACCGCCCTCTTCCGCGAAGCCGCGCGCGATGTTGCGCGGCATCACCACGGCTAGATCGGTGGCGCGCACGATGGCCGGCAGCACCATGAAGTGCTCGGTAGTGAGGCGCAGGCGGTCTTCCAGATTCAGCAGCTGCAGGATGCGCAGCGTGTCGGCATGCGTGCGCACCGCCACGTAGTCGAGCTCGTGCAGCGCCTCGAGCAGCGCCTGCCCGCTGCGCCGCCGCTTCGCGAAGGGATGGCCCTTGCGCAGCAGCACGATGTAGCGGTCTTTCAGCAGCTGGGCGCGCTGCGTGTCCTTCACCTGGGGCAGGAAACCGAAGGCGAAGTCGACCCGGCCGCTGTCGAGCGCCGCGGCAACGTCGCCGGTGGCCAGCGGCATCGTCTCGATCCGCACGCCCGGCGCCAGTTCGCGCAGCCGTGCCATCAGCGCCGGCAGGAATCTGCCCTCGCCGATGTCGCTCATGTGGATGCGGAACAGCTTGCGCGACGTGGCCGGGTCGAAGCGCTCGGGTTCCGCGAGCGCCTGCTGCAGCATCGCCAGCGCCGCCTGCACCGGCACCGCCAGCCGCTCGGCCCGCGGCGTGGGCGCCACGCCCCCGGGGGTGCGCGTGAAGAGCGCATCGCCCAGCAGCAGGCGCAGCCGCGTGAGTCCGTGGCTGGCCGCCGGCTGCGTGAGGCCCAGGGCCTCGGCCGCACGGCTCACGCTGCGGGCCCTGAAGACCGCATCGAAGAGCCGCAGCAGGTTGAGGTCCAGCTTTTCAATATGCATGGGGTTCATGTCGCATAGCTTGCTTATTTTATTGATGTATGGCGTTGCGGCGACCACACTGCGCAACCCCCAGAACAAAAGAGACACGATGGAAGTTTCATTCAGCAAGGAAGTCGAGTTGCTGCGCCTCGGCGCCGGCGACACCTTCCACGGCGAGGGCATCCTCGCCATCACCAAGGGCTTGTTGCAGTCCGGCGTGGCCTACGTGGGCGGCTACCAGGGCGCGCCGGTGTCTCACCTGCTCGACGTGATGGTCCAGGGCAAGGCCTACATGGACGAACTCGGCGTGCATGTGGAGGCCTGCTCCAACGAGGCTTCGGCTGCGGCGATGCTCGGCGCGTCAATCCACTATCCGCTGCGCGGCGCCGTGACGTGGAAATCGATCGTCGGCACCAACGTGGCGGCCGATGCGCTCTCCAACCTGTCGTCGCCGGGCGTGACCGGCGGCGTGCTGGTGGTGGTGGGCGAGGACTACGGCGAAGGTGCCAGTGTGATCCAGGAGCGAACGCATGCGTATGCGCTCAAGTCGAGCATGTGCCTGCTCGATCCGCGGCCCGACCTGGGCGTGATGGTGCGCATGGTCGAACACGGCTTCCGGCTTTCCGAGGCCTCGAACATGCCTTGCCTGATGGAGCTGCGCATCCGCACCTGCCACGTGCGCGGCAGCTTCGAATGCAAGGACAACATCGCGCCTGCGGTGTCGACCCGCGCACTGATGAACGAGCCCGCGGGCTTCGACTACATGCGGCTCGCGCATCCGCCCGTGACCTTCCGCCATGAAAAGCTCAAGGGCGACGAGCGCATTCCGGCCGCACGGCGCTACATCGTCGAACAAGGCCTCAACGAACTGATCCCGGGCGGCCGGCATGCCGACCTCGGCATCGTGGTGCAGGGCGGGCTCTACAACGCGCTTGTCCGCAGCCTGCAGCAGCAGGGCCTCGCCGACGCATTCGGCGAGACGGACATTCCGATCCTGGTGCTCAACGTGACCTACCCGCTGGTGCCCGAACAAGTGGCCGACTTCTGCGTGGGCAAGCGCGCGGTGCTGGTGGTGGAAGAAGGCCAGCCCGAATACATCGAGCAGGACATTGCCACCCTGCTGCGCCGGCGCGACATCCAGACGCCGCTGCACGGCAAGGACTTGCTGCCTTCGGCCGGCGAATACGGCGTCGAGGTGCTCTCGGGCGGCATCGGCACGTTCGCGGCAAAGTACATTGAAGTCGGCGAAGCCTTGTCGTCGGCCGAGGCCTGGCTGGCCGGCAACAGAGAGCGTCGCGAGGCGGTGGCGCGGCAACTCTCGACGGCCTTGCCCAACCGGCCGCCGAGCTTCTGCGTCGGCTGCCCCGAACGTCCAGTGTTCTCGGCCCTGAAGCTCGCGCAGCAGGAGACCGGGCCGGTGCACATCGCGGCCGACATCGGCTGCCATGCCTTCGGCACCTTCGAGCCGTTCTCGATGGGCCACTCGATCCTCGGCTACGGCATGAGCTTGGCGAGCCGCGCGGGCGTGGCACCGATGATGAACCGCCGCACGCTGTCGATCATGGGCGACGGCGGTTTCTGGCACAACGGCCTGCTCACGGGCGTGCAAAGCGCGCTCTTCAACGACGACGACGCTGTGCTGCTGATCTTCAAGAACGGCTACACCTCGGCCACCGGCACGCAGGACATCATCTCCACCCCCGACGACGAAACCAAGGATCGCGCGGTCGACAAGCAGCAGAGCCTGGTCGACAAGAACCAGACCATCGAGGCCACGCTCACCGGCCTGGGCGTGAAGTGGATGCGCACCGTGACCACCTACGACGTGGAGCGCATGCGCAAGACGCTGACCGAGGCGCTCACCAGCGACTTCAACGGCCTCAAGGTAGTGATTGCCGAAGGTGAATGCCAGCTCGAGCGCCAGCGCCGCATCAAGCCGTGGATTGCCAGCCTCTTGAAAAAAGGCGAGCGCGTGGTGCGCGTGAAATACGGCGTCGACGAAGACGTGTGCAACGGCGACCACGCCTGCATCCGCCTCTCGGGGTGCCCCACGCTCACGCTCAAGGACAACCCCGATCCGCTGAAGGTCGACCCGGTGGCCACCGTGATCGACGGCTGCGTGGGCTGCGGCCTGTGCGGCGAGAACGCGCACGCGGCCACGCTGTGCCCGAGCTTCTATCGCGCCGAGGTGGTGCAGAACCCGAAGTGGCACGAGCGCCTGCTGCATTCGCTGCGCGCCGCGTTCGTGCGCGCCCTGCAACCCGCATGAAGGGCGAAGAAATGGAACAGAGCCGACCCATCACCCTCCTCGTCTGCGCCCTTGGCGGCGAAGGCGGCGGGGTGCTCACCGAATGGCTGGTCGACATCGCCCGCCATGCCGGCTATGCGGCGCAGAGCACGTCGATTCCGGGCGTGGCGCAGCGCACCGGCGCCACCACCTATTACATCGAGGTGTTCCCGGTGCCGCTCGCCCAGCTCGGCGGCAGGCGCCCGGTGTTCAGCCTGAGCCCGGTGCCGGGCGCGCTGGACGCCATCGTGTCGTCGGAGCTGCTCGAGACCGCGCGGCAGATCGGCAACGGCATGAGCGCGCCGCTGCGCACGCTGGTCATCAGCTCGTCGGCGCGCACCCTCACGACGGCCGAGCGCATGCAGCCCGGCGACGGCCGCGCCGATGCGCAGCAACTGCTCGACGCGGTCAAGGCCTTCAGCCGCGAACACCATGTATTCGACATGAATGCCGTGGCACGCGAGGCCGGCACGGTGGTCAGCGCGGTGATGCTCGGCGCCATTGCGGGCAGCGGCTTGTTCCCGTTCCCGCGCGCGGCCTACGAGCATGTGGTGCGCGGCGGCGACAACAGCGCACCCGAGAAACTGAACAAGATGGCCGCGGCGAGCCTGCGCGGCTTTGCCGCAGCCTTCGACGCGGTGAGCGCGCCGCGCGCACAAGCCGCCTTCGTGAGCAGCGTGATGGCCGGCGACACGCACGACGCGCCGCCGCCGGCGCGCGCTCTCTCCAGCGAACTGGCACAGCGCTTCCCGCCCGCCGTGCACGACATGCTCGCGCTCGGCCATGCACGCGTGCTCGACTACCAGGACGCCGCCTACGCCGAACTCTACGCCGCGCGGCTGGCCAAGGTGCTCGAGGCCGAGCGTGCCGCCGACCCGGCCGGCGCCCAAGGCTTTGCCGTCACCCGCGAAACCGCGCGCTGGCTGGCGCTATGGATGGCCTTCGACGACATCGTGCGCGTGGCCGCGCTCAAGGGCCGCGCCAGTCGTGCGCAGCGCGTGCGGCACGAAGTGCGCGCGGCCGACGAAGACCTCGTGAAGGTCTACGACCACTTCAAACCCGGCACGGCCGAGTTCGCCGCCCTGCTGCCGCCGAGCCTCGCGCGCCGCGTGACGGCCTGGGACCGGCGGCGCCAGGCGCGCGGCCGCGAGCCCTGGGCGCTGCCGCTCAAGGTGGGTAGCCACTCGGTGTTCGGCATGGCGTCGCTGCGGCTGCTGTCCTCGCTCAAGTGGCTGCGCCGCCGCGGCCAGCGCTTTGCCGAGGAGCAGGTGCTGATCGAACGTTGGCTCGCCGCCGTGGAAGCCGGCACGCGCGAAGCCTGGGCGCTGGGCCGCGAGCTGGCGCTGTGCGGGCGGCTCATCAAGGGCTACGGCAGCACCAACGAGCGCGGCAAGAACAACCTGCTCCACGTGATCGACGAACTCGCGGGCCGCACGGCCCTGCCGGCGCCCATGCGCGCCGACGCAATCGCCGCGGCGCGCGAAGCAGCCCTGGCCGACGAAGGCGGCAAGGCGCTCGACGCCGCGCTGGTGCGCCACGGCGCCGCGCCGCGGCCGGTGCAGGCGCAGCCGATACGCTGGATGAAGCGGCCGCCCTCCACCACTGTCTGACTGCCGATTTTCATAACAACCAAGGAGACACGAAACCATGCCCCGCTACACCCTTGCCTGGAGCCGAAGCCTGCTGGTCGCCGCCGCCTGCGCGCTGCTGCCATCCGTGCACGCACAGACGCAAGCCACCCCCTGGCCCACCAAGCCGATCAAGGTGGTCGTCAACTTCCCGCCGGGCGGCGCCGCCGACCAGATCGCACGCGCCGTCTCGCAGCCGCTGCAGGAATTCCTCAAGCAGCCGGTGGTGGTCGAGAACCGCGCGGGCGCCAACGGCAACGTCGGCGGCGAGGCCGTGGCGCGCGCGCCGGCCGACGGCTACACGCTGCTCATGAGTTCGGGCGGCATGGTGTCTGTGAATCCGCACCTGTATGCGCGCATGAGCTTCGACCCCACCAAGGACCTGATGCCGGTGGCGGCGGCCGCGCGCGTGCTGGTGTTCCTGGTGACCCGGCCTTCGCTGCCGCCCACCAACGTGCGCGAATTCATCGCCTACCTGAAGGCGAATCCGGGCAAGCTTTCCTACGGCTCGCCGGGCAACGGCAGCTCGCCGCACCTGGCGGGCGAAATGTTCAAGAGCCAGGCCGGAGTCTTCGCGCTGCACGTGCCCTACCGCGGCGCCGCGCCCGCGCTGCAAGACCTTCTGGCGGGCCAGATCGACTATGCCTTCGATCCCGGCATCGGATTGCAGCAGGTGCGCGCCGGCAAGCTCCGGCTGCTGGCGGTGGGCAGTCCGCACCGCTCGCCGCAGTTCCCCGAGGTGCCCACGCTCGACGAAGCGGGTTTGCGCGGCTTCGATGCCGACACGGTGTTTGGCTTCTATGCGCCCGCGGGCACTCCGCCCGAGGTGGTGGCGCAGCTCAATGCCCAGATCAACCGCGCGCTCGCGCTGCCGGCCGTGAAGGAACGCATCGCCGCGCTCGGCGGTGAAGCGGTGCCGGGCTCGCCTGCCGAATTCCACCAGCGTGCCGCGGCCGATTCGCAGCGCTTCGGTGCGGTGATCCGCGACCGCAAGATCAGTGCGGACTGAGCGCGCACTTCGCCCCACCACGGATTGCCGACGAAAATGAGTCCATGAGCAGCAGCAAAGAAGTTACCTACACCGCACGCGTCGAGTTCGGCGATTGCGACCCCGCCGGCATCGTCTGGTTTCCCAACTTCTTCCGCTGGATCGATGCGGCCTCGCGTCACTTCTTCGCCGAATGCGGCGTGCCGCGCTGGGAAGAAACGGCCCGGACGCTGGGCGTCATCGGCACGCCGTTGGTCGACACGCACACGCGCTTCGTCAAGGCCGCGAGCTACGGTGACACGCTGCAGGTTGCGGTGCGCATCACCGAGTGGCGCGACAAGAGCTTCGTGCAGACCTACCGCGTGGCGCGCGGCGACGACCTGATTCTCGAATGCGAAGAGGTGCGCATCTTTGCCGCGAAGCGCGAGGGCGGCGGCATTCGCGCGGTGCCGATTCCGCCATCCATTCGTGCGCTTTGCGAATAGGCCCCGGTCTTAGAATGACCCGATGAACTGGCGCACCCTTCTTCCGCTTGCCTTGCTTGCCACCGGCTGCTCGTCACCCCCCAACGAGGTGGTCCCGTTCCGCGACGGCGTCTTGCGTGCTCCCACCTACACCCACGCCGCCGACTATTGCAGCGCCAAGGGTGCAACGCCGCGCTGGCTCGGCAGGGCACCCGCCGAATCCGGCGTGCTGTTCCAGTGCAACTGAGCTTCGCGGCCCATCGCGAGGTGTCTTGAGCACCGCGCCATAGCCCTGCGCAATGCCGAGACAAAGGGTTGACGGCCCTCATGACGCAGTGCAACAATCCTGTATCTTTATTTCGGAGCCCCGTGCGTGGACAGTGCCAGTTGGATCAGTGACAAGACGCGTGCCTCGGCAGGCGTGACACATCCGGCCCTCTAGCGCAGGCTCTTTTGCGCTGCGGCCGCCGTGCACGCAGCGTGACCCGTTCGCCATTCAGGCCAACGGTTCTCCCCTCCCGAATCCCGTCGTTCTCCGTCACTGACTTATTCAGTCAGCTTGCGTGTGTCCGTGCACGAGGCCCTTCATCGCGAAGGAGCCTTGCCATGCGTCAAATCCAATCTCGTCCGCAGCAGCAACAGCAGCAGCCGGTGCAGGAATCCGTTCGCCCGCCGGCGCACGTACCCGCGCGCGCCGCGGCCACCAAGCAGGACGTCGAGAACGAAATGCTGGACCGAGCCGCCGCGCTCTGGACCACGCGGCGCATCCGCAGCTTCTTCCTGCTGCTCGAACAACCGTCGCGCACGACACAACGCTGACGCGTCGCCCCGCACCGCTCCGCTCGGCAAGCAAGAAACAAGGAGGCCTTCTCATGGACCCCGCTTCTCATTGGCGCCCCTGCGCGCCGCCCATGTTCCGACCGATCGATAACAACGAAATGCAGCGCCCCGCGCCGCAAGGGGACTCCCGCGCCTGATTGACGGACGCAGGAGGTTCTTCCCTTCGCGGCCCGCGCCGCGAAGGAAAAAAAGTGAAGAACGTCCTGAAGTCCTTTTTCGAGAGCTTTCTGCGCAGCCGCCGCATGCTGCATCATTTCGAGCGCTGGCAGACGCTGCTGGGCTCGAAGCCGGTGGGCGTGGCGTCCGCCGCCATGCCGGCCGACATCGCCAACGCACTGGCCGCCGCGTCGCACACCGATGCCGGCGAGCTGCTCTCAAGGTTCGACAGTTCGCCGCAGGGCCTTGGCGAAACCCACGCACAGGCGCTGCGCAAGCGCCTCGGCAGCAACGAGGTGCGCCACGAGCAGCCGCTGCCATGGTGGACGCATCTCTGGCAGTGCTACCGGAATCCGTTCAACCTGCTGCTGACCGTGCTGGCGCTGACCTCGTACGTGACCGAGGACATGAAGGCCACGCTCGTGATCGGCAGCATGGTGGTGCTGTCGACCGTGCTGCGCTTTCTTCAGGAGTCGCGCTCCAACAAGGCGGCCGAGCGGCTCAAGGCGATGGTGAGCAACACCGCCACCGTGCTGCGGCCCGAGCCCGATGCAGCCGCGGGGGCGCTGCGGGTCGAGGTGCCGATGCGCGACCTGGTGCCGGGCGACGTGATCGCGCTCTCGGCCGGCGACATGATCCCGGCCGACTGCCGTCTGCTGGGCGCCAAGGACCTGTTCATCAGCCAGTCCGCCCTGACCGGCGAAGCCATGCCCGTAGAGAAGTTCTCCATCGACCGTGGCGGTCCCGGAGCCGGCGTGCTCGAACGCGAGAACCTGCTCTTCATGGGCACCAACGTGATCAGCGGCACCGCCACCGCGCTCATCGTTCACACGGGCGACCGCACCTTCTTCGGCGCCCTCGCACAGCGCGTGACGGCTGCCGACAGCGGCACCAGCGCGTTCCAGGCCGGCATCAACCGCGTGAGCTGGGTGCTCATTCGCTTCATGCTGGTGATGGCGCCGCTGGTGCTGGTGATCAACGGCGTGACCAAGGGCGACTGGTGGGAGGCGGCGCTGTTCGCGCTGTCGATCGCGGTCGGCCTCACGCCCGAGATGCTGCCGATGATCGTGACCGCGACGCTCGCCAAGGGTGCGGTGGTGATGTCGCGCCAGAAGGTGATCGTGAAGCGGCTCGAAGCCATTCACAACTTCGGCGCCATGGACGTGCTGTGCACCGACAAGACCGGCACGCTGACGCAGGATCGCATCGTGCTGGAGCGCCACACCAACGCGTGGGGTGAAGTGTCGGACCACGTGCTGCAGCTCGCCTACCTGAACAGCTTTCACCAGACGGGCCTGAAGAATCTTCTGGACAAGGCTGTGCTCAACCACGCCGAGATGCAACCCGGAACGCAGTTGCAGACGGCCTGGCGCAAGATCGATGAGGTGCCTTTCGACTTTTCTCGCCGCCGCATGTCGGTGGTGGTGGAGAACGGCGGCAGCGAGCACCTGCTGATCTGCAAGGGTGCGCTGGAAGAGATCCTGTCGGTGTGTACGTCCGTCGAGCGAGGCACCGAGGTGCTGGCGCTGGATGCCGGGCTGCTCGCGCACATCCATCGCGTGGCGTCGGAGCTGAACGAGCAGGGGCTGCGCGTGGTGGCGGTTGCCAGCCAGGCGCTGAAGGCCGAAGCACGCAAGCCCGCCTACGGCGTGGCCGACGAATCGGGGCTCACGCTGCTGGGGTACGTGGCGTTTCTCGATCCGCCGAAGGAATCCACCGCCCCCGCGTTGCGCGCGCTGGCCGACCATGGCGTGGCGGTGAAGGTGCTGACGGGCGACAACGAACTGGTCACGCGCAAGGTCTGCGGCGACGTGGGCATCGAAGCCGGCCACATCGTGCTCGGCCGCGAGATCGAGGACCTGGGCGACGACGAACTGCGCGCGCTGGTCGAGCGGCACCAGGTATTCGCCAAGCTCACGCCTGCGCACAAGGAGCGCATCGTGCACGCGCTGCATGCAAACGGGCACGTGGTCGGTTTCATGGGGGACGGCATCAACGACGCACCGGCGCTGCGTGCCGCGGACATCGGCATCTCGGTAGATGGCGCAGTGGACGTGGCCAAGGAATCGGCGGACATCATCCTGCTGGAGAAGAGCCTGATGGTTCTGGAGCAAGGCGTGGTCGAGGGCCGCCGCACGTTCGCCAACATGTTGAAGTACATCAAGCTGACCGCGAGCTCGAACTTCGGCAACGTGTTCTCGGTGCTGGTGGCGAGCGCGTTCCTGCCATTCTTGCCGATGCTGCCGCTGCACCTGCTGGTGCAAAACCTGCTGTACGACGTGTCGCAGATCGCGATTCCGTTCGACAACGTCGACCCGGAGTTTCTGCGCAAACCGCAGAGTTGGAACCCCGCCGACCTGGGCCGCTTCATGGTGTTCTTCGGACCGCTGAGCTCGGTGTTCGACATCATGACCTACGCCGTCATGTGGTTCGCGTTCTCGGCCAACACGGTTGCGAACCAGACCTTGTTCCAGTCGGGCTGGTTCATCGAGGGACTGCTGTCGCAGACGCTGATCGTGCACCTGATCCGCACGCGAAAGATCCCGTTCCTGCAAAGCCGCGCCGCCTGGCCGCTCTTGGCCATGGGCGCGGCCATTGCCGTGGCCGGTATCTGGCTGCCGATGGGGCGGCTCGCGCACTACTTCCGGCTGCAGGCGCTTCCGCTGGCCTACTTTCCGTGGCTGGCGGCCATGCTGGCCGGCTATGCCGCTCTGACGCAAACGGTCAAGGGCTGGTACGCGCGGCGGTATGGGTGGCAGTGACGAGCGAGTGCTCTTGTTCTGGGACGCTTTTGTTCGGGGGTCTTTTGTTCAGGGCGCGTGCACAGGCCACCGGGTACTCCCCTCCGCGAATGTCCCCCGCCTTCGGCTCCTCCTTTATTTCGCTGCGCGGAGCACCCGATGCCCTGTGCACTGGGGCACGCTGCTGGTGTACCGCTGATCAACGACTGCTCCGAATCACGCTCCCGCTGGCGGGGTGCCTTGCGCAGCGAAATAAAGGAGGAGCCCGAAGGGCGGGGGACATTCGCGGAGCAAGGCACCCCGTCGGCGGGAGCGCCGCCCTGAACAACGCTACGCGCTGCATAAAAAAAAAGCGGCACCGCCGCGAAGCGATGCCGCCTTTCTGCAAGAACCCAAGCAGATCGAACGCTTACACGCTCATGATCGACACGGCCTTGGTGTTCAGGTAAGCCTCGAGCGCCTCAGGACCACCTTCCGAGCCGTAGCCCGAATCCTTCACGCCGCCGAACGGCATTTCGGGCGAGGGCGCGGCGGGCTGGTTGATCCACAGCATGCCGAGCTCGAGCTTCTGGCTCAACAGGTGCGCGCTCTTGATCGACTTGGTGAAGGCGTAGCCGGCCAGGCCGAACGGCAGGCGGTTGGCTTCGGCAATGGCTTCTTCGAGCGTGTCGAAGCCGCGGATCGCGGCGATGGGGCCGAAGGGTTCGTTGTTGAACACGTCGGCATCGAGCGGCACGTCGGTCAGCACGGTGGGCGCGAAGAAGTTGCCCGTGTCGCCCACGCGTTCGCCGCCGGCGGCCACGGTGGCGCCCTTCTTGCGCGCATCGTCCAGCACGTGGGCCATGGCCGTGAGGCGGCGCGCATTGGCGAGCGGGCCGAGCGTCGTGCCTTCGGCCATGCCGTCGCCGAGCTTCAGGCCTTCGGTGTACTTGACCAGCGTGCGAGCGAATTCTTCACGCAGGCTGTTGTGCACCAGGAAGCGGGTGGGCGAGATGCAAACCTGGCCCGCGTTGCGGAACTTGGCGGCGCCGGCGGCCTTGACGGCCAGCGCCACGTCGGCGTCTTCGGCCACGATGACCGGCGCGTGGCCGCCCAGTTCCATGGTGACGCGCTTCATGTGCGAGCCGGCCAGCGCGGCCAGCTGCTTGCCGACCGGCGTGGAGCCCGTGAAGGTCACCTTGCGGATGATCGGGTGCGAGATCAGGTAGTTCGAAATTTCAGCCGGGTTGCCGAACACCAGGCCCACGGTGCCGGGCGGAATGCCGGCATCGACGAAAGCCTGCAGCAGCGCGGCGGGCGATGCCGGGGTTTCCTCGGGCGCCTTCACCAGGAACGAGCAGCCGGTGGCCAGCGCCGCGCCGAGCTTGCGCACGATCTGGTTGATGGGGAAATTCCACGGCGTGAACGCGGCGACGGGGCCCAGCGGCTCCTTGATCACCAGCTGCTGCGCGGCCAGGTTGCGCGACGGCACGATGCGGCCGTAGACGCGGCGGCCTTCGTCGGCAAACCATTCGATGATGTCGGCCGCGGCCAGCGTTTCGCCCTTGGCTTCGGCCAGCGGCTTGCCTTGTTCCTGCGTGAGCAGCTTGGCGATTTCCGGGGCGCGTTCGCGGATCAGGCCGGCGGCGCGGCGCATCACGGCGGCGCGCTCGTTGGCGGGGGTGTTGCGCCACTTTTCAAAGCCGCGCTGGGCGGCGGCAAGGGCGCGATCGAGGTCGGCGATGCTGGCATGCGCCACCTTGCCGATGGCCTTGCCGGTGGCCGGGTTCACGACGTCCAGCGTCTTGCCGCCGGTGGCGTCGACCCATTCGTTGTCGATCAGCAGGCGGGTGTCGGTGTAAGTGGCGGTCATGGCGAACTTTTCCTTCGAGGACTGGATGATGGTGAAAAGGGGGAAATCTGGATGCGCGGCGCGGCACCCCGGAGGGTGCGCTTTGCGACAGCGGCGGCAATTTGCCGCCGGGTGCGTAGATTAACCCGAGTTCACGAAGCCCGCCGAAGCGGGGATTCCGGCCCCTCCCGCCGCTACAGGATCAGGAGCGCGCGGAAGTCGTTGACGTTGGTGTTCGTGGGGCCGGTCACGAACAGGTCGCCGATAGCGTCGAAGTAGCCGTAGGCGTCGTTGCGGTCGAGGTGGTCCGACAGCTTCTTGCCCGCGGCGCTGGCGCGGGCCAGCGTGTCGGGCGCAACGAAGGCGCCGGCATTGTCTTCCACGCCGTCGATGCCGTCGGTGTCGGCGGCCAGCGCCCACACCTGCGGCTGGCCCATGAGCGCGCCGGCCAGCCCCATGCAGAGCTCGCCCGCCCGGCCGCCGCGGCCCTTGGCCTGGCCGGGCTGGCGCGGGCGGATGGTGACGGTGGTTTCGCCGCCCGAAAGAATGACGCAGGGCCGCGCAAATGGCTGGCCGCGGTGCGCCACGGCGCGTGCCAATGCGGCATGCACCTTGCCGACTTCGCGCGATTCGCCTTCGATCTCGTCGCTGAGGACGTGTGCTTCGATGCCGGCCTCGCGCGCCGCCTTGGCCGCGGCTTCGAGCGACTGCTGCGGCGTGGCGATCATGTGGACCTCATGCCCTGCGAACACGGCGTCGCCCGGCTTCGGGGTTTCGAGCGCGCCGCTTTCCAGCTGGCCTCGCACCGGCGCCGGCACCTCGATGCCGTAGCGGTCGAGGATGGCCAGCGCGTCGGCGCAGGTCGTGGCGTCGGGCACCGTGGGGCCGCTTGCGATGACGGCCGCATCGTCGCCCGGCACGTCGCTGATGGTGAGCGTCACCACGCGCGCCGGCGCGCAGGCGGCCGCCAGCCGGCCGCCCTTGATGCGCGACAGGTGCTTGCGCACGCAGTTCATCTCGCCGATACCGGCGCCGCTGTCGAGCAGCTGCTTGTTGATGCGCTGCTTGTCGGCCAGCGTGAGGCCTTCGGCGGGCAGCACCAGCAGCGACGAACCGCCGCCCGAGATCAGGCACAGCACGAGGTCGTCGGCCGTGAGGCCCTGGGTCAACGCGAGGATGCGTTCGGCCGCCTGCTGCCCGGCCGCGTCAGGCACCGGGTGCGCGGCCTCGACGAGTTCGATGCGCTGCGGCACGCCTTCGGGGCGCGGCGGAATGTGGTCGTAGCGCGTGACGACCAGGCCCGACAGCGGGGCGTCGGCCGGCCAGAGGGCTTCGAGCGCCTGAACCATCGAGCCGCCGGCCTTGCCGGCGCCGAGCACCAGCGTGCGGCCCTTGGGCGGCGGCGGGAGGTGGGCGCCCAGCGTGGACAGCGGCAGCGCGCGGTCCACCGCCACGCGGTAGAGGTGTTCGAGAAAGGCGCGCGGTGCTTCGCGCGGATCGGGCACGGGGCCGAGAGAAAGGTTCGATGCGGTCATTGCTTGCTTTGTCTCCATCCGGCAATTGTGCGGCGAACGGCGGCTCGCTCTCTTGACCGCGGCCGTCTTCTCAGTTTGTCTTGGCGCCGGCCTGGAACCAGCGGCCGATCAATGCGCGTTCTTCCTCGGTAATACCGGTCGCGTTGTTCATCGGCATGATCTTGGTCACCACCACCTGCTGGTAGATGGCCTGGGCATGCGCCGCCACCTGGTCGGGCGTGTCGACCCGCACGTTCTTCATCTGCACGGCCGCGCCGTGGCACATGAAGCAGCGCTGCTCGAGCACCTTTTGCACGTCCTTGAACGCCACGGCGGGCGCTGCCGCGGCCGCCGCGGGCGCAGCCATCGGCTCGGGCTTCATCCAGACGATGGTGAGGCCCAACACCACGATGCCAATGAGTGCATACGGCAGCGGATTGCCCGCGTTGCCAAGCTTGAACCGGTGCCGCACCACGAAGAACTGGCGAATGGCCGCGCCGCCGAGCATGATCAGCAGCAGCACGATCCAGTTGTACTTGTGCGTGTAGGTAAAGCTGTAGTGGTTGCTCAGCATCGCGAACAGCACCGGCAGCGTGAAATACGTGTTGTGCACGCTGCGCTGCTTGCCGCGCTGCCCATGCACCGGGTCGACCGGCCGGCCCTCGCGCAGCGCCTGCACGTTCTTGCGCTGGCCCGGAATGATCCAGAAGAACACATTGCCGCTCATGGTCGTGGCCATCATGGCGCCCACGAGCAAAAAGGCCGCGCGCCCCGCGAACCACTGGCAGGCGAGCCAGGTTGCGAAGACGATGAAGACGGCGATCAGCACGCCGACGATGGTGTCGCCGTTCTTGCGGCGGCCGAAGATCTGGCAGATGCCGTCGTACACCATCCAGAACACGACGAAGAAAGCCAGCGCCACGCCGATGGCGGCGCCGGGCTGCCAGTCCATCTTCGACTTGTCGATCAGGTAGGTGCTCGCGTTCCACAGGTACGACATGGTGAAGAGCGCAAAGCCCGTGAGCCACGTGCTGTAGCTCTCCCAGTACGACCAGTGCAGGTGGTCCGGCAGCTTCTTGGGCGCGAGCGCGTACTTCTGCATGTTGTAGAAGCCGCCGCCGTGCACGGCCCATTGCTCGCCGCCCACGCCCTTGTCGATCGATTCGGGGTCCTGCGGCTTCTCGAGGCTGTTGTCCAGCATCACGAAGTAGAAGGAGGCGCCGATCCAGGCGATGGCGGTGATGACGTGGACCCAGCGCAGCAGCAGGTTGGCCCAGTCGAGGTAATAGCTTTCCATGTGGTGCTCTCTCTCAACCCCGTCGGCGCGTGGAGGCGCCAAGGGGTTTCTTCAGCCTGCTCACCACTGCGGGCGCTGTAAGCAGAGAAAGTGCCGCGAACGCAGGCTCCATGGAATGGGCCTCGCTCCGCTGCGGCTTGTTGTGGACCGAAAGTGTATACAGTTTTAGCAAGGGGCGGAATGCTTTTTTGGGGCGTTGCCGCCGGGAAAACCCTGTTCAGCCCAGCGACTGCAACAACTGTGCCGCCACCGCGACGGCGATCACTTCAGGCTCCTTGCCCGTGATGCCCGGCACGCCGATGGGGCAGGTGATGCGGGCCAGCTCTTCGGGCGCGAAGCCGCGCGCCTCGAGCCGGTGGCTGAACGTGGCCCATTTGGTCTTGCTGCCGATCAGGCCGATGTACGGCAGGTCGTCGTGCATGCGCAGGCGCTTCAGGCAGGCGATGACGATGTCGAGGTCTTCGGCGTGGCTGAAGCTCATGATCAGCACGCGGCTGCCCGGCGCGAGCGCGGCCACGGCGTCCTGCACGGGCTCGGAATGCTCGGTGTCGACCTGCGCCGGCAGGGCGTCGGGGAACACGCCGTCGCGGCTGTCGACCCAGCGCACGGTGAACGGCAGGCTGGCCAGCAGCCGCGCCAGCGCAGCGCCCACATGGCCGCCGCCGAACAGCGCCACCGGCTTAAGTTGCGCGACCAGTTCGCGCTGCAATGCCGGTGCATCGGCGGACCTGATGCGGCGATAAGAGAGAAACACCACGCCGCCGCAGCACTGGCCCAGGCTCGGGCCGAGCGGGTAGCGCTGGATGCCGTCGATGGCGCGCTGGCCGGCCAGCAGCTCGCGCGCTTCCTGCGTAGCCTGAAATTCGAGCTGGCCGCCGCCGATGGTTCCCGTGAGCCCTTGAGCCCACACTGCCATCCATGTGCCCGCCTCGCGCGGCGCCGAACCCTGCGTCGATTCGACGCGCACCAGCACCGCGTCTTCGCCCCCGAGACGGGCCAGCAGCTGATCGACAAAGCCGTTCATTTCCGATACCTTCGATTGCGGGTATGCACAAGACTCACGGTATAACTCGATGATGAAACGTCAGCTTACGCCGCACCGCCTTGCATTGGCGGTAACCGCACTTTCTTCCGCCCTCTGGCTCGCCGGTTGTGGCGGCCCCAAGGCCGTTCCCGGCCAATTGAGCGAAGTCAAGACCGAACCGGCCGGGCCGGCAGCCGCCATCGGCCCCGCGGCGCGCGCATCGAATGCGGCCACTGCGCGCGAGTACCGCCGCGATGCAGCGCGCCATATCTACGAAGCCAACAAATCCCGCATCTACAGCGGCCAGTTGCCGCCCATGCTCTATGCCGTGGGCACGCTGCAGGTGCATCTCGATGCCGGCGGCAAGGTGGTGTCGCTGCACTGGATGCGCGCGCCCAAGCATGCGCCCGAGGTCATCGCCGAGATCGAGCGCTTCGTGCTGCAGGCTTCGCCCTTCCCGCCGGCCACGTGCCTCGGTGCGGTCACGTGGACCGACACCTGGCTGTGGGACAAGAGCGGGCGTTTCCAGCTCGACACCCTCACCGAAGGCCAACAGTAGGCGCACTGGTTCAAGACCCGCGGTAGGTGGAGTAGCTCCACGGGCTCACGAGCAGCGGCACGTGGTAGTGCTGGTCGGTGTGCGCCACGCCGAAGTCGAGCGCCACCTTGTTCAGGAAATTGGGCTCGGGCAGCTTCACGCCGCGGGCCTTGAAATAACCCGCCACGTCGAACACCAGCCGGTAGGTGCCGACCTTGAGCGTGTCGTTGTCGTAGAGCGGCCCGTCGCTGCGGCCGTCCGAATTCAGCGTGAAGCGTTTCACCAGCGTGGCGGCATCGCCCTCTGTGGTGTAAAGCGCCACCTCCATGCCGGCCGCGGGGCCGCCGTGCATCGTGTCGAGTACGTGTGTGCTCAGGCCCATGGGGCGCTCCTTCATCAAAACAAAAATAGTGCAGGAAATTCCGGTGGACAAAAGTGTATACAATTACCGGCTTTGGGTCTATCATGAAAAACATGGAGTCCTCCACCACACGTTCGATCGTCGACGCGCTGACCAAGGCCATCGTCGAGCACCGGCTGCAACCCGGCACCAAGCTGGCTGAGCAAAAGCTGGCCGACCACTTCGGCGTGTCGCGCACGCTGGTGCGCCAAGCGCTGTTCCAGCTGTCGCAGAACAAGCTCATTCGCCTCGAACCGGCGCGCGGCGCTTTCGTGGCCGCGCCCGCGGTCGACGAGGCCAGGCAGGTGTTCAAGGTGCGGCGCATGCTCGAAGCCGAGATGACGCGCGAGTTCGTGCGCACCGTCACGCCGGCGAAGATCAAGGCCCTCAAGGAGCACGTGGCGCTCGAAAAATCGGCCGTGTCGGGCGAAGACATCTCGGGCCGCACCGAGCTGCTCGGCGACTTTCACGTGCGCATGGCCGAGCTCATGGGCAACACGGTACTGGCGCAGATCCTCGGTGAACTCATCTCGCGCTGCGCCCTCATCACGCTCATGTACCAGAGCACCAGTGCGGCCGAGCACTCCAACGACGAACACGCCGACATCGTGAAGGCGCTGGCATCCCGCGACGAGGAGCGCGCCGTGCGCCTCATGACCGAACACCTGGAACACGTCGAGGCCAACCTCACGTTCGACCGCAAGGTTCCCACCAACGACATCTCCCTGGCGCTGTCCTGATCCACCCCATGACCGTCTACGACACCACCCTGCCCTACCCGCGCGACCTCGTCGGCTATGGCCGCAATCCGCAGCACGCCCGATGGCCCGGCGGCGCGCGCATCGCGGTGCAGTTCGTCCTCAACTACGAAGAGGGCGGCGAGAACGCCACGCTGCACGGCGACGCGGGCTCCGAACAATTCCTCTCCGAGATGTTCAACCCGGCCAGCTTTCCGGACCGGCACATCAGCATGGAAGGCATCTACGAATACGGCTCGCGTGCCGGCGTGTGGCGCATCCTGCGCGAGTTCGAAAAACGTGGCCTGCCGCTCACCGTCTTCGGCGTGGGCATGGCGCTGGAACGCTACCCCGAACTGGCCGCCGCCTTCAAGGAACTGGGCCATGAGATCGCCTGCCACGGCTGGCGCTGGATCCATTACCAGAACCTGGACGAAGCCACCGAGCGCGAGCACATGCGCCTGGGCATGGAAGCCATCGAGAAGCTCACGGGCGAGCGCGCGCTGGGCTGGTACACCGGCCGCGACAGTCCGCGCACGCGCCGCCTCGTGGCCGACTACGGCGGCTTTGAATACGACAGCGACTACTACGGCGACGACCTGCCGTTCTGGATGAAGGTGCAAAAGACCGACGGCACAGTGGTGCCGCAGCTCATCGTGCCCTACACGCTCGACTGCAACGACATGCGCTTTGCGCTGCCGCAGGGCTATTCGCACGCCGACCCGTTCTTCCAGTACATGAAGGACACCTTCGACGCGCTCTATGCCGAAGGCGATCCGCAAGGCGACAACAGCCCCAAGATGATGAGCATCGGCATGCACTGCCGGCTGCTCGGGCGGCCCGGCCGCATTACCGCGCTGCAGCGCTTTCTCGATCACATCGGCCAGCACGAGAACGTGTGGGTCTGCCGGCGCCTGGACATCGCGCGCCACTGGAAGCAGGTCCACCCTTTCGAAGCGGCCGCCAAAGGAAGCTGACCATGAGCCTCACCATCGCCCAACTCAATGCCGCAGTGCCGGCCGAAGCCGTCGCGCTGCTCGACGGCATCTACGAGCACTCGCCCTGGATCGCCCAGCGCGCACTGGCCGCACGCCCCTTCCGCTCGCTCGCGCACCTCAAGCATGCGCTGGTGCAGGCGCTGGCCGCGTCGTCGGCCGATGAGCAGATCGGGCTGATTCGCGCCCACCCCGAACTCGCGGGCAAGGCCATGGTCAGCAAGACGCTCACGGCCGAATCGACCAACGAGCAAAGCAAGGCCGGCCTGACCGACTGCACGCCCGAGGAGTTTGCGAAGATCCAGCAGCTCAATGCCGACTACAACGCGAAATTCGGCTTCCCGTTCATCCTCGCGGTGCGCGGGCCGCGCGGCACGGGCCTTTCCAAGCGCGAGATCATCGACACCTTCGAGCGCCGGCTGTTCAACCACCCCGCCTTCGAACTCGGCGAGGCGCTGCGCAACATCCATCGCATTGCCGAGATCCGGCTCGACGACAAGTTCGGCGCCAACGTCTCGCTCGGCAACGACGTGTGGGACTGGCAGGAAGCGCTCTCGGTGCACACCGATCCGGGCTATGCCGAAAAGGGCCAGCTCACGGTCACCTACCTGACCGACGCGCACCGCGCCTGCGCCGCACGGATCTCGGGCCTGATGCGCGATTGCGGCTTCGACTCGGTGCACATCGACGCAGTCGGCAACGTGGTGGGCCGCTATGAAGCCGCTGGCTTCATCGAAGGTTCTGGCGCCACGCCCGACGCAAAGGCACTGCTCACCGGCTCGCACTACGACACCGTGCGCAACGGCGGCAAATACGACGGGCGCCTGGGCATCTTTGTGCCGATGGCCTGCGTGCGCGAGCTCAAGCGGCAAGGCAAGCGCCTGCCCTTCGCCTTCGAAGTCGTCGGCTTCGCGGAAGAAGAAGGCCAGCGCTACAAGGCCACCTTCCTGGGCTCGGGCGCGCTCATCGGTCATTTCGATCAACGCTGGCTCGATCAGAAAGATGCCGACGGCATCACCATGCGCGAGGCCATGCAGCAAGCGGGCCTCAAGCAGGAAGACATTCCGAAGATCCAGCGCGATCCGGCGCGCTACCTCGGCTTTGTCGAGGTGCACATCGAGCAGGGCCCCGTGCTCACCGAGCTCGACCTGCCGCTCGGCATCGTCACCTCCATCAACGGCAGCGTGCGTTACGTGGGCGAAGTGATCGGCATGGCCAGCCATGCCGGCACCACCCCCATGGACCGCCGCCGCGACGCGGCCGCCGCGGTGGCCGAGCTCATTCTGTTCACCGAACAACGTGCAGCGAAAGACGGCGACTCTGTCGGCACCGTGGGCATGCTCGAAGTGCCCAGCGGCTCGATCAACGTGGTGCCGGGCCGCTGCAAGTTCAGCCTCGACCTGCGCGCACCCAACAACGCGCAGCGCGACGCGCTGGCAACCGACGTGGTCGACGAACTGAAGGCCATCTGCGAGCGCCGCGGCGTGCGCTACGAGCTCGAAGAGACTATGCGCGCGGCCGCCGCGCCCAGTGCGCCCGACTGGCAGCAGCGCTGGGAAAAGGCCGTCGACGCGCTGGGCATACCGCTTTTCCGCATGCCCAGCGGCGCTGGCCACGACGCGATGAAGCTGCACGAGGTGATGCCGCAGGCCATGCTCTTCGTGCGCGGCATCAACTCGGGTATCAGCCACAACCCGCTCGAATCGAGCACCAACGACGACATCCAGCTCGCGGTGGAGGCCTTCCGCCACCTGCTGGACAACCTCGCTGCCGAACAAGCTCACTGAAAAGAAAAATCATGACCGACTACGCCAAGCTCGACGCCTGGATCGACGCCCACTTCGACGAAGAAGTGCAGTTTCTGCAGCAGCTGGTGCGCGTGCCCACGGACACGCCGCCCGGCAACAACGCGCCGCATGCCGAGCGCACGGCCGAGCTGCTGAAAGATTTCGGCATGGAAGCCGAGAAGCACGCGGTGCCGGAGCAGGAAGTAAAGGACTACGGCCTCGAATCGATCACCAACCTGATCGTGCGCCGTCAGTATGGGAGCGGTGGCCGAACCGTGGCGCTCAACGCGCACGGCGACGTGGTGCCGCCGGGCGACGGCTGGACGCACGACCCCTACGGTGGCGAAATTGCAGAGGGCAGCCTCTACGGCCGCGCCGCCGCCGTGAGCAAGAGCGACTTCGCGAGCTTCACCTTCGCGCTGCGCGCGCTCGAAGCCGCCGCCAGGCCGACCAAGGGCAGCGTCGAGCTGCACTTCACCTACGACGAAGAATTCGGCGGCATCCTCGGCCCGGGCTGGCTGCTCAAGCAGGGCCTGACCAAGCCCGACCTGATGATCGCGGCCGGTTTCAGCTACGAAGTGGTCACGGCGCACAACGGCTGCCTGCAGATGGAAGTGACGGTGCACGGCAAGATGGCCCACGCGGCCATTCCCACCACGGGCGTCGATGCCCTGCAGGGCGCCGTCAAGATCCTCAATGCGCTCTACGCGCAGAACACGCTCTACCAGCAGGTGACGTCGAAGGTCGAAGGCATCACGCACCCCTACCTCAACGTGGGCCGCATCGAAGGCGGCACCAACACCAACGTGGTGCCCGGCAAGGTCGTGTTCAAGCTCGACCGCCGCATGATCCCCGAAGAGAACCCCGTCGAGGTCGAGGCGACGATCCGCAAGGTGATCGCCGATGCGGCTGCGGAAAGCGCCGGCATCACGGTGGAGATCAAGCGCCTGCTGCTCGCCAATTCGATGAAGCCGCTGGCCGGCAACCAGCCGCTGGTGGATGCCATCCAGAAGCACGGCCAGGCAGTGTTCGGCGAGCCGATCAAGGCCATGGGCACCCCGCTCTACACCGACGTTCGCCTGTACGGCGAAGCCGGCATCCCTGGCGTGATCTACGGCGCCGGCCCGCGCACCGTGCTCGAGTCGCATGCCAAGCGCAGCGACGAGCGCGTGGTGCTCGAAGACCTGCGCCGCGCCACCAAGGTGATTGCGCGCACGCTGAGCGACCTGCTCGCCTGAGCTAGTGAGCGGATGTCCTCGTTTGGGGGCGTCCGACTCGGCAAGTCAATCGCCGCCTACAGCAGCGCGGCGGCTTGGACATGCAGCATGGCTGCATGACCGAACGCGCATTTTTCACACCCTCTACGCCCCCACTTGCTGCCTCCCCGCTGACCGCCGACTCCGGCGCGGTCCAGCACCGCTTCACCGATGTCGACGGGATGCGGATCTTCTACCGCGAAGCTGGCCCGGTTGACGCACCGGTGCTGCTGCTGCCGCACGGATACCCATGCTCGTCGTTCCAGTACCGCCGGCTCATGCCGGCACTGGCGGACCAATGGCGCCTCGTGGCGCCGGACTATCCCGGCTTTGGACTGAGCGACACTCCGCCCGCTGGTACTTTTGGCTTCGACTTCGATGCCTATGCAGGCTTTCTGGAAGCCTTCTGCGACAAGCTTGAACTCGATCGGTACGCGCTCTATCTGCACGACTATGGATCGCAGATCGGCTTGCGCCTGGCGATCCGCCGCCCTGAGCGCGTGACCGCGGTGATCATCCAGAACGGTGACATCTACGAAGACACGCTCGGACCCAAGTACCGGGCCATTCAGGAATACTGGCGCGATCCATCGGCCAAGCACCGCGCGGTGCTCGAAGAGGCGGTGAGCGAAGACGGTTTTCGCGCCGAGTTCGTCGGCGAGGTTTCCGAAGCACAGGCCACCCAGATTCCGCCCGACCTATGGAAGATGCACTGGCCCATGATGGACACACCGCCGCGCCACGAGCTCTCGCTCAAGCTGATGGAGGGGCTGAAGAAGAACCTCGAATGGTTCCCGCGCTATCAGGCCTATCTGCGCGAGCACCAGCCGCCGGCGCTCATTGTCTGGGGACCCAACGATGGCTATATGCCCGAGGCCTCCGCGCGGGCTTACTTGCGTGACCTTCCGAAGGCCGAGCTGGTGCTGACGGACGGCGGCCACTGGCTGCTCGAGACGCATCTCGAGCAAGTGGCTCCGGTCATCCGCCGGTTCCTGTCCGCAGTCCCTTCGCGCTGACGACAATCTCCTGCGTCACCTGGAGAAACTTCTCCACGTCGGCGGCCGAGTGGCAGTGCAGTGGCGAAACCCGCACCGTGCCTTCGAGGCCGAAGGAATCGAGCATGCGCTTCGAGTAGATGCTGCTCGCCGCACGCTCGTACACGGTGACGCCGCGCTTGCCGTACTCGACCACCGCCTGCGTGCAATCGAGATGCTCGAAGCCGATGCCGATGATCAGGTCGCGCTTCGTCAGGTCCGGGTGATCGAGGAAGACTTTCACGCCTTCGATACTGCGCAGGCCCGTGGCCTTGCCGCTCCCGTCCAGCAGCGCCGCGAGCAAGGCCCGCTCGTGCAGCTCGATGTGCGCAATGCCCGCCTCGAACAGCGCGCGGCGCTCGGTGGCGTCCGAAAAATTTCCGCCGAGCCAGCACACATAGTCCACGATCTCGGTGAGCACGGCAAACTGCCAAGGCGCGGAGCTGCCCAGGTCCCAGAAGTCGGGCTTCTTGCCCGCGAGCTTGTGATGGGGCAGCAGCGCCGCGCGGTCCGACACCCACGACAGGCCCGAGCCCCGGCAACCGAAGAACTTGTACGGCGCCATATTGATGCCGTCGACGGGCGTCTTCTCAAGGTCGATCAGGCCGTGCGGCGCATGCTGCACAGCGTCCACCACGATGTAGAGATCGGGCTTGAACTCGCGCGCGCGCCGGACGATCTGTTCCATGTCGAGCTTGGCACCCGAGATATTGGATGCATAGATCACGTTGAGCAGGCAGGTGTCCTTATCCACCAACCGCACGATCTCATCGGCATCGACGCCGCCGGTCTCGGGGTTGCTCCTGGCCACTCGCAGTTCACGGCCGGTCTTGCCCGCATAGAGGCTCATGGCGTCGAATGACGAGGGGTGCTCAAGCACGGTGGTGACCATGTTCGTGCCCGGCACGTTCTCGGCCACCGCGCGCACCATGTCGAACATCGCGCCCGATGCCGTCAGCGATGCATAGACGCTGCCGCCCCGCGCGTTGAGGATGGTGCGCACGTCGGCCGCGGCCCTGGCCTGGATCTGCTGCAGCTCGACGGCAGTGGCGTGGATGCGCTCCGCGTTGTCGGGAATGGCATCGACCTGCATGAAGCGCTCGACTGCCGCCTTCAGCCGGAACGAGCCGCCCGCGTTGTCGAAGTAGAGGCGTTCGCGCCCGTGGTGATCGTGGTCGACGTTGAGAAAGCGCTGTTTCACCTCGCGCATCAGCGCGTCGGAAAACGCCAGCCCGTTGGCGTGGTTTGTGTTTGCCGGCATCTTCACACGCCCTTGTTGTTCGGGTTCTTGTAGGCCTCGCGCACGGCGTCGGACATCGGGAAGTTGAGGTTCACGTTGCGCGGAGGAATGGGTGTCATGAACCACTTGGCATAGAGCTTGTCGATGGCGCCCGACTTCATCATCTCGGTCACGGCCTGGTCGACGATGGCCTTGAACTGAGGGTCGTCCTTGCGCATCATGATGCCGTAAGGCTCCTGGCGCAGCACGTCTTTCAGCAACTTGTAGTCGGAGGCGTTCGGCTGGTTGGCGATGAGGCCGGCCAGCTGCACGTCGTCCAGCACATAGGCCACGGCGCGGTCGCTCGCAAGCAGCAGAAAGGCGTCGGCCGTGTCCTTGCCCGCGATTTCCTGCACCTCGATGTTCTCCGTCTTGCGGAAGCCGCGCAGCAGCTGCATGGATGTGCTGCCGGCCACCGTGGCGACGGTCTTGCCCTGCAGGTCGGCGATCGAGTTGATGCCCGAGTTCTTCTTCACCGCGGCGGTGATGTTGGTGACGAAATGGCTCGGCGCAAAGTCGACCTGCTGCTGGCGCTGCACCGTGTTGGTGGTGGTCGCGCAATCGAGGTCGACCGTGCCGTTCTGAACCAGCGGAATGCGGTTGGTCGAGTTGAGCAGTGTGTAGCGCACCTCGATCTTCTGAAGGCCGAGCTTGGCCTTGATCGCATCGACCACCTTCAGGCAGATCTCGTTGGTGAAGCCGATGGGCGCGCTTTCGGCGCCGGTCTTGTAAGAGAACGGAATCTGCGTGTCGCGGCTGCCGATCTGCACCGTGCCGGTTTCCTTGATCTTGCGCAGCGTCGGGCTCTCTTGCGCGGCGGCAGCACCGCAGAGCAGCGCAATGCTGGCGCCGAGCGCGAGGGACTGTTTGAGGTTCATGGAATGTTCCTTTGAGGATGAGGCAGGAAGTACACGGGGCAAGACCGGAACGAATCTTCTGCGCACCTTCAAATTTCTAAAAGCGATTTTTTGTGATCGAATAACATGAATAAAAGTATTCAATACAAGGGCACGCACCATGATGACCTTCAAGCAGCTCGAAGCCCTGTACTGGATCGCCAAGCTCGGCGGCTTCGCCCAGGCGGCCAACCAGCTTCACACCTCGCAGTCGGCCGTGTCCAAGCGGGTGCATGAACTCGAGCTGCTGTTCGACACCGAGCTTTTCGACCGCAGCCAGCGCACCGCGCGCCTGACTGAAAAAGGCGAAGAGATGTTCGTGCTCGCGGCCAGGCTGCTCGAGCAACGCGACGCCGCCGTCGAGCAGTTCGGCAAGCCGGGCGTGGTGGAGCGCCGGCTGCGCATCGGCGTGACCGAACTGACCGCGATGACATGGCTGCCGCGGCTGGTCGGCCTGATCCAGCAGCACTATCCCAAGGTCATTCTCGAGCCCGACGTCGACGACAGCCTCCAGTTGCGCGACAAGCTCTTGGCCGACGAGCTCGACATGGTGATCGTGCCCGACACCTTTGCCGATTCGCGCATGCAGAGCAAGGCCATCGGCCAGGTGAAGAGCGCCTGGATGTGCAAGCCCGGCGTGGTGCCGGCCACCGGCCGCATGCGGCTGCACGAACTCGCGCGGCACCGCATGCTGGTGCAGGGCAAGAACTCCGGCACCGGCCGCGCCTACGACGCCTGGATGAAGGACCAAGGCGTGCAGCCTTCCGACACCATCGTAGTGAGCAATCTCGTGGCCCTGACAGGGCTCACCGTGTCGGGGCTGGGGGTGAGCTACCTTCCGCGCCAGTGCCTAGACCCGCTCGTTTCGGCCGGCATGCTCGCCGTGATCGACGTGGTGCCTGCCCTGCCGGTGGTGCGCTACGTGGCCATGCACAAGGGCGAGCATCGCAGCGCGCTCACCTCGTCCATCGTGATGCTGGCGCAGGAATGCTGCGATTTCACGCGCATGTTCCAGGCCCAGGCCGACGAAGATCCCGACGGATGAGCAGGCTGCTGGTGCACACTTGCCACTCGCGCTGTCTCCCAACCCTCGCTTCTTCCGCACATGAAACCCCGCAAGCAAACCTCGTCCACGCCCAACATCCGGGTCGCGCCCAGCGGGGTGCACGGGCTCGGTGCATTTGCGGTGCGCGACCTGCCGGCCGAGGCGTTCCTTGGCCTCTACGAAGGCCGGCGCTACACGCAGCAGGAGATCGCGGCCAAGTCGTGGAACGACCAGCTCACCTACCTGTTCACGCTCTCCAACCACGAGACGATCGACGGCGCCAAGGGCGGCAACGGCACGCGCCATCTGAATCACGCCTGCGACCCCAACTGCGAGGCGGTCGAGGAATACGACGACGCGGGCGAGCTGATGCTCAAGTTCCAGACCCTCGTGCCGGTGGACGCTGGCGACGAGCTGTTCATCGACTATTCCCTGACCGCGGACGATGGTTCGCCAGCCGAAAATTACCCCTGCCATTGCGGCTCGCCGAACTGCCGCGGGACCATGCTGGCGCCGGTGGACGCGGAGGAATGACCGCCCGCTGATTCGGCCGCATTCGAAGTCGAAGGCGCCATGGCTGCGGGCCATTGGCGCCTTTTTTGCGTCCTCCGAGCGCCTCAGGGAATGTACGGATATATGAATTGCCGCATGGACTTGATTGCACACTGTTTTTGTATACAAATAACGCACCCGATACCCGGCGCGTAATTTGCGTTGGAAAGCGGTCCCTCAATCCACATTCGCACGAGGAAAGACCCATGAGCACAGTCGTCAGCCAGGCCCCCGCGGGGGCGAGTGAAGCCGGCCATGCGCCGCATGCCGAATCCAACGCGCTGATCAAGCCCGGCTACGACCCGCGGCTGACCAACGAAGACCTGGCTCCGCTCAAGAAGCAGACCTGGGGCCAATACAACATCTTTGCGTTCTGGATGTCCGACGTGCACAGCGTGGGCGGCTACATCACGGCCGGCAGCCTGTTCGCGCTGGGCCTGTCGAGCTGGCAGGTGCTGGTGTCGCTGCTCGTGGGCATCGTGATCGTGCAGTTCTTCTGCAATCTCGTGGCCAAGCCGAGCCAGGTGACGGGCGTCCCCTACCCCGTGGTGTGCCGCGCCTCGTTCGGCGTGCTGGGCGCCAACATCCCGGCCATCATCCGCGGGCTGATCGCGGTGGCCTGGTACGGCGTGCAGACCTATCTCGCATCGGCCGCCTTCATGGTGCTGGCGCTGCACATGTTCCCGAACCTCGCGCCGTATGCCGATGTGGCGCAGCACGGCTTCGCGGGCCTTTCGACGCTGGGCTGGGTGGCGTTCATGATCATGTGGGTGCTGCAGGCCTTCGTGTTCTGGCACGGCATGGAAGCCATCCGCAAGTTCATCGACTGGGCCGGCCCCGCCGTGTACGTGGTGATGGCCGTGCTGTGCGGCTGGCTGGTGTGGAAGGCGGGCTGGAGCAAGATCGACCTGAACCTGGGCGGCATCAAGTTCCAGGGCTGGGACGCGCTGCCGGTGATGCTCTCGGCCATTGCGCTGGTGGTGAGCTACTTCAGCGGCCCGATGCTCAACTTTGGCGACTTCTCGCGCTACGGCAAGAGCTTCGACGCGGTGAAGAAGGGCAACTTCTGGGGCTTGCCGATCAACTTCGTGTTCTTCTCGCTCTTGACCGTGATCACCACGGCCGCCACGCTGCCGGTGTTCGGCGAACTGATCACCGATCCGGTGCACACCGTGGGCAAGATCGACAGCACCACCGCCGTGGTGCTGGGCGCGCTGACCTTCATGATCGCCACCATCGGCATCAACATCGTCGCCAACTTCGTCTCGCCGGCCTTCGACTTCTCGAACGTGGCGCCGCAGCACATCAGCTGGCGCACGGGCGGCATGATCGCGGCGGTGGGTTCGGTGTTTCTGACGCCGTGGAACCTTTACAACAGCCCCGAAGTCATTCACTACACGCTTGACGTGCTGGGCTCGTTCATCGGCCCGCTGTTCGGCATTTTGATTGCCGACTTCTACATCGTTCGCAAGCAGCGCATCGACGTGGACGCGCTCTACACCATGAGCAAGCAGGGCAAATACTGGTACAGCGGCGGCTACAACCCGAAGGCGATCCAGGCGCTGATCCCTTCCGCGCTGGTGCCGATTCTTTGCGTGATGGTGCCGGCGCTGCGTGGTGGCGCGAACTATGCGTGGTTCATCGGCATGGGCCTGGGCTTCGTGCTCTACGCGCTGCTGAACCGCAACAACAAGACTTGAAATACCGAAAGAGAAAGGCCGCACCGTGCGCATCAAGATCATCAACCCCAACACCACTTGGAGCATGACCGAGAAGATCGGTGCCTGCGCCCGTGCGGTGGCGCACGCCGGCACCGAGATCGTCGCCGTCAGCCCGGCCATGGGGCCGATCTCCATCGAGAGCCACTACGACGAGGCGCTGGCCGTACCCGGCCTGCTGCAGGAGATTGCGGCCGGCGAGCGCAACGGCTTCGACGGCTATGTGATTGCCTGCTTCGGCGACCCGGGCCTGAAGGCCGCACGCGAAC
Source organism: Variovorax sp. OV700 (assembly GCF_900099805.1). Classification (GTDB taxonomy): domain Bacteria; phylum Pseudomonadota; class Gammaproteobacteria; order Burkholderiales; family Burkholderiaceae_C; genus Variovorax. The sequence continues at coordinate 201,783 of NZ_FNDR01000003.1, read as the reverse complement.
TGGCGCGCGGCCCGGTGGTGGGCATTGCCGAGGCGGCGATGCACATGGCCAGCATGGTGGGCAGCCGCTTCAGCGTGGTGACCACGCTGGGCCGCACGATGGGGCAGGCCTGGCACCTGGCCGAGATCTACGGCATGGAGCGCTTCTGCGCCAACGTGCGCGCCTGCGAGCTGTCGGTGCTCGAACTGGAAGAGCCCGGTTCGCGTGCGCGCGAACGCATCGTGGACGAGTGCCGGCGCGCGCTCGAAGAAGACGGCTCCGACTGCATCGTGCTCGGCTGTGCCGGCATGACAGACCTGTGCGAGCACATCAGCGGCCTGCTCGGCGTGCCGGTGATCGACGGCGTGGCCGCGGGCACCAAGCTCGTCGAATCGCTGGTCGCGTTGAAGCTGCAGACCAGCAAGCGCGGAGAACTCGCGCACCCGCTGCCCAAGCGCATGACGGGCGCGCTCGAAGGCTTCACCCTGGCCGGCCAATAAGAAGAGCAAGAAGAACGGCGCGGGCGCGCCGGCAATGCCGCTGAGCCACAATCCGCCATGCCCCGCGCCAGCTCCAAATCTCCCGCCTCCCCTGCCACCGCCGCTCCTGCCGACAACGGCGCGGCTGCCGCCGACAAGGGCAGCTCCATCGAGAGCATTGCGCAGGACATTGCCACCGCCATCGTCGAGAAGCGCCTGCCGCCCGGCACCTGGCTGCGCGAGGAAGCGCTGGGCCGCGTCTATTCGGTGAGCCGCACCAAGATTCGCGCGGCGTTGCTCATGTTGTCGAAGGACAAACTCATCGAGATGATTCCCGACAAGGGCGCGTTCGTCTGCCAGCCGACGGTGCAGGAGGCGCGCGAGGTGTTCGCGGTGCGCCGCATCCTCGAAAGCGAAGTGGTGCGCCTTTTCATCGCCAATGCACGCCCACGCGACTACCAGGTGCTGGAGCAGCACATTCGCTTCGAGCGCACCGCGCTGCGCCAGACCACCACCACGGGCACCGTGCGCGAGAAAGTGCTGGGCGATTTTCACGTGGCGCTGGCCGAGGCCACGGGCAACAAGACGCTGGCCGAGCTGGTGCGCGAGCTGGTGGCGCGCAGTTCGCTGATCGCCATGCTCTACCACTCGTCGAACGACCCGCACTGCTCTTCGGATGAGCACTCCGATTTCCTGCGCATCTGTCGCAAGGGCGACGCGGAAGGCGCCGTGGCCTGCATGACCGAGCACCTGGAGCGCATCGAGGCCAGCCTGGAGCTCGGCACCGAGAAGCCCGACCGCCAGCTCGACCTGGTGAAAGCGCTGCTCGCCTAGTCTGGGGAGGGTCTGCGTTTTTTCAGCTCGCGCGAAGAGGAGCCAGTGGGCGCGACAGCCGTGGTCCCCAGGCATTCCGCATTTGCGATCAGGCCGCGCAGAAACACCATGATCAGCCGTCCCGAGGGATCCGAACGAGTGGTCGTCCTCTGCAGTGCCAGCCCATGCGACAGGGCCATGAACGCAGCGGCCAGTTCGTCCGGTGCGGCAGGAGGCGTGCGCCCGAGCTTGTTGAACAGCTGGCCGATCACGCCGCCAATCTCGGACCGGTGCTTGTCCCACACCTTCTGGTACTCCGCAGCAAAGGTTTGACTGCGGTTGGCATGCAGCTGCAGTTCGATGGAAAGCATGCACCAATCGGCATCGTGATTGAGCGTGGAAGCCCAGGCTTCCAGTTCGGCAAGCATCTGCTCGGGCTTTTGCCGGTCGTTACCCATGACCGTGGAAAGCTGTGTCGCTTCCCCTTCCATATGCCGTCGCAATAACTCCAGCAGGACGTCTTCCTTGCTCGAAAAGTTCGAATAGAAGGCGCCTTGGGAGTAACCCGCCTTGTCCGCAATGTCGCGGATCGACGCGCCTCCATAGCCGTTCGACACAAACAGGTGCTGCGCGGTTTCGATCAATCGCTCGCGCGTCTGCGCCCGGCTTTCCTCGCGGGTCAGGCGCTTTCTTGCTGTCGTCGGGCTCATGCCTCAAAAGATATCACATGAACTTTGGATATCGACTGGCGGGCACCTGCGTCCCCGGGGCCCAGGCCGGAAACCAAGGATTCAAATATCACTTGATATTTCAAAAGGGCGTAGGTACATTCAAAACTCGTTTGATTTTTGAAATTCAATTGATATGGAAAAAACCAAGGCCTTGAGGTCCGCGTTTGTCACCGGCGCTACCGGCCTTCTCGGCAACAACCTTGTGCGCGAGCTGGTCGCGCGAGGCGTCTCCGTCAAGGCCCTTGTTCGCTCGAAGGCCAAGGGCCAGCAACAGTTTGCAGGGGTGAAAGGCGTCGAGTTGGTGGTGGGCGACATGGCGGACGTACGCGCTTTCTCGAACGCACTCCGTGGATGCGACGTGGTGTTCCACACCGCCGCGTTCTTTCGGGACAACTTCAAGGGCGGCAGCCACTGGGAAGAACTCAAGCGCATCAATGTGGACGGCACGCAGCAGCTCATCGAGCGGGCATACGACGCCGGCATCCGGCGCTTCGTTCAGACCTCATCCATTGCGGTGCTGAACGGCGAGCCGGGCATGCCCATCGACGAAACCTGTCTGCGTGACCTGGCAGATGCCGACGACGACTACTACCGCAGCAAGATACTGGCCGATCAGGTCGTATCGGCCTTTCTTGCGGCGCACCAGGACATGCACGCGAGCTTTGTCTTGCCAGGATGGATGTGGGGGCCGGCTGATATCGGCCCCACCTCGTCAGGACAATTTGTCAACGACGTGGTGCTTGGAAAACTACCCGGGCTGCTGCCTGGCAGCTTTTCCGTTGTCGATGCCCGCGACGTCGCAAGGGCGCAGATTTCGGCCGCGGAGCACGGGCAGCGTGGCGAACGCTACCTGGCTGCCGGCCGCCACATGACGATGCAGGAATTGGTGCCCCTGGTGGGGAAGATCGCGGGCATCAAGACGCCGACACGCAATTTGCCCTTTCCGCTCCTGTATCTCTTGGCGGCGGCACAGGAACTCTACGCGCGGATCAGCGGCAAGCCCATCTTGCTCAGTCTGGCCACTGTGCGGTTGATGCGCAAGGAGGCGGGGCGCAGCCATTTCAATCACACGAAGAGCGAGCAAATGCTTCAACTGAAGTTTCGCCCGATCGAGCAAACCGTTGCCGATACGGTCGCTTGGTATCGCGGGAATGGCTGGCTGCCAAGTGCGTCGACCCGATAGCTCCGAGCAGACCGCTTCTTCGCCCTGGCAACGGGCGTGAGCCACCAAACCCAACCAAAGGAAAGACCGTGACGAACAGATTGATCTTGAAACTCTTGACGGCCTTCAGCGCTGTTTTTCTTGTCGCGGCGGCGCCGCACGAATCCGCGGCGCAGGGCATCCCTTCGGCCAGGGCCGCGGACAGCATGGCCGAGTTCTGCAGGAAAGGACAGGCCGAGTACCCGGGAGGCATCGCTCGCATGCATCCTTCGTTCAAATTCAACATCTGTTGGTGGCTCGAGGATGCCGGAATCGAAGCGAGCACGTTCGACGAAATCGTTGCAACGCTGCCAGAACATGCCGGGCCGTCGCAGCCGGTCTGGCAAGCGATTTTCAGCAAGCCCGCTCAGGTGCATCTGGAACGAGCGCGCGCGGCCGAAGAGCGGAGCCACAGCGCGGCCGCATCGGCCGAATACAAGAAGGCCGCTTTCTATCTGCGGATGAACCGGCTCCCCAAGCGTGTACCCACCGCGGATCTGCAGGCGACCGAACGAGCCTATGCGGTCCTGGGAAAGCCGCTCCAACGGATCGCGTTCAAGACCGGAGAGAAAGAATTCATCGGCTACTTCCGAGCGCCGTCGACACGACGCAGCGGCAACGAGAAGCTGCCGGTTCTGGTGGTTCTGGGCGGCCTCGACAACCTGAAGACGGAGATGATCCGGCACAGCGACTACTTCATTGGTCGCGGGTTCGCCACCCTCATTGTCGAAAACCCAGACACTGGGGAGAACCAGCTTGGATTCCGTCCGGAGTCCTCCGTGATGTTTGACGCCGTGGCCGACTACATCAAGACCCGCAGCGACCTGGACTCAGCCCGAGTGGCGGTCTACGGCTGGAGCATGGGAGGCTATCTGGGAACGCTTGGCGGGCTGAGAAATGACTTCTACAAAGCGATTGTCAACATAGGCGGCCCTAGCGATTCGAGCTTTGGACAAGTGCATTGCAAGACGGCTCCTGCATGGATCGTCGCGCCCTACACCGCGTTTGCGAACATGAATCCGCAGACGACACCCCGTCAAGCGATGTGCGAGTACTACGAAGCATTCCAACTCTCACGTCAATTGAAGACGCCCACTGCGGTGCAGTCGCGCAAGCCCATTCTCATGGTGAACGGCGCTCGCGAAGACCTCGTCTCCAGAGACGAACCTGCATCTCTTTCGGCTCTTGGCTTCAATGTGACGCAACTGGTATTTGGGGATGATGGTCACACTGCAGAATCGAACATGCGAGAGCACTTCGAGTTCACCGCGAACTGGCTCATGCGGCGACTGAAGATGGAAAACTGACCTGACCACTGGAAGGCACGTCGCCTGCGATGCGGGTTTTCCTGCATCCAGTTTGCGGCATAAATTGTATACAGTTTGGCGTACACACATTGTGGACGCCACGACAACCGCGCCGTCCACGCACGTTCCCCTTGCCGCGCCAGGAGACACACGATGACCGCCGAGACCTCTTCCCCTGTTCAGACAGTCCATCCGGTAGACCAGCGCCTGCCCTCGGGCAAGCTCGCGGCCCTGGGCCTGCAACATGTGCTGGTGATGTACGCGGGCGCCGTGGCGGTGCCGCTGATTGTCGGCCGCGCGCTCAAGCTGTCGCCCGACGAGGTGGCGCTGCTGATCTCGGCCGACCTGTTCTGCTGCGGCATTGCCACGTTAATCCAGGCACTGGGCGCCACGCAGTGGTTCGGCATCAAGCTGCCGGTGATGATGGGCGTCACCTTCGCATCGGTCGCGCCGATGGTGGCCATTGCCAACGCCAACCCCGGGCAGAACGGCGCGCAGTTGCTGTTCGGCGCCATCATCGGCGCGGGCATCGTGTCGATACTGATCGCACCGCTGGTGAGCCGCATGCTGCGTTTCTTTCCGCCGGTGGTCACGGGCACCATCATCGCGGTCATCGGCATCAGCCTGATGCGCGTGGGCATCAACTGGATCTTCGGCAATCCGGTGGGGCCGACCGCACCGGCGCTGGTCGATCCGGTTTATGCGAAGTGGTTGGCCGAGGTGACCTCGCCGGGCAGCTCGATTCCCGCAGTGCCCAAGGGTTTTGCCATCATGCCGACGGTGCCCAACCCCAAGTACGCAGACCTTTCGGGCTTCGGCGTGGCGGCGCTGGTGCTGGTGTCCATCCTGCTGATCGTCAAGTACGCCAAGGGCTTCATCGCCAACATCTCGGTGCTGCTGGGGATCGTGATCGGCGCGGTGGTGGCCTCGGCGACGGGGCTCATGACGTACGAGAAGGTCGGCAAGGCGGCCTGGGTGGACGTGGTGCTGCCCTTCCACTTCGGCATGCCGCAGTTCGACCCGATCCTCATTCTTACGATGACGCTCATCATGATCGTGGTGATGATCGAGTCGACCGGCATGTTTCTCGCGCTCGGCGAGATGACCGACCGCAAGATCGGCCAGAAGGACCTGCGCGCGGGCTGCGCACCGACGGCCTCGGCACGCTGATCGGCGGCATCTTCAACACCTTTCCGTACACCAGCTTTTCGCAGAACGTGGGCCTGGTGGCCGTCACGGGCATCAAGAGCCGCTATGTCTGCGTGGCCGGCGGCGTGATCCTGGTCGTGCTCGGGCTGCTGCCCAAGATGGCCGCGCTGATCGAGTCGCTGCCCACCGTGGTGCTGGGCGGCGCGGGCCTGGTGATGTTCGGCATGGTGGCCGCCACGGGCATCCGCATTCTTTCGGGCGTGGACTTCAAGGGCAATCGGCACAACGCGATGATCGTCGCGGTGTCGATCGGCATCGGCATGATTCCGCTCATCGCACCCAACTTCAAGCAGTGGATGCCGCATGCGATCCACTCGCTGATCGAGTCGGGCATTCTGCTGGCATCGATCAGCGCGGTGCTGCTGAACCTGTTCCTCAATGGTGCGAAGCACGACGAGCAGGCCGTGATCGACGCGGCCAAGCAGGCCGAGGCGCACTAGAAGCCCAACTAGAAGCCCGTCAGATCATCGCCAGCGGCGTCTTGCGCCGAGGCGGCGGATAGAGACGTTCGAGTTCGGCGAGCGTAGCCGCATCGAGCTTCAGGGAAGCGGCGGCAAGGTTCTCCTGAAGATGCGCGCTGCGCACCGCCTTCGGAATCGCAACCACGCCGGGCCGCGAAATTACCGCGGCCAGCGCAAGCTGCGCGGCGGTCATGCCGAGCCGGCCCGCCAGCGCTCCCAGTGCATCGTCCCCTGCCAGTGCGCCCTGATCGATCGGGCTGTAGGCCATCAGCGGCATGCCGTGTTCGCGCAGCCACGGCAGCAGGTTGAATTCGGGGCCGCGTTCACCCAGAGACAAATACACCTGGTCGGCCGCGCAACCGGGTCCGTCGCCGACGACCTGCGCCAGCTCTTCCATGTCGTCGATGTCGAAATTGCTCACACCCCAATGGCTGATGCGCCCATTGGCCACCAGCGCCTGCAGCGCATCGACCGTTTCGCGCAGCGGATGGCTGCCGCGCCAGTGCAGCAGGTACAGGTCGATGGCGTCGAGCCCGAGGCGCTTCAGGCTGCGCTCGCAAGCGTCGGGCGTGCCGCGCCGGCTCGCGTTGTGCGGATAGACCTTGCTGACGATGAAGAGCTCGTCGCGGCGCACGTCGCCGGCGCGCAGAGCTTCGGCCAGCGCCTGGCCCAGCACTGTTTCAGCTCCGCCCTCGCCGTACATCTCGGCGGTGTCGATCAGCCGGTAGCCCATGGCGATGGCTTCGCGCACGGCGGCAACCTCGGCCGCATGGCGGCCCGGGGCCTCGCCCATGCGCCAGGTGCCGAGGCCGAGCACCGGCATCTCGCCGCCGGCCGGGAATGAAAGGGTTCGCATGGGCGGGATGGTACGGCGGCCACGTCGGCCAACTCGGGGATCAGGGCAAAATTCCGGTCGCGGCCCGGTCGACCCCGCCATCTTTCATGCCTCCCACGACTCCCCTCCGCCCCGAACCGCCGATGGCCAGCGCCTACCGCGGCCGCTACCGCACGCTGTACGCCTGGGTTGCCGCCGTGGCCGTGGCGCTGCTGCTGATCGGCGCGGCGGGCCAATGGGCCGCGAGCCGCGAGGCGAGCTTCCAGGCCGACTCGATCCGGCGCGCGATGGAAGTCCACGCGCTGGGCCTGCGCGATGCCGCCGGAAAGTACGGCTACCTCCCGCGCACCGCGGGCATGCACCCGGACGTCTTCGGCGTGCTGGCCCACCCCCGGGATCCCGCGGCGCAGCAGCGCGCCAACCGCTACATCGAGGAAGTGAACCGCCACGCGGGCTCGGACGCGCTCTACCTGATCGACCTGGAAGGCCTCACGCTGGCGGCGAGCAACTGGGCAACGCCGCAGAGCTTTGTCGGCGAGTCCTATGCCAACCGGCCCTACTTCATCGACGCGCGCGCGGGCCGCAGCGGCCTCTTCTACGGCGTGGGCCAGACCACCGGCGAGCCGGGGCTATTCATGTCCTCGCCGGTGCGCTCCGAGGCCGGCGCCGTGCTGGGCGTGCTGACGGTCAAGATCAGCCTTCGCCAGCTCCAGGAAGCCTGGGCCTTCGCACGCGAACCGATCCTGCTGACCGACGCGCGCGGCATCGTGTTTCTGAGCTCGGTGCCGGCGTGGATGTACCAGGCCACGCGGCCCCTCGGCGCCGCCGACCTGGACGGTATGAATCGCGACCAGCAGTACGGCGCCCGCGCCGGCTTCCCGCCGCTGCCATGGACGGTGGAGCGCGAGGAAGGGCAGCCGGGCTACCTCGTGCGCATCAATATCGGCGGCAAGACGCGCCGCTTTCTTGCGGTCGACGAGCCGCTGCCCGACCTGGGCTGGACGCTGACGGTGATGGCCGACCATTCGGAGGTCACTCGCGCACGCGAGCGCACCTGGATGCTGGGCCTGCTGTGCGCGGGCGTGCTGCTGCTGGGCGGGCTGTACTGGCAGCTGCGCGAACGCCGCTTCGCCGAGCAGCGCGATGCGCGGCGCGACCTGGAGCTGCGCGTGCGCGAGCGCACGCACGAACTCGACGAGGCCCACGCCTTCCGCAAGGCGATGGAAGACTCGCTGCTGGTGGGCATGCGCGCGCGCGACCTCGAAGGCCGCATCATCTACGTCAACCCCGCCTTCTGCGAGATGACCGGCTATGGCGCCGACGAACTTCTCGGCCGGCTTCCGCCGTACCCCTACTGGCACCCCGACGACGTGGCGCAGCACTGGCAACACTACGACGCCATGATGAGCGGACAGCCCACGCGCTCCGGTTTCGAATCGCGCCTGCGGCATCGCGACGGGCACGAGGTGATCACCATGGTCTACACCGCGCCGCTCATCGACGCCGACGGCGAACACAGCGGCTGGATGAGCTCGGTGGTGGACATCACCGAGCAGAAGCGCGCAGAACTGCGCCAGCGCCAGAACGACGAGCAGTTGCAGCATGCCCAGCGCCTCGCCAGCCTGGGCGAGATGGCTTCGACGCTGGCCCACGAACTGAACCAGCCGCTGATGGCGCTGAGCAACTTCGCGAGCGCCGCCAAGGCCTTTGCAGTGCAAGGCAACCAGTCGCTGCTGGTCAGCAGCCTCGACGAGACCATGGCCCAGGCCCAGCGCAGCGCCGAGATCGTGCGGCGCATCCGCGGCTTCGTGCGGCAGCGCACCGTCGGCACCGAGGATTGCGCGGTGGCGGCGCTGGTCACCAACGCGCTGGCGCTGCTGCAGGGGGAGATGCGGATGCGTCAGGCGCGCGCCGAGGTTCGCATCCCGGCGGGGCTGCCCGAGGTGCGCGGCGACCGTGTGCTGCTGGAACAGGTCCTGCTGAACCTGCTGTCCAACAGCCTGCATGCCATGCAGGCCACGCCACCGGAACAGCGCCTCGTGGAGATCGAGGCCGAGGTGCGGGAAGGACGCATGCACATCCGCGTGGCCGACCGCGGGCCAGGCATCGACGCTGCGCTGGCCGAGCAAGTGTTCGCCCCCTTCTTCACTACCAAGACCGGCGGGCTGGGGCTGGGCCTGAACATTTGCCGCACCATCGTCGAGGCCCATCGCGGCCGGCTGTCCTTTGCCAATCGGGCCGGTGGTGGCACAGTTTTCACTCTCGAACTGGAAATCTCTCCCCCGTGACCGCTCTTGCCAACAACCTGTGCGTGGTGGACGACGACGAGGCCGTGCGCCGCTCGCTGGGCCTGTTGCTGCTGTCGCGCGGCTACGCGGTGCAGACCTTTGCCTCGGGCGAGGCCTTTCTGGCCGGCGCCGACCTGCAGCGTGCAGGCTGCGTGATCCTGGACCTGCGCATGGAGGGCGTGAGCGGGCTGCAGGTGTTCGATGCACTGCGCGCGCAGGACAGCCCGCTGGTCACGATCTTCCTGTCCGGCCATGGCGACATTCCCATGGCTGTCGAGGCGGTGCAGAACGGCGCCTTCGGCTGGCTCGAAAAACCCTGCAACGACGAGCGCTTGCTCGACAGCATCGCCAAGGCCCTGCAGAAGGCCGAGGAGATCGCCCTGCGCCGGCAGGCCCGGCAGGCGGCAGAGGCGCTGTGGGCCAAGCTCACGCCGCGCGAGATGCAGGTGGCCCGGCTGGTGGCCGAGGGCAAGCCCAACAAGCAGATCGCCCTGGAACTCGCACCGCTGGAGCAGCGCACGGTGGAAACCCACCGCGCCCACGTGTTCGCCAAGCTGGGGCTGGCGAACAGCCACCAGTTGGACCGGTTCCTGCGGGAACACGCTCTCTAGCGCCTCTCCACCGCGGCCGCTCATCGCGCCCGTAAGTCTTTCTAGGTATTTACCCTTGCGTACCGATACGTAGCCCTGCGGCGGCCGGCTACGGACGACAGCACGGTGGCGGCCGGACAGACTCGGCGGCACGGCTTCGCGTGGTTTCGCGGCAGGCCGCAGCCAGAGACAAGGACCCCTATTCCATGACCGCCATCACAAGTGCGAGCACCGCCGGCGCCTCCAGCCCCGACGCGACCGCCGCCAACAACACCGCCTACACCTTTGAAGAAAAGCGCAAACGCATCTTCGCCATCTTTGCCGCCTCATCCGGCAACCTGGTGGAGTGGTTCGACTTCTACGTCTACGCGTTCTGCGCCATCTATTTCGCGCCGGCGTTCTTCCCCAAGTCGGACCCGACCGTGCAACTGCTGAACACCGCCGGCGTGTTCGCCGCCGGTTTTCTCATGCGCCCGATCGGCGGCTGGCTGTTCGGCCGCCTGGCCGACCGCAAGGGCCGCAAGACCTCGATGGTGACCTCGGTCGTCATGATGTGCGTGGGCTCGCTCGTCATCGCCTGCTTGCCGACCTATGCGCAGATCGGCGCCGCCGCGCCCGCGCTGCTGCTGGCTGCGCGGCTGCTGCAAGGCCTGTCGGTCGGTGGCGAATATGGCACCACCGCCACCTACATGAGCGAAGTGGCGATGCGCGGCCAGCGCGGCTTCTTCTCGTCGTTCCAGTACGTCACGCTGATCGGCGGGCAGCTGCTGGCGGTGGTTGTCGTGGTGGTGCTGCAGCAGGTGCTCGACGAAGCCGAGCTCAAGAGCTGGGGCTGGCGCATTCCCTTCGTCATCGGCGCCATCGCCGCGGTGGTCGCCCTCATGCTGCGGCGCACGCTGACCGAAACCGCCAGCACCAAGACCCGCGCCGCCAAGGGCGCGGGCACGATGCGCGAACTGTTCACGAACCACAAGCGCGCCTTCTTCGTGGTGCTGGGCTACACGGCCGGCGGCTCGCTGATCTTCTACACCTTCACCACCTACATGCAGAAGTACCTGGTGAACTCCGCCGGCATGTCGATCAAGACCGCCAGCAACGTGATGACCGCCTGCCTGTTCATCTACATGTGCATGCAGCCGCTGTTCGGCGCACTGTCGGACCGCATCGGCCGCCGCAGCAACATGCTGCTGTTCGGTGCTCTGGGCGCGCTGATGACGGTGCCGGTGCTGAGCAACCTGCAGAGCGTCGGCAGCCCGCTGGTGGCCGGCATGCTGATCACCCTCGCACTGGCAGTCGTCAGCTTCTACACCTCGATCAGCGGGATCGTGAAGGCAGAGATGTTCCCGCCCGAGATTCGTGCGCTGGGCGTGGGCCTGTCGTACGCGATAGGCAATGCCATCTTCGGCGGCAGCGCGGAATACGTGGCGCTGGGGCTGAAGTCGATCGGGCACGAGTCGTACTTCTACTGGTACGTGACGGCGATGATGGGGGTGGCGTTCCTGGTGAGCCTGCTGCTGCCGAAGCAGGCGACCTACCTGCATCACGACAAGTAGGCAGGGCGCGGGACCGCCTCGCTGAACTCCTCCTGCACAGATACGCTGATGTTTTCCAGAAGGGCTTCGAGCCGCTCTCCGCCAAGGCCTCGAACAAGGCCATCGCTGGTCGACGACTATCGAGCGAAGATCGAGAACCTGCTCGCCCCCCTCGACACCATTGACTTCGACACCGCGCTGCCACCGATGCGGCGCCAACCCGGGAGATCAGAAGCCCGGGGTTCGCCTTCTTTCATCGGTCGGTCTCACGGAACCAGTAAGTTCTCTTCCGTGTGGCGTTGAGGGGAATGATCGGTTTTTGCGCGCCGAGACCTGATTTTCCGTCTGCACCCGAGCCGCCGCCACCGCCAATCAGGAATGGCAACTGCCGATTCGTGCCGTTGACGCTGACCGTGACGATGCCGAACACCGGCGACGGCGCCAGCCCTCCGCCGTCGAGCAGCTTGGAGGTCGCACTGCCGGTCAGGAAGTTGATGCCGTAGCTGCGCGCGGAACCCAGGTTGGCTTGGCAACTTGTGGTGCTCGGGACAATGGGCTGGTTGGTGCCGAAGTAGACGGTGCCACCGACAGTGGTCGGTGCATTCACGCCCTTTTCACCCGAGCCGCTCAGGGTCCTGTAGAACCCGCTCAAGGTGCCGGCGTACGGGACGGAATCGGTGACGTGAAACAGCGCGGTGGGCTCTGCGTCCGCCGTGCTGCTGGTGTCATCGCGCACGGGTGTCCAGCTGGACGCATTTCCCCCCACGTTGGTGTCCTTGACCATGTAGAAGCGGTTCACGATGCTGGTGGCCCCCTGGGTCAGCAGCGGGTGCTCCCGGTCGCCAGTGATGTTCAGCAGCACGTCGTAGTTCTTCGTCAGCACCACATCGGGCGGAAAGAAGAACTTGCGCTTGGTCGTCCCAGTTCCGCCCAGCGCGGCAATCTGCGTCGCCTGCCAGGTGCTCAAGTCGCCACTGCCAGTCGGCTGGAGATCCACGCGCCAGATATTGCCGCCAGTGTCGGCAGCGTAGAGCCGATCGATGTAGCCGTCGAAGTCGCGGTCCACCAGCGTGACGTCGCCCGGAATCGCGTAGTTCATGCTCGCCAGTTTGCAGGGGTTGCCGGTGCAGGTCGTGCCGCTACCGCCTGGGCCGGCTTGCCAGAGCATGGTGCCGGTGACCGCGTCGACGATGAAGATTCCCCGGCCCATGGTGTCGGCCGCGGGCGGTTCGGCGTCTTCATTGGGATCATAGCCAGCACCGAAGATCAGCACCGGGTTCGTGCGGCCCTTGATCATTGCCACCTTCGGCTGCGACCAGGTCTGCCCGAGTTCCCCGAAGCCGGTGTCGGAATTGCTGCGCTTCCACATGAACTTCGGGTTGGCCGGATCGCTGACGTCCAATGCATAGAGCAGCCGACCGCCGCGGCGCGCCGACAGGAAGATGTAAGCCTTGCCCGTGACGCTGTTCTGATAGACGCCCGGCGCGCCGTCGAAGAAATAGGTCTTCGGGGAGCCGGTGGAGGAGCTGCCCAGTTTAAGGGCCGGACTGTTCTGATAGAGCCGCTGAAGGCCCGAGTAGAACTCCGAGGGCACGAAGCTCCACAGCTCGCCGCCCGGGGCCACGCTCGCGGTGGCGCCGGTGGCGTCCTTCACGGTAATGGCGCACGTCGTCGATAACGTACAGCTGCCCTTGGGCTTGCTGCTGTCGGTGGGATTGTTGGGCTGGTTGCCATTGATGGCGCGGAACATGCCGTCATTCGCGCCGTAGAACACCACCACGCCGGTCGTGCCGCCATAGTCGATCACCGCGGGCCGTGAGTGCAGCACGTCGCCGTGCACCGAACCGCGAATCGTGATGCTGGAATCTGGCAGGGTGTTGCCCTCAGTCCCTGCGACGGAGTCGCCCGCCGCGAACGTATCGTCGCCGCGCGCCCAGTTGATCAGGTTGACGGCCGTTATCGAACTCGACGCCGAAATTCCGAGCGCCGTGGATGTGAGGTTCGTGTTGCCGGCCTTGAACGGCATCGTGCTCAATGCAGCATCGGCGGTGCACCCGGTGCCCACGCAGGTGTACACGTTGCGCGCCGTCGTCGCGCTTGCGGTCGACGTCGGGGGGTAGCTGTCTTTCAGGTACTTGAGGCGAATCTGCTGCCCGACGCCGCCCTTTTCGACGACCTGTCCGTCTGCCCAGTCGTAGCCGTCCTTGGCGCCTTGCGCCCGGAAGGCGTTAAGCCAGAAGCCGCCCTTGGAGTCGGGAAGCGAACTGATGTCCTTGGACGTCCAGAAGCTGACCGCCGAGGGCGAGATGAACCCCGTGCCCGCTGCGCTCAGCGCCCGGTTGGCATTGGTGCCTGCGGAATAGGTACCCCATGAGGCGTCGGCGAGAAACAGCTGCGGCGCGGTCGGGTCGGTGATGTCCACGCCGAACTGGTATTGCTTGAGATTGCCCATCCAACGCGGGTTGTCGCTGCCGTCGGGGCGAAACATGCCCATGTAGATCTGGTTGACGTAGGTGCCCTGCGTATTGGCGCTCACCGGCAGTACCGGCGCCGCGAACACGCTGTTGACGGCCTGCACTTCGCTGAACACCTGCCCGATGGCGTTGGCCAGTGCGCTGACGTCGCCCAGCCTCACAATGAAGTACTTGCCGCCGCCCTGGTTGGCCATGCTGACCATGAGCTGCTCGTAGTCCGGGTTGCTGCCATCGCTCAGGATGATGGTGTAGGTAGTGATGGCCGGATACGGCGTCGTGAGGTTGGGCGAAGTCCCCGTGTACATGAAGTTGGCCCACTCGTCGGAGTAGTCGCTCTTGTACTTGGCTGCAGCCGTGGCGTACGGAGAGATCGGCGACTTCCAGCTCGGCAGCGCCACCTGGGTGGGAAGCGCGGTCAGGGCTCCGGCCGTCTGCAAGGCCGATCCGCCCACGTTGCCGCTGTCCTGCGGTTTCTGGTTGTTGGTGGCGAGCGTGATGTAGAGAAGGAAATTCCTGGCGCAGGCTTGCTGGTTCGTCAGCCCCGGGTAGGTGGTGCCAGACAGGCCGGTCTTGCCCTGGTAGAAGGCCCAGGCTTCTTGCATGGCCTGAGCAGTCTGGTTGTTGTTCGACTTATCGCGGGCGAGGCTCAACGCCGCGACCCTCGTTAGCATCTTGTCGACACCCTTGCCGTCGGCACCGTTGCCGTCCATCAGCAGCAGAGAGCTCGGCGCCGGCGATGCAGCGGGCAAGACGAAAGTGCTGCCGTTGGTTCCCCCGTCGGGGAAGTACATCAGGCCCAGGCTGATGTTGCCGTTCAGAGAGGCGTCGGTGGCAACGGACTTGATGGCGCTGTACAGCCCGCACTGCTCGAAGCCCAGGTTCTTCGACGGATCGTTCACTGTCAAGTCAGAACAGGTGAAGCTCGAACTCGCACTCGCTGCGGCCGAGTTGTCGAGAAGCAGCAGCAGATTGGGGGCGCCGCCGCTGGCTGTGCCCTGATAGATGTCGATGTCGTCGGCCCGCGCGCCGGCGCTTGCCAGCGCAAGCAACGTCAGGGCACCCAACCGCCAAAAGTTCGAAGGCTTCTTCATGTCCGACTCCCGTTTGATCAGCATGCCGCACCCACTGCGACGCGCACTGCAATGCCTTGGTGAGTCGGGGCGTTCGCAGCGCCACCGGCGGGCGGGGTAGCGCTTGCACTGACGTCCCAGTTGGAGTTCGAGCACAACGAATTGCCACCGGCGCTGCTGCCAGCAATGCCTGTGTTCTGCGAGGCGCCGCTCACATAGCAGGGCTGGTCGCTGGGTTGGGTCGCATCCAGTTCGCTGAGCTTGATGGGCTTGATGCCGGTACAAACCGGTGCGGCCACGGCTGCGCTGTAGGTGGAGCCGGTCTGGCCGCTGTTGTTGATGTCCACCGCAGTGGTGCTGGCTACCGGCATCGAAGTGAAGTCGCTGCTGATCGTCCCTTCGATCGCCTGCGTCGCGGCCGCATTGGCCTCGCTCTCGGTCTGCATGTTGCCGACCACCTTGGTGTTGACGTTGGTGACCTTGACGGCCGAAACCACCATGAGCGTCAGCACCACAAGGAAGATCATGGAGACGAGCAAGGTTGCACCTGTTTGGCCCCGTGCGCGGGAGCAGGCATTTTTCGAACGGTTCATGGTGTTTCTCTCTGGCCCGAGCTGTTGTAGAGGCGGGCAACCGTGCTGTAGACGTGCCGCTTGATGCGGTCGTTGAACGGGCCGGCCGTCGGCGTCGCCAGGCCGAGGTTGTAGGTCCGGGAGTCGGTCCAGCCGCTGCTGGACTCGGTGTTGCGCGCCAGCACGTGGATGCGGATCGCCATCACGTTGGCCCAGTTGGTCGCGGCCACCGTCCAGTCGTAAGACGGCGTCGTTTGCGGGCATACGGCCACGGCGACTTCCGCCGCGGGAGGGCTACCCGGGTTGCTGGTGTAGCAGTCGGGTGAGCCATTGGCATCCATGTCGATGCCGTAGTCGAGCTGCAGGTTCTCGATCCCTTCCACCAGCGGTGTGATGGTCATCGCTCCATTGACGTATTCGGCCATCTTGAGCGTGGGCGTGGTGTCAGTGCCGCACACGTTGCAGGTGCTCACGAAGTACACGTGCTGCACGATCTTGCGCACCGGCGCGAGCTTGGTCGAAAGGCAATCCTTCTGCATCAGGTTGAAACTCGACGCCGAAGAGCCGGCCGCCGCTACGAAGGGCAGCAAGTCGGTCGAGCAGGCGGAGATCTGCAGGTAGCGCTCGCCGCTGGCCGCGGTGGCCACGTTCACGGCAGTCGTGCTGACGCGCGTGACGACCAGCATGGCGGTGCCGGACATGACGTGGTCGAGGCAAGTCGGCTCGCTGCCCAGCGCGTAGACCGGCAAAGGAACGTTGGAGGTGCCCGGGCTCGTCGTCGCCGAGTAGCCCAAGTCGGCAATGCTCGACGGGCAGGCCACGGGCGTCACGGTCGCGAAAGCCGTGCTCGAGGTTGCGCCCACAAAGCCGGCGAGTTGTATGTCGTCAGTGAGCACCTGCAATGCGTAGCGCCCGTTGTCGATCTGGCGCGAAGACTTGTCGAGTTCCGACCGGGAGCTGACGGTTGACACCAGCAGGCTGCTCAGGCCGATCAGAAGGAAGAGGCCGAGGGTGATGGCCACCATCAACTCGACCAGCGTGAAGCCCCGGCTGCACCGTCTTCGATGGAACATGGTTGGCTTTCTCACGACAGCGCCCCGATCCGGACCTTGGTGGTGACGACCCGGTGCAGTTTCTCGTCGCTGTAGGCGCCGCTTCCGCAAGGGAACGCGGTGGCGCCATCTGCAAGGGTCGGCGCGGCCGTCTTGACGAGGCCTTGCCACGACACGGCGATCATGTAGATGTTGTTCGCGGCGTCGTCGAGCGTCACGCAGCCGATGGCGCCGATCATGGCGCCGACATTGGTACTCGCCTGGCCGGGCGTGGCGGCCGGCTGGATCTCGGCCTGCCCCTTGAGCATGTTGTCCCAGGCCGCCAGATCGGCCACGGCCCGCGCCTGCTGCTGCGCATTGCCCGCGGCGCAGCTGGCAGCCCCGGTGTTCCCGGTGCCGGTGCCCAATTTCACGCCGGTCGCTCCGTTGGAGTAGCACGTCGCAACCTTCCGGTTGGCATTGAGGCGGTCCGACATGTCCTGCACGAGCTGAAGGGCCTGGACTCGCTGGTAGGACTCCATTTCGGCCGTGCTCGAACGACTGCTCACCCCCACGAGGCCGAGCAGCCCGAACAGCAGGATGACGAGCGAGACCAGCACCTCGATCAGCGCGATCCCTTGCTGGGGTGCGGCCATCCAAGGCAGGTGGCCATAAGTACGATGCGACATCAACAGGCTCCCGTGCTGCTGCTCGGCACGCCGCTCAGGCCGATGGAGACACAGCGCGAACTCACGCCGCTCACCTCGGGCGACGGCGCGATGGTGAATTTGGTGCTCGTTGTCACGGTGCGGCCATCCTTGCCATAGGTGATGGCGCCCAAGCCCTGCGAATCGGTGATCGAGAGGTTCTTGTAGGCTTCCTGGTTGTGGAACGTGAGAGTGCCGTCGCTCACTCTCCAGCCGCCGTCCCAGTCGGTACCGACCTTCTGCAGGGACACGCTGGTGTTGCGGGTGACAGCCTGGCTCCGGGCGAGCGTGATGGCGGCCATCAGGTCGAAGGAGACATTGCGGATTCGCTGGTTGGCGATGAATGCGCTGAAGGACGGCAACGCGAGGCCGGCCAGGATCGCCATGACCGTGATGGTGGTAACCAGTTCAATCAGCGTGAAGCCCCGCGCGCGGAGCTTTGGACGGCGGCCTACCAGCATCCCGCGACTCCGCTGGAGCCCGACGCGGTTTTCGTGCCCGCTTCATCGATGGTCAGCGTTCCGCAGGCGGTGTCGCGCGCCAACTGGCTGCCGATCGGCGTTGCAGTGACCGTGAAGCCAGGTAGCGTGGTTCCAGTCTTGAGGGGCGTCGTGACTGTGTAGTTGGACGACACGTGGGAGGGAACGCTCGAATTCAGCGTGGCAAGGTCAGCGGCATAGGTCCGCGCGTCCAGCAGGTAACGCTGCTGCAGGCTGCTGACCTCAAGCATGTAACCCTGGGCCGCCGACCTGTTGGAGCGAACGATGTAGTTGGTGTACGACGGATAAGCGATGGCCGCGAGGATGCCGACGATCGCCACCGTCACCATCAGTTCGATCAGCGTGAAACCGCGCACCCCTGCCGGCCCAGGCTGGGGGCCGGACAAGCTGACACGCATTGATGCCGTCTTCGATTTTCGTGAAAACTGATACATAAGACACGGCCATTTGCCGCCCGATCTCAAATTGAACCGGAAGCAGGGTCGTTTAAATGTGACTATATGTGAGGAATGTGAAAATGTCACATCAATTCATACTAGTTGCGCGAGCGCGACGCCCCAGACCTGAGGCCCACGGGGGACAAACTATGGGCCGGAAGACACGCAAGTCGTTGATCAGCATGGCTGCAGGAAGTGCCCAAAACCCAAGTCATGCACTACCCCTTCAGCCCAAAGAGTTCCGGCCTACTGCACTTGTCCGGAGACGCCAAGAGCCTGAAAGGACAGTGCCTCCCAGCTGCCGTCGCTCGTTACCACCTCTTCGTTGCGACAGACGTGATTTCACCGCCAGCGCACAAATCCGTCCACCACCGTCTGAGTCCCACTCCGCCTGGCTGCCATGGTTGCGACCGTGGTCCGTCAGCGTGGATAGTGCGCTATCGCCGTCATAGGCAAAGCGTTTGCCCTATTGGTCCGCGCGGATTCAGAATGCACACGTCTCAATCAAATAACCGGAGACTCCCCATGAGCCAGACGCAAGCGGAATCCAAGTGCCCCGTCCACCATGCGGTGGGCCGCGGCCATGTCAATCGTGACTGGTGGCCCAATCAGTTGCGGGTCGACCTGCTTCACCAACACTCCTCCAAGTCCGATCCGATGGGCAAGGACTTCGACTACGCAAAGGAGTTCAAGAGCCTCGACTACGAGTCGCTGAAGAAGGATCTCCGTGCGCTGATGACCGACTCGCAGGACTGGTGGCCGGCGGACTTCGGGCACTACGGGCCTCTGTTCATCCGCATGGCCTGGCACAGTGCCGGCACCTACCGTACCGGCGACGGTCGTGGCGGCGGTGGCCGGGGCCAGCAACGCTTTGCGCCGCTCAACAGCTGGCCCGACAACGTCAACCTCGACAAGGCTCGGCGCCTCTTGTGGCCGATCAAGCAGAAGTACGGCCGCAAGATCTCGTGGGCCGACCTGATGATCCTGACCGGCAACGTGGCCCTGGAATCCATGGGCTTCAAGACCTTCGGCTTCGGCGGCGGCCGCCCGGACACGTGGGAACCCGATCAGGACGTCTACTGGGGCAACGAGACCACCTGGCTCGAAGACAAGAGGTACACCGGAGACCGCGACTTGGAGAACCCTCTCGCGGCTGTGCAGATGGGCCTGATCTATGTCAACCCCGAAGGCCCGAACGGCAACGCCGACCCGGTCTCGGCGGCTCGGGATATCCGTGAGACTTTCGCCCGCATGGCGATGAACGACGAGGAAACCGTCGCCTTGATTGCCGGCGGCCACACCTTCGGCAAGACCCACGGCGCTGGTCCGGCGGACCTGGTCGGCTCGGTCCCCGAAGCAACCGACCTGGAAGAAATGGGCATGGGCTGGAAGAGCACCCACGCCAGCGGCATCGCCGGCGATGCGATCAGCAGTGGCCTCGAAGTCACATGGACGCAGACGCCGACGCAATGGAGCAACCACTTTTTCGAGAACCTGTTCAAGTTCGAGTGGGAAGCGGTCAAGAGCCCGGCGGGCGCGGGACAGTGGCAGGCCAAGGGCGCTGCGGCGGACATTCCGGATGCGCACGACAAGTCGAAGACGCGCTTGCCGACCATGCTGACCACCGACCTCTCGCTGCGCTTCGACCCAGCCTACGAAAAGATCTCCCGGCGCTTCCTCGAGCACCCCGAGCAGTTCGCCGACGCGTTTGCGCGAGCCTGGTTCAAGCTGACGCATCGCGACATGGGTCCACGCTCGCGCTACCTGGGCCCGGAAGTGCCCGCCGAAGAGCTGATCTGGCAAGACCCGATCCCGAAGGTCGACCATCCCCTGATCGACGACAAGGACGCCGCGGCGCTCAAGGCCAAGATCCTGGCCTCGGGCCTGTCGGTGTCCGACCTGGTGCTGACGGGCTGGGCCTCGGCCGCCACCTTCCGCGGCTCCGACATGCGCGGCGGCACCGACGGCGGCCGCATCCGCCTGGCGCCACAGAAGGACTGGGAAGTCAACGAGCCGGCCAAGCTGGCCAAGGTGCTCCAGACGCTGGAGGGCATCCAGGGCGAATTCAACAAGGCGCAATCCGGCGGCAAGAAGGTCTCGATGGCCGACCTGATCGTGCTGGCTGGCTGCGCCGCCGTCGAGCAGGGCGCCAAGAACGCCGGTCATAGCGTGACGGTGCCCTTCACCCCCGGCCGCATGGATGCGTCGCAGGAGCAAACCGACGTGGAAGCCATGAAGGTGCTCGAGCCCGTGGCCGACGGTTTCCGCAACTACCTGAAGAAGGACTACGCGGTTCCTGCCGACGCGCTGCTGATCGACAAGGCCCAACTGCTGACGCTGACGGCGCCCGAGATGACGGTGCTGGTGGGCGGCATGCGCGCGCTGGGCGCCAACGTCGGTGCCACCAAGCACGGCATCTTCAGCCAGAAAGAGCACGCGCTGACCAACGAGTTCTTCGTGCGCCTGCTCGACCTGAACACGACCTGGAAGGCTGTGCCCGGCGAAAACAACCTCTACGAGGGAGTTGGACGCAATTCGGGCGAGCGCAAGGGCAGTGCGACGCGCGTGGACCTGGCCATCGGGTCCAATTCAGTGCTGCGCGCCCTGGCCGAGGTCTACGGCAGCTCGGACGCAGAGGAGAAGTTTGTGAAGGACTTTGTTGCAGCGTGGACCAAGGTGATGAACCTTGGCCGCTTCGACAGGGTCTAGACAATCCTCGCGGTTGCCGATTTGATGTAGCTGGAAGCAGTCGCCGCTCGAACGCGGGTTCTCGGCGACGCATCGCTGCAACGCCATGGTGTCCCGCGTGTCCGGACACGGGCCTGTTTGCAATTAGCGCCGTACGCCCATGCAGCGAGGCGCAGGAGACAACCATGACGGCCAGCTACGTGGAAATACAAGGCGCCCAGGCGGATATCGACCTCTGGGATGGGTTGATCACGGATCAAAACGCCCTCATCGGCGTCATGATGCAGAAGATGTCCCAAGCCGGATGCGCCGATGCGGCATGGTTCGACGAGCGAATCACCGAGGCGGAAAGTATCGAGAATCGCCTGGTCGTCGGACTCGACCGCGCCCAGCGCCGGCTTCGGGCATTGATCTAGACATCCCCCCGCGGGCATCAGCGAGCCCGGGAATACCCTCTGACTCCTCGGAAGTCATCTTGCCTACATTGTTTGTATGCAAGACAAGGCCTTGCTTGCATGCATGCAAACCCAGACAAGACAGACAGCAACCATCTTGAAAACCTTGAAGTCAAGCCGAAGCGAAGTCCTTGCGCCAAGGAGTCTTGGTGCGGGCGATAGCGTTGAGCGTGATGAGCAGCTTGCGCATGCACGCCACGAGGGCTACCTTCTTGGGCTTGCCTGCGGCAACGAGGCGGGTGTAGCAATCCTTGATGGCGGGATTGAAGCGTGTGGCAACCAGGGCTGCGACGTAGAGCACACGACGCACGCTGGCACGGCCACCGAAGATATGGCGCTGACCCCTGAGGGTGCCGGAATCGCGGTTCAGGGGTGCCAGTCCGACCAAGCTGGTGATCTGCTTGCGAGTGAGCAGTCCGAGTTCTGGCAGTTCGGCGATCAGCGTACTGGCGGTGGTCGGACCCACGCCCTTGACCGACTGCAGCAGGCCAGAGAGGTCGGCGTGGCGCTCCTTGAGGGTGCGTTGCAGGTCGTCGTCGATGTCGGCGAGTTGCTTGAGCAGCAACTCGATCACCGCCTGGATGCTGGGCTTGGCGCGCGAGTGGGCCACACCCAGGCGCTGGCGCTCTGCCACCAGCATGACCACGAGCTGGCGGCGTCTGGCCACGAGCGCTGCGAGTTCGCGTTGCTCCATGCTGGCCAGCGGCCTGGGCTGATGGCCGCGAGCGTGAAGGACTGCAGCGAACTCGGCCAGCACGGCAGCGTCGATGCGATCGGTCTTGGCCAGTTTGCCCATTGCTCGTGCGAAATCACGCGCCTGGCGCGGATTGAGCACCGACACAGGCAGGCCCGCAGCCGCCAGTGCCACCGCACAGGCCTGCTCATAGCCGCCCGTGGCCTCCAGCACGATCAAGGTGATGGATTTGCGCGCCAGCCATCGCAGCAGCTTGGCGTGCCCAGCTTCATTGTTGGTGAACGAATGACTCGATGCATCCGAGCAGGCCACCTCCACGGTGTCCTTGGCCACATCGATACCTACAAACAAGGGTTGGCTCATGGTGTTCTCCGGCTCCCAGCCTTACGGATGCGAAATGAGATCAATCAACCATTCGGGATGACGCAGAACGAGGCAGCCGCGGTACGCCTTGAGCTGTCGTTGGAGCTTGTTCGCTCGCAGGAGACACAAGCTGCACCGCGGCCAGCCAACCGGATCGGCATGCAGTTCACCAACCGGTCTGCACGCTGAAGTTTGAACCAATCGAAAGATATAAGGAGACTCCATGCCTCGCTTTGCCAAATCCCTCTTCGGCCAGGTCGTCATCGCGCTGGTGCTCGGCGTGTTGGCCGGCCTCTTCGTGCCGGAATTCGCCGTCAAACTCAAGCCGCTCGGCGACAGCTTCATCAAGCTGATCAAGATGATCATCCCGGTGCTGGTGTTCTGCGTGGTGGTGCACGGCATCGCGGGCGCAGGCGACCTGAAGCGCGTGGGCCGGGTCGGCGTGAAGGCGCTGATCTACTTCGAGGTGCTGACCACCATCGCGCTGGCAATGGGCCTGGTGCTGGCCTTCGTGTTCCAGCCTGGCGTGGGCATGAACGTGGACCCTGGCAAGCTGGACGCCAACGCCATGAGCGCCTATGCCTCGAACGCCGACAAGCTCACGAGCGGCGGCACGGTCGAGTTCCTGATGAAGCTCATTCCCACCACGGTGGTCAACGCCTTCGCCACCGGCGACGTGCTGCAGGTGCTGCTGTTCGCGGTGCTGTTCGGCTGCGCGCTGTCGCTGCTGGGCGATCGCGGCAAGCCGGTGGGCGCGGTGGTGGACGCGCTGTCGCTGGTGCTGTTCAAGATCATGGGCATCATCATCAAGCTGGCGCCGCTCGGCGTGCTGGGCGCCATTGCCTTCACCGTGGGCAAATACGGCATCGGCTCGCTCAAGCAGCTCGGCATGCTGGTCGCCCTCTTCTACGGCGCGGTGCTGATCTTCGTGTTCGTGGTGCTCGGGCTGGTCATGCGCTTCTCGGGCTTCAGCCTGTGGAAGCTGCTGCGCTACCTGCGCGAAGAGCTCGCCATCGTCTTCGCCACCACCTCGTCGGACAGCGTGCTGCCGCAGATCATGGCCAAGCTGCGCCGCATGGGCATCCGCGACTCGACGGTGGGGCTGGTGATTCCCACCGGCTACTCGTTCAACCTGGACGCCTTCTCGATCTACATCACGCTGGCGGCCGTGTTCATCGCGCAGGCCACCAACACGCCGATCTCGATGGCCGACCTGCTGACCATCCTGGCCATTGCGCTGGTCACCTCCAAGGGCGCGCACGGCGTGCCGGGCTCGGCTATCGTGGTGTTGGCCGCCACGCTGCATGCCATTCCCGCCATTCCCGCCATCGGGCTGGTGCTGGTGCTTTCGGTCGACTGGTTCATGGGCATCGCCCGCGCGTTGGGCAACCTGATCGGCAACTGCGTGGCCACGGTGGCCATCGCCGCGTGGGAAGGCGACATCGACCGCGAGCGTGCCCATGCCGTGCTCAACGGTACCGATTCGCCCGACGACGAGCCGCTGGCCGAGCCCGAACTTCCGGCGGCGCCTTTGGGCGCGGGCGTCGGCGGTCACTGAAGCCGATGAGCACCGACGTCACTCCCACGTCCATCGCGGAGCGCGTGGTCGAGGCCATCCTGGCGCAAAAGCTCGCACCCGGCGAACGGCTTGGCGAGCAGGCGCTGGCCGAGAACTTCGCGGTCAGCCGGACCATGGTGCGCGAAGCGCTCATGCAGCTGCAGGCACGCGGCTTCGTCGAGGTGCAATCGCGCCGCGGCTGGTACGTGGTGGAGCCTTCGGCCGAAGAAGCGCGCGATGCCTTCTCGGCGCGGCGGATCGTCGAAGCCGGCATCCTGGCCGAAAGCGAAGGCCGGCCGCTGCAAAACGTGATTCGCAAGCTGCGCGACCACATTGCCGACGAGCGGCGCGCCATCGAGGCCGCCGACGCCGCCACCCGCGCCTTCCTGCTGGCCGACTTTCATGTCTGCCTGGCCGAGCAGATGGGGCACCAGTTGTTGGTCGACGTGCTGCGCGACCTGACGGCCCGCACCACGCTGGCCGCCACGCTCTACCAGTCGAAGCACGAAGCCGGGCAGTCTTGCGCGGAGCATGGCGCCATCGTCGCCGCGCTGGAGGCCGGCGACACGGCCAGGGCGCGCACGCTGATGATCGAACACATCGGCAATGTCGAACGCTCTCTCGAGGTGGAAACCGCGGCCGAGCCCGACGCTCCGGCCCGGCTGCGCGCCACCCTGGCGCCGGTGGCGCTGCCGCGCGCCCGGCGCTGAAGCCCGCCGCGGCGGCCGGCGGCCCGGCCCGCCGGCCGCCGCGGCAAGGACAAGTGCATGCCGACCGACATGGGCGCGTGTTCCGGCTCGGCTACAGTCCGAATCACCTATGAATTCACCCCAACTCCAGCGCGGCGTGTTCCTCGCCCTGCTCGCCGTCGTCACTGTGGCCTTCCTCTGGGTGCTGATGCCGTTCTTCGGCGCGGTGCTGTGGGGCGTTGCGCTGGCGATCCTGTTCACACCGCTCTACAAGCGGCTGCTCAAGAGAATGCCCGGCTGGCACAACGCCGCGGCGCTCTCGACGCTGGCCATCTGCCTCTTCATCGTGATTCTTCCGCTGGCCATGGTCGGGGTGTCGCTGGTGCAGGAAATCGTACAGGTCACGCAGAACATCCGCTCGGGGCAGATCAATTTCGCGGCCTACTTCCAGCAGATCCTCAACGCCGTGCCGCAATGGCTGCTGAGCATCTTCGACCGCTTCAACCTCGGCGACATGGAGGCCTGGCAGGCCCGCATTTCCGCAGGCGCCGCGCAGGGTAGCCAGCTCATCGCAGGCCAGGCGCTCACCATCGGGCAGAACACCTTCGACTTCGTCATCAGCTTCTTCGTGATGCTGTACCTGCTGTATTTCCTGGTGCGCGACGGCGCGGGGCTGTCGAAGATGATGCGGGAGGCTGTGCCGCTGGCCAAGCCGCACACCCACTACCTGCTCAACAAGTTCACCACCGTGATCCGCGCGACTGTGAAGGGCAACGTGGCGGTGGCTATTGCGCAGGGCGCCATCGGTGGAATTGCGTTCTGGCTGCTGGGCGTGCAGGGCGCGCTGCTGTGGGCCGTGCTGATGGCCTTTCTCTCGCTGCTGCCCGCGGTAGGCGCGGCGCTCATCTGGGGCCCGGTGGCCATCTATTACCTTGCCACGGGCCATTTCTGGCAGGGCGGCATCCTGATCTTCATCGGCGTGTTCGTGATCGGGCTGGTCGACAACATCCTGCGCCCGGTGCTGGTGGGCAAGGACACGCAGATGCCCGACTACATCGTGCTGATGTCGACCATCGGCGGCATGGCGATCTTCGGCATCAACGGCTTCGTGATCGGGCCGGTGATCGCGGCGCTGTTCATGGCGGCGTGGAGCCTGTTCGTGGAGTCGGGCCAGCTCGAAACCAGCCCTGGCGACGACAAGAACAACGGCTGAAACAAGCCCTTGAAGGCCGCCCAGGCGAGGCGGCCCGGGCACCGCGGCAGGTGCGCCCCGCGCCTGCCGCGTGCATTTCGCGCGTGCGTTTTCGCATTCCGTCGCATGGCGCTGGCGAGCGCGTGCCGGCTGCGAGATCGTCGAGGCCTCCAACTTCCAGAAGAGGTCTTGTCGATGAACTTTTTACTGCCCCGACCGGGTGCGCGCGCCCTGTGCGCCGCCGCGCTCATTTCCCCGCTGGCCTGTCTGGCCGCCGATCTGAGCCTGAACGTCGCCGACGGCCCAGCCACCGAAGCCACGCTCTACGTGGCGCTGTACAACGACGCCGCCAGCTATGCCGACAGCAAGGCCGTGGCCTCGCAGACCGCGCCGATGCAGGGCGGCAAGGCCCGTCTCGTGTTCACGGGACTGGCGCCCGGGCGCTACGCGCTGCGAGCGTTCGCCGACGAGAACGGCAATGGCAAGCTCGACACCAACCTCATAGGCATGCCGACTGAGCGCTACGGCTTCTCGAACGACGCAAAGGGCAACCGCGCCGCGCCGGCCTTCGAAGCCGCGGCGATCAGCGTCGAGGCCGACCTGCAGACCGTCATTCACCTGCGCTGAAAAGGCACTGCCATGGAACGACGCGAACTCCTGCGCCTGCTGGCTTCGGCCGGCGCCCTGCCCCTCTTGGCACCACTGACACCGCTGGCCCGCGCGGCCGGCACTGCCAACGACTGGCAAGCCCAGTTCGAAGGCGCCGCCGCGCCCTGGAAGACCGGCTTCACCACGCCCCCGGACGACCTGCCGCTGACCCGAGCCACGGTGCGCGGGCGCTTCCCCGACGCCGTGGCCGGCACGCTGTTTCGCATCGGCCCGGCCGGCCACGACCTGGGCGGCGAGCGCTATCACCACTGGTTCGATGGCGACGGCATGGTGCACCGCTTCGTGATCGACGGGGCCGACGTGCGGCACCAGGGCCGCTACGTCGCCACGCCCAAGCGCGTGGCCGAGGTGCGGGCCGGGCGCCGGCTGTTCGAGGCCTTCGGCACCATGCCGCCGGGCGTCGAGCCGCCTACCTCCGCCGACAGCATCAACGTCGCCAACACCAGCGTGCTGCCGATGCAGGGCGAGGTGCTGGCGCTGTGGGAAGGCGGCTCGGCCACGCGCGTCGACGCGCGCACGCTGGACACGCTGGGCGTGAAGACCTGGCGCGCCGACCTCGCGGGCATGCCGTTCTCGGCCCATCCCAAGGTCGATCCGGACGGCACGGTGTGGAACTTTGGCGTGAGTTCCGGCCAGGGCCTGCTGGCGCTTTACGAGATTGCGCCCGAAGGCACGCTGCGGCGCGCAGCCGTGGTGCCGGTGGCCGACATGCCGATGATCCATGACTTCGCCGTGACCGAGCGGCACCTGGTGTTCCTGATGCCGCCGCTGGTCTACGACGGCAAGCGCAAGGAGGCCGGCGCGAGCTTTCTCGACGCCCACGTCTGGCGGCCGGAACTCGGCATGCGCGCGCTGGTCGTCGACAAGCAGAACTGGGAGCGGCGTCAGATGCTCGCGCTGCCGGCCGGCTTCCTGTTCCATGTGGGCAATGCCTGGCAAGAAGGCACGCCGCGCGGCACGCTCGTGCACATCGATTACGTGCGTTCGGACAACGCCGATTCGGTGTTCACGAGCAACCGCGAAGTGATGCGCGCGCGCCGCGTGAAGAGCACGGATCCGCGGCTGACCGTCGCCACGCTGAACCTCGGCACTGGCCAGGCCACACAGCAGGCGCTGGCGCAGGAAGCCGAGTTTCCGCGCATCGATCCGCGCCGCGTGGGCCTGCGCCATCGCCATGTGGTGCATGCCACACAGACGCGCCTCGACGTGCCGGGCTTCGGCGCGATCGCGCGAACCGATGTCGAAAGCGGTCGCAGCCAGCGCTTCAGCTACGGCACCCAGGCCATGGTGGAAGAGCATGTCTTCGTGCCGGACGGCACCAGGCCCGGCTGGGTGCTGGGCACCGTGCTCGATTTCGGCCGGCAGAAGACGGTGCTGTCTTGCTTCGCGGCCGACCACCTGGCGGCGGGACCGGTGGCGCAGGCCACGCTGCCCTACGCCCTGCCGCTGGGCCTGCACGGCGCGTTCGTGCCGGCCTGACCAAGAACGGCGGGGCACGGTCAGCCGGCCCACCACCCTTCGGCAAACCGCCCCTGCAGGAAGGCCACGAAGCCCGATACCTTGCCGGGCACCAGCTTGGGCGAGGGAAAGACGGCGTGGATTTCCTGCTCGGGCAGCTTATGGTCGCCGAGCACTTCGAGCACCTTGCCCGAAGCCAGCGACTCGCTCGCCACGTAGCGCGGCATGAGCGCAATGCCCAGGCCGTCGCGTGCCGCGGCCAGCACCGCGGAAAGGTTGTTGGAGCGGAAGCGGCCCGAAACGGGCACCGTCACCGGATCGCCCTTGGGCGTGTGCATGCGCCAGAACTCGTCGCCCACCACGCTGCTGTAGACGAGGGCCACGTGCGCGCTCAGGTCCTGCGCGCGCTTGGGCGTGCCGTGCTTCTTCAGGTAGCCCGGCGCCGCAACCATGGCCCAGGGGTTGGTGCCGAGATAGCGCGCGCCCAGCGAGGAATCGGCCAGCTTGCCCATGCGGATGGCCACGTCGATGCCCTGCGCGATGAGGTCGACGTACCGGTCCTCGAAGCTCAGGTCGAGCTGCACCTGCGGATGCCGGCGCATGTACTCCAGCGCCAGCGGCACCACCACCCGGCGGCCGAAAGCCACCGAAGTGCCCACGCGCAGCAGCCCCTGCGCCTGGTTCTGCCGCAGCTGCACGATGCTCTCGGCCTCCTCGGCCTCGCGCACGATGTTCTTGCACTTCTCGTAGTAGAGCGCGCCCGGCTCGGTAAGGCTCACGCCGCGCGTGTTGCGGTTGAGCAGCCGCACCTTCAGGCGCGCCTCGGTGGCCGCGACCTGCTTGGTCACGGTGGGCTGCGTGGTGTGGAACTCGAGCGCCGCCTTCGAGAAGCTGCCGGTCTCGACCACGCGCACGAACATTTCCATTGCCAGCAATCGGTCCATGACCGGATCGTACTGACTTATTCCGCTGTGGAATAGGTTTTATGGCCCGCAGCCGTCTTCTTCGAATGGCCTCTGCTTCATAAAGTGGACGCCACTAAGGAGACAGTCCCATGGCAAAAATGAAAGCGGTCCAGGCCGCCGTGCTGGTGATGGAAAAAGAAGGCGTGACGCAGGCCTTCGGCGTGCCCGGCGCGGCCATCAACCCGATGTATTCCGCGCTGCGCCAGCGCGGCAGCATCGGCCACATCCTCGCGCGCCACGTCGAGGGCGCCTCGCACATGGCCGAGGGCTACACGCGTGCCGTGGCCGGCAACATCGGCGTGTGCATCGGCACCTCGGGGCCCGCGGGCACCGACATGATCACGGGCCTCTATTCGGCCTGGGCCGATTCGATTCCCATCCTCTGCATCACCGGCCAGGCGCCGCGCGCACGGCTCTACAAGGAAGACTTCCAGGCGGTCGACATCGAGTCGATCTCCAAGCCGGTCACCAAGTGGTCGGTCACGGTGCGGGAACCCGGCCAGGTGCCGCAGGTGTTCCAGCAGGCTTTCCACCTGATGCGCTCGGGCCGCCCGGGCCCGGTGCTGATCGACCTGCCCTTCGACGTGCAGATGGCCGAGATCGAGTTCGACATCGACAGCTACGAACCGCTCACCCCCTACAAGCCGGCCGCCACGCGGGCCCAGATCGAGAAGGCCATCGGCATGCTCAACGCGGCCGAGCGCCCGCTGATCGTGGCCGGCGGCGGCGTCATCAACGCCGATGCGTCCGACCTGCTCGTGCGCTTTGCCGAAGCCACCGGCGTGCCGGTGATTCCCACGCTGATGGGCTGGGGTTCGATCCCCGACGACCACCCGCTGATGGCCGGCATGTGCGGCCTGCAGACCAGCCACCGCTATGGCAATGCGACCATGCTGGCGAGCGACTTCGTGCTGGGCATCGGCAACCGCTGGGCCAACCGGCACACGGGCTCAGTCGACGTCTACACCAAGGGCCGCACCTTCGTGCACGTGGACATCGAGCCCACGCAGATCGGCCGCGTGTTCACGCCCGACTTCGGCATCGTCTCGGACGCCAAGGCCGCGCTCGCGCTCTTCGTCCAGGTCGCCGAGGAGATGAAGGCCGCCGGCAAGCTCACCGACCGCCGCACCTGGGCCAAGTCGTGCATCGAGCGCAAGAAGACCATGCTGCGAAAGACCAACTTCGCCGACGTGCCGATGAAGCCGCAGCGCGTGTACCAGTGCATGAACAACAACTTCAGCAACGACACCTGCTATGTGAGCACCATCGGGCTCTCGCAGATCGCGGCCGCGCAGTTCTTGCACGTGTACAACCCGCGCCACTGGATCAACTGCGGCCAGGCCGGCCCGCTGGGCTGGACCATTCCGGCCGCGCTGGGCGTGCGCGCCGCCGACCCGACGCGCAAGATCGTCGCGCTCTCGGGCGACTACGACTTCCAGTTCATGATCGAAGAACTCGCGGTGGGCGCGCAGTTCAAGCTGCCGTACATCCACATCGTGGTCAACAACTCCTACCTCGGCCTCATCCGCCAGGCGCAGCGCGGCTTCGAGATGGACTACTGCGTGCAGCTCGCGTTCGACAACATCAATGCGGGGCCTGACGCCGGCATCGAGAGCAGCTACGGCGTCGATCACCTGAAGGTCGTCGAAGGCCTGGGCTGCAAGGCGATCCGGGTGAACAAGCAGGAAGAGATTGCGCCGGCCATCCAGCGCGCCGAAGCGCTGATGGCCGAGTTCAGCGTGCCGGTCGTCATCGAAGTGATGCTGGAGCGCGTGACCAACATCGCGATGGGCACCGAGATCGACAACATCACCGAGTTCGAGCCCCTGGCCGAGCACCCGGCCGATGCGCCGACCGCCGTCGCGGCCGAGATGCTGGACTGAGCAGGGAGACACGCACCATGCCCAAGTTCGCAGCCAACCTCACGATGCTCTTCACCGAGCTGCCGTTCATGCAACGTTTCGAAGCCGCCGCCAAGGCGGGTTTCGAGGCGGTGGAATATCTGTTTCCCTACCCCTTCGAGAAGAAGGAACTCGCCGCGGCCCTGCGCGCCAACGGCCTGCAGCAAGTCCTGCACAACCTGCCGGCCGGCGACTGGGACAAGGGCGAGCGCGGCATCGCCTGCCATCCGGACCGCACCGGCGAGTTCCGCGAAGGCATCGCGATGGCCATCGACTACGCCACAGCCTTGGGCTGCCCGCAGCTCAACTGCCTGGTCGGCAAGGTGCCGGCGGGCGTGAGCACCGAGGCCGCGCATAAGACCGTGGTCGAGAACCTGCGCCTTGCCGCCGGTGAACTCGAAGCGGCCGGCCTGCGGCTTTTGATCGAGCCCATCAACACCTTCGACATCCCGGGCTTCTTCTTGACGCGCACCGACCAGGCGCTGGCGCTGATCGACGAGGTGGGCTCTTCCAACTTGCGGGTGCAGTACGACATCTATCACGCGCAGCGCATGGAAGGCGAGCTCGGCAACACGCTGTCGAAAAACCTCGCGCACATCGGCCACATCCAACTGGCCGACAACCCCGGGCGCGGCGAGCCGGGCACGGGCGAAATCAACTACCCGTGGCTCTTCAGGCACATCGATTCGATCGGCTACGACGGCTGGATCGGCTGCGAATACAAGCCGCGCACGAATACGGTCGACGGTCTCGGATGGCGCCGGGCCCTGACCCAGCAGAAGTGAACGAAGAAGACAACAGCATCCAAGGAAACTGAAGACATGTCGCAATCTCAAAAAATCGGATTCATCGGCCTCGGCATCATGGGCGCACCCATGGCCGGCCATCTGCTCGACGCGGGGCACCAGCTTTTCGTGAACACCCAGGGCAACACGCCCGAGCCCTTCATCTCGAAGGCAACCATCTGCGCCTCGGCGGCCGAGGTGGCGCGCCGGGCCGATGTGATCTTCATCATGGTGCCCGACACGCCCGACGTGGAGAAAGTGCTGTTCGGCGAGCCCGGCACGGTGGGCGTGGCCGAAGGCCTGAAGGACTCGCGCGGCAAGATCGTGGTCGACTGCAGTTCCATCGATCCGATTGCCACCAAGGGCTTTGCCAAGCGCATCATCGCGCTCGGCTGCGGCTACATCGACGCGCCGGTCTCGGGCGGCGAAGTGGGCGCCAAGGCGGCGAGTCTCACCATCATGTGCGGCGGTGACGAAGGCACCTTCGGCCATGTGCGGCCGCTGCTCGAGAAGATGGGCAAGAACGTCACGCTGGTGGGCAACGTGGGTGACGGCCAGGTCTGCAAGGTGGCCAACCAGATCATCGTGGCGCTGAACATCGCGGCTGTGGGCGAGGCGCTGCTGTTCGCCTCCAAGGCGGGGGCCGATCCGGCCAAGGTGCGGCAGGCGCTGATGGGCGGTTTCGCGAGCTCGCGCATCCTCGAAGTGCACGGCGAACGCATGATCAAGCGCACCTTCGCCCCGGGCTTCCGCATTTCGCTGCACCAGAAGGACCTGAACCTGGCGCTGCAAAGCGCCCGGGCGCTGGGCGTGGCCTTGCCGCAGACGGCCGGCGCGGCGCAGCTCATGAACGCCTGCGCGGCGCTGGGCCATGGCCAGCAGGACCATTCCGCGCTGGTGCGCGCGCTCGAAGCGCTCGCCCAGCACACGGTGACCCCGGACTGAGCCTGCGGCTCAGGTCTTCGCGGCCTCGAGCGATTCCTTGAGGTTGCGGCGGCGCCATGCCCAGGTCTTCACGGCCTGCGGCAGGATGCCGAGGCACGAGGCGTAGTAGGTCACCTTGAAGCCCCAGAAGCGCGGGCCGATGGGCGTGTTGCGGAACAGGTCGCCCGCCAGGATGGACAAGAGCGCCTCCTGCATGCGCCAGATGTTGCGCGGCGCCATGAACAGCCGGCGGATGGCCGGCGAGGTGATGCGGTAGATGAACCACGAGAACATCTTTGGTCCGTGCTTCATCACCTTCTCGTAATGCCGGAAAGCGCGTTCGGCCTCCTTCGCCTCGCCCTTCAGCCAGTGGTCGGCCGCGGTGGCGGCCTCGAAGCCGCTGTTCATCGCCAGGTACACGCCTGAGGAAAACATCGGGTCGACGAAGGCGTAGGCGTCGCCCACCATCATGAAGCGGTCGCCGCGGCAGAACTTGCTGTCGTAGGCGTAATTGCCGGTGGAGGTGGCGCCTTCCATCAGCGTGGCGTTCTTCAGGCGCTCGGCCAGCTTGGGCGCGAGCGCAATGGTTTCCATCAGGAACTCTTCGAGCGAGCCTTTGCGGCGCTTGAAATAGGCGGGCGATGCCACCGCGCCGACGCTCACGGTACCGTCCTTCAGCGGGATGTACCAGAACCAGCCGTGGTCGAACCAGAACAGCGTGATGTTGCCCTCGAAGCGGCCGGGCCTGCGCTGGGCATTGGCAAAGTGGCCATAGAGCGCCGCGCTCGCATGCTTGCGGTTGCGCTGCTTGGCGTCGAACTGGTTCGACAGCAGCGTGTCGCGCCCGCTCGCGTCGATCACGAAGCGCGGGCGCCAGCTGGTTTCGGTGCCGTCGTCGGCCTTCACCTTGACCAGCAGACGGTTGTCGGGGCTGCCCTTGCCGGCGTCCATGTCGACGCCGGTGACCCGCTGCCCCTCGAAAGTTCGCGCGCCGCGCTTGCCGGCATGGCGGAACAGCAGTTCGTCGAATTCCGAGCGGCGCACGTGCACGGCATACGGAAAGCTCTTGTCCATCGCCTCGGCGAAGTGAAAGTGGCTGCTGTGGTCGTGCCAGGGCGAGACGAACTCCGCACCGTGCTTGCGCAGGCCGATGGCCTCGACCTCGGCGCGGACGCCCAGCCGGTCGAACAGCGGCATGTTCATGGGCAGCAGCGACTCGCCGATGTGAAAGCGCGGGTGCTGCGCCTTCTCGATCAGCACCACGTCGTGGCCCTTGTCCGCAAGCAGCGCGGCCACGGTCGAGCCCGAAGGCCCGCCGCCGATGACCACGACGTCGGGGTCGGTGGTGGTGAAAGCTCCGGGTGTCATGCGCTGCCCCTCCGTTGTCTTTGTGTGTGTCTTGGTTGACGATGGCCGGGCGCTTGGGCTGCACGGCGTTGCATTGCCTCGTGCAACCTAAGTTGACGTTGGCTAACACTTTCGGAGTTTAGCGAACCGGCGCCCCCTACCGAATTGGCTATGGATTCAGGCGTTTTCGGCATTCCCCCTCTCTGAACAGGCCCCGCTTTTGCGGTAGCCTCATTGCCCGTCAGAAACAAGGAGACTTTTCATGGCTGCACCTCTCTCGCCCGCAGAAGAAGCTCTTCGCGAAGCAGCGCGCGAATACCACCGCTCGCCCGTCAGGGGCAAGATCTCGATCACGCCGACCAAGCCCTTGCTGAACCAGCGCGACCTGTCGCTGGCCTATTCGCCGGGCGTGGCCTACCCCTGCCTGGACATCGCGGCCGATCCGTCGCTGGCGGCCGACTTCACCGCGCGTGGCAACCTAGTGGGCGTGGTCACCAACGGCACGGCTGTGCTGGGCCTGGGCAACATCGGCCCGCTGGCCGCCAAGCCGGTGATGGAAGGCAAGGGCTGCCTGTTCAAGAAATTCGCCGGCATCGACGTGTTCGACATCGAACTGGCCGAAAACGACCCCGACAAGCTGGTCGACATCATCGCGGCGCTGGAGCCCACGCTGGGCGGCATCAACCTCGAGGACATCAAGGCGCCCGAGTGCTTCTACATCGAGAAGAAGCTGCGCGAGCGCATGAACATCCCGGTCTTCCACGATGACCAGCACGGCACGGCCATCATCTCGGCCGCGGCGCTCATCAACGGCCTGGAACTGGTCGGCAAGAAGATCGAAGAGGTGAAAGTCGCCGTCTCGGGCGCCGGCGCGGCCGCCATTGCCTGCCTGGACGTGATGGTGGGCCTGGGCGTCAAGCCCGCCAACATCTACGCCTGCGACTCCAAGGGCCTGATCTACATGGGCCGCGCGGGCGGCTTCGACGAATCCAAGGCGCGCTACGCCCAGAAAGACACCGGCGCCCGCACCCTGGCCGACGTGGTCAAGGACGCCGATGTGTTCCTGGGCTGCTCCGCGCCCGGCGTGATGAGTGCCGACATGGTGAAGACCATGGCCGGCCAGCCGATCATCCTGGCGCTGGCCAACCCTGAGCCCGAAATCCGCCCCGAGCTCGCCAAGGCCGTGCGGCCCGACTGCATCATTGCCACCGGCCGCTCGGACTACCCGAACCAGGTCAACAATGTGCTGTGCTTCCCGTACATCTTCCGCGGCGCGCTCGACTGCGGCGCCAGCAAGATCACGGAAGAAATGAAGCTGGCCTGCGTGCGCGAGATCGCCGAGCTCACCAAGGCCGACATCAGCGAAGAGGTGGCCACGGCCTATGCGGGCCAGGAACTCTCCTTCGGGCCCGACTACATCATTCCGAAGCCCTTCGATTCGCGGCTCATCCTGCGCATCGCGCCGGCCGTGGCCAAGGCCGCCGCCGCCTCCGGCGTGGCCGCACGGCCCATCGAGGACATGGATGCCTACCGCCAGCACCTGACGCGCTTCGTCTACCAGACCAGCATGTTCATGCGGCCGGTATTCGGCGCCGCCAAGATCGCCGCATCCAAGCGCGTGGCCTACGCCGAGGGCGAGGACGAGCGCGTGCTGCGCGCCGCGCAATGGGCCATCGACGAAGGCCTGGCCCAGCCCATCCTGGTGGGACGCCCCGCGGTGATCGAGGCACGCATCCAGAAGGCCGGGCTGCACATCCGCGCGGGCACCGACTTCGAGATCGTCAACCCCGAGGACGATCCGCGCTTTCGCATCTACTGGGAGAGCTTCCACAAGCTCATGGGCCGCCGCGGCGTGACGCCCGAGGCCGCCAAGACCATGGTGCGCCGCTCCAACACCACCATTGCGGCGCTGATGATGCACCTGGGCGATGCCGACGCCATGATCTGCGGCCTGGTCGGGCGCTTCGACGTGCACCTGGAGCACATCCGCAACCTCATCGGCCTGAAGCGCGGCGCGCCGGGCTTTGCCACGCTGAACGCGCTCACGCTCGAGAAGCGCACGGTCTTCATCACCGACACCAACGTGAACGAAGACCCGAGCGCCGAGCTGCTGGCGAGCATTGCGCTGATGGCGGCCGAAGAGGTGCGCCGCTTCGGGCTGCCGCCCAAGGTGGCTTTTCTCTCGCACTCGAACTACGGCACCTCGAACCGCGGCTCGGCGCGCAAGATGCGGCTCGCGCGCGACCTGTTCGCGCAGCTGGCACCCGACATCGAATGCGACGGCGAGATGCACGGCGATGCGGCGCTGTCGGAAGAAGTGCGCCGCACCGCGCTGCCCGAAAGCACCCTCACTGGCGAGGCCAACCTGCTGGTGTGCCCGAACCTCGACTCGGCCCACATCCTCTATAACGTGCTGAAGATGACCGGTGCCAACGGCATCACGGTCGGCCCCATCCTGTTGGGCGCCGCGGGCTCGGCGCACGTGCTCACGCCGTCGTCGACGGTGCGGCGCGTGGTCAACATGACGGCGCTGGCTGTGGCTAACGCGACCACGGCGCTGAAGTAGGCGCTCCCCGCTTTCTTCTCTTCGTCCGAACGCCCCGCTGCGCACGCAGCGGGGCGTTTTTCATTGCGGGCCGATCAGGTGCACGCCGTGCCTCGATGCGGCGCCCGCACGCGCCAGAAGGGCGCGCCGGGAGCGCCGCAGCCGCCGCTGAAGCCGTTTTTCGCCTGCCCATCATTTTTTGGGCTGGCATGCAATCTGCTAATACCCTGAGCAGATATTTTAAATATCTTATTAATATATTTACCGAAGCAACGGCCCCTTTGGGCTCTCCATCCACCCTCTCCGATTCCAGAAGCAACCCATGACCCATCCCCGCTGGCAAGGCATCTTCCCCGCCATCACCACCAAGTTCCACGCCGACGAAAGCATCGATGCCGAAGGCACCGCGCGGCACATCGACTTCCAGATCCGCAACGGCATCCATGGCCTGGTGACCTGCGGCTCGCTGGGCGAGGCCAGCACGCTTTCGCTCGAAGAAAAACTGCAGGTGGCCCAGATCGCGCTGGAAGCGGCCGACGGCCGCATCCCGGTGCTGGCGAATGTGTCGGAAACCAGCACCCGCAAAGCGCTGCGCTATGTGGACGGGGCCAACAAGCTGGGGGTGGCGGGCTTCATGGTGATGCCTTCGGTGATCTACGTGGCCGATGCGCGCGAGGCGATGCTGAATGTGCGCACCATTGCCAACGCGGCTCAGAAGCCGGTCATGGTCTACAACAACCCGGTGGCCTACCGCGTGGATCTGAAGCCCGAGCACATGGTCGAACTGGCGGACTGCGAGTGGATCGCGGCGATCAAGGAGAGCACGGGCGACATCCGCCGCATCACGGACCTGCGCAACACGGTGGGGACCCGCTACCAGCTGTTCCTGGGGGTGGACGACCTGGCCTATGAGGGCCTGGCGCTGGGCGCGGATGGTCTCTTGGCCGGGGTGGGCTGCGCGTTCCCGCGCGAGACGGTGGCGCTGTATGACCTGATGAAGGCCGGCCAGTTTGCCGAGGCGCTGGCGCTGTACCAGTGGATGACACCGATGCTGCACCTGGATGTCTCGAACAAGCTGGTGCAGAACCTGAAGCTGATCGACGCGCTGGTGGGCGTGGGCACGGAGCACATGCGCCGTCCGCGGCTGCCGCTCATCGGCGAGGAGCGCGCGGCGGTGGAGGCGATCGTGAAGAAGGCGCTGGCGACGCGGCCTGTGCAGTATCAGTCGGTTGCCTGAAGGCGCGGCTCCCTTCTCACCATGGAAGAACACGCCTTGGAACGCGGGGGCCTCTCCCGCCGGGTGCTCGACGCGTCGGACTTCGTCCTCGCCTGCGAGCGCCGACTCCTCTCGGGCCTGATGGGCCTGCTCATCGTGCTGGTGCTGCTGAACGTGGTCACGCGCTACGGCGGCTTTCCGCTCTACTGGGTCGACGAGGCCTCGGTGTACTGCGTGGTCTGGCTCACCTTCATCGGCGCCTCCGCGATGACGCGGCTGCGGCTCGACTTTGCGGTGACGCTGCTCACCGACAAACTCGGCGAAAAAGCCGTGCGCATCGCCAAGGCCAGTGCCTCTGGCGGCGTGCTGCTGCTGGGGCTTGCGCTGCTGGCGATGTGCTGGCTCTACATGGACCCGGTGGGCATCGTGCGCTGGGGCTTCGATGCCAAGGAGTACGCGGCCGAATCCTTCAACTTTCTCTATACCGAGCGCACCCAGACGCTGAACTGGCCAGTCTGGGCCATCCAGCTGATCCTGCCGATCTTCTCGGCCACGCTCAGCCTGCATGCGCTGGCCAACCTCGTCGAAGACCTCGGCCTGCAGCCCCGGCGCACGCACGCCGAGTTCCACGTGACCAACGCAGACGCGGTGAATTGACATGCTGACTTCCGCATTCTTTCTATTGATCATGCTGGTGGGCGTGCCGATCGGCGCCTGCCTGTGCCTTGCGGGCATCGTCTACATCCTCGACTCGGGCGACACGGTGCTGTTCCAGTCGTTTCCGGTGCAGATGTTCGGCGGCGTCGACAGCTACAGCCTCATCGCGATTCCGCTGTTCATCCTGATCGGCGAAATCATGAACGGCGGCGGCATCACGAAGCGGCTGGTCGACCTCGCGCTGGCCTTCATCGGCTCGGTGAAGGGCGGCCTTGCCTACGTGAACATCCTGGCCAACATGCTGGTGTCGTCGATCATCGGATCGGCCACCGCGCAAGTGGCGATCATGAGCCAGATCATGGTCCCGGAGATGGAGAAGCAGGGCTACGACAAGACCTTCGCGGCCGGCATCACGGTGTACGGCGGCATGCTGGGGCCGATCATTCCGCCCTCTGTGATGTTCGTGGTGTACAGCGTGCTCGCGCAGGTGGCGGTGGGCGACATGCTCATTGCCGGCATCATTCCGGGCGTGATTCTCACGGTGCTGTTCTTCATCGTGATTGCGTGCATGGGCCTGATCTACAACTACCCGCGCACCGAGAAACGCACGATCAAACAACGCCTGCACACGATGCTCACGGCCTGCCCCACGCTCTTGATTCCCATCGTCATCGTCGGCTCGATCCTGGGTGGCATCGCCAATCCGACCGAGTCGGCGGCGGTGGGCGCGGTGGCCGCGGTGCTAGTGGGCCGCTACGTCACGAAGGAATTCCGCTTCGGGATGATTCCGCAGATCCTGCTGAAGTCGGCGATCTACTCGGCGGTGGTGCTGTTCCTGGTGGCTGCGGCCGCCGTGTTCTCGTGGCTCCTGATCTACGGCAAGGTGCCGCAGGCCACGGCCACGTGGATCCAGACCGTGGCGAAAGACCCGATCGCGTTCCTGCTGCTGGTGAACCTGATTCTGCTGGTGATCGGAACGGTGATCGACGGCATTCCGGGTCTGATCATGACGGTGCCCATCCTGCTGCCCATTGCCACCGAGATCTACGGCATCGACCCGCGCCACTTCGGCGTGGTGGTGGTGATCAACCTCGTGCTGGGGCTGATGACGCCGCCCGTGGGCCTGAGCTTCTTCGTGGCTTCCGCCGTGACCGGCGCCAAGCCCGGAAAGATGTTCATCGTCACCTTGCCGTTCTTCCTCATCTGCTGCGCGGCGCTGGTGCTGCTGTCGCTGTTCCCGAGCCTGTCGCTCGCGCTCATCAAGTAAGTCCCGCCTTTCTTCTTTTCCCCTCCTTCCCTTCACTCAACCGGAGCCTCGCATGTCCCTTTCCCGCCGCAAATTCGTCGTCCAGGCCGCCGCCGGAACCGCCGCCGCGTCGTCCGCTCTCTTCACCGGCGTGTCGCGCGCCGCGGCCGCCAAGGAATTCCGCCTCGGCCTCATCACGCCGGCCGGCCACTCATGGAACCGCGCCGCGCTGGGCTTCGGCGAGGCGCTGAAGAAGGCGACCGACGGGCGCCTGAGCGCCACCGTGTTCCATTCGGGCCAGTTGGGCAACGAGTCGGCCATGATGCAGCAGCTGCAGTCCGGCGCGCTGGACATGGGCTGGATCCAGGCCGCCGAACTCGGCTCGCGCGTTTCCAGCGTGGCGGCCATCAACGCACCGTACCTCGTGCGCTCGACCACCAACGTGGCCTCGCTGGTGCGCACGCCCGCCGCGCTCAAACTGCTCGACGTGCTGCCGCGCGAGACCGGCACCATCGGGCTGGGCTGGGGCATCACGGGCATGCGTGTGGTGTTTGCGACCAAGCCCATCTCGACGCCCACCGACCTCAAGGGCATGAAGCTGCGCATCAACCCGACGCCGGTGTACCGCGACTTCTACCAGCTGCTGGGCGCCGCCCCAACGCCCATTCCGACCCCGGGCGTTTTCGACGCCATGTCCAACGGCCAGGTCGACGGGCTCGAAGCGGACATCGAGTTCTCGTGGAACCAGCGCTTCGACCGCGTGGCCAAGACGATGCTGCCGATGAACGCGCTGTTCATGCCTTTTGCGCCGCTGGTGTCGGGCCGCATCTGGCAAACGCTGGACGGCAAGGACAAGGCGCTCATCACCGACCTGGTGAAGCAGTCGCTCGACGCGCAAATCAAGGACATCGTGACCACCGAGCTCGGACTGGTCGACAAGTTCAAGGCCAGCGGCATCACCATCAAGAGCGACGCCGGCTACAACCCCGCGCCGATCATTGCGGAATTCGACAAGATCTGGCTGCCCAAGGCGCCGCAGATCGCCGAGCTGCGCAAGATTGGCGCGGCACTCTGAGCCCGCTAGGCGCGGGGCCGGCGGAAGGGTTCGCACCAATCGCGTGCGGGCACCGTTTTTGCTTGAATGCAGAAGCATTCACCTTTCACGGATCCCGCATGAACAAGCGCCAACTTCTCCAGTCCTTCCTCGCGGCCTCGGCCCTCAGCTTCGGCCTTTCCCCGGCCTTTGCGCAGACCACGACGCCGATCAAGTTCCAGCTCGACTGGCGCTTCGAAGGACCGGCCGCGCTTTTCCTGCACCCCGCCGCCAAGGGGTACTTCAAGGCCGCGGGCCTCGACGTGACCATCGACGCGGGCAACGGCTCGGGCGGCACGGTCACGCGCGTAGCCTCGGGCGCCTACGACATGGGCTTTGCCGACCTGGCGGCGCTGATGGAATTCCACGCCAACAACCCGGACAGCCCGAACAAGCCGGTCGCGGTGATGATGGTCTACAACAACACGCCGGCCTCGGTCATGGCGCTCAAGAAGAGCGGCATCACCAAGCCGGCCGACCTGGCCGGCAAGAAGCTCGGCGCCCCGGTGTTCGACGCGGGCCGCCGCGCGTTCCCGATCTTCGCCAAGGCCAACAGCATCGGCGCCGTGAACTGGACCGCCATGGACCCGACGCTGCGCGAAACCATGCTGATCCGCGGCGACATCGACGCGATCACCGGCTTCACCTTCACCTCGCTCCTGAACCTGGAGGCGCGCGGCGCCAAGGCTGCCGACATCGTCGTGCTGCCCTACCCCGACTACGGCGTGAAGCTCTACGGCAACGTGATCATCGCGTCGCCCAAGCTCATCAAGGAGAACCCCGAGGCGGTGAAGAAATTCCTCTCGGCCTTTGCCAAGGGCGCGAAGGAAGTCATCGCCAACCCGGCGGTGGCCATCGAATCGGTGAAGGCGCGCGACGGCATCATCGACAGCAAGCTCGAAACCCGCCGCCTGCAGCTGGCCATCGACACCGTGATCAACAGCGCGGATGCGCGCAGCGAAGGCTTCGGTGCGGTGAACGCAGGCCGCATGTCGCTGATGGCCTCGCAGGTGTCGGACGCTTTCAACACCAAGACACGCGTGAGCCCCGACGCCGTGTGGACCGCTGCACTGCTGCCTCCGGCAGCCGAACTCAACGGCGTGCTGCGCAAGTGATGGCGGACGCATCGAGCGCGGACGCTGCTCCTTTCGTCGATTTCCAGGACGTCTGGCTCGCCTACAACGAAGAGCTGCTGCGCGCCAACCACTTCGCGGTCGAAGCCATCGACCTGAAGGTGAAGCGCGGCGAGTTCATTGCCATCGTCGGCCCTTCGGGCTGCGGCAAGTCGACCTTCATGAAGCTCACCACGGGCCTCAAGATGCCGTCGATGGGCAAGATCCGCATCGACGGCCAGCCCGTGACCGGGCCGCTCAAGATCTCGGGCATGGCCTTCCAGGCGCCTTCGCTGCTGCCGTGGCGCACCACGGTCGACAACGTGCTGCTGCCGCTCGAAATCGTCGAGCCCTACCGCTCGAACTTCAAGGCCAAGCGCAAGGAATACGTCGAGCGCGCGCGCAAGCTGCTGCAGAAGGTGGGCCTCGCGGGCTACGAAGACAAGTTTCCGTGGCAGCTCTCGGGCGGCATGCAGCAGCGCGCGAGCATTTGCCGCGCGCTCATTCACGAGCCCAAGATGCTGCTGCTCGACGAGCCCTTTGGCGCGCTCGACGCCTTCACGCGCGAGGAGCTCTGGTGCATCCTGCGCGACCTCTGGACCGAGCAGCAGTTCAACGTGATCCTGGTGACGCACGACCTGCGTGAATCGGTGTTCCTGGCCGACACGGTGTACGTCATGAGCAAGAGCCCGGGCCGCTTCGTGGTCAAGCGCGAGATCGAGCTGCCGCGTCCGCGCGAGCTGGAGCTCACCTACACCAAGGAGTTCACCGATATCGTGCTGGAGCTGCGCGGGCACATCGGCGCCATCCGCAACACGGGTATCAGCGCGGCGCAAACCGCCGCTGCCGCGGTGTCTCACTGAGGGCGCCATGAAGAACACCAAGCAACTCGAACGCTGGTCGCCCTGGCTGCTGCTCATCGCAGTCATCCTGCTGTGGCAGGTGATCTGCGCGGGCTTCGGCGTGTCGGACTTCATCTTTCCGAGCCCGCTGCGCATCTGGAACCAGTTCTGGGAGTTCAAGGAAATCATCGCGGGCCACGCGTGGCGGACCTTCTGGGTCACGATGGCAGGCTTCGGCCTCGCGATCGTGGTGGGCGTGATGCTGGGCTTCGTGATCGGCAGTTCGCGCATCGCGTATGCAGCGATCTATCCGCTCATGACGGCGTTCAACGCATTGCCCAAGGCAGCCTTCGTGCCCATCCTCGTGGTGTGGTTCGGCATCGGCGTCGGCCCGGCGATTCTCACGGCCTTCCTGATCAGCTTCTTCCCGATCATGGTCAACATCGCCACCGGCCTTGCCACGCTGGAGCCCGAGCTGGAAGACGTGCTGCGCGTGCTCGGCGCCAAACGCTGGGACGTGCTCATGAAAATCGGCCTGCCGCGCTCCATGCCCTACTTCTTCGGCTCGCTGAAGGTCGCGATCACGCTGGCCTTCGTCGGCACCACGGTGAGCGAGATGACCGCGGCGAACGAAGGCATCGGCTACCTGCTGATCTCGGCCGGCTCGGCCATGCAGATGGGCCTGGCCTTCGCGGGCCTGATGGTGGTTGGCGCCATGGCCATGCTGATGTATGAACTCTTCTCCGTGATCGAGAAGCACACGACCGGCTGGGCACACCGCGGATCGCAAAACCAATAAGGCACCGCGGATGACACGCGACCAGATCATCCGAGCACTGCGCCATGCCGACGAAGTGGCCCGCCGCGCCATGGCGATGGGCCGCCACCCCTTCGGCGCCGTGCTCGTCGCGCCCGACGGCGAAACCATCCTCGCCGAGCAGGGCAACATCGACACGGTGAACCACGCCGAAGCCACGCTGGCGCGGCATGCCGCCCAGAACTGGCCGGCCGATTACCTGTGGCAATGCACGCTGGTGACGACCTTCGAGCCCTGCGCCATGTGCGCGGGCACCAGCTACTGGGCCCACATCGGCCGCATCGTCTACGGCGCAGAAGAAAGCGCATTACTCGCGCTCACGGGCGATCACCCCGAGAACCCGACGCTGA
Organism: Variovorax sp. OV700; assembly: GCF_900099805.1. Classification (GTDB taxonomy): domain Bacteria; phylum Pseudomonadota; class Gammaproteobacteria; order Burkholderiales; family Burkholderiaceae_C; genus Variovorax. The sequence goes on along the minus strand of NZ_FNDR01000003.1, from coordinate 158,001 downwards.
GCCTGCCCTGCCGCGAAGTGTTCGCGCGCGGGCAAAAGAAGATCGAAGTGATCGGCCCGGTGCCCGAGGTGGCGGAAGAAATGATCGCCACCCATCGCGGGTTCTGGGAAGCGCGTTAGGTAGCGCTAGGCCAGCAGCAGCGTGGCCTCGTCGCGCCAGTAGGCCACGGCCGCCAGCCAGCCCTCCCACACGCAGCCGTTGCAGCCGCGCCCGCAGCAAGTGGTGGGCTCCGGTGGCGGCATGCGCAAGGCAAGGCCTCGGGCCCGGAGAAGCGACTGGACGCTCTCGATCAGCGCCTGGGCGCTGGCGAGATCGGTCGGACGAGCGAGGTCTTGTTCAGAAAGAAGCATGGCAGGCACCGGCCGATTGTCGGCGCTTCAGCAGGCCTTCCGGGATCAAGCCCTGGCCGGTGCCGATGCGGCAACCGCGGCGAAAGCCTCCAGGGCAAGATCGACCTCATGCTCGCCGATGTGGCGATGGGTGACGCAGCGCAGCCGATGCCTTTCCCACGGACGGACCAGCACGCCCAGCCTCTTGAGCGCAGCCTCCCATTGAACGGCATCGAGCCCCGTCGCCTTCACGTCGACCTGCACGATGTTGGTCTGGGGCGCATTGACGGTGAGGCCTGGAATCCGGCTTGTTCCGCGGGCGAGCCGGCTTGCGTTGGCGTGGTCTTGCGCAAGCCGTTCCGCCATGGTGGTAACGGCCACCAGCCCTGCGGCCGCGGCAATGCCCACTTGACGCTGGCCGCCCCCGAGCAATTTCCTGAGCCACCGGGCACGTTCGATGGTGGCGGCAGGCCCCGCGAGCACGGCACCCATGGGCGCACTCAGGCCCTTGGACAGGCAGAGCGAAACGGTGTCGGCGAAAGCTGCAATACGCGCCGCCGGCACGTCCAGGGCCACGGCCGCATTCATCAGCCGCGCACCGTCGAGGTGGACGGCGGCTCCCGCTTGCCTGGACGCCTCGAACACGGCCTGCATGTGCGCAAGCGGCAGCGCCGCGCCGCCGGCGTTGTTGTGGGAAGTCTCCAGGCACACGACGCCGGTTGGCAGCTTGTTGCGGCCCGGCGCGAGGGCCTCCTGGAGCAGGTCCAGGTCCATGGCGCCATCGACGCCCGCAATGCCCTGATAGAACGCGCCGGTCAGCGCCGCGGCGCCCCGCTCGGCCACGTAGATGTGCGATGCCGCTTCGGCAAGCACGAGTTCCTGGCGTTGGGCTTGCGCGAGGATGGCCAGGAGGTTGGCCATCGTGGCGCTTGGCGCATACAGCGCGGCTTCCTTTCCGAGCATGGCCGCGGCCGTTGCCTCCAGCTCTTGCGCGGTCGGGTCGCCGTCGAGCCCGTCGTCGCCCAGCGGTGCCGAGGCCATGCGCTCGTACATCTGCGGCGTGGGCCGCGTCACCGTGTCGCTGCGAAGGTCCACCGGCGGCTGTTCCGCACCGTCCGCCATCGTTGTTGCGGCCTGCGTCATTCGGCGGTCGCTCCGGTGGCCTTCACGAGCGCTGCCCACTTCTTTCTTTCGCTCTTCAGGAACGCATCGAAACTTTCGGGCGTGCCGGTACGCACATAGATGCCGCGCGCCGCCAGGTTGGCCCGGACCTCCGCCGTATCGAGCACGCGATTGATTTCCTTGTTCATGGTCCGCACGATGTGCTCCGGCGTCTTCGCAGGCACCACGACGCCATAGAGGGTGTAGTACTCGAATCCCTTGAAGCCGCTCTCGACGAAGGTGGGAACATCGGGCAGCGACACGTCCCGGGTGCCCGAGGTCACCGCGAGTGCCCGCAGCTTGCCGCTCTTGATCAGCGGCAGTGCCGAAACCAGCGACGAGACGTAGAAGTCGGCCTGTCCTCCCAGCATGTCCGCCATGGCGGGGCCGCCGCCCTTGTAGGGCACGTGCAAAAGATCTGCGCCCACGGTAACGCGCAGGTTCTCGGATACCAGGTGCCCGACGGTTCCGTTGCCGGACGAGGCATAGGCGAGCGGCTTCTTCTTCGAGCCCGCCAGCAACGAGGCCAGGTTGTCGAACGGGCTGTCGGCCCGCACGACCAGCACCGACACGCCGGTGCCCACCAGCGCCACCGGCGCGAGATCCTTGACCGGATCGAAGCTGAGCTTCTTGTAGAGAAACTGGTTGACCGTCAGGTTGCTGGTTTCTCCCAGTACGGCGGTGTAGCCGTCGGGCGGCGATTTCGCGCCGAAATCCAGGCCGATGTTGTTGCCCGCGCCTGGCTTCGTATCGACGACGACCTGCCATCCGGCCTGCTCGCCGAGCTTGGCGGCAAGCAAGCGGCAGACGGCATCGGTGCCGCCGCCCGGCGGACTCGGCGAGACCAGGTGGATCGCGCGCTCGGGTACCCACGCATCGGCCGCGTGCGCCTGCCACGCGGCGAGCGCGAGCCCCAGCATGCATGCCAGCCGCCTGGCGCGTGCGAAAGAGTGGTGTCGGGTGTCGTTCATGGTGAGGGTGTCGGTCGTGCAGGTTGAAGGATCGGGACGAAGCCGGAACAGAAGCCATTCGATCCTAGGCTCCCCATAGAATGAGTAAAGCGATATGTCCAAATATCAACTGTGAGGTTTTCTCATGAATCTCGCGATGCTCATCACACTGAGAACCATCCTCGAACAAGGCAGCTTCACTGCAGCGGCCGGCGTGGTGGGCTGCAGTCCGAGCGCGGTGAGCCTGCAGGTCAAGCAACTGGAGCAGTATTTCGGCAAGCCGCTGTTCGACCGCTCGACCCGCGTGGTGGTGCCCACGGCCTTTGCCCGCGAGGTGGTGGACGCCGTGGGCGATTTTTCCCACAGGCTCCAGATGCTGCGCTTCCGTCCGGTCGTGGAAGTGGCGGGCCGCGTCAAGGTGGGTGTGATCACCAGCATGCAGAGCGATGTGCTGCCGCAGGCGCTCCATGCGCTTCGCCAGCGGCATCCGTCGCTGGAGATCGTGGTGCCGCCGCTGAACGACAGCGGCGAGCTGATTTCAGAGCTGAAGGCGGCGCGGCTCGACCTTGCATTGCTTGTCCGGCCGGAATCCGGCGGTTCGCGCCGACTCGTCTGGCGGGAGTTGCACCGCCAGCCCTATGTGCTGCTGGCGCCGCCGAATGCCTCCGGCAAAACGGCCAGGCAACTGCTGGAGGCCCATGACTGGATCGGCTACGACCTGTCTCTTGCGGGAGGACGCGTGGCCGCGCGCTACGTGCGCAGCCAGATTCCGAATGCACGCTGCGCCATGGAACTGCGCTCGATGGACGCGATCGTGGCGATGGTCGCCCAGGGCCTGGGGGTTTCCGTCGTTCCCCAACCCAGGCGGCCACTGGTCGAGGCCTATGCGGTGCGAGAGGTGAGCCTCGGAAGCCACGCCCCGGTCCGCAAGCTCTCCCTGGTCTGGCGCAGCTCGGACGCCGGCAACCGCAATGTCGAGGCTGTGGCCGAAGCTTTCACTGCGGCCTTTGGCATGCGGCCGCATCGGTGAGGCGCGTTCGCGCGGCAGGCTTGCGCCTTACCAGAAGATCCAGAGCGCCAGGCCGCCGAAGATGGCCCACTTCACAAGGTAGTACACCCGCTTGTCCCAGGCCTTGAGCCGCTTGCCGATGACGCGGATCTGGTAGATGTACTTGAACGCGCGGTTGATGCCGCCCGTCTTGTCGCCGGCCTCGTTGGGCGAACTGGCGGCGGCGAGCAGGTTCTTGGCGAACCAGCGGTTCACGGCGCTGGCCCAGCGGTACTTCAGCGGGCGCTCGATGTCGCAGAACAAAATCACGCGGTCGTGGTCGGTCGTGTTCTCGGCATAGTGGATGTAGGTCTCGTCGAACACCACGGCCTCGCCGTCGCGCCAGTAATAGCGCTGGCCGTCCACGTCGATGTAGCAGCCCTCCACGCCCGGCGTCCACAGGCCCAAGTGGTAGCGCAGCGAACCCGCGAACGGGTCGCGGTGGCGCACGAGGCGGCTGCCCGGCGGCAGTTCGGCGAACATGGCCGCCTTGATGGTGCCGATGCTCTTGAGCAGCTCGGTGGTGCGCGGGCACAGCACGGCGGCCGAGGGATGCGCCTCGTCGTACCACTTCAGATAGAAGCGCTTCCAGCCGCTCTTGAAGAAGGAGTTGAAGCCCACGTCGTTGAACTGGCTCGAGGCCTTGATGCTGCCGCCGTTGCGCATGGCGAGCGCCTCTTCGCGAATGACCTGCCAGTTCTCCTCGAGCACGCGCATCTCGGGAAACTGCGCGGGCGACAGGTACGGCGTGCTCGGCACCTTCGAGAAGATGTACATGAAGGCGTTCAGCGGCGCCAGGAAGGTCGAGTGATCAGACAGCTGCCTGAAGAAACGATGCCGGACCTGGCCGCGGAAGTGAACGTAGAGCGCGCTGAGCGCGAAGATAGCAAGAATGACCCACTTCATTGTTGAAAGTGTCCTGTAGACGACGCCGGGGCTAACCGGGTAGTGTAAATCGTCGCCCCAAATTGGACCTGACCACGCCTTTTGGCCGTGCCCCGAGGGAGGTTTCAGCATGCGGCGCATGGGCTGGGGCGGGTCGCCCGTCGTGTCAGCGCAGCAGCTTGATCAGCGCCGCGATCTCCTCGCCGCCGAGCCCCGCCGCATCGGCGCGCCTGAAAAGGCCCGCAGCGAAGGCCGGGAACTCGGTGTTGATGCCCGCCTCCTGCGCCGTCTGCAGGATGCGTTGCGTCGCCTCGACCGAGATGCGCATCGGGCTCTGCGACACCTTGAAGTCGCCAGACTGGATCACGGAGCCCTCGTGCTGAAGGAATGCGGCGAAGGTCGGCATGACCCCGGCCACGATACGGCCGTACTCCGCGACGTCGAATCCTTCGTGCTCGGCGATGCGCGCGCCATGCATGAACCCGAGCAACGTGCCGTAGATGGTGGAGAGCGTCGCCAGGTCCATGGCTGCCGCGGCACTGGCCTTCTCGCCCAGGTACACGATACCGCCGGCCAGCGCCTTCAGGATCGGCTCTGCCTCGCGGAAAACGCCTTGCGCGCCCGACAGGAGGATCGGCGTGTCGGGCTGTCCCATCTGGTCCGGCGCGGCCTGGATCGCGCCTTCGAGGTAGGCGGCGCCATGCCGATGGGCCCAGGCCTCGGCCGCAAGCGCATCGCGGGGGCTGCCGGTGGTCAGCTGGACCAGCAGGCGGCCGTCCATCGCCGCCGCGACGCCGTCCAATGCAAGGATTGCATCGGCGGCGCGGTAATCGTAGACGCACATCACCGCCGTCCTGGCGGCGCTCACCGCTTCGGCTGCGCTGCGCGCCAGCGTCGCACCCTTCGCGACCAACGCATCGGCTTTCTCCGCCGTGCGGTTCCACACCGTGACCTTGTAGCCCTGGTCGATATAAAGCTGCGCGATGGCGATGCCCATCGAGCCCAGGCCCAGAACGGAAACTTCCTTGTTGCTCATGGCGATTCCAATGCAGATCTTGCAGGTTGTGACGAGGCCTGCATCGTAGGAATCGCACTTGCCAATGGTCAAGTACCTACCATAAAGTGAGGTACTTACCAAAACGTATTTATTGGAACGTCGGATGAAAGCAAAGAAGCCCTACAACTGCGGCATCGGGCCCGCGTTCGAAGTGATCGGCGGCAAGTGGAAGGCGGTGATCCTGTGGGAGCTGCATGCGCAGCCACGCCGCTTCGGCGAGCTGAAACGGCTCTTGCCCGACATCAGCGAGAAGATGCTGATCCAGCAGCTTCGCGAGCTGGAGGCCGACGGCATCGTCAACCGCGAGGCGTTCCACGAAGTGCCGCCGCGAGTCGTTTACTCCGAAACGAAACTGGGCGCAACGCTCAATGCGGCGCTCGGGCCGCTGGCCGATTGGGGCGAGCGCTACGCCAAGCGCGTGAGCGCCGCGCGCTGAACGGCGATGTCGGTGCCGTTCAGGCCCAGCCCGTCTCGATTTCGGTCTTCACCTCGGTCATGAGCCGGTGCACCGGGCACTTGCCCGCCACGCGCAGCAGTTCGTCGCGCTGAGCGTCGGTGAGTTCGCCGGTCACGCGCAGGCTCGACTTCAGCCGGTAGACGCCCTTGCGTTCCTCGGTGTCGTCGCGATCGACGACCACCTCGATGTCTTCCACCGGCATGCCCTTGCGCCGCGCATAGATCAGCACGGTGAGTGCCTTGCAGGCGGCCAGCGACGCGTCGTACAGGTCGTGGGGCTCCGGCCCCGCATCGCTGCCGCCGCCGGCCGGCGAGGCGTCGATGGCAATTTCATGGTTGCGGATCTTGAGGATGTGACGCGTACCCGTGGTGCCGTCGCGCCGGACCGTGATGCTCATGCCGATGTCCTTGTGGGGTGTGAATGCGGCGCCATCGTAGCCCGCAAGCAAATCGCTCAGCGGTCCACCGCGAGCATCAGCGTTTCCTTGATCTCCTCCATCACCACGTAGCTGTGCGACTCGGCCGCCACGGGCAGCTTCTTGAGGATGTCGCCCAAGAGGTGCCGGTACTCGCTCATGCCACGCAGGCGCGCCTTCACCAAGTAGTCGAAGCTGCCCGACACCAAGTGGCATTCGAGCACCTCGGGCATGTGCAGCAGCTCCTTGCGCACCTTGTCGAACACGTCGCCCGACTTGGCCGAAAGCTTGATTTCAACGAACACCAGAAGCGTCTTGCCCAGCGCCTCGGGCGACACGTGCGCGTGGTAGCCGCTGATGACGCCCTCACGCTCCATGCGCTTCACGCGCTCGGCGCAAGGCGATGCCGACAGGCCGATGCGCTCCGCGAGTTCGGTCATGGAAATGCGGCCCTGGCGCTGCAGCAGGTCGAGGATCTTGCGGTCGATGCGGTCGAGTTCGGGCATTTCACTTCGCACGGGGCATGAAGGCGATTCTTCGCAGCGGATTTCACTGCAGAATCTACAAAAACGATGGAATCCACTGCATTGTGCGCTTTAGATTCCATGCATTCACCTTCATTCGCGTAAATACCCATGAAAGTCATCGTTCTTGGCGGCGGCGTGATCGGCACCACGACGGCCTACTATCTCGCGCGCTCCGGCGCCGACGTGACGCTGCTCGACCGGCAGGCCGGCCCCGCGGAAGAAACCAGCTTCGGCAACGCCGGACAGGTGTCGCCGGGCTACTCGACGCCATGGGCCGCGCCCGGCATTCCGCTCAAGGCCATCAAGTGGATGTTCCAGAAGCACGCGCCGCTGTCGATCCGGCCTGACGGCACGCTGTTCCAGCTGCGATGGATGGCGGCGATGCTGCGCAACTGCTCGCCCGAGCGCTACGCCGTCAACAAGGAACGCATGATGCGCGTGGCCGAATACAGCCGCGGCTGCCTGCAGCAGCTGCGCGCGGAAACCGGCCTCGACTACGAGCACCGCACCGGCGGCACGCTGCAGCTGTTCCGCACCCAGGCGCAGCTCGATGCGGTGCAGCGCGACATCGCGGTGCTCGAGGAATGCGGCGTACCCTACGAACTGCTCGACCGCGATGCGCTTGCGCGCGTCGAACCCGCGCTGGCCGGCGCCCGCGACCGCCTCACGGGCGGCCTGCGCCTGCCCAATGACGAAACCGGCGACTGCCACCTGTTCACCCGCGGCCTCGCCGACATCGCACGCGGCATGGGCGTGGACTTCCGCTTCGGCCAGGCGGTCGAAGGCCTGGAGATGGCGGGCGACCGCATCACGGGCGTGCGCACCAGCGCCGGCAAGATCCTCACGGCCGACCGTTACGTGATGGCCTTCGGCAGCTATTCGCGCGCCGCCATCGCATCGCTGGGCCTCGACATCCCGGTGTACCCCGTCAAGGGCTACTCGCTCACCGTGCCGCTGCTCGACGAATCGCTGGCGCCGCAATCGACCGTGCTCGACGAAACCTACAAGGTGGCCGTCACGCGCTTCGACAACCGCATTCGCGTGGGCGGCATGGCCGAGCTCGGCGGCTTCGACCTGCGCCTGAACCCGCACCGCCGCGCCACACTAGAAAAAGTGGTGAGCGACCTGTTCCCCGGCGGCGACCTGCCCCGCGCCACCTTCTGGACAGGCCTGCGCCCGATGACGCCCGACAGCACGCCCATCGTCGGCGCCACGCGCTATGCGAACCTGTTCCTCAACACCGGCCACGGCACGCTCGGCTGGACGATGGCTTGCGGCTCGGGCAAGCTCATCTCCGACCTCGTGACCGGCCAGCGTCCGGAAATCCGCACCGACGGATTGGCGATGGACCGCTACGCGCAGGGCTCGCCGCGCGCAGCGCGCCCGAACCCGGCAACGGCACACGCTTGATGCGGCGGCCGCTCAGGCGGCTTTTGCAATCGGAATCGTCGCGCTCGTCATGCCGCGGTAGACCTCCGCCTCGCCGTGCTTCGCAAGCAGCTGCATCAGATGCTTGCGGATCAGCATGCCGGGCCGGTCCGATTCCATCGAATACTCGACGCCGCGCCGGCGCGTGTCGACCAGCGCATCGGGGTCGGTCGATTCGAGGATGTCCTTGTCCTCGCGCGTCACCGCCTCGTCGAAATCGATCAGCATCTGCGCGGTGCAATCGGCCTCGGTATCGTTGCGGAACAGCCATTGGCACAGCTGCATGCGGCCGTCATCAATGGGCGTGAAGCAGTTGATGATGATGTGGCGCACGCCGCTCGGGTATTCGATGTCTAGCCGGCGCGAGAACGGCAGGAAGTAGGCGTTGCGCATGTGGCGCGTGGTGATCGGGTCGGTCACGCCGCTGATGGCGTGAAACTTGACCGGGTTGACCGCCTCGATCACCGTCTCGGCATAGAAGCCGCCCTCGTTTTCCACCAGTTCGTACTTGCTCGGCTTCGGGCTCGCAGCCACGCCGAAGGTGGCGCGATGCACAAAGCTGAAATGCGAGTTGTCGAAAGAGTTTTCGAGTGCGCGCATGGGGCTGGTCTGCCACTCTTCATAAAACTGGAAGATGGTGCGGTAGCCCGGATCGTCGAACTCCGGAACGGCGGGAATATCGGCAATGGGTTCTTCCAGCGCCACCCACGCGTAGCCATAGCGCGCGGTGCAGCGGTAGGCGGTGGTGCGGTACTCCGGCGAGATCTTTCGGTCGGCCTCGTACTGCGGAATGCGGATCACCTGCCCGCTGCGGTCGTAGGTCCAACCGTGATAGCCGCACTGGATGGCGCCCTGCCCGCAGGCCTGGCCTTCGGCATCGACGCACCAGCCTTTCGAAAGTTTCGCGGTGCGATGGCAGCAGCGGTCTCGCAAGGCGGCCGGCTGGCCGGCGGCGTCGACGAATAGAACGATGTCTTCGCCCAGCAGCCTGAAAGGCTTCGGGCCGTTGGCGAGTTCGGTCAGCGGCATGACGGCATGCCAGAACTTGCGGAAGACGGGTTGTTGGGTGACGAGCATGCGTGGACTCCTTCGGTTGCGCGTGGGTACGTACGAACTTGAAAGAGCAATTTCCTGCCGCGGGGGCTGAACGCTTCTACTCTGCGCCATTTGCCTTGCAAATTGCGCGCCCGCATTGTGGCGCGGGCCGGCGCCACTTCAAAGCCTTGGTCGCAATGCCCGAGCAAAAGACGGTGGCATGCAGCTTGGCATGGCTCGTGCATGAACTCGCGCAAGAGTAGAAGCGTTCAGCAGCGCACGCACCACCGTTGTGCGCCCGCCCGGAAATTGCTCTTGAAGTGCCTCCGCCTTGTGCGGGGGATTCAAGACTCGCAATGATTCCGAGGCCCACATGCAACGTCGACTTTTTCTTGGCGCCAGCGCCGCCACCCTGCTCCCTCTCGCCGCCCCTGCCGTGTTCGCCCAGGGCGGCGGCAAGCTGACCCCACTCAAGTTCACGCTCGACTTCCGCATCAACGGTCAGACCGCGCCATTCTTTCTTGCGCATAGCAAGGGCTACTACAGGGATGAAGGGCTCGACGTGACCATTGATACCGGCGCCGGATCGGTCGCCTCGATCACGCGCATTGCGAGCGGCGTCTACCAGATGGGCCTGGGCGACATCAGTTCGCTGGTGGAGTTCAATGCGCAGAACCCCGGAACACCGATGGTCCAGGCCGTGTACCAGTACTACAACCGCGCGCCCTTCGTCATCATCGGCCGCAAGGACCGCGGTGTGACGAACGATTTCAAGAGCCTTGCGGGCAAGAAGGTGGCGGCCGCGGCCGTCGAATCCACCCGCCGCGCCTGGCCGATGGTGGCGCGCAAGCAAGGCATGCGCAGCGATGCGTTCCAGTGGCAGACGACGGACTTCAGCGCGCGCGACAACGTGATGGTGCGCGGCGACGTGGATGCCGCCACTTACTTTCATGACTCGGCGATTTCGCTCTTTGCGCGCATGAAGCCGGAGGAGCTTTCTGTGCTCAAGTATGCGGACGCGGGCGTCAACCTGTACGGCAACGCCATTCTCGCGAGCAGCAACCTGATCGCGCAAAATCCGAAGCTGGTTGCGGCCTTTCTGCGCGCCACCAACCGCGCTATCGTCGAGACCTTTGCCAACCCCGCGCCCAGCATTGCGGCCCTGCGCCAGCGCGAACCCATCCTCGACGAAAGGATGGAGCTTGAACGCTGGGGCGTCACGGCGCAATATGTGGGCGCCGCCGATACGCGAAGCCACGGCCTGGGCGAAATCAACAAGCTCACGCTAGAGCTGCAGGTCGACGAGGTCGTCGAAGTATTCGGCCTCAAGGTCAAGCCCGCGTCTGACGCGATCTTCAATACTTCGATGCTGCCATTGCGCAGCGAACGAACCCCACTCAAGACATGATCGAAGACATGAATTCCGCTGGCAGCCATATCGCATTCCCTGAAGAAACCACGCTCGACGAGCGCGACGAACGCTACCTTCGCAAGGCCATCGTCTGGTCGCATGCGGCTCGACGCCGAGGCAACCGGCCCTTTGGCTCGCTCATCGTCTCGGCCGACGGCGAAGTGCTGGCCGAAGCGGGCAACAGCAATGCCGAGACCGGCGACTGCACCGCGCACGCGGAAGTGAATGCCCTGCGCGCGCTCGCGGGGCGCGGCCTCACTCGCGAGGAGCTCGCCGGCGCCACCATTTATGCATCGGGCGAGCCCTGCGTGATGTGCGCGGGCGCCATCTTCTGGTCGAACATCGGCCGCGTGGTGTACGGCATCGATGCGGAGCGGCTGCGCGTGTTCCGCGGCGAGCGGCAGGACCAGCGCGATGCGGAACTGTCGTGCCGCGACGTGTTCCACGCCTCTCCACACCCGATCGAATGCATCGGCCCCGCGCTGATCGACGAAGCGAGCGCCGCCCACGATGGGGCCTGGGTCAGCTAGGTCCACAGGAGAAGCGTCCGGGGCGAATAGACTCGTTGGATGTCCTGGCACGCACGTCTCCACCTCGATTACCGGCACGAATCCGCTCGCAGCGTCGCGCGCTTTCGGCATGACGGGCCGCTTCGAATTCTGCAAAGCCTCTATCCGGAGGGCGACGCGATCTGCCACAACGTGCTGGTGCATCCGCCGGGCGGGCTGGTGGGCGGCGACACGCTGGACATTGACATCGAGGCGGCAGACGGGAGCCACGGCCTGATCACCACGCCCGGCGCGTCGCGCTTCTACCGCTCTGAAGGCGAACTGGCGCTGCAGCGTACGCGCATCCGGCTTGCCAGGGGCGCGCGGCTCGAATGGCTGCCGCTGGAGGCTATCTGCTACAGCGGCTGCCGGGCCGAGAACCGGCTCACCATCGAGGCCGAACCCGGCGCCGAAATGATCGGCTGGGACGTGACGGCGCTCGGCTTGCCCAATGCCAACCAGCCATTCGAGCGCGGCACCTATCTGCAGCACATCGAAGTGCCCGGCGTCTGGCTCGAGCGCGGCCGCATCGATGCGGCGGACCATCGGCTGCTGCAAAGCCCGCTGGGCTTCGGCGGGCACCGCTGCATCGCCTCGCTGTTCTTCGTGGCGGGCACTCCGTCCACGAAGGCACGGCGCGAGGCGTTGCTTGCCCTCGCGCGCACGGCCATCGATGCGCATGGCCTGCAGGAGAGTGCCGGCGCGACGAGCCCGCATGCCGAGATCGTCGTGCTGCGCGTGCTCGCGCCGGTGGTCGAGCCCGCGATGCAGCTGCTGCGGCAGGTGTGGCAGGCATGGCGCGCCGAGCTGTGGCAGTTGCCCGCGAGTTCTCCGCGCATCTGGGCCACCTAGAAGCATCAAGGGTTCAGGCCGGCATGTCGGTGCGTGGCAGCCGAAGGTGCTTCTTCAAGGTTTCGAACACCTGCCGCGTGACCGGGTTCACCACGTGGCTGCGCACATACAGGTAGTAGGCCAGGTCGGGCAAGCGCGGCATGCCGTCGCCCGCGCCTAGCACACGCAGGCCCGCATCCAGTTGCTCAACCCCGCGCGCCGTCACGCCCAGGCCCGCGCGCAATGCCGCCTTGATGCCGATCAGGCTCGACGAGGTGTAGCGCGGCGTCCATGCCACGCCCGCGGCATCGAGCGCCTCATGGCCGATGCGGCGAAAGATGCTGGGACCGTCGGCCATGATCAGCGGCACCGGCTTGGCCGGGTCGTGCACATAGCTTGCCGCGCAGAGCCACACGGTCGGCGAATTGCGCAGCACCACGCCGTCGAACTGCGGATCGGCGCGGTTCGAGATGATCATGTCGACCTCGCCGCTCTTCAATGAGGTCATGAGGTAGGGGCTGCGGCCGATGTGGATGTCCAGCTGCAACAGCGGCGAGGTGCGCGCTATCTCGGACAGCAGCAACGGCAGCATGGTCTCGGCCACGTCGTGCGGCGCGCCGATGCGCAGGTTGCCTTCGAGTTCGCCCTGCCGGAGGCTGCGCAGCGCCTCGTCGTTGAGCGCGAGCAGATGGTGGGCGTAGGTCAGCAGCCGCTCGCCATGTTCGGTGAGCCGCTTTTGCCGGCCCTGCCTGGCGAACAGCGGGTGGCCCGCCTGCTCTTCGAGCCGCTGCATCTGCTGCGTGATGGCCGACTGCGTGCGCCCCAGGTGCACGGCGGCGGCCGCAAAGCTGCGGTGGCTGACAACTGCCACGAAGGAGCGCAGCAGTTCAAGATCGAGCGTGGGCATACATTAATTTTATTGATGTATTTCGTGCGCCGGCTGGATTGTCGGGTCACTCCCGCGTCACTAAAGTGAATGCACACCAAGACAAGCATCCCCACTGGAGAAACCTGCATGAGCACCCTGTCCGACCAGCGCCGCGAAGCGGTTGCCGCGTCCATCGACCAGATGAAGAAAGCCATTGGCGGCGCTGAACCGACCCGCGAAAAGCTCGATGCGGTGCTCGACGCGCTGGTAGGGCTGGCCGCGCGCACCGACTATTGGGGTGCCACCGACTTTCCGGCGCCCGAAGCCGGCGAGCACCAGGCCCGCTATCTGATTGCCGAAGACCCGGACCAGAGCTACGCGCTCTACCTCAACGTGATGCGGCCAGGCAAGAAGATCGTGCCGCACAACCACACCACCTGGGCCTGCATTGCCGCGGTGGAAGGCACCGAGCACAACCGCGTGTACGAGCGCCGCGACGACGGCTCGGTACCCGGCGTCGGCAAGCTCGATGAGACCGCGCTGGTCGTGGTCGAACCGGGCAAAGGCATCGCGCTCATGCCCGAAGACATCCACTCGGTCGAGATCCAGGGCGAGCAGGTCATTCGCCACCTGCACATGTACGGCCGCGCGCTCGAAACGCTGAACCAGCGCACCGCGTACGACCTGGCCGCGGGCACGTACCAGACGATGGGCATCGGCGTGCAGACGCGCCGCTAGACGTCCCCTAATTCATTTTCCGATGCGGGCCGCGGTGCGGCGCCGCACGGAGTCGCTCGCCCTGCCGCTTCCGCTTCATCGATTTTCTCCTGACCCATGACGACCTCTCATATCGATCCGAAGACCCTCAAATCCTGGTTGCACGACGGCGGCGAGATCGCGCTGCTCGACGTGCGCGAGCACGGCCAGTACGGCGAGGCGCACCTGTTCTACGGCACCCCCCTGCCCTTCAGCCGGCTCGAACTCGATGCGCCGCGCCTGGTGCCGCGCCGCGGCGTGCGAGTGGTCGCGTATGACGATGGCGAATCCGACGTGGCCGAGCGCGCCGCCCGGCGGCTCGCGGTCCTGGGCTACACCGACGTGCATGTGCTGCAAGGCGGCACCCGCGCCTGGAAGGCCGCGGGTCATGCGCTCTTCGCGGGCGTCAACCTGCCCTCGAAGACCTTCGGCGAACTGGCCGAAGAGGTCTATCACACGCCCCGCGTCAGTGCCGACCAATTGGCCGCCATGCTTGCGCGCAACGAAAAAGTGGTGGTGCTCGACGGCCGGCCCGTGAGCGAGTTCCACAAGATGAACATCCCCACAGCCACCTGCTGCCCCAACGGCGAACTCGCCTACCGCGTGCGCCGTCTGGTGCCCGACACCACCACGCCCATCGTGATCAATTGCGCGGGCCGCACGCGCAGCATCATCGGTGCGCAGACGCTCATCAACCTCGGCCTGCCCAACCCCGTCTATGTACTGGAGAACGGCACGCAGGGCTGGTACCTGAACGACCACGCGCTGGAGCACGGCGGCACGCGCCGCTATCCGGTGGACAGCGGCGACACCGATCTTCGGCCCGCCGCGCAAGCCTTGGCCGAACGCTTCGGCGTGCCCACGGTCACCGCGCAAACCGTGCAGCAATGGGCCGGCGATACGGGCCGCACCCTGTTTCTCTGCGACGTGCGCACGCCCGAAGAATTCGCGGCCAGCAGCCTGCCGGGCGCACAGCACGCGCCCGGTGGCCAGCTGATGCAAGCCGGAGACCAGTACGTCGGCGTGCGCGGCGCGCGGCTCGTGCTGTTCGACAACGACGGCGTGCGCGCGCCGACGATTGCGAGTTGGCTTCGGCAGATGGGGCACGACGCGAGCGTGCTCGAGGGCGGCCTCGAGAGTGGGCTTGCTCTTTCGTCCGCGACCGTTCCCGCGGCTCCCGCTCTAAGGACCATCGATGCGCAAGCACTGTCCACCCGTTTGGATCGAGGCGACGTGGCGCTGATCGACTTGCGCCCGAGCACGCAGTTCCGCGCCGGCCACATTCCGCAGGCACGCTGGTCCATTCGCCCGCGGCTCGCCAACGACGTGAAAAGCGAAACGCGGCAACTGGTGCTGCTGGCCGAAGACGGCGCGCTCGCGGAGTGGGCCGCGGCTTCCGAGCTGGCCGGCCGTTCGCCCGCTCCGCTGCTGCTCGAAGGCGGCATGGCCGCATGGCGCGGCGCCGGGCTGCCAGTGGAAGCAACGCCCGAGCTCCCCGTCGATGCGGAATGCATCGACTATCTGTTCTTCGTGCACGACCGCCACGACGGCAACAAGGAAGCGGCGCGCCGCTACCTGGCTTGGGAAACCGGGCTGGTCGCGCAGCTTGACGCGGCGGAGCGCGCAGCTTTCAGGCTGCCCGCCGCGCCGCGCGCCTGATCCGGTTTCGCATCGCTTCTTCCATTCCTTCGCCGCTGTCTGTTCCTATTCCAGGAGTCCTGCCATGTCGTCTGCCGATCGCCTTCCGGGCCTTGCCCGTCTCTCCGTCGTTGCCGCATGGCTGGCGGCCATGGCCCTGCAGCCTGCCGCGGCCGAGCCGCTTCCGGCGCGCAACGGCTTTCCCTCGCAGACGGTGAAATTCGTCTCGCCCTTTCCACCGGGCGGCGGCAACGACGCCACGGCCCGGCTGGTCACCACGCGGCTGCCGGAAATCATGGGCCAGGCCGCGGTGGTCGACAACCGCGGCGGCGCGGGCGGGAACATCGGCGCCAAGTCGGTGGCCGAGGCCAAGCCCGACGGCTACACGGTGCTCACCTCGCAGGTGTCGATCATGGCGGTGAACCCCTCGCTCTACTCGGCGCCGGGCTTCGATCCACTCAAGAACTTCATGCCCATCACGCAGGTCAACGCGGCACCGCTTGCACTGGTGGTCGAAGCCAGTTCGCCCTACAAGACCTTTGCCGATCTCGCCAGTCGCGCCAGGGCCAGCCCCGGCAAGGTCACCTATGCCACGCCGGGCAACGGCACGCTCTCGCACATGGTCGGCGTGGTGCTGCAAAAGGACAGTGGCGTCGACATGACCCACGTGCCCTACAAGGGCGCCGGCCCCGCGCTCACCGATCTGCTCGGCGGCCAGGTCGACGTGCTCGTGACCTCCACCGCATCGGTGGCGGGCATGGTGCAGAACGGCAAGCTGCGCGTGCTGGCGGTCACCAGCCCGCGCCGCATCGGCGTGTTCGCCAAGGCGCCCACGCTCGAGGAGCTGGGTTATGCCAATGCCCGCTTCGAAGACTGGTACGGCTTCTTCGCGCCGGCCGGCACGCCGCCCGAGCGCGTGGCCTATCTGAACGAAGCCATCGTGCGCACGTTGCGCCTGCCTGAAGTGAGCAAGCTCGTGACCGACGGCGGCAGCGAAGTGGTGGCCAACACGCCCGAAGCCTTTGCCGCGCAGCTGCGCCAGGACATCGATCGCTGGTCGCGCATCGTCAAGCTCTCCGGCGCAAAAGCCGATTGACGCAACATAGAGGCCCTGCGAACCACGCCCTTCGTTCATCACCATGCCCGCTTCTTCGCACACCGATGCCGCCGCGCAGGCGCTGGAAACGCGCCTTGCCCACACCGGCAAGCAGTCGCTTCATGCCGGCGGCAAGCCCGTCAACCCGCCGCTGGTGCGCGCGAGCACCGTGGTGTTCGACAGCGTGGCCGACATGCGCGATGCCCGCGCACGGCGCGGCGACGAGCGCGTTTTCAGCTACGGCGCACGCGGCACGCCCACCACCTTCGCGCTCGAAGATGCGGTGAGCGAACTCGAAGGCGGCTATCGCACGCGCCTTTTTCCCACTGGCCTCGCGGCCATCGGCATGGTGCTGCTGTCGTACCTGAAGCCCGGCGACCACGTGCTGATGTCGGACAGCGTTTACGAGCCGGCGCGCAACCTGGTGCATTCCTTTCTCGACCCCTACGGCATCCGCTGCACCTTCTTCGCGGCGGACGGCAGCGGCGTGGAAGAACTGTTCGAGCCGAACACGCGGCTCGTGTATGCCGAATGCCCGGGCTCGCTGGTGTACGAGATGTGCGACCTGCCCCGCCTGGCCGAGCTGGCCCACGCGCGCGGCGCACTGCTGGCCGCGGACAACACCTGGGGCTCGGGCGTTCAATACCGCCCGCTTGCGCTGGGCGCCGATATCTCGCTGATGGCCGCCACCAAATACCTCTCGGGCCATTCCGACGTGATGATGGGCACGGTCGCCACCACGCGCGAAGCCTGGCAGCCGCTCAACGAGCGCTGCGACGCCTTCGGGATGACGGTGAGCCCCGACGACGCATGGCTGGTGCTGCGCGGCATCCGCACCCTGTCGGCCCGGCTGCAGATGCACGAGCGGCATGCGCTAGCAGTGGCAGGTTGGCTCGAGGCGCGGAGCGAAGTGGCCGCGGTGTTCTGCCCGGCGCTGCCGCAGCACCCGGGCCATGAACTCTGGAGGCGCGATTGCCGCGGCACCAATGGGCTGGTCTCGTTCGAGCTGCAACCCGGCATCGGAAACGCCGCGGTCGAACGGATGGTCGATGCCCTCTCGCTGTTCGGCCGGGGCTCGTCGTGGGGCGGCTACGAAAGCCTCGTGGCCTGGGCCAACATGCGCGTGGCCCGCAGCGTGACCGACTGGAGCGCGCGCGGCGCCGTGGTGCGACTGCATGTGGGACTCGAAGCGCCTTCGGACCTGCTGGCCGATCTGGCACGCGCGTTTACCGCCTTGAGCGCAGGCTGAGCGGGTTACTTTGCCGGCTCAGGCCGCCACCGGCTCAACCGGTTCTGGCTCAGGCTCGGGTTCAGGAAGAATCGCCGTCAGCGCAAAGTCGACCAGGTGAAGCCAGGTCGATTCGAGTCCCATGATGCTGTGGTGGTCGGAACCCGGAACAGTCTGCACGCTGATGGGCGTCGGCCAGGCCGCGATGAGCTTTTGCGAGCGCTCGGGCAGCACGACGTTATCGTTCTCGGCCAGCAGCACCTGGGTTTTCGCGGCCACCTCCTTGCAATGCATGAGCGAATCGAACCGGTGCCGCAGCAGCAGCGACAGCGGTACCAGCGGAAAGCGCCGCTTCGCCACTTCGAGCATCGAGTCGTAGGGCGTGACCAGTTGCAAGCTGGAGAAATGCTGCTGCGCTACCAGCTGGATGGCCACGCCCGTGCCCAGGCTGCGCCCGACCACGTGCAGGCGGACCTTGGGAAAAGCCTTGCGCAAGTGGCTGGCAAACTGGATCGCGTCCGCCACCGAGGCGATCTCGGAAGGATGGCCTTGCGAATCGGCCACGCCCCGATAGTTGATTGCCGCAAATCCGAAGCCCTCGGGCAGCCAGTGCAGCGCCTGCGCAGTGGCGCGCACGTCCTCGCCGCGGCCCGCGAAATAGATGAACAGGTCTTGCAGCGAGTCTTCGCCCTGCGGGTGATAGACGTAGCCGCGGACCATGCCGCCCGGCACCGTATGCGAGTAGGTGGAAAAGTGGTCGGACAGATGAACGACCGGATGCTTTCTGACATTGAAGAGGATGTGTCCCTGGCGTGCGGCCAGGATGGTCCAGTAAGCGGCGATGCTGCCAACCGCGGCGGCCGAAACCGAGAGTGCGATGCGAGAGACTTTGCGGGACAAGGTGAGCTCCGAAAAAAAGTGCGACGCCAGGGTTGCCGCTTATTGTTTGCAGCTGCCGCCGACGGTCACCGTGCCATCCTTGCATTCCGTCAGGATGCGTTCGTTCGCAGGTGCTGGCGCTGGTCGCGTCAAGGCGCCGTCCGCTGCGGGAGCGCCTTCGCGCTGATAGATGATCTTCTTGCTGCCAAGATCGCAGCTGCCCACCACTTGGCCATCGGCCTGTGCGTTGGCATCGACGGTGATCACGCTGAAACGCGTCACGCCCGACGCGGCGATCTTCGATTCGATCTGGGTGCGCAGGGCTTCGCAGTTTTCAGCGCCGTGGGCGGCGCCAGCAAAAGCAAGCACCATGGATATCGACCAGAGTTTCATTGATGAGTCGGCCTGTGCCGAGGATTTCGTCATCCAACAGTCTAGCTCGGCATTCACCGATGAGACATCCTCGCGCACACCCAGGTAACCGCACGTCACCGTCCCCGGCATGCATGCTCACTCGCAGACGTTTCTCCCGGCCGGAGACTGGCGCAGCCTGTTCAGGAAGGTGAGCTGTACCCTGGCCGTATCGCTGCCCTGCGATGCGGCCCGCAGCATCCACCGGCGGGCCTCGCAGCGGTCGGCCTTCACCTCGGTGCCGTACAGCGTCGGGCCGGCCAGCAGCACCATGCCGAGCATCTCCTGCGCCTCGGCGTTATCTTCAGCAGCCGCCCGCCGGAGTTCCTCGAGCATGGCCCGGTAGTCGCGGGCCGCTTGCGCTTCCAGCGCCAGCTGAAAGCGCTGCTCGGCATGCAGCACGATGTTCGCGTCGGGCGGCTGCGCCGCGGAAAGTGCTGCCCCGACGCACAGCGCGCCCGCAAGAAAGATGCGCCAGCGCAGCGACCAGCTCACGATCTGGTTCAGTTCGGATGCCATCGATGTTCTCCACCATTGAGTTGTGTGGAGGGCATCGTGGCAGCAAGCGCTTGCAAAAAGAAACTGGAATTCGCACAGCCAGGCTCAGGCGGCGCCTGAGCCTGCGCCTGCGCCTGCCAAGCTTCAATTCGCGCTCAGGTCCATCAGCATCCGCGACAGCAGATAGAGCCGCGGCACCACGCTCTCGACCTCGGCGTATTCCTCCGGCGTGTGGATGCCGCCGCCCACGATGCCGAAGCCGTCGAGCACCGGCACGCCCACGCCCGCCACCAGGCTGGCGTCGGCCGCACCACCGCTGCTCTCGATGGTGAGCTTCTTGCCGATCTCGGCATAGATGCCCTCGGCCATGGTGACCAGCTTGTCCGACGCAGGCGAGCGCGGCATCGGCGGCAGGCCGCGGATGAGGCGCACGCGCACTTCGGTGTCGGGGATCAGCTTGTTCTGCGAGATGCGAGCGAGGTCCTTCTCGACACGGTCGAGCTCTTCGGGCGTGGCGGCGCGCACATCGCCCTTGGCGCTGGCGCTCGCGGGAATTACATTGGTCGGGCCGTTGGCCGTGAGCACCGTGAAGTTCACGGTGGTCTTCTTTGCGGCATCCCCCGTCTTTGAAAGCTGCAGCACCTGGTGCGCCACTTCCATGGCGGCATTGCGGCCCGCGTCGGGCGCCACGCCCGCATGCGAGGCGAGGCCCTTCACCTCGATGAGAGCCGTGGCCGAGCCCTTGCGCTCCACCACGAGGCCGTCGGCCGGGCGGCCCGGCTCCAGGTTCAGCGCCACGTCATGCTGCTTGGCGACGCGCTCGATCAGCGCGCTGGTGCCGACCGAGCCCACTTCTTCGTTGGTGTCGATAAGGAAGGTGATCTGTCCATAGTCCTTGAAACCGATCTTCTGCAGGATCTTCAACGCCTGCAGCCCGGCGACCACGCCGCCCTTGTTGTCCATCACGCCGGGGCCGTAGGCGCGCCCGTCCTTGATGTAGAACGGCTTGGCTGCGGCCGTGCCTTCCTTGAACACGGTGTCGATGTGGGCGAGGATCAGGATCTTCTTCTTGCCCTGGCCGGTGAGCGTGGCAACCACGTTGGTGCCGGGATGCGGCTCCGCGGGAAAGGTCTCGATGCGAGCGCCGAGCTTGCGCAGCTCGTCGACGGCAATCCCGCGCACCTTGTCCAGGCCCTCGGTGCTGGCCGAGCCGGAGTCGATGTTGACCATACGCTCCAACAGCTTGAGCGCTTCTTCCTTCTGTTGCGTGGCGGCGTCCAGCGCCGCCTGGTGCGGCTTCTGGGCCATGGCATTGCCAGCCAGCAGTGCACAGGCCAGCACCATGCCGTGGCAGGCGGTGCGCAGCAGCGCGGGTTTCATGGAGAAGGGGTGGCGCTTCTGAAAGGTCATAGGTCCGTTCTGTTGTTCGTTCGTTCGAGCTTGGGCGAAAGAAAGCCCGCTTCTCGCGGGCGATCGCAGGCTATCACCCGCGTTCCGCGCGGGTCAAGCGAACAAGCAACAAGCGGGCCCTGCGCCCTAGCAGCAGCGGCCCTTGCCGGCGCCGTAGCGCGCCTCGAGCCGCTCCCGAAAAAACGCCTCGTAGCTCATCGGCGGGCGGTCCGGGTGGGTGGCCGCCATGTGGGTCAGGTAGGCATCGTAGTCGGGCATGCCGACCATGAGCCGCAGCGACTGCTTGAGCGAGCGGGCGAAGTAGCGCCCGGCTTCCGGCATTGCGAGACCCATGGCTTCGTTCAGCGCGCCGCCGATACGGCGAGCGGTTCGAAAGGCGTCTCTTGCGCGGTGGGGCGGTTGGCCGCGCGTGCCGCGAAGCATGCCTTCACGGCATACACCAGCACGCTCAGCACCACGAACATGAAGAGCGCGCAGAGCGCGGCGTCGAGCCGGTCGTTGAAGACGATGCGCGACATGGCTTCGGTCGTCTTGGCCGGCGCCACCAGCACGCCGTTGGCAAGGCCTTCGGTGTACCTGGCCGCATGCGAGAGGAAGCCGATCTTCGGGTCGGGCGAGAAGATCTTCTGCCAGCCCGCCGTGAGCGTGCAGGCCAGCAGCCACGTGGCCGGCGCAATGGCCACCCAGGCATAGCGCTCGCGCTTCATGCGGAACAGCACCACCACGCCGAGCAGCAGCGCCACCGCGGCCAGCATCTGGTTGGAGATGCCGAAGAGCGGCCACAGCGTGTTGATGCCGCCCAGCGGATCGACCACGCCCTGGTAGAGAAAGTAACCCCATGCCGCCACGCAGAGTGCCGTGGCAATCAGGTTGGCCGGCAGCGAATCGGTGCGCTTGAGCGCGGGCACGAAGCTGCCCAGCAGGTCTTGCAGCATGAAGCGGCCCGCACGGGTGCCGGCGTCCACGGCCGTGAGAATGAAGAGCGCCTCGAACAGAATCGCGAAGTGATACCAGAAGGCCATCATGGCCTGTCCGCCGATCACCTGGTGAAGGATGTGGGCCATGCCCACCGCGAGTGTGGGCGCACCGCCCGCGCGGCCGAGGATGGTGCTTTCGCCCACGTCCTTGGCGGTTTGCACCAGCATCTCGGGCGTGACCACGAAGCCCCAGCTCGAGATGGTTTGCGCGGCCTGCTGCGCGGTACTTCCCACCAGCGCGGCAGGGCTGTTCATTGCAAAGTAGATACCGGGCTCGATGCACGAGGCCGCCACCAGCGCCATCACCGCCACGAACGATTCGGCCAGCATGCCGCCGTAGCCGATGAAGCGCGCATGGCGCTCGTTGTCGAGCATCTTGGGCGTGGTGCCCGAGGAGATCAGCGCATGAAAGCCCGACACCGCGCCGCAGGCAATGGTGATGAACAGGAACGGGAACATGCTGCCCGCCCACACCGGCCCGCCGCCTTGCGCAAACTGCGTGAGCGCGGGCATTTGCAGCGTCGGCATGACGAACACGATGCCAAGGGCCAGCGCGATGATGGTGCCGATCTTCAGGAAGGTCGACAGGTAGTCGCGCGGCGCCAGCAGCAGCCACACCGGCAGGCTGGCGGCGATGAAGCCGTAGCCCACCAGCATCCACGTGAGCGCCTTGCCGTCGAAGGTGAAGAGCGGCGCCCACACGGGGTTCTGGCTCACGGCCTGGCCGCCGAAGATGGCCAGCATGAGCAGCACGAAGCCGATTAGCGACACCTCGCCGATGCGGCCCGGTCGAATGAAGCGCAGGTACACGCCCATGAAGAGCGCCACCGGAATGGTGGCCGCCACCGTGAAGGTGCCCCACGGCGATTCGGCCAGCGCCTTCACCACGATCAGCGCCAGCACCGCGAGGATGATGATCATGATCATGAAGGTGCCGAACAGTGCAATCATGCCGGGCACGGTGCCCATCTCCTGCTTGACGAGGTCGCCGAGCGAGCGGCCGTCGCGCCGCGTGGAGATGAACAGGATGATGAAGTCTTGCACCGCGCCCGCGAACACCACGCCGGCCAGCACCCACAATAGCCCCGGCAGGTAGCCCATCTGCGCGGCGAGCACCGGGCCCACCAGCGGGCCGGCACCGGCAATGGCCGCGAAGTGGTGGCCGAACAGCACGTTCTTGTCGGTGGGAACGTAGTCGAGCCCGTCGTTGTGGCGATGGGCCGGCGTCTTGCGGTTGCTGTCGAGCCCCAGCACCTTCTCGGCGATGAAGAGGCTGTAGTAACGATAGGCGATCAGGTAGGTGCAGATCGCGGCGGTCACCACCCAGAGGGCGTTGACGCTTTCACCACGCGTGAGGGCGACGGTGCCCAGCGCGAATGCGCCGACCACGGCCACGACGAGCCACACCAGGTGGCGGCGGATGCTGTGCATTGGGAATGTCTCCTCGGTATTGGAACCGGGAGTGTTCCCCGCCAGCCTCGAAGCCGCATCCGTCGGACCGCGTGGGCGCTATGCGTGGGAATTCTTAATGGAAAACCCTAGCGCCGGCCATGCGCCCGCGGCGCTCCTCGTTCCTCATGCGAGCAGCGGCGTCAACGGACGGTCGACATCACCGTCGCGCGGCAGCGAGGCTGGTCGCGCGGGGCCAGGAGGTTGCAGTTGTCCAGCGCGCGCTGCTGCATGTCGCTCAGCCTCGGCTGCTCGCCGGGAGGCGGAGTGTCCCACTGGCGATAGGCTGGCGGCGGTGGCGGTTGTTCGGCCCAGCGCTCGCGACGGTCGTAATCGCGGCGCTGCTCCCGTTCGTAGGCGCGCTGCTCGCGGCGTTCATAGCGCTCCTCGCGGTCGCGCTGGACGCGCCACATGCAGGTGTTGAAGTCGACGCCGGAGCGACCGCTGGCGCAGTAGCGGCGGTCATGCTCGTAGGTGTCGGGATCGCGCTGCGCAAGCGCCGGAAGCGTGGTGGCAAGGCCCAGAATGGCCAGGACGATGAGTTTTTTCATAGGGACCTCTCGGAGGTTCGGTGACATCGGCACAGCATGCCACACCGATCAGGCGGCCCCAAGGCAGGCATCCCTGTAGACCAATGACTACGCCAATCCGTTAAGTTGGATTGACTGGCGTTTTCGGGGCCTAGAGCCGCCGCGCCTGCATGGGTTGGCGCGACCAGTAGATACCGTCCAGCCGGTCGAGCCGCACCTCCCCGCCGGTCGATGGGGCATGCACGAACTGCCCTGCCCCCACGTAGATGCCCGCATGCGTTGGCGTGGACGCGCCGAAGAGCACCAAATCGCCCGAACGGATGTCCGACGCGGACACCGGCCGGCCGAACGCCGCCATGCGCGCCACGGTGCGCGGCGTGGCCTGGCCCGCGCTGTTCTTGTACACGTAGCCAATGAGCCCGCTGCAGTCGAAGCCGCCCTCGGGGGTATTGCCGCCGTAGCGGTACGGCGTGCCGACGAGGCCGAGGGCATGGATCGCGACGCTGTTCGATTCCTCGGAGCTGAGCGGCGAACTGCTGTAGCCGGCCGACGGTGGCGGCGCCCGCGGGCTCGCGCAGCCCAGCGCCAGGAGGCAGGCGCCGATGGAAAGCAGGCGAAGCAGCAACAGTGGCATGCGGGGACGTGGCGTGGGTACTGCGAGTGCGTCGGGCATGTGGGTTGGCGGTCTTGTGGACGTGGCCGGACTCTAACGCGAGCGACCGATCCGGCCAAGGCAAGGAGCCCGCGCAACAGATGGATATGGCACGATCAAAACATGCCCGAGCCCTCACGCCGAATCCCGTACCGCACCTGGCCAGGTGCGCTCGCCGTTCTGCTGGCCATTGCAGGCTACGTGGGCGGCCTCGTGTTCTGGGACAGGCACACGCCCGCCAACCGGCCGTTGCCTGCCGGCGAAATGATCGAGATCGGGCACGCGCGGTTCGTTCCCGCCAGCGGTTGGGAGATGGACGTGTCCCGCTCCAAGGCAGGCCGGTCGCTGATGCTGTTCAAGGGCGGCCACAAGTTTCTGGTGACCACCGGCCCATGGGCGGGTGGGCCGGACGGACCGCTGGTGCGGCAGCAACGGCTCATGGAGCGCGGCCAGCGATTGCGCATCGACGGCGACCCGTCGGACTTCGTCACGACTTGGGGCCTGCAGGGTAAGACCTTTGCCTACTATGGATCGAAGCTGGCGGGTCGCTTCTGGCAAGTGGTCGACCTGCGGCGCCGGTCGCTGGTGCAGATCGACTTCTACGGCGCCACCGACGGCCTGAACGAAGCAATGGCCGAGGCGCGGAGCATGCTCGAATCGATGGACCTGGAGGCGCCGCTGTGAGCCTTCTCCACGTCGCCGAGCAGCAGGACAAGGGCGATTGGCCGATTGGCACCGACTCGTTCTTTCAGCCGCATCGCGCGGCCTTCTGGGTGCTGGCGGCGCTGATCGTCAATGGCCTGTTCTACACGGTCAACATGTTCTCGATGGGATTCCGCGTGGTCCCCATCACCGCCTTGCTCGGCATCCTGGTGTGGGCCATCTACACGCTGGTTTTTCTTCTCGTCTTTCGCGCCTTGGACTTGCTCGAACAGCACCCGCCGGAGGCCTTTGCGCTGGCCTTTGCATGGGGTGGACTGGGCGCCGTGTACTTTGCCGCGCCCGCGAACATCGCCATTCAAAGCCTGTGCGCCAAGCTGGTGTCGCCGGATTTCGTCGCGGCCTGGGGGCCGGCCATCGCGGGGCCGATCACCGAGGAGTTCTTGAAGCTTGCTGGCGTCGTGCTGCTGGTGCTGGTGGCGCGCAACCAGTTCCAGACCTACTTGTCAGTGCTGATCGTCGGTGCCATGACGGGGCTGGGATTCCAGGTGGTCGAGAACCTCACGTACACCGTCAATGCATCGATGCACTTTCCGCTCGAGAACCAGGTGTATCCGGTGCTCATCAACCTGCTGACGCGCGGGCTGCTGAGCGGACTGTGGAGCCACGCGGCCTACACGACGATCGCATCCTTCGGCGTTGCATGGTTTCTGCTGCACCCCGAGCGGCCAATGGCGGTGAGGATCGCCTGTGCCCTGCTGTGCTTCGTGCTCGCGTGGGCCATGCATTTCATCTGGAACTCGCCGTGGCTCGAAGACCTCTTCGATGGCGGCTACGGCGAGATGGCGGTACTGCTCGTCATCAAGGGCATTCCGGCGATGGCCGCGGCCTGGCTCTTCTGGCGCGAAGCCGCCCGCGAGAACGGCGCGTACCTCCATGCGCTTGCAGCCTACTTCGTGCCGGAGCGCGATTTGATCCGTGACGACGAATGGCTGCGGCTGGGTGCGCCTCTGTTGCGCTACAGGGTCCGCAGGCAGATCGGCTGGACCTTCGGCCTGCGTGCCAGGCTGCTGAAGACGCAATTGCAGCGCGAGCAATTGCGGCTGATCCGGAAAGCGATGACCTACGGCCGCGGCGCGCAGACGCTGCGGCATGAAGTGGCGATACGGCGCATCCGGGCCGAGCTGGACCCGCTGGTTGCGGTGCAGCCCTGACGCGACGAGCCACTAAAGATACAACGGGCGAGGTCTGCTGCATGGCGCCTCATGCTGATGATCCGATCAAGCCGACGCCTTCGCGCCGCAAGCGCTGGCTCGCCTTGGCTGCCGTGTGTTGTGCCGTCCTCGCCGCGGGTGCATGGGCCATTGCAACCGGCACGGTCGAGATTCCGGAGCGCTTCAATCCATGGGCGCCACTCGACGTGGCGGCCGAGCCAGACTGGCTGACAGGCTTCAAGCTTTCACGGGCCCGACGCGACCCGGCGCGCTGCCTTGCGGCGTTGGCGCAAACCGGCATGCAATACGACCTGCTGCCCGACCGCGTGACGGGAGTCGGCTGCGGCTTTCAGAACGCCGTCAGGCTGCGCACTGCTGGCGTGCGCCTCGGCACCGCGCCTTCGCTCAGCTGCCCGATGGCGCTGTCCTTCTTCATGTGGGAGCACCACGCGTTGCAGCCCGCCGCCATGCAGCGCTTCGGCCAACCGGTGGTGGCTATCGATCACCTTGGCAGCTATGCCTGCCGCAACGTGAACCGTGGCGAAGGCGCCGTGCCCGGCGCTTCGCGCAGCCGGCATGCGACCGCCGATGCACTGGACGTGGCGGCCTTGACGCTGGCCGATGGCCGCCGCATCTCGGTGCTGCAATCCTGGCCGCGCGACGTTGCCACGAGCGTGGGCGACCCCGCTGCAATGCTCCTGCTCGACGTGCACCGCGGCGCGTGCCGCTTCTTCAATGGCGTTCTGAGCCCCGACTACAACGCCGTGCACAACGACCACTTTCACCTGGAGACCGGCGGGTACGACATGTGCCGCTAGCGATGTTCTGCCTTCCTTGACCCCAAAGGAGAACCTTGGAGCTACACCGCGTGCGCTGCCGTTGAAAGAGCTAGGCGGTCATAAGGTATTCACTCAGAATGCCGCCGGTGTTGACGCATGCCAGCAAGGACCTCAATGAAGTTCTCGATTCGCCGTTCAGTTACCACGACCGCCGCGGCCTTGGGCATCGCGGCCGTCCTCACCTCTTGCGGTGGCGGCGGAGGTGGTGGCGGTGGCGGTGGCGGGGGAATCGGCTTCGGCGTTCCATTGGCCGCCGCGCCGAACACCACGGCACAGTTGCCGGAACGCGACGCGCTCATTGCCCGCGCACGAGCGCTCGAACTGAACACGCCCTATGTGCCGCCGCCCGGCAACGTGCTGGAGCACAACACCTCCGGCTATGCCAAGACGATGTGCTCCGCAGTGTTCATCACGGGCATCGACCCCGACGTAGCCGCTGAAAGCCTCGGCTACTTCGTAGGACCGTACGACCAGCGCAAGAACGTCGGCAAGCCCGTGGTCGACCGCGTGAAGAAGGAAGTTCGCATCTCGATTCCCAATGGTCCGACGCTGGTGGCGCGGCACTTCGGCTCGCAAGGCTGCGTCACGCTGCCGGCCGGCAGGGACGATGTTTTCTTCACGCCCGTCGTGGTCAAGAGCACGCTGCCCGACCCCGCCACTCAACCCTGGCCGATGGGCGATGTGCTGCCGGGCGACCCGCCGCCGGCCGAAGTCAACATGGCCAAGGTGAACGAGGCCGTGGACGCCGCATTCGGCGTTTCGGAGGCCTACACATCGGCCTTCGTGGTCACGCACAAGGGACGCATCATTGCCGAGCGCTACATGAACGGCATCGGTGCAACGACGCCGCTCGAATCGTGGTCCATGGGCAAGAGCGTCGTCGCCACGATGATGGGCTTGCTGATCAAGCAAGGCGTGTACAAGCTCGACCAGCCGGCGCCGATTCCCGAGTGGCAAGCCACTGGCGATGAGCGAAAGAAGATCAAGATCTCGGACATCCTGCAGATGTCGAGCGGACTGCGGATCAAGGCGCCGGACGATCCGGACTTCGATCCCAACGGCACCTACCCCGATCACATCTACTACTACACCGGCCGCATCAATGCGTTCAACTACGCCGCCACTCGCCCTCAGCAATGGCCTCCGGGCGCGGTGGGCCGCTACCGCAATACCGATCCGGTACTTGCAAACTACCTGGTTCGCCTCGCGTAGAAAAGCGCGGAGAAGAGTACCTGTCGTTTCCGCAGCGCGCACTCTTCGACAGGATCGGCATCCGCTCGATGGTGATCGAGACCGACCCCTACGGCAACTTTCTCACGCAGGGCTACGACTTCATGTCGGCGCGCGATTGGGCTCGCCTGGGCAATCTCTACCTGCAAGACGGCGTGTGGAACGGCGAGCGCCTTCTTCCCGAGGGCTTCGTCAATTTTGTGAGCAGCGTTGCACCAGCCTGGGCAGCGGACAAGCGCCCGATCTACGGCGGCTTCTTCTGGATCAACGGGATGGGCTCGCTGGCCATGCCGACGTCGGCCTACTACATGCTCGGCGCCGGGGGCCAGTTTGTGCTGGTGATTCCGTCGCACGATCTCATCGTGGTGCGCATTGGGCATTCGAAGGGAGAGCGCTTCGCGATCTCGACGCTGAACCAGGCGCTTGCGCTGCTGACGACGGCGGTGCCCCGCGTACGCTGACAGGCAGGCAGGCAGGCAAGCGAGCAGGTTTCAGGACGCGGGCGGTCCCTTGCGCAAGGTCGGCAAGCCGACCCCCGCGGCATCGAAGCCACCGTCCACGGCCAGCACCTGACCGTTGATGAAGCTGGCCTCGTCGCTGCACAAAAAGCCCACCGCGTTGGCCATCTCTTCCGGCGTGCCGTAGCGGCCCTGCGGGATGGCGTCGTAGTAGTCGGAGCGGATCGCCACCGTGTGGACGAGCTTTGCCATCTCGGTTTCCACCGGCCCCGGCGCGATCACGTTCACGCGCACCCCGGCGTTGCCCAGCTCGACCGCGTACTGCTTGGTCAAATGGATAAGGGCCGCCTTGCTGGTGCCATAGGCGACGCGCAGCGTGCTCGCGCGCAGGCCGGAAATGGAGGCGACATTGACCACCGCGCCGCGCCCGCGCTCCGCCATCAGTGCGCCGAACGCCTGCGTGCACAAGAACGCGCCGTCGAGATTCGTGCCGAGCACCGTGCGCCATTCTTCGAACGAGGTCTGGAGCACCGGCTTGAACACCGCCACCCCCGCGTTGTTGACCAGCGCATCGACCTGCGCGAAGCGCGCGACCACGGCCTTCGCGGCACTGCCCACCTGCGCAGGATTCGATACGTCGCAGTGCACACCAAGCACCCGCTCCGGCGCGGCCAGTTCGGCAACCGCCTGATCGAGCGTGAGGGCATCGATGTCGAGCAGCGCAACGTTGTAGCCGTGCGCCAGGAACCAGCGGCCAATGGCCAGGCCGATGCCGCGCGCGCCGCCGGTGACGACGGCGACGCGGGAGGGGGTGGAGAGAT
Source organism: Variovorax sp. OV700 (assembly GCF_900099805.1). Classification (GTDB taxonomy): domain Bacteria; phylum Pseudomonadota; class Gammaproteobacteria; order Burkholderiales; family Burkholderiaceae_C; genus Variovorax. The sequence continues at coordinate 128,305 of NZ_FNDR01000003.1, read as the reverse complement.
CGGTCATGGATGGGAGTTTTTGCGGTGGACGAAGTCGGTTGCTAGCGATGGGAGCCATTCTTCCAGAGTGACTATGGAAATGACACACGCGGAATTGCCGCCCGACGCGACAAAGCGCATCGTGTTCATGTTGCGAGGATCTCCAATACTCGGCCATGTCCGATGACGCGTCCCTCCCACATCGAAAACGAGGCTCCCACTGGAAAATGAGGCAGAGCCGCTTCCGGGACAAGAAACTGAACGCCGAATTTCTGCAACTTTCCTTCGCTGGATGTCAGAGGAACGACGAATCGAATCGAGAAACCCTGCTCGCCGACGAGGAAGACACCGCGGTATTCGCCTTCATTCAATGGTCTTTGTCGGCCGCCCCCGGCCGCGTCATGCAGTTCCAGTTCGACGACGATTTCGGGAGTAACGGGTTTGCTCACGGTCGTGACCCTTGGGTTTGACTCTCTAGCTGTTGAGTGCTCGAAGCACCTTGATTGCGATGGCTCCACGCCCCGCACCGACACCGCGATTGTGCAGACCCGTGTTCTGAGTCGCGGTCACGTCTTCCCAAGCTTCCACCGATTCAACGACCTCATGAGTCTCGTCTGTGTCGATTTCGAAGTGCACGAATCTCTCATCTTGCGTGAGCAACAGGCCGAACAGCCTTGGCATTCCGGGGAAGTCGATATCCAGATCAACGACGATGGACTTCTCCCACCGAACGCCTCGCTCGAGACCGACAACCTTGAGCGCTTCAGGAAGAGGTTTCTGTCGCCAGCGCATGGCCCCTCGCCGAATCGAATCTTCTACCAAGGCGTTTTGCTCCTGTACGTTCAGGCTGCGATGGCGCGGGAGCGTCATGACCCTCGACCTTAGAAGCCAAAGACCAACAGCAAGTTGTTCGCGGGCATCGCATGCCGCTCTCGCAATGCAAGGCCTGCGCGATGCGCCTCTGCCGCGACGTCCTCCAGGCGGCGTATGCCCCAAGCGGAATTGCGGGCGCGCAAGTCTTCGTCGAACGCCAGGTTGCTCGGCGCCGCCGGGATTTCTTCTTCGAAGTACGGCCCGTACGTGATCAGCATCCCGCCAGGAAGCAGATGGCGCGCCGCTCCTTGCATCAGTGCGGAGCATGTGGCCCAGGGCGCGATGTGCAGCATGTTGGCGCAGAAGATCGCATCGAACTTCTTTTCTTCTTCGGTGAAAGCGGCACCCTGCGATGGCCATTGAGACGCCATCACGTCGAGCAGGAGTGGCGCATGGAGATTGGGCAGCGCGGCTTCTGCAACGCGGCTTGCCAGCGCGGGGATCATGCGTGCGTCCGCGTCGGTGGGCTGCCAGATCCATTGGGGCATTGCTGCCGCAAACCAGGCAGCATGCTGGCCTGTGCCGGATGCGATCTCCAGTGCGGTGCCGCGCTCACCGAGGATGCGGGTCAATGCATCGAGGATGGGCTGCTTGTTGCGGTCGGCGGCTGGGCTGTGCGGAAGGTCGGGCATCGGTATTGGGTTTGGATGGTCGGTTTGGAGGGTATCAGGACCATAGGGCGAGGCACTTGTCGGTCGCGACGATGTCTGCAATGCAGCGATGGTAGACATCGACCGCCAGGCGACTGATGCCTTGAAGCGCGAATGTGTAAGCATCCTCCTACGTCGTTCCGTGAAAGCAGGAACCCGTAAGGTCATTTAAAAGCGTACGGTCGGGATACGTTCACAGTTCTCGCAATCGCGCGGCAGCTCGAAGTCGTTTCACAGGAGCCCGTTGCAATGTCCGTCCCGCAGTCCCTTTCCCATTCGCACGTCGATTTCGTCGGCAACGATTTCGAAGCCCTGGCCTCCCACATGCACCACTGTGCACGTGCCCACGGGCGATGGTTCTCGCTGCGAAGCCACATGCAGCGTGTGCGCGCGCTCGCTGCGGGCCGCATTGTCACCATGGCCTGCGTGGCCGCGGTGTTGGGCATCGGCTTGTTCGCCATCACTTGAGCGTCGTTGCCGTCGTCGACCGCCTCCAAGGGCTCAGTCACTACGCCCGGACCCTTCTGCTCGGTCCTCACGACCCGGTAGCACTCCCGATCCGCGCCGAACTCTTCGGCGCCCAACGTTTCGAACAGCACGGCCACAGCCTGGCCCGTGCCCAGGTGGTGGAAGACGAGCACCACCGCGCACGCGGAGGCGCGCCCTTCTTTCCGCGGGTTGACGAAAACCTCGAGTCGCTGCGCGCTGCCTTCGACTACATCGCGCTGATCTCGCTGAACGGGCGCTATGTATCGCCGGCGGCGGAATGGCTGCTCGACAACTTTCACCTTGTCGAGGCACAGCTCCGGCAGATCCATGACGGCGTGCCGCGCAGCTACTACGCACGCCTGCCCAAGCTCATCACGCCGCCGCTGGCGGGGCTGCCGCGCGTGTACGGCATTGCGTGGGCCTATGTGGCGCACACCGACAGCGTGCTCAACAAGACGCTGTTCACCGCCTTCCTCAACGCGTACCAGGACATCGACGAACTCATGCTCGGCGAACTGTGGGCGCTGCCCACCACCTTGCGCGTGGTGCTGCTCGAAAACCTGCGCCTCGTGGCCGAGCGCATTGCCGAGAACGAAGTCGCACGCGAGATCGCGCACGCTGCGTGGGACGCGGCGCCGCGTCTCTCGGTGCAAGACCTCGACGTGCTCTACCGCGCACTGCAAAGCCACGGCCTGCAGGACAGCTACCTCACGCAGCTGTGGCAGCGCCTGCCCGTCGAGCACGGCGACGACATGCCCGCGCTGGTGCGCTGGACCGAGCAGCACTGCCCCAACGGCCCGGCGCTGATCGGCGACGCGCAGAACGCGCAGGCCGCGGCCAACCTCACGGTCGGCAACATCATCACGACCCTGCGCATGATCGGCCAGGTCGAGTGGAGCGATCTGATCGAGCCGGTGAGCCGCTCGCTGCGCGTGCTGCGCGAACTGCCGAGCTTTGCGAACGAGAGCGAACTCACGCGCCAGCAGATCACGCATGCGATGGAGCAGGTGGCGCGCAGCACCGAACGGCCCGAGCGCGACGTGGCGCAGGCCGTGGTCACGCTGGCATCCAGCGCGTCGGCCGACGAAGTCGGTGCGGAAACCGACCGCGCCGACGGCACCGCGGGCTACTACCTCTTCGGCCAGGGCCGGCCCGCGCTGATCGCATCACTGCAGGCCGACAGTCCGCCGGGCCGTTCCGCCCACACAGCAAACACGCGGCCCGCGCGCAGCCATCGCGGCTGGCGCCTGCCTGTCTACGTGAGCGCCGTCGCCATCGGCACCGCGCTGCTGCTGGCGGCCGTGGTGCACGGTCTGCCGCATCGCGGCGACTGGACCACCGTCGCGGCGTTGCTGCTTCTTGCATGGCCGCTGTCCGAAGCGTTGATTGCGCTGGCGCAACGCATCATGGCGGAATCGGTGCGCGCGCGGACCCTGCCACGCCTCGATTTTGCAAACGGCATTCCCGAGCGGCACCGCGCACTCGTCGTCATGCCCACGATGCTGGGTTCGACCGCGAACAACTCAAAGCTCGCGCACCGGCTCGAACTGCACTGGCTCGCCAACCGCGAGGCGCACGCGCAGTTCGCGCTGCTGACCGACTGGGCCGACGCCTCGCAAGCATCGATGCCCGACGACGCGCCCTTGCTCGCCGACGCCCAGCAACGCATCGCCGCGCTCAACGCCAAGTACCCGCCGGCGGAAGGCGCCGCGCCGCGCTTCCTGCTGCTGCATCGTCCGCGCAGCTGGAGCGAGACCGAGCAGCGCTGGATGGGCTGGGAGCGCAAGCGCGGCAAGCTCGAAATGCTCATGCGCCTGCTGGCCAGCGGCGACGCCAGCGATTTTCTTCCGCTTGCACCGGGCCAGCAGCTCACGCCCGGCCGCACGCCCTATGTGCTAACGCTCGACAGCGACACGGGCCTGCCGCCCGGCGCGCTGCGCGACCTCGTCTCCATTGCCGCGCATCCGTTGAATGCGCCCGTGATCGACATGCCAAGCCGACGCGTGGTCGCGGGCTTCGGCATCCTGCAGCCGCGCATCGTCACGCCGTTCCCGATGCGCAGCGAGCGCTCCTTCTTCCACTGGGTGTTTGCCGGGCAGTGCGGGCTCGACCCGTACGGCAGCGGCGCCTCCGACATCTACCAGGACGTGTTCGGCAGCGGCTCCTTCACCGGCAAGGGTTTGCTGAACGTGCGCGCGGTGCACGCCACGCTGAACGACCGTCTGCCCGACAGCGCCGTGCTGAGCCACGACCTGCTCGAAGGCAGCGTCGCGCGCTGTGCGATGGTCAGCGACGTCGTTCTGGTGGAAGACCATCCGCACCATGCCGGCGTGGCCGCCTCACGCGTGCACCGCTGGGTGCGCGGCGACTGGCAGCTGCTGCCGCTGATGTGGCGCGCGCGCCGCTTCGGCATCGACACGCTAGGCCTGTGGAAGATGAGCGACAACCTGCGCCGCTCGCTGGTGGTGCCGGCGTCTTTCGCGCTGCTGGTGCTGGTGATCTTCACGCAGGCCATGCCGCTCGGCTGGGCACTGGCTGCCGTCGGCGCGGCGCTCACGCTCGGCCCGCTGCTGGGCGCGCTGGCCGGCTTGGTGCCGACGCGGCGCGCCATCGAGCTGCGCCACTTCTTCGACGTGGGCGCGGTCGAACTGCTGCGCGCCATGGCCGGTGCGGCCTGGCAGTTCGTGCAGCTGGCCGCGCAGACGCGGCTGCTGCTCGACGCGGCCTTCCTCGCCACCTGGCGGCTGGTCGTCAGCCGCAGGCATCTGTTGCAATGGACGACAGCAGACCAGGCGCAGGCGCAATCCAGCCAACGACTGAAGCCCTTCGTGCGCAGCGCGGCCCTCAGCAGCGCGGTGTGCCTGGTACTTGCCGTGCTCGCGAACTGGAGCGCCTACCCGGTGCTTGGCCCCCTGCTCTTCGTGCTCTGGTCCCTGGCGCCCCTCGCGGCCTGGTGGGGCAGCCGCGTCGACGCGCACGCGGAAGACCCGCTCCAGCCCGCGCAGCGCAGCTACCTCGACAAGCTGGCGCACGACACCTGGCGCTTCTTCGAGCACGTGGTGGGCCCGGACGACAACCACCTGCCACCCGACAACTTGCAGCTCGAACCGCAACCGACCATCGCGCACCGCACCTCGCCGACCAACATCGGCATGTACCTGCTGGCCACCTGCTGCGCGCGCGAGTTCGGCTGGATAGACACCGCCGCCTTGCTGGCGCGCCTCACCGCCACGCTCGACACCGTCGGCCGCATGCAGAAGCACCACGGCCATCTGTTCAACTGGTATGACACGCAGACGCTGAAGCCGCTGCCGCCCGACTATGTGTCGAGCGTGGACAGCGGCAATTTTGCGGGCCACCTCGTGGCCGTGGCGCAGGCCTGCCGCGCTTTCGCAGCGGCAGAAAATTGCCAGTACCACGAAGCACCCGCACTGGAAGCATTGGCGCAACGTTGCGACGCACTGCACGACGGCATGGATTTCAGCGGCCTCTACGACGCCAAGCGTCACCTGTTCCACATCGGCCTGCGCGTCGAAGAGAACGTGCTCGACGCGAGCTACTACGACCTGCTGGCTTCCGAGTCGCGCCTCTTGAGCTTTCTGGCGATTGCGAAGGGCGACGTGCCGCGCCGCCACTGGATGGCACTGGGCCGGCCGTTCCTGCTGGTGGGCTTCCAGCCCAGCCTCAAGTCCTGGTCGGGCTCGATGTTCGAGTACCTGATGCCGGCGCTGGTGATGACCGAGCCCACCGACGGCCTGCTGCAGGTGGCCAACGCCGCGGCCATCGCCGAGCAGCAGGCTTTCGGCCGTGCGCAGAACATGCCGTGGGGCGTGTCCGAGTCGGCCTACTTCGCGCAAGACCATTCGCTGGCGTATCAATACTCGCCCTTCGGCGTGCCGCGCCTGGCACTGCGGCGCACGCCGCCGACCGACCGCGTGGTGGCACCTTACGCCAGCCTGATGGCCGCGCCGTTCGCGCCCGAAGCGGCCGTCATCAATCTCGAGTTGCTCGAATCGCTCGGCGCGCGCGGCGAGTTCGGTTTTCACGACGCAATCGACTTCACCACCTCACGCCAGACCGAGGGCCAGGACTTCACCGTGGTGCGCAACTTCATGGCGCACCACCAGGGCATGTCGCTGGTGGCGCTGTGCAACGTGCTGCGCGACGAAGCTCCGCGCCGCTGGTTTGGCAGTGCCGCGCTGGTGCAGGCGCACGAGTCGCTGCTGCACGAACGCACGCCGCGCCAGATCATCGGCAGCGCTGACCCGCGCACGCCGCCCGAGCCCAGCCAGGCCGACCACACGCCGCTGTTCCAGCCGCGCGTGGTCGATCCGATGGGGCCGGGCTTCCAGCCGACGCACCTGCTGTCGAACGGCCGCTACACGGTGGCGCTGCGGGCCAACGGCGCGGGTGTGAGCCGCTGGCGCTCGTTCAATGTGACCCGCTGGCGCGACGATCCGCTGCGCGACAGCTACGGCACCTTCTTCTACGTGCGCGACGAAGGTCAGGCCGCGCTCACCTCACTCACCGCCCTGCCCGCGCCCGGCACCGACTGGCACTACCGCACCCGCTTCCTGGCCGATCAGGTGCAGTTCGATGCGGCCGGCCCCGGCCTGCAGGTGCGCACCACGGTTCTGATCAGCCCCGAGAACGACACCGAACTGCGCAACATCACGCTGCACAACTCGGGCGATGAAACGCGCACGCTCGAACTCATTTCGTACTTCGAGCCGGTGCTGTCGAACCCGAAGGCCGACGAGGCCCACCCGGCCTTTGCCAACCTGTTCGTCGAGTCGCGCTGGGAGCCCGCGTGGCGCGCGCTGCTGCTGGCACGCAAGCCGCGCCTGCATGGCGACCCGGTGGTGGCCGCCGTGCACTTCGTGGCCTCGGTCGATGCCAACGTGCTGTCGATCGACTGCATGACCGACCGGCGCGCCTTCATCGGCCGCAACCGCACGTTGGCCACGCCCGCGCTCGATGCGCAGCCGAAGGCCATCAACGGCACGCCGGTGAACGGCCTGGACCCCATCGCCTGCCTGCGCGTGCGCCTGTCGATTGCGCCGGGCACCACCGCGCGCATGAGCTTCGCCACCGCCGCCGACGAGAGCATCGAGGCGCTGATGCCCAACATCGACCGCTACCTGCAGCCCATGCACGTGGAGCGCGCCACTCGCATGGCCGCCACGCTGGCGCAGGTGCGGCTGCGCGACCTGAGCATCGCGCCCGCGCAGAACCTGGCGCTGCAGGACCTGACGACCATCCTCACCTACACCACGCCGCGCGTGATGAGCGACCGCGGGCTGATCGACCTGCGCCAGATCTGGCGCTTCGGCATCTCGGGCGACAAGCCCATCGTGCTGGTGTACATCCACTCGATGAACGGCATGGGGCTCATCGACACGCTGCTGCGCGCGCAGCCGTGGTGGGGCTTCGGTGGCGTGGCCTGCGACCTGGTGGTACTTAACAGCGAACCGAATTCGTACCTGATGCCGCTGCAGCGCGAGATCGAGACGCTGCGCTCGCGCGTCGCGCAGCAGACGCAGAACAGCTTTCCGCGCAACGACACGGCCGGCTTCTACCTCTTGCGCGACCAGGACGTGGTGCCTTCGGAAAAGGCCGTGCTGTCCAGCCTGGCGCGCGTGGTGTTCACGGCCGATGGCCGGGCGCTCGAAGTGCAGGTGGCGGCGTTGCATGAGGCACGCAGCCCGACGATCGTCGACGACAGCAGCGCACCGGTGCAGCACCGCACGCCGCTGTTGACGAGGCGGGCGCCGCAGTCGACCGCCACCGTGCCCACCGGTGACTTCGACGCCGAGAGCGGCGAGTTCCGCTTCGAGGTCGGCCCCGACCGCCGCACGCCGCGCCCGTGGATCAACGTGATCGCCAACGCGACCTTCGGCTTCCAGGTGTCCGAATGGGGCGCCGGCTACACCTGGGCCGGCAACAGCCGCATGCACCAGGTCACGCCGTGGTCGAACGACCCGGTGCAAGACCCGGCCTTCGAGCATTACCTGCTGCAGGACGTATCCTCGCGCGAGATGCTGCCGCTGACGCCGGCCGGCGGTGGCGACGGCTCCATCCGCCACCGTGTGCGGCATGGACAGGGCTACACCATCTTCGAGTGCCGCCAAGGCGACCTCGTGCTCGAAACCACCTTCTTCGCGGACCGCGACGAAGCCGTCAAGCTGGTGCACGTGCGCGTGCGCAACGTAGGCGGCAGCCAGCGCCGCCTGCGCGCGCTCGCGATGGTCGAGTGGCAACTGGGCGCCGCACGCGGCGAACGGCGCACCGTGCATTGCTGGAAGCCCGAAGACCTGCCGGCCGTGTTCGGGCAGCAGCGCGAATCGAGTGCGGGCTTCGGCGGCAGCGCGGCCTTCCTGCTGCTCGCCGGCCTGCAGGGCGTGACGACCGGGGCCACGCAATGGACCTGCGACCGCAGCGAGTTCTTTGCCGGCCGCGGCATTGTCGAAGTGCCCGACACACTCGCGCGGCGTGCCGGCAGCGGGCTCGATGCCTGCGCGGCCCTCGGCGGCGAATTCGTCGTGGGCGCCGGCGATACCTCCAGCTTCAGCTTCGTGCTGGGCCATGCCGGCACGGCCGACGCGGCGCTCGACCTTGCGCGCCGCTGGCGGCAGCGCGACGTGCCCGAAGCGCTGGCGCAGGTGCGCGGCTTCTGGGACAACCTGCTGGGCCGCCTGCAGGTGCGCACGCCCGACCCGCTGTTCGATGCGCTGGTCAATCGCTGGCTCGTGTACCAGACGCTGGCGTGCCGGCTCTGGTCAAAGGCCGGCTTCTACCAGGCCGGCGGCGCCTTCGGCTTTCGCGACCAGTTGCAGGACGCGATGGCCTTCGCGCTCACCGACCCGCCGCGCCTGCGCGCCCAGATCCTGGTGAACGCGGCGCGCCAGTTCCCCGAAGGCGACGTGCAGCACTGGTGGCACATGCCCGGCGGTGCCGGCGTGCGCACGCATTTCTCCGACGACCTGCTGTGGCTTCCGTACGCGTCGGCGCACTACGTCGAGGTGACGGGCGATGCCTCGCTGCTCAACGAGATGGTCGGCTTCATCGAAGGCCCTGGCATTCCCGATGGCGCCGAAGACGCCTACTACGCGCCGCAGAACAGCGGCCGCATGGCCACCGTGTTCGAGCATGGCGCGCGCGCCATCGACCGCAGCCTGAAGACCGGCGTGCACGGCCTGCCGCTGATGGGCACCGGCGACTGGAACGACGGCATGAACCGCGTCGGCCACGAAGGCCGCGGCGAATCGGTGTGGCTGGCGTGGTTCCTGTGCAGCGTGGTCGAGCGCTTCACACCCATCGCGCAAGCGCGTGGCGAGCACGAACGCGCCGCGCGCTGGACCGAGGCACGCACCGGCTGGATCGTCGCACTGCACGACGCCGGCTGGGACGGCGCCTGGTTCCGCCGCGCCTTCTTCGACAACGGCGCTCCGCTGGGCTCGTCGACGAACGACGAATGCCGCATCGACCTGATCGCGCAGGCCTGGTCGGTGCTCTCAGGCGCCTCGGACGAGGCCCACACCGGCCCGGCCATGGCCGCCATCCAGAAGCGCCTGCACGACGAGCCGGCCGGCTTGCTGCGGCTGCTGGCGCCGCCTTTTTCCCACTCGACCAACAACCCGGGCTACATCCAGGCCTACCCGCCGGGCGTGCGCGAGAACGGCGGCCAGTACTCGCACGGTGCCGTGTGGGCGCTGATGGCACAGGCGCTGCAGGGCGACCATGAAGCGGCCTGGCAAAGCTTCGAGGGCCTGAGCCCGGCCCACCGCGCACGGCATCCCGAGCGCGGCCCGGTCTACGAGCTGGAGCCCTTCGTGATGGCTGGCGACGTCTACGGCGCCGCGCCGTATGTGGGCCGAGGGGGCTGGAGCTGGTACACCGGCTCGGCCGCGTGGCTGCACCGCGCCGCCGTCGAGACCTTGCTGGGCCTGAACGTGAAGGGCAAGCAGCTCTCATTGACCCCGCGCTTGCCGGCGCACTGGCCAGGCTTCGAGATCGCGCTGCGGCTCGGGATGCGCGAGTTCACTCTGCAATGGGGCCACATGGAAGGCTCCGCCACGCCCACGCATCACTTGGCGGCGGGTGAATGGGTTGATTGGCACTCACTGCCGCCGAATTCGACCGTACGGGTTTTGGCGTAGCGCAACCTGCCTGCACGTCAGCGGGTCAGGATGTGCTCGCTCAGGTCCAATTCTGCTGCACCCAGCTGCGCACCGCCGCCCACTCGGGCGAGGTCTCTATGTAGTTCTGCGTCGCGCTCACCAATTCGCCTACGTTCTTGTAGTCGTCCAGACCGAACGGCTGGCTCAGCGGCACATTGCCGCGCATGTAATTGCTGCCGAGCAGTTGCTGGGCCTGGATCGCCGCCAACTCCGCGGTGGCATCCATGGTGAGGTCGAGCAGCGCCGTTGCCGGCACCGCGCCATCGCTGAACGGCCACAGCCAATGCGTAACGCCCCAGTCCAGCGGATTGGACACGGAACCAGGCGGCACGCCCACCGGATTGGCGCCGGTGCCCAGCGACAGCATCACGATGTCCGACGTGGCGGTAGCGTAGCCCTGGTAGATCGCTTCCACGATCGCCGTCATCGAGGGGTTGTTGGCGAAGGTGCCGCCGTCGGCAAAGTAGCCGAAGTCCCCCACCTGGTACGGCGGGAAGTACGTCGGCGCGGCCGAGGTGGCCAGCGCGGCGTCCACCATGCTGATGCCACGGTAGGTGTTGCTCTGGCCGTTGGAGATGGTGCACGGCGCCCAGCTGTTGTCGCTCGCATCCCATAGCCGCGCGGAGTTGACGGCCACGAAGCGGCTCGCCGACGACATCGCGCCTCCACCCACCAGATTCTGGGCGACGGCCTGCAAGCCGGTGTTGACGTACTGGCATCTGAAGATGCCAGGGCCGCTGCGCAGCAGTTCTTCCGTCGACTGCGCCGGCGCACGGTCCTGCTGCTTGGCCTGTGCGTCCAGGAACCAGCCGTTGGGCTCGAAGATCTTGGCCCCTTCGTTCTGGTAGAGATTGACGATGGCGTCGATGCCCACATTGCTCACCAGGCCCAGCGAGATCAGGCCACCGGTGGAAGTGCCGGCGAAACCGTCTGCGCTTTGGACGATGCCGAAGCGCTGGTCCAGGTCCTGGATCAGCAGCGCAGTGATGACACCGCGGATGCCGCCGCCGTCGCAGCAGAGAATCTTGAAAGACATGGCTGTGCTCCTTGCTTGAGTGGATAGATGATGAGAAATGCGCGCTCGTCCCCGACGTGACGGGGATGCCCATCTCCACCCACGCCGGAAACCGAACCTGAGCACTGTGGCGCCTCTTCATGCGCCAGTCCATTGCAGTTCATTACAGGTTGGTTCTGGCCGGTGCTGCAGGACCGTCTGGAAAGTTATTGGCCACACCGTGGTGATGCCCTGCACGCTTTCTGGAGACAATGAACCCACTCGAAACCGAGCATGAAGGGATCGCGATGTCAGCCGACAACTGGTGGAAGTGCGGAATCGTCTATCAGGTCTATCCGCGTTCGTTCCAGGACAGCAACGGCGATGGCATCGGAGACTTGGGCGGAATCCGCGCCCGGCTGGATCATCTGGTCTCGCTCGGCGTCGATGCCATCTGGATTTCGCCGATCTATCCCTCGCCGATGGCCGACTTCGGTTACGACATCTCCGATTTTTGCGACGTCGATCCGCGCTTCGGCACGCTGGACGGCTTCGATGCGCTGGTGCAGGAGGCCCACGCGAGAGGGCTCAAGATCATCCTGGACTTCGTGCCCAACCACACGTCGGACCGTCATCCGTGGTTCGTGCAGAGCCGCAGCGCACGCAGCGATCCGCGACGCGACTGGTACATCTGGCGCGACCCGGCGCCGGGCGGCGGGCCGCCCAACAACTGGCTCAGCAATTTCGGCGGTCCGGCCTGGGCCTTCGATCCGGCCACCGGCCAGTACTACGGCCATTCGTTCCTGAAGGAGCAGCCCGACCTCAACTGGCGCAACCCCGAAGTGCGAGCCGCGATGTACGAGGTGCTGCGCTTCTGGCTTCGGCGCGGCGTCGACGGATTCCGCGTCGACGTGCTCTCTCAAATCATCAAGGACGCGCAGTTCCGCGACAACCCGCCGAATCCGGACTTCGCCCCGGGCCAGGACCCATTTTTTCGCTGGCTGATGCTCTACAACACCGACCTTCCGGAGGTGCAACCAATCGTGGCCGAGATGCGCCGCGTGGTCGATGCGTTCAGCGACGCGCACTCGTCGCGCGTGCTGATCGGCGAGCTCTACCTGCCGCTCACGCGCCTGGTCGCCTACTACGGACTCAACGCCGAAGGTGTGCTCGAAGGTGTGCAACTGCCCTTGAACTTTCAGCTGATCGCAACCGAGTGGCAGGCAGAGACCATCGACCGCTTTGTGCGCGACTACGAAGCTGCCCTGCCCGCGGGCGCGCAGCCAAATTGGGTGCTGGGCAACCACGACAGATCCCGCATTGCGAGCCGCGTCGGGCCGCGGATGGCGCGGCTCGCGGCTATGCTGCTGCTCACGCTGCGCGGCACGCCGACGCTCTACTACGGCGACGAGATCGGCATGACGGACGTCCCCATTCCCACCGATGAAGTGCAGGACCCGTTCGAGAAGAACAAGCCCGGCATGGGCCTGGGCCGCGACCCGGAGCGGACACCCATGCAGTGGAGTGCCAGAGAGCACGCGGGCTTCACGACCGGTATGCCGTGGCTGCGCCTGGCAGCCGACTGGCCCACGAACAATGTGGAAGCGCAATCACGCGACGCAGGGTCGATACTGGCGCTCTACCGGCGCCTCATCGCATTGCGCCGCGCGCAGCCTGCGCTGAACCGGGGCAACTATGAAGCGCTTGAAATCGAGGGCGAGGTGCTCGCCTATGCGCGCAACTGCGAAGGACAGCGGCTGGTGGTGCTGCTCAACTTCGGCGCCATCCCGGCGCCGGTTTCGCCGGCGTTGATGCCACATCAGCCGATCGTGCTGGCATCGACCGATCCTGCGCGTGCTGAGCTCATCAACGGGCCCTTGGTGCTGGCGTCTCACGAAGGCGTCGTTGTCGGCACCGCGAGCGACAAGGGCTCAACGACACGATGAGCAATCAAGATTTGCCGGTCTGGATCTCGACGTAGCTGCGCGCATGCCAGCGCACGCGCACGGGCCACTTCGCGTCGGCGATGGTTTCCGAATTCACGTCCTTGCCGCTGCCGTAGTTGATCTGCCGGTCGGGGCGCCTGTTGAGACTGATCAGCAGCACGATGCGGCTGCCCGCCGCAAGCCTGCAAGCCGTCACGCGTTCGGTGGTGAACGAAAGCAGCTGACGTTCGCCGGCCCGAAGAAGCCTGCGACGCACGCGGTGGCCTGCGTAGCTGGCGCGAAAGTCGTAGGAATCGAACAGCAGTTGATACTCACCGCTTTCCGTCTGCTCATACAGCGAGATGTTGAAGTCCACGTCCTGCCGCGAGGGCGTGATGTCGAACACGCCGCGCAGGCTGCCGAAGATCTCGGTGTCCTCCGAGAGCGGATCACTGACAAAGCTGATGCCGTTGCGCGTTGGCAGTTGCTTCACGCGCAGCGCGTCCGGCCACGGATCGCGCACGTCACGCCGATCGACAAGATCGACTGAGAGCCGCGCGCTGCCACCGCCTTCGGACGGTGACGGCAGCAGCCGGTGCGGGTCGTCGCGCTCGCGGGTGTCGAGGTAAAGGCGCAGCCCGGTATGCTGCGGCGCGTCCAGCGTCGGCACATGGCGCCACTGGTCCGCACCCATCACCTGGTAGTTGACGCGATCCATCAGCAAAGAAGGCTTGTTAGTGCCCTTCAGGATATGGTCGAACCATTGGTAGCGCAGCTCGGGCAGGTCGACGCGTGCAACGGGGTCCAGCGTGTAGCCGCGCAGCGTCGGCGCCGTGCCGAGCCGGATGGAGGCCGCGTCGTAGGGGCCGAGCAGCAGCGTCGTGTCCGCCTGCGGCTGGTTGCGAAGATGCTCGTGGTGAAAGTAGAGCGCGCCGGCGTCGGCGCCGTAGTAGCCGGCAAAGCTGAGCACCGGGATGTCGATGCGCGCAAACTGCTGCGCCGACGGCAGGAACTTCTGCCAGTAGCGATCGTGGCTGGGGTGCGTCAGCCAGGTGCGGATCAGCCTGCTGCGCTTGCCAATCAAAACGCGGTCGATGTCCCAGTAAGGGCGATTGCCTCGATACCAGCGCGCGTCGAGTGCTTGCCATGGCGCGTCCGGCTCGGCGTCTATGGCGGCCCGCAGCGGCTCGGCATTGGTATGCTCCTGTGCCCAGCGGACCATGGCGTTGCGGAAGATCTGTCCGGCCATCGGAAAGTCAATGCCCGGCGCCATCGGCGCGATGGTGGCGATGGCCTTGAGTGCTGCCGGTCTCAAGCGCGCGGCGGCCCAGGCGGCGTAGCCGGAGTAGCCGTCGCCGAGCATGCAGACCCGGCCGTCGCTCCACGCCTGTTGGGCAATCCAGTCAATGACGGCGGCGGCATCTTCGCCGTCGCGGATGAACGGCCAGACGGCGCCCTTGCCATCGGGCGTGCGTCCGCGCACGTACGCCGTGACGCCGACATAACCTTTGACGGCGCTGCGCTGGGCGTCGTCCTCGGCGGGATCGAGCGTGAAGCGCAGCAGCGTCGGCAGTGCGTCACTCGCGCGGCCGGGCCGAACCAGGCTCGCAAAGATGACACCCCCGCGCACGGGAATCCTGACGTCGGTCTCCGCCACGTAGCGGGCGCGGTTTTCCGCCGCGAACAATTCGGGCAGCAGCGCACCGAAGCTGCGACGCGACTGGTACGAATGCCAGGTTCGCACAAGCGCCAGCGCATCGGCCTCCGGGAGGCTGCCCTTCGCGCGCCACAGATCGAAAGCCTGGCGAAGCGGCTCTCTATACACCGCCGCTGGGATTTCGAGCCGCGCCATGATGGCCTGGGCTTGCGCGTTGTCGAGTGGCGACACCAGTTCCTGGAACGCGCGCGCGTAGGCTTCGGCAAAGCCGAGGCGCGCGTCCGCTACGAGTGCGCGCGCACGCGCATAGATGCCATCGAGGATCGCACGCTGGACCAGGTCGTCGAACGGCTTGCCCTTGCGGCGGCTGCGCAGGGACCCGCTGCTGTCGGAGGCTGCACGGTAGGCGCCGCTGACGATCTGCAGAGCAGTCAGGTTGGCCAGAAAGACGTCGGTGTCCGCCTCCTGGTACACCGGCAAGATGCGCTGGGCCAGATCGAGCATCAGCGCTGCCGCCGTGGCATCGTCAGGATCGCGCGGTGGCCGGAAGCCGAAATCCGCTCCCCAGGCCCACGCGGGCAGCGCAAGAATCACCCGCGTGAAGACGCGACGCACACGACTGATGGTCGACTTGGGGTGTCTCAAGGTCGCTGCTCCTCGGGCACGGCGTTTGGCGCTTTGACCAGATGCACCACCTGCGTGAACAGCCGGTCGTGCGCTTCTCCGGCCGAGCCTATGTGGACAATGCCCGTGTGCGTGAGCTTGCCCAGCGCGTCGATGATGAGTTCGAGCGTGTCGTCGTCGAACGCGCCGAAAGCTTCGTCCATCACCAGCCAGGGCGGTGCCTGCAGCACCACGCGGGCGAAGCCCAGGCGCAACTGCTCGTCCATGCTGAGCTCGCTCTCCCAACGTCCCTTCTTGTTCAGCAATGGCTCCAGGCGCTGGAGGCCCACACTCGCCAGTGCGGCCACCGTGGCTTCTCTCGGGTAGCTCGACGGTTCCATTGGGTACGACAGCACTTCGGCCAGCGTGCCGCGGGGAATGTAGGGCGTGCCGCGCGGCATGTAGTGGATCGTCTCGCCGGCGGGCCGGCGCACCGTGCCGGAGCCCCAGGGCCAGAGGCCCGCGAGCGCCCGGAACAGCAAGGTCTTCTCGGTGCCCGGCGTGCCGAGGATCAAGACGCGCTGACCGCTGTGCACGACGAGACTTGGGGTGTCCAGCCGATCGTGGCCGGTCCAGGAGCGAACCTCGAGCGCCTCGATTGCGAGCGTCCCGGCTTCGCCCTCCTCATAGGCGATGCGGCTGCCGCCTGCTTGTGCCTCCAGATCGGATGCCAGCATGCGACGCAGGTCGGCAACGCGCAGCAGCGTGGCGCGCCAGTCGGCAATGATGCTGAAGTTGTCCACGAACCACCGTAGCGAAGACTGTGCCTGCGTGAAGGCCGCGGCAGCCATCATCAAGCCGCCGAACGAAACCTTCCCCGAGAAGTAGAGGGGTGCGGCCACCAGCGTTGGCGCGATGATGGTGACCCAGCCGAAGCCCGCGGTGACCCAGGTCAGGTTGGTCAGCCCGAGCACCACGCGCGACGTAGCGCGCAAGACGTCGCTCAAATGCATGGCAACGCGGCGCTTCTCGTCGGCCTCGCCAGCAGCCAGTGAGATACCGTCGAGATGCTCGTTGATGCGCGTCAGCGAGAAGCGCAGCTCGCCTTCACGCGCGTAGCGCTCTGCGTTGCGCGAGATGAGGCCGCTGCCGACCCAGTAGGTGACCAGCGAGCCGGCGACCGCATAGGCAATGGCCGCCCACAGCATGAAGCCCGGCAACACATGGTCCTTGCCGTCGAAGAAGAGGCTGAAGTCCTTGGAGATGACCCACAGCACGCTCGCAAAGCTGCCGAACAGCATTGCTGCCTGCAACAGCCCCACGCCCAAGGCGACCGACAGATCGCACAGCTTCAGCGCGTCGTCGTGCATGCGCTGATCCGGATGGGCCCCCATCGGGCCGCTGGCCTGAAGCCAGAACGCCCGGCGCGGCTGCAGCCACAGCCCCACAAGATCATTGACCACGGCCTCGCGCAGTTTCAGCTGCAAGGTTTCGCCCAGCCACCGCTGCACGACGTTCAACACCAGCAGCACGCCCGCAATGACCGCGAAGACGCCTACCTGTACGACGAATTCGTTCAGATCGCGACGCGAGATCGCATCGTAGAACGGCTTGTTCCAGCTGTTGAGCTCGATCTGCCCATACGCCGTGAGCGCGACGACCACGACGATCGCGCCCATCAGCACGACAAGCGTCTTTGCGACCGGGGACACTCGCAAGGCGCCGAGCAGCTCGCTGACCTGACGGAAAAAACCGGTCTTTGCAGCCGGCTCGGCGCGGTTCTCTGGCCTTGCGCTCATCGCCCCCGCGGCGCCTGACAAGCGGCGGCCGCGAGGCGGCGTGCCGAGACACACGAAATGAATGCGGCGTGGCTCCAGGCCAGTTGCTTTGCCGAGGTCTGCGCGCCGCTGTGCTGGTCGAACTGCTCCGACAGATCACCACTGGCCGGCGTGTACGCGCGTACGGTGGCGAGATAGGCGTCGCCGCGTTCGATCCAATGGCGTGTGTCGTCGCCCATCGCCGCGGCGTGGAAACAGAACTCGGCGGCGCCGAGCGTCGAGAAGTAGTAGGCGCCGCCCGAGTAGTAGACGTCGCCGGCGTATCGGCCCATCGCCGCGCCACGGCCTGCGGCACGGCCGTGGTTGATTGGATAGGCCGCATCGAACAGCGCGTCGAGCCGCTCCAGCGTGGCCTGCATGCGCGGATCGGCCGGTCCATGCGCGGCCGGCATGCGTGGACCGGCCGCGCGGCGCGTGGCCTCGGTGCCGAGGCTGTGGATCGCCGACAGGATCACCGCGATGTCCAACGCCTTCGGGCTGGGTCCGCCGTCCGCCAGCTCGCGTGAACGGTAGTAGCCGCGTGTCGCGTCGCCATCGTCCGACCGTTCGTGTCGTTCGTCTCTTTCATCCACCCAGTAGCCGTCGAGCAGGCGCAGCACGGCCCGTGACTCCTCCCGGCAGCGCTGCGCCTGCGCCGTATCGCCCACGCTCTCCAGCCATGCCGCGCCCTCGGCCAGCGCGGCCCCTGCGACGCGCAGTGTGTAGTAGTGGTGGCCGAGCTCCTCCTCCCAGATGTCGTACGACGGCTCGCGCCAGCGACGCAGCGTGAAGTCGAGATCGAAGCGGATCAGCTCGGAAACTTGCGCCAGCAGCGGCGCGTCGAGGTGCCCGCCGGCCGCCCAGCGCAGCAGCGCCAGCGCGCGCAGCGGCGCGCCGTCGTGCTGAGGGCGATTCCATCGGCAGACATCGAGCGTGCCGTCGGGGTTCACTCGCGTCTCGGCGGCCACCAGGTCGCCGAAAGCTTTCGCTAGATCATGGTCCTCGCGCAGGTACTGCAGGAGCTCGGGGGCCACGCACGCGCTGCGGTCCTCCACCGCGGCAGCCGCGCGGCCGTCGAGGCGGTTCAGGTCCAGGCTGAATCGAACGAAGTCGTGCAGGTGCTGCAGAGCTTCGTCGCCGACGCGCCCTTCAGCGTAGAGCAGGCGCAGCGCATCGATGACGACGGCGGAATCGCGAAACCAATGAAAGAAGTAGTCCGGGTCCGGGTTGTAGTCGGCGAGGACGGGCGAGGCGACGATGGCGCCGGTCATTGGCTGCACGGTCTGGCCGAAGCCCGGCCGCTGCTTGACGATCGACACCGGCGAGATGCTGGACAGCATCGCCGTCGCCGAATGGCGCAGCTGTGTTTCGAGCCAGGACTCGAACGCCGGATCTTGCAGACTCGCCACGCTGGACTTCATGCTTCCGGTGGCACGAGATGCGGGCTGCTGAAGTCCAGGCGCCGCAGCCCGGCCTGCACCTCGGGCACGCTCATGAACAGTTTCCACAGAAGGCCCGTGCGATGGTTCTCCATCATCACGACGATGGGGCCTTGATCGATCGCAAGATAGGTGTCTGCGAACCAGCCTCGCTGCTCGCAGAACGCATCGACGAAGCCGTAGTCTCTCCACAGCCGCTCGCCATGCACGCTGAGGAAATGCCGCACCACCCGCATCACCTCGGTGGGCGCGTACGGCAGGCTGGCCAGCGCGGCCGTCGGTGAAATGGTGCCGTTGTCGATGTCCGGAGCGTGCGCGAGGTAGCCATGGGGGTCGTCGCTCGCGGTCAGCCCCCAGCACGATTCGCCGTAGCCCGCGTGGCCCTGGGGGTTGGCGAGGCAGTGGGCACGGTTGATCTGGACGTGGCGGCGGTTCAGATCCCAATACTCGGCGTAGCGATCCTTCAAGCCGCGCGGATCGAGGCCGCAGAACGAGTAATGCGTGAAGAACAGCGGGCCGCCGTAAGGCATGCCAAGCGGAATCTCGATGCCGTAGTACGACTGGCCGTTGAGGAAGCCTTCGCCCGCCGCGAAGCCGCGGTGGTACACCCGCGGATCGATCGCATGGCGGGGCGCGGCCGCGGCCAGCACGTAGGTGATGAGGCACTCGTTCCAGCCGCGCACTTCATGGTTCATTGCCCAGCCGTGTTTCGGGCTCCAGTGCCAGTACAGCACGTCCTGCCCGCCCTGGGTGAACCAGTCCCATTCGACCTCGTGCCACAGCGTGTCGAAGTCGGCGCGCAACCGACGCGCCATGGCCGTGTCCTCGCTGAAATACTGGCGCGCACACAGCAGGCCCATGCAGAGGAACGAGGTTTCGACCAGATCGCCCGCGTCGTCCTTGGGGCTCATCGGGATCGTTTCGCCGCTCGCCCCGTCCATGAAGTGCGGGAAGGCGCCGTGGTATCGCCTGGCGCGCATGAGCGCGTCCCGCATGCGCCCCAGGCGCTCCAGCGCTGCGTCCCGAGTGACCCAGCCGCGCTCCACCGCGACGATCAAGGCCATGATGCCGAAGCCCGTGCCGCCGATCGCCACCCTCTCGTCGGCCAAGTCTTCGCCCGTGGCGCCGACGAGCGTACGGCGGTCGAGCGCAAGGCCGCTGGCGGCATCCGCACCGTCCCAGAAATAGCGGAAGGTCTGCCGCTGCACGGCGTCGATCAAGGCTTCATCGGGCAGGGCTGCCAGTGCCCTCGGGTTCTTGTCATCCTTCAGCACGAACGGCTCCTTTCGTTGTCATCTCGATAACACGTTTGGTTTCACCGAATTGTCGACAGCGCAACGCGGCCGAGGGCTCTCCGCCCGCAGCATGCCATCATTAAGGCCCTTGGGTTCTATTCGAAATCCCTGATGAGCCGCATC
Source organism: Variovorax sp. OV700 (assembly GCF_900099805.1). Lineage (GTDB taxonomy): Bacteria > Pseudomonadota > Gammaproteobacteria > Burkholderiales > Burkholderiaceae_C > Variovorax. The sequence goes on along the minus strand of NZ_FNDR01000003.1, from coordinate 108,281 downwards.
GACACCCTCATGGCCCGGATGACGCTAGCCGAAAAGCTGGGTCAACTGACGATGACTGCCTCCAGCTACACGGTCACCGGGCCGGTGCTCGCGGGGGACTCCACGCAGTCGATCATCGACGGCACCGTCGGCAATCTGCTGAACATGGTCGGCGCCGGTCCCACGCACGAGATGCAGCGGCTGGCGGTCGAGAAGTCGCGGCTTCGCATTCCGCTCTTGATCGGCCTGGACATCATTCATGGCCATCGCACGCTCTTTCCAATCCCGCTTGCCGAAGCCGGCACCTTCGACGAAGACCTCTGGGAGCGCACGGCGCGGGAGGCCGCGCGCGAAGGCGCTGCCGACGGCCTGGCGATGACTTTCGCGCCGATGCTCGATGTATCGCGCGATCCCCGCTGGGGCCGCACCGCGGAAGGACCCGGCGAAGACCCCTGGCTGAACGCCCGCATCGCAGGGGCCAAGGTGCGCGGCTTCCAGGGGGCCGATCTGTCATCGGCCGAATCGCTGGCCGCCTGTGCGAAGCATTTCGTCGCGTACGGCGCAGTCAACGCGGGGCGGGAGTACGCCGCCGTGGACATCTCCGAGCGCACCTTGCGCGAGGTGCATCTGCCGGGCTTCGCAGCAGCGGTCCGTGCCGGCGTCGCGACGCTGATGCCCGCCTTTACCGATCTCAACGGCGTGCCGATGACGGCGCACATTCCCTTGCTGCGCGACTGGCTGCGCGGCGAGATGGGCTGGGACGGCGTCATCGTCAGCGACTACAACGCGATCGCGGAATTGATCAAGCACGGCGTCGCGGCCGATCTCGTCGATGCCGCGGTACTGGCGCTGAAGGCCGGCGTCGACATCGACATGATGGCCGACGCGTACCGCAAGGGCCTGCCGGTCGCGCTCGAGCAGGGACGGGTGACGATCGAGGAGATCGACGCCAGCGTGCGCCGCGTGTTGCGGCTCAAGGAGCAGCTCGGCCTGTTCGACGACCCTTACCGTCGCGGCGCGACACCGGAGCCCGCGGCGGTTGTCGCCGAACGGCACGCGCTGTCGCGCGACGCCGGGCGCAAGGCCATCGTCATGCTGAAGAACGAGCGGGACACCCTGCCCTTGCCTGCTGCACCGAAGGCACTGTGTGTCGTCGGCCCGCTGGCCGACGCAAACACCGAGATGAAAGGCCCGTGGTGGGGCGCCGGCGAACACGAGCCGGCCGTCAGCGTGCTTGCCGGCTTGCGCGCCGCGCTGCCGCAGACCGACATCCGCCATGCACCCGGCGTCGCCATCGAGGGCGGCGACGACAGCGGCATCGAAGCTGCCATTGCGCTGTGCGACGGCGCCGACGCCGTCCTGCTGTGCCTGGGCGAGCGCGCCACGATGAGTGGCGAGGCGGCGAGCCGCGCCACGCCCGCGCTTCCCGGCCGACAACAGGCTCTGGCCGAAGCGGTGACGGCACGTGCACGCGCGCTCGGCATCCCCGTCATCGCGATCCTGTTCTCGGGCCGCCCGCTCGTCGTCCCCTGGCTGGCCGAACACGCCGATGCGCTGCTGGCTGCATGGTTCCTCGGCATCGAAGCCGGCCATGCGATCGCCGACGTGGTCACGGGGCGGGTAACGCCCGGCGGTCGCACGCCGATGAGCTGGCCGCGCGCCGTCGGGCAGGTGCCGATCTTCTTCGGCCAGCGCCCCACCGGCCGGCCGATCAATCCCGCCGACTACTTCACGAGCAAGTACCAGGACGTCGAAAACACGCCGCTGTATGCCTTCGGTCACGGCTTGACCTACGGCCGGTTCATCTACGACGAACTTCAGGTCGAGCCGCAGCGCGTGCGCGAGCAAGACGCGCTGAAGATCAGCGTCAAACTGCGAAATGTTGGCGCGCGCGAGGCTGAAGAGACTGTCTTCCTGTTCGTTCGCAGCAAGCGAAGCCGTGTCACCCGGCCGTTGCTGGAACTCAAGGGCTACGCGAAGCTGCGATTGATGCCTGGCGAAGCCGGCTCGGTGAACCTGGAGCTGCCGGCGGCCGAGTTGCGCTACCTCGGGCCGGACCTGCAGCCCTTGTTCGAGGCGGGCGAAGTCGAGATCTTCGTCGGGCCAAGTGCCGAGGAATCAGGGTTGCTGCGCCAGACTATTGAACTGTGTTGAAACGATCCCGCCCGGAGGCCTTGTCGGTAAGCAGTTCCCATTCGCCGCGAAGGCTCTTAAGAGCGTAGTCGGCAAAGTGGCGTACACGAGGGGCCAGATGCAATGCATGCGGGTACACGACATGCAGCGGTGCGCTGGGGATGCCGTATCGCCCCAGCACGCGCACCAGCGTTCCATCCCTCAGCTCCGAGCCTACATCCCATATTGACTTGAGAAAGATCCCGCCGCCGGCCAGCGCGAGCGCTTTGGCCGCGTTGCCGTCATTGCACAGGAAGGTCGCGTTCACCTCGGCCGAGACCGGTTTTCCTTCGTGCTGGAAGAGCCAGTGCCGCGTGCTTCGCGTGCCGTAGAGAATGCAGTTGTGCGCTGAGAGCGCAGCGGGCGTGTCGGGAGAGCCGAAGCGCCGCAAATAGTCCGGCGCGGCGCACAGGACGAGCTCGCTGTCGGCGATGTGGCGTGCCGTCATCGTCGAGTCGTCGAGCACCCCGAAGCGCAGCGCCAGGTCAATGCCTTGCTCCACGAGATCCACGACGTCGTCGCTCAAAACGAGCTCGATCCTCAACGCCGGATGCATGGCCTGGAACTGCGCCGCCAGCGCTGCGAGATAGCGTGTGCCCAGCATGCGCGGTGCCGTCACCCGCAGGTGTCCTTCGATGTCGGTGCGGCTGTGCTGCATCACCGCCTCGGCCTGCTGCACCTCCGCAAGGATGCGTACGCAATGCAGGTGGAAGCGTTCGCCTTCCTGCGTCATTGATTGCCGCCGTGTGGTCCGATTGAGCAGGCGCACGCCCATGCGCGCCTCGAGGGTTGCCAAGCGCTTGCTGACTACTGCCAGAGACAGGCCCAGCTCGTTCGCGGCCCCCGTGAGACTGCCGGCACTGGCGACCTTGTCGAAGATCGTCAGCTCGACCAGATTGTCAATCATTGTTTCCATATCGTTGATTGTGAAATCACAAACTCAATATTTATCAATCATATGGAGATAAATATACTGCCTTTCACCACTTACTTAACAAGAGCCCCACGATGAAACGCACATTCCTTGCGGCCTTCATGGCCGCCGCTGTCGCCACCAGCCTGGTCGCCCCGGTCTCATTCGCGGCCGAGGCGCCTCCGACCAAGGTGAGTCGCTATCAAGCCGGCTACTACCACTTCAAGCTCGGCGACTTCGAGGTCGCGGCGCTTTCCGACGGCACGCTGCCGATCCCGACGCTGAAGTTGCTGACCAACGCTCAGCCCGGCGAGGTGAAGTCGCGCCTGGCGGACACGTATCAGACGACCGAGGTCGATGCCTCGGTCAACGCCTACCTGATCCGGGCGGGCGACCGCCTGATCCTGATGGACGCCGGCACCGGCGAGCTTTACGGCCCGACGTTGAACAAGCTCGAGGCCAGTCTCAAGGCGGTGGGCGTCACCCCCGAGCAGATCACCGACATCCTGATCACGCACATCCACACCGACCACACCGGTGGCTTGATGGATGGCAAGCGCCTCGTGTTTCCCAACGCCACAGTCCACGTCGAGCAGAAGGAGGTCGCGTACTGGCTGAATCCCGAAAATCGCGCCCGGGCACCCGAGGCGGCGAAGAAGTACTTTGACGAGGCTTCGGCCAAGGTGCAGCCCTATGTCGATGCCGGCAAGGTGAAGACGTTCTCCGGCGCCACCGAGCTGTTCGCCGGCATCCGTTCCATCCCCGCTCCGGGCCACACACCGGGCCACACGTTCTACGCGCTCGAGAGCAAGGGCGAGAAGCTGGTGTTCTGGGGCGACCTGGTTCACGTGGCGGAAGTTCAGATGCCCAACCCGGGCGTGACGATCGTCTTCGACGTCGATCCCAAGGCCGCCGCAGCAACCCGCAAGAAGGCGTTCGCCGACGCGGTCAAGGGCCGGTACTGGGTCGCGGCCGACCACATCTCGTTCCCCGGCGTCGGCCATCTGCGCCGCGACGGCTCGGGCTACCGGTGGATCCCCATGACCTACGTGAACGACCACTACGAGGCGAAGTGAACATCCGACAGCAACAGCTCACCCGCCCCCAAACTCCCGCGCATGCTCCACCGCATACTTGATGAGTTCCGCCTGCCCTTCGATCCCAAGCCGCCTTTTGATACTCTGTCGATGCGCCTCCACAGTGCGCACGCTCAACCCCAAATCCCGCGCAATCTGCTTGCTTGATTCGCCACGGCCTAGAGCACTGAGAATCTCGCTCTCACGCGGCGTGAGCAGCGGCCTTGGCGCCTGGTTGCGAAACAGCTTCTTCGACACGGCCGGGCTCAGGAATGTGCCGCCACCCGACACGGCTTCGATGGCCGCGACGATCTCAGCCGCTGGCGCGTCTTTCAGCACGTAGCCGCGCGCGCCCACCTGCAGGGCCTTTTGCACGTACTCGGGGTTGTCGTACATGCTGAGCATCACCACGTGCGGCGCGGGCTGGCGTTGCAGCACCAAGGCGGCCAGGTCGATGCCGTTCATTTCTTTCATGCCGACATCCATCAGCAGCAAGTCGGGCTTGAGCGATTCGATCAAGGCCAGCGCCTCGGCTGCGCTTCCGGCCTCGCCGACGATCTCGAGGTTGGGCATGGCGCCGAGCCGCGCGCGCAGGCCATCGCGCACCAGCGGATGGTCGTCGACCAGAAAGAGGCGAATGGGGGCGGCGTCTTTTGTCATCTGGCTACTCAGGCTTGGCGCTGCGGGTCGGCACTTCGGCCACGATCGTGGTTCCGCCTTCGCCGGAAGTCACGCGGAGGCGCCCGCCGATGGACTCCATGCGTTCGCGCATGTTGCGCAGGCCGATGCCGCGCCGCGGGTCGAGCTGCATGGCGTCGACGTCAAAGCCGATGCCGTCGTCGCCAATCTCGAGCCGCACACCTTCGTCGTCGAAGAAGCCCAGGTCGATGTGCACGCGGTGCGCCTTGGCGTGCTTGCGCACGTTGGTGAGCGCCTCTTGCGTGACGCGGAAGAGCGCGGTCTTGGCTTCTTGCGAGAGTTCGTAAGCTTCGCCCTCGATCATGATCGACGCATCGATGGTGCCCTCTTCGGCAAACTCGTCGCCCAGGCGCTGGAGCGCGGCGGGCAGGCCGAGGGTGTCGAGCAGCGCGGGCCGCAGGCGATGCGAGATGCGGCGCACTTCGAGCAGCGAATCGTTGAGCCGTTGCAGTGCCTTGGCCAGTGCAGGTGGCGCGGTCTGGCTTTCGCGGTCGAGCGCTTCCACGGCGGATTCGATGAGCAGCTTGGCCGACACCAGCGTTTGGCTGGTGCCGTCGTGCAGTTCGCGCGCGAGGTGGCCGCGCTCTTCTTCCTGCGACTGCACCACGCGGCGAGCCAGCAGCCGCAGCTTGGCTTCGGCCACGCGATGCTCGCTCAGGTTGAGCAGCAGGCCGGTGGCGCTCACCACTGCGAGGCACAGCGCCGCAATGCCTGCAATCCAGAGCAGCGTGGTGGTGACGTTGGTGCTCATCTGGCGATCGAGCGCCTGCATCGTCGTTTCGATGTCGTCCAGGTAAAGGCCGGTGCCGACCATCCAATTCCAGCGCGGCAGCGCCGTGACGTAGCCGAGCTTGGGCGCCATCTGCTCGCTGGAGGGCTTGCGCCATTCGTATTCGACAAAACCGCCGCCGGCGCGCGCACCGGCAATCAGGTCCTGGATGGTGAAGCGGCCGTGGGCGTCGCGCAGGTCCCAAAGGTTCTTGCCGACGAGGTCAGGCTGGCGCGAATGCATGAGCGAGCGGCCCTGCATGTCGTAGACGAAGAAGTAGCCGTCGTCGCCATAGTCCAGCGCGGCCAGGCGGCGCAGGGCTTCGGTGCGGGTTTCGTCGTCGTCCAGGCCCGCGTCGTACAGCGGGCGCACGGTGCTCACGGCCAGGTCGACATAGCTGCGCAGTTCGCTACGCCGCTGGTCCATGTAGCTTTTCTCGATGAGCGCGCGTTCGCGCCGCGCCAGGTCATGCTCCTGGTGGCGCACCGCCAGGGCCACCAGCACCAGCGCAACCAGCAGCGGTGCCACAGCCAGCGCGACGATCTTGGTGCGGAGGTTCATCGGGGGGCAAGACTACCACCGGGCGCGGCCATGAGCCGGTCGCCTGACGGCGCTCACTCAATGCACGCTGGTGGGCCGGCCCGAGGCCACCCAGGCGTCGAGCCCCCCGGTCAGCGGCAGGGCCCGCCGCGCACCACGCGCCAGCAGCACGCGCGCGGCCAATGCCGCCGACACCTCGTTGGGGCAGTTGCAGTAGACGACCACGTCGCGCCCGCCGACGAGCGGCAGCTCGGGGTGCCGCTGCTGCAGCGACTTGAGCGTGTACGGCAGCGCACCGGGAATGCGGCGCGGGTCGACCTGCACGCCCGCCTCGCCGCGCACGTCGATCACCAGCGGCGGCGTCTCGCTGGCGAGCAGATCGTGCAGCTCGTCCACGTTGATGCGCGGCATGCCGGTGAGCCGCATGAAGGCGCGGCGGCGCCAGTAGCGCACCGCCAGCGTCACTGCCAGCACCACCACCAGCGCCAGGGTGGCAATGCCGCCGGCCTGGGCCAGCATGGCCAGCACGTCCTGGATCTGATCGCGAAAGATCCAGCCCAGCCCGAGGAAAAGGCCGGTCCACACCAGCGCGGCGCCAATGTCGAAGACGATGAAGCGCCACACCGGCATGCCCAGTGCACCAGCCATGGGCGGCGCCACCACCGAGACGCCCGGCACAAACTTGGCAGCCACCAGCGAGAGCCCGCCCCAGCGGCCGATGAGCGATTCGCCGCGCCGCACGCAGGAGTCGGGCGACAGCGAGATGCGGCACAGAAGGCGCATGAAGCGGTAGCCGAAGCGACGCCCGGCATAGAACCAGGCGCCGTCGCCCAGCAGGTTGGCCAGCACCGCGGCCAGCACCACGCCCGCCACCGAGACGTTGCCGGCCGCCAGCAGTGCGCCCGACACCACCAGCACGGCGGCCGCGGGCACCGGCAATCCGAGGCGCGCGGCAAAGCTTGCCGCGAAGACGATCGCGATCGCGTTCTGCACCAGCAGCGACATCAGCTGTGCCATGGCAGCAACGCGGGGTTGGGGTTCACTCCTTCGGGGCCTAGCGGGGCGCGTCGCCCTTGCGGTATTCAGCCGTGAGCTCGTCGAGCTTCTGCTTCAGCGCAGGGTCCAGCTTGTATGCGGCCGCGGCCAGCGTGGCGTCGAGCTGTTCGGGCCGGCTGGCGCCGAGCAGTGGCGCCGTGATGAGCGGGTTGGCCATGACCCAGGCCACCGCCAGCGTGGCCAGCGGCACGCCGGCTTCGTCGGCCAGCTTGTGCAGCTGCGTCACAGTGTTGAAGCTGCGATCGTTCCAGTAGCGGTCTTGATACATGCCGCCGGCGGTGCCGAGGGTGAAGCGGGTGTTCTCCTCGGGCTTGGCACCCGGCTTGTACTTGCCGGTGAGCAAGCCGCCGGCCAGCGGGTTGTAAGGAATCACGCCCAGGCCCTCTTCGCCCGCCAGCGGCAGCAGCTCGCGCTCGATCTCGCGGAACAGCAGGCTGTAGCGCGGCTGCACCGACACGTAGCGCGTGAGCTTGTGCAGCTCGGCCTTGCCAAGCGCGCGGCCCAGCCGGTAGGCCAGGAAGTTGGACACGCCGATGTAGCGCGCGCGGCCCGACTTGACGATGACGTCGAGCGCCTCCAGGCTCTCCTCGAGCGGCGTCTCGCGGTCGTCGCTGTGCAGCTGGTACAGGTCGACGTGGTCGGTCTGCAGCCGCTTGAGCGAGGCATCGATGGCGTCGAGCAGGTGCTTGCGCGAGGCGCCCTGGTCCCAGCTGTTGGGGCCGACCTTGCCCACCGCCTTGGTCGCCACCACGAAGCGGCGACGGCCTGTGGGGCCCTGCTTCTGCAGCCAGCGGCCGATGATTTCTTCAGTGCGGCCGGTGGTTTCGACGGTGCCGCCAAGCGGGTACACGTCGGCCGTGTCGAGAAAGTTGATACCACCTTCGGCGGCCTTGTCCAGAATGCGGTGCGACACCGCCTCGTCGGTCTGAAGGCCGAAGGTCATGGTGCCGAGCGCTAGCCGCGACACGGTAAGGCCCGTGCGGCCGAGACGGGTGGTGGGAATGCTCATGGTGGTCTCGATCGAGAGAGATGACGGAGAGGAAGGGCGGCGGCCATCATAGACACGGCTACGCAAACCTGCTGACACCCCCGATATTTCAGGTAGCTTCGAGATGCACGCCGGGCGCGCCGCGCTCCACCGCAAAACGGGCCATCGGGGCGACGGCGCTGTCTGCGGATTTCTCGTCTTCCACGGCGCGAAACTCGACGGTGCAGCCGCGCGCATCGAGCGCCATGTGCGCATAGCCGCGCTTGTCGCCTCGGCCGTAGCGCAGGTGGTCGTTCTTGGCGAGCAGGTTGGCCACGTTGGCGGCACTGGGCCCTTCGGAGGTGATGGCGCCGCCGACGAATTCGGTTGCCACCGCCGGGCCCTGCGGCTCGCGGCGCAGGTCGGCGGCCCAGAAGGCGTGCACGTCGCCGCTGATAACCAACGCATCGCCGCCGCGCGCCTTGTTGGCGGCCAGGCTGTCGAGCAGGCGCGCGCGGGACGCGGCATAGCCGTCCCAGCCGTCCATCCAATAGCCGTGCTCAGGGCCGCGCTTGCGGTCGGCCTCGGCCATCAAGGTGGGCTGTGCAATGACCGTCCAGCGCGCGGGCGGCGCGGCCAGTTCGTTCGCAAGCCACGCTTCCTGCTTCTTGCCCAGGAAGCTGCGCTCCGGCGAAAGCCGGTCTGCGCAGTCGGCCAATGGCGACGCACTGCGTCCCGCCAGGCAGGCGTGGTGCGAGCGGTACTGCCGCCCATCGAGCAGGAACACATCGAGCATGCGGCCGAAGCGATGCCGGCCATAGATGGTGGCTGCGGCACCGGTCGGCCGCATGCTGGCGGGCACGGGCATGTGCTCGTACCACGCTTGGTAAGCCGCGGCGCGGATGGCAAGAAACTGCGCGGGGTCGATGGTGCGCGGCGACACGTCGTCGGTGTAGTCGTTGGCCACCTCATGGTCGTCCCAGGTCACGAGCCAGGGGAAGGCGGCATGCGCGGCCTGCAGGTGCGGGTCGGTCTTGTAGAGCGCATAGCGGTCGCGAAACTCGCCCAGCTGCGTGGGAATGCCGCCCTGGTGGTGGCGCACATGGCGCGAACCCCATGAGCTTTCATAGATGTAGTCGCCCAGGTGCACGACGAAGTCGAAAGGCTGCGCGGCCATGTCGCGGTAGGCTGCGTAGTAGCCCTGTTCGTACTGTTGGCACGAGGCGAAGGCAAAGCGCGATGGCTGCGGCGCTGCATCGTTGTCGGCCGGCGCGGTGCGGGTGCGTCCGACGGGGCTTCGCACGCCTTCGGCCGTGAAGCGGTACCAATAAGGCCGGCCGGGCGCGAGGCCCCGCACTTCGGCGTGCACCGAATGCGCGAGCGCCGCAACGGCCGTGGCCCTGCCCTCCGCGGCAATGCGTGCAAAGCCTTCGTCGTGCGCCACTTCCCATCGCACGTCGACCGGTGCCTCGCCCATGCCGCCGCCCTGCAGCGGGTCGGGTGCGAGACGCGTCCACAGCACCACGCCGTCGGATCTTGGGCTGCCCGATGCCACGCCGAGTGTGAAGAGTTCGCGTGCGCTTTGTTGCTGCGCATTCAGCTGCAGGAACGGATGGCCCAGCGATGCGGCGGCCATCCCGCCGAGCAGCAGGCGGCGGCGCTGCAAGACAGGCCGGGCCGCGCTCATGTCATTGCGCGCGCCACCGGGGCGAAGTCGGATCCGTCGATGGTGATCTGGCGCACGGGCATGGTGAGCCATTGTGCAATGTCTTCGCGCGGGTCGATGACCCAGGCGCTCACCGCGCGTTCGATCTACGAAGCGCTCGGCGCGCGCTGAGTCGCGCCAGGCCGCTCGCTGGCACGTGCACTCGTCACCGCCCACCAAAACACGCCCATGCCGGCCAGCGCCAGCAAGGCGCCGACCCAGCCGGTCGAGGTCCAGCCCAGGCCCGCGGCAATGGCCACGCCGCCGAGCCATGCGCCGAGCGCATTGGCCATGTTGAAGGCCGAGTGGTTGAGCGCGGCGGCGAGCGTCTGCGCGTCGCCGGCCACGTCCATCAGGCGGATCTGCAGGGCCGGGCCGATGGCGACAGTAGTGCCGATGAGGAACACGTTGAACGCCGCTGTGTAAACGTTGTGCGCCGCGAAGGTGAACACGGCGAGCACCAGCGCTGCATAGACGAGCAGGCCGCCAATGGTGCGCATGAGCGACTTGTCGGCCAGGCGCGAACCGACGAGGTTGCCGGCGACCATGCCCAGGCCGAACAGCGCGAGCACGAAGGGCACACCGCCAAGCGGCAGGCCCGCCACCTCGATCAGCGTGGGCTTGATGTAGCTGAACACCGAGAACATGCCGCCGAAGCCGATGGCGCCAATGCCGAGGGTGAACCACACCTGCTTGCGCTTGAGCGCGCCCAGTTCGCGCCAGGGACTGGCGCCTGCGGGCGCCGCAAGGTCGGGAATGTCCCGGCGCAGCAGCACCACGGCGATGAGCGCGATGACACCCACGAACACGAAGGCCGCGCGCCAGCCGAACAGCTGGCCGAGCCACGCGGCAATGGGCACGCCGACCAGCGTGGCGCCGGTGAGCCCCAGCATCACGAGGCCCACGGCCCGCGCGCGGCGCCCAGGTGGTGCGAGCGTGGCCGCCACGAGCGCGGCAACGCCGAAGTAGGTGCCATGCGGCAGCCCGGTCGCAAAGCGCAGCAGGTTGAGCGACACGTAGCCCGGCGCCATGGCGCTGGCGAAGTTGCCGGCGGCAAACACGGCCATGAGCGCAATCAGCAATGCGCGGCGGCCCCACCCCGCGGCAAGCACCGCGAGCACTGGCGCGCCGATCACCACGCCGAGCGCATAGGCGCTGATGACGTGGCCGGCCTGCGGGATGGTGACCGCGATGTCTTTCGCCACCTCGGGCAGCAAGCCCATGATCACGAATTCGCCGGTGCCGATGGCAAAGCCGCCCACGCCGAGCGCCAGCACGGCCCGCAGGAAGTCGACGCGCGATGCGGAAGAAGAGGAAACGGAAATGTCGGTATCCGCGCTGTCCAGCGCGGGTGGGGAGGCGTTCAAGGCCAGGCTCCTGGGAGGTGCCCGGCGGTGACGGGCAGAGGCCCGATTTTAGGGTAAACCCTGAATTTCTGCCGATACGGCGATGCTGGCCGGCTGGTACTGCCGTGCCGCCCCGGCTGCTTAAATCGCGACGAGCTGGCGCACGCCCTGCGCTTCCATGTCCTTGCCGAGCCCGCGCGCAATCACTTCGCCGCGTTCCATCACGAGGTAGTCGTCGGCAAGCTCTTGAGCAAAGTCGTAGTACTGCTCGCACAGCACGATGGCCATGTCGCCTCGGTCGGCCAGCATGCGGATGACGCGGCCGATGTCCTTGATGATGCTGGGCTGGATGCCTTCGGTCGGCTCGTCCAGGATCAGCAGCTTGGGCTTGGGGGCCAGCGCACGCGCGATGGCCAACTGCTGCTGCTGCCCGCCCGAAAGATCGCCGCCGCGGCGGTTGATCATCTGCTTGAGCACGGGGAACAGCTCGAACAGTTCCGCCGGAATGGGCGTGCTGCCGCTCTTGTAGGCCAGGCCCATGCGCAGGTTTTCTTCGACCGTGAGGCGGGCAAAGATCTCTCGGCCTTGGGGGACAAAGCCGATGCCCGCTCTTGCTCTTTCATACGGCGTGGACTTGTGGATCGGCTTGCCTTCAAGCTCGATGCTGCCGCTCTTGATGGGGACGAGACCCATCAGCGACTTGAGCAGCGTGGTCTTGCCCACGCCGTTGCGGCCGAGCAGCACGGTGACCTTGCCGAGCGTGGCCTCGAAGCTCACGTCGCGAAGAATGTGGGAGCCGCCGTAGTACTGGTGGATGTTCTTGACTGTCAGCATGAAATCGATTCCTCAGCGGCCAAGGTAAACCTCGATCACGCGCTCGTCGGCCTGCACTTCGTCCAGCGTGCCTTGAGCGAGCACCGATCCATCGCACAGCACCGTCACGATCTCGGAGATCGTGCGGATGAAGCTCATGTCGTGCTCCACCACCATCAGCGAATGCTTGCCCTTGAGCGTGAGGAACAGCTCGGCGGTGCGGGCCGTTTCTTCGTCCGTCATGCCGGCCACAGGCTCGTCGAGCAAAAGCAGCTTCGGGTCCTGCATCAGCAGCATGCCGATTTCGAGCCACTGCTTCTGGCCATGGCTCAGGTTGCCGGCCAGGCGAGAGACGCTGTCGGCCAGGTGAATGGTCTGCAGCACTTCGGCGAGCCGGTCGCTCTGCGCCGAGTCGAGCTTGAACAGCATCGACGCGCGTACGCCCTTGTTGGTCTTGAGCGCGAGTTCGAGGTTCTCGAACACGGTGAGATGCTCGAACACCGTCGGCTTCTGGAACTTGCGGCCGATGCCCAGCTGCGCAATGTCGGCTTCGCGGTGGCGCAGCAGGTCGATGGTGCTGCCGAAGAACACCGTGCCCGAGTCGGGCCGCGTCTTGCCGGTGATGATGTCCATCATCGTGGTCTTGCCCGCACCGTTGGGGCCGATGATGCAGCGCAGCTCGCCCGGCGCAATGTCGAGCGACAGCTTGTTGATGGCCTTGAAGCCGTCGAAGCTCACGCTCACGTCTTCGAGATAGAGGATGCGGCCGTGCGTCACGTCGACCTCGCCCGGCGTTGCGATGCGACCGAAGTCGGCGGAACGGCCGCCCGATTCGGTGCTGCTGCTCACATAGGGAATGCCTTTGGCGCGTGCGGCGCGCTCGGCGCCGGCTTCCATCAGGTCGGGCGTCATGCGCGCGCTCCCTTCACTTCGGGCACCACCAGCGGCGCGTGCAGCGCCTCAGGCTCCATGCCTTGCGCGGCGGCCATGGCGCGCTGCGCTTCTTCGCGGCCAGCGCTTGGCACGGCCTTTTCGCGCGACAGCCATTTCTTCACCAGGCCCACGATGCCGTTCGGCAGGAACAGCGTGACAGCAATGAACAACGCCCCCAAAAAGTACAGCCAATACTCGGGGTACGCCACCGTGAGCCAGCTCTTCGCGCCGTTGACGATGAAGGCGCCGATGATCGGCCCGATGAGCGTGGCACGCCCACCCACCGCGGCCCAGATCGCGATCTCGATGGAGTTGGCCGCGCTCATCTCGCCCGGGTTGATGATGCCGACCTGCGGCACATACAGCGCGCCGGCCACGCCGCACATGATGGCGGAGATGACCCAGATCGTGAGCTTGTAGGGCAGCGGGTTGTAGCCCGAGAACATCACGCGCGTTTCGGCATCGCGGATCGCCTGCAGCACGCGGCCGAACTTGCTGCCGACGAGCCACTTGGCAAACAGGAAGAAGCCGAGCAGCGTCAAGCCCGTGAGCGCGAAGAGCGTCATGCGCATCTCTTGCGTGGCAATCGGAATGCCAAGGATGCGCTTGAAGTCGGTAAAACCGTTGTTGCCGCCAAAGCCCGTCTCGTTGCGGAAGAACAGCAGCATCGCCGCGAAAGTCATGGCCTGTGTGATGATCGAGAAATACACGCCCTTGATGCGCGAGCGGAACGCGAAGAAGCCGAATACGAAGGCAATGAGGCCCGGCACCGCAACGATGAGGACGAGCGTGGCAATGAAGCTGTCGCTGAAGGTCCAGTGCCAGGGCAGCGTCTTCCAGTCGAGAAACACCATGAAGTCCGGCAGGTCGCTCTTGTAGTTGCCGTCGCGGCCGATCTGGCGCATGAGGTACATGCCCATCATGTAGCCGCCCAGCGCAAAGAAGAGACCATGGCCCAGCGAGAGAATGCCGGTGTAGCCCCAGATCAGGTCCATGGCCAGCGCGCAGATGGCGTAGCACATGATCTTGCCGACCAGCGCCACCGCGTAGTCGCTCATGTGCAGCGGGCTTCCGGCCGGCACCACCATGTTGAGCACCGGCGCCACGGCGCACACCACGATGAGCGTGACGAAGAAGGCTGTCCAGCCCTTGCCGCTCATGAGCGGCCCTTTGGTTGGAAGTACGACCTTGCTGCTCATGCTTCTGCGCTCCGGCCCTTCATGGCGAAGATGCCCTGAGGTCTCTTTTGAATGAAGATGATGATGAAGACAAGCACCGCGATCTTCGCGAGCACCGCGCCCGCCCAGCCTTCGATGAACTTGTTGAGAATGCCGAGCCCCATGGCCGCATACACCGTGCCCGCGAGCTGGCCCACGCCGCCCATCACGACCACCATGAAGCTGTCCACGATATAGCTCTGGCCGAGGTCAGGGCCCACGTTGCCGATCTGGCTCAGTGCGCAGCCCGCGAGGCCGGCAATGCCGGAGCCGAGCGCGAAGGCATAGGTGTCGATGCGTGCCGTGTTCACGCCCATGCACGCGGCGATCGGGCGGTTCTGTGTGACGCCGCGCACGAAGAGGCCGAGCCGCGTGCGGCCGATGAGCCAGCCCATCGCAAGCAGTACCAGCACCGCGAAGATGATGATGCAGATGCGGTTCCACGGCAGCGTAACGTTGCTCAGCATGGTGAAGCCGCCGCTCATCCAGCCGGGATTTTCCACGCCGACGTTCTGCGCGCCGAACAGCGAGCGCACGAGCTGCTGCAGCATCAGGCTGATGCCCCAGGTGGCGAGCAGTGTTTCGAGCGGCCGGCCGTAAAGAAAACGGATCACGCCGCGTTCGAGCACCGCGCCTACCAGCGCCGAACTCAGGAATGCCACCGGAATAGCCGCCACCAGGTACCAGCCGAAGGCCGCCTCGGGCATGTAGCGCTGGAAGATGCCCTGCATCACGTAGGTGGCGTAGGCGCCGATCATCATCAGCTCGCCGTGCGCCATGTTGATGACGCCCATCAGGCCGTAGGTGATGGCCAAGCCCAGCGCAGCAAGCAGCAACACCGAGCCCAGGCTGATGCCGCTGAACACCGCGTTGATGCGGTCGCCCCACACCAGCGAGCCGTCGATGCTGGCAATGGAAGCGACGATGGCGGCCTTGACGTCCGCTTCGGTCTCGTCGGCCAGGCGTTGGTTGAGCAGCAGCTTGGTGTCGGGGCTGCTGTTGGCGCCAAGCTCCTTGGCCGCGGCAAGGCGCTTGGCCTTGTCGGCGCTGGTGAGCATGCTGGCCGCGCGCACTAGCTGGAGCTGCGCCTTGATGGCGGGATTGGTCTCGGCGGCCAGCGCCTTCTCGACCATCGGGATGCGCGATTCGTCGGGCTCCTTGAAGAGCGCCTGCGCGGCTTCGGCGCGCACCGTGTCGTCCTTGCTCGTGAGCTTGAGCGCGGCCTGTGCGGCATCGAGGGCACCGCGCATCAGGTTGTTGTTGACCACGTCCTCGGCCGTGTCGGGCACCTTCAGCTCGGCGCCCGTCACGGGGTCGTAGCCCTTGTCGTCCTTCATCACGAAGACCTTGTCTTCGGAATACTTGACCGCATCCTCGGACATGGCCTGGATGAAGGCGGCGGTTTTCTCGTCGGCCGTGAGAACGGCCTTGTTGAGCGCGTTGATGCGCGATTCGGATTCGCCGGAGGCGATGGCCTTGGCTTCGTCGGCGGTCAGCGCATGGACGGCCGATGCCATGAGCAGCATGGCGGCGAGTGCGCAGTGAAGGGATCGTCGAAGCATGGTGAAAGTGGAAGTTGGGATTGGCTCCCTCCCCTTCCGGGGGAGGGTTGGGGTGGGGGCACGCAGCGCCAACACAGGCGCAGTGACCGGATCGACCGCCGCTTGCCCCCACCCCTGCCCTCCCCCAGCGGGGGAGGGAGGAAACGCGCTTTACAGCGACTTGCCAGCCGGCTGGTCAGGCTTCTTGTCGTTGCCTTCGATGTACGGGCTCCACGGCTTGGCCTTGACCGGGCCCGGCGTCTTCCACACCACGCTGAACTGTCCGTCGGCCTTGATCTCGCCGATGAACACGCTCTTGTGCAGGTGATGGTTCTTCTCGTCCATCTTCGAGACGATGCCCGAAGGGGCCGTGAACGTCTGGCCGGCCATCGCCGCGATCACCTTGTCGGTGTCGGTGCTCTTGGCCTTCTCGACCGCTTGCTTCCACATGTGGATGCCGATCCACGTGGCTTCCATCGGGTCGTTGGTGAGCGGCTTATCCTTGTGGCCGGCAATGTTCTTGGCCTTGGCGTAGTCGCCCCACTGCTTGATGAACGCCGTGTTGGTCGGGTTCTTGATCGACATGAAGTAGTTCCATGCGGCCAGGTGGCCGACCAGCGGCTTGGTGTCCACGCCGCGCAGTTCTTCTTCACCCACCGAGAAGGCCACCACTGGCACGTCCTTGGCCTTGAGGCCGGCGTTGCCCAGTTCCTTGTAGAACGGCACGTTGGAGTCGCCGTTGATGGTCGACACCACGGCCGTCTTGCCGCCGGCCGAGAACTTCTTGATGTCGGCGACGATGGTCTGGTAGTCGCTGTGGCCGAAGGGGGTGTACTTCTCGTCGATGTCGGTGTCCTTCACGCCCTTGCTCTTCAGGTAGGCGCGCAGGATCTTGTTGGTGGTGCGGGGGTACACGTAGTCGGTGCCCAGCAGCACCCAGCGCTTGGCGCCGCCGCCTTCTTTGCTCATCAGGTAGTCGACGGCCGGAATGGCTTGCTGGTTAGGCGCGGCGCCCGTGTAGAACACGTTCTTCGAGAGTTCTTCGCCTTCGTACTGCACGGGGTAGAACAGGAGGCCGTTCATTTCCTCGACCACCGGCAGCACCGACTTGCGCGACACCGAGGTCCAGCAGCCGAAAATCACCGAGACCTTGTCCTGGCCGAGCAGCTGCTTCGTCTTTTCGGCGAACAGCGGCCAGTTGGAAGCCGGGTCGACCACCACGGGCTCGAGCTGCTTGCCCAGCACGCCGCCCTTCTTGTTGATGTCCTCGATAGCCATCAGCACCGTGTCTTTCAACACGGTTTCCGAGATGGCCATCGTGCCCGACAGCGAGTGCAGCACGCCGACCTTGATGGTGTCGGCGGCAAAGGCCGGCGCAGCGGAGATGCTGGCCAGGGCGACGGCGGCGGTGAGCGCCTTGAGTGTGAAACGACGTTGCATGTGGACTCCTGCTCCAGGGTGGTTGAAACCTTTGTCGCCGGCTGGCCGGACGATGGAGGGGAGTCTGCGGATTCGCCCGCTCGCTAGAAATACGCCGGGTGGCGTACACGGAGGTACTCAGGTGCTGCTGGCCGGACCGCTGTCAGTCCTTCGCCGCCTGCATCCGGCTGCCGCGCCGGTGCAGCACCGCCACCAGCAAGGCCGACACCACCAGATAGCCCAGCGCCACCGCAAACGCTGCGCCATGGCCGGCCGCATCGGCCGTGCTGCCCAGCCGTCCATAGAACAGGATGCCGATCAACGCCACGCCCAGCGCGTTGCTCGCTTGCTGCACCATCGCCAGCACGCCCGAGGCCACGCCCGCGTGCTGCGGCGGCAGACCGGCCAGCACGGTGGACACCAGCGGCGCCATCACCATGCCGAGACCGGCGCCCTCGACCACGAGCAGCGGCACCATCCACGCGGCCACGTGCGAATGGCCCAGCCATCCCGACACGTTGACGAGCTGCAGGGCATGACCTGCGGCCAGCACCAGGGCACCGAGCGCGATGGGCGGCTTGCCGCCAAAGCGGCGTGCCAGGCGCGCGCCGGCCATCGAGGTGGCGAAGAAGCCGATCGCCAGTGCCGTGAAGACGAGGCCCGAGGTGAGCGGGTCCAATGCGAGGCCTTGCTGCAGGTACAGGGCCAGCACGAAATAGAGCGATGCATTGCCCACGTAGAAGGCCAAGGTGGTGAGTAGCCCCGTGACGAAGCGACTGTTGGCCAGCAGCGCGGGCGCCACCAGCGGTACGCCGCCGCGCGCCGCGAGGCGGCGCTGCTGGTACGCGAACACGGCCAGCAGCGGCACGGCAGCCGCAAGGCACAGCCAGCTCCACAGCGGCCAGCCTTGCTCGCGGCCTTCGACCAGCGGCAGCACCACGGCCACCGAACCAGCGGCGGCCAGCAGCATGCCGGCGATGTCGAGCCGGCTCCCGGCACTGTTGCCGCTGTTCGCCAGTGGCGGAATGACGCGCGGTGCAAGCAGCAGCGCGCAGAGGCCGATCGGCAGGTTGATGAGAAAGCAGCTGCGCCAGCCGAGCCCGCCGAGGTCGGCATGGATCAGCAGTCCACCGACCAGTTGGCCGAGCGTGGCACCCATGCCCAGCGTGAGCCCGTAGGCCGCGAAGGCACGCGCACGGCTCTCACCCGTGTAGGCCAGGCCGATCATCGCCAGCACCTGCGGCTGCAGCAACGCGCCGGCCAGGCCCTGCAGCACGCGGGCCGACACGAGCAGTTCGGCACTCGGCGCCAGGCCGCACGCAGCCGAAGCCAGCGTGAACAGCAGCAGGCCCAGCATGAACATGCGGCGGCGGCCGAACAGGTCGCCGAGCCGGCCGCCGGTGATCAGGCCCGCGGCCGTGGCCAGGCCGTAGCCGGCCACCACCATCTGCAACGTGCCCGCCGAGGCGTGGAGTTCGCGCTGCATCGAAGGCAGCGCCACGTTGACGATGAAGAAATCCAGCACCACCAGGAAGGTGCCGCTGAGCATGACCCACAGGGCCCATCGGCCGGGCTGCGCCATGCCGCCGGCCGCAGTGGAGTTGAGCGATGCAGCTGCCGATGCAGCGATGTTCGATGACTGGGACATGATGGTTTCGAGTGTTGAGATGGAGCGGCGCCGGCGCAATGACCTCGGAGGTCATGGCAGACACTCAGGCAGCGGGCGAGGGCAGGATGAACTGGTAGTCCGCCGCGATGCGCCCGTCGGCCGCGAGCACGAGAAACTCGAGGCCGAGCGCGGCAATGGGTCCGCCCTCGGCCGGAGCCATGTGCCAATGGAACATCACGGCGTCATGCAACCGCTGCGTGTCGCCCGACGAGGCAAAACGAAAACCGCCATCGCGCACGTTCTTCTCGTACGAGCCGCTGATGCGCTGCTCGAGCCCCTCGTAGCCCTTGACCTGCAGAGTGCGCACGAAGTGCTCGCCGTCAGGCACCCAGAGCTGGGCAATGGCGGCACGGCGCGTGTCGGGGTCGGGCTCGTTCCAGACGGCGACATAACGGTCGGCGAGTTCGGCAAAAGAGGTGCGGGTGGTCATGAGCTGGATCCTTGGGTTCGACTCGACGGAGCCGAAGTTCGAGACCGCAGTTTGTGGCGCAGCGAGTGGACAGTGAATGCCTGGAAAGCCGACAATCTTGTCCATTCGTCCACCGCGACAGGAGCTTTCATGGACCCGCTCGACGACGTGTTCGCCGCCATGCGCGTGCGCAGCGCGCTTTATGCGCGGCTCGAGGCGCGCACGCCATGGGGCGTGAGCCTGGCGGGTGGCGAGAGCGCGCGCTTCGGCTTGGTGGTGCGCGGCAGCTGCCTGCTCGAGGTGCCGGGCGTGGCGCAGCCGGTGGCGCTGGCCGCGGGCGATTGCTATGTGCTCGCGCACGGCACCCCCTATGTGCTTCGCGACCATCCGGACACGCCGGCCGTGAGTTGCGCCTCGGTGGTGCGCGACCGCATTGGCGGTGTCGTGGAGCTGGGCGGCACGGGTACCGCGGCGTCGGTGATCTGTGGCTGGTTTCACTTCGACCAGCGCGCGGCCCGGCCGCTGCTCGATCTGCTGCCGGTGCTGCTGCACGTGAAGATGGAGCAGGCACGCGCCATCGCGCTGCAAGGCACCTTGCAGTTGCTTGCGATGGAAACGGGCGAGCCGGGCCTGGGCTCGGGGCTGCTCGTGAGCCGGCTGGCCGACATTGTCTTCGTGCAGGCTGTGCGCGCGCATGTCGCGGCAGACGGTCCGCAGCAAACGGGGTGGCTGGGCGCACTGGCCGACGCGCGCATCGGGCCCGCGCTGCGCGCCATGCACAAGGACATGGCGCGCGACTGGACGGTGGAAACGCTGGCCTCGGCCGCCAGCCTTTCGCGCTCGGCGTTTGCGCAGCGCTTCCGCGAGCGGGTGGGCCAGGCGCCGCTGGAGTACCTCACGCAGTGGCGCATGTTCAAGGCCGGCAGCATGCTCGGCCAGGGCCATGCCGCGGTCGGCACCATTGCCGGCGCGGTGGGCTATGAATCGGAAGCGGCGTTCAGCAAGGCCTTCAAGCGCACGATGGGCATGGCGCCGGGCGCCTGGCGTGCGGCGGCACGCGATGGCGCCATGGCTTAGGTGCTTTAAAAAAAAAGCGTCGCTCAGGCCTTGGCCACAAGCTTGAACTGCGCCGCTGCATAGGCCCAGACCATGCGCGTGGCATCGGGCCCTTCCGGGTCGCTGAAAAGCAGCCGGGAAGCGCCGCCGCTCCATGCGTGCCCGAGGCGCGCAATCTCGCACAGCGTGACCACCGCGCGGCCTTTGTGCCGGAACTCGGTCACTTGCATGGGGTGCCGTTTGCCGCGCTGGAGCATGCGCGGCTTCCCCGGCTTGGCGCCGAGGGCCGTGGCCCACACGGCGGCGCTGTTGACGGCATTGCTCGGCGCCACCACGGCATCGGCGGTGCCATGCAGCACCAGCATCGGCGGCAAGGTCGCGAAGACGGCGGCCGCGCCCATCGCCTTGCCGACCGCGGTGGACGGCATGGGCGGCGTGTGCTGCCCGCGCATCGCGCCGAGGGCCGTTGCCGACGACTTTGCCGCACCTGGGGCCACGCCCGAATGCATGACCACGGCGCGAAAGCGCAGCGGATAGCGCGTGGCCAGCAGCGCCGCCATGCTGGCACCGGCCGAAAGTCCGGCCAGTGCAATGCGCTCGCGGTCGACCGGATACAGCACGCAGGCCTGGTCGATGGCCGCCATCAGCGTGGCGGCCTCGGCATCGGCCTTGCCCGAGCGGCGCTCATACCAGTTCCAGCAGCCTTGGGGATGGGCCAGCCTGTCTTGCTCCAGGTACAGCACCAGGAAGCGCTGCCGCACGGCCAGCGTATTCATGCGCGTACTGGCTGCAAAGTCGCGCCCCGTCTGGCCGCAGCCGTGCAGCATGACCATGAGCGGCAGCTTCTCGCCGGGTGCGAGCTTCAGGTCGGCCGGACGGAACAAGTGATAGCCGCGTGCACCGCCGGGGCCCAGCGCCATGCCGCTGAGCCAGTCGCCCCTGCCCGGGGGCGGCTTGAGCCGCTTGGCGGTCGCGCGCTGCACTTGGCCCGTCACGCGCTTGCTGTTGCCGAGCGTGAGCTTGGTGAGTGCCTTCAGATTGCGCTCGTAGGCGCGGGCGAACAGGGATGCAGTGGAACGACGGACCATGGGCGCAGTGTGAGGGCAAAGCGCCGGCCGGCCAAACGGCTGCCAAGCCTCAGTAGATTTCCGGCACGATCATGTGGGCCGGCACGGGTTGGCGCAGGTAGTCCGCATGGCGCTCGCGCGCCGGCAGGTCGACCGGCGGATGCGGCACCTCCCGGTAGGGCAGCTGTCCCAGCAGGTGGCTGATGCAGTTCAGCCGCGCCTTCTTCTTGTCGACCGCCTGCACCACCCACCAGGGCGCTTCGGGAATGTGCGTGCGCTCCAGCATGATCTCCTTGGCCTTGGTGTATTCCTCCCAGCGGCGGCGGCTTTCGAGATCCATGGGGCTGAGCTTCCATTGCTTGAGCGGATCGTGAATGCGGCCGAGGAAGCGCATGTGCTGCTCGTCGTCGGTGATGGAGAACCAGTACTTGATGAGCTTGATGCCGGAGCGCACCAGCATCTTCTCGAACTCCGGCACGGTGCGAAAGAACTCTTCGTATTCGTCGTCGCTGCAAAAGCCCATTACGCGCTCGACACCGGCGCGGTTGTACCAGCTGCGGTCGAACAGAACCATCTCGCCGGCGGCCGGCAGGTGCGCGGCGTAGCGCTGGAAGTACCACTGCGTGCGCTCGCGGTCGTTGGGCGCGGGCAGCGCGGCCACGCGGGCCACGCGCGGGTTCAGACGCTGGGTGATGCGCTTGATGACGCCGCCCTTGCCCGCCGCGTCGCGGCCTTCGAAAAGAATGACCACCTTCTGCTTGCTGTGCTGCACCCAGTCCTGCAGCTTCACGAGCTCGCCCTGCAGGCGGAACAGCTCCTTGAAGTAGGCCTGGCGGGCGGCCTTGTCGGTTGTGTGCGCCGCGGGGTCAAGCCCGTCGATGTTGCGGTCCTCGATCTCCAGCTCGAGCTCTTCGTCATAGCTGTCGATCAGGTCGCGGGCGATGCGTTGCATCAGGTCTTCGTGGTCTGGAAGTGCGCTCGTCAGCATCATGGCAAGGAGAAGGGGTGAGGTAGAACAAAGCATGCTGCCCGCCGCATATGACCATCGCGTGACAGCCTGCAATCCACCGACACGAAGTTGTCATAAATGGCGAACACCATCCGGGGCACACCCTTTTGTCTTTCCTGATCCACACGCACCTTGCCGGCACTCCATGACCTGGCCGCCAATTCGTACGGCGGCGACGAAGCCGGGCTGATCTGCGGCTACCTGTTCGACGCCGACGCGCCGGAGCCCGTGCGGGCCATCGATTCGGCGCAGGCTGCGGCCTGGCTGGACACCGGTTCGGTACGAGACGGCCCGGGCGCCGCGCCGGGCCGCGCGAGTTCCCCCGGATTCCTCTGGTTGCACTTCAACCTGAGCCACGCCCAGGCCGAGCGCTGGCTGTTGCGCCATGCGCAGCTCTCCGACACCTTCTACGAAACACTGCACGAGGGCCTGCCCTCCACGCGCATCGAGCGTGCCGACGATTCGCTGATCGCGGTCATCAACGACGTGCACTTCGAGTTCAGCTTCGAGCCCTCGGACATCTCCACGCTCTGGATCAGCGTGGGGCCGCGCCTGGTCGTCACGGCGCGCGCCAAGCCGCTGCGCTCGGTCGATGCGCTGCGCACGGCAGTCAAGGCCGGGGACGCTCCGCGCTCGAGCACGGAGCTGCTCGAGCACCTGCTGCGCGCGCAGGCCGACGTGCTGGTGAAGATCGTGCGCGGCGTCACTTCGCGCATCGACCGCATCGAGGACGAGCTGCTTGCCGGCCGGCTCGACCACAAGCGCGCGCGGCTCGGCGTGCTGCGCCGGCTGCTGGTGCGGCTGCAGCGTTTGCTGGCGCCGGAACCCGCCGCCCTCTTCCGCCTGCTGCAAGGTCCGCCAGGCTGGATGGCCGAGCCCGACGTGCAGGAGCTGCGCGGATCGACCGAGGAGTTCTCGGTGGTGCTGCGCGACATGCAGGCACTGCAGGAGCGCATCAAGCTGCTGCAGGAAGAAATTGCCGCCAACGTGAACGAGGACAACAACCGCAGCCTGTTCGTGCTGACCGTGGTGACCGTGCTCGCGCTGCCGATCAACATCCTCGCGGGCCTGTTTGGAATGAACGTGGGCGGCATTCCGCTGGCCGAGCACAAGCACGGGTTCTGGATCGTCGTGGCAATCGTCGCGAGCTTTACCGCAGTGGCGGCCTGGGCGGCTTTCCGCAAGAAGCGCTGAACCGCATCGGCAATTGCAGTAATGCTATTTATTTAATAGCAACGGCAATAGCAACCATGCGCCTGCATCGATTTCCAGACCCAATAGAATGACGATGTGTCCACCATTCTCAATGCCGATCTGCACTGCCATTCCGTGGTCTCCGACGGCACCCTGACGCCTGAAGAACTGGCCGCGCGCGCGGCGGCCAACGGGGTCGAGCTGTGGGCGCTCACCGACCACGACGAGGTGGGCGGCCAGCACCGCGCAGCCGCCGCGGCGCGCGCCAACGGCATCCGCTATCTCACCGGCACCGAGATCTCGGTGACCTTCGCCAACGAGACCGTGCACATCGTCGGCCTGGGCTTCGACCCCGACGACGCTGCGATGACGCAGGGCCTCTACGACACGCGCGGCGGCCGCGGCAAGCGCGCGCAGGAAATGTCCGAGGGGCTGGCCAAGGTCGGCATCCATGGCGCCTATGAAGGCGCGCTCAAGTTCGTCGGCAACCCGGAGCTGATCTCGCGCACCCACTTTGCGCGCTTCCTGGTCGAGCAGGGCCACTGCCGCGACACGTCCGAGGTGTTCCGCAAGTACCTGACCGAAGGCAAGCCCGGCTACGTGCCGCACCGCTGGGCCTCGCTGAAGGATGCGGTGCACTGGATCACGGCCGCCAAGGGCATGGCCGTCATCGCGCACCCGGGACGCTACAAGTTCACGGCGAACGAGGAATACGCGCTGTTCCTCGAATTCAAGGCGCATGGCGGGCAGGCGATCGAAGTCGTCACCGGCAGCCATACGACGGCCGAATACGTCGAGTACGCCGACAAGGCGCTCGAGTTCGATTTCGCCGCTTCGCGCGGCAGCGATTTCCACAGCCCCGACGAAAGCCACTGCGATCTCGGCAAGCTGCCACCGTTGCCCGGCGCACTCACGCCGGTGTGGGAACTGCTCAGCGACCGCATCCAGCAGTGAGCCAGAGCCCCGGGCCCGGCATCGACAGCGCAGCAACGGCGGCACTGGCGAACGCCCGCGTCATGTCGCGCCGGGCGCGCGACACCGAATCCGAGCGCATCCTCGCGGGCATCGGCCTGGTGCTGGTGGCTGTGGCCTGCTTTGCCACGCTCGACACCGCCACCAAGACTTCCACCGCCGCCGTGCCGATCCTCATGGGCGTGTGGTTCCGCTACGCCTTCCAGGCCGTGGCCACCACGGCGGTGCTGCTCCCGCGGCATGGCACGGCGCTGCTGCGCACGCAACATCCGCGCTACCAGTTGCTGCGCGGCGCGCTTCTGCTGGTGTCGAGCACACTGGCCTTCCTCAGCCTGCGCTACATGCCGCTGGCCGAATTCACGTCGATCGTGCTGGTCGCGCCGCTGGTCATCACGCTGCTCGCGGCCACCACGCTCAAGGAGCATGTCTCACCGCTGCGCTGGGTGCTGGTGGCCGGGGGATTCATCGGCACGCTGGTCATCCTGCGACCGGGCGGCGGCGCATTCAGCTGGGCCGTGCTGCTGCCGGTGGGGCTGGTGCTGACCAATGCATGGTTCCAGGTGCTCACGAGCAAGCTGGCGCAAACCGAAAATCCGCTGACCATGCATTTCTATACCGGCTGGGTCGGCGCGCTGATCGCCTCGCTCACGCTGCCCTTCGTGTGGATGGCCCTGCCCTCGTGGCACTGGTGGGCCTTGCTGTGCCTCATGGGTTTCATGGGCACGGTGGGGCATTTCATTCTCATCCTGGCCTACCAGCGCGCACCGGCCTCGACGCTCACGCCGTACCTCTATGCGCAGATCGCCTTTGCCATGCTGGGCGGCCGGCTCGTTTTTTCGCACGTGCCGGACCGCTTCTCGCTCATTGGCATGGCGATGATCGCGGTCTGCGGCGCGGCCGGCGCGTGGCTCACCGTGCGTGAGCGCCGGGTGCCCATCGAACCGGCGGAATCCTGATCAGGAGCTTTTTTCTTCATGGCCCAATACTTCGAAGTCCATCCCGACAATCCCCAGCAACGCCTCTTGAAGCAGGCCGCGGCGCTGCTGCAGCGCGGAGAGATCGTGGCCGTGCCCACCGATTCGAGCTACGCGCTGGCCTGCCATCTCGACGACAAGGACGCGGTCGACCAGTTGCGCCGCATCCGCCAGGTCGACGAGAAGCATCACCTCACGCTGCTCTGCCGCGACCTGAGCGAGCTGGCCAACTACGCGCGTGTCGACAACAAGCAATACCGGCTGCTGAAGGCCGCCACGCCCGGGCCCTACACCTTCCTGCTCGAAGCCACCAAGGAGGTGCCGCGGCGCGTGAGCCATCCGCAGCGCAAGACCATCGGCCTGCGCGTGCCCGACCACAAGGTGCTGCTCGAACTGCTGATGCTGCACGGCGCGCCGCTTTTGGCCACCACGTTGATCGCGCCCGGCGAAACCGAGGCACTGAACGACGCGCAGACCATTCGCGAGCGCTTCGAGAAGCAGATCGGCGCGGTCATTGACGCGGGCGCCTGCCCGTCGCAACCCACTACCGTGGTCGACCTCACGCCCATGGGCACGGGCGACGATCCGGTCGTGGTGCGGCAAGGCCGCGGCGCGCTGGCGGTGCTCGGCCTCTGACAAGCGGCACTGAAGCTTTGACTCTGTCTGACACAATCGCACAGTGGATATTTCCAACCTGATACAGACGGTACTTATTTACGCACTGCCCGTGGTCTTCGCGATCACGGTGCATGAGGCGGCGCACGGCTATGTGGCACGCCATTTCGGCGACAACACGGCCGAAGTGATGGGCCGCGTCACGCTCAACCCGTTGAAGCACATCGACCCCATCGGGACCATCCTGATGCCGCTGATGCTGTACTTTGCCACTTCTGGAGCCTTTCTCTTCGGATACGCCAAACCGGTGCCGGTGAACTTCGGGCGCCTGCGCCATCCGAAGCGAGACATGATCTGGGTGGCGCTGGCCGGGCCAGCATCGAATTTCGTGCAGGCCATTCTTTGGGCGCTGGTCCTGGTCGGGCTCATCGCAGCCGGCGTGGATGAAACCTTTTTCATCAAGATGGCGCAGGGCGGCGTGCTGGTCAACCTCGTGATGTGGGCTTTCAACTTATTTCCGCTGCCTCCGCTGGACGGCGGCCGCGTGCTCGCGGGCCTGCTTCCCAACGGTGCGGCGCAGAATTTCCTGGCGCGCATCGAGCCCTTCGGCTTCTTCATCGTGATGGGCCTGGTGCTCGCGGGCATCGTCAGCACCTTCTGGCTGCGTCCGCTGATGGACTTTGGCTACACCGTCATCAACCTGCTTATCTCACCGCTCACGGCTTTGCTGCGTTAAGTTCCTCTTCATGGCTACGTCTTCTTCCGCTCCCCTGCGCGTCCTGACCGGCATCACGCCGTCCGGCACGCCGCACCTTGGCAATTACGTCGGCTCGATCCGCCATTCGGTGCGGCAGAGCGTCGCGCCGGGCGTGGAGAGCTTTTTCTTCCTGGCCGACTACCACGCGCTCATCAAGGTGCAGGAGCCGGCGCTCATCCAGCGCTCGACGCTCGAGATTGCCGCCAGCTGGCTGGCCTGCGGACTCGACCCGGAGCGCGTCACCTTCTACCGCCAGTCGGACGTCGTCGAGATCCCCGAGCTGACCTGGTTCCTCACCTGCGTGACCGGCAAAGGCGTGCTCAACCGCGCCCATGCCTACAAGGCGCAGCTCGACAAGAACATCGCCAAGGGCGAAGACCCGGATGCCGACGTGACGGCCGGCCTCTTCATGTACCCGGTGCTGATGGGCGCGGACATCCTGATGTTCAACGCGCACAAGGTGCCCGTGGGGCGCGACCAGGTGCAGCACATCGAAATGGCGCGCGACATGGCGCAGCGTTTCAACCACCAGTATGGCGAGCACTTCACGCTGCCCGAAGCCGAGATCGACGATGCGGTGGCCACCCTGCCCGGCCTCGACGGCCGCAAGATGAGCAAGAGCTACGGCAACACCATTGCCATGTTCGCGCCGCGCGCGCAGCTGCAAAAGCAGATCGCCAGCATCGTGACCGACTCGCGCGCGCCCGGCGAGCCCAAGGACACCGAAGGCTCCGCGCTGTTCCAGATCTACCAGGCCTTTGCCAGCGCCGAAGAAACCGAGGCGCTGCGCAAGGCCTATGCCGAAGGCATCGGCTGGGGCGACGCGAAGCAGATGCTGTTCGAGCGTATCGACCTCGAAGTGGCGCCGCTGCGCGCGCGCTACGAAGCGCTGATGAACGACCCGGCGGAGATCGAGCGCATCCTGCTCATCGGCGCCGAGAAGGCCCGCAAGCTGGCCCGCCCCTTCATGGCCGAGCTGCGCCATGCCGTGGGCCTGCGCAATCTGGCAGCCGGCGCCGGCAAGGGCGGCGCCCGCAAGGCCAAGGTTGCCAAGCCGAGTTTCAAACAGTACCGCGAGCGCGACGGGCTGTTCTATTTCAAGCTGCTCGATGCGCACGGCACCGCCTTGCTGCAGAGTCGCGGTTTTGCCTCGCCGCAGGAAGCCGGCCGGGCCATTGCCGCCCTGCAGCAGCAGCGCGGCGCGGCATTGGCCGAGCTGGCCGACCAGCTCGAGCCGGCCGGGCCGGAAGAATTACGCGCCGCGAACGAGGCGCTGGAGGCACTGGCGGAAGCAACGGCCCCTACCAACGGGAGTTGATCCGGCAACATCCGTCGGCTTACCCGCCGAGGAAAGACGAAAGAAGACGGTGCGAACACTAAGGAAGAAAACATGAGCATTTATGTCATCGACGACCACCCCCTGATGCGCGACGCCATCGTGATGGTGTTGCGGCGCCTGCGGCCGGCCGAGAATATCGTCGAGCTCGAGCGCCTCGACAAGCTCGCGAGTTCGGTCCAGCAACGCGGTGCGCCCACCCTCTTCTGCCTGGACCTGAAGCTGCCCGACACCAACGGCGTTTCGGGCGTGGTCGCGGTCAAGCAGGTCTACCCCAACGTGCCGATCGCCGTGTATTCGGCGGCGCCGGCCGGGGACATGGAAGACGCCTGCATCGAAGCGGGCGCCGACACCTACATCGAGAAGTCGGCCAGCTCGGCCGAGCTGACCGCGGCCCTGCGCGGCCTGCTGATGGCCGGCTCCGAAGAAGGGGACGAGCCCGCGCTGGCCAGCAACAGCAAGCTCTCCAAGCGCCAGACGCAGCTCATCGCCATGCTCGACAAGGGCATGAGCAACCGCGACATCGCCACCGACCTGGAGATCAGCGAGCACACGGTGAAGGTGCACCTGTGGCGCTTGTTCCGCCGGCTGGGCGTGAAGAGCCGCACGCAGGCCCTGCACTATGCGCGTACCAATGGGTTAATTTCGAGTAACTAGGCTCGAGACTAGGCTCGCCCCCAGTCTTCGCGCACTTCGTGTCGCTTCGCCAACCCCCTACCGGGGGCAACACCTGAGGCCCGGCAAAGCCGGTTCCTCGGTAGAGCTTGGCTCTCCCCCAGTCTTCGCGCACTTCGTGTCGCTACGCCAACCCCCTTCCGGGGGCAACACCAGCGGCCCGGCAAAGCCGGTTCCGCGGTGTTTCTGGAAGGATTCAAACCGCGCCTCGTGCGCGGTTTTTTATGCAACAGGAGGCTCAGCCGCCGGAGGCGCTGACGCGGGCTTGGGCGACGGCTTCGTCGGCGTCGTGCAGTGCGACGCGGAACACGCTGCCGCTGCCGAGGCGGGAGCGGACGCTGACGGGGTGGCCGAGGACGTGCGAGAGGCGGGCGACGATGGCTAGGCCGAGGCCGAAGCCGTCGGAGGTGCCGGCGTGGTCGGCGACCTTGTAGAACTCCAGGAACACGTCGCGCAGGTGTTCGGGCGCAATGCCGATGCCGGTGTCCCACACCTCGATGCGCAGGCCGTCGCGCGTTTGCCGCGAGGCCAGCAGCACGCCGCCGTCGGCGGTGTACTTGATGGCGTTTGCAAGCAGGTTGCCGATCATGCGGCGCACGCGGATCGGGTCGGTGAGGAAGCTGCCCCCGGTCACGTGCACGCGGAAATCGAGGCCACGGCTTTCGGCCACTGGGCGGTATTGCAGTTCGAGGTCATGCAGCAGCTCGGCCACGTCCACGCGCTCGATGTGCAGCCGGACCTGGCCCGAGTCGATGCGCGCCAGGTCGAACATGGAGTCGAACAGCGCGTTCACGGCATGGGTGGCGCGAACGATCTTGGGCGCCAGTTCGAGCACCAGCTCCGGCTCATTGCGCAGCCAGTCGGCGTACAGGGACAAGGCCAGCACGGGCTGGCGCATGTCGTGCGCAGCGCTGGCCAGGAAGCGGTTCTTCATGGCCACGGCCGCCACCGCGGCCTGGCGCTGCTGCGTGAGCGACTTGATCAGGATGTGGTTGTGGAACAGCAGCTCCAGGCTGTTGCGCGCCGACTCGTGGATGTTGCGCCCCGCGCGCAGCAGCAGAAACCAGTGGAGGATCGGCAGGATCGGCATCAGGAAGCCGTACTGGAAATGCGGCTCCACGATATTGATACTGACGAGCCGGATCAGAACTGCCCCGAGCATCGTGATGAACAGCGTATTGACGTAGCGCTTGAGCAGCGGTGGGTGCAGCGCCAGCCCGTTGAGCGGAAAAGTGCCGACGCCGGCCACGATGAGCCAGCTCATGAACTGGTTGACCTGCGGCGTGCGCTCGAAGAACAGCAGGACCGACGCGCCCCAGACCACCGCGCTGGTGCTCCAGATGAAGCCGTAGCGCTCGGTGAACTGCTGCTGCGCGGCTGCGCTCCGGCCGGCATAGCGCACTGCGTAGACCTTGGCGCCCCAGGCCCGACAGGCGGTGGCAATGAAGCCGGCTGCCAGCCACGTGAGCAGTTCCCAGTGCGGGATGTAGCTCCAGTTGAGGCCGACCATCAACGGCATGAGCGCCGCCGAGACCATATACGACCCTCGCGCGGACCGCATCAGGCTGCGGATCAGCTCGCCGCGTACCCACGATTCGGCTTCATCGGCCGAAGCCGGGACCGGTGTCACGCTCGCGATCGACGCATTGGCCATGTGGCGTTGAGCCCTCTTTTTAGTTTTCGACTACAGGAACCGCCCGCAATTGCGGGGAATGAAGAGGTGGCGATCTTAACGGGCGGATGCGGCCCTCCCGGGTATCGGCACGGCACCTTGATGGGGCCCGCGAACGAAGCGCAAAGGCCGGGAAACGAAAGTTTTGTTTGCCGGCGCAGGCGGCCGGGCAAAGGCAGATGGCGGAAGACAGGCAAAAAAATAGCCCCTTTGCGGGGCCATTCCTGGAGGAGAGGGAGGGATTCGAACCCTCGGTACTATCGCTAGTACGCCTGATTTCGAGTCAGGTACATTCGACCACTCTGCCACCTCTCCGGTGCTGTCGAGCCTACGATTCTAGCAGACAAAAACGGGGGTT
The DNA here is from genome assembly GCF_900099805.1 of Variovorax sp. OV700. GTDB lineage: Bacteria > Pseudomonadota > Gammaproteobacteria > Burkholderiales > Burkholderiaceae_C > Variovorax. Next base: position 77,373 of record NZ_FNDR01000003.1, on the reverse strand, counting down.
TTGAAGCCCCCTCGACCCTGCCCGATCAGCCGCGCAGCAGTTCCTTCCCACCCAGGTAGGGCCGCAGCGCGGCAGGAATGTTGATCGAGCCGTCTTCGTTCTGGTGATTTTCGAGCACTGCGACCAGCGTGCGGCCGACCGCCAGGCCCGAGCCATTGAGCGTATGGACGAGCTCATTCTTGCCCTGCGCATTCTTGAACCGGGCCTGCAGGCGGCGCGCCTGGAAGGCTTCGCAGTTGGACACCGAGCTGATCTCGCGGTAGGTGTTCTGCGCCGGCAGCCAGACCTCCAGGTCGTAGGTCTTGGTGGCGCCGAAGCCCATGTCGCCGCTGCACAGCAGCACCACGCGGTACGGCAGCTCCAGCGCCTGCAGCACGGCTTCGGCGTGGCCGGTCATCTGCTCGAGCGCCTCGTAGCTCTTTTCGGGGTGCGCGATCTGCACCATCTCGACCTTGTCGAACTGGTGCTGGCGGATCATGCCGCGCGTGTCGCGGCCCGCGCTGCCGGCTTCGGAGCGGAAGCACGGCGTGTGGGCCGTGAGCTTGATCGGCAGCTGCGCCTCGGCCACGACCTCGTCGCGCACGAAGTTGGTCAGCGGCACTTCGCTGGTGGGAATGAGATAGAGCGACCGCCTGGAAAGTGCCATTATTTCTTCATCGTGCAACGAGGCAAGCCCTTTGTACGCGTCTGCACGAAACAAGTCCCCCTCGAACTTCGGCAGTTGCCCAGTCCCGCGGAGCGAATCATCATTGACGATGTAGGGCACGTAGCACTCGGTGTACCCGTGCTTCTCGGTCTGGGTGTCGAGCATGAACTGCGCAAGCGCGCGGTGCAGCCGGGCAATCGGCCCTTTCATTACGCTGAAGCGCGAGCCCGAGAGCTTGGCGCCCATTTCGAAGTCGAGCCCGAGCGGCGCGCCCAGGTCGACATGGTCCTTGGCGGCAAAGGCCAGCGGCGTTGCATTGGCGCCGGCGCCGCCCTGCGGGCTCCAGCGGCGCATTTCGACATTGCCGGTTTCGTCCTCGCCGACCGGCACGCTGGCATGCGGCAGGTTGGGCACCGCCAGCAGCAGCGCCTGCAGCTCGGGCTGGATTTCTTCGAGGCGCCTGGATTGCGATTCCTGCTCGGCCTTGAGCGCGTTGACTTCGGCCATCAGCGCATCGGTCGATTCGCCCTTGGCCTTGAGCGGGCCGATCTGCTTGTTCAGCGTATTGCGGCGGGCCTGGATTTCCTCGGTGCGGGTTTGCAGCGTCTTGCGCTCGGCCTCGAGCGCGCTGAACGCCGCCACGTCGAGGTAGGGCTGGTTTTTCTTGCGTTTTTCGAGGCCGGCGACGGCGGAGGCCAGGTCCTTGCGGAGCAGAGTGATGTCAAGCATGGGGGGATTTTAGGTGGGCGTAGCATCTCCTTCCCCACAGTTCAACCGAAGGGAAAAAGCGATGCAAGCCTATCTGACATTCAACGGCAACGCGGCCGAGGCAATGGCCTTCTATGCCAAGGCGCTGGACGGCAAGGTCATCTTCAGCATGACCTTCGGCGAAAGCCCCATGGGCGCCGAAACGCCTGCCGAATACAAGAACAAGATCATGCACGCCGCGCTCGAAGCCCGGGGCCACAAGCTGATGGCCTCCGACATGCCGCCCGGCAAGCCTTTCGAGGGCCACAAGGGCTTCTCGCTCTCCGTGCAGGCCAACAGCGTGGACGAAGGCAAAAAGCTGTTCGACGCGCTGGCCCAGGGCGGCCAGGTCACGATGCCCTACGGCCCGCAGTTCTGGGCCGTCGGCTTCGGCATGCTGACCGACAAGTTCGGCGTGCCGTGGATGGTCAACTGCGAGAAATAAAAGGACTTCAGGCGACGCTGGCCGGGTCGACGTTCGCGCCGCAGACGATCAGGCACACCTTCTCGCCCTCACGGGGCACGTATGCGCCGGTCTGCAGCGCCGCCAGCGGCAGCGCGGCGGCCGGCTCGACGGCGAGCTTGAGCTCCTTCCACAGCCACTGCTGCGCGGCACGGATGGATTCGTCGGACAGCAGCAGCGCGTCCTGCACGTATTGCTGGGTAATTTCCCATGAGATGGCGCCGATGCGGCGCGCGCCGAGCGAATCGGCAGCGATGCCACCCACCTCGACGTCGACCGGCTCGCCGGCCTCACGGGCGCGGAACAGCGTGGGCGCCTTCTCGGGTTCGAGCGCCACCACGCGGGCGCGCTTCTGGAACCAGCCGGCGAGGCCACCGATCAGGCCGCCGCCGCCGACGCTCACGAGCACCGAATCGGGCAAACCGCCCTCTGCTTCGATCTCGACGCCGAGCGTGCCCGCGCCGGCCACGACTTCGGGCTGGTCGTAGGCATGGGTCAGCAAGGCGCCGGTTTCCTTCTGGCGCGTGAGGCAGGCGGCCAGCGCGTCGGGGTACAGCTCGCCGACCACGATCACCTCGGCGCCCAGCGCCCGCAGCCTGGCGCGCTTGGCTTCGGGCGAAACGCCGGGCAGGAACACTTGGCAGCGCACGCCCAGGGCCTTAGCCGCCGCCGCAGTGGCAATGCCGGCGTTGCCGCCCGAGGCCACGACTACGCCGCTCTCGGGAATGTCGTTGGCCAGCAGGCGATTCATCATGCCCCGCGCCTTGAAGCTGCCACTCACCTGCATGTGCTCGAGCTTGAGCCACAGCTCCACGCCGGGCACCTCGATGCCGAAAGCGGAAGCCGGCAATTTCCAGAGCGGCGTCTGGCGCAGGAAGGCGCCGGAGCGCTCGCGCAGCCTGCGGGCGGCGCCGTCTATTTCAGAGCGCCAGTCGGTGTTTTCGTGAATCAAGAGATGTGTCCCGGAGGAGGAATGTCGTCGAGCTTGAGGCCCTTGGGGAGTGGAAACTTGATGGTTTCCTCGATGCCGTCCATCTTGCGGACCGACACCGCGCCGAGCGCCCTCACCCGCTCGATCACCTCGCGCACCAGCACTTCAGGGGCCGAGGCACCGGCCGTGAGGCCGATGCGGCCCTTGCCCTCGAACCACTCGGGCTTGAGCTCGTCGGCCGAATCGACCATGTAGCTTTCGGTGCCCAGGCGCTCTGCCAGTTCGCGCAGCCGGTTGCTGTTGGAGCTGGTGGGGCTGCCGACCACGATCACCAGGTCGACCTGCGGGCTCATGATCTTGACCGCGTCCTGGCGGTTCTGCGTGGCGTAGCAGATGTCCTGCTGCTTGGGCTCGCGCACCTTCGGAAAGCGCGCACGCACCGCCGCCGCGATTTCGGCCGCATCGTCCACGCTGAGCGTGGTCTGCGTGACGACGGCGAGCTTGTCGGTCTGCGCGGGCGCCACTCTGGCCACGTCTTCCACGTCTTCCACCAGATGGATGCCGCTCGAAAGCTGGCCCATGGTGCCTTCGACCTCGGGGTGCCCCTTGTGGCCGATCATGATGAACTCGTAGCCTTCCTTGGCGAGCTTGGCGACCTCGACGTGCACCTTGGTCACCAGCGGGCAGGTGGCGTCGAAAACGTCGAAGCCGCGGTCGCGCGCCTCCTGCTGCACCGCCTTGCTCACGCCATGCGCGCTGAACACCAGCGTAGCGCCGGGCGGCACGTCGGCCAGGTCTTCGATGAAGATCGCGCCCTTGGCCTTGAGCTCGTTCACCACATAGGTGTTGTGCACGATCTCGTGGCGCACATAGATGGGCGCACCGAACTTGGCAAGGGCGCGCTCGACGATCTCGATGGCGCGGTCCACGCCCGCGCAAAAGCCGCGCGGCTCGGCGAGGATGACTTCTTCGAGGCTCGGGTTCATAGCACTCCGATCAGGCGCACCTCGAAGGTCACGGGCTGCCCGGCCAGCGGATGGTTGAAGTCGAAGCGCACCGCGGTCTCGTTCGATTCGACCACCGCGCCCGCGTAGCTGCCCGTGCCGTCGGGCGTGGGGAACTGCACCACGTCGCCGACCGCGTATTGCTCGTCGGGGTCGCCCATCTGCGCCAGCAGCTTCCTGGCCACCCATTGCTGCATCTCGGGGTTGCGCTCGCCAAAGGCCTCGCCGGCGGGCAGCTCGAAGGTGGCGTGCGTGCCCTCTTCCAGGCCCATGAGCCGCTGCTCCATGGCGGGCGAAAGCTCGCCGGTTCCCAGCGACAGGGTCGCGGGCTTGTCGTCGAACGTGTTGATGATGTCGCCCGCCGGACCGGCCAGCCGGTAATGCAGGGTCAGGAACGAGCCGGAAGTCACAACGTGGGACATGGGTGCAGTGGAGGTGGGCAAAGACAAGGTGGGTGTCCCGATAAACTGGACTGCATTTTAAGGAGCGGGCGCGTTCGCCTGCCCTTTCAGGGTTTCACCAGGTTTCCGATGGCATTCAAGGATCTCCCCGCCCACGCCCGCCCGCGCGAAAAACTCATCGCACGGGGCGCCGGCGCGCTGGCCGACGCCGAGTTGCTGGCGTTGCTGCTGCGCACGGGCGTGGCCGGAAAAAACGTGCTCCAGCTGGCCCAGGAGCTGCTCGACCACTTCGGAGGCCTTTCAGGGCTGCTCCAGACCGGCGCCGAGGATCTGAAGGTGATCAAGGGCATGGGCGGCGATGCCAAGCGCGCCGAACTCATCGCGGTGCTCGAACTGGCGCGCCGCGCCATGGCAGAGCGCCTCAAGGAGCGAGCGGTGTTTGACTCGCCCGAGGCAGTCAAGCAGTATCTGCAGCTGCACATCGGTTCGCGCGCCTACGAGGTGTTTGCGGTGCTGTTTCTCGACGCGCAGCACCGGCTGATCGTGCTCGAGGAGCTGTTTCGCGGAACGCTGACCCAGACCAGCGTCTACCCGCGCGAAGTGGTCACGCGCGCGCTGCACCACCGGGCCGCGGCCGTGGTGCTGTCGCACAACCATCCCAGCGGCAGCATCGAACCCTCCCGGGCCGACGAGTCGCTGACGCAAACGCTGGGCGCCGCGCTCGCGCTGATCGACGTGCGCGTACTCGACCACGTGATCGTCAGCGCCGGCCAGGCTTTTTCGATGGCCGAGAAAGGGCTGCTCTGATGGCTTCCCGCACGCCGCCCATCAAGAATCTCGCGGACCTGAAGCAGGTGCAGCGCGCGCTGGCCGAAACCCGCGAGCGCGAAGCGGCCGCAGCCGCCGTCAAGGCCGCGGCGGAACGCAAGCGCGCCGCCGAGAAAGACCTGTTCGCGCGCGCCATCGGCGCCACGGAGCCGCTTCGCCGCAAGGCCGCGGTGCCGCTCGCGCCCGAGCCGCCGGCGCCCATCCCGGTACAACACCAGCTCGACGAACAGCGCGTGCTGCGCGAATCGCTGTCCGACGAATTCGACGTGACCACCCTGCTCGACGTCGACGACGCCATGAGCTTTCGCCGCCCGGGCATCGGCACCGACGTGACCGCGCGGCTGCGCAAGGGCGACTGGAGCATCCAGGCACAGGTCGACCTCCACGGTCTGCGCAGCGACGAGGCGCGCGAGGCGCTTGGCGGCTTCATCCGCAACGCCTACAAGCAGGGGCTGCGCTGCGTGCGCGTGGTGCACGGCAAGGGCCTGGGCTCACCGGGCAAGCAGCCGGTGCTCAAAACCAAGGCGCAGCGCTGGCTCATTCAGAAGAACGAGGTGATCGCCTTCGTGCAGGCCAAGCCCGCCGAGGGTGGCGCGGGCGCCCTGGTGGTGCTGCTGGCGCCAGCGCGGCGCTGAATGGGCCCACCCCCGTCCCTCGCTCACTTCGTGTAGCTCGACTCCCCCCTCAAGGGGGCAACACCAGCGGCCCGGCAAAGCCGGTTCCGCGGTGTCCCTCGCCCACCCCAGCCTCGTTCACTTCGAGGCTGCCACCGGGGTGACGGCTATGCCAGGTGATTCTTGAGCGGAACGGCCGCGTCGGCCACCGCTTCGGGCGCGGGGCTGCGCCCCGCCTCGAGCAGCTTGCGACACATCATGTGATCGACCGGCGCGTTGATCGATTCGACGCACACCAGCTGTCCATCGACATAGTGGAACAGCGAGAACGCATCGGGCTTGGGGCCCGGCCGGCGCACGCTGGTCGACCCCGGCGTGCCTTCGGCCGGCACTAGGCCGACCATCTGCAGGCGCAGGCTGCCCTGGTCGGACCAGAACCAGGGCACGGCATCGTGCGGCCGTGCGGCGCCGGTCAGCGTGGCGACAGCGGTGCGCGCCTGGTCGCTCGCGTTCTGCACCGATTCGAGCCGCAGTGCGCGCCCCGCGCGCCGATCGGGAAAGCGCGTGCAATCGCCCACCGCAAGCACGTCGGCCGCGCTGGTCTGCATGTGGCCATCGACCACGATGCCGTCGGCGCATTCGATGCCGGCGGCCTGCGCCAGTGCGGTTTCGGGCACGGCGCCAATGCCGAGCAGCAGCAGGTCCACCGGTTGCTTCACGCCGTTGACCTGGAGCGAAAGCAGCCGCTCCCCTTCGACCTCGAATGCGCCGGTGCGCGCGCCAAGCACGACGTCGATGCCCGCCGCGCGATGCGTTGCCAGCACATGGGCCGACAGCTCGGGCGACACGGCACGGCCCAGCAGGCGCGGCGCGCTTTCGATCACCTGCACGCTCTTGCCGAGCGCCTTGGCCGTGGCCGCCACTTCGAGCCCGATGAAGCCGCCGCCCAGCACCGTGACCTGCTGCGTATCGGCGAGCCGCGAACGCAGGCGATGCGCTTCATCGGCGGCGCGCAGGCTGACAACGTTCTCCAGCCCTGGCTTCAGGTCCGGCATCTGGCGCGCACGCGTGCCGGTGGCCAGCACCAGCCGCTCCCAGGGCAGGACGGCGCCGGAGCGCAGCGTGACGGTGTGCGCCTCACGGTCGATGGCGACTGCTGCGTCGCCCAGGTGCAGCGTGATGCCCGCGTCGCGGTACCAGTCGGCGGCCTTGTGCGGCTGAGTGGTTTCCTCGGCGCTCTTGAGAAACGCCTTGGACAAAGGCGGGCGATGGTAGGGCTCGCAAGCCTCCTCGCAGACGAGGTGCACGTTCGCACCCAGCCCCGCCTGGGCCAATCCGGCGCAAAGCTGGGCCGCGGCATGGCCGCCGCCGATGATGACGATGGAATTCATTGAAGAGAGTCTCTTTCGGAGTCGTTGTATGTTCTATTGCTCGCCGCGATTGCGCATCCAGTCCGCGGTCTGGAAGAAGGAGTCGCGCAGGCGTGCGCGCAAGCCTTCGGGCACACCGGTCTCACCCATCGCCTGGTCCATGCAGGCCAGCCACTGGTCGCGCTCCTTGATGCCGATGCTGTGCCCGCCGATGCTCTGCGGCAGATGGCGAGCGCGCAGCATCGGATGCCCGAAGCGGTCGGTGTAGTGCTGCGGGCCGCCGAGCCAGCCGCACAGGAACCAGAAGAGCCGCTGGCGCGCATTGTCGAGGCTGGTGCCGTGCACCGCGCGCAGCTGCGCATAGGCCGGCTCGAGCTCCATCAAGTCGTAGAAGCGATCGACCAGCGCCTGCACCCTGGGTTCGCCGCCGATCCATTCGAAGGGCGTGTCGACGGGTGGCTTTTCGTGAATCTGCATGGCGGGAGTATCTCTCCAGCAGCCGCCCCGGGCTGCACGAGGCTTGAATTCCCGCGAATCGCAGTACCGGCATCAGGACCATTTGGGCGTCCATATGCATATGTCGATTGAGGATTTAATAATCCACGGTTTTATTGATATGGTGCCGTCCTTGCTTTCCCAGAAGGAGAAGAACATGCGCTTGAACCTCATTGCCGCGGCCCTCGCGGCCTCCGCGCTGCTGACGGGCATCGCTGCCCACGCGGACCAGCTCGCCGACATCAAGAAAAAAGGCGAACTCGTGGTCGGCGTGCTCGGAACCGACGAGCCCGCCACTTTCATCGATCCAAAGACGCGCCAGATCGTCGGCTACGAAGTCGACCTGGTGAACGCCATCGCCAAGAAGATCGGCGTGAAGCCGGTGCTCAAGCAGATCGCGGTGGCCGCACGCATTCCCGAACTGCAGCAGGGCCATGTGGATCTGGTGGCCGCAGGCCTCACGCACAACAAGGAGCGCGAGGCGCAGATCGACTTTTCGCTCACCACCTTCGTCACCGGACAGAAGGCCGTCGTGAAGAAGGACAGCGGCATCAGCGACGTGCCGCAGCTCGCCGGCAAGAAGGTGCTCACCATCCGCGGCGGCACGCAGGAGCCCAACATCCGCAAGGCCGTGCCCACGGCCGAGGTCGTGACCTTCGACACCAGCCAGCAGGCCTTCCAGGCGCTGCAGCAAGGCAAGGGCGTGGGCTATGTGGACGATGAGGCCGCGCTGCTGCGCAGCTACGCCAAGCTGGGCCCGCAGAAGGCCCAGTACGTGGTGCTCAAGCAGAACCTGAGCACCGAGGCGCTGGCCATCGGCATCAAGAAGGGCGAGAGCGGACTGAAGGCGGTGGTGGACGAGACCCTGCGCGAGCTCGAGAAGTCGGGCGAAGCGCAGAAGATCTTCGTCAAGTGGTATGGGCCGAACACGGCTTCGGGCTTCCAGACGCGCGACTTCAAGCTCGAGAGCGACAAGATCGACTGATCTCGGGTTTTCTCCTTCCCCCTCTGGGGGAAGGCAGGGATGGGGGCAAGCGGCCGTTGTTCAGGCCGCGATGTTGCCGACGCCGCCGTGCCCCCACCCCAACCCTCCCCCAGCGGGGGAGGGAGCCAAGCCAATCCGTCGCGGCAGTGATACTGTCGCCCCCCAATGCCCCTGTTCGACTATTCGTTGCTGCTCACCGGCAAGTACCACGACATGCTGGTCGCGGGCTTGCTGCTGTCGCTGCAGCTGCTGGCGGCCTCGCTGGTGCTGGCGCTGCCCATCGCGCTGGTGGTGGCGCTGCTTCGGCTGTCCCCGCTCGCGCCGCTGCGCTGGCTCGGCTTTGCGTACGTCGAAGTCATACGCAATGTTCCGCTGCTCGCCCACATGCTGTTCTGGTACTTCGGCGCGCCCGAGCTGCTGCCGGAGGGCATCAAGCAATGGCTCTATGCGGGGCACATCGAGGCCTACAGCGCCATCATTGCGCTTTCGCTCTATACGGCAGCCTTCATGGCGGAAGACATCCGCAGCGGCATTCGCGCGATTCCCACCGTGCAGTTCGAGGCCGGCCGCGCGCTGGGCTTCGGCTTTCTGGGCACCATGCGCCGCGTGGTGCTGCCGCAGGCGCTGCGCGTGACGGTGCCGCCGCTCATCTCGCAGACGCTGAGCCTCTGGAAGAACACCTCGATCGCCACCGTGATCGGCGTGGCCGAGCTGATGTACCAGGCCGGGCAGGTCGAGAGCGCGACCTTTCGCAGCTTCGAGTCGTTCGCGTTCGCGAGCGCGGCCTACCTGACGGTGTCGCTCGCGATCACCGGCCTTGCCACCTGGTACCACCACCGCTATCCGGTGCGGACCATCTAGAAATGTTGATGAGATGCTAGAGATCATCAACGACTACTGGGTCTATTTCCTGATCGGGCAGTACCCGAACGGCCCGCTCGGCGGGCTTGTACTCACGCTGCTGCTCGCCTCCTCTGGCCTCGTGCTCGCGCTGCCGCTGGGCATCGTGCTCGGCCTCGCCCGCGTGAGCCCGTGGCGCTGGCTGCGCTGGCCGGTCACGGGCTTCGTCTTCGTGGTGCGCGGCCTCCCCTTGCTGATGGTGATTTTCTGGGCCTACTTCTTCTTGCCGAGCGTGACGGGCGTGAAGACCGACCAGTTCACCACCATGCTGATCGCGCTCGTGGTGTTCGACGCAGCGTACCTTGCCGAGATCGTGCGCGCCGGCATCCAGGGCCTGCCGCGCGGCCAGATGGAAACCGCCCGCGCGCTGGGCCTGGACTATGGCCGCGCGATGCGTCTCGTGGTGCTGCCGCAGGCGCTGCGCAGCATGCTGCCCTCGCTGGTGAACCAGTTCGTCTCGACCATCAAGGAAACCTCGCTCGGCTACATCATCGGGCTGGCCGAGGTGTCGTTCATCGCGACGCAGATCAACACGCAGGTGTTCACCAAGCCGGCGCAGATCTACCTGATCCTGGGCCTGACCTATTTCATCCTCTGCTTCGGGCTATCTCGTTTCGCCTACTGGCTCGAGCGCCGTCTCGCGCGGCGCGGCATGTCCGTGGCCAACCCCGCTTCGGCCCCCAAGGTGTCCGCATGATCGAACTCCAGAACGTCAACAAGTGGTACGGCAGCTACCAGGCCCTGGTCGATATCGACGAGACCATCCACAAAGGTGAAGTGGTCGTGGTGTGCGGCCCCTCGGGCTCGGGAAAGTCGACGCTGATTCGCACCTTCAACCGGCTTGAGCCGATCCAGTCGGGCCGCATCCTTTTTGAAGGCAAGGACATCCATGCGCCAGGCACCGACGTGAATGCGTTCCGCTCGCGCATCGGCTTCGTGTTCCAGCAGTTCAACCTGTTCCCGCATCTCACGGTGCTGCAGAACTGCACGATGGCACCGATGCAGCTGCGCGGCCTCACGCGCAAGGAGGCCGAAGAGCGCGCAATGGCGCTGCTGCTGCGCGTGGGCCTTGCCAACAAGGCGGATGCATGGCCCAGCGAGCTCTCAGGCGGCCAGCAACAGCGCGTGGCGATTGCGCGCGCGCTCGCCATGCAGCCTCCGCTGATGCTGTTCGACGAGCCCACCAGCGCGCTCGACCCTGAGATGGTCGGCGAGGTGCTGCTCGTGATGCGCGACCTCACGCGCGACGGCATGACCATGGTCTGCGTCACGCACGAGATGGGCTTCGCGCGCGAGGTGGCCGACCGCGTGATCTTCATGGACGAGGGCAAGGTGCTCGAACGTGCCACGCCCGACGACTTTTTCAACCGGCCGCAGCATCCCCGCGCGCAGCAGTTTCTTTCGGACATCCGTTCGCCCTTCGCGCGCGGCGCGTGACATCCTCTCTACGATCGTGACTGATACGCACACGCTTCCCGTGATCGATGTCGCCCCGCTCGTGGCCGGCACGCCCGAACGCGACGGCGTGGCCGCGCAGATCGGCGCTGCCTGCCGCGCGCACGGCTTCTTCTATGTCACGGGCCACGGGGTCGATGCGGCGCTGGTACAGCGGCTCGAAATGCTGAGCCACCGCTTCTTCGAGTTACCCGAAGAAACCAAGACGCAATGGCGCATGGCCCTGGGCGGGCGTGCCTGGCGCGGCTTCTTCCCGCTCGGCGGCGAACTCACCTCGGGCCGGCCCGACTGGAAAGAAGGCCTCTACCTCGGCACCGAACTACCCGCCTCGCACCCGCTGGTGCAGGCGAAGACACCGGTGCACGGGCCCAACCTTTTCCCCGACGTGCCGGGCTTGCGCGAAACCATTCTCGACTACATGGCGGCGGTCACGCAGCTGGGCCACCGGCTGATGGAAGGCATTGCACTGAGCCTCGGCCTGCCGGCGGCGTACTTCGCCGAGCGCTATACGGCCGATCCTCTCATCTTGTTCCGCCTGTTCAACTACCCCTCGCAGCCGGTGCCCGAAGGGCTCGACGTGCAATGGGGTGTGGGCGAACACACGGACTACGGCCTGCTCACCATCCTGCACCAGGACGACGTGGGCGGCCTTGCGGTGCACACGCCCAGCGGCTGGATCGACGCGCCCCCGATTCCAGGCTCCTTCGTCTGCAACATCGGCGACATGCTCGACCGCATGACCGGCGGTCTCTACAAGTCGACGCCGCACCGCGTGAGGCGCAACACCTCGGGGCGCGACCGGCTCTCGTTCCCGTTGTTCTTCGACCCGAATTTCGAGGCGCGCGTGCAGCGCATCGAAGGCCTCGCGGGTGCCGAGGCGCTAGACGACAGCGCCGAGCGCTGGGACCGCGCCAACGTGCACGCATTCAGCGGCCGCTACGGCGACTACCTGCTCGCCAAGGTGTCGAAGGTTTTCCCGCAGTTGCGCGACGAAGTACTCTGAGGTGCTCTCGATGGAAGGCTGGCGGGGGTGTCGATGAATTCATCTTCCCAGTTGCCGACATCCGCATCGGGATCGGAAATGGGCACGAGCTTGTCGCTGCGGCAATAGAAGGTCCAGCCCTCGAACAGCACGTCGTAGTAAGTGCCGGGCAGGTAGCGCTCGCTGGGCGCCTCGTAGGGCGCGGAGACCACCTCCACGATGCGTCCGACGGCGCGCTCGGTCATCGGCGACGCGAGGCAGCTGTCGAGCACGTGGCAGAGGGTCCCGATCTTGATCATGTGCGTATCACCTGGCCGGGAAACCACCGCGGCACATGGGCAACGGCCTCGTGAAGGGAGTCGAGCACATGGAAGGCCCGCTCGACAATCGAAGCTGGCGGGTGCTTGAGATCAGGCACGATCACGACCCTGAGGCCTGCCGCCAGTGCGGCCTTGGCGCCGTTTTCGCTGTCTTCGAAGGCCACGCATTTCGCCGGGTCCACGCCGAGGCGCTCGGCCGCGAGCAGGTAGAGCGCCGGATCGGGCTTCGCCCGTGCCACCTCGTCGCCACCTGCAAAAGCGTCGAAGTGATGGAGCACGTCGAGGCTGCCGAGGCAGGCCTGGATCTGCCCGCTGGTTGAAGACGATGCCACGGCGCAACGCGTTCCGCGCTGCCGCAGCGCACCCAGGAACTCGGCTGCGCCGGGCTTGATCGGAAACATCGGAAGGCCATCGGCGCGCTGCAGTTGCAGCAGTTTGCGAACGTGGCCGATGGCATGGCGATAGGCGTCGGGCCCGCCGAGCAGCGTGCCGAGAATCAGCTCGGACTCCGCGGTGGCGAGGCCCACCACCTGCAGATACTGGCTGTGCGAAAGCTCGATGTCGAGCGTGCGGGCCGCTTCGATCCATGCAGCCATGATGGGCCGCTCCGAATCGATGAGCAGCCCGTCCATGTCGAAGATGGCAGCGGCAAACATGGCGCGATCCTAAGCCTGTGCGCCGGAAAACAAAAAGGGGCCGCCCGGCCCCTTTGGAGAAACGGCCGAGATCCGCCGCTCAGTCGCGCACCAGCGCCCGGTTCAACCCCAACGCCGCCAGCGTGCCGACCGCGCCCGACAGCAGATACACGCTCACATAGGCCAGCCCGAAATTCGCCGACAGGCCGAGCGCCACCAGCGGGGCAAAGGCGGCACCGATGAGCCACGCCAGGTCGGCCGTCAGTGCGGCACCGGTGTAGCGGTACTTGGGCTCGAAGTTTGAGGTCACCGCGCCTGCCGCCTGGCCATAGGAGAGTCCCAGCAGCACGAAGCCCAGCAGAATGAAGATGTCCTGGCCGATGCGGCCGCCGTCGAGCAGCGTGGGTGCAAAGCCGCTGAACACCGCAATCATCGCGGCCAGGCCGCCCAGCGTGAAACGACGGCCCACACGGTCGGCGATCACGCCCGAGGCCACGATGCCGCCGGCGCAGAACACCGCGCCGATCATCTGCACCACCAGGAATTCGGTGATCGACTGGTCGGAATACAGCGTGATCCAAGACAGCGGGAACACTGTGATCAGGTGGAACAACGCATAGCTTGCCAGCGCCGCAAATGCGCCGATCAGCAGGTTGGCGCCCTGCGAGCGGGTCAGCTCGACCACGCTGGTGGGCTGCAGCTCGCGCTCTTCGAGCAGGCGGGAATATTCCTCGGTTGCCACAAGCCTGAGGCGAGCGAACAGCGCCACTACGTTGATCGCGAAGGCCACGTAGAAGGTGTAGCGCCAGCCCCAGTCGAGGAAGTCCTTGAGGGGCAGGTTGGCGTACAGGTAGGCGAACAGCGCGCTGGCCACGAAAAAGCCGAGCGGCGCCCCAAGCTGGCCCAGCATGGCGTACCAGCCGCGGCGGTTCTGCGGCGCATTGAGCGCCAGCAGCGAAGGCAGACCGTCCCACGAGCCGCCGAGCGCAAGGCCCTGGGCAAAGCGGAAGACCGACAGCAGCACGATCGACGTGAATCCGATGCTCGCGTAGCCCGGCAGGAAGGCGATGCCCGCGGTGGAGGTGCCCAGCACGAACAGCGCGATGGTCAGCTTGGCCTCTCGCCCGAACCGTCGCTGGATGGCCATCGAAATGACAGTTCCGAACGGCCGTGCAATGAAAGCGAAGGAGAAAACCACGAATGCGTAAAGGGTTCCCTCCAGACGCGCCTCGAACGGAAAGAACACCGCCGGGAACACCAGCACCGAGGCAATACCGTAGACGAAGAAATCGAAATATTCCGAAGCACGGCCGATGATCACGCCCACGGCGATCTCGCCGGGTGCGATGTGCGAGTGATCGGCGTCGCCCTGGCTGGCGCCGTTTCCGGACGTGTTCGGCACAGGCTGTGCGCCTTGCGGACTGATGCTGGACGTCGTCGTCATTGCGTTTTGTAATTCGGGTGTCACCGGCAGTGACAAGGTAGACCATTGAACAGAGGTTCCAAGCGTCTCACCGAATGGGGATTCCCGCCATAGGACAAAACGTCCAATAGGCGGCGGGGGCCTTTGGTCGTAGATTGTGGAGTCTTTGCGCAGCCCACGCACCTCTTTCTTTCTCTTCGGCATGCCCACCCTCCACTCCCTTCGCCGATGGCTCCTGTTGCTCCCCCTCGCCTTGCTGGCGGGCTGCAACACGGTGCTCATGAACCCTTCCGGCGACATCGCCAACCAGCAGGGACGCCTGATCGTCGTCTCTACCGTGCTGATGCTGATCATCATCATTCCGGTGATCGCGCTGACCATCTTCTTCGCCTGGCGCTACCGCCAGTCGAACAAGGAGGCCGACTACAGCCCCGACTGGGACCATTCCACCCAGCTCGAGCTCGCGATCTGGGCCGCGCCGCTGCTGATCATCATCGCGCTGGGCGCCATCACCTGGATCAGCACCCACACGCTCGACCCCTATCGGCCGCTGAGCCGCCTGGACGCCGAGCGCCCGGTGCCCGCCGAAGCCAAACCGCTGGTGGTCGAAGTGGTGGCACTCGACTGGAAATGGCTCTTCATCTACCCCGAACAGGGCTTTGCCACGGTGAACGAAATGGCTGCGCCGGTCGACCGGCCGATCACTTTCAAGATCACGGCCACGTCGGTGATGAATTCCTTCTTCATTCCCGCACTGGCCGGGCAGATCTACGCCATGCCGGGCATGGAAACCAAGCTGCACGCGGTCATCAACAAGCCGGGCGAGTTCGAGGGCTTCTCGGCCAACTACAGCGGCGCGGGCTTTTCGGGCATGCGCTTCAAGTTCCACGGCCTGACCAACGACGGCTTCGAAGAGTGGGTGAAGAAGGCCAAGGCCGGCAAGGACGGCGAGCTCTCCCGCGAAACCTACGTGAAGCTCGAAGCGCCGAGCGAGCGCGACCCCGTGCGCCATTACGCCAGCGTGGCGCCCGACCTGTATGACGCCATCCTCAACCGTTGCGTCGACCGCAACAAGATGTGCATGAAGCAGATGATGGCCATCGATGCCGAAGGCGGCCTGGGCAAGCCCGGCGCCTTCAACGTGGCCACCAAGGCAACCGCCTGGCAGCCCGACAGCATCAATTCCAGTTCGCCGACGCGCAAGTACGTCACGGCAATGTGCACCACCGAAGAATGACGATGTTCGAGAACCTTGACCTGACGAAGCTCATCTTCGGCCGCCTCACGTGGGAGGCGATTCCCTACCACGAGCCCATCCTGCTTGCGACCTTTGCGGCCGTGGTGCTGGGCGGCCTTGCCGTCCTCGGCGCCCTGACCTACTTCAAGCTGTGGGGCACCCTGTGGCACGACTGGATCACCAGCATCGACCACAAGAAGATCGGCATCATGTACATCATCCTCGGGCTGGTGATGCTGCTGCGCGGCTTTGCCGACGCCCTGATGATGCGGGCTCAGCAGGCCTTCGCCTTCGGCGACAACGCCGGCTTCCTGCCGCCGCACCACTATGACCAGATCTTCACCGCCCACGGCGTGATCATGATCTTCTTCGTGGCCATGCCACTGGTCACGGGCCTCATGAACTTCGTGGTGCCGCTGCAGATCGGCGCGCGCGACGTGGCTTTTCCGTTCCTGAACAACTTCAGCTTCTGGATGACCACCTTCGGCGCGGGCCTGGTGATGGCCTCGCTCTTCGTCGGCGAGTTCGCCAAGACCGGCTGGCTGGCTTATCCGCCGCTGTCGGGCATTCTCTTCAGCCCCGACGTGGGGGTCGACTACTACATATGGTCATTGCAGATAGCGGGGGTCGGAACCCTGCTCTCCGGCGTCAACCTGCTGGCCACCATCGTGAAGATGCGCGCGCCCGGCATGACGATGATGAAGATGCCGGTGTTCACCTGGACCGCCCTGTGCACCAACGTGCTGATCGTGGCCGCCTTCCCGGTGCTGACCGCCGTTCTCGCGCTGCTGTCGCTCGACCGCTACGTCGGTACCAACTTCTTCACGAACGACCTCGGCGGCAACGCCATGATGTACGTGAACCTGATCTGGATCTGGGGCCACCCCGAGGTGTACATCCTGATCCTGCCGGCCTTCGGCATCTTCTCTGAAGTGGTCTCCACCTTCTCGGGCAAGCGCCTCTTCGGCTATGCGTCGATGGTCTACGCCACGGTCGTGATCACCATCCTGTCGTACCTCGTGTGGCTGCACCACTTCTTCACCATGGGCTCCGGCGCCAGCGTGAACTCGTTCTTCGGCATCACGACGATGATCATCTCGATCCCGACGGGCGCGAAGATCTTCAACTGGCTCTTCACCATGTACCGCGGCCGCATCCGCTTCGAGCTGCCCATGATGTGGACCATCGGCTTCATGATCACCTTCGTGATCGGCGGCATGACGGGCGTGCTGCTCGCGGTGCCCCCGGCCGACTTCGTGCTGCACAACAGCCTGTTCCTGATCGCCCACTTCCACAACGTGATCATCGGCGGCGTGCTGTTCGGCATGCTCGCAGGCATCACCTACTGGTTCCCCAAGGCCTTCGGCTACAAGCTCGATCCGTTCTGGGGCAAGTGCTCGTTCTGGTTCTGGATTGTCGGCTTCTGGTTCGCCTTCATGCCGCTGTACATCCTGGGCCTGATGGGCGTCACCCGCCGCATGAGCCACTTCCAGGACATGTCGCTGCAGATCTGGTTCCAGGTCGCCGCCTTCGGCGCCGTGCTGATCGCGCTGGGCATCGCGTCGTTCCTGATCCAGCTGGTGGTGAGCTACATCCGCCGCGATTCGCTGCGCGACACCACGGGCGACCCATGGAACGGCCGCACGCTCGAGTGGTCGACCTCGTCGCCGCCGCCAGCCTACAACTTCGCCTTCACGCCGCGCATCCACGACAACGACGCCTGGACCGACATGAAGAAGCGTGGCTACGAGCGGCCCCTCGACGGCTTCACGCCCATCCACATGCCCAAGAACACGGCGGCCGGCTTCATCATCGCGGCCCTGGCAGCGACCTGCGGTTTCGCGCTGATCTGGCAGATGTGGCTCGTGGCGGGCATCGGCTTCGTCGCCATGCTGGCCGCCGTGATCATTCATACCTTCAACTACAAGCGCGACTACTACATCCCCGCGGAAGACGTCGTTCGCACCGAGGACGATCGCACTCGCCTGCTGGGAGCCGCCCATGTCTGATACCACCGCTCTGCAAACTCCCGCGGGCCACCACATCCAGGCCGGCGCCCACAGCGACCAGACGGGCAAGCCGCCCGTGTTCGAGCTGTTCCACGTCGGCAACGACCACCATCCCGAAAACGGCACGCTGCTGGGCTTCTGGCTCTACCTGATGAGCGACTGCCTGGTCTTCGCGTGCCTGTTCGCGACCTACGGCGTGCTGGGCCGCAGCTACGCGGCCGGCCCCTCGGGCGCCGACCTGTTCGACCTGCCGCTGGTGGCCATCAACACCTCGCTGCTGCTGTTCTCGTCCATCACCTATGGCTTCGCGGTGCTCGAGATGCAACGCAAACGCATGGGCGGCACGCTGGCGTGGCTGCTCATCACCGGTCTCCTGGGCGCGGGCTTCATCGGCCTGGAGCTGTACGAGTTCGCGCACCTCCTCCATGAAGGCGCGGGCCCGCAGCGCAGCGCATTCCTCTCGTCGTTCTTCGCGCTGGTCGGCACCCACGGCCTGCACGTGACCTTTGGCATCGTGTGGCTCATCGTGCTGATGATCCAGCTGCCCAAGCACGGTTTCACCGCCGCCAACCGCCGCCGCCTGATGTGCCTGTCGATGTTCTGGCACTTCCTGGACGTGGTCTGGATCGGCGTCTTCACTTTCGTCTACCTGATGGGATCGATGCAATGAGCGCCCCCACCACCAACGCCGCACACGGCCATGATGCGCACGACGACCATCACGACGACGGCCCCGTCAGCCACAGCACCTTCAAGGGCTACATGACCGGCTTCGTGCTGGCCGTGATCCTCACCGCAATTCCGTTCTGGCTCGTGATGGGCAAGGTGCTCCCCAGCACGCACACCACCTCGCTCGTCATCCTGGGCTTTGCCGCGGTGCAGATCGTGGTCCACATGATCTACTTCCTGCACATGGACGCCAAGTCCGAGAGCGGCTGGAACATGCTGGCGCTGATCTTCACGATCGTGCTCGTGGTGATCACGCTGGCCGGGTCGCTCTGGGTCATGTACCACATGAACGCCAACATGATGCCAATGTCGGTGCACGACATGAAGAACATGCCTTGACACCCCCGCCGCCAGACCACAGCACCCCAAGCCTCGATACACCGGCCGGCCGCCAGCGCTCCGCGGCGGCCCGGGCGGCGCTGGCGGTCTGCGCGGCACTGGCTTTTGCCGGCTTCTTCGCGCTCGGCACCTGGCAGGTCGAACGCAGGGCCTGGAAGCTCGATCTCATCGCCCGCGTTGAGCAGCGCGTGCACGCCGCGCCCGCCGACGCCCCCGGGCGCGAGCGCTGGCCGCAGGTCAACGCGGCCGACGACGAATACCGGCGCGTGCGCCTCGCCGGCACCTTTCTCCACGACAAGGAAACCCTGGTGCAGGCCAGCACACGGCTCGGCGCCGGCTTCTGGGTGCTCACGCCCCTGCGCGCAGCCGATGGCAGCATCGTGCTGGTCAACCGCGGCTTCGTGCCGCCCGATGCGCAGGGCCGCTCGGCGCGCGCGGCCACCGAGCCCCAGGGCGAAACCACGGTGACCGGGCTGCTGCGCATCACCGAGCCCCATGGCGGCTTCCTGCGCAAGAACGAACCAGCCGCGCAGCGCTGGTTCTCGCGCGACGTGCAGGCCATTGCCGCGGCGCACGGCCTCGGCAACGTGGCACCGTACTTCGTCGATTCGGATGCCGCGCCCTCTTCGTCCAGCGCGGCCCCTGCCTGGCCCGCCGGCGGGCTCACGGTCATCGCCTTTCCCAACAGCCACCTTGTCTACGCCATCACCTGGTATGGCCTGGCACTGATGGTCCTGGGCGCCGCAGGCTACGCCTGGCGCGAGGGGCACAGGCGCCGCAACGGCGAAAATGCCGCCAATGCCCAAGCCAGCGCCCGTCCAGATGCCCACCGCGACTGAACCCCTTGCCGTCGCGGGGGAACTGCACGCGCCGCGCGCGGGCGTGGCAAGCCTGGACAACGCCACCGGCCACAAGAACATGCAGCAGCTGATCCAGCTGCGCTGGTTCGCGGTGGTCGGGCAGGTGGCCACCATCCTGCTGGTGCACTACGGCTTCGGCATCCGGCTGCCGCTCGACCACATGCTGCAGGTGCTGACCTGCCTTGCGCTCTTCAACGGCGTGAGCCTGCTGCGCTCGCGCAGCCTTCGCCGCGTGACCAACGGCGAGCTCTTTCTCGCACTGCTGGTCGACGTGGCCACCCTCACCGCGCAGCTCTACCTGAGCGGCGGCGCCACCAACCCGTTCGTCTTCCTCTACCTGCTGCAGGTCATTTTGGGCGCGGTGCTGCTCAAGGCGTGGTCGACGTGGACCATCGTGGTGGTCACCAGCCTCTGCTTTGCGGGGTTGGCGCTTTTCTCGCGTCCGCTCGCGCTGCCGCTCGACCACGACCGCGGGCTCTGGAGCCCGTACGTGCAAGGCATGCTGATCTGCTTTGCGCTCAACGCGGCGCTGCTGGTGGTGTTCATCACCCGCATCAGCCGCAACCTGCGCGCACGCGATGCGCGGCTGGCCGACCTGCGCCAGCGCGCGTCGGAAGAAGAGCACATCGTGCGCATGGGCCTGCTCGCATCGGGCGCCGCGCACGAGCTCGGCACGCCGCTGGCCACGCTGGCGGTGATCCTCGGCGACTGGCGCCGGCTGCCGCATTTCAGCTCCGACCCCGAGCTGCTGACCGAAGTGGCCGAGATGGAGCTGCAGATCCAGCGCTGCAAGAGCATCGTGAGCGGCATCCTGCTGTCGGCCGGCGAGGCGCGCGGCGAGTCATCGGAAGAAACCACGGTGAGCACCTTCCTCGACGACCTGGTCGAGGAATGGCGCACCACGCGGCCGGTGGAGGAGTTCGACTACGACAACCGCTTTGGCCAAGACCTGCCCATGGTTTCCGATTCGGCCCTGAAGCAGATGATCTGCAACGTGCTCGACAATGCGCTGGAAGCCTCGCCGCACTGGCTGCGCTTCGAGGTGTCGCACGATGCCGATGCGCTGACCCTCACCGTGACCGATGCCGGCCCGGGGTTCCTGCCGTCCATCCTGAAGGAGTTCGGCAAGCCCTACCAATCGAGCAAGGGCCGGCCGGGCGGCGGGCTCGGGCTGTTCCTGGTGGTCAACGTGGCGCGCACCCTGGGCGGCCGCGTCGCGGTGCACAACCGGCCCGAAGGCGGTGCCATCGTGGCCATCACGCTGCCCCTTGCAGCCATCGTGCTGGAAGAACAGGAAGACGACGAAGAAGAAGCTGGCGAAGCGACGCCAGCCATCGACGCCATCGAAACGAAAGCCCATGACGGAAACCGCTGAAGCCGAGCGCCAGTTGCTGATTGTGGAAGACGACGCGGCCTTCGCGCGCACGCTCGGCAAGTCGTTCGAGCGCCGCAGCTATGCGGTCACGCACGCCAGCAATGCCGACGAGGTGGAACGCCTGTTGCAGACGCACGCGCCCGGCTACGGCTACGCGGTGGTCGACCTGAAGCTCAACGGCGAGGCCTCCGGCCTGGCGTGCGTGCAGATGCTGCACCGGCACAACCCCAAGATGCTGATCGTGGTGCTCACGGGCTTTGCGAGCATCGCCACGGCCGTCGAGGCGATCAAGCTCGGCGCTTGCCACTACCTGGCCAAGCCCTCGAACACCGACGACATCGAGGCCGCCTTCGGCCGCGCCAACGGCACCACCGAGGTGGAACTGACGAACCGATCGACCTCGATCAAGACGCTCGAATGGGAGCGCATCCACGAGACATTGGCCGAAACCGGCTTCAACATTTCCGAGACAGCACGGCGGCTTGGTATGCATCGGCGCACATTGGCGCGCAAATTGGGCAAACAGCAGGTCAAGTAACATGACTTGCCGGTTTCACGACATTCCGTGGAACCAATCTTGACCCAGGAGATTCTGTTTCCGATGCCGAATCTACAACCGATGCCATTGCAGCGAGCCCTTCTGGTCCACACAAATAAGCGACCTCCGCTGGCCCGCGACCAGACCACCCTGGAAGAGATCTTCAATGCGTTGAGCCACGGCCTCGGCCTGCTGCTCGCCATTGCTTCGCTGCCCATCCTGGTCTACAGCGCTGCGCAGAAGGGCCAGGCCGCGAGCATCGTCGGCGCATCTCTCTTTGCGGGCACGGCCATCGTGCTGTACCTGATTTCCACGCTGTACCACGCGCTGCCAATGGGAAGAGCCAAGGCTTGGTTCAACCGACTCGACCACGCCGCCATCTATCTTTTCATTGCGGGCAGCTACATGCCGTTCCTGTTCGGCGTGCTGCGAGGGCCGTGGGGCTGGACGCTGTTCGGCGCCATCTGCGCCGCGGCAGCGCTGGGCGTGGGCGCCAAGCTGTTCAACCGGCTGCGGCATCCGCTGTGGTCGACCGGCCTCTATGTGGCCATGGGCTGGATGGCATTGATGGCAGCGGTGCCACTGTACGAGCGCATGTCGCCCGCGGGGCTGGGCTGGCTCGTGGCCGGTGGGCTGTTCTACACGGCGGGTGCCGTGGTCTTCCTGTTCGACAACAAGGTGCGGTTTGCGCACTTTGTCTGGCACCTGTTCGTCCTGGCGGGCAGTGCGTGCCATTTCTTTGCGGTGCTCTGGCACTCGCAGGGGTGATCTTTTTGGCCGGTACCGTTCGTCAGGGCGCGTGCACAGGCCACCGGGTACTCCCCTCCGCGAATGTCCCCCGCCTTCGGCTCCTCCTTTATTTCGCTGCGGGGAGCACCCGGCGCCCTGTGCACACCGAGCGCGGCTGTGGTGCTGGCTGATCAACAGGTGCTCTGAACAACGCTCCCGCTGGCGGGGTGCCTTGCGCAGCGAAATAAAGGAGGAGCCCGAAGGGCGGGGGACATTCGCGGAGAAAGGTACCCCGTCGGCGGGAGCGCCGCCCTGAACAACAGAACCAGGACTCAGTAATGCGGCGGCAACTCGTCGCGAAGATTGCGCGCCGCCCCCTCCTGCCCCGCATTCTGGCTTTGCTGCTTCAATTGCGTGACCTGAAGAATGAGGCTGTCGATCTGCTGCTGTTGACGGTAGATCATCATGTTCAGCTGCTCGAGCAGGTCTTCGGCATAGCTCGACTTGATCTCGAGCTCGGTCAGCCGTTCCGCGAGTTCGTTCGGTGGATATTCCATGCCGCTATTGGACAGGAAGATTCACCGAGTTTCCTTCCTGCTACTCCGCCGCCCGCCGCAGCGTATCGACCACCGGCCTGCGCAGCACGTCGCGCAGCCCCCACCAGCCCGCCGCCAGCGCCAGCACCGCGCCCGCGAGCGCACCGGCCACCGGCACGATGGGCGACGCGGTCCAGGTGAAGTCGAACACATAGCGCGCTAGGCCCCAGCCAATGGCCGAGGCCACGATGCTCGCCAGGAAGCCCGCGAGCAAGCCGACGCCCACGAGCTCGGCACGCTGCACCTGGCGCAGCAGGCTGGCCCGCGCGCCCACCGCGCGCATCACCGCGAACTCGCGCGCACGCTCCTCGCGTGTGGCCGTGACCGCGGCAAACAGCACCACCAGACCCGCCGCGAGCGTGAAGCCGAACAGGAACTCGACCGCGCGAACCACCTGGTCGAGCACCCGCTGCACCTGGTTGATGGTGGCGCTCATGTCGACGTTGGTCACGTTGGGGTAGCTGCGCACCAGCGCGTTGTCGAAGCCCCGGGTCTCGGGCGCGCGGAAGGCGCCCATGTAGGTCACGGGCACGTCGGGCAATGCGGCCACCGTGTACATCACGAAGAAGTTGGCATGCAGCGAACCCCAGTCGACCTTGCGCAGCGAGGTGATGCGCGCGTCGTTCTGCATGCCGCCGATGTCGAAGCGCATCGTGTCGCCCAGCTTCAGGCCAAGTGTTTCGGCCAGGCCTTCTTCCACGCTCACTTCGCCTGGCGCGTCGGGCTTCCACGTGCCCGCGACGATGCTGTTGTGCGGCGGGGCCTGCACGCTGTTGCTGAGGTTGAACTCGCGGTCCACCAGCCGCTTGGCGCGGTCTTCCACGTAGTCGTCGGGCGACACCGGCTTGCCGTTCACCGCCACCAGCCGGCCGCGGATCATCGGGTACCAGTCGAACTTGCTCACGCCGGCATCGCGCAATGATTTTTGGAACGCGGTGCTCTGGTCGGGCATGACGTTGATCACGAATCGGTTCGGCGCATCGGGCGGCGTGGCCTTGCGCCAGCTCGCGACCAGGTCGGTGCGCAGCAGCACCAGCAGCACCAGCGCCAGCAGGCCCACTGCGAGTGCGCTGACCTGCACCACCGCATAGGCCGGTCGCGCCGAGATCTGGCGCGTGGCCAGCACCAGCCAACGCGGTGCGGTGGTTTCGTTGACGCTGCGGCGCAGCACCCATACCGCCAGCCAGCTCAAGAGCGCGAACACGGCCACAGCGCCCGCGAAGCCGCCAACGGCGATCAGGCCCAGTTTCAGGTCGCTGCTGGCCGCGATCAGCAAGGCCGCGAAACCAGCCACGCCAATGCCCAGCACCGCGAGCGATGCGGGCTTGAGCCCGCCGACGTCGCGCCGGATCACCCGCAGTGGAGGCACCCGAGCCAGTTGCAGCACCGGCGGCAGGCCGAATGCGAACAGCAGCGTGAGCCCCATGCCCAGGCCGAAAGCCACCGGCCACAACGTTGCCGCGGGCAGCGCCGTTTCGACCAGCCCCGCGAGCAGCACGACGAAGACGTAGTGCACGCCAAACCCGAGCGCCACGCCCAGGCCGCTGGCCACGAGGCCGACGATTGCGAATTCGAACGAGTAAGCCAGCGCAATGGTGCGCTGGCTCTGGCCCAGCACGCGCAGCATGGCGCAGTCGTCGAGGTGGCCGGCCGCGAAGCCGCGCGCGGCCAGCGCCACGGCCACGGCCGAGAGCAGCGCCGCGAGCAACGCGACCAGGCTCAGGAATTTTTCGGCGCGATCGAGCGTCTGGCGCATTTCGGGGCGTCCGCCCTCGAAGGAGTCGAGCCGCACGCCGCGCAGGTCGCCTTTCTTGATCGCGGCCTCGGCCCAGTCGGAAAAACGCTTGACGGCTGCCTCGTCGCCCGCCACCGCATAGCGGTACCCGACGCGGCTCGCAGGCTGTACGAGACCGGTGCGCGGCACGTCCGCCTGGTTGAGCATCACGCGCGGCGCAAAGCTCATGAAGCCCGCCCCGCGGTCCGGCTCCAGCGTGATCACGCGGCCCACGCGCAGGCTGGCGTCGCCCAGAAGCAGCGGGTCGCCCACCTTGAGCCCCAGCGAATCGAGCAGCGAGGCATCGACCCACGCCTCGCCCGTCGCCGGAATGTCGCGCGTGACGGTGCCCGGCGCCTCGGCACTGCTTGCGGTCTGCAGGCTGCCGCGCAACGGGTAGCCCGCGGCCACGGCCTTGAGCGCGACCAGCTTGCTGGCGCCGCCCTGGGCGTCGTCGGTACGTGCCATGGTCGGGAAGCCATAGGTGCCTGATCCCTCCAGGCCGAAAGCACGGGCCTGCGCGATGAAGGCCGCCGGCGTGGGGTTGTCGCTCACGATCACTGCATCTCCGCCAAGCAATTGCCGCGCATCGCGCTGCAAGCCGCCCTGCAGCCGGTCGGCAAAGAAGCCGACCGCCGTGAGTGCGGCCACGGCCAGCAGCACGGCAACGATCAATAGGCGCAATTCGCCAGCGCGCAGATCGCGCCAAAGGGTGCGCCAGCCAAGGCGGAGGGAGGCATTCATGGGCGAGACGATAGCCGACGCGCGTGCGCCGGCGCCTTTCAGGGGCTTACCGCAAATGGTGAAGAGCCTTAGGCCGGACTTCGGCGCGCGAGTTCCGGCTGCAGCACCAGCCGGTCGACGCCCGCGTAGCAGACGAAGTGCCGGTTGGTCGCGCGGCCAATGGCGCACAGGCCCACGCGCGTGGCCACCTCATGGCCCATCTGCGTGATGCCGCTGCGCGAGACCACGATGGGCACGCCCATCTGGGCCGACTTGATCACCATTTCGCTCGTAAGGCGGCCGGTGGTGTAGAAGACCCGGTCGCCGGCCAGCGCATCCGGCGGCTGCATGGCGCACCAGCCCGCGATGGTGTCGATGGCGTTGTGGCGGCCCACGTCCTCGACGAAGCAATGCATCGTGGCCTCGGTGCCGCCGGGCTCGAGCGTGAACAGCGCGCAACCGTGCACCGAACCTGCCGACTTGTAGGTGCTCTCCTGGAGCCGGATGGCGTTGACCAGCGCATAGAGCTGCGCCTGAGTCATGCGCGTGGGCGGCAGTTCGAGGCTGTCGATGTCAGCCATCAGGTCACCGAACACGCTGCCCTGGCCGCAACCGGTGGTCACCACCTTCTTGGCGGTGCGCTCCTCGATGCGGTCGATGCCGGCGTGCGTCTTGACGGCGGCGGCGCCCACCTCCCAGTCGACCGTGACCGACTCCACGTCGCTGGCCGATTCGATGAGACGCTGATTCAGCAAATAGCCGAGCACCAGCAGTTCGGGCTGGGCGCCCAGCGTCATCAGCGTGACCAGCTCGCGGCGGTCCACGTACACCGTGAGATCGCGCTCGGCAGGAATGGAGACCGTGCCTCGCGCACCGTGCTCATCGACGACCTCGACCTCGCGCGTCAGTGCGGCGCGGGCCTGGGTGAGACGTGGGAGCGGCAACGGCGACAGCGGCGTTGTCACTGCGCCTTCTTCGGCGCAGGATTGACGGCGGCGTCAGGCTGCGTGGTGCTGGGCGGCGAAGCGGCCGTGGTGGCCGGCGAATGCGCGCCCGCAGCCTCGATGGGCTTGGCGTCCGGCGGCGGCGTATAGGCGAAGGGGCCGGGGTCGGTGCAGGGCGGCGTGGCAACCGCCGTTGGCACCGGCTTGGCGGCCGAGGCCGCGCTTGCGCGGTACTTGGCCACCACGCGGTCCTGCGCCTGGCAGAGCTTGTAGGCGTCGACCTTGGCTGTCCACGCGGTCTTGGCAGCGGCTTCGGCGGCCTTGGCCTTGGCCTCGGGAGTGGCGGCGGGTGGCGGCAGCTTGGCCCACGCCACGGGCGCGGCCAGCGCGAGCACCAGCATGCAGAAATTCAAAGACGGCTTTTTCATGAGGACGTTCCTTCGGCGGGTATCGCGGGCCGCGCGGCGGGCGGCACCGCCGAGCCGTCCGGCACCGAGCGCTGCGCCGGGATCTTGCCCGCGGCGATGTCGTCGTACCAGAGCTCGTGGTGTTCCCTGGCCCAGGTTTCGTCGACGTAGCCGGTGCGCATGGCCTTATAGGCGCCCGTCATCCCGAGCGTGCCGATGAAGATGTGGCCCATGATCATCGCCATCATCAGCAGCGTGGCAACGCCGTGGACCATGTGCGCCACCTGCATCTCGCCGCGCGTATAGACGAAGCCCGGCAGCAGCTTGTCCAGGAAGAGCCCCGATCCGATGACGAAGAGGCCGAGGAACAGCACGCCGCCCCAGAACACCACCTTCTCGCCCGCATTGAAGCGGTGCGACGGCACTTCCCTGCCGCCGAAGAGGCCGCCGAAGCGCGCGAGCCATTTCAGGTCGCCTGCGCGCGGAAGGTTGTCGCGAATGAAGGTGAACACCATGAACACCGTCGTCACCACGAACAGAGGTCCGACGAAGTTGTGTACGTTCTTGAGCGCGTAGGCAATCAAGCCGAAGAGCGTGGCGCCCATCCAGGGTAGGAGGAAGAACTTGCCGAAGGCCATCACGATGCCGGAGATCGCGAGCGTGACGAACGCGGTGGCGTTCGACCAGTGCGTGGCCCGCTCGAAAGGCGTGAAGCGCTCGATCTTGCGGCCCGTTTCCTGGCCGTGCAGGCGGATGGGGCCGCGCGTGAAATAGAAGATGGCCAGCGCCAGCAGCGTGACGAACAACAGTGCCGCGCCGTAGGGAATGATCCAGTCGTTGCGCACCTGCCGCCACGCTTCGCCGGCGTTGGTGAAGCGCGAACCCGGGTACTGAACGAAAGGCTGGATCAGGTTGCCGGCTTCGGGCGCTTCGCTCTTCGGCAGGCTGCTGTAGCCGGTCACGCCCTGCCCCACCTGGCGCCACATGGGCGCGTTGTTGCCGGGCTGCACCTTCATGCGCTCGCCGTTGGTCTGGTTCGCGTAGTTGGGATCGGCGCTGGCTTCGGGCTTCACCTCGAAGATGTTCTGGCCGCGGATGCCGCCCGCGGCCGGTGCCGGCGCGGCGAGCGCCGCGGGTGCGGACGTGGTTCCGGCTGCGGCCGGCGGCTGCGCCTGCCCGAAGGCCGGACCCAGCGCGGCACAACAAAGAACCAGAGCGGTCAGCGCTTGCTTCATGGGCTCTCCGTTCAGTTCTCTTTGTTGTATTCGTTCTGCCCGTTCTGCGCGCGGGTCTTGAGCTGCTGCTGCCAGGCGGTCTTGTCGCCGACCTTCCAGCCGGGTGCGGTGAACACCGTGCCGGCGTTCTCCTTGTTGCTCGTTCCGCTCCAGGGCACGGCGTCGCGTTTCACGCCCTGCGTGTTGGTCTGCGGCTTCTCGCCGCAGGCCACGAGGCAGGTTGCGGCCAGCGCAACGCCCAGGGCGAGGAGGCCCGGCCGCTTCACTTCTGCACTCCGCCGGCCGGCGGGGTGCCAGCCTGCTGCGAGCCGTAGGCGGTGCCCCAGCCCCAGACTTCGGCGCCCTTGCCGCGCTGGACCACGCGGGTGCGGAAGATGTCGGCCACCACGTCGCCGTCGCCGGCCAAAAGCGCCTTGGTCGAGCACATTTCGGCGCAGGCCGGAAGCTTGCCTTCGGCGAGCCGGTTGCGACCGTACTTCTCGAACTCGGCTTCGGAGCCGTTGGCCTCGGGGCCGCCGGCGCAGAAGGTGCACTTGTCCATCTTGCCGCGCACGCCGAAGGTGCCTTGCGACGGAAATTGCGGCGCGCCGAACGGGCATGCGTAGGAGCAGTAGCCGCAGCCGATGCACACGTCCTTGTCGTGCAGCACCACGCCCTCTTCGGTGCGGTAGAAGCACTGCACCGGGCACACCGCCATGCAGGGCGCGTCGGAGCAATGCATGCAGGCCACCGAGATCGACTTTTCGCCCGGCACCCCGTCGTTCAGCGTGACCACGCGGCGGCGGTTCACGCCCCAGGGCACTTCGTTCTCGTTCTTGCAGGCGGTGACGCAGCCGTTGCATTCGATGCAGCGTTCCGCGTCGCAGACAAATTTCATTCGTGCCATGGTGCCTCCTTATGCCTTTTCCACATTGCAGACCGTGGTCTTGGTCTCTTGCATCATGGTCACGCTGTCGTATCCGTAAGTCGTTGCCGTGTTGATCGCCTCGCCGCGCACCACGGGGGCTGCGCCGGCCGGGTAGTAGCCGAGCATGTCGACGCCCTGCCAATGGCCCGAGAAGTGGAACGGCATGAACACCGTGTCGGGCCCCACGCGCTCAGTTACCAAGGCCTGCACGTTGAGCTTTGCACCCGTGGGCGTGTGCACCCAGGCGCGCTCGCCGTTGCGAATGCCCTTCTCGGCCGCGACCTTGGGATTGATCTCGATGAACATCTCCTGCTGCAGCTCGGCGAGCCAGGGGTTCGAGCGGGTTTCCTCGCCGCCGCCCTCGTACTCGACCAGCCGGCCCGAGGTCATCACGTACGGGAATTTCTCGGCCACCTTGTCGGCGATGTTCTTCTGCTGCACGCTCTTGTAGAGCGTGGGCAGCCGCCAGAACGCCATCTTGTCGTCGTGCGTCGGGTACTTGGCCATGAGGTCGGGCCGGTTGCCGTAGAGAGGTTCGCGGTGCTGCGGAATCGCGTCCGGAAAGTTCCAGACCAGCGCGCGCGCCTTGGCATTGCCGAAAGGATGGCAGCCGTGGTTCTTCATGAACACGCGGATCATGCCGCCCGAGCTGTCGGTCTTCCAGTTCTTGCCTTCGGCCTTCGGCTTCTCGGCCTCGGTGAGCTCGTCCCACCAGCCCAGCTTCTTGAGCAGCACGTGGTCGAGTTCGGGGTAGCCGGTGGTGATGTCGGCGCCGACCGAATGCGAACCGTCCTCGGCCAGCAGGTTCTTGCCGTCGCGCTCCACGCCGAAGTTCGCGCGGAAGTTGCCGCCACCTTCCATCACGTGCTTGGACGTGTCGTAAAGGTTGGGCGAGCCCGGGTGCTTGAGTTCGGGCGTGCCGTAGCAGGGCCACGGGAGGCCGAAGTAGTCGCCCGTGAGGTCATAGCCGTTGACCTTGTCCTTCACGCCGGCCTTCACCTTGAGCGTGCGCACGTCGAAGGCGCCCATGTTGCGCATGTGCGCCTGCAGCCGCTCGGGGCTCTGTCCGGTGTAACCCACGGCCCAGCAGGTCTTGTTGATCTCGCGCAGGATGTCGTCGGGCAGGGGCTCGTCCATGCCCTTGACCTTCTGCATCTTGAAGTTCTTGCTGAGCTCCTTGCCGAAGCCCAGGCGATCGGCGAACTGCTGCATGATCATGTGGTCGCTGCGGCTTTCCCACAGCGGCTCGATCACCTTTTCGCGCCATTGAAGCGAGCGGTTCGACGCCGTCACGGAGCCGCTGGTCTCGAACTGCGTGCACGCGGGCAGCAGGTAGACGGCGCGGTTCTTGTTGAGGTCGTCGGGGTTGCCAGGCATGGCGGCCATGGCGGCCGTGGCCGAGGGATACGGGTCGACCACGACGAGCAGGTCGAGCTTGTCCATGGCGCGCTTCATCTCGAGGCCACGCGTCTGCGAGTTGGGCGCATGGCCCCAATAGAACACGCCGCGCAGGTTCGAGTCCTGGTCGATCAGCTCATTCTTCTCGAGCACGCCGTCGATCCACCGCGACACGGTGATGCCCGGCTTGGTCATCATCGCGGGCGATGCAAAGCGGCCCTTGATCCATTCGAAGTCGACGCCCCAGGTGGCAGCGAAGTGCTTCCACGAACCTTCGACGATGCCGTAGTAGCCCGGCAGCGAATCGGGGTTCGGGCCCACGTCGGTGGCGCCCTGCACGTTGTCGTGGCCGCGGAAGATGTTGGTGCCGCCGCCCGACTTGCCCACGTTGCCGAGCGCAAGCTGCAGGATGCACGAGGCGCGCACGATGGCATTGCCGATAGTGTGCTGGGTCTGGCCCATGCACCACACCACGGTGCCGGGGCGGTTCTCATTGAGCCAGGTGGCCACCTTGAGCACCTGAGCCTCTTTCACGCCGCAGGCCTCCTCGACCTTGTCGGGCGTCCACTTGGCCAGGACCTCTTCGCGCACCTTGTCCATGCCGAAGACGCGGTCGTTGATGTACTGCTTGTCTTCCCAGCCGTTCTTGAAGATGTGGTGCAGGATGCCGAACAGAAAAGCGATGTCGGAGCCCGAGCGGATGCGCACGTACTCGTCGGCCTTGGCCGCCGTGCGCGTGAAGCGCGGGTCGACCACGATCATCTTGCACCCATGCTCCTTGGCATGGAGCATGTGCAGCATGCTGACCGGGTGCGCCTCGGCGGCGTTGGAGCCGATGTACATCGCCACCTTGGCGCCGCGCATGTCGTTGTACGAATTGGTCATGGCGCCGTAGCCCCATGTATTCGCGACGCCGGCAACCGTGGTCGAGTGGCAGATGCGCGCCTGGTGGTCGCAGTTGTTGCTGCCCCAGAAGCTCACGAACTTGCGCATCAGGTACGACTGCTCGTTGCTGTGCTTGGACGAGCCGATCCAGTAGACCGAATCGGGTCCGCTGGCCTGGCGCAAGTCCTTCAGCCTGGCGGTGATTTCGTCCAGCGCGGTGTCCCAGCTGATGCGCTCGTACTTGCCGTTGACCAGCTTCATCGGATAGCGCAGCCGATATTCGCCGTGGCCGTGCTCGCGCAGCGCGGCGCCCTTGGCGCAATGCGCGCCGAGGTTGATCGGCGAATCGAACACCGGTTCCTGGCGCACCCACACTCCGTTTTCGACCACCGCATCGGAGGCGCAGCCGACCGAGCAGTGGGAGCACACGGTGCGCTTGATCTCGACCTTGCCGGCGCCGATCGCGGTGGGCCGCGCATCGCCTGCCGCCTCGGCCTTGCGCATCAGCGTGAGCTGGCCCGCGGCCAGCCCCACGCCCACGCCAAGCCCGGAACGCCGGAGGAACGCGCGCCGGTCCATGGTGGGCAGCGCACCCGAAAGGCCGCGCCGCAGGCTGTGAATGAACGCGGAAGAAGACTCGCGTTCCCCTTGCCGCGAGACACTGTTCGCGGGGGCTGTTTTCTTGGTCAACAACATCGTGGGGTCCGCTTCAGGCCGAAGCGGTCTTGTAGTAGCGCTTGACGTGTTCGCTCAGCGAATAGCCGCCGCCCTTTTCAGGCGCGGGCTTCGCCGCGGGCGCGACAGCTTCGACGGCCGCGGGGGTGTCGACCACCTTCGGGAGCACCGAAACCGCGGCAACCGCGGCACCGGCACTGGCGGCACCTAAAAAGAAACCTCGACGCGAGGCCGGCTTGACGCCGACCGCTTGGCTGTCCTGCATGTGATCTCCAGGAGTGGCTGGGGGCAAACCAGATATGAACTGATTTGCATACATCTGGATACTAGTCGAGACCCTTATTCCCGACAATCAAGCTCTTCCATTGATGCGATCAACCGAGCATGTCGAAGCCCTGCACTTCGACCTCGGCGAAGGCGCGGGTGAAACCGGCCAGCGAGGCATAGAAATGCGACTTCGGATGTTGCGCCACTGCGTCGCAGAGCGTCGGCAGCCACGACTGCAGGTGGGTGGCGAAAAAAGCCTGTTGCTGCGCAAGGTTGGCTACCGCCGCGTCGTCACCGGCAATAAGGTAGCGCATTACCTCGAACAGGCAGGCAACATGGTCTTCGCTTTCGGGCACGGCCTCGCCGCGCGCGAGCCCGAGCCGGGCGAGGTCGGTGCGCAGTTGCGCCAGCGGCTTGTCGTTGAGGAAGCCGCTCAGATAGTGCGAGCCGAACAGGTATATCTCGGGCTTGCCCATGCCGCCGAACAGCGCGTCGTACTCGGCATGCACCGCGGCGGCATCGGTGGCGCGCGCCGCGCCGACCAGCTGCCGCCAGGGCTCCTCGAGAAAGGCGCCGGCCGCGGGCGCCTCGGTGGGCGCCACGCCGAAGGCGCCGAGCAGTTCGGCATCGGGCGCCGCATACCAGAGGCGCGCGAGCAGGCCGTAGACCTCGGCCCGCGCAATTTCCTCGTCGAGCGCCGAGGTCATTGGAGGAAATTGACTCATAGCTGCGTGATCTTCATCTCGTTCTGCGCGCTGTACAGGTCGATCACCCGGCAGTCGCTGCACATCTTGAGCCGCTCGAGCGCCTCGCCCTGGAACATGGCGTGGCCCGCCAGCTTGCCGAGCATTGCCTCGATGGCTTTCTGCGTACCGAACGGCTTGCCGCAGCGGATGCAGGCCCACGGCTTGGCCTCGTTGAGCAGCACGGGCTGCTTGCGCTCGGGGGCGGCCAAAAGCCGCGGCACGAGCGCGATCGCGTTCTCGGGGCAGGTGGTTTCACAAAGCCCGCACTGCACGCAGTTCTTTTCGATGAAGCGCAGCTGCGGCGCATTCTGGTTGTCTTGCAGCGCGCTCGCGGGGCAGGCGCTCACACAGGCCAGGCACAGCGTGCAACTGTCCTTGTTGACGGTGATCGCGCCGAAGGGAGAGCCGTTCGGCAGCGGAATTTCGAGGGGTGCGGCGGCATCGTTCGAATGCGCCGAAAGCGCGGGCGCCTGGGCCATCAGGTGGTCCAGCGTCATCTCGAGCGTGCCGCGCTTCTCGGCACCCACGGCAAAGCGCGCCGCGGTGGCAGGCACGCGCTGCCGGGTGGCGCGCAGGCCCGCCAATGCCGCATCCAGCGCGGCGGGCGTGGCGGCCTCGATCAGATGGAAATGCGTGCCGGTGTAGCCCAGTCCGGTGAGCAGCGCCTGCGCCACGGCCATCTGATTCTTGAGTGCGTCCAGGTACTGGGGCGCCTCTTCGCCGGTGGAGAGCACCGCCACCTGCGACGCGCCGAACGCAACGGCGCTGAGCCAGAGGTCGATGCCGGTACTCGCGACATGCATCAGCGCCACCGGCAGCACATGCGCCGGCACGCCGCCGAGGCCGTCGCGCTTGCCGTGCCCGAGCTGCGCCTCGCGGCCGAGCCGCTCGACCAGCGCCTGCCCGCCCTCTTCGTTGTGCAGCAGCACCGTGGCATCGCGGCCGCCGGCGCCAAGGTAGGTTGTCAACAGCGTGCGCAGCTTGCGTCCCTGGTCGGGCGTGCGCGGATAGGTGTAGCCCAGCGCGCCGGTCGGGCACACGGTGGTGCAGGCACCGCAACCGACGCACAGCTGCGGATTCACGACGATGCGCTGGCGCTCCTTGTCGCTGGAGATGGCGTGCGCCGAGCACACCTCGACGCAGGCGTTGCAGCCCACCACTTCGTTGCGGCTGTGGGCGCAGAGCTTCTGCTTGTAGTCGAAGAACTTCGGCTTCTCGAACTCGCCCACCAGCTCGCGCAGGCGCAGCAGGGTCGACAGGCCTTCGGCATGCGTGAGTCCGCCCGCCAGGTGGAAATAACCTTGCGGCGGCGCATGCCAGTCGATCAGCGCAGTGGCGCCCAGGTCGAGCACCAGGTCGAACCCGGCATCGAGCGATTCGGGTGCCCGGCTGAAGTTGATGGCGCCGGCCACGCTGCAGGCTTTTTCGCAGTCGCGGTGCGAGGTGCACTTGGCCATGTCGATCTGGTAGTCGAGCCCGATCGCCTGCTCGGGGCAGGCGCTCACGCAGGCATTGCAGCGCGTGCACAGGTCGAGGTCGATAGGGTTGTCCCGCATCCATTTGAGCGAGAAGGCGCCGAGCCAGCCTTCGAGCGACGCGATGCGCCCCGCCATCACGGGCCAGCGGCGTTCCTGCCCGCCGCCGGTGGCGCCAGGACCGGTGGAGAAGATCGACACTTGCAGCGTGTCTGTCACCAGCGCGGCAGCCTTCTCGGCTTCGTCGAGCGGGCCGACGATCAGGAGCCGGCCCTGGCTGGCGTAGCTCACCGTGGAGACCGGATCGGGCTCCGGCAGGTGGGCCACCGCCAGCAACGCGGCGATCTTCGGGCTGGCGTTTTTCGCGTCGCGGCTCCAGCCGCCGGTTTCGCGGATGTTGACGAAGCGGATCGGCGAGGTCGCGCCTTCGGTCTGCTCGGCCAGCTCGGTGAACAGCTTGCGCTCCTGCGTGCAAGCCACCACCACGTCGTCGCCCGAGCGGATGGCGCGCTGGAAAGCCGGCGCTTCGCGACGGCACAGCGTGGAATGAAGGGGCAGCGACTCAGCCAGCGCTGCGCCGAGCGTCTTCGGCTCGAGCGGCATCGTCTGGTTGCAGTCGCAGATCAGCGTGGTGGTCATCGGTTTTGTGGCTTGCGGGTTGCGCATCGGCAACCTGCTGGCTGGGGATATCTCCCGGAGGCTCGGACTGTGCCATGTCCGGCGGCGCGGCGACGTGCGGGATTTCCGCGGGTTCTCCGGATCCTTGCACTTGCTCTTCTTCCTCGTGCTCGAACAGCTTGAGGAACTTGGCGCTGGCCATCTGGCGCAGCACGCTGTCGGGGATCGGCGTCGATTTGGAATAGTCGTCGACGTAGGTGTCCAGGCCGTCCATCACATTGAACTGCGGGTCGGCAAAGAGCTTCCTGAAGGCGGTGTTTTTCACCTCGGGCGCGACGTTCCTGGCCACGAAGGGCCGGAAGTCGGACTCGGGCGTGAGCGCTTCCGCATCGGCGAGCGTGGGTGCGGGTATTTCCCCCTGCCCTTCGGTGGGAAGGCCAGCCGCGGTGCTCGGCGCCGCGGGCAGGGGTGTTGCGGTTTCGACGCGTGCAGCGGCCGCGCCTTGCACCTCGTCCGCGGCCTGCAACTCGGGAGGCGGCGAAAGCTCTTCGCGCGCCTCCTTCTTGCGCCGCGACCAGCGGTCGAAAAAGTTCTCAGACATCGCCCGCTCCCGGCCCGCGCTTTTTCTCGGTCGACACGCTGGCCGGGTTGCCGAAGCGGTCGACCAGCGGGCGGAAACTCTCGGGCCGCTTGCGGCGCTTGGGCTCCATCACGTAGTGCGCCTGCACGAAGCCGCGCATCCACTCGATCACCTCTTCGGGCGCGGGCACCTGCTCCACCGTTTCCTGCGCATCGAGCCAGCGCCCGGCTTCGTTGTAGCTGAGGCTCACCACCACCGGCCGCGCCAGCGGCTCGTCGGCAATGCTGGGGTTTTCCTCCATGCGCCACAGCACGAACCAGCAGGGCGCGGGCGTGGTGGCGTTCAGGTGGTAGCCCTCCACTTCGTCGCGGAACAGTTCGGTCTTGAAACCGGGGTACAGCCAGCGCTGCGCGCCATCGCTCGCTTCGAGCAGGCGCGGCTCGTTGCCGAAGCCGGGCTGGTCGGGGCCGACGCTTTCGAGAATCCAGCGCCAGGACTGCCAACGGCTATCGACGCGCTCGCGGCGCATCACGACGGCAACATCGATGGAAGGATTCATGCCGCGATCGTAGCGCCGCCGCAAGGCGCTCTCGCGGCGAGGGTCATCCGCGCCCTCCGACGGCCGGCTCACGCGCCGCGCGCGTCCCGCAGCAGCAGCCCGCGCAGCTTTCGATGCAGCGGCGTGGCCTCCGTGGCCGGCACGCCGCCCACCTCGCGCAGGGCGAAATCGCGGCTCTGCGCGTTGTGCAGGTCGATCTCGCGCACCACCTGGCCGTTGTCGTAGACGAAAGCCACGTCGGCCAGCGCCAGCACGTCGTCGATGTCGTGCGTGATCATCAGCACCGGAATGCCCCACTGGCGGCGGACCTGCGCGAGCTCGTTGCGCAGTTCGCTGCGCAGCATCGGGTTGAGCGCGGCAAAGGGCTCGTCGAGCAGCAGCACCTGCGGCTGGCAGGCCAGCGCGCGGGCGAGCGCCACGCGTTGCTGCTGGCCGCCCGAGAGCTTCTGTGGCCGGCTGTCGGCCAGCGCCGCCAGACCGAAGCCTTCGAGCAGCGACTGCACCATCTCGGCCTCGCGCGGCGGCAGCTTGCGCTGGTGCCACGCGGTCAGGCCGAAGGCCACGTTCTCGCGCACCGAGAGGTGCGGGAACAGCGCGTAGTTCTGGAACAGGTAGCCGATGCGCCGCGCGGGCGCCGGCACGTCGATGCCGCGCGCGGAGTCGTAGAGCGTGCGGCCGTCGAGCCGCACATGGCCCGCGGACGGATGCAGCAGCCCCGCAATCGCTTGCAGCGTGAGCGTCTTGCCGGCGCCCGAGGGCCCGTAGAGCGCAGCAAAAGGCACGTCGGTCGCGAAGCGCGCCGCCAGATCGAAGCGGCGAGTGCCGTCAGTGACCGTGAGCTTCAGGTCGACGTCGATCATGGCTTGCCGAAGCCGTAGTGCGCCAGGACTTCACGCGCGGCGTCGCTCGAAAGAAAAGCCACGAAATCGCCGGCCAGCGCTTTCTGCCGGCTGTCGGCGACCACCGCGACCGGGTAGGTCACCGGCATGGAGGTTGCCGGCGCGAAGGCGACCCTGACCTTGTCGCCCATCACCGCCGCATCGGTGCGGTAGACGAAGCCGGCCTCGACCTCGCCGCGGGCCACGTAGTCGAGCACCTGGCGCACGCTGTCGGCCTGCACGAACTTGGGCTCGAGCGTGCTCCAGAGCCCCGCCCCTTCCAGCACCTGCCGCGAGTAGCGGCCGACCGGAACGGTGGCGGTCTTGCCGACCGCGATTTTCCGCACGCCCGCGCCGGCAAGGTCCTGCAGCGACCGGACGCCTGCCGCGTCTCTCAGCGGCTCGATCAGCACCAGGGCGTTGCTCGCAAAGTTCCGGCGCGTTGCCGCATCGATGAACTTCTGCTCGGCGGCGCGGCCCATGGTCTCCTGGTCGGCGCTGGCGAACACGTCGACCGGTGCGCCCTGTGCGATCTGCTGCAGCAGCACGCCCGAAGCCGCAAAGTTGAAGCGCACCGTGGCGCCCGGCTTGGTGGCCTCGAACTTCGGCCCCAGCGCCTTGAACGCGTCCGTCAGGCTGGCGGCCGCGGACACGGTGATCTGCTGGGCCGCCGCGCCCAGCGGCAGCGCCATGGCCAGAACAAGAGACAGGAGGCGAAGCGGACGCATGGAGGTTCTCGGGTAAGGGTGAGCCAGTCAGCGAAGCGAGAAAAAGCGGTTCGACAGCACCAGCACCGTGACCGACAGCACAGACGTCACCACCACCAGCAGCAACGCCAGCTCGTCATGACCGGCCTGCACGGCGTCGTAGATCGCCATCGACAAGGTCTGGGTCTGCTGCGGAATGGAGCCCGCCACCATCAGCGAGGCACCGAACTCGCCCATGGCCCGCGCGAACGCGAGCAGCGTGCCGGCCAGGATGCCGGGCCAGGCCAGCGGCAGCGTGACGCGCAGAAAAACCGAGAACGGCGACTGCCGCAGCGTGCTGGCGGCGGCTTCGAGCGAGCGGTCGACCCCCGCGAAGGCGGCGCTGGCCGACTTCAGCACCAACGGCAGCGCCACCACGGCCGAAGCCACGACGGCGCCATGCCAGCTGAAGATGATGGAATAGTCGAAATGCTCGCGCAGCCAGCTGCCGAGGGGGCTATGGCGCCCCGCCGCGACCAGGATGGCGTAGCCGATGACCGTGGGCGGCAGCACCAGCGGCAGCATGAACACCGCCTCCAGCACCGTGTCGCCCGGAAAACGCTTGCGCGCGAACACCCAGCCCAGCGCCACGCCGGCAACAAGCGCCAGCAGCGTCGCGACCGCGGCCACCTTGAGAGACAGCACCAGCGGAAACCAGTCGGCCGAGGCGATGAGGGAGTTCGTCGTATTCATGAAGATACAACGCAATTGTTGCACGAACGGACTTTCCCCCTCGAAAAGAGGTCCGTGGCGGCTGCGGGAGGATGGCGCCGATATCCTTGCGGATACAGCGCGGGCGACGGATCAGGGCGCCAGCAGGCGCGTCAGCGCGCGGACGTCGGCCGCCGTGGCCAGGCGCGCGGCGTTCTCGATGGCACGGTAGTGCTTGACGATTTCCTCGCCCACGGGCGTGAGCGCGGTGCCGCCGCCGCGCGAGCCGCCAGCGGCGGTGTTGACGGCCGGGGAGCTCAGAGCGTGGTTCATCTCGTCGATCAGCATCCAGGCACGCCGGTACGACATGCCCAGCTGGCGCGCCGCGGCCGAGATCGAGCCGGTTTGCGCCACGGCTTCCAGTACGTCGATCTTGCCGGGGCCGAAGGCAATGCTGTCGTCCCTGTAGATGCGCAGGCGGAACTGGACTCTGGTTTTCATGCCGGTGGTGGTGAGCGGTGCTGGGGCGACGGGGCGCAAAGGTTAAACCATGCGCGCCTCGACACCAGCGCGGCTTGCACCACCGCCCGCGTCAGTCCACCGTCGCCAGCACGCCCGACCCGGTGCCGTAGCCGGCCGCCGCCATCGGTTGCCCGCCGCGCTGGATGCGCACCGCGCAGTACTTGAACTCCGGGATCTTTCCCATCGGATCGAGCGCGGCGTTGGTCATCAGGTTGGCGGCCGCCTCGTAGTAGGCAAAGGGCACGAACACCGCGCCGTTCGGCGTGCCGTCGTCGCGCCGCACGTGGATGGCCACTTCTCCGCGCCGCGACTGCACGGTAATCACGTCGCCGGCCTGGAGCCCCAGCTTCAGCAGGTCGGCCTGGTTCATCGACGCTGTGGCCATGGGCTCCAGCGCATCGAGTACGGTGGCGCGGCGGGTCATGCTGCCGGTGTGCCAATGCTCGAGCTGGCGGCCCGTGATGAGCACGAACGGATACTGGGCGTCGGGCCGCTCGTCCGCCGGAATGATGTCAGCCGGCACCAGCTTCACGCGGCCGTCTGCGGTCGGGAAGTCGTCGATGAACACGGTCGGCTGGCCCGGATCTTCCTCGCTCAGGCAAGGGTAGGTCACGCTCGAATCGCGCTGCAGCCGCTCCCAGCTGATGCCGCTGATCACCGCGTGCATGGCCTGGCGCATTTCCTCGTAGACCGCGGCCACGCCGGACTCTTCGCCCTCGTAGTTCCACGCGAGGCCCATGCCCGTGGCGATCTGCTGGATGATCCAGAGATCGGGCCGCGCATCGCCCGGCGGATTGAGCGCGCGCTTGCCGAGCTGCACCATGCGGTCGGTGTTGCTCACCGTGCCGGTCTTCTCGGGCCAGGCGCTTGCGGGCAGCACCACGTCGGCGAGCCAGGCGGTCTCAGTCATGAAGATGTCCTGCACCACCAGGTGCTCGAGGCTCGCGAGCGCATGCCGCGCATGGTTCAGGTCGGGGTCGCTCATGGCCGGGTTCTCGCCCATGATGTAC
The DNA here is from genome assembly GCF_900099805.1 of Variovorax sp. OV700. Classification (GTDB taxonomy): domain Bacteria; phylum Pseudomonadota; class Gammaproteobacteria; order Burkholderiales; family Burkholderiaceae_C; genus Variovorax. The sequence goes on along the minus strand of NZ_FNDR01000003.1, from coordinate 37,762 downwards.
ATGCCGCGCACCTTGTGCGGATCGGTGTCGGGCGCGAGCGCCTTGTGCATGATCTCGACCACGGTGTAGCCCGGCGTCGCGTCCAGCGCCGTGCCCCAGAAGTTCTCGAACCACGCATGCACGGCCGGGTTGTCGACGCGCTGGTAGTTGGGGAACATCATCGGGATCAGGCCCGCGTCGCTCGCGCCCTGCACGTTATTCTGGCCGCGCAGCGGATGCAGGCCCGAGCCCGGCTTGCCGATCTGCCCGGTCACGGTGGCCAGCGCAATGAGGCAGCGCGCGTTGTCGGTGCCGTGCACGTGCTGGCTCACGCCCATGCCCCAGAGAATCATCGAGCCCTTGGCGGTGGCAAAGGCGCGCGCCACTTCGCGCAGAGTTTCCGCCGGCACGCCGCAGATGGGTGCCATCGCCTCGGGGCTGTAGCCCTTCACGTTCTCGCGCAGCGCCTCGTAGTTGCTGGCCCGCGTGCGCACAAACTCCTGGTCGACCAGGCCTTCGTCGATCACGGCATGGATCAGCGCGTTGAGCATGGCCACGTCGGTGTCGGCCTTGAACTGGAGGGTGCGCCATGCGTGCCGGCTGATGTCGGTGCGGCGCGGGTCGGCCAGCACGATCTTCGCGCCGCGCTGGGCGGCGTTCTTCATCCAGGTGGCGGCGACCGGGTGGTTGGCCGTGGGGTTGGAGCCGATGACGAAGATCAGCCCCGCGTGCTCCACGTCGTTGACCTGGTTGCTCACCGCGCCCGAGCCCACGCCTTCGAGCAGCGCGGCAACGCTGGAGGCGTGGCACAGGCGCGTGCAGTGGTCGATGTTGTTGCTGCCGAAGCCGGTGCGCACCAGCTTCTGGAACAGGTAGGCCTCTTCGTTGCTGCCCTTGGCGGAGCCGAAGCCCGCGAGCGATTTGGCACCGTAGGTGTCGCGCAGCCCCGAGAGCTTGCCGGTGGTGAGCGCCAGCGCTTCTTCCCAGGTTGCTTCGCGGAAGTACTCGCTCCAGTCGTCCGGCCGCGGCGCATCGCCGAAGTCCTTCGGCATGCCCGGCTTGCGGATCAGCGGCTTGGTCAGGCGCTGCGGATGGTGCGCGTAGTCGAAGCCGAAGCGGCCCTTCACGCACAGGCGGTTGTGGTTGGCCGGTCCGTCGCGGCCATCGACGCTGACGATCTTTTCGTCCTTCACGTTGTAGGTCACGAGGCAGCCCACACCGCAGAACGGGCACACCGAATCGACCTTGCGGTCGACCTGCTGCGAGCCGATATGGCTCTTGGGCATGAGTGCGCCGGTCGGGCAGGCCTGCACGCATTCGCCGCAGGCCACGCAGGTGCTGTCGCCCATCGGGTCATCCAGGTCGAACACGATCTTGCTGTCGCCGCCGCGCAGGGCATAGCCGATGACGTCGTTGACCTGCTCTTCGCGGCAGGCGCGCACGCAGCGGTTGCACTGGATGCAGGCGTCCAGGTTGACGGCCATCGCGGGGTGCGAGATGTCGGTCTTCGGCTGCTCGCGGCGCAGCGCCTTGAGTTCGGGCCGCACCGCGATGTCTAGCTTCTTGGCCCAGGCGCTGAGTTCGCCGTGCTGCTGGGTGGCGTCGTCGCCGATCCATTTGTAGCCCTGGTCAGGCATGTCGGACAGCAGCATCTCGACCACCATCTTCTGACTCTTGAGCGCGCGTTCGCTGGTGGCCTTCACTTCCATGCCGGCCGTGACGTTGCGGCAGCAGCTGGGCGCGAGCGTGCGCTCGCCCTTCACCTCGACCACGCAGGCGCGGCAGTTGCCGTCGGCGCGGTAGCCGTCCTTGTAGCAAAGGTGCGGAATCTCCACGCCATGGCGCTCGGCCGCCTTGTAGATGGTCTCGCCGTCGAAGGCCTGGATGGCTTGGCCGTCGAGCGTGAATTCGATGGTTTGCGGCATCAGCTCCGCAAGTTTCGACGGGGCGTTCATGCCACCTCCTCCGGGAAATATTGCTGGATGCAGCGAATCGGGTTGGGGGCCGCCTGTCCGAGTCCGCAGATGGAGGCGTCCCCCATGACTTGCGCGAGGTCTTCGAGCGTGGTGTTGTCCCATACCGGCGCGTGCATCAGCGCCGCGGCCTTGGCGGTGCCGACGCGGCATGGCGTGCACTGCCCGCAGCTTTCGTGCTCGAAGAAGCGCATCACGTTGAGCGCGGCGTCGCGTGCGCGGTCGTGCTGGCTCAACACCATCACCGCGGCCGAGCCGATGAAGCAGCCGTAGGGCTGCAGCGTGTCGAAGTCGAGCGGAATGTCGTTCATGCGCGCCGGCAAAATGCCGCCCGACGCACCGCCCGGAAGGTAGGCATAGAGCGAGTGGCCGTTGAGCATGCCGCCGCAGTATTCGTCGATGAGTTCCTGCACCGTAATGCCCGCCGGTGCGAGCTTGACGCCCGGGTGCTTCACCCGGCCGCTCACGCTGAAGCTGCGCAGGCCCTTGCGGCCGTTGCGGCCGAAGCCGCTGAACCAGGCCGCGCCTTTTTCGATGATGTCGCGCACCCAATAAAGGGTTTCGAAGTTGTGCTCCAGCGTCGGGCGGCCGAACAGGCCCACCTGCGCGATGTACGGCGGGCGCATGCGCGGTTCGCCGCGCTTGCCTTCAATGCTTTCGATCATGGCCGACTCTTCACCGCAGATGTAGGCACCTGCGCCTCGCCGCAGCTCGATGCGCGGCAGCGCGCACGGCGGATCGGCCTGGAGCCGGGCCAGTTCTCTTTCCAGCAGCGCGCGGCAGTCGTGGTATTCGTCGCGCAAGTAGATGTAGCACTGCTCGATGCCGACGATCTGCGCCGCCACCACCAGGCCTTCGAGGAAACGGTGCGGGTCGCGCTCGAGGTACGTGCGGTCCTTGAAGGTGCCGGGCTCGCCTTCGTCGATGTTCACGGCCATGAGCCGGGGCGCCGGTTGGTCGCGCACGATGCGCCACTTGCGCCCGGCCGGAAAGCCTGCGCCGCCCAGGCCGCGCAGGCCCGAGTCTTCCATGGTCTTGATGATGGCCTCGGCGTCTTCCTCGCCGTTGACCAGCGCGGCTGCGAGCGCATAGCCGCCATGGGCACGGTAGGAGTCGTAGTCGGTGAATGCCGGCATGCGCTCGATGGCGCCGGGCGGCGGCGAGACGCTTTTCTCTGCGAACGCGGCGGCATCGAAATACGAGACCGTGGCTTCGTCTGGATCGGACTTCAGCGCTTGCAGCACCTTGCCCGTGGTCGCGAGCGGCACGGCCTGCTGGTCGACGACCGCCACCGGCGCCTGCTCGCAGCGGCCGACGCAAGGCGCGGCAATCACGCGCACGTCGCCGCCTTCAACCCCGAGCAGTTCGGGCAGCCGCGCCAGCAAATCCCTGGCGCCGGCCAGTTCGCAGGCCAAGCCGTCGCACACGCGTACCGTGAGCCCCGGCGCGGCATCGTCGCCTCGCACCACCTCGAAGTGGTGATAGAAGGTCGCGACTTCGTAGACCTCGGCCATCGGGATGTTCATTTCCCGCGCCAGCGCCACCAGGTGGCGGTCATGCAGGCAGCGGAAGGCGTCGTTGAGCTTGTGCAGGTGCTCGATGAGCAGGTCGCGCCGGTGGCCCTCGGCCGGGGGCGCGCCGATGAGCGTGCGCACTTCGAGCAATGCCGCTTCCTCGGGCTGGCGGCCCTTGAGCTTGCTCTTGCGGCGGATGCGCTCGCGCATTTCGTCGGCGGTGGCGAGCGGCACGATGGTGTGCGTAGTGGCCGCCTTTGTCGTTGTCTCGCGGGTCGTGGCTGGGTGGTTGTTCACTGCCTAGGCCTTTTTTCGGGTGTCTGTCTGGCTCTGCCCCGAGCGGATGCTGGGAGGCTGACCGAGTGTGTGGGGCCGCCCTGGGTGCGTCAAATTCGATCGGCGCATCGATCGATTCAATAACTAAATGGTGCGCCCGCTCAGGGCCGGCCGCCAGCTATTCGCCGAGCGCGCCGCTGTGCAGCCGCACCTGCTCGCGCCAGGCCGGCGTCTGCAGGAACACGAGGGCGGCATCGAGCGCGCGCGAGGGGCGCACGCCGGTCTGGGTCATGAAGCCCAGCGGAGTCTTGACCTCGGGCTCCACCAGCGGCAGCGCCTCCAGTTCGCGGTAGCTGCGCACGGCCGCGACCATCGACCCCGGCAGCACGCTGCTGACGGTCCCCGCGAGCACGGCCAATGCAAGGGTAAGTACCGAGTTCGTTTCAATGGCCGGCTCCACCACGGTGTCGGCATCGCGCAACGCCTGGTCGATGATGAAGCGGTTGTGCATGTCAGGCGTGAGCAGGCACAGCGGCAGCTTGCCGGCGTCGGCCCACGACATCGGCCGGCCGATGCGCAGCCGGTCTGCCGAGGGCTTGGCCGCGCGGCGCAGCAGAAAGTAGTGCTCAACGCTCTGCGGCCAGGCCGTGAGCTTGATGCCCGGCAGGTGCATGCGTTCGGTGTAGCCCAGCGCCAGGTCGACGGAAAGGCTTTCCAGCCCCATTTCGAGGTCTTGCGAGCTCATCGAGAGCACGGCCGGCACGATGCCCGGGTGCAGCTCGTGCAGCATCGCCGCAAAGCGCGACAGCATCGGAATGGCGGTAGGCACCGCCGCCATGCGCAGCCGACCGCGCGGATGGCCCTCTTCGCTGCGCAGCTCCTGCTGCAGCACCTCGTTGTCCCGCAACATGCGCTGCGCCGTGGCCAGCACGCGCTCGCCCTCGTGCGTGAGGCCCACGTACACGCGCGCCCGCTTGACGATGACCACGCCGAACTCGCCTTCGAGCGAGCGCAGCGCATTCGACAAGGCCGGCTGCGTGATGTGGCAGGCCTGCGCCGCGCGTCCGAAATGCTTGTGCTCGCTCAGTGCGACCAGGTAGCGCATCGACGCGAGAAGATTCACGAGGCGCGCCGCCGATCAGGTGTTCTTGCTGATGGAAATGGTCGGGAACTTCGCCGAGAAGTCCTTAGCCTTTTCGGCGATGCCCACGGCCACTTGCCGCGCGACGGCCTTGTAGATGCCAGCCACTTCGCCGTCAGGGTCGGCCACCACGGTCGGCTTGCCGCTGTCGGCCTGCAGCCGGATGTTGATGTCCAGCGGCAGCGCGCCGAGGTATTCCATCTGGTACTGCTCGGCCATCTTCTTGCCGCCTTCGGAGCCGAAGATGTGCTCCACGTGACCGCAGTTGGAGCAGATGTGCACCGCCATGTTTTCCACGATGCCCAGGATCGGCACGCCGACCTTCTCGAACATCTTGATGCCCTTCTTGGCGTCGAGCAGCGCGATGTCCTGCGGCGTGGTGACGATCACCGCGCCGGTCATCGGCACCCGCTGCGACAGGGTCAGCTGGATGTCGCCAGTGCCGGGCGGCATGTCGACGATCAGATAGTCGAGGTCTTTCCAGTTGGTCTGGCGCAGCAGCTGCTCCAGCGCCTGGGTGGCCATGGGGCCGCGCCAGATCATGGCCTCGTCCTGGTCGACCAGGAAACCGATCGACATGACCTGCACGCCGTGGTTCTCCAGCGGCTCCATGGTCTTGCCGTCCTCGCTCTCGGGCCGGCCCTCGATGCCCAGCATCATGGGCTGGCTCGGGCCGTAAATGTCGGCATCCAGCAGCCCGACGGCCGCCCCTTCGGCCGCCAGCGCCAGTGCCAGGTTGGCCGCCGTGGTGCTCTTGCCCACACCGCCCTTGCCGGAGGCCACCGCGATGATGTTCTTGACGTTGGGCATCAGCTGCACGCCGCGCTGCACCGCATGGCTGATGACCTTGGTCGTGATGTTGACCGAGACGTTGCTCACGCCCGGCACCGTCTTGGCGGCCGTCACCAGCGCCTTGCGAAGGGCCGGGTGCTGACTCTTGGCCGGGTAGCCGAGTTCGAGGTCGAACGAAACGTCGCCTTCGGAAATCTGCAGGTTCTTGAGCGAGCGCGTCGCCACGAAATTCTTGCCGGTGTTCGGGTCCTGGACGGCCTTGAGCGCGTCCATGAGCCCTTCTGGGGTGAGTGCCATTGATCTAACTCCTGAATGGCGGGTAGTCTAGTGGCTTGCCAGCGGGCCCCGCGCGCTTCGGGCCGCTTCGCCTTCCCGCTGCCGGGGGCAACACCCGCGAACCACGGGGGATGCAAGCGCTTTTTGAACAGCCACATCAACAAGAACAATGCCTGAGACACCCCCGGTCACCGGTCTTTTGCTCACCGGCGGCGGTGCCCGGGCCGCCTACCAGGTCGGCGTGCTCGAGGCCATTGCCGGCATCCGGCGTGCGGCAGGTTTCGCTCGCGAAGGCAATCCCTTTCCCGTGATCACCGGCACATCGGCCGGCGCCATCAACGCGGCGGCGCTGGCCTGCGGCGCCGACGACTTCGACGAAGCCGTCGCGCGCATCGCAGAGGTCTGGCGCGACTTCCACGCCGGGCAGGTCTACCACGCCGATTCGCTTTCGGTCATCGGCAGTGGTGCGCGCTGGCGCATGCTGCTCGGCCTCGGGCGCTTCGCGGCCAACTGGATGCGCATCAAGCCCCGCTCGCTGCTCGACAACACGCCGCTGGCCCAGCTGCTGGGCCGCATGGTGCCGCTCGACCGGCTGCCCCGGCTCATGCAAGAGGGCCACGTGCAGGCGCTGGCCGTTACCGCTTCGAGCTACAGCTCGGGCGAGCACGTCACCTTCTTCGAAGCGGCCGTGCCGATGGAACCATGGGTGCGTTCGCAGCGGCTCTCGGTGCGCAACCGCATCAGCCACGCGCACCTGCTGGCCTCGTCCGCCATTCCCTTCGTGTTCCCGGCCACGGCGCTGCCGATGCAGGGACATACCGAATATTTCGGCGACGGTTCGATGCGCCAGTCGGCGCCGATTGCCGCGGCCATCCACCTCGGCGCCAAGCGCATCCTGGTGATCGGTGCCGGACGCATGCACGAGCCGCGCGACGCCGACGCGCCCAACACCTACAGCGGCTACCCCACCATGGCACAGATCGCGGGCCATGCGCTGTCGAGCATCTTTCTCGATGCGCTGGCGGTGGACATCGAGCGGCTTCGGCGCATCAACCACACGCTCGGCCTCATCCCCGAGGAGGCGCGCGCCTCGAGCTCGCTGCGTCCGCTCGACCTGCTGGTGATTTCTCCGTCGGAGCGGCTCGACGTGATCGCGGCACGCCATGTCGACGCGCTGCCCGGCGCGGTGCGCCACCTGCTGGGCGGCTCCAAAGCCGCGGCCGATGTGAAGGGCGGCGCTCTCGCAAGCTACCTGCTGTTCGAATCGGCCTACACGCGCGAGCTGATGGCGCTCGGGCGCGCCGACGCGATGCGGCAGCAGGGCGAGGTGCTGCGGTTCTTCGGGTGGGATGCGGCTGCCTGAAGCAGATCAGCGGGCACTGCTGCCGCCGTCTGCGGAAAGGCCCGTCAGCAGCAACTCAAGGCTCACCTGGAACTCGATGTCCGCCGTGCTGTTTGCTGCTGCATTCGCAATGTCGATCAAGTGCGCAAAGCGTTCGGCCGGCAGAGCCCGGAATCGCGCGATGGTGAGCTCCGCCGACTCCGTGGCCTGGAGCGCCAGGGGCCCTGCCAGTTCGGATTGCGCAAGCCCTGTGATCAGCCCCGACACGGCGCGGAACGCAACGAGCAGGCCCTGCCCCGAGCGCCCGCTGCGGGCCAGGGCGCGCAGCATCGCCTCGGTCACATCGAAGACGGCCGGCGAACGGCTTCGGCGCGTGAGGATCAATGGAATGGCGTGGGGATGTGCCCGCACGGCCTGCCACAAGGCCGTGGCGATGGCCCGGACTTCATCCTGCCATTGCGCGTAGTCGGCAAGCGGCCAGCGCGCTTCGCCGATCACCGCCTCCACCACCAGCAGGTCGATGTCCTCGCGCTGCGACACATAGTTGTAGAGCGTCATTGCGCCGGTGCCCAGCTCGCCGGCAAGCGCGCGCATGGACAGCCCCGCCAGCCCTTCCCTGTCGACAAGGGCCAATGCGGCGGCCTGGAGTTGCGAATGCGTGAATTTGGCGGGTCGTCCCATGGAACCGGATGTTGACGCAGTTTGGAAGAGGCGAGTATATTTAATTACGTACATCGTACGTTTAAAGAGGAAAACTCATGAAATTCACACCCGGCGACACAGCTCCCGCGATTGCCGCCAGCACCATCCGTGGCAAGCCTGCCCATGTTCCGGACCCGCTGCCGCGCTACGTGCATCTTCAGTTCCGGCGCTTCGCAGGTTGTCCGGTGTGCAACTTTCATCTGCTGACCATGGGCAGGCGGCATGCGGAAACTGCCGCGGCCGGCATTCGCCAGCTCGTCTTCTTTCATTCGTCGCGCGAAGAAATGCTCAAGTACCAGGCGCAGCTTCCGTTCGATTGCATCGCCGACCCCGGGAAGAAGTACTTCAAGGCGTTCGGCGTCGAGACCTCCGTGCGAGCGCTCTTGAATCCCCGGGTCTTCTGGAGCGGGCTGCGGTGGATCCTGGCGGCCAGGCGCTTCTACACCCGGGCCGAGAACGGCATCCTGGGTCTGCCGGCGGACTTTCTCATCGACGCGCAGGGGCGCATCGTGGCGTGCAAGTACGGTGCGCATGCGGACGACCATTGGGAGGTCGACGAATTGCTGCAGCTGGCCGGCGAGGCGCGCTCTGCGCGGCCGGTGCCGCCGACAACACCGGCATTGATGGGCTAGTGCCGGCGGCGCCGGATCACTCCGCCTCGGAAATCCCAAGCTCCGAACACACCCGCCCCACCAGCGCCTTCAGCGACGCGAGTTCCGCCTCCAGCCGCGCCACGTTGGCCTTGAGCGCCGCCACCTCACCAAGCGACGCATCGTGAGATGCATACGCTCCCTCGGCCGAGCCGCCACCCGGCCCGGCAACCTCTTCCGCCGGCGCGCCGCTCAGCAGATGCGCCCAGCGGCTTTCGCGCGCACCCGGCAGGCGCGCGAGCTTCACCACCAAGGCGCCCGCCGGGCGCTCGGCGAGTTCATCGAGGAAGCCCTCGACCGAAGAGATGTCCGCGAAGTTGTGCATGCGGTCGCAGGCAATGCGGAGTTCGCCGGCCGTTTGCGGGCCGCGCAGCATCAGCACGGTGAGCAGGATGACCGACTGCGAAGGAATTCGCAGCACGCGGTCGATGTTGTGTTCGTAGCGAAAGGCCCGGCCGCCGCTGGTTTCCGCGACCAGGCTGTAGCCCTTCAGGCTGTCGATGGCGGCCTGCACCTGAGCCTCGCTCAGTTCGAGCACCGGGCTGCGGCTGGTCTTCTGGTTGCAGCCCGACACCAGCGAGTTGAGCGTCAGCGGATAGCTGTCGGGCACGGTGCGTTGCTTTTCGGCCAATACGCCGAGCACGCGGGTTTCGACGAGCGAAAGAATGGGAAGGGCCTGGGTCATTGCTCAATAAATCCTGAATGAAAACGCGGTGTCCTGAAGCCGGTTCATGGCACCACCACGCCGAGTATCGGGCCCAGCTCCCTGACGAAATCGCTGCGCCGCAAGGCGGGCGAATGCAAAGCCGACACGGTGCCGTCGAGGTAGAGCGCGTCGCGGCAGCGCAGCACGTCGCGAAAGTAGAGCGCGAATTCGTAGAAGTTCACGGGCTGCTCGCTGATCACGAAGATCGCGGTATGGCCCGACACACCCACGCCGTTGCGGATCTTCCGTGAATCCGAGTCGGGAATGAAAGCGGGATGCACGGCGCCGCGGCGCAGCAGCAGCGGGCCCGACTGCGTAGCCAGCCGAACGCCCTTGGACAGCGCAGGGTACTCCGACGACTCGACCACGCGCGGCCTCCCCGTGCGGGACACCAGGAACACGCCGTTGGGCTTGAGGAAGAAGTTGCCCGCGTCGGTCGACAGGTTGAGCGGCGAAACCTCCCGCCCATCCTGCACCAGGAGGCCCACCGGGGAAAAGTCGGCGTGGTACATGCCGGCATTCATCGCGAACACGAGCTGCCGGTTGTGCCCGGCGAGCCACGCCTCAAGGCGGTCGAAGCGCTTGAACTCGACGCCGGCGTCGTCGCGCAGGAACAGCTCGAGCCGTTCCTTGCGCAAGTCGATCTTCACGACGGTGTAGCGCGGCTCGGCATCGGCGGCCGCCGCGGCCAGGCTGGCCGCGGCGGCAACGCACAGGGCCAGCAGGAGCAGCAGCTTTCTCATGAAGTCACGGAAAGCCGCCTCCGCTTCAGCCGTTATGGATGCGGCTGACCAGCGCCTTCGTGAACGCCGCGGTGCCCGCGGTGCCGCCGAGGTCGCCGGTGCGCACCTTGTCGATGTTGAGCGTGTCGTCGATGGCCTTGCGCAGGCGCGTGGCGAGGTCGGGCAGCTTGACGTGCTCGAGCATCAGCGCGGCCGCCAAGAGCAGTGCGGTGGGGTTGGCAATGCCCTTGCCGGCAATGTCGGGCGCCGAGCCGTGCACGGCCTCGAAGATCGCGGCATCGGCGCCGATGTTGGCGCCCGGTGCCATGCCCAGGCCGCCGACCAGGCCCGCCACCAGGTCGGACAGGATGTCGCCGAACAGGTTGGTCGTCACCAGCATGTCGAACTGCCACGGGTTGAGCACCAGCTTCATCGCGCAGGCGTCGACGATGATCGTGTCGAGCTCGAACTTGCCCTTGTACTTTTCTTCATAGAGCCGGAGGCCGGTCTCCAGGAACAGGCCGGTCAGCACCTTCATGATGTTGGCCTTGTGGACCAGCGTGACCTTCTTGCGGCCGGTGGCAACGGCGGTCTCGAAAGCGTATTCGAGCAGGCGGAGGCACCCCTGGCGCGTGTTGATGCCGGTGGCCATGCCGACGGCATGCGGATCGCCGTCGATACGCACGTAGTGCTCGTGGCCGATGTACAGGCCCTCGAGGTTCTCGCGCACGACCATCAGGTCGATCTTGTCGAAGCGGCCGCCCGGAATGATGGTGCGTGCGGGGCGCAGGTTGGCGTACAGCTGAAATTCTTCGCGCAGCCGCACGTTCGACGAGCGGTAGCCGCCTCCCGAAGGCGTCTCCAGCGGGCCCTTGAGGGCAAGGCGGGTGCGGCGGATGCTGTCCAGCGTGGCTTGCGGCAGCGGATCGCCCGAAGCCTGGACGCCGCCGAGGCCGGCAATCTGGCGGTCCCACTCGAAGGGCGCCTTCAGCGCATCGAGCGCGGCAAGGGTGGCGTCGACGATTTCGGGGCCGATGCCATCGCCGGGAATCAGGGTTGCGGAAATGGGGGTGGTCATCGGAAACTCGCTTTCTGTATATCTATCTTGTATATCTCTTCGCCATATGGGGAGGGAGCGTGGCGAAACGCGCGGGGTGGAGCATACGTCGCGCCCGAGACACCCCGGTGCCGTTCGGGTCACTGGGGGTCCGGAACCTCTCGTCGAGCCTCCGAGATCGGGGGTCTTCGGCAAGGTGCGGTGCCGCCACCTAAAATGCCCGGTTCCCGAATGCGGCCCCCCAGGCCGCCCTCGTTGCCAGCAAGTTCGCCACTCCCGAAAGCGCCCTTCCCGATGTCCGCCCCGCGCAAGCTCTTCGTTACCACCGCCCTGCCCTATGCCAACGGCAAGTTCCATATCGGCCACATGATGGAATACATCCAGGCCGACATCTGGGTGCGGAACCAGCGAATGAATGGCGCCGAGGTCAACTTTGTCTGCGCCGACGATGCGCACGGCGCGGCCATCACCATCGCGGCCGACAAGGCCGGCGTGACGCCGCAGGCCTTCGTGGCCGAGATTGCCGCGGGCCGCAAGCCCTACCTCGACGGCTACTACATCTCCTTCGACAACTGGCACTCGACGGACGCGCCCGAGAACCACCAGCTGGCGCAGGACATCTACCGCGACCTGCGCGCCAACGGCTTCATCAGCAGCAAGAGCGTCGAGCAGTTCTACGATCCAGCCAAGGGCATGTTCCTGGCCGACCGGTTCATCAAGGGCGAATGCCCCAGCTGCCACTCGAAGGACCAGTACGGCGACAACTGCGAGGTGTGCGGCGCCGTCTACGCCCCCACCGAGCTGATCAACCCCTACTCGGCCCTGTCGGGCGCCAAGCCCGAGCTGCGCAGCTCCGAGCACTTCTTCTTCAAGCTCTCGGACCCGCGCTGCGAGGCCTACCTGAAGGAATGGACCGCCGCCGCCGGCCACGTCCAGCCCGAGGTGCAGAACAAGATCCGCGAGTGGCTCTACAAGGACGACGAAGGCAAGGGTGGCCTCGGCGACTGGGACATCAGCCGCGACGCGCCCTACTTCGGCATCGAGATTCCCGATGCGCCGGGCAAGTATTTCTACGTGTGGCTCGATGCGCCCGTGGGCTACCTGGCCTCGCTCAAGAACCTGCTCGACAAGCGCTGCATCGAGCTTGGCGGCGACGGCATCTCGTACACCGAGTACATGGCCGATCCCGACCTGGAGCAGGTGCACTTCATCGGCAAGGACATCATCACCTTCCACACGCTGTTCTGGCCCGCGATGCTGCATTTCAGCGGCCGCAAGGCGCCCGATGCCGTGTACGTGCACGGCCACCTGACGGTCAGCGGCGAGAAGATGAGCAAGAGCCGCGGTACGGGCATCGACCCGCTCAAGTACCTCTCGATCGGCCTGGACCCCGAGTGGCTGCGCTACTACATCGCGGCCAAGCTCAACGGCCGCAACGAGGACATCGACTTCAACCCCGAGGACTTCGTGGCGCGGGTCAACAGCGACCTCGTGGGCAAGTACATCAACATCGCGAGCCGCGCGGCCGGCTTTATCGGCAAGCGCTTCGGCGGCCAACTGGGCGAGGTGTCGGCCGACGGCGACGCGCTCTTGTTCGCGCTGCGCGACGCGGCGCCGCAGCTGCATTCGCTCTACGACGGCCGCGACTACGCCCGTGCGCTGCGCGAGGTGATGGCGCTGGCCGACAAGGTGAACGAATACGTCGACCAGAACAAGCCCTGGGAGCTGGCCAAGAAGGAAGGCCAGGAGGCGCGTCTGCACGACGTGTGCACGGTGTGCATCGAGGCCTTCCGCCTGCTCACGCTGTACCTGAAGCCGGTGCTGCCGGCGCTTGCCGTGAACGTCGAGGCCTTCCTCAAGATCGCACCGCTCGCGTGGCCCGATGCCGCGCAGGCGCTGCCCGTGGGCCATGCCATCGGCGAATACAAGCATCTGATGCAGCGCGCGGATGCCAAGGTTGTCGACAAGCTGTTCGACGCGCCCGAGCCAGTGCCGGCCGCCGAAGCTGCCACCGCCGGCGCGCTGCCCGGCGGCGAAGCCATCGCGCCCACCATCACCATCGACGATTTCGCGAAGATCGACCTGCGCATCGCGAAGATCGTGGCCTGCGAGAAGGTCGAGGGCTCGACCAAGCTGCTGCGGCTGACGCTCGATGCGGGCGAAGAGAAAACCCGCAACGTGTTCAGCGGCATCGCCTCGGCCTATGAGCCCGAGCAGCTGGTGGGCAAGCTCACCGTGCTGGTGGCCAACCTCGCGCCGCGCAAGATGAAGTTCGGCATCAGCGAAGGCATGGTGCTGGCCGCGAGCCACGCCGACGAAAAAGCCAACCCCGGCATCCATGTGCTCGAACCCTGGCCCGGCGCCACGCCCGGCATGCGGGTTCGCTGACAAAGAGGACCGCACCATGCTGAAGCGCGCGTTCCTTCTGGCGTCATTCGTTGCCATGCTGAGCGGCTGTGCGGTGGTGACCGTCGCAGGTACCGCCGTGAGCGTGGGTGCCAGTGCCGTCGGCCTGGCCGCGGATGCGGCCATCGGCACCGCACGCATCACGGGCAAGGCCGTGGGCGCGGCGGCCGACGCGGTGATTCCGGACAGCGACTGAACGGCGGCCACCCGGGCCGGCGCGGGGTACACAATGAGTGCCCCATGCAGTCACCGCTGAACATCACCCGCTTTCGCCCACGCCTGCTGGATGCGTTGGCGGGCTACGACCGGACACGCTTTTTCAAGGACCTGGGCGCGGGCGCCACGGTCGGCATCGTGGCGCTGCCGCTGGCCATGGCGTTTGCCATCGCCTCGGGGCTCAAGCCCGAGGCCGGCATCTGGACGGCGATCATCGCGGGCTTCCTGATCTCGCTCCTGGGCGGCTCGGCGGTGCAGATCGGCGGGCCGGCCGGTGCGTTCATCGTGATCGTCTACGGCATCGTCGAACGCTACGGCGTGGCGAACCTGCTGATATCGACCGCCTGCGCCGGGGTGCTGATGTTCGCGGCGGGGCTGTTCGGGCTCGGGCGGCTGGTGCGCTTCGTGCCGCTGTCGATCGTGGTGGGCTTCACCAACGGCATTGCGGTGCTGATCCTGCTGTCGCAGCTCAAGGACCTGCTCGGGCTCACGGTGGCCAAGATGCCGGCGGACGTGTTCTCGCAGCTGCATGCCATGGCGCTGCAGATCGGCACCTTCAATCCCTACGCCTTCGCGCTGGGGCTGGCCTGCGTGCTCGGCCTCGCGGTCTGGCCGATGCTGCTGCGCAATGAGTCGAAAGTGGGCCACGCGGTGCAGCGCCTGGCGGGCCGCATGGGGCGCTCGCGCGCGGTGCAGGTGGGCGCGCGCGTGCCGGGGCCCATCGTGGCGCTGGTGACGCTCACGCTGGTGTCATGGGGTTTCGAGCTGCCGGTGGAAACCATCGGCACGCGCTTCGGCGGCATTCCCGAGGGCGCCCCGGCCTTCGCGCTGCCCGACTTTTCGTGGGAAACGGTCAAGCAGCTGGTCACGCCCACGCTGACCATCGCGCTGCTGGGCGCCATCGAGTCGCTGCTGTGCGCCCGCGTGGCCGACCAGCTCAGCGGCCAGCCGCGCCACGACCCGAACCAGGAGCTGATGGCACAGGGCATTGCCAATTTGGTGACGCCTTTCTTTGGCGGCATGCCGGCCACCGGCACCATTGCACGCACGGTGACCAACATTCGCTCGGGCGGCAGCTCGCCGATTGCCGGCATCGTGCACGCGGTCACGCTGATGGTGGTGGTGCTGCTGGCCGCCCCGCTCGCGCGCCATGTGCCGCTCGCGGTGCTGGCGGGCATTCTGGTGTTCGTGGGCCTGAACATGGGCGAATGGCGCGAGTTCACGCCGGGGCAGCTGCGGCACTTCAGCCGCCACTACCGGCTGCTGATGCTCGGCACCTTCTTTCTCACAGTCGTGTTCGACCTGACCGTGGCGGTGCAGGTGGGGATCGTGCTCGCGTGCGCCCTCTTCATCCGGCGCATGAGCGAGCTTTTCAGCGTCGAACTGGTCACGATGCAGCCGCCGGTGCTCACCTACCGGCTCTACGGCGCGCTGTTCTTCGGGGCGGCGGCCAAGCTGGACGAGGCGGTGAACGCTGCCGAGAGCGCGCCGCGCGGCATGACGGTGGTGCTGGACGCCACGCACCTCATCTACCTGGACGCGACCGGCGTCGATGCGCTTCGCCAGCTGCACCGGGCAGTGCTGGCGCGCGACGGGCTGCTGCGCCTGGAGTCGCTGCAGCCGCAGCCGCTCGAGGTGATCGTGCGCTCGGGCTTTGCCGACGAGCTGACGAGCGGCCGACCCGGCGTAGGAGCGCATGCCTGAGGCAGACGGGCCCGCTATATATTAGTGGCCAGAAAGGCCCGATCGTGGCCTTCAGGGAGTTCCAGTGGCCAGCAGATCGTATCCATACAGCCTCAGCAAATGGCTCGACGCGTACGCCGACCGCCGCGAGACGCCCGGAGAACGGCAATGACCCTCACTCTGGACCCCGAAGACACGCTCAACCGCATTCATCAACTGGCGTGGGGTGGCTTTGTCCGCCTTGGCGACATCGGCTGGCTCATCGAGGACGAATATCTCGAGCCCGGCACCCTCACCGACGCGGATCGCGCGTGGATCCAGTCGCACGTCGGCGAGGCTGTCGCATCCAAGGCGGCTGCCGAAGCCGCTTGGCCCCCACGAACCACGTACGACCGCCTGGACGAGGTCTTCGTGGCGCTGCGAGAAACAGGCTTCATCGCGCTGCATCGTGCGGGCAATTCACGAGCCGAGGGGCTTGAAGAGGTCCGCCGGATCTTCTTCGAATCGGGTGGCATCGATTCCGGGCTGGTTGCATTTTGCTTCTATCACGCGCAGGACGTAGACGATGCCGTCGCCAGCGGTTGCCTTCGTCTCGCCTTCGGGGCGATCGGCAAAACGAGCGACGGACAGCGAGAAGAAAGGAACACCGAGGTCGGGCGCACGATCATGCAAACGCTGAGA
Source organism: Variovorax sp. OV700 (assembly GCF_900099805.1). Classification (GTDB taxonomy): domain Bacteria; phylum Pseudomonadota; class Gammaproteobacteria; order Burkholderiales; family Burkholderiaceae_C; genus Variovorax. The sequence continues at coordinate 21,646 of NZ_FNDR01000003.1, read as the reverse complement.
ACGTGCGCGTTCTCCCCGTCCTGGAGCGGCGATGTTGCACAGCGCATCGTGATCCCTGTCGATCCATGGCACAAGCGCAGCCCGTCGGCGTCCGATACCGTGCGCGAACGTTAGGCACTTCGATGCTCATCAAGATCGTTCTCACACTTCTTGGCACGGCCCTCGGCCTGATGTGCGCCTTTGTGGCGCTGGTGTTGGGGGGCATGGGAGAAGGCTGGACGGCCGCGTGGCCCTTCGGATTCATGGCGCTCATCCTCTTTCCGGCCGCCTTCTACAGCCTCGCCAATCACAAGAGATGGCCACGCTTCGGCAGCCTGGGCATGCTCGGTCTTGGCGTCGTACTCGACCTGGCGCTCTATTCAATGACAGTCAGCCAAGGCATCAAGTTCTTCGAGCGGGAGGCTTCCGCTGGATGGGCCTGGATCGGGCTTTGGTCGGTGTGGCAGATTGCTTTTTTGGCGGCCGCGTGTCTGGCACCGGCGCGGCCTTCGCCCGTATAGCCCACCGCGACGTCTTCGCCGACGGCTACATCCTGCCGCGCACCGGTGCCTGCCCGTTGACCGGGCGCCGCCGATAACCGCGGGACTATTGCTTTTCAGTGCTGCGGTCTGCAGTCGAGCCGCTGCGCAGCACGCGCTGGTCGCTGTTCAGGACCGCTGTAAACACCATTGGCGAATTCGGCGGCTGAACCCAGCGCCATTCCCATTCGGTTTCGCGCTTGAGCGCGTAGGGCGTGACCTTGGCGGGCTTGCCGAGCAGCTTGCGCAGGTCTTCCATCATCATGCCCGGCTGCACTTTGGCAAAGTTCTCAGGCGTCAGCACCTGGCGCAGCGCGCTCATCTTGCCGTCGGCGCCGATGGTGATCATGTAGTTCTTCTGGCCCTGCGGCTGGCGGTTGTATTCGAGCACGCGGCCGTTAGGCGCATCCCAGATGTTCTCGGGCTCGCCGAACCTGGCGCGCACGTCGGCCTCGGTCGAGACGCCTTCCTCCAGCTCGCCGATGCGCTGCGGGTCGCAACCCGAAAGCCCCATCAATGCCGCCGCCAATAACGCTGTTGCAAAGCCGATCCGCCACTGTTGTCGTCGCTTCATGCCATCCCCGGTAAAATTCGCGCTTCAAAGGTCCAGTCTATGTCCATCTTCCGCCGCCCCCACTACACCTCCGAGATCACCAGCTTCATCGAGGAGATGAAGGAAAAGAAGCCGACGCTGGAAGCCGAACAGCGCGCCGGCCGCGCCCTGCTGTGGGACAAGCACCTCGACCGCAGCCTGCTGGAGGAATACAGCGAGGCCAACGTACCGCAGCAGCCGTACGTCTACCAGACCCAAGTCAAGTAATGGTGCCCAGCCGGCATCCATCGTTCGTCCTCGTCGCCTGCAGCTATTGAAATGATAGCAAGCACCCGATGAAGGGCAACGAGGACAACGACACGCTCGTGGCCAGCATGCCCGAGGTGGTCGACCAGGTCGCGCTCGCCAGGCTCTATGGCGAGCCGCTGTTCGCGATGCCGAAGGACCTGTACATCCCGCCGGAGGCGCTGCAGGTCTTTCTCGAAGCCTTCGAAGGTCCGCTGGACCTGCTGCTCTACCTGATCAGGAAGCAGAACTTCAACATCCTCGACATCCCGATGGCGGGGCTCACGCGGCAGTACCTGAGCTACGTCGACGAGATCCGCCAGACGAATCTCGAACTCGCGGCCGAGTATCTGCTGATGGCCGCGATGCTGATCGAGATCAAGTCGCGCATGCTGCTGCCGCCCAAGAAGGTGGCGGAAGGCGAAGAGGCCGAAGACCCGCGCGCAGAGCTGGTGCGCCGCCTGCTCGAATACGAGCAGACCAAGCTGCAGGCCGCCGCCATCAGCGCCATGCCGACCTACGGGCGCGACTTCTGGAAGGGGCAGGTCTACATCGAGCAATCGCTCAAGCCCCGCTTTCCCGACATGAACGTGGTCGAGCTGCGCGACGCGTGGGCCGACATCATGAAGCGCGCCAAGCTCGTGCAGCACCACAAGATCTCGCGCGAGGAACTCAACGTGCGCGAGCACATGAGCATCGTGCTGCGCCACCTGCAGGGGCAGCGCTTCGTCGAGTTCGAGAAACTGTTCGACCCGTCGCGCGGCGCGCCGGTGCTGATCGTCACCTTCATCGCGATGCTCGAGCTCGCGAAGGAAACGCTGATCGACATCACGCAGGCGGAAGCCTTCGCGCCGATCTACGTGCGGCTGGCCTATTCACCAGCCTGACCCCCACCTACCCCCGGAATTCCGCCGTGCTCGATTTCGACGTCCTCATCGTCGGCAGCGGCCTCGCAGGCCTTTCTGCTGCGCTGCACCTGGCGCCCACGCACCGCGTGGCGGTGCTCACCAAGCGCGCATTGAACGATGGCTCCAGCGCCTGGGCGCAGGGCGGCATCGCGGCCGTGCTGGCCGCCGGCGACAGCTTCGACGCACACGTGCAAGACACGCTGGTGGCCGGCGCGGGCCTTTGCGACCCCGAGGCCACGCGCTTCGTGGTCGAGCATGCGCCCGAGGCCATCGGCTGGCTGCGCGAACTGGGCGTGCCCTTCTCCGAAGAAGGCGGCGGCCTGCACCTGACGCGCGAGGGCGGCCACAGCCAGCGCCGCATCGTGCATGTGACCGATGCCACCGGCGCGGCCGTGCAGCAGGTACTGATCGAGCGGGTGCGCCGCACGCCGAACATCACGCTGTTCGAGCATCACACGCTGGTCGACCTGATCACGGGGCCCAAGATCGGGCTCGATGACCCGGCCTGCCTGGGCCTCTACGCGCTGGACGACGAAACCGACGAAGTGCTGGCCTTCCGCGCGCAGCACACCATCCTGGCCACCGGCGGCGCGGGCAAGGTGTACCTTTACACGACCAACCCCGACACCGCCACCGGCGACGGCATTGCCGCTGCGTGGCGCGCGGGCTGCCGGGTGTCGAACATGGAGTTCGTCCAGTTCCACCCAACCTGCCTGTACCACCCGCACGCCAAGTCCTTCCTGATCAGCGAAGCGGTGCGCGGCGAAGGCGGGCTGCTGAAGCTGCCGGAATCGGCGGGAGGCACGCGCTTCATGCCGAAGCACGACGAGCGTGCCGAACTCGCACCGCGCGACGTGGTGGCCCGCGCCATCGACTTCGAGATGAAGAAGCACGGCCTGGACTGCGTGCACCTCGACATCTCGCACCAGCCGGCCGCGTTCCTGAAAGAGCACTTCCCCAACATCCTCGCGCGCTGCGCGGAGCTGGGCATCGACATCACGCGCGAGCCCATTCCGGTGGTGCCGGCCGCGCACTACACCTGCGGCGGCGTGCTGAGCGATCTGGCCGGCCGCACCGACGTGCCCGGCCTCTACGCCATCGGCGAAACCGCCTGCACTGGCCTGCACGGCGCCAACCGCCTCGCCAGCAACTCGCTGGTCGAATGCATGGTGTTCGCGCGCGCCGCGGCCGGCGCCATCGCCGCGGCACCCGCGCGCGGCAGCGCCGAACTGCCCGCCTGGGACGACAGCCGCGTCACCGACGCCGACGAGGCCGTGGTCATCTCCCACAACTGGGACGAACTGCGCCGCTTCATGTGGGACTACGTGGGCATCGTGCGCACCAACAAGCGCCTGGAGCGCGCGAGCCATCGCATCGCGTTGCTGCAGGCAGAGATCCAGGAGTTCTATGCGAACTTCCACGTCACGCGCGACCTGCTCGAACTGCGCAACCTGGTACAGGTGGCCGAGCTGATCGTGCGCTCCGCGCAGGCCCGCCACGAGAGCCGTGGCCTGCATTTCAGCCGCGACTATCCTTCGCTCGCCGAACCCACCGCAGCCACGGTGCTGGTGCCGGCCGACTGATCGACCCACCCGCTTCGTTTTCTTCATTCAAGGATGCCCGGCCACCGACGCCCGCAGGGAGAAACCCAACCATGTCCAACACCACACCCATTGCCGAAACACCCCCGGCCTCGCCCTACGGCACGCTGCCGCCGGCGTCCCCGCTTGCCTCGCGCAAGCCCGTGAGCCTGCCGCGCCTGGCCGACATGCACGCGCGCGGCGAGAAGATCGCAATGCTCACGGCCTACGACGCCACCTTCGCGGCCATGGCCGACGCGGCGGGCGTCGACTGCCTCCTGGTCGGCGATTCGCTCGGCATGGTCTGCCAGGGCCTGAACAGCACGGTGGGCGTGAGCCTGGACACCATGCGCTATCACACCGACAGCGTTTCGCGCGGCCTGCGCCGCGTGCAAGGCACGGCCTGGCTGATTGCCGACCTGCCCTTCGGCAGCTACCAGGAATCGCGCGAACAGGCGCTCGCCAGCGCCACCGTGCTGATGCAGGCCGGCGCGCACATGGTCAAGCTCGAAGGCGGCGGCTGGACCACCGAGACGGTGCGCTTCCTGGTCGAGCGCGGTATTCCCGTCTGCGCGCATCTGGGCCTGACGCCGCAGACCGTGCACGCGCTGGGCGGCTACCGCGTGCAGGGCAAGGGCGATGCTGGCGCGCTTCTGAAGCAGCAGGCCCATGCGCTGCAGGATGCGGGCGCCACGATGCTGGTTCTGGAGATGGTGCCGGCCGCGCTGGCCGCCGAACTCACCGCCGAACTGAAGCACTGCGCCACCATCGGCATCGGCGCGGGCAAGGCCACCGCCGGCCAGGTGCTGGTGTTGCACGACATGCTGGGCATCAACCTCGGCAAGATGCCGAAGTTCGTGCGCAACTTCATGGCCGACGCGCCGGGCGTGCTGCCCGCCCTCAAAGCCTACGTGCAAGCCGTCAAGGACGGCAGTTTCCCCGACGACCAACTCCACGCCTGGTAAGGAACCGAGACCATGTACATCGCACACACCGTTGCCGAACTGCGCGACCATCTGGCCGCATTCAAGCGTCCCGCCTTCGTTCCCACCATGGGCAACCTGCACGACGGTCACCTCGCGCTGATCAGGCAGGCCAAGCCGCTGGGCGACGTGACGGTGGCGAGCATCTTCGTCAATCGCCTGCAGTTTCTGCCGCACGAGGATTTCGACACCTATCCGCGCACCTGGGACAGCGACTGCGAGAAGCTGCGCGCGGCCGGCTGCGACGTGCTGTTCGCGCCGGATGAAAAGGCGCTCTACCCCGAGCCGCAAACCTGCAAGGTGCACCCGGACCCGGCGCTGGCCGACATCCTCGAAGGCCACTTCCGCCCGGGCTTCTTCGTCGGCGTGTGCACGGTGGTGATGAAGCTCTTCAGCTGCGTGCAGCCGCGCGTGGCCGTGTTCGGCAAGAAGGACTACCAGCAGCTGATGACGATCCGCCACATGGTGCGGCAGTTCGCGTTGCCGATCGAGATCATTGGCAGCGAAACCTTTCGCGCCGACGATGGGCTGGCGCTGTCGTCGCGCAACGGCTACCTGAGCAAGGAGGAGCGCGCGGAGGCCGTGCAGCTCTCGAAGGCGCTGAAGGCCATGGCTGAAGCCGTGCAAGCCGGCGAACACGATTTGGCCGCGATCGAAACGCGGGCAATGCAGGCGCTGTCTCAGCGCGGCTGGCAACCGGACTATCTTGTGCTGCGGCGCCGTTCCGATCTGCAGGGGCCCACCTCTGCCGATCTGGCTGGCGAGCCGCTCGTGGCGTTGGCCGCGGCTCGGTTGGGCGGCACGCGGCTGATCGACAACCTGGAGATCGAGGCACCGGCTTCATGACCTACAGCGTCAAGGAAATCTTCTACACCCTGCAGGGCGAAGGCGGCCAGGCGGGCATGCCGGCCGTGTTCTGCCGCTTCGCCGGCTGCAACCTCTGGACGGGCCGCGAGGAGGACCGCGCCACGGCTGTCTGCCGTTTCTGCGACACCGACTTCGTCGGCACCGACGGCACGCTTGGCGGCAAGTTCAAGGATGCCGGCCAGCTCGCCGACACCATCGCCGCGCAGTGGCCGGTTGGCGACGCCGAGCATCGGTTGGTGGTGCTGACCGGTGGCGAGCCGCTGCTGCAGGTGGATGCGGCGCTGGTCGACGCGCTGCATGCGCGGCGCTTTCGCATCGCGGTCGAAAGCAACGGCACCGTCGTGGCGCCCGAAGGCATCGACTGGCTCTGCATCAGCCCCAAGGCCGGTGCGCCCTGGGTGCAGCAGCGCGGACAGGAGCTGAAGCTGGTCTGGCCGCAGACCGAATTCGACCTCGACGCGATGGCGCGCACAGGCGAGTTCACCCACCGCTTCCTGCAGCCGATGGACGGGCCCGACCGGGTCGCGAACACCGAACTGTGCATTGCCGAGTGCATGCGCCATCCCACCTGGCGGCTCAGCGTCCAGACCCACAAGATCACTGGCATCCGCTGAGCGCGGAGAGACTTTTCAGATGCGATTCACCATCAGCCAACGCTTTTTCTTCGATGCCGCGCACACGCTGAAGCGCGACATCGAGGTCGAAGGCAGCCGCCGTATTCACGGCCACACCTACCACGCCGAAGTCTGGCTTTCGGGCCAGCGCGATCCCGTGACGGGCATGGTGATCGACCTGGGGCTGCTGCGCCGCCGGCTGGACGAGGTGCGCGAACTGCTGGACCACCACCTGCTGGACGACGTGGCGGGGCTGCATCCGCCGACGCTGGAGAATCTGTGCCTTTTCATTGCGGATGCGTTGCCGGAATTCCATGCGTCGCTCGCGCGGGTGCGTGTGTGGCGAGAGGCGCTGGGGGACAGCTGCACGCTGGAGTTCTAGGTTTTACTCCCTCTCCCCTTGGGGAGAGGGTTGGGGTGAGGGTGAGCGGCAATGAAGGCCGCGCGATGTTGTGAGAACCCCTCACCCTAGCCCTCTCCCGCACGCGGGAGAGGGAACAACGCGCAGTCAGGCGGCGCCGATACCTGCGATCAGGCTGCCGGCCGGCTGCCCATTCTTCAAACCGGCGGTGAACGCCAGCATCCGATCGATCGGCACCCGCGCGCGCAGCCCTAGCGCCGGATCGACATGGATCTCGCCCGCACCTGTTTCCAACGCATTCGCCAGTTCCACCAGCCCGTTCATCGCCATCCACGGGCAATGCGCGCAGCTCTTGCAGGTGCCGCCATTACCCGCGGTCGGCGCTTCGATGAAGGTCTTGCCGGGATTGAGCGTGCGCAGCTTGTGCAGCATGCCAGTGTCGGTGGCGACGATGAATTCCTTTGCGTCCATGCCCCGTGCCGCATTCAGGATCGCGGAGGTCGAGCCGACCGCATCGGCCAATGCGATCACGTCGGCTGGCGATTCAGGGTGCACCAGCACCTTCGCGGCCGGATGCTCTTTCATAAGCAGGTCGAGCTCGAGCGCCTTGAATTCGTCGTGCACGATGCAGGCGCCGTTCCAGCTCACCATGTCGGCGCCCGTCTGGCGCTGGATGTAGTCGCCCAGGTGGCGGTCCGGGCCCCAGAGGATCTTTCGGCCCTGTGCGTGCAGCGCGCTCACCACGTCGAGCGCGCAGCTCGACGTGACGAGCCAGTCGGCGCGCGCCTTCACGGCCGCGCTGGTGTTGGCATAGACGACCACGGTCCGATCGGGGTGCTGGTCGCAGAAGGCGCTGAATTCGTCGACCGGGCAGCCCAGGTCGAGCGAGCAGTTGGCGTCCAAGTCGGGCATCAGCACGCGCTTCTCGGGCGAGAGGATCTTGGCGGTCTCGCCCATGAAGCGCACGCCCGACACCACCAGCGTGGTGGCGGCATGGTCGCGGCCGAAGCGCGCCATCTCGAGCGAATCGCTCACGATGCCGCCGGTTTCCTCGGCCAGGTCCTGCAGGTCGGGGTGCACGTAGAAGTGCGACACCATGACGGCATTGCGCTCGCGCAGCAGGCGGCGAATGCGCTCCTTGAGGGCGATGCGCTCGCCGGGCGAGGGCTCGGGCGGAACGCGCGCCCAGGCGTGGCGGGTGTCGCAGACGCTGCCTTGCGCTGCGGGCTGTTCGTAGTCGACGTCGATGACGGATGCGTTCGCCATGGCGGTTCAGTCGTGCTCGGGTTGGAAGCGCATCGAATAGTCGATGGCTTTGACGTCCTTGGTCAACGCACCGACCGAGATGCGGTCGACACCGGTTTCGGCCAGGGTGCGCAGGCCCTCGAGCGTCACGCCGCCGGAGATTTCGAGCACGGCCTTGCGGTCGGCGCCGGTCTCGTCGTTGATGCGAACCGCCTCGCGCAAGGTCGGCAGGTCCATGTTGTCGAGCAGCACCATGCGCGCGCCGGCTTTGAGCGCCTCGCGCAGCTGCCCCAGCGTTTCGACCTCGACTTCGACGAAGGCCGCGCGCTCCGCGACGGGTGTCACGGCACGCAGCGCCGCGGCCACGCCGCCGGCAGCGGCGATGTGGTTTTCCTTGATGAGCACCGCGTCGTAAAGGCCGATGCGGTGGTTCAGGCCGCCGCCGGTGCGCACTGCGTATTTCTGCGCCAGGCGCAGGCCCGGCAGCGTCTTTCGCGTATCGACGATGCGGGCGCGCGTGCCGCGAACCGCATCGGCGTAAAGGGCGGTCTTGGTGGCGACCGCGCTCAGCAGCTGAAGAAAATTGAGCGCGGTGCGCTCGGCCGTCAGCAACGCGCGGGCACTGCCCTCGATTTCGAGCACAACCTGGTCGGCCGCACAGCGCTCGCCCTCGCCGCACAGCCAGCGGATGCGGGCCTCTGGATCGAGCTGCCGCACGGTGGCCTCGACCCAGGGCGCACCGCAGACCACGGCCGCCTCGCGCGCCAGCACGCGGGCCAGGGCCCGGCGGCCGGGATCGACCAGCGAAGCGGTCAGGTCGCCATCGGCCACATCTTCCTGCAGTGCGCGGGCGGCGTCGGCGTGGGCCAGCTCGGCCACGGCCGGCGCCGAAAAATCAAAGCGAAGGCTCATGGCTCTTGTCTCTTCAGTCTTGTTGGGGTGAACCGCGTGGTTCCGCGGGCGCGAGCACCGACTCGGGCACCGGATCGCGGCCGGTCAGCGAGGCGACGGCCTCCCGGGGGCTCAGCTTGCCGTCGAGCAGTGCGACCACGCCTTCGGCGATGGGCATTTCGACGCCCAGGCCCCGCGCGCGCTGCACCACGGTGCGTGCGCAATAGACGCCTTCGGCCACATGCCCCAGCGAAGCCACGGCCTCTGCCAGGGTGCGGCCCTGCGCCAGCAGCAGGCCGACCTTGCGATTGCGCGACAGGTCGCCAGTCGAGGTCAGCACCAGGTCGCCCAAGCCGGAAAGGCCCATGAAAGTCTCGGCGCGCGCACCGAGCGCCAAGCCGAAGCGCGTCATTTCCGCCAGGCCGCGCGTGATGAGCGCGGCGCGCGCATTGAGCCCCAGCGCCAGTCCGTCGCAAAGGCCGGTGGCAATGGCCAGCACGTTCTTGACCGCGCCGCCGACTTCGACACCCACGATGTCGTCGTTGGCGTAGACACGCAAGGCCGGTCCATGGAAGGCATCGACCAGCGCGTCGCGCACCGCCGCATGCGGGCTCGCGGCCACGAGCGCGGTGGGCCGTCCTTCGGCGACTTCCTGTGCAAAGCTCGGCCCGCTGAGCACGCCCGCTAGCAATTCAGGAGCAACTTGCGCCCAGATCTCATGGGCCAGCAAGCCAAAGGAGGCCGGAGATTGGTCAAGCGCAGGCTCCACGCCCTTGCACAGCCACGCCACTGGCGCGGTCGTGCCGCGCAGGTCCGTGAGCTGCTGGCGCAGGGCGGCCATGGGCGTGGCGACTATGACAAGTTCGGCGCCTACCGAAGCCTGGCGGAGATCGCCGGCCCGCACCGTGAGCGAGGGCGGCAAGGCCAGGCCAGGCAGGTAGCGGATGTTTTCGCGCGCGGCCGAGATCGCGGCGGCCTGGGCCGCGTCGCGCGCCCAGAGCGTGACCTCGTGGCGGTCCGCCGCGTTGACGGCCAGCGCCGTGCCCCAGGCACCGGCGCCATGAACGCAGATCTTCATCGGCGTTGCGGCGTTGTGCCAGGTTTACTGCGCGAGGGTCGGCGAGGGCTGGCCGGCGGCCTGAGCCTGCTGCTGCTCGTACATCGCCTGGAAATTGATTTCCGCCAGGTGCACGGGCGGGAAGCCACCGCGCTGGATCACGTCGGCCACGTTGCCGCGCAGGTAGGGATAGACGATCTGCGGGCAGGCGATGCCGAGGATCGGGCCCATCTGGTCTTCGGGCAGGTTGCGGATCTCGAAGATGCCGGCTTGCTTGGCTTCGACCAGGAACACGGTCTTGTCCTGGATCTTGGTCTGCACGGTGGCCGAAACGGTGATTTCGAAGATGCCTTCAGCCACCGGCTGGGCGTCCACGCCAAGCTGGATGTCGACGGTGGGCTGCTCCTGCTCGAGCAGGATGGCGGGTGAATTCGGCTGTTCGAGCGACAGGTCCTTGAGGTAGACGCGCTGGATCTGGAAAACGGGATCTTGGGCTTGCTGGTCGGCCATGGCTGAACTTTCGAGGATCAAAACAATGCCCGCCGGGGAGAGGTTCCCGCAGCGGGCTGCAGATGAATGAGCAGGCGATTATCGCCCGACGCCCGGACCGCTTTCGCGGCGTTCGGCTGCTTCGTACATCAAGCGCCCTGCAGGAGCGGAACCAGGCCGCCGCGACTGTCGAGCGCCATCAGGTCGTCGCAACCGCCCACGTGGGTGTCGCCGATGAAAATCTGCGGCACGGTGCGGCGCCGGGTGATCTCCATCATGGTGTTGCGGGCGTCCGGATCACTGTCGATGCGAATTTCTTCGATTTGCTCGACACCCTTGGACTTGAGGATCTGCTTGGCACGAATGCAATAGGGGCAGACGGCGGTGGTGTACATCTTGACGGCTTGCATACGCTTTAGCTGAGGCAGGCTCAGGCTTTTTCAACCGGCAGGTTAGCCTCTTTCCAAGCCTTGAGGCCGCCGGCCACCGCTTGGGCCTGCTCGTAGCCGAGTTTCTTGGCCATGGCCACGGCGCGCTGGGCACGGGCTCCGGTGGCGCACACCAGCAGCAGCGGCACGTTCTTGTTCTTGACCGTGCCGGTCAGCTTTTCTTCCAGCAGGTTCAGGGGAACGTTCTTGGCGCCGATCATGTGGCCGGTGGCGAACTCTTCGGGTTCGCGCACGTCGACCAGCACCGCGCGTTCGCGGTTGATGAGCTGCACCGCCCCTTGGGCCGTGAGGGTGCCGCCGCCGACGCCGCCGCGGATCAGCGGCCAGGCCAGCATGCCACCCGAGCTGAGTGCGATCAGGATCAGCATCCAGTTGGCGGTGACGAATTCGATCAATTTCACGGGGGTTCCTTGGATGGCAAACCCGGGATTTTAGAATGCTGGTTTTCCCAAGCGCTGCCAAAGGCTTCCCACATGCACAAACTGGTACTGATCCGCCATGGCGAATCGACCTGGAATCTCGAAAACCGCTTCACCGGATGGACGGATGTCGACCTGACCGAAACCGGCATCGAGCAGGCCAAACAGGCCGGCCGGCTGCTCAAGGCCGAGGGCTACGACTTCGACGTGGCCTACACCAGCGTGCTCAAGCGCGCTACCCGCACGCTCTGGCACACGCTGGACGAGCTCGACCGCACCTGGCTGCCGGTGGTGCATTCCTGGCGCCTGAACGAGCGCCACTACGGCGGCCTGCAGGGGCTGAACAAGGCCGAAACGGCCAAAAAATACGGCGATGAGCAGGTGCTGGTCTGGCGCCGCAGCTACAACACCCCTCCTCCGCCGCTGGAAGCCGACGACCCGCGCAGCGAACGCAGCGACGTGCGCTACGCCAAGCTGTCGCCCGAGCAGATCCCGCTGACCGAGTGCCTGAAGGACACGGTGGCGCGCGTGCTGCCGTTCTGGAACGAATCGATGGCGCCGGCCATCCGCGCCGGGCGCCGCCTGGTGGTGGCGGCGCACGGCAATTCGATCCGGGCGCTGGTCAAGTACCTGGACGGCATTTCGGACGACGCCATCGTCGGCCTGAACATTCCGAACGGCATTCCGCTGGTCTACGAACTCGATGACGAGCTCAAGCCGCTGCGGCACTACTACCTGGGCGATGCTGCGGCCGCCGAAAAGGCCGCCGCGGCGGTGGCGTCGCAGGGCAAAGGCTGAAGAAAAGAAAACCCTTGGCGGCGGTCCCCCGTGGAACCCCGGCAGGCAATTTGCTTCCAAGCTGTGTATATTGGCTCGACAGCCGACAAGGACAATCACTCATGATGGGCCAGAAATTGAAGATTACCGGCTGGGTCGCCGCTGGCGCCGTTGCCGGCGTCCTGACCACCGTCTCGTTGCAGACGGTCGCGCGCGGCTCGCTTGCGCCGCTCCCGCTCGAGGAATTGCAGCAGCTCGCTGCCGTTTTCGGCATGGTCAAGAGCGACTATGTCGAGCCGGTCGATGAGAAAAAGCTCATTTCCGATGCCATCTCCGGCATGGTGGCCGGCCTCGACCCGCATTCCCAGTACTTCGACAAGAAGTCCTTCAAGGAATTCAGGGAAGGCACGACCGGCCGATTCGTCGGCGTGGGCATCGAGATCTCGCAAGAAGACGGCCTGATCAAGGTGGTGTCGCCGATCGAGGGCTCGCCGGCCTTCCGCGCCGGCCTGAAGCCGAACGACCTGATCACCAAGATCGACGACACCGCGGTGCGCGGCCTGTCGCTCAACGAAGCCGTCAAGCGCATGCGCGGCGAGGCCAACACCAAGGTGCTGCTGACCATCTTCCGCAAGGACGAGAGCCGCACCTTCCCGGTCACGATCACGCGGGAAGAAATCCGGACCCAATCGGTGCGCGGCAAAGTCATGGAGCCGGGCTACGGCTGGATCCGGCTGTCACAGTTCCAGGAACGCACGGTCGACGACTTCGTGAAGAAGGTCGAAGACATCTACAAGGAAGAGCCCAACCTCAAGGGCATGGTGCTCGACCTGCGCAACGACCCGGGCGGCCTGCTCGACGCGGCGGTGGCCATCTCGGCTGCCTTCCTGCCCGAGAACGTCACGGTGGTGTCCACCGACGGCCAGCTGGCCGAGAGCAAGTCGGTCTACAAGGCGGCACCCGAGTTCTACCAGCGCCGCTCCGGCAGCGACCCGCTGCGCAACCTGCCCGCCGCCCTCAAGACGGTGCCGCTGGTGGTGCTGGTGAACGAAGGTTCGGCCTCCGCGAGCGAAATCGTCGCCGGTGCGCTGCAGGACCACAAGCGCGCCACCGTCATGGGCAGCCAGACCTTCGGCAAGGGCTCGGTGCAGACCGTGCGCCCGCTCGGACCGGACACGGGCCTCAAGATCACCACAGCGCGCTACTACACGCCAAGCGGCACCTCGATCCAGGCCAAGGGCATCGTGCCCAACGTGCTGGTCGACGAAAGCGCCGAGGGCAGCCCCTTCGCCGCCCTCCGCATGCGCGAGGCCGACCTTGAGAAGCACCTGGCCAGCGGCCAGGGCCCCGAGACCAAGGACCCGGAACGCGAAAAGGCCCGCGACGAAGCCCGCAAGCGCCTCGAGGAAGAAGCCAAGAAGCCGCCGCAGGACCGCAAGGTGCCCGAGTTCGGCACCGACAAGGACTTTCCGCTGGTGCAGGCGCTCAACCGCCTCAAGGGCCAGCCGGTGCTCGTGAGCAAGACGCAGGTCATCGTCGACAACAAGGAAGAGAAGAAGGAAAACTGAAGCGCGCACCTGTCAAGGCAGGGCGGGCCGAGGCGCGCATGGACGATCACGACCTGCTGCGCTATTCGCGGCACATCCTGCTCGAGGAGTTCGGCATCGACGGCCAGGAGCGCGTCACTGCCGGGCGCGCGCTGGTCATCGGCGCGGGTGGCCTGGGTTCGCCCGTGGCGCTGTACCTCGCGGCCGCCGGCGTCGGGCACATCGTGCTGGTGGACGACGACGAGGTCGACCTCACTAACCTGCAGCGCCAGGTCGCCCACACGAACGCACGCGTGGGTCGCCTCAAGGTCGAATCGGCCGCAGAGGCCATGCGCGGCATCAACCCCGACATCGCCATCGAGACGCACGCCCTGCGAGCGGACGAAGCGCTGCTCTCGCGCCTCGTCGCGGCGGCGGACGTGGTGGTCGACTGCTGCGACAACTTTGCCACCCGGCACGCCGTCAACCGCGCCTGCGTGGCGCACGGCAAGCCGCTGGTGGCCGGCGCGGCGATCCGCTTCGATGGCCAGTTGAGCGTGTACGACACGCGCGACCCCGCCTCCCCCTGCTATGCGTGCATCTTTCCACCCGACGCGGCCTTCGAGGAAACGCTTTGCGCGGTGCTTGGCGTGTTCGGCCCAGTGGTCGGCACCATCGGCACGCTGCAGGCCAGCGAAGCGCTCAAGCTGCTGGCGGGCATCGGTCCATCGCTGGCGGGCAAGCTCCTGATGTTCGACGGGCGCCGCACGGCGTTCGACACGCTGAAGATTGCGCGCGATCCGCATTGCAGCGTGTGCGCGCAACGCGCAGCAGCAGGCAACTAACGGAAAGCGCGGCGCCAAGGCGGCGCTGCAGGCGCAGAACGCATCAGCGCGGCGGCGGCTGCTGCTTCGCACCCTTCGCCTTGGCCGCACCCGCGGCCGCCGCACCGGTTGAAGGTTTGTTGGCTTGTGCCAGCACACCCTTGCAATCGGCATCCTCGCCCGGCCCGGTCTCGACGGTGGCAGCCAGGGCCAGCAGCGGATTGAGCGCGCCCAGCACCAGGGCGGCGATGCCGCGCTCCGCCAGCGGCGCCGCCTGCACCCCGCCGGTCGGCGCCCCGAAGGTGCCGCCGACGACCAGCGGCGAGCGCAGCGACAGGAAGCTTCGGTCCTTGGGCTGGGGGCGCACCACGAAGTCGAGCTTTTCGGTCGCCAGGTTGGCCTGGCCGCTGGCATAGAAAACGGTGTCTTCGGTGTCCAGCACCATGCTGCGGCTGGTCATGACGCCCTTGTTGACGTCGAAGGCCATGGCGGCGCAGCGCAGTTCGACGTTCTGGTCGCCGCGCAGCAGGAACTTGATGATCTCGGCGCCGTCCAGCCCCATGAACTCGAGCAACAGGTTGCTGAACCGCCCTCGCCCGGTCAGCGCCGCGACGTCGCCCGAGGCGCCGCCGAGCCAGCTTGCCACGGAGGTTCCCCGCCCCGACAGATTGATCCGGCCATCGAGCCTGCTGAAGCTGCTGCGCATGGTCTCGATCTTGGGAATCAGGCGGTTGAGTTGCACATTGCGCAGGTCGAGCGAGGCGCGGATGTCCGCCGGGTTCTGGGTGGCGTCGATGCGGATGGCGCCAGCCAGCTTGCCGCCGCCCACGCCCAGGTCGAGCGGCTCGAGCGCAAGCACGCTGTTGTTCAGCTTCACCTGCACGCTGCCGCGGTCGAGCGGCACGTCGCGCACGTTCTTGATCCGGTCGGCCACGTACTTGACGTCGGCGTTCATCGCGCGCAGCCGATCGAAGTCGAGGGTGGCGCTCGGCAGCACCTTGGCGTCCTTGCCTCGCTTGACCTGCTTGATGGTGGGAGGCGGCGCCACGCCCTCCACCGCCTTGGCCGACCGTTCGGTGGGCGGCAGGCCGATGAGCGGGCCGAGGTCGTCCATGTCCATCACCCGAGAGCGCAATTCACCCGCGAGGTGCGGCACCTTGCCCGCCTGGTCGAAACGCATGTCGCCGGCGATGTCGGACAGACCGAGCCGGCCCTTGAGTCCGGCCACCTCCCATTGCTTGCCGCGCTTGCGCAGGTCGCCGCTCAGCGCATAGGGGGAGGTTTCCGGCAGCGCGATGCCCAGCAGGGGGAACAGAGCGCCGAGGGTCTGGCCCTTGAGTTCGAACTTCGCGTCGATCCCGTCGAGGTCGGCAAAGTCGGTCACCGTGCCCGAGGCCTTGAGCCGCGTCTGGCCGGCGGCAGCATTTACCTCCAGCGGAAACGGCTGCGCGCCGGCCGCCTTGAGCTGCAACACGTTGCCGGTACGCCCTTCGGCGGTCAGCGGCTGGCCCTTGTAGCGGCCCTTGATCCGATAGCTGAGCGGAAGCGTGCCGAGACTGGTGTCGTAGTTCACATCGGCGTGCAGGTCGACTCCCAGGTGCTTGGCCAGGAAATCGACCGCGCCGCTGTCGACCTGCATCAGGCCGATGACGGGAACGGTGCCGGGGTCGGAGGTGTCCTTGCCGAGTGCCCATGTACGCCGCCCGTCGGCCTCCATCTGGAGACCGAGGGTGGGCGAAACGAGCGCCAGCCGCGGAATCACGATCTTCTGCCTGATGAGGGGCCAGAGCCGGATGTCGAATTCGGCGCGCTCCGCCTTGACCAGGTAAGGGTCGCGCGCCCACTGCGGATTGGCAAACTCGATGCCGTCGGCCTTGATGGTGGCTCCGCGCAGCCCGAGCCCGACGTCGAGCCGGCGCGTGATCTCGAACTTGCGTCCGGTTTTTTCGCTGACATAGCGGTTCAGGGGTTCGCGCAGCGTGTCCCACGGAAAAAGCGCCAGTACCACCGCCAGCAGGGCGAGCAGCAGCAAGAAGACCCCCAGCACCTTGAGCCAGAACTCTCCGGTGCGAAGCCGGTTGCCAAGGACGACATTCGTTGCCATGCCGTCTGGATAAACCGGCCGCGGCGCTCCACAGGTCGGCAGTGGACCGCAAAAACCGTGAGGCATTGCCTACGGAACGAAGAGATAAAGCGGCTTCGTCAGAACACGCCTACAACACGCGTCCCTCGAACCCTGCATGATGCTTGCCGGCGGGGCATCAATCTTCAATGCGCAGACACTCGCCAGCAGGAGTTCGGAGACACCTGCCAACGTCAGAGGAAGCGCGGTTCGGCATGGATACCAGATTGCAGACCTATATCGTCGAAGACAACCCCACGATCCGTGAAAACCTCATTGGCACTCTGGAAGAACTTACCTGCACGACGGTCGTCGGCTTTGCCGAAACCGAAGCAAATGCGAGGCAGTGGCTGCACGACCATAGCGAAGAGTGGGATCTGGCGGTGGTCGATCTTTTTCTCAAGCAAGGCAGCGGGCTTGGCGTGCTCCAGGCCTGCACCGCGCGCCGGGCCAACCAGAAGGTGGTGGTGCTCAGCAACTATGCGACGCCCGACATCCGGCGGCGCTGCGCCGAATTCGGTGTCGATGCGGTGTTCGACAAGTCGAACGAGATCGACGCGCTGGTCGACTTCTGCATCCTCGAGGCAGCGGCTCACCGTCCCGCCTCAGACTGAAAACGAAAAAGCGGCCGCAATGGGCCGCTTCTTGTTCGACACGGGGCTGTTGCCCTCAATCGATCAGCTTGTTCTTCAAGGCGTAGTACGTGAGGTCGCTGTTGGAAGACAGGTTCATCTTCTCCATCAAGCGCGTCCGGTAGGTACTGACGGTCTTGACCGACAACGACAGCGTCTTGGCAATGTCGCCCGCGGTTTCGCCTTTGGCGAGCTTCAGGAACACCTGGAATTCCCGCTCCGAGAGTTGTTCGTGCGGTGCAGCATCGTCCTTGCGGTCGAGCTGGCGTGCGAGCAACTCCGCAACGGCCGGCGTGATGTAACGGCGGCCGAGCGAGATGGTGCGAATCGCATTGACGATCTCGATCGGGTCGCACTCCTTGTTGAGGTACCCGCTCGCGCCCTGCCGGATGAGATTCATCGCGTAGTGCTCTTCGGGATAGCCGCTCAGGATCAGGATGCCCACGTCCGGCGCCTTGGCGCGGATCATGGCAAGAGCGTCGATGCCGCTCTGCCCGGGCATGGAAAGGTCCATCACCAGCACATCGAGTTCCGTGGTGCGCACGAGTTCGATGGCTTCGCGGCCACTGGCGGCTTCGCCGGCCACGCGCAAGTCGACGTGTTCGGAGAAGAACTGCCTCAGGCCAGATCTCACGATGGCGTGGTCGTCCACAATTCCAATTTTGATCATCTGTTACTTTCTTCGTTGTGTCGCATCTGTGGAAGCTGCAACATGCCGGTCCCCTGCTAGTTATCGATTATTCACGAACTTGTGTTGAAAGCACCTTCGAAAGTTTCATGCACTGGTTAGCTCCTCCAAAAATGGCCGTGAGCCTCCTGCTCGCGGCGCTGGCTGCGCTGGCACTCGTTGGCATCAACGAGGCCGGTTACCGCCAGTCGAGCCGTGCGCTGGCGGACATCGGCGAGGCGCAAAAGGTGCGCGCCACGCTCAACCTTATTCTGCAGAACATGCTCGATGCCGAAACCGGCCAGCGAGGCTATCTCCTGACCGGCGAAACCAGCTACCGCCAGCCCTACGACGCGGCAGTCAGACAGGTCGACGGGCATCTGGCCACACTACGCCAACTTTACGCCGAACGGCCGGCCGAGCGCACGCAGTTGGCGGACCTTTCCAAGCACGTACTGCGCAAGATCGCCGAAATGGACATGAGCGTGCGGCTGCGGCAGGACGGCAAGGACGACGCCTGGAAGTTCGTCATCACGACCGACGTCGGGCGCGAGGAAATGGACGCCATCCGCAAGAGCGCCCTCGACCTGGTCGCAAACAGCAACAGGACCCTGAACGAAAGCCAGGTGCAGGTGATGAGGTCACTGCAGCTGGCGCGCATCGGCACCGCCATCGTGGCGTTAGCCGCTTTTTTTGCGTTTTTCCTGTACCTGCGGCAGACGCATGCGCTGCGCTCGATCGGGGAGCGCCAGCAGGAAACGCTGCAGCGGGAACGCAACGCGCTCGAAGACGAGGTGCGCGAACGCACAGCGTCGCTGGCCGAACTGGCCACCCACCTGCAGGACGTGCGCGAAACAGAGCGCGGCTATCTCGCGCGCGAACTGCACGACGAACTCGGCTCGCTGCTCACGGCAGCCAAGCTGGACGTCGCCCGTCTCAAGTCGAGGCTGCTCGATGCGCCCGACGCCACCCAGCGGCTGCAGCATCTGACCGAGCTGCTGAACAGCGGCATCGCGCTCAAGCGCCGCATCATCGAAGACCTGCGACCCTCATCGCTTTCGAACCTCGGGCTGGTCGCATCGCTCGAGATTCTCGGACGCGAATTCGCCGAGCGATCGGGCATCCAGGTGCAGATGGCGCTCGAACCCGTGGCCATGGACGAATCGCGCCAGCTCACGATCTACCGCATGGTGCAGGAGAGCCTCACCAACATCGGCAAGTACGCGGAAGCCGGCGAAGCCACGATCGTCCTGAAGAACTACGAGAACCACGTGATCGTGGAAGTCGCCGACAACGGGAAGGGCTTTGATCCCCTGCGCGTCCACCCCTCGACCCACGGCCTCGCGGGCATGCGCCACCGGGTCGAGGCCGCCCGCGGCAGGCTCACGATCGCTTCTACGCCGGGGCGCGGCACCCGGCTGAGCGCCATGCTGCCGACCGTCAAGGTGCTTTGACGCAGCACCGGGGGCCGCGGCGCCGACGCCCTTGCGCGACTCGCCGCACAGGCGGCTTTTGAGGAACTCGGCCATCTCCTACGCACCCCGCGCCCGGTCGCTGACAGGGTCTGGCGGGGGGGCCACTTAAGGTTGATCCCGAGCCGTTCATCTCATTCCTCTTTTGAACGGGCCTTCTAAAAACTACGAGCGAAGCCTCGAAGGAGTCCACATGTTGTATTACGCAGTGGTGTTTCTGGTCATCGCCCTGATTGCCGCCGTATTCGGTTTCGGCGGCATTGCAGCCAGCGCAGTAGGAATCGCAAAGATCCTTTTCGTGATCTTCGCCGTGCTTGCCATCGCTAGTTTTCTGGCCGGCTTGCTCAGGCGCAAGTAGCGTCGTTACGATCAGCAGGCTCCCGCAATTCATCTCCCCGGAAAGGAAATTCTCATGAACACGACGACCAAGACTCCCTCGCAAATTGCCGAAGAGGCGCGCCAGACTGCCAACGACGCGGTCGACACGACCCGCGCTTATGCGCAGAACGCAGTGAATGCGGCCGGCGAGAAGGTGCGCGAACTGCGCCGCGATGCGGAACCCGCGGTCGAGCAACTGGCAGCGCGCGTGCAGCAGGCAGTGCAGCGCGGCCTCGATGCGGCATCGACCACGAGTGCCCGTGCCCAGCGCCGGCTCGAACAGGCTGCCGACGTCACTGGCCGCTATATCTCCGACCAGCCCGTGCGCTCGGTGCTGATTGCCGCCGCAGCCGGCGCCGCGATCACCGCGCTCATCGTGCTGGCCAGCCGCAACCATCGGGACGACTACTGATCCGCTGCCGCCAATCCGCCGCTCCACCCGATTCCCGCGCACCATGCTTCATCCGATCTTTTCCACGGTGCTCGGGCATCCGGAACTCATTGCCGAACACGCGGCGAACTACGCGGCGCTGGTCAGGCAGGAGGCCTCAGAGGCCGGGCGCGGCATTGTCGCGCGCATCGTGGCCGGCGTGCTGGCTGCGGCCAGCGCCATGCTGGCGCTCGGGCTCATCGGCGTTGCGGTGCTGATGGGCGTGCTGCATGGCAGCTTTCACTGGGTACTGGTCGCCGTTCCCGGCGCGGCGCTGGTATTTGCCGGCATCTGTGCCTGGCTGGCCGCGCGACCGTTCCCGGCCTACGGGTTCGACGATCTGCGCGAGCAGGTCCATGCAGACCTGACGGCATTGCACGAAGCAGGAGCCCGCCATGAACGACGTTGAGCGCAGTTTTCTCACGCCGAAGGAGCGGCTTGCCATTTCGCGCCGGGCGCTCGTCAAAGAGCTGAACGGTGACGACGAGCCGGACGACCGTCTCCGCAGCAGGCGCGGTGCAGCAGGGCAAGAGCCGGCGGGAATACCCGACGTCGACGACACCGCGGAGCCCGGCCATCCGTTCCGGGGGCACCGAAGATGGGTCTCCATGGCGCGCAGCATGACCGAGCGCTGGTGGCGCCGCCATCCAGCCCATGCGGTGGGCCAGCTTGCGCGGCCGGTGCTCGAGCACTATGCCCGCAAGGAGCCAGCGAAGCTCATGGCGATTGCTGCGGCCACGGGCGCGGCGATGGTGCTTCTCAAGCCGTGGCGCCTGCTCTCCTTTACGGCGGTGCTGGCGGCTGTGCTCAAGACATCCGACGTGGCTGACGTCGTCAACACGTTGATGCAGAAAAACACAAGCCCACGAAAGGACCCCTCATGAATGCCCAAGTTTCCACGGCCGCGAACCCGGCAGGACACAAGCGCCTGGTGCTCGACGAGAAAGCCATCGGCGAGGCAGCCAAGAGCCTCGACGAAGGCGCCGTCACCCCGAGCTACGGCCCCTGGCGGGACGACGTCGTGAAGCTGCTGAACGACGCGCTCGCCACCGAACTGGTCTGCGTGCTGCGCTACAAGCGCCACTACTTCACCGCCAACGGAGTGTCGTCGCCGAAGATCGCCGAAGAATTCCTGGTGCACGCCAACGCAGAGTCGGGACATGCCGACCGCATCGCGGAACGCATCGTGCAGTTGGGCGGCGAGCCCGACTTTGCACCCACGCATCTGCTTGATCGCAGCCACGCCAGCTACGACGAATCCACGGACCTGCAGTCCATGGTGCGCGCCAACCTCGTGGCGGAGCGTATTGCGGTGGAAACCTACCGTCAGATGATCAACCTGATCGGCGACAAGGATCCGACGACGCGGCGGATGCTGGAAGACATTCTTTCCGACGAGGAAGAGCATGCCGACGAGCTGAAGGATTGGCTCGGCCACTGAGCGGGCCCAAGCCCGCCACCACGCAGAAAAAAGCCCGGACGAACCGGGCATTTTTCTTGGGCGTGACCCGTCCTGAAATGGGTTGACACCTTTTCCCCCAAGAAAAGGCAAGTCAATGGAATCAGGCGTCAAACGCACGCAGCGTGACTACACGCTGG
>NZ_FNDR01000009.1 GCF_900099805.1 Variovorax sp. OV700 | reverse complement strand
CCAGCGTGTAGTCACGCTGCGTGCGTTTGACGCCTGATTCCATTGACTTGCCTTTTCTTGGGGGAAAAGGTGTCAACCCATTTCAGGACGGGTCAGACCCAAGAAAAAAGGCCCTTTGAAATTCAAAGGGCCTTTTAAATTGGTTGCGCGAGCAAGATTTGAACTTGCGACCTTTGGGTTATGAGCCCAACGAGCTACCAGGCTGCTCCATCGCGCGGCAAGATGGAATTATACCTTATTCAGCAGCGCCTTGCTCGGCATCTGCTTCTTTAATTTCAGGACGGTCGACCAGTTCGACCAGAGCCATCGGCGCGTTGTCGCCCACGCGGAAACCCATTTTCAGGATGCGCGTGTAGCCGCCCGGACGTGCCGCGAAACGCGGGCCCAGATCGGCGAAAAGCTTGACGACGCTGTCGCGGTCGCGCAGGCGGTCGAAGGCCAGGCGCTTGTTGGCGAGCGTCGGCTTCTTGGCGAGCGTGATCATCGGTTCGATGACGCGGCGCAGTTCCTTGGCCTTGGGGACCGTGGTCTTGATGACTTCGTGCTCGATGAGCGAATTCATCATGTTCTGCAGCATCGCAAGGCGGTGCGAGCTGGTGCGGTTGAGTTTGCGGAGTCCGTGTCCGTGACGCATGGTGCTTTCCTTTACTTTATTAAACAGGCAGCCGTATCAGGTACTGCCCGGGCACGAGCCCTCATGGGCCCTACTTCATCAAAAAAAAAAAATCAACGCTTGTCGAGACCGGCCGGCGGCCAGCTTTCAAGCTTCATACCCAAGGTCAGGCCGCGCGAAGCAAGCACTTCCTTGATTTCGTTGAGCGACTTGCGACCCAGGTTCGGGGTCTTGAGCAGCTCGTTCTCGGTGCGCTGGATCAGGTCACCGATGTAGTAGATGTTTTCGGCCTTCAGGCAGTTGGCCGAACGCACGGTGAGCTCGAGCTCGTCGACAGGGCGCAGCAGGATCGGGTCGAATTGCTGTGCGCTGCGCGGTGCCGGCGTGTCGAATGCAGCCAGTTCGCCCCCTTCGAGCTGTGCGAACACGGCCAGTTGCTCAACCAGGATTTTAGCCGAGGCGCGAACTGCGTCTTCGGCGGTGATCGCGCCGTTGGTTTCGATTTCGACCAGCAGCTTGTCCAGGTCGGTGCGCTGTTCGACACGGGCGCTTTCGACCGTGTAGCTCACACGCTTCACGGGCGAGAACGAAGCGTCCAGGACGATGCGGCCAATCGACTTGGTCGGCTCGTCGGCGTAGCGGCGCATCGTGCCCGGCACATAGCCGCGGCCCTTTTCGACCTTGATCTGCATGTCGAGCTTGCCGCCTTGCGACAGGTGCGCGATCACGTGGTCGGGGTTGATGATCTCGACGTCGTGCGGGGTCTGGATGTCCGACGCCAGGACCGGGCCTTCGCCGTCCTTGCGCAGGCTCAGCGTGACTTCGTCGCGGTTGTGGAGCTTGAACACCACGCCCTTGAGATTCAGCAGGATGTTGACGACATCTTCCTGCACGCCGTCGATCGACGAGTACTCATGCAGAACGCCGGCGATCGTGACTTCAGTGGCCGAATAACCGACCATCGACGACAGCAGAACGCGGCGCAGCGCGTTGCCGAGCGTGTGGCCGTAGCCGCGCTCGAAAGGTTCGAGCGTGACCTTGGCCTTGTTGGCGGCAAGTTGCTCGACCTGAATGGTCTTGGGTTTCAGCAGGGTGGTTTGCATGCAGACTTCCTCTCAATACCCCCGGCTCGTTACACCGGTAAGGCTGGTGAAGCACCCGTCGGGAGTGCCTCCCGATGGGAACAAAAAAATCAAATTCGGGCCGCGAAGGGCGGCCCGTTATCGTCTGTTTAGCGCGAGTACAGTTCGACGATCAGCGATTCGTTGATGTCGGCTGCGAATTCGTCGCGATCGGGCACCTTCTTGAAGGTGCCTTCGGCCTTGTCGGCGTTCACTTCGACCCAGGCCGGAATACCGACTTGTTGGGCCAGTTGGAGCGCTTCGGCAATGCGGGTCTGCTTCTTCGACTTGTCGCGAACGGCGATCACGTCGCCGGTCTTCACCAGGTACGACGGGATGTTGACCGACTGGCCATTCACCGTGATTGCCTTGTGCGACACGAGCTGGCGTGCTTCGGCGCGCGTCGAGCCGAAGCCCATGCGGTAGACGACGTTGTCCAGGCGCGATTCGAGGATGAACAGCAGGTTGGCGCCGGTGTTGCCACGGCGACGATCGGCTTCTTCGAAGTAGCGGCGGAACTGCTTCTCGAGCACGCCGTACATGCGCTTGACCTTCTGCTTTTCGCGCAGCTGCAGGCCGTAGTCGGAGGTGCGCTGACCCGAAGTGCGGCCGTGCTGGCCGGGCTTGGAATCGAACTTGGCCTTGTCCTGGATGGAGCGGCGGGCGCTCTTCAGGAACAGGTCGGTGCCTTCACGGCGGGAGAGTTTGGCCTTGGGGCCGAGGTAGCGTGCCACGAGTTTTCCTTTGTGTCATCTGCCGCAGTTGCCTGCGGGAGCCATCGGCGAAGACGCGGATGGCGGTGGGCTTAGTAAAAAAAACAAATGCGCAGCCGCTCAAAAGCCGGCTGCGCCTTGCGGACTGACGATCAGATGCGGCGACGCTTCTGGGGACGGCAGCCGTTGTGCGGAACGGGCGTCACGTCGGCAATGGAATTGATCCGGATGCCGAGCGCAGCCAGTGCGCGCACCGACGATTCGCGACCGGGGCCCGGGCCCTTGATCTCGACGTCGAGGTTCTTGATACCTTGTTCGACAGCAGCACGGCCGGCCACTTCGGAAGCCACCTGCGCAGCGAACGGCGTCGACTTGCGCGAGCCCTTGAAGCCCTGGCCACCCGACGAAGCCCACGACAGGGCGTTGCCCTGGCGATCGGTGATCGTGATGATGGTGTTGTTGAACGAGGCATGCACGTGGGCGATGCCGTCCGCAACGTTCTTGCGAACCTTCTTGCGAACGCGCTGTGCGGCGTTGTTTGCAGGTGCTTTAGCCATGCTGGTCTATCCTTATTTCTTCAGGGACTGCGCAGCCTTGCGCGGACCCTTGCGGGTGCGGGCATTGGTGCGCGTGCGCTGGCCGCGCATCGGCAGGCCGCGACGGTGACGGAAGCCGCGATAGCAACCGATGTCCATCAAACGCTTGATGTTCATCGTCGTCTCGCGACGCAGATCGCCTTCGATGGTGAAGAGAGCGATCTGGTCGCGGATCTTTTCGAGATCGGCGTCGGTCAGATCCTTGATCTTCTTCGAATATTCGATGCCGCTCGCTTCGCAGATTTGACGGGCGCGCGTGCGACCGATGCCGAAGATGGCGGTCAGGCCGATTTCAGCGTGCTTGTGCGGCGGAATGTTGATGCCAGCAATACGTGCCATGTGCGTCCTCTAATACTCTTCAATCAACCCTGGCGCTGCTTGTGGCGCGGGTCGGTGCAAATCACACGCACCACACCTTTACGGCGGATGACCTTGCAATTACGGCAGATGGTTTTGACCGAAGCCGAAACTCTCATTTCATTCTCCTAAAACTGTTTAACGTGGCGGTACACCGCCCCTACCCAAATTCTCAAACTGAAACTCACAGCCCTACGATGTCTTGAAGTTGGCCTTCTTTAGCAGCGATTCGTACTGCTGGGACATCATGTAGTTTTGCACCTGGGCCATGAAGTCCATCGTGACGACCACGATGATCAGCAGGGAGGTACCACCGAAGTAGAACGGTACGTTGTACTTCAGGATCAGGAACTCGGGCAGCAGGCAGACGAAGGTGATGTACACCGCGCCGGCCAACGTCAGGCGAACCAGAATCTTGTCGATATAGCGAGCGGTCTGGTCACCCGGACGGATGCCCGGAATGAATGCACCACTCTTCTTCAGGTTGTCGGCCGTTTCCTTGCTGTTGAACACGAGTGCCGTGTAGAAGAAGCAGAAGAAAACGATCGCGGCAGCGTACAGCAGCACGTAGATCGGCTCGCCCGGACGCAGTGCGCCGGCAACGTCCTTGATCCAGCGGAAACCACCTTCGCCGGTGCTGAACCAGCCGACCACCGTTGCGGGCAGCAGGATGATCGACGAGGCGAAGATCGGCGGAATCACACCGGCCATGTTCAACTTCAAGGGCAGGTGCGACGACTGGCCGCCATAGACCTTGTTGCCGACCTGGCGCCGCGCATAGTTCACGAGGATCTTGCGCTGGCCGCGTTCGACGAACACCACGAAGTAGGTGACCAGCACCACGATCGCAATGATGAAGAGCGCGATGATCGGATTCATTGCACCGGTAGTCACCAGCGAAGCCAGGCCGCCAATGGCGTTCGGCAAGCCGGCCGCGATACCTGCAAAGATCAGGATCGAGATGCCGTTGCCCAGGCCGCGTTCGGTGATCTGCTCGCCGAGCCACATCAGGAACATCGAACCTGCCGTGAGGCTCACCATCGCGGTCAGGCGGAAGCCGAAACCGGGAGCGATGACGAGGCCAGCCGACGATTCGAGAGCCACTGCGATGCTGAACGACTGGAACAAAGCCAGGCCGAGCGCACCGTAGCGCGTGTACTGCGTGATCTTGCGGCGTCCGGCCTCGCCTTCCTTTTTCAATTGCTCGAAGGTCGGAAGCACGTAGGTCATCAGCTGCATGATGATCGACGCCGAGATGTACGGCATGATCCCCAACGCGAACACGGTAAAGCGCGAGAGCGCCCCGCCCGAGAACATGTTGAACAGGCTCAGAATGCCGCCCTGCTGGCCCTGGAACAATGCGGCCAACTGGTCCGGGTTGATGCCCGGCACAGGAATGTGCGCGCCGATCCGGTAGACCACGAGCGCGAGCAGCAAAAAGACGAGCCGGCGACGGAGGTCACCGAACTTGCCTGTTTTTGCGATCGTTGCCGCGTTAGTTGCCACGAAGAACTTCTTTCAGTCCAGTGTGATCAGGCGATGCTGCCGCCGGCTGCTTCGATCGCAGCCTTGGCACCAGCGGTTGCGCCCACGCCCGTCAGCTTGACGGCCTTGGTGAGTTCACCGGTCTTGATGATCTTGACGACCTTGGCGAGCTGGCCCACGAGGCCGGCTTGCTTGAGCGCCAGGACATCGACTTCGGCCAGGCCGAGCTGCTCGAGGGCAGTCAGCGTGACTTCGGCGTTGAACTTCAGCAGGTGCGACTTGAAACCGCGCTTCGGCAGGCGGCGCTGCAGCGGCATTTGACCGCCTTCGAAGCCGACCTTGTGGAAACCGCCTGCGCGCGACTTCTGACCCTTGTGACCGCGACCTGCGGTCTTGCCGATACCGGAGCCGATACCGCGGCCGACACGGCGCTTGGCGTGCTTGGCGCCATCCGCCGGCTTGATGCCATTGAGTTCCATATCAGTCTCTCTTACAGAACTTTGACCAGATAACTGATCTTGTTGATCATGCCGCGCACCGCCGGGGTGTCTTGCAGCTCGCTCACGCTGTTGAGCTTGCGCAGGCCGAGGCCACGCACGGTCGCGCGATGCGATTCCTTGGTGCCAATCGGGCTCTTGACCAATTGCACCTTGAGGGTTTGTTGTTGCGTCGTCATTTGAATGCTTCCTTCAGCCTTGCGAGAGCTTGCGCTCAGGCGAAGATTTCTTCGACGGTCAGGCCGCGCTTGGCAGCCACTTCGGACGCGGTCGTCGAGTTCTTCAACCCGTCGAGCGTGGCGCGAACCATGTTGTAGGGGTTCGACGAACCATGGCTCTTGGCCACGATGTCGGTGATGCCCATGACTTCGAACACGGCGCGCATCGGGCCGCCGGCGATGATGCCGGTACCCTTCGGGGCCGGGATCATGACCACCGAGGCAGCGCCCCAATGGCCCGTCACGCGGTGATGCAGCGTGCCGTTCTTGATCGAGATCTTGGCCAGGTTGCGGCGGGCTTCTTCCATTGCCTTCTGCACGGCAGCAGGCACTTCCTTCGACTTGCCCTTGCCCATGCCGACGCGGCCTTCGCCGTCGCCCACGACGGTCAGTGCTGCGAAACCGAGGATACGACCACCCTTCACCACCTTGGTGACGCGGTTGATCGCGATCATCTTCTCGCGCAAACCGTCTTCAGGGCCTTCGTTCTGCGTTCTTGCTTGAATCTTTGCCATTTTGAATCTCGTGTCCGGTTAGAACTGCAGACCGGCTTCGCGAGCCGCATCGGCCAGCGCCTTGACGCGGCCGTGGTACGCAAAACCTGCGCGGTCGAAGGCGACCTTCTCGACGCCGGCAGCCTTCGCCTTTTCAGCGATGCGCTTGCCGATGGCCGTTGCAGCGGCGGCATTGCCGCCCTTGCCCGAGCCGCCGAGTGCGGTGCGCACTTCGGCTTCGGCCGTCGATGCGGTGGCAATCACCTTGGTGCCGTCGTCGGAGATGACGGTGGCGTAGATGTGCAGGTTGGTGCGGTTCACCGTCAGACGGGCCACGCCCTGCGTCGCGATGCGAATGCGGGTCTGGCGCGAGCGGCGAAGACGCTGTGCTTTTTTGGTCAACATCATTTTGCTGCCCCTTACTTCTTCTTGGTCTCTTTGATCACGATCTTCTCGTCCGAATAACGGATGCCCTTGCCCTTGTAAGGCTCAGGCGGACGAACAGCGCGGATCTCAGCGGCGATTTGACCAACGCGCTGACGGTCAGCACCCTTGATCACGATTTCGGTCGGGGTCGCGGTGGCCACCGTGATGCCTTGCGGCATTTCGATGTTGACCGGGTGCGAATAACCGACTTGCAGGTTCAACTTGTTGTTGGACGCCGCGGCCTTGTAGCCGACGCCGACCAGGTTGAGCTTCTTCTCGAAGCCCTTGGTCACGCCAACCACCATGTTGTTCACCAGCTGACGGATCGTGCCGCTCATCGCATTCGCTTCACGCG
This sequence comes from Variovorax sp. OV700, assembly GCF_900099805.1. Lineage (GTDB taxonomy): Bacteria > Pseudomonadota > Gammaproteobacteria > Burkholderiales > Burkholderiaceae_C > Variovorax. The sequence goes on along the minus strand of NZ_FNDR01000009.1, from coordinate 264,370 downwards.
ACTCGTTGGCGGGCTCGAAATTCAGCTTGCCGTCATTGCTGACGACCTTGACCAGTGCATTGCGTGCAAGGTTGAGCGTGCCGCCCGTGCCCTTGACGCTGATCTGGTCTTCCTTGATCGACACATCCACGCCTGCGGGGATGGTGATCGGCATTTTTCCTACTCGGGACATTTCAGTTACTCCTCGATGTCTCGGTTAGGCGACGTAGCACAGCACTTCGCCACCGACACCGGTAGCGCGTGCCTTGCGGTCCGTCATCACGCCCTTGGGGGTCGTGACGATCGCAACGCCGAGGCCGTTCTGGACTTGCGGAATGGAAGCACTGGCCTTGTAGACGCGCAGGCCGGGGCGGCTCACGCGCTCGATGCGCTCGATGACCGGGCGGCCAGCGTAGTACTTCAAGGTGATGACGAGTTCGGACTTGCCGGCTTCGGTCTTCACTTCAAAGCCGTCGATGTAGCCTTCGTCCTTCAGGACCTGTGCAATCGCAGCCTTCACCTTGGAAGACGGGATCGACACAGTGGGCTTCGCCACCATCTGCGCGTTACGGATACGCGTCAGCAGGTCGGCAATGGGATCACTCATGCTCATGTTGTTTGCTCCTGCCTGGCTTACCAGCTGGCCTTGGTGACACCGGGGATGTCGCCATTGAAAGCCAGTTCGCGGATCTTGGCGCGGGCCAGACCGAATTGACGGAAGGTGCCACGCGGGCGACCGGTGATTTCGCAACGGTTGCGCTGACGCGTGGGGTTCGCGTTGCGCGGGAGCTTTTGCAGGCCCAGGCGGGCAGCAGCGCGCTCTTCGTCGCTCTTCTTCAGGTCGTTGGAAATTGCCTTCAGTTCCGCGTGCTTCGCAGCGTACTTGGCGACCAGCTTGTCGCGCTTGAGTTCGCGTTGGATCAGGGATTGTTTAGCCACGGTTCGCCTCAGTTCTTGAACGGGAAACGGAAACCAGCGAGAAGCGCCTTGGCTTCTTCATCGGTCTTGGCCGTCGTCGTGATGCTGATGTTGAGACCGCGCAGGGCATCGACCTTGTCGTATTCGATCTCGGGGAAAATGATCTGTTCCTTGACGCCGATGTTGTAGTTGCCACGGCCGTCGAACGCACGGCCCGAGATGCCGCGGAAGTCGCGAACACGCGGCAGCGCGATGGTCACGAAACGGTCCAGGAACTCATACATCTGCACGCCACGCAGCGTGACCATGCAGCCGATGGGCTGGTTTTCGCGGATCTTGAAACCGGCGATGGCCTTCTTCGACTTAGTGACCACGGGCTTCTGGCCGGCGATCTTGGTCAGGTCGGCGACAGCGTTGTCGAGAACCTTCTTGTCGGCGACAGCTTCACCCACGCCCATGTTGAGCGTGATCTTGGTGAGGCGGGGGACCTGCATCGGCGACTTGTAGCCGAACTTTTCCGTCAGGTCTTTCGCGATCTTTTCGCGATAGTGTTGTTGGAGACGTGCCATGTGAGTACCTCTTAGGCGAACTTGATTTCGTCGCCGCTCGACTTGAAGACGCGAACAGCCACGCGCTTGCCGTCAGCACCCTGGGTGATCTTGATGCCCACGCGATCGGCCTTGCCGGTCGCGGCATTGAAGATCGCCACGTTGGATTGGTGAATGGGCATGGTCTTTTCGACGATGCCGCCGGTCGTACCCTTGAGGGGGTTCGGCTTGGCGTGCTTCTTGACGATGTTCACGCCCTCGACGACGAGGTGCGAATCATCCTTGCGAAGCGAGACGGTGCCGCGCTTGCCCTTGTCGCGCCCGGCCAACACGATGACCTGGTCGCCTTTGCGAATCTTGTTCATGGCGTTGTTGTCCTTACAGAACTTCGGGGGCCAGCGACACGATCTTCATGAACTTTTCGGTGCGCAGCTCGCGCGTCACCGGTCCGAAGATGCGGGTGCCGATAGGCTCCAGCTTGGCGTTGAGCAACACGGCTGCGTTGCCATCGAATTTGACGAGGGAACCGTCGGCGCGACGGATGCCCTTGGCGGTGCGGACCACCACTGCGCTGTAGATCTCGCCCTTCTTGACGCGACCACGCGGAGCGGCTTCCTTGATGCTCACCTTGATGACGTCGCCCACGCTGGCGTAACGCCGCTTGGAGCCACCGAGCACCTTGATACACAGGACGGACTTCGCGCCTGTGTTGTCGGCCACTTCGAGCCGGGATTCAGTTTGGATCATTGCTAGTAGTTCCCAACTTGTACCGATGCGCCTCCGGGAGGGAAACGCTGCGGTCAGTCTTGGGCCCGTCGTCCGCACCTCGAACCACTCGAGGCACTTCCGCTTTGGGCTGAAAGCTTCGCCTTTTGAAGCGAAGCCTGCGATTGTTGCACGGGGCCCAGGGCATGTCAACTGCCTTCTGAGGCGAAATGCACAAGAACTAGACTTGGAGGCGTGCGCACCGTCAATTCAGGCCTCGTAGCTCCCGCATCTCCCCTGCGCCGCAGCATGCTGGCCTGTGCGGCCGCCGCTGCGGGGCTGGGACTGGCAGGCTGCGGCAGCCCGGTGATCCCCTCTGTCACGCCGATTCGGCTGCGCCACTTGGCCGAGGCCTACTGGCCGCATCGGCTGAATATACAAGGCACCACTGCTGGAGGCCTCTCCGGCATCGACTACGACGCAGAAAGAAGTGAGTACGTCCTTCTCAGTGATGACCGATCGGACCTGAACCCCGCCCGCTTCTACACCGCGCAGTGGGCACCGCCTTGGCTCCGGCCGCCCGTCCCAAAGAGCGTCGTGCAATTGCAACGCCCAGGGGGCGGCCTATGGCTCGCGCGCCGCAGCGCCGACGCCCAGACGCCCGTGCCGGACCCAGAAGCGCTGCGCCTGCGCCCAAATACCGGAACCCTGCTCTGGACCAGCGAAGGCGACGTAACCCGAGGATTCGGGCCGGCTTTCTACGAATCGGCACACGACGGCCGCCTGCTGCGCGAGTTCGCCCTTCCGGCCATGTTCAAAGCCGACGCATTGCAGCGCCGCGGCCCGCGCGACAACCTGGGACTGGAGGGCCTGGCGCTGACGCCCGACGGCCGCCACGCCTGGCTCGCCATGGAAAACGCGCTGATCCAGGACGGCCCGATTCCCACCACCAAAGCGCCGGGCGGCCCTTGCCGGCTGACCCGCATGGACCTGGAAACGGGTCAGGCCACACGCCAGATTGCCTATGTTCCCGATGCGATTCCGCTGCGGCCGCTGATTTCCGGCAGCCTTGCCGACAATGGCATCAGCGAGGTCCTGATGCTCGATGCCGACCGCATGCTGGTGCTGGAACGCGCCTATGCCACGGGCGCCGGAAACTCGCTGCGCCTGTACGAGATCGATACCCGTGACGCCACCGACGTGCTGGACATCGGCGCGCTCGCCGCGGGCAACCATCGCCCCGCGACGAAGACGCTGGTCGCCGACTTCGCCCAGCTCGGCCTTTCGCGCTTGGACAACACCGAAGGCATGTGCTGGGGGCCGGCGCTGCCGGACGGCAAACGCATGCTGGTGGTGGTGAGCGACGACAATTTCAACCCGCTGCAGACAACCCAGTTCGCGGCATTCGAATACACCGACCGACCATGACCATTGCCGTCACATTCCTGCCCCGCACCGGCCCGGCGCCGCTCCCTCCCATTGCCTTCATCGGCGGCGGCAACATGGCCAGCGCCATCATCGGCGGCCTCATCAAGCAGGGCACGCCCGCCGACGCCTTCGAGGTGGTCGAGCCTTTCGAGGAGGCTCGCCGGAAGCTGGCGCAGTCCTTTCACATCACCGCACACACCGAGGCCAGCGAAGCTCTTTCGCGCTGCGCCGTGGTCGTGTGGGCGGTCAAGCCGCAGACTTTTGCGGACGCGGCCCTGCCGGTGCGCCCGTTCGCCGAAAACGCGCTGCACCTGAGCGTGGCGGCAGGCATTCCGTCGGGCAGCATTGCGCGCTGGCTCGGCAGCGAACGCGTGGTGCGCGCCATGCCCAACACACCCGCGCTGGTCGGCCAGGGCATGACCGGCCTCTATGCACGCGCCGGGGTGGACGCGGCCGATCGCGCCCTGGTCGGGCAACTGCTGGCGCCGACCGGCGAGCTGCTCTGGGTCGACGACGAAGCCGCGCTCGACGCGGTCACGGCCATGTCCGGCTCGGGCCCTGCCTATGTGTTCTATTTCATCGAGGCCATGACCGAAGCCGGCGTCGAAATGGGCCTGTCGCCCGATCAGGCCCAGCGACTGGCCATCGGCACCTTCACCGGGGCCTCGGCACTGGCGCACAGCGCCACCGAGCCGCCATCGGTGCTGCGCGAACGCGTGACCTCGAAGGGCGGAACGACCCATGCGGCGCTCACCTCGCTCGAGGGGGCCGACGTCAAGGCAAAGTTCAAGACCGCCATTCGCGCAGCGCAGAAGCGCGCGGCCGAACTGGGCGAGGAATTCGGCAAGGCCTGAGGGCCCCGCCCATCGTCCGATCTACTTCAGCGCATAGCCGGCCGCGATGCCGGCGAACACCGTGAAGCCGAGCCAGTGGTTCAGACGGAAGGCCTTGAAGCAGCCGTCGCGGGTGCGGCCGCGAATCAGCTGCCAGTGCCAGGCGGCCTGCGCCGCGGCGATGCCAATGGCGGCGAAAAACACCGCGCCCAGGCCCCGGCTGGCGCCGGCCCACGCCCAGACGGCCAGGAAGATCGCGTAGCTCGCCATCACCGCCGCCACGTCGAAGCGGCCGAAGGTGATTGCCGACGTCTTCATGCCGATCTTGAGGTCGTCGTCGCGGTCGACCATTGCATATTCGGTGTCGTAGGCCAGCACCCAGAACAGGTTGCCGGCCAGCAGCCAGCCAGCGAACACCGGTACCGTGGATTGCACCGCCGCAAAAGCCATCGGAATGCCGAAGCTGAAGGCAATACCCAGCACCGCCTGCGGGACCGAGACGAAGCGCTTGGCAAACGGATAGGCCAGCGTGATGGCCAGCGCCGCGAACGACCAGAGAATGGTGAGCCGATTGGTCGTGAGCACCAGAGCGAAGGCCAGCAGCGCTAGCATCGCACCGAGCAGCAGCGCTTCCCTGACAGAAACCGCGCCGCTGGTCACCGGCCGCTGCGCGGTCCGCTTCACGTGGCGGTCGAAGTCGCGGTCGGCCACGTCGTTGACGCAGCAGCCCGCGCTGCGCATGAGGATGGTGCCCAGCACGAACACGGCCAGCAGATGCCAGCCCGGCCAACCCTCCGATGCAAACCAGAGCGCCCCCAGCGTGGGCCAAAGCAGCAGCAGCCAGCCCGCGGGGCGGTTCCAGCGAATCAGGTCGAGATAGAGCGCAAAACGGCGGGCAGGCATGCGGCGGGCAAAAAAAGAGCGGCCATTGTGCCGCTCTCGGTACCAAGGCTCGGAGGCCCGGGCGCTTTCTCAGTCTTCGAGCAGCGAACGCAGCATCCAGGCGGTCTGGTCATGCACCGTGCAGCGCGCGGTCAGCATGTCGGCCGTCGGGTCGTCACCGGCTTCCTCGGCCACGGGAATGAATTCGCGCGCAATGCGCGACACGGTCTCGTGGCCCTTGACCAGGATGCGCACCATCTCCATTGCCTTGGGCGGGGTCTGCGGCACGTCCGGCACGGTGGCGATCTTGCTGAACTCGGCGTAAGAGCCCGGCGCGTAATGGCCCAGCGCGCGAATGCGCTCCGCGAGCACGTCGGTCGCGCCCCAGAGTTCGGTGTACTGGCCCATGAACATCGCATGCAGCGAGTTGAAGTGCGGCCCCGTCACGTTCCAGTGAAAGTTGTGGGTCGTGAGGTAGAGCGTGTAGGTGTCGGCCAACACGCGGCTCAGGCCCTCGGCAATGGCGGCGCGGTCCTGGCGCTCGATGCCGATGTTGATGATGGGTGCGTTGCGGCTGCCGGACTCCTGCGCCACCTGGGCATTGCCCTTCTTGGGCACCTTGCCCTTCGAAGAGGACGACGACGGGTTTTTCGATGTCTTCGATTCTTTTGCCATGGCGTGAATTTCTTTCTTCAAACTTTTGGGAGACAGGCCTGTGATTCTGAAAGCCGACCCGCGACTTCGCAACAGCGTCACTCTATCTCGGCAATGAACGAAATCGAACGGCCGCCGCGTAGGCCAGGTTCGCGACTTTTTATGAGAGCCGCTTGACCCCCGGCAACTCGCACGCATAGATGGCGTTGCGCAATGCGGCAATCGCTTCATAGCGCGTGAAGGTGCGGCGCCAGGCCAGTACCACGCGCCGCGTCGGCGGATCGCGGTCCTGCGCGTCGCGCACCGGCAGGTAGCGCACCATCTGTTCGGGCTCCTTGCGGCCCTTGACCTTGGGCTTGAGCGCTTCGGCAGGCACCGACAGGCGCGGCACCAGCGTCACGCCCATGCCCGAGGCCACCATGTGCTTGATGGTTTCGAGCGACGAGCCCTCGAAGCTCTTGCGAATGCCCTCGGCATTGCTCGAGAAACGCGCGAACTCGGGACACACCTCGAGCACATGGTCGCGAAAGCAATGGCCGGTGCCCAGCAGCAGCATGGTTTCGTTCTGCAGCTCTTCCGAAGTGATGGATTCGCGGTCCGCGAACTTGTGCTTGGTGGGCAGCGCCGCCATGAAGGGCTCGTCGTAGAGCGGCGCCATCGCCAGGCCTGTGTCGGGAAAAGGCTCGGCCATGATCGCGCAGTCGATCTCGCCGGCACGCAGCATCTCGAGCAGCTTGGCGGTGAAATTTTCCTGCAGCACCAGCGGCATCTGCGGTGAGCGCGCGATCACCTGGCGCACGAGGTCGGGCAGCAGGTACGGGCCGATGGTGTAGATCACGCCGAGGTTCAGCGGGCCGGCCAGCGGGTCCTTCCCGCGCTTGGCAATTTCCTTGATGCTGGCGGCCTGGTCGAGCACGCTCTGCGCCTGCTGCACGATCTGCTCGCCAAGCGGCGTGACGGTCACTTCGCCGGCGCTGCGCTCGAAGAGCTTGACCTCGAGCTCGTCCTCGAGCTTCTTGATGGCCACGGAAAGCGTGGGCTGGGAGACGTAGCAGGCCTCGGCGGCCTTGCCGAAGTGCCGCTCGCGGGCGACTGCGACGATGTATTTGAGTTCGGTGAGAGTCATAGCTTGCGTCAATTATGCGCAAGCCTCCGTGACCGGACATTGTCTGGGGTCGGCCTGCGGAAACGACGCTCGGCGCCGAGGCGCCCGGCTCGGCCTACGCCTTAAGGTACTCGGCCTTGGTGCCGAGCCAGCGGTCGATGTGGCGCTGGGCCAGGTCGGGATGCTTCTCGAGCATGACGGGCGCGAGTTCGCGCGCCCAGTCGAGCAGCATCACGTCATTGCTCAAGTCGGCAAAGCGCAGCAGCGGCGCGCCCGACTGGCGCGCGCCCAGGAATTCGCCCGGACCTCGAATTTCGAGATCGCGCCGCGCGATCTCGAAGCCGTCGCCGGTTTCGGCCATGGCCTTGAGCCGCGCGCGTGCGGCCTCGCCCACGCGGCCGCTGTCGCCGGGCGCATAGAGCAGCACGCAGGCCGAGGCCGCGGCGCCACGCCCCACGCGGCCGCGAAGCTGGTGCAATTGCGAGAGGCCGAAGCGTTCGGCGTGCTCGATCACCATCAGCGAGGCGTTCGGTACGTCCACGCCCACCTCGATCACGGTGGTGCTCACCAGCACCTGGATTTCGTTGGCGGTGAAAGCCGCCATCACCGCCTGCTTCTCGGCCGTGGGCATGCGCGAATGCAGCAGCCCCACGTTGACGGCCGGGCCCAACGAGTCGGCGAGCTCGTCGCGCGTTTCGGTCGCGTTGCGCAGATCGACGGCCTCGCTCTCTTCGATCAGCGGGCAGACCCAGTAGACCTGCCGCCCTTGCCCAAGCTGTGCCTGGATGCGCGCGATCACCTCGTCGCGCCGGTGGTCAGCGACCAGCTTGGTGACGATGGGCGTACGGCCCGGCGGCAGCTCGTCGAGCGTGGACACATCGAGGTCGGCGTAGTAGCTCATCGCCAGCGTGCGCGGGATCGGCGTGGCGCTCATCATCAACAGGTGCGGTTCGAGATGACCCACGGCCTTGCCGCGCAGGGCCAGCCGCTGCGCCACGCCAAAGCGGTGCTGCTCGTCGATGATGGCGAGCGCCAGATTCTTGAAGCGCACCTTTTCCGAAATGACGGCGTGAGTGCCGATGACCAAGGCCGCTTCGCCGCTTTCGACCGCAGCCGACATGGAATCGCGCTCCTTCTTCTTCTGGCTGCCCGTGAGCCAGGCCACGCGCAAACCGCGTTCGGCGAGCAGCGGATCGAGCCAACCGACCAGCTTGCCGAAGTGCTGGGCCGCAAGAATTTCGGTGGGTGCCATCAACGCGCACTGAAAGCCCGCGTCGATGCAGCGCGCCGCCGCGAGCGCCGCCACCACGGTCTTGCCCGAGCCCACGTCGCCCTGCAGCAGGCGGTGCATCGGAATCTCGCGGCCCAGGTCGCGCGTGATCTCTTCACCCACGCGCTGCTGCGCGCCCGTGAGGCAGAAGGGCAACACAGCGAGCAACTGCGCATGCAGCGAGGTCGGCCGCGGCTCGGGCGAGGAGGGCAGCATCGGAGCCCGCTGCGCCGCGCGTTCCAGCCGCGCCTGCAGCTGCGACAGCTGCTGCGCCAGCAGCTCCTCCGCCTTGATGCGCTGCCACGCCGGATGGCTGTGGTCTTCGAGCGTCGCCACCGCCACATCGGGCGTCGGATAGTGCAGGAAGGTCAGCGCACTGCGCAGGTCCCAGGCGCCGCGCAGGCCGATCTGCACCGGTATCGTTTCGTCGAGCACCGCGCGCGCCAGGCCCGAGCGCACCTCGCGCCGGAGCACCGGCTGAGCGAGACCCGCGACCGTCGAGTAAACCGGCGTAAGCGCTTCGGGTAGCGCAGTACCGGCCGCCTTGACCGTCGGATGCATCATCTGCCGCCCGACGAAACCGCCACGCATCTCGCCGCGCACGCGCACCCGTGCACCGACCGCAAGCTGCTTCTGCTGCGAGGGATAGAAATTGAAGAAGCGCAGCTGGCAGGTGTCGCTGCCGTCGTCAATGGTGGCGAGCAGCTGGCGACGGGGTCGGTACACCACCTCGCACTCGGTCACCACGCCCTCCACCTGTGCCATGTCGCCGTCGCGCGTGTCGGCCAGCCGCACGATGCGCGTTTCGTCTTCGTAGCGCATTGGGAGGTAGAGCGCGAAGTCGATGTCGCGCACCAGCCCGAGCTTGCGCAGCGCGCGCTGCACGAGGCTCAACCCGGCGCCGGGCGCGGCTGGGGCGACGGTGGGCGGGTTTGCGGTCTTTTGGGGGCGCACTGACTTCGCGGAAGCGGGCATGGGACAATTCTGCCCGGCTCCAGCCTTGTTCTTCTTTCTTTCCATGCCTCCTTGGCACGGGCCCGTCCGGCCCTCAAGCACCATGCGCGCCTTCACGCTCTCCGATTTCGATTTCGCCCTGCCGCCCGAACTGGTGGCACAGCACCCGGCCACCGAACGCGCATCCTCCCGCCTGCTCGACGGCACGGGGGACGCACCGGTCGACCGCATCTTCAAGAGCCTGCCCTCGCTGCTGCGCGCGTGCGACCTGCTGGTCTTCAACGACACGCGTGTGGTCAAGGCGCGCCTGTTCGGCGAGAAGCCGACCGGCGGCAAGCTCGAACTGCTGGTCGAGCGTGTGCTACAGGGCCACGAGGTGGTCGCGCACATGAAGGTCAGCAAGAAGCCGCCCGTGGGCACCTCGCTCGAGATGGTGGGGGGCTTCCGCGCGACGCTGCTCGGCCGCTGGCCCGACGAGCAGGGCGCGCTGTTCCGTTTCGGTTTTGAAAGCGCCGCGGGCGAAGATCCCTACGCGCTGATGGCCCGCTGCGGCCACGTGCCGCTGCCGCCCTACATCACGCACACCGATTCGGCCGACGACGAGAGCCGCTACCAGACCGTGTTCGCACGCGTGCCGGGCGCCGTGGCCGCGCCCACGGCCGCATTGCATTTCGACGAGGCGCTGCTGGACGATCTCGAAGCGCGCGGCGTGCAGCGCGCCAACGTCACGCTGCACGTGGGAGCGGGCACCTTCCAGCCGGTGAAAACCGAGAACATCGCCGAGCACACGATGCACGCCGAGCGCTACGAAGTGCCCGCGGCCACGCAGCGCGCGATTGCCGAGTGCAAGGCCCGCGGCGGCCGCGTCGTCGCGGTCGGCACCACCACCGTGCGCACGCTCGAATCGTGGGCCAGGAGCGGAGAGGCCACGGGCGACACGCGCATCTTCATCACGCCGGGCTTCGCGTTCGAGCACGTCGACCTGCTGGTGACGAATTTCCATTTGCCGAAGAGCACGCTGATGATGCTGGTCTCGGCCTTTGCAGGCTACGAGCGCGTGATGGCGCTGTATGCCCATGCCATTGCCCACCGCTACCGCTTCTTCAGCTACGGCGACGCCATGCTGCTGGCACGACAACGACAAGATTGAAGACAACGACCATGCTGAACTTCGAACTCCTCAAGACCGACGCCGCCAGCCACGCACGCCGCGGCACGCTCACGCTCAACCACGGCAAGGTGCAGACGCCGATCTTCATGCCCGTGGGCACCTACGGCACCGTCAAGGGCGTGATGCCGCGCAGCCTGGAAGAGATGGGCGCGCAGATCATCCTGGGCAACACCTTCCACCTGTGGATGCGGCCTGGCCTCGACGTGATGGCGAGCTTTGGCGGGCTGCACCAGTTCGAGAAATGGAACAAGCCGATCCTCACCGACTCGGGCGGCTTTCAGGTTTGGTCGCTGGGCGCGATGCGCAAGATCAGCGAGGAGGGCGTGAAGTTCGCCTCGCCCGTCAACGGCGACAAGCTGTTTCTCACGCCCGAGGTCTCGATGCAGATCCAGACCATCCTGAACAGCGACATCGTGATGCAGTTCGACGAGTGCACGCCCTACGACACCAAGGGCCACATCACGACCGAGGCCGAGGCGCGCACTTCGATGGAGCTGAGCCTGCGCTGGGCCAGGCGCTGCCAGCACGAATTCGCGCGGCTCGAGAACCCGAACGCACTGTTCGGCATCGTGCAGGGCGGCATGTTCGAAAACTTGCGCGAGGAGTCGCTCGCCGCGCTGGTGGAGATGGACTTTCCGGGCTACGCCATCGGCGGCGTGAGCGTGGGTGAGCCGAAGGAAGAGATGCTGCACATCATGGGCCACACGCCGCATCGGCTGCCGGCCCACAAGCCGCGCTACCTGATGGGCGTGGGCACGCCCGAAGACCTGGTGCAGGGCGTGGCCGACGGCGTCGACATGTTCGATTGCGTGATGCCCACGCGCAATGCGCGCAACGGCACGCTGTTCACGCGCTTCGGCGACCTGAAGATGCGCAACGCGCGCCACAAGAACGATCCGCAGCCCATCGACCCGAGCTGCACCTGCCACGCCTGCGCGGGCACGTCGGGCGTGGCGTGGAACGACGGCGGGCGTGAAGGCTTCAGCCGCGCCTACCTGCATCACCTGGACCGCTGCGCCGAGATGCTGGGGCCGATGCTTACCACCATCCACAACCTGCACTACTACCTGAACCTGATGCGCGAAATCCGCGAAGCCCTCGAGGCGGACGGCTTCACGGCGTTCAGGGCGCGCTTCAAGGCGGACCGCGCACGCGGCGTGTAGCCGCCACGCATCGGCTACTGTTTACTTGGCGGCCGCCGGCGCCTTGACCGGCAGCGGCGTCGTGTAGGGCTCGATGCGCAGTAGTTCGTTCTTGAACACAGCCACCTGCCGCAGCGGCGCTTGAACCAGGGCGCCGGCGGCGTCCTTCTGCGATGCGTATTGCCAGAGCGTGAGCTGCCCCTTGGCCGTCAGCAATTCGGCTAGGCGCTGCACAGCAGGCCCCGCGCCCGTGCCGAGTTGCGCGGCCTCCACGCCGACCACGATCTCGTCGCGCGGCGACACGATCTTGAAGAGCTGGACGAACGCCGCGGCTTGGGCCCGCGCCGGCCGCACGGCGAGCGCCAGGGGAACAAGCGCCAGGGCGGCGAGGCCGGTCATTGCACGGCGGCGATAGAGGATGTTCATGGGCGGCAAGCGTAGCCACGCAAGCGCCCCTTGCCCACATGCCGGAAGCCATACGCCACACGTACGCCGGAGGTATGCAGGAGTAAACCGGGTGCACTCCAACGCGTTCATCCGCTACGCTAAAAGGCATGACAACCGCTTCTTCTTCACCAACCGCGTACAGCGCCCGCTATTCCTCGCTGGCCGGCCGCACCGTGTTCATTTCAGGTGGTGCCACTGGCATCGGCGAAGGGCTGGTGCGGGCGTTCCACGCCCAGGGCGCGAAGGTCGGCTTCTGCGACCTCGACGCTGCCGCGGGCCGCGCGCTCGCATCCCAATTGCAGGGCAGCCACCCGGCGCTGTTCTGCGAATGCGACGTGACCGACACCGCCGAGCTCACCACCGCCATTGCCGCGGTTCGGGCGCAGTTCGGCCCCATCGGCGTGCTGCTGAACAACGCCGCCAACGACCGGCGCCATGACATGGCCGACGTGACGAGCGAAGACTTCGATCGCCTGGTGGCGGTCAACTTCAAGCACCAGTTCTTCGCCGCGCAGGCCGTGGCAGACGACATGCGCGCGTTGGGCGGCGGCTCGATCATCAACTTCGGCTCGATCAGCTGGATGATCAAGGGCCGGGGCTACCCGGTCTACCAGGCCTGCAAGGCCGCGGCGCGCGGCCTCACGCGTTCGCTGGCGCGCGACCTGGGCAAAGAAAACATCCGCGTCAATTCGATCGTGCCGGGCTGGGTCATGACCGAGCGGCAGATCAAGCTGTGGGTGAAGCCGGAGTCGGGCGCCGAGATCGACGCGGCCCAGTGCCTGCCGGGCCGCGTGATGGCCGAGGACATTGCCGCCATGGCACTCTTCCTTGCCGCCGACGATTCGAAAATGTGCACCGCGCAAGACTTCGTGGTGGATGCCGGCTGGACCTGAGCCTCTCGCGCCCTCTCCCCAAAAGCAAGAAGCCCGGCATGCCGGGCTTCTTGCTTCGAGGGGTGGTCGATCAGTCGCGCAGTTCGGCCGGAACCTTGCCTCCGTTGGCCGCCAGTTTGGTCATGACCTGGCGATGCAGCCAGATGTTCATCTTGGCGCTGTCGCTCGTATCCGCGCCGTAGCTGAGTTCGGCAGCCAGTTGCTTGCGTGCGTCGAGGCTGCTGTCCAGACCGAGCAGCTTCATCAGATCGACGATGGAGGTGCGCCAGTTCAGGCTGCTCGCGCCGGGCATGCCGTCGAGCAGGGCCTCGACGTCCACCACCGTGATGGCGGGCGGCGGCGCCGCCGCGGCCGGAGCGCCCGCGGGGGCGGGTGCCGGAGCAGCCGCAGGTGCGTTGGCGGCGTTTGCGGACGGGAAGATCTTGGAAAGAATGCTGCCGAAAATGCTCATGCGTGTGCTCCATCAATGTTGAAAACTGAAAACCCGCGGCCACGTCGGTGTCGCAGCCGGACGTTGTAGCACGCTGGTGCGGCGCTTCCGCTACACGGCGGGCTGAGCCGGTGCGCCGGGTGTGAACGAATCCACAGTCCCCGCGGCCGATGCGAGCGGTGCCCGCGGCGCAGCGGAAGTGCCGCAGGCATGGCAGAACTTGGAGAACGCGCTCTTGCGGGTTTCGCACTGGCCGCAATGGTCGAACAGGCCGATGCCGCAATGCGGGCAGAAGTCGATCTCGTTGTTCTTCAGGTCCACCGGTCGCTCGCAGCCGGGACACACGTTCTTGCCGAGCCGCACCAGCGCGGTGTCGTAGCTGAGTTCCTCGCGCCGCACCTGGTCGGGCTGCTGCTCGGCCAGCTTCTGGCGCGCAAGGTAGCGGTTCAGCGCGACGATGGCATAGCGCCCCACGAGCACCGTGGCCAGGATGCCCACCACGTAGCGCACATAGCCGCCGTAGCTCGGCATGTAAGGCACCAGCTCGACGAAGAAAGCGAACAGCGCAAAGAAGATGAAGCCCCAGACGAAAGGCCAGTAGGTGCCCTTGCGCTTCTTCACGAACAACCAGCCCGCCACCACCAGCAAGGGCAGCGTGAGCGCCAGCCGGTAACCGAACACGCGCAGCTCGACGCGGCGGTACTCGGCCAACAGCTTCTCCTGGGCGGTGCGCTCCAGCACCGCCAGCGATTCGCGGGCGCGCTGCTCAGCCTGCCGCGCATCGAGCACGATCTGGCGCTGCGCAGCCACCTTGCGCTGGGCTTCGTCCTCCTTTTGCTTGAGCACATCGAGCGATCTGGTGCGCGCAATCAGCTCCGGGTCCTGGTCGGGCTGCGCGGTGGCGCGGCGCGTGGCAATCCAGTTGCCGAAAGTCTCGCGGCCGTTGGCGCTGGCCTGCTGCGCGGCCGTGAGCTGCAAGCGGACCTGCTCGAGCTCCCGTGTGGCGACCAGCTCGGTTTCTTCCGACGCCTTGATGGTGCTTCGCAATGGACTGGCCGCGGCTCGGTCGATGAAATCGTCGAGCTCGAGCGCCCGTTCGACCTTTGGCAGGTCGTTCACGACGGTGCCGCCGAGCCCGATCAGGAAACTCGCGAACACCAGGGCCACCAGCCACAGGCCGCGGCGGAACCACTTTTCGGACAGACGCAATGACTTGCTCATTTTTTTTCCTCTTCTTCTTCTCGAAGCGCGAACGCCCCGCGTGCAACTACAGCTTGAAAGCCACCGGCGCCGCACCCAGCCCCGCACGCGGCAGCCACGCGAACACCGAATCGACCGTGACCGTTTCGATGCGGTCCGAAAATCGCTTGTCGTTCGGATGGTCGTCGAAGGCCACGTTGGCCGAGCCCACGCGGCCGCCCAGACGCGTGAGCGGGCCGAGCCGCAGTGTCGTCGGTTCGTAGCCCTTGAACTGCATCCAAGCCTGCGCCTGCGTGCGGTTGCCGATGGTGGCGGGCTCCATGGCCGCGGCCAGCGTCTCGACGGCCCACTGGTTCGACTGCTGGTACTTCTGGCCCCAGACGTAGCTCACGATGCTGTAGGGCGCAATGTTCAGCCGCACGATGCGCGACGGCGACTCATGCAGCGCCGCCAGCAGCTGCGTTTGCACCTGCGGCGTAGGCACCGCCCAGGCCGCTTCGTAGCGCCACAGGTCGTCGAGGAAGAACTCGCCGAGCCCCTGCCGGTACACCGCGGCCTCGGCCGTGCCGCACTGGTTGAGCTTGTGCACCACGCGCCACGGGCCTTCATCGGTCTTGTAGGCAATGCCAAGGTGCGAATAGCGAAGGCCGTACTTGCTGAGGTCTTGTCCGGCCCGCGCCAGCAGCACGACGCGCGCCCCGCTGGCATCCAGCTGCTGCGACGTGCGCTCCGCCAACTGCATGCCCTTGACGATCAACTCCGCCGTCGGCTTCGCCTGCTCGCAGGAGCGGCCGGCCTGCGCCTGCAGCGGCAGGGCGATCGCGAGCGCAAGCAGCAGCGAGGGAATAGGAACAAGCGCGCGCTTCATGACAGCCTCTCGTTGTGCAAGAGTGCGCGGCCGATCGCGTTGGGCACGAAGGCCAGCACCTCGCCCGCGGCCGACAGCACGATGCCCGTGCCGATCACGCTGACCAGCACGCCCGCGCCGACCGCCGCAGACACCCCATTGGCCGCGCGCCCCATCACCTTGACGCTGGCGCGGGCGCCATCCGAGGCGCGTTCCAGCAGATAGACGGTGCCGTCGGCCGAAGCCTCGACCGCAATCACCGTGAGCATCGAGCCGCCCACCGACAGCGCGGCAGGCACCGCGATCACCGCCGTGGCCGAGGCGCCCACGGCTGAAGCGGCGCCCACGACCGAGGCCACGGGGAGCAGCGAGAGTGCGGCCGAAGCCTCGGAACCGCGGGTCTGGGCCTGTGCATGAAGAGGAAGCGTAGCGCTGGCGAATGCAGTGCAAGCGGCGACCAGAAGAGAAGCAATCGACTTTTTCATGACGGTCTTTCGTTGTTGATGTGCGGGTTGGCGTGAAGCAGCGGAAAAGCGGCGCTCATTCGGCCGAGGCGGAAGCACCAGCGGCTTCCTGGCGGGCGGCACGGCGGCCCTGCAGGCGCGCTTCGATCAGGTCGGCTTCGTGGCGGTCGCGCAGCGTCTTGGCCAGCGTGAAGGCCGAGCTGATCAGGAAGAGCCAGCTCACGCCCAGGAAGGCCTTGTAGGCGTCGTTGATTTCCATGCGGAGCAGGCCCCAGCCGGTCAGGCCCATGGCGGTGAAGAAGCTGCCCCAGACCACAAGGCGCCACATCGGCACGTCGCGGCCCGCGGCGCCGCCGGCGTCAACATGCTGGTTGTCGCGCACGAACTTGGCCAGCATGAACGCGGTGCTGAGGCAGAACACGTAGCCCATCACCATGAACGTACGGTCCAGCGCCTCGCCCGGCAGCCAGCTCAAGCCGGTGGCGCACAGGAACACGGCAACGGCGAACGAAGCCCAGGCCTGGAACTGCCAGGCCCGCGTGTCGCGCTGGATCGAAACGGTGGTGGATGAGAAAGGTTGCATGAAGGCCTCGCGGCGTAGTGAAGGTGAGCGAATGATGGTTCGCTCCTGCACCGCGAGGATCAAATGCTTCAACCAGTTCTGGTTTGAGCCGCTATGAGTATCTTGGAAAGATACTTTTCGGCACCGGGCGTGCCGACAAGGCCGAGCCTAGGTGGCCAGCAAGCCGCTCACGCGCTGCTGCAGCGCCTCGGGCCGCACGTCGACTGGCGGCACCGCGTGACCGACGTTGAGGCCCACGCGGCTGTAGAAGCCACGCCGGAACGGCTTGGCCATGGCCACGTTCTGGCCGCCGCGCAGCTCGATTCGGCTGAAGTACGAGCCCCAGAGATTGGTCAGCGCCATCGGGATCACCGGCGGCTCGATGCCTTCGGCGCGCGCGCTTTCGATGATCTTCATCACACCGCCCTTGAAGGGTTGCAGCGTGCCGTCGCGCGTGATGGCGCCTTCGGGAAAGATCGCCAGCAGGTCGCCTTCACGCAGCACCTGCAGCGCCTTGGCAAAGGCGGCTTCGTAGGCCGCCGGGTCTTCTTTCTGCGGCGCGATGGGGATGGCCTTGGCCAGCTTGAACAGCCAGCCCAGCACCGGCACCTTGAAGATCCGGTGGTCCATGATGAAGCGGATCGGACGCGGGCTCGCGGCCATCAGCAGGATGGCATCGATGAAGCTCACGTGGTTGCACACCAGCACCGCCGCGCCTTCGGTCGGAATGTGCTCGTCGCCCTTGATCTCGAAGCGGTAGACGAAGTGCGACAGCATCCACGCGATGAAGCGCAGCAGGTACTCGGGCACCAGCATGAAGATGTAGAACGCCACCACCGCGTTGGCAATGCCGGTGAATAAAAAGATCTGCGGAATCGTGAAGCCGGCGCCGAGCAGTGCGCCCGCGATGACCGAGCTGCCGATCATGAACAGCGCATTGAGGATGTTGTTGGCCGCGATGATGCGCGCGCGGTGCGTGGGCTGGCTGCGCAGCTGGATCAGCGCGTACATCGGCACGCTGTACAGGCCTGCAAAGAGCGACAGCAGCGCAAGGTCGGCCATTACGCGCCAATGCGCGGCCTGGCTCACGAAGGCGCCGAGCCCCATGACCGCGACCGGCGGCAGCGCGCGGGACGCAAAGTACAGGTCGATGGCAAACACGCTCATGCCGATGGCGCCCAGCGGCACCAAGCCGATTTCCACCTGCCGGCGGCTCAGCGTCTCGCACAGCAGAGAGCCGATGCCAATGCCCACCGAGAACACCACCAGCAGCAGCGAAGCGACCTGCTCGTCGCCGTGCAGCACTTCTTTCGCAAAGCTGGGGAATTGGCTCAGAAACACCGCGCCGAAGAACCACATCCACGAGATGCCCAGCAGCGACCGGAACACCACGATGTTGCCGTGCGCGAGCTTGAGGTTGCGCCAGGTCTCGCTGAACGGGTTCCAGTTGATCACCAGCCCTGGGTCGGTGGCGGGCGCCGGTGGAATGGCCTGCGCCACGCCGCGCCCGACCAGTGCCAGCAGCACGCAGGCCACGGCCACCGTGGTGTGGCCGACCTGCGGCAAGGCCACCAGCAGCCCACCGGCCACCTGGCCGAGCAGGATGGCGACGAAGGTGCCCATCTCCACCATGCCATTGCCGCCCGTGAGTTCGCGCGCATCGAGCACCTGCGGCAGGTAGGCAAACTTGACCGGCCCGAACAGCGTCGAATGCAGGCCCATGAGGAACACGCAGCCCAGCAGCACCACCGCGTCGGCCCTGACGAAGCCCCAGGCCGCGAGCAGCATGATCGCGATCTCGAGGTTCTTCACGAAGCGGATGATCTTCGTTTTGTCGAACTTGTCGGTGAGCTGCCCTGCGGTGGCGGAAAACAGCAGGAACGGCAGGATGAACAGCGCACCGATGGCCAGGCCCGCCATGGCCGGCGGCATCCAGCTCAGCTGCAGCTGGTAGGTCACCATGACCGTGAAGGCGAACTTGAAGAGGTTGTCGTTCGCCGCGCCCGCGAACTGCGTCCAGAAGAAAGGCGCGAAGCGCCGCTGCCCGAGAAGCGCGAACTGGTTGGCGTGCGCGTTCGCTTCGTGAGGCGCAGTGGCGGCAGCAGCAGCGGCGGGGGTTGTCATTCGAAACATCTCCTCTTGTTTTTCAAGTCACTGCTCCCGCTCCTTCGTGAAACACCGAGGATCCGGCTCCGCCGGTCCTCTGGTGTTGCCCCCGGTAGGGGGTTGGCGCAGCGACACGAAGTGCGCGAAGACTGGGGGCGAGCCTATATCAGGGCGGCTGCGTCGGGATTGTGCCGCAGCAACGTTGCCCGCCAGCCGATATCGAGCTTCCTGAGCGCCGCGAGCACCGGCAGGCCGGCCAGCGATGCGGCCAGGTGTTTGAGGCTGTGGCCGGAGATCAGCTGCCCGGACATCTCGTAGATCGGCTCGTCGGCCAGCTCGAAGCCCTTGGCCAGCACATAGAAGAAGATCACCCAGCCGAGCTTGAGTCCGACGGCGCCGCGCATCGGCGTGGCCAGGGCCAGCGTCAGCACCACCGCCATGCCGCCGAACTGCACGATCGCCCAGGGCAGGACATTGCCGCTTTCATGGAACACCTCGACCGCCAGCAGGCCGGCTGCCAGCACGAACCAGGCCGCCGGCCAGCCGGCACGCTGGCTCACGCGCTCGCAGACCGCGATGCCGATCAGGCCGGCGAACGCCACCGCCATGCCGGCCCGGTCGGCCGCGAGCCGGGACGCGTCGGGCATCAGGTGAAAGAAGGCCGAGCCCGCGGCGGTGGCAATCAGCCCCGCGAAGAAAAGCCAGGCGCAGTCGAGCGTGTTGTCCGGCGGATCATTGGCCGGCGGTGCCAGCGGGAATTCGGCCAACGCCTGCTGATGGGCGCGGTCGATCCGGTGGAGCCGGTACAGGCCCCAGCAGCCCACAAGTGCGAAGGGCAGGTTGCTGAGCACGTCCATCGCATTGGGCAGGCCGTTCCAGGCGCGGCCGTCGGCAAACACCGAGGCGATCGCCACGTCCGCAGCCGGCAGTTCGGGCCCGAAGAGGGCCGCCAGCGCGAGCAGTGCAAAGGTGAAGAGCAATCCGCGTTCGCGGCGGCTGAGAGTGGGCGGGAGCATGGCGGTCCTCGTGGGGTGAGTGGTACGAGTCGCGGAATTTAGTTGCCAGCCTCTCTACAGGCATCGAGAATCGATACGAGGCATTAATTCACACCTTTCGGTATCTTCATTTAATACCCCCTTGCCAGCAAGCTACTTTCATGAGCACCACTGTCGACCTCGTCCAAGCCCTGAAGAACGAACTCAAGAGCGCCCGCATGACCTATGCCGACCTGGCACGGTCGCTTGACATGGCCGAATCCAGCGTCAAGCGCATGCTGGCCAAGAGCGACATGCCGCTTTCCCGCGTCGACGCCATCTGCCGCGCGCTCAAGATCGACTTTGCCGAGCTGGCGCGCCGCGTGGCCGACGCCCAGCCGCTCCTGAAGGAGCTCACGCAGGAGCAGGAAAAAGCGGTGGTCAAGGACAAGAAGCTCCTGCTGGTGGCGATCAGCGTGCTGAGCCAGTGGACGCTGGAGCAGATCGTGTCCTCGTACCGGATCAGCGAGGCGGAGTGCATCGGCTTTCTCGCGCAGCTGGACCGCATCGGCATCATCGAGCTGCGCCCGCTCAACCGCTACCGGCTGAAGCTGGCCAAGACCTTCCGCTGGCGGCCGCACGGCCCGGTGATGGAGTTCTTTCGGGAGAACGTGGTGCTCGACTACTACCGCGGCGGCTTCGACGGCCCGGCCGAAGGGCTGCTGCTGGTGCACGGCTCGATCAGCCGCTCGCTGGCGCCGGCGTTCCTCGACCGGCTGCAGCGCGTGGCGCAAGACTTTGCGCAGCAGCACCAGACGGACCAGAAGCTCTCGGCAAAAGACCGGGAGGGCTACACGCTGCTGCTGGGCATGCGCAACTGGGAATTCGAAGCTTTCACCCGGCTTCGCCGCGCCTGACGACCAGCGTTTGCTTCAGGGCTTGGCGGCTTCCAGCGCGTCGCGCGTAGCTCGAGCGGCGTTCTTCGCCGCAGCGGCAAAGTCCTCGCCCGACGATGCATAGATGATCGCGCGCGACGAGTTCACGATGATCGGCGCATCGGCGCGCCAGCCGGCACGCACCGTGGCCACCGCATCGCCGCCCTGGGCACCGACACCCGGAATCAGCAGCGGCACCGTGGGCGCGAGTTCGCGCACCCGTTCGATCTCCGCCGGATAGGTTGCACCCACCACGAGACCGAGCTGGCCGTTGAGGTTCCACGGACCCTGGGCCAGCTTGGCGACGTGCTCGTAGAGAAAAGGCTGGCCTTCGATGTCCGCGAGCCGCTGGCCCTGCAGGTCGGAGCCGCCGGGGTTGCTGGTGCGGCAGAGCAAAAAGGCGCCCTTGCCTTCATGCTTGAGGTAGGGCGCCACCGAATCGAAGCCCATGAAAGGCGACAGCGTCACCGCGTCGGCGCCATAGCGCTCGAAGGCCTCGATGGCGTACTGCTCGGCCGTGGAGCCGATGTCGCCGCGCTTGGCGTCCAGGATCACGGGCACATGGGGCGCATTGCGGCGCATGTGCTCCATCAGTTGTTCGAGCTGGGCTTCGGCGCGGTGGGCCGCGAAATAGGCGATCTGCGGCTTGAAGGCGATGACCAGGTCGGCCGTAGCGTCGACGATGCGCGCGCAGAAGTCATAGATGCGGCCCGCGTCGCCCTTGAGCTGCCCCGGGAATTTGGCTGGCTCCGGATCGAGCCCCACACAGAGCAACGAACCGTTTTTTTGCTGTGCGGTGGCCAGCTTGTCGAGGAAAGTCATGGGGCCTGATTTTAAGGACCCGCCCGCTTGCCCTTAATTCGACGGCGTTTGCTGTTCAGCGGCCAGGCAGAGATCGGCCCAGGCGCGCGCCTTGTCGGCGGGGTTTCGCAGCAGGTACGCCGGGTGGTAGGTGGCCACCACCGATACGCCCTGGATCGATGCCAGCGGCACGGCGCGTCCGCGCAATTTGCCGAGCGGATCGCCGCTTTGCATCAGGCTTTGCGCGGCCAGCGGCCCCATGGCAAGCACCAGGCTCGGTGCCAGCGCGGCGGCCTGTTCCTCGAAGGCTTCGGCCATGGGACGGGGGCTGCCGGGCTGGCCGGCTGCCACGCCGCGGTGAGTGCGCATCAGGTGCACCGGCGTCTTGCCGTCGTGCAGCTTGAGGGCGCGCAGCATGTTGTCGAGCAGCTTGCCGGCATCGCCCGCAAAGGGCTCGCCGTGGCGGCCGTCGGCCTCGGGCGGCATGTCGGCCACGACGAGCCAGCCGCCCAGGGCCGGCGCGGCTCCGGCCTCGGCGTAAAGGCGGCGGGGTGCCTCGACCAGCACCGCGGCGCCATGGGCGACCGGCGCGGCCGCGGAACGGGCCGCCGGGGCCGGTGCCGCAGCGGACCGTGCGGCCGGAGCGGGCGCCTCGGCGACGAAGCGTTCGCGCGTTTCTTCAACCGGCGGCGGCTCCGCGGCAACCGCCTTCGTTTCCACGGCAACCCTTGGCGCCTCGGCCACTTCGGGCATCGGCCACCAGACCTTCACGCCCATTTCGTCGAGCATCGCGCGCTGGCGCGCATCGAGCTTCAATGTCTGTACCGCGCTCATCGCAAAGCTCCCCAGGCGGAGCCTGTTTCATTCAGTCGCAGGCTCATGACGACGGCGTCTTCGCGCTTGCCTTCGTGGGCCGGATAGTAGCCCTTGCGCACGCCGACACTGCGGAAACCCTGGCGCACGTAGACGTCGAGGGCACGCTGGTTGCTCTGGCGAACTTCGAGCCAGAGCCACAGCGCGCCTTCGCCACGCGACCAGCCGGTCAGCGCGGCGAGCATCAGGGGCGCCCATCCCTGGCGCTGGAACGCCGGCGCCACAGTGAAGTTGAGCAGGTGCACTTCGTCCACGCCCTTCATGGCGACGAAATATCCGATCAGCGTTTCGCCGAGCATCGTCACCGGCGTGTCCAGTTCGGGCACCGAGACGGGCGCCAAGAGGCATTGACAGTGGTAACCCACCGCCATCGAGTCGATGAAGTTGGCCCGCGTCCACGGATGGCTGTAGGCCGTCTGCTCGACCGCGCAGACCGCATCGAGCCGCTCGACGGTGAGCGGTTCGAGGCGGGCTTCTACGGGCTGAAGAACGGCACTCATTGGATTACCTCCGTGCTTCGCACTGCGATGCGA
Organism: Variovorax sp. OV700; assembly: GCF_900099805.1. Classification (GTDB taxonomy): domain Bacteria; phylum Pseudomonadota; class Gammaproteobacteria; order Burkholderiales; family Burkholderiaceae_C; genus Variovorax. The sequence goes on along the minus strand of NZ_FNDR01000009.1, from coordinate 241,716 downwards.
GCTTGCTTGGGGCGGCCCGGCGCGGCGCTCATGACTTGCTGGCAGCAGGTGAAACCGCGACGGCAGCTGCCTTGATGGCAGCGCGCTCATCGGTCGTTTGCGCCACTTTATCGCGAACATAGAGCGGCCAGGCATGTGCCGCATCCACCGTGCGGCCGGCGGCCAGCAGCGCGGGCGCGAGGCGGAGCATGGCGGTGGCGGTCGGCAGGACTTCATGGCGCGCCGCGGCGGGCGCCAGGCGGGGGCCGTAGGCGGCAAAGGCGTTGCCGGCGAGGCACCAGCCGGGGGGCACGTCGAGCGCTTCAGGTGCGAGCAGCAGCGGCTCGCCGCCATTGCCTTGCAGGGCACCGAGCGCACCGTCACCGTCGAAGTCGTAGCGCGCGGCATAGAGCTGGTCCATGCGGGCATCCAGGGCGGCCACCACTTGGCGGGCGCCGAAAGTGTGGCGGGCTTCCTCGGCCACGGCCAGCAGCGTGTCGACCGGCAGCAGCGGCACGCCGGAGCCGAAGGCCAGGCCCTGCGCCACCGAGCAGGCTGTGCGCAGACCCGTGAAGGAACCCGGTCCGCGGCCGAAGGCAATGGCGTCCAGCGCGGCCAGTTCGAGCCCGGCCTCGGCCAGCAATTGCAGGATGAGCGGGATCAGCGTGCTCGACGCCTGCGCGCCGCCGGCACCGCTGTGAGTAACCAGGCGTTCGCCGTGGCGCACCGCCACGGACAGGTGTTCGGTGCTGGTGTCGAAAGCCAGGAGCTTAGGCATCGCGTCGTCCCATGGCGGTGGCCGGAACCGCGGGCATCGCGGCATGGCGCGCGCCGGCTGCCGATTTCTGCACGCCGAAAAGGATGCCGGCGGTCACCAGCAGCAGGCCGGCAATCAGGTTCCACTGCAACGGCTCGTCCAGCCAGATCACCGCCCCGAAGGCCGAGAGCCCGGGCACCAGCGCCGTGATCATGGTGCTGCGCACCGGACCGAAGTACTGGATCATCTTCGTGAAGGTAATGCCCGAGATGACCACCGAACCCACGCCCTGGAACAGCATCTGGAACGCCACCTCTCCCCAGGGCGCGGAGCCGATGCGGCTCGCGACCGCACCGCCCGCCACCAAGAGGCTGTAGACGGGGACGTAGGTCAGCAGTGCGAAGACGGTGATGGCGATGGTCGCGCGCACGGCGTCGAGTCCATGGCGGCGTGCCACCACGCTGTAGCAGGCCCAGCAGAACGCGGCCGACATGAAAAGCAGGTCGCCCTTCCAGACCTCGCCGCCCTCGAAGGCGTGCAGCAGGCTGCGCCCGCCGACCACCAGATCGCCGGCCACGATCAGCGCCAGCCCGAAAGCGCGGCCGGGCGTGATGCGGTCGCGCAGCACCAGCGCGGCCAGCAGCGTGGTCCACAACGGCAGGCTGCCGGGCATGAGCACCGAGGCATGGCCGGCCGGCGCAAAGAAGAAGCCGCTGTAGGCCAGCGCGGCATAGAAAACGCCACCAAGAATGCCGGCGCCGGCTGTCACGCGCAGCGACAGGGGCGAGAGGCCGAAAAGCGAGGAGGCGGTGGTACCGTCCTTTTTCCGGAGGTCCTTCATCACCATCCAGGCGCCCCAGGGCACCAGCACCAGGCTGGCGCCGCAAATGCGCGCTAGCGCTAGGTCGAACGGGGTGAGCGAGCGCCCGGCCGAGGCCCGGGCGATCACGATGAAGGCCGTCCAGACCAGCACGGTGACCACGGCCGCGCCGATACCGAGCGTACGGGGCGAGAGGCGGGGCGGGGCGGGCATTCCCCGATTATCGAGGGCCCGCCCTTGGCCGCGCCGATCAGGGGCGAATCGGCGCCGAATGCGGCAATCAGCCGTCGGCGCTGCGCAGGATGTCGAGCCCGGCCTTGCGCAGCGGCGCCAGCGCAGTCTCCGGCGCTTCCGGCGCCACCAGGATGCTGGTGGCCGCCGATACCGGATTGACCATCCAGGCCGAAGCGGCGCCGATCTTTTCGGATGACGCCAGCACCACTGTCTCGGCCGCGGCCGCCATGAGGGCGCGCTTGATCGCCGCCTCTTCGGAATCGCCGGTGGTCAGCCCAGCCTCGGCATGCACGCCGGTCACGCCCAGGAAGCAGGTGTCGGCGTGGATGCGAGAGATGGCGTCCATGGCCGCCGCACCCACCGCCACCATCGAATGTTTGAAGAGGCGCCCACCGATCAGCATCACCTCGACGTCGGCATGGCCCACCAGTTCGACCGCGACCGACGGGCTGTGAGTGACGATGGTGGCGCGCAGGGTCTTCGGCAGGTGCCGCGCCAGCTGGACGGCCGTGGTGCCGCCGTCGATGAACACCACCTGCCCGGGCCGGACCAGCCGCGCCGCGGCGCGGCCGATGGCCACCTTCTCCGCGGTCGCGAGTTGCAGTCGACCCGCGAAATCGGCTTCGGCCCTGGCGAGCGGGAGCGCGCCGCCATGCACGCGCTGCAACAGGCCCTCGGCCGCCAGTTCGCGCAAGTCGCGGCGGATGGTGTCTTCCGACAGGGAAAGCGCCTCGCTGAGCGACTTGGCGACAACGTTGCCGTCGCGCTGCAGGACCGAGAGGATGTGTTGTTTGCGCTGGCGGGTGAGCATCGGTCGATGGTAGCGGGCGAGGAGGTCGATTGCACGAATTTTCTTGTTTTTGCACGAATTTACACATAAGCTGCGCGCCATGACACTTCACGACCGCGTCCGGGTGCACGAAGTCACCCTGCTTTCCGACAACTGGTACACGCTGAAGACCACCGCCTTCGACTGGCGGCGCAACGACGGCCAGTGGCAGCGCATGCACCGGGAAACCTACGACCGCGGCAACGGCGCCACGCTGCTTCCGTACAATCTGGCGCAGCGCACGGTGCTCCTGACGAGGCAGTTCCGCTACCCCGCCTTCGTCAACGGGCATGGCGACCTGCTGATCGAGGCGGCGGCCGGCTTGCTCGACCACGCCGCCCCCGAGGAGCGCATTCGCGCCGAGGTGGAGGAAGAACTGGGCTATCGGCTCGGCGCGGTGCAGAAGATCCTCGAAGCCTTCATGAGCCCGGGCTCGGTCACCGAGAAGCTGCACTTCTTCATTGCCGAATACGAGCCTTCGATGCGCATCGGCGAAGGCGGCGGCCTGGCTGCGGAAGGGGAAGATATCGAAGTGCTCGAACTGCGCATCGACGAGGCGCTGGCCATGGTGGCGGACGGGCGCATCGTTGACGCCAAGACCGTGATGCTGCTCTATCACGCGCAATTGCATGTTTTCGCGTCGAGATAATCGGCCGATGCTTCTTCTTCGCCGCTCCTTCCTTCGTACTGCCTGCGCCCTGTCCTTGACCGCATGGGCCGCCTCGAGTGCCTTTGCCCAGCAGGCTTTCCCGACCGAAGTAGAGGCCGCGCTCGCGCGCGCCAAGGTGCCGCGCGATTCGGTGACGATGCTGGTGGCCGATGCCGACGGCGTGCGCCCGCCGCGGCTGGCCTGGCGCTCGCAGGTGCAGGTCAATCCCGCGTCGATCATGAAGCTGGTCACCACTTATGCCGCACTCGACATGCTGGGCCCAGCCTACAGCTGGAGCACCCCGGTCTACATCGACGGCACGGTGAGCAACGGCGTGCTCAACGGCAACCTCTACATCAAGGGCCAGGGCGATCCCAAGCTGGTGCTGGAACGCGCGTGGCTGCTGCTGCGGCGCGTGCAGGGGCTGGGCATCACCACCGTGAGCGGCGACATCGTGCTCGACCGCAGCGCCTTCGAAAACACGATCGAGAACGACCCCGGCGCCTTCGACGGCGAGCCGCTGCGGCCCTACAACGCCTCGCCCGACGCGTTGCTGGTCAACTTCAAGTCGGTCAACATGATCTTCACGCCCGAGCGCGGCAGCCAGCAGGCGCGCGTGAGCTACGAGCCGCCGCTGGCCAGCGTGTCGATGCAGCCCACGGTGGCGCTCGCGCCGGGCGAATGCGGCGACTGGCGCGCGGCAATCAAGCCCGACTTCAGCGATCCGAACCGCATCCGATTCACGGGTGCGCTTCCGGCCGCCTGCGGCGAAAAAAGCTGGGCCGTGGCGTACGCCGACCCGCGCACCTACGGCCTGCGCGCCATGGGCGGCCTGTGGGCCGAGATGGGCGGCCGCGTCGGCGGCCAGATGCGCGAAGGCCGGGTGCCAGCGGGCCTCCGGCCGGCCTTCGAATTCGGATCGCCGCCGCTCGCGGAGGTGGTGCGCGACATCAACAAGTACAGCAACAACGTGATGGCGCAGCAGCTGTTCCTCACGATCGGGCTCACGCAGAAGAACCGCGGTAGCTTCGAGGCCTCGCGCAGCGCACTGGGCCAGTGGTGGCGCGACCGCATCGGCACCGGCGAGGCGCCGCCGGTGTTCGACAACGGCTCGGGCCTGTCGCGCGAGGAGCGCATCAGCGCGGCGGCGCTCGGCAAGATGCTGCAGGTGGCCTGGCGCTCGCCGGTGATGCCGGAACTGGTGTCGTCGCTGCCCGCCACGGGCGTGGACGGCACGCTCAGGAAGCGCGCGCTGCGCTCGGGCGGCGCGGCCCACCTGAAGACGGGCTCGCTGCGCGATTCGGCCGGCGTGGCCGGCTACGTGCACGGCGCGAGCGGCCGGCGCTACGTGCTGGTGGCCATTGCCAACGGCGAGAACGCGGGGGCTGCGCGCGCCGCGTTCGACGCGCTGGTCGACTGGGCTTCTCAGGACAACTGAGCCGCCGGCCGGCGGCCGATCCGGAGGCGGCCGTGTACTGAAAACTTCTCTAGGTATACGCGCCGCTTGCGCCCGGGCATGGCGCTGCACAGAATCGGACGCCCGTTCGGTCCGACTGACAAAACATCAAGAGGCACGCCTTGAACCAGCCCCAAAGACAACTTTCGTCTCCGCTGTATCGGCTTTCGGCGCTCGCCGGCGTCACCTTGCTGCTGGCCGCCTGCGGTGGCGGTGGCGGTGGAGGGGGTGGCGGCATCGGCGTGGGGTTTCCGCCGCCGGTCGGCGACACCGGCCGCGGATCGGTCGTCACCGATCCGCCCGAGCAGACCGCAAAGCTGACGGCCGACCAATTCAGGACCAACCTGCAGGCCAGCGACCAAGGCAAGGCCTTGCTGCAGGTGGCCGGCACGCCCAAGTGCGGGGTGGAGGTGCGCTATCTCGAGTACCGCACGGTGGGTGGCAAGGGCGAGGCCACCAACGCGACGGCCGCGATCATGCTGCCGTCAGGGGCCGACGTGGCCTGCAATGGCGCGCGTCCGGTGGTGCTGTATGCGCACGGCACCACTGCCGCCCGCAACTACAACCTCGCCAAGTGGACCGACTCGACCCAGCCGGCCGCAGGCGAAGGCCTGACCATCGCCGCGATGTTCGCGGCGCAAGGCTACATCGTGGTGGCACCCAACTATGCGGGCTACGACAAATCGACGCTGCCCTATCACCCGTATCTCAATGGCGACCAGCAGGGCAAGGACATGGTCGATGCGCTCACGGCGGCGCGCAAGACTTTTTCGGGCATCGATGCGGCGGACGCTGGCTCGCTGCTGATCACCGGCTATTCGCAGGGCGGCTACGTCGCGATGGCGGCGCACCGCGAGATGCAGGCCACGGGCAAGGCGGTGACGGCGTCGGCGCCGCTCTCGGCTCCGTCGGCCATCGGCCTGCTGGCGGACTACACCTTCCTGGGCTGGCCGGCGCTCGGCAGCACGCTCTTCGTGCCGCTGCTCTCGGCCAGCTGGCAGCAGCAGTTCGGCGACGTGTACGGCAACACCGCCGACATCTACGAAGCGCAGTACGCCACCGGCATCGACACCCTGCTGCCGAGCCTGACGCCCCTCACCACCCTGTATGCCAATGGCAAGCTGCCGCAGCTTGCGCTGTTTCCCGCCGGCGCAACGCCGGGACCGGTGAGCCCGGAGCTGTCGATCTTCTATGGCGCCAACCACCTGATCCGCCAGACCTACCTGACGCAGGCCGCCGGCGACGTCCTGGCAAATCCCTGCCCCGGCAATGCGCTGCCCGCCACGGCTGGCTCGCTCAGCACGACCTCGCCGCTGGACTGCAGGCCGGCCGTGGGCTTCCGCAGGGCGGCGCGCGCCAACGATCTGCGCAACTGGCTGCCGGCCCGGCCGGTGCTGATGTGCGGCGGGGCCAACGACCCGACCGTGAACTTCCTGAGCACCCGCGCCACGGCCGGCTACTTTCGTGCCCGCGGCATGCCCGCCGCCGCGCTGACGGTGATCGACCTGGAAGACACGGCCACCACCGACGCCTACTCCACCGCGCGCGCCGGCTTCGCGCAGGCCAAGAGCACCTTGGCGCAGAACACCCCCGGCAGCGACGCCGACAAGCGGCAGGCCGTCACCCTGGCCTACCACGGCACGCTCGCGCCGCCGTTCTGCCTGGCCTCGGCCCGAGGTTTCTTCCAGGGCGTGCTGGCCGCGGGCGGTTAAAAGGGGCTCCCTTCCATAAATGCCGTGGAACCGGCTCTGCCGGGCCACTGGCATTGCCCCCTGCAAGGGGGTTGGCGAAGCGACACGAAGTGCGCGAAGACTGGGGGTTAGCTCAGGGACGCGCGCTGGAGGCGGTCGCGTACGCCTTCCCATTCGGGCGTGTCGGGCGGGGTCTCGACCCAGATCAGCTTGACGCCCTCTGCGTCGAACTGGCGCAATACCGCAAACAGCTGGTGCGCGCTGGCCACTGCATCGTCAGGCATGCGCCGCTGCAGCACGCGCTGCGATGGGCTGCGTAGCTCGGCGCGCGACCACACCGCGATGTTGGCGGCACCCGCGCCGAGCACGTCGAGCGCGGTCTGGATCGCCTTGGCGTCCATCAACCGCAGCTTGGCGTTGGGCGCGTAGTGCGCCTCCAGAGTGCCCGGGGCGCGCGGGTCGGGCGTTTCGAGCACCTCGCGGTTGCTGAGGCGCTCGCCGAGGGCGGCCTCGATCTGCGCACGCGTGATCAGGCCCGGGCGCAGCAGCACCGGCGCGCCGCGGCTGCAGTCGACGATGGTCGATTCGATGCCCACCTCGCAGGCGCCGCCGTCGATCACCGGCAATGAGTCGCCAAATTCGTCGACCACGTGCTGCGCGGTGGTCGGGCTGACGCGGCCGAAGCGGTTGGCGCTCGGCCCGGCGAGGCCCGGCACGCCCTGCTCGGCGCAGGCCTCGAGCAGCGCCTGTGCCACCGGATGCGAAGGGCAGCGCAGGCCGATGGTGTCCTGCCCGCCGGCCGCCGCGCCAGCCACGCCAGGCTGGCGCGTGACGATCAGCGTCAGGGGACCGGGCCAGAAGGCCTGCACCAGCTTCTGCGCGAAGGGCGGCAGCGGCTGCGCAAAGCGCGACAACGACTCGGTGCCCTTGATGCCGGCCGCCACGTGGACGATCAGCGGATGGTCGGCCGGCCGGCCCTTGGCCTTGAAGATTCCGCCCACCGCCATGTCGCTGGTGGCATCGGCGCCCAGCCCGTAGACGGTTTCGGTCGGAAACGCGACCAGCCCGCCCGCGCGCAGCACGCGAACGGCTTCGGCAATGGCGTGGGGATCCTGCCCGTCGAGGATCATGCGAAATCGGCCGCCGTAAGGGGCGGCAGGCCGAGCAGCGTGGCGGCCTGGGAAGCCGCGGCTCGCACGCTTTCCAGCGTGGCGCCGGTGAGGGTCAGGTGGCCCATCTTGCGGCCGCGACGCGGTTCGATCTTGCCGTACAGGTGCAGGTGCACGCCCGGCAACGCGAGCACGTCGCTCCAGCGCGGTGAGGCCGGCTTGCTGCCGCCCGCGGTGAACCACAGGTCGCCGAGCAGGTTCAGCATGATCGCCGGGCTGTGCTGGCGCGGCTGGGCCAGCGGCAGACCCGCGAGCGTGCGCACCTGCAGCTCGAACTGCGACACGTCGCAGGCTTCCATGGTGTAGTGGCCGCTGTTGTGCGGCCGCGGGGCCATTTCGTTCACCACCAGCGAGCCGTCGGTCAGCACGAAGAATTCGACGCACAGCACGCCGACATAGTTGAGCCCGGTGGCGATGCTCTTGGCGGAATTGATGGCCGCCTGCGCCACGGTCTTGGGCATGTTCTGCGCATGCACCTCGGTCACGGCCAGGATGCCGTCGCGGTGCAGGTTGCGCTGGGGCGGAAAGTACACGATCTGCCCGTCGCGGCCGCGCGCGACGATGACCGAGCATTCGAACTCCAGCGGCAGCATCTTCTCGAGCACGCAGGGCACGCAGTGCGCGGCCTGCCAGGCGTCGACCAGCTCGGCACGCGTGGTCACACGCTGCTGCCCCTTGCCGTCGTAGCCGAGGCGCGCGGTCTTGAGAATGCCGGGCATCAGCCCGTCTTCACCGGCCGCGAGCTGGGCCGCGGTCTCGATGACCGCGTACGGTGCGCAGGCCACGCCGCAGCGCGTGAAATGGGCCTTTTCGGCGATGCGGTCCTGCGCGATGGCAATGGCGGCGGCATCGGGCGACACGGGCCGGGCGGCCGACAGCTTGTCCAGCGAGGGGGCCGGCACGTTCTCGAACTCGGTCGTGACCGCATCGGCCAGGCCTGCGAGCCGCGCCAGGCCGTCGACGTCGGCGTAGTCGGTGTGGATGTGGTGATGGCTCACGCGGCCGGCCGGGCTGTCGGAATCGGGGTCGAGCACGGCCGTGAAATAGCCCATGCGCTGGGCGGCATGGGCAAACATGCGGCCCAGCTGGCCGCCACCAAGCACGCCGAGCGTGGCGCCCGGAAGAATGGGCAGGCCGTTGTTGGTCATAGCGCACCTCCGCCCTGGGGCGAAAAGGGGGATACGGCGGCGCCGTCCACCGGCGGCGGCAGCGCCATGGCTTCGGCCGCGGCCGTCTGCGCGGCGCGGAAGGCATCGAGCCTGGCGCGCAGCGCCGGGTCGTTCACCGCCAGCATCGACACCGCGAACAGCGCCGCGTTGGCAGCGCCCGCATTGCCGATGGCAAAGGTGGCCACCGGCACGCCCTTGGGCATCTGCACGATGCTGTAGAGCGAATCGACACCCTGCAAGTGACGGCTGGCCACCGGCACGCCGAGCACCGGCACCGTGGTTTTGGAGGCCAGCATGCCCGGCAGGTGAGCCGCGCCGCCCGCGCCCGCGATGATGGCGGCGAGCCCGCGCCCGGCGGCACTTTCGGCGTACGCGAAGAGCGCATCGGGCATGCGGTGGGCCGAGACCACCTTCGCTTCGTGCTGGATCCCGAATTGCTGGAGAATCTCGACCGCGTTGCGCATCGTCTCCCAATCGGAGTTCGAGCCCATCACTACACCGACCTGAATGGTTTCGTTCATGGTTTCAATTTTACGTTTCACCCCCAGCTGGTTCCGATGATCGACATCACTCTCGAAAATTTTCAGGCCGAACTGATCGAAGGTTCGGTCGCCACGCCGGTGCTGCTCGACATCTGGGCCGAGTGGTGCGGACCCTGCAAACAGCTCGGCCCGGTGCTCGAAAAGCTCGAAACCGAGTACGCCGGCCGTTTCACGCTGGCCAAGCTCGACGCCGACAAGGTGCCGCAGATTTCGTCGCAGCTGTCCGAAATGTTCGGCGTGCGCAGCATTCCGTTTTGCGTGATGTTCAAGGACGGCCAGCCGGTCGACGGCTTCGTCGGTGCCATTCCGGCTGAGAAAATCCGTGAATTCCTCGACAAGCACGTGCCCGGCGCCGACGAAGCCGAGGCGGCTTCCGAAGGAGCCGCGGCCCAGGACGCCCTGGCCGAGGGCGACACCGAAGGTGCGCTGGAGCGGCTGCAGCATGCCGTGGCCACCGATCCGGCCAACGACGACGCCCGCTTCGACTACGTCAAGCTGCTCCTTCAGATGGGCCGCATCGACGAGGCCAAAGTGGCCTTTGCACCGGTGATCGCCAAGACCACGCTGGTGCGCCGCTTCGATTCGCTTCGGCGCTGGATGGATGCGATCGATTTTGCGGCGCCGCCTTCAGGCCCGGCGCCCACGCTGGCCGACTTCGACGCCAAAATTGCCGCCAGCAAGCGCGACTTCGACGCCCGCTTTGGCCGTGCGCAGCTGCTGATGGATGCGCAGCGTTGGACCGATGCCATGGACGAGCTGCTCGAAATCCTCATGCGCGACAAGAGCTGGAACGAAGAGCTCGCGCGCAAGACCTACATTGCGATCCTCGATCTGATCGAGCCGCCGAAGATCAAGGTAGCCGACGGGCAGATCCCGCCAGACGATCCGGTGGTAGCCACCTACCGCCGGCGCCTCAGCAGCGTGGTGCTGAGCTGATCGACGAATTTGCGCATCTCCGAATGCGCAGTTCCCAAAAAGCGACTCCCGAGTCGCTTTTTTTTGTTGCTTTCAATCCGCCGTCGACGTCAGTCAGCGTGTGCAAGGTCGTGCGCACCATAGTGGCGGGCGGCGCCGTCTTGGCGAGCCCAGGCGGCGTCGCATACGATGGCGCCGATTCAACTTGTTGCAATTGAGAAGGAAAAATCGGCCATGCGCTCCCTCGCCCGTCTCGCGCTCCCCGCCCTCGCGACCGCACTGCTGGCCGCCGCCCTGTCCGCCTGCGGCAGCGGCATCAGCCTCGACGAGCCGATCGAAGGTCCGGTCTGGCGTCTCGCGCAACTGGGCGGCGAACCCGTGGCGACCGGCGGCGATGCGCAGATCCAGTTCGACCGCAGCAGCGGCCGCGTCAGCGGATCGGGCGGCTGCAACCGCGTCTCGGGTTCGTTCACGCGCAGCGGCATCACGCTGCGCATCGGCCAGCTGGCATCGACCCGCATGGCCTGCGCGGACCCGGTGCGCGGCGCCAATGAGGCGCAGTTCATCTCGGCGCTTCAGACCACCGCGAGCTACCGGCTCGCCGGGCCCGGGCAGCTCGCGCTGCTCGATGCGAGCGGCCGGACCGTGGCCACGCTGAACGCGGCGATGCACTGAAGGCTGCCGCCGGGAGCGCTCTTCGCGCTCCTTTTTTTCGTCAGCCGGTGAGGCGTTCCAGCGCTTCGCGGTACTTGGCCGCGGTCTTCTCGATGACTTCGGCCGGCAGGCGCGGCGCCGGCGGCGTCTTGTCCCAGGGCTTGCCATTGATCTTGGTGGCTTCGAGCCAGTCGCGCACGAACTGCTTGTCGTAGCTCGGCGGATTGGTGCCGGCGGACAGCGCGGCCTGGTAGCCCTCGACCGGCCAGTAGCGCGAGCTGTCGGGGGTGAGCACTTCGTCCATCAGCACCAGCGTGCCGGCTTCGTCCAGGCCGAACTCGAACTTGGTGTCGGCAATGATCATTCCCTTGGCCAGCGCGATTTGCGCGGCGGTTTCGTAGATCTCCAGGCTGGTCTCGCGAATCTGCTGCGCCAGCTTGGGGCCGACGATCTCGACGACGCGGTCGTAGCTGATGTTCTCGTCATGCTCGCCGGCAGCCGCCTTGGCGGCGGGCGTGAAAATCGGGCGCGGCAGCTTGCTGGCGTTGGTGAGCCCTTCGGGCAGCGGCACGCCGCAGACCGAGCGGCTTTCCTGGTATTCCTTCCAGCCGCTACCGGCCAGATAGCCGCGCACCACCGCCTCGACCGGGATCGGCGTCAGGCGCTTGACCAGCATCGAGCGGCCCGTGACCTGCGGCACCTCTTCGGGCGTGACCGCGCTTTCGGGCGCGTCGCCGGTCAGATGGTTGGGGCACAGCTGGCCCAGGCGGTCGAACCACCACAGCGCCATTTGCGTCAGGATTTCGCCCTTGCCCGGGATCGGCTCGCCCATGATCACGTCGAAGGCGCTGAGCCGGTCGCTCGCGACCATCAGGATGCGGTCCTCTCCGACGGCGTAGTTGTCGCGCACCTTGCCGCGCGCAAGCAGGGGCAGGCTCTGGATGGAGGAGGTGTGGACGGTGGTCATGGGGCGTGCTGTGCGAAAACGGGTGGCGTGACGGGAAAAACGGATTGTGCGCGCAGAAAAAAGCCACCGCGAACGGTGGCCTGCGAATCGCGAAAAAAGTTTCTTTAGACGACTTCTTGCGCGAGCTCGCCCTTGGCGTACTTGGCGGCCACGACCTGCAGCGTGTCGCCCTTGATCTTGGCGCCCTGGCCTTCGCAGCCGAACTCAATGTAGCGCTGCTTGCAGATCAGCTTGGCGGCTTCGCGCGCGGGCTTGAGCCATTCGCGGGCGTCGAACTTCTCGGGGTTCTCGGCCAGGAACTTGCGCACCGCGCCGGTCATCGCCAGGCGGATGTCGGTGTCGATGTTGATCTTGCGCACGCCGTGCTTGATGGCTTCCTGGATTTCCTTCACGGGCACGCCGTAGGTTTCCTTCATGTTGCCGCCGTACTGGCGAATGATGGCCAGCAGTTCCTGCGGCACGCTCGACGAGCCGTGCATCACCAGATGGGTGTTGGGAATGCGGCGGTGGATTTCCTTGATGCGGTCGATCGCCAGGATGTCGCCGGTGGGCTCGCGCGTGAACTTGTAGGCGCCGTGGCTGGTGCCGATGGCAATGGCCAGCGCGTCGATCTGGGTGCGCTTGACGAAGTCGGCGGCCTGCTCGGGATCGGTCAGCAGCTGCTCGCGCGTCATGGTGTCGTCGGTGCCGTGGCCGTCTTCCTTGTCGCCCTTCATGGTCTCCAGCGAGCCCAGGCAGCCGAGCTCGCCTTCGACGGTCACGCCCAGGCGGTGGGCCATGTCCGACACCTTCTTGGTGACGTCCACGTTGTAGTCGTAGCTTGCAATGGTCTTGCCGTCGGCCTCGAGCGAGCCGTCCATCATCACCGAGCTGAAGCCCAGGTCGATGGCGCCCTTGCAGACGTCGGGGTTCTGGCCATGGTCCTGGTGCATGACCAGGGGGATGTTCGGGTACTGCTCGATCGCGGCCTGGATCAGGTGCTTGATGAAGGCTTCACCGGCGTATTTGCGGGCACCGGCGCTGGCCTGCAGGATGACGGGCGCGCCGGTTTCCTTGGCGGCCTCCATGACGGCCTGGACCTGTTCCAGGTTGTTGACGTTGAAGGCCGGAATGCCGTAGCCGTTGGCGGCTGCGTGGTCCAGCAGTTCGCGCATCGAGACGAGTGCCATGGGAAATACCTCGCGGAAATAGGGAAAAAAGAAGGCGGAAAGACGAGAGAAAACTGCCGCAATTCTATCGAGCCCCCTTGTGGGACGGCACTGACAGGTACCTCAAGGTACCAGGATGGGCGTGGCGGATGCCTCTAGATCGGCAGTTGCGTGGTCGACAGCACCTGCTTGAGCACCACGAAAGTCCGGATCTGCCGCACGCCGGGCAGGTACAGCAACTGCTCGGCGTGCAGGCGGTTGAAGCTGTCGTTGTCGCGCGTTCGCACGAGCATGAAGTAGTCGAACTCGCCCGTGACCACATGGCATTCCAGGCAGCCGGACACCTTTTGCGCGGCCTTCTCGAAATCGGCGAACGAGTCGGGCGTCGAGCGGTCGAGGACCACGCCGATCATCACCAGCATGCCCAGCTCCAGGGCCTTGGCATCGAGCAATGCCACGATGCCCTGGATGAGCCCCGCCGCCTTGAGCCGCTCGACCCGGCGCAGGCAGGCCGGCGCGCTGAGATTGACCTTGGCCGCCAGCGCCACGTTCGACACCGAGGCATCGCGCTGCAGGGCGCGAAGAATTGCGCGATCCGTGCGGTCGAGCTCCACCGTCGCCGCTTCGGCCGCCTGCGCCGGCGTGGTACGCAACTTTGTTGTGCTCATCTCTTCCTTTGCAAACCAAAAACACTCGATCTGTCGATCTTGTCTTTTTTTTGCTCGTATTTCCACCGAAGTTTGCAACCACGTTTCTTCGCCTTCTTTCTACGATCGATGTCATTCCTCTCCCCTTTTTTCATTTCCTCTGGAGCACATCGATGAACCTCGAGAAATTTCCCCGCCATGCCCTGACCTTCGGCCCCACGCCGATCCATCCGCTCAAGCGCCTGAGCGCGCATCTGGGCGGCGAAGTCGAGCTCTACGCCAAGCGCGAGGACTGCAACAGCGGCCTTGCCTTTGGCGGCAACAAGACACGCAAGCTCGAATACCTGATTCCCGAGGCGCTCGAGGGTGGCTACGACACGCTGGTGTCGATCGGCGGCATCCAGTCGAATCAGACCCGCCAGGTGGCCGCCGTGGCCGCGCACCTGGGCATGAAGTGCGTGCTGGTGCAGGAGAACTGGGTCAACTATTCGGACGCGGTGTACGACCGCGTCGGCAACATCGAGATGTCACGCATCATGGGCGCCGATGTGCGGCTGGACAACGCGGGCTTCGACATCGGCATCCGCAAGAGCTGGGAAGAAGCCATGGACGACGTGCGCAAGGCCGGCGGCAAGCCCTTTCCCATTCCGGCCGGCTGCTCGGAGCACCGCTACGGCGGGCTCGGCTTCGTCGGGTTTGCCGAGGAAGTGCGCCAGCAGGAAGCCGAGCTGGGCTTCAAGTTCGACTACATCGTGACCTGCTCGGTCACGGGCAGCACGCAGGCCGGCATGGTGGTGGGCTTTGCGGCCGATGGCCGGGCCGACCGCGTGATCGGCATCGACGCATCGGCCAAGCCGCAGCAGACCTTCGAGCAGATCGTGCGCATTGCCAGGAACACGGCCGAACTGGTCGAACTGGGCCGCGACATCACCGACAAGGACGTGGTGCTCGACCGCCGTTTCGGCGGCCCTGAATACGGTCTGCCCAACGACGGCACGCTGGAATCGATCCGGCTTTGCGCGCGCCTGGAAGGCATGCTGACCGACCCCGTGTACGAGGGCAAGTCGATGCACGGAATGATCGAGAAGGTGCGCCTGGGCGAATTCCCGGCCGGCTCGAAGGTGCTGTATGCGCACCTCGGCGGCGTGCCGGCGCTAAACGCCTACAGTTTCCTCTTCCGCAACGGCTGAGCGAACTCGGCTCGCGCGGCAGATCTCCGTCATGTAGGCACCCGCCGAGCCCGTCTATCCTTTCGACGATTTGTGCCGCTCCGTCAGCGCGGTTTGACGCGCACATACTCCCCAGAGGGCTTGGCGGACTTGTCCGCCCTGACGCACAAGTGTCCCTCGCACAGCGTGACATCGGCCTCGTTGTAAGCCTTGAGCAATGTGGCAGCAATCTGGTTCTTTGCGATCTCGTCGTAGTAGTGACTCGATAACCAAACACTGCCCCCCAGCATCAACACCAGGCTGCCCAACGTGATGCCTGCAACCTTCCAGATCAGATGGCGGTGCAACGCCTCGGCACGTCGGAACTGCGCGCTCAAGGCAAGGGAAGCCTGATGGATTTGTTCGCCTGCTTCGCGCAGGCGCCGTTCATAGTCGGAAACCGGCCGCTCGATGCCGCCGCGAACATCTGCAAGCACCGCCTCTGGCAGCCGGTTCAGCTGTTCGTTGACGGCCTGGCGCACCACGCCCGGCACCTGTTGGGAAAGCCTCTGAAGTTCCGAGCCGGATTGCTCGCATTGGCGCTCGAACTTTTCGACCAGTGCGCTCATCTTGCTGGCCAAGGCCAGCATGGTTTGATCGTTCACTTTTATTTGCCTCGCCTGTTCCGTGCATCGATGGGTTCAATGGCGCATGACCATCACCGGCGCCTCCATTGCAGGCTGCTGCTGCGCTTGCGCCTGTTGTTGCGCAACCCATTGCTCCTGGCGATCCACCTCCGCAATTCCCTCTGCGATCACCTCGCGGCCCGGCGGCAGGTCCGCCAACGTCTGTTGCATTCTTCTGAAGGTGGCGTCATCGGCGCTCAGCATGCGGTCCAGAAATGCGGACAGGTCGTCGGTGGGTGAGAGCTCCTTGGATGACGTCTGCGGCGTGCGTTGCGCTTCGCCCATTGCTCCTACAGGCGCGGCACGAGGCAGCATGCGGCTCGCTTCGACGTCACAGAATTGGCCGTAGGTTTGCCTGGTGTTAGATGTGATGTTGCCCCTGTTGTTCTGAGCCAGCGCAAAGGCGGCCGCCTCCATGACCTGAGTGGCCGTCATGTGGCCGGGTTCTTCCCGTGCGGCATCGGAAATGCGTCTGGCGATCAGATGGTCCTGGCCTTCGCCCCGGCTGCCGTACACCCCTTCACCGCGCCAGCGGGATTTCAGTTGAACTTCCTGTTCCGTGAGGGGCCGTTGTTCGAGTTCGGCAGCCAAGCGATTGGTTTCCAGGATCTCATCGCGCACTTTGACTTCGTTGTAGTGGGCGTAGCCTTCGGTCAGGTGGCAGGCGCTCTCGTAAGCGGCCTTGTCTTTTCCCGTCAGGGCGTTGGAGCGCGCGGTCGCGATGGCGGCATTGGGTTCTTCAACGCGAAAGTGCCCGAGTTCGTGGGCCAGGATGCTGACCGTGCCTTCGGAGGTGTCGAAGCGGTCGGAGGCGATGTGGAGGTAGCCTGGGAAGTCCTTGCTCATCGGCGTGCTGTACTCGCCCGCACCGGTCCTGGGATTGACCTCTGCAGCGACGGTGTAGTCACTGGCTGCGTAAGCGCGCATGTCGGCCTTGAGGGTTTCCGACCTGTTGATCATCGCGAGTGCGTCCGGCGAAATGTTGTACGCCTTGAATTTGTTATTTTTGTCGGCCATCCACTCTGCTGTGATGGCTGTGGTAATCGTGCTCATTTCTTGCCTTCCTCCCTCTGATTTTTCAATGATTCGAGGTCGCGCTGGACGGTAATGCGTCCCACGCATTCGTAGTAGCTGAAATCGAATTCAACTCGCCCGTTGCTGGGCCCCTTGAAGAAGCGGGGAGTGACATAGAAGATGCCCTGGAGCTTTCCTGTTTGAAAGGGCGGCGATGGCACCACCCCTGGCAACGCCACAGCAGGCGCTACGGTACGGTGTGGCGAGACGGTAAAGCCATCGCCGAAGGTGGCGATCACATCCGCCAGTGTCACGCATGATTTCCTGATGTCGACGGCAAAGCTGAAGTACCTTTTCCCCCCAATTCTTGGTCTGTCGTCATCCGCACGCGTGTAGTAAAAGTTGCTGACGCCCGCTGGCAAATGTTGAAGCTCTTCTGCATTCCCCGCCCCCGCCGAGATTCGCCAAGGGACGTTTCTGGACTCGCTGTAGTCCCGGTCGTTCTTGATCTCCAGCGTCTCATGAAACAGGCGGTTTGGATCGGAAAGGTCATCCGTCCGCGCGATGCACCACGCCAGTTCGACGATGGGGTGTTTCGGCGGCCGGGCTTCGGCGCTCTGAACCGCGCATGACGCTGTCGTCGAGGAGTTGAAATTCGATCCCCCCGGCAGAACGCCGCACCCTGCAACGGACACCGCCGCCGCCAAGGCCAGCAGCAGCGCTTTGAATGCACGCAATTGCTTCATTGATGTTCCTGCCCTTCCGGATGTCGCGATCACATCCGCAGTGTCACGCAGGATTTCTTGGGGTCGATTCAAAACCCACACGCCTTTTCCCGCCGATCGTGAACTTATCGACGTCTATGCGTTGGAAGGGTTGAAATCCGACACACCCGGCGGAACGCCGCACCCTGCAACGGACAGCGCGTCAGCAAGGCCGGCAGCATCGCCTTGGATGTAGCAAATTGCCCATTTGATGTCCCCCGCCCTTCCGGCGCTCGAGACATCGTCGATGCCCGCTCGATCAATCAGCTGGCGCGGCAGATCTTGAGCATGTTGGTGCCGCCCGGGGCGCCCATCGGCTCACCGCAGGTGATTGCGTAGACATCGCCGGTCTGCACGATGCCGCGCTTCTTCAGGTGGGCTTCGGCCTGCTCGAGCGCGGTGTCGCGGTCGCTTTCCGAATCCATCAACAGCGGGCGCACGTTGCGGTAGAGCGCCATCCTGCGCTGCGTGGCAAGGCGCGAGGTCAGTGCGTACATCGGAATGTGCGCGCGGTGGCGGCTCATCCACAGCGGCGTGGAGCCCGACTCGGTGAGCGCCACGATGGCCTTGGCGCCGAGATGATGGGCGGTGAACAGCGCGCCCATGGCAATCGACTGGTCGATGCGGCTGTAGGTCTTGCCGCTGAAGTCGGCATCGAGCATCTTGTCCTCGGCCGATTCGGCGGCTTCGCAGATGCGGCTCATCTCCTGCACGGTTTCGAGCGGGTAGCGGCCCGAGGCGGTTTCGGCCGAGAGCATCACGGCATCGGTGCCGTCGAGCACGGCATTGGCCACGTCGCTCACCTCTGCGCGCGTGGGCACGGGGTTGGTGATCATCGACTCCATCATCTGGGTCGCGGTGATCACCACCTTGTCCATGTCGCGCGCCATGCGGATCATCTTTTTCTGCAGCGCGGGCACGGCGGCATTGCCCACCTCCACCGCGAGATCGCCGCGCGCCACCATGATGCCGTCGCTTGCGCGCAGGATTTCTTCCAGCTTGGGAATGGCCTCGGCACGCTCGATCTTGGCGATCAGGCCCGGCTTGTGGCCGAATTCGGCCGCCGCCACGTTGCACAGCTGGCGCGCCATTTCCATGTCGGTGGCGTTCTTGGGAAAGCTCACCGCCACATAGTCGGCCTGGAAGCTCATCGCGGTCTTGATATCTTCCATGTCCTTGGCCGTGAGCGCCGGCGCCGTGAGGCCGCCGCCCTGCTTGTTGATGCCCTTGTTGTTGGAGAGCTCGCCGCCCAGCTTGACGGTGGTGTGCACCGCCTCGCCGCGCACCGCGTCGACCGTGAGCACGATGAGGCCGTCGTTCAGCAGCAGCTTGTCGCCGGGGCGCACGTCGCGCGGCAGGTCCTTGTAGTCGAGGCCGACCGCGTCGGTGTCGCCGGGTTCGGTGCGCGAGGCGTCGAGCACGAACTTGGCGCCGGGCTCGAGCCAGACCTTGCCTTGCGCAAACTTGCCGACACGGATCTTGGGGCCCTGCAGGTCGGCCATGATCGCCACTTCGCGGCCCGTCTTGCGGGCAGCCTCTCGCACCATGGCGGCGCGGTCGATGTGGTCCTGCGCCGTGCCATGGCTGAAATTGAGCCGCACCACGCTGACCTTGTTCAGGATCATCTGTTCCAGCAGCTCGGGCGTATTGGACGCCGGGCCGAGCGTGGCGACGATCTTGGTGGCGTGGCGAGGAAGGCGATCCGTGATCATTGAGCTAGTCTCCATTTTGTATTCTCTACTGTATACACTTTATGTGACTACAGGAAGTAGACGCGGCGCGCGCCGCGTGAAAAATCAGCCCGCGGCACGCTTTGAAAGAATCTGGAAAGCCGGCAGCGTCTTGCCCTCGAGCACTTCGAGAAACGCGCCGCCGCCGGTCGAGATGTAGCCGACCTGCTTTTCGATGCCGTACTTGGCAATGGCCGCGAGCGTGTCGCCACCGCCGGCGATCGAGAAGGCGCTGCTGTCGGCGATGGCTTGCGCGATGGCCTTGGTGCCGCCCGCGAAGGCATCGAACTCGAACACGCCCACCGGGCCGTTCCAAACGATGGTGCCGGCTTCGCGCAGTTGCGCGGCCAGTTGCGCGGCGGTCTTGGGGCCGATGTCCAGGATCAGGTCATCGTCGGCCACGTCGTTTGCGTCCTTCACCGTGGCGGGCGCGTCGGCCGCAAAAGTCTTGGCCGTGACCACGTCCACCGGAATCGGCACGTCGGCGCCGCGCGCGCGCATGGATTCGATCACCGCCTTGGCCTGGTCGATGAGGTCGGGCTCCGCCAGCGACTTGCCGATCTTGAGGCCGGCCGCGAGCATGAAGGTGTTGGCAATGCCGCCGCCGACGATCAACTGGTCGACGTTGGCCGACAGGCTCTTGAGGATGGTGAGCTTGGTGCTCACCTTGGAGCCCGCCACGATGGCCACCAGCGGCCGCTTGGGCAAGGCCAGCGCCTTGGAGATGGCGTCGATCTCGGCCGCGAGCAGTGGGCCGGCGGCTGCAATCTTGGCGAACTGCGCAATGCCGTAGGTGGTGGCTTCGGCGCGGTGGGCGGTGCCGAAGGCGTCGTTCACGTAGATGTCGGTGAGCGCGGCGAGCTTGCGGGCCAGCGCTTCGTCGTTCTTCTTTTCGCCTTTGTTGACGCGGCAGTTCTCGAGGAGCACGACCTGTCCGGGCTTCACATCGACGCCGTCGACCCAGTTGGCCACCAGCGGAACCTCGCGGCCCAGCAGTTCGCCCAGGCGCTTGGCCACGGGAGCCAGCGAGTCCTCGGGCTTGAATTCGCCTTCGGTCGGGCGGCCCAGGTGCGAGGTGACCATCACGGCGGCGCCGGAATCGAGCGCCAGCTGGATGCAGGGCACCGAGGCGCGAATGCGCGTGTCTTCGGTGATGTTGCCCGCGTCGTCCTGCGGCACGTTGAGGTCGGCACGGATGAAGACGCGCTGGCCGGCGGCCTTGCCCTGCGCGCAGAGGTCGGTGAATCGAATGACGTTCATGGATCTGGAGGTGGTGGAAGACAAGTCGCCCGCATTGTAGGTTTCGCCCCGCGAGGGCCCTACCCGAGTCATGCCGCACGCCGATGCTTTCAGCCGCCTTTTTGCTGCTCCCGGGCAAAGCGTTCGAGGACCTCGACAAAGCTCGCGGCGGCGGGCGAGAGGGAGCGCCGGGCAGCGCTGTAGACGCAGACCTCGCGATGAAAGTCGGGCGACTCCAGCCGCACCATTTGCAGGCCGTGGGCGCGCACCAGCGGCGCCGAATAGGTGGGGCACACGGTGAGCCCCAGGCCCGACGCCACCATGCCGAGCGCCGTGGTCATGTACGACACCTCCTGCGTCGCCGGGCGCAGCATGTAGTCGCGCTCTGCGGGCGCCAGTTCGGGCAGCACGCGCTGGCGAAAGTCCCGCGTGGGCGCAATGAAGGTGTAGGGCTCCAACTCGTGCCAACGCACCTTGCGGCGCTTGGCAAAGGCATGGCCGGGCGGGCAGATCAGCCAGTGCCGGTCGCGCAGGAGCGTGCGGCGCTCGATGGCGGCATCCACCGCCACGTCCTGCCCCACCGCAAGCTCCACGTCGCCGGCCATCACGCCGGCCAGCAGGTGCTCCGGCAGCGTGTCGGCCAGGCGCACGTCGACATCGGGATAGGCCTGGCGGTAGACCGCAATCACGCGCGGCATCAGGGTGCAGGCCATGAGTTGCGGCGCTGCAAGACGCAACACACCTTTCTTCTTGTCACGCAAATCCGTCACGCCAGCTACCGCGGTCGTGAGGTCGCCGAGCAGCCGGTGCACCGAGGGCAGGAACTCGCGGCCGGCCTCCGAGAGCTGCACGCGGCGCGTGTGGCGGTCGAGCAGTTGAACGCCCATTTCGCGCTCGAGCTCACGTACCAGCACGCTGAGCGCCGACTGCGTGAGGTGCAGCTGCTGCGCCGCGGCGGTGAAGCTGCCGGTTTCGGCCACGGCCGCGAAGGCGCGCAATTGGCGCAGGGTCAGATTCATATGACTATTTCATCAATGGATGAATTAATTTCGATTGCATCATAAGACGCGACATCGCCCAATCACGGCTTACCGGAGACAAGCCATGCCGACGACTGCCAACGCGGCCCCGCCAGTTCGCGGGCTGCACCATTTCGCCTGGCGCTGCCGCGACAGCGAGGAAACCCGCCGCTTCTACGAGGACCTGCTGGGCCTGCCGCTCGCCCACGTCATCAAGAGCGACCACGTGCCGAGCACGGGCGAGTACTGCCCCTACGTGCACATCTTTTTTCAGATGCGCGATGGCTCGTACATCGCCTTCTTCGACCTGGGCGACGACGTGGCCGCACTGCCTTCGCCCAACACGCCCGCGTGGGTGAACCACATTGCACTGCGCGTGGATTCCGTCGAAGACCTTCTGGCTGCCAAGGCGCGGCTCGAAGGCGCGGGCGTGGAAGTGCTGGGCGTGACCGACCACCACATCATCGAGTCGATCTATTTCTTCGACCCCAACGGCATCCGCGTGGAACTCACCACGCCGACCGTGCCGCAGGCCGAGATGGATGCGCATGCGCGGCGCGCCCGCGCGGACCTCGATGCGTGGACCGCACGCAAGGCGGAGCTTCGTGCAGCGAAAGGCGATGCGAATGTCTGAACTGCAACTCGCCGTCATCGATGTGAAACCCGGCGCGGCCATGGAAAGCCAGTCGGGCCTGCAGATGCTGCGCCCGCGCATCTACGGCGCGTTTCGCGCGCCGCTGGGGCCGAAAAAGATCGCGGCCATCGTGATGCACCCGACCAGCAACTTCATGGGCCATTACCTGATCGGCCCGCTGGCCGAGCGCGGTATCTGCTGCATGGGGCTGAACTCGCGCTACGTGGGGAACGACACGGTGCTCTTGATGGAGCGCGCGATCCAGGACCTGGGCGCCGGCGTGCAGTACCTGCGCGCGGCCGGCTACGAAAAGGTGTTTCTCATCGGCAACTCGGGCGGCGCGGCGCTCGCGAGCTTCTACCAGGCGCAGGCCGAGAAGCTCACGGCCACGCATTTTCCCGACGGCGACCCGACCCACCTGCACCCGAGCGACCTGCCGCCGGTGGACGGCATTGCGCTGTGCGCCGCGCACCTGGGCCGCACGCGGCTGATGCGCGACTGGATCGATCCCTCGGTCACCGACGAGCACGACCCGCTTTCGGTGGACCCCGAGCTCGACATGTACGACCCGCGCCGCCGCGTGCCCTACGACGCCGACTTTCTGATGCGCTTCAGCGCCGCGCAGAAGGCACGGCTCGATCGCATCGAGCAGTGGTGCGTCGACCGCCTCGCATTGCTTCGGAACACGCCGGGCGCTCCGCGCGACCAGGCCTTCATCGTCTACCGCACGCACGCCGATCCGCGCTGCGTCGATCTTTCGCTCGACGCCAACGACCGCCTGCCGGGCAGCGTGTGGGGCGATGCGCGGCAGGTGAACTATTCGGCCAACGCGATGGGGCGCACCACCTCGCTCACGGCCTTTCTTTCGCAATGGTCGTCGCGCTCGCAGGCCGACGGGCCCACCAACCTCGCACGCACCACGGTGCCCAATCTGCTGCTGACCTACACGGGCGACCAATCGACCTTTCCGAGCACGCGCGATGCGTGGCTTGCCGCGGGCGGCGCGCGCATCCGCAACGTCGATATCGGGGGCGGCAATCACTATCTCGCAGGTCAGCCCGAGCTGGTGCCCAAGGCAGCGGATGCCATCGCCGAATTCGCGCACGCGCTGTAGAAGAAACATGGAAAGCTTTGCATTTGCGCCGGCCTACGAGCTTCCGAGCTGGCCCTTCACGCCGCCGCCCGAACTGGGCAACCCCCGGATCGTTCGGCACCCGATCGTGATCGTTGGCGCCGGGCCCTCGGGCCTCACGCTGGCCTGCGACCTGGCGCAACGCGGGGTGCGTGCCGTGCTGCTGGACGAAGACGACACCGTCGGCGTGCGCGGCGCCTCGTCGCGCGGCATCTGCTATGCGCAGAAGAGCCTTGAGATTTTCGAGCGCCTGGGCATCTACGAGCGCATCGCGGCCAAGGGCGTCACGTGGTCGTTCGGGCGCACCTTCTCGGGCGAACAGGAGGTCTACAACTTCAACCTGCAAGCGAACAGCGTCTCCAGGCAGCCGCCGTTCATCAACCTGCAGCAGTTCTATCTCGAGTGGTTCCTGGTCGAGCGCATTCTCGAGCTCGGCCTCACCGACCTGCGGTGGAAGAGCCGGGTGACGCGCGTGGAGCCGCTCGGCGACGGCGTGCGCATCGACGTCGAGACGCCCGCGGGCCGCTACACGATCGAGGCCGACCGGCTGATCGACGCCACGGGCGCCAACAGCCCGATCCGCACGCAGCTCGGCATCGATACGCATTCGTCGCGTAGCACCGACCGCTGGTGCATCAGCGACGTGCGCTTCAAGAAGCCTTTGCCGGTCGAACGATGGACCTGGGTCGACGCCCCTTTCAACGAAGGCCGTGGCGTGTGGCAGCACCTGATGGCCGATGGCGTGTGGCGCATCGACTACCAGATGCCCGAGGACTGCGATCCGGCCACCATCAGCCAGCCCGAAGTGGCGGGCGCGCGGCTGCGCGCGCGGCTCGGGCCGGGTGTGGAGTTCGAGTTTGTGTGGATCGGCCCGTACGGCTACCGCGACCACCTGCTCGACAGCTTCCGCCACGGCCACGTGTTCTTCATCGGTGACGCTGCGCACGTGGTGAGCCCCTTCGGCGCCCGCGGCGGCAACAGCGGCATCCAGGACGCCGCGAACCTCGGATGGAAGCTCGCGCTGGTCGCACAAGGGCAGGCCGGCGACGCGCTGCTCGACAGCTACAACGCCGAACGCCAGCCCGCGGCACGGCAGAACCTCGAAGTGACGAGCCGCTCGGCGCGCTTCCTCGCGCCGCGTTCGCCGGCCGAGCACACGCTGCGCCGCGCCGTGGTGGCGCTGGCTGCGCGCTACCCGTTCGCGCGGGCGCTGGTGAACACCGGCCGCATGTCGGTCGCCAATGACTATCCATCCGCGCCCCAATTGCCCGAGGGTGGGCGCACCGTGCAGAACCTGCCGCTGCGCTGGGCCGATGGGCGCGAGACGACGCTGATGCAGTTGCTGGCGGAGGGCACGCAGTGCCTCGGACTATGGCTTTCCCCGACACCCGACCGGGCCAAGGCGGCCATGGAGGCAACGGCATCGCTCCCCTTGCGGCTGCTGGCCATCGGCGGCGACAGCGACCTGCCGACGCTGCAAGCCGACGATCGGCTCACCAGCCATCTGGGCATCGGCGATCCGGGCAGCTTTGTGCTCGTGCGTCCCGATGCCTATCGCGCGGCGCTGCTCGCGCAGGCCACTGCCGAATCGGTCGCCAATGCGTTGCGCACAGCCCTTGCCCTGAACACCACCCAATGATCACCGAGCCCCGCATCCCCGATCCCGACGGCTTCTACGCGGCCTTGCTCGCCGCGCATGAAGGCCTGGACGGCGCGCAAAGCGCCGACCTCAACGCCCGCCTCGTATTGCTGCTGGCCAACCAGTGCGGCGACCAGGACGTGCTGCTGGCCTGCATCCGCGCGGCGGTCGAAGACTCCCCCACTAGCAAAGCCCCATGAACGCCAACGTCTCCTTCGCCTCTGCCTCCGACACGCGTGAGCAGAAACCCCGGCTGCGGGAACTCGCGCCCGGCGTGTACGGCTACATCAGCGATTTCGATCCGAACTGCGGCTTCGTTGTCGGCGACGAACAGGTGGTGCTGATCGACACGCGTCCCACGCCGCGCATGGCGCGCGACTTTCTCGCGGCCATCCGCACGGTGACCGACAAGCCCATCAAGACCATCGTGCTCACGCACTACCACGCGGTGCGCGTGATGGGCGCCAGTGCCTTCGACGAGGTCGAGGCCATCGTCGCGAGCAACGGCACGCTCGACTGGATCCGCACGCGCGGACAGGCCGATTTCGATTCGGAGGTCGGCCGCTTTCCACGCCTGTTCGCGGGCGTGGAAGAGATTCCGGGCCTCACGTTCCCGACGATGAGCTTCGAGCGCGAGATGAGCCTGTGGCTCGGCCCGCGCCCTGGCCTGGGCCGTGAGCTTCGCTTGATGGCACTGGGCCGCGGCCATTCGAGCGGCGACACGGTGGCGTGGCTGCCCGACTGCGGCGTGCTGTTCTCGGGCGACGTGGTCGAGAACCACTGCGGCGTGTATGCGGGCGACGCCTACATCGGCGACTGGGCCGGCACGCTCGACGCCGTGCTGGCGCTGAAGCCGAGCGTGCTGGTGCCGGGACGCGGCGCGGTGCTGCAGGACGAAGCCGCGTGCGCCGAGGCCATCGGGCTCACCAAGGCTTTTCTCGGGACGTTGCTGGGCAGCGTGAAGGCCGGCATTGCCGCAGGCGAAACGCTCAAGGGCTGTTTCGCGCGAGCAGAGGCGGCCATGGCGCCGCGCTTCGGCACCTGGCCCGTGTTCCAGCACGTGCTGCCCTTCGACGTATCGCGCGCGTATGACGAGCTGCGCGGCATCGAGCATCCCGTGGTGTGGACGGCGGAGCGCGACCGCGAGCTCTGGCAGACGCTCCGCGGCGATTGACCCGCGAACGATTTCAAGACAAGCAACGGAGACAAAAGACGATGAAACGCTTCCTTCCCCTCCTGGCCGCAGCCCTCGCGCTGGCCGCCAGCTCCTTTGCATCCGCGCAGCAGCAGCAGGCGGCCTACCCGAGCCAGCCCGTGAAATGGATCGTGCCCTACGTGGCCGGCGGCGGCACCGACAACCTGGCGCGCGCATTGGCGGAGGCGATGCAGCTATCGCTCGGGCAGCCGCTGATCATCGACAACCGGCCGGGCGCATCCACCAACATCGGCGTGTCGGTGCTGATGCAGGCCAAGCCCGACGGCTACACGATCATGCAGGCCGAGAACGCGGCGCTGCTCTTCAACGAGCACATGTTCGCCAAGCTGCCCTACAAGCCCGCGAGCGATTTCACGTACATCGGCACCATCGGCCGCTTCCCGGTGGCGCTGGTCGTGCACCCCGACTTTCCCGCAAAGAACGTGGCCGAGTTCGTGCGCTACGTGAAGGCCAACCCGGAGAAGGTGAGCTACGCCTCGCCGGGCAACGGCTCGCCGCACCACATGGCGATGGAGCTCTTCAAGCAGAAGGCCGGGATCAGCATCACGCACGTGCCCTACAAGGGCGCCGCGCCCGCCATGACCGACGTGATGGGCGGCCAGGTGCCGACGATGATGCTCGACCTGGCTTCGGGCCTGCCGATCATCAAGGCGGGCAAGGTGCGCGTGCTGGCGATCGCGCTGCCGCAGCGTGCGAGCGCACTGCCCGATGTGCCGACCTTCACGGAAGCCGGCTTCAACGACGTCAACGCCTATGCATTCCACGGCCTGATCGGCCCGGCCGGCATGCCGCCCGACGCGGTGGCGCGCATCAACGGTGAACTGCACAAGGCGATGAAGGCACCGAAGGTGGCGAAACTGTTCGCGGAGTTCGGCTTCGAGGCGCTGCCGGGCACGCCGCAGGAGTTCTACACGCTCTCGCGGGCGGAGAGCGAGCGCTGGGGCAAGATCATTCAGGCGGCGGGCGTGAAACTGGACTGATATGGCCCCGCCACCCGGCTACCAGCCGAGCCCCAGGTGCAAAGGCAGGTACACGGCCATGCCCGCCAGCATCGTGCCGAACACGCCGCGCCGCCAGTAGTAGTAAGCGGCGCCGACCACTGCGGCGTACAGGCGGGCGTCGTGCAGGGTGGTGATGAGATGCCCCTGGGTCATCACGATTTCGGGTGCGATCACGCCCGCGAGCGCCGCGGCCGGTGCGTAGTGCAGGGCGCGGTGCGCCCACTCGGGCAGGCCCCAGGGCCGGTCGAGAATGAAGAAGAAACAGCGGGTGAGCACGGTGACCGCGGCCAGGCCGACGATCACGCCCAGCGTCCACAGGTCGGTGCCCCTCACTTGTCGTCCTCCGCGTCGGGATCGAGTCCGAACTGCTTCTCGAGCCAGAAGCACAGCAGCACCGCCACGCCGATGGCCACCACGATGTTGAGCTTGAGCGGCAGGGCGTAGGCGGCTACGGCAGTGACGCTGGCAATCAGCGCGGCCAGCACGCGCAGCCGCGTGGTGGCCATCGAACAAACAATGGCCACCAGGCTCAGCACGCCGGCAAAGCCGAGTCCCCAGTTCTGCGGAATGAAATTGGCCAGTGCGATGCCCAACAGGCTCATGCCCATCCAGGAGCACCACGTCACGAAGTAGTTGCCGGTGAGGTAGGCCTCCTGAGCCTTCTGCTCATCGCCGACGAGCGGTGGCGAGGGGTACTTTCTGGTGAAGAGGGCGTAGCTGAGGTCGGCCGTGAGATAGCCGTGAGTCATGCGGCGCCAGCGCGGCATGTGCATCAGGTAGGGCCGCAGGTGAAGGCTGAACACCACGAAGCGCAGGTTGACGCAAAAGCCCGTGGCCAGGATCACCCATGCCGGCGCCCCCGCAAACAGCAGCGGAATGGCCGCAAGCTGCGAGCTGCCGGCGTAGACCAAGAGCGTCATGGCGACCGACTCGAGCACGCTCATGTTCGACTTGACCATGGCCACGCCGGTCATCAGGCCCCAGGCGCCGATGCCCAGCGCGGCCGACGACATGTCGCGGATGCCCGCGCGGAACTCGGGCCGGCGGCGAATGGCGGCGGACAGAAACATCAGCCGAAGCGCTGCCCGGGCTTCAGGTCGAAGCCGCGCAGGAAATCGGCCACGGCCAGGCGCTTGCCGCCGGGACGCTGGAGTTCGGTCGCCATCACGATGGAGCCGGCCGCCGCCACCGCAACGCCGGCGTCGGTCACGGCCAGGAGGGTGCCCGGCGCGGCCGACACTTCGCCCGGTACCGCGTGCGCGGACCAGAGCTTGATGGTCTCGCCGTCGAGCGGGCTGTTGGCGCCCGGAAAGGGATCGAACGCGCGGACACGCCGCACGATGGCGTCGGCGGGCTGGTTCCAGTCGATCTGGGCTTCTTGCTTCTCGACCTTGTTGGCGTAGGTGATGCCTTCGGCCGGCTGCGGCGTGCGCGCCAGCTTGCCGATGTCGGCCAGCGCCTGGGTGATCATGCGGCCGCCTAGCTCGGCCAGGCGGTCGTGCAGGCGGGCGGTGTTGTCGCCGCCGATGTCGACCGCTTCGCGCAGCAGCATGTCGCCCGTGTCCAGGCCGGCGTCCATCTGCATGATGGTGATGCCCGTCTGCGCGTCGCCGGCTTCGATGGCGCGGTGGATCGGCGCTGCGCCGCGCCAGCGCGGCAACAGGCTGGCGTGGATGTTGAGGCAGCCGAACTTCGGCAGGTCGAGCACCCACTGCGGCAGGATGAGCCCGTAGGCGGCGACCACCATCACGTCGGGCTGCGCCGCCAGAAGGGCCTCGCGTGCGGCTGAGGCATCTTCCGGGTACTTGCCGTCCAGTCGCAGGCTGCGCGGCTGCGCCACCGGCCAGTTGTGGGCCACGGCGCATTGCTTGACGGGCGAGGCCTGGAGCTTCATGCCGCGACCCGCGGGCCGGTCGGGCTGGCTCAGTACCAGCGTGATTTCATGGCCGGCGGCGGCAATGGCTTCGAGCGCGACGCGGGCGAACTCGGGCGTGCCCGCGAAAACGACTTTCAGCGCGGTCAATCGCGGATCCGATCGAGTTCGAGATCGTCCCCCGTGTGATAGCGGCGGACCACGCCGGTCGGATCGATATAGATATAGAGCATTCGGCGCTCGCTCACCGCCTTGTAGCGCCAAGTCCAGACGGTGCCGTCGAAAGAGCTGACGCGGCTGGTTTCATAGGGCCGGCCATAGAAGGCGAGCACCTCGTTCTGGCGCCATTGGTCGACCTTGATGTCGTGGCCGAAGCGTGCCTCGTTGAGCACCTGGGTGACGGAAACCACCTTGCCCGCGGCATCGACGTCGATGTCGGTGACTTCGAAACCCGCCGGCATGCGCGAATACTGGAGCCGCTCACCGCCGCCGTTGAGCGGATAGCGGCCCGTGGGCGCACCCAGGCGCTGCAGCGTTTCGGCCGCCGTGGTCCCCGGAACGATGCGCGTGGGTTCGCTGGCGCAGCCGGCCAGGACGACGACAAGCCCCGCGGCCAGAACGGCCGCCCAGGGCCGCAGGCAAGGCATGGTCACGCCCGACCCTCTTTGGCCTCTTCCCGCTGCTGCTTGAGCAGCTTGCTCTTGATGCGGTTGCGCTTGAGCGGCGACAGGTATTCGACGAACACCTTGCCCAGGAGGTGGTCGAGCTCGTGCTGGATGCAGACGGCAAGCAGGCCATCGGCCTCGATGGTGCGCATTTCGCCGTTCTCGTCCAGCGCCTGAACCTTGACCGACGTGGAGCGCATGACGCCGTCGTAGATGCCGGGCACCGACAGGCAGCCTTCTTCGTTCAGCACTTTTTCGTCGCTGGCCCAGATAATCTCGGGATTGATGAGAACGATCGGCTCGTTGCGCTCTTCGGAAACATCGATGACGACCAGCCGTTCATGCACGTCGACCTGGGTCGCTGCCAAGCCGATGCCGCTGGCGTCATACATGGTCTCCAGCATGTCGGCAACCAGCGCCTTGATGCGCGCGTCCACGCCCTGCACGGGCTTGGCCACCGTGTGCAGGCGCTTGTCCGGGTAACTCAGAATGATTCGTTTGGCCATGAAAAAGGGGAAAAGTTGTGGCTATTTTCGCCAATTCCGCGACGCGATGAGCCGGGATCGCCTGAAAACGTTGCCCTCCCAAGGGCTTCGGGCGCAGAATTCGTAGCAAATTGTGAGATTCGTATGTGCACCGATACTCGGTGCGCTCACCCATCCAGACATGAAAAAGCTCCGAACCCCTGTCCGCCAGCGCACGCACCTTTTCGCCACGTTGGCAGCCCTCGCAGTGATCAGCAGCGGCACGACGGCCTGGGCGCAAAACTATCCTGTCACCCCGCAGCAGCGCGCCACGGCCCAGCAGACCGCCCAGAACGGCGTTCCGTTGAGCGAACTGGCGCCCACTGCGCCTGACGAATACACGGTAAAGCCCGGCGACACGCTGTGGGCCATTTCCCGCCTCTACCTGCTGCGCCCGTGGCGCTGGCCGGAACTGTGGGGCATGAACATCAATGAAATCGCGAATCCGCACCGCATCTACCCCGGTCAGGTCCTCTACCTGGACAAGACCGGGGGCCGTGCGCGGCTGACCATGCGCCGAGGCGCGGGCGGCAGCGGCGACGGCGGCACCATCAAGCTGTCGCCGCGCACGCGCTTCGATTCGCTGGCCGGCATGGCGCTGCCCACGCTCAATCCCAGCATCATCGAGCCCTTCCTCAGCGAGCCGATCGTGGTGGATTCCGACACGCTGCAGAGCGCGCCGCGCATCGTTGCCGGCAACGACAGCCGCGTGCTGCTGTCGCGCGGCGACCGTGCCTATGCGCGCGGCAATGCCGAGACGCCACTGCTCGAGACCCCCGGCCCACTGAAGAACTTCCGCGTGTTCCGCAGCGCCACGCCGCTCAAGGACCCTGGAACGGGCGAAATCCTCGGCTACGAGGCGCAGTACCTGGGCAAAGCCCAGCTCAAGCGTGGCGAATCGACCACGGTCGAGACCGACAAGGACAAGGACGTCATCACCGTGGTGCCGGCCAGCATCGACATCATCGCGGCACGCGAAGAAATCCGCGCCGGCGACCGCCTGCTGCCGGAACCGCCACGCCAGTTGCTGAGCTACGTGCCCCGCGCACCTTCCACGCAGGTCGAGGGCCGCATCATCTCGGTCTATGGCAATGCGGTGCAGTTCGCGGCGCAGAACCAGGTGGTGGCCATCAACAAGGGCACGCGCGACGGCATCGACAGCGGCCACGTGCTGGCCATCCTGAAGAACGGCGAAACTATTCTCGACCGGACCGGCGAGCGCAAGGAGACGATCAAGCTCCCGAACGAACGCATCGGCCTCTTGATGGTGTTCCGGCCCTTCGAAAAGGTGTCGTACGCGCTGGTGCTCGAAATTACCGACACTCCGCGTGCCGGCGACTTCCTCGTCAATCCCTGACGCTTTCGCTTTCGCCTTCGCTTGGAACGCGCAGAACTCGCCGGCTGGCTGCGGCTTTCACTGACGCCGGGCATCGGCGACGGTGCCGCTCGCCGGCTGCTGGCCGCATTCGGCCTGCCCGAGAAAATCTTTGCGGAGACCAGCGCGGCGCTGCGGCAAGTCGTGTCGGCGGCCCAGGCCGATGCCCTGCAGCAGGCGCCGCCCGGCCTTCAGGCCCAGATCGACCAGACGTGGCAATGGCTGCAACCCGCCGCCGATGACGGCGGCACGACGCGCCGCCTGGTGACGCTGGGCGACGCCAGCTACCCCGCGTCGCTGCTCGAAATGTCCGACCCGCCGCTGATGCTCTACGTGCTCGGCGCGGCGGCCTTCGACCTGACGCAGCTGGGAAACAGCATTGCCGTGGTGGGCAGCCGCAACCCGACACCGCAAGGCGCGGCCAATGCTCGCGCATTCGGGCGCGCGCTGGGTGAAGCGGGCTTGCCGGTGGTGTCGGGGCTGGCGCTCGGTGTCGATGGTGCCGCGCACCAGGGCGCACTCGACGCGGCCGGCGACGCCCTGCGGCTTGCGACCGTGGCCGTGGTGGGAACCGGGCTCGACCGCGTCTACCCGGCGCGGCATCGCGATCTCGCGCACCGCATCATGCGGCAGGGGCTGATCGTGAGCGAGCTGCCGCTCGGCACGCCCCCGCTCACGCAAAATTTTCCGAAGCGCAACCGCTTGATCGCCGGCCTGGCCCGCGGCACGCTGGTGGTCGAGGCCGCGCTGCAATCGGGCTCGCTGATCACCGCCCGGCTCACCTCGGAGCAAGGCAAGGAAGTGTTCGCCATTCCCGGATCGATCCATTCGCCCCAATCGCGCGGCTGCCATGCGCTGATCCGCCAGGGCGCGAAGCTGGTCGAGTCGGTGAACGACATCCTCGAAGAACTGCCTGCGCTGCGCGCAGCCGGCGGCACGGGTCCAGGTCTTTTCGAAAATGCGAGTGCGGGCGATTCGGCCTCCTCCTCCTCCTCCGGCGAGGAAAATCCGCTTCTCGAAGCCCTCGGTTTCGACCCGGTGAGCCTCGACGCATTGAGCGCGCGCACCGGCTGGAGCGCCGCCGCGCTACAGGCCAAGATGCTCGAACTCGAGCTTGACGGCCACGTCGCGCGCCTGCCGGGCGGCCTCTTTCAACGGGCGGCAGCGGCGTAACAGATCTCGCTCTCTGTCAAAGAGAAAGACGGCGCAGCGCACGAAGCTCGCGAGCGGGCGACCTGCTTCGGCTATATTGGGCCCATGTTCGAAGTGCTCGTGTTTGTCTACGAAAACTATTGGCGCGGCGATGCCTGCCCCGAACCCGAACAGCTGGGCCGCAAGCTCAGCGCGCACGGCTTCGAGGCAGAGGAAATTCGCGACGCACTGCAATGGCTTGACGGTCTCAGCCTTGCAACGCAGGGCTTGCAGTTCGAGCGAAGCGCGATCGACGACGCGGTCGCCACGGTCACGCTGCGGGGTGCACCCGAGCCGGCCCTGCCGCAGTCGGACAACGCCATGCGGGTCTATTCGCAGGCCGAGCAGGAGCACCTGGGCGCCGAATGCCTCGGCTTCATCAGCTTTCTCGAGTCGTCGGATGTGCTGTCCTGCGGCCTGCGCGAGATCGTCGTCGAACGTGCCATGGCGGCACCGGGCGACCCGGTCGCACTCGACGAACTCAAGATCATCGTGCTGATGGTGCACTGGAGCACGGGCATCGAGCCCGACGCGCTGGTACTCGACGAACTCAGCGAAAGCCGCGAAGGGCGCGTGGCGCACTAGGCGGCTAGTTCAATAGCCGTTCCGGGTTCGCATCCAGCTTGGCCAGCGCCTCCCGCGTGGCGCGCACCGTAAGGGTTTCTTCCTCGGCCGGCACCAGCAGGCCGGCCTGCAGATAGTTCGCCAGCCGGCCGACCTGGATCAGGAAGCTGCGGCCGTCGGCTGTTGCAAACAGGTGCAGCTGCTTGCGGTCGCTGCGCCAGACGAACTGCACCTGGCTCACGCGATCGTTGTGGTCGAGCATGAACCAGTTGCCTACCTCCAGCTCGTGGGCCCACGCCAGCATGTCTTCGGCCGGCGCGCCGCCCGCGATGTCGGCCACGACCTCGATCGAGGCCGCGTCGATGCCCAGCAGCAATTCGATGCTGTTCGCGTCGAGCGGCAGGCTGGATGCGCTGCCGTCGTCGCTCACGAAATCTTCCAGGTGCGCCAGGTGCTCGGCCATGGCTTCGATCTTGGCCGCGGGAATGGCTTCGGTCTTGGACAGGAAGGCATCCGACAAGGTTGCGCCGATGGTCTTGATATGGGCTTCCTGCGGCTCGTCGATGATGCCGAGCAGGTTCATGCCCAGGCGCAGGCGCTGCAGCAGCTGCGGCAGGTCCTGGATCACGCGCGCCCGGTCGGCGCGGTTGGGCTTGGCGCTCGCGGCCCACACCAGTTCGGAGGCCACGCGCTTGAGCATCACGGTCTGCTCGCCCTGTGCGCCATAGCGCAAGGCGGCAATCGCCAGCACCTCGGCCCAGACCTTGAAGAGGAACTCGCGTATCTCCTCGCGCACCGGCATGTCGTTGAGCATCTTGCGAAGTTCGATGGTGTACTGGATCGCCATCGTTTCCTTCTGCTCGACCTGCTGCGCCACGCTCATGACGCGCTGGGTGGCGTCGCTCTGCGTGAGATAGCGGTTCAGGAACGCGACGAACTCGTCGAACACCAGCTTGAACACGCGCTGGCCTGTTTCGGGGTATTGCTCGATCACCTGCACCACGCGCCGGATTTCGCCCTCGAGCGCGCTGCCGGAAATGGCTGCGGCGTCGAAGCCCATCACGCAGGAGCCCATGCGGTCGATCAGCATGCGCGCCGGATGCTGCAGCGTGCCGAAGAATTCGGGCTCGGCAATGGCCACGCGCAGCACAGGCATCTGCAGGCGCGCAAACCAGACACGCGCCGAGAAGGGAATGCGCTCCTCCGCGAGGATGGCCTGGAACATGAGCGCCACGATCTCGACCGTGGCCTTGTCGGCGGTGGTGGGCGCCCTTTTCTTGAGCTCCGCGCTGCGCCGCCGCAGGTCGACTGACGCCTGCTGTATGACGGTAGCCTGCTCCGCGGAGCCTTCCATGTACTGCGTGGCGGCCATCCGGTAGGCGGCTTCGGCTTCGGCGATGAGCCCTGCAAAGGTCTTGGAAGCAGCGCGCGAAGAACCGTCGCCGGCCGGTCCGGCACCTGGCGCGCGTCCATCCATTCCGGTCGTCGTCGGGGAGGAGGAGACGTTCGGCGACTCTGCGCCAATGCGGGCGGCAACGAAGCGCTTGAGACTCAGGAGCGCCGTCTGCGCGCGCTGGCGCGCGACCATCAAGGGCGAGCCGCCGGTGGTCGCGGCTGGCACCGAAGGAGCAAAGGCCCGCGGTTGCGACAGCGCATCGAAGCCTTGTTGGCGATGCACGGCTCCGGTGGTCTGGGGTGCGCCCGCGGCCTGGAGTGCGCCGGGCGCGTAAGGGGGCGCGGGCACCGTCGACGGTCCACCGCCGGAAGCGCCCGTGCGCCGGACAAAACTCTTGAGATCGATTTCCGGCATCACGCCTTTGGAAATCAGGAACGCGTTGGCGTCTTCATAAGCCTTGACGACCACGCCGACGAGGTGCTGCTGCACGGTGTCCTGCACCCGCGTCCACAGCGTGCGGCTCAAGCCGGCCGCCAGCCACTGATCGACGAGCAGCTTGGCCATGGTTTCGGGCCGGAGCACGTCGTGGGCGTCCAGTTCGCTGGAGCCTTCCAGATGCTGGATGCGCAGCCGAAGGTCGCTGAGTTCAAAGCTGGCTTTGTCATGGATCACCTGCGCCAGGCGCGACGACAGAATGCTGCTTTCCATCGCGTCGTCGTCGATGAGTTCGAGCCGCAGCTTCGCGTTGGATGACACGCCCGACGCCGCGCCTGGCGCATCGACCGACTTGCGCCAGCCCGTTTGCGCGAGTGCCACCCAGTGCGATGCCTGGCCCTGGAAGGCCACGAAATCGTCGCGACTCTCCTGCATGGCGCGCGCATTGCTCATCTCCGAAGCCTGCTGCGTCAGGCGGTCCCGGATGGCTTGCGCCAACGGGGCGATCACGCCCCCGGTCGCCAGAACGAAGCGCTCGCGCGTCTCGCGTGCGAGCTGCAAAGAAGAGGCGGACCGCGCAATGCTCATTGAAGGATCGGGAAGACCAGTGGGGCTCCGTGGGTGGACGATGACCGCGAGCTTGCATCGGGAAATGCAAGCGCACAAGTGTGCATCAGCTCCGTCATTCTCGCTGGCTCCCGCGGGGCGTTCCTCTCGAATTCGATAGGGGTCAGACCACCGCGCCGGCGTTCGGATCGTCCGGGCCGCCGTCGCGCTTGACCGGCCCCTTGACGAGATCCTCGCGCTTGACGCCGAGCCACATGGCAATCGCCGCGGCCACGAAGGCCGACGAATAGATGCCGAACAGGATGCCGATGGTCAGCGCCAGTGCAAAGTAGTGAAGCGTCGGGCCGCCGAAGAAGAACATCGAGAGCACCACCAGCTGGGTCGAACCGTGCGTGATGATGGTCCGGCTGATGGTCGAGGTGATCGCGTTGTCGATGATCTCCACCGTGTTCATCTTGCGGTAGCGGCGGAAATTCTCGCGCACCCGATCGAAGATCACGACCGACTCGTTGACCGAGTAGCCCAGCACCGCCAGCACCGCCGCCAGAACCGCGAGCGAGAACTCCCACTGGAAGAAGGCAAAGAACCCCAGGATGATCACCACGTCGTGCAGGTTGGCAAGCACGGTGGCCACGGCGAACTTCCATTCGAAGCGGAACGCCAGGTAGATCATGATGCCCACCACCACCATGGCCAGCGCCTTGAGGCCGTTGGTGGTGAGCTCGTCGCCCACCTGCGGGCCCACGACCTCGATGCCGCGCTGCGTGGCCGACGGGTCGACAGCTTTGAGAGCCTGCATCACCTGCGCGCTCTGCTGGTCCGAGTTCATGCCCTTTTGTGCCGGCAGGCGGATCTGCACGTCGCGCGAGGTGCCGTAGCTCTGCACCTGCACGTCCGGATAGCCGAGCTTGCCGACGGCCTCGCGCACCTTGCCGATGTCCGCGGACTGCTGGTAGGCCACTTCCATCACGGTGCCGCCCGTGAACTCCACCGACAGGTGCAGCCCGCGGTGCAGCAGGAAAAACACCGCCAGCGCGAAGGTGACGAAGGAGATGATGTTCAGCACCAGGGCGTGGCGCATGAACGGGATGGTCTTGTGGATGCGGAAGAATTCCATGGCGCTTGTCCTTGACCTTTACTTGCCTTCGGCCACGGCGGTGCCGTCGGTCTTGGGCCGCCATACAGTGCCGATGGACACCGTCTTGAGCTTTTTCTTCTGGCCGTACCAGAAGTTGACGAGGCCGCGCGAGAAGAACACGGCGGAGAACATCGAGGTGACGATGCCGATGCAGTGCACCACCGCAAAGCCGCGAATCGGCCCGGAGCCGAAGGCGAGCAGTGCAATGCCCGCGATGAGCGTGGTCACGTTGGAGTCGAGGATCGTGCCCCAGGCGCGGTCGTAGCCGGCATGGATGGCCGCTTGCGGCGAAGCGCCGTTGCGCAGTTCTTCTCGCACGCGTTCGTTGATCAGCACGTTGGAGTCGATGGCCACGCCGATGGCCAGCGCCATGGCCGCAATGCCGGGCAGCGTGAGCGTGGCCTGCAGCATCGAGAGAATGGCCACCAGCAGCATCAGGTTGACGGCCAGCGCGATCGACGAAAACAGGCCGAACAACGCGTAGTAGGCGCACATGAACACCATGATGGCCAGGAAGCCATACATCACGCTCTTGAAGCCCTTCTCGATGTTGTCTGCGCCCAGACTCGGGCCGATGGTACGTTCCTGGATGATTTCCATGGGCGCGGCCAGCGAGCCGGCGCGCAGCAGCAGCGCGAGGTCGTTGGCCTCGACCACGTTCATCGAACCCGAGATCTGGAAGCGGTTGCCGAGCTCGCCGTTGATCGACGGAGCCGTGAGCACCTCGCCCTTGCCCTTCTCGAAGATCAGCATGGCCATGCGCTTCTTGAAGTTCTCGCGACTCACGTCGCGCATGATGCGGCCGCCCTTGGCGTCCATGGTCAGGTCGACCTTGGGCTGGTTGCTCTGCTGGTCGAAGCCCGGCTGAGCGTCGGTCAGGTTTTCGCCAGTGACGAGCACCTGCTTCTTCACGATCACCGCGCGGCCGTTGCGCTCGAAGAATTTCTCGGAGCCGAAGGGCACCGGTCCGCCGCTCAGTTCGGCTGCGCGGCCTTCGGCGCTCTCGTCGACCAGGCGCATTTCGAGCGTGGCGGTGCGGCCCAGGATGTCCTTGGCCTTGGCCGTGTCCTGCACGCCCGGCAGCTGCACCACGATGCGATCGAGCCCCTGCTGCTGGATCACCGGCTCGGCCACGCCGAGTTCGTTGATGCGGTTGTGGAGGGTGGTGATGTTCTGCTTCAGGGCCGCGTCCTGCAGCCGGCGCGCGGCTTCGGGCTTGATGGTGGCCGTGAGGCGCCAGACGTTGCCGTCCTGGCTGTCGGTGGTCGTGAGATCCTGGAACTGGTCCTGGATCAGCTGCTTGGCCGTTTGCAGCGCGGCCGCGTCGCGGAGCGAAACCTCGATCGTCTGGCCGTTGCGGTTGACCGACGTGCCGCGGATGCCCTTGTCTCGGAAGGTGGTGCGCAGGTCGCCCGCGAAGGATTCGGCCTTCTTGTCGATGGCGCCCTTCATGTCGACCTGCAGCAGGAAGTCGACACCGCCGCGCAGGTCGAGGCCGAGGTACATCGGGAACGCATGCAGCGCCGTGAGCCAGGCCGGCGAACGCGAAACCAGGTTCAGCGCCACCACGTAGGAAGGATCGGCCGGATCGGGCACCAGCGCGCGCTGCACCGCATCGCGCGCCTTGATCTGTTCGTCGGCGGTGGCGAAGCGCGCGCGCAGCGAGCCGCCCTCGAGCGTGAACAGGTCGGGCTTGACCCCGGCTGTCTTCAGCGCCTCCTCGACCCGGCCCTGGGTTGCCGCGTCGACCTTGACGGTCGACTTGGCCGCGGACACCTGCACTGCAGGCGCCTCGCCGAAGAAATTGGGGAGGGAGTAGATCAACCCCACAAGCAGCACGATCACGATGATCGCGTACTTCCAGACCGGATAACGGTTCATGAGAAAGCGCTTTTAGAAACGGAACACCGCGTGACTTGAGGCCTTGCGCCAGGAAGCGCAAGGCCGGGTCGCGCTTTGATTTTGATTACTGCTTGACGGCGCCCTTGGGCAGGACCTGGACCACAGCGCTGCGCTGGATCTTGACTTCCACGCCATTGGCGATTTCGAGGCCGAGGTACTGGTCACCGATGGAGGTGATCTTGCCGAGCACGCCGCCGGCCGTCGCCACCTCATCGCCCTTGGCGAGGGCTTCGATCATGGCCCGGGCTTCCTTCTGGCGCTTCATTTGCGGGCGGATCATGACGAAATACAGCACCACGAACATCAGCACCAGGGGCAACATGCTGCCGAGCGAGGACAACATGTCGCCACCACCGGAAGCAGCGGGCGCGGTTTGGGCGAAAGCAGAGGAAATGAACAAGAGAGTCTCCAGCAGAGAGAAGAGGGATGTCAGAAGCGCGAGCCGGGCCCGCGGTTCCGCGGCCCTGTGAAAAAGGCCGCGAACCAGCGCTTGAAGCGGCATCGGCCGCGAACAGCACCGGGCATTGTATTCGTGGCAACGCCCCGCGCTCCGCGCTTATCCGGCGCGGGGGGCAGGGCTTTCCAGGGGCGCCAGCCGCGCCTCCTGTGCTCTTCTTTGAATAGCAGCGTTCTTTGAATGGCAGCGGCGGCAGCCGGCCGGCCGCCGCGGGCGCCTTCCTTCAGAAACTCAGGCGGCCGAGCGCTGCACCGGCTGCGGGTTGCGCCACTTGGCGAGCAGCTCGCTCCAGCGGGTGCGGGCAGCGGCCAGGTTGCGGTCCTTCACGTGACCGTAACCGCGGATCTGCTCGGGCAGGCTCGCAATCTCCAGCGCCAGCGCGTGGTTCTCGGCGTTGAGTCCGGCAATCACCTCGTCGATGGCCGCGCGGTACTCGCCGATCAGGGCGCGCTCGGTCTTGCGCTCTTCGGTGCGCCCGAAGATGTCGAGGGCCGAGCCGCGCAGGCCCTTGAGCCGGGCCAGCAGCCTGAATCCCGTGAGCATCCAGGGGCCGAACTTCTGCTTCTGCAGTTCGCCCTTGGCGTTCTTCTTGGCGATGATGGGCGGTGCGAGGTGATAGTTGAGCTTGAAATCCTTGCCCATCTGGCCCTCGAACATGCCTTCGACCCGGTCGAGGAAGGCGCGGTCGGTATGCAGGCGCGCCACCTCGTACTCGTCCTTGTAGGCCATGAGCTTGAACAGGTAGCGGGCCACGGTTTCGGCGAGCGCGGTCTTGCCCAGCACCGATTCGGCCTGCCGGACCTTGCCCACGAACTGACGGTACTCGTCGGCGTAGGCTGCGTTCTGGTAGCCCGTGAGGAATTCGACCCGGCGCGCCACCAGACTGTCGACGGTTTCGCGCTTCTTGAATTCGACCACCTGGCCCGGGCGCACGCGCTTTTGCAGCGCAGCCGGATTCGCGGCCGCCTGGCGGCCCCATGCGAAGGCGGCCTTGTTGTTGTCGATGGCCACGGCGTTGAGTTCGATGGCGCGCATCAGCGACTCCAGCGCCAGCGGGATCCAGCCCTTTTGCCAGGCAAAGCCCAGCAGCATGGGATTGGCGTAGAGGCTGTCGCCCATCAGCGTGGTAGCGGCGGCATCGGCGTCGAAGGTGCCGAGCGCCTCGGCGCCCACGACGCGCGCGATCTGGTTCGCGCAGTCGTCCTGCGGATTCACCCAGTTGGCGTTGCGCACGAAGGCGGCCGTCGGCGTGCTGTGCGTGTTGAGCGCCACGTGCGTGCGGCCCTCGCGCATGCGGGCCAGGGTTTCGGCGTTCACGGCCACCAGCGGATCGGCGGCCAGGATCAGGTCGGCCGCAGCGGTGCCCACGCGGGTGGTGCGGATCGCGGCCTGCGAGGCGCCGATGAGCGCATGGCTCCAGGTGGCGCCGCCCTTCTGCGCCAGGCCGGCCGCGTCCTGCGTGACGATCCCTTTGCCCTCGATGTGCGCGGCCATGCCCAGCAGCTGGCCGATGGTGATGACGCCCGTGCCGCCGACACCGGCGACCACGATGCCCCACACCTGGTCTTGCGCCAGCGCCGGCACGGCCGGTTCCGGCAGCGGGCCGAGCTCGAGCGGCGAATCGGCCTTGTTCCTGGACTTTTTCTTGAGCTGCCCGCCTTCGACCGTGACGAAGCTGGGGCAGAAGCCCTTGAGGCAGCTCATGTCCTTATTGCAACTGCTCTGGTTGATGGTGCGCTTGCGGCCGAACTCAGTTTCGAGCGGCTCGACCGACAGGCAGTTGCTCTTCACGCTGCAGTCGCCGCAGCCTTCGCAGACCAGGTCGTTGATGACCACGCGCTTGGCCGGATCGACGGCCGTGCCCCGCTTGCGGCGCCGGCGCTTCTCGGTGGCGCAGGTCTGGTCGTAGATGATGGCTGTGGTGCCGGCAATCTCGCGGAACTCGCGCTGGATCTCGTCGAGCAGGTCGCGATGCTTCACGGCCACGTGGTCGCCGGGGATGTTCACGCCTTCGTACTTCTCGGGTTCGTCGGTGACGATGACGACCTTCTTGGCGCCTTCGGCATGGAGGCTTTCGGCAATCTGCAGCACCGAATGGCCTTCGGGCCGCTCGCCGACCTGCTGGCCGCCGGTCATGGCCACCGCGTCGTTGTAGAGAATCTTGTAGGTGATGTTCACGCCCGCGGCAATGCTCTGGCGGATGGCGAGCAGGCCGCTGTGAAAGTACGTGCCATCGCCCAGGTTCGCAAAGATGTGCTGGTCGGTGGTGAATGGCTGCTGGCCCACCCACGGCACGCCCTCGCCGCCCATCTGCGTGAAGCCGATGGTGGAACGGTCCATCCAGGTCGCCATGAAGTGGCAGCCGATGCCGCCCATCGCGCGCGAGCCTTCAGGCACCACGGTGCTGGTGTTGTGCGGGCAGCCCGAGCAGAACCAGGGCTGGCGGTCGGCACCTTGCACGCCGCCCACCTTGAGCACTTCCATCGAGCGCTCCTTGGCTTCGAGGATGGCGATCTGCGCATCGATGCGCGCATGCATGTCGGCGCCGGCCTGGTCCAGGATGCCGAGCTTGCGCAGGCGCTGTGCAATGGCCTTGGCGATGAGTGCCGGGTTCAGGTCGGCGTTGGCGCGCAGCAGCGTGTTGGCGGTGGGATTGGGCATGGCCCATTCGCCGCCGGAGAAATCGCCGTCGAGCTCGTTGAACTTGCCGAGCACGGTGGGGCGCACGTCGGCGCGCCAGTTGTAGAGCTCTTCCTTCAGCTGGTATTCGATGACCTGGCGCTTCTCTTCCACCACCAGAATCTCTTGCAGGCCGGTGGCAAAGTCGCGCGTGAGCTGCGCCTCGAGCGGCCACACCACGCCCACCTTGTGCAGCCGGATGCCCAGCTGGCGGCAGGTGGCGTCGTCCAGGCCCAGGTCGATCAGGGCCTGGCGGGTGTCGTTGTAGGCCTTGCCGCTGGCCATGATGCCGAAGCGGTCGTTCGGGCCTTCGATCACGTTGTGGTTCAGCCGGTTGGCGCGGATGTAGGCCAGCGCGGCATACCACTTGTAGTGCATGAGGCGCGCTTCCTGCTCCAGCGCGTGGTCGGGCCAGCGGATGTGCAGGCCGCCGGGCGGCATCTGGAAATCGGTGGGGATGACGATCTCGACGCGGTCCGGATCGATCATGGCCGTGGCGCTCGACTCGACGATTTCCTGGATCGTCTTCATGCCCGACCAGACGCCCGAGAAGCGGCTCAAGGCAAAGGCGTGGATGCCCAGGTCGAGAATTTCCTGCACGTTCGTCGGAAAGAACACCGGCGTGCCGCAGGCCTTGAAGATGTGGTCGCTCTGGTGCGCGGCCGTGCTGCTCTTCGAAATGTGGTCGTCGCCCGCCACCGCGATCACGCCGCCCCATTCGGTCGTGCCCGCCATGTTGGCGTGCTTGAAGACGTCGGAGCAGCGGTCCACGCCCGGGCCCTTGCCGTACCAGATGCCGAAAACGCCGTCAAACTTGTTGGTGCCCGCGGGCGAGAAGCCCAGCTGCTGGGTGCCCCATAGGGCCGTGGCGGCAAGCTCTTCGTTCACGCCCGGCTGGAAGACGATGTTCTGTTCCTTCAGGAACTTGCTGGCCTTCCACAGCGCCTGGTCGTAGCCGCCGAGCGGAGAGCCACGGTAGCCGCTGATGAAGCCGGCCGTGTTCTTGCCGGCCTGCTTGTCGCGCAGTCGCTGCAGCATCGGTAGCTTGACGAGCGCCTGGACGCCGCTCATGAAGGCACGGCCATAGTCGAGGCTGTATTTGTCGTCGAGCGTGACGGTTTCCAGCGCCTTGCGAATGTGCTCGGGCAGCGGTGCGTTCATGTGTCTGTCTCCGTTTGGCAGGGCCTGGTGGGCTTGGCTGATTGGCTATGGGTCTGTGCCCGGTAGGGCGCGAGCCCATGATCACGCAAAGTGTATGCCGGGGTACGCGACAGGTGTTTGCGTTCTTCGCCTCTAAAAACCGCCTTTCAGAAAGAATCTTGCTTAAGATGGTCGCTTATGGAAAGCATTGACAAGTTCGACCTTGCAATCCTGCAAGAACTGCAGGCCGACGGCCGCCTGACCAACGCCGAGCTTGCGCAGCGCGTGGGGCTCTCGGCCGCGCCCTGCTGGCGCCGGGTGCGCGCGCTGGAAGAAGCCGGCTTCATCAAGGGTTACCACGCCGAAATCGACCGCCACAAGATCGGGCTCGGCGTGCTCGCTTTCGTGCGGGTGGACACCGAGCGCGTCACCAACGAAGCCACCCGCAAGCTGGAGGAAGCGATCCGCAAGATGCCCGAGGTGGTGGCCTGCCACTACATCAGCGGCACCGGCACCTTCGAGTTGCAGGTGGTGGCACAGGACCTGAACGGCTTCTCGGCCTTCGCGCGGCAGCACCTGATGAACCTCCCCAACGTGAAAGACCTGCACACCAGCTTCTCGCTGGGCGAGGTGAAGGCCAGCAGCGCCTTGCCGCTCGGGCACCTGGCACGCTAGCTGCAACCTAGAATTCCCGCCCACCACATATACACACCCGCCG
This sequence comes from Variovorax sp. OV700, assembly GCF_900099805.1. GTDB lineage: Bacteria > Pseudomonadota > Gammaproteobacteria > Burkholderiales > Burkholderiaceae_C > Variovorax. Next base: position 198,244 of record NZ_FNDR01000009.1, on the reverse strand, counting down.
AGCCGGCGCAACAAGAGGAAGAAGCCCCATGAACACCATTCGCCGCGCCCTGGCGCTCGGCCTTGCCGCCGCCTCGCTCGCCTTCGGCGCCCAGGCCCAGAACCGCGAGCTCACCGTGGCCTCGAGCGCCACCTACGCGCCCTTCGCCTTCGAGAACAAGGACAAGCAGATCGTCGGCTTCGACATCGACATCATCAAGGCCATTGCCAAGCAGCAAGGCCTGAAGATCAAGGTCGTGAACACGCCGTTCACGGGCATCTTCGGCGCGCTCAACAACGGCGACGTCGACCTCGTGATCTCGGGCGTCACCATCAACGAGAAGCGCAAGCAGAGCTACGACTTCACGCCGCCCTACTTCGCGGCGCGCCAGCTGATCGCGCTGCCGAAGAGCAGCACGGTCGCCTCGTTGAAGGACCTCGCCGGCAGGAAGATCGCCGTGGTCAGCGCCTCCACCGCCGACGACATCGCCTCGCGCGAATTCGGCAAGACCAACCCCAACATCCGCCGCTTCGAGAGCACGCCGCTCATCATTTCCGAGCTGGCCGGCGGCGGCGTCGATGCCGCCATGGGCGACAACGGCGTGATCGCCTACCGCGTGGCGCAGAACCCCGAACTCAAGACGCTCGACGACAAGTCCTTTCCCGAAGAAGGCTTCGGCATCGTCGTGAAGAAGGGCGACAAGGCGCTGCTCGACAAGCTCACGGCCGGCCTGGCCGCGATTCGCGCCGACGGCAGCTACGCCAGCATCTACAAGAAGTGGTTCAACAAGGACCCGAACGCCCGATGAGCACGGCCGCCCCGAGCAAGAGCGCTAGATGGAACAACCCGTCCTTTTGTTCGGATGGTTCCGCTGGGACATCCTGGTGGAGTACAAGGACCTGTTCTGGCAGGGCGCCTGGATGACGCTGCGCATGACGGTGGTGTGCGTGCTGCTGGGTTCGAGCTGGGGGCTTTGCCTCGCGCTCGCACGGCTGGCGCATCCGCGCCATGCGCCGTGGACCTGGATCGCGCGCTTCTTCCTGCGCTGGCCCGCCACGGTGTACGTGAGCTTCTTCCGCGGCACGCCGCTTTTCGTGCAGATCCTGCTGATCCACTTTGCGGTGATGCCGGTGTTCATTCATCCGGCGACCGGCCTGTTGATCAGTGGCGATCTGGCACGAGAGCTCAAGCAGGAACACGGCGCGCTGATTTCCGGCGTGGTGGCGCTCACGCTCAACTCGGCGGCCTACATCTCCGAGGTGTTTCGCGCCGGCATCCAGTCGATCTCGCGCGGACAGTTCGATGCCGGCCGGTCGATCGGCTTCACGCCCTTGCAGGTGATGCGCTACGTGGTGCTGCCGCAGGCCTTCCGCCGCATGCTGCCGCCGCTGGGCAACAACGCGATCGCGCTCCTGAAGGACACATCTCTGGTGTCGGCCATCGGGCTGGCCGAACTGGCCTACGCGGCCCGCACGGTGGCGGGCGCCTATGCGCGCTACTGGGAGCCGTACCTCGCGATCTCGGTGGTGTACTGGGTGATGACGCTCGTGCTCACCACGATGCTGCGGCGCCTCGAGCACCGCCTGGCACGCAGCGACAGGGGATAGGCTCTTCCCGGGGATTGCCGGATTTTTCGACCGGTCTCGATGGCATCGGCACAATTGGGCCACATGCCACCGATATCGCCCGAAGAGACACCCATCCCCCCCGCCCGGCCGCAGCCACCGAAGTTCGCGGCGCTCGTGCCGCTCAAGCTGCCCGTGTTCCGCATGCTGTGGAGCACCTGGCTCATCGCCAACATCTGCATGTGGATGAGCGACGTGGCGGCGGCGTGGATGATGACCTCGCTGACCACCTCGCCCATCTGGGTGGCACTGGTGCAGTCGGCCTCCACCTTGCCCGTGTTCCTTCTGGGCCTGCCCAGCGGGGCGCTGGCCGACATTCTCGACCGCCGGCGCTGGCTGGTGGCCACGCAGTTCTGGCTGGCAGGCACGGCCATCGTGCTGTGCGCGGCCATTGCGCTGGACATGATCACCGCGCCGCTCCTGCTGGGGCTCACCTTCGCCAACGGCATCGGCCTGGCGCTGCGCTGGCCGGTGTTCTCGGCCATCGTGCCCGAGCTGGTGCCGCGGCCGCAGCTGCCGGCGGCGCTCGGCCTCAATGGCATCGCGATGAACGCCTCGCGCATCATCGGCCCGCTCACGGCCGGCATGCTGATTGCCAGCGCAGGCAGCGTCTGGGTGTTTGCGCTCAACGCCGTCCTCTCGGTGGCCTCGGGCTTCGTGGTGCTGCGCTGGCGGCGCGAACACAAGCCCAATCCACTGGGCCGCGAGAAGCTCATCAGCGCCATGCGCGTGGGCGTGCAGTTCGTCTGGCAGTCGCAGCGCATGCGGGCGGTGCTCTCGCGCATCACGATCTTCTTCTTCCACTCCACGGCCCTGCTCGCGCTGCTGCCGCTCCTGGCGCGCAACCTCAAGGGCGGCGGCGCCGGTACCTTCACGCTGCTGCTGGCTGCCATGGGCTCGGGCGCGATCATCGCGGTGCTGTTCCTGCCGCGGCTGCGCCAGGCGCTGGGGCGCGACCAGCTGGTGCTGCGTGGCACGGTGCTGCAGTCGCTCGCCACCGCGGTGATGGCCTTTGCGCCCAACGCATGGGTCGCGGTGCCGGCGATGTTCTTCGGCGGCATGGCCTGGATCACGGTGGCCAATTCGCTTTCGGTCTCGGCGCAGCTCGCCCTGCCCGACTGGGTGCGCGCACGCGGCATGTCGACCTACCAGATGGCGATCATGGGCGCGAGTGCGATCGGCGCGGCGCTCTGGGGCCAGGTGGCGACCGTCACGTCGCTGAACCTGAGCCTCGCCATTGCCGCCGCCAGCGGCACGCTGCTGATGCTGGTGGCCCTGCGCTGGGTGACCGACGGCGTTGGCGAGGACGACACCCGCCCCGCCGAAGCCGGCTGGGCCACCGGCCCGCCCGCCGAGGCGCCGCAGGAAGACGGCCGCGTGGTGATCACGGTCGAATACCTCATCGAGCCGTCGCGCGCCGCGGCCTTCCATCTCGTGATGCAGCAGACGCGCCGCGCGCGCCTGAGCCAGGGTGCCATCGGCTGGGAGCTGCTGCACGACATTGCGCAGCCCAGTCGCTATGTGGAGCAGATCGTCGACGACTCGTGGACCGACCACCTGCGCCGCTTCAATCGCGCCACGGCCAGCGACATGGCGCTGCGGGAGCGCCGGCTCGCATTCCACGTGGGCGAAATGCAGCCTGTCGTCACGCGCTACATCGTGCGGCGGTGATCGGGCGCAAGCCGTCAGTGGAAAAACAGCAGCCGCGTCAGGAAAGTATGGTCGGCCTCCGCCGCCATCAGCCAGACCAGGACCAGCAGGCACAGCGGCGGCACCAGGATGGCATAGACCAGCGACAGCCGTTCCCACGCCATGTGCATGAAGACCGCGACGATCAGCCCGGCCTTCAGCAACATGAAGGTAATGATCAGGGCCCAGCGCAGATATCCCTGGAAATGGAAATAGTCGACAAGGTAAGACATCGTGCTGAGCACGAACAGCAGCCCCCAGATCTTGAGATAGAGGCTGATCGGATGTTGTTGGCCGGAGACGTGGTCCATGGTTGTCCTCACCAGAGATAGAACAGCGCAAAGATGAACACCCACACCAGGTCGACGAAGTGCCAGTACAGGCCGGTGATCTCGACGATCTGGTAGTTGCCCCTCTTGTCATAGTCGCCGCGTATCAGCTTGAAGGCCACGACGAACAGGAACACCACGCCGGCCGACACGTGCAGCCCGTGAAAGCCCGTGATCATGAAAAAGGCCGAGCCGAACTGCGCCGCACCCATCGGATTGCCCCAGGGCCGCACGCCCTCTTCGAGGATCAGCTTGGACCACTCGAAGGCCTGCATGCCGACGAAGAGTTCGCCGAAGGTCGCGGTCACGAGCATCAGCGTGGCGGCGTTCACCCGGTCGCCGCGGTAGGCGAAGTTGACGGCCATTGCCATCGTGCCGCTGCTGGTGATGAGCACGAAGGTCATGATCGCGATCAACAGCAACGGTATGTCGGCGCCACCCACGTGGAGCGCGAACACCTCGCTGGGGTTGGGCCACGACGCGGTGGTCGAAACGCGCACCGTCATGTAGCCGGTCAAGAAGCAGCTGAACACGAAGGTGTCGCTGAGCAGGAAGATCCACATCATCGCCTTGCCCCACGAGACGTGGAACGCCTGGCGGTCGGAAGACCAGTCGGCAATCAGCCCGCGCCAGCCGCTTGCCGCGATCTCGGGAGTCAACGGTGTTGCCGCGATGGTTGCGGTGTCGTTCATGGGACGCCTCCTCAGGATGTGCCGCAGATGAAGCGCGCCACCTCCGGCGTCACCCAGCCCAGCAGTCCGAACAGCACCAGCCATACCGCCAGCATGAAGTGCCAGTAGCGCGCACACAGCGCGATGCGCCATGCGGCCTTGCCGGGCTCGGGCCATGCATCGTGCGCGGTCCATGTCCACGCGGCCAGCCCACCAGTCAGGTGGAGCCCGTGCATGGCGGTCAGAAGGTAGAAGAAGCTGCCTGCGGGGTTGCCGGCTGGCATGACCTGCGCGCCCAGCAGCGACTGCCAGGCCCACAGCTGCACGCACAGGAAGCCCACCGCGCAGAGGCCGCCCGCCACCAGCAGGCGGAGGGCCCGCGTCGGACCGCGACCACGCGACGCGCCAACGGCCCATTGCAGCGCCACGCTGCCCGCCACGAGCAGCGCCGTGCTGAGCCAGAGCTGCCACGGCAGCGCGATCGTGATCGCGTCCTCGCCGCTCATGCGCATCACGTAGGCCACGATGAAGAGGGAGAACAACGCGGTGGCCACGCCCATGAAGACCCACAGGCCGATGCTGGCCGCGCTCGCGTGCGCATCGCGGGGGCGGCCGCCATGGGGCGAGTTGGCCTGGAAGCGGCTCAGTGCTGCAGTCAATGGGTAACCTCCGTGCTACGCACTTCGGTGCGAGCCCCCTTCGGAACGGCCGGGCGGGGGCTCATTGGGTAACCTCCGTGCTACGCACTGCGGTGCGAGCCCCCTTCGGAACGGCCGGGCGAGGGCTCATGCCGGTGCTCCCCGGACCTCGCTCTGGCCCTCCGGCTCGGGCTCTCCGGCCGCGGCTTGCGGCGGCGCGTTCTGCGGAATGAAATCTTCCGCAGCACCCGGCTCTGCGTAGGCATAGGCCCACCTATAGACCACAGGCAGACGCGGGCCCCAGTTGCCGTGGCCCGGCGGCGTGGCGGGCGTCTGCCATTCGAGTGAGGCGGCCCGCCATGGATTGGCGGTGGCCGGCCGGCCGCGCCAGGCGCTCCAGGCCAGGTTGAAGATGAACAGCAGCTGCCCCACGCCGACGATCAGCGCCACCACAGTGATGATTTCATTCATGGTGAACGCCGACGGCGGAATGAACTTGTAGCCGTCGAAGTTGTAGTAGCGCCGCGGCATGCCCAGCACGCCGAGGTAGTGCATCGGAAAGTAGATTGCGTAGGTGCCGAGGAAGGTGATCCAGAAATGCAGCTGGCCGAGCCTGTCGTCCAGCATGCGGCCGGTGACCTTGGGGAACCAGTGGTAGATGCCGCCGAACACCACCAGCAGCGGCGCCACGCCCATCACCATGTGGAAGTGCGCCACCACGAAATAGGTTCCGGACAGCGGGATGTCCACGCTCACGTTGCCCAGGAACAGCCCGGTCAGCCCGCCGATGAGGAAGGTGCACAGGAAGGCCAGCGCGAACAGCATCGGCACCGTCAGGTGGATGTCTCCGCGCCACAGCGTCAGGATCCAGTTGTAGACCTTGATCGCGGTGGGCACCGCGATGATCAGCGTGGTGGTCGCGAAGAAGAAGCCGAAGTACGGATTCATGCCGCTCACGAACATGTGGTGCGCCCACACCACCACGCTGAGTCCGCCGATGGCGACGATGGCCCAAACCATCATGCGGTAGCCGAAGATGCACTTGCGCGCATGCACGCTGATCAGGTCGGAGACGATGCCGAAGGCCGGCAGCGCCACGATGTAGACCTCCGGATGGCCGAAGAACCAGAACAGGTGCTGGAACAGCAGCGGGCTGCCGCCCTTGTAGCCCGTCACCTGGCCCATCGACACCAGCGCCGGCATGAAGAAGCTGGTGCCCAGCGTCCGGTCGAGCAGCAGCATCACGCCGCTGACGAACAGCGCCGGGAAACCGAGCAGCGCGAGGATGGTGGCCACGAAGATGCCCCACACCGTGAGCGGCATGCGCAGCAGCGTCATGCCTTCGCAGCGCGCCTGCAGCACGGTGGTCACGTAGTTGAGGCCGCCCATCGTGGTCGCCACGATGAAGATCACCAGCGACACCAGCATCAGCACGATGCCGCCCGCATGGCCCGGCGTGCCGGGCAAAATCGACTGCGGTGGATACAGCGTCCAACCCGCGCCGGTGGGCCCGCCCGCGACGAAGAAGCTCGCCATCAGGACCACCACCGACAGCAGGTAGACCCAGAAGCTCAGCATGTTGAGGTAGGGAAAGACCATGTCCCGCGCCCCCACCATCAGCGGAATCAGGTAGTTGCCGAAGCCGCCGAGGAACAGTGCCGTGAGCAGGTAGATCACCATGATCATCCCGTGCATGGTCACGAACTGGTAGTAGCGCTCTGCGTTGATGAACTCGAACTGGCCGGGAAAGCCGAGCTGCAGCCGCATCAGGTTGGACAGCACCACGCCCACCACGCCCACCGCGATGGCGGTGCAGGCATATTGGACGGCGATCACTTTGTGGTCCTGGCTCCAGACGTAGCGGGTCAGGAAACTCTGGGGCGCCGGGTGCCCGGCGTCGTCGGCGTGCGGCACGGCGTGCCCGGGGGACAAAGGAGCGTTCATCGCGGAGCCTTCTGTTCGGCGGCAGCCTGCGCCGGCGGGCTGCCCAGACTCTGGATATAGGCCACCAGCGCGGCCAGCTCTTCATCGGTCAAATCGATCTTGGGCATGACCGGGGGGAAGCCCTTCACGTGGCGGGCCTGCGGATCGCGGATGAAGCTGCGCAGATAGGCTTCGTCGACCAGCGCGGTGGAGCCGTCCGCCATGCTTTCGGTCTTGCCGTACAGGCCCTTCCAGGTCGGTCCCACCCGCGCACTGCCATCGATCGTGTGGCAGGCCACGCAGCCCTTGGCATCCGCCAGCGCGCGGCCCTGTTCAACGCGTGCGCCACCGCCCGCCGCGACGGCGCCAGCGGGGGGCTCGGGCGCCCTGACCTGCGTCTTGGCGAAGGTCGGCAGCGCCGCATGCCAAGCCTGGTAGGCCGCCGGATCTTCCACCACCACGTAGCCGCGCATGTTGGGATGGCCCACGCCGCACAGCTGCGCGCAAAGCGCTTCGTAGCGGCCCGCGACGGTCGACGTGAACCAGAAGCGGCTGACCTGCCCCGGCACCGTGTTCATCCGGGCACGGAAGTTCGGCACGAAGAAGTCGTGCAGCACGTCGTGCGAACGCATCAGCACCAGCACCGGTTTGCCGAGCGGCAGATGCACCTCGGCCCCGGCGATCAGCAGGTCGTCCTGCCCCGCCTTGTCGGCGGGGTCGATCCCGAAGGGATTGGTGGCGCTGAAGAAGCGCGCATCGGTCGCGCCCAGCTTGCCGTCCTCGCCCGGAAAGCGGAAGCGCCATTGCCATTGCTGGGCCAGCACCTCCACCACGAGGGCGTCGCGGGGCTCCCTGACGTAATTCGCGTACACCAGGAGCCCGGGCGCCAGCAGCGCCATGATGCCGACCGTGGTGCCGCCTATCAGCCAGCGCTCGAGCTTCCTGTTCTCGGGCTCATGCGCCGCGCGCCGGCCCTCGCGATGACGAAAGCGCACCAGCATGTAGGCGACGAACACGTTGATCACGATGAAGAAGATGCCCGTGATCGCCAGCGTGATGCCGAGGGTGTCGTCCATCAGCTTCCAGTTCGAAGCCAGGGGCGTCGTCCACCATGGATTGAAAACGTGAAACAGCACCGAGCCGGCCACGATGAGCAACAGGGCAACGGCCATGGTCATGTGCGTTCCCTTGGCTCGGCATAGGCTCAGGGGCTCATCCGCGCTTCAGAGGAGCGCCGGGACCTGGGGCTCTTCACCCTCGAACCGGGCTTCGGGATGCGCGGACTGCAGCAGCGCCTCGATGTCTTGCACGCGCGAACGCGGCAGGTCCACCATCAGCAGGATCTGCCCCTCTGCGATGGCGCCCTCGAAACGTTGCAGCCTGGGGCTCGGGATGGAAATGCCGACCATGCTGGCCGACCAGGCGCCGACCACGCCGCCCAGGATGGCCACCAAGACGGCCACCTCCCATTCGGGGTCGTCGCCGACGATCGGAAACATCAGCGCGGCCACGAGGCCAAGGACGATGCCGCAGGCACTGCCGACCACCCAGCCGGTCTTGGCTGCGTGGACGAGGTCGGAGGTTTGCCACACGTTGGCCGCATGGAGCCCGGCCATGTCCATGCCTTCGGGTCCGGCGAAATGGATGCGCGCCACGTCGACGCGCGCCCGGACCAGATCGTTCATTGCCCTTCTGGCGCTCGCCAGGTCGGGCATCAACCAGTAGATGCGTCTTTTCATAGCATCCCCCTTTCGTCTTGCGACGAGTCAAGGAACCATGAAACGACTTATATGCCCAAGCCGAGCGGCCATCAAGTGGGTGCGGCACTTCGGGCGGAGGCGATTGGGGGTACCTATTTGCCCACCTTTTTTTGACCAAACGGATAATTTAGATCATCATCGCGCCCTTGTTGCCCGTCACCACGAGGTACGCCACGATGAACCCGGTCCCCTTGCGCAGCCGCTTCTGGTCCGACCTGACCAGCGAAGAGTTCTCTCGCCTCGACCGCGAACGGCTCATCGCCGTGCTGCCGGTGGGCGCTACCGAGCAGCACGGCCCCCATTTGCCGATGTCGACCGACACGGCCACCATCGACGGCATGGTGCGCGCCGCGCTCCCGCACCTGCCCGATGACCTGCCGGTGCTGTTTCTCCCCACCGTGCCTTACGGCAAGAGCAACGAGCATTCGCGCTACCCGGGCACGCTCACCGTCTCGGCCACCACGCTGATCTCGCTGTGGAAGGACATCGGCGCCTGCGTGGCGAAGGCCGGCGTGCGCAAGCTGGTGCTCTACAACAGCCACGGCGGCCAGATGAGCGTGATGGACATCGTGGCGCGCGACCTGCGCGAGGAGCACGGCATGATGGTCGTCGCCGCCAACTGGTACACGCTGGGACTGCCCGAGGGCCTATTCACCGCGCATGAAGGCAGGCACGGCATCCACGCGGGCGACCTCGAAAGCTCGGTGATGCTGCACCTCACACCGGACTTCGTGCGCAAGGACCAGTTCCAGAACTTCAGCTCGATGACCGAGCAACTGGCCGCCGAAAACAAGTTCCTCTCCATCACCCCGAGTGGCAAGCTCGGCTGGCAGATGCACGACATCAACCCATCGGGCGCGGCCGGCGACGCCACGCGCGCCACGGCCGAGAAGGGCGCCGCGGTGCTCGACCACGTGGGCCGCCGCTTCGTCGAACTGCTGCAGGAGGTAGACCGCTTCCCGCTCTCGCGCCTCGCCAACGAGCCCGCCTGGAAATGACCTCCGAACTAACGCCACCGCTGGTCAGCCTGCGCCACGTCAGCAAGCGCTTTGCCAACGGCACGCTCGCACTGCAGGGCATGACGCTCGACATCGGCGAGCACGACTTCATCAGTTTTCTGGGACCCTCCGGCTGCGGCAAGAGCACCGCGCTGCGGCTGATCGCAGGGCTCACCCGGCTCAGCTCGGGCGAAATGCAGTGGTCCGGCGCCAACACGGGCAAGACGCAGAGCGACCGCGACCTGGGCTTCGTGTTCCAGGAGCCCACGCTCATGCCCTGGGCCAAGGTGTTCGACAACGTGTGGCTGCCGCTCAAGCTCGCGGGCCAAAGCCGGGACGCGGCCGCGCCCGTGGTGCGGCAGGTACTGGAGATGGTGGGCCTATCGCGCTTCGCCGACGTGTATCCGCGCGAGCTCTCGGGCGGCATGAAGATGCGCGTGTCGATTGCGCGCGCACTGGTCACGCACCCGCGCCTCCTGCTGATGGACGAGCCCTTTGCCGCGCTCGATGAGATGACGCGCATCAAGCTCAACAACGACCTGCTGGCCATCTGGCGCGAGCATCGCTTCTCGGTCGTGTTCGTCACGCACAGCGTTTATGAATCCGTTTATCTCTCGAACCGCATCGTCGTGATGGCGGCGCGGCCTGGCCGGGTGATCGACGAGATCCGGATCGACGAACCCTATCCGCGCGGCGAGGACTTTCGCACTTCGAGCCGTTACAACGCGCATTGCACGGCGGTGTCGCGATCCCTGCATGGAGCGCTGCATGACATCGATCACTGAGCCTGCGGTGCCGGCCGACGTGCCGATGGATGCGGCGGACGTCGCGCCCTCCGAAGCGATGCTGCGCGCGCACGAAGACAGGCTGCACCGGCGCGAATCAATGCTGCGCATCGCAGTGCCGGCCGGCATCGTCATCGTGCTGCTGCTGGCGTGGGAATGGATGGTGCGCGCCAACGGCATTCCGCACTACATCCTGCCCGCGCCCTCGCTCATCCTGCGCACGTTGTTCGACAACTGGGGCTCGCTCTCCAGCGCGCTGTGGTTCACCGTGAAGCTCACGCTGCTCGCGCTCGGCGCGGCCATCGTGGGCGGCGTACTTCTGGCGATTGCGTTCGCGCTTTTCAAGTGGGTGGAGATCGGCCTCTTTCCGATCGCGGTGATCCTGCAGGTGACGCCGATCATTGCGATCGCGCCGCTGATATTGATCTACGTATCGAGCACCACGGCGGCGCTGCTGCTGTGCGCCTGGATCGTGGCCTTCTTCCCGATCCTGTCGAACACCGTCATCGGCCTGAAAAGCGCCGACAGCAATCTGCGTGACCTGTTTCAGCTCTACAAGGCCTCGCCGTGGCAGACCTTCCGCTACCTTCTCGCACCCAGCGCGCTGCCCTATTTCATGGCGGGCCTGAAGATCGCGGGCGGGCTGAGCCTGATCGGCGCGGTGGTCGCGGAGTTCACGGCCGGCACCGCCGGCAAGGAGACGGGCCTCGCCTCGCGCATCCTCGAATCGAGCTTTCGCACCGAGATCCCGATGATGTTCGCGGCGCTGCTGCTGGTGTCCCTGCTCGGTATCGTGATCTTCATCGTGTTCGCCGCGTTGTCGCGGTTGGTGCTCGGCCACTGGCACGAGAGCGAGATGCGCCGTGAACGCTAGGACCATCGCGCCTGCTGTCGATTGGGATGCCGTGCGCCAAGACCTGCGCGGCCTCAATGTGATCACCGCACCGAACCAGCGCAAGCAGCTCTCGAAAGACTTCTACTGGTACAGCCCCATCCTCACGGCGCAGCTCGCGGGCTGCGTGGCCGACCTCGTCGTCAAGGTCAGCACCGAGGACGATGTGCGCCAGGTCGCGGCCACGGCCGCGAAGTGGAAGCTGCCGCTCACGGTGCGCGCGGGCGGTACCGGCAACTACGGCCAGTGCGTGCCTCTCGAGGGTGGCATCGTGCTCGACGTGACGCAGATGTGCCGCGTGCTCGACATCCAGCCAGGCTGTATCCGCGTCGAGGCCGGTGCGCGCATGCACGACATCGACCTTGTCGCGCGCGAGACGGGCCAGGCGCTGCGCATGTGGCCCTCGACCTGGCATGTGGCCAGCATCGGCGGCTTCATCGCGGGCGGCTTCGGCGGCATCGGCTCGTTCCGCCACGGCATCCTGCGCGACCCCGGCAACCTGCTGCGCGCGCGCGTGATGACCGTGGAGCGGAAGCCGCGCGTCATCGAGCTGCAAGGCGACGAGATCCAGCAGGTGCACCATGCTTACGGCACCAACGGCGTGATCCTGGACGTGGAAGTCGCCCTGAGCCCGGCCGTCGAATGGGTGCACTGCACGGTGCTGTTCGAGACGTACCGCGGCGCGCTGGCCTTCGCCGTCGCAGCACAGGTGCCCACGCTCGACATCTTTTTGCTCTCGACGGTCGAGGCGCGCTTCTCGCCCTACTACACGGCGATGCGCGACCGCTTTCCGCCCGACCGGCACGCGGTGTTCAGCATGGTCGCGCCCGATTCGATGGCCGACTTGCGCGCGCTCGCCGCCGCACACGGCGGCACCATCTCCGTCGCGGGCACCGAGGCCGAGCTGCTCGCCGAAGGCCTGCCTCCCGCGTATGAATGCGCGTTCAACCACACCACGCTGCAGGCGCTGAAAGCAGACCGCGGCTGGACCTACCTGCAGGTCGCCTACGCGCAGCCCTTCGATCCGTTGGTGGTGGCGCGCCATCTGCAGATCTTTGGCGACGACGTGCTGCAGCACCAGGACTTCGCGCGCGCCGGCGGCGAGTGCGGCACCTTCGGCATCCTGCTGGTGCGCTGGAAGGGCGAGGCCCACCAGTACGACGTGATCCGCGAGATCGAGTCGCAGGGCGGCTCCAAGATCTTCAACCCGCATGTCGTCACCATTGAGGACGGGGGCATGAAGACCATCGACACGCAGCAGATCGAGTTCAAGAAGCGCAGCGATCCGATGGGTTTGATGAACCCGGGCAAGACGCGCGGCTGGACTTCCGACATGGCTATCGAGCGTTGAAATGAACGCTTGCTTTGTTGTCCGTCGCGTTGGATTCGAGGGCTGCTGTTCAGGGCGCGCTCCCGCCGACGGGGTACCTTGCTCCGCGAATGTCCCCCGGCCTGCGGCCTCCTCCTTTATTTCGCTGCGCAAGGCACCCCATCGACGGGATCGTTATTCAGTGCGGTCGTTGATCAGCCAGCACAACGACGGCGCTTGGCGGGCACAGGGCGCCGGGTGCTCCCCGCAGCGAAATAAAGGAGGAGGCGAAGCCGGGGGACATTCGCGGAGGGGAGTACCCGGTGGCCTTTGCATGCGCCCTGAACAGCAGTGCCAAGAACAACAGCTCCCCCGAAAAACGCACCCTCAAAAAGTCCGTTCCATCACATGATCGACGGTGACATGAAAATCCTTCGCAGCATTCAACACAGGAGTCCACTGCCATGCGCCTACCCGCTCTGACCATCCGTCCGCTTGCTCTCGGTATCGCCCTCGCGGCTGCCGCCCTCGCCGCGCAGGCGCAGGAAAAAGTGGTATTTGCCACCAACTGGAAAGCGCAAGCCGGACACGGCGGCTTCTACCAGGCGCTGGTGGACGGCACCTACAAGAAGTATGGCCTGGACGTCGACATTCAGCAGGGCGGCCCGATGGTCAACAACCGGCCTATGCTGCCGGCCGGCAAGGTAGATTTTCTGATGACCGGCAACCTGCTGCAGTCTTTCGACAACGTGAAGAACGGCGTGCCCACGGTGGTTGTGGCGGCCTTCTTCCAGAAAGATCCGCAGGCCATGTTCGCGCATCCGGGTCAGGGCTACGACACCTTCAAGGACATGGCCAAGGCGCCCGTCGCCTTCATCGGCAAGGACGGCCAGTTCAGCTTCTGGCAGTGGATGAAGTCGGAGCACGGCTTCAAGGATTCGCAGCTCAAGCCCTACACCTTCAACGTGGGCCCGTTCCTGGCCGACAAGAAGTCGATCCAGCAGGGCTACGCCATCTCGGAGCCGCTTTCGATCAAGGCGCAGGCCGGCTTCGACCCGGTGGTGCAACTGCTGGCCGACAACGGCTTCTCGACCTATTCGACCACCATCGAGACGCGCGCCGACCTCGTCAAGACCAAGCCCGAGACGGTGCGCAAGTTCGTCGAAGCTTCGATCATCGGCTGGAACAATTATCTCTACGGCGACAACAAGGCCGCCAACGAGATGATCGCCAAGATCAACCCCGATTCGCCGGTTGCCGCATCGCTCGGCTCCATCGAGCTGATGAAGAAGATGGGCATCGTCGACAGCGGCGACTCGCTCACCAAGGGCATCGGCGCCATGGACGAAGCCCGCGTGAAGGACTTCTACGACAAGATGGTGAAGGCCGGCCTGTACAAGCCCGGAGAGATCGATCTCTCCAAGGTCGTCACCACGCAATTCGTCAACAAGGGCGTCGGTGTCGACGTTCGCAAGAAGCTCGCTGCAAAGTAAGCAAGCAGGCAAGAGCTTCACCGTTTTTCCCGTGGGTCGCGCGGGGCTTGCGCCGGGGTCAGATGCCGGTGCCTGGGTTGCCATAAGGCGCCGCGCGGCCTTTGATTCCTTGGGCTCTGACCCCGTCTCGCCGACAGGCGAACCGGCCCTCAACCATGAAAACGCTCGTCGTCCACTGCCATCCGAATCCTGACAGCTTCAACCACGCGCTCTATCGCACGGCCCTCGAAGCCCTCGAGCCCCGGCATCCCGTCCGGGCCATCGACCTGTATGCCGAGGGCTTCGACCCCACGCTGACCCGCGAAGAACGCATCGCCTATCTCGAGAACCCCGAACTGATCCGCGAACGCGTGAAGCCGCATGTCGACGCGCTGCTGTGGGCCGAGCACCTGGTGTTCGTCTATCCCACCTGGTTTCACGGACCGCCGTCCATGCTCAAGGGCTGGCTCGAACGCGTGTGGCTGCCGGGCGTGGCCTTCCTGCCGGCGGAGCGCAAGGGACAGCTCGCGAAGTCGGGCATGCGGCACATCCGGCGGCTGACGGTGGTGACCACGGGCGGCTCGCCGCGCTGGTTCGTGATGATGATCGGCGACCCGGGCCGGCGGCTTTTCACGCGGGCGCTGCGTGCCCTGTTTGCATGGCGCTGCAAGGTGACGTGGCTGCAGCTGCACGACATGAACGCCGTGACCGAGCGCGACCGCACCCATTTCATCGAACGCGTTGCGCGCAAGCTGCAGAGCATTTAGCCGGAGAGACGACACACCATGAGCCTCGAACGCACGCTGACCGTCCGCGTCGAACGCATCTCGCGCGAGACGCCGGAAATCCTCGCCTTCGAGCTGACGCATCCGTGGGGCCGCACGTTGCCGGGGTACGAAGCCGGCGCCCACATCGACGTGCACATGCCCGGGGGCTTTTCGCGCCAATACTCGCTGGCGCGATGGTCTGCGGGTGCACCGTCGAACGCCGCGTCTTACGTGATCGGGGTGAAGCGCGAGGCGGCGAGCCGCGGCGGTTCGGCCTCGATGCACGAGCGCGTGCGCGAAGGCGACCTGCTCGCGATCAGCGCGCCGCGCAACACCTTTCCGCTGCGCGAGGAAGCGAAACACCACCTGCTGCTGGCCGGCGGCATCGGCATGACGCCGCTGCTGGCGATGGCGCAGGCGCTCGCGGCGCGCGGCGCGGATTTCACGTTCTGCGTGTTCGCGCGCAGTGAAGAACACCTGGCCTTTGCTGATGCGCTGCGCGACCTTGCGCTGGCACCACACCTACGGCTGCACCTCGACCAGGGCGATGCCTCGCAGCGCATCGATTTGCACGCGCTGCTCGCCGACCGCGCACCCGGCACGCACCTGTACGTCTGCGGCCCCGGCGGCTTCATGCGAGCCGTGCGCGAGGCCGCCGCGCACTGGCCCGATGACGCGCTGCATGCCGAATACTTCGCCGCACCGGCCAACGCCAACACCACGACCGGCCTGCCCTTCACGCTGAAGCTCGCGCAGCGCGGCATCCGCGTGCCGGTGGCGGCCGACCAGACCGCCGTCGATGCGCTGCATGAAGTCGGCATCGACATTCCGGTGTCGTGCCAGCAGGGCCTGTGCGGCACCTGCGTGGTCGAGGGCGATGGCGAAGGCGCGGAGCACCGCGACTTCTGTCTCACCGGCAGCGAGCGGCGCCACAAGGTGGCCCTGTGCTGCTCGCGCGCCAAAGGCCAGGAACTGGTGCTGCAGTTGTGAGCACCGAAGAAAGCGACGGCGAGGCGCCCCCCACGCGCGGGCGTTCGCGCAAGTACACCCAGGTGCTCGGCCTCATCAACCAGGCCGCCATCGAGGTGTTTGCGAGCGAGGGTCTGGCCGGCGCGTCGACGCAGGCGATTGCCGACAAGGCCGGGCTTTCGAAGGCGCAGCTGCACTACTACATCGAGAGCAAGGAAGCGCTCTATCGGCAGATCCTGCAGGACATCCTCGACGACTGGATCGTGGTGTTCGGTTTTGCCGACGAAGCCTTCGGTCCGCGCAAGGTGCTGGGCGACCTGATCCGCCGCAAGATGGTCTTCTCGTTCGAGCACCCTTTGCGCTCCCGCATCTTCACCGCCGAGATGATGCGCGGCGCACCGGTGCTCAACACCATGATGGACACGAGCAAGCAGCACACCGACCAGGCGGCCGCCGTGATCCAGAACTGGATGAACCAGGGCCTGATGGACAAGGCCGACCCGATGCTGGTGCTGTTCCACGTCTGGGCGGTGACGCAGTTCTATGCCGACCACGCCACGCAGGCCGCGTACTTCCGCAACGTGGCCCAGCAAGGCGACGACAACGACCGGCGCTACCTGGTCGAGCAGGTGACCGAATTCCTGCTCAAGGGCGCGGGGGTCAAATAGGCCGGTGCTGCGGCAGGTACATGGTGGCCTCCACTTCCACCAGCACCTCGTCGCCCGGGAGGAAGCGCGACACCTCGACCACCGTGCTGACCGGTGGCTCGCCCGGATAGAAAAGCCCGCGCACGCGGTTGTAGAACGCATAGTGCGGCAGGTGACGGAAGTACTGCACCAGCTTCACCACGTCTTCCATCGTGCCGCCATGCTCGGCGGCAATCTGGCGGATGCGCTCGAGCACGAACCAGCTCTGCGCGACGATCGGCGCTTCGAAGATATCGACCGACATCTGGCCCGTGGCATAGCCAACCCCCTGCAGGGCCGTGCGGGCTTCCTCGGGAATGGCGTCGTATCCGGCGACGGCGCGGCGCGTGGCCGGATCGACCGCGACCACGCCGCTCATGAAGACGAAATCGCCCACGCGCTTGGCGGCGGCGTAGTTGGCCATTGGCTTGCCCATGCTCATTGAGTTTTCTCCAGGATTCGGCCGCTACGGATCACGGTGCGCTGGCGCCCGCGTGGACCGATGAGTTCATGCTCGCCGGTGGCCGCGAGCAGCACCAGGTCGGCGGGACAGCCCGGTGCAATGCGCCCGTCCCACGCGAGCCCCAGCGCCTTCGCGGGGCTGACGGTGATGGCGTCGAGCCACTCGTCCGCGGGCGCGAGATGCGCCATCTGCACGCCGAGCCCGAAGGTTTCCAGAAGATCGTAGCCGCCGTAGGGATAGAAGGCGTCCTGCACGTTGTCCGTTGCCAAGCTCACACGCAAGCCCCGTGCCGCCGCTTCGCGAATTCGCGTGATGCCGCGGGGCACGGGCGTGCGTTCCCAGGCGCCCTGAAGATAGAGATTGGTAGTCGGCAGCGCGACGATGTGGATGCCGGCACCGGCACACAGCGCCAGCGTTTCGTTGGCAACGGCGTCGTCCTGCATGGCCAGGGAGCAGCAATGGCCGCAGACCACGCCGTGCCGGAATTCGCGCGCACGCATTAGCTGCGCGATGCTGCGCAGGCCGCTCGCATCGGCGTCGAGCCCCTCGTCGACATGAAAGTCGAGTCCGAGGCCGTGGTCCTGCGCAAGATCGAACACGCGGCCCAGCTTATGCACGAGCCCCTCGTTTCGGTAAACGAAGGCACCCAGCGTGCCGCCCGCGCGCTTCACCTCGCGCGCGATGCGCTCGCCGGCGGCGAGGTCCGCGAACAGGTCCAGCGGCGTGAGCGAGACGAACTGCAACTCGATGCGGCCGCGCCACTCGTGCCGCAGGGCCTCGAACACGGCCAGCGCGGCCGGTGGGTCGCCCTGCACCCAATCGATGTGCGTGCGCAGCGCGCGCGTGCCCGACTGCCAGGCCTCGTGCAGCGCGCGCTCCATGCGCGGGCGCAGCGTTTCGCCGGTCCAGCCCGCGCGGTGCTTCTCCATGCGTTCGATGGCCGCAAACAGGTTGCCCTGGGCGGCGCCGACTTCCTCGACGGTGTAGTTCTTGTCGATGTGCGCATGCGCCTCGACCAACGCGCTCAGCAGGGTGCCGCGCGCCTGCGCCTGCGCCTGCGATGCGCTCGGCACGATAGCCTGCACGCGATCGCCGGCCAGCGTGACGTCGAAGACCTGCGCATCGTCCGCGGCAAAACCTCGCAGCCGCGGTGGAATGCGCAGCGCCTCGAGCTTCATGCGCGCTGTTGCAATGCCCGAAGCCAGCCCAGCCCGGCCGAAGTACCGCCGGGTTCCATGCCGCGCTTGGGCCGGTACTCGCAGCCGACCCAGCCCTGCCAACCGCATTGCGCCGACACCTCGTCGATCAGGTCGAACAGGTACGGGTAGTTTTGCTCGCCGATGTCAGGCTCATGACGCTCGGGCACGCCGGCAATCTGGATGTGGCCGACGCGGCCGGTGGGCAGGTACTTGCGGATCTTCATCGCCACGTCGCCCTCGACGATCTGGCAGTGGTACAGGTCCATCTGCACCTTGAGATTGGGTGCGCCCACCATGTCGATGATTTCGTGCGCGTGGTCTTGCCGGTTGAGGAAGAAGCGCGGAATGTCGCGCGTGTTGATCGGCTCGATCAGCACGTCGCGGCCGGCCTTGGCGGCCTCGGCGGCGGCCCAGCGCAGGTTTTCGACGTACACGGGCTGCACGGCCTCGCGCTCCACGCCTTCCGGCACCAGGCCCGCCATGACGTGGATGCGCGGGCAGTCGAGCGCCACCGCATAGTCGATGGCCGTGGCGATGCCTTCGCGGAACTCGGTGTCCCGACCCGGCAGGCACGCGAGGCCGCGCTCGCCGCCGTCCCAATTGCCCGGAGGGGCGTTGAAGAGCACTTGCTGCAGGCCGTTGTCCTTCAGGCGGGCCGCAAGCTGGCGGCGCTCGTAGGGGTAGGGAAAAAGATATTCGACGGCCTTGAAGCCGTCTTTCGCGGCGGCTTCGAAGCGGTCGAGGAAATCGAGCTCCGGATAGAGCATCGAGAGGTTGGCGGCGAATTGGGGCATGGTGTGTTTTTACTCTTGCTACCAGCGCGCACCGAAAGTGCGGCGCAGTTCATCGATCTGTTCGTTGCTCAACGGCTCGATTTTGGCGGGCTCGGTGAGCAGATGGAGCTTGGCGGTCTCTTCGAGTTCCTCGAGCACGGCCATGGCGGCGGCCGGCGTCTCGTGCCAGACGTTGGGGCCGAGGCGTTCGAGCATGACGGCGCGGATCGGCGTGCCGGCGGCACCATGGCGCTCGATAGTCTGTGCCACCAGTTCGGCCGCTTCGGGTGCGCCCGGGCGGTGGTAAGGAATGAGCGGCACGTGGCCGACCTTCATCACGAAATACGGCGTGAGCGCGGGCAGCAACTCGTCGCCCGGCGCGTTCAACGTGAGCGCAACACAGTGCGTGCTGTGCGTGTGGATGACACAGGCCGTACCTGCATCGAACCTGCGCGCGGCTGCGTAGATGCGCGTGTGCAGGGTGATGGTCTTGCTCGCGCGGTCGCCGCCGGTCTGGGTGCCTTGCGTGTCGAGCCTGGCCAGGCGGGCCGGGTCGAGAAAGCCGAGGCAGGCGTCGGTCGGCGTGATGAGGAACCCGTCGTCGAGTCGAACGCTGATGTTGCCGGCGGTCGCATGCACATAGCCGCGGTCGAACAGGCTGCGGCCGACGCGGCAGATTTCTTCGCGGGCTTGGGTTTCTGTCATGTCAGTTCGGCTGTTCAGGGCGCGTGCACAGGCCACCGGGTACTCCCCTCCGCGAATGTCCCCCGCCTTCGGCTCCTCCTTTATTTCGCTGCGGGGAGCACCCGGCGCCCTGCGCACACTGGACGCTGCGCTTGTTCCGCTCGACCAACGGCCGCTCCGAACAACGATCACGTCGATGGTGTGCTCTGCGCAGCGAAATAAAGGAGGAGCTCGAAGGGCGGGGGACATTCGCGGAGCAGAGCACGCCGTCGGCGGGAGCGCGCCCCGAACGTGCTCGAGTGCTGAGTTTGGACGTCATGCCAGCACTGTAAATGCCTTGGTGAAGAAGTCGTCCCCCCCAAAGTTGCCGGACTTCAGCGCGATGTGCACCGACGTGCCTTCCGCAACATCGGTGCGCGCATGACACCACGGCACGCCGGGGTCGATCTGCGGACCGATCTGCATCTGCGCAATGCCCAGCGCCTGCACGCAGGCACCCGAGGTTTCGCCGCCCGCCACCACGAGCTGGCGCACGCCGCGTTCGACCAGGCCGCGCGCAATGGCGGCAATGGTGCGCTCGACCATGGCGCCGGCTTCCTCGACGCCGAGCCTGCTCTGCACCGACTTGATGGCACCGGCCTCGGCGGTGGAATAGACCAGCACCGGCTGCTTCGCGACCAGCGGTGCGGCCCAGGCCAGGGTCTCGGCCACGACGTCGACACCCGCGGCAATGCGCAGTGGATCGACGGCCAGCGCCGCGCCGCCGCGCTGAATGAAGTCCAGCACCTGCCGGTTGGTCGCGAGCGAGCAACTGCCCGAGACCACGGCACGCAGTCCTCCTGCTGGGGGCAGCGCACTGGCCTGCGACGAGGGCGCCAGACCGAAGTTGGCTGGCAAGCCAATGGCCACACCCGAGCCGGCCGTGAGCAGCGGCATTTTCGCAATCGCCGGGCCGAGGCGCAGCAGATCGTCGTTCGATACCGCGTCGACGATGGCGATCGACACGCCCTCGCCCTTCAGCTGTTCGATTCGCTCCGAGATGGCCGCCGCGCCACGCGCGACCACCGCATGGTCGATGAGCCCGACCTTGCGCTGGCACTGCGCCTGCAGCACGCGCACGAGGTTCGGGTCGGTCATCGGCGTGAGCGGATGGTTCTGCATGCCGCTCTCATTGAGCAGCACATCGCCAGCGAACAGATAGCCCTTGAACACGGTGCGCTTGTTGTCGGGGAAGGCCGGCGTGGCGATGGTGAAATCGCAGCCCAATGCCTCCATCAGCGCTTCGGTCACGGGGCCGATGTTGCCCTGCGGCGTGCTGTCGAAGGTGGAGCAGTACTTGAAGTAGATCTGTTGCGCGCCTTGGGCCTGCAGCCAGCGCAGCGCGTCGAGCGATTGCGCGATGGCCTCGGCCGGCGCGATGGTGCGCGACTTGAGCGCGACGACGACGGCATCCACGTCGGCATCGAGCGGACCCTCGGGCACGCCAATGGCCTGCACCACGCGCATGCCGGCGCGCACGAGGTTGTTGGCAAGGTCGGTAGCACCGGTGAAATCGTCGGCAATGCAGCCCAGCAATAGTTTCGCCATGGCTCAGTCCTTCGCCACAGGCAGTTTCACGGCCTGCGGGTTCTCGCGCACGTAGTCGCGCAGGATGGCGTCGAAGCTCGCGTCGGCCTGGAGGCCCAGCGCCTCGGCGCGGGCCGCATGAATGCGGCTGGGCCAGCTGGTCACGATCTTGGCGATGCCGGCATCGGGCTCCCAGTCGATCAGCCCCGCAGCCTCTTTGCCCGCAATGCGCTCGAGCGCCTCTGCCATTTCGCGAACGGTGGTCGTCAGCGCGGGCAAGTTGACGGCGGTGCGCGCGCCCCATTCGGCGGCGCTCGCCGTGGCCGCGCGGATGATGCCGGCGACGGTGTTGCCGGGCGACGCGAGCGCAACCGCCGTCTCGGGCGACACGGGGCAGCGCGCACGCTCGCCGGCCAGCGGCTCGCGCAGCATGCCGCTCAAGAAGCTGGAGGCCGCGCCGTTGGGCCGGCCCGGCCGCACCGAGACCGTCATGAGCCGCACGTTGCGGCCCTGCACGAAGCCCTTGCGCGTGAAGTCGGCCACGAGCTGCTCGCCGATGAACTTCTGGATGCCGTAGCTGTTTTGCGGCGTCGGCAGCGTGGTGTCTTCGATCACCGCCGGCAGCCGCTGTTCCGGCGAATCGCCGAAGACAGCGACCGAGCTGGAGAACACGAAGACCGGCGCATGGCCCGCGCGGCGGCAGGCTTCGAGCAGCGCGCGCGTGGTGTCGAGATTGCTGCGCATGCCGAGATCGAAGTCGGCCTCACATTCGCCGCTGACTGCGGCAGCGAGGTGGAACACCGCGTGGGTGTCGGCCAGCGGCAGTGCGCCGTTCGTGGCCTGCTCGTACAAGTCGCCCTGCAGGAACTGGACCCGGCCGTCGGCGGCCAGATCGGCGGGGGGCGGCGCGCGGTCGGCCAGCGTGACGCGCGAGATGGGTTCGGCCGTGCGGCCGGCCAGTGCCAGCGGACCGCCCGCGAGCAGAGTGCGCGCGAGCCGCGCTCCGACGAAACCGCAGCCGCCGGTGATGAGAATGTTCATGGCGCTCGTCTTCCTTCTTCTTCAGGCTTTCTTGTCGGCAGCCGGCAATTCAATGCCGGGAAAAATCTTGATGACCGCGCTGTCGTCCTCGCGCGCAAAGCCGGCCGTGGACGCCTGCATGAACATCTGGTGCGCGGTGGACGAGAGCGGCAGCGGAAACTTGGTGGCGCGCGCCACGTCGAGCACCAGGCCCAGGTCCTTCACGAAGATGTCGACGGCCGAGAGTGGCGTGTAGTCGCCCGCCAGCACGTGCGCCATGCGGTTCTCGAACATCCAGCTGTTGCCGGCGCTGTGCGTGATCACCTCGTACAGCGCAGCCGCATCCACGCCCTCGCGCAGGCCGAGCGCCATGGCCTCGGCCGCGGCGGCAATGTGCACGCCGGCCAACAGCTGATTGATGATCTTGACCTTGCTGCCCGCGCCCGCGCGGTCACCGAGACGATAAACCTTGGCCGCCATGGCGTCGAGCACGGCGCCGGCCTTTTCATAGGCGGCGGGCGTGCCGGCGGTCATCATCGTCATCTGGCCGCTGGCGGCCTTGGCGGCACCGCCGGAAATTGGCGCGTCGAGATACAGGATGCCCTGCGCGGCCAGGCGCGCCTCGAGCGCGATCGACCAGTTCGGGTCCACGGTGGAGCACATCACGAACAGGCTGCCGGGCTTCATCGATGCCGCGCAGCCCGGCGTGGTGCCGTCGCCAAACAGCACCGACTCGGTCTGCGCCGCATTGACGACGACGGAGACCACGATGTCGCTTTGCGCGCCGAGTGCTGCCAGCGTGTCGCAGGCCACGCCGCCGTCGCGCGCGAAGGCCTGGGCCGCTTCGGGGCGCACGTCGAAAACGCGCGGCACATGCCCTGCGCGGCGCAGCGATTGCGCCATGCCTGCGCCCATCGCGCCGAGGCCGACGACGCCGACGACGGGGGTATTGATGTGTGTGGTCATGGTGTGGTTTCTCCGGTCAGCGGTTGACGAGTTGCTTGGGCGTGAGCCACACGCCGATGGCTCCGAGCACCAGCGCGCCGGCCAGCACGTACATGCCGATCTGCGTGCTGCCCGTGAGGTCCTTCAGGTAGCCGATGAGGTAGGGACTCGCGAACCCCGCCAGATTACCCACCGAATTGATGGCTGCAATACCGGCCGCCGCCGCCGTGCCCGAAAGAAAGGCGGTGGGCAGGGACCAGAAAAGCGGCGCGCAGGTGAGCACGCCGGCAGCGGCGAGCGACAGAAACGCGAGCGACACGACGGTGTTCTGCGTGTAGGAGGCCGCAACGGTGAACCCGATGGCGCCCATGAGCGCCGGCACGATCAGGTGCCAGCGGCGTTCCTGCCGGCGGTCTGCGCTGCGGCCGAAGAGGTTCATGGCGACGATCGCGCAGATGAACGGAATTGCGCTCAAGAGGCCGATGTGCAGGTTGCCCTTCACGCCCGTGGCCTTGACCAGCGTGGGCAGCCAGAAGGTCAGTGCATATTGGCCCATGACGAAAGCGAAGTAGATCAGCGCCATCCACCACACGCGCGCATCGCGGAACACCGCGGCCACGGAATGCGGGCCCTTGGCGCCATGCGCCTGGTCGCGCTCGACTTCCCGCTGCAGCAGGCGCTTTTCGTCCGGATCGAGCCAGCGCGCATGCTGGATGCTGTTGTCCAGGTAGAGGAGCACCATCACGCCCACCAGAATCGCCGGAATGGCTTCGATGATGAACATCCATTGCCAGCCCTGCATCGAGGAGATGCCATGGAAGCTGTCCATGATCCAGCCCGAGAGCGGATTGCCGAAGATGCCCGCGACCGGAATTGCCGACATGAAGACGGCGATGATCCGCGCGCGCCGGTGGGCCGGATACCACTGGGTCAGGTACAGGATCACGCCCGGATAGAAGCCCGCCTCCGCCACGCCGAGCAGAAAACGCAGGATGTAGAAGCTGGTCGACGTTTCCACGAACACGAAGCAGGCCGACAGCACGCCCCAGGTGATCATGATTCGCGCGATCCAGATGCGCGCGCCGACTCGGTTGAGCAGCAGGTTGCTCGGCACTTCGAACAAAAAGTAGCCGAGAAAGAAGATGCCGGCGCCCAGGCCGAACACGGTTTCGCTGAAGCCCAGGTCCTGCCCCATCTGGAGCTTGGCAAAACCCACGTTCACGCGATCGAGGTACGCGACCACGTAGCAGAGCATCAGAAAGGGAACGAGGCGCCAGAACACCTTGGCGTAGGCGCGCTTCTCGAGCGCGACATCGGCCTGCATGCCTGCAGTGGCGACCAGAGGCGCCTGGAGTGTTGAAGTCATTGGGAGGTCCGTTGGAATGAGGAACTGAGCCGTGCGGGTTGCCCATGCGATGGGTCCGCCTCTCATTTGTCAGGTCATCATACAAATTTGATACCAGTTACCCGATTCGGGTAAACCCGCAAGCTACACCTCGTTTCGTTTTTTCCGTTATTTGCCCACGGGCCAGCCTTCGACCAGCGGCCGCGCGAGCTGTGCGCCTTCCTGCTGCCAGAAGGCGGGGTCGGCCTGCTCGATGCGCCGGATCGCGTTGTCCATGTGGGACTTGGCGGCCTCGCGGGCGCGCAGCGGATCGCCGGCCTCGATGGCCTCGACGATCCGCGCGTGCTCCTGCGCCACCTCACGCGCAAAGTCGGCCCGGCGCGCCTCGTTGGCGCGCGTGACACGCGTGGCGCCGTGCAGGAATTGCCGCAGGTACTGCAGCGTGCCGATCAGGAATGGGTTGCGCGCCGCCTCGGCAATGGCACGGTGAAAGCGCACGTCTTCGTCCGCGCCGTTTCCACCGGCCGCCACTGCGGCGTGCAGCGCCTCGATGGCTTCCTGGATGCGGCGCACGTCTTCAGGGGTGCGCCGCTCGGCAGCCAGCGCAGCCACCTCGGCTTCGAGCGCGCGGCGCAGCTCGACCATCTGGACCACCGCTTCGCGCGAGGCCACGTGCGGCATCTCGAAGCGCAGCGGCTCGACGCCGGCGGCGCGCACGTACACGCCGCTGCCCTGGCGCGAATCGAGCAGTCCCAGCGACTTGAGCCGCGAGACCGCCTCGCGCACCACGGTGCGGCTCACGCCGAATTGCTCGGCCAGCGCAGCCTCGGTCGGCAGGCGGTCGCCCTCCGAGAGGCGGCCGCTGCGCACCTCGGCGGCCAACGCGTCGGCCACCTGGTCGGCAAGGCGGGCACCGGGAGCGATGGATTGGAAGCGGGCGGTCATGGGCGCGAAAGGGACGGGGTCTGCGACTCTAACGCAGGCCCGCACGATGGCCATCCCTACCCCGCCGAAGACTCAGTTCAGTGCGCGGCGCGCCGCGTTCGCGATGCTCGCCGCATCCACGCCAAAGAAGTTGCGCAGCGCCGCGCGCGTGTCGCTCCGGCCAAAGCCGTCGGTACCCAGCGTGAGATAGCGGCGGCCTTCGGGCAAGAATGCGCGCACGCTCTCAGGCACGGCGCGCACGTAGTCGGTGGCGGCGACGACGGGACCCGTGCCGGCGCCGAGCTGCCTCGCGATGAACGGCACGCCGGCCTCCGTCTCGCCCGCCAGTGCACGCTGCTCGCACGCCAGGCCGTCGCGCGCAAGTTCGCTCCAGCTCGTGACGCTGAACACCTCGGCCTCGATGCCTTCGTCGGCCAGCAGTTGCGCCGCCTTGACGACCTCAGTGAGGATCGCGCCCGATCCCATGAGCGTGACCTTCTTCTTCGCCTTGCCCGCGGCTGGCGCATGCACGCCGAAGCGATAGCAGCCGCGCAGGATGTCCGCCTCCGCGCCTTGCGGCACGTCGGGCTGCGCGTAGTTCTCGTTCATGAGCGTGACGTAATAGAACACGTCCTTCTGCTCGACCATCATTTCGCGGATGCCGGCATCGACGATCACCGCCATCTCACCCGCAAAGGCGGGGTCGTAGGCCTTGCAGTTCGGAATGGTCGCGGCCACGAGGTGGCTGCTGCCGTCCTGGTGCTGCAAGCCTTCGCCGCCGAGCGTGGTGCGGCCCGAGGTGGCGCCGAGCAGGAAGCCGCGCGCACGCTGGTCGGCCGCAGCCCAGATCGCATCGCCGACACGCTGGAAGCCGAACATCGAGTAGTAGATATAGAACGGCAGCATCGCGAGGCCATGCACGCTGTAGCTGGTGGCCGCGGCCGTCCAGCTCGCAATGGCGCCGGCTTCGCTGATGCCCTCTTCGAGGATCTGGCCGTCGGTGGCTTCGCGGTAGCTCAGCACGGAGCCGATGTCTTCGGGCGCATAGCGCTGGCCCACGCTCGAATAGATGCCGACCTGCTTGAACAGGTTGGCCATGCCGAAGGTGCGCGCCTCGTCGGCCACGATGGGCACGATGCGCGGGCCCAGGGCCTTGTCTTTCATGAGGTTGCCCAGCATGCGCACGAAGGCCATGGTGGTGCTCATTTCCTTGCCGGCTGCCGCTGTCGCGAACTGCGCGTAGCTTGTGATGTCGGGCTTGGGCACCACGTCGCACGCGGTCTCGCGGCGCGGCATCGCGCCGCCGAGCGCGGCACGGTGGCTCCGCAGGTACTGCATCTCGGCGCTGTCTTCGGGCGGGCGGTAGAAGTCCATCGCAATGGCCTGCGCGTCGGTCAGCGGCAGGCTGAAGCGGTCGCGGAATTCGATGAGGTCGACGTCCCCCATCTTCTTGTGCGAGTGCGTGGTCATCTTGCCCTGCGCGGCGCTGCCCATGCCGTAGCCCTTCTTGGTATGGGCGAGGATCACGGTGGGCTGGCCCTTGTGCGCGTTCGCGGCTGCATAAGCCGCGTGGATCTTCACCAAGTCGTGGCCGCCGCGCTTCAGGCGGTCGATCTGCTCGTCGGTCATGCCTTCGGCCAGGCGCGCGAGCTCGGGGTTCTGGCCGAAGAAGTTGTCGCGGTTGAAGCGGCCGTCCTTGGCCGCGAAGGTCTGCATTTGGCCATCGACGGTGTTGGCGAACACGCGCGCCAAGGCACCGCTCACGTCCTGCGCGAACAGGCCGTCCCAGTCGCTGCCCCAGACCAGCTTGACGACGTTCCAGCCCGCGCCCGCAAAGAGTTTCTCGAGCTCGTCGATGATGCGGCCGTTGCCGCGCACTGGGCCATCGAGGCGCTGCAGGTTGCAGTTGACGACCCACACGAGGTTGTCCAGCTTCTCCCGCGCGGCCAGCGTCAGGGCGCTCATCGATTCGGGCTCGTCCATCTCGCCGTCGCCGAACACGCCCCACACTTTGCGGCCTTCGCAGTCGAGCAGGTTGCGGTGCGTGAGGTAGCGCATGAAGCGCGCGTGATAGATCGAGCTGATGGGGCCGATGCCCATCGAGCCGGTGGGAAACTGCCAGAAGTCCGGCATCAGGTAGGGATGCGGATAGCTGCTGAGGCCGCGCGCGCCGCTGCCTTCGGTGAATGCGGGCGCAGTCAGTTCCTGCCGGTAGTGCTTCAGGTCTTCTTCGCCGAGGCGGCCTTCGAGGTACGCGCGGGCATAAACGCCGGGCGCGCTGTGCGGCTGGAAGAAGACAAGGTCACCGCGGTGTTGCTCGCTGCGCGCATGGAAGAAGTGGTTGAAGCCGGTCTCGAAGAGATCGGCCGCGCTTGCATAGCTCGCGATGTGGCCGCCGAGTTCGCCATACGCCTGGTTGGCCTTGGCCACCATCGCGAGCGCATTCCACCGCATGAGCGAAGCCAGGCGCTCCTCGACCGCGAGGTCGCCGGGAAACGGCGGCTGGTCTTCCACCGCAATGGTGTTGACGTAGGGCGTGGCGAGCTCGGGCTGCCAGCCGATGCGTTGCTGCCGCGCGAGTCGGGCAAGCTCCACCAGCATCTGCCGTGCGCGTTGGGGGCCGTGCGTTTGCGCCAGCGCCAGGAAGGCGTCGCGCCACTCGGCGGTCTCGGCAGGGTCGGGGTCGTGCGAGAGCGGCGTGTCGAGCAGCAGTGCACGCATCTGGTCGGTGGAAATCGGCGCATTCATGCCGGCACTTTAAGCCGCTGGGCAGCAAATTAGCTACCGGTGGGGGCAATCCCATGCGGTCTTCGCAGCATAAAATTCCGGTCACTTTAGATTTTGCGGCATTTCATGCAACTCGACGCCATCGACCTGCGCATTCTCGACGAACTGCAGCGCGACGGCGCGCTGTCGAACGTGGAGCTGGCGCGCCGCGTGCACCTCTCGCCCTCGCCGTGCCTCGCGCGCGTGAAGATGCTCGAGGCGAATGGCGTGATCGACCGTTATGTGGCGCTTGCGAGCGCGAAGGCGCTGGGCTTGGGGCTCAACGTGTTCATCTCGATCAGCCTCACCACGCAAAGCAAGCAGTCGCTCGCCGATTTCGAAGAGCGCATTGCCGAGCACGACGAGGTGATGGAGTGCTACCTGATGACGGGCGACAGCGACTACCTGATCCGCATCGCCGTGGCCGACATGGCGGCGCTGGAGAAATTCATCCTGGAACAGCTCACGCCGATTCCGGGCATCGAGAAAATCCGCTCGAGCTTTGCGCTCAAGCAGGTCAGGTACAAGACGGCGCTGCCGCTGCCGCGCTAAGTCTCCCGGAGCAATCCGGGAGGACTTACGCGCAGCTGCTTTTCCTTAGAGACCGATTAGCCCGCCGTCATCCTTGGTGATGACGACCGTGGCCGAGCGCGGACGGGCGCTGCCGCCCTGCGGCCAGTGGCTGCCGAACTTGGTCGGGTCGCTGATGTTTGCCACAGCGGTCGTTTCGCCCGGGTGCTGGATGTTGACGAACAGCGCGCGCCCGTCGCCCGATTCGGCGATGCCGGTGATTTCGCAGTCCTTCGGCCCGACGAGGAAGCGGCGAAGTCCGTCGGCGCCGGGCGCCTTGCCAACGAAGGTGGCCTGCGTGCGGGTGGTGGCGCCGTCGACGTTGGTGATCGTCTTCGCGCCACCGTCACCCAGCTTGCCCGGCAACGCGGCCAGCAGCATACAGTTGGTCACGTCGGTGTAGGCGCCGTCGTCCGTCTCCAGCCAGAGAAGGCCGGCGCTGGCGTGGCTGAACCACATGCCGTCGGGGCTGGAGAAGTCGTTGTCGGCGCTCAGTTGCGACACGTTGATGTCGGCCGAGGCCGTGGAACGCGCGCCGAACAGGTACACGTCCCACTTGAAGGTGAGCGCGGCAGGGTTGGCGCCGTCGTCCGCAAAGCGCACGATGTGGCCGTTCGGGTTGCCGGTCTGCGCGGTAGCGGACAGCCCCTTGGGGTCGTTGTAGTAGCGCGGGTTGGCACCGTCGGTCGCGGTGATGGGGCGCGAGGCGGCGTTGGTGTTGGTGAGCGTGACGTACACCTCGCCCGTCTTCGGGTTGACTGCGGTCCACTCGGGGCGGTCCATCTTGGTCGCGCCGGCAACGTCGGCCGCAAGGCGCACGTTGACCACGACATCGGCCGCGTCAGCAAAGGGGTAGGTCGGGTTGCCGGAAGTGATGCCGTTCACGCCCAGGGAAAGTTCGAGCCAGTTGCCGCTGCCGTCGGCGTTGAAGCGCGCGACGTAGAGCTTGCCGTCGTCCATGTACTTGTCGCCGGCCGCAATGCCGCCGCCGATGTCGGCCGCGTCCCAGGCCTTGGTCGAGACGAACTTGTAGATGTACTCGTTGCGCGAGTCGTCGCCCATGTACCAGACCAGCGGCTTGCCGACCACGACCGGGCCGAGGCAGGCGCCTTCGTGGCCGAAGCGGCCGAGCGCGGTGCGCTTCTTGGGCGTGCTGGTCGGGTTGAAGGGATCGATCTCGACCACCCAGCCGTAGGTATTGGAGCCGTTGCGGAAGTCGTCGGTGGCGGTGGCGCCGACCACCTGCGTGTTCCAGCGGCCGTAGATGTTGTCGGCCGTGTCGGGCGTGACGGTGGCCCACAGTTCGCGGCCGGTGCTCGCAACGCCGTAGCGGGTGAACGAGGTGATTTCCTTGGCGGTGCGGTTGGGGTTGTCGGTGGCGGCAATGCGGCGGAAGTAGCCGGCCCAGTTCTCTTCGCAGGTCAGGTAGGTGCCCCAGGGCGTGGTGCCGTTGGCGCAGTTGTTGAGCGTGCCGCGGGTCTTGCTGCCGTCCGTCGAGTACTTGGTCTTCAGGTAGTCGGTCTTGGCGGCCGGTCCCGAGAACGTCATTTCGGTGAGCGTGTGGACGCGGCGGTTGAAGCTCGAATCCTGCTTGTAGCTCCAGCTGTTGCCGCTCTTGTTGACCTCGATCACGCTCACGCCGTGCAGGTAGAACTCGCGCAGCACTTCGTCAGCCACGGTGCGGACCGCCGTATTGCCCGTGCCGACGATGGTCTGGCCGGTGGGATGCAGGAAGAGCGGCGTGATGGCTTCGTGGTTCATCGTGAGCAGGCCGCGCGCGGCGTTGGCCGGATCCCACTTGTTCGAAGCGCCCATGCCGAAGAAGGTCATGCCGTCGTGATGATCGCCGGCGCGGCGGTCATAGGTGGCGGGTGCATCGGTGCCGTCGTTGGCATAGGCCGGCACGCCGGCCGCAATCGGATCGCCCAGCCGATAGAGCACGCTGGCGGTGTAGCCCGCAGGCACGCTCACCACGTCGTCCAGGCTCTTGGCCACGGCACTGAAGTTGAGCTTCAGGGGTGTCGGAGCCGGAGCCGGTGCGGGCGCGGGCGGCGGCGGGGCCGGTGGAGCGGGAGCCGGTGCGGGGGGCAGCACGGGGAAGGCGGCGCCGCCTCCACCCCCGCCGCCGCAGGCCTGCAGCAGCGCCGTGCTGGCCGTACCCACACCCAGGCCGAAAAGCTGGCGGCGGCTCAAGCGCGCCGCGACCAGGTCATTGAAGGACGGGTTCGCCGTGGGGTTGGTGCCGATGTCGTCGAGATCGATCGAAGGATCGTCGCTGCGGGAGATTGCTGTCATGCGCAATGTCTTTCGTGGGTTGAACAACAAGAAATCAACCCGCGAAGGTAGGTACTTCGCATGACACCCGCGTGAAACGCTCAGCTTCTGGTCAGAATTAGCTCGCCCCCAATCTTCGAGAACACCGCGCGCCCTTCAGGGCGCGGGCAGCTGCCTTGGCCAGAGAGCCCAGAGGCGCAGGGACTGGTTCATGCTGGCGGCGAGACGGCCGGCGTCGGCGCCGGTGCCGGCGAAGTAGTCGGCACGCACAGCACCGAGAATGGCGCTGCCGGTGTCCTGCGCCACCACCAGCTTCTGCAATTGCGCCGCGGGCCCGCTCGAGGCGAGCCACACCGGCGTGCCGTACGGAATGCTTTCGCGGTCGACAGCGATGGAGCGCCCAGCCGTCAGCGGCACGCCTTGCGCGCCGCGCGGGCCAAAGGCGGCATCAACCTCGCTCATGGTCTCTTCGCGGAAGAACACGTAGCGCGGGTTGCTCCACAGCAGCTGCGACACGCGCTGCGGGTTCTGCGCCGCCCAGGCCTTGGTGTCGTCGGGCCACTTGCCGACCTTGGCCACGCCCTGCGAGATCAGCCATTGCTGCACGCTTTTGTAGGGCTGCTCGTTGGTGGCCGAGAACGCCACGCGCACGGTGCGCTGCACGCCGTTGGCCTCGGTGATGCGAAGCCGCCCGGAGCCCTGGATGTGCAGCATCAGCGCGTCGATAGGGTCGGCCATCCACGCGATCTCGCGGCCGCGCAGCGCGGCCTGCGCCTCGGGCAGGGTATCGATCTCTTGCCGGGTGTACCAGGCGCGGCGCGGCACCAGGCCCTCCGGCGCCTGGTAGATCGGAACGCTGAAGGTGGCCGTGGGCACGCGCGAAGCCTCGTACACCGGCTCGTAGTAGCTCGTGAGCTTGCCCTCGCTCGAGCCCGCCAGCGACTCGATCCGGTAGGGCTGGAGCCTCTCCGTCATCCACTGCCGCTGTTCCTCCGGCGTGGCAATGGCCAGCTGGCGCACCTCGCGGCACAGCGGCGCAAAGGCGGCGTTGGGCCGGGCGCAGTTGGCGAGCAGCGCAATCCAGGCTTCGTGCAGCGGATCGTCACCGAAACCCGGCAGTTCCGACCACCCCACCGGCACCCATCGGCTCTTGGGATGCGCGAGCGAGCCGGTCAGCGGACCGAGGTCGCGCGGGGGCGTGGCGGCGGGCCGCACCGGGGTGTCGGGCGCGCGCGGCCCGACCGAGCAGCCGGCCAGCGTTGCTACGATCGCGAGCCCAACCAGCCACTGGAGTCCATTTCTCATGGGTTTGATTTTGCTTGAAGCCCTCGGGGCCGGGCTCGTATTCATATTGATCGTCTGGTGGACCATGTTTTCGGGTCGGAAGAAGGGTGAGCTGCACGATGAGGACGAGGCTGCCGATGACGACAACCGCTCCGCCGAAAAGAATCCGCCGCCAAAACCGTGAATTCCTTGCGTAGCCCAAAGTCGGCGCGGAGTGTCGGAAAACAGGCTATCAGCTATTACTTTAGTAGCAATCATCGCAGTATTCACGCGGCTTTGCAGAAGGTTTACCTCTTTCCTCCACAGCAGGAAAGCCGTACCATCGCGAGCTTGCCGACGCTAAGCTGTCCCGCCTGATTCAACCTTGAAAGGGATTGCAATGAAAAAGTTCGTACTCGCTACCACCGCCGCCGCTCTCGTCCTGTCCGGATGTGCCGGCGGCATGACCGACACCCAGCGCAACACCGGCATCGGCGCCGGCATCGGCGCACTGGGCGGCGCAGCCATTGGGTCCGCCACCGGCGGCAACCGCGGCGCCATCGGCACCGGTGCCGTGGTCGGGGCCGCGGCTGGCGCGCTTGGTGGCTACCTGTGGTCGCAGCGCATGGAAAACCAGAAGCGCCAGATGGAAGCCGCCACCCAGGGCACCGGCGTGGCCGTGACGCAAACCCCGAACAACGAACTCAAGCTCCAGATCCCGAGCGACGTGTCCTTCGACGTGGGCCGTTCGAACATCAAGTCCAACTTCGCGCCGGTGCTCGACCAGTTCGCGAGCGGCCTGCGCAACAACCCGAATGCCGAGGTGCGCATCATCGGCCACACCGACAGCACCGGCTCGGACGCCATCAACAACCCGCTGTCGGTCGACCGCGCCGCGAGCACGCGCGACTATCTGGTGGCGCGCGGCGTGAGTGCAGCAGCCTTCCGCATCGAAGGCCGCGGCTCGCACGAACCGATCGCCGACAACAACAGCGACGGCGGCCGGGCGCAGAACCGCCGCGTCGAAATCTACGTGGGCGAGCGCGCGCCACGAGGCTGACCGGACATCGACAGATAAAAAGACAAATCAAAAAAGAACAAGCCGGCCGGGCGGGAGCGGCCGGCGCTCATCGCCATCGTTTCAATGTCAATTCAGAGGGAAAACTCATGAGGAAGTTTGTTGTTTCGGGTGCGGCTGCGGCCGCATTGTTCGTTGTGGGGTGCGCCTCGCAATCCAACGCGCCGGGGTCGGCCGCCGCGCCGGCTGCACAGACGGCCGCACCAGCCAACAGCTGGACCGCGCGCCTGGCCTCGCTCAAGACCGAGCTCGAAAACTCGACCAAGGGCACGGGCGTGGTGATCGAGCAGACCACGGACAACCAGCTGCATCTCGTGATTCCCAATGAACTGTCGTTCGACGTGGGCCGTGCCAACGTGAAGCGCAACCTCGCCCAGGTACTGGACAAGGTGGCCGAAGGCCTGCGCAGCGCCATGGCCGCCAGCGTGCGCGTGGTGGGCCACACCGACAACACCGGCAGCGAAGAAGGCAACGAGCGCCTCTCGGTGAGCCGCGCCGACAGCGTGCGCAACCACTTGGTGGGCCGTGGCGTCTCGACGACCGCCATCACCACCGACGGCCGCGGCTCGCGCGAACCCTTGGCCGACAACGGCACGCCGGCCGGCCGTGCGCAAAACCGCCGCGTCGAGATCTTCGTCGCGGAAAAGGTCTGATCTCCTAGAGATCTCTCAGGCGGTTGGCCAACTCGACCGCCGATTTCACTTCCATCTTGTCGAACACGCGCGCGCGGTGGACCTCCACCGTGCGCACGCTGATCGCGAGCTGATCGGCAATCAGCTTGTTGGGCAATCCCTCGACCACGAGCCGCATGACGTCGCGCTCGCGCTCGGTCAGTTCGGCCACGCGGCCGGCCAGACTCTTGCGCGCGCGCTGTACTTTCAGCGCCCGGAGCGAGGCACCCAGCGCTTGCTCGATGCGGTCGACCAGTGCGTTGTCGGAGAACGGCTTCTCGCAAAAATCGAAGGCCCCGCGCTTCACCGCGTCCACTGCGGTCGGAACGTCGGCGTGGCCGGTGAGAAAAATTACCGGCATGGCGTCCAGCACGCCGCGTTCCGCGAGCCGGTCGAACAGCACCAGGCCGCTGGTGCCGGGCATCCGCACGTCCAGCAGCAGGCACAGCGGCTGCTCGGGCAGCGGACCTTCGGCCAGACGCTGCTCGAAAGCCTCGGCGCTCGCGAAGTGTTCGCTTTCGAGGCGGCGCGAGCGCAGCAGCCAAGCCAGCGCTTCACGCACGCTGGCGTCATCGTCCACGATGAAGATGAGACCGTCGATCAGCGGTTGCATATCGATTCCAAAAACGAGCGCGAAGCCTGGCGGTGAGT
Source organism: Variovorax sp. OV700 (assembly GCF_900099805.1). Lineage (GTDB taxonomy): Bacteria > Pseudomonadota > Gammaproteobacteria > Burkholderiales > Burkholderiaceae_C > Variovorax. The sequence goes on along the minus strand of NZ_FNDR01000009.1, from coordinate 163,560 downwards.
CATGTACTCGGCAGGGTAAACCGGAACACGGTGCCCCGGGGACTGTTGGGCTCGAACATGAGCACGCCGCCATGCTGCTCCACCACCGTGCGGCACAGGCTGAGGCCGAGCCCCATGCCATCGGCCCGCGTGGTGAAAAAAGGCGTGAAGAGGCGGCTCGCCACCTCTTCACTGATGCCGCTGCCGAAGTCGGCCACCGAAAATTCGAGCCAGCGCCGCGCGTCTTCCGCGCCCGGGCCGCCGACGGCCACGACGCGCGCCACGCGCAGACGCAGGATCCGCCCCGTGGCACTGTCCGCGGTGTCCATCGCCTGCATTCCGTTGCGCGCCAGGTTCAGCAACACCTGTTCGACCAGCGTGCGGTCGCACATGGCCTTGGGCAAACCGTCTTCGAGCGCCACCTCGATGCTCACGCCGAGCTTGCGCGCCTGCAGCCGCACCAGCGGCAGCACCGCGTCGATCAGCGCCTGCGGCGCCACGGCCTCTCGCGTGCGGTCGCGCCGCCGCACGAAGTCATGCACGCTGCGGATCACCTGGCCGGCACGGTCGGCCTGCTCGGCAATGCGACGCACCGCCATGGCCACCTCGGCCTGCTCGCCCTTGGCGTGCGGGCCCAGCATGTTGAGCGACCCGGTCGCATAGCTGGCAATGGCGGCCAGCGGCTGCGTGAGCTCATGGCTCAGCAGCGAGGCCATTTCGCCGACGGTGGCGAGCCGCGCGCTGGCTTGCAGGCGCTCCTGGCTGGCCCGCGAGAGTTCTTCGACGCGGCGCTGCTCGCTGACGTCGATGAAGGCGCTCATCCAGCCGGTTTGCACGCGCTGCGCATTGATCAGAGGCGCTTCGAAGATGAGCACCGGGAAGCGCGTGCCATCCTTGCGCATGAAGACCGACTCGAAGCCTTCACGCGGCGGCATGCCGCCAGCCAGGCGCCGGGCCTGCCGCTGCTGGTATTCGTGCGCCAGCTCGGTCGGCCAGTAGGGGGCCTCGATCGATTCGCCGCTACCGGCCATCAGCTCTTCGGGGCTGAAGCCGACCATTTCGCAGAACGCGGGATTCACGTAGGTGATGCGCCCCTGCAGGTCGCGCGCGCGCAGGCCGGTGATGACCGAATCTTCCATCGCCTTGCGGAAAGCGAGCGCATCGGCCAAGTCGCGCTCCGCGCGCAGCCGGCGGCGCGTGTCGCGCGCCAGCAGCACCAGCACGGACACCAGCGCGATGGAAATGGCCGTGACCAGCGCGGTGAGCACGTTGGGGAAAAGATCGGGCGCGGCACGCCAGCCGTCGACGCGCAGCATCAGCGCGGCACCGGGCAGGTCGATCAGCTGCTGCGAGGTGAAGACGCGCGTCCCCGTCCGGCGCGAGGTGCCGAGCGCCACCAGGCGCGTGCCGTCGGCCTCGGTGAATGCCACCTCCTGCCCGCGCGTGAGCGTGGGGCCGACAAGTTCGATGAGCGTGTCGCGCAGCGAGTAACTGGCCACGAGGAAGCCGCCCGTATCGATGGGCACGCAAAGCTCCATCACCTCGACGCCGCCCCCGCCCAGGATCGGCACGTAGTGGCTCGGCGAATAGGCCGGCGCACCGAGCTTGCGCGCGGCCGCGCAGGCCAGCGCCACGTCCGACTGGTCGGGCCCGCGGCTCTCCTCGCCGATCAGGCGCATGCGGTAGGGCGTGTTGACGGCCTCCAGCGGACGCAGCGCGGCGTCGCGCCACTCGAGCCGGAGCCATTCGCGGTGCTCGCGCAGCAGGCTTGCCGCAGCTTCGGGCCAGTGCGTGCGGTCCAGGCCGGAGGCTTGCGTGGCGCGCAGGCTCTGGGCATTGCGCTGCAGGCCGTTGCGCAGGTCGGAAACCGCGTCGGCGGTGTCGCGGTCGAGTGTCGCCTGCACCTGCTCGATCTCGTGCCGCCCCGCGAGCCACACCACGGTGATCAGCAAGGCCGACACCAGGACGGCCAGGATCAGCCAGAGAAACCAGCGCTGCCAGAGCGAACGCAGGCGCGCGAAGGCGGACAGCGCCCACCGCGGCGGTGCGACTCGCAAGGCATCCTCCATCGCTAGAGCACGCAGTGCGAGAGAACCGGCAGCTGGGCGCGCATGCGCTCGATCTGCCCGGCATCGATGTCGAACAGCACCATGCCTTCGTCGCTGGCCTGCTGCGCCACCACCGTGCCCCAGGGGTCCACCACCATCGACTGGCCCCAGGTCTGGCGGCCGTTCTCGTGCGTGCCGCCCTGCGCGGGCGCCACGACCCAGGCCAGGTTTTCGATGGCGCGGGCACGCAGCAGCACCTCCCAGTGCGCGGCGCCCGTGGTGCGGGTGAAGGCACTGGGCACCAGCAGCAGCTCGGCGCCTTGCCTGGCAAGCGCGCGGTAGAGCTCGGGAAAGCGCAGGTCGTAGCAGACGCTCATGCCCACGCGCCAGCGGTGTCCGTCGCGCGAGGGCAGGTCGAACACCACGGGCGTGGCGCCCGGTGCGATCACGCGTCGCTCGTCGTAGCGCTCGGTGCCGTTGTCGAAATAGAACAGGTGGATCTTGTCGTAGCGCGCCACGCACTGGCCATCGGGCGAATAGCACAGCGAGCTGTTGAACACGTGCTCGGCATCGGTGGTCTCGATGGGCAGCGTGCCGCCGACGATCCAGAGCCCGAACTCGCGCGCCGCATCCGCAAGAAAGCCCTGCACGGCGCCGGCGCCGGCGGTTTCGCGCAGGCCCAGCTTGTCGGTGTCGCGCGCACCCATCATGCAGAAATACTCGGGCAGCACCGCCAGCTCGGCGCCGGCCTCAGCGGCTTGGGCGAGCAGGCCGTGGGCGCGCGCGAGGTTGGCTTCGCGAGCGATGGCCGACACCATCTGGATGGCTGCGACTTTCATTGCGTGGTCTCCGTTTTCTTGCCTGCGCCGCCCGCGGGCGGCGCGGGAAGGGCCGAGGCGTTCGGCACGATGGATCGTGGCACCTTGGCGATCTTTGGGTCGGCCCAGGTGCCTTCGATGTGGAACTCCTGCGTGGCGGCTGTGGCGAGCGGCTTGCTCAGCACCCACTGCGCGAGGAAGGTGCCCAGGCCGATCGCGGGATTGATGGCGGTGGCCACCAGCGCGGCGGTGCCGGCGTTGATTTCGGGCACCACCACCACGCGCAGGTCTTGGGTCTCACGCACGATGTCGGCCGAGCCGTCCATCAGCGCGGCGGCGTTGACGCCCTTCATCTGCAGGTTGTTGGTACTCGCGATGCCGTTGGTGATTTTCGCGTCGCCGCGGATGAAGTCGAAGGCGAAGCCCTGGCTGAACACGTCGCGGAAATCCAGCGTGAGCCGGCGCGGCAGCGCCTGCAGGCTCAGCACGCCGAGCAGCTTGGCAAGGCCGGGGTCGGCCTTGAGGAACTGGCCCGATTCGACGTTGACCTGGATCTGGCCGCCCAGGCTCGGGTAGTCGAGCGAGAACGGTGAGCCGCGCCAATGGACGTCGCCCTCGAGCCGCCCGCTGCCGCGCCGCAGCACCCCGGGCATGCCGAAGCGCGTGAGCAGGTTGCCGGCGTCCGCGATGTCGAGCGTGAAGGTCATTGCCGTGCGGCGTCGCTCGGACCGCCCGGGCGTGGTGACCGAGCTCGCGGCCCAGGTGCCCTTGGCGGTGAAGTTCGCCTCGGGCATGGTGAAGCTCAGTTTGTTCAGCAGCCATTCGCGGCCTGCGCCGCCGCGGTTGACGGCGTCGATCTCGGCGCGGCCCAGGCGCTTGCCCAGCAGCTCGAAATCATCGACGACGATGTCGAGCGCGGGCAGCGTGCCCGGCTCCTCGTCGAGCAGCGCTTCGACCTGCGTGGCCTCGGCCGGCGCAATCTTGAGCCGCGCGAGCCGCGCATAGAGCCGGCCGGCCTGGGCGTGGCGGTACTCGGCATAGCCGCTGAGTTCTGTGGCGTCGATGTTGGCGCGCCAGAGCGTGCCTTCGCGCGTGCCGCCGAGCACCACGTTGTGCAGCGTGCGGCCCGCAATGCCGAGCTGCTGCGCGCGCACCGCGATGCGCGTGGGCACGTAGCTCATGGCCGCGTCCTCGGGCCGTTCACCGCCGCCCGGCGCCTCGGCCGCACCAGCGCCCGTGCCGGTGTCGCCCACCAGGGCTTGCCATGCGGGCATGTCGAGCTTGGCGATGTTGACGTTGGCCGTCACGCCTCTATCTGGCACGCTGGCGGTTTCGCCCGCGGCGAGGCCGATGGCGACGCTTCCGCGCAGCACTCGCGCATCGGCGCCCGAGATGTCGCGCACATACTGGACCGCGCCAATGCGTCCGAGTTCCAGCGAGAGCTGGTCCTGCACCGCGACGGCAACACCCGCGCGGGTTTCGCGCTGCAACACCTTCTTCTCGATGCGCAGCGGCATCTGCTCGTCGGCCGTCTTCACCAAGGGCGCTGGCAACTGCAAGGCCAGGCCCTGCAGCGTGCTGGTGAGAGAAAACTCGGGTGCGCCGTCGCGCATCGAGAAGGAGGCCGCGTAGGGCGTGCTGCCGCTGGCCTTGGCCGCGATCCGGGTGAGCCACTCGGCCTCGCGCGCACTGCGCAGGCCCTCGGCCGTGGCGGTGCCTTGCGCCTTCAGCGCCACTTCGCGGTTGGCACCGGCGAAGCGGCCGCGGCCCTCGAGGCGGATGTCGCCGCCCAGCAGCCTGGCCTGGACGCCGGCCAGCGAAAAACCTGTTTCGGTGAAGCTGACCGTGCCCTTGGCCTGCGTGAACGACGGCGCTTCGGGCACGAACTGCAGTTCGTTGTCGGACAGCACAATGCTGGCCTGGACCTTGGCCGCGTCCATCGCGGCGAGCGGCAGTTCGAGGTGCAGGCGGTAGTCAGCCACGCCGGTGGCGCGTGCGCGGGACAGCAGCTCGCCGGTCTCGCCGGCCAGCGGGGCGCCCACGCGCAGCAGTTCGCCGAGCGGCCCCTTGGCCTGTGCATCGACGCGCAGCAGCGAGGCGTGGTGCGACATGTCGGCAATCTGGGCTTCCGCCTTGGTCACCTCGATGCCGGATGCACCGACCAGCCGCCCGCGCGCATTGCGCACCAGCATGCCCGCGCGCTCGAACACCAGTTCGCCCGAGAGCCCGGTGAGCGCCGGCCAGACCGGCGCGGGCGTGCCGGCGCGCGTTGCGGAGGCCGCAGCCTTCGACGCGGTCGACGCGGCAATGGCCGACGTGGGTGGGACGTAGGCGTAGTTCACGTCGGCCACCTTGGCCACGATGCGGAACTCGCCCTTCCTGGGGTCCATGAAGGGCATGTCGTGCAGGTCGCCGCGCACGCGGAAATCGACACTGCTGGCCGTGCCCTTGGTGACCGCATTGCGGACGTAGTCGCGCGTGTGCTGGGGAATTTCAAGCGGCAGGTAGCGAAACACGCGCGTGCCGTCGGCGCGCGTCAGCTTGCCCTGCAGGTCGAGCACGCCGGGGTAGCGCGCGCGCCCGGACGATACGGCCGGGTCGCTGGTGCGCCAGCTGGCTTCGGCCTCGCCCTCGGCGTCGGTGTTGGCGAAGCGCAGCTTGGAGACCTGGAGCTGCGCGTTGCCCTTGTCGAGCTTCCACTGGAGCTGGGCGGCGAGCCGGTCGATCGGAATCACCGGCTCTTCGAACACGCCCGGAAATTCGAGCGTGCCCTTGGCCATGGTCAGTGCCGCGGTGCCGCCGGCGTGGGTGGCCTCGAACTCGACCGTGGCGCCGCTCACGCCGGGCGAGCCGGCATGCGGGCGTTGTGGGGCCGAGGCCGTGCTGCCCGCGGTGTTGCCGGCAGCGGGTGCGGCGGGCGCGGTTGTGGCGGTTTGGGGCGCCCCGGGCTGCGAGGCGACACGCAGGCCGCTGACCCGCCCCTTGGCCTGGTAGCGCTCGGGCGCGCCCAGCGACCCCTGCCAATTCATGTCGATGCGCTCGACCAGCCCGCGCGGCGCATAGGCATCGAGCACGCGATGCGTGGCATCGCCCAGCGGCAGGCGATCGGCAATCAGGGCCAGCGCCGCCAGGTCGAGCCGGTCGGCACGCAATGCGCCGTGCTCGGGCGTGCGGCCCTGCGCGGGCGAGTGCTGCAGCCACAGGTTGCCGCCGGGCCAGCGCATGCCGTCGGCGGTGTCGAACTGCAGCGCGGCGGTCGAGAACTCGAAGGTTTCTTCGTTCAGCTGGCCCGCGAGCCGGCCGGTCACCGAACGCATCACCAGCGGCTGGAGGCCGCGACCGAGCGAGGCGTCGATGCGGTTGAGGCCCAGGTCCGCCGCGCCGCCCACGATCTGCCCTTTCTTCATGTCGGCCCACAGGCGCAGCGCACCGCTGCCTTCGCGGATGCGCGCGTCGATGGAAACGTAGCGGCCGAGGCGGGTGACGTCCATGTAGGGCAAGTCGGCGTAGATCTGGCCGTCCCACGTCTGCCAGCGGCCGGAACGCACCGACAGCAGCGGCTGGCGGAACTGGCCGCGCAGGGTGAAGCGCTCGCCCCATCCGGCCGGCGGCGTGGCGTCGAGCCTGAGGCCATGGCGCCGGGCGGTATTGCGCGCCACGAAGCGCACGTCGCTCAGCAGCAGGGGCTCGGCCTGGCGCTGCTCGTCGGTCCAGCGCACGGTGCCGCCTTCGACGACCAGCTCGCGCTGGGCAAAAAACCAGTCGGCGGCGCGGGTCTCTCCGGTGGTGTCGGTGTCCATGTGGAGGCCGGCCACGTGCAGCTTGCCGAGCACGTCGCGGCGCACGTCGACCTGCGGCCCCTCGATGTAGAGCTGCTCGAAGTTGAGGCGCCACAAAGAACGCGGCGAGACGCTCGCCACCACCCGCACAAGGCGCAGGGCTTCTCGCTTCTGGGCATCCTGCAGGACCACATCGCGCAGTTCGAAGACGGGAAAGAGGCTGTCCGAACGAGCGGTGATCGACCCGATGCGCACAGGTACCCCGATGGCCTTGCTGGCTTGCGCCTCGAGCGCACCACGGTAATCGCCGATTCGCGGCACAATCCACGCGTGTAGGACAACCACTGACAGTGCCAGCAGAAGCCATGCAGCGATCAGTAGACCCAACAGCCAGCGCGCCGTCGCAGCGGTGATCTTGAGCAGACGTGAAGGGGAAGACGCCGTGTCGTTCATTGAGGATCGCGCTGTGTCAGGAATTATGACCGCCAGCACTCAGAGGGGTTCCACGGAAACCGATATCAGCGTGAACCAGTTGCCAGCCACGCCACCGACCGCGATCGAGGTCGCGTTTTCTTCTTACTCGCGCTTCGTTCAGCGCCTGCGCCGCAGGTATGCGGCGGAGCTTGCATTGCTTCCCCCTGGCGCGCCGCTGCGCGAGTCGATGTCAAAGGCCTATGAGGCATTGCGCGAACGCGGGGATGGCGTCGGCGATGCGCTTCGGATTGTGCGACAGCTGGTGATGGAGCGGCTCGTCACCCTCGATTGCGATGCCCAGGCGCCGCTGGCGGTGGTGACCACCGCCGTGACCGAGCTTGCGGAATTCGCGCTCGATATCGCCTGCCGCGACGCCTGCCAGGAACTCGACGCCACACACGGCGCACCGCTGGGCCCCGAAGGCCAGCGCGCGCAGCTGTGGGTGGTGGGCATGGGGAAGCTCGGTGCGCGCGAACTCAATGTGTCGAGCGACATCGACCTGATTTACCTGTACGACCTGGATGGCGAAACCCGCGGCGACGCCGACGGCCGCGGCCGCCTCTCGAACCAGGAGTACTTTTCCCGCGCCGTGAAGCGCATCTATGCGCTGGTGGGCGACATCACCGAGCACGGCTTCGTGTTCCGTGTCGACCTGGCGCTGCGGCCGAACGGCAATTCGGGGCCGAGCGTGGTGTCGCTCGACGCCCTCGACGAATATTTTCAGGTGCAGGGCCGCGAATGGGAGCGCTTTGCCTGGATGAAGAGCCGGGTGGTCGCGCCGCGCGACGTCATTTCGCAAGGGCTCGCGCAGAGCCTGCGCGCCACGGTGCTGCCCTTCGTGTTCCGCCGTTATCTCGACTACAGCGTGTTCGATTCGCTGCGCACGCTGCACCGGCAGATCCGCGAACAATCGGCTCGCCGGAGCGCAGGCCGGCCCGAGCGCGCCAATGACGTCAAGCTGTCGCGCGGGGGCATCCGCGAAATCGAATTCACGGTGCAGCTGCTGCAGGTGGTGCGCGGCGGGCAGTTTCCCGAGCTGCGCACCCGGCCGACGCTCGATGCCTTGCAGCGCGTGGCGCGTGCCGGCCTGATGCCGCAGGAAACCGCCGATGCGTTGGCGGCGGCCTATGAATTCCTGCGCCGCGTGGAACACCGCATCCAGTACCTGGACGACCAGCAGACGCACGTGCTGCCTGTGGCCGACGACGATTTGCGCTGGATTGCCCAGACCATGGGCTATGCCGGCTCCTGTGCCTTTCTCGAGCAGCTCGACACGCACCGCGAGCTCGTGGCGCAGGAATTCGACAAGCTGCTCGGCGGCGTGAAGCCCTGCAACGGCAAGTGCAACGGCAAGAAGGCAGGCGCGCCCGCCGACCTGGTCGATCTGCTCGACGATCTGCCGCCCGCATTTGCCGCGCGCATCGGCAACTGGTGCGAGCAGCCCCGCGTGCTGGCGCTGCGCGAGGAAACACGGGCCCGGCTGCGCCAGCTGGTGCAACGCACCGGCCAATGGCTGAAAGAACCCGATGGCGACGGCCCGGGACAAACGCCGCGCCACGTGGACGCCGCCTTGCGCTGGGCCGACTGGATCGAGCCGCTGCTGCGGCGCGAGAGCTATGTGGCGCTGCTGGTCGAACGGCCCGCCGTGCAGGAGCGGCTGCTGCGGCTCCTGGGCGCCGCGAAGTGGCCGGCGCGCTACTTGATGCAGCACCCCGGCGTCATCGACGAGCTCGCGAGCGACGAAATGCTGTCGGGCCGCTTCGTGGCGGCGGAGTTCGAGCGGGAGCTCGAAGCGCGCCATGCCTCGCTCAGCCGCACCGGCGAAGCCGACGAGGAACGCCTGCTCAACCTGCTGCGCCATGCCCACCATGCCGAAGTGTTCCGCACGCTGGCGCGCGACGTGGACGGCCGGCTCACCGTGGAACAGGTGGCCGACGACCTGAGCGCGCTGGCCGACACCACGCTGCGCGTCACCGCCCGCTGGTGCTGGCCGCACGTGCGCAACCGCCACCGCGAAGTGCCGCAATTCGCGATCATCGGCTACGGCAAGCTGGGCGGCAAAGAGCTGGGCTACGGCAGCGACCTGGACATCGTGTTCGTCTACGAAGACGACGACGAACGCGCGGGCGAGGTCTACGCGGCCTATGTGCGCAAGCTGATCAACTGGCTCACCGTGAAGACGCGCGAAGGCGACCTCTTCGAGATCGACACCGCTCTGCGGCCGAACGGCAACTCGGGCCTGCTGACGACCACCTTCGAAGCGTACGAGCGCTACCAGCTCGGGCGCGGCAGCAACACGGCGTGGACCTGGGAGCACCAGGCCATGACGCGCGCACGCTTCGTGCTCGGCAGCGCCGAACTGGGCGCGCGCTTCGACCAGGTGCGGGAGGCCGTCATCGTGGCTCCGCGCGACCACCAGGCATTGAAGTCCGAGATCATCGCGATGCGCGACAAGGTGCGCGGCGCGCGGCCGGTCAAGGCCGATCGCTTCGACGTGAAGCACAGCCCCGGCGGCATGGTGGACGCGGAGTTCGCGGTGCAGTTCCTGGTGCTGTCGGAGTCGGCCGGGCACCGGGAACTCATTCCCAACGTGGGCAACATCGCGCTGCTGGTGCGCGCGGAAGAAGCCGGCCTGCTGCCAGCCGCCGTTGGCCGCAATGCGGCGGCCGCCTATCGCGAACTGCGCCGCGTGCAACATCTCGCGCGGCTCAACGAAGAGCCGACGCAGGTCACGCCGCCCGCATTGGCCCAGGAGCGCGGCGCCATGCTGGCGCTCTGGAAGGCGGTATTTGGCTGACAGCACCCGCACCCCCACCCTCGCCACATCGGCGATGGCCGCCTGTGCGGTGGCTGTCGCCGTTCTTCTCGCCGGCTGCGCGAGCGGCCCGCGCAGCGGGGGCGGCGCTCCAGGCGGCCGCGACGGCCCCGGCACCAGCATTCCCCCGGATCTGGACCGCGTGCCCGACGCAGAACCCCGCGTCGAACCCATCCGCAACAGCGGCGGTACCAGCAAGCCCTACACGGTGCTGGGCCGGGGCTACCAGCCAATCACCGACGACCGGCCGTTTCGCGAATCGGGCATTGCCTCGTGGTACGGACGCAAGTTCCACAGCGTATCGACCGCGAGCGGCGAGCCCTACGACATGTACGCCATGACGGCCGCGCACAAGACGTTGCCGCTGCCCAGCTATGTGCGCGTGCGAAACCCGGCCAACGGGCGCGAGGTGATCGTGCGGGTGAACGACCGCGGGCCGTTCGTCGACGGCCGCGTCATCGACCTGAGCTACACGGCGGCGCTCAAGCTCGACCTGCTGCGCGGCGTGGCCCCGGTGGAGATCGAACGCATCACGAACGAAGACATACGCACCGGCGCGTGGCGGCGGGATTCGGGGACGGCGTATGCCTCGGCGGCCCCGGCTGTGCAACCGCCGCGCGCAACGGCGCCTGTGCCGGTTCCCTCGGCATGGGTGGCGCAGGTGGCGATGGACACGCCGGCTGCTTCGACGATGCCGGTCGCACCGCAAACGACGATGACGCCGATGACGGGGGCGGAGCCTCTGGCGCAAACTGCGCCGCCGACACCGGAGGCCGCATCGCCCCGGCAGATGGAGGTCGCCGAGCTGCCGCCAATGGCGCCCATCGCGGCGCCGGCGCCCATGGCTCGTTCAACGGCCGCAAACTCTTCCGCCGCCGCAACGGCTGGCTTCTGGGTGCAGCTCGGCGCCTTCCGCGAACGCGATGGCGCTCAGAACCTGCTGAGTGAAGCCGCGCGAGGCCTGCCCGCGCTGGCGCCGCAGCTGCGCGTGTTCAGCGAAGCCGGCACGCATCGACTGCAGGCCGGGCCCTTCCCCTCACGCTCGGCGGCCGGCGAAGCTGTCGCTCAACTGCGCGAGAGCCTGCGCATCGCGCCGATGGTGGTGGAACGCCGCTAAGCCGCAACTTCGGGCACGCGGCACCGGAGACACGGCCTCAGGGCATCGCCTTGGCCAGCACCTGCGAGCGCATGCCGACGCCCATGCGGTTCCAGGCGTTGATCTGCGCGATGGCGATCGAGAGCTCGACGATTTCGAGTTCGCTGAAATGCGCCTTGAGTACCTCGAACTCGGCGTCGCGGTCTTCATGACGGTCGGCGAGGCGCGTCAGCGTTTCAGCCCAGGCCAGCGCCGCACACTCGCGCTCGTTGAAAAAACTCACTTCGCGCCAGGTGGCCAGGCTGTTGATGCGCTGCCAGTCTTCGCCCTGCTGGCGCAGGTCGCGCACGTGCATGTCGAGGCAGTAGGCGCAGCCGTTGATCTGCGAGACGCGGGCAAAGACGAGATCGATCAGCACCTTGCCGAGCGTGCTCGATTCGATGGTGCCATTGACGGCGATCATGGCCTGGAAGGCCTTGGGGGCGGTCTTGTACCAGGTGAGGCGGGGGGCGATGGTGTTGCTCATGGCGTGTACTCCAGGTGGTTGAGATTCGAAAAATCTGCTTGCTACCTGTTGAAGACGGGCCGGCCCTCGGCCCTGTGACACGCCGGGCGAATTATTTCGAAGAAAAATGCTGTGCGATGCGCGCCAGCTTGTCGGGGTTGCGCTGTGCACGGATGCGCACGATGCGCTCGCCCTCGATCTCGAAGGTCTGCGCCGATTCGAGTTGCCCGTCGACAAAGCGCAGCAGCCCGGGTTCGCCGTTGATCTCCGCCAGCTCCATGCGCACCGCCGCGCCCAACCGGCGCCAGAGCGCGAAGTACAGCTGTGCCAGCCGCTGGCTGCCGCGCAGCACCTTGCTGAAGCTCTGCACCTTGCCTCCGCCGTCGCCGATGAGCTCCACGTCTTCCGCCATGAGCGCCTTCAGGTCATGCAGGCTGCCGCGCGCGGCCGCATCGGCAAAGGCGCGCAGCAGGCGCTGGTGGGTTTCGCGCGACACCTGATAGCGCGGGCGCGCCTCCTGCACCTGCGCCTTGGCGCGGTGCACCAGTTGCCGGCAGGCGGCTTCGCTTTTGCCGAGCGTGAGCGCCACCTCGTCGTAGTCTGCGTCGAACACCTCGCGCATCAGGAAGGCGGCACGCGCCTCGGGCGCCAGGCGCTCGAGCACGGCGAGGAATGCGACGGAGATGTTGTCGGCGCGCTCCAGCGATTCTTCCGGCGTGTCGGGCGATTCGGTCAGCGTGGGCTCGGGCATCCAGGCCCCGATGTAGTGCTCGCGCTGGACCTTGGCGGCGCGCAGCCGATCGATCGAAAGGCGCGTGACGACGGTGACCAGCCAGGCTTCGGCGCTGTCGAAACCGGCCTTGTCGGCCTCGTGCCAGCGCAGCCAGGCGTCCTGCACCACCTCTTCCGCCTCGGCAACGGAGCCGAGCATGCGGTAGGCGATGCCCTGAAGGCGTCGGCGGTGGCTATCGAAAGTGAGGGTGGCGTCGTCCATGTTCGGCTAGACGGCTGGCAGCGCGTCCTTGTGACACCGCTGCCCGCAATCCGGCCGAATTTATCAGGGAACCACCCGCCGTTACGCGCCCTGGTATTCGGGCTTGGGGCCGAGGGATGCGGCCAATTCCTTGCGGTAGCGGTTGAGCTCCTGCACGGTCTTGAAGCTGCGGTCCATCAAGAGGCTCAGGTTGTGCAGGATGCGCTCGCCGACCTTGCTTTCCCAGACGGCATCGAACTTGATCTGCTTGTCGAGCCAGTGCTCGAGCCAATCCGGGTCGGGCATCCGGCTCTGGATGGTGTCGTTCGGGAACAGCGCCTTGTTGACGTGCAGGTTGGTCGGGTGCAGCGCCTGGGCGGTGCGGCGCGCGCTGGCCATCAGCACGCCGACCTTGGTGAACGCGGCCCGGGCCTCGTCGCCGAACTTTTCCATGGCGCGCTTCATGTAGCGCAGGTACGCGCCGCCGTGGCGGGCCTCGTCCTGGCTCAGCGTGGTGTAGATGTGCTTGATGACCGGCTCGGTGTGCCACTGGGCCGCGCGGCGGTACCAGTGGTTGAGGCGGATCTCGCCGCAGAAATGCAGCATGAGGGTTTCGAGCGGGGGCGCCGGGTCGAAGTCGAAGCGCACTTCGTGCAGCTCCTGCTCGGTGGGCGCATGCTTGGGGCTGAAGCGTTTGAGGTATTCCATCAGCACCAGCGAGTGCTTCTGCTCCTCGAAGAACCAGATCGACATGAAAGCCGAAAAGTCGCTATCGTGGCGGTTGTCGCGCAGGAACATCTCGGTGGCCGGCAGCGCCGCCCACTCGGTGATGGCGTTCATCTTGATGGTTTGCGCCTGTTCTTCAGACAGTAGCGAAGCATCGAACGACTGCCAGGGAATGTCCTTGTCCATGTCCCAGCGGACAGATTCGAGTTGTCTGAAGAGTTCCGGATAAAGCATCAAAATCTTTCTAAGGCCGCCGATTTTAGTCGGCCCGTTTGGCGCGCCGGTGACAGACGCGCGATGATGCGAATACGCGCTGCCTGGCGGCACGGATTCACACCCCTCTTTTTTGTATCAGGAGCCCCCATGCGAACCCCCTCCCGATTGTCGGCGCTCAAGCGCTGCACTCCGGCCGCCGCACTGGCAGCATGCCTGTTTGCCCTCGGGACGGCCGGTGCTCAGACCCCTTCCGCGGCCCCTGCCGCACCGACGTCGGCCGCCCCTGCTGACGGCGTGGCCACCGCCTGCCCCGCCACCTTGCAACACACCTTCCCGCGGCTGCAAGACGAAAAACCCCAAGATCTGTGCCAGTACTCCGGAAAAGTGGTGCTGGTGGTGAATACCGCGAGCTTCTGCGGCTTTACCCCGCAATACAAGGGCCTGGAGGCGCTGGACAGCAAATATCGCTCGCGCGGCCTGGTGGTGCTGGGCTTTCCGTCGAACGATTTCTCGCAGGAATCGGGCTCCAACAAGGAAATTGCAGACTTCTGCGAAAGCACCTTCGGCGTGAAGTTTCCGATGTTCGCCAAATCGTCGGTGCGCGGCGCCAACGCCAACCCGCTCTTCAAGCAGCTCGCGCTGGCCTCCGGCACCACGCCGAAGTGGAACTTCTACAAATACCTGATCGGGCGGGACGGCAAGGTGGTGCAGGCCTGGTCGAGCATGACGGCGCCTGACGAGGCGGCCTTCGTGAAGGTCATCGAGAGCCAGCTGGCCGCGCATTGACGCACCCGAGGTCATACGAGTCGTCACAAACGTTTACCACTAGGGCGGGAACCGGGCTGGCACACTGTGCTCATATCGAGCGTGGGCAGCAAATGCCCTCCGGTTTCATGTTGCGAGGTCTTCTGGGCGTCTAAGTCTGGTTGAAATCCCGAGGCGATTCTTCTCCTCCTCCCTCCCTCCCTCCTTCGCGTCGGGGCGCCTCGCAGCATTTTTGTATTTCCCTCAGGGGCGGGGCGCGGCAACACAGGCGCCCTGAAACGAAAAAGGCGCCAGAGGCGCCTTTTTTCATGGTTGGGTGTCGATGAAGCTGGGCCGAAGCAGCAGCTTGTCGTACAACTTTGCCAGATTGGGGTGCTGGCCGCGCCAGTCGATCTCGGGGAAGCGCAACCCCACCCAGCCCAGCGCGCAGCCCACGGCGATATCGGACAGGCCAAGGTGGATGCCACTGCAAAAGGGCTTGTCGCTCAGCCCCTTGGCCATGGCGGCAATGCCGCCTTCGACCTTGGCGCGCTGACGTTCGATCCAGGCTGCGCTGCGCTCGCCATCGCTGCGGCCGGTCCACGTGGATTCCAGACGCCAGAGCACGCCGGCATCCATGACGCCGTCGGCCAATGCCTCCCAGGTCTTGACTTCGGCACGCTCGCGGCCCTGCTGCGGAATGAGCTTGCCCACGGGCGACAGGGTGTCGAGGTATTCGACGATGACGCGCGAATCGAACATCGCGTCGCCGCCTTCCATGATGAGGCAGGGCACCTTCCCGAGCGGGTTGGAGTGCGCAATGGTGGTGTCGGCAGCCCAGACATCTTCGATCACGAACTGGTAGTCGAGCCGCTTTTCGGCCAGCACCACGCGCACCTTGCGCACATAAGGGCTGGCGGCCGATCCGATCAGTTTCATGAAAGCTCTCTCCCTAGGCTTTGATTTACGTTTATTCAACTTCATTTTAGGGGAACGCCAAAAGCGCGGCTTCGATCTGTCGCGAACGAACGTCGCCGCGAGCCGCCTAAAATTCGGGCATGAGCTTCTCCACCGTTTCCGCCCTCTCCCCACTTGACGGCCGCTATGCGGCCAAACTTGCGGCACTGCGCCCGCTGATGAGCGAACAGGGCTATATGCACCGGCGCGTGCAGGTCGAAGTGGCGTGGTTCATTGCGCTGTCCGACTGCGGCTTTGCCGAATTCAAGCCGCTCACGGGCGGCGCCCGCAAGTACCTGCTGGGCCTGGTGGCCCATTTCTCGGAGGCAGACGCCCTCGCCATCAAGGAAATCGAGAAAACCACCAACCACGACGTGAAAGCCGTCGAATACTGGATCAAGTCCAAGTTCGACGCCCGGCCGGAGCTGCTGGCCGCCGCCGAATTCGTTCACTTTGCCTGCACCAGCGAAGACATCAACAACACCAGCCATGCGCTGCAGATCCAGGCCGCACGCGAGAAAGTGATGCTGCCGGCGATCGACGGGCTGATTGCCAAGCTGCGCGAGATGTCGCACCAGTTCGCCGGCGTGTCGATGCTGTCGCGCACCCATGGCCAGACCGCCAGCCCGACCACGGTCGGCAAGGAAATCGCCAACGTGGCGGTGCGGCTGTCGAAGGCGCGCGCGCAGATTGCCTCGGTGCAACTGCTCGGCAAGATGAACGGCGCCGTGGGCAACTACAACGCCCACCTGGCAGCCTGGCCCGATTTCGACTGGGAGGCGTTCAGCCGCAAGGTCATCGAAACGCCCGCGCCGCTTGGTCTGGGCTTGAGCTTCCAGCCCTACAGCATCCAGATCGAGCCGCACGACTACATGGCCGAACTGTTCGATGCCGTGGCGCGCACCAACACCATCCTGATCGACTTTTCGCGCGACATCTGGGGTTATGTGAGCCTGGGCTACTTCAAGCAGCGGCTCAAGAAGGGCGAGATCGGCTCCTCGACCATGCCGCACAAGGTCAACCCCATCGACTTCGAGAACGCCGAAGGCAACCTGGGCCTCGCCAACGCGGTGCTGCGCCACTTGAGCGAGAAGCTGCCGATCAGCCGCTGGCAGCGCGACCTGACCGACAGCACGGTGCTGCGCAACATCGGCGTGGCCTTCGGCTATGCCACGCTGGCGTACGCGAGCCTGGCCACCGGCCTCGGCAAGCTGGAGCTCAACGAGGAAGCGCTGGCCGACGACCTCAATGCTTCATGGGAAGTGCTGGCCGAACCCATCCAGACCGTGATGCGCCGCTTCGGCGTGCAGGGCGCCTACGAGCAGCTCAAGGAAGTGACGCGCGGCAAGACCGTGACGGCCGAGGCGCTGCACGGACTGATCCGCTCGCTCGACATTCCCGCGGCGGAAAAAGAACGGCTCCTCGCCATGACGCCCGCGAGCTACGTGGGCAAGGCCGCGGAGCTCGCCAGTAGAATCTGAGGCTTCCCGCACCGACGCCCCAGCCGCCTGAAGGCGGCTGCCTGCGTCGTTTCACGCCCCTCTTCAGCCAACGCGCCGCCCGCGGTGCGCCAGCCAACAACCTGACGGGGCTTCAAGCCCCTGTTGTTCATGCTGCGCGCCCCCCTCCGACGCCTCTGGCTCAAGGTTCACCGCTGGATCGGTCTCACGCTCGGACCGGTACTTGCCCTCACGGCGCTGCTCGGCGCGGTGCTGGTGGTCGCCTTGCCGATCGACCGCTATGCGCATCCCGAGCTCTTCGTGGCCCGGAACACGGCCGTTGCGGCGCCCGCGCTGCCGCTCGAGCCGCTGCGCCAGCGCATCCTGGCCGAGTTCGGGCCCGACACCAACTTCACGCTGCGACCGCCGCGCGACTCCGGCGAGACGCTCTGGGTGTATGTGCGCGGGCCCTGGGACGGCACGCTCTATCTCGATCCCGCCACCGGTGCGGAGCAAGGCCGACGCGGCACGCACGAGGGTGCCTACAACCTGCTGTTCGAACTGCACAGCAGCCTGCTGCTGGAAGACACCGGCAAGGGCATCCTCGCCTTCGTGGCGCTGGCCTATCTGTTCACGCTGATCACCGGCGTGGTGCTCTGGTGGCCCACGCGCTGGCCGCCTTCGCTGCGGATCGCGCTCGACCGCGGCTTGCTGCGCGGGCTGTTCGACCTGCACCGCACCGGCGGCGCCGTGCTCGGGCTGTTGATTGCGGTGTCGGTCTTCACGGGCGCCTACATGGCTTGGCGCCCGCTCGGCAACTTCATTTCGGCCACCATGGGCCAGGAGCCGGTCAAGCCGCCCACGGTGCCCAAAGGCACGGCCGCTGGGCCCCGGCTTTCGCTCGACGACCTCGTCGCCCGTGCTCAGAACGTGTTCCCGGGCCAGCCGATCGGCTATGTGCAAGTGCCCGGCAAGCCGAACCGTCCCATGCGGGTGCGATTCCGGCTGGCTGACGATCCGCACCCGAACGGCATCAGCTCGGTGTGGCTGCATCCGCTGACCGGCGAGGTGCTGGCGGTGCGCCGATGGCAAGACCTCGACGCCGGCAATGGCGCGGTGGTGGTGATTTATCCGCTGCACACCGGCGTATTGGGCGGGCCTGTGCACCAGGCGGTCGTCGCGCTTCTGGGCCTGGCACTCGGCGGCCTGGGGCTGAGCGGCATCTGGCTCTGGTGGCGGCGCCGCGCCGTGGCCGCGGCGGCCCGAGGCGCCGCGCTTTCCAACAACAGCAACCGCACGACGTCCTGAACGGGACGGTTGCTGCGGTCGATTTTTCGATTCGAGGAGAACCCGTGTTCAAGCAAAAGAAGTGCGCCGCCCTGGTGATGGCGCTGTTCCCCATCAGTTTCCAGAGTTTTGCGGCCGAAGCCGAGCCGGCGACCGATGGCACGAAGTCGCTGGAGGCGGTGACCGTCACGGGCGACTGGCTCGGCACGCCCAGTGAAACCAAGGTGCTCGAGCACCCGGGTGCGCGCAGCATCATCGAGCGCAAGCAGATCCAGGAAGCCGGCGCCACCAGCGTGCGCGACGTGCTGCGCCAGGTTCCCGGCGTGCAGGTGCAAGAGAGCAACGGCACCGGCGGCAGCGACATCTCGCTCAACGTGGGCGTGCGCGGGCTGACGTCGCGCCTGTCGCCGCGCTCGACCATCCTGCTGGACGGCGTGCCGCTGGCCTATGCGCCTTACGGCCAGCCGCAGCTCTCGCTCGCACCCCTGTCGCTCGGCAGCCTGGAGGCGGTCGACGTGGTGCGCGGCGCGGGCTCGGTGCGCTACGGCCCCCAGAACGTGGGCGGCATCATCAACTTCGTGACGCGGGCGATTCCGAAGCAGTTTGCGGGCGAAGTGGGCGTAGGCGTCGAAAGCGCCAGCCACGGCGGCGGCATCAAGACCACGCCCACCCTCTTCATGGGCGGCACCAACGAGAACGGCCTCGGGCTTGCGCTGCTGTATTCGGGCACACATGGCGACGGTTTTCGCCAGAGCAACGACCACACCAGCATCGACGACCTGATGCTGAAGGGCGCCTACCGGATCTCGAAGACCGACGACATCGCGGTCTCGCTGCACCATTTCGAAGGCAAGGGCCGCATGCCCGGCGGCCTGACGACGGCGCAGTTTGCCGCGAACCCGTTCCAGTCCGACCGCCCTTTCGACGAGTTCTCCGGGCGCCGGACCGACGGGTCGATCAAGTACACGCACAACGACGGCGTGAACAAGTTCGAAATGCTGAGCTACTACACGGACTCGTTCCGCAGCAGCTACCTTGAGCAGGAAGGCACGGGCGCCAACGCCAACAGGCGGCGCCTGACCAGCGCGCCGCGCAACTACAAGACTTTTGCTGTCGAGCCCCGCTACTCGCGCCTGATCGATTCGGGCAGCGTGGTGCAGGAAATCAGCGTCGGCGCGCGCTACCTCAAGGAAGAGGCCTCCGAGGTGGCGACGCGCAGCGCCTACTACCTGCCGCGCCCCGGCTTCGATGCGTACACGCTCGCCCAGCCCGCGTACCAGACCAGCAAGGGCGGCACGACCGCGCATGCCTTCTACATCGACGACCGGATCGACTTCGGCAACTGGACCATCACGCCCGGCGTGCGCTACGAGTCCATCCGCTCGCACAACGACGTGTTCACGATGGCCAACAATCGGGTCACCGGCGCCAACTATCCGAAGATCGACTCCAACGAGGTGCTGCCGACGCTGTCGGTGCTCTACCGCATGAACGAGCGGTGGTCGGTGTTCGCGAATGCCGGCGTGTCGTTTGGCCCGCAGCAGTATGCCCAGCTCGCGCAATCGACCACCGGCCTGCACCCCGAGAAGGCCAAGACCTATGAAATTGGCACGCACTACAAGGGCGAGGCCTGGAGCGGCGAGCTGACCCTGTTCAACATCAACTTCGACAAGGAACTGCTGCTGGCCCGCTCCATCACCGGCGACGTCGGCCAGTGGACCGACCTGGGCGCCACGCGGCACCGCGGCCTGGAGTCGGCCCTGCGCTACGACCTTGGCACGCTGAGCGAATCGCTCAAGGGCGTGTCGGTGTCCGCGACGTACACATACACGCAGGCCATCGCCAAGGCCGGCGCTTTTGCCGGCCGAGACCTGCCGTTCTATTCTCGCCAGGTGGCGACGCTCGGCGCGCGCTACGAGCGCGGGCCGTGGACCTTCAACGCCGACGTGTACGCGCAATCGAAGCAGCGCTCGCCGGGGTCGCCCGACGACGGCGCGAACTACGTCACGATGGAAGACTCGACCGGCCGCCTGGGCAACATTCCGGGCTACGCCACCATGAACCTGCGCGCCGCGTACGACTTCGGCCCTTCGATGAGCAACCTGAAGCTGGCCGTCGGCGTCAAGAACCTGTTCGACCGCCGCTACTACAACCGCTCGGTCGACAACAACGGCGGCAAGTACGTGGGCCAGCCGCGCACGCTGTACCTGCAGGCCTCGGTGGCGTTCTGACGAAGCCCGTGGGGGCGCATACACTCGCGCACCCATGGCCCTCAAATCCACCATCTTCAAGGCCGCCCTCGCGGTGGCCGACATCGACCACGGCTATTACGCCGACCATGCGCTGACGCTGGCGCGCCATCCGAGCGAGACCGACGAGCGGATGATGATCCGGCTCGTCGCGCTCGCGCTCAACGCGCACAAGCTGCAGGACGTGTGCCAGGGCGACGGCACGCTGGCCTTTGGCGCGGGCTTGTCGAACGTCGACGAGCCCGACGTGTGGCTGCGCGATTTCACGGGCGAGACCAAGCTGTGGATCGAGGTCGGCCAGCCGGAAGACAAGCCCATCATCAAGGCCTGCGGCAAGTCGGACGAAGTGATCGTCTACTGCTTCAACCACGCGGCCGAGATCTGGTGGCGCGGCATCGAGACCAAGCTCACGCGGCCGCAGAACCTGCAGGTGTACCGCGTGCCGACGGAAGCCTCGCAGGCGCTGGCCGCGCTGGCGCAACGCAGCATGCAGCTGCAAGCGACGATCCAGGAAAACACGCTGACGCTGGGCGACGGCGCAAACAGCATCGACGTCGAACTGCTGCGCTGGAAATAGGCTCTCGCCTGCCGGCTTCAGGCCGCCGGCATCATCGCGCCGCAGTGCCAGCACTGCTCGAAGCCGCCTTCGATCCGCTCGCCGCACACGCATTGCCAGTTGCGCTGCGGCCTGTGCTGCGCCGCATGCAGCACCTGCTGCGCGCGCTCGAACTGCGCTTCGTCGTCGATCCAGATTTCAGGCAGGCACTGGTCGGGCGGCAGCTGGCCCATCACGGCACCGAGAAATTCACGCTGCACCGTCGCTTCTACGCCCTCCTCTCGCAATGCGTGCACCCACAAGGTCGCGATTGCGAGGTTGGGTGCTTGGGCGAGACGGCGCATGGGGCGGCCCAACTCAGGCGGTGTCGTCGGGGCCGAGGGGCTCCGCCGGATCGTCGGGCCACTGCGCCGGTTCGGCCTCGCGCGCGCGCTCAGCGTACTTGTTGAAGCGCCAGGCCGTGTCTTCCATGGTGATGCGGCGCCAGGTCACGCGCTTTTCGACCGGCGACATGGCGGGCCAATGCTGCACTTCGTCGAAGCTGCGGCCGCAGCCCTTGCACTCGTCGTCGCCCTGGCTGGTGGAACAGATCGCGATGCAGGGCGTGTCGGGCGTGCTGTGGTACCAGTCGAGCCATGCCGCCCAGGCGTCGGGGGGAAAACCGAACTCGTCGACCTCGTCTTCGTGGTGGAACACCATGAGCGCGTAGACCTCGGCGAGTGCGCGCAATTCGGGCGCCAGGGTGATGCCGTCGGGCGAAGGACTCTTCTCGCGCCAATGGTTGATGGCGGCCTCGATGTCGATGATGTGAATGGCGGCCATGGAGAGAGAAAAAACAGCGAGCGGCCGATCATAGTCCGGCAATGCCCCGCGGCCCCTGAAGGTTATAGGCGCTACAAGATTCATAGCTCCACACCTTTTATTCACGAGGCTTTCGAAGGCATTCTTTTTAAAGTGCCGGAAATTTCAGGTTGCCAGAGGCCCGGTCCGGATGCTCTAATCCCATCCACGAAGGGGAGTAGCTCCCGACCGCTGTCCATGGCAGCGGAAATCGACAGGTCGTCAATACGAAGCACAACACTTCCGGCCTGTCGGACACCACGCGCCCCTGGGTGCGCGTTGTCGAGCAAGACCTTCGATTTGAACCTGCGCAGGTTTGATCGAAGCGTTCCTGAGTCCCCGGTCGTCACCCCGGTCTTCGTCATCGCTTCGATCATTCCTTCCCGGGATGAATCGAAAACGCGCACTTGCGCCGGACTGTTGCCATCACCGAAGATGAACAGGCCACGCACGAAGACAAGAGGAAGCTATGGAACAGTTCATGACCCCGGAATTCTGGGTCGCGGTCGGTCAGATCATCATGATCGACATCCTGCTCGGCGGCGACAACGCCGTCGTCATTGCCCTGGCCTGCCGCAAGCTTCCGCCTGCGCAGCGCACCAAGGGCATTCTCTGGGGCACGGCCGGTGCCATCGTGCTGCGCGTGATATTGATCTTCTTCGCGCTCACGCTGTTGGCCATTCCATTCCTGAAGCTTGCGGGCGCGGTGCTGCTGCTGTGGATCGGCGTGAAGCTGCTGGCCCCCGAGCACGACGATGCGCACGGCAACATTGCCGCCAGCGACAAGCTGTGGGGCGCGGTCAAGACCGTGATCATCGCCGACCTGGTGATGAGCGTGGACAACGTGATCGCCATTGCTGGTGCCGCGCAAGGCGCAGGCCAGAACCACCAGATGCCGCTGGTGATCTTCGGCCTGCTGGTGAGCATTCCGATCATCGTCTGGGGCAGCCAGCTGGTCATCAAGCTGATGGACCGTTTCCCGATCATCATCACGCTGGGCGGCATGCTGCTGGGCTGGATCGCCGGTACCATGGCCGTGTCCGACCCCGCGCTGTCGAACACCGCGGCCTGGACGTGGGTGCCGAAGGTGCCGCAGACCGACGTCATCAGGTATGCAGCCGGCGTGGGCGGTGCGCTGCTGGTGCTGGTCATCGGCAAGTGGGTGGCGGTGCGCCAGGCGCGCCAACGGCCCACCACCGCTGCCAGCACGAGCTGACGGCTCGCAGGCATCATCAGCAAAAATGCTCTTCCCTCATCGACCAGTCTCTGCCACTCTAACGGCTTGAAGGAGCGCTACGTGGAAACGATCATTCTCTATGTCGACGACGCCGGCTACGCCTGCGAGCAGTTCGCCGAACTCGCTCCGGACGCGAACAGCGTCGTGGCGCGCCATTGGGTACTCGTGGCTTGTGCACCGCGCATGACGCATCGCATCAGCAAATGGGTGAGCCACAGCGCAAGAGAGAACTGGCGTGCCAAGTGGTTCAGCAAGGTTCAAGCGCAGCTCCTGCCGGTGCTCGAACGCAATGGCGGACAGGTAACGCCGGTGCTGGCCAAAGGCCCGCTGACCGAACTCACGCAGCAACTGAAGCGCGAGCATTCGGCCACCCACGTGGTCGATGCGCGCCGTCCCAAGATCGGCGTCGACCTGGAACCGGTCACGCCCGACCAGACCCCGGCGCACCAGTCGGGCTGGGCCTTTCCCGGCGCCGTGATGGGCATGGGCGCGCTGCTGGTGCTCGCGAACGAACTGGCCGAGTAAGCACTATTGCTTCACGACGAGCCCCGGTGCGGCAACGCGCCGGGGCTCTCGTCTTTTTGCGGGCCGGTGGGGTATCCTGCGGCGCATGCGCATCATCCTCAAATGGCTGCTCAGCGCCGTCGCGCTGCTGGCGGTGGCCTATCTCTACAAAGGTGTCCAGGTCAACAGCTTCGGCTCCGCGCTGATTGCCGCGGCAGTCATCGGCTTGCTCAACATGGTCGTGCGGCCGGTGCTGGTGGTGCTCACGCTGCCGGTCACCATCGTCACGCTGGGGCTGTTCCTGTTCGTGATCAATGCACTGCTGTTCTGGGCCGCGTCGGGCCTGCTTGCGGGCTTCCAGGTCAGCGGCTTCGTGGCTGCGCTGATCGGCTCGCTGATCTATTCGCTGCTGGGCTTGATCATCGAAGCCGCGCTGGGCGGGCTTCTGTCCAAGCGCTGAGCCACGGCCCGTTCGTCGTCATTGCCTGAGCGGGGGCTCTTCGGCCTGCCGCTTCACCAATGCTTCGACGTCCCGCGCGCGGGTGTCGATGATCGACGCCTCGTAGTGGTCAATGGGCGCGCCGGGCTTGCGCACCAGTTCCTGTGCGGCCTTGAAGCGGTCGCGCGCGGCGGGGTAGTCGAGGATGGCCACGTTCGCTTCGGCATCGGCACGCACCGCGCGCAGCGTGTCGTTCTGCGCGCCATACAGATTGGCCAGCGCCCGCCAGACGGTGGCGTCGCGCGGATGGGTGGCGACCCAGTCGCGCAGCACCGGCACCATCGGCGCCGGCTGGCGCGTGGCCACGGCTGCGTCGGCGGCCAGCAGCATCTCGGGGCGCTCCTTGGACTTCACATCGAGCAAGGCAGCGGCCTTGGCAGCGCCGCCGCCGGCAAGTTCGATCTCGGCCGTGAGCCAGCGCGCCAACTTGGCGGCCGATGGATCTTCCGCGGTGCGTGCCGCCAGCCGCTCGGCCAGTGCGCGCGCAGCCTTCAAATCGCGCAGATCCTTGGCCGACAACGCCGCTGCGTAGAGCGTGCCCGCCTGCTGGGCCGGGCTGCTCTTTGCGAACTCGCCGCTGGAAGCCGCTTCGACCCAGAGCCGCAGCACGTCGACACCGGGCCGCGTGAGCACGCGCGCACGTGCGGCAATCATGGCGTGGTCCATGGCCAGCGGCATGGCCGGCGCGGCATCGAGGCGGAACTGGAACCGGCCCTGCATGTCGGAAATGCGCTCTGACGTGAGCGGATGGCTGCGCAGGTACGGGTAGGAGCCGTTGTCGTTGAGGCGCGAGGCGTACTGCAGCTTTTCGAACATGGTGGCCGCGCCCTGCGGCGCAAAGCCGGCCTGCGTCATCACGCCGAAGCCCACGCGGTCGGCCTCGCGCTCCATGTCGCGCGAGAAGCTCAGCTGGTTCTGCATGAAGAGCGCCTGGCTGCCCATGATCACGGCCTGCCCCGCGTCGGCGTTGCGGCTCTTGCTGGCCGCGATCATGCCGAGGATCAGGCCGGCCAGCATCCACGGCATCTGCTTGCCCTGCCGGCTCATGATGCGCGAGATGTGGCGCTGCGTGACGTGCGACAGCTCGTGGCCGAGCACCGTTGCCAGCTCGTCGCGGCTGCCTACCGTGGCAATCAGGCCCATGTTCAGGCCAAGGTAGCCGCCCGGCAGCGCAAAGGCGTTGACGTTGCGGTCGCGCCCCAGCAGGATGGTCCAGGCAAAACGCTCGTCCAGCTCGGGCGTGAGTTCGCCGCGCTGCCGTGCGGCGGCCAAGAGGCGCTGCCAGATCTCCTGCACGTAGGCGGCAATGACCGGGTCGTCGATGTAGTCGGTGTCGCGGTAAAGCTCGCGGGCGATCTGGTCGCCCAGATTGCGCTCGGCGCTGGCGGTCATTTCGCCGCCGTCTCCCAGGCCCGGCAGCGCTTGCAGCTGCGCGCGGGCGGGTACCGGCAGCAAGATTTGCGACGCTATGAGAACCGTAGCGCACAGTGCCCGCAACGCGGGCGCGGCAGAACTTTTTTTCGTGGCGGAAGGAGTCAAGCGCGGCATTCCTCGTCCATGGCTCGGGCTCGTATGATGCATCCACACATCGATCGTTCACACATGAGTTCCCTCACCCATTTTGACGCGCAGGGCCAGGCCCACATGGTCGACGTTGCGGCCAAACCCGCCACCCACCGCGTGGCCGTGGCCACTGGCCGCATCGAGATGCAGCCCGCGACGCTGGCACTGATCGAATCGGGAACCGCAAAGAAGGGCGACGTGCTCGGCATCGCCCGCATCGCGGGCATCCAGGCGGCCAAGAAAACCAGCGACCTCATTCCGCTGTGCCACCCGCTGGCCCTCACGCGCGTGGCACTGGCGTTTGCGCTGGCCGAAAAGGGCAATGCGCCGCAGGTGGTCTGCACTGCGACGGTCGAAACCGTGGGGCCGACCGGCGTCGAGATGGAAGCCTTGACCGCCGTGCAGGTCGCACTGCTCACCATCTACGACATGTGCAAGGCCGTGGACCGCGGGATGCGGATCACCGATGTGCATGTGCTGGAGAAGCATGGCGGCAAGTCGGGGAGCTACGTGGCGGAGTAAAGACAAGGTCGAGCCAGGCGGTTAAGGCATATCGGCCTCGACCGGCAGGCCCTTCAGCCAGCGCTCGTACTCGTTCGGAAATGCAATGCGGAAGCGTTCCGCCTGATCCTGGGCTTCCTGGCGTCGGCCCATCAGTTCGGCGCTTTCGATCAGCTTGACGATCACGCGCGGCTCGGGTGAAAAATGCAGCGTGCGCTCGGCCAGCGAATGCAATGCAGCCGCGTTGGCGGGGGTCACCTTCGTGAGCGTCAGTTCCGCAAAACCCACCTGCCTTGCGAAAAGCCACGACCCCTTGGCCTTGGCCAGCGTGTTTTCTTCATAGGCCGGCAAGCGCTCGTCGCGCGGTAGATAGATCTGGCTGATGCGGATGTAGTCCCAGGCGGCATAGCCGACCACCGCCACCAGCACGGCCGCCGCCGCAGCGGACGACAACACAGCCGGCTCCGCCCACCGGTCTTTGTCGAAGCGTTGCCGCAAGGGCGATGAAGCGTTGCGCCCGGCGGGCCACAGCATGCCCAGGCACAGCCCGAACGCCAGCTGGAACGGCCCATACCAAAGCGGATATTCAAGCAGGCTGTGCAGCACGATGGCGCCCAGCATGCCCCACGCCATGAGCCGCGCCGGATCGCGCTCGCGCCACGGCCTGGCCGCCAGCACCATCCATATGAAGCCGCCGCAGATCAGCACAGACACCGGGATGCCCAGCTCCACGGCCAGGTGCAGCGGCAGGTTGTGCGCGTTGTCCAGGATCTCGGGGAATCGCGATCCCTCGTACAGCGTGCTGTAGTGCGCAAAGCTCAGCTCGCCCCAGCCCCACCCCGCGAGCGGATGCTGGGCGATCAGCGTGAGCACGTTGCGCCACAGGATGATCCGCGTGTGGTCACCGGGCGCGCCCTCTTGCAGGCGCCGCATCATGCCTTCGACCTCGCCCGCCGCAAGCTGCGGCAACACCCAGGCAATGGCGAAATAGACCGGAATCATCGCCAGCAGCACCCACGGCGGCGGCAAGCTGAAGCGACCAACGCCCGCCGTGCTTTCCTTAGACATGCCGCGGCGCTCCCGACGCGCGATCAAGGCGGCCACCCCAACGATCGAAACCAGCTGCAGCAAGCCCGTGCGCGAGGTGGACGCCGCCGCGGCCACGAGCAACATCAAGGCCGCCGCCACCAGCCAGCGCCGCGCACGCACCGACGGCTGCGTGGCGTGAATCCACAACGCCGCAACCAGCGCCATGCTGATCAGCGTGGCGAACTGATTGCGCTGGCGCAGGTTGCCGTAGGCCTGGCCCAGCGCGGGTGTGGTGGTCCAAGGCACCAGCGGTTCGGCCAGCCCGTAGTACTGGAGCAGGCCCAGCACGGCGCTGACCAGGCCGGCCACGAGGATGCCCACCGCCAGCGCGGCCGAAACCGAGGGCCCGCCGCGCGCCATGCCGACCCCGACGCAGGCCGAAACGGCCACGGCGCCCAGCACCCCGACGACCGGCAACCAGGATGCTGCGGCGTGCGAGGAGAAGAAGGCAGAAGACAACACGATTGCCGCCGCTGCAGCGGCCAGCCAGAGCCAGACGCTCCGCGCTGGCGCACCCGGACGAATCACCAGAACCATCGCCGCGAGGCAAACCCAGGTGGCGAACAACTGCCAGGCCTGGACCGAAGGGCCCGCCACAAGCGGGCAGAGAAAAGGAAACGCGACCAAGCCGGCACGCAGGGCGCCAAGGGCTTTCGATGGGAGGACGGCCACCTCGATAGGTGCTGCACGGGACGTCATTCGGTCGATTGTGCCGGCGGGGCGAGCCGACGAATGGCTACGAGCGGGAGACGAGCGGTTTTGCAGAAAAACACAATTAGAGACATTCTTTGACAACTGTCTACAACTGCTGTTCGCCCTCTGGCGGAAGGCCGAAATCGGCCCGAAAGGTGTCTCTTGAAGAAACAAACAAGCTATCTGCGTCGCGCTGGCCGGGCCTGGCGCCGCTCATCGGGTTTCACGCTGATCGAAGTAATGATCACCGTCGCGATCATCGGGATTCTGGCTGCGGTTGCAATTCCCAACTATCGGGACTACGTGCTTCGCGGGCAGCTCGTGGACGCCCAGAACGCGCTCTCGGCGCTGCGCGCCAACATGGAGCGGCACTTCCAGGACAACCGGGACTACCAATCCATCGGCACCACCTTCATTTCGCCGTGCGCCGCGCCGGCTGCGGCAGGTAGTTTCGCCATCTCCTGTCCGACGCTGACGGCCACGACATTCACGGCGCAGGCCGTGGGCAGCGGCCCCACCAATGGTTTCACGTTCACCGTGGACCAGCTGAACGTCCGCGCCACGACCGGCGTTGGCGCGGGCTGGACACGCTGCACCACCGGCTGGACTACAAGGAAGTCGGGCTGCTGATGAAGACGCTAATCCATCGGCCGCGTGCCGCGCGCGGCTTCACGCTGATCGAGATGATGGTGACGGTGGTGCTGCTGAGCATCCTGATGGCGCTGGCCTTCCCGGCAATGAGCGAATGGGTGCGCAACAGCCGCATACGCACCGTCGCTGATGCGCTGCAGAACGGCCTTCGCCTTGCACAGACCGAGGCCCTGCGGCGCAGCCGCCAGACCGTCTTCTCGCTGACGGCCGACACGAACCCGGCGGACGGTCTGACTGCCGCGGTGAACGGCGCCAACTGGTCGGTCAACTTCGTGCCGCTACTCACGGGGGAGGAGACCGCTGCAACGTTCATCGAGGGAGGCGGCCTGACCGGCCTGGCCCCTGATGTCCGGATCACCGGCCCCGCGACGCTGTGCTTCAACTCCCTGGGGCGCGTCGTCGACAACCCCGCGCCTGGAACCGGCGTGGCATGCAGCGCCTCGGCTGCGGCCTACAACATCACGATCCCCAATGCCGATCGCCCGATGCGCGTGCTGGTCGCCCTGGGCGGGCAGGTGCGCCTGTGCGACCCGGCCAAGACGCTTTCCAACACCAATCCTGACGGATGCCCCGCGTGATGAAGCACCAGCGCCCCACTCCCTCCCCTGCGCGCGCTTCTCAGTCCGGTGTCGCGCTGATCGAAGTCCTGGTGTCGGTCCTGCTGTTCTCACTCGGCATCCTGGGCCTGGTCGGCCTTCAGACGCGTGCGATCAGCCTGTCGATCGATGCGGAAGACCGCAACCGTGCCGCCCTGATCGCCAACGACATCGCAGCAGCCATGTGGACCACTCGCACAGTGGCGATCGACGCCGCAGCCTGGACCACCCGCGCCAGCAACCCGCAAGCCGGCGGCCTTCCCGGGGGCAACGTCCAGATCACTTCGGACACCACGACCAACACCGCCGACATCCTCATCACCTGGCATCCCCCTCAGCGCGCAACCGCCGAACAGGACAGCCGCCTCACCACGCGCGTCACGCTGCCGCCCGCGCCATGAACGCCCGCTCCAACTCCTTTGCCCACGCCGCGCAGCGCGGCCTGACGCTGATCGAAATGCTGGTGGCCTTGGTCATCGGCCTGGTCGTGGTGCTCGCCGTGACCAGCGTCGTCACGCTCGGCGAGGCACGCAAGCGCAGCACCACGTCGACCAACGACATGAACCAGAGCGGCTCCTATGCCGTCTACATGATCGATCGCCTGCTGCGAAGCGCCGGCTCCGGCTTCGCGCAGACCGGCACGCGCGGGATGTTTGGTTGCCGGCTGAGCGCCGCGCGCAGCGTCAGCGGCGCAGCCACGACGATCCTGCCGCGAACCGCATCCGCGTTTCCGGCGCCCTTCGACACGCTGCTCGGCGGTTCCGGGGCCGCCGCGGCGGGCAATCTGCGGCTGGCACCATTCTTGATTGCCAAAGGCGCCTCCGGCGCTTCGGACACCCTCGTGGTCATGGGCGGCAACGCAGCGGCGGGCGACGTGCCGCGCCGCATCCGCTCCGGGATTCCGGGCAACGACAACCTGCGGCTGGACAACACCATCGGCTTGCGCAACGGGGACATCGGCCTTGTGAGCAGGGAAGGCACAACCGACTGCCTGATCGAGCAGGTGAGTTCGACGAACACCGAATTGGCAACGGCGGGGAACGAAGTGCTGGGGATGGGAGGGCGCTACTTCACATCGACCGGCGCCACCACGTCGCTTGCCACGCTCGCGGCGGACGGCACGGCGCTCTTCTCGACGCTCGGCAATGTGGGTGCCAACAACCTGCAGTTTCAGTTGCTCGGCGTGGACGCCAATCGCACGCTGGTCGCCTACGACCTGCTGCGGGCGGCCGGCACCGGGAGCGACGAGGGCACCGATGCCTCGGCCATGCAGGCGCTGGCCGACGGCGTCGTTGCCCTGTACGCGGTGTACGGCGTCGACACCGACAGCAACGGCGTCGTCGACACATGGATCGATCCCGCCGCCACGGGTTATGCGATTGGCACCCTCATGCTCGCGCCCGACACCATGCGCCACATCGTGGCGGCTCGCGTTGCACTGGTCATGAAAAGCAGCCTGTTCGAGAAGGAACCTGTCACGCCGAGCAGCTTGACCATCTTCAGCGACCTCCCGACCGATCGCCAGCGCACGCTGACCATCGCGACCGCCGACCAGAACTTCCGCTACCGCGTCATCGACACCACCATCCCGCTTCGCAACATGCTGTTGCTGCCTTTCCCATGAAGACACTTTCCAAGATGCACGGCCCGGCGCGTGAGCGCGGCGTGGTTCTACTGTTCTGCCTGATCATCCTCGTGGTGCTGCTCGCCGGCGGCGTGGCGGTCATGCGGTCGATGGACACCTCGCTCTTCGGCGCCGGCAACCTCGCCTTCAAGCGCGACCTGGTCAACCAGGGCGAAATCGCGATCGCAAAGGCCATGCGGGAGTTCCAGACCAGCGGCGCGCTCGCTGCGACGGGAGCGACCTCAAGCAGCCTGCCTGGGGCGAACTACAGCGCGATCCAGCTGGCTGCCAATGCCCAAGGCATCCCTGAAGTGCTGCTGAAGAAAACCACGCTGACTGGGGCCGACGTGGTCGGCAACACCTTCGCGCCAACCGGCACCCCCATCTCAGGCAACGGCGGCGTCACCGTGCGCTATGTGATCGACCGCATGTGCAACGCCACCGGCGCGTTCTCGACCATCGGCAAGAGCGGCTGCGTCTACACCCCGTCGAGCACCGAAACGCTGGGCGGCGACCAGAGCCAGCTGAGCACGCCCGGCCCGTCCATTCCCAGCCCGCCCATCTATCGCGTCTCGGTTCGCGTCGACGGTCCGCGCGACACGCAGGTGTTCCTGCAAGCCTCCTTCACCAAGCCCGAATAGGGCACAGGCGAGTCATGAAAACAAGAATTCGTTCGTCCGTTCGCGCGGTGTGCCGCGCGGGCGTCGTCACCAGCCTGGCGCTCGGCAGCGCCATGTTCGCGTCCGCGATCCCGCTCGCCAACCAGCCCGTGTTCTCGACCTCGGAAGTTCCGGGCAACCTGGCACTGGCGCTGTCGGTGGAATGGCCCACGGCATCGCGCACAGCCCACGTCGGCGACTATTCCAGCGACACCAACTACCTGGGCTACTTCGATCCGGCCAAGTGCTACCTGTATCAGGTCGACGCCACCGCCAACGGCGTCAGCACGACCGACAAGGGGGATTCCAGCTACTTCTACCCGGCCGGCGCCGCCACCAACCGCACCTGCACGGGCGGCAACGACGACAAGTGGAGCGGCAACTTCCTGAACTGGGCCTCCACCGCCACCATCGACCCCTTCCGCTGGGCCATGACCGGCGGACGGCGCGTGGTCGACACGGCCACCACCACCATCCTCGAGAAAGCCTGGCACGGCAACCGCAGCCTGTTTCCCGACCGCAATCTCACGCCATCCGCCATCGCTGGCGCCACGCCCTTCAACAATGCCACCGCACTGGGCGTGAGCATCACCAACCGCGGTTTCAAGATGCGCATGACCGCCACGGGCGGCGGCACCCGCACGATGTCGGCGCAGTATTTCAACAACATCAATCTCAACAACCCGGTGACCGCCACGGTCAACGACGACAACGCCAACCACGACTGGGGCGCCGCAGGCCCCGCGACAGGCGTGAATGCCGACAATTTTTCGGCGAGATTCTCGGGCACCTATACGGCACCCGAGACCGGCAACTACACGTTCCGTACCATCAGTGACGACGGCGTGCGGCTCTGGGTCAAGACCGGGAACGGCAACAACTTCGGCAACGGCGACCTCCGGATCGACAACTGGACGGATCACGGTACGACCACCAACGACTCTGCGACCATCGCACTCACGGCGGGTCAGTCGTTCCGCGTGCAGATCGAGTATTACGAGCGTGGCGGCGGCGCGGTGATGCAGTTCCATTGGCGCATGCCCTCGGCGACCGCCTTCACGCCCTTCTCCGTGGCCGGGCCCGCCGATGGTGACTTCACGATGCGCGTGAAGGTATGCGATCCCTCGACCGCGGCCGGTGGACTCGAGGCCAACTGCAAAGCCTATGGCACCAACTACAAGCCCGAAGGACTGATCCAGAAGTACGCCGACAAGATGCGCTTCAGCGCCTTCGGCTACCTGAACGACAGCAGCGACCAGCGCGACGGCGGCGTGCTGCGCGCCAGGCAAAAATTCGTCGGGCCGACCGCGCCGACCCCTGGCCAGGCGCCCGCGACCAATGCGAACAAGGAGTGGAGCGAGACGGACGGCACCTTCATCCGCAATCCCGACGCAGACGATGCAACCGCGACCACGACGGCGACCGAGGTGGCCATCGCGGACAGCGGCGTGATGAACTACCTGAACAAGTTCGGCCAGATCCTTCCGGGCGACTACAAGAACTACGACCCGGTCAGCGAGCTGTACTACGCGGTCATGCGGTATTACAGGAACCTCGGCAACGTCTCGGCCTGGAGTTCGATGGGCACTGCCGACGCCCCGACGAAGACCAGTTGGGTCGATGGTTTCCCCGTGATCACCAACTGGGGCGACCCGATCCAGTACTCTTGCCAGCGCAACTTCGTGCTGGGCATCGGCGACATCTACACCCACGTCGACAAGAACGTTGCCGGCAACACCACCTACCGCACCCGCGAGCCCACCATGCCGAACGAGGTGGCAGCCGACAACACCGTCAATGCGGTCACAGCCACCAACCGCGTCGGCGCGCTGCAGGGCCTGGGCGACCTCGGCAACTCCAACGACTACAGCGGTCGCAACAACTCCGCCTTCATCGCAGGCCTTGCCTTCGACGCCAACACCAAGGACATCCGTCCCGACGTGGCGGGACAGGCCAACACCATCGGCAAGCAGACGGTCAGCACCTACTGGGTAGACGTGCTGGAGCAGCCCTTCCAATACAACAACCAGTTCTACCTCGCTGCGAAGTTCGGCGGACTGGACCAGAAGAAGCTGCCAGCCAACTTCGACCCCTACACCTTTGCCGGCACCATTCCGCTGGACTGGTGGTCGACCAGCGGCGAGACGCTGACCGACGCACGTGCCGCGAACCTGACGCAGCCGCGTCCCGACAACTACTTTGCCGCAGGCCAACCCGACACGCTGGTCAGGGGCCTCACGCAAGCCTTCGAGCGCATCGTGAACGCCATTCAGGCGTACACCACTTCGTTCTCGCTCTCGGCCCTGCAGGTTTCGGCCACGGGTTCGGCTTCGTATGCCTCGCAATACGATGCCCAGGACTGGACCGGCGTGGTGAGCGCGAGCAGCATCAGCTTTGCCGCCGACGGCACGCCCTCGCTCACGGCGGCATGGACCAGCACCGACAAGCTCGCGACACAGTTCGCCGGCACGGGCTGGAACACCAACCGGCGCATCGCCACCTGGAACGGCACGGCCGGCGTGCCCTTCCGCATCGGCAGCCTCACCACCGGAACGGGCAGCCAGGCGGCCGCGCTCGACACGCTCTATGTCACCGGCGACGACAGCGCCAACTACCTGAACTACCTGCGCGGCGATCGCAGCCAGGAGAAGACGGCGAGCGATGGGACCAAGCCCTACCGGCTTCGCAGCAAGCTGCTGGGCGACATCGTCAACTCGAAGGTGAAGCCCGTCGGCCCGCCCGCATCGAGCTACTCCGACGCGGTCAACCGCGGCTACGCCGCCTTCAAGACGGCCAAGGCCACGCGCCCCACGATGGTCTACGCCGCCGCGAACGACGGCATGCTGCATGCATTCCGCGGCGAACTCACCGGCACCAACGCCGGCCTCGAACAGTTCGCCTACGTGCCGAGCGCGCTCTTCAACGGCCCCAGCAGCCCGGCCACGCCGGCCGCGGACGGCCTGGCCCAGCTGGGCAACCCGAACTACCTGCACAAGTACTACGTCGATGCCACACCCGAAGTGGTCGACGTGGACTTCGACCGCGCCGGCGGCACCTTCGCAGCCACTGGCTCGAACTGGCGCTCGCTGCTGGTCGGCGGCCTTGGCAAGGGCGGCAAGAGCTTCTACGCCATCGACGTGACCGATCCGGCCGCGATGACCGACGAAACCGTCGTGGCAAGCAAGGTGCTGTGGGAGTTCACCGATGCCGACATGGGCTTCAGCTACGGCGCGCCCCTGGTCCTCAAGACCAAGCGCTACGGCTGGGTGGTGGTGCTGACCTCGGGCTATCACAACGACACGAGCAACCACAACGGCTACCTCTATTTCGTGAACCCTCAAACCGGGGCTCTGCTGCAGAAGGTAAGCACCGGCGCGACGGCCAACGGCATGACCCATGCCACAGCCTCCATCCTGGACCTGACCGACGGCACGGCCGATGCAATCTATGTCGGCGATCTCAACGGCCAGCTCTGGCGCTTTGACGTGACCGCACCCGCGGGCACGACCACGGACTACCCGGCACCGACCAAGATCGCCCTTTTCACCGATGGCGCAACGACCCCGAGAGCCCAACCCATCACTTCGCGCCCCCTGGTTCAGATCCAGCCCACGACCCGCAAGCGCTACGTGATGGTCGGCACCGGCCAGTTGCTCGATGCGAGCGACATCAACTCCGGTGCGGTGCAGAGCTTCTATGCCGTCATCGACGGAACCGCCACCGCCTTCAAGCCCGCCGACAGCACCATGCCCGCGACACGCAGCGCGCTCACCGCCGTCACCAACCTGGTGAGTGGCACCGTCGTTCCGACCGATTCGCTCGGCTGGTACCTTGACCTGGGGACCGAAGGCAGCATTGGCCTGCGCATGGTGGCGAGCCCGACCGCTTTCAACGGCATCGTGGCGTTCGCGTCGCTGCTCACCAGCGGCGATGCCTGCAGCCCCTCGGGCCAGAGCCGCGTCTACGCCATCGACTTCAACACCGGCCGCACGGCGCTGGCCAGCGGCGCCGCATTCGTGCAATCCACCACAGCGATCACCGACCTCAAGTTCGTGAGCGTCGACGGCACCGTGCGCCTGATCTCCGGCGACGTGCGCGGCAATCTGGACAAGATCGGCTTCACACCGCCGCCCGGCACTACGCTGCGGCTGCTGAACTGGCGGGAAGTGCCGACGGCGGATTGATTGAATAGGGGAAGTGCACGCGCTTCCCCTCTGCCGCGGCGCCGGGCTTGCCGCACCGGACTTCGCAGCGCGACTGCCGGACTGAAATTTGGAGATTCATGAATGACGGCAGCTCCGGTGCCATCGGCCCATAAGGGCCGATTTCCATCATCTGCTGATGGCATTCGCGCGGCCGCGCTCTGTGCGGTTCTTTCCGTCGCATTGCACGGCATGCTGCTGTCGCTGCGCCTACCTGTCTCGAGCCCCGCACAGAGTCGGCAGAGCTTCATGAGTCACGATGAAGGTGTTCGCAGGGTGGTGCCATTGCGATCGTCCGCTTCGCGGGCTGCGCCAGAGACGCACACTCAACTTGCCGGCACTCATCGTTCTTCGCCTCTTGTCGTCCCCCAAAAGAATTCGCTTTTGGAGAAGTTGCCGGCAAAGCTTGAGGCACCTGGCGAAAGCCGTGTCGAGCCAGAACCGCTTGCCATAGCGCCGTTGCCTCGCCCCGGCAACTTCGGCGACGACTATGTGCCTCGACCGCTTCTGACGGTCCCACCCGTCGCGAAAACGCCGGTCATCTTTGCAGCCCCTGAAGGCGAAATGTTCCGCGGCAGGCACGTCGGCGTTCTTTCTCTTTTCATCGACGAACACGGCCAGGTGCAGCGTATCGAGGCCGACGCGGCCAGCTTGCCTGAAGCTTTTGAGCAAGCCGCGCGTGATGCGTTCATGGCAGCGCAATTCTCGCCAGGGGAAATCGACGGCGCCGCCGTCAAGTCACGCGTATGGGTCGAAGTGATTTTCGACGACATGCCGATTCTCGAGCGCTGAGGAAGAGCGAACGCGGTTGAGATGGCATTTGATTTCTTGATTCGCCGAATTGGAATCTGACCCTGGATTTTTTGACCCTGGATTTTTTGCCACCTGGCCGCCTGCTGCTGGGCAATGAGGGAGTTCGCTGCAATCCGAACAGCCGCGACGCGTCAAGATGAAATAACCGACCGCTTACCTTGACCCATTGACTTACCTTTTGTTGAGGGAAAAAGTGTCAACCAAGATCAGGACGAGTCACGTCAATAAAAAAAGCCGCCCGAAGGCGGCTCTTGTTCGAGAGTTGGTGGCGTCGATTACAGCGGAGCAGCAATGGTGCCGCAGGTCTTCGGCAGGATCGAGGCGTCCACATCCGAGCCGCAGGTCCACTTCGAGCCATTCACCGAGTAGACGAGCGTGTAGGTAACAACTTTGCTCACCAACTTGGTATTCACTCCGGACGCCTTGAACGTTGCGGTGACAGTGCAGCTGCCGGTGGAAGTGGCCGTACCAGCAGCCGTCGTGCTCAGAACATACTTGCCAGTGATGGCGGAGGCAATGCCAATGTCACCGTCAGCAGCGGCTGCGTTAGACGGGCACACGTTGGTTTGCGGGAAGGACAATTCAATGTTCTTCTTGACGCCATCGGCCAGGGTGGCGGCTTCGGTCATCTGGGCTTTCGCGGTGTAGTCCTGATAGGCCGGCAGAGCCACAGCTGCCAAGATACCAATGATCGCCACGACGATCATCAATTCGATAAGGGTGAAACCCTTTTGCACGTTACGTGCGATCAAACGACGGTTCATTCAAAAACTCCAGGTTGGTTGGTAGAGCCCGGGAACCAAGCCCGGAGCGTTGTACCTTCCGCAGCATTTGTGCCACCCGTCGGAGGGCCCGCTCCACCTAAAAAATGAACACTTTTGTTGTCATTTGATTTACATCAAGTGACATTTACGCGCTCAGATGCTACAGAACGTGACAATTTTGTCATGCCGAGCCGTTCGCCCGACTCAAAAAGTCAATACCCCGTCCGCCTTAAGCCACCGAATGTCCCGCTGCGCCGCCAGCGCATCGATCTGGCCCATGATTTCTTCGGTTTCGGCGGGTTTGGTGTGGGTGATGTAGATCGGGTATTGCTTGCCGGGCGTGATGTGCGCCAACTCGTCGGCCAGCACCTTGGGTGACAGATGAAGGCTGCGGTCGGCCAGGGCCTGCTCGCGGTTGCTGAAGGCGGTTTCTATGACGAGCATGGCCACGTCCAGCGCGTTGACGCGGTCCCAGAAGGGGGCGTTGCGTTCGGTGTCGCCTGAAAAGACCCAGTTGGCGCCGCCTTCGGCTCGGCTCACGGCAAAGCCGCAGGCGGGCACGGTGTGCACGGCGGGCAGCACTTCGATGCGCTTGGGGGCGGCACTGCCAAGTTGCAAGGTCTGGCCGACGGCGATGTCGTGAAAGCTCACGAAGGGGGCTTCCGGGCTGGGAATGCTCTCGAAATCGGGCCAGATGACGTTGTTGAACACATGGGCGCGCAGCGCCTCGATGGTGGCGCGCAGGGCGTGCACGCGCAGCGGGCGGGTGCGGCGGCCGCCCACGGCGTCGAGCATGAGGGGGAGGGCGGCAATGTGGTCGAGGTGGCAGTGGGTGAGCACCACGTCGTCGATGCGGGCCATTTCGTCGAGCGTGAGGTCGCCCACGCCGGTGCCCGCATCGACGAGCAGGTCGGTGTCGACGAGGAACGAGGTGGTGCGGCAGTCTTTGGCGATGGCACCCGAGCAGCCCAGCACGCGAACCTGCATTGTGAAAGACCCCCCGCCTGTGTTTGTGGTCATTTGGTTTCAAACCGGGTTGCGCCGTCCCATTCGGGGTCTTGAGGACGCAACGCCATTGAGGCTAATCGCTGGGCGTAGAGCTGGTAAAGGACTTTTTTGGCATCCGCGGCGAGCAATGGGTCCAGCAGGGTTCGGCCCACTGCCCAGTCCTGCCGGCGGTAGGCTTCTAGCACCTGCGCCCAGCGCTGCAAGTGCTGAGATCGCTGCTCGGCGGCCGGGCCTTGGGCTTGGTCGGTGTCGGCGGCCAAGGGCGTGTACACGGCAACGGCCTGCGCCTTGCCCTTGACCAGCACGCTGTCGAGTTCTTGCCAGAGGCAGCCGGGCGCGAGTTCGCGGGTGGCGCCACTGGCGACGATCTCCACGCCATAGTGTGCGCTGAGGCCCTCGAGGCGCGACGCGAGGTTGACCGCATCGCCAACCACGGTATAGCTGCGCCGTGCCACGGAGCCCATGTCGCCCACGCACATGACGCCGCTGTTGATGCCGATGCCCACGCTGATTTCGGGCCGCCCGATGGCGCGCTGGGCCTGGTTGATGTCGCGCACGGTGTGCGCCATTTCCAGCGCGGCGCGCACGGCCAGCGTGGCGTGGTCGGGGGTGTCGACGGGTGCGCCCCAGAAGGCCATGACGCAGTCGCCCATGTATTTGTCGACGGTGCCGCGGTGCGCGCTGATGACGTTGGTGAGCCGGCTGAACAAGGTGTTCAAGAAGGCCTGGAGCTCGGCCGGAGCCAATTGCTCCGACAGCCGGGTAAAGCCGCGCATGTCGCAGAACATGACGGTCATCTGCTTGCTCTCGGCATGCATGCTGTAGCGGCCGGGGTCCGTGAGCATTTCGTCGACCAGCTGCGGGGGCACGTAGGTGCCGAAGAGCCGCACCAGCCCGCGGCGCTCGCGGGACTCGATGAAGTAGCCCCAGCCCATGTTGAGCACGAAGGCCAGCGCCGCCATGGCCAGGGACGCGGCCAGCGGCAGCACGAGGCCGTGGTCTTGGTAAAGCCAGGCGTTCGCGCCGACCAGCGCCGCCACCGTGGCAATGCCCAGCAGAAGGGCGCGCGTGGCCGGCAGCAGCGAGAGCCCCAGCGCCAGCACCAGGCCCGCAGCCAGCAGGCTCAGCACTTCGTAGCCGGCGGCGTAGTCGGGCACCGCGAGCAGGCGATGGTCGAGCATGGCCGACACGACGTTCGCGTGCACCTCCACACCCGGAAAACCGGCACCTACGGGCGTGGCGCGCAGGTCTTGCAGGCCGGGCGCAGTGGCGCCGACGAGCACGATCTTGTCTTTCAACTCACCGGGCGCGAGCCGGCCTTCGAGCACGTCGGCGGCGGCCACGTAGCGGAACGAACCGCCATTTGCGCCACCGGGGCCGCGAAAGGGCACCTGCATGCTGGCGGTTTCGTCGACCGGCACGCGCAGGCGGCCCACCAACAGGGATTGGAGCCGGGGCGCGGCGCCACCGGAGGCAAAGGCCGGCAGCACGGGCGGCCTGCCGTTGGCCAGCCGGTAGACGGCGAGCCCGAGCGATTCGTAGTAGCCGGGCCGCTCCGCATCGCCTTCGTAGCGCGCAATGAGGGGCGCGGCGCGGATGACGCCGTCGCCCGCCGACGAGACCAGCGTGTTGACGAACCCCGAAGCAGGCGCGGCGTCGGCCAGCACGGGAAGGTTGGCGCCAAAGCCGTTCCAGGCCGTGGCGTAGGCGTGGCCCGGCGGAAAGGCCTCGGGCTGGAGCAGCGGGGTTGCGGGCAACTGGCCCTTCGCGCTCGGCTTTTCGGTGCGGGTGAAGTAGTAGCCGAGCGCCACGCGCCGGCCTTCGAGCGCGCGGGCAAAGGTGGCGTCGTTGTCGAGCGCGGGCGCGAGCCGTTCGATGCCTGCGGCAAGGCCGGGCATGTCGCGCAGCGGCCCGCTTGCGATCTGGCGGAGCTTGTCGAGGCCGGAACTCCGGTCGGGCTCGATGAACATCACGTCGAAGCCCAGCACCGCCACCTGCTGGCGCCCGACGAGCTCTTCAGTGAGCCGCGCCAGCTTGTCGCGCGACCAGGGCCATTGGCCTTGCCGCGTCAGGCTGGCATCGTCCACGTCGACGATCACCACGCGGGGGTCAAGCGTGCGCGGCATGGTGGCGCGCAGGCGGGTGTCGTAGACCAGGTGGTCGAGCCGATCGATCGCGCCCAGCCGCCAGGCGCCCGTGGAGTGCGCAAGCGCCAGCAAGACCGGCAGCAAAGTGATGGCAATGCGCGGCCAGTGCCGCCGGAGCGCCTTCATGGCGTCGCACGCACGCGGGCCGCGCTGTGGAAGGGAGAAGAAGAAGAACCGAAGAAAAAGAAGGCGTCAGACCCGCTTGAACTGCATGCGCGTGGCGCCGCCGAGTTCCAGCACGTCGCTCTCCTGCAATCCCACGGCGTCGGTGCCCAGCGGGGCGCCGTTGAGCGTGACTTCGCCCATGACGCTGGCGGCCACGTAGCCTTGCCGGCGGCGCGTGACAACCGCCACGGCCACGCCCGGCTTGCCGATGGTGGTGACCACCTTCTGCAAAGACACGTCCTGGCCCTCGTTGGCTCCGGCAAGAACGCGCAGCACCGGCACGCCAAGTTCGACCAGCGCCCCGGATTCAGTCGGCGCGGAAGATAGAGGAATGGATTCCGCGAAATCGCCGGTGGCGTCGTTGCGCGCCGTGCCGCCGCCAACCGCCAGGTGGCTGCTGGCTCGGAACTGGATGCGGCAGCCGCCCAGTTCGATGACGTCGTTGTCCTTGAGCACCTGCTTCTGGACGACGAGTGCATTGACGTAGGTGCCGTTGGTGCTTTTGAGATCTTCAATTTCGACTTCGCTGCCGCGCATGTGCACCACGGCATGCTCGCCGCTGACCGCGAGATTGTCGATCACGATGTCGTTGTAGGCGCGTCGGCCCAGCGTCGTCCGGTCTTTGGCGAGCGCCACTTGCTCGACGACAAAACCATCGATCGAAATGATCATTTTCGGCATTGCCGATTCCCCGATTAGCAGAATTTGATCGACCGCAAGCGGCGCGACGGGTGTCGCCAGGGCCTGCACTAGGCGGCTCCAGGCGTGTTGTCGACGCGCGCTTTTGCCAGCACAACTGAAATGTTATCTCGGCCGCCATTGTCGTTTGCAATTGCAACCAAAAGTGAAGCTTTCTGCTGGAGCCCGATATCGTGGCCCAAAAGCGTGAAAAGCTGCGCATCGGTGATCATCTCGCTGAGCCCATCGGAGCACAGCATGTAGAGATCGTCCGGCCTCGCGGTGTGCTCATGCATTTCGAGCAGGACCTGGGGCTCCACGCCCATCGCGCGCGTCACCAGGTTGCGGTGGGGCGAATTCAGGGCTTCTTCGGCGGTAATGGCGCCCGCATCGAGCTGCTGCTGCCGCAACGAATGGTCGCGCGTGAGCTGCTCGAGCTTGTTGTTGCGAAGCCGGTAGCAGCGCGAATCGCCGATGTGGCCGACCACCACGCGCTGCGGCCTGAAGGCGGCCAGCACCAGGGTGGTTCCCATGCCTTGCACTTCGGGGTTGGTCATGCCGGCCTCGAAGATGGCCGAATTCGCCTCGTCGGT
Organism: Variovorax sp. OV700; assembly: GCF_900099805.1. Classification (GTDB taxonomy): domain Bacteria; phylum Pseudomonadota; class Gammaproteobacteria; order Burkholderiales; family Burkholderiaceae_C; genus Variovorax. The sequence continues at coordinate 122,073 of NZ_FNDR01000009.1, read as the reverse complement.
GGCCGCCTGCAATGCGCGCCGGATCACCCGGGCAGGCGCCTGCGAGCCGGCCTGGGCATACCACCGGGCGAAGCTGGCATGCACCAGGGTAACGGCCATGGCACTTGCCACCTCGCCGCCCTTGTAGCCCCCCATGCCGTCGGCCAGCACGGCAAGACCACGCGCCGGGTCCACCTTGAGGTCGTCCTCGTTGTGGGCCCGGGCGCGCCCGACGTCGGTCAAGGCGGCAAACTCCCAGCTCAGCGAGGGCCGATTGGAAAAGAGGGACGCGCCGACGCTCGCCATGTCTTACAAGCGCGGGCGCGGCGCTATCAGTGCCCCGCAGCGGCGTGCGCACGCCGTTGCAGAAAGCGGCCCACAGCCACCACGAACAGGGCGCCGGCAGCGGCGGCCGCATAGTGCAGCCACGGGTTGGCGGCCAGCACGCCCTTCAGCGACACATCGCTCGCAATGGTTTCGCCGCCAACCCAGCCGATCAGGGCGGCACCCAGCATGACGATGATCGGAAAACGTTCCATGAGCTTGATCATGAGCGTACTGCCAAAAATCACCAGCGGAATGCTGATGGCCAGGCCGAGCACGAGGAGCACCATGCTGCCCTGGGCCGCGGCGGCCACGGCAATCACGTTGTCCAGGCTCATGACCAGGTCGGCCAGCAAGATGGTGCGCACGGCCGCCATCATGCTGCCGTATTCCTTGCTTTCGCCATCGCCGTCTTCTTCTTCGCTGAGAAGCTGCAGGCCGATCCACAGCAGCAGCAGGCCGCCGACGATCTGCAGGTAAGGCAGCGCGAGCAGCTTGGCCGCGACCACGGTGAGCGCGATCCGCAGCACCACGGCGGCGCCCGAGCCGAACAGCACCGCCTTTTGCTGCTGTGCAGGCGGCAGCGAACGCGCCGCCATGGCAATCACCACGGCGTTGTCGCCCGAGAGAATGATGTTGATCCAGATGATCTTGACCAGACCGATCCAGAAGTCCGTGCTTTGAAGGAGTTCCATGTCTCTTGTTCCACTGTGTTGTTGTGAAAAAAGCGCCCGCAATGTCTGCGGGCGCTTTTTTCTTTTTGCGTGGTAGCGGGGAGATCGGCTGCGGCTTAGAGCTGTGCCTTCAGCAGCTTGGCCAATTCGGAGAAGTTGCGCGTCACGGTGAAGCCGCACTCTTCCATGATGGCGAGCTTGGCATCGGCCGTGTCGGCACCGCCCGAGATCAGCGCGCCGGCGTGGCCCATGCGCTTGCCGGGAGGGGCGGTGACACCAGCGATGAAGCCGACGACCGGCTTCTTCATGTGTTCCTTGCACCAGCGGGCTGCATCAGCTTCGTCGGGGCCGCCGATTTCGCCGATCATGATGACGGCGTCGGTGTCCGGATCGTCGTTGAAGGCCTTCATCACGTCGATGTGCTTGAGGCCGTTGATCGGGTCGCCGCCAATGCCGACTGCCGACGATTGGCCAAGGCCGATTTCGGTCAGTTGCGCCACGGCTTCATACGTCAGCGTGCCCGAGCGCGAAACCACGCCGATGCGGCCCTTGCGGTGGATGTGGCCGGGCATGATGCCGATCTTGATTTCGTCGGGCGTGATGAGGCCGGGGCAGTTCGGGCCCAGCAGCAAGGTCTTCTTGCCGCCGGCCGCTTCCTTGGCCTTCATCTTGTTGCGCACTTCGAGCATGTCGCGAACCGGAATGCCTTCGGTGATGCAGATCGCCAGGTCCAGGTCGGCCTCGACGGCTTCCCAGATGGCGGCGGCTGCGCCTGCCGGCGGCACGTAGATCACCGACACGGTGGCGCCGGTTTGCGAGGCGGCTTCCTTCACCGAACCGAAGATCGGGATGTTGAAGATCGACTCGCCGGCCTTCTTGGGGTTCACGCCCGCGACGAAGCAGTTCTTGCCGTTCGCGTATTCCTGGCACTTCTCGGTGTGGAACTGGCCGGTCTTGCCCGTGATGCCTTGCGTGATGACTTTGGTGTCTTTGTTGATGTAGATCGACATGACTTGTTCCTTAGGCCTTCTTGACTGCTGCGACGACCTTCTGGGCCGCGTCCGCCATGGTGTCGGCGCTGATGATGGGCAGGCCCGAATCGGCCAGCAGCTTCTTGCCTTCGACTTCGTTGGTGCCCTTCATGCGCACGACCAGCGGCACTTGCAGGTTCACGGCCTTGCAGGCTGCGATCACGCCGGTGGCGATGGTGTCGCACTTCATGATGCCGCCGAAGATGTTGACGAGGATGGCCTCGACGTTCTTGTTCTTCAGCATGATCTTGAAGGCTTCGGTGACCTTCTCGGGGGTGGCCCCGCCGCCCACGTCCAGGAAGTTGGCCGGCTCGCCGCCGAACAGCTTGATGGTGTCCATGGTGGCCATGGCCAGGCCGGCACCGTTCACCAGGCAGCCGATGTTGCCGTCCAGGCTGATGTAGGCCAGGTCGAACTTCGAGGCTTCCACTTCGGCCGCGTCTTCTTCGTCGAGGTCGCGCAGGGCCACGATTTCAGGGTGGCGGAACAGCGCGTTGCTGTCGAAGTTGAACTTGGCGTCCAGCGCCATGACGTTGCCCTTGCTGTCACGGTTGAGCGGGTTGATCTCGACCAGCGAGGCATCCGTCTCCATGTAGCAGGTGTAGAGCTTCTTCAGGATGTCGACCGTCTGCGCGGTCGAGTCGGCCGGCATGCCGATGCCGTCGGCGATCTGTTTGGCTTGCGCGTCGGTGAGGCCTTCCTTGGGGTCGGCGAACACCGTGATGATCTTCTCGGGCGAGGAGTGGGCCACTTCCTCGATGTCCATGCCGCCTTCGCTCGAAGCGATGAACGCAACCTTCTGGGTCGCGCGGTCGGTCACGGCCGAAATGTAATATTCCTTGTTGATGTCGGCGCCATCTTCGATGTAGAGGCGGCGCACCTTCTGGCCTTCGGGGCCGGTCTGGTGGGTCTTGAGCTGCATGCCGAGGATCTCGCCGGCGAGCTTCTTGACGTCTTCGATGGATTTGGCGACCTTGACGCCACCGCCCTTGCCGCGGCCACCCGCGTGGATCTGGGCCTTGACGACCCAGACCGGGCCTCCAAGTTTCTGGGCGGCCTCGACCGCCTCCTGGACCGTATAGGCCGGGATGCCGCGCGGCACCGGCACGCCGAACTTGGCAAGGATTTCCTTGCCTTGGTACTCGTGAATCTTCATGAGGGATGTCTCTCGGAAGGAGGAAGTTGAGAACGGGAGATCTGGGGTCTGAGGCGTCTTTGGCTCTGTTGTTCGCGGGCGACGGCAGCCTGACGGCTGGGGGCGGCGAACAACCGCGGACTGTATCATGGTGCGCCGCACCAATCCCGACGTGACCTTGCGGTCAATACGTACTTTCTTCTAGCCACACTACGCATACTCCGATATGGCCAAGGTTTTCATCGACGGCGAAGCCGGTACCACCGGCCTGCAGATTCGCGAACGGCTCCAGACGATGCCGCAGATCGAACTCGTGAGCATCGCGCCCGAGCTGCGAAAAGACGTGAACGCCAAGCGCGAGCTGATGGCCGGCGTCGACCTGGTGGTGCTGTGCCTGCACGACGACGCAGCCCGCGAGTCGGTAGCGCTGATCGACCAGTTGCAAGGCAAGAAGCCCAAGATCATCGACGCCTCCACCGCGCACCGCGTGGCGCCCGGCTGGGTGTTCGGCTTTCCCGAACTCGCCGAAGGCCACTGGCAGGCCGTGGCCAAGGCCGACCGCGTCGGCAACCCCGGCTGCTACGCGACTGGCGCCATCGCCATCGTGCGGCCGCTGGTCGATGCCGGCCTGCTGCCCCCCGACTTCCCGATTTCGCTGCCTTCGGTCAGCGGCTATTCGGGTGGCGGCCGGGCCATGATCGAGGACTACGAGAGCGGCAAGGCGCCGCTTTTCGAGACCTACGCGCTCGGCCTCAAGCACAAGCACATCCCTGAAATCATGAAGTACACCGGCCTCACCCGCCGGCCGGTCTTCATTCCTTCGGTGGGCAACTTCAAGCAGGGCATGCTCGTACAACTGCCACTGCACCTCGACCTGCTGCCCGGCAAACCGAAGTCCGGTGACCTGCACGACGCCCTGGCCGCGCACTACGCCAGGAGCAACACGCCCGAGCAATTCGTCAAGGTGCTGCCGCCCACCGATGACGGCAAGCTCGATGCGCTGGCGCTCAACGACACCAACCAGCTCGAGATCCGCGTGTTTCCGAACGAGGACCACCGCCACGCGGTGGTGATCGCGCGCCTGGACAACCTCGGCAAGGGCGCGAGCGGCGCCGCGGTGCAGAACCTGAAGCTGATGCTGGCGCTCTGAGCGCCAGCCATCGTCTGCGTTTCGCCTCGGTTCAGTTGACGAGCCAGAGGCCCACGCCCAGCAAGACCGCGTGCGCGCCCAGCGCAATGTAAAGCGGCTTGCGCGATGGCGTCGACATCTCCTTCAACGTCTCGTTGATGCGGCGCGTGAGCAGCGCGCGCAAGGCGGGGTCTTGCGCCGCACCCTCCGCTGCCACCGGTTCTCCATGCGCCGCACGGCCTTCTTGCCATTCAGCCAGCATGTCGCTCATCGGCAGCCGGTTGAGCACAAAGCCGACTACCGAGCGCACGGCCTTGCCTTCGCCCAGCACCGGCGCAAGCTGCTTGCTCAAGGCATCGACCGACAGCCAGTCGGCCGCGCGCTGCAGCGTTCCGTGGGTGCGCGGCATGGATTCGATGCGGCCCGCGATCGCGCCGGCCAGGCGCTCGGCCACGGCTTCGCCGCGCGCAGCCACCAGATGCTGCATCGCCTTGGCCCGGCCTTGCTGCACGCCCAGCATCGCGTAGACGACGACGAAAAGAAGCAGCAGCACCGCGACCAGCAGCGGCGGCGACGTGATCAGCGCGAGCACCGCGCCGGCACCGCCCGCGCGCGCCGCCGTGTTGCCGGGGCCCTGCAGCTGGCCCAGGTAATAGAAGAAGGCGCCGCCGCCGAGGATCAGCGCGAGCAGGCCGCCCTTGATGACAGAGCCGACGAACGCGGCCCCGGCCTTGGCGCCCGTGCGCACGAGCGACGGCTGGCCAGTTGGTCCTGAAGACATGGGATTTCCCCCTCCGAAGTTTTTTGAAGGCGGTCCTCGCACGGGACCGGCCGGCGCCGATCATGCCATCGGGTGGGGCCCACGGCACGGCGCCGACTGGCGCGTGCGGCAATGTGGCCGGCGATTCAGCTGGCTTCGAGCAGGCGCCGCAGCGACTGCAAGTCGCGCGCGATCCATCCGGCATCGCGCTCGAAAGCGGCATCGTCCATGTGCGGCTGGCGCAGCAGCGTGAACTGCAGCTCGCAGATGCCCGGCGCGACGCCGATCACGCGGAACGGCAGATAGATTTCGGGCACGCCTTCGGGCGCCACCCAATGGTCGAGCACGCCGAATTCGTTGGCGGGTGCGAAGCGCAGGCGGGCTTCGCCGTCCGGCGTCGTGGCCACCCAGTGATCGCCATGCGGGACCAATGCGCTCCTGGCCAGGCCGCTGGCCCAGTCGGGCAGCCGCGCCGGGTCGGAAGCCAGCGCATAGGCATGGCGCCAGTCGCAGGCCACGCGCTGCGTGACAACGCGGGACTGCATCGCGGCACCTTCATTCGCTTGATTCGTTGTTGTCGTCGCCATCGAAATCGCTCCTGAGTACCTTGGCCACCACCGCGCCTGAAAAGCCGCGTGCCAGCAGAAACCGTGTTTGCCTGGCGCGCTCCTTCGCATCAGCGGGCGGTGCGTCGAACCGGCGGCGCCAGAGAGCCGTGGCGCGCTCCACTTCGGTATCTTGCAGGCTGGCCACCGCCGCCGCAATGGCGTCCGGCGCAATGCCTTTGGCCTGCAGCTCCTGCCGCACCCGCAAGGCGCCCGAGCGGGCGGCGCGCTGGTTGAGCACCGAGGCCACGACGCGCGGCTCGCTGATGAAGTCCTTGGCGGCCAGTTCGTCGAGCGCGCGGGCCAGCGTGCCGGGTTCTTCTTCGTGCCGGGCCAGCTTGCGCTCCAGCTCCGCGCGCGAATGTTCGCGCTGGCTCAGGAGCCGCAATGCGCGGCCTTTGAGGGAGGGGGCACCGAAAGCCATGCCTGGTGGTCGCTTGCGCGGCCCCGCAGGAGGCCGCGCCTGTACTTACTCGCCCTTGTCGGCCTTCTCTGCCTTGGGCGCCTTGGCGGGCTTCTCGGCTTTTTCGGGCGCCGGGGCATCGGCATCGGCCGCCAGCAGCGGAATGCCCAGCGACTCGCGCACCTTGTTCTCGATTTCGCGCGACAGCTCGGGGTTCTCGCGCAGGAACTCGCGGGCGTTGTCGCGGCCCTGGCCGATCTTTTCGCCGTTGTAGGCGTACCAGGCACCCGACTTGTCGAGGATCTTGGCGGTCACGCCCATGTCGATGATTTCGCCTTCGCGGCTGATGCCTTCGCCGAACAGGATGTCGAACTCGGCCGTCTTGAACGGAGGGCTGACCTTGTTCTTCACCACCTTGACCTTGGTTTCGTTGCCGATGGCCTCGTCGCCCTTCTTGATGGTGCCGATGCGGCGGATGTCCAGGCGCACCGAGGCGTAGAACTTCAGCGCATTGCCGCCGGTGGTGGTTTCGGGCGAGCCGAACATCACGCCGATCTTCATGCGGATCTGGTTGATGAAGATGACCATGCAGTTGGTCTTCTTGATGGTGGCGGTGAGCTTGCGCAGCGCCTGGCTCATCAGGCGGGCCTGCAGGCCGGGCAGCGAGTCGCCCATTTCGCCTTCGATTTCGGCCTTGGGCGTGAGCGCGGCGACCGAGTCGATGACGATCAGGTCGACGGCACCCGAGCGAACCAGCGAATCGACGATTTCGAGCGCCTGCTCGCCGGTGTCGGGCTGGCTGATCAGCAGGTCGGACAGGTTCACGCCGAGCTTCTGGGCGTACTGCACGTCGAGCGCATGCTCGGCGTCGACGAAGGCGCAGGTGCCGGCCTGCTTCTGCATGGCGGCGATGACCTGCAGCGTGAGCGTGGTCTTGCCCGAGGATTCCGGGCCGTAGATTTCAATGACGCGGCCGCGCGGCAGGCCGCCGACGCCGAGCGCGATGTCCAGGCCCAGCGAGCCGGTGGAGACCACCTGGATGTCTTCGAGCGCCTCGCCTTCGCCGAGCCGCATGATCGTGCCCTTGCCGAACTGCTTTTCGATCTGGGCCAGCGCGGCCTGCAGAGCCTTGGCTTTTTCGCTGTTGGCGACCGAGATGCTTGAGCCCTTGACGACTGCGTCCATGTGGAAATCTCCTTGAAAATCAACGGTTTGTATGTGACTGCCATCCATCTGCTTTTAACCACAGGCTGGATGCTTGAACAGTAGTGTAGGGGTTGATTGGTTTGAGTAAACCCATTTTTTGGTCAGTTTGCTTTACTATTTAGCGGATGGCCGAAACCGCTTTTCCGACCGATCCCGACGCCTGGCGGCAAACCCACCTGGGCCGCCTGCTGGGCCACGCGATGCGCCGCTTCGACGAGCGCGTGCTCGAACTCATGGCGCACGACGTCGGCGTGCCGCTGGCGCTGTCGAACCTGGCCGCCCGGGCCCAGGTGAGCGCCGCGCACATCCACATCACGCGACACCTGGCGCGCGAGGGTTCGCGCCTGACCGAGATGGCCGAGCGCGCCGGCGTGACCAAGCAGGCCATGGGCGCGCTGGTGGACCAGTGCGAGGCGTGGGGCCTCGTCACGCGCGGGCCCGACCCCCTCGACGCACGGGCGCGGCAAGTGCTTTTCACCGCCGACGGGCTGGCGTGGCTCGATGCCTTTCGCAGCGCGGTGACGCAGGCCGAGCGCGAATTCCGCGCCAGCGTCGGCAATGACGTTGCCACCGTGGTCACCATCGGTCTGGAAGCGTACACAGAGGAGGGCTAGACTCGGCTGGGAGAGACAGAGACATATGTGAACGCGGCGCCAGCGCGGCGCCCGAACGGCCGGAGGTGGCTCATGCGGATTCTGATTGCCGAAGACGACCAGGTGCTGGCCGATGCCCTGCTGCGCAGCCTGCGGACCTCAGGCGCGGCGGTCGACCATGTGGCGAACGGCTCGCAGGCCGATGCCGCGCTCATGACGCACAGCGAGTTCGACCTTTTGATCCTCGATCTCGGGCTGCCCAACCTCCATGGCATCGAGATTCTGAAGCGCCTGCGCGCGCGCGGCTCGCAGCTGCCCGTGCTGGTGCTCACCGCGGCCGACAGCGTGGAAGAACGCGTCAAGGGCCTGGACCACGGTGCCGACGATTACATGGCCAAGCCCTTCAGCCTGCAGGAACTCGAAGCGCGGGTGCGGGCGCTCACGCGGCGCGGCATGGGCGCCACCAGCAACACGATCAAGCATGGCCCGCTGGTGTACGACCAGGCCGGCCGGGTGGCCACCATCGACGGCAAGATGGTCGAGCTCTCGGCGCGCGAACTGGGCCTGCTCGAAGTGCTGCTGCAGCGCGCCGGCCGCCTGGTCAGCAAGGACCAGCTGGTGGAGCGCCTGTGCGAGTGGGGCGAGGAAGTGAGCCTGAACGCGATCGAGGTCTACATCCACCGCCTGCGCAAGAAGATCGAGAAAGGGCCGGTGCGTATCGCCACCGTTCGCGGCCTCGGCTACTGCCTCGAAAAAATCCAGCAATGACGCCCGGGCGTGCCCGGCGGCTTGGGAGGCCGTAAGCCTTGAAACTGTTTCAGCGCGCCCAGCGCTCCCTGTTCGGCGAGATCCTCGACTGGATGCTCACGCCGCTGCTGCTGCTGGTGCCGGTGAGCATCGGCGTCACGTGGCTGGTGGCGCAGGGCATTGCCAATGCGCCCTTCGATCGCGCGCTCGAATACAACGTGCTGACGCTGGCACGGCTCGTCACGGTGCAGCAGGGCCAGACGCAGTTCGTGCTGCCGCAGCCGGCGCGCGAGATCTTGCGCGCCGACGATGCCGACCGCGTCTACTACCAGCTGCTCGACAGCCATGGCAAGCTGCTCAGCGGCGAGCCCGACGTGCCCCACCCCAACACCGACGAGCCACCGGTCGCCGGCGTGGTCACGCTTCGCAACGGCGAAATGCGAGGCAAGCAGGTCCGCGTGGCCTCGCTCTGGCTGGCCGACGGCGACAACGACGATTCGGCCCCGGCCCTGCTGCAGGTGGCCGAGACGCGCGAGAAGCAGTCGGTGCTGGCCATCGAGATCATCAAGGGCGTGCTGCTGCCGCAGTTCGCCATCCTGCCGCTCGCCGTGCTGCTGATCTGGTTGGCGCTGGTGCGCGGCATCAAGCCGCTGTCGGTCGTGGAGGCACGCATCCGCGAGCGGCGACCGGGCGACCTGAGCCCGCTCGACGAGTCGTCGGTGCCGCTGGAGGTGGTGCCGCTGGTGTCTTCGGTCAACGAGCTGCTCGACAAGCTGAACGATTCGATCCACACGCAAAAGCGCTTCCTTGCCGATGCGGCGCACCAGCTCAAGACACCGCTCGCGGGCCTGCGCATGCAGGCCGACCTGGCACAGCGCGAAGGCGCCAATGCCGACGAGCTCAAGCAGTCGCTCAAGCAGATCGGCCGCGCCAGCGTGCGCGCCACCCACACGGTGAACCAGCTGCTTTCGCTGGCGCGCGCCGAAAGCACCGGCGCTGGCACAGGCCGCCAACCCTGCGACCTGGCACGGCTCACCATCGAGGTGGTGCGCGAAGCGGTGCCGCGCGCCATCGAAAAGCGCATCGACCTGGGCTACGACGGCGCCGAGGCGGGCGCCCCGGGCGTGGTGTTCGAAGGCAACCCGACCTTGCTGAAGGAGCTGGTGCGCAACCTGGTCGACAACGCCATCAACTACACGCCGTCGACTCCCGGGCGGCCGGGCGTGATCACCGCGCGCGTGCTGGCCGACCCCTTCGGCCACGTGGTGCTGCTGCAGGTGGAAGACAACGGCCCGGGCATTGCGGAATCCGATCGCGAGCTGGTGTTCGAGCCGTTCTACCGCGTGCTGGGCAACGAAGCCGATGGCTCGGGGCTGGGCCTGCCGATCGTGCGCGAGATTGCCAACCAGCACCATGCGCAGGTCAAGCTCGAAGACGCGCATCCGGGCCGGCAACCGCCAGGCGCCCGTTTCACAGTGCGCTTTGCGGACGAAGAAGGAGCGCCCTGAGGCGCAGCTGGGACCGCCGGGTCAGGGAGCGGCGCTGCTGCTCTTGCCGTCCTTGCGGATCTGGAGCCAGTCGGGATGAACCTGGCGCGCGAGGCGTTGGGGTTCGCGCTCGTTGAGGCTCGCCGGCGCCAATCCGAAGCCGGCCAGATCGCCGCGCGACCACAACCAGTAGCCGGCATTGGCAAGGAGCAGGGCGACCAGCACGAGGCGCAGTTTCATCGTGAATCTCAAAACGCCATGCCGCGCGGACGCACGCTGACTTCGTCGCTCGAGACCATCTGCAGGCCGGCAGCAGTGCGCACCTGCAGTTCGCCGCCCCAGGCAACGCCCTCGCACAAGCCGAAGCTGCCGTCGCTGAGTTGGACCTCGCGCCCTCGCAGCGCGTCGCGCGCGGCAAAGCGTTCGGCAAAGGGCACGAAACCCTCGGCCTCGAAAACCTGCACGCTGCGCACCAGCGGCGCGGCCAGCTCGGCAAGCACCTCGGGCGCGGTGGCGCCGGGGCGCCATTGGCGCAGCCACGCGGGCGGGGTGCGCATGCCCTCGGCTTCGCGCGGGCCGATGTTGATGCCGATGCCGATTACCAGGTAGCGCGGCACGGCCGGCCCCTCGGCACGGACCGCGTGCGGCATGGCAGTTTCGATCAGGATGCCTGCGAGCTTGCGGTCGTCCACCCACAGGTCGTTGGGCCACTTGAGGCCGACTTTCGCATCGCCCGAGGGGTCGAGGCTTTCGGCCACGCTGACGCCCACGGCCAGCGAGAGGCCCGACCAGTCGCGCGGCGCGAGCGGCAGGCCCAGCGAGAAGGTAAGGGAAGCGGCGCTGTCTTCGCTTTGCTGCGCGCTCTGCCAGGGCCGGCCGAGCCGGCCGCGCCCGGCGGTCTGGCGCTCGGCCACCAGCAGCACCGGCGGGGTGTGGCCGGCGCGCGCGCGGCGCATCAGCTCGGTGTTGGTCGAATCGATCTCGGCCACGGCCTCGACCGTGAAGCCGGGCAGCAGCGGCGCGACAGCGGCGGCGATGCGGTCTTCGAACCAGGCGGCCGTGGTGCCCATGCTCAGCCCTTGCCGGCCTCGTCCTTCTTGGACTTCTTTTTTTCTGATTTCTTTTCGGCCTTCTTGTCGGCCTTCTTCTCGGCTTCCTTGTCCGCCTTCTTGGCTTCCTTTTTCTCGGCCTTTTTCTTTTCGGCCTTCTTTTTGGCCTTTTTCTTCTTTTTCTTTTCTTCGTCTTCGTCCTTGGGCGTCAGCAGGGTGCCACGGCAACTCTCCGAGCCGCACCAGCAGGGAAATTCGGCCAGCAGCTTCGGGGTGTAGGGCTCGTCGATGATGAGGCCGTAGTCGTAATTGAGCTCTTCTCCTGCAGTGATGTTTCGCAGCGCCTTGATATAAACGCGCCCACTGACCTCGTCGGCCTCGCAGTTCGGCTCGCAGGAATGATTGATCCAGCGGGCGGCATTGCCGTTGACATTGCCGTCGATCACACGGCCGTCGTCGATGTGAAAGTAAAAGGTGTGGTTCGGCTGGGCCGGGTCGTGCGGGTGACGGCGCAGCGCCTCTTTCCAGTTGATGACCTCGCCCTTGTATTCGATCAGCGTCTCGCCTTCGGCCAAGTCGTCCACGGCGAAAACGCCGTTGCCGTGAACATCCGATCGCCGCATCTGAATGCGGCGGCCGGCAAATTGTGGGGATTTGGAAGGCATCGCCGAAGTCTGTTAGGTTGAATATGCACACATGCGCGTGTGCGCGTGCGCACACGCGGGAAGCCGCAGATTGTATGTGGCCCCCACGCTCTCGCACTGCGTGTCGTCGCTGCCCCCCGGAGGGGGCCGCAGGCCGCCTTGAGGCGGCTCGGCGCCGGCCTGGGAACTCTTTTAGGAATGTTGATGAAGACTTTGGTAATTGCAGAAAAGCCGTCGGTGGCACAGGACATCGTCCGCGCCCTCACGCCGGTGGCCGGCAAGTTCGACAAACATGACGAGCATTTCGAGAACGAAAGCTACGTTGTGACCAGCGCCGTCGGCCACCTGGTCGAGATCCAGGCGCCCGAGGAGTTCGACGTCAAGCGGGGCAAGTGGAGCTTCGCGAACCTGCCGGTGATTCCGCCGCACTTCGACCTGAAGCCGGTCGACAAGACAAAGACTCGCCTGAACGCCGTGGTCAAGCAGGCCAAGCGCAAGGACGTGACGCAGCTCATCAACGCCTGCGACGCGGGCCGCGAGGGGGAGCTGATCTTCCGCCTGATCGAGCAGTACGCGGGCGGCAAGACCGGCCTGAACAAGCCGGTGAAGCGCCTGTGGCTGCAGTCGATGACGCCGCAGGCCATCCGCGACGGCTTCGACGCGCTGCGCACCGAAAAGCAGATGCAGGGCCTGGCCGACGCCGCGCGCTCGCGCTCCGAGGCCGACTGGCTGGTGGGCATCAACGGCACGCGCGCCATGACGGCCTTCAATTCGCGCGACGGCGGCTTCTTCCTGACGACGGTGGGCCGCGTGCAGACGCCCACGCTGTCGGTGGTGGTCGAGCGCGAGGAAAAAATCCGCAAGTTCGTGAGCCGCGACTACTGGGAGATCCACGGCGTGTTCCAGGCCGAGGCCGGCCAGTACCCCGGCAAGTGGTTCGACGCGAACTTCAAGAAGCCGCCGCCGGGTCCCGACGGCGTGGCCGACGCGGAGATTCGCGCCGACCGCGTGTGGAGCGAGCGCGAAGCGCGCGAGGTCGCCGATGCGGCACGCGGCAAGCCCGCCACCGTCACCGAGGAGAGCAAGCCCACCACCCAGGCCTCCCCGATGCTGTTCGACCTGACCTCGCTGCAGCGCGAGGCCAATGGCCGCTTCGGCTTCTCGGCCAAGACCACGCTGGCGCTGGCGCAAAGCCTGTACGAACGCCACAAGGCGCTGACCTACCCGCGAACCGATTCGCGCGCGCTGCCCGAGGACTACCTGCCGGTGGTGAAAGACACGATGAAGATGCTCGCCGACAGCGGCATGAAGCATCTCGCGCCTTTTGCCCAGCAAGCGGTCGACGGCAGCTATGTGAAGCCGAACAAGCGCATCTTCGACAACGCCAAGGTGTCGGATCACTTCGCCATCATTCCAACGCTGCAGGCGCCGAGCGGTCTCTCCGAGGCCGAGCAGAAGCTCTATGACTTCGTGGTGCGCCGCTTCATGTCGGTGTTCTTTCCGAGTGCCGAATTCCAGGTCACCACCCGCATCAGCACGGTGGAAGCCGGCGGCAAGAAGTACCCGTTCCGCAGTGACGGCAAGGTGCTGGTCAAGCCGGGCTGGCTGGCCATCTGGGGCAAGGAAGCCGTCAATGACGACGACGAGAAGGACGGCAAGAACCTCGTAGTGGTGAAGCCGGGAGAAACGGTGAAGACCGAATCGGCCGACCTGAAGGCGCTGAAGACCCGGCCGCCGGCACGCTATTCGGAAGCCACGCTGCTCGGCGCCATGGAAGGCGCGGGCAAGACCATCGACGACGACGAGCTGCGCGAGGCCATGCAGGAGAAGGGCCTCGGCACTCCAGCCACGCGCGCCGCCACCATCGAAGGCCTGATCACCGAGAAATACATGCTGCGCGAAGGCCGCGAGCTGATTCCCACCGCCAAGGCCTTCCAGCTCATGACGCTCTTGCGCGGCCTGGGCGTGGAGGAACTCTCCAAGGCCGAACTCACGGGCGAGTGGGAATACAAGCTTGCGCAGATGGAAAAGGGCGCGCTGAGCCGCGACGCCTTCATGCGCGAGATCGCCGAAATGACGGAGCACATCGTCAAGAAGGCCAAGGAGTACGACCGCGACACCGTGCCGGGCGACTACTCGACGCTTTCGACCCCGTGCCCCAATTGCGGCGGCGTGGTGAAGGAAAACTACCGCCGCTACGGCTGCACCGGCAAGAGCGGCACGGGCGAAGACGCCTGCGGCTTCTCGTTCGGCAAGTCGCCGGCGGGGCGCACCTTCGAGGTGGTCGAGGCCGAGGCGCTGCTGGCCAACAAGCACATCGGCCCGCTCGAGGGCTTCCGCTCCAAGGCCGGCTGGCCCTTCACCTCCGAAATCATCCTGAAGTTCGACGAGGAAGCGAAGAACTGGAAGCTGGAGTTCGACTTCGGCGACGACAAGAACGGCGACACCGGCGAGATCGTCGACTTCGGCGAGCAGGACACGGTGGGCCCGTGCCCGGTCTGCGGCGCACCGGTGTTCGAGCACGGCAGCAACTACGTCTGCGAGAAGTCGGTGCCCACCAACGCGCAGCCGACGCCGAGCTGCACCTTCAAGACCGGCAAGATCATCCTGCAGCAGCCGGTGGAGCGCGCGCAGATGGAGAAGCTGCTCGCCACCGGCAAGACCGACCTGCTCGACAAGTTCGTGAGCATGCGCACGCGCCGCGCCTTCAAGGCCTTCCTGACCTGGAACGCCGAAGAGGGCAAGGTGACCTTCGAGTTTGCGCCGCGCGAAGGCGGCAGCAAGTTCCCGCCGCGCAAGACCTTCGGCAAGGCGGCACCGGCAGGCAAGACGGCCGCGGCCAAGAAGGTGGCTGCGAAGAAGACCCCCGCCGCCAAGAAGGCACCGGCCGCGAAGAAGGCCGCCGCGCCGCGCAAGCCCGGCGCAGGCCTGAAGCCGAGCGACTCGCTGGCCGCGGTGATCGGCGCCGAACCGGTGGCGCGCACCGAGGTCATCAAGAAGCTGTGGGACTACATCAAGGCCAACGGCCTGCAGGATGCGACCAACAAGCGCGCGATCAATGCCGACGCCAAGCTCAAGCCGGTGTTCGGCAAGGACCAGGTGACGATGTTCGAACTCGCGGGCATCGTGGGCAAGCACCTCTCGGCGCCGTGAACCGGGTGTTACCGGGCGGAAAACGCACCGGCCTATAGTGAACGCAGTCTTTCACCATTTGCCAGGAGTTTTCCGTGAAGCCATTGATTGCAGCTGTTCTTGCCATCGCGATGGGCGCCCTGGCGGCGGGCTGTGCCGGTACGGGGTCGGCGGGTAACGCTGACCGCGCCACCTCGTCGTCCGGCAGCGGTGTCACGGTGTTCGGCACCATCGATGCCGGCGTCAGCGGCAGTACGAACCGTTCCGACCGGCGCTAGCCAGTCGGTGCGTCAGCGCCGCAGCAGCGCCTGGCGCAGCACCCGCGCCGCGCGGTCGCGGATGCGGCCCGACCCGGCGCCGATCGAGGTCTGGGGCGCCACCCTCGCCGTGGCGCAGGCCCAGAGAAAGTCGTGCAGGATGGGCGTGTCGTCCACGGTCTCGGTGCTGCCGTACTTGTGGAATTCAGGGTGCCACTGCGTGGCGGAGATGTAGCTGCGGCCCTTGTCGGTGCGGCGGCGAATGGCCTCGGGCACGCGGTCGGGCAGGCTCCACGCCTCGACCTCGAAACCGGGTGCGAGATCTTTCACGCCCTGATGGTGAATGCTGTTGACCTTTGCAGTCTTCACCTCCGGATAGAGCTTGGCCAGGCGCGTGCCTTCCACGATCTCGATCTGGTGAAAATTCTGGTCGTAGGTCACCGGGTCACGGTGCCGGATTGTTTCGGGATGGCCGTGCTGCGCCTCGATGTCCTGGTACAGCGTGCCGCCGAAGGCAACGTTGATGAGCTGCAGCCCGCGGCAGACGCCGAAGATCGGCTTGCCGGCCTGTTCGAAGGCTTCGACCAGCGCCAGGTCGTACAGATCGCGGATGCGGTCGCCCACCCACGCATCCTTGAGCGGCTCCTCGCCGTAGCTGCCGGGCCAGACGTCAGCGCCGCCGTGCATCACGACGCCGTCGAGCCATTCGGCGTAGTGCGAGAGCTTGGTGTCGCCGCGCGCGGTTTCGCCCGTGGGGCAGGGCACCATCACCACCATGGCACCGGCCGACATGAGCCAGTGCGCGATGGACTGCTCGACATACTGCAGCGTCTTGTTGGTGAACAGCGAACGCGCCGGGTCCGCATGGGAAAAGCAGGCAGACAAGCCGATCTTCAGCCGGGCGGAAACAGGTTGCGGCATCTCGGGACTGGCAGGACGTGCTGTGCGAAAAGGAAAGTCCATTTTGGCGCTTTGGCCTCTCGCACGGGGTCGGACGACACGCCAAGTATGCTTTCAACGCCGCTACGACCAAGAAGGAAGACAAGCCATGAAGACGATCAAGGGCCCGGCCATTTTTCTGGCCCAGTTCGCGGGAGACGAAGCCCCGTTCAACTCGCTCGACGCCATTGCCGGCTGGGCCGCCGGACTGGGCTACAAGGGTGTGCAGATCCCGAGCTGGGACGCGCGCCTGTTCGACCTCAAGAAGGCCGCTGGGAGCAAGACCTATTGCGACGAGATCAAGGGCACGCTCGCCGCGCACGGCCTCGAGATCACCGAGCTGTCGACCCATCTGCAGGGGCAGCTGGTCGCCGTACATCCGGCTTACGACGCCGGCTTCGACGGCTTTGCGGCGCCCGAGGTGCGCGGCGATCCGGTGCGGCGCCAGCAGTGGGCCGTGGAGCAGCTGCACTTGGCGGCCAAGGCCTCGGCCAACCTCGGGCTCACGGCCCATGCGACTTTTTCGGGCGCATTGGCCTGGCCGTATCTCTATTCGTGGCCGCCGCGCCCGCCGGGACTCATCGAGGAAGCCTTCGACGAACTGGCGCGCCGCTGGCGGCCCATCCTCGATGCCTTCGATGCGGCGGGCGTGGACGTGGGCTACGAAATCCACCCCGGCGAAGACTTGCACGACGGCGTGAGCTACGAGATGTTCCTGGAGCGCGTGGGCAACCATCCGCGTGCGTGCCTGCTGTACGACCCGAGCCACTTCATGCTGCAGCAGCTCGACTACCTCGCGTACATCGACCACTACCACGAGCGCATCAAGATCTTTCACGTGAAGGACGCCGAGTTCAACCCGACCGGCAAGCAGGGCGTGTACGGCGGCTTCCAGAGTTGGATCAACCGGGCAGGGCGCTTCCGCTCGCTGGGCGACGGGCAGGTGAACTTCAAGGCCATCTTCTCGAAGATGGCGCAGTACGACTTCCCCGGCTGGGCGGTGCTTGAGTGGGAGTGCTGCATCAAGCACCCGGAAGATGGCGCCCGCGAAGGCGCGGCCTTCATTGCCGACCACATCATTCGCGTGGCCGAGCGGGCGTTCGACGATTTTGCCGCGGGCGGTGTCGACGTGGCCGCGAACAAACGGATGCTCGGCCTCGGCTGACGCGCGCTCGAGCTATATCTTTAGTAGCACCAGACACCTGTGCGGCGGGAGTCTGGTGCCTAATTCACAGGTGCGTTGTATTTAAGACAAGCAACTGTCATACCCCGCGCGCTATAATGTCGGGTTCGTTTCGATACCACGACGAAGCACTTTTCGTCACTCCGCCGGCTGACCTGTACCGTCCCTTGGATTTTTCAGGCCTCTTTTTTCAAGCCGGCTTCACAGTGTGTTGGAGCGCCAGACCGGGCGCCCATGATTGCCACCACTGCCTTCGTTCTTGTTGAAGCGAATAGCGCGTCCGCCGCGCCGTTCTGGCCGGCCCACGCCCGTTTTCAATCAATTTTTCGGCATTTTGCGCACACTTTTCGCGCAGGGTGCCAAGGCTTCATGGACATCATTCAACACAGTATCGCGGTGGGCAAGTACCTTGTTTCCCCGCTCATTCGCCACCAGGACGACGGCAACTACGCCGCTTCCGTCTCGATCCGCTCTGGCCGTGGCAGCGGCATGCACGACCGCGTGATGCGTTTCACGCCGCGCTTTGCCAGCCACGCCGCCGCGCTGCGCTACGCCATCGACCAGGGTCTTTGCTGGGTGCGCGAACGCAGCAGCCCTCTCAGCGTTGCCCCGCTCGCGCTTCCGTGCGCAGGCTGAAACAATTACGCCCATCTTCATATCCAACACACATCGAACGAGAATTCAGAGGTAATCACACATGCCCAAGGAAGAACTGATCGAAATGAACGGCGCAGTGACCGAAGTCCTGCCCGACTCGCGCTACCGCGTGACGCTCGACAACGGCCATCAGCTGATCGCCTACAGCGGCGGCAAGATGCGCAAGCACCACATCCGCATCCTGGCGGGTGACAAGGTGTCGCTCGAACTCTCGCCTTACGACCTGACCAAGGGCCGTATCACCTTCCGCCATCTGGAGCGCCGCGGTCCGCCGCCGACGAACTCCGGCAACAACAACGCACCTCGCCGCTGATCCGCGACGGACGAAGGGCCTTGCGGCGCCCCGCGAAGGGTGCCGGCAAGGCCTTTGTTTTTCCGGGTCCGGCTGCCGAACGACGATGACCACGACCAATTCCCCAGCCGACGGCTCCCCAGCCCAGGCCTCCGCCGACCACGGCTTTGCCACGCTGGCGCTCTCGCCCCAGATGCTGGCCAACCTCACGCAGCTCGGCTACACGCAGATGACGGCGATCCAGGCGGCCGCGCTGCCGCCGGCGCTGCTCGGCAAGGACCTGATCGCACAGGCCAAGACCGGCAGCGGCAAGACCGCCGCCTTTGCGCTGGCGCTGCTCTCCAACCTCAACCCGCGCCGCTTCGCCATCCAGGCGATGGTGCTGTGCCCGACGCGCGAGCTGGCCGACCAGGTCACAACCGAAATCCGCCGCCTGGCGCGCGCCGAGGAAAACATCAAGGTGGTCACGCTCTGCGGCGGCGTCGCGCTGCGCGGGCAAATCGCGAGCCTGGAGCACGGCGCACACATCGTGGTGGGCACGCCGGGCCGGATCATGGACCACCTGGAGCGCGAGAACCTGAATCTCGAAGCGCTCAACACCCTGGTGCTCGACGAAGCCGACCGCATGCTCGACATGGGCTTCTTCGACGACATCGTGAAGGTGGCGCGCCAGTGCCCGAAGGAGCGCCAGACGCTGCTGTTCTCGGCCACCTACCCTGAAGGCATCGCCAAGCTCGCGCAGCAGTTCATGAAGAGCCCGCAGCAGATCACGGTGCAGGCGCAGCATGAAGGCAGCAAGATCCGCCAGCGCTGGTACCAGGTGAAGGAAAGCGAACGGCTGCACGCCGTGAGCCTCTTGCTCGACCATTTCCGCCCCGTGAGCACGCTGGCCTTCTGCAACACCAAGCAGCAGTGCCGCGATCTCGTCGAGGTGCTGCAAGCCCAGGGCTTCAGCGCGCTGGCCTTGTTCGGCGAACTGGAGCAGCGCGAGCGCGACCAGGTGCTGGTGCAGTTTGCCAACCGCAGCTGCTCGGTGCTGGTGGCCACCGACGTGGCGGCGCGCGGGCTCGATATTTCGCAGCTCGAAGCGGTGATCAACGTCGACGTGACGCCCGATTCCGAAATTCATATTCACCGCGTCGGCCGCACCGGCCGCGTGGGCCAGCAGGGCGGCGCAGAAGGCCTCGCACTGAACCTGGCCAGCATGGACGAGATGGGCAGCGTCGGCAAAATCGAGCAGCTGCAGGGCCGCGAATCCGAATGGCACGACCTGGCCGAGCTCACACCCGGCAAGGGCGAACCGATGCGGCCACCCATGGCCACCCTGCAGATCGTCGGCGGCCGCAAGGAAAAGATCCGCGCCGGCGACGTGCTGGGCGCGCTCACCGGCGACTGCGGCTATGCCAAGGACCAAGTCGGCAAGATCAACGTCAACGAGTACTCGACCTATGTAGCGGTGGACCGCAGCATTGCCGAAGAAGCCGCACGCAAGCTCGACAACGGCCGCGTGAAAGGCAAGAGCGTCAGGGTGCGCCTCCTGACACCGCAGTCCACCTGACATCCCTCCCATGGCCCCTCGTTTCGGCGCTTGGCAGATAAAATCTGCCGATGTGGCCTAATCGGGGGTCGAACATCCTTTTTATCCGAGCTTTCCATGCCCAAGAAAATCCGTACCGAAGCCGACCGTCTTGCTAGCCCGAAGCCGACCCCCATGCCCGGCTACACCGCGCCTCGCACCGGTGGCGGCCAGAAGATCAGCCTCGAGCGCGGCACCGCCACGCGCAGCAAGAAGAACCCGGGCAAGCGCCCGACCAAGGGCGGCTGATCCAGCCCACGCGGCTCTTTCTTCGGAGCCACGACGAACGCGCCCTCGGGCGCGTTTTGTCATTGGGCCCGCTACAAACAAGGCCGCCATGTCCGACGACAACCAGATCTTCATTCCGCCCTCGTTCTTCGCGGTTTATAGCGACGCGCGACAGCGCCTCCTGGAGCCGATCGGCGTAGTGCGCGAGCGCTATGAGATCTGCGAAGACCTGGCCAACCACCTGGTGGGCCATGCGCAGATCCAGCACCACACCGAGGTGCCGGTCGAGAGCGAGATCCTGCGCCGCATCCACGCCGGGCTGGCGACGCCCGAAGCCGGCGTGTCGGTTGCCGAGGCCGGCTGGATCGTGCAGCGGCTGGCCGAGCTGCTGGGCTGGCGCGGACCCGAGCCGACGCCGGCTGCTGACGCGTAGAACTGGAGAGGCGCGCCGTGCTGCTCAAGGTCGGTGAACTGGCCAGGCACACCGGCCTCACGGTGCGCACGCTGCACCACTACGACGCCATCGGGCTGCTCGCGCCTTCGGCGCGCTCCGAAGCGGGCTACCGGCTCTACGGCACGGCCGATATCGGCCGGCTACATGCGATCCAGGCACTGCGGCTGCTGGGGCTCCCGCTGGCCGAAATCGGCGGACTGCTGGGTGCCGAAAGCGGCTCGCTGCCGACGATCATCGCGCGCCAGATCGCATCGCTCGACCAGCAGATCGCCCAAGCCACGGCTTTGCGCGAACGGCTCGGCCTGCTCGAACGGCGCCTCGCGGAGGGCGGCCAGCCCGACATGAAGGACTGGCTCGCCACGCTGGCGCAGATGACCGCCTATGGCCGCTATCGCTATTTCAGCCCCGCCGAAATCAAGTCGCTGATGGCCAACTGGAACACCGTGGCCGACCAGTGGCCGCCGCTCGTCGCCGACGTGGCGGCGCTGATGGCGCGCGGCGTGCCGGCCGATGCGCTCGAAGTACAGCCGCTCGCCTTCCGCTGGATGAACCTGATGGGGCAGTGGATGGACGGCAGCTTCGACCTCATCACGCGATGGGGCGAGATGTACCGGCGCGAGCCGGGGGTGCGGCGCGCCGACGGGCCGCCGGCCGAGCTGATCGATTACATCGGCGAGGCCATCGGCGTGCGCATGGCCGCGCTGCTGCGCCACCTCCGCACCGACGACTTCGCGCGCCTGGGCAAGCCGCCCGAAGAAGAATGGCGCCGGCTCGCCAGCGAGCTCACCGCCCTGCAGGCGCGCGGCCTGCCGCCCGGCGATGAAGCGGTGCAGGCCATTGCGCTCGACTGGGTGCGGCTCTTCGACGCATTCACCGCCCACGACCCGGCCCTGGCCGAGCGGCTGATGCGCGCGATGGCCGCGGAGCCGGTGCTGCAGGCCGCTTCGGTGATCGAACCAGCGGTGCGCGGCTACCTGCTGCAGGCCATTGCCGTTCTCCGGCAAAAAGATCCGAAGCCCGCTCCGCAGCCGCTTGACCCTGACGTTGCGTGAGGCCCGACAGTGGCCCCATGAACAACGCCCAAAGCTCCACACGGTTCGACGCACTCGACAACCTGCGCGCGCTCATGATGTGGCTCGGCATCGTGCTGCACGTGGCGGTCAATCACATCACCACCGCTTCGCCGCTGCCCTGGCGCGATCCGAAGACTTCACCGGTGGCCGACCTGCTGCTGCTGTTCATCCACAGCTTCCGGATGCCGGTGTTCTTCATCCTGGCCGGCTTCTTCGCGGCGCTGCTGGCCGAACGGCGCGGCGCCGGCGGCATGCTGAAGAACCGCGGCCTGCGGCTCGCACTGCCCTTCGCGGTGTTCTGGCCGCCGCTCTTCGTGCTGACCGCGGTGCTTTCGATGGTCTACATCCACCTGACGGTGCGCGGCGTGCCGGGCTTCGACAGGGCGCTGACGCCCGCGCGGCAGCCCGGCGGTTCGCCTTTCAACACCATGCACCTGTGGTTCCTCTATCAGCTGTTCTGGCTCTGCGTGCTGGCTTGGGCGGGCTTGCGCCTGCGTCGCTTCATGCCGCCGAGGCTGTGCGATGCGGCCCGCCGCGCCTTCGCGCTGCTCGCGCAACGTCGATGGGGCTTCCTGGTGCTCGCATCGCCGCTGGCACTGGTGGGCTCGTTCTATCCCTCCGGCATCGTGGCGGGAAGCGGCTCTTTCCTGCCGCCGCTTGCCGAATGGGTGCAAAGCGGTCTGTTCTTCGTGTTCGGCTGGTACCTGCATGGGCCGCGGGAGCAGCACCTGCTCACGCTCCTTGCTGCGCGTTGCCAGAGCCATGCGCTGGCCGGGCTGGGCTTTTTCATCGCCACGGCGGTGTTGCTGGGGGCCGTGCGCGGCGGCACTGCGCTGCCGCTGCCTTGGCCGCATCCTGCGTTCTGGATCGCGTTTGCCTACAACGCCACTTCATGGCTCTGGAGTTTGGCGCTGATCGGAGGCTTCGTGCGCTATGTGCCGCACCGGAACGCCGTGCTGGCCTATCTTTCGCAGAGTTCGTACTGGGTATATCTGGTGCACATGCTCGGCACCATCGGCTTCGGCATCCTGCTGTTCAACGCGCCCTTCGGGGCCTTGGCGAAGATGGGGCTCAACATCGCAGCGACCTCGCTGGTGGCACTGGCCAGCTACGAGCTGCTGGTGCGCTACACGCCCATCGGCACGCTCTTGAGCGGGCGGCACGTCACGCGGGCGCGGCGGGGGTTGCCTGCTTCCGCAGGCTAGCCGCGGCAGATCACGCGCCTACTGGACCGAGGTCTTGGCCTATTTGTCGATGATCTTGCGGGCGAACAGCTCGAGATAGTCCAGCAGGCGATTGGCGCCGGCCGTGGCTGCCGCCTCGTCACCGGTCGCGATGCCTTGCGCCAGTTCGAGGTGGGCGTTCGCGCCTTCGACGATCTCGCCTTCATGCTGGTAGGCATACCAGAAGCGTCGGCACTGAACGATGAGCGGGGTCACGGCCTTCACCGCCGAATCGTTGTGGCTCGCCTGGTGGTTGACGAAGTCGAGCGCGCGGTCGGCCTGCATGTAGTCGTTCAGGTCGCCGCGGTGGGCGGCCTTCACCATTACCTCAGCGCAGCGCACGATCTCCTTGCGCTGCAGCGCGGTGGCGCGGCGCGCCGAGCAGGCCGCAATCAGCAGTTCGAGCACGCGCCGGGTCTGGATCACGTCCAGGTGGTCGGCCAGGTCGATGGTCGACACCAGGAGGCCGCGGCGCGGCTGCTGCACGATGAGGCCGATCGACACCATGCGCATCAGCGCCTCGCGCACCGGCGTGCGGCCAAGGCCGGTGCGCTCGGCCAGGTCGGCTTCGACGATCTGGCTGCCGGGCTCCAGCTGCAGCGTGGAGAGCAGCGTCTCGATCGCGTCATAGGCGAGGTCGGCGGCCCGTCGTTTGGGCTGGGGGCGAGGCACGGTCTTCGGGGGGGCCATTGTTTTCTTCTGGTGCTGCTTCGGCTTCATTGTCGGTCCACATCGCCAGGGCCCGCGAGGCCGGCCAGGGTTGCGATGCGCGCGGGCGACAGCGGCGGGCGCGGCGCGGGCGGCGTCCAGCCGAAAAGAAACTGCGCGGCATCGCCGCAGACGCGGCCCTGGCAGGCGCCCATGCCGCAGCGGCGGTGGAGCTTGGCGTCGGTCCAGCCGCTGCAACCTGCGAGCGCCGAGAACGGCACGTCTTCGCAGCGGCATACGAGGGTGTCGGGCTGCGGCATATGGCGGATATCAGGGGTCAGCGCGAAGCTGCGGTGCAGCTGTGCGGCGAAGGCATCCCAGCGGGCGCGCTCGCGTTCGTGCTGCTTTGCGGCGCCCTCGTTGCCGACGGCCGCGTAACCGGCGATGGAGCCCTGCGCGAGGGTGCGCTCGCTGCCGCCGAAGCCGGTGCACTCGCCGGCGGCGTAGATGTCGGCCATGGTGGTGGCTTGCTGCGCGTCGACTTTCAAGGCCTGTGCGCCGACGCCCTCGGGGGTGAGGGCGCAGCCGAGCATCCGGCCCAGTTGCGTGTTGGGGACGAGGCCGAAGCCGCAGGCCACGCGGTCGCATTCAATTTCTGCTTCGCGGCCGCCTTGGCGCAGCCGGACCGATTCGACCTGCGTGGCGCCTTGCACCGAGACGATATGCGACGAAGTGCGGTACTGCGCGTGGGCCAGCGTGATCGCCTGCACAGCCTTTCCCGGCCATCTCGGCAGGCTGGCCGCAAAGCCCGCGACCGCCGCGAACGAGGCTTGCTCGGCGATACGCACGACCTTCGCACCCGCGGCGCGCGCCGTCGCCGCCGCGGCGAGCAGCAAGGGTCCGCTGCCCGCAATCAGGATGCGTTCGCCCTCGACCGGCAACCCCGCCTTGACGAGCGCCTGCAAGCCGCCTGCGCCCGTGACGCCAGGCAGCGTCCAACCGGGGAAGGGCAGCAGCAGCTCGCGCGCGCCGGTGCAAAGAATCAGCTTGTTCCACCGCATGCGCCAGCCACGTTCTGCGTCTTCGAGCAGCAGTTCGTTTCGCGATGGCGCCGCGACGACGCGCGTGCCGCTGCACACGCGGATGTTGACGTGGCGTTCGAGCGCATCGCGCCACTTGCGCGCGGCCGGCGGCAGCGTGGCGCCAGGGCCGTCGCGCCAGATCTGCCCGCCGGGTGCGGGGTTGTCGTCGATCACGACGATCGAAGCACCGCTGGGCGCCGCCGCCACTGCCGCGGCCATGCCGGCAGGACCCGCGCCGACGATCAGCAGATCGCAATGTTCCAGCGTCATGTCCGTCATTCGGAGGTCTCCACGCGCATGCCCTCGGCGCAGACCGTTTGGCAGGCGAGCCTGCGGTGGCCGTCGATGAGCACGCGGCATTCCTGGCACACGCCCATGCCGCAGAACGGCGCACGCGGCTGCCCCGTGACCGAGGTACGCGCCACGCCCATGCCGCCGGCGACGCGCAAGGCAGCGGCGACCGAGCTGCCCGCCGTTACGCGGACGAGCTGGCCATCGATGAGCAGCAAGGTCTCACCGCTCATGCGCGCCTCTCCAGCAGCCCGCGCGGCGCATAGGGCGCCGCGTCGAATCCGGGTGCACCGCCGGTCATCAGCGCCGCGAGCAGGTGCGCGCTGCCCGGCGCGGTGGTCACGCCCAGGCCTTCGTGGCCGACGGCGAGCCAGAGCCTGTCGCGCCACGGGTGCTTGCCCAGCAGCGGCAGTCCGTCGGGCGTTGCGGCGCGCATGCCGGTCCACGAGCGAACCGCGTTGAGATCCGCGAGGCCCGGCAGGTAGTCGAGCGTACGCTGCAGCATGCGCGCGAGCATGGGCGCATCGACGGCGGGATCGATGGTGTCGAACTGGCGCGAGGAGCCGATCAGCAATTGCCCGGTCGGTCGCGGCTGCACGTTGAACGCGACCGAGTCGCCGTCACTGTGGTGCGCGCTGGTCACGTAGCCGAGCTCGACGAGCTGATGGTGCACCGTGCCCGGATAGCGGTCGGTGATCAGCAGGTGGCCCTTTTTGGGGCGGATCGGAAGCTCGGGGCAGAGCGTCGTCGCCTCGATGCCATTGGCGAGCACGATCTGCGGCGCGCTGCGACGGCTGCCGTCCGCGAGTCGCAGCGTGCCGTCGTCTTCGATGGCATCGACCTTCGCACGCTCGATGCGGATCGAATCTGCGCCATGAGCGAGCAGCCAGCGCGCCGCATTCGGTGCATAGAGGATGCCGTCGCCGGGCACTTCGAGCGCGCCCGCAAGGCCCTTGCGCAAGGCGGGCTCGGCGCGAGCCAGCTCCTGCGCGCCGAGCAGGCGGCTTTCGATGCCGTGCTCACGCAGCCGCTGCTGCTTTCGTTCGGCCTCGGCCATTTCTTCTTCGTTGGCCGCGATCCAGAGCGTGCCGCAGGCGCTGTACGCGCAGTCCTCGCCCATGCGCGGCGCCAGAGCGCGCCATTGCGCCGTCGAATGGCTGCTCAATGCAAGCTCGGCCGGGTTGTCGTCCATCACCACGAGGTGCCCCATGCCTGCGCCCGTGGCGCCGCCGATGCGTGCATCGAGCACCAGCACCCGGCGGCCGGCCTGCGCCAGCGCGTGCGCGCAGGCGGCACCGACGATGCCGGCGCCGATGACGATGACGTCCGCGTCCATGCCGCCCGGCGTCAGAGCCGGATGCCCCATCCGAAGGGGTCCTCGTCCTCGATCAGCAGCGTGGCTTCGGCGCTGATGTACGCACGGCCGCGCAGCGTGGGAATGACCTTGCCGCCTTCCATCGCGTAGCTGGCCTCGAAGCGGCTCCCGATCACACTGGCCTGCGTCCACACCTCGCCAGGCGCCAGCTTGCCGTCGGCTGCGAGGCAGGCGATTTTGGCGCTGGTGCCGGTGCCGCAGGGCGAGCGATCGTATGCGTTGCCGGGGCAGAGCACGAAGTTGCGGCTGTCCGCGCCTTCGCTGTCGTTGGCGAAGAGTTCGATGTGGTCGATCTCCGCGCCATCGGCGCCCGTGATGCCTTGCGCCGCCAGCGCCTTGCGCAACGCGGTGGTGTAGCCGGTGAGCGCGGCGAGGTTGTCGCTCGCCACGCGCTGGCCGTGTTCGCTCACCAGGAAGAACCAGTTGCCGCCCCAGGCCACATCGCCGTGCACGGTGCCGTGGCCAGGCAGTTCGACCGCGACCCGGTGCAGATGCCGGTACGCCGGCACGTTGCGCACGCTCACCGAACCATCGGCATGCAGCGTGGTCGTGACCGTGCCCACCGGCGTCTCGATCTTGTGCTCGCCCACGCCGATGCGCCCGATGTGCGCAAGGCTTGCGACCAGCCCGATGGTGCCGTGACCGCACATGCCGATGTAGCCGGTGTTGTTGAAGAAGATCACGCCGGCGGCGGCATCTTTCGACACCGGCTCGCACAGCAGCGCGCCAACGATCACGTCGCTGCCGCGCGGCTCCAGCACCGTGGCGGCACGCCATTTGTCATGCCGCTCGGCCAAGAGCGCGCGGCGCTCCGCCATGCTGCCGCCGCCCAGATCGGGAAACCCGCCAATGACCAGGCGCGTGGGCTCGCCGCCCGTGTGCGAATCGATGATCTGGATGCGTTGCATGTGGCTGGGTCCGATCAGTAGCTTGCGAGTGGCACGGGCGCTGCGTTCTTGAAGGTAAACACCGTGATCGGCGCCTGCTTCATGTTGCCCTTGTCGTCGTAGCTGTAGGTGGCGGCCACGCCTTTGTAGGTGGTCTTGTAGAGCTCGGCGCCCACCTTGTCGGGATCGATGGAATTGATCTTTTGCATCGACTCGCCGATGAACAGCACTTGGTCGTAGTACGAGGCGGCATACGCGTCCGCGTCGGCGTTGAAGCGCTTCTTGAACTTGGCCTTGAACGCCGGGCCGCTCTGCGCCTTTTCGAGAATGGAGCCGCCTTGCGCGCAGAACACCAGGTCGTTGACCGCATCGCCACCCAGCTTGCCGGTGGCGGGGCTGCACAGCGTGTCGCCGCCCAGCAGCTTGCCGGGCACGGCCAGTTGCTTCATCTGGCGCGCCATGGGTGCGGCCTGCGGTGCGTAGCCGCCGAAGAAGATCGCTTCGGGCGCCTTGGCCTTCATGTTGGTCAGGATGGCGGTGAAGTCCACGGCCTTGTCGGTGGTGAACTCCTGCCCGACCACCGTGAGGCCCTGCTTCTTCGCTTCCTTGGTGAACTCTTCCGCAAGGCCCTGGCCGAAGGCGGTGCGGTCGTCGATCACGCCCACCTTGCCGACCTTGAGCACCTTGGCCGCGTACACCGCCATGCTGGAACCGATCTGGTTGTCGCTCGCGATGATGCGGTACAGGTTCTTGTAGCCGCCCTGCGTCACCTTCGGGTTGGTGCCGACGGTAGAGACCATGGTGCCGCCATCGGCGTAGATGCGCGAAGCCGGAATGGCCACGCCCGAGCAGTACGGGCCCATGACGTACTTGACGCCTTCGTCCACGAACTTCTGCGCCACGCTCACGCCGGATTTGGCGTCGCACTGATCGTCTTCGGACACCAGTTCGAACTTCAGCGTCTTGCCACCGGCGGTGATCTTCTTCGCGTTGAGTTCCTCGATGGCAAGCCGCACGCCGTTCTCGTTGTCCTTGCCCGCGAAGGCATTGGGGCCCGACAGCGGCCCGCTGTGGCCGATCTTGACGACCTGCTCCTGCTGCGCATTGGCGTGGCCCGCCATGGCGATGGCCACGAGGCCGAGAAACGGAATCATGTGTGCGTTGGACTTCATGCTTGTTCCTTTGTAGAGGACGAGAGGGTTTATGCCATGACCGACTGATACTGCACAGGCCTTGTGGCCAGCGCCTTCTTCACGATCGCCTCCACGGCCGCGCGCTCCTCGCCGATGAGCGGCAGCCGCGGACGGCGCATGTGCTCCGTGCCCACGCCCACCAGGGCGTCGATCAGCTTCAGGTTCTGCACCAGCTTGTTCGAGACATCCAGGTGCAGCATCGGAGTCATCCACTGGTACAGCTTCAGCGCCTCGGCGAACTGGCCCGCCTTCATCAGGTCGTACAGCGCCACGGTTTCCCGCGGGAACGCGCAGCCCACCCCGGCCAAGAGACCATCCGCGCCCAGCGCCAGGCCCTCATAGGCCAGGTCGTCCACCCCCAGGAACAGCTGGTAGCGGGTCCCCACCGTGTTGCGCAGGTCCGTGATGCGGCGGATGTCGCCCGTGCTCTCCTTGATCGCCGCGATCCACTCGCAGTCCGCCAGTTCGACCATGTGCTCGGGCTTCAGATCCACGCGGTAGGCCACCGGGTTGTTGTAGACCATGACCGGCTTCTGAGCCGCGTTGGCAATGGTGCGCACATTCAGCATCGTCTCGCGCGCATCGGCCACGTAGATCACCGAAGGCATCACCATGAAGCCCGCCACCCCCAGCTTGTTGGCGCCGTCCACATAGCGCAGCGCTTCGCGGGTGCTGGTTTCCGACACATTCGCCAGCACCGGGATGCGGCCGTCGGCCGCTTCCAGCGCGATCTGGGCCACTTGCAGTTTTTCTTCGAGCGAAAGCGTGCTGGCCTCGCCCAGCGAGCCGCAGGTCACCAGGCCGTGGATGCCGTTGCGGATCTGGAAGTCGATGTGGCGCGCGGTGCCTTCGGCATCGATGCTTTCGTCGGCGTGGAACTTGGTGGTGATGGCGGGGAAGATGCCTTGCCAGCGGGGGTTGGTCACGTGATGGGCTCCTGGGTTGCGCGACGGAAAGCGGTCGCGGTTTAAATATATTAATAATATATCTTCAGGATATGCGTGGGGCAAGCGCTCTTTTGGACCAAGGTCTTCTGTGATATCCGCCGGAAAGCGCCGCGGACGTCCGTGTGTTCGCCGGGCGCTGTGCTTTGTTCATGCTCCCCGCGTTCAGGGCGGCGCACCCGCCGACGGGGTACCTTTCTCCGCGAATGTCCCCCGCCCTTCGGGCTCCTCCTTTATTTCGCTGCGCAAGGCACCCCGCCAGCGGGTGCGTTGGTTAGAGCGGTGGTTGATCGAGCGGAACAGGCGCAGCGCCCAGTGGGCACAGGGCGCCGGGTGCTCCCCGCAGCGAAATAAAGGAGGAGGGCGAAGCCCGGGGGACATTCGCGGAGGGGAGTACCCGGTGGCCTTTGCACGCGCCCTGAACAGGAGCGCCAAAAAACCAGAAGCCAGTCAGTCGATCTTCGCCCCAGAAGCCTTCACCACCGCCCCCATCGCATCCCAGTCTGCGCGCAGCAGCTTCTGGAACTCTTCCGCGCTCTGCGTGCGTGGCTCCACACCCAGGCGCTTGAACCGTTCCTGGATCGCTGGATCCGCCAGCACCTTGTTGGTGGCCGCGTTGAGTCGCTCGACCTCGGCCTTCGGCGTGCCAGCGGGTGCGAGCAAGCCGATCCATGAATCGAAGGCGTAGCCCGGCAGGCCGCTTTCGGCCACGGTCGGCAAAGTCGGCAGGAAGGGGCTGCGCGCCTGGCCCGTGGAGGCGAGCAGCTTCAAGCGCGGATCGGCCTGAAAACCCATCACGCCGATGCTCGACGAGATGACCGCCTGCACACGGCCCGCGAGCACCTCGTTGACCGCCTCGCCGGTCGACTTGGTCGGGATGTGCGTCATCTGCAGCCCGGCCTTCGCGAGGAACGATGCCATGGCCAGATGCGTGGCGCTGCCGTTGCCGGCCGAGGCGTAGTTGTACTTGCCCGGGTTGGCCTTCACCTCCTTGATGAAGTCGGCCGTGTTCGACACGTTGAGTCCGCTCGAAATCGCCAGCACATAGCCCGCGTTGCCGATGTTGGCCACGCCCACGAAATCCTTCAGCGGGTCGTAGGACAGCTTGCTGTACAGGAAGCCCGCGATGTGGTGGCTCGCGGCCGCGAGCACCAGCGTGTTGCCGTCCGGCGGCGCCTTGGCGACCACGGCTGCGCCCACCGTGCCGCCCGCGCCCGCGCGGTTCTCGACGATCGCGCTGGCGTTGAGTGCCGCGCCCAGTTCGGCGTTGAAGGCACGCGCCACCGTATCCTGCACCGCACCCGTGCCGAAGGGCACGACGATGTGGATCACGCGCTGCTGCTGCGCGTGCACGGGCGCGATGGCGCCCAGGGCCGTCGCGGCGGCAAGGGCGACCAGCGAACGTCGGGTGAACAGGATCGAGGAAGTCATCGGGGCGGCCACTTTCATCGTCATCGTCAACAGAAAAAAGCTCAGCCGCCCGAAGGCAGCCAGCACTGCACCAGCTTCACGAAGTAGCTGGCGCCAATCGGAATGATCTCGTCGTTGAAGTCGAACGAGGTGTTGTGGATGATGCAAGGGCCGGGCCCGTGGCCATCGAGCCGATGGTCGCCGTCGCCATTGCCCAGGAAGGCATAGCAACCGGGTCGCGCGAGCAGCATGTGCGCGAAGTCCTCGGCGCCCATTACGGCGGGAAAATTGTCGGTCACCATGTCGTCGCCCACCACCTCGCGCATCACGCTTGCGGCAAAGCGCGCCTCGGCCACGTGATTGACCACCGGCGGCGACGAGCGGTTGAAAAAGACCTCGGCCGTGCAGCCGTGCGCCGCGGCCACGCCGGCGGCCACTTCACGCAGACGCGCCTCGATCTTGTCGATGGCCTCGATGGAGAAGGTGCGAATGGTGCCGCCGACCGTGGCCACGTCGGGAATCACGTTGGGCGCATCCGACCCCTGCAGCTGCGTGACCGCGAGCAGCGCGCGCTCCGTGCTGGGAATGGTGCGCGGCACGATGGTCTGGAGCTGCTGCGCGAGCGTGACCACGGCGGCCACCGGGTCGATGCCGGTGTGCGGCATCGAGGCATGCGTGCCGCGCCCGCGCAGCGTGATCTTGTAGGTGTTGCTCGACGCCATCAGCGCGCCTTCGTTGAGCGCGAAGCGGCCCACGTCACCGACCGGGAAGTTGTGCAGCGCAA
The DNA here is from genome assembly GCF_900099805.1 of Variovorax sp. OV700. Classification (GTDB taxonomy): domain Bacteria; phylum Pseudomonadota; class Gammaproteobacteria; order Burkholderiales; family Burkholderiaceae_C; genus Variovorax. Next base: position 90,679 of record NZ_FNDR01000009.1, on the reverse strand, counting down.
AGACCGCATCGCACGGGAAGCGCTCGAACAGGCCGTCCTGGATCATCTTCTTCGCACCGGCCTTGCCCATCTCCTCGGCGGGCTGGAAGATGAAATGCACCGTGCCGTCGAAATCATCCGGCCCCTGCTGCGACAGGTGCCAGGCGGCGGCCAGCAGCATGGTGGTGTGGCCGTCGTGGCCGCAGGCATGCATGCGGCCCGCGTGCGTGGACTTGTGGGCGAAATCGTTGGCCTCGTGCAGCGGCAGCGCGTCCATGTCGGCGCGCAGGCCGATGGTGCGCGTGCCGGTGCCCTTGCGCAGCACGCCGACCAAGCCGGTGCCGGCAATGCCGCGGTGCACCTCGATGCCCCATTCGGCGAGCAGGCCCGCCACCTTTTCGGAGGTGCGGTGTTCTTCGAAACCGAGTTCCGGATGGGCGTGGATGTCGCGCCGGATATCGACGAAACGGGAGGCGTTGCTGGCGAAGGAATCGACGATGTTCATGATGGCAAAGGTCGTAAGGGCGAACGATTCTGGCGCAAGGCGGCGCTGGCCGCCATGCCCGCCGTCAGAGCCCGGCCAGCACCTGGTCGAGCGTCTCGACGAGCAGATCGGCGTTGGCTTCGGAAAACACCAGCGGCGGGCGGATCTTCAGCGTGTTGGCATGCTCGCCGGTGGCGCTCAGCAGCACCTGCCGCTCGCGCAGGCCATTGACGACGCGCGCGGTTTCCGCGGTGGCGGGCGTGCGTGCTTTCCGGTCCGTGACGAACTCCACACCCACGAACAGGCCCGCGCCGCGCACGTCGCCGATCAAGCTGTGGCGCTCGGCAAGCTTCGCGATTTGCGCGCGCAGATGGCGGCCGACGCGCTGCGCATTGGCCATCAAGCCTTCGCGGTCGATCACGTCGAGCACCGCCATGCCCGCGGCCATCGAGACCGGGTTGCCTCCGAAGGTGTTGAAGTAACGGCACTCGCGGCCGAAGGCGGCCAGCACCTCGGGCCGCACCGCGAGGCCGGCCAGCGGATGGCCGGCGCCGAGCGGCTTGCCCATGGTGACGATGTCGGGCACCGCGCCGTGCCGCTGGAAGCCCCAGAACGCATCACCGGTGCGGCCGAGGCCGGGCTGAACTTCATCGGCGATGAAGAGGCCTCCGGCTTCGCGCACCGCGTCCACCGCCTCGGCCATGAAACCCCGTGGGTCGGTGAAGATGCCGTCGCTCGAAAACACGGTGTCGACCATCAGCGCGGCCGGACGGATGCCCCGCGCCTTCAGGTCGGCGATGGCCTCGCGTACGCCGTTCGCAAACGCGCGGCCCATGTCGCCGGCCGCGATGCGGTAGCTGTCCGGCGCGGGCACGGTGCGCACCGCATCGCCCAGCCGCACGAACTTGCCGAGCGAGGGCGAGGCCTCCGCGATCGACGAAGTCACGCCGTGGTACGCGAAGCGCGTGACGATCAGCCCCTCGGCTTTCGTATGCGCTCTGGCGATGCGCATCGCGAGGTCATTGGCCTCGCTGCCGGTGCAGGTGAACATCGCATGGCCGAGTTCGGAGGGCATGGTGGCCAGCAGTCGCTCGGCATAGTCGAGCACGCCTTGGTGCAGGTAGCGCGTGTGGGTGTTGAGCACGCCCGCCTGGCGCGCGATGGCTTCGACCACGTGCGGATGACAATGGCCGACCGACGCGACGTTGTTGTAGGCGTCGAGGTAGCGTTTGCCATCGGCGTCGTACAGCCACACGCCTTCGCCGCGCACCGGATGCAGCGGTGTTTCGTAGAACAGGCGGTAGGCCGGGCCGAGCACGCGTGCGCGGCGCTCGACGAGTACCTGGGTCGAAGGGGCGAGGGTGGTCATGGGCGATCTCTCAGAGGTTCAACGCGCGTCGAAAGGTTGCTGTCGCGGCGGCAGCGCCGATGCGCTCGCAGGCCTGCAGCCGGGCCCACGACAGCGGGTTGTTTCGCAGCAGGTAGGTCGCGTTCTCGGGATAGCGCGCGGCGCGCCATCCGCCGATCGCCACCACCATCACGAGCCGCGCCGTGATCAGGTTGAACAGCACGCCGACCTCGGCCGGCGACAGCGGCCGCACCGCGTGGTACGCGGCGACCAGCGGCACGATGGCCGCGAGCGGATCGTCACCGGTGCCGGCCTGGTACGCGGCGGCCACGGCCAGGTCGTTGATGCACGGCGCGCGCACCATGTCGCCGAAGTCGAGGATGGCGGCGATGCGGTCGGTGTCGCCCGGATCGACCAGCACGTTGTAGATGTTGAAGTCGTTGTGGATCGGCTGCGCGGGCAGCGTGCGCAGCACGGGCTTGGCGTCGCGCTCGAAGCGGTCGAGTGCAGCGGTGGCCAGGGCGCGGCGTTCCGGCTCGGCGATGTGCGCGAGCAGGCCGCGCACGCTGTCGGCGCGCTGCAGATCCCAGGGCAGCGGCAGCGCGCCGGCCGGATGGTCGAAGCCCGCGAGCGCGACGTCGAGCCGGGCCAGCATGCGCGCGAGGTTCTGCTGCTGCAGCGGCGTGCGTGGCGCCTCGGGCAGCGGCAGGCCGGGCAGGTAGGTGAAGAGGCGCACCACGCGCGGCAGGCCATCGCCCGGGTCGCACACGAAGGAGGCGGCGCCGTCCTCCGTCGGCACGATGCGCTGCACCGGCAGGCCCGTGTCCGCGGCCTCGAGGTACAGCAGGGCTTGGGTCTGGAAGTCGGCGACCAAGGCGGTTTCGGCCGGATGCGAGATCTTCAGCATGAAGCGGGCGCCGTCGGTGGCGCGCTCGAAGCGGTAGTTGCGGTCACGCTCGCCGGTCAGCGGCTTCATCTCGCCTTCGATGCCGTAGCGCTCGCGCGCAAGCTGGCGCACCCAGTCGTCGTCGAGTGCGGGCGAGCCTTCGCTGAGCACCTGTGCGTCGGCGAAATCCACTGTCGTCACGCGGCACCCTCGAAGCCGCGCAGCGCACTGGCGATGTTCGGACCCAGGTCATCGGAAAGATAGCCGCCCTCCTGCACCAGCACCGTCGGCAAGTCCAAGCGCGCGATCTCCGCCAGCAGCACGGCAAAGCCGGCGGTCTGGATCTTCATGCCCTTGTACGGATCGCGCTCGTGCGCATCGAGCCCCAGCGCCACCACGAGCGCACCGGGCGCATAGGCGCGGATGCTGTCGCAGGCATCGCGCAGCGCGGGCAGGTAGCCGTCGATGTCGGTGCCCAGAGGCAGCGGCTTGTTGATGTTGTAGCCCAGGCCTTCGCCTTCGCCGCGTTCGTGCGCATGGCCGATGAAGAAGGGCGTGAAGTTGCGCGGGTCGCCGTGCAGCGAAATGGTCAGCACGTCGGCGCGGCGGTAGAAGATGCCCTGCGTACCGTTGCCGTGGTGCACGTCGATGTCGAGAACGGCCACGCGGTCGTGCACGCCGCGCAGATACTGCGCGGCAATGGCCACGTTGTTGAGGTAGCAAAAGCCGTTGGCACGGTCGGCGTAGGCGTGGTGGCCGGGCGGGCGGCACAGCGCATAGGCCACGCGCTCGCCATCGAGCACGATCTGCGCCGCATGCGTGGCCATGTTCGCCGAGGCAATGGCGGCCTCCCACGTTCGCGCGCCGATGGAGCAGGCGTTGTCGCCCATGTGGAAGCCGGCCTGGCCGACCACGCTGTCGGGGTAGGTGCAGGGCTGGCCCGGAAAGGGATGAATGTTAGGCATCACTTCTTCGGACGGGTCGTCCAGCAGCTGCCAGCGCGCGTAGGCCGTTTCGAGAAAGCGCAGGTATTCGGGCGTGTGGATGGCCCCGCGCGGACCGGCGCCGAAGTCGCGCGCGGCAACGATCTCGTGGCCTTCCTGCTCGACCGCCTTCAGCAGGCGGAAGGCGCGCTCGGGCTGCTCGTTGCTGCGCTTGAGCTTGCCGCGCACCATGAAGAGCTGCGGGTCGTGGTCCTTGTGCGTGTCGCTGTAGACGACTTTCATCGGGCGGTTTCTCCGGTGTCAGGCGTTGGTGGGAAGGGGCGCCGCGCCGTGCTGCTTGACGAACAGCGCGCGCACGTGCTGCCAGGCGTCTTCCAGGTGCACGCGCATCGCGGCCTTGGCGGCCTCGGGGTCGCGACGCACCAGGGCGTCGACGATGGGGCGATGGGTCTCGGCCATCGCGGTAGGGTCGTGGTAGACCGCATCGATCAGCGCGATGATCATCTGCATCTCGGTCTGCGTGTTCATGAAGATGCGGTGCAGGTGCGCATTGCCCGACAGCTCGCAGATCAGCGTGTGCAGCGCCAGGTCGTTGGCAATGCGGTGGTGCTGCGGCTGCGTGCTCGCCTCGCGCACCATGGCTTCGACCAGCGCCTGCACGCGCGCGATGCCGGCGTCGTCGGCCTTGCGGCAGGCCAGCTCGATCGAGGTGAGCTCCAGGCTCAGGCGCACCTCGAACAGATCGTCGATCTCCTGCACGCTGATGGTCCGCACCGCGAAGCCGTGACGCGGTTTCGCGACCAGCACGCCCTGGCGTTCGAGCCGCCGCGCCGCCTCGCGCACCGGCGCACGGCTCACGCCCATGCGGCGCGCGATGTCGGCCTCGACGATGCGGCTGCCCGGTGGCAGGCGGCCTTCCACGATGGCGCGCGTCAGCTGAGCCTCGACCAGCCCGACGAGATCGGTCGACTCGACCGATTCGAAGATGGCCGCATCGGGAGAAAGAGGAGGAGGAGGAGGAGGAGAAATTACGGAAGTTGCCATGTTGCTTGTCTCGTCATTGGGATGCGCCAGGGGTGATTCTTCACCGGATGGCGTCTGGCGTAGCGGCTGCGGTCTTGAGCCCTCGCCCGGCGCGCGCCAGGTAGATGCCGGCCGCCATGATCAGTGCGATGCCGGCCAACGCGATCGCGTCGGGAGGCCTGCGGAACCAGAAGGTGCTGAAGCCCACGGCCAGCAGCAGCTGGAAGTAGTTGAGCGGCGCCAGCGTGGAGGCCTCGACGCGCTCGAAGGCAGCCAGCAGCAGCCATTGCGCCGCGGCGCTGCAGGCGCCGCCCGCGAGCAGCAGCGCCACGTCGCCCCACGGCGGCTGGTGGGCGGGCAAAAAGAAGGGCGCAGGAAGCAGCGTGGCGACGAAGCAGACCAGCGCGGTCCAGGCGTATTGCACCGGCCCCGCGACCAGGCCTGCAAGCCGCCGCGTAAGCAGCTGAAAGATTGCGTAGCAGACGGCGGCCACGGCCATCAGCACCGTGCCGAGCAAAGGCAGGTCGGCGCCCGGCCGCACGATCAGCAGCATGCCGCCGAAGCCGACCGTCACCGCCACCCAGCGGCTGCGGCGCACCTGCTCGCCAAGCAGCCAGGGCGACAGCGCCACCATCAGGAGCGGCGCGGTGAAGTAGATGGCCGTGGCCTCGGCCAGCGGCATCCAGATGAGTGCCGTCATGAAGCAGGTCGCCACCGTTGCGAGCATCAGCCCGCGCAACAGCAGCAAGGGCTTTTGCCGCGTGCGCCACATGCGCAGGTCGCCGTGGCGCAGCAGCATCGCAAAGGCAATGCCGCTCACCGCGACGTAGCGCATCACGTTGACGAAGGGCGCCGGGTAGAACTGCAGCATGTATTTGCAGAATGCGTCGTAGGAGGCAAAGGCCACCAGTGCGCAGAAGAACAGCGCAACGCCGGCGCTCTTCGAGCCCACCGGGCGCAGCGGGAGGGCAGTGGCTGCGGTGCTCATCGCGCGGCCTCGAAGCCTCGCATGAACCGTTTGTCGATGAAGAAGGCCTTCATGCGAAGGTTTCTTCGAACACCGCCATGGCCCGGCCGAAGCGCGCGAACATGTCGTCGATCTGTTCGGCCGTGATGATGAGCGGCGGGCAGAAGGCGACGGAATCGCCCATGGCGCGGACGATGAGCCCTTGCGCCAACGCGAGTTCGGCGAGGCGCGCACCGGCCTTCTGCGCCGGGTCGAAGGGCGTGCGCTTCGCCGGATCGGCATACAGCTCGATCGCGCCGATGAGCCCGACGCCGCGCACCTCGCCGACGTACTTGCGCGAAGCGTGGCTCTGCAGACCTTGCTGAAATTGCGGCGCCAGCGACTGCACGTGCGCGACGATGTTCTCGTCCTCGTAGACCTTGAGCGTCTCGAGCGCAATCGCGCAGGCAACCGGATGGCCCGAGTAGGTGAAGCCGTGGCCGAAGGTGCCGATCTTGCCGCTGTTGGCCGCCACTGCCGCATGCACTTTCTCGTTCACCATCACGGCCGAGATCGGCACGTAGCCCGACGACAGCGCCTTGGCCGCGGTCAGGATGTCGGGTTTCAGGCCGAAGGTGGTGGAGCCGAACATTTCGCCGGTGCGGCCGAAGCCGCAGATCACCTCGTCGGCGATCAGCAGCACCTCGTATTTCGCGAGCACCTTCTGGACCTTGTCGAAGTAGGTGGCTGGCGGCACCAGCACCCCGCCCGCGCCCATCACGGGTTCGGCAATGAAGGCGCCGACCGTCTCGGGGCCTTCATCGAGGATGCGCTGCTCCAGCGCGCCGGCCAGCCGCGTCGCGAAGTCTTCCTCGCTTTCGCCGGCCTCGGCGTAGCGAAAATGGTGTGGGCAATCGACATGCAGGATGCGGTCGATCGGCAGGTCGAAGTCGCGGTGGTTCGGCACCAGGCCGCTCAGGCTCGATGCCGCGACGGTGACGCCGTGGTAGGCGTTGCGGCGCGCGATGATCTTTTTCTTCCCGGGCTTGCCGATGGCATTGTGGTAGTACCAGACCAGCTTGACCGCGGAGTCGTTGGCCTCCGAACCCGAGTTGGCGAAGAACACTTTCGACATCGGCACCGGTGCCATGGACAACAGCTTTTCGGCCAGCGCGATGGCGGCCGGGTTCGAGCGGCCGTTGAACGTGTGGTAGTACGGCAGCCCGTACAGCGCATCGCTGCCGGCCTTGGCCAGGCGCTGGTTGCTGAAGCCCAGCGAAGCGCACCAGAGGCCCGACATCGCCTCGAGATAACGGCGGCCCTGGTCGTCCTCCACGAAGATGCCGTCGCCGCGCTGGATCACCAGCGGGCCGACTTGCGGATGCGTGGCAAGGTTGGTGAAGGGATGGAGATGCGCGGCGATGTCGGTGGCAGCGTTCTCGGCATGCATGCTTGCGTTCATGAAGGCGGTTCCGTGGTGGAGGGAATTCAATAGCCGCGCGCCAGATCGACCTGGTTTGCGGGGCGCCGGCCCTGCTGCACCGACGCGAGGTTGTCGAGCGTCTGGCGGGCGATCACGAGGCTGTCGGTGCGCGTGGCGATGTGCGGCGTGACGAGGATGCGCGGATCGCCCCAGAACGGATGCTCCGGCGGCAGCGGCTCTTGCGAAAAGGCATCGAGCGTGGCCGCCGAGAGCTGGCCCGCGTCGAGCGCCGGCTGCAGGTCGGCCTCGACCAGGTGGTCGCCGCGGCCGACGTTGATCAGGTGCGCGCCGCGCGGCAGCCTTGCGAACAGCGCGGCATCGAGAAAGCCATGCGTCTCGGCGGTCAGCGGCAGCAGGCACACCAGCGTGTCGCAGCCCGAAAGAAATTGGTCGAGTTGCGCCGCGCCGTGAAACCCCTCGACACCGGCCGGCAGGGCCTCCTTCGCGCTGCGGCTCCAGCCGCGCACCCGATAGCCGATGGCAGCGAGCGCTTCGGCGCAGGCCATGCCCAGCGTGCCGAGGCCGGCAATGCCGACGCGATGGTGGCGCGGCGACACGACCGGCTGCTCTTCCCACCGGCGGGCCTGCGAACTCGCGACGTAGGCTTGCATGCCGCGGTGCCGCTGCACCACGGCCCAGCAGACATAGGCTTTCATGCCGGCCGCCATGCCGGTATCGACGATGCGGCACAGCGGCAAGTGGCGCGGCAGCTGTGCATCGGCCGTGATGTGCTCGACGCCCGCGGCCAGCGACTGCACGAGCCGGAGCTTCGGCATCTGCGCGAGCAGGCCATGCGGCGGAAACCAGCACACGGCCGCATCGATTTCGTCCAGCGCGCCGAGCTCTGCGCCCAGGCGCAGGTCGATACCCGGATGGGCCTCGCGGAAAGCTGCGGCGAGGTATTCCATGTCCAGCACCGCGCTGAGCAGCGCGACACGCGGCGTGCCGGCTTTGTCGTCCGGCACCATCACGCCACCAGCGCCTCGGCCGGCGACGCGGAAGACACCAGCCGCGGCACGGCCTCGATCAGCTTGCGCGTGTACGCGTGCTTCGGATCGCCGAGCACCTTGTGCGTCTCGCCGTATTCGACGACCTCGCCGCGCTGCATCACCGCGATGTGGTCGCACATCTGGCCGGCCACGCGCAGATCGTGCGTGATGAAGACCATGGCGAGCTCGAACTGCTCGCGCACCTGCGCGAAGAGTTCGAGCACCTGCGCCTGCACCGACACGTCGAGCGCCGACACCGGCTCGTCGGCCACCAGCAGTTCGGGCCGCATGGCCAGCGCACGCGCAATGCCGATGCGCTGGCGCTGCCCGCCCGAGAACTCATGCGGATAGCGCTCGGCCGCGTCGGCGCCCAGGCCCACGAGCTTCAGCAGCTCCATGGCGCGCGCCATGGCTTCGGCCTTGCCGACGCCCTGCGCGATCGGCCCGCCCGCAATGGCCGCGCCCACGCGGTGGCGCGGGTTGAGCGATGCGTACGGGTCCTGGAACACCATCTGGATCTTGCCCGCGGCCTCGCGGCGGAAGGCCGAACCCTGCGACAGGCTGCAGCCCTTGAAGAGGATGCGGCCGCTGTCGAACGGCGAGAGCCCCACCAGGCAACGCCCCACGCTCGACTTGCCCGAGCCCGATTCGCCGACCAGCCCCAGCGTTTCGCCGCGGCGCAGTTCGAAGCTGACGTTCTTCGCGGCCTGCACCGAGCGGCCGCGCTTGAAGAGGCCGTTGCCCGAGGTGTAGGTCTTGCACAGGTCCTGCACCTGCAGCACGCGCGCAACTTCGCCCGAAGGCGTTTCGCGCTCGGCGTGCCCGGTGGGAATGGCCGCAATCAGCTTGCGCGTGTAGGGGTGCTGCGGCGCATCGAGCACCTGGCGCACCGGCCCGGCCTCGACCACCTTGCCGGTTTGCATCACCACCACGTGATCGGCAATCTCGGACACCACGCCGAAGTCGTGCGTGATGAACAGCACCGCCGTGCCGCGGCGCTGCTGCAGCTCGCGGATCAGCGCGAGGATCTGCGCCTGCGTCGTCACGTCGAGCGCGGTGGTGGGCTCGTCGGCGATGAGCAGCAAGGGCTCGAGCACCAGCGCGCAGGCAATCATCACGCGCTGGCGCTGGCCGCCCGAAAGCCGAAACGGATAGGCGTCGATCAGCAGCTCGGGGTCCGGCAGGCCGACGTCGGCCAGCGCGGCCAGGATGCGCCGCCGTTTCTCGGCCGCAGGCACGCTGCCGTGCGCATCGAAGACTTCGCCGATCTGCTCGCCGATGCGCATTACGGGGTTCAGCGCCGTCATCGGCTCCTGGAACACCATGCCGATGCGCCGGCCGCGCAGCTCGCGCATTTGCGGCTCGGTGAGCTGCAGCAGGTCGCGGCCTTCGAACAAAATCTGCCCGGCGACGGGCTCCACGTGCGGGCGCGGCAGCAGGCCCATCACGGCGTTGGCGATCATCGACTTGCCCGAGCCCGATTCGCCGACCACGCACAGCGTCTGGCCCGGCAGCAACGACAGCGTGGCGCCGTCGACGGCCAGCGCGCGGTCCGCGCCCTTGGGCAGGCGGATGCCCAGGTTGACGACGTCGAGCACCGGCTGCACGGTCTTCATGGGTGTGACGGTAGCGCTCATTTGCCCCTCCCGTCGAGCCGCGTGTTGAGCCCGTCGCTGAGGCCTTCGCCCACGAGGTTGAGCGCCAGCACGGTCAGCACGATGGCCAGGCCGGGAAACAGCGCCATCCACCAGGCCTGGCGCAGCACGGTGCGCGCGGCGCCCACCATGTAGCCCCAGCTCATCTGGTTCGGGTCACCCAGGCCGAGGAAGCTCAGGCTCGACTCCAGCAGGATGGCCGTGGCCGTCATGAGCGAGGCCATCACGATGATGGGCGACATCGCGTTGGGCAATATCTGTGTGAGGATGATGCGCGGCGTCGACTGGCCCGCGAGCAGCGCGGCCTGCACGAAGTCGCGCTGGCGCAGCGTGAGAAATTCGCTGCGCACCAGCCGCGCCACAGGCGGCCACGAGACGATGGCAATGGCCACGACGATCGAGTTGACCGAGGGCTGGAAGATGGCCACCAGCACGATGGCGAGCGCGAAGCTCGGCACGGCTTGGAACAGCTCGGTGAAACGCATCAGTGCCGCGTCGATCCAGCCGCCGAAGTAGCCGGCAATGGCGCCGAGCGTCACGCCGATCAGCAGGGCGACCACGGTGGACACCAGCCCGATCAAGAGCGAGATGCGCGCGCCGTAGATCACGCCCGAGAGGATGTCGCGCCCTAGCGTATCGGTGCCGAGCGCAAAGCCAGGCTCCGTCCACGGCCGCAGGAACGGCTGCTCGACCATGTTCCACGGATCGTTGATCGCAACCCACGGGCCGATGATGGCCACCACGGCCACCAGCAGCAGCACCGCCATGCCGAGCACGGCGCCCTTGTTGCGGCAGAAGCGCCGCCAGAATGGACTTTGCAGCAATGTCATAGCTCTATCCGCGGATCGACCATCGTGTAGACGAGGTCGGTGATGAGGTTGAACAGCACGGCCATGGCCGCAGTCACGAGGAAGGCGCCGAGCAGCAGGTTGTAGTCGCGCTGCAGCAGCGCGTCGAACATCAGGCGGCCGATGCCGGGCCAGGCGAACACGGTCTCGGTCAGCACCGCCCCGCCGATCATTCCGCCGGCCTGAATGCCCGCGAGCGTGACCACCGGCAGCAACGCATTGCGCAGCACGTGCGCGCGCAAGATGCGCCCGGGCTTCACGCCCTTGGCGCGCGCGGTCTTCACGAAGTCCATCTGCGCCACCTCGAGCATGGCGGCGCGCGTCATGCGCGCGTACACCGCCATGTAGAAGAGCGCGAGCGTCAGCGCCGGCAGCACCAGGTGACCGGCGATGTCCCAGGCCAGCGCCAGGCCGGTGGCGCCGGAGCCCACGGTACTGAAGCCGAAGCCCGGCAGCCAGTCGAGCTGCACCGTGAACACCAGCACCGCCATCAGCGCGAGCCAGTAGAGCGGCGTGGCATAGAAGATGAGCGCCACCACGGTGATCGAGCTGTCGACCCAGGTGCCGGCCCGCCGCGCGGCCAGCGCCCCGAGCGTGATGCCGAACAGAAGCGACAGCGCAAAGGCCGTGCCCGTGAGCAGCAGCGTGGCCGGCAGCCGGTCCATGATGAGCTTGAGCACAGGCTGCTGCTGGCGGTACGAGAAGCCCAGGTCGAGCTGCACCACCTTGCCGACATAGGTGGCAAGCTGCGTCGTGATCGGCTGGTCGAGCCCGAACTGCGCGCGCAGCTGCGCCACGAACTGCGGATCGGATGCACCCGCCTCGCCCGCCAGCACCGACACCGGATCGCCCGGCGCCGCGCGCACCAGCATGAAGTTGACCGTGGCAATCAGCAGGATCGCCAGCAGGCCCTGCATCACGCGGCCCAGCATGAACTGCGTACGTTTCATCGGGGGCTCCTCTGGAGTTGCATGTGCTGCAGGCTGGCCGTCATGCGAGCGTTGCGGTACCGAGGCTGTCGTTAAGTCCGATGCCGGACGTGATCAGGTTGCCAAGCTTGGTGCGGTACAGCGTCGGAAAGTTGAGCTCGTGCAGCCAGGCCACGGGCACTTCGTCGAGCAGGATCTTCTGCACCTGCAGGTAGATGGCCTTGCGCTTCTCGGGGTCGGCCTCTTTGGCGCCGGCGTCGAACAACTCGTCTACCTTCGGGTTCGAGTAACCCTCGACGTTGTTGAAGGGCGAGCCCTTCGCGATGTTGCTGCTGGTGTAGTTGCGCGCCACGCCCAGTGCCGGGTCACCGTACTGGTACACGTAGGTAAAGGCAAGGTCGTAGTCCCATTCATTGAGCTTCTGGTTCCAGCCCGCCACATCGGTTGCCACCAGCTCGACCTTGATGCCGGCCTGCGCCAGGTTCTGGCGCAGGATTTCGGCCGAGCGCGTCCAGGTCTCGCCGTAGGGCAGCGGCAGCAGGCGCAGCGTCTCGCCCTTGTAGCCGGCTTCTTCCAGCAGCTTCTTGGCGGTGGCCATGTTGCGCGGGTACTTGGCAACGTCGGTGCTGTGGAACTTGATGTTGCTGTTGAACGGCCCGGTGGCGGGCTTTGCAAAGCCCTGCCATGCGATCTTGGCCATGGCCTCGCGGTCGATGGCGTACATCACCGCCTGGCGGAACTTGACGTTGTCCATCGGCGCCTTGCGGTTGTTGAGCCACAGCCATGAATGCGGCGCAAAGAATTCCCAGCCCTTGGTGGTGACCGCCACGCCCGGCAGCTTGGACAGCCGCAGCACGTCGAAGTATTCGACCGCCCCGCCCGGCACCAGGTCGACCTTGCCCGACTCGAACGCCGCCGCGCGCGAGGCGGCATCGGGAATGACGTGGAAGTACACACTCTCGACCAGCGGTACGTCCTTGACGTGGTACTTGTCGTTGGCCACGAGCTGGATATACGAGCCCTTGACCCATTCCTTGAACTTGAACGGCCCCGTGCCGATGGGCGTGGCGTTGGCGGGGTTGGTCGCGAAGTCGGTGCCTTCGTAGATGTGCTTCGGAAGCATCGGCATGCTGCCGACCTCGAAGATGCCGATGAACGGACCGAAGGGGTACTTGAGCTTGAACTCGACCGTGAGCGGGTCGAGGGCCTTGATGCTTTCCACCGACGCAAGGTTGGCGCGCAGGCGCGCATGCGTCTTGCGCAGGAACACGTCGGCCGAAAACACCACGTCGGCCGAGGTGAAGGGCTTGCCGTCGTGCCAGGTGACGCCGGGCTTGAGCTTGAAGGTGTAGAGCGTGCCTTCCTTGTTGACGGTCCACGAGGTGGCCAGCGACGGCAGCGGGTTGATCTTCTCGTCGTAGCGCAGCAGGCCTTCGTAGATGTTGCCCGAGATCATCTGCGTGGGGCCGTTCTGCGTGATGCCCAGCATGAGGCCCGGCGGCTCAGGCTGGACCACCGCGTTGATCACACCGCCCTTCTTGCCCGCGGCGAGCAGGTGCAAGGGAACGCCTGCGAGCGTCAGGCCGGCGGCCGAGGCGGCGCCCATCTGGATGAGGTTGCGACGTTTCATGTGCGAAAACTCCTTGTGGCTCTGTGCGAGCGGGTGGGGACGAAGAGAGACGGGACGGAAGAACACGGGGCGCTGCGCGCGCCCTCGCGCTCAGTCGCGGTATGACGTGGCGGGAAGCGGATCGATGCGCTGCAGCAGCGCGCGCCATTCGCGCGCGTTCGGATCGGGCTGGCCCGGCTGGCGCACGGTGTCGCCGCTTTCGTACTGCTGCGCGGTCTTTTCGCAGACCTCGGGCGGCACGGGGTACACGGGCTGCCCGCTCGAGGCGATGGCCACCTGCACGCGGCAGGCGCGCTCCAGGTTCAGCATCAGGATGAAGGCCTCCGACACGGTGCGCCCCAATGTGACCAAACCATGGTTGCGCAGGATCAATGCGCGCGCGGTCGGACCCAGGTCGGCCACCAGGCGCTCGCGCTCGTCGGCATCGAGCGCGATGCCTTCGAAGTCGTGATAGACCACGCGGTTGTAGAACTGCAGCGCCCACTGGTTGCACGGCTGCAGGCCGCCCGCCAGCGACGACACCGCCACGCCGGCCACCGTGTGCGTGTGCAGCACGCAGGCCGCGTCGTGGCGCGTCGCGTGCACGGCGCTGTGGATGGTGAAGCCGGCCGGGTTCACGTCCCAATGCGAATCGTCGAGGATGCGGCCGTCCAAATCGATCTTGACCAGCGACGAGGCCGTGATGTCCTTGAACAGCATGCCGAAGGGGTTGATGAGGAACTGGTCTTCGGCCCCCGGCACACGCGCGGAAATGTGCGTGTAGATGCTGTCGTCCATGCCGTAGTGCGCCACCAGGCGATAGGCGGCGGCCAGGTCTTCACGCACCTGGCGTTCGACATCGGAAACGGATGGGGCCTTGCGGTCCATTGCCTGCAATTGCATGTCGCGTTCCTATTTCGGGCGCGGCAGAAAGCGGCGCGCCTTGTTGGAGGTTCATCGGATCGACTGTGCAAACTGTCGACAGTCAACCCGCGACAGTCTTAAGCAATATGCAGGCCCGCGTGATGGGGTAAGCCCTCGGTGAAAGGTTTCGACAGGCGGAAAACGGCGCTGGCCAAGGGCCGGCGCCAAAAACGAACGCCGCGGGCACCAGGTGAGGTGCGCGCGGCGGCAATGTCGGATGGGGCGGTCGTGCGCCATGAAGGCGCCGGATGCACCAGGGTGCACCGCAAAAATGCACTTCAGCCCAGGCGGCCTTCCTCGCGCAACCGCGCCCCGATGCGCCGGATCTCGGCCTCGCCCTGCTCGAGCGCCGCTTTGCTGGTGTGCACCGAGTAACGGCCCATCACCAGATCGTGCGGGTGCCTCACGGCCGAGCCCAACACGAAGGCCGTGTCGCCGCGGGCCACGAAGTCGATGGCTGCGCCGGACTCCTCGAACACTGCGAGTTCGCCGGTGGCGATCGGCTCGCCGCTGTCGTCACCGGCGTCGAGCTGGCCGGCGTTGACTGCGACCCAGCCCACCGTGTGGCCGGCGGGCGGCGTGTAGCGCCAGTGCTCGCCGTCTTTCAGCTGCACGGCCAGGTAGTTCATGGGCGCGGGGGCCGGAATGGGGCTTTGCGCCGCGCCGTAGCGACCGAGCAGGACGCGCGCCGGGCCTTCGCTCGGTACCTGCGAGGGTGACAGGTAGATGCTTTGTGCAGGCGCGTTTTCTTCTGCGGCCGGCAAAGCAACCCAGAGTTGGAAGCCTTGCACGCGTTTCGTGTCCGGCGCGGGCGCACCGTCGTGCCACACGCCGTTGCCGGCGCGCATCCATTCGACGCCGCCGGCCGGCAGCACGCCTTTTTCGCCGGTCGTGTCTTCGTACACTGTGTCGCCTTCGATCAGCCACGTCAGCGTGGCGATGCCCGAGTGCGGGTGAATGCCGAACCCCTTGCGGCTGCCGGTGGTGTCGAAACCGAACAGGTCGAGAAACACGAAGGGCTTCAGAAATTCGCCCAGGTCGCCCGGGCTCATGAGCCGGATGATCGGCCCGTGCTGCGAGCCGCGCGTGCGGTAGACGATGGGGCGGGCTTCGGTGGTGGTTGCAGCAGTGGCAACGGCGGTGGTCATGGGATGCTCCTGAATCGATAGAAGAAGAAGAACAAGAGGAAAGAGATCAGGCCGCTCTGGCCGCCAGCCGCGTCGCGGGCCGCAGGCGCCAGGTCACGAACGCCGAAAGCAGTGCGAGCACCATGGCCGGTGCAGGGTTGCCGCCAATCAGCACCAGGTGCGTGGCCACGCCGAAAACCATGGTCACGGCCATCAGCAAGCCGCCGAGGAAACCGGTCGCCGGCACCAGCAGCAGCACCGCGCCGCCGACTTCGACCACGCCGGTCACATAGCGGAACCACTGGCCGAAGCCGATGGCCTCGAACACCTGGACCATCTGCGGTGCGCCGGCCAGCTTGGCGGTGCCGGCGGCACCGAAAGCCAGCGCCAGAAGGATGCGAACGCCCCAGACGATCCGGCGCTGGGTGGGAGAAGAAAAAGCTGAAGAAGTCATGGCTCCAAGGTTAGGACCGCACCCATTGATCGACTAGACGGCAGAATCGGATTGCACTCGTCCACAGAAAGAAGGAATCACTGCCATGCTGGACCTCAACGACATCGCCGTGTTTGTGCAGGTGGTTCGCCATGGCAGCTTTGCCGAGGCGGCGCGCCGACTCGGCCTGCCGCCCAACACCGTGAGCCGGCGCGTCCAGCAGTTGGAAGCGCAGCTGGGCACGCGGCTGATGCAGCGCTCCACCCGGAAGCTCACGCTCACCAGCGCGGGCGAGGCTTTTCATGAGCGCTGCGCGGGCGCGGTCGACGGGCTGGTCGAGGCCGGGCAGGAGCTGATCACCGGCAGCCGCGAGCCCAGCGGCCTGGTGCGTGTGGCGGCCACCGCCGACTTTTTCGATTTCTTCCCGATGGAATGGGTCGCCGACTTCCTGGCCGCGCATCCGCTGGTGCGCGTGGATTTCGTGCTCAGCGACGCCAAGGCCGACCTGATCGCCGAGCAGATCGACATCGCATTCCGCGGCGGCGTGCTGCCCGACTCAGGCTATGTCGGACGCAAGCTCATGAGCGTGCGGACCGATGGCATGGTCGCGAGCCCCGCGTACATTGCCGCGCACGGTGCGCCCGCCACCTTGCAAGACCTGGCGGCGAACCACGACTGCATCACCTCGCCTCATCCCAGCGGCCGCACCCCGTGGCGCCTGGCCGGCCCAGATGGCGAGGAAGAAGAAGTACAGGTGACGGGCCGCTTCACCGGCAACACCGCGCAGGCGCTGCGCAAGGCCGCGCTCGCCGGCCTGGGCGTCGCGCTGCTGCCGCCCACCATGGCCCGGCCCGACCTCGAAGCCGGACGGCTCGTGCGCGTGCTGCCGCAATACCAGCGCACGGGGCAGGGGCTGAGCGTGCTGTACCCGAGCCGGAAGCACCTGCCGCTGGCGGTGTCGGCATTCATCGGGATGGTGATGGAGAAGCTGAGTGGGGTGGAGGGGCTGCCGGAGATGTTGCGGGGGGCGAAGGCCGGTCGGATTTCGTGAATTAGTTGGCGGTCAAGCTGGTTTAGTGCTCTGGGCGGGGCAATTGCGCGCCGCACTCAACCGAGAGGTTTGTAACAACATGCTAGATTCCTCTTCATTCATAACAGAGGGAAGAGTTCACGATGTTTCGCCTGCGCTTCGCAGTGGCCTGCACGGCCACATTGCTTGCAACCGGTTGTGCCCAGCTCATGGCGCCCTCCTATTCCTCTGACTACGCGTCGCTGGACCGGCTCAAGACAACGCGGCCTGAGAAAACTTCTGTCGCAACGTTTCAGCCGACCGATCCGAACCATGCGGTCAACAACCTGACTCTCCGGGGCGCACGGCTCAAGTCGCCGAGCGGCAGCTTTGCCAAGTACCTTGAAAACGCGCTGATCGGCGATCTGAAGGAGATCTCGGTCTATGACCCCGACGCGAACACCCGAATCGACGCAGTGATCCAGCACAACGAAATGGCCATCGGCGGCATCAACACGGGCGAGGGGCTCATGGATGTCGAACTGACAGTGACGCGTGCGGGCGCCGAGCGGCTGCGCAAGACCTACCAGGCGCGCACCAGCTTTGAATCCAGCTTCGCCGGCGCGGTCGCCATTCCCAAGGGCCAGTCGGAATATCCGAACCTCGTGCGCACCTTGGTCCGCAATGTCTATTCGGACCCGGCCTTCGTTGCAGCCATCGGCAAATAAATCAAAGGGAAATCCATCATGTCCATGCTTCGTATCGGCCGCGTTGCGGCAGCCATCGCTTTCGTCGCAGTGCTCGCAGGTTGCGCGCACCCCATCGCCATTCAGGCAGAGAAGACGCCCGAACGCGTCGAAGCGACCCTTTCCTCGAAGAAAGTCGCCTATGTCATGACGGACGCAGAGCGCGGCAAACAGGTCATTACCCCCGGCGGTGGCGGTGACCGCGTCAGCTACTACCCCTACCGCGATCTCGAAAAAGCCCTGCGTGACACGTTGCGCTCGGTATACACGGATGTGGTCGTGGTCCCCTCCGCGGCCGACACCAAGGCTCTTCGTGAATCGGGCGCATCGCTGGTGTTCACGCCGGAGATCGTCACCACCTCGAGTTCGCCGTCGCCTTTCACTTGGCCACCTACGCAATTCGGCACCGAAATCGTCTGCCGCGTGACGGATGCCGACGGTCAGGAAGTGACGCGCGTGCGTGTCAACGGCAAGGGCAATGCGGAATTCAGCGAGTTCAAAAGCAACTTCGGGCTCGCGGCCAACCGTGCCGGAACGGATGTTGCAGAGAAGCTGAGCGCTGAGATTCGAGGCAATCCGAAGCTCCGATAAACCGGCTGCGGGACAATCACCGCATGAAAATCGAAAAAGACACCGTCGTCACCCTCAAGTACAAGGTCGCCGACGCCCAGGGCAAGCTGATCGAAGCCAGCCCCGAGCCGATGGCCTATCTGCATGGCGGGTACGAGAACACGCTGCCCAAGATCGAGGAAGCGCTCGATGGCAAGGAAAAGGGCTTCCAGACCACGCTGCACCTGGCGCCTGAAGACGCCTTCGGCCTGCGCGACGAGTCGTTGGTGCGCAGCATTCCCAAGGCCGACTTTCCGCCGGGCGTGAAGGTCGGTGGGCAGCTGGAGGGGCGACTCGACGACGGACGCGAGCACCTGTTTACCGTGATGAAGATCAAGGGCCCGGTCGTTTTGCTCGACGGCAACCATCCATGGGCCGGCAAGGCACTGCGCTTCAGTCTCCAAGTGACGGACGTGCGCGCGGCGCTGCCGGTGGAGATCGAGCATCGGCATGTGCATGGGGCGCACGGGCACCATCACTGATCCGTAGTCGGATCATGGATTTCCCGAACGCCTCCAACATCTCCAGTGTTTTCGGCGTCGTGGCGCCGTTGTTGATCGGGGCGGCTTTTCTCTGGGTTGTGTGCCGCACTGAGTCGCGCCATGTGCTCTTTAGCCGCTTGTGGCGGTTGGTCCATGGGAACCAGGAAATTTCCGACCCTCAGGTTCGCGCATTCGTTGATGAGCAGACCAGCCTGATCTCGTTTCGCATGTTTGCTGGCGTGCCCGTCGCCAGTTTGAAAGAGGCGCATCAACTCATTGAATGGACGAAGCTGAACGCAGTGCAGATGCGCACGTTGAGCATGTGCGGAGAGCTCTTTGATGCGGAGCTTCGTCAAGTCCGGGTTCACAAGCTGCCGTCGCGTTTTTCTCAAGCTTTGAGACTGGTCCGGCTTTTTTTCGTTGCCGCGATCGGCTGCGTCTGCGTGATGAGCCTCTTCTCGTCTCAAGCACTTCTCACACTGAAGAGCACGCAGCGGTCTTTCTGGGCGAGTCCGACTCAAATGAAAGCTGTTTGGCCTCTCAACGTCGCGGCCTTGAAAGTCGACGACTGTTCGCAAGCTGCGAGTACGAATGCAATGCGCACATCGTTCAGTGAACAGGAAGTCGGAATCCTTTGCGACATCCTGAAGTCGGACGGCACGGCCGCATTCATGAAGAAGACGTTGAGCGAGCAGCGATGGTCTCTGATCATGCTCATTGCGCTCGCCCTGTGGCTCTCGTGGATGGGCCTGTTTTCATGGGCAGCTGGAGCCGCAGCTCACAAATTGGCAAAGCGCAGCATTGATCCATCGCTTCCAGGTTCTCAGTTGAGCCTGGATCTGCGTAGCTAGCTGCGCTTCTTCCAGAACCGCGGCGCCTTCACGATCTTGCCGAGCGCCTTGCGGCAGGCCTTTGCGCCCGACGCGTGGCGAGCGCTGAACCAGCCGACGGCGAACCACGCGCGCGCATCGCGCGCGGTGGCCTCGCGGTAGAGCGCCTGTGCGACAGCTTCGTCGTTGAACTTGCCCAGCGCGTCTTGCGCCGGGCGCAGGCGTTTCAGGTAGCGCTCGGCGGCTGATTTTTCTTCTTTATCGTCCGCATCGGCGAACAACGGCATCGCGAACTCGGCGAGATAGCGCAGGCGCTTGAGCCTTTTGCGCGTGCGATGCTGGTCTTCGGAGCTCAGCGACTCGAAGCGCCGGCCATCGCGCGCGACCTGTCCATGCAGGCGCTGCAAGCGCTTGCGCAGATAGCGGCGCGCATCGCTGGCATCCAGCGGTCCCGATGGCGAGGGGGCTTGTTCGGGTGCTCCGGCATCACTTTTCGGCGCGTCTTCCACTGTCGCCGTTTCCGCCGCGGTGAATCCGATCAGGGAAATCAGTACCGATTGAAAAGCCGGCGCGCGCACGACGTCGCCAGGCGAGGGCGCGTGGGCCGCTGCCGCATCGTCGCCGACCAGCGGATCGAACTCCGGCGCCCCCGCGTCTCGCAGTTGCGGCTGCGCCAGCATGACCACTTGATCGCGGTCGCGCAGGACGCCAAGCGCGCGAAAGGCCTCGACCAGTGGCGGCTCCCATTCGGCGCCATTGAAAAGCTCCGTACGCTCGTCGAGCCCCGCCAGTTCGCGCAGCGCCGTGCGCAGGCGCCGGATGCCGATGCGCAATTGGTGGATCTGCTCTTCGTCGGTGCTGCCCGCCGCGATCTCGCTGGCGTTGGGCAGCATCTGCGCGAGACAGGACGCGACCACGCCTTGCTGAATGGCACGGCCGTCGGGTTCTTTGGAAAAACGCGGCGTCTCGGCTTTGATGGCCGGAACCACGTCGAGCTTTGCCAGCAGCCGCGCGCCGCGCTCGGCCTTCGAAACGGTGCTGAACCACAGGCCGTGCTGGTGGGACCATCGGCGTGCGAGCGCGACCAGGCCTCGCACATCGCCGCGCTTGAGTTCGAGCTCCAGCTCGCACACGGGCGATTCGCGCTCGTCGGGCGTGCCCGCGTGGGCGACGACCTGGCCGACGTCGAGCGCCAGTTCGACCACTGCGCCGCCGGCTCCCGTGGTGCGCACGTCGCGCGTGAGCCGCACGATGTCGGTGGACTGGCGCTCGACCAGCGCCGCACCGCTTGCGGCCAGCACCTTGGCGAGCCGGTCGCCCACGGGTGTGCCCTGGTGGCGTTGCGGGTCGATCATCGGCGCTGCGCTGCCGGCCGCTGCTGCGCCCAGGTCGACGTTGTGCTCGAGCCGGTGCAGCGCGTTGCCGCCCGTGGCCTTGACGGTCTGAACCCAGCGCCGCCCTTCCTTGCGCAGCCGCAGCACGATGCCTTGGGAGGCCAACGCCTGCTCGGCCGTGTCGAAGTAGCGCGCCTGCAGGCGGGTGCGCACCACGGTACCGCGCCGCAAGGCGGCCTCGACGGCTTTCAGGCGCCCCGCGGGAATATGAAACTTGAACTCGATTTCCATGGCGGCCATGATGCTCCGTTCGAGCATTCCCGGACACGCCGCCGAAGCGAGAAAGGTCTCCATGCGCACGACATCACCCGACCCAACCGCCTTGCTGGCCGCGGGCGCCGCACGGTCGGCCAAGGCACTGGTTGCCAGAGAGGCGAGTGCCGTGGAATTGTGCGAAACCGCCATCGCCCGCATCGAAGCGCTCGATGGCGCGCTCAACGCGGTGGTGGTGCGCGATTTCGACCGTGCGCGGCGCCAGGCCGCCGAAGCCGATGCGGCGCTCGCGCGCGGCGAGCGCCGGCCGCTGCTCGGCGTGCCGATGACGGTGAAGGAAGCTTTCAACATCGCGGGCCTGCCGACCACGTGGGGCCTGCCGCCGTTCCGCGATTTCGTTCCGCCGCATGACGCCGTCGCCGTGCAGCGCTTGAAGGCGGCAGGCGCGGTGATTCTTGGCAAGACGAACGTGCCGCCGGGCCTGGCCGACTGGCAATGCGACAACCCGGTGTATGGCCGCACAGTGCACCCGCTCGACCACACGCGCACGCCGGGCGGCTCGTCGGGCGGCGGCGCCGTGGCGGTGGCCACGGACATGGTGGCGCTGGAACTGGGCAGCGACCTGACGGGTTCGCTGCGCGTGCCCGCAAGCTTTTGCGGCGTGTACACGCACAAGCCGAGCGAGGGCCTGCTGCCGACGCGCGGCTTTGCGTTTCCGGGCACCGAGGAGGCGCCCTCCGGGCTGCCTTCGGTGATCGGGCCGATCGGCCATTGCGCCGACGACCTGTTGCTGGCGCTCCAGGTGCTGTCTGGGCCGGATGCAGTCCGTGTGGCAAAAGGTTGCTTCGCGCTGCCCGCACCGCGCCACACGGCCGCAAAGAATTGGCGCGTGCTCGTGGTCACGGCGCATCCGCAGGCCGCCGTGGCCGCGGACGTGCGCGCCACCGTCGAAGGCGCGGGCCGGCGGCTGGCGAAGGCGGGCGCCGTGGTGGCCGAGGCGTCCGATCTGTTGCCCGATCTGGCCGAGATCGGCGACACCTACGACCAGATCGTGCAAACCGTGCTCGCGCACGTCGAGCCGGGCGGCCGGTCGCCGATGTCGCTGCACGCCTGGTTCGACCTGCTCGCCACGCGCACGCGCATCCGGACGCAACTGCGAGCGCTGTTCACGCAATTCGACGCGGTGCTGTGTCCCGCAGTCGGATGCGCCGCCTTCGAGCATGTGAGCGAGCCGGACTTCGGAAAGCGAACACTCACTGTTGATGGAGTCAAGGTGCCATATGACACGCTGGGCGCCTGGGCCGCGCTGGCGAGCCTTGGCGGACTGCCGGCCACGGTCGCTCCCGCAAGCTTCACGAAGGGCGGATTGCCACTGGGCGTGCAGATCGTCGGTCCGTACTTCGAGGACCGCAGCACCATCGCCCTGGCCCGATTGCTGACGAGAACAGCGCTTGAAAAATAATGTGGACACCGTCCATTTTCTTTGATATCTTTTGTGGACGGCGTACACAACACGCCGCAAATCCGATCCACTCTTCATCGAAACAGGAAGACAACCCATGGCCAACAAGCAGATCTTTGTGAACCTCGCCGTCAAGAACCTGGAGAAGTCCAAGGCTTTTTTTGCCGCGCTGGGCTATACCTTCAACGAGCAATTCACCGACGCCAACGCCGCCTGCATGGTGATTCAGGAGGGCAGCATCCACGCCATGCTGCTGGTCGAAGACTTCTTCAAGACCTTTACCGACAAGAGCCTTACCGACACCAGCAAGAGCACCGAGGTGCTGCTGTGCCTCTCGTGCGAAAGCCGGGCCGAGGTCGACGAGATGGTGGCCAAGGCCGTGGCCGCTGGCGGCACGGTGCCGCGCGCGCCGCAGGACTATGGCTTCATGTACGGCCGCCACCTGTGGGAGCTGATGTACATGGACCCGAACGCCGAAGTGCCCCACCAGAACCCCGTGATGCCGCGGCGCTGAAAAGAACGAAAGCGATGCCCATCGTTCCATATCCGCTTCTCACTGTTGCGCGAAAGGGCCCTTTCTTAAAGCGCGCGAGCCCCGATATTCCTGGGAACAGCGCCGCCATACGTTCGGCGGCGCCCCAACGGAAAGGAATACCGAGGTGTCCAGCAACAACTTTGATGAAGAAGCCCGCAGCCCCCGTCCTGCAGGTGAGCCCGCTCGGCTTTCCGTGGCAGACGATCGACCCGTTCCTGTTCTGCGTCTATCACGACGACGCCTATCCCAAGGCCAACGCGCGGATGGGGCCCGAAGCCCCGCTGGCGGGCCGCCAGATCGGCCAGGACTTCAGCCGCAAGGACGGCTGGAGCATGTACCACGGCGAGACGGTGCCGGGCTTTCCCTCGCACCCGCACCGGGGCTTCGAGACGGTGACCATCGTTCGCAAGGGGCTGGTCGACCATTCCGATTCGCTGGGCGCCACCGCGCGCTTCGGCGGCGGCGACGTGCAGTGGCTCACGGCCGGCAAGGGCATCGTGCATTCGGAGATGTTTCCGCTGCTCGATGCGAACGCGCCCAATCCGCTGGAGCTGTTCCAGATCTGGCTCAACCTTCCGGCCCAGAGCAAGATGGCCGAGCCGCACTTCACGATGTTCTGGTCGGAGGCGATTCCGCGCCTTGCATCGGACGACGCGAAGGGCGGCCGCACCGAGGTCGCGGTCATCGCGGGCCGGTTCGGCCACGCTCAGGCACCGGCCGCGCCCATTGCACCGCTCGCGCCGCCGCCCGATTCATGGGCGGCAAAGGCCGATGCCGACGTGGCGATCTGGACGCTCAAGATGACGCCGGGCGCCCAATGGACGCTGCCGGCGGCTGCGGGCGAAGGCACGCGGCGCATGCTGTACTTCTTCAAGGGAGCCGTCGCGCACATCGCGGGCCAGCGCGTGGAAGGCCCGGTCGCCATCGAGCTGCGTGCCGATGCGTCCGTGGAGCTGCTCAATGGCGACGCCGAAGCAAGCGAGTTCCTGCTGCTGCAGGGCCGCCCGATCGCCGAGCCGGTGGTGCAGTACGGCCCGTTCGTGATGAACACGCAGGCCGAGATCGGCCAGACCCTGGACGACTACCGCCGCACGCAGTTCGGCGGCTGGCCCTGGGACGACCCAGCACCGGTGCACAGCCGCGGCGCCGCGCGCTTTGCGCGGCATCCTGGCGGACGCGAGGAAACGCCGGAGGCCTGAAGCGCGCAGCCTCGGGGCCGCGTCAAACGGTCTTGAGGATCTCGGTGGCGGGTGCCGTCATGCTCGGCACGAACTCGATCACTTCGGTGGTCGCCACGCCGTTCTGCACGAACGGATCGCGTGCCAGCACCGCCTCGAGCGCGGCCCGTTCGCCGGACCGCGCGAAGATCACGCCGCCCTTGCGCGGCACCTGGCGGCCCGAGGCCAGGAAGAGTCCGCTTTCATAGTGTTTTCGAAGCCACGCCATGTGCCCGTCCATCAAAGCATCGAGCTCTTCAAGGGGGCGGACGTAGGTAAGGGTGACGATGAACATGGCTAAAGCGGCAAGTGGATCGGGAGCTCCGATCCTATGGCCTGCCCGTGGCATTACGTGACACCAGAAGTAACGGAGTGATCCAGGTTTTACGGGTTTCTGCTACCGTCTTTTCTACCGTCCCACTGCTGGAGAAAGTCGCCCATGCCGCTTCGGTCGCCACCCCTTTTGCCACCCAGCTTCGTACCGCCGTACCTGCTGGACCGCCTGGCGGAACGTGCCAGCGCGCATGCCAGCGCACGAGCGGCCCAGACGCTGATGATCGACCGCGAACACCGCGGCCTTCGAGAAGCGGTGGCTTCGAAAGGCGTGTCGTCGGGCCCGGCGCCGCGCTACCTTCGGCGCGGCTCGCCCGCGCGCGCCATCCACGACGCGGATCACGCCATGAGCCTGCCCGGCCGGCTGATGCGCGCT
This sequence comes from Variovorax sp. OV700, assembly GCF_900099805.1. Lineage (GTDB taxonomy): Bacteria > Pseudomonadota > Gammaproteobacteria > Burkholderiales > Burkholderiaceae_C > Variovorax. The sequence goes on along the minus strand of NZ_FNDR01000009.1, from coordinate 65,866 downwards.
GAAGGGCAGGCCGCCATCGGCGACATCGCAGCCGACGAGGCCTACGACTACCTGGGCGCCACCTACCGCCTGTACCACGACGTCTTCGAGCGCGACTCCATCGACGGCGCGGGCATGCCGCTGACCGGCAGCGTGCACTACGGCAACGACTACGACAACGCCTTCTGGAACGGCAAGCAAATGGTGTTCGGCGACGGCGACGGCGAAGTGATGAACCGCTTCACGATCGCGGTGGACATCATCGGCCACGAGCTCACGCACGGCGTCATCGACCACGAGTCCGGCTTGGTCTACCAAGGGCAACCGGGGGCGCTCAACGAATCGATCTGCGACGTGTTCGGCGTCCTGGTCAAGCAGCACCTCCTGAAGCAGACGGCGCAGCAGGCCGACTGGCTGGTGGGCGCGGGACTTTTCACCGCCAAGGTGGAGGCGCGCGCGCTGCGCTCGATGGCCGAGCCCGGCACGGCCTACGACGACCCGGTGCTGGGCAAAGACCCTCAGCCTGCCCATATGAAAGACTTTGTCGTCACGCGGCAGGACAATGGCGGCGTGCACATCAATTCCGGCATTCCGAACCGCGCCTTCTACCTCGCCGCCACGGCCATCCCCGGCGCGGCATGGGAGACCGCGGGCCGCGTCTGGTACGACACGGTGTGCGACCGGCGGCTGCGCCAGGACGCCGATTTCGAGGTCTTCGCGCAACTGAGCGTGGAGAATGCGGCCAGGCGCTTTGGCGCCGACAGCGCGGTGCACAAGGCGGTCGGCGCCGCATGGAACACCGTGGGAGTCACGCCATCATGATTCAGCTTCCGCCCCTGGACCAGGCTTCCGTCGTGCGGGTGACGCGCGAAGGCGGCGTTGCCTACTTGCCGGGGCTTTCGCGCCCGCGCAGCTACCAACTGGGCAATTGCAGCGAAGAACTGCGCCAGCGGATCGGCGAGGCATTGCAAAGCGCCGCCCCGCATGCGGAGCAGCGCGACGAGCCCGGATCGCCGGGTGGCGACCAGCGCTTCTACCGCGTCGAAGTGGTGGTGGAGAGCGCCACCGCCCATTCGGGTTCGGTCAGCTTCGAAGTGCCCGAGACCGAGGCGCCCGAAGCGCTGGTGCACCTCTGGAAAGACGCCGCCGACCGCTGAGCGCGCGATGACAGGGTCGCGCGCGGGACCGGCGCCGATGCGGCGAATCTTTTAGATTCGGCGACTGACATCCACAACCACACCGGAGCTTCTTTCCATGATTCACGTCGTCGCCGTCATCAACGCCAAGCCGGGCCAGCGCGCCAAACTGCTCGAAGCCTTTGCAGCCAACCGCGCGGCCGTGCTGGCTGAAGAGGGTTGCATCGAATACGGGGCCACCATCGATGCGCAAGGCGTTCCGACATCGAAGGCCAGCTTCGGCCCCGAGACCTTCGTGGTCATCGAGAAGTGGGAAACGCTGGCTCACCTGCAGGCCCATGCGGTGGCACCGCACATGGCGGCGCACGGCGCCAGGACGAAGGAGCTGGTCGAGAGCAAGCTGATCCACGTGCTCGAACCGGTCTGAGAGGTCCGAGAGCGGCCTTCGCGCGCGGCGCAATGCCTGCTACCCTCGCGCCGGGAGCAGGCATCTCGAGGAGGGATACAAGCATGGCGATCTTCTTCAGACCGCATGGTTTGCGCTTGCGCGCTTTCATCTCAACGCTCGGCACGCTGGCCGCGGGAGTATTGGTATCCGGCTGCGCGCAGCTTGCAGCGCCGCCCTACGCAGCCGACTACGAAGCGCTCGACCGGCTCGAAGCCGCGCGCCCCGGCATGGTGGCCGTGGCGAAGGTGCAGCCGACCGATCCGAACGACGGCATCAACACGCTCGGCCTGCGCCGCGCGAAACTGGTGTCACCCAGTGGCACCTTTGCGCAATACCTGGAAGACGCGCTGATGCGCGACCTGGGAGAAATATCGGCCTACGACCCCAAGGCGCCGACCCGCATCGCGGCGCGGATCGTGGTCAACGAACTCGACCTTGGCGTGATCAACGGCACCGGCCGCATGGACGTGGAAGTGGTCGTGACGCGTGCGGCCGCGCAGCGATTGCGCAAGACCTATCGCGGCGAGATCGCCTTCGATTCAAGCTACGCGAACATCGTGGCCGTGCCCGCCGGGCAGGCCGCCTACCCGCGGCTGGTGCGCGCGCTGCTGCGCCAGATGTATGCCGACCCGCAGTTCGTCGCGGCCATTGCGCCCTAGAACGGAGAAAGCCGCACCATGCCGTCTCGTCATTCTTCGGCCACTCGCCTGTTGGCCGCTGTCGCCCTGACCATCGCAGTGGCAGGTTGCTCCCATCCGATCACGATGATCACGGAAACGGCGCCGCCCCGCGCACGGGCCCATCTCCTTCCTAAGAAGGTGGCCTACGTGATGACCGACACCCAGCGCGACCAGCAGGTGACCACCGCCGGCGGCAGCGGCGATCGCGTGAGCTACTACCCGTACCGCGACCTCGAAAAGTCGATTCGCGACGCGCTGCGCGCGGTGTACCGCGACGTGGTCGTGCTGCGGACCGCCGGTGATGCCAAGGCGAACGAGACAGCGGGCGTGTCGCTGGTGTTCACGCCGCAGATCAAGACCGATTCGAGCTCGTCCTCCTGGATCACCTGGCCGCCCACGTCGTTCACCGCCGAGGTGAGCTGCGTGGTCAGCGATGCCGCAGGCGCCGAGGTCACGCGCGTGCGCGCGGTCGGCAACGGCACCGCGGAATTCGGCGAGTTCAACGGCGACTACGGACTGGCCGCCCGGCGCGCGGCGACGCGGATGACGTCGCAGCTCAGCAGCGAAATCCGGCGGAACGAGAAGCTGCGCTGACGCGATTCCCTTCTGCGCGAACCCATGAAAAAACGCGCCCAAGGGCGCGTTTTTCGTTGGAGCTTCGAAGGCTTACTTCGAAACGACCTTCACCATTTCGAGGCACTTGTTCGAGTAGCCCCATTCGTTGTCGTACCAGCTCACGAGCTTCACGAAGGTGCCGTCCAGTGCAATGCCGGCTTCGGCGTCGAAGATCGAGGTGCGCGGGTCGCCGCGGAAGTCGGTGGCCACCACCTTGTCTTCGGTGTAGCCCAGCACGCCCTTGAGCGCGCCTTCGCTCTGCGACTTCATCTCCGCGCAGATTTCCTTGTAGGTGGCTTCCTTCTCCAGTTCCACCGTCAGGTCGACCACCGACACGTCGGAGGTCGGCACGCGGAAGCTCATGCCGGTGAGCTTCTTGTTGAGCTCAGGGATCACCACGCCCACGGCCTTGGCAGCGCCGGTGCTCGAGGGAATGATGTTTTCCAGGATGCCGCGGCCGCCGCGCCAGTCCTTGTTGCTCGGGCCGTCAACGGTCTTCTGCGTGGCGGTGGCAGCGTGCACGGTGGTCATCAGGCCGCGCTTGATGCCCCACTTGTCGTTCAGCACCTTGGCGAGCGGCGCCAGGCAGTTGGTGGTGCAGCTGGCGTTGCTGACGATGGCTTCGCCGGCGTACTTTTTGTCGTTCACGCCGTAGACGAACATGGGGGTGTCGTCCTTCGAGGGAGCCGACATGATCACCTTCTTGGCGCCCGCGTCGAGGTGCTTCTGGCAGGTTTCCTTGGTGAGGAAGAGGCCGGTCGACTCGAGCACGATGTCGGCGCCGACTTCGTTCCACTTCAGCTGCGACGGATCGCGCTCTTGCGTGAGGCGGATCTTCTTGCCGTTGACGATCAGCAGGTTGCCTTCAACCGTGACTTCGCCCTTGAAGCGGCCGTGCACCGAGTCGTACTGGAGCATGTAGGCCAGGTAGTCGGGCTCGAGCAAGTCGTTGATGGCAACGATTTCGATGTCGTTCTTGAAGTTCTGCACCGCTGCGCGCAGCACGTTGCGACCGATGCGACCGAAGCCGTTGATACCGAGTTTGATAGCCATCTGATTTGCTCCTAAGGTTGAAAAACTTTTTGATCGAACAGAAAGAAAGAATGCGCCTGGCCGGGCTCAGTCGCGCAGGGCGGCTTCGACCGTGGCGGCAACGTTCTCTGCCGTGAACCCGAAATGCTTGAACAGCGCCGATGCCGGAGCCGACTCCCCGTAGCTGTCGATACCCACGACGGCCGCGCAGCCGTACTTCCACCAGCCGCCGGTGCAGCCCATTTCGACGGCGATGCGCGGCAGCTTCTTGGGCAGCACGCTCTTCTTGTAGGCCACGTCCTGGCGGTCGAAGGTGGTGGTCGAGGGCATCGACACCACGCGCACCGCAATTTTCTTCTCGGCCAGCAATTTCTGCGCGGCCAGGGCCAATTGCACTTCGGAACCGGTGGCAATGATGACCGCGGCGGTCTTCTTACTCTTGAGGCCGACGACTTCGGGTTCCGACAGCACATAGGCGCCGCGGCTGATGTCGCCGAGGTCGCCCTTCGGCGCATAGGCGATGTTCTGGCGGCTCAGCAGCAGCGCCGTGGGGCGCGACTGGTTCTGCAGCGCCACGGCCCAGGCCACGGCCGTTTCGGCGGTGTCGCCCGGACGCCAGACGTCGAGGTTGGGGATCAGGCGCAGCGACGCGGCGTGCTCGATCGACTGGTGCGTGGGGCCGTCTTCGCCAAGGCCGATGGAGTCGTGCGTGAACACGTGCACCACGCGGCGCTTCATGAGCGCGGCCATGCGGATGGCATTGCGGCTGTAGTCGCTGAAGGTCAGGAACGTGCCGCCATAGGGAATGAAGCCGCCATGCAGCGAGACGCCGTTCATGATGCCCGCCATGCCGAACTCGCGCACGCCGTAGTTGATGTGGCGGCCGATCACGCCGTGCGGCGGCTCGGCGTTGTCGGCGGTGCTCTCGGGTGCGGCTTCGTCTTCGGCGCCCTGGTTGGGCTGCTGGACTGGCACGTCCATGACCACGGTGCCGGTCTTCGCATCGAAGCGCAGGGCGGCCGTGCTCTTGGTGTTGGTGAGGTTGGAGCCGGTGAGGTCGGCGCTGCCGCCGAGCATTTCAGGCAGCGCGGCGGTGAAGGCCTCGAGCGCGAGCTGGCTGGCCTTGCGGCTGGCCACGGTTTCGCCCTTGGTGTGGGCGGCCACCACGGTGTCGAACGCCACCTGGTGGAAGTTCTTGGGCAGCTCGCCTCGCATGCGGCGGGTGAACTCGGCCGCGAGTTCGGGGAAGGCCTTGGCGTAGGCGTCGAACTTGTCGTTCCAGGCCGCTTCGGCCAAGGCGCCTTCGGCCTTGTGGTCCCAGTCGGCACTGGCTTCCTCCGGCACCTCGAAGGCTGCGTACGGCCAGTTCAGCGCGGCGCGGGTGAGGGTGATTTCCTCGGCGCCCAGCGGCTCGCCGTGGGCCTTGGCGGTGTTGGCGCGGTTTGGGCTGCCCTTGCCGATCTGCGTCTTGCAGATGATGAGGGTGGGCTTGCTGTCCTGCTTCTTCGCCTTGGCGATGGCCTTGGACACTTCCTTGGCGTCGTTGCCGTCGATCGGGCCGATGACGTTCCATCCGTAGGCCTTGAAGCGCTCTTCGGTGTTGTCGATGAACCAGGGCTTGACCTGGCCGTCGATGCTGATGCCGTTGTCGTCGTACAGCGCAATCAGCTTGTTCAGGTGCCAGGCGCCGGCCAGCGCGCAGGCTTCGTGGCTGACGCCTTCCATCATGCAGCCGTCGCCCAGGAAAGCGTAGGTGTGGTGGTCGACGATGGCGTGGTGCTTGCGGTTGAACTCGGACGCAAGCAGCTTCTCGGCCAGCGCAAAGCCCACGGCATTGGTGATGCCCTGGCCCAGCGGGCCGGTGGTGGTTTCCACGCCGGGGGTCACGTCGACTTCGGGGTGGCCCGCGGTCTTGCTGTGCAGCTGGCGGAAGTTCTTGAGCTCGCTGATCGGCAGGTCGTAGCCGGTGAGGTGCAGCACCGCGTACAGCAGCATCGAGGCATGGCCGTTCGACAGCACGAAGCGGTCGCGATCGAACCAGTGCGGGTTCGCGGGGTTGTAGCGCAGGTGCTCGCCCCAGAGTGCGACGGCCATGTCGGCCATGCCCATCGGTGCGCCCGGATGTCCGGAGTTTGCTTGTTGGACGGCATCCATGGCCAGCGCGCGAATCGCGTTGGCCATCAGGGCTTGGTTTGCCATGGGCGGAGGACTTTCGGGGAATGTGGATTGGGGGGAACCCGCGATTTTACCGGGCTCGCTCCGACCCCCTTCAATACGCCTTCGACACCCGGCCGATGTTCTTTGGCAGCGCCCGGACTGCTAGAGTTGCCACCCATGCATGGGCTGCACCTCACCGCCGATCTCCACGACTGCCAATGCGGCATGCAATGGCTCACCGACAAGGAGGCGCTCGGCGCCGTCTGCCTCAAGGCGGTTACCGCCGCCGGGCTGCAGCCGGTGGGCCAGCTGGTCCACGGATTTCCGGCCACGCCAGAGGGACCGGGCGGCGTGACGGCCACGGTGCTGCTGGCCGAATCGCACCTGTGCATCCACACCTGGCCCGAACAGCGCAGCGCCACGCTCGACGTGTATGTGTGCAACTTCGGCGGCGACCATTCGGCGAAGGCGCATGCGCTGATGGAATGCCTGGTCTCCCTGTTCAAGCCCGGCCACAGCGAACGCAACGAGTTGCTGCGCGGCAAGGTGGCGGCTTGAGCACCCGGGCTTCCGTTCGGGCGATGATCCTTGCCGCAGGCCGCGGCGAGCGCATGCGGCCACTGACCGACACCACGCCGAAACCGCTGCTCGAAGTGCGCGGCAAGCCGCTGATGCAATGGCCGATGGAGGCGTTGGCCGCCGGCGGCTTCAGCGAACTGGTGGTCAACACCGACTGGCTCGGCGAGAAGATTTCCAGCCGGTTCGGCGCGAGGCCCTTGCTGAATGGGCGCAGCGCGCTATCAATTTCATATTCCGACGAAGGCCGCGACTTTGGTGGAGCGCTGGAAACGGCCGGCGGCATCGTGCGCGCGCTGCCCCAGCTGGGCGAGGTTTTCTGGGTCGCGGCCGGCGATGTGTTCGCGCCGGATTTCGCCTTCACTCAGGAATCGGTGGACCGTTTCGCGGCGAGCGGCAAGCTCGCCCATCTGTGGCTGGTGCCGAACCCGGCGCACAACCCGAAAGGCGATTTCGGGCTGTCCGCCGATGGCTTGGCGCTCAATTCGGCGGCCGAAAAATACACCTTCTCGACCATCGGCCTGTACCGGGCCGCGCTCTTTGGGCCGCCTTACTGCGACATTCCCCCCGGCAATCCGGTGGGCGCCAAAGCCCCGCTGGCACCCATCCTGCGCGCCGCGATGGACAATGAACTCGTGAGCGCCCAGCTCTACACCGGGCCCTGGACCGATGTGGGAACGCCCGAACGGCTTCTTCAACTGAACACGCCAAGATGACCTCAGAAGACACCAAGATCTACGCCGAGCGCCGCGCGCGCCTCGCCTCGCAACTGGGCAAGGACGGCATCGCCATCGTGCCGACTGCGCCCGAGCGGCAGCGCAACCGCGACAGCGACTTCCTGTTTCGCCACGACAGCTACTTCTATTACCTGACCGGCTTCACCGAACCGAACGCCTGGCTGGTCCTCGCGGGCGACGGCCGCGCCACGCTGTTCTGCGCGCCCAAGGATCTGGAGCGCGAAATCTGGGATGGATACCGCCTGGGCCCCGATGCGGCCCCCGAGGCGCTGGGCGTGGACGAGGCTTTCTCGATCAACGAGCTCGACGCCAAGCTGCCGAAGCTGCTCGAGAACAGGTCGACCGTGTGGTTTCCGTTCGCGATTCACAAGGGTCTGGAGACTCGCATCGACGGCTGGCTGCAATCGGTGCGCGCGCGCGTGCGCTACGGCGCGCTGTGCCCCGAAGAGCAGCGCGACCTGTGCGGGCCGCTCGATGAAATGCGCCTCTTCAAGGACGCGCATGAACAGGACACCATGCGGCGCGCCGCAGAGATCAGCGCGCGCGCCCACATCCGTGCGATGCAGTTGTCGGCCCGCATGCTGCGCGAAGGCAAGGACGTGCGCGAATATCACCTCGACGCCGAGCTGCTGCACGAGTTTCGCCTGGGCGGCTCGCAGTACCCGGCGTACGGCTCCATCGTGGCGGCCGGCGCCAATGCCTGCGTGCTGCACTACCGCGCCGACGCGGCGCCGGTGCGAAGCGGCGAGCTGGTGCTGATCGACGCGGGCTGCGAGCTCGACAGCTACGCGAGCGACATCACGCGCACCTTTCCGGCCAACGGCAAGTTCAGCGGGCCGCAGCGCGCGCTGTACGACCTGGTGCTGGCCAGCCAGGATGCGTCGGCCGCGGCCACCAAGGCCGGCAACCGCTTCACCGATCCGCACGATGCCGCCGTGAAGGTGCTGGCGCAGGGCATGCTCGACCTGGGCCTGCTCGATGCCAAAAAGGTGGGCAGCGTGGACGACGTGATCGACAGCCGGGCCTACTTCCAGTTCTACATGCACCGCACGGGCCACTGGCTCGGCATGGACGTGCACGACTGCGGCAGCTACGTCGAGCCCACGCAGGTGGGCGAGGTGAGCGAGCGCAAGGATCCGCTGTCGAACGAAGTCATCAAGAACCGGCCGAGCCGCATCCTGCATCCAGGCATGGTGATGACGCTGGAGCCCGGCATCTACGTGCGGCCCGGCGACGGCGTGCCCGAGCAATTCCACAACATCGGCATCCGCATCGAGGACGACGCGATCGTCACGGCCACGGGCTGCGAACTCATTTCGCGCGGCGTGCCGGTGAAGGCGGACGAGATCGAGGCGCTGATGCGGGCCTGACGGCCCGCGGTCGGCGGTCGGCGGTGCAGCGCCTTAACTTTCCCCTTTACTTTGCCTGCAGCAGCGCGCCCGCTTCGAGCAGCACCAGCTCGTTGTCGTCGGCCTTGTTCGGCTCGCGGCTGCTGGAGAACGGCAGGTTGTTGTCGTTGCCCACCACGATGTGCGTGGCATCCACCACGTCGACGTTCTCGATGGTGAAGAACGGGAACTTGAGCACGCCGTCGTTGAGTGGCTTGCGCGCGAGTTTGGCCGCGTCGGCAATGTTGAGCAGATCGACGTAGCCGATCTTGCGTACCGCACCGCCCACGTTGGCGTCGTTCAGCTCGACCTTGTAGACGCGCTTGAATTTCGCGATGTCGTGGAAGCAGTCAGTGCGCTTCTGACCTTCGGGGCAGGCCTTCTCGCTCGTGCCTTCGCCGTTGTCGCGCTCGATGATCAAGCCGGTGGTGGCGTCGATCATGTTGAAGTCGCCGATGGCGTTGCCGTTGGCTTCGAGCACGTACTTCCAGTGGCGGCCGGTCCACTTCTCAGTGGCCACGTCGAATTCCAGCACGCGCAGCGCTTCTTTGCCTTCAACCTTCTCGTAGTCTTTTGTCTCGGCGTTCCACACCGGGCCTTCGAGCAGCGCGTAGAGCTTGCTGCCGTCCTTCGACGCAGCCATTCCTTCGAAGCCCTTGGAGCGCTTGATCTGGAAATCGACCGCACCGCCCGGCACGCCCGGCGTGATGACTGCGGGATGGTCGGGCGAGCGCACTGCCTTGCCTTCGACCAGCGTGTCGAACACCGCGAGCACCTTGCCTTTCAAGTCGGCCTTGATCAAGAAGGGGCCGAACTCCTCGCCGATCCACAACGCACCGCCGGCGAACTGAAAGCTCTCTGGGTCGAAGTCGGAGCCCGTCAGGTAGCGCTGCTTCGTGCCTTCGTGGATGATGCGAAAGGGCACCTTCTTGTCGGGGTCGTGCAGGAAAACGGTGTCGATGCGATTGAACTTGCCGCTCTTGAAATCCACCTTGTAGTGGTTCAGGTAGAGCATGAAGTCGGGCGAGTTGGCCTTGGCGCCGGCTCCGTTGTCCGTGAGGATCCAGAACGTGCCGTCGTCCATCTTCTTGATGCCCGAATGGCCTTGCAGCGGCTGCCCCTTGAAGGGCACCGAAACACCCGTGCCGCGGCCGGCCGAAAGGCCTTCGACCGTGCCCAGCGCCTCCACGCGTTTGCCCGAGGTGAACTTGCCGCTGGCCTGCAAGTCGGCAGGTGCGTCCTTGGGCGCGGCCACGAAGCTCTGCGCGGGCAACACGGCGTGGCCGGCGAGCGTCGCGGGGAAGGCGGTCTGTGCGGCGGCGTTGCCGCAAGCGAGCGCGGCGGCAAGGGCGATGAAAGAGAGAGAAGCGAGGCGCGTCATGAGCAAGAAGAACGGTTTCAGTCGAAACGCGAGACCATGCCGATTGCGCGTGACGCGGCCATGACATGCAGCCGGGTCAGGGTGCGATGTCGACGGTGACCTCGCGCGATTCGGTGCGCCCCTGGTCATCGACCGCGCGCAGCACGTAGCGCCGACCCGAGTCCGCGAGGTCGGGCATCCAGGTGATGCCTTCGCCGGGCGCGGCACGGCCGATCAGCGCGTCGTCCGCGAACCAGTAGATCGTCTGCGTGCCGGCCGCCGCTTCGGCGCGCAGCACCAGCGGCTCGGGCTTCTTCACACGCAGCGTATGCCGCACGCCGCGCAATGGCGAGGTGATGAGCGGCGCCGTCTCCGAAGACGCATTGCCTTTCTCGCAGCCATCGGCCGGCAGGCTCGCGCGCGGCAGCCCGGCCTGGCGGAACAGCCGGCGCATGTCGCTACCCCATTGCTCGACCACCTGCTGCCGCGCATTGGGCTGCGGGCCGCACACCACCTTGCCGGTCGTCTCGTCGACCCACACCGCGCGATGCAGGTTGCTGACCTGGATCGGCGACTTGCCGGCGATGAACCACGTGGTGGTGCGCACCGGGCACAGCGCATCGGGCAGGCCGCCCGTCGCGGTGCAGACCTCGACTTGGCGCAAGTCCGCAGGCTGCCGCGTTGCGACCTCGCCGGGATCGAGCCGCTCGGCGCGCAACGCATCGACCATGCGCAGGAACAGCGGCGCAGCCGCATCGACGCCGACGAGCGCGGGGTTGCTGGTGCCGTCGAAATTGCCGACCCACACCACCAGCACATGGCGGCCGAACACGCCCGCGGTCCATGCATCGCGGAAGCCCCAGGAGGTGCCCGTCTTCCATGCGATAGCCGGGCGAGCAGGCACGGTGGTGTCGGGCCGCGGCGTGTGGCGCAGCATGTCGAGCGTGATGAAAGAAGCCTCTTCGCTCAGCAGGCGCAGCGGCTGGGCCGGCCGCTCGTCGGGCGCGGGCTGCGTGTAGCGCAGCGGCTGCGAGACGCCGCCGTTGGCCAGCGTGGCATAGAGGCCCGCGAGCTCCTCGGGCGTGACCTCGCCGCCGCCCAGCACCAACGCCAGGCCGTAGTGCGATTCGCTCTGCAGCTTCGAAACGCCCGCCAGCCGCATGAAGTCGTAGAGCCCGGGCTTCGACAGCTTCGCGGCCACGGCCACCGCCGGGATGTTGCGACTGCGAATCAACGCCTCCTGCGCGGGCAGCGGGCCGGCGAAGCGGTGGTCGAAATTCTCGGGTGTGTAGGGCCCAAAGGAAGTCGGCGCATCCTTCAGCATCGTCTTCGGATGCAGCAGCCCCTGGTCGAGCGCCAGCGCATAGATGAAGGGCTTGAGCGTGGAGCCCGGCGAGCGCTTGGCCTGCGTGCCATTGACCTGGCCCGCGATGGCGTCGTTGTGCCAATCGGCCGAGCCGATCAAGGCGCGCACCTGCATGGTCGAGGCGTCGAGCAGCAGCGCGCTCGCGTTGGTCATGCCCACGTCGGCATGCGTGCGCAGGTACTGGCTCATCACGCGTTCGAGCGTGGCCTGCATGCGCAGGTCGATGGTGGTCCGTATCTCTTGCACCCCACGCTCCTGCGCGAGCAGCATGTCGGTGGCGTGCGGTGCGAGAAAGGGCAGGCTGCCGCGCGACTGCGCCGACAGCGCGAGTTGCGCGTCGGGCGCGTGCTGCTTCGCGGTCGAGTCGCGCTCGGCCCACAGCGCCCAGAGCCGTTCGCGCGCCGACTGCAGCTCGGCATTGCGGCCGCGCTCGGCAATGCGCTTGACGGGGTTCTGCGGAATCACCGCGAGCGTCAGCGCTTCGGGCAGGCTGAGCTTGGCGGCGTCCTTCCGAAAGTAGATGAGGCTCGCGGCCTGCACGCCTTCGATGTTGCCGCCATAGGGAGCGGTGTTGAGGTACGCCTCCAGGATCTCGCGCTTGCTGAAGCGCGCCTCCAGCCACAGCGCCGCGCCGATCTGCGCAACCTTGCCCATGGCCGTGCGGCTGTCGATGCCGTAGATGCGCCGTGCAAGCTGCATCGTGAGCGTCGAGCCACCCTGCCTGCGCTCGCCGCTGGCAATGCGCCAGGCGCTGCGCACCAGCGCGGCGGGGTTGACGCCGGGGTGTGCGTAGAAGCGCCGATCTTCGTAGAGCAGCACTGCGTCGACCAGCGTTGGAGAGATGCGGTCGAGCGGCACCCAGAGGCGGTATTGCTCGTCGCTTGCGAGCGTAAGGCGCAAGAGCTCGCCGCCTTGCGCGTACACGGCGCGGGAGCTGCCGACGGTTTCGCTGAGCGGGGCGTGCGGCGAGAAGCGCAGCAGCGCGAGCAGGGAGGCAGCCGCCAGCGCCCACAGCGCGGGCTTGCGGAGTCTTCCCAGCTTTGCACTGAAGCGCATGACGGCCTCGCTGCCCAGCGTCAGTTCGCGACGACCTGGAAGCGCGCACCCGCCGAGCGCGAGTACACGCGCCGGTCGTACATCGCTTCGCCATACGCGGCCGGTACCACGAAGTCGCCCACATTGGTGGCGCGCGCCTTGTAGGTCACTTCGAGCAGATCCTTGTTGACGGCACCGTAGAACACCACGCGGTCTTCGCGGATGTCTGCGTACTGCACCTTCCACGAGCCGTTGCCCCCGAGGCGCTTCTTCCAGATCGGCGCGTCGGCGTTGGCTTCCTCGTCGTCGCCCACGGCCTGGAGCACCGGCTCCAGCCCGCCAGGCAGCACGTCGACCAGCGCCACGTCGTTCAGCTGCGCGCGCTCCAGGCTGCGCACGCGCACCCGCACCGTGACCTCTTCGCCGAGCTTGGCCTTGGTGACCGGGTTGCCCTTGGCATCGAGCACTTCATGGAAGATCTCGAGGCCCTGGTTCACCGGCGTGGCCGGCACGTTGCGTTCAAAACCCTGTTCGGCCCAGCTGTAGTAGAGGTTGAAGTCGCTGTCGTTCGACAGTTTGAGCTTCGCGGTACCCATGGGCACCGCCGCGCGGGTGATCGGGTTCACCGCGCCCAGCGCGAGCGCCGCGGCCTGGCCTTGCGCGTTGACGGTCTGCGCCGTGAGCTTGCCCTCGGCGTTCTGCGCCACCGCCTCAAAGTACGCGTCGACAGCAAGCAGCATCGAGGCCGAGGACAGGCTGTTGTACCAGCCGTCGCGCACCATCGCGCCCATGCGCTCCCACACCGCGGGCTTGAGCGTCTTGAGGCGGCTCGGGAAGTGCCGCGCCACCAGGTGCAGCGTCATGCTGTCGTGCACCAGCGGATCGTAGTAGGCGCCCCAGACATTGCGGCGCGTGTTCTTCTCGGTGCGCGCGAGCAGGTCGGACCACACGGGGTTGAGCAGTTCGTTGGCGACTTGCTCCTGCTTCACGAGCTGGTAGCTCGCGGCGAGGTATACGGCACCGAGGTCGTCGCTCCAGCCTTGAGCCTGCCGTGTCTGCTGGGTGCGCCAGGCTTCGCGCAGGTTGGCCAGTGCGGCCGGCGCGATGATGCCCTGTCGCGTCAGCAGGTAGGCCGCCTGCGTGCGCTGGCGCCAGCCGTCGAGCGAGGCATCGCCGCTGCCGAGCCAGCCCTGCAGGTAGGTGTTGGCCTTCTGCAGCAGATCTTGCGGCACGGGCAGCTTGTGGTCCTTGGCTTCGACCAGCAGGTGCACCGCGTACAGTGTGGCGAAGGCATCGGTGCCGGCGCCGGGCCACAGCGAGAAGCCGCCATCGGCCGTCTGCCGCGCGCGCAGCTGCACGAGGTAGCGCTCGAAGGTCTTGCGTGCCTCGGGCATCGGGCCCTGCTCGGCGGTGCGGCCGCGCGCCATTTCCTTTACCAGCTCGGGGCGGCCCGACAGCAGCACGGCCGGGAAGGTCTGGCTGGTGATCTGCTCGGTGCAGCCGTGCGGATAGGCTTCCAGGTACTGCATGAGGCCGGTGGCAAAGGCCCACGGTGCGGCAGACACCGCCACGTCGCTCTTGCGGAAGTTGGGATACAGGTCGGCCCTGCTCGACAGCTCGCCCGCGCGCTGGAAGCTGCCGGCCTGTACCAGGGTGACGAAGGGCGATGCGGGCCGCACGCTCACCTCTGTCGAGAGACGCGCGCTGAAGGTCTTGTGCGTAGAGGTGAACACCAGCGCGGAAGACCCCAGCACCGCCTGCTCGCCCGGCTTGGCGCGCACGTTGAACTTGGTGCTGGATTCGCCGCGCTCGTTGACCTTGAGCGTCTGCGTGGCGTCGCCCACCACCTCGAGCCCGCCCGATGCGGTAAGCGTGAGCGCGATGGGCGCTTCCTTGCCCGAACCGACGATGTTGTTGGCGAGTCCCACGCCCACTTCGACCGTGTCACCGGGCGCCATGGCGAGCGGTGCGTTGGGCAGGATCACCATGTCGCCGCGCACCACGGTGCGGGTGCTCTTGGCGGCGGTGGTCTCGTCGTTCACCGCCACGGCCATGACGCGCAGGCTGCCGTTGAAGCTTTCAGGCACGGTGTAGCTGAACTCGCGGCTGCCGTTCACGTCGACCAGCCCCGACCAATACGCCACCGGCTTGTCGCGCTTGCGCTTGAACGGGTTCAGGTGTTTGCCGAGCTCGCCTTCGCCATCGCCGCCGGGTGCGGCGCCCTGCATGAGCTTCTTGAACTCGGGCAGGATCAGGTCGAGCGTCTGCAGCGTGCCGACCTCGAGCGCGCGCTTCTGGAAGAAGTGCTTGAGCGGATCGGGCGTCTTGTAGCGCGCCACCTGCAGGATGCCTTCGTCCACCGCGAACAGCACGGCACGCGTGGGCTTGTCGCTGGTGAGTTTCATCTTCACGGTCTGGCCGGGCTTGACGAGTTCGCTGCTGGCGAGCTGCAGGTTGGCGGTGCGCTTGGCCAGGCTGGTGGCAAAGGGCACGACGCCATACGACAACGGGCTCATGTAGACCTCGTCGGAGGCCGGATCGCGCACGAAGTGCACGTTGATGTAGCCGGTGCCTTCGAACTCCTTGGGCAGCGTGATCTTCTGCACCGAAGCGGTCTTGTCGGTCTTGAACCACGCGTGGGCGTAGACCTTGTCGCGCTCGATGGTGATGAGGCCGGCGCCCACGTACGGCGCGCGGATGCTGATCTCGATCTCCTGGCCCGGCTCGTAGTCCTTGCGGTCGAGCGTGAGTTGCAGTTCGGCGTTGCGGTCGAGCGAGCGCGAGACGTTCGCATTGCCCGCCACGCTGTACTCAACACGGTTGAGTTCGAGCCCGCCGGCATTGCGCACCACGTAGGCGAAATTGCCGGGCGTGGACGTATTGAGCGCAATGGTGTTGCCGGCCGCAACGATCGCCAGCGGCTTCTCGTCGAGCACGATTTCCTTCCTGCGCGACTCGTAGCGGTAGAGCCCGCTGTCCTGCTTGACGAGCACCGACAGCACCTTGCGCTCGACACGCTCCATCTTCAGGTCGGCCACGGCGGTCTTCTTCGCCTGCGGGTCGATCGCGATCAGGGTGGCATTGCGCGCGGCGCCCTTGCTCACGTAGCTGGTGTCACCGTCGACCTTTACACCCAGGAGGTAGGGCATGTCGCTCACCAGCGTCTGGGCCTCGGCCGAAACGCTGCGCCCACCCTCGGGCTCGAAGGCCTTGGCGAGCACGTGCACCTGGTAGGTGGCGGCATCGAAGCGCGAGAGGCGCAAGTCGAACTCGGCCTTGCCGTCGGTGCTGGTCTGCACGCTGCCCAGGTCGTCGACCTGCTTCTCGGTGGCGCGCTGCGGATCGAAGAAGGCGTAGTCGGCAAACGCGCGGAACACCGGGAAGGCCGGACTCAGCGTGAGCGTGCCCTCCACCTTGCGGTCGGGCGCGGGCGTGCCGAAAAGGTTCTGCACATCGATCAGCGCCTTCAGGTCCTTGGGCTTGACCCAGCCCTCGGCGAGCTCGCTGCTGAGCTTGGCGACGACCTTGGTGCGGTCAGGCAGAAACTCCTGCACCTTCACCGTGGTGCTGCCGATGAGCAGGCCCTCCACCTCGGGGTTGCCGGGCGAGGATTCGCGCGGCAGGTAGAGGTTGACGGTGTAGTTGCCGGTGGGCGATGTGTCCTGCGTGGCATGGGCGATTTCCGCCGCGCCGCCGGGACCGAGCTTGAGCTTTTCGCGGCGCACGCTGAGGCCGCGTGCATCGATGATCTCGGCTTCGAGCGGCAGGTCACGCAGCGACGTGCCCCAGTTGCCGGCCTTGACCATCATCGCGATGTGCATGGTGTCGCCCGGGCGGTAGATGCCGCGGTCGCTGAACACATAGGCCGTCATCTGGTTGGGCACGCCGGCCGCGCGCAGGCCGCCCACGTCGAAGCGCGAGATGTCGAGCGTGCGGTCGCTGCGGTTGAAGGGCAGGAAGCTCAGGTCGCCGTCCTTGCGCACCACCAGCACCACGGGTGCCTTCTCGCGCTGGTAGCCGGCCAGGTTTGGCAGCTTGGCGGTGCCAGTGGCGCCGGTCGCCTGCGACGCGATGATCATGCCGTTGCGCCCCCACACCTCGACCAGCGCACCGGCCACGGGCTGGCCATTGGCAATGCTCTGCACGAACACGTCGCGCGTGCCGTCGAGCGACTTCTTGACGACGATGCCCAGGTCGGTGACGAGCACCAGGCGCTGGTCAATCTTGTCTTCGGGGTTGCCGCTTTCGGGGTCGCCTTCGCCTTCGGACGATTGCTCCTGTTGTTCATCTTCCGGCTGGGCCTGCGCCGCATCGCCTTCGGCCTTCTTCTTGGCCTTGGGGTCGTAGCCCTGCACCTTGAGCAGGAACACGCCGCGGCGATCCGCCACGTCGCTGCGCAGGTACTCGGCGAAGTCGACGGTTTCGTAGTGCGCCTTGCCGGCGGGAATGCTGAGCGGAATCTCCTTCTGGAAGCGGTCGACGAGGTTGTCCGACTGCAGGCCGCCGTAGAACTGCGGATGCGCGAAGTCGCCGTTGGTCTGGGTGACCAGGTGCTGCAGCTGCTGCGGCAGCAGGCGGCCGATTTCCAGACGGATGCCCGGCAGGTCGCGCACCAGGATCGGCAGCTTGCGCTCGCCCGACAACGCGAGCAGCGAGCCCTGACTCATGATGGTGAGCTCGGGCGCGAAGGTCTTGAGCAGTTGCACCTCTTGCCGCGCGGCGCCGAGCTGGTAGCCGCCCGGCGTCTTGAGGCCCTTGGCGACGCGCACCAGCAGGTAGCGGCCGCCTTCGGCCTGTGGCATGCGGAAGCTGACCATCTCGGTCACTTCACGCTCGCTCGCGATGGGCTGCAGCGCGAGCTTCTTCGCGCGGCGCAGCACGGCGTCGGTGATCTTCGAGGGCTCGGCGGACCAATCGAACTTCTCGTCCGGGTCGCCCTTGGCTTCTTCCGTGGTGGGCAGCAGCCAGGCCTGCACCACGCGCGCCATCTCGCGCTCGTGCACCGGCATCGAGGCAGTGATGTGCATCACATGCTCGGGCTCGCCGCTCTCGCCGGTGACGATGGTGGGCTCAACGCTGGCAATGTCGAGGCTGAAGAGTCCGGGGATGTCGACGGCGCGCGAAGCGTCGTTGCGCTGGCCGGGGCCGCCCTTTTGTGCGACCGCGCCGGCCGCGAGGCTGAGCACCACGGGACGCGTCTTCTCGGGGATGGGCAGCGGCTCGGACTGCAGGGTGGCGGCGAGGCGAAGCTTGTCGTAGCTGACCGTGAATTTCTCGCTCGTGCACTTGCCCACGCCGAAGAACGAGGTGCCGCAGGCTTGGTCATAGGTGAGCACCAGGCGCTTCTCGAACTCGGCCGTATTCACGGGATGCGAGAAACTCACGCGGAAGAGGGCGCGGCGCACGTTCGCCTGCACCGGGTCCTGATAGAACTCGGCACCCGCGATGCGCGCACTGAACTCGGGCGAGGTGAACTCGTACTTGCGCAGTGCCATCTCGATGTGCGGCGCCAGCGCGCTGTTCGCAAGCTGCACCTTGTACGGCTGGCCCACCGGCCAGTCCTGCGCGGGCAGGAACTCCAGCTTCTTCTGGCTGCTCCACGTCCAGCGCCCGGCAATGGCAGGCTCGATGGTGATGCCGGTGGCCTCCTGGCCGATGCGCGCAATCGGCGCGACCGAGGCCGAGAAGTTGATGACGAGCGGGTTCGGTCCCTTGTCGTTCTCGATCTGCGTGCGCGGTGGCGGCACGATCTGCGCGGTGGCGACCACGGGTTCGACGCGGTCGGGCGTGAGGCCGTGCCACCACTTAAGAATGTGCGGGCTCGCCATCCAGCCGGCCAGCACGAGCAATGCAAGCACCACCAGCCAGGCCAGCCGTTGCTGCAGCCACTGCAGTCCGAAGAGAAGAAACGCACCCACGATGCGCAGCCAGCCCGGGGGTCGCCAGGAACCGATGAGCCCGCGCGCGAGCGGACGCAAAAAGCCGAGCGCACGGCCCAGCCCGGTGAAGAGCACGTCGCTGAGCGACGCGAGTTTTCGATTCGCAACCTGAAGCATGGAAGCTCCCCCGATGTTTTTGTTGGCGCCTGGCAGTCTGCCGGCGATCTGTGAAGAGACGGCGCTGTGTGTGAAGTCTGCGTGAAAACTGCACAGGCCCGCGCCAAGGCCACTTCAGTGATGGATGGTGCGTTGTGCGTTGGGTTGCTCTTGTTCAGGGCGCTCTTGTTCAGGGCGCGGGCACAGGACACCGGGTACTCCCCTCCGCGAATGTCCCCCGCCTTCGGCTCCTCCTTTATTTCGCTGCGGGGAGCGCCCGGCGCCCTGCGCCCGCCAAGAGCTGTCGTTGTGCTGGCTGATCAACCAGTGCTCTGACCAACGCTCCCGTCGATGGGGTGCCTTGCGCAGCGAAATAAAGGAGGAGGCCGCAGGCCGGGGAACATTCGCGGAGCAAGGTACCACGTCGGCGGGAGCGCGCCCTGAACAACCTGCTTCAAACAAAGTTCTCATCTCAGAATGAAATTGCGGCTTGTTCACCATCAGCCAGAACACGACGACCATGGTCCAGACGTCATGAAATGGCCAATGACTCGTCGATCACATCGGTCACCATGTCCCAGCGTGCGAACTCGGGCTGGAACTCCGGGAGCGTGAGCAAGCCGGCGCAGGTGTGCGCGCCGATGGGCAAGGCATCGCCACGTGCGAGCCGGCGGGCCAGCAGGATGGCGGCCATGCAGGGAATTTCGGGGCCGTGGTTGTCGTCGGCAGCGATGTGCCAGGCGCGGCGCGCAGCGGCACCACGCGCATCCGTGCCCTCGACGCGCACCACCATGCCGCCCAGCGCTGTGCCGAGCGCATCGAGCACACCGCCTGCGGAATGCAGCAGCGGCGCAAGTTTTTGCGGCGCACGCAGCAAGCCCGCGCGGCGCATGAACGCCATGAAAGCAAAGGCATGCTGCGCAAGACCCACTTCGAGCGCCGCTCGGAACATGACGGACTGGACGCCCGCATAACGCGCCGGAAAAAGTTCGAGATCGGGGATGTCGCACAAGGCGCCGCGGCGCGGCTTCATGCGCGCGAACCGCACGGTCGTCGCGTTGGACCAGCCGGGGCGGCCGGTCCATTCGCCGCGGTGCCAGACCTGGACCGGCTCTCCGCAATAGGCGAGCACGGCCGCGAGCGTCGCGACGCCGCGTGGCGCGCCCTGTGCCGGCGCAATGCAGGTGTCGATGCTTCGGATGCTTTTCCATCCGGCAGCGAGATGGTCGACCACCGCCGACGAGAGCGCCGGCACGGTGCTCGCGCCCGCAACGGCGGTGCGGCCCGCGCCGCGGAAGGTTGCGTCGAGCGCGGCGGGAAAGTCGCAGACGAAGCGTCGTCCGTCGGCCAGATCGATGTAGTGCGCGCCCGCTGCTGCCACGGCTTGCGGCACGCGGTAGTCCTGGTTCTGGAACGGGCCTGCAGTGTGAATGACAAGTTCGGCGCCGAGGTCGCGCAGGCTTTCAACAAGGTCGCCGGACTGGATGTCGATGCGCACGCCGCGCGTTGTGCCGCCCAGCGACTCGGCCAGACTGGTTGCGCGCTGAAGATCGCGGCCGCCGATCATCAGGTCGATGGCTGCATCCGGCGCCAGCGCTCGGCAGATGCGCGCGCCGAAGTTGCCATAGCCGCCAAGCACCAGGACTTTCATGAAACGCCCATGCCCGCGACATGCCCGCGCGTGAAGGCTTCCTCGAAGATCGAGTAGCCCGACCAGTCCGCATGCGCGAAAGAAAGACGGCCCGCCGCAATGCGCCCGCGCTGCGCCGGGTCCGCCGTGCCGATTCGGGCCAGCAGCCCCGGCGTGGGAATGGCCATGGCATGGCCATAGCGCGTGATCTCGATGCGCGTGGCCAGCGCAGGCAGATCGGAATGCGGCACCGACAGCTCTGCGAGCAATTCGTCTCGCCAGCCGGTCCACGGGCGCCCCTGCAGCAGGCGTCGGCCATCGGCCGCGTCGTAGCGGCTCGGGCCGAGCGGGCGGTACCAGCTGATGACGGTGCCGCGCGGCGTGGGGTCGAGCGTCTGGTGGCGTGCATCGACATACCCGAGGCCGCGGGTTCCGTAGACCACGTTGTCCCAGCTCGGCGCGGCGCCCGCACGATCGGCAAGCGGCCCGCGCAGATGCACGTTGGCGACCAGCCAGGGGGCGTAGCGCACATGCGCGGCGGCGTTTGCGAGCACCGCGGGCGCGCTCTCGACCACACGCGCCGCAATGAACACCGGGAGCGCGACGATGCAGCGCTCGGCCTGCCAGCGAACCACCGATTTCGACGCGGCATCCCACGCATCGACCTCGACGCCGCCACGCATCTCGGCGATGCGCGTGACGACCTGGCCCGTATGCAGCCGGTCGCCGAGCGGCGCGGCCAGGCGCTGGGTGAGCCAGCCGTTGCCTTCGGGCCAGGTGAGCACGCCGTCGCGCTCGGGAGTCGAGTCAGAACCGCTGCCCGATGAACCCGGCGCGTGAAATCCGTGCCGGCTTGCAAAGTAGTGAATGCCGGCCCAGGCCGAGACTTGCTCGATGCCGGCGCCGTAGTCGTCGCGGCAGCAATAGTCGAGATACCAGCGCAGTTGCGCGTCGCTGAAGCCTTCGCTGTCGAGCCAGCGCTCGAACGGAAGGGCGTCGAGCGCGAGCAGCTCGGGCGTGACGGCCACCTTGAGCGTGGGGATGGCAAAGTGCGCTGCATGCTGCAACGCGTCCATTTGCTGCGCGAACTTGCGGTATTGCGCGTGCGTGCTTTCGCCCACGTCGTGCACGGGCAACAGGCCGTCCTGCCACTCGCCGCGGAAAAACAGCCGCTCCTGCGGGCTGTGGCAAAGGTTGCGCTCGTCGTATTCCCAGCGGCCCGCCACGCGGCGGCGCAGGCCGAATTCCTCCAGCAGGTCTTGCACTTCGCGCGCGTCGTCGTTGGGCACGGGCAAATAGTGCGCCCCGAGCGGACAGGCAATGCCGTTGACGATGCCGCCGCGCGCGTTGCCGCCGGGCGTGTCTTCGAGCTCGAGCAGGGCAAAGTCCTCGATGCCCGAAAGACGCAATGCGCGCGCGGCGGCAAGGCCGGCCACGCCGCCTCCGGCAATCACCACGCGCGTGCGCTTCACGGCCGCGGGTGCCTGGCTTTTGAGCGCGCCATCGCGCATCGCATGGCCGCGTGCCACGTCGATGCCGGTAAAGCCGCCTTCGATGGGCGGCAGCGAAGCCTCGCAGCCGGCGAGCGCAAGAGCGCCCGCCGCACCCGCTACGCCGAGGAAATCGCGCCTTTGCATGGCGACGCTAGTGCGCAACCACTTTGCCCCACTCCTGCTCATAAGTGGTGACGAGGGTCTGGTTCGAGAGGCGGTTCACTTCCGCCGGCACGCGCGCCATGTCGAGCGGAAAGTCGAACATCAGCGGCAATGTTGACGGCGCGAGGAAGCGCAGGCCCGAAGGCAGCGCATCGGGCATGCGATAGGGCCGGCGACTTGCGATGATGTAGCCCCACTCGCCGAAACTCGGCACATGCGCGTGGTACGGCGTGGCCCGCAGGCCGACCGATTCGATGGTGGTCGCCACGGTCCAGTAGCTCTTGCGCGCCACCAGCGGCGAGGTGGTCTGGATTACCGCGTAGCCGCTCGCAGAAAGGCGCTTTTCGAGCAGCGAATAGAAGCTGTTGGTGTAGAGCTTGCCGATCGCGAAATTGGTGGGATCGGGGAAGTCGACCACGATCACGTCGAACATGTCTGCTTCCTGCTGCAGCCATTGAAACGCGTCCGTATTGACGATCTTCACCTTCGGCGACGAGAGCGAATGTCCGTTGAGCCTGGCCAGCGTTTCGTGCTCGGTGAAGAGCTTCGTCATGTTCGGATCGAGCTCCACCAGCGTGATCGACTCGACCGACGGGTACCTGAGAATCTCGCGCACGGCCATGCCGTCGCCGCCGCCGAGCACCGCCACTTTTTTTGGCGCGCCCTGCGCGGCCATGACCGGATGAACCAGCGCCTCGTGGTAACGGTATTCGTCGCGCTCGGCGAACTGCAGGTTGCCGTTGAGAAAGAGGCGATGCCCGAGCTGCCCTCGCGTGACCACGATGCGCTGGTAGGGCGAGGTGGCGCTGAAGACGATGCGGTCCTGGTAGAACTTGTCTTCGGCCAGCGTGGTGATATGGTCGGCCCACACAAAAGCACCGAGCAGCGCGGCCAGCGCAAGAAAGCATGCGAACGCGTGGGCGCCGATGCGGCGCAGCTCATGCCGAAACAGCCACAGCGCCCACACGGCCACGGCCGCGTTCATGAAGCCGAACAAGAGCCCGGTGCGGATCATGCCGAGCTGCGGCACAAGAATGAGCGGAAAGGCCACCGACACGGCGAGGGCGCCAAGATAGTCGAAGGTGAGAACCTGCGACACGAGGTTCTTGAGCTGGATGTTGCGCTTGAGGATGCGCATCACCAGCGGAATCTCCAGCCCCACCAGCGTGCCGACCACCAGCACGAGCCCGTAGAGCAGCAACCGGAACGCGCCGGGCACGTAGGCATTCGCGAGAAAGAGAATGGCCGGCAGGGCACCGCCGACGAGCGCCACGAGCAGCTCGATGCGCAGGAAGTGCGCCGGCAGCTGGCGCTCGAAGTAGCGTGAGAGCCACGAGCCCACGCCCATCGCGAACAGGTAGGTGCCGATGATGGTGCTGAACTGCAGCACCGAATCGCCGAGCAGGTAGGAGCTCAGCGCGGCCGCGGTCAGTTCGTAGACCAGGCCGCAGGCGGCCACCACGAATACGCTGGCTAGCAGCGCGATCTCGACGGGCTGCGGCCCGCGCGCATCGGCAGAACGCGCGGACACCGCCGCCTCCCCGCTCAATGGATCGCGGCTGCGACGATGACGCAGATGCCCAGGCTCATGGCGGCCACGACCAACCCAAGCGCCACGTTCTGCTTCTCGACGATTTCGCCCCACAGGTCATAAGGCGTGAGCTTGTCGATGATGAGGAAGCAGAGCCAGAAGATCAGCACGCCAAGCAGCGCATACACGAGCGATCCGAGGACCACGCCCGGTTTCAGCCATTCAAATCCCATGGGGACCTCCAGTCGTAGTAGCAGTATTAGATGACATCAATGCGAACCTGCCTGTCTTTCATTTGTGGCCGCCGCCGCTCGAGTAGCCGCCGTACGATCCGCCCGAACTGCGCGATCCGCTGGACGAGCCGCTGCAGGTGCTCAGGATGACCAGCAGCACGATGACAACGATCACGATGAAGATGATGGTGCCGCAGCCCAGGCCCGACGCGGCACTGACTGGCGACGCATCGCCGCGCACGAACATGTCTTTCTTGTCGTCGAGCTTGAACGCCGCGGACACCACGCCGCTGTCGAGCTTGCTGCCCGAGGACCAAGTCAACTCGTTGGCCGAGCGCTCCATCGAGAGCAGCGCATTGCCGTTGGCGAAGTCGCGGTTGAAGGTTTTCTGGCCGCGCTCCACCTGCCAGTAGAACTCGCCCGCCACGTAGGTGGTCTCGGCGTTGTAGGCGTATTGCTGGACATAGCGCTTGCCCAGGTAGGTAGCGGTGCTGCCGTTCTCTGCCATCACCGGCGCGCCGGTGGTCGGCTTGACCATGCTCCAGCCGTCTTCGGCATCGACCAGGAAACTGAAGCCGCGCTTCTTGTTGTACAGCAGGTACTCGTTCCAGCCGAAGTGCTCGTCGTCGCCGGGCTCCGCGCCCATGCGATGCTGGAACCCCACCACCTGCCACTGCGCGCCCTGCAGCTGGCCCATGCTGCCGATGGCGATGAGCGGGCGAACGGGCTCGTTCTGCTCCGCGTGCTTCAGCTCGCCGCCAATGCCCTGCGACAGGTCGATGATGCTGTTGCACGAGCCGCAGGTGATGCTCTTGCTGTCGGCCAGGTTGACCGCGATTGGCGCGCCGCAATGGGGGCAATTGAAGGCGCGGCCTTTTTCGTCCTTGGCGGATTCGTCGCGCAGGCCCGTGAGCTGCAGGTCTTCCAGCTGCACGGAGCGGCCCAGGTAGGCGCTGGGCGGTTCCGTGCCGTAGTCGATGCTGAGCACCAGGCCCTTGTCGCTGCGCAGCTCGACCATGGGGAACGCGCGGCCCAGCTCGGGCAGGTGCGGCAGTTCGCCCTGGGCGGAAAGCAGCGCCACCTGTTCGTTCGACGAAACGGTGTAGCTCTGGCCGTTGAACGCGGTGGTGGCGCCCACGCGCAGCTCGATCGGCGGAGGCGCAGCGCGCTCCAGCTCGAAAGGGAGCGCAAAGACATAGGCCCCGTTGTCCTCGCTGAGGATGCCGGTGCGGTCGCCGTCGAGCGCGGCGATCCATTCGGTCCACCGCCCGCCGGGGTTGCTGTATTGCAGCCGGCCGACGATGGTGAACGGCTGGTTCTGGATTCGGCCGGCGGCAAACAGCTGCAGCGGGCTGAAGTCGTCGAACAGCTCGGCCATCTTGCCGATGCGCGCGAGCGTCTCGCCCTGGCGGACGACGGTGCTCTGGCAATACGGACAAACGGCAAAGGCCGATTGCGCGGACCTGAATTCGACCGGCGCGCCGCAGCCGGGGCAGGGCGCGCGATAGGCGCGCTCGGCGCCTGGTTGCTCAGCCATCGCCGGTGCTTAGACCAGCTTCTTGAGCAGCTCCGCCTTCTTGGCGTCGAACTCTTCCTGCGTGAGGATGCCTTTGGTCTTGAGCTCGCCGAGCTTCTCGAGCGTGGTCATCACGTCGGCCGGGCTCACCACCGCCACGGCGGGCTGCTGCTGGGTCGCCGCGGCCTGGGCCGCTGCGCTCGGGCTCAGGCCCTGTGCGAGGTTCTGTGCCAGCACCTGACCGAGCGCGACGCCGGCACCCAGGCCCATGGCATCGCCCGCGATGCCGCCACCACCGCTGCCCGCGCCTTCGGCGAACTTGGGAATGGCCTGCGCCGTCTGGTACTGCATGAACTTGCCCATGTCGTTGCCGACCATGCCCATGCCGATCTTCTGGTCGAGGATCTTCTGCAGCTCTTCGGGCAGCGAGACGTTCTGGACCGTGATGTTCTCGAGCTTGATGCCGATCTTCTCGAACTCAGGGACCAGCTGCGCCGCAAGCGCCTGCGCAAACTGGATCTGGTTGGCCGCGAGGTCGAGGAAGGGCACGCCGCTGGAAGCGATGGCGTTGCTGATGTTCTGCAGCACCAGGCCGCGCAGCTGACCGTCGAGGTCGGCCACGCTGTAGATGTCGCGCGTGCCGGAAATCTCGGTGTGGAAGCGCTTGGCATCGCCGATGCGGAAGCTGTAGTTGCCGAAGGCACGCAGGCGCACCGCGCCAAAGTCCTTGTCGCGGATGGTGATGGGCTGCGGCGTGCCCCACTTCTGGTCGACCTGCTGGCGGGTGCTGAAGAAGTAGACGTCGCTCTTGAAAGGGGACTCGAACAGCTTGTCCCAGTTCTTCAGGTACGTGAGCACGGGCAGCGTCTGCGTCGTGAGCTTGTACATGCCGGGGCCGAAGACGTCGGCCACCTGGCCTTCGTTGACGAACACCGCCACCTGCGACTCACGCACGGTGAGCGAGGC
The DNA here is from genome assembly GCF_900099805.1 of Variovorax sp. OV700. GTDB lineage: Bacteria > Pseudomonadota > Gammaproteobacteria > Burkholderiales > Burkholderiaceae_C > Variovorax. The sequence goes on along the minus strand of NZ_FNDR01000009.1, from coordinate 39,791 downwards.
GCCGTTCTGGATTTCCATCTCGGCCATCGGGAATCGCCAGGCCAGCGTGCCATCGCCAGTCTCGGTCCACTGGATGATGTCGATGAACTGTTTCTTGATGAAATCCATCAGGGCCATGGCCGCTCCTCGTCTAATTTTTTTCCGGAACGTACATATTGCCACATCGTCTTGACGGGCCGCCATGCTTTCGGCAGGGCACATCTCCGCCATGCGGCCTATGGCGTCCTTGGCCGAGGTCTACAATCGGCGCCCCCAGAAGAAGCGCCACCAGGAGCAACGGCCCATGTCCGATTCGACGACCTCATCGACCCCCACGCCCGAAGACAAGCGCGCCGAACTGCGGCGCGCCGCCCTCGAGTACCACGAGCTTCCGGTGCCGGGCAAGATTGCCATCGCCGCGACCAAGCAGATGGTCAACCAGCGCGACCTGTCGCTGGCCTATTCGCCCGGCGTGGCCGCGCCCTGCGAGGAGATCGTCAAGGACCCTGCCAACGCCTTCAAGTACACGGCGCGGGGCAACCTGGTGGCGGTGATCACCAACGGCACCGCGGTGCTCGGCCTGGGCGACATCGGCCCGCTGGCCGCCAAGCCGGTGATGGAAGGCAAGGGCGTGCTGTTCAAGAAGTTCGCCGGCGTCGACGTGTTCGACATCGAGATTGACGAGAAGGACCCGGCCAAGCTGGTCGAGGTGATCGCCGCGCTGGAGCCGACCTTCGGCGCCATCAACCTCGAAGACATCAAGGCGCCCGACTGCTTCTACGTGGAGCGCGAGCTGCGCAAGCGCATGAAGATCCCGGTGTTCCACGACGACCAGCACGGCACGGCCATCACCGTGGCGGCGGCCATGCTCAACGGCCTCAAGGTCGCGGGCAAGGACATTGGCGAGGTCAAGCTGGTCACCTCGGGCGCGGGCGCCGCGGCGCTGGCCTGCCTGAACCTGCTGCTCAAGGTGGGCCTGAAGCGCGAAAACGTGTTCGTGACCGACCTGGCCGGCGTGGTGTACGAAGGCCGCGAAGAGCTGATGGACGACGACAAGCGCCAGTACATGCAAAAAACCGACATGCGCAAGCTGTCGGAGGTGATCGCGGGTGCCGACGTGTTCCTCGGCCTGTCGGCCGGCGGCGTGCTCAAGCCCGAGATGGTGGCCAAGATGGCGGCCAAGCCGGTGATCTTCGCACTGGCCAATCCGAACCCGGAAATCGCGCCCGAAGACGCCCACGCCGTGCGCCCCGACGTGATCATGGCCACGGGCCGCACCGACTACCCGAACCAGGTCAACAACGTCCTGTGCTTCCCGTACATCTTCCGCGGTGCGCTCGATTCGGGTGCCACCACGATCACCGACGAGATGGAAATTGCCGCGGTGCGCGCGATTGCCGATCTGGCCCAGGCCGAGCAGAGCGAGCGCGTTGCTGCCGCCTACGTCGGCGAAAAGCTGTCTTTCGGCCCGGAATACCTGATTCCGAAGCCCTTCGATCCGCGTTTGATGATGAAGATCGCACCGGCGGTGGCCAAGGCCGCCGAGGAAAGCGGCGTCGCTTCGCGCCCCATCAAGGACATGGACGCCTACCGCGACCGCCTGCAGAGCTTCGTCTACGCCTCGGGCACCACGATGAAGCCGATCTTCGATGCCGCCAAGCGGGCGCAGAAGAAGCGCGTGGCCTACTGCGAGGGCGAAGAAGAACGCGTGCTGCGCGCCGCCCAGATCGTGGTCGATGAAGGCATTGCCCGCCCGACGCTGATCGGCCGCCCGGCCATCATTGCGCAGCGCATCGAGAAATTCGGCCTGCGACTGAAGGAAGAGCTCGATTACGACATCGTCAACGTCGAGCAGGACCACCGCTACCGCGACTTCTGGCAGACCTACCACCGCATGACCGAGCGCAAGGGCCAGACGGTGCAGACCGCCAAGATCGAGATGCGCCGCCGCCTGACGCTGATCGGCGCCATGCTGCTGCACAAGGACGAGGTCGACGGCATGATCTGCGGCACCTGGGGCACCACGCTGATCCACCTGCACTACATCGACCAGGTGATCGGCAAGCGCCCCGGCGGCTGCGAGAGCACCCCACAGGACGTGCCGGTGTACGCCTGCATGAACGGACTTTTGCTGCCCGATCGCCAGGTGTTCCTGGTGGACACGCACGTCAACTACGACCCATCGCCCGAGGAACTGGCCGAAATCACGACCATGGCGGCCGAGGAAATGATGCGCTTCGGCCTCAAGCCCAAGGCCGCGTTGCTGTCGCACTCCAACTTCGGCACCAGCAACGAGCCCAGCGCGATCAAGATGCGCAAGACGCTGGACTTGCTGCGCGTTCAGGCGCCCTGGCTCGAGGTGGACGGCGAAATGCACGGCGACGTGGCGCTCGACAGCAAGCAGCGGGCCGTCGTCATGCCGCACAGCGCACTCGCGGGCAATGCCAATCTGCTGGTATTCCCGAACATCGACGCAGCGAACATTTCTTACAACCTGCTTAAAACTGCGGCAGGCGGCAACATCGCCATCGGCCCGGTGCTGCTCGGCGCGGCCAAACCTGTGCATATTCTCACGGCCAGCGCAACTGTTCGGCGCATCGTGAACATGACGGCCTTGACAGTCGCTGACGCAAACGCTGAGCGATAAGACATTTTTCGAGAGTGGCCGCCCACTTTAGGCGCCACTCCCCGTCCCACGCACTGCTCAAACTTTGGGCAGTCGCTTGCTATTTTCGTCGGCGTGGTGCACACTCGCGGGCTTGAATTTGCGGGTTAACCCCAGGGTTGATCGCTAATTCGGAACCCCGCTCTTTTCTTGTGGTGCCCCATGGCGGCTTACGCCTCGATCACGTCCTCAGTCACTAAGTTTGCGCTCACCGGCTTTTTGCTGGCGGCGTTGGCGACCGGGGCCGAGGCCCGCCGCGATTGGTTTGGCACCGGAAAGCCCGCCCAGGATTCGATTGCACTGGCCGAACTACCGGCTCAGGGCCAGCGAACCTACGAAGCCATTCTGAGTGGCGGCCCCTTCCAATATGAAAAGGACGGCACGGTATTTGGCAATCGCGAGCGTCTCTTGCCGCCAGCGCGGCGCGGTCATTACCGCGAGTACACGGTGGCAACGCCCGGCTCGCGCGATCGCGGGGCGCGTCGCATTGTCTGCGGCGGTGAACAGCGCACGACACCCGAGGCCTGCTGGTACACGGCAGACCACTACGCGAGTTTCAGACGGATTGCACCATGAGCGATGACAACGACTTGAGCGGCGCCCCGAAGCGCCCCGAAGAAATGATGATGACTATGGAAAGACCAGCGGAGATGACACTATCCCTTCGTGCCGTACGCCCGAACATCGTGCAGTCGATTCGTGCGTTCCGCGTGAACGACCTGCAGGAAGCCGCGAACGCCGCGGGCCAGCATTTCCTGTACGCCAACCTGGGCAACGCCCAGACCAAGCAGGACGTTCTCGACCTGATTGCCCAGCAGTTCACCTTTCCGGCGCACTTCGGCAAGAATTTTGACGCGCTGTACGACTGCATGACGGACCCGTTGCATAAATCGGGCCCGCAGCCCGGCTTTGTGATCGTGCTCGAGCAGATCCCTGCCAACGCCAAGTTCGACAAGGAAGCGCGCGAGCAACTGCTCGACATCTTCCGGGACGCCTCCGACTACTGGGGGGACCGAAAAGTCCCGTTCCGGTGCTTCTATTCTTTTCTGTAGCCCGTTCTGCACACACCAGCCAAGCAGAACGGGCGAACGAGGCTCAGCCGAACGGCGCAGCACTCGATGGCATCGAAATCAACGGCAACCCGGCCACCGCAGCAGCCGGCACGGAGCCTGAAGGCGAAAAAATGCCGACCGACAAACTGGTCGACGTCTCGCCGCTCGCATTGCGCATGAGCAGCCCGTTCAACGCGGGCTACTGGCTAGCGGCAGCCTGAATAGGCCCACCCCCGAAGCGGCTCACTTCGTGTAGCCGCCTCCCCCTCAAGGGGGCAACACCTGCGGCCCGGCAAAGCCGGTTCCGCGGTGTTCACGAACGAAAGCCCGCCTTTGCCAAGGCGGGCTTTTTTTCATTGGCGCGGGGGAACGGCCTGCGCCAGGGCGACGTACTCGGCCACTGGCACTTCCTCAGCCCGGCGCTGGGCGTCGAACTCGCCCTCGAAGCCATGCTCGTCGAGCCACTTGCCCAGGGTGTGCCGCATGATCTTGCGGCGCTGGCTGAAGGCGACTTGTACGATCTCGCCGAGGCGGGCGGCATCCACGGCGGGCGGCTGGGCCAGCGGCACCATCCGGACCACGGCGCTGTCGACGCGCGGCGGGGGGTCGAAGCTCTCAGGCGGCACGAACAGCACGTTTTCCATCTCGTAGCGCCACTGCAGCATCACGCTCAGGCGGCTGTAGTCGGACGTGGCGGGCCGGGCGACCATGCGGTCGATCACTTCCTTCTGCAACATGAAATGCTGGTCGGCAATCAGGTGCGCAAAGCCCAGCAGATGGAACAGGATGGGCGTGGAGATGTTGTAGGGCAGGTTGCCGACCACCCGCAGCGGGGCCGGAAACCTGGCAGCGAGCTCGGCGAAATCGACCTTGAGCACGTCGGACTCGATGACGTCGAGCTGCGGATGATCGCGCAGCCGCTTGGCCAGGTCGCGGTCGAGCTCGATGACCGTCAGGCGCCCGAGCCGCTCCACCAGGGGCTGCGTGAGCGCCGCCAGCCCAGGACCGATCTCGACCATGGCGTCGCCAGGCTGCGGCGCGATCTCGTGCACGATCGCTTCGATGATGCCCCCGTCGGACAGGAAGTGCTGCCCGAACCGTTTCCTGGCGATATGGGCCATCAGGACTGGGGCGGCTCGCGGTACTCGACGTAGGCGCGCGCGCGCACTTCCTGCACCCAGGTGGTGAAGGCCTCTTCGACCCGCTGTTCGCGCAGCACGGCGCGCGCGGCTTCGCGCTGCTCGGCCTGGGTGAGCTTGGATTCGCGCCGGCCGACCACCTGAATCAGGTGGACGCCGAAGCGCGATACCACGGGATCGCTGATCTGGCCCGGCGCGAGCCGGTCCATGGCTTCCTCGAACTCAGGGACGAACTGGCCGGGGCGCGACCATCCCAGGTCGCCGCCTTCCTTGGCGCTCGCGTCTTGCGAGTTGTCGCGCGCAAGGCCAGCGAAATCGGCCGTGCCGGACTGCACGCGGCGCTTGAATTCGGCGAGCTGCGCCACGGCCTGGGCCGTGGTGCGCTTGGGGTCGTTGAGCAGCAGGATGTGGCGCACCTGCGTCTGGGTGACGGTGGCATCGGTGGCGCCAAGCTGCGACTTGGCCAGCACCTTCAGCACGTGGAATCCGGCGCCCGAGCGAATGGGCCCTGCAATGCCGTTGACCGCTGTGGATTGCGTGGCTTCGACGAACAGCGAGGGATAGCGGTCCGCGGTGCGCATGCCGACTGCGCCGCCATTGGCGCGGTCGGGCGAATCGGAGTTTTCCTGCACCAGCTTGGCAAAGTCTTCGCCCGAACGGGCGCGCTGCGCCAGGCCTTGAGCCCGCTGCTGCAAAGTGGCTACCTGCGCAGGGGTCGCGTTCTCCGGCACGGCGACCAGCAGGTGCGCGAGGTTGATGTTCTGAAGCGCCGCGTCCTTGGTGGGGGAATTTCGCTGGTCGCGCAGGTATTCGTCGGCTTCGGAGTCGCTGATCTTGACCTTCGATTCCACCTCGCGGTCGCGCAGGCGCGTGAGCAGCAGCTGGTCGCGCAGGTCGTTGCGGAATTCACGCGGCGAGATGCCCTCGGCCACCACGCGGCGGCGCAGCTCTTCGACCGTGACCTGGTTCTGCCGCGCCACGGTCTGCTCGGCCTGGTCGATGGCGACGTCGTCCACCTTGATGCCGTTTTCCTTGGCCAGCTGGAGCTGGGCGCGCTCGGAGATCAGGCGCTCGAGCACCAGGCGGGTGAGCTCGGCGCGCGGAACGCGCTCGGCCTCGGCGTTCTCGCGGATCAGCCGCGTGACGCGCGACTGCACTTCGGTGTTGGTGATGGGTTCGGAGTTGACCAGTGCAACGATGTACTCGGCCGAGCGCTGCACCGGCGCGGCGCTGGACGGTGCCGGGCGTGCAACCGGGGCCGCAAGGCGGGGGCCGGCGCGCATGATGTCCGTGATGCCGCTGCCGCCACCGGGGCGCAGGCCCTGCGCGCCGGAGGATGCGGCCAGCGCCGCGAGGCAGCCCAAGGTAAGGATGGAACGGATGTGTTTCATGGCGTTGCTCAATCGTCTCAGTCGTAATTGGTGAAGCGGCTCGGCCCTTCGGTGGGCTGGCGAAGAGGCTGGTAGCGCTGGATGTTCTGCCGCAGGGCCTGCATGGGACTCGATCCGATGCTGGAAAATCCGACGAATTCGAGCTGGAACATGATGCGGGTGTTGGCCGTCACCTGGCCGGTGGTGACGCGCTGCAGCACAACGCGTCCGATCCAGCAGCAGCCGTCGTACTCGAAGCCGAGCACGCCGTCCGTGAGTTTCTCGTCCTGCAGGCTGTAGTTGAGCCGGCCGACCGCGTACCACCGTCCGCCCCCCTGGCCCTTGCCCGGGCCGAGGTCCTTGCCCTTGTCGCCCCACAGGTCGTTGAGGGGCCACTGCCAGCCCACATCGAAAGACTTGTTGCCGTCGGTCGCGGTCGGCGTGCTGGGCGCCTGGTAGCGGAAGGCCGCGCTCAAGTTGTGGTACGGCTCGGGGTTGTAGCGCGCGCTGATGGCCGAGCGTTCCGACTTGCGCGTGTCGGGGTTGTACTGGACCACCGTGTCCAGGCTCCACTTGGGCGTCCAGTTGATCTGCGCGCCCAGCAGCAGGTCGCTCGCACGATCGGTCACCGGGATGCCGCCCGGCAGCGTGACCTTCTGGTCGCTGAAGCGCAGTCGCTGCGCAACGCCGAAGCGCGCGGCCTCGACCCCGGTGTCGGGGTCGATCAGGCGGGAGGTCACGCCCAGCGTGAGCGTGTTGGTGTCGGAGATGCGGTCGTTGCCCGAGAAGGCGTTCTCGGTGTAGATGGTCGCAAAGCTGAAGTCGTTGGCCGCCGAATCGTAGTTCGGCAGCATGCTCTGGTTGCGGTACGGCGTGTAGACGTAGTACGCGCGCGGCTCCAGCGTCTGGCGGAAGGCGCGGCCGAAGTAGCTCGCGTCGCGCTCGAAGATCAGGCCGCTGTCGAGGCTGAAGGTCGGCACCGTCCGGTTGCTCGAGGTCGGGAAGAAGTAGAGCGAATTCCCGTTGTAGGGCACGCCATTGACATATGTGATGCCATTGACGGTGAGCTTCGGAATGTCCGACTGCGGCAGGTAGTAGTTGTACGAAGCCGTGTTCAGCTGCAGCTTGGGAATGACGAAGGAACTCGGCGTGATGAACGGCCGGCTGATCGTGGCTATCGCCAAGGCGCGATCGCCGTCGGGCTGCGACTGCTGGTTGATGTCGAAGCCAGGCTGGCCCGCCAGGATGCTGTTGACGCGGAAGCGCGTGTAGTCGAGGTTCAGCGAAACGTCGAAGCCGTGCCAGTCGTACTTGTTGTAGTTGGCCGTGATCTGCGGCATCCGGTCATAGGACGGCACGATGGGCGACAAGTTGTACTGCAGCGTCTGGTAGCGCAGCGCACGAATCCCGCCGCTCCAGTCGCCCTTGCCCCAGTTGAGCGCCGCTTCGTTCGGCAGCTGGCGCTGCGCCAGGGTGGGCGTGCGCGTGAAGTCGCGCCAGTAGTCGTCGTCGCTGACCCGGTTGATGTTGATGTTGGCCGACAGCGAATCCAGTCCCAGCGCCTTGGCATTGAACTCCTGGTGGTGATTGGCCCAGATGCCCCATCGCTTGTTGCTGTTGGGCGCAGCGGTCAGGTCCTTGGCCTGGATTTCTCCGTTGGCCAGTTGCTGGAGCTGGGTGGCGCGCAGCTCGTTGTAGCGCTGTCCCACCAGGCGGTCGCTGCCCATCAGGTCCAGGCGGATGGTGCCGCTGTAGTCTTTCTCGAGGTAGCGGAATTCCGAGCCCAGGTTGAGGCCCCGCTTGCTCATCAGCGTTGGCGTGAAAGTGGCGTCGCGGTTGGGTGCGATGTTCCAGTAGTACGGCTGCGAGATCTCCATGCCGTTGTTGTTGTCGACGCCGATCGTGGGCGGCAGCAGCCCGCTCTTGCGCTGGTTCGACAGCGGAAAGCTCACGCTCGGAAGCGGCGGCGTGCTGATGCCCATGAAACTCAGTCGCGCATCGGTGGCCACGCCGACGTTTTCCTCGGTGTCGGTGGTCATCGTGGCCGCGGTCAGCAGCCAGGCCGGCATCCAGCCCGGAAAATCTTCGCGGCGGCAGGTGGTGTAGGTGGCACTGCGGGCCACCGATATGTTGCTGTCGACGAAATCGATGCGCTGCGCCTCGCCGTGCCCGCCGTTGACGAGGAAGGAGTAGCGCACGTTGTTGAAAAAGCCCTCGAAGGTCTCGAGCTTGAGCTCGAGTTCGGGGCCTTCGTACACATTGCCGGCCTGGTTGACCCGCACGTTGCCGCGCGCCTTGGCGCGGTCGTCGGGCTGGTAGTACTCGAGCCGGTCGGCGGTGATGGCGACCTCGCCGCGCCGCAGCGTCGCATGGCCTTCGACCACGGTTTCGAGGTCCTGGCGACCCGACAGCCGGTCGCCGGTGATGAGGCTCGGCAGCTGGCTGCGTTCATTCGGCGGCAGCGTTTCGGTCAGTTGCGGCGTGCGCTTGAGCGTGAGCGGACCGTCGAGGCCGCCCGCCGGCTGCGCGGACGCGCCATGCGCATGCAGCAGCGCCAGCGACAACACGGCCAATGGCAGGGGCGGGCCGGAACGCCGCGAGGCAACGCGTCGGCTCATCAAGCCACCCGCCCAGTCGTTCCGGAGAAGGCCCGCAGTCTCCCCTGGGAGGGCTGCGAGTGCACAAGGTGCCAAGCGTGGGGGCTTTGGATCGTAGGCATCGGTCAGGAACGAAGGATCGTCGGGAGGACGGCGCGGCAGGCCGGCGGGTTGCAGGAGCCGGCGGCAGCCCTGTTCGACCGGGGAGGACCGCAGGAGTTGCCGCGCCAGGCGGATTTGTAGAATCGATTATCCATGACAGCACCCCCGCTCCCGGCTTCCGAGCCTACCCCCTCCGCCGAAGCCATTCCCTGGACCGATCCGCAGCGATCCGCGACCTTCCGGCACTGGCTGGCCGGCATCTCCGCCACGCACCGCTTGCTGCCCGAAACCGTGCGCCTTGCGTCAGCCGACGCGAGCTTTCGGCGCTACTTTCGCGTCGACGGCGCGGACGATGGTGACACTCGCATCGTGATGGACGCGCCGCCGGACAAGGAAAACAGCGAGCCCTTCGTGCAGGTCGCCCGCTTGATGGCCGAAGCCGGGATCACCGCGCCCAAGGTGCTCGAATGGGACCGGGCGAACGGCTTCCTGCTGCTGGACGACCTGGGCCGCCAGACCATGCTCGAGGTCATCGATCCGGCCCTGCCCGACGCGAGCCGTCCGCTCTACGACCAGGCCATCGACGCGCTGATCCGCTGGCAGCTGGCATCCAGGCCGGGCGTGCTGCCGCCCTACGACCGCGCGCTGCTCGAGCGCGAACTGGCGCTTTTTCCCGAGTGGTACATCGGGCGCCACCGCGGCATTGCCGTCGAGGGCAAGCTGAAGGAACGGCTGGAACGCAGCTTCAAGCTCATCGTCGAAAGCAACCTGGCCTCGCCAAGCGTCTATGTTCACCGCGACTTCATGCCGCGCAACCTGATGGTCCGCGACGGAGCGGATCTGGGCGTGCTCGACTTCCAGGACGCGGTCTACGGCCCGATCACCTATGACATCGCAAGTCTGATGCGCGATGCCTTCCTGAGCTGGGACGAGGAGTTCGTGCTCGACGTCACGATCCGCTACTGGGAAGCCGCCCGCAAGGCCGGGCTGCCGGTCGACGCCGATTTCGGCGCCTTCTACCGCTCGGTCGAGTGGATGGGGCTGCAGCGCCACCTCAAGGTGGCCGGCATCTTCGCCCGCCTGACACTGCGTGACGGCAAGCCCCGCTACCTGGCCGACACGCCCCGATTCATCGCTTACATCCGCTCGACGGCCAGCCGCTACATGGAATTGACGCCATTGCTGCGCGTGATCGACGAAATCGAAGGCAGCTCGGCGCTCACCGGCTTCGTCTACGGTCGGCCCTAGATGCCCCGTTTCCATTGCCCGGTGCCGCTGATTGCGGGTGCCACGTTCGAACTGCCACCCGGCGCGGCGCGCCACGTGCAGGTGCTGCGGATGCAACCCGGCGACGCGCTCACGCTGTTCGACGGCTCGGGCGGCGAATACGCGGCCACGGTCGAGCGCATGGGGCGCAGCGACGTTTCGGTGACGCTTGGCGTTCACGCGGCCACAGAGCGCGAAGCAGCGCGCGCGGTGCATCTCGCGGTCGGCATGCCCGCCAACGAGCGCATGGACTGGCTGGTCGAGAAAGCCACCGAACTGGGTGTTGCAAGCATCCAGCCGCTGGCGACGGCCCATGGCGTGCTGCGTCTCTCGGGCGAGCGCGCTGAAAAGAAAAGGGCGCATTGGGAGGCGATTGCCATTGCGGCCTGCGAGCAATGCGGCCGCAACCGCGTGCCGGTGATCCATCCAGTGCGGCCGTTCTCGAGCCCGCCGGCCTGGATCGATGCGAACAACAGCGGCACCGCGCTGCGCCTTGTCCTGAGCCTCGCCGACGGTACGCGGCGCCTCGCCGATGCCACCGCATCGGCCCCGGCGGATCGCAGCGTGCTGGTCCTGAGCGGCCCCGAAGGCGGCCTGAGCGGCGCGGAGGAGAAGGAGGCCCTGGCATGCGGCTTTGCGCCGATCACTCTCGGTCCGCGCGTGCTGCGCGCCGAGACGGCAGCGCTCGCGGCACTGGTATCGCTCGCCGGCCCCTGACTGTGTTCCCGTGAGGCGAGCGTGCCTCACCCATTCGTCATGACAGACAAAGAGAAGGATCTTCACGCCATGCTTCGTTCACCACGCGCCCTCCGGCTCGCGCCCCTTGCGCCCGTTGTTCTGGCCATGTTCTGCGCCGTGCAGGGCGCCAAAGCCCAGAACACCGCCGTTGCGCCCACGCCCGCGCAGGTCGGTCCCGAGGTGGAAAAAGCCTTTACCCAACTGATGGCGGCGCCCACGGTCCAGAAACTGCTCGACGCGGTCAAGGCCGACCATGACCGCACGGTCGAAGACCTGAAGATGCTGACGGAGATCGAGGCACCACCATTCAAGGAGCAGAAGCGCGCCGAAGCTTTCCTCGCGCGCATGAAGGCGCTGGGCCTCGCCGACGCGAAGATCGATGCCGAAGGCAACGTGGTCGGCCTGCGCAAGGGCACGGGCAACGGCCCCAAGCTGCTGATCTCGGCCCACCTGGACACCGTGTTTCCCGCCGGCACCGACGTGAAGGTGAAGGAGCACGACGGCAAGCTGCATGCGCCCGGCATTGCGGACGACACGCGCGGCCTCTCCGTGCTGTTGTCGTGGCTCAAGGTGCTCAACGACAACAAGGTGCAGACGGTGGGCGACCTGCTGTTCGTCGCCAATGTGGGCGAGGAAGAGCTGGGCAACCTGCGCGGCATGAAGACCATCTTTCGCGACCACCTGGACATCGATGGCATGGTGGGGCTGGAGCCTTCGCCGGACGGCAATGTGCTGATCCTGGGCACCGCGAGCCACCGCTACGAAGTCACGTTCAAGGGTCCGGGCGGCCACAGCTTCGCCGCCTTCGGCCAGGTGCCCAGCGCGATCCACGGCATGGGCCGCGCCATTGCCAAGATCGCCGAGGTGCGCACGCCGAGCTTCCCGAAGACCACGTTCACGGTCGGCACCGTGGGCGGTGGCACCTCGGTCAACACCATCGCGCCGGACGCGCGCATGGCCGTCGACATCCGCTCGGACGACATGGCCTCGCTGCTCGAGACGGAGAAGAAGATCCTCGCGGCCATCGACGAGGCCGTGGTCGAAGAGAACAAGCGCTGGAACGTCGGCACACTCAGCGCAAGCAACAAGCTGATCGGCGACCGGCCGGGCGGCCGCACGCCCTCCGACTCGGTCATGGTGGAAGCGGCCATCCGCTCGAACACGGCCTTCGGCCACAAGACGCTGCTGCGCGGCGGCAGCACCGACGCCAACGTGCCGATGTCGTACGGCATCCCGGCCATCATCATCGGCGGGGGCGGCAGGTCCACCGGCTTTCACGCCCTGAGCGAGTCGATCGACGTGACAGATGCATGGAAGGGCGCGCAGAATTCGCTCGTCACGGTGCTCGGCCTGGTGGGCATGCAAGGAGTCAGTCCCGCATTGCTGCCTAAACGGCCGGCGCGTACCCGGTAATTTGTCACACGACGCGGCGATAGTGGGCACCTCCACTGTCGGCTCGCGGTCCGTTTGCGTTGGAAAATGCGGGCGGTTCTGTCACACACCAAGGAAATGGCCATGGGATTGCTCGATTCGGTACTCGGTCAGGTGCTCGGAGGCGCGGGCCAACAGCAGCAGCAACCGCAGGGCGGCGGGATGGGCGATCTCGGCGGCCTGGCCGGCGCGCTGGGCGGGCTGCTCGCCAACAACGGCAGCGCAGGGGGCTTGGGAGGGCTGGTTTCCAAGTTCGAGCAAGCGGGCATGGGCGACGTGATCGGCTCCTGGATCGGCAAGGGAGAAAACCAGCCGGTATCCGGCGGACAGCTGCAGGACGCGCTGGGCAGCGACACCATTGCCAACATCGCCTCCAGGCTCGGCATCAATGCGCAAACGCTGCTGCCCATGCTGGCCACCTTGCTGCCGGTACTCATCGACCAGCTCACGCCGCACGGTAAGGTGCCGGAGCAGGGCCTTGGCGACCAGAGCGACCTGCTGAGTTCGCTCGGCGGCCTGCTGCAGAACAGGCAGCCCTGAGCCATTGGCTCATCAAGAATTCCAGCGCCCGCGAGGGCGCTTTTTTTTGGCCTGCGCATTACGGCTGGCGCACCGGAAGCGAATCGCGTAGAACCTCAGCCTCCATGCCGCTGCGCGCCTTCGCCACTTTTCCATGAACCGCAACCTTTGGCTGCTTGCCATCTGCCAGGGCCTGTTCCTGACCAACAACGTCACCTTCATTGCCATCAACGGGCTGGTGGGGCTGAGCATCGCGCCGCACGGCTGGATGGCCACGCTGCCGGTCATGGGCTACGTGGTGGGCGGCGCCCTCACCACGGGGCTGGTGGCGCGCACCCAGCAGCGCTTCGGCCGCCGCGGCTCGTTCCAGATCGGGCTGGCGGTGGCGCTGGGCTCGGCTTTGCTCTGCGCGTTCGCGGCCGTGTCGAAGAACTTCTGGCTCTTGTGCCTTGCCACGGTAGTGGCCGGCTACTACAACGCCAACGCGGGCCTGTATCGCTTTGCCGCCGCCGAACTCGCGGCGCCGGCCTGGCGCGAGAAGGCCGTGTCGCTGGTGATGGCCGGCGGGTTGATCGGCGCGGTGGCGGGCCCCAACCTGGCGGCCGCCACGCGCGAAGTGTTTGCGGTGCCGTTCGCGGGTGCCTACATCGCGCTGGCAGCAGTGGCACTGCTCTCGATGGGGGTCATGCGGTTCATTGACTTTCCCGCCACGCTGACTCGCCAGCAGGCGCTGGGCGGGCGGCCGCTCTCGGAGATCATGCGGCAGCCGGTGTTTATCGTGGCGGCCGCGGCGGGGGCGCTGGGCTTCGGCGTGATGAACCTGCTTATGGCCGCGACGCCCATCGCCATGCAGATCTGCAGCCTGCCTTTTTCCGATGCTGCCCTGGTGCTCGAATGGCATGTGATCGGCATGTTCGCACCAGGCTTCTTCACTGGACACCTCATCCGCCGCTTTGGCGCGCTGCCCGTGATGGGGGTGGGGCTCGCGCTCAACTTCGGCTGCATCGCCGTTGCGCTGTCGGGCGTGGAACTGCAGCATTTCCTGGTGGCGCTCTGCCTCTTGGGCGTGGGCTGGAATTTCCTGTTCACCGGCAGCACGACACTGTCGCTGACGGCCTACACGGCCGAAGAGCGCGACCGGGCGCAGGGCGCGCTCAACTTCTGCGTGTTCGCGACGCTGGCGCTGACCTCGTTCGCCTCGGGCGTGCTGGTCACCACGCAGGGCTGGCAGTTGCTGAACTACGGTTCGCTGGTGCCGGTGGTGCTCACGGGCGCGGCACTGCTGTGGCTCGCGCAGACGCGCCGGCGCGCTGCTGCGGCTGCCGCTGCAGGCGCCTGAAACGCCCCTTCAGTCCGGCGGAAAGCGCTTGTCAAGCCAGCGCTGCAGCGCGGCGAACACCGGCCCGGTATCCAGCTCGTTGAATATCTCGTGGTACAGGGATTCGAAGCACCGCGCTTCGACCATCCCGCTGGGCGCGGCCGCCTCGGCGAAGGCACGGCTGGCGGCCGGCACCACCAGACGATCGTCGCCCGCGTAGATCAATAAAGTGGGGACCGGCCAATGCGCCGCCGCCTGCTGCACCAAAGCCCCTTCGTGCGCGAGAAAGCGCGCAAGCCGGCCGCCGATGCGGTCGTGCGTGAGCGGATCGTCTCGGTAGGCTTGCACCACGGCGCGGTCGTGCGAAAGAAAATTGTCGTCCAGCCCATTGCCGACGCGAAGCCCGGGCGCAATGCGCGGCAGCACCGCGAGCAGTGCCTTCTGGAACTTATTCAGGCCGGGATCGAGCCCCGGAGAAGACAGCACCAGCCCGTCGACCGGCCGTACGCCGCGCGCCACCAGGCTGGCCGCGACCAGCCCGCCCAAGCTGTGGCCCAGCAGCACCAGCGGCAGGCCGGGGTTCTCGCGCCGCGCGTCGTCGATGACCAGCGCAAGGTCGTCGACCAGCCGCAACTCGCTCGGCAGGCCGCCGCGCGCGCCGGAGGACTCGCCGTGCCCATGATGGTCATGCGCCCACACGGCGAATCCCCACCCGTGCAAGCGCTCGGCCAATGCCTGATAGCGGCCGGCATGCTCGCCCAGCCCATGCACCAGCACCACCACGGCGCGCGACGCACCGGCCGCGGGAAAGCGGCGCAGCGCCAGCGTCTCGCCGTCATGCGTGGACAGCGAAACGCGCGGCGGCGGCAAAGGTGGCGTCAGCGGCGCGGGTCCGGTCAAGCGGCGACCGGCTCCGCGGCCGCGGCGCGATGCGCAGCGGGCAGGGCCGCGATCACCTCGGCCACGGCAGCGGTAAGCTTCTTGGCGTAGGGCACATGCAGGAATTCGTTGGGTCCGTGCGCGTTGCTCTTCGGGCCGAGCACGCCGCAGACCATCATCTGGGCCTTCGGGAAGCCGGCGCTCAGCATGTTCATCAGCGGAATGGTGCCGCCCTGGCCGATGTAGCCGCACGAGGCGCCGAAGTGCGCCCGCGACGCCTTGTTGAGCGCGTCTTCGAACCAGGGCGTAATCGTCGGCGCATTCCAACCCGTGGCCCCGCCGCCACTTTCGAAGGTCACGCGTGCCTGGTAGGGCGCGTTGTCCTCGAGCAGCTTTTTCAGGTTCTGCACTGCCTCGGCCGCATCGACGAGCGGAGGCAGGCGCAGCGAGAGCTTGAACGCGGTGTACGGGCGCAGCACGTTGCCCGCATCCTTGAGCGCCGGGAAGCCTTCCGCGCCGGTGACCGACAGCGTGGGCTTCCAAGTCCGGTTGAGCAGCGCTTCCACCGGATCGGTGGTGGTCGGTAGCGCGAACATGGTCGAGCCGCCGCAGTCGTAGTGCGCCCACGGAAAGCGCTTGTAGACCTCTTCGCCGAGGATGGCCGCGGTGGCCCTGGCCTGCGCCAGGCGATCGGCCGGCACTTCGCAATGGAAGCTCGCCGGCAGCAGGCGGCCGGTGGCGCTGTCTTCGAGGCGGTCGAGCACCTGCCGCATGATGCGGAAGCTCGAAGGCACCAGGCCCGACGCGTCGCCGGAGTGAATGCCTTCGGTCAGCACTTCGACCTTGAGCGTGCCGCTGGCCATGCCGCGCAGCGACGTGGTGAGCCACAGCTGGTCGTAGTTGCCGGCGCCCGAATCAAGGCAGATCACCAGTTCGACATTGCCCAGCCGCGGGCGCAGTGCGTCGACGTACGGCAGCAGGTCATAGGAACCGCTTTCTTCGCAGGTCTCGATGAGCCCCACGATGCGCGGATGCGCTGCGCCCTGGCTCTTGAGCGCCTGCAGCGCGGCGACACTGGCGTAGACCGCATAGCCGTCGTCGGCACCGCCGCGGCCGTAGAGCAGGCCGTTCTCGTACTTGGGCGTCCAGGGGCCGAGGTCGTTGCGCCAGCCGGTGAATTCGGGTTGTTTGTCGAGGTGGCCGTACATCAGCACGGTCTCGCCCATGTCGGTGCCGGTGGCCGGCACTTCGAAGAACAGCACCGGCGTGCGGCCTTCCAGGCGCACGATCTCCAGCTTCAGGCCCTCGACCTTCTGCGCCTCGACCCAGGCAGCCGCGTTGCGCAGTACCGTTTCAAGGTAGCCGTGAGCGGCCCAGTCGGCGTCGAAGCCGGGCGACTTGGCGGGAATGGTGATGTAGTCGGTGAGTTGCCTGACGATGTCGCCGTCCCATCGGGCGCTGACATCGGACAGGGCGCGCTCGGCATCGAGCGTTGCGGCGGGCATTTCGCGGTGCAGGGGGGCGTTCATCGGGGAGTTCTCCGCGGGTGACGAAAAAACGCATTTTGCGCCCGTGCGCGACCCCGCGTAGAGTGCGGGCGATCTCAACCCGGAGCGCAATGTGAGCAAGGCAACATCGACTTCGAACCAGATGGATATCAGGGTAGGCATCGGCGGCTGGACCTACGAACCCTGGCGCGACAACTTCTATCCCAAGGGGCTCGCGCAGGCCAAGGAGCTGCGCTATGCGAGCCGCCACGTGAGCGCCATCGAGATCAACGGCACCTACTACAGCACCTTCAAACCCGAGACCTTCCGCAAGTGGCACGACGAGGTGCCCGACGACTTCATGTTCTCGATGAAGGCCTCGCGCTTCACCACCAATCGCAAGGTGCTTGCGACCGCGGGAGACTCGATCAAACGCTTCATCGAAAGCGGCGTAGTCGAACTGGGCGACAAGCTCGGCCCGATCGTGTGGCAGTTCATGCCCACCAAGCAGTTCGACGCCGAGGACTTCGAGGCTTTTCTGCAATTGCTGCCGAAGAAGGAGGGCAGCCGCGCGCTTCGCCACGTGATGGACGTGCGGCACGAGAGCTTCATCACGCCCGCCTACCAGGCGCTCGCGAAGAAGTACAAGGTATCGACCGTGTTCACCGACGCAGACAAGTTCCCGTCGTTCGAAGAGCCCGACGGTGACTTCGCCTATGCGCGGCTCATGATGGCCGACGCCAAGCTCAAGACGGGCTATGCGCCGAAAGCGCTCGACAGCTGGGCCGAGCGCGCGCAGCAGTGGGCCGAATCGCCCAAAAAGCGCGAGGTGTTCGTCTACTTCATCAACGGCGCCAAAGAAAAAGCACCGGCCGCGGCCGGTGCCTTGCTGGAGCGCCTGGGCTGGAAGCCGCCTGAAGAAGCGGCCTGATCAGGCCGCGGCTTGCAGCGACGGCTTGGCGCCGAAGCTGATTTCGCCCGACAGCTGGCCGCCTTCTTCGATCACGATCTTGCCGTAGCGGATCTTGCCAGTGACCTTGCCGGTCGAATGGATCACGAGCTTTTCGCGCACCGTGAGGTTGCCGTCGAACACGCCGCGGATTTCGGCGATGTCGATTTCAGCCGAGCCCTTGAACTCGCCCTGTTCGGCGATCTGCATCAGGCGCGAGTCCATCGTGGCCTCGACCAGGCCTTCGACCACGAGCGTGTCGCAATCGGTGATCTCGACGCCCTTGAGCTTGATGTTGGGGCCGACGGTGAGCTTGCTGCCGCCTTCCTTGGCGGGTGCGGTCGCTGCTGCGGTGAGGCCGCCTTGCTGAGCGGTCAGCGAAGAAGGATTGACGGGCGAACCCGAGAGATTGGTACCCGAGCCCACCAGCGGCGCGGGGCGAGAGGTCAACGAGTCGGTGTCACGATCACGCTTGCCGAAAAAGGGGGACTGTGTAGCCAATGGGGAGCTCCTCAACAAAGGGGCTATCGTAAGAACCCCCTCGCGGCCTGCGGCACTTCATTGCGCAAGAAACGTAACTGAATAAATCCCATGGCCGTCCGACAATGGCGCTCTCCAGTGCCTCCGGCCCCGCAAAGATGACCCGATCGAACACCGACCCTGTTGCCCGGACCTTCGCCATCTCTTCAACCATCGACGCGCGCTTCGACAAACCGGCGAGCGGCTGGCGACGCCGGCTGTTCACGGTGATCTTCGAGGCCGACACGCGCGCGGGCCTGCTCTTCGACCTGATCCTGATCGCCGTGATCGTGACCAGCGTGCTGGTGGTGATCCTCGACAGCGTGCAGCCGATCCGCGAGCAATGGCGGGCCGTGTTCAACGTGCTCGAATGGACGTTCACCATTCTGTTCACGCTCGAATACATCGCGCGGCTCGCCTGCGTGAACAAGCCGCTGCGCTATGCGCTGAGTTTCTATGGCGTGATCGACCTGCTTGCGCTGCTGCCGACCTTCCTGGTGGCGCTCGCGCCCGAGCTCGCCTACCTGATCGACGTGCGCGTCCTGCGGCTGCTGCGCGTGTTCCGCATCTTCAAGCTGTCGCGCTACTCGGTGGAATACCGCGCGCTGGTCTCGGCCGTGGCCGCGAGCCGCCGCAAGATCACGGTGTTCGTCGGCTTCGTGATGCTGGTGGTGCTGGTGATGGGCACGCTGATGTACGTGGTGGAGGGCCCGGTGCACGGCTTCACCAGCATTCCGGTCGCCATCTACTGGGCCATATCGACCATGGCCACGGTGGGCTTCGGCGACCTCGTGCCCAAGACGGACCTCGGCCGTGCCATTGCCTCGGTGATGATGCTGCTGGGCTGGGGCGTGCTGGCCGTGCCGACGGGCATCGTCACCGCCGAGATGGCGCGGCGCGGTCCCGACGACGATACGACGGTGTCGGTGGCACTTGCGCCGCGCGGCGTGCTGGCGATGATGCCTCCCTTGGCCCCGACGGCTCCCGCGCGTCGGCTCACGCCTGCGGCCAGACGGCGCGCCCTTGCGCAGCATCGTCGAGGCGGGCGATGAAGCTGGCGGCGTCGGGCTCGGGCAGCGTGAAAGTGAAGTCCACCGCGTCACCATGCCGCACCTCGACCAGCGCAGCGCCGGCGACGGCGGCAATCTCGCGCCGCACCAGCCCCTCGAGCGCATAGGGCACGGCGCATTGCAGCAGCCGCTGGCGCACGAGCGGAACCAGCGTCGCCCCGAGGCAGGCCTGCGCCACGGCATCGGTGTAGGCCCGTACGAGCCCGCCCGCGCCCAGCTTGATGCCGCCGAAGTACCGCACCACCGTGGCAAGCACGCCTTCGAGCTGCTGGTGCCGCAGCACCTCGAGCATCGGGCGTCCGGCGGTGCCGCCCGGCTCGCCGTCGTCGTTGGCGGCCGATTGGCCGCCCGCCATGAGCGCCCAGCAGACATGCGCCGCGGCGGGGTGTTCGTTGCGAAGCGAGGCCACCACGGCCAGTGCCGCGGCCCGGTCGGCCACCGGCTGGACGCAACCGATGAAGCGGCTTTTTTTGATCAGCAGTTCGCTGTGCGCCGGATGCGAGAGCGTGAAGCTCATGAGTCCGCCGTGCTTCAGGGCGCTCAGCGCTCCCGCTCGAACTTGAACACGGCCGTGCCCGCCCGAGCATTGGGCAGCCAGCGCACGCTGCGGCCTTCCTGCACGCCGAAGGCATCGAGCACGCGCAGGCTGTTCTTTTGCGCCAGCACTTCGAAGTCCTTGAAAGTGCCGACCCGGATGTTGGGCGTGTCGTACCACTGGTAGGGCAGGCGGCGCGTCACCGGCATGCGGCCGCGCGCAATGCTGATGCGATTGGGCCAATGCGCAAAGTTGGGAAAGGCGACGATGCCGATGCGGCCCACGCGCGCGGTTTCGCGCAGCATGACCTCGGCATTGCGCAGGTGCTGCAGCGTGTCGATCTGCAGCACCACGTCGAACGTGGCGTCGTCGAACACCGCGAGGCCTTCGTCGAGGTTCAGCTGGATCACGTCGACGCCGCGGCGGATGCACTGCAGCACGTTGCCGTCGGCAATTTCGACGCCATAGCCGCTGCAGCCGCGCTCGCGCTGCAGCAGGTCGAGCATGGCGCCGTCGCCGCAGCCGAGGTCGAGCACGCGCGAGCCTTCGGGCACCAGGTTGGCGATGAGGCGCTGGGTTTCGATATCGCTCATTGCGCTGTCCCTTCGGCCTGGATCTCGTGCGCCACCCGCTCGAAGTAGGACCGCACCACGCCCATGTAGCGCACGTCGTCGAGCAGGAAGGCATCGTGGCCGTGCGGTGCGTCGATTTCGGCATAGCTCACGTTGCGGCGGTTGTCGAGCAGCGCCTTCACGAGCTCGCGGCTGCGCGCGGGCGAGAAGCGCCAGTCGGTCTTGAAGCTCACGAGCAGGAATTTGGCGGTGGCCTGGGCAAGGGCCGCGCTGAGGTTGCCGCCATGGGCGCGCGCCGGGTCGAAGTAGTCGAGCGCGCGCGTGATCAGGAGGTAGGTGTTGGCGTCGAAGTATTCGCTGAACTTGTCGCCCTGATAGCGCAGGTAGCTCTCGATCTGGAACTCGATCTCTTGCGTCGAATAGCGGTAGTTCAGCCCCGCCGCCTCGCCCTCGACCGCGCTGCGCAGAATGCGTCCGAACTTCTCGTTCATGACGTCGTCGCTCAGGTAAGTGATGTGGCCGATCATCCGCGCGATGCGCAGGCCCCGCTTGGGAATCACGCCGTGATCGTAGAAGTGGCCGCCATGAAAATCGGGATCGGTCACGATGGCGCGGCGCGCCACTTCGTTGAAGGCGATGTTCTCCGCCGTGAGGTTGGGCGCGCTGGCCACCACCACGGCGTGCCGCACGCGGTCGGGGTACTGCAGCGTCCACGACAGCGCCTGCATGCCGCCGAGGCTGCCGCCCATCACGGCCGCCAGCGTGCGGATGCTGAGCGCATCGAGCAGCACGGCCTGGGCGTCGACCCAGTCCTCGACCGTGACCACCGGAAAGTCGGCGCCATAGACGCGCCCGGTGGCGGGGTTCACGTGCATCGGACCGGTGGAGCCGAAGCAGGAGCCCAGGTTGTTTACGCCGATCACGAAGAAGCGGTCGGTGTCGACCGGTTTGCCCGGGCCGACCATGTTGTCCCACCAGCCTTCGGACTTGGGCTGCCCTTCGTAGGTGCCCGCGACATGATGAGAGGCGTTGAGTGCATGGCACACCAGCACCGCATTGCTGCGGTCGGCGTTCAGGGTGCCGTAGGTTTCATACGCGAGCGTGTAGTCGCTGAGCGAGGCGCCGCTGCGCAAGGCCAGCGGGCCTGCGAACTGCATCGACTGCGAAGAGACGACCAAAGAAGGTGACGACATCAATAAAAAACCCGGCCTCGCCAAAAACGAGCCGGGTTGTTCGCCAACTGACTGTCTTTAGCTGAATTTATAAAGCGCCCGCAAGCTGAAGCAAATCGGCGCAAGAAGCAGTATATCGCCCTGCCGGATTACCAGCCGACGATCATCACGATGCCAAGCACGAGGAAGATCACGGCCGAGATGCCGTGCACCAGCGTGATCGGCACCCGCTTCACGATCTTGTCGCCGAGCCAGACCACCGGGGCGTTGGCCAGCATCATGCCAAGCGTTGTGCCCGCCACCACCCACACATAGGCCTGCGTGAAGCGTGCGGCCAGCATGACGGTCGCGATCTGGGTCTTGTCGCCCATCTCGGCCAGGAAGAACGCGACGAGCGTGGTGCCGAAGACGCCGTAATGCGAGGCGGCTGGCGCGTCGTCTTCGTCGAGCTTGTCGGGAATCAGCATCCAGGCCGCCATGGCGATGAACGAGCCCCCCAGGATCCAGCGCAGGACCTCGGGGCCGAGCCAACGGGTGATGTAGTTGCCGACCGCGCCGGCCAGTGCATGGTTGACGATGGTGGCGGCGAAGATGCCGAGCACGATGGGCCAGGGTTTTCTGAAACGAGCGGCCAGCAAGAGGGCCAGCAACTGGGTCTTGTCGCCCATTTCGGCGAGCGCAACCACGCCCGTTGCAACGAGAAAAGCTTCCATGAAAGCAGGGGTTCCTTGGGCCGAAGGACGCAATTGACCGTGCAACACCTTCGGCCATATTCCCGAAGTTGCACGGTCAAAGGTCTCGCCAGGTGATTCACTGCACGCGCCATGTCCTGTGTGGGTCAGGACAAGTCTGTTGACGCGGGCCCTTCTCGCGGTGGAAGGCGGCTACTCCCCAATGACGCTCGGGATTCTACCTAACCCGCCGAGCGCCCTCTGTCTGCAGGTAAGCAGACGCTAGCTTTTCGTAATTTTTGGAGGCCCTGCAGGAAGCGGCAAATTCCTGCTTGCATTTCACATATTTCACCCATAATGCACGAGCCTCCCTCTTGATTTTGCCGGGAGGAAGTTCGGTGATCGGTCAGTTTCGCGCGACTCGACAGCTCTTGGTTGAGTGATGCTTTCGGGACTCCATCGCTTTTCTTGCTATGTGTTTATAGGAGTCCCTTGATGGGCAACAAACTGTACGTCGGCAACCTGCCTTACTCGGTGCGCGACGGTGATCTCGAACAGGCTTTTGGACAATTCGGTTCGGTGACCAGTGCCAAGGTCATGATGGAACGCGACACCGGCCGCTCGAAGGGCTTCGGCTTCGTCGAGATGGGCAGCGACGCGGAAGCGCAAGCCGCCATCAACGGCATGAACGGCCAGCCCCTGGGCGGCCGCAGCGTCGTCGTCAATGAAGCACGCCCGATGGAAGCACGTCCCCCGCGCAGCGGTGGTGGCGGCGGCTACGGCGGCGGCGGCGGCGGCGGTGGTTATGGCGGCGGTGGTGGCGGTGGCTACGGCGGCGGCGGTGGGGGCTACGGTGGTGGCGGCGGCGATCGCAGCGGCGGCGGCGGTGGCCGCTCCGGTGGTGGCGGCTACGGCGGCGGCGGTGGTGGACGCAGTGGCGGTGGCGGCGGTGGTGGCGACGGCGGTTTCCGCAGCCCCTACGGCGCCGGTCCTCGCGGCGGCGGCGGTGGTGGCCGCTCCGGTGGTGGCGGCGGCGGCTACGGCGGCGGTGGCAACAGCGGCTACTGAGCCCTGCACTTCGGCTCGCACAGACAAAAGGCTCCCTCGGGAGCCTTTTTCATTGGGACGGACGCAAAGAGGCGGCGCCCGAGGAAGGCTCAGCTTTCGCCGCTGCGCTTCTTGCGGGCGCGGCCTTGCACGGCGCGGTCGAGCAAGGCGTTCGGCAGCATGCGCATCAGCTTGGCGATCACGCCCATCTGCCAGGGAATCACGCGGTAGCTGGTGCCGGCCTCGATGGCGCGCAGCGCCTGGTCCGCAAAGTCCTCGGCCTTCATGAGAAAGGGCA
This sequence comes from Variovorax sp. OV700, assembly GCF_900099805.1. Classification (GTDB taxonomy): domain Bacteria; phylum Pseudomonadota; class Gammaproteobacteria; order Burkholderiales; family Burkholderiaceae_C; genus Variovorax. The sequence continues at coordinate 16,416 of NZ_FNDR01000009.1, read as the reverse complement.
TGCCGTAGCGGTTGCCCTGCGTCAGCGGGGTATCGATGTAGCCCGGGCAGAGCGTGACGACCTTGACGCCGCTGTTGTGCAGCTCGCCGCGCAGGCTCTCGCAGTACGCGACCACACCCGACTTGCTGGCGCAGTAGGCCCCGTGCCCCGGCAAGCCGCGGATGGCCGCAACGCTCGCGATGCCGACCAGCCGGCCGCTGCCGCGCTGCCGCATCGCCGCAACGAAGGGATGGAATGTGGCCATCAGGCCCACGTTGTTGGTGGCGAAGGTCTGGACCATCACCTCGATGTCTTCGCGCTCCGCCGTGTCGATGCCCACGCTGATGCCGGCGTTGGCAATCACCACGTCGGGCAGGCCCTGGCGTTCGATGCATGCGGCGCCCGCACCCACAATGCTGTCGGTCTGAGCCACGTCGGCGCTATAGACCTGATAGCGCGACGGATCCAACTGGGAGGCGGCGGCCCAGGTTTCGATCTCCCCGGTGCGCCGGGCGGCCAGCGCCAGCCGGTAGCCTGCCTGGTAAAAACTGGCGGCAAGGGCTTGGCCAATGCCACTCGACGCGCCGGTGATGAAGACAAGGGGAGATGGGCTCATTCGCGGGTTGTCTTCCGGGGTGGTGGCTTTTTTTCTTCAGCGCGGTTTGCCGGCTGCGGCAGATGGAATCAGCACGCCGCGCACCCGGCCGGTCAGGTTGGCCACGCCGCTCAGGTTGTCGTAGTCGAGGTTGTCGGCGGTGAACTGGTCGGTGCCGCGAATGAGCGTGACGGGCTTGTTCGACGTCACGCGCTCGGAGTCGAGAAAGGCGTGCAGGAAGTCGCCGCGAAACTCCAGGCGTGGCGTGCCCTTGCCACCCGGCGCCACGACCGGGTCGCGGATGACGACGGCATTGCCGAAGAGCTGGATCTCGCTGCCATCGGAGTTCGACACGCCGCGATTCGCGGTGGCGTGCGTGGTGTAGCCCTGCGGCGAGACGGAGCGCATGCGCACGTCGTCGACCTCGACCGTGTCGGTGTCCGGGTAGTGCCGGCCTTCCTTGCCATGGAGTTCGCTGCGCAGGTCGCCGTTGGGCAGGAAGTTCTTGATCACGAAACCACGCATGAAATAGTCGGGCTCGTGCGTGGGTGCGACCTTGGCGGTGGGTTCGAGCAGCTTGGGCGCATTGCGCACCAGCCAGTAGGTACCGAGCGCCACCGCCGCGGTCAGGATGATGGGCAGGTAGATGGTGGCGCGGTCGAGTACGTCGCGCAGCAGGTTCCAGGCACCCTTCATTGCTGGAGACCCCGGGCGGCGTCGAGCAGGCGCCGATATTGGCCGCAGGCCGTCAGCAGCAGATCACAGAATTCGCGCGCCGCGCCTTCGCCGCCGCGTGCGCGGGTGACGTAGTTGACCGCTTCGCGCACCTCCAGGTGCGCATTGGCGGGCGCCGCCGCAAAGCCGGCGCGCGCCAGCACCGGCAGGTCGGGCCAGTCGTCGCCGATGGCGGCGGCCTGGTGCCAGCCGAAGCCGAGCTGCTGGAGCATGGCTTCAGCCGCCGGCAGCTTGTCTTCGGTGCCGTAGCGCACATGCTCGATGCCGAGCGCTTCGAGCCGCACGCGCAGCGGCTTCGAATCTCGCCCCGTGATCACCGCGGGGGTGATGCCGGCCAGGCGCAGCAGCTTGAGGCCGTAGCCGTCGAGGATGCTGAAGCGCTTGAGGGTTTCGCCGTGCTCGGTGAAATAGACGCCGCCATCGGTCAGCACGCCGTCGATGTCGAAGAAGGCTATGCGCACATCCTGCGCAGCGAGCAAGGTCTCGGCCTGGAAGTCGAGCGGCATCAGATGACCTTCGCGCGCATCAGGTCGTTGATGCTGAGCGCGCCGATCAGATGCCCCGTGGGATCGACGATGAGCACGCTGGTGATGCGGTGTTCTTCCATCAGCTCGGCCGCTTCGACTGCCAGCGCATCGGCGCGCAGCGTGCGCGGACCGGGGTGCATCACGTCGACGGCCGTCAGGCCGCGCAGGTCGCCGCCGGTCTCGACCTGGCGGCGCAGGTCGCCGTCGGTGAAGATGCCGATGGCCCGGCCTTCGGCGTCGACCACCGCGGTGGCACCGAGGCCCTTGGAGCTCATCTCTCGCATCAGTTCGCTGAGCGTGGCGGTGGGGGCGACGCGCGGCACTTCGTCGCCCGAGCGCATCACGTCGGCCACGTGGGTGAGCAGCTTGCGGCCGAGCGCGCCGCCGGGGTGCGAGCGCGCAAAGTCTTCGGAGCCGAAGCCGCGTGCATCGAGCAGCGCCACCGCCAGCGCATCGCCCATCGCCATCTGGGCGGTGGTGCTCGCGGTGGGGGCGAGGTTGAGCGGGCAGGCCTCCTTGGCGACGCCGGCGTCGATGACGATGTCGGCATGGCGGGCCAAGGTGGAATCGACGCGGCCGGTGATGGCGATCAGGGGCACGCCCTGGCGCTTGACCACCGGCAGGATCACGGTGAGCTCGTCGACCTCGCCGCTGTTGGAGATGGCCAGCACCAGGTCGACCGCCTTGATCATGCCCAGGTCGCCATGGCTGGCCTCGGCCGGATGGACGAACATGGCCGGCGTGCCGGTCGAGGCCAGGGTCGCGGCGATCTTGCGGCCCACGTGGCCGCTCTTGCCCATGCCCATGACGACCACGCGGCCGCGCACTTCGAGGATCTTGCGCACGGCGTCGACGAAGCTCGGGCCCACGCGCGACTTGAGGCCGAGCACGGCGTCGGACTCGATGTCGAAGGTGACGCGGGCGCGCGCAAGGATCGCGTCGGCATCGACCACGGGGGGCAGGGGAGCTGAACTCATCGCAGGATTTTACGGGCCGGCCGTCCTGGCCGGTCGCCGAGGGAAAGCGGCACGCGCGGGGCATGGACATTGCTCTAGCATCCGACCATGTCTACGTTCGATCTCACGCTGATGTATTTGCTGGCCGCGGTCATCGGCGTGGTGGTCTGCCGCTCGCTGAAACTGCCGCCGATGCTCGGCTATCTGACGGCCGGCGTGCTGATCGGGCCCCATGCGCTGGGATTGGCGCACAACTCCGAAGCCATCCTGCACCTGGGCGAGTTCGGCGTGGTGTTCCTCATGTTCGTGATCGGGCTGGAGTTCAGCCTGCCCAAGCTGCGCGCCATGCGCAAGCACGTGTTCGGGCTCGGCCTCTTGCAGGTACTGCTGACGATGACCATCGCCACCGCCGGTGCGCTTCTAATCGCCTCGCAGCTCCCGCCGGCCTGGCGGCTCGGCTGGCAGACGGCGCTGGCGCTGTCGGGCGCGCTCACCATGAGCAGCACCGCGATCGTGGTCAAGCTGATGGCCGAGCGGCTCGAGCTCGAGAGCGAACACGGCCGTCGCGTGATGGGCGTGCTGCTGTTCCAGGACTTGGCCGTGGTGCCGCTCTTGGTGCTGATTCCCGCGCTTGGCGCACCGCCCGAAGCGCTGGCCAAGGCCATCGGCTTCGCGATGGTGAAGGCCACCTTGCTGATCGGCGTGCTGCTCTATGGCGGGCCGCGCATCATGCGCTGGTGGCTCACCCTGGTGGCCCGCCGGCGCAGCGAGGAACTTTTCATTTTGAACGTGCTTCTGGTCACGCTCGGCTTGGCGTGGCTCACCGAACTGGCCGGCCTGAGCCTGGCTCTGGGCGCCTTCATTGCCGGCATGTTGGTGTCGGAAACCGAATACAAGCACCAGGTGGAGACCGACATCCGCCCGTTCCACGATGTGCTTCTGGGCCTCTTTTTCATCACGGTGGGCATGTCCCTCGACTGGCACATCGTGGTGGACCGATGGGCCCTGGTCGCCGTGTTGCTGCTGCTCCCGCTGGCCTTCAAGCTCGTGCTGGTGACTGTGCTGGCGCGAGTGCTGGGCGCCACCTCGGGTGTATCGCTGCGCACCGGCCTGTACTTGGCGCAGGCCGGTGAATTCGGCTTCGTGCTGCTGACGCTGGCGCAGGAGCGCAGCTTGCTGCCGCCGTGGCTGGCCAACCCGGTGCTGGCCTCGATGGTGCTGTCGATGCTCGCCACGCCGTTCATCGTCATGTACACCAACGCCATCGTGCGCAAGCTGGTGGCGAGCGACTGGCTCCAGCAATCGCTGCAGATGACCAGCATCGCGCGCAAGACCATCAACACCGCGAAGCACGTAATCATCTGCGGCTACGGGCGCTGCGGCCAGAACCTGGCGCGCATTCTGGAGCACGAAGGCATTCCGTACATGGCGCTCGACCTCGACCCCGACCGTGTGCGGCAGGCCGCCGCGGCCGGCGATTCGGTGGTGTTCGGCGACGCGGCGCGGCTGCAGGCGTTGATGGCTGCCGGCCTGGCCCGCGCCAGCGCCGTGGTCGTGACTTACCTCGACGTGCCGGGCGCCATGAAGGTGCTGGCCAACACCCGCGCCCACGCGCCGCAGGTGCCCGTGATCGTGCGCACGCAGGACGACCACGACCTTGAAAAGCTGCAGGCCGCGGGCGCGACCGAAGTGGTGCCCGAGGCCATCGAGGGTTCGCTGATGCTCGCGAGCCATGCGCTCGCACTGGTGGGGGTGCCGATGCGGCGCGTGATCCGCGTGGTGCAGGACCAGCGCGATGCGCGCTACAACCTGCTGCGCGGCTACTTCCACGGCGCCGACGACGACAACGCGGACGAGATCGACCATGAACGGCTCGACACGTTCACTCTCACCCCCGGCGCCCGTGCTGTGGGCCAGACGCTGGCGCGAATGGCGCTGGAATCATTGGGCGTGCGTGTCGCCAGCCTGCGCCGGCAGAACGGCCAGGCCCAGACAGTGACCGACGACACGGTGTTGACCGATGGTGACACCCTCGTGCTGTCCGGCAAGCCGGCAGCCCTGGCGGTCGCCATAGAACGACTGCAAAAGGGCTAGGCCCCTGCCGCGGAATCGGCGGCGCCGAGCTAGTTGATCAGCGTTGGATTGCGCTTTTCTTCTTCGATGCGCTGCTGCCGGCGCACGGCTTCGCATTGCGCGTGCGGCTTGTATTCGGGCTTGAGGCACTGCGCGGCCATGCACTGGGCCTTCGCGATGAAGTTGCGGTCGCCGCAAAGGGCTTGCGGATCGGCTGAAGCCGTGGGTGCCTGTGGCGGCGTTGCAGCTGCGGCAGTGGCGGCCGGCACGGACTCGGGAGCGCCAGCCTGTGACGGTGCCGCGGGCGTCGCCTTGCGCGACTTGCCTGCGGCGGCAGGCGCCGGCTTGAAGTTGGGGGGTGAAGGCACGGCCGCTGCTGCATCGTGCGGCGTGCTTTCCGCAGCTGGCGGCACCACCGCGGGCGGAGTTTCAGGCACTGCCGCTACCGGCTCGGGCGATGGCGCCGGTCGCACAGGCGTCTCGGTCGGCATGGCCGGCTTTGCAATCTCGACTTCTTCGTCCGGTGTGTCCGTTCCGTAGCCCCGCCAGCCCGCAATGATCATGAGCAGGCCCGCCGCCAGCAACAACAGCCAGAGCCAGAAAACGCGCGTGCGCCACGGCTTCCGGGGCTCGGCACGGGGGGTCCGCGGCGTCCCGCGCCTGGAGGACTTCCTTGCCCGAGGTTCCCGCGGCGACGAAGGCGAGCGCCTCAAGCGGCCGAGCGCAGCAAGGAGGGTTTGGTCGTCCGCGGGAGTTGCGGCGCCAATCGGTCCCGTGGCTGCGACTGGCATGCCGGCGCCGAAGAGCCCGCCGGGAATCGTGGGTGCGCGCAATTGCGCGGGCGCGGTGGTGGCCCACTCGCGCTCCGACCGGCTGCGCGGAGCGGGAGGCGGTGGAATCGGCGTGGGTGCGGCAGGCGCCAGCTTGCCGCCGCAGCTCTTGCAGAAATTCGCGCCCTCGCGGTTTTCCGTGCTGCAGACCGGACAGATCAAGGCCATTTCGACTGACTTCTAGGGAACGGGGAACGATTTTCGGGAACGGACCGCGGCGTGCCGCCACGGTTTGCACTTCATGCGGAATGGCCGGAAGGAACCTTCAGGTGACCGCGACGCGCTTGGACCGGTGCGCCATGCGCTTGGCGATTACCGCGCCAAGACCCATGGAGATCTCGAGGGCGAGGTTGGGCTGCCGATTCGACATTTCCGAAAAGCGGACCGCCGTGAGGCGCCATACCCGGCCCGCGCCGGTGACCACCACGTTGGCCGAATGCGGCTCGCGCGAGAAGAAGGAGCCTTCGCCCACCACCGATCCCGGCATGAGCACGGCCAGCTTCATCTGTTCCTTGCTGCTCACGCGGTGCACGCTGATGGCGCCGCTCTCGAGAAAGTACACCGAGCGGTCGTGCGTGCCCTGCTCGATGAGAACGTCGCCGACGCCGGTCGCGATGGGCTGCAGATAGCCCGCCAGCGTTTCCCACTGTTGTACGTTCAGCGTCAGCGCAAAGGCGTCGTTGCTGTTGTTTTCCGCGATGGCGCGGCTCAGGTTCTGGATGGACATGCTTTTCTCAACCCCCGCATCTGTGCCGAAGTATCCGCGAAGGGCGCGGTTTTCGGCTACAACTCTTTACGTTTTTCGGGTTGGCTGTCTCTATTTGCCGATACAGAAGCGCGAAAAGATGACGCCCAGCAGGTCGTCCGCGCCGAACTCTCCGGTGATTTCGTTCAACGCGTTCTGCGCCAAACGCAGCTCCTCGGCCAGCAGATCGAGCAGTTGCGCCTGTGCTGCCAGATGGCTCGCAGCCAATGCCAAGTGGGTTTCGACGCGGCCCAGCGCCTGCACGTGGCGCGCGCGCGCCAGGTAGACACCTTCGGGCACGGCCTGCCAACCGGCCATGGCCAGCAGTTGCTCGCGCAGCGCCTCGATGCCCAGGCCGGTCTTGGCAGACAGGACGACGCCCTGTGCCGCGTTTGCCGCTGGCGCGGCGTCCTGTTTGTTCCAGACATCGAGCACCGGCACGCTCGCGGGCAGCTTCTGCCGCAGGCCGCGCAAGATCTCGGCATCGGCCGCGGCGTAGTCGGGCAGGCCGGCTCGTGTCAGGTCGTGCAGGAAGAGCACCGCGTCGGCGCTCTCGATCTGGCCCCAGGCGCGCGCAACGCCGATCTGCTCGACCTCGTCGCTGCTTTCGCGCAGGCCCGCCGTGTCGGCCACATGCAGCGGCACGCCGTGGATCTGGATGGTCTGCGACACCACGTCGCGCGTGGTGCCCGGTACCGCGCTCACGATGGCCAGCTCAGCGCCGGCCAGCGCATTGAGAAGCGAGCTCTTGCCTGCGTTGGGCTGTCCTGCGATCACCACCTTGATGCCCTCGCGCAGCAGCGCCCCCTGTTTCGCGCGCTGTTGCACCGCCGCCAATTGCGTCTGCAACTTCACGAGCTGCCCGGCCGCGTCGGCTTTCTGGAGAAAGTCGATCTCCTCCTCGGGAAAATCGAGGGTGGCCTCGACCAGCATGCGCAGATGGATCAACGCTTCGCGCAGCGTGTGGATCTCGCGCGAGAACGCACCCGAAAGCGAACGCCCGGCGCTGCGCGCGGCCGCCTCGGTGCTGGCGTCGATCAGGTCGGCAATGGCCTCGGCCTGGGCCAGGTCGATCTTGCCGTTCAGGAAGGCGCGCTGGCTGAACTCGCCCGGCTCGGCCACGCGCAGGCCGGGCAGGCGCGGGCGGCCGGTGACCGGATCGGCCTCGGCAGCGGCTTCGAGGCAGCGTGCCAGCAAAAGCTGCAGCACCACCGTTCCACCGTGGGCTTGCAGCTCGAGCACGTCCTCGCCGGTGAACGAATGGGGCGATGGAAAGTGGATCGCCAGGCCGTGGTCGACCGGTTCACCGGCCGCGTCGCGGAACGGGAGATAGGTGGCTTCGCGCGGCTTCAGCGGCCGGCCGCAGAGGGCTTCGATCAGCGGCGCGAGCCGGGCACCGGACACGCGCACGATCCCGACGGCCCCGCGCCCCGAGGCGGTGGCGACGGCGACGATGGGATCGGTTGTGCGGGCGAAGGTCATGGAAGCACGATTCTTTCAGCAAAAAAGGCAAAGGGCCGCGGATGCGGCCCTTTGCGTGGGTGGCTAAGGCCGCTGCGCTTACTTGCCCAGCACGCCCAGCCGCTTGTTGATGAACCACTGCTGCGCAATCGACAGCACGTTGTTCGTGATCCAGTACAGCACCAGGCCGGCCGGGAAGAAGATGAACATCACGCTGAACGCGAGCGGCATGATCCACATCAGCTTGGCCTGCATCGGATCGGGCGGCGTCGGGTTGAGCCAGGTCTGAAACAGCGAAGTGAGCGTCATCACGACCGGCAGGATGTACCAGGGATCGGGTGCCGACAGGTCGGTGATCCAGCCGATCCACGGTGCGTGGCGCATTTCGACCGACGACAGCAGCACCCAGTAGAGCGCGATGAACACCGGGATCTGAATCACGATCGGGAAGCAGCCGCCCATCGGGTTGACCTTCTCGGTCTTGTAGATGCGCATCATCTCCTGCTGCATCTCTTGCGGCTTGTCCTTCAGCCGCTCGCGCATTTCCATGATCTTCGGGTTGATGGCCTTCATCTTGGCCATGCTGGCGTAGGCCTTGGCGTTGAGCCAGTAGAAGGCCGCCTTCAGCAGCACCACCAGCGCCACGATGGCCCAGCCCCAGTTGCCCAGGATGCCGTGCAGCTGGTTCAGCAGCCAGTACAGCGGCTTGGAGATGATGGCGAAGATGCCGTAGTCCTTGACCAGGTCCAGGCCGGGCGCAATGGCTTCGAGCTTCTTTTCTTCTTCGGGTCCGGCGAACAGCGCGCTGTTGACCACCTGCGTCTGGCCCGGGGCGATCTTCGGCAGCGTGGCCACCATGGCCACGGTGTACAGGTTGTCGCCCAAGTCCTTCACGCGGAACTCGCGCTTGAGCTGCTCGCTCGCCGGGTCGCCCTTGAGCAGCCAGGCCGAGACGAAGTAATGCTGCACCATCGCAATCCAGCCGTCGTTGGCGGGCGGCGGCGGTTCGATCTTGCCCTTGGAGATGTCCTTGAAGTCGAGCTTGTGGAACTTCTTCTCGTTGGTGTACGCGGCCGGGCCGGTAAAGGTGTTGGTGCCGAACATCGTGCCGGCGGCCACCGTGCCGTGGCGCAGCAGTTGCATATAGAGCTGCGCGTCGCGCGGCTGGTCGCTCACGTTGACGACTTCATGGCGCACGCCGATGGTGTAGTCGCCGCGCTTGAACACGTAGGTCTTGACGTACTTCAAACCGCCCGAGGGCGCGCTTTCGAAACTCACTTCGAGCGTGTTCTGGCCTTCGGCCATTTCGCGCGGACCGGCCTTCGGCGTCATCGGCGTCAGGTGGTTGGGGAACGGTTCACCGGTCTGGCTCAGCAGGCCGGTCTGAGCCACGTAACGGGTGGCGGGCGAGTCGTTCTCGAGCAGGACGACGTGCTTGGTGCGGTCGGCTTCCTCGTACTTCAGCAGCTCCAGGTAGTTGACCGTGGCGCCTTCGCTGTCGATCACTGCCTTGAACAGGTCGGTGGTCACGCTGACCCGCTCGCGCGGCGCGGCCGGAGCGGCCTGCGTGGGCACGGCGCCCGCACTGCCGCCGGTGGCGGACGCTGCGGCTGGCACGCCGTTGCTGGCGGCCGGCGTGCTGCCTGCCGGCGCGGAGGCCACGGCAGCCGGCTTGCTCGACGGCAGGAAGGTCGGCTTGTTGCCGTTGAAGACCTGCCATTGGTCCCACAGCAGCACCAGCGAGAAACCAAAAATCACCCACAGGATCGTGCGGCGTATATCGTTCATGACGAAGACTTCTTGTCGGAGGAGAGAAGAGACGAAAACAGCGAGCCTGGCTTGCCAGTGCGACGCCGTGATTTCGGTGGAACCGGATCGTGCCCGCCCTGGCACCAGGGTTGGCAGCGCACGATGCGGTGCAGGGTGAGATAGCTGCCCTTGAGAGCGCCGTGGACTTCGAGCGCCTCGATCGAATAGACGGAGCAGGTCGGCTCGAAGCGGCACGACTGCCCGAGCCAGGGGCTCAGCAGCAGGCGATAGCCTTTCACGAGGCCGATCAGCAAGAGCTTCATGACGAGGGTGCAGAGGAGCGTGCGGCCCGCGCCAGCAGTTGCTGGAGTTCGGCGCGCACGGCGGCCTTGAGCTTGTCCGAGGAGGCGCTCACGAATTCCTTGCGGTCAAATCCCGCGCGCAGCCGCACCACGTGCGCCGCACGGGGCAGGCCCGCATCGGGTGCGGCGCTCACGATATAGATCTGGCGCTTGATGGCGTTGCGTGTGACCGCGCGGCGCGCCCAGCGCTTGGGCACCATGGCGCCCAGCCAGACATCGTCGGACGCGAACAAAGGCTGCGCGCTCGACGAATCGAGCGCGCAGCGATGCAATGCGAAATGAGCAGTGCGCGCCACGGTGGCACCTGCGAGGACGGCCTGGAACTGCGCGCGGGTCTTGAGCCGCTGCATGGAAGCCGGGTCGCTTGCGTTGTCGCTGGTCGGGCCAGAAAGACTGGCGGCGAAAGCTGGCGCTGGCGGCTCGGCGGCTGGCAACGGCAGAACTGCCGTCAGACGGCCAGGCGCTTGCGGCCCTTGGCGCGGCGTGCGTTGATGACGGCACGGCCGCCACGGGTCTTCATACGGACCAGAAAGCCGTGGGTACGGGCGCGGCGGACTTTGGAAGCTTGGTAAGTGCGTTTCATGATGAGATTTCCTGCTGATTCCCCCGATATCCGCGATGTCCCCTATGAAGCCATGAAGGCCATATCGGACATGCGAGCGCTGGGAGCGTTTTTCGGATGACCCCCGAAAGACGCAATGAGGTTTTCAGGGAAACCCGCAATTATCGCAAACATTCGGCCCAACACCAAACATCGAGCAACTTTGCGGGCCTTTGCCGGGTGCACCCGGGGATGTGGATAAGGTTTTGACAAGTTAGAATGCGAGCCGCCTTGCAGCAGAGCATATCCACAATACATATACCAAAAAATGGCCGAGGGACACACCACTTTTTCAAGCACCCATGTCGACTGACGGCATCGGTGAGAGCCTCTGGCAGGCTTGTGTCGACCAGCTCGCGCAGGAGCTGTCCGAGCAGCAATTCAACACCTGGATCAAACCCCTGACGGCGCAGGTCGCGGACGACCTTTCGCGCATGACGGTGTTCGTTGCCAACCGCTTCAAGCTCGACTGGATCCGGGCCCAGTACGCCGGCAAGATTGCCGCCATGGCCGAGAAGATGTACGGCCAGCCGGTGGCAGTTGAGTTAGCGCTTGCTCCGCGGGAAGCACCCGTGCGCTCTACGCCCGTTGCCGTTCTGGCCGAAACCGACGTGCCGCGCGACGTGGCCGGGCCAGGCGAGGAGCCGGCGGCCGCTGGCTTCAAGAACCGCCTCAATTCGGGCCTGACCTTCGACACCCTGGTGGAGGGTACAGCCAACCGCATGGCGCGCGCCGCGGCCATGCACGTGGCCGGCATGCCGGGCCACCTGTACAACCCGCTGTTCATCTACGGCGGCGTCGGCCTGGGCAAGACCCACCTGATGCACGCTGTGGGTAACCGGCTGCTCGCCGACCGTCCGGATTCCAAAGTTCTCTACATCCATGCCGAGCAGTTCGTCTCGGATGTGGTCAAGGCCTATCAGCGCAAGACTTTTGACGAGTTCAAGGAGCGCTACCACTCGCTCGATCTGCTCTTGATCGACGATGTGCAGTTCTTCGCCAACAAGGATCGCACGCAGGAAGAATTCTTCAACGCGTTCGAAGCCTTGCTGGCCAAGAAGTCGCACATCGTGATGACCAGCGACACCTACCCGAAGGGCCTGGCCGACATCCATGAGCGCCTGGTGTCGCGCTTCGATTCGGGCCTTACCGTCGCTATCGAGCCGCCCGAGCTCGAAATGCGGGTGGCCATCCTGATCAACAAGGCGCGCGCCGAATCGGCCGAAATGCCGGAAGAGGTGGCCTTCTTCGTCGCCAAGAACGTGCGCTCGAATGTGCGCGAGCTCGAAGGTGCGCTGCGCAAGATCCTGGCGTACTCGCGCTTCAACCAGAAGGAAATCTCGATCGCCCTGGCGCGCGAGGCGCTGCGCGACCTGCTGTCGATCCAGAATCGGCAGATCTCGGTCGAAAATATCCAGAAGACGGTGGCCGACTACTACAAGATCAAGGTCGCCGACATGTACAGCAAGAAGCGCCCGGCCAGCATTGCGCGGCCGCGGCAGATCGCGATGTACCTGGCCAAGGAGCTCACGCAAAAGAGCCTGCCTGAAATCGGCGAACTTTTCGGCGGACGCGACCACACGACGGTGCTGCACGCGGTGCGCAAGATTTCGGGCGAGCGCCAGCAGCTCACCGAACTCAACCAGCAGCTCCACGTGCTCGAGCAAACGCTCAAGGGCTGACCCCGAATGTCATCAAGAATGCGCCTCGCGACAGCGGAGAATGGCGTCTTACAAGCGGATTCCAAGAGATAAAGAGAAGAGGAAGAAGACATGATCGTTTTGAAGGCAACCCAAGACAAAGTCCTCGCCGCGCTGCAATCGGTGGCGGGCATCGTGGAACGGCGCCATACGCTGCCGATCCTCGCCAATGTGCTCATCCGCAAGACCGGCGGGCAGCTGCAGCTGACGACCAGCGATCTCGAGATCCAGATCCGCACCACGGCCGAACTCGGCGGCGATGAAGGCAGCTTCACCACCACCATCGGCGCGCGCAAGCTCATCGACATCCTGCGCACCATGCCGGCCGACCAGACCGTGAGCCTCGAATCGAGCGCGAGCAAGCTGGTGCTCAAGGGCGGCAAGAGCCGCTTCACGCTGCAGTCGCTGCCGGCCGAGGACTTTCCGCTGGTGCAGGAAGCCGCCAACTTCGGCCCCGTGTTCAGCGTGCCGCAAAAGACGCTGAAAGACCTGCTCTCGCAGGTCTCGTTTGCCATGGCCGTGCACGACATCCGCTATTACCTGAACGGCATCCTGTTCGTGGCCGAAGGCAAGCAGCTGAGCCTGGTGGCCACCGACGGGCACCGCCTGGCTTTTTCGTCGGCCACGCTCGACGTCGAAGTGCCGCGCCAGGAAGTCATTCTTCCGCGCAAGACCGTGCTCGAAATGCAGCGCCTGCTGTCGGATGCCGAAGGCGCCATCGAGATGCAGTTTGCCAACAACCAGGCCAAGTTCAGCTTTGGCGGCATGGAGTTCGTCACCAAGCTGGTCGAGGGCAAGTTCCCCGACTACAACCGCGTGATTCCCAAGAACCACAAGAACAGCGTCACGCTCGGCCGCGCCCCTCTGCTGGCCAGCCTGCAGCGCACCGCCATCCTGACGAGCGAGAAGTTCAAGGGCGTGCGGCTCAACATCGAGCCCGGCACCCTGCGCATCGCATCGAACAACGCGGAACAGGAAGAAGCGCAGGACGAACTCGACATCGACTACGGCGGCGACGCCATCGAGATTGGCTTCAACGTCACTTACCTGATCGACGCCCTGTCCAACATGGATCAGGACATGGTCAAGCTGGACCTGGCCGATTCCAACAGCTCCGCCCTTTTGACCATCCCCGAGAACGCATCCTTCAAATATGTCGTGATGCCGATGCGAATCTAGAAGACAGAAAGCACAGCGCCTTGCGCAGTCAGCCCGCGGCCCTCCGCGGGTTTGCGCTTTCAAGAGGCCGGAAAAACAGGCTCCCAGAGCCCGAAAAATCCCGTGAATGCCGTGAGAGATAGAGGAATATCCGAATGAGTGCAGAAGAGAACAAGCCCGAAGTGCCCCACACCGAACCGGTCTACACCCCCGAGATCGAGAGTGCGGTGCCGATCGAGATCACGCCCGCCGACACCAGCTACGGCGAAGGCTCGATCACGATCCTCGAAGGGCTCGAGGCGGTGCGCAAGCGCCCCGGCATGTACATCGGCGACACCTCCGACGGCACGGGCCTGCACCACCTGGTGTTCGAAGTGGTCGACAACTCCATCGACGAAGCACTGGCCGGCCACTGCGATGACATCGTCGTCACCATTCACAGCGACAACTCGATCTCCGTCACCGACAACGGCCGCGGCATCCCGACCGGCGTGAAGATGGACGACAAGCACGAGCCCAAGCGCTCGGCTGCCGAAATTGCGCTCACCGAATTGCACGCGGGCGGCAAGTTCAACCAGAACAGCTACAAGGTCTCGGGCGGCCTGCACGGCGTGGGCGTGAGCTGCGTGAACGCGCTGAGCGTGAAGCTGCGCCTCATCGTGCGCCGCGAAGGCAAGATTCACGAACTCGAGTTCAGCCGCGGCTTCGTGCAGAACCGTTTGCTCGAGACCGTGAACGGCTTCGAGGTGTCGCCCATGAAGGTCATCGGCGACACCGACAAGCGCGGCACCGAGGTGCACTTCCTGCCCGACACCGAGATCTTCAAAGAGAACGCCGATTTCCATTACGAGATCCTGAGCAAGCGCCTGCGCGAGCTGAGCTTCCTGAACAACGGCGTGCGCATCCGTCTGCACGACGAACGCACCGGCAAGGAAGACGACTTCTCGGGCGCCGGCGGCGTGCGCGGCTTCGTGGAGTTCATCAACAAGGGCAAGACCGTCCTGCATCCGAACTCGTTCTATGCCGCTGGCGAAAAGCCGGCCGACACCTACGGCGGCATCCCGGGCACGCACATCGGCGTCGAAGTGGCGATGCAGTGGAACAGCGGCTACAACGAGCAAGTGCTTTGTTTCACCAACAACATTCCCCAGCGTGACGGCGGCACCCACCTCACGGGCCTGCGCGCCGCGATGACCCGCGTCATCAACAAGTACATCGAAGAAAACGAGTTCGCCAAGAAGGCGAAGGTCGAAGTCACCGGCGACGACATGCGCGAAGGCCTGTGCTGCGTGCTGAGCGTGAAGGTGCCCGAGCCCAAGTTCTCGAGCCAGACCAAGGACAAGCTGGTGTCCAGCGAAGTGCGCGCCCCGGTCGAAGACATCGTCGGCCGCCTGCTGACCGACTACCTGCAGGAGCGCCCGAACGACGCCAAGATCATCTGCGGCAAGATCGTCGAGGCCGCCCGCGCCCGCGAAGCCGCACGCAAGGCCCGCGAAATGACGCGCCGCAAAGGCGTGCTCGATGGCATGGGCCTGCCCGGCAAGCTGGCCGATTGCCAGGAAAAAGATCCCGCGCTCTGCGAGGTCTACCTGGTGGAGGGCGACTCCGCCGGCGGCTCCGCCAAGCAGGGCCGCGACCGTAAGTTCCAGGCCATCCTGCCGCTGCGCGGCAAGATCCTGAACGTGGAAAAGGCGCGCTACGAGAAGCTGCTCACCAGCAACGAAATTCTCACCATGATCACCGCTTTAGGCACCGGCATCGGCCGCGCCGGCGCCACCAGCGCGGGCGGCGGAGCGGACGACTTCAACGTTGCCAAGCTGCGCTACCACCGCATCATCATCATGACCGACGCCGACGTCGACGGCGCCCACATCCGCACGCTGCTGCTCACGTTCTTCTACCGGCAGATGCCGGAGCTGGTCGAGCGCGGCCACATCTACATCGCGCAGCCGCCGCTGTACAAGGTCAAGGTCGGCAAGGAAGAGCAGTACCTGAAGGACGGCCCCGCACTCGACGCCTTCCTGCTCAAGGTGGCGCTGAAAGACGCGAGCATCGAAACCGGCGGTCCCAACTCGACCACGCTCACCGGCGACACCCTGGCCGAGCTGGCGCGCAAGCACCAGCTGGCCGAAGCCGTGATTGCGCGGCTGCGCAACTTCATGGATGCGGAGGCCCTCCGCGCCATTGCCGACGGCGTGGCGCTCGACCTCGACACCACCCCCGCGGCCGAAGCCTCGGCCGTGGCGCTGCAGGCCAAGCTGCGCGAACTCAACACCACCGGCGTGCCGGCCGAAGTGAGCAGCGAGTTCGATGCACGCACCGACAAGCCGCTGCTGCGCATCAGCCGCCGCCACCACGGCAACATCAAGAGCAGCGTGCTCACCCAGGACTTTGTGCACGGCGCCGACTACGCCGCGCTCGCCGAAGCCGCCAACACCTTCCGCAACCTGCTGAGCAGCGACGGCGCCATCGTCCGCCGCGGCGAAGGCGAGCGCGCCAAGGAAGAAAAGGTGGCCGACTTCCGCATCGCGATGAAGTGGCTCATCGGCCAGGCCGAGAACGCCACCTCGCGCCAGCGCTACAAGGGCCTGGGCGAAATGAACCCCGCGCAGCTGTGGGAAACCACCATGGACCCGACCGTGCGCCGCCTGCTGCGCGTGCAGATCGACGACGCCATCGAGGCGGATCGCGTGTTCACGATGCTGATGGGCGACGAGGTGGAACCGCGGCGCGAGTTCATCGAGCAGAACGCGCTGCGGGCGGCGAATATCGACGTTTGATCGATCGTGTCGTCTCGGACGGAAAGTGAAAGCTGTGCCAGATAGGTAAAAAATTTCTGGCAGAGTTGGTTGACCCGTCCTGCCATAGGTTGACACCTATGAAGGACATATAACCGGCTTGATCCAGCCGGCCAGAGACGCCCGATGAACTTCATCGGGCGTTTT
>NZ_FNDR01000016.1 GCF_900099805.1 Variovorax sp. OV700 | reverse complement strand
CCCAAGGACAAGGAAATGGTCATGCCTGGCGACAACGTCAGCATCACCGTGAAGCTGATCAACCCGATCGCGATGGAAGAAGGCCTGCGCTTCGCCATCCGCGAAGGCGGCCGTACCGTGGGTTCGGGCGTCGTGGCCAAGATCCTCGACATCTAAGCCGAGCGTAAAGAGTACCGGAGGGGTATAGCTCAATTGGCAGAGCGTCGGTCTCCAAAACCGAAGGTTGTAGGTTCGATTCCTACTGCCCCTGCCACCTAGGTGGCACCTCCGAAAAAAGCCCCGTCGGTGACCCGGCGGTAGGCAAAAAAAGCCCATCGCGACCCGGTGGGCTTCGGCGTCTCAGAAGACGCATTGAATTGAAGGCCGGAAGGCCACAGGAAATCAGCCGAACATGGCCACTTCTCAAATCGAAACCGTGAGCACGGGTGCCGACAAAGCCAAATTGGCTGCGGCGGTGGTGCTGGCAGTGGGCGCCATCGTGGCGTTCTACCTGCTGTCGCGCCAAGGCTCGCTGGTGCAATGGGCTGCGCTGCTGGTCGGCCTGGCCGCGGCCGTGGGCGCCTTTGGCAGTTCGGAGAATGGCCGCCAGTTGTGGGCCTTTGGCCGCGACTCGTGGCGCGAGGTCAAGAAGGTCGTCTGGCCGACCCGCAAGGAAGCGATGCAGATGACGGCTTATGTGTTCGCCTTCGTGGCCATCATGTCCGTTTTCCTCTGGCTCACCGACAAGACGCTCGAATGGGTGTTTTTCGACCTCATTCTGGGCTGGAGAAAATAAATGACCGACGACGCTGTTGAAACCACGCCTGCAGGCCCGGAAGAAGAAAACACTTCCGTGCTGGCTCCCGCCGCCAACCCTGATCTGCGTTGGTACGTGGTGCATGCCTATTCGGGCATGGAGAAGGCTGTCGAACGCAACATCACCGAGCGCATCAACCGCGCCGGCATGCAGGACAAGTTCGGCCGCATCCTGGTTCCGACCGAAGAAGTGGTCGAGATCAAGAACGGCCAGAAGCGCACCACCGAGCGCCGTTTCTTCCCGGGCTACGTGCTGGTCGAAATGATCATGGACGACGAGAGCTGGCACCTGGTGAAGCACACCAACAAGGTGACGGGTTTCGTGGGCGGCGCCAAGAACCGTCCGGCCCCGATCTCGCAGAAAGAGGTCGAAGACATCGTCAACCAGATGCAGCAGGGCACAGAGAAGCCGCGCCACAAGGTCGAGTTCACCGTCGGCGAATTCGTGCGCGTCAAGGAAGGCCCGTTCACCGACTTCAACGGCACGGTCGAAGAAGTCAACTACGAGAAGAGCAAGGTCAGCGTGTCGGTCATGATTTTCGGCCGCGCGACGCCTGTGGAACTCGAATTCAGCCAGGTCGAAAAGACCTGAGCCCCTTCCGGTCCTCGGGCCGGAACCATTTTCGGCTGCGCGTTGTCCGACTCGGCGCGCGGCCTTGATCGAAGAGTCGTTTAACCCCCGGGGAGCCGCGGCGAGAGCCAAGGCGATATCACCCGCAAGGAGCAAAACATGGCGAAAAAAATCGTCGGCTTCGTCAAGCTGCAAGTGCCAGCTGGTAAGGCCAACCCATCACCACCCATCGGTCCTGCGCTGGGCCAGCGTGGTTTGAACATCATGGAGTTCTGCAAGGCGTTCAATGCGCAAACGCAGAGCTACGAGCCGGGTCTGGCGCTGCCGGTGGTCATCACCGCATTCGCCGACAAGAGCTTCACCTTCATCATTAAGTCGCCCCCGGCTGGCGTGCTGATCAAGAAGGCGATCAAGCTGGACAAGGGCTCGGCCCGTCCGCACACCGACAAGGTCGGCAAGATCACGCGCGCTCAGCTCGAGGAAATTGCCAAGACCAAGATGAAGGACCTGACGGCCGCCGATATGGACGCCGCGGTTCGCACCATCGCCGGTACTGCCCGTTCGATGGGCGTGAATGTGGAGGGCGTGTAAATGGCCAAGATCACCAAGAAGCAAAAAGCGTTCGCAGGCAAGGTCGACAGCAACAAGCTGTACCCCCTCGTTGACGCCATCGGCATCGTGAAGGACGCCGCCACCGCCAAGTTCGACGAATCGATCGACGTGGCCGTGCAGCTCGGCATCGACGCGAAGAAGTCGGACCAGGTCGTGCGTGGCGCCGTCGTGCTGCCCAACGGCACCGGCAAGACCAAGCGCGTGGCTGTGTTCGCCCAAGGCGCCAAGGCTGAAGAAGCCAAGGCCGCCGGCGCCGACATCGTCGGCATGGACGACCTGGCTGCCATGGTCAAGGCTGGCGACATGCCTTTCGACGTCGTGATCGCTGCCCCCGACGCCATGCGCGTGGTCGGTACGCTCGGCCAGATCCTCGGCCCGCGCGGCCTGATGCCCAACCCCAAGGTTGGCACGGTGACCCCGGACGTCGCCACGGCCGTGAAGAACGCCAAGGCTGGCCAGGTTCAATTCCGCGTCGACAAGGCCGGCATCGTGCACGGCACGATCGGCCGTCGTTCGTTCGACACCGACAAGCTGCAAGGCAACCTCGCTGCGCTGATCGACGCTCTGGTCAAGGCCAAGCCGGCGACCAGCAAGGGCGTGTACCTGCGCAAGGTGGCTGTTTCGTCGACCATGGGTCTGGGTGTCCGCGTGGACACGCAAACCATCTCGGCGAGCTGAGAAACGTGAAGCCTCGCTGATGCGAGGCGTGGATTTGCCCGATCCCGCAAGGGGGAGGGCGGATGTGGTGGGTCGCGGCAGCTTCGGTTGCCGCGAGCCATCCAAGACCGCTGGTGTGCAGGGCGCTGCACTTAATCGCCGGATCGATCCTTCCGGTATCCAGCGCAGATGGCGACCCCACTGCAAAGGAATTTGATTTTTGTTCCGAAACAGTTGGTCGCTGCATGAAGCGCGATCCGAGGCCCCTGCCGAAGGTCGCATTAAAAGGAGTAGACCTTGAGTCTGAATCGCAGTGAGAAAGAAGCGGTCATCAGTGATGTGACCAGCCTCGCCGCAAAAGCTCAAACGCTCGTGCTGGCGGAATACCGTGGCATCACGGTTGCCGATATGACCAAACTGCGCAGCGAAGCGCGCAGCAAGGGTGTGAACCTCAGCGTGTTGAAGAACACGCTGGCACGCCGTGCTGTCGCTGGTAGCGCATTCGAAGTCATTGGCGACCAGATGACCGGCCCGCTGATCTACGGCTTTTCCGAAGACGCAGTGGCCGCCGCCAAGGTGGTGGCCGACTTCGCGAAGACCAACGACAAGTTGGTGATTCGCGGTGGTGCGTTCGGCGGCAAGGCCCTGGATGTGAACGGCGTGAAGCAGCTCGCAAGCATCCCTTCGAAGGAAGTGCTGTTGGCGCAGTTGCTGGGCTTGATGCAATCCCCGATTTCCCGTACGGCACGCGTTCTCGCGGCGCTGGCCGCGAAGCGTGGGGAAGGCGCAGCAGCACCCGCAGCCGATGCACCGGCAGAAGCCGAGGCGCAGCCCGCATAAGTCGGCTTGCGTTTGAAATATTCAACCCAATTGTTAGGAAACAAAAATGGCATTCGATAAAGACGCATTTCTGACCGCGCTCGACAGCATGACGGTCCTGGAACTCAACGACCTGGTGAAAGCCATCGAAGAGAAGTTTGGCGTGAGCGCTGCCGCCATGGCAGGTCCCGCAGCTGCAGGCCCCGCCGCCGCAGTGGCCGAAGAACAAACCGAATTCAATGTCGTGCTGGCCGATGTCGGCGCGAACAAGGTGTCGGTCATCAAGGCCGTGCGCGAAATCACCGGCCTGGGCCTCAAGGAAGCCAAGGACCTGGTGGAAGCCGCTCCCAAGGCTGTCAAGGAAGCCCTGTCCAAGGCTGACGCTGAAGCTGCAAAGAAGAAGCTGGAAGAAGCCGGCGCCAAGGTGGAACTGAAGTAATTCAGACCCCCTAGAGGGCTGGAGGTGCCTGAAAAGGCCCTCCAGCCTTTGCCGCTTTCAGAGCGCACCCAAAAGCCGGCTTGGCGCCGGTTTTCCCGGAGACCTTCAGGTCGACGGAAAAGCAAAAGCCAAGGACGTTTTTGAGTGTCTTCTGACCCCGACTGCAGAAGACCCCTTGGTTCGGGCGATGTGCAACGCATCGCTGTCCGCCAACGGCTGGTAGTGGCCAGCCGCCAAGCAGTGGTGCCTCGGCACTGCTGACAAGTCGCTGAAGATCTCAAGCTCCGGAGCTCTCATGGCCCAATCGTCCGCGTACAGTTACACCGAACGCAAGCGCATCCGAAAAAGTTTCGGTAACCGCGACAGCGTCGTAGAAATTCCCTACCTGCTGCAGATGCAGAAAGACGCGTACACCGCGTTCCTGCAAGCTGGCATTCCTCCCAAACAACGCACCGTCGAAGGCCTGCAGGCCGCGTTCGACGCCGCGTTCCCGATCGTCTCGCACAACGGTTTTGTCGAGATGAAGTTCCTCGAGTACAACCTCGCGAAACCCGCCTTCGACGTGCGCGAGTGCCAGACCCGTGGCCTGACCTTCGCCTCGGCCGTGCGCGCCAAGGTGCAGCTCATCATCTATGACCGCGAATCGTCGACCTCGCAGTCGAAGGTCGTCAAGGAAGTGAAGGAACAAGAGGTCTACATGGGCGAAGTGCCGCTCATGACCGAAAAGGGTTCCTTCATCATCAACGGCACCGAGCGCGTGATCGTCTCGCAGCTGCACCGTTCGCCCGGCGTGTTCTTCGAACACGACAAGGGCAAGACGCACAGCTCTGGCAAGCTCCTGTTCTCGGCCCGCGTGATTCCCTACCGCGGTTCGTGGCTCGACTTCGAGTTCGACCCGAAGGACATGCTGTACTTCCGCGTCGACCGTCGCCGCAAGATGCCGGTCACGATCCTGCTGAAGGCCATCGGCCTGAACCCGGAATCGATCCTCGCGAACTTCTTCGTGAACGACAACTTCCGCCTGATGGACAGCGGCGCGCAAATGGAGTTCGTCTCCGAGCGCCTGCGCGGCGAAGTCGCGCGCTTCGACATCACCGACAAGTCGGGTAAGGTCGTGGTCGCCAAGGACAAGCGCGTCACCGCGCGCCACACGCGTGAACTCGAGCAGTCGGGCACCACGCATATCAGCGTGCCGGAAGACTTCCTGGTCGGCCGCGTCATCGCCCGCAACATCGTCGACGCCGACTCCGGCGAAATCCTGGCCAAGGCCAACGACGAACTGACCGAAGCGCTGCTGAAGAAGCTGCGCACGGCCGGCGTGCAAGACATCCAGGTGATCTACACCAACGAACTCGACCAGGGCGCGTACATCTCGCAGACCCTGCGCATCGACGAGACGGTGGACGAGTTCGCAGCCCGCGTGGCCATCTACCGCATGATGCGCCCCGGCGAGCCGCCGACGGAAGACGCAGTGCAGGCCCTGTTCCAGCGCCTGTTCTACAACCCGGACACGTACGACCTGTCGCGCGTGGGCCGCATGAAGTTCAACGCCAAGGTCGGCCGCGACGAATCGACCGGCCCGATGGTGCTGACCAACGAAGACATCCTGGCCGTGGTCAAGATCCTCGTGGACCTGCGCAACGGCAACGGCGAAGTCGACGACATCGACCACCTGGGCAACCGCCGCGTGCGTTGCGTCGGCGAACTGGCCGAGAACCAGTACCGCACCGGCCTGGCCCGCATCGAGAAGGCCGTGAAGGAACGTCTGGGTCAAGCGGAGCAAGAGCCGCTGATGCCGCACGACCTGATCAACAGCAAGCCGATCTCGGCCGCGCTGAAGGAGTTCTTCGGCGCTTCGCAGCTGTCGCAGTTCATGGACCAGACGAACCCGCTGTCCGAAATCACCCACAAGCGCCGCGTGTCGGCCCTTGGCCCGGGCGGTTTGACGCGCGAGCGTGCAGGCTTTGAAGTGCGCGACGTGCACGTGACCCACTACGGCCGCGTGTGCCCGATCGAAACGCCTGAAGGCCCGAACATCGGCCTGATCAACTCGCTGGCCCTGTATGCCCGACTGAACGAATACGGCTTCATCGAGACGCCGTACCGCCGCGTGGCCGACAGCAAGGTCACCAACGAGATCGACTACCTGTCGGCCATCGAAGAAGGCAAGTACGTCATCGCCCAGGCCAATGCGGTCCTGGACAAGGACGGCAAGCTGACCGGCGACCTGGTCTCGGCGCGTGAAGCCGGCGAATCGATCCTGGTCGGTGCCGAGCGCATCCAGTACATGGACGTGTCGCCCGCGCAGATCGTGTCGGTGGCCGCCTCGCTCGTGCCGTTCCTGGAGCACGACGACGCGAACCGCGCGCTGATGGGCGCCAACATGCAGCGCCAGGCGGTGCCCGTGCTGCGCCCCGAGAAGCCGATGGTCGGTACCGGTATCGAGCGCGTTTCCGCGGTCGACTCGGGCACCGTGGTCACGGCCACCCGCGGCGGTATCGTCGATTACGTCGACGCGACCCGCATCGTGGTGCGCGTGAACGACGCCGAAGCGGCAGCCGGTGAAGTTGGTGTGGACATCTACAACCTGATCAAGTATCAGCGTTCGAACCAGAACACCAACATCCACCAGCGTCCGATCGTCAAGCGCGGCGACAAGATCGCCAAGGGCGACGTGGTGGCCGACGGTGCATCGACCGACCTC
Organism: Variovorax sp. OV700; assembly: GCF_900099805.1. Taxonomy (GTDB): domain Bacteria; phylum Pseudomonadota; class Gammaproteobacteria; order Burkholderiales; family Burkholderiaceae_C; genus Variovorax. The sequence goes on along the minus strand of NZ_FNDR01000016.1, from coordinate 130,474 downwards.
GGCGAACTGGCCCTCGGCCAGAACATGCTGATCGCGTTCATGCCCTGGAACGGCTACAACTTCGAAGACTCGATCCTGATCTCGGAACGCGTCGTCGCAGAAGACCGCTACACCTCGATCCACATCGAGGAACTGGTGGTGATGGCTCGCGACACCAAGCTCGGTGCCGAAGAAATCACGCGCGACATCCCGAACCTGGCCGAGCAGCAGCTCAACCGCCTCGACGAATCCGGCATCATTTATGTCGGCGCCGAAGTGCAGCCGGGCGACACGCTGGTGGGCAAGGTCACGCCGAAGGGCGAGACCACGCTGACGCCTGAAGAGAAGCTGCTTCGCGCCATCTTCGGCGAGAAGGCTTCCGACGTGAAGGACACCTCGCTGCGTGTGGATCAGGGCTCGCAAGGCACCGTGATCGACGTGCAGGTGTTCACCCGCGAAGGCATCACGCGCGACAAGCGCGCCCAGCAGATCATCGACGACGAGCTCAAGCGCTTCCGCCTCGACCTGAACGACCAGCTTCGCATCGTCGAAGCCGACGCGTTCGACCGTATCGAGAAGCTCCTGACCGGCAAGGTCGCCAACGGCGGCCCGAACAAGTTGGCCAAGGGCACCAAGCTCGACAAGGCCTACCTGGCGTCGGTCGAGAAGTTCCACTGGTTCGACATCCGCCCGGCGGACGACGAAGTGGCAACCCAACTCGAGTCGATCAAGAACTCGCTCGAGCAGACGCGCCACAGCTTCGACCTCGCGTTCGAAGAAAAGCGCAAGAAGCTCACGCAGGGCGACGAGCTGCCCGCGGGCGTGCTCAAGATGGTCAAGGTTTACCTGGCCGTCAAGCGCCGCCTGCAACCCGGCGACAAGATGGCCGGCCGCCACGGCAACAAGGGTGTGGTGTCCAAGATCGTTCCGGTCGAAGACATGCCCCACATGGCCGACGGCACGCCGTGCGACATCTGCCTGAATCCGCTGGGCGTGCCTTCGCGGATGAACGTGGGCCAGGTGCTCGAAGTGCACTTGGGCTGGGCCGGCAAGGGCATCGGCCAGCGCATCGGCGACCTGCTGCAGCAAGAGGCCAAGGTGGCCGAGCTGCGCAAGTTCATGGAGCTGCTGTACAACGGTTCGGGCCGCAAGGAAGACCTCAGCAAGCTGAGCGACACCGACGTTCTCGAGATGGCGGAGAACCTCTCCAGCGGCGCAACCTTTGCGACGCCGGTGTTCGACGGCGCCTCGGAAGAAGAAATCCGCGGCATGCTGAAGCTCGCCTATCCGGACGACATCGCCAAGCTCAAGGGCCTGACCGACACCCGCACGCAGGCCTACCTGTACGACGGCCGCACCGGCGACCAGTTCGAGCGTCCCGTCACCGTCGGCTACATGCACTTCTTGAAGCTGCACCACTTGGTGGACGACAAGATGCACGCCCGCTCGACCGGCCCGTACTCGCTGGTCACGCAGCAGCCGCTGGGCGGCAAGGCGCAGTTCGGCGGCCAGCGTTTCGGTGAAATGGAAGTGTGGGCGCTGGAAGCTTACGGCGCCGCCTACGTCCTGCAGGAAATGCTGACCGTGAAGTCCGACGACGTGCAAGGCCGTACCAAGGTGTACGAAAGCATCGTCAAGGGCGAACACACGATCGAAGCCGGCATGCCGGAATCGTTCAACGTGCTGGTCAAGGAAATCCGTTCGCTGGGTCTCGACATCGAGCTCGAGCGTTCGTAATCAGAAGAGGAAAGAGTCACATGAAATCGCTACTCGACCTGTTCAAGCAGTTCACACCCGATGAGCATTTCGATGCCATCAAGATCGGCATGGCTTCGCCCGAGAAGATCCGTTCGTGGTCTTTCGGTGAGGTGAAGAAGCCTGAGACGATCAACTACCGCACGTTCAAGCCCGAGCGCGACGGTCTCTTCTGCGCCAAGATCTTCGGCCCCATCAAGGACTACGAGTGCCTGTGCGGCAAGTACAAGCGCCTGAAGCACCGCGGCGTGATCTGCGAGAAGTGCGGCGTTGAAGTCACGCAGACCAAGGTGCGCCGCGAGCGCATGGGCCACATCGACCTGGCCGCGCCCTGCGCGCACATCTGGTTCCTGAAGTCGCTGCCGTCGCGTCTGGGCCTCGTGCTCGACATGACGCTGCGCGACATCGAACGCGTGCTGTACTTCGAAGCCTACGTGATCACCGACCCGGGCATGACCCCGCTGAAGAAGTTCGGCATCATGTCCGAGGACGACTACGACGCGAAGCGCAAGGAATTCGGCGATGAATTCGTTGCCAAGATGGGCGCCGAAGGCATCAAGGACCTGCTCGAAGGCATCGAGCTCGACAGCGAGATCGAACGCCTGCGCGGCGACCTGACCGGCTCCGAAGTCAAGGTCAAGAAGAACTCCAAGCGCCTGAAGGTGCTGGAAGCCTTCCGCAAGTCGGGCATCAAGCCCCAGTGGATGGTGCTCGAAGTGCTGCCCGTGCTGCCGCCGGACCTGCGTCCGCTGGTGCCGCTGGACGGCGGCCGCTTTGCGACCTCCGACCTGAACGACCTGTACCGCCGCGTCATCAACCGCAATTCGCGTCTGCGCCGCCTCTTGGAGCTCAAGGCTCCGGAAATCATCGCGCGCAACGAAAAGCGGATGCTGCAAGAGGCTGTCGACTCGCTGCTGGACAACGGCCGCCGCGGCAAGGCCATGACGGGCGCCAACAAGCGCGCACTCAAGTCGCTGGCCGACATGATCAAGGGCAAGAGCGGCCGCTTCCGCCAGAATCTGCTGGGCAAGCGCGTCGACTACTCGGGCCGTTCGGTCATCGTGGTGGGCCCGACGCTCAAGCTGCACCAGTGCGGCCTGCCGAAGCTGATGGCGCTCGAGCTGTTCAAGCCCTTCATCTTCTCGCGCCTCGAAGCCATGGGCATCGCGACCACGATCAAGGCTGCCAAGAAGGAAGTCGAATCCGGCACGCCGGTGGTCTGGGACATCCTGGAAGAAGTGATCAAGGAACACCCGGTCATGCTGAACCGTGCGCCTACGCTGCACCGTTTGGGCATCCAGGCGTTCGAGCCGATCCTGATCGAAGGCAAGGCGATCCAGCTGCACCCGCTGGTTTGCGCGGCGTTCAACGCCGACTTCGACGGCGACCAGATGGCCGTTCACGTGCCGCTGTCGGTGGAAGCGCAGATGGAAGCCCGCACGCTGATGCTGGCCTCCAACAACGTGCTGTTCCCGGCTTCGGGCGAACCGTCGATCGTTCCTTCGCAGGACGTGGTGCTGGGTCTGTACTACACGACCCGCGACCGCATCAACGGCAAGGGCGAGGGCCTGATCTTCTCCGACATCGGTGAAGTGCAGCGCGCGCTCGACGCCAACGAAGTCGAGCTGACCGCCAAGGTTGCCGTGCGCATCACGGAGTACACCAAGGACAAGGAAACGGGCGAGTTCACGCCTTCCACGTCGCTGGTGGACACCACCGTGGGCCGTGCACTGCTGTCCGAGATCCTGCCGAAGGGCCTGCCGTTCTCGAACATCAACAAGGCGCTGAAGAAGAAGGAAATCTCCAAGCTCATCAACGTCTCGTTCCGCAAGTGCGGCCTGAAAGAGACCGTGGTGTTCGCCGACAAGCTGCTGCAGAACGGTTTCCGTCTCGCGACGAAGGCCGGTATCTCGATCGCCATCGACGACATGCTGGTGCCCGCTGAAAAGCACGGCATCATCGAGCGCTCGGCCAAGGAAGTGAAGGAGATCGAGCAGCAGTATGTCTCGGGTCTCGTGACCTCGGGCGAGCGCTACAACAAGGTGGTGGACATCTGGGGCAAGGCCGGCGACGAAGTGTCGAAGGTCATGATGGCCAAGCTGTCCAAGCAGAAGGTCATCGATCGCCACGGCAAGGAAGTGGAGCAGGAGTCGTTCAACTCCATCTACATGATGGCCGACTCCGGCGCCCGCGGTTCCGCGGCGCAGATTCGCCAGGTGGCCGGTATGCGGGGCCTGATGGCCAAGCCGGACGGCTCGATCATCGAGACGCCCATTACCGCGAACTTCCGCGAAGGCCTGAACGTGCTGGAGTACTTCATCTCCACCCACGGTGCCCGTAAGGGTCTGGCCGACACGGCACTCAAGACCGCGAACTCGGGTTACCTGACCCGTCGTCTGGTCGACGTGACGCAAGACCTGGTGGTTACCGAGCAGGACTGCGGTACGCACGGCGGCTACCTGATGCGCGCCATCGTCGAAGGCGGTGAAGTGATCGAATCGCTGCGCGACCGTATCCTCGGCCGTTCGGCGGCGGACGATGTGCTGCATCCGGAAAACCGTTCGGTGCTGCTGAAGGCCGGCGAGATGTTCGACGAGGACAACATCGAAGAGCTCGAGGCGCAAGGCGTCGACGAGGTCAAGGTGCGTACCGCGCTGACTTGCGAAACCCGCTTCGGCATCTGCGCGACCTGCTACGGCCGCGACCTGGGTCGCGGCGGCCTGATCAACATCGGCGAAGCCGTCGGCGTGATCGCGGCGCAGTCGATCGGCGAACCCGGCACGCAGCTCACGATGCGTACGTTCCACATCGGTGGTGCGGCATCGCGTGCAGCAGTGGCCTCGAGCGTCGAAGCCAAGTCCAACGGCGTGATCGGCTTCAACGCCACGATGCGCTACGTGACCAACAGCAAGAACGAGCTGGTGGTGATTGCACGTTCGGGCGAGATCGTCATTCATGACGAACACGGCCGCGAGCGCGAACGCCACAAGGTGCCGTACGGCGCGATCCTGGCCGTCAAGGCCGACCAGCAGATCAAGGCCGGCCACGTGCTTGCCAACTGGGATCCGCTGACCCGCCCCATCATCACCGAGTTCGCCGGCAAGACGCAGTTCGAGAACGTCGAGGAAGGCCTCACGGTCGCCAAGCAGGTGGACGAAGTGACCGGCCTGTCGACCCTGGTCGTGATCGACCCGAAGCGCCGCGGCGCTGCCAAGGTCGTGCGCCCGCAGGTGAAGCTCATCGACGCCTCCGGCGCCGAAGTGAAGATCCCGGGCACCGACCACTCGGTGACGATCGGCTTCCCGATCGGCTCGCTGGTGCAAATCCGCGACGGCCAGGACGTGGGCCCCGGCGAAGTGCTGGCGCGTATTCCGGTCGAAGGCCAGAAGACCCGCGACATTACCGGCGGTCTGCCGCGCGTTGCCGAGTTGTTCGAAGCCCGTTCGCCGAAGGACAAGGGCATGCTGGCCGAAATGACCGGTACTGTGTCGTTCGGTAAAGAGACGAAGGGCAAGATTCGCCTGCAGATCACCGATCCGGAAGGCGGCGTCTACGAAGACCTCGTGCCGAAGGAAAAGAACATCCTGGTGCACGAAGGCCAGGTGGTGAACAAGGGCGAAAGCGTGGTCGACGGTCCGGCGGACCCGCAGGACATCCTGCGCCTGCTGGGTTCGGAAGAACTTGCGCGCTACATCGTGGACGAAGTGCAGGACGTGTACCGTTTGCAAGGTGTGAAGATCAACGACAAGCACATCGAGGTGATCGTTCGCCAGATGCTGCGCCGCGTCGTGGTCGACAACATCGGCGATACGAGCTACATCTCCGGTGAACAGGTCGAGCGCAGCGAAATGCTCAACACCAACGACGCCCTGCGCGCCGAAGGCAAGCTGCCCGCTACGTTCACCAACCTGCTGCTGGGCATCACGAAGGCGTCGCTCTCGACCGACTCGTTCATCTCGGCCGCTTCGTTCCAGGAAACGACGCGCGTGCTGACCGAAGCCGCGATCATGGGCAAGCGCGACGAGTTGCGCGGCCTGAAGGAAAACGTCATCGTCGGCCGCCTGATTCCCGCAGGCACCGGCATGGCGTACCACCAGGCACGCAAGGTCAAGGATCAGATGGACGAGGCCGAGCGCCGCGCCATCGCCGAATCCGAAGCCGCCGAACTGGCTGGTTCCACCAGCGATGTTCCCAGCACGGCCGACGCCAGCGAAGGCGCCGCGTCCGAATAACTGGTTAGCATCACCGGCCATGACCGGTATCCGACGCCCCCCGACCGAATCCGGTTGGGGGGCGTTTTTCTTTGAGCCGTTTTTTCCATGAAGTGTTTTCGCCGATGAGCGCATTGCCCGATTCGCTTGCCAGCTGGGTCGTCGTCGCGGTGCTGTTGTTCTGGTTCGTGGGGGCCTACAACAGGCTGGTGCGCCTGCGCGCCGCCGTGCTCCAGGCCTACGCCACGCTCGATGCCGCGCTCCAAAAGCAACTGGACTTCGTCCTGGCCAGCATCGCGGCCGCCGTGCCCGAAAAAGATGCACCGTCGCCCGGCTTTTCTTCGTCGGTGGCGCCGTTGCAGGCCGCCGCCACCCAACTGGCCACGCTGCTGGGCGCGACCCGGCTGCATCCGCTCGACCCGGGCGGCATGGCCGCGCTGGCCACGGCGCTGCAGGTGCTGGTCTCCGCCTGGCAGCGCCAGCACCCGGACGCGGTAACGGTCTTCGACGCGGACGGAACGCTCTCGCGGCCCGCGCCGCTGCTGCCGAGCGGTGGCGGGGCTGGTGCGGGTGCTGCGTCGTCCGGGGCGGCCGAGCCCATGGCCTGGCCGGAACCCTCGGCCGCGGCGGAAATCGCTCGCAGCCAGTTCAATCTGGCGGTGGAACAGTACAACGCCGCCATCGTCCAGTTTCCGGCATTGCTGGTGGCATGGATGGTGCGTTTGCGTCCGGCCGCGCCCTTGCTCTGAACTTGTTTTTCCAAATCGCCGGCAAACGCCTTCTTCTTTCTTGATCTCCGCGGCTTTGTGCGTTTTGCCGGCCCGTTACCATCGCTTCAACTTGCCAGAACTATCTTCCGATCATCCAGGCGGCAGCACCGCACCGCTGTTGCAACCCCCGCTCTGGCGCCAGCTGCAGTTGACTGCCGTGGCGCTGGCGTCGATTCGCGCCGGCAGCTCGGGCACCGTCGCATTCGAAGCGGTGGAGCCGGCCATGCGGCCGGGCGTGCAGGCGCTCGGCTTTCAGGTGCTGCGCTGGCTGGGCCGCGCAGAGGCGTTGCGCCGCCACCTTGCCAAGCGCACGCCACCGCCGTTGCCCGATGCCTTGCTGTGCACCGCATTGGCGCTGGCCTGGGATGCGCAGCACGCCCCCTACGAGCCTTTCACGCTGGTCGACCAGGCGGTCGAGGCTGCAAAGCGCAACCCGGCCACGCGCGCACAAGCCAGTTTCATCAATGCCTGCCTGCGCCGCTTCCTGCGCGAACGTGATGAGCTCGTGGCAGCCACCGACCATGAACCGGTCGCGCAGTGGAACCACCCGCGCTGGTGGATCGAGCGGCTCAAGCGCGACCACTCGCGCGATTGGCAGCGCGTGCTCACGGCCGATAACGCCCACGCGCCCATGACCCTGCGCGTCAATCTGCAGAAAACCACGGTTGCTTCCTACCAGCTCGCGCTCGAGGCCGTCGGCCTGGCGGCGGTGCGCGTGGGAGCCGCCGGCCTGCAGCTGGCGCGCGCCCGGCCGGTGCTGCAACTGCCGGGCTTCGCGGATGGCGAATGCTCGGTGCAGGACGCTGCTGCCCAGATGGCGGCGCCGCTGCTGCTCGAAGGGATGCTTCCCGTGGCAGGCGCCGCGCCGCTGCGCGTACTCGATGCCTGCGCCGCCCCGGGCGGCAAGACGGCGCACCTGCTGGAGTTCGCCGGGCCCGAGGCCGTCGAGGTCACGGCCCTCGAAGTCGACGCGGTACGCAGCCGGCGCATCGACGAGACCCTGGGCCGGCTCGGCCTGGCCGCCAAGGTGGTGGTGGCCGATGCCGCCCGGCCGTCCGAATGGTGGGACGGCACGCCCTTCGACGCCATCCTGCTCGACGCGCCCTGCACGGCGTCGGGCATCGTCCGGCGCCACCCCGACGTGCGCTGGCTGCGCCGCGAAAGCGATACCTCGCAGCTCGCGGTCCAGCAGGCGGCCTTGCTGGCGGCGCTCTGGCCGCTGGTCAGGCCCGGCGGGCGGCTGCTCTATTGCACCTGTTCCGTGTTCCGGGAAGAGGGCTCGCAACAAATCGATGCGTTTCTTGCGCACAACACCGACGCCCGATTGAAGGCATCGCCAGGCCATTTGCTTCCCCAAAGCGGGGCGAATGCCCGCGCAGTCCCGGACAATGCCTCAGGTGACCACGACGGCTTCTTCTACGCCCTGCTTGAAAAACGCCCGCGCTGAGGCCCGTGGGCGGCGTGGCGCCACGGCATTGGCGGCGCTGCTGCTGGCGTGCGTGCTGCTGCTGAGCTGGCTGCCTCTCACCGCGGCCGCGCAAGGGCGCGCCGCTGCGTCGGTCACCCAGATGCGGCTCGAACAGGCCGACGACGGCGTCTACCTGACCGCGGCCGTGCAGTTCGAGCTGCCCTCGCTGGTCGAGGAGGTGCTCGACAAGGGCATTGCCATCTACTTCGTGGCCGAGGCCGAGGTTTTTCATGAGCGCTGGTACTGGACCGACCGCAAGGTGGCCCAGGTCACGCGCCACATGCGGCTTGCCTACCAGCCGCTCACGCGCCGCTGGCGACTCAATGTGTCGCCGGTGCCCATTACCGGCACGGCGGGATTCGGTGTTTCGCTGAACCAGAACTTCGACAGCCTTGCCGATGCCATGGACGCCGTCAAGCGCATCGGCCGGCTGCGGCTGGGCGACGCGGCCGAGATCGGCGACGAACCCTCGCACCAAGTCGTGTTCCGCTTCCGGCTCGACACCTCGCAGCTGCCGCGCCCGTTCCAGATCGGCGTGGTCGGGCAGGCCGACTGGAACATCGTTGCCGAGCGCAACGCCAAGCTGCCCCTGGAGAAGCAGCGGTGAGCACCAAGCCGCGCAGCGGCGCAGCGGCCAGCCCCGCCGCACGCCGCGCGCGCGCGATCCGCTGGGCCGTGGGCGTGGGCGCCGCGCTGGTCACTGCCATCGGCCTGGTGCTGATGTTCCTGCTGGCGCAAGCCACCAACAACCGCGCACTGTACGAGCGCTATTACGTACGGCTTTTCGGCATCAACGTGGTGGTGGCGGTGCTGCTGGTGCTGGTGATCGGCTGGGTCGCCTTCCGCCTGTTGCGGCGCTTGCGCCAGGGCAAGTTCGGCAGTCGGCTGCTCATCAAGCTGGCGGCCATCTTCGCGCTGGTGGGCGTCGTGCCCGGCGCGCTGGTCTACGTGGTGTCCTACCAGTTCGTCGCACGATCGATCGAGAGCTGGTTCGACGTCAAGGTCGAAGGCGCGCTCGATGCCGGCCTGAACCTGGGCCGCGCCACGCTCGATTCGCTCTCCGACGACCTGGCCGCCAAGACGCGCGCGGCCAGCGCGCAGCTGGTGCAGGTGCCCGACGCGAGCGCCGGCCTGGTTCTGGAGCGCATCCGCGACCAGCTGCAGGCGTCCGACGTGGTGCTCTGGACCGGCACCGGGCAACTCGTCGCCAGCGCGGGTACCTCGCGCTTCCAGCTCAACCCCGAGCGGCCGACCAGCCAGCAGCTGCGGCAGGCGCGGGGCGACCGCGCCATCGCCCACATCGAAGGCCTGGACGAAACGGCCCCGCCGGGTACCACCCTGCCTCCCGCCAGCGTGCGCGCGCTGGCCATGGTGCAGCGCCCAGGGTTCGACTTCGACACCGCGCCGCGCTTTCTGCAGGTCACGCAGCCGTTGCCGCCCGCCGTGGTGGCCAATGCGCTCGCCGTGCAGGAGGCCAACCGCGAATACCAGGAGCGGGCCTTGGCTCGCGAAGGCCTCAGGCGGATGTACATCGGCACCCTCACGCTGAGCCTGTTCCTGGCCGTGTTCGGCGCCGTGCTGCTGGCGGTGCTGTTCGGCAACCAGCTGGCCCGGCCGCTGCTCGTGCTGGCCGACGGCGTTCGCCAGGTGGCCGCCGGCGACCTGCGGCCGACCACCGTGCTGCAAGGAAAGGACGAGCTGGGCGGCCTCACGCGTTCCTTTGCCGTCATGACCCAGCAGTTGGCCGATGCCCGCGGCGCGGTCGAAAAAACCATGGGCCAGCTCGACGCCGCCCGCGCCAACCTGCAGACCATTCTGGACAACCTGACCTCAGGCGTGATCGTGCTCGACGCCAAGGGCACCATACTGTCCACCAACCCCGGTGCCACCCGCGTGCTGCGCGCCCCGCTGGCAGCCTACGAGGGCATGCCGCTCGCCCAGGTGCCCGGGCTGGCCGACTTCGGCAACAGCGTGCAGCAGCAGTTCGACGAATTCCAGGTCGAACGCCTGCAGCACGGCCTCGATCACTGGCAGCACGCCTTCGAGCTCCACGCCACCGGCATCGATCTGCCGCAGCAGGACAGCGCCATCAACATCGTCGCGCGCGGCGCCGAGCTGCCCGGTGCCGCCCGGCTGCTGGTGTTCGACGACATCTCCGAGATCGTCTCGGCCCAGCGCGCCCAGGCCTGGGGCGAAGTCGCGCGCCGCCTGGCGCACGAAATCAAGAATCCGCTGACACCCATCCAGCTTTCTGCGGAGCGGCTGGAGATGAAGCTCTCCGGCAAGGTCGCGCCGTCCGAGCAGGCCGTGCTGGTCAAGTCGGTCAAGACCATCGTCGACCAGGTCGACGCGATGAAGCGCCTGGTCAACGAGTTCCGCGACTACGCCCGCCTGCCCGCGGCCGATCTCAAGCCGGTCGACCTCAATGCACTGCTGGTCGATGTGCTTCAGCTCTACGGTGTCGACAACGCCCCCATTGCGCTGCGCTCCGAACTGGACGAGCGCTGCCCGCCGATCCGCGGCGACGCGCAGCAGATCCGCCAGGTCATCCACAACCTGCTGCAGAACGCCCAGGACGCCGCCGAGGCCGCCGCCAGCAGCACCGGGCGTGCCGGTGAAGTCATCATTCGCACCCGCCTCGGCGATTCGGGCCAGCGCGTGCGCCTCACCGTGCAAGATAGCGGCCCCGGCTTTGCCGAAAACATCCTCAAGCGCGCCTTCGAGCCCTACGTCACCACGAAGACAAAAGGTACCGGCTTGGGGCTGGCCGTGGTCAAGAAGATCGCGGACGAACACGGCGCGCGCATCGAGCTTTCCAACCGTGTTGTCGATGGGGCTGTAGCAGGGGCGCAAGTCTCGCTATCATTCGCGCTGGCAGGCGCGTCGCAGGCAGCGGCCGCTCACACCGAAGATTCGAAGTCTTCCGCCGCCTGAGCGCGAAAGAATCCATCGCCTCCAGGCGATGGATAGGCTGGCGGACCCATACACATCATTCAGATACCAGCGCACAAGACAAGCAGCACTCATGGCAAACATTCTCGTGGTCGATGACGAGCTGGGCATCAGGGACCTGCTCTTCGAAATTCTCAATGACGAAGGCCACAACGTGGAGCTCGCCGAAAACGCGGCCGAAGCACGCGCCGCGCGGCAACGCGCACGACCCGACCTCGTGCTGCTCGACATCTGGATGCCCGACACGGACGGCGTCACGCTCCTGAAGGAGTGGTCCACGGCCGGGCTCTTGAGCATGCCCGTCATCATGATGAGCGGCCATGCCACCATCGACACGGCGGTCGATGCAACGCGCATCGGCGCTTTCGCATTCCTCGAAAAACCCATCACCCTGCAGAAGCTGCTCAAGGCCGTGGAGCAGGGGCTCGCGCGCGAGAGCGCAAGGCGCGCAGCCGCGGGCGTTGTTCCCCCGGCCGCGGGCGTCAATCCATCGGCCGCCATCACCACCACGGGCGACAGCCTGCTGCTGGCCTCCCTGGCGGCGGTGCCGGTGCCCGATGCCGGGCCGCAATCGACCCAGAGCTTCGACCTGGACCGCCCGCTGCGCGATGCGCGCGACGGCTTCGAGAAGGCCTACTTCGAATTCCACCTCGCCATGGAAAACGGGTCCATGACTCGCGTGGCCGAGAAGACGGGGCTGGAGCGGACCCATCTTTATCGCAAGCTCAAACAACTTGGAGTCGATCTTTCGAGAGGCCGCAGAAGCGCTGTATAATTTAAGGCTGCACACCAAGGCCCGGTAGCTCAGTTGGTAGAGCAGCGGATTGAAAATCCGCGTGTCGGTGGTTCGATTCCGCCCCAGGCCACCAACATTACTTTCGCGGTTGTCCGCGTAAGTCCAAAAGCCCTAAGTAAATCAACTACTTAGGGCTTTTTCATTGCGCCTACCTCCGCATCGGTCCGGGTGCTTCCGAGGGATTGTGCAGTAACTGTTCCATTAACAGCGCCTCCAGACCAAGAGGCGATTAGAAATTACTGCAGCGCGACAAATCCAGCATCCAACGTTTTCCCTCATGCCGTCAAGTGAACCTCGGCCGCCAGTTCACGCTGAAGCCTGCCCGTTGAGGATTCAGATCTCTTGGGCTGCCAGTCAGGTTTTTCCGTCTACCTGTCAGATGTAGTTCCATAGTCAGCTTGAGACTGTCTGCTGCCGTTCGACACCAGGCAGCGAACGGCGCGGGTGGCCCAAAGCTGAAGTTAACCTGCAGCCAACATAAGCGTCGAAGGGTTCTGGAGCCCTTCATATTCAAAACCTACCACCGCTTGCTCGAGATGCCGACCTTTCGTCATGGATAAATTCTTGCTGCAACAGCAGGTGCTGGAACGGCTCGCTGAAGACCTGCTGCAAGCCGAGCAGGCGGTGCGGGCGGCCCATGAAACGGCGACTCACGAAGAGAACATCGCCGAAAACAAATACGACACATTGGGACTCGAAGCCGCCTACTTGGCCACGGGCCAAGCTCGGCGCGCCGAAGCGATCCGCCAGGCGATGGCCAATTGGCGCCAATTCCGCCCGCGTCCCTACGACGCCAGCAAAGGTATACAGCGCGGCGCGCTGGTCTGCCTAGTCGATTCCGACGACAAGCAGCAACAGCTTTTCCTCGGTCCGAATGGGGGCAGCATGACGTTGGTCAGCGGCGCTCAGCTCGTTCAGGTCATCAGCAGCGAAGCACCTTTGGGCAGGGCCATGCTGGGCAAGTGCGAGGGTGATGAGGTGTCAATACAGGTGGCTCTAACCCGACGGCAGTTTGAGGTGCTGCGGGTTCATTAAGCCGCAAGCATGATCACGCCGAATTGGCCGAGGTCAGCAGACGTTCAGGCGTCGTGAACGTACCGGCTGGCTGGCCAGGTCAGCGGTCCGTTGAAACCGGCCACTGGGTCCGAGATGACACTGGCGCATGAATGAGCGCTGCATGGCCAAGACCGTGAACTCAGGGGGCCGACATCACCGGCAGCAATCGCTGCATAGCCGCCATCAGCAGGCCAACGTCGAACGCGGAGGCTTTAGTTGCTATCGAGCGGCAGTGGCCAGAGTGGCTGAACTCCTGTCTGTCTTGGGTTAGTAGGCACCCATGTAGTCGCGCTTGCCGATCTCAATACCGTTGTGGCGCAAGATGGCATAGGTGGTGGTCACGTGGAAGAAAAACTGTGGCAGTCCATAGTGCAGAAGATATGCGCCTGCGGTCAGCTTCTTTTCCTTGGGGGTGCCGGGGCGCAATACGATCTCGCGGCTCTCGCTGGAATCAAATTGCTCAGACTTGAAGGAGCCGATATGGGCCAAAGCTTTGGCGATCAACGCTTGCAGGTCGGCGAAGCTGACCTCAGTGTCGGGCCAGGACGGCACCTCGGCACCAGCCAGGCGGGAGGCAATGCCCTTGGAGAAGTCTGCGGCGATCTGTACCTGACGTACTAGCGGAAACATGTCAGGGAACAGCCGCGCCTGCAGCAGCGCATTTGGATCGATATTTTTTTGCGTCGTGTGGTCTTCGGCCTTCTTGAGCACGTCGGACAGGGCGCGCAGCATCTGCTGCATGACGGGAACGGAGGCGTTGTACAGCGGGCTGGTCATAGTGAGTTCACTTCTAAAATTGGGCACGATGGCCGGAGTTGGCGTGGCAGAGGCCCTGCCGACCATGTAAGGCTAACAGCACAGGGCGAACTGAATCGCCCCGGCTTTTGTGGCCAGCTTTTCTTCCCGCTGGCAGTCGGAGCAGCCGCGTTGAAGGGCAGTTCACTAGCAAGAAACGGACGTCAATTGCAGACGCACGACAGACCGCAATCGCTGCATAGCCGCCACCAGCAGACCAACGTCGAACGCTCGCAACGGGTCGACTGTGTAATTCACAGACTAACGCGGCAGACATTTGGTCAGCTTTGACTAGGCGCCAAGCAAATTAGGGTATCGAGCAAGGAAACCGGATGCGACTGGACGAGCAGGTACAGGAGTGGCTCACGCGAACGCCCGGGCTGGTCGAAACGCTTTTCGACAGGCTGCCTGACGTGCTGTTCTACGTCAAAGACGAGCAGGGCCGCTACCTTTGGGCGAACCAGACCTTGATTGACCGGGCCGGCCTGCAGGGCGGCGAGAGCGTCGCCGGAAAGACTGCGGACCAGCTGTTCCCGGTTACCGGCGTGAGCACGGTGGCGCAAGACCTCGAAGTCATTGGCAGCGGTCGTCCGATCCGCGAGCTGTTGCGCCTGTACCAGACTTACCGCGGCGACCGGTACTGGTGCCTCAGCTCCAAGTTCCCCCTGCTGGATGCCGACAACCGCATCGTCGGGCTGGCCGGGTTGTCACGCGACTTGCCCCGCCCCAACGAACGCCATCACAGCTACCGCCGGCTGAAGAGGTTTCTGGACTTCATCGACGAGGGCCTTGATCGATCGGTCCTGATCGCCGAGGCAGCGGACCATGCGTCGGTATCGATGGACACGCTCGGGCGCCTGGTGCTCGAGGTTTTCCACGTGACCCCGAAACAGCTGCTGATGAAAAAACGCATCGACAAGGCATGCCAGATGCTGGAGGAAACGTCGGCGTCCATCACGAACGTGGCCGCGGCGTGCGGCTACGCAGATCACAGCGCCTTTTCGCGCCAGTTCAAGGTGGCGACGAACATGACGCCGGCGCAGTACCGTGCTTCGCGTCTCGACTATGCAGAAAACCGCAACCAGGTGCGTCGTGCGTTCTAGCTGCGCCTGACTCTCGCGCGCAGAATTTCCGGCATGAACTGTCTGATCGTTTATGCCCACCCCGAGCCTGCATCTTTCAATGTAGCGCTGAAAGACGTCGCCATTCGCGAGCTTGAGCGAATGGGCCATACGGTCGTCGTCAGCGACCTCTACCGCATGGGCTGGAATCCGGCGCTGGGGCCCGCCGACTTCGAGGGCGAACGTGCGAACGCCGACTACCTGGATCTTTCCAGGGAGCAGGAACATGCATTTGCCACCGGCGGGCAGAGCCCGGACGTGGTGGCCGAGCAGGCCAAGGTCACGGCTGCCGACTTCGTGCTGCTGCAATTTCCGGTCTGGTGGTTTTCTATGCCCGCCATCCTCAAGGGGTGGGTCGACCGCGTTCTCAGCCGGGGCTTCGCCTACTCGGCAGGGCGCAAATACGAAACCGGGCATTTCAAGGGCAAGCGCGCGATGCTCAGCATCACGACAGGAACGGCGTCTACGCTCTACGAGCCCAACGGCATCGATGGCGATCTTCATCATGTGCTTTGGCCCATTCACAACGGGATCCTGGGCTACACCGGATTCACCGTGCTGCCGCCCTTCGCCGCGTGGATGCCTGCGCGCGTGCCGCAGCAGGAGCGGCAGTCCTACCTCGATGCGTATGCCGAGCGCTTGCGCAACATCGACCAAGTCGAGCCGCTGTTCTTTCATCCCTGGAGCGACTACGACGAGTCGCAGCGGCTCAAGCCGGGTGTCGCCGCGCGGTCGGGTGTGCAGTGGAACCCGCTTGCCGGGCAGGCGTTCGAGGAATCGGCGTCGACGTTCGCGCAACGGCAGTCGCCGAGCGTGATGCCGGCCAGTGTTTGAAGGCGCTGTTCAGCGAATCGTTGACTGATCGATCATGTCATTGGCAAATTCAGCCCGGGTTGTCATCGTTGGTGGTGCCATCATCGGCAGCTTCTGTGCCTGGTCGCTGCGCAAGGCTGGCTTCACGGGACGGATCACCGTCGTGGAGAAAGATGCGTCGTACCAGTTTTCTTCGACGGCCCTTTCCGCTGCCTCGATACGAACCCAGTTCGGAACGGCCACGAACATCCAGATGAGCCTTTTCGGCGCTCATATGTTCCGCAACATCAAGGCCGTGTTCGGGGATGAGGCAGACATCGGGTATCGGGAAAAAGGCTACCTGATCCTCGGAGGCCACGATCAAGTCGCCGAGCGCATAGAAGCCGTCAGGATGCAGCGCAGCAACGGCGCGGACATCCGGGTGCTTGACCCCGATGAACTCGGTGCGCGCTTTCCGGGCATCAACTTCGACGACGTTGGCATTGGAACGCTGGGTGTCCAGCACGAAGGCTGGTTCGATGCCTGGAGCCTGCTCTCCGAGGTGCGTCGCGCGGCGCGCCGGCTTGGCGTGGACTATGTGGAAGCAGCGGCCAACGCGTTCAAGACAGATGGCGCGAGAGTCACCGGGGTCGAGTTGTCGAACGGAGACTCGCTGGCGTGCGACTTCTGCGTTCTGGCCGCAGGGGCGCTGTCCGGGCGTCTGGCCGCGTCGTTGGGAATCGGGCTGCCGGTCGTGCCGAAGAAACGCACGGTGTTCTCCTTCAAGACGCCTTTCAGGTCGAACGATTTTCCGATGCTGTTCGACTCGAGCGGCATCTGGGTCCGGCCTGAAGGGGAAGGTTACATCGGAGGCATCCAGCCGCCGGTCGAGATCGACGTGGACGCCGATGGAGACTTCGAACCTCATCACGAGTTGATGGATGAGTTGTTCTGGCCGTTGCTTGCCAAGCGCATTCCGGCCATGGAAGAGCTGCGCCTGAACCGGGCGTGGGCTGGACACTATGAAGTCAACACGCTCGATCACAACGGCGTCGTCGGTGCTCATGACGAGTTGACCAACCTCATCTTCGCGACGGGGTTTTCCGGCCATGGCGTCATGCACGCGCCAGCTGTCGGCAGAGGGGTTGCAGAACTGATCACGGCCGGAGAGTTCCGGTCGATCGACATGACCCCACTGGGTTGGGCGCGCATTCGCACCTCGACGCCATTGTTTGAATCCATCGTTTATTGAGAGGAAGTCGAAATGAGGCTTGCAGGCAAAGTTGCAGTGGTGACAGGGGCCGCGCGAGGCATCGGGCGCGCGACGGCCGAACGTCTTCTGGCCGAGGGCGCAAAAGTGGTTGTCTCCGACATCGACGCAGAGACTCTGGCCAGGACGGCCGATGAGATAGGCACGGCAGCCAATGTCTTCGCAGTGCGTGCGGACGTTTCGAAAAAGAGCGAGGTGGTCAGCCTTGTCGAGGCGGCGGTTCAGCATTTCGGTGCCATCGACATCATGGTGAACAATGCCGGTATCGCACCGGTGGTGGAGTTTCTGGACGTCACCGAAGAAATGCTCGGCCGCGTGCTGGACGTCAATCTCAAGGGCGCCTTCTACGGGACACAGGCCGCGGGCCGCCAGATGATCAGCCAAGGCAAGGGCGGCGTGGTCATCAACATGTCTTCGATCAACTCCGGGCTGGCCAACCCCAACGTTGCGCCGTACGCGATTTCGAAGGGCGGCATGAATCAGGTGACGTCTACCGCGGCGGTGGCGTTTGCGCCGCACGGCATTCGGGTCGTCGGCGTCGGGCCCGGGACCATCATGACCGACATGGTTGCCGGGGCGTTTGTCCAGAGCGCGGGCAATCATGCAATCCTCTCGCGGACCCCGCTGGGCCGCTACGGCCAGCCGTCGGAAATTGCGTCGGTCGTCGCATTCCTTGCGAGTGAAGATGCGTCGTACATCACCGGAGAAACCATGTACGTGGACGGGGGACGGCGCGTTCTTAATTATGTCGTTCCAGTCAAGGGCTGATCGATGTCACACCCGTTCAACAAGCTTCACCACATCTGCATGGTGGTGCACGACATCGACAAGACGCAGGCCTACTACGAATCCATCGGCGTGGGCCCCTGGACCGAGTACCCGCCCTTGTCCGAGTATGAAGAGCTGAGCGTTCCCAGCGAGGCCGGCTTTCGCACGCTCAAGTACAGGGTCTGCAACCTG
The DNA here is from genome assembly GCF_900099805.1 of Variovorax sp. OV700. Taxonomy (GTDB): domain Bacteria; phylum Pseudomonadota; class Gammaproteobacteria; order Burkholderiales; family Burkholderiaceae_C; genus Variovorax. The sequence continues at coordinate 112,549 of NZ_FNDR01000016.1, read as the reverse complement.
CCCAATGTGCAAATCCAGCTTTGCGAGCCCAACGATGAACCGTCGCCGCAGCGCGTTCATCTGGACAGCAAGGGCGAGGGAGTTTTCCACATCGGGTTCGAGGTTCCGGATGCCGATGCGGCAGAGACGAAAGCCGGAGCGCTGGGACTGCCCGTGCTGATGCGGGGGCGTCGCGCGAACTGCACGGGCTTTACCTACTACGCCTCGGCCGAGGGCGCAGGCGTGACGCTGCTCACTCGTGCAACGAATCTCCCTGGCAAGTAGAAATAAAACGAGGACTCGCGGATGCGGATCGATCTGAATTCCGACCTGGGTGAAGGCTACGGCCCGTGGGTCATGGGAAATGACGCGCTGATTCTCGACTGCGTCACCAGCGCGAACATCGCCTGCGGCGGCCATGCCGGTGATGCGGAAACGATGTACAGGACATTGCGATTGGCTGCCGACCGTGGGGTGAAGGTCGGTGCCCATCCCGGCTATGCCGACCGCGAGGGGTTCGGGCGACGCGTGATTCCGATGCAACCCGCCGAGATCGGCCGGATGGTCGCGGCGCAGGTCGGCTCCCTTGCGGCGATGGCTCGCCTGGCGGGCACCCGGGTGAGCTACGTCAAGCCCCATGGCGCACTTGGCAATCTTGCCGCGGCCGACATGGCGGTTGCCAAGGCCATTGTCTCGGTGGTCAAGGCGATCGATCCCGCCCTTGCGATCCTTGCCATATCGGGCACGAACCTGGAGCACGCCGCTCGTGAACAGGCGCTTCAGGTCTTCTCCGAGATATTCGCCGATCGCGCGTACCTGCCCAATGGCCATCTGGTGCCGCGCAGCCAGGAGGGCGCGGTGCTGCACGATGCAAGGGACGCCGCGGATCGTTTGATCGGCTTCCTGAAGACCGGGAAGATGCCCGTCCTGGGCGCCGAGCCGATCCCGTTGAAGGCTGAATCGATCTGTGTCCACGGCGACAGTGCAGAGTCCGTCGAGATGGCCCGCCACGTCCGGATGCGATTGGAGGCCGAAGGGGTCACGCTGGTCTCGTTTCTCGACTAGCTACCGGTACGAGGAAGTTCGATGCTCGAGCAAGGATGGCCAACGTATGTTCCTGTTGCGGACCACTCGCTGCTGGTTTCCTTTGGAGATGTGATCACCGACCAGGCCAATGCGGCAGTGCTCGCGCTCGACCGGGCATTGGCGCATTCACCGCCCGAGGGAATGATCGAATGCATCCCGGCATTTGTCAGCCTGCTGATCGACTTCGATCCCCTGGTCACGGATCACACCCGGATTCGAGAGGCTGCTGAAAACCTGCAGCAAGATCCCCCCGCCGGCCAGCCTAGAGGGGAACTGCGCGAGGTCGAGATTTGCTATGAAGAAGACTTCGCACCCGATCTTGCCGCGGTGGCCCAGGCGTCGGGCCTTTGCATCGACGAGGTGATCAAGCTTCACTTGCAGGGTGACTATCAAGTTCGCATGTATGGATTCGCGCCCGGGTACGCGTACATGTCGGGCGTGCCGAGCGAGATCCAGGTGCCGCGAAAGCCGTCGGCGCTTCGGGACATCGCCGCTGGAAGCGTGCTCATCGCAGGGCCGCAATGTCTTGTCACGACACTCAAGATGCCCACGGGGTGGTCCATCATCGGCCGGTCGCCCACCCGGATCCTGACCCGCGATGAAAGCGCTCCTTTTCTTTTCGGCGTGGGGGACAAGGTCAGGTTCAAGCGCATCAGCCTGGTGGAGTACGAAGCACGACGAGAGAGTGGCAACCATGACTGAGGCCAGGCTGCTGGTCAGGTCCTGCGGCCCGCTGGTCTCCTACCAGGACGGCGGGCGACCGGGCATGCTGAGGTTTGGCGTCCCGGCCTCGGGGCCCATGGATCGACTTGCACATGCTGCCGCCAATATTGCGCTGGGATGCCCGGAGGGATCCACCGCCATGGAAATCTCCATGGGCGGGCTGGAAGTGGTGTGCGAATCGGGCGAGGTGACGTGCTGCGTTTCTGGGGGCGACTTCCAGGTTCGCCATTCAGGCGCGCTGACCAAGTCCTGGTGCGTGCGAACCATCCGTACAGGAGACGTGCTGTCGGTTCGTCCCGGACGTTGGGGAAGTTGGGCCTACCTGGCGTTCTGTGGAGAACTGGTGTGCGAGCAGTGGGCAGGGCACACCGCAACGCATTCGACGTCTGGTCTTGGTGGCGGCAGCCTTGCTCCCGGTGCCGCGGTCTTGTTGCGCAACACCAGAATTGCGGAGGAACGGGAGGGCGATCTTCCGGTTCCCGCTTTTGCTTATTCGCGCAAGCTCGCGCGGGTTGTGCTGGGGCCGCAGACCGGCAGATTCGAGGCTGACTCCGCGGCTGCGTTCCTTCAAGAGAGCTTTGCGGTCACGCCGGCCTGCGACCGGATGGGCATGCGTCTCTCCGGCCCGAAGTTGGCACTGAAGGATGCCTTGTCCATCCCTTCCGAGCCGATCGTGCGGGGCTCGATACAGGTCGGAGGCGACGGCGTGGCTTCGATATTGCTAGCCGACCACCAGACCACCGGAGGTTACCCAAAGATCGCCACAGTCTTGTCTTCGGACCTCGATGGCTTGTCCCAGCTTCGACCGCACGACAACCTGGGTTTTCAAGCCGTAGACGCAATGGAGGCGATCCGCTTGGTACGAGCGGAAGCGCCGCTCCGAAGCCAGTTCCTGAAAGAGATTGCAAGACCTTTGGGCAGTCTGCAAAACCGGTTGATGAGAGAGAACCTGATAAGCGGATTTGTTCTGGCGTAACGCGGGGCGGCGTTCGGGCATGCCCTTCTTCTTTCAAGATGCAACGGTTCGCTTCGCCTACGCCGATGTGAGCATCACCCTACAGAAAGCGCGTGCCCGAAAAATACAGTGGTTCATGTGCGAGGCCATATGTTTCGCACGCAAGGAAACCGAAATGACATTCGAGATGTTCCGCACACGCTCCGCACACACGCGCCCTCCGCAGCCACTGCTGAGGCCCGCCCTTTGAAAGGGTAGGCATGTATTCCGAAGCCTGGCCCATCGAACGGCAGTCGCTTCGAGTCAGAGAAGCGGCTGTCGCTGGTGCCTGGCGCAACGCACCTGTTCGAAGAGCCCGGTGCGCTCGGCGCCGTTTCGATATTGGCATGCGACTGGTTCAAGAGCCATCTCGACCAACCAGGAGTTCAAGATGAGCAAATCACCAGGACACCGCAAATGGCCCGATCACCAGGTGCGGGAAGAACAGCTTGAGCAGCCGATGGAAGTTGAAGTCGAAGGCGTCGTCGTCGCCAACTCGAGAGACGTGATCAAGGTCGACGAAGACAAGTCCCCGGTGCGTTACTACTTTCCGCGCGGCGACGTCCGCATGGAGAAGCTGAGTCACTCGCAGACGATTTCAGAATGCCCATTCAAGGGCCATGCGAACTATTACAGCGTGAGCCTGGGCGAACGGCAGATCGACGACGTCGCCTGGACGTATGAGAGCCCGTACGACGAACACAAGGCCCTGAAGGGCCGCATCGCGTTCTACGACGACAGGTTTCCGGAGATTCATATCGGCCCGAAGAGCTGAACCGACGGGACTGACATTCTTGAGCGCATCGGCGCCCCGATGTGACGCTGAGTGTCATCTCTGGGGCACTCGCGGCATGCCGCGGCGTGGATGAGGGCCGATCGGCGAATGGAAAAGGTTTCATCCGCCGATTGGCATGCATGTTGCTGTAACAATTTTTAACCAACAGCGCTTCGACATGCATCCACAAGACAGTGAAAACAACATTCCCCTAGGCCGCCGCACCTTCTGCATGGGCGCAATGAGCCTGGTCGCGCTCGGCACGACCGCGTGTGGGGGCGGAGGAGGAGGGGGTGGCGCAGGCGTGGCGGGCGGCTTCGGCGGGCTGGCCGCGGCATCGCAGAACGCTTCCACGTCCTCGGCTGTCGTCTCCTCCGCGGGGCCCGATTCCTCGACCGATGCCGCGGCCGAAGAAATACCCGCTCCATCGCGAAAATTCGTGCACCCCGGCCTCCTGCATACCGAGGCCGACTTCGATCGCATGCGCGCAAAGGTCGCGGCCAATGCGCAGCCCTGGCTCGACGGTTGGAACAGGTTGAAAGCCAATGGCCGTTCGCAGCTCGGCGCCACCCCGCGGCCGCTCGCCACGGTGATTCGCGGCGGAGACGACCAGAACTTTGCGCAGATGTACATCGACATCGCTCGAAGCTATCAGCTGGCACTGCGCTGGAAGGTGTCGCAAGACACGCGCTATGCCGACTTGGCAGTCGTCTTCCTCAACGCCTGGTCGTCCACGCTGACGTCGATCGAAGGCAACGCGGACCGCTTCCTGGCGGCGGGCATCTACGGTCACCAGTTCGCGAATGCGGCCGAGATCATGCGGTCCTATCCGGGCTGGGCGGCAAGCGACTTTGCGCGCTTCCAGAACATGATGCTGACGGTGTTCTATCCGCTCAACCACAGCTTCCTCGTCAACCACAACGGTGCCGAAATCACCAACTACTGGGCCAACTGGGATCAATGCACGTTGGCCTCGATCCTGGCCATCGGCGTGCTGTGCGACCGGCCCGACCTCTACGACGAGGCGCTCGGCTATTACAAGACCGGCCAAGGCAACGGCGCCGGACTGCAGGCGGTCTATCACGTGCATCCGGGCTACCTTGGCCAGTGGCAGGAGAGCGGCCGCGACCAAGGCCATTGCACGCTCGGCATCGGCTTGGCGGGAGTGTTCTGCGAGATGGCCTGGAACCAGGGCGACGACGTCTACAGCTACGAGAACAACCGCTTTTTGGCCGGGGCCGAGTACGTGGCCAAGTCCAACCTTCGCGATGGCTCCGGCGATTTCTACACCGTGCCATTCTTTACCAACATCAACAAGCAGGGAACGCAAAGCGTGCTGTCGACCGGCGCTCAGGGGCACCGGCGCGGCATCTGGGAAAGCGTCTACAACCACTATGCGAACCGGCTCGGCATCGCCACGCCCTATACCTTGCTGCAGGCCATCCAGATGCGCCCCGAAGACGATGGCAACAACGGCGACCAGCTGGGGTTCGGAACGCTCACCTACACGCGCGACCCGATCGCCACGCTCGTGCCGCCGAACGGGCTCACGGCGCGGGTGCGCGCAGCGCAGGTCGATCTGTCGTGGTGGGGCAGCACCGGCGCGCTGAGCTACACCGTCAAGCGCGCGGCCATTGCGGGCGGGCCCTACACCACAGTGACATCGGGCATCACCGACACGCTCACCTTCACCGACAGTACCGTCAGCGCCGGTGAGGTGTGGCACTACGTTGTGGTGGCGGTGAATGCGGGCGGCGAGAGCGCTCCTTCCACGGAGGCAAGGGCCGCCATCAAGGCCGAGTTGCTGATGCAGCTCAAGTTCGACGAAGCGCAAGGTACTTCGGCCGTCGATGCAACGGGCCGCTTTGCCGCCAGCACACTCGCGGGCAATCCGGCGTGGGTGGCGGGGCACGAGGGCGGCGCCGTCGGCCTGGCAAGCGCCGCGGACTACGTCAGCCTTCCCGCGGCGCCGGTGAAGAACCTGGCCGACTTCACAATCGCATGCTGGGTGTACCTGGACGCCATCTCGACGTGGTCGCGCGTGTTCGATTTCGGCTCCGGCCAGCGCCGCTACATGATGCTGACGCCACGCAGCGGCGCCGGCGTGGTGCGCTATGCGATCACCACCGTGCACGGCTACAACAATCAGCTGATCGAGGGCTCGTCGCCGCTGCCCACGGGCCGCTGGGTGCATGTGGCCGTGACCTTGTCCGGCTCGCTTGGCACGCTGTACGTCGATGGCGCGGTGGCCGGCAGCAATGCGCAGATGACGCTGTCGCCGTTCGATCTTGGCGAGACCACGCAGAACTTTCTCGGCCGCTCGCAGTATTCGACCGATCCATTCCTGCGCGGCCGGCTCGATGACTTCCGCATCTACCACGGTGCGCTGCCGGCGTCAGAGATTGCGTCGCTGGCCGCGTAGCGACGCATCGGGCCGCGATTGCTAAACCGCTCCGTGCGCCTCTACGTAGAGCGCATAGAGCGAATGGCTGCTCGCCATGTAGAGGCGGTTGCGCTTCGGCCCGCCGAACTCGAGATTTGCGCAGCGCTCCGGCAGCCGGATGAAGCCGATCGGCTTGCCTTGCGGGTTGAAGACCTTCACGCCGTCGAAATCCTCCGACTTTCCGAGCGGCAGGTGGGCCTTCATTCCGCCGCCGATGTCGGTCGGCTCGGGCGCGAACGCGCCGCTGAAGCCCCAGCCGCACCAGAGGTTGCCGTCGCGGTCGACACGAAATCCGTCAAGCGCACCCGGCCCGTCCGCATCGATCAGCTTGGTCTTGTTCGACACGCTGGTGCCGTCGGCTGAAACGTCGTAGCTCCAGATGCTGCGGTGGGGCGTGCTTTTCCACTCGACCACGTAAAGCTTCTTCTCGTCCGGAGAAAACGCGAGGCCGTTCGGGTTCATCAGATCGGTGATCACCGCGGTGAGCTTGCCGTCCGTTGAAACGCGATAGACGTTGGTCGTCGCCTGTTCCGGCGTGGCCCTGGAGCCTTCCCACTCGCCATTGATGCCGAAGGTCGGGTCGGTGAACCACACGGTGTCGTCGGACCTCACCACCACGTCGTTGGGCGCATTGAGCTTCTTGCCCTCGAAGCTGTCGGCCAGCACCGTCATGCGGCCGTCTTTCTCAGTGCGCACCACGCGGCGCGTGACGGAGTGCTCGCAGGTGACGAGGCGGCCTTGGCGATCACGCGTGTTGCCATTGGCAAAGTTGGCGTTCTGCTTGTGCACCGTGAACCTGCCGGTTCGCTCGTCGTACTTCATGATCCGGTTGTTGGGAATGTCGCTGCACAGCAGGTAGCCCCCGTCGGGAAAGTACACCGGCCCCTCTGCCCACCGCATGCCGCTGCCCACCTGCTCGACGGTGCTGCTGTAGATGCGGTATCTGGCAAAGCTCGGGTCCAGGATCAGCACCGAGGGGTCCGGATAGCGCTGGTTGGGCTTGAATTCAAAAGATTGCGCATCGGCCAGTCCCGTGAGGGCCGCCAATCCGGAGCCCGCGGCGGTCTTCAGGAACTGGCGGCGATGACGGCTTCCGTTCTGCATCGGTAGATCTCCTGTGTCGTATGGAAAGGTACTGCTCGCCTGTGCTCACAGGCGAGGGACCGATCTTACGTACAGGAGGACACGGGAGACATTGCCGATCTGCGGCGGAAACAAGCCGTCGGCACGGTGGCCGACCGCGGCATGCCGTCCGCAGCCCGCGCGGGTCACGCGTTCTGGGTCTGGGTGGAAGAGGTGCGTCGTCGAATTTCAGTCTGCAGCGCACGTTGCCCGGCGGCCAGCGCGGCTTCATAGGTGTCGGCCGCGTCGAAGGCGTCGCGAAGCACTTTGGGATTCGTTCCCTCCGTGTCCGTTTCGAGCAAGCGCCAGACATATGAACCGAGGGCTGGCTCCTCGATGATGAGTTCGATGGGGTGTGTCATGCGCTCAACTTGCACAAGTCGCGGCGGAATGTCTGTAGGCGGAATTCGAATGCTATGGCACCGTTTCAAGCTGAGGCCGGGGTGGGCCCTATGCGATGCGCGGCGAACTATGCAAATGACAACTTCAAAACACTGCATTGAGCACAGCACCATTGGCCCCGAGATTTTGCTCCCGCCATTCGAAGTGATGAAAGTCTGACCAGCTCAATTTTTAGTTCTTAAGAGGTAGTCTGAAGACTGCACAGCCTCCGCGCTGAGAACTAAGTCGCGGTTTCCGCAGGTAATTCCAAGCGTTTGACTATTGTTAACTTTCATTGCTGTCGAGCAACATCACAATCCCCAGCCGTACATCCGAATGCTCGACGGCTGACGTTGAGCTCGAATACTCAACAAATCGTTCCTCTGGCTATTTGCATGAACGAAATCGCAATGATGGTTGAAACGCCATAGACAAGTTCTGCCAAGCTTTGATCAGACAAAAGAATTTCATGCACGCGGATCTTGCCCTGAAGATGATGTCGGATCTGTTCTGGACCGGGCTTTGGGTATGCCTTCCTCTGCTCGGGCTCACCATGCTCGTGGGCATTGTCATCAGCGTGCTTCAGGTCGTGACGCAGGTGCAGGAAATGTCGCTGACATTCGTCCCCAAGCTCGTTACGGCTGGCGCAGTGATGATCTTGGCGGGGCCTTGGATGCTGCGCAAACTCACGCAGTTCACCGTTCAGCTGTGGAGCGGCATTCCCTCGATGTTCTAGATCGAGCGCCTTCTCCATATGGACCTCTTGCCATCACATTCGGTGCCTGCCTTGCTTGCGGCGGTGCCTGAGTTCGGCTTAACGGCATGGCTGGCTTTCACCGGCCTTCTGGCCTTGCGGGTCGCCGCCACCTTCGCCATGACGCCGGTGTTCTACGCCGTGCCTCTGCCTGCCTCGGTTCGCATGCTGCTGATCCTGGGGCTGTCCGTTGCGCTCGCATCGGGGCTTTCCCTGCCCACGGGCATCTGGGGTGGCTGGGAGTCCTTCGTTTTCGCTGCCATTGCGGAACTGGTCCTGGGAGCAACGCTGGGGCTTGGCATCCTGCTGGCCTTCGGTGCGTTCGCAGTAGCGGGGCAATTGCTCGACATTCAACTCGGCTTCGGCATTGCGCAAATCATCGATCCCGTCACGGCACGCCCGGTTCCGATCCTGACGACGGCCTTTCAATACCTTGCGGTCCTTGTCTTCTTCCTGGTCAACGGGCATCACGCACTGTTGCGTGGCATCGGCTACAGCGTCGAACGCTTTCCCGTCGGTGCACCATGGTCTCTGGCGCATGCCGCAGAGCCGTTGCTGAAACAGGGGACCGGCCTGTTCAGCCTGGGTTTCGCATTGGCCGCGCCCGTAGTGTTTTGCATCCTGCTGGTGGAGTTCGTCCTGGGCGTGGTGGGCCGGAACCTTCCCCAGATGAACATGTTCACCATGGGCATTCCCATCAAGATCGTGGTCGGCCTCATTGCGTTGTCGCTCTGGTTTTCGGGCATTGGCGGTGTGATGACCCGGGTCTACGCAACCATCGCCACCACTTGGGATGCCATTTTCGTCGCGGCTAACACTCCGCCTGCAGTTTCGCCTCGGCGTGAGCAGATTCGCTGATGGCTGAGCAGGATCTCGATCGAAACGCAGCGGCCACGCCCTACAAGCTGCAGCGCGCGCGCGAACGCGGGCAGACTGCGAAGAGCGCGGACCTCGTAGCGGCACTCGTATTTGCCGTCGCAGTCGTCTATTTGACGTGGCGGGGTTTCGAAGCGGTGGTCAGCCAATTCCGCTTCGATCTGGCGCTGCTAGTCCACGCGGGGCGGATGGAGCCCTCGGGGGTCGGCCTCTGGCCCATGATCGAGCGCGCCTTGCGGGCCGGGCTTGCCATCTCGGCTCCCTTCTTCGCGACGGTCATGTTGGCGGCCATCGTCGGCAACATGGTGCAGACCGGGCCCATATTTTCGTTCGAGCCGGTCAAGGTCGACTTCGATCGCGTCAACCCGGTCAATGGCCTCAAGAAGCTGTTCTCGATGCGAGTGCTGTTCGATACCGCGCGCGCCCTCGGGAAGCTCGCTTTGCTAGCGCTGGTCGCATTCATGAGTCTCAAGGCCCTGGCGGGCCAGTTCTATGCACTCGCATCCTTGTCCGCGGTGGGATACCTGCGCACGCTCCTTGGCGACCTTGCCAGCGTGGGACTCAAGTTGGCGCTCGTGCTGGGCCTGATTGCTTTGCTAGATCTCATGTATACGCGGCACGAATTCGCCAAGAAGATGCGCATGAGCCAGCGTGAACTGAAGGACGAGACCAAGCAACGCGAGGGTGACCCGCGCATCAGGGCCCGGTTGCGGGAACTGCGCCGCGAAATGCTCAAGCGAAGCCTGGCGCTGCGACAGACGCGCAATGCGGACGTGCTCATCACGAATCCAACCCACCTTGCGGTGGCCCTGAAGTACGAGCACGGCCGAATGGCCTCTCCTCAATTGATTGCCAAAGGCGCCGGGCACATGGCGGCCGCGATGCGCGAGATTGCCGCGCGCCATCGGATCCCCGTGGTGCGCAACCCCGCGCTGGCACGGCAGCTCTATCGCGAGTTGGCGGTCGACCATCCGGTGCCGCCTGATCTCTATGCGCAGGTCGCACGCATCATCGTCTGGGTGTTCGCGATGCGTGAACAGCGACAAGGTCGCGTTGGCGCTGGAACGGTTTCATGAACGCGCTGGCACGCACTCTCGGCAAACACAGCGATATTGCGCTGGTGCTGCTCGTGCTCGGCGTGCTGGTGGTGCTTTTTGCACCCATACCCAGCGGGCTGCTCGATTTCCTGATCCTGAGCAACTTCAGCTTCGCATTTCTCGTGCTGCTGCTGACCTTCTACATGGCCAGGCCGGTGGAGTTTTCCACCTTCCCGTCGCTGCTCCTGATCGCGACCTTGTTTCGTTTGTCGCTCAACGTGGCGGCCACCCGGCTGATCCTCTCGGATGGCGATGCCGGACGCGTGATCGGTGCAATCGGCGCTTTCGTGGTCGGTGGGAACTACGTCATCGGGTTGATCGTCTTTCTCATCCTCATCGTGGTGCAGTATGTGGTGGTCACCAGCGGTGCCCAGCGGGTGTCCGAGGTCGCCGCTCGTTTCACGCTCGACAGCATGCCGGGCCAGCAGATGAGCATCGACGCCGACCTCAACATGGGCTTCATCGACCAGGCCGAGGCTCAACGTCGCCGCAAGAACCTCGAAAAAGAAGCCGGCTTCTATGGGGCCATGGACGGTGCCAGCAAGTTCGTCAAGGGCGATGCGATCGCCGGCATCATCATCCTGTTGATCAACATCATCGGTGGCCTGGTGATCGGCGTGATGCAGCACGGCCTTCCCTGGGGCCAGGCGCTGCAGACGTACACCCTGCTGACCATCGGCGACGGCATCGTGACGCAGGTGCCGGCGCTCGTAATCGCCGTCGGGACGGGCATCATCGTCACGCGTTCCGCGTCCGACGCCAATCTGAGCCGAGAGGCCTTGAGGCAGATCAGCTCGTTCCCCAAGACGCTTCTTCTCGTGGCGATGGCACTCGGCGGTTTGCTTGTGCTACCTGGTATTCCCGCCGTGCCGACGCTCGCGCTGACCGCTTGCTTCCTGCTGGCCGCGACCATGCTCTACCGCGCGGCCAAGGCCAAGACCGCAGGCGCGAGGGATGCCGGAGCACCTGGCGGCGCCGCGGGTGATGCGCCAATCACGGCGGAGGTTGGCGCAGCCGCCTCCACGAATGACGATCCCTACGCGCAGCTCCAGGTGGAGCCGATCGAGGTTCAACTGGGCAGCAACTGGGTGCCGTTGATCAATCAGCCCGGCAGCGTTTTCATGGAGCGTGTCGCAAGCTTCCGCAAGCAGCACGCGCAGGAGTTCGGCCTGGTGCTGCCACGTGTCCGGTTCAAGGATTCGGCGCGGCTATCGGCCGACAGGTACGAAATTCATCTCGACGGCGTGCTGGTCGGAAAGGGCGAGGCTCGCGCCGACAGGCTGCTCGCCATCCATCCCGCGGGGGACATCAAGTCGGTGCCTGGCGAGCCGACCCGCGACCCGACGTACGGACTGCCAGCGTTGTGGATCGAGGAAAGCCAGCGCGAAGCGGCCAGCCAGGCGAAATACACCTTGGTCGATGCGCCGACTGTCTTCATGACGCATCTGACCGAGATGCTCAGGCGTGAGTCCGCCACGTTGCTCACGCGCGCAGAAGTCGATCGCCTGTTGGCCCGTGTGCGGCAATCCCAGCCCGGCCTGGTCGAGGAGTTGATCCCCACGGTGCTCTCGTCGAGCGACGTTCAGAAGGTCTTGCAGAACCTGCTGCGAGAGAAGGTCTCCGTGCGCCATATCGAGGCGATCCTCGAAACCCTCGCCGATGCGGGGCGTGCCAGCCGCGATGCCAACCATCTCACCGAAGTCGTCCGCCAGCGGCTGGGTCACGCGATCTGCCAGGGCCTTCTCGGCGAAGCGACGTCGTTGCATGTCCTGACCCTCGACCCCGCGATCGAAAGCCAGTTCCTGCAAAGCGTGCATTCGGGCACCGAAGAAGGGGGCGCGCAGCCCTTTGTTCTTGACCCGCGCCTGACCGAGCAGCTCATGAAGCGCCTGGTCCAACAAACCGAACGGATGATGAAAAGCAACCTGCTGCCCGTGCTGCTCTGCGCCCCCGAGCTGCGCCGCCACGTGCGTGCGTTGTCGGAGCGCGTGATGCCGCATCTGCGCGTGTTGTCGATGACCGAGGTTCCCCATACCGTCGAGCTGAAGTCGTTCGGCGTCGTTCAGATTTGAGACACAGGACAGATTCCATGACCGATGTTTTGGCCATCAGCCTGCACAGCATGCAACAGGACATGGGCCGTCTGGAGCGCATCAGCCTGAACATGGCCAATGCCATGACACCCGGGTACAAGCGCGAAGTTGCCATGGCGCTGCCATCCGGTGCGGGAGCTTTCGCCGCCGCCATGACCACCGCCGAAGTTGCGGCCCGCGGCCTGCAGGCCGAGGGGGCAAGGTCGCCCGAGGGCGCGGCTGCGGCCTCTGTCGGCGCCCTCCTGATCCAGACCGATGCGCGGCCCGGTACGCTGAAGACGACCAGCCAGAACCTCGACGTGGCTCTCACGACGCCGGGCTTCTTCGAGGTATCTACCGACGCGGGACTTGCCTATACGCGGCAGGGTAACTGGCAACTGGATGCGCGCGGCCGGCTCGTCACAGCGCAAGGCCATCCGGTCATGGGGCAGGGCGGCGAAATCGTGCTCACCCATCCCAATCCGACGATCGATGCCGCGGGCCTGGTCTTCGAGGCAAAGCCCGGCGGCGGAGCTGAATCCACCCCGATCGCGCAGCTCAAAGTCGTTCGGTTCGACGACATGACAAGCCTGCAGCGCATGGGGGACGGCTTGATGGGCACGGGCCAGGTGCCGAGCCAGCTTACGGACAGCGAGATCGATCTTCGGCAAGGCTTTCTCGAGAACTCCAACGTGAACTCGTTGCAGGAAATGGTGCAGCTGATCCAGTCGATGCGGCATTTCGAATCCATGCAGAGAGTGGCCCTGGGCTATGACGAAATGATCGGCGCAGCCATTCGCAAGCTCGGCGAGCTCTCGTGAGCCGCACCGCGCCCCTATTCACTTTCAAGAACGAGATGAACCATGTTTGATGCCCTCTATATCAGTGCCACCGGCATGCAGGCCCAGCAGCTCAATGTCGACACCATTGCGAACAACCTGGCCAACGTCAACACCACGGGCTTCAAGAAGAGCAAGGTCGGATTCACCGATCTGATGGTGCGCGAGGCGGCCCGGCTTCTACCGGCCCAAGAGGGAGCAGGCGTTCTCGGTGGCACCAACCGGCTCGGCGCTGGCGTCGGAGTGGCGGGCGTGTCGAAGTTGTTCGACATGGGAGACCTCAAGAAGACCGAGTCGGCCTTCGACGTCGCGATCCAAGGCGAAGGCTTCCTCGAGGTCACGATGCCCGACGGTTCGAGCGCGTACACGCGAGGCGGGACCTTCAAGGTCAATCGCGACGGGCTGCTGGCCACGCAAGGCGGCTATCCGCTCAAGCCCAACCTGGCCATCCCAGACAACGCCCAGAACATGCAGATTGACAGCGATGGGCGTGTACGGATCCAGGTCGCAGGCCAGTCCACGCCTGTCGAACTGGGCCAGCTCGAACTCGTGCGTTTCACGAGCCCGTCGGCACTGCTGGCGCAAGGTGACAACCTCTACCGGTCGAGCACGAACTCGGGCGAGGCGATTTCGGGGCGCGCCACCGAGGACGGCATGGGCAGTTTGGCTCAGGGTTTCCTTGAAGGATCGAACGTGAAGTTGACCGAGGAGATGGTCAATTTGATGGTGGCCCAGCGCGTGTATGAAGCGAATGTGAAGGTCATACAGGCGTCGGACGAGATGCTGGGAATGATCAATGGCCTTCGCAAGTAAAACGCGTGGCGTGCTGATCGCGCTGTGCGCGGCTGGCTACGCGGCTGCCGGCGCGGCGCCGTTGGCGCCTGTCGGGCCAAGTGCGCAAACGGCGACGGGGGCAGCGGTCTCGATCGAACTGCGGCCGCATGTCAAGCTCAGCCAGACCCCTGTGCGCTTGGGGGACATTGCGTTTCTGACGACCCGAGACTTGCCGATGCTGCGGCAGTTGATGGCGCTCCCGATCGGCACTGCGCCGCGGCCCGGCTCCCCGGTCACCCTCGACCGCGACACGATCGCGCGTTGGGTTGAGACGCGAAGCGGTCTGCAAGCACCAAATGGCGCATCAAGTGGGCGGAGCCCGATCATCCGCTGGGAAGGAGCTGAGGAAACTGAAATCGAAAGCGCCTCACAGCAGCTGTCTGGCGAGACCATCGCCAACGCAGCCCGCTCGGTGCTCCTGCGCTGGCTGGCCGAACGCAGCGTGCGGGCCAATGTGCAGGCCGCGAGCGCGGTCCGCGATCTGATGCTGCCGGCCGGTATGCCGATGCTTCGGGTGCGGCCGCTTGCGAAACAGGCGATGCCGTCCAAGCGCATGTTGGTCTGGGTCGATGCCTGGGTGGACGACCGGTTCGTCCGGACGACGGCGGTGACCTTCGAGGTCGATGCCTGGGCGCCGCTCACAGTCGCTGCCGCGGGCATGGACAGCGGAACGGTGATCGACGGGATCGTTGTCGCCGGTGCGATGCAGAAACGCGAAGTCGATCTGACGACGGTCAAGCGCGGCGCGCTGGTTCCCACTGGCTCCGACGACCATACCAATCTCGCATCCGACAAACCACAGCGTCTGCGCCGCCCCCTTCGCGCTGGCGAGGTCCTCACCGATGCCCATCTCGAACCCGAGCCGGTGGTCACCCGTGGCAACTGGGCGAACCTGCAGTCGCGCAGCGGCGCTGTGTCCGTCGAGAGCCGCGTCGAGGTGTTGCAGGATGGGCGGCAGGGGCAGATCGTCCGCGTCAAGGTGCCCGGATCGCGCGCGGAGGTGCTCGCCCGAGTCACGGGCCGCGGACAGGTAGAGGTACAGCCATGACGGCGCGATCGCACATTCCCTGGTACGAAATGGCAACGCTTGCAATCCTGATGGCCGTGTCGTCGCTCGCGCCCGTGTCGGCGGAAAGCCTCTATCAGGAGGGAAGTTTCCGTCCGCTCACCGCGGACAACAAGGCCTTTCGCATCGGCGACTCGCTCACGGTTCAGGTCTTCGAGAACTCCTCGGCATCGACCAGCGCTAACACCGGCACCCGCCGCGCCAACGACATCACCGGATCGGTGACCCACACCGGCGGCAAGGTCGTGGGGCAGCTCGGTATCGGGGTGGCCGGCGAATTCGATGGAGGCGGGCGCACTCAGCGGGCGAACAAACTGCTGGCGACGCTCACGGTGACGGTCCAGGACGTGCTGCCCAACGGCGAGCTGCGCGTGGCCGGGGAACAGCTGCTGACGGTCAATGAAGAATTGCAGAAGGTCAATCTGGAAGGCCGCGTGCGCGCCCAGGACATCTCCGATGGCAATGTCGTTCTGTCCACCCGCCTCGCCGACGCGCGCATTACCTATGTCGGCGAGGGCGATGTCTCGGACCGCGCGCGGCGCAGCATCTGGCGCAAGGTTTTCGACTGGCTGGGACTGTGATGAAAACGATGACCTGGGCCATGCGCGCAACTACCACGGGCTTGCGCTGCGCACTGCTCATTGCGCTGGGCTGCGCCGGGCTGACGGGTGCCCACGCCGCCGAGGTGATGCGCGTCAAGGATCTTGGCAAGCTCAAGGGGTGGCGCGACAACGCCCTGTTCGGCACCGGCATCGTGACCGGCCTGGCCGGGACTGGCGACTCGCCGGCCAACCGCGCGGCACGCCAGTCGCTGGCCAATCTGCTGTCCCAGTTCAACCTGACGATCGCTCCGGAGGCCATCCAGAGCCGCAACGTCGCCGTCGTGATGGTCAGTGCGGCCCTGCCAACATTCGGACGCGAAGGCGACACGCTCGATGTCACCGTGAGCTCGGCGGGCGACGCGCGCAGCCTGGTGGGAGGCACACTGTTGATGACGCCGCTCAAAGGCGCCAACGGCCGTATTTATGCGCTGGCGCAGGGGAGCCTGTCGGTCGGTGGCTACCGCTATGACGCCAACGGCAACGTGGTCCAGAAGAACCATCCGACCTCCGGCTCGGTGCCGAACGGGGCGACCATCGAAGTCGGCGTCAATGCGGCCATGCTCGACGAGCAGCAGAGCGTGACCTTCGTGCTCTCCGAGCCCGACTACACCACCTCCAGCCGCGTTGCCGCAGCCATCAACAGCCAACTGGGCGGCGGCTTGGCAAAAGCCAAGGATGCTTCCGGCATCGAGATTGCCGTACCGCCGGCACAGCGCGGCGACTTGGTGAGCCTGTTCACCCGCATCGAGAACGTGATGGTCGAACCCGATCGGCGGGCCAAGGTCGTCATCAACGAACGCACGGGCACCGTGGTGTCGGGAGGCGACGTCCGAATATCGAAGGTGGCGATTTCGCACGGGGACATCAAGATCGCGATCTCCAACCAGAACACGGCCTCGCAGCCGTCCAACGTGTGGAATGGCGGCGCCGACGTCCGGACAGCAGTCGTGACCAACACGCGCATCGATGTCGACGAGCAGAACGGCACCGGCTTCGTCGCCGGGTCCAACACCGTCTCCGACCTCGTGCAATCGCTCGCGCGGCTCAAGACGAGCACCCGCGACGTGATTTCCATCCTGCGCGCCGTCAAGGCGGCAGGCGCATTGCACGGCGAACTCGTGGTGCAGTGACCGCAAGCGCATCGAGAAGCACGGCAAACATGGTTAAGAAAGCCTTCGGAGACAGAAATGACAGACGGAATTGAAGCCGTGACCCGCTCGGCATTGGCGCTCGCACTCGATGCGGCCAGCCTGCGACAGCAGGCCATCGCAGCCAATATCGCAAACGCGAACGCGGCGGGCTACGTGCCGCAGCGCGTGAGTTTCGAGGCACAGCTTGGCGAGGCGCGCCGCAACTTGGCTCAGACCGGCCGGCTCGACGCGTCCGCTTTGAGCCAGGTTCGGCCGCGCATCGAGGCCCTGGTGGACGGCCTGGGCGCGCCCGGTTCAGTGCAACTGGATGTGGAAGCCGCCGAAATGGCGCGCAACAACGTTCATTACCAGGCGCTCGTCAAGGGGCTGTCGCGCCATTTCGCAATTCTTTCAATGGCCGTCGGCGACGGTAGGAAATAGCCATGGACTACACCCAGTCGTTTGCCATCAGCGCCGCCGGCATGAGCATCGAGCGCGCCCGTGTGGACGTCGCGGCGCTCAACCTCGCCAATGCCAACACGGTGCAGGCCGCGGGAGGCGCTAACTACCAGCCGCTTCGGGTGGTGGCTCAAGCCCGGGCGGTCTTGGGTGCCGTGGGCGAAGGCGGCGCCGGCCTCTTTGGCGCGCTTGTCAGCCAAGGCTTGCACGCTGCGGATGAATCGGCGCAAGCCGGACCCTTGCTGAGCATCGTCCCCACGAGTGCGGAGCCACGCCTTGTGTATGAGCCAGGCCATCCGATGGCCAACGAGCGCGGTTTTGTCGCTTACGCGGGGATCGATGCCGCCACCGAGATGGTCAGCATGATGAGCGCCACCCGAGCCTACGAGGCGAATGTCGCGGCCATGAACACCACGCGAACGCTGGCGCTGCGGGCGCTCGAAATCGGCGGAGGCAGCGCATGAGTGCGTTCTTGCCCGTTGAGGCGCTGTCCGCATTGTCGATGCAGGCCCAAAACATGGTGGCCATTGCAAATGCCGCACCGATGCAAGGAGCGGCGCTCGCTGCCATGCCTGGCGCTACGGCCGCATCCACGGATCCTGCCGCTGGCTCTTTCGGCCAGTTGGTGACGAATGGCATCGCCCAGGTGAACAACCAACTGGCAAGCAGCCAGGTCGACCTGCAGAAACTTGCGCTCGGTGATGCGCAGAACCTGCACCAGATCATGATCAATCTCGAGGAAAGCCGACTTTCCTTTCAGTTGATGATGCAGGTACGAAGCCGATTGCTCGAGGCCTATCAAGACATCATGAAGATGCCGATATGAACTTCTGGCAAGGACTGACACACCGCGCGCGCATCGGCTTGATCGGTGGCAGCGTGGCCATCCTGCTGGCCACCGCGGTGTTGGCGTGGTGGCTGCTGCACACCGAATACCAGGCATTGTTCACCGACCTGAAGCCGCAGGACGCGCAGGCGATGACCACCGAGTTAGAGCGCCTCAAGATTCCCTATCGACTGGGGGACAACGGCGCCTCGATCCTGGTGGACAAGGCAACGGTGCATGCCACCCGGATCAAGCTCATGGGCAAGGAACTGCCGCTGCATGGCGCGGTCGGGCTCGAACTGTTCAACAACACGGACTTCGGCATGACCGAGTTCGCGCAGAAGATCAACTACCAGCGCGCTCTCCAGGGCGAACTGACCCGCACCATCCAGTCGCTATCTGAGGTGCTGGAGGTGCGTGTGTTGCTGGCGCTGCCCGAGCAGGGATTGTTCAAGCAGGCGACCTCGAAGGCCAAGGCCTCGATCACGCTGTCTCTTCGGCAGGGGCAGGCATTGCGGGCCGAACAAGTTGTTGGCATTCAACGGCTCGTGGCTGCCGCCGTGCCCGGCATGACCACCCAGGACGTCACGATTGTCGACAGCCACGGCGTGGCGCTGACGCGGGCCGAGGGTGGTGGCGATGCCGAGATGAACAGCGGCCGGCTCGATCTCAAGCGCGACACTGAGAGCTATCTCGCCCGAAAGGTCGCCGCCGTTCTCGATCGTGCCTTTGGGTCTGGACAGGCGCTTGCCAGCGTCGACGTGACCTTGAACATGGACCAGATTCGAACGACCACCGAAGACGTACTGCCCGCGGCGGCACGAACCGGGCTTCAGGCCACAGGCGTGGTGGTGCGGGAGCGCGAGGTGCTGCGCGATACTCCTGCATTCGAAACCAAGGCGGCCGACAGCGGCGCTGCGCGCGGCGGCAGCGCGCAACGCGAAGTCGAATACGCGGTGGGTCGGCGCGTGGAACAGGTCGTGAGTCAACCCGGTTCCATCCGTCGCATCCATGTGGTGGCCGTGGTGCGCAAGGCCTTGGATCCTGCGCAGGAAGAACAGTTGCGCAAGGTCATCGCCGCAGCTGTCGGGGCATCGCCGGACCGGGGAGATGCCGTCATCGTCCAGTCTCTGGTGGGGGGTGCGCTCCCGGCGTTTGAGGGTGCAGCCTCGTTGGCTGCTCCCGGCGGCCCGCCCCCTCAAATGGAAGATGCAGGTCGAACCCCTTCAGGGCTGACGGCCGCGCATGGTCTGCCCTCCCTCCAGATGCTGGTCGTGGGCGTGGTGATCGTGCTGTTGCTGGCGCTGCTGCTGATTCGTCTCGGGCGGGGTGGCGCGGTCATGCGCGGCAACGCGCACGGAGACAAACCCCTTTCCGAGGTGGAGCGAGCCGCAGCCTTGCGACGCGTACAAGACTGGATGGCGAGCGCCGACCGCGCCGACGGTACTGCCCAGGCGCGATCGGCGGTCCCTGGTGCAGCGATGCCGGCTACGAGGAGAGATAGCTGATGGCGGCGCACGAGTCGGCAGGGGCCCGCCGCGCGGCGCTGCTTTTGCATGCAATGGCGCCGGTCGACCGGACGTGGACGCTCGAGGCGCTGCCAGCTGCAGAGCGCTCGGCGTTGCAAGACCTTTTGCTGGAACTGGAAACCTTAGGCATCGAACGCGATCCTGCCCTGATTGCAGAGGCGATCGCCGGCGCCGCGCGCAATGGCGCCAATGGTGCTGAACCGTTGTCCGGCGTGGCGGCGCTTCAGGTGCTCGACGAATTCCAGCTGCGGGCAGCCATGCGGTGTCTCCAGGCCGAGCCCATCGGACTGGTGGTCGAATGGCTTCGCATCGCCGATTGGCGGTGGCGCGAAGAGCTGCTGGGTGCCATGGAGCCTGGCCATCGCCGACGCGTCGAGGCGGAGCTCTCCGCGGCAACTGCTCGTGCCTCGGCCATGCCGCCTTCATTGCGCGCGGCACTGATCGCCGGTGTGACGGACCGGCTGCGCGGGCTGTCGGCGATTGAAGCCGGAACAAAGGAACCGTGGCCGAAATTGCCGCATTCGTTCCGACAGATTTTCCGTGGTGTATCGCGGGGTGCTTCAAGGTGATCACCGAGACGTCGCCGCGGCAGTCAATTCCAATGGCCGATCTGCGCGATCGGCCGGCGCCGGTATTGCGCGACGTTGTTGTGCAGGGCCAAGTGACTTTGGCCCGGCCGGGGAGTGTCCACCTGCTGGGGAAGGGGCCCCTGCGGTCGCCCACAACGAGCGGGGTTCCGGATCCGACAGGAAGGACGCAAGCGGCGAGGGATGAGACCAGGCCCGTGGAAGGAATTGATCAAGGCGGCGTTGCGGAGCAGGCGCATCGGCGCGGATACGAGGACGGCTTTGCCGAGGGAATCGTCCAGGGGCGCGCGCGCGGTAGTGAAGAAGCACAGGAGCTTGCCGCCCGCAATGCGATCGAAGCCAGTCGCGAGCTCGATGACCGTGCGGAGCGCTTGGATCGAGAACTGGTGCAAAAAGCCCAGGCTGCATACCAGTTGCGAGTCCAGGTGTTGGATGGTCTGATCGCTGCCTTGCCTCCGAAGATCGAATCCCGGCTGGCGGCTGCAGAAGACGACATGCTGGCCCTGTGCTTCGAGGTTGTTTGCCGCGTTCTGGGCAAATCCGCTGTTCAGCCTGAGGCGATCCGCGCGCAACTGACCGAGGCCATAGGTGCTTCGCGCGCTCGCCAGTCGGTGGCTGTCCATCTCCACCCGGATGATCTGCAAGCATTGCAGAAAGAGCCTGGCTGGAAGTCGGGCCAAATCGGCGGCAATGACGTGCGCTGGGTCGCGAGTCCCGAAATGGTCCTGGGCGGCTGCATCGTGGAATCACCAGAAGGGGGTCTTGACGTTCGCTTCGAAACCCAACTGAACGCGCTGCGTGACTTGCTGCTGCAAACGCGCCGCGCCGCCAGGGCCGGTGGAGGCGTGCCATGAGCGCGCTGAACGTCTACCGCCAAACGCTTGAGGACACGGCGCTGCACCGCCGGATCGGTTGGGTGCGCGAAATGCAAGGATTGGCCATCGACGCGCTCGGGCCGGACGCTGCGGTCGGGGAACTCTGCCGCATCATGGTCCGAACGCACCGTGAAACCGCCGGCGCTTCCGCGGTCGGCGGTGACAAGGTCCAGTCCGGTGTGCTCGCCGAAGTGGTCGGCCTGAAAGCGGGTCGCGTGACCTTAATGCCCTATGGATCGGTCGAAGGCATCGCCGTCGGCTGCGAAGTCCATGCGCTGGGTGCGGAATCGCAGATCGGGGTCGGTCATGACTTGCTCGGACGCGTCATCGATGGGTTCGGCGGGCCGCTGGACGGCCTGTCCCGGCCAAGGACGTCCGAGCGACGGTCGCTCAAGGCGCCTCCGATCAACCCAATGCAGCGTCCGCCGATCCGCCACATCCTCGAAACCGGCATCCGCTGCATCGACGGCCTCCTCACGCTGGGGCAGGGCCAGCGCATCGGGATTTTCGCGGGCAGCGGCGTTGGAAAGAGCACGCTGCTCGGCCTGCTGGCACGTCACGTCAAGACCCGCACGGGTGCCGAGGCTCAGGCCAACATCAATGTCATCGCGCTCATCGGCGAACGCGGGCGCGAAGTGCGGGAGTTCATCGAAAAGCAGCTTGGGCCCGAAGGCCTCGCGCGTTCGGTCGTGGTGGTCGCGACTTCGGATCAACCAGCGCTGGCGAGGTTGCGCGCGGCGTACGCGGCGCTCGCGATCTCCGAATTCTTTCGAGACGGCGGCCACAACGTTCTGCTCACCATGGACTCGATCACGCGTTTTGCAATGGCACGGCGCGAAGTCGGTCTCTCTGCCGGTGAGCCGCCAACGGCGCGTGGCTACACGCCATCGGTTTTCGCCGAACTGCCCGAGTTGTGCGAGCGGTGCGGAACGGCACCTGGCGGCGGCTCGATCACTGCATTGCTCACCGTGCTGGTCGAAGGCGACGATCTCAACGAGCCGGTTTCGGATGCCTTGCGTGCCATCCTCGACGGGCACATCGTGCTTTCACGCCATCTGGCGCATCGCGGGCATTACCCGGCCATCGATGTGCTGAAAAGCGTGAGCCGCTTGATGCCAGAGCTGGCCGACAGCGACCAGCGCTCGCTCGCCGTATCGGCTGTCCAGCAACTGGCTGTGCTGGAGCGCAATCGGCAGATGATCGATATCGGAGCCTACGAGAAAGGCTCGAATCCCGAGCTCGATCGCGCGATCGGAATCGAAGCCGAATTGCAGTCGTGGTTGCGGCAAAGCGTCGGCGGTGTGCCGCGCTCCGAATCGATCGAGATGCTGCGCGAGGTCCTGACGATAGCTCCTGCGTCGAACGGCCGCCTGCCATGAGTACTCCAAGGGCTACCTTTGGTCAAACGCCACGGGACGTCGATGTGCGCGGTTTTGTCTACGCGCTCGACCCGATATGCCAGAAGCAGCAGTGGAATATGGACAAACTGCTAATCGAACTCGCGAGAGCTCAACAAGCGCTGACAAGCACCGAGGCCGAGATGGCCCAGGTACTCCATATGCATGACCAGCAAGCCGAGGAAACAAGCCGCTCACTTCTGCTGCGGGTCGATCCGGGTGCGCATCGGCACGCATTGAGCTATCTCGCCAGTCTGCGCGGCCAGTGGAAGCAGCTTGGTCTTCGGCGCCAGACGCAGCTTGCGGCCCGAGACCGGTTGAGAAGAGAGTGTGCGGCGCAGCAGCTGCGCCTCGACGGGTTGGCGCAGCACAGGGTGGACGCACTCACCGAATATGCGGATGAGGTTCGCCAGCGCAACAGCGTCGAGCAAGATCGCGACTGGCTCGCGCGTTTGGCTCTTGCTCGCGGGAGTGCTCTGGAGATCATGCGATGACCCTTCGCAGCATTTCAGCAGAGGCATCGCTGCCGCGCCGGGATACGCCGACGAGCGGTGGCGAAACAGAGCAACGACAACTGGCATGGCAGCGCGAGATGGAGCGCGCACAGATGACCGCGTGGTTCAAGCCCTCCGTTGCCACTTCCCAACGGAGTGCTGCGGGACCACCAAACCATCGAGAGGACGCGGCCGCCCGCCAGGAGGCGCGCGGTGGGGGCAAGCGACCCCGTGCTCCGGTGGGTGCCGAGGGCGGGGATGCCATCCTTTCACGGACAGCGCTGCCCGCCTCGTTGATCGCAGATTTGACAGCGGGCACCGGCGGTGGCGACATGCGTGGTCAGCCACCACGAACGACGGCAAGCGCATATGCGCGAACGCCCACCATTTTCATCACCGAGCAAGGCGCCGAAAGCAAAGTGCCAAGTGACACGCAGGTGCTTCGCATGGAGGTCATTCGTCCATCGGCCGGCACGAGAGTGATCGACGATCTTGCGAAGACCCTCACGGGCGCTCCGACCGAGATTCGACCTGATTCACGACCCAAGGCGTCGATGCCCTCCGAGCAAACGCCAGCATTGCTGCGGCTGCACGAAGAAACCTTGCCAGAAGGCCAAGCCGTCTGGATCGCAATGCGCGCCGACGATGAGGCATTGGCCGCGATGCTGCCTCAGATCGTGGCCGATCTCCAGCGCGGTCTCTCGCAAAGCCGCGGCCAGCGCCTCTGTCAGGTCGTGTGCAACGGGCGCCTGGTCTGGCGAGCTGGGGCCAGCGCGACGGCGCCTGACGGCCAACTCTATTCAGGTGGCGACGTCCGCCTCGGTGTGTTCCATCCAATTCAATCAAAGGGGGCGTAATGGCAATCGATGCAATAAGCAGTGCGACGAGCGGTACCAATCTGAAGGCCAGCAGTCTGGGGATGGAGGATTTCCTGAAGATCCTGCTGACCCAGCTGACCTACCAGGATCCGCTCAAACCCATGGACAACCAGCAGTTCATGGCCCAAATGGCTCAGTTCACAAACCTGGAGCAGACCCAGCAGCTGAACAACAAGATCGAGACGCTGATCACCAATCAGGCGGCGCTGCAATCCGTGGGCTTGATCGGCCGCAAGGTCGACATCACGACCACGGGTGGGGCCGTGACCGGAACGGTTAACGCACTCTCGTTGGCTGGCGATACGCCGCTGCTCACTGTACTGACCGCGGCCGGGGCGACGTTGAGCGATATCTCGCTCAGCCAGATCGTGGCTGTGCGCTAGGCGGCGCTCGACATCTTCCAAGGAACCTATCGTGCTTGAATCCATTTACGTCGGAATGACCGGCTTGCTGGGGTACTCCCGCGGCCTGCGCGTCATCGCCAACAACACCGCGAACATGAACACCCCGGGCTTCAAAAGCTCGAGTCTTCAGTTCGCGGACCTGTTCTACAGCGGCGGCAACCTGAGCGGTGGCAACGCCAGCCAGAACTACAACCAAGTCGGCTTCGGTTTGAACACGACCGGAACCACGATGTCGTTCAAGCAGGGCGAATTGCGCCAGACCGGCAATGAGCTCGACATGGCCGTCGACGGGCAAGGCTTGTTCGCGCTCAAGGATGCTGAAGGCAAGATCAGCTACACCCGCGCCGGACAGTTCAAGTTCGATACCGACGGCGTGCTCGTGAGCCGCGACAGCGGGGAAAAGGTCATGGGCCTGGGAAGCAACGGCGAGTTCGTCCAAATCAGCCTGGCGGGACAGATGACGAACCTGGGCAAGCCGACCTCGCGCATCAAGCTGTCGGGCAATCTGTCGAACACCGTCACCGAGCAGACGGCGAGTGGCATCACGGCGATCGACGCAGCGGGCGCGAGCCACACGCTGGGCTTGAAGTTCTCCGTGGTCAGCGCAACCACGGCGGGTACCGAGATGAAGGTGGAGCTGATGGATGGAACTTCCGTCGTGGGTAGCGGCACGATGGTCTTCAGCGGCGGAAAACCAACATCCGAGACCGCCTTGATGTCGATGACCTATTCACCCGCGGGACAGCCGCCGATGCAGTTGACGCTCGATTTCAGCACCGACGTCGTCTTCTTTGCGGGCCAGACCACGCTTGCAATGGAGTCGCAGGATGGCGTGGGCCCCGGCACGCTGACCGGCACAGTCTTCGATGCCAATGGCGCGCTGCGGATGAGCTATTCGAACGGGCAGACCGCCACAGGCGCTCGCTTGGCACTCGCGCGGTTCGACACCCCAGATGCCGTCGGCGCCGTGGGCGACAACCAGTTCGAAGTGCTCGACAAGAATGCCTGGCACCTGGGAGTTGCCGGTGAAGGCGCTTTCGGACAAGTGCATTCCGGGCAGATCGAGATATCCAACGTCGACCTTTCGCAGGAATTCAGCGACCTTGTGATCATGCAGCGAGGCTATCAAGCGAGTTCGCAGGTGATATCGACTGCCAACGACATGCTGCAGGAACTGTTCTCGATGAGGAGCAAATGACCGCAGCAACCTTCGCCGCAGCGCCGCCTTCGGCTTTGCTCGACCTGGCGGAATCGGCGTCTCGGGCACGCCCGCTCCGCAGATGGCAAGGCGCGCAGAAGGAGGCAGTACGCGAGCGTTTTTCAGCAATGCACCGCGAATGGTGTACAGCGTGGATTCCAGCGCGCGATGCTTCGTCTCATGTCGCGGAGGTCCAAGTGGTCGAATCCGAAAGCATCGAGGTGCTGGCCTCCCACGACGTTGCTTGCTGGTCCTTCGCTGCAAAGCGCTCCGCGCCATTGCCGCGGGCGAAATCTGCGAGCCTTGAGGTCGCGGCAAGCGACGCCGTCACCTCCAAGGCGGAGGGCTTCGCCATGAGTGGCATTGGGCGGCAGATGTTCGCATCTGACTGGGGCGCGTTCGGAACAGAAAAAAAAGAATCTCCGCCCATCGCGACCGCCGTGGTGCGCGCCGCCTGGACCGATTGGCTCGAGCGCATCGGCGCGCTGCTTAATGGCTTTCCGGTCGAGCCGCAGCAAGCCAGTGGTGCCCCGGAAACAAGCTCTCCTTCGGATCCCTGGTCCGGCGTGCTCAGTGTGCGCTGGTCGTGGTGCGGAGGCACATGGACCTTGCGGCTGCCGCACGATGCCGTCGCCGCCGCACTGTTCGGAAGCGGCGCGGAAACGACTGCCGCATCAACACCCGCCACGGCGACAGCACCCAGGCAAAGCCTCGGTCAAGCATTGGATGGGCAGACCGTCAGCCTGCGCATCCTGTTGACCGGTACGGAACTGAGTTTGGGCCAGTTACAGGATCTGCGGCTCAACGATGTGGTGCCCTTGGCGCATGCGCTCGATTCGCCAGCACACGTCGTCAACACCATCGGCTCGCCGATCTGCGAAGGCTGGCTGGGACGAAGAGATGGCCGCATGGCCATTGAACTGGC
The DNA here is from genome assembly GCF_900099805.1 of Variovorax sp. OV700. Taxonomy (GTDB): domain Bacteria; phylum Pseudomonadota; class Gammaproteobacteria; order Burkholderiales; family Burkholderiaceae_C; genus Variovorax. The sequence goes on along the minus strand of NZ_FNDR01000016.1, from coordinate 86,204 downwards.
GGCATCGCCGGTCGCATCGCCGCATGTTGCTACTGCTACGCGGTCCCTATGAACCTACACCATCTGAAGGAAAGAACATGACACAAGCACTGGAAGGCGTGATTGGCGGCCACCGCGCAATCGCATCTCATACAAGCTCCGAGGAACGCGGCGACCGTGGGACCCGGCCCCTGCACGGGGGCGGCATGCCCACCGCGCAAATCATTGCGCTGCCTGAACTCCACGCGAATGTCGAGGGTGATGCTGCAAACCCTGCCGGCCACGCGACGGTGCTGCGCGACTGGCATCCGCTGCATCAAATCAAGGCGAAGCTGCAGGTCTGTGTGGGCGAGGCGACTGTTTCGGTGGGTGAGCTGCTCGCAGCCAAGGAGCACCAGGTTCTGCTCCTCGATCGTGCGGTCGATCAAGCGGTCGACCTGACCATTGAAGGCAAGGTGGTCGCGCGAGGCCAACTGTTAGCCGTCGACGGGCACTTCGCGGTTCGCATCACGGAGTTGCCGATCGCGCTGGGCTTGGCGTCGGGATCCTGACCGATGAAGGCTGTTGAGGGTAGCGCGTGGATCGTGTTGAGCCGGGTTTGCCGGCTGTGCTTTGCAATTCTGGTAGGGACGACGGCATCGTTGCTTTCGCCGCCGCTATTGGCGCAGAACGCCACTGGCACAAGCGCATCTCCAGCGAGCACCAGTTTGCCGGCCGATATTCCGGTTAAACGCGAACTGATAGGCGAAGCAACCCCCGTGGGCGATCGGTGGTGGTTTGCCATCGCGATCGGAGCGGTTTTGGTAGCGACCGGGGTCATCGTGGCGCGCAAGAAAGCACGGCCTGCGAAGTTCTCCGGTGTTTGGTTGCGGCGCTTCCAGAATTTGCTCGACACTTCGTCGTCCGCTGAGATCGCCCGAGTATCGAGCGTGCGCCTGTCGCCCCACCACAGCCTGCACGTCGTAATTTGGGATGGTCGACGGCTGCTGCTGGGATGCAGTAACCAATCCGTTCAACTGCTTGCCGAGGCGCCTTCCGCTACTGAGATGCAGCCTGTATCGAAGGTTGCGCCATGACAGCTGTCACTGCATGGGCCAGCACTCGGAAGAAGTGGTGCTGCCAGATATTCGCACTGCTGCTGATCTTCACCGCGCTGGTCTGGGTGCCCTTGGTTCATGCGCAGGTCGAATCGCGTGAAGCGGCGGCTTCGGCCATCGGCATCGAAACAGGACTGGACGGCAACGTTGTGCCCCCACCAGTTCCTGCCGCTTCGGCACTGCCTCAAACACCTGCCGCGGCCAGCCCGGGCCGCGCGAAAGTCGTCCAAACCGCCCCTCGAGCGCAGACACCTGCCTTGACGACGCCCGCGACCGAGACCGCGCAAGCCTTGCGTGTGGTTCTGGGGCTCACCGTGCTAGCCCTCTTGCCGGCGCTGCTGGTGTGCCTCACGAGCTTTCTTCGCATCATCGTGGTGCTGTCGATGCTGCGCCATGCCATCGGCATGAACGAGACACCACCGAACACGGTCCTGATCGGATTGGCACTCTTTCTGACGCTGTTCACCATGTCCCCGGTGCTGCAGAAGCTCAACCAGGATGCGTTCGAACCGTTCATGGCGGGAAAGTTATCGGTCGAGGAAGGCTATGGCAAAGGGATCGCGCCGTTGCGTGATTTCATGGTTCGCCAAACACGGGAAGCCGACTTGGCATTGATGGTCGAATTGTCGAAGGCGCCCGTCCCCAGGTCGCTGGAAGACATCAGCAATGTGCAGCTCATTCCTTCGTTCATGCTGTCGGAACTGCGCGCCGCATTCCAGATTGGCTTCGTCATTTTTCTGCCGTTCCTGTTGATCGACTTGATCGTGTCGAGCATCCTGATGGCGCTCGGCATGATGATGATGCCGCCGACCACCATTGCGCTACCGCTCAAGATACTGATGTTCATCCTGGTCGATGGCTGGAGCCTGGTGCTCAAGGCGCTGGTCGGCAGTTTCCACTGAGACGCAGCGCACCCACCATGTCTCGCGCGAGTTCGATGCCGATCAATGCCGCCGTCGACAGCGACTTGGATTCGGCCGCGCTGTGGGCCTGCTGGCGTGAGGAGGGTGATGCGGCTGCGCGCGAGCAACTCATTTGCCACTATCTGCCGTATGCGCGCATCGTGGCGGCAACAGTATTCGCTCGGCGCACCCATAGCGATGTCGAGTTCGAGGATTACCTGCAACTCGCACGCATCGGTCTCGTCGAGGCGGTGGATCGATACGATCCCGTTCAGGGCGCGCAGTTCAAGACCTTCGCGGCCAAGCGCGTGCGGGGTGCGGTGCTCAACGGTCTTGTGAGCCTCACCGAAAAAAATCAACAGATCAGTGTAAAGATGCGCCTGCGCCAGGAACGTCTCGAGGTGGCGAAGGACGCCGCTGAGCATGCTGTGGCATGCGAGGGCGAGGGCGCGCCTGAGGCCCCTTCGCGCAGCGGCGACAAGCTTTTTCGTTATCTCGCGGAGGTCGGCATCGGCCTTGCCTTGGGCATCCTGCTCGAGGACACGGGCATGGTCGACGCCGAGTCTTTCGGCAGCGAAACTCATGCGCCTTCGCCAGAAGTGAGCTACTTTCGGAAAACCGAAACGCACCAACTGCGCACGGTTCTCCACGGGCTGGTCGAGCGGCTCACGGAGCAGCAGAGGCGGATCATCCGGTATCACTACGTGCAAGAAATTCCATTTGACGAGATCGCAACCGCCCTGGGTGTTACGCGTGGGCGCATTTCGCAATTGCACCGTCAAGGCCTGCTGCGGTTGCGCGAGCTTCTGGGCGACGATGCGCGCTGCGACGTGTCCTGGTAACCCTCCATCGGCAAGAAGATCACATTCATTCTTTTCATGACCAACTCGACCGCCTTTCTAGCAGCAGCCCGCCAGCGTCTCGACAGACTCGACGGGTTCCTGCGCCAGGATCCGTCCAACAACGCGCTGCTGATCGATGCTTTTGAAACCGCGCTGTCCTGCGGGGAGTGGTCGCGCGCACGCTTTCGCCTCGAGCAGGGACAGGTGCTGGACAACGAACCACTTGCGTGGCGACTGCGAGAAGGCGATTTTTGGCTTGCTCAGCAACGCTATGAGGAAGCCCTGGGCGTGCTCGAGGCATTGTCGAAAACGCCGAATCCGCCCCCTGGGTTTGCCGAGGTGCTGCTGCACAACTTGGGCTTCATCGACCTGAAGCGCGGCCGCTACCAGGATTGCATCGCCCGTTTGGCTCCATCTGTCGAGGCTGCGGCAGTCTCCTCGGACACTGCTGACTTGCAGCCAGCGGTCGCGACGCGAGCTTTGCAGCAGCTATGGCTGCGAGCGTTGCATCACGATGGCCAGCTGACGCGCGCCATGACGTGGGCGAAGGATGCCGAAGCGCGTCTTGGGCTCGACGCCGGCGCGGCGGGCGTTGCCAGCCTCATCGCGATCGATGCATCCGATCTTGCGTTGGCACATCGCTGGTCGGCCGCCAGTCTTGGCGGCAGCGCGCCGGATGAAGCCCCTGCCGAAGCTCTGGTGGCCCAGGCCTCGCTCGCGCTCGCGGCGCGAAATGCGGTGCGCGCGGCCGCGTTGGCGGACGCGGCCTTGCGACGCCATCCGGACGACGGCCGTGTCTGGTCGACGCGCGGCTTTGCCGCACTGCTTGCGGGTGACCTGGCAGGGGCCAAGTCAGCTTTCGAGCGCGCACTGTCTAACATGGCCGCACACATCGGCACATGGCATGGTCTCGCCTGGACGCAAATCCAGCAGGGCGACTTGCCCGCGGCTCGCACCAGTTTCGAAGCTGCGTTGGCTTTGGACCGAAACTTTGCAGAGAGTCACGGCGGGCTTGCCGTGGTGCTGGCAATGCAGCAGTTGCGGCAAGAGGCCGAGGAACATGCTGCGATGGCGCTGCGGCTCGACAAGAGCAATGTGTCAGGCCGCTACGCCAATGCACTGCTGAGTGGCGAGGTGAAAGATGCGAACGATCTCCAGCGGCTTGCAAGGCGGCTGCTTGGCGGGCGTACCTCGCCCTTGGGCGGCGACATGGCTGATCTTTTTCGCGCGACCGAACAGGAACCGGAACGCAAAGACACTTAGCGCGGCAATCGCCCTTTTGCCTCGGGGGTAGAGCGGCCGTTGGCGTCCGCAGTGGCTTCGGCAAGCAACTGGTCGCCCGCTTCGCGCAACGCCGCATGGAGATCGGAGTCGCTTTCCATCTGCTGCATCACCGCATCAACTAGCTGGTCGAAGCCGCGGTCGTCGAGGCGTTCGCGGCCAAATGCCTGCACCAGCACCGACTCGAGGAACAGCCTGAACGCCTTGCGCTGGCGTTGAGGATCCTCGGGTGCCAGCGCGCGCACGCGCAGTGCCACCATCTGCTGGAGCTGGGCTTCCCCTTTTTCAGCGGGCTCACCTGGATCGGCGATGTTGCGAGGCGCCTCCCGCTTTGCATCGTGACGAGTCTGGGCCTGCGCACGGAACTGCGCGCCGAACTGGGCACGAATCATCGCTGCCAAGTGCGAGGACGGATCAATCATTGCTTTGCGCCTCGGATGGGACTGCACACACGGCACGTGCCCCCGTCAATGCGGACGTCCAAGCTGCTGATAATTGGCCAGGAGCACATGGGTGTCGGATGCATCCGGCTCGCCGTGGTCGCCTACCCCCGGTGCGGTGTGCGGGGTCAATGCCTTGATGCCCGCGACAACTTTCTTGATGTCGTCCGACAGCGCACGGTTGGTGGTGTTGAGCACCAGGCCTTGCTCGTAATGCCGCAACGCTTCTTCGAAACGGTCGTGCGCCAAGGCGGCAAATCCATTCACGAAATGGGGCAGAGGATCCGTATCGGGCAGACCAAGCAGCGGCTGCCAAGTCAGCAACGCCATCGCGGCGCGGCCTGAACTGAACTGAAGCAGACCCAATTGATAGCGAGCCATCGGGAAGTCGGGCGCCAGCCGCGTTGCGTTGGCGAATGCCGCCTCGGCCTGCTCCATCTGCCCCAGTGCGGCGAACTCGGAACCCAGCAGAAATTGAGGCAGTCCCGCGGCGGGCTCGGCGGCGCTTGCCTTCTGGAACCATTCGATTGCCTGCACGCCATCGTTGGCTTGGCTCGCGGCCATGCCTTGGGTGATCAGCTCGTCGAACGTAGTCGGTTCACGGTTCATATCCATCTCCAATCGGATTTGCATGGCGGTACTGGCCCGGCGCAGACGCAGGGGGAAAATTTGAACTGCGTGCCACTCGCGGCAGAAAACAACTTCATCGTCACCCCGGCTCGCAAGGAGGGCTCGAGAATATCTTCTTGTGGCGGAGTCCCTCGTCCGCGCGGTGGTTGCGGAGATCGGAACGCTTCAGCAATAGAAGACAAGAGGCTTCTCCACGCTGTTGTAGCCGATGAAAGACGAGCAGGTCACCCGCGACCGGCCTCCGGCCTGCTGAATTGCATGCAGGCTGGTCGAGCGAAAGATGATCAGATCGCCGGTATCGGGCGCAATCGACAAGTCGCGAGGCCGAAGGCTGTGCGCTGTCACGCCTGCCTTTCCGGGCTCGCGGATCGCCTGGTACTCGGCAGCACTCAATTGCAGGTCCCAGAGCTCGAGTTCACCCCCTGAGGAGGATGTCTGCAGATAGACGTTCGCGGCAAGCTGTTCGGCCACGAACGCCGAAAGGTCCACATGGCGTGCCACCAGCCGATCCTGATGCGGGGGTGTCGAACCCCCTTCCTGGACGATTCTGGCCACGCCGGTGAATGCTTTTCTTTGCCGGATCGTGGCAATGTTGGCGCCGGCAGTCCAGGCCTCGTCCAAGACCAGCCGCAGCATGTCGATGGGCGAGAGAAAAGGCGCGCACAGCTGTCGAAATCCCGCTACCTCGTCGCTCGCTGTCTTCAAGTACGCGTCCAATTCTTCCTCGGAGCCGACGATTTCGCCGAGCGACAGCCCGAATCGCGCCATGTGCGTGGCATACCTGAACGGCCGCAGGCCGTCGAAGGCCGTGATTCTCGTCGCGAGAAGCGCGCAAAGATCGTGGTTGTAGAAGTTGCGGATGCGCAGCGCGAGGTACTCGCCGCCGATCAGCGCCAGCAGATCGGCCTGGGTCAGCCGAAGGCAGTCTCTGATCGGATCTTTCATGCTCGTCCTCCGGAGCCTACGCTCAAAGCCTCGACGGCCGGCCGGTCGAACAGATCCGACAGCATGGCGTCGTAGCCATAGTGCGGAAAGAGGGGGTTCGAGTTGAGCTCGAGCCACCAGAGCTGGCCGTGCGCATCCAGGACGCCGTCCACGCTGCAAGCCAGCGGGACCGCTGCCACCTGACGCAGCGCCTTGGCCACCGCGTGCTGCAGCGCGCCCAGCTGGCTGCCGCACTGGGCTTGCAGCGCCGGCAACGCGTTGGCCGTGCGCCCCCGCCCCTGGCGCGACAGAAACGTGCGGCCATAGCGAAAATCGATCCACAGCGAGCGCCCGCCAGCGGGAACGTCGTCGCGCGCAATGCCTTGCAGCGCCAGGCAGGCTTGCACGATCGAATCATCGGCCAGGACATTGGCGCCCGAGTCGCCATGGATCTTCTGCCTCGCCAGTTCGCCCGCGCTCGTCACGCCATCGCCGGTGATGTGCGCATATTCCTGCACATCAGCGAATATGGCCTTGGCGCCCCACAGCCAGAGCTTGACGATCTTGCCGGCCACGAACTCCTCGGCGAACACCGTTCCCGCTTTGTCGGCGGGCGCGGCGGCGGTGGGAGGACGCTCGCCGGCACGAAATGGTCCCGTGATGCCATAGCCGAAAGAGCCTTGCGATCGCTTGGTGATGTAGGACCGGGTTGGAACTTCGGCCGGCCCCCAGGTCTGCGGCGTCTTCAGCCCAACCTCGGCCAAATGCTGCTTGAACAGCAGCTTGTCGGTCGACAGGGCGAACACGTAGGTGCGATACGGGCGCCAGCCGCCAAAGGCCACCACCGATTCGGACAGCGACGGGACATGGGCGAGTTGCCCGTTGATCGTGGCGGCAAAGAGCGGGTAGAAGGAAAAGTACCGGTTCGCACAACGCACTTCCAACTGAAGGTTGTTCATGTCGAGTTGCGCGTCGGCTTTGTGACGCGAGGTCCAGGCCTTGACGGCGCGAAAATGGTCGAAGACTGTGGATATCGTCATAGTCGGCAGATGGCGCGTTCTCGTGGCTCAAGGCAAGGGATGCGGAAATCTCCCGCGAGGCACGCATGCCGCGCCCATCCCACGCGGCAGCGCGTCGTATCCGAAAGCAATGGGCACCGCGCCTGGTATGAGCACCCGGACGGTGCGGACAGCCTGCCCGTGGAGGGACAAAGGCGCGTCGCTGCGTGTCATGTCCACCCACGCCGCCATTGGACGGTCGGCGCAGCGCTTCAATCGTTCCTCCAGCGAATCGGGCCATTCGCGTTCCACGCTCGAGAAGGTAGTCGTTCGAGGACCTCGCGTGATTGCATGGGCCTTGCGATAGTGGGTGCGTTGAGAAAAAACTTGGGCGTGATCGAGAGGGGTTCTCACGGCCCGGACCGCCACACGGGAAGCGCTGGGCTCTGGGGCGCGGGCGAGTTTGACCAGGGCTGTGATCTGCGCCTCTCTCAGCGCTCGTTCCAAGGCATGTTTGGCTGAATTGCCGCACACGGTGGCAATCGCGCAGAAACCCTTGGCTGGCGACGTGACCGCCACAAGCACGACCGGCCCCAGGCTGCCGTTCAGAATGCAGGCATCGACCTCGCATCCGCGTGAGTGCATCTCGTTGATCCGCGATTGCAACGTCTGAGGCAGGGAGTTCAAGAGAATGCCCGTGCCGGGTTGCTGCGCCAGCCAGTGTCGGGCGAGTGCGTCGCGCTCGACGATTTCGAGGCCCGCACGCTCCAGGGCTGTGGACAAAGAGACATCACTGGCACAGCCCGAGGATGTTTGGCGCATCAACATGCGGGAGCGGCATGGAGCAGGCAGATCGCTGCCGCTGTAAACGCAATCTGCGGGCACCCACAGGGAGTTGCCGGTATCCAGATCCTTGCCGGTGATCCACAGGTGCTCCAGATCTTCGCTGTAAGGCACGAGCAGCCCATGCGCCCCGCGGTACTGATCTTCAGAAAATTGGGCAAGGCTCCTCGGGTCCAGCTTGTTATCGAACTGACGGCCTTGTGCGCAGCGAAGTTCTGCAGGAGGGTGGCGGAAGGAATATCGTTCCACCGCCTCGGAAACCGCAATGGCGCATGCCACCCGTGCATCGATCGACCGTCCCCATCCTTTTTCAGGTTTGTCCTTCGAGTGCACGACGGCCTCGGCGACAAAGGACCCTCGCAGCTCATCGCCAGCGCCGAGCCACCGCACGGTGATGGCGCGGGGCGCAGGCGCTGCAGGCTTGGTTTGCCGAGGGGCACTGGCGCCGATGAGCACCATATCGACAAAGGCAGACCGCTCGATGCCGCACAAGGCGCGCATCGCTTCCGCATCGAGGACATGAATAGGCTGCCACTGCAACCCGAGCTCTTGCGCTCGGGATCGCATGCGCTGCATGGCGGCACCTGCGGCCATGAGCGCCATGTCTGCCGGCAACATGTGCCCCTCGGTCGAGAATCGACCGCCCGCAAAGACAATCAAAACAATCGGGCTGCGTGAAACGGCATACGGCGAAGCCGCAAGACTGAGCAATGCCGCTTCGTCCAAAGGCCCTGCGGGCCGCCACAGAAGCTCCGCGTTCGGGCGGGTCACGTGAAAAATGCCCGGCCCCTTCCCATTGATAGGCTCACGAAGTGCGACTGCAGCACGCAGGGGCGTTGGACGACGTTCCTCCGCAAGTGGAACGGCCAATGCGCTGGCGCTGCAAAAAAGTTCACCTAATAGGGTTGCGAGAGCGGCCATGGACGGCAACACCGTCGCACTTTCCGGTTCGGATGGAGCAGGCGAAAACTTGCTCGACGGGGTGAGTTGCTCCCGTTGCCGCCGTTCGTCGCTCAGGGCATCCAACAGAGCGAAATGTGCGTCGACCAGCACGCCGCATTCAAGCATTTCCCGCAGAAACTCTTCAAACCTGGAGTCGGGCCATTTAGCCTTTGCAAGCGCTGCGACCTCCGCGAAAGTGCGCCTGCCGTCGCACCAGTCAAATAGCGCCCGCAAAAACCTTGCGGGCGCCCGGACGGAAAGCTCGCGCTCAAGCAGACGCACCACCAATGTGCCGCCCTTGATGAGGCAGGCCCTGGCGAGCGTCGGCCGAATCTCAGCGACGGCCGGCGTGGCCGTGACTGGGACTTCGGCCTGGTTCACGCACACGCTGTACTGACTTGCTGCACGAAAAGGGACGCGGCCAGGTCCTTTGACAGACCTTGCCAGGGTTTTGCAGGCAGCAACGCGCCCAGACAATGGCTGAAAGCGGCAAAGCCCTCGACAAAGATTCCACAGCTGTGCTCGGTGGCAATGTTGTAGAGCTGGGTCGACGGGTCCATGTGGTGGTAGATCGGTCGGGCATGGACCCAGCCGCTGACATGCGCCAGTTGCTCGGGCAGGTCGATGTTCAAGGGGACCGGCGGCGTAGCGAGCCGTGGTTCGATGGAATTGCGCATCTCGAACAGCAGGTGATTGAGGTTATAGGTCCCCCAGCTCTGCGACACAGTTCCGTCGGCTGCCCGGCGGCTGACCCAGAGCGGATGCTCGTCGGACATGAACAGACATTCGTCGCCCAACCCGTGCAATTCGATCACCTTGCGCGTCATGCCCAGGACGGGACGCTCTAGCGCGCGAACCCGGTCGGGGCCCGACATCGTCATCAGGAGATCGCCCACGAGGACGTCCTCGATGTTCTTGCGCGAGCCGTCGGCCATCAGCACGCGATTGCCCGCCAGAAAACAGGTGTGCTGCGTGCAGTCGGTCGTCTGGCACAAAGCCTTGAGTGCCTCGTCGGACGGCTTGGGGCGGTAGGGTCTGACCGTGACCGACCAGCCTTCCTGTGCATCGCGCTGGGCGCTGCGCCCGCCGACAAACGCTTCGTGGCCTTCGACGAACAACTGGCCCGCTTTTTGAACGATTCCCATATTTCCCTTTCTGCATGCGCAAGCATGGTGTGACAGCCCGGACGACTCGAGGCCACGGTGTGCGAACGCGAATGTGGTTCGCGTCGATTTCGATGGCCCGTCCACAACATATCCAGCGCTCGCCAGATTTGTTTAGCGCCCAGCGGGGCGACGATTACCCCCGCATAGCAGTAGGTCTTTGGCTAAACGAATCGGCCGCGCGCCGGATGAGTTCTGCAGAAGAACCGAAGCCAGCCCGGTAATGGGTTGGCCAGCCAGAGGGGAGGACCCTGAGTGGGCATTGCCCGCATCAAGCCGATGCGGGCAGCGTCCCTGGCTGCCGATCGGCGGTTCCAGGGAACAAGGGTGAGGCGCTCCATGGTTGCAATCGTCAGCGGCAATAGTCTGGGTTTGAGTTTGAGTTCGCTGGCTACCTTGGGCCAACGCGGCCAAGTGGGAATGGCGGGGCAGGGGCGCAGCGGCGAGCAGGCCTACGTCAACGCCGCTACCGGCAACCTCGTGCTGCAGACCCGCGATGAACTCTTGCTGGGCCGCGGGCCGGACACCGTCAGCCTGCGCACCTACAACAGCCAGGGCCTGCTCAGCGACGACAACGCCGACAACTGGGCCGTCGGCGCCTTTGGCCAGCGCATGCTGCTCACCGGCACCGTGGCCACCGCAGGCAGCACCCTCACCCGCACCGACCGCGACGGCGCCCAGGCCGTATACACCTGGGACGCCGCCAGAAGCCTCTACGTGAGCACTGCCGGCTCCGGCGCCTTCGACACCATCGCCTACGACGCGGGCGCCTCCCAGTTCGTCTGGACCGACGGCGACAGCGGCCTTGTCGAGCGCTACCAATCCACCGGCCAAGGCCGCCTCGTCTCCGCCACCGACGCCAACGGCAACACCGTCAGCTACGCCTACAACACCAACGGCACCGTGCAGTCGGTCACTGGTGCCAACGGCGAAGTCACCTACTACGACTACAGCGGCACCAACCTCACGCAGATCCGCACCGTCAGCGCCGCAGGCGCCACCTCCACCCGCGTGCGCTACGCCTACGACGGCCTCAACCGCCTGACCAAGGTCACCGTCGACCTCAGCCCCGACGACAACAGCGTGGCCGACGGCCAGACCTACGTCACCACCTACACCTACGAGGGCGCCAGCCGGCGCGTGGCCAGCGTCGACCAGGGCGACGGCACGCGCCTGGCTTTCACCTATGTGCTGGCCGATGGCGTCTACAAGGTCCAGAGCGTTACCGACGCACTGGGCGCCGCCACCACCTTTGCATACAACGCCGCCGCCGGCACCACCACCGTCACCGATGCGCTCGGCGCATCCGCCGTCTACCTCTACGACGCGCAAGGCCAGCTCGTCCAGGTGCGCCAAGGCGTCACCGCGGCCAACACCACCGGGCTGAGCCAGGTCAGCTATATCTACGACGCCGCGGGCAACGTCACCCTCGTCACCGATGGCGAAGGCCACAAGGTGGCGCTCACCTACGACGAGAGCGGCAACCTCCTGAAGGAGGTTGATGCCGCCGGTGACACCCGCACGCGCACCTACGGCGCGGCCAACCAGCTGCTCACCGACACCCTCTACGCCGATGCCGCCGTGAGCCGCGGGGCCTTCAGCAAGGAGGCCGCGCTGCCCGAGACCGTGCGCTACGTCTATGCGCAGAACAACCCCTACCAGCTGCGCTTCGTCGTCAGCGGCCAGGGCAACGTCACCGAATACAGCTATGACGCCTACGGCCTGCGCACCAGCGCCGTCGAATACGCAGGCGCGCCGTACGACACCGCCGCCCTCGCGCAGACGGCCGTCCCCACCGAGGCGCAGATGGTCACCTGGCGCCAGGGCCAGGACCTCACGCGCAGCCAGCGCACCGACTACACCTACGATGGCCGCGGCGAGCTCCAGACCGCCACCACCTACGGGGCCATCAATGCCAGCGGACAGGGCGATGCCGCCACCGCCGCCACCACCCAGTACATCTACGATCCGCGCGGCCTGCTGCTGCAGACCATCGCGCCGGCCATTGCCGGCGGTACAGCCGCCGTCACCACCTACACCTATGACGGCTTGGGCCGGCTGCTCTCCGCGAGCGGCCCTTCGCTCGACGGCGGCGTCACGCCCAACACCACCATCACCAGCTACGACGACGCCAACGGCAAGACCAGCGTCACCCTGGCCAACGGGCTGGTCACCATCTCGGCCTACGACAAGGCCGGGCGCCTCGTCAGCATCACCCAGACCAGCGTGGGCACCGGCGTGCTCGGCACCACCAGCTACGCCTACGACAAGGACGGCAACCTGCTGATGACGCAGGACCCGACCGGCGTGCGCCAGTGGATGCTGTACGACGCGGCGGACCGCAAGATCGCTGACATCGATGCGACCGGGGCTGTGATCGAGTATGTGTACAACGCCAATGGGCAGCTGCGCGAAACCATCGCATACACGACGCGCATAGGCACGGGCGCTCTGGTCGACGGGTCGGGCATGCCGACCATCGCGTGGAGCGCGACGAACACCACGACCAGCCTGGCCGCATTGCGCCCGGCCGGCACGGCGCAGGACCAGAAGGTCTGGCGCTTCTACGACACGGCCAACCGGCTGACCTGGCAGGTCGATGCGCTGGGCTACGTCACCCAGACAACCTATGACGGCGCCTCGCGCATCCTGTCGGTCACGCAGCTGGCCAATCCGATTGATGTGACGCAGTTGGGCAATGGCGCCAATGTGCAGATCCTGGTGGATGCGGCGACGGTGGGCGGCGTCACGCTCACTGTCAATGCCAGTCCGGTGCCGCTCGGCTCATCAGTCACGCTCACGGCCACCATCGCCGGCACAAATCCCGGCGGCATGGTGACCTTCTTCAGCGGCGAGACAGTCATCGGCAGCGCGCCGGTAGTCAATGGCGTGGCCACGCTGTCCACGACAGAGCTGCCCATCGGTGTCGACAGCATCCGCGCCGCCTACTCGGGCGATACGCTGCGGCCCGCGAGCATCTCGCCCGTTGTCCAGAAGACGATCACCGGGGCGACTACCAGCACTGCGCTGAGTTTCTTGCCAAGTCCTGCGAGCTATGGTCAGGTGGTCACAATGTCTGCAGCGCTGACCACCGCGCAGCCTCCCGGGCTGGCGCCAGCTACGGGAGAGGTGAGGTTCTATAGCGGCATCACACTCATCGGTACAGCCACGATCGTCAATGGACTGGCGATGCTGACGACCAACGGCCTGCCTGTAGGCAGCTTGAGCATCCGTGCGGAGTATGCGGGGGACACCACGCATGCGGCGGCAACGTCCTATCAAAAAAGCCTCACTGTCAATCCGAATCCCACCAAGACCACGCTCCTGGTTTCGGGTAGTGGTTCCATATTGAATCTGAATGCGACCGTGGGCACGGCTTCTGGCCTCTCCACGTCGCCAAGCGGCACAGTGACCTTCTATAACGGCACCACGGCGGTGGGTACGGCCACGCTGGTCAATGGGGTTGCATCGATCCAGATTGCGGGGCCTGCGAGTGCCGCGGCTTTCAAAGTCGTGTACAGCGGCGATGCGAACAATGCCGCCAGCAATACCTTGGGGCCAAACGGTTTAACCATGCCCTCGCCGACAACGACGACGCTGACGGCCTCCGCGACGAGCGTGACACAGGGCCAGCCTGTGACCCTGACGGCGAATGTGAGCGGGGCCGCTGCCAGCGGCATGGTCACGTTCTTCGCGGGCACGCAGCTCCTGGGCGCGGCGCAGGCTACCAATGGCGTAGCGACTCTGGTGACGAGCTATCTGCCGCTTGGAAACAGTGTTCAGTTGAACGCAGCTTATGCGGGCGATGCCAACAACGTGGCAAGCGCTGTCGTCAGCGGTCCGACTATCCAGGTGATGGCGGGTTCTGCCAATGTGTCGGCGCCAACGGTCCGGACCACCGGGGTTTCATTTTCCCTGTACGGCACTATCCAAGCGGGATACCCGTTCGTGGCACTGATGCAGGTTACCGGCTCAGGCAGTGCCACTGGGACGTTCAATGTCTTTGACGGACAGACACTCATCAGCAGCTTTGCCTCTACAGGGGGATTAGGTGGCACGATCGGCGTGCCGGCCCTAAGTGTGGGGACTCACAATCTGACGATCATCTATTCGGGGGACGCGTACCGGCAGGCGGCGGTGACGACCAGCCAGGTGGTCGTGCCGCCGGGTGCGATGACGATGACGTTGACATCCTCGGCGAGTCAAGCAACGACAGGCGCCGAGGTTACATTGACTGCGAAGCTAGCTCCGGACTTGACGGCCCTCAACAACGGAGCGCTAAGCAACCTGTCTTTCAACGGGCCGACCCTGACGGGTGCTGTCACGTTCTATCGAGATGGCACGGCCATTGGAACGGCCAACGTCGTCAACGGATTGGCAACGTTGAACATCAACAATCTGCCGTTGGGCACTGGCAGTATCACGGCGAGCTATCTGGGCGATGTCAACATCACCGCTGTCTCATCCGTCGCGTTGAATCAGCAGATTGTGGCTTCGACCCAGGTACAAGCAACCACCACCGTTCTCACAACGTCACAAGCTCAGGCCTCCTATGGAGCGGCAATCACACTGACGGCTAACGTATCGCGCAGTGGCGCAGCAGCCTCATCGTTCTCCGGAACCGTTGATTTTTTCAGTAACAACATCAGGATTGGATCGGCTTCCGTTGTTAACGGGCAGGCGGCGCTCACACTGAGCCAGTTACCGGTTGGTACCGATGTGCTGCGCGCTGTGTACAGCGGCGATGCTTTGAACGCAACCAGTCTTGCCGCCTTGAACCAGGTAATCAAGCCAGCAACGACCGTAACCACACTGACGGCCTCCGCGACGAGCGTGACACAGGGCCAGCCTGTGACCCTGACGGCGAATGTGAGCGGGGCCGCTGCCAGCGGCATGGTCACGTTCTTCGCGGGCACGCAGCTCCTGGGCGCGGCGCAGGCTACCAATGGCGTAGCGACTCTGGTGACGAGCTATCTGCCGCTTGGAAACAGTGTTCAGTTGAACGCAGCTTATGCGGGCGATGCCAACAACGTGGCAAGCGCTGTCGTCAGCGGTCCGACTATCCAGGTGATGGCGGGTTCTGCCAATGTGTCGGCGCCAACGGTCCGGACCACCGGGGTTTCATTTTCCCTGTACGGCACTATCCAAGCGGGATACCCGTTCGTGGCACTGATGCAGGTTACCGGCTCAGGCAGTGCCACTGGGACGTTCAATGTCTTTGACGGACAGACACTCATCAGCAGCTTTGCCTCTACAGGGGGATTAGGTGGCACGATCGGCGTGCCGGCCCTAAGTGTGGGGACTCACAATCTGACGATCATCTATTCGGGGGACGCGTACCGGCAGGCGGCGGTGACGACCAGCCAGGTGGTCGTGCCGCCGGGTGCGATGACGATGACGTTGACATCCTCGGCGAGTCAGGCGGTGACTGCCACGCAAGTCACGCTGACCGCAAGGCTCGCTGTAGACATGGCGGCCCTCAACAACGGAGCGCTAAGCAATCTGAATTTCAATGGGCCAGCCCCGAGCGGAACTGTCACGTTCTATCGAAATGGCACGTCGATTGGAACAGCGAGTGTCGTGAACGGAGTGGCAACGCTGAACACCAGCAGCCTGCCGTTGGGCACTGGCAGTATCACGGCGAGCTATTCGGGCGATACGAGCTACGCGGCTGTCAACGCAACGGCGATATCGCAGGTGATCGCATCTACGCCGGTAGCCACATTCACGACGCTTTCGCTGTCGACCACCGCGCCGACATATGGCAGCATGCTGACCCTTACGGCCGCCCCCACGGGCCAGGGCAACCCGGCGAGCGGCACCGGCACCGTCAGCTTCTACGACGGCGCAGTCCTGCTGGGCACGGTGGCGCTGGCCAACGGCAAGGCCGTGCTCAGCGTAAGCAGCCTGGAGGTCGGCTCGCACACGATCAAGGCCGTCTATTCCGGCGACGCCAACAACGCCACATCCACCTCGTACGCCTATCCGAACGTTGCCAAGGCCCCGGCGCCCTTGACCAACCTCACGGCCGCCTCGATCACCCAGGACGGCAGCCTCTCGGTGCAGGTCGGCGGCATAGCGCCAAGCGGTTTCATCAGTTTCTACGAAGGCATCCGCCTGCTGGGCACCGCCCAGATCGTCAACGGCGTGGCCACCCTCGCGGGGGTGGCGTTGCCCCCGGGTACCCACAGCTTCACCGCCGCGTACTCTGGCGATGCGCACTACCTGGACGGCGAGATCAGCTTCACCCAGGTCATCCAGGGCACGCCCCTCACCACCATTTATGCGGCGCTGGACATCCTGCAGGACCGCACCGTCACCGAGTTCTACAACCGCGACGGCCGCCTGCAGGGCACCCTGGATGCCGAGGGCTACCTCACCGAATACAAGTACAACGCCGCCGGCGACTTGGTGCAGACCATCGGCTATGCCAACCGCGCGGCCAACTTTGCGAACGTGTCCGCGCGCATTGCCGCCGTGGCTATCGCGCGTGCCAGCTACAACCTCAGCGGCCTGCGACCCAGCACCAACAGCAGCGCCGACATCAACAGCTACAACTTCTACGACGCCCAGAGGCGCCTCGTGGGCCAGGTCGACGGCGAGGGCTATCTCACCGAGACCGTCTACGACACCCGCGGCAACGTCACGCAGACCAAGCGCTACGCCAACAAGGCTGTTGGCGTCAGCGCCACCCTGGCTTCCGTGCGCCCCGGTGCCAATGCCCAGGACCAGGCTGTCACCCAGACCTGGAGCGCGGCCAACCAGCTGCTCACCCGCACCAACGCCGAAGGCACCGTCACCCAGTTCGCCTACGACGGCGTGGGCCAGCTCGTCCAGGCGACCACCGCGCTGGGCTCCACCGAGGCCCGCACCAGCCGGCTGCGCTACGACATCCAGGGCCGCCTCATTGGCGAACTCGACGGCCGCGGCAGCGATGCCGTCGCCCTGGCCGATCCGCTCTCCCTGTGGGCGACCAACGGCCTCACCCACACCTACGACGCCGCCGGACGGCGCACCAGCACCACCGACGCCAACGGCCACCGCACGCTCTTCTTCTACGACCCCATCGGGCGCCTGGCCTACACCGTCAACGCCCTGGGCGAAGTCACCGAGAGCAAGTACAACGCCCAAGGATTGCTGGCCGAGCAGATCGTCTACGGCAGCCGCGTCGATGTCGCCACCCTGGGCGCCACCACACCGGGTGGCCTGAACACCGCCACGCTGGCCAGCCAGCTCGCCGCCGTGGCCGACGCCACCAAGGACACCCACGTCCTCTATAGCTACAACGCCACCGGCACCCGCGCCAGCACCACAGACGCGCTGGGCAGCGCTACCAGCTATTCCTACAACGCCTTCCGCGAAGCCACTGCCAGCAGCTATGCGCTGAAGAGCGGCTATGTCGTCACCGACACCGCCAGCTACGACCGCCGCGGCCTGCAGACCAAGAGCGTGAGCGATGCGGCCACCCTCGCCATCGCCCGGCGCCAGACCTACGACGCCTTCGGCCGCGTCATCGAGAGCTTCGACGGCAACAGCAACCGCAGCCAGGTGACCTACGACCGACTCGGCCGCATCGTTACCACCACCGACGCCCTCAACGTCCAGCGCGCCACCACCTACGACGCCTTCGACCGCGTGATCATGCAGTTCGATGCGCTGTTCAACCCGACCAGCTACAGCTACAACACCGCCAACCGCAGCACCACCGTCACCACGCCCGAAGGCGTGACGATGACCACCGTGCGCACCCGCCAGGGTCAGACCCAGAGCGTGACGGACGGCCGCGGCACAACCACCACCTACAGCTACGACAAGAGCGGCAATCTGCTGCAGGCCAGCACCCCGTCGGGCGCGGCCACCGTCACCACCGGCAGTACCTACGACAAGATCGGCCTCGTTCTCACCCGCACCGATGCCAATGGTGTGGTTACCAGCTACGCCTACGACGCTGTCAACCGCCTGCTCACCCGCGCGGTCGACCCCGCGGGCCTGAACCTCGTCACCAGCTACGGCTACGACGCCAAGGGCCAGACGGTGAGCGTCACCGACGCGCGCGGCGTGGTCACCGTCACGCAGTACGACCTCAACGGCCAGACCGTGCGCCAGGCCGTGGACCCCGCGGGCCTGAACCTCGTCACCACCTACGCCCACGACACCACCGGCCAGGTGCTCACCGTCACCGACCCGAACGGCAACGTTACCGCCTACACCTACGACGGCGCCGGCCGTCGCATCAAGGAGCAGGTCGACCCATCCACCGGCACGCATGCAGGCCTGAACCTCGCGCGCAGCTACGAATACGACGCGGCCGACAACGTCACGCGCGCCATCGACGCCAACGGCAACGCCACTCGCTACGCCTACGACGCCAACAACCGCCGGGTCTTCACGCTCGACGCGCTGGGCAACCTCTCCAAGCAGGAGTACGACGCCGAAAGCCGGGTGACCCGCCTGACCTCGTATGCGGTGCCCGTCGTCACCACGGGCCTGGGCAACGCCCCCACAGTTGCGCAACTGCAGGCCAAGGTGGTGGTCACGGCCGGCACCGATCTCACCGAGAGCCGCCGCTACGACCGCGATGGCCGCCTGCGCTTCAGCGTGGACGGCACCGGCGCGGTCGTCGCATACACCTACGACAAGGCCAACAACGTCATCGAGACGCGGGCCTACGCCAACCGCATCACCCTTGCAAGCTGGAACATCGCCAGCGATCCGGCCGTCACGGCCGATGCCGCGCGCGACGAGCGCGTGCGCACCGTCTACGACAGCCTGAACCGCGCCACCTGGAAGGTGGACGGCGCCGGCGACGTGGTCCAGTATTTCTACGACGCGAACGGCAACGTCACCGAGTCGCGCGCCTACGCCACGGCGCTGACCAGCGCGGCCTTCGGCAGCTGGAACGGCACCTCCGCGCCCGCCGTGACCGCCGATGCAACGCGCGACCAGCGCCTTCGCACCGTCTACGACACCGCCAACCGCGCCACCTGGCACGTCGATGCGCTGGGCGATGCCACCCAGTACGCCTACGACGCGAACGGAAATGTCGTCGAGACCCATGCCTACGCCAATCCGCTGGCAACCGCGGCGCTGGCCGCCTGGGATGGCCGCAGCGCGCCCGCGCCCGTGGCCGACGACGCGCACGATGCGCGCGTGCGCAGCGTCTACGACGCGGCCAACCGGCTGAGCTGGCGCGTGGACGGCACCGGGGCGGTGCAGCACACCGGCTACGACGCCAACGGCAACGTCACCAGCCAGCGCCAATACCTGAACGCCATTGCCTATGCGAGCGCCCCCGACAGCGTCGTGGCCAGCGACAGCGATCGCATGGTCGACTACCTGTACGACGCCGCCAACCGCCTGAACTACCAGCTGCGCTGGACCAACACCTCGGACCTGGCGAGCGGCATGGGCAACATGCGCGAGGTCACCTCCTACGCCTATGACGGCGTGGGCCGCCTGGTGCGCCAGACGGCGCATGCCTGGCCGCTGTTTGACTACGTTGCCAACGACATCGGCTCGGTCTTCGGCAACCTCACCGTGGCGCCGGATCTGGATCAGTCCCGCTTCATCGTGTATGACGCCGCGGGCCGCCTGCGCTACGACGTCGATGGCGTGGGCGCCGTCACCCGCAACAGCTATGACGGTACGGGCCGCTTGATCCGCACCGAGCAGTTCGCCCGCGCGATCGATCTGGGCTTCGACGGGGTCGTCAATGGCTACGCCTTCGCCGCGCCTTCGGCGGCCAACGTGGAAGCTCTCCTGCAACCCGATGCCGCCACCGACCGTGTCACCGCCTTCGCCCACGACGGCGCCGGCCGTCGCACCTTCACGGTCGATGCCCTGGGCGGCGTTGGCCGGGTTGTCTACGACGCCTTCGGCAACGTCACCCAGCAAATCGCCTATGCCAATCCCATCGCGCCGCCCGGCGCCGCCACGGCCTACACCGACGCCGCGTTGCAGGGAACGGTCTCGGCCAATGCAGGGGCCGACCGCATCCAGCGCACCGCCTACGACCAGGCCAACCGCCTGGTCTTCAGCGTCGATGCCCAGGGTGGCACGACCGAATCCATCTACGACGGCCTCAGCCAGGAAGTCGAGACGCGCCGCTATGCGCGAGCGATCGGCACCACGGGCCTGAGCACCACGGCCAGCCCCGCAGACATCCGCGCGCGCCTGAGCCTGGACCCCGCCAACGACCGCATCTCGCGCCAGGTCTTCGACGCCGCGGGGCGTTCTATTTACGGCGTCGACCCGCTGGGCTTCGTCAGCCGGACCGACTACGACGGCCTGGGCCAGGTGCGCAGCACCATGCAGTACGCACTGGCCATTCCGTCCAGCACCGCCAGCACGGCGGCGGCCGTTGCCGCTGCCGTCGTCGTGAGCCCCAACGACCGCAGCACGAGCTACAGCCGCGACGCTGCCGGGCGCGTGCTCTCCAGCACCGACCCGATGGGCTTCACCGAGGCCTGGAGCTACAACCCCCTGGGCGACAAGACCAGCTACACCAACGCCAAGGGCTCGGTGTGGAACTACGGCTACGACCGCGCCGGGCGCATGCTGGTGGAAGTCTCGCCGCAGGTCGAGCTCACCGCGGTGATGCCGGGGGCCGACGGCCGCCTGACGGTGAACGCGGCGGCCAGCGGGGTGGGCAGCGTCATCACCCATCTGAGCTACGACGCCTTCGGCCAGCTGCGCAGCCGCATCGAAGCGGTTGGGCGCCCCGAGCAGCGCATCACCAGCTACGAGTACGACCAAGTGGGCCGTCAGGTCCGCGTCATCTACCCGCCCGTGGGCGTGTACACCGGCGCCGAAGACATCACCACCAACGGCGACGGCATTGGCGACAGCGGCGTGGCCGCGCGCGTCGAGCAGACCCAGGCCCTTTACACCCAGACCACCTACGACGCGCTGGGCAACGCCGTGGCCAACCGCGACATCGGCGGCAAATACAGCTACAAGACCTACGACCTCGTCGGCCGCGTGGCCCATGAGGTCGATGCGCTGGGCTTCGTCACCGGCTACGCCCGCAACACCTTCGGCGATGCCATCCGCCTCACGCGCTACGGCGCCGCCAGCGGCTTGGCCGCGGGCAATCCGGCCAGCCTTGGCAACGCCCAGGTGCAGGCCACCGTGGCCGGCCTGAACCATGATGCCGACCGCACCCTGCTGACCGACTACGACCGGCTGGGCCGCGCCATCCAGGTCACCGAACCCAACGTGTACGTGCACGACAACAGCCTGGCTTCTGGCCAAGGCTTCATGGCCGGCAAGACCACGCGCAACACCTACGACACCTTCGGCCAACTGGCCCAGGTGGCGCAGCTTAAGAGCGCGGGCAATTGGACGCTCACCAGCAACTACTACGACAAGCGCGGCCAGCAGGTCGGCAGCGTCGATGCCTTGGGCTACGTCACCACCCAGGCTTTCGACAGCGCGGGCAACGTGGCCGTGCACACCGAGTACGCCACGGCCGTGACCGCCTGGGCCGGCACCGGCAGCCTGGCGGGCTGGACCGGCGCGGTCAATGCCGGCGGAACGGCGCCTACCCCCGCTACCGATGCGGTGAACGACCGCCGCACCGAAACCGCCTACGACCGCAACAATCGCAAGACCAGCGAAACGCGCAAGAACGTCGAGTACAGCACCGCGTCCGACGGCACCAGCCTGCGCGGCGACCTCACCACCGGCTATGGCTACGACGCGGTGGGCAACCTCACGCGCACCACCGATGCGGCGGGCGCCTCCACCTACAGCTACTACGACGCGCTGGGCCGCGTCACTGCCGTGGCCGAGCCCACGCGCACCAGCACCGAGAGCGGCGCCGCCATCACGCCGCTGACCGTGTTCCGGCGCGACGCCTACGGCAACGTCGTGCTCAAGACCGAGTATGTCAACGGGGCGGATGCCAATGGCAATCCGATCGCGCCGAACGCGCTCGGCCCCGTCGCCGCGCCGAACCCGCAGCTGGCCGCACTGGCCGCCGACGGCTGGGCGAACATTGGGCCGGCAGGCTACTTCTCCCCCGTGCCCTTCGCGGGCGGCGTGGCGATTTACCAGCTCCATGCCACGCTCTTCCCGGACCTCTACAAGTACGTCTCGGAAGCGGAGTTGGCTGCCAATCTGGCGCCGATGAACGGCATCGTCCTCTGGGGCGAAGCCACGCCCATGGGCTATGCGCAGGCCACGCAGAGTCCGGGCACATTGCCGCTGTACCGGATGCGGCAGAAGGCCGACTTGGAGTTCACCCAGTTGGTGGCCGACCCCAATGAAATTGCGCGGCTGCAAGGCCTTGGCTGGACGCAGGATCGCGATGCCGCCGGCAACCCGCTCGTCCTGGGCTACCTGGGCGCGTCGGCCGGGGGCGCCATGGATACGCCGCTGCAGGTGGTCATGAAGTTGCTGCCCTTCATCGATCCCAGCGATGGCATAGCCATCTACGGCGAGGAACACCGCTACCTGGCAGGCACCGTCACAGTCGATCCCTATGCCGATGCGGCCCGGTACGCCGACCTCATGGCCCACACCGACCGCACCAGCTACGCCCAGTACGACGCCTTCGGCCACATGGTGCAAAGCACCGACGCCATGGGCGCAAGCCACTTCAGCTCCTACAACCGCCAGGGCCTGATCGCCAAGGAGTGGCAGGGCGTCACCGACAACGAAGGTGCCACGCGCACCCTGTACCGCGCCTACCAGTACGACGACCTGGGCCGTCAGACCCACGTGATCGACCCCGGCACCGCCAGCGACAACGCCAGCTACGTCAACGGCGCGGCCGCCGCCAGCGGCGTCTACGTGACCAACCCGCAGGCCAGTGCCACGTTGGGCAGCTACGCGCTCGACGAAGACGGCGTCACCATGGTCGACGAGGTCGGCGTTCCCGTTGTCGAGTCCTACGGCAGCCTCACGCTCACCCAACTGGCCAACATCGTCAACACGCAGGGCGGGCCGTTCCAGGTCCACTTCGACTTTGTCACGCCCGAAGTGATCGGCGGGGAGAGCAGCCCCACCATCGAACCCGGCCACGCCGTCACGCACACCCAGTCCTTCCTGCCCGATGCAGCCGCTTCGGCAGGCGGGGTGGAACTGGTGCCCAACGAGCCCATGGCCAGCGTCACCGCCATTCGCATCTTCCAGCAGGACGGCGCGGGCAACTGGGTGCTGCTGTGGCAGGGCACGCCGGCGCAGGCCAATGGCCAGACCAGCCTGGGCGGCGGAGTCGGGCAACCCGGCGCCACCGGCGCCGTGGTCGACACCGCCATGGCCTACAACGCCTTCGGCGAGCTCGTGTCCAAGAGCGTCAACGGCCAGCCCGGCGAGTACTTCGACTATGACCTGGCCGGGCGCCTGTGGCGCACCAACGCCGGCGACGGCGTGGACAAGATCGCCCTTTACGACCTGCAAGGCCGCCAGAACGCGGAGATCCGCAGCGCCGGCAACGGCCGCGGCGACCTCGACCTGCGCAACAGCGTCGGCAACGCCGACCAGGCCGACCTCTTGGCCGACGTGCGCCGCACCGACACCACCTACGACCTGCTCGGGCACGTCACCCGCCAGGCGCTGGCCGAGCGCCGGGAGACCCAGGGCGGCGTGGCCGTTCACACCGCCCAACTGGGCGCCAGCATCACCGCCAGCAGCGGCCCGGGCGAGGATGTCTACGGCAACCCGGTCGCCTGGCGCGGCACCAACTCCGTCGCGCTCGACTGGTCCGGCTATCTCGCCGACCTGGGCAGCGGCCAGATCAAGGTCACGCTCAGCTACGCGCCCAAGGACGGCGCCGGCGGCGAAGGTGCCGTGCGCACCCTGAGCCAGGTCTTCAGCGCCGCCCAGGGCCTGAACGGCGTGGCCTTCAACTGGGCCGACGACGCCCATGCCGGCGAAGGCGGCATCCAGCGCATCGCCCACATCACCGTCGCCAAGCAGGACCAGTTCGGCAACTGGCAGACCCTGATCGAACGCGACAACGCCGGCTATGCCGGCCAAGCCGTGCACATCGCCGCACCCGGCGCCGCGGTCGGCCCGCCCCCGGGCTCCCAGGTGACCATGCAGCTGCGCCCCGCGGGCAGCACGGACGCCAATGCCTGGGCCGACGTGCCCCTGGTCAACTTCGGCGACAGCCTGCGCTACGACGCCTCCGGGCTGCCCCTGGGCGGCTACGAGTACCGCGTCTTCACCGCCCAGCCGGGCCAAGCCGCGCAGATCACCGCCACCGGCAGCCTGAACATCACGCCGCGCGTGCTGGCCACCATCGGCACCCCCACCGGCGTGAATGGTGCCGCCCAGACCCTCGAGTGGCAGGGCCCCGGCGCTGGCGATCTGCAGGTCATCCGCCTGCGCGTGGCCGGCTCCAGCGACCCGTGGGTGGAGCAGGCCATCGCCTACCCCGAGGGCAACGCGCACAGCGTGGTCAACCTCGCGGGCCTGGCCGCCGGCACCTATGAGTACGAGCTGCTGTGGACCCACCCGGGCGATGCCGGCCCCTATGCGCACGTCACCGGCCAGATCGGCAAGGTCGCGGGCGTGCCCGGCACCCCCGCCACGCCTGCCCAGGGCCTGCCGCACATCGAGGGCGTGGCGGTGGAATCGCGCCAGGAGGTGGTGGGCACCGACGAGCAGACCGGCCCCATCTACCAGACCGTCTACGTGGTGCGCGTGCCGCCCCCGCCGATCGGCTCCATCAGCGGCTTCTTCTACCGCATCAAGGGCTTCGGGTTGCCCTTCACGCCCATGGCGATCCAGCCGCGCGCGGACGGCAGCTGGGAAGCGAACATCACCGGCCTGCACCTGCCCACCGGCGTCTACGAATACGCCTACGGCTACTTCCCCGGCTTCGGGGCCGCGGCCACCAGCCAGGCCCTGGGCGACATGACCGTGGCCGCGGACGGCAGCGTCACCATCGTGGACACCACGCCGGCCTATGTGCCCGGCACCCCCGGCACGCCCGACACCCCGCCCCAATACAGCTGGGCCGCCACCGACCCCGGCCCCTACGCCCTGAGCCAGGACCCGCTGCTGGGCGGGCGCCAGATCGGCCAGAGCATCGGCCAGAACGGCACCGACGGCTGGCGCCGCCCCATCGTCAACCAGAACACCGACCGCTGGGGCAACGTGCTGAGCATCAGCGACCCGCGCTCGGCCAACTGGGTCACCAGCTACAGCTACAACGCCAACAACCAGCTCATCCGCCAGGTGCAGACCGACGCCTACGGTAACCCCGGCACGGACGGCAATGGCGCCATCGTCAACCCCGACGCCGTCGTCACCCGCATCTACTACGACCAGATGGGCCGCCAGGTGGCCGTGCGCGACGCCAACGACCACGTCAACGGCCAGCGGTGGGACGCCGGCGGCAACCTCGCGCAAGAGCTGCACGCCGACGGCGGCGTCATCAGCCACGCCTGGGACGCCTTCGGCGACAAGGTGCGCACCATCGATGCCATGGGCCAGGGCACCTGGTTCCTGCACGACAAGCTGGACCGCCTGGTGCGCACCACCCACACGGCCGTGGACATCTGGGGCTGGCCCACGCTC
The DNA here is from genome assembly GCF_900099805.1 of Variovorax sp. OV700. Taxonomy (GTDB): domain Bacteria; phylum Pseudomonadota; class Gammaproteobacteria; order Burkholderiales; family Burkholderiaceae_C; genus Variovorax. Next base: position 60,632 of record NZ_FNDR01000016.1, on the reverse strand, counting down.
TTCGGCCCGGCGATGCTCGGCCAGGCCCAGATCAGCGAGACCAGTGCCTACGACCAGGCCGGTCGCCTCCTGCGCAGCACCAACGGCGCCGGCGAGACCCTGAAATACACCTGGGACCTGCGCGGCAACCTGATCCAGACCACCCAGCCGATGGGCCAGGCCACCCGCGCGGCCTACGACGCGCGCAACCGCAAGATCCTGGAGATCGACGCCAACGGCGCCCTGGCCACCTGGGCCTACACCTACTTCGGCCAGCTCGCGGGCCACAGCGACATCGGCGGGGCGAACTACAGCTACAGCTACGACAACGCCCGCCAGCTGACCCACCAGACCAGCACCCGCGGCCAGAACCTGGCCTACAGCCACGATGCGGCCGGCCAGCTCGTGCGCATCGACGACGCCAGCCTCGGCAAGGTCAGCCGCTACGCCTACGACCTGTCGGGGCGGCGCGTGCGCGAGCAAACCGAGCAGGGCGGCGTCACCTACCAGGACAACCGCATCGCCTACGACGCCCTGGGCCGCCTGCGCTGGGTGGCCGACACCCGCGCCTACCTCACCATCGACTACGACAAGGTGGGCAACCGCACCCACGTGGGCACCCGGCTGCGCGACCAGACCCTGAGCACCGAGCTGGCGGCCAGGCCGGTGGAGGAAGACCGCCAGCGCTACTTCCAGTACGACGCCATGAACCGCCAGACCGTGGTGGACGCGGTGGACACCAACGGCAACCTGGGCGCCGAGGGCCACCGGCTCACGTACGACCTCAATGGCAACCGCGCGAGCGACACCCGCAACGGCATCCGCATCGTCGAGCAGGGCGGCGCCGGCAGCGGCAGCGGCCAGTGGGCCGTCGAGGGCGGCGAGAGCACCGAGGTCTACGGCTACGACGGGCTGAACCGCCTCGTGAGCACCGTGCGCGACGGCGCCCTGGTGGAGGCGCGCGGCTACGACGCGGCCCACCGCGTCCTCAGCAGCGCGCCGGCCGGCCTGGGGGTGGACTACATCACCTTGCAGCGCCAGCAAAGCGTGGCCACCGGCAACGCGGCGCTGCAGGCGCGCCAGAGCCTGTACGACGCCAACGGCCGGATGGTGCACCAGAAGACCACCGAATACCTGGTGGCCGAGAACGCGGTGAACTACGACTACGACGCCGAGGGCAACGTGCTGGGCTACCTGGTGGCCGACACCGTCAACAACACCTTCACCCGCACCGCCAACACCGTGGTGCGCGCCGAGGGCTACCGCACAGCCGAGAGCGTCAGCGAAACCAAGAACGCGATCACCGGCGCGCTGATGACCCGGGGCGGCCTGGGCTACCACTACGACGCCAACGGCCACCTGAACGGCACCGGCGATGCGGGCCAGATGACCCATCCGACCTTGCGCACGCACAACTTCGTGAACGACGCGAACGGCAATGCCCTGTACGCCTACTACGCCTACGAGGGCACGCCCCAGGTGCACGCCAACGGCCAGCGCCAGCTGGTGGTCAACGGGGAGGTGCTGGGGCGCTACGGCCTCCTGGCGGACACCCGCTTCGAGGGCACGCCGCTGGCGCAGAACGGCCCGCTCTTCAGCGCCCAGAGCGACTTCAGCTTCGGCTACCAGCCCATCGACGGCAACTACCCCGCGGGCAGCCCGGGCACCTATGCGGTGGCCACGGGCGACACGCTGCAGAGCATCGCCCGGGGGGCGTACGGGGATGCGAGCCTGTGGTACCTGATCGCGGATGCGAACGGGCTGAGCAGCGATGCGGACCTGCGCACCGGGCAGGTGCTCAGGATTCCGACAAGGGTGGGGAGTGCGGACAACGCGAGCACCTTCAGGCCGTACGACCCGAGCAAGATTGCGAGCGACTCGGCCACGATGATGGCGACGCCGCAGGCCGAGGACGACGGCTGCGGGGTGGTGGGGCAGATCATCATGGTGGTCATTGCCGTGGTGGTGACGATCTACACCGGTGGGGTCGCGGGCGCCATGCTGGGCTCCGTGTTGAGCCAGGCGGCCGGCGTTGCGATGGGAAATCTGGAGGAGATCAGCTGGAAGCAGGTGGCGCTGGCCGGCTTAAGTGCAGGCATCGGTGCCGGGGTGAGCGAAGTGATCGGTCCGAGCATCCAGTCCATCACCGAAAGCGCGCTGGCGACGCGCATCGTGACGGTCGCAATCTCGAATGCCGTGACGCAGGGCATTGCGGTCGCGACGGGGCTGCAGGACAGGTTCGACTGGCGGGGGGTGGCGGGCAGCGCGATCGGTGCGGGCGTGGGGATGGGCCTCAACCTGGCCATGGACTACAACCCGTCGGTCGGCGGCTTCGACGTGGGCAAGAGCCTGGTGTCGGGTCTGGGCGGGAGCATCGTGGGGCAGGTGGTGCGCGGGGGCAAGGTCAGCGCCGCCACGCTGGCTGCGGACGCGTTTGGCAATGCGTTGGGGGACAGTCTCGCAAGGGCCAATGGGCAGCAGGCCGACCCGCTTGGTGAATTCATCGCGAAGAACCAGCAATCGTGGGACACGCGCGCTGCGGCCTATGACCAGATCGTGGGGGCCTTCAGCCAACCTGGCGGCAATCGGTCTGCCGGCGTACAGCTTGCGGCCGGTCCTGGCTACAGCGGCATGGGTACAGGCAGCGGCCGTGAGCAGAACATCGATCGCATGCTCGATCTGGCCAATAGGCCCGAGTCGGGTGGAACGTGGAGCAGCATGGGTGCCGATGGCGTGCCGCGCGTGGGCTTCGGTGTGTTTGGGCAGGCTGAGAGCATTCGCAGCGACGACGGGCGCGGCTTCATCGATGAAGTCAGGAGTGCGACGGAAGGGTCGATCAATCAGGGGGGCGCGATGGGCACGCCGTTGCCGCCATCTCCGTACCGATGGGTATCAAACGAATTGGTCGATGGCGATCTTGTTCGAGGGCATTGGGCAGACGCTCCACAAAATGTCCGGCCCGGTGACTCGATTCGTGCGCTGAGCGACAGCGAGGCCTTCTTCGCATTCAACCCGCTCGGCCGCACGCTCAGCGGCGTCGGCACCGGCCTCGAAAACATGGCCATGGGCATGGTCAACCTGGGCAAGCAAGCGGTGCTGACAGCCAGCGATGCCATCGGCACGGGCGTGTACGGGTTGAACAATGCGCTGGGCGGACGGCCAATGAGCTACCCGCTGGACAGCGCGTTGGGGCGCTCGTTGCAAACGCAGGGGTTCGGGCCGACTGCGTTGAACACGGCGGGCGGCTTGATGCGCGGTCTTGCATCACCGGTCACCGCGCCGTTCGGTGCGCTGTACCGGCAGGACCCGAGAGCATTCGGGGAGAGCTTGCCCGGGACGGTGCTGGCGGCAGCGCCATTGCTCAGGGGTGGAGCGGTGGTGGCGGACGCGGCAGGTACGTCTTCCAATGTTGGGCGTGTGGCTGGCGTTGTAGACGGCGCGGGGGAGACGGTGACAGTCTTCCGAGTTCAAGGAGGAACGCCGCCCCTCGCAAGCCGTCAGTTGATTACCATTGACGAGAACGGTAACCCGCTGATTAACCGGACGACGCTGACTATCAGCATCGGTGACCCAGCCCATGCAGAGTACTTCCTGAGCAAGCGGCCGGGAGCGAACGTCACGTCGTTCGAGATTCCAAAATGGATGGGCGACTTCATCGGCGAAGAGGCCATTCCGCAGGCTGGATATAGAACCAATCCAGCCAACCAGGGCGGCTTGGCTCCAAAGGTGGTTGACCCCACGACGCCGGGTCGCTCCTATGAGTTGCCAGACATTTGGGGACAATGGCTCCAAGAAGTGGCCATACCTGGGTCAGGCAGAGTTACGAAAGGTGGCGGATGAGCAGCATGGATGTTGAAGTTGTTGTGGTCGCCGTTCGCTACGAGGGCCGCATTCGCTGGTTCCGGTGCGACCGGGACTGGTGGGTCATGGACGTGAACAAATGGCGTAACGAGTTCATCCAGAACGGATATGACGTGCCGGAATTCAACGATGCATATCGCTTCGGATTTAAGGTCGTAAACGAAAAGAATGCGGCTGAATTCTTGGCGTGCTTGAAAGATTACGAAGTCGCGCCGGACACGCTGGCAATGGAGCTTGCCAAGCGATACCAAACGGCCCGTTCTTGGTGGGATGTGGGTGACCTGTTCCCGATAATGTTTGTCGATTTCGACGGGCGGGAGGTCGGCGCCTTCTACTCGCAGGGCGCTGCGATGGAGCGGTATGTGCCGGATGGGTGGACTGGTCGGTTTATCGACTTCGTGACCGAATATCCCGAAGAAGCGTTCCCCACGTCGAGCAAGTTCTGGGTGAAAGGCGGCGTTGATTTGCTCGCGCTGCTGAACAAGCGCGGCGCCGAGGGCGGCTGAGGATGGCGTTAGCAGTTAAAAGGTAAAAAGCCCTCACCATCCTAGTCGTTGGCTGAGGTTTGTTAGGGCTTCATCTTCTCAAGAGTTGAAGCCTCCACAAAACCCGGAGCGATTCAAGGCCGGCCGCTGAGCGCGAATGGTGAGATGTCCCTTGCGCCTACAAGCGCAATCCTGTTGATGCGGCGTAGGGCAACTCGATCGGTAGTGCTGCGCGTGCCATGTTCAGTTCTTTGCTCAGAACGAGGGAATGAATGTGGTGGGCTGTCGCCGTCACCTCGGTAATCTTGCGAATCCATTGCCGCACATAAAGCTCAACAGCCTCCTTGCTCAGGCCAATCTGAATGGCCCGATGCTCCAATGGCTGCAAATGCAAATCGCGCTCCGGATCCCATTGCACCCGCACCGGGCAGCGCTGCTTGAGCTCGGCGTAGGCATCCATCGACATGCCTGCTGGCGAGTGGCTCGGACAGCTATGGGCCAAAGCCCACTCGAAGCCCTCGCGCGTGATGTCGATCGCCAGAATGCGCTTCTGGCCTTCGTCCTTCAACCCCCAGCCGGCGCGGTACATCATCCAGAGGAAAGAAGGCTTGATCCACGTCATGCGCTCCAGCTTGAACGGTGGCGAGATGAAGCGGCCATGCGCCAGAGCAGAGTCGGCAATCGCATCGCTGTACGCCTGATAGACCCGAATGGTGTCGGCGTCGTACATGGCACGGATTTGTTGCTGGGGAATCACGTCGGTCTTCATGCGTGCATGCCTGTTCAGTAGCAGCTAAAAAAATATATGCCTCGCCCAACCCCTTGGCCGCCGAGTGCCGGGGTTCTGTGGTCGCAAGCTGCGACCACCCTGGGCGCGTCATCGGTGTGTCGTCTGTCAGCCCGTGCGCGCCTTGCCCTTGGTCGCCTTCTTCTCCTCGGGCGTCACGAACCCGATCGGCCGCTTCGGTGGATCGGGTGGCATCGTCAGTTCCCTGACCGCCTCGAAGAGCTGCCTCAGCTGATTGCGCGTGTTGCGGCTGAACGTGTCGTGGCTCAATTCCAGCCGCTCCGTCTTCTCCTCGATCTCGGCCAGCCGCTTGGCCAGGTCCTCATGCAGACTCGCCGCCTGGCGCAGCCGCACGAACGCGCGCACCACGTAGATGCCCATCTCGACGGCCTGGCTTGAGGCCAGGATATTGGCCAGCGCCACCGCCCCGAACTCCGTGAAAGCAAACGGCAGCGATCTGGAAAACTTCAGCTTCGAGAGGTGGTCACAGTTTGTGACCACCTCGGCCTTCTCGGCCGCGTCCAGCTGGAACATGAAGTCCGACGGAAAGCGCCCCGCGTTGCGCTTGACGGCCTGGTTCAGCGCCTTGGTCGGCACGCCATAGAGCTCTGCCAGATCGGCGTCGATCATCACCTTCAGGCCGCGCAGCAGCTGGATGCGCCCCTCGATGCGCGGCAGCAGCGCGCCGGCTGTTCTTGTCGTTGTTGTCGCCATGCGTTCCCTGGTCTTGTCTTCCGGTCTTTGTTCTTCAGTGGCTGGCCTGCGCCAGAACCGTCTCCAGCATCTGCGAGACGAACTGCTGCTTGGTCTTTGGCAGTTGCTCCACCGCATCGATTTGCTGGTGCAGCCGCGACACCGGCCCGCGCCTGGTGGTACCGCGCCGCGTGGTGCCGGCAGCGGCCGGCTGCGTGTTCTGGCCCATCAGTTTAGCCCGGCCCTAAGCATTTCACGCGAAGTGCGGATGCATTGACGGCGACCCTGAGCACCCAGCTGGTGGCCGCGCCGGAGCAAGACAGCCAGCGCTACTTCCAGATTGGCGGAGTCGCGCTTATGTCCAGACTCGACTGTCAAGAAATAAATTCCTTGATGCTTCACAGCTAGACACCCGTCATCTCGCCCGAGCAAGTTACTCGAAAAGCCGCCCTTGTACTTGCCCCTTGGCATACTCTGGCGAACACTCCGTCTCTCATTCATCCAAGGTAGGCACGATGCCGAACGCAAGAAAAATCGTCAATCTGGGCATCGCCACTCCGGCATACAACAACACGGTGCTAATGAGCTATGCGAACACGCTGTTCGGCATTCAGGCGGCGGCAATGAACGCGGGGATCGGGTGCCGGCTGCTGTGGTCGTCGAGTTCGAGTGTGATCGCGGTCGCGCGGAATTTGCTTGTCGACGAATTCTTGCGTGATGATCGCCTGTCTCATCTGTTGTTCATCGACGCGGATATGGCCTTTCCGCCGGAGGATTTGATGCGCATGTTGGCAGCCAGTGAGTCGCTGGAGCCTCACGACGTTGTTGCGGCCATCTGTCCCCGCAAGCGCTTGAACTGGGAGCGTGTGATGGCGGCAGCACGCATGCAGCCTCAACTGGCAAGTGAGGGTCTGGCCACGCTGGCCGGGTCGTTCGACGGCATGTTCAAGCCGCTATCGGGACGGATGGAGGATGTGTTCGAAGATCGTCCTGTGGAAGTCGAGGCGATCGGGACGGGCGCCATGCTGATAAGTCGCTCCGCTCTAGAACACCTGATGGCGCACGGGGTTCAGCGCGTCAGGATGGGATCGCAGCAAATCGAACTGAATGTGTTTTTTGAAGAGACCGTGGTCAACGGCTTCCATACCTCGGAAGACATCTCTTTTTGCCACAAGGTGCGCCGCGCGGGTGGGCGAGTGTGGGGCGTTCCATGGTTCCGCGTGACGCACGGCGGCAATTACGACCACATCGGGGATATCGGTGCCATCTCGCGAGCCCATATGGCGCTGTAACGGCGATGTCTTGCGGGCGGGAGGGCAGCACTCACGGCGAGCCGTGCAACTGCCGCGCGATCATGCAGGGACGACGAGCGGGATCGGTGGCTCACGTCGCATGTGGCGCTCCATCATCATCCGATACGCGGCTTCGATACCAGATCGGTACCGCTCCATATCGAACAATGGTGCATTCGTCCTTGCCTGGTGTAGATGCTCCCCTTGGCGCTGGAGCTCAATGGGATCTGCGGCCAACTCGATGGCCCTCGTCGCATACGCTTCGAGAGTGGGCATCACCATCTCCGGCAACCCGACGGCATGGAGCAGGCTGGCGGCAACTCGGCTGGCAAACGTTGTTCCGAGGCATGTGAGCAAGGGGAGGCCCGCCCAGAGCGCGTCGCTCCCCGTGGTGTGCGCATTGCAAGGAAACGTGTCCAGGAACAAATCCGCCAGCGCATGCCGGCTGAGGTGATCAGGCAGGGGTTGCCGTGGCGCAAAAACAAGGCGCTCAGGCGAAATGCCGAGATTCAACGCTTCCTGCCGCAGGCGAGGTTCTGTCCGGCTGTCCGGCCTGTACAGCCATAGAACGCTGTCGGGGACCGCATGGAGAACTCGCATCCAGACCGCAAAGACGGCTGGGGTGATCTTGTAGGTGTTGTTGAAGCAACAGAAGACGAATCCGTTTGCAGGAAGGCCGGCTGCATTTCTGGCACTTGCCTTGTCACCCTGCATGGGCGCGATCGAACGCAAGGCCGGGGCGTTCGGTTGATAGCAATGGGGCAGGGATACGAACTTCTCGGCATAGAAAGGCGCATGCTCCGGCGGCGTAACGATGGCATCGCCCACGATGTAGTCGATGGATGTGGTCCCCATGCTTGCGGGATAGCCCAAGTAGTTGACCTGCACGGGTGCGGCGCGCTCGGCGAATATGCGTGGGCGGCAGTTTTGTGTGTAGCCTTTCAAGTCGATCGCTATGTCGATTTCCAGCTTGCGGGACAACGCGCAAACAGCGCTATCCGACTCCTGGGAGACGTCGAGAAAATGATCTATCGACTGCGTCAGACGCTTGGTCATGTCATCTGGAGCGGACGGTCCGAAGGAAAAAAGAAACACCTCGAACTTCGAGTTGTCATGCTTTTCAAGAAGCTCGGCGATCAGCAACGTGGTCGCGTGCGCATGAAAGTCCGCAGAAAAATACCCCAGACGAATCCTTTCGTGGCGGCTGCGTTCGGGCAGCGGCGAAGGCTCGGCATCTGGGAAAAAATGCGCCATGAACGTCGCTCCCGCCCGTCGGATCACTTCAAGGTCATCGCATCCAACCGCCATGACAAACGGGGATGCGGCTGGTTCTCCCCGCATGACCGCTTCGCAAAGACGAGCCTTGGCGCTGTCGAAGTCGTGCCAGCGCACCAATTGCGCCATCGCAAGGAAACGGTCTCCCGCGGCGTAGGCTGGCACCGGATCGCAGTCAAGGGCCTTTTCAAGATGAAGGAGCGCTTCATCATGCCGATTCCCTACGATGAGCGAGCGCGCGGCAAGAAAGTGGTCTTCCCCGCAACTTCGCGGCGATTGCGCGCCGAGGGCGATCACGCGTTCAAACGCTTGCGCGGCCTCTAACGAGTTCCCCATCCCAAGAAGCACGTGGCCGTGCGCTCTCCAGGCGTCCACCGATGATGCGTGACGAGCGATTGCCTTGTTGCTTTCGGCCAAGGCATCCTGATGCAAATGCAAGCCGCATAGCGCGTAAATGCGCCTGCACTGGGCATCGGGATCATCGCTCGACCTTGCCAGCACGGCATCAAAATCGATCAGCGCTTCGGCATGCTTTCCTTTCTCGAACAGCGCCACACCTCGGTTGTAATGCGTGTCGATGGAAGTCGGGCAAATTGCCAATGCGCGGTCATAGCACTGCATTGCCCGCTCGAAGTGGCCCTGCCGATTGAGAGCATTCGCGAGATTTGTAAGAACGTCATGCGCGCCAGGGTCCAGCCGCAGCGCCACTTGATAAGCCTCTATCGCTTCTTCATGGCGCTTCAGTCCGTGCAAGGCATTGCCGCGGGTTGCATGCGTGTTTGAAATTCGCGGTTCGATGGCAATCGCGAGATCGGCGTATCGCAACGCGTCGTCGAGATGACTTCGCTGAATGCCCAAGATGCCGAGCATCCCAAGGCTCTGGTGATGGCGCGGTGCGCGGCGCAGGATTTCCTGATAGCCGGCTTCCGCTTGATCCAGCATGCCCTCCTGGTGAATGCGCAACATCGCGTCGAATTCACGATCGATTTCTTTGGTCGCACTCTCCATCGAATCTCCCTGAATGGTTGCACGCGCCTAGAGCGGCGCTCACCCGATTCTCCCTCCCCTTTTGCGCCACTGAGACGGTGCACTTTTCCACAGATCGGGCCCATCAATTGTCAAATATCGTCGCGCCCGCTCTGAGGCAGAACGCCTCGCTCTATATTGCCGACGCAAACGTTCGATCGGTTCAATTGCATACATTGATGACGCCCTTATCGAGGGCCCGTCCCTGCACGCAAATTGTTCAGATCAAAGTCTGTGACGCATTCTGGGCTCCTTCGCACGGAGGTCCTTGGATATCCTACAAAAAACATCAACGGGGCTCCGATACAGGTTCCCCAAGGGAGAAAGTTTTGAATTTATCGCTTACCAAAATCGCGGCCGTGATCGCCTTTACGTGCGCGCTGCCGGGTGCTTGGGCCCAAGGTGCAGGCGCCGTCGTGGTCGACGGCGCTGGAACGGCGGTCTATGGTTCGACCGGTACGACATTGGACCCTTCGACCGGTAGCCCGGTGTTCGGCGCCATCGCCAGTTCTGCCACGGGGCTCTCGGCGCTCACGCTTACGCCCACGGCGGCGCAGACCGTCGTGACCGACGGCACGAACGCCTCGGCCGTGACGCAAACGCCGACGAGTTTCGACGCGACGGCGGCGGGTTCCGGCGTTTTTCTGGGGCCAGTCGGCGCCAGCCTGTTGCGCACCAATGCCACTTCGACCGTGAATTCCGGCTACGTCGCAGTCGACAACGCCGCTGCGGGTGGCACATTCGAAACCGGCACTGGCCGTCAATACAACGGAACCCGCACATTGTTTGGCCCGGGCCTGGACACGACGCAGACGGGTTCTTTCGATGCGAGCAGCAATCTGGCTACGGGGTTGCTGACCGATGGGATCGCCGGCACCAACACGCTACTGGGAAGCACCTCGACAAATGGCATCGTCAATGCAGGGAATATCGCGACGACGACACTGAACGTCAGCGGGGCCACTACCACCAACGGAATCGCGAACACGGGCCATATCGCAACGACGTCGTTGTCCGCAACTGGCGATGTGGCCGTGGGCGGTACGCTCACCGTGTCCGGCGCCAGTACCACCAACGGAATCGTGAACACGGGCCACATCGCAACGACGTCGTTGTCCACAAGTGGCAATGCCACCGTGGGCGGCACACTCGCGGTATCTGGCGCCGCGACGACCAACGGCATTGACAACAGCAACCAGAAAATCACTGGCGTTGCGCCTGGCACCGTCAGCAGTTCGAGCACGGACGCGGTCAATGGTAGCCAGCTTTACCAGGTGAGTTCCGCCCAGGCGACGGCGAACGCCAATCAGGCCGCGATCAACAACAATCAGGCGTCGATCAACGCCAATCAAGCCAACATCAACGCTGTGCAGTCACTGACGAACCAGCAGATGCAGACCCAGATGGCCAGCAACCGCAAGATTTCGAGCGGCGGCATCGCCTCGGCGACTGCTACAGCATCAATGCCCGCTCTTCAGCGCGAGCAAAAGTTCGGAATGGGAATGGGCGTGGGCAATTACGACGGCCAATCGGCCCTCGCCATCGGTGTGGCTGCGCGTGTCTCCGAACAGCTGCAGTTGAAATTCACTGTGGGCACGAGCGGCGGCGGCAAGACGACCGTAGGCGCGGGCGGTATGTACGCCTGGTAGGCGGTCAAGGGATTTCCTGCTCGCCCGAGGCGCGGAACCAAGGCATTCTTACGAGCGCATGGTTTCATGCAGTGGCGAACGCCCATTCGACAAATGGATCGTGCACTCTACATGCACTACTTCTGATCGGGCCATGATCGGCTTGCTCGCGATTCTCGGTCACCCCTCGCTCGCTCTCAGCCGCAGCGCATTGGTGATGACGGACGCCGAACTCAGGCTCATCGCCAGGGCCGCGATCATCGGCGACAGCAGCCATCCCGTGAATGGGTACAGCACGCCGGCGGCAAGGGGGACGCCGAGTGCGTTGTAGATGAACGCGAAGCCCAGGTTCTGCTTCATGTTGGCAATGGTCTGCTCGGAGACGATACGTGCCTGCGCGATGCCGCGCAGGTCGCCCTTGACCAGCGTGACCTGCGCGCTGGTCATGGCCACGTCGGTGCCGGTGCCCATTGCCACGCCCACGTCGGCCTTGGCGAGCGCGGGTGCGTCGTTGATGCCGTCTCCGGCCATGGCGACGATGCGTCCTTCGCGCTGCAGCTTGTCCACCAACGCCAGCTTGTCGGCTGGCTTGACTTCGCCGTGCACCTCGTCGATGCCCAGCCGGGCGGCAACAGCGCGGGCTGTGGTCAGTCCGTCGCCGGTGGCCATGATCACGCGCATGCCCGAAGCTTTCAGCGCCTGCAGTGCTTCCATGGTGGTGGACTTGACCGGATCGGACACGGCGAGCAGGCCCGCCAGCCGGCCATCCGCAGCGAGGAACATCACGCTGGCCCCTTCGGCGCGCAGGGCTTCGGCCTGCGGCTTGAGATCGCCGACCGCGATGCCCAGCTGATCCATGAGCGCGGTGTTGCCCAGTGCCAGCTTCCTGCCGCCGACGCTGCCGCTCACGCCGATGCCGCTGGCTGATTCGAACTCCTCCGCGGCAGCCAGCGCAAGGTTGCGCTCGCGCGCCGCCTGGACGATGGCATGGGCCAGCGGATGCTCGCTTCCCTGGTCCAGGCTTGCCGCGAGGCGCAGCACTTCGTCCTCGGTGAAGCCGGGCAGGGCCGCCGCGCGTTCGAAGCGCGGCTTGCCCTCGGTCAGCGTACCGGTCTTGTCGACGATGAGCGCGTCGACCTTGCGGAAGTTCTCGATGGCGGCCGCATCACGAAACAGAACGCCCTGCGTGGCCGCCTTGCCGGTGGCGACCATGATGGACATCGGCGTGGCCAGGCCCAGGGCACAGGGGCAGGCGATGATGAGCACCGCCACGGCATTGATGAGCCCGTGGGTCCAGCTCGGAGCCGGCCCGAAGAAGCCCCATGCAAAGAAGGTCAGGAGCGCGATGCCGATAACGGTCATGACGAAGTAGCCGGCCACCCGGTCGGCCATGCGCTGCATCGGCGCCCTGGAGCGCTGAGCCTGCACCACCATCTGCACGATGCTTGCGAGCACCGTTTGCGAGCCGACCTTCTCCGACTGCATCACCAGCGACCCGCTGGCGTTCAGCGTCGCACCGATGAGCTTGTCGCCGACCCGCTTGGTGACCGGCAGCGGTTCGCCCGTGAGCATGGATTCGTCGACGGAGCTGGCGCCCTCGACCACCACGCCGTCCACCGGCACCTTCTCGCCGGGCCTGACGCGCAGTCTGTCGCCGACATGCACATGCGCGATGGGAACGTCTTCTTCGGCGCCGTCGGCACCGATGCGCCGTGCCGTCTTTGGGGCCAGCCCCAGCAGCGACTTGATGGCCGCCGAGGTTTGCGAACGCGCCTTGAGTTCGAGAATCTGGCCGAGCAGAGTGAGCGAGATGATCACCGCGGCGGCCTCGAAGTACACCGCCACGCGGCCCATCGACATGAACGACTCGGGAAACACGCGCGGCGCCGCGGTGGCCGCCACGCTGTAGAGGAAGGCGGCGGCGGTGCCCAGGCCGATAAGCGTCCACATGTTCGGACTGCGGTTCACCGCGGATTGCACCGCGCGCTCGAAGAAGGGCCACCCGGCCCACAGCACCACGGGAACGGCCAGAACCAGTTCGATCCAGCTCTGCGTCGCCATCTCGAACCATTGCAGGCGGTGTCCCGCCATGGCGAGCACGGTGACCGCGATGGTGAGCGGCAGGGTCCAGATGAAGCGCCGCTTGAAGTCGCGCAGTTCGGGGTCCTCGCCCTCCTCGAGCGTCGGCATCACGGGTTCCAGCGTCATGCCGCACTTGGGGCAGTTGCCGGGGTGGTCCTGCCGGATTTCCGGATGCATCGGGCAGGTGTAGATGGTGCCAGGCGATCCAGCTGTCTCGGCCGGCGCTCCACTCGTCGCGGCATGCCGGTGCAAGGCGTGATGGCCTTGATGATTCATGGAGACTCCTTCCTTCGATGAAGTGAGTTCCAGTGTCGGGCTTGACACGGTGGCAAGGTCAAGCGGCGCGCGGCTGTTGCCGTCGCCTCGGTGTGTCTTCTCAGACGGCGGAAGTGGCCGCGGCGCTCGAAGCGCTGCCCAGCAAGCCCGGCGGCGCGGTGACGATGGATGTGAGCGCGGGCTCGGCCACGCGCAAGGCCGCCAGGTCGGGCCGCGGGCGACGCAGCTCCGCGCTGGTGGCAAAGGCGCCTTCCATCGCATGCGCCGCGCCCAGCACCTGGTGGTCGGTCCGGAAGCCGCCGACGATCTGCAGCCCGAAGGGCATGCCCGCATGGTCGACGCCGCAGGGCAGCGCCAGCGCCGGATGCGTGGTCAGGGTGACGACATACGTCAGCGCGAGCCAGCGGTAGTAGTTGGCCTGCTTCTCGCCGTTGATGGTGTCCGCGTAGAGCTGCGTCCACGGGAACGGCGACACCGGCGTGGTTGGCGAAAGAATCAGGTCGTAGTCGGCAAAGGTGGCTTGAAAGCGCTTGATGAGCCGGGTCTGTTCGGCTTGCGCCCAGGCGCTGTCGAGCAGGCTCATCTGCGCGCCCATCTCGTAGTTGGCGCGCGAGTTGGGCCCCAGGCTGGCGGGGTCTTTCTCGTAGGCCGCATGCATACCGGCCACGAAGGCTTCGGCACGCAACACATCGAAGCAGCGGTGCGCTTCACCCAGGTCCAGCTCGATCTTGTCGCAGCGCTTGAAGAGGTGCCGCATGGTGTCGATCTTGCGGCGCATCGTGGCGCGGATGCCGTCGTCCACGGCGCAGACGCCGAAGTCTTCGGTCCACGCCACCCTAAGCCTGCTCAGGTCGACGTCGGCCGGTTTCAGGAAAGACAGCGGGTCCAGCGGATAGCTCAGCGGATCGCCGGCGTGCATGCCCGCGGAGGCCGCCATCTGCAGGCAGGCGTCTTCCACGGTGCGCCCCATGGGGCCGACGACGGAGATGGGTGTCCAGCCGAGAAGCTTTCGCACGCTGGGTACGATGCCCGGCGAAGGCCGAAAGCCCACCACACCGCATTTGGCGGCCGGAATCCGCAGCGAACCGCCGGTGTCGGAGCCGGTGCACACGGGCAGCATGTCGCACGCCAGCGCCGCCGCGGAGCCGCCGGAGGAGCCGCCGGCATTCAGGTTCGGGTTGAACGGGTTGCCGGTGGCGCCCCACACGTCGTTGCGCGAGTTGGCGCCGGCGCCCATTTCGGGAACGTTGGTCTTGCCCGCCACGATGGCGCCGGCCCTGCGAAGACGGGCCACCAGTTCGATGTCTTCCTGCGGCACGTGGTCGCGGAAGATCGCGGAGCCCCAGGTGGTGAGCAGGCCTTCTGTGGGCTCCAGGTCTTTCACGCCGAGCGGGAGACCGTGCAGCAGGCCCAGCCTATCGCCGCGCATAACGGCCGCTTCGGCCGCCTTGGCTTCGGTCCTGGCGCGGTCGAAGCAGGTCGCGGTCACCGCATTGACGAAGGGGTTCACCCGCTCGATTTGCGCGATGCAGGCCTGCAGCAGATCGACCGGCGACACTGCCTTGCTGCCGATGAGGCGCCGCAGTTCGACCGCGGATTTTTCGACCAATTCGTTGTGAGTGCTCATGTCGGTTGTTGTTTCATCAGGCCCAGTCCAGTGCCCCCGCGGAACGGGCTTTGCCCGGCCGCCGGGTGCGCCCCCCAGTGGGGGGGAGGCGCCGAAGGCGCTTCGGAGGGCGTCCACATCTAGTCGGAGGTGATGTTGGCGCGTGCGGCAATGGCGCGCATCAAGGGCAGTTCCTTGCTGATCAGTTCACTCACGGCCGCTCCATTGCTGTAGGCCGGCTCCAGGCCCTGCGCGGTCAGCTTGGCCCGGGTGTCGGCGTCGGCGATGGTTGCGGCCAGCGCCTTCTCGAGCTTGGCCTTCACATCGGCAGGCAGGCCTTTTGGCGCAGACACCACCAGCCAGCTGTCCATGTTGATGTCGGGGTAGCCGCTTTCGGCCAAGGTGGGCACGTCGGGCAACAGGGTGGAGCGCTTGGCCGTGGTCACCGCAATGGCCTTGATCTTGCCGCTCTTGAGCTGGGGAATGGCGGCGCTCACCGTGTCGATGCTGAACGGAACCTGGCCGCCCATCAGGTCCGTCATGGCCGGGGCGCTGCCCTTGTAGGGAACGTGCGTCATCTTGAGGCCGGCGGTGTGGAGGATGGTTTCTCCCGCGAACTGGGACGTGGTGCCGGTGCCGTACGAGGCGTACGAATATTTGCCGGGCGATGCCTTCACGTAGTCGACGAACTCCTTGACCGTCTTCACCGGCACCTCGCTGTTCGCGAGCAGGATCAGGCCGACGCGTCCGACCAGGCCGATCTGGTCGAAGCCCTTCACCGGATCGTAGGGAAGATTCGATCGGATGGCCGGGTTAACGGTGAACGTGGTGCCCGAGCTGACCAGCAGCGTGTAGCCGTCCGGCGCGGCCTTGGAAACGTAGCTCGCCCCGATCACCGTGCCGGCGCCGGCGCGGTTCTCGATGATCACGGGCTGCCCCAGTTCCTTGCCCAGGCGCTGTGCGATCACGCGCCCGTTCACGTCCGTGGCGCCGCCGGGCGGAAAGGGAATCACCAGGGTGACCGGACGCGAGGGAAATGCGGTTTCCGCGGCGACCGCTGCCAGGGACGACAGTGCCAGGCAGGACATCAGCACCATGCGGGCAAAAGCGGGAAAGCGTTTCATGAAGAGTTCTCCTGAGGGGGCGGGACGCTGCAATAAAAGGCGGGACTGCGAAAGCGCGAAGCGGGGAGCAGTCTCATCCTAGGAGGCGCAAGGCGCTGCCACAAGCGCAATGTTTAGAATTGTGGATTGCTGTTTCGGCAATCGACGCGCTGCGGTTTTCAGCAACGATCGCGAAGGAGCTTCCATGTCGCTTCACGCCCTTCAGGAGACTGCGGTCCGGTACTTTCTGGAAGTCGTGCGAACCGGCTCGGTGAAAGAGGCTGCGACCAAGCTCAACGTGGCTCCGTCCGCGGTGAGCCGGCAGGTGGCGCGCCTGGAGCGCGAGCTCGACACTTTGCTGTTCGACCGGCACGCTCGGGGCATGGTGCCCAACGCGGCCGGCGAGCTGCTGGCCGCGCATGCCAAGCGGGTGCAGCAGGACATCGAGCGGGTCGCGAGCGACATCGAGGGCTTGCGCGGCCTGCGCAGCGGGCGTGTGCGGGTGGCCAGCACCGAGGGCTTCGCGTTCGACTTCCTGCCCACGCTGATCTCGCGCTTTCGCAGCAAGCACGAGGGCATCCGTTTCCATCTGGAAGTCTGCTCGCCGAGCGAGATTCCAGGCCGCATTCGCGACGGCGACGCGGACGTCGGCATCACTTTGAGCGCGCTGCCCGAGCCGGGCATCAAGATCGAGCTGCGCCACCCGAGCCCGATCCTCGCGGTGATGGCCAACGACCACCCACTTGCGGCGCAGCGCCAGCTCTCCCTGCGCCAAGTGGTGGGCTACCCGCTAGGCCTGCCGCCGCAGGACAGCTCCATCCGCCAACTGCTCGACATCAGCTGCAGCCGGCAAGGGTTGCGCTACATGCAGGCCATGTCCAGCAACCATGCGAATGCACTGGTGAGTTTTGCCGCGGCGGGGCGCGGCATCATCGCGTTCTACGGTGAGCTGTCGATCCGAACGCAGCTGAAGTCCAAGGCGCTGGTCGCCATTCCGCTGAAAGACCGCGAGATGAACGAGCGTCACCTCGAAGTCGAGACACTGGCGGGCCGTTCGCTGCCCGATGCGGGAAAAGCCTTCGTGCGATACCTGACGGATGCCATCAAGGAAGCGGCCTGAAAACACCCGGGAAAGCGGTCTTTGCGGGACCGCAAAAGCGCTTGCGATCTTTGGAGGCACGCCGCGTGCGCTACACTCCGCGCCGCTTGCAGACGGCCTCAGCCGCTGCGCCGTCATTGGCAACATGACGAGAACAATCCAAAGGAAATTTTCAAGTGAACCGTATCGAACTGGTCGAAAAGATCGCCACCGCCCACACCGTCAGCAAGGCTGAAGCCGCACGCATCCTGGAAACCGTCACCGGCTCCATCATTGCCGCAGTGAAGAAGGGCGACCCCGTGCAGCTCATCGGCTTTGGCACCTTCAAGCAAGTGGCCCGTGCCGCGCGCACCGGCTTCAACCCCCAAGCCGGCGCGAAGATCAAGATCGCCGCGCAGAAGGTGCCCAAGTTCGTGCCGGGCGCAGCGTTCAAGGCCGCCATCGACCCCAAGGCTGCAAAGCGCAAGGCCGACAAGGCAGCAGCCAAGCCTGCCGCCAAGAAGGCAGCGCCGGCAAAGAAGGCCGCCGCTCCCGCCAAGAAGGCCAAGAAGTAAATCGCGCAACGCGCAAATTCGCGGCGGCTGCAAGGCGGCTGCGGAGATGACGGCCCTTCGGGGCCGTTTTCTTTTTCAGGACTTCAACTGAGAGTGCCCAGCCGCGCAAGGATCAGGTCGTGCAGCGTCTGGGCCGCCACCGACAGGCTCCCTTCCCGCCGCTGCACCAGGTAGATGGACCGCGTCAGGCCGGGCAGCGGCAGCGGCCGCGTCACCAAGGTGTCGCGCCGGAAGTGAAAAAGCGTGAGCTCCGGCACCACGCTGATGCCGATGCCCGCCTCCACCAGGCCCATCACCGTGGCCAGGTGCTCGACCTCGAACACCGCGTTCAGCCTGAGCGGGTGCAGGGCCGCATCGAGCGACTGGCGCACGCTGCTGTTGCGTGCCATCTGGACGAAGGGCCAGGGCGCGAGCTGCTTTGCCGTGAGCCTGCGTGCGCTGGCCAGCGGATGGTCTTTGCGGCACACAAGGTGAAAGCGGTCGTCGCAGAGCTTGCGCCCGCGCAGGTCGCTGGCCGCGGCCGCGCCGGCGCCCGTGGCCGCCAGCGCGAAGTCCGCCTGGTGGCTGCGAAGCTGGGCAATGCAGGCGTCCGACAGCGCGTCGTGCAGCTCGACCGTGATGCCGGGCCACCGGTGCATGAATTCCGCGAGGATGGCCGGCAGCCAACCGGCCGCGAGCGAGGGCAGCGCCGCCACGCTCACGCGGCCCTTGCGCCGCTGGGCGTGGTCGGCAAGGTCGCCGATCGCGCCTTGCATGTCGTCCAGCAAGCGCCGCGCCGAAGGCTCGAACAGCCGCCCTTCGGGCGTGAGCTGCACGCTGCGGGTGTCGCGGTCGAACAGGCGGGCGCCAAGCGTCTCTTCCAGCGTGCGGATCAGGGCGCTGAACGCGGGTTGCGACAGATGGCAGGTCTGTGCCGCGCGCGTGAAATTGCGCTGCTCGGCCAAGGCGGTGAACGCGCGCAACTGGCGGCTGGAAAGGTCGGGCGCTGGCATCGGTCTGAAATCTGTATGAAATGGTCCGCAGTTCCGGAATTTCGGCTCCCGGGCCCCGCGGATGGTAGTCCTGTGCCCTGCACGCAACGCGCTCTCGCGAACATCGACGGGCGGGATGCTGGAATCGTGGTCTTTTGTAAAAAAATTGTGACTTAAGGCGCAATTCGGCATCATGATCCGGGCCATGAAGTCCGGCGAAGCATCTTCTGCTGCTTGGCAACGCGTCGTGTGGATGACGCAGGTTGCCGCTCTTTTTCTGGCTTTCGCAGCGACAAACAGCGAGGCCCAGCAGGCCGCGTCCGCCCAAAGGCTGCGGATCGTGGGCGGCTTGGCGAGTGTGAGCCAGTACACGCTTCAGGAAGAGCCCTTCTGGAGCAAGGATCTGGCGCGATTGAGCGGCGGTAAATACAGCGCGAGCATTGTTCCGTTCAACCAGGCCGGCGTCCCCGGCCCGGAAATGCTCAATCTCATGCGGCTGGGTGTCATTCCTTTCGGGACGGCGCTGCTGACCCAGATCAGCAATGAGTACCCCGAACTGGGTACCCCGGACATCGCGGGCCTGAACCCCGACATGCCGACGTTGCGCCGGGTGATCGCCGCTTTCAGGCCTTATCTGGAAAAAACGCTGCGCGAGCGCCATGGCGTCGAGGTTCTTGCGGTGTACGTCTATCCGGCCCAGGTGATCTTCTGCAAGCAGCCCGTGAAGCAGCTCTCGGACATGGCGGGGCGGCGCATTCGCGTATCAGGCAGCACGCAGGCCGACTTCGTCCGGGCGTTGAAGGGGGTCCCGGTGTTCACCGAATTTTCCGAACTCATGGCCAACATGAGCTCGGAAAACACCGAATGCGCAATCACCGGAGCCATGTCCGGCAACACGCTGGGCCTGCACAAGATCACCAGTTCTCTCTACACAATGCCCATCAGCTGGGGCATCGCCGTGTTCGGCGCCAACACCGATGCATGGAACGCGCTTCCACCGGACTTGAAGCTCCTGTTGAAAAGCGAACTTCCGAAGCTCGAGTCCGCGGTTTGGGCCGAATCGGAGCGCGACACCGGCAACGGCATTGCATGCAATACAGGTGCTTCGACATGCGTAAAAGGCACCAAGGGCGCCATGGTGGAGGCACGCCCTTCGGCGGATGACGAGCGCCGCAGGCGCGACATCTTCGCCACGAGCGTATTGACGCGATGGGTGCAGCGGTGCGGGGCGGTGTGCGCGGAGGTCTGGAACCAGACCGCGGGCCCCGTGGTGGGCATCAAGGCACCCGTCGGACAGTGAACAAGCCGCTGCCCCGCCGCATCACCGCCTTCGTCTATGGGGTTGCGGCGCTGTTTCTCGGCGCCGTTCTGTCGATTGCCGCCCTGACGATGTGGCAGACCTACCAGAAGGCGATTGCCGAAAGCGAAATCGAGGCCAAGCGGTTCGTCGGCGCGTCGGAAGCCGCGCTCAACCGAAGCCTTCTGGCCGTGGACATGCTGCTCGCGGGCATGGGGCAGTTTCTGCGCAAATCCACTGAAGCCAACGTTGCGGCGGATATTGCGCAACCCGAGACCGCGCAATTGGTCGAGACCGTCGTACGCCAGAGCCTGCTGGTGCGGTACCTTGCATTCCTGAAGCCGGACGGTGCGGTCGTCGGGTCTTCCGATCGCCGGGGAGCCGGGCTGGCCGTACAGCTGCCCGACGGATTCCTGAAAGAGCTACTGAACAGGCCGGGTTCCCTGTTGGCGATCAGCGCGCCTTCGGTCAGCCTGGCGACATCGCAGCAGGTGCTGTACTTTGGGCGCGTGCTCCGGCTTGCCGATGGCAGCCGGCTGGTGGCTGTGGCCGAAGTGCAGGTGTCGATGCTCACCACCATTCTTGCGCAGGGCGCGAGTATCAAGGGGCTCGAGGTCACGCTGGAGCGCGAAGCGGGGCCGCTGCTGGCCAGCATGCCGCCGCGCGACGACCTTGCCGGCCGGTCCATCAGCCCCGCGGTGACGGACCAGATCAGCGACGGGAGTCCGCGGCGGATGCTTGCGCGGCTCAGCGGCACTCCCGCCATCGTCGTGGCTCGCCCCACGCTGCAACGGAACCTGCTGATCGTCGCGGGCATCCCGCTCACTTTTGCGCTGGAGGATTGGCGCAGGGAGCGCGATCTGATCCTGGGTACGGCGCTGGCCTTCACGCTGATGATTCTTGCCGTCAGCTACTTCGCCCATCTGCAGCTGCGCCGGCAATGGCGTGCCCGGGCCGACCTGCTTCGCTCCAAGGCCACGCTGGACCAGGCCCTCGAATCCATGGCGGACGGCTTCGTGCTGCTTGACCCCGATGGCCGCATCCTCACGTGGAACCGCCGCTTCGTGGACTATTTTCCCTGGACCGAGACATTGCTTTTGCCGCGGGCGACGTTCCAGGAGATCGACGACCAGAATGTGCGCCACTTGCAGGCACAAAACGAGCAGGAACTCGTCTTGCCGAATGGCCAGGTGATTCTTGCTGTGAAAAGTCCCACGCCGGACGGCGGACTGGTGTGCGTCTACCGCGACATCACCGAGAAGAGGCGCCATCTCGCGGACATCCTCGAAGGCAAGGCGCAGTTGCAGGCCACGCTCGACGCGTTGCCCGACGTGCTGCTCGAAGCCGGCATCGATGGCCGGTGCTACCACTTCCATTCGCCGCGCCGCCCGAGGTCCTCCATCAAGGTGCGAGAGCCGGTCGGCAAGCTGATGTCCGAACTGTTGCCGGCCAATGCCGCCGCCGAAGTGATGGTGGCGTTGCGCGACGCTTTCGAGTTCGGATTCTCGTCCGGCAGGCAATTCGAAAGCAGGGGCCCCAAAGGCGCGCTCTGGTTCGAGATTTCCGTTTCGCGCAAGCTGATCGGCGAAGGCATCGATGCGCGGTTCATCGTCATCCTGCGCAACATCACCGACAGCAAGCTGGCGGCGCGCGAGATCGAGCATCTCGCCTTCTACGACATCCTCACGGGCCTGCCCAATCGCCGGCTGCTGCTCCATCGGCTGCAAGCCAGCATCGACTCCAACACCCGGCGGTCGCGGCACGGGGCATTGCTGTTTCTCGACCTGGACGACTTCAAGACGCTCAACGATGCACTCGGGCACACCATCGGCGATGAGCTGCTGAAGCAGGTCGCCGTCCGGCTTCAGGGCTGCCTGGGCGAAGGCAGCACCGTTGCGCGGCTCGGCGGCGACGAATTCGTGGTGCTGCTCGAGAACCTCAGCGAAGACCCGGCCGTTGCCGCGATGCAGACCAATGCCAGCGGCGAGGCCATTCTCACGGGGCTGAACCAGTCGTTCCAGCTCGAGAACCACCAGTATCACAGCACGTGCAGCATCGGTGCCGTGGTCTTCAACGCCACGCATCAATCGCTGGAAGACCTGCTGAAGCAGGCGGACATCGCCATGTACTACGCCAAGTCGGCGGGCGGCGACGCGCTGCGGTTCTTCGAGGCCGCCATGCAGACGGCCATCACGGCCCGCGCGACGCTGGAGAGCGAACTGCATGCGGCGCTGGAAGGCAAGCAGTTCTTGCTGCACTACCAAAGCCAGGTCACGTCGGAAGGCCACATCGTGGCCGCCGAGGTGCTCATCCGCTGGCAGCATCCAGTGAAGGGATTGGTGAATCCCGGAGGCTTCATCGAGCTGGCCGAGGAAACCGGCCTGATCGTGCCGATCGGCATGTGGGTGCTCGAAACAGCGTGTGTGCAGCTCGAGCGCTGGAGCCATGACCCCAGGCGGCGGGACCTGCAGCTTGCCGTCAACGTCAGCGCGCGCCAGTTCCGAAGCGACGATTTCGTGGATCGAGTCTGCGAGGTGATCCGAAGAACCGGCGCCGACCCAACGAGGCTGAAGCTGGAGCTCACCGAAAGCCTGCTGCAGGACAAGGTGACCGAAACCATCGGCAAGATGCAGTCCCTCGCGGCCATGGGCATCCACTTTTCGATGGACGACTTCGGCACTGGGTATTCGTCGCTTTCCTACATGACGCAACTGCCGTTGAACCAGATCAAGGTCGACAAGTTCTTCGTGCAGAGCATCGGGGTCGATCCGAAGGTCGAACTGATCATCCAGGCCATCATCGGGATGGCACGCAACCTGGACCTCCAGATCGTGGCGGAGGGCGTCGAAACGCATCAGCAGTTCGAGTTTCTTCAGGCGCACGGGGCCATGCTGTGCCAGGGCTACCTGTTCAGCAGGCCGGTGCCGATCGAACAATTCGAAGCACAGCTGGACCTCGCGATGGCCGACTGAACGCATGCCGCGCTGAGCGAGTTCACACGATGCGCCTTCCTCTCAGCCTCCCACGCTCCAGCCAGTCGCATTTCAGCCTGCGCGCCCGTCTGTCCGCGGGCGTGGTTGCGATTGTTTTCCTGACGACCTTCGGGGTGACCACGGCTGCGCTTTACTTCATCAAGCGCAACATGCAGGCCGCCATTGCCGACGAGCAGCTCGAACGCATTTCGGCCATTGCCGACGCGGTGGACCAGAAGTTCCTGAGCCGCCGTACCTTGCTCAAGACCTTCGGCGACAGCGTCGAGAGCCACGACTTCACCAGCGCCGAGGGACTGCAGGACCTCGTCATGCAGCACAAGTCGCTGAAAGAGGCCTTCGACAACGTCGCCTTCGTGGACACCGACGGCAAGCTGGTCGCCAACCTGAACGGCGCGCACCAGATCGGCCGGGTCAACATCAAGGACCGCGAGTACTTCCAGCGCACGATGGCAGCCAAGGCAGGCGTGATCTCCGCGCCCTACCGCAATCGGCTCAACGGCCTGGCGCAGATCGCCATGACCGAACCGGTGCTGGACCGGCAGGGCGACGTGGCCTATGTCATCGCTGCCTCGATCAACCTGAAGGAGCAGAACTTCCTCGGTGAACTTGCCGACGTGAAATTCGGCAAGACGGGGTACATGTTCATCACCAACACGGATGGCATCGTCGTCGACCATCCTGACAAGTCCAGGCTGCTCCAGCACGTGAACGCGGATGGCAGGAGCAATGCCGTCGCGGAGCGCGCCATTGCCGGCTACGAGGGCACGATAGATGCCGTGAACCGCAAGGGCGTGCGCGGGCTCTACGCCTTCAAACCGATCCGCCAGACCAACTGGGTGCTGGGGGCGATGTATCCGCGCGATGAAGCCTTTGCCCGGATCGAGCAGATCGAGCGCTTCGCATGGGCCGGCGTATTGCTGCTGACGCTCGTGGCCGGCGCCATCGCCTTCGTGACCGCGCGGTCGCAGCTCGCGCCCTTGTCCCGGCTGCGCGAGCACATGCAGGTCTCGCGCGCGGCCGCGGCCTATGCGCCCATGAAGGACGCCCCTCCCGGGGACGAGGTCGGCGACCTGTCGAACACCTTCGATTCGCTGATGCAGGAGCGCCAGGCGTCCCAGGAACGGGTGCAAGCCAGCGAAAGATTCCTGCGCGACGTGACCGACAACCTGCCGGCGGTGGTCGCCTACTTCGACAGCGAGCAGCGCTGCCTGTTCGCCAACAAGGCGGGGCTCGGCATGCGCGGCAGGACGCGGGCCGACATCGGGCGCATGACCATTCAGGAGTCGCTGCCCGATCCGGTCTACCAGCAGCTCGTTCCGCACATTGCCAAGGTGCTCGCGGGAACGCCCACGCGCGCGGAAGGCACCTACGACCGCAACGGCAAGGAAGGGTTCTTCGAGTGCCATCTTGCGCCGGACATTCGCGACGATGGCGTGCTGGCCGGCTTCTACGTGATGACCTTCGACATCACGCGCCAGAAGGTGGCCGAGCGCGAGCGGGCAGCCGGCGAGGCCCGGGTGCGCACCATCACCGACAACCTTCCGGCGCTGGTGTCTCACGTGGATGCGTCGCTGCGCTTCACTTTCGTGAACGCGCATCTGCGAACCTTGTTCGACGGCATCGAACTGGTGGGAAAGCTGCTGCCCGACGTGCGCGGCGTCGAGGATTTCGAGGTGGTCGAGCCCTACGTCCGCCGGGTGCTCGCGGGAGAAGCGGTCACCTTCGAGAAGAAGGGCGACCCCGCGCGCGGCATCGGCCAAAAATGGTACCAGTCGCACTACGTACCCGACCGCAACATCGACGGCACCGTTCGCGGCTTCTATGGCATGACCTTCGACATCACCGAGCGCAAGCAGGCCGAAATGCGAAGCGCCGAGAGCGAGCGCCGCCTGCGTGGCCTGACCGACAACGTGCCGGCGCTCCTGACCGAACTGGACCGCGAGGAGCGGGTGGTCTTTAGCAACGGCCGATACCAGACCTGGCTCGGCATATCGCCGGATGCGATGATGAACCGGCCCATCCGGGAGGTCATCGGCGATGCGCACTATGAAATGCGCAAGCCCCTGCTGGCGCGCGCCTTTGCGGGCGAGGTGGTGTCCTTCGAGCAGACCGCCCGGCTGCTGATCGGCGAGCGGACCCTGCAGACAACCTATCTGCCCCAGAAGAATGCCGAGGGCGAGGTCGTCGGCCTGTACGTGCTGGCGAACGATGTCAGCGACCTGAAGCAAAAGCAGCTGCAGCTGGACGTTCTTGCGCGCGAAGACGCGCTCACGGGCTTGCCCAACCGCCGTTCGTTCGAGGAGCATGTGCGCGACGCCATGGCCAGGTCGCGGCGAAACGGGCTGTCGGTGTGCCTGCTGTTCCTGGACATCGACTATTTCAAGACCATCAACGATTCGCTGGGGCATGCGGCGGGCGATGCGGTGCTGAAGGAATTCGGCCGCCGGCTCCGGCAGAGCGTGCGCGACACCGACATGGCTGCGCGCTACGCCGGCGACGAATTCGTGATCCTCCTCGAAGGGGTGTCAGGTGCCGCCGAAGCGCAGGTGGTCGCGGGCAAGGTGCTGGCCGCCATGCGGCCGACCTTCATCCTGCCCGGCCGCACCCTGCACGCGACGACCAGCATCGGCGTCGCGCTGTCGGAAGAAGACGAGGACTTTGCTTCCTTGTTCGTGCGTGCCGACACGGCGCTGTACGCTGCCAAGAAAGAGGGCAAGAACCGCTTCATGATGGCCGCGCCCAGGGCCGACGCCGAGGTCGGCGCCTCGTGGCCGCGGCCGGAGCCTTACAGCGCTTAGGCTGCGGCGCCCGTCGGGCGGGCACCGCCCGCGATCTCGGCCTTGTCCTACGCGGAAGGTATCTGCTGCTGCCCAGAATTGGCGGCGGTACTTTCACGGGCAGTACTTTCACGGGCAAAAAGCAATGGCAGAACACGGCGGTGGGGGTGCACCACTCAACCAACGCACTCTGACCGACGCCGACTACCGGCTGATGGTCGAGACAGTCACCGACTACGCCATCACCGTTCTGGATCCCGGCGGCATCCTCATCAGCTGGAACGACGGAGCGAGAAAGCTCAACGGGTACGAGCCGCCGGAAGTGCTGGGGCGCCACTTCTCGCTGCTCTATCCGAGCGAACTGCTCGACCAGAACCTGCCGGAGACGGAGCTGGCAATAGCGCGTGACACAGGCCATCTGGAGGCAGAGGGCTGGCGCATGCGCAAGGACGGCACGCGGTTCTGGGCCAGCGTCGTCATCACCCCGATGACCGGTCAGGATGGCGAAATCCGCGGCTACTCCGTGATCACCCGGGATCTCAGCGAGCGGCGCCGACAGGACGAGATGCTGCGCCTGAGCGAGGAGCGGTTCCGGCTCCTGGTCGAAGGGGTGAAGGACTACGCGATCTTCATGCTCGACCCCGGCGGCCACATCGTGAGCTGGAATCTCGGCGCGCAGAAGAACAAGGGCTACGAGGCGTCGGAGATCATCGGGCAGCACTTTTCCAAGTTCTACCCGGCCGAACTGGCCGCCAGCGGCTGGCCGGAACAGGAGTTGCGCTACGCGCTTCGGGACGGGCGGTTCGAGGACGAAGGCTGGCGCATCCGCAAGGACGGCAGCCGGTTCTGGGCCAGCGTGGTGATCACCGCGCTGCACGACGCCAGCGGCAAGCACCGCGGGTTCGCCAAGGTCACGCGCGACCTGACGGAGCGGCGCCGCGTCACGGCGCTCGAGGACGAAGGGCGCCGCGTGACGAACTTTCTTGCCATGCTGGGGCATGAACTGCGCAATCCGCTGGCGCCGATCTCGAATGCGCTCGAGCTCCTCAAGCGCGAAAAGACGGATTCAGCGGTGGTTGCGCACACCCGCGACATCATCGGCCGGCAGCTCAGGCAGATGACGAGGCTGGTCGACGATCTCCTCGACGTGGGCCGCATCACGAGTGGCAAGGTCCACCTCGAAAACAAGCCGGTGCGGTTGCGCGACGCCATTGCCCAGGCCATCGAGGCAGCGCGCCCGCTGATCGAAGGCAAGTCGCAGGCCCTGCATCTGGAGATGCGGGACGCGGATCCGTGGATTGCCGGAGACAGCGCGCGGGTCATCCAGATCGTGAGCAACCTGATCCACAACGCTGCCAAATTCACGCAGGACGGCGGCAACATCCATGTGTCGCTCTCGCAGAGCGGCACCGATGCCGACATCAGCGTGCGCGACGACGGACCCGGCATCCAGCCCAAGGACCTGCACCGGATCTTCGACCTGTTCGTGCAGGGCGAGCAGAACATGGCAAGGTCCCAGGGCGGGCTGGGTCTGGGGCTCAGTCTCGTGCAGCAGCTGACGACGCTGCATGGAGGCCGGGTGAGCGCCTTCAGCACCGGGAGAACGGGCGAGGGCAGCGAGTTCGTGGTGCAGTTCCCCGCCGCCCAGGCGCCGATTGCCACGCTCGAGGCGCAGCCCCGGCCCTTGGGAGAGCAGCGCGTGCTGGTGGTGGACGACAACGCGGACGCGGCCGAGACCATGGCGCTGCTGCTGGAGGCACTCGGCTACAAGTCCAGCATTGCGCATGGAGGGCTCGCCGCCATCGAAGCCGTCAAGGCGCACGATCCGGACATCGTGCTGCTGGACATCGGGCTGCCCGACCTGAGCGGCCATGAGGTCGCCAGGCGCTTGCGCGCGGAGTTGATCAACCCGCCGCCGCTGATCGCCGTGACTGGCTACGGCCAGGCCAGCGACCGGGAAACCAGCCTCGAAGCCGGCTTTCGCGCCCATCTGACGAAACCGGTCGACGTCGACAAGCTCGCGGCATTGCTCGAACGCCTGCTGGAACCGCCGCTTCGGTCGAAGGCGGCGTAGCAAGTTCTTGGGGACTAGAAATCCACCAGGCTCAGGCCGATGCTGAGCACCGTGCGCTTGCGGTTGTAGTCGACCAGCGTGTCGCCGTAGCCATGGAAAAGCTGCGTGTGGAAGCGCAGGTTGCTCATGGTCGAGTCGCCGATGGACTTGAGCCATTCGAGTCGGACCGAGCCGCGGCCGCTGTCGCGCAGGTTGTTGCGCACCGTGATGCCCAGGGTGTTGTCGCGGTTGAAGTTCCAGCGGCCCGTGACTTCGGCGCGCCCGATGTAGTTGGAGATGTCAGGGTTGTCGTCCTTTGCCGCTTCTTCCGACAGCCGCTGCCAGACGCGTCCGGTGATGCTGAAGCGGTCGTCGAGTTCGGCGCCGCCCATCAGGTACACGCGGTTCCAGCTGCGCGACAGCGGCAGGCTCTGGCCGTTCGACTGGTGCACCAGGCCCACGCCCGCATAGCGCCAGCGCCAGCCGCCGGGCAGGTTGAAGTCGAGCGGATAGACATACATCAGCTCGGGCTCGTGGTCGGTGGTGCGGAACGGCCGCGAGATCGAGCCGTTGAACAGCTGCCAGGTCGATTGCTGCGAGTACGCGAACCACAGCGAGTCCTTCTTGGCCGGCTCGTTCTGCGTCAGCAGGCCCTGCGCGATCTTGGTCCGCACCGAGAGGCCGATGCGCATTTCGTTGGCCTGATAGGCCACGGGGTTTGCCGTGTGCCCTTCGGCCGGGGACGTGGGCGTCTCGGGCTTGCTGGTGGCGGCCGAAGCCGACACGTTCAGCGGCCGATAGCCGCGGAACACGAAAGCGCCGCAGTCGGTGCCGTTCTCAAGCTCCCAGAAGCGCGACAGGATCGAGTACTGCCGGTCGCGGCAGCCTTCGCTGGTGGCGACCGAGATCACGCGAGTGGCCGGTATCGAGGCGTCCACCGGCGGTGCCGGCTGGGTGCTGGCC
This sequence comes from Variovorax sp. OV700, assembly GCF_900099805.1. Taxonomy (GTDB): domain Bacteria; phylum Pseudomonadota; class Gammaproteobacteria; order Burkholderiales; family Burkholderiaceae_C; genus Variovorax. Next base: position 31,832 of record NZ_FNDR01000016.1, on the reverse strand, counting down.
AGCACCGGCGGCGCCACCGGCACCGAGACCGAAGGCAGCGTCTGCTGCTGGGTCCAGCGGTCGAAGCAGGCCAGGCGGGCTTCGTTGTTGTTGCCGAGCGCGGCGCATTGCTGCCAGGTCAGCTGGGCATCGGCCAGCGGGCTGCGCGGCCTGTCGACCGCCTGTGCCTGCGCCGGCGTTGCAAAAAGGCCCGGAGCCAGCAGCAGGCCTGCAGCCAGCGTGGTGCGTAGATGGATGGCGTTCATTTCTCTCGGGTCCGTTCCGTCTTTTTCAGAGTGAAGGGATGTGTGCTGTCGTCGGCGGCATTACGCCATGTGCCCTTGAACTCGCGGCCGCACGAGTCCGGCTGCAGCGAGCCCGACCACACGCCGCTGATGCTCCGGCCGTCGAGCGATTCGTCGATGGCGAGTTCGCCTTCGTCGTCGACGTCGCCCGCGAGCTGGGCCACGGAGGTGCGCGCCGAAGGGGCTGCTGTCGTGCGCGTGATGGTGCCGCGCACACCCGCGTACTCGGGGTGCTTGCCGAGCCGCACCAGGGCCGCATCGGGCAGGCCGTCGAAACGCGCCTGCCAGTCGCCGTAGAGCGCCTCGATGGGCAGGTCTTGCGCCGTGGCTGGGCATCCGGCCTGTGCCGTGTGCGGGCCCGCGGGGCCGGCGCATGCCGTGCAGAGCGCCGCCAGAAGAACAAGAGCGAGCGGTGCCTTCATGGTGCGGCGGCGGCTGCTGCTGCGGCGGCCGCGCTGTCCTGGGCCTTGCGCGCGAATTCGGCGCGCAGTGCCTTGAGTTTTTCGCGTGGGTCTTCCCGCGTGGTGGTCTTGTCCAGCCCCATCTCGGCAATGAATCGGCTCGGCACGCAAGGCACCATCTCGCGGCCCTGCTTGCGCTTCTTGGTCCAGCTCACCGCCAGGCTGCGCTGCGCGCGCGTGATGCCCACGTACATGAGGCGGCGTTCTTCCTGCAGCCGCTGCAGCGTCTCGTCGCTCACCTTGAGTTGTCGGCCGTTGTCGTCCTCGAGCTTGAAGGGCAGCAGGCCCTCGGTGACGCCGATCAGCATCACGTGCGGCCATTCCAGGCCCTTGGAGGCATGCAGCGTGGAGAGCGTGACCACGTTCTGGTCCTGCTCGCGCTCGCTGATGGTGGAGAGCAGCGAGATGGTCTGAGCCACCTCGAGAAGGCTCTTGCGCTCGCCTTCGATGTTGTCGTTGGCGCCCGAGGCGTCGTCGAGGCCGCCGCCTGCGCGCTGCGACATCCAGTCGACGAACTCCAGCACGTTGGTCCAGCGCGCAGCCGCGGCCTGCTCGCTGTCCTCGCCGTCGTACAGATGTTTCTCGTAGTCGATCTCCTTCAGCCAGTCGAGCATGAAAGTGCGCGAGTCTTCGGCGCCCATGGTGCGGCGCGCGCGGTATTCCAGATCGTTGATGTAGCGGCCGAACTCATGGATGCCCTCCAGCGTGCGCTTGGGCATGACGCTCGGCAGCGACGGGCTGAACAGCGCCTCGAACAGGCTCAGCTTGTACTGGCTGGCAAAGGTGCCGAGGCTCGCGAGCGTGGTGTGGCCGATGCCGCGCTTGGGCGTGGTGATGGCGCGCAGGAACGCGGGGTCGTCGTCGTTGTTGACCCACAGGCGGAACCAGCCGCACAGGTCCTTGATTTCGGCGCGGTCGAAGAAGCTCTGGCCGCCCGACACCTTGTAGGGGATCTGCGCCTTGCGCAACGCCTGCTCGAACACGCGCGCCTGGTGGTTGGCGCGGTAAAGAATGGCGAAGTCGCGGAATTCCTTGTACTGCTTGCCTTGCGTGATGGCATCGCCCGCGCGCAGGCTGACGATGCGCGCCACCGCGCGCTCGGCCTCGTGCGCTTCCGAGTCGGCATCGACGATGCGCACCGGTTCGCCTTCGCCGAGCTCGGAGAACAGCGTCTTCGGAAACAGCTTGGGGTTGGGTCCGATCACGTTGTTGGCCGCACGAAGAATTGCGCTGGTCGAGCGGTAGTTCTGTTCGAGCTTGATGACCTTCAGGGTCGGGAAGTCGACCGGCAGCTTGCGCAAATTGTCCAGCGTGGCACCGCGCCAGCCGTAGATCGACTGGTCGTCGTCACCCACCGCGGTGAAGCGGCCGCGCTCGCCGGTCAGCGCCTTCAGCACTTCATATTGGGTGGCGTTGGTGTCCTGGTATTCGTCCACCAGGATGTGGCCCAGCGCGGCCTGCCACTTGGCGCGCACCTCGTCGAAGTCGCGCAACAGCTTGAGGGGCATGCCGATGAGGTCGTCGAAGTCGACGCTCTGGTAGGCGGTGAGCCGCTCTTCGTAGCGCGCCATGATGCGCGCGGTGATGCGCTCGTTGTCGTCCGCCGCGGCCGCTTCGGCGTCTGCGGCATTGAGGCCCATGTTCTTCCACTTGCTGATGGTCCACTGCCAGATGCGCGCGGTGGCCGTATCGGTCGTGCCGCCGGCATCCTTCAGGATCTTGGTGACGTCGTCGCTGTCGAGAATGCTGAAGGCGGGCTTCAGGCCCAGCACGGCGCCGTCTTCTCGCATCATGCGCACGCCCAGCGCATGAAAGGTGCAGATCACCACGTGCTTCGCGTCGCGCCCGATCAGCCCCTTGGCGCGTTCGCGCATTTCGCTGGCGGCCTTGTTGGTGAAGGTGATGGCCGCAATGCGTTTGGGCTCGAGCCCGGCCTGGATGAGCCGGCCGATCTTGTGCGTGATGACGCGCGTCTTGCCCGAACCCGCTCCCGCCAGCACGAGGCAGGGCCCGTGCAGGTAATTGACCGCTTCTTGTTGCGCGAGGTTGAGACCGGAAGACATGGGGAGTGGGGACGGAAGGCCCGCGGGAGAACGGCGGGCGCAAAGCGCGCAATGATACGGGGCCCATGTATCTGGAAAGGCCGCCCGAGTTCACGATGCGAGACGCAACGACAATGAGGCCGTGCTCGCTGTATTTCTCGTAACTTTTCCTTTCTTCGCGTTGATCGCGGCCGGCTATGGCGCCGCGCGCGCCCGCGTCCTGCCGCTCGATGCAATTCCGGGTCTCAACACCTTCGTTCTGTACTTCGCGCTGCCTTGCATGTTGTTGCGATTTGGCGCCGGCACGCCGATCGGACAGCTGCTCGACGGCAGCGTCGCGCTGATCTGGGGCCTGAGCGCGCTGGCCGTGGTGGCGGGCGTGGTGGTCTTCACCCGCAATGCACGCATCGGCTGGAACGACGGCGCCTTCGGCGCGCTGGTGGCGGCCTTCCCGAACACCGGCTTCATGGGCGTGCCGCTCCTGGTGGCGCTGCTGGGCGCGCAGGCCGCGGGGCCGATCATCATCACCATCGCCTTCGACCTGGTCGTGACCTCGTCGCTGTGCATTGCGCTGTCGCGCCTCGACGGAGTCGGCGGCGGCGGCGCGGCGCAGCACGGCCCGCGGCAGGCGGCGCGCCAGGCCCTGCGCGGCGTGCTGGTCAATCCGATGCCGTGGTCGATTCTGCTGGGCGTGCTGTTGTCGGCCGCACGCTGGCGCCTGCCGGGGCCGGTGGAGCGCACCATCGCCATGCTGGCCGATGCGGCTTCGCCGGTGGCGCTCTTCACCATCGGCGCGGTGCTGGCGCGGTCGGCCTTGCTTGCGCGGGGGCACGGGGCCAGCGCGGCGGTGGCGGCGGCCATGGGCACCCGGTCGGACGTTCCGCCCAAGGCGCCGCTGGCCGACGTGCTGCCGGTGGTGCTGGTCAAGCTACTCGCGCATCCCTTGCTGGTCTGGGCGCTGGGGCAGGGCGCCATCGGGCTCGGCCTGCCGCTCTCGTCGTCGGCGCTGGTGGTGATCGTGCTGGTGGCGGCGCTGCCGAGCGCCAGCAACGTGTCGATGCTGGCCGAGCGCTTCGGGGCCGACAACGGCCGCATCGCGCGCACCATCCTGTGGACGACGGTGGCGACCTTCTTCAGTTTTCCGCTGGCGGTGGGGCTGCTGCGCTGAACGGGCGCCACGGCGCCGAGCCTCAGGGAGTCAGCACGCCGAGCTTGTACGGGTCGGCGTCCGGCAGGCGCTCGCACTTGGAGAAATCGCGGCCCTGGCTGCCGTCGCAATAGAACGCGTTGTAGATGCGCCCGAAGAGCGTGGGGCTGGCCGTGAAGAGCACGCCATGGTCGGGCTGCCAGTTGTCCCTGGCCGACCCGGATCCGGTGCTGGCCTCCGCCTCCTTGGCGGGGGCGGCCGCCGCAATGGGCGTGAATTCCGCTAGGGTCTTGTGGGCTTCGTCGCCGCGCCAGCGCGACGCCAGTTCGGCCGCTGAGGGCCTCGTTGCGACCGGCAGCAGCACGCCGTTTACCTGGAACCCGTAGCCGAAGCGGTGCGTCTTGCCGGCCAGAAAGGCGTAGGCGCATGCGGCCATGCACTGGCCGCGGACCTCGGTGTCCACGCCGCTCGAACGGATTGCGTCGGCGTAGGCGCCGGCGGCGTCGGCGGTGCCGCCGAACGAATCCTCGAACACCACGGTGCGCACGTTGCCCTTGGCGAGGTACTGGGTAAAGGTTTTGATGGCGCTGCCGTCGAGCATGCCCGACACCACCAGCCGGCTGCCCTGCAGTTCGAGTTCGGCCGCGGGGCATGCGAGGCATGCGAACAAAAGAGCCGAACCGAGAAATAAAGGCAGTTTCACGACAACCCCTGCAAACCAGCGTGCTTGCTTGATGCGCGGAGCCGGAACGGGCTTCGCACCAGCGACAGCTTGCGCAGCGGGCGGGGGGCCAGTCAACTTCTTTTTCAGAATATTTCCCGCTTTGCGACCGGCCGTAAGACATACCTACTGGTATTACCGTTATTACTTCAGATGAATACTTGTGTTTTCATTGAGCCTGCTAGAGTGTCTGCAAATCAAAGTATGAATGGGTAGCACGATGACAATACTTGTTCGTGTCCTGTTGTGGCTGGCATGGATTGCTGGCGTGAGCTGGTTCTGGCACGCCGGGGAGCTCGGCACCGGGACTTCGCTGGCGCTCGGCGCCCTGAGCCTCATGGTGTTCGCATGGCCCGGCAGCATTGCGCGGCGCCGAAGCACCGAACTGCGCTATATCGACGTCGGCAAGGAACCCGCGGGCCTCCACCACTGACGCGCGGCGCGTACGGCTCAGATGCTGTGCGGATCGACGTCGACCAGCCAGCGGATCACGCCCTTGCCTTCGGGCGTACGCCGCAACGCATGCAAGAGCGGCTGCCACCCGGCCAGCAGGCGTTGCAGCGCCGCGCGCGAAGGGCTTTCGATCAGCATCTGCGCTCTTTCCACATTGGCCACGCGCTGGATGGCGAGCGGCACCGCCGGGTAGCGCACCACGCGGTCGGCGCCTTCGAGCGCGTCGGCGGCCGCGCTCGCGGCATTCAAAAAAGCCTGCGCGGCCTCCTGCGTGCGCGCATCGGCCCGCAGCAGGGCCTGGAATGCGAACGGCGGCATGCCGGCCGCGGCGCGCTCTTCCAGTTGCTGCCGGGCGAAGGCTGTGTAGTCGTGCCTGCGGAGCGCTCCAAAGAGCGGGTGCTGCGCATGGTGTGTCTGGATCCACATCTCGGCCGTGGCGCCTTGCGCCGCCAGGTAGGCCGCATCACGGCCGGCGCGGCCGGCCGATTGCATCAGCAGGCTAAACAGCCGCTCGGGCGCGCGAAAGTCGCTGGAGAACAGCGCGCCGTCGGGGTTCACCGCCGCCACCAGGGTGATGCGGCGGAAGTCATGCCCCTTGGCGATCATCTGCGTGCCCACCAGCACGTCGACCTCGCCCGCATGCACCGCTGCAAGCTGCGATTCGAGCGCGCCCTGCTTCTTGGTGCTGTCGGCGTCGATGCGCGCGATGCGCACCGCACTGCCGTCCGGCCGCTTCACCGCCGCGAACAGCTCGGCCAGGTGTTCTTCGAGCCGCTCGGTGCCGCGGCCGACGGGCGCGATGTCGGGGTTGCCGCAGGACGGACAGGCGCGCGGCACGCGCTCGGTAAAGCCGCAGTGGTGGCACCGCAGCGTGCGGTCGATCTTGTGGAACACGCGGTAGGCGCTGCAATGCGGGCATTCGCTCTTCCAGCCGCAATCGGCGCACGCCAGCACTGGCGCATAGCCGCGGCGGTTCAGGAACACCATGCTCTGCTCGCCGCGCGCAATGCGCTGGCCGATGGCGTCGAGCAGCGCGCCCGAGAGCACGGTCTTGGGCGGCTGCAGGTTCATGTCCACGAGCCGCACCGCGGGCAGCTCGCCAGCGCCAATACGCGATGGCATGGCCAGCCGCACATAGCGCCCGCCCGGGTCTTCGCCCTCGGCGGGGCGGCTCTGGTGCCAGCTTTCGAGCGAGGGCGTGGCCGAGCCCAGGATGACTTTTGCGCCCTCGCGCTGGCCGCGCCACACGGCAAGGTCGCGCGCCGAATAGCGTGCACCTTCCTGCTGCTTGTAGCTCGGGTCGTGCTCCTCGTCGACCACGATGAGCTTCAGCCCCGGTATCGACGCGAACACCGCCATGCGCGTCCCCAGCACGATGCGCGCGGCGCCGCTGTGCGCCGCGAGCCAGCTCGCGAGCCGCTGCGGGTTGGTCATGCCGCTGTGCAGCGAAACCACCGCCTCGTCGCCGAAACGCGCCTTGAAGCGTGCTTCGAGCTGCGGCGTCAGATTGATCTCGGGCACCATCACCAGCGCCTGCGCGCCGGCATCGCGGGCGAGCAGGTCGGCCACGCAGCGCAGGTAGACCTCGGTCTTGCCGCTGCCGGTGCTGCCGACCAGCAGGAAGGTGCCGCTCTCGGCCTCGATGCGGGCCAGGGCCGCCGTCTGCTCCGGGCTCAGCGTGATCAGGTTGGCGGATTCGTCAGTGGCGGCCACCGGGCCGGTCGTCGCCTTGCGTTTGAGGCGGCGCGCCAATTGGGTCGTCGTCAGGTCGCGCAGTTGCGGCGGCAGGGCGGCCAGTGCGATTTCGCCGATCGAGCGCTGGTAGTAGCGCGCGGCAAAGGCAACCAGGTCGCGCCAGGCTTCGCCGAGGGGGGGCAGCGCATCGAGAGCCGCGCCGACGGGCTTGAGCGCCATGTTGGGCGCGGCGCCGTCCAGCGAGCTTGCCTCGTTCCAGACCACGCCGAGCACCTCGCGCCGACCCAGCGGCACCCGCACCAGCGTGCCAGGCGCGAGCGGCATCGCGCCGGCGTAGCTCAACAGATCGCCGAGGGCGGCATGCGCGGGCGTCTGCACCGCGACGTCGAGCCGCCAAGCCATCGCCGCGGTCGCGCTGGCCGGCGTTGCTGTATCTGTTTCGGGGGCTTCGAGGGGGAAAGAAATGAGCGTCCTTGTTGGCCAGGTTTGTTAATGCGACTTTGAGCAATACCACTTAAGTTGTTGATTTTTCAGCAGTTTGACGGTCGTCCAGAGTTTCTGTGGATAACTTTGTTGACAACAGGGCTCGACACGCGCGCGAGCCTTGCAGATCAAGCCTCTGACTGGGTTGCCCTCAAAAAAAGCAAAATCCAAATCCTATATGAATCAACAACTTAGCGCTGCTATTGCTTTGGAAGCAAAGAGCAGGGCCCTTCAGATGTTCTTGCGCAGTGCAGCACATGTTTTGTGCATAAGTCGGGCCTCCTACGCCGTTTTTACGCTTGACAAACGGCTCGGAATTGATTTTCAACGCCGCAAGCGTCCTGGCGCAGCCCGCCCGCGTGGTTACACGTCTCAGCCGCGCAGGGCGCGCGATTGGGCGTGCACTGCCTGCACCAGCGCTGCCACGTGGTCCGGCGGCGTGAACTGGCTGATGCCATGGCCCAGGTTGAAGATATGGGTCGGCCCGGCCACGCTGGCATTGGCGTGCGGCTTGCCGAAAGCGTTCAGCACCTTGGCCACCTCGGCTTCGATCTGCGCGGGCGGCGCGAACAGCACGTTGGGATCGATGTTGCCTTGCAGGGCCTTGGCCTTGCCGTCTTCGCCGTCGCCCACCAGCCGGCGCGCCGCCGCGAGGTTCACGGTCCAGTCGACGCCGAGCACTTCGCAGTCGAGCGCGCGCATGGCCTCGAGCCACAGGCCGCCGCCCTTGGTGAACACGATGCGCGGCACGGGTTGCCCGTCGGCGCCGTTGCGCTTCAGGCCGGCCAGCACGCGCGCCGTGTAGGCGAGGCTGAATTCCTGGAACGCGCCGTCAGCCAGCACGCCGCCCCAGCTGTCGAACACCATCACGGCCTGCGCGCCGGCGTCGATCTGCGCATTGAGATAAGCGGCCACCGAATCGGCATTGACTGCGAGCAGGCGGTGCATCAGGTCGGGACGGCTGTAGAGCATGCTCTTTACGAGCCGGTAGTCGCTCGAGCCCGCACCTTCCACCATGTAGCAGGCGAGCGTCCACGGGCTGCCCGAGAAGCCGATGAGCGGCACCCGGCCATCGAGCGCTTTGCGGATCGATGCCACGGCGTCGAACACATAGCGCAGCTTGGCCATGTCGGGCACCTCGAGTGCCGCAACGGCCGCTTCGCCCTGCACCGGGCGCGCGAAGCGCGGGCCTTCGCCGGCCTCGAACGACAGGCCCAGGCCCATCGCGTCGGGCACGGTGAGGATGTCGGAAAACAGGATCGCCGCATCGAGCGGATAGCGCTCGAGCGGCTGCAGCGTGACCTCCGTCGCGTAGTCGACGTTGGTCGCGAGCCCCATGAAGCTGCCGGCCTTGGCACGGGTGGCCACGTATTCGGGCAGGTAGCGCCCGGCCTGGCGCATGAGCCAGACGGGCGTGTGGTCTGTGGCCTGGCGCCAGCAGGCCCGCAGGAAAGTGTCGTTTTGCAATGGGGCGAAAGGCATGTCCCGATTGTCGCAGGGGCCCGCGCCTGGCTCCTGCGACGACCCTGCGGCAGGCCTGAAAAAACTCAGACCACCGGCACGCGCCGCGAATCGGCCGGGCTCACGTTGCGCCGGTAGAGCATCAGCGTCGCGAAAAGCCCGCAGACGGCGGCCGCGGTCATCCACAGGCCCGGCGCGCCCTTGTCGCCCGTCATCTCGATGAGGCCGGTGGCAATGGCCGGCGTGAAGCCGCCGAACAGCGCCGTCGCGAGGCTGTAGGCCAGCGAGAAGCCGGCGGTGCGCACGTTGACCGGCATCACCTCGGTGAGCGCCACCACCATCGCGCCGTTGTAGCTGGCATAGAGGAACGACAGCCAGAGCTCGACCTCGAGCATGCGCCCGAAGCTCGGCGCGCCCACCAGCCATTTGAGCGACGGGTACGCGGTGAAGATGGTCAGGACCGTGAACAGGATCAACAGCGGCTTGCGGCCGACGCGGTCGGACAGCGAGCCCATCACCGGCAGCCAGATGAAGTTGGAGACGGCCACGCACAGCGTGACGATGAGCGCATCGGTCGTGCTCAGGTGCAGCACCGACTTGCCGAAGGTGGGCGTGTAGACCGTGATCAGGTAGAACGACACCGTGGTCATCGACACCAGCATCATTCCCGCCACCACGAGGCCCCAGTTGGCCACCATCGACTGGAATATCTCGCGTGCATCGGGCCGGTGTTTGCGCGCCATGAACTCCTCGGTCTCCTGCAGCGAACGCCGGATGATGAAGAGCACCGGCACGATCAGGCAGCCGACGAAGAACGGAATGCGCCAGTAGAAGTCGCCGATCTCCTGCGAGGTGAAGGTCACGTTGAGCCAATAGCCCAGTGCCGCCGCCACGATGATCGCCACCTGCTGGCTGGCCGACTGCCAGCTCACGTAGAAGCCCTTGCGCCCCGGCGTGGCCATCTCCGACAAGTAGACCGAGACGCCGCCCAGTTCCACGCCGGCCGAAAAACCCTGCAGCAGCCGACCGATGAGCACCAGGAGCGGCGCCGCGAAGCCGATGGTGGCGTAGGCCGGTACGCAGGCAATGAGCAGCGTGCCGAGCGCCATCAGTGCGAGCGTGACGATCAGGCCCTTGCGTCGCCCCACGCGGTCGACATACGCGCCGAGAAAGATCGCGCCCAGCGGCCGCATCAGGAAGCCCGCGCCAAAGGTCATGAAGGTCAGCATCAGCGAAGCGAACTCGTCGCCCGCCGGGAAGAAGGCCTTCGAGATCTGCGTGGCGTAGAAGCCGAACAGGAAGAAGTCGAACATCTCCATGAAATTGCCGCCCGTCACGCGCAGGACGGTGGCCAATTTCGAGGAGGAGCCGGTGCTGGAAGAAAGGGCGCGGGCGGCCGTGCCCGGTTGCGCGTCGGAGTGCGCAGGATTCATCTCGTTGTCCCCTTGGGCGATGTAATGCGCCAAGGGTAGGCCGGGGTTCCCGACCGCTGCCTGACCGCGCGAGTCAGCTAGCTGTCACTCGCGGGCTGTCCTGCTTCAGCTCTTGTATTTCACCGAGCAGCCGTAGGGCCGCGTCGAGGCCGCCGAGATCGGTTTGCCGCCGAAGGCTTCGCCCAGCGCCTGGTTCACATAGTTGGTCGCGGCCTTGATGTCGTCGGGCCGGGCCGACGCGATGCTGTCGATGCCGCCCGCATACACCAGCATGCCCTTGGGATCGATGATGAAGATGTGCGGCGTGGTGCGCGCGCCGTAGGCCTGGCCGATCACGCCGTCTTCGTCCATCAGCATCGCGGTGGGCGACGCCTTTTGCGACTTCATCCATGCGTCGAGCGCGGCGGGTTGCAGGTAGTCGCTGGCCGCGCGCTCGGTGGAGTTGACCGACAGCCAGACCACGCCCTGGGCCGTAGCGGCCTTTTGAGTGGCGGGCATGTTCCCGCTGTTGTAGTGCTTGCGCACGAAGGGGCAGCCCGGGTTGGTCCACTCGAGCACCACGAACTTGCCGGCGAAGTCGGAGAGCTTGTGCTTGGCGCCGCTGGTGTCCACGGCAACGAAGTCGGGCGCCTGCTGGCCCACGGCGGGCGCGGCGAAGGCGTGGTTGCCCATCAGGAAGGTGGCACCCAGGGCCACGGCGGCGGCCACGACAGCGCGGCGCGAGGCGCGGCTGAGAGCGGCGCGGGCATGGCGCGCGGCACGGAGAGAACGCGAGTCGGAAGATGGCGAAACTGACATGGCCAGCTAGAACTCCAAAATAAAAACGAACAACGGCGACAGCTTAGAGCGCTTTGCTCATGTGCATGTGACAACCCATGTCACACCGGGGTCAAAGCGAAGCCAGCGCCGCGCGCACCTCGTCCTTGCCCAGAATCTCGGTCAGCACGACCGGCGGCTTGCCGGGCGCCTGCAGCACGTACAGCGGCACGCCGCTGCGCCCGAGCGAGGTCAGCGCGGCCGTGATGGCGGGATCGCGGCGCGTCCAGTCGGCCCGCAGCATCGCAACCTTCTTGCTGTCGAAGTCGGCCAGTACGTCGGCGTCCGCCAGCGTGGCCTTCTTGTTGTACTGGCAGGTCACGCACCAGGCGGCCGTGAAGTCAATGAACACCGGCTGCCCCGCGCCCGTGAGCTCGGAGACGCGATCGGCCGACCAGGGCTGCCAGCGCTGGCTGGTGTTGGACGCGAGCTTGGCCGGCTCCACCGCCTGCAGCACGTTGCGGCCGATGGCGGCGGTGAGCACCGCCGTAAAGGCGACCAGCACCGAGGCAATGACCAGCCGCGTGCGGCCGCGCAGCGTCAGCGCCCACACGATGGCCGCCATGCACACCAGCAATGCGAGCAGCGTGCCGGCACCGTCGATGCCGCTTTGCTGGCCCAGCACCCAGACCAGCCATGCCACCGTGGCGAACATCGGGAAAGCCAGCAGCCGGCGCAGCGTGCCCATCCACGGTCCAGGCTTCGGCAGCAGCCGCGCAATGGCAGGAACGAAGCCCGCCACCAGGTAGGGCAGCGCCAGCCCCAGGCCCAACGCGGCGAACAGCAGCAGGGCTTGCGTGGCCGGGAGCCCGATCGCAAAGCCGAGCGAAGCGCCCATGAACGGGGCGGTGCAGGGCGATGCGATCACCACCGCGAGAACGCCCGAGAGAAAGTCGTTGGCGATCGGGTGCTTGGCCTGCGCCGAGCACAGCGACACCGGCGCCGCGCGGCCGAATTCGAAGACGCCCACAAGATTGAGGCCCATCAGCGTGAACAGCGCCGCCAGCGCCGCCACCACGGCTGGCGATTGCAGCTGGAAGCCCCAGCCGAGTTGGGCGCCGGCTGCGCGCAGCGCCAGCATGGCGCCGCCCAAGGCGAGGAACGAAAGCATGACGCCCGCGGTGTAAGCCAGGCCCGCCGTGCGGTGCGCGCTGCGGTTGCCGGCCTGCCGCGCGAAGCCCAGCACCTTGATGGCCAGGATCGGGAACACGCAGGGCATGAGGTTGAGCAGCAGGCCGCCGAGCAATGCGCCCAGCAAGGCGACAACGAAGGTGCCGGCGGGTTGGGGAGGCAGGTCTGTGGGCGACGACGACGCGGCGGCACTCGCCGCGCTCGCTGCGTTCGCGGCAAGCGCAGCCTGCAGCGCGGGCGACACTTCGGCGCGCGGCGCAGCGGCCGCCGGCCAGGTGCCGCTGACCGGCGCCTCGGTGCGCCAGGCCAACGGCTGGCCCGGTTGCCGGTCGGTTTCGGCCAGCGCCACCACCAGTGGCAAGGTCGTGGGGCTGGCGCTGCGCTGGTCGGCCAGCGGCAGCGTGGCCGTCCAGGTGCTGCCCTCCCAACTCTGCGTCCAGTCCTTGCCCGACTCCGCGGCGGTGCGGATCAGCTCGGGCGTCTCGGGGAAGAAGCCCAGCGTCTTGCCCTGTGCGGCGGCCGGCAGGCCTTCGAGGCGCACTTGCAGCTTGTTGCCATTGACCTCGACGGCGCCCGGCGTGGCGAGCGGCTGCGGCTGGGCCGCCTGGGCGGCATCGAAATCGGCCTTGTGCAGCGCCGTGGAGCCCTGCAGCGGCAGCGCGAGGGTGAACTCGCCTTCCTCGGGAATGCATTCCTTGCGGCACACCAGCCACGTGGCCTTGAGCCGGATGTCCATCGACGAAGCCCCCGCGCCCAGGGCCAGCGGCGGCTTGAAATTACTCGACACCTCGAGCGGCACCGGCAGCAGCACCGTGCCCTCGTAGCCGTAGTTGGCCAGCGTGCCTACGGGAATCTTCTTCGGCACCGGCCACGCGATGTCGCCGGCCGCCACGCCCGGCGGCAGCGTCCAGTTCAGTTCGGTGGGCAGGCCGGAATCGCCGGCGTTCTTCCAATAGGTGTGCCACTCGGGCTGATGGGTGATCTGCAGCCCGACCCAGACCGGTGCGCCCGGCGTCACGCCCTCCGGCGCGTGCGCAACCAGTTCGGCGCGCACATGCGGGGTGGTGACGACAGCACCCGGCTTGGATACCAATTGAGCCGCAGCCGGCATGCAGGCTGCGGCGGTTGCTACCAGAAACGTAGCGAGTTGAAAGAAGCGGGAAAAGATCATGCCGATGAGTCGGAGCGGGCGGGCGGTGCGAAGTTCCGGGTGTTTATTGGAGCCTCAAGCGGCCCAGCCCAGCACCACGCGGCGGCTGTTGGCGCTCTTTTTCTCGATTTTGGTGACCACCACCGCGCCAATCTCCAAGGTGTTTGCAACATGCGTGCCGCCGCAGGGCTGGAAATCGATCTGCGCACCGCCCTCGCCGCCGATGCGGATGGTGCGCACGGTGCCCGTGCCGCGCGGCGGCTGCACGCTCATGCTCTTCACCAGCGCCGGATTCGCGTCGAGCTCCTCGTCGGTGATGGCGCCCACGGTCAGCGGATGCGCCGCTTCCACCAGCCGCGCGAGGCCGGCGGTCAGCGCTTCCTTGTCGAGCGGATCGGTCATGTGAAAGTCGATGCGGGCGTAGTCGGGCGTGATCGAGCAGCCGTTCACCGGCACCGGCACGAGGTGGCACAGCAGGTGGCTGGCGGTGTGAAAGCGCATCAGCCGGTGGCGGCGCTCCCAGTCGAGGCGCGCCGTCACCGTGTCGCCGGGCTTCAGCGCGGCGAGCAGTTCAGCTTGCCCGGGGGCCGGCACGTGAACGAATTCGGCGGTGGGCTGGCCTTCGTCGTTTTTGGCCTTGCGGGTGTCGGCAATGGCGATTTCGCGGCCATCGGCCAGCGCCAGCACGCCGGTATCGCCGGCCTGCCCGCCGCCCAGCGGATAGAACACGGTGCGGTCCAGCACGACGCCAGTCTCGTCGATGCGCAGAATGCGGGCTTCGCAGGAGCGCAGGTAGGCGTCGGCACGGAACAAGTCGTCGGTCATGCGGCCGATGGTAGCGGCGATGCGCCGATGGGGTGCGCCCACGCCAAAAAGCGCCCATGACCGACAGCCCATGCCGACGCTGTCCGCATGATTTGCTACAAAGCGGCCGGCATGCCGCGACAACCGAGGAGAGCGAATGAAGGTACCGAACATCGCCGTTTCTTCCCTGATCTCCATGGCCGCCGTGGCCGTAGTGCTGGCGCTGGCGGGCTGCGGCGAAGCCGCCAAGATGCCCCCCGAAGCCACCATCGGACCGCGGCCGCAACTGGCCGAGCCCAACAAGACGCTGATTCCCACCGTCAACGTGGCCACTGCGGTCGGGTGGTCGGACACCGCCGGGCCCAAGGCCGCCGACGGCCTGCGCGTGAATGCGCTGGCGCGCGGGCTGGACCATCCGCGCTGGGTCTACACCCTCCCCAATGGCGACGTGCTGGTGGCCGAAAGCAACAAGCCGCCCAAGCCCGAGGGCACCGCCGACGGCGGCGGCGGCCCCATGGCCAAGATCCGCGACTGGGTCATGGGCAAGGTCATGAGCCGCGCTGGCGCGGGCGTGCCCAGCCCCAACCGAATCACGCTGCTGCGCGATGCTGACGGAGACGGCGCGGCCGAGGTGCGGCACGTTTTCCTCTCGAACCTGAGTTCGCCCTTCGGCATGGCGCTGGTCGGCAATGAGCTTTTCATTGCCAACGCCGACGCGCTCGTCAAGGTGCCCTACACCGAAGGCCAGACCTCGGCGAGCGCCACGCCCACGGTGGTCACGCCGCTGCCGGCGGGCATCAACCACCACTGGACCAAGAACGTGATCGCCAATCCCGACGGCACCAAGCTCTACGTCACGGTCGGCTCCAACAGCAACATCGGCGAGAACGGGTTCGCCGCCGAAGAAGGCCGCGCCGCCATCTGGGAGGTCGACGTGAAGAGCGGCGAGAAGCGCCTGTTCGCGAGCGGCCTGCGCAACCCGAACGGCCTGGCCTGGCACCCCGAGACCAAGGCGCTGTGGACCGTGGTCAACGAGCGCGACGAAATCGGCAGCGATCTCGTGCCCGACTACCTGACCTCCGTGAAGGATGGCGCCTTCTACGGCTGGCCCTGGAGCTACTACGGCGGCCACGTGGATGCGCGTGTCACGCCGCAGAAGCCCGACCTGGTGGCCAAGGCCGTCGTGCCCGACTACGCCCTCGGCTCGCACGTTGCACCGCTGGGGCTGGTGTTTTCCGACGGGCGCGGCATGCCCGCCGAATTCGCGGGCGGTGCCTTCATCGGCGAGCACGGTTCGTGGAACCGCAAGCCCAAGTCGGGCTACAAGGTGGTGTTCGTGCCCTTCATCGGCGGCAACCCGAGCGGGCCGCCGGTCGACGTGCTGACCGGTTTCCTCACGGCGGACGAAAAGGCGCAGGGCCGGCCGGTGGGCGTGGCGCTCGACAAGAACGGCGCGCTGCTGGTGGCGGACGACGTGGGCAACGTGGTCTGGCGCGTCACACGGGCCAAGCCGCAGTAGGCGTCTGGCTTCTAGCGCCGCGGGCGGCCGATTCGGAACAGCCGGTGGCGGCGCAACGCGTGTCCCTCGGGCACGCTCGGGTGATCGAAGGCGCCGGGCAGGTCTTCATGCATGCCGATACGTTCCATCACGGCCGCCGAGCGCAGATTGCCGAGCGCCGTGAACGCCACGATCTCGTCGAGCCCGAGCCGCTCGAAGCCGACCTGCAGGGCGCCGCGCGCCGCCTCGGTCGCGAGTCCCTGTCCCCACCACTGGCGCGCGAAGCGCCAGCCGATCTCGACGCACGGCGAAAAGGGCAGTGCGGCCAGCGGGGCGTTCAGGCCCGTGAACCCCGCGAACTCGCCCGAATCCTTGTGCTCGACGGCCCATAGGCCCCAGCCGTTGGCGGCGATGCGTGCCTTGAGACTTGATGCCAGCGCATCGCTGTCGGCGCGAGTGGGAAGCGGCAACAGGAATGCCATGACTTCCGGGTCGGCGGCGAGCGCGGCAAAGGGCGCGAGATCGCTCTCGCGCCACTGGCGCAACCGAAGGCGCGGGGTCTCGAATTCGATCGGCGGTTGGATGATGGTTTCGGCCATGCGGCCGATTGTGCGCAGAAGCGCTCAGAACCCTGCGAGCACCACCTTGCCCTGCGCAGTGCCGCTTTCGATCAGCGCATGCGCCTTCCGGAGGTTGGCCGCGTTGATGGTGCCGAAGCTCGCATTTGCCGTGGTGCGGATGCGGCCCGCATCGACCAGCGCCGCCACTTCGGCCAGCAGCGCGCCCTGCTCGGCGATGTCAGGCGTTTCGAATCGCGAGCGCGCGAACATCATTTCCCAGTGCAGCGAGATGCACTTGGTCTTGAGCGGCATCGAGTCGAGCGAGGGCAGGTCGTCGATCACCGCGAGCTGGCCCTGGGGCTTGAGGCTTTCGATGATCTGCGCGTAGTGCTGGCCGGTCTGCGTGAGGCTCGCAACCATGTCGACCTCGCCGATGCCGGTGGCCTTGAGTTCGGCCGCGAGCGGCTTCGAATGGTCGATGACCGCGTGTGCGCCGAGCGCCAGGCACCAGGCCCGCGTCTCGGCCCGCGAGGCCGTGGCCACCACGCGCAACTGCGTGAGCTGGCGCGCAAGCTGGATCAGGATCGAACCCACGCCGCCGGCCCCGCCGGTCACGAGCAGCGTCTGTCCTGCGCCGCCGTTCTTCGGAACCTTGAGGCGGTCGAACAGCAGCTCGTACGCGGTGATGGTCGTGAGCGGCAGCGCGGCAGCCTGTGCGTCGTCGAGGCTCTTGGGTGCCAAGGCCGCGATGCGCTCGTCGACCGCATGCAGTTCCGAATTGGCGCCGGGCCGCACGATCGAGCCGGCGTAGTAGACGCGGTCGCCGACCTTGAAGTTCTTCACCGCGGTGCCGACCGCCTCGACGGTGCCGGCGGCATCCCAGCCCAGCACCTTGGCCTGGCCAGCTTCGGGCGCCATGTTCTTGCGCACCTTGGCGTCGACCGGATTGACCGAGATGGCTTTCACGCGCACCAGCAGGTCGCGCGGGCCGGCCACGGGTGCGGGCAGTTCGATGTCCTGCAGCGATTCCGGGTTGTCGATGGGAAGGGCTTGGTAGTAGCCAATGGCTTTCATGTCGAAGAACCTTTCTTGAATGGATGGCGCCACTGTAGGATGGCAATCAGAAATTGATAAGACCAGCTAGATCAGCAACACTTTCAAATGAAGATTGAAAATCTGTCGGACCTGCAGGTGCTGGTGCAGACCGCGCGCGGCGGCACGCTCACGGCCGCCGCCCATGCGTTGGGCATGACACCGGCAGCAGCCAGCGCCACGCTCAAGCGGCTGGAAACGCAGCTCGGCGCGCGCCTGTTCGAGCGCTCGACCCGCGCCATGCGCCTGACTTCGCAGGGCCAGACCTTGCTGGACTACGCGGTGCGCGCCTTCGAACTGCTCGACGAAGGCGAATCTCTGGTCACGGCCGACCGCGGCGAACTGGTCGGCACCTTGCGCGTGGCCGCTCCGTCGGACCTCACGCGCAGCACGCTGCTGCCCTGGTTTGACGAATTCCTCGAACGGCACCCGGGCGTGCAGCTGTCGCTTTCCGTCGGCGACCGGCTGCTCGACGTGACCCGCGACGAGGTCGACGTGGCGCTGCGCTACGGTGCGTTGGCCGATTCACGCCTGGTGGCGCGGCCCTTTGCCCTGACCAATCCGCTGCTTACCGCATCGCCCGGCTACCTGCGCCGCCATGCCGCTCCGAAGACGCCGCAAGACCTGGTGCATCACAACTGCCTCACCTTCGACCGCGGAGGGCGCCGGCATCGCGCGTGGCGCTTTGCACAGAACGGGCAGTGGACCGAAGTGCGGGTGAAGGGCGACCGCAGCGTGGACGACGCCTCGCTGGCGCGCGAGTGGGCCGTGGCGGGGCGCGGCATCACCCTGAAGTCCGCGCTCGACGTGCGCAGCGACATCCAGAGCGGCCGGCTGGTGCACCTGCTGCCCGAGTGGGACACCGAGCCCTATCCGCTGCATGCATTGCTGCCGAGCGGACGCTTCGTGCCGGCGCGCGTGCGGGCCCTGGTGGACTTTCTCGCCCTGAAGTTCGAGGCGCTGACCGCCGCCGTCTAGATCATGGGCGTGACCGCGCCATCCATCGCGACGATCGCGCCGGTGATGTAGCTCGCCTTTGGCGATGCCAGGAACACGACGGCATTGGCAATCTCTTCCGGCGCCGCGATGCGCCCCAGCGGGAGCCGCGCCTTGGCACGCTGCAGCGCCTCGTCGCTACCGATGCCCTGCAGCTTCGCATCCGCCTTCAGCCCTTCCTGCAGCCGCTCGGTGAGCGTGAGGCCGGGGTTCACGGCATTCACGCGCACGCCCTTGGCCGCATAGGCCGCGGCCATGCCGGCGCTCACCAGCATCAGCGCGGCGTTGGCCGCGCCGCCGGCCATGTGGACCGGGCTCGCCACCTTGCCGCCCTGTCCGATCACGTTGACGATGGCGCCGCGGCCGCGCTGGCCCATGCGTTTCACGACCGGATCGATCATGTGGATGTAGGTGAAGTACTTGGCGTCCATGGCGTCGTGCCAGGCGGCGGCGTTCAGCTCGTCGGGCGGCGTGCGGCGCGCGGCGCCGGCGGAATTGACCAGCACATCGACCGGACCGAACCCTTGCTCGGCCGCATCGAGCGCGGCCATGGCACTGGCGGGGTCCTTGAGGTCGGCGGCATGCACCGAGACCCGGCCCTCGGCCTCGGCAAACGCCTCGACCAGCGTCTTGCGGCCCTGCTCCAGGTTCTGCAGATCGCGCGAGACCAGGCTTACGCGCGCGCCCTCGCGCAGGAAGCCCAGCGCGCAGGCCAGGCCGATGCCCTTGCTGCCGCCGGTAATGAGAACGTGCCGGTCCTGGAGTTGGAGGTCCATGAGTGTCCTTGTGTCGTCGAAGAGCGCGCCTGGGCGCGGGATCGCGTGGATTGAATCACCGCTCTAAGATCGGCGGATGAACGCATCCCCGGTATCCCTGCCCCGCTACTGGTCTCAACTGACGACGCGCGACTTCGCTGCGCTCGATGTGGCAGCCACGGTCGCGGTGCTGCCGCTCGGCGCCACCGAGCAGCACGGGCCCCATCTGCCGCTGGGCGTGGACACGGTGCTGGCCGACGGCATCGTGGCGGCGGCGCTGCCGCTGCTGCCGGCGGAATTGCCGGTGCTGTTCCTGCCGACGCAGCAGATCGGCCTGAGCCCCGAGCACGCGCGCTTCGCCGGCACGCTCACGCTGTCGGCCGAGACCCTGATCCGCATGTGGAACGAGATTGGCGCCGGCGTGGCGCGTGCCGGCGTGAAGAAGCTGGTGCTGTTCAATGCGCACGGCGGTCATGTCGGTGCGATGGACATCGTGGCACGCGAGTTGCGCGCGGCGCACGGTCTCATCGTCTATAGCGTGAGCTGGTTCAACCTGCCGCTGGGCGATGCGGGCGCGCAGTTCGGCGCCGACGAACACCGCTTCGGCGTGCATGCTGGCGACATCGAGACCTCGATGATGCTGGCGCTCGCGCCGCAGCAGGTGCGCATGGGCGAGGCGAAGAATTTCCGCTCCACCTCGCAGCAGCGCGCTGCCGACTACGCGATTCTTGGCAACGGCAAGAGTGCCAAGCTGGGATGGGCCATGGAGGATTACAACCCGCAGGGTGCGGCAGGCAACGCGGCCGCCGCGACGGCGCCACGTGGCCAGGCGGTGATCGATGTGGCCGCGGAGCAACTCGCGCTGCTGCTGGCCGAGGTGTCGCGCCTGCCCCTGGACACGGCCAATACGCAGCCGCTGCCCTGACTTTCTGGCTAGGAAGCGCTGCGGGCCAGCACGCCGGCAAACATGCCGGAATCGACGTTGCCGCCGCTCACGCAGATGCCCACCGTCTTGCCGAGCCAGCGCTCCCGCTGCTGGAGCGCACCCGCCAGCGCCGCGGCGCCGGCGCCTTCGGCCACGTTGTGGGTGTCGCTGAAGAGAATGCGCATGGCCTCGGCAATCTCCTCGTCGGTGACGGTGATCACGTCGTCGGCTTCGCGCAGGATCACCTCGACCGATTCGGGCACCGGCGTGCGGCAGGCCATGCCGTCGGCCAGCCGCGTGCTGACCGGCGACTCGACGGGCCGGCCCGCGCGGAAGGAATCGCGATACGCGGTGGCATGCGCGGACACCACGCCCACGAGCCTGGTCGACACGCCGCAATGCGCTCGCGCGGCGGCCGCGGCGGCAAAGCCGGAGCCCAGCCCGATGGGTACGAACAGCACGTCGGGCGGGGCGTCTTTCAGTGCGCTGAAGAATTCGACATACGCGGTCGACACGCCGCGCACCAGCTCGCGATGGAACGACGGCACGCGATGCATGCCGTCGCGCTCGGCGAGCATGGCCGCATGCTCAGAAGCCGCCTGGAAGTCGTCGCCATGCTCGACCAGCTGCACGCCCAGGGCGCGCATGGCGGCATTCTTCTCGATCGAGTTGCCATGCGGCACCACGATGGTGGCCGCGAGCCCGTGCCGCCGAGCCGCGAAGCCGACCGACTGGCCGTGGTTCCCGCGCGTGGCGCTGATGGCATGGCGCACGCCCGGCTGCTCGCGCGCCAGCGTCTCGAAGTAGGTCAGCCCGCCGCGGATCTTGAAGGCGCCCGCGGGGGTGTGGTTCTCGTGCTTGGCCCACACCGCGCTGCCGAGGCGCTGCGCGAGCAGCGGCCATGCGTACTGGGGCGTGGGCGGCATGGCGGCGCCGACGGTGCGCTGTGCGGATTCGATTTCGTCGCGGGTGAACCTCACGGGCGGCCTTTTTATTTGCGTTCTGTCAGTGCGACTCGCACCGCCAGCGCGGCCAGCACGCTGCCCATCACGTACCGCTGCGCGCGCAGCCAGCCGGCGCTTTGCGACAGCACGGCCGTGATGCTTGCGGCGCCGAAGATCACGACGGTATTGACCGCGGCGCTGCTCGCCATCTGTGCCATGCCCAGCTGAATGCTCTGCAGCAGCACCGAACCTCGCTCGGGATGGATGAACTGCGGAAAGAACGAGAGGTAGAACATCGCGACCTTCGGGTTCAACAGGTTGGTGAGAAAACCCATGCGAAACAGCTTGCCCGGCGGATCGGCCGGCAACGCGCGCGCCTCGAAGGGCGCATTGCCGCCGGGCTTGACTGCCTGCCATGCCAGCCACAGCAGATAGGCGGCGCCGGCAAGCCGGATGGCGTCGAACGCGACCGGCACGGCCAGCAGCAGCGCGGTAAGCCCGAGCGCAGCCGCGAACAGGTGGGCCAGGAAAGCCATCATCACGCCGCCGAGCGAGACCAGCCCGGCGCGGCGGCCCTGGATCAGCGTGCGCGACACGCAATAGATCATGTTCGGCCCCGGCGTGAGCGCGAGCAGCATGGAGGCAAGCGCGAACCAGGCGATTTCGGTCAAGGTCAGCATGTCGGTCAGAGCCCTTCGGATTGAAGCGTGACGGGGCCGCGGGGCGTGTCGAGCACGGCCACGAGATTGGGTGCGCCGGACTGCACGGCCATGTCGGACATGCCGATGGCCGACAGTGCGGCATCCAGGGCGGCCGCGCGCGGATGCGTGGCGTGCAGCGATCGCATCACCAGGCCCGAGGCGGGCATGGCGTCGGTGGGGTGCACCGGCCCCCATTGAATCAGCGTGGGCAGCGCGCCATAGAACAGCCGCTGGCCGTCGTCGCGCACCGTGATCTGCCACTCGAGCCGGCCGGCGGGCGTGTCGCGCGAGGCCTCGAGCAAATGGCCGCGGTCGATGTGCGCGTGTTCGTCGTGGGCCAGCGCCCGCAGCGCGGCGTGCGCGTCGGCCACGCGCGCAACGAAGTGCACCAGCCGTGGCCCGTGCTGCAAGAGGCCCGCCTGCAGCGCGGCGTCGTCCAGGTCGAACCAGCGGCGCGTGCCTGGGCGCGACGGCTGCTTGCCAGGCTCGATGGCGATGATTTCGAGGTAGGCCTGGGGAAAGGCCGCGCTCGCGATGTTCAGGAGCCGGTTGTGCGTGCCCATCAGCGGATGCGTACCGCCGGGGCCCGGCGTCACGCCCAGGGTGGCCTCGCACCAGGCCACGCCCTCGGACAGCGAGGCGGCGGCGATCACCAGGTGGTCCAGTTGCGCGTGCATGGTGATTTGCCTTAAAGCGTTACCTGGCCGTCGACGCAGGTCACGGCATCGCCGCCGACCCACACCTTGCCGTCGCCGTCGCGCTCGATGGACACGCGCCCGGCGCGTCCGAGGCACTGGCCCTGCGCGGCCACGTAGCGCTCCGGCATGTGGCCGTCGGCGATCAGCCATTCGGCGAGGCTGGCGTTGAGGCTGCCGGTGACCGGGTCTTCTTCGACGCCGATGGGCGCGGCGAAAGCGCGCACCTCCAGGTCGATCTTCGGGCCGTCGTCGGCTTCGGCCGAGGCCTTGCCGCCAAAAGCGCGTGCCTCGCGGTTCGACCGGCCGATCAGCATCGACGAGCCCTCTGCCACGGGGACGCCCGCCACGCCGGCCTTGACGCCCAGTTCCTTGAGCATGCGGTGGTCGGGCACCAGGCGGAGCACGGTGTCGGCATCGCCGAGCAGCAGGCCGAACCAGACGGGGCCGTTGTCGAGCACCTGGGCCGCGACGATCTGCTGTGCCTTCAGGCCCAGCGCACCCGCCACCTTGGCCAGCAGCGTGGGGCTGGGCGCGCTGCGCTTGAGCGGCGGGGCCGAGAACGCCAGGCGCTCGCCCTCGCGGCGCAGCGGCACCAGGCCCGCCGCGCATTGCTGCACGATGCGGCCCGCCGCCTTGGGCTTGCCGCCGGCCTGCAGCCAGGCATGGCAGCTGCCGATGGTGGGGTGGCCCGCGAAAGGCAGCTCGCCGCCGGGCGTGAAGATGCGCACGCGGTAGTCGGCCGTAGGGTCGGTCGGAGGCAGCAAAAAGGTGGTTTCGGACAGGTTCGTCCACTGCGCAAAGCGCTGCATCTCGGCGTCATCGAGACCTGCGCCGTCGAGCACCACGGCAAGCGGATTGCCGAGGTAGGGCGTTGCGGTGAAGACGTCGACTTGTTTGAACGGGCGGGGTTTCATGGGTGTCATTCGAGCGGAAGGTCGAGCACGCCGCGCGTGCCGGGACGGGAGATCAGTTCGCCGTACCAGCGTTCGAGGTTCGGCCAGCTGGGGCGCTGGTATTCGGCCGGCGGCAGGCCGAACCAGCGGTGGGCTTCGCAGCCGATGGGAATGTCGGCCATCGTGAAGCGGTCGCCCGCCATGAAAGGTCGGCGTGCAAGGTGCGCGTCGAGCATCGCGAACAGCGCCTCGCTCGCACGGACGGAGGCGGCGATGAGCGCCGGTTCGCGTTCGGCCGGGGCCGTGCGCACCCATTGCACGAAGGCGTCGCGGCTCGCGCGGTTGAGCGTGGTCTGCTGCCAGTCCATCCAGCGCTCGGCGTCGAAGCGCGCGGGCAGTTCGCTCGGGTAGAACTTGCCGTGCGAGTGCTTGGCGCACAGGTAGCGCACGATCACGTTCGATTCCCAGAGCGTGACGCGCTCGCTGCCTTCGCCGTCGTCGATGGTGGGCACCATCGCGTTCGGGTTGAGCGCAAGGTATTCGGGCGTCTGCACCACGCCGAACCGGCCGCCGGCTTCGGTGCGTTGAAAGTCGAGCCCGAGCTCCTGCGCGCACCAGACGACTTTGCGCACATTGATCGAACTGATGCGGCCCCAGATGTTGAGCATGTGTTCAGCTTCCTTGGACAGGTGTGGCAGACAGGGCGGACGGCATGGAAGGACGGTCGAGCAGCAGCAGGCGAATCGCCAGGCCGACCATCACCACAGCCAGCAGGCCGCGCTGAAATCTTTCAGCCCCCGGTCGGCGCTGCAGCCAGTGGCCGACCTGCCCGCTGCATGCGCCGAGCAGCGTGTTGAACGCGAGCGCGGCTGCCGACAGCATGACGCCGAGCTGCACCAGTTGCAAGGGCACGCTGCCGCGCGCCGGGTCGACGAACTGCGGCAGAAACACCATGAAGAACAGCAGCGCCTTCGGATTGACGAGGTTGTTGAGGAACGCCATGCGCACGATGCGTGCGAAGGCGGACGGCTGCACCCGCGCACCCGCCGGGAGGCCGCCGCTGCTACGAAGGGCCTGCACCGCCAGCCACAGCAGGTACAGCGCGCCGGCATACCGCAGCAGGTCGAAGGAGGGCGGCCATGCCGCCACCAGCGCGGTGACCCCGGTGGCGGCGAAGAGCATGTGCACCAGATCGGCCGACGAGATGCCGAGCGCCGCCGCGAAACCGCCGCGCGGTCCATGGGCCACGCCATGCGAGAGCACGAAGGCCATGTTCGGCCCCGGCGACAGGAACAGCGCCAGAACGGCCAGGAGGAAGAGCGCGAGCGTGGCGAGGCTGATCATGGTGTCGACCGGTTTTCTCTTTCTTTCAGGCCGTGGCGGCCGCGGCTGCTGGAACCGAGGGGAGATAAGGCTCGATGTTGCGCAGGGCGCGTGCCACGTAGTCTTCTTTTTCGCCGACCGGCGCGACATAGTGCAGCGCGTTCTTTGCGGCCTCGATGCCTTCGCTGCGCGCGATGAGCCAGGCCGCGAGGTAGGGCGCCGACAGGCAGCCGCCGGCGGTGGCTACGTTGCCGTTGGCGAAGAAAGGCTGGTTCAGCACCTCGACGCCGGCCTCTTGCACCCAGGGCTTGGTCGTGAGGTCGGTGCAGGCGGGCACCGCACCCAGCAGGCCCAGCTTGGCGAGCAGCAGGGTGCCGGAGCATTGCGCGCCGATCAGCTGCCGCTTGGCGTCGAGCCGGCGCAGCACGCCCATGATGGCCGGATCGGCTGCTACTTCGCGCGTGCGGATGCCGCTGCCCACGAGCACAGCCTCGGCTTCGGCGGCCGCTTCGAGCGTGGAGCTCGCATGCACGGTGACGCCGTTCATCGAGGTCACCGTGGCGCTGGGCGCGGCCAGCGTCACGCGCCAGCCCGGCTTCCTGATGCGGTTGAGCACCCCGAGCGCGATCAGCGAGTCGAGTTCGTTGAAGCCGTCGAAAGTGAGGATGGCGATGTGCATCGGGCGTGCCTCGTAGGCTGGCTCAGACGGGTTCGGGCGCGAGCCTGCGCTCGCCCAGCAGCGCCAGTTCTTCGCGCAGCGTCAGGGCCAGCGCGGCGATGGCGATGTCGATCTCCTCGACGCTGGCCGTGACGAACGACAGGCGCAGCGTGCGCGGATCGCCCTCGCCTGCATAGAACGGCGCACCTGGAACGAAGGCAACGTTGCGCTCCACCGCCTTGGGCAGCAGCGCCACAGTGTCGATTCCCTCGGGCAGCCGCGCCCACAGGAACATGCCGCCTTTGGGCACGTTGAACTTCACGTCGAGGCCGGCCATCTCGCGCGTGAGCGCGGCGATCATCGCGTCGCGCTGGCGCTTGTAGAGCGCGCGAATGGTCGGCACATGGCGCTCGAGGAAGTTGTCTTTCATCACTGCGGAAACCATGCGCTGCGTGAAGATGGGCGTGTGCAGGTCGACCGCCTGCTTGGCCTGCAGCAGCTTCGGGTAGATGGCCTTCGGCGCGACGAGAAAGCCCAGGCGCAGGCCGGGGGCCAGCACCTTCGAGAACGAGCCCAGGTAGATGCAGCCTTCGGGGTTGCGCGCGGTCAGCGGCAGCGGCGGTCCTTCGTCGAACCACAGCTCGCCGTAGGGGTTGTCCTCGACGATCGGCAGGCCGGCCGCGGCCGCAGCGGCCGACACGGCGGCGCGGCGCTCTTCGGTCATGGTGCGGCCGGTGGGATTCTGGAAGTTGGGCAGCAGGTAGACAAAACGGGCGTCCTTCGACTTTGCGACCAGGTCGTCCACGATGACACCGTCGTCGTCGCTGGCCACGCTCACGGGCTGCGGCTCCATCGGGCCGAAGGCCTGCAGCGCGCCGAGGTAGGTGGGCGTTTCGACCAGCACCTTGCTGCCGGGGTCGAGCAGCACCTTGGCCACGAGGTCGAGGCCCTGCTGCGAGCCGGTGGTGATGAGCACCTGCGCGGGATCGACGTTCCACGGCAGCATGTCGGCCACCGCTTGGCGCAACGGCGCATAGCCTTCGCTCGCGGCATATTGCAGGGCCGCCTGGCCGTCGTTGTGCAGCACCTCGGCGCAGGCGTCGGCAAAGGCCTGGATCGGAAAGGTCTTGGGCGAGGGCAGACCGCCGGCCAGGCTGATGATGCCGGGGCGCTCGGTGACCTTGAGGATTTCACGCAGCACCGACGGATTCATCTTGGCGGCGCGGGCGGCGAGTTTCCAGTTCATGGGTTCTTCTTTCAGGCGGGTGAGGTGAGATGCGAATTTGTTCAGGATTGTTCGGCATGCGCGGCGCGCGGCGAAACGGCCTTCACGGGCTGCGGCTGCGAAAGGCGCTTGCCGAGCATCACCGTGCAGACCACGGCAATGGCAAAACCCAGCGTGACCACGTCGAGCGGTTCGCCCAGCAGCGGAATGGAGGCAAGTATCGAGAGAAAAGGCTGCAACAGCTGGGTCTGGCTCACGCGCAGTGCGCCGCCCATTGCGAGGCCGCGGTACCAGGCGAAGAAGCCAATCCACATCGAGAACACGCCGACGTAGACGAAGCCCAGCCAGGCCGACGTGGCGATGGGTTCCTCCGGCCACAGGGCCAGCGTGGCCGGCAAGGTGACGGGCAGCGCCATCACGCAGACCCAGCAGATCACGCGCTCAGCGCCGAGCGACGGCGTGACCTGCGCGCCGTAGATGTAGCCGAACGAAGCGGCGATGACCGCGCCGACCAGCAGCAGATCAGCCCATTCGAAACCGAAGCCATGGCCGTTCTGGCTGGCACGCAGCAGCGAAAACAGCACGACGAGCACGCTACCCGCCACGGCGCAAAGCCAGAAGCCGAGCCGCGCGCGCTGGTGCAGCACCAGCGCGGCGACCGCCGCGGTGACGAGCGGCAGCAGCGCCGTCACCACCGCCGCATGGCTGGCCGTGACCACGCGCAATGCGTAGGCCAGCAGCAGCGGATAGCCGATCACGTTGCCGAGCACCGCCATGCCCAGGGGCTTCCACTGTTGCGGTGCGGGCCGCGGCGAGCGCGTGGCGAGCAGGAAGACCGTCGAGAGAATGCCCGCCAAGGCGGCGCGCCCGAGCGTGACGAACCAGGGCGAAAGCTGCGGTGCGCCCTGCGTGCCGGTGGCCAGCCGCGTCATCGGCAAGGTGACGGCGAACAGCGCCACGCCGATCACGCCGAGCCACATGCCGAGGGTCTCGTCCTTGATGTGGAGGCTGCGGCTCATACGCTCAGCATCCACCACGCCGTGAGCACCAGCACCAGGCCCATCGCACGGTTGAACCACAGCAGGCGCTTGCCCTTGGACAGCCAGTCGCGCAGCAGCGCGCCGGCCAGGGCGTAGGCGAAATTGCTGGCGAAGGCATAGACCAGCATCACCGGCGCGACGATGGCGAAGCGGCCGAGAGCATCGGGCTGCCCCGCGATCCAGCCGGCCACCAGCGTGAGCGCGAGCAGCCAGGCCTTGATGTTGACGAACTGAAGCATCACGCCCTGGCCGAAGCCGATATTCAGGCTGGCGCTGTCCGCGCGGCCGAGCGTGCCGCTGCCGCTGAGCTTGTAGGCCAGCCACAGCAGGTAGCCCACGCCCAGCGCCTTGATGCCCAGGCGAAGCGGAGGCACCGCCACCACCAGCGCGCCGATGCCGGCCGCGCAAAGAACCAGCAGCAGTGTCCAGCCGACCGGCACCGCCACCACGAAGCGCATCGCCCGCGGCAGCCCCCCGTTGGCCGCCAGAGCAGTGGAAAGCGTGGTGTTGGGACCGGGCGAGAAACTCATCGCCGTGGCCAGCACCAGCAGCGCGGTGAATTCTTGCCAGTTCATTGCATACACTCTAAACTTTGCGACCATTACAGTTCCAATACAGTTGGTCGAACATAATCCAAAACTGTATTGGTCTGCCTTTCGACACAGAAGCCCAACCCGATGCTGACACGAACCTCCACCCAGTCGCTCACCGGGCAATTGGCCGACCGGCTGGCCGAGCGCATCCGCACCCGGCTCCTGCCGCCTGGCGCGCGCCTGCCCTCGGTGCGCGAATGCGCGCGCCAGCAGGGCGTGAGCCCGTACACGGTGGTGGCGGCCTACGACCAGTTGCTGGCCCAGGGCCTGGTGGAGGCACGCCGGCAGCGCGGGTTCTACGTGCGCGATTCGGCGCCAGCGCAGGAGGGGCGCCCGCCCAACGCAGCCCCCATGGTCGCGCAGATGATGGCCTCGCGCGTGCCGGCCGATGCAAGCTCGCTCATCCGCAGCATGTTTCACCGGCCGAGCGACAAGCCGCAGCCGGGAATGGGCGTGTTTCCGCCGGAGTGGATGTCATCGACCTTCATGCCGACGGCGGTGCGCCGCATGACCAGTACAGCCGCGCTGCAGGAGCTGTCGCTCCAGTACGGAGAGCCCGCCGGCGACGCCGCGCTGCGCCGCAGCCTGTCGAACAAGCTCATGGGCATCAACGTGCCCGCCGCGCCCGACCAGATCGTGACGACCGTGGGCGCCACGCATGCGCTGGACATCGTGAGCCGCACGCTGCTGCGCGCTGGCGATCCGGTGATGGTCGAGGAGCCCGGCTGGGCGCTGGAGTTCGCTCGGCTGGAGGCGCTGGGCATGCGCATCCTGCCGGTGCCGCGCCGCGCCGACGGGCCCGACCTGGAGGTAATGGCGCAGTACTGCGCGCTGCACCAGCCCAAGCTCTTCGTGAGCGTGAGTGTGCTGCACAACCCGACCGGCTACAGCCTCACGCCGGGCAGTGCGCACCGCGTGCTGAAACTGGCCAATGAATACGACTTTCACATCGTCGAGGACGACACCTACAGTCACCTGGCGCCCGAGCACGCCACGCGGCTCAGCGCACTCGACGGGCTGCAGCGCACCATCTACGTCAGCGGTTTTGCCAAGATCCTGGCGCCCAACTGGCGCATCGGTTTCCTGGCCGCCTCGCCCGAACTGAAGGAGCGGCTGCTCGAAACCAAGCTGCTTGCCACGCTCACCACGCCCGCGCTGTTCGAGCGCGCGCTTTCATGGTGTATCGACCAGGGTCAGCTGCGGCGGCATGCCGACCGCATACGCATCCGGCTCGACGGCGCGCGCGGCCGTGCCGTGAAGCTCGCCATGTCGCACGGCTGCACCTTCGCATCGGAGCCGGCTGGCCTCTTCGGCTGGGTCGATACCGGCGTGGACACGGATGCGCTCACGCAGCGCATGCTCGACCAGGGCTACCTGCTGGCACCGGGCTCGCTGTTCCATGCGCGGCGGCCGCCGAGCACGATGATGCGGATCAATTTCGCGACCTCGCAGGACGCGGCATTCTGGAAAGTCTTCAGCAAGGTCCGCGCCGAGCTTTGACGGGTTTTGCCTCGCATGACGTGAGCGTTCGCAGGTCCAAAAGAGGGGTGCCTTGGAGTAAGCTGGCATCAGAAGAAAACCCAACCCCGGAGACCGCCGCATGAGCAACGCCAGCCAACCCTTCGACTTCAGCCAATTTGTCCCTGGATTCGATTTTCTGAAGAACCTTGCCGGCGGCGCCGCCGGTGGTTCGGGTGGCGGCGCAGCGCCGGGGTTGCCCGGGCTTGCAAGCTGGGTGGCGCCCACGCTGAGCGTCGAAGAAGTCGACAAGCGCATCCAGGAACTCAAGACGGTGCAGTACTGGCTCGAACAGAACGGCCATGCGCTCAAGGCCACCATCCAGGCGCTCGAAGTGCAAAAGATGACACTTTCGACCTTGCGCGGCATGAACGTGCGGATGGAAGATATCGCCAATGCGTTCACCAAGCAGGCGGCCGCCGCGGCGCCTGCTGCTGCTTCTTCCGCGCCTGTGTCGGCACCGGCCGCTGCTGCGCCAGTGGAGGCCGAGCCCGAAGCCGAACCGGAGGAGGAAGCGCCGGAGACCACCAGGAAGTCGCGCAGCAAGCCGCCTTCGTCCGCGGCCGCTTCGGGCGGCAACGGCGGTGTGGTGGATCCGATGCAATGGTGGGGCTCGTTGACCGAGCAGTTTCAGCAGATTGCCAGCTCGGCGCTGCAGGATGCAGCCCAGCTCAAGGTGCCGGCCATGGCCCAGCCATTGGCCGATGCAGTAGACAAGGCCATGGGCAAGCCGGCGGCTCCCGCAGCTGCCAAGTCCGCGGCCAGGAAGGCGGCCGCAGCGCCCGCCGCAAAGAAGAAGGCACCGACCGCCGCGCGCAAGCGAACCACCGGCCGGCGCTGACGCCAGACAAGAAACTTTCGAAGAGAACGGGTTGGCACGCATCATGAAGTTGTTTCCTTCCGGCCACGCCACCCATCCGCAATGGCGCATGGCGGCCGGCCTTGTGCTGGCGCAGTTGCGGGCGCAGATGGCGCTGCCCGACTACGCGTCGTCGCCGACGCTGGGGCTGCTCTACATCACCGACCACTACGCGTCGGATGCGCAAGACATCCTCGATCACCTGAGCGCCGAGCTTCCCGAGGTCACCGATTGGTCGGGCACGGTCGGCATCGGTGTGTCGGCCAACAATGCCGAGTATTTCGACGAACCCGGCCTCTGCCTGATGCTCTGCGCGCTGCCAAGCGATCAGTACCGGGTGTTCTCCGGTGTGGCGCCACTGGGCAATTCGGAGATGAGCGGTTTCGAGGCGCACACGGCGCTGGTGCATGCGGACCCCGCGACACCCGACCTGACGGAACTCATCGGCGAAATGGCCGGCCGCACCGACACCGGCTATCTGTTCGGCGGGCTCTCGTCGGGCCGCGCGGGCGCGCTGCAGTTCGCGGTAGGCGGCAACGGCAACATTCGCGGGCACGGGGCGGCGGGCGGCGTGTTCTCGGGAGGCTTGTCGGGCGTGGTGTTCGGCGAAGGCGTGCGGCTGGTGTCGCGCGTCACGCAGGGCTGCCAGCCGCTGCGATCGGGCGCGGGACGCGAGCGCGAGATCACCGAGGCCGACGGCAATCTGCTGCTCAAGCTCGACGGCGAACCGGCACTCGACGTGCTGCTGGCCGACCTGCAGGTGTCGCTCGAGCGGCCGCAGGAAGCCATCGACGCCGTGCGCGCCACCCTGGTGGGCCTTGCCGATGCGGGCAGCGACGGCATTCGCCGCACCGGCGACCTGGGCGCCGACGTGCTGGTGCGCCACATCATCGGCCTGGACCCCACGCGACGCGGCATCGCCATTGCCGACGTGGCCGAGGCCGGCATGCGCCTGACCTTCTGCCGCCGCAATGCGCAAGCCGCGCGCGCCGACCTGATGCGCATCTGCGCGGAAATCCGCGAAGAGCTGGAGCCCGAGGAGCAGACGCTGGCCACCGCGCGCGCCGTGGCGGCCGGTGAGGCTGAGGCGGCGCCGCATCCGGCGCGCCGCATTGCAGGGGCCGTGTACGTGAGCTGCTCGGGGCGCGGCGGGCCGCACTTCGGCGCGCCGGGCGCCGAACTGCAGATCGTGCGGCATGCACTGGGTGACGTGCCGCTGGTCGGTTTCTTTGCGGCGGGCGAGATCGCCCGGCACCACCTGTATGGCTATACGGGGGTGCTGACGGTATTTACCGGCAAGGACTGAACCCCGGAACTGCCGCTTGGCGCTCGTTCAGGCTGGCTGCAGCACGCGCGCAGCGGGCGCGGGCATGCCCGAGAACGCGAAATCCACCTCCGGCGCGAGCCCGCTCACGATGCGCGCAATCGACTTGCCCGAGCCGCAGGCATGCGTCCAGCCCAGCGTGCCGTGGC
>NZ_FNDR01000022.1 GCF_900099805.1 Variovorax sp. OV700 | reverse complement strand
CCTTCCAGGCTGACTTTGAAAAGAGGACGGTAAGGGTCCAATCCTTGCGGAACCGTCCACTGGTCACGCTCGAGCCCCTCGGCCCGCAGCGCCCGTCGGCCGCTGAAGGACTCGGCCACCTTCATGGCCTGCACGGCGCCGAGCGGGGTCTTCGCGGTGCCGGTGCGGGCATCGAGAGCTTGCCACTGCGCGGCCTTCGCCTGCCCGGCATCGACCAGTAGTCGCCAGACCGGCCCTCCCGGGTCGGCCATGCCCAGGCGTGCCTCGGTGAAGCTCACGCCGGCCCGCCTGGCAGCCTCTTCGGCGGTCAGGCAGCAACCGGCGCCGAGCGCCAGAGGCTGCAACCCCGCGCGCCGCTCGGCCTGCGAGAGGTTCGGGAATGGCACGTAGTACAGCACGATCCCGGTGACGAACCACATCAGGAACAGCAAGGCCAACGAGATGCCGAGCCACTTGTGGATGAAGATCAGTGCGCGCTTCATGCCCGTGCCACCGGCCCATGGCGCCGCGGCCTGAATGCAGGGAGGGCTCCCCCGCGCGCGCTCATCAGAAGGCCGCCCGGTAGCTGACTTCGAAGCTGCGCGGCGCGCCGATCATGACTTGATTGTTCGCATTGGCGCCGCTCCAATACGCGTAGAACTGGTCGGTCAAGTTGCGAACGCGAAAGGTGATTTCGCCCTTCTTCAGGCTCCAGGTCGCATAGGCGGTCGCCGTCGTGAACCCGTTCATGCGGACCGTGTTGGCGTTGTTGGCGTAGGCGTACCCGGTTCGGTTGACGCCGCCACCGATGCGCAGCGGCAATCCCGGCACCTTGTAGTCGACCCAGAGGTTGGCAACCGCGCCCGGCACGTTCGGCGGGGTGTTGCCCGCGCGCGAGACGTTGCCGGCCTCGATGAGACGGTCGAATTTCGCATCGACCCATGCGAGATTGCCGCTCAGTGTCAGCTCGCGTGTCGCCTTCCAGACCGCGGCGAGTTCCAGGCCCTGCGCGGACTGCTTGCCGCTGTTGACTGTGAGCGTCGGGTTGCTGAAATCGCGCGACAGCACGTTGTCGAGTTCGATCCTGTAGGCCGCCAGCGTGTAGTCAAGGCGGCCCTCCATCGCCGACTGCTTGAGGCCGAGCTCCAGCTGCTTGCCCGTCGAGAGGCTGAAGGCGGCGTTGGCCGCCGAGAGCAGCAGGAGGTTGCCCGTACCGACCGGCGCGCTCGCGTTCGAGTACTGGGCGTAGACCGAAGTGTCGGGATCGATCGCAAAAACCACGCCCAGCCGCGCCGATGTGGGCCTGTATCGCTGCGCGAACGATGCCCGGACCCCGGTGTTGAGGTCCATGTTCTGACGCTCCACCTTCACGTGGTCCTGCCGCAAGCCGCCCACGAGGGTCCATCGGTCGCTGACGGACAGGGCATCTTCCACGAAGATGGACCCCGTGGGAATCCGCGCGTCGAAGATCGTGCGATTGCCCGCACCCGCGAACAGGGCGGGGTTCGCGGCAAAGTTGCCGTAGCGTCCCGGGATGGTGGCGAACTCGCTCACCGAGAGCGCATTGTTGGCTGCGGTCGATCCGTTGGAGAAGTCGCGGTTGGAAGAAAAGTGGGTCTTCGTGTATTCAAGCCCCCCCACGAACCGGTTCTTCATTCCCCCGATCGGCGACGTGTTCGTGAGATCGAGCCGATCCGTCAGGATCTGGTGGTCGTGCGTGATGCCGACCAGGTCGCGCACGATGCGGCCCGGCGCAGCGAAGGCAAAGGACTCCGAATTGCGCCACGCCCTGTCCGCCGTGTAGTAGGAAAGCTGGTTGCGCAGCTTCCATTCCGGCGCGATCTGCCAGCTGAGCTTGGCGCGCGTCCAGAGGCTGTTCGCACTCATCTCGGCATCGTCGAAGTTGTAGTTGCGAAACGCGATGCCGCGATCGACCACTCGCCCGCTGGCGTCGCTGACGATGTCCGTCGGCTGGAGCGCATAGGCACGCGGCACGAGCGGCGTGCCCTGGTAGGACAGCGCACTGTCCCTGGCGTAGTCCATCGACAGATCGAGCGTGAGCTCACGCGTCAATGCCGTGCTGAAGCCCATGGTGAGGTTGTCGTAGCGCTGCTTGTTGCGGTCGATGTACCCGTTGGTCTCCTGGTGGCTGTAGTCCAGTCGGAAAGCGCTGGCCTCGCCCACGTTGACACCCAGGCCGACGCCGGCCCTGGCCGTGCCGAAGCTCCCATAGGAAATCATGGCCTCCGCGCCAGGGTTGCCGCGATCGGGTCGCCTGGTCACGAAGTTGACGGCCGCGCCGATGGCGCCTTCACCGTAGAGCACCGACGAGGGGCCCTTCAAGACTTCGATTCGCTCATAGTTCCAGGTGTCCTGGGGCCGGCTCACCATCGTCGGCACTGCAATGCGATCGCCGTCGAACAGATAGGTGATGAAACCGCCGATGAAGCCGCGCGTCGAGATCACCGATGGCGATCCGGGCGCTCCACCAGCAGTGATGCCCACGCCGCCGCGCAAGGCCTCTTCGAAAGTCCGTGCGCCACGCCGTTCCATGGTCTCCTGGCTGATGACCTCGACCGAAGCCGGCGTTTCCATGACGCTCAGGCCCAGCCTGCCGGCAACTTCGGTCGTTGTTGCCTGAAGCGCCGGCGCCTGATCCTGCCGGGGGGCCGTCACCTCGACCGGTTGCAAGCTCACTTGCGCCAGCGCAGACGTGCTGGCGAGCAGGGCGACAAAGCCCGGGATCGTGATGTGTAGGGTCGTGAAAGGACCTGAAACCCGGGGCCGTATCCCGAGCTCGGCAGGCTTGCGCATATGCTGTTCCTCTAGCCCGCATTCCCGCTGGGCTGTTCCAAGAGACACACGCTGCAATTGCACGAGCCGATGCCAACCCGGCACGCAGGTGCCGAGCAGCACGGACAAACGCACTCCCGCAGCGTCCGAAGGCGATTGCGAAGGCCGGTATCCGGGCTCGCGGGTTGTTGTCATGCGCTTGCGCACAACGACAGAAGTCTCGCCTTCCCACGCTCGATTCAAGCGCAGTGGCTGCGAACACCCGCAGGTGCTCGCTCGAAACTTCTCTATCCGCTTACCGTTGCGGGGGCAGCGCAGGCATTGCGCGTCATCGACGCGCGCACCTGCTTCCCGTTTAACCTCCCAAACCATTTCCGGCATGGGGGGCACCTTCGAACCGTGGCGGAGATCGCTCCCGCAAGGAGCGTTCTGCCGACCGGGCGGATTATAGGAAGCGCCGACGGATTT
The DNA here is from genome assembly GCF_900099805.1 of Variovorax sp. OV700. Taxonomy (GTDB): domain Bacteria; phylum Pseudomonadota; class Gammaproteobacteria; order Burkholderiales; family Burkholderiaceae_C; genus Variovorax. The sequence goes on along the minus strand of NZ_FNDR01000022.1, from coordinate 41,455 downwards.
GCAGACAGCCGAGTTTGAACAGGCCCCTGTGAGTGGGACTGCGCGCCAACCTATACCCGAGCTGTATAGCTCTGCCATAAATCGCCATTGGCGCTATCGGAAGTCGGCTCCTAGACTCACGGCGACAGCACATCCCCCTTCCCTTCCTACATGACCCCCATCTTCAATCCGCCTTCGTGCCGGCGTGTCGGCAGCGACGATCAGCACTACTTCTTCGGGTACTACAACAAGTCCAACTGGGACCACGCCAACCGCCTGGTGCTCGCGCTTCAAGTGCCGTGGTCCGACCGCGAACTCACGCCCGACCTGGTGGCCGGTGTTGGCTATTTCGACACGCAAGATGGGGACCGTTTCGTGCGCGTCGCCGAAACAGGTGCCTGGAACTGGCAGATGGGCGCGCAGCTGCAGTGGCTCGACAACGCTCCGGGGCAAAGAATCATCTACAACGTGCGCACCGCCGCAACGGGATTGCGCTACCCCGGTTTCGGCAGCGAAATCTGCGACATCCTGACCGGTGAAAAACGCAGCCTGCCCATGCCTGTGTATGTGACCGCATCCAACAGCAAGTGGGCCCTGTGCGTCAACTATCGGCGCCTTTGGGTCACGCACCAGACCATTGGGTATAGCGCAGATCAAGACACCCCTCCGGAGGGCGATCTGGCGAAGCATCCGGCTGATGACGGCATCTACCGCATGGATTTGGCCGGCGGCGCTGCCGAGCTCGTCGTGAGCTATCAGGCCCTTCGTGACTTTCAGCCGCGCCAGTCGATGGAGAAAGCACTGCATTGGGTAAGCCATATCGAGATCAATCCAGCGTCGAGCCGCATCCTGTTCTTGCATCGCTGGACCGAACGCGTGGCCGATGAAACCTGCTTCCTGCACCGGCTCATCACCATGAATCCGGACGGCTCCGACATGCGGCTGCTCGAGTGCTCCGACCATCCGCTGCCCCAACTGGCAGATGATTTCGACCCGAGCGCCGTCGGCACCTTCGACTACGAAAAATCGGAGTACCAGATCTCGCATCCGCTTTGGCAAGACAACACGCACATCGTCGTATGGGGACCGCACCTGGGCGAAATTCACTACCACCTGTACACCGACGCGCCCGACGGCGACGTGCAGGTGATCGGCAAGGATGTATTGACCGAGAACGGTCACATGAGCTTCTCGCCGGCAAGTACGCGATGGCTGTTGAGCGACACATACCCGGACGCCCGCACCCACCAGCGCGCTCTATTTATCTACGATATGCAGACGGGCCAGCGGGTCGATATAGGGCGCTTCTACACGAGTCCAGATCTAAGCAAGGAGAATCGGTGCGATTTGCATCCGCGCTGGAGCCGTGACGGCCGTCAGGTATGCATCGACTCGATACACGATGGCGAACGCCGCATCTACATCCTCGACCCCGGGCTACCCTGCTGAAGCAAGCACAAGACGGTGTTTCCACCGTCCTTCTGAGGCAAAGACCTCCGGCGCAACTTGGGCCGGAGGTCTTGTCTCTTATGCCGTCAAGGCAATTACCTCGATTGCGATTTTTGCGCTCTGCACGGGCAGTGGTGAAGCCTTGACGACCGAGCGCGCCGGCGCCATTTGAAAGTGCGCACGCCACACGTCATCGAAGATGGCAAAGTCGTTCAGGTCCGTCAGGAAGACCTGCGCCTTTGCAACGTGTGCGAGGTCACTCCCGACCTTGCGCAGCGCTGCGTCCAGGCGAGCCAGTACCCATTCAGTCTGCAGCTGGATGGACGATGCATAGTGCGGGTATGCGGCATGCACCACGCACTCCGGTGGCATCTCACCGGTGTCGAAACCCGGGAAGATGCCGGCGGAAAATACCAACTCACCGCAGCCGATGGCCTCGGGGCCCCGCGAGCCGATTTCCGGCGGCAGCCGCAGTGCATCGCCGGTGTACGCGGTGAGGTCGATCTCGATGATCGTCCCTGTCACGAGCAGTGAGCCGATCCCCGTCACCGCGAGCGCGGGTTTGCGCGGGAAGGTCTCGCGCCACACGCAAAGGAATTCGTCTTCGTTGCTGGTGTCGAGCAAAAGCGCCTGGCCCTTGATGACGTCCGTGGGCTTGGCGCCGGCGGCAGCCAGCGAACGCGTCATGTTCTGCAGGGTATAGACAGTCTGTTTGGCGAGGTCGACCTGCCCATCCGGTCCTGCAGCCTCGGGCGGCACACCCGCCACGGCATTGTGTGCCAGTTGACCCGAGGTGAATACAAAGTCGCCCGCTCGCATCGCTTCGACTTTCTTGGTCAGCGGACGGGGTGCATCGGAAACTGCGGGCCGAATCGGAATGTCGGCATCGGATGCAACGGCAATCAGCGCAATCTCCAGTCGCGCGCCGGGAATCAGCAGCCCAGCAGCCCCGACGGTGGTGCGTGTCGGCGGATTGGGAAAGTAGCGCTTCCACACCCGGTCGAAACCGGGAAAGTCCGTGCTGTCGAGCAGGAATACATGGGCCTTGATCACACGGTCGAGCGAGCTGCCGGCTTGCTGCAGCGTTTGCGAGAGCGTGCGCAAGATGTAGTCGGTCTGGCGTTCGGCCGCCGAATCGAAATATGGGAACTGGGCATCGATGGTGGCTTCAGGTGCGATCGCATGAACCCAGTCGGTGGCCAGCACGGCCGAGGTAAAAATGAAAGCGCCGGCCCGCACGGCTTCGGTTTGCCAGATGGGGGCCGGAGATTCGTGGCTGCGGGTGTGCGCGAAGTTGCGGCTTTGAGGAAAGTTCATTCAAGGTTCCTGGAGTTGATGGAGAGAGGCAATTCGTTCGATCCAGTGCGCAGCTTCAAGCAGCTGCCGGTCGCCATGCCGCGCACCGACGAGTTGGATGGACAGGGGCAGGCCAAGCGGCCCCCAGGCTACGGGCAGCGAAATACAAGGCAGTCCGATCAGCGACCAACTCAGATTGAAGGTCGCGTCGCCAGTCGACTCGAGTCCGTAGGGCGCCTCGCCTGGAGTGGCGAGCGTCAGCAGCACATCGTGATCGGCCATCAGCGCCTCGACACTGAGGGCCAGGTCGAGTCCGCAAGCCTTTGCAAGCAGGTAGCTTTCATCGTCCACATGCCGGCCGCGCTCGATCTCCGATAGCAACGTCGGGCCGAGTTCCTCGGCTTGAGCGCTGCATCGCTCAGGCAGCAGCGATCGGCCCATTTCGTAGCGGGAGATGGTGCGATGCCAGCCGAGGGACTGCTCAAATCCGACCGGGCACCCGAGGCTGCGAACCGTCGCACCGGCGCGGCTGCATCGAGCGGCCACCTGGTCCAGCACCGCCGCAGCGGCAGAGTCCGCCCGGTCCGCAAACGGACCAGGGAAAAAGCCGATGCGGGGTGCGGGGCCGGCATAGGACAGCGGTGCCGATTCATCGCGTCCTCGCAGCACGTCGAAAAAGAGGGCGACATCAGCCACGCAGGTCGCGAAGGCGCCCACCGTATCGAGCGACCACGAATAGCCTTTGGTGCCCACGGGCGAGAGCGAGCCGAATGTCGGCTTGAAACCGACCGCGCCACAGAATGCAGCCGGACGAATGATCGACCCGCCTGTCTGTGTGCCGGTGGCCAGCAGAATCTGGCCGTCAGCAACAGCAGCAGCCGAACCGGCTGAAGACCCTCCGGGTGTGTGCAGCTTGTTGTGCGGATTCGTCGTCCCACAGGGGCGCGTCGCACCGAACTCCACGGTAGCCGTCTTGCCAAGAATCACTGCGCCCGCCGCACACGCCAGGGCCACGCACGCGGCGTCCATGAACGGACGATGGCCCGCATAGGCGGGTGACCCATACGTCGTTGGCAATGCCTGTGTGTCCGACAGATCCTTGATGCCGATCGGTAGACCGTGCAACAGCCCGCGAGCCGGCTGTCGATCACGTTGGCGCGCTTCCTCTATTGCCTCCTCCACGCCGAGACAGGCCCAGGCATGGAGTTCCTCTTCTCGAGCCATTGCTCTTTCAAGGCTTGCTCGCACGACCTGCTCGGAAGTCCATTGACCGGACCTGATGCCGCGCACACAGTCAATGGCAGTGGCGGCAAAGGCACCAGATGACGGAGAAGAAGCGGAGAACATGCGAGGAAGTCTAGAAATCTCGGTCTATATCCACAAATGATTTGTCGCCACACCTCTATTCGTATTTCACATACATTCGGCGCATCGCCATTCCACCGGAGTTGCCATGGGCCGCCCTTTGAATTCCCGCCAGATCGAAGCCTTTCGTGCCGTCATGCTCAGCGGCACCACCACGGCCGCCGCGCAAATCTTGCACACCACACAGCCGGCGATCAGCCGCACGCTGGCCCAACTGCAGTCCGCCAGTGGCATCCGGTTGTTCGAGATCCAGCGCGGCCGGCTGTTGCCGACACCAGAAGCAAAGGAACTGTTCGACGCGGTGCAGCGGCACTTCCTCGGCCTTGAAAAGGTCGAACAGACCATCGCGTCGCTGAAGCACTCCGGTGTAGGGCTGCTGCGCATTGCGTGCACGCCGGTCCTGGGCCTGGCCGTGCTGCCTTCGGTGGTCTACGGTTTCAAACGCGACTACCCGGGCGTGCACATCACACTGCACACCATCGGAACGCATCTCATGCGCGACGGCTTGCTCAGCGGCATGTACGACATCGCGCTGTCGACCAGTGACATCCGCACGACCGGCCTGGACCCCGTGCTGATGCACCAGGACCGATCGGTCTGCGTCATGCACAAGAAGCACCCGCTGGCGGGCAAGTCGAGTGTGCATGTGCGCGATCTGGGGCACTACCCTCTGCTCGCCCATCACGCGGACGACGCGCAACATCAGATGCTGCAGCAGCTCATGACAAAGCATGGCGTCGTGCCGCCATCGATCATCGAGACCAACTACTCGGCGACGATATGCACGCTCGCGGCCGAAAGCGCCGGCATCGGCTTGGTTAGCACCTACGCGGCTTCGGTGTTTGCGAACCTCGTCCATGCCGCACCGTTCACGCCGGCCATCGCAGTGCAGACACACATGGCCTACGCGCCCAACGTAGCGCCGTCGAAGCTCACCACCGATTTCGTGGAGCGTCTGAAGGCTCACTTCAAGGCAATGAAAGGCTGAAGTACGCGCGGCGATTCCGCGCCGGTGCTTGCGTATACCAACTTCACATGGAAGTGGTGCAATAGATCATTTGTGGACATTCATCCTCACTCCTACACTTTCCCCAGGAACAGGAGTCCACGAAATGATTGTCGATCTCTCTCATGTGTTTCACGAGCAGATGCCCGGCGTGCGCTTCAAGAATGAAGCCGGCGAGCCGGTGGAACTCACGGCTCGCATGCGCCCGTTCATGACCCACGCTCAGTCATGCGCGCATTACGAGGGCAAGGCATCCTTCGAGATCACCGATGTGGCTTTTCAGACCTCGGTTGGAACCAAGATGGACGCACCACGCCATCGCTTCGAAGGCGCGGCCGACATTGCCTCTATCGAGCTCGACCGCCTCGTGCTCGAAGGCGTTGTGATCGATGCGCGCAATGCAGCACCGGAACAGGCACTGCGTCTTGCAGACCTGCAGATCCCGGACGACATCGCAGGCAAAGCAATATTGTTCAATTTCGGCTGGGACCGCCACTGGGGAACCGATGCATACCGTGCACACCCTTTCGTCTCGCGCGAAGTTCTGACACGCCTGCGCGACGCAGGCATTGCGCTGTTTGGCGTCGACTGCTCGAACGCAGATTCGACCAAAGACCCGGAGCGCCCGGCCCACACATGGTTTCTTGAGAAGGACATCCTGATCGTGGAGAACCTGACCCAGCTTGAAAAGCTGCATGGCGCGTCGTTCGACTTCTTTTCGATTCCGCTCAAGGCACGCGACGCGGCGGCCTTCCCTGTTCGCGCATTTGCTCAGCTACGGGGACGGCCGCTACGCGAGAACGCCGCGAGCGCCAGCGCGAAGTTGTCATGAGCGCCTATTGGTCCACCGGCGTCGACCTGCCGAACCTGCAGCAACCTGCCCTCGCGCGGTTGACCGACTTTGTCACCCCGCTGGAGCACGTCTTCTTTCTGCGCCACATGGCCATGCCTGAGATCGATAGGGCAACCTGGCGACTTGCTGTCAGCGGTCTGGTGGAGCATGAGTTGTCGCTGTCGCTTGCCGACCTCGAATCCATGCCGCAGACCGAGATCTGTGCAGTTCATGAATGCGCGGGGCATCCGTTGCATCCCACGGTGCCGGTGCGCCGTGTGGCGAACGTTGTCTGGCGCGGTGTGCGTTTGTCCGAGGTGCTGAAGCAGGCCTGCGTGGCGCCTGCCGCGCGTTTCGTCTGGTCGTACGGCGCCGACAAGGGTGACTACCACGGCGTCGATATTCCGGCCTATGTCAAAGACATGCCAGTTTCTGAGCTGCATGGCGAGGCGATGCTCGCGACGCACATGAACTCCGAGCCGCTCTGTGACAAGCATGGTGGACCGGTGCGCCTCGTCGTGCCTGGCTTCTACGGAACGAACTCGACCAAATGGTTGGTACGACTCGCGCTGAGCGACACGAGATCTCCGGGTTACTTCACGACCGTCATGTACAACGACCGCGTCATCAAAGACGGCGTTGAGCAGCTTTCTCCCGTCTGGAGGGTGGCCCCTCACGCGGTGATGGTGCAGCCATCTGAGCAAGCACATCTAACCTCCGGCAAACAGAAGATCGTCGGTTGGGCATGGGGCGCCGATGCAATCACGCGCGTCGAGGTCAGCACCGACGAAGGCACAAGGTGGGCCGACGCAAAGCTTGACGCGCGCAAAGACCATGCATGGCAGCGATTCGAGTTCGACTGGACGCCGCCATCTTCGGGTACCTACCAGCTGCGTTGCCGCGCGTTCGACAGTACCGGCCTCGGTCAGCCCGAACATGGTGTGCGCAATGCGGTTTTCTCCATCTCCGTCACCGTCGAGTAGTCGACATTCACCACGTTCCACCCCCTAGGATTTCAGAATGATGAAACAACTATTGGCCGTTGCACTGACCGCGATGACAGCGGCAGGCGTGTTTGCACAGACGGGCGACACACTCGCCAAAGTCAAGGCTTCGGGCACCATCACCCTGGGCGTGCGCGAGTCGTCGGGCGCCCTTTCGTACATGATTGGAGACGGCAAGTACGCAGGCTTTCACGTGGACGTTTGCAACCGCGTCATTTCAAACCTGGAACGCACACTTGGCACGAAGCTCGACGTTCGTTACCAGCCAGTGACCTCGCAGAATCGCATTCCGCTCGTTCTGAACGGCACCGTAGACCTTGAGTGCGGCTCGACCACCAACAACCTCACCCGTCAAAAGGAAGTCGCCTTTGCGGTCACTACCTACGTGGAAGAAGTGCGCGTTGCGGTCAAGGCCAACTCCGGCATTGACTCGCTCACGCAACTGGGGGGCAAGGTGATCGTCACCACGACAGGCACGACGTCCGTTCAACTACTGCGCAAGCACAACCGTACTGCGGACCTCAAGTTCAAGGACGTGCTATCCGGCAAAGATATGGCAGACAGCTTCCTGCTGCTGGAGTCGGGCCGTGCGGACGCTTTCGTGATGGACAGCCAGGTGCTGGCCGGCAATATTGCCACCTCAAGAAACCCGGCCGACTACCGGATCGTCGGCGAGCCGATCAGCATCGAGCCGATCGCGATCATGCTGCGCAAGGACGATCCAGCATTCAAGAAGGTGGTCGACAACACCATTCGCGAACTGATCAAGACAGGAGAGTTGGCCAAGATGTATGACCGCTGGTTCATGCAGCCCATTCCACCGAAGAACGTCAAGCTGAATGTCCCTGCCAGTGCTGCGACACGGGCCGCGTGGGCCGACCCCAACGACAAGCCGCTTGAATCGTATGTGTGCAGCCCGCCTTCGTGCGTGCCCCCAGCGCCAGGCCAGTGACTCGGGAGTCTGCGTTTATGCAGTGAAGCGCCAAGATTGAGAAGTCATCTTTCCGGTGAGCACAGCGTCGCCTGCCCGCCAAGAAGTCCTCGTTTGCCGATGAAGGCCGCCCGTGCTCCTCCGCGTCGACGAAGAGAGCAGCTGATCCCGCAGCGGCCCAGGTACCTGATGCGCCAGACCATCGCGCTCAACTTCCTGCGCACACGCGAGCGCGATCCCAACCTGCTCGCGCTGCTGTCGGTGTGCCGCCTGGCCAAGGCCGAACTCGGTTAGCGTGCGGCATCGGCCCGTTCAGGGTTAACCCTCGATCGTTTCGCAAGGCGTAAAGGTCGACGCCGCCGCTTCATTGATCGTCCCGGAGGGGGTGCGTACCGTACGGACCCAGACGCACGGTGCATGTGCGTCGCACCTAAAACACCGGAGACGCATCGATGAGTTCACACTGGATTTCGATCTACGCACTGGTCGGCATGTTCGTGCTCGCCACGGTGCTGCCCATCAACATGGGCGTGATCGCTATGCCGGGGACACCATGAGACTAATTTTGCTGGGCGCGCCCGGGGCGGGCAAAGGCACGCAAGCGGCTTTCATCTGCCAGAAGTACGGCATTCCTCAGATCTCGACCGGCGACATGCTGCGCGCCGCCGTCAAGGCCGGTACGCCGCTTGGCCAGCAGGCCAAGGCCGTGATGGAATCGGGTGGCCTGGTGAGCGATGACCTGATCATCAACCTCGTGAAAGAACGCATCGCGCAACCCGATTGCGCCGATGGATTCCTGTTCGACGGCTTCCCGCGCACCATTCCGCAGGCAGACGCCATGAAGGCGGCCGGCGTCAAGCTCGACTACGCGCTCGAAATCGATGTGCCGTTCAGCGACATCATCGAACGCATGAGCGGCCGGCGCTCGCACCCCGCATCGGGCCGCACCTACCACCTGAAGTTCAACCCGCCGAAGGTCGAGGGCAAGGACGACGTCACCGGCGAAGACCTGATCCAGCGCAAGGACGACGAGGAAGAAACCGTGCGCAAGCGGCTGGAGGTCTACAGCCAGCAGACGCGTCCGCTGGTCGAGTACTACTCGGCCTGGGCCAAGGCCGATCCGGCCACCGCCCCGAAGTACCGCGCCATCAAGGGCGTGGGCACAATCGACCGGACCATGTCCTTAGTTCGGACGGCGCTCAATAACTGATTACGCAGCAGCTCTGTCCGAACTTCATGCGTCTTGCGCTCGGAATCACAACCGCCGCTACTCGAAATTCCGCGGCCAAGGCCGGCTGACCACATTCCACTTCACCCGAGTCCTACGTTGCCGCGTGCGGCGCCGCATCCGCGATCGACATCGACGTCGACGTCGATAGTAGCAACGGTAGCATCGTGTGCCCTACGCTGGTGATCACCGGTAGTAGCAACGAGGCTACGCCGCCGGTGATGTCGCATGGAATTGCCCGGCACGTTCCACCTTCAGTCTGGTTCTTGCGGCCGACACACCCGGCCTTCAGGGAAGGTGCTTTTGGCTTTGCGTCTGGGTGGCTATGCGGCCAACCCCCAGGACAAGGCCTGCGCCAGATCTTCCCGCAGATCGTCAACGCCCTCCAGGCCGATCGAGAACCGCAGCAGATGTCCGGCATAGCTCTGTTTGCCGCTTCGGATGCTTCCCATGTCATAGGGCATGACCAGACTCATGGGACCGCCCCAGGACAGACCAATGCCGAACAGTTTGAGACGGTCGCAGAAGGCATCGACTTGTGCGGGGGTGCGGGACTCGTCGATGAGCACCGAGAAGAGGCCGGCGGCTGCACTGCAGTGTGTCGCCCAGTATTCGTGCCCCGGGCATGATTCCAGGGCTGGGTGCAGCACCCGGCGAACTCCCTCTTGCCTGGCCAACCATGAGGCGAGTGCTCGAGCCGTGGCGTCGTGCAGGTCATAGCGAGCCTTGATGGATGCCAAGCCCCGCAGCACCAGTTCTGCATCGTTGGCGCCCACGCCCATGCCCAGGTCCAGGTAGGCGATGCGGAGCTTGTCATGCAGCCTGTCGTCATTCGTGATGATCGAGCCCATCAAGACATCGGCACCGCCTGAAGGGTACTTTGTCAGCGCGTGGACGCTGACGTCCACGCCCATCTCGAAGGGGGCGAAAGCTATGCCTGCACCCCAGGTGTTGTCGAGCGCGACGATCGCACCGGCGTTCTTGGCCGTCGTCACCAATGAGCGAAGGTCCGGAAATTCCATGGTGATCGAGCCTGGCGCCTCGACCCAGACGAGCTTGGTACGCGCGCTGAGCTTGGCCTGCAGATCGGCAATGTCCAGGGGGTCGTAGCACTGATGGGTGATGCCCAGTTGCGAGAGCGTCGCGCGCGCGTGGCGCAGCGAAGGTCCATAGACGTTGGTGGGCAGAAGCACCTCGTCACCGCTCGACAGCAAACCGAGGTTGACTGCGGCAATGGCGGCCTGCCCGCTCGGGCAGAGCAGGCAATGCCGACCGCCTTCGAGCGTACACAGGCGCTGTTCAAGGGTGTACGTCGTAGGCGTGCCGTAGAGACCGTAGCTGTACCCGTCGCGGTGGCCAAAGGTCTTGGCACGTTCGCGCACCGTTGCCGCGTTCGGGAACAAGACCGTCGACCCCTTGAACACGCCCGGGGGAACCGCTTGGTAGCCGACCGGTGGAACGTAGCCGTGGTGGATCAGTCGGGTGCTGATGTCTTGAGACATGGCGGGAACTCTTCTGCAGGATCAGGAGCTCCAATGTATCGGAACATGAAGCCTCCGCCGCGTCGGCGCTCTGGGCAAAATCGCACATCGGATTGCGGCGATGTGGCAAGGACAATGCAGACCCGCAGCACTGCGCAGCTAGGAGGCGGCATCAAACCACTTGGCATCGCCACCGAAAAGGTCGGTCAGCTTGCGTGCCCCGGCAAAAAGCGCCTGAAGCATCGGCGCCTGGTCGACGTTCTCGAAGCGATAGCGCGGCCCGGAAATCGTCAGCGCGCCTACCAACTGCCGATTCACGCTCAGCACCGGCACCGACAAGGCCGCAATCTCCGCGTCGTACTCGCCGAACGAGGCACAGGACATTTCAGCGCGGACGCGGTCATATTTCTTTCCGGTCTTTTTCTCACCAAAAGCCAAAAGCACCTGCGGAGCGGCCCCTTTGTCGATTGGCAAGCGATCGCCTTCGCGGATGGCATCGCGGATCATGCGGGCCGAGTCGACCCGATGAAGACACACCGCGTGCTCACCGTCCCGGATATAGAACGATGCGCACTCGTAAGTGGCCTCGACCACTTCGCGCAGCACCTCGGGGACGTGTTCCGAAGTGCGGCACTGCCGCTGGTAGATCGCACCGAGCCGCAGTGGCGCGGCACCCAACTGAAAAGAGCCATCGGCCAGGCGCTTGAGATAGCCCATGCGCTGCAACGACTCGGCCAACCGCAGGATCGTGCTCTTGTAGAGCCCCGTGCGGCGCGCAAGATCGGCGAGCGTCAACGCATAGTCCAGCTCGTTGAATGCGTCGAGCAGGCTCAACGCTCGTTCCACCGCGCTCACCCCGGAATCATCAGCCATCGAATGCCACCCAGAAGAAGATCGATCGAGTTTAGCGCGACCCTCCCGGACACCGCACGCACGTTGACCACTCTCAAGACGCGTCGACGTCCAGGCCCAGGAACCGTTCAAGCACCGAGGCATCGGCATCGAGATCTTCGGTGCGGCCTTCGTAGACAACCACGCCCTCCTCGAGAATGTAGTGCCGCCGGGCGAGCGCGCGGCAGACCGCAAAGCTCTGTTCCACCAGTACGATCGGAATACCCGATGCACCGACGCCGCGAATCAGTTCAGTGAGCTCGTCCACGATCACGGGCGCCAGGCCTTCCGTCGGTTCGTCAAGCAGCAGCAACCTGGGCCCCTGTACCAGTGCGCGCGCGATGGCGAGCATCTGCTGCTCGCCGCCGGAGAGCGCACCGCCGAGGTTGCGGCGACGCTCGCGCAGACGCGGAAACTCGTCGTAGACGCGCTCCAGTGTCCATGCCGCGTGCTTTCTCTGTGCGATCTGCAGGTTCTCCTGCACCGACAGCAAGGTGAAGATACCGCGGTGTGCGGGCACCAGCGAGATGCCGCGGCGCGCGATGTCGTCGACCGCCATGCCGACGAGGTCGACGCCTTCGAAGCGCACCGAGCCGGAATGCGCATGCAGCAGCCCGACAATCGTGCGCATCGTCGTCGTCTTGCCCATCCCGTTGCGCCCGAGAACGCTCACGATCTCGCCCGTGTTCACGTGCATCGAAACGCCATGCAGCACATGGCTCTTGCCGTAGGACGCATTCACATCCTCCAGCACCAGGATGGCTTCACTCATGATTGGCTCCCCAGATAGACCCGCCGCACCTGGGCGTTCTCGCGGATTGCCGCCGGTGCACCTTCGGCAATCACGTTGCCCTGGAACATGACGGTGATGCGATCACTGATTCCCATGACCACGTGCATGTTGTGCTCCACCAGCAGCACCGCGTAGCGGGCCTTGAGTCGCTGCAGCAGTTCGGTGATGCGGGGCACGTCCGCAAGGCCGAGTCCGGCCAGCGGCTCGTCCAGCAGCAGCAGGCGGGGTCGGGCAGCAAGGCACATGCCGATCTCCACCACGCGCTGCACGCCATGCGCGAGTGAAGCGACCGGTGTCGCGGCATGGCGGGTCAGCTCCAGCTCGCGCAAAACCTCCATGGCAACGTCGAGCCTCTGCGTCTCGCGCGTCCAGTTGCTCCAGAACCTGTAGGACCGCGACGGGGCGACGCCCATCGCCGCCATCTGCAGGTTGTGCAGCACGCTGCTTTCGCCGAACAGGCTCGTCACCTGGAAGCTGCGCGCCATGCCGAGCCGGGCTCGCCGATGCGCTCCGGAGCGCGTGATGTCCCGCCCCTCGAACACGAGGCTGCCGCGGCTGGCCGGCAGGCGGCCGCTCACGATATTGAAGAATGAGGTCTTGCCCGCACCGTTCGGGCCGATCAGCGAGTGCAGGCCGGTTGTGCCCAGCTCAAGGTCGATCTCTCCGACCGCCGTGAAGCGGCCATAGTCGAGCCCGAGGCCGCGCGCGCTGAGGAAGGGGTTACCCGCGGTCATGCGTGATCTCCCGCGCGCGCGCTTCGTCGAGCCCGCAAATGCCCCCACACATCGCCGAGCCCGCGGGGCGCGAACAGCACCACGGCAATCAGCACGAAGCCGACGATCATCTGCCAGCGCGGCCACCACTGAGACAGCTGCTCGGCCATCAAGGTCATGGCGAGCGCGCCGAAGGCCGCGCCAAGAAGCGACCGGCGTCCGCCGAGGATCGCCATGATGAGGATGGTCTCGGACGTCATGAGGTCGATGTTGGACAGCGGTGCCGAACGCAGCTGCAGCGCATAGAGCGCGCCCGCCAGCGCGGTGATGCCCCCGGAGAGGCAGAAAGCCAGCAGCTTGAGCTTCTGAACGTCGTAGCCGGCGGTCTGCGCGCGCACCTCGTTCTCGCGCACCGCATCGAGTGCGCGGCCGAAGGGCGAGCGCACCACGAGGCGCAAGAACGCGATCGCAAGCACGAAAACCACAGCGATCAACGCATACTGGCCAACGCCTTCGCCGACGATGCCCTCAAGGCCGGTGGCGGGGCGCGGAATGTCTAGCAATCCGTTCTCGCCACCGGTGAGCTGAGGGAACGACAGTGCGGCAAAGTAAGCGAGCTGCGCCATCGCAAGCGTGATCATCACGAAATAGATGCCACGCTGGCGAATGCTCAGCATGCCGATCGCCAGGGCCACGACCATGCCGGCCACGATGCACACGAGCAGCGCCGCCATACCCGCGCCCGGTGCCGCCTTCAGCACGATGCCGACGGCATAGGAGCCCACGCCGAAGAAGCTGCCCTGCGCGAAGCTCAAGAGGCCAGCATAGCCCAGCAACAGGTTGCAGGCGGCCGCCGCAATCGCGAACACCAGCACCACGCCGGCCGTGGCCGTCGAGCCCATCACCAGCGGCATGGCCAGCGCAAAGGCGGCCAGCGCCAGGCAGAACAGCCCGGAGGAATGTTTGATCTTTTCAAGCACGGCCGAATAACCCCTTGGGCATGACGAGGAGAATGCCCGCCATGACGATGAAGATGGCGAGACGCGCGCCCTCGGGCCAGATCGCGCTCATCATGCTTTGCGTGACGCCGATGATCAGTCCGCCCACCAAGGGCCCGCTGAAGCTGCCGATGCCGCCGAGGACAACGACGACGAAAGCGATCACGATCGCCTCCGCACCCATCGAGGGATCGGCGCCGCGCAGCGGTGCGGCGAGGCCTCCCGCCAGTCCGGCCAAGCCGGTTCCCAGTGCGAAGGTCAAGGCATAGACCCTGCTGACCCTGATTCCGAGCAGATTGAGCATCTCGGACGATTCGTTGCCTGCACGCACCCGCGCGCCGAACAGCGTGCGCTCGAAGAGAAACCACAGCCCCAATCCCACCACTGCGCAGACCCCGAAGATGAAGATTCGGTAGACCGGCACCGGATAGGCGCCGAGCATGAACACCCCGGCGAGCATGTCGGGCATGGGCACCTGCTGCGACTCGGGTCCGAAGATCATCACCACGCCTTCGGTCAGGATGAATGTCAGGCCGACCGTGATGAGTATCTGCGACTCGTGCGGCATGCGATAGGTGCGCCGCAGCAGCCAGCGCTCCGCCACCACTCCGATGACGGCCACAGCCGCGAACGACGCGGCAAGCCCGAGCAGGAAGCTGCCGGTCTGCGCAGTGACGAACATCGCCGTGTACGCCCCGATCAGGAACAGTGCACCATGCGCGAAGTTCACGAAGCCCAGCAGCCCGAAGATGATGCTCAGGCCCACGGACAGCAGGAAGTAAACCATGCCGACGCCGAGCCCATTGATCGCCTGGAACAGGTAGATGTTCATGGCCCGCTCACACCAGCTTGCAATCGGACTCGGCCTGGGGAATTAGCGCGCGCGACGAGGACAGGATGTCGGCGTAGTCGTCCGCGTCTTTCATCGCCGCTTTCTTCTTGCCGCGCACCAGCAGGTAGTTCTTGGACACTTGGTGATCGAAGGGGCGGATCTGCTCGTCGCCGGTCAGACCCTGGTAGCTGTGGCCTTCCAGCGCCTTCACGATCGCGGCGGGCTCGTCGCTGCCGGCTCGCTTGGCGGCGTCGAACATCAGCGTGGCGACCTGGTAGTCGGCGGCCGAGTAGAAGCGCGGGTTCTCCTTGAACTCGCCCTTGTAGACGCGAACAAAATCCTTGTTAGCCGGGGTGTCCAGCGTATGCCAGTACTGCAATCCGAAGTACATGCCGTCGGTCACGTCGGCGCCAAGGGCCTGGAACGTGTCGAGTCCCGAGAACCACACGACCACCACCGCCATGCGCTGCTTGAGGCCGAAGGTCGCGGCCTGGCGCAACAGGTCGAGCGTGTTGGCACCGAAGTTCAGTACCACCAGCACGTCGGCGCCAGACCCCATCGCGTTGCCGAGGTAGCCCGAGAACTCCTTCTCCGCCAGCGAGTGGTAGCTGTTGCCCACGTGTTCCAGCTTCGTTTCCTGCATCACCGCCTTCGCATTGCGCAGCAGCGCTTCGCCGAACACGTATTGGCCGGTGATGGTGTAGACCTTCTTCCACTTGGGGTTCTGCTGGATCAGGGGCCGCATCACCGTGTTGACTGCGCCGTAGGTCGGCAGGCCCCAGCGGAACGTGGAGCGGTTGCAGTCCTTGCCGGTCACTTCGTCGGCACCGACGTAGGTGATGTAGACGCCCTTGCTCTTGTCGATCTCCTTCATGATCGCCAGGGCCTCGTTCGACAGCGCGGCGCTGCCGAAGTGGCGCGCCTTGTCCTGGTCGATGGCCTGCTGCACCTTGCGCACCGCGATGGCGGGGTTGCCTTCGCTGTCGATCTTGCGGTAGTCGATGGGCCGGCCCAGCCCGTTGCCGAAGGCCGTGACAGCCGCGCGCACGCCAAGATCGCTGTATTTGCCGCTGGTGGCGAAGTTGCCTGAGAAGGCGTTGACGCTGTAGTAGCTGAAAGGCCTGGCCTGGGCGATGGCAAAGCGCGGCAGCATCAACGAGCCGGTCGCGGCGCTGCCAGCGACGGTGAGGAAGGAACGACGGTCCATGGTTTGTCTCCGTTAGGTTTTTTAGTAAGGAATCTTCGTGCCGCTGCGCGGCTCAGGCCGGCTGCGTGGCCGCGGCATGCTGGCCCGCGCGGCGGCCGAAGACCAAGCCTCGGAGCACCGAGGTCGAGCCTGTGTAGACCTGGTGATAGATGCCCATGGTTTCGCCTGCGGCATACAGCCCCGCGATGACCCGGCCGTCCTGGTCGAGCACCTGCGCGTCGCTGTTGACCTTGAGGCCTCCGAAGGTGAAGCAGTTGGTGGAAATGATCGGGTAGGCCTGGAACGGACCCTTGTCGATCGGTCGCGACCAGTGGCTCTTTCGCACCGCCAGACCAGTGGTGGCGCGGTGGTCGACGTGCATCGGATCGAAGTCGCCCTGGTCTTTCGGACAGGCCGCATTGAACTCGTGCACGGTGCGCGCGAGGCTGTCCGCGGGCACGCCGATCTGGGCGGCCAGTGCTTCCAGTGTGGGAGCGCTGATGGAGGGCTGATCGGAACGGATGCTGGTTCGCCAGCGCGGGATGTCCTCGACCTTCGCGTCGAAAATCACGTAGCTGATGCCGTCGGGTTGATCGGCAATGCAGCGTGAGATGTTGTCGTAATGGGCGTCCACCGTGCCAGGGGCCTCGTCGGTGAAACGGTGTCCGTGCTTGTCGACCAGGATGCCGTAGGGATAGATGAAGACCACTGCTTCGGCCATCTTCGAGCGTGGATCCACCGGCTCCGCGTGGTACGAACCGTACTCGCCGGCGGGCGCCGCGCCGGCATCCAGCGCCATGCGAATGCCTTCGCCCTTGTTGTAGTAGCCGCCGATGGCCACAGGTCGGATGTGCTTGCTGCGAAGCCCTACGTAGCGGGTCATCATTTCGGGGTTGCCCTGGAAGCCGCCGCTGGCGAGCAGCACCCTCTTGGCGTGCAGCACCTCGCGCACACCGTCGGGACGGATCGCGACCACGCCATTCACCGCGCCCTCCTCCCCGCGCACCAGGTCGATCGCAGTGGTCCGATAGCGAATCTCGCCACCCAGTGCGAGTGCCTTCGCGCGCAGGGTTTCTATCAGCGCCAATCCTCCGCCCATTGCCGCGATGCGTGTGGTGTTCTGCGTCAACAGATAGATTGGCTGCGGGCCGAACTTCATTCCAAGCTCCTTCAGCCACGCCAGCGTCGATGGCACCGACTGTGCGAAGGCCGAGATCACTTCCGGATCGGGCAGCGAATGCGCCTTTGCGAATGCCGGCTGAAGCGCTGCGTCGTCCGTCAGTGCGTTGAGCACGTTGGGATCGATATTCCAGCCAGCGTTGTGGGCGAAATGCTCTTCGAAGTCGTCCGAGACTTCCGAGTCATTCTTCATGCGCATGTAGGCTTCGGTCCAGCGCGAGTTGCCGCCGAAGTGCTCTTCCTCCGAGCGCTCGAGATTGACGACCTTGAGGCCCGCTTCCAGGGCGGTGACCGCGGCCGAGAGGCCCGCGACGCCACAGCCGACGATCAGCAGATCGGTTTCCATCTTTGAATTCATGTTGTCTCCGGGGGTGGCGCTCAAGCGCCGGGTTGGGGGTCAGCCGAGCACGAACGCGTTGGTGCGCGACGGTTGCGTGGTGATCCAGACGCTCTTGCTTTGCAGGTATTCCTTGATCGCGTCGACGCCGCCCTCGCGCCCGATGCCGCTGCGCTTGTAGCCCCCGAAAGGCGTGGTGAAACTGGTGGCGCGGTAGTTGTTGACCCACACCGTGCCAGCCTTCAACCGGTCCGACATGTGGAACGCGCGATGCAGGTTCTGTGTCCATACGCCGGCGGCGAGACCAAATTGGGTGTCGTTGGCAATGCGCAGCGCATCGGCCTCGTCGTCGAAAGGGATCACCGAGAGCACGGGCCCGAAGACTTCTTCCTGCGCAATGCGCATGTCGTTGGTGACGCCGGTGAAGATGGTGGGTGCCACGAACTGGCCTTGTCCGTAGCCCTCGCCGGTGAGCGCATGGCCGCCGAGCGCGCACTTGGCGCCGCCGTCCTTGGCGATCTCGATGTAGTCCAGGATTTTCTGGAACTGGGCTTTTGTAGCGATGGGCCCGACCTGGGTATCCATCTTTGCCGGATCGCCCACGATGGCTTTGCTTGCCACATCGATGAGCATTGCAACGAAGCGGTCGTGAATGCCGCGCTGTACCAGAAGCCGCGAGCCGGCCATGCACGTCTGCCCGGCTGCACCGAAGATGCCAGCCACCGCGCCCATCACGGCCTGGTCCAGGTCCGCGTCGTCAAACACGATGTTGGCAGACTTGCCTCCGAGTTCGAGCGTGACTTTCTTGAAGTCCCTGGCGGCAATCTCGTTGATCTTCTGGCCGGCGGCGTCGCCCCCAGTGAAGGCCACCTTGGCCACCAGGGGGTGGCTCACGAGCGGCTCCCCAACTTCAGCGCCGAAGCCGGTGATGACGTTGAAGACGCCAGGCGGGAAGCCCGCCAACTTCACCAAGGCAGCCAGTTCCAACAACGAGCTCGAGGTGTACTCCGAAGGCTTGATCACCATGGTGTTGCCCGCTGCGAGCGCCGGGGCGATCTTCCATACCGTCAGGGCGAGCGGAGAGTTCCAAGGCGTGATCGCCGCGACCACACCAAGGGGTTCGTGCTTGACGTAGTTGAAGACGCCGGTCTTGTTGATTGGCACCACCGCGCCCTGGACCTTGTCTGCCAGGCCCGCGTAATAGTGGAACCACTGCGCAACGTTCTGGACTTGCCCGCTGACCTCTGCGATGAGCTTGCCGTTGTCGCGCTGCTCGGTCTCAGCCAGAACCTCGACGTTCTGGCTCACCAGATCAGCAAGCTTGCGCAGCAAGGCGCCGCGCTGCGTTGCTGTCAGATCTCGCCAAGCGGGTGCTTCAAGCGCGTCATGCGCAGCGCGTACCGCGAGTTCGACATCCGCCACCCCGCCCCTCGGAATCTCGGCCCACGCTTTGCCAGAGTAGGGCTCGGTCGATTCGAACCAGACACCGGAGGCCGGGTCGATCCATTCGTTGTTGATGAACAGCTGGTATCGCTTCATGCGCATGTCTCTTGTGTGTCGATGGCTGAAAGTCTAGGACAATTCTAAAATAGCTGCAAGCATTCTGTTCAGTAGAACGACAAAAGCGTGACAACCGTGGCTGCGCTCAACCTAGTCGTTGTCATCAAGACAAGAGTTCGAGGTCCATCGGCCCCGTTTGGCACCGTCGACCTCTTTAGCCATTTAAGCCGTCCATCACGAACTTCGCACCCTTGCCAAAGCTCTCGGGCCAGGAGCGAAGCGCAAGATCCAAACAGGCTCCCTCTCGCGCTGACCTGGCGCTGTATCGCTTGGCCGTTTGCTGCATGTGTCATTGCGCAGATTCGCATTGCGCGCAACCTGCACCGATCAACATACTGCGACGCCGCGCTCGATTGCTGATGCGGAGAGGATGGGCCTCTCCACCAGTGGCATTCGGCGAAAACGCTGGAGAAGACATGCTCGCGAAATCTCTGAGGTCCCTGTTCTTGGTAGCAGGCGTGCTGTCCGCTGCTACAGCGCAAGTCTCCGCCCAACCCATCAAGGTCGGCGTTCCAATGATTCTTTCCGGAGCGGGCGCCCAGTTCGGCGCCCCTATCCTGGATGGTGCGCGCCTGTACGCAGATCAGGTGAATGCCGGTGGTGGCGTGCTTGGCCGCAAGATCGAACTCGTGCCGCGCGACACGAAGTCCCGCCCCGAAGAAGCCGTGCGGGTGGCCCGGGAGCTGATCCTGCGCGACAAGGTGGATTTTCTCGTCGGCACCTTTACTTCGGCCGAAGGAACGGCGATCTCGCAGGTCGCCAAAGAGAACGAGATCGTTACGATCGTTCCGGGACCCAAGACCGATCGTCTCACCGCGCCGGATCAGCTGCATCCCTACATCTTCCGCACGTCCGGAAACACGACCACCGAGGGCCGAGTGGCCGCGGAGATCGTCGCCTCGATGAAAGTCAAACGAGTAGCGACGATCGCTCCGGACTTTGCCTACGGCCGTGACGCAGTGACGGTCTTTGTAGCGCATCTGCGGAAGCTGGTGCCCGATGTGCAGATCGTGGACCAACAATGGCCCAAGCTCAACGAGTCCGACTACACGGCCTTCGTAACCGCACAGCTTGCGGCGAAGCCGGAGGCGGTGTTCTCGGTGATTTGCTGCGGCAACTTCGATGCTTTCGTCAAACAGGCCAACGCGCTTGGCTACTTCAAGCAACTCGGGCCGCGTCTGGTAGCCGTCGGTGAGGCGGGATCCGTGGAGATGTTGAAAGCGCTGCGTGACGAATATCCGGTGGGAATTTGGGGTAACACCTACGATGCCGACAACTGGGAGTCATCGCCGGCGCACAAGGCATACCTCGCTCGCGTGCGCGAAGTCACCAAGCAGGCCGTTCCTTCTTCATGGGTCATCCAGGGCTATATCTCCATGCAGTTTCTGGTCGAGGCGATCAAGAAGGCCAACTCAGTCGATGCCTTGAAGGTTTCAGCAGCGATGAAGGGATTGACCATTGCTTCGCCGCAAGGGCCGATCACGATGCGCGCCAAGGATCAGCAGGCCGATCGGTCGCACTTGTGGGGCCAGGCGGCCAAGGTCGCCGGCTCGGAAATCCCGGTTCTCACCAACATCCGCAGCATCGCCGTCGGCGGCCTGATGGACTAGTCAGCTGGATTTGGAAGCGCAGCCATGGACCTCTCTTTTGTTCCAGCACAGCTGGTCAGTGGACTGACAACCGCTATGACGCTGTTCGTCACGGCCTCAGGCCTGTCGCTCATCTTCGGTGTGATGGGGATTCTCAACTTTGCTCACGGCAGTCTGTTCATGCTGGGCGCTTTCCTGCTCGCCTCGCTGGCGCGGCTGCTTGGCGCGTCGGGCGTCGGCTTCGTGGCCGCGCTGTTCATCGCATCAGTTGCAGTAGGGGTGATCGGTGGAGCCCTGGAACGCTGGCTCATCTCACGTCTGTACGGCAAGGAGGAGCTGTTTCAGCTCCTCTTCACCTATTCGCTGGTGCTAGTAATGGCCGACTGTGTGCGGATGGTGTGGGGGGTCAACCAGCAATCTGTGATGCGACCGGCGATGCTGTCCGGATCCTTCGAACTCGCTGGTGCGACGCTTTCCCACTACAACCTTTTGCTCATTGGGGTGGGATTCACCATCGTGCTCGGTTTGTGGTTCCTGCTGCACCGTACCCGCATCGGGGAGCTGATTCGCGCTGCGTCGCAGGATCGAGAAATGCTGCTGATGCTCGGCAAGAACGTGCGCTGGATTCAGACCGGCGTCTTCGCGCTGGGGGCCTTCCTCGCCGGCTTGTCGGGTGCGCTGATGGCGCCGCTGGTGTCGGTCGTTCCAGGCATGGACTCCGAGATCATCATCGTACTGTTCATCATCGTGGTGATCGGCGGGCTTGGCTCACTGGCCGGCACGCTTGTGGGTTCGCTCGTCTACGGCATCGCCTACTCATTCACCGTGTACTTCTTCCCTCAGCTTGCTCTGTTCGTTGTCGCAGCACTCATGGTGATCACCCTCACCTTGCGCCCGCAGGGCCTGCTCGGTCGGCGGATTGGCTAGTGCTCCCGCAAACAGGTGCATCATGAAGAGTCAAATTGAAGCCACGCTCGCGCTGATCCTTTTTCCTTTGGCGCTCGGCATCGGAGTTTTCGGCTCCCGTCTCTGGTTGAACTTTGGTGCCGAGGTGGCGATCTGGGCATTGTTCGCCGTCAGTCTGAATCTCCTGGTCGGCTTTGGCGGTATGGTGTCGTTCGGCCATGCCGCTTACTTCGGCCTCGGCGCCTATGGCGCGGGGCTCGCCGCCATGCGCTGGGGCATCGGGCTCGTTCCGGCCACATTGATCGGCATGGGCTTGGCGGCGCTCTTCGCGTTGCTGTTCGGCATGCTGTGCGTGCGGCGATCGAAGGTCTATTTTGCGATGTTGACGCTCGCATTCAGTCAACTGGTGTGGGCGGTGGCCTTCCGATGGAACGACCTCACTGGCGGCGATCAGGGAATCAATGGCTTGCCGATGCCGCAGTTCGGGAACCTGCTGGGGTGGACCAATCAGCGCTGGTTCTACTGGATCTGCTTCGTGCTGCTGTGCGCCGTCCTGTACCTGTTGTATCGGCTGGCGCGCTCTCCATTTGGCACCCTGCTCAATGCGGCGAAGCTCAATCCGGAGCGGGTGCAGTTTCTGGGTACCTCGGTGCCGAGGGTGCAGCTGGTGGCCTTCGTGATCGCCGGTGCGCTGGCGGGACTCGCTGGCGCGCTGTTCGCTTTCCATGCACGGGGACTGTTTCCCGACTATCTGTTCTGGACAAAGGGTGCCGAGGCGCTGAACATGGTCGTTCTGGGCGGCATGAATCAGTTGCTTGGACCAGTGCTCGGAGCTGCCATGCTGCTGTTGATCAATCAGGAGGCTACCGCCTTTACTGAGTACTGGTCCGCAGTGACCGGGGTGATGCTCGGTGCGCTGATCCTCTTCGCCCCCGGGGGCCTGGCAGGCGGTCTGCAGCAACTGCTTGAAGTTGTGACGCGCAAGCGTGCGAGCAAAGTTGGCCAATCTGCGCCAGATATTGAAGCCGATCTCCGGAGGCCACAATGAGCGTGCTGATCGAGATCGAAGGCCTGAGCAAGACCTTCAGCGGCTTCAAGGCACTGAGTGATGTGGGCTTTGCCATCCCTGAAGGCAAGATCACAGCGGTGATTGGTCCGAACGGCGCGGGCAAGTCGACCTTGTTCAACCTCATCACGGGCAAGCTTGTGCCCACCAGCGGGGCAATCCGCCTTCAGGGCCGCGATATCACCACGCTGCCACCGGAGGCTCGGGTACGCAGCGGGTTCGGAAGGACTTTCCAGCGCACAAGTGTTTTCGGTGAAATGAGTGTGCGGGAGAACCTCCGGACCGCACTGTTGTGCCAGGGAAGTCACGTCTGGTCGTTCTGGCGCGCGGCAACTGCTTTCTTCGAGTCGGACGTCCAGGCGCTCGCGTCGCGCTTCGAGCTCAGCGACGCGTTGGATCTGCAGGCCAAGACCATGTCGCACGGCGATCAGAAGCAGCTCGAGCTGGCCATGGCCGTCGCCCAGACGCCCAAGGTGCTGTTGCTGGACGAGCCTCTGGCAGGAATGTCGCCGGTGGAGACACGAACAGCCGTTGCAGCCATCGTCGACGAGGTTCGCCAGCGCGGCATCACGCTCCTGTTCACTGAACATGACATCGATGTTGTGTTCGAGATCGCCGACGTGATCGTGGTTCTGGACAAAGGGCGCTTGATCGCCAGTGGGCCAGCGACGCAGATCCGTTCCGATGCGAGGGTGCAGGCTGTCTATCTCGGCCAGAGCGACGCGCTCGAGGCACCGGAACTGCAGTGACCAACAGGCCTTCTCCGAACCTACCTGATCATGGAACCAATCCTCGAAGTTCTTGCGCTCAAGGCGGGCTATGGCTCTAGCCAAATTCTCTTTGACATTACGTTCAATGTCTATGACGGTGAGTGTGTCTGCCTGCTCGGCCGTAACGGGATGGGCAAGACGACCACCATGCGCAGCGTACTCGGCCTGACGCGTCGCCTCGGTGGCAGCGTGCGCTTCCGCGGCCGCGATCTCGGCCGAACATCGGGCTTCGAGGTTGCGAGGCTGGGCATCAGCCTCGTGCCAGAGGACCGACGCATCTTTGCTGATCTGACCGTCGAGGAAAATCTGCGAGTCGCGGATGCGCGCGGAGAATGGACGCTGTCACGCATATATGCGCTCTTTCCCGAGCTTCAGGAGTTCGCGACTCGCAAAGGCGGGCTGCTGTCGGGCGGACAGCAGCAGATGCTGACCATTGCGCGTTCGCTAATGACATCCCCTCGCCTCCTGCTGCTCGACGAGCCGTCGGAAGGGATCGCCCCCATCGTCGTGCAGCGGCTGCGCGACCAGATCCGGGAACTCAAGCGGTCTGGGCTGACCCTGGTGCTGGCCGAGCAGAGCCTGGCATTCTGCCTGGCAGTGTCTGACCGGGTCGTTGTGCTTGAGAAAGGACACGTGCGCTACAGCGGAACAACCTCCGCATTCTCGAGCGATGCTGCATTGCAGAAGAAGCTGCTTGGCGTAGGGCACTGATTCACACTACTGAAGAAAACCATATGACAGCAAAGATCACCGAGAACGCGCCGGCGGAAGCCTACGGCCCCTCAGATCGCAGATTCCCCTTGCGCAAGCGCGAGGGATTCATTCCCCAAGTGCAGCGCTGGTCCTTCCAACTGCCGCCCGACTGCATGCAGATGCGCGTGGGTTTCCTGGCGGTGCAAGGCCTGGACGATGCAGCGCTCGAGCAAAGCGCCTTTTTTCGATGGGCCCAAAGTGCGCTGTCGCATGCTGCCGGGCCGACGACCTTTGATCACGCTCGCTTCACCGACGCGCAGGGATTGCGCAATCACGTGATTGCAGCCTACTGGGTTGACGAGCGTCGGTTCGAACGCTGGCGCTCTGACGACGTGCTGCAGTCGTGGTGGGCCTCGAATGAGCGTCTGCACGACAAGACGGGCGTGTGGCGTGAGATATTGCGCGTGCCGCGTGAACGCCAGGAGAGCATCTACTGGCGGGACTATCCGGCAGGTCTGATGTCGAGCGACGAGGTGGCGATCTATCCGACCCCTTACTGTGGCTACTACGGTGCGATGCGCGACCGCATTCCGCTGGCCGCGCGTGATCCCCTGGATGCGCCGGACGACTTCGGGCTTGTTGAGCAGACCGGGCGTGCTGGGTACGGCGAACGCTGGCGTATCACCCCGCCTCACAATCTGGCCGTGATCCGCTCAGCCAATACGTGGGGACGCATGGACGAGGAGCAACTGGCCGACTACGAGAAGAATCTCAGGCAGCCGCTGGACAACGGCATGGCCTACTTGCGCGAATCACCGTTGCCTACCGGATGTGCCTCGTTGCGCATGCAGCGCAAGTTCGACACGCAGGGGCGTCCACTGCCCGAGGAGCATGCGCTCGGGCATTTTCTTTCGCTGCGCCACATGGAGGCCTGGGCGGAGAACCACGCGACGCATGCGGCAATCTTCACAGCCGCGATATCTCGGTACAAGCGCTACGGTACGGACAATCAGCTGCGTACCTGGCATGAGGTCTATGTGCTTCCCGCTGGCGACCAGCTCTTCGAGTACATCCATTGCGGCCCGGAAACCGGTCTGTTGCGATGGTTCGACGGCGAGCGTGTGGGCTGAAAGCTTGTTCGCGTCCATGCACGTGATGAAAAGTCCGCGTGCAGCGAACCGGCCGCGGTCCTGAGGATCGCCGTTGCCGGTGGTGCATTCTGAATGCTCGCCGACGAGGCCAGATACGGGCGCGTCGGCTAACCGCGCGGCTCCACGTCGGGAGGGCCGTTGAGCCATTCTTGCTTCGACTCGAAGAGTCGCTGCAGGTACTCGGTCACGGCCCGGATTCGGGCGGAGTACTGGAGATCATGGTGGACGCTCACCCAGAGCGTTCGCATCACCCTCGCCGTATCGGCAAGCACCGGCACCAGCGTGTCCTCTTTCACCACGGAGAACTTGGGAAGCAACACCAGGCCCAGTCCAGAGGCTGCGGCGGCCATTTGCGCCAGCATGCTGTTGGACTGGAAACTCATGTGAGGTCTTGTGATCAGTTCATCGAGCCAGCGTACAGCGTCGAGCTGGATCAGGTCGTCGAGATATCCAACGAACTGATGTTTCGGAAGTTCGGAGAGCCCGGCGGGTGTTCCGTGGTTCTCCAGATAGCTCGGCGACGCATACAGGTACAGCGCGAACGAGCCCGCTGTCTCGCATGCCAATCCTTGCCCTATCGGTTTAAAAAAGCTAACGAAGACGTCGGCTTCCCTGCGGCTGACATTGACGACCGAGGGGGAAGTCACGAGTTCCACCCGCAACTTGGCGTGCTTGCACAGCAGCGACTCGAGGTGGCGAGCCACGAAGGTGGTGCCGATCCCCTCCATCATGGCGATGCGCACGCTGCCCGACGGCTCTCTGTCGGTTCCGCCGAGTTCCTCCTGAAGCGACAGGACTGCGCGCTCCATGTTGTCTGCCTGAAGCGCGAGGACATGAGCCAGCTCGGTAGGCTTTAGTCCGGCGCGGCGACGTTCGAACAGGGGACCGCCCAAGCACAGCTCCAACTGTGACAGCCGACGGCTGACCGTCGAGTGATCGATATGGAGCTGCCTGGCCGCCTGCGACAGGCTGCCGGTGCGATTGATATGCAGGAACAGGCGCACATCGTCCCAATTGAGATTGGTGAGGGGTACCTTCTTGGTCGTCATGCAGCCTTCTTGTGCGTGGTCGTATGCAATATTGCTCCTTGGGCTTAGATATCAGTTTGTATGGTGATACGCAATACAGACGAACACCGCGCTTGGACAGCAACAGTGGGAATGGGAAAGCAATTTGCGTTCCGTCGCCAGCAACAATGCGCCATGGCAGTCGCCGGGCCATCGCATTTGACGCCTGGGCTCGCGCGCGAGGGGCGCGAGCCGCCGTTGTTGTGGCGAAGAGGGTCCTCCGCCCGCGGTTGGCGGGTCGGGCTGGAGAACGGGGCCGGGAGGAATTCAGCCCGTGGGCTGCTCGACGTGGGCCTGGCGCCTATACAGGAAATCCATAAGCGCGCGTCTGCACTCCGCGTAGGTCTGGTCAGTCGCCAGGCTGACGCGATCGCGCGGGCGCCCAATGGGAACGTCCAAGATTTCCCCGATCCGTGCCGCGGGACCATTGGTCATCATGACGATGCGGTCCGCAAGGAGCACCGCCTCGTCCACGTCGTGCGTGACCATGACGACGGTGCTTTCGGTTTTCTCGACGATGCCGAGCAGCTCGTCCTGCAACTTGGCACGCGTGAGCGCGTCGAGCGCACCGAAGGGTTCGTCCATCAGCAGGACCTGCGGTTCCATCGACAGTGCCCTGGCGATGCCGACGCGCTGCTTCATGCCGCCGGAGATTTCGCTGGGTTTCTTGTGGGCGGCTTGAGTCAAGCCGACCATAGCAAGCGCCGCCTCGGTACGGTGATCGACCGCGGAAGCGGACTCTGCCCGAAACACGCTGCGCACGGCCATGCGCACATTGTCGAAGCAGCTGAGCCAAGGCAGGAGCGAATGGTTCTGGAACACCATCGCGCGCCGAGGTCCCGGCCCGCGGATGACCTCCCCGTCGCACGAGACGGTTCCCGCGGTCGGCGATGCCAGCCCGGCGAGCAGATTGAGCAGCGTGGATTTGCCGCAACCGGAGTGACCGATCAACGCAACGAACTCGCCTCTTCGGATCTCCAGGTTGATCTCGCTGAGCACCGGAAAATCGCCCTTGGGCGTGCTGAAGATCTGCTGCACACCGCAAACCCGCAGGAACCCGGGCGTCGCGCTCGAAGCCGTCGTGGCAGTGGAGAAAGTTGGCCGCAACATCGTCTGCCCTTTCATTCGCGGAAGCTCAGCTGCTTCATCAATGCGCCGAGCAACTGGTCGAGCACCAGGCCGACGACACCGATCATCACGATGGCGACGATGATGCTGGAGATCTGCAGGTTGTTCCATTCGTTCCACACGAAGAAGCCGATCCCGCTCTGGCCCACCACCATCTCCGCCGCGACGATCACCAGCCAGGCGATGCCGATCGAGATGCGCATGCCCGTCAGGATCATCGGGACCGCCGCCGGAAAGACAATCTTGCGCGCGCGCTCCAAGGGTGTGAGGCCGATCACGCGGCCGACATTGGTCCAGTCCTGGCGCACGCTCGCGGTGCTGTACAGGGTGTTGATCAGGATGGGCCAGATCGAACAGATGAAGATGATGAAGATCGCCGAGGCGCCGCTGTCTTTCAGCGTGTAGAGCGCGAGCGGCATCCAGGCCATGGGGGAGACGGGCCGCAGCAGCTGGATGAATGGATTCAGCGCCTGGCCCAGCCATGGAACCAGCCCCAGCAAGAAGCCCAAGGGGACGCCGACCAGCACCGCCAGCGCGTAGCCGCTGAACACGCGCCTGAGCGAGTCGAGCAGATGCCAGGCAATGCCCAGGTCGTTCTCACCGTTGCGGCGAAATGGATCCGCAAACAGTTCGCCGGCGCGCTTGAACACGTCGACTGGGGTCGGAATGGCCGAGCGCTCCACGGACACACCGGGGCTCTTGCCCATCAACTTGTCGTAGTCGGAAAGCTCCGCCGGCGCGCTGCCGCCCCCGCTCGAGGCGAGCGCCTGCCAGACCGCCAGCAAGAGCAAGCCGATTGCCAAGGTGGCCAGCCAGGAGCGTGAGGTCGAGATCGCGCTCTGCATGATCACGCCTTGCCAAGCGACTTCAGATAGTCGGCGGGACGATCGGAGTCGAAGCTCTTGCCCAGGATGGTTTCCTTGCGGAATCCAACCTCCGGCGCCCTGCCGCCGCGCTCCTCGATGAGACGCTTTGCATCGGTGGCCAGCATGATCTGGCGGGCGAGTCCCTTGTAGTCCAGGTCCTCCTTGATCATGTTCCATCGGCGCATCTGGGTCAGAAGCCACACCGCGCTCGAGTAATGAGGAAAGGGCTGAAAGTCGATGCGGCGCGGCAGCGTCTTCACATTGCCCAGGCCATCGGCATACCGGCCGGTGAGGACCTGGTCCACGACCGTTTCGGGTTGATTGAGATACTGCGGCTGGGCAAGGATCTTGGCCATCCCCGCGCGATTGGCGGGCTCGGACACATGCAGGCTCGCCGCGATGATCGCGCGGTAGGCGGCCATGAAGCTGTTCGGATGGGCCTTGATCCACGCCTCGGTTGCCGTCACCGAGCAGCAAGGATGCTCCGGCCAGATCTCGCTCGAGACCAGGTGAATGAAACCCGCACCTTCATACACGGCCCGTTGCCCGCCCGGCTCGCCGCCGAAGAAGCCGTCGATGTTGCCCACGCGCAGGTTGGAGACGTACTCGGACGGAGGAACGACGCGGTAGGAAACGTCCCGGTCCGCGTCCAGCCCTGCCGATGCCAGGTAGTGGCGCAGCTGGAGCATCTGGTGGGATTGCTCGAACGGCACGGCGAACCTGAAACCCTTCCAGTTCTTCGGATCACGGTTGTCCTTGTGCTTCATCGCAAGGACTAGCGAATTGCCGTTCTGGTTGAGCACCGTCATCACACGGGTCGGAATGGGAGCGCCGCCGATGCCGGCCGACATGGCCAGCGCAACGGGCATCACCTGCTGGGAGATGTCCAGTTCGCCGTTGACCATCTTGTCTCGGATCAGCGCGATTCCGGCGATCTTCTGCAGGCTCAGTTCCAGGCCCTCGCGCGGGAAAAGTCCGAGCTGCTCCGCATAAATCAGAGGCGTCGCACAGGTGATGGGCAGGAATCCGACAGCGAGCCGCTTTTTCTCCGGCGCGCCCTTGCTGCGCTCCTGCGCGACGGCGGCAAGCTGGGTCAGCGGCGTGAGCGCCGTGAGTGCGGCCAGCGCCCCTGCCCTCCCCAGCGTCTTGACGAAGGCTCGGCGCAGGCCGCGCTCGGGAAAGAGGCCGTGCAGCATGCCCTGGGCCATGGCGCCAGCCAGCGCATCGTCGGCGTTCGCAGCCGTGTTCTCCGCGAGGCACTCCTCATCGTCACCGTGGGTACTGCCGCATGCGCAGGGGCCGGTGCGGGAAAGGCGAACATACTCGTGTGATGGGTCCATGGGCCCTCCAGGTGGGTTGAACGGACAAGGTCCGCGACACGGCAATGGTGAGCAAGTTCCGCACAAATAGCCGCCGGGAAATTCACAACCCGCTGTGCGCAGATGCCCATGGACCCGCGGAGCCCGCAAAAACGCACCTCTTGTTGCGTTTTTCGAGCATCTGTGCGGCTGTACCGGCAACTATCCTGTGGGCCTCAGCAACGCACAGCGAGTACCTGACATGAGTTCATTGCCCCGGGTGAAGGTTGCCGCCGCCCACGCAGCGCCGGTGCTGCTCGACAAGACCGCCACGACCGAAAAGGCCGTGTCCATCATCAAGGAGGCCGCCCTTCATGGCGCGCAGGTGATCGCGTTCCCGGAGACGTACATCCCGGCGTTCCCGGTGTGGGCGGCCCTGTGGGCGCCCATCTACAACCACGATCTGTTCGAGGCCATGGTCGAGAACAGCGTCTACGTGCCGGGGCCCGAGGTGGCCTTGATTGCCGCGGCCGCCAAGCGCTTTGGCGTGTGCGTATCGATGGGCATCAGCGAACGCAGCACGGCCAGCGCCGGCTGCATCTGGAACTCGAACCTCCTGATCGGCGAGACGGGCGAGTTGCTCAACCACCATCGCAAGCTGGTGCCGACCTTCTACGAGAAGCTGGTCTGGGCGGCTGGAGACGGACAGGGGCTTCGGGTCGCCGAGACACGTTTCGGGCGCATCGGAGGCCTGATCTGCGGCGAGAACACCAACCCGCTCGCGCGCTTTTCGCTCATGGCGCAGGCAGAGCAGATTCATATCTCCAGCTGGCCGCCGATGTGGCCCACGCGCAAGCCGTCGGGCGGCGGAAACTTCGACAACGTTGCGGCAAACCGTATTCGGGCGTCCGCTCATTCGTTCGAAGCCAAGGCGTTC
The DNA here is from genome assembly GCF_900099805.1 of Variovorax sp. OV700. Taxonomy (GTDB): domain Bacteria; phylum Pseudomonadota; class Gammaproteobacteria; order Burkholderiales; family Burkholderiaceae_C; genus Variovorax. The sequence goes on along the minus strand of NZ_FNDR01000022.1, from coordinate 10,924 downwards.
GGAATCATCTGCGCGAGCTTCATGGACACGAAGATGCGTGACTTCCTGGTAGACCGCGATCCGGCGGTGGCGGAAGTGATCGACGGCACCTCGCGCGCCGCGTCGATGTTCGTGGACCCTACCGGCACGCAGATCGGCGACACGCTCCAGAACGAAGAAGGGATCGCCTATGCCGAGTTCGACCTGAACAAGTGCATCGAGCCAAAGCAGTTCCATGACGTGGTGGGCTACTACAACCGATTCGACGTCTTCTCGCTCGGTGTTGAACGCCGCCGCCACGAGCCGGTCGCATGGTCGGGGCCGTCCGATCCGAAGTTTCCGCGGCTGCTCGACGATGAGATGACCGCTAGGGTTCTGGATGAATAGCTCCGCGTTCCTGCCACCGCTGCCTGAAGGAGCGGAGCGCTCGGTCGTCATTGGCCGGTCTCCAGGATTCCATCTGAAGCCGCCACCCGCCCCTGCGGCGCTGCGCGACTTCATCACGTCCGATGCGCAGCTCTTCGAGACCATCCACATGGGCGCCGTCGAAGTCGATGCCAAGCGCTGGCGACTGCAAGTGGACGGGCTCGTCCGAAGGTCTTTCTCGATCGACCTGGACGGTCTCAGGCAGCTGCCTTCTGTCACCGTCACCGCCTTTCACGAGTGCTTTGGCAGCCCCCTGATACCGGCCGATAGCAATCTCTGGCGGGTAGGCAACGTCCAGTGGACGGGTGTGCCGCTGGCTGTGTTGCTCGAGCAAGCGCAGCTCGAGCCGAATGCCACCCATGTCTGGTCGGACGGTTTGGACAGCGGCGAGTTCGGCGGCCGAAGGATGAACCGGTATCGCAAGGATCTGCCGATTTCGAAAGCGCTGTCGCACGAGGTGCTCGTTGCTTACGAGATGAATGGCGCACCACTGACCCGCGAGCGGGGCGGGCCTGTTCGCCTGGTGGTTCCAGGCTGGTTCGGCACCAACATGACCAAGTGGCTCTGTCGGCTGTCGGTCCAAGGCAGGCGTGCGGACTCCCCCTTCACGACCCTTTGGTACAACCGCGACAGCGAGCATGAAGGCAAAGTCGATCGAGAGCCGGTGTGGGCTGTCGAGCCCAATTCGATGATCACCCATCCGGCACCCGGCGACACCATCTCCACAGATGCTGTGGAAGTCAAGGGCTGGGCCTGGAGCAACAACGGCATCGGCGGCGTGGCGCTCAGCGCCGATGGCGGGGGAACCTGGCAAGAGGCCGAGGTCCGGCCCCGCCGAGAATTCGAATGGCAGCAGTTCGCGGCGACGCTTCCGCTGCCGCGAACGTCCCGCCCGATGAGCATTGTCGCAAGAGCCCGTGACGCCGATGGATCTATTCAGCCATTGAGCGGGACACGAAACACGGCCCATTCGGTCCAGATTAACCGGCTGCTACCGGGCCCTGGAACAGCGGACACTGGAACCTAGGCTGCGGATCGGCATTTGCGCAATGCGGCGACGTCGGCCCCGTCGTCTCCAAGATCCCACCAAATTCCGGCCATCACGGCCAAGGCCTCACGCGCCACCGAGCCCAAGAGGTGTTCATTCGGCGCGTGCTGCGAGCACGCGGCATAGGAATGGGGAACCCATACCGTAGGCAGGCCAAGGGTTTCAGCGAAGATCGCATTGGGAACGGTGCCGCCAATATTCGGCAGCAGTGCAGGCTTCTTCCCCGTGGTCGCTTCGATGGAGCGAAGTGTCCATTCGACCCAGGGATCCTTCAGATCCAGGCGCGTTGCGGTTCCGGCGGGCTGCACCGTGACCTTCACGGACGAGATCCCATTGGCGGCGAAGTGCTCTTCGAGGTACCGGTGCGCGTTTTCCCAGTCCGTGCCGACGACGTACCTTAATTGGCAGTGCGCCCGTGCCGTTGGTGGGATCGCACCGACGGGTGCGTCAGGGTTGCCCGCCTTGAACGCGATCACCTCCAACGCGTTCCATGCCCAGACCCTTTCGGCGGGGGTCAACCCAGGCTCGCCCCAAGATGGATCTACCGCGGGGGCATGCTCGTCGCTTCCGAGCGCGAGATCCGAAATTGCGGCGCGTACAGCGGGAGAGAGGGGCGGAGGAAGGAGCCCTTTCACAAGAATGCGGCCATCCTTGTCGATCAGCGTCGCAATCGCATGCGACAGAACGACGGCGGGGTTGCGTAGCGCGCCTCCCCAGTTGCCGGAGTGATGTGCGCCGTCCCGAAGATCGACCTCGAGCTGGAAGTTGAGCTCGCCGCGTGAGCCGAGAAAAACGGTCGGCCTGTCCGCGGCAACGCGGGGGCCGTCGGACGCCAGGAAGAGATCCCCCGCCAGAAAGTCCTTCTCGGCTGCGCAAAGGGCACCGAGCCCGGGCGAGTCGATCTCCTCGCCGGTTTCGAAAATCAGCTTGATGTTGAAGCCCACTTCTCCCTCGCGTGCCGCGATCACCGATTCAAGTGCAGCGATGTTGATCGAATGCTGCCCCTTGTTGTCGGCGGTGCCGCGTCCATACCAGCGATCTCCTTCGACGACCACCTTCCAAGGCTCAAGACCTTTTCGCCATTGGTCGTCGTAGCCACGGACAACGTCTCCGTGCGCGTAAGTGACGACTGTCGGGAGGCTCTCCCCTTCGATCCGTTCTGCCAGAAGAACCGGAGCGTCGACGCCCGCCGGGTTGGCGACGATCCGGGATGTGAAGCCAAGGCGACCAAGGGTCGGGGCAATCTCATCCCGCAAATACGCGTGAAGTTGCGAGGCGCTGCTTTCGACCTGGCTTTCGGTGCGGTACGAGACACGGCGATTCAAGTCGGCGAGGAATCGGCCCGAGTCGAACGTTTCCAGCGCCGCTGAGATCGCCGATTCTCGAGTGGAGTGGTTGGGATGGTGCATTTCAGGTCAGCCCCTATTCGATCGGATAGACCATCGCGTGCGTCGTGTCGAGATCGACTTCAACGCGCTGGCCGGCATGAAACAACTGCCTGTCAGGTGTCATCTGCGAGCGGGAGAGAAGCCGAACGTCACCGACCTCGACGAGCACCACCTGGGTCGTTCCGGCGTACGCGGATTCAACGACGCGAGCAGGACCATCCTCCGACAGTCGCAGTTGCACGTTCTCCGGGCGAATTGCAAGGCGGCCAGAGGTTGAACGGGTGAGGACCCGTTCAACGGGTATCGACCTGCGAATTCGCAGCGAGGCGATTTCTGCGTTGATTTCCGCTCCAGCCGGCGACAACACCACGGGCAGAAAGCTGGTTTCCCCGATGAAGTCCGCCACGAACGCGCTCGCGGGGCTCTCATAAAGATCTCGAGGCGATCCAAACTGCTGTAAGCGGCCTCCTTCGAGAACCGCGACCCGGTCTGCCATCGACAGCGCTTCTTCCTGGTCATGGGTCACGAAAATGATCGTGCTTCCGATCTGCCTGTGGATCTGCTTGATCTCCAGCTGCAATTGCTGGCGCAGCTTGCGGTCCAGCGCTCCCAAGGGCTCGTCCATGAGCAAGAGGGGCGGCTTGAATACCAGGGCGCGCGCGAGAGCCACCCGCTGCTGCTGGCCACCGGACAGTTGGGCTGGAAGCCTGTTCCTCAAGGTCCCAAGTGCCACCAGGTCCAACGCCTTGGCGACCTCTGCCTCAACCTCCTTGCCCCTCAATCCGCGACGAAAGAGTGGGTACGCCACATTTTCAGAGACCGTCATATGTGGAAACAGCGCATAGCGCTGGAACACCACTCCGAAGCCGCGTTTGTATGCAGGCTGATCGTTGACGCGTATCCCCTTCACCAGAAGGTCGCCCGAGCTCGGGGTTTCGAAACCCGCGATCATCATGAGCAAGGTCGACTTGCCGGAACCACTGGGGCCCAGAAGCGCGACGAACTCCCCCGGTTCGACAGTGAGCGAGACGTCGTCGAGCGCCTTGAACGCTCCATAGGACTTCGAGACATTCGCAACGCTGACCCCAGCGCTTCGCCTCCCCACCTGGGCCTCGGGAATGTCCCGAACCGATTCCATGCGGCCAGTCATCATGCTTTCACCCCAGTTTCAAAAATCTTGCGGGGCGTGCGAGTCAATCGCTCGGCGCCGGATTCGGTCACCAGGACCGTCTCGCTGACAGCCAGGCCGCGAGCGGAGGTGTACATGTGGAACACCATGCCCTTCTCGAGCAGCCAAGTGGCGGTCGGCACGAAAGACCTGTAGAGATCGCTCACGCGCTGAGACGAGGGTGCCGAAAATCCCAAGGTATAGCCCGTGATGTTTTCATAGTCGGGTCTCAGGCCCGCCGACAGTACGCCCTGCCGCACGATGGCGTCCACATCGGCTGCTACTGCGCCAGGGCGCATGGCACTGAATTGCTCGTCCTGAAGCGCACAGAGGGCCGCGAAGGTTGACTTCTGGTCTTCGGTAGCCCGCCCCACGGCCACGGTGCGCATGATCCGCACCGAGTAGCCCTTGAGTTTCGGCAGAAGCTCGACGTGAACCAGTGCACCCTCTCCAATCGGCTCGTCACTCATCGAGCTGTGCAGACAATCCCAGTCCGAACCAGCCGTCACGTAGCCAACGAAACCATCGTCGAAACCCAGCCGGTAGTACTCGGCGGCAGCAACGGCGGCAACGTCGCGCTGCGAAGCGTCCGGCCGAATGGCATCGGCCACTTTCAAGACTGCGCGATCCAGCAAGCTCGCAGCCACTCGAAAGTGTTCGACCTCCTCGTTCGACTTGCATCGACGCGCGTCCCAGACTGCCCGTTCCAGGTCGCAAAAAATAGACTCTGGAAGGGCCTGCGCGAGGAGGTCTTGCCGCTGACGGGTAAAGGAGTGGGACTGGAAGTCGACACCGATTCGCGCATGTGCCCCCCGGGACCTCAGCGCGGCGGCCAAAACCGAGACAGGCTCCTCCCAGTCAGAGAAGGCAACGATGTCTTGCAGCCAGCTCTTCGCACGTGCAGGCGCCATGTCGAGTTTTCGGATCAGCAGAAAGGGGTCACCGACCACCGGGACGAGGCATGCGCGCCACAGATTTTCTTGCACGGCGTAGCCGGAGACCCAGCCCATGGTCTCGGGCTCGTCAAGGATCGCCCAGTCGAGATGACGAGCGCGCATCACGTCTTGCACCATGCAGAGGCGGCGACGGTACTCCTCGACGGAGAAAGCAAAGAGTCCAATGCTGCTCATGTTCAGATGTCCTTCCGATGCGAGCGATGGTGGAGAGCCGCCGACACAAACGTCTTGACCGCGACGAGCGCCGCCAGGCTCGCCAGAAAGAGCACGGCTACGACGGCAATCTGCGGACTGATTTCGAGGCGGATGTCATCCCACATGCGGATCGGCAGAGGCGTTGAGGATGGACCGCTCACAAACAGGCCGTAGACCACGTCGTCGAATCCCGTGATGAACGCGAATACGAGCGCACTGGCCAACGAGGGAAGCAGCAGCGGGAGCGTCACGGTACGCAACGCGGTGAGCGGATGCCCGCCGAGGCTGATAGCTGCCTGCTCCAGGCTCCGATCGAACTTCTTGAGGCCTGCGATCAGGATGACGACCACGTAGGGCGTTGCGATGATGGTGTATGCAAGCACGAATGCAGTCGCTGTGCCGATGAGCGGGGTCTGAGCAAAGCTGAAGAAGAAGGCCACCGCCATGACCACATGGGGAACGATCATCGGAGAAATCAGCAGAAGATAGAGCGGAACCCGGCCAACGAAGCGAAACCGCACGAGCGCAAATGCGATGGGTACGCCGATCGTGATGGCCAGCAGAGAGGCCAGGAGTGCCGTACGGCCGCTGAACGAAAGCGCGCTCAGCCATTGCGAGTTGCTGAAGAACTTGGTGAACCATCGCAGCGAGTAACCGGGCGGTGGAAAGCTCAAGTAGGCGGCGTCGCTGAACGCAAGTGGGATCACCACCACAAACGGAAGGACAAGCAGGGCGAGCGTGAATGCTGACAGCAGCACGAGCAGCGGTGAACGAACCGAAGAGATCACCTCAAGCGCGCGTTGAAGCCCCTTTTCAAGAGGCGCAGGAATACGGGGAACTGCGGAAAGATCTCGAACCTTCTTCACCGATTGACTTGACTGAGATTCGTCCTCCAGCTCCGTCGCAACCTTGGTGCGAAAGATCACGAAGACCGTTGCAACCATGGCGAGCAAGACTGTCGCCTGAGCGGCAGCAGCCTCGAACTCACCGAGGGTCAGGACTCGGATGGTGATGCCCTGCGCAATCATGTAATCGTTCGGACCGCCAAGAAGTGCGGGCGTGATGTAAAAGCCCAGGCAGGAGAGAAACACGAGGGTGCAGCCGCTGACAATACCGGGCATCGAACTGGGGAGCGTGATGCGCAGGAAGGCATCTGCCGGAGAACTTCCCAAGCTTTGCGCGGCGATGCTCAGTTTTCGGTCAAAACGAGCGAGTGCGGCATACAGCGGAAACACCATCAGTGGCAGTTGCACCTGGATCATTCCGATATACACGCCGATCTTGTTGAAGACCAGTCGCAGCGGCTCCGAAACGATCCCAAGGTACAGCAGCAACTGGTTGATCAGGCCGGCAGGGCTCAGCAGGACGGTCCATGCGTATGTCCGGATCAAGATACTGGTCAGGTACGGGAGAGTGACCAGTACCAAGAGGAGGCTTGCCAGCCACGGAGGGCACCGAGAGATTGAATATGCGAGCGGATAGGCCAGGATCAGGCAGGCCAGTGTCACCACGACCGCCAGCAGCAGCGTCTGAAACAGGACCCAGGCAAAAACCCCTGAGCTCGCGATCTCCTGGTAGTGCAGCAGCGACCAAGTGCTCTCGTTGCGAAAGCTCTTGAGTACCAGTTGGGCCACCGGAAAGAGATATCCCGCCGCGAAAATCGCCAATGCCGGCACGACCAAGAGCAGGATCATTGGCGCACGGCTATGGCGTGCGCTTTTCCAACCAAGCTTCATGAGAACTTCCGAATGGCTCTAGAGCCGTGTGCAACCGACGATTCGATGCGCCCAGATGGACCGTTCAGCGCGCACCGACCAGCCACCGCTCCCATTCCGCCACCGCGGTAAGGTTGTTGGGGCGACCGTTCTTGCCCAGCGCGTTCCAGAAGGCGTAGTCCTGAACGATCTGCTGCTTTTTGAATTCGGCGTACGTCGGCAGCATCTTTGCGCGTTCCGCAGGGATGTAGTCGTAGGCGCGCGAGTTCGGCGGCGCGTACAAAATGTGCTTGGAGAAGTTCGCCTGCACCTCTGCGCGCGACATGAAAGCGAGCAGCTTGTTCGCGTTGTCAACGTTCTTGGAACCTTTGAGAACCACCCAGCTGTCGTATTGCAGGATGCCTTGGTTCCAGGTGAAGCCAATCTTCTGGCTCTTCTCATTGGCAGCGTAGATTCGCCCGTTCCATCCGCTGCCGGCGGTCACCTGCTTGTCGATCAGCAGCTGAGGGCCCTCGGCACCGCTGTTCCACCATTTCACGATCTCGGGCTTGATGCGGGAAAGGCTCTTGAATGCGCGATCCCAATCGATCGGATAGATCTTGGCGGGGTCCACGCCGTCTGCCAGCAGAGCCGCCTCGAAGACAGCACCGTCCGGCCCGCGTGTCCCCGTACACAGGGTGCGCCCGCCCGGAAACTTCTTCGTGTCCCACACATCGGCCCAGGAAGAGATCGAGTTGCTGCCGAACTTCGCGGGATCGTACGCAATCAGCAGGGAGTAGATGATGTGAGGGACGGTGAACTTGCCTGTAGCAACAGGGTTGAAGGCATCCAGATCGGCCTTGTTGAAGTACCCGTAGTCGATCGGAACCAGGAGGTTCTCGCGCTCGAAGGCCGTGGTGTTGCCGCCCGTCAAGATGGTTACGTCGTACCGCGGGGAACCGGCCAACGCGCTTGCGCGAACAGCGCCCAGGTCAGTACGCGGCTGCGCGATGACCTTGATGCCGGTCTCCTTCTCGAAGGGGTCGAAAAGCGCTACTCGCTTGGCCTCCCCCCACGATCCCCCGCCGTCGTACACGACGACCTCACCGGTGCCCTTGAGACTTTGGGCCAGTGCCGGTACTGCGAGGAACGACGGAGCAATGGCTGCCCCCCCGGCTCCTGCCACACCCTTCAAAATTTGGCGGCGATTGATGGTCATGAGCTTGTTCCTCTAAATGGTCAGTCTGCTGAACTTTGTAGGCCCCCGGTGTGATGAATTAGGTTTTACGCCCATCGCCGCCATCGGTGAGGAGAATTCTGGTGGGCACAGGGCGGAGAAAATCACCGATCCCCCTTGTGGTTGCGGAAGATCGACGCGTTGTGGCCCGGTAATTTGCACGTATGGTGCTAGGCACCGTCCTGGAGCAGCATGCCCGTTATAAAAACGACTCAGCGCACTGTTTAGGTCATTGCTCAGCGAGAGGAACGTTCAGCGTGACCTTGACACGCTGCATGGCGACATAGGTCCTGAACCCCTTGACGTTCCCAGAGCTGAAGAAAAGGTCGCGGGTGAGTTGCTCGTACTCCGTCATGTCCTTGACGACTATCACGAGCACGAAGTCGTACTCCCCCGTGACGTAGTAAACCTGCTGTACCTGCGGACAGTCGGCAAAACGTGTCTTCACCTCGTCGAGTAAGTCAAGCCTCTCGCTCTCGAGCTTGACTTCAACGACGATCGTGATGGGATGTCCGACGGACGAAGGATCAACGATACACACGGTGCCGGCGATCACCCCCGCAGATTCGAGAGCTGCAATTCGACGATTGACCGCCGATGGAGACAGATTGACGGCCTCCGACAGTTCGCGCTGGGAAATCTTGCTGTCCCTCTGGAGCAAGCCCAAGATCTTGACGTCGTAGTTATCGAGGTGCATGACATCCATTATCTGCGCCGCAATGGCCAAGGCGAGGAGCGCCCGGGCACGCAACAGCCTTCCATTGTTCTCCCTGAATCTGGTTCGTTGTCCTGTTTTTGCTGTCCAGATCGCGCCAAGCAACACAAGAAGCGGTCCTAGGATTCATGAACTCCTGGCGTTCAAGCCAAGGGGGCGAAAAACAACCAACGGAATCCAAGATGCTGATTGCCAATGAGCGCGTCACGCGCAGTGCCTATCCCAGTGACCTCCAGTCTGTGATGTCCATCGCCAAGGCCCAGGAAAGCCGCGACTGGATCTCGTCATGGAACAGTTTGAATCCGGGGTTCACGCCGTTGTACGAACTCAATGGCCTGGCTCGCAGCCTCGGGATCGGAAAGCTTTATCTGAAGGATGAGTCCGTCCGATCCGATCTCGGGAGTTTCAAGGCGCTTGGGGCGCCGATCGCTTTGGCTCGGCTGATTCTTCGCCTGTGGCCGGATCACAACCTGGATCCGAAGCTGCTTTTCAAGGGCGGCTACAGATCGTTGCTGGAAGCCTTCACGGTGATCAGCGCGACAGATGGCAATCACGGCAAAGGCCTTGCGGCGGCAGCGCAGACCATGGGCTGCCGTTGCGTGATCGTCCTCCATGCGAATGTGAGCGAGGAACGGGAGCAGGCGATCGCCAAGTTTGGCGCCAAGGTAATGCGCGTCCAGGGGAACTACGACGCTTCTGTCGAGGAAGCCGCTCGTCTCGCCAAGGCCAACGATTGGCATGTTGTTTCAGACACTTCATACGACGGCTACGAAGAGGTCCCGCGGGATGTCATGCAAGGGTACGGGACTGTCGCTGCCGAAATTGTTGAAGCCTCGGGTAGCGACCAAGCGGTGCCGTTCACGCATGTCTTTCTTCAGGGTGGGGTTGGCGGCCTCGCGGCAGGAATCCTGAGCTACTTTTGGGAGTGCTATGGGGAGCGTCGCCCCACGGTGGTAATCGTCGAGCCGGTACAGGCTGACTGTCTTTTTCAAAGTGCGTTGCGCGGCGTTGCGTCCAAGGCAACGGGCTCGGTCGACTCGGTCATGGCTGGCCTGGCCTGCGGCGAAGCATCTCCACTTGCATGGAGATTTCTTGTGTCCGGGGCTGACTACTTCATGACCATCACCGATGACGATGCGGTCGCTGCGATGCGGCTCCTGGCGATCGGCAATGCATCGGATCTCCCTGTGGTTTCTGGTGAATCAGGCGCAGCCGGCCTCGCAGGCCTCGTTGAACTCCGAAGCCACGCGGCACAAGCTGCCACGGTTGGGCTGGGGCCCGATGCGCGCGTGCTGCTGATCAGTACGGAAGGTGCCACTGCCCCTGCCGCCTATCAGGCGCTGGTTGGACAGTCTGAAGCGCAAGTGCTGGCACGCCAAAGAAGCAGAGTGAGGCTCAGCCAGGGCACCTGATCGAGTACCGCATCCTGCCCGGCGGAGGGCGCGTAGCCGATTTCGATAGAGCGCGCCATCCAATGACGCACGATGTGATGCACAGGGCCGTGCCGAGCAGGGAAAGAATCAGCACAAGCGCTTCGCGCAACCAGGGTCGTGTGCGCAGAGGCTCGAAGTCGAGACTGTGCAATCCCTGGTAAAGAAGCCGCTGCCAACGGCCTGACGGGTTGACTCGCAACAGCACTTTGCCCGAGGTGGCGTCGGCATACAGGTCCGTGCCGTCGGGCCAATGGGCGCGCCAGACGGGCAGCGGCCGGGTGTCCAGCGCCTCCACCGAGGCCGGATTCTTCGCGTAGTAGACATCGTCGTAGCGATCGATCCGCGTCACGCTCGAAGGGGGGCGGTCCATGCCGCGTAGGCGTTGCAGGGTGCCCGACACCAATCCGTCCGGCAGCACCGATTCCACCGCCGGCACAGCGCTCGCATCGTCCGCGCGCACCCACCACCGCCGTTGCGTGCCCTGGATGCGGTACCAGACTTGCCCGTCGATTCGAAGCCGCTCCAGCTCCAACGCCTGCGCACCGGCCTCCCGGCTTGCGACTGCAGCCAGGGCTAGCTGCGGCGTCACAACGGCACCCCGGTCGGCACCGAGCCAGCGGTCGCGCTCGGCGGCCGAAAGTCCCCGTGAAGAGAACACTCCGTAAGGATTCATCGACATCAGGCC
>NZ_FNDR01000023.1 GCF_900099805.1 Variovorax sp. OV700 | reverse complement strand
CCTTCCAGGCTGACTTTGAAAAGAGGACGGTAAGGGTCCAATCCTTGCGGAACCGTCCACTGGTCACGCTCGAGCCCCTCGGCCCGCAGCGCCCGCCGGCCGCTGAAGGTCTCGGCCACCCTCATGGCGTGGACGGATGTCAGCGGCGCCATGCCCGCACCGGTGCGGGCATCGAGCGATTGCCACCGCGGGGCGTTCTTGTTGCCGGCATCGACCAGGAGCCGCCAGGCCGGCATCTCTTCCCCGGCCATCGCGAGACGTGCTTCGGTGAACGCCACGCCAGCTCGTCTTGCCGCTTCTTCCGCCGTCAGGCAGCAATCGGCGGCCGGCGCCAGGGGCTGCATTCCGGCCTGGCGCTCTGACTGCGTGAGGTTGGGGAACGGCACGTAGTACAGCACGATGCCGCTGAGAAACCACATCAGGAACAGCAGCGCCAGCGAGATGCCGAGCCACTTGTGGATGAAGATCAGGGCCGGCTTCATGCCTTTGCCATCGACTTGTTTCGCACGCTCATCAGAATGTTTCGCACGCTCATCAGAAAGCCGACCGGTAGCTGACTTCGAAACTGCGCGGTGCGCCGATCATGACCTGGTTGTTCGAATTCGCGCCGCTCCAATAGGCGTAGAGCTTGTCCGTCAGGTTGCGCACGCGAAACGTGAGGTCGCCCTTTGGCAGCGCCCATGTCGCATAGGCGCTGGCCGTTGTGTACCCGTTCATGCGCACCGTGTTGGCGTTGTTGGCGTAGGAGTGGCCGGTCCGGTTGACGCCCGCGCCCACGCGCACCGGCCATCCGGGAACCTTGTAGTCGGCCCAGAGATTGGCAACGGTCTTCGGCACGTTCGGCGGTGTGTTGCCGGCGCGCGAAACGTGGCCGGCCTCGATCAATTGGTCGAACTGCGCATCGACGCGCGCCAGGTTGCCGCTCAGCGTCAGGTCGCGCGTCGCCTTCCAGGCCGCGGCGAGTTCAAGGCCGCGGGCGGACTGCTTGCCGCTGTTGACGGTGAGCGTCGGGTTGCTGAAATCGCGCGAAAGCACGTTATCGAGTTCGATCTTGTAAGCCACCACCGTGTAGTCGAGCCGCCCGCCGAAAGCCGACTGCTTGATGCCAACCTCGAACTGCTTGCCCGTCGAGAGGCTGAAGGCACTGTTTGCGGCCGAGAGCAACAAGAGGTTGCCCGTGCCGATCGGCGCGCTCGCGCTGGTGTACTGCGCATAGACCGATGTGTCGGGGTCGATGGCGAACACCACGCCCAGCCGCGCCGACGTCGGCCTGTACTTCTGGGTGAACGATGTCAGGGTGCGGGTGTTCAGGTCCACGCTCTGGCGCTCCAGCTTCACGTCGTCCTGGCGCAAACCGCCCACGACGGTCCAGCGGTGGCTGATGGACAAGGCGTCTTCCAGGAACAGCGCGCTGGTGGGGATTCGTGCGCCGAAGATCGTGCGGTTGCCGGCGCCGACGTAGAGCGCCGGATTGGCGGCAAGGGCGCCGTAGCTTCCATGAAAAGTGGCGCCCTCACCCACCGTGAGGGCGTTGTCGGCCGCGGCCGATCCATTCGAAAAATCGCGGTTGGAGGAAAAATCGGTCTTCATGTACTCGAGGCCCGCCACGAACCGGTTCTTCATTCCGGCGATGGCCGAGGTGTTCATGAGATCGAGCCGATTCGTCAGGATCTGGTGGTCGTGCGTGATCCCGATCAGGTCCCGCACGATCCGCCCGGGCGCGGCAAAGGCAAAGGACTCCGCATTGCGCCACGCCCTGTCCGCCGTGTAGTAGGACAGTTCGTTGCGCAGCTTCCATTCCGGCGCGATCTGCCAGGTCAGTTTGGCACGCGTCCAGAGGCTGCGCGCGCTCATCTGGGCATCGTCGACGTTGTAGTTGCGAAAGGCGATGCTGCGATCGACCACCCGCCCTGCCGAGTCGCCAACGATGCCGGTCGGCTGCAGCGCAAAGGCGCGCGGCACCAGCGGCGTCCCCTGGTAAGACAGCGCGCTGTCTTTGGAATAGTCCATCGCCAGATCGAGCGTCAGGTCACGCGTCAGGGCCGTGGTGAACCCCATGGTGAGGTTGTCGTACCGCTGCTTGTTGCGGTCGATGTACCCGCTGGTCTCCTGGCGGCTGTAGTCCAGCCGCAAAGCACTCGATTCGCCGATGTTGACGCCCAGGCCGACGCCGGCACGCACCGTGCCGAAACTGCCGTAGGACAGCATGGCCTCCGCACCCGGGTTGTTTCGGTCGGGCCGCTTGGTCACGAAATTGACGGCCGCGCCGATGGCACCTTCGCCGTAGAGCACCGAAGCGGGGCCCTTCAGGACTTCGATGCGCTCGTAGTTCCAGGTGTCCTGCGGCCGGCTCACCATCGAGGCCACTGCCACCCGATCGCCATCGAACAGGTAGGTGATGAAGCCGCCCGTGAAGCCGCGTGTCGATGCCACGGAGGGGGAACCAGGCGCGCCACCCGCGGTCATCCCCACACTGCCGCGCAATGCCTCCTCGAAAGTTCGCGCGCCGCGCCGCTCCATCATTTCCTGCGTGATCACCTCCACAGAAGCAGGCGTTTCGCGGGCGGTCAGACCTAGCCGGCTGCCAACCGCGGGCGTTGCCTGCAGAGATGGAGACTGATCCTGCTGCGTGGCTGTCACCTCAACGGCTTGCAGGCTCACTTGCGCCAGCGTCGAGGTGCTCACCACCAGAACGACGACGCCCGGGAATGCGATTTGTTTGACCATGAGAGAACCGGAGAAGAAGACAATGGAAGCGCTGGGTTGCCAAGCTCAGGGCAGAGAGGCACTCGTGGTCACCGGACCGCGGCCGCGCCGTGGGCTGGCATCTGCGGTTCACCGACGTACGCTGCGGGGCGACAAGGTCCGCGAAGGAAGGCGTGTTGGGGGCGAGTCTTCCCAAAGGCCCGGCATGACGGCCGCTCGCGCACTGCGTGCGCGCCTGGCACTCCACGCCCAGATGCCCAGCATGACAACAACCAGCGCAGCGCCGGCGACTGAAAACGCCATGTGGTCGAGTTCGACTTCCGGCAACAACGCCTTGGCCACGTTGTAGACAGCTACGCCGAATGAGATGGCAACGATGAGCCAGCCCAGCGTCCGGCGCACACGGCGCCCTGCCTCGGGATTTTCGATGCCTCGGCCGATTCGGCAGATGATGCGGCCGTCCAGCGTATCGGTGACCATCATCCCTGCCGTGAAGGTCATCCCTGCGAGCAAGGCAGCCCATGCACCGCCGTTCTTGTTGCTGGCGACGTAGCCCCAGGCTGCCGCCTGTGTGGCGGTGTCGAAGACGGTGGCGAACAGCACGCCGATCACCACCACCGACCAGGCACTCGACTGCTTTCGCAGGCGTGCAGGGATCAGGCTCATTCTCCAACCAGTCGGCGCGTAAGCCTCGTCCCTGCGCAGCAGCAGGCGCAGATTGAGGCAACCAACCGCGATCAGCAGCAAGGTTGGAATCCATCCGAATACGGTCACTACGAAGCCCGGGGGATCGAAGTGAAGCTCCAGCTTGCTGACGATCACCGCGATCAGCGTGACCAGCAGGCCGTGACCGAGAGCGAACAAGCTCCCGATCCAACCTGCATGGGCATGCGAATGATTGAGTGCCCGCCAGGTCAGTCCGTCGATACAGGCAATGTGGTCCGGGTCCAAACCGTGCCGCAGCCCCAGAGCGAACATCAGGACCAAGCCCGAAAAGGACAGCCACTCGGCGCTCATTCGTGGCTCCGCAACGGCCGATCGGCCAAGACCCAGGCCAGTTCGCCTTCAGTCACCACCTGCTGCCGCTCCAGAACCTGCAGCAGCGCCCCAAAGAACCGCTCGTAGTAGTCCCAGGGCGGCTGCGCAGCGCAGTCGAGCCGTTCCCAGTCGCCGATCGATTCAATCAAGTGCTGGCGGAAGTCCTCCCAGTCGAAGTGCCCCTGCTTGGCCACCGCCAGCGTCAACCCGAAGAGTTGCCGTTGCCAGGCCTCTGCAAAAAACAGCTTGCCGTGGCTACGCGGCGGCGAGTCGGCATGGCCCAGCATTTGAGAAGCTGCATATTCCTCGAAGCGAGTGAACATGACACTCCGCCTCAGGCCGCTATAGGTGGCAGTACCAGCGCGACGCCCATCATCGCCTCCGGCGTGACCAGCGCAGCCAGTTGCTCTTCGCTGAAGCCGTCGGTGTCGGCCGGCCGCTCGGGCACGACGAACCAGCGGATTTGCGCGCTGCTGTCCCACACTTTCACTTCAGTGTGTTCGCTTATCGGCACGCCGAACTCGCGCAGGACAGCGCGTGGCTCGCGCACGCCTCGGGCGCGGAACACCGGATCCTTGTACCAGTACGGCGGCAGCCCGAGCACCGGCCACGGATAGCAGGAACAGAGCGTGCAGATGATCAGGTTGTGCACACCCGGACCATTGGCCACTGCGGCCATGTGCTCACCCTCGGCGCCCTCCATGCCCAATGGCAGCTGAAGTTCGGCAATGGCCTGAGGCGTATCGTCGAGCAGGCGCTCCTTGTAGGCCGGATCGACCCAAGCCCGCGCAACGATGCGCGCACCGTTGAACGGTCCCGCGATCTTCTCGAAATGATCGAGCACCGCATCGACCGAGTCGCTGCCGATCACGCCCTTCTCGATCAGCAGGGCCTCCAGTGCGCGCACCTTCGCCGCGCTCGCTGCTTCGCGCTCGTCGTTGTACTTGAACAGGTCGCTGCTCATGGCGTTTTCTCTTCTTCCTCGGGTGTTCGGGGTTGCAGGTAGACCTCGAAGAGGTCGGCGTAGATGGTCGTGTTCGGCTCGCAGAGCTCGGGGCCCCAGATGTCGCTCGCGTCGAACGCGACGCGGTACACCGGCATTGGTCCTTCCAGCCCGTCAGGTCCGGTGGAACAGAAATACTCGAAGGCACCCGGGTACACCTCGCGGACAGTGCCCTTCTTGTTGCGCAGGTAGCCGGGTAGCCGCGTGTGATCGGCCGCAGCGGGGTCGGCCACCTGCACCGTCTGGGCGAGCATGAACCGAGGCGCATGCGGCAGCGGCCGCAGGCCGGAGTCGCCTTGCAGCAGATAGTCGACGATCTGATGTTTGATCGGCTCGCTGGGCCGATCGGGCAGCGGCGCGTCGGGCTGGACGCGATAGTGCGCGGTCCACCAGGCCAGCTCTTGGGCGGTGATGTAGCCCTCGTCGACGAAGAACTGGCTGATGCCCATCAGCCATTTCTCGTAGTAGCGAAACTTGAAGTACTCGAAGGGCTGCATGCTCTCCGCGCCCGTGCGCAGCGAGGCCCAAGTCCAGGTGTGCTGGAACGTGGTGGGCAAGCTGGCCATCGGATACTTCGGCAACGCTTCCGCAAGGTGGGCACTCTCGGCCATCATCACCGTGTGGATACCGAAGATGCGCTTCTCCCATTCCTGCACGAAGACTCGGGTTTCCAGACTCACAGGCCCGAGGTTCTCAAGGCCACCCAGCGCATGCTGGAGTTTCATGGGTGCTCCATTTCAGATTCGGCGGCACGCTCCACCGCCCGATCAGGTTGAACCGCGAGACATCCGAGAAAGCCCTCGCGCAAGGCGTCGCCCGCCAGCTCCCGTCCGATGAAGACCAGCTTGCTGCGACGCGGCTCGTCGGGACCCCATCGCCGCCCAGGCCGCGCATCCAGCAGCATGTGCACGCTATGACAGTGGAACTGGCGCACCTCGCCGTTGAAGTGAAGCACGCCCTTCGTGCGCATCAGTCGTGCGCCTTCGCGCTGGATCAGTTGGTTCATCCAGCGGCTGAACCGCTCCGGGTCGATGGCACCGTCAGTTTCAATGCAGCACGAGCCGATCGAGGTGTCGTGCTCGTGGTCATGCGCTTCGCCGTCCAGCAGATCGGGCTCGATTGACAGCACGTGCGGCAAGGAGAAGCGCTTCATGCCCAGCAGCTCGGCGGCCGACACCTGTGCCCGCTCAGTGCGGACCAGGTGCGCGGCCGGATTCAGCCGGCGCAGCTCTCCCTCGAGTTGCTCCAGCTCCGATGCGCTGGGGATCTCGACCTTGTTGAGCACGATCACGTCGGCAAAGGCGATCTGCTCGCGCACGATGTCGTCGCCAATATGGAGCAGGATGTGGTGGGCATCGGCGACGGTGACCACCGACTCGAGCTCCACGCGCTGCAGCAGGTCGGCATCGGCGAGAAAGCTCTGCAGCACCGGTGCGGGATCGGCCAGGCCGGAGGTCTCGATGATCAGCCGCTCGATCGGACGTTCGGCGCGTTGCAGGAGCTCGTTCACCGCCGCCGTCAGGTCCTTTCGCACCGTGCAGCAAACGCAGCCATTGGTGATCTCGATCAGCGGCTGGTCATCGGCAACGATCAGTTGGCCGTCGATGCCGACCTCGCCGAATTCGTTGACGATGATGCCGATGTAGGTGCCGCTGCACTGCGCCAGCAGATGGTTCACGAGCGTGGTCTTGCCGGCCCCGAGAAAGCCGGTGACGATCGTGACGGGTATCTTGGCTAGAGCCATGGCGGTCCGGGCTACTGTTCCGACGCAGCGAGCGTCGAAGCGGCGCGCGGCGTTTCCGTTGCCGCTACCGGCTCGCGCATGTCAAGCCCCCGGCGATCACGAATGCAGAAGGCACCCACCACAAGCGTGAGTAACGCTACAGCAATGGTGTAGATGAGGCCACGGAAGATGTCGCCGCTGCTTACGACCATTGCAGTGGCGATGAATGGCGCGAATCCGCCGATCCAGCCGTTGCCGAACTGCAGAGCCACGGAGACGCCGCTGTAGCGCACCTGCGTCGGAAACTGCTCGACCAGGAACGCGCCCATCGGGCCGTACACCATGGTCGCGAGTAACACCAGCACGAACAGCATCAGCACGACCATGGGCGCATTCACGCGTGCCGGATCGGCCGTGAGCGGCATGCCGCGCTCGACCAGCACGCGGCGCAGTGCCACTTCATCGAAACCGGTCAGCGTCGTTTCGGCGACCACGAACTGCAGTTCGCCCGCCTGCGGCCGCAACGTGTACGGCACGCTTTGCGCAGCTAGGAACGAGCGGGCGCGCGTGCACGGCTTGGTCGCCTTCGGCTGGAACAGCTGGCCGATGAAGGACTGGTCCTCGCTGCAGTCGCCGCCTTGGATGACGACCTGGGTGCTGGCGCGGAACTCCTCCTGCGCCGGGTTGCCGTACTTGGCCATGCCCTGGAAAAGCGGCATGAACAGGATTGCGGAAAGCAGGCAGCCCGTCAGCATGATCCACTTGCGCCCGATCAGGTCAGACAGCCAGCCGAAGAGCACGAAGAACGGAGTGGCCAGCACCAGCGCGATCGTGAGGTAGGCGTAGGCGGACTGCGGCGGAAGCTTGAGCGTCGCGGTGAGGAATTGCAAGCTGTAGAAGTGCGCGGTGTACCAGATCACCGCCTGCCCGGCCACGGCGCCGAAGATCGTCACCAGCACGATGCGCAGGGTGCGCGGATCGCCGAAGGTGTCCTTGACCGGGTTTCGCGAGCCCTTGCCGTGCGCTTTCATTTCGAGGAACACGGGCGACTCTTCCAGCCGCATGCGAACGTAGAGCGAGTACGCGAGCAGCCCGATCGACAGCATGAACGGCACGCGCCATCCCCACAAGGCAAAGGACTCGGCTGACATCGATGAGCGCAGCACCATGATCACGCCCAGGGAGACGAGCAGTCCGATGGTGCCGGTGATCTGCAGCCAGCTGGTCATGAAGCCCCGGCGGCGTGGATCGGAATGCTCGGCGATGTAGGTGACCGCGCCGCCGAACTCGCCGCCGATCGCCAGCCCCTGCAGAAGACGCAGCAACACCAGAAGCGCGGGCGCGGCCCAGCCGATGGTCTCGAACGTGGGCAGGAAGCCAATCGCGGCGGTGGCGGTGCCCATGATCATCATCGTCACGAGGAAAGTCTTCTTGCGCCCGACCAGATCGCCCAGACGGCCGAAGACGATCGCACCGAACGGCCTCAGCACGAAGCCTGCGCCGAAGGTCGCAAGCGACGCGAGAATGGCCGCCGACTCGTTGCCCTTGGGAAAGAACAAGCCGCCAAAGAACACGGCAAGGCTGCCGTAGATGAAGAAGTCATACCACTCCAGCACCGTGCCCAGCGCCGCCGCGAAGACCACCCGGCGCGTTTCACGCGAACGCTCGGGCGTTGCGGGGGATGTTTCAACTGTTGTTGTCATGTCCATACTCCTTGATGTATGGCGGGCGCGCGTCAAGCGCCGCCCCGGTTGTCGATGCGAGCGATGAAGTCGCGCAAGATTGCATTGAAGCGCTCCGGCTGCTCGAGCATCGGGAAGTGCGCGGCGCTGGGCACCAGCTGCAGTATTGCGCCGGTAATGCCGGCGGCGAGCGCATGCGACTCGGCCGGCGGCGTGATGGCGTCCTCCTCGCCGCAGACGACGAGCGTCGGCAATGCCAGACGGGCGAGTTGCGCCCGGCTGTCTGCCTCGTTCAGCGAGACGATGGCTTCGCGAGCGACGAATTCCGGCGTCTGCGCGACCTGTTCGCGCGCAAAGGCCACCAGGTCGGCCGAGGCGGCCGAGGCGAACGAGCGGTCGATCACTGCCTGGCTTGCCGCGGTGACGCCAAGTGTGTCGATGGCACGCAACACATTTTTCACGTTCACGTCGGGGCCGAGTCCGTGCGGCGTGGCGCCCACCAGCACCAGCGCGCGCAGGCGGCTTGGGTGCGCGAGCGCGAAGCGTTGGGCGATCGTGCCGCCCATCGAAAGCCCCACGAGGATGGCGTCGTCGAGATGCAGCTTGTCGAACAGCAGCACGAGGTCGTTCACGAACGCATCGATCGTGTAGCGGCGCGAGCGCGGCGATGCCGAGCGGCCGTGGCCAGGCAGATCGGGCACCACCAATCGGTGGTCGCGCGAGAACGCGCCCATCTGCTGGCGCCAGAACTCGCCGGTCGTGGTGAAGCCGTGGCAAAAGACGAGCGCCGGGCCGTGGCCCGCCACGCGCACGTGCATGTCTCCGATTGAAATAGTGTCGTTCATGTGCATTTCCAGGTGAAAGGGTGGAAGCCGCCGCGCGGCGTCGAATGCGAGGCGGAGGGCACAGAGCAAATCCGAGGCCCGCTCGGCGGACGTCTTCGCGATTTCGACAAGTACTTGATTTGCTTGAAGAAATTCTCACCAAGGCTTCGATTGACGGCTTGGAGCACATGCCTTAGTCTCAGTATTGAGTCCTAACGTCGCAATAACGAGACGACAAATGCCCTTTCCCGAATGGTTCGGCTCCGGCCAGAACGAGGCAGAGTTCCTGCGCCGCGTGCTCGACCATGTGTCCGATTGCCTGGTGGCGGTCGACACCAATGGCCGTGTCGTGCTCATCAATGCGCCCTACTGCCGTCTGCTGGGCGGCCCCCAGGAAGACTTCATCGGCCGGCACATCACCGATGTCGTGTCGCCGAAGACGCGCCTGCACCATGTGGCGCGCGGCGACCTCTCCGTGACCATGATGCCGCTCGAAGTGCGGGGCCACCAGTTACTCGCGCGGCAGGTGCCCGTCTACCAGGACGAGCGAATCATCGGCGCGGTCGGTCTGGCGCTGTTCTCCAACATGGCGGCGCTGAAGAAGGCGGTGGCTGTCGTCGGCGACCAGGGGCGCGCCATCCACAGCCCGCCCACGCCATGGACCGCGCGCTACGGGCTCGACGACATCCTGGGCCGGGGCGCCCGGATGGAGGCGGTGCGTGCGGCCATCGAACAGGCCGCGCCGCTCTCGCTGCCCGTGCTCGTCCAGGGCGAAACCGGCAGCGGAAAGGAACTGGCAGCCAACGCGATCCACGCACTGTCGCCGCGCGCCCGGCGGCCGTTCGTGTGGGTCAACTGCGCGTCCATTCCCGAATCGTTGATCGATGCGGAGCTCTTCGGCTACGAAGGCGGCGCCTTCACCGGCGCCCGGACACGCGGCAAGCCGGGCAAGTTCGAGCTCGCGAGCGGCGGCACGCTGTTCCTCGACGAGATCGGCGACATGCCCCTCAGCCTGCAGGCCAGCCTCCTGAGGGCCGTGCAGAACCAGGAGATCGTGCGCGTGGGCGGCGTATCGCCGATTCCGATCGACACCCGCGTCGTCTGCGCCACCCACCGCGACCTTCAGGAGCGTGTGGACGCGGGCCAGTTCAGGGCCGACCTGTACTACCGGCTCAATGTGCTTGGCGTGCACATGCCGGCGCTGCGCGAGCGCGACGACCTGGAGTGGTTGGCCGAGCAGTTGCTCGAGCGCATCGCGCTGCGCGAAGGCCTGCCGGGGCGCCGGGTGCCCCCTTCTGTTCGCGCGCGATGGCTGGCCTTCGACTGGCCGGGGAACGTGCGACAACTGGAAGCTGCACTGCTGCGCTTTCTGCTCTCTGGCGAGGCCGGGCTGCCGGATGAGCCTGCCGCGAAGCCCCCGCACGCCATTGCCGGTCGCCACGGAACGCCGCGAGCGACCACCTTGCAGTCACATCTCGATCGCGAGCGCGATGCCTGCATCCGACAGACGCTCGCGGAGACTGGCGGCGACAAGGACGAGGCCGCGCGCAGGCTGGGCATCAGCCGTGCAACGCTATACCGGGAGCTTCGGCGCTCACCTGCTTTGTTTTGACGATCACACACCAGGCTTGAAGAGTTCAAGTCCGAGGCGATCAAACAGAACACCAAGCGCGGCCATAAGGGGATCAATTTCTCGGCGGCAAGGTCGCCGGGTTGCCGATGTCATATTCCGCTGAACCAGTTGTACCCCTGGTCTTCCCAATAGCCCCCGGGATTCGTGTTGGAAACGAAGATCGCGGCGACGTGCTTCGCGCTCTTGAACCCGAGCTTGGTCGGAACACTCAGCCGCAGGGGGAAGCCGTTGGCCGTCGGCAGCGCTTCGTTGCCAAAGTCGAGCGCAAGCAGCGTCTGCGGGTGCAGCGCGCTGGCCATGTCGAGGCTCGAGTGATAGCGGTCGGCACATCTGAAGCCGACGAAGCGCGCCGTCGTGTCCGCGCCAATGCGCTGCAGAAAAGTCTTGAGCGGCACGCCGCGCCAGTCGCCGATCGCGCTCCAACCCTCGATGCAGATATGGCGCGTGATCTGCTGCGCTTGCGGCAGCGTGCGCAGGCGCTCGGCGGTCCACGCCGTCTTGTCGGCGACCAGTCCCGAGACTTCAAGCCGCCAGCTCGACAAGTCGACCTGGGGCGCATCGAACTCTGGGTAGAACGCGTTGAAGGGGAACGGCTTCGTGACCTGGCTCGCCGCATAGGTCGGCGCGAGGCGGCTGCCGCTGAAGAGGCGGGCCTGCACGCGGTCGTTCCAGCGCGACAGCGCCCACAGGACTTTGTCGGCCTGGTCGTCGTCCTGCAGGTTGCAGCCCGACAGCATCGAGAGCGCGCCAATCGACAACGACGAACGCAGCAGCAGCCGTCGCTCCAGGCTCGCGAGCTGCGTCTTGTGATCCGAGAGCTTGATCATGATGCGATACGGTGAGAGGTCCGCGCACGTCCGATGACCATCGGCAGCAGCGTGCGCGGCACGAGGAGGACGAGCAGCAGATGGATCGCGATGAAGCCGACGATCCCGGCCATTGCCGCAAAGTGCACCTTGCGCGCGAAATCGAAGCCACCAAAAAGGCCGGCCAGCCATGCCAGCTGCACGGGCTTCCAGATCGCGAGCCCCGATGCGACGACGAGCACGCCAAACAGCAGCACGATGACATAGGCGAAGCGCTGCACCGCGTTGTAGTGGCCGACTTCGTGCGGGAGCCGCAATCTCAGCGCACGTCCGGCGTCGCGCAGCAACTCGCTGGCGCGAATCGGAAAGAACTCGCGACGAAAATGACCGCTGGCAATGCCGTAGAGCAAATACAGCAGGCCGTTCGCGACGAGCAGCCACATCGCCGCAAAGTGCCACGCAATGGCGCCACCAAGCCAACCGCCGAGCGTCATCCAGGCGGGGAACTGGAACGGCAGGATCGGCGACGCGTTGTAGATCGTCCAACCGCTCATCAGCATGCAGGTCATGGCGAACGCATTGACCCAGTGGGCGGCGCGCACCGCCAGCGGATGAATCATCGTGCTCTTCATCCTCACATCGGCGGCGTCACGCCGTCCTTGCCCGCGGAGATGAAGTTGGCGGACAGGCCTGAATCGGCTTCCTTCGTCGCGAACAAGACGACCTTGGTGCCCACCGTGAGCAACGAGCGGTCACCGGGTTCGAGGTTGACGATCGGCACATCATCCGGCACGACGATCTTCTTCTCGCCGCCCTTGTACTTGAGAGTCAGGGTACGGCCGTTGGTCGCGACCAGGTCGCCGACGGTGCCATTGGTCATGGTGCTTTTGGGCGCTAGATCCCAGGCACGGTGGCCATCCCCGGTGCCCGCCATCGCTGGCGGGAAAACATGCACTTCAAGCGCTTTCAGAGAACCGTCGGGCAGCGGCGTCGCCGCCGTTCCGATGTAGCTGCCGGGCTTGATGTCGCTCACTTTGGCGAGCGTGACCGCGCGAACCTGCGTGTTGCTGTTGATCTTGACCGTCAGGTCTTCACCGCGATTGGTGCGGACTTGGATCGCATCGCCGCTGACGGCGGTAATCGCGCCGCGCACACCCACCGGCGGCGGCGTCTGGGCGTGCACGGCGTAGCTGCCGCCTAGCAGGCCGGCGCTCATCAAGGTCGGGAGGGCGAAGGTCCGAAGGAGTTTTCCGAATCTGGTGTTCATGGATGAGCCGTAGAGAATGAAGACAGGTCACTCTAGGGATCGCCCGCGCTCACGGGCATGACATTCGGATGACAAAAAAGTCATGAACCGGCACCGCCCCGCAAGAGAGAATGGCAACCACACTCCCATGAGCATCCTTGTTATCGAAGACGACCCGAAGACGGGCGACTACCTGAAAAAGGGCTTGAAAGAAAGCGGCTATGCCGTGGACCTTGCGCGCACCGGAACGGATGGGCTGCACATGGCGCTTGAACACGCCTACGAGCTCGTTGTGCTTGACGTGATGCTGCCCGGCATCGACGGCTGGCAGATCATGCAAGCCTTGCGCGACAAGCGGGACCTGCCTGTGCTCTTTCTCACCGCGCGCGACCGCCTGGACGACCGCATCCGCGGCCTTGAACTCGGCGCCGACGACTATCTCGTCAAGCCCTTCTCGTTCATAGAACTGGTACTGCGCATCCGCACGCTGCTGCGCCGGGGCATCGTGCGCGAAGCCGAGTTCTACGAGTTCGCCGATCTGAAGGTTGACGTCCTGCGCCGCAAGATCACCCGCGAAGGCAAGGAGATTGCGCTGACGAACAAGGAGTTCCTTCTGCTGCAACTGCTGATCAAGCGGCAAGGCGAGGCGCTCTCGCGCACGCTGATCGCCTCCGAAGTGTGGGACATGAACTTCGACAGCGATACCAATGTCGTCGACGTCGCGATCAAGCGCCTTCGCGCGAAGATCGATCAGCCGTTCGAGAAAAAGTTGATCCACACGGCGCGCAGCATCGGCTATTCGTTCGGCGACGCGCCATGAGGTGGCTGCCGCGATCGCTGGCAGTGCGAGCCACCCTGCTGCTTGCCCTGATTGCGTGCGCGGTCACCGGCATGCTCGGCGCCTACTTTTTTTATTCCGCGCGGTCGGCGATCACCGAGCAGCTGGACACGCGGCTGATCGGTCGCGTCGAGCACTTCCGCGGGCTGGTGGGCAACGTGCAGACGATCGCCGACCTGCACGAGCGGCCGTCGCTGTTCACGGCCATGCTCGGCGCCGAGAGCGATGTGCTGCTGCTGCGCCGGCCTGGCGAGGCGCCCTTCATCGACGTCAACCCCCGTCGTTTTCCGGTGCCCGGCGCGCTCGCCGCAGTTGCGGCCGATCGCGACCTGGCGATCGGGAACGTACTCAACATCCCGACGGCGGATGGCGTGCCGATGCATTGGGTCGCGGCGCTCGCGCGTTCGGGCCGCAATGGCGACATGGTGGAGGTGGTGGCCGGCCACCCGCTGACCAACGAGGTGAGGATGATTCGCGCCAACCGGGATCGCGTAATCCTCAGCGCCCTTGTCGCGATGCTCGCTTCGACCATTCTTGCGTATCTGGTGCTGCGGCATGGCCTGAGGCCGCTGCACCGGGTTGCCGGCAAGGCGGCCTTGATCAACCCGATCAATCTCGCCGTGCGGCTGCCGGAGCATGACGCGCCGCTCGAAGTGCAGCACATGGTCGTCGCTTTCAACGCCATGCTTGACCGCATTGCCACCGGCTATGAGCGACTTTCGCAATTCTCTGCCGACCTCGCGCACGAGATCCGCACTCCCGTCGGCGCGCTGATCGGACAGACGCAGGTCGCGCTGCAACGGGCTCGCGGCGCCGATGAGTACCAGCAACTTCTTGAATCGAACCTCGAAGAGCTGAATCGGTTGCGCCAGATCGCGGAGAACATCCTGTTCCTTGCGCAAGCCGACCATGCTTCGCTGACGATCGAACGAGCTCCAATTGCGCTGCATGCCGAGCTCGAGAAGATCGCCGAATACTTCGAAGGCCCTGCCGATGAGAGCGGGCTTCGGTTCGAAGTGCAAGCCAGCGGCGAGGCCTTCGTCAATGCAGCGCTGTGCCGGCGCGCGATCAACAACCTCGTCGTGAATGCAGTGCGCCACGGCACACCGGGAACGATCGTGCGGCTGATCGGTGCGCAAGACGGCGACACGGCGACGGTCGCTGTCGAGAACGAAGGGGCGCCGGTCCCGCCCGAACAGCTCGGGCGCCTGTTCGACCGCTTCTACCGAGGCGACGCTGCACGCAGCTATACCGAATCCAACGGCCTCGGGCTCGCAATCGTCAAGGCGATCGTGGCATTGCACGGCGGCGAAGTGTGCGCCTCATGCCCTGTGCCCGGCTTGATTCGGTTCGAGTTGCGCTTTCCCGCGATGAGGGGGTGAGCGCCGCAGGTCCCCTGGCGTTGACTCCGTCGGTGCCCAGTAACGGCTGGCGATCACGCAGGCCAAAAAGGCAAGAGGAACGGTGATCAAGGCAGGCGGATCTATCGGGAACACAGGGCTCGCGTGTCCAAGCACCTTGACCCAGATCGCCGGGCCAAGCACCGTCAGCACCAGCGAAGAAACTAGCCCCACGCTTCCCCCTACCACCGCACCCGTTGCTGTGAGGCGCTTCCAGTAGATCGCAAGAATGAGCACCGGAAAGGTCGACGAGCAGGCGATCGAGAACGCCAAGCTGATCATGTAGGCGACGTTCTGCCCCTTGAACGCAATGCCGAGCGCAATCGCAAAAAGACCCAATCCGATCGTGGCCACACGAACGATCCGGATTTCATCCCGCGCGTCGGCCGTCTTGTGCCGAAACAGTGCGCCGTAGATGTCGTGGCTGATCGCCGAAGCGCCAGACAGGGTCAGGCCGGCAACAACCGCCAGGATGGTGGCGAATGCGACGGCAGAAACCAGCCCGAACATGATCTCGCCGCCAAGGATATGAGACAGGTGCAGTGCGGCCGTATTGCTGCCGCCGATCAACAAGCCTTTCGCGTCCATGTATTCCGGATGCGTGCGAAGCAAGGCAAGTGCGCCGAAGCCGATGACGAAGATCATGGCGTAGAAGCAGTTCATGAAGATGGTTGCCCAGAGAACCGACGTGCGCGCGGCCTTGGCATCGGGCACGGTAAAAAAGCGCATCAGCACATGGGGCAGGCCCGCGGTACCAAGCATCAGCGCAATACCGAGCGAAAGCCCTGACAGCGGATCCTTGGCAAAAGACGTCGGCGAGAGAATTGCGTCCTTTCCCGGGTGCACCTCGACCGCCTTGCGCAGCAAGGCGCCCATGCTGAAGCCAAACTGCTTCCACACCAGGAACGTGATTGCCCCTCCCACGCCAAGCATCAACACGGCCTTGATGATCTGGACCCACGTCGTGGCCATCATTCCACCAAAGACGACGTACAGAACCATCAACACACCGACCAGCACGATGGCGAGGTTGTAGTCGATGCCGAAGAGCAATTGAATCAGCTGCCCGGCGCCGACCATCTGGGCGATGAGGTAGAACGCGACAATGATCAGCGAGGCGCACGCGGAAAACACCCGTATGGCACTGCCACTGAGCCTTGAACAAACGACGTCGGTGAAGGTGAATTTCCCCAATTGGCGCAGCTTTCCCGCCATCAGGAACACGACAATCGGCAAGCCTGTCGTGTAGCCAATGGCGTAGATCAGGCCGTCAAACCCGCTCGAGAAGACCAGCGCAGTCAAGCCGAGAAATGCGCCAGCAGACAAAGCATCGCCGGTGATTGCCAGTCCGTTCTGGAAGCCCGAGATGCGTCCTCCCGCCGCGTAGAAGTCGCTGGCCGACGACGTTCGCCGCGCTGCCCACCATGTGATGGCGAGCGTGATCGAAATCACTGCGAGGAAAAGCAATACAGAGATTGCGGAGGGAGAGCCGATGCTTCCCCCCGCCGCCAACGCGTGGGTCGCCGAAGCCGAAGCTGCGAACGCAGCAATCAATTTCTTCATGTCAGCCATCCATCCGATTGGTTTGAACAACGTAGATGACGGTCAACACGATCCCGCACAGGATCACAAGAAGACCGAAAGCGAATGCGAAAGGGATGTCGAGCACAGGCACCGTGAATGCCATTCCTCTCGCGTTGAAGCAGCACATCAGCACAAACGTAAAGTAGACAAGAACCTGCACGGCGGTGAGCGCCAGGCCGAAGCCCAGCGATTCGCCGCCTCCATCGTTGAGGTCGCGACGCATGAAAATCTCCGTCAAGTTGATTCGATCCGGGCGCAACCATATCGATGCGCCCGAGGTGGAAGAAACGATTAATTTCGATGAGACCGATCCGTTGTCCAGATGCCTGATGACGGTGCATTGCTTGCACCAAGGCGGACGGCCACGTGTGCGCTGAACTAGAGCGCCCCCGTCAGGAACTGGGCCTCCCCGAGGCCGAAGGACCAGTCCGCATCCTTGTTCTCCACGAGACTGATCACGACGTCTTCCGCGCGCAGGCCGCAGTCCCTCTGCAGGTTGGCAACGAGGAGTCGGTAGAAGTCTCTTTTCTGCATGTCGGATCGAGGCCGGGTGACAACGGTCAGCAGCACCACGTTGTTCGAGCGCGGAAGATTCAACCCTGTGTCGTGGATCACGAGTTCATTCGGTCGGTGCTGCGTGACACATTGATAGCGGTCGGAGAGCGGCACCTCGAACGCTTCCACCATGGCCGCGTGGGCGCTGTCGAGGAGCGCCAGCAGCTGCTCGTCGTCTCGGCCTTGAATGAGGTCGAACTTCAAGAGTGGCATTTGCGAACCTCTCAGATGCAGCATTGCGCGTTGTTGATGATGTCGCGCGCTTGCCGGGCGGTCCGGTGCACGACATCGGCCGCCGACGGGATGTCGCCGATCAAGCCGATGGCCTGTCCCACGGTGACATTCGCGCAGTCGTAGTCGCCGGACTCATAGGCCGATTCGACGGCGCGCAGTTCGGATTCACGCAGGCCTCGAAGCGCCTCTTCGTTCCCGTGCCAGCGATGAATGAAGTCGTTGCGCATGAGGCGGCCGGTGTATTCCTTCGGCCAGGCTTTTCCGCGCACGATGTCATACACGGAGGTGCGAATCGTCTGCGATCCGCGCGCCTGCGTCACGCGAGCCTTGGCATTGGGGTGGATAAGGGCCTCCTGGGTTGCCCAGAAGCGGGTTCCCATCAAGACGCCGTCGGCACCCAGCATCAATGCAGCCGCCAGGCCGCGTCCGTCTGCAATGCCTCCGGCGGCGAGCAAAATTGTTTCCGGCCCTTTCGCTGCAAGGTAGTCGGCGACTTCAGGGATGAAGGTCATCGTGGTTTGCCGGTCGAAGCCGTGTCCCCCCGCCTCCGTCCCTTGCGCCACGACGACGGCCGCACCGACGTCGAGTGCGCGCTGCACGTGCTCGAGCGTCTGCACCTGGCAGATCAGTGGAATCTTCGCCGCATGCACCCTTGCGGCGAAGGGCTCGGGATCGGAGAACGAGAGCATCAGGCAGCGCGGCCGGCGCGCCAGCGCCCTGTCGAGCAGCGACACATCCCGCGCCATCGACCAGGTGATGAAACCGCAGCCAATGGAGGCATCGCCAGCCAGGGCGAATTCACGTTCCAGAAGTTCGTGACTTCCGTATCCACCGCCCAGGAGGCCGAGCGCGCCGGCATTCGACACCGCCGCGGCGAGCGCGCCGCCAGAGGCAGGGTCCATGGGCGCTAGAGCGATCGGATGTTGCAGGCCGAACTTTTCGGTGAAGCGATTGGTGAGCATGGGTTCCTCGACATGGGGTGGTGGAAGGCCTGGATGCTAGGAAGCCGATCGAATCCTGAGAAACGATTTGTTTTGATGCCGGCAATCTTTGGAACAGATTGCTTGCCGGCCGCATTTTGGCTAGGCGCCGGCCTCGCGGCGCCGCATGCACCTAGGGCTAACCATGGGCGCCATCCCGCCAAAACTGCCTACGATGCCCCTCGGTAGGACGCATTCGCACCAACTTGTTCATCGCGCCCGGCTTTTTGCAGGTACGCATCTTGCGGAAGCTGCCTGCTGATTGAAGTCGTCAGCTATTTCGATCTGATCTGGAGATGCATATGGAAGTTGGCGATCTCACAACCTTTGCCGCAGTGGCTCGCTGCGCGGGCATCACCAAGGCGGCAAAGGAACTTCATACGGTCCAGTCCAACGTCACCAGCCGCATCAAGGCGCTCGAGGACGAGGTCGGCGTGCCGCTGTTCGAACGCCACAGCCGCGGCGTCGCACTCACCAGCGCCGGTATGCGCCTGTTGCCCTATGCCTCTCGTGCGGTGGCACTGCTGCAGGAAGCGACGGCCAACGCGCGCGACGACGGTCAGGCCAGAGGGCCGCTGGTGATCGGCTCCATGGAGACGACCATCGCGGTGCGTCTGCCGGAAGTCCTGGGCCAGTTCAACGCCCGCCATCCGGCCGTCGAGCTGGTCGTGCGCACCGGGCCCACGGCCGAGCTGATCCAGAGCGTCATCGACAACGAGGTGGACGGCGCATTTGTTGCGGGACCGATCGATCACCCCCGGCTGAAGGCCGAGAAGATCTTCGATGAGGAACTGGTCCTGGTCACGTCGCGGCGCTGGCCCCACCTTGCGGCTCTGCGCAATGAGGCTGCGCCGCTGACCGCACTCATGTTCCGGGCCGGCTGCTCATACCGTCAGCGCCTGGAGCAGTTGCTCGTCCAGCTCGGCCGCCCGTCCTATCGGCGGCTCGAATTCGGGACGCTGGAAGGCATTCTGGGCTGCGTCGGCGCCGACGTCGGCGTCACCCTGCTGCCTCGGTATGTGGTCGCAAGGTCGTTCGCACACGAGCGGCTGGTCGTGCACGAGATCGATGCCTCGATCTCCCGGGCGCCAACGCTGCTCGTCACACGCCGAGACGCCTTCGAGTCAACCGCGATGCGGATGTTTCGAGAGTGCCTGGCGGGTCCCACACTGCGCCAGCGTGGCGATTTTCCGGTGAGCGACATGTTCGAGCCGGCGGCTGCTCAGTGAACGAGTTGGGCTCTACTTCGCCGTGGGCATCACGAACTCGGCACCCTTGCCGATGCTCTCGGGCCAGCGCTGCATGATCGACTTCTGCTTGGTGTAGAAGCGCACGCCTTCCTCGCCGTAGGCATGCATGTCGCCGAAGAGCGAACGCTTCCAGCCGCCGAAGCCGTGCCATGCCATCGGCACCGGGATCGGCACGTTGATGCCGACCATGCCCACCTGGATGCGGCGGCTGAACTCGCGCGCCACGTTGCCGTCGCGCGTGAAGCAGCTCACGCCGTTGCCGAACTCATGGTCGTTGACCAGGTCGACCGCGTCCTTGAAGTTGGCCACGCGCACGCAAGAGAGCACGGGGCCGAAGATCTCTTCCTTGTAGATGCGCATCTCGGGCGTGACGTGGTCGAACAGCGTGCCGCCCATCCAGAAGCCGTCGCCGCAGCCAGCGCCGGCCTTGCTGCCGTCGAACTGGCGGCCGTCGACCAGCAGCTTTGCGCCTTCCTTCTCGCCCTGGGCGATGTAGCCTGTGATGCGTTCGTGCGCCGCGCGCGTGACGATCGGGCCCATCTCGGCCGCAAGGTTCTCGCCGTCGAGCACCTGGAGCGTCTTCGTGCGTTCGACGAGCTTGGGAATGATCTTGTCGGCCACGTCGCCCACCAGCACCGCCACGCTGATGGCCATGCAGCGTTCGCCGGCCGAGCCGTAGCCGGCGCCGATCAGCGCATCCACCGTCTGGTCGATGTCGGCATCAGGCATGACCACCATATGGTTCTTCGCGCCGCCGAGCGCCTGCACGCGCTTGCCATTGCGCGCGCCGGTTTCATAGATGTAGTTGGCAATGGGCGTGGAGCCGACGAAGCTCACGGCCTTGACGTCGGGGTGCCCGAGCAGCGCGTCCACGGCCTCCTTGTCACCTTGCACCACATTAAAGACACCGTCCGGCAGACCCGCTTGCTTGAACAGATCGGCGAGCAGCAGCGAGGGCGTCGGGTCGGTGGGGCTGGGCTTGAGCACGAAGGTATTGCCTGCGGCGATGGCCACTGGAAACATCCAGCAGGGCACCATCACGGGGAAATTGAACGGAGTGATGCCGGCGACCACCCCCAGGGGCTGGCGCAGCGTCCAGTTGTCGATGCCGGTGCTCACCTGGTCGGTGAAATCGCCCTTGAGCAACTGCGGAATGCCGCAGGCGAACTCGACGATGTCGATGCCGCGCGAGACCTCGCCCTGCGCGTCGGTGAAGACTTTGCCGTGCTCGAAGGTAATCGCATGCGCCAGCTCATCCTTGTTCTTGTTGAGCAGCTCCAGGAACTTGAACATCACGCGGGCTCGGCGGATCGGTGGCGTGTCGGCCCACTTGGGGAACGCGGCTTGGGCAGCCGCCACTGCCGCGTCAACGTCGGCATGGTTGCCCAGGGCCACCTGGCCGGTTACCCACCCGGTGGCGGGGTTGGTCACTTCCTGGGTACGGGTCGACGTACCTGCGACAGCAGCGCCTCCGATGAAGTGGTTGACGGTGGAAATACTCATGAATGTCTCCATGGAAAACTGAAGAGGTCTCCGTTACTTCGCAGCGTCACGCATCAACGCGTTTCGGCCAGGGCGTCATGAAGGGCCTCGACGAGGCGATCGATCTCCGCTTTCTCCGAGATAAACGGCGGCGCGAGCTGGATTGAATCCGCGCCCTGGCGCACATAGAAGCCTTTGCTCCAGCACGCCTTGGCAATGTCGTAGGGCCGCCGGCCAGGCGCGTCGGGAGTGCCAGCAATGCCGATGCCGGCGGCCAATCCAAAGTTGCGGATATCGATGACGTGCTTCGCCTGTGCAAGTGAATGCACGGCATCTTCGAAGTAGGTCGCCAAGGCCGCCGCACGCGCAACGATCTCGTCGTTCACGATCACGTCGAGCGTCGCGATTCCTGCGGCGCAAGCCACCGGATGGGCCGAATAGGTATAGCCGTGGGGAAACTCGACCGCGAAGTCAGGGGATGCCACTCCCATGAAAGTAGCGTAGACGCTACCTGAAGCAACAACAGCGGCCAATGGCTGAGCGCCATTCGTCACCTGCTTGGCGATGGTCATCATGTCCGGCACAACCCCGAATGCTTCCGCGCCCGTCATCACGCCAAGACGGCCGAATCCGGTGATGACCTCATCGAAGATCAACAGGATGTCGTGCGCCGTGCAGATCTCCCGCAGCCGGTTCAGATAGCCCTGGGGCGGCAGGATCACGCCGGCTGAGCCGGAGATCGGCTCGACGATCACTGCGGCAATGTTCGAGGCATCATGCAATGCGATCAGGTCGAGAAGTTCGTCGGCAAGCTCGGCGCCGTCCTGCGGCAGGCCGCGAACAAAGGCGTTGCTTGCAAGCTGCGTGTGGGCAAGATGGTCTGCGTCGACACCGGGGCCAAAGAGCTTGCGGTTGCCGCCGAGGCCACCGACAGACAGCCCCCCGAAATTGACCCCGTGATAGCCCTTTTGCCGACCGATGAAGCGAGTCTTGGTTCCTTGCCCCCGCAGGCGCCAGTAGGCACGTGCCAGCTTCAGCGCGGTATCCACAGCCTCCGATCCGGAGCTGGTGAAGAACACGTGGTCCAGCCCCTGTGGCATGAGCGCCTTGATCTTGTTCGCGAGTTCGAACTGCGCAGGATGACCGTGCTGGAAAGCAGGCGAGTAATCCAGCTTCGCAATCTGCTTGGCGACGGCTTCGGAGATCTCATCTCGGCCGTGCCCCAACCCCGAACACCACAGACCCGAAAGCCCATCGAAGATCTTCCGTCCATCTATATCCGTGAAGTACGCTCCCTTGGCTTCAACGATGACCCGGGGCGATTCCTTGAACTGGCGGTTTCCGGTGAATGGCATCCAGCAGGCATCGATCCATTGCGGATCCAGGCTGAGGGGCGATTGTTGACGTTGCCCTAGAAAAGTTTGCATGGCTGCTTCCAGTTGAAGAAGTGAATTCCGTTGATCAGCTGGCACCGACGCTGAGGTATCGATCCTTGACCGCATCGTCGGCCAGGAACTGCGCGTTGCTGCCCTGATAGACGATCGTTCCTTGCTCGATCACATAGTGCCGATCAGCGAGCTGGGTGCAGACTTCGAGGTTCTGCTCCACCAGCAGGACCGCGACGCCAGCACGCCGTATCTCCTTGAGCTGGGCAACGATCTCTTCGACAATGACCGGGGCCAACCCTTCGACCGGTTCATCCAGCATCAGAAGCTTGGGGTTGTTGAGCAGCGCCCGTCCAATCGAGAGCATCTGCTGCTCCCCGCCAGAGAGCTGCCCTCCCCCGTTCTTCCGCCGCTCCTGCAGACGCGGAAAGATCCTGTAGATGTCGGTCAGCGACCATGGAGAGCCTCGGCGCTGCCCGAGCAGGAGGTTTTCTTCGACCGACAGCAGCTTGAAGATTCCTCGATCCTCGGGCACCAGGCAAACACCGCGCGAAGCGATCTGGTGAGAAGGCAAGCCTTGCAGCTCGACGCCTCCAAACACGATCTTGCCGCCCGTGGCGCGAACAGCGCCGGCGATCGTCTTGAGCGTGGTCGACTTGCCGGCCCCATTGCGGCCGAGCAGGGTTACCAGCTCGCCGTTACCGATCTGAAGGTCAACGCCTTGCAGGATGTGACTTTTGCCATAGTGGCTATGTAGCCGATCCAAGCGAAGAATCATTTGCGGCCTCCGGTGATCATGCTTCCCAGGTACGCGGTTCGCACGCGTTCGTCATCGCGCACCGACTGGGGCGTTCCCTCGACCAGCACCCGCCCCTGCTGCATCACCGTCACCGTGTGCGATATGTCCATGACGATGCCCATGTTGTGTTCGATCAGAACGACGGTGTAGTCGCGGCCCAGATCGGCAATCAGCGTCTTCATGTCGTCCAGGTCGTCGATTCCCATGCCGGAGGTCGGTTCGTCCAGAAAGATGGCTTTGGGCTCGGCCGCCAGCGCCATGCCGACCTCCAATCGACGCTGCTGACCATGCGACAGGGAACCAGCCGCTGTACGCTCCTGATTGCGCAGTCCAAGGCGCTCGATCACTCGGTCCACCATCTCTGCGCAAGACCAGTGGCCCTGCGGCGAACGCCAGAGATTGAACGCCCTTCTAGCGTTCACGCCCTGCGCCGCAAGGCGCAAGTTCTCGCGCACTGTCAGCGTGGGGAACAGGCTCGTGACCTGGAACGACCTGGCCATCCCCTTGCGCACTCGGACATGGGCGGGTTCACGGGTGACGTCCTGGCCATCGAAGGCAATGCTGCCGCCGGTCGCACCCAGCGTGCCGGTGAGCATGTGGAACAGCGTCGTCTTGCCGGCGCCGTTGGGGCCGATGACGGAGTGCACCGTGTTGCGCCTCACGCGCAGGTCCACGCCGCCAAGGGCCACGAACTTGCCGTAGTGCTTGGTAACCTGCCGTGCTTCCAGAAGGAATTCCGCGCTCATACCTGCTTCTCCTCGACGCGGATTTCACCGGTCCGCTTGAACCGCGCCGTCAAGGCGAGAAAGCCGTCTTCGATGAGGCCCCATAAGCCGCGCTGCATACCCAGGCTGATGACCACGAGCAGCACGCCCAGCAGCATCAGCCAGCGCGGCCAAAGCGTCGACAGCCAATCGGCCGCGAGCACATAGAACAGGGCCCCGATCAGCGACGCAGCAAGATTGCCGGCGCCACCGATCACCGTCATCACGAGGATCATTTCGCTCACATGAAATTCGGCGTTCGCGAGTGGTGCGACGCCGACCATCATCGCGTTGAGTGCGCCGGCCAGCGCAGTCACGGCACCTGAGAGCACGAAAGCGAGCAGTTTGAAACGCGGTACGTTGTAGCCAATGGCGCTGGCGCGGACCTCGTTGTCGCGGATTGCCAGCAGCGTGCGCCCAAAGATCGATGTCGTCACCCGGTGCAAAGCGACGAAGACCAACAGGAAGATGGCCGCCACCATCGCATAGAACTGCCACGCCGTGGTGTTGTCCCAGAGAACCACGCCGAACGCCGACAACGGCGGTCTCGGGATGTTAAGCAGCCCGTTGTCGCCTCCCGTCAGGGACGGAACGCTATAGGCCAGGAAGTAGAACATCTGCGCGAAGGCGAGCGTCAGCATGACGAAGTAGGTCCCCTTCTGTCGAATCGACACGATCCCGACCAGCCCCGCAGCGAGGCCACCAAGAACGATCGAGGCCACCAGCGCAAGGGGCATGGGCAGCCCGGTGCGAGTCAGCATGAGGCCGATCGTGTAACTTCCGAGTCCGAAGAAAATGCCCTGCCCGAAGGACAGCAGACCGGTATAGCCCAGCAGCAGATTGCAACCCAGAACGGCCAACGCATAGATGAGGACTTCGCTGGCCAAAGAGCCTGAACTCAACAACAGCGGCAGAGCCACCACGATGCCAAGAGCAACTGCGAAATCGATGTTTCGACGCATGGTTCAGCCTCCCTTTCCAAGTAGGCCATTGGGGCGCAGCAGCAGAACCGCAGCCATGGCAACGTAGATCATCAGACGGGCACCCTCTGGCCAAAGGGTGCTCATCACGCTCTGCACTACGCCGATGAGAATGCCGCCGACGAGTGCTCCCGTGAAACTTCCGAGGCCACCGACCACCACGACGACGAACGCGACGGCGAGCGCTTCGATCCCCATGAACGGTTCGACCCCTCGGATGGGTGCCGCAAGGACACCCGCGATCGCTGCCGTCGCCGCGCCGAGGGCGAAAACCAAACTGAAGAGACGAAAGACGTTGATGCCGAGCAGAGAGACCATTTCGGGCGACTCGCTCCCGGCGCGCACTGCACTGCCCAGGCGAGTGCCTTCGAGCACCCACCAAAGCAATACTGCCAAACCGGCTGTCACAGCGATCACGAACAGGCGGTACTTGGGATAGATGAAGTCGCCCCACATGACCACGCCCTCCAGGCTCGTCGGAACCGCAACGCTGTCACCCAGCGGTCCCCATTGCACGATGACCAGTTCCTGGATGATCAGTGCGACGCCCACCGTGATGAGGATGTGGAACTCGTGCGGCTTGGCGTAGATATGCCGCAGCAGGGTCTTCTCGGCAACCCACCCAACGGCCGCGACGAACAGCGGGACCACGAGCAAGGCGGCCCAGAAGCTCATCCCTTGCCTGACGGCCTCGAAGCAAAAATATGCCCCCAGCAGATAGAAAACGCCGTGGGCAAAATTGACGAATCGGAGCAAGCCGAAGACGATGGACAGTCCAACGGCCAGCAGGAAGTACAACATTCCTATTCCGATGCCGTTGACAGTCTGCAGAAGGTAAACACTCATTTACGGCGACTCCGGTAGTTCGCGGCCGGCTTTTCAGCTCAGCTTGCAGCCGGCTTGCTCGACGCTCAAGAACGACTGTCCGGAACTGACGACATCCACATAGTCGTCCGCGTCCTTCATCTGCTTCTTGGCCTTGCCGCGCACAAGGTAGTAGTCTTTGATGACCTGGTGGTCTTCCTTGCGGATTTGCTCCTGGCCCGTGAGGCCTTCGAACTTCATGCCTTCCAGCGCCGAGATCACCGCCTTCGGCTCGGTCGAACCAGCCTTGGCGATCGCGTCGATGACGCACTTGGTGCAGATGAACGCAGCTGCCAAGGTGTAGTTCGGCGTAACCTTCAGCTCTCTGGTGACCTGGGTGATCAGCTCGCGGTTGGTCGGAGAATCGACGCTGTGCCAGTACTGCGCCCCGAAGTAGATGCCCTCGGTGGACTCTGCGCCGAGCGACTGGAACTGCTCCAGCCCGGACGTCCATGGCACGAGGATCGTCATCTTCTTGTGCAGCCCGAAGCTGATGGCCTGGCGCAGCGCATCGGTCGACTGCGTGCCGAAGTTGAGCAGCACCAGGACGTCCGGCTTGGCCGCCATGGCATTGGTCAGATAGCCGCTGAACTCTTTCTCCGCCAGCGAGTGGTAGCTATTGCCGACCAGCTCCACGCCCTTTTCCTTCAGCACATCCTTGGTGGCCGCCAGCATTCCTTCGCCAAAGACGTATTGGGCGGTGATGGTGTACCAGCGCTTCGCCTTGGGCTGTGCATCGATGAGTGGCCGCACCGTCTGTGCGACGGCACCATAGGCAGGCACCGGCCAACGGAACGTCGCGGGATTGCATTCCTTGCCCGTGATCTCGTCTGCGCCGGAATAGCAGAAAAAGACGCCCCCGAGTCGGTGGACTTCTTTGCCCATCGCCAGAGCTTCAGGGGACAGGATCCCGCCGACAAAGAACTTGGTGTTCTTTTGCTGCGCAGCCTCCTGCACCTTGCGCACCGCCGTGGCCGGCTTTGCCTCCGTGTCAAACACGCTGTACGCGAGGCGACGACCGATCACGGTCCCATACCGCTGGATTGCCATGCGAACACCGAGCTCCCCATACTTGCCGTTGACGGCAAACGGGCCCGACATGGGGAAAGGCGCCCCGAACTCGATCCCTTCGGCCGTCTGCGCCGAAGCTACGCGGGAAAGCGACATCGGGGCAATGCCGGCCGCGGCCAGCGCTAGTAGGTCACGTCTATTCATATTTTCTCTTTGAAGTTTCAGTTGGGGAAAGTGACGACGGCCGCGGCGAATCAGGATCGCCGCGAAGGAACCTATGGCGAATCGAGAAGTTGCACGACGGCGCCCGCTACCGAAAGCAATCGGCTGTCTTCGCCTCGTGCCCCGACCAGCTGAATGCCGACCGGACGACCGTCCGCGGTCAGCCCGCAAGGGATCACGATGGCGGGTTGTTGGCTCAGGTTGATGGGAAAGCTGAAGCCGGCCCAATCGGTCCATCTGGTCATGCCGCTGCCCGGCGGCACCTCGTGACCTGCCTCGAAGGGGGCCACTGCCGTGGCGGGCGAGACGAGGACGTCGTGCTCGTGCAGCAACCGATCCATTGCACTACCGAACTCGGCCCGCCGCATCTGTGCAGAAACCAGGCCCGCGGTCATCTTTCCGCCGTCGCGTGCGGCCTCCAGCAAGCCGGGGTCAATGCGGCTTCGGTCTTGCACGGGTATCGAGTCGATGCGGGCCGCTGCAGCGCAGAGCCAGTGGTGCTTGAAAATGTCCAGGACATCGTTGCGAGGCAGTTGCACGGGCTCTACGCGGGCACCGGCGCGTTCAATTCGGTGAACGGCTCGCTCGGCGATTTGCAGGACCTCTGGTTCGACTTTCCCCGTCGCGGGCTCCGACCAGTAGCCAACTCGCGTGCCGGCGAGCACGGTCTGGCCGCAGTCAGACGATGTGGGGCCATGCGCGCATTGGGTCCAGTCGCGCACGTCCCTGCCCGCCATCACCCTGAACATGGCCTCTGCGTCAGCAACGGATCTGGCAATGGGCCCAACGTGGGACAGGGTTCCGAACGCACTCACCGGAAAGGTGGGAACGCGCGCGTAGGTCGGCTTGAATCCCACCGTTGCGGTAAAGGAGGCAGGAACGCGCGCCGATCCTCCGCCGTCCGTGGCGAGATGAAGGACACCGGCGCCGGTGGCGGCCGCCACGGCCGCACCACCAGACGAGCCTCCGGCCGTCACGCTGGGCATCCATGGATTGCGCGTGATCCCGCTCGACGGGCTGTCCGTGACCGCCTTCCACCCGAACTCGGGCGTGGTGGTCAGGCCCAGGAGAACAGCCCCTGCGCAGCGCAGTCGCTCGACCGCCGGTGCGTCCTCACGTTGCGGTTGCGGCTGCGTCGTCAAGCTGCCGAAGCGAACCACCCAGCCCTTGACCCAGACGATGTCCTTGATCGTTGCCGGAATGCCATCGATCGGCGACAGCGGGGTGCCCGTCCACCAGCGCTGTTCGGACGCACGGGCCTGCTCCATTGCGCCGTCGTGATCGATGTACGTGAATGCGTTGAAGGGCCTGTTGATCGCTTCGGCCCTGGCGAGGGATGCACGCGCGACTTCCACGGGCGAGACTTCGCCTGAGTGATACAGCGCAGTCAGTTCCGCCACGCCGATGCGGCAAAGTGGATCGGCATCCAAGAGCGGGGAGCGGAATTGCTTCATGAAATTCTCCAACTGGCATGCATTCGGATGCGCTGAAAAGATCTAGAGCGGACGCGGCTTCCCCTGGCGATGTCCAATCGCCATGGTGAATGCCAGCGCAACACGGTGCTATGCGTGCGCGCAGTCGGGGGGCTTGGGGGGAGGACCTTCCGAAGCAGACGACCCGTGGCTCGAAGTCCGTGCAAGCACGCCTTTGAAGTCTTTGATGGGGCCTGCAATGTCTCGAACCGAACCGATTGCGCTCACGCCGCGCAGAACTCCCTCGGCATCGGAGGAGAGGAAAAGTCGCGAACGTCCAATCGTCTCGACCTTGGTTTCGGAGCCCAGGGAGGGAACTCCTGCGACCTGGAGTGCGAAGTCGTACTGATTGCTCCAGAACCAAGGCACCGCATCGAACTCGAGTTGCTGGCCGAGCATGTTTCGGGCCGCGGTGTCTGCTTGGTCCTCGGCATTGCGCCAGTTTTCTATTCTTACGGCGCGCCCGTAGAGTCGGCTGTCGTAGCAACACACGTCACCGCACGAAAAAATTCGCTCGTCGTCGGTTCGCAGATACTGATTTGTCCGTATGCCGTTGTCGGTTGCCAAACCCGCCGTTTCAGCCAGATCGACATTCGGTCGAACACCAAGGCCATAGACCACGATGTCACATGCCACGGTCTCGCCGGTCGAAAGGCGAACGGCTCGCACCTTGCCCGTCCCCTCCAGCGCCACGATCTCGACACCGAATCGGACATCCACGCTTCGCCGTTGATGCTCAGCCACCACTGCATCCGAGACGATCGCCGGCACACTCCTGCCCATTGCTTGCGGTGCGCGCTCCAGCACCGTGACCGTACAACCGCGCTCCAGAGCAGCGGCAGCAACCTCCAGGCCAATCACGCCGGCGCCGATGACCACCAGGCGGCAGCCATGTTGCAGCGAGTCCGCAATCGCTTTTGCATGATGGGGCGTACGCAGCGGCAATACCCCACTCAGATCCGAACCTGGCACCGTGAGCGGATTGATGCTCGCCCCGGTCGCCAGCAGAAGACGGTGGTAGGCAATCTCCCGCCCGCTTGCCAGGATCGCGCACCCGGCATTGCGATCGATGCGCACGACACTTTGGGCAAGCTGCAGATCGATCTCATTCTCCGCGTACCAGGAGTCGGCGTAGAAGGCGCATTGATCGCCTGTTTTCTTGCCTAGAAGCACTGCCTTGGACAGCGGGGGGCGATCATAAGGAAGGCAACTCTCCTCACCAATCAGGCTGATACCCCCCGTCCAACCATGCTTGCGAAGAGCAGCAGCGGTTCGGGATCCGCTATGACCTGCGCCAACGATCACGATGGGCTCTTGGCGAGTGGTCATGGCTTTCTCTTCGCGCCCGTCTTTACTGTGCTGCCTTGGCTTCTGCGCACGCCAGCATGGCGTCGCCAATTACCCGCTCGCCCTTCGCATTCAGGGCTTCCCCGGCGCTTTGGATATCGCGCACATCCTTGTTCTGGCTCAGCTTGGCCTTGCCCACGAAGCGCGTGACCTCGATCTCAATGCCGACGATCGCCTTGAGCATCGTGTCGATGTAGTCCTTCGGACCATCGGTCATCTTCCATGGCGTTGGCTGCGACGCCTCGTGAGTGCGGGTGAGCCGGGCCACCATGCCGCGGACATATCGCTCATCGTCCCGAATCGTGGCTCGCCCGTAGGCATGGACCACGATGTAGTTCCAACTGGGCACTTGCTTGTGGAATTCTTGCTTGCTGGGATACCACTGGGGCGAGATGTAGGAGTCACCAGCCCGAAACACAACCATCACTTCGTCGCCGCTGACGATGTCCTGCCACACCGGGTTGTTGCGCGCGACGTGCGAGTGCAGCACCGCCTTGGATCCCTCCTTGGCGTCCAGCTCGAACGGAATATGGTTGGCATCCAAGCCGCCTTTTCCGTGCGTAAACAAGATACCCAGTGGATTCTTGGCGATCAGGTCGTGCAGAACTTCAGGGCGCGATTCATCGAAGTGGGCAGGAACGTACATATCTCTATCTCTGTAGTTGATTGCTAAGGGAGAAAGCTTCGACCAGGCTCGATTCAGATCTCGATCATTTCGAAATCGGCTTTGCCGGCACCGCACTCGGGGCACACCCAATCGTTCGGCACATCCTCCCAGCGCGTTCCGGATGCGATGCCTTCCCCGGGCAGGCCTTGCTCTTCGTGGTACTCGAATCCGCAGAGCACACAAAGCCAACTCTTGAAAGCCACGGCTTGGTTTTTCTCGGTTACGCAATCACTCATGGGGTGCCTCGCTCTCGTGTCATGCCGGCTTCGAAACAAGCCGTCGTCAAAAAGTAGTATGGTGTATTCAGGTTCAGTGAGATGAACCAGTATTCACTTATCTCAGGAGACCAGAATCCATGCCACGGACAGCCAAGACGCCGGAAGTTCCAGCGATCGGGCAACTCGATCGTGAGGC
This sequence comes from Variovorax sp. OV700, assembly GCF_900099805.1. Lineage (GTDB taxonomy): Bacteria > Pseudomonadota > Gammaproteobacteria > Burkholderiales > Burkholderiaceae_C > Variovorax. Next base: position 1,731 of record NZ_FNDR01000023.1, on the reverse strand, counting down.
CGGCGGTCTCGGACGGCAGCTCGCCCACAAGCTGCGTCAGGCGGTGAAGAGAGGCGACCTCCAACCCGGCGAAATCCTCCCGTCGACGCGGGCGCTCGCCAAGTCACTGGGCGTCGCGCGCGGTACCGTGCTCGAGGCTTTCGAACAGCTGATTGCCGAAGGATTCCTCGACGCCGAACAAGGTGGCAGCACGCGCGTCGCCGCGTCTTTGACTGACATGCGATTGGTTGCTGCCGACGAGCGCAAAGGCAAGGCGAGCGCCAAGCCCCTTCCGTTGCCATTACCTTCCGCTGCGTTCGCCGAGATCGCTCGGCAGTTCATGCCTTTGCCACCGGTGCCTTTTGCTGTTTCAGTGCCTGCCGGCGCTGCCGCTCCCGGCGAGGTCTGGCGCCGTCTGGGCAACCAGATCCGTGCGCGCGGCAAGGGGATGCCAAGCGGCTATGGAGACCCTCAAGGCGCCTTGCCTCTGCGCCAGGCAATCGCAGAATATGTGCGACGGTCTCGCTCCGTGCGTTGTGACCCTGCTCAGGTCATCGTGACCACCGGCACTCAACAAGGGCTGTATCTGGCTTGCCTGGTGCTGCTGGGCAACGAAGACTATGCATGGGTCGAGAACCCCGCGTATTGGGGCATCACGGCCATATTGGAAACCTTGGGGCCCAAAGGCCGCATGGTGCGCGTGCCGGTCGATTCGGAAGGTTTGATCGTCGACGAGGGCTTGCGCTTGAGACCGGATGCGCGCGCCGCGTTCGTGACCCCGTCGCATCAATATCCGTTGGGCATGCCTTTGAGCATGGCGCGCCGAAACGCCCTGCTGACCTGGGCACGCGCAAATGCAGCCTGGGTCGTGGAAGACGACTACGACAGCGAGTTGCGATACGCAGGACATCCGTTTCCGGCGTTGCAAGGCCTGGATCCTGACCATGTGATCTATCTGGGGACATTCAGCAAGATCCTCTTCCCATCGCTGCGGCTCGGATATGCCATCGTGCCTCCGCGGCTCGTCGACGCGTTCTGTGGTGCTCGCATGCTGCTGGACCGCCATCCGCCGAGCGCCGATCAGCATGTCTTGGCGGCTTTCATCGCCGAGGGGCATCTGGATCGGCACATCCGACGGATCCGAGGTGTCTATGGAGAATGCCGCAGCCAGCTTTCGCAGCTTTTCCAGGAGATGCTTCCCAGCGACTTGGCATGGCTGCAACCCAGCGATCAGGGCATGCACTCGGTGCTCTGGCTGGCGCCTGGCATTGACGACCAGGCCGTCTCCGTTCAGGCTGCCAGAGCCGGCGTGGCTGTGCGCCCAATGTCTCGCATGTACGCGGAAGGCAGCGGGCGTTCCGGCTTGATCTTGGGCCTGGGAGCGTTCACTGCCGACGAGTTTGCGGACGCCGCGCGGCGACTGGCAGCCATCATCACTGCTGCCGCTCCAACAGGGCGCCGCAGGGTCCGTGGAATGATCCGATAAAGGGGCCATCACCGATCGCCAGAATGGCAGGCTGCACCTCGGGGCGACTGAGTGCGGCTACTCGCCGAGGTAGGCGGCCCGCACGCGCGGGTCGCGCAGCAGTTCCTTGGCGTCGCCGTCCATCGTGATGAGCCCGGACTCCATCACGTAGCCACGGTCGGCCAGCTGCAGCGCGCGGTTGGCGTTCTGCTCCACCAGCAGAATGGTCACGCCCTGCGCCGCCACGGTCTGCACCACCTCGAAGATCTTGTCGCACATGATGGGCG
>NZ_FNDR01000018.1 GCF_900099805.1 Variovorax sp. OV700 | reverse complement strand
AAAACGCCCGATGAAGTTCATCGGGCGTCTCTGGCCGGCTGGATCAAGCCGGTTATATGTCCTTCATAGGTGTCAACCTATGGCAGGACGGGTCAGCGAGAAGCGGAGGAAACGGTCAGCCCTTCACCTCGAGCTGATTGTTCACCGAGGTCACTCCCTGCACACCCTTGGCAATCTCCTCGGCCCGCGCCTTGGCGGCGGCATTGGGGGCGGGCCCCTTGAGGCTCACGACGCCGCCCTTGGTGTCGACGTCGATCTTGGTTGCGCTCAGGTCCGGATCCTTCGCAAGGCCGGCGGAAACCGATGAGGTGATCGCGGCGTCGTCCACCGTTTTGCTCATGGCGGTGCCCGCGCTCTTGGCAGCGTCTTTCAGGTTGGCCATTCCTTCCTTGACCTCGGCGGTGGCGCCGGAGGCGTCGATCTTGGCCTTGGCGTCCCGGACGGCTTCTCCAGTCTTGGCGGCAGCGGTATCGGCAGCCTTCTCGGTCTTCGAGATGGCACTGTCGAGCTTTTCGCCGGCCGTGCGGTTGTCTGACCTGTCGCATGCGGCGAGCGTCAGTGCGGCGCCGGCCAGCAATACGTAAAGCCATGTGCGCGGATACGCCACAGCGGTGGTTTGTCGAGTCTTGTTCATTTGAAATCCTCCAGGTCGCTCGGAGGGAGCGGGAAAAAAGGCATGGCCACGGCAGTGGCCGCCTCCACTCTAGCTTTCGTGCAGGCCAACCAGGGGGTAGCCGGCGGCCCGAAATCCTGTAGGACAGGAAAGGTCAAGCCGTGACGATCCAGCCTTCGAGCGGATCGAATTGCTCCGGCAGGCCATAGCCCGGCCCGGGTGTGGAAGCGCGCTGTGCACTCCAGGCCGCCTGCACCAGGCAAAGCACCGCATCGATGTGGTCGCCGCGGGCGTCGTTCAGCAATTCGGTGCGCTGCGCACCGCTCACCAGCAGCCGGAGGCCCAGCCGCGAAGCACCTGCTTCGAGCGCGGCGAGCAAGTCGCCTCGTGCCGCCAGTCGCTCAGGGGTCTGCTTGGCCAGCTCGTCGCTCTTGTAGCTACGGCGCCCGATCAGCTCGCGCGCCAGCAGTCCCGGATAGGCCTCCAGCGCCACGCGGTTCCGGTTGCCGCCAGTGTGCAGGCCCGGCAGGCTCGCGCCCGCGGCCAGCAGCGGTGGCACGCCCGCATGAAGCATGAAGGCGACGGGCGGGTTGACCCATTTCATCGACGGGCTCGAACCGGCGGGCGCGTCGGTCGCCCGGTGCGCGAACTTGCCGCCGACCGGCCGGGCCGCGCAGAAGGCGGCAAAGGTGGCACGGATGTCGGCACGGCGGAGGCTGGCGTAGTGGGCCATGAGCGGGCCCCACTCTTGCGGCCAGCGCAGATGCTCGACCAGCTCGCGCGGAAGGCCGAACGGAAAATCGAAGCCGCCGATCCATTCAGGCTCGGTGCGCAGCCACCGGGCCCAGGCATCGAGGGTCGTGAAGCGCTGCAGGCCTGTCAGCGCCAAGGTGCCCGCATCACCCGAGCTGCCCGGGCTGCCCATCGCCACGACGATCGGTTTGCGTGGCGTGGGTGCGCATGAAAAATCGCAACCGATGAGCAGCATCGCGCCAGCCCTCACCCCAGTGCGAGCGCCACCACGCCGGCGGCGATGAATGCGGCGCCCAGCAGGCGCAGCAGGCGGTCACCCTCACGCAGCAGATGGCCGCCGATCAGCGCTGCGAAGAGCATCGAAACCTCGCGTGCCGGCGCGACGTGCGAAATGGGCGCCTGCTGCACCGCATAGAGCACCAGCACGTAGGAGACCGGACTGATCGCGGCCACCAGCAGCGCGTACTTCCATTGCGCGCGCCACATGCGCGCGGTCGTGGCGCGGTCGTGCAGCGCCGCGGGCAGCAACAGGCCCACCCGCACGAAGTTGCCGAAGTAGTCGAGCAGGATCGGCGACATCGCCAGGAATTTGACCGCGTAGCTGTCGGCCACCGTGTAGGCTGCGATGAAGGCCCCGGTCAGCACGCCGTAGCGAATGCCTTTCTTCACCCGTTCGCGCTGGACCGGGTCGTGCTTCTTTCGCCACAGGCCCGGTCCGCCCGCCACCAGGAAGACGCCGAGCACCACGCCGGCAATGCCCGCGACGCCCGTCAGGCTGATGCGTTCGCCAAGGAACAGGATCGCGACCAGCGACGACAGCAGCGGGCCCGAGCCGCGCGCCAGCGGATAGACCACCGTGAGGTCGGACTTGCGGTAGCCGCGCAGCAGGATGACGTAGTAGAAGACGTGCAGCACGCCGCTCAGCACGATGAATCCCCACTCCGTGTAACCCCATCCCGGCACCACGCTCCATCCCAGTGCGATGCCCACGGGCGCCCACACGACGGCCATGAGCACGCCGCTCTGGAAAGCGAAGCGCGCATCGCCGTTCGCCTTCTTGGCGGCGATGTTCCAGCTGGCGTGGATGATCCCGGCGAGCAGGATCAGCGCAAAGGCGGAAAGCGGCACCCCGACTACAAGCTACGCGCGATCGAGCGCCGCTGGGCCGCCCCAAGGCGCGAGCGGCCCCCTGGGGGGGCAGCGAGGACACGAAGTGCCGAGCGTGGGGGCACGTGACCGCGCCGCCGGGCCGCCCCAAGGCGCGAGCGGCCCCCTCGGGGGGCAGCGAGGACACGAAGTGCCGAGCGTGGGGGCACGTGCTAGTGGCGACCGACGATGGCGGCGGTGGCCATCAGTTCTTCGAGCAGCGCCAGCGAGACCTTGCCCGACACCGCGTACGGATTGAGCTCGGGCTTTTCCGAATACTTGAGCAGGGTCGAGGCATTGAGCTTGGAGAGATTGACCTGCCCCATGGTCCAGCCGCCGAAGCGGCGCTCGGAAATTTCTTCGTAGTGCAGCAGCACCACGTCCTTGTGGCGCGCGTCGCGCTGGATGTGGCCGTACAGCTCGCTGATGGCCGTGCGGCCGCCTTCGATGGCCTGCAGGAAGGTACCGGCGCCATAACAAAGAATGCCGGTGATGCCGCAGGACGTGTTGTGCGCGCGCGATTGCGCAAGGATGGCTTCGACCGCCTCGGGGCTATTGTCCACGGCGCGGCTGGCGTAGAGAAGTCTCACGAGCATGTTCAGCTCCTTCTCGGCAGGAGGGAAAGAAATTCGCGGCGCAAGCTCGGATCCTTGAGGAACACGCCGCGCATCACGGAGTTGATCATCTTGCTGTCCATTTCCTTCACGCCGCGCCAGGCCATGCAGAAATGCTCGGCTTCCATCACCAGCGCCAAGCCGTCGGGCTGCGTCTTTTCCTGGATCAGGTCGGCCAATTGCACCACGGCTTCTTCCTGGATCTGCGGACGGCCCATGACCCATTCGGCCAGGCGGGCGTACTTGGACAGGCCGATGACGTTGGTGTGCTCGTTCGGCATGATGCCGATCCACAGCTTGCCGATGATCGGGCAGAAGTGGTGCGAGCAGGCGCTGCGCACGGTGATCGGGCCGACGATCATCAGCTCGTTCAGATGCTCGGCATTCGGAAACTCGGTGAGCGAAGGCGGCGCCACGTAGCGGCCCTTGAACACTTCGTTGAGGTACATCTTGGCCACCCGGCGCGCGGTGTTGCCGGTGTTGTGGTCGTTCTCGAGATCGATCACCAGGCTTTCGAGCACGCCCTTCATCTTGACCTCGACCTCGTCGAGCAAGGACTCGAGCTCGCCCGGCGCGATGAACTCGGCGATGTTGTCGTTGGCGTTGAAGCGCTTGCGCGCGGCCGTCAGGCGCTCGCGGATCTTCACCGAGACGGGTGTGCCCTCGTCGTCATTGTTGCCATCAGGGCGCGGTTCCACGTCGGTTTTCCTCAGCATCCGCGCATGGTAGCAGCGAACGCATTTGGGCTGCCGGGGCGGGAGAAGCGGTGCACCGGATGCAAAGCCCGCCGGATCGGCCTCAGCCCAGTGTGAAATCGGCCACCAGCGGCAGGTGGTCGGACATGCGAGCCCAGATCGGGCCCCGCGGCACCGAGCATGCGGCCGGCTCGAGCTGCCGCGCGTAGATGAAATCAAGCTGTGCCACGGGCAGGCGCGAAGGATAGGTGAGCGTCGGCGGGCCGCGCAGGTCGCTGGTGTCGCGCAGGCCCATGGCGTTCATGGCGTGGCGCATGCGCGCGCCCCAGTCATTGAAGTCGCCCGCGACGACCACCGCCTCGCCCGCCGGCACTTCGCGCTCGATGAACTCGCGCAGCCGCGCCACCTGCCGCACGCGGCTGCCCTTGATGAGCCCCAGATGCACCACGATCGCATGCACCGGCCGTTCCTCGAATTCGATGACGACGTGCAGCAGCCCGCGCTGCTCGAAGCGGTGGTCCGATATGTCCTGGTGTCCGGTACGGATCACCGGCCAGCGGGTGAGCAATGCGTTGCCATGTTCCCCGTGGCGCGTGACGGCGTTGGTTTCGTAGACGGCGGTGTAGCCCTCGGGCGCCAGAAAATCGGCCTGCGGCATCTCGGGCCAGCGCGCAAAACGCGCCTGAGCCTGCCGGTTCATCTTGCGCACCTCTTGCAGGCAGATGATGTCGGCGTCGAGCTGCTCGATCGCGTGCCCCAGGTTATGGATCTCGAGGCGCCGGGCAGGCCCGATGCCTTGCACACCCTTGTGGATGTTGTAGGTCGCGACCCGAAGCGTGTGTGCCGGCAGGTTCATCGCGCAAATTCTGGCAGCAACAGAATGGCTTCGGCATTCGATGGGGAAAAACACGCATCGGCGGCCTCGCGGTAGGGCAGCCATTTCCAGGCCGTGTGCTCGCGGGGGTGGAGCGTGGGCACCACGCGCTCGGGCACGCAGAGTCCGAAGAGATGCTCGGTGTTGTGCGTGATGCCGGGCTCGTAGCGAGCACGCCAGCCGGGATAGATTTCGTAGACGTTGCGCAGCTGCCAGTCGACCAGCCGGGCCGCCAGCGGGCTGCCCTCCCCGCACTGGATACCGGTTTCTTCGGCCACTTCGCGCGCCGCAGTGAGCACAAGCGGCTCGTCGAGCACGTCCTTGCTGCCCGTGACCGACTGCCAGAACTCATGGGCATCGGCGCGCCGGATCAGCAGCACCTCGAGCGCCGGGGTGTGAATGACGACCAGCACCGACTCCGGAATCTTCCAGGGCCGGTCGATGGTCGTCATGGGCGCATCAGGCGGGCTGCTGGACGTTGCGCAGCCGGATGTGCAGCTCGCGCAGCTGCTTTTCGTCGACCGGGCTTGGCGCCTGCGTGAGCAGGTCTTGCGCGCGCTGGGTCTTGGGGAAGGCAATCACGTCGCGGATCGACTCGGCGCCGGTCATGAGCATGACCAGGCGATCAAGGCCGATGGCGATGCCGCCGTGCGGCGGTGCGCCATATTGCAGCGCGTCGAGCAGGAAGCCGAACTTGAGCTGCGCGTCCTCTGCGTTGATCTTGAGCGCGCGGAACACCTTGCTCTGCACTTCCTCACGGTGGATACGCACCGAGCCGCCGCCCATCTCGATACCGTTGAGCACCATGTCGTAGGCCTTGGCAATGCACTTCTCGGGCGCGGTGTCCATGAGGTCTTCATGACCGTCCTTGGGTGCGGTGAACGGATGGTGCACGGCCGACCAGCGCTGGCCTTCCTCGTCGAACTCGAACATCGGGAAGTCCACCACCCACAGCGGCGCCCAGCGGTCGTCGAACAGGCCGCTCTTCTTGCCGAAGGCGCTGTGGCCGATCTTCACGCGCAGCGCGCCGATGGCGTCGTTGACGACCTTTTCCTTGTCGGCACCGAAGAACAGGATGTCGCCGTTGCGGGCACCCGTGCGGGCAATGATCTCGGCCAGCGCCGCGTCGTCGAGGTTCTTGACGATCGGGCTCTGCAGGCCTTCGCGGCCGGCCTGCGCGTCATTGACCTTGATGTAGGCCAGGCCCTTGGCACCGTAGATCTTGACGAACTCCTGGTAGGCGTCGATCTCGCCGCGAGAGAGGCCGCCCTCTGCACCGCCGCCCGGCACGCGCAGCGCGACGACACGGCCGCCCTTCATGGTGGCGGCGTTCGAGAACACCTTGAACTCGACGCGCTTCATGAGCTCGGTGAGTTCGGTGAATTCGAGCTTCACGCGCAGGTCGGGCTTGTCGGAGCCGTACTTGAACATCGCGTCGGCATAGCTCATGGTCGGGAACACCGGCAGGTCGATGCTCGCGGCATTGCGGAACACGGTGCGGATCATGCCCTCGAACATCTCGCGGATTTCTTCTTCGGCGAGGAACGAGGTCTCGATGTCGATCTGCGTGAACTCGGGCTGGCGGTCGGCGCGCAGGTCTTCGTCGCGGAAGCACTTCACGATCTGGTAGTAGCGGTCGTAGCCGGCCACCATCAGCAGCTGCTTGAAGAGCTGGGGCGACTGCGGCAGCGCGAAGAAGCTGCCGTCATGCACGCGGCTGGGCACCAGATAGTCGCGCGCACCTTCGGGCGTCGACTTGCCGAGCATCGGTGTCTCGATGTCGATGAAGCCGTTGGCGTCGAGGAACTTGCGCGTCTCCATCGTCACCTTGTAGCGCAGCATCATGTTGCGCTGCATGGCCGGGCGGCGCAGGTCGAGCACACGGTGTGTGAGGCGGGTGGTTTCGCTGAGGTTGTCGTCGTCCAGCAGGAACGGCGGCGTGACCGACGGATTCAGCACCTTGAGCTCGTGGCACAGCACTTCGATCTTGCCGCTCTTGAGCTGGTCGTTGGTGGTGCCTTCGGGGCGCGAACGCACCAGGCCGGTGATCTGCACGCAGAACTCGTTGCGCAGGTTCTCGGCCACGGCGAAGGTGGAGGCGCGATCGGGGTCGCACACCACCTGCACGTAGCCTTCGCGGTCGCGCACGTCGACGAAGATCACGCCGCCATGGTCGCGGCGGCGGTTGACCCAGCCGCACAGGGTAACGGTTTGGCCCATCAGGGCTTCGGTCACAAGACCGCAATAGTGAGTACGCATGGCCATATCTTGGATTCCAGCGCCGCGAAGGCGCGTTTTCTACTTGTTCGCGAGGGACGAAGGGCCGCCGGGAACGACCACCCCCATCGAGACGATGTACTTGAGCGCTTCGTCCACGCTCATCTTGAGTTCGATGCAGTCGCTGCGCTTGAGCATCACGAAATAACCGCCCGTGGGATTGGGCGTGGTCGGTACGTAGACGCTGAGGTAGTCGCCGCCGCCCAGGTGCTCGACCACGTCACCGCCGGGCGTGCCGGTAACAAAGGCGATGGTCCAGACCCCCTCGCGCGGCCACTGCACCAGCACGGCCGTCCGGAAGGCATTGCCGTTCTCGGAAAAGAGCGTGTCAGAGACCTGCTTGACGCTCGAATAGATCGAGCGGACGACGGGGATGCGCCGCACCACCGCGTCGCCCCAGCCGAGCAGGCGCTTGCCCACGAAATTGCTCGCGGTGGCGCCCACGCCCAGCAGGATGCCCAGCGTGAGCAGCACGCCGAGCCCGCGCACGTTGTTGTCGTACAGCCATTTCTGCCAGACCGACGGCAGCACCCAGAGCGTCTGGTCCAGCGTGTCGATGATCCACTTCAGCACCGCCAGGGTGATGAACAGCGGAACGATCACCAGCAAGCCGGAAAACAGCCATTTGCGCAGGGCGAGCATGGTGTGTGTTCTCAGGCGCCCTTGGCGGCTGCTGCAGGGGCTGGCGCCGGAGCAGGACTCGGCGCGGGGGCAGGCGCAGGGCTCGAAGCTTCCGCGGTCTTGGCGGCTGGGGCTGGCGCGGCGGCGGAGTCGCCATTGGCCGCTGCCGGGGCCGTTGCGGGCTCAGCCTTCTTGCCGCCGCCATCGCGAAAATCGGTTACATACCAGCCAGAACCCTTGAGCTGGAAGCCTGCAGCGGTGACTTGCTTCTCGAACGCACTCGCGCCGCACGTCGGGCACACCGTGAGCGGCGCATCGGACATTTTTTGCAGGGCGTCCTTGGCAAAGCCGCAGGCGCTGCACTTGTAGGCGTAAATGGGCATTGGAATTGAGTGGAAAAGCAGCGCGAACTCGGCGCAAAGGCCTGACTAGGGCCTGGGAAAGGCCGCTCGCAAAGCCCTCGATTATAAGGGCCGCCCCGCCAACAGACGCGTCTTCAGGCCGGTTCAGTGGCCAGCAGCCGGTGTGGCGTGCGGGTATTGGCCACCCACTGCGGCGCAAGCGATCCGGCCACCATGCCGGTGAACGAGGCGAGCACCCCGGCCAGTTGGGCCGGAAATGCCGTGCCCCAGGGCATCGACAGGAACAGCAGCCAGACACCGATGCCGAACACGATCGAGGCGACGGCGCCCTGCGTGGTGGCGCGGCGCCAGTACAGCCCGCACACCAGCGGCACAAAAGCGCCGACCAGCGGCACCTGGTAGGCGCCCGACACCAGTTCGTAGATGGGCGTGCCCTGCATGCGGATGGCGTAGGCCAGCACGGCCGCGCTGAAGACCAGGACGGTGATGCGCATGGTCATGAGATTCTGGCGGTCGGTTCCCGCGGGCCGGAACTGGCGCCAGATGTTCTCGGTGAACGTGACGCTCGGCGCCAGCAAGGTGGCCGAGGCGGTTGACTTGATGGCCGACAGCAACGCGCCGAAGAACAGCACCTGCATTACAAAGGGCATCTTCTCCAGCACCAGCGTGGGCAGCACCTTCTGCGGATCTTCCTTCAGCAGCGCGGCGGTCTGCTCCGGCATGATCAGGAGCGCACTCGCCACCAGGAACATGGGGACGGAGGCGAACAGGATGTACGCGACCCCGCCGATGACAGGGCCGCGCGTGGCGGCCTTGGCGCTGTTGGCCGACATGACGCGCTGGAACACATCCTGCTGCGGAATGGAGCCCAGCATCATCGTGATGGCCGCGGCAAAGAAAAACACCATGTCGTGCCAGTTGGGCTCGGGCCAGAACTTGAAGAGATCCTTGCTGACCGCGAAGGCCACCACCTTGTCGGCACCGCCGGCCATGTTGCCGGCGAACACGGCAATGATGGCCAGCCCCGAGACGAGGATGATCATCTGGATGAAGTCGGTCACCGCCACCGACCACATGCCGCCGAACAGGGTGTAGGCCAGGATCGAGACGACGCCGATCACCATGCCCATCGGAATGCTGATGGCACCGGCAGAGAGCACGTTGAACACCAGCCCCAGTGCCGTGACCTGCGCCGACACCCAGCCCAGGTAGCTCAGCATGATGATGAGCGAGCAGGCCACCTCGACGCCGCGGCCATAGCGCTCGCGGTAGTAGTCGCTGATGGTCAAAAGCGTCATGCGGTAGAGCTTGCCCGCGAAGAACAGCCCCACCAGGATCAGGCAGGTGCCCGCGCCGAAGGGGTCTTCGATCACCCCGTTCAGGCCGCCTTCGATGAACTTGGCCGGGATGCCCAGCACCGTTTCGGACCCGAACCAGGTCGCGAAGGTGGTGGTCACGATCATGTAGAGCGGCAGATGCCGCCCGGCGATCGCGAAGTCGGTGGTGTTCTTCACCCGCTTGGCGGCGTAGAGGCCGATCGCGATGGTGACCAGCAGATAAACGACAACCAGCGTCAACAGCACGGGGACTCTCCTCTAGAACAACTTCACGCGCACCAGCACTTGCATGGCGAGCAACCCCAATACAAATCCCATGCCACCATAGAGAATGGCCTGCAGCAACCGGTTGGTGCGCTTCTGCGCGGCCAGCAGCTCCAGCAGCTCGCGGCGGTGGTCGGCGGGCCGATTTTCTAGGAAATCGTGCAGCAGGCGCGGCAATTGCGGCAGCAATTTTGCATAGCGCGGCGCCTCGGCCTTGAGCTGCTCGAACAGCTTCCTGGGCCCGATCTGGTCGACCATCCACTTCTCGAGAAACGGCTTTGCGGTATGCCAGAGGTCGAGCTCGGGGTCGAGCTGGCGGCCCAACCCCTCGATATTGAGCAGGGTTTTCTGCAACAACACCAGCTGCGGCTGGATCTCGACGTGGAAGCGGCGCGAGGTCTGGAACAGACGCATCAGCACCATGCCGAGCGAGATTTCCCGCAGCGGCCGATCGAAGTACGGTTCGCAAACGGTGCGTATCGCCGCTTCCAGCTCGTCGATGCGGGTGCCTTCGGGCACCCAGCCGCTTTCAAGGTGAAGCTCGGCCACGCGCTTGTAGTCGCGCCGGAAAAAGGCCACGAAGTTCTGCGCGAGGTATTCCTTGTCGGACTCGGTCAGCGTGCCGATGATCCCGAAGTCGAGCGAAATGTAGCGCCCGAAGGTCTCGGGCTCGAGGCTCACCTGGATGTTGCCCGGGTGCATGTCGGCGTGAAAGAAGCCGTCGCGAAACACCTGCGTGAAGAAGATCGTGACACCGTCACGCGCCAGCTTGGGAATGTCGACGCCAGCCGCACGCAAGCGGTCGAGCTGGGCAATGGGCACGCCATTCATGCGTTCCATCACGATCACCTCGGGATGGCAGAAGTCCCAGAACATCTCCGGGATCAGCACCAGGTCGAGTTCGACCATGTTGCGGCGCAGCTGGGCAGCGTTGGCCGCTTCGCGCACCAGGTCGAGCTCGTCGTGCAGGTACTTGTCGAACTCGCCCACCACCTCGCGCGGCTTCAGGCGCTTGCCGTCGGGCGAGAGCTTCTCGACCCAGCCGGCCATCATGGCCATGAGCGCCAGGTCTTTCTCGATCACGCCGCGCATGTTGGGGCGCAGCACCTTGACCGCGACCTCGCGCACCTCGCCCTCGTTGGTGCGAATGGTCGCAAAGTGCACCTGAGCGATCGACGCGCTGGCGATCGGCGTCTCGTCGAACTGCACGAACACGTCACCCACGGGACGGCGGAAGGCGCGCTCGATGGTGGCAATGGCCACGGACGAGGGGAACGGCGGCACGCGGTCCTGCAGGAACGCGAGCTCGTCGGCAATGTCGGGCGGCAGCAGGTCGCGCCGGGTGGACAGCACCTGGCCGAACTTGACGAAGATCGGGCCCAGCCTTTCGAGCGCCTCACGCAGCCGCTGACCGCGGGGCGCATCGAGGTTGCGGCCGATGGAGACGACGCGCGCCACCACGCGCAGCCAGGGTTTCTGGAAGCTCGTGAGCACGAGTTCGTCCAGGCCGTAGCGCAGCGCGACCAAGACGATGAAAAGCCCGCGGTAGAAGCGCCTCATTCGGGCGTGCTCGCCGAGCCAGCCGACGAACCGCCGGCCTGCTGGGGCTTGCGATCGCCGACGAACTGGCGCAGTGCGCCCACGACCCGGCGCGCGCCATTGGCAATGGTGTGTGCCGGCACGTCGCCGACCACGCGGGCGAGGTCGTCCTCGACATCCCAGCGCACGTGGTCGACCAGCCAGTTGACCTCGGCCGCGAGTTGCACGTCGCCGATGATCTGCACCGAAGGCTTGCCGCCGCGCAGCGTGGCACGGGCCAGCTCGAAGGGGGATTCGTCGGTGACGGTGAGCGTGAGCTCGGGCACCGATCCGGCAGGCGCCAGATCGAGAAGGCCGGCGGGCGTGGCCACCAGCTCCATCGTCACGAAGCGCCACTGGAATCGCACCACCCGCCCCTGCTGGCGGAGCAGCCGCTGCTGGGCCTCGGGCTCCTGCTGCAGCACATGGTTCAGAAACAGCACCGCGCGATGCTGGATCTCGTGCACCGCCCAGGCGGGCGGCTGCAGGCGCTCGCCGATGCGGTTGAACAGGTCGTCGAGAAAAGAAAATGGGGACGATGGTGTGGCCATGTCCCCATTATCGGTTCTGCAGACGGCCTCCCGGCCGCCCGAATGCGCTTACTGCAGCGCTTGCACGCCCGCCACCAGCCAGCCGCTGGTGCCGCTGGTGGGCTTGGTCATGTTCCAGACTTCGCGGAACGGGCCCGGGCCGGCGGAAGCGTCTTCGCGGATCATGCCGGAGAACTCCACGCTCGCCATGTAGACGTCGGCCAGTTCCTCGATGCCCAGCAGCTTGGCGTCGAGCATCACGACTTCGGTCTTGTTCGAGGCGCCGCCGGTGTGGCTGGCGCGATCGGCCAGCTGGGTGCGGATCTCGTCGACCATGCCGTCGGTCATCATCGAGCGCAGGGTCGTGACGTCGGCGCGGTCCCATGCGTCCTGCAGGGTCACGAAGTTGCGCTTGGCGGCGCTGAGGAAGCCGTCCACGTCGAAGCCGACCGGAATGCCCCACGACTGCGAACCCGACAGCGCCGAGCCGATCATGCTGCCGCCGGCCGCCGCACCTGCCGCGGAAAGGCTGCTGCCATGCCGCTCGTCGGTGTGTGCGGGCGTGGCGTCGAAAGCGCTCGTGTTGCGCTCCCAGGGCCGGGCGGACGCATCATTGCCGACATTGTTCGGGCTGTACTGCGCGGGGGAGCTGGCATTCGCCGGGTTACCCGCGCCTTCGAATGCGAAGCCGCCCGGGCGGTTGGCACCCGACGAGGCTGCCGAACGCGCCTTGAACATGCGCCAGACGAACAACGCGGCCATCACGAGCAGCCCGATCAACAGGATGTTGGCAAACCCGGCCCCAAGGCCCAGCGAACTCGCGAGCCAGGCCAGACCCAAGCCGGCGGCGAGGCCGCCGAGCATGGCGCCCCATGGACGCTTCGGAGCCGCGGCGGCGGGTGCCGGCGTGGCGGGCTTCGGCGCTGCGTTGGTTGCGCTTTGCTGCGTGGGCGCGGTGGGCGATGCGGATTCGCGCTGCGTCACGTTGGACGACTGGCGGCCGACCGACTTGCCGCCGCCGATGCGTGCTGCATCGGCTTGCACGCTGACCAGGGCCAGCACGCAGGCCAGGAACAAAGAACTCAAACTTTTCATGTCGTCTCCTCTTTTGAGCGAAGAATTCGCGTCATCAACACTTGATTCCAACATGAAGGGCAACCACGCCACCCGTCATGTTGTGATAGTCCACATGCCCGAAACCGCCCTCTTTCATGAGGGTCTTGAGTTCGTCCTGCGCGGGATGCATCCGGATGGATTCGGCCAGGTAGCGATAGCTCGCATCGTCGCCCGCCACCAGCTTGCCCAGGCGCGGCAGGACGTTGAACGAATACCAGTCGTAGGCCTTGGCGAGCGGCTTGGCGACCTTCGAGAACTCGAGCACCAGGAGCTTGCCGCGCGGCTTGAGCACGCGGTTCATCTCCTTCAGCGCCATGTTCTTGTGCGTCATGTTGCGAAGGCCGAATGCCACGGTCACCACGTCGAAATGGTCGCTCGGGAACGGCAGCTTCTCCGCGTCGCAGACCAGCGTGGGCAGCGCCACGCCGGCATCGAGCAGGCGGTCGCGGCCGGTGCGCAGCATGGCTTCGTTGATGTCTGTGTGCACCACCTGGCCGCTGGCGCCGACCTTCTTGGAGAAGGCCAGCGCGAGGTCGCCGGTGCCGCCCGCGATGTCGAGCACGCGCGAGCCTTCGCCCACGTTGGCCACCATCACGGTGTAGGCCTTCCAGGCGCGGTGCAGCCCCATCGACATCAGGTCGTTCATGAGGTCGTAACGCGTGGCGACGGAATCGAAGACGCCGCGGACACGTTGCGCTTTCTCGCTTTCGTCGACTTTTTCGAAGCCGAAGTGGGTGGTGCTCATGAGGCTGATATTAGGGCGGAAGCACACACCTCAAGAACGCGACCCTCCGAAGACGGCGGGCTTTTGTTGCTTTTTCTTCAAATAGCCGGCCGCCGCAGGACGCGCCGCGCCTGCGTGCGAGGCTATGTTTTCAGGAGCGGGCGCGTTCGCGCCGGGTCAGTGGCTGCCGCAGGCGGCACCACCCTTGTCGATCATCGGCGCATCGCGGTCGACGCCCGCCGCGGCGAGCCGGCGTTCGTACTCGGCCCAGCGCTCGACCTGTTTGGCACCGAGTTCGTACAGCAGGTCCCACGAGAAGATGCCGGTGTCGTGGCCATCGCTGAAGACCGGCTGCACTGCGTAGTTGCCCACCGGCTTCAGGTCGACCAGTTCGACGTCTCGCTTGCCGGTCTGCAGGATTTCCTGCCCGGGACCATGGCCCTGCACTTCCGCGGACGGCGAGTAGATGCGCATGAGCTCGAACGGAATGCGGAAAGTGGCACCGTCGGAAAACCCGACCTCGAGCACGCGCGACTGGCCATGCACGGTGATCGATTGCGGCGTCGGTGCGCCGGCTTGCAAACCTGCCATCAGAAGCTCCTTGTGCCCAGTCGGGCCATCATCGCACGCTCCAATTCCGGCAGGCGCGCGGACACGGAAGCCAGTTGGGCAGCACTCGCCTCGCGCTGCACCGGAGCCCAGACCGAGCCGGGAAAATGGGTGTCGCCTGCAAAGCGCGCAATCACGTGCCAATGCAAGTGCGGCACCATGTTGCCAAGCGCCGCGAGGTTGATCTTGGCCGGCGACAGATGCTCGCGCAGGCACTGCTCGACTATCGCCACCGCCTCCATGCACAGCACGCGGTCGGCGGTATCGAGATCCGAAAACTCCGCCGCATGCTCGCGCCATATCACGCGGTAGAAGGCCGGGAAGCCCGCCTCTTCGGCATGGATGACGCGAAGCTTCGCGCCTTCGAACACGATCCGGCCACCGGGGCCTTCGCAGAATGGACAGCCGGGAACCGGGCCGCCGCCGATCGTGGAGGCCATGGTCATACCAGCACCCGCTCGATCCCGCCCTGGTTGGCGGCAGCCACGTACTCGGGCATCCAGTTCTTGCCGAGAATCTTGTTGGCCATCTCGACCACGATGTAGTCGGCTTCGAGCAGGCCGTTGTTCAGGTCGTTGCCGTAGCGCGAGAGGCCTTGCAGGCAGCTCGGGCAGCTGGTCAGGATCTTGACGTTGTCCATTTCGCCGACTTGGCCGTTCGCGCGCAAGGCTGCCTCGCCCTTTTTCAGCTCTTCTTCCTTGCGGAAGCGGATCTGCGTCGAGATGTCGGGCCGCGACACGCCCAGGGTGCCCGATTCGCCGCAGCAGCGGTCGTTCTTGAGCACGTTGTCGCCGACCAGCGCCTTGACGGTCTTCATCGGGTCCTGCAGCTTCATCGGGCTGTGGCAGGGGTCGTGGTACAGATAGCCGCCACCGCCCGCATCGGCAAGCGTGATGCCTTTTTCGAGCAGGTACTCGTGAATGTCGATGATGCGGCAGCCAGGAAAGATCTTGTCGAACTGGTAGCCCTGCAGCTGGTCGTAGCAGGTTCCGCAGCTCACCACCACGGTCTTGATGTCCAGGTAGTTGAGCGTGTTGGCCACGCGGTGGAAGAGCACGCGGTTGTCGGTGATCATCTTCTCGGCCTTGTCGAACTGGCCGCTGCCGCGCTGCGGATAGCCGCAGCACAGATATCCTGGCGGCAGCACCGTTTGCACGCCGGCATGCCAGAGCATGGCCTGCGTGGCGAGGCCCACCTGCGAGAACAGCCGCTCCGACCCGCAGCCCGGAAAGTAGAACACCGCCTCGGTCTCCGACGTGGTGGCCTTCGGGTCGCGGATGATCGGCACGTAGTCGGCATCCTCGATGTCGAGCAGCGCGCGTGCCGTCTGCTTCGGCAGGTTGCCCGGCATCTTCTTGTTGATGAAGTGGATCACCTGCTCCTTGAGCGGTGCCGGGCCGAGCGTGGCCGGCGGTGCGGCGGTCTGCTTGCGGGCAAGCCCGCGCAGCAGGTCGTTCGCCAGGCGCTGCGCCTTGAAGCCGATACCCACCATGCCCGCGCGCACCGCCTTGATGGTCTGCGGATTGGTCGCGTTGAGGAAGAACATCGCCGCCGCGTTGCCGGGGCGGAAGCTCTTCTGCCCCATTTTGCGCAGCAGGTTGCGCATGTTCATCGACACGTCGCCGAAGTCGATCTTCACCGGGCACGGGGTGAGGCACTTGTGGCACACGGTGCAGTGATCGGCCACGTCCTCGAACTCTTCCCAATGCTTGATGCTGATGCCGCGCCGGGTCTGCTCTTCATACAGGAAGGCTTCGACCAGCAGCGAGGTTGCCAGGATCTTGTTGCGCGGGCTGTACAGCAGATTGGCGCGCGGCACGTGAGTGGCGCAAACCGGCTTGCACTTTCCGCAGCGCAGGCAGTCTTTCACGCTGTCGGCAATGGCGCCGATGTCGCTCTGCTGCATGATCAGCGACTCGTGACCCATGAGGCCGAAGCTCGGCGTGTAGGCGTTGGTCAAATCGGCATGCAGCTCGACGTTTTCGCCGGCGGGGGGGCGCACCAGCTTGCCCTTGTTGAAGCGGCCTTCGGGATCGACGCGCTGCTTGTAATCCATGAAGGGCTTCAGCTCTTCGTCGCTCAGGAATTCGAGCTTGGTGATGCCGATGCCGTGCTCGCCCGAAATCACGCCGTCGAGGCTGCGCGCCAGCGCCATGATGCGCACCACCGCGGCATGCGCGGTCTGCAGCATGTCGTAGTTGTCGCTGTTGACGGGAATGTTGGTGTGCACGTTGCCGTCGCCGGCATGCATGTGCAGCGCCACCCACACGCGGCCCTTGAGCACCTGCTTGTGGATGGCTACGCATTCGGCAACGATGGGCGCGAATTCGGCGCCGCTGAAGATCTCCTGCAGCGGCTGGCGCAACTGGGTCTTCCAGCTGGCGCGCAGGGTGTGGTCCTGCAGCTGCGGAAACAGCCTGTCGGCATCGCGCAGCCATTCGGCCCAGAGCGCACGCACGCTCTGCACCAGCGCCACGGCCTGCGCCACGCGGTCCTCGAGCAGCTCGGCCGCCGGAATCTCGTGCGCGTCGTCGCTCTTGCCGAGCGGCAGGTTCCCGCGCAGCAAAAAGGCTTCGAGGGCGTCGGTGAGCTCCAGCTTGTTCTTGAGCGAGAGCTCGATGTTGATGCGCTCGATGCCGTCGCTGTACTCGGCCATGCGCGGCAGCGGAATCACCACGTCTTCGTTGATTTTGAAGGCGTTGGTGTGCTTGCTGATGGCGGCCGTGCGCTTTCGGTCGAGCCAGAATTTCTTGCGCGCCTCAGGGCTGATGGCGATGAAGCCTTCGCCGCTGCGCGAATTGGCGATGCGCACCACTTCCGACGTGACCCGCGCCACGGCATCGGCGTCGTCGCCCGCGATGTCGCCGAACAGCACCATCTTCGGCAAGCCGCCGTGCTTCTTCGACTTGGTGGCGTAGCCGACTGCCTTCAGGTAGCGGTCGTCCAGATGCTCCAGGCCGGCCAGCAGTACGCCGGAGCGCTTCTGCTCGGCGAACATGAAGTCCTTGATCTCGACGATGCTGGGCACCGCATCCTTCGCGTTGCCGAAGAATTCGAGGCACACGGTGCGCGTGTGCGCCGGCATGCGGTGCACCACCCAGCGGCAGCTGGTGATGAGGCCGTCGCAGCCTTCTTTCTGGATGCCCGGCAGGCCGGAAAGGAACTTGTCGGTCACGTCCTTGCCGAGGCCTTCCTTGCGGAAGGTGCGGCCCGGAATGTCGAGTCGCTCGGTGCGCAGCTTGGTCTTGCCGTCGGCGGCGTAGTACTGCAGCTCGAACACGGCGCTCTCGACGTCGTGGATCTTGCCGAGGTTATGACCGATGCGCGTGACTTCGAGCCATTCGGCCTGCGGCGTCACCATGCGCCACGACGCCAGGTTGTCGAGCGCCGTGCCCCAGAGCACGGCCTTCTTTCCGCCCGCGTTCATCGCCACGTTGCCGCCGACGCACGAGGCCTCGGCGGAGGTCGGGTCGACCGCGAACACATAGCCCGCGCGCTCGGCGGCATCGGCCACGCGCTGCGTGACCACGCCCGCCTCGGTCCAGACAGTGGCCACGGGCGCATCGAGGCCGGGCAGCGAGACCATCTCGACCTCGGTCATGGCCTCGAGTTTCTCGGTGTTGATGACCACGCTCTTCCACGTAAGCGGAATGGCGCCGCCGGTGTAGCCGGTGCCGCCGCCGCGCGGAATGATGGTGAGCCCCAGTTCGATGCAGCCCTTGACCAGCAGGGCCATCTCGGCCTCGGTGTCGGGGCACAGCACCACGAAGGGATATTCCACGCGCCAGTCGGTGGCGTCGGTCACGTGCGACACGCGCGAGAGGCCGTCGAACTTGATGTTGTCCTTGGCCGTGAGGCGGCCCAGTACGCGCGTGGCCTTGCGGCGAAGGGCCGCCACATCGCGAAAGGCGGTGTCGAAGGCCGCGACGGCCTGGCCGACGAGGCCCGTGAGTTCGCCCACGAGCTGGTCGCGTGGCAGGTCGCTGTCGGGGGTGCGGCGCTTCTGCACCTCAGCGAGGCGGTGCCTGAGCGCATCTACCAGTTGCCCGCGGCGGCGAGGGTTGTCTAGCAGGTCGTCGACCAGGTAGGGGTTGCGCTGGACCACCCAGATGTCGCCGAGCACCTCGTAGAGCATGCGGGCCGATCGGCCGGTACGGCGCTCGGCGCGCAGGGTCTGGAGCAGTTCCCAGCCGCGCTCGCCCAACAGGCGGATCACGATCTCTCGGTCGGAAAAGCTGGTGTAGTTATAGGGGATCTCGCGCAGTCGTACAGGCTCTGCGGCCTGCGACAACAGCGTGGTCAACGCGGTCGGAGCATTCATCGGGGTGGCACCTCGGCCGGGCGCTGCGCGCCCATAGCCGGGGGTGGAGATTTTAGGGCAGCGCCCGGGGGTTTGCCCGGGGGCGCTTCCGTTCCCCTATAAGTAGCCCCCGGGAACCTCAGAACAACACGCGGCTGCGGATCGTCCCGTTCACCTTGGCCAGCTTTTCCAGGGCCAGGTCGGAATACGCCGCGTCGATGTCCGTCACCACGTAGCCGATCTTCTCGTTGGTCTGCAGGAACTGCGAAGAAATGTTGATGTTGTTGTCCGAGAAGATCTTGTTGATCTCCGACAGCACGCCCGGCACGTTGCGGTGGATGTGCAGCAGCCGGTGCTTGCCAGGGTGCGCAGGCAGCGCCACCTCTGGAAAGTTGACCGACGAGGTCGAGGTTCCGTTGTCGCTGTACTTCACCAGTTTTTCCGCCACCTCGAGACCGATGTTGGCCTGCGCCTCCATCGTCGAGCCGCCGATGTGGGGCGTGAGGATCACGTTGTCGAGGCCGCGCAGCGGCGACTGGAACTCATCCTTGTTGGTGCGCGGCTCGACCGGGAAGACGTCTATCGCGGCGCCCAGCAGCTTGTTCTGCTTCAGCGCCTCGGCCAGCGGCTCGATTTCGACGACCGAGCCGCGCGAGGCATTGATCAGGATCGAGCCCGGCTTCATGGCGGCGATTTCCGCCGCGCCGATCATCCATTGCGTGGCCTGCGTCTCCGGCACGTGCAGGGTCACGATATCACTCTGGGCCAGCAACTGGTGCAGTTCGCGCACTTGGCGCGCATTGCCCAGCGGCAGCTTGGTCACCACGTCGTAGAAGGCCACGTTCATGCCCAGCGCCTCGGCCAGCACCGACAACTGGGCGCCGATGGAGCCGTAGCCCACGATGCCCAGCGTCTTGCCGCGGATCTCGAATGCGTTCTCGGCCGACTTGAGCCAGCCGCCGCGGTGCGCCACCGCGCTCTTTTCGGGCACGCCGCGCAGCAGCAGGATGGCTTCGGCCAGCACCAGCTCGGCCACCGAGCGGGTGTTGGAATACGGGGCGTTGAACACCGCCACGCCATGCTCGCGCGCGGCTTCCAGGTCGACCTGGTTGGTGCCGATGCAGAAGCACCCTGCCGCCACCAGCTTGTGGGCGGCCGCGAAGACCTCGGCCGTCAATTGCGTACGCGAACGGATGCCCAGGAAGTGGACGTCGGCGATCTTGGCCTTGAGCTCCGCATCGGGCAGCGCACCCGGCAGCGACTCGATGTTGGTGTAGCCCGCACCGCGCAGCACCTCCACGGCCGAAGGGTGGATGCCCTCAAGCAAAAGGAACTTGATCCGGCTTTTTTCGAGGGAGGTTTTGCTGCTCATGACGTACTCGCGGAAGCCCCGGCCGCGGCAACAGGCTAGGCCGAAAAAGGCGAATGCGATGCTAGCATGCTGCGACGCAACATGAAGGCTCGCGCTCTGCCGGAAGCCTTGCGCCAAAGGGGTTTTCCCGATTGGAAGATGACAACGGTCCGTGCGCCAATGTGACGCGGCTGTGTCATCCACATGGCCTAGCATCCGCGCTTTCATTTCCCATCAGGAGTCTTCATGCGATTCAAGACGCTCGCGCTGGCATCGGCGTTGGCCGCCACGCTGTTCAATGTGGCACAGGCCCAGACCGAGATCCAGTGGTGGCATTCCATGACCGCCGTCAACAACGAGTGGGTCAACGACCTGGCCAAGCAGTTCAACGAGAGCCAGAAGGAATACAAGGTCGTGCCGACCTACAAGGGCACGTATGACGAATCGATGACAGCCTCCATTGCGGCCTTCCGCTCCGGCAACGCACCGCACATCCTGCAGGTCTTCGAGGTCGGCACCGCCACCATGATGGCCAGCAAGGGCGCCATCGTGCCCGTCGGCCAGGTCATGAAGGACGCGGGCGAGAAGTTCGATCCGGCCGCCTACATTCCCGCCGTGGCCGGCTACTACACCGCGCCGAACGGCCAGATGCTGAGCTTCCCCTTGAACAGCTCGACAACGGTGTTCTACATCAACAAGGACGCCTTCAAGGCCGCAGGCATCGACACCACCAAGCTGCCCGCGACCTGGCCCGAGGTGACGGCTGCCGCGGCCAAGCTGAAGGCAAGCGGCCACAAGTGTCCGTTCACCACGGCCTGGCAAGGCTGGACGCAGCTGGAGAGCTTCTCCGCCTGGCACAACGTCGAATTCGCGACCAAGAGCAACGGCCTCGCCGGGCTCGATGCGCGCATGAAGGTCAATTCGCCGCTGCACGTGCGCCACATCGAGAACCTGGCCAACATGGCCAAGCAGGGCCTGTTCATCTACAAGGGCCGCGGCAACGTTCCGGAAGCCTCGTTCGTGTCGGGCGAGTGCGCCATGATCAATACGTCCTCCGGCTTCTATGGCAACGTAGCCAAGAACGCCAAGTTTGCCTACGCGGTCTCTCCCCTGCCCTACTACCCGGACGTGCCCGGCGTGCCGCAGAACACCGTGATCGGCGGCGCCAGCCTGTGGGTCATGTCGGGCAAGAAGCCGGCCGAGTACAAGGGCGTGGCCAAGTTCTTCAGCTTCATCTCGACGCCTGAAGTGCAGTCGGCCAGCCACAAGCGTACGGGCTACCTGCCCGTGACCATGGCGTCCTACAAGCTCACCGAAGACTCGGGCTTCTACAAGCAGAACCCCGGCACCGACGTGGCCGTGACGCAGATGGTGCGCAAGGTCACCGACAAGAGCCGCGGCATCCGCCTTGGCAATTACGTGCAGATCCGCGCCATCGAGGACGAAGAGCTCGAACAAGTCTGGAGCGGCAAGAAGACCGCCAAGGAAGCCCTCGACTCCATCGTGACCCGCGGCAACGAGCAGCTGGAACGCTTCCAGAAGGCGAACAAAAGCTAACGATTGGCGACCGGGCCCGCGTGTCCGGCTAATATCGCCCGCCCCCCGTTCGCTCGTGCAGAAGAGCGGGCCGGGCGGGTTTTTTATGTAGAGGGTTCATGGAAAAACGCGTTTTCTTTCGCTCGGGCTGGCTGCCCTGGCTGCTGCTGACGCCGCAAATGGCGGTGATCCTCGTGTTTTTCTTCTGGCCGGCGGGGCAGGCACTGCTGCAGTCGCTGCAGCAGCAGGACGCGTTCGGCACATCGGTCGAATTCGTCGGCCTCGACAACTTCCGGCAAATATTCAGCGATCCGAGCTACGTGGAGTCGTTCAAGACCACCGCGCTGTTCTCGGTGCTGGTGGCGAGCATCGGCATCACGCTGTCGCTGGGGCTTGCGGTGTTTGCCGACCGCATCACGCGCGGCGGCACCTTCTACAAGACCATGCTGATCCTGCCCTACGCCGTGGCGCCCGCCGTGGCGGCCGTGCTCTGGGTCTTCATGTTCTCCCCATCGCTGGGCGTGGTGGCCTATGCGCTCGGAAAGATCGGCATCGACTGGAACCACCTGCTCGACTCCGGCCACGCCATGACGCTGATCGTGATGGCCTCGGTGTGGAAGCAGATCTCCTACAACTTCCTGTTCTTCCTGGCCGGCCTGCAGTCGATTCCCAAGTCGCTCATCGAAGCCGCGGCCATCGACGGCGCGCGTCCGTGGCGCCGCTTCTGGACCGTGCAGTTTCCGCTGCTCTCGCCCACCACGTTCTTCCTGCTGGTGATCAACGTGGTCTACGCCTTCTTCGACACCTTCGCGATCGTCGACGCGGCCACCCAAGGCGGCCCCGGCAAGGACACGGCCATCCTGGTCTACAAGGTCTACTACGACGGCTTCAAGGCCATGGATCTGGGCGGCTCGGCGGCGCAGTCGGTGGTGCTGATGGCGATCGTGGTGGCGCTCACTGTCATCCAGTTCCGCTACGTGGAAAAGAAGGTTCAATACTGATGAAGCAGAAAAAAAACAAGAATTCCGAGGGGGCGTTCCATGGTTGAGAAACGCGGCACCCAGGGCATCCTGGCCCATGTGGTGATGATCCTCGGCGTATTCATCGTCGCCTTTCCGCTCTACCTGGCGTTCGTGGCCTCCACGCACACGGCACAGGAAATCGTGCAGGCGCCGATGCCGCTTTTGCCCGGCACCAACATGCTGGACAGCTACAAGGGCGCCCTCTTCGGGCGCGAAACCAGCGCCGGCTCCAACGCCCCCGTGGCCCACATGATGTGGGTGAGCCTGGTGACGGCACTGGTGATTTCGATCGGCAAGATTTCCATCTCGCTGCTGTCGGCCTTCGCCATCGTCTACTTCCGGTTCCCGTTCAAGAAAATTTGCTTCTGGGCCATTTTCGTGACGCTGATGCTGCCGGTGGAGGTGCGCATCCTGCCCACCTACAAGGTGCTGTCCGACCTGAACATGCTGAACACCTACGCGGGCCTCACGGTGCCGCTGATCGCGTCGGCCACGGCCACCTTCCTGTTCCGCCAGTTCTTCCTCACGGTACCCGACGAGCTCACCGAAGCCTCGCGCATGGACGGGGCAAGCCCCATGCGCTTCTTCTTCGACGTGCTGCTGCCGTTGTCGAAGACCTCGATTGCGGCACTGTTCGTCATCCAGTTCATCTACGGCTGGAACCAGTACCTCTGGCCGCTGCTCGCAACCACTGGCGAAGACATGTACCCCGTGGTGGTCGGCATCAAGCGAATGATTGCCGGCGGTGACAGCCAGAACGAATGGAACGTCGTGATGGCCACCGCCATCCTCGCCATGCTGCCGCCCGCGCTGGTGGTGGTGCTGATGCAAAAGTGGTTCGTCAAGGGCCTGGTTGATACAGAGAAATAACGAGAATTCGAATGGCTGCACTTTCCCTTCGCAACGTCATCAAGCGCTACGGCCACGGGCCGAAAGCCAACCAGGTCATCCACGGCGTGAGCGCCGAGATTGCCGACCATGAATTCATCGTGATCGTCGGGCCCTCGGGCTGCGGCAAGTCCACCCTGCTGCGCATGGTGGCCGGCCTCGAGGAAATCTCGGCGGGCGAAATTTCCATTGGCGGGCGCGTGGTGAACCAGCTCGAGCCCTCTGAGCGCGACATTGCCATGGTGTTCCAGAACTATGCGCTCTATCCGCACATGAGCGTGTTCAAGAACATGGCCTACGGCCTCAAGATTGCCAAGGTGCCGGAGCCCGAGATCAAGACGCGGGTCGACAAGGCGGCCAAGATCCTCGAGCTGGGCCACCTGCTCGAGCGCAAGCCGCGCGAGCTCTCCGGCGGACAGCGCCAGCGCGTGGCCATGGGCCGCGCCATCGTGCGCCAGCCACAGGTGTTCTTGTTCGACGAGCCGCTTTCCAACCTCGACGCCAAGCTGCGCGCGCAGACCCGCATCGAGATCCAGAAGCTGCACCGCGAACTCGGCATCACCTCCCTGTTCGTCACGCACGACCAGGTCGAGGCCATGACGCTGGCCCAGCGCATCATCGTGATGAATGGCGGCGTGATGGACCAGTTCGCCACGCCCGAAGAGGTCTACAACCGGCCCGCCACCACCTTCGTCGCCAGCTTCATCGGTTCGCCGCCGATGAACCTGCTGCACCACGCGCCCGGCGTGCGGCCGGGCCAGATCCTCGGCATCCGTCCCGAGCACCTGACGCTGGACGAAAGCGGCTGGTCCGTGCAGGTCGAGTCGGTCGAACTGCTGGGCGCAGAACGGCTGGTGTACGGCCGCATCGGCGAAGAGCAGATCATCATGCGCACCGACGAAAGCGATCACCCGCCGGTCGCTGGCGACACGGTAAAAATTGCGGCCCGCCAGGACAAGCTGCACTGGTTCGACGCCGGTTCCGGCAAGCGCGCGGACTGAAAAAAGTGGCGGCGCTGAAGCCCTGGCCCTATCCGCGCTGGATCGCGCACCGCGGCGCCGGCAAACTGGCGCCCGAGAACACGCTGGCTGCCTTCCGGCTCGGCGCCTCGCACGGCTACCGCATGTTCGAGTGCGATGCCAAGCTCAGCGCCGACGGCGTGCCTTTTCTCATGCACGACGCCACGCTCGACCGCACCACCAACGGCCGTGGCACCGGCGGCGCGCAGCCCTGGAGTGCGCTCGCGCAGCTCGACGCGGGCGGTTGGCACTCGCGCGCCTTTGCTGGCGAGCCGCTCGCCACGCTCGAGAACCTGGCGCGCTTCTGCCTTGCCAACGGCCATCTGCTCAACATCGAGATCAAGCCGACCCCGGGCGCCGAGCGCGAGACTGGCGAAGCAGTGGCACGGCTCGCGGCCCGGCTTTGGCAAGGCGCAGCCATTCCTCCGCTGCTCACTTCTTTCCAGGCCGAATCGCTGGCGGGAGCGAAGACGGTCCAGCCCGAACTGCCGCGCGGGCTTCTGCTCGACACGCTCCGCAAGGGCTGGCTCGCCCTGGCAACCGACCTCGACTGCGCCGCCATCGTCTGCAACCACGCACTCTGGGACGCCGCCACGGTGGCGCAAGTACACGATGCGGGGCTGCGCGCGCTGAGCTACACCGTCAACGACGAATGGGCCGCAGAGCGGCTGATCGAGCTCGGCACCGACGGCATCATCACCGATCGCGTCGACCTGTTCAGTCCCGCCGTTTGACCGCCGCCGGCCGCAGCGGCTCGTCACACGCTTCAACGAGCCGCGCCGCGGCCCGGAAATGGCGCCTTCTATGATGGCAGCCATGAGTTTGATCCCACGCCTGATGGCCCTTTGCCTGGCCGCCTTGCTGTCGTGCGGCACTGCGATGGCGCAGCCCGACAGCAATATCGGCGGTAGCACCAGCAGCACCGCCGCGGCTCCCGTGCCCGAACCCACGGTGGCCGAACTGCGCGAGCAGCTCACCAAGATCACCGCCTCCGCCGATTCCAACGAGGACATGCGCAAGCTCCTGGCGCAGATCAGCAACATCGGCACGCAGGCCGACAAGTTCGTCGCCGCGCGCGCCAGCGAACTGGCCGACCTGAACGCCCGCCTCGGCGAACTCGGAAATCCGCCGGCCGCAGGCGTCACCGAAGACCCGGACATCACGCGCCAGCGCACCCGGCTGACAAAAGAACGCAACGCACTGGATGCCGATATCCGGCTGGCGCGCCTGCTCTCCATCGACGTGCGGCAGCGCGCCGCCGAACTGGTGACCCAGCGCCGCGAACTCTTCGAAGCGCAGATCACCGAGCGCGCCGCTTCGCCGTTGACCGGCGAGTTCTGGCGCGACCTGGAGGCGGCGTGGCCGAATGACCTGACGCGCCTGAAAGCGATGGTGGCCAGCCTGCGCGACGGGCTCGCACAAGCAATGCAGGAGGGGACGCGGATCGCCCTGATTGGCGCGCTGATCCTGGCGCTGCTGCTCGCGGTACTCGGTAACTGGGTGGCCGAGCATCTGCTGACGCGCATCGCCGCGCGGTTGCTGCCGGCGGGCCGGCTTCGGCGTTCGCTGCTGGTGATTGCCATCGTGGCGAGCCATGTGCTTCTGGTCGCCGCGGCGGCGCACGGGTTCGTTCGCGTGCTCGAGGAATACGCGACCTGGGAGCCGCAGGCGCGCAAGGCGATGCGTTCGATGGCCCAGGCGCTGGTGTTCATGGCCTTCGTCATCGGCCTGGGCCGCGGCCTGCTGGCCACCCGCCGGCCGTCGTGGCGGCTGCCGCCGATTCCCGACGCCATGGCAACACGCCTCGCGCCGCTGCCGTGGCTGGTGGCGATGGTGGCCGCGCTGGCATGGGCGCCGGTCGAGATCAATGCGCTGGTCGAAGCCAGCTTTGCGGCCGTGGTTGCCACGCACGTGCTCACCGCGCTGATGCTCACCGCGCTGGTCGGCGCGGTGCTCCGCCGGCTGCGGCCGCTGCGCGCCGATACGCCTGACGCCGACCCGCCGGAGCGGCCGATGTGGGTGGGGCTGCTGGTGGCCTGCATCGGCATCTTGATGCTCGCGATCTGGGTGCTGGTGGCCCTGGGCTACGTGGCGCTCGCCAGCTTCCTGGCCTCGCAACTCACCTGGAGCGGCATCGTCGCGGCCGCCTTCTACGTGCTGTTCAAGTTTGCCGACGACGTCTTCATGGCCGGCGTGTCGTCGCGCAGCACCTTCGGCCAGCGCCTGCAGAAAAGCTTCGGGCTCGCGCCGCAGACGCTCGACCAGGCGGCCACGGTGCTTTCCGGCCTGAGCCGCGTGGGGCTTTTCTTCTACATGCTGATCGCGCTCGCGGCGCCCCTGGGCACCGGTCCCAGCGAAGTGTTCCAGCGCAGCGGCAAGTTCGGCACCGGCGTGAAGGTGGGCGAGTTCCAGCTGGTGCCGGGCGCCATCCTGAGTGCCATCGCCGTGGCGGTGATCGGCTTCATCGTGCTGCGCGTCTTCAAGCGCTGGCTTTCGCGCAGCTATCTGCCCAGCACGCAGTTCGAGCCCGGCATGCAAAGCTCGATCACCACGCTGCTCGGCTACGTGGGTGGCATCCTGGTGGTCGCGTTCGCGCTGTCGGCGCTGGGCATCGGCATCGAGCGCATCGCCTGGGTGGCCAGTGCGCTGTCGGTGGGTATCGGCTTCGGCCTGCAGGCCATCGTGCAGAACTTCATTTCGGGCCTCATCCTCCTGGCCGAGCAGCCGGTGAAGGTAGGCGATTGGGTGGTGCTGGGCACTACCGAGGGCGACGTGCGGCGCATCAACGTGCGCGCCACCGAAATCCAGCTTGGAGACCGCTCGACGCTGATCGTGCCCAACTCCGAGTTCATTACCAAGACCGTGCGCAACATGACGCTGGCCAACGCCGAAGGCCGGGTGCTCATCCGCCTGCCGATGCCGATGACCACCGACGCGCAGCGTGTGCGCGAGCTCATCCTGGAGGCATGCCGAGCGCACGAAGGCGTCCTCGAGACGCCCGCGCCTTCGCTCACGCTGGAAGGTGTCGAAGGGGGCCTGCTCATATTCCAGGCGATTGCCTATGTGCCGAGCCCGCGGCTGGCGGGCGGGGTGCGAAGCGACCTGCTGTTCACTATTCTCGAGCGGATGCGGGTGGAGCGGATCGAGCTGGTGCCGTATGCGGCCATACCTCCGCCTGTGGCTGCCGGCGAAACCGGACCGGTGGCCGCCGCCTAGGTACCGCGCCGGTCAGCTCGATTCTTTCGTTGCCCGAAGCAACATCTTGAAACGCCCTTCGGATCACGCCTGTCGAACTGTCTACCCTCGCCAGCCGCGCGACACCAGCCATTGGCTGATACCGCACGCAAGCACGAGCGCGGCGTAGGCGCCCATCGTGCCATCGCGTCCTGAAAGGATCAGCCCGCCCAGGAGCGCCAGCGCTCCCGCGCCGGAATTGACCGCGGCTTGAATCCACCAGGCGGGCGCGCCGGACTTTCGCCCTAAAACTCCGCCCGCCAGCGCGCACACGAATCCGACCGCCAAGGCGGGTGCCAGGAAGTTGATCAGATGGTTGAGGAGATCCAGCAGGGACATGGAGTGGGTAGAAGAGAGGCAGCCAAACCCCTCGGCAGCCGCATAGCTCCTGCTGATTTTATAATCAGCGGATATGTCAGTCTGGGCCCTCGGGTTGAACCACACGACCGCGCCGCTCGATCTGCGCGGCCGCTTCGCGTTCGCGCTCGACCAGCTGGCTCCTACGCTGCACAGCCTGCGCAGTTCGTTTGCCGCCGGCCGCCATCCCCAGGTCGAGGCCGCGATCATCTCGACCTGCAACCGCACCGAAATTTACTGCGCCGCCGAGCATGCGGCGCTCGACCACACGGTGGGCTGGCTGGCCGAGAGCGGCGGCGTGGCGCCCGCGCTGCTGCGCTCGCATGCCTACACCCTGCAGGACGACGAGGCCGCACGCCACGTCTTCCGCGTGGCCAGCGGGCTCGATTCGATGGTCCTCGGCGAGGCCCAGATCCTCGGCCAGATGAAAGACGCCGTACGCGCGGCCGAAACCGCCGGCGCGCTCGGCAGCACGCTCAACCAGTTGTTTCAACGCTCGTTCGCGGTCGCGAAAGAAGTCCGTACCGCGACCGAGATCGGCGCGCATTCCATCAGCATGGCGGCCGCGGCCGTCCGACTGGCGGGCCAGCTGTTCGAAGACTTGCACCAGACGCGCGTGCTGTTCGTCGGCGCGGGCGAAATGATCGACCTGGCCGCCACGCATTTCGCGGCCAAGGACCCGAAGTCGATCGCCATTGCCAACCGCACGCTCGAACGAGGCGCAAAGCTGGCCTCGCGCTTTGGCGGCGAGGCGATGCGGCTGGCCGACCTGCCGAGCCGGCTGGCCGAATTCGACATCGTGGTGAGCTGCACCGCCAGCACGCTGCCGATCATCGGCCTGGGCGCCGTGGAACGCGCGCTCAAGGCGCGCAAGCACCGCCCGATGTTCATGGTCGACCTGGCGGTGCCGCGCGACATCGAGCCCGAAGTGAAGGCGCTCGAGGACATCTACCTGTACACGGTCGACGATCTCGCGCAGGTGGTGCAGCAGGGGCAGGCCAATCGCCAGGCCGCGGTGGCGCAGGCCGAGGTCATCATCGACGCCGGTGTGCAGAGCTTCATGCACTGGCTGGGCCAGCGCGGCACGGTGCCGCTGATCCTGCAGCTCAACGCCCAGACCGACGAATGGCGCGCGGCCGAGATCGCACGCGCGCGCAAGTTGCTGGCCAAGGGCGAGTCGGTCGATGCGGTGCTCGAAGCCATGTCGCGCGGGCTCACGCAAAAAATGCTGCACGGCGCGCTGGCCGAACTGCATTCGGGCGATGCGGCTTCTCGCGAGCAGACGGCGCACGCCATTTCGCGCCTCTTTCTGCGCAAAGAGCGTTAGCGACGCTTGCCGCTGCCGGCCCGGCCTGGTTGCCGCGGCCTCCCCGCGCCTTGCCGCCGCGAGCCGCGCCCCCTCTTCTTTTCGGCCCCTATCGACGTGAAACCTTTTCTGCGCCACCAACTTGAGCGCTACGCGCAGCGCCTCGGTGAACTCGACTTCCTGCTTTCGCGCGAAGACATCATGAGCGACATGGCGCAGTACCGCACCATCTCGCGCGAGCATGCCGAGGTGACGCAGATCGCCGGCCGCTACGAACGCTACAAGCAGCGCGAGGCCGACATCGCCGGTGCGAAGGAGATGCTCGATGACCCCGACATGGCCGAGATGGCCAAAGAGGAAATTGCGGGTGCCGAAGCCGAGCTGGTGCAGCTCGAGGAAGAGCTGCAGCGCCTCTTGCTGCCCAAGGACCCAGACGACGCGCGCAATGCCTTTCTCGAGATCCGCGCCGGCACGGGCGGCGACGAATCGGCGCTGTTCGCGGGCGACCTGCTGCGCATGTACACGCGCTATTGCGAGCGCGCCGGCTGGCGCTGCGAAGTGGTGAGCGAAAGCGAAAGCGAGCTCGGCGGCTACAAGGAAGTGGTAATCCGCATCGTCGGCACCGACGTGTTCGGTCACCTGCGCTTCGAGTCGGGCGGCCACCGCGTGCAGCGCGTGCCAGCCACCGAAACCCAGGGCCGCATCCACACCAGCGCCTGCACGGTGGCCGTGCTGGCCGAGCCCGACGAGACCGTGGCGGTGCAGATCAACCCAGCCGACCTGCGCATCGATACTTACCGCGCCAGCGGCGCGGGCGGCCAGCACATCAACAAGACCGATTCGGCCGT
The DNA here is from genome assembly GCF_900099805.1 of Variovorax sp. OV700. Classification (GTDB taxonomy): domain Bacteria; phylum Pseudomonadota; class Gammaproteobacteria; order Burkholderiales; family Burkholderiaceae_C; genus Variovorax. Next base: position 76,316 of record NZ_FNDR01000018.1, on the reverse strand, counting down.
GCGCATCACGCACATTCCAACCGGAATCGTGGCCGAATGCCAAGACGACCGCAGCCAGCACCGCAACAAGGCCAAGGCGCTGCAGGTCCTCTCCGCGCGAATCCAGGAAAAGGAACGCAGCGAGCGCGCCGCCAAGGACGCCGCGATGCGCAAGGGGCTGATCGGCAGCGGCGACCGTTCGGACCGCATCCGTACCTACAACTTTCCGCAGGGCCGTCTCACCGACCACCGCATCAACCTCACGCTCTACAAGCTGTTGGCCATCATGGAAGGCGACTTGGGCGACGTGCTGGAGGCGCTGCGCGCCGCGCGCGAGGCCGAGCAGCTGGCCGAGTTGGAGTCGAGCCTGCCGGCATGACGATGACGACGGCCTCCACACCCGCCACCGTGGCGCAGGCGCTGGCTGCTGCCGCGGCGCTGGGCATCGACCGGCTCGACGCGCAGTTGCTGCTGCTGCATGCGCTGGGCCGCGCCCCGCATGACCGCGCGTGGCTGCTGGCGCACGACACCGATGCCCTTTCGGATGAGGCGTGGGTCACGCTTTCAGCGCAGGTGTCGCGCCGCCTGGTCGGCGAACCGGTCGCCTACCTGCTCGGCGAAAAAGAGTTTCACGGCCTCAGCCTTCGTGTGGACCCGCGGGTGCTCATTCCGCGTCCGGACACCGAAACGCTGGTCGATTGGGCCCTGCAGTGCCTCGAAGGCCGCGAGGCGCCGCGCGTGCTCGACCTGGGCACCGGCAGCGGCGCCATCGCGCTGGCGCTGCAGCATGCGCGGCCCGATGCGCAGGTCGACGCAGTCGATGCCAGTGCCGATGCCTTGGCGGTTGCACAGGCCAATGCACAGCGCCTGGCCCTGCCGGTGCGCTTCAGCCAAGCCTATTGGCTCGCCGGCGCTGCAAGCGGCTACACGGTCATCGCCAGCAACCCGCCCTACATTGCCGCCAACGACCCGCACCTGCCCGCGCTGCAGCACGAGCCCATGGGCGCGCTGGTAGCCGGGCCCGACGGGCTCGATGACATCCGCCAGATCGTGCGGGACGCTCCTTTGCACCTCGCCGAAGGCGGCTGGCTGCTGCTCGAACACGGGCACGACCAGGCCGCGGCCGTGCGCCAGCTGCTCCAAACGCGCGGTTTCGCCGAAGTCCAAAGCCGCAATGATCTTGCCGGCATCCAGCGCTGCTCCGGCGGAGTCTGGCGCACGGTGAAATAATCCCCCCAGCCCACTTTTCAGGAGTCCCCATGTCCGACGCCCAGCAACGCATCGACGATCTCGTCAAATCCAACGACCTCGTGCTCTTCATGAAAGGGAATGCGAGTTTTCCGATGTGCGGGTTTTCCGGCCGCGCGATCCAGATCCTCAAGGCGGTCGGCGTCGACACCAAGTCGCTCAAGACCGTCAACGTGCTCGAAGACGACGGCATCCGCCAGGGCATCAAGGAATACAGCAACTGGCCCACGATTCCCCAGCTCTACGTGAAGGGTGAATTCGTCGGTGGCTCGGACATCATGATGGAGATGTACGAATCGGGCGAGCTGCAGCAGGTCCTGGGCGGCAGCAACCCCGCCTGATTTTCTCCGCTCCCGCCATGAGCCACGACCACGACGGCCACTCGCACGGCGGCGAGTCCGCGCCGGCCTGGAAGCACGACGGCGTGCGCGTGATCCCCGCCAACCAGCTCGACGCCAACACTGCGCAGACGCCCGGCATGAACCGGGCGGCCGCGATCAACTTCGCCCGCGTGGGTGCGCAGAAGCTCTGGGCCGGCACCGTCACCATCCATGCCGATGCCAAGACCGGCGCCCACCACCATGGGCACCTTGAATCGGTGATCTACGTGGTACGCGGCCGGGCCCGGATGCGATGGGGCGAGCAGCTCGAGTTCACGGCCGAAGCCGGTCCGGGCGATTTCATCTACGTGCCGCCCTTCGTGCCGCACCAGGAAATCAATGCCAGCGCGACCGAGTCGCTGGAATGCGTACTGTGCAGAAGCGACGGCGAGGCCGTGGCCGTCAATCTCGACATCGAACCCGTCGAAAAACCTGAATCGGTACTCTGGATCGACCCCACCCACCCACACGGCGGCATTTAGCCTCGCCAGTCATGGCACGATGGCACTCTTCGCCGTGCCGCCATGACTCTTACCCAAAGCCTGCTCATCATCGTCTTGCTGATCGCGATGAGCGCGTTCTTCTCCATTGCCGAGATCACCCTTGCCGCCTCGCGGCGCCTGCGCCTGCGCCAGATGGCGGACGATGGCGATGCGCGCGCGGAAAAAGTGCTGCGCGTGCAGGAGCAGCCGGGCCACTACTTCACCGTGGTGCAGATCGGCCTCAACGCGGTGGCGATTCTCGGCGGCGTAGTGGGTGAGGGCTCGCTCAGCCCGTACTTCGCGCGCTTCTTCGAGAACTGGATAAGCGTCGAGGCCTCGGCGAACGTGGCCTTCCTGTGTTCTTTCGTGATCGTCATCGCGGTGTTCCTGGTGTTTGCCGACCTGTTCCCCAAGCGGCTCGGCATGAGCGACCCGGAGCGTATTGCCGTGCGCATGGTCGGCCCGATGCTGCTGCTGATCACCGCTTTCAAGCCGCTGGTGTGGCTGTTCACGCGCACGACCGACATGCTCTTCAAGCTGCTTGGCATGCCGCTGGTGCGTGACGACAAGATCACCTCGGCCGACATCCTGGCCATGACCGAAGCCGGCGCACTCGCGGGCGTGCTCGCCGTGCGCGAGCAGCAGGTGATCGCCAACGTGTTCGAGCTCGACACGCGGCTGGTCAGCAGCGTGATGACGGTGCGCGACAACATCGCGTGGTTTCTGCACGACGACCCGGAGTCGGTGCTGCGGGCTCGCATCATGGCCGAGCCTTTTTCGGCCTACCCCGTGTGCGACGGCGACATCGACCACGTGCTTGGCTATGTCGACGCGAAGGAGATGTTCCAGCGCGTGCTGAGCGGGCAGCCCCTGGCTTTCGACCAGGGCCTGACGCTGCACAAGGCACTGGTCATCCCCGACCGGCTCTCGCTCACCGAGGTGCTCGAGCAGTTCCAGCAGGCGCGTGAAGACTTCGCGATCATCGTCAACGAGTACAGCCTGGTGGTGGGCGTGATTACGCTCAACGACGTGATGAGCACGGTGATGGGCGACCTGGTGTCGACGCCCGACGAGGAACAAATCGTGAAGCGCGACGAGAGCTCGTGGCTGATCGACGGTGTCACGCCAATACAAGACGTTCAGCGCGCGCTGCACATCGACGAGCTGCCGCATGCGGACGAATACGAAACGCTGGCGGGCTTCTTGATGGTGATGCTGCGCCGAGTGCCCAAACGCACCGACAGCGTGAGCTGGGGCGGCTACACCTTCGAGGTGATGGACGTCGACAGCTACCGTATCGACCAGGTCATGGTGACAAAAACTTAGCCCACTGTCAGGCGGCCGAGCGGTCTCTGTCGACGAAGGTCCAGAGGCGCTGGTTTGCGAACACGGCGTTGGGGTACGGCGCCTTGCCGCGGCTGCCGTTGTAGCGGCCGAGGGTCATGTACAAGTCGCCGTTCTCGCGGTCGAGGTAGTGGCGCAGGATGACGCAGCCGAAGCGCAGGTTGGTCTGCATGTGGAACAGCTTGGCCGGGTCGCTGTCGCCGATCACGCGGGTCCAGAACGGCATGACCTGCATGTAGCCGCGCGCACCGGCGCTGGACACGGCGAACTTGCGGAAATTGCTCTCGACCTGGACCAGCCCGAGCACCAGGCTCACGTCGAGCCCCGAGCGCTTGCTTTCGTACCAGACGGTCTGCAGGAATTCCTTGCGCGTCGGCCAGTCGGCTATTTTTTTCTTGAGGCGCTCGCTCATCTCGCCCAGCCAGCGCAGGTAGGCCAGGCGGGCCTCGGTGTTCGAGAACTCGGGCACCGGCGGCGCCTTGTTGTGCACGGCCGAACTCAGTGCGGTGCGCACCGAATCGATCAGCGGTTCTTCGATCTGCGCGCCGGCGCGAGCAACCTGAGGCAGCGACAGCATCGTCAGGGCGCCTGCCGTCACGGCGCCGCGCAGGCACTGGCGTCGCGAGAGGCCGCCCTCCAGGCTCATTTCGCGAGCTTGCCGGTGATGAACTCGGCGATGCCGGCTGCCGGCACCTTGGTAGCGGCCGTGTCGCGGCGATGCTGGTATTCGAGCTGGCCTTCCTTCAGGCCGCGGTCGGAAATGACCACGCGGTGCGGCACGCCGATCAGCTCCCAGTCGGCGAACATCGCGCCAGGGCGCTCGCCGCGGTCGTCGAGCAGCACGTCGACACCGGCTGCGAGCAGCTGCTCGTAGAGCGCCTCGGCGGCCACCTTGACCTCCGGGCTGCGGTCCATGCCGATGGGGCAAACCACCACGGTGAACGGGGCCAGCGCGTCGGGCCAGATGATGCCGCGCTCGTCGTGGTTCTGTTCGATGGCGGCGGCGGGCAGGCGCGTGATGCCGATGCCGTAGCAGCCCATCTCGAGGAATTGCGGCTTCCCCGCTTCGTCGAGGAAGGTGGCGTTCATGTCCTTGCTGTACTTGGTGCCGAGCACGAACACATGGCCCACCTCGATCCCACGCTCGATCGCGAGCACGCCCTTGCCGTCGGGCGACGGGTCGCCGGCCACCACGTTGCGCAAGTCCGCCACCAGCTCGGGCTCCGGCAGGTCGCGGCCCCAGTTGACGCCGGTCATGTGGAAGTCGATCTCGTTGGCACCGGTAATCCAGTCGGCCAGCACCGCGGCCTCGCGATCGGCCACGAGCTTGACCGGCTTCTTGAGGTTGAGCGGGCCGAGGTAGCCTGGCTTGCAGCCGAAGTGGTCTTCGATCTCGGTCAGGGTCGCGAAGCGGAAGCCCTTGTCCAGCCCGGGCACCTTGCTGACCTTGATCTCGTTCATGTCGTGGTCGCCGCGCAGGAGCAGCAGCCAGACCTGCGAGCCCTTCAAGTTGCCGGCGTCATCGAGGATGTCGGTCGCAAGCACCAGCGACTTGACGGTGGTCGAGAGCGGCACGCCGAGCAGCTCGGCCACGTCGGCGCAGGTGCTCTTGCCGGGGGTCGGCGTCTTCTCGAGCGTCTTGGCTGCCGCAGGGCGCGGGCCGGCCGGGGCCAGTGCCTCGGCTTTTTCCATGTTGGCCGCGTAGTCGCTGCCCGGGCAATAGACGATGGCGTCTTCGCCTGTGGCGGCGATCACCTGGAACTCTTCGCTCAGGTCGCCGCCGATGGCGCCGCTGTCGGCCGCCACCGCGCGGTAGCGCAGCCCGAAGCGATCGAAGATGCGGCGGTAGGCATCGGCCATGACCTGGTAGCTGGCCTTGGCAGCGCCCAGGTCGCGGTCGAAGCTGTAGGCGTCCTTCATGATGAACTCGCGCCCGCGCATCAGGCCGAAGCGCGGACGGCGCTCGTCGCGGAACTTGGTCTGGATCTGGTAGAAATTCTTCGGCAGCTGCTTGTAGCTGCGGATTTCCTGGCGCGCGATGTCGGTCACCACCTCTTCGCTGGTGGGCTGGATCACGAAGTCGCGGTCATGCCGGTCCTTGATGCGCAGCAACTCGGGGCCCATCTTGTCAAAGCGGCCGGTCTCCTGCCAGAACTCGGCCGGCTGCACCACGGGCATCGTGAGCTCGACGGCGCCGGCGCGGTTCATCTCTTCGCGCACGATCGCCTCGACCTTGCGGATCACGCGCAGGCCCATGGGCATGTAGGTGTAGATGCCCGTGCCGAGCTTCTTGATCATGCCGGCCCGCATCATGAGCCGATGGCTCGCGACCTCGGCGTCAGCGGGCGCTTCCTTGAGGGTGGAGACAAAAAATCGGGAAGCTTTCATCGGGATCGCGCGTGATGGAATCGGTATGGGATGTGGGGGACAACTCTCCGGGGAGACCCTGAGAGCCTGGCATCGGTTGCTTGCCGAGTGCAACCCGGCATGCATAATCGACTCAGTTCAAAAATTGGGGTTTGATTATGCTCGACCGGGACGGCTTCAGGCCCAACGTCGGCATCATCCTGCTCAACCAGAGAAACCAGGTTTTCTGGGGCAAACGCATACGCACGCATTCCTGGCAGTTTCCGCAAGGCGGCATAGACCGCGGCGAAAGTCCGGAGCAAGCCATGTTCCGGGAACTGCACGAGGAAGTGGGGCTCCATCCGGAGCACGTGCGCATCGTGGCCCGTACCCGCGACTGGTTGCGCTACGAGGTGCCGGATCGGTTCATCCGCCGTGACGCACGGGGCCACTACAAGGGCCAGAAACAAATCTGGTATTTGCTGCAACTCATCGGCCACGACTGGGATCTGAACCTGCGTGCCACCGACCATCCCGAATTCGACGCTTGGCGCTGGCACGACTACTGGGTGCCGCTCGACGTGGTCGTCGAGTTCAAGCGCGGCGTCTACGAGATGGCGCTGACCGAGCTTGCTCGCTACCTGCCACGGCAGGATTTCCGCAACCGCTTCCTTCGCAGCAACGTACGCGCCCGTGAATTCGAGCGCCACATGCCAGACGGCGGCGCGCCCGCGGGCCTGGACCTGCCGCCGGGCGGCAGTTTCGACCCGCATCCCGACATCCATTCCGCGAGCGATGAACCTTCTCTTCCCCCCAACAAAACGCCCTTCTTTCCGTCGCAGCGCTGAGCGCATTCTTCTTCTCGCCTGCTTTGGCATTCTTGCCGGCTGCGCATCGGGCAATCACGACACCGACAACCCGGACTGGGCGCAATCGGGCATGCCGCCGCCGCCCAAGCGCTCCGAGGCGGACGCCGAATGGGTAGAAACCGCGGCACCGCCGCCGCCGGCCTTCAGCGAAAGCCGTCTGCTGCCGATCGAAATGCCTCCGTACATGAGCCTGAAGTTCGGCATCGACCCGAACACGATCGCAATCACCCGCGATGGCATCGTGCGCTACGTGGTGGTGGCGCAGAACCGCAATGGCGGCGGCGTCAATGCGTTCTATGAAGGTGTGCGTTGCTCGACCGGCGAGCTGAAGAGCTACGCCCGCTACAACAACGGCGCCTGGCAAGAAACGAAGACGCCGGAGTGGAAGCGCATCAACGATCTGAACTCGCGCTACGCCAAGGCGCTGTCGACCCAGGCGCTGTGCCGCGGCAACGCGCCGCGCAACTCGGTCGGAGATATGGTCCAGAACCTGCGCAATCCGGTTCGCGAAGTGCAGTGAACCAAGAAGAACGGGGCCATGCGCCCCGCTTCTTTCATCAGCCGGGCATCAGCACCATGTTGTCGCGGTGGACCATCTCGGGTTCCGCCACGTAGCCCAGCAGACGCTCGAACTCGCTCGAAGGCTTGCGGCACAGCAGCCGGGCCTCGACACTCGAGTAATTGGCAAGGCCGCGGGCCAGCTCGACGCCATCGACATCGCGCACCGCAATCACGTCGCCACGCGAGAACTCGCCCGACACGCTGGTCATGCCGATCGGCAGCAGGCTCTTGCCTTCGGCGCGCACCTTGGCCGCGGCCCCGGCATCGACCGTGACGGCGCCGCGCAATTGCAGGTGGTCAGCCATCCAGCGCTTGCGCGCCTGGTGCTTGGCCGTCTGCGCCACCAGCAAGGTGCCGATGGGTTCGCCGCGCGTCAGGCGCAGCAGGGCATCGGGCTCGCGCCCCCAGGCAATGACCGTGGAAGCACCCGACCCGGCCGCGCGCTTGGCAGCGAGGATCTTGGTGATCATGCCGCCGCGGCCGAGGCTGGAGCCCGCGCCGCCCGCCATGGCTTCGAGGGCGGGGTCGCCGGCGGCGGCCTCATGGACGAACTTTGCGTCAGGGTCCTTGCGCGGGTCGGCCGTGTAGAGGCCCTTCTGGTCCGTGAGGATGATCAGCGCGTCGGCCTCGACCAGGTTGGCCACGAGCGCGCCCAGCGTGTCGTTGTCGCCGAACTTGATCTCGTCGTTGACGACGGTGTCGTTCTCGTTGATGACCGGCACCACGCGCAGGCCGAGCAGCGTGACGAGGGTCGAGCGCGCATTGAGATAGCGCTCGCGGTCGGCCAGGTCGGCATGGGTCAGCAGCACCTGGGCGCTGCCGATTTCGTTCTCGCGCAGCTTGGTTTCGTACATCTGGGCCAGGCCCATCTGTCCGACGGCGGCGGCCGCTTGCAGCTCGTGAACCTCGTGCGGCCGGGTGCGCCAGCCAAGCCGCTTCATGCCTTCGGCGATGGCACCGCTCGACACCATCACGACCTCGCGTCCTTCGCGCACCAGCACAGCAAGCTGCCGACACCACTCGCCGATAGCGCCCTCGTCAAGGCCTCGCCCTTCGTTGGTCACGAGGCTGGAGCCCACCTTGACGACGATTCGGCGGGCATCCCGCAAGGCAGTGGATCCGGAGTTCGAAGTCATTGGAGGCTTTGGCGGTCGTGTCGTGAATACTGCGTGTTCGGCGGTCTATCCATGGAGTTGCATCGGCTGCCGATGCTCAGCTGCGCTCAGGCCGGATCGGGCGGCAGCTCGGCAAAGCGCGGATCGACCTCGACCGGCACCTGCTCCGCCACCTGCTGCGCCTTGATGTGCTGGTAGACCGCCTGCACAAGGTGCTCGCAGCCTTCCCGCGTGAGCGCGGAGATTTCGAACACCGGCCCCTTGAAGCGCATGCGCTTCACGAAGTCTTTCACGCGCGCCGCGCGTTCGTCGCCAGGCACCATGTCGAGCTTGTTGAGCACGAGCCAGCGCGGCTTCTCGTAGAGCGCGGTGTCGTACTTCTTCAGCTCGCCGACGATGGCCTTCGCCTGCGCCACCGGGTCGACGGCGTCGTCGAAGGGCGCCATGTCGATCACGTGCAAGAGCAGGCGGGTGCGCTGGAGGTGGCGCAGGAACAGGTGGCCGAGGCCCGCGCCTTCCGACGCGCCTTCGATCAGGCCGGGAAGGTCCGCCACCACGAAGCTCTGCTCCGGGCCGACGCGCACCACACCGAGATTTGGATGCAGCGTGGTGAAGGGATAGTCGGCGATGCGCGGGCGCGCATTCGAAATGGCGCTGATCAGGGTCGACTTGCCCGCATTCGGCATGCCGAGCAGGCCGACGTCGGCAAGCACCTTCAGTTCGAGCTTGAGACTCTTCTTCTCGCCGGGCCAGCCCGGCGTCTTCTGCCGCGGGGCACGGTTGATGGCGCTCTTGAAGCGCATGTTGCCGAAGCCGCCGTCGCCGCCCTTGGCGATGGTGACGACCTCGCCTTCCGTCAACAGCTCGTACAGCACCTCGCCCGTTTCGGCATCGGAAACGATGGTGCCGACCGGCATCTTCAACACGATGTCGTCGCCCGCGGCGCCGAACATGTCGGAGCCCATGCCGTGCTCGCCGCGCTTGGCCTCGTGGCGGCGCGAGTAGCGGAAATCGACCAGGGTGTTGAGGTTGGAATCGGCCACCGCGTAAACGTGGCCGCCGCGGCCGCCGTCGCCGCCGTTGGGGCCGCCGAATTCCTTGTATTTTTCATGACGGAACGACACGCAGCCGTTGCCGCCATCGCCTGCGGCGATGTCGATGAAGGCTTCGTCGACGAACTTCATGGGGTATCCAGTGTACAAATGAAGAAGCCCCGGCAAAGCGGGGCTTCGAGCTGATCGAAGTGACCTGGGCTTATGCCGCGGGGGTCACGTTGACCATGTGCTTGTTCAGTGCGCCCTTGACGCCAAACGACACATGGCCGTCAACCAGTGCAAACAGCGTGTGGTCCTTGCCCACGCCGACATTCACGCCGGGGTGGAACTGGGTGCCGCGCTGGCGCACGATGATCGAGCCTGCGCTGATCAGTTCGCCGCCGAACGCCTTCACGCCGAGCATCTTGGGCTTGGAATCGCGCCCGTTTCGCGTTGAGCCGCCGCCTTTTTTCTGTGCCATGGAATCTGCTCCTTAGCCGGCGATCGCGCCGATTTGCAGTTCGGTGAACTGCTGGCGATGGCCTTGACGTTTCTGATAGTGCTTACGACGGCGCATCTTGAAGATGCGAACCTTGTCGTGCTTGCCGTGCGACAGTACCGTGACTGTCACCGTTGCGCCGGACACCAGGGGCGTACCAACCTTGATTTCGCTGCCGTTGCCGACTGCGAGAACCTGATCGATCACGATTTCCTGGCCTACATCCGCAGCAATCTGTTCTACTTTAATTTTTTCGCCGGAAGCAACGCGATACTGCTTGCCGCCGGTTTTTATGACCGCGTACATGTGAACCTCTTGGGAATATGAGCTCCGCGGCGAATTCCGCAGAGCCCAAGATTCTAGCACGGTTTGCGCGCGCTAACATGGTTTAGGCGCGAAGTGCGCCGGGACCGCACGCGCTCCTCCCTATAATCTGCGCCTTCCGGCCTTGTGCCGCTGCCACCTTCGTATTCAGACGCGCCGCGCGCAAACGCTTTGCCAGTTCACGCCGCCGATACCTCCCCCACCGCCACCGTGCTGGATTTGATCGCCGGCGACATGGTCGAAGTCGACCGTGTGATCGCGCGGCGCCTCGATACTGGCGTGCCCCTGGTCAGCCAGGTTTCCAAATACATCATCTCCGCCGGCGGCAAACGCCTGCGGCCGGCGCTGCTGCTCCTCATGTCGGGCGCCCTCGGATACACGGGCGAGCAGCGCTTCAACCTGGCGGCGGTGGTGGAGTTCATCCACACGGCCACCCTGCTGCACGACGACGTGGTCGACGAATCCACGCTGCGCCGCGGACGCCCGACGGCCAACGAATCCTTCGGAAACCCCGCCAGCGTGCTGGTCGGCGACTTCCTGTATTCGCGCGCCTTCCAGATGATGTTGGATGCAAACAACATGCGCATCATGCAAATTCTGGCCGAGGCGACCAACGTGATCGCAGAAGGCGAGGTGCTCCAGCTGATGAACATGCACGACGCCTCGCTGGACGAAGCGGCGTACCTGCGCGTGATCCGCTCCAAGACCGCCAAGCTTTTCGAGGCCAGCACACGGCTGGCTGCGGTGCTGGCGGGGGCCACGCCCGAGGTCGAAGAAGCCTGCGCCACCTACGGCCAAGCACTGGGCACGGCGTTCCAGGTGATCGACGACGTGCTCGACTACGCCGGAGACGCCCACGAAACCGGAAAGAACGTGGGCGACGATCTGCGCGAAGGCAAGACCACGCTGCCGCTGATCTTCGCCATGCGGCGCGGCAACCCCGCCCAGGGCGCGCTGGTGCGCGCGGCCATCGAGGCCGGCGACACGGCTCAACTGGGCAAGATCGTCGAGATCGTTCACAGCACGGGCGCGCTGGAGGCCTCGCGCGCCGCCGCGGCCGACGAGGCAAAACGCGCGATTCATGCGTTGCGCGACTTTCCGTCCAATTTGTACGCCGACGGTTTGCTACAATTGGCGGCTCAGTTGCTTGAGCGACGTGCCTGAACACCTCACAAGAGTTGGCAAGGACGACTTCTCTTTTTCTGCAACCAATCGGGGTGTAGCTTAGCCTGGTAGAGCGCTACGTTCGGGACGTAGAGGCCGGAGGTTCGAATCCTCTCACCCCGACCAGTCTTTTCGGCTGGCACCAATAATGCCCATGCCTGTTGCTGCGTAGCGATTTACATGGCGAGGGCGTTCAGCGATGATCGTGAAGCACTTTTTCACATCTCTTGCAAATTCGCTGAATGGCTGCCGCCGAACTTCCTGTTAAAGAAAACACGCAAATCGCCCTCCCGGGCCTTGCGCGCGCCCTGGTTTCAGCCGGCAAGCTTCCTGCGAGGACTGCGGAAGACATCTACCAGAAATCGCTGAGCAGTCGCACCAGCTTCATTGCCGAGCTGACCGGCAGCGGTGCCGTATCGGCCGCAGACCTGGCCCACACGCTTTCTTCCGCTTTCGGCGCGCCGCTGCTCGATCTGGACGCCATCGACCACCAGCGTCTGCCCAAGGATCTGCTCGACCCGAAGCTGTGCCTCGCCTACCGCATCGTGGTGCTGAGCAAGCGCAACAATCGTCTCATTGTTGCAACGGCGGACCCCTCGGACCAGCAGGCCGTGGAGAAGATCAAGTTCGCGTCCCAGATGGGCGTGGACTGGGTCATTGCGGAATACGACAAGCTGTCGCGCATGATCGAGGCCGCCGCTGTCAGCGCGTCGGAAACCCTCAACAACATCGTCGGCGGCGGGGACTTCGAGTTCGACGACGTCACAGCCGATACGTCGGGCGATGCCAACGAACAGGCGGCCGTTGCCGAAGTCGAGGATGCCCCGGTCGTCCGGTTCCTGCACAAGATGCTGCTCGACGGCGTCAGCATGCGGGCCTCGGACATTCACTTCGAGCCGTACGAGCACAACTACCGCGTGCGCTTTCGCATCGACGGCGAACTGCGCGAGATCGCGAGCCCGCCCACGCTGATCAAGGACAAGCTGGCTTCACGGATCAAGGTCATTTCGCGGCTCGACATTTCCGAGAAGCGCGTGCCGCAGGACGGCCGCATGAAGCTCAAGATCGGCCCGGACCGCGTGATCGACTTTCGTGTGAGCACGCTGCCCACGCTGTTCGGCGAAAAGATCGTGATCCGTATTCTCGACCCGAGCAGCGCACGCCTGGGCATCGATGCGCTCGGCTACGATGCCGATGAAAAGGAGCGGTTGCTGAACGCGATCGGCCGCCCCTACGGCATGGTGCTGGTAACGGGCCCCACGGGTTCCGGCAAGACGGTGTCGCTTTACACCTGCCTGAACCTGCTGAACCAGCCCGGCGTCAATATCGCCACGGCCGAAGACCCGTCCGAAATCAACCTGCCCGGCGTGAACCAGGTCAACGTGAACGAGCGTGCCGGACTCACGTTCGCCGCCGCGCTGCGCGCTTTCCTCCGGCAGGATCCCGACATCATCATGGTCGGCGAAATCCGGGACCTCGAAACCGCCGACATTTCGATCAAGGCCGCGCAAACGGGCCACCTGGTGCTTTCGACGCTGCACACCAATGACGCGCCGACCACGCTCACGCGCATGCGGAACATGGGTATTGCGCCGTTCAACATTGCTTCCAGCGTGATCCTGATCACCGCGCAGCGGCTGGCCCGACGCTTGTGCCACATATGCCGCGCGCCGGCCGACGTGCCGCGCCAGGCCCTGCTCGACGCGGGCTTCAAGGAAGCCGAACTCGATGGTTCCTGGAAGCCCTATCGTCCGGTCGGCTGCTCGGTGTGCAACGGCGGCTACAAGGGCCGGGTCGGCATCTACCAGGTAATGCCGATCTCCGAAACGATCCAGGCCATCATCCTGCGCGACGGCAGTGCGCTGGACATTGCGCGCCAGTCCGAAGCCGAGGGCGTTCGCTCGTTACGGCAGTCCGGCCTCAGAAAAGTCATGCAAGGGCTCACCTCACTCGAAGAAGTGGTGGCGGTCACCAACGAATAACGAACGAACACACTGCAAATCGGAGATCGAATGGCAACAGTGGCATCCACCCGCACCTCAAGCACGCTCAAGGAATACGTCTACGAGTGGGAGGGCAAGGACCGCAACGGCAAGCTGGTGCGCGGCGAGCTTCGGGCCGCCGGCGAGAACCAGGTTCAGGCCGCCTTGCGGCGCCAGGGAGTTCTCGCATCCAAGATCAAGAAGCGCCGCATGCGCTCGGGCAAGGCGATCAAGCCCAAGGACATCGCGATCTTCACGCGCCAGCTGGCAACGATGATGAAAGCCGGCGTGCCGCTCTTGCAGTCGTTCGACATCGTCGGCCGGGGCAATGCCAATGCAAGCGTCGCCAAGCTGCTGAACGACATCCGCAGCGACGTGGAGACCGGAACCTCGCTCTCGGCCGCCTTCCGCAAGTTTCCGAAGTATTTCGACAACCTCTACTGCAACCTGGTGGAAGCCGGCGAAGCGGCCGGTATTTTGGAAGACCTTCTGGACCGCCTGGCCACCTACATGGAAAAAACCGAGGCGATCAAGTCCAAGATCAAGTCGGCGCTGATGTATCCGACTTCCGTGGTTGTGGTCGCGTTCGTGGTGGTCGCCATCATCATGATCTTCGTGATTCCAGCGTTCAAACAGGTGTTCTCGTCGTTTGGCGCCGACCTGCCGGCCCCGACGCTGTTCGTGATGGCCATGAGCGAATTCTTCGTCTCCTACTGGTGGCTGATCTTCAGTGTGATCGGCGGCGGTACTTACTTTTTTCTGCAGGCCTGGAAGCGAAACGAACGCGTGCAGCGAGTCATGGACCGTGCGCTGCTGCGGGTGCCGATCTTCGGCACGCTGATCGAAAAATCATGCGTGGCCCGATGGACCCGCACCCTCGCCACCATGTTCGCCGCCGGCGTTCCGCTGGTCGAAGCGCTCGACTCGGTGGGCGGCGCGTCGGGCAACACGGTGTACAGCGACGCCACGGCCAAGATCCAGCAAGAGGTCTCGACCGGCACCAGCCTCACCTCGGCCATGACCAACGTGAACCTGTTTCCTTCGATGGTGATCCAGATGACGGCCATCGGCGAGGAGTCCGGTTCCATCGACCACATGCTCGGCAAGGCCGCGGACTTCTACGAATCCGAAGTGGACGACATGGTCGCGGGCCTCTCCAGCCTGATGGAACCCATCATCATCGTGTTCCTTGGCACGATCATCGGCGGCATCGTGGTGTCGATGTACCTGCCCATCTTCAAGCTGGGCCAAGTCGTCTGATGCTGGTTTCGCAGGAGTTCGACGCCGCTTTCGCCGGCGTCCTCGGGTTGCTGGTCGGCAGTTTCCTCAACGTGGTGATCTACCGCACGCCGGTGATGATGTACCGCGGCTGGCTGGCCGATGCCGTGGCCAACCTGATGTCGTCCAAGGATGTTCCATCGCTCTGGTCGCTGGTGTTCGGGCCGAAGACCGCGCCGCCGGCCGGCCTCGAGGCCGCGGCGGACAAGGCGGCGCTCGCGATCGAGGGCCTGCCGCCCTTCGACCTGGCCCGTCCGGCCTCGCGCTGCGGGGCCTGCGGCCACAAGATCCGCTGGTACGAGAACATTCCAGTGCTGAGCTACCTAGTGCTGCGGGGCCGCTGCGGTGCCTGCAAGACACCCATCAGCCCGCGCTATCCGCTGGTCGAACTGATCACCGGGGCGCTCTTCGCCCTTTGCGCTTACCGCTTCGGCCTCACGCCCACCGGCGCGCTCTGGGCCGCCTTCGCGGCGCTATTGATCTGCCAGTTCCTGATCGACTTCGACACCCAGTTCCTGCCCGACGCGCTCAACTATCCGCTGCTCTGGTTGGGGCTTATCGGCGCGGCCATGGGCTGGACCGGCGTTGCACTGAGTTCGGCGCTCTGGGGCGCCGTGTTCGGCTACTTGAGCCTCTGGCTTGTGTACCATGGCTATCGCCTGGTCACGGGCAAGGAAGGCATGGGGTATGGCGACTTCAAACTGCTGGCTGCGCTCGGCGCATGGCTCGGGGCCGACTACCTCATTGCCATCATCCTCGTCTCATCGCTGGTGGGCGCCGTGATCGGCCTGACCCTGCGCTTTGTCGGCAAGCTGGCGCACAAGGACATTCCCATGGCCTTCGGTCCCTTCCTTGCCGGCGCTGGCCTCGTGTGCCTCGTGGCGGGCCCCGAACTCGTCCGGCAATGGATTCCCTTCGCCTTCCCGCTCGGCGCATTCGCCCGTTGAAGAGCCGGTGATGCGGCGCATCGGCTTGACGGGAGGCATCGGGAGCGGCAAGAGCACCGTCGCCGCGCTGTTGGTTGCAGAGGGTGCGGTACTGGTCGACACCGACGCCATCGCACGCCGCATCGCGCAGCCCGGAGGCCTCGCAATGCCCGCCATCGAGACTGCTTTCGGACGGACGGCCATTGCGCCGGACGGCGGCCTGGATCGCGCCGGCATGCGGCAACTCGTTTTCGCCGACGACAGCGCGAGAAAGCGCCTCGAATCGATCCTGCACCCGCTGATCGGTGCCGAGACGGAGCGTCTGGCATCCGCAGCGGGTCCGGATGCCGCAGTGGTCTTCGACGTCCCGCTGCTGGTCGAATCCGGTCGCTGGCGGGCACTCGTGGACCGGGTGCTCGTGGTCGATGCCAGCGAGGAAACGCAGTTGCGGCGCGTCGTGGCGCGCTCCGGCTGGACAGCCGAAGCCGTGCGCGCGGTGATCGCCCAGCAGGCTGCGCGCAAGTTGCGCCGGGCTGCCGCGGATGCGGTCATTTTCAACGAGTCGCTCTCACTGGAGGAACTCGGTGGACAGGTGCGGAGTCTCTGGAAGCGGTGGGCTCCGCGCGGCACGCGATAATCCGAGACTTGCCGCCGCAGCGGCCGCATAACGACCAAGACAAAAAGGCGCTCGCCGGAGTGCCCTCCCTCCCGCGATGCTTTTCAATTCGTATCCCTTTATTTTTGTCTTTTTTCCGCTGGTCCTGATCGGCTTCTTCCTGATCGGCAAGCGCAACGCCCGGTCCGCGGCGGGCTTTCTCGCCCTGGCCTCGCTGTTCTTCTACGGCTGGTGGAGCGTCAAGGCACTTCCGCTGCTGGTGGCGTCCATCTGCATCAACTACTGGTTCGGACTGCACCTCTCGCCCGCGCCCGGCCGAGACGACCGCAAGCGAAAGTCGCTGCTGGTGCTGGCGCTGGTCGTCAACCTGGGTGTGCTCGCGGTCTTCAAGTACGCCAACTTCTTTGTGTCGAACGTGAACGAAGGACTGGCCTCGGCGGGCCTGTCGCAGATTCCGATGCTGCACATCGTGCTGCCGATCGGCATCTCGTTCTACACCTTCACCCAGATCGCCTTCCTGGTCGACTGCTGGCAGGGCAAGGTGCATGAGCGCAGCTTCATCCACTACGTGCTGTTCGTCACCTACTTTCCGCACCTGATCGCAGGCCCGGTGCTGCATCACGCGCAGATGATGCCGCAGTTCGCGAACCCGGCCACCTATCGGCTCGACCCCAACAAGGTGGCGCTCGGCGTAGCGATCTTCACCTTCGGCCTCGCAAAGAAGCTGCTGATTGCCGACCCGATGGGCCAATACGCCGACATGATGTTCAACGGCGTGCACAAGGGCATCGAGCCCACGCTCTACACCTCATGGTTCGGCGCGCTGGCCTATACGCTGCAGATCTATTTCGACTTCTCGGGCTATTCGGACATGGCCGTCGGCCTCTCGCTGTGCCTGGGCGTGCAGCTGCCGCTCAATTTCCGCTCGCCCTACAAGTCGACCAACATCATCGAATTCTGGCGGCGCTGGCACATCTCGCTGTCGAACTTCCTGCGCGACTATCTCTACGTGCCGCTCGGCGGCAACCGCAAGGGCCCGGCGCGGCGCTACCTGAACCTGTTCCTCACGATGCTGCTCGGCGGGCTCTGGCACGGCGCCGCATGGACCTTCGTGATCTGGGGCGCGCTGCACGGCGTGTTCCTGATGATCAACCACCTGTGGAATGCCAGGGTGCGGCGCAACGCCACGCCGGGCCGCGTGGCCCACGTACTGGGCTGGCTGCTGACCTTCCTCTGCGTGGTGCTGGCCTGGATCGTCTTCCGCGCCGACGGCGTGCATACCGCCATGGCCATCTACAAGGGCATGCTCGGAATGCATGGCGCACCGGCGTCGGCGTTCAGCGAACTCGGCCCCGTGCCGTTCCGCAAACCCGAGTTCTTCCAGACCATGCTGGTGGGCATCATCATCTGCCTTGCGTTGCCTCCGACGATCTCGCTCGAGCGCTGGATTCCCCACCCGAAGGCGGTTGCGGGCCAGCCTGTCATGGCGTGGGTCTCCTCGGCCGTGCTCGCGATCGGCACTTTCGCGCTCTTCGCCTGGTGCGTCTCGAAGCTGGGCAACTACAGCCCGTTCCTCTATTTCCAATTCTGATTCGACATGACGACGCCCGCCAAAGTCTGGCTGCGATTCTTCCTCATCGGCTACATCGCCCTGATGGCGCTTTGGATCGTTTCGCTCACCAGCCCCGTGCCTTACGGCGACCTCACGCGCATCGGCCGCCTGTCCGAACGCGAATTCGGTTGGACCGCCCCGCCGCCCAAGGTCGACCCTGCCGTGCTGAAGGGCAAGCCCGTCGACCAAGCCGACGTCCTGGTCATCGGCGACAGCTTCTCGATGACCTTCCGTTGGCAGTCGGTGCTTGCCAAGGCCGGCTACCGCGTCTCGACCACCTATTGGGGCCAGTACGAGAACGCGCTCTGCGGCGACTTCGACCAGTGGATCGCGCGCACCGGATTCAAGGGCAAGCTGATCATCATCGAGAGCGTGGAGCGCCTGCTGGGCGACCGCACCAAGGACAGCATGAAGTGCCAGAAGATGATCCGGCCCTTCGACGCCATGGACCATCCCCTGATCACGCCCGATGAGACCGTGCCGAGCCCCGCACCCAACTGGAACGTGCAGTTCATGACGGGGATCACGACCTACTACAACACCTGGAAAGCGAAAAATTCTGCAACAGACGTTCACTTCGACTGGAACACCTGGGTGCGGCCGGTGCCCGATGGTTGCAAGCTCTTCTCCCATCGCTCCTGCGACAAGATGCCCTTTTTCGCCGAAGATGACGACAATGGCCCGCTGACTCCCGCGCACCTCGAGTGGATGAAGAATTTCACAAAGGCGCACGGCAAGCTTCCTATCATGTGGATGGTGATTCCCAACAAGACCACCGTGTACCTGAAGCCCGATTACTCCAAGGATTTCGAAGCCGGGTTCCGCGCGTCCGGCCTCGGGCCCGATCTCTACGCGTTCACACGCGAAAAGCACACGCAGATTCGCGACTTTTATTTCTCGAACGACACCCACATGTCCATGCACGGCCAGCTCGCGCTGGGAGAACGCATGCTCACCGCCGTGCGCGAAGTGCTGCCCACGCCCCCATCGAAATCGCCCTGAAGCTATGATGGCGCGACAGGAAACCGACAAAAACGCGTGATCCTCTACGAGTACCCTTTCAACGAGCGCATCCGCACCTACCTGCGGCTGGAGCACCTCTTCCGCCGGCTCGGGGAACTGGTGCCCTCGGAATCCGCGCTCTCGCATCACTACGCGCTGGTCACGATCTTCGAGATCATGGACGTTGCCGCGCGCGCCGACCTCAAGGCCGACGTGATGCGCGATCTCGACAAGCACAAGAACGTCTTCAACAGCTACCGCGGCAATCCGGCCATCGCCGAAGCCGTGCTCGACCAGGTGGTGAGCCAGCTCGAGCGCAACTTCGCAACGCTGAACGGCGTTGCCGGCAAGGCTGGCCAGGCCCTGACCGAAAATGAGTGGCTCATGAGCATTCGCAGCCGCGCGGGCATTCCGGGCGGCACCTGCGAATTCGATCTGCCCGCCTACTACGCCTGGCAGCACCGCAGCGCGGCAAGCCGCCGGGCCGATCTCGAGCGTTGGTCCGCCACGCTGTCCCCGCTGGCTGAATCCATCTATCTGCTACTCAAGCTGCTGCGCGATGCCGATGTACCGTACAAGGTCATTGCCGCGGGCGGCCAGTTCCAGCAAAACCTGCCGCAAGGCCGCAGCTTCCAGCTGCTGCGGCTACGCATCGATCCCGCGCTCGGGCTCATTCCCGAGATCAGTGGCAACCGGCTCATGGTTTCGGTGCGGCTGATGCGGCACGAAGCCGACGACCGGCTGCATTCAAGCACGGACGACACGGCATTCGAACTCACCCTTTGCGCATGAGCCCCCGCCCGGCCGCTCCGAAGGGGGCTCGCGCCGCAGTGCGGAGCACGGAGGTTACCCAATGAGCGACGTGAACAAGATCGGCGAGCGGATCGTCCGCTGCCCCTCGTGTGGCGGCGACAGTGTCTACGCCGAGCGCAACCCCTATCGCCCGTTCTGCAGTGCGCGCTGCAAGGGCAACGATTTCGGGGCCTGGGCCAGCGAGGAGTTCCGGATGCCGACAGAAGCGCCGGCCGACGACGAGCCCTTCGGCGACCCGAAGAAGGTCCAATAAGCGCACCTTGCGCTACGGCGCAAGAAAGACGCGGTCCAGGTAGTCCGCGTGCTTGCGGACGTACGCCGGACGCAGGTGCTCCCGGTCCTTGTAAGCCGGCGCATCGTCGGGTGTCGCCCGGAGGCACTGCCCCTCTGCACAGAGCCTTGACATCACGTCGATGGGCTCCGCACCGCTGGAGAGCGCGAGCGCGCGCAGCTGCTCATTGAGTCTCGCCTGTTCCGGCGGCAGCGGGGCGGCAGGCGTGCTGGTCAGCGCCACCATCTTGCCCATGCGGCTGCCTTCGATGAGGCGCCGCGGCTCGAACTCGGGGCCACTGGCGTTGTCCAGCAGCAGGTAGACCTTCTTCTTGTGCTGCACCAGTTGCACCAGCAGCTTTTCGAGAGACGCGAGCGACGGCCCGAGGCCCGCGCCGCCATTGTTCACAAGGTAGCCCGAGGCGCCATCCTGAAAGTAGAACGGCAGCGGAAAGTTGCCCGTGAAGTAGCAGTTCCAGCAGGCCCCGACCACCACCGTGTCGATCCGCGGATCGACGGCCAGCGCGAGCATTTCGCGGCGCGCCTGCTCGCAGCCGGGGTTGCCCTCGGCGACCATGCCGGGCACCGGTGGACAGGCGCCATACGTCGAAAAGTAGGTCGTGGCCATGCGCTGGGGCGAGCTGCGTGCAAGCTCCATCGCACGCGGCGCGTACTGCTGGATGTGGCTGTCGCCGATCAGCAAGACCTTGCGATCGCCGCTACCCACGCGCTTGACCGGATAGGCGCCGATCTTCTGCTGCTCGAAGCCGGCGTAGTAGTTGTCGTCCACCGTGGCGTCGGTCACCTTGCGCAGCAGGTCGCTGCCGTTGCGCGGTGCCATGCCGCCCAGCGCCAGCAGCCCGGCGACCGCAATCGCCATGCTGCCGCCCGCGAGCAAGCGCAGGATGCCGACGTTAGCTCGTGCCCGGGTGAAGCGCTCGACGAATCGATAGGTGAGCCAGGCCAGCGCCACGCTCGCCAGCACCATCGCCGCACGCACGACGGGCGCCGGCTCGCCTTCGTTCACGATACGTGCGTAGACCAGCAAGGGCCAATGCCAGAGATAGAGCGGATAGCTGATGAGACCGATCCACACCATCGGACGGCTGGCGAGCACATGCCTGTTCAGCACGCCCGCAGGCCCGGCCGCGATACAGCTCGCCGCGCCCAGCGTGGGCAGCAGCGCCCACCACCCCGGAAACGCCTTGTCGCTGCGGGTCATCACGAGCCCCAGCACGATCAGTCCCACGCCCATGCACGACTGCACGTGGCTGCGCCAGGCCGGCACCGGTTCCTTGGCGGGCCGCAGGCGCATGCAGGCCAGGATGCCGCCCACCATCAGCTCCCAGAAGCGCGAAGCGGGTGAGTAGAAGGCCGCCGTGCGAAAAGGATGGATCGTCAGCACGTTGACCAAAAACGAAACCACCGCCAGCACCCAGAGCAGCCGGAGAATCGGCCAGCGCCGACGCCAGGCCAACGCCAGCAACATGGGCCAGAAAATATAGAACTGCTCCTCGATGCCCAGCGACCACAGGTGCAGCAGCGGCTTGGTCTCCGCGGCCGTATCGAAATAGCCGGCCTCGCCCCAGAAGATGAAGTTGGCAATGAAGGCCGCGCCGCCCGCCGCCTGCTTGCCGAGTTCGGTGAACTCCCTGGGCAGCAGCGCATACCAGCCGAAGGCGAGCGTGGCCAGCAGCACCAGCGTCAGTGCCGGAAAGATCCGCCGGATGCGCCGTGCATAGAAATCGCGGTAGCTGAAATCGCCCACCGCATGGCTCTGCATGATGATCGTCGTGATCAGGAAGCCCGAGATCACGAAGAAGATGTCGACCCCGATGAAGCCGCCTGGCAACGCGTCGGGAAACGCGTGGAAGGCCAGCACCGACGCCACCGCCACGGCACGCAGGCCATCGATGTCGGCACGGTACTTGGGATGCAGCATGTCTTCTTGTCTCAGGCCCGCGGCGCCAGCAAGCCGCGCTCGCCCGACCTCGCGGCCCAGTCCATCAGGCCAGGGTCGAAACCGCCAGCGCCGCCGACGCGGGCAGCCCGCGCTCCTGGGTCAGCCATTCGAGCACCGGCAAGGCACCCGGCAGCACCGGAGCCACGTCGAGCGGTAGTTGCTGCCAGCACATGGCCTGCCCTTCGCGCATTTCGAACTCGCCGCTCCAGGCCGTGACCTTGCACCAGTGCAATCGCACCAGCGCATGCGGGTAGTCGTGTTCGGTCACTTTCCAGACCTCGGCGCCCGCGATGGTGATGCCCAGTTCTTCGTGCAGCTCGCGGCGCAGTGCCTGCTCCACCGTTTCGCCGGCCTCGATCTTGCCGCCCGGAAACTCCCAGAAGCCGGCATAGGCCTTGCCCTCGGGCCGGGTCGACAGCAGCAGCGCTTCGTCGGCCGGGCGAATCAACACGCCGACAGCCACCTCGGTGTGCTTGCGGCCTTCAGGCTGCGGCTGCGCGCTCATGCGGAAGCCCGTCCGGCATAGTCGCGTGCGAACTGGTAGGCCACGCGGCCGCTGCGCGAACCGCGCTCCAGCGCCCACACCAGCGCCTCGGCACGCGCTGCCTCGATGGCAGCTTTGTCGACACCGAACGACGACAGCCACTGCGCGACGATCGCCAGGTATTCGTTCTGGCTGAAGGGATAGAAGCTCACCCACAGGCCGAAGCGCTCCGACAGCGAGATCTTCTCCTCGATCACTTCGCCGGGATGCACTTCGCCGTCCTCGGTATGGGTGTAGCTGAGGTTGTCCTTCATGTATTCCGGCAGCAGGTGGCGCCGGTTGCTGGTCGCGTAGATCAGCACATTGGGCGTGGCCGCCGCAATCGAGCCGTCCAGGATCGACTTCAGCGCCTTGTAGCCGGGCTCGCCTTCGTCGAAGCTCAGGTCGTCGCTGAACACGATGAATTTTTCGGGCCGCTGCGACACCACCTCGACGATGTCGGGCAGGTCGGTCAGTTCGGCCTTGTCGACTTCGATCAGGCGCAGCCCCTGCGGCGCATAGGCCTGCAGGCAGGCGCGAATGAGCGACGACTTGCCCGTGCCGCGCGCACCCGTCAGCAGCACGTTGTTGGCCGGCTTGCCCTCGACGAACTGGCGCGTGTTGCGCTCGATCTTTTCCTTCTGGACGTCGATTTCCCTCAGCGAATCGAGCGCCATGGAGGCCACGTGTTTCACCGGCTCGAGCACGCCATGGCCCGAGCTGCGGCGGCGGTAACGCCACGCGATCGACGCGTTCCAATCAGCCGGCGCCGCCAGCGGCTGCGGCAGGATCGACTCGATGCGGCCGATCAGCTGTTCGGCACGTTCGATCAGCTTTTCGAACTTTTCATTCATGACCTGTAGTCGGCGTTGATGGTCACGTACTCGTGGCTCAGGTCGCAGGTCCACACGGTCTCGCTCGCGTTGCCGCGGCCCAAGGCGATGCGCACCGTGATCTCGCTCTGCTTCATCACGCGCTGGCCGTCTTCCTCGCGGTACGACGGGTTGCGCCCGCCCTTGACCGCCACGTGCACGTCGTCGAGGAAAAGGTCGATGCCGGTCTGGTCGAGATCGGCAATGCCCGCGTAGCCCACGGCCGCCAGGATGCGGCCGAGGTTCGGGTCGCTGGCAAAGAACGCGGTCTTGACCAGCGGCGAGTGCGCCACGGCATAAGCCACCTGCTTGCACTCGGCAGCATCGCGGCCGCCTTCGACCTGGATGGTGATGAACTTGGTGGCGCCTTCGCCGTCGCGCACGATGGCTTGCGCCAGCTGGCGGGCCACGTTCTGCATGGCGGCCACGAGTGCCTGGCCGGCGGCCGACTCCAGCGAGGTGATGGTGGCGTGCGCGGCCTTCTGCGTGGCAATGACCACGAAGGAGTCGTTGGTCGAAGTGTCGCCGTCGATGGTCACGCGGTTGAACGAGGCATCGGCCAACAACTTGGCGAGCGGCTGGATCAGCGCAGCGTCGATCTTGGCGTCGGTGGCCATGAAGCCCAGCATGGTCGCCATGTTCGGACGGATCATCCCGGCGCCTTTGCTGATGCCGGTGATGGTGACGGTGGCACCGCCGACCTGAACCTGCTGGCTGAAAGCCTTGGGGATCGTGTCGGTGGTCATGATGCCTTCAGCGGCACGTGCCCAGTGGTTCTCCGAAGCGTCGGCCAGCGCGGCGGGCAGGCCGGCTTCGATGCGGTCCACCGGAAGCGGCTCCATGATCACGCCGGTCGAGAAAGGCAGGATCTGCTCGGGCGCGATTTCCAGATGGCGCGCGAGCGCGATGCAGGTGGAACGCGTGCGCATCAGGCCGTCTTCGCCCGTGCCTGCATTGGCGTTGCCAGTGTTGATCACCATCGCGCGAATGCCGTAGTTGGCGGCCAGGTGGTCGCGGCAGACCTGCACCGGTGCGGCGCAGAAGCGATTCTGGGTGAACACGCCGCCAACCGCAGAGCCTTCATCGATCAGCACGACGGTCAGGTCCTTGCGGTTCGCCTTGCGCACGCCCGCTTCGGCCACGCCAATGCGGACGCCGGGCACCGCGAACAAGGCGGCAGGATCAGGAGCGGACAGGTTCACGGGCATGGCGGTTATTTCTCTTCGGATGTTTCTGGGTCAGCTGAGCTTGCCGTGGCAATGCTTGTATTTCTTGCCGCTGCCGCACGGGCACGGGTCGTTGCGACCGACGCGTGCGAACGCCGCAGCTTCGGCGCTGAGCGTGCCGAGCCCCAGGCCCGCGGCCGCGATGCGGCGCTGGTTTTCCTCGTCGAGACGAACCTCGACCTCGCCGGTTTCGGTCGGCGCGCTGTAGGTGATGTTCGAGACGTTCTCGCCGCGGCTCTCCAGCGCTTCCGCCGCCTCTTCGAGTTGCTCGCCCGACTGCACGCGCACCGTCATCAGCTGGCGCGTGACTTCGTTCTTGACCGAGTCGAGCAATTGGCCGAAGAGCTCGAAGGCTTCGCGCTTGTATTCCTGCTTGGGCTGCTTCTGCGCATAGCCGCGCAGGTGAATACCCTGGCGCAGATAGTCCAGCGAGGCCAGGTGTTCACGCCAGTGCGTGTCGATGCCCTGCAGCAACACCATGCGCTCGAACTGGGTGAAGTTCTCCTGGCCGATCAGCGCCACCTTGGCACCGAAGCTGTCGTTGGCGGCATTGACCACCTTCTCGACGATGTCCTCGTCGGCCACGGCCTCGGCCGCCTCGATTTCCTTCTTGAGGGGCATGTCGATGCCCCACTCGTTGGACAGCGCCTTCTCGAGGGCGTCGAGGTCCCACTGTTCCTCGACCGATTCGGACGGCACGTACTGCCGCACGAGGTCGGTAAAGCAACCTTCGCGCAACGCCGCGATCTGCGCCGTGAGGTCGGCCGCATCGAGGATGTCGTTGCGCTGCTGGTAGATCACCTTGCGCTGGTCGTTCGACACGTCGTCGTATTCGAGCAGCTGCTTGCGGATGTCGAAGTTGCGCGCCTCGACCTTGCGCTGCGCACTCTCGATGCTGCGCGTGACGATGCCGGCTTCGATGGCTTCACCGTCGGGCATCTTGAGGCGGTCCATGATCGCCTTCACGCGGTCGCCCGCGAAGATGCGCATCAGCGGATCGTCCAGGCTCAGGTAGAAGCGCGAGGAGCCCGGGTCGCCCTGGCGGCCCGAACGTCCGCGCAGCTGGTTGTCGATGCGGCGCGATTCGTGGCGCTCGGTCGCGATGATGCGCAGGCCGCCCAGCGACTTCACGAACTCGTGATCCTTGGTCCATTCGGCGCGAATGTGCGCGATGTCGGCCTGCTTGGCGGCGTCGTCGCGGCCTTCGTCGTTCTCGATCGCCTCGATCATCTTCTCGATGTTGCCGCCCAGCACGATGTCGGTACCGCGGCCGGCCATGTTGGTCGCGATGGTGATCATCTTCGCGCGGCCGGCCTGCGCCACGATGTCGGCTTCGCGCGCATGCTGCTTGGCGTTGAGCACCTGGTGCGGCAGGTCCGCCTTGGTGAGCAGGCCGTCGATGATTTCGGAGTTTTCGATCGACGAGGTGCCCACCAGCACCGGTTGGCCGCGCTCGTAGCACTCGCGGATGTCCTGGATCGCCGCTTCGTACTTTTCGCGCGTGGTCTTGTAGACGCGGTCGAGCTGGTCGTCGCGCTTGCTGATGCGGTTCGGCGGAATGATGACGGTCTCGAGGCCGTAGATTTCCTGGAACTCGTAGGCCTCGGTGTCGGCCGTGCCGGTCATGCCGGCCAGCTTGTTGTACAGGCGGAAATAGTTCTGAAAGGTGATGGAGGCGAGCGTCTGGTTCTCGGCCTGGATCTGCACGCCTTCCTTGGCTTCCACGGCCTGATGCAGGCCGTCGCTCCAGCGCCGACCCGTCATGAGGCGGCCGGTGAATTCGTCGACGATGACGACCTCGCCCTGCTGCACCACGTAATGCTGGTCGCGGTGGTACAGATGACGTGCACGCAGCGCCGCGTTCAGGTGATGCATCAGCGTGATGTTGGCCGGGTCGTAGAGCGACGCGCCTTCGGGCAGCAGCTTGAATTCGCTCAGCAGCTGCTCTGCCTTCTCGTGGCCGTCTTCGGTCAGGAACACCTGGTGCGTCTTCTCGTCGACCGTGAAGTCGCCAGGCACCGTGACGCCCTCGCCCGTGCGCGGATCGGCCTCGCCCTCTTGCTTGGTCAAGAGGGGCACCACCTTGTTGATGGCCAGGTACAGGTCGGTATGGTCTTCGGCCTGGCCGCTGATGATCAGCGGCGTGCGGGCCTCGTCGATCAGGATGGAGTCCACCTCGTCGACGATGGCGTAGTTCAGGCCGCGCTGAACCCGGTCGCCGGGCTCGTACACCATGTTGTCGCGCAGGTAGTCGAAGCCGTATTCGTTGTTGGTGCCGTACGTGATGTCGCTGCCGTAGGCCTGCTGCTTTTCCTCGCGCGGCATCTGCGGCAGGTTGATGCCCACCGACAAGCCCAGGAAGTTGTACAGGCGTCCCATCCACTGGGCGTCGCGATTGGCGAGGTAGTCATTCACGGTGACCACGTGCACGCCGTTGCCAGTGAGCGCGTTCAAATACACCGGCAGCGTGGCGGTCAGGGTCTTGCCTTCGCCAGTGCGCATTTCGGCGATCTTGCCATTGTGAAGTGCCATGCCGCCGAGCAGCTGCACGTCGAAATGACGCATCTTCATGACGCGCTTGGAGCCTTCGCGCACGGTGGCGAATGCTTCCGGCAGCACGGCATCGAGGGTTTCGCCCTTGGCGATGCGGTCCTTGAATTCCTGCGTCTTGGCGCGCAGCCCGTCGTCGCTGAGCTTCTCGAACTCGGGTTCGAGCGCATTGATGCGCTCCACCGTCTTGCGATACTGCTTGAGGAGCCGGTCGTTGCGACTGCCGAAAATCTGGGTCAGGAAGTTGGTTGCCATTGGCGTGGAGATGGACGGGCACCTGACACACAGGCACTGCGACCGGATTCCCTAAGATATGGTGAAAGCAGTTGGGCGCGCCTTCTTCGAATGCAAGCCTCGAAAGCAAGCGGCTCCAGACCGATCTGCCGGCGCAAGCGTCGGCAAACCGGGCATTTTAGCTGTCTTGTTCCATCCTCCGGATTACCCATGAATCGCCGCTCCGTCCCTCCCTTCACGTTGCAGCAGGCCGCTGAAGGCTCGCCCACCCTGGCGAGCCTGATTGCGCGCGCACGCGACGCCAGCGAGCGGCTGCGGGCGGTCGAAGGATTGATACCGCCGGCCATGCGGCCCGCCGTGCAGGCCGGCCCGGCGGAAGGGGACGTATGGTGCCTGCTGGTCAACGGCAGCGCCGCGGCCGCCAAGCTGCGCCAGCTGTCCCCGATGCTGGTCACCCGGCTGCGCAGCAAGGGCTGGGACGTGAACACAATCCGGATCAAGGTGCAAACCGGGCGCTGAACCAAAAAACGGCGGGCCGGGCAAACGGCCGGACCCATCGGAACCTGGTTTATTGCGGCTGAAGCCCGATGTCGTGCGCCACCTTCTGCCAGCGCTCGGCTTCCGAGCGCATGAAAGCCCGCAGTTCACCCGTGGTGGAGCCCTTCAGCTGCACACCCAGCACCGCCATGCGCTCCTTCACCGACGGATGGTCCAGCGCCGCGATCGCCTCGCGCCGCAGCCGCTCGATCACTTCCAGCGGCGTGGTGGCGGGCGCCACCATGGCCCACCACTGGTCGATCTCGAGACCTTTGAGCCCGCTCTCCGCCAAGCCAGGCACATCCTTGAGGCCCGGAATGTTCACGCGCTGCGCGCTCGTCACCAGCAGCGGGCGGATCCTGTTGCCGCCCAGAAGGCTGGAACCGCTGGCCAGCGTCGCGAAGTGTCCGGCCACCGTGCCCGCCGCTACGTCGGTGAGTGCAGGCGCCGAGCCGCGATAGGGAACCATGTTGAACTTGATCTTCGTGCGGCTCGCCAGCAGTTCGGCCGCCAGGTGGCTCACCGTGCCGGCGCCGCTGTGCGCGATGGCCGGCGGCATCGGCCGGGCGGCCGCCGTCTTGATGAAGGTCTTGAAATCCCGGCTGTCGTCGTCCATGCCGGCAAAGAAGACGAGGGGCGACGTGCCGATCATCGTCACCGGCGTGAAGTCGCGCAGCAGGTCGTAGGGCAACCGCGTCGTCACCGCGGGCGCAATGGCGTGCGGCAACTCGACAATGGCAAGCGTGTAGCCGTCGGGCACGGCCTTGGCCGCCGCTTCGGTGCCGATCTGGCCGGCAGCACCCGGGCGGTTGTCGACGATCACCGAGCTGCCGATCGTCTGGCTCATGCGTTTCGCCATGGCGCGCGCAATGGCGTCGGTGCTCCCGCCAGCCGCCCACGGCACGATCAGCTTAATGGGCTTGTCGGGAAAAGCCGCCCAGGCGCGCGGCGCCGCGGCGGTGAACAGGGCGGCCGAACCGGCAGCCAGGAAGGCGCGGCGTTGCATTGCTTGCATGGTTTCAATTCCTTAAGGGTGGCTCGGACGTTCAGGCGGCCTCGTCGGGCCAAGTCGGGTCGCGCGAGGCGTTGGCGGTGAGCATCAGCACCACGTGGGCGTCGCCGGCAACGGCATTGCTTTCGCGCAGCTGGCGCAGGGCGTCCAATCCGGCCGCCGCGCACAGTTCGGCGCTCACGCCGGCCGCCGTGAGCTTTCGCCGCGCCGCGCGGGCCTGGTCGTCGCTCACCATCACCACGCCCCCGCCGGAGGCGACGGCGGCCTGCCACTGCAGGAAAGTCACGGTGGCGCCGGCGGTGGAAAACTGCGCCGTGTCGCCGGGATACATGCCGTCGAGCGCGCCACCGGCAAGCACGCGCGAGAGGCGCGCAAAAGGCTCCACCAGCCAGAGCCGCGGCAGGCGCGAAATGCGTCCGGCGGCCAGCAGATCGCGAAAGCCCGCGTAGATGCCCCAGGCCAGATCGCCGCGCGCCGTGGGGATCACGACATGATCGGGCAGGCCGCCGTCGATCAGGCACTCCAGGGCAATGGGCTTGTAGCCCTCGATCGCCAGCGGCGCGCTTCCCAATGCCGGCAGGCGGTAATTGGTCAGTGCGAAATAGCCCGGATGTCGTGAGCGCTCACGCACGAAATCCCAGCGGCCGGCGTTGTCCGCAAAGACGTGGCGCCGGGCGCCCAGGGCGTCGAGCTGCCGTGCATAGGCGGCGGGCAAGCCCTCGTAGGTCGCCACTTCGCAAACCAGGCCCGCGGCCCACGCATAGTGCGCCGCCGAAATCGCGGCGTTGCCCGAAGAGGCCAGCACCAGCGTGTGGGCGCCGAAATCCAGCGCCTGAGCCACGCCCACGGCGGTCATGCGGTCCTTGTGAGAGCCCGTGGGGTTGCGCGATTCGTCCTTGATTGCGAGGCGCGCCACGCCGAACTGCCGCGCCAGCTCTGGCATCTCCGTGAGCGGCGTTTGGCCCTCGCCTAGCGTGAAGCCGGGCGTGTAGGGCATGGACAGAGGGCTGCCGCTGTCGGGCAGGTAGCTGGCGCGCAATCCGACATGGATGCCGATGTCCCGGCAGGCGGGACAGCCATCGTTCGCCAATGTGAGGGGATAGGGGGCATCGCATCGCAGGCACCGAAAGCCTTGCAGGCGAGGGTTTCTCACCGGCGGCAGCGTTCGAGCCAGCGCGACGCCCGATGGGTTTGCCGACAGGTCGGGAAGCGCGGCGGACTTGAAGTCCGGAACGGGCGGAGATGTGTTCACAGGCGGTCTAGGCGGGTAAGTCGTGCCCAAATCTTAGGCATCTGGAAATAAAATCATCTAGCTTGAAATACTCAAGCGATAAATAAACTTATCGATGCGCTTCGCCGAAATAGAGACGTTCCGGGCCCTGATGCGGGCCGGCTCCACCCGCAAGGCCGCGGCGCTGCTGCATGTGACGCAACCGGCCATCAGCCAGTCGCTCAAGCGGCTCGAGGCGCAAGCCGGCATGCTCCTGTTCCAGCGCACCGGTGGACGGCTGGTGCCCACGCCCGAGGCGCGTGCGCTGTGGACTGAGGTAGAGCGCGTCTTCATCGGCATGGAGGCCATCGAGCACCGCATGCGCAGCTTGCGCGACTTCGGCACCAACCAGCTCGAACTCAGTTGCTACCCGGCCTTCGGCCTCGGCTTCATGCCCCGTGCGCTGGAACGCCTGAAGGCGCACCGGGGCGACAGTCCCTGGCCACAGGTGTCGCTGCAGGTGCTCAGCTCCAAGGACGTGCGCGACCGCGTGGCAAAGGGCGTCTCCGACTTCGGCCTGATGGCCGACGAACTGCCGCTCGAAGGCATCGAGCACTCGACCTTCGCGCGGTTTCCCGGCGTGGTCGTGATGCCGCAAGGCCATGCGCTGGCGCGCTTCAAGTGCATCGAGCCGGAGCAGCTCGCAGAAGCGCCTTTCCTGGCCCTCAACCCCGAGGACCCTTCGCACCGCGGGCTCGAAACCGCACTGGCCGAACGCGGCGCAGCGCTTCGGGTGATGGTGCAGACGCCTTACGCGGCCAGTGTGTGCGAGATGGCCGTGCGCGGCCTGGGCGTGGGGCTGGTCAACCCGATCACGGCGCTCGACTACGCAGAACGCGGCCTCGTGGTGCGCCGGCTCTCGGTCGACGTATTTTTTAGCTGCGTGCTGGCCCTGCCCGCGGGCAAGGTGCTTTCCACCACTGCCCGCGACTTTCTTTCGCTCATGCGCCAGCAACTGGCGGAAGACGAGAAGCGCATTCAGCGCTACCTGCGCTGATTCCGTACGGGCCTACTTCCAGGCGAACTCGTGATTCAGCCCCACGACGAAGCCACGCACGCCCTGCGGTCCGGTCCTCGAAGCGCTGACGTCCACGCTGATCAGCGGCGTGAGGCTGAAGCGCCCGCCGATGCGCGAGGTCCAGACGCCCGCCGCGCGGCTGCGCTCCGCGATGAGCGACACCTTGTCGTCGAGCGCCCATTCCGCGGCCAGCCCGCCGCGCGGCGTGCGAACCCCGGTTCCGGTGGCCCAATCGGCGCCGAGGTTGGCGTGAATCTGCAGGCTGCCCGTCGGACGCCACGTGACCGGCAGCACAAACTGCCCGCCCGCCCGGCCGCCGCGCGTCAGGTCGAACGCGGCACCGAGCGAAAGTGCCGCGCTCAACGGCGCATCGGCCGCCGCGCCGAAGAAATTCCATTTGACCTGCGGGCCTGCGACGACCGAGTGCATGCCCGCTGCCGAAAACCGGTCGAGGTTCAGCCCGAGTTCGACAGGCCCCACGCGACAGGAGGGGCCGATGTGCAGGCCGTTTACCGGCTCCGGACCGGTGCGGCCCCACCAGGCTTCGTACTGGCATTGGCCCGGATCGAGCGTGCCGGCATCGTCGATATCGAAATGACCCGCGGCCTGCGCACCCGCACTCCCAAGGCCGCAGGCACCCGCCAGCAGCCAGGCGGCTCGCGGCGGTCGAATCATTCTTGTGCGCTTGTTGTCTTTCATCGCCTGCATCCCCCGAGGACCTGGAGATTCTAGGGATGAAGACGCGCCTTCAGATCTCGAATTGCGGCTGCAACTCGCGAATGCGCTTGATGGCCACCCCGGCCGCTGCCGTGCGGGTCTCGACGCCAAGCTTCACGTACACCCGCTCCAGGTGCTTCTTGGCCGTGGCGGGGCTGCTGCCGAGAATTTCTCCAATGTCCTTGTTGGTCTTGCCCTTCACCACCCAGTAGAGCACCTCGGCCTCGCGCGCTGTGAGCTTCAGGCTCAGGCTCATGGCTTCGATCACGGCAGTATCGGAAACCTCGCGCATGACGATCATCCATTCATCGCCGTCGTCGTCCTGGCCGGTCTGCCGATGCAAGCGCAAGCTGAGGCTGCTTGCGCTCGGCGTATCCCCCACGCCCGGCCCGGCCGCGCCCTGCACGATGGAAAGCGCCGGCGGCTCGATGCCCTGCTGCCTGGCATCGGGCGCGTGGCGCCGCAGCCACTCGAGCACCACGGGCGGCGTCTCGGGTGCACGGGTGTCGCAGTAGCGCTGTAGCAGATCGCGCGCGAGCGCCGTCTGCCAGATCAGCTTGCCCTCGGGCAGGCGCACGGTAATGCTCGCGTAGCCGAAGGCGTCGAGCGCATTGCGCGCCTGGCCGGCCTGCCGCGCATCCTGCCGGGCGCGGCGGGCGCCCTGCAGGTGCACGTTCATGCGGGCCAGCACTTCCTTGGGCTTGATCGGCTTGGTGACGTAGTCGACGCCGCCGGCCTCCAGCGCAGCCACCAGGTGCTCGGTTTCGGTGAGCCCGGTCATGAACACGATGGGAATGTGCGCCGTCGCGGCATCGGCCTTGAGCCGGCGCGCCACCTCGAAGCCGTCGATGCCCGGCATCATCGCGTCGAGCAGCACGATGTCAGGGCGCGCCTGCGCGGCACGCTGCAGCGCCTGCTCGCCGTTGGTGGCAATGAGCACGGTGTAGCCCGACTCGTCCAGCGCGTCGTGCAGCACCGCGAGGTTGTCGGGCACGTCGTCGACGATCAGCACCAGGTCGCTGTTGGCGCCCTGTTCGCGCAGCGTTTTCGCAAGCGGTGTGGTTTCCATGGGGATTGTTCTTCAGGCCGCGCTGACCGCGGCGGCAAGCGCCCGGCCCATGGCCTCGAACTGGAACTGGCGCGCAAGCACGCGCTGCGTCTCGGTCCAGGCCAGGCATTCGGGCTGTTCGGCGTCGATCTCGTCGAGCTGGTTCATGATGCCGCGAAAATAGCCGAGGCTCACCGCTTCGTCGAGGGCGCGCAGCCTCGCCATCGAAGGCGCCTGCATCGCGCGCGGCGCAGTGGCGGGAGCCGGCTTGGCGGCCGTGTCGGTCCATCGCAGGCCGAGGCGGCGCTCGAGCCAGTCGAGCAGTTCCGTATGGCGCACCGGCTTGACGAAAAAATCTTCGGGCGCAATGCCGACGTCGTTGTCCAGGCCCTTGTCGAAGGCATTGGCCGAGACGATGGCCACAGAGGCATCGGCCAAGCCGAGCTTGCGCGCGCGGCGAATCGTCTCCCAGCCGTCGATGCCCGGCATGGCAAGGTCGACGAACATCGAATCGGGCCGGTAGCCGGCCGCGATGAGGTCGAGCGCGTCGTGGCCGCTGGCGGCGGTGCGCAGCTCGAAGCCAAGCGGCGCCAGCACGTGGCCGAGCAGGTCGCGGTCGGCCTCCTCGTTATCGACCACCAGCAGCCGCCGGCGGGGGCCTTCGTAGCCGCGCCGCGCGCGCTGCACCGGAGCCGGCCGGCCCAAGGCGCCCGCAGCGTCGTGCACGCGCGGCAGGAAGAGCCGCACGCAGAACAGCGAGCCTTCCCCGGGCGTGCTGCGCACCTTCATCTCGCCGCCCATCAGGTCGGTCAGCATCTTGGCGATGGTGAGGCCCAGCCCCGCGCCGGGCGTGGAGGCCGCGGCCGCATCGCCGCGCGCAAAGGGCTCGAAGATGCGTTCGATGTCTTCGGCCGTCATGCCGGGCCCGGTGTCCTCGATCTCGACCGAGGCGAACTCCCGCGCATACGAAAGCCGCAGCGTCACCTCGCCCGCGGCCGTGAACTTGATGGCGTTGCCCAGCAGGTTGATGAGGATCTGGCACACCCGCTTCTCGTCGGCACGCACCAACTCGGGCAAGGTGCCCGTGGTCTCGAAGCGAAACCGCAATCCTTTCTCGGCCGCCTGCAGCTCGAACATGTCTGCCAGCTCGCGCAGGGTGTCGGCAAAGCGCATCGGCCTCGCATGCAGCGTGAGCTTGCCAGCCTCGATGTGGGCAATGGCCAAGGTGCCCTCGATGAGCGACAGCAGATGCTCACCGCCGCGCTTGATCACCGCCACGGCTTGCTGGCGGTGCGGCGGCACGGACTGGTCTTCGCCCATCAGCTGCGCGTAGCCCAGGATGCTGTTGAGCGGCGTGCGCAGCTCGTGGCTGATGGCGCTGATGTACCGGCTCTTGGCCTGGTTGGCCTGGTCGGCGGCACGCCGGGCCTCGTCGGCTGCGAGCTTGGCCTGCTCGGCGACTTCGCGCGCTTCATCCGCGGTCTGCTTGGCAGACTGCAGCGCGCGGTCGGTCGCGCGGTGCAACTCGATTTCTCGCATCAGCAAGTGGGTCTGCCGGTTCGATTCTTCCTGCGCGACCCGGCGGCTCTGGTGCGCCAGCACCAGCCACCAGGCCACGACGCCCGCGATCACCAGCAGCGCCATGTAGGCCTTGAGAAAGCCCGAGCGCAACGCCGATTGCTGCACGCCGGCCAAGGCCTCGGCCAGTTCCGATTGCGACGCCATCTGCAGCACACCCTCGCCCAATGCGCGCAGCTCCTGCTGGTAGAGCACGCCGAACACCACCGCCAGCACCGGCACGATGATCAGCATCAGCAGCAGGAAGTGGCCAAGCCCGGTGTCGAGATAGCGCCAGCTGAAGCGCGGCAGCAGCCAGCGCAGCGCCGACGACCATTGCGCCGAGAGGCTTGCATGCGGCTTGCACAGGTCGCCGCAGCGCGCATCGAGCGTGCAGCACAGCGAGCAGATCGCCCCCTGGTAGGCCGGGCAATGGGCCATGTCGGGCCCTTCGTACTCGCGCTCGCAGATCACGCAGTGCTGCACCTTCAGGCGCTGGTAGCTGCCTTCCGCGCCGCCCTCGTGCACGTCGTGCTCGACCCGCGCCCAGCGGACTGCGCGCGGACCGGCTGCCGGGGCGAAGGGCACCGCGCCATGGGCCACCGAACCCCGCGCCAGGTAGTACTTGCCGCCCGTCGCCCACGCGAGCAGCGGCGAAACCACCAATGCCGTGCCCAGCGCGATGAGCGCCGAGAACGCCTGCGCCAGGGGTCCGAAGACGCCGAGGTGCGCGGTGATGGACAACACCGAGGCCAGCGCCATCGCACCCACGCCCACCGGATTGATGTCCCACAGATGCGCTCGCTTGAACTCGATGCCCGGCGGCGACAGGCCCAGCGGCTTGTTGATGACCAGGTCGGCCACCACCGCCATCATCCAGGCGATAGCAATGTTGGCAAAAAGGCCGAGCACGTCGCCCAGCGCTTCGAACACGTTCATCTCCATCAGCATGAAGGCGATGAGCGCGTTGAACACCACCCACACCACGCGCCCCGGATGGCTGTGCGCCACGCGCGAGAAAAAGTTGCTCCAGGCCAGCGAGCCCGCGTAGGCGTTGGTCACGTTGATCTTGAGCTGCGAGATCACCACGAACAGTGCGGTCGCGGCCACGGCCCAGCCGTAGTTCGGGAACACGTACTCATAGGCCGCGAGGTACATCTGGTTCGGATCGACCGCGCGCTCGACCGGCACCATGTGCGTGATGGCCAGGTAGGCCAGCAGCGCGCCGCCCAGCATCTTGAGCACGCCCAGAACCACCCACCCCGGCCCGCCAGCCAGAACCCCTGCCCACCAGCGCCGGGCGCTCACCGCCGTGCGCGCGGGCATGAAGCGCAGGTAGTCGGCCTGTTCCCCCATCTGGGTGATCAATGCGATGCCGACCGTCAGTGCAGCGCCAAACAGGTGCAGATCAAAACCTTTCGCACCGGTCTTGACACCGTTGTAGTGCACGATTCCCGCAAACGCACCAGGATCGCGCACCAGCACGAAAACAAAAGGCACCACCAGCATCACCAGCCAGAGCGGCTGCGTCCACAGCTGCAGCCGGCTGATGGCCGACACCCCGTGGGTGACCAGCGGAATCACCACCAGCGCGCACACCAGGTAGCCCCAGACCGGCGGCACGCCGAGTGCCAGCTCAAGCGCGTAGGCCATCACTGCCGCCTCGAGCGCGAAGAAGATGAAGGTGAACGACGCGTAGATGAGCGAGGTGAGCGTGGAGCCGATGTAGCCGAAGCCCGCGCCGCGCGTGAGCAGGTCCATGTCGACGCCGTAGCGCGCGGCATACACGCTGATCGGCACGCCCGCCAGGAAGATGATGAGCCCCGTGACCACGATGGCCCAGAACGCATTGGCGAAGCCGTATTGCACCAACAGCGTCGCGCCCACGGCCTCCAGCACCAGGAACGACGCCGCCCCGAAGGCCGTGTTGGCCACGCGCCATTCGGACCATTTGCGAAAGCGCTGCGGCGTGTAGCGCAGGGCGTAGTCCTCGAGCGTTTCGCTCGCCACCCAGCTGTTGTAGTCACGCCGCACCTTGACGATGCGCTGGGGCGCGTCGTCGGGGCTGGTGGGAGTCTCGGCGGGATTCACACCGTTTCGGTGCATCTTTCGTGCCATCCATACGTCGTTTGGCGAACACCGGCATGACTGTTGCAAAGCCGAAGCCTGCCCAATAATGGCCGACCTCCACGCCATCCGATGCCGCTCCCATGGAACTGACCCCGCGCGAAAAAGACAAGCTGCTGATCTTCACCGCAGCATTGCTGGCCGAACGCCGCAAGGCGCGGGGGCTGAAGCTCAACTACCCCGAAGCCGTCGCCCTGATCTCCGCCGCCGTGATGGAAGGCGCCCGCGACGGCAAGAGCGTTGCGGCGCTCATGAGCGAAGGCCGCTCGGTGCTCACCCGCGCCGACGTGATGGACGGCATCGCCGAGATGATCCCGGACATCCAGGTGGAAGCCACGTTCCCCGACGGCACCAAGCTGGTCACCGTCCACCAGCCCATCGTCTGACTCTTACTCCAGAACAAGAAAGACCTGCCATGCGCCATAACGCTTCCAAGTCCCTCGCCGTCGTCGCCCTCCTGCTGCCGTTTGCGGCCAGCGCCCACACCGGCGTCGATGGTGGCCTGCACCAC
Organism: Variovorax sp. OV700; assembly: GCF_900099805.1. Taxonomy (GTDB): domain Bacteria; phylum Pseudomonadota; class Gammaproteobacteria; order Burkholderiales; family Burkholderiaceae_C; genus Variovorax. The sequence goes on along the minus strand of NZ_FNDR01000018.1, from coordinate 39,307 downwards.
AGCCTCGTCACTGGGTTCATGCACCCGCTCACCGGCGCCGACCACTTGGCCGCCATGGTCGCGGTCGGCCTCTGGAGTGCGCTGGCAGCGCGCCGCGGCCTCGATCTGCTTTGGGCGCCGCTGGCTTTCGCGGGCATGCTGCTCGTGGGCGCGCTGATGGGACTGGCGGGCGTGCAGCTGCCGGCCGTCGAACCGATGATCGCGGCCTCGCTGCTGGTGCTGGGCCTGCTGGTTGCCACGCGCATTCACCTGCCGGCCACGGCGGCCGCGGGGGTGGTCGGGGTGTTCGCCGTCTTCCACGGCGTGGCGCATGGCCACGAACTCGCGGGCGAGCAAGGCGCGGCGTTGACGCTGGCCGGCATGGTCGGCGCCACCGTGCTGCTGCACCTGGCGGGCATCGCAGTGGGATGGGCGCTGCGCCATGCCAACGCCTGGCTGCCGCGCGTGGCGGGCGCTGCCGTGGTGGCGTTGGGCGCCACGCTGCTGTCGCAGGCCGTCTGAACAAGGGCACCGCCACCATGACACCCGGCGAACTTTTCACCGACGAGGGCGAGCACACGCTCAACCCTGGCCGCCGCACGCTCACGCTGGTGGTGCAGAACACCGCCGACCGGCCGATCCAGGTCGGATCGCACTATCACTTTGCCGAAACCAACGGCGCGCTCGGCTTCGACCGCGAAGCCGCGCGCGGCATGCGGCTCAACATCGCTTCGGGCGCCGCCGTGCGCTTCGAACCAGGTCAGCAGCGCACCGTCGAGCTGGTCGACTTTTCGGGCGACCGCATCGTCTATGGCTTTCGCGGCCTGATCCAAGGGAAGCTCTAAAAAATGGCCACCATCGGGCGACGCGCCTATGCAGAAATCTTCGGCCCCACGGTGGGCGACCGGGTCCGTCTTGCTGACACCGATCTGCTGATCGAAGTGGAAGCCGACTACACGCTGCGCGCAGGCGGCTACGGCGAAGAAGTGAAGTTCGGCGGCGGCAAGACCATTCGCGACGGCATGGCCCAGTCGCAGCGCACAAGAGCCCAAGGCGCCGTCGACACCGTGCTGACCAATGCGCTGATCCTCGACCACTGGGGCATCGTGAAGGCCGACATCGGCCTCAAGGACGGACGCATTGCCGCCATCGGCAAGGCCGGCAACCCCGACGTGCAGCCGGGCGTGGACATCATCATCGGCCCGGGCACCGAGATCATCAGCTGCGAAGGCAACATCGTCACCGCCGGCGGCATCGACAGCCACATCCACTTCATCTGCCCACAGCAGATCGAGGAAGCGCTTGCTTCCGGCGTGACCACCATGCTCGGCGGCGGCACCGGCCCGGCCACAGGCACCTTCGCGACCACCGCCACGCCCGGCCCGTGGCACATCGAACGCATGCTGCAGGCCGCCGATGCGTTCCCCATGAACCTGGGTTTCCTCGGCAAGGGCAACGCCAGCCTGCCCGATGCCCTGCACGAGCAGATCGAAGCGGGCGTCATGGGCCTGAAGCTGCATGAAGACTGGGGCACCACGCCTTCGGCCATCAGCAACTGCCTGGACGTGGCCGACGCCACCGACACGCAGGTCGCGATCCACAGCGACACGCTCAACGAATCCGGCTTTGTCGAGAACACCATCGCGGCCGTGGGCGGCCGCTCGATCTGCGCCTTTCACACCGAAGGCGCGGGCGGCGGCCATGCGCCCGACATCCTGCGCGTGGTGGGCGAGGAGAACTTCCTCCCCTCTTCCACCAACCCGACCATGCCCTACACCGTGAATACGCTCGACGAACACGTCGACATGCTCATGGTGTGCCACCACCTGGACGCCGGCATTGCCGAGGACCTGGCCTTTGCCGAGTCGCGTATCCGCAAGGAAACCATTGCCGCCGAAGACGTGCTGCACGACCTGGGCGCCATCAGCATGTTCAGCTCCGACAGCCAGGCCATGGGCCGTGTGGGCGAAGTGGTGCTGCGCTGCTGGCAGACCGCGCACAAGATGAAGCTGCAGCGCGGCTGGCTGCCACCCGCGCCCGGTACGAGTGCGGACCCGCTGGACAGCAGCGAGCGCAACGACAATTTCCGCGCCAAGCGCTACGTCGCCAAATACACGATCAACCCCGCCATTGCGCACGGCATCGCGCATGAGGTCGGCTCGCTCGAGGTCGGCAAGTGGGCCGACATCGTGATCTGGAAACCCGCCTTCTTCGGCGTGAAGCCCTTCACCCTCATCAAGGGCGGCACCATCGCCATGGCCGCCATGGGCGACCCCAACGCGTCGATCCCCACGCCACAGCCGGTGCACTACCGGCCGATGTTCGGCAGCTACGGCGGCTCGCTGGCCAAGAGCTCGCTCACCTTCGTCTCGCAGGCCGGGCTGGCTGCGGGCATCAAGGAACGCTACGGCCTGGCAAAGCACCTCAGCGCGGTGAAGAACATCCGCAACGTGCGCAAGAAGGATCTGATTCACAACGGCTACACGCCGAAGATGGAGATCGACGCGCAGACCTATGCGGTGCGCGCCGACGGGCATCTGCTGACCTGCGATCCGGCGGTGCAGCTGCCGTTGACGCAGCGGTATTTCCTGTTCTAGATGCCGCGGGCCTCAGGCCGAACGAGGTGTCATGTGGTCGCGGATCCAGCCGGCAAAGCTGCTTTCGTCCATGGCGCTGGCCGCCACGTCGATCATCACCAGCGTGGCCTCGGCTTGCATTGCCACCAGCCGCTGGCCGTTCAGCGCAAGGAACAGACCGACAGACAAGAAAGCCGCGCGCTTGTTGCCATCGATGAATGGATGGTTCTTGGCCAGTCCCACCCCGTAGGCTGCCGCGAGGTCGGCCACGTCGGGCGATCCGTAGCTCACAAGGTGGAGCGGGCGCGACAGCGCGGACTGCAACATCGTTTCGTCGCGCAGGCCCGAGGCCCCGCCGTGCTCAGCGAGGCTTTCGTCGTGCAACAGGATGAGGGTGCGCCTGTCGATCCAGCGCCAGGCGCTCATTTGGCGAGCTGGTGGAAGGTGTCGCGGAATTCGCGCATGAATTCGCGGCCCAGTTTCAGCTGTTCTTCGACATCGGGGTCGTACGGTGTCAGGGTGACCCCATTGGCAGCCTCGGTCAGGAACAGCGTATCGCCCTTTTCCACCTTGAGCCGCGCCAGCACTTCCTTGGGAAGAATCACCCCGACGGAGTTGCCGATCTGGGTCAATTTGAGTGCCGACATGAAGGGCTCCAAAGTTATAACAAACGTTATATTATCGACGTCTTCCCGCTGAAAGCAAGTCCCCATGCTCACCGCCAATAAACTCATGCCCCAAGGCCGCGGCCTTGCGCCCGTGCTGCTGAAGCGCGCCGCCATGATCGAACTCGACTGGGACGTGCGCCAGAAAAGCCGGTTCGATGCCACCGACTCGCAGGGCCGGCAGATCGGCGTGTTCCTGCCGCGCGGCACGGCGGTGCGCGGCGGCGACGTGCTGGTGGCCGAAGACGGCTCGCTGGTCCGCGTCATCGCCGCGCCGCAGCCGGTGCTGCGCATCACGCATTGCACGGCCCACGGCACGCCGTTCGACCTGACGCGCGCAGCCTATCACCTGGGCAACCGGCATGTTCCCATCGAACTCAAGCCCGACCACCTGAAGATCGAGCCCGACCATGTGCTGGCGGACATGTTGCGTTCGATGCACCTCATCGTCGTCGCGGTCGAGGAAGCCTTCGAGCCCGAGGGCGGTGCCTATGGGTCGCAGGAGCATTCGCACGGCGGAGGCCATGGTCATGACCACGCGCATGACCATGGTCACTCCCATGCAAAAGGCCCCAAGCCGCTGGTACTCGCACCGGAGCTGCTGGACGATCATGACCATGCGTGATTCAGAGCGGTGGTTGATCGAGCGGAACAACCGCAGCGCCCGGTGTGCGCAGGGCGCCGGGTGCTCCCCGCAGCGAAATAAAGGAGGAGGCGAAGCCGGGGGACATTCGCGGAGGGGAGTACCCGGTGGCCTGCGCACGCGCCCTGGACAAGAGCACTTCAAAAGCTGACATGTCCGACGCGTCCAACAACGCCCACAGCCTCCTGCAGCTCATCTGGCTCGCCTCCCCCGCCCTGCCGGTCGGCGGCTTCTCCTATTCGGAAGGAGTCGAAGCTGCAGTCGAATGGGCCGGCATCGACTCGGAATCGAAAGCCATCGAATGGCTCTCCGACCAGCTGTACCTGAGCTTCGCACGCGGCGACCTCGCGCTCGTGGCGCAAGCCATCCCGGCCTGGCGCGCGGGTGACGCCGAACGGATCCGCGCGCTCAACGAGTGGGTCCTGGCCACCCGCGAATCGGCCGAGTTCTTCCTGCAGACCGAGCAGATGGGCCGCTCCTTCGTCGAGTGGCTCAAGCTGCACCACGCGGACACGGCCGAGGTCTTCGCGGACCTGCCCGCAAGCTACCCCGTGGCCTTCGCCTTCGCGCTGAGCCGCACCGGCGCCACGACACACGACGGCTGCCTGGCCTTCGCCTTCGGCTGGGCCGAGAACATGGTGGCCGCGGCGGTCAAGGCCGTGCCCCTGGGCCAGAGCGCAGGCCAGCGCATCCTGGCGCGGCTGGCGCACGAAATCCCTGCCGCCGTCGCCCACGCGATGCGCCTGGGCGACGACGAGCGCCAGGCCTTTGCGCCCCTGCTGGCGGTGTTGTCGGCCCGCCATGAAACACAATACTCGCGCCTCTTTCGAAGCTGACCGAACCGGACAACGCCCATGACCTCCGCCCTGCACCACATTCCCCACCGCACCAAGAAACTGCCGCCGCTGCGCGTGGGCATCGGAGGACCGGTCGGCTCGGGCAAGACCACGCTGCTCGAAATGCTCTGCAAGGCGATGCGCGACAAATACGACCTGATCGCCATCACCAACGACATCTACACCAAGGAAGACCAGCGCCTGCTCACCGTGGCCGGCGCCCTGCCCGCCGAGCGCATCATGGGCGTGGAGACCGGCGGCTGCCCGCATACCGCCATCCGTGAAGACGCGTCGATCAACCTCGAGGCCATCGACCGCATGCTCGAGGATTTTCCCGATGCCGACGTGGTGTTCGTCGAATCGGGCGGCGACAACCTCGCGGCCACCTTTAGCCCCGAGCTGTCGGACTTGACCATCTACGTGATCGACGTGGCCGCCGGCGAGAAGATTCCGCGCAAGGGCGGGCCCGGCATCACCAAGAGCGACCTGTTCGTCATCAACAAGACCGACCTCGCCCCGTACGTCGGCGCGAATCTCGACGTGATGGAGCAGGACACGCAGCGCATGCGCCGGCAGCGCCCCTACGTGATGACCAACCTCAAGACCCACACCGGCGTGGCCGAGGTGGTGGCGTTCATCGAGAAGCGCGGCATGCTCACCACGGCCTGAGCCGCTTCTTCTTCAGAGCTCGCTGCCGTCGCGGACTTGCCGCGCCTTGTAAACCAGCCGCACGCTTGCGCGGCGCACGTCGCGCACGTGCTGCACGTACACATCGGCCGCGTCGTTCGTCCACGCCGCATAGGCGGTGCCGGGATCGTTCGATGCCAACTCGCCGCCGAAGACCCCGCGTCCCCATCGAACCAGTTCGGCAAATGCGGCCGCGCCGCCATCGGGCAGGGCCTGCGCGGGCGCGACAAACTCGACGCGCTGCAGCTGCGATCCGGCAAAGAAGAAAGTCGGCTCGAACACCAGCCCGGCGATGGAAACCGGCGCGGCCTGCCAGCTCCCCAGCAGCCCGCCCGCGAGCCGCTGCGGACGCTGCACACGCTGGGCCGTGGGCACAGCAATTTGCAGTTCATCGGCCGTCATGCCAAGCCGCACGCCAGGCGGCAAGGCCTGGGCATGCAGCGCCTGCACGGCGAAGAATCCAGCGCAGGCGATGAGCACGCGAACGACGCGGCCAGGAGAAAAAGGGAGAACAACGAATCGCAGCTTCGACATGGGAACGAGAAAACACTGGCGGCCAGGACAGCCGCGAGTATGGCGCGAGCGAAGGCCCGGCGTCCTGCGGTCCCCGCATAGCCCCACGTGCGAGGACCTACGGTGTTCGGTCCGGTCAGTGCGTCGACTGTGCGGCCTGCCCGAGCAGCGGCAGGCGCAGCGTCAGGCCCAGCGCACCGCCTGCGTGCGGTGCCGCGTAGATGCGCCCGCCGTGGCGGCCGGCAATGCGCTCGCACACCCGCGCGCTCGCGCGATGCGCGACCGCCTGCGTTGCCTCGAGAAACCTCGCAAGCGGCGGACTCGCGTCGGCCGCATCGAGGTCTCGCCAATGGACCACGGCCTGGCCACTTTCCACGCGCGCCGATACCTGCAGGGTGGCGCCGGGCGACATCACGTTCGCCGCATACCTGGCTACCTTGGAGAGCAGTTCTTCCAGCTCGGCCTCGATGCCGAACACGGGCACCACCTCGTGTGGAACCCGGATGTCGAAGCGAATGGGTTGATCGGAAGCGCTCTCATGGCCGAAATCGCGCAGCGCAGCAACGAGCGGCCGAAGGTCCTGCACGCTGCTCTGGCTCATCTTCTGGCGCGCTTCGCGCGTCGCTTCCTCTGCCATTTCACGCGCCAGCCTGCCGGCCTTCACGTTGGAGATGAACAGCGACACGATGAAGCCCAGCACCGCGGCGAGCCCCAGTCCGACGGCCAGGGCGATGCCCAGGCCCAGGTTGGTGGAATACATGAAACCCTCCGCCTTCAATGGCCCGGGACAGGCCGGAACTCCAGCTCGCCGCCAGCGCCGCGCTCACAGCTCCCCGACAACGCATCCGCGCGCCGGCCGGGCAGCGCGGGGCGAGCACCTTCGGGCTGCCCCTCGCAAACATTCCATGCCGCCATCGGCGCGGCATGGCCGCCGGGCGGCAACGGCACGGCGCCGTGAAAGCCCGGGTACGGGCCCCTGCCTGGCGGGTCGAAAGGTGGAGGCGGCGGAAGCATGATGCAACCCGAAAGGACGGCCGCGGCGAGCACGCCCGACAGGTGATGGAATCTGATCATTTGAAACTCACGAGCAAGTTCACGAGCGCGTGCGACAGGGCTGCGCACTGCACTGCCCTGCCGCACACTGCCTTTGGCGTCAGAAGGCGTGACGGATGCCGAAGTCGTAGCCGGTGGACGAACGCGGCAAGCCCGTGTAGCTGACGCCGGCGCTGCCGTAGCCCGTGGTGCTCGCAGCGCTCAGGCTGCCGGTGTAGGCCGCGTCGTTGCGGTTGTTCACGCGGGCAACGGTGGCGTACAGGGCCGTGCGCTTCGAGAGGTTGTGCACGTAGCCGAGCGCCAGCTTCTGAACGCGCGGATCTTCGCCGGTGATGCCGACGGCGCCTTCGTTGTAGCGAACCGTGGAATACGACGCACGGATGAGGCCCGCGCCCACCGGCATGCTCGCGCCGATCAGGTAGCCGTTGTAGCTGTCGTGGCTGTTGCCGACGGCGAGGTCGAACTTGTTCTTCACGTTCGAGAGTTCGCCGAACAGCTTGACGGGACCGAAATCGTACGACGCACCCAGGTTGATGGTCTGAACCTTGCGGGTCAGCGCCGTGGTGTCGGTGGCGATGTTCTGGCCCACCGCAAGGGCCACGTCCAACGGACCATTCGCATAGCCGAAACGTCCGCCCACATAGCGACCGGCGTTGGTGTTGGTCGACGTCGTGGTGGTGCTGGAGTCGGTGTCCGTGTTTTCGTGGAAGCTGTATTGCAACTGCCCGTAGAAGCCGCCGAGGTTCGGCGGCAGGAAGTAGCCGACCATGTTGCTGGCGCGCACATAGTTCGCATTGTTCAGGCCGGTGCTGCCGCTCACCGTGCTGATCACGTTGGTACCCGAGCCGTTGGTGCCGAACGGATCGAAGACGGTGTCGTTCCAGAACGTGGCGGTGTAGTCGCGGCCCAGCCGCACTTCACCGAAGCCGCCCGAGAGGCTCACGGTGGAACGGCGGTTGAAGGTCGAAACGCCGGTGGCGCCGTCGTCGTTGGTGATCGGTGCTTCGAGCCAGAAGCTCGCTGCGAGCCCGCCACCGAGGTCTTCGGTGCCGCGGAAGCCGAGGCGGCTGGAGTTGTAGCCCGAGTTGGCGAGGCTCCACTTGCTTTGCTTGGAGCTCAAGCCCGTGGTCGCGTCGCGCGAAGTGGCCGACTGGTAGGTCACGCCGGCGTCGACGACGCCGAACAACGTGACGGACGATTGGGCAGAGGCCAGGCCGGTAACGGCCAGCGCGGCAAGTGCCGTGAGGGATTTCTTCATTCAGGTTTCTCCGGTTTTCAGCAGCTCTTCATCGAGCAGCTGGACGGATGGTCCTGTTCAAATTTGGAGGAATCTGGTCGATGCCGCGCGCTTTGCACCGACTGTTGTTTGTGCGCACGCCCAAGCCCTTCAAACGCACAAGGCTTCATACCAGAAATCTCCCAAAAGCCGCGCAATGCTTGGCAACCGAAGGAGCCCGACATGACCATTGCATTGCAGAACACCATCGCAGCGTCGCTGGGTGTGCAGCAGCTCACCAGCGCATTCAGCCCGGCCTTTTCCCACCTGCGCATTCTTCGCAACCTGATCATTCCCATGCCCGAGGGGAGCCCGGTTCGCACCGCACAGATCGATGCGGTGCTGGTGTGCGAAACCGGCATCTACCTGTTCGAGATCAAGGCCTGGCGCAACGCCTTCGTGTACCGCAAGAAATCGGGCCAGGCGCCGCCGCGCTGGTTCCTGCGCCTGCAGGGGTGCACGAGGGCACGCGAAGTGAAAGACCCTGCATGGCAGGGCGGCCGCAAGACCACGCAACTGCGAAGCCTGCTGGCCGACGAACTGCGCCTGCAGTACTTCGTGCTGCTGCCCTGCGAGGGCGTCGAGCTCGAAGGCGTGATGCCGGCCGCGGTGATCACGCAGCAGGACTTGCCCTACATTGCGCGCCTGGTACGCAACAACGGGCGCACCGCGCGCACCTATCCGCTGCTCGATGCCGAGGCCATCGACCGCACGGCGCAGCGGCTGCTCGACATCCAGGGCGGCCTCTCGGTCGAAGACCACGTGCAGAACTGCCGCGAGAGAAGCGAGCAGATCTCGGTGCGCTGGAACATCGCGGGTGCAAACAACGCCATGAGTGGCATCGGACTGCAATAGCACGCGCCGCAGGCACGCCCCTGCACGTTGGAGGGAGTCCCAGATTTCTCCGACTTTGGCGGGAACCATGCGGCGATATGAATCCATCCAAGTCCGCAGCGGCCCTCGCTGCATTGCTCACCGCGCTTGCATGCGGCCCGGCCTGGGCCGCCGATCCGTTCACCGTCAGGGACATCCGGCTCGAAGGCCTGCAGCGCGTCGAGCCGGGAACGATCTTCTCGACCCTCGGCATCGAGGCCGGAGACACCTACAGCGACGAGCGCGGCAGCGCGGCCATCCGGTCGCTGTTCGAGCTCGGCCTCTTCAAGGACGTGCACATCGACGCCGACGGCAACGTGCTGGTGGTGGTCGTCGAGGAGCGGCCCACCATCGCCGACGTCGATTTCGTCGGCTCCAAGGAATTCGACAAGGCCGTGCTGCAGAAGGCGCTGCGCGAAGTGGGCCTGGCCGATGGCCGGCCCTACGACAAGGCGCTGGCCGATCGTGCCGAGCAGGAGCTCAAGCGCCAGTACATCAGCCACAGCCTCTACAACGCACAGGTCATCACCACCGTGACGCCGCTCGAGCGCAACCGTGTGAACCTGACCTTCACGGTGACCGAGGGCGAGTCGGCGCGCATCACGGACGTGCGCGTGGTCGGTGCCAACGCCTTCAGCGAAGGCACGCTGCTCGACCTGTTTGACCAGGACAAGGGCGGCTGGCTGAGCTGGTACACCAAGTCGAATCAGTATTCGCGCAGCAAGCTCAATGGCGACCTGGAAACGCTGCGCTCGTTCTACATCACCCGCGGCTATCTCGAGTTCCGCATCGAATCCACGCAGGTTGCGATATCGCCCGACCGGGAGACGATCACGCTCACGGTCAACATCACCGAAGGCGAGAAGTTCGCGGTGGCCGGCGTCAAGCTCGACGGCAACTACCTGGGCCGGGAAGACGAGTTCAAGTCGCTCGTCACGATTCGCCCGGGCCAGCCCTACAACGGCGAAGACGTGAGCGCCACCACCAAGGCCTTCACCGATTATTTCGGCACCTTCGGCTACGCGTTCGCGCGCGTGAAGGCGGAACCGGAGATCGACCGCACCAACCGCCGCGTCGTGATGATGCTGCGGGCCGAGCCCTCGCGGCGCGCCTACGTGCGGCGCCTGAACATCGGCGGCAATGCGAGGACACGCGACGAGGTCATTCGCCGTGAGTTTCGCCAGTACGAGGGCGCCTGGTACGACGGCAACAAGATCAAGCTCTCGCGCGATCGCGTGGACCGCCTGGGCTTCTTCACCGACGTGAACGTCGAAACCACCGAGGTGCCGGGCTCGCCCGACCTGGTCGACCTCACGGTCACCGTCGCCGAGAAGCCGACCGGCTCGCTGCAGCTGGGCGCGGGCTATTCGTCGACCGACAAGGTGTCGCTGAGCTTCGGCATCACGCAGGAGAACGTGTTCGGCTCGGGCAACTACCTGGGCCTGCAGGTCAACACGAGTTCGTACAACCGCACCATCTCCCTCACCGCCACCGACCCGTACTTCACGCCGGGCGGCATCTCGCGCACGTTCAACGTGTTCCACAACACCACCCGCCCCTATTACGAGGCCGACGGCAACTACAAGCTGGCGAGCGACGGCGGTTCGGTGCGTTTCGGGCTGCCGCTGGGAGAGCTGGACACGGTATACCTGGGCATCGGCGTGGAGCGCTACAGCTTCACGCCGGGCACCAATGGTGCCTACACGCTGGTCGAAGGCTCTTACGTCTACACCGGCACGCCGCAGGCCTACCTCGACTATTTCCAGTGCACGGGCACCGCGCCGGGCGTGGTGTGCGCATCGAAGAACATGGTGGGCATTCCCGCGACCATCGGCTGGGGCCGCGACGACCGCGACAGCGCACTGGTGCCCACCAGCGGCCGCCTGCAAACCGCCAACCTCGAAGTGGGCGTGGGCAGCGAACTGCGCTACCTGAAGACCAACTACCAGTACCAGCAGTACTTCCCGATTTCCAAGCAATACACGCTGGCCATCAACGGCCAGCTCGGCTACGCAAGAGCGCTCGGCGGCACCACGTACCCCATCTTCAAGAACTTCTATGCGGGCGGGCTGGGCTCCATCCGCGGCTTCGAGCAGAACTCGCTGGGGCCGACGGACGCGGTGACGGGCGGCGCGCTCGGGGGCACGCGCAAGGCGATCTTCAACATGGAATTCAGCACACCTTTTCCGGGCGCGGGCAACGACAAGACGCTGCGGCTCTACACCTTCCTGGACGCCGGCAACGTGTTCGCGGAACGCACCGCGAGCATGACCGACGCGCAGTGGAAGGCGCAGAACCGCCTGCGCGCATCGGCTGGCCTGGGCATCAGCTGGATCTCCCCGCTCGGTCCGCTGCGCCTGGCCTACGCGGTGCCCATCGTCTACCAGAAGCTCGACGAAGCCAATGGCATTGCCGCGGACCGGACCCAGCGCTTCCAGTTCCAGATCGGCACCTCGTTCTGAAGCGGAGCACCCATCCATGAGCCGCATCCTGCTGGTTGAAAAAGGCCGCGACATGGCCTCCTTGCTGCTCGAAGGCCTGCAGCGCGCCGGCCATCATGTCGAGCACATCGACGACGGCGTTGCCGCCCTCGACCGCATCCTCACGTCACCGCCGGCGCTCACGCTGCTCGACACGGCGCTGCCGCGCATCGACGGCTTGCGGGTGCTCGAGGAAGTGCGCTCGCACAGCGACCATCCGATCATCGTGCTGACGGCGCGCACCCGCGAAGCGGACATGCTGCGCGGGCTCGAACTCGGTGCCGACGACTACGTGTGCAAGCCTTTTTCGCCCCGGGAGGTGGTGGCGCGCGTGAACACCGTCCTGCGCCGGCATGCGCAGCGGCGGCGACTGGCCACGCCGTCGCCTTCGGTGGCGTTCGGGGATGCGCCGGGCCGCGTGCAGATCGAGGGCCGGCCGGCTGTGCTCACAGGCCGCGAGCTGCGCCTGTTGCAGACGCTTTCCCGGGAGCCGGGCCGGGTGTTCCCGCGCTCGGCGCTACTCGAAGCCGCGTTCCCCGACGCACTCGACGTCAACGAGCGCGCGGTCGACGGGCACATCAAGAACCTCCGCAAGAAGCTCGCCGCCGCGTCACCTTCGCACGACTGGATCCGTTCGATCTATGGCGTCGGCTTCGTCTTCGAGGAGCGGCCGGCCTGAGGCCCTTTGCATGCGGGTTTCGGCATCCGGGCTTCCTGGCCACCCGTGGCCATGATCGGGGCAAGGGTGGACAGCGCGGAGTTACCCGCATCGGCCTTGTCATCTACCGCGCAGCCGCCGCGCGCGGCCACCACGACTCCGATCACCAGCCCGCAAGAAACCAGGAAGCCCACCACGCGCTGCATCGACATGGGCCTGTTGTCCTGCCGCGCCTCGGTGCGAGCGAGCCACACGGCGCTCACGCGCGACGGGGCACATTGGCCCCCTCTCTGATGAAGCGCGGCTTTTTTTTCACCTGCATCATGGCGTCTCCTTCTTTGCCGCAGTGCCAGCTGCGGCCGAGCGGGTGGCGCGCGCCTCGGCCCAGACGACCACCAGCGCCCACACGTGGGTCACCAGCCAAAAAAGGGCGGTCAGCGCGAACAGCAGGGTGTCCGTGCCCGGGTCGGACCAGACCTCCGACCAGGACCACGCGGAAGCCGGCGGCGCGCAATGGGCCGGCCCGGCCCATGCGAGCACGGAGGCCGCAAGGGCCTGGAAAGTCTTGTTCGGACGTCGATGCATGCGCGGATTCATGGCAGGCATCGTGCGATTCGATTCGGGAGAAATGTGGGAGGCGGGTTCTCCCATATTTCTCCGCAATTCGAAACCAAGATCGACGGTTTCCCCATGACGCCCCTTAGCCCCGAACGCATGCCCCAGAATGCGGCCATGCATCTCCCGAGCCCATGCCGCGTCTGACGCTTTCCAGGAAAATCTTCCTGGCGCTGGCCGCGCTGCTGATCGTTCTGCTGCTCAGCTTCGCAGGCCTTTCCATCGTTGCATTGCAGCGAGGCCTCGGCTCCTACGTGGCCGAGATCGAGATCCGCCGCATGGACTGGCTCTCCCAGCTGCTGTTGAAGCACTACGCCGCCAATGGCGACTGGAAGAAGCTGCGCGACAACGACGATGCCTGGCACCGCCTGCAGATGGGCCGGCTGGCGGCCGTGCTCGATGGTGCCAGCAACCCCGACGAACGAAAGCTTCCCCCCTGGTACGAAAACCGCGGGCCGGGCGGCAGCGGTCCCGACGGCGGCTCCGAGAACGGTTCTCGCCCGCCTCCTCCCCCGTCATCGCCTCAGCTCGACCTGCTGCCCAAGCGGTTCGTGCCGCTGCCGCCGCCATGGTCTTTTCCCGATCCGCGCGAAGCCGCCGATTCGATCTACCAGCGCCTGGCCGTGGTCGACGCGCAGGGCGCGCACGTGGTCGGGGCGCAGATCGACCAGGAAAATGCTGCGCGCCTGCCGCTGCGGCACGGCAGGTCGGTCGTCGGCTACCTGATGCTCGCACCGGTGCAGGGCCTGGAGAGCGAGGCCGACCGCGCCTTTCTCGCGCGCCAGTCGGGCGTGATCGGCCTCACCGGGCTGTGCGGGCTGGTGTTTGCCTTGATGCTGTCGTGGCTGCTGGCACGCCGCTGGTTCAAGCCCATCGACGACCTCACGCAGGCGGCGCAGGATGTTGCGCGCGGGCGGCTGTCCACGCGCGTGGCCGTGCAGGGTTCGGACGAACTCGCACTGCTCGGCAAGACCTTCAACGACATGGCGCAGCGCCTCGACACGGTCGAGGCGTCGCGCCGCGCCTGGCTGGCCGACGCGGCGCACGAGCTGCGCACCCCGCTGGCCGCCATGCGCGCCGAAATCGAGGCCCTGCAGGACGGCGTGCGCACCTTCGACGAGCGCACCGCGCTGCGGCTCCATCGGCAGGTGATCCGGCTCGGCCAACTGGTGGACGACCTGCGCAGCAGCATGCGCGAGCCGCAAAGCGACTTGCTCACGACGGCGGTGTTTCCGCTCTCGCTGCTGAAGGAAGCGCTCGACCACACGCGCGACCGCTTCGCCGCACGCGGCATTGCGGTGGACCGCAGCGCGATCGACCTGGTCTCGGCGCGGGCGCAGCCGATGATCGACGGCGATGCGCACCGGCTGCACCAGGTGTTCATGAACCTGCTCGAGAACACGCTGGCTTACACCAACGCCGGTGGCCGGCTGCGCATCGGCGTCACGGTCGATGGTGCGTGGTCGGGCAACCACCTTACGCTGCATTTCGACGACAGCGCGCCGGGCGTTCCAGAGGCAGAAATGCCGCGCCTGTTCGACCGGTTGTTTCGCGGGGAATCGTCGCGCAGCCGCGAGCTCGGCGGCTCCGGGCTCGGCCTTTCGATCTGCCGCGCGACCATCGAGGCCCACGGCGGCACCATCGATGCCCAGGCTTCCGACCTGGGAGGATTGCGCGTGACCCTCACGCTTCCGCTTTCAAGGAGCACTTCGCCATGACCCGCATCGTCATCGTCGAGGACGAGCTCGACATCGCCTCGGTGGTGCAGGACTACCTGCGCCACGCCGGCTACGAAACCGCGCATTTCGCCGACGGCCAGAGCGCGCTCGAGCATCTCATCGCCTCGCCGCCCGACCTCACGTTGCTCGACATCATGCTGCCACGGCTGGACGGCATCGAAGTGCTGCGCCGCGCGCGCGAGCACACCAGCCATCCGATCATCATGCTCACCGCGCGCATCGAGGAAGTCGACCGCCTGCTCGGGCTGGAGCTGGGTGCGGACGACTATATGTGCAAGCCTTTCTCCCCGCGCGAACTGGTGGCGCGCGTGCGCGCCGTGCTGCGGCGCACCGCACCGCCTGATGACCGCAGCCAGGGCCGGCAAGGCACGCCGGGCCTCGTGCTGGACGACGTGCACTGGCGCGCTTCGCTCGAGGGAACGCCGCTCAACCTCACCCGACGCGAGTTCGGATTGCTCCAGGTGCTGTCGCGGCACCCGGGCCGCATCTTCTCGCGCGCCCGCCTGCTGGAGCTGGCCTACGACGACACCATGGACGTGACGGAACGCGCCATCGACAGCCACGTCAAGAACCTGCGGCGCAAGCTCGGCGTCGTCACGCCGTCGCACGACTGGATCCGCTCGGTCTACGGCGTGGGGTTTGCGTGGGAGTCGCCGGGCCAGGGCTGAGCGATGTTGTTGCGATTAGAGGCCGCAGCCAAGCTACTTTGCTTGAAGGGGGGACGTTGCGTGCCTAGACTGAAGTCGAAGGCACCCGCAGTGCCGGGGGCCAAGGAGTCGGCCATGTACAAGCGCATCCTCGTCGCCACCGATGGCTCTTCGCTCTCCGAACAGGCGGTTGCAACCGCCATCGACCTTGCCGTGCTGACCCGGGCCGAACTGGTGAGCGTCAACGTCGTGCACGTCCAGCCCTACGGTTATTTCGAAGGCTCGATGATGCTGAACCAGCGCGAAATCGAAGCGTCGCAAGAGCAGGCCAACCAGACCGGCCAGCGCCTGGTCGATGCGGTCCGGAGCACCGCAACCGCCAAGGGGGTCCCCAGCGCACAGGCCATCGTCATGAAGTCGAACCAGGTGGCCGAAGCCATCATCGCGACGGCAAAGAACCAGCAGTGCGACCTGATCGTGATGGCCTCGCACGGCCGGCGCAGTTTTGCGCGGCTGCTGATGGGCAGCGAGACACTGCATGTGCTGACGCACTCTCACATTCCGGTGCTCGTGCTGCGATAGCCCCGCGGCGTTGGCGGAAAGACCCGCCCCTTTGACTCCCTCTGCGGCCCACGCAGAACCGTGGAAGGTAAAGTCCACGGCAATGCTGCATCACGCAAAGGGCCCTCCCAAGGGAGTCTGAATGAAATCAATGTTCCCCCGCCTCGCGGGATGGACGCTGCTGATCCTGTCGGTCCTGGTGGCCATCTGCCTCGCGGTTGCCCTGAACTTCGACTGGAACCGCGCCAAACCCTGGATCAGCCAACGCGTCAGCGAAGCGACTGGTCGCCCCTTCGCAATCCAGGGCGACCTGGTCCTGCAGTGGGACAGCCCCGAGACCGAAACCGGCTGGCGGCGCTGGGTACCCTGGCCCCGCTTGAAGGCGCAAGACATCACGCTGGGCAATGCCGAATGGGGCAAGACCGGCCCGCACCTGGCCGAGATCAAGCAGCTGACCTTTTCCCTCAACCCGCTGCCTTTGCTGAACCGCACGATCCGCATTCCGACGCTGGAACTCGACGGCCCGGTGCTTTCGCTCGAACGCACCGCTGACGGCAAGAACAACTGGACGCTGGCCTCCGGCAATACGGCCCCATCGGTCTGGAAGCTCGATTTGCAGCGGCTGGTGCTGAGCCATGGGACGGTCAAGCTCGTGGATGCCACGGCAAAGGTCGATCTGAAGGTCGACATCGACAGCCTGCCCAAAGAAAGCGCCGAGGGCTACGGCATCGGCTGGAAGCTCAATGGCACCTTCCGGCAAACACCGGTGCGCGGAACCGGCCAGGCCGGCGCAGTGCTTTCGCTGCAGCAGGACAGCAAGCCCTATCCGCTGCAAGCCGGCGTGCAGATCGGCGCGACCCGCATCGACGTCGCCGGTACGCTGACCAAGCCCGATGCGCTGGCGGCACTCGACCTGCGGCTCAAGCTCTCGGGCGCTAGCATGGCGCACCTGTACCCGATCACCGGCATCACCCTGCCCAACACGCCCCCTTTCAGCACCGAAGGGCACCTGGTCGGCAAACTCGACAAGGCCGGCGGCCGCTGGCTGTATGAGGACTTCAAGGGCAGCGTGGGTGCGAGCGACATTGCAGGCACGCTGGAATACATCTCCCGGCAGCCGAGGCCGCTGCTGCGCGGGCAGGTGCAATCCAACCAGCTGCGCCTGCAGGACCTGGCGCCGTTGATTGGTGCGGACTCCAACGCAAGCAAGGCCAGGCGGGGCGCGCCTGCCGTGCAGCCGGCGGACAAGGTGCTGCCGGTGGAAAAGTTCGACACGGCAAGCTGGGGCAGCATCGATGCGGACGTCAAGTTTTCGGGCCGCAAGATCCTGCATGCCAAGGACCTGCCCATCGAGAGCCTGGTGGCCGACCTGCATCTTGAAAACAGCGTGCTCTCGCTCACGCCGCTCAGCTTTGGCGTTGCGGGCGGCACGCTGGCCGCAACGGCGAGGCTCGACGGCCGGCAAAACCCCATTCGAGCGAACCTGCAGCTGTCGGCACGCAAACTCAAGATCAAGGAGCTCTTTCCAAGCCTGGACACGATGCGCGCCAGCCTGGGCGAAGTGGGCGGCGACGCCGCGTTGTCCGCCTCCGGCAACTCCATTGCGGCCCTGCTGGGCACTTCCAATGGAGAGGTGAAAGCGCTGGTGAGCAAGGGCACCATGAGCAAGTTTCTGCTCGAAGCCATGGGCTTGAACATTGGCAACGTGGTGGCGACCCAGCTCTTTGGCGACAGGCAGGTTCAGCTCAACTGCCTGGCCAGCGATTTCAAGGTGACGCAAGGCGCCATGCAGACCCGCTCCTTCGTTCTGGACACCGATGAATCGGTCATCGACGTGACCGGGATCATCAACCTCTCGAACGAACAGCTGGCGCTGGAGATCCAGCCGCGAAACAAGGCGCTGCGCGTTCTTTCACTGCGCTCCCCGCTGTACGTCAAAGGCACCCTCAAGAATCCGGATGTCGGTGTCGACAAGGGCGCGGTCGCACTCAAGCTGGGTGCGGCGGTGGCACTGGGTGCAGTGGCACCGGCTGCTGCACTGCTGCCGTTGCTGAATGTGGGTACGCAGGAGTTCGCGGGATGTGCGCCGCTGGAGGCTGCCGCAAGCAAGAAGCCGCAGGCACCCGCCGTCCGGGCGCCGAAGCTGCGTCAGCAGTGACCATTGCTTCAGGGCATCAGGGCGTCAGGGCGTGGATCCCCGTTTGGCCTCGACAGCGGCCCGGCATGCCTCGGTGGCGCGATGCGATGCGAGCTCGAAGCAGCGCATCTGCGCCGCGCGTGCGATCGCTTCGAGCGAGCGGCGTTGCTCTGCCGCCTCGACCTGGAATTCGACAAGCCATTTCATGGCCATTGCGAGCGCGATCAAAAGGCCGACCAGAGCGGCCATCAATGTCCCCCGCCAGTTCTGGATTCGAAAGGCGGGGGGTTCGGGTTGGTTCATCGATCGCGTGGGATGACAGGCGACTTATGGCGGAGGCCTGTTCGCCTTCAGCAATTACCTTTCTTGGCTTGTCCGGGCGGGCAGAAGTTTCCACCTTTTTGCGCGCCCCCTCCCTCGTAGACGGGAACCACGCAACCGCTCATGAGCAAAGAGACGGCAAAGGCAAACATCAGGGTGGCAGCGGTTTTTTTCATGGGGGCTCCTTGTTGAAATTGTGAATAGACGGCGCGAGCAGCCTGAGGCCGCCGGCCGCAAGGGCGTCAAGATAGGTCGCCCGATAACATTTTTCGAGGAAATGTTTCACGCTCGGGCTGGGTTTCCGTCAGAAGGGCTATCTAAGATGCAACTCTGCCCAGTACTTCACGACTTGCGAAGTTTGCGACCGCATTCGACGAACGATCAGCGACATCCGTCGCGGGCCCGTTCGAAAATCAAGGGTCTCATTCCGTCAAACTCGCGTGCTGTCACCGATAGATTTCACAACCGTTCTAACTTAAAAGGAACTCCTGCTTTGAACAAGACCGAACTCATTGCCGCCATCGCGGAAGACACGAACCTCAGCAAGGCCGACGCTGGCCGCGCTTTCGATTCGGCGCTCGAACACCTGTCGCGTGCCCTGGTGCGTGGCGATTCCGTCCAACTGATCGGCTTTGGCACATTCACCGTTGCAAGCCGTGCCGAACGCACTGGCCGCAACCCGTCGACCGGCCAGCCGATCACCATCAAGGCAAGCAAGAGTCCCAAGTTCTCGGCGGGCAAGGCGCTGAAAGACGCCGTCAACGCGGGCTGATCCTCACCCTCGCATTGCGCCGGCGGCTCGCAGGCACTCAGCCCTGCGAGCTGCTCCACCCGCCTCCGATCGCCTTGTACAGGTTGACCAGGTTCACGGCCTGCTTGAGCTGCAGTTCGATCAGCTGCTGCTGCTCGGCATAGAGTTCGCGCTGCGCATCCTGACTCGAGAAGTAGTCTTCCAGGCCGCCGCGAAAGCGCGTCCGTGAAATGCTGGCCACTTTTTCCAGCGACTGCACACGGGTCTGCTGCGCCTCCAACTGCGGACGCAGGTGGTCGTCGGCAATCAGCGCATTGGCGGTCTCCCGGAAGGCCACTTGCGCCGCGTATTCATACGACGACATGGCCGCCGCAAGCCGCTCTTCGTTGGCGGTGATGTTGGCCGAGCGGCGCCCCCAGTCGAACAGGGGCAGCGACACACCAAGCACACCGGCCCAGCTCCTGTTGCCGCTGCTGAGCAGCGAAGACAAGTCCCCGCTGATGCCGCCGGCCAAGGCCGTGAGCGAGATGGTCGGCAGCATCGCGGCCTTGGCCGCACCCACGCCTGAATTGGCAGCCTCGACCCGCGCATAGGCCGCCAGCAGGTCGGGCCGGCGTTGCAGCAAGCTGGAGGGCAGGCCTGCCGTCACCGGAGCCGTCGAGCGCTCTGGCCAGGGACGTGCGCTGCCCGTGTCGGGCGGGACCGGCTGGCCGACCAGCACGTTCAACCACTGAAGATCCTGCGCCACGCGCATGCGGTATTCCTCTTGCCGCACGCGCGCGTTCTGCAACAGCGACTGCGCGCGATAGACGTCAAGCTGCGCAGCGCCGCCGGCTGCCTTGGCGCGGCCGATCATGTCGGCGTTGGAGGAGAGCCCGCCTTCGTTGGTATTCGCCAGCGCGAGCAATGCGCGGTCGGCCCGCAGTGTGAGGTAGGCATTCGACACTTCGCCCACCAGGTTCATGCGCGCGGCCGCGTAGTCCTTGTCGCCTGCTTCGGCCAAGGCGCCGCCTTGCTGCGCCGTGCTCTGCTGGCGGCCGAAGAAGTCGAGTTCGTACGAGGTCACGCCCGCCTGCACGTCGAAGCTGTTGGACACGCCCCCGTTGGTCGGTACGTTGCCAATCGGGCTGAGCGACCCCTGCGGCGTGGTCTGCGCCCGCTGGGCATGGCCCGACAGCCCGATCTGCGGGAACAGCGAAGCGCGGGTTCCGGCATACACGGCTCGAGCCTCGCGTGCCTTCGCAGCGTAGACGCGCAAGTCGCGGTTCTGCTTGAGAGCGGTGTCAATCAGCCCGCGCAGTTCGTCGTCCTGCACGAAACTGCGCCAGTCCACCGGCTCGGCGCTTGGCGCCGCGGTGCCGGCCGGCCATTGCGTGGGCACGGTCAGGTCTGGCTGCTTCATCGGTGGGGTGAGATTGCATCCGCTCACCACCAGCACCACGCATGTCGCGATCACCAGCAGGAACAGCCGCAGAAAGAGACGCATGAAGCCCGCGCCGGGCGCGCCGAATCCCGCGCTCTCGAGCAATGCCGAAGCGGCTCGCCATGGCCGCACCTGGACTGCGACGTGGCTCGGCGGCACGGTGAACACGTGGCTCACCAATTGTTCGCGCTGGGCCTCGGAGGTGGCGTCGAAGCGCAACTCGGCGCCCGCGGAGCTCTTGCGCGCAAGGCGCGCCGGTAGCCAGCCCACGGTATCGACATACACCTCCAGAGGCTGCCCCACGCGCATGCGTTTCAGCGGCGCCTTGGCTTCCACCAGGGCGCCGTCCGCCGCGATGTTGACGAAGCGTGCCTCGCCCTCACCCGCCGCGGTGCGGACCCGGGTGCGCGCGCGCCAAGGGAAGCGCTCTTCCTGCTCCGGCCGCGGCAGATCGACGCAGGCCATGAGCGCGGCCAGGCACAGCAGCAGTGCGATGCCGGTCCACACCAGGTTGAGTTGGTCACCCGGCGTGAGCGCCTCGCCGTTCAAGGCGACCGATGCGCCGCCGAGCTGCAGCGCGACCAGGAGCCCGCCGAACATCGCGACCAGCTTCCAGTGCACGACCGTCTTCGAGCGGTCGAGCCCCTTGTTCGTCACCTTGAAAGGCCGGCCGAAAGGCCGCAGCATGGCGCTTGCGAGCGTGCTGGTGACGGCCATGGCCGCCACCAGTTGGCTCACCTCGCTGAACACGGGCAGGCAGCGCCGCTCGCTGATCCAGTAGCTGTAGGCCCAGAACATCACGAGCGGCGGCAGCCCGTAGGCAGCAAAGGCCTGCGGCGTGGCGTGGAAGACCGAGACGCCCGCATACCAGTACAACGCGGGCGCCAGCATGATCAGCGCCATGAATGGCTTGCCGAGCCAGTGCAGCAGGCCGTGCAAGAAGTGCATCCGCGCCGAGAAGCTGTAGCCCTTGCCGCGCAGCGGACCCTGGGGCAAGAGCGCAAGCTGCACCGTGCCCAGGCACCAGCGGCTGCGCTGGTTGATGTAGTCGATGATGCTCTCGGCCGACAAGCCGTTCGACAGCCGCTCGCCCAGCCAGCGCGTGACGTGGCCATGGCGCAGCAGCAAGTAGGTGGTGTGGATGTCTTCGCACACGCTGCCCACCGGAAAGCCGCCTGCGGCGGTGATCAGGTCGCGCCGCACGATGAACGAGGTACCCACGCAGAAGGCCGAGTCCACCGCATCCTTGGCGGGCTGCAGCACGTCGAAGAACACGCGCTGCTCGTCGACCCAGCTGTCGGTCGCGCGCAGGTTGTGCTGGATGGGGTCGGCGTTGTAATAGAACTGCGGCGTCTGCACCAATCCCACCTTGCGGTCCGCGAACAGGCCCAGCATGCGATAGATGATTTGCCGCTGCGGCGCAAAGTCGGCATCGAGCACCAGGATGTACGGCGCATTGGTCACGCCCGCTGAAATACTCAGCCCGTTGTTGAGATTGCCGGCCTTGGCGTGGCTGTTGTCGGGCCGCCGCGCATAGTGCACGCCCTTGCGCTCGCAATAGTCGCGCAGCCAGTCGCGACGGGTGTCGTCGAGCACCCAGACCTTCACCTGCGGGTAGTCGATGGCCTGTGCGGCGATGATGGTCTTTTCAAGCACGGCCAGTTCTTCGTTGTAGGTGCAGATGAAGACGTCCACCGCCGGCACCTTGGCACCGAGGCGCCGCAGCTCGGCTTCACCGCGGTCGGCCAGCGCATGGTTGTCGCGCCGCCGCACCAGCATGTGGATGGACATCAGCGTGTAGACAATGGCCGTGAGCTCGAAGGCGAGGAACACCCACGCAAACAAGGTTTCAAAGCCCAGGTCCGAAGGCGGCATGGTGGCGGCCACGCGCCATATCGCATACCGCATCAACAGCAGCGCCGTGAGCCCGCCGAACAGCGTGCGATGGGAGGCGCGCTGGACCCGCCCCCATGTCATCAGGAGAAGTGCGAGCCCCGCAACGAGTGCGTTGAGCTGGAACTCCGGTGTGGCAATCAGGTGGGACATGGTGAAGCAGCTCCTGCGGCAGTGGTCTTGCCGGTAAAGGGGTTGAAGCCCGTCGCGGCCAGCGCGATCCAGGCGGTGGCGCCGAGGTGGGGCCAGCGGTAGTAGAAGAAATCGGCACCGGCGGAGTCCGGGCCAATGGCCAGGCCGGTGGAAATGCGCGCGCTGGGCGTTGCGTAGTACAGGCCGTTGCCGGCGCGCTGCGACGCCAGCAGCTGCCACAAGGCTTCGGGCGCCGCACCCTTGCGTGCCACCAGGGTTGCAGCGGCCTGCGCGGTGCCCTCGGTCCAGATGCCGTCGGGATTGCGCGAGAAGCCATAGCCCTCGCCGGAGCGATGGTTCCTATCCACCCAATCTAGCCCGCGTGTCCAGGCGCATGAGCCTTCGGGCGCGGCGAGCAACGGCCAGAGCTGCGCATCCAGGCCGGAGCTCTCGGTGGAGATGGTGGCGCCGTCTTCCTTGGTACCGATGTAGAAGCGCTGCTCCGACGGGTTCCACATGCGGCGCACGAACTCGAGCGCGGTGCGCGCCTGCTGGCGCTCCGCGTCAGCCTGCCCGCCTGCTGCACGCGCCGCCCATGCGGCCGTCATTGCGATGTCGATGTTGTGCTCGGTCGACTTCCAGGTCTGCGCACGTTGTGCGTTGTCCCAGCCATACCAGCCGCCGTTGTAGCCGTCGGGCGCGTTCTTGGCACGCGTGCGCTGCTCGATCCAGCCGAGCAGCTTGCGTGCATTTGCCAGATAGGCGGGCGATGGTTCGGCCTCATTCAAGTTCAGCAGCAGCAAGGCCGCCCAGGCCACGTTGCCCGTGGCCGTGCTCACTTGGTAGGCGTCGGCGATCCACTGGTTCTTGGCCGTGTCCCACCGCCCCGGCAGCGCGGCTTTGTCCTCGGTCATCGGACCCGCGCGATAGGCGTTGCGCACACGCCCGTCGGCCGTGTTCGGGTCGCGTTCCATCGCACGCACCACGGCGTCGCCGATGCGCCTGGCCGATGCGGTGTCGCCGCATGCCAGCAGGGCGATGCCGGCCAGTGCGTTGTCATACGTGAAGGCCGCGCCCACCAACGCAGGCTCCAGCGGCGTGCCCTGCTTCGGGTCGGCGAGCCGGTAGCTGGCGAGGAACAGCGGCCCGGAAGCGGCGCCCTTCTGGTCCTCCGCCACGGCCCGCCGAAGGCCCTCGCAGCTCTGCCGCGCGAGTTCTTTCTGCACGGCGCTGCCGGGCTGCCGAGGCTGCTGGGCCAAGGCCGCGGACATCGGCAGCGCCAAGGCCACCGATGCCACGGCGCAATGCGCCAGAGTCCGGGAGAACGGGAACAGCTGCATGTTTGCTTTCGAGGCCGTTATGTCCGCGCTCAGGACTTGAGGGTGGCCGATACCACCTTGCCGGGCGCGCACAGGTTGTTGCCCGCGGCGGCCGACGACACGTCCTTGGCCTCGATGCGCGCCACCGCGTAGATGGAGCCCTGCTCGGCAAAGGGGAACGGCACGCTGTAGGTGCTCTGCAATTCTTCAGACGCCACGGGCAGCAACTGCTCCACGCGCGCTGGCACCGCGGCGCCGTTTTCGGTCAGGGTTACGTCCAGCGTCGAGCCGATGCTGAGGCGCTTTGCCACCCGCGCCGGAAACACCGCCACCACGCCGAGCCGGCTGCAGTCCGTCACACGCACCAGTGAGGCACCCGCTGTGACGTACGCGCCTTCGGGTGCGAGCACCGAGTGAACCTGGCCCGCCTGCGAGGCCTTGATTTCGTAAGAGGACAGCTTCTCGACCCGGCGCCGTTCCTCGTCTTCGAGCTGGATCACCTGCTTGAGCTGCTGGAGGATGGCGGCGCCGTCCTGCTGGGCGCGGCCCACGCTGTTGCGCAGCACCTCGCGCCGGCTTGCGAGCGTCTGAAAGAGACTGTTGCCACCGGTGCCCACGAACGCACCCTGCCCCGCGCTGGCCACGGTCTGGGCCTGCCCGGCAAAGGCCTGCTCCGCCACCGACGCATTGGCGCGCGCCGTGTTCAGCTGCGCCATCGACGCGTTCATCACCTGCTCGCTGATCGCGCCCTGTTCGAGCAAGGCCTGGTTGGTCTTGACCTTGTTCTCCTGCTCTTCGACCATGCTGTGCGCCACGTCGCGCTGCCGCTGCGCAATCTGCCAGCCTTCCCAGGCCTGGGCCACGGATGCCTCGCGGTGAACCGTGGCCTCTTGCCCGACCGACCTCATCTCCTGGTTGTCGGCCTTGAACTGGTTGCCCAATTGCGCCAACTGGCTTTGCAGCGCGAGATGCTGCGAGCGCAGCGTGGTGAGAATCTCCTGACTCACCGTCGGGTTGCGCACCGTGGCCACGACGGTGCCGGGCTCCACCGTGTCGCGCGCATGCACCACCATCTGCGACACCACGCCGTTGATCGGCGACGTGATCAGGCCGACCGGCGCCTGCAGCACCGCCCGGGTGGCTTGCGAAGACAACAGCGGCTGGACCAGTGTTGCCACCATCAGCCACAGCACGAAGGCCAGCAGCGCATAGGCCGCCAGCTTGGGAACGAAGGCGCCCGCCTGCCGGCCTCGATGAGGGCTGCGCGGAACCCGACGGGCCCTCGCGCTGGCAGTGCGGCGATCGCCGCGGGGAAAAACAAATGAAGGCAGTTTCGACACACGCATACCCCACCTCTTGATGCGAAAGGCGTGCGCCGGAAATCGGCGCAACATCCATGAATGAAAGGGAACTCGCCTGTAGCCCGAACGGAGCCGCCGGCGCCTCGAGGGCCGCCGCGTCCGCATGCTGCAGTGCAATACGAAGGTACGGCTAAACCCGAATTACCACTGCTTCGGTGAGCAACAAGATGTGCGGACTTCACATCCTGACCGACCATTCGGTCGAGCTAACTTCCTACAGTGGCGTCGGATTTATCGCTGTTGACAACAAAAGGCCTCGTCCGGCAGGCAAACCCAGCCGGTTTCAGGGTTGCCCAGCAAGCTCTCCAAGCCGCGTCCGCAAAAAGCGCCGGAGCGCGGAAATCGAGGCATCGGGAAGCAGCAGCCGCGGCCTGGGTTAGCCGAACATATCCAGTAACCAACCCGTGCGACTCTGACGGATTTAGGCAACGCCGAGACCGAGAAAAAAGCGGCCAGCGTGCCATTCCGCAACGGTCTCGAAGGGGTCGCGCTTCCGCCCGCACAAGGCGCTTCACGAGGCGGCCGTTTACAAGCGCCGTACGCACGACACAGCGCAATACAAGCAACTGCACAGTTGCATCCATAGTGCTCATCCGCAGTCGCTGGCACCTTGCCAAGAAGTTTGCGAAAGCCACCCCACAACACCCTTCGGCCACCTTACCGAGGGCCCATCGGAGCACAAGTCGTGTCATTGCCGAAAAAGAATGCCGCCTTCCTCGGGTCGATCTCGAGCCACAGCCTCCCGGCGTGGCTGTGGAGCTCAGGAAGAAGCAGGCCTCGTTCGCGTGCACCGGCCGGATCTAGCGCGCAGAGATGTAGCGCTTTTTAGTTAATGCCATGTAACGCCATCCGGCGTTACCGACAGGCCAACCAGGCGGTTGGACGCACGCGCACGGCTGTACGCCCGCCGACTACGCGACGTCAGAGGGGCATGTCATGTTCACACGCTACGCCATCCGCACGCTGCTTTGCGTTGCCGCCGTGCCCGCCATCTCCGAAGAGCACGCACCAATCCATGACCGCGTGTTTTTGAGCAAAGCCGAGATCGAGACCACCTTGATCGGCAAGCCCATCGTTTCAAGCAATCTTTCGACCGGCATGGTCTCGCGCTGGCAGTTCTATTCGGACGGCCGCGTCGACTTTGCCAATCGAAGCGGGCCTGGCAAGGCCTCTGGCAAGTGGTTCTTCAACCCCGACGGCTCCATGTGCGTGACGATGATTACGCGAACCGGCTGCCGCTACTGGTTCCGCAACGAAAAGGACGGCGCCCTTGCGAATGCCGATACCCGGGAACCGAATGCGCCTACGGTGGCTGAGATACGGTTTGAGTAGTGGTGCGCAGTGGGCGGCGGCGCTTCGGCTTCGATGGGCTGTTGCGCGAAGTGGCGGATTTGGCGGAGAGTGTGGCCCCCGCATTCTAACTGCAGGGCTGTGCAAGGGCAATCAACAAGGTACAAAAACTGTTTAAAAACAGCCACTTAGCTGATAGCTGTTGTGCAGCAAAATGCAGCAAAAACCAGGGTAGCGCAGTATAAAAAGGGGGTAAGATTGGGGGTACAGCCAGTTCGGATGCGGATTTTGGCTATACCACTTTTGTATGCGCCACAACCTGCTGACCGACGCCGCCGTAAAAAGCAAAAACAAACCGCCTGGCTACTACCTCGACGGCCGTGGCCTGTACCTTCAGATAGCACCCAAGGGCGGCCGGTCATGGTTGCTGCGGTACAGCCTAAACGGCAAATCGCGAGAGATGGGGCTGGGCTCCGTGTATGACGTGGGATTGGCACGCGCACGGGAGCTGGCGCAGCTGCAACGGGAGCTAATAAACCAGGGCATCGACCCCATTGCCCATCGCTCAGCGGTCCTCGTGCAGCGAAAGGCTGCAGAGGTTAAAGCAGCGCAAACCAGCGTGACCTTCGAGGCATGTGCCCGCGAGTACCACAAGGCCCACGCGGACAACTGGAAGAACGCCAAGCACGGCGACCAGTGGATCAACACCTTAACAACATACGTCTTCCCGGTGTGCGGCCAGCTTCCGGTTGGCGCAGTGGGAAAAGCCGAGATTCAGAAGGCGCTGTTGCCCATTTGGAAGAAGAAGGCAGAAACGGCAAGCCGCGTATTTCAGCGGGTTCGCACCGTTCTGAACTACGGCGCTGCCAAGGACTATTGCACCGGCCTCGATCAAGAATTCTGGGAGCAACTGAAGCTGGCGCTAGGTGCGAATGATCGCGCACGGAAAGTCGAGCACCATGCCTCGTGCCCGCATGCTGAAGTTGCTGCTTTGCTGTCCAAGGTCAAAGCCGGCACTGCCACGCCTATCGTCAAGCTCGCATTCGAATTCATCGTGCTCACAGGGGCCCGCAGCGGGGAAGTTCGTGGCGCTCGGTGGTCTGAATTCGACGCCAATTTTTCAACCTGGACCGTGCCGGGTGAGCGCATGAAAGCCGGTCGCGAGCACCGGGTGCCGCTGTCAACGCGCGCTCGTGAAGTCCTGCTCGAGACGCGCAAACTGCAGGGCATCGAAGATCACCAGACGTCAAACGGCTTGGTGTTTCTCAACCCCAAGGGCAAAGCCTACAGCGACATGGTGTTCACCCAGCTCATGCGCCGCATGGGTCTGGAGTACACGATGCATGGCTTCCGCGCCACCTTCCGCACCTGGGGCATGGAAGTGACTCAATACCCCGACGAGATGTTGGAGTTTGCGCTGGCACACGTCGTCGGAGACCAAACCGTACGTGCGTATGCCCGCAGTGACATGGTGGAAAAGCGCAAGCAGCTAATGGAAGACTGGGCCATCTACCTTCTAGGATAAGTGCAGGCAAGTGCTGCCTGCATGAGTAGGCCACGCAGATTTTCTCGTTCGACGACCGTTCTCAGCCATCGCGCCAAGGAGTTCTGTCAACGAGCGTTGCCCTCTGCTCCATGGTCATCTTTCGAGGCAATCAGAGAGCGCCCGGCCAGCAAGGCCTTTGCCTCACCGATCAGGCTTGAATCGACCTCCTGGGAGCACTTGGAACGAGCCCTGTCGACCTCATCCATCGCAGAACTCTTCCCTGTTGCAACGGCGGGGGAAATATCCTTCTGCCACTGCCTATCGCAATGTCCCCGCTGATCCTGATCAAAGACGAGTCCCAACGCAATAGATGTCGGACTTAGGCAGGAGCCGAAAACGGCTGTTGTAATGGCACAAAAGGCGAGCTTCCAACGAAACGGCAGGAGAAGCCAAAGATCAAAACATTGTGATTCCGTACAAGTAAAGGTCAGCTCACGATAGCCGAGGCTGCTGAAATCTGCGCATTTGTTTGCGCACTCTCGCTGAAGCTCCTCGACTGGTTGTAGCTTTTGAGGTTTCCCGAGTCGGCAGGTACTCCGCCCCCGCCGCATTCCTCGGCCCCCGCCAACTCATCTCCCCCAAATAGGGGATTGCGCAGGCAATCTGGTTTCTCCGAGACTGCCGCTTGTCGTCGTTGAGGAACGGCACAGCGAAGGCTAATCGCTGAAAAGCAGAGCATCAACCAAGACCGTTGGCCGGCACTGTGAGGGAAAAAAATGAAATCTTTAACGCACGGGCTCGAGGCTCGCTTGGCACGGACTTGCCATGCCCCGGCCAAGCTCGTTGGCCGCCATTTGGCTGC
This sequence comes from Variovorax sp. OV700, assembly GCF_900099805.1. GTDB lineage: Bacteria > Pseudomonadota > Gammaproteobacteria > Burkholderiales > Burkholderiaceae_C > Variovorax. The sequence goes on along the minus strand of NZ_FNDR01000018.1, from coordinate 10,531 downwards.
AATATTGGTCGGGCATGTTTTTCTCGCGGCAACCGCTCATGCCACTATCCAAGCAAGCCACTGACGTGAGTCCAACCACACGCTACGCGCACAACGCACTGGGCCAGCTCGTGTTCAAGACCGAGCCGCTGTACCCGCCGGGCCAGCCCGGGCGTCATGCAGAGCGTGATCGCGTTCTTCACAAAGCTGTGGAACCCTACGGCCGAGCAGTTGGGCTATGCGTACGTCTACGACGAGAACGGCACGTTGATCTCGGAGGCCGGCAGCGGCGGCGCGAACAGTGCGGGTCAGGCCGGCTACGTCTACCTGCCGACGGCGAATGGGCCGATGCCGACGCGGCCGTGGCGTTTCGGAACGCCGAAGGCCCCGTAGGAGACTAAGTGAGCTGGTTAACTAGGTTGCTTGTTGTAGCGGCTATGGTGTTCTTCGCGGCGCCTACCGTCGCCATGGCACAGAGTGGCAAGTATCAAGCCGCCCTGATGTCGTTGGGTTTTGGCCTTTTCTTCGCCGGCATCGGCACCACAGCCTTGATTGAAGCCAAGAACCTTTCTCGGAAACAAGGTCCCGGCGCGCCCTTAGCAAACCTTTGGTTCGTTCTGCCTTTTGGCGCGCTGCTGGTTGGGGTGGCAAGTTTGCAGTCATCTCCCCGGTGGATCTAAAAATCCTCCAAGCTAAACCTGCGCTACTCCATCTTCAAGAGGAAAGGTAGGCATGGCACCATTAACATCCAGGCCACCGCGAACCCAAACGCTTCGTAAGAATCGCAAGCGCACGCCAGAGGCGAGGAAAGGTGTTTGGAACTCCCTTGAAGTAGCGAAGATCTTCACGAGCTTGCTCGTGCCACTCACCATCGGCGGACTCGGTCTGTGGATCAGCTACGAAATTCGTAAGACGCAGGACCGGCGGGATCGCGAAGCGCTCGTCGCTCAGTACGAGAAGGTAGTCTGGGACGAGATCGCGGCCCTATCAGACCTGCAAGAAGAGCTAGCGAAAGGGTCGAAGAATTTAACGAAGAACCTTCGGGTACTGAAAGACACTGAGCGCCAAAGCGAAGGTCTGGGTGCAGCCACAAGGCTGCGTCGCGAGCTTTTTCTTGATCGGGACGAGACTCATCACAACATCACCTCCCCGCTGAATTCGGTGAGGCATCACGCACGATATTGCTTAAAGGTGCTGATCGTTCCGGGACCTCCGGGATCGAAAAAGGCAGAGAATTTCTGCGAGAACAAACTCCAGGACTGGGGCGCATGCGCATATGCGGTGGTCTTAGGTCTATATGTAGCGGCAAAGGACCCGACGGCATCCGAACACTCGATGTCGTTCACGACCGCTGAACCGACAGATTGGATGATGAATCGCTGCCCTAAAGCTGAGCCGATGTATCGGTTCTAGCGATGCAACTCAAGAGACCGCGATCAAGAAAGGGCGTACAGCCGCTTAGGGCAGCGGCGCGAGACAGCGCAACAGTTCTAACCAGCTCACCTCGTACGAAGAAATTCGTTTGCATCCCAGGAGCCGGAGCTGCAGAATGCCCGAGGCGCCAGCAATGGCAGCAGGAGGGTAGATGAGGGGCTACTCAGAACTGGAACTAGTCATCCAGCGCGACTCCACGGATGCGTTGTTTGCTTCCGCACGTCATCGCGTGACGTCGGGCGACAACATCACGCCTTTTGTGAGGCTAGACCTGGATCCGCAGGCCCCCGGCCTATTTTCCGGAAACCCGGCCGAGAGCGGTCCAATCTTGTCGAAGGCGATCTTTACGCCGACGGAGTTGCGCGATGCGTTCGTCGCTGCGAGTACGTATTCCGCCAACAACGGCCTCCACTTACGCGTGAGGCTGCGGCTGGATCCTGCTGCGGCATCGTTGCACGGTATTCCCTGGGAAACGATGACGCACCCGAACGATTCCCACATGCCTTTGCTACGAAACACGAAGTGCGTTTTCTCGCGATACCTGTTCACCCGCGAATTCCGCCTCCCGATGCTTCGCCCCAAACAAGAAATCCAGGCCGTACTCGCGATCGCGAATCCGCGTGAGTTAAGTGAAGGCTTTGAGCCCGTCGACGTGGAGAATCAGGAGCGGATTGCGAAGGCATCCCTACTAAGGCTCAAGGCGCGAACGCTTACCGGCGAGGGGGCTGCCACTCTAGAAAAGATCATGCAGGGTTTGCGCGATGGCGCCGATATTCTGTACCTCGTGTGTCATGGCTCGTTCGGTCCCAAGGGCGCGGCGCTATGGCTAGAGGATGACAGCGGCAAAGCAACTATTGTGACGGGCGAAGATTTTGTCGCTCGAATCGCTAGCCTGGATCGACCGCCCAGCCTGATCGTGCTCTGCTCGTGCGAAAGTGCGGGCACGGGCAACGGCCGCAATCCAATGGGCGCAATTGGGCCAATGCTCGCTAGTGCGGGAGTGCCTGCCGTACTCGCGATGCAAGGAAAGCTGTCCTTTGATACCGCCCAGAAATTTATGCCGATATTCTTCGGAGAACTTTCGGAGCACGGTGAAGTCGATCGCGCTGCCTCCACTGCGCGACTTGAGGTGATGGACCGTACGGACTGGTGGCTTCCTGTCCTCTTCACCCGGCTGGACAGTGCGAGAATTTGGTACCCCCCAGGCTTTGGCAGTTCAGATGACGGCGCCGATCCATGGCAGGCCATCATCAGCAACCTTGGAACCGCCTCTTGCACGCCGATCCTTGGTCCGGGAATGTGCGACCCGTACTTCGGCACCCGGCGCGAACTGGCGGTGCAGTGGGGCGAGATGTACCGCTACCCCATGAGTGGGAAAGACACGGAGGATCTGCCCCAAGTTGCCCAGTATCTTGCCGTAACCCGCCAGCCCGCGTCCCCGAGGCAGGAGTTCTATAAGCACGTGTACAAACGCCTGCTGGATCGTTTCCCGGAGCACGTGCCTGCGGAACTGACCGAATTGTCGCCCGCCGATCTTCAGGACCGCCTGAGTGAAGTCGTCTCGGCGGTCGGAATTTCAGTGCGTGCAGCGGACAGCGAAGGTACGGATCCGCATACCGTGCTCGCACGTTACCGTCTCCCCGTGTATGTCACGACAGACCCCAGCGATTTGTTGGTCGACGCGCTCAGAGAACAAGGTGCGAAGCATCCACGGGTGCGCCTTTTGAGATGGAATGATGCATCGGCCGCCTGCGACCAGGCCTACGTCGACAACACACCGGTGGATGCACCCGCCAAGCCCACGCGCGACTTCCCCGTAGTAGTCAAGCTGTTTGGTGACCTGTCAGCGCCTCGCTCACTAGTAATGACCGAGGACCAGTTCTTCGATTACCTGACCATGGCCGCCGCCGCAAAGGACGCTGTTCCGCCTGCAGTTCGCAGCCGTCTTAGCGACAGTGGGCTACTCTTCATCGGCTTCCAGGCCGATGCATGGGACTTCCGTGTGCTCTTTCGCAGCCTGCTGCAGCTGGAGGGCCGCGACCTGCGAAGCGACTACGCACACTTCTCAGTACAGATCGATCCGAATAGCATCTTGGACCCGGGCAGCGCACGTCGATATATAGAACAGTACCTGCAGGCCAAAGCCAAGCTGCGCTTGTACTGGGGCGATGTCGCAACCTTCGTGGCGGAGCTGAAGACGCGAGCCGACGGTGCCTGATGGACTCGCCGTTCGTCGGGCCAGCCCCGTTAGGTAAAACCGACCTCCTATTCGGTCGCGACGCAGAGGTCGAGGAACTGCATTGGCGTACTGTTGCCGACCGTATCGTCGTACTCTATTCAACCTCAGGCGCAGGAAAAACGTCGTTGCTGACGGCTGCGAATGGGCTTCTCAACGAATTGCGCGAGCGCTTCCATGTGTCACCCATCCTGCGCTTCTCCGGATCGACGGAGAAATCGCTCACGATGCGCCTGCTCAAGCAACTGGAGGCGGACGGCTTCGGTCTTGTTCAGATTGAAGACTCACTCATAACCTATTTCGAGCGGTTGGAACTACCCGCGTCGACACCGCCTAAGCGCTTGCTGCTCGTAATCGACCAATTCGAGGAACTGTTCACTACCAGCGCCTCAGGCAGGGAGCAGCAGGCTTTCTTTCGCCAACTAGGAGAGCTACTTGCGCGCGAAGGTAGCCCGGTCTGGCTCATTGCGAGCATGCGTGAGGAGTACTTTTCTTGGTTGGATCAGTTCAGAGACCTAGTCCCGTCCCGTCTGTCGAACACGTTCCGACTTAACCTGCTAAACACCGATCAGGCCATCAGAGCGATCCGAGGCCCTCTGAAGGCGGCAGGCGTAGAGCTCAAGCTCGACCAAACTGGCATGGATGCATCCGAACTGATCGTGCACGAGCTGAGCAAAACAAAGGTACGAACCCCAGAGGGCAAACTGGAGTTGGTACCTGGCACTACCGTCGAGCCAGTACAGCTTCAGGTCATTTGCGCGAACCTGTGGCGCAAGCTCGCTAAAAAAGGGCCTGTCAGTGCCATCAGCCCGGAGGATCTGGAAAACTTTCGGCTTGACACCGCACTCCAGGAATACTGTCACGAACAACTCATTCGGTGTGCCACTGACAAGAAACGTGCGCGCATCGTTCGTGATTGGATCGATCGCAAGCTCCTGACGCAAAGCGGGCTACGTTCCGCGGCGACAGTCGATCCGGCCGACCCCGAGGCACCGACGGCGGAGGAACTTCGGTTGCTGCAAGAAGCGCATTTGGTGCGGCGCCAGTCCCGACAAGATGATGAATGGTACGAACTGGCGCACGACAGCCTAACCGCACCAATCCGGCTGAGCATCGAGACATGGCGTGGCGAGCACTTTGCTGTGTGGCAACAGCTGGCAAGGTCGTGGCACCTCGGCGGCGAACGACCGTCCTTCTACTTGACCCTGAGCCAAGAGAGCCGAGCCAGCATTCCCGATGACGACAGCGCGGCCTGCTCCGATCTCGAAGCACGCTTCCTTGAGGGCCACCGCAACCATCGCGTGCAACGGTCAACGTGGCGCAACCTTCGCATACTTGCTAGCCTAGTCGTATTGACAGTCTCCGCTGCCGCTTACCTACAGTGGGACAGCATCAGGTCTCGAACTAGACTCCTACTCACGCAAAACGTGACCGCTACGCAAACCGGTCTGCACTCAATCCTTAGCAGCAGTCCACCGGTTGACCTTGCAGGCCTTGCTGTCGTGGCCGGCACGGAACTGCAGAATGCGCATCCCGGACTTGTCGCCATCGACTTTCGCAACCTCCTCGGCGACTGGTTGAACCGCACAAGACATATCCAAAGCACCGAGTCCTTAGGCACGGGCAAATCTACATATGCCTGGATCAACGGCAAGTACCGGTTGGTCGCGGAATTGGGCGCAGAGCGCTACTTGCTGCGCGTCGCCGACGCCGGAAATGGCGCGACGATCTGGGAAATTCCGATAGAGCAAGTAAAACAAGCGCACCCCAAGGGCGTACGGGCCGGCCTCGTGCTTGATGATTGGATTGCCACGGGGGGCTCGGAAGGTAACATTGCGCTCTGGGATCCGGCCGGCAAAAAGCGTGTGGCGCTTCTTGTACCCCCGGATGACGACACCGGTGTTCACCCTCTAATGCGCAGGCCCATACGAGCGCTGGCGCGTTCCGGGAACGTTCTCTACTCCGGCAATGAAGGCGGAATCGTAGCGGCGTGGGCGCTTCCGCGCGGTTCCGAGGCTCCGACCCGGCCGTTGTGGACATATAGGCAAAACTCGCGGGTGTCATCGCTAGGGATACTCACCTCACCGGAGCGCCTAGTGTCGGCCGATATCTCCACCGACGAGCAGGTGATGATTATCAAACCGCCTGCCTCACCCAACGACAAGCCGACAGCTACCGCGCTGCCGGCACAGCCGCGGGAGGACGATTCCAGGGGTGCGTTCTATAGCGTTGCCGTGAGCCCAACCCAGAAGCTTGTAGTAGCAGGCAATCGCGCGGGAAAAATCCATGTGTGGGACTCTGCCGGCAAGCACCTGCAGCGCATCGATGCACATACTGACGCCGTCAGCGAACTGCGCTTCCTAAAGGACGGCAGGTTGTTATCGGCGGGATGGGACGGACGACTGCGCTTGTGGACGTTGCCCGTCGACGGGAAGTCCGCCCCAACCCTTGTGCCGATTCTCGAGCTCCCGCGCCAATTGATCAGCGCCGCACTCGCACCCGACGAAACAACCGTCTACGTGACAACTGAAATCGGTGATCAGTTGAAAGTTTCGCTGGGGAACAGTCACCCTCTCGCGCGCGAAGTATTCTTGGGCGCACATGCCGCAGCACTACAAGGCACCAGTGGCGCGGTCGTATATTTTGCCGCGACACCCGATGCCATATCGACCGGAAAAGTCTCCGATGACGGACCACACGGCGCCGATCTCACGCGCGCTCCTCTGGACTCAGCGGTCGCCTTGGCATGGGCGTCGGAACGTCGCGCGCTGTTCGCGGCGCAAAAAGATGCGGTGTTTGTGCGCCGAGATCCTGTGCGCCCCTTCGAGCGGCTAGAAGGAGCAAAGCTGGACTTCGAGGAAATCCAATCAGTGGTCGTGGACGACGATGCATCTGTGCTGATGGCGTTGACGACGACGACACGGCGACCGATAAGAACCCAGGTGAAGGCGTGGGGCTTCCACCCACAAGGCGGGGGTACAACTCTTTGCGAGGTGACATTCTCGACGGACTTCCCAATTCGTGGTGTTCGGCTCATTGCGTTCCGGCCGAAGTCCAAAGAGTTCGTTACCTCAGACAACGAAGGCATAGCATTCTGGCGGCTCAGGTCGAACCCCATTGGCTGCCCCAGCGTCGAGCCTGTTATGGACAGGGCTCTGCCGGAGCTTCCGCGCGGGGATGTGCGCGCGTTGGCATTCAATCCCGATGGCACCGCACTGTGGGTGGCCAACTATGCCGGTCTGATTTACAGCTTCTCGCTCGGCGAGAGAGTATTCACGACATGGAAAGGAGACGCGGTCAGCGTCCCGTCTGCAATGGCTGTGAGTCGGTTAGGTGCTATCGCCGTAGGCGACGAGAACGGCAAGCTCTACGTCATTGAACCAGACCGTCCCTTGTCGCTGCAAGTGACACAGGAGTTCCACCGTTCTGCAGTTAAGCGATTAGACATCTCGCCGGACGGTCGATGGCTGGTTTCGACCGGAAAGGAAGGCGTCGCCGTGTGGGACCTAAGCCTCGAAACCTGGAAAAGGCGTGCTTGTGCTCTTGCAAAGCGGGGGGACTTTACCGAGGCCGAATATCAGGCATTCTTCAAGCAAGTCACAGATCGCCTAGTCAGTTGTGCAAAGAAATAGATCTACAAAAGGATCTCAGCCATGCCCAAAAGAAACATCCCCGCTGTACAAGCCACGTACCACCTGCTCGCCGTCGACTCTGACGGTCATGAGATTCCCGATCCTGACGTAAACGGAGGCAGAACCACCGACGAGATCATCCGGCTGCTGAAAGCAGCGCCCGTGACCGATGTATTCTTGTGGAGCCACGGCTGGAAAGGCGATGTGCCAGCGGCGTATGAGCAGTACGACAAATGGGTTGGAGCCTTCTCCGGACTACCAGCCGACAGGGCCCTGATGGAGAAGTCCCGCCCCGGCTTCAAAGAACTGCATGTGGGCTTGCACTGGCCAAGCCTGGCCTGGGGCGACGAGACGCCAGCGGTCGGAGACAGCTTCGCGCCGCAATTATCATTTACCGTAGACACTCTGGTCGACCAGTACGCGGTGCCGCTTGGCGATACGCCTGCCGTGCGTGAAGCGCTGGGTCAGTTGTTCGCCGAACTGCGAACCAACGCCGCCGCATTGGAACTGACACCTAAAGCGCGCGACGCATACTTCGCGCTGGATCGGGCCCTGGCCCTAGGCGCAGATGGCACGCCCGGCGAGGGCGCTGCCGACCGCGCATCGTTTAACCCCGACCAAACCGTTGAAACCGCACAGGACGAAGTGTCCTTCGGGTCAGGCGCCTCGGGCTCACTTTTGTCGCCTCTGCGGCAACTAACTTTCTGGACGATGAAGAAGCGCGCCAGCAAGATTGGCGAACTCTTCCTTCACGGATTCATCGCGCGCCTAATGACCGAGAATCCATATGTGCGGGTGCACCTGATGGGACACAGCTTCGGGTGCATCGTGATGAGTTCCGCTCTGGCGGGGCCCCATGCAACGTCTCCGTTGCCACGGCCTGTCGCGTCGTGCGTACTAGTACAGGGCGCCATGTCGCTATGGGCTTATGCGTCAAAAATTCCGTTCGAAGATGGCGTAGCCGGTTACTTCAGCCGCGTACTGGCAGATTCCAAAGTAAGTGGGCCAATCGTCACTACGCGATCGAAGCATGACTACGCCGTCGGAAAGCTCTATCCGTGGGCTGCGGGCGTGGCGAACCAGTTCGCGTACGACACCCTTCCCCAGTTTGGAGCTATAGGTGCCTTTGGCATCTGCGGGACGCCAACCGAATCACTGCTCATGCGCCCCGCAACGGAAGCTTATGACCTAAAGTCTTCAGTCATCTACAACGTCGATGGAAGTCAGTTCATCTGCAAGATCGATGGCGTGTCCGGCGCGCACAGCGACATTGCCGGGCCGGAGGTAGCCCATCTAATCTGGCAAGCCGCACTGCCGGTGTGACTATGATCTCGGACGATTCGCTGGGGCCTATCTCCTTCGGCATTGACGCTACTACATGCCGACCTCTCGAGCCACCAACCAATGATGTGCCGGCGCTGTTGCGCGCCGCGCAACGTGAAGGCGAGGAAGCTGCCGGTGCTCCCATACCTTACAACAAGACGTTTGACGTATCCTTCGAAGCAGACCCCAACTCTTTGCAGCAGTGCGGCTGGGGACTAATATTTAGTGCAGAAGAGGATCCAGTCCCCTACCTGGATGCACTGCATCCGCTAATCAAATTGCGCAAGGCAGAAGCCGGCGAACGGTTTCGCGTGTTCTCCGGGGCCGATGGTTGGCGAACTGGCGAAAGTGCGAGCAAGTGGCTGACTCGACATGGTGCTTCGCTTAGCATGATCGATCCCAGTAATGGCGTGCCGTACTACCTCGCCATCGTCGGCCCACCAACGTCGGTACCGTTCTCCTTCCAGTATTCTCTGGACATCGTTGGGGCCGTGGGACGTCTCGACTTCGGCAACCTAGAGGGCCTGCGTGCGTATGCCGAGAGCATCGAGAAATTCGAATCCGACAGCTCCAGAACAACACGAAGGAGCGTAGATGTTTTTGCAACTTGCCATGACTTCGATCGGGCGACTCAGTTATTCACCGAGCGAGTCGCGCGGCCCTTCTGTGAGGGTGACAAAACCCGGCCACCGATCGGCAAATCCGCCGGCTTCTCCGTGAACCCGATTCTGGGCTCGGAGGCCACGAGGAAAGGCCTGGCGAATGCAATGACTTGCAACGATGGACCTCCTTCGATAATTCTCACTGGGTCACACGGGATGGCTTTTGACAAGCAGGATCCACGGCTCGCGGCCTACCAAGGTTCGCTCGTTTGTCAGGACTGGGCGGGGTACGGCAACATCGGTGCCAGTGACTGGTTTGCGGCCGAGGATGTCCCAGTCGATGCTCGAATGCATGGGGCCATCCACTTCTTCTTTGCATGCTACGGCGCCGGGACACCCGAGTTCGATAATTTCAACGCCCCGCCAGGCACCAAGCGCTGCGCGCCAGTCGCCATGACCGCCCGACTACCGCAGCACCTGATGACGCTTCCACAAGGTGGGGTGCTTGCGACCTTAGGGCATATCGACAAGGCCTGGGCTTCGAGTTTTCTTTCGAGCCGCGGTCAAGCACAGACGCAAGGATTCAGGGGTGTAATTGGTCGGCTCCTCGCCGGCTACCGCGTGGGGGCAGCCACCGACTCGTTCAACAGTCAATGGGGCGTGCTCAGCACAGAGCTGGCCGACCTGCTCACAAACCGAGAATACGGCATGAAAATTAGCGACAGCGAGTTACTGTCTGCGCGTATCGCTCGCGATGATTGCCGCAACTACGTGGTTCTGGGGGATCCCGCCGTGCGCCTGCGCCCCAGTGCCGACAACTCCGGCGCATTCTCTTCTGTCTAGCCCCGCATCGACTGTGCGAAACTTTTGTCGCGAATTTCGCGGTAGGTCTGCGCGAACTGCACGCATTGTCGAAGAGTTAGTTCCCCGGGGATTCATCCGCCAAATACTGCGGCTGCTGGTTTCATATATTCAAACACTCAGGGCCAGGGGTGGTGCCTTGCCCAACGGATGGATCACGCGAACGCGATCTAGATCGAACGGACCAAGGAGCGCGGGCGCAGCAATTGCCTTGTCTCTTGTCGCTCAACCGTCATAGCAGTACCAACCGCCGATAAACGGGCATTTACGCAGGCCACGATAACGACACCGGCCGCCAGCGCCCTGCGCTACGCGCTATTGCTTGCCAACCAACGGCTACGCTAAACTGCGCGCCAGGTGCCAACCTTAGTAATAGTCCGCTCGAGGCCGTTGTTGACGGCTGGACCGTTTAGGGCGTGACGTCGGTGACGTGCTGAAGCAGAGCGAACGCCACGCGCCATGCG
>NZ_FNDR01000015.1 GCF_900099805.1 Variovorax sp. OV700 | reverse complement strand
GTGAACAAGCGCTCCATGGCCGCGGGCTATGCGGGCCTGGACAACGAGCTGTTCTACATGGACAAGACCATGATGGTCTTTGGGGATGCGAAGAAGGTGGTCGAGGACATGGGCAAGGCTGTTGAGTAGCGCCCGTTCCGTGCATCCCCATGTTTGACCATTCCAAAGGCTCATCGATGACCCTCTCCCTCCAAGGCAAGATTGCAGTCGTGACGGGCGCAAGCACCGGCATCGGTTTGGCCATTGCCAAACGGTTTGCAGCCGAAGGCGCAAACGTCGTAATCACCGGCCGGCGCCAGAAAGAACTTGACGTCGCGGTCGCCGACATCGGGGATCAAGCCTCCGGCGTTCGCGCGGATGTCTCCAGCCTGCTGGATCTCGATGCCCTCTTCCAGACCGTCAAGCAACACCATGGACACATCGACGTCTTGGTCGCCAATGCGGGAGGCGGCAGCATGGCTCCGCTTGGCGCGATCACGGAAGAGCTGTTCGACCAGACGTTCAGCACCAACGTGAAGGGGGTGCTCTTCACAGTTCAAAAGGCACTTCCCCTGTTGGCGGATGGCGCGACAGTCATCTTGGTTGGTTCGACCAGTTCGATACATGGCGTACCTGCATTCAGCGTCTACAGCGCATCCAAGGCGGCAATTCGGAACTTCGCTCGCAGCTGGATTCTGGATCTCAAAGGTCGCAACATTCGGATCAATGTCCTCAGCCCCGGACCGACGAAGACGCCTGGGCTGGTGGGCCTGGTGCCGGTCGAACATCAGCAGGGGCTGCTCGACGGCTTTGCAGGCCAGATCCCGATGGGCCGGGTCGGGGAACCCGATGAAATCGGCAAGGCCGCAGTCTTCCTGGCCTCGGACGCATCGAGCTTCGTCACCGGCATCGAGCTGTTCGTCGACGGTGGCATTGCGCAGATCTAGAGCGATGAAGCTTACGAACGTCGTATTCACCCGCGCTTCACCGCTGCACCCCAGCCTCTTCCACTTCCTCCAAGGACCCGACCATGAAACTCGACAACGCCACCGTCCTCGTCACCGGTGCCAACCGCGGCATCGGTCTCGCTTTCGCCCGCGCCGCTCTGGCCCGCGGCGCGCGCAAGGTCTACGCTGGAGCGCGCGACCCCGCCAATGTCACGTTGGCCGGCGTCGAACCGATTCGCCTCGACGTCACCCGGCCCGATGAGATTGCCGCGGCGGCACGCCATTGCGGCGACGTCACGCTGCTGATCAACAACGCCGGTATCGCGACGCTCGGGGGATTCCTCGCCGAGGGCAGTGTCGAGGCCGCCCGCGCTCAGTTCGAGACCAATTTTTTTGGCCCGCTGCGGATGGCGCTCGCCTTCGCGCCAGTGCTCGCCGGGCACGGTGGCGGCGCGATCCTGAACGTCCTGTCGCTCGCGAGCTGGATCACGGCGCCCCGTCTCGCAACCTATGCCGCCACCAAATCGGCCGCCTGGTCACTGACCAACAGTCTGCGCCACGAGCTACGCGCCCAGGGCACCCAGGTACTGGGCTTGCACATGGGGTTCGTGGACACCGACATGGCGCGCGGCAACGATCAGCCCAAGTCCAGCCCCGAGGAGGTGGTGCGCCGCAGCCTCGACGCCCTCGAAGCCGGGGACGAGGAGGTGCTGGCCGACGAGATCACCCGGCAAGTCAAGCAGGGCTTGTCGGCCGAGCCGGGCATCTACCTTCGGACGACCTAAGGCTGAACTGCCTTCCTGGAAGCTGCTGCCCAGCACCTATCTGATTGAACGGTGACCCGAGACCATAGACATGACAGAAGCTCAAACCGGCACCAAGCCCATCCCCGAGTCTCATGCATTCGACGTGGCTGCGCTGCTGGCCTATCTCGAGCCGCGGGTCGACGGCTTCCAGGGCCCACTCACGGTCGAGCAATTCAAGGGCGGGCAATCGAACCCAACCTACAAGCTCAGCACGCCGGAGCGCTCTTACGTGATGCGCTGCAAGCCCGGCCCGGCGGCGAAGCTGCTGACCTCGGCGCATGCGATCGATCGTGAATTCACGGTGATGCGGGCGCTGCGCGCGACCGACGTGCCGGTCCCGGACATGTACCTGCTGTGCGAAGATGAATCTGTGATCGGCTGCGCCTTCTACGTGATGGAGTACCTGGCCGGCCGCGTGATGTGGGACCAATCGATCCCCGATGGCGACCACACGCGGCGGACCCGAATCTACGACGAGATGAACCGCGTGATCGCCGCGCTGCACAACGTGGATGTCAAGGCAGCGGGTCTCGAGAACTACGGCAAACCGGGCAACTATTTCGAGCGCCAGATCGGCCGCTGGACGAAGCAGTACCAGGCTTCGATCACGCAGCCGATTCCCGAGATGGACAAGTTGATGGACTGGCTCCCCGCGCACATACCGGCCAGCGCGCGCGACGAGAGTCAGGTGTCGATCGTGCACGGCGACTACCGGCTCGACAATCTGATGTTCCACGCCACCGAGCCTCGCGCGATTGCAGTGCTCGACTGGGAGCTCTCGACCATCGGCCATCCGCTGGCCGACTTGAGCTACCACTGCATGTCGTGGCACATCCAGCCGGGCCCTACTCTCGGCATTCGCGGCCTCGACCTCGCTGCCCTCGGCATCCCCGACGAGAAGAGCTATGTGCGCCGCTACTGCGAGCGAACCGGCCGCGCCGATCCCGACGCCGTGATGGCCGATTGGAACTTCTACCTCGCCTACAACATGTTCCGCCTCGCCGGCATCCTGCAAGGAATTGCCAAACGTGTGGAGACGGGGACAGCGTCGAGCGCGCAGGCAAGGCAAGCGAGCGCCGGTGCGCGGCCGCTTGCGCAGATGGGTTGGGCGCTTGCGCAATGCGCTTGAACGAGTGCGCGCCTACTCCGGCGATGCCCTCAGCCAGTGCAGGCGATTTCTCATCATCAACGAGAGCTTGCAAAAGGCGTCAGATCCTCTTGCCGCGACCACGTTCAGGCGGTGAAAACGACTATCCTTCTCTATGCAACAAGGAATGCCTATGAGCCAGCCTCCTCCATCGGAATCAGCTCTGGGCTCAATTGGAAATACACCCGTCGTAAAACTTCGCCGAGTGGTACCGGGCGGCAGTGCATCTGTATACGTGAAGTTGGAGTACTTCAATCCAACAGGTTCATACAAGGATCGCATGGCGAAGACAATGATCGAGCAAGCAGAGGCCCGAGGGACTCTCAAGCCAGGCATGACTGTCGTCGAAGCAAGCGGGGGAAGCACCGGTTCGTCTCTTGCGTTTGTCTGTGCCGTCAAGGGCTATCGATTTCGCATCGTTTCATCCAACGCATTTGCCCAAGAGAAACTGAAAACGATGGCTGCGTTCGGCGCAGAGGTTGAGCTGATTCACAGTCCGTCTGGCAAGATCTCGGCAGACTTGATTCCTTCGATGATTCAGCGATCGAAAGCGATCGCCGACGAGGGCAATTGCTATCTGACGGATCAGTTCAACAACCGTGATGCACTCATTGGGTACGAGCAGATCGGGGTCGAACTCGCCAAGCAGTTTCCAAACGGCATTTCGGCCTTCTGCGGAGCAGTAGGAGTTGCGGGCATGGTAATGGGGGTGTCGAGAGCCCTCAAAGCAGCTGCCCAAGGTACGCGAATTGTCGTCCTCGAGCCTGCTACTTCGCCCCTTATATCTCGCGGCCATGCCGGCGAGCACCATGTCGAGGGGATTGGCATCGGCTTCGTTCCACCGCTGCTGGATCGAGAGCTCTATGACGAAGTACGGGCAATCTCCGAAGACGAGGCGCGTCGGATGTGCCGGCGCCTGGCGAGCGAAGAAGGATTGCTTGCCGGGACATCGACCGGCCTGAACGTGACCGCGGCAATACAGCTCGCTCGTGAACTTGGACCCGATGCAACAGTCGTCACGGTCGCATCGGATACGGGCCTCAAATACATGAACGGCAATCTCTTCTCCGCGCCTTCTGCATAGTGAGGGATGGAAAAAAACGCAGCGTTTAAGCCGCGGGCTCCGGTGCGTTTTTCAACTCAGCGGCGGTGGTCGCATCGGGAAAATTCTTACCCGCGTCATGCAACGATATCTTCGCGGTTTCCGGCAACATCAATCCACCCATCAATCCCATCACCGCGATCACGACCAAATACAACGCAGGCGACATGTTGTTGCCCGTCGTCGTGATCAGCCAGGTGGCGACGAGCGGCGCCGTGCCGCCAAACACCGTGAAGGCCAGGTTGAAGGTCGTCGCCGAAGCGGTATAGCGCGTGCGCGTTGGGAACACCTCGGATAGCAACGGCGGCGTGACCACGTTCGCCAACACCGCGCCAATCGCCAGCAAGCACACGCCCATTACCGACGGCGAAAAATGCCCCGAACCCACCAGCGAGAACGATGGATAGACCGTTACGATCAGGATGGCGCACGCGGTCAACATGGTTTTCCGGCGGCCTGCCCAGTCCGAATACAGACCTGCGAGCGGACACAGCGCCGCCGCGAACAACAACGCAATCACCGTGATCAGCAGCGACGTCGCTCGATTCAACCCGCCCGCCACTTGCAGGTGGGTCGCGAAGTAGGTGGTGAACATGTAGAACGACACCGCCGTCACCGAGATGAACGCGCCCAGTTTCAGAATGCCCGCTGCCTGTGTGCGCAGCGTGTCGCGCAACGGCGCATGCGCCACCTTGTGCTCGCCTTCGAGCGCGCGAAAAGCCGGGGTTTCGCTGAGATTCATCCGTAGGTAAAGACCGATCAGCCCGGTGGGCGCGGCGGCCAGAAACGGTATACGCCAGCCCCAGGTGCTCATGGCATCCGCGGAAAGCGAAGCATCGAGCGCGTAGGCCACGACCGCAGCCAACGCGAAGGACGTGAACGTCGATATGGGTAGAAAGCTACCGTAACTGGCCCGCTTGTGCTGTGGCGCATGCTCCATCACGTAGGCGCACGCGCCGGCATATTCGCCGCCGGCGGAGAAACCCTGAACGCAGCGGAGGACCGTGAGCAGGAATGGCGCGAACGCGCCGATCGCGGCATACGTCGGCAACAAACCGATCAGCGTGGTTGCCCCGGCCATCATCAGGATGGTCAGCGCGAGAGTGCGCTTGCGGCCAATGCGGTCACCAACCACGCCAAAAAATATGCCGCCCAGCGGCCGGAATGCGAATGCCACCGCGAAAACTGCGAAGGTCTTGAGCAGCCCGACTGCCGGATCGCTGCTCGGGAAAAACTCCCGCGTGAGAATGGTTGCGAGAAATCCATATGCGGCAAAGTCGAACCATTCAACGAAATTGCCGAACGATGCCGCGAAGATCACCTTACGCAGCGTTTTCAGATCAACTTCAGGGGGTGATGCCTTTGGCGTTGTCGACATTCGATGATTCCCGGGGAAATAGGACGGTAATGGAGGATGGCTTTCCGAGCGAGCTGGCATGCCGGAAACGCGCTGGTGGGGTCCCCTCAAGTAGACGCGACCGTAAGTTCTACTCCTAGGACGATCGAGTCACGATGATTGGACCCAAGCGACATCGAAGCCGGGAGCTACCCGTGCCAAGCCATGAACCGCCCTTGGTCAGCCCAGATCCTTGTTCGGGTTGACCAGGTATTTCTCGCCCGTTGCCGCCTTGCCGTAGACCGCGATGGCGTCGAGCTGCAGCGCTTCAGCCATCGACACCTTGCGCGTGTGGTGGCTCGCGAAGGTGGTCTTGAGTTCGGATGCCACGCGTTGCTTCAGCCGCTCGGCCTCGGCCGCGCCGACCTTCTGCAGAAACGGGAACAGCAGCCAGCCGCCCATGCCCCACATCATGCCGAAGCCGCGGGTGAATTCCGTCGCCCCCCGATCGAGGCTGCCGTAGATGTAGACCTGCTTGTGCACGGTCGAGCCGTAGCGGCTGTATTCCTTCGCGTTGCGGTTCGCGGCGGCTTCCATCGCCATGAGGATCTGGCCGGCCAGCTTGCCGCCGCCGATGGCGTCGAAGGCCAGCGTTGCGCCGGTCTCGGCCAGCGCATTCGTCAGGTCGTCCATGAAGGTCGGCGACGTGCTGTTGCAGACATGCTTCGCGCCGAGTTCGCGCAGCAGCGTCTCGTGCTCGGGCTTGCGCACGATGTTGACGAGGCCGATCCCGTCTTTCAGGCAGACCTTGTTGAGCATCTGCCCCAGGTTCGACGCCGCCGCGGTGTGGACCAGCGCGGTGTGGCCTTCCCGCTTCATCGTCTCGATCATGCCGAGGGAGGTGACCGGATTGACGAACCATGAGGCGCCCTCGGCGGCTGTCGTGCCCTCGGGCAGTGGCAGGCACTGCCCGACGTTGACTGCGCAGTACTGCGAATACATCGCGCCCCCGATCACGCCCACAGTCTTGCCGAGCAAGGCCTGCGCGGCCGGTGAACGCCCGGCGCCGACCACGACGCCGGCGCCTTCGTAGCCGACCGGCACCGACTCGTTCAGACGGCCCGCCACGGCCGCCAGCATGCGCGGCGGCACGGTGGCGGTGATGACCGGGCGGTCGGCCGTGCCGGAAGCCTTCGCGGTCGACATGTCGGCCATGCCGAATAGCACCATCAGGTCCGACGGATTCATCGGGGCCGCGTCGATGCGCACGAGCACCTCGTCGGCTTTCGGTTCGGGCATCGGCACCTCGGCGAGCGAGAGTTCAAGCTCGCCGCCGGTGCGGACGATGGAGCGGAGTTGCAGCGGCATGTGAGTGTCTTGTGAGTTGGACGAAGTCGGGTTCATGGAAGCTGAACGCCTCCGATCACCAGGACTCGCGGAACGGCCGCACTTCGGTCAGGAACGACCAGGCCGAACGTGGCTGGTGGGTGACGTGCCAGACCTCTTCGGCGATGTCGGATGGCTTGATGAAAAACTCATCCGGCTTATCCGCCATCCGCGCGCGGGCCCAAGGCACGTCGATGACAGCATCGATCATCATGAAGGACACGTGCACGCCCCGGGGCCCCATCTCGCGGGCGATAGACTCGGCCAGAATGCGCTGCGCTGCCTTGCTTGGCGCAAAGCCGGCAAAGGCGGCCTTGCCACGAACGGCTGACGTGTTGCCGGTGACCAGCAAGGCGCCGCCCCCTGCTGCCTCCATCCGCGGCGCCGCCCACCGGGCCAGGTGCAGCAGGGCCATGACATTGATCTGGAAATTCTGCTGGAGGACTTGCGGGTCGATGTCGAGGAAGTTGCCAAAGGCGCCACCCACGGCGTTGTGGATCACCACCTTGGGGACACCGGCACGTTGTTCGATGGCATCGAGGGCGGCCGCCAGCGCCGCAGGGTCGGCCACATCGCAGGGAACCGCAAAAGCGTTTGGAAGTTCGCGCTCGAGATCGGTCAAGCGCTCGGCTGTGCGCGCGAGCATGGCCACCTGGTAGCCGCCATCGTGGAACCTCCGGACCATTGCCGAGCCGGTGCCCGGGCCTACGCCGGTGATGATGACAAGCGGCCTCATGCGGCCTGCTCCAGGCGAGCTTGCACGAAGTGCAGGCGGTCATTGCCGAAGAACATGTCGTCCCCTACGAACAGGGTCGGCGCGCCGAACACGCCGCGCGACGCCGCCCCTGTAGTTGCCTCGTCCAGCAGGGCCTGCGCGGCCGGCGAGTCCATCCGCGATTCAAGCGCCTGAGCGTCGAGTCCTGCGGCGCCCAATAGGGCCGCGACCTCGGCCGCCGTCGCCAGCGGCGCCGGAGCCGACCAAAACGCGTTGAAGATCGCGTCCACCGCCGCGGGCATCGCGCCCATTTGTCCGGCCACGAGGGTGGCGCGCAAAAGCCGGCTGGCGTCGATCTCCGAGCCCTGGGGATGCCGGTTGAGTGGAACCCCATAGTGGGCAGCCCATCGGCCCATGTCGGTCATCACGTAGCGGCCTTTGGGTGCGCAGGTGATGCTCGTCGGCACGTTCCCCACCGCTTTCATCAGGGCCCCAATTTCGAACGGATGGAAGGCGATCGCGACATCCATTTTCCGGACCTGAGACAGTGCCAGGAAGCTGTAGGGGCTGCGATAGTCGAAGTAGAAGTCGATCGTTTTCATTCGGGGTTCCTTTGATGCAATCCGTGGTTGTGAATGATGTTTAGCGTCCGCGGCCGGCTCAGCGCTCGATTGCGAACTTCGTGAGATAGGGGCCGAACTCCGGCGCAAAGGCCGGATCGTTGGCGAGGCGATCGAAGTGCGCCATGGCGCGGGGAAACCGCTCACGGGCGTTGTCCAGGAACGGCGCCTTGCCAAGCGCAACCAGCGCTTCGCTGCGGCCCAGTTCATTGTGGAAAAGGGCGAGTTCACAGGCGAAGCAGATGTCGGCCAAACTCACCTCCTCGCCGACAAGCGCCCGGCGAGCCGGCTCCAACGCACGGTCGATCCCGGTCATGTAGGTCGTGAACGCCTCGTCGGCGCGAGCGTGGACGTCCGCTGCGAGTTCGGAGCCTTGCATGGCGAGAAGGTAAATCTGCGCATCGCGACCGAACACCAGGCTGACATCCAGAAAGCTGTCGATCCGCGAGGCCTCGAACGGATCGCGGCCATATAGCCCGCTTCGTTTAGCCTGGCGCGCGACTGCGCGCATGATGCTGTTGGATTCGAAAATGCCGACCTGCCCGTCCCCGCTGAAAGCCGCGGGCACCGTTCCGAACGGCTGAGCTACAAGAAAGGCGTCGGTCTTGTAGAGCTTGCGGCCCTTGAACCCGATGCGGCCCATACGTTCAGCGGCGGCGCGTTCCTCGACGGAAACTTCGCCCAACGGACGGGCATCGAAGTCCCATAGCCAGTCCACGAGTTCGCCGCCCGCAGCGCCCCGCACTTCCAACTCGACACCGCCGATTCGCGCGGCGATGACCGCCTTCCACACACGAGGATTGGGCAGGTAGGAAAAGATCCGCACCTGGGCCATTGCGCTGTCTCCATGGTGCGCCGTCAAGCCGGTGGCGCAGTTGTTCGTCCAGCGGTCTGTGGGGTCGGCAACTGCCGACACCATCCACTGTTCATGCCCCATTCTGCATGACAACCATCATCCTGTCTATCGCGTTGCTTGGCCAAGAACTGTTTCACCGGCACTGGTTACCCCGCAGACGGGATGCATCGAAAGCCTGGTGCCTCCGGTGTTGTGGACTTGGCCGCTGTCGCCAAAGCAGCACCCGACGGCAACACGCTGCTCTATGGCTTTAATCAACTGGTGACGTTCAATCCGAGCGAGGCCGCGCGCCGGGAACTGGGTTTTTATGCAAGCTACCGTGCAAGTTTACGAGTGCCGGCTTGCATGCTTCTCGCATGCAGTGATGTGAATTTCAACCCCTATTTTGTTTAGGAATTTTCATGTCCATCCCCCGAAGAACCGCTCTCAAAACGGCATGCGCATCGGCCATCGGCTGCATGAGCGCCACACCCTGGACCTTGGCGCGGGCCGACCAAGCGCTCAAGATCGTTTCGCCTTTTAACGCGGGCGGGGTTAATGACGTATTGGCACGAGCCTTGGCTAAACCACTGGGCGACCTGCTGCACCAAAACGTAATTGTGGAGAACAGACCGGGTGCGGGCGGCAGCATCGGTGCCGGTTATGTCGCTCGGTCGGCACCTGACGGCAACACCTTGCTTCTGGGCATCGTCGATACGCAGTCGATTATTCAGTTCATCTACCGCAAACTGCCTTACAACCCTGAAACCGATTTGCGCCCGGTGAGTTTGATCTCCCATATTCCCATCGTGCTGATGGTGGGCCAATCACTGGACCAGATCCGTAATGTCGCGGATTTGACCCGGCTGGCCAAGAGCCGGCCCGGCGGCATCAGCTATGCGAGCTGGGGCGTGGGCAGCATCGTCCATCTCGCCATGGAACGGCTGGCAACGGCCTTGGGCCTTGCACTGCTCCACGTGCCTTTTTCGGGCCAAGCACCCGCCGTGCAAGCCGTGCTCAGCAAACAGGTGGACATGATGTTCGTTCCTGCGGGCGCCGCCGACGCCGGATCCAAGGATGGCCGGGCCAGGATTCTGGCGAGTGCAACGGCCACGCGCCTGGACCTGTTGCCGCAGATTCCCACACTCAAGGAACTGGGCGTCGACCTGTCGATGGGGCTCTGGCAGGCGCTGTATGCGCCGGCCGGCACATCTGCTGCGAAGGTGGACGAACTGACGAGTGCCGTGCACAAGGCCATGCAGGACAAGGCGTTCGTCGACGTGCTGCGTGTGCAAGGCGCCAAACCTGATCCCACCTCCGCCGACGGATTGCGCAAGCTGCAGAGCGAAGAGCGCCAGGTGTACGGCGCACTGGTCAAGCGACTCGACATCCGGATCGACTAGGTGTGATGTGCGCCAAAGGAAACGCGGCGCGGCCAAGGTCGCGGCTCAGGCTTTGTCCTGCTTGCCTGAGAGCGCCCGCACATTGGGCTCGTTAGCCGCCACCAGCTGCTCGCGCACGCTACGGAGCAGGTCGTCCGAACGGGCGGGGTCTGTCATCGCCCGCGACAGGGCCAGAGCACCCACCATGGCGCTGACGGCCAACATCGCTCTGGAATCGTCGTCGTCGCCAAGGTGGCGCCGAGCGGCGGCAATATAGTCCTCGATAGAGCCGGCCATGATCGACTTGGACTGGTCATCGGCGCGTCCGACATCGGAGATCAACGCCGAGACTGCGCACCCAGTGCTGCGGGAGTCCCGATGCCTGGTGCTCAGATAGTCGCTGACGAAGCCGGCGAAGCCGAGCGGACGCGCTGATTTCTGCCTCACCGCCGACCGACGCACACCATCAACCAGGGCGCGCCTGAGCGCCTGGGCGAGCAAGTCCGCACGAGATGCAAAATGGCCGTAGAAGCCGCCATGCGTGAGGTTCACGCTCTTCATGAGCTTGCCCACGCTCACCGACTCGAGTCCGCCGTCTCGAATCTGGTCGGCGGCCTCCTTCAGTATCCGCTCTCGACTTTGCGCTTTTTCGGCCTGCGAATGTCCCAAGGCAAATGCCCCCATGCAATCCGACCATCTGGATGACGGTCGACATCCCATTGTAGACATGGTGATCGGGCGATGCATTCGGCCCTGGAGCATCGCTTGCGCCGCCGCTTTAAGCCACCGAGAGCAGTGCTCGAACCAACTGCTGCGGCATGGACAGAAACGGGCTGTGATCCGAGTCCAGGTGCAGCACCTGCGTCTTGTTGGCAGGCGTCGCGGTGTCCGCCTGCGCCACCATCAGGTCCTGGAGCGCCGGCGGGATGGTGTTGTCCGAACTGGTCCGGATGTAAGTACGCGGGATGGCTCCCCAGCGCTGCACCGACGTCGCAATTGGCGTGACCATCGCACCTATCGGAATGTCCGGCGACAGCAGATTGAGAGCGGCGCGCGCTGCTACAGGGTCCACTTTCCCGTAGAACAGGTTGATAAGCCCCGCGCGATAGCTATCGTCCGTGGATGCGGGGTCGAGTCGCAGGGCGCCGGTGACGCCAGGATCGCTGCGCAGCAGCGGTGTCAAAAGCGATGGCGGTGCCTGTTCATCTGGGGGGAATGCCACCATCGGCTGGCCGTCCTTGGGCATGAATGCGGCGAGGTAAACCAGGCGCGCAATCTTCCCGGCGCCCAGCAGTTCAGCGGCAGCATGCATTGCACCGCCGCCCATGCTGTGACCCACGACGATCGGCGCCGGGAAGCCGGCGGCCAGCAGGGAGTCAACGGCATTGGCCACGGCCCGAGCGTAGTCGGCCAATGTGATACCCGCGACCGGTGAGAGTTCAGTCGCCAGTGCCGCCGTCCGAGGCTGAACGTCGAACGCCGCCGGGAATGCCGCATTGAGGCCATGTCCCGGCAAGTCGATCGCCAGCACCGGGTGGCCGGCGGCAGCCAGCAATGGGCTGATCTTGCCCCAGCACCAGGTGCCGTGCCAGGCCCCGTGAACCAGCAGGAATGGGCTTTTTTTTGGCGAGAGCGCTGGCGCCTGTTCTGCGCGCGTTCCCGAGCAGCCGGTTAAGGCCGCACCGGAGGCTGCAAGGGCAGATGAGATGATGGCGCGTCGAGAAAGAAGCATCGCGATGTCTCCGTGGATGAGGCTCTGGAGCATCGGTGGTGTGCGGCATTGGCCCTACTGCCTCAGCGCAATTCAGCGGATTGCGTGCAAGCAAATCGTTGAATTGGGATTACCCTCTTGTGAGTCGACTACCGCCGGACCATCGTCGTTTCCAGTGAACTCCACAACGCCCTTCCCTCCCATCGAGTTCGATCATGGAGGCACAAGCATGCAGGGCTTCCGTTTGGCGGACAGCCATGATGTCGACGAATCTCCCCTGCAAACCGCGCCTTTTTTTGGCGAATGCCGGCTTCAGCGACTGCGGCTTGACGATGTGTTCCATGGCACGCTCGACTGCGTGCCAATGGGGCCGGTGTCATTCAACCGCACACGCTGGGGCGCGCGTGTTTCGCTCCAACCTGTATCAGAGGCCTTGCAGGGCTACTACCTGATCAGCCTGCCGACTCGAGGAGCCGCGCAAGTACGACAGGGCGGCGAATTGCACCAGCTGGCTGCGCAGAGCCCAGGCGTGTTCAGTCCAATTCGCGCCTTCTCGATGGAAGTGCACGAGGGATATGACCAACTGCTGATCCGCGTTGATAGCTCATTGATTGCAGATGCCTGGCAGGGGCTGACCGGGCGGCCGCTGACGGCACCCTTGGTTTTCGACATGCCCCTGCCTGCGCGACCGCCGCTGATCCAGGCGTGGCATGGCATCGTCGCCCTGGCTGGCATCGCGTCGGCGCTCCCGCTTGCCGGCAAGGCGCGGCAATTCGCGCAAGCATCGCTGGCGGACGCTTTGGCCTCGCTTCTGCTGACCCAGCATGCCCACAACCAGCAGTCCGCGCTCCATGCAGATGCAACCTTTTCAGCTTCGTTGCGGGTTGTCAGGCAGGCCGAGGAGCTGATGATGCGGCGGCTGCAAGCCCACGTTTCGGTGAACGAGCTTTGCATCGAATGCGGCGTGTCTCGTCGCACGCTGTTCGCCGCCTTTCAGTCTTGCCACGGTGTAGGTCCGATGACGTGGCTGCGAGAAAGACGATTGGAAGCGGCGCGGGGCGCGCTGCAAAAGCCGAGCCGCGGCGGAATTCGCGTGGCCGACATCGCTCTCGAGTACGGCTTCACCCATGTCGGGGACTTTGCCGGGGCGTATCGAAGGCAATTCGGCGAGGCGCCATCACAGACGTTGAGGCGCGGCTGGGCTTACGCCTGAGATGCCAAGCGGCTTCAACTCATCGCGGCCGAGCCCCCAACTCCACTCTCGGACTATTACTTCCCCAAACAGCCCGCTCACCACATAGGGATCCGAGGCAAAAAAAGCTCTTGCGGCAGTCTCGTCTTCAGCCACGACAACGAGCATGGTGCCGTTCATCTGACCCGCCGCGTCCAAAGTTGGCCCCCCAAGAACCGCTGTAACGCCATTCGCATCAGGCTGCCTGATGTATGCGCGGTGCCGCTCGCGATTCTCTTGTCGGAGAGACTCCGTGCCAGGCCGATCCGTGGAGAAGATGACGAAGTGACGTGTCGGCTTCATATGATCCGGGCATCGCCCTGCCTGCTCGTTTGCACCACAAGCTCCAATACGAAGTCGAAGTCGAGCACGTGGAAGTGAGTTGATTGCTCGCTGCCATCAGGTGCCTTGCCCGGCGGATGGCGGACGAAATCGCCGATCAGCGAACTGCGAACGCCGAACACGGCATCGCTGTCGAGGTATCGGTCGCCATCGCTGAAGACGTGGGTGATCAGGGTTTCATAGCCCGGCGCCACGATCATGAAGTGCACATGCGCAGGCCGCCAGGGGTGGCGGGCCGTCGCGTTCAGCATGCGCCCAACCGGGCCGTCCGTGGGAATGGGATAGGCCACCGGCATCACACCGCGAAACCACAACCGGCCTGAGGCGTCCGTGCGCAGCACGCCCCGGCCTTGCGCCGCCGAGAGCTCTGCGCGTTGAACGTCGTAGAACCCTTCGGCATCGGCCTGCCAGACGTCCACCTTCGCGTTGGCGATGGGCTCGCCCTTCGGCCCGCGAACCGTGGCCTGCACGAACAGCGGTTCGCCGGCCGCGCCGCCGGAGATGTCATCGCCGAGTTCGAATTCCGGTGCGCCGGGCACGTGAAAAGGACCGAACACCGTGGCCTCGGTCGCCTGCGAACCCTTGGCGTGATTGAGCGCGACGTTCAGCGTGGACAGGCCGAGCGTGTCCGACAGCAGAATGAACTCCTGCCGCTTGCCGTCGCACTTCTGTCCGGTCGCGGTCAGGAATTCGATTCCCGCCATCCATTCCGCCTCCGTCAGCCTCACCTCCCGCGCGAAATCGTGCATGTGGCGCACCAGCGCCGACAAGACCTCCAGAAGCCGGGGATCAGGGCAGCCTGCGAGGCTCGCGAGTACCGCGGGTGTGATGGTGTTCTCGTTGATGTTCCGCATGGATGCCTCTTTTGTGGTGACGGATGGTTCGGGATCGCAACGGCAGCGTTCAGGCGTCGGGCCGAACCAGCTTTCGCTGGGTCGGAAACAGCGACCAGCCCCAGCGCTGCTGGGCATAGCCCCAGAGGCCCTGCTTGAAGAACAGCGTGACGACGATCGCGAGCAAGCCCAACCCGAGCAGGTACCAGGTGCCGTAGTCGCTCAGGAACTTGTTGAGCGCCCAGAAGATGAGCGCGCCCACCAGCGGGCCTTCGATGCGGCCGATGCCGCCGATCACCACCATGAAGATCGCGAAGGCCGACCAGTTGACGCTGAAGGCCGCATCGGGGCTGATGCGCAGGTTGCCGACGAAGTACAGCGCCCCGGCCAGCCCGGCGCCGAAAGCGGCCACCACGTACACCGCGAGCTTCATGCGTTGAACCGGCACGCCCTGCGACTCCGCCGCGACCTCGTTGTCGCGGATCGCCAGCAGTGCCAGGCCGCGCTTGCTGCGCAGGAACAGGTACACCAGCGCAATGGCCGCGACCACGCAGGCCAGCGCCATCCAGTAGGTCACGCTCTCGCGCGTGGCTTTCTCGATGCCGCGCAAGGCGGTGAGCGTGGTGCCGGAGCCGCCGCCTACCGCCGACACATTGGCGAACGAGAGCCGGAACACTTCCGCAATCACCCAGGTACCGATCGCGAAATAACCACCCGACAGCCGGAACGCGACGAACGACACCGGCACCGCTACCAGTGCGGCCGCCAATGCGCCCAGCGGGATCGCGACGAACGGGTTGACCCCCGCGAAGTTGCCCAGCATCAACATCACGTAGCCGCCGAACCCGAAGAAGGCCTGTTGCCCGATGCTCACCATGCCGCCGTAGCCGGCGAGCAGGTTCCACATCATGGCAAAGATGAAATAGCAGGCGATCTCGACGAACTCGCGCATCCAGCTCGACTCGCCCCACCAGGGCAGGCTGGCCGCCAGCAGCACGAGCGCCGCACCAATCGCCAGCGCGGCATGGCTGGCGCGGTTGCCGCGTGCCACGTCGAATGCGGGGTTCGTCATTGCAATGTCGTTGCCCATGGTTAGCCTTTGGTCTTCGGAAAAAGGCCTTGCGGGCGCAGCACCAGCACTGCCAGAAAAACGATGTGCCCGAACCAGATGCCCCAGCCCGGATCGAGCCGAAAGCCGATCTGCTGCGTCAGCCCGAGGATCATGGCGCCGGCCAGCGTGCCCCAGAACGACCCCATGCCGCCGATGATCACGGCCTCGAACGCGAACAGCAGCAGCAGTGGCCCGTCTGATGGCGACACCGTCGTGCGCATGCCCTGCAGCACGCCTGCGATGGCGATCAGAACGAAGGCCATGGCGGTCGCGAGCGCATAGACTTTTCGGGCGTCCAGGCCCATCAGCTCGGCGATCTCGCGGTCGTCCGACACGGCCCGGAACGAGCGGCCCAACGCCGTGTGTGCAAACAGCCACTGCAGTGCCGCGGTCGCGGCCACCGCCACCGCCAGCACGACCAGCGGCAGCACGCCCAGCGAGAGCGCGTCGCCCACCTGCACGCCCTGCGTCGCGAGGCCGCCGATCTCGATCGCGCGCGGGTCGGCCGAGAACACCTCGAGCAACAGGTTCTGGATCACGATCGACAGGCCGAAGGTCACCACCAGCGAAGGCAGCGGATCCTTTCCCAGCGTGCCGTTGAGCACGTAGCGCTGCAGCGCATAGCCGAAGCCGAAAGCGAGCGGCAGCACGGCCAGCGCGACCAGCCCGGGCGCCCCGCCCGTCAACGCGATGCCGCCGATGGCGGTGAACGCGGCCAGGATGATGAAGTCGCCCTGCGCCGTGTTGGTCAGCCGCATCACGCCGAACATGAGCGACTGGCCCAGGGCGAACAGGGTGTAGAGGCCGCCGAGCAGCAGGCCTTGAACGAGGGTTTCGAGCATGGTGTCGGGCCCGGTTCAGAGGCCGAAGTAGGCCTGGGAGATCTGCTCGCGCGTGAACGCGTCGGAGCGCCCCTGCAGCGAGACGCGGCCCTCCTGCAGACAGTAGATGCGCTGCGACACGCGCTGCGCCATGGTCACGTCCTGCTCCACGATCACCACCGTCATGCCTTCGCCGGTGATGGCAGGCATGGCAGCGTAGATCTCGCGGATGACGATCGGCGCCAGCCCGAGCGACAGTTCGTCGCACAGCAGCACCTCGGGGTTGCTCATCAGGGCGCGACCGAGTGCCACCATCTGCTGCTGGCCGCCCGAAAGCGAGGTGGCTGGAAGCTGCCGCTTCTCGGCCAGGATCGGAAACAGCGCATAGAGGCGCGGCAGATTCCACGGGCCCGGCCGCTGCGTGAGGCCTCCCATCAGAAGGTTCTCCTCCACGCTCAGGCTCGGAAACAGACGCCGGCCCTCGGGCACCAGCGCCAGGCCGCGCCGCACAATCTCGCCCGCGGGCATGCCCCCGATCGCTTCGCCCTTGAACTCGATCGCGGTGCGTGGCGCGCGCACCAGGCCGCTCAGGCATTTGAGGAACGTCGACTTGCCGGCGCCGTTGGCGCCGATGATGGCGACGAGCTCGCCCTTCGCAAGCTCGAAGTCGATGCCGAACAGCGCCTGCGCGTCGCCGTAGAAGGCCTGCAGGCCACGGGTTGCAAGCAGCCGGGTCATGCTTCCATCCCCATGTACACGCGCCGCACCTCGGCGTTGGCCATGACGGCCTGCGGCTCGCCCTCGGCGAGCTTCTGGCCGAAGTTGATCACGAACAGCCGGTCGGCCAGCGACAGCAGCGCGTGCACGACGTGCTCGATCCAGATCATCGTCACGCCGCGTGCCTTGATGCGCCGCAGTTCGTCGACCAACACACCGGCCTCGTGTTCGGTCAGCCCGCCTGCGATCTCGTCGAGCAGCAGCAGCCGGGGCCGTGTGGCCAGTGCCCGCGCCAGTTCGAGCCGCTTGCGGTCGAGCAGCGTCAGGCCGCCGGCCGGCCGGTTGGCATGCGGCATGAGCCCGGTCTGCTCCAGCACTTCGTGGGCGGTCTGCCAGGCCTCGCGCTCGCACTGCTTTCCGCCGAAGCAGGCGGCCGTCACGAGGTTCTCGAACACGCTCATGTTGCCGAACGGCTGCGGCACCTGGTAGCTGCGCCCGATGCCTGCATGGCAGCGCTGGTGCGGCTTGAGGCCGGTGACGTCGCGCCCCTCGTATTCCACGCGGCCCGCGTCCACGCGCACGTCGCCCGAGATCAGGTTGAACAGCGTGGTCTTGCCCGCGCCGTTCGGCCCGAGGATGCCCAGCGTCTCGCCCTCGTCGACCGCCAGCGTGATGCTGTCGGTGACCTTGAGCGCGCCGTAGGCCTTGCTGACGGCATGAAGAGCGAGAAGCGCCATGTCAGAGCAGCTTCAGCGTGCCGCCGGTCGGGATGTTCTTGGCCAGCTCGTTGTTGACGATGGTCAGCTCGACCTTGTACTTGCTGCCCTTGTTCCACTGGCCGAGCACGAGCGGCGTCTTGCTGACGTTCTTCATCGGGCCGGGGCCACCCCATTTCACCGGCCCCACCACGGAATCGATCGAGGTTGCGGCGACGGCATCGCGCACGTCGGCCGGCTTCAGCGACTTGGCGCGCGACAGTGCGTTGGACGCCACTTCGAACAGCGCGTGCGCAAAACCGATCGGCTGCGTCCACTGCTTCTTGGTGCCGGCCTCGTAGGCCTCGGCCAGCGCCTTGGCGCTCTGCTTGGTCAGGCTCGAGGTGAAAGGGTGCGACGGGCTCCACCACACCTCGGTCGAAAGGCCTTGCCCGAGATCGCCGAGCGCCTCGATCGCGCCCGGGAACAGCAGTGCCTTGCCGAGCGTGATGACCTTGGGCTTGAAGCCCTGCTGCCTGGCCTGGGTCAGGAAGGTCTTGGCATCGGGCGGGATCACCACGCCAGTGACGATCTCGATGCCATCCTTCTTGAACGCCGCAATCTGCGCGGAAAAATCCTGCGTGCCGTTCTGGAACCGGCCGGGGTCGGTGAGCGTGAAGCCCATCTGCGAGAGCGGCTTCGGAAAACCCAGCTCCTTGTCGCCCCAGGCGTTGCCGTCGCCATCGTTCGGGAACAGGCCGCCGACCTTCTTGTTGGTCGCAACGGTCTTCCAGCCGCTGGTGAAAGCGCCGATGACGTCCTCCAGGCCCCAGAACAGGTGGTACGTCCAGTTGAAGCCTTTGGCCGGGTCGCCCTTGCGGCCAAAGAACCAGGGCTGCCAGGGCACCACGCTCGACACGCAGGGCACCTCGTTGAGTTCGCAGGCATCGCTGACCGGATTGGCGGTCTCGGGCGTGCCGGCCGTCAGCATCAGCGCCACCTTGTCCTTGAGGATCAGGTCGTTGGCGACCTCGCCGGCGCGGTTCGGGTTGGACTGGCTGTCTTTCAGAACGATCTGCACCGCGTACTTCTTGCCGCCGACACTGATGCCGTCCTTGAACGCTGTTTTCATCTGCTCGATGACCCATTTGTCGGCTTCGCCGAACGGTGCGAGCGGGCCGGTCTGGGGCGACACGTAGCCGATCTTGAGCGTGTCGGCCGCGAACGCCAGCGGCGCGGTGCCGGCGGCGGCCCACGCGGCCGCGGCCTGAGTGAACTGTCTGCGATTGAGCGTCATGGATGTCTCCTTCTCGTTGGATTTGCCGGAAAAACTGGGGGGATCAACCCGGCGGCTCGCCGGCCCAGGCGCGCTGGAGCAGCGCGCGGATCACGTCGCGCTCTGGTGGGCCGAAGGGCCGCGGATTCCAGTAGGGGTTGCGCACCGCGATGTCGGCCGCGCTGTCCAGGCCGGCCTCCTCCATGCCGATGTCGCGCAACGCGACCGGCGCGCCGTTCTGGCGGGCCAGATCCTGCATCCCCTGTGGAGCCGCCGGCGTGCCCAGCGCCCTGGCGATGCGCGCCATGGCCTGCGGCGCAGCCGCGGCGTTGAAGGCCAGTGCGTGCGGCAGCACGATGGTGTGCACCTCGGCATGCGGCAGATTGAAGCTGCCGCCCAGCGTGTGACACAGCTTGTGGTGCAGCGCCATGCCGACGTTGCCGAGCACGCTGCCACAGAGCCAGGCCCCGTAGAGCGCGTCGCCGCGCGCCTCGATGTCGTCGGCCCGGGCCCGGATCGCCGGCAGCGCCCGCGCCAGCGCCGCGATCCCCTCCTGCGCCATCAGATCCATCACAGGGTTGCTGTCCTGCGCGTAGAGCCCTTCGGCCGCATGTGCGATGGCATTGATGCCACTGGTCACCGAGAGACCCACCGGCAGCGTGCGCGACAGCTCGGGGTCGTAGATCACGGTGCGCGGCAGGACGCGGAAGTCCTTGCCCGTCTTCTTCAGGCCGCCTTCGGTGAGCCCGTAGATCGGCGTCATCTCGCTGCCCGCATAGGTGGTCGGAATGGCCAGGATCGGCAATCCCGAATCGAGCGCGATGGCTTTGCCCAGTCCCGTGGTCGAGCCGCCGCCGATCGCCACGGCACAGTCCGCGCCCAGGCGCCTGGCAACCTCGCGCGCCTCGCGGGCGGTCTCGATCGGTACATGCATCACGGCACGGTCGAACACGCCCGCGGCCTTCGCACCCAGCATGTCGGCCACACGCTCGGCCTGGGCTCGCTGCTCGGGCGTGCTGAGCACCAGCGCGCGGCGCGCGCCCAGCGCGTCGATCTCGCGCGCCAGGTGCTGCAGCGAACCCGCGCCGAACACCACGCGCTGCGGCTGGCTGGTATGGATGAAGTCGCGCACGGTCATGGCCCGGCCCTACTCAAGGCTGAGCTGGCGCTCGCGCACCAGCCGCGTCCACTTGTCCTGCTCGATCTTGAGCGCCGCCGCGAACTGCTCGGGCGTACTGGCGATGCCGGTCAGGCCCTGCTCCTGCAGGTGCGCGGCAAAGGCCGGATCGGTGACGATCTTGCGCACCTCCGCCTGGAGACGGTCGATGACCGGGCGCGGCGTGCCGGCCGGGGCCAGCAGGCCGACCCACGAGTTCACCTCGAAGCCGGGGTAGCCGCTTTCGGCGACGGTCGGCGTGTCCGGGTAGGCGCTCACGCGCCGTGCCCCGGTCTGCGCCAGCGCGCGCAGCTTGCCGGCCTTGACGTTCGGCTGCGCCAGCACGGCTGACAGGAACATCATCTCGACCTGCCCGCCCAGCAGGTCCTGCTGGGCCGGGCCACCGCCGCGGTAAGGAATGTGCGTGACAAAGGTGCTGCTCACGGCCTTGAACAGTTCGGCGGTCAAATGGTTGCTCGAACCGGGTCCGACGCTGGCGTAGTTGTAGCGCCCGGGCTGCGACTTGAGCAGCGCCACGAAGTTCTTGAAATCAGGGGCAGGCACCTTGGGATTGACCACCAGCACCAGCGGGTTGCTCGCGATCTTCGTGACCGGCTGCAGATCCTTGGCGACATCGAAGCCGAGCTTGGGATAGACCAGCGGATAGGTCGCATAACTGTCGAACACCATCAGCAGGGTGTGGCCGTCAGGTGCGGCGCGCGCGACCTCCATCGAGCCCACCGTGCCCCCGGCGCCGCCGCGGTTGTCGATGATCACGGGCTGGCCGAGCGCCGCCTGCAGCCGTGGCTGGATCTGGCGCGCCACGTTGTCGACGATGCCTCCGGGCGGGAACGCCACCACGAGGCGCACTGGCTTGATCGGCCAGGTCTGTGCCTGGATCGGAGCCGCCGCGCAAAGAAGCAGCGCGCAGGTGGTCAGGTAGCGAAAGATGCTGGAGATCATAGGTGTCTCGTTTCAGATGTCAGCGTTTGAAGTGCGGCGGAATCTGTGCGTCGACGTTGACCCACACGCTCTTGACCTGGGTGTACTCGCGCATCGCGTCGAAGCCCATTTCGCGGCCATAGCCGCTCTGGCCCACGCCGCCAAACGGCGAGCCGGGATTGACCCGCTTGTAGCTGTTGATCCAGACCATGCCGGCGTGCAGGTCGTGCGCCATCTTGTGCGCGCGCTGCAGGTTGGACGTCCACAGCCCGCTGCCCAGGCCGTACTCGGTGCCGTTGGCGATCTCCAGGGCCTGTGCGTCGTCCTTGAAGGTCAGCACCGTCACGAACGGGCCGAACACTTCCTCCTGCGCCACACGATCGCGGTACGACCGGGCGCGCACGATGGTCGGCTCGACGTAGCAGCCGCGCGCAAGATCACCGCCGGGCGCCTTGCCGCCCGCGAGCAGCTCGCCGCCCTGCGCGGTGGCGACATCGACATAGGCGAGCACGCGCTCGCTGTGCTGGGCGCTGGTGAGCGGGCCCATCTCGGTGGCCGGATCCAGCGGATTGCCAAGCCGGATCGACTGCGCCAGCGGAATGAACTTGTCGAGGAACGCGTCGGCGATCTTCTCGTGCAGCACCAGCCGCGAGCCGGCGATGCAGGCCTGCCCCTGGTTGTGGAAGATGGCCCAGGCACTGCCGTTGATGGCGGCCGGCAGGAACGCATCCTCGAACACGATGTTCGGTCCCTTGCCGCCGAGCTCGAGCTGCACCTTCTTGAGGTTGCCCGCGCTCGCCTGCACGACACGGCGACCCGTGGCCGTGCTGCCGGTGAACGCGACCTTCGCGATGCCCGGATGCTCGGCGATGTACTGGCCCACCACGCTGCCGATGCCCGGCACCATGTTGACGACGCCGTCGGGCAGGCCGGCTTCCTGCATAAGCTCGGCGATGCGCAGCGAGGTCAACGGCGTGATCTCCGCCGGCTTCATCACGATGCAGTTGCCGGCGGCGAGCGCGGGCGCCATCTTCCAGCTGGTGAACATCAGCGGGAAGTTCCACGGCACGATCTGGCCGACCACCCCGACCGGCTCGCGCAGCGTGTAGTTGAGAAAGCCGGCCTCGACCGGGATGGTCTCGCCCTGGAACTTGTCGGCCATGCCGCCGAAGTAGCGGAAGCACGCGGCGGTGCGCGGCACGTCGAGCGCGCGCGAGTCGCGCACCGGATGCCCGGTGTCCAGCGATTCAAGGCGGGCCAGGTCTTCGGCGTTGGCCTCGATCAGGTCGGCCAGCCGCAGCAGGATGCGGCCGCGGTCGGCCGCCGCCATGCGGCTCCAGGCCGGGAAAGCGCGGGTTGCGGCGGCCACCGCCTTGTCGACGTCGGCCTTGCCTGCGAGCGCGACGTCGGCGATGGTCGAGTTGTCGTGCGGATTGAGCGTGGCCAGCGTCTCGCCCGATTCGGCGTCGACGAAACGCCCGTCGATGAAGAGCTGGTGGCGAATGGGCGTGACGATGCCCACCGCGACCTGGAGGTCCGCGAGATTCATGGATGGCTTTCGTGGTGCGGCCGGCTGGGCCGCGGGCTTGTCAGAACTGAACCGGAACCTCGGGGCTCTCGCCCTTCTGGATCTCGTAGACCAGCGTCGGCGAGCCGTTCTCCCAGACGAGGAGCATCGAGCGCTTCGGGCTGAAGCCCTGGTGGCGGCAATAGGCCGGCATGGCGGACATGTCGCCGGCCTTCATGATCACGCGGGCCATCGGCTTGCCGGTGTTCTTGTCGGCGCAGTCCCAGTGGATCTCGTCGGTCATCTGGAAGAACCACTCGACGCGGTCGTTGCCATGGATGATTGGCAGGATGTGCTCTTCGGTGGTCGGGCACATGAAGCTGTGCTTCACCACCGAGGTGAAGCTCGGGTTCCAGGTCACCTGCGAACGGCTCAGGAAGCCGAACAGGCTAAAGGCATGCACCTCGTTCTCGAAGCCGGGCTCCGGGTGCAGCTCGGGCTGCTCCTGGGAAACATCGGCGAACGCGCGATTGACCGGCGCGCCGCTCGCGTCGCTGCGCAGGTTCAGGTCGCCCTTGAGCCCGACGCAGCGCTTGGCGAGTTCACGGGCGCGCGTCACCTTGGCGGTGTTGTTGCCGTTCTTGCGGCCGTAGGGCGAGCCGGTTTCCTGCGGTGCCGCGAACGGATCGAAGGTCTCGTTGGTCCAGTCGTCGAGCATGGCTTCGAAGGTGGCGCGGATCTGCGCGGTCGGAAAGTTCTCCAGCAGGTCGATGCCGGCCTCTTTCATCGTGCCATTGAAGCTGCCCGCATACAGGTCGACCGACTGGTAGTGGTTGACCGTGCCGAACACATCGTCGAAATTGACCCAGCCGTAGAAGAAGCCCCAGGCCACGTCGCGCATCAGCGCGCGCAGGTAGCTGCCGGCGTCCATGGTGTGGCTCATCGGCCGGCCGTCGCGCGTCTTCCAGTTGATGTGGACGAAGTACTCGTCCCGGCGGAAGCCGAAGCTGCCGAGCGAAAAATCCTTGTAGCCAAGCGAAGCATTCGGCTGCGATGCGATGACCTTGGCGAGTTCTGCGGGTGCGTTCATGATGGCGTCTCCAGGATTTGGTGGCTCAGTGCGTCTGGCAGATGTCGGCCCACTTCTCGACCGAGAGGTCGCCCTTGCAGCTCTGCAGGACGATCACGCCGGGCTCGCCCGGCGCGCGGAACTGATAGGCCGTGTTCTTGGGCAGCAGGCCCTGGTGGCCACGCGAGAGCTTCATCCAGCCCATCTTCTTGCCCTTGGGCTCACCCTGCACGAGCACCGCACCGTTCTTGTCGGCGTCGGCCACGGCCTGGCCGGCATCGAGCTGCACCAGGTGCACCTCGACCGTCCCGTCCATCACGAGCGCGAACTCGTCGTGCGCGCAGGTGTACCAGGGCGAGATGCCTTCGGCGCGCAGCGTCTCGAGCACGTAGATCTGGTTCTGCCCGAACACGACCTTTTCGTACGGCTTGCTGTTGCTCGCAATTTCGAAACAGTTCGAGAACGCATAATGGCGCACGTCGTCGGCGATCGGCTCGACGCGACCCTTCTCGAAGTTCTTGAGCGATCCGAACCGGGTCTGGTAGGCGGTGGCAGTCATGGGTGGGTATCTCCTGCTGAAGTCCAAGGACGCAGCATGTGCTGCGGATGCACTGAACTGTAGGCAGCAACGAAGCGTCGCGGTAGGCACCAAACGCCCGCCGCATTGTTCGGAAAATCCGGTCAATGGTGCGGGTAAACCCCCGGGAACGCTCAGTCGGAGAAGAACGTCGGCGGCAGCATGCCGCGCTCGATCAAGCGTGCATCCCATGGCGCCACGCGGCTGAAGGCGGCAGCGATGTGCTCGATGAAGAGCTTGAGCTTGAAGGCATTGCGCGACGTGCTCGCGTAGACGGCGCTGAGCGAGAACGAAGACAGTTGATGATCTGGCAGGACGACCTGCAACTCGCCGTTGAGGATCGCCTCGCCGGCCACCAGCGTGGGCAGGCAGACGATTCCCGCATGCTCGAGCGCGTACTCGCGCAGCAGGTGCACGCTGTTGCTCAGCAGTGCCGCGTTCATGTAGAGCGTCACTTCTTCCTCGCCATGGCGGAACGTCCAGCGATCCCGCGTCGGATAGCCCGAGTAGAGGCCAAGGGCGTGCTTGTGGAGATCACGCGGGCTTTCGGGCGAACCCGCCGCGCGCAGGTATTGCGCGGTGGCGCAAAACACGCGCCTGACCGGAAACAGAGGTCGCGAGACCAACTCGGTGGAAGCGGCGGGAAAGATTTGGAGCGCGCAGTCCACCCCGGCCTTGACGGGGTCGACGACCACATCGCTGACGATCAGCTCCAAGCGAATGTCGGGATAGGTCACCTGGAAATCCTTGAGCAAGGAGGCGAAGTGACCCAGCACGAAGCCCGTCAATGCATGGATGCGAAGCACGCCCGACGGCCCCGCACGCGCACCCCGCATCTGGTCGAACACATCGTTGGCACGTCCGATCAGGCCGACGCAGTCACCCAGGAAGGCTTGCCCGACATCGCTCAGGCGGACCATCCGCGTGCTCCTGTGAAACAGTGGCGCGCCCACGTAGTCTTCGAGTTGCTTGATCCGGCTCGTCACGACCGACTTTGCAACACGCATTTGCCGAGCCGCTTCCGCGAAGCTTTGGGTCTCGGCGACACGAACGAAAGTCTCTATGTTTTCAAGGCGATCCATGGTGCGCAATGTAGCCGTCCCGCTGCCGCCTTTGGAAGTGGCTGATGCACCGCCAAAGGTTGATCAGCGCTTGGCATTGGGATTCCCCAACCCGAGCTTCTCCATGGCCTCGTGTGCATCGATGATCATCGCGGAAACCTCGGCCACGGTGATCCGGAGCTTGGTCGCGCGAGCGCGCATGTGCTCGTAGGCCTGCGTCTCGGAAAGCTGCTGGCTATCCGACAGCAGGCGAATGGCTTTTTCAATCTGGCGGCGCGACTTGATCGTGTCTTCGAGTTTCAGGACTTTGCTCTGGAGCCGTGCCTGGAAACTCTGTGCGGAGCGTGCCAGCACCAGCGTGCTCAGCACACCTGCCGATCGAAACGGGCGCGTGATCACGCCATGCGCGCTGGTGTCGAGCAGCAGTTTCAGGGTGGTCGGGCTCTCGTAATCCGACAGTGCGATCAGCGTCGCGTCGATCACGCTGGCGCTCCAGGACGCGCTGCCCTGCAGTTCCTGCGACACCTGGAAAAAGATGACGTCTGCCGTCGGCGGCGTACCGGGAAACGGCCAGGCGACGTGGAGCCGGCAACCGATGCGCTTGAGCTGGTCGATCAGCACGTCGCGTTCCTCGCCGGGCGGGTACACCACGGCAACGCTGATGCTGCGAAGGTCTTCATACAGACGGCGGAGACTGCTCATGGCGTCAATCCAGCCAGAACTCGGAAAAGCCGAGGGTCGACAGGTAGGGGTCCGCCTTGATCGGCTCCTTCCCCTCCCAGACGATGTCGAACTGGCCGTCGCTGCGGCACACGCCGATGCGCGGCGTCAGGGCGCAGTGGTTGTTGTCGGCATCGATGGACAGCAGGCCCTCGGGCGAATCGAAGGTCACGGCGTGGGCGCTCTGCACCAGGCGCGCCGTGTCGAGGCTGCCTGTGCGCTGCAGCGCGCGCGCGAACAGGTGAACCTGGCTGTACGCCATTTCGGACCAGGTGCTGGTGGGACGGTCGCCGAAGCGGGCGTGCCACAGCGAAACGAAGCGCTCGTTGCTCTCGTTGTCCAGTGAGTTGAAGTACGTTGCCGAAGTGATGTGGCCTTCGCACAGGTCGGCGCCGATCAGCCGGATCTCTTCTTCCGCCATGGACAGGCTGGCAATGGGAATGCTCTTGGGATCGAGTCCGTGCTTTCGGTACAAGCGATAGAACTGCCGCGCGGACTCGCCGACCAGCGTCGAGAAAACGACGCTGGGCTGAAGCAGGACGATGTCGCGAACGACTTCCTCGAGCTGCGCTTCCCCGGCCTCGACCGGCAGGTAAACCTCGTCGAGGATCTCTCCGCCATGCTGCTCGACCATGTCGCGCATCACCCGGTTGGATTCGCGCGGGTAGATGTAGTCCGCGCCGACCAGAAAGAACCGCGACCCCTTGTTGCGCAACAGGTAGGCCGCCAGCTGCATGCTGTTCTGGTTGAGGCAGGCGCCGGTATAGATCACGTTCGGTGAATACTCGAACCCCTCGTAGAACGAGCAGTACCAGAGCAGGCCGTTGTTCCGTTCGACGACAGGCAGCACCGCCTTGCGGCTCGACGACCGGGAGCAGCCGAAGATCACGTTCACTTCATCGTCGATCAGCAAGCGCGTCGCCAGGCGCCGGTACTCTGCAGAGTCGCCCTTGGGGTCGTAGACCACCGGCGCCAGCTTGCGGTCGAGCACGCCGCCCATCGCGTTGATCTCCTCGATCGCCAGGGCCGTTCCGAAAAAGTGCTCCGACTCGGTCACCCCAGTGGCACCGGAGCGGGAGAACAGGACGCCAATGCGCCAATCGGCGGCTGATGTACTCATGGTTGCCATCCTGGGTGATCCTAACGATCGAACAAGGCCTGCAGCGAGACGGCGGATTGCGCTGTCTGCAGCGCCAGCATCAGGAGGATCCTGGCCTTGTGCGGACTCAGGTTGTCCGCAAACGTCGCCCCGACATTCTTGAGCGTCTTGCCACCGCCTGTAAAGCCGTAGATAGGCCGTACCCGTCCGTTGGGTACGCGCGTGGAGATCACCACTGCAACTCCGGCATCGATGGCCTCCCCGATCGCCTCGTACATGGCCAGGTTGACGTTGCCCCAGCCCAGCGCCTGCACGACGATGCCTTGGGCCCCGGCGCTTGTCGCATGGCGAATCATCGAGCCATCGGCGCCACCGTACATGGAAACGATCGCCACATCCGGCAGTGCCGTACCGGCCAGCGGGAGTTGCTGCCTCCGCTGCGGCTTGCGGGCGAACATCACCTTGTCGTCGTCCACGGTGCCGAGCAAGCCGAAGTCTCCGGATTTGAACGCCTCGACGTCCGACGTGTGCGATTTGGTGACTTCGCGCGCCGCATTGATCTGGTTGTTGAGGACCACCATCACGCCCTTTCCGCGGGCCTCCGGGTCAATGCAGACGCGCGCGGCATTGAGCAGGTTGCGCGGTCCGTCGCCATCGGGATCCGACGCATTGCGCTGGGCGCCCGTCAACACCACGGGCTTGTCGTTCGCGATCGTCAGGTCCAGGAACCAGGCCGTTTCTTCCAGCGTGTCGGTGCCGTGCGAAACGATTGCGCCCGCCACGTCGTCCTGCGCCAGCGCTGCTTCGACCGCGCCGTGCAGCGCCACCCACTCCGCGGGGCCCATGTAGTCGGACGGCACGTTGAGTAAGTTCTGCACGCGCAGGTCCGCGATGCGCTGGAGGCCCGGAACGCGGGCGAGCAAGTCGTCGCCGGACAGCGCCGGCACCGGCGCGTTCCCGGCAGGGTCGGTCTTCATGGCGATGGTGCCGCCGGTCGAGATGAACTGGCAAACGGGTAGCGCCATGCGGTTGGAACTGGTCATGAGTTCAGACTCGTAGGTGATTGAAGACCTTCTCCATGGCTTCGTCGGCGCAGGCGTTGCCTTCATCGACGATTTCTCCCTGCTTCAGCACGACGAACCGGTCGACGACCTTCAGGGCGAATGGCACGTTCTGCTCGACGATGAGCATGGTCGTGCCGCGCTTTTCACGCTCCCACAGCAGTGCATCGGCCAACCGATCGATGACCGAGGGTTGCAGTCCTTCGGTGATCTCGTCCAGCAGGATCACAGACGGCCGCATCATCAGCGCACGCGCCAGCAAAAGCATTTTCTGCTCGCCACCCGAAAGCGTGCCGGCGTACTGCCTGAGCCGTGTCTTGAACACCGGGAACACAGGCTCGATCTCCGTAAAGCGCTCGTCGAAGGTCGACTCCTTCACCAGCCCGAGCCGCAAGTTGTCGCGGATGCTGAGGTCTGCGAAAAGCGCCTGCTCCTGCGCCGCGTAGGCAATGCCCAGCCGCGCAATCTTGTGCGGCGCAAAGCGTGTGATGTCGCCGCCCGCCAACTGGATGGCGCCGGACTTTTTCGGCAGGTAGCCCATCACCGTCTTCAGCAAGGTGCTCTTGCCCATGCCGTTCTTGCCCAGTAGCGCCACGGCCTCGCCGGCCCGAATGGTGAGCGACACACTCCGAAGAACGACAGAGGCCTTGTAGCCGCTGGTGACGGCATTCATTTGCAAGGCAGCCTGGCTCATGCAGCCTCCTTGGCCGCGTGCGCGCTGCCGGCATAGATGGTCTTGACGAGGTCGGAGTTCACCACTTCCTGGAAGCTGCCCTGCATGAGGATCGTGCCCTGGTGCAGCACCACGATGCGCGTGGCGATCTCTTCGACAAAGTCAAGGTCGTGCTCCACAAGCAAGCAACAGAGGTGGTAGCGATGCGCGAGCGACGAGAGCACCTTGCCGATCTGCGTGCGCTCGGTCTTGGTCAGGCCGGCGGTCGGCTCGTCGAGCAGCACGATGCGCGGTTCCAAGGCCAGCACCATCGCCAGCTCCAGCGCTTGCTGCTCGCCATGCGAGAGATCCCTGGCCACCACGTTCAGCTTGTGGTCCAGCCCGGTGGTGCGCACCACGTCGAGTGCATACGGCGGAAGCCGCAGCGCACTGTCATTGCGCAAGAGCGATGGTGACTCGAGGATGGTGCCCGCGATGCGCAGGCATTCTGCGACGGTCAGCGACTCGAACACATTCGCGTTCTGGAACTTGCGGCCCAGCCCGAAACGCACGCATGCATTGGGCGGCAGCAGACCGATGTCGTTCCCGCACAACTCGACCGTACCCGCGCTGCGATCGGCGCCATCGCTCATGCAGCGCATCAGCGTCGTCTTGCCCGCACCGTTCGGGCCGATCAGGCCGACCAACTGGCCCGCATGCGCCTCCAGGTCGATGCCCTGCAAGACCTTCAGGCTCCCGAAGCTCTTGGCCACGCCGCGCATCGTCAACGCCTGTTTGCCCGCGTCTGCCGTCCATGCACGGACCGGTCGCTCGACCAGCGCGAGCACCCGCGCAGCCGGCCGGCCCAGGCCCAGTGGCTTCAGCAGCAAGGGCACCAGCCCCTGTGGAAACAGCACGATGACAAGCACGAATGCGACCCCCAGGATGAGTTGCCACGCGAATGGCATGCTGCCGCTCAGGTAGGCGGTCGCGACGTTGATCAGCACCGCGCCGATCAACGGTCCCCACAGCGTGCCGCGCCCCCCGAGCGCCACCCAGATGATGAGTTCGGTGCCGAAGACGAAGCCCGTGAGTTCGGGTGCCACGACGCCGCTGAACGAACCGTAGCCGAAGCCGGCCAATCCCGCGATGACGGCGGTCGCGACCAGCAGGCCGATCTTCACGAGCGATGCATCGATGCCGAGGTAGGAGCAGCGCGATTCGTTGTCGCGAATCGCGGCCAGGACCCGGCCCGCATCGCTGCCAACCACCTTCCATGCGAGCAGCGCCGCGGCGACAAGCACCCCGCCGGACACCCAGTACCAGGCTTCCAGCGAGAGATCGAATGTCTGGTAGCCGGTGAGCCCCGAACTCGATCCTGTCCACTC
Source organism: Variovorax sp. OV700 (assembly GCF_900099805.1). Classification (GTDB taxonomy): domain Bacteria; phylum Pseudomonadota; class Gammaproteobacteria; order Burkholderiales; family Burkholderiaceae_C; genus Variovorax. Next base: position 134,212 of record NZ_FNDR01000015.1, on the reverse strand, counting down.
GCCGCCGGTCAGCAGCAACTGCGTCAGCACGATCGGCAGCACCAGAGAGATGACCGTCGCGAAAAACGGCGATGCACCGCGATAGAACGATAGCCACCCGACGAGCGCGCCCACGGCCGCCGTCACCAGCACGGCCGCGCCGATGGCGAGAAACACCGTCGAGGCGGAGAACCCGCCATGTGTGAACGCGAGCCCGGCCGCATAGGCGCCGATGCCGAAGAAGGCCGACTGCCCGAACGTCAGGTAGCCCGTGTAACCCCAGAGCACATCGACGGTGATGGCTGCGATGGCGAAGAAGAACGACTTGATCAGGATATTGAGCAAGTAGGTGTCGAAGACCCACGGCCCGATCGCGATGAGCAGGATGCCCACGATGCCCAGGACCAGCAGGCCACGCGCGGAGCGCGCAGGTCTTTGATCGGCTTCAGCCATGTGCGAAACCCTTCGGGCGGATGCGCAGCGTGACGGCCGCGAGAACCGCGATGGTCAGGCCGCCGAGGACCGGACTGGCATAGGTGCTGACCAGCACTTGGCAAGCGCCGAAGACCAGGCAGGTCAACATCAGGCTCACCATCGAGTGGCCCGAAACCATGACCAGCATGAAGGCGCTGACCAACCAGGTCATTCCCATGTTCGGATCGACGCTCGACAGTGGCGTGATCATGGTGCCGGCCAGGGTGCCCAACCCTGCGCCGAGACTGAAGGTGACGAAGCGCACCCAGCCTGCATGAATGCCGAGACCGCTGGCCAGGCTTTCATTCATGATCACGGCGCGGGTCCGGATGCCGAACCGCGTGCCGTTGAGCAATCCGGTCAGCAGCAGGCACATCACGATGGCGACGGGAACCAGCAGCAGCCGGTACGCAGAGTAGTCGATGCCGAACAACGACCAGGTGCCCGACATCGGCGAATCGACGAACTGCACCTCACGGCCGAATGCCATCACGATCAACTGGCCGATGACGATGCCCAGCCCCCAGGTCGCGAGGATGGCGTCGAGCGGCCGCTTGTACAACGGCCGAACGATCAGTTGTTCGACGGCCATGCCGACCACCGTTCCCGCCACGAAGGCCAGCGGCCAGCTGAGCCACGGATCGAGCTTCAGTTGCGTGATGACATAGCTCGCGTAGCCGCCCAGCGTGAGCAGAGCTCCATGCGCGAAGTTGACGATCTTCATCACGCCGAAGATCATCATCAAGCCCGCCGTGACGATGAACAGCATGGCCGCCGTCGTCAGCAGGTCCAATAGAAGCACCATGAATGTCTCCTGCGACTTTTACGGTTCCCGCTTCAGTTGAGGTTCGGGCACTGTGCGCCCGGATCGACATTGGCGAAGGTCTCGAGGATCTTGACCGAGCCGTCCGCCTGAACCTGGCCGAGGCGCATCGACAGCGGCGTGTGGCGGCTCTTGTTCATCTGCACCGTGCCGCGCGGACCGTTGAACGACGCCTCGGCCAGTGCCGGGATCACCTTGGCCGCATCGGTCGAGCCCACCTTCTCGGCGGCTGCCTTGTACAGGTAGAACGCCTCGTATTGCGGCTCGGACAGCTCGTTGGGCGTCTTCAACTCGGTGCCGAATTTCTTCGTCATGGCAGCCACGAATTTCTTGTTCTCGGGCGTATCGATGCTCGTCAGATAGGAGGCCGACATGTACATGCCGCTGGCCGCATCGCCCATGGTCTTGGCGGTGCCTTCATCGATGGCCAGGTTGCCGTAGGGCAGCGTCATGCCGGCTCCCTTGAGCTGCTTGGCCAGCGAAACATTGGGTGCACCGCCGGCGGTCGCGCTGATCAACGCATCGGGCTTGGCCGAGCGGATCTTCGAAATGACGGATGTCCAGTCGCTGCCGTCGATCGGCAGGAACTCTTCGCCAATGACCTTGCCGCCCTTCTGCTCGATGTACTTCTTCGTGAAGTTCAGCATGCCACGCCCGAACGAATAGTCGTTGCCGACGAGGAAGAAGGTCTTGGCGCTCTTGCTCGCCAGGAAATAATCGACCACCGGCGCCACCTGCTGCTCCGGCACCCAGCCGTTGACGTACATCGCGTTGTTGCAGGAACGGCCTTCGTAGAACGACGTGTAGATGTAGGGCACCTTGCCCTTGCTCACGATCGGCAGCGCGGCATTGCGCGCGGCGCTGGTTTCCATGGCGATGATGGCGGCAACCTTCTTCTGGAACACCAGCGTGTCGAAGGCCTTCTGTGCGCCGACGGCACCCGATGCGTCGTCGACGATCTCCAGTTCGACCTTGCGCCCGAGGATGCCGCCGGCAGCATTGATCTCTTCCACCGCCAGTTGCGACGACTGCACGACGGCCGGCGCGACGACACTGTTGGCACCGGAAAGACCGACGGCCACGCCAATCTTGATAGGGTCCGCCGCGTAGGCACCCGCGGTGATGGCGGCCATGGCGGCGACGGCGCTCAGGCGAAAAAGGCGTTGGAATGTTTGCATGACGAAACCTCGTTGAGTGAAGAGCGGGTTGAATGACGAGTGGGTGGAACGGGAAATCAGTGGCGCGGCAGTTTCCAGCCGGTGCCGAGCATGGGGTCGTAGATGTCGTCTCTGCGGTCTCGCAGGACATCGTTGAAGACGTTGAGATGTCGCGCGCTGCGCGACTTCCTGAGGTTGATCGACGCATACAGAATCTCTTCGCTGTCGCGGCTGGCCGGGCCTGCGACAGGCCAACCTTGCGCACCGACGATCAGGCTCTGGCCGATGAAAGGCTGGCCGCGCTCGGTGCCGACCCGGTCGGCGCAAATGATGTTCAGGCCGTTGCTGTGCGCATTTGCCATCGCCAACGTATTGGCCATTGCCGCATGCCCTTCGACCTGACCCGGCATGGGCACCCAGTTGGTCGGCATGCACACGAAGTCCGCGCCCTGCATGGCCAGCAGCCGGTAGACCTCGGGGAACCACCCGTCGTAGCAGATGATGGCGCCCAATCGTCCGATCTCGGTATGAAAGACCGGCAGGCCGAGGTCGCCGGACTCAAAGAAAAGATGCTCGTCACCCCAGAGATGCAGCTTGCGGTAAGTGCCGATGTAGCCATGGGGGCCGGCCACGAGTGCGGCGTTGAAGAGCCGGTCGCCGACGCGCTCCGCGATGCCAGCAACGACGTGGATCTTGCAGCGGCGCGCCACCTCGAGCCACACCTGCGAGCTCTCGCCGTCCGGCACCGGCTCGGCCAGGGCGAAAGCCTCCTGCCGCGAGGCGAACACGTAGCCGGTGTTCGCCAGCTCGGGCAACACCGCAACCACCGCGCCGTGCCGCGCCGCCTCCTCGATGAGGGCGACCGACCGCTGGAGGTTGGCAGCCTTGTCGCCAATCCGCGGTGCCATCTGGAGGCTGGCCACCTTCACGTCTGGGAAGACATTCGCCTCTTCGGCGGTTCGAACCATCGTCATCTGAGCTCCAAAAACGAAAAAGCCCTCGACGACGCTTTCGCGTAAATCGAGGGCTTCAATAGCCGGTATGTGAAGCAGCGCTGTTGCTGCCCGACGGCAAACTAACCTAACCGGTTGCTGTCGTGAGGCTGAAGGTTAAGAAGATGATCGGATCATGTCAATGGAAATTTGAAACTCATCTGTTGGAGTAAACCCTGGCAAGCTTCCTGGCTCCTTCTTCCCCAAGGTAGCTGCGCAGGCCTCCAAGGTCGATCACCTCGACGCCGCCATGCTCCACCCGCAGCAAGCCTGCGCGCTCGAGTTCATGCAGCGCCCTGTTGGCGCGCTGGCGAGAGACGGCCGACAAGAGCCCGATCTCATCCTGGTTCAGGCGCACGAAGCTGTTCGCCTGCGGGTAAAGAATCGGGTCGAACAGACTGGCCAGGCAGCGGGCGACACGCGCGTCGGGGCCCAGCAAGCGGTCGAACTCCATGAGCCCGATGAACAGGCTCAGGCGAGCGTTGATGTGCGACAGCAGGAACCGATTGAAATCGAGGTTCGTCGACACCAGGCGCTCGAAGGTGTGGCGCGGTACGCAGGCCACGCGCGTCGGGCGCATGGCCACGCCGTCGTACCGCCACGGGCCGGGATTCAGCAGCGAGCCTTCGCCGGCCCAGCCGCCGGAGGTCACGCCCGTGAAAGTGGAGACGCGGCCATCCGCCTGCGAGACCGACATCTTCACGAGGCCTTCGATGATGCCGAACCAGAGATCGGCCGGCCCGCCCTGGCGCATGACGAAGCCGCCGACCGGCACCTCGCGCTCGTGCGATTCGCGCACCACGCGGTCGAGCTCCTCGGCCGTCAGGGTCTGCGCCCATAAGCTCTCGCGGAGCATGCTCTCCATGGCCTTCGACGGCATACGCGCTTCCCCACTCGCATGTTGGTTGCTCGCTCCTCTGTGCGCGCCGGGCCTTCATGGAGGCCGGCGAGCACGCCCGTAAGTAATGTCTCTGAAACGACATTTTTGGCGCCGCGATCATGACATATTGACTCCTGTTCGCCACAACCAGAAGACAGGAGACAAGGATGGAACATCCGGAATCCGACGCGGGCCCCACGAGTGCACCGCATCACGATGACGAATCGCCGGGCATGCGCAGGCGCAATCTGCTGGGCTACGCGGCTTCAGCGCCTCTGCTGTCGGCCGCCGCCGGACTCGGCGGGCTGGCTGCCCCGTCGTCCGCCCACGCCGCGATACTGCCGATGACGCCACCCGACACGACCGACCAGCTCGACATCGGCGATGCAGTGACGGTGACCGCACTGCCGACCATGCCGCTGGTCAAGGTCAGCAACATCGGGAACGGCCGCGTCCGTCTGGAGCTACCGCGCTTCGAATCGGGCCAGGGCATCGCGACCGCCGCCGCCATGATGCTGGCGGACAAGCTGGGGCTGCCGCTGAACGCGATCGAGGTCGGCTCCGCCGACGCCAGCCCCGAGCTGTTCTACAACCAACTCACCGGCGGCTCGTCGAGCGTGCGGTCGCTGCATGCGGGCATGCCGCTGCTCGGCGGTTTGGGTGGGCAGCCCTCGGGCTCCGGAAGCGCGGTGGTCGGCCAGCGCGTGACGCGGCTCGACGCGCTGGACATCGTGACCGGACGCAAGAAGTTCACGCTCGACCAAGCCGTGCCCGACGCGAAGCCCACCATGGTGTGCCGGCCACCGACCATCAACGGCCAGTTCGTACGTATCAACAACACGACCGCGGTGATGGGCATGCCGGGCGTTCTGGGCATCGCGCCGATTCCCGCCACGAACGGCATCGTGCCCACGCCGCCCGGCGTGGCGGTGATGGCCGAGACATTCGGGCAGGCCTGGGCCGCGGTGAATGCGCTCGACGTCACCTGGACCGCAGGCGCGGTCGCCGGCGAGTCCAACGCCAGCATCCAGCAGAAGCTGAAATCCGCGCTGCTGCCCTTCCTGCTGCCGCCGCTGGGCGCTTTGACCGTCGAGGGCGAGTTCGAGTTCGCGGCGGTCTCGCATTGCCCGATGGAAACAGAATGCGCCATCGCCGATGTGCGCGCCGACCGGGCCGAGATCTGGTCCGGCCTGCAGAGCCCGATCGTCACGCAGCAAGCGGTGGCAGCCGATCTGGGCTTGCCGCTAGACAAGGTCAAGGTGCATGCTGTGCCCTCGGGTGGCTCCTTCGGGCGCCGGCTGTTCTGGGACGCGACGCTGCAAGCGGTACAGATCTCCAAGGCGCTGGGCCGCCCCTGCCGCCTGATGTACCACCGCACCGACGACATGCGCCATGGCCGCGTGCGCCCGCCCATGTTTCATCGGGCGCGCGCGACGATGCTGCTGGGCCAGGTCATCTCTTTCGAGCAGCGCATCGCCGGCGTGCGGCTCGATACGCGCCATGGCTTCGGCGAGATGCTGGGAGCCGCGGCCATCGCGCTGCCCAATGGCTTTCCGCAGACGGTAGGCAACTTCGCCGTCGAGCAGACCATGTTCAAGACCATGGTCAGCTCGCCGTACAACTTCGGCGTCACCACCAAGCTGCTGACGCCAGTGGCAATGGACATCAACACCTGCTCCTACCGTTCGGTGCACATCCAGCCTTCGCGCCTGGTGGAAGAGATCCTGGTCGACGAGATGGCCCGGGCGTTGAGCAAGGATCCGGTCGCCTTCCGTCTTGAATACTTGCGCCTGCCGCGCGCACGCGCGGTGCTCAAGGCGGTAGCTGCGGCTGCGCAATGGGGCAAGGCCATGCCGGCGGGCTTTGCGCAGGGCGTGGGTGTGCACCAGGAGTCGAAGTCTTTCACGGCCTGTATCGTCGAGATCGACGCGCGGGTGCCGACCGACCTCAAGGTGACGCGCGCCACCATCGCGATCGATGTCGGCACGCCCATCAACCCCTCGGGCATCGAGGCGCAGATGCAGGGCGGCTTGTGCGAATCGATCTCCATCGTGCTGACGGCCGGCCTGCACATTCAGAACGGCTTGCCGCTGGAAGGCAGCTACTCGCAGTACCACTTTGCGCGAATGAAGAACTACCCGAAGGACGTCAAGGTCATCATCATGCCGCCCAGCAGTGGCGAGGCCATTGGCGGTCTGGGCGAAGTCGGCTTGTCGGCCAGCTCGGGCGCAATCGCCAATGCCTATGCACGCGCAACCGGCAAGAAGCCGCGAAGTTTTCCGCTGAACTTTCCCGTCGATTTCACCCCCATCCCCCCGGGCAAGCTGCCCACGCCGGTCACCGTGCCGGTCCGCACCTGAGGAGCTCCATCATGCCTGTGCAATCTTTCAAGGTGAACGGCGGCAACGTCGACGTCGAGGCACCCGACGACATGGCGTTGCTGTGGGTGCTGCGCGACAAGCTCGGCATCACTGGCCCGAAGTACGGCTGCGGCATCAACGTGTGCAAGGCCTGCACCTGTCATGTGGACGGCAAGGCGGTCACCGCCTGCTCGACACGGGTGGCCGACGTGCGTGGCCGGCAGGTGACGACCATCGAAGGTCTGGCCAACGGAACCACGCTGCATCCGGTACAGCAGGCCTGGATGAACCTCGACGTGCCGCAATGCGGCTTCTGCCAACCAGGACAGATCATGGCGGCAGTCGATCTGTTGCGGCGCACCCGCAATCCCACGGACGCCGACATCGATGCCATCGAGAACGTGTGCCGCTGCGGCACCTACGGCCGCATCCGCGAAGCCATCAAGGCAGCTGCGGCGATGATGGGTTAGCACGTCGGGGCGTGAGCCGCGCCAGCCTTTCCTGCTCCTCGACCAGGAGAAAGCACCGGTCTCCTCCGCCTCGAGCCTTCTGCCATCCGTCTGAAGCAGCTACTCGGCCGAAAGACTCACAACACGTTGCATATCCTTGGGCACGACGAGCCCTTCCTGGAACCACCCCGTCCAGCACCACGAGCTTGCTCACCCGCTCGGGATGGTGTGCGGCCAGCTCGAACCCGACGCGCGCACCGAGGTCATGGCCAACGACGAGCGCACGCTCGACCCCGAGTTGATCCAGCAGGTCGAGGATGTCCTTGGCCACGGTCTCCCGGTCGTAGCCCGTCAAGGGCTTCGAGGAGTCGCCCATGCCGCGCAGATCGGGTGCGATCACGGTGTATCGGGAGGCGAGCGCAGGAATCACATGGTGCCAGGCATGGGCGGTGTTGGCCCAGCCGTGCAGAAGGACGACCGCCGGTCCTTTGCCGGCATACAAGTAGTGCAGTCGCACCCCGTTCACGAAGGCCTGCCGATGCTTCGTCTCGCCGGCCGCGCCATCGACAGACGCGATCGACAACTGTTTTGTCTCGTTGCCGCCAGAGATGATCTGCGCGTTCACACCACTTGCGGTCAAAGCACCGAGCGCGAGGAATGCGCCGATCAGCGCTTTCTTGCGAGAACCGCCTCTATTGCCGCTACTTCCGCTACCCATGTCCTATCTCCTGTTCGCGCCGATGCGTCGGTGCGCATCGATGGAAAATCTGCCGACCGGCGCGACCGCGGTGCACAACAAGCCACCGATGAACGCAAGGTTGGCCAAGCAATGATTCAGCTCACTCTGAAACGACGCGGCGTCCGCGAGCCATGGCGCATGCACGCCAAGGGTTAGCGGCACCAGCAGCAGCGCGAGCACAGGCGCAACCAGGCCGACCCGATAGCCGATAGCCAGTCCTCGCCCGCGGGCGATCGAAGAGCCAAGGGCCGTGCGGCCGCCCCTTATGCGCCCGCCGGCTATGCAATTCCGAAAGCCTTCTTTGCCGAGCGCGCAGCCCGCGCGTAGCCTGCGGCGTCCCCTTCCCCTCCAAGGAACCCGCAGATGAACGATCGTTTGAACCGCGTGCACGCATCGCGCTCCGCCGCCGTGAAAGCCGGCCTCGACCATCCCGTGATCGACACGGATGTCCACGTCAACGACTACGCTCCCGTGCTCGAGGATTACGTGGCGCAGTACGGCGGCAACAAGCTGGTCGACGCGCTGCGCAAGGCCCTGGGCGGGCGCTTCGTCACGCGCAACGGCGGCGGCAAGGACTGGTACCAGCAGACGCCCGAGGAACGCCAGTTCCACCGCACGCTGCGCGCGCCGTGGTGGGCCCGCGTGACGCGCAACACCTACGACCTGGCTACCTATACATTGCCCGCGCTGCTCTACGAGCGCCTGGGCGAGCAAGGCTCGGACTACTCGATCCTGTTTCCCAACGACGTGCTCTCGCCGGCCGCGGCCGGCAGCGAATACCGCCAGCCGCTGCACCGCGCGATCAACCACTTCCATGCTGACCAGTACCGACCGTACGCCGACCGCCTGACGCCGGTGGCGGGCATCCCGCTGCACACGCCGCAGGAAGGCATCGAGGAACTGGAATTCGCGGTCAAGACGCTCGGCCTGAAGGTGATCAACATCGCGGGAGGAGTGCGTCGTCCGATCCGCGCCATCGCCGAGAAATATCCGGCGAAGGAGCACCCGGAGATCGCGAAGCAGACCGGCTACATCGACTTCTACGGCATCGACAGCGAGCACGACTACGACCCCTTCTGGGCCAAGGTGGTGGAGCTCGGCGTGCCCGTCACCACGCACTACGGCAGCCAGGGATGGACGGGCCGGCAGTCGATCAGCAACTACATGAACAACCACATCGGCCACTTCGCCGATGGCTCGCAGGCCTTTGCCAAGGCGCTGTTTTTTGGCGGCGTCACGCGGCGCTTTCCGGGCCTGCGCGTGGGCCTGCTCGAAGGCGGGGCCGACTGGGGCGCGCACGTCTACACGCACCTCGTGGACCGCTGGGAAAAGCGCAACAAGAAGGCGGTGCGCAACTACGATCCCGCGGAAGCCGACGTCGAGCTGCTCGCCTCGCTGTTCGAACGCTACGGCGCCAACTTGCTCAAGGGCCGCACGCTCGACAAGTCGAAGCTGCTGCGCGACAGCCTCGGCATTTCGGCGCTGCCGCACAGCCGCGAGCCGAATGAATCGGAGATCGACGACTTCGCGCTCGCCGGCATCGAGAAGGTCGAGGACATCCGCGACCGCTGGGTCAACAACTTCTACTTCGGCTCCGAGGCCGACGACCGCACGGTGGCCGCGGCCTTCAACACCAAGGTGAATCCGCTGGGCACGAAGATCAACGCGATCTGGTCGTCCGACGTGGGCCACTGGGACGTGCCCGAGTTCACCGAGCCGCTGGCAGAAACCTGGGACCTGGTGCAGCAGGGCTTGATCTCGGCCGCGGACTTCAAGGCCTTTGTCTTCGACAACCCGCACCGCTTCTACACCGAAGCCAATCCGCGCTTCTTCGAAGGCACCGAAGTCGGGCGCAAGCTCGGCCTGAAAGGCGCGAAGTGAACGGCACGGCACGCCCCCTGCTCGCTCGCCTGCGCCGTTGGGCGGCACCGCTTGGCCTTCTCGCGCTGATGGCCGGTGCGTTGCCTGCACAGGCGGCCCCGGACACCATCCGCATCGGCGTTGCGACCGCGGGCGGCGGCGATCCAGTCACCTGGGGCGGCTCGCCGGGCGGCGTCGCACGCGTCAACAACTGGCTGGAGGACGAGTTCAAGGCGACGGGCATCAAGGTCGAATGGCTGTTCTTCAAGGGCGCCGGGCCGGCGGTGAACGAGGCGCTGTCGAACAAGCACATCGACTTCGCCTACCAGGGCGATCTGCCCTCGATCGTCGGACGCTCCAACGGCCTGAAGACCAAGCTGCTGCTGGCGAGCGGCGCGCGCAACAACCTGTACCTGGTGGCGCCGCCCAAGTCCGACATCCGCTCGATCAAGGACCTGAAGGACCGCACGGTCTCGATCTTCCGGGGCACCAACGGCCACCTCGTGGCCATCAACGTGCTGGCCGCCAACGGACTGGCCGAGCGCGACATCAAGGGCGTGAACCTCGACACCGGCAGCGCGCAGGCCGCACTGGTGTCGAACGGCGTGGATGCGGCCTTCGGTGGCTACGAGTGGTTCAAGGTGCGCGACCAGGGCCTGGCCAAAGTCGTGTATTCCACGCAGGGACAGGATCCGGCCTTCACACGCCAGGCCTCGCTTCTGGTGCGCGCAGACTTCGAGCAGGCCAACCCGGCCGAGGTGCAGCGCGTGGTCGACGTGTTCGTGCGGGCGGCGCGCTGGTCGTCGGACGAGAAGAACCGCGATGAGCTCTTCCGCATCTGGGCGCGCAGCGGCACGCCGGTCGCGTCCTGGGCGGCGGAGTTCGACCAGCAGCAACTCGCGGTGCGCAACTCGCCGCTGGCCGACGACTTCATCATCGGGCGCTACAAGGCCGTGGTGGCCGACGCGCTCAAGCTCAAGCTGATCCGCCGCGAGGTGTCGGTCGACGACTGGTTCGACACGCGCTACCTTAAGAACGCACTGAAGAAGCAAGGGCTGGACAACTACTGGACGGCCTACGACGCCAAGGGACAGCCGAAGGTGGGCCAGTCGGTCGCTTCACGATGAGCGCGGAAGCAGAATTGGCGGCTGTCTTGCGTCCGCGCGAAGGTGCGCCCGCGTCCGCGGCGCGCACGTTCGTGCCAGTGCTGGCGCGGCTGCCCTGGCGCCGCATCGGCGATCGCGCGCTCCCCTGGCTGCTGCCCATTGCCCTGCTCGCGCTCTGGTACACGGGCGCCGAGCAGGGCTGGATCTCGCCGCAGGTGCTGCCGCCGCCGCAGTTCGTGTGGGAAACGCTGCGCGACCTGGCCACGAGCGGAGATCTCTGGTTGCACGTGAGCACCAGTTTCACGCGCGTGGGGGTCGGCTTCGCGGCCGGAACACTTCTGGGACTGGCGCTGGGCTCGGCCATGGGCCTGTCGCGCAGCTTCGAGGCCTATGTGCTGCCCACCTTCAATGCGCTGGTGCAGATCCCGGTGCTGGCCTGGCTGCCGTTCGTGCTGCTGATCGTGGGCATCGGCGAACCGCTGAAGTACATCCTCATCGCCAAGGCGGCGCTGGTGCCGGTGGCGCTCAACACGCTGCAGGGCTTTCGGCAGACCTCATTCGCGCTGCGCGAAGTCGGCCAGGTCTACGGCTACACCCGGCGCCAGCAGGTGCTGGAGATCGTGTTGCCACACGCCGTGCCCACGCTCTTCACCGGCGTGCGGCTGGGCTTCACCAAGGCCTGGCTCTCGTTGGTCGTGGTGGAGCTGGTGGCTTCCAGCGAAGGGCTGGGCTACCTCATCGTCTATGGGCGGCAGCTGTTCCAGCTCGACCTGGTGATGGCGGCCGTGATCGTGGTGGGCGCCATCGGCTATGCCATCGACCGCCTGCTCGACCGCCTCGAAACCGCGGTGCACCAGCGCCAACCCGGCGGAGCCGCGCGATGAGCACGGCCACGCGGGACGCGGCCGAGCTGGCCGCCGTGCAGCCCCTTCGGCCGGAGCAGCGCAGCCGCTGGCGCGGCTTCGTGCTGCCTGTGGCGGCGGTCGTGCTGTGGTGGCTGCTGTCGTCGCTCGATGTCGTGAACTCGGCGCTGCTGGTCTCGCCGGCCAAGGTCTTCGACACCGCGGTCGACCAGGTGGCGAGCGGACGTCTCTGGCGCGCCCTCAGCGCCAGCCTGGCTCGCGAAGCGACGGGCTTTCTGATCGGCACCGCGTCGGGCCTCGTACTCGGTGCGCTGCTGGGGCTGTCGCCGCTCTTCAACCGTATCGTCGGCCCGAGCTTCAACACCTTCAAGCAGATCTCGCTGTTCGCGTGGATTCCGCTGATTTCTGTCTGGTTCGGCCTCGGCGACGTGGCCAAGGTGGTGTTTCTCTCGCTGGCCGCGCTGGTGCCAGTGGTGGTCAACACCTGCGACGGCATTCGCACCGCACCGGCCGGCCTGCTCGAGGTGGCACGCGTCTACGGCTACACGCGCTGGCAGACCGTCACGCAGGTGGTGCTGCCGGCCGCCCTGCCCTCGATCTTCACGGGCGTCTACCTGGCGCTCATCTATTCCTGGCTCGCGACCATCGGCGCCGAATACCTGCTGGTGGCCGGCCGCGGCATCGGCAACACGCTGATCGAGGGCAGCGAGCATTTCCAGATGGACCTGGTCATTTTCGGCATGTTCGTGATCGGCCTCGTCGGCTGGCTCATGAACGCCTCGGCCCGCGCGCTGGAGCGCCGCCTGGCGCGCTGGACCGGGCGCGCATGAACGACGCAGAAAGAACTTTCCTCCCATGACCTCCCTCCTCGCGAACCCCTCCAACGAACTCGACATTCGCGGCCTCGGCAAGCGCTATGCGAACACGCAGGCCAGCGGCGGCGAACTGCAGGTGCTCGAAGGCATCGACCTGCATGTTCCGGCTGGCCGCTTCGTGAGCATCGTCGGTGCCAGCGGGTGCGGCAAGTCCACGCTGCTGCGACTCATCCTCGGCCTCGATGCGCAGTACGAGGGAAAAATCCTGCTGGATGGCGAACCGATCTCGGGCACCGGCCGCGAGCGCGGCATCGTGTTCCAGGACCACCGCCTCTTCCCTTGGCTCACGGTGGAGCAGAACATCGCCGTGGGCCTGCGCAATGCGCCTTTCAGCGCCAAGGAGAAGCGCGAACGGGTGGCCGAGCACGTCGCCCTGGTCGGGCTCGAGGGCTTCGAGAAGTCCTGGCCGCACCAGATCTCCGGCGGCATGGCGCAGCGCGTTGCCATCGCGCGCGGCCTGGTGAACCGGCCGCGCGTGCTGCTGCTCGACGAGCCCTTCGGCGCGCTCGATGCGCTCACACGCTCGCGGCTGCAGAACGAGCTTCAGCGCATCTGGCAGAAGGAGCGCATCACGATGCTGCTGGTGACCCACGATGTCGAGGAAGCCGTCTTTCTCGGCGATCGCGTGGTGGTGATGCAGCCCTCGCCCGGCCGCATCCGGCGCACGGTCGAGGTCGACCTGCCGCACCCGCGCAACCGAAGCGACCCGGCCTTCATCGCCTTGCGCGACGACGTGCTCAGCGACTTCCTCGACGTCGGTGCCGATCGCGCACCGGTCGCCGCGCCGCAACAACCCAAATCGGCCGAAGCCGGCCTGCCGCAGCGGCTGCAGCTGGCGTGGTGAGCGCCGCAACCCCTTCCCCTTTTTTCCAAGGCATTCGCCCCATGGCTTCATCCACGCGCCAGTTCAAGCTCGGCGCCTTCCTCATGCAGACCGGCCACCACATCGCGGCCTGGCGCCATCCAGGCGCGCAGGCCGATGCCGGGAGCAACTTTCGCCACTACGTCGAGCTCGCGCAGAAGGCGGAAGCGGCCAAGTTCGACGCCGTCTTCCTCGCCGATTCCGTTGGCGTGCGCAACAGCGACCTGCCTTCGCTCTCGCGCACGGCACGCGCCGACCACTTCGAGCCGCTCACGCTGCTCTCCGCCATCGCGGCGCTGACCGAGCGCATCGGGCTCATCGCCACGGTGTCGACGAGCTTCAACGAGCCCTTCAACGTAGCGCGCAAGTTCGCTTCACTCGACCAGATCAGCGGCGGGCGCTCGGGCTGGAACCTGGTGACCTCCAGCGGCACCGGCGAGGCGCAGAACTTCAACCGCGACGAGCATTTCGAGCACGCGCTGCGCTACGAGCGCGCGGCCGAATTCCACGACGTGGTCACGGGCTTGTGGGACAGCTGGGAGGACGACAGCTTCGTGCGCGACAAGCCAAGCGGCCTCTACTTCGACGAGCACAAGCTGCACGTGCTGGGTCACAAGGGCGCGCACTTCTCGGTGCGCGGTCCGCTCAACGTCGCGCGCTCGCCGCAGGGACGGCCGGTGGTGGTGCAGGCCGGTGCTTCGGAAGCAGGCCGGGACCTTGCCGCGCGCACGGCCGAAGTGATCTTCGTCGCGCATCAGACCGTCGAGGAGGCGAAGGCCTTCTACGCCGACGTCAAGGGCCGGCTGCCACGCCATGGCCGCCACCCCGACGAGGTGAAGATCATGCCCGGCATCTTCCCGGTGGTCGGCCGCACGCAGGCAGAGGCCGAGGAGAAGTTCGAGCAACTGCAGGAACTCGTGCATCCGGTGGTCGGCGTGTCGCTGCTGTCGAACGTGATCGGAGGCTTCGACTTCTCCAGCCTGCCGGTCGACGCCCCGCTGCCCGAACTGCCGGAAACCAACGGCCCCAAGAGCCGCCAACGGCTGCTGCTGGACCTGGCGCGCCGCGAAAACCTCAGCATCCGGGATCTCTATCTGCGCATTGCCGGCGCGCGCGGCCACCAGCAGGTGGTGGGCACGCCCGCCAGCATTGCCGACCAGCTGCAGCAGTGGTTCGAGGAAGGCGGCGCGGACGGCTTCAACATCATGGCGCCGTGGTTCCCGGGCGGGCTGGACGACTTCATCGAGCTCGTGCTGCCCGAGCTGCGGCGGCGCGGCCTGTTCCGCACCGAGTACGAAGGCCGAACGCTGCGCGAGCACCTGGGTTTGCAGCGGCCCGTGCATCGCGCGCATTCGGCCCGCCAAGCGCATCCGGCCGCTATCGCGTGACCGCGTTCCCCACCTTTCTTGTTCCGCCATCGTTCATGCCCCCGCAACCCCCTGCCTACGAACAACTCGCCGAGCGCTTCCGCCCCGTGTTCGCCCGCATCGCCGAACATGCCGCCCAACGCGAGAACGAGCGCGCACTGGCCTACGATGCCGTCACCTGGCTGCGCGACGCGAACTTCGGCGCGTTGCGCGTGCCGCTCGCCCACGGCGGCCTTGGCGCCTCGGTCGAGCAGCTGTTCGACTTGCTCATCGAGCTTGGCGCTGCCGATTCCAACCTTCCGCAGATCCTGCGCGCGCACTTCGGTTTCATCGAACGGCTCTACGCCGAGATCGATCCCGAACTGCATGCACCCTGGCTGCGGCGCGCCGCCGACGGCGCGATCTTCGGCAATGCCACCACCGAGCTGGGCGAAGCCGAGGTGGGCACGCTGCAGACCAAGCTCACGCGTGACGGCAAAGGCTGGCTGCTCGATGGCGACAAGTACTACAGCACAGGCACTCTCTACGCCGACTGGATTCCCGTGACAGCCCAGCGCGCGGACGACACGAGCAAGCAAGGCCGCGTGCTGGTGCTCGTGCCCGCGGAGGCGCGCGGCGTGGAGCGCATCGACGATTGGCGCGGTTTCGGCCAGCGCCTGACCGGGTCGGGCACCACGCGCTTTCGCCGCGTCGCTGTCGAGCCAGGCCATGTGCTGTCCTACGACCGCGAACGGCCCACGCCGCTCACCGCCCATTTCCAGCTCACCCACCTGGCCACGCTGGCCGGCATTGCACGCGCGATCGAACGCGACGCAGTGGCCTTCGTGCAGCCGCGCAAGCGCGTGTACAGCCACGGCAGCGGCACCACACCGCGGGAAGATCCTCTGGTGCAGCAAGTGGTGGGGCAGCTTTCCAGCGCGGCCTTCACGGCGGCAGCGGCCGTGGCCGCAGTGGCTCGCGGACTGGGCGACATCGACCGCCTGCGCCAGCGTGGCGAGCCCGTTCCCGAAAGCCTGATCGTCGACGTGGAGCTGCGCACCGCCAAGGCGCAGGTGGGCATCGTCGACACCGTGCTGAACGCTGCGACGCGCCTGTTCGACATCGGGGGTGCCTCGGCGCTGCAGGAAGACCGGCGGCTGGATCGCCACTGGCGCAACGCGCGCACGCTGGCCTCGCACAACCCGGTGATCTACAAGGCGCGCACGGTCGGTGACCACGCGCTCAACGGGACCCGACCGACCTTCTATTGGGCAGTGGGGACCCGGACCGAAAGTTGATCAGGTTTCGCCGGCGCCATGACGGAACTGCGCTGCGGTGTGACGTGCGGGCAGCCGGTCGCCGGCGTCGAACAACTTGCGCCGCAGGCTGCCCTCGGCATAGGCGGTCTTGTAGACGCCACGGTTCTGCAGCTCGGGCACGACTAGGTCCACGAAATCCTCATAGCTCTCGGGCACCACGGTACGGCTCAGGTTGAAGCCATCCACGCCGGTCTCGTCGATCCACGACTGCAGTTCGTCCGCCACTTGCGACGCATCGCCGACGATGGCCGGATAGCGCCCACCGAGTTCGAAAAGGTCCAGCAGCTTGCGGCGCGTCCAGCCCTGCTGCTCGGCGGTGCGGGTGGCCGATTCGATGGCATTGGTCTTCCCGTAGTCGATCGGTTCGTCCAGGTCGTAGCGCGCGTAGTCGATGCCGGTGCTGGCAGAGAAATGGGCCAAGCCCGCCTCGCGGCTCGCGTAGTGCCGATAGTCCGCGTACTTTCCCTGCGCCTCCTTCGCGTTCGCGCCCGGCACCACCGCGGCACCGACGAACACCTTGACGTCGTCGGGACGCCGGCCGGCCAGTACCAGTTGCTCCCGCAGCGCCTGCACGCTCTTGCGCGCCGCTTCCTTGCTGGGCGGCGAGATGAAGACGCACTCGGCATGCCGCGCGGCAAAGCGCTGGCCACGGCCCGAACTGCCAGCCTGGAACAACACAGGCGTGCGCTGGGGCGAGGGTTCAGCCAGGTGATACCCCTCGACCTGGTGGTACCGGCCCTCGTGCCGCACCTTGTGCACCCGGGCCGGGTCCGCGAACACGCGCGCGGCCTTGTCGCGCCGCACGGCTGCATCTTCCCAGCTTCCCTCCCACAACTTGTAGAGCACTTCCAGGTACTCGTCGGCCCGTTCGTAGCGCTCGTCATGCGCGATCTGCTTCGCCAGGCCCATCGCGCGCGCGGCGCTGTCGAGATAGCCGGTGACGATGTTCCAGCCGATGCGTCCGCGCGTGAGATGGTCCAGCGTCGAGAAGCGCCGCGCCAGCAGGTAAGGCTGCTCGTAGGTCAGATTGACGGTGACGCCAAAGCCCAGATGCCGGGTTGCCGCCGCCATGGCCGACACCAGCAGCAGCGGGTCGTTCACCGGCAACTGGATCGACTCGCGCAGCGTCACGTCGACGTTGTGCTGGTAGATGTCGTAGACGCCCACGATGTCGGCAATGAACAGGCCGTCGAAGAGGCCCCGTTCCAAGGTTCGCGCCATGTCGGTCCAGTATTCGAGCGTGTTGTACTCGAGCGAGCGGTCGCGCGGATGGGTCCACAGGCCGTGGTTGATGTGGCCTACGCAGTTCATGTTGAATGCGTTGAGCAGAATCTGGTTCTTCTGCGCCATGTCAGAACGCCGGCAGCACGCCGCCGGCGAAGGTCTTGACGATGAAGTCGCGCACCTCGTCGGTCTGGTAGGCCTTGACGAGCTGCCCGACCCAGGGCTGCTCCTTGTCCTGCTCGCGCACCGCAATCAGGCAGGCGTAGGGACCTTCCTTGTCCTCGACCAGGATGCCGTCCCGGGCCGGATTGAGGCCGGCCTTGTTGGCATAGTCGGCATTGACGGCCGAGGCGTCGGTGTCGTCGAGGGTGCGCGGCAGCTGGGCGGCCTCGATCTCGACGAAGCGGAACTTCCGGGGGTTCTCGGTGATGTCGCGCGGCGTGGCATTGATGCCCGCGATCGGGTCGATGCCGCTCTTGAGCTTGATGACGCCGGCCTTCTGCAGCAGCAACAGCACCCGGCTTTCGTTCGACGGGTCATTGGGAATGGCAATGCTCGCGCCCTCCGGCAGGTCCTTGAAGGCCTTGTACTTGCGCGAATAGATCGCGATCGGCCCAATCCAGGTGCGGCCGAAGCCCACGATCTTGTAGCCGCGCGAACGCACCTGCGCCGCGAGGAAGGGCCGGTGCTGGAAGCTGTTGGCATCCAGGTCGCCAGCATCCAGCGCGGCGTTGGGCCGGCTGTAGTCGGTGAAGGGGACGATCTGGATCTTGAGGCCGTAGTCGCGCTCGGCCACGCGCTTGACGACCTCGAAGGTCTGCTCATGCGGTCCGGTCGTGACGCCAACCTTCAGGACCTTGGTGGTGCCGGGGTGCTCCTTGAGGGCCGCGAAAACGGGCAGGCCTGCACTGCCCGTGGCGGCGGCCGAGGCGAGCTGCAGCAGGCGGCGCCGGGACAGCGCGGCGGGAAGCGATGAGAAACGGCTCAAGAGAGACTCCGAAGAAAGAACGAAAGAGGGAAGAAAGAGGCCCGGCGCTCACAGGGCGCCGTGCCGCGGCGGGAGGCGGTCGTTGAGGTGGTAGTTGCCGATGTGGTGGTACTTCCAGCGCACCGGGTCGTGCAGCGTGTGGGTGCGCGCGTTGCGCCAGAAGCGGTCCAGGCCCAGGCCGTCGAGCGTGGCGCTGGTGCCGGCCAGCTCGAACAGGCGGTTGCCGGCGTCGAGCGAGGCGGTGGTGCTCAGCACGCGGGCCTCGGCCACCGCGATCGAGGCCGCGCCCACGCTGTGCTCGCCGGGTGCGCGCTGGGCCGCCTCGACGAAGCGGGCGGCGCGGCGCAGCAAGGCCTCGGCAGCGCGCAGGCGCACCGCCACCTCGCCGGTCAGCTGGATCGCGAGCGGGTCTTCGCTGGCGCGTTCCACACCGGCATCGATCCATGGCCGGGCGCGTTCGCGCACGAAGGGCAGCGTGGCCTCGAAGGCGCCGCGCCCCAGCCCCAAGTCGATGGCCGCATGCAGCAGCTGCGCGAACGGGCCGATGGTGGTGGGCCGCTCGAAGGAGGCCAGGAAGGGAATGACCCAGGCCGGGTCGATCTGCACCCCCTCGAAGCGCACCGAGCCGCTGCCCGTCACGCGCTGGCCGAATCCGTCCCAGTCGTCCACGATGCTCACGCCCTCGGCGCGGCGCGGCACGAAGGCGAGCTTGGTCACTTCGCGGGCGCCCTCCTGTGCCGCGACCAGCGTGGGAATCCAGTGCGCGAAGAGCGCACCGGTGCAATAGAACTTCTGCCCGTCGATCTGAAGGCTGCCGCCTTCCTCCTGCAGGCGCGTGCGACGCTTGAAGTCCTTGTGGCCGATCTCCGCGAGCGCATTGCCGAAGCGCTCGCCTTCGAGCACGCGGCGGTAGAAAAAGCTTTTCTGGGCCTCGGTGCCCCCGACGCGCAGCACCTCCAGTGCGTAGTAGTGGTTCTGCGGAATCTGGCCGAGCGAGCCGTCGGCGGCCGAGATGATGGCGATCACCTCCGCCAGCGTGCGCAACGAAACGCCAGCGCCGCCGTGCTCGCGCGGCACGGTGATCGCCCAGAGGCCGCTGGCGGTGAAGCGCTCCAGCTCGGCCCAGGGCAGGCGCCGCTCGCGATCGCGCGCCGCAGCGCCCCCCGCAAAGTCGACAGCGAGCTCGCACGCAATCTCCAGGGCCTGCGCGTCGTCGCGGATGCGCAGCGGTTTCTGCGCAGGAATGGGCGCGGGCTTTGCCACTGGCAAGCCAGGAACGCGCGCTGCCGGCGCCTCGGATGCGCGATCGGGAAAAAGAGCGGTAAGCGGCATCGGTCAGTTCCAGGAATGCCGCGGCGGCGGCACATGGTTGAGCAGGTAGTTGCCGATCAGGTGCGCCTTCCAGCGCACCGGGTCGTGCAGGGTGTGGGTGCGGGCATTGCGCCAGTGCCGGCCCAGGTTGCGGGCTTCCCGCGTGGATGAAGAGCCGGCGAGCTCGAACAGCTTCTCGGTGGCTTCGAGCGCGATGCGCGTGGTCAGGACCTTGGCCTCGGCCACGGCGACCGAGGCGCGCGCGCTGGATTCGGCCGTGACGGGCTGTGCCGCCACCGCATCGAGCGTGCGGCCGCTCTCCAGCAACACCTCGTGTGCGGCATGCAGGTCCACCTCGAGACGGCCTACGTCCTGGATGATGTACGGGTCGTCCGCCGCGCGGGCCACACCGGAATCGGTCCAGGGGCGCGCATGCTCGCGCACGAAGGCGATCGCCTCGGCGAGCGCCGCCTGCGCGATGCCCTGGTCGATGGCCGCCTGCAGGAGCTGCGAGCCCGGCCCGAAGAGGCCGGGCCGGTCGGCCAGTTGCCAGAGCGGCAACACGTCCGCCTCGTCGACCGGCACGGACTCGAAGCGCACCGTGCCGCTGGCGGTGGTGCGCTGTCCGAAGGAGGACCAGTCATCAACCACCGTGAGCCCCGGCGTATCGCGCGGCACCCACACCTGCACGACGCGGCCCTGGTCGTCGAGCGCACGCGCCGGCACGCGGTGAGCGAAGAGTGCACCGGTCGAATAGAAGCGCTCGCCGTCCAGGCGCAGGCCCTGGGGCGTGCGGCGCAGCCGTGTGACGCCGCCCGCAATGGTTTTCGATCGCCTCTCCGGGCCGGCATTGCCAAGGCGCCGGCCCGCCAGCACCTCGGCATGGAAGCGGGTCTTCTGCGCCTCGGTGCCGATCTCGCGGAGCACGCCCAGCACACCGAAGTGGTTCTGCGGGATCTGGCCGAGCGAGCCGTCGGCGGCCGACAGGATCACGAAGATCTCGGCCAGCGTGGCGTAGGACACATCGGCGCCACCATGCGCGCGCGGCACGGTGATGCCGCCGAGACCGCTCTCGGACCAGAGATCGAGCTCGTCCCAGGGCAGGCGCCGCTCGCGATCGCGCGCGGAAGCGCCGGGGGCGAACAGCGCGGCAAGCCGGTGCGCGGCCTCCAGCGCTTCGTCGTCGCCGCGGATGCGCCGCACGCGCGCGGGATCGGGGTCGCGCGGCTTGCGCGGGATGGCGAGGCCACCGGAAAGAGGTTCAGGCAGGGAGGACATCGGGGAATCGTTCAGGCCATCGCCAGCGAGGGCACCTCGACCGGTTTGCTGGCACGCTGGCGCAGCACCGGCAGCGCCCGCTGGACGGCCAGTGCGATGCGTGCACGCAGCGCATCGCCGCTCACGCGATAGTTCTCGAATTCCTTGTCGGTCGCATAGACGCCGATGGGCAGCGTGTAGGCCTGGAAGAAGCTGAACAGCGGGCGCAGCTGGTGGTCGATCGCCAGTGCGTGGCGGTCGCTGCCGCCGGTGGCCGCAAGCAGCACCGGGACGTCGATCAGCGATTCGTGATGGACGAAGTCGAAGAAATGCTTGAAGAGCCCTGTGTACGAACCGCGATAGATCGGGCTCGCCACCAGCAGCAGGTCGGCGGATTCCACATCCTTGAGCGACTGCTCGACCTCAGCCGGAAGCTGGCCGCGCTGCAGCACGCCGCCGAACTTCGGCACCAGCTGGCCGAGTTCGATCAGGCGCGTCTCGGCGGGCCAGGCGTCGGTCAGTCCCTCCAGCAGTTCCTCGACCAGCGCGAGCGTGCGCGAGGGGCGTTGCAGGCCGCCGGAGACGGCGACGATCTTGAGTCTTTGAGTCATGGTGAGAAGAGAAAAGAAAGACAGACCACGAATGTGCAGGCCGCGCGGACCTTTTGACGCACGGGCTCTAGAAGCATTTCAGCTATGGATATGCGGATTCCGGGGCCCCTTGTTTCCGCATAACCATGCGCGGTTTTCTTCGTTGATGAGGCGGGCAGGGCTTCCTACGATCGGCGCTTCGCAATCAGCCAGACCGCTCCCGTGCCGGAGCGCGCCCTCATGCCCATCGAGACGCCCTCCACTTCCCTTGCCAGCGCCCCGCCTTCGAGGCGCCTGGCACTCAAGACCTTCGCCTCTCTCGCATCCGTCGCCGCCATCGGCGGCCTGGCACTCGCGGGCTGCTCGCGCGAAGATGGCAGCAAGTCCGCCGCGGCCGGCGGCCCGGCCGTGGTGAAGAAGACCGGCGACAAGGTGGCGTTCAAGTACCCGAACAACCCGTCGTTCGACCTGATCTACCTGGCCGACGAGCTCGGCTACTTCGAGGGCACAAACACCCGCCCGGAGTACGTCGGCAAGATCGCCGCGCCGCAGATCATTCCGCTGGTGGGCACGGGCGAGATCGACTTCGGCAGCCGCATGGTGCCGCTGGTGATCTCGGCCATTGCGTCGGGTGCGGACCTCAAGGTGGTGGCTGCAGGCGGCAAGACGCTGCAGGAAGCGCCACACATGAAGTACTTCGTCCGCAAGGACTCGGGTATCCGCAACCCCAAGGACCTCGAAGGCAAGACCATCGGCTTCAACAGCTTCGGCGCTTGCGCCGAATTCGTGACCAAGAAGTACCTGCGCCAGCACGACGTGGACGTGACGAAGATCAACTTCGTCGTCATCCCCGACGAGCAGGCCGAGCAGACGCTGGTGACCGGCAACACCGACCTGGCGATCATCCACGCGCCCTTCTCGGGCCGCGCCGACAACGCCGAGTCGCTGGTGCGGCTGTGGAGCGACTTCGACCTCGACGGCGGCCTTGGCGGCATGGCGCCGTACAGCGCGCACGGCCAGTTCATCCGCCAGCACCCCGAGGCGGTGCGCGACGTGGTCGCGGCGCTGGCCAAGGCCGGCAACTGGGTCAACGCCAACACCGAAGAAGCACGCAAGCTGGTGGCCAAGCGCATCAACATGGACCTGAAGAACGTCGACCGCTACGCCTACGTCGACGACCTCGTGGTGACCGAGCCGCCGATCCAGTACTACATCGACATCCTGCAGTCCGAAGGCAAGCTCGCCGCCGGCAAGGTCGCGGTGAAGGACGTCTACACCAACGAGTTCAACCCCTTCGCGCAGCAGCAGGCCGCGAAGTCCTGATCCGGCAAGCGCCATGAGCATCAAGATCTCGGCCCGCGACGTGAGGATGGACTATGCGGCGCGCGGCGCGAGCGAGCGCGTGCGGGTGCTCGAAGGCTTCGACCTCGACGTGCGCGACGGCGAATTCCTCTCGGTGCTCGGGCCTTCGGGCTGCGGCAAGTCGACCTTTCTCGGCATCCTGGCCGGGTTGACCGAACGCACCGGCGGACGCATCGCCATCAACGGCCAGCCGCTCGCGGGCATCAACCGCAACCAGGGCGTGGTGTTCCAGGGCTATGCGCTGTTTCCGTGGCTGTCGGTGCTCGACAACATCGCGGTCGGGCTAGAGATACGCGGCATCGGCAAGGCCGCGCGCCGCCGCACCGCGCACGAATACCTCGAACTGGTGGGCCTTCACGGCTTTGCCGATCGCTATCCGCACGAGATCTCGGGCGGCATGAAGCAGCGCGTGGCCATTGCGCGCTCGCTCGCCTACAAACCCGACATCCTGCTGATGGACGAGCCCTTTGCGGCGCTCGACGCGCAGACGCGCGAAATCCTGCAGGGCGAGCTGCTGCGCATCTGGGGGCAGTACCGCAAGACCATTGTCTTCATCACGCACAGCCTGGAGGAAGCGGTGTACCTCTCCGACCGCGTGGCGGTGATGACGCAGCGGCCCGGTCGCATCAAGGACATCATCGACATTCCGCTCGCGCGGCCGCGTTCGGCGGAGGTGCGGCACACGGCCGAGTTTGCCGCGCTGCGCCAGCGCGCGTGGGAGGTGCTGAAGGATGAAGTGCAGATCGGGTTGAAGCCGCGGTCGCTCGATGGAGTGGTGTCATGAGCGCGGTTCTGGACGCGCCGGTGGCCAGCTCACCGGGCCGCTTTTTCAGATTCGCACACGGCTTCGGCCGGGTGGCCGAACGCGGCATCGGCATCGTGGTCTTCCTCGCACTCTGGGAGGCGTTGCCGCGCCTGAGCGTCGTGAGCGATGCCTACCTGAGCCCGCCATCCGCCGTGCTCGCAAGCATCGGCCAGCTCGTGGAGACCGGCCAACTCTGGAAACACGTGGCGACGAGCTTGCAGCGCTCGCTGTGGGGCCTGCTGCTCGCGAGCTTCTCGGGCGTGGTGCTGGGCCTCCTGATCGGCAGTTCCAAGCGGCTGGCTGCCATCGTCGATCCGGTGCTGCAACTCTTCCGGCAGACCTCGGCCTTCGCGCTGTTCCCGGTGTTCATCCTGTTCCTGGGGATCGGCGAGCAGTCGAAGGTGGCGATCATCTTCTGGGCCTCATTCTGGCCCGTGCTGCTGAGCACGGTGGGCGGCGTGAAACAGGTCGACCGGCTGCTCGTCAACTCGGCGCTGTCCATGGGCGCCTCGCGGCGCTTCGTCTTCTTCAAGGTGGTGCTGCCGGCGTCGCTGCCGTCGATCTTCACCGGCGTGCGGCTGGCGGGCGCCTACAGCATCACGGCGCTGGTGGCGGCCGAGATGATCGGTGCGCATTCGGGCCTGGGCTTTCTCACGCTCAACTCGCAGGAGACCTTCCAGATACCGACGATGTATGCCGGCATCCTGCTGTTGGCCGTGCTCGGACTGCTGCTCAACTACCTGCTGGCCTTGCTGGAGCGGCGGCTGCTGCGCTGGCGCAAGGGACTGAGCCTCGATGACTGAGCGCAGGCTGTCGAAGCGCGGGCTGGTGCTGGCAGGCACGGCGTTGGCGATGGCCGTGGCGCTCGCGGGCATCGGTGGCGCCTGGGCCTTCGCAACGCCCGTGCTGTCGGGCCTGCCGAAGGGACCGGTGCTCTCCCGCGCGATCGAGCGCGGCAAGCTGATCGTGGGCGTGCGCCGCTATCCGCGCCCTGCCCCGCCCGAGACGCCGACGCCGCCGGAGCCCGACGGCTTCGACGCCACGCTCGCACGGCAACTGGCGGCTTCGCTCGGTGTGCCGCTGGAGCTGGTCGGCCTCGACCCTGCGGCGCAAGAGGCCGCGCTGCGCGAAGGCCGCGTCGACCTGCTGGTGACCGGCGTGCCTGCGCAATCCGCGTCCGGCATCGCGGCCGCGCCCGGCAGCTACGACATCGGCCGCGGCCTCGTGGTCGCGCTCAGGCGGGGCAAGGTTCAGGAAGCGTCCGCGCTGCGCGGTGCCCCGGTCTGCGTGGGCGAAGGTTCGGGCTACGCCGGCGCGGTATGGCAGCGCTATGGCGCGCAGCCGCGCAGCTATCCCTCTTCGGTCCATGCAGCGTCCGCCTTCGTGGCCGGCGAATGCGTGGCACTGGCCGAGGACGCCGAGGTGCTGGAACGGCTCATGCAGAACGAGGAATGGCGCTTCTACAAGCCGCTGGCGAGCGATCTGCGTCCACCGTCGGATGCAGCCATCCGCTTGCCCGAAGGCGATGCCGTGTCGCGCGACTACCTGGCAGCGGCCCTGCGCCAATGGCGTGCCGACGGCACGCTGGCGCAGGCGCGAGATGCGCGCGCCGGCAATCTGCAGTTCGAGATCACGCTGCTCAAGGACGGCTTCGTCTGCCATTCCTGAGTACGCTGCACCTTGGCCTTGCGCGGCACGTCGTCGCACGAACGTGCAATCGCGCGCCCACGAGCGTCCCGGCCGCCCTTTTTCACTAGCCCACGCGGCGCTGCCCTGCCAATCGCCGCACCACCGTCACCAACCGGTCGATCTCATCGAAGGTGTTGTAGAAGGCCAGCGACGGCCGCACCGTCGTCTCGACACCGAAGCGGCGCAGGATCGGCTGCGCGCAATGGTGGCCCGTGCGCACCGCGATCCCCTCGTCGTTGAGCGCATGGCCCACCTCCTCGGTGGTATGGCCGTCGAGCACGAAAGACATCACGCTGGCCTTGTCGGCCGCCGTGCCGATCAGCCGCACGCCGGGAATCGCGCCCAACTGCGCCATGCCGTACACCAGCAGGTCGTGCTCGTAGCGGGCGATGTTCTCGATGCCCACCTTGTTGACGTAGTCGATGGCCGCGCCCAGCCCCACGGCATCGGCGATGTTGCCGGTACCGGCCTCGAACTTGTTCGGGATCGGCTGGAACACTGTCTTCTCGAAAGTCACGTCGGCAATCATGTTGCCGCCGCCCTGCCACGGTGGCATGTCCTCGAGCACCTCGCGCTTGCCCCAGACCACGCCGATACCGGTGGGGCCGAACACCTTGTGGCCGGAGAAGACGAAAAAGTCGGCGCCAATGTCCTGCACGTCAACGCGCATGTGCGAGACCGACTGCGCGCCGTCGACCAGCGCCTTCGCACCCGCACGATGCGCCAGCTCGACGATCTCCTTCACCGGCACCACGGTGCCTAGCGCATTCGAGACCTGCGTCACGGCGACGATCTTGGTGCGGTCGTTCAACAGCTTGCGGTATTCATCAAGCAGCACCTGGCCCGAATCGTCCACCGGAATCATGCGCAGCTTCGCGCCCTTGGCGGCGGCGAGCTGCTGCCATGGCACGATGTTGGCGTGGTGCTCGAGGTTGGAGACGATGATCTCGTCTCCCTCGCCCACGTGCTGCCCGCCCCAGCTCTTGGCCACGAGATTGATGGCCTCGGTGGTGCCGCGCACGAAGATCACTTCTTCGACCTCGGGTGCGTTGATGAACTTGCGCACCCGCTCGCGCGCGCCCTCGTAGGCGTCCGTGGCGCGAGCGGCCAGTTCATGCGCCGCGCGGTGGATGTTCGAGTTCTCATGCGCGTAGAAGTACGCGATGCGGTCGATGACCGACTGCGGCTTGTGCGTGGTGGCGGCGTTGTCGAACCACACCAGCTGCTTGCCGTTCACACGCTCCTGCAGGATGGGGAAGTCGCGCCGCACGGCGTTGACGTCGAACGGAGGATGCTGGCCGCTGCCGGCAGGCTGCGCTGCGTCGGGACCGCGCGGATCGGGCTTGGCCGGCGTGACGAAGCCGTTGGGAAGGCGCACCGCGTCGACGAAGTAGAACTGCGGCTGCTGGCTCACCTGCGGTTGGCTGCTGCTCCCTCGCCCCTCTGGGGAGAGGGTTGAGGTGAGGGCCGACCCCGCATCTTGGTTCGTCTGCAGGCCCTCACCCCAGCCCTCTCCCGCGAGCGGGAGAGAGGGCAAGACCTGTGGAGGGGCGGACACGGCAGAGGCTGCGCCGGCCGACGGATGCCCGAAGCTGTTGCTCAGGAAGTAGAACGGCGACGCGGAAGGCGAGGCAGGCGCGTTGAGCTGCTGCGGCACGCCCAGCACCGCACTGCCGAGACGAGGCTCGAAAGCCGGCGCCACCGACAGCACGCTGTCCGGCACCCCATTCCCGGCCACCGCGTGCGGCGCCAAGGCCGGCGCACGGTTCGCGAGCGAAGGCAATTGCGTGGGCGATGCCGGCACCAGGTTGGCGCCGGGAATCTGCCCTTGCGGGATCGGCGTGCCGGGCACGCTCGGCCCGAAGCCGGCAGGACTCGCCAGCGGCGAGCCCGGCGGCGCGATGTTGGCGGGGAACTGCGCCCCCGGCAGCAGCAGGGGGTTGGCCACGCCCGGCAACGCGCTCGGCGGCGTGCCGGGCAGCGCGGCGAACATGGCGCTCGCCATGCGCGCGAGAACGGCCGGATCGAACGGCGCCTCGCCCGGAATCGATGGTGTGATGCTCACTGCGGCTTACTTGTAGGTGTCGGGATAGTCGTGGTACTTGCCGATCTCGACGTCGTCGAGCACGGCCAGCGCATCGGTGGTCAGCACCGCCAGCGAGCAGTACAGCGAGATCAGGTAGGACGCGATCGCATGGTTGTTGATGCCCATGAAACGCACCGACAGGCCCGGGCCCTGCTCACCCGACAGGCCCGGTTGAAACAGGCCCACCACGCCCTGGCGCTTGTCGCCCACGCGCAGCAGCAGGATCTTGCTCTTGCCGTCGGCCACCGGCACCTTGTTCGACGGGATCAGCGGAATGCCGCGCCAGGTGATGAACTGCGAGCCGAACAGGCTCACCGTCGGCGGCGGCGTGCCGCGGCGCGTGGCCTCGCGACCGAAGGCGGCAATGGCCAGCGGGTGGGTGAGGAAGAAGGCGGGCTCCTTCCACACCTTGGTCAGCAGCTCGTCGAGGTCGTCGGGGGTGGGCGCCCCGGTCAGCGGGAAGATGCGCTGCTCTTCGCTCACCTGGGCCAAGAGGCCGTAGTCGGGGTTGTTGATGAGCTCGCTCTCCTGGTTCTCCTTGATCGTCTCGATCGTGAGGCGCAGCTGCTCCTTGATCTGGTCGTGCGGGCTGCTGTAGAGGTCGGAGATGCGGGTGTGCACGTCCAACACGGTGCTCACGGCGTTGAGATAGTGCTCGCGCGGGTTCTCTTCGTAGTCGACGAAGGTGCGCGGCAGCTGGTTTTCCTCTTCGCGCGAGGTGCAGGTGACCTTGATCGATTCGGGGTTCCTGACCTTGTTGACGCGGTAGATGCCCGCCTCCACCGGCACCCATTGCAAGAGGTGCGTCAGCCAGCGCGGGCTGATGGTCTCCAGCTGAGGGACTGTCTTGGTGGCATTGGCTAACTGGCGTGCGGCGTTGTCGCCAAGGGCGGTGGTACCACCGACTGTTGCGCTCATGAATCAAGGCTCCGTGTTGAGAAGAAAGTGGCCGCAAGTGTCAGGCGGCATGGGGTTTTCCCTCAACAGGCTATAGCCGCCAAGTTGATCCTTCGCACAAGACGCGATTGCTCCAGCTGCTCGCAGCGCAGCAGCAGGCCCACCATGTTGATGTCCAGGGCCGCCGCCAGTTTGTGCGCCGTGACGATCGAGGGGATGACGCGCCCGCGCTCCACTTCGCCGACATAGGAGCGGTTCAGGTCGGCGCGCTCGGCCAACGCTTCCTGCGACCAGCCCTTGCCTTCGCGCAGCTGGCGGATGGTCACGCCGAAGTCTTCGACGAAATCCTTCATGCACCGACTCCCTTCGGCGCGTTCTGCAGGCTGGCCTGCGTCACGCTCGCGCCCGCGGGCACGTCGTCGGTGATCCACACGTTGCCGCCGATGACCGCGCCCTTGCCCAGCGTCACGCGTCCGAGGATGGTGGCCCCGGCATAGATCACCACGTCGTCTTCCACCACCGGATGGCGCGGCAGGCCCTTTCTCGGGTTGCCCTCGGCATCGGTGGGAAAGCGCTTGGCGCCGAGCGTCACGGCCTGGTACAGGCGCACGCGCTTGCCTATGACGGCGGTCTCGCCGATCACTACACCCGTGCCGTGGTCGATGAAGAAGCCTGCATCGATCTGCGCGCCGGGGTGAATGTCGATACCGGTCTGCGCATGCGCCAGTTCCGCCACGATGCGCGCCAAGAGCGGCAGTCCGAGCTTGTAGAGCTCGTGCGCCAGCCGGTGGTGAATCATCGCGAGCACGCCCGGATAGCACAGGAGCACCTCGTCCACGCTGCGCGCCGCCGGGTCGCCCTGGTAGGCGGCGAGCACGTCGGTGTCGAGCAGGCGACGCAGCTGCGGCAGCGCACCCGCAAAGCGGCGCACCGCATCGGTCGCGGCATCGTCGATCTCACCCGGTGAACGCGGTTCGTGCCGGGCGTTGAATTCAAGCTCGAGGCGTGCCTGTGCCAACAAGGCCTGCAAGGCCGAATCGAGCGAATGGCCGACGTAGAAGTCTTCGCTTTCGTGGCGCAGGTCGGGCGGGCCGAGCCGCATCGGAAACAGCGCGCCCTTGAGCGACTCGACGATCTGCGCGAGCGCGTCGCGCGATGGAAACTCGCGTGCGCCGGGCTCGCGCGAGCGCCGCTGTGAATCGCGCCATTCGTCGCGCACGCCATGCAGCGCGCGCACGATGCCGCTCACCTCGAAATGAGCCATGTGGTTGTTCTCCCTGGAAGGAACGCTGCCGTCAGTCCTGCACCCACGGCAGGCCGTGGAAGCGCCAGCCGTCCGAGGCGCCGCGGTGCTGGTGGGCATCGATCTCGCCCTCGAAGCCCTCGAGCACGTTGAACACGTGCCTGAAGCCGGCCTTGGCGGCTGCTTCCGCCGCGAGTGCCGAGCGCTTGCCGCTGCGGCACAGCAGCAGCGCCACCGCGTCCTTGCCGCCGTGCTTCGCAAGCCTGGCCTCGAGCTCGCGCACAAAGCGCGGATTGCGCGTGAGCGCCGTGCCGGTCGCCCAGGCCACATGCAGGCTCTCGGGCACGTGGCCCACGAACTTGCGCTCCTCGCCCGAGCGCACATCCACCAGCACGGCCCGGCCGCCCTGCACCAGCGCCCATGCGACGGGCGGAGTCACGCCACCGGCGTAGCTCCATCCCTCTTCGGCCGCACGAATGCGCGCTTCCTCGAGGGCGGGCGGCAAGGCGACGACATTTTCAACTTCCACTGACATGCGCTTGGGCTCCTGTGCGTTGCTTCATTTATTCCCATCCGGGTTGATGGCGATGACCATCAATGTAGGAGCGGCGCGACGAGGCTCAAACAACTGAAAAGTCGGTTTTAAACAACCAACTGTTCTAACGATCCGATGCAGCGGCACTCGCTCGTTCTCCGAATATCAAAGCACGTTCTTGTTATTTAACGCCACCGACATCGCTGACTAGCATTTGACCTCGTCCAACCGGTCATAACAGGTCAGCCGCATGTCCACCGCCAAGGCTCTCGAGCCCATCGCCTTTTCCCCCGTCCCGCTCTACACCCAGGTGCGCGAGACGCTGCGCGAGCGCATCCTCGACGGCAGCTACGCACCGCATGCGCAACTGCCGTCGGAAAGCGAAATGGTCGCGCTGTTCAAGGTCAGCCGCATCACGGTGCGCCAGGCGCTGAGCGATCTTCAGCGCGAGAACCTGATCTTCAAGATCCCGGGCAAGGGCACCTTCGTCGCCAGGCCCAAGGCCTTCCAGCACCTCACGCAGCTCGAAGGTTTTGCCGAAGCGATGGTGCGCATGGGCTACGAGATCCGCAACCAGGTCACGAGTCACAAGACCGTGCCGGCCTCGCCGCGCGTGGCGCAGCAACTGGGCCTGGCCGAAGGCACGCCGGTGGCGCAGATCAAGCGTGTGCGGCACCTCAACCGCGCCCCGGTGTCCTACGAAGTGACCTACCTGCCCCACGCCATCGGCGAGCGGCTTCGCCAGGCGGACCTGGCCGGGCGCGACATCTTCCTGATCCTGGAAAACGACTACGGCATCGCCCTCGGCCACGCCGACTTGCAGATCGACGCGATGCTGGCCGACGAGGTGCTCTCGCGCGCACTGAGCGTGCCCGAAGGCACGGCCGTGCTGCGCGTGGAACGCCTCACGCACACCGCTGACGGCGCGCCGCTGGATTTCGAAGACCTCTATTTCCGCGGCGATGCGTTCCAGCACCGGCTCCGCATCGCCCGCGCCAACCCGACGACGAAAGCCAATCCATGAACATCATCACCCGCACCGTCGACGTGCTGGTCATCGGCGGCGGCACGGCCGGCCCGATGGCCGCCGTCAAGGCGAAAGAAGCCAATCCCAAGCTCGAAGTGCTGCTGCTGGAAAAAGCCAACGTCAAGCGCAGCGGCGCCATCTCGATGGGGATGGACGGTCTGAACAACGCGGTGGTGCCGGGCTTCGCCACGCCCGAGCAGTACGTGAAGGAGATCACCACCGCCAACGATGGCATCGTCAACCAGAAGACGGTGATGGCCTATGCGCGCAACAGCTATTCGATGATCGAGGAGCTCGACCGCTGGGGCGTCAAGTTCGAGAAGGACGAGACCGGCGACTACGCGATGCGCAAGGTGCACCACATGGGCACCTACGTGCTGCCGATGCCCGAAGGCCACAACATCAAAAACGTGCTGTATCGGCGCCTCAAGCGCATGCGCGTGGAGATGTCGCAACGCCTGGTGGTCACGCGCCTGCTCACCGCGGCCGACGGCCGCATCGCGGGCGCGATGGCCTTCGACTGCCGTACGGCCGAGTTCCACGTGATCCGCGCGAAATCGGTGGTGCTGGCCACCGGCGCGGCCGGCCGGCTGGGGCTGCCCGCCTCCGGCTACCTCTTCGGCACCTACGAGAACCCGACCAACGCAGGCGACGGCTACAGCATGGCCTACCACGCGGGCGCGGAACTCTCGGGCATCGAGTGCTTCCAGATCAACCCGCTCATCAAGGACTACAACGGCCCCGCTTGCGCCTACGTGACCGGCCCCTTCGGCGGCCACACCACCAACAACAAGGGCGAGCGTTTCATCGAGTGCGACTACTGGAGCGGCCAGATGATGATGGAGTTCTACAACGAGCTGCAGGGCGGCAACGGCCCGGTCTTCCTCAAGCTGAGCCACCTGGCCGAGGAGACCATCGCCACCATCGAGCAGATCCTGCACACCAACGAGCGCCCGAGCCGCGGCCGCTTCCATGCCGGGCGCGGCACCGACTACCGCGCGCAGATGGTGGAGATGCACATCTCCGAGATCGGCCTGTGCAGCGGCCATTCGGCGTCGGGCGTGTGGGTGGACGAGCATGCGCGAACCACCGTGCCGGGCCTGCACGCCGCGGGCGACCTGGCCTGCGTGCCGCACAACTACATGCTCGGCGCGTTCGTGTACGGGCGGCTCGCCGGAGAAAGCGCGGCGCGGCATTGCGCAGAGAACGAACTGCCCGCGCTCGACGAAGAACAGGTGGCCCGCGAGCATGCCCGTGTCAGCGCGCCACTCCTTCGACATGCCAACCTGCGGGGTGGCGACCTGCCGCCCGCGCAGGTCGAATACAAGCTGCGCCGCATGGTCAACGACTACCTGCAGCCGCCGAAGGTGACGCGCAAGATGGAAATCGGTCTCTCGCGATTCGAGCAGATCCACGAAGACCTCGAACAGCTCGCCGCCCCCGGTCCGCACGAACTGATGCGCGCGATGGAGGTGCACGCCATTCGCGACTGCGCCGAGATGGCCGCGCGCGCCTCGCTCTACCGCACCGAGAGCCGCTGGGGCCTGTACCACCACCGCGTGGACTTTCCGGAGCGCAACGACCGCGACTGGTTCTGCCACACGCAGCTGCAAAAGCAAGGCGACGCAATGGTGAGCTTCAAGCGTCCCGTCGATCCCTACATCGTGCCGCTCGATGCGCACGAGATGTCGGCCTACCAGCACCTGCGCGTGCCCGCCGGCGTGCGCGAGCCGGTCGCGGCGTGACACCCCCAATCCCGACAAGAAGAGAGCCCCCCATGCCCCTCGCCTTCAACCCCACCAGCGTGCCCGTTCGCGTGGACGAGGACAAGTGCATCGCCCACAAGGGCTGCACCGTCTGCGTCGATGTCTGCCCGCTCGACGTGCTCGCCATCGACCTCAGCAAGGGCAAGGCCTACATGAAGTTCGACGAATGCTGGTACTGCATGCCTTGCGAGAAGGACTGCCCCACCGGCGCGGTCACCGTCGACATCCCTTACCTGCTGCGCTGAGCCGCGGCCCTGCATTTCAACTGGAGCATCACGATGAAGACCACGAGAAAACCTGCCCTGTGGGGCGCGACCCTCGGCCTCGCGCTGACGCTGGCACTGCCGGCCGCGCGGGGCGAGACCATCCGTATCGCCATCGGCACGCAAGACACCACCATCAACTGCGCCACCGGCGGCCTCTTGATCCGCGAGCTGAAGTTGCTGGAGAAGTACCTGCCGCGCACCGGCAAGTACAAGGACGCGCAGTACCAGATCGAGTGGAAGAACTTCACCTCCGGCGCACCGCTGACCAACGAGATGGTCGCGGGCAAGCTCGACCTCGGCTCGATGGCCGACTTTCCGGGCAGCTTCAACGGCGCAGCCTTTCAGAAGGCCGGGCGCAAGAGCATCTTCATCACCGTGCTCTCGGGCAGCACGACGGGCAGCGGCAACGGCATCGTCGTGCCCAAGGACTCGAAGGTGCAGTCGCTCGCCGAGCTCAAGGGCAAGACCATCTCCGTGCCCTTCGCATCGACCTCGCACGGCATGCTGCTGCGCGCCGTCCAGGCGCAAGGCTGGGCCCCCCTGAAGGACGTGAACATCACCACGCAGGCGCCCGAGGTGGCCGGCCCCGCGCTGCAGGCCGGCAAGGTCGAGGCGCATGCAGACTTCGTGCCGTTCGCCGAGCTGTTCCCGTACCGCGGCTTCGCACGCAAGATCTACGACGGTTCGCAGGCGAACGCGCCCACCTTCCACGGCAGCCTGGTCGACGAGGACTACGCCAAGAAGTACCCCGAGGTCGTCACCGCCTACCTGCGCGCCGCGCTCGAAGCCGATCGCCTCGTGGCCGCCGAGCCCGAGAAGTACAGCGAGCTGATCGCCAAAGTCACGGGCATCGAGGCCGAGGTCAACTACCTGTTCCATGGCCCGCTCGGCCTGCAGACGCGTGACCTGAGCTGGAAGCCCGAGTACCGCCAGGCGGTGAAGACGTCGCTCGACACGCTGCGCCTCTTGAAGCGCACCGACAACGACATCGATGCCAATGCCTTCGTGCAGGACGGCTACATCCGCGCCGCCTTCAAGGAAGCCGGCCTGGACTACGACAGGCAGTTGAAGAACTACGCCCGCGCCCCGCTGGTGGCGAAAGACGCCGCCACGGGTAAGCCCATCGCCGACGTGAGCCGGGTGGCCCAGGTCTGGGTGGCCGGCGAGCCGCTGGTGCGGCACTACGCCTCGCCCGAGAACGCCTTCGGCGACCTGCAAAAGCTGGAGAAGGCCGGCAAGAAAGCGCGCGTCGTCTATGCGCAGGACCGCAGCAGCGGCAACAAGCTGCTCGCGGCCGATGCGTGGTTCGTGCTCGGCGCCAAGGGCGAGGTCGATGCCTTCCTGCTCAAGGACCAAGCCGAGGGATGGGCCGCGAAGAACGGCGGCAAGGTGGCGGACTTCGCCGGCGTGCGCGCCGCGCTGGCCGGCTGACGCGCCCCGCCTCGCGTTTTTTTGCAACCTCACCTCCCCATGGCCAGCTTCTTCCATGCCAACCTGCCGCGCGCCACATGGCGCATCGCGGCGCTGCTCGCCTGCGTGATCGCATGGCACATCGCCACGGGCCAGCGTATGAACCTGGGCTTCATCACTTTTCAGAACGTGCCGTCGCCGCGCGAGGTGGCCGAGTCCGCGTGGTCGCTGGTGCAGTCGCCGCTGGTGCTGCAGCACCTGTCAGCGAGCCTGCGCCGCGTGTTCATCGGCTTCGGCCTCGCGGCAGTGGCCGGCGTGGCGCTGGGCCTCGCGATCGGCCGTGCCCGCTGGGCCGAGGACACGCTGCTGCCGCCGCTCGAAGTGCTGCGGCCGATTCCCGCGGTGGCGTGGATCCCGCTGGCCATCCTGATGTTCCCGTCGTCGGAGGCATCGATGGTCTTCATCACCTTCGTGGGGGCGCTCTTCCCCGTGCTGCTCAACACCGTGCACGGCGTCGAGGCCGTGGACGCCCGCCTCGTCGCCTCGGCGCGCAGCCTGGGCGCCGGCCGGCTCTCGGTGTTCCGCGAAGTGATCCTGCCGGGTGCCATGCCGAGCGTCGTCACCGGCCTGGCCATCGGCATGGGCACCGCCTGGTTCTGCCTGGTCACGGCCGAGATGATCTCCGGTCAATTCGGCATCGGCTACTACACGTGGATGTCGTACACGATCCAGAACTACGCCGACATCGTGGTCGGCATGCTCTTCATCGGCGTGCTCGGCATGGGCAGCAGTGCGCTGGTGCGATGGATCGGCCAGGTGCTGATGCCCTGGCGCGCCATGCAGGAGAAAAGATCGTGAAGGCCGATGTGCAAACCGGCCGCATCGCCATCGACGACCTGCGCGTGCGCCTGGGCCATGGCGCCCAGGCCTTCGACGCAGTGCAGGACATCACGCTGCATGTCGAACCCGGCGAGTTCATCTGCCTGCTCGGCCCTTCGGGCTGCGGCAAGTCGACGCTGCTGGGCGCATTGGCCGGCCACCTGACGCCCGCGGGCGGCACCATTCAGGTGGACGGTGAGGCGGTGCGCGGGCCGCATCCGGACCGAGGCCTCGTCTTCCAGCACCACACGCTTTTCCCGTGGAAGAAGGTGCTGGACAACGTCGCCTTCGGACTGAAGATGCAGGGCGTCGGCCGACGAGAACGCCATGCCCGGGCGCACGAGATGCTGCGGCTCGTCGGCCTCGGCGACTTCGCGGGCTTCTACCCCTCCCAGCTCTCGGGCGGCATGCAGCAGCGCGCAGAAATTGCGCGGGTGCTCATCAACCATCCACGTGTGATGCTGATGGACGAGCCCTTCGGCGCGCTCGACGCCCAGACCCGGCTCATGATGCAGCGCCAGCTGCTCGATGCCTGGGCGCGCGTGCGCACCACCATCGTCTTCATCACGCACGACATCGACGAAGCGCTGTTTCTCGGCGACCGCGTGCTCGTGATGGGGCCGAGGCCGGGCCGCATCGTCGCCGAATTCGAACTCGACTTCGCCCGGCCTCGCGATCCCTCGCTGGTCACGTCTTCCGGATTCATCGCGCTCAAACGGCGCTGCCTGGAGCTGCTGCATCCGCACGCGGACGCCAGCGCGCCGCTGGAACGCCTCACGCCGCTCGGCGCCCCCGCCGCAGCGCAGCTGCGCTTCGCCATCTGAAAGAAAAATGAACCCCGCCCTCCACGACGATCCCGAACTTCAGGCCATTGCCGCACGGCTGGACTCCCCCGACGCCGAAGTGCGCCGCATCGCCGTGATGGACCTGGGAGACCTGGCCGACGAGGCGCACACGCCGCTGCTGGTCGCCGCGCTGCGCGACGATGCGCCGGCCGTGCGCGCCGCCGCCGCGCTGGCGCTCGAAACCATGGAGAACCAGGCGGCCGTCGAAGGGCTGGCGCAAGCGCTCGACGACCCCGACGCGCAGGTGCGCGATGCCGCCGCCCACAGCCTCGCCGAACTGAAGGAGCCTGCGTCCGCCGCCTGGCTGCTGCCGCACGCGGGCACCGGAGCGGCGCGGGTACGCGCCGCCGTGCTGCGTGCACTGCGCGAGCTGCGCGTGCCCGCCAGCGCCCAGCCAGCGCTGGCGGTGTTGCAGCAGCGACGCCCCGCCGACGACACCGCCGATGCCATCGCCTTGCGCCGGGAGGCCATCGGCGTGCTCGGCTACCTGAAGCATGCGCCCGCGCTGCCCGCGCTGGCCGGCCTCGCCGTTGCCGACCCCGTGGATGAAGTGCGCCGCGCGGCCGTGGGCGCGCTGGCATTCGCAATCGGCAATGTCGATGCGCGCGCCGCACTGGAAACGGCGCTGCGCGACGCCAGCTGGCAGGTGCGGGAAGAAGCCGCCACCGCGCTCGGCAAGCTGCACCAGCCCGTCGCGTCGGCCGCACTGCTGGTCGCGCTGGACGACCCCTATTGGCAGGTGCGCCTGCGCGCGGCGCGCAGCCTCGGCCGGCTGCGAAGCACCGGGAGCGTCTCGGCGCTGCTCGCGACGCTGGGCCACGGCATCAGCAACTTGCGCAAGGAGGCGGCACTCGCGCTCGGTGAGATCGGCGACGCCGCCGCGCTGCCCGCGCTCGAACTCGCCGCCGACGATCCCGACCCGGAAGTGCGCAAGTCGGCCCGACTGGCCATCGCGCAGATCGGCACCGCCGCACATGGCACCTGAGTCCATCATCGACCATCGCGCGCGCGCCGCGCTGGAGTTCTGCTGGGCGGATGGCGCGCGGCATCTGGCCACGTACGGCCTGCTGCGATCGAGCTGCCCTTGCGCCGATTGCAAGGCCCAGCGTTCAATCGGCACGGCCGGGCAGGATGGCGAAGCAGAAGCGTTGCCGTCGGCCGCAGTCATACGACTCACGGACATCCTGCCCGTGGGCGCCTACGGCGTGCAGTTCGTCTTCAGCGATGGCCACGACCGGGGGATCTTTCCCTGGGGCTTCCTGAGAGAACTGCTGGACAGAAGTGCCTCCCCGAGGCCGCAGGCGATGAAGTAGGCATCTCTCCACCTGAAAATGTCGGCAAATGTGATGTATTTCACAAATTTAGCCCCGCGCTTGCAGATATGCCCGGTTGCGACCTGTCGCACGCGAGAACACACTTTCCCTCCCAAAACAAGCCGGCACATTTTGGGGCATCGCTCGCCGGCACCCGGAGGACCGAATGCCGCTCTCGTTCTTGATGAGACTTCTCCACACCCAACTACCGGTGCAGGTCGTTGAGCCGGAAGAAGTTCGACATGTGTCCGTGCTCATGGCCACGGGGTTGATCGAAGCCAGGATTACAGCGCTTCAGCCCGCGGGGCGGTACGCCCAGGCCTCGATGGCAACGGTGGAGAGCATCACCGACGAGGGCCTCGCCGAGATCGCGAAGCTGGGCGACATTCGCAACTTCGCGCATACCTCGATGCGATTTGCTCGCGGAGCGCGATTGATGTGATCCAGGATTGAAGACTGGAAAGGCACATGGGACACACGCTGTTCACCCAAGTCCTGGCTGCGCGACTGCCGATGCAGTTCTGGGGCGACTCTGTCATCGATCAATTGAAGCACCTGGAAGATGCCGGATACATCAAGGTGGCATTCTCACCACCGCACGGCGCAGCACCGCCCCGCGCGACAGTGAACGAGATCACGCATCTGGGACGCGCCGTGGCCCGCTACTGCGGAACAGACGACGGCTTTTCCAGTCGGCCACATCAGGGGATGCGCGTTGGCGTCGAGCCTCGTCATCGTGTGGCTTTCCCAACGCTCGCCGGTCAGCGCACTTGAACGACCAGGGGATGCGCACGCCACTCTTGCAGGTCGGCGCGGCCCTTTGCGGGGTGGCACTGGCCGGAGCTGGCTGACATCGCCGCCAGCGACTCACTTCTTGCGGCGCCGCCCCAGCGCGACATGGATCGGCAGGCCCGCGGCCGACGCGAGCCCTGCGATCCAATGGACCTTGCTGATCCAGGGCCGGGCCTCTTCGCCGCCGAAGTAATAGAGCGCGTAGCCCGTCAGGACCATTGCGCCCAGTAGCCCCAGGAAGACAAGCCCGCTCTTGTGATTCTTGCGCAGGTGCCACGCACGCACGACGTGGTTCAGCAGCACCGTGCCGACGATTACCAGGAAGCCCATGGCTGCCGCGCCGTGAAGGCGCAGCCACCACGGCTCGGAGGGATGATGCAGGTCTCCGAATTCGCCCGAGATCGCGAGGAAGTAGTGGGCGACCAGCCAACCCGCGCCCGACAGCAACAGCAGGCCCGCCATCCCGTAGACCCAGCGCTCATGCCTGCGGCCCAGCCGAACAGGCTGTGGCCAGCCGTGGTGAAGATGTGGTGGCCTCACGCAGCGGTTGCCTCGGCCGGCATCCCGACGCCGCATTGCCGCATCCCCCGGCTGTCGATCACGATGGCCTGCGCGCGAAAGCGTTCGAGGATGCCCGGCGCGGCCTGCGCTGCGAGCCGCACGATCTTCGTCAACGCGTCGGCCGTCATGCCCTCGGGTGCAACGACCGTGACACTTTGCCGCCAGCGGACACACGCGCGGCGCACAGGGTCGACCAACGGCTCCGTCACGCCGCCGCCGGACATCCGCTCCGAGAAATAGCCACTGGACGTGGCCACGGCGCAATCGCTGAAAACGCCCACCGGCACCAGCGAAGCCGGCGCATCGGGATGGCGCACATGAATCGGCTGCGGCTCGCCGAAGAAGCGCAGGTCGCCGCCGGCGTT
This sequence comes from Variovorax sp. OV700, assembly GCF_900099805.1. Classification (GTDB taxonomy): domain Bacteria; phylum Pseudomonadota; class Gammaproteobacteria; order Burkholderiales; family Burkholderiaceae_C; genus Variovorax. The sequence goes on along the minus strand of NZ_FNDR01000015.1, from coordinate 94,917 downwards.
GACGACGCCGCTCGCCAGGCCATGAGCACGCAGCGCGCCGATGGCGCAATCGACGGCATACCCCTTGGCAATGCCGCCCAGGTCGATCCATCCCTTGCGGCGCCAGCGGACGCGATCGTCGGGCAGCAGCACCAGGTCACGAAAAGTGGCCGCCGCGGCGGTATCCGCCACGACGCCGTCTTGCCGCGGCAGGAAGTCGTCGCGCATCAATACGTCGGCGATCGTGACGTCGAAGGCGCCGTTCGACAGTTCGCTCAGCGTCCGGGCGAAATGCAGGACGTGGGAGGTGTGCGGATCGACGCCGATCTCGCATCCGGCATCGGCGGCATTGATCCTGGAAACATCGCTGTGCGGCGCATGGAAACTCATGAGCCGATCGATCCGCTCGATGGCCGCGAATGCCGCGTCGAGCGCCGCCGGCAGGCTGGCCGATGCGCCGGTCGCGGCGATCTCGACCAAGGTCCCGAGCAGCGGCCTCGCGCGGCGCAGACTACTTGAGCGCAATGGCATAGGTGGCCAGCACACGCTTGACGCCGTCGGTCACGTGCCTGGCTGACAGCGTCGCGCCACTGATGTTGTGTATGTCCTGCTCCAGCTTGAGAGGCGCTGCGGAGGTCTTGCCCGTGAACTGCTTGCGCCAATCGGGGTTGCGCACCTCGTAGCCATAGGACTCGCGGTAGTCGACGATTTCGATCTGCCTGACGCTGCCGTCGGCATTCAGTCCCACGGCATAGGTGATGAACTCGTGCTTGCCCACCACCTCGTCGAGGATGAACCATCCGCCGCCGCTGGCCTTCCAGGCCTTGATCTCCTTGTGCCGCACGTTGACGTCGGTGGTGTCCTCGATTTTCCTGGCCTGCTGATCGGTCAGCGTGATGAACGCCGGCGTCAGCTTCTCACCAGCAAAAATCGCCTGCTGGGCTTCTTCGGTGGTGAAATAGGTCGTCGCATAGACCGACGTGGAGATTGCGGCCAGTGGAAGCCACGCCCATTGATTGAGCTTCATGCCGTGTTCCGTCAAAAATAGTAGCCGGCCTTGACGCGGAGTCGATACCGCTCAAAGTCGTTGTCGAAGACCCGGCCGCCGATGAGGGAGCCTGCCACCGTATCCGAGTGAGCTTTTGCCCAAGGCAACTGCTCCAGGAACGTTGCCGTGATGAAGAAGTTTTTCCCGCCGTAGTGGATGACTGGGCCGAGGTAGTAGCCGCTGTTCGATTGGTTCTTGAAGAGGTAGCTGTTGTATTCGTGTTCATTGACGAACTCGAATCCGGCCGACCAATTCGGTGCGAAGCGATAGGACAAGGCCGCATTGAAATTGATGTCGGTCTCGTGCTGCCAGCTTCTGCCCGAAGTGGTGCTGGCGTCGTCCAGGTATCGCCACTCAGGCGCATAGGTGAAGTTGAAAGCAGTGGTCAGCCTGTCGTCCAGAAAGTTCTTCTGCAGGATGATCTTGGTTTCCAGTTCCCTGAACGAGGGGCCCACCGTGGGCTCCACATAGAACGCCAGACCCACGCCGTCGGTGTAGGGGCTGAGCACGCGGTAGATCGCCTCGCCGGACACGCCAACGAAGCGCTTGGCGCTCCAGTGCGCGTCGGCGCCCACATCCTTGTCGGCAAACTGTTCGGGCGGCGTTGTCGCTCCGTCGGGTCCGTTGTGATAGGCACGAGCCCACGCATAGTTGGCGTAGAAGGCCACCTGGAGCCGGTCGGACACGCCGTATTCGAACTCGGTGCGACCCTCGAGCTGATCGTAGACCCCCGATATTTTCTTGTTGCGCCAGGTCGCCCATTGTTCGATTTCCTTGGCCCCTTTGGGCAACAGGTCCGTCGTGTAGACGTACCCGAACTGGCTTTCTTCGGCAAAGGCGGTGGCATTCAATCCGCACCCCAGTGCGAGCAGGATCAGGCAGCCCGACAGGCGAGGTAGGAGGGGCATGGTGGCGTTTCTTTTCACTCGAGAATCAAGCCAAAAATGATAACGAGAATCACTCATGGCCTCGAGCAAAGTGCGCGCAGCGTTGTCACCCAAACACAGCGTCAGGTCGTAGTCATGCGCGGTGCGCTACGTTGTCCTGTTCACCGGCGCGCAGCCGCGGCGGGTCCACGCATGCCGCTCGCTGCGCCCGCTGCCTGAAGCAGCCAGCAGAATAGGAGCGCTCTTGATGGATGGGGGCCGCGCTCGCCCGTCAAGGTCTATCGGATCTGACGTCGGGTGCGGGGGTCGCCGAGACACCCTGCGCCTTGGCAGCCTGCGATTGCGCCGCCATCGCCGCCTTGAAGCCAGGTCGCGCCTGCAGACGCTCCCAGTAAGCTGCCACCGAGGGTGTGAAGCGCTCTCCCAAGCCCAGATGCTCGGCCAGCAACAACGCATAGCCGACCGACACGTCCGCCGCAGTGAAGCGCCCCGCACAGAGGTAGTCGCGCTCGGCGAGCAGCGGCTCCAGCGTTCGCAGGCGCGCCAGGAACCACTTGGCATAGTCGTCGGCGACCTGCGGCTGTTTTCGATCCGCCAGCTCGAAGTGTGCGTACCGCAACACGAGCGTCTGCGGAAAGGTCAAGGTCGCCTCGCCGAAATGAAGGTAGTTGAGGTACGGCCCGAAGTCCGGCTCGCCGCAACCTACATCCAGTTGGCCCGCCGAGAATCGCGCGGCCAGGTACTGGCAGATCGCGGCCGATTCGGTCATTCGCATGACGCCGTCGGACAGCATCGGCACCGTGCCAAGCGGGTTGACCTCGAGATACGACCGAGACAGCACGCGCGGCGGAAAGGGCATCATCTTGAGATCATAGGAAAGCCCGATCTCTTCGAGCATCCAGAGAGGCCGGAACGAGCGTGCGCTGACGCAGTGGTGCAAGGTGATCATGTTTTCGGTGACCTCGGGGTCCGCCGCGATATGGAGTTAACTTGTCGGCAGTGTGCGCTTTGCTGGGCCTGCCGACAGGGTTGGATTTTGACCCGCTCACCGCACGCCGAAGCGGCGCTCGAGCGCCGCGATCCAGGCTGTCCACGATATTCTCCTTCGTTGCGCGGCAGAGCAACTGCTCAGGAAGGGCCGAGCCCGAGCTTTTTTCTCAGGCTCGCATCCACCGGTCCCGCCGGCATGAAGCGGCGCAATTTCGTCAGCAGAGACGCCTCCCCTGGCGGCGTGCAGCGCATGCGCCATGGGCCGAGCGCCGCTTCGACGATGGTGCTTGCCACGCCGTGCGGCGCGGGCGCACTGCTCACGCTGTCGGCCACGGAGAGCGCCACCAGGTCGCGTTCGCGGTCATAGCCCGCGATCCGCGCCTTGACACGGGGCGCGTTGACATCGAGGTTGGTGCGGGTGAAGGCCGGCTGCACCAGCGTCGCGCGAATGCCGAACTGGCGCACCTCATGGTCCAGCGACTCCGACAGCCCTTCCACCGCGTGCTTGGTGGCTGAATACAGGCCCATGTACGGGGCCGGAAGCACACCGAGCACGGAGCTGACGTTGACGATTCGCCCGCGGCGCTTCTCGCGCATGTACGGGAGCACCGCGCGCGTCACGCGCAGCATGCCAAAGACGTTGGTGTCGAACAGCTGCGCAGCCTCGGCCGTCGAGGTTTCCTCGACCGCGCCGATCATCATCATCCCCGCGTTGTTGACCAGCAGGTCGATGCGCGTGGCCCGGTCGATGACGGATTCGATGCCCCTCTGAACCGAGCCTTCTTCGCGAACGTCCATCTCGACGAACTCGACACCGGGCAGCGCGGGCGCCTTGCGCAGGTCGCGCACGGTGCCGAACACCCGGCAGCCTCGCGCCACGAACATTTCCGCAGCGGCGCGTCCGATGCCCGAGGATGCGCCCGTTACGACTACAACTGATGAACTCGACATGACTGGTTCCTTCGGTCTCAATGAATGGTGATAAGGCGCATCAGTGCGCGGGCTGGGCCGCATTGCCGGGTTTGATCCGAAACCAGATCGAATACATCGCCGGCAAGAACACCAGCGTCAGGATCGTCCCCGCGAAGGTGCCGCCGATCAAGGTGTAGGCGAGCGCGCCCCAGAACACCGAGTGCGTCAGCGGAATGAACGCGAGAATTGCCGCGAGCGCCGTGAGGATCACAGGGCGGGCACGCTGCACGGTCGCCTCGACGACCGCATGGAACGGGTCGAGTCCTTCCTGCTGGTTGTGGTGGATCTGCCCGAGCAGGATCAGCGTGTTGCGCATCAGGATGCCCGACAGCGCGATGAGCCCTACGAGCGCATTGATGCCGAAGGGCTGCTGGAACAGCAGCAAGGTCGGCACGACGCCGATCAACCCGAGCGGGCTGGTGAGAAACACCATGACCATCGCGGAGATCGAGCGCACCTGGAAAATAATGATGAGGAGCGTGATCGCCAGCATGATCGGGAACAGCGGCAGCATCGCCTGGGTCGCCTTCTCCGACTCCTCGATGGAGCCGGCCTCGACGATGCGGTAGCCGGCCGGCAGCTTCTGCATCAGCGGCTGCAACTGCGCGGTGATCGCGGTCGATACGTCGGGGGGCTGCAGCCCCTCGGCGATGTCGCCCTGCACCGTGATCGTGGGCATGCGGTCGCGTCGCCGCATGACAGGTTCTTCCATGCGCACCGAGACCTCGCCGACCTGCGACAGCGGAATGCGCTGGCCACCGGCACCGGCGAGCGTGAAGTCCACGAGCTTCGCGGGATCGAGCCGGGTGCTGCCGGCCGAGCGGGCCACCACCTGCACGGTGCGGATGTCCTCGCGCACGGTGGTCACCGGCACGCCGCTCAGGAGGAACTGCAGTTGCTGCGCCACGGCGCTGGAGCTCAGCCCCACGGCCTGCAGGCGGTCCTGTTTCAGGGTGAAGTGCAGCGTGGGCGTGCGGGTGCCCCAGTCGGTGCTGACGGTGCGCATCATCGGGCTGGCATTCATCACCTGCCGCACCTCCGCCGAGATCTTGCGCAGCTCGTTCGCATCGGGCCCGGAGACACGGTAGGCCACGGGGAACGGCGAGTACGGCCCGAACACGAGCTGGGTCACGCGCACCCGCGCCTCGGACGCGAGGCCGTCGGCAACGGCCTGACGCAACCGGTGCTTCAGCGCTTCGCGCTCCTCCTGGCTGGCGGTGCGCACCACGATCTTGGCGAACGACGGGTCGGGCAGTTCGGGCCCCATCGCGAAAAAGAAGCGGGGGGCGCCCTGTCCGATGTAGGAGGTGACGATCTGGGCCTCCGGCTGCGTGGACAGCCAGGTCTCCACCTTGGCCGTCGCGTCGCTGGTCTGCGTGATCGAGGTGCCGTAGGGCATCTGCACTTCGACCAGGACTTCAGGGCGGTCGGAGATCGGAAAGAACTGCTTCTTGACCACGCCCATGCCGAGGATCGATACCACAAAGAGGCCGACGACCGCTCCCGCCACCAACCACTTGCGCGCGATGACGCGCGCCAGCACGCGGCGCAGCCGGTTGTAGCGCGGCGTGTCGTAGATCGCGGCATGGCCGCCTTCGATCTTCTTGAAGTTCGGCAGCAGCTTGACGCCCAAATAAGGCGTGAACACCACGGCGACCACCCAGGATGCAATCAGCGCGATGCCGACGATCCAGAACATGTTGCTGGTGTACTCGCCCGCAGTCGACGGCGCAAAACCGTTGGGCATGAAGCCGACGGCGGTGACCAGCGTGCCCGAGAGCATCGGCGCTGCCGTGTGGCTCCAGGCATAGGCGGACGCGGCCACATGGCTGTAGCCCTCCTCGATCTTCACCACCATCATTTCGATGGCAATGATGGCGTCGTCCACCAGCAAGCCGAGCGCGAGGATTAGCGAGCCGAGCGTGATGCGGTCGAAGTTCTTGCCGGTCGCGGCCATCACGACGAAGACCACCGCCAGGGTCAGCGGCACCGCGGCGGCCACCACCAGGCCCGCACGCCAGCCCATGCTCAGGAAGCTCACCAGCATGACGACCAGCAAGGCCGCAAAGAACTTGACCATGAACTCGTCGACCGATGCGCTGATGTTCACCGACTGGTCCGTGACCTTGGTGAAGCTCAGGCCCAGGGGCAGCTCGACGTTGATGGCGCGGGCTTCCACCTCCAGCGCCTTGCCCAGGTCGAGCCCGTTCCAGCCTTCCCGCATGACGACGCCCACCAGCAGCGCCGGCTCGCCGCCGCTGCGGATCATGAAGGTGGCCGGGTCTTCGTAGCCGCGCCTGACCGTGGCCACATCCGACAACTTCAGGGTGCGGCCCTGCGCGACCACGGGCGTGTCGCGGATCTTCTGCAGGGTGTCGAATGGGCCGTCCAGCCGAATGAACACCTGCGGGCCGCTGGTTTCCACGGACCCCGCAGGGCTGAGCGCGTTCTGGCTGTTGAGCGCGGCGAACACGTCCTGCGGCCCGATGCCCAAAGTCGCCAGCCGGTCGTGCGCGAACTCGACGTAGATGCGCTCCGACTGCTCACCGGCGATGTTGACCTTCTTCACGCCCGGCACATGCAGCAGCCGCTGACGCAGCGTCTCGGCGTCGCGCACCAGCACGCGCTGCGGTTCTCCCCTGGCCTTGAGCGCGAACAGGGCGAAGGTGACGTCCGCGTACTCGTCATTGATCATCGGGCCGATCACGCCGGCCGGCAGGTTGCTCGCTTCGTCGCCGAGCTTCTTGCGCGCCTGGTAGAACTGTTCCTGCACCTGGGCCGGCGGCGTGCTGTCAAGCAGCGTCAGGGTCGTGAACGCCAGGCCGGGCCGCGTGTAGGTCTCTGTGCGATCGTAGTAGCGCAGCTCCTGCAGGCGCTTCTCGAGCTTCTCGGCGACCTGGTCCTGCATCTCCTGCGCGGTGGCGCCCGGCCAGGCCGTGATGATGGTCATCACCTTGATCGTGAAGGCCGGATCTTCCGCACGGCCCAGCTTGAAGAATGCGACCAGCCCTGCCAGCGAAATCAGGCAGATGAGAAACAGCGTGATGGATCGCTCACGGACAGCCAGCGCCGACAGATTGAAACGGCCTTCGCTCATGGGCGGGCTCCGCCAGCCGCGGGCGTCGCGGCCGAGGCAGCGACACGCACCTTCTCGCCTTCGCGCAGCAGGTGCGCGCCGAGCGAGACAACCTGGTCCCCCTGCTTGAGTTGGCCGGCCACCAGGGCACGCTCTCCGTCCAGACGCTCGACGGCCACCGGTTGCCAGCGCACCGTCGACGGATCGCCGCCGATGACCCAGACGCCCGTCGACTTGCCTGTATCGAACAAGGCGCCGATGGGCACTTGGACGCCACCTGCCTGGACTGGCTTGCCATCGGCGACATAGACCGTGACCGTGGCGCCCAAGGGCGCGTTGGCGAGCTCGCCATCAAGCACGTAGCGCGCCTCGAAAGTGCGCGTGAGCTTGTCGGCCGCATCAGAGAGTTGCCTGAGCTTGACGGGCACGGCAACACCTTCCTTGCCGAACAGCGTGGCCTGTCCGCCAGAGCCGACGACCGGACGCAGGGTTTCGGGCAACTGCACCACGGCCTCCCGGCGCCCGGCCTGCGCCACACGGATCACCGGCTGCCCGGCATTGACGACCTGGCCAGGCTCGGCCAGCGTCTCAAGAACAGTGCCGTCCGCATCGGCCGTGAGTTCCGAATAGCGATTCGAATTGCGCGCGACCTCGGCCTGCGCTTGCGCCGCACCGAGCTGGGCCTGGGCGGCATCCGCCGCCGCCTTGGCCTGGTCGTACGCCGAGGCTGAAATGGCGCCGGTGCCGCGCAGATCACGGTAGCGCGCTTCCTCGTCGCCGGCCTGCTTCGCACGCGCACGCGCAGCGCTGACCGCCTCCTGCTGCGCGCGCGCCGCCAACCTCAGATCGACCGGGTCGATGCGCATGAGCAGCTGCCCGCGCTTGACCGTCTGGCCTGCGTCGACAAAGCGCTCCAGCACCTTTCCGGAGACGCGGAAGCCCAGGTCGCTTTGAACCCGAGCGGCCACGGTGCCCGTGAACGAGCGCGATGCGGACACAGCGGTCTGGACCGTGGCGGCGCGCACCAGCGGCGTCTGGGTGCGCGGATCGGATGGGGTCTTGTCGTCGCACGCGACCAGCGCAAACGGCAAGGCGCAGACGAAGGCGGATGTAAGGAAGCGGCGCGAGTGCATGAGGGGCCCATTGACGAATCGATCAGGACCCCGATTTTGATAACAGTGACTAATTTAGTCAATAGTCACAACAAAATTATTCGTCTATGGCGACAGGCTGCGCAGCACCAGACCCGACAGTTGCGCCGGCGCCTGCTCCGTGTGATCGGAGCTGAGCTGCAGGATCACGGGGTTGACGTAGGGATAAACGACCAGATAGATGGCCGCCGCGGTCTCGTCGATCGGTGTCTTGCGTTCGAAGTCGCCGGACTCCCGCCCCAGCTTCAGAAGCTCGACGATCAGATGCCGGATGCACTGTTCATGGGCGATGGCCGACGGCCAGCGCTCGCTGGCCGCCGAGATGGCAATCTCGTAGAGCTTGCGGTCCTGGAAGAACAGTCGAAGGCCCGAATCCACGATGGCCTTGAACATGCGCCGCAGCTTTTCCGGCGGGTGGTCGGCCGCGTCGACCGCCGCGCGAATGTCCGCCTCAATCTCGCGCAGGCAGTTCGAGCAGATCATTTCGCCGATCGCCTGCTTGGACTCGAAGAACTTGTAGATGTAGGCCTTGGAGAAGCCGATGGCCTTGGCAAGGTCGGAAACCGTGGTCTTCTCGTACCCGTACTGGCTGAAATGCTCGGTGGCCGCCACGACGATCTGCGCGCGCACGTCGTGATCGGCCGGTCCCCGCGCAACCGGCGGAGAAGAAGTTGCGTTGTTCATGCCGAGAGCTTACCGCCCGGACAAACAATCGACAACAAGTGACCAAATTGAATTATAGTCACTCACTTCTTTCCACCATTTCTGCCGCTCGTCACGGAACAAAGCCATGTCCCAACGCACCTTTGCCCTGCCCCTGCTGTTCAGCCTGCTCGCAGGCTGTGCTGTCGGGCCTGACTATGTCCGGCCAGCCCCGACCTTGCCCGACCGATTCATTGGCGAGGCAGCGCTCGACCGGCGATCGGCCACCGCCAACGCCGAGCTGGTGGCGTGGTGGACCGGGTTCGGCGATGCGCAACTGGCCCGCTATGTCGACCACGCGCTGAAACAGAATCTCGATCTTGCGCAGGCATCCGCCCGCGTGGCGCAGGCCCGGGCCGGGCTCGGTGCGGCGAATGCAGCGCTGCTGCCTTCGGGCAATCTCAGCGGACAAGCCGCCAGGGCCTACCAGTCGGTGGAGACGCCGCTGGGCCAGGTCCTGAACGCGCAGCCAGGTTTCGATCGCTACGGCAACGCTTACGAAGCGAACCTCGGCGCCAGCTGGGAGCTGGACATCTTCGGCGGCCTGCGCCGGGGACGCGAGGCTGCGCTGGCCGACTACCAGGCATCGGAGGCCGGCGCGGCCGCCACGCGTCTGGCCGTGGCCGCGCAGACCGCCGACATCTACATCACCCTGCGCGGCCTGCAAACCCGCCTCGACATTGCACGCCGGCAAGTCGGCACGCAGCAGGACCTGCTCGCGAAGATCGGCCTGCTCTACGGCAAGGGGCTGGCCACCGAGCTCCAGCTGCACCAGGCCGAGGGCACGCTGGCGCAGGTTCGTGCGTCCGTGCCGGCGCTCGAGGCGGGCGAGGCCGCGGCCATGAATGCGCTCGACGTGATGCTGGGTGCGGCGCCGGGCACGCACCGCGACGAACTGGCGACGACAGCGGCCATTCCCGTCGCACCGCGCATCGGCGCCGCCGGATCGCCCGCCGAATTGCTGCGGCGTCGGCCCGACCTGATTGCCGCCGAGCGGCGCCTTGCCGCATCGAACGCCCGCATCGGCGTGGCCATGGCCGAGTACTACCCGAAGCTGTCCCTGGGGGCGACCCTCGGCAGCGCCACGTCGGTGGCCAGCGGCAACCTGTTCACCGGGGGCGCGAGCCAGGCCGCGGCCCTGCTCGGGCTGCGCTGGCGGCTGTTCGACTTCGGGCGCATCGATGCGCAGATCGAACTCGCCAAGGGCCAGGACGCGGAGTTGCTCGCGGCTTACCGGCTCGCCGCGCTGCGTGCGACCGAAGACGTGGAGAACGCCTTCTCCGCCCTGGTCAAGCGCGAGGAACAGGCCGGCCTGCTCGCACAGGGGGAGGCATCGCTGGGCCGTGCACGAGGGGCATCGTTCGCGGCCTATCAGCGAGGCGTCGTCAGCCTGATCGAAGTCTTGCAGGCGGACGAGAGCATGCTGCGCGTGGCCGATGCAAGAGCGCAAGCGCAAACGGAATCGGCGCGCGCGGCAGTCAGTGCGTTCAAGGCGCTGGGCGGCGGGTGGCAGGCTGAGCCCATCAGAGCGGCAGCAATCATGTCGCATTGAGATCCCGTTCGATTCGGCGAAGCGGCGCAACCGCCTACGCCACCTGCAAATCGCTCGGGCGCAAGTCTTCTCCGTTCCGCATCGCAGCAGATCAGCGTTCGCCGCGATCGAGCACCCAGGGCATCTTTTCCCACAGTGCACACTTGTGGAGCTCTGAAAACTGTGCGACAGGCGAGGCTTGGCTCCGTCCGCCCGGGCGCAGCGACATCAACGATCCGTCCGCGATCAGTCGAGGCCAAGCCGCCTGGCCGGGAACCTCCGGGTTGAAGTTCTTGGCGAAAGCGGCCCAGTAGCGGGTCATCTCCTTCGACAACTGCCACTGCGCTTCGGTGAACCGTGAAGAAGACTGCGCCATGTGCGGCGAATCGGGCCACGTGAACGGGGTATCGAGACCATGTGACGCGCGAAACTCGTAGCCGGGCGGCGTCGAGGGCGCCGGTGGTTTTGGATCCTCGAACTGGTAATAGTAGGTGGGCGTTTGCCGCGCGAAAGATCTCGCCAGCGCCAGGTTGGTGCAACCGCCGAGGCCGCGCATTCCGCTGTCGGTAATGAAGTCGCCGATGACGTAGGGCAGCGCGTACGGGCCCGCGTATTTGTCCGCAGGATAGGCTGCCAGCAGCGCTGGCGCTCGGTCGACCCCGACGAGACGGGAGACCCAGGCTGCGTATGCCTGGGCCGTGAAGTTGGCGAAAGCCACGCCGGACCCGCGCCCTTCTTCGCGCATGCTGCCCATCAATACGGGCACCGGCCTCCATTCGCCTGCCGCGATCGCGTCGATCGCAGGCTTGCGGTGGAAGCCTTTGGGATCGACATGTGGATTCCAGGCGCCGCCCGCAGTCACCAACTCGCCGGCGCTCTTGGAGCGCAGGCAGGTCGCAACACCCACCGGATCCGCGCATCCAAGCTTGGCTGCAAAGGCGGCCGCGCGCGCCTCCGATTGCGCGACCGTGTCGACGTCCCGCAAACAATCATCACTGGAAATAATCGCCGCATGAATAAGCCCAGCGGTACCAGCGTTGACAAGGAGCGCGCAAACGTTGGTTCCCCCCGACGAGGTTCCTCCCAACGTCACCTTGTTGGGATTGCCGCCGAATGCACCGCTGTTGCGCTGAACCCATTCCAGCGCTGCTTTGATGTCGAGCAATGCATAGTTGCCCGCCAGGCGATCCTTGGCCTGCTGGGCGAGCGCGGGATGATTCAAGAAACCGAGTGCGCCGAGGCGGTGATTGACGGCAACGACCACAACCCGGTTTTCCGCCGCCATGCGAGCGCCGTCGATCTGGACTGCGCCGCCGACCGTATTGGCCCCGCCGTGAACATACACAAGTACGGGGAGCGATGCGCCCGACGCAGTGCCTGAGGGACGATAGACGTTGAGATAGAGGCAGTCCTCGTTCTCGGTTCGACCGATGACGGGGGAACCACCCATCTGCGGGCAACTGGGTCCCGCGACCGTCCCGTCTCGTACGCCCTGCCAGGACGCGGCTCTCTCGGGGGGCGCCCAACGCAGGCTGCCCATTGGCGGCGCGGCGAAAGGCAGCCCGAGGAACACCTCTGCGTCTCCTTTCGCAAGGCCTTTGATGCTGCCGTTCTCGGTCCCTACGGTTATGGCGGTCGAGCGGCCCGCATCGACTGCGTCCCCGGCCTTGTAGGCGCAGCCAACCTGTGCAAGGGCCACGGCGCTCACGGCAATCCAGAGGGCTAGCGAGAATGAACGATGGTTCATGGTGGGCTCCGTCGGTGTGGAATCCTTGGCCCAAAGGCGCTCCGCGGCGAAGACCAAGGCACTTGGTCATCTGTCCGCTGCAGACATGCTTATCAAGCATTCCCCAATGAGTGCATGCAATGCGCCGACATTTTGGCTGCCGATCAACTGATGCACCCTGGCCTGCGCACCGTGCCAGCGAGGCAGGCCCTCGGCACACTTCCTGCGGCCGGCAGTCGTGATGCACACGCTGCGGGTGCGTCCGTTGGCGCCCGGTCCAAGATCCACCCAGCCTGCCGAGATGAGAGGCCTGAGAGTGCGCGTCAGCGTCGATGGAGAGAGCGACATTGTCTCGGCCAAGTCACAGGGACGCACGGGCCCATGCGCCAGAACCTCCATCAACAGCCGGTACTGCGTGATTCTGAGACCCACCTTGCCTAGTTCCGCGTCATAGTGCTGCCTGACCAGACGAGCGAGCTGATGCGCCTTGGTGTCGGTGCAGACTGACCGCTGAAGGCTAGCGGCAGCAACCGCGTGTACCTGCGGTGCAGAGTGCGATTGCATCAGCGCAGGTGCAGGAGTGGCGCGCCGAGACAACATCGGCTTCGGCGGTCAGGATGCCTTGGATGGCTTCGCAGGGGCCTCGTCCAGCGCATGCGTCTGGTCGATGAAGCGGCGGCTGGAGGCCAAAATTTCCTTGCGGGTGCGCTCCGACTCGACCGCCCGAGACAGAACCAGTGCGCCGACGCACTGGGCAATCAGCGCCCATGCCGCATCAGGGTCGCCGATGCGCGAGCTCCAGCTTTTCTGCAGGCGCTTCAAGCCCTCCTCGACCGCCGCACGCACTTCGGGTCCCGCCCTCGCGATCTCCGGCCCCAGCGCAGGCAGGACGCATCCGGTTTCCGGGTGCAGCGCGTGGTACGAGCTCAGGTAGCTGCGCAGCCGCTTGGCGACGTGGTCGGGCGGCGAGTCGCGGTCTCCGGCCAGCATGTCGGTGCTGTTCGAGATTTCGTGCTCCAGGAGCTCGGCGAACAGCGCTTCCTTGGACGGGAAATGTCCATAGAAAGCGCCCCCGGTCAGGCCGATGCTCGCCATCAATTCATCGACCCCGGTGGTTCCGAAGCCGCCCTTCTTGGCGATGGCACGGGCATTCGCGAGCAGCTTCTTGCGGGTTTCCTCTTTGTGGGTTGTCGGATAGCGCATGAATGGGCCCTCAGAAAGAACGTGTAGTGCGCCGATCATAGCATTTCGATCGTTTGATAAACGATCGTACTTTCATAAGTGCGAATTGACCCCATTGCCGAGGGTTTCCCCCTGCTGCAAACCCGCTCCAGCGTGTTGACGCTGGCCTCATTGCAAACCTATAGTTCACCACCGTTTACCAAACGATCGTTATTTAAAGCCAAGACCGGATGATGTGATGACGCAACTGACCCAGCTGATCGTGCAAGGCATCTCCAGCGGTGCAATCTATGGGCTCGTCGCGCTCGGCCTCGTACTCAGCTACAAGGCGACCGAAGTCCTCAACTTCGCGCAAGGCGACGTGGTGATGCTTTCCGCATTCCTCGGCTGGGGTTTTGTCGTCGCCGCCGGCCTTCCCTTCTGGCTCAGCTTCGTCATCGTGCTGTGCATCTCGGCCGCGCTTTGCTTTCTGCTGGAGGCGAAGATCATGCGCAGGATCGTTGGCCGCCCCCAGTTCTCGGGCGTCATGCTCACCATCGGGATCGGCTTCATGATCCGCGGCGGCGTCAGCATGTTCTTCGGGCCGCAATCGCGCAGCTATCCCACGCCGTGGACAGGGCAATCCATGCAGCTCGGCGGCAGCGTGGTGGCCGAGCTCAACCTGGTGATCGTCGGCGCCGCCATGGGCGTGACGGCGCTCCTGTATTACTTCCTGCGCCGCACCACGCTGGGCATTGCGATCCACGCGACGTCGCAGAACCAGCTGGCCGCATACCTCTGCGGGGTGCGTGTGAAGCGCCTGAATTCGCTGGTCTGGGCAATCTCCGGCGCCATCGCCGCGCTGTGCGGGCTGTTGCTCGCGCCCATCACGCTGGTCGACCTGGGCTTGTGGTTCGTCATGCTCAAGGCACTGGCAGCGCTGGTTCTCGGCGGCTTCGGCAGCGCGCCGGGCGCCATCATCGGCGGCCTTCTCATCGGCCTCATCGAACAGTTCGCCGGCGTCTACCTGCCCGACGGCGTCAAGGACGTGGCACCTTACCTGGTGCTCATCGCGGTTCTCATCCTGTATCCGCGCGGGATCCTGGGCGAAAGCCACGGCCGGAGGGTCTGACACCATGGCACGCTACGAAACTGGATTCGAGGACGGCCGGCGGCTGCTGCGCGGCAAGCCTGAGCGGCTCGCGTATGGCCTGCTCGCGGCGGCCCTGATTGCCGCACCTTGGGTGCTGCCGGCGTATCACATCGGCGAGGCGACGTTCATCCTCATCATGTGCGTGGCCAGCCTCGGGCTCATGATGCTCACGGGCTTCACCGGGCAGGTGTCTCTCGGCCAGTCCGCGTTTGTCGGCATCGGCGCGTACATCCACACCATCCTGCTGACCCAGGGTGTGCCGCTGCCCGTGTCGCTGCTCCTCACCACCGCGGGTGCGGCGCTTGGCGGGCTGCTCGTCGGCATGCCGGCCATTCGCGTGTCGGGGCTGCACCTGGCCATGGTCACCATGGCGTTCGCCATCGTCTGCGAGCATGTCCTCGGCCGGTGGAAGAGCGTCACCGGGGGCCACAGCGGGATGGCGGTTCCGGACCCAACCCTCTTCGGGCTCAGCCTCGGCGGTCCGCGCGCCTTCTACTTCCTTTGCCTGGTGGTGCTGGCGGTGGTCTTGCTCCTTCTGGTCAACCTGATGCGTTCCGCCACCGGCCGCGCCTTCATCGGCATCCGCGACTCCGAGGCCGCCGCGCAGGGCCTGGGCATCGACGTCGCGCGCACCAAGGTGCTTGCCTTCAGCCTTTCGGCCGCTTGCTCGGGCCTGGCCGGTGCATTGCTCGCGCACCAGATGCAGCACATCACGCCGGAAGCGTTCGGCCTGGCGCTGTCGCTGCAGCTCGTCTTGATGGTGTTCATCGGCGGACTGGGAAGCCTTCGGGGGGCGATCCTCGGCGCGATCCTGATCGGCCTCCTGCCCTCGTTCATCTCCTCGCTGAAGGAGGCACTGCCTGCCAGGCTCGGCGCGCAGTTCGGGCTGGAGCTTTTCGTCTACGGCGCCGTGCTGACCTTCTTCGTCTTGCTCGAACCGGGCGGCCTCAACGCCCGCTGGGTTCGCATCCGCAAGGTGCTGGCCGAGTTCCCGTGGGTGCGCAAGAGCAGCATTCACCAGACCAAGGTCTACATGAAATCGGAGCGTTACCGATGAGCGCCGAACGGCCGCCCGAAGGGGCGAAGGCCCCCTCGGGGGGCAGCGCAGCACACGAAGTGACAAGCGTGGGGGCTTTATTGAGCGCGGCATTCTTCGAGGTCGAGCGGCTGAGCCTGTCCTTCGGCGGTGTGAGGGCCGTGCGCGATGTGAGCTTCTCTGTCGGCGCGGGCGAGATCCTCGCAGTGATCGGCCCGAACGGCGCGGGCAAGACATCGCTCTTGAATCTCATCACGCGCGTGTTCGACGCCAGCAGCGGCAGCATCCGCTTCAACGGGCACGAGATCTCGCGCCTGGCACGGCACGACGTGGTGCGCCAGGGCATCGCGCGCACATTCCAGAACATCGAGCTGTTCGAGGGCGCGACGGTGCTGGAGAACCTGCTGCTCGGCCGCCACCGCGCGAACCACGGCAACTTCTTCTCGCAGATGTTCAACCTGCCGTCCGTGCAGCGCGCGGAAGCCCATACGCGCGAACGCGTCGAAGACGTCGTGCGCCTGCTGGACCTCGCCGCATTCCGGCATCGGCCGGTGGCGGAACTGCCCTACGGCGTGCGCAAGGTCGTCGAGCTCGGTCGCGCGCTGGCCGCGGAGCCCCAGTTGCTGCTGCTCGACGAACCGGCCTCGGGGCTCAACCCCGAGGAGACGCGCAGGCTCGCGTACTGGCTGGAAGACATCCAGGCCGAACTGGGCGTGACCGTGGTCATGGTGGAGCACGACATGTCGCTGGTCGCCGCCGTGGCCAATCGCGTGGTGGTGATGGACCAGGGACAGGTCCTGACCGACGGCACGCCGGCACAGGTGCAAGCCGACCCGCGCGTGATCGCAGCCTACCTGGGGACCTGATCTCATGACTTCGCTGCTGTCCGTCCGCAATCTTGAGACATGGTATGGCCCCGTGCGCGCGCTGCACGGCGTGAGCCTCGAAGTGCATGCCGCGCAGATCGTCACGGTGCTGGGCGCCAACGGCGCCGGCAAGACGACGCTGCTCAACACCATTGCCGGCGTGCTCGCGCCCTCCAACGGAACCGTCGAGTTCGAGGGCCGGCCCGTCGGCGGCAAGGACGCCGATGAAGTCGCTCGCGGCGGTGTCGTGCTGGTGCCCGAGGGCCGCCAGATATTTCCGTTCCTCACCATCACGGAGAACCTGCGCATGGGCGCGTTCGCAAGGCGGGATGCGGAAATCGCGCGCGACATCGAGCAGATGTACGACTGGTTTCCGCGCCTGCGCGAACGCCAGCGCCAGCAGGCGGGCCTGCTTTCCGGCGGCGAGCAGCAGATGCTGGCGATCAGCCGCGCGCTGATGGGGCGACCGCGCCTGCTTCTGCTCGACGAGCCGTCGCTGGGCCTCTCGCCGCTGTTCACCAAGGACATCTTCGCCATCATCAAGCGCATCCGCGAGCAGACCAGGACCGCGGTGCTGGTGGTCGAGCAGAACGCGGCGATTGCGCTGGCCACCGCCGACCACGGCTACGTCATCGAGCTGGGGCGCGTGGCAGCGGCCGGCAGCTGCGAGGCCCTCTCGCAGCGCGAAGACATCAAGGAGTTTTACCTGGGTGGCGCTTCGCACCACCTGCCGCAAGGCGTCGCTGGCGGGATCCGGCCGGCGCGGCGACGCCCTTCCTGGAACTGAGAAAAGGACCCTGCCATGACACTCGATCGCCGAACCCTCCTGAAGACAAGCCTGGCCGCCGTGGCACCCGGAGCCCTGTGGACCGCAACATCAGCGCGCGCCGCGGGTGTGGGCGACAAGGAACTCGTGCTGGGTACGCATCTGGACCTTTCCGGACCGGTGGCGATCGCCATGCCTGTGATCCGAAACGGCATCCAGATGCGCATCGACGAGGCCAACGAGGCCGGCGGCATCAACGGCCGCAAGCTCCGGCTGGTCATCGAGGACAACGCGAGCCAGCCCTCGCAGGCGGTGCGCGCCGTGGACAAGCTGATCCGCAAGGACGAGGTCTTCGCCCTGCTCTGCCCGTTCGGTTCCGGACCGAACGTGGCCACGGTCAAGAAGGCGGTGGACGCCGGCGTGGTCTGCTTCGCGCCCTATGCGGCCTCGGGTCTCGTGCGCCAGGCGGCTGGCCAGACGCCGCTGCTCTTCACGACCAACCTCAACTACGACAGCACGACGTCGGCGGCCGTGAAGTGGGCCACCGGCAACCTGGGCAGCAAGAAGGTCGGCTTCGTCTACCAGGAAGGCCCCTTCGGCGACCTGGTCGGCAAGGGTGTGAAGGCGGCGCTCGCAGCCAAGGGCATGCCGCTCGCCGCCGAAGCCAGCTACAAGGTCGGCGATCTCGACTTCTCCTCGCACGTCGCACGCATGCAGGCCGCGGGCGTGGACCTCATCGTCTGCGCGACCACCACGCGCGAAACCATCGCGGTGGCAGCCGAAGTGAAGAAGCTCGGGTTGACCGGCGTCAACGTGCTGACCGCCAGCCCGGGCCGCGCCGGCCTCACCGTCGCGCTCGGCAAGGATGCAATGGAAGGCGTATTCGGCGTCGGCACCTGGCGCATTGCGACGCCCGACCAGGCCACCCCCGCCGAGAAGTCATGGGCTGAGGCCTACCGCAAGCGTTTCAAGTCCGAGCCCGACGACGTGGCCGCGGCCTTTTACGACTACACCAGCTGGTTCCTGCAGGAGGTGCGCAATGCTGGCCGCGACCTGACGACCGACAAGCTGGTGAAGGCACTCCAGGCGTCCACCTTCAAGGGCGTGGCGTCGTACGACACGCAGCGCTTCGCCAACAACCACATCGATCCCGAATGGACCCGGGTCGAGCAGGTCGTGCAGGGCCGCTGGACGGCACGGTCCAGCGTGGTCGACCCGGCCAAGAGCGCCCTGTGATCCACGTGTCGGCATCCCTGGCCGCGGACGAGGCGCGTCTCGCGACGCTGCCGCAGTTGTGGCGGCGCCGATGCGCTGAAGGGGGCGACCGGCCCGCGCTCCGGCACAAGGAGCGCGGCATCTGGCAGGGCCTGTCCTGGAGCGGCTATTTCAGCGAGGCGCGGGCCATCGGGCTCGCGATGGCCGAGTCCGGGCTGCAGGCCGGCGAGGTGGTCTCGGTCCTTTCGGACAACCGGCCGCGGTGGCTGATCGTCGACATGGCGGCGCAGGCCATGGGTTTCGTATCCCACGGCATGTACCCGTGCAGCATGGCCGCGCAAGTCGGGCATGCGCTGGTCGAAGCCGGGTCGCGGGTGGTGTTCGTGGAGAATGCCGATCAGTTGATGAAGGTGCTCGCGGTACGCGACACCTGCCCCGATCTGCGCCACATCGTGGTTCTTGATACACGCGGCCTCTCGCGCTTCACGGACGCGCAAGTCAGTTCCTACGACGAATGGCTTGCGCGCGGCGCGCAAGCCGTGGCCAGGGAACCCGCCCTGTTCGACAACCGCATCGACGCCGGCACCGGGGAGCAGATTGCATTCCTCGCGGCCACGGCGGGCAGCACCGGCCCGGCGCGGCTGGTGGCGCGGCGACAGCACGACTTCCTGCGGGAAGTGCGCGCCGTGAGTCATTGGCTGCAGCTGCGCCCGGGTGATCGTGCCCTGTCGATCACGTCGCTGGCGCACTACGGCGAACGCATGCTGGCCCAGAAGGCCATGCTCATGCACGAAACCTTGCTCCACTTGCCGGAGAACGGCGCCACGGTGTTCAACGACATGAGCGAGGTCGAGCCGCACGTCCTGTTCGCCGCCCCGCGCTTTTTCGAAAAGCTGCAAGGAACGACCGAGCTGTTCATGCAGGAAGCCGTGCCTGTCGCCCGAACCGCGTACGCCTCGTGCCTTTCGGCGCACCGGCCCGGCTGGCTGCAGCGCAGGACGCAGGCGCGCATACGCTCCGCCCTGGGTTTGCGGAACGTGCGGGTCGCCCTCGCGAGCGGAGCCTCCAGCCCCGCGCAGGTGGCCGACTGGTTCGACGCCATCGGCATTCCCCTGCTCGATTGCTACGGCATGGCCGAGGCCGGCTTCTGCAGGATTGTTCCCGCCAGCCGCTCGATGGAGACCGCATCCGCACCATTCGAAACAGGCACTCAGCTGAAGCTGGCGCCCGATGGCGAAGTGCTGGTGCGCGGTGCGATCCCGCGCCCGGGCTACTGGCTGCGCGGAACACTGAGCCCTGCCGCGACCCTTGCGGACGGCTGGCTGCGCACCGGCGACCTCGGGCGTGTCGACGAACACGGCCGCGTTCGCCTGCTCGGCCGCGTGCGCGCGCAGACCATCGGCGCACGAGGCGAATCCATCAGCCCGGAGATTGCGGAAGATGCATTCCGGCTCAGTGCCTACATCGCCGACGCCATCGTCGTGCCGGCGGAAGGCGGACATTCGGCGGCGCTGCTCGCTCTGGACGAGGAGCGGATCAGGAAGCATGCGCAGCAGCAGCGCCTACCCTTCACCGATTACGCCAGCCTGCTCGGCCTGCCCGAGATCACTGCGCTCATCGCGGCGCAAGTGGAAATTGCCAACGGGCGCCTGCCCGAGAACCATCGCGTGCGCACGATCCGGGTCATCCCGCGCTCGCTGCATCAAGGCGACGAAGAGCTCACGCCCGCGCTGCGCCTGAATCGCCGCGTGGTGGCGAGCCGGTACGCCGACCTGTTTACTGAACCCCTTGGAGTTTGATCATGAGAGAAGCCGTCATCGTTTCCACCGCACGCACGGGCATCGGCCGCGCGTTTCGCGGCGCATTGAATAACATCAAGTCACCCACCCTGATGGGTCACGCGATCCAGCACGCCGTGCAGCGGGCGGGCATCAATCCCGGGGAAGTGGAGGATGTCGTCATCGGCAGCGCGATGGCCGCCGGCACCGCGGGCATGAACATCGGACGTCTCGCGGCGCTCGCGGCGGGACTGCCGCAGTCGGTGCCGGGACAGACGATGGACCGGCAATGCGCCTCCGGCCTGATGGCCATCGCAACGGCGGCCAAGCAGATCATCGTCGACGGCATGGACGTGACGGTGGGCGGTGGCCAGGAGAACATCTCCGCCGTGCAAAACCCGTTCGTCAAGTGGGTGGGCGAAGAGGCCGACCCGCTGCTCATTGCGCGCGTGCAGCATGCCTACATCCCGATGCTGCACACGGCCGAGATCGTCGCGAAGAAGTACGGCATCTCGCGCGAGGCGCAGGACGCGTATTCCGCGGAAGCGCAACGCCGCACCGCCCTGGCGCAGGAGCGCCACCTGTTAGACGACGAGATCGTGCCGATCACCGCGCGCATGGCCGTGGCCGACAAGCAGACGGGCGCGATCAGCTACCGCGACGTCACGCTGGACCGCGATGAAGGCAACCGCCCCGACACCACGCTCGAAGGCCTTTCCAGTCTCAAGCCCGTCATCGAAGGCGGCGTCATCACCGCCGGCAATTCGAGTCAGCTCTCGGATGGCGCATCGGCCTGCGTGCTGGTGGAGCGCGCGGTTGCCGAGCGCCGCGGGCTCAAAGCGCTGGGCACCTACCGCGGCATCGCAGTGGCCGGCCTCGCGCCGGAAGAAATGGGCATCGGCCCGGTCCTGGCCGTGCCCAAGCTGCTGAAGACCCACGGCCTCAAGGTGAGCGACATCGGCCTGTGGGAATTGAACGAGGCCTTCGCCTGCCAGGTGCTGTACTCGCGCGACCGCCTGGGCATCGATCCGGAAAAGCTGAACGTCAACGGCGGCGGCATCACGATCGGACATCCCTACGGCATGACCGGCTCGCGGCTGGTGGGGCATGCGCTCATCGAAGGCAAGCGGCGCGGCGCGCGCTTCGTCGTGGTGACGATGTGCATCGGTGGCGGCATGGGCGCCGCGGGCCTGTTCGAAGTGGCTTGAGGCAAGGAGCATCACCATGACCTATCAAGCCCCCATGCGGGACATTCAATTCGTGCTGCACGAAGTGCTCCAGGTGCCGGCCATGCTGGAGGCCTGCGGCCAGCCGGAGCTCGATGCCGAGACCATCGACCAGGTGCTCACCGCGGCCGGGCAGTTCGCGTCCGAGGTGATCGCGCCGCTCAACGGCCCGGGCGACGAACACGGCTGCAGCATGCCCTCGCCCGGCGTGGTGCAGACCCCGCCCGGCTTCAAGAAAGCCTACGACGAATTCACGAAGAACGGCTGGGCCGGCCTCGCGTGCAGCCCCGAGTTCGGCGGCCAGGGCTTTCCTTCCGTCGTGGCCAACGCGGTCTACGAAGTCTTCGGCGGCGCGAACATGGCGTGGTCGTCCTATCCCGGCATGTCGCATGCCACCTACGTGAACGTGGCGGCCAATGGCTCGGAGGAACAGAAGGCGCTCTACCTGCCGAAGATTGCCTCGGGCGAGTGGGCCGGCACCATGTGCCTGACCGAGCCCAACGCGGGCACCGACCTGGGCCTGATGCGCACTCGCGCCGTCGCGCAGTCCGACGGCAGCTACAGCATCACCGGCAGCAAGATCTTCATCTCGGGTGGCGAGCAGGACCTGACCGAGAACATCATGCACCTGGTGCTCGCGCGCATGCCGGATGCGCCGCCCGGCGTGAAGGGCATTTCTCTTTTCATCGTTCCCAAGTTCATCCCCGATGCGAGCGGCGCGGCCGGCGCGCGCAATGCGGTGGTCTGCGGCTCCATCGAGCACAAGCTGGGCATCCACGGCAACTCGACCTGCACCATCAATTTCGACGGCGCGACCGGCTGGCTGCTGGGTGCGCCCAACAAGGGGCTGGCCGGGATGTTCGTGCAGATGAACCACATGCGCGTGCTGGTCGGCATGATCGCCATCGGCCTGATGGAAGCGGCCTACCAGAAGGCCCTGGCCTATGCGAAGGAGCGTCTGCAGGGTCGCGCCAGCGGCGCGCGATCGTCGGCCGAAGCGGCCGACCCGATCATCGGGCATGCCGACGTGCGCCGCATGCTGCTCACGCAGAAGGCGAACATCGAGGGCGCGCGCGCACTGGCGCTGTGGACCGCGCAGCTGAGCGATGTTCAGCGCCTTCATCCCGACCCCGCCAAACGCAACGAGACGGCCGAACTGCTGGGCCTTTTGACCCCGCTCGTGAAGGCACTGTCCAGCGACCTCGCGGTGGAGTGCACGCTGCTCGCCATGCAGGTGTTCGGCGGACACGGCTACATCCGCGAGAACGGCGTCGAGCAGCACCTGCGCGACGTACGCATCGTGGGCCTGTACGAGGGCACGAACGGCGTGCAGGCCATGGACCTGCTCGGGCGCAAGGTGCTGGCCGACCAGGGCCGGCAGATGGGCGCCTTCCTGGACATGGCCGGCGCATTCGCCGAGACCTGCGGCCCGCGCGAGGCGATGCGCGAGTTCACGGAGCCGCTCACCAAACTGGTCGCCGACATCAGGCAGCTCACCCGCGAACTGGTGGACACGTCGGCGCAAGACCCGCACGCCGCAGGCGCGGCCGCTGCGCCCTATCTGCGCCTGGTCGGGCACCTTGCCCTCGCGTGGAGTTGGGCGCGGATGGCCGAGGTGGCGTTCAAGAACATTGACTCCACCGATCCGATCTATGCCTCGAAGATCGCCACGGCCCGCTTCTACTTCCAGCGGCTGCTGCCGCAGACGGCGGCGCTGTGCGGTGAGATCCGGGCGGGATCGTCCGCATTGATGGAACCGGCCATCGATCTTTTCTGACCACTCTTGTCGATCGCCCGGCATGTACCACCTGAGCCGCTTCGCAGCTGCCACGCCCGGCAAGGTGGCGGTGCACTTTCTCGAATCCGGCGAGGCGTTCAGCTTCCGACAACTGGAGCGCGAGGCGAACCGGGCGGCCAACGCCCTGCTGTCGCTCGGCCTGAAGCGGAACGACTGCATCGTGTTGTGCATCGAGAACTCGCCCGCACTGCTTTTTCTTGCGCTCGGCGCGCAGCGCATCGGCCTGTACTACGTGCTCGCCTCGACGCGGCTTTCGGCTGCTGATTTCCAGTACATCGTGAAGGACTCGGGGGCATCGGTCGCCATCGTGTCGTCCGGCTGTATGAGCGCCGAAACGGCTTCGTCGCTGGATCTCGGCGGTGCACGGCGCCTCGGCATCGGCTTTGCGGATCCGGCCATCGAATCCTGGGAGGCGCATTCTCTGGCTGCGTCGAGCGAGCTGCCGCCGCTTCTCGCGCCCGGACGCGAGATGCTGTATTCATCGGGCACGACCGGCCGGCCGAAGGGCGTGCGCAAGCCGCCCTTCGAGGGCGACTTCGATGCGGTCGACAACCGCAACGCCGCGGTGGCCCGGTCGTTCGCGCTCGACGCCTCCTCGGTCTACCTGTCCACCTCGCCGCTGTATCACAGCGCGCCCAATCGGTTCCTGTCGGCGGCCATCCATGCCGGCGCCACCAGCATCGTGATGGCGAAGTTCGACGCCGAGCGCGCGCTCGCCGCCATCGCGCGCTTCGGGTGCACGCATTCACTCTGGGTGCCGACCATGTTCCACCGCCTTCTGCGACTGGAAGGAGATGTACGCAGCCGCTACAGCACGGCCTCCATGGCGCAGGCGGTTCACGGCGCGGCGCCCTGCCCGGTGCACGTCAAGCAGGCGATGATCGACTGGTGGGGTCCGATTCTTCAGGAGTACTACTCGGGCACCGAGGGCATCGGCTCCACGGCCATCACGTCGCGCGAATGGCTCCATCACAAGGGCTCGGTCGGACGCGCGACCGACGGCATCCTGCACATCCTGGACGACGCCGGCCATGAATTGCCTGCGGGTGAAACCGGGAACGTCTACTTCGAAAGCGATGCGCAATTCGAGTACTGGAACGACCCCGCCAAGACCCGCGCGGCGACGAGTCCGCAGGGCTGGCGCTCCTTCGGCGACATCGGCCGTCTCGATGATGAAGGCTACCTCTACCTGACGGACCGCAAGGACTTCGTCATCATCTCGGGCGGCGTCAACATCTACCCGCAAGAGATCGAAGACGTGCTGCTGCAGGATCCGCGCGTCGCGGATGTCGCGGTCTTCGGGGTTCCGAACGAGGAATACGGCGAGGAAATCAAAGCCGTCATCCAGCCGGCGCACCCGGACTTCACTGGCCCGGCGATCGCCGATGCGCTGAAGGCCCGCTGCCTCGCGCTGCTCGGGTCCATCAAGGTGCCCAGGAGCATCGATTTCGAATTCGAATTTCCTCGCCACGCGACCGGCAAGCTCTACAAGAAGTTGCTGCGCGACCGTTATCTAACCAAGGAGAGTCCCCCATGAGCAAAGAAATCGTCATCTGTTCCCCGGCGCGAAGCGCGATCGCCAGTTTCGGCGGGTCGCTGAAGACAACGCCCACCGCTGCACTGGGCGCGCACGCCATTGCCGCGGTGCTGCGCCGTTCCGGATTGGACCCGGCGCGCGTCGATTCCGTGGTGATGGGCAACGTCGTGCAGGCGGGCAACGGCATGAACGTGGCCAGGCAGGCCGCGGTCCTGGGCGGCCTCCCCGTCGGCGCGCCCGCCATGACCGTGAACCGTGTCTGCGGATCCGGCGCGCAGGGCGTCGCAACCGCGTACGCGGAAGTGCTCGCCGGGGTTTCACAAATGGTGATCGCCGGTGGCGTGGAGAACATGGACCGCGCGCCGTTCCTCTTGCCGGGCATGCGCTTCGGCGCGCGGATGGGCAACGCCGAAGCCATGGATTCCCTGCTGCTCGACGGGTTGAACGATGCCTTCTCCGGCAAGCATTCCGGCTGGCACACGGAAGACTTGGTGCAGAAATACGGCGTGACGCGCGAAGCGCAGGATGCGTTCGCGGCCCAGAGCCAGCAGCGGTTTGCCGCCGCGCAAGAGGCCGGGTGGCTCAAGGAAGAGATCGAGCCGCTGACGATCAAGGGCGGCAAGGCATCCACGGTCTTCGCCGCGGACGAAGGAAACCGTCCCGACACCACCGCCGAGACGCTGGCGCGCCTGAAGCCCGCGTTCCGTCCGGACGGCACCATCACCGCCGGCAACGCTCCAGGCATCAACGGCGGCGCCGCCGCGATGATCGTTTGCGAGGCTTCGGTCGCGCGCGAGGCCGGCCTCACGCCGATGCTCGCCATTCGCAGCGTCGCGGTGGCCGGGGTCGAGCCGGGCTTCTTCGGATTGGGGCCGCTGCCCGCGATCCGCCAGGCGCTCGGCCGTGCCGAATGGAACGTGCAGGACGTCGACCGCTTCGAGGTCAATGAGGCCTTCGCAGCGATAGCGATCGTCGTACGCGACGAGCTGAAGATCGAGCCTTCGCGCTACAACATCGACGGCGGCGCGATCGCGCACGGCCATCCCATTGGTGCGACGGGTGCGATCCTGATCACGAAGGTGGCTCATGCGCTCCAGCGGACCGGCGGCCGCAAGGCCGTGGTGTCGCTGTGCATCGGCGGGGGACAGGGCATTGCCCTGTGTCTCGAACGCGTCTAGCAGCAGGCCAAGCTCACTAGATCGAAGCGGAGGATCTTGATGATGCAACTGACCCCGCTGGCTGTGCAAGCGGCCGTTGTGCCCGGCGCCGCCATGCTGGGGTTCTCGGCGCTGGCAGCGCAGTTGCGATGCGAAGGAGTCGCCCTGTCCGACCTCTTCGCACGCACGGGGCTGGAGCCAGGCGACATCGACAACGCCTACGCCCCCATGTCGCAGGCCCAACGCATGGCGGTCTTTGCCAATGCGCAGAAGCTGTCGTCCGAGTCCGACGCGGCCCTGCGTGCCGGCGCACGCCAGCGCATCGGCGACTTCGGCATCTACGGCTTCGCAATGGCCAGCAGCGCCACCTTCCGGGACGGACTTGAATTCGGGATCGCGCACATGCAGCCTGCCATGCCGTTCCTGCAGCCCACGCTGCGCGTTCAAGGCGACCTGGCCATACTGGCTTGTGCGCCGGCCGAGCGCTTTGGCGCCGTCCTCCCCTTCGTGGCGGAGTTCTGGCGCAGCTCGCTCAACTCCCTGTTCCAGCGCGTGCTCGAAGTGCCCTTGCCCGCCCGGCGCCTCGTCTGCAACTACCCGGCTCCAGCGCACTGGCGGTCCTACGCGCAGGTCTTCGGTTGCACAGCCGAGTTCGGCGCCGACGTACTCGAATGGCATTTCGATGCTGCGATCCTGGATGCGGCCTGCCCGGGTGCCAATTCGATTACCCACGAGTTGTGCAGGCGGATGTGTGTCGCCGCCTCGTACGGCGACTACCAGGCCGGCGGGTGGGCGGGGCGGGTGCGTGGCGCCTGCCTGGACGATGCCCGCTGCATGGTGTCGGTTGCGCGGCTGGCCGAGCGGCTGGGCGTGTCGGTGCGCACGCTGCACCGCCGTCTGGCGGACCAGGGCGTGACATTCAAGAGTGTGGTCGATCAGACCCGCAAGGAACTGGCGATTGGCTATCTGAGCAATTCGAAGCTTCCCGTCGTCGACATCGCCGAGCGGGTGGGCTTTAGTGAAGCCACCAACTTCCGCAAGGCCTTCAGGCGCTGGACCGGCAAGGTGCCGAGCGACTACCGCATCGGAGCCGCCTGAGCGGCGCCTCGCCTCACAAGGTAAAGACCGTGCAGCCCGGGGACAAGGCTGCATGGCACAAACGAACCCCCCTCTGGCGCTGCCAGACCTCGTCGAGCCGAAGCGAGCGCCACAAAATTTGGCGACGCAAGGCACACCGTCTTGCGCGTGTAGGCACCTTGTCAACACCAAGGAGTGAGCAATGGATTTGGGGATCAGAGGAAGGCGCGCGATCGTCTGCGGCGCGAGCAAGGGGCTGGGCAAAGGCTGCGCCCTGGCGCTCGCGAATGAAGGCTTGGAGCTGCTCATCACCGCGCGCGGCGTGGACGCTCTGGAGAGCACGGCGCACGAAATCCGCGCCAGCACCGGCGCGACGGTAAAGACCGTGGCCGCCGACATCGCAACGCCCGAGGGCCGCCAAGCCGTGCTTGCGGCGATGCCGGCACCCGACATTCTGGTCAACAACGCGGGCGGGCCCCCACCGGGCGACTTCAGGGAATGGGACCGCGACGCGTGGATCGCCGCCCTGGACGCCAACATGCTGGCACCGATCGAACTGATCCGCGCCACGGTGGACGGCATGATCGGCCGCAAGTTCGGGCGCATCGTCAACATCACCTCGAGCGCGGTCAAGTCACCCATTGATTTTCTCGGACTCAGCAATGGTGCGCGCCTGGGGCTGACCGGCTTTGTCGCCGGACTGTCACGGCAGATCGTGAAGCACAACGTGACGATCAACGCCCTGCTGCCCGGCTTCCACGCGACCGACCGCATCCTCATGGGCTTCGCCGTGCTGGGCAAGCGCAGCGGCAAGACCGCGGACGAAGCACGCGACGCCATGCTGCAGCAGGTGCCGGCCGGGCGCTTTGGCACGATCGAGGAATTCGGCCAGGCCTGCGCTTTCCTGTGCGGTGCCAACGCCGGTTTCATGACCGGGCAGAACCTGCTGCTCGACGGCGGCGCCTTCACGGGCACCCTGGGTTGAACGCGGTGGTTGCCATGCATCCTCCCCTGGCCATCGAGTCCGTCGACGTGCGTGCCGTGCTGGTACCGCTCAAGCGCACGCCGGTGCTCAAGAGCATGTCCCCGCCGGCCTGGACCATCATCCTGATCGACCTGCACATGCAGGGCGGCGTGGTGGGACGCAGCTACCTGCAGCCGTATCTGCCCAACAGCGTGCGCTACATCGCGCCCCTCATCCACGACCTCGTTGAACGCTTCAAGGGAAAGCCAGCCAATCCGGTCGACCTGTTCCGCCAGGCGCGCCAAAGCCTGTGGCCGATCGGACTGGAAGGCGTCACGCTGGCCGCGATCGCCGGCCTCGACATGGCGATCTGGGACGCGCTGTCCAAGGCGGCGCAGTTGCCGCTGGCCCGTTACCTGGGCGGCAGCGTGGGCCCGGTCAAGGCGTACAACAGCAACGGCCTTTGGCTGATCGATCCCTCGGAGGTGGCGCGCGAGACGGAGGAGCTCATCGCGCAAGGGGACTTCACCGCCCTGAAGATCCGGCTGGGACGCGACAGCCTGGCGCAGGATCTTGCGGCCATCGCGGCCGCCCGGCGCGCTGGCGGCGCATCGCTGCAACTCATGGCCGATTTCAGCCAGGCCCACACCAGGGACGAAGCCATTGCGCGCTGCCGTGCGCTGGACGGCGAAGGGCTCTACTGGATGGAGGAGCCGATTGCATGCGACAACCTTTCCGGATTGGCGCAGTTGCGCCGCCGGCTATCGACGCCGATCCAGGTCGGCGAGAACTTCTGGGGTCCGCGCGACCTGCAGATCGCACTCGAGCTGGACGCGACAGACTTCGTGATGCCCGACCTGATGCGCATCGGCGGCGTGACCGGCGGATGCGCGCCGCCGGCATCGCGGCAGCCAAGGGGGTGCCAGTGTCCACCCACCTGTACCCCGAGTTTTCGGCTCACCTGATGCGGGTGACGGAAACCGCCCACTGGCTCGAGTGGTGCGATTGGGCCGATCTGATCCTGGCAGAGCCCTTCGAGGTCCGCAACGGCTTGGTCCACATCCCCGACCGACCCGGCAGCGGGATCGAATGGAACGAGAGCGCGATAGCCAAGTACGCCCACCGCCTCTGAAAGGTGATGGCGGGTGCCCAACAAGAACGGAGACAATTTCATGCACAGCATCAAACGATCGATCTTGCTGGGGGCGTTCATCGCCGCCGCAGCCATCAGCTCGAATTCATGGGCGCAGGCTTATCCGACCAAACCGGTGACGATCCGGGTGGCTTTTCCTGCGGGCGGGACTGCCGACGTCTTCATCCGACAAATCCTGCCGAGGATGCAGGCCGAGCTGGGCCAGCCATTGATGGTCGAGAACCTGTCCGGCGCGGGCGGAGCGATCGGTGCAGTCAATGTCCTCAAGGCGCCGGCTGACGGCTATGTCGTGGCGGGGCACACCAACGACGTGATCCTGACCCCGCTGGCAATGGCATCGGCCCAGTACAGACCCGACCAGTTCCGGCTGGCGGCGGCATTGGGATTGAGCGACATGCTGCTGGTGGCGCGGCCCTCGATGACGGCCCATACGCTGGCCGAGCTTGTGGATTACAGCAAGACATTGCCAAACGGCCTGTCGCTGGCCCACCAGGGGCCGGGGTCGAGCTCGCAGCTCGCAGGCGACGACATGAAGGCGGCCAGCGGCGTCAAGGCGGCAGGCATACCGTACAAGGGAATGGCGCCGCTCGTCCAGGATTTGCTGGGTGGCCACGTGGACATCGGGTTCATCCCACTGGGCATGGCCACCGTGGCGATGGTTCAGCAAAAGAAGCTGATCGCCATCGGCATTGCCGCGGCCAAGCGCAACCCCATGCTGCCCGATGTGCCCACGCTGTCTGAAGCCCACCCCGAGCGGCCAGTCCTCCACCGGCAATGGATCGGCTTGCTGGTGCCGCGAGCCACGCCGGACGCCATCGTGCAACGCCTGAACAAGGCGGTGACCGAAGCGGTGCTGAGCCCCGAATTCCAGAAGTTCGCCAGCGAAGGCGGGGTCATCACCTTGACGATGTCGGCCAAGGAATCTGACGATTTCTACAACGCCGAAATTCGAAAGTATGGCGAACTGGCGCGGCAGACCAACCTACAGCCGCAGTAGAGCGCTGCCCGTGGAGAAGGTGGCATGAATGGCGCAAATGAACCCCCACCTGACCTTGCCGAACCTCGCCGGTTGGGGATGTGCGCCGCAGAATTTCGAAGCCATAGAGACAACGCACAGCCAACTAAAAAAAGCAGTTCGATGAAAAAAATTCTGTTCGCCGCGGCAGTCGCCGCTTCGTTTTTCCTTCCCGCCGCGTATGCACAAAACGCGAGCGGCAAGCCCCTCATTGTTCGGGTGGCCTGGCCTGCCGGAGGCGCAGTGGACGTAACCTTCCGGCAGATACAACCGGCCCTGCAGGACGCATTGGGCCAGACCGTCGTCGTCGAAAACCTGCCAGGCCTGAGCGGCGCGCTGGGCGCGATGAACGTGGCTTCGGCGGCGCCCGACAACGCTGTGGTCCTGGGCACGAGCGGACCCGACCTGATCCTGGCACCGTTGAGCATTGCTACGGCGAAATACTCGCCGGAGTCGTTCAAGCTGGTCGCGCCCCTGGGCACGACGGACTTCATTTTGCTGAGCGCGTCCAAGCATTCGTTCAAGAACGTCGATGAGCTTGTGGCCTACGTGCGCAAGCCTGGCAACCCGGAACTCTCCATCGGCAACATCGGTTACGGCTCCTCATCCCACATAGCGGCAGCCGACTTCGAAGCGCGTATCGGCGCAAAGCTGATGGCGGTGCCCTACAAAGGCACGGCCTCGATGGTGCCCGACCTGGTGGGCGGCCAGATTGACCTGGCGTTCCTTCCCCTCGCCGGTCCTGTGGTCGGATTGCTGAAGTCCGGCAAGGTGAAGGCGATCGGCATTGCGAGCGAGCAGCGCAACCCCGACCTGCCCGACGTTCCGACCTTGAACGAGGGCAGTTCCCTCAAGTCGTTCAGCCACTCGGTCTGGAGCGGCCTGTTTGTCCCGACGAGGGTTCCGGATGCCGAAGTGGCGCGCCTGAACCGTGCCAGCGCCGAGGCGCTGGGAAAGCCTGAATTTCTGCGCTTCGTGCGCGAAAACAGCTCGCGAGTCTTGGGGCCCCTGGACACGGTGCAGGCGGCGAATTTCTTCAGGGACGAGATCGCAAAGATGCGGGCCGTGGCCAAGTCGATCAACTTGCAAGCGCAATAAACAGAGGGAATCTCCATGCAAATTCTGGTGTTGGGAGCCGGCGCGGCCGGTGGCTATTACGGAGCTCGCCTGCAACAGGCCGGGGCACAAGTGCGTTTCCTCGTGCGCGAGCGGCGCCGGGCTCAGCTGAGCGAGCATGGGCTGGTCGCGCGCAGTGCCTTGGGCGACATGAACCTGCCCGTTGCGACGCTCAGCCGCGCCGAACTGGCCGGGCCTGCGGCACAGGCCGATGTGGTGCTGCTGACCTGCAAGGCCTTCGATCTCGACGAGGCGATGGACACGATCGCCCCCGCAGTGGCAGCGGGCGCGCTCGTGCTGCCCGTCATCAATGGCGTGGAAGCCTACAACCGGCTGGACCAGCGCTTCGGCAGCGACAAGGTGCTCGGCGGCATTGCTTACATCGCCGCCATGCTGATGCCCGACGGCGCGATCCAGCACTTCGGGCCTAACGACGTGTTTGTCCTCGGCGCGCGTGCCGCGTCGCAGGAGCCCGTTGCACATCGCTTTCACGAACTGATCGCGCGCACGCCCGGCATGCGCAGGTTCTCCGCCGACATCGAGCAGGAGTTGTGGGAGAAGTGGGTGATGCTCGCGTCCGGGGCCACCGCGACCACGCTGATGCGCGCGAGTGTCGGCCAGATACTGGGCGCCACGGGTGGCGAGGCCGTGATCCGTCAGTCGATCGACGAAGTGACGCAGGTTGCCACCCTGTCCGGCCACCCGCCGGGCCCAGCTTCGGTCGGCATGGTCCAGCGCGTCCTGCTGGACCCGGCTTCGCCCTGGGCCGCATCGATGGCGCGCGACATGATGGCCGGCATACCGCGACTGGAATCACAGGCCATCCTGGGCGACCTGATTGCGCAAGCCAGGCTCGTGGGCGCAGCGGTTCCTCTGCTGCAGACCGCCTACTGCAACCTGCAGGTCTACGAGGCCCAGCACGCGGCAGCGTCCGCACGATGAGCCCGACGCCCGACATCATCGATCTCGCCCGCCCCCCGGTCGAAGCCGGCGCGCTGCGCTCGCTCGCCAGCCTCGACGAGCGCTTCAATCTGGCGCAGGGCTCGGCATTCCTGACCGGCGCGCAGGCGTTGATCGCCGTGCTGCTGCTGCAGCGCGAACGCGACCGCCGCGCGGGCATGTCCACCGGCGGCTATATCAGCGGCTATCGCGGTTCGCCGTTGGGGACATTCGACCAGGCACTGTGGGCGGCGGCGCGGCACCTGAAGGAGGCGGGCATTGTTTTCGATCCGGGCGTCAACGAAGATCTGGCCGCGACAGCGGTTTGGGGTACGCAGCAGCTGGACGCGCTGGGTCCCGCCAACGTCGATGGGGTGTTCGCCATGTGGTACGGCAAGGGGCCCGGCGTCGATCGCTCCGGAGACCCCTTCAAGCACGCCAATTACACCGGCACGCATCCGCGCGGCGGCGTGTTGGCGGTGTTCGGCGACGATCACCCCGGCAAGTCGTCGACGGTTGCGCATCAAAGCGAGCAGGCGATGGCCGCCAACTCGATCCCGGTGCTGTATCCATCCAACGTCGAGGACATCGTGCGGTTCGGTTTGCTGGGCTTTGCGCTGTCGCGCTACGCCGGCTGCTGGGCCAGCCTCAAGGTGGTCAACGAGACCATCGAGCAGACGGCCACGGTTGACATCGACCCGCAGGCGCAGCACATCGCCCTGCCCGACCCGGCCGATCTGTTGCCGCCCGAGGGCGTGCATTACCGTGGCGCGTTCGCGCCGGCGCGCGACGAAACCATCCTGATGCATCACCGGTTGCCGCTGGTCCTGCGCTTTGCGCGCGCCAACCGCATCGACCAATGCACGATGGGCGACGAGAGTGCGCGGTTCGGGCTGGTTTCAGCCGGCAAGGCCTACCAGGACACGCGCCAGGCGCTGTCCTATCTGGGCATCGACGACGCGCGGGCTCGCACGCTGGGCTTGGCGCTGTACAAGGTCGGCATGGTGTGGCCGCTGGAGCCGGTCGGGCTGAAGGAATTCGCCGCCGGCAAGGCCGAGCTGTTCTTCATCGAGGAAAAGGCCGCCTTCGTCGAGCGCCAGGCCGCCGCCATGCTGTACAACGACGCGGCGCGCCCGCGCATCGTCGGCAAAAACGACGAGCATGGTTCGCCGCTGGTCACCCTCGAGAAGCAACTCGAACCGCTGGACCTCGCGCTGGCGATCGCCGCGCGCCTTCGCACGGCGGGCCTGGCCGATGCAGCGCTGGAGGCGCGCATTGCGCTGCTGGCCCCTCGCCGCAGCGGCGTCATCTCATTGGCGACGGCCCAGGACAGCCGCCCTCCCTACTTTTGCTCGGGCTGCCCGCACAACACATCCACCAACGTGCCCGAAGGCAGCTTCGCATTGGCGGGCATCGGCTGTCACAGCATGGCGATGTTCTACAAGGCGCGCACCCTGCTGTCCACGCAGATGGGCGGCGAAGGCATGAACTGGAGCGGACTGCACCATTTCACCAAGACACGCCATGTGTTCCAGAACCTCGGAGACGGCACCTACTACCACTCCGGCCTGCTGGCGCTGCGCGGCGCGGTCGCCAGCAAAGCCAACATCACCTACAAGATCCTCTACAACGACGCCGTGGCCATGACGGGCGGCCAGCCCGTGGATGGGCCTATTTCGGTCAGCCGGGTGGCCCGCCAAGTGCTGGGCGAGGGCGTGAAGCAGGTGGTGCTGGTGTCGGACAATCCGGATCTGCACCGGTCCGATGCCGCCATGCCCAAAGAGGTGACGATACGTCACCGCAACGATCTCGATGCGGTGCAGCGCGAACTGCGCGAAGTGGCGGGCTGCACCGTACTCATCTACGAACAGACCTGCGCCGCGGAGAAGCGCCGCCGGCGCAAGCGCAAGGTCATGGTCGATCCGCCCAAGCGGCTGTTCATCAATCAGGCCGTGTGCGAGGGCTGCGGGGACTGCTCAGCGCAATCCGGGTGCATCAGCATCGAACCCGTGGAAACCGCCCTGGGCCGCAAGCGCGCCATCAACCAGTCCTCGTGCAACAAGGACTATCGCTGCGCGGAGGGCTTTTGCCCGTCATTCGTCACGGTCACCTCGGGCAGCCTGCGCCGGCCCGCGCAGGGCGACATACCCGAGACGCTGCTGCAGAACATACCCGTACCGCCGGTGCGGCCCGTTGCCGATGGCTTTTCCGTCATGGTGGCCGGCATCGGCGGCACCGGCGTGATCACGGTCAGCGCGGTGCTGGCCATGGCGGCGCACCTGGAACACAAGGCCGCCTCGGTTTACGACATGACCGGCGTGGCTCAGAAGAACGGGACGGTCTTCAGCCACTTGCGCGTCGCGGCGGCGCCCTCGGGCATCGCCAGCCAGCGCATCGGGCTGCGCGAAGCCGACCTGATGCTGGCCTTCGACATGCTCGCCGGTCTGGCGGACGAGGCGTCACGCACGCTGGACATGGAACGCAGCCGTTTCCTCGGCAACAACCGCGTGCCGCCGAGCGCGGTTTTCACCAGGAACCCGGACCATCGGGTCGAGGTGTCCATGCTCCAGCGCAAGGTCGCGGGCGTGGTACGCCCCGAGCATGTGGACTATGTCGACGCGACCGGCCTCGCCACCGCGCTGTGCGGCGATGCGGTGGCGGCCAATACGCTCCTGCTGGGTGTGGCGGCGCAGAAGGGCTGGCTGCCGGTGGGCGTGGCGGCCATCGAGCGGGCCCTGGAGCTCAATGGCGTGCAGGTCGAGGCCAATCGTCGCGCGCTGCGCCTGGGCCGCCTCTGGGTCACGAACCGCGCCGCGGTCGAGGCGGCCTCGGCCGGTATTTCGCCGCCCGCGCCGAAGCTGCCACAAGGGCTGCAGGAGGTGCTGTCGCACCGCACTGAACTGCTCAGGCGTTACCAGAACGCCGACTACGCACTGCGCTACAGCGCGCTGGTTGAAAAAATCGCGCAAGCCGAGGCCGCGGTGGCGCCCGGCAGCCAGCGGCTGTCGCTGGCCGTCGCCGAAAACCTGGCCAAGCTGATGGCCTATAAGGACGAGTACGAGGTGGCGCGCCTGCACACGGCGCCGGAGTTCCAGGCCGCCCTCGTCGCGCAATTCGAGGGGCCGCAGCGCCTGCGCTTCAACCTGGCCCCGCCCCTGCTGTCGCGCCGCGACCCGCTGACCGGGCAATTGAAGAAAAGCGAATACGGCCCCTGGATCCTGCCTGCGATGCGCCTGCTGTCTCGGCTTCGATTTGTGCGCGGCACGCCATTCGACCTGTTCGGCTACACCGCCGAGCGCCGTGCCGAACGCGAGCTGATCGCCAACTACGAGGTGCTGTTGCAGCGCCTGGCAAGCGAACTGCGCGCACACACCCTCGAGATCGCAATCCAGTTGGCCCAACTGCCGCAGCGCATCCGCGGCTATGGCCACGTGAAGGAGCGCAGCATGGCTGAAGCGGAGATTGCCCGGCAGGCGCTGCTGGCCGAATTCGAGGCCTCCTCTGCGGCACAGGCAACAACGGCGCGGGCGGCGGCCTGAACCCATTTTCGAGATCACCCAATGAAAATCACCTCGTTCCAGGTCCGCTGCGTCATCGTTCCAATGCCCGAGCCCCTGCGCACTGCCTCCGGCACGGTCGGGGTATCGCCCCTCGTGCTCCTGACCATCAACACGGACGCCGGCGTACAAGGCCATAGCATCCTGTTCAGCTACGGGCTCGCCGCACAGAAGCCGTTGGCCGAGCTGATGCGCAATCTCGAATCGGTCGCCGTCGGCCAGCCTCTGGCGCCCGCCGATCTCTCGCGCAGGCTGCATGGGCACTTCCGGATGCTTGGCACCGAAGGTTTGGTCGGGATGGCCCTGGCCGGGATCGACATGGCGGTATGGGACGCTTTCGCTCGCGCACACGAGCTGCCCCTGTCCACCATGCTCGGATCATCGCCGCGACCGGTCCAGGCCTATGCGGGCGTCAGCTATGAGGGCGCGCTGGGCAGCGGCCAGTCCGCCGAGAAGTGGGCGCGCAAAGGCTTCAAGGCGGTCAAGGCGAAGATCGGTTATCCGACCGTCGCGGAAGACTTGGCCGTCGTGCGCGCCATGCGCTCGGCGATGGGCCCGGACGCAGCCATCATGGTCGACTACAACCAATCGCTTGGTACCAGCGACGCAGCGAGGCGCCTGCGCGCCCTGGAGGGCGAAGGCCTCGCCTGGATCGAAGAGCCGATCGTTGCCCATGACCATGCCGGGTTGGTGCAGCTGGCAGCAGCCATCACCACGCCGTTGCAAGCCGGTGAAAACTGGTTGGGGGCTCTCGGTTTCCGCCACGCCTTCGACGCGGGTGTGCGCGGCCTGGCCATGCCCGACGCCATGCGATGCGGCGGGGTCACCGGTTGGCAACAAATTGCCGCACTGGGCCAGCTTTATGGCGTGGCGCTTTCCAACCATTTCTGGCCGGAAGTCAGCGCCCATCTGCTTTGCGCTACGCCGACCGCGCATTGGCTCGAATACATGGATTGGTGGAACCCGATCCTGAAGGAGCCGCTCGACGTGCGCGATGGGATGGCCTACACCAGCGAGCGGCCGGGGTCGGGTGTCGAGTTCAACGAAGCAGCCGTGCAGCGATACCTGGTGTGAACGCCCGTCAAGGGACAGCGGCCTTCATTTTCAACATCGGGCCGATCCCTCGCCACCGGCCATGATGACTGGCGCGGCGAATGCGCGTCCGGTCAGGGCCCGGGCATAGAAGTAGTTGTTGCGCGCCCGCTCGCTCAACCCGTCGAGGTCTACGCGGCCTCGCGCATCGCATGGGAACGCAAGCTCGCCGCCGTTGAACAGCGAACTGTACCGGGCCACGTAGGCCGGCTTGACAGGAGCTCTCATCATGTCAAATGCGGAGCCGGCTCACTGGGCAAAGTGGGCCGGCCGATGTCCGCAGGCTAAGCCAGAGCAGGCTCCAGGAACCCTGAGAGCCGTCGTGTGATCAGCTGCTCCGCCTCCTCCATGATGCGGTCCATCAGTTCCTGCACGGTCGGAATGTCGTTGATCAGGCCGACCACCATGCCGCAGCTCCAAGCGCCCGCATCCATCTCGCCTTGCAGCATCACGCGCGGGTAGACGCCCGCGACCTGGTCGATGATGTCGTCGAACTTGAGATCGGCGCCTTTTTCCTTCTCGATCCGGATCAGTTGCTCGACCGATGAATTGGTCAGCACGCGCTCGGTGTTGCGCAGGCCGCGCATCACGAGCCGCGTATCGAGCTCGGTGGCCGCGACGATGGCGTCCTTCACGTTCTGGTGGACCGGCGCTTCCTGCGTCGCCACGAAGCGCGTGCCCATGTTCATGCCGTCAGCGCCCAGCGCCAGGGCCGCCACCAGGCTGCGTGCGTCGGCCATGCCCCCGGAGGCCACGAATGGAATCTTCAGTTCCTCGGCGGCCCGGGGCAGCAGGATCATGTTGGGCATGTCGTCCTCGCCCGGGTGTCCGCCGCACTCGAAACCGTCCACGCTCACGGCGTCGCATCCGATCGCTTCGGCCTTCAGCGCGTGGCGCACCGAGGTGCACTTGTGGATCACCTTGATGCCGGCCTTCTTGAGCGCGGGCATGTAGGCCTCGGGGCTGCGCCCGGCCGTCTCGACGATGCGAACGCCGCCCTCGGCAATCGCCGCGATGTACTCGGGATATGGCGGCGAGGACAAGGTCGGCAGGAACGTGAGGTTGACGCCAAAGGGCTCGTCCGTCATGTCGCGGCAGCGCGCGATTTCCTTGGCCAGGAGCTCGGGGGTTCTTTGGGTCAGGCCCGTGATGAGCCCGAGCCCGCCGGCATTGGACACGGCCGCGGCCAGCTCCGCAAAGCCGACGTAGTGCATGCCGCCCTGGATGATCGGGTGGCGAATGCCGAAGAGTTCAGTGATGCGTGTTTTCATGTGTCTTTCACCAGGTTTCCATGTAGGGGCGCAGGTCCATCTCGAACGTCCAGGCGTCTCGAGGCTGGGTGTGCAGGTACCAGTAGTTCTCCGCGATGTGCTCGGGGTTCAGGATGCCGCCCTGCTCCTTGAGCGCGTAGCGTTCCGGGAAGTTGCTGCGGATGAACTCCGTGTCGATGGCGCCGTCGACCACGATGTGCGCCACATGGATGCCCCGCGGGCCGAGCTCTCGCGCCATGCTCTGGGCCAGTGCGCGAAGGGAATGCTTGGCGCCGGCAAAGGCCGCGAAGTTCGCGGAGCCGCGAATGCCCGCCGTCGCGCCGGTGAACAGAATCGTCCCGCGACCCCTCGCAACCATCCTGCGCGCGACCTCGCGCGCATTCAGGAACGCACTGAAGGCGGCCATCTCCCAGATCTTCATGTACTTGCGCCCCGTTTCCTCCAGGATGCTGCTGGGCACGTTGGCGCCGATGTTGAAGACCATCACTTCGATCGGGCCGCGCTCCTTCTCGATCTGGTCGATCAGGGCGACGACGTCGTCCTCCTTGCGTGCATCGCTGCCGTAGCCGAACGCCTGGCCGCCGGCCGCGCGGATGCGTTCGACGGCCGGTTCCAGCTTGTCGGCCGATCGCCGCGTGAGGCACGCGACATAGCCCTCGCGGGCGAATCGCGCGCCAATGGCGCTGCCAGTGGCGTCGCCGGCGCCGACGACGAGAGCCACACCGCGGTGGTTGGCTGTTTGGTCCATGCGTTCTCCTTTAAAAAACGTCCGTTAAGTCATCGCACGTTAATCAATGAACGATCGTTTGTCAATCGAAGAAGAACCCAGTGAAACCCCGTTGACGGGGGTTCGTTAATCACATAGCTTCCGTTTACCAAACGTTCGTTTATTTAAAGGAGTCCTTGAATGCCCAAGTCAGTCGATTTTTTCTTCGATGTCGGTAGTCCGTCGTCCTACCTGGCGTGGACGCAGTTGCCTGGCCTGTGCGCCAGCCACGGTGCCGACCTCGTCTACCGGCCGATGCTGCTGGGCGGCGTCTACCAGGCCACCGGCAACGCCTCGCCGGCCACGATCCCCGTCAAGGGGCGATATACGCAGATGGACTACGAGCGCCACGCGCGCCGGTATGGCGTTCCGTTCCAGGGCAATCCGCACTTCCCGGTCATCACGCTGTTCCTCATGCGCGCGGTCACCGGCATTCAACTGCGACGCCCCGAGCAGCTGCAGCAACTGCTGGCCTGCGTGTTCAAGGCGCTCTGGATCGACGCGCTCAACCTGAATGATGCGCAGCTCACGGCCCGCATCCTGACCGAAGGTGGATTCGATCCTGCCGAGATCGAGCGCCTGACGCAGGACGTCGAGACCAAGGCCGCGCTGAAGGCCACGACGCAAGAAGCAGTCGAGCGCGGCGTGTTCGGCGCACCCACGCTTTTCGTCGGCGACCAGATGTTCTTCGGCCAGGACCGGATGGACTTCGTGCGCGAAGCGCTGCAGTCCTGAGCCCCGCCCACCGCACGAAAGAAATCACATGGAACACCGACTCTGGCATGCCTCCTACCCGGCAGGACTTCCCCGCGACATCATCCTCGACGAGCAAGAAACCCTCGTCACCCTGCTGGAACGCGCTTTCACGAGGTACGCCGCCAGGACGGCCGTGACCTGCGCTGGTGAATCGCTGACCTTCGCCCAGGTCGAGCATGCGTCGGCGCTCATCGCGCGTTCTCTGCAAGCAGCCGGGCTCAAGCGTGGCGACAGGGTGGCCCTGCTGCTGCACAACAACCTCATCTACCCGGTGGCACTGGCCGCCATCCTGCGCGCGGGCATGGTGGGCGTGACCATGAATCCGCTCTACACGGCGCGCGAGCTGGCCTACCAGCTGGCCGATTCCGGGGCTACCGCGCTGGTAGCGGCCGAGCCCTTCATGGGCCTGGTGAGCGAGATTCTCGACCAGACACAGCTGCGGTATGTCATGACCGTGCCGATGCGGGAGGTGAAGCAGTCATTGTTCGCGACGGCCGGCCAACCCGATGCTGCGGCCGCGAACGACCGCGCCCGCATCGTGAGCCTGCGCGACGCGATGTCCGTGTTGGCCGACGCCGACTTCACCAGCGAGCAGGTCGGTCCATCCGATCTTGCGTTTTTGCAGTACACCGGCGGCACGACGGGCGTTTCGAAGGGCGCGTGCCTGACGCACCGCAGCGTGCTTGCCAGCTCGCTGCAGATGCGGTCATGGTTGGCACTGGCGCTCGACATCGACAACTTCGAGATCGTGACGCCGCTGCCGCTGTACCACATCTTTCCGCTCGGGACCACATTGACATCGCTGGCCAGTGGCGCCCACAACCGACTGGTGGTCAACCCGCGCGATGCCCAGGCGCTTTGCGCCGAACTCAAGCGGGCGCCTTTCGACATGCTGATCGGCGTCAACACGATGTTCAATGCCATGGTGACCTTGCCTGAGATCGCGGGCATCGACTTCTCCCGCTGCAACGTTGTCATCGGCGCCGGCGCCTCGATCCAGGAAGCAGTTGCCGCGAAGTGGGTGAAAGCCGGTGGCCCGCCCATCACCGAGGCCTACGGGCTCACTGAAACATCACCCAGCGCCACCTTCAATGCACCCGGCTGCAACGGCACGATCGGTGCGCCCGTGCCCTCCACCGATGTCCTGATCGTCGACGATGCGGGCGAGCCGGTGCCGCTCGGCACGCCCGGCGAGTTGCTGATCAAGGGCCCGCAGGTCTTCGCGGGCTACTGGAATCGCGAGGAGGAAACGCGCAGGTCCTTCACGCAGGACGGCTGGTTCCGCACCGGCGATATCGTCACCATGGATGCGCAGGGCCTGATGTACGTCGTCGACCGCAAGAAGGACATGATCCTGGTCTCCGGCTTCAACGTCTATCCGAACGAGATCGAGGGGGTGGTCGCCATGCACCCGGACGTACTCGAATGCGCGTGCGTCGGGGTGCCGGACGAGCGTTCGGCGGAGGCGCCCCACCTCTTCGTCGTCCGGCGCGCACCGGGCTTGCAGGCGGAAGAGTTGGAAGCGCATTGCCGCAAGCTCCTTGCGGCGTACAAGGTTCCCCGCCACATCACGTTTCTCGAATCATTGCCCAAATCAGCGGTGGGAAAGATTCTGCGCAAAGAACTGCGGCCCAATCACTCAGGAGCTGCAGGTGTAGTTGGCAGCTGACTTGGAAGCGGCGGCATCATTGGCGGGACCCGTGTATCTCGGATACTGCGGGAACTGGCACAGAGGCCGGCTCAGGACGACTGCTCCGTCTGCATCGCGCTTCTCCGCGACCAACGTGGAGGGCGCTTTGCTTTTCGTCACCCATTGGTCGAGAGCCGTCAGCAGATCTGAGGTATCGGCACCCGGCCCTCCGCTGCAGTGGTTGACCCCCGGCGCCACATAGAAACGCGTCGCCGCGTCAGCCGCCGCGGCGCCCACCGAGCTTCGCATGTTCCCGTAGTACTCCACGGTCGATTTCGCACTGAGCGCGGAATCATTTCCGCCGTGCCACAAGATCAGCTTGCCTCCGCTGTTGATGAACGGCCGGATGTCCGTGTTGGTCGCATCATTGAGCGCGGCCATGGCATAGAGCGCATTCTGGTTCTGATCCCAGGGCGTGTAGGCGAGCGAGCTGACCGTCCTGTCGCGGGCAAGATAGTTCTTGACCGTCGTATCCTGAAACAGAAACTGGAGCGCCATGGTCAGATTGCCGTCGCCCGTGAGCCAAGTCCTCCAGGCGCCCGGATCGTCCTCGTTTCCTGTCAGGTTCCAACCGGCGTTCCGGAAGGTGGCGCTGCCCGTGAAGCTTGCCTCCGTGGTCCAGGACGCCACCACGTCGAGCTGTGCGTCCGACAGGCAGCTGTCTCCGGAGTCGGTTCCGCCGGCACAGCGCAGGGCCGCCACATTGGCGAGCGCCGGCGTGCAGGCAGCCTGGTTCGACACCACGCCGTCGGCGACTCCGTCGAGCCCATCGCAAGCGTCTCGGACATGCTTGCTCAGGAGCGCCGTCTTCGCAGCGCTGAATGCGCCGCCAGGCGCGGCAAGCGCCCTGGAATTTCGGTTGAAGGCGCCCATGAACCCGACCCAGTTGTATGCGGGTGCGCGCGCGATGACCCCATCGAAGAGATTCGGCGAGCGCTGCACGGCCATCAATGCTTCTCGCCCGCCGTTCGAGCAACCCTCGAAGTACGACTTGGCCGGCAGAGACCCATAGGCAGCCACCAGGGTCTCGTTCGCCGTCGACATCACCGTGGGTACCGAGAGGCTGCCGAACAGCTGGGCCGCAAAGGTATCGGTCAGCGCGAAGTCCGCGCTCAACGCATTGTCCTGATGGCCGGAGTCGCTTGCGATGACGGCGTAGCCCAGGCCCAGGGCCGGCACCGAAGGCGGCGAAATGGCGCCGTTGTAGCCGCCTCCTCCTTGGTAGTAGAGCTTGCCGTTCCATGCCTCTGGCAGAGATATCTGGAAGTTCAACGCGGGCGATATGGTGCCGGTGACCTTGCAGTACACGGGAACGTCTGCCGTCGCAGCCACCATCACGGCCGTCAGGGCGGCGCCTGCAACGGTTTTCCCGGTCAGATCGCCACATGCTTTTTGAGCCGTCACAACCGGTGCGGATGGAGGGCTTTCGGGTTGTGCAGTTGGGGGGCCAGGGAGCAGCAGGGGGAGCGCGCCGCCGTTGTTGGAGCCGCCGCCGCAAGCTGCCAGCATCGCTACGCTGACAGCAGCAGCAACGTGAAGCTTCGCGCCAGCCAAGGGTGCCTTTGGGGAGAAGAAGTGCATGTCTCTATTCCTTTGTCAGTTTTCAGCCTGCGCACCGCAACGAGATGGCGCGATGCCCAGGAGATTCTGAAAGGCGAGCCCTTGACCAACTGTTCCAAGACCGACATTCCGGCCACTGATTTCTAAGGAAAAACCCTCCGGTTTCGATGTGCGGCAGCCGCGCTAGGAGTACCTGGCAAGTGCTTGCCTGTCCATCACGGTGATGTAGCCGTAGCCCCGTTGAATGAGGCCCGCGGTTTCCAGTTCGGTCAAGGCGACGTTGACGCGCTGGCGCGAGATGCCGACGAGCAAGCCGATTTCCTCCTGGTTGATTCGCAGCGTCGAGTCCGTGTTCGGATAGAGCACCGGATGAAACAGGCTGGAGATGCCACGCGCGACTCGCGCCGTCGGTTCGAGCAGTCGATCAAACTTCACCATCGCGATGAATTGTCCAAGACGCTCGTTCAGATGCGAGAGCATGAAATGGTTGAACGGGATGCTTCGATCGAGCAACCATGAGAACGTGGCGCGTGGCAGATGGACCGTGATGGTCGGTCGCGTCGCCATGACGTCGTACTTGCGCTGCTCCGGCTTCAGGAGCGACCCTTCGCCGATCCAACCGCTGGCGGCGACCCCCGTGAACATGATCAGCCGGCCGTCCACCGTGGTGTCCTGAACACGAAGGAAGCCCTCCAGCACCCCAATCCAGCTGTCGGCGATCTCGTCGCGTTGGCACACATAGGAGTGCGCTTCATGATGACGAACGTACAGAGCCTCGAACGCTTTGGTGCGCTCTGCCTGCGTCAGGGCGCGCGGCCAGATGCATCGTTCAAAGAAGGCGCTCAGATCCTTGGCAGGCAGCATCGGTCACTACTCAACGACACGGGCGAAGACCAAACCAGATCGAGCTCTCATTGCATATTTCCTTCACGCTTGCGAATCCTATGAACATAGGCTCGTCGCGTTTGTAGCGCGGAGGACATTTGGGTCTTTGTACCGTCAGGACAAACCCTGACGGACAAATCAGCCTCTCGGCCTTCCCGGTTGCCGTCGCTACTTCAAGGTGGCGCCGCCTCGTGCAAGATATTGAGCCGACAGGCGCGCAAATTGGCCGCCATCGGTGCTGATCGAGGTCTGAACACTCCCACCGGCGCTGAAGACGATTGCAAAAGTGTGCGTGTCACCATACTCCTGAGCGTTGCGCAGCATGTAGTCGACATGGTTGTCGCGATAGTGCAGGTCGGTGCCACCGGGCGTGTCGGACGGCACGCCCATCGGCGTTTGCCACCACAGGATCGGCAGCCCATTGCCCAGGGCCGCGCGATAGTCGGAAATCTGGCGCTGCGACTCGTGGAAGTTCGGGCTGGTGGTGTTGCTTTCGTCCCAGTAGAACGGACCGCTTCGACCCGTGCATTCCGCGGGAGGCGACGGCACCTCCCAGCAGCCCGCGTCACGGTCGCTGGTCTGGGCGACGATGAAGTCCGCCTGATGGGCCCCGACCGCCCGCATCTGGGCGCCGATTGCGGCAGCGGTGCCGCTCCAGAACGCGGGCGGGAATCCCACCAACGCCTTGGGCGCGATCTTCCTGCCCATCTGCACCAGGCATTGGCCAAGGCCCCCGGCGGTGTTGGGCAACCCGCCGCATTCGGGCTGGCTGTCCACGACGGCCGCCAGCCGCGTGGCATCGCGATCGGGCGCCTGCGCCGCAACGAATCCCCAGAAGTCGGGTTCCAGATTGATCAGAACGGGCGTGCCGAGGGCTGCAATTCGCTGGTACATCAACCGTACCTGCGCCCAGTAGTTGTTCATGAAAGTCGCGTCGTTGATGCCGCTCAGATTGCCCTCGCCGAGCGCCGTCATCTGGTACAGCGTGAACATCGGGATCGCGCCGTATGCCTGGATGGCCTGCGCGGTGTACGTGATGTACGCCCCATCGGGACTGTTCCAGGTGGGCCAGGCGCCCGCGCCTACTCCCACAAGGTAGGCGTCCATGATGTCAGGGTGAATGTCCTGGCTTTTCATCTGATCGGGGGGGTTGCCCGCGCCGAGTCCGAGCAGCACCCGAGCGGGCTTGCCGAGCCTGGTCACCAACGCAGTGGTCGCCGCGACGGGCGAAGAAACTCCCTCTGTATTGCCCGTACCACCTGTGCTTCC
Source organism: Variovorax sp. OV700 (assembly GCF_900099805.1). GTDB lineage: Bacteria > Pseudomonadota > Gammaproteobacteria > Burkholderiales > Burkholderiaceae_C > Variovorax. The sequence continues at coordinate 50,052 of NZ_FNDR01000015.1, read as the reverse complement.
TGTGCTTCCACCACTCTGGCTGGCGCCATTGGCGCCCTGGCTGCCACTGCCGCCGCCCAAGCCGATCAGGCCGGCCAAGCCCCCACCTTGGGTACCACCACCGCCACCGCCACCGCCTCCACCACCGCAGCCGAACAGGAGCACCGAAATCATCAGTGCAAAAACGCACCGTCGGGAAAAAATGATCATGAAAAACGTTGTTTGATTGAAAGAGAATCGGCTGCCGCCCGGACGGCTTTGCCGGGGACTTGCCGTGGCACAAGGCGCACGATCCGTGCCCACTTCCCCGTCAGCAAAAAACGCGCGCGTCGCCCCCGAAAAGTGACATGGCGCGTCGCTTCGGCCCGCCCGCATGCGACAGTTCTGGTTCGCATTCGAGTCGAGGTCGACAAAAAAGGAAACACTGGAGCAACAGGTTGCTGGCTGCCTTTGGCAACGCAGTTGCGTGCAAGAGGCAGCTACAACTCGAATATCCGCTTCATGCCCGCCCACTTTTCTCCGGCAGGCGTCCACGGCGTAGGCGCCTGGAACTTCCACATCAGTTCTTCCCACGCCTGGATCTTCGGATCGTTCCGCGTTGCAGCCGCCATGGCCTCGGCGTCATAGCGCGCGTCGTCCGTCTCCATCAGCATCACCATCCGCGTCCCGAGCCGATAGATCTCCATGCCCGTCACGCCATGCGCATGCAGATGGGCGCGCACCTCTGGCCAGATGCTGCGGTGGTAGGCCTCGTACTCGGCAATCAGCGCCGCGTCATCTTTCAGATCTAGGGCAAGGCAGTGGCGCATGGGTCGTTCGATCCAGTCGATGAAAAAAAGGAGGAAGAGCGGAAAGTGATCAGGTCAACGCCCGATCCAGGTGCGTATACCCGCCATCCACGAACACCCACTGCCCCGTCGTATGCGAGGCCTGGTCGGACAACAGAAACACCACAGTGCTCGCAATCTCCTGCGGCGTCGTCATCCGCCGCCCCAGCGGAATCTTGTCGGTGATCGCAGCCAGCTTGCGATCGGGTTCGTCGAACGCCGAGATCCAGCGCTGGTACAGCGGCGTCATCACTTCGGCCGGTATCACCGCATTGACACGCACGCCATCTTCCAGCAGCGCAGCAGCCCACTCGCGCGTGAGCGAAAGCTGCGCACCCTTGGCCGCTGTGTAGCCGCTGGTGTTGCCCTGCCCCGTCAGCGCAGTCTTCGACGAGATGTTGACGATGGCGCCGCGGCTTGCCTTCAGGTGCGGCAGGCAGAAATGCGCCATCACGTAGTAATGAATGAGGTTGCGGTCCAGCGATGCCATGAAAGCCTCGCGCCCCGCTTCGAGGCCGACGCTGTCGTTCACACCCGCGTTGTTGACCAGGCCATCGATGCGGCCGAACTCCGCGACCGTGCTCTCGATGGCCTTGGCACAGCCCGCTTCCTCCATCAGTTCGAACTGAAGAAATCGCGCCTTCGGCTGCAGCGCGCGAAGCTCTTCTTCAAACGTCGCATCCAGCGGATTCTTGCCGCAGATCACCGGCACCGCCCCTTCGCGCGCGAGCGTGAGCGAAATGGCCGCACCGATGCCGCTTCCGCCGCCGGTGACGAGCACCACCTTGTCTTTGAGGTTCAGATCCATGACTGCGCGATGCCTTTCTGTTCTTTCCGACTATCCACGGAAGCGATAGCGCTCGAGCGACTCGGGCTTCATCGTGATCGAGAAACCGGCGGCCGTCGGCGGCATGTACGCCGCACCGCGAATCACGCAGGGCTCGACGAAGTGCTCATGCAGGTGGTCCACATACTCGATCACCCGGCCCTCCCGCGTTCCCGAGATGCACAGGTAGTCGATCATCGACAGGTGCTGCACGTACTCGCACAACCCCACGCCGCCGGCATGCGGGCACACGGGCAGCTTGTATTTCGCGGCCATCAGCATCACCGCCAGGATCTCGTTCACGCCGCCAAGCCGGCACGCATCGATCTGCACCACGTCGATGGCGCCGCGCATGATGAACTGCTTGAACATGATGCGGTTCTGGCACATCTCGCCCGTGGCCACCTTCACCACCGGCGCGATGCCTTCACGAATCTTGCGATGTCCTTCGACGTCATCCGGACTCGTCGGCTCCTCGATGAACCAGGGCTTGGCGAAAGCCAGCTGCCGCACCCAGTCGATGGCCTGGTCGACCTCCCAGACCTGGTTGGCGTCGATCATCAGGTGGCGGTCGAGCCCGAGCACCTCGCGCGCCACGGTCAGCCGGCGGATGTCGTCCTGCAGGTCGCGCCCCACCTTGAGCTTGATGTGGTTGAAGCCCGCATCGACCGCCTCTTGCGTGAGCCGCCGCAACTTCTCGTCGGAATAGCCGAGCCAGCCGGCCGACGTGGTGTAGCAGGGGTAGCCCTCGGCCTGCAACGTGGCAACGCGCCCGGCCTTGCCAACAGCCGCATCGCGCAGCAGCGCCAGCGCTTCTTCGGGCGTGATGCAGTCCGTGATGTAGCGAAAGTCGATGCAACGCACCAGCGCCTCGGGACTCATGTCCGCCACCAGCTGCCACACCGGCTTGCCTTCGGACTTGGCCCACAGGTCCCACATCGCATTGACCACCGCGCCGGTTGCGAGGTGAATGGCGCCCTTGTCGGGGCCGATCCAGCGCAGCTGGCTGTCGGACGTGATGTGCCGCCAGAAGCGGCCCATGTCCTCAGCCACCCACTGCAGGTCGAGCCCGACGACCAGGTGACGCATCGCCTCGATGGCCGCGCAGCAGATCTCGTTGCCGCGGCCGATGGTGAAGGTCAGGCCATGGCCTTCGAGCCCCGGCTGGTCGGTCTCCAGCACGACGTACGCCGCGGAGTAATCCGGGTCGGGGTTCATCGCGTCGGAGCCGTCGAGCTGCTGGGAAGTGGGAAAGCGCACGTCCAGTACGCGCATGGATCGAACGATGGTCATGAACGAGTCTTCAGGGAAAGAATCAGTCGTACAGCACCGCTGCGATCTTGGGGTCGGCGATGTTCGTCTTGTCGTACCAGAAGAAGCCTGTGTCCACCACCTTGGGCAGCTTCTCGCCCTTGACCGCCTTCACCGCCATCTCCACGGTTTTGTAGCCCATGCCCACGGGGTTCTGCGTGATGGCGCCGGCCATGCTGCCGTCGATGATGGCGTTCTTCTGCTGCTTGCCGGAGTCGTAGCCGATGATTACGACCTTGCCGCTGCGCTTCATCTCCTTCACGCCGTTGACCACGCCGATGGCGGAGCCCTCGTTGGCGCCGAAGATGCCCTTCAGGGTCGGCGAGGCCTGCAATATTGACTTGGTGATCTCGGTGGACTTCAGCTGATCGCCGCCGCCGTACTGCACGCTCACGATCTTGATGTTCGGGTAGGTCGACTTGATGCGGTTGACGAACCCATCGCGGCGGTCCACGCCGGTGCGGCTGGTCTGGTCATGCACCACCAGCGCGACCTCGCCCGACTTGCCGATCAGCTCGGCCATCTTGTCTGCGGCCAGCGCCGCGGCGGCCTTGTTGTCAGTCGTGGTGGTGGTCACGGGGATGTCGCTGTCCACGCCCGAGTCGAACGCCACCACGGGAATCTTGGCGGCCTGCGCCTTCTTCAGGAGCGGAATGGCGGCCTGGCTGTCGAGCGCGGCAAAGCCGATGGCCTGCGGCTTCTTCGCGAGCGCGGCGGAGAGCATGTCGATCTGCTTGTCGACCATCGCCTCGGTCTCGGGGCCTTCGAAAGTCACCTTCACCTTCAGGTCCTTCGCGGCCTGTTCGGCGCCGGACTTCACGGCCTGCCAGAACTGGTGCTGGAAGCCCTTGGACACGAGCGGGATGTAGATCTCTTGCGCCTGCTGTGCCTGGGCAAAACCCGACAGGCCGATGAGGGACACGGCCAGCGTGGTTGCGACTGCTCTTCTTTGAATCATGCGAATGTCTCCTTCGGTTGTAGAAACAGGATCAGTGCGCGCTGCTGCTGCTGCGACGGCGCAGGATGTCCGCGTACACGGCCAGGATGATGATCACGCCCGTCACCACCGTCTGCCATTCCTGCGCGACGGAAAGAATGCGCAGGCCGTTGGTCAGCACGCTCATGATGAAGGCGCCGATGATCGTGCCCACGATGGTGCCGGTGCCGCCGCTGAGCGAGGTGCCGCCGATGACCACCGCGGCAATCGCATCGAGCTCATAGCCCTGCCCCAGCGCAGGCTGCGCGGAGTTCAGGCGCGAGGCAATCAACAGGCCCGCAATGCCGCAGATGCCGCCGCTCACCGTGTAGACCACGACCTTCCAGAAGTCGGTGTTCACGCCCGACAGGCGCACCGCCTCCTCGTTGCTGCCGAGCGCGAAGGTGTAGCGCCCGAGGATGGTCTTGTTGAGCACGATGCTCGCGGCCACCGCCACCAGGAACAGGATCAGCACCGCATTCGGAATCGGCAGCGACGGAATGAAGTAGCCGATCAGCGAATCCTGCGAGATCGCCGGAAAGTCCGGCGTGTCGTTGAAGTAGATCGGCTTGGTGCCCGAGATCACGAGCGACAGGCCCTTGAGCAGCATCATCATGCCCAGCGTGGCGATGAAGGGCGGGATCTTGAGCTTGGCGATCAGCACGCCTGACACGAACCCCGCCAGCGCACCGAAGAAGATCGCGGCCGCGATACCCAGCGCGAGCGGCATGCCCATGTAGGTGAGCACCACGCCGGCCATGACGGCGCAGAATGTCATCAGCGTGCCTACCGAAAGATCGATGCCCGCGGTGATGATCACGAAGGTGCAGGCAATGGCCAGCACGCCGTTCACCGCGGTCGATTGCAGGATGCTTACGAGGTTGTCGGTCTGCAGAAACTGCGGCGACGCGACGCTGAAGAACACCATCAGCGCGATCAGACTGGCAAAGGCCAGCAGCTTCTGCCGCGTAGCAGGACGAAAGAGCCGTGCCTTCAGTGAGAAGCCGGGCGCGGTGGCGGTGGTCGCGGTGGGGGTTGTCAAAGCGTTGTCTCCAGTCGTCATGCGGTGGCGGCGGTAGCAGCGGTGGTTTCACGCCGGGTGGCGAGCTGCATGATCTTTTCCTGCGAGGCTTCACGCCCCGCCAGTTCGCCGGTGATGCGGCCTTCGCACATCACCAGCACGCGGTGGCTCACGCGCAATATCTCGGGCAGCTCCGAGGAGATGATCACGATGGCTTTTCCCTCGGCGGCCAGTTCATTGAGCAGGCGGTAGATCTCGGCCTTCGCGCCCACGTCGATGCCGCGCGTGGGCTCGTCGAAGAACAGCACACTGCAGTCGCGCAGCAGCCACTTGGCGATCACGATCTTCTGCTGGTTGCCGCCCGAGAGCAGCCGCACCTGCTGGCGCACCGAGGGCGTCTTGATGCTGAGCTGCTTCACGTAGCGCTCGCCCGCGGCTTCGATGGCGGCCTGGTCGATGAAGACGCCCATCGACAGGAACTTCTTCATGCTCGGCAGGGCGATGTTTGTTTCCACGTCCATGCCGGTGGCCAGGCCGAAGTGCTTGCGGTCTTCGGAGAGGTAGCCGATGCCATGCGACACCGCGTCCTCGGGCGACCTGATCGACACTTTCTTGCCGTGCACGAAGACTTCGCCCGCGTCGATGCGGTCGGCGCCGAAGACGGCGCGCGCGAGCTCGGTGCGGCCCGCACCCATGAGGCCCGCAAAGCCCAGGATCTCGCCCTTGCGAAGCACGAAGCTCGCATCGCGCACCATCGAGCCGCGACGGATGCCCCGGGCCTCGAGCACGATCTCGTTGCCCGAGGTGTCGGGAAAATCGTTCTCCACCTCGGTGAGCTGGCGCCCGACCATCATGGCGATGAGCGTGTCCATGGGCGTGTCGGCCATCGACACGGTGGCGATGTACTGGCCGTCGCGCATCACGGTCACGCGGTCGGCAATGCACTTGAGTTCGTCCATCTTGTGCGAGATGTAGATGATGGCCACGCCCTGCGCCTTGAGCTGGCCGATGATGCGGAACAGGTCGGCCACTTCCTCGTTGTTGAGCGCGGCAGTGGGCTCGTCCATGATGAGCACGCGCGAGTCGAACGAGAGCGCCTTGGCGATCTCGACCATCTGCTGCTTGGCGACCGTGAGTTCGCCGACCGGCGTGTGCGGGTCGAGCCGCAGGTTCATGCGCGCGAAGATGCGCTCGGCCTCGGCGCGCATCCCGTCTTCGTCGATGAAGAGGCCGAAGCGCCCGCGCGGCTCGCGGCCGATGAAGATGTTCTGCGCGGCGCTCAGGTGGTTCATCAGGTTCAGCTCCTGATGGATGATCCCGATGCCCAGCGCCTGCGCCGCGCGCGGGCTCGCGACGTCCACAGGCTGGCCGTCGATCATCACCTCGCCGGAGTCCTTACTGTAGACGCCCGCCAGCACTTTCATCAGCGTGGACTTGCCCGCGCCGTTCTCGCCCATCAGGGCATGCACCTCGCCGGGCAGAAGGTCGAACTGCGCCTTGTCGAGCGCGCGCACGCCGGCAAAGGATTTGCAGAGGTCGCGGATGGTGACGATGGGGTGCATGGCGCGTCAGTCCGTCGGAAGGCCATAGAAGCGTTGCGCAGTGCCACGCCAAAGGTTCGACTGCTCGCTGGCCGACAGGCCGCCGATGCAGGCTTCGCTGACCGCGATCCAGCCTGCGTAGTCGCCGGCCAGCGTGAGCACCGGCCAGTCGCTGCCCCACATGAGGCGCGCGGGGCCGAAGCACTCGAGAAGCTGCTCCCACACCGGGCGCACGGCGCGTGCCGCCACATCGACATCGTGGTGCGCGGCTTGCGGCGCCTCGCCCCAGAGCCCGGAGAACTTGCAGCACACCTGCGGCAGCGCGGCAAGCTCGGCGATGTCCTTGCGCCAGGCCGCGAAGGGCTCGGTGCCGTGCGCGCCCACGGGCGGCTTGGCGGCGTGGTCGATCACCACGGGCAGCTGCGGCCAGTCTTTCAGAAAGCGCATCAGCGAGGACAGGTGACGGGGCTTCACCAGCGCATCGAAGCGCAGGCCCAGGCGAACGAGCGCCTGAATGGCGTCGGGGCGCGGCATGCGCGCGATCCAGTCGTCATCGGACAGGTCTTGCAGCATCGGCCGCACGCCCTTGAACTTGGGATGCCGCGTCATGCGTTCGAGCGAAGCCACGGCACGGGGGCTGGCCAGGTCGACCCAGCCGACCACGCCGCCAACCACGTCGTGCGCGGTGGCCAGTTCGAGCATGAAGCTGTTTTCAGCTTCCGAGTCGGCGGCCTGCACCAGCACGGTCCGCTCCACCCCATGCGCTTGCAAGAGGGGCGCCAGGTGCTCGGGAAGAAAGTCGCGCATCAGCGGCGCGAGGGTGGGCACGTCGGCGCGCAGCCACGCGTAGTCGCCGCGCGCGGGTCGCCAGAAATGTTGATGCGAGTCGATGCGCTGTGTCATGCTGCTTGGCACCATTCCGTCTCGTCAAAACGGAACGCCGCCATCTGTTTTGGCCTTACCAATTTGGCAGGCCACTTTGCCATAACGTCAAAAATGGCCTTGATGGAACAAACCCTTGTCGGGTTTTCCCGCAAATTACCGCTCATTAGTAGCAATCACTACATAGAGGGTGGCAAACTGGCATGACCAGATTGCGCGACCTGCTCTTCCCATGTTTCCCCTCACCAAACCCGCCGACACCCGCCGGCTCTACCAACAGATCGCGGACCAGATCCGGGCTTTCATCCGCAACGGCAATCTGCCCGTCGGCGCGCGCCTGCCGCCGGAGCGGGAGCTCGCCTTGCAGTTGGGCGTGTCGCGCCCCTCGCTGCGCGAAGCGCTGATCGCCCTGGAGATCGACGGGCGCGTCGAGATACGGATGGGGTCGGGCGTGTATGTCTGCGCGCCGCCGGACGCGCCGGAGCGCGCAACGCCCGCGGTCGGCGAAAGTCCGTCTGAAATGATTCAGGCGCGCGCGATGCTCGAAGGCTCGGTCGTCACGCTGGCTTCGGCCCGCGTTACCCCGCAGCATCTGGAGCGCGTGAAGGCATCGCTCGAAAGCATGCGTCAGGATGGCCGGAGCGGCCGCACCCAGATCGAGAACGACCGGCGCTTCCACATCGCCATCGCCGAGATGACGGGCAATTCGGTTCTCGTGCGGCTGGTCGGGGAACTCTTCGATGGGCGGCACAGCCCGATCTCGTCGCGCATGAGCGAACGCACCGAGGATTCGCAGGCGTGGAAAGCGGCGTTCGCCGAGCACGAGGCGATCTATCGTGCGCTGGAAGCGCGCGATCCTCAGGCCGCGGTGGCAGCCATGCTGCATCACCTGGGCGCATCGCATGCGCGGTGGACGGAGGAATCCGCGGCGCCTGCGGCCGACTGATACCCTGCTCCCCGCCCTCTCCCCGAAGCCCGAAGCCCGAAGCCCGAAGCCCGAAGCCCGAAATGAAACTACCGACAGAAGTGGAAGGTCGCCAGCAGCTGGCCGACGAAATTCACGCGCGCCCGTTCGAGCCCCTCTCGACGCCGGGTGCCGCGTTGGCCATTGCCACGCTGCGCGAAGGCCCGGACGACGACGCGCTTTGCATCGCGCATCTGGCGCGGCTGGGCGGCGAGGCCTCCGCAGCGGGCGCCGCCACGCAGTGCCAGGTGCGCTGCGGCGCGCTGCGCGTGCGCTGGGAGCGCCACACGGAGTTCCACACATTCACCGTGTTCACCGATCTCGGCGAGCTCGCCATGGACCAGGCTTTCGACACCGGCTGGCTCGATGCCCTGCCGCACGATTGGCTGGCCTCGCTGCCCGGCCGCATGATTTCCGCGACAGAGCTGGCCGTGCTCCCCTGCCCCGGCGATCCGCCCCATGCGCGCCTGGTGGCGCCGCTTTTCGGCAGCGATTTGCTGGTGGGCAACCGGGTGGCCGACGGCGCGGCCACCGTGGTGTCGGACCTTCGCACGAAAGAAGGCGTGACGCGCTTCCTGGTGTTCGACCACGCCATGAACCGGCGACGCGCGGGCCGCACCGTCCAGCGCCTGATCGAAGTCGACACCTACCGCATGATGGCCCTGCTCAGCCTGCCCCTGGCTTCGCGCCGCATGGGGCAGCTCGCGGCCGAGGAGACCCAGCTGGCGTCGCTGATGGCCCGCTTCCACGATGCGACGGATGGCGACGAAGTCCTGCTGCACGAGCTTGTCACGCTGGCCGCGCAGGTCGAGCATGCGATGGCCGAGAACAGTGCGCGCTTTGCGGCCACCCGCGCCTACAGCGGCATCGTGAACCAGCGGCTTGTCGATCTGCGCGAGACGCTGGTGCCGGGCCTGCAGCCGCTGTCGGAGTTCATGGCGCGCCGGTTTCGTCCGGCCATGGACAGCTGCGCCGCCACGTCGGCCCGGCAGACGCAATTGTCAGAGCGGATCGCCCGGGCCGCGCAGTTGCTGCAGACCCGCTCCGAAGTCGAGCGCGAACGGCAGAACCAGGCGCTGCTCAGCTCGCTCGACCGGCGCCAGGGCCTGCAGTTGCGGCTGCAGGAGACGGTCGAGGGCCTGTCGGTGATCGCCATGACCTACTACGGCGTCGGGCTCAGCAACTACCTGCTGAAGCCGCTGGCCAAGGCCATGGGCTGGCACGAAACCGCGGTGACGCTGGTCGCCGTGCCGGTGATCGCACTGCTGGTGCTGCTCAACGTGCGGCGGCTGCGGCGGCATCTGCACCAGTCGGCGGACAGCTGAGCGACTTCAACCGCGGCTCTTCATTCGCCCGGCATATGGGGCGGGTTCAGTTTCACGGCCTTGGCCGCTTTCTTGCGCATCCGGATATTGAGCATTTCAACGGCCACGGAAAAGGCCATTGCAAAGTAGACGTAGCCCTTGGGCACGTGGTGATCGAAGCCCTCCGCCACGAGGACGACGCCCACGACCACCAGGAAGGCCAGCGCCAGCATCTTGATGGTGGGGTGGTTCGAGACGAAGCGCCCGATGGGGCCGGCGAACAGCATCATCAGCAGCACGGAGGCAATCACCGCAGCGATCATGATGCGCACGTCGTCCACCATCCCGACGGCGGTGATGATCGAGTCCAGCGAGAACACCATATCGACCAGAACGATCTGGAGCATCACGGAGGTGAAGGTCGCCTTGGCCGCGCTGGATTTGTGCTCGTGCTCCCCCTCCAGCGATTGGTGAACCTCGGTCGTGCTCTTCCAGATGAGGAACAGGCCACCCAGGATCAGGACCAGGTCTCGCCCCGATATTTCTTGATTGAACACCGAGAAAAGCGGAGCGACCAGGCCGACGATCCAGGCCAGAACCAGCAACAGGCCGATGCGCATGAACATGGCCATGAACAGCCCCGCGCGTCGCGCGAACTCTCGGTTGGCGGGAGGCAATTTGTCGACCAGGATGGCGATGAAGATGATGTTGTCGATGCCAAGGACGAGTTCGAGCGCCGTCAAGGTGGCAAAGGCAATCCAAACCTGAGGGTCCGTCAAGAGTTCGAGCATTGAAGTCCTGTCAATTCGGCGACGTCGGAGGGAGTGATCGATCGTATGCAGGAAGAATGCCACGGAATCGCTGGGTGCAAAGCTGGCTGGACCGGAAGAGGCCTGTACAGAATTGCGCCCGGGACAGCCTGCGGTGAAGCCATCGCCTGCTCGGGCATTCCCATGGCCAACAGCCAGCTTCCTTCGACCGCCTGCGCCTGTCCGCCCGTCAGCCAGGGCAACGGCGCTGCATCGAGCGACCGCTGGGCGAGAAGAAAGTCAGGCGTGCAGGATGCGTGGGCACCTGCGCACGAGCGAGCCGCATCTTCCGCATCGAACGTCCACATGGCCAGGCTGTTTGGTGCCAGGAAGCCGCGCGCCTCGCGGACATCGCACACCCAGCGCGACAGGTTGCACAGATGCGGGCGCATGTGCGCGCTCATCGGTGTGGGCCTGCTCAGCAGAAGGCGATAGGCATCGCTTTCCAAGACCTGCGCGTCGCGCATGCCGTAGATCGTCAGGTAGCGAGGCGCAGCGCTGTTGCATGAGCGTCGGTAGCGCCGGCCCCACAGCATGCCTGGAACCGTCAACCGCTCGGGCACGTGCTCGCCCGCATGCCACGCGTTGTACTCGGCTTCGACGTCGGGCGTGACGTCGTTCCACAGCGCCAACACGGCGCCCGTGCCGGATATATCGTCACTCATCGCGTGCTTCCGGCTTCAGGAGCACCTTGCTCGCCGCCTTCGCGCGAGCCAGCGCAAAGCCCTCCTTGGCTTGCGACAACGGCAGGACGTGGCTGACCATCGGGCGCATGACGGCATTCATCTCGGCCATCAACTCGAGGGCCAGGGGCCAATCGGATTCGGGCGGACGAAAGGAGCCACGCATTTGTTGCTGGTTGCGCACCATCGGTGTCAGGTCGAGCAGAAGCGGGCGGGCATGGATGCCGGTGACGACCACGATTCCATTGCGCCGCAACAGCGCCAAGCCTTCCGTGATGGTTTCGGGCACCCCCGTCGCTTCGAATATGACATCGAAGGGTTCGCCGCCCGTGTGCGGCCGGGCGCCCTCGGCCAGCGGCTGCGTAGCCACATCGACCAAGGCGTCGAAGCCCATCCGGCGCAGTGCGTCGAATCGGGCTGCATCGTGACAGCCGCTGACCACGACCTGCGCGGCACCGGCACGGCGTGCCAGCGCGGCGATCCCCTGGCCGATGGTGCCCGGGCCCATCACCAGCACGCGCTTGCCGGCCACGTCGCCTGCGATGCGAAGCGCCTGCATCGATATGGTGAGCGGCTCCGTGAGCGCTGCGAGCTCGTCACTCAGGCTGTCGGGCACGGGCACGCAGTTGCGCAGGGGGACCCGGACCCAGGGGGCGAAAGCGCCATCGCGCGTCATGCCGATGCCGCGGCGCTTCTCGCAGCCATCGTGATCGCCCGTGGCGCAAGCGGCGCAGGCGCCGCAAGTCACCGAGGGACGAACGACCACGCGCTGGCCGGTCAAGGCGCCGGTCTGTGCAACCCCGACGAACTCGTGCCCGATCGTGACAGGAATGCTCTGGGTGATGAAGGCATAGCTGGACGTCCAGTCGTCCACGTGCAGGTCGCTGCCGCAGATGCCTGTGGCGCTGACCTTCACGAGTACATCGCTGGAATCGGCTTCCAGCACGGGCGCTGGTACGTCCATCAGTTCGAGGCCCGCTTGCGGGCGTGTTTTGCGCAAGGCTTGCATGGTGCTTCATTCCAGCGTCAGTCGATGCTGATGCCGACCTTCTTGATGATGGCGCCCCACTTGAGGCTTTCGGCCGCGATGAAGGTCTTGAACTCGTCGGGCGAGCCCCCGCCGAGGATCAAACCCTGCTTTGCGAAAGCGTCGCGCACGCTCTTGTCCTTCATCACCTCGTTGACGTCGGCATTGATGCGGCGCACCAGTTCCGGCGGTGTGCCGGCGGCGCTGAACAGGCCATTCCACGCCAAGGCTTCGAAGCCGGGATAGCCCGCCTCGGCGACCGTCGGCAGGTCCTTCATGGTTTCGGTGCGCTGGAGGCTGGTGGCTGCCAGCAGGCGAATGCGGCCGCCCTGGATCAGCGGCAGCAGCGCAGGCGCCACGGTGAACAGCGCCTGCGTCTCTTCGGATGCCAGCGAAATACCGGCCGGCGGCGAGCCAGCGAAGGGCACATGCGTGGCTTCGAAACCAGCCACACTCCTGAACAGCTCCATGGTCAAGTGCGAAGAGCTGCCTGCCCCAACCGAGGCGTAGTTGATCTTGCCGCCCTGCTTTTTTGCCCAAGCCACGAATTCGGGCAAGGTCTTGGCGGGGTTGCCGGCCGCTACCGCCAGCACGTTGGGTTGCGACGACGTGAGAACGATCGGCAGCAGGTCCTTGGCGGGGTCGTAGGCCATCTTCTTGTACATGTGCGGCCCGAACGCGATCGGGCCGTTGAAGCCGACGCCCAAGGTGTAGCCGTCGGCTGGCGCCTTGGCAACGGCGGTCATGCCCAGCATGCCGCCTGCACCTGCCTTGTTGTCGATCACGACCGGCTGCTTCCATCGCTCGCGCAGCTTGTCACCCAGCGTGCGGGCGATGAAGTCGAGCGAGCTACCGGCCGGTGCCGGCACGACGAGCTTGACCGGCTTGGCAGGCCAGCTCTGGGCCGACGCGGCCAAGCCAAATGCGCAACCCGTCAGGAGGGCGAGAGCTTTTTTCATGTGTGTCTCCATTCAGTGCCGACGCTCCTGCGCCTGGAATGGACGAATTCTGGCCGCAGAGTCTCGATACGCCAAACACCGATAAGCTATGGACCCGATACCTCCTGAATATGGAGTTTCTCATGAGCATGGAACTGAGGCACCTGCGCTACTTCGTGGCCGTGGCCGAAACGGGCAACCTGAGCAGGGCCGCGGAGAAGCTGTTCATCGCGCAGCCGCCGCTGTCGGTGCAGATCCGGCAGCTCGAAGAGGAAATGGGCACTGCGCTCTTTGTGCGCCATCCCAAAGGGGTGCGCCTGACGGCGGCAGGCGAGTCGCTGTTGCCGGAAGCGCGGTATCTGCTCGACCGCGCGGCGCGCATGAAGGAGTCTGTGACGGGAAGCGCCAGCAGCGGCCACCTGGCGCTCGGCTTCGTGCCCTCCGCCAGCAGCACGGTGCTGCCGAAGCTCGTCCGGCACCTCAAGAAGGAGCATCCGGCGCTGCATATCGAACTGCGCGAACTGATCAGCAGCGAGCAGGCGGAGGCGGTGGCCGCGGGTCATCTCGATGCCGGAATCGCACGCAGCAAGCCGCATCATCCGCGCCTGACGGTCGCGGCGCAGATGCCCGATCCTTTTTGCCTTGCGCTGACACCGCAGCAAGCACGCCGCGCCGGCAATCCGGTCGAACTGCGCAGCTTCGCGGAGCACGATTTCGTCGCCTTCACCCGGCACCGGGGACCGGCGTACTTCGACCAGTCGATCTACCTCTGCGCAAAGGCCGGCTTCAGCCCGCGCATCCGCTACGAAGCAAGCACGGTGCATGGCGTGCTCGACCTGGTCGGTGCCGGGCTCGGCGTGGCATTGGTGCCGTCTTCGTGCGCGTTGCTTGGCGTGGCGGGCACGAGTTTCTGCAGTCTGCGCGGATCTGACGCAGGCGAGGTGCTTGTCTTGCTGAGACGGAAGACGGATTCGAACCCGCTGCTGCCTGCGTTGGCGGACGCGGTGCGCGCGAACTTTGCCGACCTCCAACGCCGCATGGCGGAAAAGCTGGGCCGTTGAATCGATGGCGCTGCAATTGGCGATTGCCCCTTGAGCGCCCAGGTGCTTCAATGTCGCTCTTGCGATGACGAAGGAGACTTCTATGGCCTACGAAGCGCGATATGTCCTGCGACCCAACCCCGGAGCCGATCTCGAGGCCGTCATCGAAGCCGCGAAGGCGGGTGCGGCGCTCTGGAAAAAGCATGGCGCACCCAGCCCTCAGCTTTGGAGCGTGGTCGCAGGCGAACTGGGCAACTATGTTCTGACCGTGCAGTTCGAGAACGCGACGGAGTACGCGAAGGTCACCGATCCGCTGTCGGCCGACCCCGAGTTCCGCCGCTGGCAAGCGAACAACGTCCAGTCCGGCGCGTTCACGTGGGTGCGCAGCAACCTCATGCGCGAGCTTCCTCTGCCGTAGACGTTCATGCCAGGCTCGAACCTCAATCGATCTTGATGCCGTTCGCCTTGATGAGGCGGCCCCAACGTTCGCGCTCGTCCTTGACATACTTGGCCATGTCGTTCGGCGTGCCCGGCAGTCCCTCGACGCCCAGCGCCTGGAAACGTGCTTGCACCGCGGTCGAATTCAGCGCGTCGACCAGTGCCTTGTTGAGCTTTGCCACCGTGTCGGCAGGCGCGCCGCTCGGCACGGCGAGCCCCTGCCACGCATAGGCCTCGAAATCGCTCAACCCCTGTTCGGCCAGCGTCGGCACGTCGGGCAAGGTGGCAATGCGCTTGGCGCTTGCGACTCCGATGGCCTTGACCTTGCCGGCCAGCACGAACTGATTGCCGCTGGCCGTGTCGACCATCATGAAGGGCACCTGGCCGCCCAGGATGTCCTGCATCGCAGGCGCCGCGCCGCGGTAGGCGACATGCGTCATGGTGATGCCGGTCTTTTCGCGCAGCAACTCGGTGGCCAGATGGTGCGGACTTCCGGCACCGGCCGAGGCGTAGTTCACACCGCCGGGTTGCGCCTTGGCCCAGGCGATGAATTCCTTGAAGTTCTTCGCCGGCACCTGGGGACCGACCACCAGAACGAGCGGAAAGCGCGCCAGCATGCCGACCGGCGCGAGGTCTTTCTCGGCGTTGTAGCTGAGCTTGGAAAACAGGAACGGGTTGGCTGCGAGGGTCGCGAAGTCCGCCGTCAGCATGACACTGCCGTAGTCCTTCGAGCGAGCCACATAGTCGGCAGCGATGTTGGTCGCCGCACCTGGCTTGTTGTTGATGACGACAGGCCGGGCCAGACTCTTGGACATCGTCTCGGCCGTGGCGCGTGCGACGGAATCAGAGCCGCCGCCTGCGGCGTAGCCGACCACCCATTCGATGGGCTTGGTGTCTTGTGCAATGGCGAGATGGGTTGTTGCGGCCAACGCGAGGCCGGTCAGGAAAAGGCGAATCATGGGTTTTGTCTCCGGTGGTTATGAGTGCTGATTCACTGGCGTGTTGCGGCGGCGAATGCCTCGCGCAGCACGGCCAGCGATCCGATGTGATTGGCCAGCACGAGCACCAGCCGCGCATTGAAGGCGTGGCTTTCGTCCGAGGAGAGACCCTGATGCGCTTCGATCAGTGCCTCGTAGAAATCGTCAGGCGCATCGATGTTCGGTGCGGTCGTCAGGTGCGCGGCGGTGGTTTGCGGCATGGCAATATCCTTCAGGCGTTGCAGCAAAGCGCGCGATCGAGCGCGGCACGCACGATGCCGGCGTCGGCCCGGCGCCAACGCGCGCATACGTGCTGGTCGGGGCGCAGCAGGTAGACCGTGCCGGCCTGCGCGTCGTAGCGCCGGGTTGCCAGCACATGCGGTTCGTCGATCGGGACGCGCACCGTCGCGATGGGCACACCGGCGGCGGCGCCGGCTTCGGCCACGGCGCGCGCCGCGCGGTCCGCCGTCTCGCCGTCGCCGAACACCACCGCCGTGAACGCGCAGCGCCCTGCTTCCCGCAGCAGCCAGCCCGCTTTGCCGTCGGCGCAGATCACCGGCGCGTCCGCCGCCACGGCGCCCGGCACCATGCCTCCTTGGAAAGCGTCGGTGTCCGGCGTGTTCAACGCCGAGGTGCGCAGCGTGGCCGGCACGGACAGCCGGCCGCTGTTGACCAGGGTTCGCGCAAAAGCATGGGACTTCGCGAGCTCCAGAACCGCGTCCCGGAACAATCTGCTGATCTCGCTCTTCGGCGTGATGAAGTCGGTGGCGCGCGTCGAGTTGAGGATGTTCTCGTCGGCCGCGTATTCGCGTTCGTGGCCATAGCTGTCGAGCAGCGCATCGGGCGCCTGGTGCCGCAGGACCGCGGCCAGCTTCCAGGCCAGGTTCTCGGCATCCTGCACGCCCGAGTTGGCGCCGCGGGCGCCGAAGGGTGAAACACCGTGCGCCGAATCGCCCGCGAAGAACACGCGGCCCTGCCGGAACCGATCCATCCGCAGGCACGAGAAGGTGTAGACGCTCGCCCATTCAAGATCGAACTGCGCGTCTTCGCCCAGCAGTGCCTTGACGCGGGGAATGATCTTTTCTGGCTTCTTCTCTTCTTCCGGGTCGGCATCCCAGCCGAGCTGGAAGTCGATGCGCCAGACGTTGTCGGGCTGCATGTGCAGCAGCACGCTCTGGTTGCGGTGAAATTCAGGGTCGAACCAGAACCAGCGCTCGGCGGGCCGGTCGAGTTTCATCTTCACGTCGGCGATCAGGAAACGATCCTTGAACTGGCGCCCCTTGCTCTCCAGCCCCAGCAGCCCGCGCATGCTCGAGCGGCTCCCGTCGCAGGCCGCGACATGGTCGGCCTCGAGCCGGTACGGCCCGTCGGGGGTCTCGACCGTCAGCTCGACGTGGTCCGCGCGCTGCACGGCGCCCGTGACCTTGTTCTTCCAACGCAGGTCGATCAGCGGCAACTCGGACACGCGTTCGGCCAGAAAACCTTCCACGTAGTACTGCTGCAGGTTGATGAAGGCGGGGCGCGCATGGCCCGCTTCCGGCAGCAGGTCAAAGCTGTAGATCTCCTCGCTCTTGAAGAACACACGGCCGACGTTCCAGGACACGCCCTTGTCGACCATGCGCTCGCCACAGCCGAGCCGATCGAAGATCTCCAGCGTGCGCTTCGCAAAGCAGATGGCGCGCGAGCCAGTGGACAGCGTGTTGTCGTTGTCCAGGAGGACCACCGGAATCTGGTGCTGCGCCAGATCGATGGCCAGCGCCAACCCCACCGGGCCTGCGCCGACGACGACCAGGGGGCGGCGCACCGGCGCCGCGGCGTCCTGGTCGGGATGGCGCTTGTAGTCGAAGCGCAGGCTTTGGTAGTCGATCACGTGTTGTCTCCGTGTCCTTGTCTTCTGTACTGTTCCTTCCCCCGCTGGGGGAAGGCTGGGATGGGGGCTGACAGCGCTCGAATCTGGCGCTCTGCCTGCCCCCACCCCAACCCTCCCCCGGGAGGGGAGGGAGCAAGGCAATCAGCCTTCCAATGTCTTCCACATCTCGACGTCGCGCTCGGCCGTCCAGATGCGCGGGTCCGGGTACTGGGTGGCTTCGTCGTAGCAGCGCGTCACGTCGAACGGCATGCAGTGGTCGAAGATCACCCAGTGGCCGTACTTGGGCTTGAGCTGGGCGAAGGTGTCCTGGTAGACCGCATGGAGGTCCTTGCCCGCAGCTACGCCGGCTTCGACGCAGGCGCGCACGTCGGCGATGAAATCGCCGGTGGCCTTGAGGCCGGCTGCGACCTGCTCTTCGCCCGACAGCGCGGGGCCGCGGCCCGGAACCAGCGCGGTGGGCTTGAGCGCCGCGATGTTCGCGAGCGTCTGCGGCCAATCCTTGAAATACGCATCCCCTGCGTAGGGCGTGGCATCGAACTCGACCAGGTCGCCGCTGAGCAGCACCCGGTCCTTCGGCAACCAGACCACGGTGTCGCCCTTGGTGTGGCCGCGGCCGAGCTGCAGCAGTTGCACCTCGAGCTTGCCCAGCCACAGCGTCATCTTGCCGGTGAAGGTCATGGTGGGCCAGGTCAGGCCCGGCGGCACCGTCTCGACGTTCTGGAACAGGCGCGGGAAGCGGCCGATCTCGCTGGCCTTGTCCTGCTCGCCTCGCTCGACGATCAGGTCGCGGGTGTCCTGGCTCGAGATGATCTGTTGCGGCGCGAAGCCGCTCGCGCCCAGCACGCGCACCGCGTGATAGTGGGTGAGCACCACGTACTTGATCGGCTTGTCGGTCACCTCGCGAATGCGCCTGACCACGTCTTGCGCCATGGCCGGCGTGGCTTGGGTGTCGGCCACCAGCACGCAGTCGTCGCCCACGATGATGCCGGTGTTCGGGTCGCCTTCGGCGGTATAGGCCCAGGCGTGTTCCGAGAGCCTCGCGAAGCTGATCTGCTTTTCTTCGAGGTCAGCTTGGGAGGCGAATTTCTTGGCGGTGTTCATGCGGGGGCTCCTTGGGATCGATATTTGTCTAAAACAAACGCATTTGCAGTATGCAACTTAAATTTGTTTATGGCAAACTGATTTGCTGAAATGGATTTGCGGACTTTCCCTAGGTCGCTCGGCCACGTCAGGCGGGTCTGCACGTCGCAGATCTCTTCGTCGGGAGCGAACTAGACTTCCAGCAACTTGAAAGGCGATATGCGAGACAGCCATCCCGAAGAAGCCGCGAAGGAAGACAAGGCGCAGCGGGCCGTCCAGGCGATCGAGGTGGGGGGGCGATTGCTGCTTGCGCTGGCCGACAGCCAGACGCCCCTGACGCTCAGCGACCTCTCGAGCCGATCCGGTCTTCCCGCTTCACGCGCACACCCGTACCTGGTGAGCTTCGGCAAGCTCGGGTTGATCGAACAGGAAGCCGAGACCGGCCGCTATGCGCTCGGCCCCACCGCATTGCGGCTGGGACTGACGTGCCTGCACCAGCTGGATCCTGTACGGGTGGCGCTGCCCATCGCCCAGCAGCTGGCCGCCTCCACCGGACACGCGGTGGCGGTGGCCATCTGGGGCAACTTCGGGCCGACGATCATCCGGATGATCGAGGCGCGCGAACCGCTGCACGTCTCGATGCGCGCCGGCACCGTGATGTCGATCCTCGGCACGGCCACCGGCCGCGCCTTTGCAGCCGTGCTGCCCGCCGAGCGCATCGAGAAGGCCATGGCGGTGGCGCTCGGCGATCCGGAAGACCGGAAGGCGCTGCTGCTGAAGCCGAAGACCAGGGAACTGCGCGAGGCTGTGGCGGAGCTCCGCGACCATGGCGTCACACGCGCCGAGGGAAAGCCGATTCCCGGCGTCAACGCTTTCAGTGCGCCCGTCCTCGATCACGACGGCGAACCCGTGGTCGTGATCACGGCACTGGGGCATCAGGACAGTTTTTCGGCCGACTGGAACTCCAGTGCCGCGTCAGCTGTTCGCCATGCGGCCGCAGAAGCATCGAGCCGCCTTGGTTGGCGCGCGGGTGCGTGACCAGCCTGCACTCGTGACAGGACATATCCGACACTTCTGCTGCCGGCGCGGCCTCAGGCGGAAGCGCCCTCCCCGTGTAGCCGGATGATCAAGGCACGCATCCAGGCCACGGCGGGATCGCGGTGATACCGCCCATGCCAGAACAGGCTGATCGCGATCTCCGGCAGCTTGGCCGGGTGGCGGACATATGACAGCCCGAAGGGTCCCGCCAGGGCCTGAGCGAGCCGCTCGGGGACCGTGGCCACCAGATCGGAGTCGTGCAGGATGTGCCCGACCGCCACGTAGTGCGGCACGGTCAAGACGACCTTGCGATCGATCTTCTTGCGGCTGAGAAGCTCGTCGGCCTTGCCGTGACCGGTTCCCTCCGACACCACGACCACGTGGTCGGCCTGCGAGAACTCGGCCAGCGAGATCTGCCGCTTGTCCAGCGCGTGGCCGCTGCGAAACATGCAGACGTAGTGCTGCTTGAACAATCGCCGCTGGAAGTAGCCGCTCTTGAGTTGCGGCAGCAAGCCAATGGCGAGCGTGACATGGCCCGATTCCATCTCGTCCTGCAGATTGACCGCCGTGTTGCGAACGGTGCTGAGCGACAGGCCCGGTGCCACGCGCGCCAGCTCCTTCATGAGCTTGGGCAAAAAATAGATTTCCCCGATGTCGGTCATGCCGATGGTGAAGGCGCGCGTCGAGGTGGCCGGATCGAACGAGCTGCGCTGGTTGATCGCGGCATGGATCGTTTGCAGCGCGCTCGCCGTGGGTGCGGCCAGCTGTTCGGCGAACGGCGTCGGTTCCATGCCTTTCGGCGTTCGAAGAAACAGGGGGTCGTCGGTCAGCTTGCGCAGACGCGCCAACGCGTTGCTCACGCCTGGCTGCGAGAGGCCGAGATTCGTCGCCACCTTCGACACCCGTCGATCGATGAGCAGCTGGTTGAACACCACCAGCAGGTTGAGGTCGATGTCCTTGAGCTCCACGCCGGCTCCCATTCGCGAAATCTATATGAGGTATTCGGCACATTCTATTGAACGATGGGGCCGAACTGCCGATCATCGGGTACCACGAGACGAGCGGCCCATGCAACATGGCCGCACAGGAGACAACACATGGACGACACGTCAGCAGTCTTTCCCCAGAAGATCCACTGGGAAGACAAGGGCACCAGCCGCATCCCCTTCATGGCCTACACCGATGCCGATCAGCACCGGCGCGAGCTCGAGCGCCTGTTCTACCGCGGCCACTGGTGCTATGTGGGCCTGGAAGCCGAGATTCCGGAGGTCGGCGATTTCAAGCGCACCGTCGTCGGCGAACGCTCGGTGATCATGGTGCGGGATGCCGAGGACTCCATCAGCGTGGTGGAGAACGTGTGCGCGCACCGCGGCATGCAGTTCTGCCGCGAGCGGCACGGCAACCGCAAAGCCAGCGGGTTCACCTGCCCCTACCACCAGTGGAACTACTCGCTTGGCGGCGATCTGCAAGGCGTGCCCTTCCGACGCGGCGTCAAGCAGGACGGCAAGGTCAACGGCGGGATGCCGGCCGACTTCAAGCCCGCCGACCACGGCCTCAACAAGCTCAAGGTCGCGACCCGCGGCGGCGTGGTGTTTGCGTCCTTCGATGCGGACGTGGAGTCGCTCGAAGACTTCATGGGTCCGGAAATCCTGGGCTACTTCGACCGCCTCTTCAACGGCCGCAAGCTGACGATCCTCGGCTACAACCGCCAGCGCATTCCGGGCAACTGGAAGCTGATGCAGGAGAACATCAAGGACCCCTACCACCCGGGCCTGCTGCACACGTGGTTCGTCACCTTCGGGCTCTGGCGTGCGGACAACAAGTCGGAGCTGAAGATGGACAGCCATCATCGGCACGCCGCCATGATCTCGACCCGCGGCGCCAGCGGCAAGGCCGCCGAAGTCACGCAGGTATCGAGCTTCAAGGAAAGCATGAAGCTCAACGACGACCGCTTTCTGGACATCGTGCCCGAGCCGTGGTGGAAAGGCCCCACGGCGGTGATGATGACGCTGTTCCCGAGCGTGATCTTCCAGCAGCAGGTCAACAGTGTCTCGACCCGGCACATCCAGCCGAGCGGCCCCGGCGCCTTCGATTTCGTGTGGACGCACTTCGGCTTCGAGGACGACGACGATGCGATGACACAGCGGCGGCTGCGCCAGGCCAATCTCTTCGGACCGGCAGGCTTCGTCTCGGCCGACGACGGCGAGGTGATCGAGCTTTCGCAGAAGGGCTTCGAACAGAAGCCTTTCCACCGCACGCTCGCCGAGCTCGGCGGCCGCGAGGTCGGCGACACGGACCACATGGTGACCGAGACGCTGATCCGGGGCATGTACGAGTACTGGCGCAAGGTCATGGAGGCTTGAGATGAACTTCCAGGACTACTTCGACCTGACCCAGCTCTACGCCCGCTATGCCCAGGCCGTGAGCTCCGGCGAATGGGAACTCTGGCCGGAGTTCTTCACGGACGACTGCAGCTACCGGCTGCAGCCGCGCGAGAACTACGACCGCGGCTTTCCGCTGGCCACGCTGTCGTTCGAGAGCAAGGGCATGCTGAAGGACCGCGTCTACGGCATTCGCGAGACCTTGTTCCACGACCCCTACTACCAGCGCCACGTCGTCGGGACGCCGCTCGTGCTGAAGGCCGAGGCGGACCGCTTCGAGTGCGAGGCCAACTACGCGGTGTTCCGCACCAAGCTGTCCGAACTCTCGAGCGTCTTCAGCGTGGGTCGCTACATCGACGTCGTCGTGCGCACCGAAGAGGGACTGAAATTCGCCTCGCGCCAGGTCATCTACGACAGCGAAATGATCCCCAACTCCGTCATCTATCCCCTCTGAGGCCAGCCATGAGCGATTCCCAATGGACCGACGCCGCAACCGTCGACGATGTGCCCACCGATGATGTGGTCGGCATGGTGGTCGGCGGACGCGACATCGCGCTGTACAACGTGGACGGCCAGATCTACGCGACCGACAACGTGTGCACCCACGGCCATGCGCGCTTGTGCGAAGGCTTTCTCGAAGGGCACGAGATCGAATGCCCGCTGCACCAGGGCAAGTTCGACGTGCGCAACGGCAAGCCGACCTGCGCCCCCGTGACCGAGGCGATCCGCTCGTACCCCGTGAGGATCGAGGCGGGCCGCGTGTTCCTCTCGCTGGACTGATGCCTCTCCTCCCTTCCATGGCCTTGAACCCATGACTACCGAAACCATCGTCATCGTGGGCGCCGGCCAGGCCGGCGGGTGGGCCGCGCAGACGCTGCGCAGCGAGGGCTTCGCGGGCCGTGTGGTCCTGATCGGCGACGAGCCCCATCGTCCCTACGAGCGCCCGCCACTGTCCAAGGCAGTGCTCTCCGGAGACGCTCATGCGGACACGACGCATCTGTTAAAACCGGAAGCCTTCGATGCGCTCGGCATCGACTGGCGGCCTAACGTGGGCGCGACCTTCATCGACAGGGCGGCGAAGCAGCTTCGTCTCACGCATGGAGAGCCCGTTGCCTACGACAAGCTGATCCTCTGCAACGGCGGGCGGGCACGCCGCCTCAATATCCCGGGTGCGAATCTGCCCGGCGTCTTCTCCTTGCGCAGCATCGAGGATGCGGCGGCGCTCGGTGCCGCGCTGTCTGCCGGTAAGCGGCTGCTCGTCGTCGGCGGCGGCTGGATCGGACTCGAGGTGGCCGCCACGGCCCGGAAGAAAGGCCTGGACGTGACCGTCGTGGAAGCGATGGGCCGGCTGTGCGAACGCACCGTTCCAGCCGAAATTTCCGACTACCTGCTGCAGCTGCACACCTCTCACGGTGTCGATGTCCGCCTGAGTACGGGCATCGAGCGCCTCGCGCAGAGCGCGCAAGGCAGCCTCACGGCCTCGTTCGGCAACGGGCGTGAACTCGAATGCGACGCTGTCCTCGTCGGGGTCGGCCTCGTTCCCAACGACGAACTCGCCCGCGAGGCGGGCCTGGCGTGCGATGGCGGCGTGCTGGTCGATTCGCAGTGCCGCTCCTCGGATCCCGACATTCTGGCCGCGGGCGACGTGGCGGCCTGGCACTGCGAATGGGCGGGCCGGCGGATGCGACTGGAGTCCTGGCAGAACGCCCAGGAGCAAGGCATCGCCGCCGCGCGCGCTGCGCTCGGCACCACGGTGAACCATCAGCCGCTGCCCTGGTTCTGGTCGGACCAGTACGACGTCAACCTGCAGATCTTTGGCATGCCGGCGCCGGCACATCGCGTGGTGTTGCGCGGCGACCGGAGCGCCAGCAGCTTCGTGATGTTCTTCCTCGACGCCGACAAGGTCGTCGCGGCGCTGGGCCCGAACTCTGCGCGCGATCTGCGCTTTGCGCGGCGCCTGATCGAGCGCCGCACCAGCGTCGATGCGGCCCAGCTCGCCGACCTTCAGGTGCCGCTCTCCAAGCTTTGACTTACGGATGCGCAACGCGCGTCCGCCCCGATCCACGCACTGCACACATCATGACCACCACCTATCTCTGGACCCCTCCTCCGATCGCCTCGCTGCCCGTTCGCGGCAAGACGGAGCGCCTGCCCGTCAACCGGCTGTTCTTCGTCGGCCGCAACTACCACGCCCACGCCATCGAGATGGGCCGGCCGGTCGACAAGACGGTGGAGGTGCCGTTCTATTTCACCAAGAGCCTGCCGACGCTGGTGGAATCCGGCGCCACCGTGGCCTATCCACCCGGCACGTCCAACTACCACTTCGAGATGGAGCTGGTGCTCGTCGTCGGGGCGCCCGGCTTCCGCGTCGACCGCGCTGACGCGCACAAGCTGATCTACGGCTACGCCTGCGGCCTGGACATGACGCGGCGCGACCTGCAGCTCGTGGCCCGCGACAAGGGCCGGCCCTGGGACCTCGGCAAGGACGTGGAGCAGTCGTCGGTGGTGTCCGAGGTCGTCCCCATGGCCGGCACGGTGCTCGATCAAGGCGCGCTGGCGCTGAGCGTGAACGGCCAGGAGCGCCAGCGCTCCGATCTTTCCAAGCTGATCTGGAACATCCCCGAGCTGATCGAGGACCTGTCGAAGTACTACCACCTGCAGCCCGGCGATCTGATCTTCACCGGCACGCCCGAAGGCGTGGGCGCGCTCCAGCCTGGCGATCGCGTCGAAGGCAGCGTGGCCGGCGTGGGCGAGATCACGCTCACGGTCGGTCCGGCCGAGTGAAGCGCAAGCCGACGTAATCCGGCTCTCGACAAAACGACACAGCGGTCAGAAGCGCCACGCGAGCGCTCGCTGCAGCGATCCCCACGAAGGAACTTCCATGACAGTCGACACCGTCCCCTCCCCCGTGCGCCTGAAGGCCGTCGCGGGCCCGGGCCAACCCGAGCCCAGCCCCGCGCTCGAGCAGCTCTACCGAGGCTTCGAAAGCGAGCTGCTCGTTCCGCTGTGGACGGAGATCGGCGACCTGATGCCGCGGCACCCGCGCAGCAAGGCGGTACCTCATCTGTGGCGCTGGGATCGCCTGGTCGAGCTCGCCAGCGAGGCCGGGCGCATCGTTCCCGTGGGCCGCGGCGGCGAGCGGCGCGCCATCGCGCTGGCCAATCCGGCGCTCGGCGGCAGGCCGTTTGCCACGCCCACGCTGTGGGCCGCCATCCAGTACCTGATGCCGGGCGAGGACGCACCAGAGCACCGCCACTCGCAGCACGCGTTCCGCTTCGTTGTGGAAGGCGAAGGTGTGTGGACCGTGGTGAACGGCGATCCGGTGCGGATGTCGCGCGGCGACTTCCTGCCGCAGGCCGGATGGAACTGGCATTCCCATCACAACGCAGCCAGCGCGCCGATGGCGTGGATCGACGGGCTGGATATTCCTTTCTCGTATTACACGGAGTCGCAGTTCTTCGAGTTCGGGCGAGAGCGCGTCAGCACGGTCGAGAAAGCCACGCCGGAGCGCTCGCGCTCGGAGCGCCTGTGGGGCCACCCGGGCCTGCGTCCGCTCTCGCAGCCGGAGGCGCCGACAGCGACGCCGCTCCTGGCCTACCGCTGGGTCGACACCGACCGCGCCCTGGCCGACCAGCTGGCGCTGGAGGATGAAGGCCATCCCGCCACATTGAGCCCGGGCCACGCGGCGGTTCGCTTCACGAACCCGAGCACCGGACGCGACGTGCTGCCCACGATGCGCACCGAGATGCACCGCATCAGGCAAGGCGCGAGCACCCTGGTGCAGCGCGAGGTCGGCTCGTCGGTCTACCAGGTGTTCGAAGGCAGCGGCACCGTGAAGGTGGGCGAGCAGCAATGGAGCGTCAAGCGCGGCGACATGTTCGTCGTGCCGTCGTGGCAGCCCTTCGCGGCCCATTGCGATGCCGCCAGCCAGGGAACGCTCGATCTCTTCCGCTTCAACGACGGACCGATCTTCGAGGCGCTGCACGCGCATCGAACGCAGGTGGGCGAGCTGGCGTAGCACGCTGCACGACGCTCGGCCGGCCCCGCCGCCCTTGCAACCTTTTTTTATTTCATAAGCACTCGAGACAAGACATGACGACACGCACACCTTCCCTTCGCCGCACCAGCCTGGTTCTGGCCGCCCTCGCCTGCGCGGGCGCCAGCCAGTTCGCGGCAGCCGCCACCATCGGCTTCATGGCACCGTTGTCGGGGCCGATCGCGGTCGTCGGCCAGGACCAGGTCGACGGCTTCATGCTGGCGGTCGAGCAGCTCGGCGGCAAGCTCGGTGGACAACCGGCCACGGTGCTCAAGGAAGACGACCAGCTCAAGCCGGAGATCGGCGGCCAGATCGTGCGCAAGTTCATCGACAAGGACAAGGTCGATGCCATCGTCGGTTTGAGCTTTTCCAACGTGATGATGGCCAGCCTGCCGCGCATCGCGGAGTCCGGCGTTGTCGCCATTGCCACCAATTCCGGACCGTCGCCGCTGGCTGGTGCCGGTTGCAAACCCAATGTGTTCTCGACCGCCTGGCAGAACGACGGCGCAGCCGAAGCCATGGGCAAGTTCGCGCAGGACAAGGGCGTGAAGAAGGTCTACCTGATGGCCCCCAACTACCAGGCCGGCAAGGACATGCTGACCGGCTTCAAGCGCTACTTCAAGGGCCAGATCGTCGAAGAGGTCTACACCCAGGTCAACCAGCCCGACTATTCCGCCGAGCTCGCGCAGCTGCAGGCGGCCAAGCCCGATGCCGTCTTCGTGTTCTATCCCGGCGGCATGGGCGTGAACTTCATCAAGCAGATGGCGCAAGCAGGCCTGATGAGCAAGCTGCCGCTCTATTCGGTCTTCACGGTCGACGGCACCACCCTGCCCGCCTTGCGCGACGCGGCCGTTGGCAGCATCAGCGGCGCCATGTGGGACGCGGCGCTGGACACGCCCGAGAGCAAGAAGTTCGTGGCCGACTTCGAGGCCAAATACAAGCGCACACCCAGCGAGTACGCCGCAACGGCCTACGACGCGGCCAACATCCTGAACATCGCGCTCGGCAAGGCCAAGGCCGGCGACAGCAAGGCGCTGGCCGCCGCCGTCAAGGCCGCGGGCAGCGAAGTGAAATCGGTGCGGGGGCCCTTCGCCTTCAACAACAACAACCTGCCGGTGCAGAACTACTACGCGTTCGAGACCGTGAAGAACGGCAGCAGCGTCTCCGGCAAGCTGCTGGCCACGCCGCTGCCGAAACAGGTCGATGCCTACCACGCGCAGTGCGCGCTGAAGTGATCCCATGAGCAGCACGGTTGTTCTTGCACAGCTGCTCAACGGGCTCCAGTACGGCGTCCTGTTGTTCCTGCTGGCGGCGGGGTTGACGCTGGTCTTCGGCATCATGAGCTTCGTCAACCTGGCGCACGGCTCCCTGTACATGATGGGGGCCTACTTTGCGGCCACGGCCTTCCAGTACACGGGATCGTTCGGATGGGCCGTTGCCGCGGCCATGGTCGGCTCGCTGCTGTTGGGCCTGGCGCTGGAGTTCGTGGCGGTGTCGCGTCTTTATCGGCGGGACCACCTCGATCACGTGCTGGCCACTTTCGGCCTCGTGCTGTTCTTCAACGAGCTGGTGCGCATCGTCTGGGGGTCGCAGCCCGTCTTCCTGCAGGTGCCCGAGTTCCTGAGCGGCGCCATCGACATCGGCGGGTTCAGCTACCCCTCGTATCGGATCGCCATCATCGCGGTCGGGCTGGCCGTCGCGGTCGGCTCCTGGCTGCTGATCAACAAGACCAAGGTCGGCATGCTGATCCGCGCCGGCGCCGTCAATCCCGCGATGGTGGCCGCGCTCGGCGTGAACATTCGCCTGCTGAACGCGATGCTCTTCGCCGTCGGCGCGATGCTGGCGGGGCTTGCCGGCGCGATGGCCGGGCCGATCCTGTCGGTGCAGTCGGGCATGGGCGAGTCGGTCCTCATCACGACGCTGGTGGTCATCGTCATCGGCGGCATCGGCTCCGTGACCGGGGCCTTCTATGCCGCGCTGATCGTGGGCATCGTCGACACCATGGGCCGCGTGTTCCTGCCGTTCCTGCTGCGCCAGGTCACCGAGCGTTCCTTTGCCGATGCGGCCGGTCCCGCGCTGGCTTCGATGCTGGTTTACCTGCTCATGGCCGTGGTGCTCGCGTGGCGCCCCCAAGGTCTCTTCCCCGCCAACAGGTAGTCCCATGACCACACTTCTTTCACGCCCGAGCACCTGGGTGCCGCTGCTGGTCCTGCTGCTGCTGGCAAGCGTACCTTTCGTGGCGCAGGCCACCGGCCAGACCTTCTACATCGCCTTCTTCGCGCGCATCATCATCTATGCGATTGCCGCCTGCGCGCTCAACATCGCGCTGGGCTACGGCGGCCTGGTGAGCTTCGGCCATTCGCTGTTCCTCGGGCTCGGCGCCTACGCGGTCGGCCTGGCGTCGTTCCATGGGGTGGGCAGCGGCTGGGTCCACCTGTTGCTTTGCCTGGGTGCCTGCGGACTGGTCGGGCTGGTCACCGGTGCGATCAGCCTTCGCACCAGCGGCATCGCCTTCATCATGATCACGCTGGCCTTTGCGCAGATGGGCTACTTCCTGTTCGTGAGCCTGAAGAACTACGGCGGCGACGACGGCCTGTCGATTGCTCTGGGCAGCCGCTTCGGGCCCATCGACCTGTCGTCGGCAACCAGCGTCTATGTCGCGGCGTTCGTCGTGCTGGTGCTTTCGATCTGGTGGCTCGCGCGCCTGCGCGTCGCGCCGTTCGGCATGGTGATTCGCGGCGCCAGGCAGAACGCGCGGCGGGTGAGTGCCGCCGGCATCCCGGTGGTGCGCTACCAGTTGCTGGCGTACGTGATGTCCGGCATGCTGTGCGGCGTCGCGGGGCTGCTGCTGGCCAACCTCAACGCCTTTGCTTCACCCAGCACGCTCGCATGGTCCGTCTCGGGCGAGCTGATCGTCATCGTCGTCATCGGCGGCCTGGGAACGGTCTTCGGGCCTCTCATGGGTGCGTTGGTTTTTCTTGGCCTGGAAGAGGTCCTGAAAGGCTTCACCGAGCACTGGATGGTCATCTTCGGGCCGCTGATCGTGATCGTTGCACTGCTGGGCAAGCGAGGCATCGTCGGCTTGCTGGAGCGCTTCGACGCAAGGCCAACGCCCAAGGCGCCAACGCTTGTCGACGACTCGGCCACGGCACGCAATGCGATCGCCGCAGCGAAAGGATCCGCATGATGACCACCAGCGTCCTTCGCACCGACGGGCTGACCAAACGCTTTGGCGCACTGCTCGTCACCGACTCAGTGTCGCTCGACATCCATGAAGGCGAGCTTCACGCAATCATCGGCCCCAATGGCGCCGGCAAGACGACCCTCATCAACCAGCTGTCCGGCGAGCTCGAAGCGGACAGCGGCAGCGTGTGGTTCCGCGGTGCCGACGTGTCCGCGCTGCCCATCCACCAACGCGCGCAACGCGGCTTGCTGCGGTCCTACCAGATCACCTCGATCTTCGAGGATTTCAGCGTGATCGAGAACGCGACCTTCGCAGCGCTGGCCTCGCGCAAGCACGCCTTCCGGTTCTGGCAGCCCATGGCGGCCGACCGGCAAGCGCGCCAGTCCGCCGAAGAGGCGCTTGCCGCCACGGGCCTCGCAAACCGCCTCCATGTGCCAGCCGGCGACCTCGGCTATGGCGAGCGCCGCCAGCTCGAGCTGGCCATGAGCCTGGCGGCCGGGCCCAAGTTCCTGCTGCTCGACGAGCCCATGGCCGGCATGAGCGTGCAGGAATCCACCAGCGTCATCGCGCTGCTGCAGCAGCTGAAGCGCCAGTACACGATCTTGCTGGTCGAGCACGACATGGACGCGGTGTTTGCCTTGGCCGACCGCATCAGCGTGCTGGTCTACGGCAAGATCCTGTTCACCGGCACGCCGGAAGAAATCCGCAACCACCCCGAAGTGCGGGCCGTTTACCTGGGCGAAGAAGAGGCCGAAGCATGAGCGAATTTCTATCGGTCCAAGGCGTTCAGGCCTCCTACGGCCATGCGCAGGCGCTGTTCGACATCTCCTTCTCGGTCGGCACGGGCGAGGTCGTCACCCTGCTCGGCCGCAACGGCATGGGCCGTTCGACCACGGTCAAGTGCCTGTTCGGCATGCTGCCCGTTTCGGCCGGCAGCATCTGGGTGGGCGGCGCCCGGGTGGACAGCCTGCCTTCGCACCGCATTGCGCGCCACGGCCTTGCGCTGGTGCCCGAGGGTCGCCAGGTCTTTCCCAACCTCACGGTGGAAGAGAACCTGGTCGCCACCGCGCGCGACAACAAGAAGGGAAGCGGCGAGCGCTGGAGCTTGCACCGCGTCTATGAGTTCTTTCCTCGCCTCAAGGAGCGGCGCGGCAACCTCGGCTCGCAGCTCTCCGGCGGCGAGCAGCAGATGCTGGCCATCGGCCGCGCGCTGATGACCAATCCGCGCCTGCTGGTGCTCGACGAGGCCACCGAAGGGCTCGCGCCGCTGATCCGCAATGAGATCTGGCGTTCGCTTGCGGACCTCAAGCGCGACGGGCTGTCGCAGATCGTCATCGACAAGAACGTCAAGTCCCTGCTGAACCTGGCGGACCGGCACTTCGTGATCGAAAAAGGGCGCGTGGTCTGGCAAGGCAGTTCCACCGAACTGCGCGCGCAGCCGCAGATCGTTCATCAGTACCTGGGCGTTTAAAGGCCCATTCCGCGACCCCCGACTGACGGGGTCGCTCGGGAACCCTCAGGGCTCCCCGCCCGTGCCCGCGTAGCTGGCAAGCGCAGCCAGCACCACGACCAGCTGGTCCTCACCCACCTCCTTCGACATCTCGCGCTGGGCCTGCGCCACGGCGCGGCCAAAATCCTTCAGCCAGCTTTCGCCGACCGGCGTGAATCGGACGATGCGCACGCGCTTGTCCGCGGGATCGGCCAGCCGCTCGACGAGCCCGATCGATTCGCATTGGTCGATCAGCTCCGTCATCGCCGCGTTCGTCATCGCGGCGCGACGGGCGAGTTCGGTGATGCGCGTACCGCCGATGTCGAGGTGGCGCGTGAGATTGACGTGCGAGCGGCGTGTCTGCGCATGGCCGCGCTCGACCATTAACGACATCACGCGCTCCTCGAAGCGGCGAAGCGCGCTGCTGAGCAGGCGCCCGACGTTGTCGGTGCGCCAGCCCTCGTCGACGCGCGCTCCCTTTCCGGGTGTAGGGGAATTCCTCAAAGCCTTGCAATCCTGAAGTATTTAGGTAACCTAAGCATCTATGCGGAGTCATCGCTTCGCCGGCGATGCCGAGCCCATACGGCCCCAAGTCCATGACCTATTCCACCAATACTACGGCCCCCGTGCAGCCCCGCGCGGTGGAGACAGAAATCCTGATCGCGGGCGGCGGCCCGTGCGGCCTCATGCTGGCCAACAAACTCGGCCGCAGGGGCATCCGCTGCCTGCTGGTCGATGCGAAGCCGGGAACCGCCTTCAACCCGCAGGCCAACGCCACCCAGGCGCGCACGATGGAGCACTTCCGCCGGCTGGGCTTCGCGCACGAGATCCGGCGCCTGGGCCTGCCGGCCGACCACCCAACCGACATTGCCTACTTCACGCGCTACACGGGCCATGAACTGGCGCGCATCCACTTGCCGACTGCCGCACAAGCCACCGAGAAGATCAAGTCTATGACCGGCTCATGGAGCGCGGCCGAGTTGCCGCACCGCGTCTCGCAGAAGTTCGTGGAGGCGGCACTGCGCAGCCATGCCGAGGCGTGGCCCACGGTCGACGTACGCTACGGCTGGCGGCTGGAACGCTTCGCCGACACCGGTGACGGCATCGATGCGTGCATCCGACCCACGGAAGGCGGCGACCCGGTTGAGGTGAAGGCCAAATTCCTGGTCGGCGCCGATGGCCCGCGCAGCATCGTGCGCAGCGAGCTCGGCATCGAATGGGGCGGCGTCACCGGCATCCAGCGCGACTTCATGGGCGGCAAGATGTTCGCCATCTACCTGCGGTCTGCGCAATTCATCTCGGCGCTGCCCCATCCCAAGGCCTGGATGTACGTCGCGGTCAATCATGAGCGGCGTGCCTTCATGGCGTCCGTGGACGGTGTCGCCGAGTACGCTTTTCACGCCGCCGTGCATCCGCACGAGAACCCGGAGACCTGGACAGAGGCCGATGCGCGTCGCATCTTCGCGCAGACGGTCGGCGTGGACGTGCCGATCGAGATCTTGTCGATGGGCGTCTGGCAGGCTGGCCACGCCCTCGTTGCCAAACAGTTCCAGCGCGGCCGCGTGTTCATCGCGGGCGATGCGGCGCATCTGTTCACGCCCACCGGTGGCCTGGGCTACAACACCGCGGTCGAAGACGCGGTGAATCTGGGCTGGAAGCTGGCCGCCGTGCTGCGCGGGCAGGCGCCCGCCGCGCTGCTGGAAAGCTACGAGGCGGAGCGCCGCCCACTGGCCGAGCGCAACACAGGCTACGCGAGACGATTCGCCGATTCGGTCGGCCTGTTCGCTGCGCGCCCCGAACTCGAAGAAGATTCGCCCCGTGGCGATGCCGAGCGCCGCGCCGCCGCCGAGCATCTGGACGCGCACGCACGGCTGGAGTTCAACATCCCGGGCGTCACTTTCGGCGGGCGCTACGACGGCTCGCCTGCGATCGTGTCCGATGGCACGGCGGCGCCGCCTGATGAGCCCAATCGCTACGTTCCCACCGCCTGCCCCGGCGGCCGGCCGCCGCATGCCTGGCTGGGAGACGGTCGTTCGCTGTTCGATCTTTTCGGGCGCGACTGGACGGTGCTCGCGCTGGGCTCGGAGCCGCCCGACACGGCGCCGTTCGAAGCGATCGCGCACGCGCGCGGCCTGGACCTGCGGATCGTGCGGCTTGCGGAGCCCATGCTGCGGGACTTGTACGAGGCACCGCTCGTGTTGATTCGCCCCGACCAGATCGTCGCCTGGCGCGGCAGCTCCGCCGACGAGGCGCAGGCCGTGTTCGACCAGGCCACGGGCCACCATTTCCTTCAGGAGAACCACCCATGAAACCGCTCGACTCATTCACCATCACCGACGCAGTGCTCGAGTCGATGGATCGATCCCCCGATGCGCGGCTGCGCACCGTGATGGCCAGCCTGGTGCGTCATCTGCATGACTTCGCCCGCGAGGTGAAGCTCACCGAGGACGAGTGGTGGCGCGGCATCCGGTTTCTCACCGACGCGGGACACATCACCGACGACAAGCGGCAGGAGTTCATCCTGCTTTCGGATGTGCTCGGACTGTCCACGCTGGTCATGGCTCAGAACAACAGCAAGCCGGCGGGCTGCACCGAGGCCACGGTCTTCGGGCCCTTCTTCGTCGAGGGCGCGCCGATGATCGAGCATGGCGCCGACATCGCCAACGGCGCCAAAGGTGCGCCCTGCTTCGTGCAGGGCCGGGTCACCGGGGCAGACGGCGAACCGGTTGCTCACGCGCTGGTCGATGTCTGGCAGGCCGACGAAGAAGGTTTTTACGACGTGCAGAAACCCGACCCGTCGCTGTCCGAGCATCGGGCCCGGGCCCAGCTGCGCACCGACGCCGATGGGCACTACCACTTCCGCTCCATCGTGGCGCATGAGTACCCGATTCCACACGACGGCCCGGTGGGCGCTCTGCTCGACTCGCTCGGCCGCCATCCGTGGCGTCCGGCCCACCTGCATTTCATGATCCAGGCGGAGGGCTATGAACGCTTGATCACCCATGTGTTCCGCAG
Organism: Variovorax sp. OV700; assembly: GCF_900099805.1. Classification (GTDB taxonomy): domain Bacteria; phylum Pseudomonadota; class Gammaproteobacteria; order Burkholderiales; family Burkholderiaceae_C; genus Variovorax. The sequence continues at coordinate 16,416 of NZ_FNDR01000015.1, read as the reverse complement.
CGGCGGGCGCTACCTGGAATCCGATGCGGTCTTCGGCGTGCGCCCAAGCCTCATCGCCGATTGGGCGCGCCACGAAACTGGCGATCCTGCCAAGCCTCCGGTCTACTACACGCTGGACTACGACTTCGTGTTGAACCGCAGCACACCGTCGGCGGACTGAACGATGGAGCACTTGGCCTTCACCTACCAATGCGCGCCGGCCCGCGTGGTGTTCGGACGCGGCAGTGTGAGCCGCCTCGAAGAGGAACTGCTTGCCTTGAACGTGCGGCGTGCGCTGGTGCTGTGCACGCCCGAGCAGCGCGAAACCGCGGAGTCGGTCGCGGCACGGCTGGGCACGCGCGCCGCCGGCGTCTTCGACCGTGCCGTCATGCATGTGCCCATCGAGACCGCGCGCGAAGCCGTCGCCCACGCCCGGTCGGTGGGCGCCGATGGCATGGTCGCCGTCGGCGGCGGCTCGACCATCGGCCTGGGCAAGGCCATCGCACTGGAGCATTCGCTTCCCATCCTGGCCATCCCTACTACCTATGCCGGCAGCGAGATGACGTCCATCTACGGCATCACCGAGGATGGCATCAAGAAGACCGGCCGCGATGCACGGGTGTTGCCGCGCACCGTGTTGTACGACCCGGATCTGATTCGCACGCTGCCGCTCGAGGTGTGCGTGACCAGCGGCTTCAATGCCATGGCGCACGCCGCGGAGGCGCTCTATGCGCACGATCGAAACCCGGTGGTGTCGCTCATGGCGGAGGAAGGCCTGCGCGCCATGGCCGCCGCGCTTCGCGGGTTGCAGGAAGCGCCGCAATCCGATGCGGCACGCGAACAGGGCCTCTACGGCGCCTGGCTGTGCGGCACGGTGCTGGGCGCCGCGTCCATGGGCTTGCACCACAAGCTGTGCCACACGCTGGGCGGCAGCTACAACCTGCCGCACGCCGAGACGCACACGGTGATGCTGCCGCACACGCTGGCCTACAACGCCGCCAGCGCGCCGGACGCCATGTCGCGTGCGGCACGCGCGCTCGGCACTGTTGAGAACCGCGTGCCGGAGGCGATTCACGAGCTCATGCGTGCGACAGGTGCACCGCTGGCGCTGAAGGAACTCGGCCTGCCCGCGGAGTCGCTCGACCGCGTGGCCGATCTCGCCGTGCAGAACCCGTACCCCAACCCAAGGCCGCTTGACCGTGCCGCATTGCGCGCGATGCTGCAGCGCGCCTACGAGGGAGACCCGCCCTTGCCTTGAGCGACCATTTGCCGCCTTCGCCGCTGGCGAGCAACCGTAGCGATGTTGCGACGGCAGAATGCGGGCCACAACCGGTCATCCCGCTCCAGCGCAGAATTCCGCATGCAATCAAACCAGCTTCCCGCGCTCGATGTCGAATTCGGCAACGCCGGCGATTTAGACACCAGCGGAACGGGCTGGTTTGTCGGGTTCAGCGACTGGGCCAAGAAGCCACCGGCTCACTTGCGTCATGTGCCTGTCGGGGAGCTCGCCGCCGGGCTGTGCGTCAAGTGGTTCTCTCATCCAGCGGGAAATCCAAACGGGGAACCCAAACCCTTGAGCGACGGTCGGACGATGTCGATCTTGGTGAGCCCAGCCAGTGAATTCCGGATTGAGTTCTCGGCGACCGCCGACTTTGCGTCACAGGACATCCTGGCACACACCCTCCGCCGCCACGGCGACTTTGTCATCTGGGGGTCGGGAGTATTTCATTGCGCTTGATCTCTCACTGATCGTCGACGGTGCTCGACCGAGCCGCGCTGCAGTTGATCGAATCGATTCGCCTGCCGCAATCGCTCGCGAGATCTCGTCGCGTTCGGCGAGCGTCAACACAGTCGATGCGCGCGATCGCTGCGCTGGCCGGAATCCGCCTGTCTCTGCAAGTATCCGGTGGATCGACGTGTGGGGTCGATCGAAGAGCCTGCCGATCTCATGCTGCGTCCAGCCCTGCTTCCAGCGCTCCCACATCAGCGCCTTCTGGCTGTCCGAATAGTAGATCCGTGGCTGCCTCTTCATCTGCAACACTCCTTCCGCCTACGCGGTGGTTAGTGTGTGGCATCGACCGGTTGAATCCGCCCTGCAAACCGGTCATTCAATGAGTTCCGCGACCGGCTGCATCTTGCCGATTGCCGGCTTTCAAGTCAGCAAGGCCGATGCCTAACTTATGCTCATCGGAGCGCGTAGACCGCGGATGTGCGCACGCTACGTGTCGCAATTCGCTCTCTAGGCGGCCCCCACGAACTTGCAAATCTCGCTCGAATACTCTCGCAGAAACGTTTGCTTGTTGGGAAGTGGCTCGGTGGTGTGCGGCGGTGGGACGTCCATGAACGAGAAATGGCCAGCCCCTTCGGTGATACGGACATCCACAACGTTCCAATCGTGCATGGCGCGTGCAAGCCATTCTGTTTGGGCTGGCGGGGTGATACTGTCCGCCGACCCCACCCACGACAAAACTGGAACTCGCACGGCATCAAGTGCTCCCGGACCTTGAAAGAATCCGGTTGGTGGTTCCAAAAGGACGAGACGAGCCAAGCGACGGTCCGATGCGATGCTGACAGGCTGACCTGGCCCCAACCACAGTTGAGCTCCGGCCATTGCGACGAGGGTGGCAGCACCAATCGAATGCCCCACGCCTATCGCTCTTGCGGAGGGCTCAACGAATGCGTCGAGTGCAAGGGTGAGTCGTCTTGCCCGAAGGGTCAGTTCCTCCTCTGTGGGGGTAGTCGACGCAAGTCGCTCGAAATGTGGCGCAACACCCGTGCAACCAGATTCAGTCAAGGCGTCCAGGAGCGTAGAGAGCCGTTCCGGCTGACCGCCCGATCCAACTGAAAAAAGAACGACCGAAGAACCTGTGGCGGCTTTGCGCACTGAGACCTCAAATGAATCACCCCCGTCTTTCAGTGTCTGCGTCAGCATTGGAAATTGCTCCTCGTGGCAAGTGATTTTGATATGGGTTTTTGCATGTATTTTCCCAGCCGGTCCTGCTGCCGCTACATGGCGCGGAACAGATGCCCGAACGCACGGCTGACCTTGAGCGATCGCTGGAGGCCCCGCACGGACAGGCTGTAGCGCCCGTTCTCGTCGCGTGTGGCGCTCACGATGCAGTGGGTGTTGACGAGCACGCCGCGATGCACCTGCGTGAAGTCGGCGGCATCGATCCGCGACACCAGATCGCGCAGGCTCATGCGCACGAGCGCCTCCCCTTGGGCCGTGACGACATTGACGTACTTCTCGGCGGCTTCCAGACAGATCACCTCCGTGACCGGGATCATCCGCACGGTGTTGCCGACCCCAGCGCGGATGATCTTGATCTTCTCAGGCGCGTTGGCTGCATCCGTGATCGACTGAACGCGCTGCATCAGGGCCGCCATGCCACCGGCGGCCGGTGTCCGGGCGCGCTCGTGCAACCTTTGCTTCAGGCGTTCCACGCAGATCTGCAAGCGTTCGAGCGTCGCCGGCTTGAGCATGTAGTCCATCGCCGCATGCTCGAATGCCGAGATCGCGAAATTGTCGTACGCGGTGATGAAGACGAAGAGCGGTTCGGCCTGATCGTCGGGCCACTCGTCAGCGACGGCCTCGGCGACTTCCAGGCCTGTTTTGCCGGGCATCTTGATGTCCAGGAACATCACATCGGGCGCCAGAGTCTGGGCCAGTTCGATCGCCCGCAAACCATCGTCGGCGACGCCCGCGATCTCCAGCTCGGGCCAGGCTTGGAGCAACAACCGCTGCAGTGTTCGCGACAGCACCGGTTCATCTTCGGCAATCACGGCGCGCCACGCGTTCACGATGGAATCCTCACGACCGCGCGAACGCCGCACGGCGATCGAGATTGCAGAGTCAGGGACGCACGCAAGCCATAGAGGGCCTGGAGGCGGTCACGCACATTCTCCAGTCCGGAGCCGCAAACCTTGCCCGCATTGTCGCCACGCGAAGCGGGCTGGTGCGGCGACAAGCCCAGACCGGTATCGTCTATCGCGACTTCGATGCCTCCCTCGATCGACCGTGCCAGCACGTCGATGCTTCCTGCGCCCAACTTGGGTTCCAGACCGTGCTTGATGGCATTCTCGACCAGCGGCTGCAACAGCATCGGCGGGATGGCAAATCGCTCCAGCTCGGCGGGCAACTCGAGTCGATAGGCCAGCCTGGGGCCCATGCGCAAGCACATGATTTCGAGGTATGCCCTCAGCTGCGCAAACTCCGACTGCAGCGTCGTCACTTCGCCGCGCGACGCTGCGTGCGTGCTGCGCAGGTAGACGATCAGCTGGTCGATCATGCGCTGGGCCTGTCGCGGGTCCTCGTCGACGAGCGAGTGCAGATTCGCCAGCGTGTTGAACAACATGTGCGGCTCGAGTTGCGCGCGCAGCAGCCGCAATTCCGATTCGGTGGCGAGGCGCTGGGCATCGGATCGCGCGACGGCCTCTTTGGCAAGCTGGTCACGCGTCGCAGCGACGTAGAGGACGAACGCCGCCAGCACCAGACCGAATGCGAACGCCACCATGTAGTCGGTTCCGTGACCCACAACGCCGCCAACCGGTTCGTCCAGGATCAGGAGCGCGACCAAATGACCCCCGAAGTACCCCGATGGGATGGCGATCGCGCCGGTGAGAAGCCAACGCGACAGCGCCCGCATTCGCAGCAGTCGTCTTGAGCGGCCAAGCACCGCGATGCACGCGATGAAGACCATGCCGACACATTCGATGAAAACGAACAGGCGAGCGAGCGTCCCGAGCGCAGGAGCGGCCCAGAAGAGCAGCCCGGCCGCGATTGCGCACAGCAGGAACGAGCCGGCTGTCAGCCGCGCTGCGCCCAGCCAGCGGGCCGGAATGGATGAATCAACGCTGATCACTGGCGTAAGTCGGCTGCATCGCGGAACTGTAAAGCTTGGCACGCCATGCCGCTACGGATCAAGGGCCCACTGGGCGAATTTGTCCTTAAGCCGTCAGTTTGGTCGACCGAACGGCGACCGCTCGATACCGCCTCACGACCGTTGACGCCCTCGGCCGGGCGTTTGGGCGCCAAACCAGATGCGTTCCTGGCAACGGTCGCCGAAAGTGTGGGCCTCACCACTCGGAGTCCCCATGCAACGATCTTCTCTTTCAAACGCGCTGCTTTGCGCCGCGGCCGCCGTCTGTGCGGCCATCGTCACGACGAACGCACAGGCCTTCGACGGCATCGTGGAAAAGCAGGTGTTCAACCTGCCCGCCTACACGACCGTGAACGGCCAGGTCATCAAGGGAGTGCGCATCGGCTATGAAACCTACGGCCGTCTGAATGCTGCGCGAGACAACGTGATCCTCATCAATCACTTCATCACGGGCACCTCGCACGCCGCGGGCCGGTATGCGGCGAGCGACGCCGCGCCGGGTTACTGGGACACGATCATCGGCGCCGGCCTCCCGATCGACACCGAGCGGTTCTTCGTCATCGCGACCGATGCGTTGGCCAACCCCAATCGCGCATCGGCCACCGTCGTCAGCACCGGCCCAGCCAGCATCGACGCCGCCACCGGCAAACCGTGGGGCACGCGCTTCCCGGTGCTGGCTGCGCGGGACACGGTGGAGGTGCAGAAGGCCCTGCTCGATTCGTTGGGCATCCGAACCATCTACGCCGTCGCTGGCGCTTCGGCTGGCGCCTGGATGTCGGTGGAATGGGCCTCGGCCTACCCGGACCGCGTGCAGCGCCTGCTGTCCATCGTCGGACCTGGCGTCGACAGCCCGGCCTACGCCACCGCCAAGATGAGCTCGTGGGGCGCGGCCGTGAGGCTGGACCCGAACTGGGCCAACGGCGACTACCACGGCAAGGCCGAGCCGCTGGCAGGCATGACGCAGGCCATGCGGCAGGTCACACTCGACGCGCTCAGCTTCGCCTGGGCCGACAAGGCTTTCGGTCAGAAGTGGGCCGACCCGGGCAAGAACCCCGGCGACGCGACGGCGAACCAATTTGCGGTCGATGCCACCCTCGAGAAGATCGGCGAAGCGCGTGCCAAGGGCATGGACGCCAACAGCTGGCTGTACACGCTGAAGGCCTTGCAGTTGCCCAGCGCCAAACCAGACCGCATCAAGGCCAAGTCGCTGTTCGTGGGTATCAGCTCAGATCAGATCTTTCCGCCGCTCCTGTCAAAGCGCGCAGTAGAGTTCCTCAAGGCGCAAGGCACCCCGGCGGAGTATGTCGAGTTGAACAGTCCAAACGGTCATGCCGATGCGCTGGGTGCCACAGTCGGTCAGGCCGGGCCGGCGATTGCGTCACTCCTGGCAAAGTAGGCATGAGGAGAGTGGACTGTCGCGTGTACGGCAACTCGAAAGACGGCAACGGGCTCGGCTGTAGCCGAGGGTTAGCCGGGTGCTTGCTTCGGGCCCAAGGCGTCTTGAAGGCCTCATCGAGCTCATCCACTCGGACAGCGCCGCATCATACGAAACCTATATACTTCATATACATTTCATACAAGAGATCACTGATGGGTATCGTAAAAATTTCGGACCTGATGCACGAGAACCTGCGCGTGGCTGGGAACGCGCTCAGCAGGTCCATCAATGCGCAGGCAGAGCACTGGATGCGCGTCGGCATGTTGACCGAGATGCACCCGGAGCTGGACCACCGCGAAATCTGCCAACTGTTGATACGAGCCGAACTCGGGGGGGGCCTGGACATCACCGTGGCAGTCACGCCCCGTCCGGGCAAGCCCCGCGCATCCTCGACGGGGAAGCACTGATGGCTCATGGTGTTCCCATCAGGTCCGCCGAGGAACTCGAGATGGCGCGGCGGGCCGCCCTCCTTGCCGCAGAGGTTCTAAGTGTGGTCGAGCCCCACGTCGTGCCGGGGGTGAGCACGGAGGCACTCGACCGCATCTGTCACGACCACATCGTGAATGTCCAGGGCGCCATTCCAGCCAACGTCGGGTACCAGGGATATCCGAAGACCATCCTCACCTCCGTCAATCAGGTGGTTTGCCACGGCATCCCCTCTCTGACCAAGATTCTGAAGAAGGGCGACATCGTCAACATCGATGTCGCGGTCATCAAGGATGGCTGGTTCGGTGACACCAGCCGCATGTACTTCGTCGGAGCCCCCAGCGTGCTGGCTCGGCGCTTGGTGGAGACGACCTACGAAGCGATGCTGGCCGGCATCCGGCAGGTCAAGCCTGGCGCAACGCTGGGCGATGTTGGCCATGCCATCCAGACGGTGGCCCAGCGGGAGCATTTCAGCGTCGTGCGCGAATACTGCGGCCACGGCATCGGGCAGGTCTATCACGATGAACCGCAAGTGCTGCACTACGGGCGGCGCGGAGAAGGCCTCGAGCTGGAGCCGGGGATGGTCTTCACCATCGAACCGATGCTCAACGCCGGCAAGCGCGAAACCAGGCAATTGCCCGACGGGTGGACCGTCGTGACCAAGGACGGGTCTCTGTCCGCGCAGTGGGAACACATGGTCGCTGTGACGTCCGAGGGATATGAAGTGCTCACGGCCTGGCCAGGAGGCACAGGTGCCTACGCACCGTCTCCAGTCGTTCGTTTGGTGAGCCGTTGTTGCCGCCCGTTCATTCCAAGTAGTCAATGAACTGCGGGATCACCTCGCGCAGGAAGCGGATTTCCTCTGTGGGGATGCTGCGCGACTCCAAGTCGAAATGGATGAAGGTGCCATAGGGCGTGCCGCATCCTCGCGTCAGCAGCCGGCCGTAGTACGACTCGACCATGCCGGCATAGGGTCGGTTTGTCAGGCGCTGATCCTCGGAGGCATGGCTGGTCACGAACTCGCCGTGCTCGAGCGCGTACTGGCAGAAGCTCTTGCCCAGAGGCACCACCTTCAGCCAGGTGCGGTATTCAGAGTCGCGGTCGAAGGCATGCGCCGCGTGCATCACGTCGCCGTTCAATTTGTAGATCGCCGTGAACCGATAGGACGTCCTATCGTTGAGCAAGGCCAGCGCCGGAACGATCCCGCGGCTGGCAAGAAGGCTGTGAACGGCCGCAGCGGGCGCTGGCAAGTCGACGTCGAGCATGGGTACCTTGGTTGGGACGTGGGCGCAAATCTTATGTAATTCTTACTGTGCTCCGGAACAGGGTTTGACCCTCATCTTGTCAACGCAAACCCTTAGAGTGCCCCGCGAGTACACGCCGCTCGCACTGACCGCGCAGCGTTCGGCGGTTCAGAGGTCTACGGCGCCAAGCGACTGGACACAGCTAAGCCCCGTTCTGCCGCCAAGCCCCCGGCGACACCCCGTACTCGCGCTTGAACGCGCGGTTGAAGGCGGCTTCCGACTCGTAGCCGACACCCTCGGCAATGCGCGCCAGGTTGCCCTGGTCTCTACGCAGCATGCCGGCGGCCAGGATCATGCGCCAGCGTGTCAGGTACTGCATGGGCGGTACGCCCACCAGTTCGGCGAAGCGGTCCGCCAGCACGCTGCGTGAGATGTGGGTTTCCTGCGCCAGCGCGTCGACGGTCCAGTTGCGCGCGGGCTCGCCGTGCATCAGCGCCAGGCAGCGGCTCACGTGGGGGTCGCGCAGGCCGGCCAGCCAGCCAGGGTCGTTGGCGGGCATGGATTCGATGTAGCCGCGCAGCACTTCGGCAAACAGCACCTCCGCGACCTTGGCGGCGACCATCTCGGAACCGGGCGTGTGCGAAGCGGCATCCCCCAATACGAAGTTGACGGACTGCTCGATCCACGGGCCGGCCGGCCGGCTGCGCAACGCCGTGGTGAACAGGCGCGGAATGTTCGCCATCACGGGATTGGGTGCATCGCCTTCGTACGCGAACCAGCTGCACACCAGCACCGTGCGGTCGCCATTGCCGCCGTAGCGGATGCGCTCCAGTTCGGGGGCGCGCGGACTCACCACATGCGCCACGTCCACCGCCGCATGGTGCAGGCCGCTGCCCAGCACGTGCGAGTCGCCATGCGGCACGGCGATCACTTCGCCAGCGTATGCGCGGATTGGCTCCCCGCCGTCGACCTGGGCCCAGCATTCGCCTTGCAGCACCAGGTGGCAGATGGCCAGCCGCTGCGCGCCAGGCCTCAGGAGCCGCGCCATGTCGGTGCCCTTGGGCACCTTGAAGCACCAGGGCGCATGCATGTCCCCGTTCAGGAACAGCGCGCCCTCCAGGCGGATGGTCCGCAGTACGTCCGACAAGACATCCATCGTCTCCTCCCGGTCGAGCGAGGGCGGGGTTTCAGTCAACAAGTCCGGCGGAGCGGGCAATACGAGGCTGCTTCGCGTCGGCAACATAGGTCTTGGTCGCCCTTGACCGATGATTCTAGATAGGAGTATCGCCATGCCCAAATTCGTTATCGAACGGCACATCCCCGGCGCCGGCCAATTCACCCCGGCAGACTTGAAGGCCATCTCGCAAAAGTCCTGCGGCGTGTTGAGCAGCATGGGCCCCGACATCCAGTGGATCCACAGCTACGTGACCGACGACCGGATCTACTGCGTCTACCAGTCCGCCGACGAAGCCCTGGTGCGCCGGCACGCGGAGCTTGGCGGCTTCCCGGCCGACCGGGTGGACCGGGTGTACAGCGTGATCGACCCGGCCACTGCCGAGTGAGCGGTGCGAAGGGGCGAGGGGCGCGAGAGGTGTTGCGCCGGGCTCGACCCGGTGCGCTACACTATTTTTCGCCCCTTGCCCGATCCGGCCCGCGCCTTGAAAGCGTGGCGCGCCTCGATACGTATTCACACCATCGACCGTCACGCTCCTCGTGGACACGTCTCCAAAGCGCTCGACGCGCCGCCCCTCCGCCCCGGCCGATTCGCACGAAGATCAAGGCGACGTCGATGGGCGCCTGTTCGTCGGTTCGATGGAAAAGGGGATGCGCATCCTCGAACTGTTCAACGAGCATCCCTCCGCCCTCTCGATCGGCGACATTGCGCAGCACACAGGCATGGGCCGCAGCGCGGCGCAGCGTTTCGTCTACACGCTTCATCGGCTCGGCTATCTCGGCAAGGACCGCGAGTCGAAAAAGTACCTCCCCTCGCTGAAGCTCCTGGGGCTGGTGCGCGGCATCCATCGGCACCATCCTCAGAGAGAGCTTGCGTATCCATTGCTCGAGAAGCTGGCCAAGGAGACGCGCGAAACGGTGTCATGGGTTGAGCTGGACGGGGACGAAGTCGTCGTGTTGCTCAACATTCCGGGAGCGCACGTCACGGCCATCAATCTCCCGGTGGGGAGCCGCTTTCCCGCGCTCACCTCTTCATCCGGCCAGGTGCTTCTCTCGCAAGCTCCGCAGGCACAGCTCGCGAAGATGCTCGACGCGTTGTCCCCCGCGGTGCGTGCCCGCTTCGGCACCCGCAGCCGATCGGAGGTGCTTTCGATATTCCGCAAGGCGGCGGAAGACGGCCACTCGTTCACGGAGAAGAATTTCGGCGACGACGGCGTCTCCGTGTCGGTGCCCGTGACGGACTTTTCGGGGCGCCCCATCGCAGCCCTGAACGTATCGACCGTCCGTTCGCGCTACGACATCGCCCAGGTGCGCGAACTGATCCTTCCCCGGCTCGAACTGGCGGCGCGCGAAGCCTCCACCTGAGCGCCGCGGCTCCCGCGCGCTTTTCCCCATTTCCCCTTGCGGACGGCCGATCAGCCGGCGAACAGCCCGCGCGCGGTTGCCGGGGTACCCACATCCCCGCACTTGACGAAGCGCCGCATAACGCGCAACATTAATTGAAATGCAATCGATGTAATTGCATTTCAATTATTCTTCGTTAAGGCTATTTCACGGGAACAAGATGTCGCAGGCAAACCATTCGACCGGCTCCGTCGCCATGGACCCGCTTAGCGAGGAAACCATCGGCGAACTGCTCGCTCGCCGCGCCCGTTCGAATCCCGAAGACATCTACTGCTCCTTCAAGGGCGAGCGCATCAGCGTCGGAATGCTGGACCGGCGAGTGAACCAGGTGGCGGCCCTGTTGAAGTCGCAAGGCTTGCAAAAGGGCGACCGGGTCGCGGTCATGCTGCCCAGCCACCCGGACCACCTCTACCTGCTCTTTGCGCTGGCGCGACTGGGGATGGTTCGCGTGCCGATCAACGTGCACCTGCTGGGCGCACCGCTGGCCCACCTCCTCCACGAACTCGCGCCGCAGGCCATCGTGGCCGACACCGCATTCCGCGCGGCTCTCGAGGAACTCGGAATCAACCTGCCCCGGACGATCTGGCGCAACGGCATCGACGGAGAGTTCGACCGCTTCGCATCGTGCGACGAGGACGATGCCGCGCCCCTCGTGAGGACCGACGAGATCATTGCCCTCAGTCCCAGTTCGGGCACCACCGGCGCACCCAAGGGCGTTCTGAAGTCCGACCGCCAACTGCGCGCCGGACCGATGGCCATCCTTCGCTTGACGGAGGCCGGACCGGGTGACATCTTCCTGTTCTGGGAGGCGCTACACCACGGCTCCGGCGTGGCCGTCGCGATTGCCGCGCTCACGGGCGGTTTCCAGCTGGCGATGCTGGAACGCTTCAGCGCTTCAGGGTTCTGGGACGACGTCCGTCGCCACCAGGCCACGCACATCCACTACCTGGGCAGCGTGCTGCCGATGCTGTTGAAGCAGCCGGAGCGCTCCGATGACCGCGAGCACCGCGTGCGCATCGCCTGGGGAGGCGGCTGTCCCGCCGATGTGTGGCACGCGTTCGCCGAGCGTTTCGGTGTGTCGATGCGGGAAGGCTATGGGCTCTCCGAACTCATCACCTTCGTCACGGCCAACATCGACGGGCCACCGGGCTCCATCGGCAAGCCGCTGTCGTACTACGAGATCTCGCTTCTTGCGGACGACGGATCGCCGGTCGAGCCGGGCGACAAGGGCGAGGTCGCCATTCGCGCCCTCAACCCGCGCCTGGGCTTCTTGGGCTACTTCAGAAATCCGCAGGCCGATGCAGCCGCGCGCCGCGGCGAGCTGTTCTTGAGCGGCGATCTCGCGCACCGCGATGCGAACGGCAATCTCTTCTATGCGGGGCGCAAGAAGGACATGCTGCGGCGCCGCGGCATCAACATCGCGGCCTGGGACGTGGAGAGCGTCTTTGCGCAGCACGATGCGGTGGCCGAAGTGGCACTGGTCGGCGTCCCCAGCGAGTTGGGCGAAGACGAACTCAAGCTGTTCGTGCGCCTGCGCGAAGGCGCAAGCATCACGCCGCCCGATCTGCTTCGCTGGTGCAGCGGCAAGCTGCCGTACTTCCAGATTCCACGCTACGTCGAGTTCATCGGCGCCTTCCCCAAGACGCCGACACAGCGGATCCAGAAGAAGGAGCTGTCTCGCAGCGTCACGGGTGTGTGGGACGCTGACGCTGCCGGCTTTCGCGCGGCCAAGCGCTGACTCCCGCCCGATTCAAGGCCTCCATCGATTGCTCAACTGAAAGGAAAAACCATGATCCGAGTTCACTTGAATCGCTGGCGGCAAGCGATGGTGATGGTTTCGAGCCTCGCCTTCTGCGCCTGGGCCCAGGCCGCCCTCGCCGACAAGCCCATCACCCTGGTCGTGGCCTTCCCGGCCGGCGGCGGCGTCGACGTGGTCGGGCGCATCCTTGCGCAAGGCATGGCACAGAAGCTGAAGCTCTCGGTGGTGGTGGACAACAAGGCGGGTGCCTCCGGTGCAATCGGAGCGCAATTCGTCAAGCGGGCGGCACCGGACGGCCACACCCTCCTCATGGCACCGACCACCTCCTACGTCATGTCGGAAAAGATGTCCGGTGCCGAGGCCGTCGGCTACGAAATCGCCAAAGACTTCAGGCCGGTGGCCACCGTCGGCGAACTGCCCCTGGTCATGCTCGCGTCGAAGGCGAGCGGCATCGCCTCGTACGCGGACCTGGCCGCCAAAGCCAAGCAGCAGCCGGGCAAGGTCGCCTACGGCTCCTCGGGCAACGGCTCGACCGAACACATCGTCACCGAGTGGTTCCGCCAACAGGCGTCGCTCGAACTGCTGCACGTGCCCTATCGCGGTTCCGCGCCGGCGATGGCCGATCTGTTTGCGGGCGAGATCCAGTTCATGGTGACCACCTCGCCCACCGCGCTCACCAACCTGGCCTCAGGAAAGGTCGTGGCCGTGGGTGTGGCGAGCCCGCAGCGGCTGGACATCTTCCCGGGCCTGCCAACGTTTGCGGAGCAGGGCCTGCCGCAGTTCGTTGCCGCCTCGGTCTATGCGGTGCTGGCGCCCAAGGGAACGCCCGACGACGTGATCGCCACGCTGAACACGGCGCTCAACGAGACACTGGACGATGAGGCGGTCAAGCGCCGCTTCGCGCAGCTCGGGATCGAGGCCGTCCGCAGCACGCCCGCCCAGGCGCGCGACCGGCTGCAGAACGAATCGAACAAATGGGAGCAGGTGGTGCAGCGGATCAAGGTGGCCCGCTAGAACCCGACACACATCCTGGAGCCGACCAATGACTGACAAAACGCCTTCCTTGAATCCCTGCGTTACCCTGGCCATCGACAAGGGCGTCGCCTTGATCACGATGGATCGCCCGCACGCCATGAACGCGTTCGACCGTACGCAGCGCGAGCTCTTCCAGTCCGCCCTGTTGTCGGCCGATGCCGACGCACAGGTGCGCGTGATCGTGATCACCGGCGCGGGCAAGGCTTTCTGCGCGGGACAAGACCAGCACGAGAGCGCCGCCATGGACGCGGCAGGCTCAGCCGCGCGGATCGACAGCTATATGGCCCTGTACGAGGTGTTCCGCGCGCTCGGCAAGCCGGTCATCGCCCGGATCAACGGCGTGGCCGCCGGCGCAGGACTGCAGATCGCGCTCATGGCCGACCTTCGCATCGCTTCCACCCAGGCGCGCTTCGGCATGACGGAGTTCAAGGTGGGCTCCGCAGCCATCTTCGGCAGCGCGTTGCTGCATTCGATCATCGGGGAGGCAGCAATGAAGCGGCTCGTGCTGCTCGCCGAGATCGTGCCGGCCGCACAGTCCCTGGCGCTCGGCCTGGTCCATGAAGTCGTGGACGACGCTCGCCTGGACGAACGGGTGGCGGAAATCTGCGCGCAGGTGTCGCAGTGGTCGCCAACCTCCGTGGCTATCACCAAATCGTGGTGGAAGGAAATGGGCGACGAGATGTTCGCCAAGGCCGCGACCGCTGCCCGGCGTGGGCACGCCATCAATTTTGCGTCCGGCGCCTACTCGCTCGGCGCGAGGAAGTTCACCGAACGCAAGCAGGCGCACCGCGCCAACATGTAGCGCACGCGGGCGCGCGATCCAATCGCCTTGCAGGCGTTACGATCAGATTTCATCCGCAGGCCGCCCATGCTCCTCCACGTCGACGAAGAGATCACCTTCCGCAAGCTCGAGATCCTGCTGGCCTTCATGGAGACCGGCAATCTCGCCCGCGCGGCGGAAAAGCTCGACATCAGCGCCGTGAGCGTGCACCGCGCCTTGCATTCGCTGGAAACCGGGCTGCGCTGCGCGCTGTTCCGGCACGAGGGCCGCAATCTGCATCCGACCGAAGCCGCCCATGCGCTGGCGGAGGTGGCGCGCGAAGTGCTTCGCACCATGTCCGAGGGCATTCGCGCCACGCGGGAAGTCGCCGGCTACTCGGCCGACCGCATTCGCATCGGCTCGCTCTATTCCCTGACGAGCCGCACGGTGCCTCAGCTGATCATGGCAATGAAGCTGCGCAAGCCGGACCTGCACACCGAGCTCGTGCTCGGCTCCAATGCGCACTTGCTGCAGAAGCTGCGCGATGGCGCGATCGACGCCGCGCTCATGGCCATCCCGGAGGATGTTTCCGATGTCGAGTCGGAGCCCCTGTTCGAGGACGACATCCAGTTCGCGGCACCCGTCGGCTCGCCCTACTCCGGGCAAAAGGAAATCGACCTGAGCAGCTGCGCCGGCGAACGCTTCGTGAGCCTGAGCGAGGGCTTCGTGACTTACCGGGGTTTTGTCGAGACCTTCCGCATCGCCGGCTTCACCCCCAACGTGGTGATGAAGACCGACGACATTTTCTCGCTCATGAACCTGGTGAGCGGCGGCGTGGGCTACACGCTGCTGCCGGGGCGGGTGCGCGGTGTCATGCCGCAGAAGGTGCAGTTGATCCCGTTGCAGTCCAGGTACCTGATGCGCCAGACCATTGCGCTCAACTTCCTGCGCACACGCGAGCGCGATCCCAACCTGCTCGCGCTGCTGTCGGTGTGCCGCCTGGCCAAGGCCGAACTCGGCTGAGTGCGAGGCACCTGATCGATCGGTGCGGCGCTATGCGGCCCCGCGACGGTCGGAGTAATGTTGGCTAGCGGCTCACCATGTGTTGCGCAGCTCGCGAAGCTTGACGAACACGGTCTTCGGATCCGGCTTCTCGGGCAGATCGGGAAAGGCCTCGCGAAGCGCTGCAATGACACTCGGGCTCGACAGACGCAGGAAGGTGTTGACCTCTTTCTCTTCGCGCAGCGTCGTGACGCGGGCCTTGGCCGGGTCATGCCCTGCCACGCCAGGCAGCAGCGCCTTGGCGGCAGCGTTGTCGGGTTCGCGCGCGAGCGTGAAACGCAGGTTGTTTTCGATGTAGTCGTGGCCGGGGTAGACGCGGGTGTCGTCGGGCAGCTTGGCGAGTTGCTCGACGAAGGTGGTGTACATCGATTCCACATTGCCGCCGTTGTGGCAGTTGCCCGCGCCGGCGTTGAACAGCGTGTCGCCGGAGAACAGTGCCGGCCTTTCGGTGTGAGAGCGCAGGCAGATGTGGCACATCGTGTGGCCGGGCGTGTCCATGCATTCGAGCTCGACGGTCTTGCCGACCTTGATCACGTCGCCCGCCTTCACGCCGCGATCCATGCCGGCAATGCGAGAGCCCGACTGGTGGTGCGCAATCACCTTGGCGCCCGTCGCCGCGACGACGGCCTCATTGCCGCCCGTGTGGTCGTGATGCTCGTGAGTATTGAGGATCTGCGTGATCTGCCAGCCCTTGTCCTTGGCGGCCGCCAGGCATTTCTGGTGGTCCAGGGGATCGATGGCAAGAGCCTCGCCGCTCTCGGGGCAAACGATCAGGTAGTTGTAGTTGCGATAGGCGTTGCCGGTCCAGATGCGTTCGACGATCATGCATTGCTCCAGATGTCAGATAGGAATGGCACTAACTTACACCCGACGGCGTTGATGTGCTTCGTTCGGCGGCTCGGCAGGCTTTGAGTGCACATCGGGTGGCGGCATCCAAGCGGCTTCTTCCATTGCACCCGAGCGAACGACCAACCGGTGAACAAACGATCCGGCACGTTGCAGAAATCGACACAGCCGATCCTTCATGCCACCGCCGATCAGGCCGCTCTGCGGCCCCGTTTGAATGGTCCTCCGGTGCCAGGCCATATCAGCTGCCTAAGCAGATGGCCCACCCAATGGTGACACCAATGCCTTGCCTCGTGTGCCATGCGTCAACCCGGTGAACGCGAAATCCACCTCCGGCGCGAGCCCGCTCACGATGCGCGCAATCGACTTGCCCGAGCCGCAGGCATGCGTCCAGCCCAGCGTGCCGTGGC
>NZ_FNDR01000006.1 GCF_900099805.1 Variovorax sp. OV700 | reverse complement strand
CGCCCATCATGTGCGACAAGATCTTCGAGGTGGTGCAGACCGTGGCGGCGCAGGGCGTGACCATTCTGCTGGTGGAGCAGAACGCCAACCGCGCGTTGCAGCTGGCCGACCGCGGCTACGTGATGGAGTCCGGGCTCATCACGATGGACGGCGACGCCAAAGAACTGCTGCGCGACCCGCGCGTGCGGGCCGCTTACCTCGGCGAGTAACCTTCGAAGGGGTCAGTCGACCCTGGCGCCGGTCGCCTTCACGACGGCTTCGTACTTGAAGAGCTCGCTCTTCATGAACGCGTCGAACTGTTCGGGCGAACTGGCCACGGGCTCGGCCAGCAGCGTGGCAAAACGGGTCTTCGTTTCGGGTGCATTCAGTGCCGCGACGAAGGCCTGGTTCAGCTTCACGACCACGTCGTGCGGCGTGCCGGCCGGTGCCACCAGGCCCCACCAGGTGTCGATCGAAAAGCCCTTGAGCGTGTCGGCTACCGGCGGCACGTCGGGCATGGCGCTGCTGCGCTGCAAGGTCGTGACGGCAATGGCCTTGAGCTTGCCTGAGCGGATGTTGGGCGCCGCGGTGGCAAGGTTGTCGAAGTTGAAATCGACCTGCCCCGAGAGCAGCGCCAATTGCGCCGGATTGCCACCGTTGTACGGAATGTGCAGCGCAAAAATGCCGGCCTGCTTCTTGAACAGCTCGCCCGCCAGGTGCCCGGCGCTGCCGTTGCCGCCGCTTCCGTAATTGAGCTTGGCCGGGTTGGCCTTGGCGTAGCGGACCAGGTCGGCCACGGTGTTGATCTTCAGGCGCTGCGCCGTCTCGGCATTCATCACCAGCACGTTCGGCACGCGCACCATCTGCGTGATGGGTGCGAAGTCGCTCGCCGCGTTGAACGGCATCTTGCTGTAGAGCCACGGATTCACCGCATGGGTGGCGGTGGCCGCAATGCCGATGGTGAGGCCGTCGGGCGCTGCCTTGGCGACGATGTCGGCGCCGATGTTGCCGCCCGCACCGGGCTTGTTGTCGATGATGACCGTGCCGAGCGTGTCCTTCACGCGTTCGGCCAGCATGCGGGCCGTGACGTCGATCGGCCCGCCCGCGGCGTAGGGCACCACGAGGCGGATCGGGCGTTGCTGCTGTTGGGCCGCCGCCTGGCCGGTGGCAATCAACGTGGCACTGGTAAGCAGTGCAAGAAGGAAGTGTCTCGTTTTCATTTTTTCGTTCTGTGTCGTCTCGCGGAAACCGGATCGGAGATCAGGGAAGCGCCTTGTCGGCCTCGGTGGTGAATGCGTCGGCAAAGAACTCGTCTTCGGGCAGGCCGGCCAGCGCCACGTAGTCATGCTTGGCCGAGTCGACCACGATCGGCGCGCCGCAGGCGTACACCTGGTGCCCGGAAAGGTCGGCAAAGTCTTCCAGCACCGCGCGGTGCACGAAGCCCGTCCGGCCGGTCCAGTTGTCTTCGGGCGTGGCATTGGAAACGACCGGCACATAGCGCAGGTTCGGCATTTCCTTCAGCTGCTCGCGCATCCAGCCGTCCATGTAGAGGTCTTCGGGCCGGCGGCCGCCCCAGTAGAGCGTGGCGGGCCGGTCGATGCGCTTGAACTTCATGTGCTCGAGCAGCGCCTTGATCGGCGCAAAGCCGGTGCCGGAGGCCAGGAAGATCATCGGTTTGGCGGAGTCCTCGCGCAGGAAGAAGCTGCCGTAGGGGCCTTCGATGCGAAGGATTTCCTTCTCTTTCATCACTCCGAACACGTGGTCGGTGAACTTGCCACCTGGCAGGTGCCGCAGATGCAGTTCGATGCCCGTGCCCGGCTCGCCCAGCGTGTGCGGCGCATTCGCCATCGAGTAGCTGCGGCGCGCGCCGTCGCGGAGGATGAATTCCACATACTGCCCCGCGTAAAACTGCAGCGGCTCGCCGGCAGGCAACTGCAGGCGCAGCTTCATCACGTCGTGCGAGAGCCGCGTGAGCGCCAGCACCCGCACCGGCATCTTTCGGATCGGCAGGGCGCCGGCCTCTGTGACCTGGCGCGATTCGAGCACCACGTCGCTCTTAGCGTGGGCGCAGCAGGTCAGCACGAAGCCCGCCAGCTGTTCTTCGGCGCTCAGTGCCTTGCTCTGGTGCGGGCCGAGTTCGACCTCGCCAGAGAGTTTCTTGCACTTGCAGGAGCCGCAGGCGCCGTCCTTGCACCCATAGGGGAGCCCGATGCCTTGCCGGATCCCGGCCGCGAGAATGGTTTCATCGCCATGCACCACGAAGTGACGCCCGCTAGGCTCGACGGTGATGGAAAAGCCCGCGTCATGCGGCGCTGCAACAGTCATCGGTATTCTTCGGCTTGTTTCAGCCTGTGGCAGAAAAGAGAAAAAGGGAAAGGAACCCGGATTTTGCCTTCAATCAATAGCCCTTCCGGCGCGCTGCCGGCGCGCTTTCGCCGCGAGCGCCTGCTGATCGTGGGGTGCGGAGACGTGGGCCAGCGCGTGGCGCGTAACTTGCGGGCCCGCATGCAGTTGGTGGCGCTCACTTCATCGGCCGACCGGGTGCCGGCGCTGCGGGCCGCTGGCATCCGCCCGCTCGTAGGCAACCTCGACGACCCGTCCACGCTGCGGCGGCTGGCCGGCGTGGCGACCCGCGTGCTGCACCTGGCGCCGCCGGCGCGCGACGGCGGCACATCGTGGTGGCGCGACCAGCGCACCATTGCGCTGGCACGCGCGCTGCGGCTGCGTTCCACGCCGCTGGCATTCGTCTATGGCTCCACCAGCGGCGTTTACGGCGACTGCGGCGGCGCGCGGGTGAGCGAGACACGGGCCGTGCGACCCGACACGCCTCGCGCCCATCGCCGCGTGGATGCCGAGCGCGCGGTGCGCTGGCTCGGCCGCAGCGCGGGCGTGCGCGCGAGCATCCTGCGCATTCCGGGCATCTACGCGCCAGACCGCGAAGGCGGCACGCCGCGCCAGCGACTGCAGCGCGGCACGCCCGTGCTGCGGCGCGAAGACGACGTGTTCACCAGCCACATTCACGCCGACGACCTTGCGCGCGCCTGCGTGGCGGCGCTGTTCCGCGGCCGGCCGCAGCGCATCGTGCATGCCGCCGACGACACCGAACTGCGCATGGGCGACTACATCGATCTGGCCGCCGACTTGTACGGCATGCCCCGCCCGCCGCGCATG
This sequence comes from Variovorax sp. OV700, assembly GCF_900099805.1. Classification (GTDB taxonomy): domain Bacteria; phylum Pseudomonadota; class Gammaproteobacteria; order Burkholderiales; family Burkholderiaceae_C; genus Variovorax. The sequence goes on along the minus strand of NZ_FNDR01000006.1, from coordinate 399,689 downwards.
GCGCGCGACGAAGCCCAGCGCCAATTGCCGCTGCAACTGCTGAGTTTCATGGGGGAATCGCGCCGGCTCGACAACACGCGGCTCAAGCGCGAACTGCGCGTGCGGCTTGCGCACCCGACGGTGCACACGGGGCTGCGCGAGGAAGCCTGAGAGCGAGTCAAAAGTATGGTGCCCGGGGCCGGAATCGAACCGGCACACCTTTCGGTGGGGGATTTTGAGTCCCCTGCGTCTACCAATTTCACCACCCGGGCAGGGTTCTGAAGCAAGCCCAAAATTATGGCACAGTGGCTGCCATGAATTATCCGACGATCGAAGACGCCATCGGCAAAACCCCCCTGGTGGCACTGCAACGCATCGATGCGGCCGAAAATGCCAGGCGCGGCAATGTCATCCTCGGCAAGCTGGAAGGCAACAATCCCGCCGGCTCGGTAAAGGATCGTCCCGCCCTCTCGATGATCAAGCGCGCCGAGGAGCGCGGCGAAATCAAGCCCGGCGACACGCTGATCGAAGCCACCTCGGGCAATACCGGCATCGCGCTGGCCATGGCCGCGGCCATCAAGGGTTACCGCATGGTGCTGATCATGCCGGAGGACCTGTCCGTCGAGCGCGCCCAGACCATGAAGGCCTTCGGCGCCGAGCTGGTGCTCACGCCCAAGAGCGGTGGCATGGAATACGCGCGCGACCTTGCCGAACAGATGGTGGCCCAAGGCAAGGGCCGCGTGCTCGACCAGTTCGCCAATGCCGACAATCCGCGCATCCATTACGAGACCACCGGCCCCGAGATCTGGGCCGACACCAAGGGCAAGATCACGCATTTCGTGAGCGCCATGGGCACTACTGGCACCATCACAGGCGTCTCGCGCTTCCTGAAGGAAAAGAACCCCGCGGTACGCATCATTGGCGCGCAGCCGGCCGAAGGCTCGCGCATTCCGGGCATCCGCAAATGGCCCACCGAATACCTGCCCAAGATCTACGAGCCAAGCCGCGTCGATGAAGAAATCAGCGTGAGCCAGGACAACGCCGAAGAAATGTGCCGGCGCCTCGCGCGCGAAGAGGGCATCTTCGGCGGCATCTCGGCCGCCGGTGCTCTCTGGGTGGCGCTCGAAGTGGCCAAGACGGTGGAGAACGCCACCATCGTGTTTGTCGTGTGCGACCGCGGCGACCGCTATCTTTCGACCGGCGTGTTCCCCGCCTGACAGAGCCACAACCATGCCCCACCCCAAGTTCTGCCAGGCCTGTGCCACGCCGCTCGAATGGATCGCGCTGATGGAAGACGGCGGTCCCAAGGAGCGCCTGCGCTGCCCGTCCTGCGGCCACACGCACTGGAACAATCCCACGCCCGTGCTCGCCGCCATCGTCGAGTACCGCGGCCAGGTGCTGCTGGCGCGCAACGCGGCCTGGCCCGCCAAGATGTATGCGCTGATCACCGGCTTCATGGAGGCTGGCGAAACGCCCGAGGAGGGCATTGCGCGCGAGGTGAAGGAAGAAACCAATCTCGACGTGAGCGCGGCCAAGCTCGTTGGCGCGTACGACTTCCAGCGCATGAACCAGATCATCATCGCCTACCACGTGGTGGCCGATGGCGAGGTCAGCCTCTCGCCCGAGCTCGTGGACTATCGCCTTTACGATCTGCCCGACCTCAAGTGCTGGCCCGCCGGCACCGGCTATGCGCTGGCCGACTGGCTGCGCACGCGCGGCCACGAGCCCGTGTTCTTCACCGCGGCCGAAAACGAAGCGCGGCGCCGCGGACTCGTGCTGCCGCCCGAGGAGCCAAAGCATGGAAGTTGATCGCGAAATCGACACACGCGGACTGAACTGCCCGCTGCCCATTCTCAAGGCGAAGAAGTCGCTCAACGACATGGCGAGCGGTCAGCTGCTCAAGGTGGTGTCGACCGACCCGGGCTCGGTGCGCGACTTCCAGGCCTTTGCGCGCCAGACCGGCAACGAGCTGGTCGAGCAGCAAACCGTCGGCAGCGACTTCATCCATGTGCTGAAGAGGCGCTGACCAAAAAAGAAAAGGGCCCCGTCGGGGCCCTTTCTCTTCAGAGCTCCAGGCTCTTCAGATACTCGCGGAATTGCGCGCCCACTTCGGGGTGCGCCAGCGCAAGCTCCACCGAGGCTTGCAGAAAGCCTTCCTTGCTGCCGCAGTCGTAGCGGATGCCCTTGTAGGCATAGGCGTAGACCGCTTCCTTCTTCATCAGCGCCGCAATGCCGTCGGTGAGCTGGATCTCGCCGCCCGCGCCCTTGGGCTGGTTGCGAATCTCGTCGAACACGCCGGGCGTGAGGATGTAGCGACCCGCCACGCCAAGGCGCGAGGGTGCCTTGTCCGGCGAGGGCTTCTCGATCATGCGATCGACCTTCACGAGATCGTCGCCGATGGATTCGCCTGCCACGATGCCGTAGCGCTTCACGTGCTCGAGCGGCACCTCTTGCACTGCAAGCAACGAAGCGCCGAGTTTGCCGAAGGCGGCGGTCATTTGTGCGAGCACCGGTGCACCGCCCACGGGGCCGACCATCAGGTCATCGGCCAGCAGCACGGCGAAGGGCTCGTTGCCCACCAGGTGTTCGGCACACAGCACCGCATGGCCCAAACCCAGCATGCGCGGCTGGCGCACGTAGGAGCAGGTCATGTCGTCGGGCATCACGGAGCGCGCGATGTTGAGCAGTTCGAGTTTGCCGCTGGCCTCGAGCTGACTCTCGAGTTCGTAGGCGGTGTCGTAGTGATCTTCGATGGCACGCTTGTTTCGGCCCGTTACGAAAATCATGTCGCGAATGCCCGCCGCGTAGGCTTCCTCAACCGCGTACTGGATGAGTGGCTTGTCGACAACCGGCAGCATTTCCTTTGGCTGCGCCTTGGTGGCGGGCAGAAAGCGGGTGCCGAAACCTGCAACAGGAAATACGGCCTTGCGGATGCGTGTCGAGGGAATGGGCATGGACAATTTGGGCGTCTGTTCGTTCAGTTGAAGAAGAAGGTTTTAGAAGTCAATAAACGGTACCGAAATACCGCTTTTGTCATCCTAAACCCTGACCCGATCCATGTGTGTCAGCCAAGGCGCACAAGCTGATCGCGAAGACGTTCCAACGTTGCACTGAAATCGCTCAGGCGTTTGCGCTCCTGTTCGATGACAGCCGGTGGTGCCTTAGCTACAAAGGCTTCATTGCCGAGCTTGCCGTTCACTTTCAGGATCTCGCCTTCGATGCGAGCAATTTCCTTGCCTATGCGCGCACGCTCGGCAGCCTTGTCGATCTCCATGTGCAGGCAGAGGCGTGCCGTGCCCACCACGGCCACAGGCGCTGCTTCGGCTGCTGCCGACCATGAGGCCTCGTCGTCGAAGACCTTCACTTCCTTGAGCTTGGCAAGCGCTTGCAGCACCGGTGCCGCGTCGCGCAGGAACGCAGCGCCTTCGGCATCGTCGGCCACCGCGTAGAGCGGCAGTCGCACGGCAGGCGACACGTTCATTTCGCCGCGCAGCGTACGGCACGCATCCACCAGGGCCTTCAGCCGCGCCACGTGCGCCTCGGCTGCTTCGTCGATTTTTTCGGGCTGACTCTTCGGGTATGCCGCCACCATTATCGATTCACCCTCGCGTCCGGCCACCGGCGCGACCTTCTGCCACAGCTCTTCGGTAATGAACGGAATCACAGGATGCGCAAGGCGCAGCAGTGCTTCGAGCGTGCGAATCAGCGTGCGGCGCGTGGCACGCTTTTGCGAATCGTTACCTGTCTGGATCTGCACCTTGGCAATCTCGAGGTACCAGTCGCAGAACTCGTCCCACGCAAACTGGTAGATGGCGTTGGCCACGTTGTCAAGCCGGTATTCCTCGAAGCCCTTGGCCACTTCGGCTTCGACGCGCTGCAGCTTCGAGGCGATCCAGAAATCGGCGCGGCTGAACTTGAGGTAGCCGTGGGCCGGTCCGCCGACCGCGCACTCTTCCTTGGTGTGTTCGCGCAGGCCGCAGTCCTGGCCTTCGCAATTCATCAGCACGAAGCGCGTGGCGTTCCAGAGCTTGTTGCAGAAGTTGCGATAGCCTTCGCAGCGCTTGCTGTCGAAGTTGATGCTGCGGCCGAGCGATGCCAGCGACGCGAACGTGAAGCGCAGCGCGTCGGCGCCAAAGGCCGGAATGCCTTCGGGAAATTCTTTCTGTGTGTTCTTGCGCACCGCGGGCGCGGTCTCGGGCTTGCGCAGGCCTTGCGTGCGCTTGTCGAGCAGCTCGGGCAATGCGATGCCGTCGATCAGGTCGACCGGGTCGAGCACGTTGCCTTCGGACTTGCTCATCTTCTTGCCCTGCGCATCGCGCACCAGGCCATGGATGTACACGTCCTTGAACGGCACCTTGCCGGTGAAGTGCTTGGTCATCATGATCATCCGGGCGACCCAGAAGAAGATGATGTCGTAGCCCGTCACCAGCACGCTCGAGGGCAGGTACAGCTCCAGGTCCTTCGTCTTCTCGGGCCAGCCGAGCGAAGAGAAGGGCACCAGCGCCGACGAGTACCAGGTGTCGAGCACGTCTTCGTCGCGGCGCAGCTTCTTGCCCGGTGCCTTGGCCTCCGCCTCTGCCTCGTCATGCGCGACGTACACCGTGCCTTCGTCGTCATACCAAGCCGGAATCTGATGGCCCCACCAGAGCTGGCGCGAAATGGTCCAGTCCTGGATGTTCTCCATCCAGTGGTTGTAGGTGTTGACCCAGTTCTCGGGCACGAAGCGCACCTCGCCGGTCTTCACCACGTCGATGGCCTTCTGCGCGATCGACGTGCCGTCGGCGCCGGGCCGCGTCATGGCCACGTACCACTGGTCGGTGAGCATCGGCTCGACGATGGCGCCCGAGCGCGCGCAGCGCGGCACCATCAACTTGTGCTTCTTCACCTCGACCATGAGGCCAAGCGCATCGAGGTCAGCCACGATGGCCTTGCGCGCCACGAAGCGGTCCATGCCGCGGTATTTCTCGGGCGCGTTGTCGTTGATGGTGGCGTCCAGCGTGAGGATGCCGATCACATCGAGCTTGTGGCGCTGGCCGACGGCGTAGTCGTTGTAGTCGTGCGCGGGCGTCACCTTGACCACGCCGGTGCCGAACTCCTTGTCGACGTAGTCGTCGGCAATGATCGGGATCAGCCTGTCCACCAGCGGCAGCTTCACGCGCTGGCCGATCAGGTGTTTGTAGCGCTCGTCTTCGGGGTGAACCATGACGGCCGTGTCGCCCAGCATGGTTTCGGGCCGCGTGGTGGCAACGGTCAGCGTGGCGCTCCCGTCTTCCAGCGGATAGGCGATGTGCCAGAGCGAACCGTCTTCCTCTTCGCTTTCCACTTCGAGGTCGCTCACCGAGGTCTTGAGCACCGGGTCCCAGTTGCCCAGGCGCTTGCCGCGGTAGATCAGGCCTTCTTCATAGAGCGAGACGAAGGTTTGCGTCACGACCTGCGAAAGGTCGTCGTCCATCGTGAAGTATTCGCGGCTCCAGTCGACCGTGTCGCCCATGCGGCGCATCTGGCCGGTGATGGTGTTGCCGCTCTTTTCCTTCCACTCCCACACCTTGGCGACGAAGTTCTTGCGTGCCTCGGCGGGCGTCGGGCCCATGTCGTGGCGGCTGATCTTCTGTTCCTGCAGCTGCCGTTCCACCACGATCTGCGTCGCGATGCCCGCATGGTCGGTGCCCGGCACCCACAGGGTGTTGTCGCCCTTCATGCGGTGGTAGCGCGCGAGGCTGTCCATGATGGTCTGATTGAACGCATGGCCCATGTGCAGCGTGCCCGTCACATTGGGCGGCGGCAGCTGGATCGCGAACGAATCGGCGCCTTCCTTCGGCTGCTGGGTGCCGCGGAAACCGGCCTTGGCATAGCCGCGCTTTTCCCACTCCGGGCCCCAGTGCGCCTCGATGGCGGCGGGTTCGAACGATTTGGACAGGCTGTCCAGACCAGGCTGGGCGGAAGGAGTGGTGGATTCGCTCATTGGAGATGCAGGAGATGCAGGGAGATGCAGAACGGCGCCTTCGGGGGAGCCGTGGAGACAAGGGTGGGATAGCCAGCGATTTTACCGGGGCGGCCCCCGGCCAGCCCCACCCCACATAATTCCGGGATGCTCTTCTTGCTTTCCCCTGCAAAGTCGCTCGACTACGACACCCCCATTCCCGTCGAAATCCCTGCCACCCAACCCCATTTCGAATCCCCGCGCGGCCCTTCGGTCGAACTGATCAAGCTGTTGCGCGAGAAGTCGCCGCTGCAGATCTCGGAGCTCATGCACCTGTCGGACAAGCTCTCCGCCCTCAACGTGGCGCGCTACCAGGCCTGGGCCGGCAAGAGCACGCCGAAGAATGCTCGCCAGGCGGCCTTCGCATTCGATGGCGACGTGTACGGCGGCCTCGATGCCCGCTCGCTCACGCCCGCGCAACTGGCCTGGGCGCAGGAGCATGTGTGCATCTTGAGCGGCCTTTATGGCCTGCTGCGCCCGCTCGACCTGCTGCAGCCCTACCGGCTGGAGATGGGCACGGCACTGGCCAACCGCCATGGCAAGGACCTGTATGCCTTCTGGGGCTCGCGCATTGCGGAGCACCTCAACGAGCGCCTGGCTGCAGACCGCACGCCCGTCGTGGTCAATGTCGCCTCGCAGGAATATTTCAAGTCGGTGGACCTGAAGACGCTCAAGGCCCGCGTGGTCGAATGCGTGTTCGAGGAATGGAAGGGCGACAAATTCAAGATCGTGAGCTTCTACGCCAAGCGCGCCCGCGGCCTGCTCGCGCGCTGGGCGGTGCTGCACAAGGCGGCCACACCCAAGGCGCTGGAAAAATTCGATCTCGAGGGTTATGGTTTCGATGCCAGCGTATCGACAGCCGAAAGGCTGGTGTTCAGGAGGAAGGCTTGAGATGTCACAGGCGATCAGTCCCGAGCTGAGGGAATGGCTGGTGTCGCAGCTCGCGGCGGGGCATTCGGTGCCCGCGCTGCGCGCGTCGATGCGCGCAGCCGGCTGGAAGGACGCGGCCACCGATCTCGCGCTGGCTCAGCTCGAGGCCGGCTTTCCGCACTTGGAGGTGGCTGCGAAGACACCGCGCGCCGAAATGCCCGGCCCCGACCTTGAAGGCGCGCCGCTCTACATCGATGCGGGCGACCGCCGCGTGCAGGTGCTGCACACCATGCGGCATCCGCGGGTGGTGGTGTTCGGCAACCTGCTTTCGCCCGAGGAATGCGAAGGCCTGATTGCCGCGGCCCGGGTGCGGCTGGCGCGCTCGCTCACGGTCGAAACGCGCACCGGCGGTGAAGTGCTGAACGTCGACCGCACCAGCGAAGGCATGTTCTTCGAGCGCGGCGAGAACGACATCGTCGCGCGCCTGGAGCAGCGCATTGCCGCATTGCTGCGCTGGCCGGTTGAATTTGGCGAAGGCCTGCAGATCCTGCGCTATGCGCCCGGTGCCCAGTACCGCCCGCACTACGACTACTTCGACCCGGGCGAGCCCGGCACGCCCACAATCCTCAAGCGCGGCGGCCAGCGCGTGGCCACGCTCGTGATGTACCTGCAGGAGCCCGAGCAGGGCGGTGCCACCACCTTCCCTGACGTGGGCCTGGAAGTGGCGCCCGTGCGCGGCACCGGCGTGTTCTTCAGCTACGACGAGCCCGACCCCGCCACCCGCACGCTGCATGGCGGGGCGCCCGTGCTCGCGGGCGAGAAATGGGTTGCCACCAAGTGGCTGCGCGAGCGCGAATTCAAATAGCCACAAGGAACCGATGAAAGTCACCGCCAACGGGCTGCAGATCGAAGTCGACGATACCGGCGGGGAGGGGCGCCCCGTCGTCCTGCTCATCATGGGCCTGGGCATGCAGCTGGTGGCGTGGCCGAATGGCTTCGTACGGCAACTGGTCGACGCGGGTTTTCGCGTGGTGCGCCACGACAACCGCGACATCGGCCTGAGCCAGGGCTTCGACCATGCCGGTACCGGCAACATCGTCTGGGAAACCGTTCGCCACCGCCTGGGGCTGAAGGTGCGCTCGGCCTACACCCTGCAGGACATGACGCAAGACTCGATCGGCGTGCTCGATGCGCTGGGCATCCCCAAGGCCCACATCGTCGGGGCCTCCATGGGCGGCATGATCGCGCAGCGCCTTGCCGCCAGTGCGCCGCAGCGCGTTGCCAGCCTCGTGAGCATCATGAGTTCGAGCGGCGCGCGCGGCCTGCCCGGTCCGCGTCGCGAGGTGACCGCCATGCTCATGCGCAGACCCCTGGGCCGCAGCGAGGCCGAGCTCGTGGCGCACAGCATCAAGCTTTTGCGCCTGATCCAGAGCCCGGCGTATCCGCAGACCGACGAGGAACTGGCCGAACGCCTCACCTTCAGCATGCGCCGTTCGTACCGTCCGGCCGGCCTGATGCGTCAGATGCTGGCCATTGGCGCCGATGATGATCGCCCGCAGATCCTGCCGCGCATCCAGAGGCCGACGCTGGTGCTGCACGGCGAAGCCGACGCCCTCGTGCCCATTGCCTGCGGCAAGGATTCGGCGGAGCGCATTCCGGGCTCGACGTTCATCGGCATTCCCGGCATGGGCCACGACCTGCCGCCGCAGGTCTGCACCATCCTCGCCAACCACATTGCCCCGTTCGCGCATGCCGTGGACGCCAAGGAAAAGCCATGAGCCTCGACAACGCCCCCGACAACCCCAACACCCCCGAGCAGTCGCAGCTGGGCCGTGCCTCGGCCTACGCCGACAAGTACGACCCCTCGCTGCTCTTTCCGATTTCGCGCGCCACCCAGCGCGAGGCCATGGGCATCATCGGCGCCCAGCTGCCTTTCTTCGGCGCCGATCTCTGGACCGCCTTCGAGGTGAGCTGGCTCAACCTGCGCGGCAAGCCGCAACTGGCCATTGCGCACTTCACCGTGCCTTGCGAAACGCCCAACATCATCGAGAGCAAGTCGTTCAAGCTGTACCTCAACAGCTTCAACAGCACCGCTTTCGCGAGCCTCGATGCCGTGCGCGACCGCCTGCGCACCGACCTGTCCGAAGCGCTCTGGCGCGGCAGCGACCAGTCCGCCGGCATCGGCGTGAAGCTGCTGGCGCCCGACATGTTCGACCGCGAGCCGGTGCACGAACTCGACGGCCTGGATCTCGACCGCCTGGACATCGAGTGCACGCACTACCAGCCCGCGCCCGAGCTGCTGTCGAGCGACACCAGCCAGCCGCCGGTGAACGAAACGCTCACGAGCCGTCTGCTCAAGAGCAATTGCCTCGTCACCGGCCAGCCCGACTGGGGCAGCGTGCAGATCCGCTACAGCGGCCCGGCCATCGACCAGGCCGGCCTCCTGGCGTACATCGTGAGCTTTCGCAACCACAACGAGTTTCACGAACCCTGCGTCGAGCGCATGTTCACCGACATCTGGCGCCAGTGCCAGCCCAACAAGCTCGCCGTGTACGCACGCTACACGCGGCGCGGCGGGCTCGACATCAATCCGTTTCGCACCAGCTGGCCGCAGGCGCTGCCGCCCAACATCCGCACCGCGCGGCAATAAGCAGAGCGCGCGTCGCTGAAGCCCCTCTTCGGAAATCAGAAACTCGCAACCGCGCTGCTGTGGCATTCTGGATCCGCCCGTGAACCGCGGGCGGATTTCCCGGAGCAGACACACATGGTTGAAGGAAAAACAGTCGTCGTCACCGGCGCAGGCGGCGGCATCGGGCGCGACATCGCGCTGGCCATGGCGAGCCACGGCGCCAAGGTGGTGGTGAATGACATCGGCGCCGCGCTTGACGGCGAGGGCGGCAGCGCCGGCCCGGCGCAGCAGGTGGTCGACGAGATCCGCGCCGCGGGCGGCCAGGCCGTGCCCAACACCGACAGCGTGGCCGATGCGGCCAGCGCGGCGCGCATCGTCGAATGCGCGGTCGAGAGCTTCGGGCGCATCGACGCCGTGATCAACAACGCCGGTATCCTGCGCGACCGCTTCTTCCACAAGATGTCGGTCGACGAATGGGACGCCGTGATCAAGGTGCATCTCTACGGCGCCTACTACGTGAGCCGCGCGGCGGCCACGCACTTCAAGGAGCAGAACTCGGGCGCCCTGGTGCACATGACCTCGACTTCGGGCCTCATCGGCAACTATGGCCAGGCCAACTATGCGGCGGCCAAGCTCGGGATCGTGGCGCTGTCGAAGTCGATTGCGCTCGACATGCTCAAGTTCAACGTGCGTTCCAACTGCATTGCGCCCTTCGCGTGGAGCCGCATGATCGGCGCCATTCCCACCGACACCGACGAGCAGCGCGCCCGCGTCGACAAGATCAAGCAGATGACGCCCGCCAAGGTGGCGCCGCTCGCGGTGTACCTTGCGAGCGAGGCGGCCAGTGCGGTCAACGGCCAGATCTTCTCGGTGCGCAACAACGAGATCTCGCTCATCAGCCAGCCGCGGCCGGTGCGCTCCATCCACCGCTCTGAAGGCTGGACGCCCCAGAGCATTGCCGAGCACGCCATGCCCGCCATGCGCGCGAGCTTCCATCCGCTGGACCGCTCGGCGGACGTGTTCAGCTGGGACCCCGTCTGAGGCCAGGCCGCTGAGGTCAAACCCTGAGGCCGGCGCACCCGGCGCCATTCGCCGGACAATGTGTGCTTCTATCTCTTGTGGCGCGCTTGTCCGGTGAACCTGCATTTCGACCTGTTCGACCTGAAACTGTTCGTCTACGTGGCCGAGGCGCGCAGCCTCACGCGCGGCGCCGAAAAAGCCTGCATCTCGCTAGCGGCGGCCTCCACGCGCATCAAGCAGATGGAAGAAGCCGTGGGCGGCAAGCTGCTGCACCGCAGCGCACAGGGCGTGAGCCTCACGGCCGCGGGCCAGGCGGTGCTCTACCATGCCAAGCGTGTGATGCAGCAGATGGAGCACCTGCGCTGCGACATGCAGGACTTCGGCAAGGGCATCAAGGGCCACGTGCGCGTGTTCGCCAACACCACCTCCATCACGGAATACCTGCCGCAGAAGCTGGCCGGTTTTCTCACGCAACATCCGGCCGTGCAGGTGGACCTGCGCGAATACCTGAGCGAAGAAATCGTGCGCGCGGTGGCCGACGGCGAGGCCGACATCGGCATCCTGGCCGGCGACGTTCACACGGGGGAATTCGACGCGCGCCCCTTCGGCCGCAACCAGCTCGTGCTGGTGGTGCCCCTCAACCACCACCTTGCGGGCGCACCCTCGGTGGCCTTTGCCGACACGCTCGACGAGCAGCACGTGGGCCTGCACCACGGCAGCGCCATCCACCGATTTTTGCAGCGCCGCGCCGAGCTGGCCGGCCGCGGTTTCAACCCGCGCATCCAGGTCAGCAGCTTCGAGGCGATCTGCCTGATGATCGAGGCGGGCGTGGGTGTCGGCGTGCTGCCGGCCTCATCGGCGCAGCGGCTGTCGATGGCCATGCGGATCTCGACCGTTGCGCTCAGCGATGCATGGGCCGAGCGCGAACTCAAGCTCATTGCGCGCGACCGCGAACAGCTGCCGGCCTCCGCGCGCGAGCTGTTCGACCATCTGATCGCGCCGTAGCTTGCGCGTGCGCCGTGCTGCCTTCAGGGCAGCCAGCGGTCCACGCGCGGTGCATCGGCCAGTTGCCAGATGCGCTGGCACAAGGCCTTGGCCTCGTCGGCCGTGGCGCCTTCTCCGTAGTGCGTCAGGCGCTGCATCTTGTCTTCGATCTCCGCGCGGCTCAGGGTGTTGCCCGGATCGCCCTTGGGCTCGTCGACACGGCCTTGCAGCGTGCGGCCGTCGCGGGTCTGCACGCTCACCTTGCCGATCCAGCGCGCGGGGTAGGCGGTGTCGACCTCGGCATCGAGTGCCATCGCCACCTTGTCGCGGAACGCGGCCACTTCGGGCGCGAGAAAGTCGCGGTCGAATTCGCCGAGGCCCGCGCGGCCATGCACCGCGATGAGTCCCAGCACCGTGCCCATCGAGAACTTGCCCTGGTGCACGGTGGCCGGCACCGTGACACGGCCCAGCACGTCAATGGCACCTTGATGCACGTGCGTGGTCACGCGGGCCACGTCGTCATGCTTCAGGTTGTTCTGCGCCATGACTTGCAGCAGCGCATCGGCTGCGGGATGCGTGTGTCGGCACGAGGCGTGGTACTTGAACGAGGTTTCGGCCAACGCCCAGCGCGTGCCGAGGTGATCGGTGAGCTTCGCGGGATCGGCATCGCTCGACATGCCCACGCCGAGGCCTTGCGCACCTTCCAGCACCTTGGCTGCACCGGTGAAACCGTCCTGCGCAAGATAGGCCGACATCAGTCCGCTGGCAGCCGCATGCGCGCAGTGCAGCTGCTTGGAATCGGCCGCGTCGCGCAAGAACTCCCACACTCCGGCCGACTGCGTTCCGGCCGAACCGAAGGCGTGCAGCATCTGCTGTGGCGTGAGCTTCAACAGGCTGCCCACCGCGGCCGCCGCGGCCAGCGTGCCTGCCGTCGCGGTCGTGTGAAAGGTCCTGTAGTGGGAGCGGCCGAGAAACTCGCCGACGCGGATGCCCACCTCGTAGCCCGCGGCCACCGCAGTCAGCAACTGTGCACCGCTTGCACCCAGGCTCTGCGCCACGGCCAGCGCGGGCGCGATGACCACGGCCGCGGGATGGAACACCGAGCCGTTGTGCACGTCGTCCTGCTCCACGTAGTGTGAAGCCGCCGCGTTGACGAGCGCGGCAAACACCGGCGAGCTGGTGCGGCGCGAGGTCAGTATTTCACTCGGCCCATCGGCGGGCCCCATCATCTGCGCGAAGCGTTCGATGCTGCGCACCGGCCGCGCGGTGCGCGCCGCGAGCACGGAGCCCAGCCAATCGAGCATCAAGTCTTCGGTGCGGCGCAGCACGGGGGCTGGAATGTCCGCGAACTTCAGTTCGGCGGCGAAGGTGGCCAGTGTCTGGCTGGGATGATTCGATGAAGTCATGAGAGGTCTTCAGAACGATCGGGGGAGGCCAAGCATGTGCTCCGCCACATAGCTCAGGATCAAGTTCGTCGAGATCGGCGCCACCTGGTAGAGCCGCGTCTCGCGGAACTTGCGCTCGATGTCGTATTCGCACGCAAAGCCGAAGCCGCCATGGAACTGCAGGCAGGCATTGGCCGCCTCCCAGCTGGCTTTGGCTGCAAGGTACTTCGCCATGTTGGCCTGCGCGCCGCAGGGCTCGCGCGCATCGAACAAGCGGCAGGCCTCATAACGCATCAGGTTCGCGGCCTCGATCTCGATGAAGGCCTCGGCAATCGGAAACTGCACGCCCTGGTTCTGTCCGATGGGACGGCCGAACACCACGCGCTCCTTGGTGTAGGCCGTCACCTTGTCGATGAACCAATAGCCGTCGCCGATGCATTCGGCGGCGATCAGCGTGCGCTCGGCGTTGAGTCCGTCCAGGATGTACTTGAAGCCCTGGCCTTCTTCGCCGATCAGGTTCTCCGCGGGAATCTCGAGGTTTTCGAAGAAGAGCTCGTTGGTCTCGTGGTTCACCATGTTCAGGATGGGCCGCACCGTCATGCCATTGCCGATGGCTTCGCGCAGGTCGACGATGAAGATCGACATACCCTCTGACTTCTTCTTAACGTCGGCCAGCGGCGTGGTGCGCGCCAGCAAGATCATCAGGTCCGAATGCTGGATGCGCGAGATCCACACCTTCTGCCCATTGATGACGTAGCGGTCGCCCTTCTTCACGGCCGTGGTCTTGATCTTGGTGGTGTCGGTGCCGGTGCTGGGCTCGGTCACGCCCATCGACTGCAGGCGCAGTTCGCCGGTCGCAATGCGCGGCAGGTAGTTGCGCTTTTGCGCCTCGCTGCCGTGGCGCAGCAGCGTGCCCATGTTGTACATCTGGCCGTGGCAGGCACCGGAGTTGCCGCCGCAGCGGTTGATCTCTTCCATGATCACCGAGGCTTCGGTGAGCCCGAGGCCGGAGCCGCCGTACTCCTGCGGAATGAGCGCGGCCATCCAGCCGGCCTTGGTGAGCGCGTCGACGAACTCGGCGGGGTAGCCGCGCGCCTCGTCGACCTTGCGGAAGTATTCGTTCGGGAACTGCGCGCACAGATCGCGCACGGCGTCGCGAATGTCGGCAAAGCGGGTGTCGTTGTGGTTGTTCATTTCGTTCAATCCTGGCGCGGGCCGCCGGCTTCCTTCTCTACACGTTGCCAGATCTCGATCGCCATCGGGTCGTCGATCTCCTCGAGGATGTGGCCCACGAGCCCGATGGCGCGCGCCATCACGCCGAAGCCGCGAATGATCTTCCACGGAAAGCCGAACTCGGCGGCAATCGCGCCGATGGCGCCGGTGGCGTTGATGGGCAGCGACTTGCCCGAGACGCGCTCGGCTTCCTGCTGCACCGCCTGCATCAGCGCGACGTAATGGCCGGAAAGGCCGTTCTCCTCGGCAATCTGGAACAGTCGCGGCGTGCGCGGGTCGATGGGCTTGTGCAGCGGATGCCCGAGGCCCGGCACGATCTGTTTGCGCGCGCGGTGGTCGGCGACGATCTCCTGCGCCATCTCGGCAAGCGGCCGCGCCGGCTTCTCGCCGAAGGGAACGGCCTCATAGAGCATCTTCGCCGCGCCCTCGGTGCTGCCCACGAACACGCTGCCCAACCCGCACAGGCCTGCGGCCACGGCGGCCTGCAATGCTTCGGGCGCGCCCGCATAGGTGAGGCGCGCGGCCAGCGCGCTCGGCGTGATGCCGTGCTCGACCAGCGTGACGACGATGGCGTTGAAGGTGACCGATTCCTGCGGCGTCGGAATGCGGCCGGTGAGCTCCAGGAAAGCCATGTCGCCGAGGTTCAGGTGGCCGAGGATCTCGGAGGGCAGGTCGCGCCCGCGCACGGTGATCTTGTCGGGCGTGCTGTGGCCGAGTTCGGTGTGCAGGGATTTCTTGATCTTTGTAGGCATGCGCCGAATCTATGCCGCCGGCGCGCGAGGCGGTTCTGTGTTTGCGAAACCCTCCCTTCGGCAAATGCAAATGCCGCACGGCGAGGCGTTCTGTCACGCTGCGGCGATGGACATCGAATCACTTTCCGCCATGCGCGAGGCCGCGCTCGACTACTTCATTCGCAGCCGTTCGGTCCAGCGCCGGCGTGAGCGCATGGAGCGGCCCGACGCCGACGAGGCGCAGGGCTGGAGCGCCATCGCCGAACTGGGGTGGGCCGGCATGCTGGCACCCGAATCCGCGGGCGGGCTGGGCCTGGAGCTGGCGGGCGCCGCGCAAATCCTCCGGGCCGCGGGCGAGCACGTCGCGCCAGAGCCGCTGCTGGCGGTGGCCGGTCTGAGCGCGCTGCTGCTCGCACGGCTAGGCACGCCGCGCGCAGAGGCGCTGCTGGCAGAACTCGTCGCGGGCCGCAGCCTGCCTGCGCTGGCCTGGCAGGAGAGCGCGGGCGACCTGAGCGCGGTGCCCCTGGCCTGCGGGTGCGAGCCGCGGGCGGGGCATGTCGGCGGCGTGCTGCTGCAGGGCGAAAAACTCATGGTGCTGCCCGGTGCGGCGGCCAGCGGCTGGCTGGTATCGGCGCGCGGCAGCGACGATGCGGTGTTGCTTTGGGTGCCACGCGGGACCGCCGGTGTGAGTGAAACGCTGGTGCCGCTGGTGGATGGCGGCCAGGCCGCGAACCTGCGCTTCGAGCAAGTGGCTTTGCCGGCGGAATCGGTGCTGGCCGAAGGGCCGGCCGCGCAGGACGCGCTGCGCCAAGCGCTCGCAGCCGGCCAGATCCTGCAGGCGGCCGAGCTGCTGGGCGTGGGGCAGGCCATGCTCGCGCAGACGCTGGCGTATCTGCGCACCCGTTCGCAGTTCGGCAAACCCATCGGCAGCTTTCAGGCGCTGCAGCACCGCTGCGTGGACATGTTCATTCATCTCGAAGTGGCGCAGGCTGCGCTCGACGAAGTGATGGCATTGGCGAGTCAGGAGCTCACCGCCGAGCGGCTCGAAGCCGAAGCCAGCCGCGTCAATGCCCGCTGCACCGCCGCGGCGCTGCAGGCCTCGCGCACGGCGGTGCAGCTGCACGGCGCCATCGGCTACACGCAGGAGTGCGACCTGAGCCTGTACTACAAGCGCACGCTGTGCCTCGCGGCGTGGCTAGGCAATGTCGCTGCGCACCAGCGCCGCCATGCCGCGCTGGCCGACGGCGCGGAAGCGCGCACCAGCACCGCCGCATGGGAGGGCGAGTTTCCTCGCGAGGTCGACTGGGCTGCGATGCCAGAAACCGAATTCCGGCGCATGGTGCGCGCCTTTCTGCAGCAGCGCTATCCGCAGCATTTGCGTTACCTCTCGCATCGCGCGCGCTGGAGCGAGATCCGCGAGTGGTATCTCACGCTGTCCGGGCAAGGCTGGATCGCGCCGGCCTGGCCCCAGGCACATGGCGGCATGGGGCTGCCGGCCGACAAGCTGATTGCATGGATCGAGGAACTCGAGCAGTACGGCGTCGCGCGCGCACCCGACCAGGGCATCGTGATGATTGGACCGCTCCTGATCCAGCACGGCACGCCCGAACAGCGGCAACGTTTTCTGCCGCGCATCCTCCGCGGCGAGCATGTGTGGTGCCAGGGTTATTCGGAACCCAACGCGGGTTCCGATCTGGCCGGGCTGCGCACCGAGGCCGTGGCCGGGCGCGACGCCGAGGGCAATCACTTCATCGTCAACGGCCAGAAGATCTGGACCACGCTGGCGCAGGACGCTAACCACATCTTCATGCTCGTGCGCACCGACAAGGCCGCGCGCAAGCAGGAGGGCATCAGTTTCCTGCTGTGCGACTTGCGCACATCGGGCATCACGGTGCGGCCCATCCAAACGCTCGCGGGCGAGCCCGAGTTTTGCGAGGTGTTCTTCGACAACGTGCGCGTGCCGGCCGAGAACCTCGTGGGCAAGCTGCATGGCGGCTGGACGATCGCCAAGGCCTTGCTGGGCTTCGAGCGCATCTTTCTCGGCAGCCCCAAGCAGTCGCAGTACGCGCTGGGCCAGCTTGCGCGGCTGGCAGAGGCGCGGCGCCTTTTTGCCGACCCGGTGTTCGCACAACGCTTTGCGGCACTTCGGCTCGACGTGCTCGACCTGTCGGCGGCGTACACGGGCTTTGCCGACATCGTGCGCGCGGGCAAGCCGTTGCCGGCTTCGGTGTCGCTGTTGAAGATCTGGGCCAGCGAAACCTACCACCGCATTGGCGCACTGCTGGTCGAAGCGGGCGAAGAGCAGGGCGCGGTCGCGGGCGACCAGGTGCTCGACGGCCAGAGCTTCAACCTGCTGTCCCCGCTGATCGGCTCGACGGCCGCAATGATCTACGGCGGCACCAACGAGATACAGCGCAACATCCTCGCGCGGCAGGTGCTCGATCTGCCGACGTGAACGATGCGAGCGGCTGAAGAAATACACAACAGGAGACAACCCATGCAATCGATCGACTTCACACGGCGCCATGCCATGGCCGCGCTGGCCGCCAGCGCACTCGGAGCCGCGCTGCCTTCGCGCGCCTTGGCGCAGCAGCTGCCGCCGCTCATCAAGCTGGTGGTCGGCTACTCCGCAGGCGGCCCGGTGGACGGCGCCGCACGGCTGCTCGCGCCGGCGCTGGCCCAGGAGCTCGGCACGCAGGTCATCGTGGACAACCGCCCCGGCGCCAGCGGCTCGGTGGGCGGCGATGCGGTGGCCAAGGCCGCGCCCGACGGCGCCCTGCTTTTCTTCGGCGCGAGCCCGACGATCACCATCAATCCGAACATCCAGCGCAAGATGCCCTTCGACCCGATGAAGGATCTGACCCCCATCGCGCCGTTGGTCGATTACACCAACGTGCTCGTGGTCAACAAGGATCTGCCCGTGCAGAGCGTGGCCGAACTGCTGGCCTTTGCGAAGGCACAGCCGGGAAAGTTGTTCTATGGCTCGGCCGGCATCGGCGCATCGAACCACCTGAGCGGCGCGTTGCTCGAGAAGATGACCGGCGTGCAGCTGACGCACGTGCCGTACAAGGGCAGCGCGCCCGCGCTGGCCGACGTGATGGGCGGCACCGTGCCCATGATGTTCGACATCATCGCCACCTCGCGGCCCTTCATCCAGTCGGGCAGGCTGCGTGCGCTGGCCGTCACCTCGCGCCAGCGCAACCGCATGCTGCCCGATGTGCCGACCATGATCGAATCGGGCGTGGCTGGCTACGACGTGGGCGGCTGGTTCGGCCTCTACGGACCCGCGCGCATGGACCCGGCGCTGGTGGCTCGCTTCAATGCCGCCGCGCACAAGGCGCTGGCGCGCGAGGACATTGCCAATCGCCTGCGCGAACAGGGTTACGAGGTCTGGAGCGGCGGCGCGGATCTGCTCGCGGCCAAGGGCCAGGCCGACCGCAAGCTCTGGGCCACGGCGTCCAAGGGTATCGAGGCGGAATAGCCAATGGCACCCACGCGAATTCACGAACTGCTCGAGGCGCGTGCTTCGCGCACGCCCGAAGCGGTCTTTCTCTTCGAGCCGGCGGGCACCGTGTCGTACGCCGGGTTGCAGGCCATGGCCGAGACGGCCACGCAAGACCTGCTGGCCGCCGGCGTGCGGCCGACCGATCGCGTGCTGCTGGTGGCCGAGAACTGCGCCGCGCACATTGCGCTGCTCATGGCGTGCAGCCGCGTCGGTGCATGGTCGTGCGGCGTCAACGCGCGCATGTCGCCCGGCGAGATCGCGGCCATTGCGGAGCGCGCCGACGCGCGCCTGTGCTACTTCACGGCCGGTGCTTCGGACGCCGCGCGCCAGCATGCCAGCCGAGCCGGCGCGGTGCCCTCCGCGCTGCCCGGCGTGATGCGCTCTGCCGTGCGGGCGGAGGCCCGGCCCGAAGCCGACCCGGCGCTGTCGGACACGGCCGCCATCATCTTCACATCGGGTACTTCGGGCACGCCGAAGGGCGTGATGGTGTCGCACCGCGGCCTGCTGCATTTCGGCCGCGTGTCGGCCGCCGCACGCTCTCTGGATGAACGCGACCGGGCCTATGCCTTCCTGCCGATGACGCACATCTTCGGCATTGGCACGGTTCTCGTTGCCGCGCTCACCGGTGGCGCCGCGCTGGTGCTGCGCGCGAGCTTTTCGCCGGCCGACATGCTGCACGCGCTGGCGCACGAAGAGGTGTCGAACCTGCTGGGGCCGCCCACGATGTACGCGCGCCTCTTGGCCTACGTCGAGGCGGAGCGCATCGTGCCGCGCTTTTCGGCGCTTCGCTACGTATATACCGGCTCGGCGCCGCTCGACCTGGGACTCAAGCAGCGCGTGGAGACGCTGTTCGCCCAGCCGCTGCACTATGGCTACGGCCTGTCGGAGTATGCGGGCTCGGTGTTCCTCACGCGCGTGGAAGCACCGCGCGCGGACACGGCCGCGGGCTACGTCGTCGAGGGAGGAGAGGCGCGCATCGTGGGCCCCGATGGCAAGGATCTCGCGCCCGGCGAAACGGGCGAAATCTGGCTGCGCGGCCCCGGCCTGATGCTGGGCTACTTCCGCGATGCCGCGGCCACCGCACAGGTCATGCGCCCGGGCGGCTGGTATGCGAGCGGGGACCTCGGGCGCTTCGATGCGGACGGTGCGCTGTTCGTGGTGGGCCGGCTCAAGGAGATGATCATCCGGTCGGGCTTCAACGTGTATCCCGCGGAGATCGAGGCGGTGATCGGCCGCTTCGCCGGAGTGCATCTTTGCGCCGTGGTCGGTGTGGCCGAGGCTGACAGCAACGAACAGATCGTCGCGTTCATCGAGATGAAGCCCGGCGCGGTGCTGGACGAGCCGGCGTTGCGCGCCTACCTGGCGGAGCATCTGTCGCCGTACAAGCGGCCCGCGCGCATCGAGACCGTCGACGTGATGCCCACCACGGCCAATGGCAAGGTGCTCAAGCGCGAATTGCAGGCACGCTGCCGCTAGCCCGCGCTGGTTTCGGACATTTCCTTCAAGGAGCCGCGCCACCGTCCGCCAGTGGCGGGCGGGAGGAGAGCGCATCGTTCGTGCATCGATACAGGAGACACAGGACGCACGCCATGGCAGACGACCCGAACAAGCGCGGCCCCGAGGACCGGACCCGCATCAATGTCAACGAGCCGCACGAGGTGCGCTACTGGACCCAGACGCTGGGCGTGACCGAGGCGCAGTTGCGCTCGGCCGTCGCGGCCGCGGGTGTCGAAGTGAAAGACGTGCGGGTCTATCTCGGCAAACCCTGACCGGGGATCGCGGTCATTTGCCGCGAATCTCCAGCCCCGGGGCGATTCCGGCATCCGAATGCGTAGGCACGCTCCTACACCCGGCCACGGAGGGGGGCCCGATACTGCTTGCATCTCCCCCGCTTCAGGACGCGAAAAGTGAACGTGCCGAACGTGCCCATTGCCGACCTCCGACCCGCAGGCCCCCGTTGCCTGCGAGCCTGCCCACCCAACGAGGCGAAGCCTTCGGCTGCCGCCGCGCAATGAAGGCCTCCCCCGGAGCCCGCAGCTGGATTGCCGCCGGCGTGCGGCACGAACTGCTTACCCGCGCCTTGCCGGCATTGCGGCATGACATGGCTGCCCCGGTATCGGTGATACGCATGGCACTGCTCATGCTCAAGCGCCAGATAGGCGCGCCGTCCATCGATGGGGCTGCCTGCGAGGAACGTGTAGCGCTCATCGACAACCAGGTGTCCGAGTTGGTGGAAGGCATCCGTTCGCTGCGCGACTGGGAGCTGGCCACGGTGGACGACGGCATTACGCGCAGCGCGCTGGTGGCGCAATGCGTGAGCCTGATGCGGGCGGCCTTCGACATGCACGGCGTGGCGCTCGATGTCGACCCCGCGCTCGAACCGCGGGCGCACGAACCTCGCCGGCCGCAGGGGGCCGCGCTGCGTTATCTGTTCCTGGGCGGGCTCGGCTATCTGCACGATGGCGCGTCCGACGCCGGTGCGATCCGCATCGAGGCAGACGGTGAAGATGCGCTCCGGTTGAGCGCCTTGCCCCGCGAGTCCAGCGGCGTCAGCCCCGTGCTCGATGCGCACCGTGCACCGCGCGCGCTGGCCATCGATGCGATCGCGCTGCAAAGCCTGGCCGAAGACCTCGGCTACACCGTGGCGCTCGAACGCGACAGCGTGCGGTTCCCGCTAGCCACGGCCTGAAGCTTCGGCGCTCCGTTTTGCCTCCCGGGCGGCGCGGCCTTTGCGCTGCGATTCGCGCTGTGCTTGGCGCTGGCCCTCTTACTCCTGCCAAGCTCACGAAGTTCGCGCGCCTGGGTTTGCCGATGCATGCGCAAGAAGGCGAGCAGGCGCTGTTCCGCGGCGTGGAGTCCGCGCGTCCTGCGTGCCGCGCTACGGGCCGTCATCTTTCGCAGCACTTCCGACGAGGCGTCTTCGCGGTCGCCCGCGAGCGCGCTGCCCAGCGCCAGCACGGCCGGGTGGACATAGGCCTTCTTGCACACGGCGGGTGTGTTGCCGAGCTGCCTGGCCACCGCGGCCAGGATCTCCTTGGCGCTGTAGCGGCTGCCGTCGGCGGCACGGTCCGGCTCGCAGGCCAGCCGCGTGAGCTCCAGCGCCTGCACCGTGCCGTGCCAGGTCCGGAAGTCCTTGGCTGTGAAGCGCTCACCGGGCGAGGCTTCGGCGATGTAGTCGTTCACGTCCGTGGACGACACGCTGCGCAGCTGCCCGTCTTCCTCCTGGTACTGGAACAGCGCCTGGCCGGGTAGCTGCTGGCACTGGCGCACCACCTTCGCGACGCGCGGATCGTCGAGCAGGGCCTCGTGCATCACGCCGCTCTTGCCCCGAAAGCGCAGCCGCAGCGCTGCCCCCCGCACGGCCGCGTGCCGGTTGCGCAGCGTGGTCAGGCCGTAGGAGCCGTTGCTGCTCGCGTACTCCTCGTTGCCCACGCGCAGCAACGTGGTGTCGAGCAGCCGCACCAGCGCCGCCAGCACCTGCTGGCGCCCGGGTGCCGCCGTGGTCGCGCCTGCGCCTTCCTGCAGGTCGCGCACCACGCGGGCACGAATGCGCGGCAGCGCGAGCCCGAAGGCCTCGAGGCGCTCGAACTTGGTCTCGTCCTTGAAGAGCCGCCAGTCGGCGTGGTAGCGGTACTGCTTGCGCCCTCGGGCATCGATGCCGGTGGCCTGGAGGTGGCCGTTGGGCAGCGGGCAGATCCAGACATCGGTGTAGGCCGGCGGAATTGCCAGCATCCGGATGCGCGAGAGCTCCTCCGCGTCGCGGACCCAACGGCCCGCTGCGTCGCGGTAGCGAAAGCGCTCGCCCTGTTTCAGGCGCCGGATGCCCGGCATGTCCGGATTCACATAGACCAGGCCATTGGCGATCGGCGTCGGCTTCGAAGGCGGTGAGTTTGGTGAAGGCGGAATGGAGCGAACCGGCATGTGATTTGCGTGGTGACGGTACCCAGAGCTTGTGCCTGCGCGGACAATCGCCGCCTGTAGGACGCTGCAATCGCCGCTGGTGCGATGGGGGCTCGTTGTTCTTCCTGGAGTCAAGAGAAATGATGTTTTCCCATGGACGGTTCTCGTCCTTCTGTGCGCGCTGGATCGCGGCTTGCGGCATTGCGCTGCTCGCCACGGCCTGCGCTTCGACTTCGCCAACCTCCGCTGCGCGCACCGCCGCTGCGCCAGTCAAGGTGAAGGTCTTCGTCGCGGCCATGTTCGAAATCGGCCAGAACACCGGCGACCGGGCCGGCGAGTTCCAGCACTGGTACGAGCGCTACTGGAAAGGCGCTGTGCCAATGGCCGTGCCCGGCGCGCTTCAGCCGGTGTACTGCAACACCGACGGCGTGTGCGGCGCGGTGCTCGGCATGGGCAAGGTCAACTCGTCGTCGTCGATGCAGGCCATCCTGCTGAACCCGCAGTTCGACTTCTCGCAGGCCTACTACGTGATTTCCGGCGTGGCCGGCACGCCGCCCGCGCGCGGCACCATCGGCGAAGTGAGCTGGGCTACCTGGCTCGTCGACTACGACCTCGGCCACCGCTGGGCACCCGACGAAAACAAGCCCGGCGAACCTACCTTCATGCCGCGCAAGGGCTACGAGGATTACCGCCGCTTCAAGCTCAACCCAGACCTCGTGGGCTGCGCCATGAAGCTGTCCGCCGACACGCCGCTCAAGGATTCGGATGGTGCGCGCAAGTACCGCCTGCGTTACCCCGATACCGCCGCGCGGCGCGCGCCTTTCGTGGGCACCGGCACTCACATGACCGGCGACACCTTCTTTCATGGCCCCGGCATGTCGGCGCAGGCGCAGTACATCGCGAAGCTCTACGGCGCCGACGACTACGTGATCACCGAAATGGAAGCCGCCGCCATCACCCTCGTGATCAAGCGCACCCACGGCACCGACCGCGTGATGAGCCTGCGCGGCGCGGTCAACTTCGATCAGGGCAATCCGAAGGAAAGCACGCTGCAGCACCTGGACCCGGCCCCGGGCGAGACGGCGGGCGGCTTTGCCGAGACGGTGGAGAACATCGCGCTGGTGGGCACGCGCGTGGTCGATCACATCGTGGCCAACTGGCCGCGGTGGCAAGACGGCGTCCCGAAGCCCTGAGAGCCCAAGCATCGGCAGGGATGCTTGGGGCAATAAAATATACGCACTGAGTAAATTCCCTCGTCGGAATTTGACGCTTAGCGTATATTCAGGGCCCATGAGCCAACAAGACACCCTGCGCGATGCGATGCGCCGCCTCAATCTCACCCGCGACGCATTCTCCGAACGCTTGGGTGTCCGCCGCCGGGCGCTTGATACCTGGCTGCTGCCGGCTGACTCCGGCGAGTCGCGCGCCATGCCCGAAATGGTGGGCAAATTCGTTGCTGAAATCCTGCAGCGCGAGGCTCAGGCCAGCACCGCTGCGGACGATCGACCCTTGGTGCAGCGCATTGCGGCCGAGGGCCGGCCCCACCTCTTATCGGTCGCGCAGTTTGATCGCGACAGCCTCGAAGCCCTGTTCCAGGTCGCCGACATCATGCAGCCCATCGCGCGACGCCAGAAGGTCACCCGCGTGCTGGAAGGTGCGGTGCTCGGCAGCCTTTTCTTCGAGGCGAGCACCCGCACCCGTGTGAGCTTCGGCGCGGCTTTCTGCCGGCTGGGCGGCACGGTATGCGACACCACGGGGTTCACCTTCTCTTCAATGGCGAAGGGTGAGTCGATCTACGACACCAGCCGCGTGATGAGCGGCTATGTCGATGCGCTGGTGGTGCGGCACCCCGAGCAGGGCTCGGTCGCCGAGTTCGCACGGGCGACCAACATCCCCGTCATCAATGCCGGCGATGGTCCGGGTGAGCATCCGAGCCAAGCCGTCCTCGATCTGTACACCATCCAGCGCGAGTTCTCGCGCATGGGCAAGCTGGTCGACGGCACGCACGTGGCGATGGTCGGCGACCTGAAATACGGCCGCACGGTGCACTCGCTGATCCGGCTGCTGTCGCTCTACCGCGGGCTGAAATTCACGCTCATTGCGCCGCCGTCGCTCGAGATGCCGGCCTATCTGCTGGAGCTGGTGGCGCGCAATGGCCATGTGATCGAGCAGACGCAGTCGCTCGAAGAGGGCCTGCGCGGCGCGGACGTGGTCTATGCCACCCGCATCCAGAAGGAGCGCTTTGCGGGCGAGGAGATCGAGGGCTACACGCCCGAGTTCCAGATTCGCAAGGCACTGGTGGACACGCTCTGCAAGCCCGACACCATCCTCATGCACCCGCTGCCGCGCGACGGGCGTCCAGGCGCGAACGACCTGAGCATCGACTTGAACCATGATCCGCGGCTGGCAATTTTCCGGCAGACGGACAACGGCATCCCGGTGCGCATGGCGCTGTTTGCGGTGCTGATGGGCGTGGAGCACCAGGTGGCGCGCTCGATGCGCGATGCGGGCTGGCGCTCGCCTGCCCACATCGGGCCGGACGATGCGGACTTCGACGGGCTCGACTGATTGGCAGAGGCTCAGGGCGTTGCAGGCTGCAAGTGCCACACGACGTTGAAGTCGAACGGCGTCCAGCGGCTCACCGTGACGCCCGCATGTCTGAGGCCCCTGCCGGTCCAGGTGTTGCAGGTCTCGAAAAGGTGGTAGCCGCCTTCGGCTTCATAGAAGGCGTCGTCGTTGCCGTAGTGCGCGCCCGCAATGGGCGCCGCCTGGCCCGAGGGCAGCGATGCACGCACGAAATCCACAAGCTGCGCGTACTGCGTCTGCGAGAGCGGCAGGAGGTAGGCGCCGTGCCGCAGTTGCGCGCGGCGCAGGTAGGTCACGTGCAGCAGAGCGCGATTGCCGCCGAGCATGGCGCCGAAAGCGCGCGATGCGGTCAGGTCGCCCCAGGTCGGCGTGTTCAGGTAGAACTCGCGGTCGCCCCAGCCGATGGCAATGAATTCCGCATCGGGCGGCACGGCCTTGAAATGCGCGAACGGAAAGAGCTGCCGCCAGTCGATGGCCGCCGAGCGGATCGGAAACACCAGGTCGGTGTGCACGCCATTGCTCAACACCCAGGCCTCCAGTTCAGGCGCCGCCGCCGGTGGCGCTTTTGCGTTGGCCGGCCAGAACATCAGCGCACAGGCAACCGCCACATACAGCGACGCC
Source organism: Variovorax sp. OV700 (assembly GCF_900099805.1). Taxonomy (GTDB): domain Bacteria; phylum Pseudomonadota; class Gammaproteobacteria; order Burkholderiales; family Burkholderiaceae_C; genus Variovorax. The sequence continues at coordinate 374,266 of NZ_FNDR01000006.1, read as the reverse complement.
AAAGCGGTGAACGCGAGCAGCGTGAATGCGAACCGCCGGAGCCAGCGTTTCATCACGCTTTTTAGAAGAGCGACGCTGTGGTCGATGCCAGCTCCGACGGCGCGCGCGGAGCCGGGCCGCCGGCGGCGGCTGCCATTGCCTCGGGGCTTCCAGCCTTGGCGAGCGCACCCACGCGCACGCCCAGCAGGCGCAGCGGCCGCTCCAGCGGCACGCGCTTCAGGCACAACCCGCCGATCTGGCGAATGGTCTTGCCGTCGGCGGTGTGACGGTCGATGGTCTGGTCGCGCGTGGCAATCTTGAAGTCGTCGTAGCGCAGCTTGATGCCGATGGTCTTGCCGACGTAGCCCTTGCGCTGCAGGTCTTCGGCCAGCTTCTCGCACAGGTGGGTGAAGATGGCGCCGAGCTCGGCGCGGTCGCGCACCGCATGCAGGTCGCGGTCGAAGGTGGTCTCGCGGCTCATCGATACGGGCTCGCTTTCGGTCACCACCGGCCGGTCGTCGCGGCCCCAGGCCACCTCGTGCATCCATGCGCCCGTGGACTTGCCGAAATTCTGGATCAGCCAGTCGCGGTCGCGTGCCGCGAGCTCGCCCACCGTCTCGATGCCGAAGCGCTTGAGCTTCTCGTCGGCCTTGGGCCCGATGCCGTTCACCTTGCGGCAGGGCAGCGGCCAGATGCGCGTCTGCAGGTCGTCCTCGTAGACCACCGAGATGCCGTTGGGCTTGTTGAACTCGCTCGCCATCTTGGCGATGAGCTTGTTGGGCGCCACGCCGATCGAGCAGGTGAGGCCGGTCGCATCGAAGATGGCTTTCTGGATCAGCCGCGCCAGCGAGCGCCCGCCTTCGCGCTGGCCGCCCGGCACGTCGGTGAAGTCGATGTACACCTCGTCCACGCCGCGGTCTTCCATCAGCGGCGCGATCTCCCTGATCATCTGCTTGAAGGCGCGCGAATACTTGCGGATCTCGTCGAAATCCACCGGCAGGATGATGGCCTGCGGGCACAGCTTGGCGGCCTTCATGAGCCCCATGGCCGAGCCCACGCCGAACTGGCGCGCCGGGTAGGTGGCGGTCGTGATCACGCCGCGGCCTGCGTAGTCTCTGAGGCGCGGGAAGGCGTCGATCGGAATGTCGGCCAGCGTGCCGCCTTCGGGTACGTGGCGGATCGCCTCGTCCACGCTGCGCCGCCCGCCGCCAATCACCACCGGCAAGCCCTTGAGTTGCGGATAGCGAAGCAGCTCGACCGACGCGAAGAAGGCGTCCATGTCGAGGTGCGCGATGCGGCGGATCGGGGGGTTGGTCACGGGCTGGGAACTCACGGCTGCGATTGTCTCGCGGCCGGGCCGTCTCTGCCGCACGGCGCACGCATGCCAGAATGCGGCGGACTGCGGTTTTTGACCGTCCGATGGCAACTGCGACATGGGAAGGAAGGGATCTGGCATGGATGACGAAGTCGAGGGATTGAGCATCGCGCTGACGCCGGTGCAGATGGCGGCGGTGCTGGGCGGGCAGGACGTGCCCGAATCCGCAAGCCTGAGCAACCGGCTCTGGGGGACTGTCGGGCTGGTGGGCGGGGTGGTGGAACTGGTCGGCGCCGGCGTGCTCTGCCTGACGCCCGAGCCCACCATGGTGACCAAAGCCGGCTGCGTGGTGCTGGGCGTGCACGGCTACGATACCTTGGCAACCTCGAGCCGCCAGGTCTGGACCGGCACCCCGCAGCGCACGGCTACCGCCGTCACTGCCAGCTCGGCGGCCGAGGCGCTGGGCGCCTCGCGCGAAACGGCCGACGGCATCGGGCTTGCGGTGGATGTGGCGGTGCCATTGGTCGTGGCTTCCGGGCTGGTCGCCGCGCGCGTGATCGCGGTGCGCGCCAGCAGGTTTCGCCTGGAGCCAGTCAATCTGCGGCTGCATGAAGGACCGCCAGGCACAAAGATCGGCGGCCACGCGATTCGGGAACATGTCGGCAAGACCGAGGCGGAACTTTTCCAGCGGTTGGCGAACAAGCCGTCGCTGCCCAAAGTGTCGTCGTTCCACAACCTCGACGTCGCAGAGCGCGCCATCAGCGCCACGGTTCGCGCCAACGCGAGAGCCATCAGGGCGTGGTCGCGCTCGGCCGCCGTGGGCTCCAAGCCCATGGCGTTCAACCACGACGTGGGCAGCGTGGTGGGCATCGGCGTGCAGCGGGGCGCCACCACCGTCAGCCAGCTGACCAACGTGCGCGTGATCCTGAACATGAAGAGCTACAACGGAATGCCGTACTACATCCTCACGGCGCACCCCTTCTGAAACGAGCAGCCGGGTCACCATGAAGCGCTACGAACTCATCGAGAACCTCACCGAGGTTTACTTCGGCCAAGATTACGATTATTTCGGCGAGACCGGTGCCGAAGTCATGGCCGAATACCGAAAGGCCTGCACGCCCGCTGAACTAGAGGCGCTGCGCGTCGAGATCGTCGATTTCATGCGATTGCACCCAGACCTGGAAACCGACTTCCCGCGCTGGTTCGAGCGCCCCGCCCAGCCGGAAGACTTCGGATCCACCATCCGCGAGTTCCTCGACAGCGTGCTGGCCGCACTGAAGTAGCAGCGAGCGTCCCATCCGATTGCGTCAGTGCGCGGCGCGGGCAATTTTCAGCGCTGATCGAATGGCCCGGCCGATTGCACCTCGCCGCCAAGCCACACATCCGGTCCAAGTTCTTTCGCAAGGTAGGCCATGAGCTTCGCGGTGCGCTCGCGCAGCGGGGCAATGCGGGCCTGCAGATCGGCCCTGGGCAGCACAACGGATTGGCCGGGCTCATCGTCGGAATCGGGGTTGCTTTGCCGGATGTAGAGCGTGCCGTCGAAGGCCCAGGCCTCCACCGCCCAGCCTTGGTCCTGGTCGTCGTGGAGCATGCCTTGGTCGTTTCCGGCGACGGCGGCAAGGAAGTGGTCCATGGAGGAGACGGTGTCGTACCAGGGAAATGACAGGTGAACGTCCGCCTCCTCGTTGTCGAGCCGCAGATCCATCCAGAAGTACTGGCGCACCTGGTGGATTTTCAGCGCGTGCTGCCGGGCCAGTGCGGCCACCCGGCCGTAGTACGCGGCAAGTTCCGCTTCGTGCGCCGTGACTTCTGAGGTGCGCGCCAGCAAGCGCGAGGCGCGAGGGAATTCCGGCAGATCGAGCGGCTCGGGCTGATGCTCCGGTGCGGGATGAAATTGGTCCCACAAACGAAACGCGATCTCGGGCTCGAGCGAGTCGATCGGCTTGGCATCGGCGAACCAGGACTCCACTGTGCGCTCCTCTGAACGGTCGCCCACGGACAGGCAAATCTTCTTCACGATGGGGGGATTGTGGCAAGGCTTGCCTGTTGCGCTCGCTAGGGCCATCATCCGCGCCATGCAAACCGTCGCTTCCATCCTGTGGCGCAGGCTCGATGCACCGGGCCACGACGCTTGCCGGCTCGAGCGCAACGCGACCGCGTGGCAGCTCGACGGAGCCGCCGTATTCCGGCTCGAGGACCACCGCATCGCGCAACTGCACTACCGCGTGCGCTGCGACCTGCACTGGCACACCCAATGGGGCACCGTGCGCGGCTGGCTCGGCGGCAGCGCCATCGACCTGTCCATTGCGCGCGATGCGCGCGGCCACTGGAAGCTCAACGACGAGGCGGCGGCGGACCTGTCGCATTGCGTCGACCTCGACCTGGGCTTTACTCCCGCCACCAACCTGCTGCAACTGCGCCGGCTCAATCTCGCCAAGGGCGAAGGCGCCGATACGCCGGCCGCCTGGGTCGACCTGGACGGCGGCGTGCTCAGCGAATTGAAGCAGCGCTACGAGCGGACCGCGGACGATGCGTATGCCTACGAGGCCAAGCGCTTCGACTATGCGGCGGCGCTGCGCGTGACGCAGGACGGCTTCGTGCGTGACTACCCGGGCCTCTGGATCGCCGAGGCGTAGCACCGCCGTCGAATTGCGACGGTCCGTCGCAGTGGAACTCGGAGCAAGGGCATTGATGAGGCTCAACGGCAAACCACTTCTTCGCACCTTCGCTCTTGCGCTGCTCGGCACCATGGCCATGGCGACCGCCCATGCCGCCTCTTGGGGACCCAAGCCCACGGCGTGCCCTGCACCGGTACCCGCACAAACGAGTTGCTATACCGGCGAAGACAGTGCCGGCGCGTTCTACTGGATCGCCATGCCGAAGGCGTGGAACCGCGTGCTCGTAATGCATGCCCATGGCGGCCCCGAAACTGGTCCGCCCAAGCTCGCGCGCGGCGAGGAAGACCTCAAGCGCTGGGCAGTGACGGTGAAGGCCGGCTACGCATGGGCCGGCTCCACCTATCGGCGCGGCGGCTATGGCGTGACCATGGCCGCCGAGGACACCGAGCGCCTGCGCCGCATCTTCGTGCAGCGCTTTGGCGTACCGCGCCGCACGCTGCTGCATGGCCAGAGCTACGGCGCGGGCGTGGCCGCAAAGGCCGCCGAACTCTATGCGCCGTTGGGCAATGCGAAGAGCCCGTACGACGGCCTGCTGCTCACCAGTGGCGTGCTGGGCGGGGGCAACAGCGCCTACGATGTCCGGCTCGACCTGCGCGTGGTCTACCAATACGTGTGCCGCAACCACCCGAAGCCCGACGAGCCGCAATACCCGTTGTGGCAGGGCCTCCCCATGGATTCGAAGCTCACGCGCGCCGAACTGGCCGCGCGTGTCAAGGAGTGCACCGGTGTCGGCGTGCCCGCCGCGCAGCGCACGCCCGAGCAGGCCGCGCGGCTCAAGACCATCCTGTCGGTGGTGAAGATCCAGGAGCGCTCGCTGCAGGGCCACCTGAACTGGGCCACCTGGCTGTTCCAGGACCTGGTCCAGCAGCGCCTGGGCGGACGCAATCCCTTCGGCAACATCGGCGTGGTCTATCAGGGCTCGGCGGACGACGCGGCACTCAACGCCGGCGTGGCGCGCTACGCCGCCGATCCGCAGGCCAAGGGCGCTCTCGCCGCCGACAGCCAGCCCACCGGCCGCACCGCGCTGCCCACCGTGGCTCTGCACGCCATCGACGACCCCACGGCTTTCGTCGAACTCGAGAACGCCTACCGGCGCATTCGCGATGCCGCGGGCACGGGCGGCACGCTGGTGCAGAGCTTCAGCGCCGAGCGCGAACACAGCTACCTGAGCGACTCGGAATACCCGGCGCTCTTCGACGCATTGATGGACTGGATTGACAAGGGCGAAAAACCCACGCCCGCGAGCCTGGCGCAACGTTGTGCGACGCTGGTGCCCCGCTTCGACACCGACGGCAAGAACGGGTGCCACATCAAGCCTGAGTGGCAGGCGCCCGCGCTCGAAACCCGGGTGCCCGCGCGGGCACCCTGATTTTTCGCAGACGCGAGCCCGAGTAGGTTTAGAACGTGCCCGGCAGCAGGATGCTCGAATCCACGTTCTCGATATCGGTGCGGCCGCAGAAGGCCATCGTGATGTCGAGTTCCTTGTGAAGGATCTGCAGCGCGCGCGTCACGCCCGCTTGGCCGTAGGCGCCCAGGCCATACAGAAAGCTGCGGCCGATGAGCGTGCCGCGGGCGCCGAGTGCGCGAGCCTTGAGCACGTCTTGGCCGCTGCGGATGCCGCCGTCCATCCACACCTCGATCTCGCTTCCCACGGCATCGACGATGGCGGGCAGCGCGGCGATGGAAGAGGGCGCCCCATCGAGCTGTCGCCCGCCGTGGTTGGAGACGATGAGCGCATCGGCGCCGCTGGACGCGGCAAGGCGCGCGTCTTCCACGTCCATGATCCCCTTGAGGATCAGCTTGCCGCCCCAGCGCTTCTTGATCCATTCGACGTCGGCCCAGCTCAGTGCCGGATCGAACTGCTCGGCGGTCCACGACGACAGCGACGACAGGTCTTTCACACCCTTGGCATGGCCCGCGATGTTGCCGAAGGTGCGGCGCTTGGTGCCCAGCATTCCCATGCACCAGTGCGGCTTGGTCGCCAGGTTGATCATGTTGGCGATGGTCGGCTTGGGCGGCGTCGAGAGCCCGTTCTTGATGTCCTTGTGGCGCTGGCCGAGGATCTGCAGGTCGAGCGTGAGCTGCAGCGCCGACACGTTCGCGGCGCGCGCGCGTTCGATCAGCCGCTCGATGAAGTCGCGGTCCTTCATGACGTAGAGCTGGAACCAGAACGGATGCCGGCCGGTGTGCTCGGCAATATCCTCGAGCGAGCAGATGCTCATGGTCGACAGGGTGAACGGAATGCCGAAGGCCTTGGCCGCGCGTGCGCCCAGAATCTCGCCGTCCGCGTGCTGCATGCCGGTGAGCCCGGTGGGCGCAATGGCCACTGGCATGGCCACGTCCTGGCCGATCATGGTGGAGCGCGTCGAGCGGCCCTCCATGTTCACGGCCACGCGCTGGCGCAGCTTGATCTTTTGAAAGTCGCTCTCGTTGGCGCGATAGGTGCTCTCGGTCCATGCGCCGGAATCGGCGTAGTCGTAGAACATTCTCGGCACGCGCCGCTTGGCAACCACCCGCAGGTCTTCGATACAGGTGATCTTGGAAAGGTCTGGCACGAGGCGGTCTCCTGAGGTGTCTTCTGTTGTTCGTTGCTTGCGAAGGCCCGCCATTATGGGCAGGCCCGCAGCGGCCCGAGTGTGATGCGCGCGGCCACGGTCGACCTGAAAATTACCCGGCCCGCGGCTGAAAAGAATTCAGTTCAATTCAATCGCGCAGCGCCTGGCGCAGCCATTCGGCGAAGGTCGCGCACTCCCAGCGCTCCATGGCGCCCGGCCGCCAGCAGATGAAGTAGGCATTGGGTGAGGGCACGCTGCGTGGCGAAAGCCGCACGAGGCGGCCGCTATCGAGCCATGCGCTGCCGAGCTTCAGGTGCATGAGCACCACGCCGAAGTCTTCGGCGGCGGCATCGAGTGCCAGGCCCAGGTCGTTGAACTGGTGGCCCGTGGCCGGCTCGGGCAGGCCGATGCCACAGGCCTTGAACCAGATGCGCCACGTTTCCAGCGGCGTGCGCAGCAACTGGGCACGCAAGATTTCCGCATCGGTGGCAAAGCCGTCGAAGGGGCCGTGGCGCTCCAGGTAGGCCGGGCTGCACACGGGCGAGACCTCGTCGGCCAGCAGCTGGAAAAACTCCCGGTCGTGAAAGGGCCCGGTGCCGAAGCGCAGCTCGATGTCGGCCTCTTCGGCCGTCATGTTGCGCACAGGCGTGGTCACCTGCAGCATCAGTTCGATGTTCGGGTAGGCATCGCGGAACACGGCCAGCCGGGGCAGCAGCATCTGGCGCGAGAAGGTGGGCGTTACGGCCACGCGCAGCCGCCGCACCTGCGATACAGGCTCTCGCCCGGGCACTTGCTGCAGCGCCGCAATGGCCTCGCGCACGCGGGCCAGGTAGGCCACGCCATCGGCGCTCAAGCTGAAGTCGTTGCCCACGAAGAACTTGAGTTCGAGCAGCGTCTCGAGTTGGCGGATGCGGTGGCTCACGGCACTGGGCGTCACGCTGAGTTCTTCCGCCGCCAGGTTCACGCTGCGCAGCCGTGCCACGGACTCGAAGGCCTGCAGGCCCTGGGTCGAGGGGAGTCGCGTTGAAGCCATGTGTCGTTCCGGGCTGGATCTTATCGGGGCGCTGCGGGGTCCGACGCGGCCGCCAGCGCCTGGAGAAGGCGCCGCAAGTCGTCGATGGCTTCGCGCGCCAGGGCCGCGTCGCCCATCTGCGCCTTGACGATGGCGCCGTCCACGCCGAGCGCGGCGGCCTGTGCAAGCGCCATGCGCGAGGGTGAATTCGCGGGCAAAAGGCCTGCGATGACTTCCACCATCTCGCGCTTGTGTTCGCGCGCACGCTTCGCTGCGCCTTCGACGCTGCCGCCCACCTCGGCCACCGAGTTGATGAAGGCGCAGCCGCGAAACACCGGGTCGGCGAACCATTCGGCCATCACGTCGGCGAGCAGAAGCAGGGCCCCGGCATCGCCGATGCGCTCGTGCGCGCCGCGGCGTCCCAGTGCGTCGACGAACCAGGCCATCCACCGCGCGTGGCGGTGGTCGAGAAATTCGCGCACCAGGTCGTCCTTCGACGGGAAGTGCCGGTAGAAGGTGACCTTGGTCACGCCCGATTCGGCAATGACGCGGTCGATGCCGGTGGCGCGGATGCCGTCGGCATAGAAGAGGTCGTGCGCCGTGTGCAGGATGCGCTCGCCTGCGGGCAGTGCGGAGATGTCCATGGCGCTATTGTAGGCATGTAGACAGATCTGTCTACGTGTGGCAAATTGCGGGCTAGAACCCCTCCTTCATCCACTCCGCTTCAACGAAAGACGCTCATGGAATCCCGCCCGCCGCTGCCTCCCTTCACCCTCGAAAGCGCCACGAAGAAAGTCCAAGCCGCCGAAGACGCCTGGAACACGCGCGACCCGGTTCGCGTGAGCCTGGCCTACACGCCCGATACCGAGTGGCGCAACCGCGCCGACTTCGTCAACGGCCGGGAGCAGGTGGTCGAATTCCTCGCCCGCAAGTGGGAGCGCGAGCACGACTATCGCCTGAGGAAGCAGCTCTGGGCCTTCATGGACAACCGCATCGCGGTGCGCTTCGAATACGAATGGCACGACGCAGCCGGACAGTGGTTTCGAAGCCATGGCAACGAGAACTGGGAATTCGCCGAGAACGGGTTGATGCAAAGGCGCTTTGCGAGCATCAACGACCAGCCCATCCAGGAGTCGGAGCGTAAGTTCCGCTGGGAGCGCTGACGAGGGTCCTCTCCCTCTGGGAGAGGGAGCAACGCATCAGGAACATTTGTTGCTTGCTTGCTCCTACTTCACCCATCCGATTCGAATCAGGAGCCAACCCGCATGAACCGCAACGACGTTACCGAGAAGATCATCACCGTGAAGGTGTCCAAGGGCATCCAGTGGGCCGACGTGGCCAGGAAGGTTGGCCTCTCGAAAGAGTGGACCACCGCCGCATGCCTCGGCCAGATGACGCTCGACGACAAGCAGGCCAAGATCATCGGCAAGATCTTCGGCCTCACCGTCGAAGAGCAGAAGTGGCTCCAGGTGGTGCCCTACAAGGGTTCGCTGCCAACGCCCGTGCCGACTGATCCGCTCATCTACCGCTGGTACGAGGTGGTGAGCGTGTATGGCACCACCATCAAGGAATTGATCCACGAAGAATTCGGCGACGGCATCATGAGCGCCATCGATTTCAGCATGGACATCCAGCGCCAGGCCGACCCCAAGGGCGACCGCGTCAACGTGGTGCTCTCGGGCAAGTTCCTGCCTTACAAGACCTACTGATAAGACCTAATGACGCGGCGCGGCCCCTCAGAACGCGTGCTCCGCCGGCCGCGGGCGCCATGCCGTGCGCCGCGGTGCCGAGATGCTGCTGCCTTCGATGGCGCCCGCAATCGAGCGGGCCACGGCCTCCACCGGCACCGCGATGCGCCGCCGCGTGACCATGCGCTCGAACGAGCTGCAGGCCGCGATGCGATCGGCCAGCGTGCGGTCTGCCTCGCTCACATCGGGGCGCACCACGGTCACGCGCACCCGGCCCGCATGCTCCTGGCGCAGCCCTTCCGAAATGGCGTCGACCGCGTACTGCGTGCCGCAATAGACGGCTGAATTCGGCGACACGCCATGCGCGGGCACCGGCGCCACATTGACGATGTGGCCCCAGCCCTGCTCCTGCATCGTCGGCAGCACCGCCGCAATGCCCAGCAGCACGCCGCGCAGGTTCACGTCGATCATCAGTTCCCACTCGTCGACCTTGCGCGTCCACAGCGGCGAGAGCGGCATGACGCCCGCGGCGTTCACCAGCACGTCGATGCGGTCGTGCGTCTCGAGTGCGAACTCGGCAAACGCCTCCACGTCGGGCCGATAGGTGACGTCGAGCCGCTGGAAGCTCGCCGTTCCGCCGGCGGCCGTGATGTCGTGGGCCAGTGCCTCGAGCCGCTCCGTGCGGCGCGCGCCGAGCACCACCTTGGCGCCGCGACGTGCCAAGAGCCGCGCGGCCGCCTCGCCGATGCCACCGCTTGCGCCCGTGATGAGAACGACTTTTTCCTGGATTGCGCTCATGAGAAACTCCTCGTGCGGGTTGGTGTGAACCATGGCGCAACGCAGCGCCGGGCATGGAGACAAGTCTCGCGCGGATGGTGCTTCAGGTGTTATCCGGATCGAGCAAGGTTCTTGCCTGATCCTGCAGAGGTGGTGCCCGCCGCGGCCGGCCGGGTGTCATACGCTTTCTGGCAGATGGCCGCGTGCGCGCGCAGCCGCGACACTCCGGGCATGGATACCGCACCGCCCCCATTCCCTTTCGAGATCCAACTCTTCGACACGCCGACCGGAGCCGCGCGCGCGGCGCTCGAAGCCGTGCTCATCGAGTCCATCGAACGGCGCAAGGAGTTCGGCGGCATGATTTGCCAGTGGGGCACCAAATACTTCGCCATGCCCCCACGCGAGGGAGACACCAACACCGTCGACGTGGGCCACCGCGGTGGCAACAAGGGCTGCCCCGAAGGCACCAGCGCCGTGGCTTACTACCACACGCACCCCGCGATCAAAGGCGCCGGCTTCAAGATGGAGCCCAACAAGTTCTCACCGGAAGACCGGGGCGTGGCGGACGATTTCGGAATCGATGCCTATGTCGGCAGCGTGTCGGGCCTGTTCCTCAAATACGACCACAGGACGAAGAAGACCGCGGTCGCGGGGCCGAGGCTTAAGAACTGCCGGGATGAAATAATCCTGCGCGATCCGCCCAAGGTCACGCCCAGATCGAGGACGCGTGCACGGCTGAACGCCACGTAGCCGCAACGGAAAACCCACTGCCGCCGGTCAATAGGGCGGTGCCTTCTGCGCCCGCTGCGTGCGCGCGGCCTCGGTCCACCACGCCAGGTCGTCGGCGAAGCGCCCGAACGAGCGCTCGAGCGATTCGCCCGGACCACCCGTGGGCTTGCCGCCCGCATCCAGCGTCTGCGAAATGGGGCCGACGGCCAGCGTGCTCGAGATGACGACCATTCCCATCTCGGACAGGATCGAATGCCACAAGGTGCCCGAGCGCACACCGGAGAAACGCCCCGCCGAATAGCTGGCGACGGCGGCGGGACGCCAGAACCATTCCTCGAGGAAGTGGTCGGTGAGGTTCTTCAAGCCGGGCTGCGGGCCCCAGTTGTATTCGCCGGTCACGAAGACGAAGGCGTCGGCGCCGCGTATCTTCTGCGCCAGCGCTTCCATCGCCGCGGGCGCGGCACCCTGGGGATACTCCTTGTACATGCGGTCGAGCATCGGCAGGCCGACGGCCTGGGCGTCGATCAGTTCGGCTTCGGCGCCGCGCGCGTTGAGGCCGGCCACCACGTAGTCCGCCAGGCGAATGCCCATGCGATCCGATCGATACGAGCCATAGAACACCAGGATCTTGTCAGCCATCTTCGCTCCGTTCGAGAGGCCGGGGCGGCCACGTTGCGAAGGCTACAACATCGAGGCCATCGCTCATTCGGCAATTTGGTCGCAACTTCTTGCAGCAGTCTGGCTACCATTCCCGTCCATGAAAAAGCCGTCACCAGCCCTTTGCCCTGCTGCCTCGATGCTCGCTTTGCTGCTGCTGCTGGCCGGCCAGGTCATTGCCGCACCCGCCGCGCAGCCGTTCGACGCGGTCAAGAAGCCGGAGTCCGTCGATCCTGAATGGCGCCCACGTCTGTGTGCGCTGCTGCCGCAGCCTTGCAATCCACAGTCCCTCGGGTTGTATCGGCCGCGTGGCGCAGCTGCAGGCGACTACGCGGTGTTATCTGACGAGCCGCTGGCCATGGCGATGTTGCGCATCAAGCGCGGCGCAGATTCGAGAACCTGGCAGCTCGCGCGCCTGCATGACTTCAGCAGCTATGCCGCCGCGTTGAAGAAAGAAGGGAGCGGCACGCCCGAGGCGCGTGTTTCGCTCGCTCCGGCCCTCTACCCGCTGGCCGAGGGGCAATGGGCCGTCGCCGTGCTCCAGACGGTGTCCGAGATGTATTCGGGCGGCGGCGCTTCGTTCACCAAGGCCGACTTCGTTCCGCTCGACGAGAGCAAGGCCGCGTACGACGACATTCCCTTTTCCTGCTCGAAGATGGTCCGAGCCTGCTTCAGCGAGAAGGAATACAAGCAGTCGAAGCATTGCCACGACGAGAGCAGCGGCAGTCTGCGCATCGCCTATGGCGAACCCGTCCGGCCGGGCGAGCCCTACAACTGGCAATTCACGTGGCTGCAAAGCGACTGGCCGGCGCACACGCCCCCGAGCGCCGCGACCACCACGCGCCTGCACTTTGCCGCCAGGACCACCGAACGCGCGGGGTTCTGCGGCGGACCGCAGTAGCGGTGCGGCCGCCTTTCTCGTCGTCAGCGCTGCGGAACCGTGATCGCTCCCACGTGCATGGTGCGCCCTGCGCCGATGCCCGCCGTCACCAGTGCAATGCCCAGCCCGAGGAAAAGCCATGAGGATGCGCGGAAGCTGCCGGTCCATCCATGCAGCAGGCCGGCCAACAAAGGCCCGAACGCCGCGACGACATAACCAACACCCTGAGCCATGCCCGAGAGGTGCGCAGCCACGTGCGAATCGGGCGAGCGCAGCACGATCATCGTGAGCGCCAGCGCAAAGGTGCCGCCCTGCGCAATGCCCAGCAGCACGGCCCACAACCACACGCCGCCAAGCGGCGCGAACAGCATGGCCAGCATCGCGGCCACGGTGAGCGCGGCCAGCACCACCGCCAGACCGCGCTGGTTGCGCAGCTTCACTGCCACGGCCGGCACCACGAGGCAGGTCACCACCTGCGTCATGACCGACAGCGACACCACGTAGCCCGCAGTCTCGCTGCCGAGCCCGCGTTCGCGCAGGATGGGTGCAAGCCAACCCATCACGATGTACGCAAGGGCCGATTGGAGTCCCATGAAGAACGTGACCTGCCATGCCAGCCGGTCGCGCCACAAGCCGCGCACGGTGAAGCCCGATTCGCTGGGCACCGGCTTCAGCGGCAGGGCTTGCGGGGCCCAGATCAGCGTGACCAGCAAGGCTGGCGCCGCCCACATGGCAAGCGCGTAGGTCCAGCTTCCGCCGAGCGCATGCTGGATCGGCACGGTGACGCCCGCGGCGCTGGCCGCACCGCCGCACACTGCCATGGTGTAGAGGCCCATCATCAGCGCCGCCTGTCCGGGGAAGTCGCGCTTCACGAGGCCGGAGAGCAGCACGTTCGAAACCGCGATGCCGCTGCCCGCGATGGCAGAGGCCAGGAACAGCAGCGGGATGCTGCCGGTGCCCCGCAGCAGCGTGCCCACCAGGATCAGCACCATGCAGGCGAGCAGCGTGCGCTCGGTGCCGAAGCGACGGCCAAGGCCCGGCGCCAGCGGCGCGAACACACCCAGGCAGACGATGGGCAGCGTGGTCAAGAGGCTCGCGGCGGTGGCGGAGAGACCGGTGGCCGCAATGATCTCGGGCAGCACCACCGACAGGCTGGCGAACACCGGCCGCAGGTTGAAGGCGATCAGCACCACGCTCGCGCCCAGCAGGATGCGCCGGCCCAGGCTGCCCGCCGGCGTGGCGCGCGGCGCGGGCATGCTGTCGGCCTCGGCGTCGATCAGCAGTTCGTCGGCCGTGTGGCCCGCCCTGAACGGCACTGCGCTCATCGGGCGGCCTCCGCGTCCTGCGCGAGGGCGTCGATCATGGGCGACATGAAGGCACGCACCGCCTCCGCGGCGCGGTCAGGGTCGCGGCTTGCAATGGCTTCGACGATGGCGGTGTGCACAGCCGTGTCGGGTTCCGGCAGGCCGGCGTCCATCGTGCTTGCGATGGTTTCCTTGATGTAGCCGGCGATGAAGCGGCAGGTTTCGGCCAGCGCGAGGTTGCCGGAGATGTCGACGATGGCCAGGTGAAAGGCCAGGTCACGCTCTATGAAGCTCGCGCCACCGTCCTTTGCGTCCGGCACGCCGCGCTTTTCGAGCAGGGTTTTCAGGTTGCGCAGATCCTTGGCGGTATGGCGCAGCGCGGCCAGCCGCGCGGCCTCGACCTCGAGCGCGCGCCGAACCTCGAACTGGTCTCTGAGGCTCGCGCGCCGCATCTTCTGCAAGCTGAGCGACGGGTCGAAGCCGGAGCGCACATAGGTGCCGGAGCCCTGCCGCACCTCGAGCAGGCCGCGCGAGACCAGCGTCTTGACCGCTTCGCGCACGGTGCCGCGGCTCACGCCGAGCAGCAGGGCCAGTTGCGGTTCGATGGGAATGCGCGAACCGATCGTCCACCGGCCGGCCGCGATCTCGGCGCGGATGCTGTTGGCGGCGCTGTCGGCCAGGGAGGTGCGGGGAGCTTGGAGGAGCATATGAATAAGAAAGGTCTAATTCATTGAATCATTTGACGAATTTTCGCCCAAGTGGATTGTCGCAGTCGGCGGCAGGGGTTTGGGGGCGGGCGCACGGACCGTCCAGCCGTTGCGGTCGTTTTTGAGCCTCAAGCACCAACGTTTCTGCAAGCGCGATTTACACAATTGCTGCTGAATAGTGAACTATTCCCGGATCGGTGAAACTGTGTTGCAAAAGTTAACCAATCTTGTTTTATCGTTCGAAAATGTTACTTAAGGCCACTGCGCCAATTGCGTAAGGGGCTTTCATTTGCGAAGCGGCGTGGCCGCACAAAACGCCGATACGAGCGTTCATGAAGAAAACAAACAGGGTTGCCGGAAGTTGAAATGAAGGATTTTTCTTTGTCGGACGTCCGGCTTTTCACCAAAGCCGCCCAGCTCGGAGGACTGACTCCGGCAGCCGATGTGCTGAACGTGCCCAAGGCGTCCGCATCGCGCCAGCTCCAGCGGCTGGAGGCGACGGTCGGACACCAGCTTCTGCATCGCGGCTCCACGCGCTTCGCGCTCACGGAGGAGGGCCGGGAGTTTCTGGTCGCGGCCCAGCATGTGCTGACCATCCTCGATGACGTCATGCTGAACCTGTCCTCCGGCAGCGGTACGGTGGGCGGGCGGCTGCGCGTGGCGGTTCCTCACTACTACGGCAGGGAGCTGCTCGGGGCGCATCTGCCTGATTTCATGGCGGCCTATCCGCAGCTCGAGGTCGTGGTCGAAACGGGCAATGACAGGGCCGATCTGTATCGCGACGAGGCCGATGTGGCCATCCGGCGCGGACGGGAGGGCTGCGACGAGATGGTGGCGCGCCATCTGAAGAACGAGCCGATGGTGCTGTGCGCCGCCCCGGACTACCTGGCAGCGCATCCCGCCCTGGAGGGCGTTCCCGATCTGGCGTCGCACGCATTTCTGGTCACCGAGGGCGAGGGGCGCAAAAAGGAAATCAGCCTTTCGACCGCGGGCAAGATATACCGGGTGCGCGCGGGCAGCGTATTCCAATCGGACGATCTGGAATTGATCCTGAAATTGACAATAGCCGCCAAAGGTATAGGACTGGTCCCTCTGGCGATGGCCCAACCACACATCGACAGCGGATTTCTGGTTTCCGTGCTGCCGGCGATCAAATTGAAGCCGCAGGAAATCAATCTGGTCTACTTGCCGTCCCGCCGCAATTCTCCAAAGATCAAGGTCTTTGTCGATTACGTCTTGAATATTTTCAAGCTTTCTTGATTCGGGCAGGACGACGTTCGGCTCGCCACCCCCGAGCCCGGCATGGGCTTTTTTCCCATTTTTCTATTGCATCCGTCGAACGCCGTGTGAGGGCTTCGTGTCCGCTCGCATGGGCTCCAGAGGGAAAAACATGCTTCCGCCGGCTCCGGTTGTCGTAACCGGAACTGTTGTTCCGAATGGACAGTTGTCGGTTTCGATTGGTACCAAAGTATCAGTTTTGGTCTACACTTCGTAACCAAAACTAGATGTTTGTTAACAGTTGATACGACTGACTGCGACGGAGAAATCGCAGCAGTCCAGCGGGTTGTGCCGCATCGATGCAAATCGAAAAGGCACTGATCGCTCATTCAAACGCCGGCGCTTGCAATGCCGGCAATTTCTCCCCGCGGCCCGAGCCGCTTATTTCATTGCCGGCATGCGCCGGGGTGAACTCCTGTGTGTCTTGAATCTGGAGCAACCATGGTTATTAAAAAACTGACTCAAATCCTGAATTGCCGCTTTTCCAGCCTGGGCGCCAGCGCGTTCCTGCTGGCCGGGCTGACCGGTTTCGCCGGCGCTGCCGCGGCCCAGTCCGCACCCGCTGCCGAGGCCGCCCAGAAGAAGGCCGTTGCCGTCGTTCTCACCCAGTCCAAGGTGGTGAAGGACGCGCAGGGCAAGGAACAGCTGGTGGACGCCAGCTCGGTCAAGCCCGGCGATGTCGTCGAGTACCGGGCCACCTATACCAACAACACCGGCAAGCCGGTCACCGGCCTTGTGGCGGATCTTCCGATTCCCGAAGGCCTTGAGTACCAGCCGCGCAGCGCCAAGCCGGGCGCAGGCCTGGTGCAGGCCGCGACCAAGGACGCCGTGTTCGGCGCCGAGCCGCTGATGCGCAAGGCCGCTGGCAACAAGACCGAGCCGGTGCCCTATGCCGACTACCGGTCGCTGCGCTGGACGCTGGGCCAGTTGCCCGCCAACGGCAGCACCGCCGTGAGCGCGCGCGCCAAGGTCGAGGTGGTCGTGCCGCCGCCCGCGGTGGCGGTGCAGGCCGCGTCCGGCGCTGCGCGCTGATCCGGCGCTTCGCCTCTTTCACCGTGCCATCCGATTTCTTTCGAGTGCAACCCGGTCGCCGCGTTTTCGAGCAACGAAACACGGCAGCCCGGGTTTTTTCCTGTTCCTGACCTTTTTTGACAACCGAGGAGAAACCACGTGATTTCCACCCTGCCAACCCGGCGCAGCATCGGCCTCAGGCCGTCTGCGTCGTGGGCCGGCGCCGCAGCCTTGACGCTGGGCTTCCTGTTCGGAAGTTCGACCGCACTGGCCGCTGCACCACCAGCCAATACCGTCATCGGTAACCAGGCTTCGGCCACTTATTCCGACGCAGCCGGCACCACCCAGCTGGCCACGTCCAACCTGGTCCAGACCACGGTTCAGCAGGTGGGGTCGTTCACGCTCGACTCGGTCAACCAGGTCACGACGACCATAGTCAACACGAAGATCGGCGCGGCGGGTTCCATCGTCTACGCACCGCACACGTTGACCAACACCGGTAACGGCACCGACACCTTCACGCTGACGGTCGACGCCGACACCGACAAGTTCTCCAAGGTCGAGGTCTACCCCGACGCGAACGGCGACGGCGTGCCCGACGGCACCACCCCGCTGTGCACGGCCGCAGCCGCAGGCGTTTGCAGCGTGCCCGCACAGAGCGTGGCCGGCAACAACGGCGTGTTCCGCTTCGTCGTGGCCTACACGATCCCTGGCACGGCCACCAGTGCCACCGGCGCTTTCGATACGGCGACGCTCACCGCTACGCCAGGCACGTCGGCGCTGTACACCGCACCGAACACCTCGGCAGCCGACAAGGACGAGATCAAGCTGACGACGGCGGCGGCGTTCAACGTCACCAAGTCGATCGGCGTTCCGTCCGTGGCCGGACCTGGCAATGCCGCCTGGCCGATCGCGACCACCGGCGGTCCGCGATCGTCCTCGGCAAGCTGTGCCACGACCTGGTCGGCCGGTCTCGCTTCCAGCGCGACCTGCCAGTACACGGTCTACACGCTCACCTTCAACAACACGGGCGGCGCAGCGGGCAGGTTTGCGATGTCCGACACGTTGCCAAGCGGCATGACCTACGTCGCGGGTTCCGCGGTATGGAGCAGCGCGCCCGGCACGGCGCTGGGCGACGGCGCAGGCGGCGATCCGTCCGGCATCGACTTCCAGGTGGCCGGCAGCACGCTGAACACCGTGGTCGCCTCGCTCGGCCAGAACGTGACGCAGACGGTCAGCTTCGTGGTGCTTGTGAAAACCACCGCCGCGATCGGTACGTCGACCACCACCAACGTGGCGACGTTCGAGTCGACCAGCGTTCCCCTGACGATCACGGCGGCGGCCATCGGCACGCCGGGCTCGAGCACCAATCCGTCGGCCTTCACGGTCGTCGCGAGCTACGGCATCGCGGTGGGTACCAACCCGTCGACCGCTACCACCGCCGTCGACACCACGGCCGGCACGCCCAACGGCACCGCAGCCGACCTGACCACGCGTCCTTCGGTCGTGGCTGGCGGCAGCGTCAAGTTCGCGCAGTCCGTGTTCAACGCGGGCACCGGCACCGACACCGTGAACCTCACGGTCGCGGCAGGCACCTTCCCGGCGGGCACGACCTTCGTGCTGTTCGCGGCCGACGGCGTCACGCCGCTGCTCGACACCACCGGTGACGGCGTGCCCGACACCGGCCCGATCGCGCCTGGCGGCAGCGTCAACATCGTTGTGCAGGCCAACGTGCCCTCCGCCACGGCGGTGGGTGCGGGTCCGTTCTCGGCCACGGTGACGGGTCGCTCTGCGGGCGACACCACCAAGATCGACGCCACGCTCGACACGGTGACCATCGTCGTCGGTTCGCTGGTCGACCTGACCAACACGGCCGCCGGTACGGGCACAGGCTCGGCAGCAGGCGGCGACTTGGGCCCCGGCCCGAGCCCGAACCCGACCACGACCAACGCGACCGCGGCCGGCACCGGCACCGTGTTCGCGCTGTTCGTCAAGAACAACGACTCGGTCAACAACACCTACAACCTGGCTGCCAGCCAGTCGACCAGCTTCCCCGGCACCCTGCCGACCGGCTGGACGGTGAAGTTCGTGGCCTCGGGCGGCACTTGCGCATCGGCAGCGATTGCCAGCGTGGCCGTCAATGCCGGCGCACAAGCGCAGGTCGCTGCCTGCGTGACGCCGCCTGCCACACAGTCGCCCGTCACCGCACAGAAGGTCTACTTCCAGGTGCAGTCCACCGCCGTTGCTTCGACGGGTGTGATCGTGTCCGACACGAAGACCGACGCCGTGACCGTGACCGCTGCACAGACGCTGAGCGCCACGCTCTCGCCAAACAACAGCGGCCAGCTCGCACCGGGCGGCACCGTGGTGTACCCGCACACGCTGACCAACACCGGCAACCAGAGCTGCGGTGCGTACACGCTGACGGCCACCGTGCCAGCGGCCGACGCCACGCTCGGCTGGACCACCGCGATCTACCTGGACGTCAACGGCGACGGTCAGATCGACGCGGGCGACACGCTGGTGACCGGCCCGCAAGCCGGCCCGCTGGCCGTGGGCGCATCGCAGAAGCTGCTGGTGCGCGTGTTCGCACCGGGCGGCGCCAGCGCCGGCGCAACCGACACCACGACCGTGACCGCGACCTTCACCGACGCGGCGAGCTGCGGCGCACCGTCGGCCACCGACATCAGCACCGTGATCACCGGCCAGATCCGCGTCCTCAAGACGCAGGCAGCCGACCTCACCTGCGATGGTGTGGCGGACGGCGCATTCGCGGCAGCTCCGCTGTCGCTGAAGCCCGGCCAGTGCATCGTCTACAAGGTCGTCGCCACCAACGAAGGCACGGCATCGGTCACCAACATCGCCATCAACGATGCGGTGCCTGCTTACACCTCGCTGAGCGCCACGCAACCCGCGGCCGCGTCGCGATGCACCTCGACCGGCGTGACCGGCACGGCGCTCGTCTACGCACAGACCGCCACCGCGGTGAGCTGCGGCAGCGCCGCCAACACCGTGGCCCCGAGCGGCACGGCCACGCTGACCTTCGCCGTGAAGGTCAACGAGTGACGACAAGGGTTTGAGTCGCTGGCGGGCCTCGGGGTCCGCCGGCTTTCGCGAGGCGCTGCCTGTTGGCATGCCTCGCTTTTTTCCCTTGCCGCTTTCACGCAGCACGCGACCGCGCCTGCCTTGCAGGCGGCAGAGGAAAAAGTTCTTTGAGTTTTGGACGGCCCGCGCCGCGCGCGGGCCGATGGAAGGTTCGTGGCGTGCAATTTCTTCTGGCGTATCTGAGCACCCGCTCGCAACGATGGCGAGGCGGCATGGCCGCAGCCGTCGTGGCGATGGCGGTCCTCGGCTGCACGCTCGCCGGAACCGCCGCGCACGCCGCGCCCCCGTCCGGCGGCACCGTGATCCGCAACGTCGCCACCGCCACCTACGTGCCGGCCGGCCTTTCGCAGACCGAGACGTCGAGCTCCAACGGCGTCAGCGCCACCGTGCTGCCGGTCGAGGCGCTGGTGCTCACGCAGGACCAGTCGGTCAGCCGGCCGCCGGCCGCCGTCGTCACGCTGAGCCACCTGCTCGCCAACACCGGCAATGTGCCGTCGAGCTACACCCTCGGCCTTGCCAACGGCGGCGTGGGCTGCCCGGCCGGCGCGCTCGACTTGTCGGCGCTGCGCGTGGTGCGCGACACCAACAACAACGGCGTGGCCGATGCGGCCGACCCGGTGCTGCCGCTCGGCACAGGCGGCGCCATCGCGCTGCAGTCCGGCGAGACCGCAGCGCTGCTGGTGCAGGGCACCATCCCTGCCGCGGCCAGCGGCAATGCCTGCGTGGCGCTTACCGCCACTACTGCGCTGCAGAAGCTCAGTGCCGTCAACCGCGACACCGTCACGGTGGGCGATGCGGCTGTGCTGGCCATCACCAAGTCCGCGAGCTATCCGGGCTTCGTGGTTCCGGGCACCACGCGCATCGACTTCACCGTGTCGGGCACCAACATCGGCGCGCGCGACGCACGCCCCGGCAACACCGCCGCACCCGCAGGAACGCCGGTGCTGGTGAACGGCACGCCCACCAGCCTGCTGCTGGTGCGCGATCTCGTGCCCGCGGGCACGCGCTACATCGCGGGCAGCCTGCAAAGCACGGCAGCCGGCGCGGTGCGCCTGTTCCGCCTGCCGGGCGATCCGGACTTCAGCTACCGCACCGCCGAAGACGCTTCGGCGGTCGAAGTGGCCATCGGCGTGCCGACCGCGCTGTCGCGCAACGCATCGATCGCCATGCAGTTCGCGGTGCAGGTCAAGGCCGACCAGAGCGGTGACATCCGCAACACCGCGCAGGGCTACTACAACGACGGTGCGGCGCCCGCGGTGTCGCCCTCGAACACGGTGGTCATCACCTCCAGCCAGAGCCGCATCGGGGTGGCCAAGGCGGCCTCGACGCCGCGCCTCCACCGCGGCGCCGACGGCCAGCTCGACGGCACCGCCACCGTGAGCTTCAGCGTCAACGTGCGCAACTATGGCGCCGTGTGGCTCTACGGCGTGCAGGCGACCGACTTGCTCGAAGGCAGCGGCGCGACGCAGTTCGGCACCTACACGTCGGCCGCGGTGCCCGCCGCCAACCAGTACACCATCGTGCCCGGCACGCTGGCCATCGCGGGCAGCCAGGGCAATGGCGTGGGCGGTACCGCGGTCGCGGCCGACAGCGCGTTCAACGGCACCGCCGCCGCGCAGAACCTGCTGGCGCCTGGTGCCGTGCTGCCGGTAGGCGCGCAGTTCACCGTGCGCTTCGATGTGCGCTTCAACGTCGGCGGCCGCGCCGGTACGCTCTACAACACCGTGCGTGCCCAGGGCGCGCTCACCGCAGGCGGCTCGCCGGCGGCCTTCGACGACTCGGTCAACGGCAGCAACCCCGACGCCGACGGAGACGGCAATCCGAACAACGACAGCTCGCCCACGCCGGTGTCCACGCAGCTGCCCGCGCTCACGCTGGCCAAGACCGCTTCGGCGCCGCGGCGCGTGTCGCAGGGCGTGTACGAGCTCGACTACCGCCTCAAGGTGAGCAACACCGGCGCGGCCTCGGCGCCGAACGTGCGGCTCATCGACAACCTCAATTGCACCTTCGACATGGACAAGCCCGACGGCCTCGTTGCCGCCTGGGAACTGGCCGGTCCGCCGAAGGCGCGCAGCGGCATCCTCCATGCCGCCAGTGGCTTCACCGGACGTGCCACCTGCGACCGCGAAGCCCTCGCCAGCAGCGATCCCTTCAGGCTGCCGACCGAAGCTGTGCTGAGCGTCACCGACGGCAGCCGCGCGCTGGCGCCGGGCCAGAGCGAAGAACTTTCCTTCACCGTGCGCATCACGCAGAAGCCCAGCGTCGTTGGCGGCCGCATGGCGCTCAGCAACAAGGCCTGGGCTGCGGCCTTCGACCAGAACACCGTCAACGTCACGCCGGCCATGCTGGTGGCGGCCAGCGCCAACTCGGCGCAGTCGCTGCTCGCCGACCCGCAGGGCACGGTCTACAACGCCGTCACGCGCCAGCCCGTGGCCGGTGCGGTCGTCACCTTCACGCGCCAGTCGTGCAGCAGCGGGCCGGTCACGCCGATCACGGCGGAAGAGCTGTATGGCGGCGCGTCGGGCATCTACACGGTCAACGCCAACGGCAGCGTCTCCATGACCACCGGCGCCGACGGCGGCTACCAGTTCTTCCTGCAGTCGCCGCCGGTCACCGGCTCGTGCACCTACGCGCTCGGCGTGGTGCCGCCCGCAGCCAGCGGCTATGTGACGCCGTCGCAGCTCATTCCGGTCACGGCCGGCACCTTCAACAGCTGCGGCGCCATCGTGCCGAATGCCGGCCCGCCGCAGGGCGCGGACCCGACCACCTACTACTTCTCGGTCAATGCGGGCTTCAATGCATCCGGCGCCGCCTGCGACGTGGTGCACAACCACATCCCGCTCGACCCGGGCAATGTGCTGGGGCTGGTGCTGCGCAAGGAAGGCAGCAAGCGCCAGGTCGAGTTCGGCGACTTCATGGACTACGCGCTGGTCATCACCAACAAGACGGGCTTCCCGGTCACCGGCGTGCGCCTGGCCGACAGCCTGCCGCCCGGCTTTGCCTATGTCGCGAACAGCGCGCGCCTGAACGGTTCGGCCGCAGTCAACCCAGCCGGCGGCGCGGGCCCGCAGCTCGTCTTCGACTACCCGGCGCTGGCGCTGGGCGTGGACCAGTCGGCCACGGTGCGCTACCGCGTGCGCATCGGCGTGGGCGCGCCCACCAATGGCGACGCCGTCAACCGCGCCCGTGCAAGTTCGGGCCCGATGCAGTCGAACCTGGCCAACTGGACCGTGCGCGTGACAGGCGGCGTGTTTTCCGACGACGCTTTCCTATTCGGCAAGGTCCACATGGACTGCAAGCGCGACGGCCGACAAGACGGCGACGACGAGATCGGCGTGCCCGGCGTGCGCCTCTACATGGAAGACGGCACCCACGTCATCACCGACGTGGAAGGCAAGTGGAGCCTCTACGGCCTCAAGCCCGTCACGCACGTGCTGCGCGTCGACCAGACCACGCTGCCCGCCGGCGCGCGGCTCGAGGCGCTCGACAACCGCAATGCCGGCCGACCCGAGAGCCGCTTCGTCGATCTGAAGAAGGGCGAGTTTCACAAAGCCAACTTCATCGTCGCCAACTGCGACACGCCGGGGGTGATGGACGAGGTGGCCGCACGCCGTGCGGCCATTGCCGCCATTCCCGATACCGAAGCCGAGGCGCAGGTGCGCATGCGGCTCGACCCCGAAGGCAAGATCGTGCCGGTGGGCGACGCGCGCTCGCTGCCTGCCAGCGGCCAGGCGCTCGCTACGGGCAGTACGGCCAGCGCCGGCTCGACGCTCTCCAACTCGGCCCCACTGATCGCGATGCCCGTGGCGCCCGCCAACGCGAGCAGCTTCGTCAACGGGGCATCGAGCACCTTGAGCGGCACGCTCGGCGCCAGTGCGGCACCGGCGCCCACGCCCGCAGGCAGCCTGTTCGCGGCGCTCAGCGGCCTGCCCACCAACGCGCAGGGCGCATCGGCCATGGGCGGCGGCGCCACCGGCGTGGGCGCATTCGCGAGCCGCCCGGTCAACACGAACACCGCCATGCTCGAGCCGCGCCAGAACGCGGTGGCACCGCTGCTGCCGCAGGCCGTGCCCAGCCCGGTCGAGCTGGAAGCCCTATTGCCGCAGATCGAAGACAACGCGCTCGGCTTCATCGACCTGAAGGACGGCGACACGCTGCCGGGCCAGTCGGTCAACGTGCGCGTCAAGGGCCAGGCCGGCCTGGCGTTGCGACTCACCGTCAACGGCAAGGCCATCGAGGAGCGCCGCGTCGGCAAGAAGACCGAGCTGGCCGGCAAGAAGCTCGGCGCCTGGGAATACATCGGCGTGGTGCTGCAGCCCGGCGCCAACCGCCTGCAGCTGGAAGGCGTGGACCCCTTCGGCAACGCGCGCGGCACGGCGCAGCAGATCAGCGTGATCGCGCCCGACAAGCTCGGCGCGATCCGCGTCGACGTGCCCGAATCGGCGAAGGCCGACCTGCGCACGCCGGTGATCGTGAAGGTGCGCCTGACCGATGCGGCCGGCGTGCCCGTGACCGCACGCACCCAGCTCACGCTCGAAGCCGACCGCGGCCGCTGGCTGGACGAAGACCTGAACCCCGCCGAACCCGGCACGCAGGTGTTCATGGAAGGCGGCGTGGCCGAGTTCCGCCTGCTGCCGCCCGGTGAACCCGGCGACGCGCGCCTGCGTGTGACGGCCGGCAGCTTCGTGAAGGAAGTGCGCCTCGCGCTCTTGCCCGAGATGCGGCCGATGATCGGCGTGGGCATCGTCGAAGGCGTGCTCGACCTCACCAAGCGCGGCGGCGTGCCGCTCGGTGCGATGCCTGCGGGCGCCGCCTTCGAGGCGGAACTCACCGGCCTGGCCGACGAGAGCAACAGCAACCGCCGGGCCGCCGCCCGCACCGCTTTCTTCTTCAAGGGCACCGTCAAGGGCGAGTACCTGCTCACGGCCGCCTACGACTCGAACAAGACGCGCGACGACCGCCTGTTCCGCGACATCCGCCCCGACGAGTTTTATCCCGTCTACGGCGATTCGTCGGTCAAGGGCTTCGACGCGCAGAGCACGCAGAAGCTCTACGTGCGCATCGACAAGAACCGCTCCTACCTGCTGTACGGTGACTTCACGACCGCCAGCAGCACCGAGGTGCGCAACCTGAGCCAGAGCAACCGTGCGCTCACCGGCCTGAAGCATGTGTACGACGACGGCAACGTGCGTGCGACCAGCTTCTTCTCTCGCA
This sequence comes from Variovorax sp. OV700, assembly GCF_900099805.1. Taxonomy (GTDB): domain Bacteria; phylum Pseudomonadota; class Gammaproteobacteria; order Burkholderiales; family Burkholderiaceae_C; genus Variovorax. The sequence goes on along the minus strand of NZ_FNDR01000006.1, from coordinate 349,377 downwards.
CCGCGCAGACGCAACAGGTCGAAGAGTTCCGCGCGGTCGGCACCTCGGGCCCGTACTACCTGAGCGCCACGGGCGGCGAGTTCGTCGACAACAGCGAGCAGGTCGAGGTCGTGGTGCGCGACCGCAACCAGCCCAACCTGGTGCTGCAGCGCACGACGGTGGCGCGCTTCGTGGACTACACCATCGAGCCGCTCACGCGCCGCATCCTGTTCACGCATGCGATCTCGTCGGTCGATGCGAACCTCAATCCGCAGTCGATCCGCGTGACCTACGAGATCGACGCCGGTGGGCCGAAGTTCAACGTGGCCGGCACCGACGTGCAGGTGAAGGTCGGTGACAACCTGCAGCTGGGCGTGGTCGCGAGCACCGACGAGAACCCCGAGAACCGCCGCAAGCTCGGCGCGCTCACCGCGGTGGCGCGCCTGGGCGACAACACCACCATGGCGGGCGAATGGGTGCGCACCGAATCCGACAAAAACGGCAAGGGCAGCGGCGGCCGCGCCGAGCTGCGCCACCAGACCGAAGACCTCGCCGTGGTCGCGCTCGCCAGCAAGACCAGCGTCGGCTTCGACAACCCCGGCGCGAGCTTCTCGGCCGGCCGCACCGAGGCCTCCGCGCGCGCCGAGTACCGCATCGACGCCACCACCGTGGTGCGCGGCGAAGCGCTCTACAGCCAGGACGCATTGCAGGATGGAAGCCGCCGCGGCTTCACCGCCAGCGTGCAGAAGAAATTCGGTGAGCAGATGGCCGCCGAAGTCGGCCTGCGCCACGGCCAGAGCGGCGCGGGCCTGGGCACCAGCTCGGGCTTCGACTACGGCCAGATCTCGACCTACAGCGGCAACCTCGGCAGCGGCGTCGGCGCCAGCAACGTCACCGCGCTGGGCCGCGCGGCGAGCGCGAACGCCAGCGCGAATGCCGAAGACCTGACGACCGTGCGCGCGCGCCTGTCGGCGCAGGTGCCGGGCCTGCCACAGGCCAGCGTGTTCGTCGAGGGCGAGCAGGACATCCGCAAGTCCGACCGCCATGTGCTGGCCGTCGGCGGCAACTATGCCGTGACCGACAAGACGCGCATCTACGGCCGCTACGAACTGGTCTCCAGCCTTTACAGCCAGGACCAGCTCGGCACGACCGGGTCGAACAACGTCGGCATCCTCGGCATCGAGAGCAGCTACATGGAAGGCGGGCGCGTGTACAGCGAGTACCGCCTGGCCGACAGCATCGACGGCCGCGCCGCGCAGGCGGCCACCGGCGTGCGCAACACTTTCAAGCTCAACGACCAATGGCGCCTGACTGGTGGCATCGAGCACACGCGCCAGCTCGGTGGCCTGCGCAACAGCGGCAACACGGGCACGGGCTATTCGGGCGGGCTCGGCCAGTCGACGGCCATCACCGGCGGCGTCGAATACATCGCCGAACGCATCAAGGCGAGCGGCGTGCTCGAAGGCCGCCGCGGCGACGATGCGAACACGCGGCTCTTCAGCGCTGGCTTCGGCTACAAGATCGACCGCTCGTGGAGCCTGCTCGCGCGCAGCGTGATGAGCGACAGCGAAGGGCAGGGCACCAACGCGGGCAACGCGCATCATCTTGCACGCCACCAGTTCGGCCTGGCGTACCGCCCGGTCGATACCGACCGCTGGAACGCGCTGATGCGCTACGAGCGCCGTTCGGAGCGCGTGGTGGGCACGGGCAGCTCGACCGGCGCGCTCGACGGTTCGAGCGTCTTCGGCGCGGGCTCCGGCAACGCCAGCCTGCCCGGCACGACGAGCGCCGACATCGTCTCGGCCCACTTCAACTACAACCCGCGGCCCGGCACCGTGATCAACGGGCGCTATGCGGCCAAGTGGTCGCGCGCCGACGACGGCTGGCTCAAGAGCACCTACTGGGCCCACCTGCTGCAGGCGCGCTACACGCAGGACATCAACAAGGACTGGGACTTCGGCATCCAGGCCGGCTTGCTCCACGGCAAGGGCGGCGCTCTGCAGAAGACGATGGGCGCCGAGGTGGGCTACCAGGTCATGAAGGACCTGTGGGTGTCGGCCGGCTATAACTTCGTCGGACTCAAGGACCGCGACCTCACGGCCAACGAGTACACCAGCAAAGGCGCATACATCCGCCTGCGCTTCAAGTTCGACGAGACGGGGCTGGGCTTCTCCTCGGCCGGCGCTGCGGCTTCGGCGAACGCCAAATGACAAGAAATGATTCGGCCGCAGTGGCAGAACAGATGACTCACATTCCATCCTCGATCGCCCGGCACATGCGTGGCCTGTGGGCGTGTGTCCTGGTGCTGCCGGCGTTGTTGATGTCGGTGCCGGCCGTGGCTGACCAACTGCCTTGCTCGCCGCAATCGGGCTACAACGCCTGTGTCCAGATCACGTACACCGGCGCGAACCAGACGTTCACCGTGCCGACCGGCGTGAGCTCGGTGTTCATCAAGGCATGGGGTGCGGGCGGCGGCGGACCCAATACGAGCTACTACACCGAGCAGCGCGGCGGCGGGGGCGGCGGCTTTTCTTCCGGCACGCTGGCGGTGACTGCGGGCACGGCGCTGGGCGTTCGCGTCGGCGAGGGCGGCGCGGTCAACGATCTCACCGGCACCTATGGCGGCGGCGGCGCGGGCGGCAACGGGCAGGCCACAGCCATCGGTGCGAGCGGCGGCGGCCTGTCGGGCGTGTTCGCCACGACGACCTACACACAGGGCAACGCCAGGCTCATCGCCGGCGGCGGCGGCGGTTCCTCGCCGGGCGCAGACACCGGCACTCCGGCCGGCGGCGGCGGCGGCGGGGCGAGCGGGCGCGACGACGGCGTGGCTGCCAGCGGGCGGCCCGGCACCCCGACGGCGGGGGGCGCGGCGGGAACGGGCGGCACCTGCAACCTCGGCGCGCCGACGGCCGGCACCGCGCTCCAAGGCGGCGCTGGCGCTTCCACCAACCAGAACCAGAACGAAGGCGGCGGCGGCGGTGGTGGCGGCTACTTCGGTGGCGGCGGCGGCCTGTGCCAGGGGACCGCGCCCAACGGCATGGGCGGCGGGGGATCCGGCTACACCGGAGGCGTCGCCGCACCGAACCTGGCCACGGCCGCCGGATTGAATTCGGCATCCGACAACGTCGGCGGCGCCGCAGCCGCCACCGGCGACGCCCACTACACGGCCGGCATCGGCACCGGCGGTGGCGGCGATGCCAGCGGCGGCAACGGTCTCGTGGTGATCCAGTACAACCTGCCGGTGATCACGCTGAGCAAGACGGCGCCGGCGACAGTGGCATCTGGGGCCGCCATCACTTACACCCTCAGCGTGGCCAACAGTGGCGCGGTCGCCACCGGCACGGCGGTGATCGTTCGCGATCAGCTGCCAGCAGGCGTGATCGCCACGGCGGTCGCGCCCGGCGCCAACGTCAACGCCGTAAGCTGCGGCGCGCTGCCGAGCGCGGCCGGCGCATTGCTGACCTGCACGATGACGCTGCCTGCCGGCGGCATTCCCGCCGGGGCGTCGCGCAACTTCACGCTCACCGCCACGGCGACCACGATCGCAGGCACTGTGCTCACCAACTACGCAAGCACCAATGTCGTCGGCAACGGAACGCCCGCTACGAACCCCGGTGCGAGCTGCGTGTCCAACGCCACGATCAGTTGCGGCAGCGCGGCCACTACCGTGGTTGCCGGCGCGGCCGCCCTGGCTCGCTCGGGCGAACGCACCGTCACCGACAACCAGGTGGCCAACGGCAGCGCGCAGGACGTGCTCGAAGCCATCGTGCGCGATGCCGCCGACAACCCGGTGGCGGGCACGGTGGTGACCTTTGCCGTCACCCCCGGCGTGGCCTTCAACGGCGGCACGGTCGGCGCGGCTGGCACGTGCACCACCACCGCCAACGGCATCTGCCAGGTCAACGCGACCAGCACCGTGCCAGGTGCCAAGAGCACCGCGGTCAGCATCCCGGCCGGCACGCTGACCGGCGTCTTCACCACGAACGGCCAGAGCTACGGCGCGAGCCCGGCGACCTACAGCTTCGTGGTCGGCACGCCGAGCGCGGCGCAGTCGGGCCTGCGCGTCGTCACCGACGGCCAACTGGCCAACGGCAGCGCACAGGACGTGCTGGAGGCCTTCGTGCGCGATGCGAATGGCAATCCGGTCGGCGCCGGCGTGGTCGTGAGCTTCGGCGCCACACCCAACGTGGCCTTCAACGGCGGTAACGTGGGCGCGGCGGCCAGCTGCACCACCACCGCCGCAAGCCTTTGCCAGGTGACGGCAACGAGCACCGTCGTCGCGTCCTACAGCGCCACCGCGGTCACCCTGGGTGGCGTGGCACTGGGCGGCAGCTTCACGGCCAGCGGCAACAGCTACCTGCCGAGCCCGCAGACCTACAGGTTCTTTTCGCTGCCGACGGTGACCATCCGCAAGACCTCGCTCAACGGCGTCGGCACCTTCGACTTCACCGGCAGCAACGGGCTCGCCGCACAGAGCATCACCACCACAGTGGCCGGCACGCCCGAGAGCGCGCCGGTGCAGACGCTCACGGCCGCGAGCACGGCCACCACCATCACCGAGAGCGCGCCGCCGGCAGGCTACACGCTGACGGGCGCCTCCTGCACCGGCCTGCCTTCCGGCGGCACCGCCACGCTCTCGGGCCGTACGCTCACGCTCAATGCCGCGGCCACCGCGCCGGGCGCCAACCTGGTCTGCACCTTCACCAACACCGGCGCCACCGACGCCACCTCGCCGCCGATTCCACCGACGTTGAGTTGCCTCTCGAACGCCGCGATCTTCAACACTGCCTACAACGGCGTCAACGGCCCGCCGCTCACCAGCGGCCGCGACGCGGTGTGGGAGTCGGGGGTGGGCGCTGCCAGCGGCGGCCCGGGCACCGTGGCCTCGTGGCAGCGCGCCTACGTGGGCAACAAGGCTCCCGGCGCCTGGGTCAATTCGCCCTTCGGCAACGCCAACTGGAATTCCAACTACGACCCGAACCACACGGGCAATGTCGACGTCTACCACCGCTTCACATTCAACATGGCGGCGTCGGTGAACCCGGCGAGCTTCTCGCTGAAGCTGGACTTCTATTCCGACAACTCGGTGGCCGAAGTGTTCGTCAACGGCGTGCTGCAAACCGTGCCCGGCGTGCCGCAAGGCGGTAGCGATCCCTACAATTTTCAAGGGTACCTGGCGGGCAGGCAGGCGAGCGCGACGCTGTCCAGCAACTGGCGCACCGGCAGCAACACCGTGGTGGTGCACATCAAGAGCGGCGCGAACGCCGAAGGCTTTCTTGCGCAGGCCACCACCACCGCAGTTTGCGCTCCGCCCACCTTGACCCTGTCGAAGACCACCACCGGCGGCGCCGGCGGCCCCTTCAATTTCACGCTGAGCAACACCACCCAGACCAACGGCGTGGTCAGCACGGTGGCGGCGGGCACCGCAGTGCCGGTCGACGGCAACACGGCGACGGCCGGCACGCAACCCTTCTCGGCCACGGCCCAGGGCGCCGCGATCACCATTGCCGAGCCGGCGGTGCCGGGCTGGAACCTGGCGGGCGCGGTCTGTACCGATGCCGGCACGCCCGTCGGCAGCCTGGGCACCGGCACCAATGCGCGCACCTACACGATTCCCGCAGCCAGCGTTCAGTACGGCAGGCCGCTGCTGTGCACCTTCACCAACGCAGCCTCGGCGACGGTGACGATCAGCAAGGTGAGCAACGGCGGCGTGGGCCCCTTCGGTTTCACCGGCAGCAACGGCCTCGCGGCGCAGACGATCACCACCGTGACGGTCGGCGCCGCGGTCGCGGGCGCGATCCAGACGTTGACCACACCCGGCATCGCCACCACCATCACCGAAGACCCGCTGCCCGCCAACTACGCGCTCACCGGCGTGAGCTGCACCGGCCTGGGCGCGGGCGGCACCGCCACGCCCGACCTGCCCAACCGCAAGGTGACGCTCGATGCGGCCGCCACCGCGGCGGGCAGCAACATCGCCTGCACCTTCACCAACACCTTCACGCCGCCGTTCCCCCGGGTGCAGATCGTGAAGACCACCACCGGCGGCAGCGGCGCCAACCTGTTCGGCTTCGCGCTCAGCGGGCTCTCGGCCGCCACCGACAGCATCACCGTCACCGGTGCCGGCACCGCGAGCGGTGCCGCCAACCTGACCGGCACGGCCGGCGTGCTGGCGACGATCCGGGAAAGCGTGCCCGCCGGCTGGCCCGCCAACCCGATCAGTGCGAGCTGCCTGGATGCGGCCAGTGCCACGCCCAACGTGTCCTTCGGCACGCTGGCCGGCAATGTGCTCACCATTCCTGCAGTCAACATGGTGGCCGGCGCCAACATCACCTGTACCTTCGTCAACGGCTTCGGCTACACCGTGACGGGCCGCGTGTTCCTGGACAACGGCACGGGCCCGGGCGTCGCGAACGACGGGTTGATCAACGGCAGCGAGGGCGGCATTGCCGGCGTGAGCGTGCGGCTCACCAACTGCAGCGCCACCGTGCTGTCGACGGCCACCACCGACGGCGCCGGCAACTACGCGCTCGACGTGCCCTTTGCCACCGCTGCGAATGCGCCGCTGTGCGTGGAAGAAACCAACACCGCGCTGCGCCTCTCGACAGGCGCTTCGTTCGGCGCCGTTCCGCTGCCTTCGGGTTCGGCGGTGGCGAGCGGCGGCACCAGCTACACCTACACGCGCACCGGCACGCCCGACCGCGTTGCCTTCACCTGGAACGGCACGGGCCACACCGGCCTCAACTTCGGCGACGTGGACCGCAACACCTTCGCGGCCGACGGCGCCAAGAGCGGCATGCCGGGCAGCACCGTCAGCTATGCGCACACCTTCACTGCGCGCACCGGCGGCACGGTGAGCTTCAGCATCTCCAACTCGGTCGACACGCCGGCCGTCAGCGGCTGGAGCGGCAAGATCTTTGCCGACACCGGCTGCACCGGCGCGCAGCAGGCCGGCGCTGCGCTGCTGTATCCGCCCGCGGCGCCGGTCACGGTGGCTGCCGGGCAGAACGTGTGCATCGTGATGCAGGAGTTCATTCCCGCCAACGCGGCCAACGGCAACAACAACCAGAGCACGGTGCAGGCCAGCTTCAGCTTCACCAACGCCGGCCCGGCCCTGAGCGCGAGCTACACGGTGCTCGACACCACGACGGTGTCGAACAGCGCGCTCGAGCTCAAGAAGGAAGTACGTAACGTCACGCAGGGCGGCAGCTTCGGTGTGAACAACCAGGCCAAGTCGGGCGAGACGCTGGAGTACCGCGTCAGCTACACCAATAACGGAACGACGCCGATCTCCGACATGAAGATCAACGACACGACGCCGCAGTACACCAGCTTCGTCGCCGCGCAGGCCGGCACCACGCCCGCATCGCTGACCGCCTGCCGGAAGAACACGCCTGCCAACGTCACCCCCGCGCCTTCGGTGGCCTGCGCGGTGGCGCAGACCGCCGGCGGTACCGGCATGCTGAGCTGGGAGTTTTCTGGCTCGCTCGCACCGGGCGGGTCGGGGTCGGTGCTCTTCAGCGTGAAGGTGGATTGAACGGGATCGCTTGCTATCGGCGCGCGCTTTTCGCGATCACGCCCGCGCCGCGCACTTCGAGCTTGCGCTGGTCCACCACCTTGCCCGTGGCGTCGACCAGTTCGATCACGTGGCGCCCAGGCCAGGGTAGCCATTGCGCGCTGTTGCCACGCGCAAAGTGCTTGCCGTCGATGCGCCATTGCACGCCGCGGCCTTCGGACTCGAAGCGCACGCGCTGGTGCAGCGGCGGAATGTCGGGGTCCAGCGCGATGATGGTGCCGTCTGCTGGCGCGGTGATGCGCGCGGCTGCCGCCTCGGACGATGTGCCGGCGCCGCCGCTGTCGAGCGCGAAGAGCGGCTGCTCCGTGCCCTGCAGGAACCATTCGCTGCGCGCGGCCTCCAGTGAGTTGCCGTCGGCACCGGACCCGAATGTCACGTGCGCTTCGACGAGGCCGGCGGGCGGCTTGGGTGCGCGGCTGGGTTCACGCGCGTGCAGGAAGCGCATCACCTCGGCCCATACCGGTGCCGCGCCGCTGGTGCCGCTCACGTCCCACATCGACGCACCGCTCGCGTTGCCGACCCACACGCCGACTGTGTAGCGCTGCGACCAGCCGATGGCCCAGTTGTCGCGCATGTCCTTGCTGGTGCCAGTTTTCACCGCGGTCCAGAAGCGCGTGGAAAGAATGCTGTCCAAGCCGAAGGTGCGCGTGCGTGCGTTCGCGTCGGACAGGATGTCGCCGACGATGAAGGCCGCTCGTGGGTCGAGGACGAGCGCGGCCGAGTCGTCGCCAGCCCTGGCTTTCGCGGCTGAAGCCGGTGCCGGTGCCACAGGCCGCGCGGACAGCGTGGTGGGTCCGTAGCGCCCGCCATTGGCCAGCATGCGGTAGGCGTTGGTGAGCGACAGCAGCGACACCTCGGCGCTGCCGAGCGCGAGGCTGTAGCCGTAGTAGTCGCCGCTTTCGCGCAGCGGCAGGCCCACCGCGCGCAGCTGCCGCGCAAACGATTCGGGCGACACCATCACCAGCGTGCGCACCGCCGGCACGTTGAGAGAGGCGGCGAGCGCGGTGCGCGCCGACACCGGTCCCTTGAACTGGCGATCGTAGTTTTGCGGAATGTAGAGCCCGCTCGCGGTGTTGATCTGCGCCGATGAATCGTCGATCAGCGAGGCCGCGGTGAGCCGCCGCTCGGCAATGGCCTGCGCATAGAGCAGCGGCTTGAGCGTGGAGCCGGGCTGGCGCAGCGCGATGACTGCGTCGACCTCGGCCGCCTGGCTCAGCGGGCCCGAGGAGCCGACCCAGGCGAGCACCTCGCCACTCGCGTTGTCGAGCACCACCAGCGCGCCGTCTTCCACGTGGCGGCCGCGCAGTTCCTTCAAGTGGCGTTGCAGCGTGCCGAGCGCAAAGCGCTGCAGCGGCGCGCGCAGCGTGGTCCTGACGGCCGTCTCCTTGTTGGCTGCCTGCCGCGCGGACGTCGTGGAAAGAGCAGCCGCTTCACCGGCGTCGCGCAACTCCCTGAGCGCGCGCCGAGCCGCATGCGGCGCAATGCCTTCGTTCGCATCGAAGGCACGCCGCTGCACCGCCGCACTGGTGAACATGTCGAGCGCATCGCAGTCGATCTTCTGGCCCGGCTCCATGGCGCGCATCACCTCGCAGGCGCGCTGCGCCACCAGCGCGGGCTTGGCGTTGGGCGCGCGCACCAGCGCAGCGGCCACGCTGGCCTCGCGCGCATCGAGGCCGTTCGGCGCCTTGCCGAACAGCGTGCGCGAGAGCGCGTCGATGCCCACGATCTCGCCGCGGAAAGGCACTGTGTTGAGGTAGGCCTCGAGGATCTGGTCCTTGCGCCAGCTGCGTTCCAGCTGCGTGGCCGCGACCGTCTGGCCAATCTTCTGCGTGAAGGTGCGCCCGCTGTTGGCGCGGCGAAGATCTTCGTCGAGCAGGCCGGAGAGCTGCATCGTGATGGTCGATGCGCCGCGGGTGCGCGTGTTCCACAGGTTGCCCCAGGCGGCAGACGACACCGCTCGCCAGTCGATGCCGCTGTGCTCGTAGAAGCGCCGGTCTTCGCTCATCACCATAGCCATGCGCAATGCGGGCGAAACGTCGGCAAGCGCAATCCACTGCCCGCGCCGCACGGTGGCGTCGGTGCGCACGCGCTGCAGCAGCTCGCCGTTGCGGTCGAGCACCGCAGTGTCGGAAGAACGAAACTCGCGCTTCACCTCGTCGAAGCTGACGATGCCGGCCGATGCAAGCACCGGCTGCGCGCAGAGGATGACCGTCAGCGTTGCGGCAAGACAACGGCGGCTGATGGCGAAAGGCGGGGGGTGCATGAGGAGCGGCGTGAAGGCGGGAGCGGGAATCGGCTGCCCCGGGGGCGCCATTCTCGGCCATGCGGCCACGGGAAATGCACCTACTTGCAGACGGGTGCGCCGCCGCCTGCGCGCGTAAGAACTTAGCGCCAAAGTTTGCAGCACGTTCCACATCCGGTAACGAACTTCACGCCCCGGCCTCATCGCAGATACGGAGCCGAGACGGAGGTGGCCTTCAATGCAGCTGCCGGCTTGCGGAGGCAAGCCGTCTTTCCATAACTCCAAGGAGAAATCAAATGATGATGAAGACACTGGCCCTTCTGCTTGCCGCATCGGCCGCCCTGGCCGGCTGCGTGGTCGCACCCTATGACCGTCCGGCGCCGCGCGCGCACTATGGCTACGGGGACCGCGACCGCGACGGTGTGCCCAACCGCTATGACCGCGACCGCGATGGAGACGGCGTGCCGAACCGCTACGACCGCAGCCCCGGCAATCCGTACCGCAACTGACGTTGGCCGGAGTGCGCCTCAGGCAGGCCTGCGCGCAAGCAGCGCCCACACGCCTGCTGCGCTCAGCAGCGAGCCGCCCGCAAGGTTGAAGCGGCGCTGCGCGCGCGGCGACGAAAGCAACCTGCGGGCTGAGCCCGCGAACACGGCGTAGAGCGTGGCATTGAGCGAGGCCATGGCCACGAAGGTGACCGCCAGCACCCACAGCTGGTGCGTCACGTTCGCCATCGGGCTCAGGAACTGCGGCAGGAACGCCACGAAGAAAACGATGCCCTTGGGGTTCAGCGCCGTCACCAGGTAGGTGTTGGCAAACAGCCTCCAGCGCGACGCGGGTGCGGCTGGCGCCGCCATGTCGGCCGACGTGATGCCTGCCCGCAGCAGCTTGATGCCAAGGTACAGCAGGTACAGGCCGCCCACCCACTTCACCACCGTGAACCAGAACGCCGACGCGGCAAGCAGCGCGCCCAGGCCGAGCAGCGAAACCACCAGCGCGGTTGAATCGCCCAGCGCCACCGCGGCCACCAGCGGCACGTTGGCACGGCGGCCGTGCGACATCGAATAACTGATCACCGTGAGAATGGTTGGTCCGGGAATGATCAAGAGCACGGCCGATGCGGCGACGAAGGCGAACCAGAGTTCAAGGGGCATGAAGAGTCTCCTAAAGTTTGTGGTCGTGTCGTTCAGGTGCCGAAGCGTGCGGCCGACTTGGCCTTGGCGCGCTCGGCTTCGATGGCACGGTCGCGCGGCTCGGCCGTGGTCACCAGAGAATCGATGAGTCGCGTTGCGCTGGCGGCCATTTCATCGACTGCGCGCTCGAAGGCTTGCTGGTTGGCCTTCGATGGCACGCTGAAGCCGCTGAGCTTGCGCACGAACTGCAGCGCAGCGGCACGGATCTCCTGCTCGGTGGCGGGAGGCTCGAAGTTGTAGAGGGTCTTGATGCTTCTGCACATGGGAACTCCCTTCAGCAGCGGATGCACGATTGCACGAGTCTAGCGACCCGGCGCATCCTTATTCGATCAGCCCGCGCTCCGCGGCCTGCGCCTGGTTCTCGAAGATTGCCATCGCGGTCTTCATGCGCCTGAAGCCGAACTTTTTATAGAAGGGCTCCTTGCCGGCCACCGCATAGAGAATGATCTTGCGGTGCCCCTTCGAAAGATCCACGAGCCGCGAGACGATCTCCTTGCCGAGGCCGGTGCCCTGGTGGCTCGGATGCACGGCCACGTCGCAGATGTAGGAGCAGTCGAGCCCGTCGGCCATCGCGCGGCCGACGCCGACCAGTCGGCTGTCGTCATACGCAAAGCACTTGAACATGCTGTTGGAAAACACGAGCTTCAATCCATCAGGCTGCTTGTTACCGAGCGGTGCGGCCTGGTAGAGCCGCGAGAGTTCTTCCCAGTCGATGCCTTCGAGCGAATGGCGCCATTCGAGTGTCATGGAGCATGCCTGTTGTGTGTGGCCGGTCAGCCGGCAGGGTTCAAACGCTGGATGGCATCCGCCACGGCTTCGATGCCCTGGTCCGTGAGGTCGGGTCCCGCCACCTGCTGCCGCTGCGGCCACTTCTCGAAGTGGCGCGCCTGCGAGCGTTCATAGTGCGGATCGTAGTGAAGCGCCATCAGTTCCGCAAAGAGCGGCGGCAGTTCGCCCTGCAGCGCCCATTCCTGCCAGCGCTGCACCACCGCCTTGCCCTGCATTTCCTTCAGCCTGTCGAGCTGAGCCGCGAGCGCGGCGCGGTCGTCGCCCAGGTAGGCGTAGTCGCGCAGCAGGTAGTCGAGCCGCGCAGCCGCATCGGCCTGGATTTCGATGCACTCGGCCGCGCGCATGTGCGCAACCAGCGGAATCGGCACCGAGAGCCGGCCGATGCGCGCGCTTTCGCCTTCGACGTAGAGCGTGCGCGAGAGGTCGAGCGCATCGAAGCAGGTGGCAATGCGCGTCTCGAACTGCTTTTGCGAAGGCTGCGGCACGCCGGGCAGGGCACCCAGCAGCGAGCCCTTGTGGCTCGCGCAATGCTCCAGGTCGAGCACCTGTTCGCCGCGCGCGGCCAGGGACTGAAGGACCCGCGTCTTGGCGCTGCCGGTGGCGCCGCAGATCACCCGCAGCTGCAGCTTGGGTACGGTGGCTTCGATCTGCGCCAGCACGTGGTGGCGAAAGCTCTTGTAGCCACCCGCCAGCTGCTGCGCGTCCCAGCCGACCAGGCGAAGCCAGGTCACCATCGAGCCGCTGCGCAAGCCCCCGCGCCAGCAATACACGAGCGGGCGCCAATTGGCCGGCTGATCTGCAAAGCGCTCGCGCAGGTGCCGTGCGAGGTTGGCGGCCACCATGGCGCCGCCGACGCGCCGTGCCTCGAAGGCCCCGGTCTGCTTGTAGATGGTGCCGACGATGCGGCGCTCTTCGTCGTCGAGCACCGGACAGTTGATGGCGCCCGGAATGTGGTCGAGCGCGAACTCGGAGGGCGAGCGCGCGTCGATGACGGTGTCGAACCGGTGCATGTCGGCCACCCGCGTGGGCTGGTGGCGCGGGTTGTCGTGTTCACGCATGGGCGTGCCCCAGGTTGCGCCGCAGCCGACCGCTCGCCAGGTCGACGAGGGCCACCAGCCCGAACATTGCAATCAGTACGGTCATGGCCTGCTGCTGTTGAAAGATCGATAAGTGAAAGTAGAGAAGCTGCCCCAGGCCACCGCCGCCGACGAAGCCCAGCACCGCGGCCATCCGGATGTTCATTTCCCAACGATACAGCGCATAGGCGATCCATTGCGGCAGCACGAGCGGAAGGCTGCCGTAGCCGAAGGCCGCCACCGCGCCGGCACCACCCAGCGCCAGCGCCTGCTCGGGTTCGCGCGGCGCGTTCTCCAGGCTTTCGGCGAACAGGCGGCCGAGCACGCCGGTGGTGTGCAGCGCGAGCGCCAGCGCGCCCGCAAACGGGCCGATGCCCGCGGCCAGCACCATGAGCGCGGCCCACACCAGCTCGGGCACGCTGCGCAAGAAGTTGAGGACGAAACGGCAGCCCTGCCGCACCAGCAGGCCCGAGCGGCCGGAGGCTGGCAGCGCGAGCGCGGCGGCGCCCGCGGCCGCCAGCAGCGTGCCGAGCGCCGACACGGCCAGCGTCTGCAGCGCGCCCCGTGCCGTCTTGGCAAGGAAGGCGCTCGAAAGATCCGGCGGAAAGAACTCGGCGATGAACTTGCTCATGAGGCCGATCGATTCGGCCGTGAAGAGAGCGCTGTAGTCGATGGCCAGGTAGGCGAAGCTGGCTACCACGCCCGCGAGCACCAGCGTCGATGCGACCCAGCAGCGGATGCAGCGAGGCGGTCCGGCCAAGTTCACGTGCCCTTTCATGCCAGCAACCGGCGCAACGCATTGCTCAGCGCGTCCGCGAGCAGCACCAGCACCAGGAACACCAGCAGGATGCTGCTGGCTTCGCCACCGTTGAGCATCTTCATCGATTGGTCCATGAGCTGACCCAAACCGCCCGCGCCCACGAAGCCCATCACGACCGAGGCCCTGACGGCGCATTCCCATCGGTACACGGTGTACGAGATGAGCTCCTGCCCGCAGTGCGGCAACAGGCCGTAAACCAGCGCGGCCATGCGGCCGCTGCCGCTTTCCATCAATGCGCGGGCAGGCCGCGTGTCGGTGGATTCGAGCACCTCGGCATATACCTTGCCAAGCATGCCGCCGTAGGTGATGGCCAGCGCCAGCACGCCGGCCGCGGGCCCGAGGCCGAGCGCGCGCACGAAGACCAGCGCCCAGACGATTTCGGGAATGGCGCGCAGCACCATCAGCACGGATCGCCCGGCTTGCCGCACCACTGCCGCCTGCGCACGCCCCGGGCCGGGCCCGATGCGCGACACCGAGAGCGCGCGCGTGGTCACGAAGGCCAGCGGCGCACCGATGAGGAAAGCCAGCGCAGTGCCCGCCGTGGCCATGGCCAGTGTCTCCAGCGTGGCCTTGCCCAGCATCGCAAGAAAGTCCGGCGCGGTCTCCGGCGGCATGAAGCCGGCCAGGAAGCCGCCGATGACCTGCAGGTTGCCCGGCGCGAACAGGGCAGAGGGCGCGAAGCCCGACAGCTGCAGCATCGGCCACGCGATGACGAGTGCGGCCAGGAGCCAGACCAGGCGCTGGCGCGCCAGCGGATCGCGCAGTGCAGGCAGCGTGCGTGGCGGCAGCGGTTGCGCGGTGGTCACAGGCAATCCGGGCGCTCGACGGGATTCGCGGAAACGGCGGCGAACGTCCTGGGCGCGATGTCCAGAGGCAGCCCGGGTGCCTGCATCGGCAACCCGCCCTCACTCGCATAGAGCGCCGCGAGCATCGGCTCCGTCACGTTGCCGACGGGCTCGTCGAACACCACCTGCCCGTTGCGCATGCCTACGATGCGCGGAAACCAGCGCAGCGCCAGGTCCACCGCGTGCAAGGAGGCCACGAGAGTGGCGCCCGTTGCTTCGCTCTGCGCCACCAGCTGCTGCAGCGTGGCGTCGGCCAGCGTCGGATCGAGCGCGGACACCGGCTCGTCGGCCAGCATCAGCGCGGGCCGCTGGTAGAGCACGCGCGCAATGCCCACGCGCTGAAGCTGGCCGCCCGAGAGCCGGTCACATCGGTCGAACAACCGGTCCTCGAGCGAGAGCCGCGACAGCACTTCGTGCGCGCCTTCGAGGTCCGACGGACGCAGCAGCGAACCGAGCGCGCGCATCGCGCTCCATTGCCCGAGGCGCCCCGAGAGCACGGCGGTGACCACGCGCAGGCGCGGCGCGATCGGCGGGCTCTGGTGCACGGTGCCGATGCGCGACCGCAGCTTGCGCAAGGCCGGTGCGGCCAGTCGCCAAGGTGCTTCGCCGAGCAGCTGCACCGTGCCTTCGCCGGGCCGCAGCGCGGCGCCGAGCACGCGCAGCAGCGTGGTCTTGCCGGCACCCGAGGGGCCGATGACGGCCAGCCGTTCGCCGCCGCGCGCGGCAAGCGACACGTTCTGCAGCGCGCGATGGCCGTTCGGGTGCACCAGCCCGGCGTCGTCGAGCGAAAAGCTCACGCGACGGCTCCGGCGGTGCGCCCCGACGGCATCACTTGACCAGACCGGCCGACTTGGCAGCGGCTTCGATGCCGTCGTAGTTCGACGACTTGGTGGGCACGAACTTGCTCGCGCGCTGCAGGTTCATGATCTCCTTCATGGCCGGGTCCGTGGGGTCGAGCTTCAGGAAAGCCTCGGTGAGCTTCTTGGTCAGTGCCGGGTCGAGGCCAGGGCGCACCGTCCAGTTGTAGTCGTAGTAGGTAGGGGTGGTGGCCAGCACGCGCACCTTGGCGGCGTTCGGGTTCTTGCTTTCGACCAGCTTTTCCCACACCGACGCATTCAGCACGCCGGCTTCGGCCCGCGACGCAGCCACGAAGGCCACGGTGGCGTCATGCGCGCCCGAGAAAGCGACGGTCTTGAAGTCCTTCTCCGGATCGATGCCGGCCTGCATCAGGAAGTAGCGCGGCATCAGGCTGCCCGAGGTGGAGGAGGGCGCGCCGAACGCGAAGGTCTTGCCCTTCAGGTCAGCCAGCGTCTTGGCGGTGCTATCGACCGGCACGATGAACTTGCTGGTGAACACCTCGTCTTCGGCACGCTGCACGATCGGCACCGCGCCGCCATTGGTGCGGATGCGGGCCTGCACGAAGGTGAAGCCGCCGAGCCAGGCCAGGTCGATCTTGTTCGTCGCCAGGCCCTCGACCACTGCGGCGTAGTCGGTCACGGGCGTGAACTGCACGTCCATGCCGGTCTCCTTCTTCAGGTAGTCGCCCAGAGGCGTGAACTTGCGCTGCAGTTCGGTGGGCGCCTCGTCGGGGATGGCGGACACGCGCAGCACCTTGCCTTGTGCCGAGGCACCCAGGGCGAGGACGGAGAGCGAAAGCGCAAGGGCAATGCGGAAGAGGGGTTTCATGGAATGGCGCAGGGTGGCGCAAGAGAGGACGGACAACCCTCGATTGTAGAAACCCGCGCGCGGACGCCATTCCTGGCCCCCTTCGATAATGGACGACCGCCTCTGATCCGAATTGCGCCATGACCGACATACCGACAGTTTCCGCCCCCAACCCGCTCAACCCACTGGCGCCGCTGCGCCTCACCAGCTTCTCGCACGGCGGCGGATGCGGCTGCAAGATCGCGCCCGGTGTGCTGTCGGAAATCTTGAAGAACAGCGGCGGCGGCCTGATTCCGCCCGAATTGATGGTGGGCATCGAAACCGCCGACGACGCGGCCGTGTACCGCCTGAACGACAGGCAGGCGCTGATCGCGACGACCGACTTCTTCATGCCGATCGTCGACGACCCCTACGAGTTCGGCCGCATTGCCGCCACCAACGCCATCAGCGACGTCTATGCGATGGGCGGCAAGCCGATCATGGCGCTGGCGCTGGTCGCCATGCCCGTCAACCAGCTGCCGGTGGAAGTCATCGGCGACATCGTGCGCGGCGGGCAGGACGTGTGCCGCGCGGCCGGCATCCCCATTGCAGGCGGCCACACCATCGATTCGGTCGAGCCCATCTACGGACTCGTGGTGATGGGCCTCGTCGATCCGGCTCACGTCAAGCGCAATGCCGAGGCGCGCGCGGGCGACGTGCTGGTGCTGGGCAAGCCGCTGGGCGTGGGGGTGCTCTCGGCCGCGCTCAAGAAAGAGAAACTGTCGGTTGCCGGCTACCGGCAGCTCATCGAAAACACCACGCGGCTCAACACACCGGGCATCGCACTGGCCACCATGCCCGGCGTGCACGCGCTGACCGACGTCACCGGCTTCGGGCTGGCCGGCCATGCGCTGGAGCTCGCGCGAGGCGCCGGGCTCACCGCCACCATCGACTGGCCGCGCGTGCCGCTGCTCGATGGCGTGGCCGCGATGGTGGCGGACGGCTTCGTCACCGGCGCCTCGGGGCGCAACTGGGCCGGTTATGGCGAGGACATCGAGCTGGCAGACGGCCTGCACGCCACCGCGCAGGCGCTGCTGAGCGACCCGCAGACCTCGGGCGGGCTGCTCGTGAGCTGCGCGGCTGAATCGGCCGATGCGGTGCTGCAGGTGTTTCGGGGCGAAGGCTTTGCGCAGGCCGCCGTCATCGGCCGGATGGAGCAGGGCCCCGCGCGGCTGCGCGTCTCGGCGTGAAAACCGCGAAGGCCACGCGGGCCGGCGCGAGGCGCGACTTCGGGCCAGAATGCGGCTCAGGGGAGACGCGGTCGTCTTCGGCAGTCCACAACGGAGGTCGCATGATGCGCACATCGGTTCTCTTCATTCCGACCCTCGCCGCTGCGGCCGTCGTCGCCGCCCTCGGCGCGCAGGCTGCCGACGTGGTCCGCTGCACCGATGCCAGCGGAAACATCGTCTACACCGACGGCCCTTGCCCCGCGGGCAGCAGGCTTTCGCGCCAGGTGCCCCTCACCGAGCCGCTGTCGGTGGTCCCGCCTGTTTCGTCCGGCGAAGCGCGCCGGCCGTCGTCCACGCCTCCGCCGCGCGCGGCGCTGCCGCAGCCGCAGGCCGGCAATGCGCCGCAGGGCCCCGCCATCATTCCGCGCAGCGTCGACGAGCCGCGCCAGGTGACCGAGCCGGCACCACCCGTCTACAGCTGGGGACCGGAGCCCTACTACGACGGTGGCCGCCCCATCGTTCGTCCACGGCATCCCCGCCCGCAGGAAGACCCGGGCCCGCCGCCGGGCCAGCGGCCCTGCCAGAACCTGGCCGGCATCAAGCGCAATAACTGCTGAGCCGCCGGAGCCGATGCCTCTTCGCCACTGGACCGTGTACTGCGACGGCAGCGCGATGCCGAACCCCGGCCGCATGGGGGCCGGCGCGGTCATCACCGAGCCCGACGGCACCCGCCACACCTTGTCGCTCGCGAGCCATGCCATTGGCTGCAACAATGAAGCCGAATTGAGGGCGCTGACGCTCGCGCTCGAAGAACTGAAGGCAAGGGGCGCGACGGCGGTGCTGGCCTATACCGACAACAGCATCCTCGTCGAGCAGCTCGGCGCGCCCGGTGCGAGGCCGATTGAACGCATGGCCGGCCTGTTCGAGGATGCCCGCGCCTTGCTCGGCTCGTTCGAAGAGGTGAGCCTGCGATGGGTGCCGCGGCACCGCAACCACGAGGCCGATGCGCTCGCGCGTGCCTCGCTGGGCTTTGCGCCCAAGCCTGCGGCCAGAACGACGAAGAAGAAACGCTAGCGCTGGCGACGATCGGGGGGATCGGAGAGACGCCATATCATCCGCGTCATGACAGAAGCCACTCCTCTCCCGCCTCTTCCCGACCACCTCTCCTGCGACCCGCGCAGTCCGCATCACGTGGCAGCCGTTTTCGAGCACGACGTCGGCATCCGCTTCAACGACAAGGAACGCCTCGACGTGGAGGAATACTGCATCAGCGAAGGCTGGATCAAGGTGCCCGCGGGCAAGACGGTGGACCGCAAGGGCAAGCCGCTCTTGATCAAACTGAAGGGCAGGGTCGAGGCGTTCTACCGCTAGGCCTCTTTGGCCTGATCCCTTCCGGGGCGTGCGCCCCGGGCTCCTTCCTGAAAAACATTTCCATACAAAAAAAGCCGCCCATCTTGCATCTTTAGTTGTCGTACAACTTGGAGATAAAACTGCCAAAAATGGCAGAATTTCCAGCGACTCATCGGACATCGTATGAGTTGAAAAGTACCAAAGCGGTCAAACCGCTCTTCAACTGGAGACATAAGATGAAACGCAGGAACTTCGTCATCTCGACCCTTTCCCCGCTGGCGCTGAGCGCATGCGGAGGCGGCGGCGGAGATGGTCCCACCTTTCCGCCGTTCCCAGTTCCCCCGCCCGCGCCGGCTCCCGAGCCGCCGCCAAGCACCGAGATGCTGGCGCGCAAGGCAATGCGGCGCGCCGCGGGCTTCATGGACGAAACGGTGTCGTACCGCGGCGGCTACGTGTGGGCCTACATGCCGGACTTCTCGACCCTCTGGGGCGAGATGGAGGCGCGCCGCACCATGTGCTGGATCCAGCCGCCGGGCACGCCGACCGCGGGGCACTGCATGCTCGACGCCTATCACGCGACGGGCGATGAACTCTTCTACAACGCCGCCGAGCGCACGGGGCTCGCGCTCATCGAGGCGCAACATCCGTCGGGCGGCTGGAACTACATTCACGACTTTGCCGGCGAAACATCGCTGCGCGACTGGTACGCCACCGTGGGCGCCAACGGCTGGCGCCTGGAAGAGTTCCAGCACTACTACGGCAACGCCACCTTCGACGACGCGGGCACGGCGGTGTCGTCGCAGTTCATGCTGCGCATGTATCTGGAGAAGAAGGACCCACGCTTTTTGGCGGCGCTGCAAAAAGCCATCGGCTTCGTCACGCAGGCGCAGTTCGTCGGCGGAGTGGCCGAAGGCGGGTGGCCGCAGCGCTATCCGCCGTCGCCCGACGCGATCTCTTCGATGCCCTTGCCCAATCCGCAGCAGCTGCCCGCGGGCGCTACGGCGGGCATGGAAGACGGCGACTACACGCGTCACGTCACCTTCAACGACGACGTGGCGGGAGAGAACATCAAGTTCCTGCTGATGTGCGTGGTGGCGCTTGGCGACCAGAGCCTGGTGCCGTACATCACCCGCGCAATGGACTGCCTGCGCCGCATGCAGCAGCCCGGGCCGCAGGCCGGCTGGGGCTTGCAGCACCTGGCCACGGACCAGAACGGCCGCCTGGCCGGAGAGCCTGCCGGCGCGCGCAGCTACGAGCCGAGATCGCTGGCCACGCACACCACGCAGACCAACGTGCAGCAGCTGTTCAACTACTTCCGCCTCACGGGCGACCGCGGCTTTCTTGCGCGCGTGCCCGAGGCGCTCGACTGGCTGGACAGCTGCAAGCTTACCGACACCATGATCGCGGAGAACCCACTGCTCAAGGGGCGTACGCATCCCACCTTCGTGGAGCTCGGCACCAACCAGCCGCGCTTCGTGCACCGCTACGGCTCGAACATCCACAACGGCGCTTACTATTTCGACCACGACCATCGCAACACGCCGAGCCACTACTCGGCGGGCCGCAACATCGACATTGCGGGCATGCGCCAGACCTACGCCCAGCTGAACGGCATGACCGACACCGCCATTCAGCAGATGGTTGCGGCTTCGCCGCTGCGCCATGGAGAGCAAAGGCCGCTGCCGAAGTACTTCTCGCTGCGCGAGGTGGACTTTGCCGACCTGTTCGCAGACCGCGTGATGACCAGCCCTGTGGTGAGCGCCACCGATGCGGTGGCAGTGATGGACAAGCTCGACCCGAAGGGCTATTGGCTCGCGCCGCTGTCGGCCGTGACCAACCCCTACAAGGGCGACGGTCCCACCACGCCGTACACGGGCGATGCCTATCGCAGCAAGCACGTGGGCGATGTGTTCGACACTTCGCCCTACGATCCGGCGGACCCGCCCTTCATCGAGCCTTACGTGAAAAAGGAGCAGCCGCAGGGAATCACGGTGGCCAGCTTCGTCAGCAACATGGGCAAACTCATCGCCTTTACTGCGCCTGTCGTCTAATTCGCGCTGAAGGGGGCCACGTCATGCAGAAAGCTCTTCGTGCCATTCGCGGCGACATCACCACGCTGCGGGTCGATGCCATCGTCAACGCAGCGAATTCTTCGCTGCTGGGCGGTGGCGGCGTCGATGGTGCGATCCATCGCGCGGCCGGACCCGAGCTCGTGCATGAGTGCCGCCTGCTGGCGGGCTGCAAGACCGGCGATGCCAAGCTGACCAAGGGCTACCGGCTGCCGGCTCGGTTCGTCATTCACACCGTCGGGCCGGTCTGGCGCGGCGGCTCGAGCGGCGAGCCGGGGCTGCTCGCATCGTGCTATCGAAAGTCGATGGAGCTCGCGGCGCAGTGCGGCGCACGGACTGTTGCGTTTCCGTCGATCAGCACGGGCATCTACGGCTACCCGATCGAACTCGCGGCGCCCATTGCGGTGGCGACGGTCCGGTCGGCGCTGACGGAGGGTGCCAGCGTGGAGGAGGTCACGTTCTGCTGCTTCTCGGACGCGGACCTTGCCGTGTACCAGGTGGTGCTTGCGGCAACGGGGGCTGCATAGAAAAGCAACCCCCGCCGAGCCTTACTTCGCCGCCTCCACTTTCACGCGCGCATTCGGCGTCTCGCCGAACATCTCCGGCGCATACATTGCCTCCACGCGGCTCGGCGGCAGCGCGAAGTCGCCCACGTTGTTGAGGCGCACGGTGTATTCGATCTTCACCACGCCTTTGGGCACGTACTCGTAGTAGCTGCGGAAGGCCTCGAAGCTGCGCTCTTCGAACGCCGGCCAGCCGGCGCCCGACTTCTTTTCGCCTTGCGTGGCGATCTGCGAGTCGCGGCCCAGGCCGCTACCCAGAATGGTGGCGCCGCCCGGAATCGGGTCGCTCACCACGACCCAGGTCATGTCCGCGCTGGCGCTCACCTCGACGGTCACGCGCAGCACGTCGCCGCGGGTGTACTTGCCCGCTGTGGCCTGCTCGACCGGCGTGATGGTCTTCTTGATGGCGTAGCCGGCGGCAAACGGCGCCTTCAGCTGCACCGCCGCAATCGACTGCATCGTGAGCCACGGCTTGCCGGTGCCCTGCTGGGTGACCAGCAGCGTGTCGCGCACCGGCGCGCCCGCGGGTGAAGCGGACCAAGGCAGGAACATGGTGTTGTTCTTCAGGTTGCCCGGCGATGCGGGCGCGCCAAAGAAAGTGGCCTGGTTGGGTGCACCGGCCGGGTCGGTGGTCTTCACGCGCGTGACGTTGCGCCAGTCGACCTGGGCCTTCACCGCACCCAAGGTGGCGGCGGTGACACCGGCCACCGGCGTGCTTTCGAACACCTTGGAGAACTTCTCGAGCGCGAGCCCGCCCCACAGGTTGGCGGTGGTGGTGTGCCAGGCGCCGTTCTGCTGGCGGCCGATGAAGCCGTTGGCCAGCTTGCCTATGTCGTCCTTCCAGGCCGGATCGTCCATCACGCTGAGCAAGAGGCGCGCGGTGTTGACGTCGCCGTTGGTCATGAGCCACCACCAATAGTCGTCCTGCTCGGTGCTGAAGACGAGCTTGGTGCCCTGGTACGACAGCCGGGCCTTCAGCACGTTGTTGGCCTCGTCCAGGCGCTGCTGGCGTTGCGGCACGTCCTGCACGCGCTTCAGGATGTTGAGCCAGTCGATCACGGCGCCGGTGGGCCACTGGTTCGGCGCAATCGTGATGCTGCCCAGCATGCTGCCCTTGGCCGAGCCGTAGCGCGACAGGGCCTCGAGCGCGGCGAGCTTGCGCACGTCCAGGTCCTTGCGCGGGCTCCAGAACTCGCGCTGGATGCGGCCTTCGACAAAAGCGATGAGGCCCGACTCCATCGGCGCGCGCGCTTCGTCGGGCAGCGCAAAGGCCGGGTTCAGTGCCGCCGCCTCATGCGTTGCCGCCAGCAGGTATGAGGTGAGGATGTCGCTGCCGCGGTTGGACTCGCCGTCGCGCGGCGGAAAGTAGCTGGCCAGGCCGTCGCTGTCCAGGTAGGTCGGCAGTTGGGCCAGAACGCCCTGCCACATCTTCGCGTCGCGCAGGCCGACCGACTTGCTGGTCTTCTGTTCGAGGCAGCTGAAGGGGTAGTTGGCGAACCAGTCGCGCACGCCGGGCAGGCCTTCGGCCAGCTTGGGTTGCAGCGACATCTTCAAGCCGCCGCGGCCGGGCAGGGCGTCGGCGGGCGGCGCCACGTCGAGCGTGAACGGACCGTCGAGCTGCACCAGCGTGGCCTGCTGCACCGTAAGCGGCACCGAGGGCACGATGCGCTGGCGCACCTTGAGCGCATCGCGTGCGCCGCCGAGCGTGTCTTTCGCCTCGATCTCCCACAGGATGGCTTCGGCGCGCGTCTGCGCGAGCTGCGCGGGCGCGGTCACGTTCCATGCCACTTCACGCGCTTCGCCGGCCGGAATGTCGACCGTCTGCGTCTCCAGCGTGAGCAGCGTGGCGCGCGGCGTGGCTTCCACCTTCATGGGTTTTTGCGTGGTGTTGCGCAGCGTGATCTGGGCGCGGAACTGGTCGTCCTCGCGCACCAGCGGCGGCAGGCCGCTGATGATCTGCAGGTCTTGCGTGGCCTGGATGCTGGCCTGGCCGGTGCCGAAGAGGCTGGTGCCTGAATCGGCCACGGCCACGATCTTGAAGGTGGTGAGCGCGTCGTTGAGCGGCACCGTCACCACGGCCTGGCCGTTGGCGTCGAGCACCACCTTCGGGTTCCACAAGAGGAGGGTGTCGAGCAGCTCGCGCGTCTGCCCCTTGCCGCCGCCACCGCCAGCGGGCACGGCCTTGCGCCCGTAGTGGCGCCGGCCGACGATTTCCATCTGCGCGGTAGACGTGCTCACGCCCCAGCTGCGCCGCTGCAGCATGGCGTTGAGCAGGTTCCAGCTGTCGTTGGGCATGAGCTCCAGCAAGGCCTGATCGACCGCGGCCAAGGCCACTTCGGCACCGGCTGCGGGCTTGCCGTCGGGCAGCTTGGCGGAGATGGTGATCTGCGCCTTGCTGCGCACCGGGTAGCTGGGTTTGTCGCTCGTGACGGTCACGTCGATCTGGTGCGCGCGCGTGCCGACGCGGATCTCGGCCATGCCGAGGCGGTAGGCGGGCTTGCTCAGGTCGACCATCGCGGTAGGGGCGACGTATTCCTTGCCTTCGTACCAGAAGGCGGTCCACCACTCGCGCGGTGCCTTGAAGCCCCAGGTGAAGAAGCTGTACCACGGCACCTCGCGCAGGCGGCCGCGCAGCGCGAGCACGCTCACATAGGCGTTCGGCCCCCACTCGGGCTTGACCTGCAGGCTCACGGTCGGGTCCTTGCCGTCGAGCTGCACGACGCGGGTTTCGATGATGCCTTCGCGTTCCACCGACACCAGCGCGGTGGCGAAGCGGAACGGGCTGCGCACCTGGAACTTGGCGGTCTCTCCGGGTTGGTAGCTCTTCTTCTCGGGCAGCACGTCGATGCGGTCGTTGTCCTCGCCGCCGAACCAGAGTTCGCCCTGCTTGGTCACGTAGACCGAGCTGGCGGCGCGGCTGTCGCGGCCGTCGCTGTCGGTGGCGCTGGCCACCAGCTCGACCTCGCCGGGTTCCTTCAGCTCGGACTCGCACAGCAGCAGGCCGCGCGCGTCGCTCTTGCCGCTGCAGACGGTGCCGATGTCCTTGGTCTCGGTCTTGTTGTCGTAGGTGTAGAAGCCGCCCACCATGCGCTTGCGGCTGGTGGTGGTGATGCGCGCCACGGCGCGCACGTTGAGCGTGACGCCGGCCTGGGGCTTGCCCGAAAGGTCGAGCGCGAGTGCCTGGTACTTGAGCTTCTGGCTCGTCGACACCCAGCCCTCGGTCTTGATGCCCGCGATGACCGACGCGGGCCACAGCGTCTGCGTGCTGCGGATGGTCTGCACCTCGCCGTTCGGATCGGCATAGGTGGCTTCGAGCAGCAGCTCGCGCGCGGCCTTGACCTTGGGCACCTTGTCGATCGTGACCTTGCCGGCGCCGTCCTTGTTGAGCGTGAGAGGCAGCTTGTCGGCAATCACGCGGGTGTCGCTGGCGCTGTTGATGTCTTCTTCGCCGCCTGCTGTGTCGGCCGCGGCCGCTTGCGCGCCATCGGCCTGCACGCGCGGCGGGTTGAAGCTGAAGGCGTCATGGTCGGCAAAGCTCAGGCTCTTGCCGCGCACCATGGCCGACACGCGCACCGGCAGGTTGGCGGCGCCGCCTCCGGCCACGTAGTTGATCTGCACGTCGGCCGGCACTGAGAGCGCGTTCACCAGCGGCTTCTTGTCGGTCGGGGCGATGCGGCCTTCGAGCACGGGCAGGCGGAATTCCTCGACGCGGAACTGGCCGGTGGAGAAGCTGCGGTTGCGGCCGCTCTCGTCGCCGTCGCCTTCGGAGTCGCCGCTGTCGGCATCCTTGCCCTTGCCGGTGCGCAGCATCACTTCGTACACGCCGAGCTTGGCGGCCGGCGGTATGGCGAAGGTGTTCTCCGCGCTCAGGCCGCCGGTCGGCGTCTTGCGCCAGGCCAGCGGCTGCGTGAATCGCTGGCCGCTGCCGGTGTGGGTCACCACCAGCGTGTCGGGCCGGTTCTCGGGCAGGCGGAAGCCCTTGCTGGTCTGGGTGCGGATCAGGTGCTTCATCGACACCGTTTCGCCGGCGCGCAGCAAGGTGCGGTCGAAGATGGTGTGCGCCACGCGGTCGGGCTCGGGCTGCAGGTTGGTCGGCACATTGAAGCGCCAGGGCTCGATGCCGCGCTGCCAGTCGCTCCAGGTGAAGGCCAGGTCCTCGACGCCCTTGTCGTCCTTGGCGCGGGCGCTGACGAACCAGGCGCCCGCGTTGTACTCGTCCGGGCCGTTGCAGTTGGGCGCCTCGGGCGAGACGCCCGTGAGGTTGACGATGCCGTTGGCGTCGGTGGTGCCGGTGGCCACGGCCTTGCCGTCGCAGCCGGACACGCGCACTTCGGCACCCGCCACCACCTTGCCCTTGTCGAGCGTGGTGACCCAGGCCATCGAGTTTTCGCGGCCGAGCTTGAAGTGCACGGCCAAGTTGGTGGCCAGCGCGGTGGTGCGCACGTACATCGTGCGGCTGGCGCCGTAGCGCTCGTCGAGCAGCGCGTCGCCCAGCTTTTGCGAGGCAATCTCGAGCACGTGGAAACCGGGCGTGAGCGGAATGCCGATCACTTCGAACGGGCGCGGATCGCCACTCTCGGCCTTGGGCATGTCGAGCGCCTTCACGCCGGACTGGCCCGCGAGAAGAGAGAGCATGCGGCTCTGCACGCGGCTGCGTTCGCTGGATTCAATGACGGCGGGCAGCGCGCCCTTGACGTCCTTGCGTGCCTGGTCGCGACTCACGGTGTACTCGTCGTAGCGACGCACCTTGCGAAACCACGCGATGATTTCGGCGTCGGTCTTCGGGTTCATGTCGCTGACCTTGCCGGGCGTGAGCGCCTGCACCATGAGCGCGGGCTCCACGCGCCGCACGGTCACCGGCATCATGGCCGGGGTGCCGGGTTCGGCGAGCCGTTCGACCACGCCGAAGGGCGAGGCTGCGAACTTGGCCAGCGGCGGCATGGCGCCGGTCGCCACCTTCAGCGGAAAAGTGCCGGGCGAAGCCAGCGGCCGGCCCGAAGCATCTTCGAACTTGGCCGGCAGCTCGATGGTGAACTTGGTGTCTTCCGCGAACGGCGGCGCGAAGCTCGCGGCGCTGACCACGTCGTCTTCGCTGGGCGTGCCGCCATCGTTCTCGAGTGTGGCGGCCACGGTCTTGCCGCCGCCCTTGAGCTGGATCTGCGAGGCCATCTTGCGCGTGACCGGCGCATTGAACTGCAGCTGCATCGGCCGTAGCGGCAGGCAGGCGGCCTGCGCGTTCTCGCGCTCGCAGGTGAAAGACACCGCGAACGGCTCGCGCACCTGAAAGCTCAGGCGGCGCTCCACGTTGTTGGCCACACCCGATGGCGTGGCCACGCCCTTGCCGTAGACGATCTGCACTTTGCTGCCCGGCGTGAGCGTGCGGTTGCATTGCAGCGCAATGAAGCGCAGCGGGTCCTTGGCGGCTTCCTTTTCGCGGCTGAAGGCCTTGAGCAGACCGGTGCGCTGCTCGTCGTTGAGCAGCTTGACCGGAATGCGCTCACCGATACCGTCCGCTGCGCACCAGACGTTCTGGCGCACGCTCTCCACCGTGGCCGCGCCGTTGAGTTCGAGCACGAACATCTGCTGCTCGTCGATCCGGCCATAGCTGCCCGGCATGAAGTTGCGCACGAACGGCCCGCCGCTATTGAATTGATAGCGATCCGACCCCGTCAGCTCGCCGCCGGCGCTGGGCTTGAAGGTGGGGATGCGCGTGACGGTGCAGCGCACGCCGGGCGGCAGGTCGTTCTCGAAGTCGTAGACCCACTGCTTGGCATCGGTCCAGCGGCCCGTGCCCTTGCCGGCTTGCGCGTCGGTGCAGCTCACGGCGAGCGGCGCCGGCGCCTTCGGGTCACCGAAATTGACGGCCGGCTGGTCGAACTTGGCGACGATCTGTCGCACGCGTGCCACTTCGCCTTGCGGCGTCAGGCTGGTGATCTGGAGGGCATGGCCCGGCGCGGCAAAAAAGGCACTGCCGGCCAGAAGCAATGCTGGAATGGTTCTTTTCAATTTTTTTCTCCACCTTGAAGCACGCGCAGCGTAGCCGATTTGCAAGGCGGTTCGGCTGTGCCAGTCGCCATATGCCTCGCTGCGACTTCATACAATCGGCACCGTCGTGCGTGCGCCGCGCGGACCGCCACCAAGACCTCGCCGCCGACCGATGAAACGCTACTGGGAAATAGACGCCTTGCGCGGGCTGATGCTCGTGCTGATGACCGTCACCCATTTGCCGACACGCCTCACCGACCCGCTGGGCCAGCCCTTCGGCTTCGTTTCGGCCGCGGAAGGCTTCGTGCTGCTGTCGGCCTTCGTGGCCGGGCTGGTCTACAGCCGCATCGGCCACGTGCGCGGCGTCGATTCGATGCGCCAGGCCTTCTGGCGGCGCGTGGTCAAGGTGTATCTCTGCCAGGCGGCGATCCTGCTGTTTCTGTTCACCGTGATCGCGGCGCTGGGGCTGCACATCGACCAGCCGGCGGTGAAGAACCTGGTGTCCTACTACCTCGCTGAGCCGCGCGACGGCTTCCTGTTCGGCTTGCTGCTCATCTACGAGCCCCCGTTGCTCGACATCTTGCCGATGTACATCTTCTTCATGCTGATGAGCCCGTGGGTGCTGGCTTTTGCCATGCGCCACGGCTGGATGCTGGTGATGGGCGCCAGCGCGACGCTGTGGGCGCTGGCGCAATTCGGCCTGAGCGAATGGATCTACGAGTTGGCGCAGCGGCACCTGGGCCTGCCGGTGCCGTTCCACGAAATGGGCGCCTTCAACACCTATGCGTGGCAGTTCCTGTGGTTTTCGGGCCTGTGCCTTGGCGCCAGCCGCAACCAGCCCGAGGCGCGGCCGCTGCGCTTTCCGGCCTGGCTGTGGGTGCCGGCGCTGGCCATTGCGCTCTATGGGTTCTGGTGGCGCCACCACGGCATCAACGGCCAGGCGCCGTTCGGTGGCGACGTGGAACTGAACCTGCTGTTCGACAAATGGCAGCTGGGGCCGCTGCGCATCGTCAACCTGGTGGCGCTGGGCATCCTGGCGGTGCGCTTCGGACCGTGGTTCATGCGCAAGATCCCGCGCCTGCACTGGCTGGAAGCCATGGGCTCGGCCTCGCTCCCCGTGTTCTGCGCGCACCTGGTGGCAGTGCTGCTGGTGTTGGCCTTCTATGGCGACAACCAGATGGCGCGGCCCTGGTGGGGAGACGGCCTGCTGCTGCTCACGGTGTTCGCGGGCATGTACGCGGTGGCGCGCTTCACGCGCGGGGCCGACCTGCCGCCGCCGGCGGACGATATGCCCACGGAGCCGGCGCGGGCCTGAGAAGGCGCTTCAGGGCGGCGAAGCCGCCGGCGAGGTCATCGGTAGCGGCATCGGCATCGGCACCGACGAAATGGCCGGCCCCGCTGCGGGCAGGCGTGCCGCGATGATTGACTGCCACAAGCGGTAGCCCTCGTCCGTCAGGTGCAGCCGGTCGCTGCGGAACAGTTCCGGCCGCGGCCGGCCGTCGGCGCCGAGCATGGGCGTGAAGATGTCGATGTATTCGCTGTCGGGCAGCCGGTTGAGGTAGGCCGAGATGACGTTGTTGGTTTCGCGGATCAGCGGCATCAGGTGCTCGCGCGAGGGACTCGGCTTGACCGAGATGAAGCTGATGCGCGTGTGGGGCAGCTCGGCGCGCACGGCGTTGGCAAACCGCGCAAAGCTTTCGAGCACCTGCAGCGGCGTGCGGCCTTCGGCCAGGTCGTTGTCGCCAGCGTACACCAGCACTTGCCTGGGCTTGTAGCGCACCACCAGGTCACGCGCGAACAGGCTGCAGTCGGCCATGGTCGAACCGCCGAAGCCGCGATTGACGATGCCGGGCACCTGGCGGAAATCCTGCGCGAGGTTCTTCCACATGCGCACGGTGGAACTGCCCACGAACACCACGCCGCCGGGTGGGGGAAATTGCTGCTGGTCGGTCCGGGCGAAGGCGGCGAGCTCGTTGTGCCAGCGCGCCTTTGCGGCAAGGTATTCGGAGGAAGCGTCCGCGGCGGTGGCGCCGTCCGCTTCGTAGGGGAAGGCGGCCGACGCGGTCTGGGCATGGGAGCCAAGCACTGTCGTCAGCAGTGCGGCCGCGAGAAGCGCGGATTTCATCGAAGGCGGCATCGGGAAGACAACAAGAAGCAAATCAGATGGTTTTCTCAATCAGGGCGCCCTTGAACACAACGGGACCCTTCGGACCGCTGCCCGGTGGCACGCCGCCCTTGGCTTCCAAGGTAACGGCCAGGGCCGGCACGGCGTGGACATCGGATTCTGACGCAGGCAGCCGCAATGCTGGCGCGTGGTCGAGCACGCCGAGCGAGCGAGGCGCACCGCCGGGCGGCAGGGCCCAGAGCTGCAGCGACTTGTCGCCGCCTTCGTCGTAGCTGCCCACGCGCTGCAGCAACAGCTGCCGCTTCCTGGGATCGAAGGTCACAAGCATCGAGGCGGTGGCCTTGTCGTCGGACAGCACCGCCACGTACTGGATCGCCGGCGCGTTCTGCAACTGGTCGCGCAGGTTCAGGCCGACCACCACCGCCATGACGGTGGCCAGCGCGCCGGCCGCCGCGGCGCCGCGCCAGAGTGCGAGGCTGCGCAGCCAGCCGCTCGGTGACGCAGAAGCGTTGGGGGTCGCACCGCGCTGCCGCTCGATGGCGTCCCGTGCCTGCTCGGCATCGATCATGTTGCGGATACGGGTCCACACCGCGGCGTCGGGGACGACCGGGCTTTGCAGCTCGGTCATGCTCGCGAGCCGACCCTGCCACACCAGCGCTGCGGCGCGCACGGGCGCCTGTTCGCGCGCCAGGGTCTCGAAACGCCTGCGGGCGCCGCCGCGCAACGTGCCTAGCGCATGGCTCGCGGCCAGCAGCTCGAGCAGTTCGGGATGGGCGAGAAGGTTCATTGAATGCGTGCCTTTGACGTCGCGGCTAGGCGAAGCGCCCCATGCACAGGCGCAGTTTTTCGAGTCCGCGCCGGATCCAGGTCTTGACCGTGCCCAGCGGCAGCTTGAGCTGCTCGGCCAGCTCGCCGTGGCTCAGCTCGCGCAGGTAGGCCAGGCTCACGACCTCGCGCTGGCGGGCCTCGAGTTGGCTCAGGCACTGGTGCAGCGCCCAGGCCTGCTCGCTGGCGTCGGCTGTGTCGGCGGGGTTGGGCGCGTCGGATTCGATGGTCTCGGCCATCAGCTCGTCGAACTCCTGGGTGAGCTGGGCGCGGTCGGCGGTGCGGCGGCGCAGCAGGTCGAGCGAACGGCTGCGCACGATCAGCCCCAGCCACGCAAGCGGCGGGCTCAGCGTGCCGCGGTAGTCGCCGGCCACGCGCCAGACCGTCATGAACGATTCTTGCAGCACGTCCTCGGCCCACTCGCGCTGCCGCACGACCCGCATCGCCAGGCCCATGAGTTTGGGCGCTGTCCGGTCGTAGAGCAGGCGCAGGGCGGCCTCGTCGCGGCGGCCGATGCGATCGATCAGCGCGATCAATTCGGCGTCGGGGCTCGGTGCTGTCATGGGCGGATTGTGGGGCATTGGCCTGCATGGAAAAGATACGGCCGGGCCGCTCGGGCGGATTCAATTCCTCGGTCGCGAAGCCCCGCCCGCCGCTCTCAGGAAACAATCGGCAACGTATACTGCCTCGCAAAATCGGAGCGGGACGCACCAAGGTGCGGGGCGGGAATGAAGCAAATTGCGATCGTTGTCGCGCTCTGCGTGGGCGCGTGGTACTTCTTTATCGGCGGGCGCAAGCTCGACGAGGCCATGGTGCGCCAGTACTACGAGAAAGAGGCGCACGCCATCTACTCGCGCGACGCGGAGAAGCTGTGCGAGCAGCTCAGCAAGAAGGCCGTCATCCAGAGCAAGACGGTCATGATGGGCCGCACGCAGGAGACCACCAGCGACCGCGAAGAGGCCTGCGATTCCGTGCGCAAGACCTTCAAGATGTTCGAGACGGTGGGCGAGGGCATGGGCGGCATTCTCACCATCGAGTACGAATACCACATCGACAGCGTCGAGATCGCGAGCGACCGCAAGAGCGCCACCGTCGCAGGCACCAGCGTGCTGAAGATGGGCGAGGCGGCGATGCAGTTCAAGAGCAGCTTCACGCAGCGTCTGGAGCGCGAGCTGGGCCAGATGCGGCTCGTGCGCGGCGACGACGTCACGGTGGTGCGCCTGGGTGGGCGCGGCGCCATGAGCCAGAGCGACTTCTTCAAGTAAGGGCGCCGCCATCATGCTCGCCAACGATTCGCTGCCGCCCCCGCCGCCTTTCTGGCACCGCCTCAACAGCTTCTTCGCGTTTCCGTTCCAGCTGCGGCCGTTGATGTACGGCCTGGGGCTCGCGTTCTGCAGCCTGCTGTTCGAGGCGCTTCCCTTTGTCCACCCGGGGCTGTCGCTGCTGCTCATCGAACTGGGTATCGTGCTCGCGGCCAGCCGCTATGGCTTCAAGGTGACCGCGCTCGGTTCGCGCGGCATCTGGCGCTCGGCCGATTTTCCGCGCGAGCTGAACGAGGACTGGGTCAGCCTGCCGTGGAAGCTGTTCGCCATTTCGGTGGTGCAGGGCGCGCTGATCGGCTGGCTGGCATGGTTCGAGCCGGTGCTCGGTACCGTGGCGCTGTTCGTGGTGTCGTTCACCTTTCCGGCCGCGGTGATCGTGCTGGTGCAGTCGGGCAGCTTCTTCCAGGCCATGAACCCCGGCCATGTGATGGATGCGATGCGCATCATCGGCTGGCCCTATGCGCTGCTGTGCTTCTTCCTGTTCCTGCTGAGCACGGGGGCGCAGATCGCCATCGGCGTGCTGCTGCCGATGATCAATGGGGTCATCGTGCTGCCGATCGCCAATTTCGCATTCATCTACTTCGGCTGGGTGATGGCGAGCCTGCTGGGCTACGTGATGTACCAGCACCACGACGCCTTCGGCATCGACCTCTTGCCCGGCGGCGGCGTGGACGACGGCGCGCCGGTGGACCGCCGCACGCCGGAGCAGATCGCCGCGCAGCGCACCGATGCCGAAGTGGCACAGCTGGTCACCGAGGGCGACCTGGCCGGCGCGCTGGGCGTGGCCTACGAGGCGCAGCGCGTGGCACCGGCCGACGACCTGGCGGCGCAGCGTCGCTACCACCGCGTGCTGCTGGTCTCGCCCGACAAGGCGGCCACCTTGCTCGACCATGCGCGCCGCTACATTCCGCTGCTGCTGCGGCGCGACCTGGCGTCCGAGGCGCTGAAGGTCTTCAGGGCCTGCCGCGAGAAGGACAAGGCTTTTGCG
Source organism: Variovorax sp. OV700 (assembly GCF_900099805.1). Lineage (GTDB taxonomy): Bacteria > Pseudomonadota > Gammaproteobacteria > Burkholderiales > Burkholderiaceae_C > Variovorax. The sequence continues at coordinate 316,757 of NZ_FNDR01000006.1, read as the reverse complement.
ATCGACGACGCACCCACGGTGATGTTGCTGGCCAAAGCCGAATGGCGCAACGGCGATGCCCATGCCGCGCTGGCGCTGCTGTCGGGCTTCGATCGGCGGTTTCGCGGGCATGCGGCCATTCCGCAAGCCTATGAGCTGGCAGCTCGGGTGCTGGTGCAGGGGCTGGGCCGCACCGACATGGCGCAGCCCATTCTCACGACGCTCGAATCGCGTTTTCCCGACAGCGAGCAGACGCAGGAAGTGCGCTGGCTGCTGCGGCCCACGGCCTCCTGAGTTGCGGTCAGGCTAGGCGCGCTCGAGGGCGCGCGTCACCATGTCGTTGGGCGCGATCCGCAGCAGGTGCGGCAGCCATCCGACGGCCATGTCGCGCTCGCCGGCATGCAGCAGGCCATTGGCGCAGACCGACAGCGTGTCGGCCAGCTCGGGATGGTCGGGGGCGGTCTTCAGCAGCACGCGGCACAGCTTGTCGGCATCCTGGAACTGGCGCGCGCGTGTGAAGCGGCGCGCGAGCCGGGCCATGTCGTCGGGCTTGAGCCGGGCGCCCGGCTTGGCCTGGTCGAGGTAGGTGGTGTAGCTGGCGTGTTGCAGGGCCAGCGTGTCCGGATCGGTGGCCGGCAGGCGGAAGATGCGGCGCGCGGCGTGATGGAAGTCTTCGCCCGCGGGCTGCAGCCGCGCGGTGTTGAACCAGGCGCGCAGCGTGTCGGTGTCGCGGGGGCGCAGCGCGGCGGCGGCACGCCATTCGGCCGTGGCGGCCTCGAACTTCATGGCGGCGCCCAGTCGGCGCGCCGCGGCCACGTGGCGATCGAAGTCGCCGTTGTCGGCCGATTGTTCGGAGGCCACCGCCTCCGGCGTCTTCACCCGGCCCAGTGCCATGGCGCAGGCCATCAGCGTGGCGCCCGCCAGAAGGCCGCCCAGGTGCGCCATGTAGGCAATGCCCTGGCCGCCCACCAGATGCTGGAGCAACTCGTTGGCAATCCAGGCCGGCAGCAGCAGCAGGGCCGGCGCGGTGACGTAGTTGAAATAGAAGAAGAGCTGGTAGAAGAAGCGTATGCGCCGCAGCCGGTACATCACGGCGTACATGCCCATCAGCGCCGACACCGCGCCCGAGGCGCCGAGGCCGTAGCTGCCCTTGCCCGCATAGGCCCAGTCGGCCTGCATCGATGCACCCACCGCGCCCAGGATGTAGAAACTCAGGTAGGTGCCGCGGCCCAGCGCCAGCTCGACCGAAAACCCGAACAGGAAGAGGAACAGCATGTTGCCCAGCAGGTGTCCCGTGCTGCCATGCAGGAAGGCGGCGGTGACCCAGGTCCAGGGCTTGAATTCGGCGTCCTTGGTGTAGTCCTGCGCCCAGCGCTCGGTAAACGGCGCGGGCCGCATCGAGTCGTACTGCTGGCGGTCGCGCTTCCACTCGGCGTAGCGCGGATGGGTGGGCGTGACGACGGCGTCGGCCCGCAGTTTCTGCAGGAACACCTTCTCGTGCTGCATGCCGTCGAGCAGCAGCCCTGTTTCCTCGTGCGCCAGCAGGCGCCGGGCGGCCTTGGCGCGGGGCGAGCGCGTTTCCTCGAGCCAGGCCACGAAGGGCGGCAGCTCCAGCTCGGGCAGCACGCTGTGCGCGTAGTAGTGGGCCGCGCGTTCGTCGGCCTTTTCTTCGCTGCGCTGCGGGCCCCAGAACACGATCATGTTCACGAGGATCAGCAGCACCGTCATCCACGGTGGATTGCGCCAGCTCGGCTTGTTCTCGAGCGGGATGGCGTAGAACAAGTGGGCTTTCGCTCAGGCCAGTCGGGTGCGATGACGCGCGATTTGCGCTTTTACCTGCGCGGGCGCGGTGCCGCCAAGGATGTTGCGCGCATTGAGCGAGCCGCGCAGGCTCAGCACGTCGTACACGTCCTTTTCGATCTTCGGATTGAACTGCTGCAGCACGGCCAGCGGCAGCTCCGCGAGATCGACCTTGTGCGAGGTGGCGGCCTTCACCGCATGGGCCACGGTCTCGTGCGCGTCGCGGAAGGGCAGGCCCTTCTTCACGAGGTAGTCGGCCAGGTCGGTGGCGGTGGCGTAGCCGCGCAGGGCGGCGGCTTCCATGGCCTCGGGCTTCACGGTGATGCCGCCGATCATCTCGGCAAAGATCCGCAGCGTGTCCTTGAGCGTGTCGACGGTGTCGAACAGCGGCTCCTTGTCTTCCTGGTTGTCCTTGTTGTAGGCCAGCGGCTGGCCCTTCATCAAGGTGATGAGCGCCATCAGGTGGCCGACCACGCGGCCGGTCTTGCCGCGCGCGAGTTCGGGCACGTCGGGGTTCTTCTTCTGCGGCATGATCGAAGAGCCGGTCGTGAAGCGGTCGGCGATCTGGATGAAGCCGAAGTTCTGGCTCATCCAGAGAATGAGTTCCTCGCTCATGCGGCTGATGTGCACCATGCACAGGCTGGCGGCGGCGGTGAACTCGATGGCAAAGTCGCGGTCGCTCACGGCGTCCAGGCTGTTCTGGCACACGCCGTCCATCTTCAGGGTCCTGGCGACCAGTTCGCGGTCCAGCGGATAGCTGGTGCCGGCCAGCGCGGCGGCGCCCAGCGGCAGCCGGTTCACGCGCTTGCGCACGTCCTGCAGGCGCTCGGCGTCGCGGCTGAACATTTCTACGTAGGCCAGCATGTGGTGGCCAAAGCTCACCGGCTGCGCCACCTGCAGGTGCGTGAAGCCGGGCAGGATGACCTCGACGTTCTTCTCGGCGATGTCCACCAGCGACACCTGCAGCGCGACGAGCAGCTCGGCAATCAGGTCGATTTCGCCGCGCAGCCACAGGCGCACGTCGGTGGCGACCTGGTCGTTGCGGCTGCGGCCGGTATGCAGGCGCTTGCCGGCGTCGCCCACGAGTTGGGTCAGCCGGGCCTCGATGTTCAGGTGCACGTCTTCCAGGTCGAGTTTCCACTCGAAGGCGCCCGATTCGATTTCGCTGCGAATCTGCGCCATCCCACGCTCGATCTCGGCGTGGTCCTGCGTGGCGATGATGCCCTGGGCGGCCAGCATGCCGGCATGCGCCAGAGAACCCTCGATGTCGGCCTGCCACAGACGCTTGTCGAAGAACACGCTCGCGGTGTAGCGCTTCACGAGGTCGCTCATGGGTTCGGAGAACAGGGCCGACCAGGCTTCGGATTTCTTGTCGAGTTGGTTTTGAGTCATGGGAGCCGTTCGAGAGGCAATAATGGGTTGGTTACCCAATGTATCTGTGATGCGCAACCCGGCGATTTTATCGGCCACCTCCACCCCCACGCCTCCGTCCCCGCCGGAAAGAGGGCGTTTGCCTGCGCGCGGCAGCCCCGGGCTGTTCGACGCCTGCCAGATCGGCGTGGTTTTGCGCACGGTACTCTTCGTGGAAGCGCTGGTCGCGACCGCCACGCTCTTCGTGTCGTCCTCCCCCGCGGGATGGCTGGTGCAGACTGCCACCGTCACGGGCGGCGCCTTGCCTGCCACCTTGTTATGGCTGGTGGCCGCCTGCGGGCTCAAGAAACCGCTCGGGCGCCTGCCGCGGCAGGCGCAGTACGCGGCCGGTGCCGCGCTCGGTGCCCTGTCCGCGCTCTATGGCTGCGGCCTGCTACGGCTCACCGGCGTTCTTGGCACGGCGCCGTGGCTTGCCAGCGCCGTGGCGGGCGCCTTCATTGCGGGCCTGGTCATGGCCGCGATGGTGCTGCGGGCGCGCGGCCAGACGCCGGCCGCCATGACGGCCCGGCTGGAGGAACTGCAGTCGCGCATTCAGCCGCACTTTCTGTTCAACACGCTCAACAGCGCGATTGCGCTGGTTCGCGAGGAGCCCGCCAAGGCCGAGACCATGCTGGAAGACCTGGCCGAGCTGTTTCGCCAGGCGCTGGCCGACCCGGGCGAATCCGGCACGCTGGCCGACGAAATCGCGCTGGCCGAGCGCTACCTGGCGATCGAGCAGGTGCGTTTCGGCGACCGCCTGCGCATCCGCTGGGACCTCGATGCCGCGGCCAGCAACGCCCGGCTGCCGCCGCTGCTTTTGCAGCCGCTGGTGGAAAACGCCATCAAGCACGGCGTGGAGCCCAGCCCCGAGGGCGCCAAGCTGCGCATCCGCACCGAGCGCCGCGGCAGCGTGGTGGTGATCGAAGTGGTCAACAGCCTGCCGCCCCTGCGCTGGGCCGACGAGCCTTTGCCGCGCGGCCATGGCATTGCGCTGGCCAACGTGCGCGACCGGCTTCGGCTGCTGCACGACATGCAGATGCAGTTCAGCGCCGGCATGGATCAGAAGAATTACCGCGTACGCATTGCCATTCCCGCCGAACCATGACTCTCAAGACCCTGATCGTCGACGACGAAGCCCTGGCTCGCTCGCGCCTGCGAACCCTGCTGCGCGACTGCCAATCGCCCGCTGCCGAGGTGGTGGCCGAGGCCGCGCAGGGCGCCGAGGCACTGCAACACCTGGAGAGCATGGCGCTCGACCTGGTGCTGCTCGACGTGCACATGCCCGGCGTCGATGGCATCGAGGTGGCGCGCGCCTTGCGCAACCAGGCCGATGCGCCGGCCGTGGTGTTCGTGACCGCCCATGCGGCCCATGCGGTGACCGCCTTCGAACTCGACGCGGTCGACTACCTCACCAAGCCGGTGCGGGCAGAGCGCCTGCAGCAGGCGCTGCAGAAGGCCGAGCGCTATCTCAAGGAGCGGCGCGCGCTGCAGGCGAACGCCCTGCAGGAGAGCGTGCTCATCCAGGACCGCGGCCGCGCCGAGCGGGTGCCGTTGTCCGAAGTGCTCTACCTGAAATCGGAGTACAAGTACCTCACGGTACGCACCGCTTCGCGCAGCCACATCCTGGACGGCTCGCTGAATGAATTCGAGGAGCGGTATCCGGGGCGCTTTTTGCGGGTGCACCGCAATGCGCTGGTGGCACGCTCGGCCATCCGCGCGCTCGAGAAATACGACGACGGGGAAGACGCCGAAGGCTGGGCGCTGCGGCTCGACGCGATCCCCGAACCCGTCGCGGTGTCGCGGCGGCAACTGGCTGCAGTGCGCGAAGTGCTGAAGGAACCGCGATGAGCGACGACAAGAAAACAGCCGGCCAGGATGCGGCGGTGCAAGAGGAGCCGCAGGCCGTGGAGCCTCCGCCGGAACTGCCCCCCGAACCCGTGCCGGAGCCGCTGCGGGAAGCCACGGAACCGGAACCGGAAACAAAGCCCGAACCGGAACCCGAGCCCGACCGCGTGCTGCTGCACATGCCCGTCGACGTGCGCAGCGCAGCGCTGGTGGTGCTCGCCGTGCTGGCCAGCGTCTTTGCCTTGCAATGGGCGGCGGCGGTTTTCATTCCGCTGATGCTGAGCCTCCTGATGAGTTACGCGCTGTCGCCGCTGGTCGACGTGCTCGAGCGCTGGAAGGTGCCGCGCTGGATCGGTGCGGCGGTGATCCTGCTGGGCCTGGGGGGCGCCCTGGGCTGGACCGGCTATTCGTTGTCGAGCAGCGCCTCCGAGCTTCTCGACGCCTTGCCGGTGGCGGCGCAGAAGCTGCGCCAGGCTGCGCGCAGCGACAAGAACGCCGCCGCCACGCCGCTGGACAGCGTGCAGCAGGCTGCCGCGCAACTCGAACGCGCGGCCGAGGAAAACTCGGCCCGCGTCGCGGCGCGCAAAGGCGTGGCGCGCGTCATCATCGAGCGGCCGCCCTTCAACGTGCGCGAGTACCTGTGGAGCGGCACCGTTGGGCTGCTCGCCGCCGTGGGGCAGCTCACCCTGGTGGCCTTTCTCACCTTCTTCGCGCTGTGCTCGGGCAACACGTTCCGGCGCAAGCTGATCAAGATCACCGGCCCGAGCCTGGAGAAGAAAAAGATCACGGTGCATGTGCTGGACGACATCACGCAAAACATCGAGCGCTATCTGCTGGTGCAGATCCTGACCAGCGGACTGGTCGGCGTTGCCACGGGGCTGGCCTTCTGGTACATCGGCCTGGACAACGCGGCCGTCTGGGGCATCGTGGCGGCGGTGACCAATCTCATGCCGTACATCGGCTCGGTGATCGTCATGTCCGCGGCGGGGCTGGTGGCCTTCGTGCAATTCAACACCATCGAAATGGGCCTGCTGGTGGCCGGCACGTCGCTGGTCATCCACACCCTCGTCGGCAACCTGCTGGTGCCCTGGCTCACCAGCCGCACCAGCCGCATGAACCCCGTGGCGGTGTTCGTCGGCGTGATCTTCTGGGGCTGGCTGTGGGGCGTCTGGGGGCTGCTGCTGGGCATTCCCATCACCATGGTGATCAAGTCGATCTGCGACCGGGTCGAAGACCTGCAGCCGATCGGCGAGTTGCTGGGGGAATAGGCCGGGCCGGTGTGTCAGCCGGCCTCAGCGCAGCGCACGTTGCATGAGCACGGTATCGACCCACTGCCCGAACTTGAAGCCGACGTTGCGCAGCACGCCCACCGTCTCGAAGCCGAGGCTCTGGTGCACGCGCTGCGAACCCGCGTTGGCGCTGTTGCCGACCACTGCCACCATCTGCGTGAAGCCGCTCTCTGTGCAGCGTCGGATGACCTCCTGGAGCAGCGCCTTGCCGATGCCGTGGCCTTGCATGCCCGGCGCGACGTAGATCGAATCTTCCACCGTGTGGCGGTACGCCGAGCGGCTGCGGTAGGGGCTCGCATAGGCATAGCCGGCCACCTCGCCATCCTTCATGGCCACGAGATAGGGCAGGCCGCGCGCAATCACGTCGGCGCGGCGTGATTGCATCTGCGGGACCGTGGGAACTTCTTCCTCGAAGGAGCACAAATCGTGCAGCACGTAGTGGCCGTAGATGGCCTGCACGGCCGGCATGTGGTGCGGATCGGCATCGAGGATCTCGACCGCGGTGGAAGCAAGGATGGGTGAAGGCATGCGCCGATCTTGACGCCACGGTATCGATAAGTGAAGCTTCGTCGATCTATGCAAGGCATAAGAAATACTTTGGACAAGACACTGAACCTCGATCAGCTGAAATCGTTCGGACTGGTGATCGAAACCGGCAGCTTCTCGGCCGCGGCCGACCGGCTCGGCCTCACGCAGCCGGCGGTGAGCCTGCAGATCCGCCAGCTGGAGCGCAAGCTGGCAGTGCGCCTGGTGGAGCGGGTCGGCAAGCGCGCCAAGGCGACGCCGGCCGGCGTAGAGCTGCTGCGGCACACCCACCATATCGAGACCGCGGTGGAGAACGCCATCGACGCATTGGCGGACCATGCCAGCGGCGTCACGGGCCGCGTCCGCCTGGGCACCGGCGCAACGGCCTGCCTGTATTTTTTGCCGGCGCTGCTGCGCGGCCTGCGCGAGCAGTTTCCGGCGCTCGGCATCGTGGTGAGCACCGGCAACACCGACGACCATGTGCGCAGGGTGGAAGAAAACAGCATCGACCTTGCGCTGGTCACGCTGCCGGCCGCGGGGCGCTCGCTGAGCGTGGTGCCGGTGCTCGACGACGAGTTCGTCGCCATCGGCCGCAGCGATCTTGCGCCGCTGAAGGCGCGCGTGGCGCCCGCCGAACTGGCCGCCTTGCCGCTGGTGCTTTTCGAGCCCGCGGCCAACACGCGCAAGCTGGTCGACCGCTGGTTTGCGGCCGATGGCCTGCAGCCGCAGCCCGTGATGGAGCTGGGCAGCGTCGAGGCAATGAAGGAGATGGTGGCCGCGGGGCTGGGCTACGGCATCGTGCCGCGCATGGCCATGGCGGGCCGCGGCGCCCATCCCGGCCTGAGGGTGAGCCAACTGAACCCTCGCATGCACCGCACGCTGGCCGTCGTGATCCGGCGCGACAAGCCGGTCAACAAGGCGCTGCGCGTGGTGCTCGACGCGATCGTCGCGGCCGGCAAGAAGGGCAGGGCCGCGCCGCTTGCTACTCGGCCGAAAAAGTAGCCAGGGTGGAGCCACCGCGCGCGCGGCCCAGCGTGCCGACGATGAGCGCGGCAATCAGCACCAGCACGCCGCTGAGCACCATCGCGCTCGAGATGCCGTAGTTGTCGACCGTGACGCCGCCGATCAGCGCGCCGGAAGCAATCGCCACCTGGAAGCCGCTCACGAGCAGCGCCTGGCCGGCTTCGGGTGCATCGGGCACGGCTTCCATCATCCAGCCCGTGAGCGCCACCGGGATCAGGCCGAAGGCCACGCCCCAGATGAAGACCACCACCGCGCCGGCCACGAAGCCGCTGCCGATCACCGTGGACAGCAGCAGCGCCGTCGCAAGCATCAGCGCCGCGAGCAGGGTGGTGCCGCGCACGCTGCGCGCCACCAGGCTGCCGCCGATGAAGGTGCCGATGAATCCCACCGCGCCGTAGACCAGCAGCAGCGTGGAGACCGAGTTCGGCGCCAGCCCGAACACCTGCTGCAGCAGCGGCTTCAGGTAGGTGTAGGCCGCGAAGTGGCCGGCGATGAAGAACAGCACCGCGAGCAGGCCGACCTGGGCCATGCGCCGCGTCAACGGCGTGAGCAGGTCGCGCGCACCGATGGCGCGCACCGGCGGTATTGCGGGCAGCAGCCACAGCTGAACCACCAGCACCAGGGTCGCGAGCGCACCGGTCACCGCGAAGGAAGCGCGCCAACCGAACAGCGTGCCGAGGAACGAGCCCGCGGGTACGCCGAGCACCGTGGCGGCGGAGACGCCCGCCAGCACCAGCGACATGGCCCGGGCCTTCGAGGCATCGGGCACCAGCTGCGTGGCCGCGGCCGGCGCAAAGGTCCAGAAGCCACCGACGCTCAGACCCAGCATGAGCCGCGCGACCAGCATGGTGGCAAAGTTGGGCGCAAAGGCGGCGAGCAGGTTCGAGGCGATCAGAAGCGTGGTGAGCGCGATCAGCACGGTGCGCCTGTCGAGCCGGCCCGAGGCGACGATCAGCGCCGGCCCGGCGAAGGCGGCCAGCACGCCGGGCATGGTGATCATCAGGCCGGCCGTGCCGTCGGACACGTTCAGGCCGCGCGCGATGTCGGTCAGCAGGCCGATGGGCATGAACTCGGTCGACACCATCGCGAAGGTGCCGACGGCAATCGAGCCGACGGCCAACCAGGCGGAACGGGTGGAGCGGGCGACCTTGGCCGGCTCGTGCGCAAGATCGTCGAGGCAGGGGTTGCTGCTGGGTGAATTCATCATGAGAAGGAGTCCTGGGATCGCATCGGCGAAGCGCGGGCCGACACGTTGTTGCGAAAGAACACCCAGTGTCCAGGCGCAAGGGCCCTTCACAAAGGGGCTCGCCAGCAGTTGTCAGTTTCCCCAGGGCGAACAATCGACCCTTTTGCCTTGTCCGGCTCTACTCGATCCGCTAGATGTGGGCTGCGCGCGGCTGCAGCACGCGGCCGTCGGCGATGAAAGAGTCGCCCACCAGCACACGAAAGGCCTCACCTTCAGGGAAGTGCGCTTTCGCCGTGTCCGGCGTCAGCAATTCGACGTCGAGCGCATGTGGCGTTCCCCGCTCGAGCACTTCGCCCTGCGGCACGAACCATCGCGCGGAGAAGCCCTGGTTGCCCACCACCAGCGCACAGCGGTATTCCCCCTCGGACAGCGGCACGTTGTGCGAAAGCAGGGCGGTGGGACGCAGCGTGAGTTCGATCCGAAGATGCGGCGTGAACGCGCCCGCCGCGTCGAAGCTCACGGGCTCGGCCGGCGGCGTGCGCCGCGGCAGCTTGCCGATGAGCCAGCCAATGACGTTGCCGATGATGGGCACCCACAACACCATCAGCAGCGTGGCGATGTCGCGCGTGGTGGACCCGCGCTGCGCGTAGTGGCGCACGAGCCCACCCCCGATCGCCACGCACAGCAGGATGATGACGATGAGTTTGCGGCGGGACTGGATGGTGGTCATGAATGTGCAGGTGGAATCGGCCCGCGATTTCCTGATCGCTTCGCCGAGCCGTTCAACCGGTGTTGCGCAAGCCCGCCGCAACCCCGTTGATCGAGATGTGGATGCCGCGCTGCAGCCGCTCGCCGCCTTCGCCCGCACGATAGCGCCGCATCAGTTCGACCTGCAGGTGATGCAGCGGGTCGATGTACGGAAAGCGGTGGCGCACCGAGCGCTGCATCTCGGCATTGCCTTCGAGCCTCTGCTTGGCGCCGGTGATGAGGGTGAGCGCGTCGGAGGTGCGGTGCCATTCGGTGTCGATCATCGAGAACACCTTCTGGCGCAGCTTGCGGTCGGTCACGAGTTCGGCGTAGCGCGAGGCCAGCGCGAGGTCGCTCTTGGCAAGCACCATGTCCATGTTGGAGAGCAGCGTGCGAAAGAACGGCCACTGCGCATACATGCGGCGCAGCAGGGCGACGCGTTCCTTGCGCGCGGCCGGCGTTTCGGCCGACGCCAGGAACTGCTCCACGCCCGAGCCGAAGCCGAACCAGCCGGGAATGGTGAGCCGGCATTGGCCCCAGCTGAAGCTCCATGGCACGGCGCGCAGGTCGTCGATCTTGTGGCTCGGGTTGCGCGAAGCGGGACGCGAGCCGATGTTGAGTTCGGCAATCTCGCGGATCGGCGTGGAGCCGAAGAAATAATCGCCGAAGCCCGGGGTTTCGTACACCAGCTTGCGGTAGGCCGCCATGCTCGCAGTCGATAGCTCCCCGGCTGCCGAAAGGAATGTGGCGGGCGCCGACTTGGCCTGGGGCAGCAGCGTGGCTTCGAGCGTGGCGGCCACCAGCGTCTCGAGGTTGCGCCGGCCGATCTCGCGATTCGCGTACTTCGAGCCGATGACTTCGCCTTGCTCGGTGAGGCGGATCTGTCCGCGCACCGTGCCCGGGGGCTGCGCGAGGATGGCCTGGTAGCTCGGGCCGCCGCCGCGTCCCACCGTGCCGCCACGGCCATGGAACATGCGCAGACGGATGGGGTTGGTTTTCTTCTTCTTGTTGAGCTCGTCGAACAGCGACACCAGCGCGATGCCGGCGCGATAGAGCTCCCAGTTGCTGGTGAAGATGCCGCCATCCTTGTTGCTGTCGCTGTAGCCGAGCATCACGTCCTGTTCGGCGCCCGAGCGCTCGATCAGCGCCTGGATGTTCGGCAGCGCATAGAAGGCGCGCACGATGGGTGCGGCGTTGCGCAGGTCTTCGATGGTTTCGAAAAGCGGCACCACGATCAGGTCGCAGGTGGCGTTGCCGTTCATCGCGCCGCGCAACAGGCCCACTTCTTTTTGCAGCAGCAGCGCTTCGAGCAGGTCGCTCACCGTTTCGGTGTGGCTGATGATGTAGTGGCGGATGGCCGCCGCGCCGTATCGCGCACGCGCGATGCGCGCGGCCGCGAAGATCGCGAGTTCGCTCTTCGCGAGCGGCGAGTATTCGGCATCGGGCACGCGCAGCGGACGGGCGTCGTCGAGCAGCTTGAGCAGCAGCGTCTGCTTGGCCTCTTCGGCCAGCGAGGCGTACGCGGGCTCGATGCGCGCGGTGGCCAGCAGCTCGGCGATCACGGCCTCGTGCTTGTCCGAACTCTGGCGCAGGTCGACCGTGGCCAGGTGGAAGCCGAACACCTCCACCGCGCGGATCAGCGGCCGCAGGCGCGGTGCGGCCAGCACGGTGCCGTGCTTCTCGGCGAGCGACTGTTCCACGGTGTGGAGATCGGCCAGAAAATCCTCGGCCCGCGTGTAGGGGTTTTGCGGCGGCACGGCATGGCGCGCGGCCTCGCCGCCAGTCAGGTCGCGCAGTGTGGCCGCAAGGCGCGCATACACCCCGGTGAGTGCGCGGCGGTAGGGCTCGTCCTTGCGGTGTTCGCTGGTGTCCGGCGAGCGTTCGGCCAGCGCCTGCATCTCGACCGACACGTCCACCAGCGTGGCGGAAAGCGAGAGTTCGCTGCCCAGGTAATGCACTTCGGTGAGGTAATGGCGCAGTGCGAGTTCGGCCTGGCGGCGCAGAGCGTATTCGAGCGTTTCGGCCGTGACGTTGGGATTGCCGTCGCGGTCGCCGCCGATCCACTGGCCCATGCGCAGGAAGGGCGCCACCGAAGGCACGGTACCGCCCTGGCCCAGCGCCTTTTCGAGATCGGCATAGACGCGCGGGATTTCGCGCAGGAACGTGGCTTCGTAGTAGCTCAGCGCGTTCTCGATCTCGTCGGCCACGGTGAGCTTGGAGAAGCGCAACAGGCGTGTCTGCCAGATCTGCGTGACGCGGATGCGCATCTGCGTTTCGTTCTCGGCGAATTCGAGCGGGGAGAGCGCGTCTTTTCCGCCCGCGTAGGCGTTCTGGCGCAGCTTGATCTCGTCGCGCGTGGTGAGCAGCAGGGCAATGGCGCGCTCGGCGTCGAGGATGCTCTTGCGCTGCACTTCGGTCGGGTGCGCGGTCAGCACCGGCGACACGTAGCTGCGGGCCAGCGAAGCCACCACCTCGTCGGGCTTGATGCCGGCCTTGCGGATGCGCGCGAGGGCCGTTTGCAGATCGCCGTCGGCACTTTCGCCGGCGCGGTCGGCCTCGGTGCGGCGGCGGATCTGGTGCCGGTCTTCCGCCAGGTTGGCCAGGTGGCTGAAATAGGTGAAGGCGCGAATCACGCGCACCGTCTCGGCCGCGCTGAGACCCTTGAGCAGGTTCTTCAGCGCGCGGTCGGCCGCATGGTCGGCATCGCGGCGGAAGGACACCGACAGCGTGCGAATCTTCTCGACCAGCGCATAGCTCTCCTCGCCCTCCTGTTCGCGGATCACGTCGCCGAGGATTCGGCCCAACAGCCGGATGTCGTCGATCAGCGGCTGGTCTTCGGTTTGGCGGCGCTTGGGCGGGGCAGGGGTCTTGCTGGCTTTCATTCGATGTTGTTCCTGGACTTGAATGGGTGCGCCGCCTGCGTTGCTGCGGCGCAACATGCTAGCATTCCGGAGGTCTGAAACTTGTACTTTTTGGGAGCGGTCTTGAGCAATATCGTGATCGCCACGCGCGAAAGCCGGCTGGCCCTGTGGCAAGCCGAACACGTGCAAGCGCTGCTGCAAGAAAAAGGCCACGCGGTCAGCCTGCTGGGCATGACCACGCGTGGCGACCAGATCCTGGACAAGTCGCTCAGCAAGGTGGGCGGCAAGGGCCTCTTCGTGAAGGAGCTCGAGCTCGCGCTCGAGGAAGGCCGCGCCGACATCGCGGTGCATTCGCTCAAGGACGTGCCGATGGATCTGCCCGAGGGCTTTGTGCTGGCCTGCGTGCTGGAGCGCGAAGATCCGCGCGACGCGCTGGTGTCGCCGCGCTATGCCTCACTCGACGAACTGCCCCAGGGGGCTGTCGTCGGCACCTCCAGCCTGCGGCGCGTGGTGCTGTTGCGCGCCCTGCGGCCCGACCTCCGCATTGAGCCCCTGCGCGGCAATCTCGACACCCGCCTGCGCAAGCTCGACGAAGGCCAGTACGACGCCATCGTGCTCGCGGCGGCCGGGCTCAAGCGGCTGGGCCTCGAAGAGCGCATCCGGGTCGCATTCGAGCCCGACACCATGCTCCCGGCCGCGGGGCAGGGCGCACTCGGCATCGAGGTGCGGGCCGACCGCGCCGACCTGATCGCACTGCTTGCGTCCCTTTCGCACCGAGGCGATTGGCTGGCCACCGCCGCCGAACGCGCGGTCAGCCGCTCGATGGGCGGAAGCTGTTCGATGCCGCTGGCGGCCCATGCGCGTTGGCAGGCCGACGGCGCATTGCGCATCGATGCCGCGTGGGGCGATCCCGAGGGTAACGCGCCGTTGGTGCGAGTTCATGCAGAGGCTGAAGCGGCCGATTTTGCGCAGGCCGGCGTGCTCGGCGAGCAGGCCGCCGCGCTGCTGCGCGCCGCCGGCGCTCATTGAACCAGGCGACTCAACAGACATGGCTGCCGCCAAGCCCGTGATCGTGACGCGGCCGGCGCGCGAGGCCGTGCAGTGGGTGGATGAATTTCGCGCTGCGGGGCTCGAGGCGGCTGCGCTACCGTTGATCGCCATCGAGCCCGCCGTCGACGCCGATCCGCTCCGGGCCGCCTGGAAGCGCCTGTCGGACTACGCGGCGCTGATGTTCGTGAGCGCCACGGCGGTCGAGCATTTCTTTCTTTACGCGGAAGGCGCACAAGCAAAAGACGCGATCGCGGCGGGCCTGCGTTTCTGGGCCACCGGTCCGGGCACCGAGCGCGCGCTGCTGCGTGCGGGTGTGCCGAAAGAGGCCGTCGATGCACCTGCGACCGACGCCGCCCGCTTCGACTCCGAAGCGCTGTGGGAACGGGTGCGAACCCAGGTCTCGGCGGGCGTGCGCGTGCTGATCGTTCGTGGCGGCGATGCGGCCGGCCATCCGAGCGGACGCGACTGGCTCGCCAACGAAATCGAAGCCGCGCAGGGTTGCCGCGACACTGTGGTCGCCTATCGGCGCCTGCCGCCGTCCTTCGACGACGCGGCGCGCGCGCTGGCGCTCGAGGGCGCCGCGGGCCGTGCGATCTGGCTGTTCAGCAGCTCCGAAGCCATCGCGAACCTGTGCGATGCGATGCCCGGCACCAAGTGGCATGCGGCCAGCGCCGTGGCAACCCATGCCCGCATCGGCGAGGCCGCGCGGGCCGCGGGATTCGGTGTGGTGCGGGTGTGCAAGCCGCTGCGTGAGGCAATGATCGCGTCGATAGAATCCTTCACATGAGTGCCGCGTCCCCGTCCGACGACTTCTCCCCCCCATCCGCCACCGCGCCGGTGCCTGCCACGCTGGCGGCATCGCAGTCGCCGGAGTCGCTGGCGGCCGCCGCAACCACGCTCTCCCGCATCGGGCTCGGCCTCTTGGCCATCGTGTCCCTGGCTGCCCTGGTGATCGCCATTTCTCTCTGGCAGAAGGTCAGCGGTATGCAGGAGCAGCTGGCGCGCCAGAGCGCGGATGCGCAAGCCCAGTCGCTCGAGGCGCGCACGCTCGCGCGGCAGGCCATCGAGACCGTGCGCGACACCGCGGCGCGCGCTGCCCTCACCGAAACCCGCGTCGCCGAGGTCGCGCTCCAGCGCTCGCAGCTCGAAGAACTGATGCAAAGCCTTTCGCGTTCGCGCGACGAGAACCTGGTGGTCGACATCGAGTCGGCCGTGCGCCTTGCCCTGCAGCAGGCCCAGGTCACGGGCAGCGTGGAGCCCTTGCTTGCGGCCCTCAAGGCCGGCGATCAGCGCATCGCGCGAGCCGCCCAGCCCCGGCTTGCGCCGCTGCAGCGTGCCATGCAGCGCGATGCCGACCGCCTGCGCAGCAGCGCCAGTGCCGACAGCGGCGAAGCGCTGCAGAAGATCGATGAGCTGACGCGAAGCGTGGACGACCTGCCGCCGCTCAATGCGGTGGCCATGCGCGGCAACGGGCTCAATGCCTGGCAGGCCGAACCCATTCCGGCCGACGCACCCTGGTGGGAACGGGCGCTTCTCACGGTGCGCGCGGAGGCCCGGTCGCTGGTGCGGGTCGGGCGCATCGATCGTCCGGAGGCCGTGCTGCTGGCGCCCGACCAGACATTTTTCCTGCGTGAGAACCTCAAGCTCAAGCTGCTCAATGCCCGCCTCTCGCTGCTGTCGCGGCAGGTGGATGTCGCGCGCAGCGAACTCGCCACGGTTTCGGCAACGCTGAACCGTTACTTCGATCCGGCGTCGCGGCGCACACAGGCGGCTGCCACGCTGTTGCAGCAACTCCAGGCCCAGGTGAAGACTTCCGAAGCTCCGCGCATCGACGACACGCTGGCCGCGCTGGCAACCGCAGCCGCCGGGCGCTGATATGAGCCCCCACGCTCTTCACTTCGTGTATTCGCTGCCCCCCGAGGGGGCGCAGGCCTGCCTTGGGGCGGCCCGGCGGGAGGCCTGATGCGAGCGGCACTCTGGCTCCTGGCACTGTTCGCCATCGCGGCAGCGGTGGCTCTGTTTGCCGGCAACAACCAGGGCACGATCACCGTGTTCTGGCCGCCATGGCGGGTCGATCTTTCGCTCAACCTGGTGCTGGTGATCCTGCTCGGCGCTTTTGTCCTGCTGCATCTTGCGCTGCGAGGCTTGGCGGCGCTGTTCTCTCTGCCGACCCAGGCCCGCCAATGGCGGTTGCAGCAGAAGGAACGCGCGCTGCATTCGGCCTTGCTCGATTCGATGGTGCAATTGCTGTCGGGACGCTTCTCGCGCGCACGCAAGGCCGCGCAAGCTGCGCTGGTCCAGGAAAGAACGCTGGCGGCCCTCGATGCGAGCCTGCCGCAGGCCCATCAGGTTCGCGTGCTGTCGCACCTGCTGGCCGCCGAGAGCGCGCAGGCGCTGCAAGACCGGCCGGCGCGTGATGCGCATCTGCAGCAAGCCCTCAATGAAAGCGCCGACCGCACCATGCTGGCGAGCCCGGAGACGCGCGAAGGCGTGCAGTTGCGCGCCGCGCGCTGGGCGCTCGAAGACCGCGATCCTGCGGCGGCGCTGGCCCGGCTCGAAGAGCTTCCGCAAGGCGTGCAACGGCGAACCCTCGCCCTCCGTATTCGCTTGAAGGCGGCACGCCAGGATCGGCGCACGCTCGAGGCGCTGGAAACCGCGCGCCTGCTCGCCAAACACGGCGCGTTCTCGGACGCTGCGGCGCAAAGCATCGTGCGCGGCCTGGCAACCGAGTTGTTGTCCGGCGCGCACGATCCGGCGCAACTGCTTCGTGCCTGGACCGAGCTCGACACGACAGAACGCGAAATGCCCGAGGTGGCGATTCATGCCGCCCAGCGCATGGTGGCCCTGCGCGGCGACCTGGCACTGGCGCGCGAATGGCTGCTGCCTGCCTGGGAGCGCATGGTGTCGCAGCCCCGCGCACTGGGCGATATGCTGCGAGTCAAACTGGCGCGGGCGCTCGAAGCGGGGCTCGATTCAGTGGACGCCGACTGGCTCGCCCGCATCGAATCGGCCCAGCGAAACAATCCGCGCGATCCGAACCTGCAGTACCTCGCGGGCATGGCGTGCATGAAGCGACAGCTCTGGGGCAAGGCCCAGCAGTTGCTCACCCAGGCCGGCCTGGGCCTGCAGGACACGGACCTCTATCGCCGTGCATGGCTCGCGCTCGCAGAACTGGCCGAAGCGCGCGGCGATGCAGAGCACGCGGCCGAGGCCTGGAAACGCGCCGCGCAGACCGAGAAGGTCTGAAGGGCGCGGTTGGCTCGCCAGGCATTCACTGCTCCTGCGATGCCGCAGTTTCACTCTCCATAAAAAAACGGCGCCAGGATGGCGCCGTTTTTCATGGGCTCGGGCCGTCGGCCCGAAGCTTCTTCAGTTCACGCCTTGCGCGTCGGACGGTGCCTTTTCGAAAGGCAGCGTCATCGAACCGAGTTCGCGGCGGGTTTCGACAAGCACCAGCGGACCGGCATCGAGCACGATGGCCGGCGGGCGTTCGCGCGGCACATGCACCGGCTTTGGCTCGGCCGCCATGGCCGCACGGGCCTGCGCAATGCGATCGGCGTCGGAGTTGACCCACTGCAGGCCCGACCCCTCGGCGATTTGTGCCAGTTCGCTCAGCGGCAGTTCGAAGGGCTGAACCTTCGGCAAGGCGCGGCCGTTGGCGGCAGGCTTGCTGCTGCTTTCGATCACGATGGGCGCCGCGATGGGAACCACGACAGGCGTTGCGGCAACCGCAGCGACGGGTGCGGGTGCGGGTGCAGGTGCAATTGCGGGTGCCGGTGCAGGACGGTCGAAGTAGCTGCGCGGTGCGGGTGCTTCTTCGAACGCTGCAGCGCGGGCTTCGGCGTGTTCCGGCTGCTGCCGCATCGGCGCTTCATTCGCGTCGATCGGCGCGCCAGCCACGTTGGCTTCGCTCTCGTCGCGCGGACCGCGTTCGCGGCGGTCGCGGCCATAACGGTCGCGCGAACGACCGCGGCGCTCTTCGCCTTCGCGGCGCGGCGCCTGCTGCTCGTTGCCACCGGTCTCGCCTTCGTCGTTATTGCCAGGTGCGACGTCGGCCGGCTCGGCGGCGCGGAGACCCGCTTCATCGGCAGCTGCCGGTGCTTCGCCGTTGGCGAAACGCGGCTGGCCTTCACCGCGGCGATCGCGGCGGCCTTCGCCGCGCTCACCACGCGGGGCGCGCTCTTCACGGCCGCCGCGCGGGGCGCGTTCGGCTTGCGTGCCGTCCTGGGGGGCGGCGTTGTCGTCACCGGCCGCTTCGCGCGGTGCCTCGGACGCATTGCGCTGGTCGCCGCGTTCACCGCGGTCAGCACGTTCACCGCGCTCGCCACGTTCCCGGCGTTCGCCGCGTGCGCGGGGCGCGCGTTCTGCCGGTGCATTGCCTTCGTCGCCGGCCGGCGCGTTGGGCGCCAGTTGCTGTGCTTCGAGGTTGCCGTCGAGTTCGGCAGCCACCGGCCGTGCCTCGCGGCCTTCGCCTTCGCGGCGTTCGCCACGTCCGCCGCGGCGTTGTTCGCCTTCACGAGGACCGCGTGCTTCACGGGGTTCGCGCTGCTCGCGGGGTTCGCGTTGTTCGCGAGGCTCACGCTGCTCGCGCGGTTGGGCGGCTTCGCTGCGCAGTTCGCTGCTGCGGCCTTCACCACGGCGCTCGCCACCACGTCCGCCACGGCGTTCGCCGTCACGGCCACCGGAGCGGCCACCGTTTTCGCTGCGGCCTTCGCCACCGCGGCCACCGCGGCGCTGTTCGCCATCGCGGGCGCCGCGCGCTTCGCCGTCGCGGCCAGAGCGGCCGCCATCACGGCGCGTGGGCTTCGGTGCCTCGACCGGAATCACGGCCGGTGCGGGGGCCGGTGCCGGCGTGCCGCCGAACCAGCTCTTGAGGCGCGCGAAGAAGCCCATTTCGGCCGGAGCCGGTGCACTCGCCACGGGCGGTGCGACCGGCGCCGGGGCCACGGCGGGTGCGCGCACGGCTTCGGCCTTGGGCGGCACCACGGGCGCCGGGGCGTCGGGCAGCACGCCCTTGATGACCGGCGTCTGCTTGTTGGTGGGTTCCTGCGAACGGCGCGTCACGGCGGTCGGGTCTTCGATCTCGTCAGCCATCTTGTAGCTGGCTTCGATGTGGTCGAGGCGCGGATCGTCGTGCTTCAGGCGCTCGAGCTTGTAGTTCGGCGTCTCGAGCGTCTTGTTGGGCACCATCAGCACGGTGACGCGCTGCTTGAGCTCGATCTTGGCGATTTCGGGGCGCTTTTCGTTCAGCAGGAACGACGCCACTTCGACCGGCACCTGGACGTGCACGGCGGCCGTGTTGTCCTTCAGGCACTCTTCCTGAATGATGCGCAGGATCTGCAGCGCGCTCGATTCGGTGTCGCGGATGTGGCCCGAACCGCCGCAGCGGGGGCAGGGGATCGACGAACCTTCCGAGAGCGCCGGCTTCAAGCGCTGGCGGCTCATTTCCATCAGGCCGAACTTGCTGATCGAGCCGAACTGCACGCGGGCGCGGTCTTGGCGCAGCGCGTCGCGCAGGCGGCTTTCGACTTCGCGGCGGTTCTTCGACTCGTCCATGTCGATGAAGTCGATGACGATCAGGCCGCCCAGGTCGCGCAGGCGCATCTGGCGGGCCACTTCGTCGGCGGCTTCGAGGTTGGTGCGGGTGGCGGTTTCTTCGATGTCGCCGCCCTTGATGGCGCGGGCCGAGTTCACGTCGACGGACACAAGTGCTTCGGTGTGGTCGATCACGATGGCGCCGCCCGAAGGCAGTTGCACGGTGCGCGCATAGGCCGACTCGATCTGGTGCTCGATCTGGAAGCGGCTGAACAACGCGGCATCGTCGCGGTAGCGCTTCACGCGGGCGGCATGCTCGGGCATGACGTGCGCCATGAACTGCTGCGCCTGGTCGTAGATGTCGTCGGTGTCGATCAGGATGTCGCCGATGTCGTGATTGAAATAGTCACGGATGGCGCGAATGACGAGCGACGATTCCTGATAGATCAGGAAGGCGCCCTTGCCGCCCTTGGCGGCGCCGTCGATGGCGCCCCAGAGCTTGAGCAGGTAGTTCAGGTCCCACTGGAGTTCGGGCGCCGAGCGGCCGATGCCGGCGGTGCGCGCGATGATGCTCATGCCCTTCGGGTACTCGAGCTGATCCATCGCCTCCTTGAGCTCAGCGCGGTCGTCGCCCTCGATGCGCCGGCTCACGCCGCCGCCGCGCGGGTTGTTGGGCATCAGCACGACGTAGCGGCCGGCCAGCGAGATGAAGGTGGTAAGGGCCGCGCCCTTGTTGCCGCGTTCTTCCTTTTCGACCTGGACGACCAGTTCCTGGCCTTCCCGGATGACGTCCTGGATGCGCGCCTGGTTGGCGGAAACGCCTTCGGCGAAGTATTGCTTGGAGATTTCCTTGAACGGCAGGAAGCCGTGGCGGTCTTCACCGTAGTCGACGAAACAGGCTTCGAGCGAAGGCTCGACGCGCGTCACGACGGCTTTGTAGATGTTGCCCTTGCGCTGTTCGCGCCCTTCGATCTCGATTTCGTAGTCGAGGAGCTTTTGCCCGTCGACGATGGCCAGGCGGCGTTCTTCGGCCTGCGTGGCATTGATCAGCATCCGCTTCATGATGCGTTGTCCTTATATGTATCGTTCTACCGGCCCATGACGGGCCAACGATGCACGGACGACGCCCGCGAAACGAGGGGAATTGCCGCTTGGCCCCGGTTGCTGTCACTGCCGCGGCAAGCGCGAGCAGAGGCCTCTCGAGCATCAGCTCAAGAAGACAGCCGGGGTGGGGGCGCGTGGATGGGCGCGAGCCAGATTCGGTGTTGAGCAGCTATCTTATTGATAGCTGGTTGCGCAATGGTGGCGCGCGGTGCGGATGACTCGATGCCTGAGGCCGCTGGCAGAAGCCAGGTGGGCCAGCGCAGGCACATTTGAATCAGCAGCATCAACACAAGGGACTCGCTTCGATCCGCTTGCAGCTTGGAAGCTGCAGGCTGGGTATTCCGTATCGGTGTTTCGTGGGTGTCGGCTTGACTTGGGCGCAGGGTCTGCCACTTTGCGCAATTGCGCGGGGTTTGCAGTCTCGGCGCCAAAGCGGCATCGACCTCGCAGCGTTGTCCTGGGTGTTTGACTGCAGTGATCTAAACTTCTGTCTAATCAAGCACTTACACGACCGCGCTGGTGAAAAACATTATAGGTGCGAAGCAAAGCCCTGCGGCCGCTCCAAATCCCGCAGATCAAAAAGCCGCGGCCGATGCCGGGGCGCCGCACGCGTCCATCAAATTCATTACTGTGGACGCCGAATCCGCTGGGCAACGGCTGGACAACTTCCTGTTCCGCCATCTGAAGGGCGTCCCCAAGACACATGTCTACCGGATCATCCGGTCGGGCGAGGTGCGCATCAATAAGGGGCGGGCGCAGGCCGACTCCCGCATCGAGACCGGCGACGTGTTGCGGCTGCCGCCGGTGCGGATATCGCTGCGCGCCGAAGAGGGGGCCACTGCACCCGCGCCCGCGCGCGAATTTCCGGTGCTGCTGGAAGACGACGCGCTGATGGCCATCGACAAGCCCGCCGGCGTGGCGGTGCATGGCGGCAGCGGGGTGAGCTTTGGCGTGATCGAGCAGCTGCGAACGGCGCGGCCGGGCGCCAAATTCCTGGAGCTCGTGCACCGGCTCGACCGCGAGACCTCGGGCATCCTGCTGGTGGCCAAGAAGCGCAGCGCGCTGGTGGCGCTGCAAGACCAGTTCCGCGAGCGCGAGACGGGCAAGACCTACCTCGCGCTGGTCGAAGGTGCCTGGCCTGCCAACAAGAAGGTGCTCGACGCGCCACTGGCCAAGTTCCTGCTGCCGGGCGACGGTGCCGGCGCCGGCGAGCGCCGCGTGCGCGTGGTTGCCAAGGACCATCCCGACGCGATGCGCGCGGTGACGCTGGTGCGCGTGCTGGCGAGGCTTACGCTGCCGGGCGATGCCGCGCCGCTGTCTCTGCTGGCGGTCACCATCAAGACCGGCCGCACGCACCAGATCCGCGTGCACCTTGCATCGGCAGGTCATGCGATTGCCGGCGACGACAAGTACGGCGACTTCGAACGCCAGCGTGTGCTCCATAAACTCGGCCTCCGGCGCATGTTTCTGCATGCCTGGCGGTTGCAGTTCAACCATCCCTCGACCGGCGAGCGCGTGGCGCTGCAGGCCGGCCTGCCGCCCGAACTGCACGCGTTGATGCCGCCCCAGGCGCTCGAGGCGCTTGCCCAACATCCGACTCCTACGGCCAATGACTGAATCTTCCAGACCTCTGCGTTTCGACCTGATCGCCTTCGATTGGGACGGCACCCTCTACGACTCCACGCGGCTCATCGTGCGCTGCATCCAGGCAGCCGTGATCGATGTGGGCGGTGCCAAGCCCAGCGAGAACGATGCCGCATGGGTCATCGGCCTGGGCCTTGCAGAGGCCCTGGCGCGCGCGGCCCCCGACGTGCCGAAGGAAAAATACGCCGAGCTCGGCGCACGCTACCGCTATCACTATTTGCAGCACCAGGACGACCTTGTGCTGTTCGACGGCGTGCTGCAGATGCTCGATGCCTTGCGCGCGCGGGGCCACAAGCTCGCGGTGGCCACCGGCAAATCGCGCCGCGGCCTCAACGAGGCGCTGAAGTCGATGGCGCTGCGCGACCGCTTCGATGCGTCACGTACCGCCGACGAGACTTTCGGCAAGCCCCATCCGCGCATGCTGCTGGAGCTGATGGAAGAGCTCGACATTCCGGTCGAGCGCACGCTGATGATCGGCGACACCACACACGACCTGCAGCTGGCGCTCAATGCCGGCTGCGCCAGCGTGGGCGTGAGCTATGGCGCGCACGAGCCCGAGAGCTTCGACGTGCTGAAGCCGTTGTTCGTCGCCCACTCGGTGGCCAGCCTCGAGGCATGGCTTCTGGACAACGCCTGAAAATCTCGCGATGAGCGAAGAAAAGCCCATCCCCCTGTGCAACGCCTCGGACCTGGTCGAGGGGGGCCGGGCCGTGCCCTTTGATGTGGTTTACGGCGGCGAAACATGCCGCGCATTTGCCGTGCGCTTTGAAGGGCAGCCGCATGCCTATCTGAACCGATGCAGTCATGTAGCGATGGAACTCGATTTCCAGCCTGACCGCTTCTTCGACGACAGTGGGCAGTGGCTGCTCTGCGCCACGCATGGCGCGGTCTACAAGCCGGACACCGGCGAATGTGCCGGCGGCCCATGCCGCGGCGGCCTTGTGAAGATCGCCCTCAGCGAACGTGACGGCGTGGTGCACTGGCATACTGCCTGGAACCTCCATCCCCTGACTTTTTGAAATGACCGACCCGAACCGCACGGAACCCGAAGGTTTTGATCCTTTTGAGCCGGCCACTCCTATTGCGTCCTCGCAGGGCGCTCCAAGAAACATGGCCAAAGATCCCACGCAACGCCCAGGGTGGGAGCGCGCAACGCTCGAGAAGCTTGCCTTCGCCTCCCTGAACGAGCAAAGGGCCGCGCGCCGTTGGAAGACCTTCACGCGCCTTTCGTGGCTCGCGTTCTTCATCTTCCTGGTCTGGCTCGCGATGTCGCGCAACGCGCCGAGCGCCGCCAAGACCACGGCCCACACCGCTGTCGTCGAAATCAAGGGCGAAATCGCCAACGGCGGCGACGCGAGCGCGGAATTCGTCGTGGCGGCCATGAAGACCGCTTTCGAGGACGAGGGTGCCAAGGGCATCGTGCTGCTGATCAACTCGCCCGGCGGCAGCCCCGTGCAGGCCGGCATCATCAGCGACGAGATCAAGCGCCTGAAGGCCAAGCACAAGAAGCCGGTCTACGCGGTGGTCGAAGAAACCTGCGCCTCTGCCGCCTATTACATTGCCGCCGCCACCGACAAGATCTTCGTCGACAAGGCCAGCATCGTCGGCAGCATCGGCGTGCTGATGGACGGCTTCGGCTTCACCGGCGTCATGGACAAGGTCGGCGTGGAGCGACGCCTGCTCACCGCCGGCGAGAACAAAGGCTTCCTCGATCCGTTCAGCCCGATGAGCGATGCGCAGCGCGCTCATGCCCAAACCATGCTGAACCAGATTCACACGCAGTTCATCAACGTGGTGAAGGCCGGGCGCGGCGACCGGCTCAAGCTCGACACCCCGGGACTTTTCAGCGGCCTGTTCTGGAGCGGCGAACAAGCCGTTGCGTTCGGCCTGGCTGACCAGCTCGGCAATGTCGACTACGTCGCACGCGAGGTGATCAAGGCCGAAGAGGTGACCGACTACACGCGGCGCGACAACGTGGCTGAAAAGCTGGCCAAGAAATTCGGCGCCGCGATGGGCGACGCCACCGTGCGCTCGCTGCAGTTCGCTACGCCGGCGCTGCGCTGAGGTCGGCGGCCGGCTCAGCTTGGGCTGCCGCTGTCCGTGAAACGGGCCGATGCGGCCAGCGCCGCGGCAAAAACCACGACCACATAGAGCGCGGCCGTCAGCGAAGTGGCCCGGGCCAGCAGCCCGATGACGGCGGGTCCGGCCATGAAGCCCAGGTAGGCGATGGCCGAGACGGCCGCGATGCCCGTTGCGGCTTCGACGCCGGGCACGCGGGCCGATGCACCGAACAAGATCGGCACCACGTTCGCGAACCCCACGCCCACTCCCGCAAAGCCGATCAGCGCGAGCCAGGGCAGGTCGGTCAGCAGAACCAGCGTCATGGCCGCCGCCGCAAGCAAGCCGCTGCCGAGCAGCAGCGCAGCCGGCGAGAAGCGCGCACGCATCGCATCGCCACCGAAACGCGCGGCTGCCATGGCGGCCGAAAAGCTTGCATACGCCAGCGCGGCCTGCTTTTGCGGGCTGCCGAGTTCCTGCTGCATGTAGAGCACGCTCCAGTCGTAGATCGCGCCTTCGGCAATCAGGCCCAGCGCGGCGAGCAAGCCCAGCACCGCGAGCACGCCGCGAGGCAGCCGAAATGCGTGGTCGGCCGGGGATGCGTCGCTGGTGGCAGGCGGCTTGGGGAGCATGTGCCACGAAGACGCGGCCACCACCAGCACCATGGCCACCGCGACCCACAGGAGGTGGGCCTGGGCTTCGAGCCCGGCCGCCAGTGCCGCGCTGCCGCTCGCGGCGCCGGCCATGCCGCCCAGGCTGAACATGCCGTGCATGCCGCTCATCAGCGGTTTGCCGCCATGCAGCTCGAGTTGCGCCGCTTCGGCATTGATGGCCACGTCGAACACGCTGGTGACAAGACCGAAGACAGCCAGCAGCGCCAGCAGGAAGAGGTAGCCCGGCATGGCAATCAACCCGCCAAGCAGCAGCGCGTAGACGCAGCCGCAGAGGGCGGCCATGCGCCGCGGGCCGTGGCCGCCGATCCAACGCCCGGCGCTGGTCAAGCCGAACATCGCGCCGGCACCGGCCGCGAGCATGGCCAGCCCCAGTTCGGCTTCGTCGATGCCGTAGTGCGCCTTGACCGTTGGAACGTGCACGCCCCAGGTCGCAAAGATGAAGCCGGAAGAAAAGAACTGCGCGCGCGCGGCCCAGCGGGTGCCGGCAGTCACCACCATCGTCAGCGCCCGATCGCGAACACCGCGGGCAGGCGCTCGTCCGTCGGGCTTTGCGCCTTGGAGCGCCAGGCCTTCACCGTTTCGCTGCGCACCTGGGCTGTTGCGAGCGTCAGCCCGCGCGCCACGGCGAGCCGCGTGTTGTGCTGCAGCGTTTGCACGAGGGCCTGGAGCAGCGCGGCATTGCGGTAGGGGGTTTCGATGAAAAGCTGCGTCTGGCCGGTCTTGAGGGCCAGCGCCTCGAGTTCCCGGATGCGAACCTGGCGCTCGCCCGAATCCTGCGGCAGGTAACCGACAAAGGCAAAGTTCTGTCCGTTGAGGCCGCTGGCCGCCAATGCGAGCAGCAGCGACACGGGGCCGGTGAGCGGGACTACGGCAATGCCAAGCTCGTGCGCGGCGCGCGCCACCGAGGAGCCGGGGTCGGCCACCGCCGGCATGCCGGCTTCGCTGAGCAGGCCGACGTCGTGGCCTTCGAGTGCGGCGGCCAGCAATGGCTTGGCATCGAACTGGCCGGCGTGGTCGCCTTTCTTGTGCACCTCGCGCGGCAGTTCCCGGATGTCCTGTGCCTGCAGGGGCGCAGCCAGTGGAACGACTGCATCGATGCGCTTCAGGTAGGCGCGTGCCGACTTGGCGTTCTCGCAGATCCAATGGGTGATGCCGGCGGCCGCCTGCAGCGTACCGAGGGGCAAGGCGTCCTGCAGCGGCGCTTGTGTATCGCAGCCGAAGTCGAGCGGCGCGGGCACCAGGTAGAGCTTGCCGCGGGTCACAGCAGATCGACCCCGGCGGAACGCAGCATCCGGCAGGTGCGGATCAGCGGCAGGCCGACCAGGGCAGTCGGGTCGTCGCTGTCGATCGCGCTCAGCAAGGCGATGCCGAGGCCTTCGCTCTTGGCGCTGCCCGCGCAGTCGTAGGGTTGTTCGGCCTGCAGGTAGTGCTCGATGGCTGCATCGCTGAGTTCGCGGAACACCACCCGAACCGGCGCCAGGTCGCGCTGGACGAAGCCCGTGGCTTGGCAGACGACGGCCACGGCGGTCTGGAATACCAGCGTCTGGCCGCGCATCCGGCGTAGCTGGGCTGTGGCGCGTGCGTGGTCGCCCGGCTTGCCGAGCGCCTCGCCGGCGAGGTCGGCCACCTGGTCCGAACCGATCACCACGGCCTCGGGAAACCGCGCGGCAACTGCCTGGGCCTTTTCCAATGCCAGGCGCTCGGCCAGCTCGCGCGGGGTCTCTCCGCTCTGGGCGGTCTCGTCGACTTCGGGGGGCTGCACGTCGAAGGGTAGGTGGAGGCGGGCCAGCAATTCGCGGCGATAGCGTGAGGTCGAGGCAAGGATCAAGGGGCGTTGCATGGCGACGATTGTGCGTGAGCTGCCAAAAAGCCTTTGGCGGCGCTCCGCCAATTCCCGCGGCCGGCGCGCTAGACTGGAGCGGATGAAGAGAGAATTTGTTCCCGAACGGCTCGACGTGGCCGCCTTTGCCGCCGAAGCTGCGGCGCTTTCAGCCGACGATCCGGTCCCCAACTATCCCCGGCTGGCGCAGGAACTCGCTTTGCCGGCGCCTAATGCCGTGGTCAGCTGGGAAGCCGTGGGCGAGCAGCGCCCCGGCGCCTTGGGCAAGGCCGAGCCCTGGCTGCACTTGGTGGCCGAGGCGACCGTGCCGTTGGTTTGCCAGCGCTGCCTGGCGCCTGTGGACACGCTTGTTGAGTCGGACCGCTGGTTCCGTTTCGTGGCCGACGAGGCCACGGCCGACGCCGAGGACGACGAATCGGAAGAAGACCTGCTCGTCGTGAGCCGCGATTTCGACCTTCACGCACTGATCGAGGACGAGCTCCTGATGGAAATTCCCGTCATGCCGGTGCACGAGGTCTGCCCCACGCCGATCCAACTGTCGTCCAGCGACGAAGATTTCAACGCCGCGGAAGAAGCCAAGCCCAACCCGTTTGCGGTGCTCGGCGCGTTGCGTTCGCGCAAGCCGGAAGAGGGCAAGTAGCCCTTTTCCTCAGGCTAGGCTATAATCATGGGCTTCGCGCGCGCCGCCGTGAGCAGCAAGACAGACCAAGGCATTCCATACATGCCCCTGTATTGCCACCGCCAGAGAGCGCATCCAATCACTCACCTAACAGTCCAGGAGCCATCATGGCCGTCCAGCAAAACAAGAAGTCGCCTTCCAAGCGCGGCATGCACCGTTCCCACAATGCGCTGGTCGTGCCCGGCATCGCCGTGGAACCGACCACCGGCGAAACGCACCTGCGCCACCACATCAGCCCCAACGGTTTCTACCGTGGCCGCCAGGTGCTCAAGAACAAGTCCGAAGCCTGATCTCGCATCCCAAGGCCAAGGCCCGAAGCTACTTTTGCCGTAGCGTCGGGCCTTTGTTTTGATGGCTACGCCTTCTTCCCCCGAAATCACTGCTGCGCCTTCCGCAATCACGCTCGCCGTCGATTGCATGGGAGGTGACCATGGGCCGCGCGTCACGCTCGCGGCCTGCCGCGCGTTCCTTGAGCGGCACAGCGAAGCTTCGTTGCTGCTGGTTGGTGCGCCTGCCGCATTGGCCGGGTTTGCTGCGCATCCGCGTGCGCGCATCGTTGCCGCCAGCGAAGTGGTGGGCATGGACGATCCTATTGAAATCGCCCTGCGCAAGAAGAAGGACTCTTCGATGCGCGTTGCGATCCAGCAGGTCAAGGACGGTGCCGCTCAAGCGGCCATTTCGGCCGGCAATACCGGCGCCCTGATGGCCATTGCGCGCTATCTCCTGAAGACGCTCGACGGCATCGACCGCCCCGCCATTGCGCCCCAGCTCCCGAACGCCAAGGGCGGCGCCACCACGGTGCTGGACCTGGGTGCCAACGTCGATTGCGATGCCGAAGACCTGCTTCAGTTCGCCGTGCTCGGCTCGGCCCTGGTCTCCGCGCTCACCGGCAACGAGGCTCCATCGGTCGGCTTGCTCAATATTGGCGAGGAAGCCATAAAGGGCAGCGAAACGATCAAAAAAGCAAGCCAACTGCTGCGTACAGCCGCCAACTCGAAGGATTTGAACTTCTACGGCAACGTGGAGGGCAACGATATCTTCAAGGGCACGACCGACATCGTGGTTTGTGACGGCTTCGTTGGCAACGTCGCGCTGAAGGCCAGCGAAGGCGTGGCCTCGATGATCGGCGAGTTCATTCGTATCGAGTTTTCGCGCAATATTTTGACGAAAGCGGCGGCAATTGTTGCCTACCCGGTGCTAAAAGCGTTTAAAAATCGCTTGGACCATCGTCGGTACAACGGCGCTGCCCTGTTGGGCCTTCGCGGGCTGGTGTTCAAGAGCCATGGCTCGGCTGACGAAGTGGCTTTCGGCCACGCGCTGGATCGCGCTTATGATGCCGCTCGCAACAACCTGCTCGACCGCGTGCGGGCCCGCATTGCTCACGCCGCGCCATTGCTCGCGCGGCAGGAGCCGGCGGTGCCTGCCGACGCGGCGGCCCTTCACGTTTGATGAGCTCTTATTCACGCATCACCGGCACAGGCAGCTATCTGCCTCCGCGCCGGGTGACCAACGACGACCTTGCCAAGGAATTGGCAACACGCGGCATCGAGACTTCGAACCAGTGGATCGTCGAACGCACCGGCATCCACGCGCGGCACTTTGCGGCGCCTGAAGTCACGAGCAGCGATCTCGGCCTCGAGGCCGCCCGGCACGCGCTGGAAGCCGCGGGGCGCAAGGCGGAAGACGTCGACCTGATCATCGTCGCCACGTCGACGCCGGACATGGTGTTTCCGTCGTCGGCTGCCATTCTCCAGAACAAGCTCGGCATTGCCGGCTGCGCGGCATTCGATGTCCAGGCGGTCTGCAGCGGCTTTGTGTATGCGCTGACCGTGGCCGACGCGATGATTCGCACCGGCAGCGCGCGCTGCGCGCTGGTGATTGGCGCTGAAGTGTTCTCGCGCATCCTCGATTTCAACGATCGCACCACCTGCGTGCTGTTCGGCGACGGTGCCGGCGCAGTGGTGCTCGAGGCCAGCGACGAGCCCGGCATCCTCGCGAGCGACCTGCATGCGGATGGCAAGCATGTCGGCATTCTTTGCGTGCCGGGCCACGTCTCGGGCGGCAATGTGCTGGGCACGCCGCTGCTGCACATGGACGGCCAGGCCGTGTTCAAGCTGGCGGTGCGCGTGCTCGAAGATGCGGCACGCGCCACGCTTGCAAAGGCAGGCAAGACCGAAGCGGACATCGACTGGCTGATTCCGCACCAGGCCAACATCCGCATCATGGAAGGCACGGCCAAGAAGCTGAAGCTTCCGCGCGAGAAGCTCATCGTCACGGTCAACGAGCATGGCAACACCTCGGCCGCCTCGATTCCGCTGGCGCTCGACGAAGCCGTGCGGTCCGGCAAAGTGAAGAAGGGCGAAACCGTCATGCTCGAAGGCGTCGGCGGCGGCTTCACCTGGGGCGCGGTGCTATTGAACCTGTAGCCATTGCAATGCCCCTCGCGGTGGGGCTGCAGTGCGACATACGCTGAAACAATGAAATCCTTTGCTTTTGTCTTTCCGGGCCAAGGCTCGCAGGCGGTCGGTATGCTCGACGCCTGGGGCGACCACCCGGCCGTGGCCGAAACCCTGCGCGAAGCTTCCGAGGCGCTGGGCGAAGACGTCGCGGCGCTGATCAAGAACGGCCCCAAGGAAGAACTGGCGCTCACCACCAATACCCAGCCGGTGATGCTGGTGGCCGGCGTTGCCGCCTGGCGCGCATGGCTGGCCGACGGTGGCGCGGCCCCTTCCGTCGTTGCGGGGCATTCCCTTGGCGAGTACTCGGCGCTGGTGGCGTCTGGCGTTCTCAGCTTGGCGCAAGCCGCGCCGCTGGTGCGTTTTCGGGCGCGGGCCATGCAGCAGGCCGTGCCGGTCGGGATGGGTGCCATGGCGGCCGTCCTCGGCATGGAAGCGGCCAAGGTGGTGGCGAGCTGCGCGGAAGCAACAGCGTCCTTCGGCGCCGGAAGCGCCGAGATCGTCGAGGCGGTGAATTTCAACGACCCGATGCAGACCGTGATCGCGGGTAGCAAGGCGGCCGTCGACAAGGCCTGCGAGCTGGTCAAGGCCAACGGTGCCAAGCGCGCACTGCTGCTGCCCGTGTCGGCACCCTTCCACTCCAGCCTGATGAAGCCCGCCGCCGAGGCGCTGCGCGAAAAGCTGACCACGATCACGTTCGCTGCGCCGCAGATTCCGGTGCTGAACAACATCGACGTGGCCGTTGAAACCGATCCCGAACGCATCCGAGACGCCCTGGTGCGCCAGGCGGCCGGGCCGGTTCGCTGGGTTGAAAGCGTGCAGGCCTTGAAACTGCGCGGTGTAGCCGCCATCATCGAGTGCGGGCCGGGCAAGGTGCTGGCCGGTATGGTCAAGCGCATTGCCCCCGAACTCGAAGCCGCGTCCGTGTACGACCCGGCGACTCTCGCGGACACCCGACAACTGGTCGCCGGCTGAACGGCGCAAGGCCCCCGATACTTTTATGAGCATTCCCAAATTCGAAGGGCAAGTCGCCCTGGTCACCGGCGCGTCGCGCGGCATCGGCGCGGCGATTGCGCTTGAACTGGCGCACCGCGGCCTCAAGGTGGTCGGCACCGGCACCACCGAAGACAGCGCAGCAAAGATCACCTCGGCCTTGAGTGCCTTCGACGGCCGCGGCCGGGCGCTCAACGTGAACGACGCCGCAGCCGTCGAGGCGCTGATCGACGAAATCGTGCAGGCCTACGGTGCGATTCACGTGCTGGTCAACAACGCCGGCATCACGCGCGACACGCTCGCCATGCGCATGAAGGACGACGACTGGGATGCGGTGCTCGACACCAATCTCAAAGCCGTGTTCCGCCTGTCGCGTGCGGTGATTCGCCCGATGATGAAGCAGCGCTACGGCCGCATCATCAGCATCACGAGCGTGGTCGGTGCCTCCGGCAATGCCGGCCAGGCCAACTATGCGGCTGCCAAGGCCGGTGTCGCGGGCATGACCCGCGCACTCGCCCGCGAACTCGGCAGCCGCAACATCACGGTCAACTGCGTCGCGCCGGGCTTCATCGAGACCGATATGACCGCCAGCCTGCCCGAGGCTCAGCAGCAGGCGCTGCTCCAGCAGATCCCGCTGGGCCACCTTGGCAAGCCAGCCGACATCGCACATGCCGTGTCCTACCTTGCATCGCCCCAGGCGTCGTACGTGACGGGGCAGGAACTGCACGTCAACGGCGGCATGCACATGTAATTGCCGCAAGGCGCAAACTTTCCCCGTACCGGGTGCACGGCAAATGCCACAATGCGCCCGGCTAAAATCCACCGATTACCTACAACCCTCAGAGGGAACCAAATGAGCGATATCGAAGCACGTGTCAAGAAAATCATCGCCGAGCAACTCGGCGTGGAAGAGTCCCAAGTAACGAACGAAAAGGCTTTCGTGGCCGACCTCGGTGCGGACTCGCTCGACACGGTCGAACTGGTGATGGCACTCGAAGACGAGTTCGGCATCGAGATTCCCGATGAAGACGCCGAGAAGATCACCACGGTGCAAAACGCCGTCGACTACGCCACCAAGAATCAAAAGGCCTGATCGGGCCAGCTGGAACTGCCACGGCCGGCGGCGCTTTTCATCGAGCCCGTACGCGCCGACCGCAGTTGTTCAGCGCTTCCAGAAAGGTTTGCCGGCATGACCAAACGCCGCGTCGTCGTGACCGGACTCGGTTGCATCGCTCCTGTCGGAAACACCGCAACCGAATCCTGGGCCAACCTGTTGGCCGGGAAGTCGGGTATTGCGAACATCACCGCGTTCGATGCAAGCGCTTTCGCCTGCAAGTTCGCCGGTGAGGTCAAGGGTTTCGACATCACCCAATACATCTCGGAGAAAGAAGCGCGCCACATGGACCGCTTCATTCATCTGGGGCTTGCCGCCGCCATCCAGGCGGTGCAGGACAGCGGATTGCCGACCGGCGAAACGCTGTCCTATGAAGAAGCCGTGCGCATCGGCTGCAACATCGGCTCGGGCATCGGCGGACTGCCGATGATCGAACAGACGCATGGCGAATACGCGAGTCGCGGCCCGCGCCGCATTTCGCCGTTCTTCGTGCCGGCGTCGATCATCAACATGATCTCGGGCCATGTGTCGATCAAGTACGGCTTCAAGGGCCCGAACATCGCCGTGGTTACCGCCTGCACCACCGGCCTGCATGCCATTGGCACGTCGGCACGCATGATCGAGTACGGCGATGCCGACGTCATGATCGCGGGCGGCGCCGAGTCGACCATTTCTCCGCTCGGCATCGGCGGCTTCACCGCGCCGCGTGCACTCAGCACGCGCAACGACGATCCCGCCACGGCCTCGCGTCCATGGGACAAGGACCGCGACGGCTTTGTGCTGGGCGAGGGCGCCGGCGTGCTGGTGCTCGAAGAATACGAGCATGCCAAAGCGCGCGGTGCCAAGATCTACGCGGAAGTGGCGGGCTTTGGCCTGACCGGCGACGCGTACCACATGACCGCACCCGACGTCGACGGCCCCCGCCGCTCGATGGCCATGGCGCTGGCCAATGCGGGCGTCAACGCCGACGAAGTGCAGTACCTCAATGCACACGGCACCTCGACGCAGATCGGCGACGTCAACGAGACCAATGCGGTCAAGAAGGCCTTTGGCGACCACGCGAAGAAACTGGTCGTCAATTCGACCAAGTCGATGACCGGCCACTTGCTGGGCGGCGCCGGAGGCATCGAGTCGGTGTTCACGGTGCTGGCATTGCATCACCAGAAGAGCCCGCCGACCATCAACATCTTCAACCAGGATCCGGAGTGCGACCTCGACTACTGCGCCAACGTGGCGCGCGATCTCAAGATCGATGTCGCGGTCAAGAACAACTTCGGCTTCGGCGGCACAAACGGCACGCTGGTGTTCAAGCGCGCTTGAGCATTGCTCTTTCATGCACAGCGCACCGTCGGTGACATACCCGGTGGGGCGCTCGCGCGGTGCCACCCGGATTCTGGTCGCCACATGGGCCTTGGGCGCAGCGTGCGCGGGACTGTCGTGCTATCTGTTCGATAGTGCCGGTTGGCGCCAGTTGCTGCTGGTGCTGAGTGTGCTGTTGTCGGGCCTCGCGGCCGGGCTCGGGCTGCGAAGCGACGGCGCGGGGGTGCTGCACTTCGACGGATTGGGCTGGACGCTCACGGGCGCCCATCCGGGCCGTGCCGTTCATGCGGCCCGCGCCGCCGTCGCACTCGATCTCCAGTCGCTGCTGCTGGTCCGGCTGACCCAGCCGGGCCGCGCGAGCCGATGGATCTGGATCGAGCAGCGCGCCATGCCGGAACGCTGGCGCGACCTGCGCCGTGCGGTATATTCGCGCGCCCCGTCGGCGCCGCCCGCCGGCGAGCCTTGGCGAGCGACCGCTCCCGCCGATGCGCCCTGAACCTCCTCGATGACCACTTCTCCGCCGCCAGTGCCACCGGACTCCGGCTTGCCCGATGTGTCCGCCGAGGCGCCGCGTCCGGGCGAGGTCGACCTGCTGCTGGTCCAGCGCACGGTCGCGGGTGATCAGAAAGCATTCGAACTGCTGGTCATCAAATACCAGCGCCGGATCGAGCGCCTGATCGGGCGCATGGTGCGCGACGTCGATCTGGTCGAAGACATCGCGCAGGAAACATTCATTCGCGCCTACCGCGCGCTCCATCAGTTCCGCGGCGACGCGCAGTTCTACACCTGGCTTTACCGGATTGCGGTGAATACCGCCAAGAAGGCACTGGTCGACATGAAGCGCGACCCGACCATTTCCGAAAGCGCCATGCGGCCGTCTTCTGAAGACGA
The DNA here is from genome assembly GCF_900099805.1 of Variovorax sp. OV700. Taxonomy (GTDB): domain Bacteria; phylum Pseudomonadota; class Gammaproteobacteria; order Burkholderiales; family Burkholderiaceae_C; genus Variovorax. The sequence continues at coordinate 282,734 of NZ_FNDR01000006.1, read as the reverse complement.
CGATGAAACTTACCGGCCCGGAAACGAACCAATCAGCGACGAAACCCCCGAATCGGTCCTGGCGGCAAACGAAATCGCCCGCGTGGTCGAGGCGGCCATGGAGGCGTTGCCGTCCGAGCTGCGCCAGGCTGTCACCCTGCGCGAGATCGAGGGCATGAGTTACGAAGAGATTGCCGAGGTCATGGATTGCCCGATCGGCACCGTGCGCTCGCGTATTTTCCGGGCGCGCGAGGCCATTTCGGCCAGGGTCAAACCGCTGCTGGACAACCAGTCCGGCAAGCGTTGGTAGGTAAGCAGGTGAATGAAATGAATCAGACAATGACGGTTCGTGAGCAGGTGTCCGCACTGGCGGATGGTCATTTGCAGGGCGAGGACTTCGCGCGGGCCATCGAGGCTGTCTGCGCGGGCGACGAGGCCCATCGGGCTTGGCGTGCCTATCACGTGGTGGGCGACGTGTTGCGCGCGGGCGCGCATTCGCCATGCAGCGATAGCAATGCGTTCCTGGCCCGCTTTCAACAACGCCTGGCGGCCGAGCCTGCCGTCGCAGCCCCGGTTGTGGCGCCCGCCCCAGTGGCAGTTCACGCGGTGCGGCACAAAGCCGACGCGGCCAATGAGCCGGTCTTTCGCTGGAAGCTCGTGGCCGGCGCCGCCTCCCTGGTGGCTGTGGCTGCGATCAGCTGGACGCTGGTTGGAAACGGCGCCGCCGTTCCGTCGCAGGGTGCCCAGATGGCAGTCCAGCAGCAACCGGCAGCCAACTCGGTGCTGGCCGCCGCTGCCACCGGCAATCAGCAGCCCGCCGCTGCGCCGCTGACGCCGACCCGCGTGGTGGTCGGCAATGGAAGCCCGCAGGTCATGCTGCGCGATCCGCGGCTCGACCAGTTGCTCGAAGCGCACCAGCAAGCCGGCGGCGCCTCGCAAATGCCCTCCGGTTTCCTGCGCAACGCGACCTTCGAAGGCCCGACGCGCTGACGCGCGCCTGCCGCCCTTCCAATGACCGTCCAGATGCCGATTTCTGCACGCGCGTTTACGCTGGTGTTCGCTGCTTTTTGTCTGGTGCAGATCGCGGCGGCGCAGAGCCGGCCGGGTCCGGCCAACGCCAGGAGCGCGGCCTCGGTACAGGCCGGCGACGCGCCGCCCGCCATGGGCGTCGTCGAATGGCTGCAGCGCATGCACACGGGTGCGCGGCAGCGAAATTACGTCGGCACCTTCGTGGTATCGGCAGCGGGCGGCGATCTGTCGAGCGCACGCATCTGGCATGTACGCGACGGCGATATGCAGATCGAGCGTATCGAGGCCCTGTCGGGTCCGCCGCGCTCCACCTTCAGGCGCAACCACCACGTGATGACCTTCCTGCCCGAAGCGAAGGTCGTGAAGGTCGAGAAGCGCGAGAACCTCGATCTCTTTCCCAATCTCCCCGACAAACCCGATTCGTCGATCGGCGACTTTTACGATGTCCGTGCCATCGGCAAGGACCGCGTGGCCGGTTTCGACGCCGACGTGGTGCAGCTGGTGCCGCATGACGGGCTTCGCTTCGGATATCGCATCTGGAGCGAGCGCCGTTCCGGCCTGGTCATGAAGCTGCAGACCATCGACAGCGACTCTCGCGTGGTCGAGCAGTCGGCGTTTTCCGAGCTGCAGCTGGATGCACCGGTCAAGGCGCAGGCACTCGCGCAGATGATGGCCAATACCGGCGGCTATCGCATCGAAAAATTGGAGCTGGAGCGCACCAACGCGCAGGATGAGGGCTGGGTACTCAAGTCGCCGGTGGCCGGTTTCAAGCCGCGCAGCTTCTACCGCCGCCCGGCTGGCAGCGACAACAAGAGCGGGCAGGATCGAACCGTTCAGTGGACCTTCTCCGATGGCCTTGCCTCGGTGTCGCTTTTCATCGAGCGATACGATGAGAAGCGCGCGCCCCGTGACGGCGTGCTCACAATCGGTGCAACCAACGCCATTCGCCGGCGATTGCCCGAGCCGGCGAACGATTGGTGGCTCACGGCCGTGGGCGAGGTGCCGCAGCAGACGCTCAACGCATTTGCGCAAAACCTCGCGCGCACGCGCTGATCTGCCTCCTGGCCGCGCGCAGCTGGCGCTGAACCAACTCCGCACCACCGACTCATAGCTCTTCTTTTGGCCGCTCTGCACTTTTGAAAGAAAACCGATGATGTTCAAAGTCGAGGGACACAAGCTTCGTTCCTATCTCTTCGCATTCGGCGTCGCCTTTTCGGCTGCCACCGGTTTCCTGCCGGCATCGTCCGCCACGGCACAGACGCCGCAGGCGCGCGGATTGCCCGATTTCGCCGATCTGGTGGAGCAGGTGGGCCCCGCGGTGGTCGGGATTCGAACCGTCGAAAAGGTTTCCACGCGTGGCGGCAGCGGCGGGGAAATGGACGAGGAAATGCAGGAGTTCTTCAGGCGTTTCTTCGGCCAGCCGCTGCCCGGCAACCCGCGTCCGGGCCCGCGCCCGAACCGGCCGCAACAGCCCCAGGAGGAAGAGCGTCCGCGCGGCGTGGGCTCGGGCTTCATCCTGTCCGCCGACGGCTATGTGATGACCAATGCCCACGTGATCGAGGACGCTTCCGAGATTCTCGTCACCCTGACCGACAAGCGCGAGTTCAAGGCGAAGCTGATCGGCGCCGACAAGCGCAGCGACGTTGCCGTGGTGAAAATCGAGGCGACCAGCCTGCCGGTGGTGAAGGTCGGCGACATCTCGAAGCTGCGCGTCGGCGAATGGGTCATGGCAATCGGTTCGCCTTTCGGCCTCGAGAACACCGTGACCGCGGGCATCGTGAGCGCGAAGCAGCGCGACACTGGCGACCTGGTACCGCTGATCCAGACCGACGTTGCAATCAACCCCGGCAACTCGGGCGGCCCGCTGATCAACCTGCGCGGCGAAGTGGTCGGCATCAACAGCCAGATCTATTCGCGCTCGGGCGGCTACATGGGCATCTCGTTCTCGATCCCGATCGATGAAGCCATCCGTGTCAGCGACCAGCTTCGCGCCACCGGGCGCGTGTCGCGCGGCCTGATCGGCGTGACCATTGGCACAGTCTCCAAGGACGTCGCCGAATCGATCGGCCTGGGCAAGGCCCGTGGCGCGCTTGTGAACAGCGTGGTGCCGGGTTCTGCGGCCGACAAGGCCGGCGTGAAGGAAGGCGACATCATCACCAAATACGGCGACAAGGCGATCGAGACGCCGAGCGACCTGTCGCGCTCGGTGGCCAGCACCAAGCCCGGCGTCAAGAGCACGCTGACCTTGTTCCGCAATGGCGCTTCGCGCGAACTCGCCATCACCGTGGCCGAGGGCGATCCCGAAGCCAAGCCGGCCGGCAAGCGCCAGCAGGATCGCGAAGAGCCTCAGGCCAAGCCGTCGTCCGCGGCCAGCAAGTCGCTTGGCTTGGTGGTCGGCGACCTCACCGATGCCCAGAAGAAGGAGCTCAAGGTGCGCGGCGTGCGCATCGAGGCCGCCACCGACGCGGCCGCCAAGGCCGGGCTGCGCGAGGGCGACGTGATTCTCTCGGTCGGCAACATCGAAGTCTCGAGCGTCAAGGAGTTCGAGTCCGCGATTTCCAAGGCTGACAAGAACAAGCCGCTCAGCGTGCTGTTCCGTCGCGGTGAGTGGGCGCAATATGCCCTGATCCGACCTACACGCTGATCTGGCGCTGCCGTCAAGTGGCCCCACCCGTCAGTCGGGTTTGGGGCCTTTTTTTGAGGTGTTTGCGACGCTCGAGCGCGCGGTTTCAAAAAAATTTTCTGGGCTGAAAATGCGTCAGTCTTGTTTGCGTTCACTAACTTGTTGAGGGGCTTAGGACGGTTTTCGGTAGAATAGGGTTCATTGGGCGCTGAGTCCGTGCATAAGGAGGGGGGTTTCCTCCACCATGCGAGATGTCAGACAGCAGTCCACCGATGCTCCACAGATCGCCCACAAGTTGTTCATAGAGTGCTCCACCGATCCTGTGGATAAGTTGTTTATATCTTTGATGTTGTGGACCTGCAACGACCCGTTTCGACCCTGTCCCCGGATGTACGTGCCTCCCTTTTTGCCTACAATGAAGTTCCAACTACTGCAGTTGCCATTGCTTGTTGGTTCAGGGCGCGTCTCCAGAAGACGCGCCCTTTTTTCTTGCCTGTCGCACTCTGCGCACGAGCCAATTCAAGTACTTAAGCGTCCCCGTTGATGAATCACATCAGAAATTTTTCGATCATTGCGCACATCGACCACGGCAAGTCGACGCTCGCAGACCGTTTGATCCAACGTTGCGGCGGCCTCGCTGAACGCGAGATGGAAGCGCAGGTGCTCGACTCGATGGACATCGAAAAAGAGCGTGGGATAACCATCAAGGCACAGACCGCTGCGCTGCACTACAAGGCGCTCGATGGACAGGTCTACAACCTCAATCTGATCGACACGCCGGGCCACGTCGACTTCTCTTATGAAGTGAGTCGCTCGTTGTCGGCATGCGAAGGTGCGCTGCTCGTCGTCGATGCATCGCAAGGCGTCGAAGCGCAGACGGTGGCCAACTGCTACACCGCACTCGACCTCGGCGTTGAAGTGGTGCCAGTGCTCAACAAGATGGATTTGCCGAACGCGGATCCCGACAACGCGCGCACCGAAATCGAAGACGTGATCGGCATCGACGCGACCGACGCGATTCCATGTTCCGCGAAAACGGGCCTCGGCATCGACGAAATCCTCGAAGCCGTCGTTCACAAGATGCCCGCGCCGCGCGGCAATCCCGACGGCCCGCTGCGAGCGATGATCGTCGACAGCTGGTTCGACGCCTACGTCGGCGTCGTCATGCTGGTGCGCGTGGTGGACGGCCGGCTGGTGAAGGGCGAGCGCATCAAGATGATGGCGTCCGGCGCCATGTACAACGCCGACAACATCGGCGTCTTCACGCCCGCCAACGAACCGCGCCCTTCGCTCGAAGCGGGCGAGGTGGGCTACATCATCGCGGGCATCAAGGAACTGCAGGCCGCCAAGGTCGGCGACACCGTGACGCTGATCAAGCCGGGCACGGGCGGCGCGGCCGCCACTGCGACCGAGGCGCTGCCGGGCTTCAAGGAAATCCAGCCGCAGGTGTTTGCCGGCCTCTACCCGACCGAAGCGAGCGAGTACGACTCGCTGCGCGACGCGCTCGAAAAACTCAAGCTCAACGATTCGTCGCTGCGCTACGAACCTGAGGTGAGTCAGGCGCTCGGCTTCGGCTTTCGCTGCGGCTTTCTCGGCCTCTTGCACATGGAAATCGTGCAGGAGCGTCTGGAACGCGAGTTCGACCAGGACCTGATCACGACCGCGCCGAGCGTGGTCTACCAGGTGGTGCGCAACGACGGCGAAGTCATCATGGTCGAGAACCCGTCCAAGATGCCCGACGTCGGCAAGATGAGCGAGATCCGCGAGCCGATCGTCACCGTGCATCTCTACATGCCGCAGGAATACGTCGGCGCCGTCATGACGCTGGCCAACCAGAAGCGCGGCGTGCAGATGAACATGGCCTACCACGGCCGCCAGGTCATGCTGACCTACGAGATGCCGCTCGGCGAGATCGTGCTCGACTTCTTCGACAAGCTGAAATCGGTCAGCCGCGGCTACGCCTCCATGGACTACGAGTTCAAGGAGTACCGCGCGTCCGACGTGGTCAAGGTCGACATCCTGCTGAACGGCGAGAAGGTCGATGCGCTGTCCATCATCGTGCACCGAAGCCAGTCGCAGTACCGCGGCCGGGCCGTGGTGTCGAAGATGCGCGAGATCATTTCGCGCCAGATGTTCGACGTTGCGATCCAGGCGGCCATCGGGGTCAACATCATCGCGCGTGAGACAATCAAGGCCCTGCGCAAGAACGTTCTTGCCAAGTGCTACGGCGGCGACATCACCCGCAAGAAGAAGCTGCTCGAGAAGCAGAAAGCGGGCAAGAAAAGAATGAAGCAGATCGGCTCGGTCGAGGTCCCGCAAGAGGCCTTCCTCGCGATTCTGCAAGTCGAAGACTGATCTCAAAAATGGCATTCATCACTACTTTGGTCCTCGCGGCCTTTGCCAGCTACGTCGGTGCCTGGTACTTTGGCGCCATCGAAGGCAACTTCGCACTGCTGCTGTTCCTGGCCACCGTGGTCACCGGGCTTTACTGGCTGGCCGAGCGCTTCTACTTCCAGCCCCGGCGCGAGCGCGCCGCCGCCGCGCTCGAAACCTCGCTCCACGAACGCAACGCGCGCCTGGCCGGCCAGGGCATCACGCAGGTCGACACGGCCGATGCCAAGGCCAGCGATCGCCTGCTCATGCAGCCGTGGTGGCTCGACTGGACGGCCGGGCTGTTCCCGGTCATCCTGGTGGTGTTCCTGCTGCGCTCGTTCCTTTACGAGCCCTTCAAGATTCCGTCAGGCTCGATGATGCCGACGCTGCTGACCGGCGATTTGATCCTGGTCAACAAGTTCACCTACGGCCTGCGCTTGCCGGTCATCAATACCAAGATCACCGACGGCACACCGCTGGCGCGCGGCGACGTGGTCGTGTTCCGCTACCCGCCCAAGCCGAGCATGGACTACATCAAGCGCGTGGTCGGCATTCCCGGCGACGAGGTGGCCTACCTGAACAAGAAGCTCACCATCAACGGGCAGCCGGTCTCCAAGTCCTCGATGCCCGACTATCTCGACAGCGATTCGATGCGCCTGCTCAAGCAGTTCAACGAAGACCTCGGCGGCAAGCAGCACAGGTTGCTCAACGACGATGCCGGCCCGGCCTTCGTCCAGGGCGCCGCCGACTTCCCGTTTCGCGAAAACTGCCGCTACTCCGTCGAAGGCGTGGTTTGCAAGGTGCCCGCCGGCAACTACTTCATGATGGGCGACAACCGCGATAATTCGGCGGACTCGCGTTTCTGGGGTTTCGTGCCGGACAAGAACATCGTAGGCAGGGCGTTCTTCGTCTGGATGAACTTCGGCGACCTGGGTCGCATCGGTCCATTCCAATAAGCAGTCAGCATTGTTCGAGGGGTAAGAGGGCATGAGAGCTAATCGGTCCATCCGCAGCAGGGCCGCGCACCAGCGCGGCATCTCGTTCATCGGTCTGGTGTTTGTCGCCGTGGTGCTGGGTTGCCTGGGCGTCGTCGTCGCGCAGGTCATCCCGACACTGATCGAATACCAGGCGATCGACAAGGCCGCCAACAAGGCCAAGGAAGGCACCACCGTGCCTGAAGTGCGCGCCATCTTCGACCGGGCGCAGGCCATCGACGACTTCAAGTCGGTCTCCGGCAAGGATCTCGACATCAAGAAGGTCGGCGACAAGGTCGTCGTGTCGTATGCCTACGAGCGGGAGATTCCCCTGTTCGGCCCGGCCTTTCTGGTGCTCAAGTACAAAGGCGAGACCCGCTGAACGCGGCGACACGCAAGGTGGACGGCAGCCTCGCGGCGCTGCAGGAGCGCCTCAAGCATTCGTTCTCCGACCCGCGGCTGCTTCAGCTCGCGCTCACGCACCGCAGTTTTTCGGCTGACCACAACGAGCGCCTCGAGTTTCTCGGCGACTCGGTGCTCAATCTCGCGGTCTCGCACCTGCTCTACACCCGCCTCTCGGCCCTGCCCGAAGGCGACCTGTCGCGCGTGCGGGCCAACCTGGTCAAGCAGGACACCCTGCATCGCCTGGCGCTGGAACTGCAGCTGTCGCCGCTGCTGCGGCTCGGCGAAGGCGAGGCGCGCTCGGGCGGGCCCAGCCGGCCTTCGATCCTGGCCGATGCGCTCGAAGCGCTGATCGGCGCGGTCTACCTCGACGCGGGCTTTGCGGCCGCGGAGGCGCTGGTGCGCCGGCTTTACGAGTCGGTCGAGATCAACCCGCGCATGGACGCGGTTGCCAAGGATCCGAAGACCGAATTGCAGGAATGGCTCCAGGGCCACAAAATGAAGTTGCCGGTGTACCGCGTGGCGGCCACGCTCGGTGCCGCGCACAAACAGACTTTCGATGTCGAGTGCGAGGTGCCCGAGCTGGGCCTGCGCGAACGCGGCATCGGTGGCTCGCGACGCGCCGGCGAGCAGGCTGCCGCGGCAGCCATGTTGATCCGGCTCAAGGCACGCGGAGCCGCGTGAAACCAGAAATGAACGACGCTATAAATTCAGCAGCAACTCCCGAAGACGCAGCGGGAGATACGGTCCCCACCGGGCCCCGGCACTGCGGCCTGGTGGCCATTGTGGGCAAGCCCAACGTGGGCAAGTCGACGCTGCTCAACGCGCTGGTGGGCCAGAAGATCAGCATCACCTCGCGCAAGGCACAGACCACGCGGCACCGCATCACGGGCATGCGCACTATCGGTGCAACCCAGTTCGTGTTCGTCGATACGCCGGGTTTCCAGACCCTGCACGCCAACGCGCTCAACAAGTCGCTCAACAAGACCGTGCAGGGCGCGGTCGGCGATGTGGACCTGATTCTTTTCGTGGTCGAGGCGGGCAGCTTCACGCCCGCCGACGAGCGGGTGCTCAAACTGCTCGGCAAGGGCATTCCGACCGTGCTTCTGGCCAACAAGCTCGACAACGTGCACCGCCGCGGCGACATCGCACCCTGGCTGCAGACCATGCAGGCGAAGCACCCCTTCGCCGAGTTCGTGCCGATGTCGGCCAAGAATTCCAAGGACGTCGAGCGCCTGTTCGGCATCTGCGAAAAATACCTGCCCGAACAGCCCTGGTTCTACGCCGAAGACGAACTCACAGACCGCAGCGAGAAATTCCTCGCGGGCGAACTGGTGCGCGAAAAGCTGTTCCGCCTCACCGGCGATGAACTGCCCTATACCTCGACGGTGATCATCGACAAGTTCGAGGAAGAGCCGCCGCAGAAGAAGGGCCAGAAGCGCCTCTTGCGCATTGCCGCCACGATCGTGGTCGAGCGCGATGGCCACAAGGCCATGGTGATCGGCGACAAGGGCGAGCGCATCAAACGCATCGGCATGGAAACCCGCGTCGAGCTCGAAAAGCTGGCCGACGCCAAGGTTTTTCTCGAACTGTGGGTGAAAGTGCGCTCCGGCTGGGCCGACGACGAGGCCCGCGTGCGCTCGTTCGGTTACGAATGAAGTGGCGACTGCCCACCGCGTTTCGCACGAACCGGCGTATGTGCTCCATCGCTACGACTGGAGCGAATCGAGCCTGATCCTGGAAGTCTTCACCCGGCACCACGGGCGTATCGCGCTGGTGGCCAAGGGGGCGAAGCGGCCGAGCTCCAATTTCAGGCCGGTGCTGCTTCCGCTGCAGCCGCTGCAGCTCAACTACGGCGGCGACGCTGAAATCCGCACGCTCAAGGGCGCCGAGTGGATGGGCGGTCACGTCATGCCGACCGGCGAGGCGCTGCTTTCGGGCTATTACGTCAACGAACTGCTGCTGCGCCTTCTGGCGCGAGACGACGCCCATGAAGCCCTGTTCGACGCCTATGCAGGCGTGGTGCAGGTGCTGGCCAGCGAGCATGCCGGTGCACAGGCGGCCACCCACGCCGCCGCGTTGCGCGCCTTCGAGCTGCTGCTGCTGCGCGAAGTGGGCCTCTTGCCGTCGCTCGACGTGCAGACCCTCACGCTCGAGCCACTGGTGGCCGACCAACGCTACACCCTGGTGCCGGAGGCCGGCCTGCGGCTGGCGGGTGACGACGAGGCCGCGCTGGCTGGCGCCGACTGGCAGTCGCTGCAGGGCGTGCTGGACGACCGCGCGCCGTTCACCGCCACGCTGCGCGAGATCGCGATCATGAACGCCGGCAGCAACAGTGCCCTCAGGAACCAGCTGCGCACCTTGCTCAACTACCATTGCGGTGTGTCCACGCTGCGCACGCGGCAGATGATGAGAGATTTGCAAGCCCTATGAGCACAACATCCGGCCATTCCGCTACCACTTCGCTGTCGGTCAACCTGAACAAGGTGGCCCTGGTGCGCAACACGCGCGCTCTCGGCATTCCGAGCGTGCTTGTGGCCGCCAATGCCTGCCTCGCCGCGGGCGCGCAGGGCATCACCGTGCATCCACGGCCGGATGCGCGACATATCCGCGCGCACGACGTGAGCGACCTGTCCGCGCTACTCGCCAAGGACTGGCCGGCGATCGAATTCAACATCGAAGGCAATCCGTTCCACAACCTGATGGACTTCGTGCGCGAGTTCAAGCCGCACCAAGCCACCTTTGTGCCCGATAGCGAGACTCAGTCGACCAGCGACCACGGCTGGAGCTTTCCGGAAGACGCCGAGCGCCTGCGTCCCTTGATTGCCGAGGCCAAGGCCCTGGGCGTGCGCGTGAGCCTGTTCATGGACCCCATTCCGGAATTGATGGCTGCGGCCAAGGAAGTGGGCGCGGACCGCGTCGAGCTGTACACCGAAGGCTATGCCGCATCGCGTGGCACGCCGAACGAGCAGGCCGTGCTCGCGCGCTATGTCGAATCGGCGCGCGCCGCAGAGGCGGCGGGCCTTGGCGTCAATGCGGGCCACGACTTGAGCCGCGACAACCTCACAGCGTTTCTGCGCGCCGTTCGCGGCGTCCAGGAGGTCTCGATCGGCCATGCCTTCATCGCCGATGCGCTCGAGCTCGGCTACGCCGCCACGACGCGGGAATACCTCCGCTGCATCCAAGAGGCGCAGTGAACGCGCAAGCGGAATGATCTACGGCATCGGCACCGACATCTGCGACCTGCGGCGTATCGGCGCAACGTTCGAGCGCCAGGGCGAGCGCTTTGCCCACCGGGTGCTGAGCGACGCCGAATTCGCGGTCTGGAAAGCCCGCAGCGCGCGCTGGCCCAAGCGCGGTCTGAGCTATCTTGCGACGCGTTTTTCCGCCAAGGAGGCCTTCAGCAAGGCCATTGGCCTGGGCATGCGCATGCCGATGAGCTGGCGGCTCTGCGAGATCGCGAACCTGCCCAGCGGCAAGCCCGTCATCGTGCTGCACGGCGAGCTCAAGGACTGGTTCGAGGCCAAGGGCCTGACGGCCCACGTCACGGTGACCGACGAAACCGAATATGCCGCGAGTTTCGTGGTGGTCGAATACAAGAACGAGGCATGACCCTGGCAACGACAAGCAATCACTCGCCCCTCATCATCGACGTGGCGGGCACGGAACTCAGCGACGCGGACCGCCGCCGCGTCACCAACCCCCTGGTGGGCGGCGTCATCCATTTCGCCCGTAACTGGCGAGACCGCGCCCAGATGGCGGCGCTCAATGCCGAGTTGAAGGCTCTCCGCCCCGACCTGCTGATCTGCGTCGATCACGAAGGCGGCCGCGTGCAGCGGTTTCGCACCGACGGCTTCACGCGCCTGCCTTCGATGCGTGCACTTGGCGAACTGTGGATGCGCGATGCCATGCGTGCCACGCAGGCCGCAACGGCAACTGGCCAGGTTCTTGCCGCCGAACTGCGCGCCTGCGGCATCGACTTCAGCTTTGCGCCGGTGCTCGACCTGGACTACGGCGGCAGCAGTGTGATCGGCGACCGCAGCTTTCACCGCGACCCGCGCGTGGTGGCGCTGCTCGCCAAGAACGTGATGCACGGCATGCTGCAGATGGGCATGCGCCATTGCGGCAAGCACTTTCCCGGGCATGGTTTCGTGACGGCCGATTCGCACGTGGAAATTCCGGTTGATCGGCGCAGCCTCAAGGCGATCCTCGCCGACGACGCGCGGCCTTATGACTGGCTCGCCGGCACGCTCACGGCGGTGATGCCGGCGCACGTGATCTATCCGAAAGTCGACAAGCGGCCCGCGGGGTTTTCGTCCCGTTGGCTGAAAGAGATCCTGCGCAGCCGGCTTTCATTCGATGGTGCCATCTTCAGCGATGACCTGAGCATGGAGGCGGGGCGCTACATTGATGGCGAATTGCTGAGCTATGCCGATGCCGCACTTGCGGCGCTGGATGCAGGCTGCGACCTCGCGATGCTGTGCAACCAGAGCATCGGCGATGGCCGGCCACTCGACGAGTTGCTCGATGGCTTCGCCGTGGCAGCCAGGGCAGGGCGCTGGCAATCTGACGCAAAGAGCGAGATGCGGCGGCGGGCACTGCTGCCGGAGTCGCCATCGACCGACTGGAGCGCGATGGTCGAATCGGAAGGCTACAAAGGCGCCAGGCAAGTGCTGGCGAAGGCCAGACTCGCGTCGCCCGTGAGCGCCTGACGAAGCGTTACGCCGCGCCGACCGGCGGCGGATTGGCCCACAGCCGCTCGCCGCCTGAGTCCAGGTGCGTCAGGTACAGCCGCACGTCGAACTCCAGCCGGTGGTAGCTCGGCTCCATGTGCTCGCACAGCGCATAAAAGCTCTTGTCATGGTCCCGCTCCTTCATGTGCGCGAGCTCATGGACCACGATCATGCGCAGCCACTCCAGCGGCACCTCCCTGAACAGGCTCGCCACCCGGATTTCGCGCTTGGCCTTGAGCTTGCTGCCCTGCACGCGCGAGACCGTGGTGTGCGTGCCGAGCGCATTGCGGATCACATGCAGCTTGCTGTCGAATGCCACCTTGGACAGCGGGGGCGCCTTGCGCATGAAATCGCTCTTGAGTTCGCTCACGTAGTCGTAGAGCGCACGGTCGGTCTGCACCTCGTGCAACGGGCCGGGATAGCGGCTGCGCAGCAAGGGCGCGAGCCCTTCGGTTTCGACCAGTTGCTGAACCTGAGCCAGCAGGGTGGGTGGATACCCCGCGAGGTATTTCATGCCGCCGGCCCCACGCAGGCCAGCCCGGTCGCCACGCCCCCGAACAGGTCACCCTCGACAAGATTGACGCCGGCAAAGCTCCTCTGCAAGGCCTGCTGGAACGGCCGCAGCGCCGAGGAGCCTCCGGTCAGATAGATGGCGTCGAGGTCGCCGCTGCGCAGCCCGGCGCGCTTGACGCAGGCGTGCGCGCACGCAATGACGTTCTCGAGCAGTGGAGAAAGCTGCTGCGCCATGTCGGCGGGCGAGAGCGACGCGCTCAGGCCCGGCTCTGCGCACGAAAGGTCGATGGCACTGGTCGCATCGCTCACCGAGGCATCGATCTTGGCCTGCTCGACCTCACTGGCAATGCGATGGCCGTGCCGCTCTTCGAGCACCGCCATCAGCCGGTCGTGCAGCCGCGTGTTGCTGTAGCTGGTGCGCAGATCCTTCGCCTGCCGCACCGCCTTGGCCGCATAGAGCCAGTTGATCAGATGCCAGGACGAGAGCTCGAAAAAGACCTTGCTCGGCACTTCGCGCCCCTGCGCGCCGGTGTGGCGAAAGCCGAATTCCGGCATGACGCGATCGAGGTTCAGGCGCTGGTCGAAGTCGGTCCCGCCGATGTGCACGCCGCTGGTGGCCAGCACGTCGTCGCTGCGGTCGTCGCGCATGGCGCGGTCTGGCCCGACGCGCACAACGGTGAAGTCGGAGGTGCCGCCCCCGACGTCGACGATCAGCACCAGCGACTCCTTCGTGATGCGCTGCTCATAGTCGAAGGCCGCGGCAATCGGTTCCAGCTGAAAAGCGATGTCGCGAAACCCGGCCGCACGGGCCGCGTGGCGCAGGCTTTCTTCCGCGCGTTCGTCGCGCTTGGAATCGTCGTCCACGAAATGAACCGGCCGGCCGATAACCACGCGCTCCGGCACCCGGCCCAGTTCGCGGCCCGCCCGTGCGGCGAGTTCGCGCAGAAAGCGCGCGATGATGTCCTCGAAGCTCACGAGCCCGTCGTAGACGGCCGTTTTTTCTTGCATCAGCGCGCTGCCGAGCAGGCTCTTCAGCGAGCGCATCAGGCGGCCTTCGACGCCCGCAAGATAGAGCGCGATGGCCTCGCGGCCGAAGTGCGTCGTACGGTCTTCAGCGTTGAAGAAGATCGCGGTGGGCAGGGTGGTGGCTGTGCCCTCGATGGGCAGCAGCCGGGCCACGCCATCGACCCGGCAGGCCACGGCGGAATTGGAGGTGCCGAAGTCGATGCCGATCGTCGGCAGCGACGACGGTAACTTCACGCTCAAGATTCCCTGCGCAGCGCCGGGAACAGGATCACGTCGCGGATGCTCGGCGAATCGGTCAGCAGCATCATCAGCCGGTCGATGCCGATGCCGCAGCCGCCGGTAGGCGGCATGCCGTATTCGAGCGCACGCACGAAGTCGTGGTCGTAGAACATGGCTTCGTCGTCGCCGCTGTCCTTGGCGGCCACCTGCGCGTTGAAGCGCGCGGCCTGGTCTTCGGCGTCGTTGAGCTCGCTGAAGCCGTTGCCGAACTCGCGGCCCGTGATGTAGAGCTCGAAGCGCTCGGTCACTTCCGGGCGTTCGTCGTTGGCGCGCGCCAGCGGCGAGATCTCGGTCGGATGCTCCATGATGAAGGTCGGCTGCCAGAGCTTCTCTTCGACCGTCTCTTCGAAGTACATCACCTGCAGGCTGGCAAGGCTGCGCTGCGAGAGCTTGTCTTTTTCTTCGCTGAGGCCGATCTTGCGCAGCGCATTGATGAGCCAGGTGCTGTCGTCGACGCCATCACCGGCCTCGGTGTGCTTGAGGATGGCTTCGCGGATCGTCAGGCGCTCGAAGGGCTGGGTCAGGTCGACTGGCTTGCCCTGGTAGGTGAGCTGCTGGGTGCCCACGGCCTTGTCGGCGATGGTGCGGATCAGCGTCTCGGTGAAGTCCATCAGGTCGCGGTAGTTCCAGTAGGCCGCGTAGAACTCCATCATCGTGAACTCGGGGTTGTGCCTCACCGAGATGCCCTCGTTGCGGTAGCTCCGGTTGATTTCGAACACGCGCTCGAAGCCACCGACGATCAGCCGCTTGAGGTAGAGCTCGGGCGCGATGCGCAGGAACATCTCCTGGTCGAGCGCGTTGTGGTGCGTCTTGAAGGGCTTGGCGTTGGCACCGCCAGGAATGGGATGCAGCATCGGCGTTTCGACTTCGAGGAAGTCGTTGGCCACCATGAACTCGCGCAGGGCGCTCACGGCCTTGCTGCGCGCAGTGAAGCGCACGCGCGCCGCTTCATCGGTGATCAGGTCGACGTAGCGCTGGCGGTACTTCTGCTCCTGGTCGGCCATGCCGTGGAACTTGTCGGGCAGCGGACGCAGGCTTTTGGTGAGCAGGCGCAAGCGGGTTACCTTGACCGAGAGTTCGCCGGTCTTGGTCTTCATCAGCGTGCCTTCGGCACCGACGATGTCGCCCAGGTCCCAGCGCTTGAACTCGGCGTAGGCTTCTTCGCCGATGGCATCGCGCGTCACGTAGAGCTGGATGCGGCTCGTGGCGTCCTGCAGCGTCGCAAAGCTGGCCTTGCCCATCACGCGCTTGAGCATCATGCGGCCCGCCACGCTCACCGCAACAGCCTGCGCGTCGAGCGCTTCGGCGTCAGTGGCGCCATGCGCCTCGATCAGCGCGGCGGCGCGGTGGCCCGGCTTGAAGTCGTTCGGGAACGCAACGCCCTTGCCCTCGGCCTGCGCGGTGCGCATCAGCTTGAGCTTTTCGCGGCGCTCAGCGATGAGCTGGTTGTCGTCGACGGCAGGCGCGGGGGCCGGAGCCGCTGCAGGCGTGGGAATAGAGGGAATCAGGTGATCGGACATGGAGAGCGGAGGAGGGCGCAACGGGAGCGTGCGCAACCTGCCATTTTAGCCGATCGGGTTCGAATGAAACCGGCCTCCAGCGCCCGCCAATCCTGTATGAAATGCTATTTAAAAAGTAGCAACCTATTCAGTGATGCCCGCGCGTGCGAGCAGATCGCTGACCAATTCGAGCCGCATCAGCGGGCTGTCGAGTTCCATGAGCCGTTGCCTGAGTTCGAGTTGCATGGGCACCAGTTCGCACCAGCGGTTGGCCACCCAGCCACAATCGTCGAACCGGTAGGGCTCGCCGACAGGCAAGCGCACGCTTTCGGCACCCTGCGTACGGCGGCGTTCTTCAAGGGCGTCGACCAGGCGCCGCAGCGCCGTGGCGGTGTGCTGAAGGTCGCCCGGAATCTCGATGGCCGCATCCTCGAGCACCGCCTCCACATCGGCCACCCACAGACCGTATTTCTGAAGTTCGGCGCTGCGAATCCGAAAGCGCTGCGTGCCGACGCATTCGATCTGCAGCAGGCCGCTTTGGGGCGAATCGAATTCGCGGATGACGGCCAGCGTGCCGACGGCGGCGAAGCTTTCCGCATCGGCGCCTGCCTTGCGCACCTCGCTGCCGCTCGTGAGGCTGACGACGCCGAAAGGCGCATCGGCCTTGCGGCATTTGCCGATCATGTCGAGATAACGTACCTCGAAAATACGCAGCGGAAGCACGCCGTCTGGAAACAGGACCGTGCCGAGCGGGAACAATGGCAGTGAATGAAGGAGGGGCTGTGTCGTCATCGAAGAACCTTGCATGGCTATCATCGCATTCCGCTCACGACCGCGCCCCATGCTCTATCAGATTCCCTCGTTCCTTCTCGACGTGATCGTCGGCCTGCTCGGCGGCGCCTGCCTGCTGCGCCTCTACATGCAGTACCACCGGGTGCCGTTCGGCAATCCGCTCGGCCGCTTCGTGTTTGCAATGACCGACTGGATCGTGCTGCCGCTGCGCCGCATCGTGCCTGCGGTCAAGCGCTGGGACCTGGCGAGCCTGATTGCCGCATGGCTGCTGGTGCTCGCGAAGTTCCTGTTGCTGTGGCTGCTGATGGGCAACCTGGGCCGGATCGCGGCCTTGCCGCTGGTCTCCCTGGTGGGGCTGCTGCAGCTGGCGGTTTCAGGCCTCACGGCGCTGCTGGTGGTCTATGCCGTGCTGTCGTGGATACCGGGTGCGTCGCCGATGCTGCTCGACCTGATCTCCCGGCTGGCCGAACCGCTGGTCCGGCCGTTTCGGCGCTTCATTCCGCTGATCGGCGGCGTGGACCTGTCGCCCCTGGCCGCCATCGTGGTGCTGCAGGTGATTGCGATCGTGCTGGGCAACCTGCTGGTCTGGGCTTATCGACTCGGCGCTTGAACCCAGCGCCGACTGGGGCTTGTTCGCGCAAGGGCGCTCTGATTCGAGAAACACCGCGGAACCGGCTTCGCCGGGCCGCAGGTGTTGCCCCCGGTAGGGGGAGGGCGAAGCGGACACGAAGTGCCGCGCAGCTTGGGGGCGAGCCTAGCTCACTGCGTCGGCGGGCTGGCGCAGCAGAATCGCCAGCGTGCTCGCAATGGTCTTGCGTAGTTCGCGGCGGTCGCTGATGAAGTCGATCGCGCCCTTGGTCTGCAGGAACTCGGCGCGCTGGAAGCCCTCGGGCAGCGTCACGCGCACGGTCGACTCGATCACGCGCGGGCCGGCAAAGCCGATCAGCGCCTTGGGCTCCGCAATGACCACGTCGCCCACGAAGGCGAAGCCGGCCGAGACGCCGCCCATGGTCGGGTCGGTCAGCACGCTGATGTAGGGCAGGCCCTTTTTCGCGAGGCGCGTGAGCGCGGCATTGGTCTTGGCCATCTGCATCAGCGAGAGCAGGCCCTCCTGCATGCGCGCACCGCCCGTGGCGGTGAAGCAGATGAACGGCACCTTCTGCTCGATGGCCGTCTCGACGCCGCGCACGAAGCGCTCGCCAACCACGCTGCCCATGCTGCCGCCCATGAACTCGAATTCGAAGCAGGCCACGACCACGCTGATGCTGTGGACCGAGCCGCCCATGACGATCAGCGCGTCGGTTTCGCCGGTGTTCTCCAGGGCTTCCTTGAGCCGCTCGGGGTACTTGCGGCTGTCCTTGAACTTGAGTGCGTCCACGGGGAGCACTTCCTGCCCGACTTCGTAGCGGCCTTCGGCATCGAGGAAGGCGTCGAGCCGCGCACGTGCACCGATGCGGTGATGGTGGTTGCAGCTCGGGCAGACGTTCTGGTTGTGCTCGAGATCGGTCTTGTAGAGAACGGTCTCGCAGGCGGGGCATTTGATCCACAGGCCCTCGGGCACCTGGCGGCGCTCCGACGGGTCGGTTTGTGCGATCTTGGCGGGTAGCAGTTTTTCAAGCCAGCTCATAGGACTCCGGATTTAGCTCCCCTCTCCCGCATGCGGAAGAGGGGCTTGGGGGTGAGGGGCACCCGCGATTATCGGCCAGCCGCGTTCTTGGGGGTAGCCGCGGGCAGCGCATCGAGCGCCTCGCGGATGCCGGCAAGGAATTCGCTCACCGCGGGCACGACCTTTTCGCGCGGCTGTCCGTCGATCAACTGGATGATCTTCGTGCCGATCACGACCGCATCGGCGGCCGAACCCACGGCCTGCGCCGTGCGCGCATCGCGGATGCCGAAACCCACGCCCACGGGGATGTTCACGTGCTCGCGGATGCGCGGGATCATCTGGCCGACCGCCTCGGTGTCGAGGTGGCCGGCGCCCGTCACGCCCTTGAGCGAGACGTAGTAGACGTAGCCGCTCGCGATGCGCGCGACCTGCGCCATGCGCTCGCTGGTGCTGGTGGGCGCCAGGAGGAAGATCAGGTCGATGTTTGCGGCCTTGAGCTCGGCGGCGAAGCCTTCGCATTCCTCCGGCGGGTAATCGACCACCAAGAGGCCGTCTACGCCTGCTGCCGACGCGTCGCGAATGAAAGCCTTTTTGCCATGTACGAGGTCATAGCGCTCGACCGGATTCGCGTAACCCATCAGCACCACGGGCGTGGCCGTGTCCTGCTGGCGGAACGCGGCCACCATGGCAAGCACCTGCTTCATGCCGATGCCCATGGCCAGCGCGTCTTCGCCGGCTTTCTGGATCACCGGCCCGTCGGCCATGGGGTCGGAAAACGGCACGCCGAGCTCGATCACGTCGGCGCCCGCCGCGACCATGCCGTGCATCAGTTCAGGCGTGATGTCCGCGTAGGGGAAACCTGCGGTGACGTAGGGGATGAGGGCGCGGCGGCCGTCTTTTTTCAGCGCGTCGAAGGTGGCAGCAATGCGGCTCATCACTTGCCTCCCTTCACGCTCAGGCCGCGCATCGAGGGCCGGTCGTAGAAGTCGACGCCCGACAGGTCGGCCACGGTTCCGATGTCCTTGTCGCCGCGGCCCGAGAGGTTCACCAGGATCGACTGGTCCGGCCGCATGGTTTTTGCGAGTTTCATGGCATAGGCCACGGCGTGGCTCGATTCGAGGGCCGGAATGATGCCTTCGGTGCGGCACAGGTAGTGAAAGGCTTCGAGCGCCTCGGTATCGGTGATGCCGACGTATTCGGCCCGGCCGATGTCGGCCAGGTAGGCATGCTCGGGGCCCACCCCCGGGTAGTCGAGGCCCGCGCTGATGCTGTGGGTCTCGGTGATCTGGCCGTCTTCGGTCTGCAACAGGTAGGTGCGGTTGCCATGCAGCACGCCCGGGCTGCCGCGCAGGATCGAGGCCGCGTGCTTGCCGCTGTCGAGCCCTTCGCCTGCCGCCTCGACGCCCACCAGGCGGGTGCCCGCGAACGGAATGTAGGGGTGGAAGATGCCCATGGCATTGCTGCCGCCGCCGACGCAGGCGACCACCACGTCCGGCTGCCGGCCTTCGGCCTCGCCGGTGATGCCTTGCGCTGCGAGCATGGCGGGCATCTGGTCGATGCACTCGGTGCCGATCACGCTCTGGAAGTCGCGCACCATCGTCGGATAGGGGTGCGGGCCGGCCACGGTGCCGATGATGTAGAAGGTGTTTTCCACGTTCGTCACCCAGTCGCGCATCGCCTCGTTGAGTGCGTCCTTCAGCGTCTTGCTGCCCGACTCCACCGGCACCACGGTGGCGCCGAGCAGGTTCATGCGATAGACGTTGGGACTCTGGCGCTTCACGTCCTGGCTGCCCATGTAGACCACGCATTCGAGCCCGTAGCGCGCGCAGATGGTGGCCGTGGCCACGCCATGCTGGCCGGCGCCGGTTTCGGCGATCACGCGGGGCTTGCCCATGCGGCGTGCGAGCATCGCCTGGCCGATCACGTTGTTGATCTTGTGCGCGCCCGTGTGGTTGAGGTCTTCGCGCTTCAGGTAGATCTGCGCGCCGCCCATTTCGCGGCTGGTGCGCGCTGCGTGGTAGACCGGCGAGGGCCGGCCGACGAAGTGCTTCAGCTCGTAGTGGAATTCGGCGAGAAACGCCGGATCGTCCTTGAACTTCGCATACGCGTCGCGCAGCTCGTTGATCGCGTGGGTGAGCGTTTCGCTCGCGAAGGTGCCGCCGTAGTTGCCGAAATGGCCGGTGGCGTCGGGTTGCTGGTAATTGCTTTGCATGGTTCTCGATCGGTGGGCCGCAGCCCCAAATCACGATCGGGGTGCGGCAGCTAACTGGAGAAGGACGCGTCGGGCGCCGAGGCGTCCGAAGTGCTCGCCGCATCTGCGGCTCTCACGGCGGCTATGAATTGCCGGATTTTTGCGGTGTCCTTCAGGCCCTTGTTCCCGGGTCCGTCGATTTCGACGCCCGAGCTCACATCAACGGACAGCGTCTTGCAGCGCGTCCGCAGGATGCGAATGCCATCGCTCACGTTTGCAGGTGTGAGCCCACCACTCAAGACGAGGTGAGCGTCGACGGCGGGTGGAAGAAGTGACCAATCGAATGCCTTGCCGCCACCGCCATAACCTTCGACATGGGCGTCGAGCAGGATGGCCTGGGCGTGGGAGTAATCGGACGCGTATTTTACGAGGTCGAAGCCCGCTCCGGCAGCCCCGAGCGGAATGCGCGCGGCACGCATGTAGCGAAAACGGCCCGGGCCGGTGGATTCCTCGCACTGTTCCGGCGATTCTTCGCCGTGAAACTGCGCGATGGCGCCCTTCACTCGAGCAAGCGATGCTATGACTTCAAGAGCATCCTCGTTGACGAACAGCAGCACGGGGGTGATGAAAGGAGGCAGCCGGGAAGCCAGCTCGGCGGCGCGAGCGGCCGTCACCGCGCGGGGGCTCGCGGGATAGAGCACGAAGCCCACGGCATCGGCGCCCGCCTCGACCGCGGCATCGACGTCGGCCTCACGTGTGAGGCCACAGATCTTGATGCGGGTGCGGGGGTGCGTCATGGCGGCCCATCATAAGGAGCACCGCCGGCCTGCAGCGTGGCCTCCGCCGGCAGACCCCACTTGGCGTCGTACAACGGCCCGAGAAAATACAGTCCGTCGGCGGAGAAGGTGGGCGCCGCCACCTTGCGGCTGCGGGCTTCGAGCACCTCGGTGATCCACTCGGGCTGCTCGTCGCCGCGGCCGATGCGCACGAGGCAGCCCATCAGGTTGCGGATCATGTGGTGCAGGAAGGCATCGGCCTCGAATTCGAAATGCCAGCGGCAGCGGTCGCCCGTGCCGACACGCGTGATCTCGATGCGGCGCAGGTCTTTGACCGGCGATCGCGCCTGGCAGGCAGAGGCGCGGAAGGAGCTGAAATCGTGCTGCCCGACCAGCAGCGCGGCCGCGCTGCGCATCGCATTGCCGTCGAGCGAGTGCATCGACCAGCCGACGCGGCCGGAGTCGAGGCTCGGCCGAACGGGCGATTGCGACAGCACGTAGAGGTAGCGGCGCGCCAGCGCGCTGGCGCGGCAGTGGAATTCGTCGGGCACTGGATGCGCCCATTGCACCGCAATGTCGTCGGGCAGATAGCGGTTGGTGCCGCGCATCCAGGAGAAGGGTTCGCGTTCGACGGTGGTGTCGAAGTGCACCACCTGCATCAGCGCGTGCACGCCCGCGTCGGTGCGGCCGGCGCACAGCGTGCCGATGGGCTGTGCGGCGAATTTGCCCAGCGCGGCTTCCAGCTTGTCCTGCACCGTGCGGCCCGAGCGCTGGCTTTGCCAGCCCTCGTACGCCTGGCCGTTGTAGCGGATGCCTAGCGCCAGCCTCACGAATTCAAAAGACGGAAAAAAGCCGCTCAGCGCAGCTCGGCGAGCAGTTGCCTCGCTTGCGACTTGAGGTCGCCACCGCTTTCAGCCTCGACTTCTTCCACCAGCGAGCGGGCGCCTTCGACGTCGCCGATGGCCTGCAGTTCGCGCGCCAGCGACAACTTGACCGCATGGGGGCTGTCGTCGTCGCCATCGTCGTCCTCGGGCATGGTGGCGGCGGGCCGCGTTGCTTCTGCGGTGCCGGCCGCCGGGCGGGCGGGAAGGCCAGCCAGCGCGCTCATGTCAAATTCGATGAAGCCTGAATCCGCCGGAAGGCCGCCGCGCAGCGCTGCCGGACGGGTGTTGTCATCGGCTTCGCCGAGTGCCGCAGGGCGCGAGACCGGCGCCAGGGCGCCGGGCGCCGTGTCGAAATCGTTCTCGAGATCGACCGGTGCAGCGGCCGCGTGCGCATGGCCGTTGGACAAGGGAGCGGCTGCTGCTGCGGGTGCTGCATAGGCTGCCTTCGGCAAGCTGGCGCTCACAGGGGCCGGGCTGGGCGCCGGAGGCTGGCTCAGGTCCAGATCGAAGTCCAGCGGTGCGACCGAGGGCACGAAGGCCGGAGTGGGCGCCACTGCGACGGGAGGCGCGACAGGTGCGGGGGTGGGCGGAACTGCAGCGGGTCTGGCCGCCGAGGCAAGAGCGCCTGCAAAGGCGGCGCTTTCGGCCTGGCTCACGCCGCGGGGCGCGCCCGATTCGTACAGCGGATTGCCCGGATCGAGATCCTTGCCCATTTCGGAGACGCGGTTCCAGTCGGAGCCGGTGCCGTTGGTCAGCTTGTGCACTTCGGTTGCCAGGCCCTCGAAGGCCCGCACGTCGCGGCGCTTGGCATGGATCTCGAGCAGCTTGAGGTGAATGGCCGTGCGGTCGGGGCTCACGCGCAGGGCTTCGCGAAGGATCTCCTCGGCCTGCAGGTCGCGGCCATAGGCCAGGTACACGTCCGCTTCGGCGACGGGGTCGACGTCGCCCGCGTCGAGCTGGCTCGGCGAGTACGACAGCGACGAAACCGTGGAGTCGCCGCGGTGCTTGGTGTCGACCGATTCGCCGCCGCTGGCACCGAAGAAGGAATCCTTCGGGATGCGGCTTTCGAGGAACACGCTTTCACTCATTTCCTCGCGCCGGCGGCCCAGCACGCGGTACAGCAGGAAGCCGACCAGCAGCGCGATCAGCGCCGCGCCGGCAAGCATCAGCGGGTTGTCGAGCAATTCTTCGAAGAAGCCGCGTTCCACCGGAGGCGGCGGCGGCGCTGCCTTGACCACCGGCTTGGGTGCCGGTGCGGGGGCTGCTGCGGCGGCGCTCGCTGCTGCTGCGGGAGCGGCAGGTGCCGCTTCGGAGGGGGCGGCAGCGGCGGTAGCGGCGGGCGTCGCGTTGGCGGGAACAGCGGCGGCTGGTGCCGCTGGCGGAGTTGCGGGGGTCGACGCGGCGGCCGGTGTCGCGGCTGGCACGACAGGCGCGGCTGGCGCGGCTGGCGCTGCGGTCGCGGCAGGCACGGGAGCCACCGGTGCGGGCGCTGCCGCCGGTGGCGACGCCGTGGCGGCCACGCCCGGATTGGGTACCGAAATGCCCGGCGTTGCAGGCGCCGGTGCCGAACCCGCTGCCGGTGCCGCTGTGCCAGTGGCCGCCTTGAGCTTGGCGAGTTCGTTGATGTTCTTGGAAAGCTCCGCCACGCGGTTGTTGCTGTCCTGGGCCTGACGGGTCTGCGCAACCTTTTCCTCGGCGGCGCGGGCCGTCGCGCTGCCTTGCGAGATCGTCAGCTTGTCGGGGGCGCTTGCGGCAGCATTGCGGTCTTCGACATTGGCCTGCAGCTTGCCCGTGGCCTTGCGGCTGGCGGCGGCCACGTTCGAGGTGGGAGCGTTCTCGGCCAGGCGCTGGCGGTAGGCCCCGAAATCGCGGCTTTGCGCGGTGATGGTGCGCCGCGCTTCCGATGGAAGGATGGCGCCGGCTTCGGTGGCGCTCGGCAGGTCGAGCACGGCGCCCGCCCTCATGCGATTGATGTTGCCGCCGACGAAGGCATCGGGATTGGCGAGCAACAGCGCCACCAGCATCTGGTCGAGCGAAATGTCGGCGGGCTTGTAGGCACCGGCAATCTTGCTGGCGGTATCGCCGCGCTGCACCGTGACCTGCTCGCCGCCGCTCGCGGGACGGGCCGTGGCCGCGGCACTGGGAGCTTGCGGTGCTGCCGACGCGGGCGCTGGCGCTGCCGCAGGAGCGGCGACTGGTGCTGCCGGTGCTGCGGCCGCACGCTCGCGGCGTGCGCGGGCTGCGGCAGCGGCGGGGCGTTCCACAGGGGTGCTCACCTGGGGCGTGGCGGGCGCGATCGGTGCGCTCGGCGCTGCCTGGCGGGTCGCGGGCGGATCCAGCAGCACGGTGTAATCGCGCACCATGCGGCCCGTCGAACCATTGGCTTCGACGAGCAGATCGATGAAGGGGTCGTTGAGCGGACGGGTGCCGGTCAATCGGACAACGTACTGGCCGCCGGCGCGGCGTTGCAGCGTTGCCTTGACGTCGCTCAAGGCGGAGTTGTACGGAACGCCTGCCTTCTTGAAGGCGTCAGCATTGGCGACGTTGATCTTCAGGCTGTCCGCGTCGGCGGCAGCCATCTCGGTCACGTCGATCTCGGCGCGAAGCGGTTCGCCCAGCGCCGATTGCACCTTCAACTGCCCCAGTGCAAAAGCGCTGGCGTCGGTGCTTGCAACGCCCAGAACCACCGCAACGGCTGCGCCCAGAACGGAAAGGCGAAGACCGTTTAAGGGGAGTGAAGGGCGAGCGGCCGATGGGCGGGCCGCGGGCAACAGATGTCGTGTCATGCTGATAGGGGCGGCTCAGGCCCAGAAATTGTAAGAGGACGTTAGCATCATCACCGGGTGCTGACAAGGCGGTGCGCCCGTTCTACCCAGTGCGCGCATACTTACGCACACATTTAATGTTGCCATAAGGCAACACTTTCGGTCTGGGAAGAGCCTTGGCGCCCCATCAGGCCTCTAGCAGGATGCGCAGCATGCGGCGCAGCGGTTCCGCCGCGCCCCACAGCAACTGGTCGCCGATGGTGAATGCACCGACGTATTCGGGGCCCATTGCCAGCTTGCGAATGCGGCCCACGGGAATGTTCATGGTACCCGTCACGGCCACTGGCGTGAGGTCAGTCAGGGTGGCTTCGCGGGTGTTCGGCACCACCTTCGCCCAGGCGTTGTCGGCTGCGATCATCGCTTCGATGTCCGCCTGCGGCACGTCCTTCTTGAGCTTGAAGGTCAGCGCCTGGCTGTGGCAGCGCATGGCGCCAACGCGCACGCAGAAGCCGTCGACCGGCACCGCGGCGCTGCCGAAGCCCGCGCCCTGGCCCAGAATCTTGTTGGTCTCGGCGCCGGCCTTCCATTCTTCCTTGGACATGCCATCGCCCAGATCCTTGTCGATCCAGGGAATCAGCGAGCCTCCGAGCGGGGCGCCGAAGTTGGCCGTTTCAGAGGCGCTCAGGTTCTGCTGCTTGTGCAGCACCTTGCGGTCGATCTCGAGAATGGCCGACTTGGGGTCGTCCAGCAGGGCGCGCACTTCGGCGTTGAGCGTGCCGAACTGCGTCAGCAGCTCGCGCATGTGCTGTGCACCGCCGCCCGAGGCTGCCTGGTAGGTCATGCTGGTCATCCACTCGACCAGGCCGGCCTTGTAGAGGGCGCCCACGCCCATGAGCATGCAGCTCACGGTGCAGTTGCCGCCGATCCAGTTCTTGCCGCCATTGGCGAGCGCGTTCTGGATCACCGGCAGGTTGACGGGGTCGAGCACGATGATCGCGTCGTCCTGCATGCGCAGGGTGGAGGCGGCATCGATCCAGTGGCCGGTCCAGCCGGCGGCGCGCAGCTTGGGGAACACCTCGCTGGTGTAGTCGCCGCCCTGGCAGGTGATGACGATGTCGCACTTCTTCAGCGCTTCGATGTCGTTCGCATCCCTGAGCGCGGTTTCGTTCTTCGCCATGGCCGGGGCCTTGCCGCCGGCATTGGAGGTCGAGAAGAACAGCGGCTCGATGAGTCCGAAGTCGCCTTCGGCCTGCATGCGGTCCATCAGGACCGAGCCGACCATGCCACGCCAGCCCACGAGGCCGACCAGAGGTTGAGATGCGTTCGCCATTTCAGTTTGCCCTATTAAAAGAAAGAAAAAAGTTGTCTTTTCTTGCCCCCGACTCGTCGAGCCGGGGAGGGGCGTGACGAAGCGGGCTGCGGTTAGCCGGTAATCGTCTTTTTGGTGATTGCTGCAACGACCGCGTCGCCCATCTCACGGGTGCCGACGCGCTTCGTACCTTCTGACCAGATGTCACCCGTGCGGAGCCCCGAGGCGAGCACGTGCTTGACCGCCGACTCGATACGGTCGGCAGCTTCGGCTTGGTTGAGTGAAAAGCGGAGCATCATGGCAGCGGACAGTATTGTAGCCAAAGGATTGGCAACCCCTTTTCCGGCAATGTCGGGCGCGCTGCCGTGGCTGGGCTCGTACAGGCCCTGGTTGCTCGAATTGAGCGACGCCGAGGGCAGCATGCCGATGGAGCCGGTGAGCATGGCGGCCTCGTCCGAAAGGATGTCGCCGAACATGTTGCCGGTGACGATCACGTCGAACTTCTTGGGCGCCTTCACGAGCTGCATGGCCGCGTTGTCGACGTACATGTGGTCGAGCTCGATGTCCGGATAGTCCTTGTGCACCTCGGTGACTACGTCCTTCCAGAACTGGAAGGTCTCGAGCACGTTGGCCTTGTCGACGCTGGTCACGCGCTTGCTGCGCTTGCGGGCCGCTTCGAAGGCGACGCGGGCGATACGCTCGACCTCGGGGCGCGAATAGCGCATGGTGTCGAAAGCCTCTTCGGCGCCTGGAAAGTGGCCGTCCACCGCCGTGCGGCGGCCGCGCGGCTGGCCGAAGTAGATGTCGCCGGTCAGCTCGCGAATGATGAGGATGTCCAGGCCGGAAATCAGTTCGGGCTTGAGGCTCGATGCGCCCACCAGCTGCTCATAGCAGATGGCGGGACGGAAGTTCGCGAACAGGCCGAGGTTCTTGCGCAGCCCCAGGATCGCCTGCTCCGGACGCAGCGGGCGGTCGAGCTTGTCGTATTTCCAGTCGCCGACGGCGCCGAACAGCACCGCGTCGGCTTCCTTCGCGAGCTTGAGCGTCGATTCGGGCAGCGGATGGCCGTGCGCCTCGTAGGCCGCGCCGCCGACCAGTGCGGATTCCATTTCGAACGAGAGGTCGAGCGCGTCGAGCACCCTGATGGCTTCGGCCACGATTTCAGTGCCGATGCCGTCACCCGGGAGAACTGCGATTTTCATGATTTGGTCTGAAGTTGAAAACGAAATGCGAAGGGCGATCAGGCGATCATCGTGTGCGCGAGCCAGGGCTTCTGTGCCAGGCGCTCGGCCTCGAAAGCCTTGATCTTGTCCTGGTGGCGCAGCGTCAGGCCGATGTCGTCCAGCCCGTTGATGAGGCAATACTTGCGGAAGGCCTGCACGTCGAATGCAAATTCGCCGCCGTCGGGCTTCACCACCACCTGGCGCTCCAGGTCGATGGTCAGCGTGTAGCCGGGGAAGGCAAGGGTCTCGTCGAACAGCTGCGCCACCTGCGACTCGGGCAGCACGATGGGCAGGAGGCCGTTCTTGAAGCTGTTGTTGAAGAAGATGTCGGCATAGCTCGGCGCAATGATCGCGCGAAAGCCGTACTGGTCGAGCGCCCACGGCGCATGTTCGCGCGACGAACCGCAGCCGAAGTTCTTGCGCGCCAGGAGGATCGACGCGCCCGCGTAGCGCGGCTGGTTCAGCACGAAGTCGGGGTTCGGCTTGCGGCTGGCCGGGTCCTGGCCCGGAAAGCCGGCGTCCAGGTAGCGCCACTCGTCGAACAGGTTCTGGCCGAAGCCCGTCTTGCGGATCGACTTCAGGAACTGCTTCGGAATGATTGCGTCGGTATCGACGTTCTCGCGGTCCATCGGGGCCACGAGGCCCTTGTGCACGGTGAATTTCTGCATGTGATGTCTCCAGGTCAGGCCAGATCAGGCAAAAGTGCGCACGTCGACGAAGTGGCCGTGCACGGCGGCCGCGGCAGCCATGGCCGGGCTCACGAGGTGGGTGCGGCCACCGGCGCCCTGGCGGCCTTCGAAGTTGCGGTTGCTGGTCGATGCGCAGCGCTCGCCGGGCTCCAGGCGGTCGGCGTTCATGGCCAGGCACATCGAGCATCCGGGCTCGCGCCATTCGAAGCCCGCGGCCTTGAAGATCACGTCGAGGCCTTCGCGCTCGGCCTGTTCCTTCACCACGCCCGAACCCGGCACCACCAGTGCGAGCTTCACGTTCTTCGCGACCTTCTGGCCGAGCTTCTTCACCACGGCGGCGGCTTCGCGCATGTCTTCGATGCGGCTGTTGGTGCACGAACCGATGAACACCTTGTCGACGAAGATGTCGTTCATCGCCTTGTTGGGCTCCAGGCCCATGTAGACCAGCGCGCGCTCGATGGCGCCGCGCTTGCTGGCGTCCTTTTCCTTCTCGGGATCGGGCACGCGGCCGTTGATGTCGACCACCATCTCGGGCGAGGTGCCCCAGGTCACCTGCGGCTGGATCTGCGTTGCGTCGAGTTCGACCACGGCGTCGAAGTGCGCACCCGGATCGGATTGCAGCGTGCGCCAGTAGCTCACGGCCTGTTCCCACTCCACGCCCGTGGGAGCGAGCGGACGACCCTTGACGTAGTTGATGGTTTTTTCGTCCACCGCCACCAGCCCGGCGCGCGCGCCAGCCTCGATGGCCATGTTGCAGACCGTCATGCGGCCTTCCATGCTCAAGTCGCGAATGGCCGAGCCCGCGAACTCGATGGTGTAGCCCGTGCCGCCCGCGGTGCCGATCTTGCCGATGATCGCCAGCACGATGTCCTTGGCCGTGCAGCCGAGCGGCAGTTTGCCTTCGACCTTCACGAGCATGTTCTTCGCCTTTTTGCCGAGCAGTGTCTGCGTGGCCATCACGTGCTCGACCTCGCTGGTGCCGATGCCGTGCGCCAGCGCGCCGAAAGCGCCGTGCGTGGAGGTGTGCGAGTCGCCGCAGACCACCGTCATGCCAGGCAGCGTAGCGCCCGATTCGGGCCCGATCACGTGCACGATGCCCTGGCGCTTGCTCAGGAACGGAAAGAACGCGGCAGCGCCGAATTCCGCGATGTTCTTGTCCAGCATGGTGACCTGCTCCTTGCTGGTCGGGTCGGCAATGCCTTCATAGCCACGCTCCCAGCCCGTGGTGGGCGTGTTGTGGTCGGCCGTGGCCACCACCGAGCTGATGCGCCACAGCTTGCGGCCGGCCACGCGCAGGCCCTCGAAGGCCTGCGGGCTGGTGACTTCGTGCACCAGGTGGCGGTCGATGTAGAGGATCGCGGTGCCGTCTTCCTCGGTGTGGACGACGTGTTCGTCCCAGATCTTGTCGTAGAGCGTGCGTGCCATGTCGGTCTCTTGCTTTCGTGGGGAGGTGAATTGTCTTGTTTTCTGACGCGCTATGCGAAAAGCGGCTCGGCGGCATCGTGAGCGGCCGCCGCAGTCGTGTGCAAATGGTTGACCAGCGTGCGCGCGGCCACCGGCAGGGTCGAGAAGTCGCGCGCCACCAGGCGGATCTCGCGTGCGGCCCAGGCGTCGTTCAGCGCCACGCTGCGAAGGCGGCTGCCGATGCCCGCCTGCAGCAGCTCGAAGGCGCGCTGCGGCATCACGCCGATGCCAAGCCCGTTGTCGATCATGCGGCACATGGCGTCGAGCCCGGTCACGTGGATGCGCAGCTTGACGCTGCGGCCCGCTTCCAGGGCGGCCTGGTGCATGGCCACGTAGATCGAGCTGTTGGTGTGCAGCCCGACATGGTCGAAATCCAACGAGGCGACGAAATCGAGCGGCCCCTGCGCGGCGAGCGAGTGCCCGTCGGGCACGATCAGCGCCAGCCGGTCGTGGCGGTAGGGCAGCGTCTGCAACTCGTTCGTGCCGCCCGGAACGTGGCAGATGCCGAGGTCGGCCGCGCCTTCCTGTACCGCGCGCACCACCTCGTTGCTGAGGTGCTCTTCCAGGTCGATCTTGATCGCGTCGTGCTCGCGCGTGAAGGCGCCCAGATCTTCGGGGAGAAACTGCACGATGGCCGAGATGTTGGCATGCACCCGCACATGGCCGCGCACACCCTCGGCGTATTCGCTGAGTTCGCCCTGCATCTTCTCGAGGCTGTAGAGCACCGAGCGCGCATGGTGCAGCAGGCTTTCACCCGCGGGCGACAGATCGACCCCGCGCGCATGGCGGTAGAGGAGGGTGGTGCCCAGGGTCGCTTCCAGGTCCGACAGCCGTTTGCTGACGGCCGAGGCGGCAATGAATTCGCGTTCCGCCGCCCGCCCGATGCTGCCGAGTTCGCAAACGGCCACGAACAGCTGCAGCGACGTGAGGTCGATGCGCCGGGCGAAATTGCGTTCGGAAGTGCTCATGGGGCTTGTTGACATCGCGTCTGGCGATGAGTTTTCCCATTTTCCCAGGGTTTTGGCGAAGCTGCCATCGTCATGTGCGATGGGTTCGTTGCCCTGGGGCGAGGAGTCCCAGTCGCCCCAAACGACAACACGCCCCGCGCCTCGCAACGTAGCGAGGGGCGAGGCGTGGTCTGCGCAGTGCGTGGAGCTGTCGTCCAGCCTGCGAGTTTCAAAAGGCCGGAAGGCCCGGAGTGCCTACTGGCGCTTCTTGGCGGCGTCCTCGACCTTTTCGCCACTTTTCTGGATGTCCTGGCCGGCACCTCTGAAGGTGTTGCAGCCACCCAGCGGGACGGCGAGTGCGAAAGCGACGGCGATCAGCGCGGCAATTTGCTTCATGACGGGTCTCCTGAAGGCGTTGAAAAAGGCGACCCGAAGCCGGGCCTCCGATGCACAACGTACCGATACCGTGCCGCGGGCCCTGTCAGCCAAGACGCAAAAAAGCTGCCCGAGGGCAGCTTTCCAGGGTGAGCGTCGGGGCGCCTTCAGCGTTGGCCGATGGGCTTGACGTCGCGCTTGGGCGAGC
Source organism: Variovorax sp. OV700 (assembly GCF_900099805.1). Taxonomy (GTDB): domain Bacteria; phylum Pseudomonadota; class Gammaproteobacteria; order Burkholderiales; family Burkholderiaceae_C; genus Variovorax. The sequence continues at coordinate 252,075 of NZ_FNDR01000006.1, read as the reverse complement.
CTTCGAACAGCTGGCGCGGGCGGCCGATCTTGTACTCGGGGTCGCCGATCATTTCGTTCAGCTGGGCAATCCAGCCCACGGTACGAGCCAGCGCGAAGATCGCGGTGAACAGCGGCACCGGGATGCCGATGGCGCGCTGCACGATGCCCGAATAGAAGTCGACGTTCGGGTAGAGCTTGCGCGACACGAAGTACTCGTCTTCCAGGGCGATCTTTTCCAGTTCCTTGGCCAGCTTGAAGAGCGGATCCTGTTCCAGGCCCAGCTCGGTCAGCACTTCGTTGCAGGTCTCCTGCATCAGCTTGGCGCGCGGGTCGTAGTTCTTGTACACGCGGTGGCCAAAGCCCATGAGCTTGACGTTCGAGTTCTTGTCCTTGACCTTCTTGATGAACTCGCCAATCTTCTCGACGCCGCCTTCCTTCTGGATGTCGTAGAGCATGTTGAGCGCCGCTTCGTTGGCGCCGCCGTGGGCCGGGCCCCAGAGGCAAGCCACGCCGGCCGCAATGGCCGCGAACGGGTTGGTGCCCGACGAGCCGCACAGGCGCACGGTCGAGGTCGATGCGTTCTGCTCGTGGTCGGCGTGCAGGATGAAGATGCGGTCGAGCGCGCGCTCGAGCACCGGGTTCACCTTGTACTCCTCGCACGGCGTCGCGAACATCATGTGCAGGAAGTTGCCCGCATAGCTGAGTTCGTTCTTCGGGTACATGTAGGGCTGGCCCACGGTGTACTTGTAGGCCATGGCCACGAGCGTCGGCATCTTCGCGATCAGGCGGATCGCGGCGATCTCGCGGTGCTCGGGATTGTTGATGTCCGTGCTGTCGTGATAGAAGGCCGACAGTGCGCCCACCAGGCCGGTCATGATGGCCATCGGGTGTGCGTCGCGGCGGAAGCCGCGCAGGAAGAACTGCATCTGCTCATTGACCATCGTGTGGTTGGTCACGAGCTTGGTGAAGTTGGTCTTCTTGGCCTGGTCCGGCAGCTCGCCGTACAGCAGCAGGTGGCAGGTTTCGAGGAAGTCGCAGTTGGTTGCGAGTTGCTCGATGGGATAGCCGCGGTACAGCAGTTCGCCCTTGTCGCCGTCGATGTACGTGATGGCCGACTGGCATGCAGCGGTCGACATGAAACCCGGGTCGTAGGTGAACATGCCGGTCTGCGCGTACAGCTTGCGGATGTCGATCACGTCGGGGCCGACGGTGCCCTTGTAGATCGGCAGTTCGACGCTGTCACCACCGTTGCTGAACGACAGCGTGGCCTTGATATCGGAAGCTTTCATTTCGGGTTTCTTTCAGAGGAGTATTCAGGAGGGCGAAGAGGAAACGGAGGTTGCGGGACGCTGTGCGCCGTCGGTACGCATCAACTGCAGCAGTTCGACCACCTCGGCCCCGGCCCATGCGGGCTCGGGCTCCTTTCTTCGCAGCAGAAGATCGAGGAGGTCGTTGTCCGACAGGTCCATCAATGTCTCCATCGCTCCCGCCTGACCGTTGGTCATGTGGGATTCGTGCCGCTCGAAGAAGCGGGCGATGAACAGGTCGTTCTCTAGCAAGCCGCGCCGGCAGCGCCATTTCAGCTTGCTCAGCGCTCGTTCGCTGATCGGCTGTGCGAGTTCGGCGGCGGTTTGCATGGTTTCTCTAGAAAAAGTTCAGATGGCGCGGCGCACCATCAATTCCTTGATCTTGCCGATCGCCTTGGTCGGATTCAGGTTCTTCGGGCACACGTCGACGCAGTTCATGATCGTGTGGCAGCGGAACAGGCGGTACGGGTCTTCGAGGTTGTCCAGGCGCTCGGCAGTAGCTTCGTCGCGGCTGTCGGCGATGAAGCGATAGGCCTGCAGCAGGCCGGCCGGGCCCACGAACTTGTCGGGGTTCCACCAGAAGCTCGGGCAGCTGGTGGAGCAGCTCGCGCACAGGATGCACTCGTACAGGCCGTTGAGCTCGTCGCGCTCTTCGGGCGACTGCAGGCGCTCCTTCTCGGGCGGCACGTTGTCGTTCTGCAGGTACGGCTTGATCGAGTTGTACTGCTTGAAGAACTGCGTCATGTCCACGATCAGGTCGCGAATCACCGGCAGGCCCGGCAGCGGCTTCAACACGATCGTGCCCTTGAGCGTGAGCATGTTGGTCAGGCAGGCGAGGCCGTTCTTGCCGTTGATGTTCATCGCGTCGGAACCGCAGACGCCTTCGCGGCACGAGCGGCGGAACGACAGCGTGGGATCTTGCGCCTTGAGCTTCATCAGGGCGTCGAGCAGCATGCGCTCATGGCCGTCGAGTTCGATCTCGATCGTCTGCATGTAGGGCTTGGCGTCCTTGTCCGGGTCGTAGCGGTAGATCTGGAATGTGCGCTTCATCGTGAAACCTTGTGATGTTGTTCTTGTTTAGAACGTACGGACCTTGGGAGGAACGGAGTCCACCGTCAGCGGCTTGAGGTTGACCGGCTTGTACGAGAGGCGGTTGTCCTGGCTGTACCAGAGCGTGTGCTTCATCCAGTTGGCGTCGTCGCGGCCGAGCGGCGCGACCGGGTCGTCCGCCGGGCGCTCGTAGTCTTCCACCGTGTGTGCGCCGCGGCATTCCTTGCGTGCGGCCGCCGAGACCATCGTGGCCTGCGCCACTTCGATCAGGTTGTCGACTTCCAGCGCTTCGATGCGCGCGGTGTTGAACACCTTGGACTTGTCCTTCAGGCCGATGGCGTTGACGCGCTTGCGCACGGCAGCGATCTTGACCACGCCTTCGTCCATCGAGGCTTGCTTGCGGAACACGGCCGCATGCTGCTGCATGACCGAGCGGATTTCGCCGGCCACGTCCTGCGCGTATTCGCCGTCGGTGGTCGCTTCGAGCCGGTTCAGGCGCTCCAGCGTGCGGTCGGCCGCATCCTTGGGCAGTTCCTTGTGTTCCTTCAGCTTGTCGTTGAACTCGACGATGTGGTTGCCGGCCGCGCGGCCGAACACCAGCAGGTCGAGCAGCGAATTGGTGCCCAGGCGGTTGGCGCCGTGCACGCTCACGCAGGAGCATTCGCCCACGGCATAGAGGCCGTTCACCACGGCGCTGTTCTGCTCGCCCTGCTGAATCACGACCTGGCCGTTGATGTTGGTCGGAATGCCGCCCATCTGGTAGTGGATGGTCGGCACCACGGGAATCGGTTCCTTGGTGATGTCGACGTTGGCGAAATTCACGCCGATTTCGTACACCGAGGGCAGGCGCTTGTGGATGGTCTCGGCACCGAGGTGGTCGAGCTTCAGCAGCACGTAGTCCTTGTTGGGACCGCAGCCGCGGCCTTCCTTGATTTCCTGGTCCATCGAGCGCGAAACGAAGTCGCGCGGTGCCAGGTCTTTCAGGGTGGGCGCATAGCGCTCCATGAAGCGTTCGCCGTTGCTGTTCAGCAGGATGGCGCCTTCGCCGCGGCAGCCTTCGGTCAGCAGCACGCCGGCACCGGCCACGCCGGTCGGGTGGAACTGCCAGAACTCCATGTCCTGCAGCGGAATGCCCGAGCGCGCGGCCATGCCAAGGCCGTCGCCGGTGTTGATGAAGGCGTTGGTCGAGGCCTGGAAGATGCGGCCCGCGCCGCCGGTGGCCAGCAGCACGGTCTTGGCCTGCAGGATGTGCAGGTCGCCGGTTTCCATTTCGAGCGCCGTGACGCCGACCACGTCGCCTTCGGCATCGCGGATCAGGTCGAGGGCCATCCACTCGACGAAGAACTGGGTGCGGGCTTCCACGTTCTTCTGGTAGAGCGTGTGCAGCATTGCGTGGCCAGTGCGGTCGGCCGCGGCGCAGGCGCGCTGAACGGGCTTTTCGCCGTAGTTGGCCGTGTGGCCGCCGAACGGACGCTGGTAGATCGTGCCGTCGGGGTTGCGGTCGAAGGGCATGCCGAAGTGCTCGAGCTCGTACACGACCTTCGGTGCTTCGCGACACATGAACTCGATCGCGTCCTGGTCGCCAAGCCAGTCGGAACCCTTGATCGTGTCGTAGAAGTGATAGTGCCAGTTGTCCTCGCTCATGTTGCCGAGCGATGCGCCCACGCCGCCTTGGGCAGCCACGGTGTGCGAACGGGTCGGGAACACCTTGGACAGTACCGCCACGTTCAGGCCCGCGCGGGCCAGCTGCAGCGATGCGCGCATGCCGGAGCCGCCGGCACCGACGATGACGACGTCGAACTTGCGCTTGGTGATTTGGTCTTTTGTGTAGGTCATGGTGGGGACGGGGTCAGATCTTCCAAAGCACTTGAATGGCCCAACCCGCACAACCGACAAGCCAGACGATGGTGAAAATTTGCAGGGCGAGGCGAATGCCGACGGGCTGGACGTAGTCCATCCACACATCGCGCATGCCGACCCACACGTGATAGAGCAGGGAAACGATCACGGCGAAGGTCAGCACCTTCATCCACTGCGCGGCGAAGATGCCGGCCCAGAGGTCATAACCGAGAGGGCCGCGCGTGAAGATCAGCTGTGCGAGCAGGATGATCGTGAAGAGCGCCATCAGGCCGCCCGTGATGCGCTGGCTGAGCCAGTCGCGCAAACCGTAATGTGCGCCGACGACGATGCGCTTGGAGCCGTAATTCACAGACATGGTTGGCTCCTTCTCAGTACAGGCCGAACAGCTTGGCGCCGAGCACCACGGTGAGCAAAACGCTCAGGACCAGCGTGACCAGGGCGGAGCTGTGTCCGAACTCCTTGGTGACGGCGGCGTGGCTCACATCCATCCAGAGGTGGCGCAGGCCGGCGATGAAGTGGTGCAGGTAGGCCCAGATCAGCGCGAGAACCACCAGCTTCAAGAACCAGCCTGGAACGAAACCAAGGCCGCTGTTGAAGGCGGCCTTGAACCTGGCGAACGAATAGTCTGACGAGAGCGAGGTGTCGAACATCCAGATGATGAACGGCAGCAGCAGGAACATGATCACGCCGCTCACGCGGTGCAGGATCGACACGATGCCGGCCGGCGGCAACCGGTAGGTCGTGAGATCGGTGAAGGCGTTGATGTTTCGGAATTCGCGGCGCGGTGGCCGGGGAGGGGTTGCAAGCTCTGACATTGGGGGAAGGCTTTCGTGGCTTGGTGGCTTGTTCTGATGTTCTGAGAGCGAACGCTTTTGTTTCTTCTGCGGAATGCAAACAACGCAAAATTCTATTGCAATGCACCATTGCCCGGCGGCGGGGCCCGTGTCGGGGCAGCGCTACAGTCGGATGCTATGGAGTTGGTAGCGTGCTGCGCGCGGGTCGCGGGCGCTTCGATGCGGTTCGGTCGTGAGGCCATCTGGATGCGATCTCAGCCGAGCTGGTTGCGGTAGTGGTGCGTGTCGGTGCGATACAGGCCGCGGCGTAATTCCATCGGCGTGTCGTGATACGTATGCGCCAGGCGCTCCACGCTGAGCAGGGGCATCTGCCGCGACACATCGAGCAGCGACGCCTGCTCCGCATCGGGCAGCACGGCGCGGATTTTTTCTTCGGCGCGCACCATACGCACGCCGAATTCGGTTTCGAACATCGCGTACATCGGGCCCGGCCAGGCTCGCAGCCGTTCGGCGGTGAGGCCCTTGAATGGCGCGCCGGGCAGCCAGAGATCCTCGAGGATGGTGGGCACGCCCCCATAGGCGAGCACGCGCCGCACCTGCAGCACCGCATCTCCGGTGCGCAGGCCCAGCGCACGCGCCACGTCGGCGGAGGCGCGCTGGCGGCGGCAGTCGACGATGGTGCGCTCGGCGGGGCCTTCGGTGCTCGGGGTGCCGACGTCGGGCACGAGCTTGAGAAAGCGGTATTGCACATGCTGCTCGGCATGCGTGGCGACGAAGGTGCCTTTGCCCTGGCGCCGCACCACGAGGTTTTCGGCGGCGAGTTCGTCGATGGCCTTGCGCACCGTGCCCTGGCTCACGCGATAGCGCACTGCCAGGTCCATCTCGCTCGGAATGGGCTCGCCCGGCTTCCACTCGCCGGCCTGCAGGCTCTGCAGGATCAATGTCTTGATCTGCTGGTAGAGCGGACTGAAGGAGGGCGTCGCAGATTCTTCGAGGACGTTGGCGGCATTCATGGCAGCGGTGGGGTGCGCCGTGGCGGAACCTCCGAGCATATCTTATATAAGACATAAGACGGCGTTCATCGAATCGGCTTAAAATGCGGACCGGCCTGCGCCGCGGGAAGGATTCCCGCCCTGCAGCACCGTCGGCGCCAAGCGCGCCCGCCGATACCGTTTCACTACCTTCTGGAGTCTTCCCATGAGCAAAAAGCCCGTCCGCGTTGCCGTCACCGGTGCCGCCGGTCAAATCGGTTACGCCCTGTTGTTCCGTATCGCGTCCGGCGAAATGCTCGGCAAAGACCAGCCGGTCATCCTTCAGCTGCTCGAAATCCCCGATGAGAAGGCCCAGAAGGCCCTCAAGGGCGTGATGATGGAGCTCGACGACTGCGCCTTCCCGCTGCTGGCCGGCATGGAAGCCCACGGCGACCCCATGACCGCCTTCAAGGACGCCGACTACGCCCTCCTGGTCGGTTCGCGTCCGCGCGGCCCGGGCATGGAGCGTGCCGAGCTGCTGGCCGTCAACGGCGCCATCTTCACGGCCCAGGGCAAGGCGCTGAACGCCGTTGCCAGCCGCAACGTCAAGGTGCTGGTGGTCGGCAACCCGGCCAACACCAATGCCTACATCGCGATGAAGAGCGCCCCCGACCTGCCGCGCAAGAACTTCACCGCCATGCTGCGCCTGGACCACAACCGCGCCGCGAGCCAGATCGCCGCCAAGACCGGCAAGGCCGTGGCCGACATCGAAAAGCTGGTCGTGTGGGGCAACCACTCGCCCACGATGTACGCCGACTACCGTTTTGCCACCATCAACGGCGACAGCGTCGCCAAGATGATCAACGACCAGGAATGGAACGCCAACACCTTCCTTCCCACCGTCGGCAAGCGCGGCGCGGCCATCATCGAAGCGCGTGGCCTGTCGTCGGCTGCCTCGGCCGCCAACGCCGCCATCGACCACATGCGCGACTGGGCTCTGGGCACCAACGGCAAGTGGGTCACCATGGGCATCCCGTCGGACGGCCAGTACGGCATCCCTAAGGACACGATGTTCGGCTTCCCGGTCACCTGCGAGAACGGCGAGTACAAGCTCGTCGAAGGCCTCGAGATCGACGCCTTCAGCCAGGAACGCATCAACAAGACCCTGGAAGAGCTGCAGGGCGAACAAGCCGGCGTTGCGCACCTGATCTAAGCAGGCTGGCCGGCATGCTCGACTGGAACCCCGCGCTCTACCGTCGCTACGAGGACGAGCGCACCCGACCCGCACAGGAACTCCTGGCGCGGGTGCCGTTGCCGGAGGCCGCCCGCGTGGTCGACCTCGGTTGCGGGCCGGGCAATTCCACCGAGCTGCTGTTCCACCGGTTCCCGAAGGCGCAAGTCGTCGGGACCGACAACTCCGAAGCCATGCTGGCCAGTGCGCGCGAGCGCCTGCCGCAAGCGCGCTTCGAGTTGAGCGACATCGCGACCTGGGCGCCGCAAGAAGCGCCCGACCTCATTTATGCCAATGCAGCCCTGCAATGGGTGCCGGACCACGAAAAGCTGATCCCGCGCCTGTTCGCCGCGCTGGCCCCGGGTGGCGTGCTCGCCATCCAGATGCCCGACAACCGCGAGGAGCCCACGCACCGCCTGATGCGGGCCGTGGCGGCCGAGGCGCCCTGGGCCGAGCCCATCGGCGATGCCGACCGGCTGCGCACCTTGCTGCTGCCGCTTGGCGGCTACTACGACCTGCTGGCGCCCGATGCGGCCAAGGTCGATGTGTGGCACACCATCTACCAGCACCCGATGGCCGATGCCGCGGCCATCGTCGAATGGGTGCGCGGCACGGGCCTCAAGCCTTTCGTCGACCGGCTGCCGACTGACCTGCAGGCCAGCTATCTCGCCGAGTACGAGCGCCGCGTGGACGAGGCCTATCCTGTCCGCACCGACGGCAAGCGCCTGCTGGCCTTTCCACGCATGTTCATCGTGGCGCAGAGAAAAGCATGACGAAGTCCGTTCATCCCGGCGAAGTGCTGCTCGGCGCGCAAGCGGGCGCCGTGACGTTGCCCGTGTGCGATCACTACAGCGGCGTTGAAGCGCGCATGAAGAAGAGCCTGGCGCTGCAGGCCGAGATGGCCGATGAATTCGGCGCCTGCGTGTTCGACGTCACGCTCGATTGCGAAGACGGTGCCCCGGTGGGCGGCGAGGCGGAGCATGCCGCCCTCGTGACCGAACTCGCGCTGGCCGCCAAGCCCGGCATGCGGGTCGGCGTGCGCGTGCATCCTGTCGATCACCCGGCCTTTGTCGGCGACGTGATCACCATTGCCGGCCGCGCGGGCCACCGGCTCAGCCACCTGATGGTGCCCAAAGTCGAGTCCGTCGCCGATGTGGTGCAGGCGGTGGCGGCACTCGAGGCCGCGGACGCAGACGCGCTGCCGCTGCACGTGCTCATCGAATCGCCGCTGGCCGTGCACAACGCGTTCGAGATTGCGGCGCATCCGCGCGTGCAATCGCTGAGTTTCGGCCTGATGGACTTCGTTTCTGCCCATGCGGGCGCCATTCCCGCCGATGGGATGGGGGCTGCCGGCCAATTCACGCATCCACTGGTGGTGCGTGCCAAGCTGGCCATCGCATCCGCGGCGCATGCATACGGCAAGGTGCCGTCGCATTGCGTGGTTACCGAGTTCAACGATACCGGCGCCATGCGCATGGCAGCCCGCAAGGCGGCCACCGAATTCGGCTACACACGCATGTGGAGCATTCATCCGAACCAGATCCGGCCCATCCTCGAGGCGTTTGCGCCGGACGAGGCGCAGATTCAAATCGCCACAAAAATCATTACAAATGCGGCCCTCGCAAATTGGGCTCCGACCCAAATCGATGGCACATTGCACGACCGCGCGAGCTATCGCCATTTCTGGCAAGTGCTGACGCGTGCCCACGCAACAGGGCGCGTGTTGCCTCCAGAGGCAAAAGCCTGGTTTGCACTCGCGGCCTCCTGAAACTCCTGAATCCAGCCTCAAGGAAACACCCATGAAGAAAATTGTTCTGATCGCAGCCCTGGCCCTGGCGCTCCCGTTTGCCGCCACGGCGCAGACCACTGCCCCCAAGGCCGAAGCCAAGAAGGCGCCCCCCAAGAAGCAGGTCACCCGCAAGGCCGCCAAGGCCGTCGAGGAAGTCACGCCCATCGCCGATGAAACCAATATCGTGCTGACCGACTCCGACCTCGAAGTCGCCAAGCGCGTTTCGCTTGGCAAGGCCCAGTGCGAGCTCGGCGCCGACGTGACCGTGGCCGCCGACGAGAAGAAGCCCGGCTTCTTCAACGTGTCGACCAAGGGCGTGAAGTACCGCATGCACCCGGTTGAAAGCCGCACCGGCGCCATCCGCCTCGAAGACCCCCGCGCAGGCGCCATGTGGCTCCAGCTGGGCAACAAGTCGATGCTGATGAACCAGAAGGCGGGCCTGCGCATTGCCGACGAATGCCAGACGGCAGAGCAGGTTGCGTTTGCCGAAGAAATGAAGAAAAACCCGCCGAAGAGCCTGTTCGAAGGCGCTGACGCAGCCAAGAAGTAAGAGTCCCCCAGGGGTGCGGCGCGGCTCTTGCTTGCCGTACCGCACGCCCGCCAGCCCAGTTTCCGGAGAAAAGAAGATGTTGCAAGCCTACGTTGACCATGTTGCCGAACGCGCCGCGCTCGGTATTCCGCCGCTGCCATTGAGCGCGAAGCAAACCGCCGAAGCGATCGAGCTCCTCAAGAGCGCGAATGCCAAGGACGGTGCTTTCCTGCTCGATCTGCTCACCTATCGCGTGCCCGCCGGCGTCGATGACGCGGCCAAGGTCAAGGCGAGCTACCTGGCGGCCGTGGCCCACGGTACCGAGAAGAACGCGTTCATTTCGCGTGCCCGTGCCACCGAATTGCTCGGCACCATGCTCGGCGGCTACAACATCAGCCCCATGATCGACCTGCTCGACGACGCCGAAGTCGGCGCCGTGGCGGCCGAAGGCCTGAAGAAAACCCTGTTGATGTTCGATCAGTTCCACGACGTCAAGGAAAAGGCCGACAAGGGCAACGCCCACGCCAAGGGCGTGCTGCAAAGCTGGGCCGATGCCGAATGGTTCACCAGCCGCCCCGAAGTGCCGCAAAGCATTACCGTCAGCATCTTCAAGGTGGCTGGCGAAATCAACACCGATGACCTGTCGCCCGCACCCGATGCGACGACGCGTCCCGACATTCCGATGCACGCCCTGGCGATGCACAAGAACGCCCGACCCGGCATCGTCCCTGAAGAAGACGGCAAGCGCGGCCCCGTGAAGTTCATCGAAGACCTGCGCGCGCGCGGCCACCTCGTGGCCTACGCCGGCGACGTGGTCGGCACAGGTTCGTCGCGCAAGAGCGCCACCAACTCGGTGCTGTGGTTCACCGGCGAAGACATTCCCTTCGTGCCGAACAAGCGTTTCGGCGGCGTCTGCCTCGGCGGCAAGATCGCTCCCATCTTCTACAACACGATGGAAGACTCGGGCGCACTGCCCATCGAGCTCGACGTGACGCAGATGAACATGGGCGACGTGGTCGAGCTGCGTCCCTACGAAGGCAAGGCCCTGAAAGACGGCAAGGTCATCGCCGAATTCCAGGTCAAGAGCGACGTGCTGTTCGACGAAGTGCGCGCCGGTGGCCGCATTCCGCTGATCATCGGCCGCGGCCTCACGGCCAAGGCGCGCGAAGCGCTGGGCCTGCCCGTCTCGACGCTGTTCCGCCTGCCGCAAAGCCCGGTCGACACCAAGAAGGGCTTCTCGCTCGCACAGAAGATGGTCGGCCGCGCCTGCGGCCTGCCCGAAGGCCAGGGCGTTCGCCCGGGCACGTATTGCGAACCCAAGATGACCTCGGTCGGCTCGCAGGACACCACCGGCCCGATGACGCGCGACGAGCTGAAAGACCTGGCCTGCCTGGGCTTCTCGGCCGACCTCGTGATGCAGTCGTTCTGCCACACGGCGGCGTACCCGAAGAAGGTCGATGTCAAGATGCACCATGAACTCCCCGATTTCATGGCCAACCGCGGCGGCGTTTCGCTGCGCCCGGGCGACGGCGTGATCCACAGCTGGCTCAACCGCCTGCTGACGCCCGACACCGTGGGCACCGGCGGCGACAGCCACACCCGTTTCCCCATCGGCATCAGCTTCCCGGCCGGCTCCGGCCTGGTGGCCTTCGCGGCCGCCACCGGCGTGATGCCGCTGGACATGCCCGAATCGGTGCTCGTGCGCTTCAAGGGCAAGATGCAGCCCGGCGTCACGTTGCGCGACCTGGTCAACGCCATTCCGCTGTACGCCATCAAGTCGGGCCTGCTGACCGTGGCCAAGCAAGGCAAGAAGAACATCTTCTCGGGCCGCATCCTCGAAATCGAAGGCCTGCCTGACCTGAAGGTGGAGCAAGCCTTCGAGCTGAGCGACGCCTCGGCCGAACGCTCGGCCGCCGGCTGCACGGTGCACCTGAACAAGGAACCGATTCAGGAGTACATCAACAGCAACATCACGCTGATGAAGTGGATGATTGCCGAAGGCTACGCCGACGCCCGCACGCTGGCACGCCGCATCGCCGCGCAGGAAGCCTGGCTTGCGGACCCGCAATTGCTCAAGGGCGATGCCGACGCCGATTACGCCGCCGTCATCGATATCGACCTGGCCGAGATCCACGAACCCATCGTGGCCTGCCCGAACGACCCTGACGACGTGAAGACGCTCAGCGACGTGGCCGGTGCCGTGATCGACGAAGTGTTCATCGGCTCGTGCATGACCAACATCGGCCACTTCCGCGCCGCGTCGAAGCTGCTCGAAGGCAAGCGCGACATCCCGGTCAAGCTGTGGATTGCACCGCCCACCAAGATGGACGCGCAGCAACTCACCGAAGAAGGCCACTACGGCGTGTTCGGCAATGCCGGTGCGCGCACCGAAATGCCGGGCTGCTCGCTGTGCATGGGGAACCAGGCACAAGTGCGCGAAGGCGCCACGGTCATGTCGACCAGCACCCGCAACTTCCCGAATCGCCTGGGCAAGAACACCAACGTGTACCTGGGCTCGGCCGAACTGGCCGCGATCTGCTCGCGCCTCGGCCGTATCCCGACGCGGGAAGAGTACATGGCCGCAACGGGCGTGCTCGATGCGTCGAGCGCCCAGATCTACCAGTACCTGAACTTCGACAAGATCGACGACTACAAGACCGAAGCGAACGCTGCTGTGGTGGCCTGATCCACGCGCAGCTTCGCAACCTGAAGAGCCCCGCTTGCGCGGGGCTTTTTTACGTGCGGCGCAAGTTTGCTTTTCTCAGCCGGCCGCCAATGCGGTCAGCGCCGCAGCCGTCTGCGCATCCGCCGGGAAGAACGACTCCACCGCCAGCTCCTGCAAGGTGACGTCCACAGGCGTTCCAAAGATGGTCGTGGTGCTGATGAAGCTCAGCACGCCGTTCGGCGTGGCCAGTTGAAAGGGCACTACGACGCCCGAGAGGTCGGTGTCCACCGCGGGCGTGTCATGGCTCACCTGGGGCGTGGGGTAGGCCTCGAGCTCGTCGTGCAGGGCCTGTAGCGCCGCGTCGCCCGTCGCGGCGATCTGCTGCTGCAATCGTTCGAGCAGATGGGCGCGCCACTGCGCCAGATTGGCAATGCGCGAGGCCAGGCCGTCGGGGTGCAGGCTCAAGCGAAGCACGTTGATGGGCGGTTTCACCAGCTCGGGCGCGGCACCGGCCATCAGCATTGGCACCAGCGCGTTGTGCGCCACCAGGTTCCAGTGGCGGTCCACCGCCAACGCGGGAAAGGGCTCATGGCCTTTGAGCACCAGGTCCACCGCACGCCGTGCCGACGCCATGGCGGGGTCGTCGAGCGAGCGCTGCCTGTACATCGGCGCGAAGCCCGCCGCCACTAGGAGCGCATTGCGCTCGCGCAGGGGCACTTCGAGCCGCTCGGCCAGGCGCAGCACCATTTCGCGGCTGGGGGCGGCGCGGCCGGTTTCCACATAGCTCAGGTGGCGGGTCGATACCTCGGCCTCCTGGGCGAGGTCGAGCTGGCTCAGCCGGCGGTGCGTGCGCCAGTGCCGCAGGTGGACGCCGAACGGGTCGCGCGCGCCGGGCTGGCTGGCCTTGGACGAGTGGGGGCGGGAAGTGTTCATGGCCCCGATTCTGGCGTGGCGCCAGGGCCGCGCCATGACCTCACAGGTTATCGACTGTGTGCGCAGCCTTCGGAATCATTGGCTCCAACGCGGCAGGACAGGCTTGCGGCGTAACCAACCCAAAGGAGATTCTCATGTCCGTCTTTGCATCCCCCCGCTTCCTGCCCAACGTGATGTGGGCCGACGCCGCCTCCTGCGCCGCGACCGGTGCGCTGCAGGTTGCGTTCACCGGCGCTCTCGCACGGCTGACCGGACTGCCGGCACCGCTGCTCCTGGGAACGGGCGTGTTCCTGCTGGCCTATGCAGCAGCCGCCGCCTTCATGGCCAGCCGCCGCACACCGCCTCGCACGTTGATCGGCCTCGTCGTGGTCGGCAACTTCGGCTGGGCCCTGGGATGCATCGCGCTTCTGATGAGCGGCATGTTCGCAGTCACCGCGCTGGGCATGGCCTGGGTGCTGGCGCAGGCACTGTGCGTCGTGGTGCTGGCCGAACTGCAATGGACCGGTTTGCGCCGCACGCGTGGCGGCACGAACATGGCGATTGCCTGAGTGTGGGCGTGCCCGCCGCACCGATTTGGCGGGCTTTTTTCGCCATGAGGAAAAGGTCGGCGCAAGAGCGCGGCAGGGAAGGCAGACTACAACAATTGACATTGATCCCCGCTATCCTTGAGGTGCTTCCACGAACTAACAGGAGTTCCTCAATGGCCAAAGCACCGGCACACGCTTTTGCGTCCACCCTCAAGACCTTCAAGACCGCATCGGGGAAAGCCGGCAAATACTGGTCGCTCAAGGAACTGGCCAGGCAATATCCCACCATCGAACGCCTGCCGGTGTCGATCCGTGTCGTGCTCGAGTCGGTGCTGCGCAATTGCGACGGGCAGAAGGTCTCGCCCAAGCACGTGGAAGAGCTGGCCCATTGGTCGCCCAACGCAGAACGCACCGATGAAATCCCGTTCGTCGTGACCCGTGTGGTGCTGCAAGACTTCACCGGCGTGCCGCTGTTGGCCGACCTGGCCGCAATGCGCAGCGTGGCCGCCAAACTCGGCAAGTCGCCCAAGACCATCGAGCCGCTGGTGCCCGTCGATCTGGTGGTCGACCACTCGGTGATGGTCGACTACTACGGCACGCCCAAGGCGCTCGACCTGAACATGAAGCTGGAGTTCCAGCGCAACAACGAGCGCTACCAGTTCATGAAGTGGGGCATGCAGGCCTTCGACACGTTCCGCGTCGTGCCGCCCGGCTTCGGCATCGTGCACCAGGTCAATCTCGAATACTTTGCGCGCGGCGTCTACAAGAGCTCGAGCGACACCGCCGACGTGCCCACCTACTACCCGGACTCTCTGGTGGGCACCGACAGCCACACCACCATGATCAACGGCGTGGGCGTGGTCGGCTGGGGCGTTGGCGGCATCGAGGCCGAGGCCGCCATGCTGGGCCAGCCGGTCTACATGCTGACGCCTGACGTGGTGGGCTTCGAGCTCACCGGCAAACTGCGCGAAGGCGTCACGGCCACCGACCTGGTGCTGTTTGTCACCGCCATCCTGCGCGCCGAAAAAGTGGTGGGCAAGTTCGTCGAATTCTTCGGCCCAGGCGCCGCCTCCATCGCCGTGCCCGACCGCGCCACCATCGGCAACATGGCGCCTGAATACGGCGCCACCATGGGCTTCTTCCCGGTCGATGAAATGACCGTGGCGTATTTCGAAGGCACCGGCCGCACCAAGGAAGAGGTCGAGCTCTTCGAGGCCTACTACAAGGCGCAGGGCCTGTTCGGCATGCCCGCGCCGGGCGACATCGACTACACCAAGATCGTCAAGCTCGACCTCGGCACCGTGTCGCCGAGCCTCGCGGGCCCGAAGCGGCCGCAAGACCGCATCGACCTGGGCCACCTGTCGACCAAGTTCTCTGAACTCTTCAGCAAGCCCAACGATGCCAACGGCTTCAACCAGCCGCCCGAGCGGCTGAAGCTGCGCTATCCGCTGACCACGAACGGCCAGGGCGACGACGAGGAAGCCGCCCCCCCGCCGCCGGGCGCACCGCGCGAAGTGGTCGAGATGGTGGCCAACCGGTCGACCAAGGCGGCTGCCCACGTGAGCGCCACCGCGCCGGCGGCGCCCAAGGCCGGTGGCGTGACCATCGGCAACGGCGACGTGCTGATCGCGGCCATCACCTCGTGCACCAACACCTCCAACCCGAGCGTGATGCTCGCGGCCGGCCTGCTGGCCAAGAAGGCGGTGGAGGCGGGCCTCACCGTCAAGCCGCACGTCAAGACCTCGCTCGCGCCCGGTTCCCGCATCGTCACCGAATACCTTGAGAAAGCCGGCCTGTTGCCGTACCTCGAGAAACTGGGCTTCTATCTGGCCGGGTACGGCTGCACCACCTGCATTGGCAATGCGGGCGACCTCACGCCCGAGATCAACGATGCCATCGTCAAGAACGATCTTGTCGGCGCGGCTGTGCTCTCGGGCAACCGCAACTTCGAGGCGCGCATCCATCCGAACCTGAAGGCCAACTTCCTGGCTTCGCCGCCGTTGGTGGTGGCTTTTGCCATTGCCGGCAACGTGATGGTCGACCTCATGACCGAGCCCGTGGGCAAGGGCAAGAACGGCAAGAACATATACCTGGGCGACATCTGGCCGACGACTAAGGAGATCGACCAGAACCTGCGCTACGCGATGAACGCCAAGTCGTTCCGCGAGAACTACGACAAGGTCAAGAGCGACCCCGGCAAGTTCTGGAGCAGCATCCAGGGCACGGCGGGCCAGGTCTACGATTGGCCCAAGTCGACCTACATCGCCGAGCCGCCGTTCTTCTCAGACTTCAAGATGGCGCCGCATGCGTCAGACGCGGGTTTCAAGAGCGCGCGCATCATGGCGCTCTTCGGCGACTCGATCACCACCGATCACATCTCGCCGGCCGGCTCCATCAAGGAAAGCTCGCCCGCGGGCATCTGGCTCAAGGCACATGGCGTGGCCAAGGCCGACTTCAACAGCTACGGCTCGCGGCGCGGCAACCACGACGTGATGATGCGCGGCACCTTCGCCAACGTGCGCATCAAGAACCTGATGATCCCGCCCGACATCAACGGCACGCAGGAAGAGGGCGGCGTCACGCTGTTCCAGCCGGGCAACCAGAAGATGTTCATCTATGACGCCGCCATGAAGTACATGGAGCAGGGCGTGCCGACGGTGGTCTTCGGCGGCGAGGAATACGGCACGGGCTCGTCGCGCGACTGGGCCGCCAAGGGCACGCAGCTCTTGGGCATCAAGGCCGTGGTGGCGCGCAGCTTCGAGCGCATCCACCGCGCCAATCTGGTTGGCATGGGCGTGCTGCCGCTGCAGTTCCGCGGCGCCGATTCGTGGCAGACGCTGGGCCTCAAAGGCGACGAAAAAATCGACGTGGTGATCGGCGGCCAGCTCAAGCCGCAGATGGACGTGAAGCTGGTCGTGCATCGCGCCGACGGCTCGCACCAGGAGGTGACGGTGCGCCTGCGCATCGACACGCCGATCGAGGTGGATTACTACAAGCATGGCGGCATCCTGCCGTTTGTGCTCAGGCAGTTGCTGGCGGCTTGATTCGCGTCGGCCTCATTTCCGATACTCACGGCCTGCTGCGTCCGCAGGCCGTCGCCGTCCTGCAGGGCAGCGACTTCATCGTGCACGGCGGAGACATCGGCGATGCGGGAATCCTCGACGCGCTGAAGGCCATCGCGCCGCTCACGGTGGTGCGGGGCAACAACGACCGCGAGCTGTGGGCAGCGCGGATTCCGGAAACGGAATTCCTGCAAGTCGCCGGGGTGCTTATCTATGCGGTACACGACCTGTCGCAGATCGACATCGACCCTGCGGCAGCGGGCGTTCGCGTGGTGGTTTCCGGCCACTCCCACAAGCCGAAGATCGAGGAGCGCGGCGGCGTGCTCTACGTCAATCCGGGCAGCGCCGGCCCGCGCCGGTTCAAATTGCCGATTGCGGTCGCCGAACTGATCGTGATGGACGACGCAGTCACGGCGCGCATCGTTGAACTGGCCTGAGCAGCGAGAAAATGAAGCACGTCGCGATAACTTACCTGCTCCCAGTGCGATAAATCTTGGGCGTCCGGCTTGCTTCGACTGCAAGCGAATTGCTTGGGGACTAAACGGAATCGATGAGCCTACATAGCGGCTATCGAAGTCCGTGCTTCATCCGCGAGCTGGTCACAGAACACCGCGTTGGCTCTCACCCAAAGGGCAAGGAACGCGCCTCGAACTATTGGCTCAGGTACAAAATCGATCTGGATGCCGAGTTGGTTGAAGATGACATGTGGCTCCCTGTTTGCCCTAGACACCTCATCCCGATGGAGAGCTCAAGCAGGGCAGGCTTTCCGGTGAAGCGCTGCGCGCGGTTTCCGGCAGAGTCGACAAGAAGCTTGCTGTGCTTGTCGGGACTCTAGGGTGTTCGGGGGGGCGCCTAAAGTCTTGATCCCGTCGCCCCACAGCCGCAGGTCGGACCCGCACGCAGCTACCAGAAGGACGCCCCGCAGAATTTGGCGCCGCGCACTAACTGCACCTCGTGGCCGAAGCATCAATGAAGCTCAGGTATTCGCCTCAATCGCTGATGCCGAAGTTGCGGTACGCCTCGTCGCTGTAGACGCCCTTCCCGCCACCAGAGGGGAATTTATTGTGCGAGAACTGGCCGATTGCATCGTTCAGGGCGGCCTTCTTGAAAGGGATGTGGATGACATGAGCACTCCCGTTATTTATACGCGTTGCGAGTGCCTGGGGCCAGTATTGTGAGAGAGCCGCCGGATTGCGGATCGGCTTCTCGTAGATCGAGTACGTCGCAATGATCGGAATTTGATAGCGATCTATTGCCTGCTCGATTTCAAAGGGAACCCAATCATTGTCAAGGCGAGTCGTCTCACCAATCACGAGCACCATGTTCTTCGAATTCTTGAGTCGCTCATGCAGTGACCTTCTCAACGTGGCATGTAGACTCGAATCGCGGACGGCCGCCGCCTTGTCATGGCTATTGATGATCGTAAAGTCATCATCGGTCTTTGCAGACCAGGCCTTCATTAGATTGTAGTAATCAATGTCAGTTTTGCCGGGACGGTTGTTTCCGTCCGCATGAAAGGCGACGTACGTTCCATTTCGGTAGGCCATTGTTCATCTACTCCTTCCAGTGCTTTTTTACGTCTCTGAGGTCAATTTGGTCAAAGCGGTCGCGATGCAACACTATGCGAATTTTGTTGGTAATTGGCTTTGCCTTTGTTTCGGTGATCGCAGACAGGATAATTAAGTTCAACAAATCGCGAGTCGGTAGTCCAAGCCCAGACAAACCGCTTCCTACCAGCGGTACGTTTACAGGGTGACCGTTGGCTTCCGAACGCGCACGTTTCCAGAGGTCATTTAAGGCCTGCCACATTAATGTTACATCTGAAAATGCCTTGCAATCCTGAGGATTTGTCTTTGCAAATGCAAAACACAGGTATCTATCCTGATTCACGGCGACGAGCGCACTTGCCCCTATCGGATAGGCTTTCGTCTTGCCTTCCACCTTTTCTGGAACATCCACGTACTGCACCATCTTTAGTTCGTCATCCACTTGCTTGTCGAATGAATCAGGGTGGCCGCCAAAAGAGCTTCTGATGAAAATTCCATGCAAGCTCTTGTCTGAAACTGGTCTGCCGAGTTTGCTGTCGAAAAATTCATTCACCGCAATCACGCGAATCCCGTCCTGGGCAAATAGGTCATCAAAAAGAATCTCGATGACTGCATTGGAGTTCGCCACGCTGATCTCGATGCGCGACGGTTTCCAGACCCTTTTCAAGGCATAGATCACACTGATCGCAATGACAATCCAAAGGGCGAACTTGCCCTTCAGCTCAATACCCGGCACGAAGAAGTCAATCCCTTGCCCTAATGTCGACAGTACACTGAAGGCAGTAAATCCATATACGAGCAGGAGGAGGGGTTGCCGCCGTATACCCACAATGAGATCGATTAAGGATTGAATCGGGCGCATGCTGAAATCAAATTTTGAATGGATTACCCGTTGTACGGTAGCGAGCTCTCACCAAGTTTGTGTCTGCGTCGCGCACTTCGGGTCCGTTCCGTTTTGGAACGTGGATTGGAGACGTCCAGCGGCACAACCATGGCTAGGCGAGATGGTGCCAGCCAGTTGCCGGTCGCTACCGTCGGCTTCCGGCCGATTCCGGCTGTTGGTCCGCATTCTGCCGTGCTCACGGCCGGCACTCCGCAGCGGCGAGCGCGGGTGCCCCTCGGCGCCGGCTAACGAAAGCTCAGTGGCGCCTTGCCGAGGCGAGCCCACGTTTCGAGAAAAGGGCAGACCTGCATGGTCAAAGGGCCAAGGTCAGGTTTCTGCGATTGAGAATTGATAGCATCTAGGCTTTGCTCATTTGGCGCGCTCGGATTCCGGCGCACTTTCTTACCGTGCAAACCAACAATTTCGGCGCCGCGCCGGCATCGTCCAGCCTGCGGCTCGACCAGCTTCCCGACAACCAATGGGCCACGGTGCTCGACGTGGCCCGCCCGGATGGCGCGGATGACCGCGACCTCGTCCTGCGCCTGACCGAAATCGGCTTCGTGCCGGGCGAAGCCGTGCGCATCGTTGCTAGCGGCCTCCCCGGGCGAGAGCCCCTGGCGGTGCGGCTGGGCCACACCACTTTTGCATTGCGCCGCCACGAGGCCGCGCTGATTCACGTGGCACCGGGCGTGCTGGAAGGCGCACGCCATGGTTGAAGCCGTCATCCAGGGGCCGGGGCGCCTCGCGGCCACCGCACAGCCGGGGCGCATTGCGCTGCTGGGAAATCCCAACTGCGGCAAGACGGCGCTCTTCAACCTGCTCACCGGCAGCCGCCAGAAGGTGGCCAACTACGCCGGCGTGACTGTAGAGCGCAAGGAAGGCCTGCTGCGCACCGCATCGGGCCGCCGCGTGTTCGTGCTCGACCTGCCGGGCGCCTACAGCCTCAACGCGCTTAGCGCGGACGAAGCCGTGACGCGCGACGTGGTCACCGGCAAGAGCAGCGAGCCGTTGCCCGACCTGCTGGTGTGCGTGACCGACGCCACCAACCTGCGGCTCAACCTGCGGCTCGTGCTCGAGGCCAAGCGCCTCGGGCTGCCGATGGTGGTGGCGCTCAACATGACCGACATGGCCAAGAAGCAGGGCATCGCCGTCGACACGGCCGTGCTCTCCCGCGAACTGGGCGTGCCGGTGGTCGAGACGGTCGGCGTGCATTCGGGCGGCGCACAGGGCCTGCTCGAGGCCCTGGATGCGCCGGTGGCCGCCGCCGCGCCGCAGCAGCCCTGGCAGGCGCCGGGGCTCGACGACGTGCTCGCCACGCAGCGCGAAGTGCGCCGCATCCTCGGCATTGCCGTGCGCGAGCCGGTCGGCAGCCTGGCCACCAGCGACCGCATCGACCGCGTGGTGATGCACCCGGTGTGGGGCATGCTGGTGCTCGCCGCCACGATGTTCCTGATGTTCCAGGCGGTGTTCAGCTGGGCCAACGTGCCGATGGACGCCATCAAGGCTGGCACCGAGGGCCTGGGCAACCTGCTCAAGGCCCACATGCCCGAAGGCATGCTGCAGAGCCTGCTGGTCGACGGCGTCATTGCCGGCGTGGGCGGCGTGATCGTGTTCCTGCCGCAGATCCTGATCCTGTTCCTGTTCATCCTGGCGCTCGAAGATTCGGGCTACCTGCCCCGCGCCGCATTCCTGCTCGACCGCGTGATGGGCACCGTGGGGCTTTCGGGCCGTTCCTTCATTCCGCTGCTGTCGAGCTTTGCCTGCGCCATTCCCGGTGTGATGGCCACGCGCACCATCAGCAATTGGCGCGACCGCATCACCACCATCATGATTGCGCCGCTCATGACCTGCTCGGCGCGCCTGCCGGTCTACGCGCTGCTGATCGCGGCCTTCATTCCGGCGCGCACCGTGGGTGGCGTGTTCAACCTGCAGGGCGTGGTGCTTTTCGCGCTGTATGTCTTCGGCATCGTCTCGGCGATGGCGGTGGCCTGGGTGATGAAGCGCTTCCGCGACAACCAGCAGCATTCGCCGCTGATGATGGAGCTGCCGGCGTACCGCTGGCCCAGTCTTCGCAACCTTGCTGTGGGTTTGTATGAACGAGCCTGGATCTTCCTCCAGCGCGTGGGCACGATCATCCTCACGCTCACCATCCTGCTGTGGTTCCTGTCGACCTTTCCGTCGCCGCCCGAAGGCGCCACGGGCCCCGCCATCCAGTACAGCCTGGCCGGCATGATCGGCCGCGGGCTCGAACACATCTTTGCGCCCATCGGTTTCAACTGGCAGATCTCTATCGCGCTGGTGCCGGGCATGGCGGCGCGCGAGGTGGCGGTGGGCGCGCTCGGCACGGTGTATGCGCTCTCGGCCAGCGGCGACGACGTGGCGGGGCAGCTCGAGCCGCTGATCGCGGGCAGCTGGTCGCTTGCCACCGCGCTGTCGCTGCTGGTCTGGTACGTGTTTGCGCCGCAGTGCATCTCGACCCTGGCGGCGGTCAAGCGCGAGACCGGATCGTGGCGCTACGTGTGGATCATGGCGGGCTACCTGTTCGGCCTCGCTTATGCGGCATGCTTCATCACCTATCGCGTCGCGGTGGCGCTCGGAGCAGGTTAAAACCTGCAATGAAAGGCTTGAAGAAGAAATGACACAGCAACTGATCGTCGGATTGATCGTCGCGGCCGCCGCGTTCTACGCGGTCTGGCGCTGGATGCCCGCGGGCTGGCGGCGCAGCGCGGCGCGCAAGCTCGCGACGGGCACGCACCGTGCCGGGCTGGTCGACCAGCAGCGCGCCGACCAACTGGCCGCCTCGCTCGCCAAGACTTCGGGCTGCGGCTCCTGCGACAGCTGTGGCAGCTGCGGCCCCAAGGCAGCCGGCAAGAAGGAATCCGACGAAGCCGGCCGCGGCGCGCTGTCCACGCACAGCCGCTGAGGCCGATGCCCGCACACATCCTCGTCGTCGGGGGCGGCATCGGGGGGCTCGCCAGCGCGCTGGCACTCTCCGGCGGTCGCCACCGGGTCGACGTCTTCGAGCAGGCGGCCGCGATCGGCGAAATTGGCGCCGGCATCCAGATTGGCCCCAACGTCACGCGGCGTCTCCAACAGCTGGGCTTGGCCGATGGCCTTGCGGCCGTTGCTGCATGCCCCGAGGCATTGGTGGTCCGGAGTGCCGGCAGCGGCGCCGAGCTGGCCCGCCTGCCATTGGGTGATGCCATGCGCCACCGCTATGGCGCCCCCTATCTTTGCGTGCATCGCGCCGATCTGCATTCGTTGCTGCTCGAAGCCGTGCGCGCGCGCGGCACCGGCGCCCTGGTGACCGATGCGCGCATCGCGCAGGTCGAGGTCGGCGACGATCTCGTGTGCGTATCGAGCAGCGGCGCGCGGGCCTGGGAGGGCGAGGCACTGGTCGGTGCCGACGGCCTCTGGAGCGTGGCGCGCCAGCGGCTCGATTCGCCATCGGCGGCCGAGCCTCCCCGTGTCACGGGCCACACGGCCTGGCGCGGGATCGTTGCGCAGACTGATTTGCCGCAGGCGCTGCGTCGCCAACGGATCGACGTGTGGCTCGGCCCGCGCCTGCACGCGGTGGCATACCCGGTGCGCGGCGGCGCCTGGCTCAACGTGGTCGTCATCGCCGAAGCCGCACCAGCCGGCGATGCGCAGGACTGGGACCAGGCCAGCAGCCTGGCCGCGCTGCAGCAGGCCACGGGACGCAGCGGCAGCGGCAGCGGCCTGCAAGCCTTGCTCGAAGCCATGCCTGGCTGGCGCGCCTGGACCCTCAGCGACCGCCCTCCGCTAAGTTCCGCAGCCGAGATGGCCCACGAGCGCGTCGCGTTGGTGGGCGATGCCGCGCATCCGATGGTGCCCTACCTCGCGCAGGGCGCGGGCATGGCCATCGAGGACGCGGTGGCCTTGGCCGAAGCGCTCGGCGAAGGCGCGGCGGCCGAGGTGCCGGCCGCCTTTGGCCGCTATGCCGAGGCACGCTGGCAGCGCAACGCCATGGTGCAGGCAAGGGCTCGCCGCAACGGGCAGGTCTTTCATGCCACCGGCCCCATGCGCCTGGGCCGCGACATTGCGATGCGCGCGCTGGGCGCGCGACTGCTCGACCAACCCTGGCTGTACGGGGGCTGACGGCCGCCGCGCCAGGCTCAGAGCCTGAACGCCTGCAGGTGTTCGATGCGCTCGGCCAATCCCTCGGCACCGAGGTAGTGGCCATGGGAGCCATCGCGAACTTCGAGCAGCGTGGCCTCGAGTTCGGCCAGCATCGCATCGCGTTCAGCAGCGAATGCGGGCTGCACGTCGATGCCGGCCTGCGCGCAGGCATCGGCGATCAGGTGCGCGCTCGCCGGCGCACCGCAGGCAGCGCAATTGACGATGGCGCCCACGCTGGCCTCCGCACCGTTGGCGAGCAGTGCGCTCGTGAGTTCGGGCGAAATCTGGCCGTCGATGTTGCGCAAGGCGTCGGCCGCCACTGGCGCACCCGCGCGCACCAGCGCCATGGCCGCGGCGAAGGCGTCCTTGCCGATGGCCACGTCGGTGGCCAGTGCGCTGCCTTGCTGCGGGCCGTCGAAACTCACGCCCGCGGCCGCGAGCTCGGCCACCAGGTCCGCGTCGTCGGTGGCTAATGCATGGTGCAGCGCCGCACGTGCCGTCGCCGGCAATCTGCGCAGCGTTCCATCCGCCAGCGGCGTGCGCCAGTCGATCACGGCGCGGCAATAGAAGGCCACCAGCTTGTCCATCAAATCGAGATCCAGGCCGTGGTCCTGGTGCCTGTCGTCGAGGTACTGGAGCAGGGCCTGGCCCGAGAAATAGTCGCTCGTGGGCGTCAGCGGGTTTTCGTCGAGGTGCAGGGCCGCAAAGGCGCCGCGCAGATCGGGTGCGATGGTGCTCACGCCGTCTTCGTGCAGCGCATGCGTCCAGGCCGGCGGCAGTCCCTGTTTCCATGCGGTGATGTGCCCGTGCTGGGGACCGGGCTCGACCACCGCGTAGACGCGGTCGAGGTATTCGAAGCCGCCGAAGGGCAGGTGCGTGAGCTTGCCGCTCCAGGGGCGGCTTTCTTCTTTGGCGGCCTCTTCTGCCAACTCCTGTTCATGCCCGATCCAGCCCTGCAGATCGCGATAGCCGTCGCTGCCGTCCCAGAAAAGCTCCGACCAGCTGACGGATTCCACGTTGCCGTTCATCAGCAGCGACAGGTCGTAGTCGAGCCGGCCGCCGGCCGTTTGCCGCCACAGCGTGGCCAGGGCCTCGGGAATCGGCCCCGCGCACTGCGCTTCGATTTCGGCAATGCGCGGCTCGGCCATGGGTGGTTGCGCATCGAAGATCACGCGGTCCGCGAACAGGACCACGCGATGCTCGCGCAGGGTTGCAAGCTCTTCGAGCGAGAACTGGACATCGTTCATGGCAGTGCCTCCGTTGTTGCCAATGTAGCGGTTTGTGCAAACGAGGCAACAACTCGCATCAAAGATCGGTGCGCAGCTTCCAGATTTCGGGGAACAGCACCACGTCGAGCATCTTGCGCAGATAGCTCACGCCGCCCGTGCCGCCGGTGCCGCGCTTGAAGCCGATCACACGCTCCACCGTGGTCACATGGCGAAAGCGCCAGAGACGAAAGGCGTCTTCGAGGTCGGTGAGTTTTTCGCCGAGCTGGTACAGCTCCCAGTGGTCGTGCGGGTTGCGGTACACGATGAGCCATGCCGCCTCGACGCCGTCGCTGGCCTCGTAGGGCTGGGTCCAGTCGCGCTCCAAGTGGTCGGCGGGCACCGGAAGGCCACGGCGCGCGAGCAGCTTCAGCGACTCGTCGTAAAGCGAAGGCGAACGGTAGGCCGCGTCGACCTGCGCCAGCAGATCGACCCGGTGCGCATGCGGCTTGAGCATCGCGGCGTTCTTGTTGCCGAGCGCGAATTCGATGCAGCGGTACTGCGCGCTCTGGAAGCCGCTGGAGTTGGCCAGGTACGGGCGCATTGCCGTGTATTCGGGCGGCGTCATGGTCGAGAGCACGGTCCATGCGCTCACCAGCTGTTCCATGATGCGGCTCACGCGCGCGAGCATCTTGAAGGCGTCGGCCAGCTTCTCTTCGGCGATGCAGCGGGTGGCGGCGCGCAGCTCATGCAGCATGAGCTTCATCCAGAGTTCGCTGGTCTGGTGCTGCACGATGAACAGCATCTCGTCGTGCGCGGGCGAGAGCGGATGCTGCGCATTGAGGATCTCGTCGAGGTGCAGGTAGTCGCCGTAGCTCATCGACTTGCTGAAGTCCAGCTGCGCCTTCTCTTCGTGAACGATTTTTTCGGTGCTCATGATGTTTGCTGGCCAGTCATCGCGAGACCACGGCGGTGTAGGAGGGGCGACCCGGGATCGAGTCTTTCCGGGGGTAGACGAAGCGCACGACATCGGTCTTGCGCTTGAAATCCTGGTAGGTCTCGCCGCCGGGAATGCGGCCCTTTTCGGCAGGGGCATAGCCCGCGGCGCGAACCTCCTTGATCAGCCGGTCGAAGGCGGCCTTGTCGGTCAGCGAGAGCTCGACGCTGTTCTCGCTGGCGCGGCTTTCAACATAGGTGGACTTCATGAGGCGGACGGTCTCGTCATCGACCATCTTGTCGTATTCGATCATGCTGACCTGGTCTGTCACCGTCCTGTCGACGTAGGAGAAGCCCTGGGCCTTGACTTGCTGGCGGAAGGCATCGGGCGTGAGCGCGGCGAAGGCTTTGAGTTGCTCCAGCGTGAAGCTGGCTTGCTGTGCAAAGGCCGGTGCGGCCAGCATCAGGAGCGATGCGAAGAGGGCGATCAATCGGTGTTTCATGGGGAGGTTCTGCTCAGGTCACTGCGTTCTTGCGGTTGAATTCTTCGCGCTTCCACTCGCCGGATTCGAGCACCTGCACCAGGTGCTCGACGGAGTTCCACACGTCCTCGAAGCCCAGGTACAACGGCGTGAAGCCGAAGCGCAGGATGTCGGGCATCTGCGAATCACCGGCGCGGTAGTCGCCAATCACGCCGCGCGCGATCAGCGCCTGCACGATGGCGTACGCGCCTTCACCGCGGCTCAGGCACACCTGCGAGCCGCGCTGTGCGTGTTCGCGCGGCGTGACCAGCGACAGGCCCTGGCCCGCGCAGCGCTCTTCGACAAGTTCGATGAAGAGGTCGGTGAGTGCGAGCGACTTGGCGCGCAGCGCGGCCATGGCGCCTTGATCCTTGTCGAATGCTTCGGCGGCAAGCACGGTGTCCAGGCCGCATTCCAGCCCCGCCAAAGCGACGATCGGCTGCGTGCCGCAGAGGTAGCGGCCCACACCCGGTGCGGGCCGGTAGTGCGGCGTGAACTCGAAGGGCGCCGCGTGACCCCACCAGCCCGACAGGGGCTGCTCGAATTTGCCCGCATGCCGCGTATGAACCCACGCGAAGGCGGGCGCGCCCGGCCCGCCATTCAGGTATTTGTAGCCGCAGCCGATGGCGTAGTCGGCATTGCTGTCGTTGAGCGCCACAGGCACGGCGCCAGCGCTGTGCGCCAGATCCCATACGGTCAGCGCGCCGGCGGCATGCGCCGCGGCGGTGATGGCCTTCATGTCATGCATGGCGCCGGTGCGGTAGTTGACGTGCGTGAGCATCAGCACGGCCACTTCGTCGGTCAGCACCGAACCCGGGCCTTGCAGTTCGCCCGCCTCGATCAGCTTGAGCGTGAAACCGCGTTCGCGGCAAAGGGACTCGGCGATGTAGAGGTCGGTCGGGAAGTTGCTGCGCTCGCTCACCACCAGCTTGCGCCCGGTGTCCTTTTGCTGCGAGAGCGCCGCGAAGAGCACTTTGTAAAGGTTGACCGAGGTGCTGTCGGTGCACACCACTTCGCCCGGCGCTGCGCCGATCAGCCGCGCCACCTTGTCGCCCAGGCGTTGCGGCAGGTCGAACCAGCTCGCGGTGTTCCACGAGCGGATCAGGCCCTGGCCCCATTCCTGGGTGACGACTTCGGCGATGCGCGCCGGCGCGGCCGTGGGCAGCACGCCGAGCGAATTGCCGTCGAGGTAGATCACGCCTTCCGGCAGTGTGAATTGGTCGCGCAGCGGGCGCAGCGCGTCTTGCGCGTCGAGCGCGCGGCAGTCTTCAAGAGTCGTCATGGGCAGGGTTTCAGCGTGAAAGTTCGCGCAGCACGGCGCGGACGGGGGAGGCATCGGCGCTGACCAGCTTCAGCGGCAGCGCGATGAGTTCGTAGTCGCCCTCGGGCACCTCGTCGAGCACGAGGTTCTCGAGCACGCGCAGGTCGAGGCGGCGGATGCGCTGGTGGCTTTCCAGCGTCTTGCTGTCGGCCGGGTCGATGCTGGCGGTGTCGATGCCGATGAGCTTCACGCCCATGGCCGCCAGGCGCTCGATGGTGGCCGGTGCGTAGGCCGCGAGTTGCGGGTCCCAGCGGTCGATGGGCATGGCGCCGTAGGTGCGCACCAGCACGCGCGGTGGCAGCTGGCTGGTGATGGCATGCGCAATGTGCTCCCACTCGATCAGCGGGCCCTTGGCAATGGCATGGATCACGCGGCAGGGGCCGATGAAGGGGGCCAGATCCACGAGGCCGATGGTCTGGCCTTCGGGGTCGTAGTGCAGGGGCGCGTCGGCGTGCGCGCCGACATGCGGTGAGAGCTTGATCTCGCTGACGTTGACCGGGCAATCCGGCGAAATGGTCGCAGCCCAACGCTGCTGGTAGGGCGTGTCGCCGGGAAACACCGGCGTGCCTTCATGCACGGGCGGTGAAATGTCCCAGATGCGTTGCGGATGTGATGAAGCCATGGCGCGAAGTTAGCGCCCGGCGAGGGGTCGTGGTGTCGGTTATTTCCAACACCATGCGTGACCAGATGAACCGGGTCAGTGATCGAGCGGCGGCAGCCCGTGCCGCGAGCGCGCCCGCTCGCAGGCGTCGCTGCCGGCCTGCAGCTCGTGGCACGGGTTGGGGCGCCATTCGTAGATGCCGCAGGCCACGGCGTGGCCGATTTTGCCGGTCAGCGCCGCGCAGCGCATCGGCGTGTGGTCGGTGCCGCGCATGCGGCAAAGCGCATCGTTCACCTCGACCGCGAGGCCCGACGGCACGCGCCCGCCGTTGTCGTCGAGTTCATGCACGCTGAAGTCGACGCGGTAGCTGGCGCAGCAGGCGCCGCATTGCTGGCAATCGGACACGCGGCCACGCCCTCAGCTGTTCAGAGCTTGCCCAGGAGCAAGAACTCCATCAGCGCCTTCTGCGCATGGAGCCGGTTCTCGGCCTCGTCCCACACCACGGATTGCGGGCCGTCGATGACCTCGGCCTGCACTTCCTCGCCGCGGTGCGCGGGCAGGCAGTGCATGAAGAGGGCGTCGGGCTGTGCGATGCGCATCATGTCTTCGTCGACGCACCAGTCGGCAAAAGCCTTGCGGCGCGCCTCGTTCTCGGACTCGTAGCCCATGCTGGTCCAGACGTCGGTGGTCACCAGGTCGGCGCCGCGGCAGGCTTCCATCGGGTCCTTGAAGACCTGGTAGCTGTCGGCCGAGCGCAGGCCCGCCACCGACTGGTCGACCTCGTAGCCGCTGGGCGTGCTCACGTGCACCTTGAAACCCAGGATCTCGCTCGCCTGCAGCCAGGTGTTGGCCATGTTGTTGCCGTCACCCACCCAGGCGACGGTCTTGCCTTGGATGGAGCCGCGATGCTCGATGTAGGTGAAGATGTCCGCAAGGATCTGACAGGGGTGGAACTCGTTGGTCAGGCCGTTGATCACCGGCACGCGCGAATGCGCGGCGAAGGTGTCGATCTTGGTCTGCTCGTAGGTGCGGATCATCACGATGTCGACCATGCGGCTGATGACCTTGGCGCTGTCCTCGATGGGCTCGGCACGGCCCAGCTGGCTGTCGCCGGTGGTCAGGTGCACCACGCTGCCGCCGAGCTGGTACATGCCGGCCTCGAAACTCACGCGGGTGCGCGTGCTGGCCTTCTCGAAGATCATGGCCAGCGTGCGGTCGGTCAGCGGCTGGTGCTTTTCGTAGGTCTTGAACTTCTTCTTGATGATCGCCATGCGATCGAAGAGGTAGGCGTATTCGTCGGCCGTGAAGTCCGAGAACTGCAGGTAGTGGCGGATGGCGTTGGGCGTGGTGGCGGTCGTCATTGCGCTACGGGCTCCGACAGAAAGGTTTTCACCAGGGGCGCGAGGATGGCGACGATCTCGTCGGCCTCGGCAATGCTCAGGATGAGCGGCGGCACGAGGCGGATCACCTTGTCGGCCGTGACGCTCAGCAGCAGGCCCGCGTCGCAGGCGCGGTTCAGGATCACGCCGCAGGGCCGGTCCAGCTCGATGCCCAGCATCAGGCCCTGGCCACGGATTTCCGTCACGCCCGCGAGGCCGCCGATTTCGCGCTCCAGCGCGCTCTTGAGGTGCTCGCCCACCGCGGCGGCGTTCTCGAGCAGCTTGTGCTCTTCCATGATGCGGATGGTCTCGATGCCGGCGCGCATCGCGAGCGGATTGCCGCCGAAGGTGGTGCCATGGTTGCCCGGGCCGAAGATGTTGGCGGCCTTGGGGCCAGCCACCACGGCGCCGATCGGCACGCCGGAGCCCAGGCCCTTGGCCAGCGGCATGACGTCGGGCTTGATACCGGCCCACTGGTGCGCGAACCACTTGCCGGTGCGGCCCATGCCGCATTGCACTTCGTCGATCATCATGAGCCAGTCGCGGGCGTCGCACAGGGCGCGCACCTGCTTCAGATATTCCCAGCGCATCGGATTGATGCCGCCTTCGCCCTGGATGGTTTCGAAGAACACCGCGACCACGTTGGGGTTGCCCTCGGTGGCTTTCTTGAGCGCCTCGATGTCGTTCAGCGGCACGCGGATGAAGCCCTCGACCAGCGGGCCGAAGCCGGCCTGAACCTTGGGGTTGCCGGTAGCCGACAAGGTGGCGATGCTGCGGCCGTGGAACGCGGCTTCGTACACCACGATTTCGGGCCGCTCGATGCCCTTGTCGTGGCCGAACTTGCGCGCGAGCTTCAGGGCGGCTTCATTGGCTTCCAGGCCGGTACAGCAGAAGAAGGCATTGGTCAGGCCCGACAGCTCGGTCAGCTTGGCGGCCAGCTGTTCCTGCCCGGGCACGTGGTAGTAGTTGGAGCTGTGGATCAGCTTGCTGATCTGGTCCTGCAGCGCGGGCACCAGCTCGGGGTGGTTGTGGCCCAGCGTGTTCACCGCAATGCCCCCGAGACCGTCGAGGTAGGCCTTGCCCGTGGTGTCCCAGACTCGGCAGCCCTGGCCGTGCGACAGCGCGATCGGCAGGCGACCGTAGGTGTTCATGACGTGGGGCGAGGTGGGCTGGGCGGTAGCGCTCATTCGGTTCTCCAGAAAGGGAACCGCGGATTCTAGGCGTGCCCCATGGCGGCTTCGTTGAGGATTCCGCATCACAGCAATGCCCCCTGCCCAGGAGGCAAAAGTGGGGCGGATAGAATCTCTTGTTGCACCGCAGCACCCGCTCCGGGCGCCTCATTCAACGATGATTTCCCCCACTGCCAAAGAAATCTTCATCCAGGGCATCACCCATGATGGCCGGACTTTTCGACCGAGCGACTGGGCCGAGCGGCTCGCCGGCGTGATGTGCTCTTTCCGGCCCGGCGGTGCGTATCCGGGGAGCCATTTGAGCTATTCGCCCTGGTGCGTTCCAACCACCATCAACGGGGTCAAGTGCGTGGTCGTGAATCGCGCCCTGCGCGATGCCGAGCCCATGGCCTGGGACTTCTGCGTCAATTTTGCGCGGGACAACGATCTGCAGGTGGCCGAAGCCTGCCTGGTCCCCGACGCGCCGGTCGCACCACTCAAAACCTGAGCCAGCGCTTCCACTCCAGGAAGCGATCGGACATGAAAAAACCGCCCGAAGGCGGTTTTTTACACTTTGCTGCAGCGCACCCCGATCAAACGGCGGATCGGAGAATTCCGATCCGGGCTTGCCTGACAGGTGTCAGGCGGCGGCCTTTTCAGGCGCGAGGGCGAGGGCCTTGACCTTCGCCGACAGGCGGCTCTTGTCGCGAGCTGCCTTGTTCTTGTGGAAGATGCCCTTGTCGGCGACGGTGTCGACGATGCTCTGGGCCTTCGCGAAGAGTTCGCTTGCCTTGGTCTTGTCGCCGGCCAGGACGGCCTTTTCGACATTCTTCACGGCGGTGCGGTATTTGGAGCGCAGCGAGGTGTTCGCAGCGTTGAGCTTGGTGTCCTGGCGGACGCGCTTACGGCCGGAGGCGAGGCGCGGGTTCTTTTTCTTGGGCTTGGCGGATGCCATGATTTAGTTCCTTAGGTGTCTGAGGATGATGCAGCAAAGCCCTCCATTATAGGCCGGGTTGGCTTTTTCGCCGAATCGCTGCTTGGCGGGCCCTACACTCGCCCCGTGTCCCTGCTCAAATCCGCTTCCACCGTTTCCCTGCTGACGCTCGCATCGCGGATCACGGGCCTTGTGCGCGACGTGCTCTTTGCCTCGGTATTCGGCGTCAGCGCCCTGACTGACGCCTTCAACGTCGCGTTCCGCATTCCCAACCTGTTCCGCCGGGTTTTCGGCGAAGGCGCCTTCAGCCAGGCTTTCGTGCCGGTGCTCGCAGCGCGCAAGAGCGAGGCCGGAGAGGAGGGCGCCAAGGCGCTGATCGACCACGTCGCCACGCTGCTCACCTGGGCGCTGGTGGTCCTGTGCGTGGCCGGGGTGGTCGGCGCGCCCTGGATGGTGTGGGCCATGGCCAGCGGGCTCGCGGGGTTCGATGCGGCCGTGGTCATGACGCGCTGGATGTTTCCCTACATCGGCTTCATGTCGCTCGTGGCGCTGGCGGGCGGCGTGCTCAATACCTGGCGCAAGTTCGCGGTGCCGGCCGCTTCGCCAGTGTTGCTGAACCTTTCGCTCATTCTTGCCATCGTGGTGGGCGCACCGCTGTTCAGGCGCTACGGCATCGAGCCCATCTATGCGCAGTGCGCCGGCGTGCTGGTCGGCGGGGTGCTGCAACTGGCGCTGCAAGTGCCCGCCCTGCGCGCCCTGGGCCTCATGCCACGCATCGGCGCCAGCTGGACGGCGCTGCGCACCGCCTGGACCGATCCCACCACGCGCAAGGTCATGAGCCTGATGCTGCCCGCGCTGCTGGGTGTCAGCGTGGCGCAGATCTCGCTGCTCATCAATACGCAGATCGCGTCGCACCTGGCCACGGGCAGCGTGACCTGGGTGGTCAATGCCGACCGGCTGATGGAATTCCCGACCGCCATGCTGGGCGTTGCGCTCGGCGTGGTGCTGATGCCGCAACTGGCCGGCGCGCGCGCCGCCAAGGACGACGAGCGCTATTCGGCTCTGCTCGACTGGGGGCTCCGGCTGGTGGTGCTGCTCTCGGCGCCCTGTGCCATTGCCCTTTTGCTGTTCTCGCAGCCGCTGGTGGCCGTGCTGTTCCACAACGGCGCCTACGGCGACGAGGACGTGAAGCGCACCACGCTGGCGCTCATGGGCTACGGCGTCGGGCTGGTGGGCATCGTGGCCATCAAGGTGCTGGCGCCGGGCTACTACGCCAGGCACGACATGCGCACGCCGGTGATCATTGCCGTGTCGGTGCTGGTGCTGATCCAGGTGCTCAACGTCTTCCTGGTACCGGTGCTTCAGCACGCCGCGCTCACGCTGACCATCGGCATCGGCGCGGTGGTCAATGCCATCTGGCTCCTGGTCGGGCTGATCCGCCGGGGCAGCTACAAGCCCGAGCCGGGCTGGGGCAAGTTCATCCTGCAGGTGGCGGCCGGCACGCTGGTGCTGGCCGCCTTGCTGGCCTGGGGCTCGCACTATTTCGACTGGATCGGCCTGCGCGCCCAGCGGCTGCATCGCATCGGGCTGCTGGCTGCGCTGATCGCGGGTGCGGGGCTGCTGTATTTCGCTGTGCTGGCGGCCGTGGGCGTGCGGCTGCGCAGTTTCATGCGCCGGTAAGGGGCTCGGACGGTGCTCGGTGGGAGCTCGCGCAACAGGGTTGTTTGCAAATTGTGCAAGCTGAAAACACCGCCTTGACGCTCCCCGAATGCTCCTCTACAAAGACACATGACGTTCAGCTTTCAGGTTCCCACCGCACTGGCTTATTTCGAGTCGCTGGTGCAGAGCGATGACCACTTTCCGCTGCTCGAGGCGGCCGCGAGCCTTGCGCAGGACGAATACCCCGACCTCGACGTGCAGCAGGTGCTCGGCGACGTCGACCAGCTGCTTGCGCGCCTGAAGCGCCGGCTGCCGGCCGATGCCGCGCCGCTGGCCCGGCTGCGCGCGCTCAACCAGTTCTTCTTCAACGACCTGAACTTCGGCGGCAACGTCAACGACTACTACGACCCCGACAACAGCTACCTGAACGCCGTTTTGCGCACGCGCCGCGGCATTCCGATCTCGCTGGCGGTGTTGTGGATGGAGCTGGCGCAGGGCCTGGGGCTGCAGGCGCGTGGCGTCGGTTTCCCGGGCCACTTCATGCTCAAGGTCACGTTGCCGAAGGGGCAGGTGGTCATCGACCCTTTTACCGGCAAATCGCTCTCGCGCGAAGAACTGGGCGAGAGGCTCGAGCCGTACAAGCGCAGCAACGGGCTGGTCGGCGACTTCGACGTGCCGCTGGGCCTGTACCTGCAGCCGGCCAGTTCGCGTGAAATCATCGCGCGCATGCTGCGCAACCTGAAGGAAGTGCACCGTGCCCAGGAGGACTGGCAGCGTGCCATTGCGGTGCAAGACCGGCTGATTGCGCTGCTGCCCACCGCCTGGGGCGAATACCGCGACCGCGGCATCGCGCATGCCGAGCAGGGCAACACCGCGGCCGCCGTGCGCGACCTCGAAACCTACCTAGAGCACGCGGAAGACGCGCTCGACGTCGACGCCATTGCCGAGCGCGTAGCCGCATTGCGGCGCGCGGCCAATTGATGGACGCGACGGACGGCGTGGCTGCCGCGCCCGATCTCGGCACGCTGCACGAATTCCACGGTGTGCAGCCGGTGCTGCCGGTGTCCGACGTCACGCGCGCCGCACGCTGGTTTCGCGACGTGCTGGGCTTCGAGCTCGACTTCATCGCCGGCGAGCCGCCCAGCTATGCGCGGGTCAAGAAGGGCGACCGCAGCTACGGCGATCCGGTCTACCTGCGGCTGTGGCAGTGCAACACGCGCGGCACGCCGCCCTGGCGCGGCGAAATCGTGATTCACGTGGGCAAGGACGTGGACGGCCTGCACGCCGCCTACGTCAAGCGCGGCGTGACGGTGGTCGAGCCGCCGGCCTCCCAGCCCTGGGGCCTGCGCGAATTCGCGATCCGCGAGCCGGATGGACACATCCTGCGCTTCTGCGGCTATTTGCCCTGAGTTTCTGATACAAATAATTACAAATGGATCGACGCGGACGTGTCGATCCGTATTTCGCTCGTCCGACGTGTGAACAGGAGCACGTGGTTTTTGCGGCTCCCCCAACCTCATCAACCTTCAGGAGAAAAGACATGCGATTCATGGTTCTGGTCAAGGCCAACAAGGATTCCGAAGCCGGCGTGATGCCGAGCACCGAGGTGCTCACCGCCATGGGCAAGTTCAACGAGGAACTGGTCAAGGCCGGCGTGCTGCTGGCGGGCGAAGGGCTGCATCCGTCGTCCAGGGGCGCCCGAGTGCGCTGCGAAGGGCTGAAGCGCACCGTGATCGACGGCCCCTTCGCCGAGACGAAGGAACTGCTCGCGGGTTTCTGGCTGCTCCAGGTCAAGTCGAAGGACGAAGCCATCGAATGGATCAAGCGCAGCCCGTTCCAGGAGGGCGAGATCGAGATCCGCCAGGTCTTCGAAGCCTCCGATTTCGGCGACTCGATGACGCCCGAACTGCTGGCGCAGGAAGACCGCCTGCGCGCGGAGGCCGAGGCCCGCGGCAAGGCCGGCAGCTGAGCCGGCCGCACCCAAGGAGACCCACCATGCGATTCATGCTGCTGATGATTCCCCACGGCTACGAAACGGCCGCGCCGGGCACCATTCCCGACGACGTCGATGCGGTGGCGGCCATGATGGCCTACAACGAGTCGATGCAGAAGGCCGGCATTCTGATCAGCTGCGACGGCCTGCACCCGCCCTCGATGGGCGCGCGCGTGAGCTTTCCGGGCCGCAAGCCCAAGGTGGTCGATGGCCCTTTCGCCGAGGCCAAGGAAGTGCTCGGCGGCTACTGGATCATCGACGTGTCTTCGCGTGCCGACGCCATCGAATGGGCCACGCGCTGCCCGGGCGGCGAGAACGAGGTCATCGAGGTCCGGCAGATCCAGGAGATTGCCGACTTTCCGCCTGAGGTGCAGGCCCTGACAATCGAATTGCCGTCGATGCAGGCGGTCAAGAAAACTTGACCATGAGCGCTGCGCCTCGCGACGAGGCAGCCATCCACCGCAGCATCGAGGCGGTGTGGCGCATCGAATCCGCCAAGATCATCGCCACTGTGGCGCGGATGGTGCGCGACGTGGGCCTGGCGGAGGAGCTGGCCCAGGACGCGCTGGTTTCCGCCCTCGAGCAATGGCCGGAATCGGGCGTGCCCGACAACCCCGCGGCCTGGCTCACCGCAGTTGCCAAGCGCCGCGCCCTCGACCGGTTGCGGCATGGCCAGCTGGCGGAACGCAAGGCACCCGAGATCGGCCGCGAACTCGATGCGCAGCACGAAATGGCGCAAGCCGATTTTGCCGAAGCGGTGGATGCGGCCATCGACGACGACATCGGGGACGACCTGCTGCGGCTGGTGTTCACCGCCTGCCACCCGGTGCTTTCGACCGAGGCGCGCGTGGCGCTCACGCTGCGGCTGATGGGAGGCCTCACGACCGATGAGATCGCCCGTGCCTTCCTCGTGCCCGAAGCCACCGTGGCGCAGCGCATCGTGCGGGCCAAGCGCACGCTTCTCGAAGCGCACGTGCCCTTCGAGGTGCCGCGCCGGCACGAGCTCGAGGCGCGGCTCGCGTCGGTGCTCGAGGTGCTCTACCTGATCTTCAACGAAGGCTACTCGGCCACCGCCGGCGACGACTGGATGCGCCCCGCGCTGTGCGACGAAGCGATGCGCCTGGGCCGCATCGTGGCCGAGCTGATGCCCGACGCGTCGGAGGTGCACGGCCTCGTGGCGCTGATGGAAATCCAGGCCTCGCGCACGGCGGCGCGCATGGGTCCGTCGGGCGAGCCAGTGCTGCTGCTCGAGCAGAACCGCGCGCGCTGGGACCAGATGCTGATTCGCCGCGGCTTGGCCGGACTGGCGCGGGCGGAAGCGCTGGTCGGCGCTCACGGCCCCTATGCGCTGCAGGCCGCCATTGCCGCCTGCCATGGCCGAGCGCGCACCGCGGAAGAAACCGACTGGGCGCGCATCGCCGCGCTGTACGACGCGCTGGCGGAGTTGTCGCCTTCACCCATCGTCGAACTGAACCGCGCCGTCGCGCTCTCGATGGCCTTCGGCCCGGCCGCCGGACTCGAAGTGGTCGATGCGCTCGTGGGCGAGCCGGCATTGCAGAACTATCACCTGCTGCCTGCGGTGCGCGGCGACCTTCTGCTCAAGCTCGGCCGCCGCGAGGAGGCGCGCAGGGAATTCGACCGCGCCGCCTCGCTCACGCGCAACACGCGCGAGAAGACATTGCTGCTGGCGCGCGCCCGGGCCTGCACACTGCCGGAAAGCTGATTCTCGGAGCCTCTGCGGCGCTAGGCTTTGGACAGCGATGTGGAAGCAGATGGTGAGCCGGGCAGCCCGAACTGATGCCATGCGCGCCGCAACTGCGTGTCCGATCCGAAGCCCGAGATTTCCGCCGCCCGCGTCACGCTCGCACCCGAGGCCAGCGCGAGCTGCGCCGCCGCCAGCCGCAGCCGCCGCAGGTAGGCCAGCGGCGCAACGCCCGCATGCTCGACGAACAACCGCGTGAGGTGACGCGCCGAGGTGTGGGCCACTTCCGCCATCCGGGGCACGCTCCAGTCGGCCTGGGGCTGTTCGCTGACGGCGTCCTGCACCCGGTGGAGGGCGGCATGCAAATGGTTGCGGTAGGCCAGAAAGGGCGACAGCTCCGGGTCGTGCGGGCCGCGCCGCTGCGCTACCACCATGGTCTGCGCCACCTGGGCCGCCAGCGGCTCGCCGCACACCTCCGCGATGCGGTGCAGCACCAAGTCGATGCCGGTCGTGACGCCCGCGCTGCTGTAGACCGGCGGATCGATCACGAACACGCGGTTGGCCACGACGTCGCAGCGCGGTTCTACCGCGCGCAACTCGTCCAGGTGGTGGTGGTGCGTGGTGACGCGCCGGCCCGCGAGCGCACCGGCATGCGCAGCGAGCAGGGCGCCGGCGCAGACCGTGACCAGCTCGAGACGGCCGCGCTCGAAGCGCTGCCCGCGCAGCCAGTGCAGAAGATCCTGGGTCTCGGCGTTGTCCACCGGGATGGAGTCGCCGGGCAGCCCGACGAGCACTATCCAGGCCGGGCCGTTCCATTGCGCCGGCAGCGGCGCGAGATTGGCGAGCGCAACCCCCACGGAACCGATCGACGTGGGGCGCGGGCTTGCGAATTCGATCTCGAAGCGCTCGGGCTGGCCCGCCGCGCGCAACCGCTGGTTGGCGATGCGCAGCGCCTCCGCGGGGCCGGCCCAGTCGAGCACCAGGCTGCCCGGCAGCAGCACGAACACTACGCGGATGGGTTGCTGCAGGAGGTCCATGCGTAGTCCATCTGGCGCGCCGTGCGTTCGGCCAGCGCGCGGCCGGACAGCCTTTCGACCAGGTACAGGCTCATGTCGATACCGGCGCTGATGCCCGCGGAGCTGACGACGCGGCCGCTGTCGATCCAGCGCTCACCTTCGCGCACGTCGAGGGAGGGGAACTGCTCACGGAGGTCCGCAATGTCTTCCCAGTGGGTGGTGACGGCCTCATGCGCGACCACGCCGCTTTTGGCCAGCAGGAAGACGCCGGTGCAGACCGAGGCGACGAGCTGCGCGCCGGCCGCGCATTCGGCGATCCAGCGCAGCGTATCGGAGCTCGCCATCGGCGCGTCGACCACGCCGCCGGGCACGATCAGCACGTCGGCTTCGGGGCTTGTGGCCAGGTCGTGGTCCGCCAGCAGGCGCAGGCCGGCGCGCGCCTGCACGGGCTGGCCGTTGCGCGCGAGCGCCACGGACGCCACCTCGAACGGGGTTGGCGTGCCGAGGTTCATCCGCCGGCTGACGCGGCTCGCGGTGGTGAACACTTCGAAGGGGCCCGCGAAGTCGAGCGCTTCGACGCCTTCGTAGGCGAGGATTCGTACGCGCAAAGTCATGCCGCCGCTCCTTCGCTGGCTTGGGCGCGGGCTCTTTGCAGCGCCTGCGCAACGCTGCAAACGGTGGCAAATCGGCCGTCCAGCACGGCCGCGGTGCGCGCCTTGATGTCGGCCGCAGCCAGCGGCCGGCCATCGGGCTGCACCATGTCGAAGGTCAGTGTGGCGTCGGTCACGTAGTCGACCTCCCAGCCCAGGTCGGAGGCATGGCGCGTGGTGGTTTCGCAGCATTGCTCGGTGCGGATGCCGCTCACGATCAGCCGGCCGATGCCTTGCTGCGTGAGCCAGACGTCGAGGCCGCTGTTGACCAGCGCGCTGTGGCGGTGCTTGGTGAAGGTGGCCGCGGCGTCGAACGGTGCCAAGCCTTCGATCGGCCGGACGAAGCCCGACTCGACCGCAAAGGGATGGCTTTCGATTGCGGGTTCGTCGACATGGAAGATGCGAACGATCGGGACATCGGCGGCCGAGCAGCCTTCGATCAGCGCGTTCTGCGCGGCGAAATACGGGTGCGCGACACTTTCGGACCAATAGGCGCGCTGCCGGAACGATTCCTGGGCGTCGATCACAATCAGACAGGATTTCATGGGTGCGGGCTCGAAGGGCGGAGTGAATGATGCCTCCTATTCTTCAGTGTCGCCAGCGCCCGGTCCGCGCCAAAGCAGACCAGAACCGATCAGATCAGGACATGAGTTCTACACGAGCTCGGCGGCCTGCAGCTCTTTCTTGAGGTACGCGTAGAAAAGCGGCGCCGCCACCAGGCCGGCCGGGCCGAAAATCGCTTCGGCCACGAACATGACGGCCAGCAGTTCCCACACGCGCATCTGCGTGCGGCTGCCGACCACCTTGGCGTTGATGACGTATTCGGCCTTGTGAATGACGATCAGGAAGACAAGGCAGGCGAGCGCCGTGATCGGAGAGACCGACAGCGCCACCAGCGTGATCACCGAATTGCAGACCAGGTTGCCCACGATGGGCACCAGGCCCGCCACGAAGGTCAATGTGATCAGAGCCGGCGTGTAGGGCAGGTGGGGGCCCCAGAGCGGCATCAGGAACAGCAGGAAGATGGCGGTCAGCAGGGTGTTGAAGGCCGCGATCCAGAACTGCGCGGCAACGATCTGGCGAAAGGCCTCGCCGAAGATGGTGATGCGCCGGTACAGCTGCGCAGCCAATGGCCGGTGCCGCAATGGCGGCGGCGCAATGGCGGCCAGCCCGCCCACGATGAGTCCGACGTAGGCGAACAGCAGACCGCCCAGCCATGCCCGGCCGGCCAGGGCCAGCGAACCGGCCTGCGCCCGCAGGTAGTTGGCCACCACGCGTTGCACTTCGGCCGCGCCTTCAGGCAGGTAGACCGCAATTTCTGGAGGCAGCTTGAGCCGCAGTTCGAGCACCGTGCGGGCCGTGTAGTCGAGCAGGTCTCGGTACTGGTCGGGCGCATCGAGGATGTACTCCCGCGCCTCCGACAGGCCGAGAGAAATCAGCGCAATGGGAGCGAGCAGCATCAGCGTGACCGCCAGGAACCGGGCCAGCACGCCGGCACGCAGCGGCGGCAGCCTCAGCCGCGCCAGGCCATTGCCGATCAGGCGTGCGAACCAGCGCGTGGCCAGAAAACCGATGCACACGCACAGAAGCCCGGGCAGCAGGTGCTCCCACATCACCAGCAGCAGGGCGGCCGGCATCAAGAGGTAGCTGGCCAGCACCACGTTGCGGGAAGCAGGCTTGGGCTTGGTGTCGATGGTGACGAGGGTGGGTTTGGCCATCAGGGTCCGGGTGCTGCGCGCGAGCCTCGGAGGAAAAGATCAGCCGACCACTACAGCGGCACCCGCGGCGCGCTCGGCGATGGTGCCGATTTCATGCACCGACTCTCCGGCTGCGCGCAGCGTGGCGGCACAGGCGGCGGCCTCGGCCGCATCGATCACCACCACCATGCCGATGCCGTTGTTGAAGGTGCGGTTCATCTCGATGTCGTCGATGCCCGCCACCTTCTGCAGCCAGGCGAAGAGCTCGGTTTGCGGCCAACTGCCCTTCTTGAGGTGGGCCGCCGTGCCTTCGGGCAGCACGCGCGGAATGTTCTCGAGCAAGCCGCCACCCGTGATGTGGGCCAGCGCCTTGATCGGGTGCTTGGCCAGCGCCTCGAGCACCGGCTTCACGTAGAGGTGGGTGGGTTCCATCACGGCTTCGCGGAAAGGCTTGCCGTCGAGCGTGGCCGGCAGATCAGCACCCGCGCGCTCGATCACCTTGCGTACCAGGCTGAAGCCGTTGGAGTGCACGCCGGCCGAAGCCAGGCCCAGCACCACGTCGCCGGGCTTCACGTTCTGGCCGGTGAGGATCTTCGACTTTTCGACCGCGCCGACCGCAAAGCCGGCCAGGTCGTACTCGCCGGCCGGGTACATGCCCGGCATTTCGGCGGTTTCGCCGCCGATCAGCGCGCAACCGGAGATTTCGCAGCCGCGTGCGATGCCGCCGATCACGGCCGCGGCCGTGTCCACGTCGAGCTTGCCGCAGGCGAAGTAGTCGAGAAAGAAGAGGGGCTCGGCGCCCTGCACCAGCACGTCGTTGACGCTCATGGCCACCAGGTCGATGCCGACCGTGTCGTGCATGTTCCATTCGAAAGCCAGCTTGAGCTTGGTGCCCACGCCGTCGGTGCCGCTCACCAGCACCGGCTCTTTGTAGCGCTTGGGCACCTCGAACAGCGCGCCGAAGCCGCCGATGCCGGCCAGTACACCTTCGCGAAGGGTCTTCTTGGCGAGGGGTTTGATACGGTCGACCAGGGCGTCGCCGGCATCGATATCGACACCGGCATCCTTGTAGCTGAGCGGGGTGGGCGTAGGGGAAGTCATGGTCGGACGGTGTCGAGAAAAGGGGCGGGAAGGAGACGAAGAGGTAGGGGCGCCGGTAACCGAAGCGGCCGGGCCGATAGAATTCCTCACGATTTTAAGGGCCCTCCGGGCCCCCTCCATGAACCTTCCCGGGATGAAACAGCTCGCGCTCGATATCGGCATTGCGACGGGCCCCAGCTTCGACGCTTTTTTTGCCGGCCCGAACGAGGCGGCGCTGCGGCACCTGCAACTGTGGGTGGGCGGCGCCGGCCAGCCGGTGCCGCACTCTCCCGTGCCCACCTATCTGTGGGGCGAAAGCGGCAGCGGCAAGACCCATCTGCTCGAATCGGTGCGTGTCGCACTGCGCGAGCAGGGCGCGAGCGTGGGTTGGCTGCACGCCGGCCTGCTGGAGCCGCCCGAGTTCGACGAGCGCTGGGGCGCCGTGCTCCTGGACGACGTGCACCTGTACACCGCGGTGCAGCAGCACGCGGCCTTCAACTGGTTCGTCAACGCGCAGACCCTGCAGCGCGGCGTGGTGGCCGCGGGCGCCCTGCCGCCGGCCGACCTGCCGCTGCGCGAAGATCTTCGCACCCGGCTGGGCTGGGGCCACGTGTTCCACCTGCAGGTGCTGAG
Source organism: Variovorax sp. OV700 (assembly GCF_900099805.1). Classification (GTDB taxonomy): domain Bacteria; phylum Pseudomonadota; class Gammaproteobacteria; order Burkholderiales; family Burkholderiaceae_C; genus Variovorax. Next base: position 210,310 of record NZ_FNDR01000006.1, on the reverse strand, counting down.
CGAAAGCGAACGCCGCGCGGTGCTGCGGCAGGCGGCCGACGCGCGCGGCGTCATGCTGTCGGACGACGTGCTCGACTACATGCTGCACCGCTTCAGCCGCGACCTGGGCAGCCTCATGGAGCTGCTCACGCAGCTCGATGGCTATGCCCTGCAGACACAGCGCGCGATCACGATCCCGCTGATCCGATCCATGCTCGAAAACGAATAAAGAAGAGCTTCAACCAACAATGATCAAGAAATTCATCGACAAGCTGCTCGGCAAATCGGCCGGCGGCGCACAGGGCAAGAGCCGTTTCGGCAAGCGCCAGGAGGTGCCTGCGGAGGTTCACAAGATCGATCCAGCCCTGGTCGACGAACGCGCGAAGAACGTCGTCACCACGCTCCAGCAAGCCGGCTACGAGGCCTACGTGGTGGGCGGCGCGGTGCGAGACCTGCTGCTGGGCCTGCGTCCGAAGGACTTCGACGTGGCCACCAACGCCACGCCCGAGCAGGTCAAGTCGCTCTTCAGGCGCGCCTTCATCATCGGGCGGCGCTTTCGCATCGTGCACGTGGTGTATGGGCGCGGCCGCGAGCACGAGGTGATCGAGGTCTCGACCTTCCGCGCCTATATGGACAACGCCGCCGCCGAGCAGGTTGCCGGCAACGAGCGCACCAGCAAGGGCGAACTCGCAAGCATGAAGCACGCGGTGGACGCCAGCGGCCGCGTGCTGCGCGACAACGTCTGGGGCCCGCAGGAAGAAGACGCGGCGCGCCGCGACTTCACCGTGAACGCCATGTACTACGACCCGGCCAACCAGATCGTGGTCGACTATCACAACGGCATCAAGGACGCGCAGAAGCTCACGCTGCGCATGATCGGCGACCCCGCCACGCGCTACCGCGAAGACCCGGTGCGCATCATTCGCGCCATCCGCTTCTCGGCCAAGCTCGCGGCCCTCGGTTTCAAGATGGAAACCAAGACCGCCGCGCCGCTGGTCGAGTCGAGCAAGCTGCTGGCCGACGTGCCGCAGAGCCGCCTGTTCGACGAGATGCTCAAGCTGCTGCAGACCGGCCACGCCATTGCCACGGTGGAGCAGCTGCGCAAGCTGGACCTGGTCACTGGCATCTATCCGCTGCTCGACGTGGTGGTGGAGCGCGCCGATTCGCAATTCGTGAAGGCCGCCCTGCAGGACACCGACCGCCGCGTCGGCGAAGGCAAGCCCGTGGCGCCCAGCTTCCTCCTGGCCTGCGTGCTGTGGGCCGACGTGCGCGACGGCTGGGCTCAGCGCATAGAGGGCCGGCACGGCCAACGCCCGCAGCCGCCGTTCCCGGCGCTGCAAGATGCCATCGACGACGTGTTCAACGCCCGCATCGGCGACGTGTCGGGACGCGGCAAGCTGGCCGCCGACATGCGCGAGATCTGGATGATGCAGCCGCGCTTCGACAAGCGCACCGGTTCCACGCCCTACAGCCTGGTCGATCAGGCGCGCTTCCGCGCCGCCTTCGACTTCATGCGCCTGCGCGCCGACGTGGGTGAAGTCAGCGAGGCCATTGCCGAATGGTGGCAAGAGTTCAGCACAGCCGACGACGTGCGCCAGCAAGACCTGCTGGAGCAGGTGCGCGACGAGCAGAAGACCCGCCAGCGCGTGCGCACGCGCGACCCGGTGGCGCCCAAGCCTCACGGCGAACCGGCTGCGCGCCAGCGTCAGGACGGCCAGGAGCCGGCGCAGCAAGACGATGAGCTGGAAACCGAAGCCGCGGGCGTCTCGACCGATGGCGAGGCCGCGGCGCCGCGCAAGCGCCGGCGTCGCCGGAAGCCCCGCACCGGTGGTGCCGCGGGCGGTGGCGGTGCAGGCGAGGGCGGCGGGAGCGCCGCAGGCGAATGAGCGCCCCCAACCGGCCGAAGGATGGCAAGAGCGGCGGCAGGAGCCAGCCCGCGTCGCCGCGCGGCGGTGCCGCCAAGCCGAAGAGCGGCTCGGCGCCGGCACGCCGCGCGCCCAGCCGTCCCTCGGGCAAGGTGGCACCTGGCAGCCCTGCCGCACGCCGCACGCGCGAGGACTATCCGACGGTGCAGGCCTTCGTCGCCATCGGCGCCAACCTTGGCGACGCACAGGCGGCGGTGAAAGCGGCCATGGACGCCATCGGCACCATCGAACGCACCGTGGTCACGGCGCGCTCGTCGCTTTACCGCAGCGCACCGGTCGATGCGGCCGGGCCCGATTTCATCAATGCCGTGGTGGCTGTGCGGACCGGGCTCACGGCCGAGGCGTTCCTGGCCGAGCTGCATCTGCTCGAAGAGCAGGCCGGCCGCGAACGGCCGTTTCCAAATGCGCCGCGCACACTCGATCTCGACCTGCTGATGCACGGTAATGCGATCAAGGACACGCCCGCGCTGAGCTTGCCGCATCCCCGCATGCGAGATCGCGCCTTCGTGCTCAAGCCGCTGGCAGAGATCGCTCCGGACAAGGTGCCGCGCGCGGCGCTCGCCCGCGTCTCGTCACAGGTCATCGAGCGAATCCGCGACTGAGCCGGCCGGAGTCCGGAACCCTGCCGGACCGGCCGGCTTTGCGCCGCCCATTACACTTGCGCGGTTTTTCATGACGTTGTCACGCATTTGTGGCAGCCGCGAACCCAGGAGAGCGCCATGTTTGGCAAGCTGCTGCCCCGCGAGGGGAATTTTTTCGAGATGTTCAACCAGCACGCCGAGCGCATTGTCGAAGCGGCGCGGGCGTTCGAGCAACTCGTGGCCAATTACAACGACGTGCACTTGCGGGAGCAATACAACCGCGACGTCGACAATGCCGAGCGTGCGGCCGACCGCGTGACGCATGACGTCAACCGGCTGATCCACAAGACTTTCATCACGCCCATCGACCGCGAGCAGATCCACAAGCTCATCAACACGATGGACGACGTGGCCGACCTGATCCAGGATTCGGCCGAGACAATGGCGCTGTACGACGTGCGCCACATGACCGACGAGATCGTGCGCCTCACGGCACTGAGCGTGAAGTGTTGCGACCGCCTGAAAGACGCCGTCAAGTTCCTGGGCAAGATCGCCGACCCGGCCGTGGCCGAGGCCACGCTCAAGACCTGCGAGGAAATCGACCGCCTCGAGTCGGACGCCGATCGCGTGATGCGCAGCGCCATGAGCAAGCTGTTCCGCGAGGAGCCGGATGTGCGCGAGGTGATCAAGCTCAAGGCAATCTACGAATTGCTCGAGACGATCACCGACAAATGCGAGGACGTGGCCAATGTGATCGAGGGCATCGTCCTCGAGAATTCCTGATCGGCAGCAATCGATGGCAACGGTTCAGGTCGCCCTCTGGGTGGTGATGGTGCTGGTCGCGCTCGCGATCCTGTTCGACTTCATGAATGGCTTCCACGACGCGGCGAACTCGATCGCCACCGTGGTGTCGACGGGCGTGCTCAAACCGGGACACGCCGTGCTGTTCGCGGCCTTCTTCAATCTGGTCGCCATCTTCATCTTCCACCTGAGCGTGGCGGCCACGGTCGGCAAGGGCATTGCCCAGCCCGGTGTGGTCGATGTGCACGTGGTCTTTGGCGCTCTCGTGGGCGCCATCAGCTGGAACCTCGTGACCTGGTACTACGGCATCCCGAGCAGTTCGTCGCACGCGCTGATCGGCGGCATCGTGGGGGCCGTGATCGCCAAGACCGGTACCGGCGGCCTGGTGGCCACCGGCATCTGGAAGACCGTGGCCTTCATTTTCGTTTCGCCGTTTCTCGGCTTCGTGCTGGGCTCGATGATGATGGTGGTGGTGGCCTGGGGCTTCCGCCGCGCCACGCCGTCCCGCGTCGACCGCTGGTTCCGGCGGCTGCAGCTGGTGTCTGCCGGGGCTTACAGCCTGGGCCACGGCGGCAACGATGCGCAGAAAACCATCGGCATCATCTGGATGCTGCTGATCGCCACCGGCTACGCCTCGGCCACCGATGCGAGCCCGCCTACCTGGACCATCGTGAGCTGCTATGCCGCGATCGCGCTGGGCACCATGTTCGGCGGCTGGCGCATCGTAAAGACCATGGGCCAGAAGATCACCAAGCTCAAGCCCGTGGGCGGCTTCTGCGCGGAGACCGGCGGCGCGCTCACGTTGTTCCTGGCCACCGCGCTGGGCATTCCCGTCTCGACCACCCACACCATCACTGGCGCCATCGTCGGCGTCGGCTCCGCGCAACGCGCGAGCGCCGTGCGTTGGGGCGTGGCAGGCAACATCGTCTGGGCCTGGATCTTCACGATCCCGGCATCGGCCTTCGTCGCCGCCATTGCCTACTGGCTCAGCCTGCAGATTTTCTGAGGCGCGCGCCCTTCGGGCGCGCAACGGGCTACTGTGAAATCTTCCGGCCTTCTTCGACCTGGTGTTCGAAGTAGCGCTGGAAGCTGAACACGATGCTGGCCATCAGCACCGTGGTGCCGAAGAGGAGCGCGAGTACCACCGCCCCGATGGTGGCCCAGTTGGTGAGGCCGGGCGCGGCGTCCGGAGGCGCACCCGCGTTGAAGCGTGCATTCCACTTCTCGGGCGCCATGAGGCCGTAGATGATGGCCATCAGCGCGCATCCGGCGATGGTGAAGCCCAGGAACGGAATCAGAACCCAGCTCCAACCGTCGTCCAGGCCGTACATGCGTGCGCGCTCGATGCCGTAGAGGCCGAGCGCCGTGGGAATGGGCAGCAGCCAACCGAGCCAGTCGCCCATGCCGCGAAGGTAGAAGCGGTGCAGGCCCAAGGGGCCGCCCAGGAAGGAGAGCCAAGCGGCAATGGTCTTGTTTTTCATTCGGGTTTGGTGGTGCTGCCTTCGCCGAGGACCTTTTCCATCAGGACCACGTCGCGCCATTCGCCGAACTTCCAGCCGCAGTCCTTGAGCACGCCCACATGCGTGAACCCCTGGCTGCGATGAACGCCCACCGAGCCCGCGTTGGCCGAGTCGCCGATCACTGCGATGAGCTTGCGCACGCCCACCGCCTCTGCGGCCTGCGAGAGGGCTGCGAGCAGCTGGCCGCCCAGGCCCCGGCCACGTGCGGCTTCGGAGATGTAGATCGAGTCTTCGGCGGAAAAGCGGTAGGCCGGGCGCGGCTTGAACCAGTTGCAGTAGGCAAAACCCAACACTTCGCCGTTTTCTTCGGCAACGAGATAGGGCAGGTTCTTGCCGAGCACGTCGGCGCGCCGCGCCGCCATGTCGGCGGCCGAGGGGGGCTCGGTTTCGAAAGTGCCGGTGCCGTTCAGCACGTGATGGGCGTAGATGGCCGTAAGGGCCGCGACATCTTCGTCGCGGCTGGGGCGGATGATGAGGGTCATGCAGGTGGAAAACGAAGCGCGCCAAGCGCTGAAATTGGAGAAAACGCGGGTCGGGCTATAATCGCAGGCTTTTCAGCGTGTCGCTGGCCGGGTGGCCATGTCGCGTGTCTCGACGTTGAAAGAACACTGTGAGCGGGCTTCTTGTTTAGACAACGGGCTTGCTGCACCACCCAAGGATAAATCATGGTCGTCATTCGACTCTCCCGCGGCGGCTCCAAAGGCCGTCCGTTCTTCAACATCGTCGTGTCGGACAAGCGCGTTCGCCGCGATGGCCGTTTCATCGAGCGCCTGGGTTTCTACAACCCGATCGCCAAGGAAAACGAAGAAAGCATCCGTATTGCCCAGGACCGCCTGGCCTACTGGAAGGGCGTCGGCGCACAAGCTTCGCCGACGGTTCTGCGCCTGATCAAGCAAGCTGCAGCCGCAGCGCCCAAGGCAGCTGCCTAAGCTGTCCGGCACGCCGATGCTGCCTACACTCGAAGCCGCCGAATTGCCGGCGGATGCGATCGAGGTAGGACGCATCGCCGATGCATGGGGCATCAAGGGCTGGTTCAAGGTCCTGCCCCACAGCGCCCAGCCAGAGGCGCTTTTTTCTTCCAAGCGCTGGTTCCTGCAGGCTCCCGGAGCCTCGGCAACCGCAGCTTTCCGGCTCGCGATCCGCGAAGCCAAAGAACATTCCGACTGCATCGTCGCCTCGTCCGAAGATGTGCCCGACCGCAATGCCGCCGAGGCACTGCGCGGCGCGCGCGTGTTCGTGCCGCGCTCGAGCTTTCCGACGGCCGGCGATGACGAGTACTACTGGGTCGACCTGATCGGCCTTTCGGTGGTCAACCGCGAAGGCGTGGCGCTCGGCACGGTGCGCGAACTGCTCGCTACCGGCCCGCAGACCACGCTGGTGCTCGCGGCCGAAGAAGACGGCAAGGCCGTCGAACGCATGGTGCCCTTCGTCTCTGTCTTCGTCGACAAGGTCGACCTCGCCGGCCGCCTGATCACGGTCGACTGGCAGCCTGAGTACTGATCGAGGCTTCGCGCGCATGCGCTTCGACGTCCTCACGCTTTTTCCCGAACTGTTCGCGCCTTTCATGGCCAGCGGCGTGACGCGCCGTGCCTACGAGTCGAAGCAGGTCGAGGTCGTGCTCTGGAATCCGCGCGATTTTGCGCAGGGCAACTACAAGCGCGTGGACGACCGGCCTTTCGGCGGCGGTCCCGGCATGGTGATGATGGCTGAGCCACTCTCGACCTGCCTCGATGCGGCGCTCGCTGCGCGCGGCTCTCCGGCGCCTGTTGTGCTGTTTTCCCCCATCGGCGAATCCTTGCGCCACGAAGCGGTCGAGCGCTGGTCCGCCAGCGAGGGCGCGGTGCTGGTTTGCGGCCGCTATGAAGGCATCGACCAGCGCTTCATCGACACGCGCGTCACGCACCAGATCAGCCTCGGCGACTTCGTTCTCTCGGGCGGCGAGATCCCGGCCATGGCGCTGCTCGACGCGGTAGCCCGTCTGCAGCCCGGAGTGCTGGGCGATGAGGCCAGCCATGTGCAGGACAGCTTCAACCCCTCTCTCGACGGCTTGCTCGACTGCCCGCACTACACGCGGCCCGAGCAATGGAACGGGCAGGGCGTGCCGGCACCGCTGTTGTCGGGGCACCACGTGCAGATCGAGCGCTGGCGGCGCGACCAGCGGTTGGCCATTACCGCCGCGCGGCGCCCCGACCTGATTGCCGCCGCGCGCGCTGCGGGCCGCTTGAGCAAGGCCGATGAGACGGCCCTCAAAAAAAAGCTATAATCTTCGGTTCCCCGATCCTCTGCCCGGCCGCGCCTGGCTTTGTTGCGTTCAGTGATGAAAGAGCAATGAAACCAAAGGCGCCTTTTGTGTAGCGCGAGCACGATCGAATATCAGGAAATCATGAACCTCATCGAAACCCTCGAGCAGGAAGAAATCGCCCGCCTCGGCAAGAAGATCCCCGATTTCATGCCCGGTGACACGGTCATCGTCAGCGTGAGCGTCGTCGAAGGCACCCGCAAGCGCGTGCAGGCCTACGAAGGCGTCGTGATCGCCAAGCGCAATCGCGGCCTCAACAGCGGCTTCACGGTCCGCAAGATCTCCAGCGGCGAAGGCGTGGAGCGTACGTTCCAGACCTACAGCCCGCTGATCGCCGGCATCGAAATCAAGCGCCGCGGCGATGTTCGCCGCGCCAAGCTGTACTACCTGCGTGAACGCAGCGGCCGTTCGGCACGTATCAAGGAAAAGCTGCCGGGCAAGTCGCAGGCTGCCAAGTAAGCTGCTTGCTTCCGTGCAAAAAGCCGCCGCTCTGGCGGCTTTTTGCGTTGTGCGCCGTGCACGCTTCTTGCGAACCTGCGAAAAGACAACAGGCCCCTTTTACGCTCTACTCCTTCACTGAAACTCTCTCACTTGACCAATTCCGCCGCCTCCATGCCATTTGCGCCCGACGAACCCGTCAACGCCGTGGTGCCACCCACGCTGTTGGCGATCGACCCGCGCAAAGCACCGGTGGTGGGCGGTCCTGACGGCCTGCCGGCTGTTACACCCGCGCAGTTGACCACCGAGGCGCTGCGCAACCGCTTTGCCACTCCGCCGGAGTGGGTGCCCGAATTGCGCCGCGAGCCGCGCATGACCGAGCGCGCGCCGGCGCAGGCTGCCGTGCTGGTGCCCATCGTGCAGCGGCCGCAGGGCCCCACCGTGCTGCTGACCGAGCGCACCGCGCACCTGTCCACCCACTCGGGCCAGGTGGCGTTTCCGGGCGGCCGCGTCGACCCCGAGGACGCGAACGTCGCGGCGGCCGCGTTGCGCGAAGCCTGGGAAGAGGTGGGCCTGTCCGCCCGGTTCATCGAAGTGCTTGGTAGCCTTCCGACCTACACGACCGTCACTTCGTTCATCGTGACGCCCGTGGTCGCGCTGGTGAAGCCCGACTTCGAGCTCACCATCAATCCCTACGAAGTGGCGCTGGCCTTCGAAGTGCCGCTGGCCTGGCTCATGGACCCGGCCAACCACCGCCGCCATACCGTGCCCGCGCCCGACGGCACCCGCCGCGAGTGGTACTCGATGCCCTACCAGGACGGCGCCGAAGAGCGCTTCGTCTGGGGCGCCACCGCGGGCATGCTGCGCAACCTCTATCGTTTCCTCAGCGCCTGACCTCGGTCTGGCCGGGCTCGCGCAAGCTCTCTCGCTATCATCGAAGGATGAGCTTCTTTGCCATCCTGTGTGCGTTGCTGATCGAGCAGGTGCGACCGCTCGCCTCTCGCAACCCGGTGTACGGCGGCGTGCTGGCGTGGACGCGCTGGACCAGCCGCAACTTCGATGCCGGCAAGCCGCATCATGGATGGGTTGCATGGGCCCTTGCGGTGTTCGTGCCCACTTTGATGACGCTGGGCATCCACTGGCTGCTGGTGTTCACGCTCGGGCTGCCGTTTGCCGTGCTCTGGAGCATTGCGGTGCTGTACGTCACGCTCGGATTCCGCCAGTTCAGCCACCACTTCACGGACATTCGCGACGCGCTCGATGAAGGCGACGAGCCGCTCGCGCGTTCGCTGCTGGCGCACTGGCAGGGTGTCGATGCGGCCGATCTGCCGCGCAGCGAAATCGTCCGCCACGTGATCGAGCATTCGGTGATCGCGGCGCATCGCCACGTGTTCGGCGTTCTGGCATGGTTCTCGATACTCGCTGCCTTGGGACTGGGGCCGGCCGGTGCGGCGTTCTATCGCATGAGCGAATTCGTCTCGCGCTACTGGACACACAAGAACGGCGCGGCCATCCAGCCTTCGAGCGTCTCGGTGCAGCGGGCTGCGGAGCGCGCATGGCACGCGATCGACTGGCTGCCCGCTCGCATCACTGCGCTGGGCTTCGCGGTCGTCGGGAGCTTCGAGGAGGCCATCGATTGCTGGCGCAACGATGCGCGGCGTTTTCCGAGCGAAAACGATGGCGTGATCCTCGCGGCGACCTCGGGCGCGGTCAACGTGCGCCTGGGCGGCGGTGCGCTGAGCCCGATTCCCGTTGCCGACCCATTGCCGCGCGCGCAGGCCGGCGACTCGATGGGTGGCGGCCGGACCGATAGCGGCAGCACGCCGGGCCGCGAGCCCGAGCCTGGTCACCTGCGCAGCGTAGTCGGCCTGGTGTGGCGCTCGGTCGTGATGTGGATGGTGCTGCTGGCCCTGCTCACGCTGGCCCGGCTGCTCGGCTGAGAAGCGTCAAACGCCATGACCGCCACAGTGCCGGCCTTCTGGAGCCCGCGCATCGGCGCGCTTGAACCCTATGTGCCCGGCGAGCAGCCGCGCATTGCCAACCTCGTCAAGCTCAACACCAACGAGAACCCCTATCCGCCGTCGCCGCGCGCCATCGAGGCCATCCAGCAAGCGGCAGCGAACGGCCTGGAGCGCTACCCCGACCCGACCTCGCTCGCAGTGCGCGAAGCGGTGGCGCGGCGGCACCGCCTGCAAGCCGACCAGGTGTTTGCGGGCAACGGTTCGGACGAAGTGCTGGCGCACGCCTTCTTCGCCTTCTTCCAGCAGGCCGAGCCGTTGCTGATGCCCGACGTGAGCTACAGCTTCTATCGGGTTTATGCGCAGCTCTACGGCATTGAATGCGAACTGCTGCCGGTCGATGAGAGTCTGCGCATTGATGTCGATGCCTTGGCGGCCCGTGCCCGCAGCGGCTGTGCCGGCCTCGTGATCGCCAATCCGAACGCGCCGACGGGCATCGGGCTACCGCTTGCGCGCATCGAGCAACTGCTCGCGGCGTGCCCCGCGCGTGTGGTGCTGGTTGACGAGGCGTATGTCGATTTCGGCGGCGAGAGCGCGTTGCCGCTCATTGGCGAGTATCCGAACCTGCTGGTGGTGCAGACCTTGTCCAAGTCGCGCTCGCTGGCGGGCTTGCGGGTGGGCTTTGCGTGCGGACAGGCGCATCTGATCGACGCACTGGTGCGCGTGAAGGACAGCTTCAATTCCTATCCGCTCGACCGGCTCGCCACGGCGGGCACGGTGGCGGCGCTCGAGGACGAAGACTGGTTCAGGACCACGCGCAACAAGGTCGTCGATACCCGCGAAGGGCTAAGCCTGCAGCTCGAAGACCTCGGCTTCGAGGTGCTGCCGTCTCAGGCCAACTTCGTGTTTGCGCGCCATCCGAAGCGCGATGCGGCAGAGCTTGCGGCACTGCTGCGCGAGCGCGCGGTGCTGGTGCGGTATTTCAAGCAGCCGCGCATTGCGCAGTACCTGCGAATCAGCATCGGCACGCGAGAGCAGTGCGGAGCGCTGGTATGGGCGCTTGAATCGATCCTGGGCGTTCAGTAGCTCAGTAGCTCAGTAGCTCAGTAGCGCGACTGGCTCAGCTCGGCAAAGAGCTCGCCGTAAATCTTGTAGCGCGTCGCGCTGATCGGCCCCGGCTTGGCCGGCGAATCCACGTTCGCAATCACGCCGCATCCGGGCTCGTGCAGATGGGTGCAGTTGTAGAACTTGCAGTCGTTCGCGTGCTCGGCAATGTCGGGCATCAGCTTTGCGAGCTGCATCGGCTGGATGTGGTTGAGCCCAAATTCCTGGAAGCCCGGCGAGTCGATCAGGCCGGTGGTGCGCGCTTCGTCGATCCAGTACCAAGTGGTGCTGGTGGTCGTGTGCTTGCCTGAGTTCAGCGCCTGCGAAATCTCTTGCGTCAGCACGGTCGCGCCCGGCACCAGCAGGTTGGTCAGGGTGCTCTTGCCCGAGCCGGAGGGCCCGAGCACGAGGGTCGACTTGCCGGCAAGCAGCTTCATCAGCGACGCATAGTCTGCTTCGCCCGACGCCTTCAGCGACAGCGGCAGCACGCCGTGATGCATGCGGCGATAGGGCGCCAGCTTGTTCCATGCGCGCGCGAAGGGCTCGACCAGGTCGCTCTTGTTGAGCGCGATGATCGGCGTGATGCGCTCGGCCTCCGCCGCTATCAATGCGCGCGCCAGCTGATGCTCGGAAAACTCCGGCTCGGCGGCGATCAGGATCAGCACGTGGTCAAGGTTGGCCGCAAACGACTTGGTGCGGATCTCGTCCTGCCGGTAGAAGAGGTTGCGCCGCGGCACGACCTCTTCGATGGTGCCCTCGTCCTCCGTGGCCTGCCAGCGCACGCGGTCGCCGACCACCGCCTGGCTCTTCTTGCCGCGCGGGTGGCAGATCAGCCGCTCGCCAGTGGGTGTTTCGACGAGGCAATGACGCCCATGACTGGCAACAACGAGACCGTCGTGTAGTGTCTTCGCAGCAGTGGCGGCGGAGGCAGCGGCGCGGCCCGGTTTAGCCACGGGCGTGTTCCGTCATGCGGTGGGACCCGCAACCAGCGCGTCGGCCTGGCGTGCGCACTCGAAGTCGGTGACTGAAAGCCCGCCCACGTCGTGCGTGTTGAAGCGCACGGCGCAGCGGTTGTAGTGCACCGACAGGTCCGGATGATGGTCTTGCGTGTGGGCGATGAAGGCCAGCGCATTCACGAACGCGATGGTCTCGAAATAGTTGGCAAAGGTGAAGGTCTTCTCGATGGCGACGTTGGCACCGTCGCCGCTGAGCTTCCATCCGTCGAGCTTGGCGAGGCCGGACACGATCTCGGTGGCGCTCAGTGCGTGGCGGGGAGGAATGTTTTTCCAGTCTTTGGGTTTGAACATGCTGCTCATGGTCTCGGCTTCCGGGGCAAGTATTTTTTCAGGCCGCCGCCATGCGCGCGAGGCGCTCGGAGGCCGGAGGGTGGGAATAGTAGAACTTGACGAACACCGGGTCGGGCGTGAGCGTCGATGCATTGTCCTGGTAGAGCTTGAGCAGCGCGGCCGACAGGTCGGCGCCGCTGGTTTGCGCAATGGCATAGGCATCGGCTTCGAATTCATGCTTGCGCGACAGTCGGGCGGGCAGGGGCGCGACGAAGAATCCGAACACCGGAACCGCGAGCATGAACAGCAGCAGCGCAAGCGCATTGTTTGGCGCCGTTGCGGCCATATTGGGCTGCACCCCCAGGCCCGTGTAGAACCAGGCCTGCGTCGACACCCAGCCCAGAAGCGCGAAGCCCGCAAGGCTCAGCGCAAACATGGCCACGAGCCGCTTCACGATGTGGCGGTGCTTGAAGTGGCCGAGTTCATGCGCGAGCACGGCTTCCACTTCGCTTGCGTTGAGCTGGCGCAGCAGCGTGTCGTAGAACACCACGCGCTTGCTCGCACCAAAGCCCGTGAAGTACGCGTTGGCGTGGGCGCTGCGGGTGCTGCCGTCCATCACGAACAAGCCCTTGGCGGCAAAGCCGCAGCGCTTCATCAAGGCCGTCACGCGATCCTTGAGGTCGGGGTCGTCGAGCGGCTTGAACTTGTTGAACAGCGGCGCAATGAACGTGGGGTAGATCAGCATCCCCAGCAGGTTGAAACCCATCCACACAGCCCAGGCCCAGAGCCACCACGTGGTGCCGGCGGTGCCCATGAGCCAGAGGATCACCGCTGCGATCGGCAGCCCGATCGCCGCGCCGAGCAGCGTCGACTTGAGGGTGTCTGCAAGCCAGAGGCGGAGGGTCATCTTGTTGAAGCCGAAACGTTCTTCGAGCCTGAAGGTCTGCCAGAGCGTGAAAGGCAGCTCGAGCAGGGCGCCGATGGCCGCGAACGCCGCCAGCAGGGCCAACTGCTGCACCATGCCGCCGCCGAGCCAGGCCAGCAGCAGCCGGTTGAGCACGTCGAGCCCGCCCAGCAGCGTCCAGCCCAGCAGCAAAGCGGTGCTCCATGCCATCTCGACCAAGCCGAAGCGCGCCTTCGCAATGGTGTAGTCGGCGGCCTTCTGATGCGCGGCGAGGCTGATGGTGTGTTCGAAAGCGGCCGGCACGGCGCCGCGGTGCTGCGCCACGTGGCGCACCTGCCGCGAAGCGAGCCAGAACTTCACGAGCAGGCCCGCGACCAGTGCAGAGGCGAAGGCAATGGTGAAGATGAGCGAATAGGACATGAGCGTCGAGTTTAGCCCTCGGGTCCGGCCGGTGCAGACCTTCGACGACAATCCAGCGATGCCCGAATCCCTTGACCCCACGACCGCCACAGCCACGCCCGTCCTGAAGAAAAGCGACCAGAACCTGGTCTGGCTCGACTGCGAAATGAGCGGCCTCGACCCCGAAAAAGAGCGCCTGCTCGAGATTGCCGTGGTCGTCACCGGCCCCGACCTCACGCCCCGCATCGACGGCCCGGTGCTGGTCATCCACCAGAGCGACGCGGTGCTCGACGCCATGGACGCCTGGAACAAGGGCACGCACGGCCGCAGCGGCCTGATCGACAAGGTGAAGGCCTCCACGCTGGACGAAGCTGCTGCCGAGCAGCAGCTGCTGGAGTTCATCGCCAAGTACATTCCGCGCAGCGGCTCACCCATGTGCGGCAACACCATCGGGCAGGACCGGCGCTTCCTGGTCAAGTTCATGCCCAAGCTGGAGGCCTACTTCCACTACCGCAACCTCGACGTCAGCACCCTGAAGGAGCTGGCCAAGCGCTGGAAGCCCTCGGCCTACAGCTCCTTCAAGAAGCAGCAGGCGCACACGGCGCTGGCCGACGTGCACGAATCCATCGAGGAGCTCGCGCACTACCGGGAAACCTTTCTAAAACTCACGGATTAGGTAAAAACCCCGACCCGTGCCATAATCGAAGGCTGCGCTGATCCGGGCTACCGGTATTTTTGGTTTTTCTGGTCAGCGTCTCTTGCATCTCCCTATCTTGCACACCGCGCCCGATCGCATTCGCTGATCAAAAAGGGCCGCAGCCTCCGGCGTAAGCCAGAAGTTGAATGTCGTTGGATGGTTGATGTTTTTAACCACCAACGGGGCGCCGCCTTCGGCAGCGCTCGCGTTTGAGATTGATATCTACATGACCGACGCTTTTGAAGCGCAGGGCGAGTTCGCGCCTGTGCAATCCACCAACAACAACGAATTCATCGCCGCCGTGGACACCGTGTCCGAGGCGCCGATTCTGGAGGCGCTCGATGCAGCAGCCCCCGAAGCGGCCGTGGCCGAAGAACCCCGCCTGCCCAACGGCTTCATCAAGCTGGGCCTCGCGCCCGAACTGATCGCCGCCGTGGCCGACCTGGGGTTCACCCAGCCCACCACCGTGCAAGACAAGGTGATCCCGCTCGCCATGGGCGGTGAAGCCGGCCAGGACGGCAAGGCCCGTTTCGTCGACCTGATGGTCTCCAGCCAGACCGGCTCCGGCAAGACCGCGGCCTTCCTGCTGCCCGTGCTGCACACGCTGCTCAAGCGCCAGGCCGAAGCCGAAGCCGAAGCCAAGGCCGAATTCCAGCGCCTGGCCGCCGAAGCCGCTGCCCGCGGCGAAGCCGTGCCGAAGAAGCCAAAGCGCAAGGACCCGACCAACGCACGCCATTTCAAGGCCGCCACTCCTGGCGCCCTGATCCTGTGCCCGACGCGCGAACTCGCGCAGCAGGTGGCGCACGACGCCATCGAACTGGTTCGCCATTGCCGCGGCCTTCGCGTGGCCAACGTGGTGGGCGGCATGCCCTACCAGTTGCAGATCGCCAAGCTGCAGAACGCCGACCTCGTGGTGGCCACGCCTGGCCGCCTGCTCGACCTGCAGCGCTCCTCGCAGCTCAAGCTCGACCAGGTCAAATTCCTGGTGGTCGACGAAGCCGACCGCATGCTCGACCTCGGCTTCTCCGATGACCTGGCCGAAGTGAACCAGCTCACCATCGAGCGCCAGCAAACCATGATGTTCAGCGCCACCTTCGCGCCGCGCATCCAGCAGCTGGCCCAGCGCGTCATGCGCGAGCCGCAGCGCATCACCATCGACAGCCCGCAAGAAAAGCACGCCAACATCAAGCAATCGCTGTACTGGGCCGACAACAGCCAGCACAAGCGCAAGCTGCTCGACCACTGGCTGCGCGACACCAGCATCAACCAGGCGATCGTGTTCGCCAGCACGCAAGTCGAATGCGACGGCCTCGCCGGCGACCTGCAGCAAGAAGGCTTCAGCGCCGTGGCGCTGCACGGCGCCCTGAGCCAGGGCCTGCGCAACCGCCGCCTGATGGCGCTGCGCCAGGGCCAGGTGCAGATCCTGGTGGCTACCGACGTTGCCGCCCGCGGCATCGACGTGCCGACCATCACCCACGTCTTCAACTTCGGCCTGCCGATGAAGGCCGAGGACTACACCCACCGCATCGGCCGCACTGGCCGTGCCGGCCGCGACGGCCTGGCCATCACGTTTGCCGAATTCCGCGATCGCCGCAAGATCATGGACATCGAGCAGTACAGCCGCCAGCAGTTCAAGGCCGAAGTGGTTGCTGGCCTCGAGCCGCAGCAGCGCATGCCGCAATCGCGTCCCCCGATGGGCGAGTACCGTGGTGGCCGTGGCGACAACCAGTCGCGTGACCGCAAGTTCGGCAATGGCGGTGCAGGCGGCGGCGGTGGATACCGCGGCGGCAACAGCGGCGGCTACGCCGGTGCCAGCGGCTTCAACGACCGCAATGCACGTGGTCCGGCCCCGAGCCAAGGTCACCAGGGCCCGCGCGGCTTCCAGGGCGGCAACAACGCCGGCTTCGGCGGCAGCCGTGACGACGGCGGCAATGGCGGCGGTGGCGGTGGTTATGGCCGCAAGCCGGGCTGGGGCGACAGCGCTCCGCGCGGCGGCCATGGCCATGGCGGCGGCCGCGGCGACGGCGGTTTCGCGCCGCGTGAAGGTTTTGCACCCCGCGAAGGTTTTGCACCGCGCGGCAATGGCGCAGGCCATGGCGGCCCGGGCAAGGTGTTCATGCCCCGTGACGCACAAAAGCGTGCGTTCAAGCCCACGCGCTGATCCATTTCGAAGCAGCCGGCCGGCTGCCTCGCCCCAAAAGAAAGCCCGCGCTTCGCAAGAAGCGCGGGCTTTTTCATTGCGGGTTTCCGAGGGGCTCCCTAGGGCGAAATTTGATTGACACATGAATCGATGAAAAGTAATGTAATAGTGCATTCTTTCCCCGGTCCGCACCGCGGCCGCCGGTTCATCGACATCTGCTTTTCAAATTTCAAACATGAAAATCGCGATTCTTGGGGGTGGCCACGGCGCCTATGCGGCCGCCGCGGACCTGTCCGAAGCTGGCCATGAAGTGCGCCTCTGGCGCCGCGACGCGGCTGCCCTTGAGCCGGTCGTGAAAGCCGGCGCCATCACGCTGAAGGATGCCGATGGCACGCGCGAAGTGCCGCTTGCGCTGGCCACCGCCGACATCGCCGCAGCCCTGAAGGACGCCGAACTCATCGTCGTTCCTACGCCAGCTATTGCCCAGCACGACATCGCGCTCGCCATGGCACCGCACCTGGTCGACGGCCAGGTCGTCTTCCTGCCGCCGGGCACCTTCGGCAGCTACGTGATGGCAAGAACGGTGCGACAGGCCGGCAACCGCGCCGACGTGGCCTGGGCTGAAACCGGCACATTGCCTTACCTTGCACGCAAGCATGGCGAGCGCGAAGTGAATGTCACGATCCGCGCCATCCGCCTGCCGACCGGCGTGTATCCGGCCCGCAAGGAGGTCGAAGCCATCGAGGTGATTCGCAGGGCCTACCCGGCGGTGCATGCCTGCGGCGATGCGCTCTCGGGCGCACTCATGAACGCCGGCCCGGTCATCCACCCGCCGCTCATGGTGATGAACGCCGCACCGCTGCAGCATTTCGAGCGCTGGGACATCCACAACGAGGGCACCCAGCGCGCGGTGCGCGACGTGACCGACCGGCTCGACCGCGAGCGCATCGCGGTGCGCGAGGCCTTCGGGCAGGGCGCGCCGCACTATCCGCTGGCCGACCACTACGACAACGACCAGTGGATGTACGGCGATGCGCACAAGCAGCTCGTCAAGTCGGGCGACTGGCGCGAAAACATCGACCTGCACACGCATCGCTACATCACCGAAGACACCGAACTCGGGCTCGCGTTCCTGGCCTCCGCGGCGCGCCATGCGGGGGTGGATGCGCCCATCGCACATGGCCTGCTCGCCATCGTCGGCGGCTTCCTCGGCCGCGAGCTTCGTTACGGCCCGCGCACCTTCGAAAGCCTGGGCCTCGCCGAACTGAGCGCGGCGCAGCTCAAGGAGAGGCTGCACGATGGCGAATGAGCCGCTGTTGCCGCGCTTTGCCGCCGTCGGTGCCGGGCGAATGGGGCGCGGGATTGCAATCGCGTTCGCCTATGCCGGACATCGCATCTCGCTTGTCGACCTGCGCCAGCGCAGCGATGAAGCCTGGCAACGCCTGCAGGGCGAAGCCAGGTCCGAGATCGAAGCCAGCCTCGCGAGCCTGGCGCAGCTCGGTGTGATCGATGCGGCGCAGAGCCAGCGCATCGCCGAGCGGGTGAACTTCGTGAATGCCGCTTCGGCGCCGCAGGCGCTGGCCGCCGCTGAGCTGGTGTTCGAAGGCGTGCCCGAGACCATGGACGCCAAGCGCGAGGCCTTCGAGCAGCTCAACCGCCATTGCCGCGACGACGCGATCCTGACCTCGACCACCAGCAGCATCCTCGTGACGCAGCTCGCGGCGCTGGTGCGCCTGCCCGGCCGTTTTCTCAACATGCACTGGCTCAACCCGGCCTACGTGATTCCGGTGGTCGAGCTCAGCTGCCACCCGGGCACCGATGCCGCCGTGCTCGCGCGCACCAAGGCGCTGATGGAAGAGATCGGCAAGCTGCCCGTGGTCTGCGGCGCAACGCCGGGCTACATCGTGCCGCGGCTGCAGGCGCTGGTGATGAACGAGGCGGCCCGCATGATCGAGGAGGGCGCCGCAACCGCCGAGGAAATCGACAAGGCCACGCGCTACGGCCTGGGCCTGCGCTTTGCCGCACTCGGGGTGGTCGAGTTCATCGACTTCGGCGGCTGCGACATCCTGCATCACGCGAGCCGCGAGATGTCGGCCTCGATCGGCAAGGGCCGCTACACCGCGCCGGCCATCGTCGATCGCATGGTCGAGGAAGGGCGACTCGGCCTCAAGAGCGGCAGCGGCTTCTACGACTATCAGGGCCGCGATATCGCATCCTACCGGCGCGACGTGCTGTCGCGCACGCTCGGCGAGCTGCGGCACGCCGGGCTGTGGCGCGCGCCCGCCGACGAGACGCGCTCATGATCATCCGCCGCGCCTTTGCCGACCTGTCGGTGGGGCAGGTGCACTACGCGGCGTGCGGCGATGCTCATGCGCCGGCCGTGCTGCTGCTGCATCAGTCGCCGCGCAGCTGGGCCGAGTACCGTGCGGTGCTGCCGCTGCTCGGCGCGCGGTATCGGGCCATTGCCATGGACACCGCGGGCTTCGGCGATTCGTCGGACGGCGGCGTGCCGGCAAGCATCGCGCAATGGGCGCGGGTGGCGTGCGAGCTGCTCGATGCGCTGAACATCCGTCAGACCGACGTGGTGGGCCATCACACCGGCGGCGTCGTGGCGATCGAACTGGCCGCGGCCTTTCCCGATCGCGTGCGCGGCCTCGTGCTGTCGTCCACGCCGTACGCCGGCGAAGCCTTTCGCATCGCCAGGACCCAGAGGCCGCCCATAGACGAGGTCGCGCCAAGCGACGATGGAAGCCATCTGTCTGCACTCTGGCAAAAGCGCCAGGGCTTCTATCCGCCGGGCCGCCCCGATCTGCTCGAGGCCTTCGTGCTCGACGCGTTGAAGGTCGGCCATCGTGTGGAGGAGGGCCATCGCGCCGTCGCGTCCTACCGCATGGAAGAGCGCATCGGCCGCGTGACGCAGCCTGCGCTCCTCATCCGCGCCACCGGCGATCCGTTTGCCGCACCGCATGCAACGGAGCTGCAACACCATCTGCCGGGTGCGCGCATCGTCGACATCGAAGGCGGCATGGTGCCTTTGCCGGACCAGATGCCCGAAGCCTTCGTGCAGGCGGTGCTCGGCTTTCTCTCGACACTGCCATGAAAGCCGTTTGCATCCACGGCTTCGACGCGGTGCCTCTGCTGGAGGAAGTACCATGGGTGGCGCTGCATGAAGTCGCCAGGCTGCAGGCCGGCGAACAGGTTCTGGTGACAGGCGCGAGCGGTGCCGTGGGCTCGCTCGCCATGTAGCTGGCGCGCGAAGCCGGCTGCACCGTGATGGCGGTCGATCCGGATGGTGAACCTCCGCCAGCCGCTAGTGCAGACCTGCTGATCGACACGGTCGGCGGCAGCGTTCTTTCGTCGGTGCTGCCTGCCGTGCGGCCCGGTGGCCGCGCAGTGCTCATCGGCTACACGGCCGGCCCCACGCTGCAGCTCGACATCGCGTATTTTCTGCAGCGCGACGTGGCGCTGCTGCCGCTCAACATGTTCAGGCGTGAAGCCGAGGGCCGTGCGGCGGTTCCCGGTTTGCTCGCGCGGCTGGCCGACGGCCGCCTGCATCTCGACGTGCACAGCTTCGCTCTTGCCGATGCCGCCATGGCGCTCGAATGGATCGCGCAGCGCGGCCATCGCGGTCGCGCGGTGCTGATTCCTTAGTCTTCTTCCGGCTCCTCGACCGGCAAATTCACGTGCAGGTCGATCATCTGCCGCAGGGTCTGCTTCAGCTCTTCAGCGCGCCGAAGGCCAAAGGGTTCGAGCACGCGCCGCTCGTGGTCGCGCGCGAGCTCCATCAGGTGCTCCACCGCCTTCAGCCCCTTGCGCGTGATGCGCACCAGCGTGATGCGGCGATCACTTTCATGGGGCAGCCGCTCGACCTGCCCGCGTGCTTCCATGCGGTCCAGCAGGCGTGTCACGGTCGGCTGCTTGGTCACGGTCACCTGCGCGAGCTGCCCGATGCTGATCGGCTCACTGCCCGCGAGCGACGCCATCACGCGCCACTCCGACACGGAAAAACCCTGCTGCCGTGCCACCTCGTGGAACTCCGAGGAGATCAGCTGGCTGGCCTGCGCCAGCAATGCGGGCAGGTAGTCATCGACGAAGCGATGCGTTTCGGGCGGTTGGTCAGCCATGAAGGCACCTCATGTCCACGCGCCTCACGGCAGCCGCGGGCACGCTGCTTGCATGTCTAGGGTAATTCATGATTGTGGATACATTCATTTGTCAACATTATAGAAACCACGGTGCAGCAGCTTGCTCGCATCGTCCCACGAGAGAGAACAAGGACCCCCATGGCTGAGCGTTCGTTCGTCGAAGAAGTCAAGAAGCTGCGGCTTTCCGGTGGCGAGGTATTTCGCGGTGAAGGCATTCTGGCGGTCACCAAGGCCCTGCTTGAATCGGGGGTTTCCTATGTGGCCGGCTACCAGGGCGCGCCCATCTCGCACTTGATGGATGTGCTGGCCGATGCGCAGGACATTCTTGCGGAGCAGGGCATCCGCTTTGAGAACAGCGCGAGCGAAGCCACCGCGGCCGCCACGCTGGCTGCGTCGGTCAACTACCCGCTGCGCGGCGCCGTCACCTTCAAGGCCACCGTGGGTACCAACGTGGCGTCCGATGCGCTCGCCAACCTCGCATCGGGTGGCGTCACGGGTGGCGCACTCATCATCGTGGGCGAAGACTACGGCGAAGGCTCGTCGATCATGCAGGAGCGCAGCCATGCGTTCGCGATGAAGTCGCAGATCTGGCTGCTCGATCCGCGTCCCAACCTGCCGAGCATCGTCGATGCGGTGAAGACCGGTTTCGATCTCTCCGAGGCCAGCAACACGCCCGTGATGCTGCAGCTGCGCATCCGCGCCTGCCATGTGCACGGCCACTTCATCGCCGGCGACAACAAGCGCGCGAAGTTCACGCTGAAAGAGGCGCTCGAAAATCCGCAGCGCGACGTCAGCCGCATCGTGCTGCCGCCCGCGAGCTTCGTGCATGAGCAGGAAAAGGTGAAGGACCGTTGGCCCGCCGCGGTGCGCTTCATCGAGGAGCGCAAGCTCAACGAGTTTTTCTCGGAGGACGCCGACGACATCGGCATCATCGTGCAGGGCGGTAGCTACAACACGCTGCTGCGTGCGCTCGAACGCCTGGGCCTGGCCGATGTCTACGGCAACACGCAGGTACCGCTCTATGTGATGAACGTGGCCTACCCGGTCATCGAGAGCGAAGTGATCCGCTTCTGCGAAGGCAAGCGTGCGGTGATGATCGTGGAGGAGGGCCAGCCCAACTTCGTCGAGCAGAACCTCGCGATCATCTTGCGCCAGGCCGGCTCGGCCACCGCGCTGCACGGCAAGGACATGCTGCCGGTGGCGGGTGAGTACACCGCGTCCGAACTGCTGAAGGGCGCGCGCACCTTCTGCGAGCACTATGAGCGCCTGGCGCCGCTGCCTGTCAAGGTGGCCGAGCGCAAGGTTATCCCGCTCAAGGAAGTGGCCGCCATCGGCGTCGATGGCGCGCCCGAGCCGGCATTGCCGTCCTCGTCGCTCGGCGAAGTGGTGCATGCGCGTCCTCCAGGTTTTTGCATCGGTTGCCCCGAGCGCCCGATATTCAGCGCGATGAAACTGGTCGAGCGCGAGCTCGGCGCGCACCACGTGAGTGCCGACATCGGCTGCCACCTGTTCTCCATCCTGCCGCCCTTCAACATCGGCAACACCACCATGGGCTACGGCCTTGGCGGGGCCGGTGCGGCGGCGCTCAATGCGCCGGCCGGCAAGCGTGCGATCTCGATGATGGGCGACGGCGGCTTCTGGCACAACGGCCTCACCAGCGGCGTGGCCAATGCGGTTTTCAATAAAAGCGACAACCTCACCATCGTCGTCGACAACAACTACACCTCGGCCACAGGCGGGCAGGACATCCTCTCGTCGAATGCCGTCAACAAGACGCGCAGCACCGGCCACGAGATCGAGCGCGCGGTTCGCGGCGTGGGCGTCGAATGGGTGAAGACGCTGCGCCGCACCTATGACGTGGCCGGCATGCGCGATGCGCTGAAGGACGCGCTCACCACGACGAAGAAAGGTCCCAAGGTCCTCATCGCGCAGTCGGAGTGCATGCTCAACAAGCAGCGCCGCGAAAAGCCGCTGGTGCGCAAGGCCATCGCAGACGGCAAGCGCATGGTGCGTGAAAAGTTCGGCGTCGATTCCGACACCTGCACCGGCGACCACTCGTGCATCCGTCTCTCGGGCTGCCCCTCGCTTTCGATCAAGCCCAACCCCGATCCGCTGCGCACCGATCCGGTTGCGACCGTGCTCGACAGCTGCGTCGGCTGCGGGGTCTGCGGCGAGGTCTCGCATGCCGCGGTGCTGTGCCCCTCGTTCTACAAGGCGCAGATCGTCAGCAACCCGAGCCGCTGGGACCTGCTGCGCGAGCGCGTGCGCGCCGCCGTCATCGGCTGGCTGCAGCGCGGCGAGGCGCGCCGCCGCGAAGCCTATGCGTTCTGAAGCAATGACGAACAAGCCACAGCCCATCAAGATCGCAATCCTCGCCATGGGCGGGGAAGGCGGCGGCGTGCTGGCCGATTGGATCGTCGACATGGGCGAGGCCAATGGCTACGTCGCGCAGACCACCTCGGTGCCCGGCGTCGCGCAGCGCACTGGTGCCACCATCTACTACGTCGAGCTGTATCCCCTGGTGCAGGCCGAGACGGATGGTGGCTCGCCGGTGCTGGCGTTGATGCCGTTGCCGGGCGATGTCGATGTGGTGCTGGCCTCGGAACTCATGGAAGCCGGCCGTGCCGTGCAACGCGGGCTGGTCACGCGTGACCGCACCACGCTCATCGCATCGACGCACCGCGTGTTCTCCATTGCGGAGAAGAGCGCGCTCGGCGATGGCCGCGTCGACAGCGCCCAGCTGCTCGCGCACACCGCAAGAGCCGCCAAGCGTTTCATCCGCTTCGACATGGCGCAGGCGGCCGAGGCTTCGGGCAGCGTGATCAGCGCCGTGCTGTTCGGCGCGTTGGCGGGCTCGGGCGTGCTGCCGTTCAGCCGCGGGCAGTTCGAGGCCACCATCGAGCGCGGCGGCGTGGGCGTCAAGCCCAGCCTCAAGGCCTTTGGCGCGGCGTTTGCGCGCGCCCAGGGTGGCGACGATGGCGAGACGCCGCCGGAGGCGGTTGTGGCCACGCCGGTGCCGCAGCCTCGCCACCCCGCGGTGCGCGCGCTGGTCGAACGCGTGCAGCACGGTTTCCCGCTCGCCGCACAAGACTTCCTGCTCGAGGGCGTGCGCCGCCTCATCGACTACCAGGATCCGGCCTACGCGGCCCTGTACCTCGACCGCATGGCCGCCATCGCCACGCTGCCCGGCAGCGAGGATCACCGACTGCTGCGCGAAACCGCACGACACCTTGCACTGTGGATGTCCTACGAAGACACCGCCCGCGTCGCCGCGCTCAAAACCCGCGCCACCCGCTTCGAGCGCGTGCGCGGCGAGGCCCGCGTGCAGCCGGGGCAGTTGCTCGCCATCAACGAATACATGCATCCGCGACTGCAGGAAATCTGCGAAACGCTGCCGGGCGGCATCGGCCGCTGGCTCATGAACTCAACGCTGCCGAAGAGGATCGTCGAGCGCTTCACGCAGCACGGCCGTGTGATCCAGACCAGTTCGCTGCATGGCTATCTGATGCTGCGCACCGTGGCGGCATGCAAGCGCTGGCGCCGCTCGACGATGCGCTACGCGGAAGAAAACCGCCGCATCGAAGAGTGGCTTCAACGCATTGCCGCCACGGCCCAGCGCAACCCCGAGCTGGCCGTCGAGCTGGCCCAGTGCCAGCGCCTCGTCAAGGGCTACAGCGACACGCACGAGCGCGGTATCCGCAACTACGACACCGTGATGCGCGCGGTCGAGCGTGCCGGCACAGCGCTCGCGCCTGCCACCTTGCGCGAACTGCGCGACGCGGCGCTCGCCGACGAACACGGCCACAAGCTGCAAGCCGCGCTGGCGCAGCACGCACTGGCCTGAAGAGACCACGCACGATGACTGCTCCCACCGCCACCCTTCAGCTTCGCGTTGCCGAAGCGCGCGAACTCAATCCGCTGATCCGCATGCTCCGGCTGCGCGCGGAAGATGGCCGCGCATTGCCCGGCTTCGCGGCCGGTGCCCACATCCGCGTGCAGGTGACGCTGCCCGACGGCAAGACCGACTGGCGCCACTACTCGCTGATCAACTTCGCGACGGCGCGCAACGCCACCAACGCGCCGACGGAATATGTCATTGCCGTGCGCAAGGAGGCCGAAGGCCGTGGCGGCTCGCGCTTCATGCACGAGCAGTTGAAAGAGGGCGACACCCTCGCCATCGAGCCGCCGAAGAACGACTTTCCGCTGCACACCGGCCCCGGTGGCACGGTGCTGGTAGCAGGCGGCATCGGCATCACGCCACTCGCCACCATGGCGGCACGGCGCCGCGCCGAAGGGGCGCCGGTGCGCCTGCACTACGCAGGCCGCAGCCGCGACCTGATGGCCTTCCTGCCCGAGCTGCAGGCGCTCTTGGGCGACGACCTGCGCGTGCATGCCGACGCGGAAGTCGGCACGCCGCTGGCCGTCGATGCGTTGCTCGACGGCGTCCCCGCCGGCGACCGCCTCTACGTTTGCGGCCCCAAGGTCATGCTCGACGCCGTGCTCGCCCGCACCCAGGCGCGCGGCTGGGAACACGACCGCGTGCACTTCGAACTCTTTACCGAACCGGTCGTGGAAGAGGGTGACCAGCCCTTCGAGGTGGAGCTGGCGCAATCGGGCCAGCGCTTCACCGTGCCGGCCGACCAGAGCATCCTCGATTGCCTGATCGAGAACGGCTGCGACCCCATGTTCGACTGCAAGCGCGGCGAATGCGGCGTATGCGCTACCCCTGTGCTCGAAGGCGAGATCGACCACCGCGACTACGTGCTGACCGCACGAGAGAAGGCGGAAGGCACCGTCATGCAGATCTGCATCTCGCGCGCCAAGGGCGCACGTCTGGTGCTCGACATCTGAAGCAAGGAGCCACGAGAACCATGACCTCGTACCGAGACAACCCGGAAGCGGTCCGCGCGCTGGTAGAGAACGACCGCGTGCATCGCGACCTGTACATCAGCCAGGAACTGTTCGAGCTCGAGCAGGAGCACTTCTTCGCCAACACCTGGAACTACGTCGGCCACGAGAGCCAGCTGCCGAAGCCGGGCGACTGGATCAGCAACGAGATTGCCGGCCGCCCGCTGATCGTGGTGCGCCACACCGATGGCAGCGTGCGCGCGATGATGAACCGCTGCGCCCACAAGGGCTCGCGGCTCGTGAGTGGGCCCTGCGGCAAAACCGGCAAGTTCTTTCGCTGCCCCTACCACGCCTGGACATTCAAGACCGACGGCTCGCTGCTCGCCATCCCGCTGAAGACCGGTTACGAGAACACCGCGCTGCACGAGTGCGAATCGGCCAAGGGGCTCATCACGCTGAAGCACGTGCGCAGCTACCGCGGCTTCATCTTCGTGAAGGTCAACGATGCGGGGCCGGACTTCGACGAATACTTCGGCGACTCGCTGAGTTCCATCGACAACATGGCCGACCGTTCGCCCGAGGGCGAACTCGAGATCGCGGGCGGATGCCTGCGCTTCATGCACCAGTGCAACTGGAAGATGTTCGTGGAGAACCTCAACGACACCATGCACCCGATGGTGGCGCATGAATCGTCGGCCGGCACCGCCAAGCGCATGTGGGCGGACAAGCCCGAGGACGAACCCAAGCCCATGGCGGTGGAGCAGTTCGTGCCTTTCATGTCCGACTACAAGTTCTTCGAGGACATGGGCATTCGCACCTACGACCACGGCCACAGCTTCACGGGTGTGCACTTCAGCATCCACAGCAAGTACAAGGCGATTCCCGCGTACGACGACGCCATGAAGGCGCGCTACGGCGAGGAAAAGACCGCGCAGATCCTGGGCATGGCGCGGCACAACACGGTGTACTACCCGAACCTCACGATCAAGGGTGCGATCCAGGCCATTCGCGTGGTCAAGCCGATCTCCGCCGACAAGACGCTGATCGAGAGCTGGACCTTCCGCCTGAAGGGTGCGCCGCCCGAACTGCTGCAACGCACCACCATGTACAACCGCCTCATCAACTCGCCGTTCTCGGTGGTGGGGCACGACGACCTGCAGGCGTATCGTGGCATGCAGGCCGGCCTGCACGCGAGCGGGAACGACTGGGTCAGCCTGCATCGCAACTACGATCCGTCGGAGCTGAAAGGCGGCGAGATCACGACCGGCGGCACCAACGAACTGCCGATGCGCAACCAGTACCGCAGCTGGGTGCAGCGCATGACGGAGACGATGTGATGGCCGCCGTCGAAATCACCCGCCAGGACCTGATCGACTTCGTCGTGAACGAAGCGCACCTGCTCGACACGCGCCGCTATGAAGAATGGAACGCGCTTTTCACCGACGACGCGTTCTACTGGATTCCACTGGTGCCCGATCAGGAAGATGGCATCAACCACACCTCGCACCTGTACGAAGACAAGCTGCTGCGCGAGCTGCGCATCGAGCGCTTGAAGAGTCCGCGCGCGTTCTCGCAGCAGCCGCAAAGCCGTTGCCACCATCTGCTGCAAATGCCGGTGGTCGAAACGCTCGATGCCGAAGGCAACCGCTTCGTGGTGCGCACCGAGTTTCACTACACCGAATCGCAGGGCGATGAGCTTCAGTTCTATGTCGGCACCTTTTTCCATCACCTCACGGTGCAGAACGGCGCGTTGCGCATGACGCTCAAGCGCGTGAACCTACTCAACTGCGACGCGGCCTTGCCGGCCGTGCAGCTCTTCATCTAGGGACGCGATGCCACACGTCACCGTCCATCAAGTCTTTGCGGCCACCGCGGCGCGCACGCCGCAGGCCGAGTTCTTGTTCACCGAGTCGGTGACCGCTTCGGCCTACGGCATCCCGGCCGGCGCCATTAGATGGGGCGAGGCAGCGGCCGAAGTCGAGCGCCTGCGCACTGCCTATGCGAAAGCCGGCTACGGCCACGGCCATCGCGTGGGCCTGCTGCTGGAGAACAGGCCGGCCTTCCTCTTTCACTGGTTCGCGCTCAACGCGCTGGGCGTAAGCGTCGTGCCGATCAATGCCGAAATGCGATCGACAGAACTGGTCTACCTGATCGGCCATAGCGAAATCGGTCTCGCCGTGACGCTGCCCGAGCGCGCGAACGACTTGCGGGCTGCCGCTGCACAAGCCGGCGTGTCCTTCGAGACCATGGGCGCCGACGATGCAGTGCCAAGCGCGAAGACAGCCGCGCCGCGCGCCCACGAGCCCATCGGCGTCGACACCGAATGCGGCCTGCTCTACACCTCCGGCACCACCGGGCGCCCCAAGGGCTGCATCCTGAGCAACGCCTACTTCCTGCGCGCCGGCGAATGGTACGCCGCGCTCGACGGCGTGTGCAGCATCCGCCCCGATGCCGAACGGGTCATCACGCCGCTGCCGCTCAACCACATGAACGCGATGGCGTTCTCCACCATGGTGGTGCTGGTTGCGGGTGGCTGCCTGGTGCAGCTCGATCGCTTCCACCCCAAGACCTGGCTGGCCAGCGCGCGCGAAAGCGGCGCGACCATCGTTCACTACCTTGGCGTGATGCCGGCAATGCTGTTGTCCGCACCACCGTCTGCCGCCGACCGCGACCACGCGATCCGCTGGGGCTTCGGCGCCGGCGTAGACCGCAAGAACCACGCGCCTTTCGAGGAGCGTTTCGGCTTTCCGTTGGTCGAGGCCTGGGCCATGACCGAGACCGGCGCTGCCGCCTGCATCATGGCCAACCGCGAGCCGCGCCTGGTGGGCACCAGCTGCTTCGGCAGGCGGGAGGAGTTCGTGCAGATCCGCCTCGCGGGCGAAGACGGGGGTGACGTCGCCACCGACATGCCCGGCGAATTGCTGGTGCGCTCCGCGGGCGACGACCCGAAGCGCTACTTCTTCTCCGGCTACCTGAAGGACGAGCATGCCACGCGCGAGGCCTGGGCCGACGGCTGGTTTCATACCGGCGATCTCGTGCGCCGCGATGCCGAGGGAAATTTTTTCTTCGTTGACCGCAAGAAGAACGTGATCCGCCGGAGCGGTGAGAACATCTCGGCCGTGGAGGTCGAGAGTGTGCTCAACCAGCACCCGGCCGTGAAGACATCTGCCGTAGCCGCTACGCCCGACGCGGTGCGCGGCGACGAGGTGCTGGCCTGCGTCGTGATGCGCGAAGGCGCCGACGTCTCGCAGCGCGAGGAGATCGCGGCGAGCATCGTCCAGCACGCCCTTGCACAGCTCGCCTACTACAAGGCGCCGGGCTACGTGGCTTTCGTCGATGCGCTGCCGCTCACGCCTTCGCAAAAGATCCAGCGCGGGCAACTGCGCGAAATGGCGCAGGCGTTGCCGGGGCAGAGCCATTGCATCGACACCCGCGCCATGAAAAAGAGGCAGGCATGACGAGGCAACGACTTTCCTACGAAGGCGTCGCGGTGGCTGTGCCCGTCACGGTGCCGTACGTGCGCTATTCCACGCGCACTGCGCACTGGTTCATCGGCCAGGCCATCGAGGCGCTGGTCCAGGCCAGCGGCGTGGCCAAGGAGCAGATCGACGGCCTCTGCCTCAGCAGCTTCTCGCTCGCGCCCGACACGGCCGTGGGCGTCACGCAACACCTGGGCCTGTCGCCGCGCTGGCTCGACCATGTGCCGACCGGCGGCGCCTCGGGCGTGATGTGCCTGCGCCGCGCCGCACGCGCCGTGCAGGCGGGCGATGCCGACATCGTGGCCTGTGTCGGCGCCGACACCAACCATGTCGATTCCTTTCGCCAGACGCTCGGCAGCTTCAGCAACTTTGCGCGCGACGCGAGCTACCCCTACGGTTCCGGCGGGCCCAACTCGATCTTCGCCTTTATCACTGCCAACTACATGCGCACCTATGGCGCGAAGCGCGAAGACTTCGGCCGCATCTGCGTAGACCAGCGCACCAATGCGCTCGGCAATTCGAACGCGATGTTCAAGAAGCCGCTGACGCTTGAGGAGTACATGGCCGCACGGCCGATCTCCGATCCGATCCACTTGTTCGATTGCGTGATGCCCTGCGCCGGCGCCGACGCATTCCTGGTGATGAGCGAGGAGCGCGCGCGCGACCTGGGCTTGGCGCACGTCGTGATCCGCGGCGCCATCGAGCGGCACAACGCCTATGCCGAAGACCCAGTGATGGTGCAGGGCGGCTGGCGCAAGGACCGCGACGATCTCTATGCACAGGCCGGCGTGCAACCCGCCGCGCTCGACTTCGTACAGACCTACGACGACTACCCGGTCATCGTGATGATGCAGTTCGAAGACCTGGGCTTCTGCGAGAAGGGCGAGGGCTCGGCCTTCGTGCAGTCGCACACGATGACCTTTGACGGCAGCTTTCCGAACAACACGAGTGGCGGCCAACTCTCGGCCGGGCAGGCCGGTGCGGCGGGTGGCTTCCTCGGCATGGTCGAGGCGATCCGGCAGCTGACAGACCAGGCTGGCGCGCGCGCCGTGCCCAACGCCCAGCTGGGCCTTGTCGCCGGCTTTGGCATGGTGACTTACGACCGCTGCCTGTGCACCGGCGCCGTCATCCTCGGGAGACAGGAATGATGTACCCCCACGTTTGCCGCTTCACGGCTGCACTGCCCCCCGAGGTGGCCGCGCGCCTGCCTTGGGGCGGCCCGGCGGAGGCGCTATGACCATGCCGATGATGCGCCCCCCGCGCAAGAACCCGGTGCTGCGCACCCGGCAGATGAACCTGCCGCCCGGCGCACGCGGCCGCGTGGCGCTCGGCCTCACGGCCGCCGCGGCCGAGGGCCGCTTCGAGCTCCAGACCTGCGAGGACTGCGGCACCGTGCAGTACCCGCCGCGTGAGGTCTGCCACAAGTGCCTCTCCGCCGCGTTGCGCTGGCGCCAGCAGAGCGGCGAGGGCGAGCTGCTCGGCAGCACCACGCTGCACCACAGCAACGACCTGTTCTTTCGCGAGCGGCTGCCCTGGCGGCTGGGCCTGGTGCACCTGGATGCCGGCCCGACGCTCATGGTCCACCTGCATGGCGAGGTTGGCGATGCGCCCCAGCGCGTGCGAGTCGGTGCCCGGCTCGACCGCGCGGGCCAGGCCGTCCTCATTGGTTTTCCGAACGAAGGGAGTGCCCACATGGCCGACGACAAGATGCTCCGTGAAATGACCAGCGACCCCAAGTTCCGCAAGGCGCTGGTGACCGACGGCAAGACCGAGGTAGGCCAGGCCCTCGTGCGCGCACTGGTGAAGGCCGGCGCCGACATCGTCTGGGTCGGCCATGCCGAGCCCTGGAAGAAGATGGGCGACGGCCTGGACGACATCTCGGCGCTGCCGCAGGTCACGCTAGTGCCGCTCGACCTCACCAACGGCCGCCAGGTGACCGAGCTTGCGGGCTCCATCGGCGGCAAGGTCGACATCGTGATCAACAACGCCGAGGTGCACCGCACCTTCGGCATCGGCTCGCGCCGCGGCACCGACGTGGCCAAGGCCGAGATGGACATCAACTACTTCGGCCTGCTGCGCCTGGCGCAAGAGTTCGGCCCCGCGCTCAAGGGCCGCTCGGCCGACGGTGCGACCGGCGCGACGGCCTGGGTCAACCTGCTGTCGATCTACGCGCTCAGCAACTTCCCGCCGCACGGCACCTTCAGCGCCTCGAAGGCGGCGGCGCATTCGCTCGCGCAGTGCCTGCGCGCCGAGATGCGGCCGGCCGGCATCCGCGTGATCAACGTGTTCCCCGGGCCGATCGACGACGAATGGAACCAGCACACGCCGCCGCCCAAGCTGGCGCCGACGGCCTTGGCCAATGCCATCGTCAAGGCATTGCGTGATGGCGTCGAAGACGTGTACCCCGGCGACGTGGCACAGGAGTGGCTGGAGCGCTGGCGCGACAACCCCAAGGTGCTCGAACGCGAGCTGGCCGCAGGCGGCTGAGACAGGAGCCATACGATGACGACAACCACCGAACTGATGTCCGCCGCCGAAATTCTCGGCGGCCTCGTGACCGCGATGGCCAGCGGCCGCATCCGCGTGATCGACCTCACGCAGACGCTCACGCCCGAGTTCCCGCAGATCGCGCTGCCGCCCGAGATGGGCCAGTGCTGGCCCTTCCGCATCGAGGAAGTGTCGAAGTACGACGAGCGCGGACCGGGCTGGTACTGGAACAATTTTTCCTGCGGCGAGCACACGGGCACGCACTTCGACGCGCCGATCCACTGGATCTCGGGCCGCGACCTGCCGAACAACTCGGTCGACACGATTCCCGTGCAGCACTTCGTGGCGCCGGCCTGCGTGATCGACTGCTCGGTCGATGTGCAGGGCAACGACGACTACCTGCTGAGCGTGGCCGATATCGAGCGCTACGAAGCCGCGCACGGCCGCATCCCGAAGGGCGCGTGGGTGCTGATGCGCACCGACTGGTCCAAGCGCAGCGACCCGGCGGCCTATCAGAACTTCGATGAGACCGGCCAGCACACGCCCGGCCCGAGCACCGAGGCCGTGCGTTTTCTGGTGGAGCAGCGTGACGTGCTGGGCTTCGGCTCCGAGGCCATCGGGACCGATGCCGGACAGGGCTACCACCTGCGGCCGCCGTACCCGTGTCATTACTACATGCACGGTGCGGGGCGCTATGGACTGCAGTGCCTGAGCAACCTCGACCAGCTGCCGCCGTCTGGCGCGGTGCTGATCTGCCCGCCGCTGAAGATCGAGAAGGGCAGCGGCAGCCCGCTGCGCGTGCTCGCCTTGGTGGGAGCTTCGCTGTGAGCAACGCACCCAACGTAGCAGCTGTCACCGGCGGCAGCGCCGGCATCGGCAAGGCGATCTGCGAAGACCTGCTCGCGCAGGGCTACGAGGTGGTGTCGCTCGCCCGCCGCAAGGCCGAGATCGATCATCCGAAGCTGCACAGCATCGAGGTCGATCTGAGCGACCGCGCCGCCACCGGCGAGGCGGTGCGCGAGCTGGTCGAACGCTTCTCGCCGACCACCATCGTCCACAACGCCGGGGTGATCCGCGCGGCCTTGCTGCCCGAGGTCAAGCTCGACGACCTCGATGCGCTGGTCGACCTGCACCTGGGTTGCGCAATCCAGCTGGTTCAGGGCGCATTGCCCGCCATGCGCGCGCAGCGCTTCGGCCGCGTCGTGCTGCTGTCGTCCCGTGCCGCGCTGGGCCTGGCCACGCGCACCAGCTACTCGGCCACCAAGGCCGGCATGCTGGGCATGGCGCGCACATGGGCGCTCGAGCTTGCCGCGGACGGCATCACGGTGAACGTGGTGGCGCCGGGCCCGATTCGGACCGACATGTTCTATGACGTGGTCGAAGCCGGCAGCGAGAAGGAACGCGCGCTCGCGGCCTCCGTGCCGGTCAAGCGGCTCGGCGAATCGGCCGACGTGGCGCGCGCGGTGCGTTTCTTTGCCGACCCGGCCAGCAGCTTCATCACCGGGCAGGTTCTCTACGTCTGCGGCGGCACCAGTGTCGGCAGCCTCGCCCTCTAGTCATTCAGCGTTCGTCACGTTCATTCCTTACTTCTGGAGCATCGCCATGAAAGTCCTGAACCGATTCCGTGCCCTCGCGGGCATTGCTGCAGCCTTTGGTGCGCTGGGCGCCGCGGGCGCGTGGGCCGCCGATCTCAAGGTCGGTTTCATCACCTCGTTGTCGGGCCCGGTGTCGTCGCTCGGCATTCCTTACGAGAAGGGCATGAAGGCGGCCATCGCCTACAAGTCGGAAATTGGCGGCCGCAAGATCCAGCTGGTGCAGCTCGACGACGCGTCCGACCCTTCCACGGCCGCGCGCAACGCCCGCAAGATGATCGACGAGGACAAGGTCGACGTCATCATCGGCACCGCAGGCTCCCCCGGCGCGCTGGCCATTGCTGGCGTGGCGCGCGAGACAAAAACGCCGCTGATTTCCATCGCCAACGCGAACTTGCCGGGCGAAGAGGGCGCGTGGATGGTCACGCTGCCGCAGCCCGCACCGCTGATGGTGAGCGCGGTGGTCGATCGCATGAAGAAGTCGGGCGTGAAGACGGTTGGCTACATCGGTTTCTCCGATGCCTGGGGCGACCTGGTGTACGACGCACTGCAGAAGAGCGCGGAGCCTGCCGGCATCAAGATCGTGTCGAACGAGCGCTATGCGCGCGCCGATTCCTCAGTGACGGGCCAGGTGCTGAAGATCGTCGCACTGCGCCCCGATGCGGTGATCACCGGTACCTCGGGCACGCCCGGTGCGCTGCCTTACCTGGCACTCGCGGAGCGCGGCTACAAGGGCCAGATCTACGGCATGCACGCGCTCATCAACCCTGACTTCGTGCGCGTGGGTGGTGCTGCCGTCGAAGGCATGCTCGCGCCCACCGGCCCGGTGATCGTGGCCGAGCAGCTGTCCAGCGACAACCCGATCCGCAGGGTCTCGATGGACTTTCGCGCTGCCTACCAGAAGGCCAACGGCGCGCCGCCGACCGATGCCTTCTCGGCCTACACCTTCGACGCGTGGCTGGTGTGCCTGGACGCGGCCCAGCGCGCGCTTGCCACCAAGGCCGAGCCGGGCACGCCGCAGTTCCGCCTCGCCTTGCGCGATGCCATCGTGAGCACCAAGGAGCTGGTGGGTACGCACTCGGTCTACAACTTCAAGCCAAACGATCGGTATGGCTCGGACGAGCGTTCGCGCGTTGTCGTCAAGCTTGAAAAAGGCCAATGGAAGCTGGTTCCCTGACATGAAAAAACTCACTCGCATCCTCGGCGCCACGGCCGTCGCGCTGGCGGCCGCGCAGGCCGTGGCGGCCGATCTCAAGATCGGCTTCATCAGTTCGCTCTCGGGTCCTGTGGCCGCGCTGGGCGTGCCGTATGAAAAGGGGATTCGCGCGGCGATTGCCGAACATCCCGAGATCGGCGGGCGCAAGGTCCAGCTGATCGTGCTGGACGATGCCTCCGACCCCACCACCGCCGGGCGCAATGCGCGCAAGCTGGTGGTGGAGGACAAGGTCGACGTGCTCATCGGCACCTCGGGCGTGCCTGGTGCGATGGCCATTGCCTCGGTGGCGCGCGAGCTCAATACACCGCTGATTTCGCCGACGCCGGTCACCATCCCTGGCCCCGAAGGCGCGTGGACCGTGACGGTGTCGCAGCCCTTTCCGTTGATGGTCGCAGGCGTGGTGGACCGCATGCAGAAGTCCGGCGTGAAAACGGTGGCCTTCATCGGCTTTTCCGACGCGCTCGGCGACCTGGCCTATGACTCGCTCGTGAAGAGCGCCGACAAGGCCGGCATCAAAGTGGTGGCGAACGAGCGCTACGCGCGCAGTGATTCGTCAGTAGCTGGGCAGGTGCTGAAGATCGTCGCCACCCGGCCCGACGCGGTGTTTGCCGGCAACTCGGGCACACCCGGCGCGCTGCCCTACATCGCGCTGGCCGAGCGCGGCTACAAGGGCAAGATCTACGGCACGCACGGGCTTATCAACGCCGACTTCGTGCGCGTGGGCGGCAACTCGATCGAAGGCTTGCAGGTGCCCAGCGGCCCCGTTCTGGTGGCCGACCAGCTGCCCGACAGCAACCCGATCAAGAAGGTGTCGATGGGCTTTCGCAACGCCTACCAGAAGGTGAACGGCGCGGCGCCCACCGATGCCTTCTCGTCGTACACCTACGACGCCTACCTGCTGCTGGCCGACGCCGCTTCGCGCACCAAGGGCGAGCCCGGCACGCCGCAGTACCGCACGGCGCTGCGCGATGCCATAGTGGCGACCCGCGAGCTGGTGGGCACGCACGGCATCTACACCTTCAAGCCCGATGACCGCTACGGATCCGACCAGCGCGGCGTCGTGATCGTGCAGATGAACAAGGGCCAGTGGAAGCTGGTGCCCTGAGATAAGCCCGAGCACGCCGATGACCAGCTACCGCCATCATCCCGAACGCATCGCCGCCCTGGTGCAGCACGACCGCGTGCACCGCGACCTGTACCTGAGCGATGAGATCTTCGCGCTCGAACAGGAGCATCTGTTCGCGACCACCTGGGTCTTCCTTGGCCATGCGAGCCAGGTGCCGGAGGCGGGCGACTTCGTGGCGCAGGACATCGCGGGCCGGCCGCTCCTGATGGTGCGCCAGCCCGATGGCGCGGTGCACGTGCTCTACAACCGCTGTGCGCACAAGGGCACGCAGCTGGTGACGGACGAGTGCGGCAACACCGGCCGCTTTTTCCGCTGCCCCTACCACGCGTGGACTTACAAGCTCGATGGCGCGCCGCTCGGCCTGCCGCTGAAGAACGGCTACGAGGGCACGCAGCTCAAGGCCTGCGAGTCGGGGCAGGGGCTCTCGGTGGTGAAGCACGTGAAGGTGTATCGCGATTTCGTGTTCGTGCGCTTGTCCGATGCGGGCCCTGCCTTCGAGGACTATTTCGGCGAGGTGCTGGGCGCCATCGACAACATGGTCGACCGCTCGCCCGAGGGCAAGCTTACTGTCGGTGGCGGCGTGCTTCGCAATATCGTGCACTGCAACTGGAAGATGTACCTGGAGAACATCAACGACACGGTGCACCCGATGTCGACGCACGAGTCGGCCACCAAGGCGGCCGAAGCACTGTGGGAGGGCCGTGCGCCCACCGATCCTAAGCCGATGGCGATGGAGCAGATGCTGCCCTTCGGTTCGGGCTATGAATTCTTCGACAAGATGGGCGGCCGGGTGTTCGCCAACGGCCACAGTGTGCTGGGCGTCAACTTCAGCATCCACTCCAACTACGCGCAGCTGCCCGAGTACGAGGCCGCGATGCGCGCCGCCCACGGCGAAGAGCGCGCGGCCGAGATCCTGCAGCGCTCGCCGCAGAACTCGGTCTTCTATCCGAGCCTCTCGGTCAAGGGCTCGCCGCAGGCCATTCGCGTGATCCGGCCGCTGGCCGCGAACCGCACGCTCGTCGAGGCCTGGAGCTTTCGCGCGGCAGGTGCGCCCGCGCTGCTGTTCGAGCGTGCGATGAGTTACAACCGGCTGGTGTTCTCGCCCATGTCGGTGGTCGCGCACGACGATGTGCACCTGTTCGAGAGCATCCAGCAGGGCCTGCGCGCCGGTGGCAACGAATGGGTGAGTCTGCATCGCAACTACGATCCGGCCGAACTCGCGCAAGAGACGATCACCACCAACGGCACCAACGAGCTGCTCATGCGCAACCAGTTCCGCGCCTGGGCGAAGTCGATGGTGGCCGGCATGGAGGCCGCGGCATGAACGGCGATCCGCGCGATTTCGCCGCCCACGAGGCAGCTCTGCTCGACGAGCGCCGCCTCGACGACTGGTTGGCCCTGTTCGCCGAAGACGGCCACTACTGGGTGCCGCTGCTCGGTGCGGCGCAGACGGATCCGTTCTCGCACAACTCCCTGGCCTACGAAGACCGGCTGCTGCTGCAGCTTCGGGTCGATCGCCTGAAGAACCCGCGTGCGCATTCGCAGCATCCGGCAAGCCACAGCCAGCATGTCCTGCAGTCTTCGCGCATCGAGCACGAGTCGCCCGGCGAAGCGCGGTTGCGCACGCCATTCATCTACATCGAGGCGCGCGGCGAAAGCCAGGTCTTGCTGACCGGCACCGCACGCCACCACCTCGTGCGCACGCCCACGGGCTGGACCATTCGCGAGAAGCGCATCGACCTGCTCGACGCCGCCCGCGCGTTGCCGGCGATCCAGTTGTTCATCTGAGTTTTCCCGTTCATTCCATCCTTCCTCACTGGAGCTACGACATGAAGAGCCTGATGCAGACCTTGACGCGCGGTGCCCTCGCCGCGGCGCTGACCGCCTGTGGTGTTGCGAGCGCGTTCGCGGCCGACCTCAAGGTCGGCCTGAGCGTGTCGCTGTCGGGGCCCAACTCCTCGCTGGGCGTGCCCTATGCCAAGGGCATGCAGGCCGCGCTGGCCTACAAGCCGGAGATCAATGGCCGCAAGGTCCAGCTGATCGTGCTGGACGACGGCTCCGACCCGACCACCGCCGGGCGCAATGCGCGCAAGCTCATCGAGGAAGACAAGGTCGACGTGCTCATGGGCACCTCGGGCGTACCTGCCGCCATCGCGATGGCGCAGGTGGGCAAGGAGGCCAAGGTGCCGATGATCGGCCTCACCCCCATCCTTCTCGACCCCAATGAGAACCCCTGGGTCGTGACGGTGGCGCAGCCGACCCAGCTGATGATCGATGCGGTGGTCGAGCGCATGAAGCGCAACAACGTGAAGACCGTCGGCTACATCGGCTTCACCGATGCCTGGGGCGACCTGGTCTACAACGCGCTCATGAAGGCCGCGCCCGAGGCCGGCATCAAGGTGGTGAGCAATGAGCGCTACGCGCGCGCCGACGCCTCGGTGACCGGGCAGGTGCTGAAGATCGTGGCGCTGCGGCCCGACGCGGTGATGACCGGCGGCGCCGGCACGCCGGGTGCGCTGCCGTTCCTTGCGTTGCAGGAGCGCGGCTACAAGGGCGGGGTGTACGGCCAGCACGGCCTGATCAACCCGGACTTCGTGCGCGTGGTCAGTGCTTCTGGGCAGAACGCGCTGATGCCCACCGGTCCGGTGATCGTGGCCGAGCAGCTGCCCGACGGCTACCCGACCAAGAAGATTGCGACCGATTTCCGCGCCGCGTTCCAGAAGGTCAATAACGCACCCACCAGCGACGCCTTCTCGGCCTATTCCTTCGACGGCTGGCTGGTGTTTGCGGATGCCGCATCGCGCGCCATGAAGAAGGCCGAGCCGGGCACGGCGGAGTTTCGCGTCGCATTGCGCGATGCCATCTTCAGCACCAAGGAAGT
The DNA here is from genome assembly GCF_900099805.1 of Variovorax sp. OV700. Taxonomy (GTDB): domain Bacteria; phylum Pseudomonadota; class Gammaproteobacteria; order Burkholderiales; family Burkholderiaceae_C; genus Variovorax. The sequence goes on along the minus strand of NZ_FNDR01000006.1, from coordinate 172,505 downwards.
GGTGGGCACGCACGGCGTGTACAGCTTCAAGCCCGGCAGCCTCTACGGCGTGGACGAACGCGCCCGCGTGATCGTCAAGCTCGACAACGGCCAATGGAAGCTCGCACCTTGAACCGCTTGATGCCAACGACGACGATTCCCCGAGGGGCATTTCTATGACATGGGACGTGGCGCTGATCCTCGTCACCGATGGCCTCGCCAACGGTGCCGTCTATCTGCTGGCCGGGCTCGGGCTGGTGTTGATCTTTTCCGTCACGCGAGTGGTGTTCGTGCCGTTCGGCGACATCGCGGCCTTCGCGGCCCTGTCGCTCGCGGCTTTCGAAACCGGCCGCGTCCCGCCGACCATCGGCATGGTGGCCGTGCTCGCCGCGCTGGCCCTGGCCACGGAAGTCGGCAGCCTGCTGCGGCGCGGGGAGACCAAGCGCATTCCCAAGGCGGTGCTGATGTGGGGCGTGCTGCCCGCCATCCCGTGCCTCTTGGCATGGTTGGCGGCGCGGCCCGGTGTGCCGGTGGCGGTGCACATCGCGGTGGCCGTGTTGCTGGTGGTGCCCATTGCACCGCTGCTCGCGCGGGTGGTTTTTCAGCCGATCGCGGATGCCTCGGTGCTGGTGCTTTTGATCGTGTCGCTGGCGCTGCACTTTCTTCTGTCGGGCCTGGGCCTGCTGTTCTTCGGGCCTGAGGGCTCGCGCACCACGCCGCTCACGAGCGCCGTGTTCACGTTGGGCGACGGCTTCACGGTCAGCGGCCAGGTGGTGCTGATGGTGGGCGCGGCCATTGTGCTGAGCGGGCTCTTCTTCCTGGTGTTCGAACGCACGGTGGCGGGCAAGGCACTGCGCGCCACGGCGGTGAACCGCATCGGCGCGCGGCTTGTCGGCATTCGGCCGGTGCGCACGGCGCTGCTCGCCTATGGCTGCGCCTCGCTGCTGGCCGGGCTCATCGGCGTGCTGATCGCGCCGGTGACCACCATGTATTACGACTCGGGTTTCATCATCGGCCTGAAGGCCTTCGTGGCCGCGATCATCGGCGGGCTCGTGAGCTACCCGATGACGGCCCTGGGTGCGCTGGCGGTGGGTGTGGTCGAGAGTTTTGCCTCGTTCTGGAGCGGCGCGCTGAAAGACGTGATCGTATTCAGCCTGCTGATACCGGTGCTCATGCTGCGGTCCTTTCTTGCGGCCCACGCCGAAGAGGAAGAAGACGAGGTGGACCAATGAACGACAACAACAACAGAAACCGCAAGCGCATGGCCTGGATCGCCGCGGTGGTCGCCGTGCTGGCGCTGGTGCCGGCCGTGGCGGGCAGCTTCACGGTCTCGCTGCTCAACGACATCGGCATCGGCGCATTGGTGGCGCTCGGGCTGGTGCTGCTCACGGGCGTGGGCGGTGCCACGTCGTTCGGCCAAGCTGCCTTCGTGGGCATTGCCGCCTATGCCACGGCATGGCTCACCACCACGCAGGGCATGTCGCCATGGATCGGGCTGCTGTTCGCGCTGCTGCTCACGGGCTTGTCGGCGCTCGCCATCGGCATGCTCACGCTGCGGCTGGGCGGGCACTTTCTGCCGCTCAGCACCATCGCCTGGGGGCTGTCGATCGCCATGCTGTTCGGCAACGTCGATGCGCTCGGGCGGCACACGGGCCTGTCGAACATTCCAGCGCTGCGGATCGCGGGCTGGTCGCTGGCCGATCCGCGCGCGATGTATTACCTGATCTGGGTGGTGGTCGGGCTGGCCTGCCTGTTCAGCCACAACCTCCTGCAGTCGCGGCCGGGCCGTGCGATTCGCGGCTTGCGCGGCGGTGCCACGCTGCTGGCGAGCGTTGGGGCCGATGCGTACCGCGTGCGGCTCACGCTGTTTGTCACGGCCGCGCTCTTCGCGGGGCTGGCGGGGTGGCTCTATGCGCACATGAACCGCTTCGTGAGCCCTTCCCCCTTCGACGTGCGTGCAAGCATCGAATACCTGCTGATGGCGGTGGCCGGCGGGCTCGGGCAGCTGGCGGGCGCGCTGGTGGGTGCGGCCCTGGTGCTGGTGCTGAAGAACGGCCTGCAAGACGTGCTGCCGATGCTCACGCAGCGCGCGGGGCAACTGGAGGCCGTGGCGTTCGCGACGCTCTTCATCCTGCTGCTGCACTTTGCGCGGGGCGGGCTCATGGGACTGCTGCGCCGCTGGACGCGTCGGCGCGCCGGTGCACCAGGTGCTTCGCGCTACCAAGCGCCCACGGTCGATCCCCTGCCGCACCGCCAGTTGCCACAGCGCGGCACGCAGGTGCTGTCGGTGAAGGGTGCGGTCAAGCGCTTCGGCGGGCTGGTGGCGGTCAACGACGTGAGCTTTGAAGTGAACGCGGGTGAGATCGTCGGCCTGATCGGGCCCAACGGCGCGGGCAAGTCGACCATGTTCAACCTGCTGACCTGCACGCTGCCGATGAGCGCGGGGCAGGTGCGCTTTCTGGAACACGACATTGCCGGCATGCCGCAGCGGCAGGTGGCGCGGCTGGGCCTGGCGCGCACCTTCCAGCACGTGAAGCTCAGGCCGCACATGAGCCTGCTCGACAACGTGGCGCTGGGCGCGCATTCGCGCACGCGCTCGGGCATCCTCAAGGCGGGCTTGCGGCTCGACCGCACCGAAGAAAAGCAGATCCTGCAGGAAGCGCAGCGCCAGCTCGACCGCATCGGCCTGGGCGACCGCGCGCACGAGTTGGCGGGCAGCCTGCCGCTGGGCACGCAGCGCATTCTGGAAATTGCGCGCGCGCTGGCCGCCGACCCGGTGCTGCTGGTGCTCGACGAGCCCGCGGCGGGCCTCCGCCGCAAGGAAAAGATGGCGCTCGGCGACCTGCTGCGCAAGCTGCGCGAGGAGGGCGTGACCATCCTCATCGTCGAACATGACATGGACTTCGTGATGAAACTGGTGGACCGTCTGGTGGTGATGAACTTCGGCTCCAAGCTTGTGGAAGGCGTGCCTTCTGCGGTCCGGGCCGATGAGCGCGTGCAGGCGGCTTACCTCGGGAGCGTTGTATGACCGCAATGCTGGAAATCGGCGACCTGCACGTGTCCTATGGTCAGGTCGAGGCGGTGCGCGGAGTGTCGCTCGAGCTGCAGCCGGGCCAGATCATCTCGGTGATCGGGCCGAACGGCGCGGGCAAGACCACGCTGCTTGCGGCTGCGATGGGCCTGCTGCCGTGCAAAGGCACGCTGCGCTTCGAGGGCGAGGACCTGCAGGGGCTCGACGTGGAGGCGCGTGTGGAGCGCGGCCTGTGCCTCGTGCCCGAGAAGCGCGAGCTGTTCGGCGAGCTCACGGTGCTCGACAACCTGCAGCTCGGCGCCTATGCCAAACGGCTGCGCAGCGATGCGATGAAGCGACAGTTGCAGTCGGTGTACGACCGCTTTCCGCGCCTGGCCGAACGCCGCTCGCAGCGCGCCGACACGCTCTCGGGCGGTGAGCGGCAGATGCTCGCTGTGGGCCGTGCGCTCATGTCCGCGCCGCGCTTGCTGATGCTCGACGAACCGAGCCTGGGCTTGGCACCGCTCATCGTGCGCGACATTCTTTCCATTGTCCGCAAGCTGCGCGAAGACGGCGTCTCGATCCTGCTGGTGGAGCAGAACGCGCGCGCCGCGCTCGAAACGTCGGATCACGGCTACGTGCTCGAAACCGGCGAGATTGCGCTGTCGGGTGCTTCTGGCGAACTGGCAAGCGATCCGCGGGTGCAGGCCACTTACCTTGGCGGAGGCACACACGATGACGAATGACCCGCGCGCGGTGCCGCCCGTTCAACGTACTTTGCCCGACATGTTGCGTCGGCAGGCGGCGCTGTTCGGCTCGCGCCCGCTGCTGCGCATCGCGGGCCGCCAGTGGTCGCATTCCGATGCGGCCGAAGCGGCGGGCGTGCGAGCGGCCGTGCTGGCGCAAGCCGGCGTCCAGCGCGGTGACCGTATCGCCGTGATGTGCGGCAATCGCATCGAGTTTCTCGAAACCTTTCTGGGGGCCGGCTGGCTCGGCGCTTCCACGGTGCCGGTCAACACCGCCTCCATGGGGCCTCAGATCGAGTACTTCCTGGCGCACAGCGAGGCAAAGCTGCTGGTCATCGAAGTCGGCTTTTTGGAACGCCTGCAGACTGCGGACCTTGCGCAGACGAAGCTCGAGGAAATCTGGGTCGTCGGCGATGCGCCGGCGGGCAGCGGCGCCGCATGGCAGCCGCCGGCCGGCGTGCGCGTGCGCGCCTATCCCGCTGGCGGGCCAGCCATTCCGCCCGCCGATGTGCACCCCGGCGACTCGCTCGCCATCCTGTATACCTCTGGCACCACCGGACCGGCCAAGGGCGTGATCTGTCCGCACGCGCAGTATTTCTGGTGGGGCGTGAACAGCGCGGAGGTGCTTGGCGTAGGCGCGGACGACGTGCTGTGCACCACCTTGCCGCTCTTTCACATCAATGCACTCAACACCTTTGCGCAGGCCGCGCTCACGAGTTCCGAGGTCGTCTTCGAAACGCGTTTCTCGGCGTCCGGCTTCTGGCCCTCGATGCGTGCGAACGGCGCCACCGTGGTCTACCTGCTGGGCGCCATGGTTCCGATACTGCTTGCGCAGCCCGCGGGCGAGGCAGAGCGCAATCACCGCGTGCGCACCGGGCTCGGCCCGGGCGTGCCCGACGCCGCGGGCAAGACCTTTTTCGAGCGCACCGGTGTTCGCCTGCTCGAAGGCTACGGCTCCACCGAAACCAACTTTGCCATTGCCACGGCGCCGGACTCGCCGCGCGGCGGCGTGATGGGATGGCTTCGGCCCGGCTTTCAGGCGCGCGTGGCCGACGAAAGCGATGCGGAACTGCCCGCCGGAGAAGCCGGCGAACTGCTGCTGCGCGCCGACGAGCCGCACGCCTTCGCGAGCGGCTACTTCAACATGCCCGAGAAAACGGTCGAGGCCTGGCGCAACCTCTGGTTCCACACCGGTGACCGCGTGGTGCGCGATGCCGACGGAGCCTTCCGGTTTGTCGACCGCATCAAGGACGCAATCCGCAGGCGCGGCGAAAACATCTCGTCGTTCGAGGTCGAGCAGGTGCTGCTGAGCCACTCCTCGGTGGCCTCCTGCGCCGTGTATCCGGTGCAATCCGAGCTGGCCGAAGACGAGGTGATGGCCGCGCTGGTGCCGCGCGACGGCGAGCGCATCGACCCCGCCGAACTGGTTCGCTTCTGCGAGAGCCGGCTGCCTTACTTCGCGGTGCCCCGCTACATCGACGTGCTGCAAGACCTGCCGCGCACCGAGAACGGCAAGGTGCAGAAGTTCAAGCTGCGCGAGCGCGGCGTCAGCGCGCAGACCTGGGACCGCGGGCCGGCCGCTCGTCCGGCGGCCAAGGCGGCATGAGTTTCGTCCGCCCGTTTGCGGCGAGTTCACGGGTTGAAAAGGCGACGAGGCACAATCGCTAAAATCATTCAGAACTAAACATTTCAGGTATGCACGCAAATTCACTGACTGGCCGCCATGCCCTCGTCACCGGTGCCGCGCGCGGCATCGGCGCCGAGATTGCCCGCACACTGGCTGCGGACGGCGCAACATTGACCCTGCTGGGGCGCGACATCGAAGCGCTCCGGCGCGTGGCAGCCACGCTCGAAGGCCGGGGGCACGGCGTTGTCGCCGCCGACGTGGCTGACGTGCAAGCGGTGCAGTCGGCCTTTGCACTGGCCCGTGCAGAGCGCGGCCCGGTCGCCATCCTCGTCAACAACGCCGGCGCGGCCGAGAGCGCGCCGTTTCTCAAGACCTCGGTCGAGCTCTGGCAGCGCATGCTGTCGGTGAACCTGACCGGCAGCTTCCTGTGCGCGCAGGCGGCGCTGCCCGACATGCTCGAGGCCGGCTGGGGCCGCATCGTCAACATTGCCAGTACCGCGGGCCAGAAGGGCTATGCCTACGTTGCGGCCTATTCGGCGGCCAAGCATGGCGTGATCGGGCTCACCCGATCGCTCGCACTCGAAGTAGCGCGCAAGGGCATCACCGTGAACGCGGTGTGCCCTGGCTACACCGACACCGACATCCTGCGCGCGAGCGTTGCCAACGTGGTGGGCAAGACCGGGCGCAGCGAAGCTGACGCGCTGGCCGAGTTCTCCAGCGTCAATCCGCAGCGGCGCATCGTGCAGCCTGCCGAGGTGGCCGACGCGGTGCGCTGGCTGTGCGGCGACGGCGCCGCGTCCGTTACCGGGCAGTCGGTCTCGGTGTCGGGCGGAGAGGTGATGTGATGCGCAACGATGCCTCGCATGCCGCACTCAGCGATGCCGAAGAACTCGGCCACGAGGCCCGCGCCGGCCGCGAAGATCACGCCATGCTCAGGCTCTGGCTGCGAATGCTCGCCAGCACCACGCAGATCGAAGCCGAGATCCGGCGCCGGCTGCGCGAGCGCTTCGGCATCTCGCTGGCACGCTTCGACTACATGGCCCAGCTCTACCGCTATGAAGAAGGCCTCAAGATGCGCGTGCTGTCGCGCTACCTGATGGTTACCGGCGGCAACGTCACCGGCCTGACCGACGAGCTCGAGCGCGACGGCCTGGTGGCGCGCGCACACAGCCCTGACGACCGCCGATCGTGGATCGTGAGCCTGACGCCCAAGGGGCGCACGACCTTCGAGACCATGGCCAAGGAACACGAGCAGTGGATTCTCGAAATGTTCTCGGGCCTCGACATGAAGACCGTCAAGCAGATGCACACGCAGCTCGGGCAGTTGCGCGTGCACGTGATGCGCAGCGAGCCTTCGGGCGAAGAGGGCTGAACATGACGAGTGCAGCAGCGCAGCCACAAAAAGCCTCAGGCGCCGAGTTCCAGCGCCCGCGGATGATCCGCTTTTCCGATTGCGACCCCGCCGGCATCGTCTTCTATCCGCAGTACTTCGTCATGCTCAACGGGCTGGTGGAAGACTGGGTGAGCGAAGGGCTGGGCATCGACTACCACGCGTTCATCAACGAGCGGCGCATCGGCTTGCCAACGGTGCGGCTCGAGGCCGACTTTCGCGCTGTGAGCCGCATGGGCGACAAGGTCACGCTCGGCCTTTCGGTTGAGCGGCTGGGCTCGCGCTCCATGACGCTCGTGTTGCGTTGCTTCGACGCGGCAAGCGGCGAACTGCGCATGCAAATGAAGCAGGTGCTTGTGACCACGTCCCTCGATAGCCATCGCGCGGTTGAGGTTCCGCAGGACATGCGGGCGGCCATGTTGCGAGGTGCAACGCCGTCGCGGGCTTGAGGCCAAACCGTCTCAAGAGAGGTCAGCCCAATAAAAAAGCCCGCTACCGATGAGGTAGCAGGCTTTTCAGCGTTTCCGCGATGTTGGTTGGTGGGCCCTGAGTGACTCGAACACTCGACCTACGGATTAAGAGTCCGCTGCTCTACCAACTGAGCTAAGAGCCCTTGCACTAGAAAACGTTTTGCGTTTTTTGGCAAGACCGCAAGTATAGCGTAAAAATTCTGGGGTTCAACGATTTTGTGCGCGGCGGCGTTAGCATTGGCCATCATCTGCGGGTCCCCGGGGGCCCTCCACCAGGAGAATCTTCCATGACAGATACAACCACCATGCCTCATGTTGTGATCACCGGGGCCGCGGGCGCGCTGGGGCGCGCAGTGGCGCAGCACTTTCTGGAGCAGGGCGCACGCCTTGCGCTGGTCGATCACCGCGCCGACCACTTGGCCGAGGTCTTTCCGGGCCTGGACAATTCGCAGCACCTGCTGCTGGCGGGGGACGTAACTTCCGCGTCGGAAATGTCGGAGCTTGCGGGCCAGGCGCTCAAGGCTTTCGGCCGCATCGATGCGCTGGTCCATATTGCAGGCGGCTTCGAGATGGGTGAGGCCACCCATGCGCTCACGCGAGCAAGCTGGGACCGCATGATGAATCTCAACGCATGGTCTTTCGTGGCGGTTACACAAGCGGTGCTGCCTTCGATGATCGAGCACGGCGCCGGCCGCATCGTGGCGGTCACGGCCAAGGTGGCGGCGCGCGGCTTGCCGGCCATGGCAGCGTACATCGCATCGAAGAGCGCGCTGCAGCGCCTGGTGGAAGCCATGGCCGCCGAGGCGGCGCCGCACGGCGTCGCCGTCAACAGCGTGGCCCCCAGCGTGCTCGACACGCCGGCCAACCGGCAGGCCATGCCCGACGCCAATCCCGCTGAATGGGTGTCGACCGCCGTCGCGGCGCAGACCATCGGCTTTCTCGCATCGCCCGCGGCCGCGGCGCTGCATGGCCAGCATCTGACGCTCGACACCTGAAATAGCAGATAGATCAGTAGCTACACAGGGCCCTGGCGCAATGCCAGGGCCCTTTTTTTGTCCTCTTTTGCCGCAATGGCTCGCCCGCCCTGGGGCAGGCGCTTTGTCATGGGTGCGGGCAGGGCGGGCGGGGCGCTTGTCTCGCTTCAGAAGGGGCGCACCGCTCATGTGCCCAGGCGGCGCAATTTCTACAGTGACCCCACGGCGAAACGTTTGAGCCCGATGAGGGCAGCAAGCAGCGCCGGCCGACCACACCACTGGAGACACGCATGGAACCGTTCAACCTGCCGCCAAGAAATTTCATGAACCTGCTGCGGGAAGACGCGGGCATGTCGTTCATGGAATTCGCGCTGCTCGGTTCCCTCGTGGTGTTCGTGAGTTTGTTGCTGCTCCTTGCGGCACGGCGCGGCGCCTGAATGCGCAACAGCAAATCAATAACAACGCCATACGGAGCTGTCCATGCGTGAATTCGATGCCTTTCTCGAGCTGCTGGCGATGCTGGCAACGGATTTCCGCATGGTTGGGCTCCTTGCCCTGCTGGTGATGGCCGCGGTCAGCGACTTGCGCACATATCGCATTCCCAACTGGCTGACCTTCGGCGGCATGGTCTTCGCGGTGATCTACGGAACCTTCGCAGCGCGCACGCCGCTGGTGGGCGCGACGCAGGCATTGGGTGGGCTGGGAACAGGCCTTCTGATCATGCTGCCGTTCTATGCGTTGGGAATCATGGGCGCCGGCGACGTCAAGCTGATGGCCATGGTTGGCGCCTTTCTCGGCCCCTATCAAACGCTGTTGGCGATTCTCTTCACGTGCATTGCGGGCGGCGCGGCGGCGTTGATCGTTGCCATGCACCGGCGCCGCCTCGGCCACATGCTGGCCAACGTGAAGGACACCGTGAACGGCATGGCGATGTCAGGCATCGCCGGCCTCCGGCCCAACGGAACCATCGACACGCGGCAATCCATCGGAAAGCTGCCTTACGGAATTTGCATTTGCGTGGGGACGGTCGCAGAAGTCCTGGCGCATCAACTGGGCTACGTGTAGTCCGCCATTTTCATCCCACCGCACTCGGAGATTCGCATGAAAAACATCAAGGCACTCGGGCTGCTGCTGCTGGCCCTCCTCACTGGTCTGGCCGCCGCAGTCTACGCGGCGGGATGGGTCTCGCGACAGGGCGGGATCGCCTCCAACAAGGTTGTTGTCGCCGCAGTCGACATCGAGCTGGGCAGCCGGGTCAACCCGCAGATGCTGTCGCTGGTCGACTGGCCGAGCGGCTCGCTACCGCCGGGATCGTTCACCGACGCCAAGTCGCTCGAAGACCGGGTGGTCAAGGTCGGCGTGCTGCGCGGTGAAGCCATTCTGGAGGGCAAGCTCGCGCCGGTCGGAACCCAGGGCGGGCTCTCGGCGGTCATTGCGAGCGGCAAGCGCGCCATGACCGTCCGGGTGAACGACGTGGTGGGTGTGGCGGGCTTTGCACTGCCGGGCAACTACGTCGATGTGATGGTCAACGCCCAGCAAGACAAGAACCGTGGCGAGGAGGGCCGCCAGATCAGCAAGACAGTGCTTGAAAAGGTGCTGGTGCTGGCCGTAGCGCAAGAGGCCAATCGCGACGAGACAAAGCCGAAGGTGGTCAGTGCCGTGACGCTGGAGCTGTCGCTCGAAGACTCGGAAAAGCTCGACCTCGCACGCAGCGTGGGAACGCTCTCGCTGGTGCTGCGCAACCAGATGGACAAGACCACGGTCGCCACCGCAGGTATCACCAAGGGCCAGTTGTTCGGCGAGAAGGAAATCCTGCCGATCTCCACCACCGTAGCTGCGCGGCCGGCCCCTGCGCGAGTGCCGCGTGCCGCCCCAATGCGGCAATCCGAGTGCGTGGAAGTTATCCAACACGCAGCCCGCTCGCTCAACTGCTTCTGATCACCCCCGCAGGAGGAACCACAAGTGCAACATCTCTCTTCTTCTTCACCCGCCTGGCTGCTGGCGGCACTCATGACGCTGGCGGCACCCGCCATGGCCGCGGACGTGGTGGCTGCGGCGCCGGCTGCTGCTGCTGCAACCCCGGCTGCAGCACCGGCCGCGCCTGCCACCCGGCGCTGCACCGCGATCATCCCGGACGACCAGCCGACCTACGCCGTGCTCGGCAAGTCGGTGGTCATTCCGCTGAAGGCGCGCGTTGCGCGCATCGTGGTCAGCGGCCAGCCGCCGAGCCGCGCGGCCGCACCAGCAGCCGCGGGGCAGCCGGCCCCGGCCCCCGCCACGGCGGCGAACGCGGGCGACGGCATCGCCGATGTCGACGTCACGCTGCTGAGCCCGACCGATCTGTTCTTCCGCGGCCGCCAGGCGGGCTCGATGAACGTCGTGCTGCAAAGCGTCGACGGCACCTGCTACATCAAGGACGTCATCGTGACGATCGATCCGGGCGCGCTGCAGTCCAAGCTCGCCGAGCTGATGCCGGAAGAAAACCGCATCCGTGTGCGCAGCGCCGAAAAATCGATCGTGCTCACCGGCGAGATCAGCGATGCGCTCAAGCTCGACGACGTGATGAGTCTGGCCATGGCCTATGGCGCCGACGGCAAGAAGGTGGTGAACTTGATGCGCGTGACGGCGCCGCAGCAAGTGATGCTCGAAGTGAAGATCGCAGAGGTCAGCAAGACGCTGCTGGACCGCCTGGGTGCGCGCGTCGGCCTGCAACGCACGGCCAGTGGCGGGCTCAACACCTACTCGCTGATCTCCAACTTCTTGAGCGGCGGTGCCGGCCTTGTCGAGGCGCTGCGCATCGGCCGTGCATCCATCGCCATCGATGGTCAGAAAGACGACGGCCTGGTGCGCATCCTGGCCGAGCCCAACATCATGTCCATCAGCGGGCAGCAGGCCAGCTTCCTGTCGGGCGGAAAGATCTTCATCCCCGTTTCGCAGAACTCCAACGGCCGCGCCGGCTCGACCATCACGCTGGAAGAGAAAGAGTTTGGCATCGGCGTGAAATTTACCCCCACGGTACTCAACGGCGGGCGGATCAATCTCAAGATGATTTCCGAGGTGTCGGACCTGTCGCAGACGGGCTCTCCCTTCACCACCGTGGGCGGCGTGACCGCCGTGCTGCCCTCGCTGACGGTGCGCCGCGCAGACACCACCGTGCAGCTCAATGACGGGCAAAGCTTTGTCATTGCGGGGCTTATCAAGAGCAACTCGACCGAAACCGTGAAGCGCTACCCCGGCCTCGGCGAGGTTCCGGTGATGGGGGCGCTTTTCCGCAGCACCGAGTTCCAAAACGACCAGACCGAGCTGATGTTCGTGATCACGCCGCGCCTCGTTCGGCCGCTCGGCGAATCGCCTCGCGTTCCGACCGACAACCACGTCGTTCCGAGCCGCGCCGAGATCTACCTGAATGGCAGTCTCGAAAGCAGCACCCCTGCCCCGGTCGCACCGGCCAGCGATACCCAGTAAGGAGCACCACCATGTTCTTCAAGTCGACCATTTTCGCGCTGACGCTGCTCGCAGGCACCGGCTGCTCCCACGTCACCCCCAACTACGACGCGCGCTTTGGCGATGCCGTGCGCGACGCCAAAAGAAAGATGACGCTCAACCCCGATGCGGGCAAGGACGGGAATCCGGTGGTGGGCATGGACGGCCGTGCAGCACGCGAGTCGATGCTGCAGTACCAGGAGTCCTACAAGACGCCGCCGCCGGCGGTGAACGTCATCAACATCGGCGGCCAGATCGGTGGTTCGGCGAAGTGACCGGGCGCCCTTCTACGAATTCGAATTTGTTCCACAGAGTCTCACATGGAAAGGAGAGCACCACTACTCGCAATGAACTTTCTTACCCACCACGTCATTCTTTTTACCCTGATTCCCAACTGTTCAAACCTTGAAAGGAAAGAACCATGAAAAACTTTCTCCAGGCCATCGGCCAATCCACCCGCGGTTTCCTGCGCGACGAGGACGGCGCCCAGGTCGTCGAATACGCATTGATCATCGCGGTCGTCTCGATTGCGCTGGTCGTTGCGTTGAAGGCGCTTACCAGCAGCGGCGGCAGCTTCTCGACCTTCATCAATCGCGTTACCACCTGCCTGACTTCGACGACTGGCGGTTGCGTGTAAGGGGCTGGGCGGGCGAGCCGGGGTACGCCCCACGCTCGCCGGCTCACTGGCCAAGTCCGCATTCTTCTCAATGAAAAAGGAGTAATTCCATGATCAAGTCATTCCTTCGGGACGAGACCGGCGCTCAAGTGGTGGAGTACGCGCTGATCATCGCGGTCGTCTCGATCGCGTTGGTCGTTGCGTTGAAGGCGCTTACCGACAACAGCGGCGGCTTCACGACCTTCATCAATCGCGTTACCACCTGCCTGACTTCGACGACTGGCGGTTGCGTGTAAGTAGCTGGGCGGGCGAGCCGGGCATTCCCACGCTCACCGCCTCACTTACCAGATCCGCATTCTTCTCAACAAAAAGGAGTAGTCCCATGTTCAAGTCCTTTCTGAAGGAAGAGAGCGGTGCTCAGGTGGTGGAGTACGCGTTGGTCATCGCCGTAGTCTCGATCCTGCTGATCATCGCGCTGCAGCCACTCGCAACCGGCACCGGTCTCAGCGATCTCATTGATCGCGTCTTCACTTGCCTCGGCGGCGTCAACTGCGCCTGAAGCGCAGGGCTTTGCCGAACCACCACTGCACAGGAAGCCGATCATGCAAGTCCACACTCCCGGCCGTCGACAGCGCGGCGCGATGATCATTACCGCCGCACTGGTGATGCTGTTTCTCCTCGGGTTCATGGGCATTGCGCTGGATTTCGGCCACCTGTTCGTTGTCAGGACAGAGCTGCAGACCGCCGTCGACAGTTGCGCGCTGGGCGCAGCGCGCGAGCTCGACAAGCAGGGCACGGCGATTGCGCGGGCCCAGAGCGCCGGCCAGACGGCCGGCAACGCGAACCGGGTCAACATGCAGTCGGCCACCTGGAGCGGGCAGGGCCAGCTGGTCTCCGCCGATATTACTTTTCGCGACGCTTCCTATGCACCCACGACCGATCCTGCGGTGGCCATCTATGCGCAGTGCGTGCACACGCAGCCCAACATCGTCATCTGGCTCATGAAGGCCATGGGTGCCTTCTCCGGAAATGCGACCACCTACCCCGCGACGGGCAATGTCGCGGCCACCGCTGTGGCCACCCGAGCCAGCGCGCAGACCACCTGCCCGGTCCCCGTCGCACTCAAGCCGAAGGCTGGAGGCGTAGCGCCGAACTACGGCTTCAACGTCGGCGACTGGGTGAAGCTGATCCAGGCGCAGAACGCAGCCACCGGCGGCGAAATTGGCTGGGCCAACCTGGATGGCAGCAACAACGCTTCGGAGACCGAATCCGAACTGAACAATCACTGCGGAACAAAGGTTGGCGACACGCTTGGCACCCCCGGAGTGCAGACCTCGGTGGTCGACGTGTGGAATCAGCGCTTCGGCATCTACAAGAACACCGGCAATCCGAGCTTGCAGCGGCCTGACTACACCGGCTACGCCTATACCTCGCTCAACTGGCCCGCGCAGTTCAATGCTTACGACGGCCCGGCCCCCGGATCGCCCGCGAGCGCCCAGAACTTCGTGACCAAGCGGGCGGCCTTCGCATCCTGTGCGGATACCGGGACAAAGGTGAATGGCGCGAACAGCTGCGAATCGATCACGGGGCTGTCGCTCAACAGCTTTCAGAAGCTGGCAGCGCCAGGCAACGTGGCAGGCGGCCACAAGCAGTACGGGTTCGACCGCCGCATCGTCACGGTGCCGGTGATCGACGGTGGCTCACATGTCATCGACTACGCCTGCATGCTGATGCTGCAGCCGCTTTCCATTCCGATGAGCGACACGTGGCTGGAGTTCCGCGGCAATGCCGGCGCAGCCAACAGTCCCTGCACGACGAGCGGACTCGCCGGCGGCGCGGCGGGTCCGATGGTTCCGGTCCTGGTGAGGTAATGCACATGAAAACGTCGAATCAAAGGCAACGCGGTGCGGCCCTGATCGAGCTGGCGCTCATCACGCCGCTGCTGCTGCTGCTCACATTCATCACGACCGAGTTCGGCCGCGCAATGTACGAATACAACCTGGTCGTCAAATCGACCCGCGACGCGGTTCGATATCTGTCCGTCCAGACGCCGGGCACGCACATTGACGAGGCGCGCAATCTGATGGTGTACGGCAACACCGCCGGCACCGGCACGCCGCTCGCGCGCGGCCTGAGCCTTTCGAATGTGCCTGCGGGCAGCTGCTGCACCTGGCAATCGGCGGGGGCGAATCCGCTCATCACGACCGTGACGGTGCGTATCAGCAGCTACAGCTTCCATTCGCTCTTTCCGTCGGTGATGGGCGTCGTGTTTGCCGACGCGAACGGCAACATCGTCTTCAGCGATATCACCGCCACCATGAGGGCTCCGTCATGAGACACCGCACATCAGGGGCGACCACCGTGGAATTTGCGCTGGGCCTGCTCATCTTTCTCATGCTGCTGCTGGGCATCCTGGACTTCGCGCGCATGCTGTTCACATGGAGCATGGCCAGCGAGGCCACGCGTGCCGGCGCGCGCTACGCGGTGGTGTGCGATGACACTGGCCAGCAGGCGCTGGTGCTGACCCGTATGCAGGCCCTGCTGCCGCAGATCACCGCGGTGAGCGTGGCCTGGACGCCGGCGGGCTGTACGGCCGCCACCTGCCAGGGCGTCACGGTGGGAATCACCGGGCTCAACTACCAATGGATCTCGCCCATCGTAGGGGCGACGGCACCGCTGATTCCGATGCCGAGTTTTTCGACCTTCCTGCCGCGCGAAGTGATGCGCAAGGACCCTCACAGCCCAACCATCTGCTCGTAGAGACGAAACGGAACCTGCCATGAAAATCTCCATCATCTCCCCCAATCCCGGCCATCTGCAGGACATGCGCAAGGTACTCGAGGCGCGCTCACACGTGGTCTCGGTGTTCGAAGGAGGCAAGAGCCGGATGCAATGGGTTGTCGAGCAATCGGTGCCCGATTTGTTGCTGGTGGACGGCATGTGCTGCGACCCGCAGGAAGTGGCAATGGTGGAGCAGCTCACCATGCGGCACCCCGCGATCGCAGTGGTGCTGCTATGTGCAATGCAGACACCCGAATTCCTTATTCTTGCCATGCGTTCTGGCGTGCGCGAGGTGCTGCCTTCGCCGCCCGAGCCGGCAGCCCTCGAGGCCGCCGTGGAGCGCATTTCGATCAAGATGGCTGGCACGCTAGCACGCGAGGCGGGACAGGTGGTCGCCTTCATGCCGTGCAAGGGCGGCAGCGGCGCGACCTTTCTTGCCACCAACATCGGACACCAGCTTTCGATGCGACGCTCGGTGCTGCTCATCGACCTGAACCTGCAGTTTGGCGATGCGCTTTCCTATGTGAGCGACCTGCGGCCGTCGTCCACCGTGGCCGATGTGGCCCGCGACATCGGACGGCTCGATGCATCGTTGCTTGCCGCAAGCGCGGTCAAAGTGGCGCCAGGCTTCAGCATTCTTGCCGCCCCGGATGATCTTTCGCGCGCGCTGGAGGTCAAGGCGGAGCACATCGACACTATTCTTCAAGTGGCCGCGGCCCAGTACGACTTCGTGCTGTTCGACCTCGGCCTGCGCATGGATCCGCTCACCATCCGCGTGCTGGACCGTGCGGATCGCATCTTTCCGGTGCTGCAGCCGAGCCTGCCGCACATCCGCAACGTGACGCGCCTCATGCAGGTGTTCAAGTCGCTCGGTTACGCGGCCGGCAAGGTCGAATTGCTCGTCAATCGCAGCGCGGGGGGAACGGAGATCGGGCTGGCCGACATGCGCCGTTCGCTCGGCGGGGCCACGCTGGTCAGCGTGCCCGACGGCGGCAAGGACGTGGACGCGTCGATCAACCGCGGCGTGCCTTTGGCCGACATGTCCCGGGGTAGCCCGCTGTGCAAGCGGCTTGCCGAAATCTCTCACACCCTCAGTCCGCGCCCCAAGGAGGCAGCAGGCTTCATCGGACGGCTTTTCCGCCGGGCCTGAGCGCTGCGTTGTCTCTTCGGGCCTTTTCTTTTCTTTCTTCCATAGCAAGGCAGGTTCCCCATGTCATTTCGAGAACAGCTCAATGCAATCGAAGCCGAGCCGGTCGTGCGTCCGTCGGGGTTGCCCTTGGCCGATGGAGCGCTTTCATCCTTTGCTTCGGACACCTACAAGCTCCTGAAAGAGCGAATGCACCTGAAGCTGCTGGACCGCTTCGACCTGGCCGCGCTCGAAACCCTGAAGCCCGAGTTGCTGAGGCAGGAAATCTCCACCATGGTCGCGCGGCTGCTGCAGGAAGAGCCCGAGGCGCTGAACGACATCGAGCGGCGCACGCTGATACGCGACATCCAGCATGAGATGCTCGGCTTCGGGCCCATCGAGCTGTTGATGGCCGACCCGACGGTGTCGGACATCCTGATCAACTCGCACGACCAGATCTACGTCGAGCGCAAGGGTCGGCTGGAGCTGACGGACGTGAGTTTCACCGACGAGAAACACCTGCTGCGCATCATCGACAAGATCGTCTCTCTGGTGGGGCGCCGCATCGACGAATCCAGCCCCATGGTCGATGCCCGACTGCCCGACGGATCGCGCGTCAATGCCGTGATTGCGCCGGTTGCCCTGGATGGCCCGATGATGTCGATTCGCCGCTTCGCAAAGATCCCGCTGAAGATGGAAAACCTGGTGAACGATCTCAAGACGCTGACGCCGCAGATGGGGCTGATGCTCGAAGGGCTGGCCAGCTCGAAGATCAACATGCTTATCTCCGGCGGCACCGGTGCCGGCAAGACGACGCTGCTGAACATCCTCTCCGGCTTCATTCCCGCCACCGAACGCATCATCACCATCGAGGACGCCGCCGAACTCCAGCTCCAGCAGCCGCACGTCGCCCGCATGGAAACCCGGCCGATGAACATCGAGGGGAAGGGCGAGATCACGCAGCGTGCACTGGTGCGCAACGCACTGCGCATGCGGCCCGATCGCATCGTCATTGGCGAGGTGCGCGGCGCCGAGGCGGTCGACATGCTGCAGGCCATGAACACCGGCCACGAAGGATCGCTCACGACCATTCACGCCAATACGCCCAGGGATGCGCTGGCGCGGCTGGAGAACATGATCAGCATGGCCAACCTGAATCTTCCGCATCACTCCGTGCGCCAGCAGATCGCGTCGGCCATCACCGTTGTGATCCAGGTCCTGCGCATGGTTGACGGCCGGCGCAAGGTCACCAGCATCCAGGAGATCACCGGCATGGAAGGCGAGGTGGTCACGATGCAGGAGATCTTCGCGTTCCGCCAGACCGGCATGGGCCCCGACGGCCGCGTGCGCGGCTACTTCCATGCCACCGGCGTGCGGCCGAAATTCGTCGAGCGCCTGCACTCCTTCGGTGTGGTGTTGCCCGACACCATGTTCGATCCCGACAAGCACTACGAATAGGAGACCATCATGTTCCAGAACCTGGTTGGCGACACGCTCGTTACCCTGTCTGTGCTGGTCTTCGTGACGGTGCTGCTGGTGATCGAGGGTTTGTACATGCTTTGGCGTGCCTACAGAGGGCCCGGGGCACAGAAGATCGGCAAGCGGCTGCAGGCGCTGTCGGCGGCCACCGACCGCGTCGCGCAGGCGCGACTCGTGAAAGACCGCGTGCTCAGCGACGCACCGTGGATACAGCGCGTTCTGCTGAAGCTTCCGCGAGCCCACCGCCTGGATCGCTTCATTCTCCAAGCCGGTCTGGAATGGACGGTGTCCCACGTTCTGCTCGCCTGCGCGGTGTCCGGCATGCTTATTTTCCTGGCGATGGTGTGGGTTGCGAACCAGGCCGCGTGGATTGCCGTGCTGGTGGGCGCCGCCGGCGCGGCGGTGCCGCTGCTCTACCTTAACTACCGGCGCAGCCGCCGCTTGGCGCATCTCGAGAGACAGCTGCCGGACGCGCTGGACCTGGTGACGCGCGCGCTTCGCGCAGGCCATTCGTTTGCGAGCAGCGTGCAGATGATCGGCGAGGAGATGTCCGAACCCATTGCGGGCGAGTTCCGCATGGTGGCCGACGAGGTCGGCTTCGGGGTCTCGCTGCAGCAGGCGCTCACGAACATGAGTGAGCGCGTGCCGCTCACCGACCTGCGCTACTTCGTGGTTTCGGTGTTGATCCAGCGCGACTCCGGCGGCAATCTGACCGAAGTGCTCGGCAACTTGAGCCGGCTCATCCGCGACCGGCTCAAGCTGCTGGCGCGGGTACGGGTGCTGTCGGCTGAAGGGCGCCTGTCGGCCTGGATCCTGGGCCTGATGCCTTTGGCACTGGCGGCGCTCATGAACGTCTTCAACCCCGAGTTCATGTCTCCCCTGTGGACCGATCCGATCGGCATCACGGCCGTCAAGTACATGCTGGGCCTGATGGTGGTCGGCGTGCTGATCCTGCGCAAGATCGTGAAGATTCGTGTCTGAAGGAGAAATGCCATGCTATTTCCCATCCTCGTATTCGTTACCGTGTCCCTCGCCATCGGCGGATTCGCGGTGTGGATGCTGCCCACGCGCACCGAGCAGCGCCTGCGGGCGGTGGCTCCTTCATCGAGCAAGTCGGCGTGGACAGAAACTGCCGTCAAGATCGTGGGGCCCTTCGCCCAGCTGTCTTCGCCTACGGGCGACGGCGAGACGTCGCCGTTGCGCCTGCGGTTCCTGAATGCGGGCATCCGCCATCCGGATGCGAGCCTCTTTTACTTTGGCCTGAAGACGCTGCTGCCGCTTGGCTTTGCCGGCCTGGCCTTTGTGGCGATTCGCGCGGCAGGAGCGGACAACGGACTCACCACCCTGCTGTGGTTGGCGGTGGCTGCGCTGCTTGGCTGCTACTTGCCCAACATCGTGCTGCGCATGATGATCAAGAGCCGCCAACGCGAAGTTTTCGAGAACTTTCCCGACGCCGCGGACCTGATGCTGGTCTGCGTCGAGGCCGGTCTCGGGCTCGATGCCGCCCTGGTCAAGGTCACGGAGGAGATCCGCGTCAAGAGCGAGGCGCTGGCGCAGGAGCTGCATTGGACCAATCTCGAGATGCGCGCGGGGGGTACACGGGAGAAGTCGTTGCACAACCTCGCGCTGCGCACGGGCGTGGAGGAAATCGGGACCTTCGCCACCATGCTGACCCAGGCCGACCGGTTCGGCACCAGCATCGGCGAATCGCTGCGCGTGTTTTCGGACGACCTGCGTCACAAGCGCCAGGTGCGCGCGGAAGAGCTTGCCGCCAAGGTGCCCACCAAGATGCTGCTGCCGCTGGTGCTGTGCATCTTTCCGTGCATCTCGCTGGTCATCCTGACGCCAGCGGCCATCCGCGTGGTCCGCATCATCGGGCCGATGCTCAGCGGCGGACTGTGAGCCCCGGCGCCCGCGCTCAATAGGGCGCGGCGTCGAGCTGGTGCTTGATAGCGTAGATATACAGCTCCAGCCGGTTCGCCACACCAAGCTTCTGGTAGATCGCCGTGAGGTGAATGCGAAACGTGTGCTCGGTCACGAACAGCCGTGCGCAAGCGTCTTGTTCGGAGCGCCGCTACCCTCGACCACGGCACGAATGACCTGCCGTTCCTTCTGCCTCAGGCTGGCCAGCTTGGCTTCTTATGGATTCACCTTCACCGGCTTCTTGGGAGAGGTCAGCTCGGAGAACACGCGGCCCATCCTGACGCCGGCGGCAATTCGCGTGGTACGCATCGTCATGCCCATGCTCGCAGGCCAGTGAGCCGCGATCACTGAACAGGGGCGGGTGAAGCACCCGCCTTTCGCTCAGTGAGGCACCATGTCCAGCTGATGCTTGATAGCGTAGATATACAGCTCCAGCCGGTTCGCCACACCAAGCTTCTGGTAGATGGCTGTAAGGTGATTGCGGAACGTGTGCTCGGTCACGAATAGCCTTGACGCAAGCGTCTTGTTCGGAGCACCGCTGCCCTCGACCACGGCACGAATAACCTGCCGTTCCTTCTGCGTCAGGCTGGCCAGCTTGGCTTCTTCGGGATTCACCTTCACCGGCTTCTTGGGCGAAGTCAGCTCGGAGAAAACGCGGCCCATTGCCTGCGCGTCGATGCACAGCTCGCCCTTGTGGACGCGTTGGATGGCATCGAGCACCTGCTCCGCCGAAGCGTCCTTGCCCAGCACGCCCCTGGCGCCGCGCAGCACGGCGAGGTCCAGCGTTTGCTGCTTGCGCTCCGCGGTGAGGACGAGCGCGCGCGAAATGTCGTTCGACAGCAGCTTTGGAAGAATGTCGAGCGAGCATTGGCCGGCCAGGTCGAGGTCGAGCACGATGACGTCGGGCACGTAGTGCACGGTGTGTTCCAGCGCTTGCTCGAAGCAGCTTGCGGTGGCGACCACCTTCATGCGCGGCTGCTCCCCGTCGATCAGCCTCGACAGCCCCCACAGCATGGTCTGGTGGTCGTCGACCAGCATGACACCGATGGGATGATCCGTTGTGATGGGTTGCATGTTTCTTCCCCTTTTATCTTGTTCAGATGGGTATTTCGACCAGAACCGCCGTTGCGCCGCCCATGCCCTGGGTAACCTCCGCGCTTCCTCCGAGGGCTGCCGCGCGTTCGCTGATGGAGCGAGGGCGGAAGTTCGAGAAATTGGTGCCGCATGCTTCGTTTTCGATCCGGATCTGCAGCTTGCCGTCGGTGCAGCCGATGCGGATGCGGCCGTGATGGGCATGGGTGTGCTTGCAGATGTTGTTCAGCCCTTCGCGCACCAGCTGGAGCACTTCAGCCGTCATCCGGTCGTCCAGGTGGACGTCGCCGTCAACGACGATCTGGATGTCGATCCCGTAGAGCGTCTTGATACGCGCCGCCTGGCGGTGCAGATGCGGAAGGATGAACTCGCATTGGCTGTCGGCGCCGTGCTTGACGGTGCCGGCAAAGTGGCGCAGGTCGGCAACCACGCTCTCGGCCATGGCGGCCAGCTTGTCCAGGTCGTCGATCAGCGGATTGTCGGCGCCTGCTTTCTTTCGAAGCGCGCTCAGTCCCATCTTGAGTCCGATATAGGGCTGGATCGCGGTGTCGTGCAGGTCCAGCGAGAGCTTCAGGCGCTCCTTCGAGGCGGCCTCCGAGGCCATGCCGTCGAGCACTCGAATGGTCTCGATGACCGGAAAGACCTGGTCCACGAGGTGCGCAAGAAACAGCGCGTCGGACTTGCGGAACAGTCCCTCGTGTGAAGACACGTAGATCCGTCCCTCGCCCTGGCGCATTGGCAGCGGTGCAGTCATGAAGCTGCGAGCCTCCAGCATCGCGGCAACCGCAGCGCTGTGCCGCAGGCCCTGTTCGTCCTGGGGTTGCCAGCGATGCGTGCGAGGTTCGCAGGCATGTCCGTCGGCGCGCACCATGCTCATCGGCCAGGGCAGGCGGCTGCTCAGCACGATGTGCTCGGCGTCCAGTGCCATCAGCGGCGACTCGCAGACGCGTTCGATCGTCTCGACACTGACGGATTCGGCCGTATCGCTCTTTCCGACCGAGCGCAGCACCCAGCCGCTCGTATCGGTGTCGCGCATCAGCAGGATGCAGTGGCTTGCCTCGAAGAAGGCCAGGGTCTTCTCCATCGTGCTGGCGATCGTGCGGTTGACGCCGAACCGCGGATTCGACAGCCGGCTCACCTGGCTCAGCAGCGCAAGGCGCCGGCGCAACTCGACCTTCGATCCGCCCCAATGGCCGATCATGTGCCCCAGCGCCAGGAGGAACGTGGTGCGCATGAGCAGTTGGGGGGTGTCGCTCCCTGTGCCTGTTCCGAGCCCGCAGGTGGCGAACGACACCACCGCGGCCATGGTCATGCGGGCACCTTCTTCGTAGCCCCACCGGAAGGACGAAGTGAGGATGGCGAAGAAGTAGAAGAGAAAGTAGAGGCTGCCGCCGCCGCCGGTCACCAAGACCATCAACGTGAACCACAAAATGTCTAGCCAGTGGATGGCCTTGCCCTGAAAATACGGCAGGCCCGTTCGGGTGCAGACGTGAACACCGAGGCTGTAAACCACAAAGCCCGAGAAGACGAGCCAGATGGTGCTGCCGATGTCTTGTTGGTCTACTTCGCCGGCGTCAACCCCGACCGCCAGCAGCGCTGAGACCGACAGCACCAGCCGCATTCGCGCCACCATGAGCGCGTCGGCGGTCAGAGAGTCGGTCCCGGAATCCGGGTCGATGGAAGAGGCAGGCATCGCGGGTTTTCCAGTGCATCGAGCGGCTCATATCTCGCCGGCTGTCAATAGCGACGAGACGCCCATATCCCCGGGAGGGGATCTGCGGGACGTAACACCTTGGTTCACTTTTGCGCCAAAATTAATATTGTGAGGTTTTCACATTACTACTTTTGTAGTCGAAAGCAATACTTTTTGTTAATACCCTAGGTCAGTGTGTACTTTTGTTACCAACTGATGCGAAATGCGAGGGGTGGCCAGCAGTTGTATCCGCCGCTGGAAGCGGCAAAAGCAGGCAAGAAAAAGGGCTCGGAAGAATCCGAGCCCCTGAATGATGGGTGGTGGAGAGGATGAGGATCGAACTCACGACCTCCGCATTGCGAACGCGGCGCTCTCCCAGCTGAGCTACCCCCCCACACAGCCCGAATTTTAACCAGAACCCGTCTCCTGGCGCAGGGGGCCATGCCAAGATTCGCGCCTCGCAAAAGAAGGAGCAGAAACCGCATGGCCTCGTACGAACCCGCCTGGCTGGAAGGCATGTACAACAATCTCGCCCGGGTCAACGATCACCCGGCGTACTTCGCGCGCTGGGCCGGCGATTCAGCGGCTGCGCGTGAGGCGCTTCCCAGCCGGATCGATGTGCCCTACGGCCGGGGAGTGAACGAAACGCTCGACATCTTTCCCGCACCCGTGGTCGATGCGCCGGTGCTGGTCTTCATTCATGGCGGCTACTGGCGCGCCATGGACAAGCGGGACCATTCCTTCATTGCACCTGCGTTCAATGATCGCGGCGTGTGCGTGGTGATGCCCAACTATGCGTTGTGTCCCGGGACGGCGGAGCAGCCAGTGACCGTGCCGGACATCGTCATGCAGATGGTGCGCGCGCTCGAATGGACCTGGCGCAATGCCGCAAGCTTTGGTGCGGACCCCGCGCGCATCACCGTGGCAGGCCACTCGGCCGGCGGCCACATGGCGGCCGCGCTGCTCGCCTGCGACTGGAAGGCCCTGTCACCCGAGCTGCCAGCGCAGCTTGTGCGCAATGCACTGTCGATCTCCGGCCTCTACGACCTTCGGCCGTTGCAGCGCACGCCGTTTCTCGAGCATGCGCTGAAGCTCAGCGATGCGGATGCGCTGCGCGCCAGTCCGGCGCTCTGGCCCGCGCCTGCGCGCGGCCAGCTGCATGCGGTGGTGGGAGGCGACGAGAGCGAGGAATTCATTCGACAGAACGCGTCGATCCGCGAGGCCTGGGGTCGCAACGCGGTGCCGGTGTGCGAGACGCTGGACGGCCTGAACCACTTCAGCGTCGTCGATGCATTGGCCGACCCCGCCCACACGCTGCATCGGCACGCGGTGCAGCTGCTGGAAGCCTGATCCCGCCCTGCGGCGCCCGGGAGGGCGCCTACATCAGCAGGTGTTCGCCCGCGTTGTCGCCGCCCAGCGTGACGTAGTTGACCTTGCGGATGTCCATCAGCGTGCGGCCGCCCGCGTAGCTGATGGAGCTTTGCACGTCCTGCTCCATCTCGACCAGCGTGTCGGCCAGCTTGCCCTTGATGGGCTCGAGGATGCGCTTGCCCTCGACGTGCTTGTATTCGCCCTTGTTGAAGTCGCTGGCCGAGCCGTAGTACTCCTTGAAGAGCGTACCGTCGACTTCGACCGTCCGGCCCGGCGACTCCTCGTGTCCCGCGAAGAGCGAGCCGATCATCACCATCGAGGCGCCGAAGCGCACGCTCTTGGCAATGTCACCATGGTCGCGAATACCGCCGTCTGCAATGATCGGCTTGGTGGCCACGCGCGCACACCACTTGAGCGCGCTGAGCTGCCAGCCGCCGGTGCCGAAGCCGGTCTTGAGCTTGGTGATGCACACCTTGCCCGGACCGATGCCGACCTTGGTGGCGTCGGCGCCCCAGTTCTCCAGGTCGATCACGGCTTCAGGCGTGCCCACGTTGCCGGCAATCACGAAGGAAGCCGGCAGCTTCTGCTTCAGGTAGCCGATCATGTTCTTCACGCTGTCGGCGTGGCCGTGCGCAATGTCGATGGTGATGTATTCGGGCACCAGGCCTTCGGCCGCCAGCTGGTCGACGGTGTCGTAGTCGGGCTTCTTCACGCCGAGCGAAATCGAGGCGAACACGCCCTTGCCGTGCATCTCCCTGACGAATTTCACGTTGTCCAGGTCGAAGCGGTGCATCACGTAGAAGTAGCCGTTCTGCGCCAGCCAGAGGCAGATCGGCTCGTCGACCACTGTCTTCATATTGGCCGGCACCACCGGCAGGCGGAAGCTGCGTGCGCCCAGCGTCACGCTGGCGTCGCACTCCGAGCGGCTCTCCACGCGGCACTTGCGCGGCAGCAGAAGGATGTTGTCGTAATCGAAAATTTGCATGACCAGGCTCCTGGAAGGAATCGTTGAGGAAAACGAATGAGCGCTTGGTCCGGCCGGCTTTGGCGGTGCGTTTCGAAAAGAAAACGCCCACAAAAAACCGGACGCAAGAAACTTGGGCCCGGTGATTGATTTTACGCAGTCTCGCCAAGGCGGGTCTTCCGGTTCTTCATATAACCCGCATACGGGTTGGTTTCTACAATCGACGGATGTTGTTTAACGAACCTGCGGCTGACGCCACCCCCTCGGAACTGCCGCTGCTGCAGAACCTGAACCCGGAGCAGCGCGCCGCGGTCACCCTGCCTGCGGGCAATGCCCTCATCCTCGCCGGCGCCGGCTCGGGCAAGACCCGCGTGCTCACCACCCGCATCGCCTGGCTGCTGCAGACCGGCCAGGTCTCCGCCGGCGGCATCCTGGCCGTGACCTTCACCAACAAGGCCGCCAAGGAAATGATGACGCGGCTGACGGCGATGCTGCCCGTCAACGTGCGCGGCATGTGGATCGGCACCTTCCACGGCCTGTGCAACCGCCTTTTGCGCGCGCACTGGAAGCTGGCCAACCTGCCTTCCACCTTCCAGATTCTCGACACGCAAGACCAGCTTTCGGCCATCAAGCGGCTCATGAAGCAGTTCAACGTCGACGACGAGCGCTTTCCGGCCAAGCAGACGCAGTGGTTCATTGCCGGCGCCAAGGAAGACGGCCTGCGCCCCAAGGACGTCGAGATCCGCACCGAGGACGACCGGAAAAAGGTCGAGCTGTATCAGCTCTACGAGGAGCAGTGCCAGCGCGAAGGCGTGGTCGACTTTGGGGAGCTCATGCTGCGCAGCTACGAACTGCTGCGCGACAACGACCCGGTGCGCGAGCACTACCAGCGGCGCTTTCGCCACATCCTGATCGACGAGTTCCAGGACACCAACCGCCTGCAGTACGCATGGATCAAGATGCTCTCGGGGGTCACCGCGGCCGGCCAGTTCACGCCGGGCGAGAGTAGCGTGATTGCCGTGGGCGACGACGACCAGAGCATCTACGCCTTTCGCGGCGCGCGCGTGGGCAACATGGCCGACTTCGTGCGCGAGTTCGACGTGCAGCACCAGATTAAGCTGGAGCAGAACTACCGCAGCTACAGCAACATCCTCGATTCGGCCAACGAGCTCATCAGCCATAACAAGAAGCGGCTGGGCAAGAACCTGCGCACCGACCAGGGCCCGGGCGAGCCGGTGCGTGTGTACGAGTCGCCCACCGACCTGGCCGAGGCGCAGTGGATGGTCGAGGAAATGCGCCAGCTCGTGCGCGACGGCTTCGACCGCAAGGAAATGGCGGTGCTCTACCGCAGCAATGCGCAGAGCCGTGTGATCGAGACGGCGCTCTTCAATGCCTCGGTGCCGTACCGCGTGTACGGCGGCCTGCGCTTCTTCGAGCGTGCCGAAATCAAGCATGCGCTCGCCTATTTGCGCCTGCTCGAGAACAAGGACGACGACACCAGCTTTCTGCGCGTGGTCAACTTTCCGCCGCGCGGCATCGGTGCGCGCACGCTTGAGCAACTGCAGGACGCGGCGCGCACGGCCGGACGTTCGCTGCACGACGCGGTGCACGCCGTGGGCGGCAAGGCGGGCTCGAACCTCACGGCCTTCGTTGCCAAGATCGACGTCCTGCGCGAGCAGACGCAGGGCGCGAGCCTGCGCGAGATCATCGAGCTGGTGCTCGACCACAGCGGCCTTGTCGAGCACTACAAGGCTGACCGCGAAGGCGCTGACCGGATCGAGAATCTGGAAGAACTGGTGAATGCGGCCGAGAGCTTCGTCACGCAGGAAGGCTTCGGCCGCGACGCGGTGGCGCTGCCCATCGACGAGCTGCGCCAGTCGCCCGCGAGCCAGGGCATCGATCCGAGCCGGCCGCTTATCGACGAGCCGCTCGCGCCCGATGCTGAGACGGGTGAAACGCTGAGCCCGCTGGCCGCGTTCCTCACGCATGCGGCGCTCGAGTCGGGCGACAACCAGGCGCAGGCCGGGCAGGACGCGGTGCAGTTGATGACCGTTCACGCCGCCAAGGGCCTGGAGTTCGACTGCGTGTTTATCACCGGCATGGAAGAGGGTCTGTTTCCGCACGAGAACTCGATGAGCGACTTCGAAAGCCTCGAGGAAGAGCGCCGTCTGATGTACGTGGCGATCACGCGGGCTCGCAAGCGCCTGTACCTGAGCCATTCGCAAACGCGCATGCTGCACGGCCAGACCCGTTACAACGTGAAGAGCCGTTTTTTCGAAGAGCTGCCCGAAAGCGCGCTCAAGTGGCTCACGCCGAAGAACCAGGCCTTCACGCCGTCGGCCTTCGGCTACGGCGGCGGTTATGCGAGCACGCGCGGCGGCGGCGGCAGTTACAGCAGCGGCAGCGGCTACGGCGGTAACAAGGACACCTATGCAAGCCCGCCGGTGCCTCCGCAGAAAACCGCGCCCTCGCACGGCCTGCGATCGGGCATGCAGGTGTTCCACAACAAGTTCGGCGAAGGCACGGTGCTGTCGCTCGAGGGCACGGGCGACGATGCGCGCGCACAGGTCAAGTTCACGCGGCATGGCGTGAAGTGGCTCGCGCTGTCTGTGGCCAAGCTCACGCCCGTGTGAGCGCTGCCATGCCTTGGGCACATTTGCTATTAAACAAATAGCTTAGGCCGTAATAACCACGGGCGTTTCAGACGCTTCTTGAAGAAGCAATCGCCGTACACTCCTTGCTCGCCAAAAAACAAGGGGAGTTGGGATGTGGTTCCTTGGAATGATTGCCGGGCTCTTCATAGGGGCCTTGGCCGAGTCGCTTCCGGCCGCGCTGATCCTCGCGGTGGTCGGCGCGTTCGCATTGCCGAAGATCGTCGGCAAGAAAGCCCCGGCGGCCCCCGCGCGCACGGAGGCTGAGAGCGCGGCACCACCTTCCACCGCTGCGCCGGCGGGCGGCGTGCTGAAGCTGCAGCAGCGCGTCGCCGAACTCGAACAGCGCGTGAGCCTGCTTGAACAGCGGCTGGGGCAGGGTGCAGCGGGTGCGGCGATTGAGCCCATGCCTTCGCCTGTACCCGTGCTTGTGGCTGCCAAGCCGGACGTCCAGGTCCCGCAACCCCTGCCAATGCCGGTCGCGCGGCCGGCGGCGGCGGCGGCAGCGGCAGCGGCAACCGCCACGGCGCACGTTCCGGTGCCAGCCATCCAGCCGGCAGTGGCGAAGGCTGCTTCCGAGCCGGCCGCACCCGAGGTCGCCAAGCCACCCATGGCTACGCCAGCGCCGCCCCGGCGCGTGCCACCGCCACCGCCCCCTCCCGCGGTCCCGCTGCGCGACCGCCTGCCTGCGCCCATCGCGAACCTGATCTTCGGCGGCAACATGCTGGTGAAGCTTGGCGTGCTGATCCTCTTCTTGGGGCTGGCCTTCCTGTTGCGCTACACGGCCGAGCGCGTCACCGTGCCGGTCGAGCTGCGCTATGCGGCGGTCGCCCTCGTGGGCGCGGGGCTTCTGGCGCTGGGCTGGTTCCTGCGCCGCAAGCGCACCGGCTACGCGCTGATCCTGCAGGGCGCCGGCATCGGCGTCTTCTACCTGACGACGCTGGCGGCCATGAAGGTGCACGAGCTGCTGCCGCCGACTGCGGGCTTCGTTTTCCTCTTCGGCGTGGCCGCGCTGAGCGCGGTGCTGGCGGTGCTGCAGAACGCGCCGGTGCTGGCCATCGTGGCGGTGCTCGAAGGCTTTGCGGCGCCGGTGCTTGCGTCCACGGGCCAGAACCGACCGGTGGGGCTCTTCACCTACCTGCTGGTGCTCGATGTCGGCATCGTGCTGATCGCCTGGTTCAAGGCCTGGCGGGTGCTGAACCTGATCGGCTTCGTCGGCACCTTCACGCTGGCCGCGGGCTGGGCGCACAAGTACTACACCGACGACCAGTACGGCATCGTGCAGCCCTTCCTCCTGGTGTTCTTCCTGCTGTTCGTGGCCATCGGCCTGCTGTTTGCGCGCCGCACGCTGTTCGATGCACCCGTGCAGCCCGCGCAGCCGCTGGCCGCACGCGCGCTCGATACCTTGCGCCGCGCGGGCCGGGTCGACAGTTCGCTCGTGTTCGGCACGCCCATGGTCGCGTTCGGCATGCAGGTGCTGCTGATGCAGCCGTGGGAATACGGCGCCGCGTTCTCGGCCATGGCACTCGCGGCCTTCTATCTGGTGCTGGGCCGCCTGGTTTTTGCCACGCAGCCGAAGGGCCTGGCGCTGCTGGCGGAGGCCTATGCGATCGTCGGCGTGATCTTCGGCACGCTCGCCATTCCGCTCGGCTTCGAAGGCCGGTGGACGGGTGCGGCCTGGGCCGTGGAAGCGGCCGGCATGTACTGGCTGGGTGCGCGGCAGGGGCGCGTGTATGCGCGCGCCTTCTCTTTTCTGGTGTTTGCCGGTGCGGTGTGGAAGCTGCTCGAGGCCACGCAGCTCGATGCCGCCGCGGGACATCCTCTGCTGCAGGGCTCCGTGATCGGCCCGCTGCTGGTGGCGGTGAGTGCCTTTGCGATGTGGACCATTCACCGCCGCGCGAAGCTCGACGAGGGCAACGGCTGGGAAGCGCTCGTGGGCACTGCCTTGCCGTGGCTCGGCATGGGCGCGCTCACGCTGCTTCTGTGGCAGTGGTTCACGCCGCCCTGGGCAGCGGCTGCAACGGCGGTGCTGGCATCCGCCACCTTTGCCGTCGCGGTGCGCTTCGAGCTGCGGCTGCTGGCGTTCGTGACGTATGGCATGCAGGCGATGTCGGTGGCCGCGTTCATCACCACGCTGCATCGCGTCGCCGATGCCCGTGCCGGCGACGAGGTGCTTGCAACCGGCTGGCAGGGCGCGGTGGCGGCGAGCCTGATCGCGCTCAGCCTGCTCGGCAGCGCCGCCTGGTCGATGCTGCGGGCGCACCGCGCCGCACTGGCACGCGGCATCCAACCGGTGTGGTCGACGGGCAATACCGTCGCGGTGATTGCGGGCGTGAGCCTGCTGCATCTCGCGATGCTGTTCCAGGTGAGTCTTGCGCAGGCTGCGCTGCTGTGGCCGCTCACGGCCACGGTCGTGCTTTGGGTGGCGCTGCGCATGGCGCACAAGCCGCTCGCGGCGCTGGCCGGCGTACTGCAGGTCATTTCGGCGCTGCTCTACGTCTTTGGCCAGATCTGGATCTATTACGGCAACAACCCGCCGCCGGCTTTCGCGCACCTGGGTTTCTGGACGCCGGTGGTGCTGGGTCTCGCGGCCCTGCTGGCCGGCGGCTGGATGAGCGACGAGGCATGGCGACGCGCCACCGAAGGCACCAGCGCGGCCAAGCGCACACGCTGGATCAATGACTGGTGCGCCAATCCCGCCGTACTGTGGGCGCCGGTGATCTGGGGCTTGGCGTGGTGGCTCTTCGGCTGGCTGGACGAATCCGGCGAGGTGCTGCGCCGCAACGGGTCGGCCGGGCATGTGGCCGCGGCCGCCATGGCGATCGTGCTTGTGACCTCCGTTCTTTCGGCGGTCGTGGCGCACCGGCGCGGCTGGCCGCAGCTGGGCCGGGCCACCCTGGCCACTTTGCCGGGCCTGGTGCTGATTGCCGCCCATGGCGCCGCGTTGGCCGCGCCGGGGGTGTACGTTCCATCGAGCGCTCTGGGCTGGATCGCCTGGCCGCTCGCGCTGCTCTGGCACCTGCGGCTTTTGCATGCGCAGAAGCGCTGGCTGGCTCCGTCGGCACTGGCGCCCTTGCATGTGGCAGGCTTCTGGTTCTTTGTGCTGCTGGCCGCGCGCGAATGCCAATGGCAGCTAGGGCGCGTGGGCGCGGAATGGTCGAGCTGGCAACTGCTGGGCTGGGCCATCGTGCCGGCGCTCGCGCTGTGGATGCTGCGTTCGCGCGCGCTGCTGCAGCGTTGGCCGATGTCCGAGTACCGGGCCGCGTACCTCGAGATCGCGGCCATGCCGGTGGCGGCCTACCTGCTGGCGTGGGTCTGGGTCACCAATGCCACGAGCCCGGGGAACGCATCGCCGCTGCCTTACGTGCCGCTGCTGAACCCGCTGGAGCTTGCGCAATGGCTGGTGCTCTTCGCGCTGGTGCTCTGGTGGCGTGCCTTGCCACAGGGCTCGTTCGCGCGCGTGCAGCCCATGGTTGCGAAGGGCGTGCTCGGCCTCACCGGCCTGGCGCTGCTGACCGGCATGGTGCTGCGCAGCTGCCATCACTATGCGGGTGTCGAATGGCGTTTCGACGCGCTCTACGCCTCGTGGCTCACGCAGGCGGCGCTCTCCATCACCTGGGCCATTTGCGGCGTGGTTGCGATGGTCCTCGGCCATGCACGCGGGGTGCGCACGCTGTGGGTCGGCGGCGCCGCGCTGCTCGGCGTTGTGGTGCTGAAATTGTTCTTCGTCGAATTGGCGGACCGAGGCGGGTTGTTCCGCATCGTGTCGTTCATTGCGGTGGGCGCATTGCTGCTGTTGGTGGGCTATTTCGCCCCGGTGCCGCCAACGCGGAAGGAAATGGAGAAAGATGTGTTGCCCGAAGGAGGTGTCGCGTGAAGCAGGGTGTGAAGGCATTGCGCCGCACGGTGTGCGTTCGTCTGGCCGCGGTTGTGGCTGTGGGCTGGCTGGGTGTGGCCGGGGCGCAGCGCCCGACCACCGCGACGGCTCCCATCGCCTTGCAAGGCAACGGCCCCTACTACCGGCTCGCGCTGCCGCTCGGCATCTACGCCCATGCTGCATACGGCGACCTGCGCGATCTGCGTGTGCGCAATGCCGCCGGTAACGCCGTGCCCTACGCATGGCTGCGCAACGAGGCCGCTGAGCCGCAATTCACGTCCAAGGAGGTGCCGATCTTCGCGCTGCCCGCGACTGCTTCGGGCACCGCCGACTCGGCTGAAGACGCATCGCTGGGCTTCAGAGTGCGGCCCGACGGTTCGCTGGCACTGGCCCGCAACCCGGCGCGCAAGCCGGCGGAAGCGGCGCAGTGGCTGATCGATGCGAGCCAGCTCAAGGGTGGCCTGCTACAGGCGCGCTTCGACGTGGCGCCCGCGGCGCGCGGCCTGTTCGCCTTCAGGCTCGAAGCCAGCGACGACCTGCGGCATTGGCGGCCGGTTGGCGGCGAAGAGCAACTGGTGCGGCTGGCACACGGCGGCCAAACCATCGAGCGCCTCGCGGTCGACCTCGGCGGTGTGCATGCGCGCTTCCTGCGCCTGCGCTGGAGCGATCCGCAAAACGGCGCACCGCTGACCGGTGTTGCGATCGACAGCGTACAAGAGGTCGAGCCCGTGGCACCGCTCCAATGGACGAGCGCGCTCAAGCCCGAGCGTTGCGGCACCGACCATTGCGACTACGCGCTGCCGCGCGGCCTTCCGGTGGAAAGCCTGCGCGTCGACCTGGCCGACGTCAACACGCTGGCGCAGGTCGGTGTTTCAGGCCTGTTCACCGCTACGCCGGCGGCCGCCGAGCCGGTATTTGTTCCACGCAATCCGCTATATGCGCTGCGGCACCAGCAACGCCGGCCAGCGCCCGCTGCAAGCAGCCCCGGTGAAGTGCCGCTGCTCGACACGGTGGTGTACCGCCTTGCGCAAGGGGCTGGCGAGGCGCGTTCGCCGTTGCTGGCGCTCGATGGCAGGAGCTACTCGCATTTGCGGCTGCGCACGGCGGGGCCGGTGAGCGTGCTGGGCCCCACGCCGCCGACGATTGCGGTAGGCGCCACGCCGCGCACGCTGGTGCTCCTGGCCCAGGGCGCCGCGCCGTTTTCGCTGAGCTGGAATACGGCGCCCGAAAAGCAGGTGGTGCAAGGCGGCGCTCCGGGCGCCGCCTTGCCGCTGGCCACGCTGTTGCCGGGCTATTCGCCCAGCAAGCCCGTGACGGCCGGCGAAGCCTCCGTCACGCTGCCGCCGGCGCCGGTGGCCGCTGTCGAAGCGGTGGTGGCCGCAGCCGCGCAATTGCCCGTTCCAGTGCAACCCGACCCCTTCCGCAAGTGGTGGCTGTGGGGCGCGTTGGGTGTGGGCCTGCTGTTGCTGGCCGGCATGGCTTGGTCGCTTTTCGCGAGCCTTCGCAAGGACCGGGCGCTGGCCGACTGACCCGTCGGCCGCGGCGCCTTCAGTTCGGATCGAAGCTGTCGCGGAAGGTGAACCAGGTCGAGCTCATCGACATGGCCGCGAGCACCAGCGCCATGCCGACGATCAGCACGTTGCCGATGGCCGCCGCGCCGGCACCGCCGCCTACCGCGCCAAAGCCGATCACCACGGTGGCGATCAGGCCGATGCCGATGCCGGCGATGAGGAACACGCCCAGCCACGCTAGGCCGAACAGCGCATAGGCGCCAAAGTTGCGAAACAGCGCGACCACGCTGAAGAACACGCTCTTCACCGGTTCCACGCGGTGCCAGTGCACGAGCGCGGGTGCATGCCACATGGCGAGCGAGAGCGGCAGGTTCAGGCACATCAGGAGCATGCGTGCCACCTGGAAGTCGCTGCTCGCCATCACCTCGGGCGTGAGCGCTTCGTCGAGCAGGTAGGCCTTGGCAAGCTGGCCGCCGTCGACGAACGTGGTCAGCAGCACGGCCACCACGAAGTACAGCGCGGAGATCACGCCGAGCTTGACCAGTGAACGCCACTCGGCCCGCATGGCGCCGGCCACGGCGATGAACATGGCGGAGCCGGTGGGGCGCTGCGTGTGCCCTTCGGTGCCGATGCCCTCGGCGTTGTCGGTGTACGCCACCGAAGTGGCCACCATCAGGCCCAACGTCATGAAGGGCAGCAGCACCGGCGCCAGCACGCTGCCGACGAGCGGCAGCAGCGACACCGTCGAGATCAGCGCCATCAGCAGGAAGAACAGCGAGATGAAGGCGAGCGGCTGGCGCCAGAAAGTCTTGAGCCCGAGGCGGACCCATTCGGCGCCGGTTCGCGCCGGCACGAGGTGGAGTTTCATTTTTTGAGGATCAGGCGGCCAGCGGTTCGAGCGACTGCGCCATGGCGTGCGGATGGGCGGCGCGCTCGCGCAGCACGCGCTCGAAGTGCGCCGGGTCGTGCGGCTTCAGCATGCTGGCTTCGCGCGGCAGGTGAAAGTCCCAGAGCCGCGAGATCCAGAAGCGCAGCGCCGCGGCGCGCAGCATGGCGGGCAGCAGGGCGCGCTCGGCCGCGTTGAGCGGGCGAACGGTTTCATAGGCCGCCAGCAGCGCGTCGGCGCGTTCGGCGTCGTGCTGTCCGGTCGGGAGGTCGATGGCCCAGTCGTTCAGGCACACGGCCAAGTCGAACAGCCATGTGTCGGTGCCGGCAAAGTAGAAGTCGAAAACGCCGGTCAGGCGCGGTGCCACGCCGGCGTTTTCGCCGGTGGCGAACATCACGTTGTCGCGGAACATGTCGGCGTGCACGGGCCCGCGCGGCAGCGCCGCGTAGGCCGACGACTCGGCCACGTGGTTCTGGTAGGCGAGTTCGGCGCGCAGCAACCCCGCTTGCGATTCATCGACGTAGGGCAGCACTACCGGGACGGTGTCGTTCCACCAGGCCAGGCCGCGCAGGTTCGGCTGGATGCGCGGAAAGTCGCGCGCAGCGATGTGCATGCGCGCCAGCAGGGCGCCCAGTTCGGTGCAATGCGCGGCACGTGGTGCGAGTTCGCTCCGGCCCGAGAGCCGCTGCACCAGCGCCGCCGGCTTGCCCGCCACCTTGAGCAGCAGTTCGCACGGGGCGTTCGCGGGGATCGTCAGCGCGTGCCCCGACGGCGGCTGGATGGCCGGATCGGCGACGGGCTCCGGCACCGGCAGGCCGCCGCCCGCCAAGTGCTTCATGAGACAAAGGTAGTAAGGAAGCTGCTCGGCGCCCAGGCGCTCGAACAGCGTCAGCACGAACTCACCGCTCTCGGTGGTCGCAAAGTAGTTGGTGTTCTCGATGCCACCCTCGATGCCGCGAAGCTCGCGCAGAGGGCCCAGGCCCAGGCGCTGCACGAGCGCGTCGGCCTCGCCGAAATCGACTTCGGTAAAAACTGCCATGGCGGTGCTCAGCGTGTCGCTGCGGATTGAATGCGCGGCACGGTCAGAACTTCATCACGTTCCAGACCCGGGCGCCGTTGCCGTTCGAGTTCGCTTCGCCCGAACCCGTTCGCGCGCCTGGGTCGTTCGGCCGCACCTCGTAGCCCGGCACGTTGGCCTTGGGCTTCACGTTGATGCTTTGCGTGCGGCCTCCGTAGCGCACCTCGTCGACCGAGGCGCCGCTGTCTTCCGTGTGAATGTGCTCGACCTTCTGGTTGCGACGGCCGTCGGCCTGCTCCTGATTTTGTAGCGGCTCGGGCGACCCGGAGGCGCCAGCGGGTGCGGGCTGCGCCTGGACGGCGGCAAAAGGGACGGCAAAGGCCAGCGCCAGCAGGATGCGGCGGGCGACCAGGAGTGTGGGGCTAGGCATGCAACGATTGTAGGCTCGGGCCCGCCTCCGGCGTGTCGGCGGGCGGCGCTTGCCGCCGTGGTTCGGGAGCTCGGTCCGGGCACGGCAAAATGGCCCGATGACCGACAAGAAAACGCTGCTGCTCGTCGATGGCTCGAGCTATCTTTACCGCGCCTTCCATGCCATGCCCGACCTGCGGGCCGTGCCCGGCGATCCGAAAAGCCCCGCGACCGGCGCCATCCGCGGCATGATCAACATGATGACCGCGCTGCGCCGCGAGGTCCGCGCCGATTACGCGGCCTGCATCTTCGATGCGCCCGGCAAGACCTTCCGCGACGACCTGTATCCCGAATACAAGGCCAACCGCTCCCCCATGCCCGACGATCTGCGCAGCCAGATCGAACCCATCCACGAGGTGGTGAAGCTCATGGGTTGGCCGGTGCTCTGCGTGCCCGACATCGAGGCCGACGACGTGATCGGTACGCTCGCCCGGACGGCGGCGCGGCAGGGCGTCGAGGTCATCGTGTCCAGCGGCGACAAGGACCTGAGCCAACTGGTGGACGAGCACATCACCATCATCGACACGATGAACGGCAAGAGGCGCGATGTGGCCGGGGTCACGGCGGAATTCGGCGTGCCGCCCAATTTGATGATCGACTACCAGACGCTGGTCGGCGATGCGGTCGACAACGTGCCCGGCGTCGAGAAGGTCGGCCCGAAGACTGCTGCCAAGTGGCTGCTCGAATACGGTTCGCTCGACGCGCTGATAGAACGCGCCGCCGAGGTCAAAGGCCAGGCCGGCGAGAACCTGCGCAAGGCACTCGACAAGCTGCCCTTGAGCAAGAACCTCGTCACCATCCGCACCGATTGCGACCTGGCCGGGCACGTCACGGGCCTCCCGTCGCTCGAAGGCTTGCCAGTGGGCGCGCCGCAAACTGCCGAGCTCAAGCCCTTCTACGAGAGGTTCGGCTTCAAGAGCCTGGTCAAGTCGCTCGAAGCACTGGAAGTGCCGCCCGAGCTGATCGAGGAAAACAACAAGAAGCAGATGGCCCGCGGCGCCGCGGCAAGCAGCGACCAGGGCGGGTTGTTCGACGAATCGGCGGACCTCGGCGCGATGGAGGCGGCATCGCCCGCGAGCAACCTGAAGTACGAGACCATCACGAGCTGGGAGCAGTTGGACGCCTGGCTCGCCAAGCTCGAGGCCGCCGAGCTGGCCGCCATCGATACCGAGACCACCTCGCTCGACGAAATGGTCGCGCGCATCGTCGGCCTGAGCTTCAGCGTCGAGCCCGGCGAGGCAGCCTACGTGCCGCTCGCGCACAACTATCCCGACGCGCCCGCGCAGCTGCCCATCGACGAAGTGTTGGCCAAGCTCAAGCCCTGGCTCGAAAACCCTCAGAAGAAAAAGCTCGGCCAGCACATCAAGTACGACCGCCACGTGCTCGCCAACCACGGCATCGAGGTGCAGGGCTATGCGCACGACACCATGCTGCAGAGCTACGTGCTCGAGGCGCACCGGCCGCACGGCCTCGCGAGCCTGGCCGAACGCCACCTGGGCCGCAGCGGCATCTCGTACGAAGACCTGTGCGGCAAGGGCGCGCACCAGATCCCGTTCAGCCAGGTCGACATTGCCAAGGCCGCCGAGTATTCATGCGAGGACAGCGACCAGACGCTCGACGTTCACCTGGCGCTGTGGCCGCAGATCGAGCGCGACGAAAAGCTGCGCTTCATCTACCAGCTCGAGATGGATTCGAGCGAGGCGCTCTACCGCGTCGAGCGCAATGGTGTGCTGATCGACGCGCCCACGCTCGCGGCGCAAAGCCACGAGCTTGGCACGCGCATCATGGCGCTCGAGCAGGAGGCCTACGAGATCGCGGGCCAGCCGTTCAACCTGGGTTCGCCCAAGCAGATCGGCGAGATCTTCTTCACCAAGCTGGGCCTGCCGGTGGTCAAGAAAACGCCGAGCGGCGCACCCAGCACGGACGAAGAAGTGCTCGAGAAACTGGCCGAAGACTATCCGTTGCCGGCCAAGATCCTCGAGCACCGCGGCTTGTCCAAGCTCAAGGGCACCTACACCGACAAGCTCGGCCAGCTGGCCAATCCGCGCACTGGCCGCGTCCACACGCACTATGCGCAGGCGGTGGCGGTCACGGGGCGCCTGTCGAGCAACGATCCCAACCTGCAGAACATTCCGATCCGCACGCCCGAAGGCCGCCGCGTGCGCGAAGCCTTCATTGCGCCGGCCGGCAGCGTGATTGCCAGCGCCGACTACTCGCAGATCGAGCTGCGCATCATGGCCCACATCAGCGGCGACGAGTCGCTGCTGCGCGCGTTCCGCGAAGGCATCGACGTGCACCGCGCCACCGCGGCGGAAGTGTTCGGCTCCACGCCCGACCAGGTGTCGAGCGAGCAGCGCCGCTACGCAAAGGTGATCAACTTCGGGCTCATCTACGGCATGAGCAGCTTCGGGCTTGCGCGCAACCTGGGGATCGAGACCAAGGCCGCGGCCTCCTACATCGAACGCTACTTCGCGCGCTACCCGGGCGTGAAGGCATACATGGACGAGACCAAGGCGCTGGCAAAAGAAAAGGGCTATGTCGAGACCGTGTTCGGACGGCGCCTGTACCTGCCCGAGATCAACTCGCCCAATGGCCCGCGCCGCGGCGGTGCCGAGCGCGCGGCCATCAACGCGCCGATGCAAGGCACGGCCGCCGACCTGATCAAGCTGAGCATGATTAAGGTACAGAACGTGCTTGACGACGAGAAACGCGCCACCAGGATGATCATGCAGGTGCACGATGAACTGGTGTTCGAAGTGCCTGACACCGAGGTCGAGTGGGTGCGCACCGAAATTCCGCGCCTGATGGCCAGCGTGGCCGAACTCAAGGTGCCGCTGCTCGCTGAGATCGGCATCGGTCCCAACTGGGACAAGGCGCACTGACCCCCCGTCCGACCAAGAAGGAAGAACCAAGCCCATGAAAATCCAGCCTCGCAAGTTCCTGCTCGCCGCCGTCTGCGCCGCATGGCTCGGCAGCGCTTTTGCCGCGCCCGATGCGCGCATCGCCACGCTCGCCGCCAAGGAAACGCCCGCGCTGCTCGAGACGCTGAAGGAGCTGGTCTCGATCGAATCCGGCAGCCGCGATCTTGAAGGCCTGGAGAAGATCTCCGATCTCATCGCCGCCAAGTTCAAGGCCATGGGCGGCGAGGTCGAGCTCATCGATCCGAGCGCCGACGCCTACCGCATGGAGGACACGCCCGAGAAGATCGGCCGTGTCGTGCGCGCTACCTTCAAGGGCACGGGCAAAAAGAAGATCATGCTCATTGCGCACATGGACACGGTCTACACCGTGGGCATGCTCAACAAGCAGCCATTCCGCGTCGAAGGCGACAAGGCCTACGGCCTGGGCATTGCCGACGACAAGCAGGGGGTCGCGGTCATCACGCACACGGTCGCGATGCTGCAGGCGCTCAAGTTCAAGGACTACGGCACGCTCACCGTGCTGATCAACGGCGACGAGGAAATCAGTTCTCCCGGTTCGCGCGCGCTCATCACTCGACTGGGCGGCGAGCACGACGCGGTGCTGTCGTTCGAGGGCGCGTCGGTCAAGGAAGACAAGCTCTCGCTCGCCACCGCGGGCATTGCCTCGGTGGCATTGAACGTGACAGGCAAGGCCTCGCATGCGGGTTCCGCGCCGGAGCAGGGCGTGAACGCGCTCTACGAGCTCTCGCACCAGATCCTGCAGATGCGAGACTTGTCCGATCCGGCCACGGGGCTCAAGATGAACTGGACCATTTCGAAGTCGGGCAGCAACCGCAACGTGATTCCGGCCAGCGCCACCGCGGGCGCCGACGTGCGCGTGCTCAAGGTAAGCGACTACGACCGCATCGAGCAGCAGGTGCAGGAGCGCGTGAAGAAGCAGCTGATTCCGGAGGCCAAGGTCGAGATGAAGTTCGAGCGCCGTCGCCCGCCGCTCGAGGCCACCGATGCCTCGCGCGCGCTCGCAAAGCATGCGCAGCAGATCTACAAGGACGAGCTCGGCAAGCCGTTGGGCGCCGACGATGCGGTGGCCGGTGGCGGCACCGATGCCGCATTTGCAGCGCTCAAGACCAAGGCGCCGGTGGTCGAGCGCTTTGGCCTTCAGGGCTTTGGCGCGCATTCGGCGGACGCCGAATACGTGCTGGTCGACTCCATCGAGCCGAGGCTCTATCTTGCAACCCGCATGGTGATGGATCTCTCCCGCAGCAAGGTTGCAGGCAACTGAGTCGGCCATGCGCCTGCGCCACATCGAGGTCTTCAACGCAATCATGCTCACGGGGAGTGTGAGCGCGGCGGCACGGCTCATCAACATCACGCAGCCGGCGGTGAGCCGCACCTTGCAGCATGCCGAGCTGCAGCTGGGCTTTCCGCTGTTTCAGCGCGCCAAGGGCCGGCTCACGCCGACCACCGAGGCGCTCACGCTGTATCCGCACATCGAACGGCTGTTCGCGCAGCTCGACGAGGTGCAGCGCCTTGCCGCCAACCTGCGCGCGGGCAGCGACACCGGAGAACTGCGCATCCTGAGCGTGCTGGCGCTGAGCTACGAGGTGCTGCCGCGCGCGCTCAAGGCTTTCCGCGAAAAGCACCCGGGCTATTCGATCACCGTCGAGTCGCTGCACTCGCCGCAGATCATGTCGGCGCTGTTGCTGCAAGAGGCCGACGTGGGCTTTGTCTTCAGCCCGGCGGTGCATCCCTCGCTCACGCAGGAAACGCTGGCCGACACGCGCATGGTGTGCATCGCGCCCAAGGGAATGCTTCCGCGCGCGCTGGTGCGAAACGGTTCGGTGGCGCTGCACGACCTGGTCGACCGGCCCGTCATCGGGCTCGACAGCCGCGACCCGGTGGGCACCAGCCTGAGCCAGGCCTGCCGCCAGGCGGGCGTGGGCTTTCAGCA
This sequence comes from Variovorax sp. OV700, assembly GCF_900099805.1. Taxonomy (GTDB): domain Bacteria; phylum Pseudomonadota; class Gammaproteobacteria; order Burkholderiales; family Burkholderiaceae_C; genus Variovorax. Next base: position 132,498 of record NZ_FNDR01000006.1, on the reverse strand, counting down.
GGCGGTGGTCACGGTGCAGACCTATCACGCGGCGCTGTCGATGGCGCACCATGGGCTGGGCGTGGCGCTGGTCGATGGATGCACGGCCCGTTCGGCCGACGGCACCAAGGTCGACGTGCTGGCGCTGGAGCCGCACATTCCGGTGCCGGTGCGCGCGCTGCGTTTTGCGGGCAAGCCCGATTCGGTGGCGGTGCGCGGCATCACGCGCTGCATGCGCGAGGCGATCGAGCAGGCGGCCTGACAGGCGTGCCGGCCGATCAGGAGGCCGCGCGCTCCAGTGCCTCGGCAATCCGCCGCGCCGAGCCGAAGGCCAGCGTGAAGCCCAGGGCGCCATGGCCGGTATTGAACAGCATGTTTGCCGGCGCGCTCGGCATCCGACCGATGATAGGAAGCCCTGTGGGCGTGGCGGGCCGCATGCCGGTCCACGGGTGCAGCTCTTCCAGCCGGCTCGCGTGCGGAAAGAGGGCGCGCGTGGCAGCGGCCAGCGTCTGGATGCGGGTGGCCGGAATGCTCGCGTCGTGTCCCACCAGTTCCGCCATGCCGGCCACGCGAAGCCGCGAGCCGATGCGCGCGAACACCACCTTGCGCGCGCTGTCGGTCACGTTCACGCGAGGTGCGGCGCCCGCTGAGGGATCGACCTCCACGGTGATGCTGTAGCCCTTGAGCGGATACACCGGCAGATAGGCGCCGATGGCGCGTCCGAGCTTGTGCGAAGCCGAGCCCAACGCCATGACGAAGGCATCGGCTTCGATGTCTCCAATGCTCGTTTTCACGGCGGCCACCTTGCCTTCACTGCGGGCAAAGCCGTGCACGTCGGCACCGAGCAGAAAGCGCACGCCGCGCGCGCTGAGCACCCGCATGAGTTCGGCGCAAACCTTGAGACAGTCGGCCGCGCACTCGCTGGGCGTGTAGACCGCACCGACCATCTGGCCGCGATAGTCGGCGAGCGCGGGCTCGATGGCGACGCACTCTTCGGGCGACACGATGCGCTGCTCGCTGCCCATGGTGCGCTGGAGTTCGAGCTGCGCGCGCGCGCCTTCGAGCGCCGCCGGGCTCGCGTAGAGCACCAGCTTGCCGGTGGCGGAAAAATCGCAGTCGGGCGCGACGTCGGCCTGCATCGCTTCGAATTCGGTGCGGCTGAGCGCGGCCAGCGCGAGCAACTGGGCTGTGGTGTCGCGCGAGGTTTGTGCATTGCAGGCCGCAAGAAAGGCCAGGCCCCAGCGCCACTGCAAGGGATCGAGTTGCGGCTGCAGCTTGAGCGGGGAACTGGGCGAGAGCAGCAGCTTGGGCAACTGGCGCCAGATCGACGGATCGGCCAGCGGCTGCACGTACGAGTAGCTGAGCTGTGCGCCGTTGCCGCCGCTTGCGCCCGCACCGGGGGCCGCGCGGTCGATCACCGTGACCTGATGGCCCAGGCGTTCGAGTTGCCAGGCAGTGGCCAGGCCCACGATGCCGGCACCGAGCACACAGACATGCATGGAGGCAACTTTCCGGGGAGTGAATCGGGAGTGAACAGGAGACAGCATCGACTTTAGGGGCGCGCCGCGCCGGCCGGAAATGCCAAAAGCGCCGTGGCCCATAGCCAAACCGCATGCCCTGCAGCCCATAACCTTTGGGTATGGCCTAGGGTTCAATTGGAATTGTCGGAGTGCGTCACTCCTTCTTACACTGGCCGCTCCGTTCAATCCATCTGAAGAAGGCTCGCATGAAACTCTCCGCATTGATGGCCGCCGCCGCCGTGGTGCTGCTTTCCGCCACCGGCGTCCAGGCCGCCGACACGCTGGCCAAGATCGCCGAGTCCGGCAAGATCACGCTCGCCTACCGCGAGTCGTCGGTGCCCTTCAGCTACCTGGACGGGCCCAACAAGCCCATTGGCTTCTCGGTCGAACTCTCCAACGCCGTGGTCGAGGCGGTGAAGAAGAAGCTCAACAAGCCCAATCTGCAGGTGCAGCTGATGCCCGTCACCTCGCAGAACCGCATTCCGCTGATCACCAACGGCACCGTCGACCTGGAGTGCGGCTCCACCACCAACAACACGGCACGCGGCAAGGACGTGGCCTTTGCCGTCAACCATTTCTACACGGGCACGCGCCTGCTGGTGAAGAAGTCTTCGAAGATCAAGAACTACGCCGACCTGGCCAAGAAGACGGTGGCCAGCACCACCGGCACCACCAACGCGCTGGTCATGCGCAAGTACAACACCGAGAAGAACCTCGACATGGACATCGTGCTCGGCAAGGACCACGCCGACGCATTCCTGCTGGTGGAAAGCGACCGCGCCCTGGCATTTGCAATGGACGACATCCTGCTGTATGGCCTCATCGCCAACGCCAAGAACCCGGCCGACTACGAGGTGGTGGGCGACGCGCTGCAGGTCGAGCCCTATGCCTGCATGTTGCCGAAGGACGACCCGGCTTTCAAGAAGCTGGTGGACGACACTTTCATCAGCATGATGAAGAGCGGCGAGTTCGAGAAGCTCTACACCAAGTGGTTCATGTCGCCGATCCCGCCGAAGAACGCACCGCTGAACCTGCCCATGAGCCAGCAGCTCAAGGACAACATCAAGGCGCCGTCAGACAAACCGGCGATCTAAGCTCGCCCCCAGGCAACAAGGGAAGACTTGCGCAATGGTTTCCACGAACGTCGTTGGCATTCTGGGCGGCATGGGCCCCGCGGCGGGGGCCGACTTCGTTCGGCTGTTCGTGCAGGCCTGCGCCCAGCAGATGCGGGCACGCGGGGAGCCGGTGCGGGACCAGTCTTTCCCGGAGCACTGGCTCGCGCAGGTGCCGGTGCCCGACCGTACCGATGCACTGGGCTCGGCCGAGAACGGCGCGCACCAGCCGCTGGAGCCGATGCTGCAGGCGCTGGGGCGCCTTGCCGCATTGGGGAGCCGGGCGGTGGCCATTGCCTGCAACACGGCGCATGCGTGGCATGACCGGCTACAGGAACGTTTTCCGCAGGTAGAGCTGCTGCACATGGCGCGCGAGGTGGCACACCATCTTGCGGCGCAAGGTTCGGGCAACGTGGCGCTGATGGCTACCGAAGGTACCTACCGCGTCCGGCTCTACGAACAGGCGCTGGCCGAGGCGGGACTCGATTGCCACGTGCCACCGGCGGACGAACGACGCATCATCACGCGCGGCATCTTCGATGGTGTGAAAGCGGGCAACATGCGGCTTGCCGAAGAATGCTTTTCGCACGTGGCGCTGCGGCTCGCGGAACGCCACGGGCCCGTCACCATCATCATGGGCTGCACCGAGGTGCCGCTCGGGTTGCAGGGTTCGGCCGCGGTTGCCGGGCTGAATCTGGTCGATCCGGCGCAGGTCCTGGCGGCTGCATTGGCTCGCCGCGCTTATCGCGACTGAAGACTTTAGGTCACACAGCAGCCCTGTTGACATACAGGCTGGCCGGATACGGCCCGGGCTGATTTCGCCTACATTGCGGCGTGCGTTTTTGCGCATGCCCCTTTGTTCGACGATTCAACTGGAGCTCTACCCATGTCCCTTCGCGACGACAGCCGTTCCGATTTCGATTCGCTTCGCCCCGGCGAGAGCACAGAGCAGGGCGCCACGCGCCGCACCGCGCTCAAGGCCGCCATTGGCGTGGGCTACGCGGCCGCCGTCATGCCGGTCATGGCGCAGACCGCGATCAGCACTTCGGCCGAAGGCCTGAAGGCAGGGCCGATCAAGTACACCGTCAACGGTTTCGAAGTGCCGGCCTATGCGGCCGCGCCGGCCGGCAAGACCGGGCTGCCGGTAATCCTGGTGATCCAGGAAATCTTCGGCGTGCACGAATACATCGCCGATACCTGCCGGCGCTTCGCGCAACTCGGCTACCTGGCCATTGCCCCCGAGCTCTATGCGCGGCAGGGCGACCCGCGCGGCTACACCGACATCCCCAAGCTGCAGGCCGACATCGTGAGCAAGGTGCCCGATGCGCAGGTGCTGGCCGACCTCGATGGCGCACTTTCGTATGCATCGGCCAACGGCGGCAACGTATCCAAGGCCGGCATCACCGGCTTCTGCTGGGGCGGACGTTTCGTGTGGCTCTATGCCGCCACCGGCAAGGTCAAGGCTGGCGTGGCCTGGTACGGCCGGCTGGTCGGTCAGCCCAGCGAACTCACGCCGCGGCACCCGGTCGATGTTGCGGCTAACCTGCAGGCGCCCGTGCTCGGCCTTTACGGCGGCAAGGACCAGGGCATCCCGCTTGACACGGTTGATAAGATGAAAGCAGCGTTGGCAAATGGAACCCCGGCTGCCAAGGCTTCGAGCTTCGTCGTGTATCCCGAAGCAGGCCACGCGTTCCACGCCGACTATCGCCCGAGCTATGTAAAGAGCGCGGCCGAAGACGGATGGCAGCGCGCCACCGCCTGGTTCAAAGCCAATGGCGTCGTCTGACGACAGCCTGTAGCCACCCACCGCCGAAGGCCGTCCCAGTGACGGCCTTTCTCTTTTTATGAACGATATCGGGCGTCGATGCCCATCGACATTGCAGCTATGAATTTGATAGTGATCATCCTGGCCACCCTGGTCGCCGGCATCGGAAGCGTGTGGCTGGCCGCCTTGCTCCTGCGCGTGGGCGTGCGCAGCGGATCGGGTGGCGTGAACTCACAGCACCTGCTCAGCCTGGCCGCGGGGGCGCTGCTCGCCACGGCCTTCATGCACCTGCTGCCCGAAGCCTTCGAGAGCCGCATCGAACCCGCGATGCTGTTCGGCGTGCTGCTGTTCGGCCTGGTGTTCTTCTTTTTGCTCGACAAGGCCGAGCTCTGGCACCACGGACACGAGCATCACCACGGCGACGCTTTGCCGGGACCGGTGGGGCAGCAGGCGGCCGGGCACGCGCATGATCACGACCACGGCGGCCATGCGCATCACGATCACGGCGATCACAGCCACGGCCACGCACCCCGTGCGGGCGGCGGCTGGGCGGTGCTCACCGGCGACAGCGTGCACTGCTTCGGCGATGGCATCCTGATCGCGTCGGCCTTCATCGCGGACATCCGTCTCGGGCTGGTCGCGGCCGTCGCCGTGCTTGCGCACGAAATCCCTCACCACATCGGCGACCTGGTGGTGCTGCGCCAGAGTTCGGCCAACCAGCGTGTGGCGCTGGTCAAGGTATCGCTGGCCGGCACCATGACCATGCTCGGCGGCATCGTGGGGTGGTGGCTGGTCGATCGGCTGCACGGCCTGTTGCCGTACTTCCTGGTGCTGGCCGCCAGCAGCTTCGTCTACGTGGCGCTGGCCGACCTGATTCCCCAGTTGCAGAAACGACTGCCCGCGCGGCAGACCGCCGCGCAGATCGCCTGGCTGATCGTCGGCATTGCGCTCGTCACGCTGGTGAGCCGGCTCGCGCACGGCGAGCACGACCATGGCCATGCGGAACACGGCCACGCGGAGCATGGCCATGCGCACGAAGGCGAAGGCGCCCCGGCGCACAAGGACTGACAGGCGGACTGACCGGCATCGGGTGGATACTTTCCGAAACCCACACCTGTCCGGGGAATGGCGCACGGCACCCGAAAGAGGTGCACCATTGGGGGTATGACGAATGTCTCGCCTATGCAATCGCCGAGGAACCGATCATGAACAACGTCGACGCCAAGAAGCGTTCTGCTCCGCCATCGACAGAGGATGACGACGACTCGCCTGTCGATGATTTCGAAGAATCCGAATCGGAATCCGAAGCCACCGACGACCTGTCGGACGAAACCGGCATCGACCTGACGGATGCCAGCGAACTCGATGCCGACAACGTTCCCGCGGACGAAGAATTCGACCGGGTGATGAACGCACCCGATTGAGCCGATTCTTGATCAGCCCTGGGCCGCAGCCGCTGCGCGCAGACGCTGCGGGCCGAGCATTTCTGCCGTAAGACTGAAGCCCGCGATGCGCTCCGGCAGCGGCAGGCCGCGCGCCAGTGCGGCGCACGCCTCGCCCATGGCCGCCGACGTCTGGATGCCGTAGCCGCCTTGGGCCGCTACCCAGAAGAAGCCCGGTGCATCGGATTCGAAACCGCCCACCAGGTCGCCATCGGCCACGAAGGAACGCAGGCCGGCCCAGGTGCGGGTGGGGCGCCGGATGGTAAGCGTGGTTGCTTCCTCGATCCGATGGATGGCGATGGCGATGTCCAGTTCCTCCGGCTGCACGTCCTGCGGTTCGACAGGGTCGGCATTCGCCGGCGAGCCGAGCAGCATGCCGGCGTCGGGCTTGATGTACCAACCTTCATCGGCACTGAACACCATGGGCCAGTGCGCCACGCTGCCGCCGCTGCCTTCGGGCGGTGCGAAAATGAAGGCCGAGCGCCGCCGTGGCTCGATGCCGATGGGCCGCACGCCCGCCATCTGCGCAATGGTGTCGACCCACGCGCCCGCGGCATTGATCACTACCGGCGCTTCGTAGACTTTGCCGCCGGCCGTCACGCGCCAGCGCTCGCCGATGCGCTCGATGGCGGTCACGCCGGCATCGCACGCCAGTTTGCCGCCGGCTTGCCGCATCCCGCGCAGATAACCCTGGTGGATGGCGTGCACGTCCATGTCAGCCGCCTCGGGCTCGTAGACGCCGCCGGCGACGTGCTCGGGCCGCAGCACCGGCACCATCGCGAGCGCCTCTTCGCCGCTGAGCCGCTGCGCGCCCGTGTTCATGGCGCGCAGCACTTCCCAGTGCGCGTCGAGTTCGCCCATGTGGTCGGCGCCCGCCACCATCAAGGCGCCGCGCGGGGTGAGCAGCGGGTGCTCCGAAAATCCCTCGGGAGGGTGTTCGAGAAACGCGCGGCTCGCCATGGTGAGGGCGCGCACCTGCGCCGTGCCATAGCTTTCCATGAAGAGCGCGGCCGAGCGGCCGGTGGAGTGATAGCCCGGCTGGGCTTCGCGCTCGAGCAGGATCACTCGGGCGTGCGGGGCAAGCCAATGGGCCACCGAGGCCCCGGCAATGCCGCCGCCAATCACAAGGAAGTCGGCTGCGACGGACGCTTGGGTGTTGGAAGTCATCGGCGAAGTGTAAAGACAAATTTGCGGATACGCAAATTTCGCAAGTGCCATCCGTAAGGAGAGAGGTGCAGATGCAGCGGTGAAATTTGCGTCGACGCAATTTGCCAATACGCAAATTCCAGGCCTGGGTCGATACGATCCGAATGGATGGCGCGGCATCGGGCTGGCAGAATCGCAGCGCATCACAACAGAGAGCCAAGCGTGAATCCACACACGAGGACCCAGTCCGGGACGAGGCCGACGGACGAGCCGCCGACGCTGGACCGCACCACCTTCGGCCATCGCCTGCGCACCGCGCGCAAGCGTTTCGGCTGGACGCTGGCAGAGCTGGCCGAGCGATCGGGCGTGTCGATCACCACCATCTCGCGCGCGGAGCGTGGCCAGCTCGCGCTGGGCTACGAGAACTTCACCGCACTGGGCCGCGCGCTGCAAATGGACATGAACGCCATGTTCGCCGGCGCCGGCGTGAAGCCCGCGCAACTCGACAGGCCGGTCGTCACGCGCGCGGGCAAGGGCGTGGTCTACCGCGGCCTGTCGATCGCGTATGAATTCCTCGGCACCGCGGCGGCCGGCAAGCAGATGAGCCCCATCGTGGGCACCGTGCATGCGCGCAGCATCCATGGCCCGGAAGACTTCGTGCGGCACTCCGGCGAGGAATTCGCCTATGTGCTGTCGGGCGAGATCGAAGTGCACTTCGACAACGGCGAAGTGGTGCATCTCGCGCGCGGCGACTCACTGTATTTCGACAGCCGCATCGGCCACGCCTACGTGAGCGTGAGCCGGCAACTCGCGAAGATCGTGGGCATGACGACGACGGAGAGCGGGCACATGAGGTCGGCGCGCGAGGCGCCTGCATCCTCGTCGGCAGGCAAGGTTTCGCCTGAACCCAAGTCGAAATCCAAGCCCGCGGTCGCAGCAAAGAAAACCGCACGCGGCCGCGCAGGCTGACGGTTAGCTGGCCGCCCTCAGGGCTGGTCCTTGGGAAGGTCGCCGGGGCGGCCGGGCGGGCGACGATGGGCTGCTGCCGCAGCCGCGGCGGCCGCATGCTGCTGGGCCTGTTGCTGTTGCTGCTGGCGAATCTGCTGCTGCTGCGCTTGCTGCTGTTGACGTTGCTGCATCGCCTGCTGTTGCTGTTGCTGGCGCGCCGCTTGCGCCTGTTGCTGTTGCCGCTGCAACTGCTCTTGTTGCTGCTGCTGTTGTCGGGCCTGCTGCTGCGCCTGCTGCTGTTGGCGTTGCTGATGCTGTTGCTGCATCGCCTGCTGTTGCTGACGCACCGCTTGCGCTTGTTGCTGCTGCTGTTGCCGGGCCTGTTGCTGCGCCTGCTGCCGTTGCATCTGTTGCTGTTGAGCCTGTTGTTGGGCTTGCTGCTGCATCTGCTGCCGCCGTGATTGCTCCTGCTGTGCCGAGAGCCTTTGTTGACGGGCCTCCTGCGCGGCGTGCTGCTGTTGCTGGGCCTGCTGTCGCCGCGCTTGTTCTTGCTGTTGCTGTTGTTGAAGCAGGGCCTGCGGCTGCGATGGCTGCTGGTTGGAATTGCGCGCCTGTTGCCGTGCCTGTTGCTGCGCCTGTTGTGCTTGCTGGCGCTGCAACTGGTCTTGCCGCTGTTGCTGCTGAAGGCGAGCCTGCCGCTCCTGTTGCTCTTGCTGACGCTGGCGCGCCTGCAACTGCTGAGCTTGCCGTCCGGCCTGTTGTTGCTCCCGCTGTTGGCGCATGAAGGCTTGCTGCTGCTGCTGCTGCGCTTGTCGTTGTTGCTGCTGTTGCTGTGCCAGCTGGGCGTTCTGTTGCTGCGCCAAGCCCGGAGCGCCCGCGAAATTGGGCGCGGGAGCGCCTGGCGGCATGGGGCGCGGCGCATTGTTGTTGTAGACATTCCGCACGTTGTTGACCACCGTCGTCGAACGCGAGATGTACGTGCTGTTGTTGTAGACCACTGCGGGCCGGGCGTAGGCCGGCTGCACCGCGCGATCCTGGCTGCGGTAGCGCGGTGCGCCCCAGTTCATGTCCCATGAACGCCAGCCCCAGTCGTGGCGTTCGAGCGCGGCGCCCACGACCACGCCGAGCCCGAAGGTGAACGCGCCGGCCGCCGCCATCTGGCCGCGGCTGTAGCCGGGTGCCACCTCGACGGGCGGAGCATACGCATAGCCGGGATACACGGGCACCGGCTCGCCGTAGATCCGCTGCGGGTCGTAGCTCGGCACGTACACCACGTCGGGCTGCGCGGGCTGAATGGTGATGAGCTGCGGTGGCGGCTCGATCACGGCGGGGCCGGCATAGACCGGTTGCATGTCTGTTGCCGGCGTGTAGTTCTGCGGTGTCGCGGCGCTCGCGACGCGCAGCTTGCCGTTGTTCTTGAGCCGGCCCGCCGCCGATGCGCGCTGGCGCATGACCTGGATGGCGTTCATCACGTCGGCCGGATCGTTGTAGTAGGCCTGGCCGAGCGCGTCGGTCCACGCGATGTTGCCGGCCATCTGGTCCAGCACCGGGCGGAATGCGGTGAGCGACTTCACGCTCGGATCCCAGGGCTGCTGGTTGGCCGCATCGGCGAGGGGACCGCCCTTGAGCGCAGTGTTCTGCGCGAGCCAGCCATGCGCGGCGGTGATCTGGTCAGGATAGGTGGAGCCGGCCAGCACCTGCGCCACCAGCTTGTCGGGATACAGCGCGATGGGAGCGACGAGTTGGTAGAGCTGCTCGGCCGAGGGCGGCGCATAGGCTGCAGGCGCTGGAGCGGCCGGTGCAGGTGAGGGCGCAGGCGCGGGTGCAGCCGCCATTGGAGGCGCAGGTGCCTGGGCGCTGGGCGCGTTGTCGGTCTTGTTGCAGCCGCCAATGGCGAGCGCGCCAATGCACAGCGAGATCGTCACGAGCCGCGCGGCTGGCGTGCGGCGGAATGATGTTGTCATCTGGAGTTCCTATGAGCGTCGACCTTGTCACGCCCTGAACTCTTTCAACGGCGCGTCACCTGTGGCGACGACGCCAGCTTGCATCGCCGATGCAACGGTCTGTGTCGGTGCTGCGCCGCCTGCGCTGTCGGCGCAGAACCACAGGCTCCCGGTGAGGCCTACTTGGCGCCGCCCGCGTACTTGGTGACGCTGGTCGCGTTCACGTGATAGCCGCTCACGCCCATCATCGAATCGTTGCGCAGGGTCTGCAGCTTGCCGGTGACCCACACGGTGTCCATGGCGCGGAACTTGGCGCCCTTTGGCGTGACCACATGCAGGATCTGGTTGGCCGGCGGCGGCGGCGTGTGGATGCACGCGCCGAAGTAGGGCACGAGCAGGAACTCGGTCACCTCGCCCTTGGCCTCTTCGAGCGGCACGATGAAGCCCGGGATCTTGATGTCCGCACCGTTCATCGCCGGATTGGTCGGCGCGTTGTTCGACACCTCCTGCATCTTCATGAGCAGCTCGTTGGCGCGGGGGTCGCCGTCGTTGAGCGCGCTCAGGTCCATACCCTTGAATTCCTTGGCCGGGTCCCAGTCCTTGGGCACCAGTTCTTCCCAGGTAATCTGGCGCGGCTGGCCCGGCGCGGCCTTGGCTGCGGCCGGCGGTGCAGCCTTGCCGCCGAGGGGGTTCGATGCGGTCGTGTCCTTGGGCGCGGGTTCGGCGGCCCATGTGGCGGCAGCGAGGCCGGCGCCGGCGAGCAGCATCGAAAGCCGGGAAAAAGCTCGGAGCGTAGGTGTCTTCTTTGCGATGCGCATGGTTTCAAATCCTCGGTGAGAGGCCGTCGGCCAACGAGAGCCGGTAGGCACGGATGCCGGGCAAAAGGCTTGCGAGCCAGCCCGCCACCAGCAGGCTTCCCATCAGCAGCCATTCGTTCAGTGTAGGTTCTGAAAGACTCAATGTCAGCCCGAACTGCGACTGCAGCCATGGCGAGAGCAGGGCGATGCCGAGCACGGCCGTGACCACGCCAAAGGCCACACCCAGCACGGTGACCATGGCGCCCTCGAGCGCGAGCAGCGCCAGCACGTGGCGCAGGCCGGCACCCACGGCGCGCAGCACGGCCAGCTCGCGCCGCCTCTCGTTCAGGCCTGCCATCACCACCGAGACGAGGCCCGCGAGGCTTACGAGCGCAACCAGCGCCGACATCAACAGCAGCGCGTTCTCGCCGATGCCGATCACGCTCCACAGTTCGTCGAGCGCCACGCCCGGCAGGATGGCCATCAGCGGTTCGCCGGTGTAGGTGGAAATCCAGCGCTGCACGCCGAACACCGCGGAGCGGTTTTTCAGGCCCACGAGTGCGGCCGTCACGTTCTTCGGTGTCAGGTCGAACTTGCGCACCTGCTCGGCCGGAATCTTCACGCCCGGCATCGGCGCGCCGCCCACCCATTCGAGGTGGATCGCTTCCATTGCTTCGAGCCCGATGTGCACCGTGCGATCGACGGGCGTGCCGGTGCGCGCGAGCACGCCGACCACCGTGAAGGGCTTGTCGGCATGTTCGGCCGTGTTGAGCTCGCCGCTGCCGTGCGCGAGCGTGATCTTGCGGCCGACGTGGTAGCCGAGCTTGTCGGCCACTTCGGCGCCGACCACCGCGTCGAACAGTTCGCTGAAGGGCTTGCCTTCGCGCAGCTTCAGCTGCTGGCGGTCGCCATAGCGGAAACGGCTGAAGTATTCAGGCGAGGTGGCCAGCACCGCGAAGCCGCGGTGCGAGTCGCCCAGCGAAAGCGGCACCACCCAATCGACGCCCTGGTGCGCGGCCAGCGCCTGCACGCTCTTCCACGAGATGTTGTTGGTGGCCGCGCCGATGCGGAACACCGAATACAGCAGCAGTTGCGTAGAGCCCGTGCGTGCACCCACGATCAGGTCGGTGCCCGAGACGGACGATGCGAAGTTCTCGCGCAGCTCGGTGCGTATGCGTTCGACGCCGAGCAGCAGAAAGGTCGACAGGGCGATCGAGAACACCGTGAGCGCCAGTGTGAAGCGCCGGTTCCAGGCGCTGCGCCAGGCGATCGAAAAAAGTGCTCTCATCGGCAGGCCTTCATGCGTCCACCGCCATCGCAACCGAAACCGCGCGGTTGATTTCGGGCAGCAGCACATGCCGGGCAAAGCGCTGCGCGATGCGCTGGTCGTGGCTCACGAACACGAGCGCGCTGTGATTCACCGCAGAGGCCGTCAGCAGCACGTCGAGAAAGGCTTCGCGCCGGTCTTCGTCGAGTGCGGAGGTGGGCTCGTCGGCAATCACCACTTCGGGCTGGCCGATGAGCGCGCGCGCCGCGGCCACGCGCTGCTGCTGGCCGACCGACAACTGCATCGCCTGGCGCTTCCACAGGTTGCGGTCGAGTCCCATCTGGTCGAGCAGGTGCTCGGCTTCTTCGCGGGGGCTTCCACCGCGCGCGGCCTGCGATGCGCGCCGCTGCGAGAAACGGCAGGGCAGCAGCACGTTGTCGAGCACGCTCAGATAGGGCAGCAGGTTGAACTGCTGAAAGATATAGCCCACGTGTGCCACGCGGCAGCGGTCGCGTGCGGCACCCGAGAGTTGCGACCAGTCGTGCCCCAGCAGCGTGACGCGGCCTTCGTCGGCCACCAGCACGCCGGCCAGGAGCGACAGCAGCGTGCTCTTGCCGCAGCCGCTCGGTCCGTGCAGAAAGACCGACTCGCCGGCCGTGATGCGAAAGGCCTCGATGTCGATGCACGGCGCCTTCATGCCGGGCCACGCGAAGCGCAGCGCTTCGACGGCGAGCACCACGCGCAGTGCCGACGACTCGCCCTGGGGGGCGGTGCTCACGGCCTTACTTGCCCCAACTCAAGCGCACCGGCTGTGCGGCCTGCGCACCGGCAGGGCGCTTGAGCTGGCGCTTGAACTGGCCTTGCGCCGATGCGATCTGCGCATCGATCTGGCGCGTGCCTTTGAATGCGGCGAAAAGATTCACGTCGATGAACTTTGCCGCGGCCGCGGTGGTGCAGTTGAAAGAGAAGGTGGCGTCGAGGTCCGCGTGGCCCTCGGGCTCGCTCGGGTCAGGCTTGCCGAGGCCGAGCGCGCCGGAGCGCAGGTCGACGGGGCCGAGCTTGCAGTTGGCCGCCGGGTCGATGGCAAAGAGCTTGTCCGCCGCGCGCAACTGGGCGATGGCGTCTTCGGCGGTCTTCTTCTCGGCGTCTGTCTTGGGTGCGCGCTCGAAGCCGACGATGTTGTCGAGCGGCGATTCCATGTTGATCACGACGGTGGGACCGTCGATGGCCACGTCGAGCTTGAGCTGGCCGTGCACGTGCGCATGCTGCTGCTGTGCCTCGGAGGAAAGAAAGGGGGTTGCCGCGAGCATTGCCGCGGCAAATGCGAAGCCGGATGAAATGCGTCGTCGAAGTCGGATCTGTTTCATGGTTCTGCGCCTTGCCGGGTCGGCAGCCCCGGCGTGTTGCTCCACTCGCTCCAGCTGCCGGCATAGAGCGCGGTGGTCCCCAGTCCCGCGATCTGCATTGCAAGCAGGTTGGGCACGGCACTCACGCCGCTGCCGCACTGGTGGACGACCGTCGCCGGATCGCGTCCCGCGAGCAGCGCTTCGAACTCGGCACGCAATTGCGATGCCGACTTGAACTTGCCGTCGGGGCCGAGGTTTTCGGCGAAGGGCCGATTGAAAGCCCCGGGGATGTGACCCGCGATCGGGTCCAGAGGTTCCACCTCTCCGCGATATCGTGCGGCGGCTCGCGCGTCGATCAGGTTCTGGTCAGGCTGGCAGAGCCGGCGCACCACGGCGTCGGTGGTCACGAGCTTCGCGAGCGGTTCGCCCGGCACGAAATTCGACTGAAAGTGCGTCGGCTCTTCGCGGTTCGTGACTTCGCCGCCCGCGGCTTGCCATGCCTGCAGGCCACCATCGAGCACCGCGACCGCGTCGTGCCCCATCCACTTGAGCATCCACCAGAGCCGGCCGCAGTAGTTGGCGCCGTTGCGGTCGTACACCACGGCCTGCATGTCGTTGGAAAAGCCGACGCTCGACAACCAGGCCGCGAACTTCTCGCGGCTGGGCAGCGGATGGCGCCCGCCCGAGGCCGGCACGCCGTCATCCCGCGCGACGACCACGTCGCCCTGTGCGCCAGGCATGCCGTGTTTGGCGCTGAGGTCGGAGTCGAGGTTCGCATACACGGCGCCAGGGATGTGTGCGGCGGCATATTGCAGCGCGCCCGCCTCGGGCTTCATGAGGTCGAAGCTGCAGTCGAAGACCATGAGAGGCGCGCCGCCAGCCTGCAGCTGCTGGAGTTGTTCGACGCTGACGAGGGTGGTGTACATGGTGCGGTTCCTTCGCTGTCGCTGAATACGATACGGTTCAGTGTTCTTCTGCCGGCGCCTTGGGTACCGCGCGCTGGCGCAGCACGGTGGCTGCGATGCCGCTCACGATGATGAGCGCCATGCCGGCCCAGCCGGCGGCGTCGATGCGATCGTCGAACAGCACCACACTGTAGAACGCCGCAAAGACAATGCCGGAATACTGCAGATTTGCCACCACCAGCGTGCCGGCCTGGGTTTTGGCCGTGGCGTAGGCGCGCGTCATGCAAAGCTGGCCCAGGGCGGCCAAGAGGCCGATCGGCAGCAGCCACAGCGCATGCTGCCACGTCCACGAATCTCCGCCCGAAAACCCGGTGACGGCCGTGGCAAACGCACCCGCCACGGCCGAGCCCACCGCGAAATAGAAGACCGTACGCAGTTCGGGTTCGCCGATGCGCGACAGCGCCACCACCTGCATGTAGGCAAACGCCGCCGTGAGACCCGAAAGCAGACCGAGCAGGCCCGCGAAACCTTCGTTGGCGTTGACCGAGGGCTTGAGCATCAGCACCACGCCCACGAAGCCCGCGAGCACCGTCAGCACCAGCGGCCCCTGCAGCGGCGGGCGCTGCACGCGGCCGTCGCGGCCGGGCACCGGCACCCATGCGAGCAGCGCGCCGCCGACCAGGAAGGCCGCGATCCAGACGCTGCTCATGTAGTTGAGCGTGACCGCGGTGGCCAGCGGCATATGGGCGATGGCGTAGAACCATGCACCCAGCGACACCACGCCGATGGTGCTGCGCCAGGCGTGCATGCCGGGGTAGCGGGTGGCCAACGAGACACCGCGGTTGCGCGACAGAAGCCACAGGAACACGATGCCGATCAGGCCGCGCCCGAGCACCATCTCGCCGCTGTTGAACCAGGCCGAGGCCACCTTGACGACCACGCTCATGGTGGCGAACAAGAAGGCGCCCAGCACCATCCAGAGTGCTTGCACTATGTGCTCAGGCGCTCTGCATTGCGCTGCGGTACCACTCGTGGAATTGCTGCATGCCGTCTTCCATCGGGCTCTGGTAGGGGCCGCTCTCGTCGTCGCCACGCAGCATGAGGGCGCGGCGGCCGGCGTCCATGCGCTCGGCGATCTCGTCGTCTTCCACGCAGGTTTCCATGTAGGCCGCCTGCTGGGCCTCGACGAACTCGCGCTCGAAAGCCACGATTTCCTCGGGGTAGAAGAACTCGACCATGTTGAGGGTCTTGGTGGGGCTCACCGGATGCAGCGTCGACACCGTGAGCACGTGCGGATACCACTCGACCATCACGTGCGGGTAGTAGGTGAGCCAGATGGCGCCGTACTTGGGCGGCTTGCCCTCTCGGTACTTGAGGAGCTGCTCCTGCCACTTCTGGTAGATCGGGCTGCCCGCGCGGCCGAGCCGGTTGGCCACGCCCACGGTCTGCACCGAGAAGTTGCGGTTGAACTCCCAGCGCAGGTCGTCGCAGGTGACGAAGCTGCCAAGGCCCGGGTGGAACGGGCCGACGTGGTAGTCCTCGAGATAGACCTCGATGAAGGTCTTCCAGTTGTAGTTGCACTCGTGCAGTTCGACCCGGTCGAGCGCGTAGCCCGTGAAGTCCAGGTCGGCGCGAGGGCCGAGTTCGGCCATGTCGGCCGCCACGTCGCGGCCCACGCCGTTCGGGCCGCCCTCGAACAGCAGGCCGTTCCACTCGGTGAGCGGATAGTTGTGCAGGTTGAGGCAGGGGTCCTGGTCGAAATGCGGCGCACCGATGAGCGTGCCCGTGGCGCGCGGGTCGGCGGCCGCGTAGGTCCAGCGGTGCAGCGGGCAGACGATGTTGCCGCCGGTCTGGTTGTCGAGCTGGCCGCGGCCTTGCAGGATGAGCGCCTGCCGGTGGCGGCAGACGTTCGAAATGAGTTCGACACCCTTGGGCGTGTGCACCAGCGCGCGGCCCTGGTGCTCCTGCGGCAGGGTGTGGAAGTTGCCCAGCTCGGGCACCGCGAGCCGGTGGCCCACGTAGCGCGGCCCTTGCGCGAACAGCGTTTGCATTTCGCGCGCGTAAAGCGACTCGTCGAAGTATGCGGAAACTGGAAGTTGGCTCGCGGCCTGCTGCAGTTGAAGACTTAAATCAGACATGGAGGACCTGACCAAGCTCCCCACAGGGAGAAAAAAGAGAAAAAACGGAAGGCGCCGTCTGGAGTCCGAAGGGGCGACGGCCCGGAGAGTTGTGCCGGGGTGGCCGGCAAGGGAAGCTGGGATTGTACCCAAGGGGGCACCGCAGCGCCCATGGTCTGTTCGGCCGCCATCCGCCGCATGCTTCGGGGCGGTCGACGGCCCTTTGGTTCCCCGACCTAAAATGTTTGATTTCACACTCGTTCGCTCGCATGCCCAAGGTCCCTTCTTCCGCCACGTCCAGCCCGGCAGCCACGCCCGACACGGGGCCGCTGCCGGCCAGCTACGAAGCCGGGCTCCAGGAGTTGGAACAATTGGTTGCAGAACTCGAGTCCGGCCAGCTGCCGCTCGATCAGTTGCTTGGCAGCTATCAGCGCGGTGCCGCACTGCTCGCTTTCTGCCGCGAAAAGCTGCAGGCGGTCGAAGACCAGATCAAGGTGCTCGACGCGGGGAGCCTCAAGCCCTGGACTGCGGAATGAGCGCCGCAAGTAACGTGGGCGATTGGGACGCGCAGCGGCTGGTCAACTGGAGCGAGCCGCACTTGGCGCGTGTCGAGGCGGCGCTTTCGCGTTGGGTCGGGGTCGATGCGCCGGTGCTGCTCGGTGAGGCGATGCGCTACGCCGTGCTCGACGGCGGCAAGCGGCTGCGTCCGCTCCTGGTGCTGGCCGCGAGCGAAGCGGTGGGCGGCAATGCGGCCGCGGCGCTGCGCGCGGCTTGCGCAACTGAACTGATCCACGCCTACTCGCTGGTGCACGACGATCTGCCCAGCATGGACAACGACGTGCTGCGGCGTGGCAAGCCCACGGTGCATGTCAAGTTCGGCGAGGCCGATGCGCTCCTGGCCGGAGATGCCTTGCAGGCGCTGGCCTTCGAGCTGCTGACGCCCGACGGCGACGAAATTCCGGCTTCGACCCAGGCCATGCTGTGCCGCCTGCTGGCGCGCGCCGCCGGCAGCCAGGGCATGGCGGGCGGCCAGGCCATCGACCTTGCCAGCGTCGGCATGGCGTTGACTGAAGCGCAGCTGCGCGAAATGCACCGCCTGAAGACCGGTGCGCTGCTGCAGGGCAGCGTCGAGATGGGTGCGGCCTGTGCCGGTGCCGTGGCGCCTGCCGCGTTGAACGCATTGCGCGATTACGGCGCCGCCATCGGCTTGGCGTTCCAGGTGGTCGACGACATCCTCGACGTCACGGCCGATTCGCAAACCCTGGGCAAGACGGCCGGCAAGGATGCGGCCGCCGACAAGCCCACCTACGTTTCGCTGTGGGGCCTCGACGGTGCGCGTGCTCAGGCACGGCAACTGCTTGCCGAAGCGCTTGCGGCGCTGGGCCGCAGCGGCCTTGCCGACACCGCGGCACTGCGCGCGCTGGCCTACATGGTCGTCGACCGCGACCGATGAACAGTTCACAGATGGACAAGAAGAACCACGACGATTCCATGGCACCGCTGCTTCCCACGCTTCACGATCCGTCGCCGATCCGCCACTACGACCGCGCCCAGCTCAAGCAGCTGTCCGACGAGGTGCGCGCCTGCGTGCTCGACAACGTCTCGCGCACCGGCGGCCACCTGAGCTCCAACCTCGGCACAGTCGAGCTCACGGTCGCGCTGCACCATGTGTTCAACACGCCGCACGACCGGCTGGTGTGGGATGTGGGCCACCAGACCTATCCGCACAAGATTCTCACGGGGCGGCGCGAGCGCATGCCCACGTTGCGGCAGATCGGCGGTATCTCGGGCTTTCCGCAGCGCAGCGAGAGCGAATACGACACCTTCGGCACCGCGCATTCGTCCACCAGCATCTCGGCCGCGCTCGGGATGGCCATGGCGGCCAAGCAGAAGGGCGAAGACCGCCACACCGTCGCCATCATCGGCGACGGCGCGCTCACGGCCGGCATGGCCTTCGAGGCGCTCAACAACGCCGGCGTGTGCGACTGCAAGCTCTTGGTGATCCTGAACGACAACGACATGTCGATCAGCCCGCCCGTGGGCGCGCTCAACCGCTATCTTGCGCAATTGATGAGCGGCAACTTCTACGCCGCCGCCAAGAACGTCGGCAAGAGCGTGCTCCGCGCCGCCCCGCCGCTGTTCGAGCTTGCCAAGCGCCTCGAGCAGCATGCCAAGGGCATGGTCGTGCCGGCCACGCTGTTCGAGCAGTTCGGCTTCAACTATGTCGGGCCGATCGACGGCCACGACATGGATTCGCTGGTGCCCACGCTCGAGAACCTCAAGCATCTTGACGGCCCGCAGTTCCTGCACGTGGTCACCAAGAAGGGACAGGGCTACAAGCTCGCCGAGGCCGACCCGGTGGCCTACCACGGGCCTGGCAAGTTCGATCCGCAGGTGGGGCTTGTCAAGTCCGCCGCAGTGGCCAAGCAGACCTTCACGCAGGTTTTCGGTCAGTGGCTGTGCGACATGGCGGCGCATGACGGCCGGCTGGTGGGCATCACGCCCGCCATGCGCGAAGGCTCGGGCCTGGTCGAATTCGAAAAGCGCTTTCCCGACCGCTATTACGACGTTGGCATTGCCGAGCAGCATGCGGTGACCTTCGCGGCCGGCCTGGCCTGCGAAGGCCTGAAGCCGGTGGTCGCGATCTACTCGACCTTTCTGCAGCGCGCGTATGACCAGCTCATTCACGACGTCGCGATCCAGAACCTGCCGGTGGTGTTCGCACTCGACCGCGCGGGCCTCGTGGGCGCTGATGGCGCCACGCACGCGGGCGCCTACGACATCTCGTTCCTGCGCTGCATCCCCAACATGAGCATTGCCTGCCCGGCCGACGAGCGCGAGTGCCGGCAGCTGCTGTCGAGCGCTTACGAGCAGAACCATCCGGTTGCCGTGCGCTATCCGCGCGGCGCGGGTGCGGGCGTGACGCCGCACCTTGCGCTCGACGCGCTGCCTTTCGGCAAGGGCGAGGTGCGCCGCGAAGGCAAGCGCATTGCCATCCTCGCATTCGGCAGCTTGCTGTACCCGGCGCTCACCGCTGCAGAATCTCTCGATGCGACAGTTGTCAACATGCGCTGGGCCAAGCCGCTCGACGTTGAACTGCTGCTGCAGGTGGCGGGCACGCACGATGCCATCGTCACGATCGAAGAAGGTGCCATCATGGGCGGTGCGGGCAGTGCGGTGCTCGAGGCGCTGCAGGCTGCCGATGTGATGAAGCCGGTGTTGCAGCTGGGCCTCCCCGATCAATTCATCGAGCATGGCGACCCGGGCAAACTGCTCGCATCGATCGGCCTCGACACAGCGGGTATCCAAGCCGCGATCACGCGGCGTTTCGGCTCCGTCGCAGGGTAAACCCCGGCCGGCCGCGTGTAAGCGCGTTTTTACAATCGTTGCGACTTACAAAAGTCGTCGACGCGGCCACAAGCCGCGTTTCGTTTTTTCCAATGCACTCGGAGTGAATTCAATGGATCGTCGTTCCCTCATCAAAAACGCTGGCATCGCTGGCGTTCTGGCCGCCGGCATTGCGCCCGCAGTTCATGCGCAAGCCGCCGTCCGCTGGCGCCTGGCGTCGAGCTTTCCGAAGCCGCTCGACACGATCTATGGTGGTGCCGAAGTTTTCTCCAACGCAGTCAAGGCCATGTCGGGCGGCAAGTTCGAGATCTCGGTGCACGCAGCTGGTGAGTTGATGCCGGCTTTCGGCGTGGTCGATGGCGTGCAGCAGGGTTCGGTCGAAGCCTGCCACACGGTGCCCTACTATTTCTACGGCAAGAATCCAGCCTTCGCGCTCGGTTCGGCCATCCCCTTCGGCATGAACGCGCGCCAGATGAACGCGTGGATGATGCACGGCAACGGCCGCAAGCTGATGGACGAGTTCTACGGCACCTATGGGATGCTGAGCTTCAACGGCGGCAACACCGGCACCCAGATGGGCGGCTGGTTCCGCAAGGAAATCAAGACCCCGGCCGACCTCAAGGGCCTGAAGATGCGCCTGGGCGGCGGCCTGGTGGGCGACGTGATGACCAAGCTCGGCGTGGTGCCGCAAAGCATCCCGGGCGGTGAGATCTACCAAGCGCTGGAAAAGGGCACGATCGACGCCGCCGAATGGGTGGGCCCGTACGACGACCAGAAGCTCGGCTTCAACAAGGTCGCGCCGAACTACTACTACCCCGGCTGGTGGGAAGGCGGCCCCGAGGTCGACTTCTTCATCAACAAGAAGGCCTTCGACGCTCTGTCGCCCGAGAACAAGGCCATCATCGCGGCAGCGTCCGCCATGGCCGCGCAGGACATGCTGGCCAAATACGATGCCCGCAACCCCACCGCACTCAAGCAACTGATCGGCGCCAAGACCAAGCTGCTGCCTTTCAGCAAGGAAATCCTGGACGCGTCGTTCAAGGCTTCGCTGCAGGTCTACGAAGAGAACAGTGCCAAGAGCCCGGAATGGAAGAAGATCTACGCCGACTTCCTGACTTTCCAGCGCGACCAGGTGGCCTGGTTCCGCGTTGCCGAAGGCCGCTTCGACAACTACATGCAATCCGTGAAGCTCTGAGCTTTAACGGCTGCACAAAAAAAACCGCGCAATGCGCGGTTTTTTTATGGGCGCTTCTTCATGAAAGAGCGCCGGCACGAACGTGCAATCAGAGCTTGCGTGCCTGCTTGAGCTCGGCCACCAGCCGCTCGAATTCGGCGATGAGTTCCGGGGTGGCTGCGTAGAACACGGCGAACTTGCCGACCAGCGTGCGCACGTAGAGCCGTGGCGCAATCAGCCAGTCGAGCCCGCGCACGCGGATCAGCTTGCCGAATGCGAGGTCGTCGAACGCCATCTGCTTGTCCCAGATCCAGCGCTGGTGCAGGCCCTTGCGGTCGATGCGAGTGCGGCTGGTCATGATGTGGAACCAGGTCCAGCCCATCAGCGCAATGCCGGCGAGGAACCATCCGAGGCCGCCGGTCTTGGCGCTGCCCAGCGCGCCCACCGACCAGAGCTGTGCCAACCAGAACGCGCAGCCGCCCACGATCACGGTGGCCAGAAGCTTGAAGGGCAGCGAAAACGCCTGGCCCTCGACCGCGTCGCCCTGCGACGGTTCGAAACGAAACGGTGCCGGACCCAAAACGCCTACTTCTTCTCGGGTTCGGTGGCGCCGCCGCCAGGAGCGGCCGGGGCCTCTTCCTTGGGCGCATCGGCAAAGGGATTTTCACCACCGCCGCCGCCCTCAGTGCCGGAGTTCGAGTTCATGTCGTCGGCCGGCACCTCGATCTGCACCTTGTCGGTGTCGATCGTCTCTTCCTTGGGCAGGAACATCGTCACCGTCTGCGGCACGAAGATCACGATCGCGACCAGGATCAGCTGCATCAGCACCCAGGGAATCGCGCCCATGTAGATGTCGTTCGACAACACCGGCTTCGCGATCCGTTTCTCCTTGAACAGCGTGTCCGCAATGCCTCGCAGATAGAAGAGGGCAAAGCCGAACGGCGGATGCATGAAGCTGGTCTGCATGTTCACGCACAGCAGCACGCCGAACCACACCAGATCGATGCCGAGCTTGGCCGCCACCGGGCCCAGCATCGGCAGGATGATGAAGGCGATCTCGAAGAAGTCGAGGAAGAAGGCCAGGAAGAAGATGAACAGGTTGACGACGATCAGGAAGCCGATCTGCCCGCCCGGCAAGCCCGTCAACAGGTGCTCGACCCACTTGGCCCCGTCCACGCCCTGGAACACCAGCGAGAACACGCGTGCGCCGATCAGGATGAACACCACCATGGCGGTGAGCCGCATGGTGCCGACCATGGCTTCCCAGATCAGTGCCAGTGTCAGCCGCTTGTGGATGGCAGCGAGGATCAGCGCGCCGACCACGCCCATTGCGCCCGCCTCGGTAGGCGTGGCGATTGCCGTGTCGATGCCCGGCAGGCCACCCATCGAACCCAGCACCGCGAAGATCAGGATGGCCGATGGAATGATGCCGCGCAGGCACTTGGCCCACAGCTTGGCGCCGCTCAGTGTGCGGGCGCTCTTGGGAATGCCCGGAATGTGATGCGGCTTGATGACGCCGAGCATGAAGGTGTAACCCGCAAAGATCAGCACCTGAAGGATCGAGGGACCCCAGGCGCCGCGGTACATGTCGCCGACCGAGCGGCCCAGCTGGTCGGCCATGACGATCAGCACCAGCGAAGGCGGCACCAGCTGCGTGATGGTGCCGGACGCTGCGAGCACGCCGGTGGCGTAGCGCATGTTGTAGCCGTAGCGGATCATCACCGGCAGCGAGATCAGCGCCATCGCGATCACCTGGCCCGCCACCGTGCCGGTGATGGCGCCGAGGATGAAGCCCACGATGATCACCGAGTAGCCGAGGCCGCCCTTTACGGTGCCGAACAGCTGGCCCATCGAGTCGAGCATGTCTTCGGCAAGCCCGCACTTTTCGAGGATGGCGCCCATGAAGGTGAAGAACGGGATGGCTAGCAACAGGTCGTTCGACAAAATGCCGAAGATGTTGATCGGCAAGTTCTCCATGAACACCGCCGGGAACCACCCCATCTGGATCGCGAAGAAGCCGGAAGCCATGCCCAGCGCGGCCAGCGAGAACGCCACCGGGAAGCCGATCAGCATGATCAGCACCAGCCCGCCGAACATGATCGGCGCAAAGTTTTCCATCTGCATATCTGTGCTGTCCTGTAGTTCTAGTTGTTCACTGCGCTTCGGGGGTGGGTCCAGTTCACTGCACCGGCTTCTCGTAGTGCGTGTCCATCTCGATCAGGCCCATCAGATAGGCGATGCGCTTGATCACTTCCGACACGCCCTGCAGGAACATCAAGGCAAAGCCCAGCGGCAACAGCAGCATGGCGGGCCAGCGGATCAGGCCGCCCGAATTGTTCGACATTTCGCCGGAGAGCAGCATGCTGTAGAAGAGCGGCCAGCTGAGCCAGGCGATGATGCCCATCACCGGCAGCAGAAAGCAGAGCAGGCCGAACAGATCCACGTAGACCGGCCCGTGGCCCTTCAGCTTGCCGTAGATGATGTCCACGCGCACATGTTCGTTGAGCTTGAGCACCACCGGCGCGCCGAGCATGACCGTGGCGGCGAACAGGTACCACTGGATTTCGAGCCAGGCGTTGGAGCTGGTGTTGAGGCCAAAGCGGACGAAGGCGTTGCCGGCGGAAATCAGCGCCGCGGAGAGCACCGTGAACGCGGCAACCTTGCCGAGTTGGCTGCTGATCCAGTCCATCCAGAACGAAAACTTGAGAAGTGCGGACAAGGGGGTCTCCCGGCCAGATGACAAAAAGTGTGATGCCTTGTGGGCAATCGGCACAAAGCCTGCGATGTTAACGCGGCTATGCTGAGTGGCCGCTGATGGCCATCGGGGGGTTTCCCTGAGCACCATAATGAAGCAATGGCTGCGCCGCATTCCCTACCGCACTCCATCGATTCGCCCGACATGCAGCGGGCGGGCCGCGAACTGCTGTCGCTGGCCCTCATCGATGCGCGCAACCACACGCTTCATCTCTTGTCGCTTTATGAGGAGGCGCTGGGTTCGGCCGCGCTTGACATCGCGCGCACAGACGACACCAGCGTGGTGCCGCCTGTGTGGCTGGCCGGGCACATCGGCTGGTTCGCCGAATGGTGGATAGGGCGCAACACGCAACGGGCCTTCGGCGCCGAGTGTCCGGTGCGTCCGACCCGGCTGGCGGCCATCGATCCGAACGCTGACGACTGGTGGAACCCGACTCAAGCGTCGCGTGCGCAGCTCTGGTCGCCCGGCCTGCCGGACCTCGGCCAGACCAAGGCCTACCTGCTCGAAACGCTGGAGAGCACGCTCGAACTGCTGGAGCATGCGGCCGAGACCGATCCGGGGCTGTACTTCTATCGCCTTGCCCTGTTCCACGAGGACCTGCGCGGCGAGCAGTTCATCGTGATGGCGCAGACCCTGGGGCTGCCGCTGGGCATCGAGCCGACGCCCGCCGCCGTCACGCGCGAGCCGCTGCTGCTGCCCGCCACGCGGTGGGAAATGGGCCTGCCCGAAGGCTGCGGCTTCGCATTTGCGCAGGAGCGCGGCGCGCACCGTATCGACGTGCCCGAGTTCGAGATCGACGCCCAGCCCGTCACGTGGAACCAGTACATCGAGTTCGTCGACGAAGGCGGCTACGACCGCGAGGAACTCTGGCACCCCGAAGGATGGCGCTGGCTGGCTTCGCAGATCGAGGGGCGGCGCGGGCCGCGCCATGTCGAGCAGATCGGGGCAGCGCGCCACGGCACGGGTGGCTCGGTGCTGCAGCAGCGTTTCGGCGCCACGGTGCGAGCGGCCGGCCACCACAGCGCGGTGCATCTGAGCTGGTGGGAGGCCGATGCCTGGGCGCGGTGGGCCGGCCGGCGCATCGCGACCGAGGTTGAATGGGAGATTGCGGCGTTGACCGCGGCACGCCGCGGCTTTCGCTGGGCCGACGTGCACGAATGGGCCGCCAACACGCTGCGGCCCTGGCCCGGCTTTCGGGCCGACCCGTGGAGCGCGGGCAGCGAGTTCGACCCCGCCCCCGCATTCGGCCGCGCGCGCGTGCTGCGCGGCGCCTCGTTCGCAACCCGGGCGCGCCTGCGCTCGCCGCGGCGCCGCGGCTTTGCACTGCCGGACCGCGACGACGGCTTCTTCGGCTTTCGAACCTGCAGTCTGTGAGTCGCCCTCGGCGTCGCTAGGGAATGCCGCCCGATGAGAGCGGCGGCGCCACTTCCTCCAGCGGTTTGCACTCCGCATCGGCCGCATAGCGCAGGGCCAGCAATCCCGCGACGATGACCAGCGTGGCGCCGATCGCGTAGCCCACCATCACCGCGCCCCGGCTCCCGGTTTCGATCAGCACGCCAAACAGCACCGGCGCCGCGAAACCGCCCGCGCCCATGCCGATGGCATAGAAGATCGCAATCGCCATGGCCCGCATCTCGAGTGGAAAGACTTCGCTGACCGTGAGATAGGCCGAGCTCGCGGCGGCCGAGGCCAGGAAGAACACTGCGGACCAACACAGCGCCTGGCTGCGCGCATCGAGCCAGCCCATCATGAAGGCCCAGCCGGTGAGCGCAAGCCCGACGCCTGCGAGCACGTAGGTGAGCGCGATCATCTTGCGCCGGCCCACGCTGTCGAACAGCGGGCCGAGCAGCAAGGGGCCGAGGACGTTGCCAAGCGCAAACGGAAAAATGTAGAGCGCCACGTTGTCTTCGGCCACGCCGTAGAAGCGCGTGAGCACCAGAGCGTAGGTGAAGAAGATCGCGTTGTAGAAAAAAGCCTGCGAGACCATCAGCGCTACGGCGACCACGCTGCGCTCGCGATAGCGGCGCAGCAGCACGTGCGCCACTTCGCGCATCGACGGGCTGTGGTGGCGCCCGCCGGCGTAGGCCACGCGGCCTTCGGCCGCCGCCAGCGGGCCGTGCTGCGAGCGCACCTGAGCCTCGATGTCCTCGATGATGCGCTGCGCCTCGTCGGCGCGGCCGTGCGCCATCAGCCAGCGCGGGCTTTCGGGTACGTCGCGCCGCACCAGCAGGATGGCCACGGCCAGCACCGCGCCCAGCGCGAAGCCCGCGCGCCAGCCCCACACGGGCCCGATCACGCGCGCATCGAGCAGCACCAGGCTGAGCCCGGCGCCCAGCGCCGCGCCAATCCAGAAGCTGCCGTTGATCGCCAGGTTGACGCGGCCGCGCACGCGCGCCGGAATCAGCTCGTCAATGGCGGAGTTGATGGCCGCGTATTCGCCGCCGATGCCCAGGCCCGTGACGAAGCGGCAGAGCGCGAAGAAGGCGAAGTCCGGCGAGAACGCGGTGGCCAGCGTGCCCACCGTGTAGACCACCAGCGTGACCAGGAACAGTTTCTTTCGCCCGAGCCGGTCGGTCAGGCGTCCGAAGATCAGGGCGCCTATGACCGCTCCCGCGATGTAGATAGAACCCGACCAGCCGATCTGGCCGGCGCTGAGCCCCAGCGTGTCGGGCCGCTCGAGCACGGCGCCGATCGAGCCGACCAGCGTCACCTCGAGTCCGTCGAGCACCCAGGCCACGCCGAGTGCGATCACCACTCGCCAGTGCCAGCGCGACCAGGGCAGGCGGTCGAGACGGGCAGGAATGTCGCTGTGCACTGCGGCTGTCGTCATGGGCTCAACCTTAACCCATGTGCTTTTGCGGCCCTTTAGTGGCTGTGCTTCTTCTCGCGGGGGAAGGTCCACCAGGGCAGCAGCGCGCGCAGCGACTGGACCTCGCCGCTGGCCGCGGTTTCGTAACCGGGCAGCGTGCCCAGCAGGTGCTGCCAGGTTTCGCTGCGCAGCACGGCCACCAGCGCCTGCATCGCCGGCTGCTCGAGCGCCGACTTGAGGCAGGCGAGGTGGTAGCGCTCGTGCACCAGGGGCACGAAGCCCAACCCCACGGCGTGGGCTGCCGATTCGAGCCCGAGCCCGGCATCGGCCTGGCCTGACGCCACGGCCTGCGCCACCGCGGCATGCGAGGTTTCAGAGCGTTCGTAGCCCGCGAGCGCGGTGGCATCGAGCCCCGCCTGCGCCAACAGATCGTCGAGCAGCACGCGCGTGCCGGTGCCGATCGCCCGGTTGACGTAGCGCGCCCGCAGCCGTGCCACGTCGGCCAGCGAGTGCAGGCGCAGCGGATTGCCCGACGCCACGATGAGGCCTTGCGTTCGCCGTGCGAACCCGATGAGCTTGTGCTGCCCGGGCTTGAGCAGCGGCTGGTAGGTACGCTGGGCCAGCGAGCCGCGCGGTGCATGCTCCAGCGTATGAAAGCCCGCCATCACGCAGCGGCCCTGGTTGAGCGCGCGGATCGCATCCACGCTGCCGGTGAAATGAATGTCAAGGTGCAGCTGGGCTGTGCCTGCGGCGTGGGTGCGCAGCAGCGCCAGCGCGTCGTCGTGGCTCGCGTGCAGGCTCAGTACGTGGGTGCGGTCATCGAAGGCGACGGCGAAGGCGCGCTCCAGTTCGGCGTGCAGTGCCTCGATCTGCGGCGCCAGCCGGGCCTGGGCCTGGCGCTCGGCCCACAGCAGCTTGTCGCCGAATTCGGAAAGCTGCGCGCGCTGGCCCTGTTCGCCCTGTATCAGCGGGTGGCCGAGCGTCTGTTCCCAGTGCTTGAGCTCACCCCACACATGGCGGTAGGAAAGGCCGAGCGCGCGCGCGGCGGCCGAGATGGAGCCGTGCTCGCGCACCGCCTGCAGCATCTGCATCAGTGGATTGCGGATCTGCCGCGAACCGTTGCGGCGGGGACGTATCGCGTAGGAAAGGTCGATCTGATGCACGAAAGCTGGCGGGCGGAGATGGAGGCCGGCTCATTATGCAGAGCCGCCCATTGCCCGCCGCCGGCCGCGCGTCAGGCGGTTTCAGCGAGTGCGTCGCCCAGCGCGTTGATGAGGCGGTCGATCTCGGCCTTCTCGGAAATGAAGGGCGGTGCAATCTGGATCGTGTCGCCGCCGTAGCGCACGTAGAAGCCCTTCTTCCAGCAGTTCATCGCAATCTCGTACGGGCGGCGTGCCGGTTCGCCGGGCAGCGCTGCGATCGTGATGCCGGCGGCCAGGCCGTAGTTGCGGATGTCCGTCACGTGCTTGCTGCCCTTGAGGCTGTGCACCGCGTTCTCGAAATGCGGGGCGAGCGTTTTCACGCGGCCGACCATGTCTTCCTTCTGGAGCACGTCGAGCGCCGCGATGCCTGCAGCGCAGGCCACCGGGTGCGCGCCGTAGGTGTAGCCGTGCGGAAATTCGAGCATGTAGTCGGGGCCGCCCGCCGCCATGAAGGTGTCGTAGATCTCCTTGCTGGCAATCACCGCGCCCAGTGGCTGCGCGCCGTTGGTCACCTGCTTGGCGATGTTCATGATGTCTGGCGTCACACCGAAGGCTTCGGCGCCCGTGAGCGCGCCGCAGCGGCCGAAACCGGTGATCACCTCGTCAAAGATCAGGAGGATGTTGTTCGCGGTGCAGATGTCGCGCAGCCGCTTCAGGTAGCCCTTGGGCGGAATCACCACGCCGGCCGAACCCGCGAAGGGCTCCACGATCACGGCCGCGATGTTCGAAGCATCGTGCAGCGCGATCAGGTCGAGCAGGCGGTCGGCCAGTTCGGCGCCGTTCTCGGGCATGCCGCGCGTGAAGGCGTTGGCTGCAATCTGCGTGTGCGGCAGGTGGTCCGCCTCCACGCCCTGGCCGAAGAGCTTGCGGTTGGCCGCGATGCCGCCGACCGAAATGCCGCCGAAGTTGACGCCGTGGTAGCCCTTCTCGCGGCCGATCAGGCGCGTCTTGCTGGCGAGGCCCTTGGTGCGCCAGTAGGCGCGCGCCATCTTGAGCGAGGTGTCGGCGGCTTCGGAGCCCGAGCCGGTGAAGAACACATAGTCCAGGCCCGCGGGCGTCAGGTCCTTGATCTTGTTGGCCAGCTCGAACGAGAGCGGGTGGCCGAACTGGAAGGCGGGCGAGTAATCGAGCTTGGCGATCTGGCGGCTCACCGCCTCGGTGATTTCGGGGCGGCCGTGACCGAGGCCCGAGCACCAGAGACCCGAGAGGCCGTCGAAGATCTTGCGGCCGTCGCCATCGGTGAAATAGGCGCCCTTGGCCTCGACGATCATGCGCGGATCAGCCTTGAAGTTGCGGTTGCCGGTGTAGGGCATCCAGTGCGCGTCGAGCCAGGCGGCGTCGGTGCGCAGGGCAGGCGTCGGTTCGATGGCGGGTGTGGCAAGGGTCATGGCGCTTCCCGCTCGGGGCGGGCTCCAAAGGGGTAATGAGATATGCGGATTGTTGGCACAGCCATCAGTGTGGAGAATGGCGCAATATCAATGTTCACTTGACACTTCATGCAAGTAAAGGCCAAGACCCGTAGCAATGCCCAGAACGGTGCCCCGGGCACCCGCAATCGCGCCGTATTGGGGCAGCTCAGCGACATGGACTTGCGCCTGCTCAAGGTGTTCAAGAGCGTGGTCGACTGCGGCGGCATGGCGGCGGCCGAGCTGGAGCTGAACATCGGCACCTCCACGGTGAGCCGGCACGTGAAAGACCTGGAAACGCGGCTCGGTCTGGTGCTGTGCCGGCGCGGCCGGGCGGGTTTTGCGCTCACGGCCGAGGGCCAGCGCGTGTACGACGAGACGCTGCGGCTGCTGGCTTCGGTGGATGCGTTTCGCGGCAGCATCGACGACATCCACAACCGCATGGGCGGGCAGCTGGAGGTGGCGCTGTTCGACAAGACGGCCACCAACCCGAAGGCGCGCATTGGCGACGCGATCGCGCGCTTCACGGAGATTGCGCCCGAGGTGAACCTGGCGGTGCACGTGGGGTCGATCAACGCGATAGAACAGGGTGTGCTGGAGGGCAACTTCCAGATCGGCATCATTCCGGCGCACCGCGCTTCAAAGAGCCTGGTGTATGCCGACCTGTTCGACGAGACGATGCTGCTTTATTGCGGCAAGGGTCATCCGCTCTTCGAAAGCAACAACGCAAAACTCACATGGACCAAGCTGCGTGAGCATCATTTCGCGGGTCTGGGCTACCACTCCCCCAACATGGAGTTGAGCCACCGGGCCAAGCTCTCGCGCAAGGCGACGGGCTTCGACCAGGAGGCGATTGCCACGCTGATTCTTTCGGGGCGATTTCTCGGTTTTTTGCCCGACCACTACGCGCAGGTGTTCGAGGAGCGTGGGCTGATGAAGGCGGTGTTGCCAGCGCGATTCAACTATGTGTGCCGATTCGTGAGCCTGCTGCGAAGGTCGCCGAAGCCTTCACGAGCTGTGTTGGCGTTTCAGGACTGTCTGGAGAAAGCCCATGCCTGATTCCGTGCCCCGATTCGTTTGTCCTGTGCACGCGCCCTGAATCAACGCTGCCCGCTGGGCAGCAACAGATGCTTGGCCCCGATGTGCGCCTCCATCTCGTGCATGTGCGCCTCGGCGTCGACCATGTGCTCGGCCATCAGGCGGCGCACGGTGTCGGCGTCTTCGCGGCGGTAGGCATCGAGCAACTGCGTGTGATAGTCCACATTGGCCTCGCCGAAGTGGTGATGGTCCAGCGCCTTTTTGTAGACGACGAGGTCGCGCAGCAGATCGTTGAGGAAGCGGCACATGAAGGACAGCACCGGATTGGGGCAGGCCTCGGCCAGCATGGTGTGAAACGCAAGCTCGGCCTCGCGCTGGCTGCGCAGCTCGTCCTCGGTGGTGGGCTCTATCGTGCAAAGGCGCACGTTGGCTTCGAGCCGCTCGAACTGCTCGGGCGTCAGCCGGCCGACCACGCTCACTGCCAATTCGGGCTCCAGCACCTTGCGCAGCTGATAGATGTGGTGCCCGTCCAGGTGATGAAAGTGCAGGAAGTTGCGCAGCGGCTCCGACGCGTGGTCGACCGACACCTGCTGCAGATACGCCCCGCCGCCCGGCCCCGTGCGAATGGAGATCAGCCCGCGCACTTCCAGCGCCTTCAATGCCTCGCGCACCGTGCTCTTCGAGTAGCCGAAGAGCTCGATCAATTCCTTCTCGTTCGGCAGCCGGTCGCCCGGCTGCTTGCGCTCGGCAACGATCCAGCGCTTGACGTCCTCGACGATGACATCGGAGAGCTTTTGCCGCCTGGGGCGGTTTTGCCCAAAGGTCATGGCGTCCTGCGGCGATTTCATGCGTGAACAGTCATTTCGAGAGTGATGGGGGCACTTGGAGCAGGTATCGGGCCCGGCCTTCCCGGATTTTGGCACGGCCATTGCTAGCGGGTTTTTACCAGCATATTAATCCTATTTATCCGCTTAAATTCGCTGCCGACCTCAGGCCGCACTTTCCCTTACCTCCCAACCACGTCCGGAGAATTTCATGCAACGCAGACACCTTCTTCAGCTTGCCGCCTTGTCGGCCGCTCCCGCTTCGCTCCTGGGTGGCCGCGCCGCCTTCGCCCAATCGGCCGACGCGATCCGCTTCGGCTGCCCGGTTCCGATGTCGGGTGCCTTCGCGGCGAACGGCAAGTTCGCCGACCTGGGCATGAAGCTGGCTATCGAGCAATACGGCAGCGTGCTCAAGCGCCCGCTGGCTTACACGGTGCTGGACACCGAAGGCAAGCCGGCCACCGCCGTGCGCAAGGTGCAGGAAGCCTCGCAGCAGCAGGGCGCCAAGTTCTTCGCGGGCGGCATCCTGTCGTCGGAAGCGCTGGCCATGGGCAAGGAGGCCGAGAAGGCCGGCGGCATCTTCATCACCACCGCGGGTGCGGACGAGATCACGGGCAAGGACTGCAACCCCGCCACCTTCCGCTGGTCGGTGCCTACCTTCGGCGCCGTCGAGCAGACGGTGCGCCCGCTGATCGCCACCATGCCCAAGGCCAAGCGCTGGTACACCATCACGCCGCAGTACGTCTTCGGCGAAGGCCTGCTGGGAGCTGCCAAGAACATCTTCCAGGAGAAGGGCATCGAGCACGTGGGCAACAGCTACCACTCGCTCAACGAGAAGGAGTTCAGCGGCTACCTCACCAACGCCATGGCGGCCAAGCCCGACGTGTTGCTGCTCTTGAACTTCGGCGCGCAGTCGTCAGCGGCGCTGCGCCAGGCGGTGAGCTTCGGCATGCACAAGAACATGACGATCCTCATTGCCTGGGCCTCGGGGCTGGAGCAGTTCGACGAACTGGGCGCCGACCTGTGCGACGGCGTCTACTTCGGTGCGCAGTACTGGCACACGGCCGACACCACGCTCAACAAGGACCTGGTGAAGCTCACGGCCGACAAGCTGAAGATCGTGCCCAACTACAGCCTCGCAGGCTCGTATGTCTGCACCAAGATCCTCATCGACGGCATCGTCAAGGCGGGCACCGTCGACCAGAAGGCCGTGATTGCGGCGCTCGAAGGCATGAAGTACGACGGCCTCACGGGCACGGAGGAAATCCGCAAGGCAGACCACCAGGTCATCAAGGACTACTACCTGCTCAAGGGCAAGGCCAAGTCGAAGATGAAGAACCCGGCCGACTACGTGGACGTGGTGAGTTCCGGCAAGTCCTTCCTTGCAGTGGACAAGACCGGCTGCAAGCTGGCCTGAGGCTCGTCAAGGACACCGGCGCGCCCATGACCGTCTACCTGCTCCAGACCATCAACGGAATCGGCATCGGCATGCTGTATTTCCTGCTGGCCGTTGGCTTGTCCATCGTGTTCGGCCTGCTGCGCTTCGTGAATTTCGCGCACGGGGCTTTCTATTTGCTGGGCGCGTACTTGTGCTTCCAGGCCATGCAGTGGGGGCTCGATTTCTGGGCCGCACTGGTGCTGGTGCCGCTTTTCGTGGGCGGGCTGGGCTGGCTCGCGGAGAAGCTGTTGCTGCGCCGCGTGTACGCCAAGGCGCACGAGTTCCACATCCTCGTGACCGTGGGGCTCGCGTTGGCGGTGCAGGAGATCGTCATCGTGTTCTGGGGGCCTCTGGGCAACAGCGTGGCGACCCCCGACCTGCTGCAGGGCGTGGTGATGTGGGGCAGCTTCGTCTATCCCAAGTACCGGCTGTTCGTCATCGGCTTCACCGCCGTGCTGGCGGTGCTGCTGTGGTGGGTGCTCGAAGGCACGCGACTGGGCAGCGCGGTGCGCGCGGGCAGCGAGTCGACCGAAATGGTCTCGCTGCTAGGCATCAACGTGTTTCGCGTGTTCAGCCTGGTGTTCGCACTGGGCGCGGCAACTGCTGCGCTGGCCGGCGTATTGGCCGCACCGATTCGAGGTGCCGAGCCCTTCATGGGCGTCGAGGCGCTGGGCGTTGCCTTCGTGGTGGTGGTGATCGGCGGGCTCGGCAGCTTCGGCGGCGCGCTGGTCGGCGGCTTGCTGATCGGCATCGTGCAAAGCCTCATGAGCACCATCTGGCCGCCGGGGGCGAGCCTGATGATCTATATCGCGATGGCGGCCGTGCTGCTGCTGCGCCCGCATGGCCTGCTTGGCCGGAGCACATGAAACACCCCATGCCAAGAAAAATCACTTTCCTCCTGGCGCTGATCGTCGCGCTGGGCCTGCCGCTGGTGCTGCGCTCGGGTTCGCTCGCGAGCGAGGTGCTGATCTATGCACTTGCCGCGCTGGGCTGCAATCTGTTGCTGGGCTACACGGGGCTTCTGTCGTTCGGGCAGGGCATTTTCTTCGGACTGGGCAGCTACACCATCGCGATCCTGCTCACGCGTTTGCAGCTGCCGATGCCGCTCGCCCTGCTCGCTGCCATTGCCATGGGCGCACTGGGCGCGGCGGTGGTCGGCTGGGTCGCCATCCGCCAGCGCGGCACCTACTTCGTGATGCTCACGCTGGCTTTCGCGCAGATGTTCTATTTCGTGGCGTACACCGCTTCGGGGCTCACGGGTGGAGACAACGGGCTGCTCGACGTGCCGCGTCCGGCCTTCATGGACACGCCCTGGAAGTACTACGCCTTCGTGGCCGTGATGTTCCTCATCGCGTTCGGCCTGCTGCTGCGCGTGACGGATTCGGTGTTCGGCCGCACGCTGCTCGCCATTCGCGACAACGAGGACCGGGCCGCCGCCGTGGGCTACAACCTCAAGCGCTTCAAGCTGCTGGCCTTCGTGATCTCCGGCGCCGTGACCGGCCTTGCAGGCGGCCTGCATGCGATGATGACCGGCATCGCACCGCTGTCGAATGCCGAGTACCACACGAGCGAGATGATCCTGGTCATCACCGTGATCGGCGGCACCGGCAACCTGTTCGCCTCGGTGCTGGGCTCGGCCTTCTACGTGCTGCTGGCCGACTGGCTTTCCACGCTGTGGCCGCGGTGGCTGCTGCTGTTGGGGCTGTTGCTGATCGGCGTGAGCATCGGCATGCAGCGCGGCCTCTGGGGGCTGGGCGAAGCCGCATGGCGGCGCGTGTTCCGCAAGACGCCGTCCGCGCCCAAAACGCCCGCGGCGCAGGGAGAAAAAGCATGACGCAACCCGTACTGATCGAAGCCATCGGCGTCACCAAGCACTACGGCAAGTTCGCCGCGCTCGGCGGCGTGGACCTGAAAATCCTGCCCAACACGGTGCACTCGGTGATCGGCCCGAACGGCGCCGGCAAGACCACGCTGTTCCACATGCTCACGGGCACCGGCACCACCACGGGCGGCCGCATCCTGTTCGATGGCCACGACGTGACGCACGAGCCCGACCACAAGCGCGTTCAGCGCGGCATGGCGCGTTCGTTTCAGGTGACCAGCCTGTTCGCGAGCCTGTCGGTGCGCGAGAACCTGCGCGTGGCGGCGCAGGGCGTCGCACCGCGCCAAGCCATGAACTGCTGGCGTGCACCGGTCGGCGAGCGCGCCTGTGCCGAGACGGTGGCCGAAGTGCTCGCGCGTGTCGGCCTTGAACGGCTCGCGGACACACCCGCCAGCGTGCTCTCGCACGGCCAGCAGCGCCGCCTCGAAGTGGGCATGGCGCTGGCCGCGAAACCCAAGGCCATCTTTCTCGACGAGCCGACCTCGGGCATGGGCATCGACGACCTCGACGACATGAAGCGGCTGATCCGCAGCCTGCGTGACGCGCACACCGTGGTGCTGATCGAGCACAACATGAACATCGTGATGGACATCTCCGACACCGTGACCGTGATGCAACTGGGCCGCGTGCTGGCCGAGGGGCTGCCGGGCGACATTCGCTCCGATGCGCGTGTGCGCACGGCTTACCTGGGCAACATGATCACCGGGGGCAAGGCATGAGCGGCCCTATTCTGGAAGTTGAAGGCCTCCACGCTCACTACGGCAAGAGCCATGTGCTGCAGGGCGTGTCGATGACCGTCGGCGAGGCCGAACTCGTCACGCTCCTCGGCCGGAACGGCGCGGGCAAGTCGACCACGCTCAAGAGCATTGCCGGCGCGGTCACGCCCACCGGCGGCCGCGTGCGCTTTCAGGAGGCGGACATCGCGGGCCTGCCACCGCACCGCATTGCCACGCGCGGCGTGTGCCTGGTGCCCGAGCACCGGGGCGTCTTCAAGCTGCTGACGGTGGAAGAGAACCTCCTGCTCGGCCAGCGGCGCGACTCACCCTGGCAGCTCGACGACATCTACCGCATCTTTCCGCGCCTGAAGGAGCGGCGCCGCAATGGCGGTGGCCAGCTTTCGGGCGGCGAGCAGCAGATGCTGGCGATTGGCCGCGCGCTGATGAACCATCCGCGATTGCTGATTCTCGACGAGCCGGTTGAAGGCCTTGCACCGGTGATCGTCGAGGAAATCGTCGCGCAGCTGAAGCTCATCAAGGCGGCCGGCGTGGCCATCCTGCTGGTGGAGCAGAACCTCGAAGTCTGCGTGCAACTCGCCGACCGCCACTACATCCTGGAGCAGGGCGTGATCGTGCACGAGGCCGGCAACGCCGCCTTCATGGCCGACCACGAAGTGAAAGACCGCTACTTGGGCGTAGGCCTTGCTTGAGGCCTCGCATACCTTCTTCTTTTTGCAAAGCCATGAACTCACAGACCCCACTCCGCATCAACGGCGAGCGCCTCTGGAACTCGCTGATGGAACTGGCGAAGCTCGGCGCGACCGAGAAGGGCGGCGTCTGCCGCATCGCACTGACCGACCTCGACCGCCAGGGCCGCGACCTCTTCACCCGCTGGGCGCGTGAAGCCGGCTGCGAGGTGCGCGTCGACCAGATCGGCAACATCTTTGCGCGCCGCGCCGGCCGTGACAACACGCTGCCCCCGGTGGTCACGGGCAGCCATATCGACACCCAGCCCACGGGCGGCAAGTTCGACGGCAACTACGGCGTGCTGGCCGGGCTCGAGGTGATCCGCAGCCTGAACGACGCGAACGTCGTCACCGAGGCGCCGCTGGAGATCGCCGTGTGGACCAACGAAGAGGGCTCGCGCTTCGTGCCCGTGATGATGGGCTCGGGCGTGTTCGCCGACGCCTTCACGCTCGAGCATGCGTTGGCGCAGCGCGACAACGACGGCATCAGCGTGGCCGAGGCGCTTGCGTCGATCGGCTATGCGGGCGCCGCGCCGGCTTCGGCCGCGGCATCGCCCGTGGGCGCGTATTTCGAGGCGCACATCGAACAGGGCCCGGTGCTCGAAGCCAACGAGCGGGTCATCGGCGTGGTCGAGGGCGCGCTCGGCCAGCGCTGGTACGACGTGGTGCTGCAGGGCATGGAGGCCCACGCCGGCCCCACGCCGATGGAGCTGCGCAAGGACGCGCTGCTCGCGGCTTCCGAATTGGTGATGGAGGTCAACCGCATTGCGCTTGCCCACGCGCCGCATGGCCGTGGCACGGTCGGCTGGATCGAAAACTATCCCAATTCGCGCAACGTGATTCCGGGCCGCGTGAAGCTCAGTGTCGACCTGCGCGCGGCGGACGACGTGGTGCTGTCCGCCATGGACGCCGAGCTGAAAGCGTCGGTGCAGCGCATCGCCGCCAAGAGCAAGGTCGAGGCCACGGTGGAGCAGGTCGTCTACTTTCCGCCTCAGCCCTTCACGCCCACGCTCGTGTCAGCCGTGCGTGAGGCCGCGAAGGCGCAGGGCATGACCTGGATGAACGTGATCAGCGGTGCGGGGCACGATGCCGTTTACCTTGCGCGCGTGTGCCCCACGGCGATGATCTTCGTGCCCTGCCTGGACGGCATCAGCCACAACGAGATCGAGGATGCGGAGCCCGGCCACCTGGAAGCAGGATGCAACGTGCTGCTGCAGGCGATGCTGCAAAGCGCGGGAGTGGCAGCGTGAAGGCCGCGCTTCGCAGCATTGGCGTTCGCATCGTCGCGGCAGGCATCGCGGTGGCAGCCACCGTCACTGCTGCTGCGGCCGCGGAACCACCCATCCTGGTGGGCCAGTCCGCCGTGCTGACCGGGCCGCTCACGCCCAACAGCCTGGCGTTCATGGAGGGCCAGACGCTGTTTTTCGACCAGTTGAACAAGGCCGGCGGCGTCGGCGGGCGGCCCGTGAAGGTGATCACCTACGACGATGCCTATGTGGCAGAGAAAGCCGCGGCCAATGCAGAGAAGCTGCTCGGCACCGACCGTGTCGTCTGCCTCTTCGGCGCCATGGGCACGGGTATCGGCGCGGCCATGGTGCCTGTCGCGACCAAGTACGACAGCTTCATCTTCGGCGGACTGACCGGTGCGGCCGTGCTGCGCGGGCCAAAGGTGCCGATCTATCACATGCGCGAATCGTATGCCGACGAAGTCCGGCGCGTGATGACCCACCTGACGACCATCGGCGTGACGCGCATCGCCATCGTCTCGAGCGACGACGCCTACGGCAAGGGGATCGAGAAAGACGCGGTAGAGGCACTCGAGAAGACCAAGCATCCTGCCCTCCTGGCGCTGCGCTTCAATCCCAAGGACACGGATCTTTCCGCCACCGCGCAACAGGTCAGCGCGAGCGGGGCGCAGGCGGTCTACGTCATTGCGGCCGGCATGCCGGCGATCAACGTCATCCGGGCGCTGGTGGCCGCGCCGGTGCATCCGCAGATCTACACGAACTCCGTGGCGAGCTCCTTCCTTCTGTACAAGGAACTCGGCGACCGAAGCCGCGGCATCGTGCTGTCGCAAGTCGTGCCGCCGTTCTGGAAGACCCGGTTTCCCATCGTCGACGAGTACCAGCGCGCGATCAAGAGCGCGGGCGGCAGCGGTGAAGGCTCCTACCTGGGCCTGGAGGGCTACATCACTGCCAAGGCCTTCGCGGAGGCGCTGCAGCGCGTGAAGGGGCCGATCACCACCGAATCGCTGAAGCGCAGCATCGAGAATTCGCCGCCCATGAACCTGAACGGATTCCAGGTCGCATTCCGGCCCGACAACCGGAACGGTTCGAGTTTCGGCGACATCACGATGCTGGGAAGCGGCGGAAAGTTTGCGCAATGAAAGTACTGATCGCACGTCTCAACCACGAGACGAACACCTTCTCGCCGGTGCCCACGCCGCTGGCGGCCTTCGGGCCCGACGGACCCACGTTCGGAGAGCAGGCCTACAAGGACAACAAGGGCATGCGCACCGCCATGTCGGCCTTCATCGACCTGGCCGAGCAGGCGGGCGCGACGCTGGTCACGCCGGTGTCGGCCTCGGCCAACCCGAGCGGGCCGGTCGACGCGGAGGCCTACGCCACGCTCACGCAATGCATCGTCGATGCGGCGCCTGGCTGCGATGCCATCCTGCTCGACCTGCACGGCGCCATGGTGGCGCAGAACAGCGCGGACGGCGAGGGCGACCTGTTGCTTCGGCTGCGCGCCGCGGCACCCGGCGTGCCCATTGGCGTGGCGCTCGACCTGCACGCCAACGTCACGGCCGTGATGGTCGGCAACGCGGACGTGATCGTCGGTTTCAAGACCTATCCGCACATCGACATGTACGAGACCGGCGAACACGCCGGGCGGCTGCTGTTCGATCTGCTCGCAGGACGCAGCAAGCCCGCGATGCGCTGGCACCAGTTGCCGTTGATGGCACACACGCTGCGCAGCGCGTCTTTCACCGGCGCGATGCAGCGGGCCATCGAGGCTGCACGCGAAGCCGAAACATCGGAGTCGCTCGCGGTGTCCATCTTTGCCGGCTTCTCGCTCTCCGACATCGAGGCGCCGTGCATGAGTGTGGTGGTTGTCGATGCGAAGTCGCACGAGCGCGCGCAGGCCACCGCCGATCGCATCGCGAAGTGGATGTGGGACGAGCGCGAGGCTTTCGTCTACCGCAGCGAGCCCCTGGCCGAATCGGTGGCGCGTGCCAAGGCCATCGCCCAGGGCGCGACGCGTCCGGTGCTGCTGCTCGACCATGGCGACAACTGCATGTCCGGCGGCAGCTGCGACACCATGGACGTGCTGCAGGAGGCCCTGGCGCAGGGGCTCGACGGCATCGGCGTGGGGCCGCTGTGCGACCCCGAGGCCGTGGGCGAACTCATCGCGGCGGGCGAGGGCGCCACGGTCACGGTGGCGCTGGGCAACAAGGTGTCGCTCGAAGGCATCGGCTTGTCGAAGAAGCCCGTCATGCTGACCGGGACGGTGCGCACCGTTGGCAACGGCGAGTACGTGATCACCGGCCCCACCTATACCGGGCAGCGCAGCAGCATGGGACGCACGGTGCTGTTCGATATCGGCGCGGCGCGCATCGTGGTGACCGAGCGCACGCAGGAGCCCTGGGACATCGGCGTTTTCGAATGCGCGGGGCTCGACCCGCGCAAGGAACGCTTTCTGCTGCTCAAGTCGCGCATGTACTGCCGGCCGGTGTTCGAGCCGATCTCGGCCGCGCTGGTCGAGTGCGACAGCCCGGGGGTGACCAGTTCCGACTACAGCCTGTTCCCGTTTTCCAAGGTGCGCCGACCCGTGTTTCCGCTCGACACAGTCTGATCTGCACAAGGGTATTAGCTACCTATGCAAAGAGTTGCATAGGTAATTGGAAGTACACCGCGATACTGCGGCGCTTCCACCCATGAAGCCCTCCGAGTGAACACCTTTGCACAGAGCGCCGTCGCGGCCTGGCAACTGCTCGTGTCGGGCGATCCGGTGTTGCTGGCCATCGTCGGGCGGTCGCTCGCGGTCAGCGCCAGCGCCTGCGTGCTGGCCTGCGGGCTGGGCCTGTTGCTGGGGGCGTGGCTGGGCGTGGCGCGCTTTCGCGGCCGCGCCGGGTTGCTCACGCTGCTGAACACCCTGTTGGCCCTGCCGTCGGTGGTGGTCGGACTGGTGGTCTACCTCCTGCTGTCGCGCTCTGGCCCGCTCGGCTTTCTGGGCTGGCTTTTTTCGTTCAAGGCCATGGTGCTGGCGCAGACGGTGCTGGTGCTGCCGGTGGTGACGGCGCTCACGCGCCAAGCCATCGAGGATGCCGAGCGTGCGCACGGCGAGCAACTGCGCTCGCTGGGCGCCGGGCCACTGGTTCGGGCGCTGCTCCTGGTGTGGGACGAGCGCTATGCGCTGCTCACCGTGCTCATTGCCGCCTTCGGCCGCGCGGTGTCGGAAGTGGGCGCGGTGATGGTGGTGGGCGGCAACATCGACGGCTTCACGCGCGTGATGACCACGGCCATTGCGCTAGAAACCAGCAAGGGCGACCTGCCGCTGGCGCTGGCCTTGGGCATCGTATTGCTGGGCGTGGTGCTGGTGCTCAACCTTGCCATTGCCGCGGTCCGCGGGTGGCGCGAGCGGGTCGATGGCGGGGGCGGCGAAGGCGGCGGCATGGCGGCCTGGTGGCGGCCCGAGGCGCGCCCATGAACGAACACGTGCAACTTGCAAGCGCCGACACCACCGTCTTTGCGCTGTACGGCGTCGACGTCCGGCTGGGGCGCGTGGCGGCCCTGCAAGGCGCGACCCTCACCATCGCGGCCGGCGAGCGCGTGGCGCTGATCGGCGCCAACGGCAGCGGCAAGACCACGCTGCTGCGGCTGCTGCATGGCCTGGTGCCGCATGCGGCGGGTAGTTTCACCAGCGCCGCGCCGGGCCGCCACCAGGCCATGCTGTTCCAGCGTCCGCACATGCTGCGCGCGTCGGTGGCTGTCAACGTGGCGATAGCGCTGTGGCTGCGCGGCATGCGCTGGCGCGATGCCCGCCGCGCCGCGATTCCGGCGCTGGCGCGCGTGGGGCTGGAAGACTTGGCAAACCGCAACGCTCGCGCCTTGTCAGGCGGCCAGCAGCAGCGGGTGGCGCTGGCACGCGCCTGGGCGCTGCATCCGGCGGTGCTGCTGCTCGACGAGCCCACCGCCAGCCTTGACCCTACTGCCAAGCGCGAGGTCGAGTCGCTCATCGCCGAAGCCGCCGCGGGCCGCACGCTGGTGTTCGCGAGCCACAACCTCGGGCAGGTGAAGCGGCTGGCCAGCCGCGTGGTCTACCTCGAGCACGGCCGCGTGCTGGCCGACCTGCCAGTGCACGATTTCTTTCATGGGCCGCTGCCGGAAGAGGCCCGCCTGTTCGTCAAAGGAGAGTTGGCATGAGTCTGTCTTTCAAGCACCGCGGCAATGCGGGCATCCGCGCCTCGCTGGCGGTGGCGGTTTTCTTACTGGCTGCGGGTGCCGCGTGTGCCGAGACCATCACCATGGCCTCGACCACGTCCACCGAGCAATCGGGCCTGTTCTCGCAGCTGCTGCCGGCCTTCAAGAAGGCCACTGACATCGACGTCAAGGTGGTGGCGGTGGGCACTGGCCAGGCGATCGACATGGCCAAGCGCGGCGATGCCGACGTGCTGTTCGTGCACGACACCGCGGCCGAGGAGAAGTTCGTGGCCGAGGGCTTCAGCGCCAGGCGCTACCCGGTGATGTACAACGACTTCGTGCTGGTGGGGCCCAAGGCCGACCCGGTGGCTGCAAAGGGCAAGGACATCGTTGCCGCGCTGAAGAAGATCGCAACCGCCAACGCGCCTTTCGTTTCGCGCGGCGACAAGAGCGGCACCGACGCGGCCGAGCGCCGACTCTGGACGCAGACCGGCGTGGGCGAGGCTGGGCAGCCGGTGCCCAACGATCGCAAGGGCACGGGCTACAAGGAATGCGGTTGCGGCATGGGGCCGGCGCTCAACATCGCGGCCTCGTCCGGCGCGTATGTGCTGGCGGACCGCGGCACTTGGCTCAGCTTCAAGAACCGTGCCGATCTGGCGGTGCTGGTCGAGGGCGACAAGCGGCTCTTCAACCAGTACGGCGTGATGGTCGTGAGCCCCGAGAAATTTCCCTCGCTCAACAGCAAGGGCGCGCAGAAGTTCGTCGACTGGGTGATCTCGCCGGCCGGACAGCAGACCATTGCGGACTACAAGATCGGCGGCGAGCAGCTGTTCTTTCCCAACGCGCTGGCGAACTAGATCATTGGGTTCCGTCGATCTCTGACGCTAGATTTCCATGGAGTACTCACCTTCCGCTGTGTGAGAGTCTCGGGTACTGTCTTGCAGTTCACCCCGCTATGGAGCAAACCCGTTGCTATGCCAGAAGAAAGCCAAGATGAGCGCTTGTACCAGCCACCATTGACCAACAAGAAGGCCGAAGCTGACACCAGCTAGTGGCCCACGCCTTACGCCCGTTTTTGCGAGGACGCGCGCCCCGAGAAGACAACACAGAACTCCGAGTGCCGCGAGATACCCTCGGCACCACTCTGTTGCCCACAGCGTGTGAGAAGCCACGATTGTGGTTATAGAGGCAGCGATGAAAGGCGCCCATATCACTAAAAAACGCCGTAAGTCCTTCATTGCCTGCCTTTGAAGTAGTCCATAGCTCGCGCCTCCAAAGGTCAAGTCTCATCGAATCCGTGTAGCTCAACGGGTTCCGATAGCTGTACGCGCCATCCAATTCGTGGGTGATTCTCGGCCTCACGGCGACAGCCAGTGCGACGTGGCAAGCACATGCCCATCATCCGCAAGCTCGAATGGCGCCGTAGCAACCACGCTCGGCCAACGCTTCGAGCACGGTGCGACCAAGTGCGGCTACCTTGGCATCTTCATTACAGGCGAGCCAGTAAGCGTGTTCGACTGTCGAATTCGAGTTCATTCACGTCCCTTTGGCATGCCACTCATGATTCGAGGCAGCGTTAGTCGGAGTCTACGATTTTGCAAGCGATTACCGAGTTTCCCGTCATTGAAGACTTGGATCTGCGCACGCTTGATGTATTGCTTTTCGCCCTCAGTGAGCTTGTCCAATGCGTCTTTGAATGGGCCAGCACAGAGCTTCTCGTCACCCGGGTAAACAGCAAACGAGCCCGTCAAAAACCGCGGGCCTTCGTGCTTTCCGATGAAAGTATGCACATGATGGCCCGCACCCGTTTTTAAGCCGTGCTCCGCGCGATAGTCAGTCGCTGGAGGGCCGGGATAGGCGACGACGGACACAGGGCCAACGTTGTAGATGGTTTCCAGTCCTTCGGGGTCCGTGAACAGCAACGGGTTGAGCTCAGCATAGGCGAACAGGTTCCAGCCAGCATCAAGACCGGTCGGATCGGGCTGTGTATAGCGTCCCGTCCTCGGGTCATAGGTGCGGTTGGCGTTGTAGAAGAGTCCCGTCTCGGAGTCCGCATACTGGCCCAGATACCGCAGGTTGAAGGTCACCGGGGTTGCGGTGGTTGTTCCGCTTGTCGGCACGGTCTCAGGCCCCGCGAACCTTTTTGCCGCAGTTGTGGGTGCGGTCTCCCCAAACGCCGAGTAGGCCCACTGCCACATCACTTGCCCGCTGCCGCTGGTGATACGCCGCGGCGTATTCAGGTGGTCGCTGTGCACCGCGTACACCACCCCATTGATCACCGCTGCCACGGGCATCGGCCCGCTGGCCGTGGGCAGGTACACGTACTGCGTATTGCCCCCGCTGTTGGCTCCGCCCATGCCCGTCTCGGCCAGGAGCATGCCATCCTCGTCGTAGACGAAGGCGTAGCCCAGCTTTTCCGCAGTTACCGTCAATGGCGTCCAGCCCTTGGCGAAGAACGCCTCCAGCGCGCTGCCCGTTGTGCCCTGCGCCGGATACACCGGCTCGGTCTTGAAGACACGCTGACCCAGCGCGTTGTGCGCGTAGCGCGTGGTCGGGCTGCTGTCGGTGCGGCCCACGGTAGCGTTGGAGAAGCGCCCCTCGGCGTCGTAGCTGAAGCCGTTGAGTCCGTCGCTCGTCAGGTCACGGTTCGCGTTGAAGGCATAGTTCACGCTTGTGGTCGTGCTGCCTACGGTTTGGCTGAAGCCCGTGGCCTGGTTGCTGTCGAACGAGGGCAGCGCGTAGGTCCTGTTCGTGCTTTGCGCTCCAATCCCTCTGGTGCTGGTCTTGCGGTTGCCGTTGGCGTCGTAAGTGAAGCCCGCTGTACTCGCTGGATTGGTCGCAGTGGCGGGGGTAATGACGTTGAAGCCGGTCACGCGTCCCGTGGGGTCATTGGTCACGCTCCAACTGGTGTTGGCATTGGT
This sequence comes from Variovorax sp. OV700, assembly GCF_900099805.1. Classification (GTDB taxonomy): domain Bacteria; phylum Pseudomonadota; class Gammaproteobacteria; order Burkholderiales; family Burkholderiaceae_C; genus Variovorax. The sequence goes on along the minus strand of NZ_FNDR01000006.1, from coordinate 88,529 downwards.
CACCGTGCTGTTGGTGGCGACCGTGTCCGCCGGCCCGAAAAGGTTCTGCGTAAGACTGGTGATCCGCCCGGCGGCGTCGTAGGCATAGCTGCTGAACTCGGTGGTGGTCATGCGCCCTGCCGTGTCGTAAGCGCGCAGGGCGTACAAACTCGTGGCGGCATTGCTGTCGGCAAAGGCCCACCCCCACTTGAACGGCTGACCCAGCGGGTTCCAGAAGATGTTGGCGACCAAGGATTGGCCATCCCAGTTCATCTGGATGAGGCGCCCGACCGCGTCGTACGCATATCGACGCTAAAGCATTGAGGCTCAGGCAGCCCAGCAAGCCAGCAATGACAAGACCGGAAACTCGGTCCACCACCTGCGCGCACACGCGCAGCAACACAGTCAACTTTTTCATGACTGGCTCTCTTGCCCGTTTCGGCTGTTTTGATTGGGGCTGAATGTAGCAACAGCTGAAACCGCTTTTGCGCGGTTGCGGCGATGCCCGACACCCAAGTTACGACGCACGGTGGCGCCAACAATCGCTGTTGTCATGGTTTTATTCCCCCTGAAATTTCTTGTCGCCGGTCGCTCAGCTCACGGCTTTTTCTCGTCGCTTCAAACAGGCCTCAGGTCCGTTCACCCCGAGCTGCGAGCGCAAGCTTTGACGCGGGAGCCTAGCCAGTTACTGGCCGCAGCTCAAATTAGGTTTCCTGGCAGTTGACATTGATCGCCGCTTGTCACTTTTCGAGCGAACTGCTGGCTACTCTGTTAACCGAGCGCACCATGACCTCGCAGGTCATCGACGCCGGAAGCGCCCGGCGCGACCATTCCTTCACCCCGCGATGTTGCGGGTCGAGAACTTCGAAAGGAATCGTCATCATGAACACCGCCGCACACGACGCCGCCGTCATTGCACAACGCTACATCGCCGTCTGGAACGAAACCGATGCCGCGCGCCGCGCCGCGCTGATCGAGGCCCATTGGACAGCCGACGCGCACTACGCCGATCCCATGGCACAGGCCAGCGGCCGCGAGCAGATCAGCGCGCTGGTCGGTGCGGTGCACCAGCGCTACCCGGGCTTTCGCTTCAGCCTGTTCGGCAATGCCGAGGCGCACGGCGACAACCTGCGCTTTTCATGGATCCTGGGCCCGAGCGGCGCCGAAGACCTGATCCAAGGGACCGATTTCGCGCGGCTCGACGCAGGCAAGCTTCGTTCGGTGACCGGCTTTCTCGACAAGGTGCCGGTGGGCGCCTGAAGCTTCGGCTTCAGTCCGCTGAGCCAGAAGCTGCCCGGCCGCGCCAGAGCTTGCGGTAGACGGTAGCTCGGCTGATGCCGAGGGTGCGCGCGGCTTCGGCCACGTTGCCGCGGGCGTCGGTCACGGCCTTGCGGATGAGCGCGGTCTCGACGTCGCGCAGCAGAGGCCGGGCCTCGGGCGCCGCACTCGCCGGGCTCTTGCCGCCGCGCCGAGGCCGCACCTCGATTCGCAAGCCCGACCAGAGCGGCACCTCGAGCACGGCGTCGCCACGCCGGGCGGCATCGAACAGCATGCTCAGCGGCAGCGCGAACAGGTCGTTGCAGTGCAGGGCATGCGGGCTGCGCGTTGCCAGGGGCTGATGTAGCATCTGCCGCGCCGCAGCATTGGCGCCCGTGACCTTGCCGCATGCGTCGACGCACAGCAGGCCCTCGGTGACGTCGTTGCCCGGGGGGCTGCCGGGCCACGAGAGATGCAGCCGCAGTTCGCATCGCGTGTTCAGCACCAGCATGTTCTCGATGCTGCGCGCCGACAGCGTGGCCAGGTGCCGCAGCTCAGGCCGCTCGACCACCTGGACGCCGGTCAGGTCGAGCATGCCGATGCAGTCGCCCTGGGGGCCGAAGAGCGGCGCCCCGGCGCAGCTGTAGACGCTGGTGTCCTCGAAGAAATGCTCGCCGCGGTGCAGCCACACCGATTCCTGCTCGGTCAGCGCGGTGCTGATGGCGCTGGTGCCGATCGCGCGCTCCGACAGGTCGACGCCGACGCGCGCGATGTTGCGGGCATGGCGGCTGGCGGCGTCGGTGCCGTCGGGCAGGGGGCCCACGTCGACCACGATGCCGGCGGCGTCGGTCAATACGGCGAAATACCGGGTGTCGGCGATGGCGCGCGACAGCCGCTCGATCACCGGCCGGGCCGCCACCACCAGCGCCCGGTTGCGCTCCGCCACGTTGCGAACGGCCGATCGGCCCACGGGTTCGAAGTCCACTCGCTGCTGCGGCTGCCGCCCGGCTTCGATGCAACGCTCCCAGGAACGGGCGATCCATGGCTCGATGCGCACGTTGCCTCGGGAGCGAGAGCCTTCACCGTGGATCAGCTCCCGGCGAGCCTGCGCAATGGCGAGCGAGCGCTCGGGCGGGTGCAGAACGGGAGAGGCGGGCATCGGGTCGGGTGGCTCGGACGGGAGGTCTTCTTGTTGAAAGTTGCCGGTCGGCAAGTTGTTTCATTTTGAGAATTTCGCGCCGGCTGCGCAAGCGGCGAGGGTTTTGCCTAGGATAGTGCACGAGACCGGCATCCAAGATGCCGATTGCTGAACCAGCCATCACCTTCACGGAGACAGCCAAATGCAGGTAGCTTTCACAGTCAACGGCCGACCGGCCACGGTCGACGCACCCCCCAATACTTTCCTGGTGCACGCCATCCGCGAGCATCTTCATCTCACCGGCACCCATGTCGGCTGCGACACCGCCCAGTGCGGCGCCTGCACCGTTCACCTGAACGGGCGCGCCGTCAAGTCGTGCAACATATTGGTCGGGCAGGTGGCCGGTGCGCAAATCACCACCATCGAGGGCGTCGCCCAGCCGGACGGCACCATGCACCCCATGCAGGCGGCCTTCAAGGAGTGCCACGGCCTGCAGTGCGGGTTCTGCACCCCCGGCATGGTCATGAGCGCCATCGACCTGTGCACCCACCATCCAAAGTCGAGCGAAGCCGAGATCCGCGAGCTGCTCGACGGCAACCTGTGCCGCTGCACGGGCTACCAGAACATCGTCAAGGCCGTGAAGATGGGCGGCGAGGCCATGGCCTCGGGCACCCCGGTCAAGACCACCGCCACCGTTTAAGGGAGCCACATCATGGGTGCCTCCGACTTCTCGAACCTGCCCCACATCGGCGAAGCGCTGCGGCGCAAGGAAGACTACCGCTTCCTGACCGGCGCGGGCAACTACACCGACGACATCACGCTGGCCAACCAGAGCCATGCGGTCTTCGTGCGCTCGCCGCACGCCCATGCGGTCATCAAGTCTGTCGACATTGCCGAGGCGATGAAGATGCCTGGCGTGGTCGGCATCTTCAGTGGCAAGGACATCGAAGGAAAGATGGGCGGGCTGCCTTGCGGGTGGCTCATCAACAACCCCGACGGCACCCCCATGAAGGAGCCGATGCACCCGATCCTTGCGATCAACAAGGTGCGCTACGTGGGCGACCACGTGGCCATGGTGGTGGCCGAAACGGTCGAGCAGGCCAAGAACGCCGCCGAGGCCGTGGTGGTCGACTACGACGTGCTGCCCGCCCTGGTGAGCGTGGCCGACGCGGCAAAGAAGGCGAGCGGCGTCACGCTGCACGACGAAGCGCCTGACAACCAGTGCTACAAGTGGGCGCTGGGCGACAAGGCGGCTGTCGATGCGGTGTTTGCCAATGCCGCGCATGTGACCAAGCTCGACCTGGTCAACAACCGGCTGATTCCCAACCCGATCGAGCCGCGCGTGGCCATTGGCAGCTACAGCCGCGGCACCGACGACTACACGCTCTACGTGTCCAACCAGAATCCGCACGTCGAGCGCTTGCTGATGACGGCCTTCGTGCTGGGCCTGCCCGAGCACAAGGTGCGCGTGATCGCACCCGACGTGGGCGGCGGCTTCGGCTCCAAGATCTTTCTGTATGCCGAAGACGTGTGCCTGACCTGGGCCGCCAAGCAGCTCAATCGCAACATCAAGTGGACGGCGGAACGCTCGGAATGTTTCCTGTCCGATGCGCATGGCCGAGACCACGTGAGCCATGCCGAGATGGCGCTGGACAAAGATGGCAAGTTCCTCGCCATGCGGGTGCACACAGACGCCAACCTGGGCGCCTACCTGTCGACCTTCTCGACCGCGGTACCCACCATCCTCTACGCCACGCTGCTCGCGGGCCAGTACACCACGCCGCAGATCTACGTCGAGGTCGATGCCTGGTTCACCAACACCGCGCCGGTCGATGCCTATCGCGGCGCGGGGCGGCCCGAAGCCACCTACCTGCTGGAGCGCCTCGTGTCGCGCTGCGCCTGGGAAATGAACCTGGGCCAGGACGAGATCCGCAAGCGCAACTTCATCACCACCTTTCCGTACCAGACGCCGGTGGCACTGCAGTACGACACGGGCGACTTCCATGCCTGCATGGACAAGGCCCGGGTGCTGGCCGATGTCGATGGCTATGCGCAGCGCAAGGCGGCCACCGAGGCCAAGGGCAATCTGCGTGGCATCGGCTACTCGAGCTACATCGAGGCCTGCGGCATTGCGCCGTCGAACATCGCGGGTGCGCTGGGCGCGCGAGCGGGTTTGTTCGAGTGCGGTGAGATCCGCGTGCATCCCACCGGCAGCGTGACGGTGTTCACCGGCTCGCACAGTCACGGCCAGGGGCACGAAACCACCTTTGCGCAGGTGGTGGCGGCGCGGCTGGGCATTCCGGTCGACAACGTCGACGTGGTGCACGGCGACACGGGCCGCGTGCCCTTCGGCATGGGCACCTATGGCTCGCGCTCGATCTCGGTCGGCGGCGCGGCCATCATGAAGGCGCTCGACAAGATCGAGACCAAGGCCAAGAAGATCGCCGCGCACCTGATGGAGGCGAGCGACGCCGACATCGAGTTTGCCAACGGCGAGTTCACGGTCAAGGGCACCGACAAGAAGATCCCGTTCGGACAGGTAGCGCTCACGGCCTACGTGCCGCACAACTATCCGCTCGACAAGCTCGAGCCCGGCCTGAACGAAACCGCCTTCTACGACCCGACCAACTTCACTTTCCCGGGTGGCACCTACATCTGCGAGGTCGAAGTCGACAAGCAGACCGGGGAGGTCCGCGTCGACCGCTTCACCGCGGTGGACGACTTCGGCACCATCATCAATCCGATGATCGTCGAGGGCCAGGTGCACGGCGGTCTGGTGCAGGGCATCGGCCAGGCGCTGCTCGAAAACTGCGTCTATGACAACGAGACCGGCCAGCTGCTCACCGGCAGCTTCATGGACTACGCCATGCCCAGGGCCGCCGACTTTCCGCAGTTCAATCTTGACACGGTGTGCACGCCATGCACGCACAACCCGCTCGGCACCAAGGGCTGCGGCGAGGCGGGCGCCATCGGCTCGCCACCGGCGGTGATCAACGCCGTGCTCGATGCGCTCGCGCCGCTCGGCGTCAAGGATCTCGACATGCCCGCATCGGCCAGCCGCGTCTGGGAAGCGATGCAAAAGGGCAGCGGAAGTGCGGCGCAGGCTGCAACACCGCAAGCGCCCTCGCTCGCCGCCAGTACCCAAGGCCGTCCCGCCCCCTGAACATAGAAGGAACCACACACCATGTACGCCTTCACACTCGAACGGCCCTCCACCATGGCCGATGCCGCCAAGCTGGTCACGGCCGGCGCCAAGCCGCTGGCCGGCGGCCAGACTCTGCTCGCCTCCATGAAGCTCAGGCTGTCCGCGCCCGAGCGGCTGGTGGACCTTGGCGGCATCAAGGAACTCACCGGCATCAAGAAAGACGCTGGCACGATCACCATCGGCGCCATGTCGAGCCACCTCGACGTGGCCAACAATCCCGACGTGAAAGCCGCCTTCCCCGCGCTGGCGGACCTGGCCTCGCGCATTGGTGACCGGCAGGTGCGCGCGATGGGCACCATCGGCGGCTCCGTGGCCAACAACGACCCGGCCGCGTGCTATCCCAGCGCGGTGCTGGGTTCCGGTGCCACCGTCATCACTTCGAGGCGCGAGATCGCGGCCGACGATTTCTTCCTGGGCCTCTTCACCACGGCGCTGGAAGAAGACGAGCTGATCACCGCGATCCGCTTTCCGCTTCCCAAGCGGGCCGTGTACGAAAAGCTGCGCCAGAAAGCGTCGAACTTTCCGCTCGTCGGCGTGTTCCTCGCGCAGTACGACAGCGGCGTGCGGGTGGCCATCACCGGCGCCGGCAACGGCGTGTTCCGGCACGCCGGGCTCGAAGATGCGCTCAACAAGAGCTTCACGGCGGCAGCCGCGGCGGCCGTGAAGATCGATGCGAGCGACCTCAACAGCGACCTGCATGCCACGGCCGCCTACCGCGCCAACCTGATCAGTGTGCTGACGCAGCGCGCGGTGACCAAGGCGCTGGGCTGAAGCAGCCGGGTGCCGACCGGAAGGCGCGGCATCCTCGCGTCTTCCGCTACGCTTTGCCATGATCTTTCCGACCATCGATTCCCTCTCCGAAGGCTTGATGCAGGCCGGCTATTTCGCCGACCGCCGCTTGGCCACGGCCGTGTTCCTTGCGCTCAAGCTGCAGCGCCCGCTGCTGCTCGAGGGCGAGCCCGGTGTCGGCAAGACCGAGCTGGCCAAGGCGCTGTCGAAAGCGCTCAACCGCGAGCTGCTGCGCCTGCAGTGCTACGACGGGCTGGAGCAGCGCGAAGCGCTTTATGAATGGAACTACGCCGCGCAACTGCTGCACATGCGCGCGGCGGAGGCCTCCGGCGCGGCACGCGACGTGGAGGCCGAGGTCTACCAGCCCCACTACCTGATCCGCCGCCCGTTGCTGCAGGCCCTGCAGACGCCCGCGCCCGGCGCCGTGCTGCTGATCGACGAAGTAGATCGCGCGGACGAACCCTTCGAGGCCTTCCTGCTCGAATACCTCGGCGAATACCAGGTCAGCATTCCCGAGCTCGGCACCGTGCGCGCCGTGGTGCCGCCCGTCACCATCCTCACCAGCAACCGCACGCGCGAGCTCAACGACGCGGTCAAGCGGCGCTGCCTTTATCACTGGCTCGACTACCCCGAGCGCGAACGCGAGCTGGCGATCGTGCGCGCGCAGGTGCCAGAGGCCGGCGAGAAGCTCTCGGCCCAGGTAGCTGCTTTCGTCGCGCGGCTGCGCGATGCGCCTTTCGTCAACGCTTTTCAGCGCGCGCCCGGCATCGCCGAGAGCGTCGAATGGGCGAGGGCGCTGATTGCGCTGGACACCGTCGAACTCGACCCCGAAGTGGTGGTCGACACCGCGGGCATCCTGTTCAAGCAGCGCGACGACGTGGCCGCGCTCACGCGCGAACTGGCGGCTGACCTGCTGAAGCCCGAGGAGCCGGTTGCGCCCTGAGCGTGGCCGAAGGTAGCGGCCGCCCATGACCGGCATCCAGCAACTCGGCGACGTACGCAGCGGCAAGCTGGCCGGCAACATCACTGCCTTTGGCCGCGCGCTGCGCCGCGCGGGCGTGCGCACCGATGCCATGCGCATCGCGCTCGCTGCCGAAGCGGCCACGCTGGTGGGTGTGGAGAGCCGCCTCGATCTGAGTGCCGCGATGGAAGCCGTCATGGTGAGCCGCGAGCAGGACCGCATGGTGTTCCGCGAACTCTTCGATGCGTGGTTTCGCGACCCTGAACTGGCCAACAAGCTGCTCGCGCAGATGCTGCCAAGCGCCGAAGGCAAGGCCGAGCCCTCCAAGCGTCGCCCTCGCGTGCGGGAAGCGCTCACCGCGCCACGCGATCCAGCGAAGCCGGCTGCGCCGGCCAAGCCCGACAAGGAGGTCGAGTTCGACGCCGCCATGACGTCGAGCGACCGCCATCGCCTCCAGCATGCGGACTTCAACGCGCTCGGTGCGTCCGAGTACCGCCTGGTCGAACGGCTGGCGCGCGACGTGACCTTGCCCATTCCTTCACTGCCCTCACGCAGGCTGCGCGTGGCGAGCGATGCAGGGCAGCAGCATGCGCGCATGCATTGGCCCGGCGTGCTGCACGAGGCGGCGCGCACGGGCGGCGAGATCCTGCGCCTGCCGAAGCTGAGCCGCCGCGAGCAGCCGCTGCCGCTGTTGGTGCTGATCGACGTGTCGGGCTCGATGGAGCGCTATGCACGGCTGCTGCTGGCGTTTCTGCATGCGTCCACCCGGCGGGCCGGCCGGCGAGACGTGTTCGCGTTCGGCACTCGGTTGACCGACCTGACGCCCGCTTTCAGGTTGGCCGACACCGACGCCATGCTGGGCGCCGCCAGCCTCGCGATCGACGATTTCGCAGGCGGCACGCGGCTCGGCAGTTCGCTGGCCGAACTCCGCCGCGCCCATGCCCGCCGCCTGACGGGCCGCCGCACGCTGGTGTTGGTGATCAGCGACGGGCTGGACACCGGTGAGCCCGCGCTACTCGAAAACGAGCTGCTCTGGCTCAAGCGCCATTCGCGCCGCCTGCTGTGGCTCAACCCGCTGCTGCGCTTCGAGGGCTACGCCCCTTTGGCGCGTGGGGCCAGCGTGCTGCACCGCCATGCAGACGCGATGCTGGCGGTCCACAATCTCAGTGCCCTCGAACAGCTGGCCGCCAGCCTCGCCGCACTCATGCGGTCCGGCCGCTAGCGGCTCACAGAAAAGACAAAAGGAAACTCCATCATGGAAATGCTCGGAAACCGCCGCCTCGGCATCACGCAACAACAGGCGTGGGAAGCGCTCAACGATCCCGAGACGCTCAAGAAGTGCATCCCCGGCTGCGACAAGTTCGAGCTCACGGGCGATAACCAGTACAGCGTGGCGCTGGCGGTCAAGATCGGCCCGGTGTCGGCCAAGTTCAACGGCAAGGTGGCGCTGTCGGACATCGTCGCGCCCGACGGCTACAAGCTCACCTTCGAGGGGCAGGGCGGTGTGGCGGGGTTTGCCAAGGGCTCGTCCAGCGTGACGCTCAGGCCGCTGGACGGTGCCGCGGCCGTGCCGCCGGCCATCGATGGGGCGGAAGGCGCTTCCGGGGGAGCCGCGCCTTCGCCGGCCGGCTGCGAACTCGACTACACCGTGCAGGCGCAGGTCGGCGGCAAGATCGCCCAACTGGGCCAACGCCTCATCGACGGCGCCGCCAAGTCGACCGCCGACGATTTCTTCAAGCGCTTCGAAGCTGAAATGCAAAGCCGCTACGGCCCGCCGCCGGTCGCCGCCGAAGAAACGGCGGAGGCGCCTGCGGAGAAGGCGGGCGTCATGTCCGGCTTCATGAAGAAGATCGGCCTCGGCAAGAAGGACGACAAGGATGCGTCCGCCGCATCGGACGACGCGAGCTGAGGACACGGACAACGCCATGGAAAATCTCGACGTCATGGTGCTGCGCACGCTGCGCGACTGGCGGCAGGCCGGCAAGCGCGCGCTGCTGACCACGGTGGTGCGCACCTGGGGCTCGTCGCCGCGGCCGGTCGGCTCGATCATGGCGCTGGCGGACGACGGTGCGGTGGTGGGCTCGGTCTCCGGCGGCTGCATCGAGGACGACCTGATCGCCCGCTACAGCCACGCCCACGCGAACAACGGTCAGGGCGAAGAGGTGCCGCCGGGCGCGCCGCCCGCGCTGGTGAAATACGGCATTACGGCCGACGAGGCGCATCGTTTCGGGCTCCCCTGCGGCGGCACGCTGGAGCTGTTGCTCGAATACGACCCCGATGCGGCCTCGCTCGACACGCTGGTGGCCGAGCTCGAGCAAGGCAAGCTCATGCAGCGCACCGTCACGCTCGCGACCGGCGCCGCGCGGCTGGCCGAGGCAACCGCGCCCGACGCGCTCAAGGTGAACGACACCGAGCTCACCAACACCTTCGGCCCCGAGTACCGCATGCTGCTGATCGGCGCGGGGCAACTGGCCGAATACCTCGCGACGATGGCCAAGTTCAGCGGCTTTGCCGTGACGCTGTGCGATCCGCGCGCCGAGTACCGCACCGCGTGGTCCCTGCCGGGCGTGGAGATCACCACCGAGATGCCCGACGACGCGGTGCTGGCCTTCAAGCCCGACCGGCGCAGTTGCGTGGTCGCGCTCACGCACGATCCCAAGCTCGACGACCTGGCGCTGCTCGAAGCCTTGCAGAGCGAGGCCTTTTACGTGGGCGCCATCGGCTCGCGCCGCAATGCAGAGGCGCGGCGCGACCGCATGATCGAGCACTTCGATCAGACCGCCGAATCGCTCGCGCGTTTGCGTGGACCCATCGGCATCTACATCGGCAGCAAGACGCCGCCGGAAATCGCGGTGAGCGTGATGGCCGAGATTCTTGCGGTGAAGAACGCGGTGACGCTGCCGCGCGAAATGGAAGTGGCGCGCGCCAAGGGCATGCAGCAGCTCGCCATGAGCTGAATGAATCGCCCGCCCGGCCGTGTCAGTCAGGTCAGTCGGCCGACTTTGCCGCCGGCGGCACGTCGCCGCCTTTTTGCCGTTCGCGAAAGAGTGCGGCGCGCATCAGGAAGATGGTGGTGATGGGCGCGGTGAGCGCAATGAAGAGAACGATCAGCACGGCATGCAGAAACAGGCTGTAACCCTGCACCGAGAAATAGACGATGGTGGCAATAGTCATGCACCACACGCCCGCCGTGGCACCGAGCGTTGGCGCATGGATGCGGCGGAAGAAGGTGGGCAGGCGCACGAGACCGAAGGAGCCGATGGCCGCAAAGGCCGCGCCCAGAACGGCGAACACGGCGGTGACGACTTCTGCCCACAGGGGCAGCGGCCCCACGATGAAATCGCTCATTCAATCACCTCCCCACGCAAGAGAAACTTCGCCATGGCCGTCGACCCGACGAAGCCGAACAGCGCCGTGAGCATGGCCGCTTCGAAGTACACGTTGCTTGCATAGACGATGCCGAGCACAAGCATCATCAGCATGCCGTTGATGTAGAGGCAGTCCAGCGCCATCACGCGGTCTTGCGCGCTCGGGCCGATCAGCAGGCGGGCGAGCGCGCAGAGCATGGCCACGGCCAGCAGCAGCAGCGCGAGTTTCAAGGCCCAGAAGAGCACAGGCGTCATGATTCGAAGATCTCCATCAAGGGGTGCTCGTAGCGCTCTTTGATCGTGGCGATGAAAGCGGCTTCGTCTTCGACGTCGAACACATGGATCAGCAGCGTACTGCTGTCGAACGAGATTTCGCCCCAGGCGGTGCCGGGCGTGAGGCACATGATCATGGCCAGCACCGCGAGCCCGTTCGGGTCGCGCAACTCGAGCGGCACGTTCACGAACTTCGATGCGATGCGCGAGGTGCGGCGCGTGAGCAGCCGGCGCGCCACGAAGAGCGCGGAATGCAGCATGTCGGCCGAGGCCCGACCCGCGAGCCGCAGCGCAACCCAGGGCTTGCGCATGCGAACGGTGGCGGGCCGCAGGCCCTCGGTAAGCAGCGGAACCGCAATGGCCAGCACCAGCGCGGATGCCAACGTGGCGGCCTCCAGCGACTGGTTGAGCAGGAGCCACACGGCGAACAGCGCGATCGACAGCGGCGGCGAAGGAATCCAGCGCTTCATGGGGCAGGGCCTTTCGCCGGAGCCACCGGATTGGGAACCTGCCGCGCATTCATCACCGCATTGCGATACGCCGCGGGCGCGTGCAGCCCTTCGGCGGTGATGAGCGCGTGGCGCATGACGGGGCCGGCCCACACCGTCAATGCCACGCAAGCCGCGAGCAGCCCCGCCACGGGCAGCACCTCGAGCGCGGGCAGGGCGGGCATGGTGGGGTGCGGCTGGGTCCAGAAATGGCGCATGCCGGTGCGGCTCAGCGCAATCAGCGCCAGGAAGCCCGAGGCGATCAACAGCGCCAGGAAGATCCATGCGGCCGTGGAGGTACCGCTGGTCACGAAGGCACCCGACAGCATCGCGAACTTGCCCACGAAGCCCGAGAGCGGCGGCAGGCCCGCGAGCAGTAGGGTGCAGCCGATGAAGCTCAGGCCCAGGAACGCCACGCCCGCGGGAATGGCGCGGCCGTAGAGCGCCTGCGCTTCGTCGTCGAGATTCACGTCGTCGAGCACGCGCAGGTCTTCCGCCAGGAACGGCGCATTGCCTGCCTGCTCATGCGGCGCGACGCTCAGGCCGGCGTTGCGCCAGCGCTCGATCATGTCGATCAAGAGGAAGAAGGCGCTGACCGCGAGCGTGGAACTCAGCAGGTAATAAAGCGCGCCCGCCCACACGGCCGGTTCCCCGAGGCCGATGGCCGCGATGAGCGTGCCGGCCGACACCAGCACGCTGAAGCCTGCAAGGTTGGAGAGCCGCTGCGTGCCCACGATGCCGAGGGCCCCGGCGAACAGCGTGGCCAGGCCGATCGCGATGAGTACCGATTGACCGAAGGCGGTCGAGGCGCCCGCATCGGGCGCGAAGAACAGGGTCCACAGTCGCAGCAGCGTATAGATGCCGAGCTTGGTCAGCAGCGCGAAGACGGCGCCCACGGGCGACACCGCCGCGCTGTACGCCGGCACCAGCCAGAAGTTGAGCGGCCACGCGCCGGCCTTGGCGAAGAAGGCCGTCGCGAGAATGGCGGCGGCGGCATGCACGAGGCCACGATCGGCCGGCGCGAGCTCGGCGATGCGCATGCCAAGGTCAGCCATGTTGAGTGTGCCGGTCACGCCATAGAGCAGGGCCGCGCCAATCAGGAAGAGAGACGAGGCGGCCAGGTTGATGGCGATGTAGTGCAGCCCGGCCTGCACGCGCAGCCGCCCCGAACCGTGCAGCAACAGTCCATAGGACGCGGCGAGCATCACCTCGAAGAAGACGAACAGGTTGAACAGATCGCCCGTCAGGAAGGCGCCGTTCAGGCCCATGAGTTGCAGCTGCAAGAGCGGATGGAAATGCACGCCGGCACGGTCCCATCGCGAGGTGGAATAGATCGAGGCCGCGAAGGCGACGACGCCAGTGAGCGCCACCATCATGGTCGACAGCCGGTCGGCCACCAGCACGATGCCGAAGGGCGCTTGCCAGTTGCCGGGCAGGTAGACGCCGATCGAACCGGGTCCGTCGCCGGTGCCGGGGGCATTCACCCAGCGCAACAGCGCCAGCGCCGCCAGCAGGCCCATCAGCCCCGAGACCACGCTCAGGGCCGACTTGGTGCGGCGGCGCCTTTCACCGAGCAGGAGCATCAGTGCGGCCGTGAGCAGCGGCACGAGGATCGGCACCGCCACGAGATGCGGCATGCTGAATTCGAGCAACCGGTCGAGAAGTTGGATGAGCGCCGTCACTCCGCCGCCCCCTTCCGCTCTTCGCCGTCCACGTGGTCGGTGCCGGCAAGGCCGCGCGAGGCCAGCAGCACGACGAGGAACAGCGCGGTCATCGCAAAGCCGATGACGATGGCTGTCAGCACCAGGGCCTGCGGCATCGGATCGGCGGTGTTCGCGAGCGTGGCGGTGAAGCCCTTGACCAGCACGGGTTCGCTGTCGAGCTTGAGCCGGCCCATGCTGAAGATGAACAGATTGACGGCGTAGGAGATGAGCGTGAGGCCCATGATCACCTGGAAGGTACGGGGACGCAGCAGCAGGTACACACCCGAGCCGGTGAGCACGCCGATGGCGAGTGCGAGCACGATTTCCATCAGTGCACTCCCTCCACCGACTCGGCCTGGGCCAGGGCTTCCTTTTCGCGCTGCTCGTCGGCCCAGCGGTGGCTGCGAATGGATTGGTGGGCCAGCGCGGTGAGGATCAGCATGGTGGCGCCGAGCACCAGCGCGAACACGCCGATGTCGAAGAAAAGCGCGCTCGGCACGTGCAGCTCGCCCAGGACCGGGAGATGCAGGTGAGCGGTGTGCGTGGTCATGAACGGATAGCCGAACACTACCGCGCCGCTTCCGGTGGCCAGCGCAAGCAGCAGGCCGACGGCGATCCAGCGGCGCGGGTAGATGCGCAGATGCTCTTCCACCCACTCGGTGCCCGAGACGATGAACTGCAGCAGCAGCGCCACCGACATCACCAGCCCCGCGACGAAGCCGCCGCCCGGCGCGTTGTGCCCGCGCATGAAGAAGTAGACCGACACCAGCACCGCGAGCGGCAGCAGCAGCCGCACCAGCACGGCCGGCACCATCAGGTAGCCCACGGCCGTGTCCTTGGCGAGGCGCGGGTTCAGCAGGTCGCTGCTTCCATCGTCGGCCTGCGCGCGTTGCTGCACCGGCAGCGCCATCGATTCGCGCGCCGGCCGGAAGCGTCGCAGCAGCGCATAGACCGTGAGCGCCACCACGCCGAGCACGGTGATTTCGCCGAAGGTGTCGAAAGCGCGAAAGTCGACCAGCATCACGTTGACCACGTTGGTGCCGCCACCCTCGGTGAGTGCGCGCTCGAGAAAGAACGGCGAGATGCTTTGCGGAAACGGGCGCGTCATCATCATCCAGGCCAGCGCCGCCATGCCGCTTCCGGCGGCCGTGGCCACCAGCAGGTCGCGCCCGCGCCGGCCCCAGGGGCGCAGCCGGGTGCGCGCGGACTGCACGGCGTCCTTGCTGCGCATCGGCAGCCAGCGCAGGCCCAGCAAGATCAACACCGTGGTCACGGCTTCGACCACGAGCTGCGTCAGCGCAAGGTCGGGCGCCGAGAACCAGATGTAGGTCACGCAGCACACCAGGCCCGCGCCCGCGGCGAGCATCAACGCGGCAAGCCGATGGAACTTGGCCTGCCACGCCGCGGCCAGTGCACAGACGCCGCCGATGAACCAGGTCATCGCGAACATCGTCGAGAACGGCAGCAATTCGCGGGTGCCGCGCGTGACGGGTGCGGTCCAGAGCGAGACCGCGGCGCCCACGCCCGCGACCGCGATCAGCAGCAGCAACTGCACCTGCAAGCGCCGGGTGCCCAGCACGCGGCGGCTGCGCCGGCCGGCTTCGCTGAGTTGCGCAAGCAGGTGCTCGAAGATGGCCTGGCCGTCGAAGCGGTGCAGCAGCGGCGTGCGTTCGAGCTCGCCGCGCGCGCGGCGGCGCCGCTGCGACAGGTACAGCACCACGCCGCCCGCCAGCGCCACGAAGCTCATCGCCAGCGGCAGGTTGAAGCCGTGCCATACGGCCAGGCTGTACTCAGGCAGCACGCCGCCCACTACGGGCAAGGCGGCGGCCGCGAGCAGCGCGCCGATGGACCAGGCCGGCGCCACGCCGACCACCAGGCAGACCAGCACCAGCAGCTCGACCGGCACGCGCATCCAGTGCGGCGGCTCGTGCGGTTGCCTCGGCACCTCGGGCCCGCACGGCGGACCGAAGAACACGTCGAACACGAAACGCGCCGAGTACGCCACGCTGAAGATGCCCGCGACGGTGGCGATGATAGGCAGGCTCACGTTGACCCAGGGCGTCGCCTGGATGAACACCGTCTCGGCAAAGAACATTTCCTTCGAGAGAAAGCCGTTGAGCAGCGGCACGCCGGCCATCGAGGCGCTCGCGATGATGGCCAGCGTGCCGGTGATCGGCATCAGCCGCAGCAGGCCGCTCAGTTTGCGGATGTCGCGCGTGCCGCTCTCGTGGTCGATGATGCCGGCGGCCATGAAGAGCGATGCCTTGAAGGTCGCGTGGTTCATGACGTGGAACACGGCCGCCACCGCGGCCAGCGGGCTGTTGAGGCCGAGCAGCAGGGTGATGAGCCCGAGGTGGGAGATCGTCGAGTATGCGAGCAGCGCCTTCAGGTCGCGCTGGAACATGGCCACAAAGCCGCCAAGCAGCAGCGTGATCGCGCCCGCGCCGCCAACCAGCCAGAACCATTGCTCGGTTCCCGAGAGTACCGGCCACAGCCGTGCCATCAGGAACACGCCGAGCTTCACCATGGTGGCCGAATGCAGGTAGGCCGAGACGGGGGTCGGTGCCGCCATGGCGCGCGGCAGCCAGAAGTGGAAAGGGAACTGCGCGCTCTTGGTGAAGGCGCCTAGCAATATCAGCACCAGTGCGACGGGATACAGCGCATGCGCGCGAATGGCGTCGCCCGAGGCCAGCACCACGTCGAGGTCGTAGCTGCCGGCAATGCGGCCCAGCACCAGCGTGCCCGCCAGCAGGCAGAGCCCGCCGGCACCGGTGACGGTGAGCGCCATGCGCGCGCCGCGCCGCGCGTCACGCCGGTGATGCCAGTAGCCGATCAGCAGGAACGAGAACAGGCTTGTGAGTTCCCAGAACAGCACCATCTGGATCAGGTTGCCCGAGAGCACCACGCCCACCATCGCGCCCATGAACGCGAGAAAGAA
The DNA here is from genome assembly GCF_900099805.1 of Variovorax sp. OV700. Lineage (GTDB taxonomy): Bacteria > Pseudomonadota > Gammaproteobacteria > Burkholderiales > Burkholderiaceae_C > Variovorax. The sequence goes on along the minus strand of NZ_FNDR01000006.1, from coordinate 72,430 downwards.
CGAGAAGAAGCGCGGCACGGGGTCAGAGGCCGACATGTAGTAGCGCGCATACAGCACCACCAGCGCGCCGATGCCGAGCACAAGCATGCAGAACAGCCATGCAAAGCCGTCCATGCGGAACACGAGGTTGAGGCCCAGCTCCGGCAGCCACTCGATCTCCTGGCGCAGCACGTTGCCGTGCGCGATCTGCGGAAAGATCCATGCGGCCTGCAACGCGCAGCCCAGCGCGACGAGTCCCGCCAGGGTCGATTCCCGATTCCGCGCGTTCGACGGCATCAACGCGGCCAGCACGCTGGCAATGAAGGGAAGAGCGACGAGAAAGACCAGGGGCATTGCGATCGATTCTATCGACCAGCCTCTGGAAAAGGCGCTTCTAAGACAGGCCCTGCAGCCGCCCTTTGGAGGTGTCAGGCGGCCAGCGCCTGCACGCTGCGAATGCCCAGCCAGGTGAAGAAGAGCGAGCCGCCGAGATGCGCGGTGGCAGTGACCGCCGCCACGCCAGGCCGGCCCTGGAGCAACATGGTCACGACCTCGGCCGAGAAACTCGAGAAGGTCGTGAGCCCGCCCAGGAAGCCCGTGACGAGCGCGAGCCGCCAGATCGGATCGAGGTTGGGGAGCAGCTGGAACACGGCAATCGCCACCCCGATCAGGTAGCCCCCGATCAGGTTGGCGGCCAGCGTGCCCCATGGCATGAGTCCGCCGGCGCCGAACCAGAGTGCGAGGCCCCAGCGCGCCAGCGCGCCGACGGAGGCGCCCATACAGATGGCAAGAATCGGAAGCAGCATGGAGGCGATTGTGGGGGACGCGTGAGACCCTCTAGGGCGCCATCTGCTGCGGCAGCCAGGTGACCAACTGCGGCACGAAGTAGATGATGAGCACAGCCGCCACCATCAGGAAGAACATCGGCAACGTGACACGCGCGATGTAGAGCAGGTCCTTCCCCGTCATGCCCTGCAGCACGAAAAGGTTGAAGCCTACGGGCGGCGTGATCTGTGCCATCTCGACCACCAGCACGATGAAGATGCCGAACCAGATCGGGTCGATGCCGGCGGCGATGACCGTCGGCATGATGACCCCCATGGTGAGCACCACCATCGAGATGCCGTCGAGGAAGCAGCCCAGCACGACGTAGAACGCCGCGAGCATGATGATCAACTGGAACTTCGAGAGGCCGAGCGAGCCGATCCATTCGGCCAGATGGCGCGGCAGGCCGATGTAGCCCATGGCGAGCGTGAGAAAGGCCGCGCCCGCGAGGATCAGCGCCATCATGCAATAGAGCCGCGTGGCGCCGAGTAGCGCCTCTTTGAAGCTGTGCCAGCTGAGCGAACCCTGCGCGGCCGAGATGACCATGGCGCCCACGACGCCGACGGCCGCAGCTTCGGTGGCCGTGGCAATGCCGGCGTAGATGGAGCCGAGCACCGAGAGGATCAGCAGCGCCACCGGGATCAGCGATAGCGAGGCCTTCAGTTTCTGGACGAAAGGCAGGCTGGTATCGGCTGGCGGAATGCGGTCGGGATGGCGCAGCGCCCAGAACACGATGTAGCCCGAGAACAGCAGCGCGAGCATGATGCCTGGAATCACGCCCGCGATGAACAGCCGCGCAATGGACACGTCGGCGCTCACGCCGTAGACGATCATGATGATCGACGGTGGGATCAAGAGACCCAGCGTGCCGGCGCCGGCCAGCGTGCCGATCACCATGTCGTCCGGATAGCCGCGGCGCTTGAGTTCGGGCAGGCTCATCTTGCCGATCGTGGCGCAGGTGGCCGCGCTCGAACCCGACACCGCCGCGAACACCGCGCAGCCCACCACGTTGGTGTGCAGCAGCCGGCCGGGCAGACTTTGCATCCAGGGTGCGAGCCCCTTGAACATGTCCTGCGAGAGCCGCGTGCGGAACAGGATCTCGCCCATCCAGATGAACAGCGGCAGGGCGGTGAGCGTCCAGCCCGAGGCCGAGCCCCAGATGGTCACGGCCATGGCATCGCCCGCTGGGCGCGACGAAAAAATCTGCATGGCGATCCATGCTACGCCGGAGAGCGTGAGGCCGATCCATACGCCGCTGCCCAGGATAAGGAATAGCGCGGCGATCAGCAGGCCTGCAACGGCGATGTCATTCATGGCGCAGTGCCTCCGTTTCGACCGGCTTGGCCGGTCTTCCTCGCCACTCGATCACGAACTCGTCGAAGGCTGCGATGGCGAACACCAGCGCACCGATGGCCATTGAGAGCTGCGGCAGCCACAGCGGGGTGGCGTCGTTGCCGGTGGAAATGTCGTGGAAGTCGTAGGACTGGAACACCAGCCGTGCGCTGTACCACGCGAACAGCACCGCGAGCAGGGCGCCCGCGCCCATGGCCCAGCGTTCGAGCCATCGCTGCGCCGCGGGCGGGAGGTTCTGCAGCACCAGGGTCACGCGGATGTGCTCGCCGCGCTTGAGCGTGTGCGCGAGCGCGAGAAAACCGGCGCCGGCCATCAGGTAGCCCGCATAGGCGTCGATGCCCGGAAGGTTGAAATGGAGTTGCCGCCCGACGATGGAGAGCAGCACCATCACCAGCAGGCCGACCAAGAAAAGCGCCGCCAGGGCGGCGGCGCTGTTGTAGAGGAAATCGAGTGTCTTGCGCATCGGTGGGCAGCGCCGCGTCACATCTTCTTGTACGCGTCGACCACGGCCTGGCCCTCGGCGCCGGCCTTTTCGAGCCATTCCTTGAGCATGGTGTCGCCCACCTTCTTCATGTCGGCCTTGAGCTGGTCCGAAGGGACGTGGATGGTCATGCCGTTCTTCTTGAGCAGGTCGAGGTATTCGAGGGTCCTTTTCTTCGACAGGTCCCAGCCGCGCTTCTCGGCTTCGGCGGCGGCCTTGAGCACGGCTTCCTGCGTGGGCTTGTCCAGCGCGTCGAAGGCCTTCTTGTTCATGAGCACCGCATTCTTGGGCAGCCAGGCCTGGGTGTCATAGAAGTTCTTGATGTATTCGTAGGTCTTGGTGTCGTAGCCGGTGGAGCCCGACGACATGTACGACTCGATCACGCCCGTGGCCATGGCCTGCGAGAGTTCTGCCTGCTGCACCGTGACCGGCTGCGCGCCCACGAGTTCGGCGACGCGCGCGGTTGCGGGGCTGTAGGCGCGCCACTTGACGCCCTTCAGGTCGGCTGCCGAAGAGATCGGCTTCTTCACGTAGATGCCCTGGGGCGGCCAAGGCACGGTGTAAAGCAGCGCGATTCCTTGCTCGGCCAGCTTCTTCTCAAGCGCGGGCTTTTGCGCCTGGTAGAGCTTCCATGCGGCGTCGAAGCTGTCGGCGAGGAACGGGATGCCGTCCGCGCCGAACATTTGCCATTCGTTCTGGTAGTTGACCAGCAGGATTTCGCCCAGCTGAGCTTGGCCGCCTTGCACCGCGCGCTTGATTTCAGGCGCCTTGAAGAGTGCCGCATTCGGATGAACGGTGATCTTGAGCTTGCCGCCGGAGGCCTTTTCCACGTCGCTTGCAAACTGCACGACATTTTCCGTGTGGTAGTTGCTGGCGGGGTAGGCCGTGGGCAGATCCCACTTGGTTTGCGCGAAGGCTGCGGCACCGAGGGTGAGGCCGGCCAGGGCAATACCGAACTTGTGATTCATGAGCGCTCCGGAACGAATGAGAGTGAAAACGGAAACGAGCATACGTGCAAATTCCGGGCCACTCCTGAGGCATTTCCCTGCCACGCGGCGTTGCACGGCAGCATGTTCTGGTGCTGCGGCGCACGTAAAAAAACCGCCTCGAGGGCGGTTTTGCTTTGGGCTGCCATCAGTCCGCGCATGCGGGACTGGGCACCTGGCTTGCGGTCTTTGGTTGTGGCCTTTCGGTCAGGGCTTGGCTGGCTTTGCATCGGCAGCAACGGCGGCAGCCTTGACGGGCTTTGCGGCCTTGTCTGCCTTGGCGGCTGCCGGTGCGCTGGCTTGGCCACCGAAGGCCTGGCCGTTGACCGTGAGCCCTTCGGCCGACAGCTTTTCGGCCTTCTTTTCTTTCACGCCCTTGATGCGCTGCATGAAGTCGGGCCAGTCCTTGAACTCGCCTGTCTTTCGCGCGTCGAGAATGCGCTTGGACATGGCCGGGCCGATGCCCTTGACACCATCGAGATCGGCCGCGGTGCCCTTGTTGACGTCGACGGCGGCGAACGAAGCAGCCGCAAACAGCATGGCCAGCGTGGCCAGGATTTTCTTCAGCATGATTTCAAACTCCCTGATTTGTTGATTTCGGACCGCCGGCGCAGCCGCCGGCTCGCGTTCAACGAGTTCAGGGAAAGAGGCGTTGACTGCCTCGCACCGCGCAAGGACTCGGCTCACCATTGTTCCGAAACATGTTCGGAACGTTGCTCAGAGTTCTTCGACGCGGCGTGGCGGGTAGCTGTCCCAGGCTTGGCATCCGGGGCAGTGCCAGAAGTACTGGTGCGCCTCGAAGCCGCAGGCGGCGCAGCGGTAGCGCATCAGCGGCCGCGTCGCCTGGTCGAGTGCGCGCTGCACTTGCGGATGGAACTGCTCGTGTTCGAAGCGCTCGCTGGCCAGCCAGCGCGAAGCGGCCACCAGCGAAGGCTGTTGCGCGAGATGCGCGATGTAGCCGTCGCGCGGTGCGAGCGGCAGGCCTTCCGCGGCTGCCATGGCATGGGCGGGCGAACCGCCGAGCGCCATCAACGCCTCGAGCACGTCGATGGACGGCGATTCGGCATAGCGGCGCTGCAGCAGCTGCAGCGCCTCGCCTTCGCGGTGCGCGGCCACCGCGGCCTGCTGCAGCGCAGCCGCATACAGCGGCAGCGCGAGGGGAGCGGTATTGCTCAACGCGACGAGGGTTTCGAAGGCCGTGGCAGCCTCGCCGTTGCGCAACTGCAGTGTGGCCGAGTCGATGGCAGGGCGCGGCGCCTGCGGCGCGAGTGCCACGGCTTCCGAGAGCAGCCGGTTGGCGGCGGCCAGGTCGCCGGCGGCCACCTGTTCGGCCGCCTGTTCGCACAGATGATGGGCCCGGCGCGTGCTGTAGCTCGCCTGGTCGGACTCATCGAGTTTCTGCGCCACGTCGGCGGCCTGGGTCCATTCGCGCGAACGCTCGTAGATGGCCAGCAGCGAAAGCCGCGCCTCGTTTTCGTAGCGCGTGCCCTCGAGCTTTTGCAGCGCGGCTTCGGCTCGGTCGAGCAGGCCGGCGCGCAGGAAATCCTGCGCTAGCGCATGCTGGGCGCGCTCCCGGTCGCTGCGGCTCAGGTCGCCGCGGCCCAACAGGTGTTCGTGCACGCGCACCGCGCGCTGGTATTCACCGCGCCGGCGAAACAGGTTGCCGAGGGCGAAGTGCAACTCCTGCGTGTCGGGGTCGTTCTGCACGGCCTCGATGAAGGCATCGATGGCCTGGTCCTGCTGCTCGTTGAGCAAAAAGTTGAGGCCGCGGAAATAGGCCTTGGGGGCTTGCCTGTTTTCGAGCTTGAGCTGGCGGATGTCGAAGCGCGAGGCGAGCCAGCCAAGGACAAAGGCGACGGGCAGGCTGATCAGCAGCCAGCTGGGATCAAAGTCCATGTTGGCGTACGGCGGGTAGGTCGGTGGCGGAGATGGACGGTGCCGGTGCAGGCGCCGATGAGGCGGGCGATCCGGTCGCGGCGGGGGGGTGTTGGTGGAGCACGGAAGGCGCCTGGGCCGCTGCGGCGGCGCGGTGCTTCCACCATCCCGGCAGCATGCCGAGCGCACCCACGACCAATCCACCCGCAAAGGCTGCGAGCACCACCAGCACCAGCGGCGCGCGCCAGTAGGTGCCAAAGAAGAAGTAGACAGTCGCGTCGTGCTGGTTGTTCAGCGCGAAAGCAAAAAGCGTAAAAAAAATGGCTGCCTTGAGCAGCCACATGAGGTATTTCATAGCCGTTCCCGTTGCCGGGAGCATTCTACGTTTGCATCATCCACGCGGATATCAGGCTTTGCGGCCCTTGGCTTCCTTGCTTGCGTCCAGCTCGGCGGTCTTGGCGTCGACGGCTTCGCGCAGCGCCTTGCCCGGCTTGAAGTGCGGCACCCGTTTTTCGGGAATCTGAACGCTTTCGCCCGAACGCGGATTGCGGCCGATGCGCGGCGGACGCCGGTTGACCGAGAAGCTGCCGAAACCGCGAATCTCGATGCGGTGCCCGCGTACCAGCGCGTCGCTCATCGCGTCGAGAATGGTCTTGACGGCGTATTCGGCATCGCGGTGCGTCAACTGCGCAAAGCGCGCTGCGAGTTCTTCGACGAGGTCAGAGCGGGTCATAGGCCAAACAAAAACGTGGACGAAAAAAAAGACAGAGCGGCCCCAAGGCCTGCTCTGTCTTCGGACGCAGCTTACTTGCTGTCGTTGTTGTCGAGCTTGGCGCGCAGCAGGGCGCCCAGGCTGGTCGTGCCCGCGTTTTCGCGTGCCGACTGCTGGCTCAGGTTGGCCATGGCGCCTTGTTCGTCGACCATGTCCTTCTGCTTGATCGACAGCTGGATGTTGCGGGTCTTGCGATCCACATTCACGACGATGGCAGTGACTTCGTCGCCTTCCTTCAGCACGTTGCGGGCATCTTCGACGCGGTCGCGCGAGATTTCCGAAGCACGCAGGTAGCCGATGATGTCTTCTCCGAGGTCGATCTCAGCGCCGCGGGCGTCCACGGTCTTGACCTTGCCGGTCACGATCTGGCCCTTGTCGTTCACGGTGGTGAACGTGGTGAACGGATCGCTGTCGAGCTGCTTGATGCCCAGGCTGATGCGCTCGCGGTCGACGTCCACAGCCAGAACGATGGCTTCGACTTCCTGGCCCTTCTTGTAGTTGCGAACGGCGGTTTCGCCGGCTTCGTTCCACGAGAGGTCCGAGAGGTGAACCAGGCCGTCGATGCCGGCAGCCAGACCCACGAATACGCCGAAGTCGGTGATCGACTTGATCGGGCCCTTGACGCGGTCGCCGCGCTTGGTGTTTTGCGCGAACTCTTGCCACGGGTTGGCCTTGCACTGCTTCATGCCCAGGCTGATGCGGCGCTTGTCTTCGTCGATTTCGAGGACCATGACTTCGACTTCGTCGCCCAGCGAGACGATCTTGTTCGGAGCGATGTTCTTGTTGGTCCAGTCCATTTCGGAGACGTGCACCAGGCCTTCGATGCCGGGTTCGAGTTCGACGAACGCGCCGTAGTCGGCAATGTTCGTGACCTTGCCGAACAGGCGGGTCGATTGCGGGTAGCGGCGCGAAACGCCCATCCACGGGTCGTCGCCCATTTGCTTGAGACCCAGCGAGACACGGTTCTTCTCGGTGTCGAACTTGAGGATCTTGGCGGTGATTTCCTGGCCGGCTTGCACCACTTCGCTCGGATGGCGAACGCGGCGCCATGCCATGTCGGTGATGTGCAGCAGACCGTCGATGCCGCCGAGGTCGACGAACGCACCGTATTCGGTGATGTTCTTGACCACGCCACGGACCACGGCGCCTTCCTTCAGGGTCTCCATCAGCTTGGCGCGCTCTTCGCCCATGCTGGCTTCGACCACGGCACGGCGCGACAACACGACGTTGTTGCGCTTGCGGTCGAGCTTGATGACCTTGAATTCCATGGTCTTGTTTTCGTACGGCGTCAGATCCTTGATCGGACGCGTATCGATCAGCGAACCCGGCAGGAACGCGCGGATGCCGTTGACGAGCACGGTGAGGCCGCCCTTGACCTTGCCGCTGGTGGTGCCGGTGACGAAGTCGCCGGATTCCAGTGCCTTCTCGAGCGCGAGCCACGAAGCCAGACGCTTGGCGGTGTCGCGCGAGAGGATGGTGTCGCCGTAGCCGTTTTCAACGCTGCCGATGGCAACGGAAACGAAGTCGCCGGCCTGGACTTCGAGTTCGCCCTTGTCGTTCTTGAACTCCTCGATCGGCACGTACGCTTCGGACTTGAGGCCGGCGTTCACGACGACGTGGTTGTGTTCGACACGCACGACTTCGGCCGTGATGACCTCGCCGGTGCGCATTTCGGAACGCTTCAGGGACTCTTCGAATAGGTCGGCAAAAGATTCAGACATTTATGGTTCCTTCCGTCAGGCAGGGTTGGCAGGCGCTCTTGCGAAATTGCGTGCGGCTGCTGTGGGTCTGGAGACGGCGGTTTTGTGGGCTGGTGCCCGGTTGGTTGAACAACCAGCAGGCCGGTGCGCTGTCGCGCGAGAGGAGCCTGCTGGAGCGGTATGCGCTACCCCGGAATCCGGTTGGCGCGAGCCTTTCGGGCGGACCTGAAAGGCTGTAACTTCAATCCGCTCAAGCGGGCTTGAACGGCTGAATCTCCTGCCACCAGTTCAACACCTGGTCGATCGATTGCTCGATGGACAGCTGGGAGTTGTCGAGGTGGCGGGCATCCTGCGCCGGCTTGAGGGGAGCGACGCTGCGGGACGAGTCCCTGGCGTCGCGTGCTTCCAAGTCGGAGCGAAGACTGTCAAGTGTAGTCGAAATACCCTTTGAAATCAACTGCTTATGCCGGCGTTCCGCCCTCTGGGCGGCGCTGGCCGTCAGGAAGACTTTCAGTGCCGCGTCGGGGAAGATCACGGTGCCCATGTCTCGGCCGTCGGCCACCAGGCCCGGAAGCTGCCGAAAGCGCTGCTGCAGCGCCAAAAGCGCCGCGCGCACCGCGGGCAGCGTGGAGACGCGCGAGGCGTCCATGCCGGCGGCTTCGGTGCGGATGTCGTCGCTCACGTCTTCGCCGGCCAGCAGAACCTTGCCTTCGGTGAAGTGCAGGGGCAGGGACGCTGCCAGGGTGGCAATCTGCGCCTCGTGCTGGGGGTCGGCGCTGAGCCCGGTGCGCCGCATGGCCAGGCCGGTCACGCGGTAGAGCGAGCCCGAATCGAGGTAGTGGTAGCCGAGCAGGCGGGCCACTTCGGCGGCGAGCGTGCCCTTGCCCGAGGCGGTGGGGCCATCGATGCAGATCACCGGGACCTCGTGCGCCTCGGCCACCGAAAACAGGGTTTCGAAGTAGTCCGGAAAGGTCTTGGCGACGCAGTGGGGCTCGAGAATGCGCACCGGCACCCGGGCCGGATTGAATGCCGCGAGCGAGAAACACATCGCCACGCGGTGGTCGTCATACGTGCGGATGCTGGCCGGCCGCCAGTCGGTCGGCGCGAGCGGATGTACCCGGATGAAATCGGGGCCGGATTCGACCGTGGCGCCGAGTTTTTTGAGCTCATTGGCCATGGCGTCGATGCGGTCGGTTTCCTTGACGCGCCAGCTGGCGATGTTGCGCAGTGTGCTCGGACCGTCGGCATACAGCGCCATGACGGCCAGCGTCATCGCGGCATCGGGAATGTGGTTGGCGTCGAGGTCGATGGCCTTGAGCGGCCAGGCGCCGCGGCGCACTTCGAGCCAGTTGGGCCCGCTGTCGACCTCTGCGCCCATCTGCCGCGCCGCGTCGATGAACCGGATGTCGCCCTGGATCGAATCGGCGCCCACGCCTTCGATGCGGATGCCCTTCTGGCTGCCAGCGACCGTGGCAATGGCACCCAGCGCGATGAAATAGCTGGCAGAGGAGGCATCGGCCTCGACGTGGATGTCGCCCGGCGAGCTGTAGCGGCTGCCGGCGGGAATGGTGAAGCGCTCCCAGCCGTCGCGCCGCACCGTGATGCCGAAGCGCGCCAGCAGGTTCAGCGTGATCTCGATGTAGGGCTTGGAGATTAGCTCGCCGACCACCTCGATGACGATGTCTTTGCGGGCTGCCAGAGGTAAGGCCAGCAGCAAGGCCGTCAAGAACTGGCTCGACACGTCGCCGCGCACGCGAATCGGCGTGTCCAGCGCCAGCGCGCTGTGATCAACCGGCCGGATGCGCAGGGGCGGATAGCCGGGGTTGCCCAGATAGTCGATCTGGCAGCCGAGCTGGGTCAGCGCATCGACCAGATCGCCGATTGGCCGTTCGTGCATGCGCGGCACGCCGCTCAGTTCGAACTCGCCGCCCAGCAGCGACAGGGCGGCGGTCAGCGGACGCATCGCGGTGCCGGCATTGCCAAGGAAGAGCGGCAGCAGCGGTCCGCCCGGCTTCAACTGACCGCCCAGGCCGGTGATGCGCAGCGTGTTGCCCGCTGCGTCGATGCCGCAGCCAAGCGCGCGCAGCGCATCGAGCATCACGCGGGTGTCGTCCGAGTCGAGCAGGTCGTGGATGGTGGTGGTGCCGCTCGCCAGCGCCGCCAGCAGCAGCACGCGGTTCGAGATGCTCTTGGAGCCGGGTAGCCGAACGGTGCCCGAAGCCGCTGCGAGCGGGGGAATGTCCAGGAAGGCCGTCGAGAACATGTCAGGCGTCCTGCGAGGCGTCGGTGTTGGAATGCCAGGCGGCGCGGACCTTGCTGGCGGCGGCAATCGCATGCTCCAGCGCCTGCGTGTCGGTGGCCGCCATCAGCGCCTCGAGTTCCAGCAGCGCCTTACGGAAGGCCTGCGATTGCAATAGCACCTGCTCGCGGTTGGCAAGCAGCACGTCCCGCCACATCACCGGATCGCTGGCCGCAATGCGCGAAAAGTCGCGAAAGCCCGGACCGGCAAGGCCCAGGAAGCGGTCGCCCTGCGGCTGCGCGACAAGGGCGTTGATGTAAGCGAACGCCAGGAGGTGCGGCAGGTGGCTCACGGCCGCGAAGGCGCTGTCGTGTTCCTCGTGCGTCATGGTGACGACGTTGGCGCCAATGCCGCTCCAGACTTGCGAGGCACGCTGCACATTGGAGCGCAGCGTGGCCTTGACGGGGGTCAGCACGACCTTGCGGCCGGCGTAGAGCGACGCCTCGGCGTGCTCGATGCCCGACACTTCCTTGCCGGCAATTGGGTGTGCCGGAACGAAGTGAGCGAACTGGTCCTGCAGGCCGTTGCGCGCGGCTTCGATCACGTCGCCCTTGGTCGAACCCACGTCCATCACGAGCGTGTCGTTCGAAATGCCGTGGCGAATGGCCTTGAAGGTGGCTTCCGAGGCCGCCACCGGCACGGCCAGCAGGACCAGGTCGGAGCCCGAGACCGCCAGCAGCGCGGAAGGCGCCACCACGTCGATCACGCCGAGCTGGCGCGCCCGCTCCGTGGTGGAGGGCGACTTGCTGTAGCCGACCACGCGTTTTACGAGTTTTGCGCGCTTGAGCGCAAGCGCAAAGGAGCCGCCCATGAGGCCGCAGCCGATCAATCCCAATTGCTCGAACATGGTGCTTGTCCGGCTCAGGCTTTGACGGGGTAGGCGCCAAGCACCTTGTAGAACGCGCAGAGGCCGCGAAGCTCGGCCAGGGCCGCAGCCACGTTGGGCTGCGAGGGATGGCCGTCCAGGTCGATGTAGAAGTAGTACTCCCACTGGCCGGTGCGCGCGGGCCGCGACTCGAAGCGGGTCATGGATACGTTGTTGACCTTCAGCGGCACCAGCAGGTCGTGCACTGCGCCGGGGCGGTTGGGCACGGAGACGATCAGGCTCGTGCAATCGCGCCCGGATGCCGGCGGCATGGCCAGCGTCTGGGGTAGGCAGATGACCGAGAAGCGGGTGCGGTTGTAGGAGTCGTCCTGGATGGCGTGCGCAACGATGTGCAGGCCGAATCGGGTGGCGGCACGTTCGCCGGCCAGCGCGGCCCAGGCCGGGTTGGTGGCCGCGAGCCGCGCGCCTTCGGCATTGCTCGAGACGGCGCGCCGCTCGGCGTTGGGCAGGTGCTTGGACAGCCAGGTCTGGCACTGGGCCAGCGCCTGCGGATGGGCCAGCACCGCCTCGACGCCGTCGAGCGTATTGCTGCTGCGCAGCAAATGGTGGCGCACCAGCAGGCTGACTTCGCCAACCACGTGGGTGGGCGAATGCAGAAACAGGTCGAGCGAACGCGTCACCACGCCTTCGGTCGAGTTTTCGACGCCCACCACGCCGTATTGGGCGCTGCCGGCCGCGGTGGCGTGAAACACCTCGTCGAAGCTGGCGCAGTAGATCAGGTCGGCGGCGCCGCCAAAGTATTCGATGGCGGCTTGTTCGCAGAAGGTGCCCTCGGGGCCCAGCACTGCCACGCGCTGGGGCGATTCGAGCGCCAGGCAGGCCGACATGATCTCGCGCCAGATGGCCGCCACGTGCAGGTCCTTGAGCGGGCCCGCATTGCTCTTTTGCATCTTCTCGATGACTTGGGCGACGCGGTCGGGGCGGAAATACGGCGTACCTTCGCGCTTCTTGACCTCGCCGACCAGCTCTGCCACGTGGGCCCGCTCATTGAGCAGGCTGAGCAATTGCTGGTCGAGCGAATCGATCTGCACGCGCAGACCGGCAAGGCTCTCGGAGTTGTCGGGGGAGGAGGGCGGAGTTGGAGCGGAGGCGGTCATCGGTGCGAGCAACAGGGCATGCGCCTAGGCATGCGATCGCTCGAATTCTCGCATGTAGCCCACAAGTGCCTGTACGCCTTCCAGCGGCATGGCGTTGTAGATGCTCGCGCGCATGCCTCCGACCGACTTGTGGCCCTTGAGCTGCAGCAGCCCGGCCTCGCGCGCGCTGGCCAGGAAGGCGTCATTCCGGCTCTCGTCAGAGAGGAAGAAGGGTACGTTCATGCGCGAGCGGCAACCCGGGTCGATCTTGTTGACGTAGAACGAAGAGCCATCGATGTAGTCGTACAGCAGCTTCGCCTTGGCGATGTTGCGTTGCTCCATGGCGGCCACGCCAGTGAGCGTGCCTTCGGTCTGCTGTAGCAGCCATTGGAATGTGAGCCCCGCCATGTAGATGCCCCAGGTCGGCGGGGTGTTGTACATGGACTTGTTGTCCGCAACGATCTTGTAGTTGAACGCGCTGGGGCAGATTTCGAGCGCATGACCGAGCAGGTCGTCCCGCACGATCACGAGCGTGAGTCCGGCCGGGCCGAGGTTCTTCTGCGCCCCGCCGAATGCCAGGCCGACGCGGCGCCAGTCGACGCTGCGCGAGGCCACGTGCGACGAAAAGTCAATGACCAGCGGCGCATTGCTGCCAAGGGCTGCGAGGTCGGGCAGCTGATGAAACTCGATGCCGTTGATGGTCTCGTTGGTGCACAGGTGCACGTACGAGGCATCTTGCGCGAGTCGCCAGGTCGATGGGTCGGGCAGCCGCGTGTGATTGTCGCCGGCGTTGCTGGCGGCGATGTTCGCCGTGCAATAGCGCTGGGCTTCCTTTTGCGACTTGATGCTCCAGCTGCCGGTGATGACGAAGTCGGCGGCTTTGCCGCGCGACAGGTTCATCGGCACGATGGCGTTCTCACCGAGCCCGCCACCCTGCATGAAGAGGATGTGGAAATTCTCGGGCACAGCCAGCAGCGTGCGGATGTCGGCTTCGGCCTGGGTGCAGATGGCGCCGAATTCCTTGCCGCGATGGCTCATTTCCATCACGCTCATTCCGCTGCCTTGCCAGTCGAGCATTTCGGAGGCGGCGCGTTGTAGCACCGCCTCCGGCATGGCAGCCGGACCTGCGGAAAAGTTGTACGGGCGTGTGCCGGCGAGCTTGGGCTGCTGCTGTTGTGTCACGTCACTTCTTGGCGGGAGCCTTGGCTGGGGCCTTGGCGGGAGCGGCGCCTTGTTGCGAGCCGCCGGTCGGAGCACCCAGCGCCTTGGCCACGTTTTCGTCGAGTGCGCGCATCTTGGGTTCGATGGTTCCGCGCGTTTCGGTCACGAGCTTTTCGGTCAGGGCGGTCTGCATCTTCGGATTCAGGTCCTGGTACTTCTTGCTGAGCGGCGAGTTGATCCAGGCCAGCAATTGCTTGAGCTCTTCTTCGCTGAAGTTCTGCTCGAGCAGCGGGGTGAGGGCGCCCGGTGCCAGCTGCACGGCCTTGTCGCGCACGATCGGATAGGCCTCGTCGAAGTACTTCTTCAGTTCGGCGTCGGCGGCCTTGGCAGCCGACTCGCGCTTGGCTTCGGGCACTTGCGTTTGCAGGTATTGCGAACCAGCCTGCGCGATGGGCGCGCTCGATTGCTCGACCAGGCCGCGTGCGAGGGATTCGATGCCGGGGCGTTGCACGTCCACGAACTGCTTGATAAGCGCGGCTTTGTCCTGCGCCATGGCGGCCATCGAGCTGCCAGCCAGGGCGACAGTCAGAAGTGCGAGCTTGAATTTTTTCACTGAGGGTTCTCCGTTGAAGATGTGGAAGTATCGTCTGCGCCCGGCTCGGTCTCGCCGTTGGCGTCGTTTTCGACGATTCGCTGTAGCCCGCTGAGTTTGGCGCCTTCGTCGAGCCCGATCAGCGTGACGCCTTGCGTCGCGCGACCCAGTTCGCGAATCTCGGCAACCCGGGTGCGCACTAGCACGCCCTTGTCGGTGATGAGCATGATCTCATCGTCCGCATGCACGAGGGTGGCGGCAACGACTTTGCCGTTGCGCTCGCTCTGTTGAATCGCAATCATGCCTTTGGTTCCCCGGCCATGACGGGTGTACTCGGTAATGCTTGTGCGCTTTCCGTAACCATTTTCGGTGGCGGTGAGCACGCTCTGCTGCTCGTCCTCGGCCACCAGCATGGCAATTACGCCTTGGCCCGGGTCGAGCGACATGCCGCGCACGCCGCGTGCATTGCGGCCCAGCGGACGCACGTCCTCTTCGTCGAAGCGCACCGCCTTGCCGCCGTCGCTGAACAGCATCACGTCGTGCTTGCCATCGGTGAGTGCGGCGCCGATGAGGTAGTCGCCCTCGTCGAGGTTCACCGCGATGATGCCGCCCTTGCGGGGGTTGTTGAACTCGTCGAGGGTGGTCTTCTTGACCGTGCCCATGGAGGTTGCCATGAACACATACTGGTCGGCCGGGAAGGTGCGCTTCTCGCCGGTCAGGGCGAGCGCGACGTTGATCTTCTCGCCTTCCTGCAGCGGGAACATGTTGACGATCGGGCGGCCGCGCGATCCGCGCGATCCCGCCGGCACTTCCCACACCTTGAGCCAGTAGAGCCGGCCCCGGTTGGAGAAGCACAGGATGTAGTCGTGCGTGTTTGCAATGAAGAGCTGGTCGATCCAGTCGTCTTCCTTGGTGACCGTGGCCTGCTTGCCGCGCCCGCCGCGTTTTTGCGCCCGGTATTCGTGGAGCGGCTGGCTCTTGATGTAACCGCTGTGCGAGAGCGTCACCACCATGTCGGTCGGGGTGATCAGGTCTTCGGTCGAGAGATCGAAGGCGCTGTGCTCGACAAGGCTGCGGCGCGCGCCGAGCTTCGATTGGCCGAACTCCTGCTTGATGGTGCCGAGTTCGTCGCCGATGATGACCGAAACACGCTCGGGCTTGGCCAGGATGTCGAGCAGGTCGTCGATCTCTGCCATGACTTCCTTGTACTCGGCAACGATCTTGTCCTGCTCGAGACCGGTCAGGCGCTGCAGGCGCATCTGAAGGATTTCTTGGGCCTGGGTTTCCGACAGGCGATAGAGACCGTCCGAACCCATGCCGAACTCGCGCTCCAGGCCGTCGGGGCGGTAGTCGTCGGCATTGACCACGCCGCCATCGGCGCGTGAACGCGTGAGCATTTCGCGCACCAGCTTGCTGTCCCAGCTGCGGGTCATCAGTTCGGCCTTGGCGACCGGCGGCGTCGGGGCGTTGCGGATGATCGAAATGAAATCGTCGATGTTGGCCAGCGCCACCGCGAGGCCTTCGAGTACGTGGCCGCGTTCGCGGGCCTTGCGCAGGGTGAAGACGGTGCGGCGCGTAACCACTTCGCGGCGGTGCTGCAGGAAGACCTGGATCAGGTCCTTCAGATTGCACAGCTTGGGCTGGCCATCGACCAGCGCCACCATGTTGATGCCGAAGGTGTCTTGCAGCTGCGTCTGCTTATAGAGGTTGTTGAGCACCACCTCGGGCACTTCGCCGCGCTTGAGCTCGATCACCAGGCGCATACCCGACTTGTCGGACTCGTCCTGGATGTGGCTGATGCCTTCGATCTTCTTTTCGTGCACCAGCTCGGCCATGCGCTCCTGCAGCGTCTTCTTGTTGACCTGGTAGGGGAGCTCGTCGACGATGATCGCCTGGCGCTGGCCACGGTCGATGTCCTCGAAGTGGCACTTGGCGCGCATCACGACCTTGCCGCGGCCCGTGCGGTAGCCGTCCCGGACGCCATTGATGCCGTAAATGATGCCGGCGGTGGGGAAGTCGGGCGCCGGCACGATTTCCATCAACTCGTCGATGGAGGCCTCCGGATTGCGCAGCAAGTGCAGGCAGGCGTCCACCACTTCATTGAGATTGTGCGGTGGAATATTGGTGGCCATGCCCACTGCAATACCGCCGGAGCCATTCACCAGCAAATTGGGCAGTTTGCTCGGCAAGACCTTGGGCTCTTTTTCCGAACCGTCGTAATTGTCTTGGAAATCGACAGTTTCCTTGTCGATATCGCCCAGCATTTCGTGCGCAATTTTGGCGAGCCGGATTTCCGTATACCGCATTGCGGCCGCGTTGTCTCCGTCCACCGACCCGAAGTTGCCTTGGCCGTCGACCAGCATATGACGCATGGAAAAGTCCTGCGCCAGCCGCACGATGGTGTCGTAGACCGACTGGTCACCGTGCGGGTGGTACTTGCCGATCACGTCGCCCACGATACGGGCGGACTTCTTGTAGGCCCGGTTCCAGTCGTTGTTGAGTTCGTGCATGGCAAACAGCACGCGCCGGTGCACGGGCTTGAGGCCATCGCGTGCATCGGGAAGCGCCCGGCCAACGATCACGCTCATGGCGTAATCGAGATAGCTGCTGCGCATTTCCTCTTCGAGACTGATGGGCAGGGTTTCTTTGGCGAAGGAGGTCATTGAGCGAGAGGCTGGCGGCAGGAAGGCGAAATTTTACGCTGTGAGGGGTGTCGCACCGCCGCAACACAAGGCGGCTATTCCGCCTCCGTCCTACGCTTCCGGGCCGTCCAGCGGCCTGTTTGCCAAAGACCCTATGGCACAATCGCCTCAACGTTTTGGGTGGTGGTCACTTAAAGCGTCCTTGATTCGCAGCGCGGCTGCGGCTTTTTCCCCAAGAGGAGAACCATGAAGAAACTGAATAAAGTGGCGATGATGTTTGCAGTCGCTGCGCTCGCCACTGCCGCCGGCGCGCAGACCCGTGTCACCGCTGCGAATGGCGGTCCTACGATCGACAACTGGCAAAACGGCACCGGCGAACTGGTTTGGAAGAACGGCACGAACGAACTGTGCTGGCGCGATGCCAACTGGACGCCGGCTACTGCCGCCGCTGGTTGCGACGGTGCTCTGGTTGCAGCAGCTCCGGCTGCAGTTGCTCCCGTTCCGGGCGCACCGGCCGCTCCCGCGCCCGCACCGCAAGTCGCCGCTTCGAAGGTGACCTTCGCTGCTGACGCATTCTTCGACTTCGACAAGTCGGTTCTGAAGCCTGAAGGTCGCGCAAAGCTGACCGACCTGGTCTCGAAGATCCGTGACGTCAACCTCGAAGTGATCATCGCTGTGGGCCACACCGACTCGATCGGTTCGGACGCCTACAACCAGCGTCTGTCGGTGCGCCGCGCCGAAGCCGTCAAGGCCTTCCTGGTCTCGAAGGGCATCGAACGCAACCGCGTCTACACCGAAGGCAAGGGCGAGAAGCAGCCTGTGGCTGACAACAAGACCAAAGAAGGCCGCGCCAAGAACCGCCGCGTGGAAATCGAAGTGGTCGGCACCCGCGCCAACAAGTGATTCGATTGAATCGCTGAAAAAAACCCCGCCTCGGCGGGGTTTTTTTATGCCTGTCGAATTCCTTCTGATACGCGTCAAGTGCCCACTCATGTCCGCCGGTGCATTCTCCGTTTCATAATCGTGGCATGACAGATAACGTGAATGCCGATCCCGCGGAACTCGCCAAGTTTTCGGAACTAGCCCATCGGTGGTGGGATTTGGACAGTGAATTCCGTCCGCTCCATGAAATCAATCCGCTGCGACTGGAATGGATTGACGGTATTGCGCCCATTTCACAGCGCAAGGTGCTCGATATCGGTTGTGGCGGAGGCATCCTCGCCGATTCGATGGCCCGAAAAGGCGCCGAGGTGCTTGGCATCGATCTGGCGAGCAAGGCGCTCAAGGTGGCGAGGCTGCACGCGCTCGAAGCCGGCACGAGCGGCGTCAAATACCGTGAAGTCAGTGCCGAGGCGCTCGCCGCGGAGCAGCCTGGCAGTTTCGACGTCGTGACCTGCATGGAAATGCTCGAGCACGTGCCCGAGCCCGCTTCCATCGTCCAGGCTTGCGCAACGCTCGTGAAGCCGGGTGGCTGGGTCTTCTTTTCGACGATCAACCGCAACCTCAAGTCGTTCATGCTGGCCATCGTCGGTGCCGAATACGTTCTGGGCATGCTGCCCCGCGGCACCCACGAATACGCCAAGCTGATCCGGCCCAGCGAGCTGGCGGCCCACTGCCGCGCAGCCGGCCTTGACCTGCGCCACACGCGGGGGATGGAACACAACCCGTTGACGCGCCGCTACTGGCTCAGCGCCGACACCAGCGTCAACTACATGTTCGCTACGCAAAAGCCGGCCTCGACGACGGGTTCGCAAGCGTGACGGCCGGAGCAGTAAAAGCCGTGCTGTTCGATCTGGACGGCACGCTGATCGACAGCGCACCCGATCTCGGCGCCGCAGCCGACAAGATGCGTACCGATCGCGGCCTCGAGTCGTATCCGCTGGAGCGCTATCGGTTCATGGCCGGAGCTGGCGCACGGGGCATGCTCGGCGTGGCGTTCGGCATCGCGCCCGATGCACCGGAGTTCCCCGCACTGCGCGAAGAATTCTTCGTGGCCTACGAGAACCGAATGCTGCTCAATACGCACGTGTTCGACGGAGTGCAGGCGCTCATCGACGCCATCTGCACACGTGGGTTGGCCTGGGGTGTGGTCACCAACAAGTCGGCGCGCTTTACCGATCCGTTGACGCGCGCCATTCCGCTTTTCAGCAGCGCGGGCGCCATCGTGAGCGGCGATACGACGCCGTATTCCAAGCCGCACCCCGAGCCCTTGCACGAAGCGGCGCGGCGGATGGGCGTGCCGTCCAGCGCATGCGTGTACGTGGGAGACGACGAGCGCGACATCGTCGCCGGCCGTGCCGCGGGCATGCGAACCATCGCGGCTACCTATGGCTACATGGGCCCGCAGGCCGATGTGACACTCTGGAACGCAGATGCTTCGATCGCTGCGCCCCTGGAGCTCTTGCATTTGCTGAATAAGGCCTAAAATGGTTGGCTTGGGGCTGCACTGGTTTCGACGTGGGTTCGGAATCGCAGCGGGGCATGTCGAGCTGAATGCGCTCGTAAAACAGATTCAAACAAACTAACTGCAAACGACGAACGTTTCGCACTCGCTGCTTAATTGCCAGTGAGCCTTGCAACAGTTGGCCGATGGGCTGGGCAAGGGGGTCTGGAGCAATCCTGACCTCCCGGCTGCAAGGATAATTACATGGGCTGGCTCCGATCCGTGTACCTTGGGTCGGGGCGAGAAAATAGGGTGCTGGCGTCCGGTTTAGCGTGTGACTGCGCGACTCCGGAAGCGAGACTCAAATCAGATCACTAAACATGTAGAACTGCGCGAAGAAGGCTTGCGGACGGGGGTTCAAATCCCCCCAGCTCCACCATCCATCAAAAAAAGCCAACCTGCGGCAGGTTGGCTTTTTTTTGCCCGGACGCACGGCTATAGTCACCGGGCGCTGTCACGCCATCACCGTTGCGCTTTCTCGCAAAGGGCGCAGCTGGCCAGCTCGATCCGCCAAAAAAAGGACGCCGTGCCCGATTCACTGACTTCGACGCTCACGCGCTACTACAACGCGGTGCCCTATGAATCGCACCCGTTCCCGCAAACGGCGGTCGAGCATCTCGAAGCCATCGCGTTCCTGTTCGGCCTCCAGACGCCTGCTCCCGCCCGGGCGAGGGTGCTGGAGCTTGGCTGCGCCGCAGGCGGCAACCTGATTCCGTTCGCCGCGCGCCATCCAGAGGCCAGCGCCCTCGGCCTCGACTTGTCGAAGGTACAGGTGGAGCAAGGCACAGGCGCGATTTCCCGCGCGGCACTGCCGAATGTGGAGCTGCGGGTGTTCGACCTCGCGGAGATCGATGCATCTTTCGGCCAGTTCGACTACATCGTCTGCCACGGGGTCTACAGCTGGGTGCCGGGCCCGGTACAGGATGCGATTCTTCGCATCTGCTGCGAGAACCTTGCACCGGATGGCGTCGCCTATGTGAGCTACAACGTGTACCCGGGCTGGAAGGCGAGGGAGATCGTGCGCGACGCAATGATCCTGCGGGGCGGTCCGCGCGACACGCCGGAAGAACAGCTGTCATATGCGCGCGGCATGCTCGAATTTCTGGAGCAGTCGGCTCGGTCCGACAGCGTTCTCAAGAAAACGCTCGAAGAAACGATGCCTATCGTGCGTGGTGCCAACAGCTACTACCTGCTGCACGAATTCCTCGAGCCCTGCAACGCACCCTGCTATTTCAAGGAGTTTGCGGCGCGCGCCGAGGCCAAGGGCCTCGCCTACCTGGCCGACGCGGAGCCCTCGACCATGTTCGTGCAGAACTACGGCGAAAAGGTTCGCGAGCCGCTGCTGCGCGAGTGCGGCGGAAGCCAGGTCCTGATGGAACAGTACCTCGACTTTCTGGTCAATCGCACCTTTCGCCAGACCTTGCTGGTCAAGCAGGGCCGCGGCGGCGACATCCGCTACCGGCTCGACCACGCCCGCATTCGCGGACTTGAATTCGCCGGTGTGTTCGCGGCGGCGGACGGCGGCGCTCTGACCCTCGATGCACGTGAGCAGCCGTGCAGGGCGCTGCGCAATCTCACAGTGACGCTGCGCCTGCCGGTGCACAAGGCCTTGGCGCAGGTGCTCGATTCCCGCTACCCGGCCAGCACGTCGTTCGAGGCGCTGGTCGCCGCGGTGGTGTCTGTCACGGGTGAGGCGCGCACTTCCGTCGAGCCGCACGTGCTGTCGATGCTCGAAGAACTGCTTATTCTTGGCGCCGTGCGTATGCGGCGCGGACCAGTGCAGGTCGCCGTCGAGATATCGGCGCGGCCGCGTGCCCTGCCGTCGGTTCGAACCGCACTCGGTCTCGCGTTGTCGGCCGGAAACTCGGCCAGTGTCTGCAACCAATGGCACGATTCCGTGGAACTCACCGCGCTCGAGCGTTGCCTGTTGCCGCTTCTCGATGGTGCGCATTCGCACGAGATGCTGGCCGACCATCTGGTGGGCGAGGTGCTTGCCGATCGCCTCAGATTCGTTCAGAACGACAAGCCGCTGACCGAAACTTCGGCCATCAAGGAACTCGCGCTGAAGCATGTGGCGCTTGGCTTGGACGATTTGCAGCGCAAGGCGCTGCTGGTCGCATGACGCGGTCTATCTCCTTTCATCATCATCCAACTCAACGAGGGACTTTCTCCATGCAGCAACTCCACTGGACTCCAACATTGCGCGCCGCGGTGGCGGCCACACTCGTACTGGCGGCCGCAAGCGCTTCCAATGCCGCCTCGCAGGCGCCGGTCGCTGCCGAACACGGCATGGTGGTGAGTGCGCAGCACCTAGCCACCAAGGTCGGTGTCGACGTGCTCAAGCGCGGCGGCAACGCGGTCGATGCGGCGGTGGCCGTGGGCTATGCGCTGGCGGTGGTGTACCCGGCAGCGGGCAATCTTGGGGGCGGCGGCTTCATGACCGTGCAGCTGGCCGATGGCCGCAAGACTTTTCTCGACTTCCGCGAGAAAGCCCCGTTGGCCGCAACTGCCAACATGTACCTCGACAAGGACGGCAACGTCGTCAAGGGCCTGAGCACCAACGGCCACCTGGCCGTGGGCGTGCCCGGCTCCGTGTCGGGCATGGAATACGCGCGCGAGAAGTACGGCACCATGAAGCGCGCCGACCTGATCGCCCCCTCTATCCAGCTGGCCGAGAAGGGCTTTGCGCTGGAGCAGGGCGACATCGACATGCTGCGCACCGCCACCAACGATTTCAAGAAGGACCCGGTCTCCGGCGCGATCTTCCTGAACAAGGGCGAGCCCTTCGCGGTCGGCCAGAAGCTGGTGCAGAAAGACCTCGCCAAGACGTTGCGCGCCGTCAGCGCCAAGGGTGTCGACGGCTTCTACAAGGGCTGGGTCGGGCAGGCCATCGTGGCGTCGAGCCAAGCCGGGAAGGGCATCATCACCCAGGCCGACCTCGACCAATACAAGACGCGCGAGCTGGCGCCGGTCGAATGCGACTACCGCGGCTATCGCGTGGTGTCGGCACCGCCGCCAAGCTCGGGTGGCGTGATCATCTGCGAGATGCTCAACATCCTCGAAGGCTATCCGCTCAAGGATCTGGGCTTCCGCTCGGCCGAGTCGGTGCACTACCAGATCGAGGCCATGCGCCACGCCTACGTCGACCGCAACAGCTACCTGGGCGACCCGGACTTCGTGAAGAACCCGCTCGACCGCCTCCTCGACAAGGGCTATGCCGAGAAGATCCGCGCCGCGATCGATCCCAAGAAGGCCGGCGTCTCCAAGGACATCAAGCCCGGCGTCGCGCCGCACGAAGGCAGCAACACCACCCACTACTCGATCACCGACCAGCAGGGAAATGCGGTCTCGGTCACCTACACGCTCAACGACTGGTTCGGCGCCAAGGTCACGGCCGACAAGACCGGCGTGCTGCTGAACAACGAGATGGACGACTTCACCGCCAAGATCGGCATGCCCAACATGTACGGCCTGGTGCAGGGCGAGGCCAATGCCATTGCCCCGGGCAAGCGCCCGCTGAGCTCGATGAGCCCGACCATCGTCTCGAAGGACGGCAAGCCGGTGTTCGTGGTCGGCACGCCCGGCGGCAGCCGCATCATCACGGCGGTGCTGCACACCATCCTGAACGTGGTCGACTACGGCATGAACGTGCAGGAAGCCGTCGATGCGCCGCGCTTCCACCAGCAATGGCTGCCCGACGTCACCAATGTCGAGACCTTTGCGCTGAGCCCCGACACCCGCAAGATCCTGACCGACATGGGCCACAACCTGGGCGTGCCGCAGCCAGCCAACCACCTGGCGGCGATCATCGTCGGCGCGCCGTCGCTGGGCGGCAAGCCTGTCGGCGCCAACCGCTTCTATGGCGCCAACGACCCCCGCCGCAACACCGGCCTGGCTGCCGGGTACTGATCCGGCAAACTAGGGCGGTCGCGCCACTTTGGCGCGGCCGCCTTTTTCATTTCCATGCATCTGCAAGACATTCTTTATTCCCAGGGCTTCGGCACGCGGCGCGTGTGCGCGGGGCTGATCCAGCAGGGTCTCGTGACCATCGCGGGCAAGGTCGTGAACGACCCCTTTGCCGATCTCGATCCCGAAGGCCTCCTCTTCACGGTCCAGGGCATTGAGTGGGCGTACCACGAGAAGGCCTACCTGATGCTGCACAAGCCGGCGGGTACCGAGTGCTCGCAAAAGCCCTCGACCTACCCGAGCATCTACACGCTGCTGCCGTCCCCGCTGCGGCTGCGGCCCAACAAGGGCGCGGTGCAGGGCGTGCAGGCCATCGGCCGGCTCGACCAGGACACGACCGGGCTGCTGCTGCTGACCGACGACGGCCAGTTCATCCATCGGATGGGGTCCCCCAAGCACCACGTTCCCAAGGTGTACGAGGTCACGGCCAAGCATCCGGTGGACGATGCGCAGATCGCCAAGCTGTTGGCCGGCGTGGTACTCGACGACGATCCCAAGCCCGTGCGCGCGGCCGCCTGCGAATCGGACAGCCCGCTGCACCTGCGGCTGACGCTCACCGAGGGCAAATACCACCAGGTCAAGCGCATGCTGGCCGCGGTCGGCAACCGGGTCGAGGGGTTGCACCGCTCGCGCATCGGCCAGCTGGCACTTCCCGCAGACCTTGCGCCCGGCCAATGGCGCTGGCTCGATGCCGGGCAGGTTGCCACGTTGCGTGAAAAAACACCGGATAAGGCCACCGGGAATGGGACGGTCAGCCAGCCGTAGGGTCCGGACGTTGATAATCGACAGCACTCTTCCGGAACTTTTCCCTTGCGATCCCTTGCCCGACCGAACGGCCGCTTTGCGGCCTTCCTGTTTTCCTGCCTGACGGTCTGGGCGGCGCAAGCCGCCACCGCTGCGCCGCCCGAAGTCCCGCCGATCTTCGTGCTCAATTCGCTGGATGCCAGCGTCAGCGTGATCAACCCCGCCGACTGGTCCGAAAAGCAGCGCATCGCCACCGGCAAGGAGCCGCACCACATCTACATGACGCCGGACGAAAAGTCGGTCATCGTGGCCAATTCGGCGGGCGATTCGCTGACTTTTCTCAACCCCAAAACCGCCGAAGTGCAGCGCGTGGTTTACGGCATCATCGATCCGTACCAGCTGCAGTTCTCGCGCGACATGAAGTGGTTCGTCACGGCCGGAAACCGGCTCAACCACGTCGACGTCTACCGCTGGGACGGCAAGGACCCGAAGCTCGCCAAGCGCATTGCCACCGGCAAGACGCCCAGCCACATCTGGATCGACGCCACCAGCACCATCGCCTACGTGACCATGCAGGACAGCGACGAGCTCATCGCCGTCGACCTGCCCACGCAGACCATCCGCTGGCGCATGGCCACCGGGCCCATGCCGGCCGACATTTTCGGCGTGCACGGCGACAAGACCCTGCTGGTGGGTCTCACCGGCAGCGACGGCGTACAGGTGTTCGACGTAGCGGGCGCCGAGCCCAAGCTGGTCGGCAAGATCCCGACCGGCAAGGGCGCGCACGCCTTCCGTGCGGCCGGCGACGGCAAGAGCGTCTTCGTGAGCAACCGGGTGGCCAACACCATCAGCCGGATCGACCTGGCGACGCTCAAGGTCAGCGCAACCTACCCCGTGCCGGGCGGTCCCGACTGCATGGACGTGTCGGCCGATGGCAAGACCCTGTACGTCACCTCGCGCTGGGCCAAGAAGCTCAGCGTGGTCGACCTGGCGACCCAGAAGGTTGTGCGCCAGGTCAATGTCGGCCGTTCGCCGCACGGCGTCTGGACGCTGGACCATGCGAAAAGAATCTGAGCGGGCGGGTTCGAGCCGGCTCCGCGGGCTGTCCGGCATCGTTTTCGCAGTCGCATGTGCAGCCACGCCCAGCGCCTGGGCGCAGCAAGGCGCGACCTGCGAAAAGCCGGTCTACCTGACCTTCGACACCGGTCACATGGGCGTTGCGCCGCTGGTGGCCGACGTGCTCAAGCGCCAGAACGTCCGCGTCACCTTCTTTGCTGCCGCCGAGCGCACGCAGACCGACGGCGACAGCCTCGATAGCCACTGGGCCCCGTGGTGGAAGGCGAGGGCGGCCGAAGGCCACGAGTTCGCCTCCCACACCTACGACCATGCGTACTGGCGCGGCGACCTCAAAGGAGTGGAGCCAAGCTTTCGCATCAAGCCATCGGCAGGCGCGTTCGCGGGCCGCGAGTTCACCTGGACCGCGGCCGAGTACTGCGCCAACATCGGCGAGGCGTCCGAGCGGCTGGCCCTCATCACCGGCAAAAAGCCACTGCCATTGTTCCGCGCGCCGGGCGGCAAGACGTCGCCCCGGCTGCTCGCGACTGCCAAGGCCTGCGGCTTCGAGCATGTGGGCTGGGCGCCTGCCGGGTTCCTGGGCGACGAACTGCCGAGTGAGAAATTCAGCAACGAAAAGCTCCTTTCGCAGGCGCTGGAGAGCATCCGCCCCGGCGACATCCTGGTCGCGCACCTGGGCATCTGGTCGCGCAAGGATCCGTGGGCGCCGGCCAATCTCGAGCCCCTGATCGTTGGGCTCAAGGCCAAGGGCTTCTGCTTCGAGACCCTGCGCCAGCATCCGCAATACCGCGCCTGGATCGCATCCCACCCCTGAGGCCGCTGCTGTGATCGATTGGTTGACGGATGCATTTTCCGCGCTGCAGGCCTGGTTCTTCGAGGCGGTGGTGCAGCCCCTGGTCTTCGCGGTCGGCCTTGGCGGATGGACGGAAGACGCCTTCGACGCCACTGGTTGGCTGCTCGTCGGGCTGATCCAGGTGGTGGTGCTGCTTGCGGTCATCGGTCCGCTGCAGCGCTGGCGAGCCGTTGAGCCGGTCACCGACCGCCGCGCCATTCGCATCGACGTTCTCTACACGCTGATCCATCGCCTGGGCGTCTTCAGGCTGGCGATGTTCTTCACGCTCGAGCCCCTGTTCGACGAAGCCATCGGGAGCCTGCGCACTGCGGGGTTTGTCACCTTTCACCTGGACGAAGTCTTTCCCGGCGTGACCGACGTGCCATGGGTCGCGTTTGCGATCTACCTCGTGGTGCTCGACTTTGTCGGCTACTGGATCCACCGCGGCCAGCACCAGTTCAACTGGTGGTGGGGCCTGCATTCGCTGCACCATTCGCAGCGCCAAATGACCATGTGGAGCGACGACCGCAACCACCTGCTCGACGACATCGTGCACGACACGCTGATCGTCATCGTCGCGCAGCTGATCGGCGTGGCACCCGGGCAATTCATCGCCTTCGTGGCCTTCACGCAGCTCAGTGAAAGCCTGCAGCATGCGAACCTGAAGCTTGCTTTCGGCGCCCTCGGCGAGCGGCTGTGGATCAGCCCCCGTTTTCATCGGCTGCACCACAGCATTGGCCTGGGCCATGAATCGCGTGGCGCCCACACCTTGGGCGGGCACAACTTCGGCGTGCTGCTGCCGTGGTGGGACATGCTCTTTCGCACTGCCAATTTCGAAGAGCGCTACGACCCGACCGGCATCCGCGACCAGGTCGAGCCCGGCGCCGACGGGAGGCTGCGCGACTACGGCAGCGGCTTCTGGGCGCAGCAATGGCTCGGCCTGAAGCGCATGGTCGGCCGCGGCTGAGCGCCGGCCCCAACCCAGCCGGTTATCCTTCGCACCCAATGCGCCTGCTCCTCGACTCTTTCTGGCGCGCGGTCGCCTATTGCATGCTGCCGCGCGTGATCGTGCTGTCGCTGCTGCCCCTGGGCCTGATGGTGCTGCTGGCCGCAGGATTCGGCTATTTTTTCTGGGACGCCACCGTGGCATGGACCCGCGAGGCGCTCGACGCCTGGCCACTGCTGTCGAGCTTCTGGGGCTGGATCGGGCGGCTTTTTTCGGGCGACGTCACGGCGGTGCTGGCGCCGCTGGTGGTCGTGGTGGCCGCCACGCCGTTGATCGTGGTGGTCTCGCTCCTGATCGTGGCCGGCCTGATGGCGCCTCCGCTCACGGCATTGGTGGCCCACCGCCGGTTTCCCGCGCTGGAGCGCAAGAAGGGCGCCTCTTTCTTCGGCAGCGTGGCGCGCTCGCTCGGCGTGACCGTGCTGGCGCTGTTGGCGCTCGTGGTTTCCATGCCGCTCTGGCTCATTCCTCCGCTTGTGCTCGTCCTGCCGCCGCTGATCTGGGGCTGGCTCACCTACCGCGTGATGAGCTTCGATGCGCTGGCCGAGCACGCGAGCCCCGAAGAGCGGGCCGCCATCCTGCGTGCGCACCGGCTGCCGCTTTTGTGCATCGGCGTGCTGTGCGGGTACCTGGGGGCCGCACCCAGCATCGTCTGGGCCTCGGGCCTGCTGTTTGCCGCCGCCTTCTTCGTGCTGGTGCCGCTTGCCATCTGGATCTACACGCTGGTATTTGCGTTTTCGGCGCTCTGGTTCGGCCACTATTGCCTCGATGCCCTGGCGCAGCTGCGTGCACAGCGCGGAGCCGCCGCCGCTTCTACCGACAGCGCACCAGCCCTCGAGGCCGACCAGGCCGTACTTTCTCAGTGGAAATCCCCATGACCCGCGCATTCGGACTGATCGTCGTCGGCGACGAAATTCTTTCAGGCAAGCGTGTCGACAAGCACATGCCCAAGGTCATCGAACTGCTCGCCGCGCGCGGCCTGCAGCTTGGCTGGGCCGAATACGTGGGCGACGTGCCAGCGCGCATCACGGCGGCGCTCGGCCGGGCCTTTGCTTCGGGCGACATCGTCTTTTCGACCGGCGGCATCGGCGCCACGCCGGACGATCACACGCGGCAATGCGCCGCACAGGCCCTGCGGTTGCCGCTCGAACTGCATCCCGAGGCCGAGCTGCTGATCCGCGAGCGCATGCAGGACACCGCGCGCGAGCAGGGCATTGCCTACGAGCCGGACCGCCCCGACAACATCCACCGTCTCAACATGGGCGTGTTTCCGCAGGGCGCCACGATCATCCGCAACCCGTACAACAAAATTCCGGGCTTCAGCATCGATCACGTCCACTTCGTACCGGGCTTTCCCGTCATGGCGTGGCCCATGATCGAGTCTGTGCTCGACAGCCGTTACGCGCACATGTTCACTAGCGGCCAGGCGGCCGAAAAGTCGGTCATCGTCTTTGGCGCCATGGAAGCAACGCTCACGCCGCTGATGGAGGCCATCGAAGCGGCTCACGCCGGCATCAAGGTGTTCAGCCTGCCCAGCGTCGACCATCCGGAATACGGCCGCCACATCGAACTCGGGGTCAAGGGCGATCCCGTTCGCCTCGAAGCCGCCTATGCGCAGCTGATCGAAGGCCTGCACGCCTATGATGCGAAGCTTGGCCCGGAATTGGTGCGTTAGTTTCGAATGCACCAAAGTAGTGATTTTTCGCCTTTTTTTGGGGTTTGCCGCCCGTGCCGGAGCCTCTTCCGAAGAGGCGACAATGGCACAGAAACTGCATCCTTCGTCTCTGTATTCCTAACCACCATCCAACTCAGGAGAAACTGATGGCAAAGACCGTCGCCGATGTACTCAAGCTCGTCAAGGAAAACGAGGTCAAGTTCATCGACTTCCGCTTCACCGACACCCGCGGCAAAGAGCAGCACGTGACCGTGCCCGTCTCGGCTTTCGATGAAGACAAATTCACCTCGGGCCACGCTTTCGACGGCTCGTCCATCGCTGGCTGGAAGGGAATCGAAGCCTCGGACATGCAGCTCATGCCCGATCCCAACACCGCCAACATCGATCCCTTCTTCGAAGAAACGACGCTGATCCTGACTTGCGACGTGATCGACCCCGCCGACGGCAAGGCCTACGAGCGCGATCCGCGTTCGCTCGCCAAGCGCGCCGAGGCGTACATGAAGGCTTCGGGCCTGGGCGACACCGCCTTCTTCGGTCCGGAACCCGAATTCTTCGTGTTCGACGGCGTCCGCTGGAAAAACGACATGTCGGGCTGCTTCGTGAAGATCGACTCCGAAGAAGCTTCGTGGAACACCGACAAGGAATACGAGCACGGCAACACCGGCCACCGTCCGGCAGTCAAGGGTGGCTACTTCCCAGTTCCCCCGGTCGACAGCTTCCAGGACATGCGCTCGGAAATGTGCCTGGTGCTCGAATCGCTCGGCATCCCGGTCGAAGTGCATCACCATGAAGTGGCCAACGCCGGCCAGATGGAACTCGGCACCAAGTTCAGCACGCTGGTCCAGCGCGCCGACTGGGTCCAGCTGCAGAAGTACGTGATCCACAACGTGGCCCACGCCTACGGCAAGACCGCCACCTTCATGCCCAAGCCCATCGTCGGTGACAACGGCTCCGGCATGCACGTGCACCAGTCGGTCTGGAAGGACGGCAAGAACCTGTTCGCCGGCGACGGCTATGCAGGTCTCTCGGACTTCGCGCTGCACTACATCGGCGGCATCATCAAGCACGCCCGTGCCCTGAACGCCATCACGAACCCCGGCACCAACAGCTACAAGCGCCTGGTGCCCGGCTTCGAAGCCCCGGTGAAGCTGGCCTACTCGGCCAAGAACCGCTCGGCATCGATCCGCATCCCGTTCGTGGCCAACCCCAAGGGCCGCCGCGTCGAAGCGCGCTTCCCCGATCCGCTGATGAACCCGTACCTCGGCTTTGCTGCACTGCTGATGGCCGGTCTCGACGGCGTGGAAAACAAGATCCATCCGGGCGAAGCCGCCAGCAAGGACCTGTACCACCTGCCGCCGGAAGAAGACGCGCTGATCCCGACCGTCTGCCACAGCCTCGACCAGGCTCTGGAATACCTCGACAAGGACCGTGCGTTCCTGACCAAGGGCGGCGTGTTCACCGATGCCTACATCGACGCGTACATCGAGCTCAAGATGCAAGAAGTCACGCGCTTCCGCATGGCGACCCACCCGGTCGAATTCGACATGTACTACTCACTCTAAATCGGTGGGCGCAAGCCCCTGACGGTTAAGTAAGACAAAAAGGACGGCTGCGGCCGTCCTTTTTCGTTGACGCGGAACATCTTGTCACCGATGGCGTCGAATTGCAGGAAAATGCGCCTTTGTCGCGCCATCCACCGATTCTCATGAAGACTGCTTCCCTCATTTTCCTGGCTGGTTCATTGTTGGCCGTCGCCTTGCCGGCGTCGGCTCAGGAGCGCGTATGGCGCTGCGGCAATGAATACACCAACAACGCGACCGTGGCGCAGCAAAAGGGCTGCAAGGTCCTGGAAGGCGGCAACGTCACCGTCGTGCAGGGCACGAAGCCTTCGGGCGGCGGTTCCGCGAGCAGCGGTTCCGGGCAGGCCGCGGCGCGTGCGCCGGCTGGCAGCCCGCGTGTCGAAGGCGTCGACCAGCGCGCCCGCGATGGCGAAGCCCGCTCGGTGCTCGAGTCCGAGCTGAAGAAGGCCGAGGCCCGCCAAGCGGAGCTGCAAAAGGAATACAACAACGGCGAGCCCGAAAAGCAGGGCAGCGAAGGCCGCAACTACCAGAAATACCTCGATCGCGTGGCTGAAATGAAGGCCGAGCTGGCGCGCAACGAGAGCGACATCGCGGGCATCCGCCGCGAACTTGGCCGTCTGCCGGTCAAGCAGTAAGCCATGGTTTTCGGGAAGAAGGCGACTGGCGCCGGCCTGCGCTTTCAGTCCTTCGACCTGTTGTCGACGCTGATTGCGGTGGTCAGCACCAACGGCTCGGTGCTGTTCGCCAACGCGGCGCTCGAAGACGCGCTGGGCACGTCGCGCCGCACGCTCGAGGGCTCTCAGTTCGGTGCCTGCTTTCATGAGCCGCACGTTCTTCGCACCGCTATCGACGGCGCGCGCAGCAACGACTTCGCCACGCTGCGCTACGAGGCGTTCTTGCGCCGGGTCAACCACGAACTGATGCCGGTGCAGGTCACGCTGGCACAAGGCGACAAAACGGGCGAACTCATCATCGAGATGTCGCCGCTCGAGCAGCAGGTGCGCCAGGACCGCGAAGAACGCCTGCTCGACCAGGCGCAGGCCAACAAGGAGCTTATCCGCAACCTTGCGCACGAAATCAAGAACCCGCTGGGCGGCATTCGCGGCGCCGCGCAATTGCTGCAGATGGAGGTCGAATCGCGCGACCTCATCGAGTACACGCAAGTCATCATCCATGAAGCCGATCGGCTGCAGACGCTGGTCGACCGGCTGCTGGCGCCGCACCGGCGCCCGCACGTGGTGGGCGACGTGAACATCCACGAGGTGTGCGAGCGCGTGCGCTCCGTCATCCTGGCGGAGTTTCCGCGCGACCTGCACATCGAGCGCGATTTCGATCCCTCGATTCCCGAATTCCGCGGCGACCGCGAGCAGCTGATCCAGGCCACGCTCAACATCGTGCACAACGCCGCGCAGGCCCTGGCCGAGCGCCGCGCGGCCGGCGATGCGCAGATCACTTTCAGGACGCGAATCGCCCGGCAGGTGATATTCAACAAGCAGTGGTATCGATTGGCACTGGAATTGCATGTCATCGACAATGGACCGGGTGTGCCGGACACGATCAAGGACCGCATCTTCTATCCGCTCGTATCGGGCCGGGAAGGCGGGACAGGGCTTGGATTGACGCTTGCACAAACCTTTGTGCAACAGCATCACGGCGTGATCGAGTGCGACAGCGTCCCGGGCCGGACCGATTTCAAGATACTGATACCGCTGCCCTAGCAGCCACGGCAACAAGGAGATGCATGAAGCCGATCTGGATAGTTGATGACGACCAATCGATCCGCTTCGTGCTCGAGAAGGCCTTGCTGCGCGAAGACTTGCCCACGCGCAGTTTCACCAACACGCGCGAGGTGCTCGCCGCCCTCGAACTCGCCGACGAAGACGAGCAGCAGGGCCCCCAGGTCCTGGTGAGCGACATCCGCATGCCCGGCGGCTCCGGCCTCGACCTGCTCGACAAGATCAAGGCCAAGCACCCCGGCCTGCCGGTCATCATCATGACGGCGTTCTCCGACCTGGACAGCGCCGTGTCGGCGTTCCAGGGCGGGGCCTTCGAATATTTGCCCAAACCCTTCGACCTGCCGCGCGCAGTCGAGCTCATCCGCCGCGCCGTCGACGAAAGCCAGCGCGAGGAAGTGGCGGAGGAGCGCATGGTGGCTGCGCCTGAAATGCTGGGCCAGGCGCCGGCCATGCAGGACGTGTTCCGCGCCATCGGCCGGCTCTCGCAAAGCAACGTCACGGTGCTCATCACCGGCGAGTCGGGTTCGGGCAAGGAGCTGGTGGCGCGCGCGCTGCACAAGCATTCGCCCCGCGCCAACGGTCCCTTCGTGGCCATCAACACCGCGGCCATCCCCAAGGACCTGCTTGAGAGCGAACTGTTCGGCCATGAGCGCGGCGCCTTCACCGGCGCCCAGACCATGCGGCGCGGCCGCTTCGAACAGGCCGAGGGCGGCACGCTCTTTCTCGACGAAATCGGCGACATGCCATTCGACCTGCAGACGCGCCTGCTGCGCGTGCTGAGCGACGGGCACTTCTACCGCGTTGGCGGCCACAACTCGGTCAAGGCTAACGTGCGCGTCATCGCGGCCACGCACCAGGACCTGGAGCAGCGCGTCAAGCTCGGCGGCTTCCGCGAAGACTTGTTCCACCGCCTCAACGTGATCCGCCTTCGGCTGCCGGCCCTGCGCGAGCGCGGAGAAGACGTGCCCGCGCTCACGCGCCACTTCCTGCAGGTGAGCGCGCGCCAGCTCGGCGTCGAACCCAAGCGCATTTCCGATGCCGCGTTGGCGAGGCTCGCCGCCTTCAGCTTCCCGGGCAACGTGCGCCAGCTGGAAAACATCTGCCATTGGCTGACCGTGATGGCCCCGGCGCAGCTGATCGAAGCCAAGGATCTGCCGCCCGAAGTCATGGCCGCGGCCGCCAGCTCGCAGGTGCAGCCTGCCGACGCAGCCCCCACTGCAGCAGCGCCGGCTCAAGCCGCGCCGCAGTTGTCACCGAGCCCTGAACGTGAAACGGCACCGGCAAGCACCGCGCCCGAAGCCGCCGAAGGCCTGGTCGGCGCAAGCAGCTGGGAAAGCGGCCTCGAGATCGAAGCCCAGGCGCTGCTCGCAGCCGGCCGCACCGACGTCTGGGACGTGCTCTCGCGCCGCTTCGAATCGCGGCTCATCCTCACCGCCCTCGCCAACACCCGCGGCCGCCGAATCGAAGCCGCCCAGAAGCTGGGCATCGGCCGCAACACCATCACCCGGAAGATCCAGGAACTGGGGATCGAGTAAAGCCGCCGCACAGGTGGCGGCTGGCCCTCCCTTCCAGGCCAGGGATACCGCGGAACCGGCTTTGCCGGGCCGCTGGTATCGCCCCCGGTAGGGGGTTGGCGAAGCGACACGAAGTGCGCGAAGACTGGGGGCGAGCCTAGTTATCGGCTTCGCTGGCCCAGAGTCAGCGAGTCCAGCTGGAAGTTTCCGCTCTTGTCCCAGAGCCACGTGTCGACGTACGTATGCCCGCCAAGGCGCCCGGGGCTCGGCAGCGGCGAGGCCGCCTTGATGAGCTCCGCAATCTTGGGTGGCACCTCGGGTGCATGGCTCGGCACGCGGCTGAACGTCACGTTCTTCACGTTGCCGTTGGCGTCCAGGTCGGTCTCGACCACCACGACGGCGTAGACCAGCGGAGGAATCTTCCCCTTGTAGATGCGCTGCGGATAGGCGTTGTAGATCTGGCGTGCCCCGGTCTTGCGATAGGCCCGCACGGCGGGAGTCTGCGCGGTGATCAGTCGAACGGTAGGGACATCAGCTCTGGGGCTGGCCACCTCGTCAGGTGCGGAAGTGGCCGGCTTGCCGTCGCCGGCCTTGTCCGCCGGCTTGAGTGCCGAACAGGCGGCGAGCGCCAGTGCCGCCGCAAGGATTGCAAGGGTGCGCATGTTCATGGTCATCAGGTGCCTTGGTCGAGATCGAGCACCACGGGGGCGTGGTCACTTGGTTTTTCCCACTTGCGCGGCACGCGATCGATGATGCAAGCCTTAGCGCGTGGCACCAGCGGCTCGCTCACCAGGATGTGATCGATCCGCAAGCCGCGGTTCTTCTGATAGCCGAGCATTCGGTAGTCCCACCACGAGTAGCTTTTCTCGGGCTGTTCGAAGAGGCGAAAGCTGTCGGCCAAGCCCAGTTGGAGGAGCGCCTTGAAATGGTCGCGCTCTTCGGTCGTGTGATGAATCGTCTCCTTCAGGCCCACCGGGTCGAAACTGTCGCGGTCTTCCGGCGTGATGTTGAAGTCGCCCAGCAGGACCAAGTTCGGATGTGCCGCCATTTCGGCGCGAAGCCATTCGCGCAAGGCGCGCAGCCAGCCCATCTTGTATTCGAACTTGTCGGTGCCGGGCGCCTGGCCGTTGACGAAGTAGCCGTTGACCACGCGCAGCGGACCCGTCGGCGTTTCGATCGTGGCGGCAATCACGCGCGACTGGTCGTCGGCAAAGCCGCCGATGTTTCTTGCCACGTCGCGCATCGGCGCCAGGCTCAGGATGGCCACGCCGTTATAGGTTTTCTGGCCGAACACGGCCGCCTCGTAACCAGCCGACTTGAGCACGTCGAGAGGAAACTTGTCGTCGCTCATCTTGAGCTCCTGCAGGCACAGCACGTCCACGGGGTTGGCAATCAGCCAGTCGAGCACATGCTGCAGGCGTGCAGTGAGGGAGTTGACGTTCCAGGTGGCTATTTTCATAATAGTTATAGCTATATGATATTAAAGGAAAAATTGTTTTCTATTTCTGACGGTACCCGGTAGGGTATCCGAAAAGATTTGCTGCAATATCTGCTGGCGAGTTGAGCACTGCATGACTTGTCCGCGATGCTACAGATTCGACGACTTACGAGGGTCATCGTTCAGAATGTGTTCGCCAGCAACCGATATTGCGTTCGACTCCGTCAAAGCCTCGACGTCCTCTCCGACAAACTGGCAGCAACTCCATCTTGGTGCGCAACGAGCGACACGCTCATGCCCGGTTCGTAGTTTCGACGAACCAGCGCGGTCTTCTCGGCAAGGGACCTGCGCCTGCGGCGCTAGCTACGTTCGTGCGGATCGCCACTGCACTTTCGTGACCGCGCTGATCTTGCATTGGTGGCCACGGCTGGTGGCGAGTCCACCGCGCCAAAAGAAGAAATCAAAGATGGGTGCCCAACCATATGCATTCGGCCACCCCCTTTTTTGACCGGTGGTCAGCCGCGTAGCCGCCCTTCGGGTACGCCCGAAAAGCGAACGCTGCTGGCAGCGTCAGAAGAGATCGCGGTTGCTTCCTGTCTCGGGATGTACCCGGCACGCCTAGCAAACGCATGTCCAGTGATCTTTCCATATTCCGTGCCGGCGCAGATCTGCCAACTCCTCGCGCTTTCCCTCCTCACTCATTGGACCGGTGAACTGCATTAGCATGAAGTCTTGAGTGGCCTGGCGGAAGTCAAGTTGCTCGGTAGCGATGCCCACCACTTCGTGAATGCCCGAAACTCTCAAGCGAGCTGCCCGGCAGTAGCCGACCAATGAAGTTCTGCGAAGTGCACGGTAGTCCTCTTCGCTCACTGACCGGTCGCGCCGCAACACCATGAGCACATAGGCGCGCCCCGGCCGGCTCGGCAGAACCATGGTCTTGCTGAATCTTTCTTCTGCGAAACTGCGGGTCAGGACGTCTTTGAGGCCCTCGGACAGCAGCTTTCTTCCGATGCGACCCTCTTGGGCCATTGCCCGAAGGACCTCTTCGTGCGCATGCACATCACTGGATGCGTCTTCAAACCGTCTGAGCACCTGGGCCGTCGAGTTCTGGATATGACTTGTCTGATGCTCAATGAGTTCATCCCACAGATAACTGTTTGCAATTAGTTCTTTCCATTTGACATAGGCGTCGCTCGCCCGAAAGCGTGACCATCCGCCCTCTTCGAACATGACCAGTTTCCTGCCATCGGGAACGACAGGAAAGGCAAAACCAGTGGCAGCATCACTGTCGTGATTTAGCAGGTAGGAGGCGAGCAGGTCTTCTTCGCCGCTGATGACGAAATCCATGCCGGGCTTGCACAGGTAGTCCTCTTTCTTGCGAAGATATTCGATCAGGTCTGGCGCAGTATCCAGCTCACCGAGCAGGACATCCAGGGTGAGTTCGTCGACCACGTGGATGAACAGACGCTTTTTTAAGGGCCATCCCACCATGAATGGGTGCGTTTTGTGGTCTTCCGCATGCAGCTGGGTGTTAATCACCAAACTGCCAGAGCTGCTGTTGCCCCAGTATTGTTCCCCCGCTGGCACGCCACCCCGGGTTACGGCCACCAAATGCAACCGTAGGTGTTCCCTGGACGGCAGGGGAACGGGCAATGGATGCTCGCAGGCTGAATCAAGAAAAATGCGGTTGGGATGTTGCTCTATGAAGGATTGCGCTCCAGCCAACTGCTTGGCGGATCTTTCGATCGCGCTCTTAAACCACCTCGGCCAGGACACTTCGACGGCGTGCGCATTGGAGAAATTGCAATGCTTATCGGAGAAGACGATGACATCGTTGCCGAACACGACCAGCAGATCGCACAGTTCGCGGCCACCGCTCTCGTCGGTGAAAGGGTTCTGGAAGCTCCAAAAGCTCAGAAATGCCTTTCGGGCAAGAACCCCAAGATAGCGCTCCGAGTCAGTGATTCCAGATGCGGGCTTACCCATCTGCCAGATCGGTGTGGACTGAAAAGGTGTCATATTGGTGGTCGGCGCTCATGAATCGCCGGGCCACAGCATAGATGGTGGGGCAGACGTAAAGCGGAGAAGCAAAGGAGAGAGGCGGGCAGTCTGCTGCATGGGGTTCGCCTGACCGAACAAATGGCCGAAGGGCCCGAGGCCGGGCCGGACTTCCCGCCCGTTGTCATCGCAGTGGCTCGCTGGAAAATTCGATGCGGTCATCGCGTAGAGCAACACGATAGAGATTTCGCCTGATGTGGTCGCGCGGCCCGTGACGCAGGGTCTCGTTGGACCGAGAAGGAGACCATTGGCCTAACAGCCGCCCGCTCAGGGTCGGCAGCGCCTTTCGGCGCCATGGGTTAGCGGTCATCCGCGTTGTCGGCGGATCGCGCTTTCCGGGCGACATCTGCAGAAGGTTGGTATAAGCCGGCGATGTGCCACTGCCGTTGATGATCGAACGTCAGCTTCCTGGCTGACACTGTGAGTTGAGCGGGCGACGGCGACCGACAGCAATCGCTGCGACGCCGCCCTTCGCATATGCCCGCTCTAGACGGCTGGTTGCGGTCAGTCGGCGCGGCCCGCTGCTTTGCGCCGCAATCGAGGCATCCGGCAGCGCATCGATACGCCTCACCGCCGCAGCAAGGCGGACGAATCTGTGCCGCTCAATCGACACTCGCTTAGATTTCCGTCTCCGAGATCTCCAGGGCGCCATCCACCTCGATGCCCAGGTATCTGATGGTCGACTCAAGCTTGGAGTGGCCAAGCAACTGCACCGCGCGGAGGTTCCTCGTCCACCGGTAAATCAGCGTTGCCTTCGTCCGTCGCATCGAGTGTGATCCGTAGTCGGCAGGATCTAGTCCAAGCTCTCTGACCCAGCCACCAAGAATCCGGGCGTACTGCCAGGTGCTGAGGTGCGGCGAGTCGTGCATTCGGCTCGGGAACAGGAAGTCGTCCGATCGAAGTCCGGTGCGCTGGATCCACGCCTGTACAGCCTCGCGGGTTCCGGGCGTGAGCTCGAACTGCACTGGACGCTGCGTCTTGTGCTGCATCACTGTTGCCCGTGGGGCAACTTGCTCTCCGTGGCAGACGTCCCCGACCTTCAGGCTAACAAGATCGCAGCCTCGTAGCTTGCTGTCCAGACCCAAGTTGAAGAGAGCGAGCTCGCGCACTCGGCCCTCCAGTTGCAGCCGTACTCGCAGCCCCCAAATGTCCTTGAGCTTGAAGGGTACCTTCTGGCCGACCATCTTGCCCTTGTTCCAGGGTACATCTGTTTAGTCGTTGGCATGATGGCCCGCATACCCGTCGCAGTGTTCGCAGCCTGTGACATAGGTGTGGTCGGTGTCGCCAGTCATTGGGTCGTTGCACCACTGACATTGGCCCACTGAGTCAAAGTAGGCGAAGCAGTTGGTGCAGAGGTAGCCGCCTTGGTATTCGCATACGGTGTGATAGCCCTGACACTCGTCGCAGTTGGCCGGGGTGTCGGCGTCAAGGCCGTCCTTTGTGCCGCGAAAACTGTTTTGATCGAGCAGCTCAAAGATTTCGCTTTCGCCTGAGACTTCGCAGTCGCATTCCGTGCAAGAGAACCCGTCGTAAGGTTCCATGTACTGGTCGGAGTCGCCACAATCTGGGCAATCTATCTGGAGCCGCTTACCGCTGTGGAAACATACCATGCAGTGGTGAGAGGTCAGGCGAGGGGCTTCCTCTTCAGCTTGGTAGGCGTTTGTATGGCAGCGGGGGCAATCTTCAAAGGTCGCTCCACCTTTCTTCATGCCCTCAATCTTCGGTTTCAGGTCTTCGTACTTGGCCTTCGCGTAGTGATTGTTGGCGATCAGCGTTCGCTCCATTCGCTGGAATTCGCTTGTAAACGGTTTGAATTCTTCACGCCAGGTGTCAGCTACGAATCTGTTCAATTCAAACCAGGCGGTTGCTTGCTCTAGCTTAATCTCGTTACGCTGCTTGCCATTGAGCCCACTGTGATAGAAATGCACCATGCGGTTGCGGTGCTGGCGCACTTTGTCAAACGCATCTCTCGCACTTTTTTGAAGAGGCTTTTTTAGCGTCTTGGACAGAAGCGAACATGCCTCTTCAAAAGATACAGAAACAAAGTCACCTGAGTCATATTTTTGTCGGTCTGGTTCGCGCCCAGCGATGACCAGAGTCCAATGATCCAATACGAGTGGAGCCTTGAGAAAAATCTCTACTGCCGTGTAGAAATTGATGACCGAGTGCTTCGGATCGCTGTCAAGCTGAGACATAGCCTTCTCAAGAAAGTCAATGCCATTGCGCACCAAGTTCTCAAAGTCTGTCGTAGGCGCTTTCTTCGCTACGGGTTTGGTCATTCTTCTGGCTCCCTGAATCTCTTACCACTGAAACCTGATCATACTTATCGGCATGCTATTAGAGGCTGTAGCAATGCTTGGCGGTCGGTAGACTAATTCCGCGTCTAGGAGCGCTTGCTGAAGCTCCAGTTTCGCTGCCACGGTGCCTAGGGTCGGTGGAGCGTGACCGGGAAACAGGTTCAGAAACACAGCCTGCGAGCGAAGCTCAAAGTAGAAGCCTCCAATGTGCCCGTCGTTGATCAGCGGAATCATGACGATCTCGCTAGGCTGGTGCAATGTTTCCTTTGCCGGGAAGAGGAAGTGAGCGCCCATTTGGTGGCCGAAGGGCAGCTTTCCAAACGCCACATCGATGAGGTAGGGGGAGGGCAGACCCGGCACAGAACCGTTCATACCGACACCGATGTGCAAGTTCCCTCGGTAGGAAAGGTTGATGGCGGTCTTGAGCAGCCAGCGTTCTAACTTGTGGCCGTCGACGTTGTTGTTGCCAAGCGGGTCGTCTTTGGTTGGCGGTGCTGAGCGCTGGAAGAGGCCAATAGCTTTCTTGGCTTCTGCGTCTATTTCTGACAAGGCCGAGTTGTGGGTCTTGCAGAGGATTTGCCTCTCAAGCCCGTTGACCCCTATGGACTTGGTCTCACCCTTGCACCAGTCAAAGCCTGAAACGTGGACAACCCCTTCGGGGAACAGGCACTTGGACACGATGTGTTCGGCTGACGGTCCTTCGCCGCATCCACAACAGGCAGCAGCCCAGCACTTGAACTTGCGATTCTGAGGAATGTTCATGGTGTCAGCGTCGCTTGCCATGCCCGTAACTGCCAGGCAGCATGAGGCGAGAGTCCATCAGATCGTGGCTTATCTTTGGCTTCGCGGCCTTCTTGGAGGGCTTTGCTGGGGCAGTCTTGACGGTAATGGGCTTGGAGAGGGCCTGCTTTGCTGCCTTGGCTACCTGCTCGGGCGTGGCCTTCTTGAACTTGCGCGGCTTCGTCTCCGTGAGCACGAAGTTGAGCTTGGGGCGAAGTGAGAAGATGAGGTCGGTGGCATGGACGCTGCCTTCCACGAGGGTCAGCAGGTGGTTGAGGTAGTTGAAGTCACCGTGCTTGGCGGCATGCTCTGTAGCCATCTGGACAGACAGGTTGTATGTGCCTGATTGGCAGAGCTTCTTGAGATCAATGAAGGCACTGATCTTCGGATCGGTCACGGTGCTTATGAACTTGCGAAGTTCGGCAATCCTCTTCTCATCCATGCTTTTGCTTCCCCCTTGCAAGCATTGTTGCCGCCCAGATGAAAAAAAGCACCACAAGGGCGCTTTTTTAACTGGTCAAGTGCTCGTTACTTGACGCGGTACTTCTCGATGTCGTCGCCGGCTGCTTGAGCTTCAACGAGCCACTTGGGCTTGCGCGGCCCCGTGCTGCACCAGACCAAGTTTCCGTGTCGCGCTTCTTGTACATGACGGTGGCTTCCACTACAGCTGGAGGCAGTGGATGGGCAACATCGTCTCGATGGGGAACGGCGGTCGATCCAACTTCCGCTATGGGCGGCGGCCGACATTCGCCCCACTCGTGCAATGGGTACTATCGGCCAGAATCGGACCGTCCGCATGGGCGCCCGACAAGGGGAAAAGAGAACCGAAGAAGAAAGGACGGCGGACCGACCATCCCAGTCACCTGAGTTGGCGCCGCTAAGAGCGTCCTACTGTTACGCTCACCACGACGCGAATCAATGGCAGATCGCGGTTCAGAAGGGCACGGGAAAACATCAAGTTCGGGGCCGCCTTGGCTCAAGGGCTCAGGCATCTTCGATTCTCAACTTGAACATGGAGGCGCAACGTGAAATCTCCACGGCCGTTTGACCCCGATGACGTGAGCACGCTGCCCGTTGTTCACCTTGTGAGTTCCGGGCGTCCAATATTCGATGGTCAAGTGAATCCGGTGTGGAGTGCGATGGTTCAGACCGCCCACGTCACAGATCCAGCAATACCGGTTGCCCTCAAACACATCCCGTCCACCGTAAAAGTTGCGATTGAGCTCGGCTGCTCACTGGCAGCGACTGCCCTCAAAATTCCAGTGCCACGAGGGATGCTCGTGCTTGCAAATCCAGACGATGTTCCGGGTCTTGCTGAGCACGGCCGTCCAATACCAGGTCTCCCCGAAGTTCTCTGCTACGGCAGCGTTCTGAGGTGGCCGGAGCGCGCGCGGGCGCGAACCGGCGACCCGCTTGTTGATGACTATGTCTGGAAACGGTTTTGCGACTCGGCTACTGCTGCACCCAGTGCAGCCTGGGACGAGCTGGTTGCGAATGGAGACCGCCATGCTGGAAACTTCATCCTGGAAGGATCGAAATACTGGCTTATCGATCATGACCACGCCCTCAAACCACTGGCCAAATCGGTAAAAGCAGTACTCAGCTCCAAGACGCGAGCGGATCTCGTCAGCTATCGGGCGCAGCGCAATCAAGTAGCCGCGCAGCTTGTCCGGCGTCGTCCGGGAGATCACGCTATTTTGGATCAGCCGAAAGCGCTTTCAACACGCGCAAAAACGCTTGAAGGCCTCGTAACGATGATGGGGCACTGGAGGTCAGGAAATTCCATGATCGACGATGTCCTTTCCGACGCTGAGACCGTGGTTCGTGGCATCATTCTCCGGTTGCCGGCGCTCGCTCTACTTTTGGATGCCCGCTTGGCCGGCCCCCAATCAAGTTTGCAGTGGACATCTCCGACGCGACCACTCTTCGAGCCATGATCAGCGCACCCAAAATTCTCGCTAGGTACAGAGGCGTGATGTGGGAGCCGATCGAGAATACTGGCGAGCGAGTCTTTGCGATTTTGTGCGTCGAGCCTCTTGGCCCAGAGGCCGAACATCTTGCACCTCAAGCTTACGTGCTACTTAGCGCAGAGCGTTTGCGCTCGCTGCTCGGAAGGGCACGCGGCGACTCAGCGAGCGCTATGTTGAGCGAGTGCGCTGCCTTCATGACCGATAGGCTTGTTCGAGGCGCCCCGATCGAACAAGTGCAACCGCTATTCCATAGCTTTTCGCTCGGTCCTGTTCAGCAAGCTCGCGCCTACAGCGTAGAGCAATTTTTGGACGCGACCGTTCGCACGCTCACTGTTTTTGGCAGCGCGGCTGATCTATACGCGCCGGACTTGTTGTCGCCACCGAATGCGACTAGGCGCACCTCAGAATTCATTCGACAGATTCGTCGAACATTTGCAGCTGGTGACGATGAGCGCCAGCGCCGCTTTCACGTCCGCCTGCAGCGCGAGCAAGATGCTCCCATCGTGTTCATTGACTACGCGGTTGGACCCGTCGTCCTGCAAGTCGCTTCTGTGCCATCGAGCTCGAACCAGGCGCCGCCGGCGGAAGCTGAGCTGAAGGGCAAGATTCTGGATCTTGAAGTGGTTCGCACTGAGTTTGGTGTCAATCGCTTCGAACCCACGTTGATGCTCAACGTTCGCTCTCTCACCGAGGCCCCAGATTCCGACGGAACACGGATCGCAAAAGAAGCGCATGAGCAGATTCGCAGATATGCAGAGTGGGCGAAAGTGCGCGTCATCGAGGTCACATCCGCTGGCGAAGCATCGAGTGAGCTTGAGCGTCTGGAAGCGCTGTTGAGATAGAGCACGAGACAAGTTCATAAGAACTGCGGACAGGGCAAAGCAACGCCCGCGCGTGAGAGCCCTTCCTTAGCACCTACTCGTCGAAGATGAGTCAGTTCGACCACAACCGGTCTGTCGAGAACGGCCGCGCTGGGGTAAACCCAACCCGGCTCCAGTCGGACTTGCTACCAATCAATCCAGATGGCGGGCTACTGAGTC
This sequence comes from Variovorax sp. OV700, assembly GCF_900099805.1. Classification (GTDB taxonomy): domain Bacteria; phylum Pseudomonadota; class Gammaproteobacteria; order Burkholderiales; family Burkholderiaceae_C; genus Variovorax. The sequence goes on along the minus strand of NZ_FNDR01000006.1, from coordinate 29,653 downwards.
TGACGCTAGCGTATCGGCGTTCTGCGAGCAACATAAGAACCGTACTCGTTGTACTTTCGGCCGACGGTCCAGTCGAATCCTGCCTCTAGCATCGACGACTCCAGGTAGAGCATGACGAGCGCCGTGCCGTCTGTGCTGCCAATGCACTGCTCCTGGACTTCAAACTTGCCGGCATCATCGTTCTCAAACCAGACGTCGGCTGGTTGCTTCCCTAGCCCTCGGCACTCTTTGCCCTGATGGAGCAAGTCGTACGTGAAAGAGTCTTCGTCCAACTTCTCTTTGAGGAACCAGCGCTTTGGGATGTCGCGGGCGGGCATGGCCCAGCGTCTGCCTTGGCGGTCGTAGCAGGCCACGATGACGGGAAGCGTATTGATGTTGGCCAGACGCAGCGTAGTGGCCATGACGCTTGTCCCGAAATCGCCTGCAACGCGGGTCAGTTGCTGAAACGTCGGCTTCCCGAATGACGCGACCACGGGGTTGAACAGAGGACCGGGCATCAGCAGGTGTGCTGCAAAGCTGTCCGCCTCCTTCTCCAAGGCCCGCTCCGACGACAGGTTAGCGCTGGGGTCGTCCACGCGGCACTTGAAAGAGCGCCCTCGATGTAAGTGCCAGTGGCCGAGTTCGTGCGCCACGGAAAACCGCTCGCGTCCGCGAACGCCCGAGGGATTGATGGTGGCGATGGCACGGTCGCGGTAGCCCACGAGCGAAGCTTCGCATCCTGTCATCGCCTCGTAGACGACCTCGACTTGGGAGTCGAAGGCGATTGCTTCGACGTCCAGTTCGTCAGGACTGCTAATGCCCAGGTCCGCAATCAACGCCTCGGCGCGATCGCCAACGGTCGAAGTCACTTGTCATCTCCGTCCCTGGATGACTCGATGCTCTTAAGCTTTGTGTACAGCGCTATCGCCTCGTCGTCAGATAGCTCGCCAAGGTTGCGCGCAGCTAGAGTGAACCTGCTGTCATTGGCTGCCTGCGCCAAGAAGCGTCGTGCTTCCTCTGCCGAAACATTCTGAGGCGCCATGGCAGGCTTAGACTTCAAGGCGGCGTATCCGGCTTTGGCCGCGGCAAGTCGCGAACGGCTGGCGTTAGTCTTGGCCGCCTGGAGTAGACCAAGGCCCTTGGCCTGCACTGCGGCTGGGTCAAGGCCTTCAAGAATCTGGTCGTCGGGGGTTGCAATCAGCTCATCGACGAAGGTGTCGATGAAGTTGTCAAATTCGTTGGTCGGCTTCGTGTTCATGTCGGTCTCCGGTCGGGGTCCAGCGCTTTCAATCGGCGCAGGAGTCGGTTTCGAGCCGCGTCGTACTTCTTCTCATCCCATCCCAGGGCGTCGCGAGCGTCAGCGCCTCGCAAACCTTCAGCCCAGGTCATGACGAGCAATTCCAAATCCTCGTCGCCCCCGAGCTTGGCGTAGAGGGCGGCCATCTGCTGCTTTCCAGACAGCTCGTCCTCAGGGGTGATGGTGACCTTGCCGTGCGCCGCCGGCGTCTTGTCGTCCTCGTCGGCTTCGAACGGGTCCACGACCACGTTCTCGTCGACGGGGCTGGCGTCGTTGCGCTTGCGCGCATTACTCGCGATGCTGTGCATCGCGGTCTTGAGAACGACTAGGGGGTGAAGTCCGGGTCGCCAGACGCGGGTTTCGTCCAATAGGCTGCACAGCGTTTCCTGCAGCAGGTCGTCCGGCGTCCAGCCGGTCAGGCCACAGCAGAAGGCCGTGGCGATGGAAGCCGCACGCCCCCAGTCGGCCGGGCTCAGGCTCTTAAGAGCGGCCTCTACCTCGGCCTTGGACAGGCGCTCTTCGGGTTCGGGAATAGCAGACATAGACGGGGTTCTCCCTCACTATGACTCTCGACCCCACAGCCGTGGACGGGCCGAATGAAAAGAATTTATTTGTGCCGGCGTCCACGGAGCCGGTCTGGGGAGTCCTAGTAGGTAGGGGCAGCATTCCCGCAGCCCGCTCATTTACAAGGAATCCTAGCCATGCAGATTAACCGGAAAACCCGCAACATTACGAAGTACCTTAAGCACCTCCAGCCGACCGAGCTGTACATGCTCGGCTTGGTCGTCCACCCCGGCGTCGAGGCGCGGCTGAAAAACCTCGGCTTCGAGGTGCCGCTCGTCCCCGGCCAGCGCGTGCTGGCCCCGGCCCGCAAAGGACCGGCATCCCGGCGCAACGCCGAGGGCTTCGACATCGTCCACCGCGACCGGCCGAAAGAAATCGCCTACCGCCAGGTCGTCTGGACTTGGACGCAGTTCGCGGGTCGCAACCACACCGAGGAGAAGTCCAAAGTGGTCGATGTCCCGTACCAGCGCTACCCCCGCACCCACATCTTGCCCTACGGCATCGAGCTGGAGGTCAAGATGCGCGCCGATGGCCAAATCTACGTCTTGGCAGGCCCGTTCTCCAACGACGAGTTCAGCGTCGCTGTGGCGACCAACAGCGCCAACATGATGCGCGAGGCGCTCGGAGGCTTCGAAGTGCTGGATAAGGAGCTGACCAGCTGGGTCAACGCCCCGATGCGGCGGCTGCACTGGCAACTGTTGCCCCCGGGCCGCAACCCGTGGGAATCCGCGCTGCCGGCTCTCGAGGGCGTCGTCGAACATGCTCCTGCGGGAAACCGGGGGGTGCTGCGTGCCCGCTTGTCTGCCGTCGGGGCCAAGAAGCCGGACTTCGTGGCCATTGGCCTGGGGGGCTTCGAGGGGTACGCCGTCTTCGGCTTCGCACGATTGAAGCTGTGCGTCTTGGAATGCCCGCAGGTGAACAACGCCACTTATGTGCTGCCGATGGAATCGTGGGAGCGCGTCGCCCAGATGACCAAGGCAGAGATCCTCGACGCCAGAGCCCATACTGCCCGCATCGTGCACACACGGCGCTGGTTCGACGCGCTGGACTCGGTGCTAAGCGACGATCGAAAGGCGGCGTAGTGCACAGGTCGACTGGACGGCGCAGCGGAAGCCGTCGGTTGTAGCCCGTGTCCAGAATATCTCGCATCGTCCAACTTATCTCGTAGATTCTGCGGGATACATTTCGTTAGGGGAAAATGTCTAATAACGCTCCTATTGACGATTTCAGCCATTTTTGGAAGCAGACCCGGCTTCCCGTGATATTCCAACGGCAACGTCCCGCTCCTTTGCTAATTCGTCTTCCCTACGCGCAAGACAATAAAGTTTGGCTTCGAAATGGTGAGAGAAACAAACCGGCTTGGGATAAAGAGAACGGAGCTTGGGGAATTCCCCAGGCTTGGTTTGAGCGAACAATTCGCTTAGCTTTTAGCCGATACCGCGCATGTTATGTCATTCAGCTCTACCGAGAGAAGGAGGTTTGTGCTGCTGCGTGTTGGAATGCAGTTGGTGCCGACTGCGAATGTTCCTGTATGGGCGCAAATCACAGCTCAGGCCGCCCCATCGGCCGCTGGTATGAAGTCGACGATACCTTTGCCGTCATGTGGGGGATACAGCGTTATTCAGTTCGGTTGCTAAAAGCGCCGTAACCCAGCTGTCAGCGAGCTGGCCTGCGGCCCGTCACTTACTTGTTCGCCAGACCGCACAACCATGTGAATGCTCAAGAGGTGGAAGAGGCGCTGGACACCATCGGGACGTCTTGCTATAGGCACGCGCATCCACGAACGACCGCTTCCCGCACTTCGCAATGACCAGTTGAATCCGCCCTGCGTAGCTGTCCTTCGGATATGCCCGCTTCAGACTGGCCTGTGACACTCGAGTTTGACGCCCGGCTATTGCAGCAGCGCGAAGGCAGCCGGATTTTTACCCTTGAGGTCCTCCAAGATGGCAGACATCTGACTGCCGAGATTCACGTAGGCCACGTCGCGGCCCAGGTATTTGACGTCGTTGGCGCGCTTGGCGCCGCGATGCAGTGCGACGACGCGCCAGTTGTCGTCGAACACTGGCGAGCCGGACGAGCCGTGGTCGGTATCGGTGAGGTAGAGGACTTCGGTCGCCGTCGCATCGCACGCGAGGTTGTTGCGTAGACCGACGCGCTTGTATTCGCCGCGAGGGTGCTGGACGATGTTGAGAGGCACCCATGAGCCGGCCGACAGAGTCAACGCGCCGGGCTGCACCTTCAGCGGCGGATAGTCAGGCAGTGGGTCGGTGGAAAGCAGTGCGTAGTCGAGGGATTCGTGGAAAGCCACGAGGTCGCGCACCTTGAAGCGCCGAGTCGGGGCATCGGGTGCGTCGAAATCGAAGACCAGCTCCGCATTGCGCGTCTGCTGCGTCAGGTCCGCGACGGAAGCCTTCGCTTCGTCCGCGTTCCTTGCATTCACGACGTGGTGATTGGTGATGGCCAAACCATTGCCGATTACCCAGGCCGTGCCGTTCATGACCCACGGCTGCCCGCTCGCCAGGAACCTCTGCTGCCCGCCATCGAACCGCGGCACGCGCACCTGGGCGATGCTGCGGCCAGCCTGTGAGCCGAGCGTGAGGAAGCTGAAGCTGACCATTTCGTCGCGGCCGGTGGTGAAGGCTTCGTTCGCGATTGCCGCTGTCGTGGTGGCGGGTACCTGCACCGGCGGCACGCCGGAGGTGAGATTGCCCCAGTGAGAGGCATGCGAAGCAAACAACTCCACTTCCGGCAGGCTCCTTCTCTGCAGCCAGGCCACGCAGTTCTGCAGGAAGATCGCGAGCGGCACCGTCCCGTCGAGCAGGCGCTCGCGCTCATTGAATGCGAGCAGCAGCGCCTCGAACCTTTCGAGCGGCTTGTTGGACATCGGGATGATACCGACGAAGCCCTTGTGGATGCCTCCCACCAAAGCCTCCAGGTCCGCGTTGATCAACCCCGACTGCACGGCGGCGTCGATGAGGGCATTGAAGCTCGGTGGATCGAGGTAGCGCATGTCAGATCGATTCCCGCAAGACGTTGGACGCGAACGTGCTTACGTGCTGGACGCGAAGGACGCGATAGGGCCAGACCCTCGCCATCGACATGAAGGCCTCGATCAGCACATGGTCCCACTGGTACGACCGGTCCGCGATTTTCACGGCGCGAGTCCGCTTGCACTGCGAAACCAGCCATGCGAGGGTGTCACGCTCGACTCCGGAGCCTCCGGGAAACGCCGCCGTGGTGAACGGGCTCTCGCGGTCGGTCAAGCGCGTGGAAAGACGGTACAGAACGTCCTCGTCGAATTGCCGCATGAACGGCAGGCACTCGGGCAGCAGGGGGAAGATGGCCCAGAGGTCCACGGCCTCCAACCTCGTGACATCGGAGCACGCCTGCGCAGCCAGGACGGCATTCTGGGTGTCGTCTTCCGACCGGATACTCAGCCGATGCAGGGCGACTTGCGCGAATGCCCATGCGGACTGGTTGCGGTCCGCCAGGGCATGCAGATGCTCCAGCACCTCCGTGAATTCCGCGGCGGGCTTCTGCAGCACGCCGCCAGGGCGGATCGCACACGCGTAGTCGCTGAAGAACTCCAGGTTCAGCACGGGGTTCACCACCAGGCGCATCGATTCGAAAGCTTTCTCCAGCCAGGTCATCTGGTCATGGACCCTGCCCAGTTGCGCGGCGAGCCGCGACAGCAGCAACTGGACCGATGCGGGGCTGTCCGTGGACTGCTCCAGCACGCGGGCGGATTCGTAGGCTTCCGCCGCGGCACGTTCGCCGTGCGGGATGCGTTCTTCCAGCTGCGCCACCTGCGCGGTCTGGCGGACCTCGGCGCTTGCCTCCTTGAAGACGTTCTGGTCCACGATGAAGCCGAATCGAAGCAGCTTTTCCTGGACGCCGACGTCGAAATCGGCGATCGAAGCCTGGATGCTCGCCCGCACGTCGGGCTTGCGGAAGTCCTCGCGGTAAGGCTCGTGGCCCAAGTGCAGTGCGTGATATAGCGCTTCCGCCTCCGCCCGGAGCGACTGCTGCCTTGAGTACCATAAGTGCGCGGCCATGTGGATGGTCTTCACCCTGCCGGGCTCTCGCACGACCATCAACTTGAGCATCACTCTGCGAAGGTCGCTGCGGTGCACGAGAGACCCGTCCGTGCCGTCGCTCATGACCAGCGACGTTTCGCGGGCCAGCTCGTTGAACAGGCTGCGCGCCTGGTCGATGTTGGTGAGTTCGAGTTTGCAGGGCCCGTTCAGGACGCTCAGGATGACATCGGGATCCACGCGCCGAAGCACGAGGCCCGGATGCGCGAGTGCGCGAACACGGGGATCGTGGATGTGGCCGAGGAAGCGGTCGTACAGCTGGGCCTGGATCACGTCGTCTGCGGGCGAACGCCAGAAACGGTTGCGTCCGTTGAAGGATTCGAGGGACCTCTTGCCTTCCGCTTTCAGCACCTTCGCTGCCAGCATCAGCGACAGGGGGATCCCACCCACCAGCCGGTGGATTGCCTCGGCGGCCGCGCTGTCCTCCACGCCCTTGGAGCGCATGAATGCCTGCGTTGCCTCCAGGTCGAACTGGCCCAGTAGCATCTGCTCGGGCGGCTGACCGCCAAGCTTCAGGGTGTACGTGGGCGCCCGCCCTGAGACCACGACACGAATCCAGGGGAATTTCGCGAGCGCGTTGTCCAGGAGATCCCAGAAGGGATAGGCCCTCGCTTCATCGCGATACTGCACTTCCTCGAACGAGTCCACGATGATGACGAACGGCTTGGGGACGTCGTCCGTCGCAAGGGCACGACACAATTGCGCGAACACCGCGCGGGCATCCCCATCTTGGCCCTTCCTGGATTTCCGGTCTTCGGCGAACTTCCGCAGCGCGCCTGGCTGCTGCATCTGCATCTGGTCTGCGATTTCGCGCACTAGGGCTTCTAGGTTGCCGATGTCCCTGTCCGCGCGGTCGAAATCGAGGTACGCAACCGGGATGCGGACGCTCTCGTCGAGTCGCAAGTGTTCGAGCGCGAACCGCGCAACCAGCGCCGACTTGCCGATGCCGCCAGGTCCCGACAGCGACAGCGCCGGCCTTGCTCTGCCTACCAGGTTCTTGACCTTCTGCAGCAGGCGCGCCGGCGGGAGCACTCCCACGTGAGAGCGCAACTGGTCCATTTCGCTCACCCTGCCGAAGAACACCGCGTCGCCCGCCATGCGTTCGAAGTGCGACGCGAACCGGATCCAGGCCAGCCGCTGCCGCGCAGCGGCGGCGACATCTTCCGCGAGCCGCACGTCCTTCAGCCAGACAATGGCCTGCAGCAACCCTTCGAGGCCACGTTCGTCGAGGTCGTGCACGGCAACCTCGCGTTGCATCAGCAGGTCTTCGAAGATGCTTTGCACGCGACCCGTCCTTTCCTGCGGGTTGCATTGCAGGGCATCGCGGATGTCCTGGTCGGACATGGCACGCAACGTTTCGGCACGCACGGTGTTGCGCATGACCCAGTCGCCGTCCAGGGGCAGGCTGCCGGCGGCCCGGACGAGGTCGTCTTCGAGGATGCGATCGGCAGCCGAGATATCAGAGACACTCGTGGATGGACTCAGTGCGGAGACATCGCGGATGGCGGCCAGCACGGCCGCGGCCCGGCGGTATGCGGTCTGCACATCGGGTTCGGCGCCGAAAGCGCGGATGGGGTTTTGATGCAGGAACTCCATCGCGCGGCGGGACGGGCCGTCAGGTTCGCTGGCGAGGGCGATCGGTAGCATCAAGGTCTCCTAGCCCGCGGGCGGCAGCAAGCCGCGCAGGCGCTTGTGCAGATGCGCCAGGCGCGCCTTGCCGGCCGCCGGCGCTTCCCGGAGGATCGCCTTCGCCATCACGAGAGGCAGCTCGGGCATCTGCGCCAGCCCCTTCTCCGCGCGGATCTGGTTGAGGCGTTCGATGCAGGGCACGAGATCGTCCGGTATCAGGTCGGCCGCGTCGGTCAGCGTCTCCTCGACCCAGTCGGCGTCCTGCACGCCTACCAGTTCGCCTATGGCATCAATGAGGATCAAGCGCATCTGCTGCCGCTGGGTGGGCAGGCAAATCTGCTGCGCGAGCGCATTGACGAACAGCGGGATGTCCGGATCGACGTCCTGCGCGAAGGCACCTTCGATGACGAAGACGTGCAGATCGGTCTGCTGCCGGGCATTGAACAGGATCCAGCGCGCCAGCGTCGCGGGGTATGAGCTTCCCGCCTCGGGCGGCAGGTCGTCCGAGGATGCATCGGTGTTCGCCGGCTGGTTGGGCTGCGTGAGCTTCATCTGCGACGCGAGGTCGGAAGCAAGTTGCCACACCTTGTACAGCGCCTGGAATTCGGCGTTGATTCGCGCCACCGCGAAGACGATCGGCGGCTTCGGCTCGATCGACGCGATGGCACCCAGCGCGTCGAGGCTGAAACTGCGGCCCGATCCCGGAGGGCCATTGACCTTCAGGATCGGCTGGTCTCCGCTTTCGATCAGTGCCTTGGCCATGGCGCGAAACTTCACCCTGTCGAAGAAGGGCAACCGCTCCTTGCGAAGCCAGGTCTTGTCGAAGGGGTCGGGGTTGGGATTGATCTTCGCGTTCAGCCGATTGACGACGTCGCGGAAGGCGGGCAGCTGTGCCGAGAGGTTGAGGCGCGTGATGATGCTCGCAAGCCAGCACGTGGGCTGCGCGCGCCACTGGTCGCGAATGGACACGGCGACCAGGATCGAAGCCAGGTCGCCCGCGTTGGCCACGCCAATCGGAAGAAGCGTCAGAAGGCGGTTGGACTCGTCCTCGTCCACGAGTGCCGCCCTGACCATTCCCCGAATGTCCGTGCCCTGGATGATCGTCTTGGTCAGCTCCAGGATCACCTCGTCCCGCTCGCTCAGCGTCAGCATCTGCTTCTACCCTCCGAAGTATTCCGCCCAGGGCACCCTCACGAACCTGCCATCCTCCACCGCCGCTTCGGACTCCGTCCCGCCGTCGACCACCGCGCCTGACTCCGTGCGCACGGTCTCCTTCGCCAGCTTTTCCCAGTCGTGCAGGAAGATACGCTCGTAGTACTCCGCCATCGGGGCGTCCTCGATGAGGATGCTCGCGTCGCGGTTGACCTGCACGCCCTGGTTGGTCACGTTGTGGCTGCCCAGCAGCACGATCTTCGAATCGACGACGATGCCCTTGGTGTGGCAGCCCGCCTGGATGCGCACGCGATCCATGTTGAAGCCGGCGAGCTGGAGCGACTCGAGCTTCTTGCGAACGGGACCGATGTTGCGGAAGATCATCCGCACGTCGAGGCTTTCGTCGCGCGAGTACTCCGCCAGCAGTTCCATGAGCTCCGCGAATTCCTCGGTGGGAGCCTTTACGGGGTTGAGCGACTGGTTCTGGAAATACAGCTTCTTCGCGGGACGCCTGCGCAGCAGGTCCAGTACAACGGGCAGGTAGTTGTCGGGCGTGAGGATCGGCTGCACGGTCGCCGGCCTGCTTCGGGTGAAGGTGCGTTTGAGCGGCGGGAAGACTTCCAGGTCCACGCGCGCCGCCTCTTCGGCTTCGAGGAATTCCGACACAGGCACGAGCACGTCGGGCATGGCGACGGCGGCGGCCTCTTCCTGGGGACGGCCGAGCGCTGTGCGGTAGTCGTGTTCCAGAAAAGCCTGGAAGGTCTTGGCGAGCTCTTTGTTTTCGATGACGACGTGCCATTCGCGGTTGTACTTCGGGATCAGCCTGCGGTCTGCGTCGGCGGCGAGGAAGTCGTAGTCGGGCTGGTTGGACGACTGCCAGTTGCCGCTGGACAGCCAAAACGCGCTTTGGTCGCGCACGGCCACCTTGATGTGATAGGCGCTGGCGAAGGTCTGCCCCGCGCCCGTCCGCGCAAAGGTACTGGTGAACCGCGAGCCCGCGGCCCGCTTCAAGCCGCGCACGATCTTATCTTCGGTGAAGTCGCCCGCCTTGGTGGAGTCGACGTCGTCTTCCGCGGGCAGCGACTCCTTCGGACCGAGCGTCTGCGTCCACGTGACGGCCGAATCCTTCAGCGCCGAGCGGATCGCCGTGTAGATGTGGGGCGCCGTGAAGTCGTACATGCCCAGGACCATGGATTCGCTGGTTGCCAGCAGGAAAGGCTTCAGCACTGACCAGCCGGCGTCGGGCGAAACGCAGCAAATGATCGTCATGGCGGCGGTCACGGGGTCGAGCCGCACGCCGCGTGGAGGCTCATAGGTGATGGCCGGAACTGCTTCGGTCGACTCGTCGTCGGGCAGCTGAATCGATTCGATCAGCGGGATGTCGGCGGATGAAAGTAGCGCAGCCGCTTCCGTGCCCAAGGCGCGCATCTGCTCGAGCGGGTCGGCTGCGACCACGTCGCACGGCACGCCGTCGAGGTCGGTCGGCGCGCGGGCCGCGCACTCGTTACCCGGGGCGAAAGCGACGACAACACAAGGCGTGTTCGTGATCTTCCCGGCCCGGAACAGATAGCCAGCACGCACGGCCAGCGCGCCCATTTGATGCAAGCGTGCCCGGTGCTTGGCGGCTGCGGCGATGGCTGCTGCCAGCGGCTGTATCGACACCCTGCGGCTGGACGGGCGTGGCCTGGGAATAGCGACTTCGCCAAGCACGGAACGGATGCTCGCGCCATCGACGCGGACCTTCGCGGTGCCGGCCTGAACGTAGTAGCCGTGGCTGTCCCTGCGCAGCTCCGCCGCCGTTGCTTCCGCTGCCGTGGAGGGTGGTTCGGCCCGTGGCGTGCCGGTGTCGGGTTGAGCGTCAGTGCCATCGCGTCCGGGGATGAATCTATCATTGCTCACTGGTGTTCTCCTCGATCCAGACGATCAGGTTCGCAAGCACGGGCGGGCTAATCCGCGTGCCGGAGTTGCCCGCGGTGCTGCCGTTGGTGTGGATGCCCACGGCGATGCGGCCGGTCTGGTCGGTGTTCTGCCAGATGGGACTGCCACTCTGGCCGCCATAGGTGTCGTGGTCGTAGTCGAGGCGGGTCTCGCTCACGCCGATCACAGGCCTTTCGTGGTAGTACTGAAACTTAGCCTGCTCGCGGTCCGCCGGGTAGCCGCTGATCCTTGCCTGTACGCCCTTCAAGGCGGCGTCCGGCAGTGCGCGCACCGAGAAGTTGCCCACCCGCCGCCCGGTTTCGGACTCGGGCAGGAAGATGACGCCGTAGTCGTAGTCCCGACTGTTGGCGTGCACCCACCCCTTGACGGAAGCGAAGCGCGTAGCGGTGATCCAATTGAAAGGCACGTCGTCGCCATACAAGCCCGGCGCCACCCTGATCGACTTGGCCCAGCCGCCTTCCTTGAGCATGTAGACGCAGTGGCCGGCCGTGACCAGCACATTGGGCGCGATGAACCAGCCGGTGCCAACATATTGCGTCCCGGTTGCGGCCTTGATGCGCAGGGCACAGATCTGCCGCCATGGATTGGTGCGGATGGACGCGGGGTCGACCTTCACGCGGTCGTCTTCGCCGAGAACGACCTCGTAAATCATGGCTTCGCGGTTGAAGCTGCCGTCGGCCGCGTCGACGGCGGTCGCCGTCTCCATGGGCGCGCCCGATTCGGCGATGAAGCCTTCGTCGATACGCTTTGCCTTGAGCGGCCGGTAGTACTTGAGCTCAGCTACTTCGGTGACCAGTGTCGCTTCAACTGCGGATTCTCCGACGACCTCCCAGCTTCCCACCCTTGCGTGCATGTCCATGGGCATGGTGTTCTCCTAGTGTGCGCTGTTATACAGCTCACTATGACGCGCTGCTTCGCTAAAAATAGGGATGACTAGTTGGCCGTTGCATGGTAGTTTTTAGAATTCGAACGCTTATGCGCTAACCACTGTCAGCGCCGACAGGTCCCCAGGAGGTCCCTTCTATGAGCCACGGCCAGTTTTCCGGCAACCCGACCACCGAATGGATGGAGGAGGTCGACCCCGACCGCGGCATGAAGCTGTTAGCGGAGTTCTCCTTCGTCGACCCCGACGGGCGTAAGTGGGTAGCGCCGAAGGATTCGGTCGTCAACGGAGCGAGCATCCCCGAAGCGCTTTGGTCGTCGGTGGGCAGCCCGTACACGGGCGACTACCGCCGTGCCTCCATCGTCCACGACATCGCGTGCGACACACCCACGGTAAACCGGGCCGAGGCGGACAAGATGTTCTACTTCGCCTGCTTGGCCGGCGGCTGCTCGAAGCCGCAGGCCAAGCTACTTTACGCAGGCGTGCGAATTGGTGCGTGGAGGTCGAGCCTGTTGCCCGAAGGCTATGTGCCCGAAGCCGCCGCGCTCCCCGAGCCGAAGCTGCCCAGCCAGCACACCATCGACGCACTCGTGGTGCGGGCGAAGTACACGCTGATCGCTCAGAAGCTGGCCGAGACACCGGACGACTTCGAGGCGATCGAGGCGGCGGTGGACAGCGAGATCGCAAGGTAAGCGGCGGCGCGTCCTGCAGCGCCGTTCAGCGCTCCGCGATGTAGTGCTGCATTGTCACGATCTCGCCTTTCCGCAGGAATTCGCGCATGCGCGCCTCCATGCCTTGAACGCTCCGGGTCGAATGCGTTCATCGCAGTCGATAGTGAGCAACCGATGCAAGCAATGGCCGCTTCGGTCGATTGGGCGAATAGGGCAGAACGCCGGTCGATGCAGCAAGTCTGTTGCATCCTCCGGTCAAATCGGCACTGCAAAACTGTCCTTTGAAGGCCGAACTGTGAGATCCCAAAAATTTTCAGACCCATATGACTGAACTGAGCACGTAGGAGAGTTCAACTTCTGCGCGAGGGTTTGCGTGCCGGCTTTGCAGGTTTGTTCAGGATTGCCTGATTCTTCCTGCGCAGCAAGCCGCCTTCCGATGTGGGAGCGTTCGTGGCAACGACTCCCTCGAAAAGCACAGGTAATGTCGTCCCCAAGCTGTGGCAGAGGGTCGCCAGGGTCATCAGAGAGGGGTTGATGTAACCCCCTTCGAGCTTGGAGATTCGAGACCGCTCGACCTCGGCGTCGAAGGCCAAGGCCACTTGGGTCTTGCCTGCAGCAAGTCTGAGTTTCTTCAAGTTCTTCCCCAGCGCCTGCGTTACCGCATTGGGCAGTGTCCCGATCGCCGGTTCTGGTGGAGGCGTCGTTTTTCGACTGGCATCTTTCATCGCCGTCGAGGGTCAAGAAATGTGCACCTCAAGGAAACGTCTTAAAGGACACATGTGGGAAAATGTGTTCTATAAGACATGTTTGCTCTGGCTTGAGAAATCTGCCGTTTGCAGACCGGCAAGGGAGCGCTGCCGAAAACCAACTTCGTTTTACGACCAGGAGATTTCCGATGACCAACTTCGTCCACTGCCGCGGCTGCGGCCACCAGATCCACGAAACCGCCCCCACGTGCCCCAAATGCGGTGCTCCGCAGGTGATCGCCGCGCAGGCCGCACCCAGCGCGATGGCGCCGCTGGCGTCCTCCCTCGCCAGCTATGGGCCGATCCCCTGGTATCGCCAGCGTTGGGCCTTGATCTGCATCTTCTTGTTGTTCGCGCCGGCCGTGGCCGTCATTGCCTGGACGGGCGAGCTCTACTACATCGCGCGTGGGACCGTGAAGACCTTCCCCAAGAGCGTGAAGGTCGTCATCACCGGCATGGCCATCTTCTTGTTGATCGCCGCGGGCTCCGACGAGGAGGCCCTCCAAGGCTTCGCCGGCATGCTGCTCATCGGCATGGCCATTGGCCTGTCGCTGCGCAAGTGAGCAAGGCTTCAGTTTTCAATCCACTTCTTCCCGAATCCCATGAAACAGATCCTCAAGGCGCTCTTGGCGCCGTGCATAGCGATTGCGTCGGCGATGCTGCTGGCTGCCTGCAGCCCCTCCACCCTGGACTTCCGCAACGCCGAAATCGTCAACGGCAAGCTCTACCGTTCAGGCTCGGACAAACCCTTCTCGGGCCACGTCACCAACGTGCCCGAGCGCACCGTGCTTGCTGGCCACCAGGAGTACTACCCCTATCAGTCCGCTGTCTCGAACGTGTTGAACGCGCTGGGCATCACCGCCAACTACTTCGGCGTGCAATCGCTGTGCGACGTCGATGCCGAAGAGGGGGTGCTGGACGGTCGCGTGGTGTGCCGCATGGGCGCCGGTCGCTTCCTGGCTTATGAGATGGGCTTCGACAAGGGTGTCCTGGACGGCCCCATCAAGACCTACTACCCCAACAAGGAGGACAAACTGCTGGCCGAGGCCACCTACGACGACGGCGTGCTGGACGGGACCATGAAGGTCTACGGCCTGGCGACCGGTCGCCAGGTTCTTCAATCGACCTGGAAGAAGGGTAAGCCTGAAGGCAAGGAAGAGATAGTCGACGACGAGAGCGGCAAGCTGTTCAGCCGGGTTTTCTACACCAAAGGCGTCGTGCAGGGCGAGATCGTGCGCTACGTGCGAGGGACCGACCGGCTGGCCTATCGTGCCAAGGTGGTTGACGGGATGAAGGACGGCCTCGAAGAAAAGTTCGACCCCTTTTCCGGCAAGCTCGAGGAGCGCCGGGAGTGGAAGATGGGCAAGCCCCATGGCGATCTGGTGCGCGCCAAGCTGGACGCGGACAACAAGCCGACGGACGAACTGGCGCTCGTGGCCCGGTACGACAACGGCGTGGAGGTGCCGTTGAAGGCGGCCGCGGCGCCAGCGGCTGCAACCAATGTCCAGGGCTGCGTGGACACGCGGGTCGTCGCCTTCCGGATCCAACAGGGCGATGACGAGGTGATCACCGCCGATCAACTCGGCGAGTGGGAGGCCGAATGCCGAGAGGGCAAAAAGCCCTGACAGATTCCCCGAGCAGCCTGGCGTCCAAGCCGCCATTTTCTCGTTCACCTCAAGCCGCCTTCGGGCGGCTTTTTCGTTTCCGAACCCATTGCGGCCCGGCACGGCGAACAGGCCGTCCGGGCTCTATGCCGCTGCGTCCTCGCAGCGCGCCTCAACCCCCTCCCAATCACCCCTCAAAAAGGAGCCTTTCACCTTGTCTTACCTTCAATGTCCCCAGTGTGGCTCGGACCGCATCGAAACCCGAGACGTCGCCCAGCGTACCGGCGGCACCCTGGGCGGTCTTGCCGGCGCTGCCGGCGGCATCGCAGGTGCGCTGCGCGGCGGTCGCACCGGCTTCGCGCTCGGCATGGCCGCGGGTCCCATCGGCGGAAGCGTCGGCACCGTGATCGGCGTCATCCTCGGCGGCCTGGGCGGCGGTGCCCTTGGCACCGAGGTCGGCGCCATCTTCGGCCGTGTCGTCGACGACCGTGTCCTGAACAACTGCCGCTGTACGGCCTGCGGCCACAGCTTCAGCGGCCGGCGCGGTGTCTCCGAGCCACCGTTCTCGCCTTCGCCTCCGGTGTCCCCGGGACCGTCCGGATCACCGTTCGGCATGGGACCCGATCACGCGGGCTTCGACGACGATCACGACCCGGACTTCGATCACCTCTGATCGCTGCGCCACGCGCATCCATGCCGTCTCCGCTGCGGCATCGGCCATTGCTTTTTTCCTGAGCCCTCGCTCACTTCCCCTTCGTACGCGCACGCGCCCCAGCGCACCTCTGCGACTTCACGCGCAGAGGCCTCGTCACGCGCGTCTTCCACCCAAGCAACCACCTATGGCACATCTCATCGAAACAATGGCCTTCACCGGCGACACCCCCTGGCACCTGCTCGGCCATCGGCTCCCGCCGAAGCAACCGATCGAGGTCTGGGCCCGCAGCGCCGGCATGGACTGGACCATCCGCGAAACCCCCGTGCGCTACATGACCGAGGGCCCGGAGACAGTCCCATCGCTCCAAACCCTGGAAACCTTCCAGGACCACAAGGTCCTCTACCGCAGCGACACCCAGGCCCCCCTGTCCGTCGTGAGCAGCCGCTACCAGGTCGTGCAGCCTCGGGCTGTGCTCGAGTTCTACCGCGACCTCACCGAGATCGGCGGCTACGAGATGGAAACGGCCGGCGTTCTCAAGGCCGGACGCAAGTTCTGGGCACTGGCACGCACCGGCAAGCAGGCCGTCCTTAAAGGCTCGGACATCGTCGACGGCTACCTGCTGCTTGCCACCTCCTGCGATGGCACCCTCGCCACCACCGTCACCCCGACGACGGTCCGGGTCGTCTGCAACAACACCTTGTCCATCGCGCTGGACGGCACCAGCCATGCGATTCGAGTGCCCCACAACACCCGCTTCGATGCCGATGCCATCAAGCGCAAGCTGGGGATTGCCGTCTCCCAGTGGGACCACTTCATGCACCGCATGAAGCAGCTGTCCGAACGCAAGGTCAAGGGCAAGGAATCCCTGGACTACTTCCTCCAGGTGCTGTGCGGATCGAACGCCAGCGACGTTACCCGCGAGCAGCGCGGCACCGGACAGCCGGGCCTGCCGCATGACCGTGCCCTAAAGAAGGTGCAGGTGCTCTACGAGGGCAGGGGCCGAGGCGCCGAGCTCGCAGCGGCCAAGGGAACGGCCTGGGGCCTACTGAACGCGGTGACCGAGTTCGTCGACCACGAGCGCCGGGCCCGCAGCCGCGAGTACCGGCTCGACAGCGCCTGGTTCGGTCAGGGCGCGGCGATCAAGCAGCGCGCCCTCGCGCATGCACTTCAGCTTGCGGCTTGAAGCCCGTTCTCAGGGCATTTACACCCCCCGTCCCCCCAAAAGAGGTCGCTCTCCTTCACTGGAGGAGGCCCTTTTGTCGGTCAGACATCGGAACCTTCAAAGGAAAAAATCATGGTCAATACACGTGCGGAGCGTCTGAGAACGCCGCGTCCGGCAGGGCGGCCATTGCTCCAGTTGGTCGAGCCGCCACAGACACAAGACCAAGAGACGGCAGGCGATCGCTGGTCGAACATGCGAGAGGCAAGCCTCGGCAGCCTCGACGCCGCCGCGGCCCTCGGCCACGACCCCTTCAAATCCCAGGTCCGCCTCTGGATGGAGAAGACGGGCAGGCAGGATCTGCTGCATCCTATCCGGCTCGAGAACGACAGCCACGCGTACTGGAGCCGGCTGCTCGAGCCGATCGTGGCCGCCCACTACACCCTCCGGACCGGACGCAAGGTGCGGCGCGTCAACACCACGCGGCAGCACCCCGAGCATCGCTGGATGTCCGCCACCGTCGTTCGCGAAGTCGTTGCCTCACCCGAGGTCCAGCTGCTCGAGTGTTTGTCGGTCGGCATGCAGATGGCCCCGCTGTGGGCCTTCGGCGTTCCCGAGTACATCCGGCTTCGGGTCCTGCACCAGCTGGCGGTCACGGGCGCGCGCGCCGCCGATGTGGTCGTACTGCTGGGCGGCCAGGACCTGCAGGTCTATCGCATCGAACGCCAGGAAGCCGAAATCGCGCGGCTCATCCGGCAGGAGCAGGCGTTCTGGCGCCACGTCGAGCGCGACCAGGCGCCGCCTGCGCTGGACGGTGACGGGCCAACGCTCTGAGGGCCCGGGCCCTCAGCGTGGTCGCCCGAACGGCCACCACCGCCAGCGCCCCGTTGTCCTCGCCTCGAGCGGCCGCAGGTCCAGGGTGTCGTAGCTCGTGAACGGCGCGCCGGCGCGCCGGCGCAATTCCCTCTCGAGCTCATGCGCGATACCGCGGGCGTGAAGGTCTCCGGCAAGTGCCTTCCTGCGCCACTCGGTCGCCATCGTGCTCAGCACCTCGTCGGGCAGCTCCTGCTGTGTCGTCATGCCCGGATTGTGCCGTCTGGGTTCGCCGCCAGAGGGCCATCTGTGCGCGCAGAAGGGCGGTGTGGTTTTTCTTCTCTTCCCAGCGCGCGCTTTTCTTCTTCTCTTTCTTGCAGTCCCACCAGAAATATGAACAACGAATCAACGTCTCGCCCTCTGGCCGATCTCGGGCCCGTCGCGGTCCTGTCGGCGAGCCTTCATCGCTACATCGCCAGGACGCTTCGCGTCAGCGCTCTCCATCTGCCCTGGGCCGTCGCGCGGCAGCTCCACGCCGAGCACCAGATCCCGCCGGGCGATGGCGCCCCGCCATCCGCGCACGCAGGCCTGCGGCTGATCGAACTCGACGACTTCAACTGGCGGCTGGACGTCACGGCCGACAGCATCGCGGCCGCCCAGGCGCTGGAATGGGCGGACCTGCGCCAGCTGCTGCGGCTCGCGCAGACCTGCCAATGCGAGGCGTTGGAGCTCGCCGGCGACCACCCGCTATTGCCGGCCGCCCTCGCGTTCGAGGTCTTTGCGTGGCCCTGAGTCGGCCCCCCAGTGTTCGCCCTGCGTCCATTCGTCCCTTCACCCACCCATCCACCCATCCACCAGCCCGCCTTGCGCGGGCTTTTTTACGTCCGACCGATGCATCATCTTCTCTCTCACTCCGTCTTCCCGCTCCGGGCCGTCCGTTCCCGACCCCGCGATCTGAATGGCACTCGCCTCGTACCGGCGCCTCCGTCCGCCACAGGGGCCTGACATGGGCACCATCGTCTACCGCGCCACCAAGGACCAGGCCATCCACGACGAGCTGGCCAGCGTCGGCGGCCATTGCACGGTGCTGGCGCACCGCGTGATCGGCAACCGGTTGTGGTTCCTCGCCGAGACCCGCACCGGGGACAACGCCGGCCGCAAATGGATCGGCCTCACGCTCATCGACTGCCGGCATGGCGAGGCGGCCGTCAAGAGCATGGACGAGACCTGCGGGCCTTGCTACTACGACTGTCCGCTCGCGTTCCTCGCGCAGGCGGACGCGCCCACGGGCCCGTATGCCGGCGCCTGGCGCGAGCAGGTGCGCGCTTTCCACGCGAACCGGATGGCTAGGCGGGCGGCGATCCGGCCCGGCGTGCGCATCACGTACGGCGACTGCATCTACGTGCTGCGCCGCAGCCTCGGACGTCGGGGCTGGGACGTCGCGCGCGAGAGCGACGGCCTGGTCTTTCGCCTGAAATCCCGACAACTCGGCCGCGCCACGGTGCTGCCATCCCAGGAGATCCTGACATGAATACCCACTTCCAGCGGCACGAGACGGTGCCGCCTCACACCCGCAACCTCGCGGCGACCGACCAGTTCAAGTGGTCGGCCGAATTCGAGGTGCCGGCGATCGGCACCGACGTCCTGATCCGCATCAACGACATCGGTCGCGCCCAGGTCGTGGGCTATGCGACGCAGGACGGCTACCTGGGCGTGATGACCGTGCCTTACAGCCCGCCGGCCTGGTGGGTGCGCCAGAACGGGCCGGCCGGCCTCGGGAACCCGGCGCTGGCTTTCGGGGCCAAGATCTCTCCGGTCACGTCGAAGGAGAAGACGCCATGAGCGGCCTGTCCCTGGTGTTCACGGCGGACGTCGATGTCTTCGATGCAGCGGCCTTGCGCCGTGCGGCATGCGCGCAGGCGTCCAAGGAAGGACTCACCGAGGAGAGTTGGGCGTCCCTGCGCCAAGGCATCGCGAGCGACCTGATCATGCTGCTCGACCCGGGTTCGATCCCGGGTGCGGGCTTCGAGATCCGGCACTCGGTGTGCGAGGCGAGCGGAGACGGATCATGAAGCGATCATTACCCTCAACCAATGTCGAGTTCGTCACGGACCTGATGGCGTTCAGCGCCCATGGGGCGTTGATCCAGGCCTTTGTGATCCAGGCGCTGGACCGGTATTCGCAAATGGTCGTGGCCGCCACGCCCGAAGCCTTGGACACCGCGCTCGTGAGTGGCCATGCCTGGCATGGCTGCGCTGTGGAGGTGCGCAGGAAGCTCGCGCAGAGGCTTGGCGAAGAGGAGCCCGAGGTACTGGGGCCGATTTCCGAGGAGCCCAATTCCGAGGATTCCTCTTCGTCTTCCGCCACCTAAAGCCAATCACGTCGCGATCAGTCGCTCGACCCGAGTGCCGCCCTGGCGCTCGCATTTGGCCGTCCCTGGCTTTTTTGCACCTTCGGGTCCTTTTTTGTCTCTGCGCGCCCCGAATCCCTCGAGCCCTTGAGGCGGGGAGGAGGGCGCGCGTTCCTTCCCTTCGCCGCTCCCGCGGCACCTCCAACAGAGGAGCTCACCTTGGCCTCCATGCATTCGTGCGGCCGACCGCCGCGATCCGTCGCTTCGGCCGCACCGCCATCGCCTTTCACCTATCACTTCACGCGCATTAGCCGCAATGCGAAGACCGGACCAATGCCGGTCACCACAACGAGTGCGAATTCATGTCCACCGGACTGCAGCCTCAAGCGCAACGGCTGCTATGCGGAAAGTGGCCCCCTGGCGCTGCACTGGCGAGTCGTCTCGGAAGGAGGACGCGGCGGCAGCTTCGACGAACTGCTTCAGGACATCGCCACGCTTCGGCGCCATGCCCTGTGGCGGCACAACCAGGCGGGGGATCTGACGCCATTTTCGCCCGGCGTGATCGACGGCAGGTTGCTCGCGAAGCTAGTGCAGGCGAACAAGGGACGGCGCGGATTCACCTACACCCACTATGCACCCACGGCGGCGAACGGCGCGGCCATTCGCAGGGCCAACGAACTTGGCTTCACAGTGAACCTGAGCGCGGAGACGCTCGCGCAGGCGGATGCCCATGCGGAGCTTCGGATCGCACCGGTTGTGGTCATCCTGCCGGGCGGCACCACAAAACCAATGCGAACTCCCGGAGGGCGCCATGTCGTCGTGTGTCCCGCCAGCCTTAGCAACACCGACTGCCTCAACTGCGGCATCTGCCAGCAACGTGATCGCGTTGCGATCATGGGGTTCCCGGCGCACGGGAGCGGTGCGAGGCATGTGCAGGGGGTTTTCTTCGCAGGGCAAGTCTCTTGAGAAAGACCGACGAAACCCCAGGCGCAGATCCTACGGAGGACATGCCCGTGCTGGACGAGGAATTCCTCCTGCAGGTAGACCGAGCCATGTTGGCTTGCAAGCAGTCCGACCCGCATCGACTGGAGCAAGTTCGGCGTGCGGCTGAGGAGGAAGCGCGGTTGGTCAACATGACGAACGTGCATGGGCTCGAGCAACGCGGTCACGGCCGCAACGGAGTGAGATAAGTGCGAGCCTGGGCATTTCTTCATCGTGAAGGAATAGCCTGGGCTCCCACGAGTTGTCTATTTTTTTGCTTGAGGCGCTCAGTTTCTGCGTCAAGAGGGCGGAACGCTCACGCAATCTGCTCGGCGACGAGCCCCGGTCGCACGAGCCGGTGAACGCCGGTGCCGCTGAATAAAGCTGCCACTGGAAGCGCTGGATGCAGAGAGATATTGTGGATGAGAGTGTGCGAAAAATCACATTCCGCTGCGCATAGGCACGCCACGCGCTCGCCTTCGTATCATGATGTTACCGTTGATGCAGAACTACAAAACTGAGCGGCAGCGAGGATCGATTGGGAATCGGACATCTTGGCCTGGAAGTTCGCGAGCGAGAACCTACCCCCTTGGATTCGCTCATCGTCAACGAGTCGCAAGAAGCGTTTCTGGCGCGCTGCGGCGAATGACCGTCTTTTCCGGTGCAGGTCGCTGCGCGCTCAGCACGGAAAATCTTCCGCTACTCTGAACGCGCGCGCCTTTGACTAGAGGCACCGTCGGTTCAGTCAAAGGTAAACGATGTCTGAAGCTGAACCCTCCGTTTTTCAAAGCAACCTGCCCTTGGAGGCAAAGCTTGAGCGTGCTCGGATGGAGTTGCTCGATCTCTCTGCGCGAAACCGTCTTCTACACGTCCCTCGCTTTTCGAAAAGTGCCAAGACCATCGACGTTGTCGACGAGAGGTCGGCGGAAGTATTTCGTCTCTTGGTTCGCGAGAACAAGGCATTCACTTTTATCGCTGGCCGGCCGGACCGGGTTGGGAGCGATATAGAGGACGATGCTGAGGACGAGATATCGGCCGTGGAACTGGCGCAACCAGAGGAAGAGGAAGGAGATGCTGATGGGCGCGGCGTGTTTGTTCGACATGCCGATACCAAGCTCCAAACCAGGATGACTCCAAAGGGTCTGCAAAAGCGCCTTCTGGATCTCTATCACGATGCTCGAACTCTTGAAGAAGAGCAGGGGGTGAACATCCTGTTCCTAGCGCTCGGCACCCTGAATTGGATCGATCCAAACAAGAAGGAAAACGTTCGCCATGCACCACTGGTCTTGGTGCCCGTGAGCTTGGAGCGAGGGACCGCGGGCGAGAAATTTCGCCTTCGAATGCGCCCGGAGGATCAAACTTCGAATCTCTCACTCGAGGCCTATCTCGATCGCGTCCATTCCCTCAAGCTCCCGGCCTTCGAAGGCGGCGACGAGTTTGACCCCGCAGCGTATCTCTCCGCGGTCGCGGAAGCTGTCTCCACAAAGCCAGATTGGACAGTAGTTCCCGACAACATCGTCTTGGGCTTCTTCTCGTTCGCGAAGTTCCTCATGTACAGGGACTTGGACCCTGAAAATTGGCCCGCTGCGGGTAAGCTGACCGAGCAGCCCATGATCCGTTCGCTCCTTGCTGATGGGTTCGAAGGTCGCGAGCCTCTCATGTCAGAGGATTTGCCCATCGACGCTCATATTGAACCGGGGGACATGCTTCACATCGTCGACAGCGACAGCTCACAGACATTGGCCGTTCACGATGTACGTCGCGGCCGCGATCTGGTCATTCAAGGCCCACCGGGGACCGGAAAGTCCCAGACCATCGCCAACGTAATCGCATCCGCGGTTGCGGACGGTAAAACCGTTCTCTTTGTGGCGGAAAAGATGGCGGCGCTCGATGTCGTAAAAAGGCGCTTGGATCAAGCTGGCGTGGGCGACACGTGCTTGGAGCTTCACAGCAACAAGGCGAACAAGCGGATCCTCCTCGACGAGTTGCGGAGAACCTGGGAGTTGGGGTCACCGCGCGGCGAATTCCCTTCCGCATTGACCGCGAAACTCAAGGACGCCCGAGATTTGCTCAACAGCCATGCGTCCCGCATGCATGTCCCTCATCTGCCCTCGACATTGACGGCATTTGACGTCATCGGCCACTTGACCCGCCTCCGCCAAGAGGGACAACGCCCAGTCGATCTCTCGCTCGAGCATGCGATTTCGTGGACACCTGACGATTTTGTAGCTCGTCGTCACCTGCTCCATGAACTCGTCCAACGCATCGAAGACATCGGCTTGCCGGCTCACCATCCTTGGAGAGGGGTGGGCTTGGACATGGTCCTACCCACCGCCGTCGAGCGCCTGACCCCCAAGCTTGACCGTTTGCGCACGCGAATTGAAAGCCTGCGCCGTGAGGTTGCGGAGCTATGCAATCGCCTCGAGTTGGAACCCTTGCCTCAGACATTTGACGAAGTTCGCCGTGTTGGGGAACTCGCCGAGATCGTGGCTACCGCACCCAATTTGTCTGCCGACGCGTTGTCCTCGCCGATATGGAGTGAAGGCTTGGAGCAGATTCGGGAGCTCGTGGAGCACGGACAAGCATTCGAAGGGATGGCCGCTGAGCTTTCGCCACTATTCTCGGCACGGGCACTCGGCACATCCATTGATGGATTGGAGGCTGGATTGGCTTGGCTTCCGATGAACATCTTGCCAGAGGCATTTGACAAGGCACGAGAGCTCGCGACGCTTCTCCCGCAGTTGCGAGCCGCCGCTGAACAGTTGAGGCTAGAACTCGGTTCAGTTGGTGCTATTGATACCTTCGCCGCGATCGGGAAGCTGGCCATTACAGGCGAGCGCGTAGCCGCTGCTCCCGATGCAAGTCCCGATGCCTTCGCTGCGACTGTTTGGGACCACGGCGTTGAGCAGGCAGGAGATCTGGCTGATGCCGTAGCCTCATTGGAAGAAGCACGGCGAGTCATAGGAGATCGTCTGCTCGATGTAGCTTGGACTACCGATGTGAGGACCGCCCGCCAGTTCCTGGCGACAAACACGGGGCTGCTGAAGCATTTCAGTGGCGGTTGGAGACGGGCGAGAGCGCTCGCTCGCTCGCTCGTCAGCGACCAGAATGCGCAGGTCTCCGAGATCGTCAAGCTCCTTGATATCCTCATGAAGGGGCAAAAATCGGCCGCCAAAGTGCGGGACGGTAACGCCTTCGGCGCGGCGGCATTTGGCTCGGATTGGCGTGGTGAACGGTCCAGCAGTGCTCCTTTGCGGGCGCTGGTCGCATGGATGCGCACGTTGCGCGGTTTGGGTGCTGAGCCGCGACTGATTGCCGGCCGATTGGCTCAGCGTTCAGAGGTTGGCGATCGAGCGCTCCAGTTGCGCAAACTTCTGGAACGAACCGAACCATTTTTGGTGCGGTTTTGGGCAGATCTTGAGGGCGCAGCGCCGACTGCCATGAACGGTGCTGCTTCGGTGGAGCGTGCTTCGTTGGAGCTGATTGAAACTCGCATCACTGGGATGGTCTGGGCAGATGAGCTGTCGAGCCGAGTTCTGAGAAGCGTGCCACAAAAGCTAGCCGAACGATTGGATTTGATCCGGCGCCTTGGAGCGTGGCAAGATTTGGCCAAGTCAATCCAGACAGGCGACGAAACTGGTCGCCTGGCGTTTGGTGCTGCGTGGACCGGGCTCACTTCGACCTGGACGCTCCTTTCGTCCGGGGTCAGCTGGATTGCCGGGCACGGTGCGCTTCGCCACCTCGCCGCGAGGCTTCCTGAAAGAGTTGAGATCGCCAAACGCGCGCAGTGCACCGAGCGTGAATCAGAGGCAGCTTCAACCGAATTTTTTGAGGTACTCGCTGCCTTGCAAGCGAATTCACTCGCGCTCTTTGGCGCGCCGTCTCACAACGCAACCCCCTTCGGCGAATTGAGCGACAAGCTTTTCGTCTGGCTCGCAAATACCGAGCAGTTGTCAAAATGGGTAACCTATCGCGAGCGTGCAAACAGGGCTCGAGAAGCGGGTCTGGTTCAACTCGTCGATCGTCTCGCCGATGGAACCTTGGTCGCGAGCGCCGCGCGCTCGACGTTCGAGATGGCGTACTACGAAGCGATGCTCGCCGAACTGATCCAGTCCGATCCGGAAATCGGTCGGTTCGACGGGAACTTGCATGCGAGGCAAGTTCAAGAATTCGCAAGCCTAGACTTGCAGCGTATCAAGGCGGCGAGCATCGAAGTCGTCAGGACCCACCATCGTCAGATCCCGCCTCGTGATGGCGGTGTCGGACCGGTTGGTGTCTTGCGCGCCGAGATGGCACGACGTCGAGGCCATATGCCGATTCGGCAGCTGATGCAAAAGGCGGGGCCAGCCGTTCAGGCGCTGAAGCCGGTGTTGATGATGAGCCCATTGTCGGTGGCGCAATTCTTGACACCCGGCCGCCTGAATTTCGATTTGCTGGTCATGGACGAGGCGAGTCAGATCCAGCCTGTCGATGCGCTTGGCGCGATAGCACGCTGCAAGCAGGTCGTTGTGGTTGGGGACGAAAGGCAGCTTCCGCCAACCAAGTTTTTCTCGAAGATGACCGGATCGCAGGCCGGCGAAGACGAGGACGATGGCACGCCCGTGGCTGATATCGAGAGCATCCTGGGCCTGTTCGTTGCGCGTGGGCTTCCGCAGCGCATGCTGCGCTGGCACTACCGCAGTCGCCATCAATCTTTGATCGCGATCTCGAACAGTCAGTTCTACGAAAACAAGCTCTTCATCGTCCCCAGCCCCTATACCCAAGAGGCTGGCATGGGACTGCGTTTCCATCATGTCCCAGATGGCGTCTTTGACTCCGGAGGTACTGGAACAAATGCCGTTGAAGCTAGGGTGGTCGCTGAGGCCATCATTCGGCATGCCAAGACACACGCGGAGCTTTCGCTTGGTGTCGCAACGTTTTCGGTGTCTCAGCGGCGGGCGATTCAAGACGAATTGGAGCTGCTACGCCGGTTGAACCCGGACACGGAAGATTTTTTCCACGCCCATCCTAGCGAGCCCTTCTTTGCCAAGAATCTTGAGAATGTGCAGGGGGATGAACGCGACGTCATCATGATATCGGTCGGCTATGCCAAGAATGCACAGGGCTACATGGCCATGCGTTTTGGTCCACTCGGTGCCGATGGCGGCGAGCGCCGCCTGAACGTGCTCATCAGTCGAGCCAAGCGACGATGCGAAGTGTTTGCCTCGATGACGGACGATGACATCGATCTCAATCGAGCGAAAGGTAAGGGCGTCTTTGCGTTCAAGTTGTTTCTGCACTATGCGCGGACAGGTCGCCTTTCGGTTGCAAAATCCAGTGGTCGAGAGATGGACAGTGTCTTTGAAGAGCAGGTGGCGAACGCTCTACAGGCAAAGGGATATCAAGTTCATCCTCAAGTGGGAATTGCAGGCTTCTTCATCGATCTTGCCATTGCCGACCCGCAGCGTCCGGGCCGATACCTGGTCGGCATCGAATGCGATGGGGCGTCCTACCATTCTGCGAGATCGGCGAGAGACCGAGACCGTCTTCGCCAGGCGGTACTTGAGGACCACGGCTGGATCATTCATCGCATCTGGAGTACCGACTGGTTCCAGCGCCCAAGTGAACAGCTGGAGAGGACGATTGCTGCCATCGAAGCTGCAAAAATTGAACTGGATGCGCGTCTTGAAACTGGTTTGCATAAGCAGCGCGCCGTTCCCGTCGAAATTATCACTGTTGAACGGGGCGATGTAACGGAGATTGGGCTGTCGGACGTCGCAGAAGCGAGTTCTTTCAATCCTCCTTATGCCGAGGCGGCACCGGCGAGATCGGGACTGTACGAGTTGCACGAGACACCCGTCGGTGTGATGGCGGAGTTGGTTGAGGAAGTCGTGCGAACCGAGGCGCCGGTCCACATCGATGAAGTGATCGCGCGATTGCGCACCGCCTGGGGCCTTCAGCGTGCCGGCGCTCGGATCGAGGCCGCGGTCGAGCACGGTGCCAGTTTGTCGCTAGCTCGAGGCCGCATCATTCGTGAAGGTGCATTTCTTTCCATCCCTGGTACGGAGCCGTTTCCTCGTGACCGAGGCGCCGCTTTGTCGGCCGGGCTGCGAAAGCTAGAGATGATTCCCCCGAGCGAGATCGCCGCGGGTGTGATTCACGTGGTTTCTTCGAACTTCGGAGCAACAGACGACGAGGTCATTCTCACTGTGGCTCGCATGCTCGGATTCAAGGCCACGAGCGTGCAACTTCGCAAGGCAATCTCGGCAACCGTCACAACATTGTTGGAGCGCTCTGAATTGAGGCGGGAGGACAAGATGATCGTCGCCAATAGAGGAGCAGTGGGAACCGTCGCCGCTGCTGGCCGCGTCGCGACCAACGAGGCGGCAGCCTGGTCAGTTTCGCCGCTTGCGGTTCCTGAAGGAAGAGAAAGCTGATGGCTTTGAAGTTTCGAGAAGACAAGGGCTTGTTTGTACTGGCGTTGTCCCGCCACGAGGATTTGGAACGCTTGGCAGATATCCTCACCCTCGACGCGGCCGACGGCCATCGACGCCATGCACAGGAGCTGTTGAAGGACCCAGATTACAAGCGGGCACTGGACGAGGGTGATCTGCGCAAGGCCTGGAAGTCGTTGGCCGCCGAGTTGCAAGCCTATGGTGGCGACTCGATCGCCAACGCCATGCGCAGTCTCGTCAAGGGACATACTGGGATTCTCTACCGCGAGATCGTCACCGATGTCTGTACCCACCTGAAGATCGAGATCAAGTCGGCAGAAGATATCAAGTCTTTGGAAGACCAGTTGCTTGTCGGGGTACTGAGCGGCCAGAAGAAGAACTTCTCGGACGATGAACTAGATCAAATCTTGGATCAGGCAGCGATGAAAGTAGGACCGAGCGAAAGTGGAGGTGGCAAACGAAATTTCGAGGATCTAGTCCATGGCCTTTCGAGCAACGCACAGATTGCCTATCTGGCCGCGATCGTTGCGTCGATGGTTGTTTCGGCAGCTCTCCCATCGTTGGTTCGCTTGACATTGCCAGTTGCATTGGCGGTGGCGGCCCCGCGCGTGGGAGCGGCGTTTGTGCCTGGATTGAATGTAGTCTCCGCAGCTTCAGCGTTGAAGCAGATTACCAGCCTGGCCTATCGCGTTACGCTGCCTGCCGTGTTGGAGGTGATCCGCATTCGCAGACTTGCGCTGCTGGCTTCGCTCAACGAGGAGCGTTTCGCATGAAAGAAATCCTGGGATTGCTAAAGGTCGATCTATCGAAAGTTTCCGCCGATGTGCTGGAAGGCTTGCGGACGAAGACGATGGACCTGTCATATACCAACGGAATGGTTCATTGGGCAACGGGCTCTGGTCGCACCGGCATCGTCGCGCACCTGCCAATGATTCCCGTGAGCCCGAAGGAGTTAGCTTCAGCTGAGCAACTTCTACAGGTAGGTAAGCTCGTAAGAGGGGCACAGTTCGCTTCGGTTGCGGCAACAGCAACGGCCGCCGTCGTGGTCGTCGCGGTGGTTGTGGCTGCAACGATCTACCTGACCGGAAAGATTGATAAGGTAGAAAATGCGATTGCCGAGGTCGCACACTCCATAGGCCAGCAGGATCGGCGCGAGTACCTTAAGTACTTCGAGGACTATGCGGGCGCGGTGAGGTCCGCGCAGGTGATGCTGAATTCGCGTGTGCCGGTGTCTGAAATCAGCCGTATGGCGGAGCTGAGGCTCGACCGTCTGTCCGAGGCACGGCAGCAGATTTTTGGCTTCGTGCGCGGGCTCCAAAGTCTCTACGGTTCATCACAACCGAATCAGGCGCAGTACGCATTGGCCATCGGCTTCATGATTGAAGTGTTGGATCTTGTGCCAGCGGCACTGATTGTGGAGCGCGAACTTTGTCTGGCCGCGGGCATGCCGGGCATGGCCCAACGCTACCGTGAGCAGGTCAGCCGAGAGATCCGTCGAGAGTTGGAAAGCTTTCGCGAGTGGTGCGATGCGCAGTATCGTCAACTGGCCTTGGGGCACGGCGGTTTCCCGGATGTCCTAGCGGAGAACCGGGATCGATTGAAGGCGCTGTTCGGCTCTAGCGCACACGACATTCTGCTAAGTGACCCCCTAGCTCCGTTCTTTGCGACGGCCGCCTCAGCCGCTGGCCCGGAGGAACAGGCGAGCCATGAGCGTCCAGCAAACACAATGAATCGGGACAAGACTGCCTGAGCGCTATCAATAACGAGCATTGACGATGTTTCAGGGCGAGACTGTGGCAACCTGCCAGCCAATGTGCTCTGGCAGGTTGCCCCTCCTCTTCGCCGTCTTTTTTTGAGATGTGGACGAGAAATGCGCCCGACGCTACCGTTCAAGCTCGCAACATAGGTCAGCGATACTTCTTTTTCTTGGCGCTGCGTGTGTAGTCGCAACGGGGAAATCGGCTACAACTGCTGAACATTCCGTAGGGCCCTTTGCGGGGCACGAGACTACCTTGCTTGCATTCCGGGCAAACTTGCGTGTCAGTGCTCACGCCGTCGAGGGCCGTCGGCGCAATCTGAAAATCCTGCATGAGCTCCGTCAGGAACGGCGACTCTCGATATCGAAGGGTTACCAACGTGACGCTGCGCCGCGCGCGCGTCAGGGCGACGTAGAAGAGGCGACGCTCCTCCGCCATGGGAAATGTCTCGGGGCTGGGCATGGCAAGTTGCAGCACAGGGTCATCCACAATGCTGCTCGGGAAGCCATAGGAGCCAGTCGCCAGCCGCGGAAGCAAGACATAGTCCGCCTCCAGGCCTTTGGAGCCGTGGATGGTGAGGAATGACACATCGAGAGCATCTGCCAGGTCATCCCAGGCCGAGACGCTTTCCTTGTCGCGACGGTAGCGGCCCAGCACATAGACGCTGACTTTTCCGGTCTTGTTCCTCTCCACGGTGCCGGCGCGGATCTCCTGCGCCAACTGTGAGAGCACGTGACGGACTGCGCCGCGGATGAATTGAGGCTCATCCACCTGAATGGCGCGCACGGCGGGGGCGAATTCCTTGGTGGACGACTTCACCCGCTTGGAGATCTGTCCCGTGTTCTTCAAGACGTAATAGTCCGACGAAGGCCGCCCTTGCCTGATGCGCAGGCTGCGGGAAGCATCTGACCCGAATCGCAGACCCGCTTGGAGGTGTGCGCTAAAGG
>NZ_FNDR01000007.1 GCF_900099805.1 Variovorax sp. OV700 | reverse complement strand
TCGTCCACGGTCTGCTCGCCGGCCAGCACGGGCGACAAGAGGATGCGGTTGTAGTTGGGGTGCGGCTCGGCACCGAAGACGGTGATGTCGTACAGGTCCGGGGCGAGCTTCAGCAGCTCCTCCAGCGTGCGCACGCCGGCCATGCCGTTGCCGACCATCACGAGTTTGAGTTTCTGCATGGGGTGGGGCCTTTCGGGAATCAGCGGGTTCGAATCAAAAATGCAAATGCCGTCGATGCGGCCTTGTGGGGCCGCATCGACGGGCGGGGTTCAGGGGGTTGGGATGCTCGCGGAGCGCGGGCGGGGTGCTGGGCGCTCTTCACGCTCCGGGTATCCGCAGACCGCGGAAACCTCACCAAAACGGTGCTTCGTTACACCGTGAGCCAGCAGTTATGCAAAGACCATGCCTGAGGCGGGCACCGTCACGGATCGAGCCTGAACGTGACACCCCGCCCGCAGACGGACGGCCGCTGAAACAAAACTGGCTGGGGCAGGGGAGCCGCTACACCCTTACGACGACCCCATTAGGTGCAAGACCACTTGCCTTCGGTGCGGCCGCTTCCGGTGTTCCCAGAGATAGATGCCCTGCCAGGTGCCCAGCGCCATGCGGCCGTTGGCCACCGGGATCGAAAGCTGGACGGCCGTGAGCGCCGAGCGCACATGGGCCGGCATGTCGTCCGGTCCTTCATCGCGATGCCTGAAGAGCGGATCGCCATCGGGCACCAGCCGCGCAAAGAAGCGCTCGAGGTCTGCCTGAACCTCCGGATCGGCGTTTTCCTGCACCAGCAGGCTGGCCGAGGTGTGGCGGATGAAGAGCGTGAGCAGCCCGGTTTTAAAGCCGGTGCTTTGCACCCATCGCGCAACGGGCGTGGTGATTTCCAGCAGACCACGGCCAGCGGTGTCGAAGTCGAGGGTGGTGTTGGCTTGGCTCAGCATCACACAGGGCCCTTCAAAACGGACCTGCTGCATATGTCATTGCACAAGTCATTTAACATAATGCACATTGTGTTCCTTTTTCGGATGTCCCAATGAGACCACCCCAACAAGGCAAGCCAAGCAACGACCGCCCTCAGGACCCCATGGGACTCACGGATGCCATCGTCGGATCGAAATCAGCCTCCACACGCCCCACGTCCGGAACCCTCGGGTATCGCAGCACGCGGTATCCAGCCTCCACCAGCAGCGCCTCGCGGTCCAGGTCGCGTTGCGACTTGCCCTTGTGGGCCTTGTCGCCGCCGAACGCGACCACGGCCACCACCTTGAACGAGCGGTCGCACACGACGAAGTCGGCGATCTTGCGGCTGAACGAGCTTCGCGCCGCGCGCGTGCGGGCCGTGAGCAATGCACCGAAGCTGACCTGCGGCAGCACCACGAGATCCGGCAGGGTTTGCACGAGCCGGTTGTACATGGCCTGCTCGCGTGCAGTGAGCGGTGGCCGGGCCTTGGGCTTGTCGACGAAGCCGCTGGTGTTCTGCTCTGACTTCTTCCGGGCAACCATCACGAACGCAAGCAATCCCACGGCCACCAAAAAGACCATGAATAGGAACGTATTCATCTCTACTTCTCCTTCTACGGAGAGTCTCGCACGACTGTGCGGGCGCCCTTTTGAACGCTATTTTGGGCCTGCTCAAGCCCGTCGAATTCAGCCTTTGACAAGCGCCGCCGACTTCACCATTTGCCGTCCTTGGGCACGGGCTTGGGGCCGGCCTTTGTGTCGGCCGCCGCGGCAATCAGCTGCGCGGCTTCGGGGCGATTTGCCTTGGTGGCAAAGTCCACCGCGGTCATGCCGAGCTGGTTCTTCATGGTGGTGTCGGCGCCTTCGGCCAGCAGCAGCTTCACGGCCTCGGTCGACCCATACATCGCGGCCATCATGAGCGGCGTGGTGCCGTTGGGCGATTGCGCATCGATGAAGGCGTAGTTGTCGAGCAGCACCTTCATGATGGTCAGCTGACCGCTGCTGGCGGCATAGTGCAGCGGCGTCCAGCCGGTCTTGTTGACGGCGGCGTCGCGCTTCAGCAATTGGGTGACGAGGTCTTGCTGCCCCTTGATGGCCGCCAGCATGAGCGGCGTCTCGTCCTTCGCGTTGGCAATGTCGACGTCGGTCTGCGGCGACTCGAGCAGCACTTGCGCCACTTTGGGCGACGGTTCGCGCAAGGCGATGATCAGTCCGGTCTGGCCATTTTCGTCGCGCGTGTTGGGGTCGAAGCCGCGGTTCAGCAGCGTACGCACGCCGCTGGCGTTGTCTCCGCGCACGGCCCGAAAAAAGTCTTCGAACGAACCTGCGTTTGCGGTAAAAGTTGCTGCTGCGACAGCAAGATACAAGAATTTCTTGATGTATTTCTTCATGTTGTTTTTACTCCCTTGAACAGCGCTTCGAAGTTATCGCTGGTGGCTTTTGCCACGGCTTCGAGCGGCAGCTTGCGCAGTTCGGCGATCTGCTTCGCCACAAAAGGCACGTAGGACGGATTGTTGGTCTTGCCGCGGTACGGCACCGGGGCCAGATAGGGGCTGTCGGTTTCGATCAGCATCCGGTCGAGCGGCACGAAGGCCGCCACGTCGCGCAGGTCCTGTGCCTTCTTGAAGGTCAGGATGCCCGAAAACGAAATGTAGAAACCAAGGTCGAGCGCCGCCCGGGCGACTTCGGCGGTTTCGGTGAAGCAATGGAATACGCCGCCTGCAGCCCGACCGGAGCCGTCTTCGCCCTCCTCCTTGAGGATGGCCAGCGTGTCGGCGGATGCTTCGCGGGTGTGAATGATGAGCGGCATGCGCGTTTGCTGCGCTGCGCGGATGTGCACGCGGAAGCGGTCGCGCTGCCATTCCATGTCGGAAATGCTGCGACCGCCCTTTCGCTCTTCCATCTGGTAGTAGTCGAGGCCGGTTTCGCCAATGGCCACCACGCGGGGCATGGCCGCACGGCGCACCAGGTCGTCCACGGTCGGTTCGGCGATGTCCTCGTTGTCGGGATGCACGCCCACGCTGGCCCAGAAGTTGTCGTAGCGGGCCGCCAGCGCCTGCACTTCGTCGAACTCCTCGAGCTTGGTGCAGATGCACAGGGCCCGATCGACCTGCGCCTCGGCCATGGCGGCGCGGATTTGCGGCATGTGGTCCGCGAACTCAGGGAATGTCAGGTGGCAGTGGGAATCGGTAAACATGGCACTGATTGTCTGGCTTTATGCCAGGGACACCGACGAACCGGCTTTGCCGGCCTCTGGTGTCGCCCCCGTAGGGGAAGGCGCGCGCAGCACGAAGTGCGCGCAGCCTGCGGGCGGGCCTAGATAGTTTGGGTGGGACGGTCGGAGGCCATCGAGCCGCCGAGCGCCGCTTCGATGCGGGCCTTGAGCTGGCGCGATTTTTCGTCCGAGGGGAACCGGATGCCCACGCCAGGCGCCCGGTTGCCGGCGGCGCGCTGCGGCGTGATCCACGCAACCTTGCCGGCCACCGGGTAGCGCTGCGGGTCTTCGGGCAGCGTCAGCAACACGTAGACGTCGTCGCCCAGGCGGTATTCGCGCGAGGTCGGAATGAAGATGCCGCCCTCGGCAAAAAGCGGAATGTAGGCGGCATAGAGCGCGCCCTTTTCCTTGATGGCAAGCTGGATCACGCTCGGCCTTTGAGGCGTTGCGGCGGCGGCGGGGGCGACTGGTTGGTTCATGGGCGGCGAGGAGCAGAGTTTAGGGTGGTTCGCGCCTCGCTCACAAGCGCTTCCAGCATGAGGCCCGCATTGAAGGGGTGTTCGGCGGTTCTTGCGGCGTTGGCGAGCGACTTCGACCAGCGCGCCAGCGCCAGATGCGAAGGCACGGCGACCGGCAGGTCGGCCGGTTCGAAAAAGCGCGGCTCGGCGCCGCAGCCGATGGCCATCAGGTCGTGGCAGAGCTTTTGCAGCGCGCTGATGGCCTGCGAGGGCGCCTGGTCCGCCAGCGCCGCGACGTCGCCGCGCGAAATGGCCTTGGGCAGCAGCGACCAGGCCTTCGGCGACTGGCCGGAGCGTGCCAGCCGCAGCGCGTCGCTCGGCCGGCCACCGGCGGTGCGCAGCAAGGCCGGCGCGTCGGCAGCCGGCACGTCGTGCGCCACCAGCCAGGCTTCGGCGTCGGCCGTGGCGGGCCATGGCAGCGTGAAGCCGAGGCAGCGGCTGCGGATGGTCGGCAGCAGCTGCCATGCGGCCTCGCTGGCCAGCACAAAGCGCACGTCGCCGACCGGCTCTTCGAGCGTCTTGAGCAGCGCATTGGCGGTGATGGTGTTCATGCGCTCGGCCGGATACACCAGAACCACCTTGCCCCGGCCCCGCGCGCTGGTGCGCTGGGCAAAGCCAACCGCGTCGCGCATGGCCTCGACGCGGATCTCGCGGCTCGGCTTGCGCTTTTTGTCGTCGATGTCGGCCTGCGCCTTTTCGTCCAGCGGCCAGCCCAGCTCCTGCATGGCCACCTCGGGCATCAGCACGCAAAGATCGGCGTGGGTTCGAACTTCGATCGAATGGCAGCTCGGGCAATGGCCGCAGGCGGCACCGCCCTCCTCCGCCTTCGGCTGTTCGCACAGCCAGGCGGCGGCAAGCGCCAGCGCGAGTTCGTATTGGCCCAGGCCCGAAGGGCCCTGCAGCAGCCAGGCATGGCCGCGCTGGCGCAGGAGCTCCGCGAGCGGCCGATGCAGCCAGGGCGAAAGCGCCTGCGTACTCATGGTGCCGCCCCGCTGGCCGGTGCCAAGGCGCCGCGCGCGACAAGCGCCGTCTCGACTTGCTGCCAGACCTGGTCGCGCGTCTGGCTGGCGTCGATGCGCACGAAACGCTCTGCATCGGCGGCCGCGCGGGCTGCGTAGCCCGCCGCAACGCGCCGGAAGAATTCGACCGGCTGCGATTCGAACTTGTCGGGCAAACGTGCTCCGGCCAGGCGCTGGGCGGCAATCTCGGGAGCCAGATCGAACCACAGCGTGATGTGAGGCTGCAGCAGTTCTGGCGCATCCGCCCTGCCCTGCACCCATCGTTCCAACGTCGACAGCACCTGTGCGTCGAAGTCGCGCCCCGCACCTTGGTAGGCGAAGGTGGCGTCGGTGAAGCGGTCGCACAGCACCACGTCGCCACGCGCCAGTGCTGGCTCGATCACCCGCGTGACGTGGTCGCGCCGCGCTGCGAACACCAGGAGCGATTCGGTCAGCGGGTCCATCGGCTGCTCGAGGATGAGGCCGCGCAAGGTTTCGGCCAGCGGCGTGCCGCCGGGCTCGCGCGTGCGCACCACCGTGCGGCCCTGTCCCCTGAAAAGCGCCTCCATCGCGTCGAGATGGCTCGACTTGCCTGCACCGTCGATGCCCTCGAGCGTCAGAAACAGGCCTTCATTCATTGCGGAACCTTCGGTTTGGGTTCGCCACTGCTGCTGCTGCCACCGCGCTGGTAGCGGTTGACGGCGCGGTTGTGGTCGTCGAGCGAACTGCTGAACTGGCTGGTGCCGTCGCCGCGCGAAACGAAGTACAGCGACTTGCTTTGCGCCGGCTGCACCGCCGCCAGCAGCGCCGCCTTGCCCGGCATGGCAATGGGCGTGGGTGGCAGGCCGCCGCGCGTGTAGGTGTTCCAGGGCGTGTCGGCCAGCAGGTCTTTCTTGCGCAGGTTGCCGTCGAAGGCGGTGCCCATGCCGTAGATCACGGTCGGGTCGGTCTGCAGCGGCATGCCGGTGCGCAGCCGGTTGGCGAACACGGCGGCAATCTCGGCGCGGTCTTTGGCTTTTCCTGTCTCCTTTTCGACAATACTGGCCAAAATAAGCGCCTCATCCGCCGATTTGATCGGCAAATCGGCGGCGCGGGCCGACCATGCGGCGTCCAGCTTCTTGTCCATGGCCCGCATTGCCCGCTGCAGCAGCGCAATGTCGGTGGAGCCCTTCGAATAGGTGTACGTGTCCGGGAAAAAGCGGCCCTCCGGGTGCACGCCGGGCCGGCCCAGCTTGACCATCAGCGCGTCGTCTGGCATGCCGATGGTTTCGGGCTTGAGCTGCTCGGCCTTGGCCAGGGCCGCACGCACCTGTCGGAAATTCCAGCCCTCGACCAGCACCAGGCTGCGGGTGGCTTCTTCGCCGCGCACCAGCACGTTGAGCAGCATCTTGGGCGTGATGCCGCGCTCCAGCTCGTAGCTGCCGGCGCGAATCTGGCGGTCTTGCCCCGAGATGCGGAACCAGAAGTAAAGCAGCTGCGGCTGCACTTCGGCCCCGGCATCGGCCACGGCCTGTGCAACGCCGCGCGGCGTGGTGCCGGGCTCCACGGAAAGATCTAGGCTGGGTGCGGGCAGCTTGAGCGGCTGGTGCACCCACCAGAGTCCGGCGGCGCCGAGGCCGAGCGCAGCCAGGGCGGCCAGCAGAAAAAGCGTGAGGAAGAAGCGGCGCACGGGTCCGATGAATGAACGGAGAAAAGGAAAATCGAATCGGGCGAAAAGTCGGTGGCCTTGCGGGAACGGGGGCGGATTCCCTGCGGACCGGACGGAACGGCTCCGACCATGATAATTCAGCGATGACTACTGTCGTTCTCAATGGTGTTACCGCTCTTTCCCACCTTGGCGTGATCCGCGCCGAGGGACCGGATGCCGCGAGCTTCCTGCACGGCCAGCTCACCCAGGATTTCGCGCTGCTCGGCGCTACCGAAGCCCGCCTGGCCGCGCTTTGCACGGCCAAGGGCCGCGTGATCGCGAGTTTTGTTGGGATCCGGCCGCAGCCCGACCTGGTGCTGCTGGTCTGCAGCCGCGACATCCTGGCGGCCACGCTCAAACGCCTGTCGATGTACGTGCTGCGCGCCAAGGCCAAGCTCACGGACGCCACGGAGCAGTTCGCGCTGCATGGCCTTGCCGGTACCGCGCTGGCCGCCAACGGCCTCGATGCCGCGGCGCTGCCCGGCCAGCGCACGGCCATCGGCGAAGACATCAGCGCGGTGTCGCTCTATCCGGCCGACGGCGTGCCACGCGCCATGTGGATCGCGCCTGCCGGCAGCCCGGTGCCCGCCGGCTCGCCGCTCGACGCCGAACTCTGGCAGTGGAGCGAGGTGCGCAGCGGCATCGTGACCTTGACCACGCCAGTGATCGAGGCCTTCGTGCCGCAGATGATCAACTACGAATCCGTGGGCGGCGTGAACTTCAAGAAGGGCTGCTACCCGGGCCAGGAGATCGTCGCGCGCAGCCAGTTTCGCGGCACGCTGAAGCGCCGCACCTACCTTGTGCAGGCCGATGCGCCGGTGAGCGCGGGGCAGGAAGTGTTTGCCGCCGCCGACGCCGAGCAGCCCGTGGGCACGGTGGCGCAGGCCGCGCCGGCACCCGGTGGCGGCTGGGCCGCGCTGATCTCGATCCAGATCTCGGCCCTGGAAACCGGGGGCCTGCATGCCGGCGGCGCCGACGGGCCGGCGCTCACGGTCGAGCCGCTGCCCTACCCATTGCTCGAAGACATCTAGTTTCGAATCCCCCGGCGTCCGAAGACACGGACGCTTGGCGCTGCCCCGAAAGAGGTAGCGCCATTTTTTTGCGCGCGTTTAACCCTGCCGCCAGTGCTGCTCCGTAGAAGCCGTATCGATCCACTCCTGGCAAGGAAGAACCATCATGAAGCGCAGACTCCTCATCTCTACCGCCCTCGCCTGGGCCGCCCTCTCGGCCTGCGCCGAAAGCCCGGTGCGGCCGCCCCCGCCGCCTTCTGCATACGACCGCATCGGTTCGCTGATGCAGGTCAGCGTGGTCGATCGCACGACCGGCCGCGAACTGTCCATCTACCGCCACCGCGGCGAATACTGGGTCGCCGGGCGGCCCGGCGCGCGCTATGCCATTCGCGCACGCAATGCGATGGGCGAGCGCGTCATGGCCGTGATGTCGGTGGACGGCGTCAACGTCGTCACCGGCGAAACCGCGGGCGTGCTGCAAAACGGCTATGTGTTTTCCGGCGGCGAGCGCAGCGACATCACAGGTTGGCGCAAGAGCGACTCGCAGATCGCGGCCTTCGAATTCACGTCGATCGCCAATTCGTACGCGAGCCGCACCGGCCGTCCGGACGACGTCGGCGTGATCGGCGTCGCCATGTTCCGCGAGCGCGTGCCCGTGCCGCCTCCCCCGCCGCCCATCGTGCTGCCGCACCGCGACGGCAGCAGCAGTTTCAGCCGCGAGATGGAGCGCCGCGGCGAGGCGCCCTCGGCGGTGGCCGAGGCCGCGCCGGCCGCACCCGCGGCGAAGGCCCGCTCTGCCGACAGCGCCCTGGGCGCCGAATCCGCGGCATCGGCAAAGGGCGGCCTGGCCCGGCAATCGCCGCCCGCCCCAAGCCTGGGCACAGCGCACGGCCGGCGCGAGACCTCGCATGTCGGGCACACCACCT
Source organism: Variovorax sp. OV700 (assembly GCF_900099805.1). GTDB lineage: Bacteria > Pseudomonadota > Gammaproteobacteria > Burkholderiales > Burkholderiaceae_C > Variovorax. Next base: position 338,962 of record NZ_FNDR01000007.1, on the reverse strand, counting down.
TCGAGCGCGCGCAGTCCACGCCCGACGAAGTGGTCCGCATCCGCTACGACAGCCGCGAGAACCTCATTGCCGCGGGCGTGATCCCGGTGCCGCCGCCCCCGCCGCGCTGGCCGCGCCCTGAAGGCCCATCTGCCTTCCCGGGTTCGGAGATGGGCTACGTGCCCGACCCGCCGGCGCGTTACTGATCCAGCCTGCGCCGCATCTCGATGTGCGGGATGCCGGCTTCCTCGAAGGGCTCGCCATGCACCGTGTAGCCGAGCCGCGCATAGAAGCGCTCCGCGCTGCGCTGCGCATGCAGCCCGATCTCGCGGTCGCCGCGCGCCCTGGCGGCGGCCTCCAGCGCCTGCATGATCGCGGCGCCGTGCCCGCCGCTGCGCAGCACACGGTGCACGGCCATGCGGCCGAGCATGGCCGTGCCGTCCACGGCGTCCAGCAGCCGGCCGGTCGCAATGACCTGGCCGAGCCGGTTGCGGGCCACCGCATGCAGCACCACCGCATCGTGCTCGTCCCACTCCAGTTCCTTGGGGATGTTCTGCTCCTCGATGAAGACCGCGCGGCGCAATGCGCTCGCACCTTCGCCCAGGGTTTTCCAGTCGCCGGTTTCCACCGTACGCATCGGCTCGCCGGCTTCGAAGCCCGTGAGAATTTCGCGCAATGCAGCCGGCACCGGCTTGGAGGTCTGAGTGGCCGGGTCGGCAAATACATAGACGAGTTCACAGCCCACCAGGTACTGGTCCTGCCGGAACAGCGCGCCGTCGAAGACGATGGACGAGTTGCCGATGCGCGCGCATTTCATGGCCACGTCGATCACGTCGTCCACGCGCGCGGACGCACGGAAATCCACGGTCGCCTTGCGCACGTAGAGATCACCTCCCAGGGAATGCATGGCCTCCTCATAGGGCAGCGCGAGCGCGCGCCAGTAGTCGGAAATGGCAGTATCGAAATACATCAGGTAGTGCGCGTTGAATACGATCTTCTGCATGTCGACTTCGGCCCAGCGCACGCGCAGGCGGTGAAAGAAGCGGAAGTCTTTTCTCTGGGGTATGGTTTCTTCGGTCATGGTTTCAGTGCCTCTTTGAGTGCGCGCGCCGCATCGTCCTGCGCCTGCAGCGCCTCGGGAATCGCGCGGCCCATTTTCAGGAATTCGTGGATCACGCCGCGGTAGATCTCGATATCGACCGCCACGCCCGCGGCGCGCAGCTTGTCGGCATAGGCAATGCCTTCGTCCACCACGGGGTCGCATTCGGCCAGGCCGATCCAGGCCGGCGCCACACCCTCGACGTCGTCGACCAGCAGTGGTGCAAAGCGCCAGTCGTCACGGTCGGCCGGCGTGCGCACGTACTGGCCGAAGAAGTAGTCGATCAGCGCCTTGGTGAGCAAGGGGCCATCGGCATAGCGCTGGTGCGAGGGGGTGTCCTGGTGCGCGGTGGTGCCGGGATAGATCAGCATCTGTAGCGCGAGCGGCAGGCCCGCATCGCGCGCAAGAATGGCGCACACCGCGGCCAGCGTGCCGCCGGCGCTGTCGCCGCCCACGGCGAGCCGGCTCGCGTCGAGGCCCAGGCGCGCGCCTACGTTCGCAATGAAGGCGAACGCATCCCAGGCGTCGTTCGACGCGGTCGGAAACTTGTGCGCGGGCGCCAGCCGGTAATCGACCGACACCACCGCACAGCCGCTCTTGTGGCTCAGCACGCGGCACAGCGTGTCGTGTGTTTGGATATTGCCCACCGTGAAGCCGCCGCCGTGAAAATAGACCAGCGCCGGCAGCTTTGCCGATGAAGGCGCATAGAGCCGTGCCGGCAGCTCGAAGCCGTCGCGGGCAGGAATGCCGAAGTCTTCGATGCGCGCGAGGCCGGGCTTCGGCACCTCGAGCACGCCCGCTCCTTTTTCATAGGACGCTTTGGCCTCTTCGGGCGTGAGCTGGTCCAGGCTCGAGTGGCCGGCTCGCGCCATGCGTTCGACCACGCTGGCCATCTTGCCGGTGAGCAGTGGCTGCCATGTGCCGGGCGCGACAACGGCAAGGGTTTTGTTCATGTGCAAGACTGTTCCGGCTTGTTAGATTTGGGTGGTCCGCAATCGTACTGCCCAGTCACCCACACCCATGGCACTCATCCAATACCTCACCCAAATCCAGTTCGAGTTCGGCGCCATCAAGCTGCTGTCCAGCGAGTGCGCGCGCATCGGCATCAATCGCCCGCTGATCGTCACAGATGCGGGCGTGCGCGCGGCCGGGGTGCTGCAGAAAGCGCTCGACGCCATTGCCGACCTGGAAGTGGCGGTGTTCGACCAGACCCCCTCCAACCCCACCGAGGCTGCCGTGCGCGCGGCCGTCGAGCTGTACCGCAGTGCGCGCTGCGACGGGCTCATAGCCGTGGGCGGCGGCTCCGCCATCGACTGCGCCAAGGGCGTGGCGATTGCCGCCACGCACGAGGGCCCGCTCAAGACCTACGCGACCATCGAGGGTGGCTCGCCGAAGATCACCGATCGCGTGGTACCGCTGATTGCGGTGCCCACCACCAGCGGCACCGGCAGCGAGGTGGCGCGCGGCGCCATCGTCATCGTCGACGACCACCGCAAGCTCGGTTTCCACAGCTGGTTTTTGATGCCCAAGGCCGCCATCTGCGACCCCGAGCTCACGCTCGGCCTGCCCCCAAAGCTCACGGCCGCCACCGGCATGGACGCCATCGCGCACTGCATGGAAACCTTCATGTCGGCCGCCTTCAACCCACCGGCCGACGGCATTGGACTCGACGGCCTCGAGCGCGCATGGCTGCACATCGAGCGCGCCACCAAGGATGGCAGCGACCGCGAGGCGCGCCTCAACCTCATGAGCGCCTCGATGCAGGGCGCCATGGCCTTCCAAAAGGGCCTGGGTTGCGTGCACTCGCTGAGCCACAGCCTGGGCGGGGTCGATCCGCGCCTGCACCACGGCACGCTCAACGCCCTCTTCCTGCCCGCGGTGATCCACTTCAATGCCGGTGCCGAGTCGGTGCAGAAGGAGCAGCGGCTGCAGCGCATGGCGCAGGCCATGCACCTCGATTCGGCTGGCGATCTTGGCGATGCGATCCGCGACATGAACGCGCGCCTTGGCCTGCCCAAGGGCCTGGCCGAAGTGGGCGTGACGCCCGGCATGTTCGAGCAGATCATCGACGGCGCAATGGCCGACCACTGCCACAAGACCAATCCGCAGCTGGCTTCGCGCGATGACTACAAGGCGATGCTCGAAGCATCGATGTAGGCTGTTCGCTTTCCTGGGTGCCAGGGACGCTGTTGTTCAGGGCGGCGCTCCCGCCGACGGGGTACCTTTCTCCGCGAATGTCCCCCGGCTTCGCCTCCTCCTTTATTTCGCTGCGCAAGGCACCCCATCGACGGGATCGTTGTCTAGATCGGTTATTGATCGAGCGGAACAAGCGCAGCGCCCAGTGGGCGCAGGGCGCCGGGTGCTCCGCGCAGCGAAATAAAGGAGGAGCCGAAGGCGGGGGACATTCGCGGAGGGGAGTACCCGGTGGCCTGTGCACGCGCCCTGAACAACAGCGCCCTGAAAACAGCAGCGCCTCCTCGGCACGTCATGCATATGACATAAGGAATTCCTAGACTGCCATCTGAAGGCTTCGCATCCGAAGAAGCCCCAAGGGCGAGGGAAATTCCGAATGACGCGTACCGTCCAGGTTCACACCGTACTGAACGCCGAGCAGCTCAAGTTCCGCGCGATGCGGGGGCTCGAAGGACTGTCGCAGTTGTTCGAGTTCGAGGTCGACATGGTCAGCACCAGCTTCAACCTCGACCTCAAGAAGCTGCTCGGAACGTCGCTCACACTCGAACTCACAGACGGCGGCGCGCCGCGCTTTCTCAACGGAACCGTGGTGCGCTTCGAACTCGTCGGCCGCGCCAACGAAACCGGCCGCCACTACGTGTACCGCGCCCTGGTCCAGCCCTGGCTTTGGTACCTTACGCGCACCACCGATTGCCGCATCTTCCAGAACAAGAGCGTTCCCGAGGTGCTCGACGAAGTGCTGGGCAAATACGGCTTCGAGTTTGAAAAGCGCCTGACGGGCAATTACCGCCCCTGGGAATACTGCGTGCAATACCAGGAAAGCGACTTCGCTTTCGTGAGCCGCCTCATGGAGCACGAAGGCATCGCCTACCACTTCGAGCACACGAACAATTCGCACCTGCTGGTGCTGGCCGACGACACCGGCGGCTACGGCAAGCTGCCGGGCTTTGCCACCATTGCGTATCGCCCGCGCGATCGCGTGCTCCATGCCATGGAGCCCTGCATCGACCAGTGGCGCATCTCGGAGCAGATCACCTCGGGCCGCGTGATGCTCGACGACTTCGACTTCAAGAAGTCTCGCGCCTCGCTGCAAAGCGTGCGGCAAGACCCCAAGGGCCACGATCATTCGAGTTACGAAGTCTACGAATGGCTGGGCGGCTACAGCGAGCACCAGCAGGGCGACACCTACGCGACGATCCGGCTGCAGGAGCTGCAGTGCGCCCACGAGCTTGCCGCGGGCCACACCAACGTCGTGGGCATGGCGCCGGGCTACCTGTTCGAGATGACGCATTGCCCGCGCGAATCGGACAACCGCGAGTACCTGGTCACCGAAACCCGCTACGACCTGCAGGAGCCCGAATACTCCACCGGCGGCAGCACGGAATCGGTCTGCCAGTTCGACTTCACGGTGTTGCCTTCGAACGTGCCCTACCGGCCCGCCCGCAAGACGCCAAAGCCGCGCACCAATGGCCCGCAAACCGCGACCGTCGTCGGCCCGGAAGAAATCTGGACCGACCGCTTCGGCCGCGTGAAGCTGCAGTTCCGCTGGGACCGCTATGGCCAGTCGGACGAGAACAGCTCGTGCTGGGTGCGCGTGTCCAGCAACTGGGCCGGCGCCAACTACGGCACCATGCACATGCCGCGCGTGGGTCAGGAAGTGATCGTCGATTTCATCGGCGGCGAGCCCGACCGCCCCATCATCACCGGCCGCGTCTACAACAACGACCAGATGCCGCCGTGGGAGCTGCCCGCCAATGCCACGGCGAGCGGTATCCTCACGCGCTCGAGCACGGGCGGCGCGGCCAATCAGGCCAACATGTTGCGCTTCGAGGACCGCACCGGCGCCGAGCAGATCCTGCTGCACGCCGAACGCAACCTCGACGTCGAGGTGGAAGCCGACGAAACGCACACCACCGATGGCACACGCACCACGGTCATCGGCGGGCATGAATCGTCGACCTACAAGAGCGGCGAAACGCGCGACATTACCGCGGGCGCGAAAGAAACCATCAACGGTGGCGACACGCGCGACGTCACCGGCGGCTTCAGCGAAACCGTGGCGGGCGGCGTCACGCAGACCATTTCGGGCGGCAAGACGCGCACGCTCAGCGGCGGGTTGAACGACACGATCACGGGCGGCGTGAAACTGGCGATCACCGGCGGCTTCCACGGCACCATCGACGGGCAGGAGATCCGCTTCGTGAGTGGCGGGCGCAACGACACCATCAACACCTCGAACACCGTGCTGGTCGACGGACCGTCGAACACCACCGTGACGGGCCCGACGGTTCATACCTCGCCGGACGTGACGTTCAACACGACGAACCACATCCACAACACCACGCAGCACGTCATCAATACCAACGTCTACAACACGACGTCCAACACCTACAACAACATCACGAACGACTACACGAACAACTCGAAGACCTACACCAACAACTACGCCAAGAGCAGCGACTGGCGCCTGCACCGCGCCGGCGGCGTGGGATTCCGCTTCTCCGTGGTCGGGATGGCCATGGACCTCTGGGGGCTGCGCCAGCAGAACTACATCCTCAACTCGCAGTTCTCCGGCGTCCGCCTCGATGTCGCAGTGTTCCGGGCGCAAAACGAGGCGACCGAAATCAAGGGAACGGCGCTCAAGGTCGCGAACATCGGCATGAAGATCGCAAGCGGCGGCCTGGCGTTCGCCGCGAAAGCCATGACCGTCAAGGTCTGAACCACTGAAACTCAATGGACATCTGGGAGCAGATTCTGTGGATCGTCTTCGCGGTGATGATGGGCGGCGCGCTGGTGGCCTGCATCTCGGTGGCGGTGGTCGCCACCGGCGAACAGCGCAAGTACACCAAAGAGCAGCGCGTGGGCAAGGCCATGGGCAGCACCGGCGTGCCCGCGCAGGGGACCGTGGTCGAAGTGCGGCGCTCGGAACATCAGCTCACCAGTCCCGGAACCCATGGGCAACGCATGGTGGCGCTCGAACTGGACCTGCAGATGGGGCCCGCGGCCCAGATGCCGACTGTGGTGCTCAGGACGCTGGTTGACGAACTGCTCCTGCCCCGAATCGCCGTGCCCGGCGCAACCATCCATCTCTTGCAAGACCCCGCCAATCCCGCCCTGGTGTCGGTGGACAGGCAGCGGACGCCCCTTGAAGTACCGCCCGCACAGGGTTAGGGCCTACGGACAATGAAAACCGTCAAGCCGCTCAGGCTGAGCGTCATCACGCGCCCCTTTCTGCGCAGCGGGCATCAGCGGCTGGGCGTGACCGTCATCGGCATGGTGTCGATGGGCGAAGCCCCTGTGCTGCTGCCCGAACCGGAGTTCTGGAAGATCGCGGCCGAAGAGCTCGGGCCCACGGGCACCATCGATCTGGGCATACCCAAGGTGTGCGCCGAGTTTCTCGCGACCGGCCATGCCTACACCCATCACCAGAAGGAAAAGACCGCTTGCGCCGTTGCCTTGCGGGTGGGCGGGATCGAGCGGCAGCTGCTCGCCTTCGGCGACCGGTTCTGGCTGGATGGCCGTACCACGGCGCCGCTGGCCTTCGAATCGATGCGCCTGGACTGGACGCGCGCGTATGGTGGCCCCGGCTTTGCCGACAACCCGCTGGGCATCGGCCATGCGCCCGAGATCGTCAACGGCCTCGCGGTCCAGCGCCTGCCGAACATCGAGCACCCGCTGCGTCGGCTCGATCGCCCCGACCGCGAGGCGGAGCCGGCCTCCTTCGGCGCAATCGACCTGAGCTGGCCGCGCCGCATGTGCCTGATCGGCCGGCATTACGACACGCACTGGCGCGAGAACCTGTTCCCCGGCTTTTCCGAGGACATGGACTGGCGCTTCTTCAATGCCGCGCCGCCGGAACAGCGCTGGGCCGACCGCGACAGCATCCCCGGCGGCACGCCCTATGAAGTCTGGAACATGCACCCCACCCTCCCGGTGCAGCGCGGCCGGCTGCCGGATTGGCGCGCGCGCGCCTTCATCGCCCGAAAGACGGCACCGGGCCAGCGCGAACCGGAGCACTTCGACGAAGTGCCCATGCGCCACACCACGGCGTGGTTCTTTCCACACCTTGCGCAGGTGGCACTGATTTACCACGGCGAGATCGGCATCACCGAAGACGATGCCGACGACGTCACCCACGTGATGCCGGCCATCGAGGCCGCGGGCGACCCGCCCCGCCCGCTCGCGCACTACTTCGCGATTCTGCAGCGCCGCTGCCATCCCGAGACGGGTGCGCTGTACGCGGCCCGCGACGACGAACTGCTGCCCGCCGAGGCCATCGGCTCCTGGCTCGACACGCTGGACGACGACGAAGAATCGGCGCTCGTGCGCAACATGCGCGAGCGCGGCGACCGGCTGCGCCAGGACATGATGCAGAAGGCGCGCGAAGCCGGCCACGACCCGCGCCTCTTGCGCGAGCGGCCGCCGCCCGAGCCCTTTCGCAAGGCGCCGACGCTCGCCGAATTGCCCGAATTCATCGAGCGCACGCGGGTCTTCACGCAGGACCAGCGACGCAGGCTCGAGGATGGGCGGCAAGAGCTTGAGCGGCTGGGCCGGCTCAACGCGGTGGAGTCGCGCAAGGTTGGGTTCGACACCGGTGAGCTGGTGGCCGGCGTCGATCGCACCACGGCGAAGGGTCCACCCGCCTTCGACGCGAAGGCCGCGCTGAAAGGCATGCTCGGCATCGCCGAGGCGACGGGTACGCCCGCGCTCCCGGCCGCCCAGCAACGGGAGTTCAAGCAGGTGCTGGAAAAAGGGCAACGCGGCTTGCTCGACATGTACCGCATGGGCGCGCAGCATCAATCCGCGGCCGATGCCATGGCCGGCGTACGCGCGGCCGAGGTGCGCCAGCGCGTGCATGAGGCGATGGCCACCACCCGCGATCTCTCGGCCATGGATCTCACGGGCGCCGACCTGTCGGGCATGGACCTGCGCGGCGCGCGCCTGCACCGCACGCTGCTCGAAAGCGCAAACCTCGAGGGCGCCCGGCTCGACGGCGCCGACGCCACCGAGGCCGTGCTGGTGCGCGCGCGACTGTCGCGCGCTTCCCTGGCCGGCTGCGTGCTGCAACGCGCCAACCTGAGCATGGCGCAATGCGTGCAAACCGCATTCACCGGCGCACATCTGCACGAAACCACGCTCGAAAAAACACGCTTTGACAGGTGCGACTTCTCGCATGCCGTGCTCGAACACCTGACCTTGCTGGGCATGCACTTTGCGCACTGCAGCTTCGACGAGGCCCGCTTTGCCTACGTGACCTTCATCGAACAAAGCTGCCTGCAGGATTGCAGCTTTCGCCGCGCCGTGCTCCACAAGGTGGGACTGATCTCGTGCGTCGTGGCGCGGCTGGACTTCACGCGGGCGCAGCTCGAGGCCTGCGCCTGGGCCCACACGCCGGGAGACGATGGCATCGTGTTTCGCGAGGCAACGCTGCGCACCACCTGCTTCGTCGGTACCAGCAGCCTCCGCAACATGGACTTCGAAGGCGCGACGCTGGTGCAGTGCGGCCTGCGCGACATGCCGCTGGACGGCGCCCGCTTCATGCGCGCGACGCTCGACACCTGCGACTTCTCCGCCTGCAGCTTCACCGGCGCCGACCTGGGCGCGATCGATGCGCCAGAAAGCCTGTTCATCCGGGCGAATTTCACGCATGCCTCGCTGCGCGGCGCCAACCTCATGCATGCCAGCCTGCAGAAGGCACGACTGGTCGGCACCGACCTGCGCGAAGCCAACCTGTTCCGCGCCGATGTGTCGCAGACCCTGATGGACAGCGTGACCGAAACACGCGGCGCCTACATCGAGCAGGCCAAGACCCTCCCGCGCCGCGCCGCGGACCCCGCGCAATGACGCGGGACGAACTGGCAACCAAGATCCGCGGCGGCGAGCACATTCAGGACCAGGACTTCAAGGGCATGAACTTCGACGGACTGGACCTGCGCGGCGGCACCTTCGGCGCCTGCGATTTCTCCGCCGCGAGCCTGCACCGGGCGCAACTGGCCGAATCGGTGTTCGATGCCTGCCGCTTCGACGACGCGGTGCTCGACGCCGCCGACCTGCACCACTGCGCCTTCACCCGCTGCGGCCTGCCGCGCGCGAGCCTGCGCTCGGCCGCGATGATGCATGCGGTCTTCACCGAGACGGACCTGCGGGGCGCTGACTTTGTCGAAGCCCGCCTGGGCCAGGCCACCTTTCACCAGAGCACACTCGACGATGCAAGCTTCGAACGCGCCGACCTCACGAAGTCGGTGTTCGGCGAAAGCAGCCTCGCCGGCACACGCTTCGACAAGGTTGCGCTCAACACCACCGTGTATTACCGCGCCGGGCTGCGCGGCGCGAGCTTCAGCGGCGCAAGCTTTCACAACGTCATCTTCAGCGAGGCTGCGCTCGCGGGCCAGGATTTCTCGGCGCAGTCGTTTCATCTCTGCCAGTTCATCGACGCCGACCTGGCGGCCTGCAACTTTGCCGGTGCGCGGCTGAGCCAGTGCAACTTCAAGGGCGCGAAGCTCGAGCGGGCGGTGCTGACGGGCGTGCACGCGCCCCAATGTCTTTTTCCGGAAGCCGACCTGCGCCATGCCGACGCCCGCGGCGGACATTTCGACCAGAGCCTGTGGGTCGATGCATGGCTGGACGACGCCGACCTCTCCGGCGCAAGGCTCGAGCAGTGCGTATTCCACCGCGCGCACTGCCGGCGCACGTCGTTCGCGCGCAGCCAGCTGGTGTATGCGGATTTCTCGTACGCCGACCTCAGCGGCGCCGACCTGCGCGGCGCCACCTTCCTGCGAACCCAGACGCATCGATCGATACAGGCCGGCAGCCGCTGGAGCGACCGCATCGGCGTGCTCGACAGCGACCCCGCCCTGTTTGAGGCCGAGCACTTTTCGGCGGCGCGCTCGAGCCGGCCGCAACGCGCGGGCCGCGACACCTTCGGACGGCCGCTGCCTCCCGATGCACCGGACACCGCCCCATGAACCATCACCACCACGCCACCCGCGAAGCCACCCCGCCTCCGTCCCACGACGCCGGCATCGACCGCAGCGATCCGCATGCCGCCGAGATGCAAGCCCTGATGGGCAAGCCGCTGCCCTCCGCCGCGGCCGCCATGCCTTCCTGGACCGGCAGCGCCTTGGGCACCGTCGTGCAACAGATGCCGGATGGCGCATTCGCGGTCGAACCCCAGGGCGGCGGCGATCGTTGGCACTGCCCGCGCGCTGCGAGCTGCCTGCTCGAGCCCGGCACGGGCGACGCCGTGCTCGTGGCCGGGCCGCACCGCCAGCGCCTCTACCTGATTGCCGTCGTCACGCAGGCGGACGCCAGCCAGTCGCACATCGTGACCGAGGGCGACCTCACGATCCGCTCGCGCCGCGGCCGCATCGCGCTGAATGCGCCCGCGCTGGCGCTGCAGGCCGCGCGCGCGCAACTAGACATCGCGGACATGGAATACCGGGGTGCCGAAGTGCGCGTGACCACGCTCGTCGCGCGCATCGTGGGCCGCACGCTGGAGACCGTGCTCGACCGCCTGAGCGTGCTCACCCGGTCGAGCTTCCGTCTTACCGAAGAAGTCGAGCAGGTGCGGGCGGGCCAGATCGACATGCAGGCCGCCGAGACCCTGCGCCTGCATGCGAAAAACACCTTCGTCACCAGCAAGGCGCTGGTGAAGGTGGACGCCGAACAGATCCACATGGGTTGATGGAGAAGAGGAACCTTTGCCATGTTTGCAAACGCACAGATGATGGGTATGGACCTTGCCTTTCCGGATGTCTGCAAGACGCCGCCGGCGGTCCCCATTCCCTACCCCAACTTCGCGCTCGGGCCCACGGCCATTCCCAACGCCTGGAACATCCTCTACGGTGGCACGCCGGTCCACAACATGGCCACCACCACGCCCATCACCAACGGCGACAACTCGGGCGTGCTGATGGGCGTGGTGTCGCAGACGGTGATGGGGCCTTCGCGGCACATCACCGGCGCCTTCACCGTGCTGCTGAAGGGCACGCCCTGCACGCGCATGACCAGCCTGTCGGTGCAGAACCGCTGCAACATCGTGGGCATGCGCATCGTGCCCAGCCAGTTCAAGGTGCTGGTGCTCGCGGCCTGAGGCTTTTGTTTTATTCCACCTTCACGCCCGCAGTGCGGATCACCTTCGCCCACTTGGCGGTTTCGGCGGCAATGAAGGCGTCGAATTCTTCGGGCGTGCTGCCCGCGGGGAACGTGCCCATGGCATCGAGCTTGGCGCGCGTCTCGTCGCTCTTGATGATGCGCGCCACCTCTTCGGACATGCGCTTGACGATGTCGCGCGGCGTGCCGGCCGGCGCCAGCATGCCGGCCCAGGTGCTGCCGGTGAAGCCCGCGAAGCCCTGTTCGATGAAGGTAGGCACATCGGGAACGGCGGGCAGGCGCTTGTCGCCCGCCACGCCGATGAGCCGCACCTTGCCGGCCTTGGCCTGGTTGATGAGACCGGTGGGCGCGTCGAAGAACAGCTGGATCTGCCCGCCCATGAGATCGGTCAGCGCAGGCACTGCGCCACGGTAGGGGATGTGGATCATGTAGGTCTGCGTGAGCGACTTCCACAGCTCGGTCGTCAGGTGCGCCGCCGAGCCGTTGCCCGACGAGCCGAAGCTCACCTTGCCGGGGTTCGCGCGTGCGTAGGCGATGAGTTCGCGCGCGGTCTTGAACGGCGCATCGACGTTCACCGCGGCCAGCAGCGGCGACACGCCCATCAACGACACGCCCGTCAAATCCTTGCGTGGGTCGTAGGGCAGCTTGGGGTACAGCGTGGTATTGGCCGCATAAGCCGCAATGACGACGCCGAAGGTCGTGCCATCGGGCGCCGCCTTGGCGATGGCATCGACGCCGATCAAGCTGTTGGCGCCGGGCTTGTTGTCGACGAGCACCGGCTGACCCAGCTTTGTCTGCAGGCCAACTTGCACCAGCCGCGCCATCTGGTCGGTGAACCCGCCCGGCGTATAGGGCACGATGATGCGGATCGGCTTGCTGGGCCAGGCGCTTTGCGCCAGCGTCGGCAGTGGAAGGCTTGCAGCCGCAGCGGCGGCAAGGGTGAATCGGCGGCGTGAAATTCGGGCCTGCGGCATGGGGACGGCTTTCTGGAGAGCAAGAATGACCCGGCCATTCTCGAAGCCGCTGTGCGCGCGCACCCTTGGGGTTTGCCCCGGCGGGGGGTTCAGAGCGGCAGGATGTCCCGCGTGCGACCGGTCCCGAGCCAGCCCTCGAACTCATCCGAAAGCCGCTCCGCCTCGCGCACGGCCTTGCTCCATGCGCCGATGCGCGCCTGCGGATCGTTCGCAAAATGGATGAAGTCCTTGCGGTCGGGCAGCTTGCCGTTGGGCAGCGAGCGCACCCAGTCAAGGTCGGGCGCGAGCACCACCATGCGGTCGAGAAAGCCGGTGGACTTGTGGCGCCAGCGCAAGCCCTTGTCGAGCCAACCCGGCACCACGGCGCGCTGGAAATGCGGGTACAGCACGATGCCCTCGTCGGGCGGCTGGTAGTCGAGGTGCAGGTGGTAGTCCGTAATGCCGCCGTCCCAATACGCACCGCGCGGCGCGCCCGGAATGTCGTGCACCGCGGCAAGCAGGAACGGTATCGAGCACGATGCCTGCAGCACCAGGTTGAAGTTCTCTTCGCTCAGCGCATGCTGGCGCGTGCGGAAGTCTTTCGTGCCGAACGGCAGGGCCGCGCCGGGTGTGGAAAACACGCAGCGTTCGAGCCATGCGCCCAAGCCCTTGCGGTACAGGCTGTTGGTGGCAAAGGCGCCCAGGTAGCCGAAAGGGGTGCGCGCCCTGCCTTCGCGACCGAGGATGTGGCGCCCGCGCGAAGTCACTACATGGAGCTTGTAACGCGCGTGGTTCAGCACCTCGCTGATGCGTCCGCCGTAGAAGTCGTGCAGGCTCTCGGCAAAGCGTGCGCTCAACTGCTTCGGGCTGAGCCGCTTCTGCCCGGGCGGCACATCGAACTGCTGGCGCACATAGTCGTATTCGAAGCGCTCAAAAGCCTTCTGCGGATCGGACAAGCAGGCCGTCGAAAGCCGCCACGCGCCGATCGAGGCGCCCACCAGGTGCACCGGCTGGCTCGACTGCGTGAGCCAGCGTCCGAAGATGAAGCGGTCGAGCGGCCCGAGCACAAGGCCCTTGGGCCCGCCTGCCGCTCCGGGAATGGTGCGCACGTCCTGCGGGCGCAGTCCGTTCGCTTCGATGTGCTTGCGGGCTACGGGGCCGGCGTAGATGCGCAGGGCTTTCATTTATTCATGCCGCACTTGACTCGAACGGGTTGAAGACGTCGATACCGAAACCGGCGAAGTCGCTGACGTTGCGGGTCACGACGGTCAATGCATGCTGCTTTGCCGTGGCGGCAATCATTGCGTCTTCGTACAGCGTGTTGGAACTGCGGTGCATCAGCCTGGCCCACAGCCTGAACGTTTCTGCGTCCATGGGCAGTACGTTGTACGAGGCGGCGACCAGAGCTGCCCATTGCTCGATCTCATCGGCCTTGGCGGCATCCTGCTCGCGCGTGATTTCGATGCCGGCCTGGATTTCGCCGATCGTGACCGCGGAAAGATGCAGGTTGCTGTCGGCGATGGGCGCGAGCCATGCGACGACCGCGCCGTGCGGTCGAGGCCGACGCAGTTCCGAGATGACGTTCGTATCCAGCAGGTACATACCGCCCGCCCCTCAGCGGATTGGCGTGATGCGCCGCCGGCGTGCCGCGCCGCGCTGCGGAACGAGAAACTCGGTGCGTGCCTCGGCCGAGAGCAGCAACTCCTTGAGGGACGGCTTGGCCGTGGCATGCAATCGCCGCCACTCTGCCGCCGGTACCAGCACGGCGGCTTCGGCCCCCCGTTTGGTGACCATTTGCGGCCCGTCTGCGAGACAGGCGTCGAGAAACTCGCTGAAACGCGCCTTGGCGTCCTGCACAGGCCAGGTTTTCATTTGGAGCCGCCTTGTCAGACTAGTGTTCTGACTAGTTTAACAGGCCGACCGAAAATATGCCCGCGCCTATTTGCGCAACCCCTGCAGCTTGGCAAACGCACTCGCCATCTGCCCTGCAGGCTGCGGCGCGTTGTCGCGGCGCGCACCCTGCTGCTGCTGGCCGCGTCCCGCACCTTCGAAGCGGTTGTCGCGCGGGCCATCGCGTCGCGCGGGCGCCGCATCCAGCTTCATCGACAGGCCGATGCGCTTGCGCGCCACGTCCACTTCCATCACCTTGACCTTGACGATGTCGCCGGTCTTGACGACCTCGCGCGCGTCGTTCACGAATTTGTGGCTCAGCTGGCTCACGTGGACCAGGCCGTCCTGGTGCACGCCCAGGTCGATGAAGGCGCCGAACTGGGCCACGTTGCTGACCGTGCCCTCGAGGATCATGCCCTCGACCAGGTCCTTGATGTCGTCCACGCCGTCGTTGAAGCGCGCCACCTTGAAGTCGGGGCGCGGGTCGCGGCCCGGCTTCTCGAGTTCGCCGAGGATGTCCTTCACCGTGATGACGCCGAACTTCTCGTTGGCGAACAGCTCGGCCTTCAGCGTCTTGAGCATTTCGGCGCGGCCCATCAGCTCGGCGATCGGCTTGCCCGTCTTGACGATGATCTGCTCGACCAGCGGATAGGTTTCGGGGTGCACGCCGGTGATGTCCAGCGGGTCGGCGCCGCCGCGAATCCGCAAGAAGCCCGCGCTCTGCTCGAAAGCCTTGGGGCCGAAGCCGGTCACGTCGAGCAACTGCTTGCGGGTGGAGAACGCGCCGTTCGATTCGCGCCAGCGCACCACCGCCTTGGC
Source organism: Variovorax sp. OV700 (assembly GCF_900099805.1). Classification (GTDB taxonomy): domain Bacteria; phylum Pseudomonadota; class Gammaproteobacteria; order Burkholderiales; family Burkholderiaceae_C; genus Variovorax. Next base: position 323,917 of record NZ_FNDR01000007.1, on the reverse strand, counting down.
CACGCTGGCCGACAGGCCCGAAACACGGCTCAAGAGCGGCACGCTCGCGGTGTTGAGGTCCACGCCCACCGAGTTCACGCAGTCTTCCACCACGGCCTGGAGCGTGCGCGCCAGTTCGCTCTGGTTCACGTCGTGCTGGTACTGGCCCACGCCGATGCTCTTGGGGTCGATCTTCACGAGCTCGGCCAGCGGGTCTTGAAGGCGGCGCGCAATGCTGGCGGCGCCGCGCAAGCTCACATCCACGTCGGGCATTTCCTGCGAGGCGAATTCGCTGGCGGAATACACCGAGGCGCCCGCCTCGCTGACCACCACCTTGTCGACCGTCATCTCGGGCGCGCCGGCCTGTGCGGCCATCTTGGCGAGCAGCTTGATGAGGTCGGCCGCCAGTTTGTCGGTCTCGCGGCTCGCGGTGCCGTTGCCGATGGCGATCAGGTTCACGCCGTGCTTGGCGCAGAGCTTTCCAAGCGTGTGCAGCGAACCTTCCCAGTCCTTGCGCGGCTCGTGCGGGAATACCGTGGCGGTTTCGACCAGCTTGCCGGTGGCATCGACCACGGCCACCTTCACGCCGGTGCGGATGCCGGGGTCCAGGCCCATCACGACGCGCGGGCCGGCCGGCGCAGCCAGCAGCAGGTCGCGCAGGTTGTCGGCAAACACCTTGATCGCGACCTTCTCTGCGTCTTCGCGCAGGCGGGTGAACAGGTCGCGCTCGGTGGAGAGCGCCAGCTTCACGCGCCAGGTCCAGGCCACGCACTTGCGGATCAGGTCGTCGCTCGGCCGCCCGGCGTGGCTCCAGCCCAGGTGCAGCGCGATCTTGCCTTCGGCGATGCTGGGCTTGCCAGGCTCGGGTTCGACCGGCAGCACCAGCTTGGCGTCCAGAATTTCGAGCGTGCGGCCGCGAAACACCGCCAGCGCGCGATGCGATGGCACGCGGCCGATCGGCTCGTCATAGTCGAAGTAGTCGCGAAACTTGGCGACATCGGCGTTGTTCTCGTCCTTGCCGGTCATCAGCGTGGACTTGAGCAGGCCTTCGGCCCACAGCCATTCGCGCAGGCGCTGCACCAGCGCCGCGTCTTCGGCCCAGCGCTCGGAAAGAATGTCGCGCACGCCGTCGAGCACGGCCGGCACGGTAGAAAAATCGGGACCCGGCTTGCCATCGTCGAGCGTGGTCGCGGGCTGCAGGAACGCCTTCGCTTCCACCGCAGGGTCGAGCGTCGGGTCGGCCAGCACTTTGTCGGCCAGCGGCTCGATGCCGAACTCGCGCGCAATCTGTCCCTTGGTGCGGCGCTTCTGCTTGAACGGCAGGTACAGGTCTTCGAGTTCCTGCTTGGTCGCCGCGAATTCGATTGCGGCGCGCAATTGAGGCGTGAGCTTGCCCTGCTCGTCGATGCTCTTGAGCACGGCGACGCGGCGGTCTTCGAGTTCGCGCAGGTAGGAAAGGCGTGCTTCCAGTTCGCGCAACTGGATGTCGTCGAGGCCGTCGGTCACCTCTTTGCGATAGCGGGCAATGAACGGAACCGTGGCACCGCCATCGAGCAGTTCGATGGCTGCCTTCACCTGGTGCTCGCCGACCTTGATCTCGGTGGCGAGCTGGCGAATGATTTTTTGCATGTCGGAGGGGATCCCTGGAACTGGCGACGCCGCTCGGACGCCTTGCGGATAAAGCCGGGAAGTTTGCCATAGGGTGCGGCCGCCTCGGCAGCCCATCCGCCGTCCGTAAAACTGCCTCGGCTTAGTGGTAAACCACTATGGGTTGAATTGGTATGCCACGCACAATGTGGTCCAACCACTTTGAAACCGCCATGGCACTCAAGCTCATCCATCCGTCTTCAACTGCGATGTCGAAAATCGGCCAATCTGCTGTGGAAAAGCCGTACCAACGGCTGGCGGCCAATATTTTTGAATTGGTCAAACAGGGTGAGTTTTTGGTTGGCCAGAGGCTTCCGTCCGAAAGAGCATTGGCAGAGCGCTTCGACGTCAGCCGCACCTCGGTACGCGAGGCCATCATTGCGCTGGAGCTCCAGGGCGTGGTCGAGGTGCGCGGCGGCTCGGGCATCTACATCTGCCAGGCGCCGGACTCGGCGACACGGCTGCCGGTGGTCCAGGAAACCGGCGCCGGCCCTTTCGAACTGCTGCGCGCGCGCTGCCTGATCGAGTCCGAGATCGCATCGCTGGCGGCCACCACGCGCAAGGACGCAGACCTGGACAAGATGTTCGGCGCGCTCGCCACCATGCGCGAGCAGATGCACGACAAGGAAGCCAACGAGGCGGCCGACCGCATGTACCACCTGCACATCGCCGAATCCACCGGCAACAGCGTGCTGCTGCAGACGGTGACGAACCTCTGGGATCAAGCCAAGGGCCCGATCTGGACCCAGATCGAGCAGCACTTTCATTCGCCCGACCTGCGCCTGAAGTCGCAGGACGACCACCAGCGCATCTTTGCCGCGATCGTCTCGGGCGACGCCGATGCCGCACGGCTGGCCATGCGGGCGCACCTGGAACGCGTCATCGGCGAATTCGCCCAGAGCTGGCGCTAGGCCCCTGCCCCGCCGCGGCTGCCGCGGCGCTGCACCCCCTGAAAGACGGAGACACAACCATGAAGCCCATCCTCGCCCGCGGCCTGACCGCACTGTTGCTTGCCGGCGCTTTCGGCAGCGTCCACGCGCAGGAGCCGCCCGCGGCCGGCGCAAGCCCGCGCATCGATGCAATCCGCAAGGCCGGCGAGTTGCGCGTCGGCGTGCTGCAGAACGCGCCCTGGCTGATCGAGAACACCACCGGCAACGGCGAGCCCTGGAGCGGCCCGGCGTGGCTGCTGGCCAAGGAGTACGCCCGCCTGCTCGGCGTCAAGCTCAGCACCGTGCCGGTATCGCACGAGACGAAGGTGCCGGTGCTGGCGTCGAACCAGGTGGACATGACCATCAGTCCGCTGGGCGAAACGCCCGAGCGGCTGAAGGTGGTCGACTTCGTCTCGTACTCCACCACCAGCGTGTGCATGTTCTGCCGTGCCGACAACGCCAAGCTGGCCAAGGCCACTTCGGTCGACGACCTCAACCGGCCCGAGGTGACCATCGCCTATTTCACCGGCGGCGCCGAGGAGGGCTGGGTCAAGGAACGCTTCCCCAAGGCCAAGCTGCGCGCGGTGGCCAGTTCCGGCGCCACCGCTCCGGTCGAAGAAATCATGGCGCGCCGCGCCGGCGCGGCACCGATCAACCGCGTGCCGTGGGTCGGGCTGCAGCAGAAGGTCAAGGGCCTGGCCGTTCTGCCCAAGGAAAACAACTGCCAAAGCAGCACCGAGAAGGCCTCGCCGGTCGGCCTGGCCGTCGACAAGAACCAGCCCGCCTACCTCGACTGGCTGCGGCAGGTCGCGAAGGCCCGGAAGGCGCAGCTCGATGCCGACGAGGCCCGCGTCATCGGCGCACTGAAATAAGCAAGTCACACATCGCCCAAAAAGCAGGAGACCCTCATGTCACACATCCCCAGCACCTTCTTCGGCCGCAAGCTGGCCAGCGCAGCAATCGCCGCCGCTTTGGCCGGCGCTTGCGTAGGCGCGTCAGCCCAGACCCCGCCGGCACCCGGCGCGAGTCCGCGCGTGGACGCCATCCGCAAGGCCGGCGTGCTACGCGTGGGCGTGGTCAACAACCCGCCCTGGCTGGCGCAGAACACTGCGGGCGATGGCGAGCCATGGTCCGGCCCGTCGTGGACGCTGGGCAAGGAGTTTGCCAAGCTGCTGGGCGTGAAGATGGAACCCGTGCCGGTGAGCCACGAAACCAAGGTGCCGGCGCTCACGGCCAACCAGATGGACATCATGATCGGGCCGCTGAACGAGACGGCCGAGCGCGCCAAGATCATCGACTTCGTCACCTTCTCCAGCACTGGCGTGTGCATGTTCGGCCGCGCCGACAACCCGAAGTTCACCGGCGCGCGCTCCCTCGAAGACTTCAACAAGCCCGAAATCACCATGGCGTATTTCTCGGGTGCGGGCGAGGAGCCGCTGGTGCGCCAGCAGTTCTCCAAGGCCAAGCTGCGCGGCGTTGCCAACTCCGGCTCGGTCGCCCCGATCGAAGAGGTGTTGGCCGGCCGCTCGGACGTGGCGCCGCTTAACCGCATGCTGTGGCCCAACATCAGCAAGAAGGTGAAGGGCCTGGCCGTGTTCCCCAAGGAAAACGACTGCCAGGACAGCAAGATCTTCCAGATCCAGACCGGCATGGGTGTGGCGAAGGACCAGCAGGTGTACCTCGACTGGCTGCGCGCCGTGGCCCAGCGCATGCAGCCCGCGCTCAGCGAAGAAGAGCGCCGCATGACGCAGAACCTGAAGTAACGCCATGCTGAACTGCGAAATCCACGGCGCGCTCGACCTGCGCCTCGCCGAACGCCCGCCTGAAGCGCTGTCGCCCACCCAGGTGCGCGTGGCCGTCAAGGCGGTGGGCATCTGCGGCTCCGACCTGCACTACTACCGCCACGGCCGCGTCGGCGACTTCGTCATCCGCGCGCCGCTGACGCCAGGGCACGAAGCGTCCGGACAAGTCATCGAAGTAGGCGCGCAGGTCAGCTCGGTGAAGCCGGGCGACCGCGTGGCCCTCAACCCGTCGCGCACCTGCGGCGTCTGCCGCTTCTGCCGCGCGGGCGCCTCCAACCATTGCGAGAACGTGCACTTCTTCGGCAGCGCCAGCCGCTGGCCCCACATGCAGGGCGCGATGCGCGAGCAGGTGGTGGTGGAGGCCACGCAGTGCCTCGCCGTGCCCGACACGCTGTCGTTCGAGCTGGCCGCGTTCGGGGAGCCCCTGGCCGTGGCGCTGCATGCGGTGCAGGAGGCGGGTTCCCTGCTTGGCAAGACGGTGATGGTGGTGGGCGCCGGCCCCATCGGCGCGCTGATCCTCATGGCCGCCAAGCTCGCGGGCGCAAGCCAGCTCATTGCGGCGGACATCGTCGACGAGACACTTGCGGCCTGTACCCGCGTGGGCGCAACGCGCACCATCAATGCGGCCAAGGAACCCGACGCGCTGCAAGCGCTGGCGGCGGGCAAGGGCCAGGTCGATGCGTGCTTCGAGGTCTCGGGCCATTACGACGGGCTGGCCAATTGCATCCTGTCGACGCGCCCGCGCGGCACCATCGTGCAAGTGGGCACGCTCGGCGGCAACAGCGAGAGCTGCCCCTTCAACCAGATCATGGTCAAGAGCCTGCACCTGGTCGGCAGCTTCCGCTTCGTCGACGAATACGCCTGGGCCGTGGACTACCTGAGCCGCGGCGTGCTGGACGTGTCGCCCCTGCTGACCGAAGCGGTGCCGGTGGCGCGCGTGCACGACGCCTTCGCGCTGGCGGCGGACCGGCACCGCGCGATGAAGGTGCTCGTCACGTTCTGACGCGATTGCTTGCCCTTCCCCGCCCTTCTCTCGCGGAGCTTCCATGGAATTCGATTTCTCGCCGATTGCCGACAACTGGCGCTTCTTCGCCAGCGGCCTGGGCGTCACGGTCGCGCTCAGCCTCATCAGTGCCGTCACCAGCATCCTGGCGGGCCTGGTGATTGCGCTGCTGCGGCTGTACGGCCCCGGCTGGCTGCGCCCGTTGCTCGTCTTCTACATCGACTCCATGCGCGCCATTCCGGTGCTGGTGGTGCTGGTGTGGATGTACTTTGCGTTCCCGCTGCTCGTAGGCTTCACTTTCGCGCCGTTCTGGGCCGCGGTGATCGCGCTGACGCTGCACATCGCGGCCTATGCCGCCGAGGTGATCCGCGCCGGCATCGAATCGGTCCGGCCAGGCCAGACGCGTGCCGCCCTGGCGCTGGGCATGTCGCGCGCGCAGCTGCTGCGCAAGGTGCTGCTGCCGCAGGCCACCATCCGCATGCTGCCGGCTTTCGGTTCGATTCTCACCATCGCCATCAAGGACACCGCCATTGCCACCGTGATTGCCGTGCCCGAGCTGATGCACCGCGCCGAGACCGTGGCGGGTCAGAGCTACCGGCCGGTGGAGGTGTTCACCGCGGTGATGGTGGCGTACTTCGTGATCCTGTTCCCGGTCACGCGCGGCATCGACAGGCTGTACCACCGCGTCGCGCATCTGGGGCGGTCATGATGAAAAGGACCACCCAATGACTTTCGACTGGTCCGTGATCTGGACGCACCGCCAGGCCTTGCTCGAAGGCGCGGCGCTCACCGTCGGGCTGACGGTGCTGACCATGCTGCTGGCCGTGCCGGGCGGCATCATGCTGGCGCTAATGCGGCTGTCGTCCAACAAGCTGCTGCAGTCGGCCTCGCTCGGCTTCGTGGAGTTCTTTCGCAACTTGCCGCTGATCCTGGTCATCTACTGGGTCTTCTACGTGATGCCGATGGCGGTCGAGTTGCAGCTCTCGCCGCTCGTCACCGCGCTGGTGGCCCTGGTGCTCAACGTCTCGGCCTACAACGCCGAGACCTTTCGCGCCGGCATCAACTCCATCCGCAAGGGGCAGCTGGAGGCGGCGCTCGCCATGGGCATGTCGCGCCGCCAGGCCATGTTCAAAGTGGTCATCCCGCAGGCGGGGCGCCGCATCCTGCCGGTGATCGCGAGCACATGGGTCTCGCTCTTCAAGGACACCTCGCTGGTGTCGGTCATCGCCGTGAGCGAGCTGGCCTATTCGGCGATGCAGATCCGCGCGCAGACCTTCCGCGTGCTGGAAATGCTCACCGCCATGGCCATCCTTTACTGGCTGATGGGCTATCCGCAAGCCAAGCTGGTGGACTGGATCCACCGCAAATATGGAGTCAAGGAATGATGAACGACATCGCCCGCGCGCCCGCGCGCAAGAACGCCGACCAGCCGCCGGTACTGGTCTACGAGGACGTGCGAAAGCTCTATGGCGACTTCGTGGCGCTCAACGGCGTCTCGCTGCAGGTCCACAAGGGCGAGGTGATGTGCCTGATCGGCCCTTCCGGCTCGGGCAAATCGACCCTGCTGCGTTGTACCAACGCGCTGGAGACGATCAACGGCGGGCGTGTGCTGATCGACGGCGTGCCGCTGCCCGTGCAGGAGTCGGCCGTGCGCAAGGTGCGCCAGCGCATGGGCATGGTGTTCCAGAGCTTCGAACTGTTCCCGCACAAGTCGGCGCTCGACAACGTGGCCATGGGCCCCATCACCGTGCTGGGCATGCGCGAGGCCGAGGCCAAGGCGCGCGCCATGGCGCTGCTGGAGAAGGTCGGCCTGTCCGCCAAGGCGGGCAACTTCCCCGCCAACCTCTCCGGCGGCCAGCAGCAGCGCGTGGCCATCGCCCGCGCGCTGGCCATGGAGCCCGAGGTGATGCTTTTCGACGAGCCCACCTCCGCGCTCGACCCCGAGACCGTGGGCGAAGTGCTCAGCGTGATGCAAAAGCTCGCCCAGGAAGGCATGACCATGATCGTGGTCACGCACGAAATGGGCTTTGCGCGGCGCGTGGCCGACTGGGTGGTGGTGTTCGAGTCCGGCGCCATCATCGAACAGGGCCCGCCGGCGCAGATCTTCGAGCACCCCACCGTGGAGCGCACGCGCGACTTCCTCGGCCATCTCGGCTGGAACGGCTGACGAACGACGAACAAACGCCGCCCGCCATCTCTTTTGCTTCAACCATGAAAATCACCAACGCCCGCGTCATCGTCTGCAGCCCCGGCCGCAACTTCGTCACCCTCAAGATCGAAACCGACGAAGGCCTGACCGGCATCGGCGACGCCACGCTCAACGGGCGCGAACTCTCCGTGGCCGCCTACCTCACCGAGCATGTCATTCCCTGCCTGATCGGCCGCGACGCGCATCAGATCGAGGACATCTGGCAGTACCTTTACAAGGGCGCCTACTGGCGCCGCGGCCCGGTCACCATGACCGCCATCGCCGCCGTGGACACGGCGCTGTGGGACATCAAGGCCAAGGCCGCGGGCCTGCCGCTGTATCAGCTTTTGGGCGGCAAGAGCCGCACCGGCGTGATGGTCTACGGCCATGCCAACGGCAGCGACATCGAGCACACGGTGGACGAGGTACTGCGCTATGCGGACGCCGGCTACAAGGCCATCCGCGCGCAGAGCGGCGTGCCGGGGCTGGAAAAAGTCTATGGCGTTGGCAAAGGCACGCTGTTCTACGAACCTGCCGATGCCGACCTGCCCTCCGAGCACGACTGGTCCACCGAGAAGTACCTGCGACACACGCCCAAGCTGTTCGAACGCATCCGCGAAAAGCTCGGCTTCGAGCACCACTTGCTGCACGACGTGCACCACCGCCTCACGCCCATCGAGGCGGGACGTTTGGGCAAGTCGCTGGAACCCTTCAACCTCTTCTGGATGGAGGACGCAACGCCGGCCGAGAACCAGGACGCTTTCCGCCTGATCCGCCAGCACACCACCACGCCGCTGGCGGTGGGCGAGATATTCAACTCCATCTGGGATTGCAAGGAGCTGATCGAGAACCAGCTGATCGATTACGTGCGCGCCACGGTGGTTCATGCCGGCGGCATCACGCACCTGCGCCGCATCGCCGACCTGGCCTCGCTCTACCAGGTGCGCACCGGCTGCCACGGCGCCACCGATCTGTCGCCGGTGTGCATGGGCGCGGCGCTGCATTTCGACCTGTGGGTGCCCAACTTCGGCATCCAGGAGTACATGCGCCACACCGAGGAGACCGATGCGGTGTTCCCGCATGCCTACACCTTCGACCAGGGCATGCTTTACCCCGGCGACGTGCCCGGCCATGGCGTGGAGATCGACGAAGCGCTGGCCGCCAAGTACCCCTACAAGCGCGCCTACCTGCCGGTGAACCGCCAGCAGCACGACGGCACGCTGTGGAACTGGTGAGCGCCATGCAGAGGCTACACCCCGACGCGCTCGCCGCACTGCCGCCCGCGGTGGCACGCCCCGCCTATGACCGCGCCGCGCTCGAGGCCGGCATCGTCCACCTGGGCGTCGGCGCGTTCCAGCGCGGGCACCTGGCCGCCGTCAATGAAGCGGCGCTGCATGCCAGCGGCGACCTCAGCTGGGGCATTGCCGGCGTGTCGCTGCGCAGCACCGAAACACGCGATGCGCTCGCGCCGCAGGACGGCCTCTACACGCTCGCGCTGCGCGACGTGGACGAGGCCGGTGCGCCGCGCGCGTCGCTGCAGGTCATCGGCTGCCTCATCGGCGTGCAGGTCGCACCCGAAGACCCGGCGGCGGTGCTTGCGCGCATCGCCCATCCCTCGACCCGCATTGTCAGCCTCACCGTCACGGAAAAAGGCTACTGCCACGATCCGGCCACGGGTGCGCTGCGCGCCGACCATCCCGACGTGCGGCACGATCTGGCGCGCCCCGATGCGCCGCGCGGCACGCTCGGCTTCCTGGTCTCGGGCCTGCGCCTGCGCCAGCTGCGCGGGCTGGCGCCGGTGACCTTGCTGTCGCTCGACAACCTGCCCTCCAACGGCCACCTGCTGCGCGGCCTGGTGCTGGACTTCGCGCAGCTCGTCGATCCTCAGCTTGCCCGCTGGATCGCCGAACACTGCAGCTTTCCCTGCTCGATGGTGGACCGCATCGTGCCGCGCACCACCGAGGACGACCGTGCACAGGTGAAAACCGCGATCGGGCTGGAAGATGCCTGGCCGGTGGTCGGCGAACGCTTTCTCGAATGGGTGGTGGAGGATGATTTCGCAGCCGGCCGTCCGGCCTGGGATGCGGGCGGCGCCCGCTTCGTGGCCGATGCACGCCCCTTCGAAACGCTGAAACTGCGCATGGTCAACGGGGCGCACTCGGCCCTCGCGTACCTGGGCGCGATGGCCGGTCTCGATACGGTCGACCGCGCTGTCGCGACGCCGGCCCTGCACCGCTACCTGGATCGGCTCATGCGCGAAGAGATTGGGCCCACGCTTCCGGCGCTGCACGGATTGGATGTCGATGCCTACCGCCGACGCCTGCTCGAGCGCTTCGCCAACCCGGCGCTCGCGCACCGCACGGCGCAGATCGCGATGGACGGCTCGCAGAAACTGCCGCAGCGCTTGCTCGGAACGGTGCGCGACCGGCTGGCCGCGGGCGCCCCGATCGACCGCCTGGCCCTCGCCGTCGCGGCTTGGCTGCACTACCTGCGCGGCGTGGACGAACTGGGCCGCCGCCACGAGATCCAGGACCCGCTGGCCGATGCATTGGCCGAACGTTGCGCGGCGGCCGAACGCGCCGCGGGAAAGGCCGAACCGGCGCAAGCCGACGAAGCGCGCGTGGCCGCGCTCGCGGCTTTCGCGCCGGTGTTCGGCAACGACCTCGGAAGCAACCCACGCTTCGTCAGTGCCGTGGCCACGCAACTGCGTGCGCTGCGCGAACTGGGCGTGGTCAAGACGCTGGCGACCCTGGCCTGAGCGAGCGGCCTGGGTAAGCGGGACGCGGCCCGCAGTCACAATGCCCTGGCCATGCGCATCTTCACCCGACTCCTGCGCGCCCTTGCCGCGACGCTGCTCGTGCCCATTCTTCTGTTCGAGGAATGGGGCTGGGAGCCGCTCGCCGCGCTGGTCCGCCGCCTGGCCCGCCTGCCGCTGTGGGCACGCGCCGAGGACTGGCTTCGCAAGCTGCCGCCCTGGGGCGCTCTGCTGGCTTTCCTGCTGCCGGTGCTCCTGCTGCTGCCTGTCAAGGTGCTGGCGCTTTTCCTCTTCGGCCGGGGCCACGCGGCCAGCGGCGTGACGGTATTGATCGTTGCCAAGCTGATCGGCACCGCCTTCGTGGCGCGCATCTTCCAGTTGGTCGAAGGCGCGCTCATGCGCATTCCCCTCTTTGCTCGCTGGTACCCGCGCTGGAAAGCCTGGAAGGACCGCATGTTGACGCTGGTTCGCGAGAGCCGCCCGTGGCGCGTGGTCCGCGCGTTCAATCGGCGGATATACCGCCTCTGGCGCCGGCTGCGCGGCCAGGCGCTTCAGTAGATAATTTTATCCGGGTAGATTGTGTTCTTCGTTTTACCCGGATAAAATAAGCCACATGAACACCTCCACGCTGGCACCAATAACGCCAACAGCCTCGGCCTCCTCTACCCTCACCGCTTTTTCCGGCTTCCAGCGCGTGGCCGGCGGCACGCGGACCGAAGTGCTCGCGCAGTTGCGCCAACGCGCCGATGCCGCCTCGGTGCTGCTGTTCGACGATGCGACCGGCGCGCAAGTCGATCTCGACATGCGCGAAGACGCAGCTCCCTCGGAGCCTGAGGCCCACGACGAAGTGCCGCGCGGCGTGGGGCGCCCCAAGCTCGGCGTAGTGGCGCGCGAAGTCACCCTTCTGCCCCGGCACTGGGACTGGCTCGGCCGCCAGCCCGGCGGTGCCTCGGTCGCGCTGCGACGCCTCGTCGACGAGGCGCGCCGCGTGAACGCGGACCGCGACACCGAGCGCGCAGCGCGCGAAGCCGCCTACCGATTCATGACGGCCATTGCGGGCAACCTGCCCGGTTTCGAGGAAGCCACGCGCGCGCTGTTCGCGGGCGAGCGTGAGCGCTTCAACGCGCTGGTCGCGCCCTGGCCTGAAGACATCGAGGCGCATCTGCAAAAGCTTTCCGCAGCCGGCTGGAGCGCCGCATGAGCGCGACGCCAGGCTCCGTGACCCAAGTCTCCGCCGACGACGCCGGCCTGCGCGGCACGCCGGTCGCACCCGTCGGCGCGCCGCGCGCGCTGTGGAAGACCTTCCTGTTCTTTCTCGCGCCGATGCTGCTCAGCAACATCCTGCAGTCGCTCTCCGGCACCATCAACAACATCTACATCGGGCAGATGATCGGCGTCGGCGCGCTGGCGGCCGTGTCGAGCTTCTTTCCGGTGATGTTCTTCTTCATCGCCTTCGTCATCGGACTGGGTGCCGGCGCCTCGGTGCTGATCGGCCAGGCGTGGGGCGCGCGCGATACTGCCAAGGCCAAGGCGATCGCCGGCACCACGCTGTCGGTCGGCATCCTGCTGGGGCTGGCGGTGGCCCTGTTCGGCGGCGCCTTCACCACGCCGCTGCTCGCCTTCCTGGGCACGCCGCCCGACGTGCTGGCCGACTCCACGCGCTATGCCCGCATCATGCTGATCGCGATGCCCGGGCTGTTCGTGTTCCTGCTGTCCACCGCCATGCTGCGCGGGGTCGGCGACACGGTCACGCCGCTGCTCACGCTGCTCTTTTCCACGGCGGCCGGCCTCATCGTCACGCCGGCGCTCATCCGCGGCTGGGGCGGCCTGCCGCAATTGGGCGTCGCGAGCGGCGCCTGGGCAACGGTGGTGGGCTTCGTGGCCTCGACGCTGTGGCTGGGATGGCGCCTGCGCCGCCGCGGCAGCCCGCTTGCGCCCGATGCGGAATTCATCCGCCACCTGCGCATCGATCCCAAGCTTTTGAAGGCGGTGCTCAAGGTGGGCGTGCCCACGGGTGTGCAGATGATCGTGGTCGCGCTGGCCGAGGTGGCACTGCTCTCGCTGGTCAACAGCTACGGCTCCAGCGCCACCGCGGCGTATGGCGCGGTGAACCAGGTGGTGGCCTATGTGCAGTTTCCGGCGATCTCGATCGCCATCACGGCATCGATCCTTGGCGCGCAGGCCATCGGCGCGGGCCGTGCGGACCGGCTGGGCGCCATCGCCAAGACGGCGCTGCTGATGAATCTGGTACTGACCGGCGGACTGGTGCTGCTGGGCTACCTGTTCTCGCGTCACCTGATGGGCTTTTTCATCACCAGCGCGCCGGTGATCGAGATCGCGCAGACGCTGCTGCACATCATGCTGTGGAGCCTGGTCATCTTCGGCATGGCCTCGGCCATCTCGGGGATCATGCGGGCCAGCGGATCGGTGCTGGTGCCCACGGCCATCTCTATTCTTTGCCTGATCGGCATCGAGGTGCCCGTGGCCTGGTTCATGAGCCACCGCATCGGGCTCAACGGCATCTGGTATGCCTACCCCGTGACCTTCGGGGCGATGCTGCTGCTGCAGACCGCCTACTACCGCCTGGTGTGGCGCAAGAAGGCGATCCGGCGGATGGTGTAGCGGCCGCGGCTGCGGGTCACTCGCCGTCGAAGGCTTTCTTCACCCCGGCGATGTCGAGCTTGACCATCTTCATCATCGCCTGCATGGCGCGGGCGGCCTTGGCCGGGTCCTTGTCCTGGAACATCCGGATCACGGGCATAGGCACGACCTGCCACGACACGCCGAAGCGATCGGTGAGCCAGCCGCATTGCACCGGCTGGCCGCCGCCTTCGAGCAGCTTGTCCCAGTAATTGTCGACCTCGGCCTGAGTCTCGCATTTCACGCACATCGAGATGGCCGGCGTGAACTTGTACTGCGGCCCACCGTTGAGCACCATGAACTCCTGCCCTTCGAGCTCGAAAGTCGCGGTGAGCAGCGAGCCCTTCAGGCTGGGATTCTCATCGCCCCAGAACTGCTTGGCGGTCACGCGCGAGTTAGGGAAGATGGCGGTGTAGAACTTCATCGCGTCTTCGCCGTTGCCGTCGAACCAGAGGCAAGAGTAGATCTTCTGCATGGGAATCTCCTGTGTCTTATCTATTCGATGATGAACCTCAGGGTTCAATATCCAGGCCGCGGGAGGTACTTGTCAACCCTCGGACACCACCGGCAGCACGACGCGGAAAGCCACCCCCTCGTTCGACAGGCCTTCGGTCATTTCGACCCTGCCTTCCATCCGGGCGACGGCCTGCCGGACGATCGAAAGGCCGAGGCCCGAGCCGCTCGCCTCATGGCCCGCCCCGCGATAGAAGCGTTCGAACACCTGCTCGCGCTCGGCGGCCGGTATTCCGGGGCCGTCGTCGGCCACCGTGAGCACCAATCCTTCGTCCTCCGCGCGCAGCGCCACGGCCACCTGGCCGCGGTCGTGCACGTAGCGGATCGCGTTGTTCAGCAGGTTCTCCAGGATCGACTGGAACGCCGGCACGTCGATGGACGCGTCCAGGCTGTCGGTCGCATCGAACGTCAGCTCGATGCCGCGCGCCATGGCCCGCGGCGCCGCCTGCGCGAGGATCTCCCGTGCCAGCCGCGCAACGTCGATGCGCCTTGGCGCGGCCGGCTGGGCATCGTCGAGCAGCGCGAGGTCGAGCAGTTGCTGCGTCAGGTGCGAGGCCCGCGCAATCGCCTGTTCCAGATGGGCCTGCGCGCGCGACCGGTCTTCGCCCGTGCCCGCGCCCGCCAGCGCATGCGCCTGGGCGGAAATGACGGCCATCGGCGTTCGCAGCTCGTGGGCCGCGTCGTGCACGAAGGCGCGCTCGCGCTGCACCTTGTCGCGCAGCTGCTGCAGCATGCGTTCGAGCGCCGAGGTCAACGGCCTGAGCTCGGCATAGGGCGGGTCCACGCCCAGGGGTGAAAGGTCGGTGGCCCTGCGATGGCCGATGCCGTCGGCCAACCGACGCAATGGCCGAAGCCCGTGCTTCACCGCGAGCCAGACCGGCAGCAGCACGATCGGAAACGCGAGCAGCAGATAGGGCAGCATGTTGCGCGTGTTGTTGTGCAGTACCCTGGCAAAAGTGCGCTCGGGCTCTGCGAGGCGCAGCGACCAGCGCGGCGTTTCATCCTGGTAGACCCAGTACGGTTCGCCGCCGATGTCTCGGGTGGTCACCTGCCGCAGCGGCCCCGCAAGAAGCTCGCCCCGCATCCCGGGTGACGAATAGATCAGCTTGCCGCCGCGGTCCCAGAGCTGGAATCTCAGCGTTCCCGCGGGGTTGCCGCTGATGCGCAGGGTCTTGTGGATCGTCTCGGTCGCCACGACGACCGCGCGCACGCTGGCCTCGTCGTCGAGTTGCGAAATTGCTTGCGTGAGCGACCGACCGAGCCTGCTCAAGCCCTGGTCGACGGCCAGCGACTGCCGGAAGTTGACGTACATGTACGCCTGCAGTGCCAGCAGCACGAAAACGAAGGCCAGCAGCACGGCCAGAAAGACACGCTGCACGAGCGTGGGGCGCCACAGCCTGCTGCTCATCATGAGGCGAGCATGTAGCCCACTCCGCGCACCGTGTGCACCAGCGCGCTGCCGATCTTGCGCCGCAAGTTCGACACATGCACTTCCACCGCGGCAAAGTCCAAGGGCTCGCCCAGCGGCTCCAGCTTTTGCGCGAGCGCACCCTTGGCCACCACGGCGCCCGGTTCGCGCGCCAGTTCGAGCAGAAGCCGAAATTCGCGCGGCGAAAGCTCCAGCGGCTCACCGTTCAGCGAGGCCATGTGGCGGCGCGGCTCGATGGTCAGCGCGCCCAGGGTCCACACCTCGCTGGCCTGCCGCGCCGAGCGGCGCAGCACGGCGCGGATGCGGGAAATGAGCTCGGCGGTGGCAAAGGGCTTGATGACGAAATCATCCGCACCGCCATCGAGTCCTGCCAGCCGGTCTTCCACCGCCGAACGCGCGGTGATCACGATGACCGGAAGGCTGCTGCCCTCGCGCCGCCAGCGCGCGAGCAGGTCCAGGCCGCTGCCGTCGGGCAGCGAGAGGTCGAGCAGCACGCAATCGAAAACGGTGGCGTCCAGCGCGCGTGGCGCGTCGGCCGCACGCCGGCGCCATTCGCTGCTGAGACCCTCGACCTTGAGCGCGGCCTGCAAGGCGCGGCCAAGGTCGAGGTCGTCTTCGATCAGCAGGATGTGCACCCGGCCATTGTGCGCGAGCCAACCTTTGGCAAAGCCAAAGGTTGCCACCGGCAGAATCCATGCGCGGACAAGACCGCGCATCAAGACATCCAAGAGGGACGAGGAACATGAGATACAGCAGAAACCCCAGCCGCTGGCGCATCGCTCTTGCGGCCGCCTGCGGCACGCTCGCGCTTCTTTCCGGCTGCGCCACCGGGCCCACGCACCCGTCGCTGGTTGCCGCGCGGCAGGACAACACGCTGCCGCCGCTCGTCCCCATGCGCCGCTTCGTCGCCAACGTCGACGCGGTCAACGGCCATGTGCTCTCGCCCGACGGGCTGCAGCTGGTGTGGGTGCAGACCGTCGGCACCGACGTGGGCCTGGGCGTGCGCAAGACCGCCGACGCTGCCACGGTCAGTAGCGCCAGCACCCGCACCTTCGCGACCGGCACGCTGGCGCGGCCTTTCGTGTCCGGGCCCACCTACTCGTGGCTGCCCGACAGCCGCCACCTGGCCTACCTCAAGGACTTCACTGGCGACGAGAACACGCAGATCTTCGTGCTCGACACCGAGGCGCCGGGTGCCAAGCCCTGGGCCGTGACGCCCTGGCCCGGCGTGCGCTCGGCCATGCTGGGATGGGGCGCGCCTGGCAGCGCCACCTTCTACTTCGCGAACAACCAGCGCGACCGCTCCAGCATGGACCTTTTCGAAGGCGATGCCCGCACGCGCACCGTGCGCGAGATTGCGCGCAGCGAACCCGACAGCCGCGTGATCTCGTGGTTCATCGACACCCGGCGCGAACTCGCGGGCCGCATGCGGCAGCTTGGTAGCGCCGACGGCTCCGACCGGCTGCTGGAACTGCGCCAGCCCGACGGCGGCTGGCGCGCCTTCAGAACGGTGAAGGCTTTCGATTCCTTCTGGCCCCAGCGCATCGACCTCGCCGCCGGGCGGCTCTGGACGTTGACGAATGTTGGCCGCGACAAGCTCGCCATGGTCGAAGTCGACCTGGCCACCGGCGCGGAGCGGCTGCTGGCGGAAGATGCGGCGGTCGATCTCGACTACGGCGTGTTCCCGCCGCAGCAGGGAGCGCCGCTCGCGTATGTCTCGGAACCCGGTCGCCCGCGCATCGCCTATCTCGATGCCGCGCTGGGCAACGAAGTGGCCGGTGCCGTGAAGACGGCCCGGGAGCGCGGCTGGCTGAACGCCGAACCCGTCATCACGCGCCCCGGGGGCATGGCCAACGACCAGCGCCGCATGGTGCTGCGTTCGACCACCGAGAACGAAACCGTGGAGCTGCTGCTCGACCGCGCAAGCGGGCAACTCACGCGGCTCACGCCGCCGCGCGAGCCGACCGCCGACCTCTTCTCGCCCATGGAGCCCTTCTCGTTCAAGGCGTCCGACGGTCTCGAGGTCCATGGCTATCTCGTGCGGCCGCGCGGCGTGCAAGGGCCCGCGCCGCTCGTGGTGAACATTCACGGCGGCCCCTGGACCCGCGACTCGTGGCAAGCCGCGAGCTTGACTCCCACGCAGATGCTGGCGAACCGGGGCTATGCGGTCCTCAACGTGAACTACCGCGGGTCCGCTGGCTACGGGCGCGCCTTCATGATGGCCGGCGCGCACGAGACCAGCGGCCGGCTTCAGCGCGACATTGCCGAAGCCGTGCAGTGGGCCATCGACCAGGGCGTGGCCGACCCGAAGCGCATGGCCGTGCTCGGCGCGAGCTTTGGCGGTTTCTCCGTGCTGACCCAGCTCATCCAGAAGCCACATGACTACCGCTGCGGCATCGACCTGGTGGGCGTTGCCAACTGGCCCCGCGTGATCGAGAACTGGCCGCCGTTCTGGCGCAACCGCCACTACTTCGCGGCTTTCTACGGCGACGTCGGCAAGCCGGAGGAACGCGAACGCATGCTGCAGGATTCGCCCATCTCGCAGATCGACCGCATCACGGCGCCACTGCTCGTGATCCACGGCGCCAACGACGTGCGCGTGCTGCGGCAGGATTCTGACGAGGTGGTGGCCACGCTCCAGAAGCTTGGCCGGCCGGTCGAGTACATGAGCTTTCCCGACGAGGGCCACAGCGTGCGCAAATGGCGCAACCGGCTGGCGCAATGGCGCAAGATCGAAGACACGCTGGCGGTGTGCCTCGGCGGCCGCAGCAACGGGTTCGACTTCTACGAGCTGATGCCGCGGCAGTAGCTACCGGGCTTTCTTCTCAGTCGCCGCCCTTGCGCTCGGTGGCAGGCCCGCTGCCGATCATCAGCCAGGCGCTCAGTGCACTGAGCACGGCCAGCCCGGCGCTCAGCAGCATCACCCAGCGAAAGCCGGCCACGAAGGATTCGGCCACGGCGCGCTTCAAGGCCGCGGCGGTGGCCGCATCCACGCCCGGCGGCAGCGCGGCGCCGGCCAGCTTGTTGCGCTCGCCTTCGAGAAACGACGACACCTGTGCGGAGGCCCCCATCCCGCGCAGGCTCTCCGTCAAGGCCCCGTCGAAGGCCCAGGCCATGACCGCGCCGAACACCGCGATGGCCAGTACCGCGGCCGCGCGAGACACCGCGTTGTTGACGCCCGAGGCCACGCCCGCCTGCTCGGGCCCCACCGCATTCATCACGGTGGTGGTGAGCGGTGCCACCGTCACGGTCATGCCGAAGCCCAGCACCACTACTGCGGGAAAGAAGCCGCTCCAGTAGCTCGCGCCGACACCGGGCACCGCGAACAGTGCAAAGCCCACCGCGGCAATCGCGGGGCCGATGACCAGCGGCAGACGCGGTCCGAAGCGGTCGACCAGCTGGCCGGCCCAGCGCGAGAGCGCGAACATGATGAGGATGAACGGCAGCAGCGCGGCGCCAGCCGCCGTGGCCGAGTAGCCTTGCACCTGGATCAGGTTGAGCGGGAAGAAGTACAACCCGCCACCCAGCGCCGCGTAGAGCAACAAGGTCAGCAGGTTGGCACCGCTGAAGTTGCCGATGCGCAGCAGGGCCAGCGGCAGCATCGGCGTGCGTGCCTTGCGTTCCGCGGCAATGAAGGCCGCGCTGCCCACGATGCCGATGGCCAGTGCCGCCAGCACCGCGGGCGAATTCCAGTGCTGCGTGGGCGCCTCGATGAACGCATAGACGATGCCGCCGAGCCCGGCGGTGGCCAGCAGCGCGCCGAAAAAGTCGAGCCCGCCGCTGGCCGAGGAGCCATGGCTTTCGGGCACGTGGCGCCACACGATCCACATCACGAGCAGCGCCATCGGCACGTTGATGAGAAAGGCCCAGGCCCACGAGAAATGATCGACCAGGAAGCCGCCAAGCACCGGCCCCGCGGCCGCCGTGATGCCGCTGAAGCCCGACCAGGTGCCGATGGCCTTGCCGCGCTCCTTCTCCGGAAATGCGGCGCTGATGAGCGCGAGGCTGCCGGGCACCAGCAAGGCGCCGCCGATGCCCTGCGCCGCGCGCGCGGCAATCAGTTGCTGCACGTTGCCCGAAAGCCCGCAGGCCACCGAGGCGATGGCGAAGATCCCCACGCCGATCGCGAAGATGCGGCGCCGGCCGAAATGGTCGCCGAGCGCGCCGCCTACCAGCAGCAGCGCCGCGAGAAGCAAGGCATAACTCTCGACCACCCATTGCGCCTGGAACGCCGTGGCGCGCAGGTCGGCCTGGATGGCCGGCAGCGCCACGTTGACGACCGTGCCGTCGATGAAGGCCATGCTCGAGCCCACGATGGCCGCGGCCAGCACCCAGGGCTTGGAGGCATCGGGGCAGGCGCCCTCCTGTGACCCGGTGCCATGCAGGATCAGCGTGTCGTCGCAGGGCGCCTTTCCGATCTGTGCCATGGTGATCTCCGATTTATGCAATTGCGGTCTTGCTCCTTCCCCCTTTGGGGGAAGGTTGGGATGGGGGCTGCTACCAATTGGTCGCCCATGCTTGCAACGACCGCCGCCGTGCCCCCACCCCTGCCCTCCCCCAGAGGGGGAGGGAGAAAGAAATCAGGGCATGCATGCGGTCGCTGCCGCGTTCGTTCGCGCCGCGCTCACGCTGCGGGCAATGGCCGCCGCCGCTGCCGCGGTCACGCGCTGCGCGCCTTGCGCCACCGCATCGATACCGCTTGCAACCGGCTCACCCACGTTCAGCTGGCACACCATCGTGCGGGTCTCGTCGGAGCGCCGCAGCGTCCAGTTGAAGCCCGCCTCCACGCGGCCGCCGTCGATCGCATCGAACTGGCGCACCTGCACCGCGATGCGCCACACAGGCTGCGACACTTGCCGGCCGCCTTTCGTGACGTCGAGCGCACCAAGCCGCGCCGCAATGCCGCTGGCAAGCGCGTCCTGCAGTTCGTTCTCGAACGACGCGGCCCAGCGGTGCTGCTCGAGCACGTCGACCTGCACGCCGCCATTCGGTCGGCCCACCACCATCTGCGGCCTTGCGAGCCGCTCGGGCACGGCCACCGGTGCCAGCTCGATGTAGAGGGGCGCGGCGCTGCCGATGGTCGAAGGCGCCGCCTCCGCAGCCGGCACCGTGCTTGCCAGCGTGTAGTAGTTGTCGGGCTTGCTCGCGCAGCCTGCCAGAACGATCAGCACTGCTGCTGCAGCAGCAAGCAGGAACGGTTTTTTCTTCTTCATTTCTTGTCGTCCGGTTTGCCGCGCAGAAGCGACTCGGGATGGCGTTCGAGATAGTCCGTCAACACGCGCACCGAACCCGCGGCACGGGTCAGCTCGCGCAGCGTCTGGCGCATGTCCTGCTGCAGCGGAGAATCGTCGGCCAGCGTGCGCTCGGCGTTGTTGACGGTCTTGCGCACGTCCTTCATGGCGGCGGTGAGCTCGGGCGTCACGTCGGTGTTGATGCGGGTTACCGCCTGCTCCGTGCTGGCCAGCGTCTTGTTGAGGGCGGCGAGCGTGGTGCGCAGGTCGCCCGCAATCTGCTCGTAAGGCACCTTGTTGAGCTTGCTCGCAATTTCCTGCACCTGCGACTGGATTTCGTCGAGGCTGTTGGCAATGGTGGGCAGCTCGATCGGGCTCTTCTCGAGGTTGATCTTCGCCGGCGGCGCCTTCGGGAAGAAGTCGAGCGCAACGTAGACCGAGCCGGTCAGCAGATTGCCGTTGCGCAGCTGGGCTCGCAGCCCCTTCTCGGTCAGGAACCGCAGGCGCTCCTGTTGCGTGGCACGCGACTCCTCCCCGGTTTCGCCCGCGCGGCGGCGCAGCCGGTCGGGGTACACCTGCACCAGCACCGGCATGCGGAACTCGCGCTCGGCGCGGTCGAACTCCACGCCGATCGACTTGACCTCGCCGATCACAACGCCGCGGAAGTCGACCGGTGCGCCCGGCGAGAGGCCGCGCAGCGATTGGTTGAAGTACATCAGCAGCGTTTGCGGCGGACCATCGGGCTCCTTCATGGCCGTGGTCTCGTCTTCCGCGAGCGTGAAGGCCGTGTTCTCCTTGGCCAGCGGCCCCATGGCGTCGTCCGGCGCCTTGAAGGCGATGCCGCCGAGCAGGATGGTGGCCAGCGATTGCGTGCGCAGCGTGAAGCCGCTGGCGCTCAGCTGCGCATCGATGCCGCTGGCCTGCCAGAAGCGCGTGTTGACGCCCACGAACTTGTCGTACGGCGCGTTGACGAAGACGCGCAGCGTCACGCCCCGGCCGTCGCCGTCGAGCTGGTAGGCCGCCACCTGGCCGACCTTGATGCGCCGGAAATACACCGGCGATCCCACGTCGAGCGAGCCGATGTCGGTGGCGCGCAGCAAGAACTGCTGGCCCGAGGCATCGCGCGTGACGATGGGCGGCACCTCCAACCCCTTGAACTCGCTCGCGGTCTCCTTCGACACGCCGGCATCGGCGCCGATGTAGGCGCCCGACAGCAAGGTGCCCAGGCCGGAAATGCCGGAGGTGTCGAGCCGGGGCCGCACCACCCAGAAGCGCGAGTCTTCGGCGGTGAAGCCTTCGGCTTCCTTGTTGAGCTGCACCTGCACGCGCACGTGCGAGCGGTCGCGCGCAAGCCGCAGGCTCTGCACCGTGCCGATCTGCACGTCCTTGTACTTGACGGCCGTCTTGTTGGCCTCCAGCCCCTCCGCGGTCTCGAAGGTGAGCACGATCTCGGGCCCGCGCTCCATCAGGATCTTGACGATCAGCATCACGCCGACCAGCGCGGCGACGATGGGAATCAGCCAGATCAGCGAGGGCAGCCATTCGCGCCGTCGCACCACGCGCGGCGGAGGGAGGCCCGTCGGGGCCGGTTTGTGATTGGGTCTGGCTTCTTCGTCACTCATGCTGGCTTTTCTTCCCTGTTGTCGCGTAGCGGTTGCTCGGGTTCATGTTCTCGCTCGGCTTCCTGCTGCTTCCTGCTGTCCCACGATAGCCGCGGATCGAAGCTCAGCGAGGCCAGCATGGTCAGCACCACCACCGACCCGAATGCCGCAATGCCCACGCCTGCGTTGATGACCGCAAAACCCTGGATCTGCACCAGCCCGGTGAGGAGCGACACCACGAACACGTCGAGCATCGACCAGCGGCCGATGACTTCGATGATGTGATAGAGCTTGGCCCGCTCGGGCCGCCGCCAGCCGCTTGCGCGCTGCGCCAGCAAGGCAAGCAGGATCAACACCGTGAGCTTGAACAGCGGCACCAGGAAGCTCGCGATGAAGATGATGGCCGCGAGCCCGTAGGCGCCCGACACCCAGAAATAGATCACGCCGCTCAGGATGGTGTCGTACTGCGCGCCGAACAGCGTGCGCGTGATCATCACCGGCAGCAGGTTGGCCGGTATGTACATGATGCAGGCCGCGATCAGGAAGGCCCAGGTGCGGTTCAGGCTGTAGGGCTTGCGCGTGTACAGATGCGTGCCGCAGCGGCCGCAGGGCTCACCCTCCCGGGCATCGCGCCAGACGGCATCGCAATGCGGACAGGCCAGGAGGCCAAGCGAGGCGGCCGTTGCCACCGGCGCTTCGTCCTGGTCATCTTCAACCGGGCGGAAGGGGCCGATCACGCCGCCTCCTCCTCGGGCTCGCCGGGCGGCCGGAAAGTCATTTCCCAGAAGGCATTGGGATTGAACGAGAGCACGGCGGTCAGCATGACCGTCAATGCCATGAAGGCCCAGAGCGCCGGTCCGGCCACCACCGTGGCCATGCTCGACAGCTTCACGATGGCCACCAGCACGCCGAGCAGGAACACTTCGATCATTCCCCAGGGCCGCAGCATCTGCATGGCGCGCACCAGAATGGCAAAGCCCGCCGGCCGGTGTTCGCGCTGGAGCGGAATCAGCAGGTAGGCCAGGATGCACAGCTGCAGCAACGGAAAAAGAAGCGTTGTCGCCAGCACCAGCAGCGCAACCAGCGACATGCCCTCCGTGCTCAAAACCATCACGGCGCCGGCCAGCGTGGTCTGGCTGCGCAGGCCCTGGAGCTCGATCTCGACGATCGGAAACAGGTTGGCAATGGCGAACATGATCAGGCACGCCACGGTGAGCGGCAGGATGCGGCGGTGCTGGTCGCCCGGATGGCGGTAGAGCTCGGTGCCGCAGCGGGCGCAGCGCGACACCTCGCGCGGCTGCAGGGGCGCACGGCTGAAGACCGCATCGCAGCCCGGGCAAACCACGGTTTCAGGTACTTCCGTCATGGGGCCGTACCCTAACCTATTCAGCGATGGGGCCCCGTCGTCTTCAGCCGCAGGCTGCTGAAAACCGCCGCCACGCCCGCACAACAGGCTGCCAGCACCAGCGCTACCACCGGCCCGCGCCCGCCGTGCGGGGTCCAGACGCTGAACACGCCCGCCAGCACCACTGCGCCCAGCGTCTGCCCCGTGAGCCGCGCGGTGCCGAGCATGCCGCTGGCCGCGCCGCTGCGGTGCGCCGGCGGCGAAGTCACGATGGTGTGGTTGTTGGGCGACTGGAACAGCCCGAATCCGAGGCCGCACAGCGCCATGCGCCAGGCGATGTCTGCATTGCCCGGTTGCGCCGGCAGCGCGGCCAGCAACCCCAGGCCGACAGCCAGCAGGCCGAGTCCGATGCCGCCGAGCAGCCCGTCCGGGTAGCGTCCGATCAGCCGGCCCGCAATGGGCGCCATGGCCACGATGGCCAGCGGCCAGGCGGTGATGAGCAGCCCGGCCTCGATGTGGCTGCGGCCATACACCTCGAGCAGCAGAAAAGGCAGCGCGATATAGGCCAGCATCTGCGCGCAGAAAGCGGCCACCGAGGTGCCCATCGACAGCGCGAACACCGGAATGCGCAGCAGGTCGATCGGAAAGAGCGGCACAGCCAGGCTGCGTTGCCGCCGGATATAGATAAAGCACACGGCCACGCCGGCCAGCAGGATCACCCACGCGGACGACGACGGCGCACCGCCCTCGCGCACGCCGAGCCGGTCGACGCCCAGGAACACCAGCGAGAACATCAGCACGTTCAGCGCCACGTCGAGCGGCGAAAAGCGCAGCCCCGCCGCCGGCGCCACGCGGTTGAACGGCAGCGCCTTCATGCCCAGCGTGAAGACCAGCAGCCCGAGCGGCACGTTGATCGCGAAGAGCCAAGGCCACGAAGCCACCGAGAGGATGGCCGCCGCCACCGAGGGGCCCGCCACGGACGACGTGGCCACCACCATCGAGTTGATCGCCATGCCGCGCCCCAGCAGCGCCGAGGGAAAGGTCAGCCGAACCAGCGCCGCGTTCACGCTCATGATGCCGGCCGCGCCCAGGCCCTGGAAGGTGCGCGCGACGATCAGCGTGCCGAGCGAATCGGCAAAAGTGGCGCCAAGCGAGGACACGGTAAACACCGCCATGCCTACCAGGTAAACGCGCCGGTAGCCCACGAGGTCGCCCAGCGACGCGAGCGGCAGCAGCATGACCAGGGTGGCGATCTGGTAGGCGTTGACCACCCAGATCGCATGCGACGGACTGGCCTGCAGCTCGCGCGCGATGCCCGGCAGCGCCAGGTTCACGATGGTGCCATCGAGCACGGCCACCATGATGCCCAGGATGATGACCAGCATTGCACGGCGGCGCGCGGTCGGCTCGAGCCCGTCGACCGGCTGCTTGACGGTGGAGTCTTCGGACGCGGCGGCTTCAGCGCCCGGCAAATGGGCTTCCTTGAAGGTCGGAAAAGAACGCATTGGACCGATTGTCGCGAAGGGCGGCACCCGGTGCAGGCGTGGGGTCGCCTGACGGCCGTTGCTAATTCTGCACAAAGACTACGACCTTGGTATTCACGCCGTTCGCGCGAGCGCCAACAGCCATTCGCAAGCATGCAAACGGTCGCTACGCTATCGCCTTCCCGGACAGTTTCACACAACGAATCACAACAACCGCTTCCAGGAGGAGCACCCCATGGCCATTGCTCGAACAATCCATGCCGATCTTTTTCGCGTGTTTCTTTTAACCCTGGTGTCGCTCTTCGCCATTCCGGCGGCGACGCTGGTTTTTACGGAGTACGTGCTGCGCACGGAAGACGCTGACTTTCTTCAGGCGATCGAAAAACGCATTGCTTCCGACACCCGCCTCTCGGCCGAGGACAAGGCGCAGACCACCGCGTTCTACCGCAGCCACCCGCTCTCCAAGGCCTGCGAAGCCACCGCCGAGGAAGACAGGGAGTTTCACGACAAGGTGTGCCGTCCCAACTCGATGTACTGGCATTTCCACTGGGCCGACCGTGCCGCCCTCTGGACGCTGGCGCTCGGCGCGGCACTGCTCGCGGCGGCCCTGGTGTTGGGCGCCCTGGCCTTCGCCAACCGCGGCTTGCGCTATGCCAGCTTCGTCGCAGGCTGGCGGCTCATGACGGTATCGAGCGCGGTCGAGGTCGTGCTGCAGAGCGCGATGCTGGTGTGGCTGTCATTCTGGCTCACGGCCTACTTCTGGCAGAGCTACTACGTCAAGCTCATTGCCATTGCGGGCATCGCGGCCGCGGCGGCCGTGTTCTATGCGATCTACACGCTGTTCAAGAAGCTGCCGTCGAGCAACGAGATCGAAGGCGAAGTGGTCGCCGAAGCCGATGCGCCGCGCCTCTGGGAGCGCATCCGCCAGCTCGCCACCCGCGTGAAGACCGCGCCGCCCGACCAGATCGTTGCCGGCATCGACACCAACTTCTTCGTGACCGAGGCGCCCTGCCAGGTGGGCGGACGCACACTGGACGGCCGCACGTTGTTCGTCAGCATTCCGCTGCTGCGCGTGCTCGACCAATCCGAAGCCGATGCGGTGCTGGCGCACGAGCTGGCCCACCTGGGCGGCGGCGACACTCGCAGCAGCGCCGCGCTCGGCCCCAAGCTGCAGCAGTTCGACCAGTACACCTGGAAGATGCGCGGCGGCGGCCTGACCATCGTCGCGCACTACCTGCTGCGCCTGTACCGCATGATCTTTGCCTTTGCGCTGGCGCGCGACAGCCGCGAGCGCGAATACAAGGCCGACCGTGTCTCCGCGGGCCTTACCGCGCCCGGCGCCATCGTGCAGTCGCTCATCAAGATCTCGGCGTACGCGAGCTATCGCAACGACGTCGAGCGAAAGCTCTTCGAGCAGAACCGCCAGCACGACGGTGCGCTGGGCATTGCCGGCTTCGTGGCGGCCGGCCTGCCGCCCTATGCCAACTCGGAGGCCTTCATCGAGACCATGAAGACCGCCGATGTGCCGCACCCCTACGACACCCATCCGCCGCTGCTCGAACGCATGCGCAACGTGGGCCACCACGTGCCCGAAAGCGCGTATGGCGCCATCGTCGCGACCGCGCCGGAGGCCTCGTGGGCCGACGACATCGAGACCGCCGCCGCCATCGAGCAGCGGCTGTGGAGCGACTACGAACAGCGCTTCGTCCAGAACCACGAGCTGAGCCTTGCCTATCGCTACGAGCCGGCCACTGACGAAGAGCGTGCCGTGGTGCTGCGCCACTTTCCGCCGGTCGCGTTTGCGCTGAAGAACGACCAGAGCGTCGAAGTGACCCATGCGGGCCTACACCAGAGCGTCGACGGCGGATCGACCATCGGGTGGGACGAAGTCAAGGACCTGACCTACCAGGACAACACCTTCGGCGACATCCTGGTCGTCACGCACCACGACAAGGGAATGCTGGGCGCGCGAACCACCAAGGTGAAGGTGGGCGGCATCGGCAAGCAGAAGGAGAACTTCAAGGCTGTGGTCGGCCGCTATTGGCACCGGCACCAGATCATGAGAGCGCAGCAAAAGCACGAGCAAGAACAAGCGTCGTCATAGCCATGCCTGATTCCGAAGACGTTCCAACGCTCTACCAATGGCTTGGCGGCAGCGAGGCGCTGCTTCGCCTGACGACGCGCTTCTATGAAAACGTCAGGGCCGATCTCTTGCTGGCGCCGGTCTTCGCCCACATGGACGCCGATCATCCGGCCCACGTGACTGCATTCCTGGCCGAAGTGCTGGGCGGCCCGGCCGACTATTCGAAGCATCACGGCGGGCACCCTCACATGATCCGGCAGCACCTGAACCGCCACCTGCAGCAGGAACAGCGGCGCCGCTGGGTCGGGCTGCTGCTGGAAACGGCCGACGAACTCGCGATGCCGGACGATCCCGAGTTTCGTTCGGCGCTGGTCGGTTATCTCGAATGGGGATCGCGGCTCGCGGTCATCAACTCGCAGCCTGGCGCGGCGGTGGACGCAGATGCACCCATGCCGCGATGGGGCTGGGGCGAAGTCAAGGGGCCGTATTCAGGCTGAGCGCGCCTCGCTCAATACAGGGTAGCCCGCTGCCGCGCCGGCAACTCGCGGTCATAGGTTGCGCCGTCGAAGGCGGCATCGGTCAGCGCCGACAGGATGGCGCCGGCCGTGGGCACCTCGCGCCTCGCGTCCGCAGGCAGCGGCGCCCAGAGCTGCGAGCGCTGGATCGCGCGGGCGCACTGGAAGAAAACGGTCTCGACCCGGATCTCGATCACGCACTGCGGCAGCTTGCCATCGACCGCGAAGCGCGCCAACAGTTCGGGCGCGACCGTGATGCGCGCGGTTCCGTTCACGCGCAAGGTCTCGCCCACCCCGGGAATCAGGAACAGCAGCGCCACGCGCGGATCGGCCACGATGTTGCGCAGGCTGTCGATGCGGTTGTTGCCGCGACGCTCCGGCAGCAGCAACGTCTTCTCGTCCTGCACCGCCACGAACCCTGGCGGATCGCCGCGCGGCGATGCGTCGAGCCCGTCCGGTCCGGTGGTGGCGAGCACCGCGAATGGCGATGCGGCAATCAACGCCTGGTAGCTCGGGTGCAGGTAAGGCACTTCTTTTTTAAGCGAGGCTTCGCCGGCCTGGCCGAACAGCGCTTCGAGTTGATCGATGGTTTCGATGGCATGGGTCATGGGACAGCTCATGGTTCCTTTAGAAAAGCGAAGCCATCCCGTTCGGCCGGGCGCCTTCGATGTCGAGCATGCGCAGTTTCGTCAGCGCGCCGCCGCCGGCCGAAAAGCCGCCGGGCTTGTTGCCCGCGGCCAGCACGCGGTGGCATGGCACCACAGGCGCGAAGGGGTTGTGGCCCATGGCCTGGCCCACCGCGCGCGACAAGCCCTTGTCGCCAAGCTCCGCCGCGATATCACCATAGGTGCGCGTCTGGCCGGGCGGAATGCGCCGTGCAATCGCATAGATGCGCTGGTGGAATTCCGACACGCGGCTCATGTCGAGCACGATGTGGTTCAGGTCGTCGGACGCGCCGTTCAGCAGGCCCTGGATGGCCGCGATCGCCTGCCGTGCGCTCTCGGGCGGCGCCGACTCGGGCAGGTCTGCGAAGCGGCGCCGCATGCGGGCGCGCGTGGCGGCCTCGCCGTTGTCCTCGGGCAGTTGCACGCCGATGAGCCCGCGCGGACCCCAGGCCAAGGCGCAGGTGCCGATTGCGGTGTCGAACAGCGCGAAGCCGGATTCCTCCGTGGTTGCTGCATTCATCGCGCCATTGTGTGCCAGCCGCTAAATCTCCTCGGCCGGCGGGGTCGGCGGCGCGAGGTGTCGCTCGAGCAGCACGGCCACGTGCACCGCCTCGCGCTGCGCGCCGTCTCCGATCTGGTGGCGGCAGCTGGTGCCGTCGGCCACCACGATGGCATCGGGCCTGGCGCGTATCGCCGGCAGCAGGCTGGCCTCGGCCATCTGCATCGAGACGTCGATGTGGCGCGCCTCGTAGCCGAAGCTCCCGGCCATGCCGCAGCAGGAGCTTTTGATCAGCTCGGGCTCGGCACCGGGAATGAGCCGCAGCACGTCCAGCACCGGGCTGACGGCGCCAAAGGCTTTCTGGTGGCAATGGCCGTGCAGCAGGATCGGCGCCGTTGCCGGCGTGAGCGCGAGCTTGAAGCGGCCGGCTTTCATCTCGCGCGCAATGAACTCCTCGAACAGCAAGGCCTGCCTGGCCACCGTCTCGGCCTTCTTGCCGAAGCCCATCACCAGGGTCTCGTCGCGCAGCGTGAGCAGGCACGAGGGCTCGAGCCCGACGATGGGAACGCCGGCCTCGGCCAGCGGCCTGAGCGCATCGATCAACGCCTCGGCGCGGCGCTTGGCCTCGTCCACCATGCCGCTGGCCAGGAAGGTGCGGCCGCAGCAGTGGTGCCCTCCGCTCTTCTCGACCGTGTGCAGCGTGTAGCCCGCGGCCTTGAGCACACGGGCCGCAGCCAGCGCGTTCTCGCTTTCGAAGGTGCCATTGAAGGTGTCGACGAAAAGCACGGCGGCCTTGCCGCCGCTGGCCTGCACCGACAGCACCCCCTCGCGGCTTGCGAACATGCCGTGCAGATCGCACTTGGCACGCCAGAAAGTGTCGGAGCGCCATTCGGGCAGTGACCGTCGTGCGGAAAACCCCAGCAGCTTTTCGCCCAGCCAGGCCGCCCCGGGCAAGGTGTTGCGCAGGTTCATGAGCCACGGCAGCCGGCTCGCCCTGTGTGCATAGTCGGGCATGTAGGCCACCAGCTTGTCCTTCAGCGTGTGGCCGTGGCGCTTCTTGTAGTGGTCGAGAAACTCGATCTTCATCTTCGCCATGTCGACGCCGGTCGGGCAGTCTCGCTTGCAGCCCTTGCAGCCGACGCACAGATCCATGGTCTCGTGCATCTCTTCGCTGGTGAAGGCATCGGCGCCCAGCTGACCTGACAGCGCGAGCCGCAGCGTGTTGGCGCGCCCGCGCGTCAGGTGCTTCTCGTCGCGCGTGACGCGGTAGCTCGGGCACATGGTGCCGGCGTCGAATTTGCGGCAGTGGCCATTGTTGTTGCACATCTCCACGGCTTTGGCGAGGCCGCCGGTGCTGTCACCGCCGGTGCCCGGGGCGGTGGTCTTCTCTGTGACGGGGTCGGCGTTGACGTTCCAGGCCGACCAGTCGAGCACGGGCTTGAGTTCGATGCGCCGGTAGGGCCTGGGCGCCGTGGGCGGCGCGAAGCGGAACAGCGACGCGTCGTCCATGCGCGGCGTATCGACGATCTTGCCGGGGTTGAACAGGTTGACCGGATCGAGCTTCTGCTTGATGGCGCGAAACGCCTCGTTGATGGCCGGGCCGAACTGCCATTCGATCCATTCGCCGCGGCACAGGCCGTCGCCGTGCTCGCCGCTGAAGGCGCCCTTGTACTTGCGCACCAACGCGGCGGCCTCCTCGGCGATGGCGCGCATCTTGGCGCCGCCGTCCGTGCGCATGTCGAGAATCGGCCGAACATGCAGCGTGCCGACCGAGGCATGCGCATACCAGGTGCCGCGGCTGCCGTACCTGGCGAACACTTCGGTCAGCGCATCGGTGTACTCGGCCAGGTGCTCGAGCGGCACGGCGCAGTCCTCGATGAAGCTCACCGGCTTGCCGTCGCCCTTCAGGCTCATCATGATGTTGAGGCCTGCCTTGCGCACTTCCCACAGGTTTTTCTGGCGGGCGTCGTCGGGCATCTCGACCACGCTGCCGGGCAGTCCGAGATCGCCCATCAGCTCGACCAGCTGCTTGAGGCGTGGCAGCAGCGCGGCCTTGTCGGCGCCGGCAAACTCGACCAGCAGTATGGCCGCCGGCTTGTCGATCAACGCCGTTTCCACCGTCGGCTTGAACGCAGGGTTGGCAAGGCTCAGCTCGATCATCGTGCGGTCGACCAGTTCCACCGCCGTGGGGCCGAGCTTCACGATGTGCTGCGCCGCGTCCATGGCCGAATGGAAGGTCGGAAAGTTCACGATGCCCAGCACCTTGGCGCGCGGCAGCGGAGCGAGCTTGAGCGTGAGGCTCCGGGTGTAGGCCAGCGTGCCTTCGGCTCCGACCAGGAGGTGCGCGAGGTTCACGCTGCCGTCGGCGGTGTAGGGCTTTTCGCTCTGGTTGTCGAAGATGTCGAGGTTGTAGCCGGCCACGCGGCGCAGCACCTTGGGCCAGTGGGCGTGGATCTGCTCGCGGTGCTCTACTGCGAGCCCGTGCACGAACTTCGCGATGTCCGCTGCACGCGCGTCCAGCGTGGCCTCCGGACCAAACTTCACCAGCTCGCCGCTCGAGAGCCAGGCGCTCGCGCCCAGCACGTTGTGCACCATGTTGCCGTAGGCGATGGAGCGCGAGCCGCAGGAGTTGTTGCCCGCCATGCCGCCCAGCGTGGCCTGCGCGCTGGTCGACACGTCGACCGGAAACCAGAGGCCGTGCGGCTTGAGTTGCGCGTTCAGGTGGTCGAGCACCAGGCCGGGTTCGACGGTGGCAGTGCCCTCCTCCACGTTCACGTCGAGCAAGCGGCGGAAGTGCTTGCTGTTGTCGATCACCAGCGCGGCGCCCGTGGTCTGGCCGCACTGGCTGGTGCCGCCGCCGCGCGCGAGCACCGGCACCTTCAGGTCGCGCGCAATGTCGATGGCGGTGGCAATGTCGCTGTCGTTGGTGGGCACGAAAGCACCGACCGGCGTGATCTGGTAGATCGACGCATCGGTGGCGTAGCGCCCGCGCGAGCCGTCGTCGAACAGCACCTCGCCTTGCGTTTCTGCTCGCAGCCGCCGCGCCAGCGCCTCGCAGGTGTCGTTGGGCGGAAGAACGGTTCCGGCGGGCTGGATGTGGCTGGCGGGATCGACGCGCATGGTGTGTGTGGGCTCAGCTCGCCTCGTGGGCTTGGGGATAGATTTCGCCGGCGCGCAGCAGCGCCAGCACGGTGTCCCGCTTGCGTATCAGGTGCGCAACCAGCACCTTGCGCATGGCCGGCGCGTCGCGCGCGGCCAGCGCCTGGATCATCTGTTCGTGCTCTTCGACCGCGTGCTTCCACTTGGCCTCGTCCTGGTTGGTGCGAAAACGCAGCGACTGCACGCGCGCGTTGATCGAGCGGTAGGTGTTGGCCAGCACCGGGTTGCCGGCGGCCTCGTTGATGGCGGTGTGGATGCGCGCGTTGAGGCGGTAGTAGCCCGAGAGATCGCGCCGCGTGAAGCAGGCCATCATTTCGTAGTGCATCGCGCGCACCTCGGCCAGCTGTTCGTCGGTGATGCGCTTGGCCGCCAGTTCGCCCGACATGCCTTCGAGCATGGCCAGCACCTCGAAAGTGTCGACCACGTCGTTCTCAGTGAGCTTTACGGCCACCGCGCCGCGGTTGGGCAGCAAGTCGACCAGCCCTTCGGCCGCAAGCAGCTTGATGGCCTCGCGCAGCGGCGTGCGCGACACGCGCAGCTGAAGGCACAGCTCGCGCTCGTTGAGCTTGGCGCCGGGGGCAATGTGCCCCTCGACCAGCATCGTGCGCAGGCGCGCGGCCACCTGGTCGTGCAGCGCCAGGCGCGAGATTTCGATGATTTCTGCAGTCATGCTGTTTTCCTTGAATGCATTTTGAATGCAAAAAACGGCACCAACAATCCCTATGAATGAGGGTAAACCATCATGCTTAATTAAGTTTTGAATGCAAAACTTAAAGCAAAAGGACAGTCCATGCTTCAACTCGACATCCATCCCACCGGCCGCCACTTCCTCCAAATCCCCGGCCCGAGCCCGGTGCCCGACCGCATCCTGCGGGCCATGAGTCTGCCGACCATCGACCACCGCGGGCCTGAATTCGGCACGCTGGGCCTCAAGGTGCTCGGCGGCATCAAGCAGATCTTCAAGACCAAGCATCCGGTCGTTATCTACCCCGCCTCCGGCACCGGTGCCTGGGAGGCCGCGCTCGCCAATACGCTGAGCCCGGGGGACCACGTGCTGATGTACGAGACCGGCCACTTCGCATCGCTGTGGCAGAAGATGGCCACGCGCCTGGGCCTGTCCACCGAATTTCTCGTCTGGTCCGGCAAGGACGAGCAACTGCCCGCCGCGCCCAGCTGGCGCCGCGGCGTGCAGGCCGACCTCATCGAGGCGCGCCTGCGCAAGGACACCGAAAAGAAGATCAAGGCCGTGTGCGTGGTGCACAACGAAACCTCCACCGGCGTCACCTCCGACATCGCCTCGGTGCGCAAGGCCATCGATGCGGCGGGCCACCCTGCGCTGCTGATGGTCGACAGCATCTCGGGTCTGGCGAGCGCCGATTTCCGGCACGACGAATGGGGTGTCGACGTCACCATCAGCGGTTCGCAGAAGGGCCTGATGCTGCCGCCCGGCATCAGCTTCAACGCGCTCTCGCCGCGCGCACTCGAAGCCTCGAAGAGCGCGAAGCTGCCGCGCGCGTTCTGGGCCTGGGACGAGATCGTGGAGATGAACAAGGACGGCTACTGGCCCTACACGCCCAACACCAACCTGCTCTACGGCCTGTCCGAGTCGCTCGACATGCTGCTCGGCGAAGGGCTGGACAACGTCTTTGCGCGCCACCTGCGCTGGGCGGCCGGCGTGCGCGCCGCGGTCAATGCCTGGGGCCTGCCGATCCAGTGCGCCGACCCTGCCGTGTATTCGCCCGTGCTCACCGGCGTGATCACGCCCGAAGGCCTCGATGCCGATGCGCTGCGCCGGCTCATCCACCAGCGCTTCGACCTGTCGCTGGGCACGGGCCTCGGCAAGCTCAAGGGCCGCATGTTCCGAATGGGCCACCTGGGCGACAGCAACGACCTGACGCTGGTGGCCATGGTCGCGGGCGTCGAAATGGGCATGAAGCTCGCAGGCATCAAGCTGGCGGGCAGCGGCGTGCACGCCGCAATGGACCATTTCGCGAACCACGCGGCGGCGCCTGCCGGCCTGCAGAAAAAAGCCGCATAGTCGCCAACACCGGCACGCATCGGACCCACCACAACATGGAGACAAAGATGATGCAAAGACGTTCGCTGATCCAGGCCGCGGGTGCCGCGGCCGCCACGCTGGGCGTTCCCCGGCTCTTCGCGCAGGAGTGGCCTTCGGGGCCGGTGCGCATCGTGGTGGGCTTTCCGCCGGGCGGGGGCACCGATGCGCTCGCGCGCGTGGTCGCGCAAAAGCTCACGACGATGTGGAACCAGCAGGTCATCGTCGAGAACAAGGCCGGCGTGGCCGGCGTGCTGGCGGCCGAATACGTCGCCCAGCAGCCCAGCGACGGGAGCACGCTGCTCATGGCGCACATCAACAGCCATGCGCTCGCACCCAGCCTGCAGCCCAAGCTGCGCTACAGCGTGGAGCGCGACTTTGTGCCGATCGTGCTGGTGGGCGTCACGCCCAACCTCTTGATCGCCAGTCCAACGCAAAAGGCAGTCACGGTGAAAGATATCGTGGCGGCCTGCAAGGCCGCGCCCGGCACGGTGAGCTTCGGCTCCGCGGGCGCGGGCTCGGCGCAGCACCTGGCGCTGGAAATGTTCAAGCTGCAGGCCGGCGTCGATGCGATGCACGTGCCCTACAAGGGCAGCGGCCCGCTCCTGGCCGACCTGATGGGCGGCCAGATCCAGTACAGCTTCGAGACCATGACGGCGGCCACACCGCACGTGAAGAGCGGCCGCGTGCTGGCCGTGGCGCAAACGCGCACCAAACGCGCCAAGGGCCACCCCACCGTGCCCACGATGCAGGAACAGGGTTTCGCGGGCTTTGAGGCCACCACTTGGTACGGCCTTGCGGGGCCGGGCAAGCTCCCGGCGAGCATTGCCGAGAAGGTGAACCGCGACGTCAACGCTGTGCTTGCGATGCCCGACGTGCAGGAGCGCCTGGACACTTATGGGGCCGAGGATGGCGGGGGTTCGCAGGACAAATTCAAGCAGTTCATCTCGACTGAAATTGCCAAGTGGGCGAAGGTGGTGAAGGACGGCAAAGTGCACGTTGAAACTTGACGGGGCCCTGGGTCATTCAGGGCGGCGCTCCCGTTGATCAGCGGCACACCGGCAGCGTGCCCTGTGCACACGCCCTGAAAAAGCAAACAGCTGACAAAATCAAAACAATGAACCCATCCATGACTGCCCTCGCTGAAGCGCTGATCGCTGCGCGCCGCAGCAACACCACCCTCGACGCCACACCCTGGACCGACACGCTGCAAGACGCAACCCAAGCGTATGAAGTGCAGGACGCCGTCGCCTCCGCGCTCGGCTGGTTCGAGGCAGGCACAGTGCCGGGTTGCTGGAAATCCGGCGGTGGGTCGCGAACCGCAACGCTCACGCACGCGCCATTGCCCCCACATGGCGTGCGCGCGAGCCCGGCAGAATTCGCTGACTTGGCGTTCTACACGCCCGGCATCGAGGCTGAAATTGCGCTGCGACTCGGCAAGGACGTCACCCCCGCCGTGGCCGCGAAGCTCGACCACAACGATGCGGCTTCGCTGATCGACGCGATGGCAGTCTCGGTGGAGATCGTCGACTCGCGCTGGCAAGACCTGGCCGCCACACCCGCATTACTTCGACTTGCCGATTCGCAGGTGCACGGCGCGCTCGTGCTGGGCGAATGGCAGCCCTTTGCGGCCGTCGACTGGGCCTCGCAGCGCTGCGAAACGAAAGTCGGTAGTTCGGAAACCGTGGTGCGCGAAGGCACCCATCCGCTGGCCGACCCGACATGGTTGCTGCCCAACTGGCTGCGCCACGTTACGCGCCACGGCCAGACCGCGCCGGCCGGCACGGTCGTGACCACCGGCTCGTGGGTGGGCGTGCTGCCCTGCCGCCGCGGCGATCAGGTGACCGCGGAATTCGCCGGCATTGGCGCGGTGCGCTTGATCGTGTAGCGCCCTCCTCCCACGCCCGAGCACGCCACCAGGAAGTCGAGCACAGCACGTACGCGCGCCGGCAAGGTACCGGCCTTGCCGATGTATACGGCATGGATCGGCTCCACCTCGCCGGGGTTGAATTCTTCGAGCAGCGGCACGAGCCGCCCCGCATCGATGTCGTGCTGGATGTGATACAGCGACAGCCGCGCCACGCCCGCACCCGCAATGGCCAGCTGCCGCAGGGTTTCACCGTCGGCCGCGCGCACCGGCCCGGCCACGGGCAACGAGATCATTCGTCCGTCGACGCTCAGCGGCCAGTCGGGCGTGCTGCGCCGGTAGCTCCAGCCCAGGCGGTTGTGCGCCTCCAGTTCCTGCGGCGTGTGCGGGGTGCCGTACCTGGCAAGGTAGTCGGGCGAGGCCACGATGGCCTGGCTGGTTTCGCCCAGGCGCCGTGCCACCAGGTCGGACGATGGCAGTTGGCCCCACCGGATGGCGATGTCGGCGCGCTCGTCCATCAGATCGACGACGCGGTCGGTCAGCGCAATGTCGAGCGTGATCTGCGGGTGCAGCTCCAGGAGGCGCGGCACCAGCGGCACCAGTTTGTGATGCCCGAAGGACACGCTCGCATTGATGCTCACGCGCCCGCGGGGCGCTGCCCCCGCGGCGGCGCAGCGCTCGGCCTCGTCCATGTCGGCCAGCACGCGCGTGCTGCGTTCGTAGAAGTGCAGGCCCTCGGGCGTGAGCTGCAGCTTGCGCGTGGAGCGGTGCACCAGCTGAATGCCCAGCCGCAACTCGAGGCGTGCGACCAGCTTGCTTACCGCCGAAGGCGTCATGTCGAGCAGGCGCGCCGCGGCGGAAAAGCCGCCGGACTCGACCACCTGCACAAAGGCTTCCATTTCGCCGGAGCGGTTGACGTCGATGCGTGGCATGCCGATTCCTTGCGCCTTTATTGTGAATTCAACTCACAAGTCTATGTATTGGTGGCATTCTAGTCATTCAATGAAATGGCCGGCAAAGTAGCGCCATCATGCCAATTGCTCTACTTGCCCTCACCGCCGGTGCCTTCGGAATAGGCACCACCGAATTCGTCATCATGGGCCTGCTGATGCAGGTCTCGATGGATCTCAAGGTCTCCATCACGGCGGCCGGCCTGCTGATCTCGGGCTATGCGCTCGGGGTCGCGGTCGGCGCGCCGCTGCTCACCATCGCCACCCGCAAGCTGCCGCGCAAGACTGTGCTGCTCGCGCTGATGGCGATCTTCACGCTCGGCAACCTGGCCTGCGCACTCGCGCCCAACTACGAGCTGCTGATGGCCGCGCGGGTGGTCACCTCGCTCGCGCACGGCACCTTCTTCGGCGTGGGTTCGGTCGTGGCTACGGGCCTCGTGGCGCCGGAGCGCCGCGCGTCGGCCATCGCGATCATGTTCACCGGGCTCACCGTCGCCACGCTGCTGGGCGTGCCGGCCGGTGCGTGGCTCGGACTGCAGTACGGATGGCGGGCCACCTTCTGGGCGGTGACGCTGATCGGCGTACTGGCCTTTGCGGTGCTCGCGCTGTTCGTGCCGCGCGTCCGGGCCGAGGCCAAGGCCGCGCCATTGCGCGACGAACTCGCGGTGCTCGCACGGCCGCAAGTGCTGCTTGGCCTGGCGATGACGGTGCTCGGCTTTGCAGGCGTGTTCGTGGTGTTCACCTACATCCAGCCGCTGCTGACGCAAGTCACCGGCTTGCCGGAGTCGGCCGTGTCGCCGATCCTGCTGGTGTTCGGCGGCGGCCTGGCCGTCGGCAACATTCTTGGCGGCAGGCTGGCCGACAAATCGACCATGCCCGCGGTGCTCGGCACGCTGGTGGCGCTCGCCGCCGTGCTTGGCGCGATGCAGTTCACCATCGGAACGCCGTTCACTGCCGTGGTGTTCGTCGGCCTGCTCGGCATCGCGTCTTTCGCGACCGTGGCACCGATGCAGCTGCGCGTGCTGGAGAAGGCTTCGGGCGCGGGCCAGAACCTGGCGTCGAGCCTCAACATCGCGGCCTTCAACCTCGGCAATGCGCTCGGTGCGTGGGCGGGCGGCGTGGTCATCGACCATGGGCCGGGGCTCCGCGCACTCGGCTGGGTGGCCGCGCTGCTCACGCTCGCAGGGCTGGCCATCGCGCTGTGGAGCCGTTCGCTCGACCGGCGCGAAGGCCGCGCCTCCCCGGCCGATTGCGCCTCGGTGCAAGCCTGACGCGCACCATTTTTTCTACGACAAGGACAACATCATGGAACAACGCTTTCTCGGCCGCTCCGGCTTCAAGGTCCCCGCCCTCGGCTTCGGCGCCGGCACCTTCGGCGGACAGGGGCCGCTCTTCAGTGCCTGGGGCAACACCGACGTCGAAGGTGCGCGCAGCATCGTCGACATGGCGCTGGATGCCGGCGTGACCCTGTTCGATACGGCCGACGTGTATTCGAACGGCGCTTCGGAATCGATCCTCGGCGCCGCGCTCAAGGGCCGGCGCGACAAGGCCATCATTTCGACCAAGCTGGCGCTGCGCGCGGGCGACGGGCCGAACGACGTCGGCGCCTCGCGCCATCACCTGATCGCCGCGACCGACGCCGCGCTGAAGCGCCTGGGCACCGACTACATCGACATCCTGCAGCTGCATGCCTTCGATGCGATGACGCCGGTCGAGATGGTGCTCGACACGCTCGACGATCTGGTGCGCGCCGGCAAGGTGCGGCTCATCGGCGCGTCCAACTTCTCGGGCTGGCAACTGATGAAGTCGCTCGCGGCCTCCGACCGGCTCGGCCTGCAGCGCTTCGTGGCCAACCAGACGTACTACTCGCTGATCGGCCGCGACTATGAATACGAACTCATGCCGCTGGGCATGGACCAAGGCGTGGGCGCCATCGTGTGGAGCCCGCTGGGCTGGGGCCGCCTGACCGGCAAGGTGCGCCGCGGCCAGCCGCTGCCCGCCGGAAGCCGCCTGCATGAGACCGCCGGCTTCGCACCACCCGTGGACGACGAGCGCCTGTACCGCGTGGTCGATGCCATGGACGAGGTGGCCGAGGAAACCGGCAAGACGCTGCCGCAGATCGCGCTCAACTGGCTGCTGCAGCGGCCCACCGTGTCGAGCGTACTGATCGGCGCGCGCAACGAAGAGCAGCTGAAGCAGAACCTGGGCGCACTCGGCTGGCAGCTCAGCGCCGACCAGATCAAGCGGCTCGATGCGGCCAGCGCCGTGACGCCGCCCTACCCTTACTACCCCTACTGGAACGGTCAGTTTGCCGAGCGCAGCCCGGTGGCGGTGCTGCCTTAGCTCTCGTTGAGCACGCCGAAGTCGCTGTCCCCCTGCTGCACCGCGTTGACGAGCTGGACGCGGTTGCGCGCGGCAAAGCGGCGGCGCAGCTGGCGCATGTGGTAGTCCACGGTGTGGGCAGACATGTCGAGGCGGTTGGCGATCTCCTTGTCGCTGCGCCCCTGCAGCAGGTGCTGGAGGATGTACTGCTGCGTGGGCGAGATCTCGATGCGCGCCGCCGCGCTCGCTTCGCTCGGCATGCGCGAATGGCGCAGCAGGTATTCGTGAACGCTCAAGCCCAGCGTCAAGGCCTGTCCGACGACCTCGTCGGTGATCCAGCGGCGGCCCGGCTCGCTCGACTGCAGGCTGATGACGGTGTACTGGTTCACCTGCGTCGACGACGCGAGGCGGAACATCAACCCGCTGCGAATACCGCTGGCGCGCAGGTCGTCGACAAAGCGCTGCCGCCGTCCCTCCGCGTCCTCGGTCACGGATGTAGCTGCGGACAATGGCGAGGCTTCGATCTGCTCGATGTCCCACACCAGCGGGAGACTGGAAGCCGGTACGCCCGGCTGCCGCAAATCGATTTCGTAGAGGCGATGCGAAAAGTAGCGCTGCGTCCACTCGGGGTTTGCGTGCGCGGTGAAGAAGCTCAAGGGCCACCAGCGGCCGCGCAGGAAAGTGATCGTGCCGTAGCCAAGCCAATCGAAGCCCAGCGCATTCAACATCGCCTGGACAAGATCGCGGCACTCCTTGGTGCCTGAAGCATTCAGCAGATCGCCGACGATGCCTGGCACGCCGTCCGCACGCAGGTCTGCCGATTGCGGCAGATAGAGCTGTTCCTCCGAATAGAGCTGTGGAAAGGGGCCGTCGAGCGGCAGCTCGGCCAGATCGCCCGGCGGCGGCGCCGGGTCGGGGTCGCGCGCGTCCGACAGCAATGCCGCCGCGGCGGGTTGCACCAAAGTACCAAGAATCATGAGAGGCCTGATGGAAGTGCCGCATGCATCGGTAGACGCTGCGGGCTTGGAGCCAAACTACCAAAGGGCGGTTATGCCGCCTTGTAAATTCTTAGCTTCGAGCACACTCGCGGGGGCGAAAGCGAGCCGTGGCACTCCTCACCGAACCACAACTGAATACCTTCGCATGAACATCCGCGAAAGCAAGGCATGCACTGGCATGTCGATTGCTTTTTCTCAACACAACCACGACGTCCGAGGAGCCCTGCTTTTCGATGGAACTCCTGGCTTCCCACTATTGGCGAGACGCTGACCTCACGGGTCTTCAGT
The DNA here is from genome assembly GCF_900099805.1 of Variovorax sp. OV700. Classification (GTDB taxonomy): domain Bacteria; phylum Pseudomonadota; class Gammaproteobacteria; order Burkholderiales; family Burkholderiaceae_C; genus Variovorax. Next base: position 283,969 of record NZ_FNDR01000007.1, on the reverse strand, counting down.
TGACTGCCAACACGCTGCTGCATCGCGAGATCCGGCCACACAGGCACGTCGGGTACACGCTCTCGGTGTCGGACACCGAACTCCACGTGCGCACCGGCACCCGCGTGACGATCGTGCCCCCGGGCACGCTGCTGCGCGTTGCGCCGCAGGTCTGGCATGCCGTGCAGGCGCGCGGCGCGCCGTGGCGCGAGGACGCGATGTACTGCAGCGGCGCCGTTGCGCGCTGCATCAGTGCAGCGCACGAGAGCACCCCGCTGGCCCGCGTGGAAGACGATGCCGGCGTCTCGGTTTTTCTCGATCCCTCCGAAGCTTCCGGATTCATGGAATGCCATCGCCTGCTGCGCGAGCCCACGAGCACCGGCAACGACGAAGACAGCGCAGCGGGCCGCGCCCTGCTGCGCCAACGCCTGGCCCGCTGGATTCCCTTGCGGGCACAGCCCACGCGCGTTGTCGACAGCGGCGACGAACGCATGAACAGGCTGTATGAACTGATCGCGTCCGGCTTTCATCAGCGCATGACGCTCGACAGCCTGGCCGACGCGGCGGGCCTGCACCCGGTGCACGTGCAGCGGCGCTTCAAGGGTGCCATGGGATTCACGCCGCACGAGATGCTGGTGGGCCACCGTATCGAGTACGCGCGCGACCTCATCGCCGGCGGCGCCCGCGTCACCTATGCGGCGCATGCCGCCGGTTTCACCGATCAAAGCCATTTGCACAAGACCTTTCTGGGCACCTATGCGGTGTTGCCCGGGGACTACCGCAGGCTTTCGGCGCTCGATGCGCTGCAGCCGGCATCGGCCCGCAACGGCATCGCTGGCTAGGAGCGCTAGGCCGAGAACCGCTAGGGCTGCCAGTCCGCCGCCGCGCTCACCAGCTGCACCCTGTTGCGCACGCCGAAGCGGCGCCGGAGCTGGCGCATGTGATAGTCCACCGCATGGCTCGACAAGCCCAGCGCGTAGGCAATTTCCTTGTCGCCGAGTCCCCGCAGCAAGGCTTCGAGAATCGATTGCTGCGTCGGCGAGATAGGCGATTTCGCATGCAGCGGCTCGTCCTGCTCTCGCGCCGCAACGGGCTTGCGTACGTGGCGCGACACATGTTCGTGCAGGCTCAATCCGAGCATGAGCGCGCGGCCCACGACAGCACCGAGAATCCAGCGGCGCCCGGGTGTGCCCGACATCAGGTCGATGAAGGTGTATTCATGCATTTGCCCCGGCGTGGCCAGGCGGAAAGAGATACCGCTGCGGATGCCGCTGGCTTCCAGCTCGTCCAGCAGCATGCGTTGCCGCGCAGCGATGTCCCGGGCTTCGGCCTCGGGCCGCAAGGGTTGCCTGCATTGCGATTGGGCGAGCGACTCCAGATCCCACACCAACGGAAGGCCGGACACCGGCGCATCGTGAGGGCGCGTATCGACCTCGTGATAGCGCTGCGAGAAGTAGCGCCGTCCCCAGGTCTCGTGGGCATAGCTCGTGAGAAAACTCAGCGGCCGCAGGACTCCGCGCTGGTCTTCGATCGTTCCGTAGCCGAGCCATTCGAATCCGATCGATCGCAGCCGTCCCTTCATGAGCGCCTGGCGCGCCGCGTGATCGGGCGCGTCACTCAGCTCGGCGACCAGGCCGGTGGCATGGCGCTGGCGATGACCCGCGGGAGGCATCGACGGCTTGTCGTCCGCATGGAAAAGCGGGAGTGCGACTGTCCCATCGCCGTGGCGCGGGAGGGACAAGGCCGCGCCCCTGGACGCCATGGCCGATGGCGCGTCACCGCGGCGCTGCGCGAACAACGAAGGACGGATGATCGCCGCTGGGGCGGGGCCGATCAGGGTCGCGAATGCGTTCATTGCGCCCAGTCTAGAAGTGCCCGCAGAGCGGCACCAATGGCAATTGCGGCATGCGCCATAACGCAAATGCATGGCCGTGCCGCCGAAAGAAGCCCGGCACGGCCATGCAGCACCGGGGCGGCGCCGGCGCTACATCTTTCGGCTCACATGCCGGACTCCGGACGAATCACACGCGCAGGTTCCAGGCCTCTCGCGCGTAGTTTTCCAGGCCCTCGATGCTCTGCGGCAGCACCGTCGATTTCGAAGTCACGGTGCCCCCGCGCGTAGGCATCTCCCGGACCACGATCTGCCCGGCCTGTGCCGAGTTCGGATCGTCCGCCGGAAAGCTGCCGTCGTTGTCGTTCATCTTGCGATCGGTGAGCCCGTGCATGACGCGGGTCCACTCGGAGGCGGGAATGCCCTGCGGGCCGTCCTTCGCCAGCCGGTCGCGCAGCAGCTGCATGCCCTCGTCCACCGTCTTGCCCTCCGACTTCATCAGGGCGTTCCAGGCCACCATCGGAGATACGCCTTCGTGCGTGCAGTCGAGCATGGCACGGGTCTGCGCGTCGGAGAAGCCCCGGTCCTTGAGCACGTTGCGCAGCGCCGGGTCGCGCTGCATCTCGCGAGCGTCGACCTGGTCGTAGTGATGGGCGACGTTGTAGAACTGCTTGATGCCGGTAAACACAGCCACCGCCAGCCCGCCGATGGTCGCAACCTCGGCCGGAATGGCCAGCAGCGCGCCCAGCTCGACCGCACCCGCGCGCGCCAGTGCCTTGCCCGTGACGTTCACCAGCCCGACACCACCGTCCACCAGGCCGCCAACGCCCATGCCCACGTTGGTGTACGTTACCCAGGCCGGCACCGTGTCCTTCTGGCCGAAGGCCAGCGACAGATCGGCCGCACCCACGCCGGCCGTGCCTAGGCCGAAGACGTACTTCCAGGCCATCTTGCCCTCGATGTCCGCTGCCGCGCCGTCGATCACGCGATTGCCCGCGAGCGAGCGCTCGGCCATCAGCGTGGTGTAGGGCTTGGCCATGAAGAAGGCCTGCGTCGGCGCATAGATGCGGTGGTACCACTGCGTGTAGTCCTGAACCCCGTCGGCCATCGGGCGGAGGTTCGTTATCTCGGTGCTGACGTTGTGCGTGACGAAGCCCGCGTTGGCCACCCAGCGCAGCGCCTGCCCGAAAGCGGTGTTTGCGTTGGTGACGTTGTTGACGGTCTTTGCACCCACACCCAGCAGCTTCTGCAGTTCGCCGTCGAGCTCGCCGCCCAAGCGCGCATACGCGTTGATGCGCGCCGGATCGGACAAGCCCGAGTCCACCTTCGTGACCGCGTCCATGTACTTGTCCACCAGCGCGGTGCCCTGGCGCACCTCGTCCGCGTTCAGGCCCAGCACGTTGGCCATGCGCTCCGTCTTCAGCTTGAAGGCGTTCCAGCGCGTGGCATAGCTCGTGGGGTCGTTCACCATGCCGTTGAACTGCGCGTCGGCCAGCATCGACCACACCATGCGGGTGGTCCCCGAGACGTGGCGCGTCACGAACATCACCGGGTTGATGAGGTACTCGGTCATGGTGCGCGGATCGGGCACGCCCTGCGTGGAGCGGCTGAGCAGCTCCTGGCGAACCTGCGGGCTCTGGCTGATGGCCAGCTTCACGTCGTCGCTGTCGTACACCTTGACCACCGTGCCCTCCAGGCCCCGCTCGGCCTCGCTGCCCTTGGCGCCGACGCGCAGGCCGTTCAGGCTCTCCTGGGTCTGGTGCAGCGTGCGGCCCCAGTCGCCGATCACGCGGGTGGCATCGTCGACCTTGCCCGCCACCTCCGGATTCACGCGCCGGTACTGTGCGATGGCGTTGGCAACACCCTGGGGCGTGCCGTCGGAAAAATTTGCCACGTAGAAGGCCATCGAAGCACCCGTGGCGTTGTAGCCGGCGGTGCCTCGCAGGTTGCCGATGGCCTCGCCCAGGTGCTTGTTCTGCGCCTGCAAGCCATTGTCGATGCCCGCGAGCACGCTGTCACGCATGTCGCCGCGGCCCTGCTTTTCCAGCGCATTCGCCAGCTCGACCGGCAGCTTCGCGCCGCCCTGCTCCACCGCGCGCTCCACGCCGCGCTGCAACGTGACGACGAACTCCGGCCGGTCGGCAAAACGCCCCTTCATCAGCTCGGCGGCAAAGCGTTCGGAGAAGGCCGAGGTAGGCGTGCGCGCGTCGGCCGCCTCGGCCATGATCGACAGGCCTTCGACGAGATGGTCGAACTGCGACATGCTGGACAGGTCGTCACTCGGGCGCGGCAGGTTCTTCTGCAGCAGTTCGAGCATGCCCTGCGCCATCGGCTGTGCGATTTCGGGTGGCGCGTCGCGGTACTGCGCCAGGTAGTCGCCGACGTCCTGCATCTGCATGCCGGCCAGCAGGTCGAGCGCCCGCGCGTGCTCCTGTTTGAACAGCGGCAGCAGCGCAGCGGCCGCCTTGTCGCGCTCGGCCGGCGTGGCGCTCACGTCGAGCCGCAGGCGCGCCTCCTTGGCGGCGCCGGCCACGTCGCCGTCGGCCAGGCGCTCCTTCACCACAGCCTCGGAATGCAGGCGCCCCAGCATGGCGGCGTTGTTTTTCACCGCGGTGTTGAATGCCGCACCGTCGGGACCGATCGCGATCAGCGAGGCCGCGGCAAAGGCGGCCGGATCGGTGCGCGCGAGCTCGCGGCTCTTGTCGTTGATGAACACCGGGTGATCGGCCACGAGCTTGGCGTAGTCCATCTGAGCCTCGACGTCGGCGGTGGTGCCCTTGAGCAGGCCCGAGTCGCGCAGCGCATCGCGCACCGCGTTGTCGCTGTGCCCATCGAGCCGGCCCATGGAAAGCAGCTGCGCGCGCTGTCGGTTGGCCGCAGCCACCGGGTTCGCGCCCTGTTGCACGTCGGTGCGGATGGTCTTCAGCATCTCGGCCGAGAACGCACCCCAGCGGCTGTCGGCCGTGTCCTGCAGCGCCTTCACCGAGGCCGGATCGGTTCCGGGCTGCCGGGCCAGCAGATCGGCTTGGCCTTGCTGGTGCCAGGCCATGCCGAGCGTGACTTCGGCCGGCACCGAGAAGGCCTCCGGCGTGGCGCGGAAGGAAGGCGTGTCGTGTCCATGCTGCGTGGACGAGGCGATCGGATTGCGCGGCAGCCCGACGACTCCGCTCGGTACGTCGTGGCCGGTATCGATCGGGCTCACCAGGTTCAGCCCGCTGATACCCACCGCGGCCACCAGTCCCAGCGTGATCTGCCGCTTGATGACCTTGCCGGTGCTCCAGCCGGTGGCCGGCCCATGCGTCTTCTCGACCACGCCGAGCTTGAACTCGTCGTTGCCGCGCGCCACGTTGCGCAGCCCGTTGGCCGCATTGGTGCGCGTGGGCGACTGGTTCGAAACGATGAACCAGTCGTCGACGGGTTGCGGCGTGGCCTCGCGCGGCGGGCGCACCTTGCGCGAGCGGATCAGCAGGTTCGGATCCGCGCGCTGCTCGGCCGTGGGCTTCTCGGTCTGGAAGGTGATATCGGCCGTCTCGCGGTTCTTGATGCGGTAGACCGTCTCCTTGTCGCCCTTGGGCTCCAGGCCGAATTTGGCGCCCATCTCGCGCCGGGGCATCAGGCCGCCCACACCCCGGCCCGGCGTGCTGTTGCCGTACCAGCGCACCGTGCTCGTGCCTTGCGCGACGCGGCCCGTGCCGTTGATCTGCTGCGCCGTGAGGTCGGTCGTCGCTACCGGTTCGGCGTACAGGTCGGGCTGGCCCTTCACGCGGTAGACGTAGATGTTCTCGTTGCCGAAGCCGCCGCTGGTGAGCCGGGCGTGCACGGCGGGCCATTCGTCGCCGCGGAAGGCGGCGCTCTGCGGCTCCGCAGGTCGCGGACCGCCCGGCTTCGGTGTGCCGCCCTTGGGTGGCGCCACCCCGCCGGCGTCCGGGCCGCCGTCGGCCTTGACTTCGAGCGCCGCCTGGCGATACAGCTCAGCCACGCCCACATGCACTGTCGGATCGTAGCCGGCGGCATGATCGATGCCGGTGCGCGACTGGCTGTCCACGCCGCCTTCGCGCGTGATGGCGCGCATCACGCGCCGCACCTCGTCGGCCGAAGGCAGCAGGTCGGCGCGGTTGTGATGCACCTCGAGCGCGGCCAGGGTCGCATCCGCGCCCCAGCTGCCGACACCGGCTGTCACGAGCTGGTCCACCGTGACTTCGGAAGCGATGCGCTGGCCGTCCGGTGCGCGGCGCACGCGCTTGTCGACGTTGCCGCCACCGACCTCGTTGCCCACATCGAGGATCGCGAGCTGCCTGATCTTCGCAGCGCCGTCGGCGCGGCCCTCGTTGATCGTGCGCGCCGCATAGAAGAATTCATCGAGCGCAGCCACGTGGTCGGTGACGCGCTCGCCGGTGGAACTCCAGTACTGGCCCTTCGCATCGCGCCCGGGCGCCTCCACGCTGATGATCGCGTTGGGGTCGAGACCCTGCAGCATCCGCAGGGCTTCGCCCTCGGCGTGCGGGCCGATCTTCAGGCCGAAGGCCCGCACGTCGATGTCGTCGCGCCCCAACACCGCGAGCGCCGCCTTCAGCGGCTTGACGTTGGCGGGAATGGTGATGCACGTCGTGTCCTTGCCGAGCTTGGCCAGCCCGGCGGCCAGCACCGCCGCACCCTTGGTGCTGTCCGACTCGGGCGCCACGCGGCCGGCGGCAGTGCGGATCGGAAAGCCCGCCACCACCGCGACCTTCCCAGCGTCGCCGAGCATCTTCGCCGCGGCATACGCGCCGCCTGGTACGTGAATCGGGAAGCCACGGCCCGAGGGGTCGAAGGCCTGCAGCGCGTCGATGGGATCGCCGGCCTCGTCCTGGTCGAGCAGGCGCTGGGCCTCCTCGACGTCCACGTCCGTGCCCAGCTTCTTCAGCGGCACCAGCGCAACGTCGTCGCGCTGCAGCGCGATGCGCAGCGTCTGCAGCACTTCGCTCTGCTGCACCGTGGCCTTGCCTGGATCGGTGCCGGTGCGGATGGCCTCGGCCTTGTCGGCCACCGCCGTGGTGATGCCAATGGCCCGGCTCGGGCCCGTGCCGGTGCCCGGCGGCAGATGCTCGGCCACTTCGATGGCCCGCATGGCCTGGTGGGCCATCGGGTTGATCATTTTCACATCCGAACGGCCGCGGTCCTGCAGCGACTTGGTGAAGAACGGCTCGAGCTCGGGATAGTGCGTGCAGCACCACGAGACGGTCGTGACGTCGGGCTTCGCGGCCAGGATCTTGTCGGCATAGTGGTCCGCCGCGCCCTGCATGCGCGCCCGCATGTCGGCGTTCATCGGATCGGCCATGTACTGGTTCACGATCGATGCCACGTCGAAGCCGTCGTCGGTGCCGCCGACCGGCAGAACGTCCTTGTCGCGGTAGACGCCAATCAGGTCCGTGCCGGGCAGCGGCAGCGTCGCGCTCGCCTCGGTGGAGAACGCGACCACGCGTTCCCCCTGGTCCACGAGGCCCTTGTGGAAGGAGCGCGTGCTGTCGATCAGGTCGATGACCGGTGCGTTGATACCGCGTGCGTACTCGCCCTTGCCCGAGGTGCACGCGGTGTTGCAGGCCATCACGATCAGGTCCACGCCGAGCTTGTCGAGCGTCTCGAGGCCGGCGCGCGTGTGGTCGGCGATCTCGGTCTTGGTCTTGGGGCCGTAGGTGCCCGCCCCGTGGTCGCCCACCATCACCAGGTCGACGCGCGCGCCCGTGGTCTCTTCGACAACTCGCTTGATCTCGGCCGCGGCAATGATGCCGCCCGAGCCCGAATCGAACACGCCGAGCCGCAGACGCACGCCGCGCAGGTCGATGGCCGGCGCCATATGGATCTTCTCGGCGCGGATCCGAAGCATCGCGGCCACCGCGGCCTCGACGTCGGGCGACATGCCGCCCACGCCCGAGGTCCGCCCGCGCGAATCGACCTCGAACGGCACGCGGCTTCGGGTCTCGCTGTCCACGCCGCCGGCCTTCATCATGCCCATGACCATGCCGCGGATGGTGCGCTCGTCGGGCACCGCGCTCAGGGCGCCGGCGCGCCTCAGCACCTCGGTGCCGAAGGCATAGCCGACCCAGTTGGTGCGCCCACCCGTCATCGCCACGTCGGCCGTGACGATCGAGGCGATGAGGGTGCCGTTTGGCGCGGGCTGCACGCGCGTGTGCACGTCGGGATGGCCGCCCCCCACCTCGTTGCCGAGGTCGAAACCGGCCACGGTGGTGATGCGGTCGTTGCGCGTGGCATCGATGAAGAGCTGGTCGCGCGCGGCGGTGTGGTAGCCGATTGCGTGGCCATGGCTGTTGTGGTATTCGCCCTTCTCGGTGCGCCCGGGCACGTCGAAGCCCATCAGCAGGTCGGGCTGGTGGCGCCTGAGCAGGATGGCGGAGCGCCACTCGGCGCGCTTGCCGCGCGCATTGAAGCTCACGATCTCGTAGTGCTCGCCCTTGCGCTCGCCGAGCGCCTCGAGCGCGGCCTGCAGTACCTTGCGCTGCCGGCGGCCCGCGGCCACGTAGGTGACCTGGGCATCCACGCCGTGCATCTGGCCCGCGTACAGGCGGGCCGCCTTGCCGGCCACTGCCGCGCCGCCGGGGCCGCTGGTCTCGGCGCGGCCGTTCTCGATCGTGTAGCCGGCGGCGATCATCACGCGCGGCGCGCGGCCTTCGGCCACGGCACGGTCGATGGCCGCCGTGGCCGCATCGGTGCCCTCCTCGATGCCGCCCTGGCGGAAGATGCCTTCGGCCGGACGGCCGACCGGCATCGTGAGCGCGGCGTTGTAGACGTGCGCGCGTCCGGCCGGGGCTGTGGCCGAGAGGTCCCAGCGGTCGAACTGCGGGTTCGCGATACCGACGGGGAAGACACTCTTGTCCTTGTTGACGTAAAACGCTCCGAGGATGTTGTGCGAGCGCGCCTTGCCGACGCGGATCATCTCGCCGATGCCGCCCTCGGGCGCGACACGGTAGATCCATGCGCCGTCGTTGCGCTTGGACACCGCCTCCTGCGCCTTCTCGATCGTTTCGAAGACGTCCTTGCGCTTGGCGCGCACGTCGTCGCCACCGAAGATGCCCTTGCTGGGGGGCCGGACCGACACCACGAAGCACTCCTGCGACTCGGGCGTCGGGTTCTTCAGGAGCCCCTGCGTCACGGCTTTGTCGGCATCGGACAGGATCATGCCGGGCGGCAGCTCGCCGGCCTGGCCGGCCTCGCGCTGCTGCGCGATGGTCTCCTCGAGATGCAGCGCGGCGGCCATCCAATCGCCATCGGTGCCGAAGGCCGAAGGCTTGAGCGGCAGGCCGTCGTCGCCGGCGCTGGCTGCGCGCTGCACCGGGCGGCTGTTCAGCGTCACCGGCCCCTCGGGCGCCGGGCCTTCGCCGGCCGCCGCCGGCATCGGCCGGTTGTGCCGCACGGCGTCGTAGAGCTGCTCTGCCCAGTCCTGGTGCGAGCGCGTGGAAAGGTCTTCGCCGCGATGGGCGTAGAAGGCATCGAGCTTCTCGCCGAGCACCGAGATGAGCTGCTCGCGCGCCGCGCTCGAAAAGCGCGCCCGCTCCATCAGAGCGCCGATCTCGGGATTCATCCGCAGCATCGCGTCGAGAGTGACGGCGGTATAGGCGCCGTGGTCGAGGCTCTTTCCATCCTCGAGTCTGTAGCGGCCCAGCTGGCCATCGAAGCTCTCGTCGCCGGACTTCGGGCCGAAAAGCGCTTCGTCGAACTGCTGGGCCTTGTGCTCGGCATAGGCCTCTTCGAGCGCCAGCCCGGTCGTGCGCTTCTGCGCAGGATCGAAGCGCAGGAAGCCCGACATCGGCTCGATGACGTAGGTGGGCCGCAGCGTGTTCGTGTCCTGGTGGTCCCTGAGCACGAACACGTTGCGCTGGTCCTCGTTGCCATGCGCAAGTTCGTGCGCGGCGGTGCGCAGGGTAGGCGCGGTGCCGTGCCGGCTTTCGATGGCGGGATCGCGCAGAACCAGTGCCACGCCATCGCGGCGATGGTAGATGCCCTGCCCCTCGGGCAGCTGTCCGGGGCCGACCACGCGCAGGTCGACCGGTTTCATGCCGGACTGCTCGCGCCACGCCTGCAGGCTGTCGAGGTCGAGGCCTTGCTCGTGGCTTGGCAGCGCGAGCAGCCGCGCACGCGCCTGTTGCGCACGTTCGAGCGCCTGGGCGACGCGCGGGTCGTTGGCCGGGATTTGCGTGACGCGCTTCGACTTGTCGACGTAGTAGACGGTGGCGTCGTCGGGCACGTGCAGAAAGCTGTCCCGCGCCGCGCTGCCCGGCAGGATCAGGCCCGAAGACCGCGTCGCGGCCTGCACGACCGGATAGCTCACCCGCAGCGCCACCGTGGCGGCGATGTCGCTGCGCGGATTCTGCGTAACGTCGCGCAGCGTCGCGGGGCCGTCGCCGGTCTTGTCGAGATGGACCGTGGCCAGCACTGCCTCTGGCGGTACCCGGCCGTCCGCGCCGAGCTTGGGCTCGTAGACGAGCGCGATGTTGTCGTGCCCGCGGTCGCCGTTGCCGGCCTGCGCGGCGTTCATCGCCTCCTTGAGCGTGGCGTAGCGCGCGGGCGGCAGCGCGGCCAGCGCCTCGGGGCTGTCCGCGCCGGCGTACGCGGCCCTGCGCTGCGCAGGCGTCTCGCCGTCCACCGCGCGCGGCAGGCCGCTGTCGGCGGCATTGAGCGCCATGCCGGTGTTCTCGTCGTAGGGCGTGGCGTGCAGGTAGAACGCGGTGTTGCGCAGCGTGCCACCCGATTGCAGGATGGCTTTGAGCGTGCCGTTCCAGCTCACAGTGTGCAGGCTGCTGCCGGACGGAGGCAGCGCGTAGTCGGAACCGTCGTTGTTGTTCGGGCCGTCGGGGCCGTTGCTGCCGTCCGGGGCATCGGCCGTGTTGGACGTGTCCTGCCCCTCGGGTTCGGTCGGCACCGTGCGCGAGAGCAGCGGTACCACGCCGTCGGTCTGGATCTCGCCGCCTTCCTTGATGGCATGCACGATGAAGCCGGGCTCGCCCGCTTCGGCATCGGATTTACGCTCGATGCGGATCTGCTCGAAGCCCGCGCTGCGCAGCCGCTCGTGGATCGCCGCCGCTTGGTCGGAATCGATGTCCAGGGCTTCGCCGTTGCGCGGCGCCGGACCGTCCGGACGATCGGCGGCGACGTGCAGCTCGACGCGCCCGCCGGGCGCCATCGCGTCCGACACCTGCGCGGGCAGGAGGCTGTCTTCATTCGCCAGGTGCGGCAGCGTGAGCTCGGTCACCACCAACTCGTCGTGCAGCGTCCGGGCGGGGGCTGCATTCTGCGCGGCCTCTGCCTGGGCGCGCGCGCGCGCCGCCATGGCCGGGTGCAGCGCCACGTTGTTGAGCGTGCCCGGGATCACCTGCAGCGAGGCCGCGATGAACTCGCCGCGGTTCATGTGCCGGCCCTCGTTGGCCAGCGAGATCAGGTCGCCGGTGCCGAGGCCCGCCGCGCCGTCGTTCAAGAACTGCGCGCCAAGTCCGAAGTAGGTCAGCTGCTGCTTGACTGGCATGCCGCTGGCCTGCGCCTGTGCCTGCGCGGCGGGCGTTACCGCCTTCCACAGCGGGATCGCGCCCGACACGCCGCCCGTGAGCGGCGCCGTGACCAGGCCCGCCGCCGAACTGACGAAGGTGGCGCCGATGCGCTTGTCGCCCTCTTCCGTACCCAGCTTGCCGTCGAGCCCGACGCGGCCGATTTCCACCGCCACGCGGCCGGTGCCGTCGATGGCCTGCGAGGTGACACCCGCGCGCGCACCGACCACCGCCCGCCCCGCGAGGTTCAGCGTGCCCTTGCTGCCGACCATCGTTCCGTTGGCCAGCAGCTTGGCGCTGACGGAGGCGCTGGTCTTGATGCCCGCGCCCACGCCCGTGGCGGTGACCGCGTTGGTAGCGGCATCGACGACCTCGTCCTTGAGCGTGAACTTGACGTCGTCCCAACTTGCGTTGCCTGTCAGGGCCTTGGCTTCGAGCGTCCACAACGACGAGTGGCCGTCGGCGTAGATGTCGCGCCCTTGCGCGGCGGCGACGACGTCGCCCGTGGTGTCCCACAGCGCGCTGACAGCCATCGCCGCGCCAAATCCCACGGCCACGTTGCCGCCCGAGGCGATGGTGGCGGCAATACCGGCAGCCGCCGTGACGGTCATGCGCACCGCGTCGTCGACCACGCTCCAGGTGCCGTCGCTATCGCGCACCCGGTCGGCCATCTTGTCGGACTCGACGTCGTAAGCGTCCATGAACTCGTTCTCGCGTCGCGCGTACTCCGAGGCCGAGATCCGTCCCGCGCGGAGGTCGTCGCGCAGGTCGCGCAGGTCGTCGCGCTGCTCCTCTGTGTAGTTCTTCGCGTCTTCGGCCGAGTCGCCGGCCATGCTGCCCCAGACGTCACGCACCCAGGTGTGCCCTTCGATGCCCTTCTCGATGCCCTCGAGGTCCTTCTCGAGGCGCCCGTCGTCCTTGTCCCCGATCTTCAGCCACTGGTCTGTGAGTGAATAGCGCAGGTTGATCGCCGCCTGAAGCTCCTTGCCCTGGTCGGACGCGGACAGGAGCTTGTGGATCTGCCCGCTGCGATATTCGGTCGCGCGCAGGCTGCGCTGGTCCTGGTCAGTGCCCAGCGCGTCCAGATCTTTCTGGATCTCGGGATTGCGCTTGCCCCACTGGGCGATGTAATCGTCCACCGAGCGCGTCTTTTCGCGCAAGGGCCGCTCCGAAATGTCCTTGATCTGGCCGTTGAGCCTGGTGGTGGCTTCCTGGTTGTCCTCGGTGTATTTGTCCTCGGCTTTCTTGAGTGCCTCGGGATCGGCGCGGTCGGGCGCGGACACCGTCTTCAGGTACTCGGAATGCTTCTTGTGCTCGCCGATCTCGAGGTTGCCGATCTCGCCGTCGGCCAGGTTCTTGGCCAGCTTGTCGAGCGCCTCCTGGTCCTTGAATTTCTCTGGCATGACCGTCGGATTGGCGTCGGTCCACGCGTCTTTCTTCTGCTGCAGCCGGTCGAGCTCGCCCTTGGTCAGATGGGTATTGGCCCCACCGCTCGCAATGGAGGCCTGGTCGTAGTGAATGGCGGAATCCAGCGCCGCGTCGCTGGCCTGGTTGCGGTTGAGCCAGGCATCGCGCGCGGGCCGTCCCGCATCGGTGAGGTATTTGTCGCCATGCTCGTCCATCATCTCCTGCTGCTGGACGAAGGCCTTCCACGCCGCCTTGTTTTCTTCCTCGTCGTTGCGGTATGCCGGCCCGACAGGGCTTGCACCCTGAGCCTCGCGCTTCTGGATCTCCTTTTCGTCCAGGCCGTTCCACAGCCAGGTGCGCTTCCATTTCTGGAACTCCGTCTCCAGGTCGGCATCGGCCTGGGTCTTGGCGTCCTGCTTCTTCACCTGGTCGGCGCCGGCCTTGGCCAGGTCCACGTCCTTGTCGGCCACGTCGACGAGCCGGTCGACATGGTCCAGCAGCTCGAGCCGGTCATCCAGTGCCTTGATGGCTTCTGCCTGGTCCTTGCTGCCGGGCCGCGCATAGGCAACGTTCTGGTAGGCCACGCGGGCCTGCTCGTCGATCGTCACCTGCTGCTGCTTGGTGAGCGCAGCGGTGGCCCTGGTGTTGGCGATCGTGGCCTCGCCGCGCGCATCGGTCTGCTGCGACACCAACTGCTTCCGCTGCTCGACCAGGTCGGTTACCGGTTCGCCCATGCGCTTGTAGAGGTGGATGGTCTTGTCCAGGTCCCCGATCTGCTGGCCGTAGCTGTCGGCGTACTTGGCCTTGTCCTCGGCCTGATGCTGCAGGTAGCCGAGGCCGCCGCTGACCTCTACGCGCTCGGACTTCCCGGTCTTCGGGTCCTTCTGCGTGACCGTGTACTTGGTCTTGTCGTCGATGTCCTCGCGGCTGCCGCCGCCGTGGTTCCAGTCGTTCCTCTCGACCACCAGGCGGTTGGTGGCGGGATCGTAGATCGTGCGGGTCTCGATGTGGCCGTTGTCGGCGCTGGGCTTGCTCACGTCGACCGTGCCTTCGGGCAGCGCCGCGAGCACTTCGTCTTCCGTCATGCCCATTGCCTTGGCGGTTTCGGCCACGGACTTCTTGTCGTCGAAGATCGACTTGCGCACCCCCTCGCCCGGGCCGTCCTTGGCGTCGGGTTCGCCCATCAGCACCGTGCGGCGGCCACTCGCGCTCGTGGCCACCACCTGCAGCGTGCCGTCGCTCGCAGTGGTCTTCTCGAGCGTCGATCCGTCCTTGTTGAAGGTCTTGACGGTGGTGGGCACGCCGGCCACGACCAACTCCTGGCCCGGCTTGAGCGCCTTGCCGTAGTCCACGTCGGGGTTCAGCGCCAGCAGCTGCTCGGGCTTCAGGTCCGCGGCCTTGGCCACCTCTAGATAGCCCTCGTAGTCGCCCACGGGGCGGGTGACCTCTGCGCCGGTCAGCGAGGTGGTGGTGTCGGTGCGCAGGCCGTGCTCGTCCACCACGCTCACCGTGCGCGTGCCCGCGCTGCCGTCGATGGTGGTGGTGACCGTGTCGCCGGTCTTGGCGTCCTTCGTCGTCTGGCTGTAACGCCCGTTGCCCTCCTCCTTCGCGTCGACGGTCTTCTGGCCGCATGGCGCCTTCGGGTCCGCGAGACTGCCCTTGACCGAAAGGGTGTCGTGCTTCGCGTCGCGGCTGTAGGTCAGCGAGGCGTCGCCACGCTGGATGGTGGTGGCCTGCACGCCGTCCTTCGGCGCGGCCGTGGTGATCTTGACGCCCGCCGCGTTGGCTTCGGACATCACCTGGTCGACGCGCATCTTGCGATCGCTTGCGATCTGCTCCACGCTCTTTCCGTCCGCGATGTCCGTCAGCGTCTTCTTCACCTGCGGCGTGACGACCGGCTCGGGCGCCTTGAGGAAGGTGTTGAATGGCGACATCGCGTTCGTGCCGGTGCCGGACGAGAAGGTGGACGACGGTACGAGCAGGCTGCTGCTGGTGGTGCCCGTGCTGCCGGAGGTCAGCGTCGGGGTGAACAGCAGGCCGTTGTTGGCGGCCGGGTTGGCCGTGGCCTTCGGCGAGACCTGCAGCAGCTGCGTGAGCGGCGTTTGCAGCGGATCGTCGGTGGCCGGCGCCACCGGCCCCTCGGTGCCGGCCGGCGCAGGCGGATCGCCCCAGAACTCGGTGTTCGCCTCTTCGCCGATCTCGCTGCCGAACTTCTTCGTCGCAGCATCCGCCTCGCCGCGCAGCGTCTTGGCCTTTTCCTCGGCCTTGTCGAGCGCCGTGCGCTCCTTGTCGGTGATGGTGGCGGACGGACGACCCGGCGTGGGCGTCAGCTCGACAACCTTGGCCTCCGCGTCCTGCGCCTTGCTCTCCTTCTCCTGCGAGTCGAGATAGAGCTTTGAAAAGTCGCTGGTTTTCTGCGCATCGTTGCGCTCGGTCTTCGCGTCCTGCACTTTCTTGTCGGTGGCCGCGGAGGCCTTGGCATCCGAGCTCTTCGTTTCCTCCCGCTTCTGCTTGACCTCGGCCTTGAGCAGCGCAGCGTTCTTGTCCTTCAGGTTGGCGTCGGCACTTGCATCCTTGGCGCGCGCATCTTCCAGCTTGGCGTCCTGCTGCGCCTTCTTGGCTTTGTTGGCCTCGGCCAGGTCCTTGGTCTTCTGCGCCTTTTCCGCCATGGCTTCGGCGTGCTCCCTGGCTTGCTGGGCCTTTTTCTGCGCCTCGATGGCGCGCTTGCGGGCCTCCTCCGCCTGGCGCTGCGCTTCGCGGAGTTTTTCGAGCAACGCCTCCAGCTGGCGCTGCAACTCCCGCGCGCGCGCCGCGGCGTCCGACTCGGCCGAACTCGCAGGCTGCTGCGCCGTGTTCACGGGGTTGGGTACGTTCACCGGCACGCGTACGCTGCCTCCACCATCGGCAATCAACATGGCTAGTTCCTTTCGATCGTCAGTTTCTCGAGATTCATTCGCTGCCCTGCGCCCAACGCAGCAGCCTGGCCACGGGCGCATACAGCGCGCGCGGGATCGGCTGGTCTTCGGGTACTTCGTCGTAGATGCGCTCGGCCAGCGCGGGCTCGAATTCGGTCGGTATCAATCCTTCGCTCGCGAAGCGTCGTATCTGTGCGGCCACCTCGCCCTCGCCGCGCGCGATCACGCGCGGCAGGTCGGTCTCGCCGAGGTATTGCAGCGCGACGGCCACGCGCGGCGAATGGATCACCGCCGATGCCGCGCGCACCCGGTCGTTGAGGCTCGCGTACACCGCCTCGAAGTGGGCCGAGCGGCGGCGCGAGCGGTTGATGGGGTCGCCCTCCATCTCCTTGTGTTCCTGGCGGATCTCCTCGACGGACATCCGCTGCTTCTTCATGAACTCGTGGTGCTCGTGCGCGTAGTCGACCATGGCCATCACGACGTAGATCACCACCGCCCAGCCGAAGGCGACCAGCACCATGTGCGCCGCGGCCGTCATGATTCCTTCTGGCCGCGCATAGCCCAGCTTGAGCGCCGTGTCGACGAAGCCGCGCACCACCACGAACATCAGCACGGCAAGCAACGCGGTCTTGGTGCACATCTTCAGCAGGTTGATGAGGCTGCGCGTCGAGAAGATGCGCGCCAGGCCCTCTGCGGGGTTCATGCGGTTCACGTCGGGTTTCAGGCGCTCCCAGGCCGCGATGCCGCCCACCTGGAACAGCGAGCCCACGATGCCCGCCGCGGCGGCAATGGCCATGATCGGCAACGTGCCCCACACCAGCGTCTCGCCGGTGTGCAGCAGCAATTCGACAAAACGGTCGTCGGGCGCCGTCAGCAAAGTGGTGCTGGTCGCATGCAGCCACAGCTCGCGCAGCAGGTTGTAGATGAGCTGCCCGCCCAGCCACAGAGACACCACGACCACCACGAACACCACGGTCGAGGCCACGTCGGTGCTGAACACCACCTCGCCGCGCTTGCGGGCATCGCGCAGGCGCTTGGCGGTAGGGTCCTGGTCTTTCTCTGCCATGCTTCGTCCGCTACAGCGTGGACCGCAGGAAATCGAGCACGCCGTTCTCGGGCCGCAGAAAGTCCTGCAGCGACTCGTACACGAAGAACAGGAACAGCAGCATCATCAGATGCGCCAGCAGGCTCTTGAGGGGCTGCGCAAACACGAACACGTTGAGCTGCGGCGCCACCCGGCCCACCAGCCCCACGCCCAGTTCCACCAGCAGCAGCACCACGATGACGGGCGAGGCCAGCTTCACGATCCAGAGAAACAGCGTGTCGCCCTGGCGGATCGCGAACTGCTCGAGCACCAGGCCCACGTTGGGAAAGAAGGAGCCGACCGGCCAGATGCGGTAGGAGTCGACGATCACGCCGAGCATCGCGAGCAGGCCGCCGGCCGACACGAAGAGCGTGATGACCATCCAACCCAGAAACTCGCTTGTCGCGCCGTTCTCGTGCCCCGCCACCGGGTCGAAGAAGGAGGCGTTGCTGGAGCCGGTCTGGAAGTCGATCAGGTCGCCCACGCTCTGGATGGCCCAGATGAAGATGCCGAAGCCCAGGCCGAGCAACACGCCGATCAGCGCCTCCTTGCCGGCAATGAAAACCCAGGTGGCCATCGACGCGGCCGGCACCTCGCCCGCCACCGGCGACATGAAAATCGCGAGCATCAGCAGGATGCCGTTGCGCACAGTGCCGGTGATCATGCCGTCCGACAGGAAAGGCACCACCGCGAAGATCGCGAACAGCCTCGGCAGCGTCAGCACCACCGCCGAGAAAAACTGCTCCATGTGGCCGAGTTCGAAGCTTTCCATCGGATGCTCCTTGCTCAGGCGGGCCGGCGCATGGCCCAGGCCTGCGCGGTGCTCTCTTCGTTCGTGTCTTCGATCCGCAGCTCCTGCAGGTGCAGGTGCTCGGAGCGTGCGCGCTGCTGCATCTGCCGCGCTTTCTCGAGCTCGCCGTGGGCAGCGCGCAACTGGCGCCGGCTTTCTTCCAGCACCTGCTCGCGTTCCGAGTGCGCCCGCGCGGTCTGCGCGGTGACCTGGCCGGCCTCGGCGATCTGCGCATCGAGCGCGCTGCTCCAGGCGCCCGCATGGCGGAACTCCGCCACGCTGACCTGGCCGCCCAACATCGCACCGCGCGTGGCCTCCCAGTGCTGCAGCTTGTTCTGCACCTGTTGCTGCTCCGCGGCCTCGGCCTGCCGCAGTTGCGCCTGGCTCTCTTCGGCGGCCGCGCGGTCGCGTGCGACCACTCCCATGGCCACGGTTTTCTGCCGCTCGCGCACGTCGGCCAGGAGCTTCCAGTCGACGCTCATGCAGCCTGCTCCGTTCGGGGTGCCCGGCGCAGCAACGCTGCGAGCGACTGATCGAAAGGCAGGCTGGTCTTCGGCGGCTGCGACAGGAAGTCGAGCATCGCGGGCCGCGCCCGGATCGCCTCGTCGGCCAGCGCATCGGTGCCCGGCCTGTATTCGCCGATCTGCACCAGCAACTCCATCTCCTGGTACTTGGCCAGCAAGCTGCGAAAGTGCGCGGCCGCCGCACAATGCTGGCGCGAAGCCACCAGCGGCATCACGCGGCTGATGCTGGCCAGCACGTCGATGGCCGGGTAGCGGTTGGCCGCCGCGATCTTGCGCGAGAGCACGATGTGGCCGTCGAGAATGGAGCGCACCTCTTCGGCGATCGGGTCGTTCTCTTCGTCGCCTTCGGTGAGCACCGAGTACACGGCGGTGATGGACCCGGTCTTGCCCTGCCCCGCACGCTCCAGCAGCTGCGGCAGCATCGAGAAAATCGATGGCGGGTAGCTGCGGCGCGTGGGCGGCTCGCCGCTCGCGAGGCCGATCTCGCGCTGCGCGCGCGCAAAGCGCGTGAGCGAATCGACCAGCAGCAACACCTTCTTGCCCTGGTCGCGAAAGTGCTCGGCGATGGTCGTTGCCGCATAGGCCGACTTGATGCGCTCCATCGGCGGCCGGTCGGAGGTGGAGACCACCATCACGGTCCTGGCCAGCCCCTCGGGACCGAGGTTGTGCTCGATGAACTCCTTCACCTCGCGTCCGCGCTCGCCGATCAGCGCGATCACGTTCACCTCGGCCGTCGAGCCGCGCGCCAGCATGCCGAGCAAGGTGCTCTTGCCCACGCCGGGCGGTGCGAACACGCCGATGCGCTGGCCTTCGCCCAGCGTCAGCAGCGTGTCGACGGCGCGGATGCCGGTGGCCAGCGGCGCGTCGATCATGCGCCGCGCGAGCGGGCTCACCGGCTCGCGGTGCACCGGCAGTCGCGTGTGCGTGGCAAGCGGGCCGAGATCGTCGATGGGCTGGCCCAGTGCGTCGAGCACGCGGCCCAGCAGGTTCGCACCAACCGGGCATGCGTGGCCGCGGCCGGTCGGCACCACCTCGGTCAGCGCCGAGATGCCGGTGATCGGGCCCATCGGCGTGAGGATGGCCGTGTTGCCACGAAAGCCCACCACTTCGGCCAGCAGTGGCGGCTCGCCGGGCGTGACCAACTCGCACAACTCGCCCACGTGGGCCTGGATGCCGGTGGCGTCGATCAGCATGCCGACCGCCTTGCTGACCCGGCCGCGCATGGCCACCGGCGTGACATGCGCGAAAGCCGCTTCCAGCTCGGCCACGATGTCCAGGGCCGCGCTGGACATGCCGACGCCGCGCGGTGCCGCGGCTGGTCGTGCGCTCATTGAAGCCTCCCCGATGGCAGCATGCCGCTCTGTTCGACCGCGCGGCGAAAGGCCTCCAGCTGGGCGTCGACACCGATCTCGAGCACGCCGGTCGAGGTTTGCACCATGCAGGCACCGGGCGGCAGATCGGGATCGGGCGTGATGGTCATGGCCATGGTCCAGTTGGCGTCGCTGCGCAGCCGGTGCAGCGTCTCGCGCATGTTGGCTTCCTGCGCAGGCGCCACGCGCACCGTGATGAACGACTCCGCGCGCAGCAGCGCCTCCACGCGCACCAGGGCCGAGCGAAACAGCACTGCCGGATCGGCCTCCGACAGGAATTGCCCCACCGCCTTGACGACGATCTGCGCCATCGACGTGCGCAGCGCGTGCAGTTGCCGCTCGACGGCCATGCTTTCGGACACGAGCTGCGTGGCGTATTCGGCGCGGGCCTGTGCCAGCCCTTCCTCGTAGCCTTTGCGACGGCTGACTTCCGCCCCGTCCTCGGCTTGCTGGCCGATTCGCGCTGCTTCCTTGCGCGCGGTGTCGACCACAGCGGCCGCATCGAGCAGCGCCGCGTATTCGTTCTCCTTCAGCACCTTGCGCTCGCTCAGAAGCTGCAGGTTGTCGGTGGTGATCAGAAAAGCCAGTCCCATTGCGGCAGTCTTTCGGGAACGATGCAGGAGAGCATCAATTCGTTGAGTTGCGAAGCCTGGCGCGGCTCCAATGCCGGCACGCTCAAGGCGGAGATGCGGCGCGGCAGCTTGTGCTTCAAGCGGCCCTGCACCAGCGCCCCTTCGGACGCGGCAGCGCCCAGCAGCAGGCGGTAGCCGCGGTCGAGCACCACGCGGCCCGTGGCCAGGGGGCGCTGCTGCAGTACGGTGCTGTCCATGCGCAGTTCGGTGAGCTGGGGCACGCGGTCGAGCACGAAGTCGACGGCGTCGCGGTCGAAACGACGCGCCTGGCGCCGGATCTGCAGGCCGGCACCGCCGCGCAGCCTGAAAAGCGGCATGTGCACGCAGAAGCCCAGGTACGCCGAGAGACGGCGCAGCGAGGCGGCGTCGAGCAGCGCCAGCCGCTTGAGCCGCGAGTCGAAGTTGTAGTCGGCCGCGACGCGTGGTTGCACGGGTTCCGGCGCCTGCCGCCGGCGCAGCAGCTCGGCCAGAACGGCGCGGCCGGCGGGCCCCATGCGCGCCACCGACCGGTGCCGCGCCGGCCAGTCCGGCGGCAGCCAGCTCGGATGCAGGTCGGCCTCGGGATGCAGGTTGAAGCGCATCACCAGGCGCACCAGATCCATCGGGCCGGGCATGGCTGGAACGGGTTGCGGCGCTGCGGTCGATCCGTGCATGGGCGTGCGCTCAGCGCTTGTTGAGCACCTGGCGGCGCATCCAGGTGCGCCAGTCCTGGCCTTGGCGCCGCAGCAGCGTGGGCAGCACCATGAGGCAGACGGCGGCCAGCAGCAGCAGGCCCAGCAGCACCATGGCCGTCTGCGTCGAGAGAATGCCGAGCACCATCGGCGCGCCGGGCGCGTGGCCCGCGGCCGCGGCGCCGGTGGTGCGGCGCGCCTCGAACAGCGACAGCGACACCTGGTCGTGCGTGAGGCCTTCGATGCTGTGGGCCACCATGTCCTTCACGGCCGGCGCCAGCAGGCGCAGGTCCACATCGGGACGGTGCTTGATGAACACCGCCGCGGACGAGGGCCGGATCTTTTCGCTGAGCGGATCGTTGGCCGGGATGACCACGTGCACCCGTGCAGACACCACGCCGTCGACGTTGCGCAAGGTTTGCGACAACTCCTGCGACATCGCATAGATGTAGCGCATGCGTTCCTCCGAAGGCGTGGACACCAGGCCCTGCTTCTGGAACACCTCGCCCATGCTGACGTAGCGCTCGGCCGGCAGGCCCTGCACCCGCAGCACGTCCAGCGCCTGGCTCAGGCGGTCTTCCTCGACCTCGACCTGCCAGTTGCTGCCTTCCAGCTTCGTCTTGGCCGCGCCGATGCCTTCGGCCGACAGGGCCGCGACGATCTCGTTGGCCTCCTGCTCCTTGAGGTTGGAATAGAGCGCGACCTTGCAGCCGGCCAATGCCAGCAACAGCACGAGCGCGGCCAGCCAGCGCGGGCGTGGGAGCGTCTTCATTGCTGGTTCTTCAGCAGGCTGCCGAACAGGCTGGTCGCGGCGCTGGCCAGCCCGGTGGAAATATGCATTCGCGCAAACATCATGTTGGCTTCCATGGCGTGGTCGGTCATCACGAACATGGTCTTGATGGGGTCTGCGAAATCGATGGACTCGAGCATGCTCTTGCGCATGTCCTCGATGGAGCGCACGTTGCCCGACAGCTGCGCGGCCAGCGACTTGGCCGCGTCGCCGATCGCGCTGGGCGCGGCCGTTCCGCCCGGTGCCTGCACGCCCTGCATCATGTTGGCGAACATGCGCGTCTCACCCGGCTCGAAGCGCGACGGGCTGGCGGTGGACTGCTGCGCAGCCTGCACAGCTTGTGATGAGGCGGAGGCCGCGGCTTCCGGTGGCGACGCGCCAACGGCTGCCGACGCAATGGGATCGGTCATGTTTCACTCTCCTCGGAATAGAAAGGGCCGCGCGAAGCCTCGCGGCTTCGCGCGGGCCTCCCCGTCAGTTCTGCTTGGCGGACTGGCGGATGTCGTTGCCGGTGGACTTCGCCACTTCGGTGCCGGCGGCGTTGGCGCCGTTGACCGTTTGTGCCGTGGCGGCTGCGCCCGAGATGGTGGCGCCCGCAGCCATGCTGACGCTCATCAGGCGAGCCTGGTCGGCCGCGGCTTGCTGCATTTGCTGGATCGAGGTGTCGACTGCGCTCATAGGGGAACTCCTGTCAAAGGTTTAAGGTTTTCACTTGCGGATGAAAGCGCTCCGTTGCCCTTGGGGAACGAAGCCATTCCATGCGGCGTGCCGACGGCGCCGACGCATGAAATCGGGGAGCGCGGGATGAAAGCGGCATGACCGTGCATGTCTCTCACCTCGCGGGTTTCTTGTTGGGCACGCCGCCGCTCAGGACCAGTCCGTCGGCGTCGATACGCTTCAGTTCGGCGCCGGAGCGCAGCACCGAACCTTCGTAGTAGCGGTTGCCGTTCGAGAGCTGGATGTGGCGCAGGCCCTCGCCGTCCTCGGTGATGCTCACCATGCGGGCCGGCAGCACGCTCTGCCAGCTGTCCCACTGGGCGCGCATGTCGTCGTCCTTGCTCTCGGTCTTGGGTTTCTCGCGGTACTGCACCTTGTCGGAAACCAGCACCGAGGGATGCAGGTCTTCGCTGAGGCGGCGGATCTTCTGCCGCACGGCGGCGTCTTCCACCGTACCGGTCAGCGCCAGCCGGCCCTGGCCGGTGTAGGTCACGGCCACGCCGGGATCGTCGACATAGCGGCGCGCCTGCTCGACCATGTCCTCGGCCGAATGCACGTTGACGCTGACCCTGCTGCCGAAGCGCGCCATGGCGTCTTCCAGCGTCTTGCGGCGCTGCTTCGATTCCACATACCCCTTGACGCCGAACTGTCCACCCGGCGCTGCGATCACCTCGACCTCGGGGAACGGCACGAGTGCCTTTTCCACCTCTGCCAGGTTCACGCTGCCGCTGTTCATGGCGCCGCCGCCATCGCCGATCAGCGCCGTGGCCGCGAGCCCGAGCACTGCCAGGAGCGCCACCACGCCGCCCACCCACAGGCCCAGCCGCTGCGCCCTCGCGCCCGGCTGCTGAGTCAGCGCCTCGCCTTCGGGCAGCGCGCCGTGCACCGGCGCAAACATGCGGTCTTCCTGCGCGCTGGCCGGATAGGTGCGGTCGAGCTGAAAGTCGATCTGGCCGACGCTCACGATGTCGCCGGCCACCACGCTCTTGCGCGGCTGCTGCATCTCCTCGCCGTTGAGGTGCGCCGAGGCGGTGCCCAGGCGCTGCATCGACACCACCAGCTCGCCGACGGTGAACGCGAGGTGGCGCGGCAGCACGTCGCCGCCCGGCAGCATCACCTCGCATTCGCCGCCCGAGCCGAGCACGTTGATGCCGGGCTTGAGCACGATGGTGCGGCCCTTCACCGCGCCGCTCAGGAAGCGCAGGCACCAGCCGGCGGCCTGCGCGCCTTGCGGGGCCGCTGGCTCGGCACGGGCGTCGTCGTCGAACGGAACTTCGCCATTCATCGTCAACCTCCGGGCTCGGGCAGGGGCAACATCGGCACCGAGGCCGTGGAGCCTGGCGTCACGAGGCGCGGCGTCAGCAGATAGAAGCGCTCCATGTTGGCCTGCTTCTTGTCGGTGTACCTGAAGAGGCCGCCCACGCCGGGGATGTCCTTCAGCAGCGGAACGCCGGTGATCGCATTGCTCTTCTCTTCCGACGAGTAGCCGGCAATCAGCAGGCTCGCGCCTTCGTCGACCAGCGCCTGCGTGTTGACCGTGCGGCGGCGCACGATCGGAATCTTGTCGACGGATTGCGGGCTAAGGTCGCCATCGACGATGTCGATCGACATCATCACGCCGCGCCCGGCCTTCTCGTCGATGATGAGCGGCGTCACGCGCACGGCGGTACCGGCGGTGATGCTGAACAGGCCCGCGTCCTGGAAGCCGTCCACGCGCACGTAGAACTCGCTCAGGTTCTCGAGCACCGCCTCGGTGTTGTCCAGCGTCATCACCTTGGGGCGGGCCACGAAGTTGGCGCTGCCGTTGGTGGCCAGCGCCGTCACGCGGGCCAGCAGGTAGTTGCGTGCGCTGTTGCCGATGGCGGCGGTGAACATGCCGCCCAGCGGCGTGAGCGGATTGCCCGTGGTGTCGAAGCTCCCGATCTGGCCGGCTTCACTGCCGGCGCCGCCCCAGGTCAGCGGCCCGCGGTCGCCGCGGCCGGTCTGGAAGTCGCCGTGCCGCCCGTGCAGGCGCCAGTCGACGCCCAGGCTGCTGAGGGTATCGGAGCTGATGTCCATGATGGTCACCTCGATCTCCACCAGCCGCGGGCGCGTGTCCATCGATTCGATCAACCGCGCGTACTGCGCCATCTTGTCGGGCATGTCGCGCACCAGCACGGCGTTCATGCGCGTGTCGGCCTGGAATTGCGGCAGCTCGTTGCCGACGATGCTCGACATGCCGCCCAGCGTGGCGGCATCGCCGCCCGAGCCCGCGCCAGCAATGTCGATCTTGGGGGCGTTGATGGTCTCGCCACTGCGCAGCTTGATCTGCCTGTTCGGCCCCACTGAGAGGGGCCCGCTGGTTCCGCGCCCGCCCGATCCGCCGCCGGAGGCCTGGTTGCCGTTTCGCCCGTACAGGCTGCGCAGCACGTTGGCCACGCCCGGAATCACCGTCTCCTTGCCCGACCGGTTGATGCGAAAGTCGGAGGCCCAGGCGTACTTGAGCGGAAACAGCCGGATCTCGGCGCCTTCAGCCATCGCGGTCTTCTGGTCCGCAAGCTTCACCGCCTGGCGCACCATCTCCACATAGCGGCGCGGGCCCGTCACGTAGACGCTGGCGTCGCGCTCGCTGATGCTGAGCGGATAGCGCTCGTCGGAGATGTGCAGCCGCACCAGCGTCTCGGCAATGCGCCCGGCGTTCTCTGCCGCGATCGGCAGTACCTCGCTCTTCGCATCGGCGGCCAGGTCGACGAACAGAAAGGCGCCGTCGAAATACCAGGTGAGCCCGTTGACCGAGCACACGCTGTTCAGGATGTTCTTCGCGGACCCGTCGAACTTGCCGCTGATGACGCCGTTGACCTTGGGATCGATCACCGCCGTGATGCCCTGCGAGGAGGCCAGCTCGCGCAGGAAGTCGCCAAGCGGCTTTTCGTTGGCAACGATCTGGAAAGGCCTGTTCTGCCAGCGGAACTCCGCGGCCAGGCTGTGCTGCACGAGCAGCAGCATGAGCACGGCCCCGCCAAGCATCATGAAGGCCTGCCGGCGGACGAGAACAAGGCGCGCAACGATCCGCATCGCGGCAGTCATGAGAGCGTTGTCAGCGACAGGAAAGCGCGCTCCGCGAAGCGCATCACGTCGCGGCCCAGCCAGCCGGCGGTGACGATGATCGCCACCATCACCGCGATGAGCCGCACCGACTGGCCGATGCTCTGGTCCTGCACCTGCGTCACCGCCTGCAGCACCGCCACGATGAGCGACGACAGCGTGGCCACCACCACCACCGGCAGCGAGATCCACAGCACGAGCAGCAGGCCCTCGCGCGTGATGTCCAGAATGTTCTGCGGTGTCATGGTGGGCTTCGGCTCCCTCGGGAAACAGGTCGTTGTTGTCGTTCATCAATGCGCTTGGGGATTGGTGATCCAGCCCACGGGTTGCAGGGCCACGTCGTCGTCTATTTCCTGATAGGACAGCACCGCCATGTGCGGTGCCACCGGCTCGATGAGGTTCTTGATGTAGCGGCGCACGTCCGATGAAGCGATGGCCACCACGCGGTTGGCGGTGGAACCCAGAATGCGGCGGAGCTGCTCGCGGATGTCCTGCGTGACGGCCGGGCTCAGCAGCAGCAGGTTGCCGCGCGGCGAACGCTCGATGGCGTTCTGCACGCGGTCGAGCAGGCTGGACTCGAACAGGATCGCCTCGAGCTGCCGGTTCGCGCCGACATAGCGGCTCGTGATGTAGCGCCCTAGATGGATGCGCACCAGCTCGGTCAGCGCAATGCCGTCCTGTTCCTTGGCGGCCCACATGGTCAGGCTTTCGAAGATGGCGTGCAGGTTGCGGATCGGAATGCCTTCCTGCAGCAGCCGGCGCAGCACCTCGGCAATGCGCTGCGCGGAGGCCACGCGCAGCACCTCGGCCGCAAGTTCGGGCGCATCGCGCTGCACCGAGTGAAGCAGGCGCTGCACTTCCTGCAGGCCGATCAGGTCCTTCACGTGGCGGCGCACGGTATGGTCGACATGCAGGCCAACCACTTCCGCGCCGGTCCATGTCGTCATGCCGGGCTCCGGGGTCGGCACCCAGACAACCCGCGCGAAGGGGCCGAAAGGCTCGGCGACCTCCGCGCCAGGCGGGGTCGAAACTGCCTGTGCCGGGTCGAGCAACAACCACCCGGGCTTGAGCATGCCGCGGGCCACCGCCACGTCGTGCACCAGCACCTGGTACTCGTTGTCGGCCATGCCATCGACATAGTTCAGCTGCAAGCGCGGAAAGATCGGTCCGAGGTCTGACTCCACCGAGTTCTTGACCAGCGACAAGTGCTGGTCGAGCACGTAGCGATCGACGGAGCTGCGCAGGCCAGTCGACAGGCGCACCGCCAGCGGCGCAGCGATGGCGTGATCGGTATCGGTCTCTTCGGCGGCCACGCCGCCGCCGTGCGAGATCCAACCGGGCGTGTTGCGTTGCTGCCGCAGCATGCGCATCGCGAAGCCCAGGCCGAGCAGGATGGCGGCCAGCAGGCCGAACACCCATTTCGGGAAACCCGGCACGACGAGGAAGCTCGCCACAGCCAGGCCAGCGATGATGAGCGCACGAGGATGTGCCATCAGCTGGTCGCCGATCTGCTGCGCGAGCTGCGAGTCTCGGCGGTCGCCGGTGCTCACGCGCGTGATGACGATGCCCGCCGCAATCGACACCAGCAGCGACGGAATCTGCGACACCATGCCGTCGCCCACCGTCAGGATGGCGTAGCGCTGCAGCGCGCCGCCCAGCGTCATGTCGTGCATCAGCGTGCCGATGGCAATGCCCGCAAGAATGTTGACCAGCGCGATCACTATGCTGGCAATGGCATCGCCTTTCACGAACTTCATCGCGCCGTCCATCGCGCCGTGCAGCTGGCACTCCTGCTCCAGCAGCCGGCGCTGCTTCTGCGCCTTGGCGGAAGAAAGCACTCCGGCGCGCACGTCGGCATCGATGCTCATCTGCTTGCCCGGCATGGCATCGAGTGCGAAGCGCGCCGCCACCTCGGCCACGCGCTCCGAACCCTTGGCGATCACGATGAACTGCACGATGGCGATGATGAGGAACACCACGCCGCCCACCACCACGTTGTTGCCGACGATCAGCTTGCCGAAGGTCTCGATGATGTGGCCGGCATTGGCTTGCAGCAGGATCAGCTTGGTCGACGCGATGTTGAGCGCAAGCCGGAACAAGGTGGTGAACAGAAGAAGCGACGGAAAGGTCGACAGCGACAGCGCCGAAGGCACATACATCGCGACGATCAACAGCACCAGGCTGATGGCCAGGTTGCTCGCAATCAACAGGTCGAGCAGCGGCGTGGGCAGCGGCAGCACGAACAACGCCACCACCACCACGAGCAGGCCCGCGAGCAGCAGGTCGTTGTAGCGGCCGGCATTGCCCAGCAGGTCGCGAAAGCTACCGCGGTACGGTTGGAATGATCGCGAGGGACTCGCCATTGCGTCCTTGCTCTATTGAATTTCTTGGAGTTTTTGTTGGATGCGAATCGCATCGCGACGCACATCGAGCGTGAAGAACCTCACGTCGCGGTGGACTCTAAGCGCCGCCCTCCGTCCACGGCAACCACGAGTTCTCGTAAGTACGAAGGACCTGTGGCGTGCACGGCACTACGCTTTTGCGTACTACCTGCGCCCTGCCCCTTTCGCTAAGCTGCGCCGACCCGATGCCAAGGTGTTCGCATTGCTTGAAAGTACGTAGATAGTGACAAGACGCAGAAGTTGTTCGAACGAAAGCATGCATGCCGACCGGGCCTGCTGAAGCGGTGACCGAGCTCGGCGAGGCTCGCACCTTGCCTCGCGCCGATGCAGCGAATGTGCGTGCGCTCAACCGCCTCCATGCGGCGGCGCCATGGCACGGCCTGGCGGCCAAGGGCACGAGCTACCGCCTCGCGTGGCACCACGACGAAGCCTTTGCCCACACCACCCGCGAGCGCTACAGCTTCAAGCTTGGCGCACACATCGGCCATCTCGCCATGGATGCGCCGAGCATGCAGGCGCTGCTCGGCGAGCGCCGCATCGACCTGCTGCCGCGCGACCTGCGCTACATCCTTCTGGCCGACGCGCTTCACCCTGTGATCGATGCGCTCGAGAAGGCGCTGCGCCTGCATTTCGAATGGCAGCCTTCGGCGGCCGAGGCGCGCTCCGCGCGTGATGGCCACGACACCCGCGACACCCGCGAACAGCGAGAACAGCCGCTCATGCATTGCGACCCCGAGCGCGCCGCCTTCTTCGTTGCCACGCCATCGGACGGCGGCGCGATGCTGCGCGGCTGCGTGCAGTTCGACGATGCCGCCACGCTCGACGCCCTCGTGCCCGCGGCCACCGGACCTCGCCATGCCGTGCGAACGAGCGAAGCCTTTCATGCGTTGCGCATGCCGGTGAGCTTCCGGCTCGGCAGCACGCCGATCCAGCTTCGCGAGATCAGCAGCATCCGCCCCGGCGACATCGTCGGCATCGAGCAATGGAGTTCTTCGGGTGCCGCGATCGTCGTTACTGCCGAGTTGGGAGGCCCTAGCGGGCTGCACCTCTCGGCCGTTGCCGAGGGCTCGCGCATCACCGTTCAGCAATCGAGAGACAGTGCCATGAAGCCAGACACGCCCGCCGGCCCTGCGCCCGCCGCAGACAACGTCAACCTGCCGATCGACCGGCTCGATGCGCTGGAGGTGACGCTGCGCTTCGAGGTGGGCGAACTGTCGCTGTCGCTCGGCGAGCTGAAGAGCATCCGTGCCGGCCACGTGTTCGACTTGGCCGAGCCGCTCAACCGCAGCCCGGTGCGCATCCTGGCGCACGGCAACGTGCTGGGCAAGGGCTACCTTGTCGCCGTGGGCGACCGCCTGGGCGTGCGCGTGTCGGAGTTCGCTCCCGGCGAAGTCTGAGCGGGCTCCCCATGCAAGGCGGAATACCGGAGCCTCTCACACTCGTCGCGGTGATGGTCGCGTTCGGCTTCGCGACTTTCGCGGCGCTGATGGTGACGAGCTACACCAAGCTGGTCATCGTGTTCGGCCTGCTGCGAACCGCGCTGGGCCTGCAGCAGACGCCGCCGAACATGGTGCTGAACGGCATCGCGATCATCCTGACGGTCTACATCATGGCGCCGGTCGGTATGGACATCGGCGACACCCTGCGCAACCGCAACTTCGGGATCAAGGGCGAAAGCATGGGCGACATCATGGCGGTGATCGACGCCGCCAAGGTGCCCGTGAAGGAGTTCCTGCAGAAGCACACGCACGAACGCGAGCGTGAGTTCTTCCTGAAGTCGGCCTCCAACATCTGGCCGAAGGCGCGCGCCGAACAATTGAGGGACGACGACTTCATGGTGCTGGTCCCGAGCTTCACGCTCAGCGAGTTGACGCGTGCCTTCCAGATCGGCTTCATCATCTACCTGGTGTTCGTGGTGGTGGACCTGATCGTCGCCACGGTGCTGCTGGCGCTCGGCATGTCGATGATCGCGCCCACCACCATCTCGCTGCCGTTCAAGCTGCTGCTATTCGTGATGCTGGACGGCTGGACGCGGCTGGTGCACGGGTTGGTGCTGTCGTACCGATGAGCCTGCTGCGGGCTCAGCGGGCTTTCGCGATGCGCGCGCTGGCCGTGGAGCGCGCCACGACGCGGCCAGCCGGATCGCTGAGTTGCGCCTCGAGGAAAGCGATGGTCTTGCCGCGCTGCACGACCCGGCCTTCGCCATACAACAGGCCGGGCTTCGCGGCGGCCAGAAAAGACACGCTGAGGTCGATGGTGGCGGAGTACGTCTCCTCACCGTTCATGACCCACAGCGCCGGCCCCATCGTGTCGTCGAGCATCGCGACCAGGATGCCGCCCTGCACCGCGCCCGCGGGGTTGAGGAATGCACCGGTGGCCACGAAGCTAAGGCGGATCACGCCCTTGGCCTTGTCGATTGCGAGCACGCGCTGGCTGAAAAGTTCGGCGGTGGGCGGGTGGGGAAAGCGCTCCAGCAAGAGGTCAGGAATCATCTTTTTTCGCTCGGAAGTGGAGCGAAAAATCCTATCCGGCTGCTACTGACAGCGTGGTGTCAGCAGCGGCAGCCACGTGCATGCCTGGCGCCGCCAGCGTGTCGACGAGATCGTCCACGCGCTGTTCCGTGCGCCGCATCGACAGCGCCAGCTGCTCGCCTCCGAACTCGTCGCACTCCACCGCCGCGTCGAACACCTCGGTGATGCCGATGTAGCCGAACACGGAGCGCACGCTGCCCTCCGTATGGTTCATGTGCGCGATGCGCCCACCGGGGTCATAGCCATGGTCGCCACGCGCGCCGAGCAGCACCAGGCGCTTGCCGGCCTCCGCAAGCATCGGCCAGTACGGCACCGCGCCGCGCGCACGGTCGAAGCCGAAGGTGCGGCCCACGCGAACGATGTTGTCGATGTATGCCTTGAACTGCGCGGGCACGCTGAAGTTGTACATCGGCAGGCCCACCACGATCATGTCGGCGGCAACCAGCTGGTCGACGAGCCGGTCGCTTTCGGCCAGTACGTCCGCCATCCAGGGTTCGCGCTCGGCGGGCGGCGTGAACGCGGCGTGGATCCAGCGACCGTTGACGTGTGCGGGCGGATGCTGGCCCACGTCGAGATAGTCGATGCGGTCGTTCGGCCGGGCCTTGCGCCAGCGCTCGACGAAGCGCGCAGAGAGCCTGCGCGTGTGCGAGCCGTGGGCGTCGATGTCGGACCGGCCCGGACGGGCGCTGGCGTCGATATGAAGAAGGTTCAGGTTCATGGTCTTCATGGATGAGTTGATCTGTTCTGTCTTGTGCTGCCAGAATGGCTGCACGGGTCTTCAATCTAGAGATAAACCCATTCAGCGACAAACGATCATTTCTCCATCGATGAACGAAATTGGCTCATCCATTCGCCGGCCACGCAGCCTGCCGCCGCTGCTCTCGCTGCGCGCCTTCGAAGCGGCTGCCGCGCACCTGAGCTTTCAACGCGCCGCGCACGAACTCTCGGTGACGCCCTCTGCCATCAGCCACCAGGTGCGCGCGCTCGAAGACACGCTCGGCCGGCCGCTGTTTCGCCGGCTCACGCGGCAGCTGGCATTGACACCCGCGGGTCAGCGGCTCTTCGACGACTTGCGCGCGGGCTTCGATGCGCTCGAGGCGGGAATAGAGAGGCTGCGCCAACCTTCCGCATCTCAGGCCGTCACGCTCACCACCAACACCGCCTTTGCCGCGCGCTGGGTGCTGCCGCGCATGGCGGCTTTTCGCAAGGCCTGCCCCGGCATCGAACTGCGGCTGCATGCCAGCGACCCGCTGGTCGACCTGGCGCGCGGCGACGCCGACATTGCAGTGCGCTCCGGCAGCGGCAACTGGCCGGGCCTGGTGGTGCGCGAGCTGATGTCCGAGCGCTACGCGCCGCTGTGCAGCCCGATGCTGGGCCTGAAGCGCGCGAGCGACCTGCCGAAGCACCAGCTGATCCATTCCGACTGGCAGCCTGGCGCAGTGGCGCCCGCACCGTGGTCACGCTGGTTCCGCGAAGCGGGCGTTGCACCACCCAGGGGCCGGTCGATGAAGGCCGCCGGCCTGTCGTTCTCGGACGAAACCCACGCCATCCTCGCCGCACTCGCGGGTCACGGCGTGGCGCTGCTCAGCCTCACTCTCGCGGCCGAAGAACTGCGCAGCGGCGCGCTGGTGCAGCCCTTCGGGCCGGCGCTCGACACCGGCAGCTACTTTCTCGCCGTGGCAAGCGGACGGGAAGACGAACCGGCGATCCGTGCCGTTTGGAAATGGATCGTCTCGCAGGCTGGAGCCGAGTGATCAGCGCACCAGATGCTCAAGCGCCCCGCAACTGCTCCCGCAGCTTCTGCCCGATTTCAGGCCGCTCGAGAAACGGATCGGCCGGATTCGCGCCCACCACGATGTTCTCCATGCGCGCTCTTACGTTGCCCAGCGACTTCGGGTGGCTGAACACGTAGAACTGGTTCTCGCTGATGGCGTCGAACACCTTGGCCGACACTTCGGCGGCGGTGATCTTGCCGCTGCTCACGGCCTTGTTGCTCATGGCCTGGCCGATGAGCTGGCTCTTGGTGAGCTCGGTTTCCTTCGGCGCATTCGGGCGGTTGCGCTCGCTGCTGGTGATGCCGGTGGGCACGAAGTACGGGCACAAGAGGCTCGCGCCGATCTGGTCGGTGACGAGGTTCAGGTCCTGGTACAGGGTTTCGGTCAGGCTCACCACCGCGGCCTTGGCGGCGTTGTAGATGCCCATGTTGGGGGGCGTGAGCAGCCCGGCCATGCTGGCGGTGTTGGTGATGTGGCCGCGGTAGCCCGGGTCCTTGGCGGCGGCTTCGAGCATCATGGGGGTGAACAGGCGCACGCCGTGGATCACGCCCCACAGGTCGACGCCGAGCACCCACTCC
The DNA here is from genome assembly GCF_900099805.1 of Variovorax sp. OV700. GTDB lineage: Bacteria > Pseudomonadota > Gammaproteobacteria > Burkholderiales > Burkholderiaceae_C > Variovorax. The sequence continues at coordinate 251,356 of NZ_FNDR01000007.1, read as the reverse complement.
CAGTCGGCCACGGTGTTCTCCCACACCAGGCCGCCGGCTCCCACGCCGGCGTTGTTGAACACGAAATGCGGCGCGCCGAAGCGCTCCTTCACCGCAAGGGCCAGGACCTCCATCTGCGCTGCGTCCGACACGTCGACCTTGCGCGCGAGCACCTGCACGCCGGCAGCTTCCATCTCGGCCCGCGCCTTGTCGAGCGCATCCTGCTGCACGTCGACGAGCACGAGGTTCATGCCGCGCGCCGCTCCGATGCGTGCACATTCGAGGCCGAAGCCCGAACCCGCGCCGGTGAGTACGGCCGTTTTGCCCTTGAAGTCCTGAATCATTTGCCGGTGTCCTTCTGCGTTGAATGTCTGTCTGTCTCTGACGTTGGAGCCGCTATTGAAATACCAAACGCGCGCCAGCGCAGTCACGAAGGTTCCCGCCTTCCGAACCGCCAAAGACCATCAGGCTTCCGCTTTCTTGAGCACGTAGCCGATGCGCGGAAAATGCACGTGCACCCTGCCGATGCGCTCGTTGCTTCGTTCCAGCGTGTAGTGCGTGCGCGTGGCGGCCACCAGCGTGCCGGGGGTTTCCTCGAGGCCGAAGCTCTCGGCGCGCACGGTGACGGCGCTCCCGAGCGGAATGCCGTGGTCGTCCTGGAAGGTGCTGTCTGTCAGCAGCGTGTGCGGGGTGGCGGCCTTGGCGACCGCAATGGCTTCTTCCGCACTGGCCTTTTCGATCGTGCCGTGGCCGATGGCGGCCATGCGGTCCATCCAGTCGATGACCGCGGGCGTGAGGTCGAGGATGCTGCGCACCGAGTCGATGCGGCGCGTGTACCAGAGCGGGTGGTAGGCGGAAAAATCGGCGATGCACGGCGCCTCGCCCAGCAGGTAGGGCTTGTCGTCGAGCATGTCCGACAGCCGGCGCAGGTATGACTTGTAGGCGCTGGTGGCGTCCGCCGGGCGCAGCCGCGTCATGTTGGCCGCGCTCATCTTGCCGCGGTCTTCGCCGAAGGCCTTGGCCATTTCGGGCGGCGCCTTGGCGAACACCTCGGCTGCGCCCCTGGGCTGCAGGTTCCAGGCCATGGCGGCCCAGAACAACGTGGTGTCGGCCCACTGAGCGAGGATGCGGGACATGCCCTTTTCGGGCTCGGGATAGAGCGTGGACTCGGGCTGCAGGTGCTCGAGCACGTCGGCGATGAGCGCGCTGTCGCAATACATGTCGGCGCCGATCTGCAGGAACGGCGTCTTGCGGTAGCCGCCGGTGAGCACCTCCACCTCGGGCTTGGGCATGATGGGCGGGATGAGGACCGACTTCCAGGGCAGCTTCTTGGCGCCGAGGATGAGGCGCACTTTTTCCGAGAACGGCGAGGTGTTGTAGTGGTGCAGGATGAGGTCGGCCATGTTGTTGTTCCCGTGGAGTGCTTGGATATTGTTGCGTTCAGAGCGGCTGCGCGCGCTCGATGATCGAATCGAAATGGGTGCCCGCGCCCAGTGTGCCGAAGGCGTTGCCCCAGTCGCCGCCAAGGCGCGATGCGCAGAAGGCGTCGGCAACGGCCGCCGGCGCGGTCTGCACAAGCAGTGAAGCCTGCACCGCCAGGGCCACGTCCTGCGCCAGGCGGCGCGCCTCCGCTTCGGAGGCCATGGCCTCGATGCGGGCCGGCAGCGCATCGGCCAGCCGGTCGAGCGCCGCATGCTGGCCGCGCGCCGGCGCCAGTTCGGCGGCGAGCGCGGCCACCGCATCGCCCTTGCGCAGGCCGCGCAGCAGGTCGAGCGCCATGATGTTGCCGGCCCCTTCCCAGATCGAATTGAGCGGCATCTCGCGGTAGATGCGCGCCATGATGCCTTCGCCGCCCTCCTCCACGTAGCCGTTGCCGCCGAGGCATTCCATGGCCTCCTGGGCAAAGTGGCTGCCGCGCTTGCAGATCCAGAACTTGGCGACCGGCGTGAGCAACCGGGCCATGAGCCGCTCGTGCGCGTCGTCGGGGTGGTCGAAGGCGCGCGCGAGGCGGATGGCCAGCGCCGTGGCGGCTTCGCTTTCGAGCGCGAGGTCGGCCAGCACGTTCTTCATGAGCGGCTGCTCGATCAGCGGTTTGCCGAAGGCGCTGCGCTGGCTCGCGTGGTTGAGCGCAATGCTCAATGCCTGCCGCATCAGGCCACTGGTGCCCAGCGCGCAGTCGAGGCGGGTCATGGTGCCCATCTCGAGAATCTGCGGAATGCCGCGCCCCTCTTCGCCCACGAGCCATGCGCTGGCGCCGTGGAACTCGACCTCGGAGCTGGCATTGGCCTTGTTGCCGAGTTTGTCCTTCAGGCGCTGGATGTGAATGGCGTTGCGGCTGCCGTCGGGCAGCACGCGGGGTAGGAAGAAGCAGCTCAGCCCGGCCGGCGCCTGCGCCAACACCAGGAAGGCATCGCACATTGGCGCCGAGAAGAACCACTTGTGGCCGGTGATCGCATAGCGCTCGCCCCAGTCGTCGCTGCCGTCGTGCGCGGCTTGCGTGGTGTTGGCCCGCACGTCGGAGCCGCCCTGCTTTTCGGTCATGCCCATGCCCATGGTCACGCCGGGCTTGTCCCGAACGGGGGCAAGCGCCGGGTCGTACCAGAGGCTGCCCAGCTTCGGACCCCAGTCGGCGTACACCGCGGCATTGCCGCGCAGGGCCGGCGTGGCCGCGTAGGTCATCGAGACGGGGCAAAGGATCGACGGCTCCAGCTCGGTGAAGAGCATGAAGCCGGCGGCGCGTTCGACGTGCGGTGACGTGGAGGTGCTGGTCCAGGGCGTGCCGTGCAAACCAGCACCGACAGCGGCGGCCATCAAGAGGTGATAGCTCGGATGAAACTCCACCTCGTCGATGCGTCGCCCGAAGCGGTCGTGCGTGTGCAGCTCCGGCATGTGGGTGTTGGCGAGCCGCGCGTGCGCTTGCATCTCTGCCGAGCCCAGGGTGACCCCGAGCTCCTGCAGCTGCGCCACGTGCAGCTGAGGTGCGTTGAACTTCAGCGCATCGCGCAGGGGCCGGTTGGTTTCGAAGAGGTTGTAGTCCACCAGCGGCTCGGGCTGGTTGAAGACCTCGTGCGTCGAATTCATTCGAATACCTCCGTGCTTCGCACCTCGGTGCACGCTTGCTTTGGACGGCCCGGCGCGGCGCGCATGACCGGCCTTCTTGCCGTACGTTCAGTTCATCAGATCAGCTTGACGAGTTGCTTGCCGAAATTCTTGCCCTTGAGCAAACCCAGGAAGGCCTCAGGGGCGGATTCGATGCCCTGCGCAACCGATTCTCGCGGCTTGAGCTTGCCGGTGCCCACCAGGGTGCCGAGTTCGGTCAGCGCCTCGGGCCACACTTCCATGTGCTCGCTGACGATAAAGCCTTCGATTTTCATTCGGTTGATGAGGATCAGCGCCGGGTTCGCAAGCGGCAGCGGCTGGCCGTCGTAGCCCGCGATCATCCCGCACAGCGCCACGCGCGAGAAGGCGTTGGCGCGCAGCAGCACGGCGTCGAAGATGTAGCCGCCGACGTTCTCGAAGTAGCCATCGATGCCATTCGGGCAGGCTTCCTTGAGCGCGGCGCTCATGCTCTTCACGTCGGGATGCTGGCGGTAGTCGATGCAGGCGTCGAAGCCGAGTTCTTCGGTCACGTACTTGCACTTGTCCGGGCCGCCCGCGATGCCCACCACGCGGCAGCCGCGCGCCTTGGCCAGTGCGCCGAAGGCGCTGCCGACGGCGCCGCTGGCGGCCGTGACGACCATCGTCTCGCCGGCCTTGGGTGCAATGATCTTCACCAGGCCGTACCAGGCGGTGACGCCCGGCATGCCGACCGCGCCGAGGTAGTGCGAGAGCGGCACGTGCGTGGTGTCGACCTTCTTCAGCGCGCCGGGCTGCGAGGCATCGACCACGCTGTATTGCTGCCAGCCGCCGAAGCCCACCACCTTGTCGCCGGCGGCGAACTTGGGGTGCCTGCTTTCGACCACTTCGCCGGCCGTGCCGCCCTGCATCACCTGGCCGACCGGCTGCGGCTGCGCGTAGCTCTTCGAATCGTTCATGCGGCCGCGCATGTACGGGTCCAGGCTCATGAAGTGGTGGCGCACCAGCACCTGGTTGTCGGCCAGCGCGGGCGTCTCGGCGGTCACGAGCTTGAAGTTGCTGGCAACGGCTTCGCCCTCGGGGCGGTTGTCGAGGTGGATCTGCTTGTTGGTGGGCATGAATATCTCCGGGGGAATGCAATTAATCGGTGGAAGGCGGACGCATCGCGTTCGCGCTGGCGGGGCCCGTGGGGAGGCGACGCTTCACGTACTTGAAGGTGCCGGTGGCGTGCGCGCATACGCGCTCCAGTTCGTCGTAGATCTTGGCTTCGGTAAAGGCCAGCGTCGCGGTGCGGTGGATGAGCGTGCCACGTGCGTGCAGCGGGCCGACCGAGGGCTGCATGAAGCTGGTCTTCATCTCGATGGTGACTACGCCCATCTCGGGTGCCACGCTGCGCGCGGCGGCCGCCATCGTGATGTCGAGCAGCGTCATGCAAGCACCGCCGTGCGTCACGTCGAAAGTGTTCAGGTGCTCGGGCTTGGCCGTGTAGATGATCTCGGACTCGCCGCCCTCGAACTTAGTCAATTCGAAACCCAAGTGGCGCGCAAACGGGATCTGGCTCGTGTACGAGCGGATGTTGATGTCGGTGGAATCTTCTTGGGCCATTTCAAGCACCGAGCACCACGCTGACGCCCCCGTCGACCGCCAGCCACTGGCCGGTGATGTGCTTGCCGGCATCGCTGGCGTACAGCAGCGCGATGCCCTTCAGGTCTTCCTCGTCGCCCAGGCGGCCGAGCGGCGCGTGCGAGGCCATTTTTTCTTCGCCCAGCGACTTGATCAGGCCGGCGGCCATCTTCGTCATGAAGAACCCCGGGCAGATCGCGTTCACGTTGATGTTGTAGCGGCCCCATTCGGCCGCGAGCGTGCGCGTGAAGCCGATCACCGCCGTTTTGGAGGTGTTGTAGGCCAGCGTCTGCATCTCGGGCGGATTGCCGTTGAGGCCGGCGATCGAGGCGATGTTGATGATGCGGCCGGTCTTCTTTGGAATCATGTAGCCGTTGGCGACGTGCTGCGACAGGATGAAGTAGCCGCGCACGTTGAGGTTCATCACCTTGTCCCAGGCCTCGACCGGATGGCTCTCGGCCGGGGCACCCCAGCTGGCACCCGCGTTGTTGACGAGGATGTCGATCGCGCCCATGCGCTGCAGCGTTTCGTCGGCCAGGCGGCGCGTGTCTTCTTCCTTCGAGCAGTCGGCCGCAATCCAGCGCGCGTCGATGCCGGCGGATTGCAGCTCGGCTGCGGCCTGTTCCAGGTCTTCGGCCTTGCGTGAACTCAGCATGATCCTCGCGCCGGCTTCTCCCAGCGAATGCGCCATCTGGAGGCCCAGGCCGCGCGAGCCGCCGGTGATGAGAGCGGTCTTGCCGGTGAGGTCGAAAAGTTGCTTGGTGGTGCGGGGTGTCATGTCTGTTGTCTCCGAAACATGTGAAAGAAGGATTGGTGGCCTGCCTGCCGCCGCTACGAGGCGTCGCCAACGGCTTTGACGGCGGCGAGCTTGCCCGACGCCACTGCTTTTTTCAGCTGGCGCCAGTCGGCCTGGTTGACGTCGGCATAGGCCTCGGCAAAGTCCGCGAGCGCGGTGTTGAATGTCTTGGAGCGCCCGAGGTAACCGGCAATGGCCCAGGCGTCGCCGCCCTTGGCATGCGCACGCGCCAGGCTGTAGCCGCAGGCCTCGGCAAACTCGACGAGATCGACCGGCTTGAAGTCTTCGAGCTTGTAGGAAGCTTTCATGTCGCGCAGCTGGCGCACATAAAAACCGCGTCCGCCGGATTCCTCGGCCCAGCCGAGGAAAACGTCGCTGGCGGCTTGCGCCAGCCGCTGCCCCTGCACCACGCGCTGGCCGGGAGAGTTCGGTTGCGGCGCCGAGCCCAGATGGGCTTCCAACACCGATTCGCCGGCTTCCTTGCATTGCAGGAACAGGGGATGGGCCTGGTCGGCCACCAGCAGCAACAGGAAGCAACGCCGGCCCACCGAGCCGACGCCAGGCGTCAGAACCGCAACGTCGTGCAGCTCATAGCGATCGAACAGCCGCTGGCGTTCGGGTGGAAGGCTGGCGCGGTACTGCGCCAGGAACGCCGGCAATCCGGAGCGAAAGCGGCCGATCTCCCGTGCGGTGGCCTTGGCGTCGTGATAGACGAACGGCGGACGGTCGCGCACCATCAGGCGGCCCTCAACCATCTCCGTCGCCTCTTCGGCAAACACGCGCGAGGTGCTGCGCCGGGCCTTCTTGATGACTGAGAGCTCGGTCGCATCCTCGGCGCCGAGTTTCAGCAGCGTTTGAGACGTGAGGCGCGCGTACCAGGCTTCCAGCGTGTCCATGCGCGCAAAGCGGCGCATGCGGTCACGGTACGCCTCGGCGAGTTGCCGGACCGCGTCGCGCCCGGTGCGCGGCTTGAAGCCCAGATCGCGCGCGGCCACGACAAACGAGGTGGCGAGCCGGCGCACATCCCAGTCGAAAGGACCCTGCAGGGTTTCGTCGAAGTCGTTGATGTCGAAGACCAGCGAGCGCTCGGGGCTGGCGAAGAAGCCGAAGTTCGCGAGGTGCGCATCGCCGCACAGCTGCGTCGCGATGCCGCTGTGCGGCAACCTGGCCAGGTCGTTCGCCATCAGGCTGGCGGCACCGCGGTAGAAGGTGAACGGCGTGGCCAGCATGCGGCCATGGCGGACCGGCACCAGTTCGGGCACCCGGCCGCGGTTGGACGCCTTCAACCAGCCGAGCGGGCTGCGGCCTGCCGCATCTGGCTTGGGCGCCTGTGCCCACTGGCCGAGCGGAAAGTGCGCACGCTGTGCGCGCCCGAATGCCCGCCGATCGGCCGGAGTGGCCTTGGCGTCGGGCGCACGGAGTTCAGATTTCATAGTCCGCACTTTGGCGCGATTTGCGCACTGCGCCGATGTTCCGAACTCAGCATGGTCCCGCCTTCCTTATTTGTCATTGAGGCGCGAACGCACGTAGATGAGCACGAAGCCCACGAGGGCGATCACGCCCCCCGGCACGGCCATCGACCAGCCGATCGCCGGCTCGGTGCGGCCCGTGGCAATGCCGAGGATCACGAGAAACAGGCCGCCGTAGATCAGGATCCAGATCCACTTCTCGAGCCGGGCGTGCGGCTTCGGGGGCTTGACGGGATTCGGGGTGTTGTTGGGAGCGGCGTTGGCCATTGTCAAAAGGCGTCCTCGGGCAATGCTGTACAGGTGGGGTCGCGGCTCTCGACCACGTTGAGCCAGGCGCCGATTTTCGGCAGCTCGTAGTGGAAGAAGTAGTCCGTGGCGCCAATCTTGCCAGCTGTTACCGCCCTCGCCTTTTCTGCGTCGATTTCCAGTGCGCGCCGCGCCACGTCCAGCCAGATCCAGGCCAGCACGGTATGGCCGAATGCCTGCATGTAGGGCACGGCGTTGGCGAGCGCGTCGGCCGGGTCGCCGGTGGACCAGGCGGCCTCGGTGGCCCTGCCGATGCGTTGTAGCGCGGCGCCCAACGCCTTTGCGTGGGCCGCGAGCGCGGGCACCTTGGTTGCGCGGCCGATGGTGTCGGTGATGCGGCCGGCCAGCAATTGCAGGCCCCGGCCTTTTTCCATCAGCACCTTGCGGCCCAGCAGGTCGGCGGCCTGAATGCCGTGGGTGCCCTCGTGGAGCATGTTCAGGCGGTTGTCGCGCCAATACTGCTCCACCGGAAAGTCGCGCGTGTAGCCGTAGCCGCCGTGCACCTGGATGGCCAGCGAATTGGCTTCCAGGCACCACTCGCTGGGCCAGCTTTTGGCAATGGGCGTGAGCACCTCGAGCAGCAGGCGCGCGTCGTCCGCAGCCTCTGCACCGCCGGTCTTCTGCTCGTCGACCAGCCGGGCGCAGTACAGCTCCAGCGCCAGCGCGCCTTCGCAGTACGCCTTTTGCGCGAGCAGCATGCGCCGCACGTCGGCGTGCTCGATGATGCGCACCTGCGGGCTGGCCGAGTCCTTCACGACCTGGCTGCCGGCGCCCGCCTCGGGCTTCTTCACGAGCCGGCCCTGCGGCCGGGTCTTTGCGTAGTCGAGCGAGGCGTAGTAGCCGGCCATGCCCAGCATGGTGGCGGCCGTGCCGACGCCGATGCGCGCCTCGTTCATCATGTGGAACATGCAGTGCAGGCCTTTGCCGGGCTCGCCGACAAGGTAGCCCACCGCGCCCGCCTTGCCGCCGACCGGGTACTTGCCCTCGCCGAAATTCAGCAGCGTGTTGGTGGTGCCGCGCCAGCCCAGCTTGTGGTTGAGGCCCGCCAGCGCCACGTCGTTCCTGCCGCCCAGCGTGACTTTCACGCTGCCGGCTTCCCCCTCTCCCGCCTGCGGTAGAGGGCCGGGGTGAGGGTTCTCCACGTTCACCAGCCACTTCGGCACGATGAACAGCGAGATGCCGCGCGTGCCGGGCACCAGCTTGCCGCTGGCGTCGGGAATCTTGGCAAGCACGATGTGCACGATGTTCTCGGTCAGCTCATGATCGCCGGCCGAGATCCACATCTTGTTGCCCGTGAGCCGATAGCGTGGCCCGAGCGGGTCGTTCTGATAGTCGGCGCCGTCGGGTACGGCGCGCGTGGCCACGTCGCTCAGCGACGATCCGGCCTGCGGTTCGGAGAGGCACATGGTGCCCGCCCAGCGGCCTGAAAATTCGTTCTTGGCGAACACCTCTTTCTGCATTTCGGTGCCGTGCACCATCAGCAGGTTGGCGTTGCCGCTGGTGAGCATGTTCGAGCCGATGCTCACCGATGCCATCGCGAAGAAGCCGTTGGCCGCGGCCTGCAGCGTGTAGGGCAGCTGCATGCCGCCAATGTCGTAGTCCTGCGCCGCACTCATCATTCCGGATTCGACAAACGCCTTGTGCGCATCGTGCGTGGCCTGCGGCAAGACGACCTTCTCGCCGTCGAAATGCGGCTCCTGCGTATCGACGATGCGATTGGCTGGCGCGTACTTTTCGCGCGCGATGCGTTCGCAGGTGTCCAGCACCGCATCGAAGGTCTCGCGCGAATGATCGGCAAAGCGCTCCCGCTGGTTGAGCGACTCGGCGTCGAGCCAGTCGTAGAGCAGGAAGTCGAGGGTGGGACGCAAGCTCATGATCGGATCTTGATGTTGAGGCTACCGACTTCGAACGGTAGCGCTCGTCGGCCGGCAAAGCCAGGCCCGTTCGTGGAACACCGCGGAACCGGCTCAGCCGGGCCGCTGGTGTTGCCCCCGGAAGGGGGTTGGCGAAGGCGGCACGCAGTGCGCCGCAGCCTGGGGGAGAGTCAGAGAACCTCGAAGACGCCTGCAGCGCCCATGCCGCCGCCGATGCACATCGTGACCAGCACCTTCTTCGCGCCGCGGCGCTTGCCTTCGATGAGCGCGTGACCCGTGAGGCGCTGGCCGCTCACGCCGTAGGGGTGGCCCACGGCAATGGCGCCGCCGTCCACGTTCAGTCGGTCGCCCGGAATGCCGAGCTTGTCGCGGCAGTAGATCACCTGCACCGCGAAGGCTTCGTTCAGCTCCCACAGGTCGATGTCGTTGACCGTGAGGCCCAGGCGCTTGAGCACCTTCGGAATCGCGAAGACCGGGCCGATGCCCATTTCATCGGGCTCGCAGCCGGCCACGGCGAAGCCGAGGAAACGGCCGAGGGGCTTCAGGCCCTTTTGCTGGGCGTACTTCTCGTCGACCACCACGCAGGCGCCGCCGCCGTCCGAGAACTGGCTGGCATTGCCGGCCGAGATCAGGCCGCCGGGCAGCGCCGGGCGAATGCCGCTGATGCCTTCCTTGGTGGTGCCGGCGCGGATGCCTTCGTCGTTCTCGATCGTGACTTCCTTGGTGCGCAGGCCCATCACCGGGTCGGCCACGCCGGCCAGCACGGTGATGGGTGCGATCTCGTCCTTGAAGCGGCCGGCTTCGAGCGCGGCGGTGGCCTTCTGCTGGCTGGCGGCGCCGTATTCGTCCATGGCGTCGCGGCCGATGTTGTAGCGCTTGGCGACCTGCTCGGCCGTCTGCAGCATGTTCCAGTAGATCTCGGGCTTGTGCTTCACGAGCCAGGGGTCGGCCAGCATGTGCTTGTTGGCTTCGTTCTGCACGCACGAGATGCTCTCGACGCCGCCGGCCACGTACACGTCGCCTTCGCCCGCGATGATGCGCTGCGCAGCGGTGGCAATGGTCTGCAGGCCCGACGAGCAGAAGCGGTTGATCGTCATGCCCGAAGTGGTGACGGGACAGCCGGCGCGCAGTGCGACCTGGCGTGCGATGTTGGAGCCCGTGGCGCCCTCGGGCGTCGCGCAGCCCATGATCACGTCATCGACTTCTGCGGCTTCGATGCCGGCGCGCGCGATGGCGTGCTGCACCGCGTGACCGCCGAGCGTGGCGCCGTGCGTCATGTTGAAGGCACCCTTCCAGCTCTTCGCGAGCGGCGTGCGGGCGGTGGAAACAATGACGGCGCTGGTCATGGTGAGGTCCTTTGAAGATGGAAGGGAAAGAGGGTTGTTGTCGTCATTGCGCCGGCGCGGCGTTGGTGTTGCGCAGGAGCTGGTGATAGAAGCCGATCATCTCGCCGTAGTTGGAGATGGCCACGCGTTCGTTGGTGCCATGGAAACGGGCCAGGTCTTCGCTCTTCATGCGGAATGGCGAGAAGCGGTAGACCGCATCGCTCACCAGGCTGAAGTGGCGCGAGTCTGTGGCGGCCGTCATGAGACCGGGGGCCACCACCACATCCGGGAACGACTGGCGCACCGCCTGCTGGATGGCACGGTAGCCGGTGCTGTCGGTCGGCGACACGGGCGATGGCTCGGAGTTGCCCGGGTAGCGCTTGATCTTGATCTCGTCGTTGCCCAGCGCCTTGCGCAGGTGCGCCTCCACGCTGTCGATGGTGTCGCCCGGCAGGATGCGGAAGTTGACTGCCGCCTCGGCCCGGCCTGGCAGAACGTTGTCCTTGTTGCCGGCACGCACGATGGTGAGCGCCGTGGTCGTACGCAGCATGGCGTTGCTGCTCGGGCTCTTTTCGAGCTGACCGCGCACCAGCGGCTCGGTGAGCCACAGGTTGGACAGCATCACACGGTTGACGCCGCCCATCTCAGGCGCGAGCGCGCCGAACATCTGGGCGGCCACACCCTGGATGGCGCCGGGCATGGGCGTGGCTTCGAGCCGCGCCAGTGCGGCGCTCATGCTGCCGATGGCACTGCGCTGCGGCGGCATCGACGAATGGCCGGGGGCGGTGTCGAGCGATAGAAAGAAGGTGCCGTAGCCCTTCTCCGCAAGGCCGATGAGCGCCGCGGGCTTCGACAATCCCGGCAGCACGCCGTCCAGGATCAGCAGGCCTTCGTCGAGCACCCAGTCCAGCCGCACGTTGCGCGACTTGAGCAGTTCGGCAATCGGCAGCCCGCCGCGCAGGCCGCTCACCTCTTCGTCGTCGCCCATCACGAGGTAGACGGTCTGCCTCGGCTTGAAGCCGCTCGTGATCAACAACTCGATGGCTTCCATCTGCGCGAACAGGTTGCCCTTGTTGTCGAGCGTGCCGCGGCCCCAGACGTAGCCGTCTTTGATCTCACCCGCGAAGGGGTCGACTGTCCACGCCTTCTCGGTGCCGGGCGCAATCGGCACCATGTCCTGGTGCGCCATCAGCGCGATGGGCTTGGTCGCGGGATCGGTGCCGGTCCATGTATAGAGCAGCGCCCGCTGGCCGACCACTTCTTTCTTGAGGGTGGCGTGAAGCTTGGGAAACTGCTGCGCGAGATAGGCATGCAGCTTGTCGAATTCGGCCAGGTTCCCGGCCGGGTCGTCGAGGCTCGAAACGGTCCGGATCGGAATCGCGCCGGCCAGCCGCTTTGCGGCAGCCTGCACGTCGATCTCGATCTTGGGCACTGGCGCCACCGCCAGTTGCTGCGACGGCGTGCGCCAGGTCTTGACCGCCACGGCAGCTACCAGTGCCATGAGCACCAGCAGCAGCCCGAGAAAGATGCGTTTCAACATAGGCGGTCAGGGTCCCGGATCTGCTGTCAGCTGAACTGCTTGCCTTCGGCGGCCAGCTTCTGGATCAGCGGCGCGGGCTGCCAGAACTCGGCGTCGTCGCGCGGGTTCTTGGCAAAGCGCTTCATGGTTTCGGCGACGTTGTACAGGCCGACCTGCGATGCGTAGTGCATCGGGCCGCCGCGCCAGATCGGGAAGCCGTAGCCGGTGAGGTACACCATGTCGATGTCGCCGGACTTGGACGCGATTCCATCTTCGAGGATGTGCGCGCCTTCGTTCACCAGCGCGTAAACCAGGCGCTGAACGATCTCTTCATCGGAAATCTTGCGCGGCGTGATGCCCAGTTCCTTGCGGTGATCCTCGATCATCTTGTTGACGAGCTCCGACGGAATTGCGTCGCGCTTGCCGGCCTGGTAGTCGTACCACCCTGCCCCGGTCTTCTGGCCGAAGCGGCCCAGCTCGCACAGCTTGTCGGCCGTGCGGCTGTACTTCATGTCGGGATACTCCACGGCACGGCGCTTGCGAATCGCCCAGCCGATGTCGTTGCCGGCCAGGTCGCCCATGCGGAACGGGCCCATGGCAAAGCCGAACTTCTCGACGGCCTTGTCGACCTGCTGCGGCGTGGCGCCTTCGTCCAGCAGGAAGCCTGCTTGGCGCGAGTACTGCTCGATCATGCGGTTGCCGATGAAGCCGTCGCACACGCCCGAGACCACGGCCGTCTTCTTGATCTTCTTGCCAATGTCCATAACGGTGGCGAGAACGTCCTTGGCCGTTTCCTTGCCGCGCACCACTTCGAGCAGCTTCATCACGTTGGCGGGGCTGAAGAAGTGCATGCCGACCACGTCCTGCGGACGGTCGGTGAACGAGGCGATCTTGTCGACGTCGAGCGTCGAGGTGTTGGAAGCCAGGATGGCGCCCTTCTTGGCGACGCGGTCGAGTTCCTTGAACACCTTCTCTTTCACGCCGAGTTCCTCGAACACGGCTTCGATGATCAGGTCGGCATCCTTCAGGTCGTCGTAGCTCAGCGTGGTGCTCAAGAGAGCCATGCGCTGCTCGTACTTGTCCTGCTTGAGCTTGCCTTTCTTGACCTGCGATTCGTAGTTCTTCTTGATGGTGGCAATGCCGCGGTCGAGGGCTTCCTGCTTCATCTCGAGAATCTTGACGGGGATGCCCGCGTTCAGGAAGTTCATCGAGATGCCGCCGCCCATGGTGCCGGCGCCGATCACGCCGACCGACTTGACTTCGCGCTTGGGCGTGTCGTCGGCCACGTCGGGGATCTTGGAGGCCGCGCGCTCGGCCATGAACAGGTGGCGCAGCGCCAGAGATTCGGGCGTGAACATCAGCGAGGTGAAGATCCGGCGCTCTTCGGCCATGCCGGCGTCGAACTTCATCTTGGTGGCGGCTTGCACGGCCTCCACGCACTGCAGCGGCGCAGGGTAGTTCTTCGACATGCCGCCGACCATGTTCTTGGCGAACTGGAAGTAGGCGTCGCCTTGCGGATGCTTGCACGGCAGGTTGCGCACCAGCGGCAATGCGTCGCCGGTCTTGCCGGCCACGCTCTTGGCGAATGCAATAGCTTCTTCGAACACCGACTCGGGCGAGGCCGCGAGCTTGTCGAACAGCTTCTGCCCCGGCAGGCTGGCCAGCAGTTCGCTCTTGACGGACTCGCCGCTCACGATCATGTTGAGCGCGGTTTCCACGCCCAGCACGCGCGGCAGGCGCTGCGTGCCGCCGGCGCCGGGAATGAGGCCGAGCTTGACTTCAGGCAGCGCGACGCTGGTACCGGGAGCCGCGACGCGGTAATGGCAGCCCAGGGCCAGCTCGAGGCCGCCGCCCATGCACACCGAGTGAATGGCCGCAACGATGGGCTTGGGCGAAGCTTCCAGCGCGAGGATCACGCTCAGCAGGTTGGGCTCCTGCAGCGCCTTGGGCGTGCCGAATTCCTTGATGTCCGCACCGCCCGAGAAGGCCTTGCCTGCGCCCGTGATGACGATGGCCTTGACGGCGTCGTCGGCATTGGCTTTCGACAGCCCATCGGTGATGCCGATGCGGGTCGAAAAACCGAGACCGTTGACCGGCGGGTTGGTCAGTGTGATCACGGCGACATCGCCGAGCACTTTGTATTCAGCCGTCATGCTGCGTTCCTTGGTGTGTGAAGAAAAAGAAGAAAAAGCACGAGTGTTCTTTTTCGAGGATTCTAGGCGTTTCGCGTGGCCTCACAATGGCACGCAGTCGCTGCCGAGACAAGACTCATTAAAGGTTACAGCCCGTTCCAGGAACACCACGGAACCGGCTCTGCCGGGCCGCTGGTGTTGCCCCCCGAGCGGGGGTGGAAAAAGCGTGTGCGCGAAGCCTGGGGGCAAGCCCTAGACTTCGAGCCACTCTTTGCGAGTGGTCGCATCGGCACGCAGGCTGTCTGGTGTGCCGTCGAACACGATGCTGCCGTGGCCCATCACCAGCGCACGGTCGGAGATCTGCATTGCAATGGTCAGCTTCTGCTCGATCAGCAGCACCGAAATACCCTTGTTCTTGAGCGTCTTCAGGTACTGCCCCACCAGCTCGACGATCTTCGGCGCGAGCCCTTCGGTCGGCTCGTCGATGATGATCAGGTCGGGGTCGCCCATGAGCGTGCGGCACAGCGTGAGCATCTGCTGCTCGCCACCCGAGAGCACGCCGGCCTCGGTGTGCTGGCGCTCCTTCAGGCGCGGGAACATGCCGTACATGTCGTCGAACGACCAGCGGCTGCCCTTGCCCGAGCCCTTCTGCCCCAGGAGCAGGTTCTGGTGCACCGTGAGCTTGGGAAAGATGTCGCGGTTCTCGGGCACGTAGCCGATGCCCAGGTGGGCGATTTCGTACGCCTTCCTGCGCAGAATGTCCTGGTCTTTCCAGCGCAGCGTGCCCTCGGCATGCACCAGGCCCATGATGGCCTTGGCGGTGGTCGAGCGGCCGGAGCCGTTGCGGCCCAGCAGCGCGACGATCTCGCCCGCCCCGACGTTGAAGGAAACGCCATGCAGCACATGGCTCTTGCCGTAGTAGGCATGGATGTCGTGAAGTTTCAGCATGTCAGTGTCCCGCCCCTTGTGCATCGGCGACGGATGAGCCCAGGTAAGCCTCCTGCACCCGCGCATTGGCGCGAACAGCCGCCGGTGTGTCGAAGGCAATCACCTCGCCATACACCACCACCGCGATCTTGTCGGCCAGGCCGAAGACCACGCCCATGTCGTGCTCGACCGTGAGCAGCGTCTTGCCGACCGTGACGTGCTTGATGAGCGAGATGAAGTGCGAGGTCTCGGTCTTGCTCATGCCGGCCGTGGGCTCGTCCAGGAGGATGACGCCAGCGCCGCCGGCGATCGTCACGCCAATTTCGAGTGCACGCTGCTCGGCATAGGTGAGATTCACCGCGTGCACGTCGCGCTTGCGTTCCAGTCCGATCTGCTTGATGAGCTCTTCGGTGCGCGCATTGGCGTCGTCCAGGTTCGAGAGAAAGCGCAGGAAGGTGTAGCGGTAGCCCAGGCTCCACAGCACCCCGCAGCGCAGGTTCTCGAACACGCTGAGCTTCGGAAAGATGTTGGTGATCTGGAAGCTGCGCGACAGGCCCAGCCGGTTGATCTCGAAGGGCTTCTTGCCGTCGATGCGCTCGCCGTTCAGCAGCACTTCGCCGCTGGTGGGGGCCAGCCGTCCGCTGATGAGGTTGAACAGCGTCGACTTGCCCGCTCCGTTCGGGCCGATGATGGCCACGCGTTCCCCGGCATTTACCGCCAGGTCCACGCCGCGGATGATTTCGGTCTTGCCGAAATTCTTGCGCAGCGCCTTCAGTTCCAGTGCGTGTTGCGCGCTCATTACGCCGCCTCCCGACGTTTGATTTCTACTTCGATTTCTTCCTGTGCCCGGCCCCAGACACGCACGAAGCGGCGGCGCGCCACCTCGAGTGCCCCGAGGCCAACCGCCAGGATGGCTGCGGCGATCAGCCAGCTTGCCATGCCCGACGTATCGAGCGTCACGCCGAAGAAGTTCAGGTTCGGGCCCATCGCCGCATTGAGCTGTATGTGATAGATCATCTCGATGAGGGCCGCGGCGCCGACGACGACCGGCACCAGTGCCACCGCGAGCGCGACGTACAGCAGCCAGAAGCGGTCGAACTTGCCGAACTTGGCGACCCGCAGGTTCATCATCACCAGGCTGGCGATGCCGCCGGGCGCGAACATCACCATGAACACGAACACCAGGCCGAAGTAGAGCTGCCAAGCCTTGGAAAGCTCCGACAGCAGGATCGACGCGAACACCAGCAGCACCGCGCCGATGATCGGACCGAAGAAGAACACCGCGCCGCCCAGGAAGGTGAACAGCAGGTAGCCGCCCGAGCGGATGGCGCTCAGGCTGTCGGCCGCGTTCACGATCTCGAAGTTGATCGACGCCAGCCCGCCACCGATGCCGGCGAAGAAGCCCGCGATGATGAATGCGAAGTAGCGCACGCGCTGCGTGTTGTAGCCGATGAACTCCACGCGCTCCGGGTTGTCGCGCACCGCGTTCAGCATGCGGCCGAGCGGCGTGCCGGTGAAGGCATACATGAGCGCGGTGCAGACGAAGCAATACGCGGCGATCAGGTAGTACACCTGGATCTGCGAACCGAAGTTGAAGCCGAAGAAGGTCGGGCCGTAGACGCGGTCGGTGGTGATGCCGCCCTCGCCGCCGAAGAAGCTCGGGAACATCAGCGCCATGGAAGCCACCAGCTCGCCGATGCCCATGGTGATCATCGCGAAGGTGGTGCCCGACTTCTTGGTGGTGACGAAGCCCAGCAGGATGGCAAAGAACATGCCGGCCAGGCCGCCCACCAGAGGAATGGCCACAAGCGGAATCTGAAACCCGCCCTTGCCGCCCATGTTCATCGCATGGATGGCAAGGAACGAGCCTAGCCCGACGTACACCGCATGGCCGAAACTCAGCATGCCGCCCTGCCCCAGCAGGATGTTGTAGCTCAGGCAGATGATGATGAGATAGCCCATCTGCGAAAGCATGGTGAGCGCGAGGCTGCTCTTGAACACCAGCGGCGAGATGATCAGCGCGATTGCGAACAGCGACCAGATCAGGAAGCGCCCGATGTTCCAGGGCTTGAACCGGTAGTACTGCGTGGTCGGGGCTGTGGTTGTCGATGTCATTTCGGTTCCACCCTTTCTTGTGCCCTCTGCTGTCGCAAGAGGGTTGGTGCGAGGGTCGGCGGCAATGGTGGGGGACTGTGCTTGCGTCATTCAGTCCTCCCGCGTGCCCAGCAAGCCCTTGGGCCTGAAGATGAGGATCAGCACAAGAAACAGGTACGGCAGGATCGGCGCGACCTGCGAGATCGTGAGCTTGAGCAGCTCGTAGCCGAATGTCTGGTCTGTCACGGCAACGCCCAGCATCTGCAGGCCACCGGCAAACGACTGGTCCATGGCCACCGCGAAGGTCTGGATGATGCCGATCAGCAGCGACGCGAGGAACGCGCCGGCCAGCGAGCCCATACCACCTACTACGACAACCACGAAGATGATGGATCCGACCGAGGCCGCCATGGCCGGTTCGGTGACGTAGGTATTGCCGCCCACCACGCCCGCGAGACCCGCGAGCGCGGCACCGCCGCCGAACACCAGCATGAAGACGCGCGGCACGTTGTGGCCCAGCGCCTCAACCATGTCGGGGTGCTTGAGCGCCGCCTGGATGACCAGGCCGATGCGCGTGCGCGTGAGCAGCAGCCACACCGAGATGAGCATCAGCACCGCCACCAGCATGATGAACGAGCGCGACTTGGGAAACTGCGTGCCGTAAAGCGAGAACAGCGGCCCCTGCAACTGCGGCGGCAGGCCGTAGGGCACCGTCGAGCGCCCCCAGGCAAGCTGAACCAGCTCGAGAATCAAGTACGAGAGGCCGAAGGTCACCAGGAGCTCGGGCACGTGGCCGAACTTGTGGACCCGGCGCAGGCTGTAGCGCTCGAAGGCGGCGCCCAGCAGGCCCACCAAGAGCGGCGCGATGAAGAGCGCCGGCCAGAAGCCGATGATGCCCGACAGCGTGTACGCAATGTACGCACCGAGCATGTAGAAGCTGGCGTGCGCGAAATTGAGCACGCCCATCATGCTGAAGATCAGCGTAAGGCCAGAGCTCAGCATGAACAGCAACAGCCCGTAGCTGACGCCGTTGAGCAGTGAGATGACGAAGAATTCGACGTTCATCGGTCTTTCGTGTCGGTTGGAAAAGAAAAAGGCCCGAGTGGTGAAGTCGGGCCTCGACCGGTCAGCGCGCGATCAGGCGATCAAGAATTGTTGGGTCGCTTCATCTGGCACGACGTTGGCGTGCTCGCGACGTAGGCCTCGTAGAACTTGACCGGTGCCAGCGTGTAGCCGGTGTTCTCCGGGCTGTAGGGGTTCTTGGCATCCGTCTTCTGCCAGCGCGTGATCCACAGGCCCTGCTGCAGCTGGTGGTCGGCCTTGCGCATTTCCACGTCGCCGTTGAAGCTCTTGAACTTCATGCCCTCCATGGCGGCTGCCACCTTGACGGGCTCGGTCGACTTGGTGCGCACGAAGGCTTCGCTGAGCATGGCGTACACCGTGTAGATGTCGGTGGTGTACATGTCGTCGTTGAACTTCTTTTTGAACTCGCCCATCAGCGGCTGGACCGGGCCCGGCGCGTTGTAGTGGCTGTAGCCCACCTGGTAGACCTTGCCGTCCGAGGCCGCGCCCATGGCGGTGGGCGTGCCGGTCGTGACCGCGTAGTAGGTGTAGAACTTGACGTTCAGGCCCGAGTCGTTGGCCGACTTGATGAGCAGCGCCAGGTCGGAACCCCAGTTGCCGGTAATCACCGAATCGGCGCCCGAGGCCTTGATCTTGGCAATGTAGGGCGAGAAGTCCCGCACCTGTGCGAGAGGATGCAGGTCGTCGCCGACGATCTCGACGTCGGGGCGCTTGTCCTTCAAGTTCTGCTTGGCGAACTTCGAGACCTGCTGGCCGTGCGAGTAATTCTGGTTGATCAGGTAGACCTTCTTGATGTCTGCCTGTTCCTTCATGAAGGCGGTCAGCGCTTCCATCTTCATGGAGGTGTCGGCGTCGAGGCGGAAGTGCCAGTAGCTGCACTTGCTGTTGGTGAGGTCGGGATCAACCGCTGCGTAGTTGATGTAGAGCACTTCCTTGCCCGGGTTTCGAGCGTTGTGCTTCTCGAGCGCATCGATGATGGCCAGCGCAGGGCCGGAGCCGTTGCCCTGCACCACGTAGCGTGCACCCTGGTCCATCGCCGAACGCAGCGCGCTGGTGGTCTCCTGCGGGCTCAGCTTGTTGTCGATGGCGATGACTTCGAACTTCACGCCGGCCGCATTCTTCTTGTTGAATTCTTCGGCCAGGAACTGGAAGGTCTTGAGCTGGTTGGTCCCGACCGCGGCCATCAGGCCGGACAGCGGGTCGAGCCAGGCAATCTTCACGGTTTCACCCTTTTGCGCCAGCGCGCCGGTGGCGGCTGCGGAAAGGATGGCTGCTGTAGCGATTTTCAGAGCGAACTTCACGATCTATGTCTCCTGGTCAAACCGTTCAAAAGGCCGCACGAGAGTACAAGCGTTTGCAGCCCCTCCCCTCAGGGAATGCCCGTAAGAGGGCGGCTGCAAGGGCCGTTTCTATCGCGCAGGCGACAGTGCATTTCTACGAGCTGCTACCGGTGGTTGAACGGTGCTACCCATGGGTAGGAAATGCGTTTGCAAGATGCCCTACGGGCGCTTCATCTGGCAGGTGGTGGGCGTGCTGGCCACATACGATTCGTAATACTTCACCGGGGCCATCGTGTAGCCCGTGTTCTCGGCGTCATAGGGGAACTTGCCGCCCGCCTTCTGCCACTTGGTGATCCACAGGCCCTGCTGCAGTTGGTGGTCAGCCTTGCGCATCTCGATCTCGCCGTTGAAGCTCTTGAACTTCATGCCTTCCATGGTGGCCGCCACCTTCACGGGATCGGTGGAGCGGGCCCTGTCGAAGGCGGTGTCGAGCATCGCGAAGGCGTGATAGATCGACGTCTGAATCATGTCGTCGCTCATCTTCTTCTTGAACTCGCCCATGATCCGCTGGATGTCGCCGCCCATGTTGTAGTGGCCATAGCCCACCACGTACACGCGGCCGTCGGCAGCCGCGCCCATGGCCGTCGGCGCGCCGGTGCCGTAGGCGTAGTAGGTGTAGAACTTGACGTTCAGGCCCGAGTCGTTGGCCGACTTGATGAGCAGCGCCAGATCGGAACCCCAGTTGCCGGTGATGACCGAGTCGGCACCCGAAGCCTTGATCTTGGCGATGTACGGGGCGAAGTCGCGCACCTGCGCCAGAGGGTGCAGGTCGTCGCCGACGATCTCGATGTCGGGGCGCTTGTCCTTCAGGTTCTGCTTGGCGTACTTGGAGACCTGCTGGCCGTGCGCGTAGTTCTGGCCGAGGATGTAGACCTTCTTGATCTCGGGCTGGTCCTTCATGAAGGTGGTCAGCGCTTCCATCTTCATGGAGGTGTCGGCGTCGAGGCGGAAGTGCCAGTAGCTGCACTTGCTGTTGGTGAGATCGGGGTCGACCGCGGCATAGTTGATGTAGACCAGCTCCTTGCCGGGGTTGCGCGCGTTGTGCTTCTCGAGCGCATCGATGATGGCCAGCGCCGGGCCGGAGCCATTGCCCTGCATCACGTAGCGTGCACCCTGGTCCATGGCCGAGCGCAAGGCGCTGGTGGTTTCCTGCGGGCTCAGCTTGTTGTCGATGGCGATGAGTTCGAACTTCACGCCGGAGATGTTCTTCTTGTTGAACTCCTCGACCATGAACTGCGTGGTCTTGAGCTGGTTGGTCCCCACCGCCGCCATCAGCCCCGACAGCGGATCGAGCCAGGCGACCTTGACGGTCTCGCCCTTCTGGGCGAAAGAGGCTGTGGCGCTGAGCAGCATTGCGCAGAAGGCTACTGACTTGATAGCACGGGGCATGAAGAGTCTCCAGGGTAAGGGGCCGAGATCGCAGCGTACAAGCGCCGGTTTTTTCGCCGCACAGGGAATGCCCGCAAGCAGGGCCGCCAAAGCGGCCTTGCTATCGCGTGCGCGACAGTGCGGCTACGCGGTAGGCAACTTGTAGTCTTTCAACAGTTCGCGCAACTTTGTCTTGAGAATCTTTCCGGTGGCGCCGAGCGGAATCGCCTCGACGAAGACCACGTCGTCGGGGATCTGCCACTTGGCTGTCTTGCCTTCGTAGAACTTGAGCAGCTCTTCGCGCGTGACTTCGGCATTGGGTTTCTTCACCGCCACGACGATGGGCCGCTCGTCCCACTTGGGGTGCGCCACGCCGATGCAGGCTGCCATGGCCACGGCGGGATGCGAGACGGCGATGTTTTCGATCTCGATCGAGCTGATCCATTCGCCGCCTGACTTGATCACGTCCTTGCTGCGGTCGGTGATCTGAAGGTAGCCGTCGGGGTCGATGGTGGCGACGTCGCCGGTGGGAAACCAGCCGCGGCCCTGCTCGTCGGGAACGAGCGGATCGCCGCCTTCTCCCTTGAAGTATTCCTTCACGACCCACGGCCCCTTGACCAGCAGGTCGCCGTAGGCCTTGCCGTCCCACGGCAGCTCCTTGCCGTCGCCGTCGACGATCTTCATGTCGACACCGAAGATCGCGCGGCCCTGCTTGAGGCGGATCGCAAGCTGGGCATCGGCCGGCATGGCGAGATGCTTGTTCTTGAGCGTGCACAGCGTGCCCAGCGGGCTCATCTCGGTCATGCCCCAGGCGTGCAGAACCTCGACCTTGTAGATGTCCTGGAACGCGCGGATCATGGCCGGCGGGCAGGCCGAGCCGCCGATGACGGTGCGGTTGAGCGTGGAGAACTTCAGGTCGTTGGCCTGCATGTGGCCCAGCATCATTTGCCACACGGTGGGCACGCCGGCCGCGAAGGTCACGCCTTCGGACTCGATGAGCTCGAACACCGACTTGCCATCGAGCGCCGGGCCCGGGAACACGATCTTCGCGCCCACCAACGCGGCCGAGTACGGGATGCCCCAGGCGTTGACGTGGAACATCGGCACCACCGGCAGCACTGAATCGCGCGCCGAGATGCACATCACGTCGGGCAGCGCCGCAGCGTAGGCGTGCAGCAGCGTCGAACGGTGGCTATAGAGCGCCGCCTTGGGGTTGCCCGTGGTGCCGCTCGTGTAGCACATGCTCGAAGCGGAGTTCTCGTCGAAGGTGGGCCAGTCGTAGTCGGTCGAATGCCCGCTCATCCAGGCCTCGTAGCTCACGAGGTTGGGAATGCCGCTGTCGGCAGGCAGCTTGTCGGCATCGCACAAGGCGATCCACTTCCTGACGGTGCTGCACCTGGCATGCACCGCCTGCACCAGCGGGAGAAAGCTCAGGTCGAAGCACAGGATCTGGTCTTCGGCATGGTTGGCGATCCATGCGATCTGGTCGGGATGCAGGCGCGGATTGATGGTGTGGAGCACGCGGCCCGTGCCGCTCACGCCGTAGTACAGCTCCAGGTGACGGTAGCCGTTCCAGGCCAGGGTGGCGATGCGGTCGCTGAACAGCAGCTGCTCGCCGTCCAGCGCATTGGCCACCTGCCGGGAGCGCGATGCGATGTTGCCCCAGGTGCTTCGGTGGATATCACCCTCGACACGGCGCGAGACGATCTCGGCGTCGGCGTGGTGGCGCTCGGCGAACTCGATCAGCGACGAGATCAAAAGCGGTTGGTCTTGCATCAAACCCAGCATCTAAAGGCTCCTGTTCTTTTGTGAAATGGCTGCTAAAACTTTGCGGTCAACGGATTCACTCAATCTTCGGTCGTTCGCACAATGACAGAAACCCGCACGCGGAACTCGACGCTGAGCGGTCTACCGGGAGGTAACACGAACCCGTGATGTCGACGAAGCGTCCACACCGGGTTAACCGGAATTCCTGCATCGTTGCCCGGTGGCCATACTCCGGCCGGCCGAACCCGCCAGAAAATTCTAGGAACAGACTGCGTTTCTCCCGCTATCGCAAGCGAGCCAATTCAATGACTTCAGGAGCCTCCATGCCACATGCCCAGCGCCGACTGCAACGCCGGCCCGGCTGCGCGCAGCAACCAGAGGGCCGGACCAGTTCGGCCGTCTGGCTCGAGGGCGTGCTCTCGATGTTCGAGGCCGAAGGACTGAACGTGCCGTCGCTGCTGCAGGCCGCGGGCTTCGATCCCGATTCGCTGCGCCGCCAGAACGCCCGCATCCCCGTCGACGAAGTCACCCTGCTCTGGCAACTTGCCGTGGCGCGCGCTGGCAGACCGTCGCTCGGCCTGCACCGCGACCTGGCCGCCACGCACAGCAAGCTGGGCACGGTCGGCCATGCCATGGCCTGCAGCCCCGACCTCGGCTCGGCGCTCGCGCGGCTGGCGCGCTACATGGCTGTGATCTCGGACGCGACTGCTTTCTCGCTGCACCCCGATCCGCGCGGTTGCTGGCTGGTGATGGAGCACAGCGGCGGCAGCTTGCCGATTCCGCGCCAGCGCGTCGAATACGCCCTCCTGACCACGCTCGTGCAATGCCAATGGCTCACGCGGCGCGAGCTGCAGCCGCTGGCCATGGAGTTCGTCTACCCTGCGCCGGCCAGCGACAGGCTGCATCGCGAGGCTTTCGGCTGCGACGTGCGATTCAACGCCGCAGCCAACCGCATGCTGCTGTCGAGCGCCGACCTGGCCATGCCACTGCCCACCCATCATCCCGTGCTGGGTGAGATGCAGCAGCACCTGCTGGACGACCAGCTGAACCTGCTCGGCCAAACCACCACCAGCACCCTGGTGTGCGCCGAGATCGCGCGCCGGCTGCCGCAGGGCGAACCGCGCCGGCAGGACGTGGCCGCCGGCCTCGGGCTGGCGGAGCGCACGCTGCAGCGTCGGCTGCAGGAAGAGTCGGTGTCGTTCCAGTCGCTGCTCGACCGCACCCGCCGCGAGCTCGCGCGGCAGTACCTGGCGGAAGACCGGCACACGCTCACCGCGGTGGCGGACATGCTGGGCTTTGTCGACAGCAGCAATTTCTTCCGCGCCTGCAAACGCTGGTTCGGCCTGCCGCCCGCCCAATATCGGGCACGGATCTGGGACATGCCGGCACTCGCCCACTGACCCTCATTGACCCTTTGCAAGAGCGCGATGGCCCGCGCCGCAAGGGGTTACGCGCTCTGCCGGACAATCCGGGCATGAGCTTGCTTGCCGAAGACACGGTCGCCGCCGACCTGGGACTGCAATGGAAACCCGGATTCCTGGCGCTGGGGCCCGCGTTTCTCACCGAATTGCGGCCGACGCCGCTACCCGATCACTACTGGGTGGGCCACAGTGAAGCGCTGGCGCGCGAGCTCGGCTTGCCGGCCGACTGGCGGCAATCGGACAGCACGCTGGCAGCGCTGACCGGCAACGTCTCCGTGGCGGGAACCCGGCCCTTTGCGACGGTGTACAGCGGTCACCAGTTCGGCGTCTGGGCTGGCCAGCTCGGCGACGGCCGCGCGATCATGCTGGGCGAGACCGCGGGCGGCCTCGAAGTGCAGCTCAAGGGCGCGGGCCGCACCCCCTACTCGCGCGGCGGCGACGGCCGCGCCGTGCTGCGTTCGAGCATCCGCGAATTCCTCTGCAGCGAGGCCATGCACGGCCTTGGCATACCCACCACCCGCGCGCTCTGCGTCACCGGCTCGAACGCCCCCGTGTACCGCGAAGAACCGGAAACTGCGGCCGTGGTGACCCGCGTGGCCCCCAGCTTCATTCGCTTCGGCCACTTCGAGCACTTTGCGGCCAACCAGCGGGACGCCGAGCTGCGGGCCCTGGCCAATTACGTGATCGACCGCTATTACCCGGCCTGCCGCACCACCGAGCGCTTCAACGGCAATGCCTATGCAGCCTTCCTGGAAGCTGTGAGCGAGCGCACCGCCGACCTGCTCGCCCAATGGCAGGCTGTGGGCTTTTGCCACGGCGTGATGAACACCGACAACATGAGCATCCTCGGGCTCACCATCGACTACGGGCCGTTCCAGTTCCTGGACGGGTTCGATCCGCGCCACATCTGCAACCACAGCG
Source organism: Variovorax sp. OV700 (assembly GCF_900099805.1). Lineage (GTDB taxonomy): Bacteria > Pseudomonadota > Gammaproteobacteria > Burkholderiales > Burkholderiaceae_C > Variovorax. The sequence goes on along the minus strand of NZ_FNDR01000007.1, from coordinate 226,337 downwards.
ACACCAGCGGCCGCTACGCCTTCAACCAGCAGCCCAACGTGGCCTACTGGAACCTGTTCTGCCTGGCGCAGGCACTGCTGCCGCTGATCGGCGACCAGGAAATCGCGGTGGCGGCGCTGGAGTCTTACAAGACGGTGTTTCCGCGGGAGTTCGAAAGCCGCATGCGGGCCAAGCTCGGGCTCACCGATTCGGCCGAAAGCGACCGCGCGCTCATCGAGGGCGTGCTGAAGCTGCTGGCCGCGGAAAAGGTCGACTACACGATCTTCTGGCGCCGACTCTCGCAGCACATGGCCGGCGGCAACGCCGAGCCGGTGCGCGACCTGTTCCTGGATCGCGCCGGTTTCGATGCCTGGCTGCTATTATTTTCAGAGCGCCACGCGCAAGCGTCGCAACCGGAAGCCGCTGATTTGATGCTCAAATCCAATCCGAAGTACGTGTTGAGGAACCACCTGGGGCAGCAAGCCATCGAAGCGGCAGGCCAAAAGGACTTCTCGGGTGTGGCAACCTTGCTGACACTGCTCCAAACCCCATCTGAAGAACATCCCGGTGCCGATGCCTATGCCGGGTTCCCGCCCGACTGGGCCTCCACGATCGCAATCAGCTGCTCATCATGACCACTCCCGTACAGAAAACCGACGCCGAATGGAAAGCCCTGCTCGCTGAAAAAGGCGCGGAGCCCGCGGCCTTCGAGGTGACGCGCCATGCCGCCACCGAGCGCCCCTTCACCGGCAAGTACGAGGCGCACTGGGAGGACGGCACGTACCATTGCATCTGCTGCGGCGCCAAGTTGTTCGAGGCCTCGACCAAGTTCGACGCGGGTTGCGGCTGGCCCAGCTTCTCGGAAGAGGCCGTGCCCGGTGCCATCAAGAACATCGTCGACCGCTCGCACGGCATGGTGCGCACGGAAAACGTCTGTGCGAACTGCGGCGCCCACCTGGGCCACGTGTTCCCCGACGGCCCCACCGAAACAGGCCTTCGCTACTGCATGAATTCCGCCTCGCTGGACTTCCAGAAGAAATAACCAACCTGCCCTCTCCAGCGCATGAAACTGATCCTCGACTTCTTTCCGATCCTGCTGTTCTTCGGCGCCTACAAGCTGGCCGACATCTACACCGCCACCGGCGTGCTCATGGCCGCCACCGTGGTGCAGATGGGCATCACGTACGCCATCGAGCGCAAGCTGCAGGCCATGCAGAAGGCCACGCTGGTGCTGATCCTCTTGTTCGGCACGCTCACGCTGGTGCTGCACGACGACCGCTTCATCAAGTGGAAGCCCACGGTGCTCTACGGCGCCATGGCCATCGCCCTGGCAGTTGCGCTCTGGGCGCTGAAGAAGAACTTCCTCAAGATGCTGCTGGGCTCGCAGCTGCAGCTGCCAGACCGCGTGTGGGGCCGCCTCAACGTGGCGTGGATCGGCTACTGCCTCTTCATGGCGATCATCAACGGCTACGTGGCGGCGTACTTCACCACCGAGGCCTGGGTCAACTTCAAGCTCTGGGGCTATGCGTTTCCGGTCGTCTTCCTTGTGGCACAGGGGCTTTACATCTCGCCGCACCTCAAGGGCGACGACAAGCCTGCCGCATGAACGCAGCAGTGAACCACCCCTTGCCGACGGCGCGCGACCTCGAAGCGGCGCTGCGCGAAGCGCTCCAGCCCACGGTGCTGGAGGTGATCGACGAGAGCAGCGCCCATGCAGGCCATGCCGGCGCCAACGCGGAAGGCCGCGGTACGCATTTCCGGGTTCGCGTTGCTTCCCCACTGTTCGAAGGGAAGCCTCGCGTGGCGCGCCATCGCCTTGTGTATGATGCCCTCCAAGTTTTTATCGCGCAGGGTCTGCACGCCATCGCCATCGAGGTGCTCTGAGTCGTTCGATCAGTTGCATGCCGCCATCCGCCCACATGGCTGCGGCGGCCCGCCCTCCCTTCTTCTTCGATCCGTCGTCTCATCCGCTTTCTTCCACGCGCTCTTTCCCATACGCGCATTTCCCCCAGCCTGATATTCATTCCATGAAAAAACAAATCTTGCAGGCCGTTGCGGCCGCAGCGCTGCTCGGTGCGATTCCTGTGGCGGCCATGGCGCAGAACGCAGCCATCGTCAACGGCAAGCCCGTGCCCAAGGCGCGCATGGACGTGCTGGCCCAGCAGCTGGCGGCAGCCGGCCGGCCGGTCACGCCGGAAATGCAGGGCCAGCTGCGCGAGGAAGTCGTCGCGCGCGAAGTGTTCATGCAGGAAGCGCAGAAACAGGGCCTCGACGCCACCGACGACTACAAGAACCAGCTCGAGCTTGCCCGTCAGGCCATCCTGATTCGCGCGCTGTTCGAGAACTACCGCAAGACCAGCCCGGTCTCGGACGCCGACGTGAAGGCCGAGTACGACAAGTTCGTGGCAGCCAACGGCGGCAAGGAATACAAGGCGCGCCACATCCTGGTCGAAACCGAAGACCAGGCCAAGAAGATCATGGCCGACCTGAAGAAGGGCGCCAAGTTCGAGGACATCGCCAAGAAGCAGAGCAAGGACCCGGGATCGGGCGCTAACGGCGGCGACCTCGACTGGGCCAACCCCGCGAGCTTCGTGCCCGAGTTCTCGGAAGCGATGATCAAGCTCAAGAAGGGTGAAACCACCCCTGCCCCGATCAAGACGCAGTTCGGCTATCACATCATCCGCGTCGACGACATCCGCCAGGCCCAGCTTCCCAAGCTGGAAGAAGTGAAGCCGCAGATCACGCAGCAGCTGCAGCAGCAGCGCCTGCAGAAGTACCAGGAAGAACTGCGCGCCAAGGCAAAGGTCGAATAAGGCTCAGGCCTCTTCGACCTCCCCAAAAAAAACGGCCCACTCGGGCCGTTTTTTCATGCGTGCCGCCGCAGCGGCCGCGAGGTCATCAACCCACCCATTTTCTGGCGTTGCGCCAGATCTGCATCCAAGGGCTCGACTCGCTGCGGTCGCCCGGCGTCCAGCTCATCTGGATGTTGCGGAACACGCGCTCCGGGTGCGGCATGACGGCGGTGAAGCGGCCGTCCGGCGTGGTGACCGACGTCAGGCCGCCTGCGCTGCCGTTCGGGTTGAACGGGTACTGCTCGGTCGGGTTGCCGTGGTGGTCCACGAAGCGCATGGCCGCAATGGCCTTGGCCGCATCGCCGCGGTGCTTGAAGTTGGCATAACCCTCGCCATGCGCCACCGCGATGGGCAGCCGGCTGCCGGCCATGCCCGCGAAGAAGATGCTGGGCGATTCGAGCACCTCGACCATCGACAGGCGTGCCTCGAAGCGCTCGCTCTGGTTGGTGGTGAAGCGCGGCCAGGCTTCGGCGCCCGGAATGATGTCGGCCAGTTCGGCGAACATCTGGCAGCCGTTGCACACGCCCAGGCCGAAGGTGTCTTCGCGACCGAAGAAGGCCTTGAACTGTTCGGCGAGCTTCGGGTTGAAGGTGATGCTGCGCGCCCAGCCGATGCCGGCGCCCAGCGTGTCGCCGTAGCTGAAGCCGCCGCAGGCGACCACGCCCTTGAAGTTGGCGAGGTCCGCCCTGCCCGTTTGCAAGTCGGTCATGTGCACGTCGTAGGCCTCGAAGCCGGCTTCGGTGAAGGCGTAGGCCATCTCGACGTGCGAGTTGACGCCTTGTTCGCGCAGGATGGCGACTTTGGGGCGATGCTGAAGGATTGCGGGGGCGTTGATGCCGCTGCCCTCACCCCTGCCCTCTCCCGGAGGGAGAGGGAGGAAAACGTGCATGCCCGGGTCCGCAGGCACACCGGCGGCGGCGTGTTCGGCGTCGGCGCATGCGGGGTTGTCGCGCTCGCGGGCGATCTTCCAGCTGACCGAATCCCACACCTGGTGAAGGTCGTGCAGCGTGGCGCTGAACACCGACTTGGCGTCGCGCCAGACTTCAAGCTTGCCCTTGCCGGCGTCCATGGTCGAGCTGACGGGCCGCGTCTTGCCGACGAAATGGCTGTGGGCGCTGAGGCCGTGGGCGCGCAGCACCTGCATCACGTCGTTGCGCTCGGCGGTGCGCACCTGCAGCACCATGCCGAGTTCTTCGTTGAAGAGCGCCTTGAGCGTGAGCTCTTCGCGCCGCGCGCTGACCTGCTGCGCCCAGTTCTTGGCGTCGCCGGTTTCCATGCGGCTGTCGGAGATGCCGTCGCCTTCGGTGACCAGCATGTCGACGTTGAGGGCCACGCCCACATGGCCCGCAAAAGCCATTTCACAGGCGGTGGCGAACAGGCCGCCGTCGCTGCGGTCGTGCATGGCGAGGATCTTGCCCTCGGCGCGCAGCGCGTTCACCGCATTGACCAGCGCCACGAGCTGTGCCGGGTCGTCGAGGTCGGGCACCTTGTCGCCACTCTGGTTCAGCGTCTGCGCCAGGATGCTGCCGGCCATGCGGTGCTGGCCCCGACCCAGGTCGATGAGCACGAGGGTCGTGTCGGCCTCTTCGGCATCGAGCTGCGGAGTCAGCGTGCCGCGCACGTCGGCGAGCGTCGCGAATGCGGTCACGATCAGGCTCACGGGCGAAGTGACCTTCTTCGCTTCCCCGCCGTCCTTCCACTGCGTGCGCATCGACAGCGAATCCTTGCCGACCGGAATCGACACGCCCAGCGACGGGCACAGCTCCAGGCCCACGGCCTTGACAGTTTCGTACAGCGCGGCGTCTTCGCCCGATTCGCCGCACGCGGCCATCCAGTTGGCCGAGAGCTTGACGCGCGAAAGCTCGATAGGCGCGGCCAGGAGGTTGGTGATGGCCTCGGCCACGGCCATGCGGCCCGAAGCGGGCGCGTCGAGCGCAGCCAGCGGCGTGCGTTCGCCCATGCTCATCGCCTCGCCCGCAAAGCCCTTGTAGTCGGCCAGCGTGACGGCGCAATCGGCCACGGGCACCTGCCACGGGCCGACCATCTGGTCCCGGTGGCTCAGGCCGCCCACGGTGCGATCGCCGATGGTGATCAGGAAGCGCTTGGAGGCCACGGTCGGGTGCGAGAGCACGTCAATGGCGGCCTTCTGCAGGTCGACGCCGGTCAGGTCGAGCGGCTTGAAGGTTCGGGCGACGGTCTTGACGTCGCGATGCATCTTGGGTGGCTTGCCGAGCAGCACGTCCATCGGCATGTCGACCGGCTGGACCGCGGCGCCTTCATCGGCCACCAGCAGCTGGCGCTCCTCGGTCGCCACGCCCACCACCGAGAACGGGCAGCGCTCGCGCTCGCAGAAGGCCTTGAACTGATCGAGCGATTCCGGCGCGATGGCCAGCACGTAGCGCTCCTGGCTTTCATTGCACCAGATTTCCTTGGGTGCCATGCCCGACTCTTCGAGCGGAACCGCACGAAGGTCGAAGCGCGCACCGCGGCCGGCGTCGTTGGTCAGCTCGGGGAAGGCATTGCTCAGGCCGCCCGCGCCCACGTCATGGATCGCCAGGATCGGGTTGGCCGCGCCCTGCTGCCAGCAATGGTTGATGACCTCTTGCGCGCGGCGCTCGATTTCGGGGTTGCCGCGCTGCACCGAGTCGAAGTCGAGCTCGGCCGCGTTGGCGCCGGTGGCCATCGAGCTGGCGGCGCTGCCGCCCATGCCGATGCGCATGCCGGGGCCGCCAAGCTGGATCAGCAGCGAGCCGGCCGGGAACTGGATCTTCTTCGTCTGGGTGGCGTCGATGCTGCCGAGGCCGCCCGCGATCATGATGGGCTTGTGATAGCCGCGCTGCACGGTGTCGATGTCGCTGGAGACCGTCTGCTCGTATTCGCGGAAGTAGCCCAGCAGGTTGGGCCGGCCGAATTCGTTGTTGAACGCGGCGCCGCCCAGGGGGCCCTCGGTCATGATCTGCAGCGGGCTCGCGATGTGTTCGGGCTTGCCGTAGTGGCCCTCTTCCGGCCAGAGCCTGGACACGGTGAAGCCGGTCAGGCCGGCCTTGGGCTTGGAGCCGCGGCCGGTGGCGCCTTCGTCGCGGATCTCGCCGCCCGCACCGGTCGAGGCGCCCGGAAACGGGGAGATGGCGGTCGGGTGGTTGTGCGTCTCCACCTTCATGAGCACATGGCTCAGAGCGCTATCTTTTTGATAGCCCTGCGAATCCGACCGGGCGACAAAGCGCTCGATCGTCGAGCCTTCCATCACCGAGGCGTTGTCCGCATAGGCAATGACCGTGTGCTGCGGGTTCCGCTTCTCGGTGTGGCGGATCATCGAGAACAGGCTCTGCGGCTGGGCCACGCCGTCGATCGTGAAGGCGGCGTTGAAGATCTTGTGGCGGCAGTGCTCGCTGTTGGCCTGCGCGAACATCATCAGTTCGACGTCGCTGGGGTTGCGCCCCAGGCGGGTGAACGCCTCGACGAGGTAGTCGATCTCGTCCTCGGCCAACGCGAGGCCGAAGCCGGTGTTGGCTGCCACCAAGGCCTCGCGGCCGCCGCCCTGCACGTCGACCTGCGCCATCGGCTGGGCCGGCAGCTCGCTGAACAGGCTCGCGGCCTGCTCCACCGTGGCCAGCACCGATTCGGTCATGCGGTCATGCAACGGACCGGCCACTGCGGCGAGCACGTCGCCCTCGAGCACGGGCGCCTTGCCGATCAGCGGGGCCTTGAGCTTCAGGTGGTACTGCGTGACCCGCTCAACCCGGCGCAGCGCCAGCCCGCAGTTGTGGGCGATGTCGGTGGCCTTGGAAGCCCAGGGCGACACGGTGCCCAGGCGAGGGGTGACGATCACGGAGGTGCCCAACTTGGCCGGGGCTTCGAATGGCTCGCCATAGGTCAGGAGCGCAGCGAAGCGGTCGTGTTCGGCCGCGCCGAGCGCCGCGTCGGTGATCACCAGGTGCACGAAACGGGCGCCGATGCCTTCGATGCGGGGCTCGATGGCCTGCAGCCTGGGCAGCAGCTGCCGCGCGCGGAAATCGCTGAGTGCGCTGCCGCCCTCGAACATGGTTACGACAGGAAGGGCTTGAGGTGCGGGCTGCGTCACGGTCGATGGGGGGCCTTGGGGGCCGCGTTGGGAATCAAGGAATCGAGGCGGACGACCGCTGACTGGGGTCATCCGCGTTAACCCGGCATTTTAGGCCAACGCCGGGCCGTCCCAAGTTGGCTGCCCCCTTGGGGGCAGCGGCGACAGGAAGTGCCCCGCGTTGGGGGCAGGCTCATTCTTCCAATGGGATAATTCCGGGATGAGCATTACCTACAAAGACGCAGCAGGCATCGAGGCCATGCGCGTCGCCTGCCGCCTGGCTTCCGAGGTGCTGGACTACCTCACGCCTTTCATCAAGCCCGGCATCACCACGAACGACGTCGACCGGCTGGCGGCCGAATACATGGTCAAGCAGGGCACGACCTCGGCCACCGTGGGCTACATGGGCGCCAGCAGCGTGCCCTTTCCCAAGTCGCTCTGCACCTCGGTCAACCACGTGGTGTGCCACGGCATTCCGAATGACAAGCCCTTGAAGAAGGGCGACATCATGAACGTCGACGTGACCGTCATCAAGGACGGCTGGTTCGGCGACAACAGCCGCATGTACATCATCGGCGACGCCTCCATTGCCGCCAAGCGCCTGTGCCACATCACCTTCGAAGCCATGTGGCACGGCATCATGCAGGTGCGCCCGGGCGCGCATTTGGGCGACGTGGGCCACGCCATCCAGAAGTTCGCCGAAGGCCAGGGCTATTCGGTGGTGCGCGAGTTTTGCGGCCACGGCGTGGGCCAGCGCTTCCATGAAGAGCCGCAGGTGCTGCACTACGGCCGCCCGGGCACGCTCGAAGAACTCAAGCCCGGCATGATCTTCACCATCGAGCCGATGATCAATGCCGGCAAGCGCGAGGTGAAGGAAGACTTCAGGGGCGGCCAATACGACGGCTGGACCATCGTCACACGCGACCATTCGCTGTCGGCGCAATGGGAACACACGGTGCTGGTCACCGAAACGGGCTACGACGTGCTCACGCTGTCCGAAGGCAGCCCGCCCCTGCCCTCGTTCGTCACTTCCACGAAAACGTGAGCCGCGCGAGCGGCGCACGGCCCCGGACAAAGCCGTGATCGAACCAGCCAAGATCGACGTTGCCACGCTGCGCGAAGCCTATCGCGCGAAGAAGCTGGCGCTGTTCGACACTCTGCGCTTTGCACGTGCGCCCACGCGCAGTGTGCACACCGTGCTGCGCCAGCTGTCGGCCCTGGCCGATCAGACGCTGTGCGTGCTCTGGCACGAAGCCGATTTCGGCGACTCGCTCACGCTGGTCGCCGTGGGTGGCTTCGGCCGCGGCGAACTGTTTCCGTATTCCGACGTCGACGTGCTATTGCTGCTGCCGCCCGAAGGCCACGCCAGCGAAATCGATCCGGCGCGCATCGAGGCCTTCATCGGCCACTGCTGGGACGCCGGGCTCGAGATCGGCTCCAGCGTGCGCACGGTCGACGAGTGCCTGGCCGAAGCCGAGAAAGATGTCACGGTTCAGACCTCGCTGCTTGAATCGCGCTTGATCACAGGCGACAAGAAGCTGTTCGTGGCGTTCCGCAGGCGCTTTGCGAGGGCCATCGATCCGCAGGCGTTCTTCGTGGCCAAGTCGCAGGAAATGCGGCACCGCCACCAGAAGTACGACAGCACGCCCTACGCGCTCGAGCCCAACTGCAAGGAATCGCCGGGCGGCCTGCGCGACCTGCAGACCATTCTCTGGATGACCAAGGCCGCAGGCTTCGGCAACCGCTGGGATGACCTGGCCAAGAATGGCCTGGCAACCTCCTTCGAGGCGCAGCAGATCAAGCGCAATGAAGCCCTGCTCTCGCTGATCCGGGCGCGCCTGCACGTGATTGCCAAGCGGCGCGAAGACCGCCTGGTGTTCGACCTGCAGACGGCCGTGGCCGCGAGCTTCGGTTACGAAGGCGAGTCGCAGCGCAAGTCGAGCGAAGCGTTGATGCGGCGCTACTACTGGGCGGCCAAGGCGGTTTCGCAGCTCAACCAGATCCTGCTGCTCAACATCGCGGAGCGGCTGCAGCCCGTGGACGAGCAGCACACGCCGATCAATGAGCGCTTCTTCGAGCGCGCCGGCCTGATCGAGATTGCGAGCGACGATCTCTACGAGCGCGAGCCGCACGCCATTCTCGAGACCTTTCTTCTCTACCAGAAGACCATCGGCGTACAGGGCCTGTCGGCTCGCACGCTGCGCGCGCTCTACAACGCGCGCCACGTGATGGACAGCAAGTTCCGCAACGATCCGGTCAACCACCAGACCTTCATGCGGATCCTGCTGCAGCCCTACGGCATCACGCATGCGTTCAGGCTCATGAACCAGACCTCGGTGCTGGGGCGCTACCTGCGGGTGTTCCGCAGCATCGTCGGGCAGATGCAGCACGACTTGTTTCACGTCTACACGGTGGACCAGCACATCTTGATGGTGCTGCGCAACGTGCGGCGCTTCTTCATTGCCGAGCACGCGCACGAGTACCCGTTCTGCTCGCAGCTCGCGGCCGGCTGGGACAAGCCGTGGATCCTTTACGTGGCCGCGCTCTTCCACGACATTGCCAAGGGCCGCGGCGGCGACCATTCCACGCTGGGTGCGCGCGACGTGCAGCGCTTCTGCAAGCAGCACGGCATTGCGCGCGAAGATTCCAAACTCATCGAATTCCTCGTGGCCGAGCACCTGGTGATGAGCCAGGTGGCCCAGAAGCAGGACCTGAGCGACCCCGAGGTGATCGGCGCCTTCGCCAAGCGCGTGGGCAACGAGCGCTACCTCACGGCGCTCTACCTGCTGACGGTGGCCGACATCCGGGGCACGTCGCCGCGCGTATGGAATGCCTGGAAAGGCAAGCTGCTCGAAGACCTGTACCGCTACACCCTGCGCGCACTGGGCGGCCGCATGCCCGACCCCGACGCCGAGGTGGAATTGCGCAAGCGCGAAGCGCTGGTGCAGCTGGCGCTGCACGCCCAGCGCTTCGAGGCCCACAAGGCGCTGTGGGACACGCTCGACGTGGGCTATTTCATGCGCCACGACGCCACCGAGATCGCCTGGCATGCCAAGCAGCTATCGCGCTTCGTGCCGCCGCCCAACGTGCCTGTCGACCCCAAGGCGCCGCCGGTCGTGCGCGCGCATCTTTCCCCGGTGGGCGAAGGCCTGCAGGTGGTGGTCTACACGCCCGACCAACCCGACCTGTTCGCGCGCATCTGCGGCTATTTCGACCAGTCGTCGTTCAACATTCTTGACGCAAAAGTACACACCACGAGCAACGGCTACGCGCTCGACACCTTCCAGGTGGTGACCACTTTCCAGCCCGACCACTACCGCGACCTCATCAGCATGGTGGAGTCGGGCCTTGCGCAAACGCTGACCGAAGCCGGCCCCCTTCCCGCACCCAGCGTGGGACGGGTGTCGCGCCGCGTGCGCAGCTTCCCGATCAAGCCGCGCATCAGCCTGCTGCCCGACGACAAGGCGCAGCGCTGGCTGCTCAACATCTCGGCCAGTGACCGCGCGGGGCTTTTGTATTCGGTGGCGCGCGTGCTCGCGCGGCACCACCTGAACCTGCAGCTCGCCAAGATCACGACCCTGGGCGAACGCGTGGAAGACACCTTCCTGATCAGCGGGCCCGAACTGCAGGGCCAGAAGACGCAACTGGCCATCGAGACCGACCTGATGGAAGCGTTGGCCTCTTAGGCCGCTTTCCGCTTGTTTCATTCGCAGGCGCATCCTGCGGCATGATGTTGTCGACTTGATTCAACTCGAACGGCAACACCCGACATGAGCCAGAAAACCAATCCCCTCGCAGGCCAGCCCGCACCGCTGGACCTGCTGGTCAACGTTCCGCGCCTTGTCTCGGCCTATTACACGGGCCGGCCCGATCCCTCGGTTGCCGCGCAGCGCGTGGCATTCGGCACCTCGGGGCATCGCGGTTCCTCCTTCGACAACGGATTCAACGAATGGCATGTGCTGGCGATGAGCCAGGCCATTGCCGACTACCGGCGCCAGAAAAGCATCGACGGCCCGCTGTTCCTCGGCATCGACACGCATGCACTCTCCACGCCGGCCTTCAACAGCGCGGTGGAAGTGCTCGCGGCCAACGGCATCGAGTTGATGCTCTCGAAGGACGACGAGTACACGCCCACGCCGGCCGTCTCGCATGCCATCCTGGTCTACAACCGAGGGCGCACGACAGGGCTGGCCGACGGCATCGTGATCACGCCCTCGCACAATCCGCCCGAAAGCGGCGGCTTCAAGTACAACCCGCCCAACGGCGGCCCGGCGGGCACCGACATCACTTCCGCCGTCGAGTCAGCCGCCAACAAGATGCTGGCAAACGGGCTCGAAGGCGTGAAGCGCATGCCGCTCGCGCAGGCGCTGCGCGCTTCGACCACTCATCGCCACGACTACCTGAACACCTACGTCGAAGACCTTGCGCAGGTGCTCGACATGGATGCGATTCGCGGTGTGGAGATCGACCTGGGCGTCGATCCGCTCGGCGGTGCCGGCGTGCACTACTGGCCCGCCATCGCCGAGCGCTACAAGCTCAAACGCCTTGAAGTGCTCAGCCAGGAGGTCGACCCCACCTTCCGCTTCATGTCGCTCGACTGGGACGGCCGCATCCGCATGGACCCGTCCTCGCCCGACGCGATGCACAAGCTGATCGCGCTGAAAGACCGCTTCGGCATCGCCTTTGCCTGCGACACCGACCACGACCGCCATGGCGTGGTCTCGCGCAGCACGGGCCTGATGCAGCCGAACAGCTACCTCGCGGTGATGATCGATTACCTCTACACGCACCGCCCGCAGTGGCCGGCGCAAGCGGCCGTCGGCAAGACGGTGGTGAGCAGCCAGATGATCGACCGCGTCACGGCCCGGCTCGGCCGCAAGCTCCACGAGGTGCCGGTCGGCTTCAAGTGGTTCGTCGATGGGCTGGTGGACGGCTCGCTGGGCTTCGGCGGAGAGGAAAGCGCGGGTGCGACCTTCCTGCGTTTCGACGGCTCGGCATGGACCACGGACAAGGACGGCATCGTGCCCGCGTTGCTCTCGGCCGAGATTGCCGCTCGCACCGGGCGCGACCCGGGCGAGCGCTACGCCGAGCTGACGCAGGCGCTGGGCCAGCCGGTGTCCGACCGCGTCGATGCGGCAGCCACCGTCGAGCAGAAAAAGAAACTGTCCAATCTGTCGCCGCAGCAGGTCAGCTCGACCGAGTTGGCAGGCGACAAGATCGAGGCCGTGCTGAGCCATGCGCCGGGCAACGGCGCAGCCATCGGCGGTGTGAAGGTCGTCACCGGCAACGGCTGGTTCGCCGCGCGGCCCTCCGGCACCGAGAACATCTACAAGATCTACGGCGAAAGCTTCAAGGGTGCGGAGCACCTGGGTCGCATCCTCGAAGAGGCGCAGCAGTTGGTGGACAAGGCGCTGTCGGTGGGCTGAGGCCAGACAGCACAAACCGCCCGACATGCATGCACACTCGCTGCGCCTGAACCCCGGCGACGACCTGCGCGCCGCGCTCGATGCGGCGCTGAGGCAACGTGGCGCCGAAGCCGCCTTCGTGGTCTCCGGCATCGGCAGCCTCCGTGGCGCATGCATCCGGTACGCCGGAGCGGAAACCGCTTCGGTGCTCCAAGGTGATCTTGAAATACTCACGCTGTCCGGCACGCTCTCGCCGGACGGATCCCATCTGCACATCAGCGTGTCGGACGGTGCGGGCCAGGTCCGGGGTGGCCATGTCGCGCCGGGCTGCACGGTGCGCACCACGGCCGAGATACTGATCGCCTGGTTGCCCGAGTGGCGCTTCGTCCGTGAGCAGGATCCAGCGACCGGCTATGCCGAACTGATGCCGCGATCCAGAAAGACCTGAGCCCAAGCGAGCTGGCGACAACTCGCGGAGTAGTGCGGCGTCTTGTTTGGTCGCAGCAGGCAGCACGCCTCAGGTCGGCGCGCTCGCCAGCCTTCGCTCCAGCCACACGCTGTAGCGCGAGAGCCCGAAGCACAGCACCCAATACACCGCCGCAATGAAAAGGTAGCCCTCCAGATAGAACGGCCGCCAGACCGGGTCGCCTCCGAGCGCCAGACCCAGCGCGCCGGTGAGCTCGAACAGCCCCACCACCGTGACCAGCGAAGTGTCTTTCAGCGTGCCGACCACGTTGTTGGTCAGCGCGGGCACCACGAGCCGCAGGGCCTGGGGCAGAACGATGTCCCGCTGCACGGGCCAGCGTCCGAAGCCCAGTGCCATCGCCACCTCGGTCTGCCCGCGTGGCACGGCTTGCAGGCCACCGCGGATGATCTCGGCCAGGTAGGCCGCCACGAACAGCGCCAGGCCCGCGAGCACGCGCACCAGCACGTCGGGCTGCCAGCCAGCGGGCCACAGCAGCGGCAGCAGGAAAGAGGCCATGAACAGCACAGAAATCAGCGGCACACCGCGCACCAGCTCGATGTAGCTCGCGCTCAGCGTGCGCACCACCGGCCAGCCCGAGCGGCGCCCGAGTGCCAGCAGCAGTGCCAGCGGAAAAGCCAGCGCCAGACCCACCACCGCAAGGCCGATGGTGAGCGGCAGTCCGCCCCAGCGGCTCGTCGGCACGGCGTGGAGGCCGAGCACGCCGCCGCGCATCAGCAGCACGAAGAGCAGCAGCGCCACCGCCCAGAGCGGCAGCAGCCACCAGCGCCAGCTGCGCGGCCAGGCGCTCAGCACCGTGACGGCCGACAGCAGGACCACCGCGATGGCCGGGCGCCATTGCTCTTCATAGGGGAAGCGGCCGAACAGCATCGGCCGCCATTTCTCGGCCACCACGCCCCAGCAAGCGCCGTGCTGCACCGCGCGGCAGGCTTCTGCATCGGGCCGGAACACCGCGTGCACCACGCCCCATTCGACGACATGGAAGCCGCCCCACGCGAGCAGCGCGATCAACGCCACGGTGGCCAATGCGCGCAGCGGCGACCCCCAGAGCTCACTGCGCCAGGCGATGGGCCCTTGCGCGACGTTTCTCATCGCCAGCCTCTGAGAGCGACGCGCGCGTTGTAGCGGTTCATGACGAAGGAAATCAACAGCGACAGCAGCAGGTAGACAGCCATGATGATGGCGATGCACTCGAAGGCGCGGCCGTTCGAGCCGATGGTGGTGTTGGCCACCGACACCAGTTCCGGATAGCCCACGGCCACCGCGAGCGACGAATTCTTGGTGAGGCTGAGCAGCTGGTTGGTGAGCGAAGGCACGATCACTCGCAGCGCCTGCGGCAGGATCACGATGCGAAGCTGCTGCACCGATGTCAGGCCCAGCGCCTGCCCGGCCAACACCTGCCCTTGCGATACGGAGAGGATGCCGGCGCGCACGATCTCCGCCACGAAAGCCGCGGAATAGAAGGACAGCCCTGCGACGATGGTCACGTATTCCGGGCTCAGCGCCGCGCCGCCGCTCACGCCGAAGTCGCCCTTCTCGGGCCATTCGAAGTGCGTGGGCCACCAGCTGCCCTCGCCCGACGCGGGCCAGGGCACGCTGAGCCCGCCCTTGCTGAGCCACACACCGGGGAGCAGGCGCACGGGCTCGGTCGGGTCGGGCAACAGGTTGGCCATGGCAAAAGCCAGCATCAGCAACTGCACCAGCAGCGGCACGTTGCGCAGCAGTTCGACGTACGCCGTGCAGATGCCGCGCAGCAGCACATGCGGCGCGAGTCGGCCAATGCCGATCAGGGTGCCGAGCACGACCGAAAAAATGGCGGCGGGCACCGAGGCGCGCACCGTGTTGATCAGGCCCGCCACGAAGGCGCGCCAGAACGGCTGGCTGGCATCGAAGTCGAGCCAGCCTTCGCTGATGGAGAAGCCCGCGGGCTCGGTCAGAAAGTCGAAGCCCGACCGCACGCCGCGCGCGCGCAGCACTTCGAGCGCATGGTGCACCACCCAGAAGGCGCCGGCCACGACGGCCAGCACCAGCAGCGCCTGGACGACCCAGGCCAGCCAGGCGCCGCGGCGCGAGGCCCCGCCGCTCATCGAACCGGGGGTGCGTAGATCAGGCCGCCCTTGTTCCAGAGGTTGTTGGAGCCGCGCGGCAGCTTGAGCACCGACTTGGGCCCGACGTTGCGCTCGAACATTTCGCCGTAGTTGCCGACGGCCTTGATGGCACGGAACGACCAGTCCTTGTCGAGGCCCAGCAGCTTGCCCAGGTCTTCACCGGTGCCGACCAGGCGCTGCTGCCCCGGGTCCTTGCTGTTGGCCTTGAGCTCGTCGGCATTGGCCTGCGTGACGCCGAACTCTTCGGCCTCGATGAGCGCGTTGGGCACCCACTTGGCAATGGCAAACCATTCGTCGTCGCCGCGGCGCACCAGCGGCGCGAGCGGCTCCTTCGAGATCAGCTCAGGCAGGATGACGTAGTCGTCGGGGTTCGGTGCTTCCTTGTTGCGCAGGCCCGCCAGCGCCGAGGCGTCGGTGGTGAAAGCCTGGCAACGGCCCGAGAAGAAGGCCTTGAACGAAGCCTCGAAGCTTTCGAACACGACGGTCTTGACCGGGATGTTCTGGGCCCGGAAGTAGTCGGAGACGTTCTTCTCGTTGGTGGTGCCCGACTGCGTGCAGATGGTGGCGTTCTTGAGCTGCTTGGCGCTCGTCACCTTGAGCTTCTTCGGCACCAGGAAGCCCTGGCCGTCGTAGTAGGTGATGGTGGTGAAGTTGAAGCCCAGCGACGCGTCGCGCGTGAGCGTCCAGGTGGTGTTGCGCGCGAGGATGTCGATCTCGCCGGCCTGCAGGGCCGAGAAGCGCTGCTGCGAATTGAGCGGCACGAAGTCGACCTTCTTGGGGTCGCCCAGCACGGCTGCTGCAATCGCGCGGCAGGTATCGACGTCCAGCCCGGACCAGTTGCCCTGCGTATCGGGCGCGGAAAAACCGGCCACGCCATTGGTCACGCCGCACTTGACGGTGCCGCGCTGCTTGACGGCATCGAGGGTCTTGCCGGCAAAGGCGGGAGCGGCCGCGGCAAGCGCCACGACGGATGCGGCCGCGGCAAGCGCGGGACGAAATCGGCTCTTCATTGGTGTGTTCTCCTCAACTGTAGGCAAAAGGCAGTGTACGGGGCTGCGCGCTACTCTGCCAAAGAACGGACAGTTGAATGCATATGCCGCAAGCCGCTTGCGGTGGGCTTTTCTCGGCCGCCGCATTCACTAACATACGGCCCTTCAATCACTCTCTCACCAAGGAATCCGCTCATGACCAAATCCGACGACACCGGCAAGCTCGTTCTGCGCGTTGCACTCGGCATCCTCATCCTGTTGCATGGCATTGCGAAGGTCGGCAAGGGCGTCGACGGCATTGGCGGCATGCTGGCGTCCCATGGGCTGCCGGCGGCCCTGGCCTACCTGATCTACGTCGGAGAGATCATCGCGCCGGTGTTGCTCATCGTGGGCCTGTTCACGCGGCCGGCGGCGCTGATCGTCGCGATCAACATGGTGGTGGCAATCTGGCTGGTGCACCAGAAGGACATCGGCACGCTCAATAGCCAAGGCGGCTGGGCGCTGGAACTGCAGGGCATGTTCCTGTTTGCCGCGCTGGCCATCAGCCTGTTTGGCGGCGGCCGATTCGGCCTGGGCGGCAAATACAACTGACCTCATGAGCCGGCCGCGAGCCGGCTTTTTCTTTTCAGTCGTCGTCGTTGGCGTCGAGCCCTGGAAACAGTACGTCGGTATAGCCGAAGCGCGAGAAATCGCGCACGCGCATCGGGTAGAGCTTGCCCAGCAGGTGATCGACCTCGTGCTGAACCACGCGCGCATGAAAACCGCTGGCGATGCGGTCGATGGGATCGCCATAAGGGTCGAAGCCGGTGTAGCGGATGTTCGCAAAGCGCGGCACCACGCCGCGCAGGCCCGGCACCGACAGGCACCCTTCCCAGCCCTCTTCTTCCTCTTCGCCGATCGGGGTGATGACCGGGTTCAGAAGCACGGTGCGGGGCACCGGCGGCGCATCAGGGTAGCGGGGATTGACAACGTCTGTGCCGAAGATCACGAGCTGCTGGTCGACGCCGATTTGCGGCGCCGCCAAGCCGGCCCCGTTGACCGCCTGCATGGTCTCGAACATGTCGCGCACCAGGAGGTGCAGTTCGTCAGTGTCGAAGGCGGCCACCGGCTGCGCAATGCGCAGCAGCCGGGGGTCGCCCATTTTGAGGATTTCACGGATGGCCATGGCGGGATTATCGCGACCGCCAGGGCCGCTCACCGGCCCACCTTTCGAGAATCAGGGAGGGGTTTGACCCTTGGAGTCGGGCGACGTATACAGCTTCTGATCGCCGCGCGGCGGCTGCGACCGGTACTGCGGCAACGGCGAACCGCCCGACGGCGCCACGGCCGCACCACCGGAATGGCGGCCACCGCCGCCCCAACCCGGACGCGACGGCACGGGCACCGGCACAGGCACAGGCACTGGCCGCGCGACAGGATAGCCCGGCCTGCCGTAGTAAGGCCGGCCGCCGTCGTAGTATGGCCGCCCGCCGTAGTAAGGACGGCGGCTTTCGTAGTAGCCGCCGCCTTCGATGTAGACGGGCGCCGGCTGAACGACCACCGGATTGTCGTAATACGGCTGCGAGTAGCCCCCGCTGTAGTAGGGGTCGGCAGGAACGCCTACGCAGCCACCGAGCAGCGCAATGCCGCCGATGGCGACGCAAGTACCAAGAACACGAATCTTTTGCATAAGGGACTCCTTGTCAGCCTTCTGTTTTATCAACGCCAGCTTGTAGACCCTGTTGACTGCGCCGGTGTGAAGGCACGTAACGAGCGGTAAGAACACCGCGCCGGCGCCCCTCTTTTCAACCCGGGACGCCATTGGCGAGTATGTCTAGCATCCCCGCCTCGTCGATCACATTGACGCCAATCTCTCGAGCCTTGTCGAGCTTGCTGCCTGCCTCCTCCCCGGCCACCAGGTAGCTTGTCTTCTTGCTGACCGAGCCTGCCACCTTGGCACCGGCGGCTTCCAATTTATCCTTCGCCTCGTCCCTGCTGAGCGTAGGAAGGGTGCCGGTGATCACGAAGGTCAAGCCCGCCAGTGGCTTGGGTGCGCGCGCGGCGGGCTCGCCCTCTTCCCATGTCAGCCCGCAGGCCCGCAGCTGCTCGACCACTTCGCGGTTGTGCGGCTGATCGAAGAAGGTGCGGAGGCTCTGCGCGACCACCGGCCCCACGTCGTTGACCTCGAGCAACTGCACTTCGGTCGCGTCCATGATCGCGTCGAGCTTGCCGAAATGCTTGGCCAGGTCTTTCGCGGTGCTCTCGCCCACATGCCGGATGCCAAGGCCGAACAGGAAGCGCGGCAGCGTGGTCTTCTTGGAGGCCTCGAGCGCATCGACGATGTTCCTGGCCGACTTCTCGGCCATGCGGTCCAGGCCCGCGAGCGTCGTGAAGCCGAGCCTGTAGAGGTCGGGCAAGGTGCGGATCAGGTTGGCATCGACCAGTTGTTCGACCAGCTTGTCGCCGAGCCCGTCGATGTCGACGGCGCGGCGGGCCGCAAAGTGCAGGATGGCTTCCTTGCGCTGGGCGCCGCAGAACAGGCCACCGGTGCAGCGGTAGTCGACCTCGCCTTCTTCCCGTAGCGCCTCCGAACCGCACACCGGACACTGGTGCGGCATGGTGAACAGCGGACCACGCTCGGAGTCGGGCCTGGCCAGGCTCTCCGGCACCACGCCGACCACTTCGGGAATCACATCGCCGGCGCGGCGCACGATGACCTTGTCGCCCACGCGCACATCCTTGCGACGCGCTTCGTCTTCGTTGTGCAGCGTGGCGTTGGTCACGGTCACGCCGCCGACGAAGACGGGCGCGAGCTTGGCGACCGGCGTGAGCTTGCCCGTACGGCCCACCTGCACTTCGATGCCGAGCACGTCGGTGATCTGCTCCTGCGCCGGGTACTTGTGCGCCACGGCCCAGCGCGGCTCGCGCGAGACGAAGCCCAGCCGACGCTGCAGCTCGAGGCTGTCGACCTTGTAGACCACGCCGTCGATGTCGTAGGGCAAGGCGTCGCGCTGACGCCCGATGTTTTCGTGAAATGCTATCAATTCAATAGCACCTCTCGCCCGCGCAGTTTGCTTCGCCACCGGGAATCCCCATGCGTCGAACTGCTGCAGCCAATCGAACTGCGTTGAAAATTCCGGCCCGCCTTCGCTGGCGGGCGTGACCTCGCCGAGTCCATAGGCAAAAAAGCTCAGTGGACGCGCCGCCGCAATGGCCGGATCGAGCTGGCGCACCGCGCCGGCCGCCGCATTGCGCGGGTTGACGAACACCTTTTCGTTCTTCTGCCCGGCCGCGATCTTTTCACGCTGGCGTTCGTTGAGTGCCTCGAAGTCGGCGCGCTTCATGTAGATCTCGCCGCGTACTTCGACCACGGGCGGTGCCTTGCCGTCGAGCCGCAGCGGAATCTCGCGCACCGTGCGGATGTTCTGCGTGACCTCTTCGCCGATTTCGCCGTCACCGCGCGTGGCGGCCTGCACCAGCACGCCGTTTTCGTAGCGCAGGTTCATGGCCAGACCGTCGAACTTGAGCTCGCAGACGTACTCGACCTGGGG
This sequence comes from Variovorax sp. OV700, assembly GCF_900099805.1. Taxonomy (GTDB): domain Bacteria; phylum Pseudomonadota; class Gammaproteobacteria; order Burkholderiales; family Burkholderiaceae_C; genus Variovorax. The sequence continues at coordinate 206,930 of NZ_FNDR01000007.1, read as the reverse complement.
ACCGTCTTCGGCCAGGCCGAGCTCCTTGCGCACGCGGGCGTCGAAGGCACTGGCGCCACCGGGCGTGATGTCGGTCTCGGTGCGAATCGACAGCATCGGCACCCTGTGGCGCACCTTGGTGAAGCCGTCGAGCACCTTGCCGCCCACGCGCTGCGTCGGCGAGTCGGGCGTGCGCAAATCGGGAAATTCCGCCTCAAGGGCCTGCAGTCGCTGGAACAGCCTGTCGTACTCCGCGTCGGGCAGCTCGGGCGCGTCGAGCACGTAATAGAGGTGGGCGTGCTTGTGAAGCTGTTCGCTCAGTGCGGCGGCTTCGCGTGCCGCTTCGTCGCGCGTTGTCATGGGTGTCTCCCGAACGATCGGATCAGCTGAAGAGGCGGCGCGCCAGCGGCGAGCCGGCGGCCAGGTCGCGCGACTCGAGCGTGTCGTAAAGCTGCTCGAGGTCGGCGCCGATGGCATCCATGGTTTCATCGCGCAGCAGTTGCCCGTCGCTGTCAGTCACCACGCCGTCCATCTCGCGCGCCAGCGTGGCGGCGGCCTCGCGCATGCGGCGGAACGGCTCCTCGGTGCGATCGACCTGCGGCACGTCCAGGCTCAGGCTGAGCTCGCGGATGGCCGATTGCGCGGGATCGTCGGCCAGCGCGGCCTGGGTGTCGAATGAGAGTCCGAGGATCGGCGGCAAGCCGGCTTCGCTGGTGGGCAGCACCATGCGGCCCGGAATAATGCCCGCCACGAAACCCAGCCGGGCCGCGTTCTGCTGCACGTAGCCCGGGCTCCAGGCCGCGTGCAGTGCGCGCAGCACAAAGCCCAGCTGGGCATCGTGCGCGCTGGCGAACTGGTCGAGTTCGCGGGCGCGAGCCACTTCGTCGAGCATCTCGGGAAACTCGAGCGCACCGTTCACGGCATCCGCAAAGGCCTGTGCCTTGACGACGAATTCGGAGTATTCGATCTCGTTGAGCGCACCGGTGCGATTGGCCAGCTGCACGCCCACTTGGAACGCGCTGTAGCGCTGCCCCGGCACGGGCGGCTCCCACTGGCCGGTGTGCTCGTTCAGGCCTTCGATGGCCACGGGCTTGCTGCCCGCGCGGCGCGTGGAGGGCATGGCCGCAATCGCCGCATCGCCCGAGGCAAGCCCGTCGAGCGAGACCGGTGCGATCACGTCGATGAGCGGATCGAGTCCGCCGCGCCGCTCGGCCGTCGGGACGGGGGTGGCGCCCGGCGCGGGCAGATCGGGATCGAACAGCGGTTCGTGGCGCTCATGGCCCGGCACCTGGTGTGGATCGACGTGCAGCATCGGCTCCACGCCACCGGAAGATGACGAGGGCCGATCGGCATCGGGCGACAAGTCGAGGTCCCGGGCATCCGGCTGCCGCGGCGCATTGCGGCGCGAGGTCACTGTGTTGAAGGCAACGACGGCCGCGAGAACGAGACCGCCGAGGATGGCCAGGGCGAGAGTGAGATTGCTCATGCGTGCTGCTCGGCTTAAGCAGCTTCGACCATGGATGCGGCCGCTTCCATGTCGACCGCGACGATGCGCGAGACGCCCTGCTCCTGCATGGTGACACCGATCAGCTGCTCGGCCATTTCCATGGCGATCTTGTTGTGACTGATGAAGAGGAACTGGGTTTCGCGGCTCATGGCGGTCACGAGTTTGGCATAGCGTTCGGTGTTCGCGTCGTCCAGCGGCGCGTCCACTTCGTCGAGCAGGCAGAAAGGCGCCGGGTTGAGCTGGAAGATTGCGAACACCAGCGCGATGGCCGTGAGCGCTTTTTCCCCGCCCGACAGCAGATGGATGGTCTGGTTCTTCTTGCCGGGCGGCTGCGCCAGCACCTGCACGCCGGCATCCAGGATTTCGTCGCCTGTCATCACCAGCCGCGCATTGCCGCCGCCGAAAAGCTCGGGGAACATGCGGCTGAAGTGCTCGTTGACGATCTTGAAGGTGCCGCCGAGAAGCTCGCGCGTTTCGCCATCGATCTTGCGGATGGCGTCTTCGAGAGTGCCGATGGCTTCGTTCAGGTCGGCGGACTGCGCATCGAGGAATGTTTTGCGCTCGCTGGCCACGGCAAGCTCGTCGAGCGCCGCCAGGTTCACCGCACCCAATGCCACCACTTCGCGGTTCAGGCGGTCGATCTCGCCTTGCAGGCCCGCGAGACGAACCTTGTCGGTTTCGATCGACAGCGCAACGGCTTCGAGGTCGGCGCCGGCATCGTCGAGCAACTGCTGATACTGCTCGACACCGAGGCGGGCGGCCTGTTCCTTGAGCTGGAATTCGGTGATGCGCTGACGCAGCGGATCGAGTTCGCGCTCGAGCTGCAGCCGGCGTTCGTCGCTGGCACGCAGCTTCATCGTGAGGTCGTCGTACTGGCTGCGCGCGGCACCCAGAGCGGCTTCGCGTTCGAGCTTCAGGGCCAACGCATCCTGCAGGCCGGCCTGGGCCGCCGCATCCGACAGGCGGCCGAGCTCGGCCCTGGCGCGCTCGTCTTCGTCAGTGAGGGCCACCACCTGCTGCGATGCGGTTTCGATCGCGCGATTCAGCTCGCCGCGGCGCGCTTCGAGCGTGCGCTGCGAGAAGGTGGCTTCCTGCGCCTGCCGTTCGAGGCTGCGGTGCTGCTCGCGGCTGGCAGTCAATGCACGGCCGGCTTCGATCACGCGCTCGTCGAGTTCCGCGTGCCGTTCCTGGCTGTCGGCGAGCTGCATGTCGAGCTCTTCGAAGCGGCCTTCGGCGGCCATGCGCTTTTCCTGCAGCTCTTCCAATTGCGCGTCGACTTCGGCAAGGTCGGTGGCCAGTTGTTCGCTGCGTGCGCGGGTCTGTTCGGCCAGCTGCGTCATGCGCAGCGTTTCCACCTGCAGTTCATGCGCGCGGGATTGCGTTTCTGCCGCTTCACGGCGCGCGGCCACGAGGCGCTGTGCGGCCTCGGCATAGGCGGCTTCGGCACGCACCAGGGCCGTGCGCGCTTCTTCGCTGATGAGCGTCTGCGCGCGCAGCTGGCGCTCGAGGTTTTCCATTTCCTGCTGGCGCGCCAGCAGGCCGGCCTGTTCGGAATCGGGGGCGTAGAAATTCACGCTGTGCGAAAACACGGCGTGGCCGCTCTGCACATAAATGACCTCGCCCGGCTTCAGTGTGGCGCGCTGGGCGAGCGCCTCCTCGAAGCTCTGCGCGGTGTAGCAGCCGTGGAGCCAGTCCGTCATCAACGCCTGCAGGCCCGCGTCGTTCAGGCGCAGCAGGCTCGACAGGCGAGGCAGCGTGCCGCCGTCTTGCGATACGCCGGCCGCCGGGGGGCTGTAGAACGCCAGCTTGGCGGGCGGCGCGTCGTTGCCGAAGGCGCGCACCATGTCGAGCCGGCTGACTTCGAGCGCGCCCAGGCGCTCGCGCAACGCCGCTTCGAGCGCGTTTTCCCAGCCTTGCTCGATGTGGATGCGGCTCCACAGGCCTTGCATGCCTTCGAGCCCGTGCTTGGCAAGCCAGGGCGCGAGCTTGCCGTCGGTCTTTACCTTTTCCTGCAGCGCACGCAGCGCCTCGAGCCGCGCCGAAAGTTCGGCATGGCGCGCACCTTCGGTGTTGACGGCCTGCTGCTTCGAGCGGCGGTCGTCGTCGAGCTGCGGCACCGATTCCTGCAGTTCGTGCAGGCGGGCGTCGGCTTCGCTCGCAGCTTCCTGTGCGGCCGCATGCTCCTCCTGCATGGACTGCAGGCGGGCTTCGTCGGGCGCGGCCAGCGCGTTCTGATCGGCACGCAGACGTTCGCTGCGCTGCGTGAGCTGCCGGCTCTGGTCTTCGATGTTGCGTTGGTCGGCGGCCAGCACCTGGATCTGCTGCTGGACCTGGCCGACGGCGGCGCGTTGCGTGTTGGCTTCGTTCTGGGCCCGCTGCACGGCTTCCTCGAGCTCGGGCATGCGCGCGTCGTGCTCTTCGAGCTGCGCGGCCAGCAGCACGGCCTGCTCCTCGGCGTCGACGCCCTGGCCGGCCAGGGTTTCGATTTCTGCCTCGGCCTCTTCGCGGCGGCGGCCCCATTGGCCCATTTGCTCGCGCAACTGGACGAGCCGCTGCTCCACGCGCTGGCGGCCTTCGACCACGAAGCGGATCTCGCCTTCGAGGCGGCCGACTTCGGCGCTGGCTTCGTAGAGCTTGCCCTGGGCCTGGTTGACCTGGTCGCCGGCACCGTAGTGGGCCTGGCGCACGGTTTCGAGTTCGGCCTCGATGCGGCGCAGGTCGGCGGTGCGCGATTCGAGGTCGTTGATCGCCTTTTCGGAATCGGCCTTGATCTTGGCCTGGTCGGCGTCGCTTTCACTGCGCTTCAGGAACCACAGCTGGTGCTGCTTCTTCGTGGCATCGCCCTGCAGCATGTTGTAGCGCGCGGCCACCTCGGCCTGCTTCTCGAGCTTTTCGAGATTGGCATTCAGTTCACGAAGAATGTCTTCGACGCGCGTGAGGTTCTCGCGCGTGTCGCCCAGGCGGTTCTCGGTTTCGCGCCGGCGCTCCTTGTACTTGGAGACGCCCGCCGCCTCTTCGAGGAACAGGCGCAGCTCCTCGGGCTTGGATTCGATGATTCGGCTGATCGTGCCCTGTCCGATGATGGCGTAGGCGCGCGGGCCGAGGCCCGTGCCGAGGAACACGTCCTGCACGTCGCGGCGGCGCACCGGCTGGTTGTTGATGTAGTAGCTGCTGGTGCCGTCGCGCGTGAGCACGCGCCGCACCGCAATTTCGCCGAACTGGTTCCATTGCCCGCCCGCGCGATGGTCGGCGTTGTCGAACACCAGTTCCACGCTCGAACGGCTGGCCTGCTTGCGCGTGGTCGTGCCGTTGAAGATCACGTCCTGCATCGACTCGCCGCGCAGCTCCGACGCCCGCGACTCGCCCAGCACCCAGCGCACCGCATCCATGATGTTCGACTTGCCGCAACCGTTGGGCCCGACAACGCCGACCAATTGGCCTGGCAGCAGGAAGTTGGTGGGTTCGGCGAACGACTTGAAGCCCGAAAGCTTGATGGAATTAAGACGCACGACTTGTCGGCCTGCCTTGGCGTAGCGCCAAGGTATTGATTTGTAAGGAAAATTGCACGGGCCCGCCGCTCAAAGCAGGCCGCCGCCCCAGCCGTGGATGATAACGTCAGGGCATGAGCGATTCCCTGGTTTCATCACCCTTCGCCGCGCGCCGCGGCTGCCTGCTGGTTGGCGCTGCCGCCCTGCTGGGTCTTGGCGGCTGCGCGGCCGTGCGTTCCACCGAGCGCGCCGAACCCTATGCCAATCAGGAATGGCTGCAATCCAGCGCCAACCGCATTGCGAACCTGTCCTTGCGCGACAACCTGCAATCGATCCGGCGTGTGCAGACCACGCTGTATCGGCGCAACCCGCGCGAGTGGCGCAAATCCGCAGCCAGCGTCGAAGCCGCCGCCCAGCGCGCCTGGGACGCGGTGCTTACAGGTCCCGCCCTGCCCGAACTGCGCGGTGCCACCGGCATCGACGCGATCCGCCTGGCGTTCGACACCGGGCCGCAAGGTTACCAGGGAGACCGGGTCGCGGCGCTGGTGGTCGGCTGGGCCACCATGCTCAAGCAGGCCAACGGCGACACCTGGGACCAGACCTTGCTCGACGGTGTCAATGCCGAGAACAGCTACCGTGCGGCGCGAAATTTCGAAATATCGCTCTGGCTCATCTCGTCCAAGACCGGCCCCGACGGCCAACCCCTGCTGCTGGCCACCGAGATCAGCGAGCGCGGCCGCAACCTCGTGGCTGATCGCGAGCTGTCCAAGGTGGTGGCGCGGCTCGACCTGCTGGCCGCCCAGGCGGACGAGAAATACCGACGCGCCGCTCTCGACTTCGGGCAGAACTGGGTCATGGGCGTGGTCATGCCCTTCTTCACGCTGGTGCCAAGGTAGAAGCATGGCTGATCGAGGAAATATATTTCCAAAAATGGCATTTACGGTAATATCTTTCCGTGACCAAACAGGAACTCATCACCGCCCTCGCAGCCCGGCGCGATGCCACGGGCATCACCCATGCTGAAATTGCGCAGCGCTCCGGCCTGACCGAACGCTCGGTGCGCAATGCGCTGAGCCTGAAGGGCAACCCGCAGCTGTCTTCGCTGCTGGCGCTGGTCGATGCGCTCGGCCTGGAACTGCAGCTCGCGCCGAAGGGCTTCGGCCAGAGCGCGGGCACCGATCCCGACTACCGCCCCGTCGTCACCCGCGTGGGCCATGCCGTGGCGCAGGCTCCGCCGCACGCCAACAAGCGTCGCCCGCCATGAACGTCAAGATCCTCGAGATCTCGCTCGGCACGCGGCGCTTTGGCAAGCTCTTCCAGTATGCCGACCTGTGCCGCTTCGTCGCCGAGCCGGAGCTGGTCGCCGCGCCGCCAGCGGAGGTGCTTTCGCTGTCGATGGTGGCCAGCGATGCGGCCACGCAGTCAGCGCTCTGGGCTGACGTGAAAAACCCGTTGTTCAATGCGCAAGGCGGCCAGCTGCCGCGCTTTTTCCAGAATCTTCTGCCCGAAGGCGTGTTGCGCAGCCATATCGCGCAGCTGCGCGGCTGCCGTGAAAACGACCATTTCGAGCTCCTTGCGGCCTGCGGCGGCGACCTGCCCGGCGCAGTGAGCGCCAAGCCGGTCGCGGTGGACCGCCAGACGCTGCAGCGGCTCATCACGCAGGACCAGGACGCGCTCGAGATGTCGGTCGTCGAACTGCCCATGCCGCAAGGCATCTCGGTGTCGGGCGTGCAACCCAAGCTCGGCCTGCGCCGTCAGGGCGGCCGCTACGTGGCACGCACCCGCGCCGGCGCGAGCACGCGCGTGATCGCCAAGCTGCCCGTGGCCGGACGCCCCCACATGCCGCAACTGGAAATGCTGTCTCTCCAGTTGGCCGGCGCGGCCGGTGTCGAGGTCTGTCATGCCGAGCTGGCACCGCTCTCGGCCATTGCGGCCGAACACAGCTATGCGCTGCCCGACGAGCCCGACTTTCTGGCCGTGACGCGTTTCGACCGCGAAGGCGCGCGCCGCATTCACTTCGAAGATTTTGCGCAGGTGCTCGCTGTCGACCCGATGCACAAGTACAGCGCCAGCTATCTCGACATGGCGCTTGCGATGCAGGCCTTCCCGTCGCTGGGCGAAGAAGGCGTGCTCGAACTCATGCGGCGCCTTGCGGTGAACGACCTGCTCGGCAACCCCGACGCGCACTTGAAGAACTTTGGCGTGCTCTATCCGGACGGCATCGCGCCGCGGCTGGCGCCGGCCTACGACATCGTGGCGTACGCCGCGCTCCAGGGCGTCGATGGCCACGCTCTTCCTCTCATGCCCGCAGCGCCCGCCGGTGCCGCCACCAAACGCACGGCCTTGTTCACGCCCGCGAACGTGCGCGCCTTCTGCTTCTCGGCGGGGCTGCACGAGCCGCTGGTCCGGCGCGTCATTGCCGACACGGCGCGTCTCGCGCGCAGCCGATGGCCGCAGATGATCGAGGCATCGACGCTGCCTGCCGCCTGGAAAAAGCGGCTGCAGCAGCGCTTGCAGGCACATCCCTTGCTGCAAGGCATGGCGAGGCGCGGCAAATAGAAGAGAAAGAAAACGCGGCCCCTAGAATGAATCAGCCCTTCACTCCTCAACCCCTTCGAAGCAGCAGCAACTCATGAGCTCCATCAATTTCATCGGCGGCGAAAAAGGCGGGGTCGGCAAGTCGGTCACCGCGCGCGTGCTGGCACAGTATTTCATCGACCACAGCAAGCCCTTCATCGGCTTCGACACGGACCGCTCGCACAGCTCGTTCACGCGCTTCTACGAAGGCTTTGCGTCGCCCATCGTGGTCGACAGCTTCGAGGGGCTCGACACCGTCGTGAACGGCTTCGAGACCAATCCGCAGCAAAGCGTGATCGTCGACCTTGCCGCCCAGACGCTGGCCCCCTTGTCGCGCTGGATCAAGGAATCCGATCTGTTCGACGTGTTCGACGAACTCGGCGTGGCCGTCAATTTCTGGCATGTGCTGGACGACGGCAAGGACTCCACCGACCTGCTCGGCGCGCTGATCGACACCTTCGGCAATCGGCCCAACTACATCGTGGTGCAGAACTACGGCCGCGGCAGCGACTTTGGCATGCTGCTGGCATCGCAGTCGCTCTCCAAGGCGACGGCGAACGGCGCCCGCGTGATCACCCTGCCGCGCCTGCACGAGGCGAGCATGCGCAAGATCGATGCGCAGAACACGAGTTTCTGGAAGGCCGTGAACGACCGCGAAGGGGCGCACGCGCTCGGCCTGCTGGAGCGCCAGCGCGTGAAGTCCTGGTTGGCGACCGCTTACGCGGCCTTCGACACCCTGCCTCTGTAAGCCGGTGTGTTGGGGGCGCAGCGGCCCCCGACGCTTCGCCGGCTCAGCGCGCCAGGCGACGGCGAAAAAGCAGCACCAGCAGCATCGTCGCAAGAACGACGAAGGCAACGAACGACCAGTTCGCCAGCGTCAGGCCGAACAGCGACCAGTCGACCTTCGAGCAATCGCCGCCGCCGCGAAAGATCATCGGCAGCGCGCGCTTGAGCGGAAAAGTCTCGATCATTCCGTACAGGTCGCGTCCGCACGAGACGACCTCGGGCGGATTCCACTGGAGCCAGCTCTGCGATGCTGCCGTGTAGGCGCCGCCAATGGCCGCCAGCAGCGCCAGCCCACCGCCCGTGACCTGCAGGCCACGGCTGCGGAACACGCCGGCCAGGCCGGTGAAGAGCGCCACCAGCACCAGTGCATAGCGCTGCACGATGCACATCGGACAAGGCTCCAGGCCCACCACATGCTGCAGATAGAGCCCGAAGGCCAGCATCAGGACGCAGGCAAGGCAGATCAGCCCGTACGCGCGGCGCGGCGCGCCGAAATACCAATCGATCAAGGGGAAACCCAATCTTCTTCTACGAACACCCTGGCCTTGCGCGGCGTGGCGACGACGGTGTCACCCTCTTGCAAGCCCAGTTCCCGGAACTGTTGCGCAGGGAGTTGCGCCTCGATGATGGTTCCGGAGCCCGGATTATCTGGATTCGTTTCGGTGGGCTCAAGTTCCAGCCGCGCGATCGGGCCGACCACGATGGCCCGCGACAAGGTGGCGACGATGCCGGTCGCCCCGGCGGTGTAGCGCTCCACGGTGAGGTCGTGCGGGCGCACATAGGCCATGGCCTTGGCGTCGCGCGCGCCGCTGTGTTCCGGCGAATCGAGGCGCATGCCGTCCAGTTGCACCGCGCCGTTGTCGGCCCGGCCATGGAACAGGTTCACGTCGCCCAAAAAGCCGTAGACGAACGGGCTAGCGGGCTGGTCCCACACTTCTTGCGGGGAACCGACCTGCTCGATGCGCCCTTTGTTGATGACCACCACGCGGTCGGCCACCTCGAGCGCCTCTTCCTGGTCGTGCGTGACGAAGATGGAAGTGACGTGCAGTTCATCGTGCAGCCGGCGCAGCCAGCGGCGCAACTCCTTGCGCACTTTGGCGTCGAGCGCGCCGAAGGGCTCGTCGAGCAGCAGCACCTTGGGCTCCACCGCCAGCGCACGCGCCAGCGCGATGCGCTGGCGCTGGCCGCCGGAGAGCTGCGACGGGTAGCGGTCGGCCAGCCAGTCGAGCTGCACCAGCTTGAGCAGGTCGGTCACCTTCTGCTTGATCTGCGCGTCGCTCGGGCGCTCCTTGCGCGGCTTCACGCGCAGGCCGAAGGCCACGTTCTCGAACACCGTCATGTGGCGGAACAGCGCGTAGTGCTGGAAAACGAAGCCGACCTGGCGTTCGCGCACATGCACGTCGGTGGTGTCTTCGCCCGCGAAAAGAATGCTGCCGGTGTCGGCCGTTTCCAGCCCCGCGATGATGCGCAGCAGCGTGGTCTTGCCGCAGCCCGAGGGGCCAAGCAGCGCGACGAGCTCGCCCGACTCGACGTCGAGGTTGACGTTGTTCAACGCCCGGAAGTCGCCAAACTGCTTGCTGATGTTGCGGATTTCGATGCTCATGGAATCTCTTCCTCTGCCTTCTTCTGATTACTCCCTCTCCCCGTGGGGAGAGGGTCGGGGTGAGGGATCTCCCCTCACCGCGGGACTGTTCAAGCCACCGTCGGCCGCTCGGGCGGCAGATCGGCAATCGCCTTCATTTCACGTTCGTGGCGCCATTCGATGACCGACTTGATCACCAGCGTGACCAGCGCCAGGATGGCCAGCAGCGATGCCACGGCAAACGCCGCCACCGACTGGTATTCGTTGTAGAGCACTTCCACGTGCAGCGGCATGGTGTTGGTCTGGCCGCGGATGTGGCCCGACACCACCGACACCGCGCCGAACTCGCCCATGGCGCGCGCATTGCAAAGAATCACGCCGTACAGCAGCCCCCACTTGATGTTGGGCAACGTCACGCGCCAGAATGTCTGCCAGCCGGTTGCGCCCAGCACGATGGCGGCCTGCTCCTCGTCGGTGCCCTGCGCCTGCATCAGCGGAACGAGCTCGCGCGCGATGAACGGGAAAGTGACGAACACGGTCGCGAGCACGATGCCGGGCACGGCGAAGATGATCTTGATGTCGTGCTCGGCAAGCCACGGGCCGAACCAGCCCTGCGCACCGAACACCAGCACGTAGATCAGGCCCGCCACCACCGGCGACACCGCGAACGGCAAATCGACCAGCGTGGTCAGAAAGGCCTTGCCGCGGAACTCGAACTTGGCGATGGCCCAGGCCGCGGCAACGCCGAACACCAGGTTCAGCGGCACCGCGATGGCGGCCGTGATCAGCGTGAGGCGGATCGCGCTCCAGGCGTCGGGCTCCTTCAGCGCTTCCAGGTAGGCGCCGACGCCCTTGCGCAAGGCCTCGGTTGCCACGGCTGCGAGGGGCAGCACCAGAAACAGGAACATGAACGCGAGCGCAACGCCGATCAGCAGCCAGCGCACCCAGGCCGACTCGGTGGTGCCGGCCTGCGCGCGGCGAATGATTTTGGAAGGGGCGCTCATGTCATGCTCCCGCGCGGCGGCGCTGCCAGGCTTGCAGGCCGTTGATGACGAGCAGCAGGATGAACGAAATCACCAGCATCACGAGCGCGACTGCGGTGGCGCCGGCGAAGTCGTATTGCTCCAGCTTGCCGATGATGATGAGAGGCGTGATCTCCGAGATCATCGGCATGTTGCCGGCAATGAAGATCACCGAGCCGTACTCGCCGATGGCCCGCGCGAAAGCCATTGCGAAGCCCGTGAGCAGCGCGGGCGCGATCGATGGGAAGATCACTTTCGTGAAGGTTTGAAGGCGCGTTGCACCGAGCGAGGTGGCGGCTTCTTCAAGCTCTTTTTCGGCGTCTTCGAGCACCGGCTGCACCGTGCGCACCACAAAGGGCAGCCCGATGAAGATCAGTGCAATCACGATGCCGGCCGGCGTGAACGCCAGCTTGATGCCATGCGGCTCGAGCAGCTGCCCGATCCAGCCGTTGCCCGCGAGCAGTGCGGTCAGCGAGATGCCGGCCACCGCCGTGGGCAGCGCGAACGGCAGGTCGACCAGCGCATCGACGATGCGCTTGCCCGGAAACTTGTAGCGCACCAGCACCCAGGCCACGAGCAGGCCGAATACGGCATTCACCAGCGCCGCGATCAGCGAGGCCCCGAAGGTCAGCCGGTACGAGGCCATCACGCGCGGTGAGGTCACGGCCACCCAGAACTGCTCCCAGCTCAGCGTGAAGGTCTTGAAGACCAGCGCCGACAGCGGGATCAGCACGATCAGGCAGAGATAGAAAATCGAAAAGCCGAGCGTGATGTGAAAGCCCGGCAGCACCCGTCTGGCGCCCCCCGCCCGATTCACACGCGAAAGCGGCGCTCCCGCTGACGGGAGCGCCGAAGAAACAGCGCCGCTCATTTACTTTGCGCCAGGCGTGTAGAGCTTGTCGAACTGGCCGCCGTCGTTGAAGTGCACCTTCTGCGCATCGCCGAGGCTGCCGAACAGTTCCTGCACCGTGAAGAGCTGCAGCGGCTTGAACGTGGCGGCGTACTTCTTCAGCACGGCCGCCGAGCGCGGGCGCAGCGCATGCTTGGCCGCGATTTCCTGCGCTTCTTCGGAGTAGAGCCAGTCGAGATAGGCCTTGGCCAGTTCGCCGGTGCCCTTCTTCTTGGTCGTGCGCTCGACCACGGCCACCGGGTTCTCGGCCACGATGCTGATCGACGGGTAAACAGAATCCACCTTGCCCGAGCCGAACTCGCGGTCGATCGACACCACTTCGGATTCGAAGGTGATCAGCGCGTCGCCGATGTTGCGTTGCAGGAAGGCGGTGGTCGCGTCGCGGCCGCCGCGCGCCAGCACCGGCACGTTCTTGAACAGCTTGCCGACGAACTCGGCCGCTTGCGCGTCGGTGCCGCCCTTCTTCTTCACGTAGCCCCAGGCCGCAAGGTAGGCGTAGCGCCCGTTGCCGCCGGTCTTGGGGTTGACGATCACGACCTGCACGCCCGGCTTGACCAAGTCTTCCCAGTCCTTGATGCCCTTCGGGTTGCCGTTACGCACCAGGAACAGCATGGTCGAGGTGGTCGGCGATGCGTTCTCGGGGAACTGCTTGTTCCAGTCCTTCGCGACCACGCCGGTGTTGGCAAGAAAGTCGATGTCGGTGGTGGTGTTCATGGTCACCACGTCGGCATCGAGGCCGTCGGCCACGGCGCGCGCCTGCGCGCTGGAACCGCCATGCGACTGGTCGATCTTCACGTCCTTGCCGGTGGTCTTCTTGTAGTGGGCCACGAACGCCGCGTTGTAGTCCTTGTAGAACTCGCGCGCCACGTCGTACGAGGCGTTCAGCAGCGTGCTGCCCTGTGCGAAGGCGCTGCTGCCTGCGAATGCGGAAGACGCCAACGCGAGCACGGCGACGAAGGTCTTGAGTCTGGAAGTCATGAAGTTGCCAAGGTTTCTGAAAATTCACGGCCCGCCGGCCAGGCGGCGGGCTCGTCGGTCAACGACTGGAGCAGGGCCAGGCCGAGCGGCCAGTCTCCATGTCCCGAATCGATGTTGATATGGCCCGCATTCTGCATGCGGACAAACTCACTGCCCCAGGCGCGGGAATATGCGCCGGCCAGGCGGATCGGGCAATACGGGTCGTTGCTGCTCGCCACCACGATGCTGCGGTAGGGCAAGGCGGCATACGGCACGGGTGCGAAGTCGGACAGCACGGCCCGGCGCTCGGGGTCGGCCGGTGCCACCAGAAGCGCCCCGCGGATGCGCGCGGCAGCCTCCGCCGGCAGGTGTGCCGTGGCGATGCAGCCCAGGCTGTGCGCGGCAATCACCACCGGGCCGGGGCTCTCGAGCACCAACCGCGCCAGCGTGGTCACCCAGGCCTCGCGCTTGGGCGAAGCCCAGTCGTCCTGCACGACCCGCGCCGCACCCGGAATGCGCTCTTCCCACAGGCTCTGCCAGTGGCCGGGCCCGGAGTCGCGCCAGCCCGGCACGATGATCACGGAAGTCTGCATGGCGACGCTGCCCTGCCGCTTACTTGTTGGGCTGCGGCGTAATGCGCAGATACGGCTTCACTGCCTTGAAGCCCTTGGGAAAGCGCTCGGCGAGTTCGGCCGGGTCCTGGATGCTCGGGATGATGACCACGTCGTCGCCGTCCTTCCAGTTCACGGGCGTTGCCACCTTGTGGCTGTCGGTGAGCTGCAGCGAATCGATCACGCGCAGGATTTCGTCGAAGTTGCGGCCGGTGGACGCCGGGTAGGTGATGGTTGTGCGGATCACCTTCTTCGGATCGATGATGAACACGCTGCGCACCGTGGCCGTGGCCGAGGCGTTCGGGTGGATCAGGTCGTACAGGTCGGCCACCTTGCGGTCGTGGTCCGCAATGATCGGGAAGTTCACGGTGGTGTTCTGCGTCTCGTTGATGTCGCCGATCCACTCCTTGTGCTTGGTGGCAGGATCGACGCTCAACGCGACGGGCTTCACGCCGCGCTTGGCGAATTCGCCCGACAGCGCCGCAGTCTTGCCGAGTTCAGTGGTGCACACGGGCGTGAAATCGGCCGGGTGCGAGAAGAACACGACCCACGAATCGCCGGCCCACTGGTAGAAGTCGAGAGACCCTTCGCTCGAATCCTGGGTGAAATTGGGGGCTGTGTCGCCGAGTCGCAGGGTCGCCATGGTCGGTCCTTGAAATGGATGGGACCTGGGATTGTGCGAAGGGCTGCTTCAATGCCAAACGAATATCTACTTGTTTGGTTATGGCGTTTTTCGCATAAGGTACGCCGCCCCAGCTTATTTGACGAGCTAATACATGCCGGTTTCGCTTCCGTGCAGGTGCTCGGCCAGGAAATCGATCACCCGCCGGACCGCCGGCACCAAAGCCCGCCGCGCCGGAAACACCATGTGCGCGATGACCGGCGCCGGCCCCCAGTCGGGCAGCACCCTTGCGAGCCGGCCCGCCTCTACGTCGTCGCGGCACATATAGCCGGGGAGCAAAGTCGCGCCCACGCCCTCGAGGGCGGCCAGCTGCAACGTTGCAAGATCGTCCGCCACGTAGCGCGGGGTATGAACGTGCACGTAAATCTCGCCCTTGGGGCCTTCGAGCCGCCATTCGCTGCGCCCCTCGCTGTTGGCCGCCATGGCCGCAGTCTGGAGCCGCGCAAGATCGGCCGGCTTGTTTACCGGACCCTGGCGCTCCAGCAAGTCCGGCCTGGCCACCAGCACCGCGCGGCTCGTTCCCAGGACCTTGGCCACGAGCGTCGTGCTGTCCTCGATGGCCGGACGCACGCGCAAGGCGATGTCGACGCCCTCCTCGATCAGGTCGACCGGCCTGTTCATCACCCGCAGGTCGACCCGCACAGCCGGATAGAGCGCCATGAACCGGGGCAGCAATTGCCCCAGCCCGCTGTGGGCGATGGAGATAGGGCAGCTCAGGCGCACCGTGCCGCTGGGTTCGGTCTGCACCTGCGCCACCGCTTCGGCCGCGGCCTGCGCTGCATCGCGCATCGCGGCCGAGTGGCGCAGATAGATTTCGCCCGCCGGGGTGAGCGACAGCCGCCGCGTGCTGCGCTGCATCAGCTGTACGCCAAGCCGTTCCTCGAGGTCCGCCACGCGCCGCGACAAGCGGGATTTGGGAATGCCGAGCGCGCGGCTGGCCGCGGCAAAGCCGCCGCGCTCTGCCACTTCGGCGAAGAAAACCATGTCGTTGAGGTCTTGCATGGCACTTATTGTCCTATGGGTAGAACGATGAATTGATATTTTGCTTACTTATCAATCACTCGCATCAAAAATAGAATTCTCCCATCGCCGGCCACTTTTGAGCGCCGACCTCCACACGAAAGTGAAATCGACCATGAAGCTGCTCCATATCGACTCCAGCATCCTGAGTGCCAATTCGACCTCGCGCCTCCTGACGGCCGAGATCGTGGCGGCATGGAAAACCGCGCATACCGACACCGCGGTCGAGTACCTCGACCTTGCCGCTGACGCCCCGTCGCACTTCGGCTCCGACGCCCTCGGCATCAAGACCGGCGTGCAGGCCCAGCCGACCGAAGCCCAGCAGCGCGAAAACGCCCTCTCGGAAAAGCTCGTGAACCAGTTCCTCGCCGCCGACGTCATCGTCGTGGGCGCACCGCTGTACAACTTTTCGGTTCCGACCCAGCTCAAGGCCTGGATCGACCGCCTCGCCCAGGTCGGCCGCACCTTCAAGTACACCGACAAGGGCCCCGTGGGCCTGGCCGGCGGCAAGACCGTGATCGTCGCGTCCACCCGCGGCGGCGTCTACTCGACCACCGAAGGCGGTCAGGCTGCGGAACACCAGGAGAGCTACCTGAAAGTGGTCTTCGGTTTCTTCGGCATCACCGACGTGCGCTTCGTACGCGCCGAAGGCCTGGCCATGGGCGACGCACCCAAGGCCGCTGCCCTGGCCGGGGCACGTGCCGAGATCCTGGCGGCAACGGCCGAAGCCGCCAACCAGAGGGACGTGGCCCAAGCTGCCTGAGCCCGGGTTTACTTCCAAAAGAAAGGCCGCCCCTCGGGGCGGCTTTTTCACGTCATGGGGCACCGATGGCAAGTTGTCCGTCAGGCGGCCGAGTGGCGCTGAATCCAGGTCACGTACTTGTCCATCCAGCCCAGCAGGAATTTCTTCGTGCCCTCGTTGCCGATGTGGCCGCGGTCGTCAAACAGGCCATCCTTGAACTGCAGGAAGATCTCCGGCGCACCCATCGTCGGAACGTCCAGGTAGGACAGCACATTGCGCAGATGCTGCTGTGCGAGCGCGGTGCCAGTGGCGCCCACCGAAATGCCCACCACGGCCGCGGGCTTGCCCGCCCAGGCACTCTGCCCATACGGACGCGAAGCGTGGTCGATGGCGTTTTTCAGCAAGCCGGGGAACGAGCGGTTGTATTCGGGCGTAACGAACAACAAACCCTGGGCCGCCGCAATCTCGGTCTTGAGCCGCTTCACCGAAGGCGCCTGGTTGCCGTCGTCGTCCTGGTTGTACAGAGGCAGATCGTCGATACGCACGTATTCGAACGTGAAGCTCGAAGGGGCAAGGTGCGCCAGCGCGATGGCCAGCTTGTGGTTGTACGAATCCTTGCGAAGGCTACCGACGATCACGGCAATTCGGGTCTGGCTCATGAATTGAAGCTCCTTGAAATGAGTGAGAAGGAAACAAGGGGGTTGGCGAAAACCATTATGCGAAGCGTCCAAGACCTTTTCTAGAAAAGCTCTTCGCCTCGCCTCCGGCTTTCAGGCAAGCAAAGCAGGTTCGCGAAATCGCGGGCATCATCGCCCGGGTCCTTTCGACTCAGGAGCGATTCACAATGCGATTTCTGGTGGTGGGTGCCGGCGCACTCGGCGGTTATTTCGGCGGCCGGCTGCTGGAGGCGGGGCGCGATGTGACCTTTCTTCTGCGCCCTCGGCGCGCGGCACAGATCGCGAACACCGGACTGGTGGTTCAAAGCCCCTTCGGCAACCTGCAACTGCCTTCGCCGCCCTACGTGATGGCCGAAGACATCGAGGCGCCATTCGACGTGATCGTTGTCGGAAGCAAGGCCTACGACTTCGATTCGACCATGGATTCCTTCGCGCCAGCGGTGGGGCCGGACACAGTCATTCTTCCCCTGCTCAACGGCATGAAGCATGTCGACCGCCTGGTCGAGCGCTTCGGCAACGAGCGCGTGCTGGGCGGTCTTTGCATGATCTCGGCCACGCTGGACGACGAAGGCCGCGTGCTGCATCTCAACGACATGCACGGCCTCGGCTATGGCGAGCGCGCGGGCGGCCGATCCGCACGTGTCGATGCCATCGAGGCGCAGTTCGCAGGGGCGAAGTTCGAGGCCACCGCGAGCGAGACCATCTCGCAGGACATGTGGGAGAAATGGGTGTTCATCGCCTCCGCTGCGGGCCTCACGAGCCTGATGCGCGCGTCCATCGGCGATGTCGTGGCGGCAGGCGGCCAGGACGTGGCGCTCGCGATCTTCGACGAATGCTGCGCCATTGCCGCGCACAACGGCTTCGCGCCGCGGCCGGCGGCCATCGAGCGCGGCCGCAAGATGATGACCTCGCCGGGCTCGCCGATGACGGCGTCCATGTACAAGGACATCGTGCGCGGCGCCCCGGTCGAGGCCGACCACATCATCGGCGACCTGTTGAACCGCGCCGCGCGCGCCGGTTCGCCGACGCCTTCGGTGCTGCGCACGGCCTACGTTCATCTCAAAGCGTACGAAGCGCGGCGGGCCCGCGAGGCCGCCTGAGTTCACATCAATGGCCGACGCCATCGCATTCCTTCACACGGCGCAGGTCCATGTGCCGACTTTCGAGCGCCTCGCCCGCGAGATCGCGCCCGACCTCGAGGTGCGCCACCTGGTGAAGGAAGAACTGCTGCACGAAGCGCGGGCCAAGGGCGCGGACAGCCCCGAGCTGTCGGCGCGCGTGCACGACGCCATGCGCGAGGCAGCATCCAGCGGCGCCACCGTGGTTGCGTGCACCTGCTCCACCATTGGCGGCATCGCCGAGCAAACCGCCACGGGCGGTGCCTTCGCAGCCCAGCGCATCGACAGGGCCATGGCCGACCGCGCAGTGCGCACGGGACCTCGCGTGCTGGTGGCCGCGGCGCTCGAAAGCACGCTCGAGCCGACAACCGCCTTAATTCTTTCGGCTGCCGCGCAGGCCGGCGTGGGCGTCAAGCCGAGCGTGCTCCTGGTCCAAGGCGCTTGGGCGCATTTCGAGGCCGGCGACGCCGCGCACTACATCGAGACGCTGGCCGATGCAATCCGAGCCGCTGCAACCGCGGCCGATGTCGTGGTGTTGGCACAGGCCTCGATGGCGCCCGTGGCCGCAAAACTTGTCGACATCGGGATCGAGGTGCTTGCCAGCCCCGGACTGGGCGTGGCCCATGCGGTAGCCACGCTGCGCGCATCGCGCTCGGCGTGGGCGTAGGCTGTGAGCCGCCCTACTCCGACTTGAGGATCGTCTCGCCCTTCAATGCACCCATGTCGCGGATGTTGAAGCGGTGCCGCTTCCAGCCCTCCCACGTGCGCCGCATGTGGGTGATCGAGATGAAGTAGTAAAGAAACTTGAACATGCCGAGCGCGCGCCACATCGGCGTGCCACGGTAGATGTCGCCCGCGAGCAGCGACATCAAGCCTTCTTTCACGCGGAACGGATTGCCCGGGTGCATGAACATGTCGCGGATCGTGGGGTTGGTCACGCGGTAGATGAACCACGAATACTCTCGCGGTCCCTTGCGCATCATGGCTTCGAAGGTCTCCCGCACGGACGCCAATTCGGCCGGCTTGTCCAGCGCCGTGGCCACCAGCTGGGCGCCGTCGAAGGCGCTGTGCATGGCAAGGTACACGCCCGACGAGAACATCGGGTCGATGAAGGTGAACGCGTCGCCCAGCATCAGGTAGCGGTCGCCCGTGGCATGGGTGCTCGAATACGAGAAATTGCCGGTGGCGTGCACGGCGTCGTCGACCAGCGTGGCGTTTTGGAGCCGCTCCACCAGCACCGGGCACAGCGCGATGGTGTCGTAGAAAAAGTCTTTGAGCGGCTTGTCGCGCGTCTTCAGGTAATAGGGCCAGCAGACCGCACCCACGCTGGTGGTGCCATCGGCCAGTGGAATAAACCAGAACCAGCCGTGCGGGAACCAGCAGATGCTGATGTTGCCTTCCTTCTTGCCTTCGAGCCGTTCGGCATTGGTGAAATGTCCGAACAGCGCGGTGCTGTTGTGGTCGGGGTTCTTTTCCTTACAGCGGAATTTGTTGGCCAGCAGCGTGTCGCGCCCCGTGGCATCGACCACGAAGCGGGCGCGCCAGCTGCGCTTGGCGCCGTCGTCCATTTCGGCCTGCACCGTGGCACCCTCGGCATCGAAGGCCACGTCGCGCACCTTGCAGCCTTCGAGCGTCTGCGCGCCGCGCGTGGCCGCGTTGCGGAACAGCAGCTCGTCGAGCTCCGAGCGGCGCACCTGCCAGGCGGAGTCGAGCGATTTGTCCCAGCCCTCGGCAAAGTCCACGTAGCTGCGGTGCTCATGCTCCGGCGAGACGAACTCGATGCCGAACTTGGGCATGCCGATCTTCTCGACCTGGTCGCGCACGCCGAGCTTGTCGAAAAGCTCCACGTTGGCCGGGAGCAGCGATTCGCCGATATGGAAACGCGGGTGATGCGCTTTTTCGAGCAGCACCACCTTGCGGCCTTGCTGCGCCAGCAGCGCAGAAATCGTGGAGCCCGCCGGTCCGCCGCCGATCACGAGCACATCGCAGGACTCGTCGGCGGCCGGGGGCATGGAAGAAGCGGAGGAAGTGGCTTGAGGCAAGGACATGCGGATGCAAGCAACATTGTTAACAATGGCGAAGCATAGCGCGGCCGACGATGCCGGGGCCTTCGGCTCACCCCTTATGGCGCGTGGCCCTTCGGCGCGTTCTGCAGGCTGGCCTGCGTCACGCTGGCGCCCGGCTTCACATCCTCGGTGATCCACACGTTCCCCCCGATGACCGCACCCTTCCCCAGCGTCACGCGGCCAAGGATGGTTGCGCCCGCGTAGATCACCACGTCGTCCTCCACCACCGGATGCCGCGGCAGGCCTTTCTGCAGGTTGCCCTCCGCGTCCGTCGGAAAGCGCTTGGCGCCCAGCGTCACGGCTTGGTACAGGCGCACGCGCTTGCCGATGACCGCCGTCTCGCCGATGACGACGCCCGTGCCATGGTCCATGAAAAAGCCCGCGTCGATCTGCGCGCCGGGATGGATGTCGATACCCGTCTGCGCGTGCGCCAGCTCGGCCACGATGCGCGCCAGGAGCGGCAGGCCGAGTTCATAGAGCCGGTGCGCAAAGCGGTGGTGGATCATCGCGAGCACGCCGGGGTAGCACAGCAGCACCTCGTCGACGCTGCGCGCGGCCGGGTCCCCCTGGTACGCTGCAAGCACGTCGCTGTCGAGCAGCCGGCGCAGGCCCGGCAGCGCACTTGCGAACTGGCGAACCGCCTCCGTCGCTGCCTGGTCGATCTCGCTCGCGGGACGCGGCTGGTGGCGCGCATTGAAGTTCAGCTCCAGCCGCGCCTGCACCAGCAGCGACGCCAAGGCGGTGTTGAGCGTATGTCCGACGTAGAAATCTTCGCTCTCGTGGCGCAGCTCGGGCGGTCCGAGCCGCATCGGAAAGAGCGCGCCCTTGAGCAGCTCCACGATCTGCGCAAGGGCGTCGCGCGAGGGAAACTCGCGCGCGCCGGGTTCGCGCGAACGGCGCTGCGAATCGCGCCACTCGTTACGCGCGTCGTGCAGTGCGCGGACGATGTCGCTCACTTCGAAGTTGACCATGGTGTTCTTTCCGGGCGTTGCAACCGACACTGTAGAAGCCCGCGATCCATGTGCCAAGAACGGAAAACCCGACTGCGAAATAAAAAAACCCGGCACCAAGACGGCGCCGGGTTGTTCGCGAGGCCGAGGGTCCGTCAGAGCTTCGCGATCGAAACCTCCGTCGACTTGACGAGCGCGACCACGTCGGATCCCACCTTGAGCTGCAGTTCGTCGACCGAGCGCGTGGTGATGACCGAGGTCACGATGCCCCAGGCGGTTTCGACATCGACTTCGGAGACGACGTCGCCGCGGATGATTTCGCGGACCTTGCCCTTGAACTGGTTGCGGACGTTGATGGCTTGAATGGACATGATGTTTCTCTTTCGGGTTGAAGGATGGTTCGAATGGGAGGGAAGGGAAATGGAAGCGGTGCGGATCAGCCGGCTGCCGCGGCCAGCGCCTGGTCGAGGTCGGCAGTCAGGTCGTCGATATGCTCGATGCCGACCGACAGGCGCACGGTGTCTTCCGTGACACCGGCTCGGGCCAGTTCCTCGGGCGAGAGCTGCCGGTGCGTGGTGGAGGCCGGGTGCGTGGCCAGCGAGCGCACGTCGCCGATGTTCACGAGCCGCGTGAAGAGCTTCAGCGCGTCGAGGAACTTCGCCCCGCCCTCACGGCCGCTCCCGATGCCGAAAGTCAACACGCCGCTTGACTTGCCGCCGAAGTACTTCTTCGCGAGCGCATGGTCGGGGTGGTCTTCGAGCGCCGCATAGTTGACCCACTTCACGGCCTTGTGCGTCTTCAGGTGCTGCGCCACCGACAGTGCGTTGCTGCTGATGCGGTCCATGCGCAGCGCCAGCGTCTCGATGCCCTGCAGGATCAGGAAGGCGTTGAACGGCGAGATGGCCGCACCTGTGTTGCGCAGCGGCACCACGCGCGCGCGGCCTATGTAGGCGGCCGGGCCCAGCGCCTCGGTGTAGACCACGCCGTGGTAGCTCACGTCGGGTTCGTTCAGGCGTTTGAAGCGCTGCTTGTGCTCAGCCCACGGGAACTTGCCCGAATCGACGATGGCGCCGCCGATGCTGGTGCCATGGCCGCCCAGGTATTTGGTGAGCGAGTGCACCACGATGTCGGCCCCGTGCTCGATGGGCCGGCTCAGGTAGGGCGACGGCACGGTGTTGTCCACGATCAGCGGCACGCCGTGGCGGTGCGCAATCTCGGCGATGGCCGCGATATCGGTCACGTTGCCCGCCGGGTTGCCCAGCGATTCGACGAACACCGCCTTGGTCTTCTCGTCGAAGAGCTTCTCGAAGCTGCTGGGATCTCGGTGGTCCGCGAAGCGCGTGGTGATGCCGAACTGCGGCAGCGTGTGCGCAAACAGGTTGTAGGTGCCGCCATACAGCGCGGTGCTGCTGACGATGTTGTCACCCGCCTCCGCGATGGTCTGGATCGCATAAGTCACGGCCGCCTGGCCCGAGGCCAGCGCCAGCGCCGCAATGCCGCCCTCGAGCGCGGCCACGCGCTGCTCGAGCACGTCCTGCGTCGGGTTGTTGATGCGGGTGTAGATGTTGCCCGGCACCTTCAGGTCGAACAGGTCCGCGCCGTGCTGGGCGCTGTCGAAGGCATAGGCCACCGTTTGATAGATGGGCGGCGCTACGGCGCGCGTGGTCGGTTCGGGCGAGTAGCCGGCGTGCACCGACAAGGTTTCGAATTTCCAGTTTTGCGACATGCAACTGCCTTTCTGTTTTTGTGGATGAACGAGTTCAGATCGCCCAGCGCAGCGTGTGCGCGGACGGTTGCAGCCAGCTTGCGTCCGTCTCGGCGGGCTCTGCATCGCCGGCCTTCTGCAGCACGCGGTCGAGAATGCGTTTCTCGATCGCCGCAAAAGCCGGATCGCCCTGCGAGCGAGGCCTGGCAAGCGCGATGTTTTCGTCGAGCGCGATGCGGCCGTCCTCGATCAGGATCACGCGGTCCGCCAGCGCCACGGCCTCCTGCACGTCATGCGTCACCAGCAGCGCGGTAAAGCGGTGGCGCAGCCAGAGGTTTTCGATGAGCCGATGCATCTCGATGCGGGTCAGCGCGTCGAGCGCACCCAGGGGCTCGTCGAGCAGCAGCAGGCGCGGGTGATGCACCAATGCGCGTGCGAGCGACACCCGCTGGCGCTGCCCACCCGACAGGCGCGCCGGCCATTCGTTCTCGCGGTCGGCCAGGCCCACCTGCGCCAACACTTCCTTGCCGCGCGCCTTGGCGTCGCCGGGCAAGCCCAAGGTCACGTTGTCGAGAACGCGGCGCCAGGGCAAGAGGCGCGCTTCCTGGAACATGATCCGGGTGTCGTCGTGCAGGCCATCAATGGCCTTGCCGTCGGTGTAGAGGCCTCCGGAGGTGGCCTTCTCGAGTCCGGCGATGAGCCGCAGCAGCGTGCTCTTGCCGCAGCCGCTGCGCCCGACGATGGCAATGAACTGCCCCGGCTCGATACCGAGCTGGGTGTTGCGCAGCACCTCGCGATCGCCATAGCGCTTGTGCAGCCCGCGCGCCTGCAGGCGAACGCCGCCGGCGATGGCCGGTTGCTGGATGTCTTTCAGAACGGCACTCATGATTTCAGCCTCGGTTGGAAGAGCGCCACGTCCAGCGCGTTGATCTTTCTGGGAAGCAGCTTCTCCGCGAAGAAGGCATCGGCGATGCGCTGCTGTTCGGTCAGCGCCTCAGCCACGACGGGGCGTACCGCGTAGCTGCGGCGTGCATTGGCCTGCTCGATCGTTGCCGCATCGAGGCCCCACACGGGCGACAGCAGCGCCGCCGCTTCCTTCGGGTTCTGCTTGACCCACTGGCCGGTTCTCTCGAGCTCGGCGTACACCACGCGCAGCACGTCCGGGCGCGCCTTTGCGAACGGGGTTCCGGCAAGGTAGTAGCGCTGGTACGAGGCGATGCCCGTGCCGTCGGCCAGCACGCGCACCCTGGCCTGGCGCTGCGCCGCGGCAAGGAACGGGTCCCACACCACCCAGGCGTCGATGGCACCGCGCTCGAAGGCAGCGCGGCCGTCGGCCGGTGTCAGGTAGGCAGGCTCGATGTCCTTGAAGGACAAGCCGGCCTTCTCCAACGCCGCGATCAGCAGGTAATGCGCGCCCGCCGCCTTGGCGAAACCGATCTTCTTGCCCTTCAGGTCTGAAAGCGACTTGAGCGGCGAGTCTTCGCGCACGAGGATGGCCTGCGCGGCGGGCGAAGGCGCTTCCTGTGCGACAAAGGTCAGGTCGGCTCCGGCGGCCTGTGCGAATACCGGCACGGTGTCGGCCACGTCGGCACTGATGTCGAGGTTGCCGAGGTTCAGCGCCTCGAGCAGCGGAAGGCCGCTGGTGAACTCATGCCAGCTCAACGTGGCATTGAGCGAGGCCAGCTGCTTCTCGAGCGTGCCCTGCACCTTGAGCACCGCCGTCAGCGTCGAGGATTTCTGGTAGCCAAGGCGCACCGTGGCAGGCCGCGCTGTCGCACCCTGCGCCAGCACCGCACCGGCACCCAGTACGCCCAGGGCTGCGATGGCCGTGCGGCGCGAAATTGTGGAAGAGGTAGTCATGCGCCCTGCCCTCACTTCGGCTTCTTCTGGTAGCCGGGATGCCAGCGCAGCCACCACTGCTCCAGCCCGCGCGCAAACAGGTCGGCCAGCTTGCCGAGCAGCGCATACAGCAGGATGCCCACCAGCACGATGTCGGTCTGCAGAAACTCGCGGGCGTTCATCGTGAGGTAGCCGATGCCGGCCTGCGCCGAGATGGTTTCGGCCACGATCAGGATCACCCACATCAGCCCGAGCGAGAAGCGCAGGCCCACCAGGATGGACGACAGCGCACCCGGCAGGATCACCTCGCGGTACAGCTGCCAGCGCGAGAGGCCATAGGTGCGGCCCATCTCGATCAGCTGCGGGTCGACGTTGCGAATGCCGTGAAAGGTGTTGAGGTAGATCGGAAAGAACACCGACACCGAGATCAGAAACAGCTTGGCCGACTCGTCGATGCCGAACCACAGGATCACGAGCGGAATGAGCGCCAGCGCGGGAATGTTGCGCACCATCTGGATGGTCGAGTCGAGCAGCGTCTCGAAGAATTTCACCGACCCCGTCAAGAGGCCCAGCACCAGCCCGGTTCCGCCGCCGATGGCGAGGCCCGCGAGCGCACGGCCCGCGCTCACCTTGACGTGCGTCCAGAGCTCGCCCGACAGCGCCAGCCCCCAAGCCGCCTTGACCACGTCAACCGGCGCCGGCAGCACCCGCGTGGAGAGCCAGCCCAGCGATGAGGCGATCTGCCAGAAGACGATCAGCCCCACCGGCACGAGCCACGGCACCAGCCGGCCCGCCACGTTGGCGCCGAAGGCCTTGAGCGCCCGGCCGGCGCTTTCTTCTGAAGGCGCGACCACCGGAAGTTCTTGCACTTGTTCCGTCATGGGAGTCCTCAGCTTTGGGAAGCAAGACGCGAAGGCGCGTCGAGATTGGCGACCACCTCGCCGAACGGTCCGCTGAGCGAGCCGCCTGCGAGCCGTGTCTGCGCCTTGCGCGAGAGCAGCGGAAACACCAGCTCGGCGAATCGGTAGGCCTCTTCGAGATGCGGGTAGCCCGAGAGAATGAATTTGTCGAGGCCGAGCGCCGCGTATTCCTCGATGCGCGCCGCCACGGTCTTGGGGTCGCCCACCAGCGCGGTGCCTGCGCCGCCGCGAACCAGCCCCACGCCGGCCCAGAGGTTGGGCGAAATTTCGAGCTCGGCGCGCGAGCGCCTGGCCCCGCCGGCATGCAGCGCCGCCATCCGGCGCTGGCCTTCGGAATCCATGCGCGCAAACGCGGCCTGGGCGCGGATCACGGTCTCGTCATCGACGCGGCTGATCAGTTCTTCGGCGGCCTTCCACGCGGCGTCTTCGGTTTCGCGCACGATGACGTGCAGCCGGATGCCGAACTCGACGCTGCGGCCCTTGCGCGCGGCGCGGTTGCGCACGTCTGCGATTTTCCGGGCCACCTCGGCGGGCGGCTCGCCCCACGTGAGATACGCATCGACCTGCTCGGCCGCGAGCTCGTGCGCGGCGGCCGACGAGCCGCCGAACCATACCGGCGGATGGGGGGTCTGCAGCGGCGGATAGAGCAGCTTGGCGCCCTTGACGCTCAGGTGGCGGCCTTCGTAGTCGAAGCCCACGCCGTCGTGGCTGCGCGCAAGAATCTCGCGCCAGATGCGGATGAATTCGGCCGACTGTTCGTAGCGCGCCGCATGGTCCAGGTACACGCCGTCGCCTTCGAGCTCGGCCTGGTCACCGCCGGTCACCAGGTTCACCAGCAGGCGGCCGCCCGAGAGCCGATCGAAGGTCGCGGCCATGCGCGCAGCCAAGCTGGGCTGGTGCAGCCCGGGCCGCACCGCAACCAGGAACTTGAGCTTCTTCGTCGCGCCGATCAAGCTCGAGGCGATCACCCAGGGGTCTTCGCACGAGCGGCCGGTGGGAATCAGCACCCCTTCGTAGCCGAGGTTGTCGGCTGCGCCCGCGATCTGCTGCAGGTAGGCCAGGTCGACGGGCCGTGAGCCCTCGCTCGTGCCGAGGTAGCGGCTGTCGCCGTGGGTGGGGAGAAACCAGAATATCTGCATGTCGTCTTCCGTCGGTTCGGGCCTGCGCCCTTCAAATGGCGAAGAAAAAGCCGCGCACGCGGGGCAGCGCGAAGCGCAGGCGCGGAAACCCGGCACGTGTGCGCCGTTGCTGTTCGGAAATGCCCCAGGCGCGCGTGGTGGTGGCAACCACGCGTGCGGCGCGGTCTTGCAATGGCCGCGTCACAACGTGCCCGCCGCGGCGGCCTCGAGCACGCTGATCTTTCGGGGGATCAGCTTCAGGTCGAAGAAGGTGTCGGCGATTTTTTGCTGCTCGGCGAGCACGGCCTTGCTGATGGGGCTGGTGCCATAGGCCGCCCGCGCCACGGTCAGTTCGGCCACCGGCTGGGGCAGGCCCCACAGCGCGGCAAACTCGGCGGCCAGCTCGTTCTTGTGGGCAGTGCCCCAGACGTCGACCTTGTTGATTTCCTCGATCGCAATGGCCAGCACGTCGGCGTTCTTAGCCACGTAGCCGAGCGACGAGAAGTAATAGCCACGGTTGCCCACCACGCCGGTCGCGTCGGCCAGGATGCGGGCCTCCAGCAACTTCT
The DNA here is from genome assembly GCF_900099805.1 of Variovorax sp. OV700. Lineage (GTDB taxonomy): Bacteria > Pseudomonadota > Gammaproteobacteria > Burkholderiales > Burkholderiaceae_C > Variovorax. The sequence continues at coordinate 180,105 of NZ_FNDR01000007.1, read as the reverse complement.
CGGCGGCGGCAAGGAACGGATCCCAAATCACCCATGCGTCGACAGAGCCTTTCTCGAAAGCGGCACGCGCATCGGCAGGCGGCAGGTAGACGAGGTTCAGATCGCTGTACGCGAGACCGTGCTTCTCGGCCAGCTTGACGATGAAGTAATGGACGTTGGAGCCCTTGTTGAGGGCGATCTTCTTTCCCTTCAGGTCTGCCACGCTCCTGATGGCGGAGCCCTTGGGCACCAGCACAGCTTCCGACTGGGGCCGAGGAAGCGTGGTTGCCACGTAGGCGAGCGGCGCCCCCGCGGCCTGCGCAAAGATCGGCGGCGCTTCGCCCACGTCGCCGAAGTCGATCGAGCCGACGTTCAGCGCTTCGAGCTGCACCGGGCCGGCCGTGAACTCGGTCCACTTCACCGAGACACCGAGCGGCGCCAGCCGCTTCTCGAGCGTGCCGCGGCCCTTCAGGATGCTGAGAGCCCCCTTCTGGTGGCCGATACGCAGCTGGCGCCCCTGCGCCTGGGCCAGCGCCGCGAACGAAGGCAATGCAAGCGCGGCTGCGGTGCCTTGCAGCAAGCGGCGGCGCGGAATGGAGATCGAAGTCATGAAGGTGTGTCCTTTCAGGCCGAGATGAAACCGACGATGAGCGCAATGGCGGTCACCACGATCGTGCTGATGGCAAGGTCTCGCAGCGCGCGCCAGATGGAGCGAGGCGGCGTGTCGAGCGCGGAGTCTTCGGTGGCTACGGGGTTCATGTGTGGATTCCTTTGGGCAAAGCTGTCCCCTCGCCGCGTACGGGCGACTTCAAAAAATGGGGAACGGAGTTGAGATTGGCCGAACGCGAGTTCGGCGAAGATCCGTTAGACGCTACATCGCACGCGGGAAAACGGCACGGGCTCGAAGCCGTGTGTCGCGGGCAGCTTGAGCCCTTCGGTCGCCAGCACCTCGACGGCTTCGTTGAGCCGCTCGGCCAGGTCGTTGTGCACCTGGTAGGCGTTCTCGGGCGTCAGCGTGATCTGCGAATCGGTCGCGTAGACGCCCGGCAGGATGTGGCGCGCCGAGAGCGCATGCAGCACCGGCCGCAATGCGTAGTCGAGCGCGAGCATGTGGTGCGGGCTGCCGCCGGTGGCCAGCGGCAGCACCGTCTTGCCCTTGAGCGCGTTCTGCGCCAGCAGATCGAGGAAGACCTTAAGGACGCCGCTGTAGGCCGCCTTGTAGACCGGCGTGGCCACCACAACCACGCGCGCATGCGCCACCTGCGCAATGGCGCGTTGGATAGCCGGATGGTTCCAGTCGGCCAAGAGCAGCGCCTCTGCCGGCAGATCGCGGATCGCGAGCCGCTCGATCTGCGCATTGCGGCCGGCCAGGCGCTCAGCCACGGCCTCGAGCAAGGCGGTGGAGCGCGACGGTGCCGAAGGGCTGCCGGCAATCAAGAGAACGGACACAGATGGCTTTCGTTGGTAATTGTGCGAGCTATGACACGAGAAGCCTCGACGCGAGCGGCGGCCTGCCCGCCCCGGCAGGGGCTGGACACAGCAACCTCAAAAGTGCGCGAAGCGTGGGCGCGCTACTTCGTGTAGATCTGGTCGAACGAACCGCCGTCCGCGAAGTGCGCCTTGTCGGCCTTCGCCCAGCCACCGAACGCCTGGTCGATGGTTACCAGCGTCAGCTTGGGAAACTGCTTGTCGTACTTGGCCTTGGCCTTTTCCGAGGTCGGGCGGTAGAAGTTGCGGCCCGCAATGTCCTGGCCTTCGTCGGAATACAGGTACTTGAGGTATTCCTCCGCCACGGCGCGGGTGCCCTTCTTGTCGACCACCTTGTCGACCACCGCCACCGTGGGCTCGGCCAGGATGGAAATGGAAGGCACCACGATCTCGAACTTCTCTGCACCGAATTCCTTCAGCGCCAGGAAGGCTTCGTTCTCCCAGGCCAGCAGCACGTCGCCGACGCCCCGCTGCACGAAGGTGATGGTGGAGCCGCGCGCGCCGGTGTCCAGCACGGGCACGTTCTTGAACAGGCTACCGATGTATTCCTTGGCCTTGGCGTCGCTGCCGTACTTTCGCTTGGCAAACTCCCAGGCGGCCAGGTAGTTCCAGCGGGCGCCGCCCGAGGTCTTGGGATTGGGCGTGATCACCTGCACGCCCGGCTTGACGAGGTCGTCCCAGTCCTTCAGGCCCTTGGGGTTGCCCTTCTTCACCAGGAACACGATGGTCGAGGTGTAGGGCGCAGAGTTCTGCGGCAGGCGCTTCTGCCAATCGGCCTTGACCACGCCGCCGTGCGTGACCAGCGCGTCGATGTCGCCGCCCAGCGCCAGCGTGGCCACGTCGGCATCGATGCCGTCGATGATCGACCGGGCCTGCTTGCCCGAGCCGCCGTGCGACTGCTTGATGCTCACGTCCTGGCCGGTCTTGGCCTTCCAGTATTTCGCGAACGCGCGGTTGTAGTCGACGTAGAGCTCGCGCGTCGGGTCGTAGGACACGTTGAGCAGCGTCACGGGGGCGCCGCCCTGCGCAAACGACGGCAATGCCGTCAGGGCCATGGCACCGGCCACGCCGGCCCCCAGGGAAAGCTTGATAAAGTCGCGGCGAAGGCTCATGGTGTCTGGCTCAAAAAGGCATATCGATGAAGCCACGTATTCTGAATACGACATATAGAAACTGGAACGACCGAGTTCTCAGTTCTAAATAGCAAAATCAACTAAGCAACCGCTTTCCCCATCAGAGGCATCAAAAATGGCACGCATGGTTCAGTGCATCAAACTCGGCAAAGAGGCCGAAGGGCTCGACTTCCCGCCCTATCCTGGGGAACTGGGCAAGCGCCTGTGGGAGAACGTCAGCAAGGAAGCCTGGGCCGCCTGGCTCAAGCAGCAGACCATGCTGGTGAATGAAAACCGGCTGAATCTGGCCGATCTGCGCGCCCGCCAGTACCTGGCCCGCCAGATGGAAAAGCACTTCTTCGGCGAAGGCGCCGACGTCGCCCAGGGCTACGTTCCCCCCTCGAACTGAGCCCGCCTTGGCCGCCGAGCCCGTCGCCTGGCGCGCCGACGGCGTGCCCTACAGCGAGCGCTTCGACGACATCTACCACACCGAAACCGGAGCCCTGGCGCAGTCGCGCCATGTGTTTTTGGGCGGCTGCGGCCTGCCTGAAGCCTGGGCCGGACGGCCGCAATGGCGGATTCTCGAAACTGGATTCGGGCTCGGACTCAATTTTCTGACAACCTGGCAGGCTTGGCGTGCGGACGCCAACCGGCCGAGGCTGCTGCATTTCGTCTCGGTAGAAGCGCACCCGGTCGGTCCCGAAGACCTCTTGCGCGCTGCCGGGGCCTATCCCGAGCTGGCTTTGTTGGCCAAGGAACTGGCCGCCCAGTGGCAGGGGCTGCTGCCGGGCTTTCACCGGCTGGCCTTCGACCAGGGCCGGGTCTTGCTCACGCTGTGCATCGGCGATGTGCAGGCCATGCTGCGCGCGCAGCGCTTCGAGGCCGACAGCATTTTTCTCGACGGCTTCAGCCCGCAGCAGAACCCCGCGATGTGGTCGCCCGACACGCTGAAAGCCGTGTCGCGCTTTGCACGCCAGGGCACCGGCCTTGCCACCTGGACCTATGCCCGCGCAGTGCGGGACGCACTCTCTCAGAACGGCTTTCAGCTTGAAAGGCGCGAAGGCCTGCCGCCCAAGCGCGACTGCCTCGCCGGCGTATTCGCGCCTGCGTGGACGGTGCGCCGCCGCGGCCCTGCGGCCGAACACATCGAGGCCCCCGGGCGCTGCGCGGTCATCGGTGCCGGGCTGGCCGGCGCTGCCGTGGCGGCGAGCCTGGCACGGCGCGGCTGGCAGGTGACGGTGCTCGATGCGGCCGATCGCCCGGCCGCCGGCGCTTCGGGCCTGCCGGTCGGCGTGATGGCGCCGCATGTCTCGCCCGACGACGCCCTGCTGTCGCGGCTCACGCGCGCCGGCATTCGCGCCACGTGGATCGAACTGGAACGCCTGCTGGCGCAAGGCCGTGATTGGCGCGCCAGCGGCGTGCTGGAGCGCCGGCCCGAGGGCGACACGCGGGTGCCCGCCGAATGGAGCGACAGCGGCCCCAATGAGTCGTGGCCCGCAAGCACGGCGCAATTGGCGGAGACAGGCCTGCCTGCCGATACGCCCGCGCTCTGGCACGCACGTGCGGGCTGGGTGCGTCCTTCGCGTTTGATCGAGGCGTGGCTGCGCGAGCCGGGCGTCGAGTTTCGCGGCAATGCTGCGGTCGCGCGCGTTTCACACAGCGCGGCGGTGTGGCAGCTGTTCGGCGACGACGGCCGGTTGCTGGCCGAAGCCGACCGCATCGTCGTTGCCGCGGGCTTCGAATCGGGGCGCTTCGCACCCCAGCTTCCACTGCAGCCGGTGCGCGGGCAGGTCGCGTGGGGGCGCATGACGGGCGAACTCGCGCTGCCCGCCACGCCGCTCAACGGCGACGGCCACCTGATCGCCCATGTGCCCGAAGGGGAAGACGCCCTGCTCTGGCTCGCTGGCGCCACCTTCGACCGGGACAGCACCGAGCTCGCGCCGAACGACGCCGACGCCGCCGCAAACCGCGAGCGCCTGAAACGGCTGCACCCCGCCGCCGCAGGGTTGGCCGCCAGCTTCGATCGCGGCGAGGCCAACGCCTGGGTCGGCGTGCGTTGCGCCTCCGGCGACCGCCGCCCGCTGGTCGGCCCGCTGGACGAGGACGGCCTGTGGGCATGCACCGCCCTGGGCTCGCGCGGGCTCAGCTTCGCGGCCCTGTGCGCGGAGCTGCTGGCCGCCCAATGGCATGGGGAACCGCTGCCGTTGCCGGTCAACCTGGCGAAGGCGCTGGGCACGCAGCGCACACGGGCTTAGGCGCACATTTCCCGGCATTCGGCGGCATCTGACCGCCCGCAGCAACCATGGCCCACGTCAACACGTGAGAATGCTCCGCATGGCCATCCAATACGACATCACGCACACCACCGTCTACCGCTACAAGAAACCGGTGACCTTCGGGCTGCACCGCGTCATGTTCCGGCCGCGCGACAGCCACGACCTTCGGGTGCTGGCCACCGACCTGCAGGTGAGCCCGCAGTCGTTCACGCGGCTGATCCAGGACCCGCATTCGAACTCGGTCGCGCTGGTGCAACCCATGGGCGAGGCCACGGAGCTGCGCATCGTGTGCTCCTTCACCATCGAGCACGTGCCGGCGCAGCAAGACCAGCTCGCGCTCGACCCTGCGGCCGAGTTCCTGCCCTTTGCCTATACGGTACAGGAGCGCCTCGACCTGGAGCATTACTTGCGGCCGCACCATGACGACGATGCGGGTGGAACCCTGATCCGCTGGGCCCACCAGTTCCTGCACACCGACCAGCCCAACAGCACGCGCGAAGTGCTTGCGCGCATGAACGCGCACATCGGCCAGAGCCTCGAATACAAGGCGCGCGACGAGGAAGGCACGCAGACGCCGCTGCAAACGCTGGCGCTCGGCAGTGGCAGCTGCCGCGACTACGCGCTCTTGATGATGGAGGCCGCGCGGCGCCTGGGCATTGCCACCCGCTTTGTCTCCGGCTATCTCTACGATGCCGCGCTCGACCGCGCGGCCCAGGCGCCCGGCGAATCGATGACCGGCGCCGGCACCACGCACGCCTGGCTGCAGGCCTATCTTCCAGGCATCGGCTGGCTCGCCTTCGATCCCACCAACAACCTCATGGGCAGCGGGCAGCTGATCCGCGTCGGCGTCACGCGCGACCCGGCGCAGGCCGCGCCGATCTCCGGCAGCTGGTATGGCGATGCCGAGGCCTACGACGGCCTCGAGGCCACGGTGGTGGTGACGCGGCGCAAGGAAGGCTGAAACCCTCCCGCGCGGGTGTCACGCGGGTGTCGCGCAGGAGATAGCAGCTACGGGAAAGCCCGGACCGGCGCGCCCGGCAACGCCCCTACCCTGCCCCGCCGGTTCAGCGAAATAGCACGGTCGTTCTCTACGGTCGGGTGAGGCTCCGCTGTGCCGGGCTTCTTCCCAACACCAAGAAAACGGAGAGAGACACCTCATGCATTCAGCGCGCCTGACATTTCTTGCCCTCGCAGCCAGCCTTGCCGTCGCATCCTGCGGCGGGGGCGGCGGAGGCAACGGTTTTGCCTTCACGCCGCTGCCGCCGGCACCGGCTCCCGCGCCTCCAGCACCGCCCCCTCCTCCGCCGCCGCCTGAAGAGACGCGGCTGCAGGACAGCCGCAATTCCTTCGCGCCCGCCGATCCGGCCGCCACCACTTTTGCGGCGCTCGCGGCCGATGCCGGCGACACCATCGACAACGCTACCACCAGCCGTTGGGCCGGCATGCTGGGCGGCGCGCAATATCGCGTCGAAGTGCCCGCCAACTGGAACGGCAAGCTCGTGATGTACGCGCACGGCTATGCCGGCGACGTCAACCTGCTGGTGGTGAACAATCCTTCGATCCGCCGCTACCTGATCCAGAACGGCTACGCCTGGGCCGCCTCGAGCTACAGCAAGAATTTCTACGACGTACGCGCCGGCGTGGAAGACACCAATGCACTTGCCCTGCAGTTCAACGCGATCGCCAAGGCCAACGGCCGCGAGCTCGCGGCGCCGTCGAGGCTCTACATCACGGGCCACTCGATGGGCGGCCACATCACCGCGGCGGCCATCGAGGACGAGGCCTACGCCACGGCCAATCACAAGGTGAAGTACAACGGCGCGGTGCCGATGTGCGGCGTGCTCGGCGACACCGAGCTGTTCGACTATTTCTCGGGCGCACAGGTCGCCGCGCAGGCGCTGGCCGGGTTGCCCAAGTACCCCACCGTCAACTGGTCGGACATCAAGGCCCAGGTCACCGGCACGCTCTACACCGCCTTCCCGGGCACGCCGACGGCCACCGGTTTGAAGTTCGCCTCGGTGGTGAAGAACCTCACCGGGGGCGAACGGCCGATGTTCGACCTCGGCTTCACGCAGGGCGGCTCGTTCGCGGCGGTGTGGGGCGTGTTCGGCAGCGACGGCACGGTCAACGGCATCCTGAACAGGAGCACGCTCGACACCAACCGCTTCACCTACACCATCGACGGCGACGAGCCAGGGACCACCGCGCTGAACGCCTCCGTGCTCAAGCTGACGGCGGCGGCCGACGCCAACCGCCTGCGCACCGACGGCCTGCGCTGGATCCCCAAGGCCAACGGCGAATTCAAGATTCCGGTGGTCACGCTGCACACGCTGGGCGACCTCTACGTGCCCTTCAGCATGGAGCAGATCTACAACCAGCGCGTGGCCGCCAAGGGCAACAGCGGCTGGCTGGTGCAGCGCGCGGTTCGCGGCATCTCGCACTGCGACTTCACCCTGGCCGAGCAGGTCGAGGCCTTCGACGCCATGGTCAAGTGGGAGCGCGACGGCGTGAAGCCGGCGGGCGACGACGTGGTCACCGCGTCCACCGTGGCAGACCCGGCCTATGGCTGCACGTTCACGCGCCCGCTGGGCACTGTGGACGAAGGCACCACCAGCAAGGCGACCCGGCCGGGCGCAGCCGCCGCACGCCCCTGCCCGCCCTGATCGGGATGTGATCGGCATGTGACCGGCGGGCTAAGTCTCGCGCGGCAAGAGGCGGGGAAGCGACATTGACGCCCGTTGGAAACGGCGGCAATGTCGCACCATCGGCGTGGCACCGAACGCCTTGAAGGACGACGCATGAGACTCCTCGCACTCGCCGCCGGCACGCTGATGGCCGCAGCCCTGGCCTGGCACGCCGCACCCTCGTTCGCCGAGCCGGCGCGCCGCGTGCCCCCGCCCAGGTTCGACGTGATGACGCCGCCGACTGCGATATACGAAACCGCCGTGTTCGCCGGCGGCTGCTTCTGGGGCGTGCAAGGCATATTCCAGCGCGTCAAGGGCGTGAACATCGCCGTGTCGGGCTATGCCGGCGGCGACGCGAAGACCGCGCGCTATGAACAGGTGGGTTCCGGCCGCACAGGACATGCCGAATCGGTGCGCATCGTCTACGACCCGAAGCAGATCAGCTACGGCAAGCTGCTGCAGATCTTTTTTTCGGTGGCGCACGACCCGACCGAGCTTAACCGGCAGGGTCCGGACACGGGCCCTCAATACCGCTCCACTGTGTTTGCCGAGAACATCGAGCAGGCCCGCGTGGCGAGGGATTACATCGCGCAGCTGAACCAGTCCAAGACCTTTGGCAAGCCGCTGGCGACCACCATCGAAATGTCGAAGCCGTTCTATGCGGCCGAGGCCTATCACCAGGACTTTCTTACTCGCAATCCGAAATACGGCTACATCGTGATCTACGACATGCCGAAGCTCGAGAACCTCAAGAAGCTGTTTCCGGAGAGCTACCGGGCGACGCCCGTGCTTGTGAACCCGGCAAAGAGCGGGTGAATTCAGGCGCCTCTCGGCGCGTCCGCCGTCGCATCGTAGTTGCCGCGGCGTGCCGCCTGGTTGCACCGCGCGCGATGCACGAGCGCCTTCTGCGCGGCCTCCACATTGGCGGAGTCGCCTTTCCAGGCATCCAGGGCCGGTTGCTGAACGGCGCGCGAATATGAGAACGCCAGCGCCCAGGGCAGCCGCGACTTGAATCTCTGGTTCATCGCATTCAGCCGGGCGGACGCGAGCTGCGACGATTGGCCGCCCGAGAGAAAAGCGATTCCCGGCACTGCGGCAGGCACGGTGCGCAACAGGCACGTGACCGTTGCGTCAGCGACTTCTTCCACGCTCTCCTGCTGCGGACAGGCTTGCCCGGGCAGCACCATGTTCGGCTTCAGGAGCATGCCTTCGAGCAGCACACCCTGCAAGCGCAGCTGGGCGAAGACCGCGTGCAGCGTGTCTTCCGTGATTTCCGCGCAGCGCGCCAGGGAATGGTCGCCTTCCATCAGCACTTCGGGCTCGACGACGGGAACGAGTCCGGCTTCTTGGCACAGGGCCGCGTAGCGGGCCAGCGCGTGGGCATTCACCTCGATGCATGCCCGGCTGGGCAAGCCGGCGCCCGGCGTGATGACGCCGCGCCATTTGGCAAAACGCGCGCCCATGCCGGCGTACTCGGCCAGCCGCTCGCGCAGGCCGTCCAGGCCTTCGGTGACCGTCTCGCCCGGATGGCCCGCCAGCGGCTTCGCACCGGTGTCGACCTTGATGCCGGGAATGATGCCCACCGCGTCGAGCGCCGAGACGAAGGACGCGCCCGCGCTGGTTCGTTGCCGGATGGTTTCGTCGAAGAGGATCGCACCGCTGATGCATGCGCCCAGGCCCGGCGTGGTAACGATCAGCTCGCGCCAATCGCGCCGCGCGTCTTCGGTTTGGGGAATGTTCAGTTTGGCGAAGCGCTTGTGGCAGGTGGCGTTGCTCTCGTCCATGGCGAGCAGCCCCTTGTCTCCTGCGACCAGCGCTTGTGCGGTATCGATCAATGCCTGTTCAGTCATGATGCTGTGACCCTCGCTTGAAACGATCCTACGCCTGTGCCTGGCCTCCGGCTAGATCACGTTCTTCTCGAGCAACGGCCGGTTCTCCAGAATCCGCGCGAACGAAACCGGCGACAGATCGAGGCTGCGGTACTCGCCGTAGCGGATGAGTTCGGCGATTCCGCGCCCCGTTGCCGGGCAGTGCTGAAGCCCGTGCCCGGAGAAGCCATTCGCAAAGAACAGGTTCTCGCAGTTCGGGTGCAGACCGAGGATCGCGTTGTGATCGAACAGGTTCATCTCGTAATAGCCCGCCCATGCGCCGGTCATGCGGATGGCCTCGAAGACGGGCACGCGCTTGGCCAGTGCGGGCCAGATGAAATCGTCGAACACCCGGTAGTCGACTTCGAGCGGCGCATCGTCGCGATCCCGGTCCTGGGGCGGCGCAAAGCCGCAGATGAAGCGGCGGCCCTCGGGGCGAAACCAGATGCCCGAGGTATCGATCACCAGCGGACAGCCCGGCAGGGTGTCGGGACAGGAGAAGCTGAACACCATGCGGCGCCGGCCACGCACTGGCAGGTCGATGCCGGCCATGCCCGCCACCTTGGCGGCCCAGGCACCGGCGGCATTGACGACGACGTCGGCCTGGAGCACGTTGCCGATGTCGAGCTCGACGCCCGTCACCCGATGGCCGTCGCACTTCAAACCGGTCGCCTTTGCCTGCACGTAGAGCGCCCCCTGCGAGACGGCCTTCTTGCGAAAGGCTTGCAACAGGCTATAGCCGTCGTACCAGCCCTCACCTGAAAGGCCCAGCGACGCCAGCGCGATGTCTTCGGTCGACATCCACGGGAAGCGTGCCTCCAGTTCATCGGGCGTCATCAGGGCCACGTCGACGCCATGGGCCTTCTGCAGCGCGTGGTTCTCGCGCAGTACTTCGACGCCTTCCGTCGGCGCCAGGTACAGATAGCCGGGCTCGACCAGTCCGATGTCGGGCACGTTGTCGCCCACCCGCAGGATTTCGCCAAGGCCGCGGAAGAACTCGATGCCGTAGAGCGACATCTCGATGTTGATGGCGGTGGAAAACTGCTGCCGGATCGAGCTGGCCGACAGGGCCGACGACGCCTGCGTGTACGAAAAGTCGCGCTCGACCACGGTTACCTCGAACGGTTCCTCCTGCGGATCCCGGTTCAGGAAATAGGCGATGGCGGAGCCGATGGCGCCGCCGCCGATGATCACCACACGACGCATGAAATACCTTTCTTGCTGCTCGCCGACATGTCATTGTCCCAAGCGCCGCGAAAAACCGCGAGCCCCGCCCGCAGAATAGCAACGATGAGAAAAGACATTCCCAACCTGGGTGCGCTGCAAGCCTTCGAGGCCTCGGCGCGGCTGGGGAGTTTCACCCGTGCGGCGGCCGAACTGGCCCTCACGCAAAGCGCCGTCGGTCGGCAGGTGGCCACGCTTGAGCAGCGGCTGGGCGTGCCGCTTTTCTCACGCGTTCGCCGGCGCCTCACCCTCACCGATACGGGGCGCGAATACGCGGCACGCATCCGCCGCCACCTCGACCAGATCCGCCGCGACACGCTGGAGATCAGCGCCGGCCATGACATGGGTTTTGTGCTCGAAGTGGCCGTGGTGCCCACATTCGCCACGCAGTGGCTGATTCCGCGCCTGCCCGATTTCAGCCTTCGGCATCCGAACATCACCGTCAATCTCTCGGCACGGTCGCAGCCCTTCTCGTTCCAGGAGAACGCCTACGACGCGGCCATCTATTTTGGCGACCAGTTCTGGCCCAACACCCAAGGCGGGCTGATCTTTTCCGAGGGCGAGATGGTGCCTGTCTGCAGCCCCGCGTTTCGCGACGCCAATGGGCCATGGGACGAATCGGCCTTCGAGCGCTGCCGCCACGTCCACCTGGGCACGCGCGCGCACGCCTGGCGCGACTGGTATTCGCAGCAGGGCTGGGACTACACCGTGCACGCCTCGCGCGGCCCGCGCTACGAACTCTTCACCATGGTGACGGCCGCTGCGGCCGCCGGCATGGGCGTGGGCCTCGCGCCGCGCATCCTGATCGAACGCGAATTGCGAACCGGCGAACTCGTGATCCCGATCGACCGGCACCTGGACGTGCGCCAGGGCTACTACTTCGCCTATCCCGAAGGCCGCCCGGCTTCCGGGGCGCTGGAGCACTTCAAGCGCTGGGTGCTCGGGCTCACGCCCGGCTGACAGGATCGTCAAAGCGTTCGACCGCGGCCCATTGCTGGCCTGCAATTTGCTCCGTCGATCAAAAATGACAGAAAATTTTCTTTTTTGTCTTATATTTGTAAACTCGTTTTCATCAGATGCCCCGTTTCGGGTGCACGAACCCACGCATGAGCACCAACGTCGACAACACTGGCACCACCGTGGCCCAGCGCATTGCGCAGGCCCTGCCGCGGCTGACGCGGTCGCACCGCCAGGTCGCGGACTTCGTGCTGGAGCACCCGCTGCAGGTTGCGACCTTGCCCATCGACGAGCTTGCAGCCGCCGTCGGCGTATCCGTCGCCACGGCCAACCGCTTTGCCCGGGCGCTCGATTTCGACGGCTACGCCACCTTTCGCGCCGAGCTCGTGCGCGGGTTCGAATCGCTGGTGGCGCCGGTTGAGCGCCTGCGCGGCAACCTCGAGCATCCGACCACCGTGGCCGAAGTGTTCGCCACCGCGCTCGACGAGAGCCGCCGCAACATCGAAGCCACGCGCCAGTCGCTCGACTACGCCGCCTGCGAAGCCGCGGTGCAGCGCATCGGCAAGGCGCGCTCTGTCTACATTGCCGGTTTCGGCGCGAGCGCGTGGCTGGCGGGGCTGCTGCAGCACGGGCTCGACGGCAGCTGCACTGACGTGCGGATGCTCTCCAGCGTCAGCGGCGTGACGCATGCGGCGCGCACGCTGATGCACGCCGGGCCCCAGGACCTGTTCATCGGCCTGACTTTTCCGCGCTACCTCACGGACACGGTGGCGCTGGCCCAGATTGCCAAAGGACAGGGTTGCGCCGTGCTGGCGCTGACCGACCGCCCGAGTTCGCCACTGGCGCCGCTGGCCGACGTGGTGCTCTATTGCCAGACTGAAACCAACTACCGGCCGAACTGCGAGACCAGCGTGCTTGCATTGATCGAGGCGCTGACCAGCGCGGTGGCGCTGCGCGCGCCGCGCGCGGTGCAGTCCGCGAGCCGCATCCTGCAGGCCGTGCGGCCCTGGCTGCATGGCGCGCAAGGCCTGCCACGGGCCGATGCCGCCACACAACTCGCCGGCGCCGCCACCACGGCCGATGCCCGCAAGAAAAAGAAGAAAGTTTCCCGATGAAGAACGTCACGCCCGTCATCGCCATTCACGGCGGCGCCGGCACCATCAGCGCCGCGACGACCGGTGCGGCCCAGGCACAGGCCTATCACGATGCCTTGCGAAGCATCGTGCTTGCCGCGCAGGCGCTGCTCCGGAAGGGTGCTTCCGCACTCGATGCCACCTGCCTTGCGGTCGAGCTGCTCGAAGACTGTCCGCTCTTCAACGCGGGCCACGGCTCGGTTTTCACGCACGAGGAAACGCACGAGCTCGATGCCGCCGTGATGGACGGTGCCACCCTGGCCGCGGGCGCGATTGCCGGCGTGTGCCACATCCGCCGCCCGGTGCGCGCCGCACGTGCCGTGCTCGAAGACGGCGCCCATGTGCTGCTCGCCGGCCCCGGCGCCGAAGCCTTTGCGCGCGAGCACGGGCTGGAGATGGTCGAACCTTCGTATTTCTCCACCGAGGCGCGCCGCCAGCAGCTCTACCGCGTGCGGGGCACCGGCCGCGTGGTCACCGACCATGAAGGCGCGGCCATGACGACGACGCCGCTCGACGAAGACAAGAAGCTCGGCACCGTGGGCGCCGTAGCGCTGGACATGCAGGGCCATCTCGCCGCGGCCACTTCGACGGGCGGCATGACCAACAAGCGAGTCGGCCGCATCGGCGATTCGCCGCTGATCGGCGCCGGCACCTATGCCGACGACCGCACCGCCGCGGTCTCTTGCACCGGCAGCGGCGAAATGTTCATCCGCGTGGCAGCGGCCTACGACGTTTGCGCCCGCATGGCCTACGGCGGCGCCACGCTCGAAGCGGCCACGCACGCCGTCGTGCAGCAGTCGCTGCCGGCCATCGGCGGCACCGGCGGTCTGATTGCCGTCGACCGCCACGGCAACCTGAGCCTCGCCTTCAACACCGAAGGCATGTACCGCGCCCACGCGCGCGGCGACGAATCGCCGGTCACGGCCATCTTCGCCTGACGCCCTCCTTCCTTCGCACTCCCATGTCCACCCCTTCCCTCACCCTGCCAGACGGCCGCGTCCTCGCCGTCGACGATCTCACTGTGCGCTTTTCGACTTCCGAGCGCACGGTCGACGCCGTCAAGAATCTCTCGTTCCACGTCGACCATGGCGAAACGCTCGCGGTGGTGGGCGAATCGGGTTCGGGCAAGTCGGTCACGTCGCTCGCGCTGATGCGGCTGGTGGAGCATGGCGGCGGCCGTATCCTCGGCGGACGCATGGCGTTTCGCCGCCGCAATGGCGAAGTGCTCGACCTGGCGCAGGCCCGCGACACCACGATGCGCGGCATTCGCGGCGCGGACATCGCGATGATCTTCCAGGAGCCGATGACCTCGCTCAACCCGGTGTTCACCGCCGGCGAGCAGATTGCAGAGGCCATCCGCATCCATCAGGGCAAGAGCAATGCGGCCGCGCGCGCCGAGGCATTGCGCATGCTGGAGCTGGTGCGCATTCCCGAAGCGCGCAACGTGCTCGACCGCTTTCCGCACCAGCTCTCGGGCGGCATGCGCCAGCGCGTGATGATCGCGATGGCGCTGTCGTGCAAGCCGCAACTGCTGATTGCCGACGAGCCCACCACCGCGCTCGACGTGACCATCCAGGCGCAGATCCTCCAGCTCATCCGCGAGCTTCAGAAAGAGATGCGCATGGGCGTGCTCTTCATCACGCACGACATGGGCGTGGTGGCCGAGATTGCCGACCGCGTGCTGGTGATGTACCGCGGCGACAAGGTGGAAGCCGGCACCTCCGACACCGTGTTTGCCGCGCCGCAGCACCCCTACACCAAGGCGCTGCTGTCGGCGGTGCCCAAGCTGGGCGCGATGCAGGGCACCGACCTGCCGGCCAAGTTCGAGCTGCTGCGCACCGAGGGCAGCCCGGACACCGTGCCGTGCACCAACACCACGCCGCAGACCACGGTTCGCTCAGACGCCGGCCCGATCCTGCGGGTGCGCGACCTGGTGACGCGCTTCGACGTGCGCAGCGGCCTCTTCGGCCGCGTGAAGCGCCGGGTGCACGCGGTCGAGAAGATCAGCTTCGACCTGTATCCCGGCGAGACGCTGGCGCTCGTGGGCGAATCGGGCTGCGGTAAGTCGACAACCGGCCGCTCGCTGCTGCGGCTCGTCGAAAGCCAGAGCGGCGCGATCGAGTTCGGCGGGAAGAACATCCGCGAGCTGCCCACGCGCGAACTGCAGGCGCTGCGCCGCAACATCCAGTTCATCTTCCAGGATCCGTTCGCCTCGCTCGATCCTCGGGTGACGGTCGGCTTCTCGATCATGGAGCCGCTCTTGATCCACGGCATTGCCAAGGGCGCCGAAGCACAGCAGCGCGTCGACTGGCTGCTGCAGAAGGTGGGCCTTTCGCCCGAGGTGGCGCAGCGCTATCCGCACGAGTTCTCCGGCGGCCAGCGCCAGCGCATCGCGATTGCGCGCGCGCTCGCACTCAACCCCAAGGTGGTGGTGGCCGACGAATCGGTGTCGGCGCTGGACGTTTCCATTCAGGCGCAGATCGTCAACCTGATGCTCGACCTGCAGCGCGAACTGGGCGTGGCCTTTCTCTTCATCTCGCACGACATGGCGGTTGTGGAGCGCATCAGCCACCGCGTGGCCGTGATGTACCTCGGCCAGATCGTCGAGATCGGCCCGCGCCGCGCTGTGTTCGAGGCACCGCAGCACGCCTACACCCGCAAGCTGATGGCCGCCGTGCCGGTGGCCGATCCGTCGCGCCGCCACAAGCCGCGCGCGCTCCTCGAAGGCGAGATTCCGAGCCCGATCCGCGCCGTGGGCGACGAGCCCGAGGTGCCGCCGCTGGTGCAAGTGGCGCCCGGGCACTTTGTCGCCCGGCACGCCATTGGCGGCGCCTTCTGATTGATCGACCGATTTTTTCAACCCGCAGGCCCTCCTGCTTTTTTCTCGAACCACCGGAGTTCTTTCCATGAAGCAATCTTCCTCCTCCCTGCGATGGGCATCGGCACTGCTGGGCCTGGCCGCTCTGGCGATGACCGGCACGGCAATGGCCGCGAAAGACGCCGTGCTGTCGATTGGCTACCAGCCCGAAACACTCGACCCGTACAACACCAACACGACCATCACCACGGCCGTGACCAAGACCTTCTATGAAGGCCTGTTCCAGTTCGACAAGGACCTGAAGGTGCAGAACGTTCTGGCCGAAGGCTACGAGGTGTCGAAGGACGGCCTGGTCTACACCATCAAGCTGCGCCAGGGCGTCAAGTTCCATGACGGCACCGACTTCAACGCCGAAGCCGTCAAGTTCACGCTCGACCGTGTGCTGAACCAGGAAAACAAGCTGCTGCGCTACAACCAGTTCAACCGCGTGGGCAAGGTCGAGGCACTCAACCCCACCACCGTGCGCATCACGCTGAAGGAGCCCTTCGGCCCCTTCATCAACTCGCTGGCGCACGCCTCGGCCGCGATGATTTCGCCCACCGCGCTGAAGAAGTGGGGCAACAAGGACATCGCCTTCCACCCTGTGGGTACCGGCCCCTTCGAGTTCGTCGAGTGGAAGCAGACCGAAGCGGTCAAGGCCAAGAAGTTCGACGGCTACTGGAAGAAGGGCTATCCGAAGATCGACAACCTCCAGTGGAAGCCGGTGCTCGAGAACAACACGCGCGCCGCCATGCTGCAGACCGGCGAAGCCGATTTCGCATTTCCGATTCCCTACGAGCAAGCCGAGCTGCTGAAGAAGAGCGACAAGCTCGAAGTGGTGGCCATTCCTTCGATCATCACGCGCTTCCTGGCTTTCAACATGCTGCAGAAGCCCTACGACAACCCGAAGGTGCGCGAAGCCATCGGCTATGCCATCAACAAGGAGGCGCTGGCCAAGGTCGCGTTCGGCGGCTATGCCTTCCCGGCGCAGGGCGTGGTGCCGCAGGGCGTGAAGTACGCCGAGAAGATGGCGCCCATTCCCTATGACCTGAAAAAGGCCAAGGAACTGATGAAGGAAGCGGGCTACCCCGACGGCTTCGAGTCGGTGCTGTGGAGCGCCTACAACAACACCACCAGCCAGAAGACCATCCAGTTCGTGCAGCAGCAGCTCGCACAGATCGGCATCAAGCTGCAGGTGCAGGCGCTAGAAGTGGGCCAGCGCACCGAGCAGGTCGATGCCTGGCCCGACCCCAAGACCGCGAAGGTCCGCATGTACTACACGGGCTGGTCGTCGTCGACCGGCGAAGCCGACTGGGGCCTGCGCCCGCTGTTCGCCTCCGAAGCCTGGGCGCCGAAGCTGAACAACATGTCGTTCTACAAGAGCGAAGTGGTGGACAACGCGCTGGCCAAGGCATTGGTCACCGTGGACGACAAGGAAAAGGCCGCGCTCTACAAGACCGCGCAGGAAGAGATCCGCAAGGACCTGCCACGCGTGCCGCTGGTGACCGAGCAGAACCTGTCGGCGCATTCCAAGCGCCTGTCGGGTGTGTACGTGATGCCTGACGGCAACATCAACATCGACGCGATCGCTGTGAACTGACCCACCCCCGAAGCGGCTCACTTCGTGTAGCCGCCTCCCCCTCGAGGGGCGACACCAGCGGCCCGGCAAAGCCGGTTCCGCGGTGTCCCCCGAAAGGATCCCAGAAGGCCCCCGAGAGCCTTACCGCCTGTATGCCATGCTGAATTACTTTCTCAAACGACTGTTGGGCCTGATCCCGACACTGCTCATCGTGGCAGTGCTGGTGTTCCTGTTCGTCCACATGCTGCCCGGCGATCCGGCGCGCCTTGCCGCCGGCCAGGAGGCCGACGAGCAGACGGTGGCCATGGTTCGCCACGAGCTGGGCCTGGACAAGCCGCTGCCGCAGCAGTTCGTGAGCTTTTTCACCCACATGCTGCAAGGCGACTTCGGCACCTCTATCCGTACGCGGCGGCCGGTGTCGACGGAGATCGGCGAGCGCTTTTTCCCCACGGTGATGCTGACCATCACCAGCATGGTCTGGGCTGTGTTTTTCGGCATGGGCATCGGCATCGTCTCCGCGGTGTTCCGCAACCAATGGCCCGACCGCCTCGGCATGACGCTGGCGGTGTCGGGCATCTCCTTTCCCGCATTTGCACTCGGCATGCTGCTGATGCAGATCTTTTCGGTCCAGCTCGGCTGGCTGCCCACCGTGGGCGCCGCCACCTGGAAGCACTACATCCTGCCCTCGATCACGCTGGGCGCCGCCGTGGCGGCCGTGATGGCACGCTTCACGCGCGCATCGTTCGTCGAGGTGATCCAGGAAGATTTTGTTCGCACCGCACGCGCCAAGGGCGTGCGGGAGCGCACCGTCATCATCAAGCACTGCCTGCGCAACGCGCTGATCCCGGTCGTCACCATGATGGGCCTGCAGTTCGGATTCTTGCTGGGCGGCTCGATCCTGGTCGAGGCGGTCTTCAACTGGCCCGGCCTGGGCCGCCTCTTGGTCGACGCCGTGCAGATGCGCGACTACCCCGTCATCCAGACGCTGGTGCTGCTGTTCTCGCTCGAATTCATCCTGATCAACCTGGTGGTGGATGTGCTGTACGGCTACATCAACCCCACCATCCGCTACAAGTGAGCAAGCAGCCATGACGCAAGCTTCCGGCCTGTCTGCCGCCGAATCCATCGTTTCGCTTTCCCCCGTGGCCGTGGTGCAGACCGCGGGCAAGGTCCGCACGCCCTGGGGCGAATGCTGGCGCCGCTTCAAGAAGCAGCCGGTGGGCATCGTGGCCGCGCTCTTCGTGCTGCTGCTGGTCTTCGTTGCGGTGTTCGCGCCGTGGATCGTGCCCTTCGACGCCGAGAACTTTTTCGACTACGACATGCTGAACACCGGGCCCTCGGCCACGCATTGGTTCGGTGTCGATCCGCTGGGCCGGGACATCTTCAGCCGCATCCTGATGGGCGCGCGCATTTCGCTGATGGCCGGCTTTCTTTCGGTGCTGGTGGGCGGCTTCATCGGCACGGCCTTCGGCCTGCTCGCGGGCTACTACGAAGGCTGGTGGGACCGCATCGTGATGCGAATCTCCGACGTGCTGTTCGCCTTCCCCGGCATCCTGCTGGCGCTGGGCGTGGTCGCCATCCTGGGCAGCAGCATGACCAACGTGGTGGTGGCGGTGTCGGTGTTCAGCGTGCCCGCCTTCGCGCGCCTGGTGCGCGGCAACACGCTGGTGCTGAAGCAGCAGACCTACATCGAGGCGGAGCGCAGCATCGGCGCGTCGGACTGGACCATCATCGTGCGGCACATCCTGCCGGGCACGATCTCGTCGATCGTCGTGTATTTTTCGATGCGTGTGGGCACCTCGATCATCACGGCGGCCAGCCTTTCGTTCCTGGGCATGGGTGCGCAGCCGCCGACGCCCGAATGGGGCGCGATGCTCAGCGAAGCACGCGCCGACATGGTCACCTCGCCGCACGTGGCGCTGTTCCCCAGCCTGGCCATCTTCTTCACGGTGCTGGCCTTCAACCTGCTGGGCGATGCGCTGCGCGACGCACTCGACCCGAAGATCGACCGCGAGTAGCCTGCATTTCTTTCTTCATTCATGGCATCGAATCCCCCCTGCATCGGGAACCTGCTCCAGGGTCCGCGCAACGCAATCACCGACGTGGAAGGCGTGACGGTGGGCCACCGGACGCTTGATGACGGCCCCGTGCAAACCGGTGTGACGGTGATCCGGCCCCATGCCGGCGACCCGTTCCGCGACAAGGTGCCGGCCGCCGCGGTGGTGCTCAACGGCTTCGGCAAGAGCGTGGGGCTGGTGCAGATGGCCGAGCTCGGCGTGCTCGAGACGCCAATCGCGCTCACCAACACCTACTCGGTGGGGGCGGTGGCAACTGCGCAGATCCGCCATTGCGTGGCCGCCAACCCCGAGAGCGGCCGGTCGCTGCCCACGGTCAATCCGCTGGTGTTCGAGTGCAACGACGGTTTTCTCAACGACATCCAGCGCCTGGCCGTGAGCGAGGCCGACTACCTGCATGCGCTCGAAGACGCCGGCAGCGACTTTGCACAAGGCTCCGTGGGGGCCGGGCGCGGCATGTCGTGCTTCCAGCTCAAGGGCGGCATCGGCAGCGCCTCGCGTCGGGTGTCCGCGCAGGATGGCGGCGTGCACACGGTCGGCACGCTGGTGCTGGCCAACTACGGCCGCCCATCGCAATTGGTGCTGGCTGGCCAGGCGGCCGGCCAGCAACTGGTGTCCAGGCTGGCCGCAGAAGGCAGCCGGACATCGAGGGAGCCCGAAAAAGGCTCGATCATCATCGTGGTCGCCACCGACGCGCCGCTGGACGCACGCCAACTGCGCCGGCTGGCCTTGCGCGCGGGCGCCGGCCTGGCGCGTACGGGCTCGGTCTTCGGCCATGGCAGCGGGGACATCGTGCTGGCCTTCTCGACCGCCTGCACGGTGCCCGACCGCGCCGAACGCCCGATGCCGGCCATTGCGCTGGTGCACGAGAGCCTGCTCGACGGCCTGTTCCAGGCCGCGGCCGACAGCACCGAGCAGGCTATTCTTCATGCGCTGTGGCACGCCACGGCCGTGACCGGGCGCGACGGCAACCACCGGCCGACGCTGGCCGAGCTGCTGCCCTCCTCCGTACTTTCTTCTCTCGCACCGCCACACGCCCCATGAAAGTCCTGATCTCCACCGACATCGAAGGCGTAGCCGGCGTTTACCACTCGGAGCAGGTTCGCTCCGGCAACCCCGAGTTCGAGCGCGCCCGGCTACTGATGGCGCAGGAGGCCAATGCAGCCATTGCGGGCGCCTTCGATGCCGGCGCCGTGGAGGTGTTGGTCAACGACTCACACGGCGGCTTTCGCAACATGCCGCCCGACGTGCTCGATGCGCGTGCACGCGTGGTGCAGGGC
The DNA here is from genome assembly GCF_900099805.1 of Variovorax sp. OV700. Classification (GTDB taxonomy): domain Bacteria; phylum Pseudomonadota; class Gammaproteobacteria; order Burkholderiales; family Burkholderiaceae_C; genus Variovorax. Next base: position 159,593 of record NZ_FNDR01000007.1, on the reverse strand, counting down.
AAGCCGCGCTACCTGAGCATGGTGGCCGGCGTCGAGGAAGGCGTGGACGCGGTCTGCATGGTCGGCTACCACTCGCGTGCGCAGGGGCGCGGCATCCTGGCGCACACCATCAACAGCTTTGCCTTTGCAGGCATCTGGCTCGGCGACCAGGAGCTGGGCGAGGCCGGGCTCTATGGCGCGCTGGCCGGCGAGTACGGCGCGCCGGTGGTCATGGCCAGTGGGGACGACGTGTTCATCGCCGAGAACCGGCCGCTCTTTCCGCATGCGACCTTTGTCGAGACCAAGCGCGCCACGGGGTTCAACAGCGGCGTGTCGCTGTCGCCCGAGCACTCGCGCGAGGCAATCCGGGCCGGCGTGGCGGAGGCGCTGGCCGGGCGCGCCAACGCAAGCCCGCTGGTCTTCAAGGGCCCGCAGATGGTCACGCTGCGCACCCAGTCGCCGGCCATGGCCGATCTGTTCTGCCAGTGGCCAGCCTTCGAGCGCGTCGACGGCGTGACCTTGCGCTTCACTGCGAACACGGTGGAGGCCGCGGTGCGCATGCTGAACTGCTGTTCAGCAATGTCGTCGATGCTGCGCTAAAAGTATTACTCCCTCTCCCTCCGGGAGAGGGCTGGCGTGAGGGCCGGCAACAGTAAACCTTGCGCAATTGCCCTCTCCCCAAGCAGAGAGTGGACAAACGCGGAACTCCCGCGGGCGTTATCCTTGGTCTTGTGAGAGCACTCTCGCCTTATCCAGAATAAGCATTCAACCGCCCGGAAACCCGCATGGGCGCTGGAGAATAAGCTTATCCGCATAAAGCGCGAACCAAAAAATAGTTTGCTTCCATAAGGCCAGCTTTCAGAATCTCGGCTTCTTGCTGGGGCGCCCCGTTGTACGTGCGGCACCGCACTTCTTCAAGACACACGCACGATGTACCAATACACAGAATTCGATCGCCAGTTCGTCCATCAACGGGCTGCCCAGTTCCGGGACCAGCTCGAGCGCTGGCAAAAAGGCCGTCTCCACGAAGACGAGTTCCGCCCCCTGCGCCTGCAAAACGGCTGGTACGTGCAGCGCTACGCACCGATGCTGCGCGTGGCCGTGCCCTATGGCGAGCTTTCGAGCCGCCAGCTGCGCGTGCTGGCGCGCATTGCCCGCGAGTACGACGAGCCCGAGGCCGAGGTCTACAAGAAGGCGCTAGAAACCCAGGGCCTGCTCGGCACCCACAAGCTGCCCACGCACTACGCCCACTTCTCGACGCGCCAGAACGTCCAGTACAACTGGATTCCGCTTTCCAAGTCGGCCGACGTGATGGACCTCCTGGCTTCAGTCGACATGCACGGCATCCAGACCAGCGGCAATTGCATTCGCAACATCACGAGCGACGAGCGCGCCGGCATCGCGATCGACGAGATCGCCGATCCGCGCCCCTTCGCGGAAATCATGCGCCAGTGGAGCACGCTGCACCCTGAATTCGCCTTTTTGCCGCGCAAGTTCAAGATCGCCATCACCGGCGCCACCGAAGACCGGGCCGCCACCGGCTGGCACGACGTGGGCCTGCACGTGGTGAAACACGAGGCCGGCGATGCATCACAAAACATCGCCCCTGGCGATGTGGGCTTCCGCGTGCAGGTGGGCGGCGGCATGGGCCGCACGCCCATCATCGGCACCGTGCTGCGCGAGTTCCTGCCCTGGCAGCAGATCATGAATTACCTCGAAGCGGTGATCCGGGTCTACAACCGCTATGGCCGCCGCGACAACATCTACAAGGCGCGCATCAAGATCCTGGTGAAGGCCGAAGGCCAGCGCTACATCGACGACGTCGAGGCCGAGTACAAGCAGATCCTCGAGCACGACGGCGCACCGCACACCATCACGCAGGAAGAGTACGACCGCGTGGCCGCCTCCTTCGTGCCCCCGACGCTCGCCACCCGCGTGCTGCAAAGCGCCGAGAAGACTGACGCCGAGCTGCGCACCCACGCCGCGGACGACGTGCAGTTCGCCCGCTGGCTGGCCCGCAACGTGGCCCCACACAAGAACCCCGCGCTGCGCGCTGTCACGTTGTCGTTCAAGCGCCTGAAGCAGGCACCCGGCGATGCCTCGGCCGACCAGCTCGACACGCTCGCCGTGCTGGCCGACCGCTTCTCGGCCGGCGAAGCCCGCGTCACGCACGACCAGAACATCGTGCTGCCCTGGGTGCATGCTGAAGACCTGCATGCGCTGTGGCTTGCCGCCCGCGCCGCCGGCTTTGCCAGCGCCAACGTGCATCTGCTGACCGACATGATCGCCTGCCCCGGCGGCGATTTCTGCTCGCTGGCGAACGCACGTTCCATTCCGATTGCCGAAGCGATCACCGAGCGCTACCAGGACCTCGACGAGCTCGACGACCTGGGCGAGATCGACCTGCACATCAGCGGCTGCATCAATTCGTGCGGCCACCATCACAGCGGCCACATCGGCATCCTCGGCGTCGACAAGGACGGCAAGGAGTGGTACCAGGTGTCGCTGGGCGGCTCCGACGGCTCCGCACTCAGCGGCACCCCGCAAGCGGGCAAGGCGGTCGGCCCCTCGTTCTCGGCTGCCGAAGTGCCGGGCGTGATCGAGGCCGTACTCACCACGTATCGCGACACCCGCGAAGGCGGCGAAACCTTCATCGACACCCTGCGCCGCGTCGGCCACGACCCATTCAAGGCCGCCGCCAACGGTGCGCGCTTCAAGGTGGAGGAAGCAGCATGAACCGGAAACTGAACATCCTGGCCGCCGAAGAGCACATCGACGACGGCGACCCGAAGGTTCTGCAGCTGCCGAACGATGCCGATCCGCTCGCCATCGAGGTGTGCCTGGAAGACATCGAGCGCATCGACCTGAGCTTTCCGAAGTTCACCGATGGCCGCGCCTACAGCCAGGCATTTTTGCTGCGCCGCCGCCTCGGCTTCAAGGGCGACATCCGCGCCACCGGCGATGTGCTGATCGACCAGCTGGTGCAGATGGAACGCACCGGTTTCTCCAGCGCCGTGCTCAAGGAAGGCGTGGACGCCACCGACGCGCAGCGCCAGTTCGACCGCTTTTCCGCCTTCTACCAAGGCGATGCGGTAAAGACCGCACCGCACTTTGCCGCCGGCGCCTGAGCCCGCTTGGAAATTTAGACATGAGCATCGCCACGGACATCGACTTCGCGCGCATCAACACCGAACTCGGCCGCAACTCCGAGGGCCTGGTGGACTGGGCGATCGGCCTCGGCCAGCCTTCGATCATCACCACCAACTTCCGCCCGTTCGAGGCCGTGATCCTGCACATGGTCACGCGCGCAAAGCGGGATGTTCCCGTCATCTGGATGGACAACGGCTACAACACCGAGGCCACCTACCGCTTTGCCGACGAGGTGACGAAGCTGCTGGGCCTGGACTTGCACATCTACCTGCCGCGCCGCTCGCGTGCGCATCGTGAGGCGGTGGAAGGCCCGACCCCGGCGCTCGACGATCCGCGCCATGCCGCTTTCACGGAAGAGGTGAAGCTGGAGCCTTTTGCCCGCGCGCTGCGCGAAACGGCACCGAAGGTCTGGTTCACCGCGCTTCGGGCCACCGACACGGCCGTGCGCGCGCAGATGGACCCGGTCAGCGTCAATCCGGACGGCCTGATCAAGGTCGCGCCGCTGCTGCACTGGTCGTCGAAGGAGCTGTACGCCTACTGCGAGGCGCATGGCCTGCCCAACAACTTCGACTACGTGGACCCGACCAAGGGCGAAGACAACCGCGAGTGCGGATTGCATCTTGAGCATTGAACGCCAACGCCGCACCGAATCTTCGTATTCCGCACCCCATCCGATGAACGCCCGTACCGAAACCGAACTGCTGGTGCCGCCCATGCACTCTCCCGCGCACCTGTCCAACACCCACCTCGACGCGCTCGAGGAAGAAACCATCTTCATCCTGCGCGAAGTCGCGGCCGCTTTCGAGCGCCCCACCCTGCTGTTCTCGGGCGGCAAGGATTCGCTGGTGCTCTTGAAGTGCGCCGAAAAGGCGTTTGGCGCGGGCCGCATTCCGTATCCGCTCTTGATGATCGACACGGGCCACAACTTCCCCGAAGTGACGGCCTACCGCGATCAGCGCGCCACGGAGCTGGGCGCCGAGCTCATCGTGCGCAGCGTCGAGGACTCAATGGCGCGCGGCACCGTGCGCCTGGCGCATCCCGGCGAGTCGCGCAACGCGCACCAGTCGGTCACGCTGCTCGAGGCGATTGAAGAATTCCGCTTCGACGCGCTGATTGGTGGCGCCCGCCGCGACGAAGAAAAAGCACGCGCCAAGGAACGCATCTTTTCGCACCGCGATTCCTTCGGCCAGTGGCAGCCCAAGGACCAGCGCCCCGAACTCTGGACGCTGTTCAACACGCGACTGGCGCCGGGCGAGCACTTTCGCGTGTTCCCGATCTCGAACTGGACCGAACTCGACGTGTGGCAATACATCGAGCGCGAGCACGTCGGCCTGCCGTCGATCTACTACACGCACAAGCGCGAAGTGGTCGAGCGACGCGGCCTGCTGGTGCCCGTGACCGGACTCACCCCGGCGCGCGACGGCGAAACGGTGCAAGTGCGCGACGTGCGCTTTCGCACCGTGGGCGACATCACGACCACCTGCCCGGTCGAGAGCCTGGCCGCCGATGCGGGCGACGTGGTGCTGGAGACGCTGTCGGTCGACGTCAGCGAACGCGGCGCGACCCGGATGGACGACATGACCTCCGAAGCATCCATGGAAAAACGCAAGAAAGACGGTTACTTCTGATGAGCGCGACGACCACTGCAATCCCCGTCACAGCCGACATTCACGGCGACACCGGCACCGCCCTGCGCTTCATCACCTGCGGTTCCGTGGACGATGGCAAGAGCACGCTGATCGGCCGTCTGCTGGTCGACAGCAAGACCGTGCTGCAAGATCAGCTCGCTGGCGTGCAGCGCGGCGGCGAAACCGATCTGGCGCTGTTGACCGACGGTCTCTCGGCGGAGCGCGAACAGGGCATCACGATCGACGTGGCCTACCGCTACTTCTCGACAGCCAAGCGCAAGTTCATCATCGGCGACGCGCCGGGCCATGAGCAATACACCCGCAACATGGTCACCGCCGCCTCGGCCGCCGATGCCGCCGTGGTGCTGGTCGATGCCACCAAGCTGGCCTGGGCCGCCGAAGTGGAAGACGGTACCGTGGTCAAGCGCGAGCTGCTGCCGCAGACGCGCCGCCACACGCTGCTGGCCCATCTGCTGCGCGTGCAGTCGATCGTTTTCGCGATCAACAAGCTCGACGCCATCGAGGACGCCGCCCTGGCTTTCGAGCGCATCTCGACCGCGCTGAACGCGTTCGCCGAAGCGGCGGGCGTCGAAGTTGCCGGCATCGTGCCCATCTCGGCCCTCAAGGGCTGGAACGTGGCCACGCGCCATGCCGACTGGGTGGGCTACGAAGGCCCGAGCCTGCTCGAGCTGCTCGAAGAACTGCCGGTCACCGCGCAGGACGAGGCAGTGCCCTTCGCCTTTCCGGTGCAGTGGGTCGAAAAATTCTCGTCTTCGGCCGACACCTCGCAGGGCCGGCGCGTGTTCTGGGGCCGCGTGGCTTCCGGCCATGTGGAACCCGGCCAGCGCGTGACCGTGCTGCCGAGCAACCAGACCGCTACGGTTGCGCAGGTGCTGAGCCACACGAGGCAACCGAAGGCAGTGCATGCAGGCCACAGTGCCGGCATCGTGCTCGACCGCGAACTCGACGTGTCGCGCGGCGACTGGCTGCTGGCGCCCGGCGCCTTCGAGCCGGTGCGTGAAATCACCGCCACCGTGGCCTGGCTCGACGACGAGCCGCTGGTCGCGGGCCGCGTGTATTGGGCGCTGCAAGGCCACCGCTGGGTCAAGGCCAAGGTGGCGCGCATCGTCGATCGCGTGAACATCACGACGCTCGAATCGGAGCCCGCAACGCAGCTGGAAGCCAATTCCATCGGCGACGTGGTGCTGGCGCTGCAGCAGCCGCTGGCCGTGTTGCCCTTCACGCAATCGCGTGCATTGGGCTCCCTGGTGCTGGTCGATACGGCCTCGCACAAGACCGCTGCTGCCGTGCTCGTGCAGCCTGCCGCCGCAAAGGCCTAAAATCTGGGGTTTTCCCCGATCAAACTGACGCTAAAAGACAAATGACCCACGTCGTCTCTGAAGCCTGCATCCGCTGCAAATACACCGACTGCGTGGACGTATGCCCCGTGGATTGCTTCCGCGAAGGCCCCAACATGCTGGTGATCGACCCGGACGAATGCATCGATTGCGCGGTCTGCATCCCCGAGTGCCCGGTCAATGCAATCTACGCCGAGGAAGACCTCCCGGCCAACCAGATCGCTTTCATCAAGCTCAACGCGGAGCTTGCGCTGGCCGACGGCTGGAAGAGCATCACCAAGCGCAAGCCAGCCCTCCCCGACGCCGAAGAGTGGAAAGACAAGACCGACAAGATCGGGGAGCTGGTGCGCTGAGCACCTCGGCAGTCCCCATTGAAATCGACGCCCTGATCGTCGGTGCTGGCCCTGTCGGCCTGTTCCAGGCCTTCCAGCTGGGCCTGCTTGAGATCTCCTGCCACATCGTCGATGCGCTGCCCGCCGCGGGCGGCCAGTGCGTGGCGCTCTATGGCGACAAGCCGATCTACGACATTCCCGGCACGCCGGTCACCAGCGGACGCGGCCTCGCGCAATCGCTGCTGGAGCAGGTGGCGCCGTTCAAACCGCAGTTCCATTTCGGTGAGCAGGTCGCCACGCTGGAGCGACAAGCCGACGAACGCCTGCTGCTGACGACCTCGGCCGGCACAGCCTTCCTGGCCAAGACGGTGTTCATCGCAGCGGGTGTTGGCGCCTTCGTGCCCAAGCGCATCACGGTCGAAGGCATCGCGCAGTTCGAAGGCACTTCTCTTTTCTATCACCCCGAATCGCTGGACCGCTTTGCGGGTCAGACGGTGGTGGTGAACGGGGGCGACGATGTCGCGCTCGAAACCGCGGTTGCGCTCACGAGCATCGCGAAGCAGGTCACGCTGGTCCACCGGCGCGATGGCTTCCAGGCCGATGAGACGAATATCGCCGCGATGCGCGCCCTCGTGGCCGCGGGCAAGCTGGCCTTCAAGGTCGGCCAGCCCACCGCGTTCGACGGCAAGCAACTGCAGATCACCACGCCCGACGCAACGACCATCGACCTGCCGCTCGACGCGCTGGTCGCCTGCCTGGGCATTTCGCCGCGCCTGGGCCCCATTGCCGACTGGGGCCTGGAGCTCGAGCGCAAGCAAGTGCCGGTCGACACCGAAAAATACGAAACCCGCGAGCGCGGCGTGTTCGCGGTGGGCGACATCAACACCTACCCAGGCAAGAAGAAACTCATCGTCTGCGGCTTCCACGAAGCCACGCTGGCGGCCTGGGGCGCCACCGCCATCGTGTTCCCGGGCAAGGCGGTGCCGCTGCAGTACACGACCACCAGCACGCGGTTGCACGAGCTGCTGGGCGTCGCTGGCACTACTTCCCGCTAGGCAGCAGCGTCCGGTATTCGCCGATGAAACCGCCGATGGCGGCGACGAAGCGGTCGATGTCCGCGTCTGCCAACGGCAGCGACAGCACGATGAAGCCGCGCGGCGACGCGTAGATGCCTTGGCTCAGCAGGTGGAAGAACAGCAGCTGGCGCAGGCGCCCATCGACCATCGCCAGATCGTTCACGCGCAACACTTCACCGCTCAGGAAATGCGCATTCATCAGCGAGCCCACGCCGGTGAACTGCATGGCCACACCCTCTTTCGAACACAAGACATTGAGCCGCGCACGCATCGCTTCGCCGCGCTCTGCCAGCTTGCCCGCAGCCTCGGGCGTGAAAAGCTTCGTGAGGCCCGCATACCCCGCCGCCATCGTCATGACGTTGTTGTTGAAGGTGCCTGAATGCGCAAGCGCGCCGGTGCGCGGATCGAACTGCGCCATCACGTCCGCACGCCCGCCGAAAGCGCCGAAGGACATGCCTCCGCCGATGTACTTGCCCAGCGTGGTGAGGTCGGACTGGATGCCGAGCTTGTTGGCCAGGCCGTGCGGCGCAAGGCGTGATGTCATGACCTCGTCGAAGATCAGCAGTGCGCCAACCTGCGTGGCCGCTTCGCGCAGCGCCTGCAGAAAATCGAGGCGGCCTGGAATGCAGCCGCTCGCGCCCTGCATCGGTTCGACCAGGATGGCGGCGATCTCGGGGCCGTACTTCTGGATCTGCTCGCTCGCAAGCTGCGCGTCGTTGTAGGGCAGCACGAGGAAGTCGAAAGGCACGGTCGTCGGCGAAGGCTTGTCGCCAAAGCCGAGCACGCCGCCGTGATAGCCGCCCGAGAACACCACTATCTTTCGCCGCCCGGTGAAGTGCAGCGCGGCTGTGAGCGCCATCAGGTTCGCCTCGGTGCCCGAGTTGGTGAAGCGCAATTGCTCGATCTGCGGGAAGCGCTCGCAGATGGTCCTGGCGAGCCGCCCCTCGAGCAGGTTGTGCCCGGTGAGATTGATGCCGCTCTTCATCGCCTCGATGACGGCATCGCGAATCTCGGGCGCCGAGTGGCCATAGACACCGGCCGTGTACTCGGCGATGAAGTCGGCATAGCGGTGGCCGTCGGCATCCCACAGCGCCGCGCCCTCGCCCTTGGCGATGGTGAGCGGAAACGGCGCGTAGAAAAGCACCGAGCGGCTGTTGGCGCCGGGCATGTAGCGCGCCTGCTCGTCGAACTGGCGCCAGCTGGCCGGGTTGCTGTCGGTGAAGCGTTGATACGCACCGGCGAGGGCTTGGTCGATGGCAGCGTCGATCATGGAGCGGTCCTTGAAAGGGTGGGGGTTGGCCTTCTGGCCCGATTAATTGCTCAATGCTCAATTAATATTATTTATACAATCAATTTCCTCGCGACACAATGGCGCCATCCATGAAAAAGCCCCCTCCCCAGCCCAAACCCAAGACCGCCGGCCGGCCTACCGGCGGCGGCGCGCTGTCGAAGCAGCGCATCGCCGAAGCCGCCCTGGCGCACATCGACGAATTCGGCTTGGGCGCCTTCAGCATGCGCGAGATCGCATCGCAGCTCAGCGTCTACCCGGCCACGGTGCATTGGCACGTCAGCACCCGCGAAGCCCTGCTCGCCGAGGTGGCCGCCAGCGTCATGGCCGAGGTCACACCGCCGCCGGGCAAACAGACATGGCAGGAATGGATCGCCGAGCTGTTCCGCCGCTGCCGCGCCGCGGTGCGCCGCCACCCGAACGTGGCGCAGCTGCTGGGCGCGCAGCTGGTGTCGAACGGCAGCCTGCCGATCGCGCTGGTCGAAGGCGTGCTCGCGGCCCTGGTCGAGGCCGGCTTCGAGGGCCAGCCGCTGCTGGAGGCCTACAACTGCGTGATCGCGGCCATGCTGGGCTTCGTGACGATGGAGTTCTCGCCCCTGCCCTCGGACAACACTCAGGCCTGGGCCGAAGAGTTGCGCGAGCGCGTCCACACCATCCGGCCGCTCGACCACCCGGTGCTCACCCGCAACCTGCCGCTGCTGGCCAACAAGGCCTTCATCGTGCGCTGGGACAACGGCACCACCGTGCCGCTGGACAGCAGCTTCGAGCGGCATATCCAGATCACCATCGATGGGCTGGAAGCCTTCGCGCGCAGGGTCAAGGGCCCGTAGCCGGGTCCACCAACTCCTCGATGCGGCTTGCCACGTTGATCACATCACCGAGCGCGGTGTACGAGAGCCAGGGCAATAGCGGCTAGGCGCCCGGGAAACCCGGCTCGATCGCAGGAAGATCGAAGGCGCTGACCCTCGGCGGGTTTGCACACTTCTCGATCTGCACCAGCACGGTCTGCGCGACCGAAGACTGCGTGAGGCGCGACGTTCCCTTGTCCATCGTCACCACGTTGGGGTTGCCGTGCTTCTCGACGGAGCATGGCGCCGACGGGGTCTCAGGGTCGAACCATGCACCCGTCGCCACCTGAAGCACGCCCGGCATCAGGTCGCACGAGATCACGGCCGATGCGAGGAAGGCGCCGCGGTCGTTGAAGACCCTCACGACATCGCCAGCGGCAATGCCGTAGCGCTGTGCGTCCGATGCATGCATCGTCAGGGGTTCCCGCCCGCCCACCTTCGTCGCGCGGCTGACGGCGCCCGCATCCATCTGGCTGTGCAGCCGCCCCTTCGGCTGGTTCGACAGCAGGTGAAACGGAAATCGCGCGACGCACTCGCCGCCGAGCCATTCGGCGGGTTCGAGCCACGTGGGATGCGGCGGGCAGTCGTCGTAGCCGAAGGCTTCGATCCGACGCGAGAAGAGTTCGATCTTTCCCGAGGGCGTGGCGAGCTTGTTCGCCACGGGGTCGTCGCGAAAGGCCGAGAGGAACAGCGGCGGCTCCCCGGCCATCGGAAACTCGTAGCTGCCCGTCTCCCAGAACTCGTCGAACGCCGGCGGCGAGAAACCCAACTCGAAGGCGCGTGCGCGGGCCTGCGTGTACATGTGGCGGAGCCACCCCATCTCGTCGCGCCCCTCGGTGTAGGCCTGCCTGAAGCCCAGCCGGTCCGAGAGGTCCGCGAAGACGTCCATGTCGTTGCGTGCCCCACCCACCGGATCGATGACCTTGCGCATTGCGATGTAGTGGCGCTGCAGATCGGTCGCCAGGATGTCGTTGCGCTCCATCGTGGTCGTGGCGGGCAGCACGATGTCGGCGTACTTCGAAGGCGGGTTCCACCAGGGCTCGTGCACCACCACCATCTCGGGCTTGCGCCACGCCTGCACGAAGCGGTTCAGGTTCGTGTTGTGGTGAAAGGGATTGCCGCCCACGGAATAGATGAGCTTGATGTCCGGCATCCGGATCGTCGTGCCGTTGAATTCGAGTTCGCTGCCGGGGTTGAGCAGCATGTCGGCGACGCGCCCCACCGGCACGAAGCTGCGCACGGGGTTCTTCCCCAGCGAAAGGGTCGGACGGGGAATGCCGTCGGGCCGGCTCGTCGTGATCCCGTTGACTGCGCCGAACCCCAGGCTGAAGCCGCCGCCGGGCAAGCCGATCTGCCCGAGCATCGATGCGAGCGCCACCGTCGCCCACACCGGCTGTTCGCCGTGGTCGGCACGCTGGATGGACCAGCTGGTGGTCACTAGCGTGCGGCAGCGCGCCATCCGCAATGCGAGGTCTTCGATGGTCTGCGCGGACACGCCGGTGATGGCCGAGGCCCAGGCGGCGTTCTTCGCCACGCCGTCGTCCTGTCCGAGCAGGTAGCGTTCGAAGGCGGCGTAGCCTTCGCAGTGCGTCGCGAGAAAGCCGGCGTCGTATAAGCCGTGCGCGACCAGCGCGTGCGCCATGCCGAGCATCATCGCGACGTCGGTGTTGGGGCGGATCGGAATCCAGTCAGCGCGAAGCCCCTGCGTCATGTCGTCGCGCGACGGGCTGATGTTGACGAACCTCACGCGCGATGCGGCGGCACGCGCGATCCAGCCGGCATTCTCATGTGTCACGGCGCCGCCGGCGTCGATCTGCATGTTCTTCGTGTGCGCTCCGCCGAACATCACCACGAGTTCGGAATGCGCGACGATCGACGACCACGGAACGACCATCGCGGTGATGTCGTTGTCGCCGGTGACGTAGGGCATCACGCCCAGCGCCGCGCCGAAGCTGTGGTTGCCGCGCTTGTCGACGTAGCCGCCGAAGAGGCCGAGAAAGCGCTTGAGCACGCTGGGCGAATGGTGCAGCCGCCCTGCACTCGCCCAGCCGTAGGAGCCGCCGTAGATCGACTCGTTGCCGTGCGCCGATCTGATGCGCTGCATGCCGTCCACGACGAGGTCCAGCGCGGTGTCCCAGGAAACCGGCACGAAGGCTTCGGCGCCCCGGCCCTGCGTGGAGCGCTCCCGGTTCTTGAGATAGCCCGAGCGGACGTAAGGCTGGTCGATTCGCAGCGGGCTGCGCACCATATCGGGCAGGCTCCCGATGAGCACGGAGGGCGATGGGTCGCTCCCGAAGGGAATGCTCGAGGCGAGTTCGCCGGACGCCGACACCTCGACCGAGTACACGCCCCAATGCGAGGCGGTCTGGATGGTTTTGTTCGCAACGCTCGTCATGCGGCTTACTCCTTCGGAATGCGTCACTCCTGGCGAACGAGGTAGTCGCGCAGCCACTGGCTGCAATGGCTCGCGCCCGCGACCGGCCAGAGCACCTTGACCACCGTGTCGCCGCGGCGGATCTCGATGCAGATGTCCGTCGATTCGCGCTTGTGCGAACGGCCGAACCAGCGAGACCACCAGGTGTCGGCAGCGGCTGGAGCGTCGTGCTGCTCCACGACCGGCGGCACGACTGGCGACGCTTGCACCGGCGCCCCGACGGCCGGGCTGGCAAGGGGTATGGGCGTCGGAGCCGAAGGCCTGATCACCACCGGCGACTTCGCCGGCGCCGCCGTGACCTTGACACCGCTCGCCGCTGCATCGCCGGTCCCCGTGATCCGCGCCACGAGTTTCTCGGTGAACTCGTCCCACATGCGGTCGGCCTTGGTCTTCATGGCGCTCAGTCCGAAAGTGCCCAGGCGGCCCAGCACGTCGACCTTCACGAGGATGCGCAATTCGGTCTGGCCGTCCGGCTGCTCCGCGAGGAAGATCTCGCTCGTCTGCTTGAGCGAACTGGCAACCGACGCGTCTTCGCCCGTGCCTTCGGTTCGCAGGTAGTGCGGCGCGCGCTGCTCGACGATGGTGGTCTTGAGCTTGAACTTCGCGCTGATGAACGAGACCTTCACCTTGATCTCGGCGATGTACTCGACGTCGCTGATGACCTGGATGGACTGCATGCCGGGCACGCAGCCGCCCATCACCTGGGGATCGAGCAGGAGTTCCCACACGCGGTTCGCGGAGGCGGGAACGACAACGGTTTTTTCAATTTCCACGCATCTTCTCCGCAGCAACAAGAATGGATTCGACGATCTGGGTGTAGCCGGTACAACGGCAGAGGTTGCCATTGAGCCCATGCCGCACCTCGTCTTCGGATGGCGACGGGTTGCGCGCCAGCATGGCGCAGGAGGTCATGAGAAACCCAGGCGTGCAGTAGCCACATTGCAGGCCACCGCATGCCATGAAACTTTCCTGGAGGGGATGCAGGTCCTGGCCTTCGGACAGGCCCTCGACCGTCGTGATGCTTCGGCCGTCGACCTGCACCGCGAGCAGCAGGCAGGACTTCACGACCTCCCCGTCGAGATGGACCGAACACGCGCCGCAGATGCCGGTCTCGCAACCGCGCTTGGTACCGGTCAGGTGCAGGTCATCGCGCAGGAAATCGCAAAGCAGCCTGCGGGACGGAACCTGCGCGGTGTGGACCTCGCCGTTGACGGTGACTTCGATGTCGTGTTGGCTCACGGCCTGGCTCCTTCTTCGTCGTGGTGCAGCCCGAACAGTTCGAGCAGGGTTCGCCGGGCGACGACGCGCACCATGTCGCGCCGGTACTCGGCGGCGCCGCGCTGGTCGGATACCGGCTCGATGTCGGCGGCCACGATGTCCGCGGCCTCGCTGAGGCGGTCGCTCGTCACTTCGCTTTCCGCGAGAAAGGCTTCCGCCCTTCTCAGCCGCAGCGGGATCGGTGTCGATGCACCGACCGCAATTCGAATGAAATGGCAGCCCCTGCCGCTGCGGCGCGCCGATGCGGCCACGCTCGCGAGCGGCCGGTGTTCGGCCGCCGTGCGCAGGAACCGCGAATACACGCCGGTGGTGCCGGGCTCGGGCGGCGCGATACGGATCTCGGACAGGAGCTCATCCGGTGCGAGTGCCGTCGTGTAGTAGTCGATGAGGAATTCCTCGATGCCCATCACCCGGTCGCCCTGCGTGCCGGTGACAACCACTTCGGCGTCCAGCGCCATGAGGCAGCCCGGCGGATCGGTCGCCGGATCGGCATAGCAGAGATTCCCGCCGATGGTTCCCTGGTTGCGCACCTGCGGGTTGGCCACGCGCGCGGCCATGCTCGCGAGCATCGGGTAATGCATCTGCACGATCGGCGAACGCGCAACCTCCGCATGCAGCGTGAGCGCACCGATGCGCAACCCACGTGTCTCGTCGTAGTCGATGCCCTTCAGGCTTTGCAGCATGCCGAGCGAGACCAGGTGCGTGGGCGTCAGCATGCGCTGGCGCATCGCGAGCATCAGCGCGGTGCCGCCCGCGATGACACGGCATTCGTCGCCGAGGTCGGCCAGCATGTGGGCGGCCTCGGACACCGATACGGGCTGCAGTAAATCGAAATCACGCACCGGCGGCTTCCTTCTGCTCGCGCAAGGCGGCAAGTATTTTTTCGGGCGTGATCGGCAGGTCGTTGATGCGCACGCCGACGGCGTCGTAGACCGCATTCGCGATCGCGGGCGCACCTGGAAGAATGGCCGTCTCGCTCGCGCCCTTGGCGCCGTAGGGACCGTTCGGGTCGTTGGACTCGACGAACCCGCCGCGCAGCATGGGCACGGAATCGGCCGTGGCCATCGTGTAGTCGGCGAAGTTGCCGTTGGCGATGCGACCCGCTTCCAGGTGCAGTTGCTCGTACAGCGCCCAGCCGAAGGCCTGCACCGTCGCGCCATTGGTCTGGCCGTGGATCGCCATCGGGTTGAGCGCCTTGCCGCAGTCGTCCGACACGAAGCTGTCGACGACCGTCACCTGCCCGGTGTCGATGTCGACCTCCACCTCGACCGCCTGCGCCGCGAACGAGTAGGCCGGTGCGATGTTGCCGTAGACCTTGTCGTCGTGCATCACGGTCTTCGCGTCCCATGTCGCGCTCACCTGGATGGCCTCGCCACCATGGCGCCACACATGCTGCCGCGCGAGATCGCCGATGGCGAGCCTGCGATCGGCCGCCTCGCGCACGTGGACGGCACCATCGGCCATGTCGAGGCTCTCGACCGGCACCTCCAGCAGTTCGGCCGCCAGGTCGAAGAGCCTGGCCCTGGCCTTGCGGGCCGCTTCGATGGCGGCATTGCCCGCGACGATGGTCACGCGCGATGCGAGCGAACCGATGGCGAACGGCGCGACGTCGGTGTCCGGCGCCATCACGTGCACGTGCGAGAGCGGAATGGCCAGCTCGTGCGCGACGATCTGGCTCAACATGGTCATCGCGCCCTGCCCCATGTCGCATTCGCCGCTGTGGACGACGACACGACCGTCTTCATTGATCTTCACGACCACGGTCGAGCCGTCCCAGTTGCCGATGGTCCGGTTGCCGCTGACATGCATGGCCGCGGCCATGCCGACGCCGCGGCGCTTGGAACTGCCGGGCGAGGCGGCCTTGCGCGGCGCGCCCCACCGGAGCGCGCCCGTCGCCTGGTCGATGCATTCGACCAGCCCGGTGCTCGCGACCTTCCAGCCGTGCACCGACACCTCGCCGGCGCCGATGGCGTTTTTCTTGTGGACCTCGGCCGGGTCCAGCCCGAGCTGCTCGGCCATCATGTGGATGTGGCTGTTCAGCGCGAACAGCATCTGCGTGCCGCCGAAGCCGCGAAAGGCGCCGTGCGGCGGCGTGTGGGTGTAGACCATCGTGGCGTGCGAGCGCACGTTCTTCAGGCGGTGCATGTTGTCGCTGCGCATGGCACTCACGTGCATCACTTCGGAGGCGAGCCCCGCATATGCGCCGCAGTCCGCGACGATGCGAACGTCCTTCGCGACGATGAGGCCGTCGCGCGTCATGCCCAGCTTGAGCGTGATGCGCTCCGGAACGCTGGTGGCGCAGGCCACGAAGTCTTCGAGCCGGTTGTTGACGAGGCGAACCGGCTTGCCGGTCTTCACTGCAAGCAGGCCGGCGACCAGTTGGTTCGCGTCCTCGACGATCTTTCCGCCGAAGCCGCCGCCGGTCGTCGCCTGGATCACGCGGACCGTGGACACGGGCCGCTCGAGCGCCAAGGCCAGGCGCGCACGTGCGAGGAAAGCGGATTGCGTCGAGGTCCAGACGACCAGGCGCCCTTGCGCATCGACCATGGCGACCGAACCCATCGGCTCGAGGTAGGCGGGGTACTGCGCATGCGTCGTGTAGGTGGCTTCGTGGATCAGGTCTGCCTGCGCAAAGCCTTCGTCGACGCTGCCGCGCTCGAACCGGATCTCGTGCGCGATGTTGTCCTTGCGGCCGTCATGAATGTTCGGCGCTTCTTCGTCGAGTGCCTCCTCGGGCAGCAGGACGGCGGGGAGTTCCTCGTACTCGATGTGGATCAGGTCGAGGGCGTCTCTTGCGATCTCTTCGGAGATCGCAGCCACGGCGGCGACCTCTTCTCCGCAGAAGCGGACCACGCCTTCCGCCAGAATGCGCCGCTCCTTGTGGCTGACGCCCCAGAGCGCGCGCGGGGCATCGGCGCCCGTCAGCACCGCCTTGACCCCGGCCAGCGCCAGTGCCCCGGACGTGTCCACCGAGACGATGCGCGCATGCGGGTACGGGCTGCGCAGGACCTTGCCATGCAGCATTCCGGCGACCTTGATGTCGCCCGCGTACTGCGCCTTGCCGAGCACTTTGGCGCGCGCCGTGACCTGCGGCGTGTCGCGTCCCAAGGTCGATTGCGTCGTCGTCATGACCATGAGTGCTCAGTCGGCCTGGATGTTCAGGTCTTTGATGACTTTGCCGAGCCGCTCGTAGTCCGACGCATTGACCTTGGCCATCGCCGAAGGAGGCCCGCCCACCGGCGCCGCGCCGAACGTTCCCATCTTCGCGATCACGTCGGGCATCCTGAGGATCTCGTTGAGGTTGGCGTTCAACACGTTCACCACCGCGGCCGGCGTATTGCGAGGCGCGAAGAGCCCGTTCCATGCGCCCGAGTCGATGTCCCTGTAGCCAAGCTCGGCGAGCGTGGGAACGTTGGGCAGCAGCGGCGAGCGCTTGGCGTCCGAGATGGCGAGCGCGACCAGCTTCCCGGAAGCCACGTACTGGGCGACCGGGCCGAGCGTCACGTAGGCCAGGGGGATATGTCCCGCAACGACGTCTGTGACCGATGGTGCGACGCCGCGGTAAGGCACATGCTGAACCTGGATGCCTGCTTCCCGGTTCAGCCACTCGCCTGCGATGTGCATCGGCGAGCCCGCACCGGGCGTGCCGTACGACAAGGGCTTGCCCGCTTTGGCCTGGGCCACCAGGTCGGCCACGCTCCTGATGCCGGACGACGGATTCGCGACCAGCAAGACAGCCTGGTTGGCCGAATGAATCACGGGGGTGAAGCCGTTGACCACGTCGTACGAAGCCGAGGCCCCGAGCTTCATCACCAGCGGCGCGGTCGTGAAGGGGTTGGGCGTAAACAGCAGCGTGTAACCGTCCGGCGCCGCGCGGCCCACATAGGTGTTGCCGACCGTGCCGCCCGCGCCGGGCCGGTTGTCCACGATGACGGACTGGCCAAGGCGCGCCGACAGCTTCTCGGCGAAGAGGCGCGCCATGGCATCGGTGTCGCCGCCGGCCGGGTACGAGACGACGATGGTGATGGGCTTCGTCGGGTATGCCGGGGCCGGGGCCTGGGCGTGCACCGCACTTCCCCAGAGACCTCCCGCAAGAACACCCAGGGCAAGGAACAACTTACGGCTGACTTTCATCTTGGAGCTTTCATAGGGAGCGCGCGCCGGGGCGATCAGGGCGGAACGGCGCAACACCCGAACCAACAACTGGATTACACTGACGTTTCATATATGGAACATCGAACCGTATTTGAAACGTTGGCGCATCGTAGAATGAAGCCGTTGATCAATCAACCAAGTGAAACTTCGTATTGACATTGGAATTTTTCTTCTAGACAAATAATAAATAGTTGTGATCATGGACGAAGGTCCGCCTCATCGACGAGATAACCTATGCAAGACAACGCCCTGACCGAGCGCTCCGCCCTCCAGCCTGCCGTGCCCGCCGACCCGTGGTCGGGGCTCGACGAATCGGGCGACAACCTCACCGTCGACAACTTCATCACCACCGTGATGAGCCAGACCGTGAACGCGCTGCGGCGCGTGACGACGCTGCCCTACGCAAGGCGTTTCGGGCTCACCGTGTCGGAGTGGCGCATCCTGTCGCTGATGGCGCACGCGCGCTCGATACCGTTCGCGGAGTTGGTCGTGCAGTCGACGTCGGACAAGGCGCTCGTGAGCCGCACGCTGCGGTTGCTCGAGCAACGCGGGCTGGTCTCGCTCGAGGCCGAAGGCCCCACACCGAGGAAACGGCTTACCTGCAACATCACGCCCGCCGGCGAAGCGCTGCATGCGCAGGTCATCCCGGTCGCACGGAAGGCGCAGGCGTCGATGATCCAGCTCATGACGCCGGAGGAGCGCCGCGTGATGTATGTCGCCTTGAAGCGCATTCATCGCCAGTGCCTCGAAGTCGACGCGTCCGGCGGCGAAGACGAGGAGAGCTAAGGGCAATCCCGCCGTCGCCGGGTCTGGAAGGCGCGACTGCAGGCTCGTACAATGACCGCTGCTCTGCGCTCAGGCGCGGAGCACACGCTAGGGGTGTCGAACCGGAATCCGTTCCGGGGCTGACTGAGAGAGTCCCTTTGAACCTGACTGAGGTAATCCTCGCGCAGGGAAGCTGGTCCGGCGGCCTGTCACGTTGTCTCGCGTGGCGGCTGCGCTGCTGGAGCCTCGCCCACCTGCCAAACCTTTTGCACTGGAGCAACTGGATGGCACATGACGATGAACTTTCTTCCGCCAATGAGGCGCTGACGCCGCTGCCCGCGTCGCAGCGCGTGTTCGGCTGGCATGACCACGCATCGCTCTGGTTCAGCCTGGGCGTGGGGCTGCTGGTGATGCAGATCGGTGCCTACCTGGTGCCGGCGGTGGGCACGCGCGACGCGGCCATCGCGATCGTGCTGGGCTCGCTGCTCGGCGCGGGCCTTCTGGCGTGGACCGCGCGACTGGGCTGCGAAAGCGGGCTGGCAAGCGCCGGGTTGATGCACGCCACCTACGGCAGCGCCTTTGCGCGGCTGCCGGTGCTGCTCAACATCGTGCAGCTGGTGGGCTGGACCACCTTCGAGCTCGTGATCATGCGCGAGGGCACGCAGGCCATCGGCCAGCAAGCGTTCGGCCTGACGCTCACCGGACCACTGGGCGGCGCCCTCACCACGCTGCTCTGGGGCGCGGTGCTGCTGGCGCTGCTCGTGGGTTCCATGGTCAAGCTGGTGCGGCGCTTCGTGAGCCGCTTCGGCCTGCCGCTGGTGGTGCTGTCGCTGATCTGGCTCACCTGGCAGTTTGCAACGCGGCTCCAGGCCAAGGGGCTGGACGCCTTCTGGGCGCGGCCGGGCGATGGCGGCATGGGCATGTTCGGCGCGCTCGACCTGGTGATTGCGATGCCGGTGTCCTGGCTGCCACTGGTGGCCGACTATGCGCGGCACGGCAAGCGCAATGCCAACGGACGGGGCGGTCTCGGCAGCGCATTCACCGGCACCTGGCTAGGCTATGCGTTGGCCAACGTCTGGTGCTATGCGCTCGGCGTGATGGTGGTGAGTGTGGCGGAGCCCGGCACAGGGCTGGTCACGGCTCTGCTTCTTGCGCAAGGCGGTCTGGTGGCGCTTGGCCTGATCCTCATTGACGAACTCGACAACGCCTATGGCGACGTGTACTCGGGCTCGGTGTCCACCCACAGCCTGCTGCCGCGCTGGAGCGTGCGGCGCTGGGGCCTGCTGCTCGCGGCGCTGTGCACTGCGCTGGCGCTGGTGCTGCCGATGCACACGCTCGAGCCGTTCTTGCTGATGCTGAGCTCGGTGTTCGTGCCACTCTACGGCGTGATCCTGGGGCGGCTGGGCACGGGCCAAGCCATTTCATCGATAGGCACGCGCAGGGTGGATATCGGCGCGGCGCTGATCTGGATTGCGGGCATCGCGGCCTATCACGCCTGCGCCAAATGGGCGCCGCAGTTCGGCTCGGCGCTGCCGACGCTGGCGGCCACATTCCTCCTGGCCTGGATCAGCCGGCCCAAGCCGACGTCTACGACGGCAGGCGGTGCGTCGGCACTGGTGCAAAGCCGTGGTTGAGCGGACCATGGCCTGCACCGACATGCACACCTGCCCCGGCCGCCATGGCGCCGATGACATAGGCACGCGCGCGTTCGACGGCCTCGGGCAACCCGAAGCCCAGCGCCAGATGCGCCGCAACGGCGGACGACAGCGTGCAGCCCGTGCCGTGCAGGTTGCGGCTTGCGATGCGCCGCGAGGCCAGGCGCTTGCGCGTGCCGCCTGCCTGCAGCAGCACGTCGACCACGTCATCGCCAGGCAGGTGGCCGCCCTTGAGCAGCACGGCCTTCGCACCGAGCGCCAGCAATTCGTCGGCCGCACCGTCGAGCGCATCGATGCCGTCGATGGCATGGCCGATGAGCAAGGCAGCTTCGTCGAGATTGGGCGTGACGACCACGGCGCGCGGGAACAGCTCGCGCACCAGCACCTGTACGGTTTCCGAAGCAATCAGCCGGTCGCCGCTGGTGGCAACCATCACCGGGTCGAGCACCACGTTGGGCAGCCGGTAGTGATCAATGGCCCAGGCCACCACCTCGACCACCTCGGGCGCATGCAGCATGCCGAGCTTGACCGCATCGACGCCAATGTCCTCGACCACGGCCTGGATCTGCGCCTTGAGAAAAGCCGCCGGCACGCTGTGAATGCCCGACACGCCGAGCGTGTTCTGGGCAGTGAGCGCAGTGATGGCCGTCATGCCGTAGCAGCCCAGCGCCCCGAAGGTCTTCAGGTCGGCCTGGATACCGGCGCCGCCGCCGCTGTCGGAGCCGGCGATCGAGAGCACGCGCACATAGCGCTGGGGCGCTTGCGGCGCGTCGGGATGTGCAGCTTGGGTCATGCGGAAAATTATCGGCGAACGGCCTTGCCTTGCTCCCTCCCCTCCCGGGGGAGGGTTGGGGTGGGGGCACGCAGCGTATTCGTTGAGCGCTCTGGCCGCCCCCATCCCAACCTTCCCCCAGAGGGGGAAGGAGCAATGCCATGAGCCTGCCATTTCAATCCGCCGCCATCCTCGGCGCGGGCCTCATGGGCCGACTGCTTGCGGTCACGCTGGCACAGGCCGGCTGCAAGGTCGAACTGTTCGAAGCTGGCAGCCCGGAGGCCGAAGGCGCCGCCGCGCGCGTGGCGGCTGCCATGCTCGCGCCACTGGCCGAATCGGCCGTGGCTCCGGTGCCTGTCGTGCGCATGGGGCAGTATGGACTATCGCGTTGGCCCGAACTGCTTGCGCCCTTGGCACAGCCCGTGTTCTTCCAACGCGACGGAACGCTGGTGCTGTGGCACCGGCAGGACGCCGCCGAAGCCGCGCGGCTCGCGCGCGTGCTGGCCCGCACCGGTGCAGAGGTGCCCGAACTCGACGCGATGCAAACGCTCGATGGTGCCGGCGTTGCCGCACTGGAGCCGTCGCTCGGCCAGCGCTTTGCACAAGGCTTGTTCCTTCCGGGCGAAGGCCAACTCGACAATCGCGCGCTGTTGGCCTCTCTGCTCGCCACGCTGCAAGCCAGCCCCGAGGTCACGCTGCACTGGAAGTCGCCACGCGAACCGGGCGATTTTTCTCCGGGCACCCCGGGCCAGCCCGACTGGGTCATCGACTGCCGTGGCCTTGGCGCGCGCCCGCAGTGGAATGCACTGCGCGGCGTGCGCGGCGAAGTCATTCGCGTGCATGCGCCTGAGGTGGCGTTGCAGCGGCCCACGCGGCTGGTGCATCCGCGCTATCCGCTCTACATCGCTCCCAAGCCTGGCAGCGTGTTCGTGATCGGCGCGACCGAGATCGAGTCGGACGACATGTCGCCGGCCAGCGTGCGCTCCACGCTCGAACTGCTGAGCGCGGCCTACGCTGTGCACAGCGGCTTCGCCGAGGCGCGCATCCTCGAGATCGCAACACAGTGCCGACCCACGCTGCCCGACAACCTGCCCGCCATTCGACAGCCGCACCCGCGCGTGCTGCAGATCAATGGCCTGTACCGCCACGGTTTCATGATCGCGCCCGCCGTGCTCGATGCCGCCATGGAGCTGCTCGTGCATGGCCGCTCGGCGCTTGCGCAGACCCTTGGCCTGGAGACATCCCAAGCATGACGATGAACGTCCTGATCAACGACAAGCTTTTCACGCTGCCGGACGGCGCCACAGTGATCGACGCGCTCGCCGCTCTGGATGCTGTGCCGCCGTTCGCGGTGGCCGTGAACCGGGAGTTCGTGCCGCGCTCGGCCCATGCGGCGCGCGCACTGCAGCCCGAAGACCGCATCGAAGTGATCCGCCCCGTGACCGGCGGCTGATCCAGACGACCCACAGAGATGGAGACAACACACACCATGACCACCACATCTTCCGTTCCGGACAACGATCCGCTGGTTCTCTACGGACAGACCTTTCACAGCCGCCTGCTGCTGGGCACCGCGCGGTATCCGTCGCCGGACCTGCTCGAAGCCGCGGTGAAGCGTGCAAAGCCCGCCATGCTCACCGCTTCGCTGCGGCGCCAATCCGCGAGCCCGGGCGCCAGCGACAGCGGCAACGGTTTCTGGGAACTGCTGCGCCGGCTCGCCGTGCCCGTGCTTCCCAACACCGCCGGCTGCCACAGCGTGCAGGCGGTGATCACCACGGCGCAGATGGCGCGCGAGCTCTTCGACACACCGTGGATCAAGCTCGAACTCATCGGTGACGACTACACGCTGCAGCCCGACACGCTGAACCTCGTCGACGCCGCGTCGCAGCTGATTCGCGACGGGTTCCAGGTGCTGCCTTACTGCACCGAAGACTTGGTGCTTTGCCAGCGGCTGGTCGATGTGGGCTGCCAGGCCGTCATGCCCTGGGCCGCACCCATCGGCACCGGCCGCGGGCCGGTCAATCCCTATGCGCTTCAGTTGCTGCGCGAGCGGCTGAGCGTGCCGATGCTGGTCGACGCGGGCCTGGGACTGCCCTCGCATGCCTGCCAGGTCATGGAATGGGGCTATGACGGCGTGCTGCTCAACACCGCGGTGGCGCTGGCGCAAGACCCGGTGTCGATGGCCGGTGCCTTTGCCGACGCCGTGCAAGCCGGCCGCGCCGCCTATCGCGCCGGCGCCATGGCCGCGCAAGACTCCGCGCAACCGAGCACGCCGGTGCTCGGCACGCCCTTCTGGCATCACGCAGCATGAGCGCATTGAACGACCATCGGGCTGTTGCCCATGCCATCGTCGCAGCCCACGGGCTGCGATTCGGTGCCATCACGGCCGCAGCCATTTCGGCAAGCAACTTCTCCTCGGACGATCCGGTGTACCGTGGCGCAAAGCAGGCCTGCTCGGCACTCGGCTTCATCGAGATCGATGCCGAATGCCTCGCGCATGCGTGGCAGGCGCAGACAGTGCGAACCGGCGCGTTCGACGCGAACCAATGGCCCGAGACACCGGCCGATTTCGGCCTGCGCGCCTTTCCACCCACGGCGCGCGACGGCGCCTTTGCGCCCTGCCCCCAACGGCTCGGCCTCTACGCGGTGTTGCCCGATGCGCAATGGGTCGGCCGCATGGCGCGCGCGGGCGTTCCCACGGTGCAGCTGCGCTTCAAGTCGGACGACGCGGCGGCCGTCGAGCGCGAAGTGCAGGCGGCTGTCGCTGCCGTTCGCGGCACAGATGCCCTGCTGTTCATCAACGACCACTGGCAGACGGCGATCGCCGCCGGCGCCTATGGCGTTCACCTGGGCCAGGAAGACCTCGATGCACTCGCGACCGAGCAGGTGCGGCAGATTCGCGATGCGGGCCTGCGCCTCGGCGTCAGCACCCACGGCTATGCCGAGATGGTGCGCGCCGATGCGGTGAGCCCGAGCTACATCGCCATGGGTGCGGTGTATCCCACGACCCTCAAGAAGATGGCCACTGCCCCCCAGGGCGTGGCACGACTCGCGGCCTATGCGCGCCTCCTGCGCGGCTATCCGCAGGTGGGCATCGGCGGCATCGATGCGGTGCGGCTGCCCGAGGTGCTTGCCACCGGCGTGGGCTCGGTCGCCGTAGTGCGCGCGCTGGTGACAGCAGAAGATCCTGAGGCCACGGCCGCGCAATGGATGGCCGCCATGGGCGCAGCCTCCGCCTGAACAGAACAAGATGACAAAACAAATCCACGCTCCCTCACGTCCGCTGTCACCCATCTCGAATGCAGTGGCTGCCGCCCTCTTTCTGACCGCCACCGGGGCGCAGGCCCAGCAGCAAACAGAGCTGCCCGCCATCACGGTGAACGAAAGCAATGCGGCGCCCCAAGCCGAGGTGAGCGGCTTCGGCGACGTGCCGCTGCGCGAACTGCCGCTCTCGGCCACGGTGATCGGCGGCACGCAGCTTCGCGAGAGCGGCGCACGTCGCCTCGCGGACCTCACGCAGTTCGACTCCTCCGTGACCGATGCCTACAACTCCGCCGGCTACTGGGACTACCTGACGGTGCGCGGCTTCGTGCTGGACAACCGCTTCAACTACCGACGCGAAGGCTTGCCGATCAGCGCCGAGACTTCGATCCCGCTCGACAACAAGGAACGCGTCGAAATACTGCGCGGCACCAGTGGCATCCAGGCCGGAACCAGCGCGCCGGGCGGGCTGGTCAACTACGTGGTGAAGCGGCCGACCGAGCAGGACCTGCGCACGCTGCGCCTGGAAACCACCAGCCGCGGCAGCGTGCTCGGCGCGATCGACCTCGGTGGCCGCTTCGGCGCCAACCGCGAGTTCGGCTATCGCCTCAACGTGGCGAACGAAAACCTCAAGCCGCTGACGCACAACCTCGACGGCAACCGTAACATGTTCTCACTCGCGGGCGACTGGCGCATCACGCGTGATTCGGTGCTCGAGTTCGAGATCGAACGCAGCCACAAGACGCAGCCGAGCCAGAACGGCTTCAGCCTGCTGGGCAACACGCTGCCCGCGCCGGTCGACCCCAAGATCAATCTGAACAACCAGCCGTGGTCGCAGCCCTCGGAGTTCAACGCGCTGACCGGCAGCGTGCGCTTCAGCCAGGCGCTCAATGCCGACTGGCGCTGGAGCGCGCAGATCGGGCAGCAAAGGCTCAAGTCCGATGACCGCCTGGCCTACGCGTTCGGCTGCGGCGCCGAAGGCAACTACGACCGCTATTGCTCCGACGGCACCTTCGACTTCTACGACTTTCGCAGCGAGAACGAGCGGCGCACGCAAACCGCTGGCAGCCTGAACCTCAAGGGCAACGTGATGACCGGCAGCGTGAAGCATGAGCTGGGCTTCGGCCTTCTTGCGAGCCGCGTGCGCAACCGCTTCCAGAACCAGGCCTACAACTACGTCGGCACCGGCAACGTCTGGGCCACGGCCGTGGTGCCGCCAAACGCCGACGCCATCACACCGCAGACCAACCGCGACGAGCGTTCGACAGAACTCTCGGTGCAGGATGCGATCCGCTGGAACGACCGCTTCACCACCTGGCTCGGCGTGCGTCATACGCGGCTCGATCGAAGCAGCATCGGCAACGACGGCTCCAACCCCACCGGCTACAAGCAAGGCGTGACCACGCCGTGGATGGCCGTCAGCTACGCAATCCGGCCCGGATTGCTTGCCTACGGAAGCTGGGGCAAGGGCGTCGAGTCACAGGTCGTGCCGAACAGGAGCGATCAGTACAGCAACGCTGGCCAGGCGTTGCCCGCGCTGACTTCGCGCCAATGGGAACTGGGACTCAAGGGCGGCAGTGACGTCTTCAACTGGCAACTCGCGTGGTTCGACATCAAGCGGCCGATGACCAACCTCGACGCCTGCAACCGGCTCTTCATCACGCCCTGCGATGGCCGCTACGACGGCAGCGCGGTGCACCGCGGACTCGAGGCCGGTGCGCAATGGAACACGGGGCCCTGGCGCTTTGGCGGCAGCGTCACGCTGATAGATGCCAAGCGCCGCGGTAGCACCGCCGAGCCTGCCATCAATGGCCAGTCGCCCACCAACGTGCCCAAGCAGGTGCTGCGCGCGCAGGCCGGCTATCGCGTGGCCTCCGTGCCCGGTCTCGAACTGCTGGGACAGCTGTCGCATGAGGGCCGGCGCAACGTGTTGCCCGACGGCTCGATCACGCTGCCCTCATGGACGCGCGTCGATGCCGTGCTGCGTTACGACACCAAGCTGCGCGGCGTTCAGACCAGTTGGAGCCTCGCCATCGACAACCTGTTCGACCGCCGCTACTGGAAGGAATCGCCCTACCAGTTCGGCCACGTCTATCTCTTTCCCGGTGCACCGCGCACGCTGCGCCTTGGGTTGAGCGTGTCGCTCTGAACAGGGCTCAAAAAATTTTCGGAAATTTATTGCGGCCATATGGGCGCACTCGAAAGCCCAAAAAAATCACGCTATAATCTGAGGCTTGTTCCTCGATAGCTCAGTTGGTAGAGCGCCGGACTGTTAATCCGTAGGTCCCTGGTTCGAGCCCAGGTCGAGGAGCCACTACAAGCCGCCAGGCCTCTGGAAAGCCCGCTACATTTTTTGTAGCGGGCTTTTTCCTTTTTGGGCATCTTATTTGGCAATCGCCAAATATCCAGTAGTTGACGACGCTTGCAGCGAACGTCAGAAGGCCGCGATCCACCACGCTCTTAGCGTTTGAATCGCACGGCAGGAATCGCACCCTTCCGCTTCACCCAGTCGCTCGAGCGGACGTCCGGCCGGTAGATGCTGTCCACGCGTTTCACCACGAAGCCCTCGAGCTTCAGAAAAATCACCGCATCCAACGCACTAAGCCGCGATCGGCCCGGCGTCGAACGCTTCGATGGGCGCTAGCTTCAACAATTTCTTCGCCTCTTCGATGGTGCCGGCCAGCCAAAGGTCGAACTCGTGCACCTCGAGCGGGATGACGCTGCGCTTGTCTTGCCGATCGGGTGGCAGCTTGGGATCGGGCTTGTGCATCCGACCCATCAGCGGGTGGCCGTCCGCGTTTAGCGTCAGCATCGTGTAGTTGTCCCAGACCTCGCCGGTTTCGTTGTCGGTCCAGGTATTCCATAGTCCCGCCAGGCCCCAAGGTGCACCATCCGCACGGCGGAATCGCCACCAGACGTTCTTGCCAGTCTCCCAGTTCGGCTCGTCGAAGCTGGCCGCCGGAATGATGCAGCGCTTGCCGCGGGACCAGGCCTCCTTGTAGGTTGGCGATTTCTCCATGCCCTCGGTGCGCGCGTTGACCGTGCTCAGGCGTGTGCCCCGTGCGGTAAGCGGGATGCTTGTTTTCGACCAGGGCGGGATCATTCCCCATTGCCCGACCGCGAGCTCGCGGGCGTACTCCACGTCATCGGCCCGCCGGATGAAGCTGGCCAGCGAAAGCGGAAACACGGTCAGCAGGTTCTCCCAATCCTTGCGCTGGTTGGACGTGCGGTCGATCTTCCAGAAGGCTTCTATCTCGCGCTGTTCGGGGCTGATGTAACGCGTGCACATGGGCCGATTCTTGTGTCCCGAATGCGCTACGTCACTCGGTAATTGGCCTCAGCCACTCTACTGCCGCAGCCTCGGGAGGCAGTGCTCGCAGACGCTCGTCGCGCCATAGATCGCGGGCGACATCCTCCAGTTCGAGCGGATCAACGGTATGCCACTGTTGCTGCAGCCGGTGCGCGCAGGCGGCGATCCAGACAGTCGAGGGCACGTTTTCCACGCGTCCATTCTAGGCAAACTACTGTATATTTGTACAGCATAAAAGTAGTAACTGCGATCTGCGAAGACAAGCGTCATGCCTGAGCCTCCCATTGAAGAAGAAATCGCCGAGATGGCGCGGCGGGCCGGTGAACTCGCCGAGGGAGAGCCGTTGCGACCGACGCTGCTGGTGTTCGCCGATCTGGTGTCCGGCCGGTGCGCGAGGATCGGCGACCAGTACGGTGACTGGGATCGGAACGCGGGAGATCACATTCGTGCGGTGATGCACGGCATCCCCGGCCTGCTGCCGAAGCAACGGACCAACGCTTGAGGCGGCCATGCGAGTGAAGATGAAACCGCGATACCGCGGCGGCACTCAACTCAGTAAGCGGGAGTTTGTGGATCAACCGTGGGTGTGCGGAATGCTGACGCTACGCGACGTGGAAGGAAGGCCGCAGCTCGGCCTTTGGCAGGCAAGACCGGGCGACGTTGCGCCGCCTTTGGGCTTGCTCTGGCGCCCCGAATTCGTCGCCTGTGCCTCTGACACCATCAGCTTTGCCGGGATTGAACTGGTTGAAGGACAGTGGTGCTACCAGGTCTGGTACTGCGAGACCCATAGCCTGCCGGGCGCCCTCTCCCTGCAACTGCTTCAGAACGCTGTGGATGTGAACCATGACCCAAGCTGAACTTTTTCTATCGCAAGATGTGGCGCAGGCGCAGCCTGTCGCCGCCCAAGAACCAACGCCGCACGAAGATGCGCCCTTCCGTTTCGAAGACCTCGAGCCCGAGCATCGGGTCACCTACACCGTGCGGCTCGCGGACTACCCACATCCAGCAGCCGATGCCGTCAAAGTGGCAGGGCAGCGCTTCCGGCGCGAGCTCGACCGGCTGCTTGGCGACGACGCGGTGCCCGCACTTCGCGCATTCCAGAACGCCAGTGAGTCCGGAGAAAGCGACCTCACGAAAGATGAGGTGGCGTTGGCGAAGCGCTGGATTAAGGCCTTCGATGCGGCCAGGACCGCGGGCTTCCGCGATCTCGGCGACACCGACGAGGCGTACTTCGACGTCAGGCCAATTTGAACGTGGCTCACCAGGACAATGACCGCACGAGCCAAACTGAATTTTTCGCCGAGCCCATCACCATCCTTCGCACGCCGTCCTGGCTCGGGAGCCAGGTGCACGAAGACCGCGAGCAGCCCCTGGCACCCGGCGCCTGGTGGACCGTCACCTGCGTAAAGACGAATGCGACGATCTAGCGGCAGCGGCCCCGTTGAGATCCTGCGGGCGCGCGCCTCGGGCGCGTCGCGGTGAGGCCGCACCCTCTCCTACTCTTTGCATGCTTGCTGGCCCTGCCCGCGTTGGCCGAGCCGCCGAGCCCCGCACGTGCTTGGTGGTCCGCGCGAGCGGAAGAGAGCCTTACGCTAACCGACGTTTTGGCCAACAATTTTGTTGGTGCCTGTACCGTTGTCTGCGATCCCTCCAGAGCTGTTTCCGCTCACACGATTATTTGTGATGATGTATCGATTGGAAGCGCCGTTAGATACGACGATGCCGTAAGTGTTGCCGACCCCAGGATGAGTTGGGTCATATGCCCCAGCACTGACGTTCGTGATAGTGAAGTCCGAGACATTTGGTCCCGCGGCCACCCCATAGAAGTGGCCTTGGACCATGCCGCCGTTGATGGTCACGTCTTTGATGCCGGCGCCCTGAAACAGAATCCCGGTGCCGCCCGGGCCGAAGTCGTTGTGGCACGTGAAATTGGTGATGTTCACGTTGCCTATGCTGCCGGTGTCCGCGTTGAACATGAAGCCGTTGGCATTCTGTTCCGCCGGACTGGTCCACACGTTTGTGAACTTCAGCCATTCTGCAGCGCCGCCTGCTCCCGGCTGCACCAACACGCAGTTTCCGTAGCAGGTATCGAAGTACGTGTTGGTCACAAAAACCGCTTGCACTCGTTGACCGGCCTGGGGATTGATTAGCAGCGCGATGCCCTGCTTCACAATTTCAGTGTTGCTTATCGTGAGGGCGCCGACGCGCTGGACGTTGATGCCGTAAGTTGCTGGACCATTCACGTCGTTGAGCAAGAGCAGACTGTCCAGATAGACGTCAGTGCTAGGGCGGTCGATCCAGATGGCCCCGCTGCCATATGCGGTTGCTCCGGGAGTTGCATCGTGAAAGACACTATGACTAACCCAAACAGGAGCCGGTTGAGCGGGATTAGTAATTGAAATCGCGACCCAGTGGTGATCGAAGCGGCATTGCGTAACGCGGCTGAATGGACCCGACAACACGATGAAGCTACCGCCGGTCTTGGTTGTGGTTGTATCGAAGCCGAGATATTCGACGCCCGAATTCCATCCAGTAAGGTTCAGGCAATGGGCGGTTGCTGAAGTCGTCTTGATGATCGATCCTTGAGAGCCACTCCCCAAAAAAATCAAGCCGTTGACCGAGGAATTCACCTGGGAACTAATGATGTACGTCCCAGCAGGAAAGTAGAGCGTTCCGCCGCTCGAAAAAGAGTTGATCGCGGTCTGAATGGCCGCCGTGTCATCGGTGGAACCGTCCCCTTTCGCGCCAAAGTCCTTCACACTGATCACATCGGCCAAGCGCAAATCAGCAGTCCGGGCAACAGCCCCTGTACGCGGTGCGGTGTAGGTAACGTCGGATGCATTTATAGGCATAGAGTCCTCGAAAGATGGCCGTTGGCCTTAACTTGATAGCACCTTGCGGTGCCGCTCTTCAAAACACAGCCTCTAGGTTTTCGATGGCACGAGCTGTCTGAAGGAGCTTCCGCGACTGTGAGAGACACCTCGAGTTGCTGTGGTTTCCTACAATCTAAGCGCAGGAGCACGACCACCCTCGATGATCTTTCTTCATCGGCCGACCAACATTTGACAAGCTGCGATGGAAGGCCGTTTTGAATCGCCCCGACTTTCGCGGATGCCGGTTGGTTTAAGTCGTGCCGCCGTGTAGTGGACTCGCTGGTCAGGCGTGTGCCTGAAGACCAATGCGACGGTCTACGATGACCTTGGCCGGGTCGAAATCCTGCGTGGGCGTCTCACGATCCAACGCGCGCCGATGTTGACAGTTGTTCACGCTGCTTTGTGCATTCGTTCACATCCAAAGTTTTGGAATGCTGGCACAACTGACTTGCTCGCCTTGCGGGCGTCCTCCCTGAAACTGCCCCGCAGTTTCTTGCCCGCCTCGGCGGGCTTTTTTTGCCCGCACTTTCCTGCAGGCACGAGGGCCGCCTCAGCACCCCCTCTTTCGTGTGAATTGTCACGGCCGCGCCAAGTCGCGTGGAGACGAGCCCAGGAACGCGGCGGGATACTGTTTTCACAAAACTTTCAGGGAGAGAAAGCTGATGAAAGCCGGTCTTTCGGACAGCGAGAGCACATTCCTGTGCGACATGAGGATTCCCATCCTGGTCAACAACGACAGGCAGAGGTGCATTTCAATCGTGGGAGTTTTTCGAAGCGGCATGCCTGCCCCAAACGTCGACGAGTGGGTCTTGGATGCTGACGGCAAGCCTCGCAGCGATCGCGACCTGGCAGCAGAGGTGCTCATCGAGATCCGAAAGCCGCTCAGGTCGACGAGCAGGAGGTTGCTGCACACCCTCGGCGTTGCAGACATCCTGCAATTGGAAAGTGCCGCGGCCATCGTCGTCTCGACGTTTCTTGCGGCACTGCCGCGAAGCTCCGGGCGCTACTGGCGAAAGGGCAAGGTGCATCTTGATGCCTCATAGGGCGCCTCGTTAGCCATGTCATCAATCCCGCTCAGGCGGGATTTTTTTTGCCCGGAGCGTTCGCACTGGACGTGTGAGCGCGCGCACCGTCCGTTCTTCCCTTCCAGAATTCCGGTGAGGGTTCGGGGAAAGCCTGATCTTCCTAATCGACAACCAGAAACACCCCGGGAAGCCTTTATCCATGCGGGTTTCGGCTGTTCTGAGAAACCTAATTTTTTCCTAATCTAAACCTAACCAAATCAGGGTTGCTCTCTCTGATCTGGGGGAAATAAATACCTATACAAATCAACCACTTAGCAAAAAATTAGGTTTGAGGTTAGGTCAGATTAGGGTGAGACCTAACCTGCTCATCGCTAGACGCCATGCGGGTTTGCGGGCAGTTTGGGACCCACGATTAGGAAATCAGGCTTTCCCCGAACCCAAACCGGATTTGCTCCCGCGAAGGTCTGCCCTGCCCCAGGGCGAAACGCCTCAAAGACGGCTGCAAGGGTCGTCGATCCGCGTCATCTGCTAAAGGGTTGCTCAACGCTTCGTGGCGCCCGCGCACATCGATGCGGGCTCTGTGACGACGGCGCCGACGAAAGCCACACATCTAGCGCGCGGGCGGGGCGGGGTCTCGACCGCGCGCCGCGACCGGCCGCCGTGTTTCACCCCACATTGGTGCGTTCGAGTTGCAAGGGTGTTCGAGCTTGGTCCGAGCCATCTGCTGGTCCGCAGAGGCCATGTCGTGATTCCGCTAGGTCAATGGCATAACATTTAACCGCCCACATCCGAAGGCTCGACAGAAAATACGTATGACCAAAACTTTCACGCCACCGGCTTCCGAAAAAATCCTGCAGGTGATCAAGGAGCACTTTGGCATCGACCAAACCGACACGGTTGTGAGTGTCGAAGTGCTGTATCGCGCTGCTGCACCGGACGCGTACGACCAACTGCGTTCGGATTTTGAGATCGGAATGCAGGATCACCCTGATGCGGAATCCATGCGTCGACGCAAATACTTTGGTCCGGAATTCGCTGTCTTTTTCGAGACGAGCTACCCCCGTAAAGATATCGAGGGTCTGACTATCGATCTCGCACTTTATTACCCAATCTGCACCCGAGAAGAAATTCTGAAAATCGAGCATCCGACTACTGCTGCCGATTTTCTTCTCAAGGTCAGAGCGGATGAAATTGTTGACAACGCTCGCCTTACTCGCGTGTTCCTACGCCGGCGAGAGCGGGCAGCCGGTCGATGGTCGTTGACATCGCACTTTGATGCCTCGCCGTTCGAAGAGTACCTATGGAGTCTTTCCGACGCGAAGAGACTTCAGTGCGAACAATTGGAAGCGGGCTTTGCATACTTGCTCGAGCCAAATGGTGCCTGTATTCGCTCCCCGTACGGCGATGTCATCGTCATTTCCGAGACACTGAAGGAGTATCTCTTCTTCATGAATCTGTACCTCATGACACTGGACGGAGAATCATTTCCGGCCGAAGATTCTATGTGCGCGCTCTTCATCGCAGTGAGAACCATGATGCTCACGGAAACACCGGATTTCGATCTGGATCCACGGGGTGATCCTCCTGAGCCACTAAAGAGGCAATGCCTAGCGTTAGCACGGGAGCAAATGCAGTTCGTGATTGGGCACGAGTTCGCGCATCATTTGCTCGGACATCTTGGTGTTCGCGGAAGCGCTGGGGCTGGACACAAGGTGATTCCCGGCGATCGGGGCTCCAGTGTCCAAATCTACTCGCGAAGGCAGGAGCAAGAATTCGACGCAGACCTTGGAGCGCTACTTAACCCGGATCTTTCAGATAGTCAGTTGGCTTTTCGATTGAATGCCACAACTTGGTTCTTCCTCGGCCTAGATGTGTGGCACGCAGTCAAAGAGTACATGGCCCCGCCAATTCATCCGAGCACGCATCCCTCTTCACGGGACCGCTTGTTGAGGTTACGGAATGGAGTCCTTAGCGCTCGAAACTTAGACCTCGAAACAGTCGGGACCGACGAAGTTGTCCGCAACAACTTCGATAGACTGGACAGCGTCAAGCGCATTCTTCGCAACAAGGTTTTACCGCTGCAGGTCGAAGAGCTGGAGATGTACGGATCGATGTATCTCCCCTCTTACAGGCCTAAGATTCTGCGTGATCGCATCGACTTTTGAGCGCACGATTCAGGCTTGAAAAACTGCCCTGGCGCCCGGACAGTTCACCCGCCGTTTTGTGATTCAGGGCGCGGCCGTCCCCTCGCCTGTGGACACCTCGTAGTCGGTGAACCGGACGACCTCGTCGCCGATCCACTGGTTGATCTCCCGGAACCGATCCTGCAGCGGCTTGATCTCGTTGCGCGCGAAGACTTGAGCCGCTGGCAGCACCGCGCCGAAGCCGCCCGTGTTACTCGGCACGATGCCCATCAGCTGCGGAGGGACGCGATGGGCCGCGAGCACGTCATCACGGCTCACGTTCTTGATGTTGAAAAACTCGTCCTTCGCGGCCACCTCGCTGACCGGGATCAGCTGCACGCCGTCCTTTTTTCCGTTCGGCGAATAGAGGAACAGGTTGCGGAAATTGCCCGGCCCCTTGCTCTCCTTGAGAGCGGTGCGCATCGCATCGATGTCGTCCTGCTGCTGCGCGGGATCGCTGATGTACAGGATGAAGCCCGCGTGGCTGCCGTTGTTGTAGTAGCGGCGACGGAACAGCGTGGCGCTCTCGTTGAGCCAGGCCGACTGCAGCGCACTCAGGTATTCCGGCAGGCCGTACACCTCCTGGTTGATGTCCGCCTCGCGCATATGGAACACGCTGCCGGCCTTGAACTCGTGCTCGTCCTTCCACCCGCGCACGAAGAAATAGGCGTCGAGGTCGGCGCCGCGGCGCATGTACTTCGCCAGCGCGTGCTTCAGGGCCACGGGGCGGCGAGTCATCGAGTCACGCCGCTCGAGGTACGCATTTCCGAAGATCAGGTAGTCCAGCGCATAGGCGCTGAAGGTGGCCCGGTCGAACAGCTTGTGCGGCACGAAGGTGCTCAACAGGATGTTGCGCTTGAAGTAAATCGAGCTGCTGTGGTGCGTGCTGGCGCGGAAGGAGCGCGCCAAGCCTTCCAAGCTGATCGGCGGTTCGTACCAGCGGCCATTCATCCAGCACTCGATGTAGTCGAGCAGTTCGCGCCGGTCCATCACTGACGTGGGATCGCCGAAGCTGAATGCTTCCATGCGCGCCGGGTTGTTGGCGGGCGCTGTCGTCGTGTCCATCAGGAGATCTCCATGAAGCCGCTGTTGGCGGCGTTGAGGCCCTCGAGGGGCTCGTTGTCGAGGGCGTGCATGCAGGCCCACGCGAGATCGGCGTGGCCGGTCTCTTCATTACGGCCGGCGTCGAATGTCACGTTTCGGCCGCTGGCCGTGAGCGTCCGGCGGATGGCCAGGAAGGCGTGCGCGAGGTCGGTCCAGCCGGCGTCGAACTCGAGCCGGCCCTTGCCGATGACGTTCTTGGCCTTGAGCACCAGGCGCGTCTTCACTTCGACGGAATAGTTGATCGACTTCGCCGCGGGAAAGAACTTGGTCACGAGCTGGTAGACGCCCTGCCCCAGCCCGGTCGTGTCCACGCCTATGAATGTGACGTTGTAGCGAAGCGTGATCTGGCGGATAGCCTCGGCCTGGGCTTCGAAGTCGAGCCCGCGCCACTGGTGGCGCTCGAGGACGCGGAACTTGCCGCCAGGCTTCTCTGGCGGCGCCAGCACCACGCAGCCGGCCGTGTCGCCGGTGTGCGAAGGGTCGTAGCCCACCCACACCGGCCGATAGCCGTATGGGCGCGCGGTGAAGGGCTTGTAGAACTCGGCCCAGTCCACCCACGAATCCACCATGCAGCCCTGCAGCTCCGACATCGGGAACACCGACTGCGTGTCGTCGATGAACTCGCACATGAGCAGGTTGGCAAACTCCTCGGAGTTGTACTCAAGCCGCAGCTCGTCAATGTCGAACAGGTCGCACCCGCCCGCCTCCGCGTCGAGGATAGTGACGATGTTGCGCCACACCTTGTCCTCCCCCGTGAAGCCGCCTGCGAGCCGGTCGTGCGACAGATCCAGCAGAACGCGCTGGTCCTTCGGCCGGCGCTTGTTGAAACGGTCCCCGTTCCAGTAGGCAAAGGCCGCATGCTGGATCGAGCTGGGCGTGCTGAAGTAGGTCTTGCGCCACTGCTTGTGCATAGCCATGCCGCTCGCAACCTTGTTCAGCTCCTCGAACCGGTGAGTCCAGAAAAACTCGTCGAAGTAGAAGTTGCCGTGGTAGCCCTGGG
Organism: Variovorax sp. OV700; assembly: GCF_900099805.1. Taxonomy (GTDB): domain Bacteria; phylum Pseudomonadota; class Gammaproteobacteria; order Burkholderiales; family Burkholderiaceae_C; genus Variovorax. Next base: position 124,119 of record NZ_FNDR01000007.1, on the reverse strand, counting down.
CCGTGCGCGCATTCGTGCCGAGGAAGTACAGGTGCGCACCGTTCGCCAGGATGATCGGATCGCCCGCCAGGTCGACGCCGCAGGCCTCGTGCGCGAACTGCACGATGTACTGCTTGAAGATATGCGCCTGCGCCTTGCTGGCACTCAGGAAGATCTGATTGCGGCCGGTCTTGATCGCATCCAATAAGGCCTCGCGGGCGAAGTACCAGGTCGCGCCAATCTGCCGGCTCTTGAGCACCATGCGCGTGCGCTCGTGGCTGTTCCGGTACCAGACCTTCTGGTGGCCGAAGAGCGAGTCGCGGAAGGCCTCCTCGAGCTGGGCCGTCTGCTCGTCGTTGACGTCGTTGCGCGAAGCACGTTTCTTCGGCCCAGCGTTGCGCTTGTCGATGTTCGGATTGAGGTCGGCTTCCTTGCCGGTCTTCTCGTATTTGTGGACCCGCGCCAGCCGCTCGATCTGCCGGCCGAGCAAGTCGATCTCCTTGAAGTCGCCGCCGGTTTTCGGGTCTTTCGCAATCAACTGCACCAGTCGGGTTTCAAGTGCCCCTTCGACGCGCTCGATGGGTTGCGCCTTGTCCCATTGCTCGGCATCCTTCCACCCGTGCAAAGTCGTCCTGGGTTCTCCAAGGAACTCCGCGATGGACGAAATCCGCCATCCCTGCCAATAGAGGTGGCGTGCGCTCCGGCGCCTTTCGGCGACCGGCGCCACGGGTGTTTCTGAGACAGCAAGGCATGAGGACATGGCCTGAGGCTATGGGCGCTGGCGCCACGGCGCGACCGATCCCGAGGTGCTTTCGCTTGTAGACCACCGCTCTACAAGTGAAACGCGTTGAGCCGTGCGGGCGCTGGGCCGACCATCGGTCCCAACGCAAACCGCACCTCAACCTACCCGCACACCACCATGGCTAAAAAGTCCAAGATGTTCCGCGTCGCCACCGAAGGCGCCACCACCGACGGCCGCCGAATCGAGCGCTCGTGGATCGAACAGATGGCGAAGAACTTCGACCCCAAGAAGTACGGCGCCCGCGTGTGGCTCGAGCACATGCGCGGCGTCTACCCGGACAGTTCGTTCCGCGCCTATGGCGACGTGCTCGCAGTCGAAGCCCGCGCGGTCGAAGACGGCAAGCTCGCGCTGTTCACTGAGATCGCCCCTCTGCCCGATCTGGTCGCGATGACCACCAAGGACAAGCAGAAGATCTACACCTCGATCGAGGTGAACCCCAAGTTTGCCGACACGGGCGAGGCCTATCTGGTCGGCCTGGCCGTCACCGACAGCCCCGCGAGCCTCGGCACCGAGGTGCTGAGCTTCGCGGCGAAGAACCCGAACGCCAACCCCTTCACCAGCCGCAAGACCTCGCCCGAAAGCCTCTTCTCCGAGGCCGTCGAGGTCGCGCTGGAATTCGAAGACGAGGCGCAAGACAACACGCTGCTCGACCGCGTCAAAGGCTTCGGAGATTCGTTCAAGAAGAAGTTCGCAGGCTTCACCAAGAAGACCGATGACACCGTGAGCGAGTTGCTCGGCGTCGTCGAAGAAGTGGGCGGCGCCGTGGGCGAGCTCGCGCAGCGCTACAGCACCGATTCCAAGTGTCTCGCCGACCTGCAGACGAAGTTCGCCACGCTGGAGACCGAGCACAAGGCGCTGAAGGCGAAGTTCGAAACGATCGACACCACCGATGCCGGCAAGCACACCCAACGCCCTCCGGCCACGGGCGGTGATACCAAGCAGCAAAAGACGGACTGCTGATCGCAGCCGCCGAACCACGCCCCCTGAATACGCACACCCGGAGCCCTACATGCAAAACGCCACCCGCCTCGTCTACAACAACCTGCTGATCCGTCTCGGCGAACTCAACAACGTGCCTTCGGCGCGCGAGCAATTCGCCGTCGAGCCCTCGGTGCAGCAGACGCTGGAATCCAAGATTCAGGAATCCAGCGAGTTCCTCAAGCTGATCAACATCATCGGCGTGAAGGAGATGAAGGGCGACAAGCTCGGCCTCGGCGTGAGTGGCCCCATCGCCAGCCGCACGAACACCGATGTTGCTGACCGCGATCCGCGTTCGGTCGAGGCTCTCGACGAGAAGGGCTACGAGTGCAAGAAGACCAACTACGACACTTTCATCAAATACGCCACGCTCGATGCTTGGGCCAAGTTCGCCGATTTCCAAACCCGCGTGCGCGACCTGATCCTGAAGCGTTCGGCGCTCGATCGCATCATGGTCGGCTTCAACGGCACCAGCGCCGCGGCGACCACCAACCTCGCGCTGAACCCGCTGCTGCAGGATGTGAACATCGGCTGGCTGCAGCACATCCGCGAAGACGCTCCAGCGCGCGTTCTGGATGATGGCGCCGTCGCCGGCAAGGTCACCGTGGGTGAAGGCGGCGACTACAAGAACCTCGATGCGCTGGTCTACGACGCCTACAACACGTTGCTCGACCCGTGGTTCCGCAATGACGGCGCGCTGGTCGCGATCGTCGGGCGCAACCTCATGCACGACAAGCTGTTCCCCCTGGTCAGCGAGCCGAGTGCCCCAACCGAGATGCTCGCCGCCGATATCGTGCGCAGCCAGCGCCGGCTGGGTGGCCTGCCGGGCGTCACGGTGCCCTACTTCCCCGAGAACAAGGTGCTGATCACGCGCATGGACAACCTGTCGCTCTACTGGCAAGAGTCGGCGCGCCGCCGCAAGCTGGACGACAACGCCAAGCGCGACCGCATCGAGAACTACGAATCGAGCAACGATGCCTTCGTGGTCGAAGACTACGGCCTGGCGTGCCTGGTCGAGAACATCGAAGTCCTCGGCTGATCGCCATGCGACAAACGCCCGCCCAGCGCCACCTCGAGCGAAAGCTCGCCGTCCTCGCGGTTGCCGCGGCGCCGGCGGGCGGCCAGCTCGAGGGCAGCGCCTACGAACTCATGCTGGTGCAGCTTGCCGAGCACCGCCGCCGGCTCAAGGACATTCAGTCCATCGAGCGAAAGATCGAAGCCAAGCGCCAGTTCCTCCCCGACTACGACGCATGGATCGACGGTGCGCTTGAAGCCGGCAACGGCGCGCAGGACCAGATCTTCACCACGGTGCTCGTCTGGCACATCGACGCCGGCAACTACCGGCGCGCGCTGCAGATGGCGCCCTACGCCATCAAGCACGGCCTGCAAATGCCCGACCAGTACGACCGCAGCCTGGGCACCGTGCTGATCGATGAATTCGGCGCCGCGGCCCTGGGCGGCAAGATGACCATCGACGAGGCGCGCGAGCTGCTGCCCCACGTGCTGGACCAGACCGCAGAACTCGACGCCCCCGACCAGGCCCGCGCCAAGCTGCACAAGGCCATGGGCTACGCACTGATCGGCAAGACCGGTCCGGCGGACCTGGACTACGACACCGTGCCGCTGCCCGCAGTGAAAGCTGGCCTTGACCACTTGCAGCGCGCCCTCGACCTGTTCGACCAGGTCGGCGTGAAGAAAGACATCGAGCGCCTCGAGCGACGGCTGAAGAACGCCGCGCCCGCGACGCCGTAACGATTCCGGACCCCGGAACCCCGGCGGCTCGGGCTGATTCCTGTAGGCCCCCGGCCTCCATGGACGAAGCCCGATCACCGCCGACCTATTCCCAGAGCACCAGCCCAGACCATGAGCTTTCTCGCCAATCCGCCCACACCGACTGCGACCGAAGAGCAGCAGCTCACGAACGACGGCTGGTTCCCGGATATCGACCTGGCGAAGCTGCGCGCCACGGCGCGGCTGGACGGCACCGTGACGCCCGAGCGCCTGCACTACAGCGCGCTTACGGCGGTGCTGGGCATCAATGCGGAGTTGGCCCCCTACAAGGGCGCCCAGCAGCTGCTCGGCCATGCCACGCTGACGGCCGTTCCGGCACCCAGCATCGATGGCCAGAGCGCACAGATCGCCCGCTACCTGAGAGCGGTCTACAGCAGCGTGCAGGCCGATCTGATCGAGCACTACCGAGACTTCGACACCACGGGCGCCGGGGACAAGGTGGCAGAGAAGATGGAAATGCGGACCAGCGAACTGCGGCGCGATGTGCGCTGGGCGGTGTCGGATCTGCTCGGTATCCGCCGCACCACCGTGGAGCTGATTTGATGAAAGCGCGTGCCATGCAGGGCGACACGGTCGATCTGCTGTGCTGGCGCGCGCTCGGCACCAGCGACATCGTGGAAGCCACCTACCTCCTCAACCCCGGCCTGGCCGATCACGGGCCCGTGCTGCCCACCGGCCTGCTGGTCGAGCTGGCAACGCCGGTCGCCGCCACTACCCGGCCCACCGTGAGCCTTTGGGACTGACCACATGCAAGACTGGCTCAAGAAGCTCTTCACCGAACCCCACACCTTCGGAATCATCATCTCCAGCGCGCTGGTCGGGCTGTTCGCCGGGCTCGCGCAGGGCGTTGTCGAGAAACGCCATGGCGGCTGGGGTGGCTTCGCGCGCGCGGTTCTGACCGGCGTTGCCGTCGCCGTGATCGTCGGACTTGGCATCCAGGGGTTCGTGGCCTCCGAGACCCTGCGCCTGGCCATCGTGGGCGCCTGCGCGGTGATCAGCGAAGACATCTGGATGGGCCTGCGTGCTATGGGAGTCGCCATGCGCAACGACCCGCTCGGCTTTGCGGTGCGGCTGCTCGATGCGATCCGCGGGCGCGACCATGCGTCGCGCACGCCTGCCAGCCCAGACCTTGCGCCGCGGCCCGAAGAAGGGAGCAAACCATGATGTGGGTACTTGCCGTGCTGCTCGGCCTGGCCGCCCTGCTGCAGCTCGCGGTGCACGTGGCACCTGACATTCACGACGCGCCGCTACGGGGGAAGGCCCGCCGGATCAAGATCGCCGCGCTGTCACTGCTGTGCGGTTACTTCGGCTGGGCCGCATTCCTCGGGCACAGGGAACACCCCTGGCTGCTGCTCGCACTCGTCCTGGCCTGCCTGGCCGAAATGGGATTCGCCATCAATCGCCTCTTTCCCGGCGAAAACAACCGCCTGCAAAGGGCCAGGGAGGCTCGGCATGAATGAGCATCTCAGCATGGGGCTGGACGGCCACGCCGTGGCGCACTACTTCGAAGATTGCAAGCTGCGCGCCTACCCCGATCCCGGCTCGCCTTTGTTCGCCGCGTTGCGCACGGCAGGCATTGATCCCTACTCGCTCACCTCCGTGCCCTCTGCTTTTGCGCACCTGAGCGGCAAGCCTTGGACCATCGGCCGCGGCGACACCGGTCCGGGTGTGGTGGTGGGCCTGATCATCGGTGCGGCGGAGGCAGACCGCCGATACGCACGCCGCATGTCCAGCGAATTCGAGCCGGCCGTGCGGCGCGCCGTCGACGTGCCGCTGGTGCAGCGCCAGTTCGACGCACTCGTGTCGATCTTCTACAACGGCGGTGTCGAAGCGCTCAGCACGTCCACGCTCGTTCGAATGCTCAACCGTGGCGACCGCACGGGCGCCGCGGCGCAGTTCCCACGCTGGAACAAGTCCGGTGGCAAGGTGATGAAAGGCCTCCAGCGCCGGCGCGAAGCCGAGCGGCTGCTGTTCCTCGGTAGCGACCCGAAGCCGGCCATCGCCGCCGCCCTGGCGAAGTTCCCATGAGCGCCCTGTTGAAAGCGCTGCCCTACCTGCTGGCCGCCGCTGCAGCCCTGGCCTGGACGGCCCTTGCCTACTACCTCGGCGGTGAATCGCGCGGCGATGCTGTGCTTCTCGCTTGGCAGACCGAACGCGCCGGCAATGCGCGTGCGGTTCTCAATGCGCTCGAGCGCACCCTCGACGCCGAGCGTGGTCTTGGCGAAACCCTTGCGGCGCATGACGCGCGGCATCAAAAGGAGTTGGAACGTGTCCGGACTGAAAAGAAGCTTCTCGAGCACCTGCTTGGCACTGGCGCTGTGCGCGTGTCAGTCCCCGCCCGCCCTGCCGCCTGTTGCGCCGTCGTTGCTTCAGGTTCCGTCCCTTCCTGCGACCCTAAAGAAGCGCGAGCCGAACTTGACCCTTCGTTTGCGGGCGCTTTGGCAGGAATCACCAGCGACGGCGACAGCGCCATCGTCGACCTCAACGTCTGCATCGACCGCTACAACGCTGTCCGCGACGCAGCCGCCACCCTGAGCCATGCGCAAGCCCGCTAGCCTGCGCTCTCACCTCACGGCGGCCACGCCCGAGTTGCGGCGCGACCCCGACAAGATCAGCATCTTCGTGCGCGAAGGCCGGATCGTCGCCGCGGGCGCGGAGTCGCTGTCGTTCGAATACAGCTACACCGTCAACGTGGTGCTGCTCGACTACGCCGGAGACGCCAACGCCCTCATGGTGCCGCTGCTCGCCTGGCTGCGCGTCAACCAGATCGAGATCTTCGAGAACACGGCGCTGCGGCAGAAGTCGATCCGCTTCGAGGTCGAGCCGCTCAACAAGGAGACAGCAGATATTTCCATCGAGATCGATTTGACCGAGCCAGTTGTGGTGGCACCTGGTGCTGACCCCACCTCGCCCGAAACGACGAAGCGCTACACCGTGTCCAGCCCGGCCGAGCCGGAGCGCGTTGGCGCTCTCCGAGTCGCGGAGCACTGGGAGGTGTGGTTTCAGGGTGAGCTGCTCGCAGATTGGGACTTCGAAGCCACCGAGCCATGACCGCCGGAGACCCGCTCAGCGCGCTCGAGGACTGGATTGCGCCGCTGCTTGCAAAGCTCGAGCCGGCGCAACGGCGCATGCTGGCCCGCAATGTAGGCCAGACGCTGCGGCGCAGCCAAGCCGAACGCATTGCTGCCCAGCAGAACCCGGACGGCAGCGCCTATGCGGCGCGCAAGCCGAGCAAGGCTCGGCAGCAGCAGGGCCGCATCCGTCGCACCATGTTTGCCAAGATGCGGACGGCGCGGCACCTACGGCTGCAGGCTAGCGAAGACGTGGTGACCATTGGTTTTCTGAGCCGCACTTCACGCATTGCGCGCGTGCATCAAGAGGGCCTAAGCGATCTCGTCGAGTCCGGCGGCCCTGCGTATCGCTACCCAATGCGCGAACTGCTCGGCTTGTCGGGCCCCGAGCGTGAATACATCAAGGATCTGCTGCTCCGGTTTCTCGCCAACTGAGGCCAGAATTCGGTGAGCAAATTGGTCGGCCTTCAGAGGGGCAACCTCAGCATAGTCGCGACCGGCTACAGTGCGTTAGGAGGACTTCACACATGGGCAAACAATGGCCGCCGGTCACACATTGGCAAGACTTCGAAGAGCTCTGCCTCGCTCTACACACTGCTGAGCACAAACCAACACAAAGCTTCAAATACGGTCGCGCCGGACAAGCTCAATTCGGCGTGGACATTGTCGCGCGCGACCGATCCACGCATTTATGGACTGGAATTCAGTGCAAGCTCAAGACTGAGCTTCTCGGCAGCATCCTCACTCAACGACAACTTATCGACGCCTATGAAAAATCGAAGCAGTTCGAGCATGGATTGGAGAAGCTCGTCGTAGCAACAACTTGTCCGACAGACCGAGACGTGCAGGATCTTGCTGCACATATTTCAAGCAGCTTCCAGCAGCGGCATCCGGTCGAGGTAATGTTTTGGGATCAGATCGAGGTCCTTCTCGATAAACATGTCGAGGTCGCGAAGCGCTTCTATCCGGAGTTCTTTGATGCTGACTCGTCCATCGTCGATCCCCTCGATGGTTCTCTACACGTCACTTTGACTGCGAGCGATTGGGAGAAGCGGCTCGCGATGTTGTTTAAGCACCGGTCTTTTCGAGCTGCTGTTGGCGGTCACGCGGCAGCTATTGCCACGATCGCGTCTGAGCTGGTTGATAACGCGCTCAATCCTGGAAAGGGCGGCGCGTCACGCGTGTTCATTTCCCTTTCAGATGCAGTGCTCAGCATCCGCGATGACGGCGTTCCCTTCGACTCAGTTTTGACTCAGACGAGTCTCAGTCCTGAGATGCAAGGAGTCCGCGCCATCCGGGCACATTTAGAAGCCTCCCGCGGAGCGTTGCAATACAAATATATTGAAGCGGATCGGCGGATTACAAGGTTCAACGAGACGAGGCTTCACATCATCGAAGCGACGGCGGAGCCAATGGACCCGTGCCGAGCGGCAGGGCCAGCACACTACTTGCTGAGTAGAGATGCTGCTTATAAGTTTGTACGAGAACTGAAGCTCCCACCTGATTGTGAGAGCTTCACGCTGCGCTTATTGGGCGACGAGTTTTTTAATCAGTCGGCAACGGCCCAATTAATCACGTCGCTTCTTGCAAGACTTGGTGGCAAGCGCTTAGTTATCAGGGTTGGCCAAGATTGCCACGGCTATCTTTGGGCCCTGCAAGCACAAGCCAACCTGCACCCGGAGGTGTCAATCGAACTGGTATAGGTCACGATAGGGTCGGCAGGAACAACCGGCTCCCTTCGGCTTCTCTTGTAGATTGCCTCTCTACAAGCGATATCAAGTGCACCCCGCGCGAGCCCTCGGCACCATCGGTGCATGGTCAGTCAAGGCTCCAGCAACGCTGAATTGGTTCGCTGCATCGAGAACATCGTGCGGGCGGGCACCATCGCCCAAGTGGATCACGGGGCCGCACGCTGCCGGGTCAAATCCGGCGGGCTCGACACCGATTGGCTGCCGTGGATCTCGATGCGCGCTGGCGACGTTCGGCGCTGGTCGCCGCCCTCCTCCGGCGAGCAATGCGTGGTGTTCTCGCCTGGCGGGAACATGGCATCGGCTTTCGTACTGGTCGGCATCTTCAGCGACACGATCCCCGCCAACGGCGACAGCGGTGATGTGGAACGCACCACATATCCCGATGGCGCAGTCATCGAATACGACCACGCCGCACATGCCCTGACGGCCACGCTGCCGGGCGGCGGTACCGCCGACATCACGGTGCCCGAATCGGTCACAGTGCACTGCAAGACCGCCGACGTGACGGCCAGCGAGAGCGCCACGGTGCACTCGCAGCAGATCACCCTCGACGCGCCGATGACCATTGCCACCGGTCAGCTGCTGGTGCAGGGCCTGCTCACCTACACTGCCGGCATGGCTGGCTCCGGCGCCGGGCCCGGCGGCAAGACCGCGCAGATCGACGGTGACATGGAGTTCGTCAACGGCCACGGCTTGGCAACGGACGGCGGTGACATCGTTGCGGGCAACATCAGTCTCCTGAGCCACAGGACCTCCGGCGTGGTCAAGGGCGGCGACACCAGCGACGGGCCAGTGCCATGAGCGGCATGAGCCGGCTCACCGGCAAGCCGCTGGATGCCATTGAGCACCTGCGCCAGAGCATCGCCGACATTCTGGGCACGCCGATCGGCAGCCGCCTGATGCGGCGCACTTACGGCAGCCAGCTGCCCGACCTGATCGACCAGCCCGACAACGGCGCCACGCGCGTGCGCGCCTACTCGGCCGTCGCCGGCGCGCTGATGAAGTGGGAGCCACGCCTGCGCCTTTCGCGCGTGCAGCTCTCCAGCGGCACGCGGCCAGGCCAGGTGGTGCTCGACCTCTCGGGCGTCTACACGCCGCCCGGCCTGGCCGCGAGCGTGCTTGCGTTGCGCGTGCCGGTGCAGATGAGGGCCGCCGCATGACCATCGATATGTCGCAGCTGCCCGCGCCGCAGGTGATCGAGCCGCTGGACTACGAGACGATCTACCAGCGCAAGCTGGCGGAGTTCCAGGCGGCGTACCCGGACTTCACGCTGGTGCTCGAGTCCGACCCGGCGGTGAAGCTGCTGGAAGTCATCGCGTACCAGGAGCTCGTCATGCGCCAGCGCATCAACGACGCGGCCAAGGCGTGCATGCTGGCCTACGCGGTCGGAGCGGATCTCGACAACCAGGCAGCCAACCTGGGCGTGACGCGCCTCGAAGTGACGCCGGCCAACCTGAATGCAGTGCCTCCCATCGAGGCGGTGATGGAAAGCGATGACCGCTTGCGCGAACGCGCCCAAATGGCGTTCGAAGGCCTGACGACGGCCGGGCCGATCGAGAGCTACCGCTTCCATGCCATGACTGCCAGCGCGCACGTGGTCGACGCCGGCGTCGACAGCCCTCTGCCCGGCACGGTGCGCGTGTCCATCCTCACGGACAACGACTCCGGCCTTCCCGATGAAGCTCAGCTCACGCTGGTGCGCAATGCCCTCAACCAGGAGAAGATCCGCCCGCTCTGCGACCTGGTCACCGTGCAAGCCGCGCAGATCCTCGAATCGCCCATCGTGGCCGTGCTGCATCGCAAGAACGGTCCGGTCGCCGAGGTTGCCGAGCAAGCGGGCCGGATCGCGCTCGACAAGTGGCTGGTCAAGATTCGCAAGCTGGGTGCAGGCCTGGCGCGTTCGGGTATCGATGCCGCGCTGCATCAGCCGGGCATCGACCGTGTGGAACTGACCTCCCCGGCCGTCGACGTCCTCTGCGACCGCACGCAGTGGGTGCGCGTCTCCAGCATCACGATCACCGAAGAGGTGACCAATGAGTGATGCGCGGCTCCTGCCGCCCAACCGCACACCACTCGAATCGGCCATTGCGGCCGTGTCTGCGCTGACGCTGAACACATCCGGCCTGCGCCACCTGTGGAGCGCACGTCATTGCCTGCAAACGGCCTTGCCGTGGCTGTCGTGGGCTCTGACTGTCGAAGGCTGGAGTGACGCCCGCAGCGAGGACGCGCGACGCGCCGTCATCCTCGACAGCATCGACATCCACCGCCACAAGGGCACGCCTTGGGCAATCCGGGCGCTGATCCGCGCCATCGGCTTCGGCGAGGTGACCATCATCGAACGTGTCGGCGGGCGCACCCACAACGGCACTATCCATCGCGACGGCGAGTTCCCACATGCGCCCCTCGCGGCGACCTGGGCCACCTACAAGATCGTCCTCGAACGTCCCATTACCAACGCGCAGGCCGAGCGCCTGCGCAAGCTGCTGCCCGCGGTTGCACCTGCGCGCTGCCATCTGGTCGGGCTGCGCTATGCCGCGGTCGCCAACAGCCACAACGGCGCCACGCGACGCGACGGCACCTACAACCACGGAAGCGCCTGACATGGCCAATCTCAACGAAACCGACCTCTGGGAACCGGGCATCTACCAGCTCGAGGAAGACGATCCTGTGCTCGGTGGACCCACGGGCATCGACAACCTCTCGCCGCGGCAACTCGCCAGCCGCAGCCGCTACCAGCGGCTGCGCAATGTGACGCCGTGGGCCGCGGACTTCGCCTACCCGGTGGATGCCTACGTCAGCGAGGCCGGAAAGACCTGGAAGAGCGTCGTCGCGAGCACCGGCGTCGTGCCCGGCTCCGATCCCGCAAAGTGGATTCGCTGGGCGCACACCGAAGAGGAACTCGCTGCCGCGCTGGATGGCTCCGTGGCCGCGCACGAGGCCAAGGCTGATCCGCACGCGCAGTATGCGACCGACGTGGCGCTGGCAGCGGCCTCATTCGGCCGCCTGCTAGCGGTGCAGAGATTCACCGCCCCCGGCTTGTCCATTTACACCCCGACGCCTGGCACAAGCCGTGTGGTGGTGGAGGTCCAAGGCGCGGGAGCATCTGGAGGCAGTGCGCCAGGCGTCTCGAACACGGCCGCTGCGGCACTCTCAGGCGGCGGTGGTGGTGGGGGCTACGCGCTGGCGCTCCTACTCGCAGGCTTCGCGGGCGTCACTGTGACTGTGGGCGCCGGCGGCGCCCCAGCGGCCGTGGGCGCCAGTGCCGGAAACGCGGGTGGCACGTCCTCGTTCGGCGCGCTGATATCGGCACCGGGCGGCGTAGCCGGCCTGGCTGGCGGCGTTGCGGCCGTTCCCTGCAGTGCAGGCGGCGGCAATCTGTCGCCCCAGCCATCTGGCGGAAACATCCTCTCTCTTCAGGGCGGGCCTGGCGCATTCGCCATTGCGGCGAGTTACTCGAACGGCTCGGCTGCCAACGGCGGCGTGTCCAGATACGGGATCGGCGGGCAGACGGCCCCTGGGTTGAACGGCTCGTCAGGTTTCGGGTTTGGTTCTGGAGGTTCGGGAGTCATGGTGCCCGGCAACTACACCGCAGGCCTTCAAGGTGGGTCTGGCGCACAAGGCATCGTCATCGTCTGGGAGTACGCATGAAACAGTTCGCTCTGATGCACGAAGGCCGAGTGCTCGAAGTCATCGACGACATCGTGCTGGTCGACGGCAACCTTGTTCCCCTCGCAGACCGCTACCACCCCGACCTGGTCAGGCAACTTTTGCCGTATGACCCGGCCAATCCCCCCTTGCCGCCTGCCGCGGCGGCGCAGACTCTTGCCCAGCTTCAGGAAGCCCTGACTGCGGCCGCGACCGCCCACCGTTGGAAGATGGAAACGGGCGGCATCGTTCTGCCCTCCGGCGTCCGGATCGCCACAGACAGGGGCGGCCAGGACCGGATCACCTCCGTGATCGTCAATGCCGAGCACGCCGGCATCGAGCCGATCGATTTCAAGGCGGAGAGCGGCTGGGAAAGCCTGACGCGCTCGGAACTGCGCGTCATCGCAACCGCCATGGCGCAGCACATCCAGGCGTGCTTCTCTGCCGAGCGCAGGCACCACGAGGCCATCGCCGCGCTGCAGACGCTCGCCGCCGCCCAGAACTACGACCTGTCGAACGGCTGGCCCCAGCAATCCCTCGCAGGCCTGCCCGAGGCCTGACCACTCAATCCAAGGAGCTCTCCCATGTCCCTCATCGACTACCACCACGGCGTTCGCGTCCTCGAAATCACCGAGGGCACGCGGCCGATCCGCACCATCCAGACCTCGATCATCGGCCTGGTGGCCACCGGCCCCGACGCCGACCCGCTCACCTTCCCGCTCAACACGCCGGTGCTGATCACCAACGTCTACAGCGCCCTTGCCAAAGCCGGCACATCCGGCACGCTGGCACGCACGCTGCAAGCCATCGCCGACCAGTCACGGCCGGTCACCGTGGTAGTCCGCGTCGAAGCAGGCGCGGACGAAGCGGCGACCACCACCAACGTGCTCGGCGGCGTCAACGCACAGGGCCAGTACACGGGCATGAAGGCCCTGCTCGCCGCGCAAGCCAAACTCGGCATCAAGCCGCGCATCCTCGGCGCTCCCGGGCTCGATACGCAGCCTGTGGCGGCTGGCCTGGCCGCCATCGCACAGCAGCTGCGCGCCTTCGCCTACGTCAGCTGCTGGGATTGCGAAAAGATCGAGGAAGCCACGGACTACCGCGACCAGTTCGGCGCGCGCGAGCTGATGGTGATCTACCCCGACTTCCAGAGCTGGGACAGCGTGTCCAACTCGAAGACCGCCGTGCCAGCCGCCGCGTATGCCCTGGGCCTGCGATCCAAGATCGACAACGAGACGGGCTGGCACAAGACGCTTTCGAACGTATCGGTCAACGGCGTGCTCGGTATCTCGAAGGACATCTACTGGGATCTGCAGGACCCGAACACCGATGCCGGCGTGCTCAACGCGGCCGACGTGACCACGCTGATCAACAGCAACGGCTACCGGTTCTGGGGTTCGCGCACCTGCAGCGACGAACCGTTGTTCGCATTCGAATCGGCCACCCGCACTGCGCAGGTTCTGGCCGACAGCATTGCAGAGGCGCACATGTGGGCCGTCGACAAGCCGATGCACCCGAGCATCGTGAAAGACATCATCGAAGGCGTGAACGCCAAGTTCCGCGAACTGAAAGCCGGCGGCTACCTGCTCGACGGCTCGGCCTGGTACGACGAGGAGATCAACCAGAAGGAGACGCTCAAGAGCGGCAAGCTGGTCATCGACTACGACTACACGCCGATTCCTCCGATCGAAGACCTGGCCTTCCGCCAGCGCATCACCGACCGCTACTTTGCCGACTTTGCGGCGCGCGTGGCCGCCGCCTGACCGCGGCGCCGCCGACAAGACCCTGACCCACCGAGGAACACTCCATGTCCCTGCCCCGCAAGCTCAAGAACTACACGCTTTTCAACGATGGCCGCGCCTACCTGGGCGAAGTGCCCGAAGTCACGCTGCCCAAGCTCACCCGCAAGACCGAGGACTACCGCGCCGGCGGCATGAACGGCCCCATCAAGGAAGACCTTGGTATGGAAGGGCTGGAGCTGCAGTGGACCGCCGCTGGCTACATCCGCGACCTGCTGGGCCAATGGGGCGCGGCCAAGCATGACCAGATCCTGCTGCGCTTTGCCGGCGCCCTCCAGGACTCGACCACCGGCAACGTGAGCGCGCTCGAGATCGTCGTGCGTGGCCGTCACACCGAGATCGACTCGGGCACAGCCAAGGCCGGCGAGCTCACCGAGATCAAGGTCACAACCGCCTGCAGCTACTACAAGCTGAGCATCGACGGCGCGACGGTGATCGAGATCGATTTCGTCAACATGGTCGAGATCGTCAACGGCACCGACCTGATGGCCGACATTCGCGCCGCCATCGGCTTGTAAGGCTGGCATCGCTGCGCGCCTCCTCCCTCCAATTGAACCTTTGCCAGCACCATGACCGACACCACCACCGACGAAAACACCATCACCCTCGACACGCCTATCCGCCGCGGCGAAACGAGCATCGACAAGATCATCCTGCGCAAACCCAAATCGGGCGAGCTGCGCGGGGTCTCCCTGACCGACTTGCTGCAGATGGATGTGAACGCGCTGTGCACGGTGCTGCCGCGCATCAGCTCGCCCATGGTCCTCAAGCAGGAGGTGGGAGACCTCGACCCGGCCGACCTGGTGCAGATCGGCACCCGGGTGGCCTCTTTTTTGTTGACGAAGGCCACGATGGCATCCGTCTCCCCGAGCGCGTAGAGGCGGCCATGGCGGACTTGGCCGTGGTGTTTCACTGGGCACCGGCCGACATGGACGCCTTTTCGCTCGAGGAGCTCATGCAGTGGCGCGAGCGCGCCCGCGAACGCACTGAACCGCAGGACTAGCCACCATGGGCCATCGTGCTCTCCATTGCCCTTCTCCACCGCCTGCTCGCCGGCAACTGACATGCAACGGAGGCTCCCGTGGCCTCCAATAACCTGCAGCTGCAAGTCATCCTGCAGGCGATCGACAAAGCCACGGCGCCCATGCGCCAGATCCGGGGCGCGAGCGGCGATGCCGCCCGTGCGCTCAGGGACATGCGCAACAAGCTCAAGGAACTCAACGAGCAACAGAAAGCCGTGGGCCAATTCCGCGAAGTGCGCAGCGGTCTCAAGAGCACCGAGCGCGACATGCAGGCCGCCCAGGGCCGCGTGCGGGCGCTCTCGCAGCAGTTCGAGCAGGCTGGCAGTCCGACCAGGGCCCTGACGCGCGACTTCAATGCAGCACGCATGGAAGCCGCCGCCCTTGGCAACCAGTTGCAGCAACAGCAGCAGCACGCACAGCAGCTTCGCGACAAGCTCAGCGCGGCCGGCGTCAGCACGCGCGACCTGAGCTCCCACGAGCGCAGGCTGCGCAGCGAGATCGAGTCCACCTCGGCTTCCATCGGCGCGCAGACCACCGCCCTCAAGCGCCAGGGCGAGCAGCTGCGCCGTACCGCGCAGCTCAAGGCGCAGCACGCCAAAGCCATGATGCACACAGGACTGATGGCCGCCGGCGGCGCGGTGGGCGTCGGCACCGGCCGCGCGCTCATGCGACCACTCGGCTCCATCGTCGGGGCCTACGCGCCGCAAGAAGATTCCGCCACGCAGCTCAGCGCGTCGATGATGCGCAGCGACGGCTCGGTGCCGGAGGACTTCAAGAAGATCACCGAGCTGGCATCGCGCTTGGGCGACCGCCTGCCCGGCACCACGGCCGAGTTTCAGGAAATGATGACCATGCTCATCCGCCAAGGCATGAGCGCGAAGACCGTACTGGGCGGCCTCGGCGAATCGGCGTCCTACCTGGGCGTGCAGCTGCGCATGCCGGTCACGCAAGCGGCCGAGTTCGCCGCCAAGATGCAGGACGCGACCCGCACCACAGAGGCCGACATGATGGGCCTGATGGACGTGCTCCAGCGCACCTACTACCTCGGCGTCGATTCGGGGAACATGCTGCAGGGCTTCACGAAGATGTCGCCCGTGCTGGGCCTCATCCGCAAGGAAGGCCTCGAGGGCAGCAAGGCACTGGCGCCGCTGCTGGTGATGATGGATCAGACCGGCATGGCCGGCGAGTCGGCGGGCAACGCCATTCGCAAGGTGTTCCAGGCCGGGCTCGACGCCAAGAAGCTGGGCAAGGCCAACGCTGAGCTGCAAGCCATGAAGGCGGGCTTCTCCCTCGACTTCACAGACGGCAAGGGCAAGTTCGGTGGCATCGACCAGGTGTTCGACCAGATCGAGAAGATCGGCTCGATCAAGGACGACATGAAACGCACCGGCGTGATCAAGCAGGTGTTTGGCGATGACGCCGAAACGCTGCAGGTGATCAACACGCTCATGGCGAAGGGCAAGGCCGGCTACAGCGAAGTGCTCGCCAAGATGGAAGCGCAGGCCGACCTGCGGCAGCGCGTAGACAAGCAGCTGGGCACCCTCTCCAACGTGATGGAAGCGGCGCAAGGCAACTTCACCAATGTGCTGGCCGAGATCGGTTCCACCATCGCGCCCCAGCTGAAAGACCTGGTCAACTGGATCGGCGAGGTCTCCGGCAAGGTGCGCGAGTGGGTCAAGGCCAACCCCGAGCTCACCGCAACCATCTTCAAGGTGGTGGCCGTGGTGGCGGCCCTCTACACGGCCATTGGTGGGCTGATGCTGCTGCTGGCCGGCGTGCTTGGCCCCATGTTCATCTTCAAGTTTCTGATGGCCTCCATGGGCCTGCCGCTCGGCTCGCTGGCAGGCATGTTGGTCGGCCCGCTCGCCACGGGCCTGCGGCTCGTGAGCGGACTTTTTCTGACGCTGGGGCGGGCCCTCCTGATGAACCCGATCGGCCTCATCATCACGGCCATCGCAGTATCGGCATACCTGATCTACAAATACTGGGGGCCGATCAGCGCCTTCTTCAGCGGCCTGTGGACCTCGGTTACCGCCGCATGCAGCAGCGCGTGGACGGCCATCAAGGCCAGCTTCGACGGTGCCATGGTTTGGTTCGGCCAGCTGCCCGCGCTGTTCCAGGCTTCGCTCGGCGGCATCTCTGCTGCGATCCTGAACTGGTCGCCGCTGGGCCTGATGTACACGGCCTTTGCGGGCGTGCTGAACTATCTCGGACTGGATCTGCCGGCCAAGTTCACCGACTTCGGCATTCAGATGATGTTGGGCCTGGCCAACGGAATTACCGGCGCGCTGGGAAGCGTGCGGGATTCCATCACCGGAGCTGCCGACGCAGCGCTGGGCTGGTTCAAGGAGAAGCTCGGCATCCGCAGCCCAAGCCGCATGTTCATGCTCGCCGGCAACGAGATCAGCAATGGGGCGGCCGAAGGCATCACCGAGCAGCAGGGGCGCGTGCGCCAGGCCGCGCTCGCCATGGCCGCCGCAGCGGCTGCCGCGGTGCCCACGGTGGCGGGCGCCAGCGGGCCCGGCAGCGACGGTGGCGGCGCCATGTTCGACCGCCGCCCGCCCATCACCGCCGCGGCGGCGCAGCGCAGCGTTTCGTTTGCGGGCGACTCCATCCAGATCACGATTCAAGCCACGCCCGGCATGGATGCGCAGGCTTTGGCCCGTGCCGTCAGCACCGAGCTGGACCGCCGCCAACAAGCCAAGCGGGCCACGATGATGTCCGAGCTTTCCGACCTCGATTGAAAGACCCGCTTCCATGATGATGGCGTTCGGCCAATTCGTCTTCAGCCTCGACACGCTGGCGTACCAGGACTTGCAGAGGCAGACCAGCTGGCGGCATCCCAGCAACAGCCGCGTGGGCGCGCGGCCGGCCCGCCAGTACACCGGCCCCGGCGAAGAGACGATGAACCTTTCGGGCCTGCTGCTGCCCGGCCTGGCCGGTGACACTAGCGCCCTGACCGAACTGCGCGCCATGGGAGATGCTGGAACCGCCTGGCCGCTGGTGGATGGCACTGGCATCGTCTACGGCCAGTTCGTCATCGAGTCACTCAATGAGACCCGCACGCTGTTCTTTAGGGACGGCACGGCCCGGCGCATCGAGTTCCAACTGCAGCTGGCGCGCGTCGACGATGACCGCACCGACACGGTGGGCGGCGATGACGCGGCCGGCGATGAGGGCTGAACATGGCTAAGCCAACCGGCGCCGTCGACGGCGGCAGCCCGCCCTACCCCTCGCCCAGCTACCGCATCACGCTCGGAGACCGGGACATCACGCCCACCGTCGATGCGCGGCTGATCAGCCTCACGCTCACTGAATGCCGCGGTGATGAGGCCGACCAGCTCGACCTGACGCTGGACGACAGCGACGGCGCGCTGGAGATCCCGAGCAAGGGCGTCACGCTCTCGCTGGCGTTTGGCTGGGCCGGCGCGCCGTTGATCGACAAAGGTACCTTCGTGGTGAACGAGGCCGAGCACAGCGGCGCGCCGGACCAGATCACCATTCGTGCGCGCAGTGCCGACCTTGGGAAGGATCTGCGCGAACGCAAGGAGCAGAGCTGGCACCGCACCACCCTGGGCGCGATCCTCAATGCGATTGCGCAGCGCAACAGCCTGAAGGCACGCGTCGATGCGAAGCTGGCCGGCAAGGAAGTGGCGCACATCGACCAGACGAACGAGAGCGACCTCAACTTTGTCACGCGCTTGGCGAAGCGTTATGACGCCGTCGCGACGGTCAAGAAAGGCATGCTGTTGTTCCTGCCCATCGTGGGCACCACCACCAGCAAGGGCGAAGCGCTACCGACGATCACGATCACCCGTGCCGATGGCGACAGCCACCGCTACCACACGAGTGACCGCGAGGCTTACAGCGGCGTGCGGGCCTACTGGCATGACTCGAAGGGCGCTAAGCGCCGCAGCGTACTGGTGGGCCAGAGCGGCAACGCCAAGCGACTGAAGGAAGCCCATGCATCCGAGGCTGATGCTCGCGCCGCGGCACAGGCTGAATGGCGGCGCATCCAGCGCGGTGCCGCCACATTTGAGCTCACCATCAGCCTCGGACAGCCGCTGCTTGCGCCGCAGACGCCTGTCCGAGTGCGGGGGTTCAAGCCGCAGATCGATGACACGGAGTGGCTGACTATCAAGACGTGCCACAGCTTCGGGGATAGTGGCTACACCACGAAGGGAGAGCTCGAGGTAGCCGGTGCTGCACGCGAAGCAGTCTCGACTGAGGCAGGACCTTGACCGAATGCAGTGGGCGTTCGTTCCGCCGCCTGCCAGTTAAGTGCCTATGTGTGCAGCGACAAAGTCGCGGACGTTCGGCAACATGTTTTTGACATCAGCCTCTGAATATTCAGACGTCTCCCCATGCGCGGCCTTGTTTCGCACGTGTGCCATCGCAGTAACTTGCTTTTGAACCAAAACGGTGTAAATCCCCGCCTTTGCGAGATCGGCGTTCATGCGCTCCAGTTTGCCTGGGCCGATCGAGTGCTTGGCACACATCGCGCGCAAGGCTGTTTCGAGAACGACTCCAGCGACCACAGCTGCCGGCGCGACATAGCCAGCGGTCAGTAGTTCTTTGGCTTGCTCCAATTCATCATCGAAAACTTCCGCACGAACAAGTTCCTCGATGCCGGTGAGATAGCCGCCTTCATAGTCCTCTTTGGCAGCGGCGAAGATGGCTCGACAATTCTTGAACGTCCTCAAATTGTTCGTCCACGCATTGGGCGCAGCGGCTTCAGCGAAAGTTCGGAAATGTGCCGAGTCTGAACCGCAGGCCTTCTCCAAGAGATTCGTGGTTTTTACGCACCACGCCAAGAACGATTCGCCGTCGACATGTTGACTGGGATCCCTATATTGACTGCGCACCGCGTACTCGGTCTTGGCAACGGACTCAGCCTGGTCGGAAAGCTCGCTAAATCGTTGAAGCAGTTTTTTGTTCATAGGGAACTCTGTCACTGACCGCCCTGCGGCGCGAAGTTGTATTTGAGCCTGGGGGCGTTCAAGAATGGTTCACGCCACTCTGTGTAGTACCTCTTGCCAAAGGCCTCTAGTTCGTCAGGGCGATACCGGTTCAAAAGGCTTTTGTACGTGGCAAGGCACGAAGTCACGATACCGTTGAGCAACGCATTGAAATCATCGAGGTGTCGGATGGGCTTCAATCGAATTTGCCCAGCACTGAACAAGATGTGGTCCTTGTACGAACCTACATGAGTAACCTGTGAACCCTTCGAATAGAAGCACTCGTACTCAGCCAGCCGCCCCACACTCTCAGCTACTTGCCGGATTGAGCTGAGTCCGTCCAAGGTGTACCACTCAGGGTCGCGCTTTCTACGCCCTTTGGCGCGCGTGAACTCTGCGTCGATTGGGTGCAGTTCAGGTTGGCTGAGTATTCGATCAACCTCTAATAGGTGCTTGGCCGCGTCTGCAGCGAGTGTGGGATGAAGAGTTTGGAAATCTAGGCCGAGGCTCGCGGGCAGCGCGCGATAAGTTGCTTCCTCTGTCGTCCCGGGAATGACTCTCTGAGCCCAAAGGCGCTCACCTCTGTAATTGCCAACAACATATCGTGTTGCCCTTCGCTCGCTGTCCGACTGCAGGATGTAGTCCGCATACACAGATGCTTCGAACGCGGCCCGAGCAGGCAGGAATGCAGCTTGGACACATCCTGCAGTGACGAGCACCTCCGTCGCGTCCACCATTGCGACGACTTGCTTTAACAAGACCCCACATACAACGACGTCGGCCATCTTCCTCGAGCTCGATTCGTAGACTCTCAAGACGAGGTTTGAGCCGTAGTTCGCGAGATCTCGAAGCATTGCCGCTTGAGCTGCAAGGTGTTGCTCCGTGTGAGCCATCGGCTCGCTGCGATTGAGAATTGAAGCGTGTGGTTTTTCGGGCATCGGATCGTCTAATCAGCAACATCCAATCACGGGTCACTGGTCGTGTTCCCCTAACTGGACTGTTTCACCGTGTTGTGTTTTGCGAGCGCGAAAAGGACTCGTCGGGCGGCTGCCCGCCCTTCTTCGTCGGTGCGCTTGTAGTTTTCAACAAGGTTTTGCTCGTCTTTCGACAACGAATCGACTAGGGCCGGAATTCGCCGCCCCGTGAGCACGTAGAAAACGTCAACGCCTTGTGCGACTGCGACCGCCAAGAAGTCGGCCTTGGGTGCCGAAATTCCGCGCTCCCAATCCTGCTCCGCCCTAAGCGACACCCCGCCCATCTCAGCGAAAGCGGATTGGGACAAACCCAACTTCTCTCGCTCTTCGCGCAGACGCGCACCGATAGATAAGCGGATTTCTTCTTCCATGTTGTTGCAATAAGCAGTTTTCTGCTCTATATTTCCGACTCCCTGTGCAATTTTCTGTTTCACACAGCATAGCGCCCGCAACAATGAAACCCGTCTCCAAGCCCGTGCACCGCGTCCCGAACGGTGTTGTAAGCGCGAAGCCCATTGCGCTTCGCCTGCTGCCAGCTGAACTCGATCAGGTCAAAAAGGTTGCCGCCCGCGAACAGCGCTCCCTCGCATCGGTTGCGCGGCTCGCACTGCTTCGCGGGTTGGCTGAATGCGAGCGGACGCGCGCATCCCTCTCCGCCTGACGTGTCGCCTTCCCTCTCGGCAAGACCATGACCTATCCCGACCCAAAACGCATTCGCGACAACCGCCTCACCTTGCGCCTCGACGACTACGAGCATGGGCTCGTCCAGGCATTGGCGAACTACCAAGGCGAGCAGCTCTCGACGCTGTTGCGCGATCTGGTGATGCGGGAGGCTCAGCAAGTTTTGTCGCATGCCCTGAGTGTCAACGAGCGAACGGCCTGAGCGAAGACCGCAACGAGCCGCTACCGAGCGCAAAAACGTCAGCCGAACAGCACGCATGCCTGAGCACATCATCCATCTGACCGACGCCGACCGCACGTTGATCGAGCGCGTGCAGGAAGAGCGCGGGCTTCCCTCGCTGGAAGCAGCAGCCGAGTGGCTCATCAAGACCCGGCTTCGGCGCGCTGCGCGCACAAGCACCGGACGCGGACGGGCGCTATACCTGGTCGACCGTGTCGCCGGCACCAAGGGCTTTGCATGAGGGTCAGCTGCCCGCATTGCAAGCAGCTCGGGACCATTCGCTCGACGGAGCGTCTTTCGCCGACGGTCTCGCAGCACTACGTCATCTGCAGCAATCGGGAATGTGGGCACACCTGGCGGGCTACGACGGTGGCGGACATGACCCTGTCGATCTCGTCGACGCCTGACCCGACCGTGGCCCTTCCGTTGTCGACGCACGTCCGGCGTGCCGTGATCGCGCAGTTGATTCGGTGCGCTGCAGAAGCGGATTACACGCCGTGCCTCACGCCGCCAACGACGCTCGACCTGTTCCCGCCCAGCGGCCCTGACGGGCCCTCATAGCCGCCAGAGCGCGCGCCCTTCCCCATTTCCATACCCCACCCCCTGCGGTGCCTGTTCGGAGGCACTGCGGGACGTGCTCACCCCGAATTTGCTGACATGAAGAAGACCACGCTCTCCCCCTTCCGAATTCGACCGCAGGCTGCGAGATCCCGATGAACCGAGATCTGCTCGAGGAAATCGCCGGCAACCTGGTGCAGGACTTCGACTTCAAGCGGTCGCCGGACGGCAAGTACCTTCGCTCGGGCATCTGCCCGACCTGCGGCAAGAAGTCGATGTGGACCTACGCCGCGAGCCCATGGGTGGTCAAGTGCGAGCGCACCAACAACTGCGGCTACGAAGACCACGCGAAGGAGCTGTACCCCGACCTCTTCAGCTCGTGGACGGAGCGCTTCCAGAAGCCGGAACTGGAAAAGCCGCTCGACCAGCAGAACCCGAACGCTGCGGCGGATGCATATCTGCGGGACGGGCGAGGGTTCGATCTCTCGCTCATCAAGGGCACCTATGCGCAGGAGAGCTACTTCGATGCACGCGCCGACCAGGGCCGCGGCGCGGGCACCGGCACTGTGCGATTTCAGCTGGCGCAGACTTGGTGGGAGCGGCTTTTCGACCGGCCGCAGCGCTTCGGAAAGAAGAAAGCCAATTTCAAGACAGGCGGGAGCTACGCCGGCACCTGGTGGGCGCTGCCCCAACTGAGCTTCGCCGCGCCGGTGGCACCGACGCCCGAAACTGCGCTGGCTCGGGCGCTGCAGGCTGCCTCGCCCGCAGGCCCTGCCCGGCCGGCCCTGCCACCGCCAGCGGAGTTGTGGCTAGTCGAAGGGATCTTCGACGCGATCGCCCTGGCGCACCACGGCATTGCGGCGGTGGCGCTTCTGAGCTGCAACAACTACCCCGAGAAGGCGCTGGCCGATCTGAAGGCAACGGTCGACGGGCAGAACGGCGCTGTCGACATGCCGCGCCTGGTGTGGGCCTTCGACGGCGACAAGGCCGGACGGGACTTCACGCTCAAGTACGTGAAGCGCGCCCGCGACGCTGGGTGGATCTGCAGCGCGGCGCAGATACCGCAGACGGACAAACGCAAGATCGACTGGAACGATCTGCACCAGCGTGGCCGGCTCGAGGAGAGCCACCTTGAGGACTACCGCTATCACGGCGCCCTGCTGCTGGCCGCCACGCCGCAAGACAAGGCGCTGCTGATCTACAACCGCACGAGCAAGGCGAGCTTCGACTTCGACCACAGCAACCGGCTGTATTGGTTCAAGCTGGATCTGGACCGGTACGGCAAGGCCGAGGACCGGATCAAGGAGTCGATTGCGCAGGGCCACACGGAGCCGCTGAACGACGATGATCTGCGCACGCAGGCGCTCAAGGAATCGGGCGTGTTGCAGCCGATCGCAAACTGCCGGCCGCAGGCGCTGTACTACCAGCGCCACGAGATCACGGGCGAGGCCTGGTATTACTTCCGCGTCACGTTCCCCCATGACGGGCCGGAGATCAAGGGCACCTTCACCGCCGGCCAACTGACCACCGGGAGCGAGTTCAAGAAGCAGCTGCTGCACATGGCCGCTGGCGCCATCTACAGCGGCACCAGCCTGCAGCTGGAAATCATGATGCAGCGGCAGCTGGACAACATCAAGATCGTTCAGACGGTCGATTTCATCGGCTACAGCGCCTCGCACAAGACCTACATCTTCGGCAAGGTGGCCGTGCGCGATGGCGCCGTTCACGAGGCCAACAAAGAGGACTACTTCGACTTCGACAAGCTGTCGATCAAGACGCTGCAGAAGTCGATTCACCTGCACGTCAACACCGACCGCCAGGGCTACGACCATTCCTGGCAGAAGCACCTGTGGTCGGCCTTCGGCGCCAAGGGCTACATCGCCCTCGCCTACTGGTTTGGCAGCCTGTTTGCCGAGCAGGTGCGTGGCGAGCAGCAGAGTTTTCCGTTCCTGGAGATCGTGGGCGAGCCGGGCTCGGGCAAGACAACGCTGATCCAGTTTCTGTGGAAGCTGTTCGGCCGCGACTACGAGGGCTTCGACCCGTCGAAGTCCACCTCGGCGGGCCGGCTGCGCACCTTCACGCAGGTGAGCAACTTGCCCATCGTGCTGATCGAGTCCGACCGGGAGACGAAGAGCGGCAGCCAGTCGCATGTGAAGAGCTTCGACTGGGACGAGCTGAAGGACGCCTACAACGGCAACAGCATCCGCACCACGGGCGTGAAGACCGGCGGCAACGAGACCTACGACCCGCCGTTTCGCGCATCGATCGTCATCAGCCAGAACAACCAGGTGCAGGCCTCGCAGGCCATCATGGAGCGGATCTGCCACATGACCTTCGACACCCGGGGGTTCACCTCGGCGAGCTACGAGAGCGCCAAGGCGCTGGAGAAGGTCGAGATCGAGCAGGTGAGCGGATTCATCCTGGCCGCGCTCAAGCGCGAGGCCGAGGTGATGGCAACAGTAGTGGCGGACCACGACCAGAACATCCGCTTTCTGCTCGAGCAGGACGGGATCCACAAGCCGCGCATCGCCAAGAACCACGCTCAGCTGCTCGCCATGGCGACGGCAATGCGGAGTGTGGTGGCGCTGGACGATGCGCAGTTCGCCCAGGTGCAGGCACAGATCGTCGCGATGGCACGGGAACGGCAGCAGTCGATCAACGCCGACCACCCGCTGGTGCACGAATTCTGGGAGGCCTTCGACTACCTCGACAGCCTGGGCGTGGAGTCGGTGAAGCACGGGCACATCGACCGGCCGCTGCTCAACCACAGCCGCGATGGCGACCAGATCGCCGTGAACCTGAACGAGTTCGTCGAGAAAGCGAACACGCACCGCCAGCAGATCCCGCTGCTTGCCGACCTCAAGAAGGTGCTGCGCACCAGCAAAACCCGCCGCTTCATCGACATCAAGTCGGTGAACAGCGCCATCCGCGTTCGCGCCGAAGCCGGCCTCGAGGTGCCGAAGACGGTGCATTGCTGGGTGTTCGAACGCCCAGGCCGCGGCTCCTGAAAACCATGACCTCCAACCCCATGCACATCACCCGCTCGCAGCCATTCCGCTGCCACTACCGCCATGCCGTTCCCGGCCAGGCGCCCATCGCCCTGTTCGTCCAGCTACGCGCACGCGATGCGGAGGCCGCTCGCCTGCTGGCCGAGACGGCGTTGGGCCGGCTGGTCGACCGCGTCGAGCCCGCGCCCTTCCCCACTTCAACCACCACCGCTGCAAGCGAAACCTGACCATGCATGCCTATCTCGTGAAGGTCATCGACGCCGCCGGCGTCTTCTATGGCTATGTCCAGCTGGCCACGTCGTGCGCTGCGGCCGAGGACTTCGCTTTCAATCGCTTCGGCGACGTGCGGCTGCTGAGCGTGCGGAGGTCGGCATGAGCATTCCCCGCAAAACGATGCCGACGCGCAGCGTCTACACGCCTGGCTTCAAGTACCGGGACTCCGCGCATACGGATATTCGCGAGACGTTCAAGGCAGCACGCCGCGCACTGGCCCGGGAGGCGCAGCGCAAGGCCGAGGAGCGGCAGCAGAGCCTCGAACTCGACAACGTGGTGCCCATGCCTGCGCGAGGCGCCAAGTGAGGTTCCATGACCCCGCAGAAGGCCCTGACGCGGTGGCCGTGCACTTCGTGCATGTCTCGCCACCTTGCGCGGGGCACAGCAAGCCAGTGTCGAAGCCTCCGGGGACGCTGTTTCGCGCATGCGAGCTGTGCTCGCACTCCACAGCCCGCGCCGGCCGCCTGCTGTGCGACAGCCCCGCGGTGCGTCTGTCTGGGCAGCCGGAAGCGCTCGACGCCGCACGAGCGGCGCAGGGTAGCTGCGGCCCGAACGCGCGGCACCTCGATATGCCGGCCTGGCACTGACCTCAGGGAAGCCGCCATGGCCCACGCAATCGAGCCCACCGACCAGCTGCTGCGCGATGCCTGCGCACGCATGGCGGCACGGTTTCGGTGGGCCGAGGACTTCGAGACGGTGATGCAGGACCGGGTGCGCAGCCGACTCGTTCGCATCGCCGCCAGGCATCCCACCGCGGCCGGCCTGGCACCGGCGCGCGTGCAGCGCCAGCCGGCCTGCCGCCCTATGCAGCTGCTGCTCGGCGGCCTGCCTCTCTTCGACCGCAAGCGCGCCGCATCGGGCGAGCGCGACGACGACTGATTTTTCAACCACAGGGAAAGACGGCAATGAACCGTGTCAACTTCGAACCGCTGCGCCAGAGCCGCAAGGCCCCGCAGCAACGCGTCACCGTGATCGCATTCACCGGCAAGGCCGGCGCGGGCAAGGATAGCGCCGCCGCGGTGCTGGTCAACCATCGGGCGTTTCTGTCCATCGCGTTCGGTGACGCCTTGAGACGCGAGATTGCCGCAGCGTGGCGCATTGACGAGCGCATGCTCAGCCACCGACCAACGAAGGAATTGTTGATCCCGGCGCTTGCCGTGGGCATGTGCGGCGAGCCGGCTTTCATCAGCTGGTGCTTCGAAGGCGGCGAGAGCCTGCACGAGCCGCGCAGCCCACGCTGGGCGATGCAGCAATGGGCGGACTTCCAACGCCGGTTCCGGCCTGCCCACTACGCCGGCATCGTGACGCGGTGGATCGGCCGGCAAGCGTCGCTGGGCTTTCGCCGCATCGCGATCACGGATCTGCGTGACCCGGTGGAAGAGGCAGCACTGCGCGGGCTTGGAGTGCAGGTCAGCGTGGTTCGGGTCCACAGTCCGCATGCGGTCGTTTTGAACGGCGACACAGCGCAGCACAGCAGTGAGCGGCACAAGGTTTCCGCCGACTTCGATCTGCAGAACGACGGGAGCCTCGAGGCGCTGCGAGACAACGTGTTGTGCCTGCCGCCGGTGGCGCGCCTGGTTGCGGCTGTGGAAGGTAGCGATGCTGTGGCGATCAGCGTGGCGGGAGGTGCCGCGTGAAGTGCTTCGCCAGGTTGCATGGGCAGGAAGGGAGCCCTGCTTCTGGAATGTTCCTGAGGGACGAAGAGATCGACGGCATTTGCGAAGGCCTGGCCACCAACTCTCATGCCGCGAAGTGCAAGCGACTGGCAAGCTTGGGCCTGGTCGTGAACCGCAAGCCGAACGGCCGGCCGCTTGTGGTGCGATCGCATGCCGAGGCGGTGCTGAGCGGCCGTGCCGCTCTCGGTTCGGTGCCAGCAGCTCAGGACCAACTGTGCACAGCCACGGGCGACCGCGCCGCCGTGGTCGCCCTTTTCGGCAGGAAGACCGCCTAATATGCCCCCCACCATGGGTCGCCGCCGCAAAACCGACACGGGGCTGGAGCCCCGCGTTTACCTCAACCACGGGGCGTATTACTACGTCCACCGCGAAGGGAAGTGGGAGCGCCTCGGCACCGACAAGGAAGAAGCGAACCGCAAGGCCCGGATCCACAACGATCCTCAGAGCCTCTACGGCACGATGGTCTACTGGCTCGACCAGTTCCTACTGCACTGCGACCAACGGGTGCTGAAGAAGACCATGGCGGCGCGCACTCGCGACGATTACCGTGACGCCATCGAAGCGCCCACCGAAAAACGCAAGCGCGGCGCCCTGCGCGTCTTCTTCGGGCCGCCGCGCACGCCACGAGACATCACGCCGGCGATGGTGCAGGACTTCCTCACCACCATGCAGGAGCTTGGCCGACCGACCCCAGCCAACCGCGAGCGCGCTTGCCTGTCCGCGTGCTTCGGCTGGCTGCTGCGTACGGGCAAGGTGCCCGGCTTGGAATACAACCCCTGCCTGCGTGCTAGCGGCGTGCAGCGCAACAAGGAGGTGCGCCGGGCCCGCTATGTCACCCACGACGAGTTCCGCGAGGTCTACGCGGTGGCCGCGGCCAGCGAGCGCCTGATGATGGAGTTGACCTATCGGACCCTGCAGCGCCCGGAGAGCGATATCGTGCTATGGACTTCGGCCAACCTGATCGTCGAGAACGGGGTGCGCAAGCTGCACCACATCCAGAACAAGACGAAGCTCGAGCTGAAGATCGCGCTGCCAGCCAGCGTGACCATGCTGCTCGATAAAGCCCTTGGCACGCAGACCAACGTCGTACGGCTGAAGCAGCCGCTGGTGCACCGGCTGGACGGCGACGCCTACACCTATGACGGAATCTGCTCCAACCTGAAGAAGTCCATCGACGTGGCCAACATCCGGCGCAAGGCCCGCGGCATCGCGCCCATGCCTTCCTTCGGGTTCCGCGACCTCAAGGGCAAAGGCGCCACTGACATGTGGCTCGCCGGCGTGCCGATTGAGCAGATCCAGATGCTCTGCGGCCACAAGAACAAGGCGACGACCGAGGTCTACATCAAGCAGCGGTGGCGCGAAACCGCGCAGCCAAATCTTATAGAAATCGCTTAAATTAGTCCTGCCTGCAAACGATTGTCAGACTTGCACTCATTTATCTCGGAATCTATCAAGTCGCTTAATCCTGATTTGGATGGTGGCGAGCGCAACTGGCGAAAGAGTTTGGCGACGAAGCACTCTTTGAATTTGGTCGTCAATCATTGACAGCAGGCTTAAACAAATTTCTCGCTCAAGTTGGAGATCTCGCTTGATGTGCTGGAGAAATGAAATTCTTCGCGTAATCATGTATCCTCCGCCCACACTAAACAATAGAGCCATCACAATCAAGATGATCTGCGACGGAATTGTGTATTGAGCGAGTTGAAAGCCGCCGAGGAGCGCCGAGATAGCTGCCATCATTGAGATTACTGAGCCGACCGTCGTCACGGAAAATAGTAGCCAGAGTTGCGACCGCCCTTTTTCAAGTTCTGTTTCGAGTGCATCTTTACTAGCCGTCGTTTGCTCAGCGAGTGCAATAAGTTCATCAAGCTCGCTTTCGGGAGATGGAGCGAGACCGCCGGCGCTCACTTATGCATCTCCGAAACGACTGCTACAGTCTCGACGAATTCCCGCAAGATTTCCACTTGCTCTTGCTTCTTTAGTCCGGAATCAATTGTCGCACCGTTCCAGTTAAAGGCTGTTTCAAACGCGCAGGCCTGAAGCACGTAGATAGGAAAATTGTTTTGCCCTACCTCGTTTTGAAATTCCCTTAGCACTTTACTAAATGCGCCCTGCCCGCTCGGATGATAGAAGCGTAGAGCCTCATCCCGGCGATCGGCAAACAAATCAACTTTATTCACTGCAATCACCAACCATTTTGGCCGCCTGTGTCGGACATGCGCTTTGCGGACATCGGTCAATAGAGCTGTTAAGGTTTGAATTTCACTATCAAGGTTGGCGGCCCTCAATTTTTCCACCGTATCTAACCCATCATTTTTTATCAAAGCTTCAGCCACAACAGGATTTCGGGGATGAACATATCCGAAATTGACAACATGAATAACCCCTTCGAGCTCTTCATTTCCTTCGAAAGCCTCAATCTCTCCATGCGTCCTGTATCCAGTCTGGCCGGGTAGAACGCGGACCAATTTTGCCCACTCGCCCAGTGAAATTGCATCGACCTCAACCATTCGAGATTCGCGAGGTAATTCTTCCGCTATCCAATCCCTCGCTCTTCCATGCATTTGAGCGACCAGAATGGACTTCCCCCCATTTGCGTGCCCAGTGACCACCACCTGAGTTCGTCCAACGTCCAAATAAGCCTTCGTACGTGTCCAATATTTTTGGATCGAATGCCGTTTATCGTATCCCTGCTTGCCGAGGCGAATCACCAAACTTGCTGCGGTTGTCCACTCCATCACGAGCCCTCTAAAAGTTCTTGAGGCATCTTAGCTTCATGGGCGTCCCATCGACTATGTCGCTTGGAGCTTTCCTGCTCTGAAGCGGTTGGAGGGAGGCCACAGCGCCGGTGACATCCGTTGTGGCGAGACATGCCGCACGCAAACAGACACCCCTTAACAGATGTCGCACTCCAGCGGCCCGGCCCTCCAAAGTGGGCTCGCGCGCGCTCAAGAGCGTACTCAGCATGGAGCAGCCCCGTCGGGCGACGGAGGGCGCTGCCAAATATCCAGTGTTTTTGCCCCCACTTTTGCTCAATTTATAGGCACTTATAGGGGATCAGTCCGATGGAATTGTTTGGCAGTCGAGATGCGAAATCACAGCATCCATGCGGCGTAACGGCCCGAACCGCCTTCCGACTGTTAATCCGTAGGTCCCTGGTTCGAGCCCAGGTCGAGGAGCCAAAATAAGCCGCAAGGCCTCTGGATGCCCCGCCACTCAAAAGGTGACGGGGCATTTCCTTTTGGGGCACACCGGCTACATGGGCTGTGCCAGCCTGGAGTTCCACTCCTCCACGAAACGAGCGGCGCGAAACTTCATACATTCGAGTGCGGCTTCACAAGTCGGCTGCTGGGTCACCACCAGTACGCAGCACTGCGTGAATTCGTGCCGAAGTTCGGCCCGTCCGGCATAGACACCCTCGGTCGTGAGCTCGAGTTCCACCGAGCAACTCCAGCCCTCCGGCAGATCGAAATCCATCAGGGATGCGGTCATGGTTGCGAAAGCATAGGCTGCAGTCTGCGCGGATGAAATCCCTCATGAGTACCCTCTTTGCGCCTTCTGCGGCGGCATCGAACCGGCTGAGGCCTATGTCGGACGTGGAATCGATAGGACGCGCCGATCAGGGTATCTTCCGGACCGGATGGGTGAACGGGGTACAGGCTCGCACCGATCCAGGTCGAAGCCCGGGCGACGGCGTGTCGCCCGATTTCCCCTTGAATCGGGAGATGCAACTTGGCGTATGCGCTTTTCACCCAGATCCTGGCATCGCGGTTGCCGATGCAGTTCTCCAGTCCGTCCGAAATAGACCGGCTCAAGGACCTGCGAGACGCCGGGTACATCAAGGTCGCGTTCTCACCGCCACACAGCGCCATGCCGCTCTGCGCGACAGTGAGCGAGATCACCAACCTGGGCCGCGCTGCCGCCCGCTACTTTGGATCGGCTTAGGCATCGGACGTAGTGACATCGCGAAAACCCGAAAAGAGGGTATATCCCAGACCCAAAGTCAGGCCTCGGGCAGCCAACGCCGCGTACATTACCGCCAACGTCTATCAGCGCGGTGCATGCACTTGAACTCTTTACTCTTGGTTGCGCTTCTGCTTCTTGCAAGCGGTTTGTTTTGGTGGTGGACCTTTGGAAGCGGCTTTTTCGCCGTGATCGTCGTCGTCGTGCTTGGGCTGGGTGCCGTGTTGTATCTGGCGGTCCGCGGAGACAGGACGATCAAGGACGAACTCGATGCGCAGGTCCCCGACAACGACGCCGGCAGCAAAGAGCTGTAAGCGCAGCCAGGCTCCCCTCTGACCCAGGGAACCGGCCGGGCATCTTGCGCTGGTGGCGGCGCGGCTCGACAAGGCCGCGAGCGTTAGCTTCAGCGCAAGGCAAACGCCAGGGTGACGGCGCCCAGCGCCAGCAACGCGAGTCCGGCGATGAAGACCATCTCGCCCCAGGCCTCCAGCCGAACGCCTGATCTGCGCGACCGCATCGAGATAAAGGACAGCAGCGCGCTGGCCAGGAAGACCAGTGCGTCGATGGCCAGCATGCGGTCGATGAGCAGCCGCAGGTCGTCGCGCGGGCCCAGGTGGCCGATCGACATCACCGTCATGCACACGCCGATCATGGTGGCCGAGGTGGGCAGGATGTGCGCCGAAAGGCCACCGGTCGATGAGGTCACGTTTCTTCCGGGCGCCTGGGACGGGATCTCATCCAATCCGCACCGGCACGAAGATCTTGTCTTCGCCGCGCTGGATCAGGAGCGCCACCGACTTGTCGGCCTTGGCCACCACCTCGCGTACCTGCTCCAGGGTCTTGGCGGGCGTGCCGTTGATGGCCAGCAGCACGTCGCCAGCCTGCACCCCGGCCAGGGCCGATGGTCCCGCAACGTCTTCGATCAGCAGGCCGTTCTCGATCGCGGCTTCGCGCTTTTCCTGCGGCTGCAGGGGCCGCAGCGCCAGGCCGAGCTTGCCCTGGCCCGCGGCACTGTCGTTCTTTGCGACCTGCGTGGGCTTGTCGCTCGCATCACCCAGCTTGGCGGAAATCTCCTGGCGCTCGCCCTGGCGCCACACTTCGAGCGTCACCTTCTTGCCCGGCGTCTGCTGGCCGATCACCGCAGGCAGATCGCCCGACGAGACGATGGGCTCGCTGTCGACCTTGCGGATCACGTCGCCCGCTTTCAGGCCGGCCTTGTCGCCAGGGCCGCCCTTCTCGATGTTCGAGACCAGCGCGCCCTCGGGCTTGTCGAGCTTGAAGGAGTCGGCAAAGGCCTGGTTCACCTCCTGCACCGCCACGCCAAGACGCGCATGCGTAGCCTTGCCGGTCGCGACGATCTGATCCTTCACCTGCACCGCCACGTCGATCGGAATGGCGAACGACACGCCCTGGTAGCCGCCGCTGCGGCTGTAGATCTGCGAGTTGATGCCGACCACCTCGCCGCGCGTGTTGAGCAGCGGCCCGCCCGAGTTGCCGGGGTTCACCGCCACGTCGGTCTGGATGAACGGCACGTAGCTGTCGTCCGGCAGCGAACGGCCCTTGGCGCTCACCACGCCGGCAGTGACCGTGTTCTCGAATCCGAACGGGGAGCCGATGGCCAGCACCCATTCGCCGACCTTCAGGTCCTTGGTGTTGCCCAGCGCCAGCGTGGGCAGGTTCTTGGCATCGATCTTGAGCACCGCGATGTCGGTCTTGGCGTCGGCGCCGAGCACCTTCGCGCGGTATTCGCGCCGGTCGGTCAGCTTGACCGTGACCTCCTTCGCGTCTTTGACCACGTGCGCGTTGGTCATGATGAGGCCGTCCGGGCTCACGATGAAGCCCGAGCCCTGCGCCCGCACCGGGACGTCGCGCTGCTGGGCGCGCGGGCCCATCTGGCCCTGGAAGCGGCGGAAGAACTGGAACATCGGATCATCGGGGTCGATGCCCTGCATCTCGGCCGCTTCGGCGTCCGATGCCTTCGCGGTGCCAGTCACGCTGATGTTGACGACCGCGGGGCCATCGCGCAAGGTGATGGTCGAGAAGTCGGGCAGCGTCACCATCGCGGCGGGCGCCACGCTCGCGGCGTTGGTTGGGGCGTTCACGGCACGGGCACTGGTGTAGGCGCCGGCACCGACGGCACCGATCACCCCGGCGGTCGCCAAGGCGACGACCAGGGCATGCGGAGAAGTGAGGCGGGTGTTCATTCTGGCTTTCCTTTCAATGCGTCTGTACGCAAATACGATGAAAGGAATGTCGGTGCGCTGGCTTAAGCGCGGCTTAAACAGCAGCCAGTGCTCGAAACAAGTTCAGGCCTTCGAGGTAAAGCGCACCAGCACTCGTAACCCGCCCAGGCTCGGAGACGCGGCAAGCGTCACCGTGGCACCGTGCAGGTCGGCAATCGACTTGACGATCGCGAGACCGAGCCCGCTTCCGGGTGCCTGCGGCTCGCCCGAGCGATAGAAGCGATCGAGCACGCGCGCGCGCTCTTCCTCGGGCAGTCCGGGCCCGCTGTCGTCCACGCTGAGTTCAACCGCTGAACCGTTCATCGCGATACCGACGTCGACGCGCCCTTGTTCTGGCGTGTACTTGACGGCGTTGTCGATCAGGTTGCGCAGCAGCATGCGCAGCGCCTCGGGCTGGCCGTTCACCACGGCCCCGGCGTCGGCATGCGAAACCCCGACGTCGATGCCCCGGGCCTGCGCGGCCGCGACCGCATCCGAAATGGCCAGGCGCGCCACCTCGGCAAGGTCGACCGGCTGCGGTTTGGCGCCGGCGGCCATGCTGGCCTCGTGCCGGGCCAGCGCCAGCATCTGTTCGACCAGCCGCGTGGCGCGGTCGATGCCCGCGACCAGCCGGCTCACCGCCAGATCGCGGGCGGCGGCATCGGGCGCGCGCTGCAAGCCCTGCACCTGGAGTTTCAGCGCGGCGAGCGGCGAGCGCAGCTCGTGCGCCGCATCGGCCACGAAGTGCTTCTGCGCATCGAAGGCATGGCGCACCCGATCGAACAGAAGATTGAGCTCCTGCACCAGCGGGCGCACCTCGTCGGGCAAGCCTTCCTCGCTCACGGCGGAAAGATCGTCGGCCTGCCGCGATGCGACCTGCGTGCGCACGCGTGCCACGGGCGCGAGTGAAAGGCTCACCACCCACCAGACGATGAGCATGAGCAGCGGCGCCATCAACGCCACCGGTGCAATGGTGCGCAGGGCCAGCGACCGGGCCATGCTGCGGCGCGCCGCCATGTCCTGCGCTACTTGAATGACCAGCCCGCTCGTCTGCATCGAGAACACGCGGTAGGTGGTGCCGCGCGCACGCACGTCGGCAAAGCCCAGCACCGCCAGCTGCGGCAACGCCGCCTGCTCGGCGGATTCGAAGATGCGCACGCCGTCGGCGGTCCACACCTGCACCACGAAATCGAAGTTCTGCTCACCGCTGCCGATGCCGCCGACCGCTGCACTCGGCGGCAGCCCGGCACGCAGAGAGAGCGCCATCTGCTGCATGTGATAGTCGAAGATGTCGTCGGCCTCTTTCAACACCGTGCGGTAGGCCACCAGCGCCTGAGCGCCGGCGGCAAGCACGATGGCCGCAAGCAGGAACCACAGCAGGCGCGCGCGCAGCGACCCGGTCAGCGCGCGCATCATGCCTTCGGCACCATGTAGCCTACGCCGCGCACGTTGCGGATCAGTTCCGCCCCGAGCTTCTTGCGCAGGCCGTGCACATAGACCTCGACGGCATTGCTGCTGATTTCGTCCTTCCAGCTGTAGAGCTTTTCCTCCAGCTGGGCACGCGACAGCACCATGCCGGGCCGCGCGATCAGCGGCTCGAGCACTGCCCATTCGCGCGCCGACAGCACCACCGGCTGCCCGCCCACCATGACCTCCCGCGTGGCGGGATTGATGCTCACGCCCATGTGCTCGTACACGGGCTCGGCGCGCCCGGCGGCTCGGCGCAGCAAGGCGCGGATGCGGGCCAGCAGTTCGTCCAGGTCGTAGGGCTTGAGCACGTAGTCGTCGGCGCCCGCATCGAGCCCTTCGATGCGCTGCTGCACCGAGTCTCGTGCGGTGGCAATCAGCACGGGCATGCGCTGCTTGCGGGCACGCAGGTTGCGCAGCACCTCCAGGCCGTCGCGGCGCGGCACGCCCAGGTCGAGCAGCACCAGGTCGTACTGCTGGGTGCGCAATGCGGACTCGGCTGCATCACCGTCTTTCACCCAGTCCACGGCGTACTGCTCGGCCCGCAGCAGGTCGAGCACGGCTTCGCCGATCATCACGTCGTCTTCGAGAAGCAGGAGTCGCATGGTTGTGGTGTGCGTGCGTTTTCGGGGTTCGAGGCAGCGGCAGCGCGGAAGTTCAGATCACAGTAGCGACCTGACCTCGCGCGCCGCCTCGAAGAGCAGCGGCAGCATCTCGCGCTGGAGCATCTCTTCCTGGTAGCGCGTGCCCGAGAGCACCACGTTCAGCGCAGCCACCGTGTGGCCCTGCATGTCGCGCAGCGGCACCGCGAGCGCCTGCACGCCGAGCTCGTGCTCTTCGCTGGCAAAGCAGTAGTCGTTCTTGCGCACACGGGACACCAGCTGGCGCAGGCTGCGCGCCTGGGTGGTGGTGTTGGGCGTGAGCCGCGCGAGATGGCGTCCCTTGAGCCACTGCGTGAGCTGGGCCGGCGCCATGGCCGCGAGCAGCACCCGCCCGGTCGAGGTGGCGTGCGCCGGCAGGCGGGCGCCAAGGTGCAGGCCGTACGCCAACACGCGGGTCGGTGTGCCGTAGCTGCCGCTGCGCGCAATGATGACCACCTCTTCGCCGTCCAGCACCACGGCCGAGAACGACTCCCCCGTTTGTGCCGCAAGCCGGTTGAGCGTGGGTTGCAGCGCACGCGGCAGGCGTGACGACGCCAGGTAGCTGCCCGAGAAGCGCAGCACCTTGGGCGCCATCCAGAAATAGCTGCCGTCGGTCTCCAGGTAGCCCAGGTGGGCCAGCGTGAGCAGGTGCCGACGGGCGGCGGCGCGTGTGAGTCCCGCGCGTTCGGCCGCCAGGGTGGCGTTGAGCCGCTGGCGCTCGGTGTCGAAGCTTTCGAGCACGGCCATTCCCTTGGCAATGCCCTCGATGAAGTCGGCTTTGGCGATGGTCATCCGGTCAAGGTACGAAGTGTTGCGCGATCATCGCGCAGCCACTCGCATGATCGCACAGTGCCTCGCAAAGCGCTGCGCCAGGCTGCCCCGAACGCCCTACGCTTGCGAAAACCTCAACGGAGACACGAACATGC
The DNA here is from genome assembly GCF_900099805.1 of Variovorax sp. OV700. GTDB lineage: Bacteria > Pseudomonadota > Gammaproteobacteria > Burkholderiales > Burkholderiaceae_C > Variovorax. The sequence continues at coordinate 87,714 of NZ_FNDR01000007.1, read as the reverse complement.
GAACACAGGTCGCGATCATCGGCGCGGGCCCGGCCGGCCTGCTTCTCGGGCAGCTGCTTTTCAAGGCGGGCATCGACAACATCATCGTGGAGCGCCAGAGCGGCGACTACGTGCTGGGGCGCATCCGCGCAGGCGTGCTCGAGCAGGTCACCATGGATCTGCTGGCGCGCGCCGGCGTCGATGCGCGCGCCAAGGCCGAAGGGCTGCCGCACGAAGGCATCGAGCTGCTGTTCAAGGGAGCGCGGCACCGCATCGACCTGCATGGCCTCACGGGCGGGAAGCAGGTCACCGTGTATGGCCAGACCGAGGTGACACGCGACCTGATGGAGGCGCGCTCGGCCGAAGGACTCACGACCATCTACAGCGCGGCCAATGTCAGCCTTCACGGCTTCGACTCGGCGCGCCCTCGCGTGCGCTATGAAAAAGACGGCCAGACGCACGAGATCGAGTGCGACTTCATCGCCGGCTGCGACGGCTACCACGGCGTGAGCCGCGCCAGCGTGCCGGAAGGCGCCATCCAGACCTACGAGAAGATCTACCCCTTCGGCTGGCTGGGCGTGCTGGCCGACGTGCCGCCGGTGTCGCACGAACTCATCTACGCCAACACCGAGCGCGGGTTTGCGCTGTGCAGCATGCGCAGCGCCACGCGCAGCCGTTACTACGTGCAGGTGCCGACCGAAGAGCGGGTGGACAACTGGAGCGACGAGGCCTTCTGGAACGAACTTCGCGCGCGGCTCGACCCCGAGGCGCGCGAGCGGCTGGTAACCGGTCCTTCGCTCGAGAAAAGCATTGCGCCGCTGCGCAGCTTCGTCGCCGAGCCGATGCGTTTCGGCTCGCTGTTCCTGGCCGGCGATGCCGCGCACATCGTGCCGCCGACCGGTGCCAAGGGACTCAACCTTGCAACGGCCGACGTGGGCTACCTGTCGCGCGCGTTCGAGATCTTCTACGCCGAAAAATCGTCCTCCGCGCTCGACCGGTATTCGGACCTCTGCCTGCGCCGGGTTTGGAAGGCCGAGCGCTTTTCGTGGTGGTTTACCTCGCTGATGCACCGCTTTCCGGAGACCGGCGCGTTTGGCCAGAAGATCCAGGAAGCCGAACTCGACTACCTCGTGCATTCGCACGCCGCCTCCACCTCGCTGGCGGAGAACTACGTGGGCCTGCCGCTCGAAGATTTCTAGCTGGCCGGCGGCGCGGGGCTTTTTTGCTCGAGCGTCTTCTTCATCGCGACGCCGCCCTCGTCCATCATCGATCCGATGTAGGCGGCGAACTTGTCGGGCAGCACATCGGTGATCCAGACAAAACGCGAACGGCCCGCGCCGTGGGCAAACACCTGGGCTGACGCATGGTGGTGGCTGGCCTTGCCGTCGGTGACGGTGTAGGCCAGGCGGCGGTTCATATCGTCGATGCCCACGAGCAATTCGCGCGCCACCAGGCCGTTGGCAAAACTCACGATGCGGGCGTCCTGACCATCCAGCTTGCAGTCGGTCAGAAAGCCGGGCGCGAGACGCGTGCGAACGGCGCCGAAATCGCGCAGCGCATCCCAGACTGCGTCGGCATCGGCTTCGACGATGAATTCCTTGTAGATCGTTGCCATGGTTGTGCGCCTCAGAGAAGCGACGCCGGTGCGGCTTCATGGAAGCGCCGGCTCGCGGCGGCGAGTTCTTTGACTTTCAGTCCGATGTGGTCGTACATTGCGATGACTTTCTGCTTGATGAATGAATCAGGCGGTCATCATTGAACAGGGCTGCCAGGCGGTCTTGGAAAATCTTGCGGTCGCCCTTGGCGGCCTGGCGGAAGCCGCGCGGCGACACGCCGGCCGCACGATGAAATGTGCGAACGAAGTTGCTCAGGTCGGCAAAGCCCACGTCGAACGCCACGTCGGTCACGGGCCGGTCGTCGTCCGCCAGCAGGCGCGCCGCGTGGCGCAGCCGGGAGCGGACCAGGTACTGGTGCGGCGTGACGCCGAGCACCTGCGAGAACAGTCGCAGAAAATGGAAGGCGCTCAGGCCGGCCTCGGACGCCGCGCCTTCAAGGCCGATGTCGTCGTGCGAGTGCGCATCGATCCATAGGGCGGCGTCCACCGCGCGGCGTCTGTCGCGCGGCGCGGCCGGCTGGGGTGCCGGCTTGCTGCGCCCGCTCGCCACCTCGACGAAACGGCTGGCAAACCACATGCCGAGCTCGTCCAGGCCGATATCGGTCTGGCCCTCGATGGCAACCTGCGCGAGTTCGCCCAGCACCATGAGTTCAGGCAGCGGCGGCAGCCCCGCGGTGCGCCAGGTCCGCTGGTCGCCGCCGATCAGGTCGACGAAGCCGGGCGACAGGTGGAACGCCAGGCATTCGTCGCCGCAGACATGGTGGTCGTGGGTGCAGACGTATTCGTCGCCGGGGCAGCCCACCAGTACCGAACCGGCCACCAATTCATAGGCGTTGCCACGCGTCCGCAAGCCGAAGCTCCCCTTTCGCACGTACGACACGGAGTAGTCGACGTGCATCTCGGTGAACGGCTGCGCCTCGGGACCCGCATCGCAGCGGTAGCTGGACACGCGGATGGGTTCGGTCTGCAGTTCGGTGGTGACGAGCATTCCAATTCACCTGCGGCGAACGCCCCAAGCTTCAGTCCACAGTGTGCATGGCCTGCCATACCCGAGACGGGCTCAGCGGCATGTGCAAGCGCGGCGCGCCCTTCGCAAGGCCGTTGCGGGCGAAGGCGTCGGCCACGGCGTTGACGATGGCTGGCGTGGCTCCGATGGTGCCCAGCTCGCCCACGCCTTTCACGCCCAGCGGGTTGTTGGTGCACGGCGTCGACTCGTCCATTTCCATATGGAACATGGTCTCGACGATGTCCGCGCGCGGTGCGGCGTAGTCCATCAGGCTGCCGGTGACCGGTTGGCCTGTTTCCTTGTCGTACACCACCTGCTCGTACAGCGCCTGCCCGATACCCTGCACCGCGCCGCCTTCGAGCTGTCCGCGCACAATCATCGGATTGACCACCCGGCCCACGTCGTTGACCGAGCTGTAGGCCACTACGCTGATTTCGCCCGTCGGCGGATCGAGTTCGATCTCGCAGATGTGGCAGCCGTTGGGCCAGGTCGGGCCCGCCACGGTGCTTGTGGAGTCGACAAAAATTTCGCGCTCGGGCTGCTTGCCCGCCAGTTCGAACAGGTCGAGCTCGAGGTCGGTGCCGGCCACGGAGAACACGCCGCGGCTGTAGGTCAGGTCGTCGGCGGACGCCTCGAACTCCTCGGCCGCGAGTTCGCGTGCCTTGTCGATGGTGCGTTCGGCGCCGATGCGCACCGCCGAACCGCCGGTGAACAGCGAGCGGGAACCGGCGCTGCCGAAACCGTCGCCGCGGTCCGTGTCGCCGAGCACCACGCGCACCTTCTCGATCGGCACGCCGAAGGCATCGACCGCCAGCTGGGCGAGCGAGGTGGCAATACCCTGCCCCATGGCGTTGACCGCGGAGAACACTTCGATGACGCCGTCTGCCTGCACGGAGACCGTGACCCGCTCCTCGAACACATTGCCGCCGGTCCACTCGAGAAAGGTGGCAATGCCCAGGCCGCGGTGCTTGCCCTGCCGGGCGGACTCGGCCGCGCGGCCCTCGAAGCCGTTCCAGTCGGCCAGGGCCAGCGCCTGGTCCATCACCGACTCGAACTTGCCCGTGTCGTAGGTCTGCGCCATCGGGTTGGTGTAGGGCATCTGCTCGGGGCGGATGAAGTTGCGGCGGCGCAGTGCGACGCGATCGATACCGGTCTGGCGCGCGGCCTCGTCCATCAACCGCTCGATGGTGAAAATCGCCTCGGGCCGGCCCGCGCCGCGATAGGCACCGGTTGGCGCGGTATTGGTGAGCACCGCCTTGAAATGGAAGTCGATGGTCTGGATGTCGTAGACGCTGGTCTGCACCCAGGGGCCGATCAGGAGCTGGATCGCGACGCCGGTGCCCGTGGCATAGGCACCGACGTTGGCAAGCGTTTTGATGCGCAGCGCAAGAATCTTTCCATCGGCATCGAGCGCGAGTTCGGCCTTGGCCTCGATGTCCCGGCCATGTGCGCTCGAAAGAAACTCCTCGCTGCGGTCGGCGACCCATTTCACGGGGCGCTTCACTTGCAGTGCGGCATAGGCCACCGCGATGTCTTCGGGATAGGCACCAGTCTTCATGCCGAAGCCGCCGCCCACGTCGCCCACGACCACGCGCACCTTCTCCTTGGGCAGGCCGATGGCGGCGCAGATCGAATCACGCACACCCGAGGGCATCTGGGTGCTCATGCGGATAGTGAGGCGTTCGGACCCGTCCTCATGCGCGGCGAGCACCGAGCGCGGCTCGATGGTGAGCGCCACGACGCGCTGGTTGACCACGTCGAGCGCCACCACGTGTTTCGCCTTGGCAAAGGCGGCCGTTGCGGCGTCGCTGCTGCCGTGGCGCATTTCGGCGGCAATGTTGCCCGTGGCTTCCTCGCACAGCAACGGCGCGCCGTCGGCGGTGGCGCTTGTGAGATCGACCACCATGGGAAGTTCTTCGTAGTCGACCACCACGGCTTCGGCGGCATCGCGGGCCTGCTGGACCGTTTCGGCCACCACTGCAGCCACCGCCTCGCCCACGAAGCGGGTTCTTTCGTGCGCCAAGGCAAGCCGCGGAGAGCTCGCGGCATCGCTGCCGTCGGCCCGCCGGAAGCCTGCAGCGCCCGGCATCGGCTTGACGCCGGCCTCGGCCATTTCGGCGCCGGTGACCACGCGCAGCACGCCCGGCATGGCTGCCGCAGCAGAGACGTCGATCGAGACGATGCGCGCGTGCGGATAGGGAGACCGGAGGAACACCAGATGTGTCTGGCCGGGAAGCGTGACGTCGTCCGTGTAACGGCCTCGGCCGGCAAGCAGGCTCTCGTCCTCGAGGCGGCGCACTGCATGGCCGCTGCCGAAACGCGTGGGATTGGATTCAGTAGTCAACGTGGTCCTCTTGGGCTGACCATCCGCCAGGCAACGCTCGCCTTGCGGGTCCGATGGAGAGCAAATGGAAGCAGCACTATATGGGCTCTTGGATATTCCTGTGCGCTTCACAGGCGGAGCCGGTGGGTTGCAGGGCCCAGTCGTTTGTCATCTCGCCGGAGAACGGCCATTTTCTGCAACGTGGATGAAGCGCGCCGCGAAGCCGTGTATACCTATGGCCATGCAACAACTGCCCTGGCTCGAACCCGGCGACGCGCTGCCCGACCCCGCATCCGCCTGGGGCGACGCCGACCCCGTCCCCGGCCTCCTTGCCGCCGGTGGGGCGCTCGATGTGGATACGCTGGTGCAGGCCTACAGCCGCTGCGTGTTCCCTTGGTTCAGCGAAGACCAGCCGATTCTCTGGTGGAGCCCGGACCCGCGCATGGTGCTCCAGGTGGCCGAATTCAAGCTCCACAGGTCCCTGCGCAAGACACTCGCCCGCTTCGCGCAGACGCCCGGCTGCGAAGTGCGTATCGACCGCGATTTCTCGGCGGTCATCAAGGCTTGCTCGCAATCGCCGCGCACCGGCCAGTCGGGCACCTGGATCGTCCCGGACATGGTGAACGCCTACATGGCGCTGCATCGGGCCGGCCATGCGCACAGCGTGGAAACCTGGATCGACGGAGAGCTTGCGGGCGGTCTCTATTGCGTCGGGCTCGGCCGTGCGGTGTTCGGCGAATCGATGTTCACGCGCCGCCCGGACGCCTCGAAGATTGCGCTGGCGGCCCTGGTCTGCCTGTGCCGGCGCTTCCAGGTGCGAATGATCGACTGCCAGCAGAACACCTCCCACCTGGCGAGCCTGGGGGCCCGGGAGATGTCGCGCGCGAGCTTCGTGGCGCACGTGGCCAAGGCACGCGAACAGGAGGGCCCACAGTGGCATTTCGAGCCCGTATACTGGACAGAACTCCTTTCCACGCGGCCTTCTGAATTGACGTGACGCACCTCAAGGATCTCCCGCTTCACACGCTGCAGTTCTACGCGACGGCGCCCTATCCCTGCAGCTACCTGCCCGATCGTCAGGCCCGGTCGCAGGTGGCCACGCCCAGCCACCTGATTCACAACGACGCCTACTCCGACCTCGTGCTCAGCGGATTCCGGCGCAGTGGAATGTTCACCTACAGGCCTTACTGCGACGGGTGCCGCGCCTGTATTCCGCTGCGCGTGCAGGTCAACAGCTTCCGGCCCAGCCGCAGCCAGCGCCGCGCCGTGAAGCAGCACAAGGAACTGCAGGCCCGTGTGCTCAAGCTGTGCTTCGTTCCCGAGCACTACCAGCTCTATCTCCGCTACCAGAACGGCCGCCACGCCGGCGGCGGCATGGATCACGACAGCATCGACCAATACACGCAGTTCCTGCTGCAGAGCCGGGTCAACTCCAGGCTGGTCGAGTTCCGCGAGACATTGCCCGATGGCAGCGCCGGTGCGCTCCGGATGGTGTCGATCCTGGACGTGCTGAACGACGGCATCTCGGCGGTCTATACCTTCTACGAGCCGGGGAGCCGCGAAGCGCCGGGCCGCCCCAAGCAAGCGGACGCCTCCCTCGGGGGGCAGCGAGAGCACGCAGTGCCGAGCGTGGGGGCCTCGTCCACTGGCTATGGCACGTACAGCGTGCTCTGGCAGATTGAACAAGCCCGCAAGCTGGGCTTGCCGCACGTCTACCTGGGCTACTGGATCGAAGGCAGCGCCAAGATGAACTACAAGGCGCGTTTCAGTCCCCACGAACTGCTGATCGACGGACGCTGGCAAGCACCGACCGATTTCACAAGGTAAAATGGCGCCCGGTCCACACCGCATCGCGCCATGAGAAAAACCCAATCCGACGTTCCTGCCGTTCCAGTCATCCAGGTGATCGAGCGCATGTTCGCGCTGATCGACGTGCTCGCCTCGCGCGAGGAAGCCATATCGCTGAAGGAAATCAGCGAAAAGACCGGCCTGCACCCCTCCACCACGCACCGCATCCTCAACGACCTGGCGGTCGGCCGCTTCGTCGACCGGCCCGAGGCCGGCAGCTACCGGCTCGGCATGCGGTTGCTGGAGCTGGGCAACCTCGTCAAGGGGCGGCTCAACGTGCGCGATGCCGCGCTGGGGCCGATGCGCGAGCTGCACAAGCTCACGCAGCAGCCGGTCAACCTCAGCATGCGACAGGGTGACGAAATCGTCTATATCGAGCGCTCGTACAGCGAGCGTTCGGGCATGCAGGTGGTGCGCGCCATCGGCGGCCGCGCAGCCCTTCACCTGACCTCGACCGGCAAGCTGTTCCTCGCTGCGGACGATCCGCAGCGCGTGCGCAGCTATGCCACCCGAACCGGCCTGGCGGGACACACGCGCAACAGCATCACGCAGCTGCCGGCGCTGGAGCGCGAATTGTCGAAGGCACGCCAGTACGGCATTGCGCGCGACAACGAAGAGCTGGAGCTGGGGGTGCGCTGCATGGCCGCCGGCATCTACGACGATCAGGGCAAGCTGGTGGCGGGATTGTCGATTTCGGCGCCCGCGGACCGGCTGGACGAAGGATGGCTGCCCAAGCTGCAGGCCACGGCCAACGAAATCTCGGGAGCGCTCGGCTACAAGGACGCCGCCGCGGCGGCGTCCAGAGCGTCTGCGGCGGACGGCGGCGGATCTTCTTCAGCCACGGCCTGACCCAAGGCCTGTGCCGTGTACGGTCGGCCAGCCCTTTTCTTTTCAGGGGCTGGTGTCAGATCAGACCAACCCTTTTCAGGGCCGGTGTCAGATCAGCCAGCGACCTGGTAGGTGGGAGCGCGCGACGCGGCGGCCGGCGAGCCCGTCGAGGCATGCGTGGCCTCGACCCAACGTCGCACCCGCTCCGCATCGGCAATACGGCTGAACTTGCCGGCCGAATCCAGGAACACCATGATCAACTTGCGCCCGGCCACCTTGGCCTGCATCACGAGGCACTGGCCGGCTTCGGAGATGTAGCCCGTCTTCTGCACGCCGATTTCCCAATCGGGGCTCTTCACGAGACGGTTGGTGGTGTTGAACTGCAGCACGCGGTTGCCAACCTCGACCTGGTACTCAGGCGAAGTCGACAGCGAGCGCACCGTGGCGTCGGAATAGGCGGCATTGACGAGCAGCGCCAGGTCTTGCGCGCTCGACTGGTTACGGCTCGACAGGCCCGTAGGCTCCACGTAGCGCGTGTCTTTCATACCGAGCATCTTGGCCTTGGCATTCATGATGCTAACGAAGGTTGCAAGGCCACCGGGATAGGTGCGGCCCAGTGCGTGCGCCGCGCGGTTCTCGCTCGACATCAACGCAAGATGCAAAAGCTCGCCGCGGGGCAGCGTGGTGCCGACCGTCAGGCGCGAGCGGCTGCCCTTCTCGGTGTCGACGTCGTCCTGTGTGATGGTGATCAGCTCGTCGTTCGGAAGGCGCGCTTCGCTGATCAGCAGGCCGGTCATCAGCTTGGTGAGCGATGCAATCGGGAGCACCGCATGGTCGTTCTTGCTGAACAGCACTTCATGCGTGTCCTGGTCGATGACCAGTGCAACGCTCGACTTCAGGTCGAGCACGTCGTCGGTTCCGTGCAGGCCGGCCAACTGGCCGAAGGACTGGCGCGCGGGCGTTTCGACGCGAACCACCGAACGGCGTTGCACGGCGACCACGGTCCGGCCGTTTTTCTGTCGAATGGAGGCCACCACGTTGCGGCCACCGCGAACGACTTTCTCGCTACGTTCGGCTCCGGCGCCACGCGACGCCTTGGCAGTTTTCTTGACCTCCACCGGCACCGGACCCGCGGCCTTCTTGGCCAGCGAGGTCTTGGCGACAGCTGTTTTTTCCTTCTTGGCGGCCTGGGCTCCGGACAGCAAAAACGCCGTGGCGCAGAACGCGACGGCGACAAATTTGACTGCGGGCAGGAACCGCTGGCTGGAAACTCGGCGGAGACGGGCTTCAGGCATTTATTAATCTCCAGCGGCGAAAATGAGAACCGCAGTGTATCCAAATCAAAAAAGGCACGCAATATCAGTTACTTGCATCCCTTTCTTAACTTAGGATGGTCAGTAAACCTAACCCTGTGCCGCCACTCTCTCAGCTTGGCTCTGGAGCTTGTTGAGCGCACTCAAATAAGCCTTGGCTGATGCGACCACGATGTCGGGGTCCGCACCCACTCCATTCACCACCCGCCCTGCATTTTGTAACCGAACTGTAACTTCTCCTTGGCTTTCTGTCGAGCCACTGATCGCATTAACCGAGTAAAGCACCATTTCGGCGCCGCTCTTGACATGCGATTCGATCGCCTTCAGGGAAGCATCAACCGGGCCATTGCCATCGGACTCGCCGGTGACTTCCTTGCCCTGGACGGTGAAAACAACCTTTGCATGGGGGCGTTCGCCGGTTTCGCTGTGCTGGGAAAGAGAAACAAAAGCAAACTGTTCGTTAACGTGCGAATGCTCTTCCGCGCTGACGAGCGCAAGGATGTCTTCGTCGAAAATTTCGGACTTGCGATCGGCCAGTTCCTTGAAGCGCAGGAAGGCGGCATTGACGTCGCCTTCGCTCTCCATGGTCACGCCGAGGTCCTGCAGGCGCTGCTTGAAGGCGTTCCGTCCACTGAGCTTGCCCAGCACGATCTTGTTGGCGCTCCAGCCCACGTCTTCGGCCCGCATGATCTCGTAGGTGTCGCGCGCCTTGAGCACGCCGTCCTGGTGAATGCCAGAGGCGTGCGCGAAGGCATTGGCGCCCACCACGGCCTTGTTTGGCTGCACCACGAAGCCGGTGGTCTGGCTCACCAGGCGGCTCGCGGCCACGATGTGCTGGGTGTCGATGTTGAGGTTGAGGCCGAAGTAATCTCTGCGGGTCTTCACGGCCATTACGACCTCCTCGAGCGAGCAATTGCCCGCGCGCTCGCCCAGTCCGTTGATCGTGCACTCGACCTGGCGCGCGCCGCCGATCTTCACGCCGGCGAGCGAGTTGGCCACCGCCATGCCAAGGTCGTTGTGGCAATGCACCGACCAGATTGCCTTGTCGCTGTTGGGCACGCGCTCGCGCAGCATCTTGATGAAGTTGCCGTAGAGCTCCGGAATGGCGTAGCCCACGGTGTCGGGCACGTTGATGGTGGTGGCCCCCTCGTTGATCACGGTCTCGAGCACTCGGCAGAGAAAATCGGGGTCGCTGCGGTAGCCGTCTTCGGGGCTGAACTCGACGTCGGCAACGAGGTTGCGCGCAAAGCGCACGGCAAGCCTCGCCTGCTCGTGCACCTCATCCGGCGACATGCGCAGCTTCTTTTCCATGTGGAGCGGCGACGTGGCAATGAATGTGTGGATGCGTCCGCGCGCCGCGCCCTTCAGAGCCTCGGCCGCACGCGAAATGTCGCGGTCGTTCGCGCGCGACAAACCGCACACGGTCGAATCCTTGATGGCATCGGCAATGGCCTTCACGGCCTCGAAATCGCCGTTCGAGCTGGCCGGAAAGCCGGCCTCGATCACGTCCACCTTGAGCCGTTCGAGCTGCTTGGCGATGCGCATCTTCTCGTCGCGCGTCATCGAAGCGCCGGGCGATTGCTCGCCGTCGCGCAAGGTAGTGTCGAAAATAATGAGTTGGTCGGTCATCGTGGACTCCTTTGTTCCTTTAATCGTTTCGCACCTTGCGCGGATGGCGGCGTACTGCGTCAGGCGAGCTCAACCACCGATTGTGCGCTGTGCGCGCCGCGGGTCCGTGCGCGCTGTACGCCCGAGACAATGGCTTTGAGCGACGCCGAGATCACGTCCGCGTCGATGCCGACGCCGAACAGCGTCTGAGCCTCGTCCACGCGCAGTTCGAGGTACGCGACCGACTTGGCATCGGCGCCCGCGCCGATGGCGTGCTGGTGGTAATCCATCACGCGCACTGTGTGGCCGGTGGCCTGGCTCAGCGCCTGCGTGAAGGCATCGATCGGACCGTTGCCACGGCCTTCGATGGCGCGAATTTCGCCGTCCCAGGGCAGGTCACCGCGCAGCACGACGGAAGCATTGACGCCCTCGCCTTCTTCCTGGAGTACGCGGTGCTGCAATGCATGCGCGGCTTCGAGGCCGTATTCGCGCACGAACAGCTGCCAGAGATCGGCGGCGGTGAGTTCCTTGCCGGCCACGTCCATCACGCGCTGCACGGTCTGCATGAACTCCATTTGCAGGCGGCGCGGCATTTCGATGCCATATTCGCTCTCGAGCAGGTAGGCCATGCCGCCCTTGCCCGACTGGCTGTTGACGCGGATCACGGCTTCATAGCTGCGGCCCACGTCCTTCGGATCGATGGGCAGGTAGGGCATGTCCCAGATATCGCCGTCCTTGCGGGCTGCAAAGGCCTTCTTGATCGCGTCCTGGTGCGAGCCGGAGAACGAGGTGTAGACCAGGTCGCCGACATACGGGTGACGCGGATGCACCGGGATCTGGTTGCAGTGCTCGACGGTCGCGCGGATCTCGTCGATGTTCGAAAAGTCGAGTTCCGGCGAGACGCCTTGGGTGTAGAGATTGAGCGCGACGTTCACGAGGTCGAGGTTGCCGGTGCGCTCGCCGTTGCCGAAGAGGCAGCCTTCGATGCGCTCGGCGCCGGCCATCAAGGCGAGTTCACCGGCGGCCGTGCCGGTGCCGCGGTCGTTGTGCGGATGCACGCAAAGCACGATGGAATCGCGGCGCGCGAGGTTGCGATGCATCCACTCGATCATGTCGGCAAAGATGTTCGGCGTGGAATGCTCGACCGTGGTGGGCAGGTTGACGATGCACTTGTGCCCGGGCGTCGGCGCCCAGACTTCGGTCACCGCGTCGACCACGCGCTTGGAGAACACGACGTCGGTGCCCGAGAACATTTCGGGCGAATACTGGAAGGTCCACTTCGTGGCCGGCTGCTTGGCGGCAAAGTCGTTGAACATGCGCGCATGGCTACTGGCAAGCTCGACGATCTGGTCTTCATCCATGCCGAGCACCACGCGGCGCATCACCGGGGCCACGGCGTTGTAGAGGTGAACGATGGCGCGCGGTGCGCCCTGCAGCGATTCGAAGGTGCGTGCAATGAGGTGGTCGCGCGCCTGCGTCAAAACCTGGATCGTCACGTCGTCGGGAATGCGGTCTTCCTCGATCAGCTTGCGCACGAAATCGAATTCGATTTGCGAAGCGGAAGGAAAGCCGACTTCGATTTCCTTGAAGCCGATGGCCACGAGCGTCTCGAACATGCGCATCTTGCGGGCGATGTCCATCGGCTCGACCAGCGCCTGGTTGCCATCGCGCAGGTCGGTCGACAGCCAGATCGGGGCCTTGGTCAGCACGGCATCGGGCCAGGTGCGGTCCTTGAGGCCGATCGGGGCGAATGCGCGGTATTTGGCTTGAGGTTGCTTGAGCATGTCGATTTCTCTGGATGGTTGGTAATCAACCAGCAACCCCAAAAACAAACGGCCCGTTGCTGGTGCGAACGGGCCGTGGTGAGGGATTTGCGCGTGCGCTACCGTCTCCGCCCGTGAGGGAGGGCTAGTAGGGCCAGCAGCGAAATCTTGGTCATGAGGATTGCGAATGTAGCACAAGCCGGGCTCAGTTATGCAAGCCCCGCTCGTCCGGCTCTTCGGTCGAGGTGCTGATCACGCTCGCCTGCTGGCCCTTGGCCTTGCGCCAGGCGTAGACCACGTAGCCGCTCAGGCCATAGGCCACGAAGAGGCCGAACAGCACCGTGGGCGGATGGATGTTGATGACCGCGATGCCGAGCGCGATCAGCACGATCACCACGAAAGGCACGCTCTTTTTCATCTGCACGTCCTTGAAGCTGTAGAACGGCGCATTGGTGACCATCGAAAGTCCGGCATAGAGCGTGAACCCGAAGGTGATCCAGGTGATCTGCGTCCACGAGAGATACAGCACCTCGCCACCCCGTTTGCCCCATTCGGTCATGAGCCAGATGAAGCCGGCCACCAGCGCGGCCGCGGCCGGCGAAGGAAGCCCCTGGAACCACCGCTTGTCGACCACGCCGGTATTGACGTTGAAGCGCGCGAGCCGCAGCGCCGCGCAGGCGCAGTACACGAAGGCTGCGATCCAGCCCCAGCGGCCGAGGCCCTTGAGCGACCATTCATAGGCGATGAGCGCCGGTGCGGCGCCGAACGACACCATGTCGGACAGCGAATCCATCTGCTCGCCGAACGCGCTTTGCGTGTTGGTCATGCGGGCCACGCGGCCGTCGAGGCTGTCCAGAATCATGGCGGCAAAAACGCCGAGCGCCGCGAGATCGAAGCGTGCGTTCATGGCCATCACGACCGAATAGAAGCCGCCGAACAGCGCAGCGAGCGTGAACAGGTTCGGCAGTATGTAGATGCCCTTGCGGCGCTTGCGCGGCGGCACCTCGTCGGGAACCGTGTCGTCATGCATTGAGTTTGCCTCCGTCCCTCGTGGACACTGCGCGAACGGCTACCCGCCCGATAGCGTCTTGATCTGTAAATCGCATGGGTTCGCAGTGTAGTTCAGGGGTGGTTCGTCCCCATCATGAAAAAGGCCACCCCAGCGGGTGGCCCTCGTGAAACGGGCGCCGCGGCGCCCCCTTCGTGGTGGATCAGTTGCGGGTCTGGTCGACCAGCTTGTTCTTCTTGATCCAGGGCATCATCGCGCGCAGCTTTTCGCCGACGACTTCGATCTGGTGCTCGGAGTTCAGGCGGCGGCGGCTGATCAGCGTCGGTGCGCCGGCAGCGTTCTCGAGCACGAAGCTCTTGGCGTATTCGCCGGTCTGAATGTCCTTGAGCACTTGCTTCATGACCTTCTTGGTCTCTTCGGTCACGATGCGCGGGCCCGTGACGTACTCGCCGTATTCGGCGTTGTTCGAGATCGAGTAGTTCATGTTGGCGATGCCGCCTTCATAGATCAGATCGACGATCAGCTTGAGCTCGTGCAGGCATTCGAAGTACGCCATTTCGGGCGCGTAGCCGGCTTCCACCAGCGTTTCGAAACCGGCCTTGATCAGCTCGACCGTGCCGCCGCACAGAACCGCTTGTTCGCCGAACAGGTCGGTTTCGGTTTCTTCGCGGAAGTTGGTCTCGATGATGCCGGCCTTGCCGCCGCCGTTGGCGGTGGCGTAGCTCAGCGCGAGGTCACGCGCCTTGCCGGTCTTGTCCTGGTGCACGGCCACGAGGTGGGGCACGCCGCCGCCTTGCGTGTAGGTGCTGCGCACGGTGTGGCCCGGGGCCTTGGGAGCCACCATCCAGACGTCGAGGTCGGCGCGCGGTTGCACGAAGCCGTAGTGCACGTTGAAGCCGTGTGCGAAGACGAGCGAAGCGCCTTCCTTGATGTTCGGGGCCACGTCGTTCTTGTAGACGTTGGCGATCTGCTCGTCGGGCAGCAGGATCATGACCACGTCGGCGGCCTTCACTGCGTCGGCCACTTCGGCGACCTTGAGGCCGGCCTTCTCGACCTTGGGCCACGAAGCGCCGCCCTTGCGCAGGCCGACCACGACCTTGACGCCGCTGTCGTTCAGGTTCTGCGCGTGTGCGTGACCTTGCGAACCGTAACCGATGATTGCGACCGTCTTGCCCTTGATCAGGCTCAGATCCGCGTCCTTGTCGTAATAAACCTTCATGTCGATGCTCCTTCGTTGATTCGGGGGGTGGTGATTGCTGAAAAACTAGACGCGCAGGATGCGCTCGCCGCGACCGATGCCGCTGGCGCCGGTGCGTACTGTCTCGAGAATTGCGCTGCGCTCGATGGCCTCGAGAAACGCGTCGTTCTTTCCGTGGTCGCCGGTCAGTTCGATGGTGTAGCTCTTGTCCGTGACGTCGATGATGCGGCCGCGGAAGATCTCGGCCATGCGCATCATTTCTTCGCGCTCCTTGCCGACCGCGCGCACCTTCACCATCATGAGCTCGCGCTCGGTGTAGGCGCCTTCGGTCAGGTCGACGACCTTGACCACTTCGATCAGGCGGTTGAGATGCTTGGTGATCTGTTCGATCACGTCGTCCGAGCCCGCGGTGACGATGGTCATGCGCGAGAGGCTCGGGTCCTCGGTCGGCGCGACGGTCAGCGATTCGATGTTGTAGCCGCGGGCCGAAAAAAGGCCCACCACGCGGGAAAGAGCACCCGGCTCGTTTTCCAGCAACACTGCAATGATGTGTTTCATGTTTGCGTGACTCCTCTTTTCGCCGCCCTCCCCCGTGCACGGTAATGCGCGGGCTTGGCGGTCAATAGATTCGTCAGTGAAGAGTTAAGCGAATGCGCCGCGGATCAGAGATCTTCGGCACCCAACAACATCTCGGTGATGCCCATGCCGGCCTTGACCATCGGGAACACGTTCTCGGTGGGGTCGGTACGGAAATCCATGAACACCGTGCGGTCCTTGAGCTTGCGTGCTTCGCGCAGCGCCGGCTCCACGTCTTGTGGACGCTCGATCAGCATGCCGACGTGGCCATAGGCCTCGGCCAGCTTCACGAAATTGGGGAGCGCATCCATGTAGCTGTGGCTGTAGCGGCCGGAGTATTCGATCTCCTGCCACTGGCGCACCATGCCCAGGTAGCGGTTGTTGAGCGAGCAGATCTTGATCGGCGTGTTGTACTGCAGGCAGGTGGAGAGCTCCTGGATGCACATCTGCACCGAACCCTCGCCCGTGATGGTGAACACTTCCGAATCGGGCTTCGCGAGCTTGATGCCCATGGCGTAGGGAATGCCCACGCCCATGGTGCCCAGGCCGCCCGAGTTGATCCAGCGGCGCGGCTCGTCGAAACGGTAGTACTGCGCGGCCCACATCTGGTGCTGACCGACGTCCGACGTGATGTATGCGTCGGCGTCCTTGGTCATGTTCCAGAGGGTCTCGACCACGTACTGCGGCTTGATCACGTCCTTGTTGCCGCGGTCGTACTTCAGGCAATCGCGCGAGCGCCAGGCCTCGATGGTCTTCCACCAATCGGCCAGCGCGCCTGCGTCGGGCTTGGTGGTGCTCTCGCGGATCATCGAGATCAGTTCGGTGAGCACGTCCTTCACGTCGCCGACGATCGGAATGTCGACCTTCACGCGCTTGGAGATGCTCGACGGATCGATGTCGATGTGGATGATCTTGCGTTCGTTCTGCGCGAAGTGCTTGGGGTTGCCGATCACGCGGTCATCGAAGCGCGCCCCCACGGCCAGCAGCACGTCGCAGTTCTGCATTGCGTTGTTGGCTTCGATGGTGCCGTGCATGCCCAGCATGCCCAGAAACTTGCGGTCGCTCGCCGGATAGGCGCCCAGGCCCATCAGCGTGTTGGTCACCGGGTAGCCGAGCATGTCGACCAGCGTGCGCAGTTCGTTGCAGGCGTTGCCGAGCAGCACACCGCCGCCCGTGTAGATGTAAGGACGCTTGGCGTTGAGCAACAGTTGCAACGCCTTGCGGATCTGCCCGCCATGGCCTTTGCGCACCGGGTTGTACGAACGCATCTCGACCTTGTCGGGATAGCCGGCGTACGGCGTCTTCTTGAAGGAGACGTCCTTGGGCACGTCCACCACCACCGGGCCCGGCCGGCCGCTGCGTGCGATGTGGAAGGCCTTTTTCATCGTCATGGCCAGATCCTTGGGATCCTTGACGAGGAAGTTGTGCTTCACGATGGGACGCGTGATGCCCACGGTGTCGCATTCCTGGAAGGCATCGAGGCCGATGGCCGCGGTGGGTACCTGGCCCGAGATGATCACCATCGGGATCGAGTCCATGTACGCCGTGGCAATGCCGGTGACCGCATTGGTCAGCCCGGGCCCGGACGTGACCAGCGCCACGCCGACGTCGCCGGTGGCGCGCGCATAGCCGTCGGCCGCGTGGACGGCCGCCTGCTCGTGGCGCACCAGCACGTGCTGGATCGTGTCCTGCTTGTAGAACGCGTCGTAGATGTACAGAACCGCACCGCCAGGGTAGCCCCAGACGTACTGGACGCCTTCGGCCTGCAGTGCCTTGACCAGCACTTCAGCGCCCATGAGTTCTTGCGTTGGGTTGCCGGCGCCAGAGGACGCGGCTGCTGCGGAAGCGAGTTCCGCCTTAGAGATTTCCATGATCAACCTTTGGAGTTTTTTCGGGAACGAAAAACCTTGGGTGCCCCTTGCCAGCCCTTGTGGGGCCGCGCCAGGACTTGAGGCCAAAGCCATGAGCGGACTGATGTTCCGCCGGACCGTGACCCGTTTGCCTTTTGACTTGCAGCGCGGATTATGACATTGATGAGGGGGCCTCCAGCCCAAAACCCTCGCGAAAAGGCACAGGGGCATAATCCGCGGCAGAAAAACACAAGCGCTCCCCAGACACCCATTTCCCACGCGGCGTCCTGCGGCGCCCCCTCTCGCTTGGCCACTGAACAAGAACTTTCCGACTTTCTGAAGAGCGTCGAACGGCGTGCTTTCAAGCGCTCGGTCTATCACGTGCGGGACGAGGAAGCGGCACTCGACATCGTGCAGGACAGCATGATGAAGCTGGCGCAGCATTACGGCGACAAACCGCCGGAAGAGCTGCCGATGCTGTTCCAGCGCATTCTTTCGAATTGCACGCTCGACTGGTTTCGCAGGCAAAAAACCCGCCGCGCCCTGTTCTCGAACCTCGGCGACTTCGAGGCGGCCGGCGACGACGGCGATTTCGATCTTCTGGAGAACTTCGTCTCTCCAACCGACTCTAGGGAAACGGAGAGCGCGGAGGACACCACCCGACGCGCCCAGGTGTTCCACGAGATCGAAGAACAGATCGCCGCTTTGCCGGGACGTCAACGCGAGGCTTTCCTGATGCGTTATTGGGAAGAAATGGATGTGGCGGAGACGGCCGCTGCAATGGGCTGCTCCGAAGGCAGCGTCAAAACCCATTGTTCGCGGGCCGTGCACGCCCTGAGCAAGGCGCTCAAAGCCAAGGGAATTTCGCTATGAACACTAAGGTTCCAACCTCTTCTTTTGCCGTCGAAGATCAATTCGGACAGCGTGTGGCTG
The DNA here is from genome assembly GCF_900099805.1 of Variovorax sp. OV700. GTDB lineage: Bacteria > Pseudomonadota > Gammaproteobacteria > Burkholderiales > Burkholderiaceae_C > Variovorax. Next base: position 69,865 of record NZ_FNDR01000007.1, on the reverse strand, counting down.
CGCGGCTTTCCGCCGGCACGCGGGAGCTGCCGCACGACATCGGCGAGCGGCTGCGCGTGGCGCGGGCGCAAGCCGTCGCCATGCGCAAGCAAGCCCCCCAATTGCGGGCAGCCACGGTCATCATGCGATCCGGGCATGTGGCAACCATGGGCGGCGGCTGGTGGACGCGCATCGGCTCGGTGGTGCCCCTGATCGCGTTGGTCGCGGGCCTCATCACCATCAGCGTGATGCAGGACGAAGACCGTGCCAGCGAGTTGGCGGAAGTCGACTCGGCCCTGCTGACGGACGATCTTCCGCCCGCCGCCTACACGGACCCGGGGTTCGCGCAGTTCCTCAAGGTCAAGGCTGACGGCGCCTCCGACTGAAATCCGCCGACCGCATGCGACGCACTTCCGTTTCCCGCACCGACGCGTCCCGCGCGCTGCGCCCGCAAACGTCGGGCGCAGTCGTCTGGGCATTTGCGCTCGCTGTTGCGGCGTTCGGCCTGACGCTGGCCAGCGCCCAGCCCCATTCCTCGTCGGCCAAGCCGGGCGAGACTGCCCAGATTGCGCCGGTGGCAGCCTCGAGCCCCTCCGCGCCAAAGGCAACCAAACCCTACTGGAGCGAACTCACCGCAGAGCAGCAGCAGGCGCTGCAGCCGCTCGCGTCGCATTGGCACACCCTGAATGCGGGCCACAAGCGCAAATGGCTGGCACTGTCACGCAACTACGCGAACATGTCGGCCGATGATCGAACCACCCTGCACAGCCGCATGATCGAATGGGCCGCCCTCAGCAACCAGCAGCGCGCCCAGGCCCGCCTCAACTTTGCCGAGGTCAAGCGCGTTCCTGCCGACGAGCGCAAGGCCAAGTGGGAGCAATATCAGGCATTGAGCGAGGAAGAAAAGCGCCGTCTCGCAGAGCGCGCGCCCGCCAAACCCTACGGCGCGGCCATTCCGGTGCGTCCTGTTCCCGCCCAGAAACTCGTGACAGTGCCGGCCGTGACGCCTGCAGGGCAGCACACGCCCCGCATCATGCTGGCTCCGCCCCCTTCGGCTGTGCCGGCCGCAGCACCTGCGGCCGCCGTCATGGTGGCGTCGCCGCCGGAGCGCATTCCGGCCATCGTGTCGGCGCCTGCCGCGTCTGGCACGTCCAACGTGGCGTCACAGCCGGTTCCTCCGGCCGAGGCCCAAGTGCTGGTGCCGCCGGCTGTCACGGCGCCGTCGCCTTCCAATCCTGCAGGCCGCACTGCCGAGCAGCCCTCGCCCCCCTGATTCCCAAGGTTTCGATGGTTTCAAATGCTTCCGAGAGTTCGGAATCGAATCCTCCTTCTTCGTCCGCAGAATCTCCAGGCAACGCTCCTCTTTCGATAGTGCCCGGCCTGTGGCGCCGAATGGCATGCTGGCTGTATGAAGGCATGCTGCTGTTTGCGGTGGTGTTTGTCGCGGGCTGGCTGTTCAGCACGCTTGGCCAGATGCGCGATGCCATGGACTCTCGCCGGCACCTGCTCCAGGCGTTCCTCTTCGTAGTTTTCGGCGTCTACTTCGTCTGGTTCTGGACCCGGGGACAGACACTGGCCATGAAAACCTGGAACATCCGCATCGTCGACCTGCACGGGCACCCGCTCACTCAGCGGCGCGCCCTGGCGCGCTATCTGCTGAGCTGGATCTGGTTCCTGCCGCCCTTGGCGGCCATCGCACCTTTCAGGCTGTCGGGAGGAGAATCGGCGGTGCTGATCTTCGGATGGGTCGCCGTCTGGGCACTGCTGGCGCGCTTCCACCCCGAGCGCCAGTTCTGGCACGACGCCTGGGCCGGTACGCGGCTCATCACCTCCAAGCCCATGAGCCGCCAATGAGTGCCTTGCCCAAGCTTCCAGACCCCGCCGTCAACCCGCAAAAGGCCCGCAAAGGCCTGGAGCGCGTGTGGCACGCCACGCTGATTTCCTTGCACGGGCTTCGCGCGGGCTGGAGCGAGCCGGCCTTCCGCCAGGAAGCCGTGATGGCCATCGTGATGATCCCGGCGTCGTTCTGGCTCGGCCGCAGCTGGGTCGAAGTGGCCCTGCTGGCGGGCAGCGCCATCCTGGTGATGATCGTCGAGCTGCTCAACACCGCGGTCGAGGCCGCCATCGACCGCATCGGGCCCGAATGGCACGACCTCTCCAAGCGCGCCAAGGACATGGGCAGCGCCGCCGTCTTGTTGTCGCTCGCCCTGTGCGGAGGCATCTGGCTGGCGGCTTTGTGGCAGCACTTCGCGTCATGAAGGCGCCCGCCGCACGAGGCATGATGGCGGCATGAATCCTGAATTTTCGATCTGTGTGTATTGCGGCTCGCGCCCCGGCGAGCGGGTTGAGTTTTCCAAGGCCGCGGAAGCGGTTGGCCAGTGGATCGGCGCGCACCGCGGCCAGCTGGTCTACGGCGGCGGACGCACCGGGCTAATGGGTACCGTGGCCGAGGCCACGCGCAACGCCGGCGGCCGCGTCGTCGGCATCATTCCCAAGGCCCTGGTCGATCGGGAACTGGCCAATCCGCTGTGCGACGAACTCCACGTGGTCGACACCATGCACGAGCGCAAGGCCATGATGGGCGAGCGCGCCGACGCCTTCATTGCTTTACCGGGCGGTATCGGCACCTTCGAGGAACTGTTCGAGATCTGGACCTGGCGCCAGCTCGGCTACCACGACAAGCCCACCGGCATCCTGAACACCGCCGGCTACTACGACGGCTTGCTGGGCTTCCTCGCGCACAGCGTGCGCGAAGGCTTCATGGGCGAATGGCAGATGGAGTTGGTCCGTACCGGCACCGATGCCACCGAACTGCTCACCGCGCTGCGCGCCGAAGTACCGCTCCACCCCCGCGGCGACAAGCTGGCCGAAAACCTCTGATCCGGCGGACGGTCCTCGCTGTCTTATTCCAGAAACACCGCGGAACCGGCTTTGCCGGGCCGCTGGTGTTGCCCCCGGTAGGGGGTTGGCGCAGCGACACGAAGTGCGCGAAGACCGGGGGCGAGCCGTCAGACGGCGTTTTCGTTCTCTTCGCCGGTGCGGATGCGCACGATGCGGTCCACGCTGGTGACGAAGATCTTTCCGTCGCCGATCTTGCCGGTGCGCGCGGAATTGACGATGGCCTCGATGCAGCGCTCCACGTCGTCCTCGTTCACGACCACTTCGACCTTCATCTTCGGCAGGAAGTCGACCACGTACTCGGCGCCACGGTAGAGCTCCGTGTGGCCTTTCTGGCGGCCAAACCCCTTCACTTCGGTCACCGTGAGGCCGGTAACGCCGACTTCGGCCAAGGCTTCGCGCACGTCCTCGAGCTTGAAGGGTTTGACGATGGCGGTGATCTGCTTCATGGTTTTTGCGCTCCGGCGGTTTCGTTGAATTTGCTGGTGATAGGGTAACGCCAATCCTTGCCGAAGCTCCGATGGGTGACCCGGATGCCCAATGGCGCCTGGCGCCGCTTGTATTCATTGATCTTCATGAGCCGCGCACCCCGCTCGACCTCGCAGATGCCTTCATCGTCCTGCATGTAGCGTGCCAGGATGCCGTCGCGGATGTCGGCTTTCACGGCATCATCGGAGGCTTCGGTGAAGGTGCCAGCGTGGTCGCCCAACACAAAATCGAGTTGCGCGACGATGAGCTTCAGCGTCATACACGGAAGGAAAAAAGGCTTGAACGATTATGTCATTCGGGTGGCGGCGTCGCTGTCGGACCTGAGCCCGAAAGCATGGAACGCGCTGCTCTCGGCCGAAGCGGAGCCGTCGCCTTTCATGCGCTACGAATACCTTGCGGCAATGCAGGAGAGCGGCAGCGCCTCGCCCGAGAGCGGATGGATGCCGCAATTCATCACCCTGTGGCGCGGCGACGAGCTGCAGGCCGCCTGTCCGGCATACATCAAGACCCACTCCTACGGCGAATACGTCTTCGACTGGGCCTGGGCCAATGCCTACGAGCAGCACGGGCTTGCCTACTATCCGAAGGCGGTGGTGGCAGTGCCGTTTACGCCAGTGCCGGGCGCACGATTGCTGGCGCGCGATGCACAGGCCCGCACACTGCTGGTGCAAGCATTGGTGGCTTGGTGCAAGCAGGAAGAGCTTTCGTCGCTGCACCTGCTGTTCGGTGCAGACGCCGACATCGCCGCCTGCACCGAAGCGGGCCTGATGCTGCGCAACACGGTGCAGTTTCACTGGATGAACGCGATGCCGGAAGCGCCGGGCGGAACCACCGGCTACGCGGACTTCGAGTCCTTCCTTGCCAGCCTGTCCCACGACAAGCGCAAGAAGATCCGCCAGGAGCGCCGCAAGGTAGCCGAGGCCGGCGTGACTTTTCGCTGGTCGCGCGGCGCCGACATCACGCCGACGGATTGGGACTTTTTCTACCGCTGCTATGCACGCACCTACCGCGAGCATGGCAACCCGCCCTATCTTTCGCGCGACTTCTTCCAGCGCATGGCCGACACCATGCCTGAGGCCTGGCTGCTGTTCGTCGCCGAACGCGCGGGCAAGCCCATTGCCACGAGCCTGATCGCGCTGTCTACACACGCGGACGACGCGCTGGTGGCCTATGGCCGCTACTGGGGCGCGCTCGAACGCGTCGACTGCCTGCACTTCGAGGCCTGCTATTACCAGCCACTGGCCTGGTGCATCGCGCACGGCGCCAAGCGCTTCGAGGGTGGCGCGCAAGGCGAGCACAAGATGGCCCGCGCATTGATGCCGGTGAAGACCACCAGCGCCCATTGGCTCGCGCACCCCGCGTTCGCCGACGCGGTCGAGCGCTTTCTCGAGCGTGAGGGCGAAGGCATCGAGAACTACATGGACCACCTGGGCGAACGCAGCCCCTTCAAGGCTGGTTGAGAGGCGGCTCGCGCGGCCGCCATTGCAAGGCGCCGCGGCTGCGGCCCTCCTTGCGGTCTGAAGCTTTTCTTACTTCTTGTAGGCAGCAATGCCGTCGATCACTTCCTTCTTGGCCGCGTCGATGCCTTCCCAGCCGAGCACCTTGACCCACTTGCCGGCTTCCAGGTCCTTGTAGTGCTCGAAGAAGTGGCTGATGGCCTTCAGGCGCATCGGGTTCACGTCGTCGACGGACTTCCAGTGGCTGTAGATCGGCAGCACCTTGTCGGTGGGCACGGCCAGCACCTTGCCATCCACGCCGGCTTCGTCTTCCATCATCAGGATGCCGAGCGGGCGGCACGGCACGACCACGCCGGGCAGCAGCGGATACGGAGCGATCACCAGCACGTCGACCGGGTCGCCGTCGCCCGACAGCGTCTGCGGCACATAGCCGTAGTTGGCCGGGTAGTACATCGCGGTCGTCATGAAGCGGTCCACGAAGATGGCGCCCGATTCCTTGTCGACTTCGTACTTGATCGGGTCGGCGTTCATCGGGATTTCGATCACGACATTGAAGGCGTCGGGGATGTTTTTGCCGGGGGAGACTTTGTCGAAGGACATGACGTTTTCGGGTAGTTGAAAAGTATGAGGGGAGATGGGGACAAACCCGGAGTTTACTTTCCGTGTCATGGCACGGTCGCACACGCATGCGTTTTTGCCTGTAAATTGCAACCGTTGGCCAATCGGCTCCGCACTTCGGTGCAGCGAGCTTCGAGGAAGCAACGCGACGGAAAACCTGGGTCCCGTACGCGTTGCGCGCAGGATCCATGCTGTCCGTCTCCACAAGTCACAACGAACGAATGGAGAAGCAAAGCATGATCGGCAACACCCCCCTGATACTCGCCATCGTCTGCGGCCTCGTGGCTGTCGGCTACGGTTTCTGGGCCCGAAGTTGGATTCTCGCCAAGGACCCCGGCAATGCGCGAATGCAGGAAATCGCGGCAGCCATCCAGGCCGGCGCCTCCGCCTACCTCGCCAAGCAATACACCACCATCGCGGTGGTCGGGCTGGTGCTGGCCATCCTCATTGGCATCTTTCTCGACGCGACCACGGCCGTCGGCTTCGTGGTGGGTGCAGTGCTCTCGGGCGCCTGCGGCTTCATCGGCATGAACGTTTCGGTGCGCGCCAACGTGCGCACCGCGCAGGCGGCCACGCAAGGCATCGGCCCGGCGCTCGACGTCGCGTTTCGCGGCGGCGCCATCACCGGCATGCTGGTGGTAGGCCTGGGACTCCTGGGCGTCTCGGTCTTCTACTGGTTTTTGGCGGGCAACGGCAACCTCACGCCGGACCGCAGCCTTTCGAACATCCTCAATCCGCTGATCGGCTTTGCCTTCGGTTCCTCGCTGATCTCGATCTTCGCGCGGCTGGGCGGCGGCATCTTCACCAAGGGCGCCGACGTGGGCGCCGACCTGGTGGGCAAGGTCGAAGCGGGCATTCCCGAAGACGATCCGCGCAACCCGGCAGTGATTGCGGACAACGTGGGTGACAACGTCGGCGACTGCGCGGGCATGGCGGCCGACCTGTTCGAGACCTACGCGGTCACGCTCATCGCCACCATGGTGCTGGGTGCGCTGATGGTCACGGCGGCGCCGGTCAACGCGGTGCTCTACCCGCTGGCGCTGGGTGGCGTGTCGATCATCGCCTCGATCATCGGCTGCTTCTTCGTCAAGGCCTCGCCTGGCATGGTCAACGTGATGCCGGCGCTCTACAAGGGCCTTGCCGTCGCGGGCATCCTCTCGCTGATCGCCTTCTGGTTCGTCACGAGCTGGATCATTCCCGACAACGCGATTGCCCCGAGCGGCAGCCAGCTCAAGCTGTTCGGCGCCTGCTTCGTCGGCCTCGCGCTCACGGCCGCGCTGGTGTGGATCACCGAGTACTACACCGGCACCCAGTACAAGCCAGTGCAGCACATCGCGCAGGCCTCGACCACGGGCCATGGCACCAACATCATCGCGGGCCTCGGCGTCTCGATGCGCTCCACAGCCTGGCCGGTGATCTTCGTCTGCATTGCCATCATGGCCTCGTACACGCTCGCGGGCCTGTTCGGCATTGCGGTGGCTGCGACGGCCATGCTCAGCATGGCGGGCATCGTGGTGGCGCTCGACGCCTACGGTCCCATCACCGACAACGCCGGTGGCATCGCCGAGATGAGCGAGATGCCGGCCAGCGTGCGCGACATCACCGACCCGCTCGACGCAGTCGGCAACACCACCAAGGCCGTGACCAAGGGCTACGCCATCGGCTCGGCCGGCCTCGCCTCGCTGGTGCTCTTTGCCGACTACACCCACAAGCTGGAAAGCTTCGGGCTGAACATCAGCTTCAACCTGAGCGACCCGATGGTGATCGTCGGCCTTTTCATCGGCGGGTTGATTCCCTACCTGTTCGGCGCCATGGCCATGGAAGCCGTGGGCCGCGCGGCTGGCGCCGTTGTCGAGGAGGTGCGCAGGCAGTTCCGCGAGATCCCCGGCATCATGGAAGGCACCGGCAAGCCGGAGTACGGCAAGGCCGTGAGCATGCTGACGGGCGCGGCCATCAAGGAAATGATGATCCCCTCGCTGCTGCCGGTGGTGGTGCCGATCCTGGTCGGCCTGCTGCTCGGACCCAAGGCACTGGGCGGCCTGCTGATGGGCACCATCGTCACCGGCCTGTTCGTCGCCATTTCGATGTGCACCGGCGGCGGCGCATGGGACAACGCGAAGAAGTACATCGAGGACGGCCACCACGGCGGCAAGGGCTCCGAGGCACACAAGGCCGCCGTCACCGGCGACACCGTGGGCGACCCCTACAAGGACACGGCCGGCCCGGCCGTGAACCCGCTCATCAAGATCATCAACATCGTGGCGCTGCTGATCGTGCCGCTGGTGGTCAAGTTCCACGCCGGCGACGCGGGCGCAGCCGTGCCGCACAAGATCGAGACACCTCCGCCTGCAACCGCGCCAGCTGCTTCGGCAGTGCCCGCGGCCCCGGCGGCTGCAGTGGCTTCAGGCGCCGTGGCCGCCGCCGAAGGCGCGGCCGTGAAGGTCGAGAACGGCGTGGTGAAGTTCTATTTCGAAAGCGGCAAGGCCGAGGTCGCCCCCAATGCCAAGGAGGCGCTGGCCGACGTGATCAAGGCCGTGCAGAGCGGCAGCACGGTGCTCGTGAGCGGCTATCACGACGCCAGCGGCGATGCGGCGGCGAACGCCGAGCTGGCCAAGCAGCGCGCCGTCGCGGTCGGCGATGCGCTCAAGGCCGCCGGTGCACCTGCTGACAAGGTCGAGCTTGCCAAGCCCGAACAAACCCAGGCCACAGGGCCAGCGAGCGAAGCCCGCCGGGTCGAAGTGAAGGTCAAGAGCTGATGCCCTCCGCGGAAAGACTCGAGGCCTTCATCGCCGCCGTGGAAAGCGGCGCGCATGCCAAGGCCATCGAGAACTACTACACCGAAGACGCGACCATGCGCGAAAACCAGGCCGCGCCCCGGCGCGGCCGCAGCACGCTGGTTGCACACGAGCAGGCGGTGCTCGACCGCACTGAATCTGTCGTCTCGACCTGCGTGCGCCCCGTGTTCGTGAACGGTGACCACGTGGTGATCCGCTGGGTTTTCGATTTCCGGTTCAAGGGCGGCAAGGCCATGCGGATGGAAGAGCTCGCGTGGCAGCGCTGGGACGGCGACCGCATCGCCGAGGAAGAGTTCTTCTACGATCCCGCGCAGAGCAAACCGGCCTGATCGGAAGCGCTGGCTCTAGGACCTCCCTGCCCTGCGCCAGCCGGCGCTCTACCTGAGGCTTTCGGCCGCCACCGCGCGCACCAGGCGCGTGGCCGGGGATACCAGCTGGCGCAGATCGTCCACGCGGTCCTGCTCGATGGCCTGGAGCACCAGTTCGTTGATGCCGCCCACGACCGTCAGGGCCATTTCGCTTGTCAGGTGCGCGGCGGGGCCCTGTGCGCCATTGCTGCTGCTGTTGATGGCCACCTGGATGAAGCTGGCGATTTCGGCGTTCACACGGCGCCGCGCCGCAAGCCCGGGCATTCCGAGGCCCAGGATCTCGACGAAGAGCGTACGCAGCAGCACCGGATCCTGCGCCAGATAGTCGAGGTATGCCGTCATGGCCTGCTCCACTTGCTGGTGCCAGGGTTGCGCCGGATCGAAGGCCTCGGCGACCGCCCGCAGCGCCAGCTTGCTGGCCGCCTCGTAGAGCGAAACCAGGCATTCGGCCTTGGTCGTGAAATGCTCGTAGAAGGTCCGCCGCGAGACGGCTGCCTCGCGCACGATATCGGCGATGGTCGTGTCCGCGTAACCCTTGGCCGCCACCGCCCGCGCCATGCCTTCCAGCAGTCGGGAATAGTGCTCGTGCGCCGGTGGTGCGGGAGAGCCGGCCACTGCCGGACTTTCAGTTGCTGTGTTCATGGATGGCACATTTTCCTACGCATTGGTACTTGACGGTACCCACCGTAGTGCGCACCATCCGATCAATCGGTACGAATGTGTACCAACCCAGTTCCTCGAGGACCGCTTTCATGACCGACCTTGTCGTGCGCCGCCTGCTGATCGACCTGCAAACGCCGTTCGGCCGCAACTGGTGCGGCGGCGATGCATTCTCGACCGCGTTCTTCAATGCGCTGTCGATGAGCTTTCCGTTCGGCGAGCAGTTCTTCATCGACGCGGTGCGCGACGTCATGGCCACGCTGCCGCCGGAGGCGCAGGAAAAGCACCGCGCCGACGTACGCGGCTTCATCGGCCAGGAAGCCACGCATCGCCGCATCCATTCGCTTTTCAACGGGCATCTCGAGAGCCTGGGTTTGAAGGATGGCTGGTCGCCACGGGCGGCCAGGCGCATGCAACTCATGGAAGGCGCCGACCCTCGCCACGCACTGGCAGTGACCGCGGCCACGGAGCATTTCACGGCCATGTTCGCCGAATGGCTGCTGGCCCGCCCCGAAGTGCTCGAAGGCGCCGAACCTCGCCTCCGGACCATGTGGCTTTGGCACAGCGCCGAGGAACTGGAACACAAAGCCGTCGCCTTCGACCTCTACAAGGCCGCCGGGGGTTCGGACCCATGGCGCACCCGATGGTTTCGCCGCGTGACGCTCATGTTCCTGGGCGATTTGATGCGGCAGACAGCCGCCAACTTGCGCCATGAAGGGCAGTTGTGGAAATGGGCGACCTGGAAGAGTGCCGTGCGCATTCTGCTCGGCCGGGGCGGCCTCTTTCAAGGCAACTGGAGCGCTTGGCGCGGCTATTTCCGCGCCGATTTTCACCCGGCGCAGCAGGACAGCAGCCTTTCGGTCCGCTGGCTCGAGGACAACCGCGCGCAGTACTCGCCCGTCGGGCCGGCTTCCGAAGCAGCCGCCGCCGCGCTTCAGTAAAAGGTGGCTCGGTGCGTGGACGCGCCTGCGCGCTGCTCGGGCCGCAGCGTCAGTTCGTGCAAGGTATCGAAGTCGGACGGTGCATCGGGCACGCGCATCACCACCTCCTCCTCGGTCAACGAGGCCACCCACAGGCCTGCAGGTGACTCGGCAGGCTCATCGTTGGCGAAGGTGCCATCGCGGATATAGAGGGTTTCGCCCTCCGTACGCTCCGTATGGAGGTCGACGAGGCGCGAAATGGAGAAGTTGTAGGTCACGAGCTTTTCGCGCGTGGTGCGGTCCTTGCCGCCGCAATTGAAGGAGCCCTCAGAGGCAATGACGATGCAGGAGCCCTCCACGCCATTGTCGACCTGAGTCCCGGTGCGCCAGATGGCATTCGGAAGCCTCACGCGCACTTTGTCGATTACCAGGTCGCGCTGTTTGTTGAGGCTGCCGAGAGGGGGAACCAGTGAGCGCAGTTGGCGCAGGCGCTCGGCAAAGTTGTCGTCCATGAGGAATTCGACGTGGTGCGTTGCGCTGCCGGAGGAGCGCTTGACAACCTGCATCACGACATGACGCGGCTTACTCATTGCAAGTCCTTCCGCAGATCGTCCGGCGCTGGACGTCATTGCCTGTATACAAAATCATTTGTCGTCGACTACAAATTAGAACTTTTTATTTATGCAATAGATGCATCATTTGTTTCTAACTGTATATCCATTCCACGCGCTTTGGAAAGAAAATCTGCAATGCGCACCCAAGGCATGTCGCAAAAGCGACGCGAAAACCCGCCCAAGAGCGAGTTTCGATCTATTCGAGCGATTCGTCGAGCGCCTTGCACGAAGGTGCGCACACCGTCTGCGACTTGCCAAGCACCTGGCGGGTACGCAGCTGCGAGCGCACCCGGTGTTTTCCGCACATGAAGCAGGACATGGTCGCACCGCTGAACGACGCCGAAGCGCGGAACGGCGAACCGGGTGTTTTTGACTTGTATCGCAGGCCGTCGGCCACAACGGCGGTCTTGACCTCAGCTTTGGCCATCGGCTTTATCCTTTTTGGGTTCGGTGTTGCGCATCGCGCGTTCAATGGCTTTCCTGGCGCTGACTTCGGCTGCAAGCGCCGCGTCGAGCGCCGAGCGGCACAGGCCGGCGTGCTGGTAATTGAGATTTTCGTACACCTCGGCCGCAGCCGGGTACGCGTCGAGCAGGCGGCCCAGGTCGGCGCCCGGTTCAACGTCGCTGAATTCGTGCACCAGGTGCTCGACCACCGAGCGGTATTGCTCGGCGCTGACAGGGACGGCGCTGTGTTCGAGCCGTTCCAGCAGCTGAGCCAGCACGTGGGTCACTGCCAGATCGGTCTTGGGAGACGGATGGTCGGTCGTGTTCATGGTTTGCATCTGGGGGCAGCATACGCCTATGCAAGTGGCTGCTCCGGTCGTGGGGCCGTCTCCTGGGCAGTCCGCATACGCTGGAGCAGGCTGTGGAGCATTTCTGTCGACAGCCCGTGGATCACCAGCCGGTGGCCGGCTCGCAGGGTCGACAGCGGTACCAGCGGATGCTTGTTGTTCACCAGGATCAGGTGTTCGGGCGCGCCCAGCAAGGTGGCCGCGTAGATGCCGATCGTTTCATCCAGTTGCAGGGAATTGGCGGCGCGCCAGAAGTCGTTGTCCGTCAGCATCAGCTGGTACAGCGGCGTGAACAGTTCGATGGCGCTCTGCAGGTCGAGAAAGTTGAGCCGGCCGCGCGGCATGTCCGAAAGCCGCAACCCAGGGCCCTTGATCATCGAAAAGTCGACATCGGGCGACTTGCCCAGCACCAGCCCCTTGTCGCGCAGCGCTTGGTTCAAGCGGATCACGAAGTTGAAGAGGTTGAGGTCGTGCTTCAGGAACATCTCGTCCTTCAGCGCATCGATGTCGGCCGGCTCCAGCGGCGAGGTGCCCACCGGCGCAGGCGAATTGCGGCCGATGAAGCCCAGCACCTGCGAGCCGAGGTGAAAGTGCCGCAGGATCAGCCAATTGGCTTCCGGCGACACAAAGCGTTTCAGCCCCCAGGCCAGCAGCCGGTGCAGCAGCTTCGAGTGCGACCAGTTGCGCGGCACGAACACTTTCACCACCTGGATCAGGACGATAGTCAGCCGCGCCACCGGCCGCAGGAACGGCAGCAGATACTGGCGCGAACCCGAGCTCGAATCGGCGAGCCATGCCGCCTTGACCTCGTCCGGCAGCGGCGTGCTCTGGTCGAGATAGAGCGCGAGCCAGGGACTGGGATCGCGCTCGTCGTGCCCCTGCGCAAGGAAATCAGGCATTCGACTCATGTGGCATCCGCTCCGTGATGTGCTGAAACTGCATCAGGTACAGCGCCGCCGTATGGCGTGCGGTATCGATGATCTGGCGAGCCGCCCTGCCCCGTCCGGTGGCATCTTGGCCGTCTTTGCCCGCCTCCACCGCTATCACCATCTCGACCGCGGCGAGCCAGCGGTTCAGGTGGTTCTCGTCGTTGTGGCCGTGGTACTCGAGAAAGCGGAACGCATCGGGCGGCAGCTTCAGGCCGGCCTTGATGAGCGGCAGCAGCGCGGGCACGATGCGTTGGCCCGTTCCTTCGATGATGTAGATGGCACCCAGCAGGCCGATGGGGTCGCGCGTGGCCGCCAGCCCATGCAGGTAGGCATTGAGCGCCTCCCCGCCGGGGTTGCGGCGCAAGTCGTCGATCCGCGCCACGGTGCCGCCGGCTTTCCTGTAGTCGCTGAAGAGAATGTTGAAGTCGTCCTGCTCCTCGCCCGCATGCACGTCGATCAGCGCGGCGAGAGTCTTGTACGGACCGGTCAGCGAAGCGGCGCCTTCGCGCATCCAGCGGCTGCCTTCGCGCACCTGCGGAATCCATTGCTCCATCCAGTTCAGGTAATCCGGCAAGGCAAAGCGGCGTTCGCGGATCTGGCGGATCAGCGGCGTGCGCCACACGTTCGAGCGGTAGTCGTGCCAGATGCCGGCCAGTTCGGTCAGCAGTGCGCCCAGGCCTTCAGGCGCGGCGGCTGGATCGTGCGGCGGCGCAATCGCAGTCTCTTCGTCGGGCGCTGCCTCGGTCGCCTTGTGAGATACGGCCACCGCCCGAGCCGGCGCATCGGATGCCTCGGCCTGCAGCAGCATGTAGGCGGCCATGAAGCGCCCCGATTCCGGTACATAGCAGAAGATCTGCTCCCCAGGCTTCAGCGCCTTGGTGTGCAAAAACTCCGACAGCATGATCAGGATCGACGCCGCACCAGTGTTGCCGCGCCAGGCCAGATTGCTCCACCACCGCTCGCGGGGAATCGCGAGGTCGGCCTTGGTCATCAGGTCTTCGACCACTGGAATGAATTTTTCCGACGAGTAGTGGCACAGGAAATGATCGACCTGCTTCGGATCGACCCATCCGCCCTGCACCAGCGTCGCGTATTCATGGATGCCGATGTCGAACAGATGCGGCAGCAGGCGAATGTCCTGCCGCAGAGACAGGGCGCCGGCTGCTTCCGCCTCCGCCCAGGAGCCGAAATCGAGATGGCCGCGGGCGCGGTCCTCGGTCAGCCCCAACTGCATGCACACGGGGTAGTCGCCCGAGAACGCGCGCTGGTGCACCCATTTCAGCCTCAGGCGAAGCCCCGGGTTGCCGGCCAGCGCGGGCATGCCGTCGGACAGCAGCAGTGCGCCCGCGCCGTCGGAAAGCATCCAGCGAAGAAAGTGCGAATCGAAGTCGGTTTCGTAGCCGCGCGCCGCAAAGCGCGAGCGCTTGAAAAGGCGCGACGGCATTTCGCTGGCCACCGCGAGCGCGGTGCGGTGCGCGCCCAGTTCGATGCCCTGCGCGGCCGACTGGATGGCCGACACGCCCGCAGCGCAGATGCCGTGCACCGACAGCGTTTCCATTGGCGGCGCAGCCAGCTCGCCCTGGATCATGTTGGCAAAGCCCGGCATCAGCGTGTCGCCGCCCGAAGATCCGCTGGCCAGCAGCGACACGCGCGACAGCTCGGCCCCGCCGCGCTGCAGGCAATCGCGAATCGCACCTGCGGCCAGTTGCGCATTGGTGTGGCGCGTCACGCCCTCCTCGTCGATCGCATAGTGCCGCGTGAGGATGCCGTTCTCGGCCAGGATGCGCCGCTTGATGCGCTCCGACATGCGGTTGAGCGGCGCGACGTAGGCATCCACTCGCTCGTTGGGAATGGGCTCGCCGGGCATGAAATAGCCGGCGCTCTCGATGTAGACGCGTTGAAATGGAACAGGCATGGTTCAGTGGGTTGAAGACTCCGGCGACACGGACGGCACGGGTGACATCAGCGAGCGGCTGCGAAAACGCGGCCACAGGGCTCCCAGCACAAACACGCGAACCATGTAGGGCACCAGCCCTTGCTCGTTGAGCGCGGGATCGACCCGCGCGCGGTAGCGCGTGCGGTGCAATTGCGTGAGCTCGGACCAATGGACATGCGGGTTCTCGTGATGTGCGGTGTGCAGGCCGATGTTGAACAGCAACGGGTTCACCAACCCCTCGAAATTGCGTGCGTAGTTCAGGCGTGTACCTGCGGTATCGCGCGGCGCCTCCGCATCCGCCGCGGACCGGTGTCCGTCGGCGTGCGCGTGCTGCAGATAGTTGGTCGCCAGCAGCCAATGCAGCCCGTGCAACTGCGGCAGGATCACCAACAGCAGCGCCTTGCGCCAGTCGAGCAGCAGCAGCGCGCTCCAGCTGCCGAGCCACAGCGCGTACTGCGCCATGCAGTAGCGCCACGGGCCCCGCCGGTGCCTGCGAAGCCGGCTTAGCCAACCGAGGAACACCGGCACCAGCACCCACACGGCCTGGAACGGATGCAGCAGGTAACCCCGCAAATGATTGGTGTCGCCATTGAAGCGATAGGTGCGCGCCACGTCCCGCGGCCCGTGCCGGTGGCGATGGTGATTGGCCACGTGCGCGGGCCAGAAAACGAAGGTCGGATGCCCTTGCAGCAGCGTGATCCAGAAGTCGGTGAGGCGGTTCATGTGCCGCCCCCGCCACATGCGCAGATGCACGTGGTTGTGGTGGATCACGCCCACGCCGAGCGTGAGAAACAGCATCGGCCCATAAAGCAGCACGGAGAACCCATGCGTCCATTGCCATGCCGCCAATGCCGGAAGCGCCGCCAGATACGCAAGGCTCTGCCAGTCGCGCCAATGGCGCAGCCGTGCCAGCCGACGGGGCCCCTCAGGCCGGCGTGCCATGCTGTTGCTGGCGTTGCTGCTTCGAGCGAAATGCCTGGAACTGCGGCTCCGCCGCATCGGCGGCAATGCGCGTGCCGAACAGCCGGTCCATGAAAGTGAACTGGAATCCGTAGTTGCCGCCGTGGCAGGCATGGTGCAAATGGTGGCGGCGGCTGGCGGCAAACCAGTGGCTGTATGAGACCCGGGGAAAGAAGTCGTAGTTCGAGTGGCCGACGCTGTTGAAGAACAGACTGAACAGCGGCACCGAGGCGAGCGACCAGAAGCTGAAATCGTGCAGCAGCATCGGCAGCAGGATCACGTTGCCGAGCATTGCCGCTTCGATCGGATGAAAGCTGTAAGTCGCCCAGGGCGTGGTCACGACCGAGCGGTGATGCGGCCCGTGAAAGCGCCGCAGCCAGCGCGTGTGCAGCAGGCGATGGTTCAGCCAGAAGTGAACGTCGTTCCAGATCGCGAGCATCAGGATTTCGGCCACGATCTGGCGCCAGCCCGCGTCGGCGTCGAGCCGCGCCCAGCCCAATTGAAGCAGGCCCCAGGGAAACACCATGCCCAGCCCGAATACGAGCACCGACACCCCCGACTGCGCCAATTCGCGGCGCACCTGCCCCGGCTGCAGCGGCCGCGGGTCGAGCACGCGCCCGATGCCGAGCGCCGGCAGCACGCGATGGGTCAGCAGCCAGTTGAGCGCGCCGAACCCCAGATAGATGCCGCCGAAAAAGACCAACCCCCACAACATCACCTGGAGGGCGGACAACGAAGTAAAGGTTTGCGCCATCCCCCGAGGCTACAGCAGCATTTCGGGAACCAGCGGCGCAATGAGCAGGTTGTGGAGACGTTGGAAGAAGCTGGATTCCGGCTCCGACGTCAGGATGACTTCTTTCTCGCCATCGTTCGTGAGCCACTGCAGCGTGCCAGTTTCCTTGGCGAGGCGCAGACGGTACGAGTTCTGCAGCTTGCTGATGTTGATGACGCGCAGCATCTCGCGCGCCAGCTGCGGACTGTCGACCACCACGCCCATCTCGGTGTTCTGGCTCGCCGAGCGCGGATCGAGGTTCATCGAGCCGATGAAGATGCGCGTCTTGTCGATGGCAGCGGTCTTGGAATGCAGCCGTCCCAGCGATTTGCCGAACATGCCGAAGCGCTCGCCCGCGGTGGTGCGCTGCGGGCTCAGCTCGTACAGGTCGGCCCCGCTCCTGAGCAGCCGCTCGCGGTAGCGCGCATAGCCGGTGTGCACCAACGGCTCGTCGTTGGCTGCCAGCGAATTGGTCAACAGGGTGAGCTTGACCTTGCGCTTCGCCAGATCTTCGAACGCCGCCATGCCGCGCTCGCCCGGCACCAGGTAGGGAGAGGTCAGGTCGACTTCGAACTTGGCGTCCATCAACAGCGTCCAGACCTTCATCGTCACGCTGGTGGCAATGGCCTCGTCCGCCGTCATGGTGGTCGGCTTGGTCGGTGGATCGGCGATGGCGTGGGCCTCGCCCCACAAGAGCCCCATGCGGCCACCGTCGAGTTCTTCCGCAATCGGGCCATAGCCCAGGACGTCGGAAGGCGGAAGCACGATCTTCGGCGGCGCCGCCGCCATGCCGATCGTGGCGTCGAAGTCGGCGGCCGTGGGCGTGCGGCCGCCCTCGCCGCGGACAATGTCGGCGACGGGCCAGACCTGTTCGCTGTTCCAGTAGGCATCGAAAATCGACTCGAGCTGCGGGAGCACCTTGCCCACCACCAGCGCGTCCATGTCGATGAAGTTCTGCGCCTCGCTCAGCACGAAATATTCGTCGGCAATGTTGCGTCCGCCGACCACCGCCATCGTCCCGTCGGCGATGAAGAGCTTGTTGTGCATCCGGTGATTGAGCCGCCCGATCTCGTGCGGCGACGCCGCGAAGCGCGACAGGAAGCCGTTGCGCCCGCAGCAGAAGGGGTTGAACAGCCGCACGTCCACGTTGGGCGTCTGAGAAAGCGCCAGCAGCAGCTGCTGGCTCTTGACGGTATAGAGATCGTCCACCAGTAGCCGTACCTGCACCCCGCGCGCACCCGCCTCGCGCAGCGCGCGCATCAAAAGGCGTCCGGTGGCGTCGTTCTCGAACTGGTAGTACTGGACCACCAGCGAGCGCTGGGCACGCTGCGCAAGCTGCACGCGCGCGTCCAGCGAATACACGCCGAGCGGCATCAACCGGAAGCCGGAGTGCTCGCCGGGCGGCGTCGAGGCGGCCGCGATCTTTGCGAGCGTCGTGGTCGGATCAACCGCGGCCGCATTCACCGCCGCCCGCTCGCGCGCCGGCGGCAGCGATCCGCAAGCCACCAGCGCCGCCAGCACGGCGCCGGCAAGGCAGATTCGCAGAAGTTGAGTCCAGGCATTCATGATGAATCGATCTCGCAGCGGTGTCGGTTTTTTTCGGTCCCTGCCATGGATACGCGCGCCGGCACATGCCGGTTTCGTTTTCATCCGGGCGCAATCCAAAAAATTGCTCACCGTCCTAGAATTCGTTCCACACCTGTCCGGAGTTACACCATGGCAAGACCGATCCTCTCACGCATCGCGCCGATGTTGATCGCAGCCGGACTGGCACTCCCAGCTTGGGCCGCCCTGGACATCGGCGACCCGGCACCCAAGTTCACCGCCAATGCCGCGCTCGCCGGCAAGACCTTCCGCTACTCGCTGGCCGATGCGCTGGCCAAGGGCCCGGTGGTGTTGTACTTCTTTCCGGCCGCCGACTCCAGCGACTGTTCGATCGAAGCCCATGCCTTCGCCGAGGCCGTCGACCAGTTCGCCGCGCTAGGTGCCACCGTCATCGGCGTGTCGGCCGACGACATCGACACCCTCTCCAAGTTTTCGGTCAAGTCCTGCCAAAGCCGGTTTCCCGTGGCGTCGGACGAATCGAAGGCGGTGATCAACGGTTTCGACGCCCTGATGCAGACCCGGCCGGACTTCGCCAACCGTCTCTCGTACGTGATCTCGCCAGACGGCAAGGTGGCGTACTACTACCAGAATCTGAATCCGGACAAGCACGTGGAGCGCATGCTGAATGCGGTGCGGGCGCTGCCGCGAACTGGTTCGCCGAGGTAGGAGCGCGCGCGGCGTGGTTGCCCCGCTTCGCGCAAAATCCGTTTCATGCAACTCAACTTCATCGCCAACGCCGACGTCCCGTCTTCCTCCGGCCGCACCTTGCAGGTGCTCGACCCGTCCGACGGCCAGCCTTTCGACGACATCCAGCGCAGCAATGCCGCCGATATCGACTCGGCCGTGCGCGCGGCGCGCGATTGCTTCGATGGCGGGTGGCACAAGGTGAGCGCGGCCGACCGCGGCCGCCTGCTCTACAAGCTGGCGCAGAAGATCGCCGAGCACGTCGACGAATTGGCGCTGATCGAGCAGCGCGATTGCGGCAAGCCCGTGAAGCAGGCACGCGCCGACGCGGTGGCGCTGGTGCGCTATTTCGAGTTCTATGCCGGCGCCTGCGACAAGCTGCACGGCGAGACCATTCCCTACCAGGACGGCTACAGCGTGTTCACGTGGCGCGAGCCGCACGGCGTCACGGGGCACATCATTCCCTGGAACTACCCGATGCAGATCTTCGGGCGTAGCGTGGGCGGCGCCCTGGCGGCCGGCAATGTGTGCGTGGTGAAGCCGGCCGAAGACGCCTGTCTGTCCCTGATCCGCGTGGCGCAGCTGGCGGCCGAAGTCGGCTTTCCGCCCGGTGCGCTCAACATCGTGACCGGCTACGGCCACGAGGTGGGTGATGCGCTGGCGCGGCACCCCGGCATCGACCACATCAGCTTCACCGGCAGCCCGAAGATCGGCACGTTGATCCAGCAGGTGGCTGCCGAGCGGCATTGCCCGGTGACGCTCGAACTCGGCGGCAAGAGCCCGCAGATCATCTTTGCAGACGCTGACCTCGACGCGGCCATTCCGGTGATCATCAACGCCATCGTGCAGAACGCCGGCCAGACCTGCTCGGCCGGCTCGCGCGTGCTGATCCAGCGCGGCATCTACGAGCCGCTGCTCGAGCGGCTCGGCCACGCCTTCGAGGCGTTGCGCGTCGGGCCGGCAGCCATGGACCTCGACGTCGGCCCGCTGATCCGCCAGACCCAGCAGCAGCGCGTGTGGGACTTCCTGAGCGACGCCCAGGTGGCCGGGATCCCGATGGTGGCCCACGGCGTCGTCGTCGACGAAGCGCCCGAAACCGGCTTTTACCAGGCGCCCACCCTGCTGCGCGACGTGCCCGCCAACCATCGTCTTGCGCAGGAAGAAGTGTTCGGGCCGGTGCTCGCGGCAATGCAGTTCGCCGACGAAGACGAAGCAGTGGCGCTCGCCAATGCCACGCAGTTCGGCCTCGTCGCCGGGGTGTGGACGGCCGATGGGGCGCGCCAGTTCCGCATGGCCAAGCGGGTGCGCAGCGGCCAGGTTTTCATCAACAACTACGGCGCGGGCGGCGGCGTGGAACTGCCGTTCGGCGGCGTCAAGTCGTCCGGCTACGGGCGCGAAAAGGGCTTTGAAGCGCTGTACGGCTTCACCACCCTCAAGACCGTCGCCATCAAGCACGGCTGAAGCCGTATCCGCGGCCGTTTCGGGGGGTGTTCACCGCCGAGCCCCGATACACTGCCCGCAGCACCTTTTCAGGAGACAAACCGTGCGCGTCAAGAACAAATCCATCATCGTGACCGGTGCCGGCGGCGGCATCGGCGAAGGCATCGCCAAGCGGCTCGCGGCCGAGGGCGCCCAGGTGCTTGTGAACGACATCAACCCCGCGGCGGGCCAGCAGGTGGTGGAAGCAATCCTGCGCGACGGCGGCAGGGCCTCGTTCTTTGCGGCCGACGTCACCAAGTCGGCCGAGGTCAAGGCGCTGGTCGAGGCCGCGGTGGAGCGCCACGGCAAGCTCGACGCCATGGTCAACAACGCCGGCTGGACGCACCGCAACCGGCCCGCCCTCGAAGTCAGCGAAGACGAGTTCGACAAGTGCTATGCGGTCAACGTGAAGAGCATCTATCTGGCCACCGTGCACGCGGTGCCGGCGTTCCGCGCCAATGGCGGCGGCTCGTTCATCAACATCGCCTCGACCGCCGGCGTTCGCCCGCGTCCGGGCCTCACCTGGTACAACGGCTCGAAGGGCGCCGTCATCACGACCAGCAAGTCGCTGGCTGCCGAACTCGGCCCCGACAACATCCGGGTCAATTGCATCAATCCGGTGTTCAACCCCGACACCGGCCTGGCCGCCGAATTCGCGGGCGGCCCGCTGACGGAAGAGCGCAAGGCCAAGTTCCGCGCCACCATTCCGCTCGGCCGCTTCTCGACGGCCCTGGACGTGGCCAACGCCGCGCTCTACCTGGCGAGCGACGAAGCCGCTTTCATCAGCGGGGTTTGCATCGAGGTCGACGGCGCACGCTGCGTCTAGTAGCCCTTTCCGGATCGGCCCTTGCTCCATGGAGTAAATTGGCCATTGCCCCATGAAAAGCAAAAGCACCACCGTCATTCCGGTCTCCGAAATCGGCCGCGCACGCCCGGCCGTCTCGGTGCCGGAGATCGCCGTGCCTGCCACGGGGCGCCTGCTCGACCGCCTGGGCCGCCCCCTGACCGACCTGCGCATCAGCGTGACGGACCGCTGCAACTTCCGCTGCAGCTACTGCATGCCGAAGGACGTGTTCGACAAGGACTACCAATACCTGCCGCACAGCGCGCTGCTGAGCTTCGAGGAAATGACGCGGCTCGCGCGCCTGTTCGCGGCCCATGGCGTGCGCAAGATCCGCCTCACGGGCGGCGAGCCATTGCTGCGCAAGAACATCGAGGGGCTGATCGAGCAGTTGTCCGAGCTCCGCACCCCGGCCGGCGAGCCGCTCGCCCTCACGCTGACCACCAACGGCTCGCTGCTGCAGCGAAAGGCGGCCGCGCTGCGTTCCGCCGGCCTGCAGCGCGTGACCGTGAGCCTCGACAGCCTGGACGACGCGGTGTTCCGCCACATGAACGACGTCGATTTTCCGGTGGCCGACGTGCTTGCCGGCATCGACGCGGCGCTGGCCGCCGGCCTCGGTCCCCTGAAGGTGAACATGGTGGTGAAGCGCGGCACCAACGAGCAGGAAATCCTGCCGATGGCGCGCTACTTTCGCGACAACCATGGCGGCAAGGTGGTGCTGCGCTTCATCGAATACATGGACGTGGGCGCCACCAATGGCTGGCGCATGGACGAGGTGTTGCCCTCGGCCGATGTCATCGCGCGCATTGGCGCGGAGTTTCCGCTCGCGCCGCTGGAGCCCAGCGCCCCCGGTGAAACGGCCCAACGGTGGGCCTATGTCGACGGCGGCGGTGAAATCGGCGTGATCAGCAGCGTCACGCAGGCCTTCTGCCACGACTGCAGCCGCGCTCGCCTGTCTACCGAGGGCAAGCTCTACCTCTGCCTTTTTGCCAGCGCAGGCCACGACCTGCGGCCCCTGCTGCGCGGCACCGCCACCGACGAAGACATTGCCTCGGCCATCGGCCACATCTGGCAGGGCCGCGCCGACCGCTATTCCGAACTGCGCGCGCTTCGTGGCCCCGACAGCGCCGAGCACGACGGCAACGACAACAACAAGGCGCCTCGCCGCGTCGAAATGAGCTATATCGGCGGATGACTTCCACACAAGATTCCATTTCCCCCAGCGAGATCACCGGGCTGCTGCTGGCTGGGGGACGCGGCTCGCGCATGGGCGGCATCGACAAGGGCCTGCAGAACTTCAATGGCTCGCCGCTGGCCATGCATGCCGTGCTGCGCCTTGGCATGCAGGTGGGCGAGGTCATGATCAATGCCAACCGCAACCTGGCCGCCTACGAATCCTTCGGCGTGCCGGTCTGGCCCGACAGCCTGGCCGACTACGCCGGTCCGCTGGCAGGCTTTCTGACCGGCCTCGAACGCTGCGAAACGCCCTATCTCCTCACCGTGCCCTGCGACACCCCGCTGTTTCCGCTCGATCTGGCCAGCCGTCTGGCCGAGGCCATGGTGGCCGACAACGCGGAGATCGCCATGGTCAGCGCGCCCGAGGCCGCTGCCGAACCCGGCGCGGTGCCGGTGCTGCGGCCGCAGCCGGTGTTCTGCCTGCTGCACACCGCGCTGCTCGAAAGCCTGGTGAACTTCACTCAGTCCGGCGGCCGCAAGATCGACGCCTGGACCGCGCAGCACCGCACGGTGCTCGTCCCCTTCGACCGGCCCGCCGATGCGCCCGACGCCTTTTTCAACGCCAACACGCTGGCCGAACTGCACGCCCTTGAAAATCGATGAGCCGCATCGCCGACATTGCCGCCGCCCTTGCGGGCTATGACCCCCAGGCCCTGAGCGTCGGCGGCGTCCAGGCTTTTCTGGCGCAGCTTGCGGCCCCGGCCGTCGTTTCGGAACGCGAGGAAGTCGGGGTGCGCGAAGCACTGGGCCGCGTGCTGGCCGAAGACATCATCTCGCCCGTCAGCGTGCCGCCGCACGACAACTCCGCGATGGACGGCTTTGCCTTCGACGGCGCCATCCTGCGGGACGACGCTCGCACCGACGAGTCCATCGACCTCCGCGTGGTGGGCACGGCCCTGGCCGGTGCAGCGTGGCGCGGCACCCTGGCTGGCGGCGAAGCGGTTCGCATCATGACGGGCGCCGTCATGCCCGACGGGCTCGACACCGTGGTTCCGCAAGAGTTCTGCAAGGTCGACGAAGACCGGGTGAGCTTTCCCGCCAGGGTGCTTCGCCGCGGCGACAACCGCCGCTTTGCGGGCGAGGACCTGATGCAGGGGCAACCGGCCTTGCGGCGTGGCGAGCGTCTGTCGCCCGCCGCGCTCGGCATGGTCGCAAGCCTGGGGCTGCCCGCGGTGTCCGCGCTGCGACGTCTGCGCGTGGCCTACTTTTCGACCGGCGACGAAATCCTGAGCCTTGGCGAACCGCCGCGTGAGGGCGCCGTGTACGACAGCAACCGCTACACGGTGTTCGGCCTGCTCACGAGGCTGGGCTGCGAGGTCATCGACCTGGGCCTCGTGCGGGACGATCCCGCCACCCTCGCCGCCACGCTCCAGCGCGCCGCCAGCGAGGCCGACGCCATCATCACCAGCGGCGGCGTGAGCGTCGGCGCTGCCGACCACACGCGCGCCGTGATGCAGCAACTCGGCGACATGGCCTTCTGGCGCGTCGCCATGCGCCCGGGGCGGCCAATGGCGGTCGGGCTGGTTCCGCGCGATCCGGCCTCTTCATCGCAGCCGGGCGCTGCGGTGCTCTTCGGCCTGCCGGGCAACCCGGTCGCCGTGATGGTGACTTTTCTTGCCTTCGTCCGGCCTGCGCTGTTGCGCATGATGGGCTGCCACGACATCGCCGCGGCGCCGCCGCCCTTGCTGCGCGCGCGCAGCGTGAGCGCCATCCGCAAGAAGGCCGGCCGTACCGAATACCAGCGCGGCTTCGTGCAGGCCGTGTCCGGCGCGCTGCCCGAGGTTCGCATTGCGGGCAACCAGGGATCGGGCGTACTGAGCTCGATGGTCGAGGCCAACGGGCTCGTCGTGCTGCATCACGACCACGGCAATGTGGCGGCTGGCGACGAGGTCGACGTCATGATGTTCGACGGGGTTATTTAGCTCGCCCCCATTCTTCGCGCCTCAGATCCGGCCCAGCGCCTTGTCCACGCCTTTGTTCGCGAGCATGTCTGCGCGTTCGTTGCCGGGGTCGCCGGAGTGGCCCTTAACCCATCGCCATTCGATGACGTGGCCGCCCTCCGCCACCAGCTTGTCGAGTTTCTGCCAGAGTTCGACGTTCTTCACCGGCTGCTTGGTCGAGGTGCGCCAGCCCTTGGCTTTCCAGCCGCGGATCCACTCGGTGATGCCCATGCGCACGTACTGGCTGTCAAGGTAAAGAATGACCTTGCAGGGCCGCTTGAGAGCGGCCAGGCCCTCGATCACGGCCGTCAGTTCCATGCGGTTGTTGGTGGTAGCTAGCTCGCCACCGAACAGTTCCTTCTCGGTGGCACCCGACTTGAGCCAGGCGCCCCAGCCGCCCGGGCCGGGGTTGCCCTTGCAGGCGCCATCGGTGTAGATCACGACTTCGTTCAAAACTTACTTTTCCTTCTTCTCTCGATCCATCGATCGTTCATTCAATCAGTCGGTGTGGTCGGCCTTGTGCATCTTGCCCGCAATCGACACAGGAGCGGTTGCGCGCGCCGCGGCGCGGCGCCAGTCGGCGCTCAACAGGCGCATGCCGCGGACCCGCTTGACCGCCACCACGAAATACACGGCACCGAAAATCGGCCACCAGCGCTCACCGGCGGTGTCCATCCAGCGGCAGCGCTCCAACCAGGCTTCGCTGCGCACCGCGGGCCGATAGACGCCGAAGCGCCCCGACTCCACCTCGAAGCTCAGGAGCCGCAACCAGTCTCGCATGCGCCAGTAGCCGATGAACTCGCCACCTTCGGGCAGAAAGAGGTCGCCGAACCCGAGCTTGCGATAGAGGTGCGCGCGGCGCTGCCGCATGCCCCACAGGCTGGCCGGGTTGAGGCCGCAGATCACCACGCGGCCTTCAGGCACCAGCACCCGCTCCACCTCGCGCAAGGTGGCATGGGGGTCCTGGCTCAGTTCCAGTGCGTGCGGCAGCACCACCAGATCCAGGCTATTGGCTGCAAACGGCAGCGCCGCAAAATCGGTGAACAGCGCTGCCCTGCTGGGCTGCACCGGTTCCGGCAGGGCCAGCCAGCGGTGCGGCATGCGGTTGGTGCGCAGCCCATCGACTTCGGCGGCGCCCAGCTGCAGCGCGTGATAGCCGAAGACGTCCGCCACCGCCTGGTCGAACTGGGCCTGTTCCCACGCCAGCAGGTAGCGGCCGGGGGGGGTCGCGAACCAATCCTGCAAACCTATAATTTGACCGCTCATGACCCTCGTTCCGCTGCCCGCCTTCGCTGACAACTACATCTGGATGCTGCAGGACGGCTCCAACGCGATCGTGGTGGACCCGGGCGACGCTCAACCGGTGTTCGACGCGTTGGCGCGCGACAAGCTGCAGCTCGCCGCGATTCTAGTCACGCGCCACCATCACGATCACACGGGCGGCGTGGCTGCGCTCCACGCGGCCACCGGTGCGCCCGTCTTCGGCCCGGCGCGCGAACCCATTCCCGAGCCCTTCACCCCGCTCTTGCACGGCGACAGCGCCAAAGTGCTTGGCAAGCGCTTCGCGGTCATCGACGTGCCCGGCCACACCGCCGGCCACATCGCCTACTTTCTTCCTGCGGGCGAAGGCCAGGCACCGCTGCTCTTCTGTGGCGATACGCTGTTCTCCGGCGGCTGCGGCCGGCTGTTCGAAGGCACGCCCGCGCAAATGCTAGCCTCGCTCGCTGCGCTGCCGGGCGACACCCGCGTATGCTGTGCCCACGAATACACACTTGCTAACCTGCGTTTCGCCCACGCGGTGGAACCCGGCAATGCCGATCTGACTCACTACACCGCGCGCTGCGAAAGCCTGCGCGCACAGGGGCAGCCCACGCTGCCCTCGCAACTGGCAACCGAACGCCGAATCAACCCCTTTCTTCGCAGCCGCGAAGCCACTGTCCTTAGAGCGGTGCGCGAGCACGCCGAGCTTTCCGCCAATGCGGCCGAAGCCGACGTGTTTGCTGCGCTGCGCCAATGGAAAAACGACTTCCGATGAAACTTATCGCTGCTGTCTGCCTTGCTGGCTCACTGTTGCTCGCGGGCTGCGCGAGCACCACGAGCGGCCCCTCTTCGTCCTCCTCCTCTTCGACTCCCGGCTCGCAGCAGCCTACCGCGGGAGGCACCGGCTCCAAGACTTCGAGCGGCGCCGCGCCGGTCTATCCAGGCGGCCCCCTCACCCCCATCACCAGCAGCGAGGCCCACTCGCAAAGCGTCATCACGCTGGCGCCGCCCGCCGACATGTGGGACCGCATCCGCCGCGGCTTCAAGATGCCGAACCTCCAAAGCGACCTGGTGCGCGACCGCGAGCAGTGGTACGCCAGCCGGCCCGACTACATCCAGCGCATGACCGAGCGCTCGAACAAATACATCTTCCACATCGTCGAAGAGCTCGAGCGGCGCAACATGCCGACCGAGCTCGCGCTGCTGCCGTACATCGAAAGCGCATTCAACCCGCAGGCCATCTCCAGCGCGCGTGCGGCGGGCATGTGGCAGTTCATGCCGGCCACCGGCACCGATTTCGACCTGAAGCAGAACATCTTCCGCGACGACAGGCGCGACGTGGTGGCCTCGACCCGCGCCGCGCTCGACTACCTGCAGAAGCTCTATGGCATGTTCGGCGACTGGCAGCTTGCCCTGGCCGCCTACAACTGGGGTGAAGGCAGCGTGAGCCGCGCCATCGCCAAGAACCAGCGCCTCGGCCTGCCCACCACCTACAGCGATCTTTCCATGCCGGCCGAAACGCGGCTGTACGTGCCCAAGTTGCAGGCCGTTAAAAACATCGTCGCGAACCCGCAGGCGTTCAACACCGATCTGCCGCTGATCGCCAATCACCCGTACTTCCAGACCGTGACGCTGACGCGCGACCTCGACGTCGAACTGGCGGCCAAGCTGGCCGACATCCGGCTCGAAGATTTCCGCGCCCTGAACCCTGCTGCGCACAAGCCCGTGCTGCTGGCCGCCGGCACGCCGCAAATCCTGCTGCCCTGGGACAACGCGGCCGTGTTCCAGCGCAACTTCGACGCCTACGCGCAAGGCCAGTACGCAAGCTGGACGGCATGGGTCGTTCCCAACACCATGACCGTGGCCGATGCGGCCCAACGCTCGGGCATGAGCGAATCCGATCTGCGCGCGCTCAACAGCATTCCGCCGCGCATGCTCATCAAGGCCGGCTCCACGCTCATCGTGCCGCGCGGCGCCCGCGTCAAGGAGGACGTGACGGCGCTGGTGGCTGACAGCGGCCATCTGAGCTTCCAACCAGAAATCGTCAATCGCCGCACCACCGTCAAGGCGGGGCGCAACGACAGCGTGGCCAGCATCGCGCGCCGCTACAAGCTCAAGCCCGACAGCGTGGCCGAGTGGAACGACGTCAATCTCAACCACTCGTTCAAGCGCGGCTACAGCGTGGTGGTGTACCTGCCTGTTCGTGCGGCACCCGCGACTCACGTGGGCTCGGGCGCCGCGCCGGCGCGCGGACACACAGCCGTTGCCGGCAAGCGCGGCGGCGGCGCGGTCAAGGCCGTGGCTGCGCGCGGCACCACCATCGTGAAGACGCCCGCCGGCAAGCAGCAGCAGGTGGTACGCGAAAAGCGCGGCGGCACGCCGGTAAAGAAGAAGCGCTAAGAAGCGCGGAAGCCCTCGAAGCGCTAGAGCTTTTCGGTTTCTCCGCTGCGTGGCTGCCACTTCATCAGGCGTTTTTCGATCAAGCCGACAAGCCCGTCGAGCAGCAACGCGAAGGCCGTCAGCACCACGATGCCGGCGAACACGGTGTTCACGTCGAAGGTGCCTTCGGCCTGGAGAATGAGGTAGCCCACGCCCCGCGCCGAACCCAGGTATTCGCCGACCACCGCGCCGACGAAAGCCAGCCCCACCGAGGTGTGCAGGCTCGAAAACACCCAACTGGTAGCGCTCGGCAGATACACGGTGCGCAGCAACTGCCGCTGGTTGGCGCCGAGCATCTTCGCGTTGGCCAGCACCACCGGGCTTACCTCGCGCACGCCCTGGTAGACGTTGAAGAACACGATGAAGAACACCAGCGTGACGGCCAGTGCCACCTTGCTCCAGATGCCCAGTCCGAACCACAGCGCGAAGATGGGCGCGAGGATCACGCGCGGCATCGAATTGGCGGCCTTGATGTAGGGATCGAGAATCAGGCTGGCCGTGGGCGCCAGCGCCAGCCAGAGCCCGCACGCCAGGCCGAGCACGGTGCCGATGCCGAAGGCCAGCACCGTTTCGAGCAGCGTGGTGCCCAGGTGCCGGTAGATGTCTGCATTGCCCTTGAGGCCTTCGGGGAACAACAGGTTCGGCGGCACCTCGAACGGCAGGAACCAGCTCCAGATGCGCCCCGCCACCTGGATCGGTTCGCCAAGAAAAAATGCGATCTGCTGGTTGCGCGACGCCACATGCCAGCCCACCAGGATGACCGCCAGCAGCACCAGCTGCCAGAAGCGCGCATTGCGTTCGTTGAGGCTGGGCATCATGCGGCCTTCCGGAGTTGCTGCGCGTAGCCCTTGAGCACTTCGTCGCGCAGTACCTCCCAGATTTGCGTATGCAGCTCGACGAATCGTGGCTGCGTGCGCACCTCGGCCACGTCGCGCGGGCGCGCGAGGTCGATGACAAATTCGCCGATCGGGTGCGTGGCCGGCCCCGCCGACAGCACTACCACGCGGTCGCTCATGGCTATGGCCTCGTCGAGGTCATGCGTGATGAAGAGCACCGCTTTCTTCTTCGCGCTCCACAGCTCGAGCACTTCGTTTTCCATCAGCTGCCGCGTCTGGATGTCGAGCGCGCTGAAGGGTTCGTCCATGAGGATGATGTCCGGGTCGAGCACCAGCGTCTGCGCCAATGCCACCCGCTTGCGCATGCCGCCCGAGAGCTGGTGCGGATAGCGGTCGCCGAAACCAGAAAGGCCCACGCGCGACAGCCAGGCCTCAGCCTGCTCACGCGCCTGGGCGTCGGGCACGCCGCGGTATTGCAGCCCCACCAGCACGTTGTCAATGGCGCTTCGCCATGGCATCAACGCCTCGGTCTGGAACATGTAGCCCGCGCGCGCATTGACTCCTTGCAGCGCCTGGCCAAAGACCTTGATCGTGCCCGACGACGGCTCGAGCAAACCGGCGCCGACGTTCAGCAAGGTGGACTTGCCGCATCCCGTAGGCCCCACCACCGATACGAACTCTCCGGCCCGCACGCGCAGCGTGGTGTCCGCCACCGCGGTGTAGCGCTGGCCCGGATCATCCTTCGAGTGAAAAGTACAGCTGATGGAGAGAAGTTCGAGTGCGTAGTCGGACATGTCTGGCAGGAATTCTGGCATCGGCCGCCACAAGAAAAAACCCGGCCGAAGCCGGGTCGCGGGGACGTTCGGAGTCAGGCTTTGAACCTGTCTTTCGCGCGCCTAGCAAAATCGTTGGTGTAGGTTTTCGTGAGGTCGATCTTTTCGGCCTTCACGGATGTGTCGAAGCTGGCGATGGCCGCCAGCGCGGTCTTGGGGCCTTCGGTCGGCACGAGGCCGTCGGTGGCGATCGATTCGCGCACCTTGTCGAAAGACGCAAGGTACAGCGCGCGGTCACCGAGCAGATAGGTCTCAGGCACCGTCTTGATGATGTCGCCGGGCCCCGCCGTCTGCAGCCACTTGAGGCCGCGGACGATGGCATTGGCTAGCGCCTGGCAGGTGTTGGGGTTCTTCTGGATGAAGTCCGTCGGCGCGTAGAGGCAGGCCGCAGGCATCGGCCCGCCGAACACCTGCTGCGTGCCCTTGAGCGTGCGCGTGTCGCTGATGATCTTCACGTCGCCCTTCTGCTCGAGCATGGTCATGACCGGATCGGTGTTGCTGATGGCGTCGATCTGGCCCGATCGCAGCGCCGTGAGCGCGCCGGCTGCCACACCCACACCGATGTAGCTCACATCGCTGGCCTTGAGGCCTCCGCGTGACAGCACAAGATTGGCCACCATGTTGGTCGAGGAGCCCGGCGCCGATACGCCGATCTTCTTGCCCTTGAGATCCTGGATGCCGGTGTAGCCCGCCATGTTCTTGGTCGACACGCCCACCGCGATCTGCGGCGCGCGCCCCTGCAGCACGAAGGCCTGGAAGAACTGGTTCTTGGCCTGCAGGTTGATGGTGTGCTCGTAAGCGCCTGAGCATACGTCCGCCGAACCGCCGACCACCGCCTGCAGTGCGCGCGCGCCGCCGGCAAAGTCGGAGATCTCGACATCGAGGCCCTCGGCCTTGAAGTAGCCGAGCTGTTCGGAGATGGTGAGAGGCAGGTAATAGAAAGCCGCCTTGCCGCCGACGGCAATGGAAATTTTTGTCTTCTCGAGCTTGGCTTGCGCAAAAACCCGCGGCAGCGCGATCGATGCGGCAGCGACTGCGGAGGCGGTGATGAGGGTTCTGCGAGGGAACATGGAACGGACCTGCGGGCTCATTGATTCTTTAGACCGAATCGAGCTTAGGGGTGCGCCCCTGTCGGGTGCATCGGGGTCATCCCGTGCGGGTTTTCACGTAAGCACGAAGGCCTCTACGGCCTGTGCCAAACGGCTTATCGCGCGACGAAAAGAATCGCGATGTTGACCAGGAATCCGAAGGCCCAGAGCGCACTGCGTACGCTGCCAATGCCCTTGATGTAGGCCGCGAGATAGAGCACTCGCAATACGACATAGGCCGCTGCCAGCATGTCGAGCCGCGCTTGGTTGGCGCCCAGCTGGTGCGCAATGATCACCGCGCCAATGAAAAACGGCAGCCCCTCGAAGCTGTTGGACTGCGCGCTGTTGGCGCGCGCGCGCCAGCCGCTCTGCTTCGCAGCCCAGTCGCGCGGATGCGTGTTGTCGCGCGGACCGAAGCTGCCGGCTTTCGCGATCCATGCCGCGAGATACGGCAGCCCGCAGGCGATGAACACGCACCAGTAGGCGACGGTGAGCAATGAAAGAGTCATTTGGGTTTGTGGTCTGCGTTCGACAGCGGCTGCGACGGCCGCTGCGCGCTAGCGGCGGTCGACCAATGCATGCGCGATGGTGCCGAGATCCACGTATTCGAGTTCACTGCCGGCCGGTACGCCGCGCGCAAGGCGCGTCACATTGAGGCCGCGCTGCCTGAGTGCTTCGCCGATCACGTGCGCGGTGGCCTCGCCCTCCGCCGTGAAGTTGGTGGCCAGGATGACTTCGCTCACGGTGCCGTCGAGCGCACGATCGAAGAGTTTCTGCAGCCCGATGTCCTTGGGGCCGATGCCATCGAGCGGGCTGAGCTTGCCCATCAGCACGAAGTAGTAGCCGCGAAAGGCCCCCGTGCGTTCGAGCGCGGCCTGGTCGGCGGGCGTCTCGACCACGCAGAGTTTGGTCGCGTCGCGGCGCGCATCGAGGCACACGTTGCACACAGGCGCTTCCGTGAAGGTGTTGCAGCGCTCGCAATGCCGCACGTTGCCCGCCGCCTGCTGCAACGCGCGCGAAAGCAGCTGCGCGCCTTCGCGGTCGTGTTGCAGCAAATGAAACGCCATGCGCGAGGCCGACTTGACGCCGACCCCGGGCAGGCGGCGCAGTGCATCGACCAACGCGTCGAGCGAACTGGCGTCGGCCATCAACGGCTCAGAACGGCAGCTTCATGCCGGGCGGAAGGCCCGGCATGCCGGCCGTGAGCTTGCCCATCTTCTGCTCGCTGGTTTCCTCGGCCTTGCGCACCGCTGCATTGAAGGCGGCGGCCACGAGGTCTTCGAGCATGTCCTTGTCGTCGGCCAGGAGGCTCGGGTCGATGGTGATGCGCTTCACGTCGTGCTTGCAGGTCATCACGACCTTGACCAGGCCGGCGCCCGATTCACCTTCGACCTCGATGGTGGCCAGCTCTTCCTGGGCCTTCTTGAGGTTGTCCTGCATTGCCTGCGCCTGCTTCATGAGGCCGGCCAGTTGTCCTTTGTTGAACATCGTTGGTCCTGATTGGTTGGAATGGGGGAAGGATAAGAGAGATGGCGGTCGAACCGGAATGCCGCAAGTGCCGGCACGAGTTTTCAGTAGCGTTCTGTCAGGCCGGCTTGAGCGTTCCGGGCACGATCTTCGCATCGAATTCACGCATCAGCATCTGCACTTCGGGATCGTTGCGGATGGCATCTTCGGCCACGCGCTGGCGTTCGTCGGCGGCCTGCTTGTTGCGGCGCGCGGGGCTGTCGACTACGCCGCCGATCTCGATGGCGAGCTTCACGCTGTGGCCGAGCGCAGCCAGCGCGTCGCTGAGCTTCTCACGGGCCGAAGGCTGGTTGAGCAGCTCGCGCTCCACCCGGAGTATCCACTGGTCGACGTCGCGCGCCACCAGCTGCGACTGCAGCGCGAGCTCGCGCGCGAGGGCATTGATGCTCTCGGCCGCAATCATTTGCGTGACCGTGGCGTGCCAGAAATCGCCGTCTTCGCTGGGCGGAATGGGCGGTGCCGGGCTGCGCTGCTCGTCGGGGCGCGGCACGTCGCGCTGGCTCGGCGGCGGCTGGACGCGCATCGGAACGGCAAGCACCTTGGCGCCCGTCTCCCACGGCGGAGCTTCTGCCGTGGCGGGTGGCCTCGCCTCGCTTTGCCTGATGGGCTCGCTGACAACGGCAAGACGCTGTCCCGCCGGCGCCGAAAGGGCCTGCCGCGCCGCGGGCGCGGCGGCCGGAACAGGCGACTCGGCGACCTCCGCAACCCGAGCCGGCGTAACGGCCGCAGGGGCCGAAACCGCCTTCCGGGCTTCATTCAGAGTTTTTTTTTCCGTGGAGGCCGATGAAGCAGCCGCGCTGGAAGGCTTGAAGGCCAAGAGCCGCAACAGCACCATCGTGAGCGCCGCGTACTCGTCGGGCGCCAGGCCCAGCTCTCCGCGGCCGTGCAGGCACAGGCTGTAGAGCAATTGCGTTTCGTCGGCCGGCATCAGCGCGGCAAGGCGTGCCGTGTCGGCCGCATCGGGATCGGTAGCGGAATCGGCCGACTCGGCCCGCGAAGGCACCGCCTGCAGCACCGCCATGGCCTGCAGCACCGCCGTCATTTCTTCCAGCGTAGAGGCGGCGGACATGCCGTCGCGCCGCAGCGCCTCGGAGGTGTCGACCACCGTCTTGCCGTCGCCCTCCGCCAGCGCCTCGATCAGCTTGAACACATGGCCGCGGTCCACGCTGCCGAGCATCTGGCGCACGCCGGTTTCGAGCAGTTCGCCGTTGCCGAAAGCGATGGCCTGGTCGGTGAGCGACAGCGCATCGCGCATCGAGCCGCGCGCGGCGCGGGCCAAGAGCCGCAACGCCTGCGGCTCGGCCGGCACCTGTTCGGTCTGCAGCACGCTCGTCAGGTGCTCCAGCACCGTTTCAGGCGCCATTGGCCGCAGGTTGAACTGCAGGCAGCGCGACAGCACCGTGACCGGCACTTTCTGCGGATCGGTGGTGGCGAGCACGAACTTGAGGTATTCCGGCGGCTCCTCCAGCGTCTTCAGCATCGCGTTGAACGCGGTGTTGGTGAGCATGTGCACTTCGTCAATCATGAAGACCTTGAAGCGCCCCTGCACCGGCTTGTACACCGCCTGCTCGAGCAGCGACTGCACCTCGTCCACGCCGCGGTTCGATGCGGCGTCCAGCTCGGTGTAATCGACGAAGCGGCCCGAATCGATGTCCTTGCAAGCCTGGCACACCCCGCAAGGCGTGGCCGTGATGCCGCCCTGCCCGTCCGGGCCCTGGCAATTGAGCGACTTGGCCAGAATGCGAGAAACCGTGGTCTTGCCCACGCCCCGCGTGCCGGTGAAAAGATAGGCGTGATGCAGGCGCTGCGTGGTCAACGCGTTTTCGAGCGCCTGCACCACGTGCCCCTGGCCAACCATCTCACCGAAGGTTTTCGGACGGAACTTGCGAGCGAGCACGAGATAAGACATTGCGGGCATTCTAAAAGGGGCCGAGCCGGTCCTCGGCCCCCATCCCGCAAATCAAAAAAGACCCGTCTTTTCGAGGGACACCAGTGACCCGGCCTTGCCGGACCGCCGGGTTACAATGCAATTTGACGGGCCTCCCTGCATGGTGAAGTGGCCAACCGGGTCAGGTGGGGAACCAAGCAGCCCTAACTGCGTAGTCAGTGCCAGGGGTAAGGCTCGTCAACCTAACATCAAAAAGCCGTGAGTTCCAAGGACTTACGCGCTGAACAGGGGGCGACGAAGCCCCCCGCTCCCCACCTCACGTGCTTCCGCCGCCAACGAGCATCTCGCATGGCCCGACGAAGCCTTCGCTGCCTTCGAACTGGCGCAGCGCCTCTTCAATGGCATCCCAGGTGCTCGCGCGCTCGGCTTCGTCGAGACCGACCATCATCTGGTGCAGCGCGCCGAAAGACTCACGTTCGAAGCGCACGCATTCGGCTGCGCTCGCCAACCGCACCGGCGACGGCACCTTGCGCACCTCGATGTCACGCAAGCCGGCTTTGGCAAACGCGGCCTCCAGCGCGCCTTCGGCACCGAGCGAAAACGGTCCGGGCTGTCCTGGCAGCGGCGCGGGAAGCCTCGCGCGTTCGCGAATGATCTTCACGGGGATCGAGAAAAATGCATTGCGCTCGGGGGTCGAGTAGACGACAGCCGACACCCGCCCGCCCGGACGCAAGGCCCGCCGCATGCCGGCGAGCGCGCGCTGCTGGTCGGGGAAGTAGATCAGGCCCACGCGGCTGATTGCCGCGTCGAAGCTGCCGGCGGGCAGCGTGTCGAGCGCCTCGCCGTCGAGTTCAAGGGTCTCGAGGTTCGACAGGCCCGCGGCCTTGGCATCCGTGGCCGCGCGCTCGAGCAAGGCCGGCGCGATGTCGGTAGCGAGCACGTGGCCGCTGGCGCCCGCGCGCCGCGCAGCACCGATCGATTGCTCTCCCGCGCCGGCCGCGACGTCGAGCACCCAGCTGCCGGGCCCGATGCGTGCCAGATCGAACATCGTTTCCGTCGCATCGCCCAGCCAGCGGCCGAGAAACGGCCCCCAGCGATGCCAGGCCTCGGCGGCAGCTTGCCATTGAGCGCGGGTGGTGGTCTTGAAGGCGGCGGCGTTGAATGCCGGCGCGGCTGTGACGGTGTCCATGATGTGTCTCCATCGAGTGAGGGAGTCTCAAGAATGGCAGCGCGGCCCAAGGTTCGCCAGTCCAGAATTTGTACTGGCCTCGGCTCGCCCCAGGGGCTAAATTCGCGCCATGATCGACTACGGCCAGTTTTGTACCGTGGCGCGTGGCGCCGAGGTGCTGTGCGAGCGCTGGACGCCCCTGGTGGTGCGCGAGTTGCTGTGCGGTAGCACGCGCTTCAACGACATCCGGCGCGGCGTGCCGCGCATGTCGGGCTCGCTGTTGACGCAGCGCCTACGCAAGCTCGAGGAAGTAGGTGTCATCAAGCGGGTTCAGGGTGAAGGCAGCACGGCCCAATACCATCTGACAGCAGCGGGCGAGGAGTTGCGCCCGATCGTGATGGCACTGGGCCATTGGGGCGCGCGCTGGATTGGAAGCCGGCTCAAGCGCGACCAATTGGACGCCGGCTTCCTGATGTGGGACGTCCGCCGCTTCGTGCGGATCGACGAGTGCCCGCGCGCGCGTTGCATCGTGATCCACTTCCGCTTCACCGACGCTGCCGAAGGCGAGCGGCGCTGGTGGCTGGTCGTCGACCAGGGCAGCGCCGACCTCTGCCGCGACAACCCCGGCGACGAACCGACGCTGATCGTCGAATCGACCGTGCGAACGCTGACCGAGATCTGGACCGGCGATCTCGACGCCGAGGCTGCGTTGCGCGAGCGGCGCCTGCGCGTCATCGGCACGGAATCCGATACCCGCGACCTCTGGCGCTGGCTCGGGCGTAGCGTTTTCGCCGACACCCGGGTCGCAGCGCGGTCAGTGCCAGGGGCAAGGCTTGTCAACCTAGCATCGAAAGGATGAGGCATGGCAGGCGGCCCCCTCACCGGCGCTGAATCCGCAGCCGCTGCATCCAACTAACCAATCTGCCGTAGTCCGGCCATGACCTCTTCGGTCGGTGGCAACTCGCTGGTTCGCCAGACCAGCCGGGCGTGACGATCGAACAGATAAACCTGGCCGGTATGGCGGTCGCCCGCTGCCGCGCCTCCCGTGAACAGCGAGAGCATCGACTCAAGTGCCTCGGGGGCTGGCGCCGCCGCGCTCCACGTTGGCCTTGCGCCGAAGCGCCGCAACCAGGCGCTCAGTGCAACAGGGTCGTCGGACAGCGGGTCGATGCTCAGCGACAGCAGACGCACCGCCGTGTAGCGCTCCGACAGCAATGCCGCCTGCAGCGTCGAGAACAAGGCCCCCTGGATCGGGCAGACCGTGCTGCATCCGGTAAACATCAATTGAACGGCGGTTGGGGCGCCTCGCAACTGCGCCGCGAGCATCGGTGTGGCGCCGTCGTGGCGCCGCAGCGGCAGAGCCGGAGCCGACATCGCCGGCAGCACCGGGCCGATGCTGGAGTTTGCGCGTGCCGGAGGCACACCTAGCCACGCCAGTGCACCGGCGGCAAGCAGGCGCCGGCGCCCGCGGGATGCAACCCGCGAGGGTATGAAGGGGCCCCGCGCGTTCATTGGGTTCATTGAGAAAGGACTTGCGTCAGGTAGTCCCACAACGCCGCGCACTGGCCTTCGTCGGCATCGAAGCGCGGCATGGCTCGGGGCAGCGCGACATGGGCCGGGTCGATGCCGGTGCGCAGCGTCCGGCAGAAGGATGCGCGCTCGTACGCGACGGGCGGGCCGCCGCGGCGCGGAAGGACTTCGCGCAATTGGCGCCGGTCGAGCGGCGGCGCGAAACCCGAGACAGCGGCAGTGGACTTGCCGGGGCCCGCGTGGCACTGGATGCAGCGCGTCGCTGCGCCCGGCAGCGGCGCGCTGTGGCCGGACAGCGTGCCGGCGAGTGGCTCGGTGCCATCGAACAGGCGCGCGCCACGCGCCACCGAGGAAGGCACGGCGGCCTCAGGCTTTCCGGACCACGCCGGGCCAACGGCCAGTGCGGTTCCGAGCGCCAGCGCCAGCATCATCATCGAAAGCCTCGGCTTCGCGAAGCGCACCGGCCGCTACCGGATGTTGATGGTGCGCGCCACGCTCGGCACGCCGCTGCTGTCGAGTGCGAACAGCATGTAGTTGCCCGGCAGCACCGTCCCGCGATCGGTCGGAATGCCCAACTGGTAGCTGCCTGCCGTGCCCGTGAATGACAGCGGGATGCGGCGCTGATCGGTGTTGACCGAGTGAGTGGCCGATGCCATGCGCACCAGCGCAAAGCGGGCCGCCGCGCGGTCGGTCGCCACGGCGATCTGACTCCCCCATGTGGCGCTGGCCGGCGCGGCCGTGATGGCCGGGCGGGACGCCGGCGAACCGTCGCTCGCCAGCAGGTACGGTGGCGTGTAGATCTCCGCATCCGGGTGGTCGCCCGCACAGTCGCACAGCCCGCCGCCGCCCGCCAGCACGCGTCCGTCCGGCAGCAGCAGGGCCACGCTGTGATAGTTGCGCGGTTTCTGCATCGGCGGCACCGTGATGAAGCTCTCCAGCTCCGGGCTCCACAGCTCGGCCGCCAGCACACTGTAGGAGTCGGAAAACGGAACGGGCTGCGTCTGTCCGCCTATCACGAACACCTCGCCGTTAGGGAGCACCACGCTGTTGACAAAGGTTCGGCCATAGGCCATCGGCGAAAGCTTGCGCACTGTGGGCGCCGTCGGCGCGCCCGCGCTGATGTCGATGATGTAGGCGGTCTTGAAGGCGTTGCCACTGTCGTGGTTGGGCGCGCCGCCGAGCTTGAGGATCTTGCCGATGTCGTACATCACGGCGCTGGCGGTCATGGCATAGGGGTCGTCGCTGCGTAGCCCGGCCTGCAGGATGGCGCCGCTGCCGCGCGTGTCGATCCAATGCATTGCGGCAGCAGGCCCGGCGTGGAATACCCAGCCGTTGGCGGCGCCGAACAGCCACATGTGGTTGTCGCCCCGGTAGACCCCGGCCGCGTCCGGGCCGGCCAGCGGCGGGTTCGAGACATTGCTCGCATCGGGCATGTTGGCCGGTACGCCGGACAGCGTGCGCCAGGTCTTGGTGGCGGCCGACCACACCTCGCCGTACTTGCCGCCCTGCCCGCCGTTCCACGACCCGCCGACTGTGAACACGGAGCCGTCGGACATCGTCGTGCTGGCCTGGTAGGCACGTGCAATGCCGAGTTGCGCACCCGTCACCCAGCCGCCCAGCGCCGGGTCGTAGATCGAGGTCTTCGTCGCATCGCTGCCGCCGCTGACCAGCACGCTGCCATCGGCCAGCATGCTCAGGCCAGGGCAGAACATCTGGTGGCCGGTGGCCGTGACCACCAGCGGGCTGGCGCTTCGCGTGACGGGGTCGAACACCGAGGTGTAGGTGTACGCCTCGCTGCTGCTCGTGCTGAAGCTGGTGGGCGAGCGGGCTGCCCACAGCAGCAGCTTGCCGTCGGGGAGGTTGGCGGCCGATGCGGGCACGAGTGGCAGCGCGATCAGATCGGACCAGGGCTTCACCGCGGCGGTCGATTGCGCCGCGGTGTATCCAGCTGCCGTGAACAGGTACTCGTTGGCCGGCAGCCACTTCCCCTTGAATCGGGAGCGCAGCCGGACCACGAGCCCCGCGCCGTCTATGGGAAGGTTTGTCACCGTCAGCGTTGTCGCACTTGTCGATGTGTCCACCACGGGTGTCGCCGAAGAGGCCGACAGGATCGTCAAGCCGTACTGGTTGGCACCCGTGTTGTTCCAGACGAAGGTCGCGCTGCGGCTGGCGAACTTGGTGCCGGGGGACGGACTGGTGAGGGAGGCCGGCTGTCCGTCTGGTGGCGCCGGCTTGCTTGCCGATGCGGACGTGCCCGCCACCATCGGATTTGCGCCCTGCCCGCGGGCGCCGCCTCCTGCGTCACCGCCGGACCAAACCAGGAACATCAGGGATGCATAAGCAAGCCCGCGCGCGGCGCGCGGCGATGTAACGCTGGTCATCGCTGCTCCTTTATTTTTGTCTGATTGCAGCTTATTCCTTGTACGTGCAATAAACAATACAAAAGTATTCAGTTATACCCTCAAAGGCCCAGCTGCTTGATCGCTCCGCGCGCCGCGGCCGCGCCGCTGGCCATGGAGGCCGTCAGCAGATAGCCACCGGTCGGCGCCTCCCAATCGAGCATTTCTCCTGCCACTAACACGCCCGGCAACGCGCTGGCCATGAGCCGCTCGTCGAGCGCGTCGAAGCGCACGCCACCCGCGGTGCTGATGGCTTCGTCAATGGGCCGCGCCGCGACCATCCGCAACGGCACAGCCTTGATCGTTGTCGCCAGTTGCTCGGCGTCTTGCATGGCTTCCCGGCTCAATGCCTCGTGCAGCACGCCGGCCTTGATGCCCTCCAGGCCCAGCCGGCTCTTGAGGTGGCTGCTGAGCGACCGTGCGCCGCGCGGATGCTTGACGGCGGCCAG
This sequence comes from Variovorax sp. OV700, assembly GCF_900099805.1. GTDB lineage: Bacteria > Pseudomonadota > Gammaproteobacteria > Burkholderiales > Burkholderiaceae_C > Variovorax. Next base: position 30,477 of record NZ_FNDR01000007.1, on the reverse strand, counting down.
CACCTGCTCCGCGCTGCGGTCGGGCAACAGATCGAGCAGCAGCGTCGCGCTGCCGTGCGCAGCGATTTCGTCGCGCAGCAATGCCGAAGCCGCATAGATGAGGCTGCCCTCGATGCCTGTTGCGGTCGCAACGAACTCGCCCTTGCGCGCGAAGCGGCGCCCTTGGCTGTCGATGAACGAAATAGAGACCGACTTGAACGGCTGGCCCGCGAAACGGCTGGAGAAATGTTCGCTCCACCCCGCCCCGTCGAAGCCGCAGTTGGCGGGCATCAGCGGCGCGACGTCGATACCGCTCTCTTGCAGCCATGGCGCCCATGTGCCATCGGAGCCCAGCCGTGCCCAGCTCGCACCGCCGAGCGCGAGCACCACCGCATCGGCCTTGACCGTAGTCTCGCCGGCCGGCGTGGCGAACCGCAACGATGCGGCGTCGAATGGCGCATCGCCAAGCCAGCGATGGCGCATGTGAAACTGCACGCCCGCCGCGCGCAACCGGTGCAGCCAGGCACGCAACAGCGGTGCGGCCTTCATGTCGGTCGGAAACACGCGGCCCGACGTGCCCACGAAGGTCTCGATGCCGAGGCCGGCGGCCCATTCGCGCACCTGCTGCGGCCCGAACTGCGCCAGCATCGGCTCGAGCTGCGCGCGGCGCTCGCCGAACCGGCTCATGAACACATCGAAGGGCTCAGAATGCGTGAGGTTGAGCCCACCACGGCCGGCCAGCAAGAACTTGCGGCCCACCGAGGGCATGGCGTCGTAAACGCGCACCCGCGCGCCGGACGCGCTCAGGACTTCAGCCGCCATCAGGCCGGCGGGTCCGCCGCCGATCACGGCGACGGTATGGTAAAGAGTCATTCGAGATTTACCAGTTCGCCCTGCCCGGTCAGGAACGCGACGCGTACCGAAGCACCGGGATAGGCATGTTGCACGGCCGCGCGGTAGCGCTGCATCTGTGCGATCAACTCCGCGTCCCGTTCAGGGCGCGCGGCAGATTTGTAGTCGAGGATCCACCAGGCACCGCTGGCGCGCTCGCGCACCAGCCGGTCGATTCGCAGAGTTTCGCCTTCGTGGACCAGGGTCACTTCGTTGCCGTGCCAGTCGATCATGCGCTCATCCCACGCCCATGCGCCAGCACCCGCGCGGATGCGCTCGGCCAGCACCGCGGCGCCGCGCGCCTGTGGCGCGTCGAGCATGAACTCGCGGGCGGCCGCACGCACGTGCGCGGGTGGCAGCGCCTCGCCCGGCACGGCCCATTCGAGCAGCCGGTGCATCGCCTGGCCGAAAGCGGCAGCCCGGGCATCGACGGTGCCGCCATTAGCCTTCTTGATGGCGGGCAGTTCGACGGCGGGCGCGACGGGCATCTTTTTCATCGAGAAACTGCCAACTACGGATTCCACCGGCATCACGACCAGCGGTTCGTCCGCTTCCGCGGGTTCGCACATCGACTCGAGCCGCGACCACCAGCTGCTCTCGTTGGCACGGGCAGGCTGCACCGACGACAGCACCAGCCGCTCGCGCGCCCGCGTGGTCGCGACGTAGAGCCCGTTGAGCTCTTCGCGATGGCGCGCCCGTTGCTCTTCTTCGAGCAGCGTGGCCGCACAGCCCGGCGGCGTTTTCTCGCTCGCCAGAAACACGAAGCGCGTCGGTGCGGTGTCGCTGCCCTTCCATTCGACCAGTACGCCCATGGTCTGCGCGCGCGGCGGCGGAGCATCGCAATCGAGCATCAGCACGGTGTCGGCCTCGAGGCCCTTGGCGCCATGCACGGTCAGGAGCTGCACCGCATCGGGTACGGCGACCGAGGGCGCCCGTACGCCCCCGGCGCGCAACGCACGCACCAGCGCGTAGGGCGTGGCAAAGCGCGCACCCTCGATGTCGAGCGATGCCGCGACCAGCCCGCGCAGATTGGCCAGCGCGCTCTGCCGCATGGGGGCAGGCACGGCGGCGCCGAACCTGGCCAGCACATCGCCGTCATGAAAAATCGCGTCCAGTGCGTCGTGCGGCGGCAATCCCGCGAGCCAGCGCTGCCACTGCTTGAGTCTGGTGCCAGCTTCGACCAACTCCGCTGGCAAGCCCTCGCCTTTCTGGATCAACCCGAACCAGCTCAAGGAAGGCTGCTCGCGCTGGCGCAGCGCCAGTTGCACCAGCGCATCGTCGCCAATACCGAACAGCGGCGACTTGAGCGCGCGCGCCAGCGAAAGATCGTGCGCGGGCGACACCAGCGCATCGATCAGCGCCACCACGTCCTGAACCTCGGGCGCGTCGTGCAGTTCGTTCTTTTCGGGCTGCTGCACCGGAATATGGCGCTGGCGCAACGCGTCCTGCATGGCAGCCAGCCGGTTGCGCCGGCGCGCCAGCACCATGATCTGCCGCGGCGGCGTGCCGTCGGCGATGCGCTGCGCGACCCAGCGCGCGGCCTGCTCGCATTCCTTTTGCAGCAACTGTTCTTCGGGCAACACGCGCGGGGTCACGAGGCTGTCGCGCCAATGCAGCATGCCGTCGTCCGCCGGGGCAGCCTCCGCAGTGGTATTCAGAGCATCGCGGTCGATGGGCGGCAGCTTGAGCAGTTCGCCATCGTCGTTGCGCTCGGTGGTGTGGGCGCGATAGCCGTCGAACTCGCCGGCCTCTTGCGCAGCCAGCATGGCCTGGTTGACCAGCTCGACTACGGAACGCGCATTGCGATGGGTGTGGTCGCAGTTGAGCAGCTCGCCACCCAACCCTTCGCGCACGAACTTCTTCGCGGCAATGAACACCTGCGGCTCGGCGCGGCGGAAGCGATAGATGCTCTGCTTCGGGTCGCCCACGATGAAGACGCGCGGCGCGCTGCCGCCCGCGCCGGTGTAGGCGCTGAGCCAGCCGTAGAGCGCCTGCCACTGCAGCGGGTTGGTGTCCTGGAATTCGTCGATCAGCAGGTGCGCGATGCGCGCGTCGAGCCGCTCCTGCACCCATCCCGACAACGCCGACTGGCCGAGCAGCAGCTGTGCAGCCTGTTCGACGTCGTTCATGTCGACCCAGCCATGCGCGCGCTTGACCTCGGCAAAGACGGAGATGAGGATGCGGGTGAGCCGCGTCATGCGCTGCTGGTAGAGCCAGGCCGCGTGCTGCGCCTGCGCGGCGCACAGGGTCTGGAGCTCGGCTTCGGCCTCTTGGGCGGCGGGGTATTTCTGCAGGTTTTTGGTCAGCCTGTCTTCGACTGCGACGAAGAAGTTCTTGCGCAGGTGCGCCAGTGCGGCCGAGCGCGACTCGTGCGGCGGCTCACCGGTGCCGAACACGTCGATGATCGCCTCGGCGGCCTTCTGCGGCGTCTTGTTGGCTTCGCGGCCGAGCGCAGCGGCACGGTCGAGCCAGCGGCGCCTGGCTGCATCTCCACTCAAGGCATCGGTCGGCTCGTCCATGCCTTCGAGCGCTGGGTGCATCGCGCTGAAATGCTGCACGGCTGACGCCGGATCGGACAGTACGAACTCGACGCGGCGCGTGAGCGCTTCGCCCAGCGCCTTGGCGGTCTGCGACCGGCCATAGGTGGCGACAACGGCGTAGTAGTCGGCCAGAGCCTCCTTGTCGGAGGTCACGGCTTCGAAGAAGGGCCGCCAGGTGCGTGCGCGCGCCTCGGCATCGTCCTCGAGCAGTTCGTAGTTCGCGGGCAGGCCGAGTTCGCGCAGCACTGCCAGCGGCGCGTTGCGCAGCAGGCCCGCAAACCAGGCGTGGAAGGTGCGGAACTGCACCGGCCGTCCGCCTTCGAGCAAGCGCCTGTAGAGGCCTTGCAGGCGCGGCACGGCGGCAAGCGCGGCCGCAGGCGCCACGCCGCGAATCACGAGTTCGCGCACCAGCTCCTCTGGGCTGCGCTCGGCAAATTGTTCGAGCCATTGGTCGAGCCGCTCACGCATCTCGCCGGCGGCCTTCTTAGTGAAAGTGATCGCCAGGATCTCGTGCGGCTCGCAGGCGGATTCACCCTCTTCGAGCAACGCGCGCAGGATGCGCGACACCAGCATCCAGGTCTTGCCCGCGCCGGCGCAGGCCTCGACGGCGACCGATCGCCGCGGATCGCAGGCAACGGTGTAGAAGGCCTCGCGCGAGACGTGCCGGCCGTTGTGTTCGTAGGCGGCGCCGTTCATTTCGCCAATGCTCCAGCCACCATCGAAACCGGGGGTCTCTCGACCTCCCAGAAGTCTTTGCGGCAGAGGCCGCGCGCCGCGCAGTAGTCGCAAATTGCGCCTTCCCCGAGCGGAGGCAGCGCCGCGCCTCGTGCAATCCGGGCGAAGTCATCGAGGATGCCGGCCACCAGCGCATCGCGCGCCTCCACCACCACGGGCTGTTCGACGGTCTGCGTGCCGGACGACTTCTCGCCGACGTTGACGTAGGCGGCGCGCAGCGTGTCGTCGGCCACCAGCGCGGCATAGAAGGCCAGCTGCGTGTCCTCGGTCGGGTCCTTCACTCGCTCCTTGGTCACCGCGGCGGATTCGGTCTTGTAGTCGATCACGAAGGGTTGGCCGTCGGGCATGCGGTCGATGCGGTCCAGCCGGCCGACCAGTTGCAGGTTACCCAGCGGCTGTTCCTTCCACGGCTCCGACTCGACGAAGACGGCGCCGCTTGCCTCGTGCCCCGCAAGCCATAGCAGGTAGCCGTCGCGCACGGCCGGCCACGCCGCGGCGAACGGCAGAAACTCGGCATCGGACAGCGCGAACTCGCGGGTGGCATCCTCTGCCGCCGCGCTCATGAGGGCCATGCGCTCGGCGGCGTCATGGGTCGGCTTCTCTTTGAGCGCTTCATGAAAATAGCCCAGCACAGCGTGCAGCCAATTGCCGAAGTCGCGCTTGTCGACCTCGGCATCGAGTTCGTCCGCGCTGCGCAGGCCCAGTTGCCGCAAGGCAAAGAAGCGGTAAGGGCAGCGGCGCAGGTCCTCATAGACAGTGGTCGAGATGTTTCGTAGTGGCAGCAGCGCGCCGGAAGGCGTTGGATACATCGTCGGCTGCAGAGCCACCTCACGCGGCGTGCGCGGATCTGTCGCAAGCTGCAGGGCATGGTCGAGCTGCAGCGCCTGCACCAGCGGGCTCGGTCGGACCGGCTCACCGCTGGCATCGGACTGGCGCCACAGAATTTCGCAGCACGGGTTGCACAGGGCCGCGGCCCAGGCGGCGCGTTGCGCGGCCTCTAGGGTTTCGCGCGCGGGCAGGCCCAGTTCGGCGCGCTGGGCGGCACTCCAGTTGCCCGGCGGCTCGGGAGAGGCCGGCAGGCGTCGGTCGTCGCAGCCGGGAATGACCACGGCGCCGAACGCGCGGCCCAACAACTGGTGCAGCGGCAACACCACCACCTGGGGCGTGTCGCTGCCGGCGGGCGGCACGAAGCTGGCGTCTTCCAGCACATCGCGCACCCAGGCCGTGAACTCGGCCAGCGTGTGGCGTCCGCCGGGAAAGTCGTCGTCGCCGCCGTGCGCGTCGGCATCGAGCCACAGCGCGCCGATCACCTTGGCGCCGGCCATGTCGGCTGCGAGCGGCTCCCATTGGGCACCGGCCTCCAGCAGTTCGCGTAGCGCGCGGAGCCAGTCGGCCAGCGGCCTCGATTTGGCCATGGCCATACGGCGGCCTTCGATGGCTTCGGTGAACGGGAGCAGCGCGATGTCCTGCGGCTTCTCGCTGCGCGCCACCTGCCCGCACCAGGCGGACCACTCGCGTACGCCTTCGCGGCGCAGCCGAGCCTCCAGCGCCTGGACGGCCATGGCATCGCCGTCGGCGCCGCTCTTGAGCCAATCGAGCACCTGGTCGCTGCCCGCGTCGTGCGCGCAGGCGCGCAGCCCGCTCATCAAGGTGGCGGCAGCGCGCGTGGTGGAAAGCTTCCAGCCGGTTTCGTCGTGCGCCGCGACGCCCTCGGCCTGGAGTTGCGCACCGATGCGCCGGGTGAGCGCGCGGTCAGTGGTGATCAGCGCGACCGGCGCACGACCTTCGGCCAGGTGCCGCAGCACGCAGGCGGCCGCGAGCTCCGCCTCGTCTTCGGGGTCGGCGGCCACATGCGCGCTGGCAGCCGCGGCTGGCAGCGCCTTGGGCACCAGCGAAAGATGAATCGCGAAGTCGCCCCACAAGGTGCAAAGCGTCTGCGTGAGCGGATCAGTCTGGAAGCCTTCGAGCACGATGAGCGCATCGACCTGCGCGCGCACGTTTTCGCGCAGCAGCACATCGGTGGCGTAGCCCGAGTTGGCGGCCCAGGCCACCGCGACGCGGATCAACGCGCTTTCGATGCGAAACCATTCCGACTCGCTGCCCGCCTCGGCCACGTGGGCCGCCCGCTGTGCCCATTCGCTGCCCCGCTCTTCGGGCAGCGCTGCTGCCGCCAACGGGGCCAGCTGGTAGGCCAGCTCGACCACGCGCCCGGCCAGCGCAAAGCGCTCGGCGGCAAAGCCGGCCTGCGACAGCAGCGCCTGGGCCGTGACCAGGTCGTGCGCCATGTCGAATGCGATGTCGTAGCCCGAGGGCAGGAACCCACCCGCGCTGCGCGCCCAATTGCGCGTGGTTTCGAAACGCGGCACGAAGCCCGGGGTCCCGCAGCGCGCCCACATGCTGCGCGCCACGCCCATCAATTGCGCATACGGCACCAGCACCACGGTGCGCGCCGCGTGCAGCTCGCGCTGTGCAATGGCGCCGGCAATGCGTGCCACCACGCCGTCGGCGGGGTCGCACCACAGGGCCTGGACGGGGTGGCCTTCGTTCATGTTCTATCGAGGGGTTTGGGGGCGTGGAGGCGCGACGCGCAAAGGGCTTTTGCTATCGGTGTCATAGCGTTCCCGCATGGCACCCCGCCCCTTGGTTTCTGTCACAATGACCAGCACTTTAGCTGCACCGAAACTCTCCGCGCACAAGGACACATCTCATGGCCAGCGACCTGATCAAACACATCTCCGATTCTTCCTTCGAAGCCGACGTGCTCAAGTCCAGCCAGCCCGTGCTGGTCGACTACTGGGCCGAATGGTGCGGTCCCTGCAAGATGATTGCGCCCATCCTCGATGAAGTATCGACCGCCTACGAAGGCAAGCTGCAGATCGCCAAGCTCAACGTGGACGAGAACCGCGATATCCCGGCCAAGTTCGGCATCCGCGGCATCCCCACGCTCATGCTCTTCAAGGACGGCCAGCTGGCCGCCACCAAGGTTGGCGCCATGAGCAAGGCGCAACTCACCGCCTTCATCGACCAGCAGCTCGCCTGAGGCATTTCAACCGGCCAGCGCGCAATGCGTTGGCCGGACGGTTTTTTGCTGTCATAATCTCCCACAGATCACCGGCCCCTTCGAGGTAACCGGTTCGAGTTCCCCGGTTTGTGAAGCAGCTCTCGCTTCACACTAAACCTCCCCCCGTTTTTCCGATCGATTGCCCCGCAAGGGGTCATTCCATGCACTTAAACGAACTCAAGGCACTCCACGTGTCTGAAGTCCTCAAGCAGGCTGAAGCGCTTGAGATCGAAAACGTCGGCCGCATGCGCAAGCAGGAGCTGATGTTCGCGATCATCAAGAAGCGCGCCAAAGCCGGCGAGCAGGTCTTTGCCGACGGCGTGCTCGAAATCCTGCCCGACGGCTTCGGCTTTCTGCGCAGCCCCGACACCAGCTTCACGGCCAGCACCGACGACATCTACATCTCGCCGAGCCAGGTGCGCCGCTTCAACCTGCACACCGGCGACATGATCGAAGGCGAAGTGCGCACGCCCAAAGACGGCGAGCGCTACTTCGCGCTGACCAAGCTCGACAAGGTCAACGACGGTCCGCCCGAGCAGAACAAGCACAAGGTGATGTTCGAGAACTTGACGCCGCTGTTCCCCAAGGAACAGATGAAGCTGGAACGCGACGGCGTCAAGAGCGACGAGAACATCACGGGCCGGATCATCGACATCATCGCCCCCATCGGCAAGGGCCAGCGCGCCCTGCTGGTGGCGCCGCCCAAGAGCGGCAAGACGGTGATGATGCAGCACATCGCCCACGCCATCAGCGCCAACTACCCAGAAGTGCACATGATGGTGCTGCTGGTGGACGAGCGGCCTGAAGAAGTGACCGAAATGCAGCGCACCGTGAAGGGCGAGGTCATTGCCTCGACCTTCGACGAACCCGCGGCGCGCCACGTGCACGTGGCCGAAATGGTGATCGAGCGCGCCAAGCGCCTGGTCGAGCTCAAGAAGGACGTGGTGATCTTGCTGGACTCGATCACCCGCCTCGCCCGCGCCTACAACAACGTCGTGCCCTCGTCGGGCAAGGTGCTGACCGGCGGTGTCGACTCCAACGCGCTGCAGCGCCCCAAGCGCTTCCTGGGCGCGGCGCGTAACGTAGAAGAAGGCGGCTCGCTCACCATCATCGGCACCGCGCTGATCGACACCGGCAGCCGCATGGACGAAGTGATCTTCGAAGAGTTCAAGGGCACCGGCAACTCCGAAATCCACCTGGACCGCCGCCTGTACGAAAAGCGCGTGTTCCCGTCGATCCAGCTCAACCGCAGCGGCACCCGTCGCGAAGAGCTGTTGCTCGCCCCCGAGATCCTGCAGAAGACTCGCATCCTGCGCCAGCTCATGTACAACATGGACGAGATCGAATCGATGGAGCTGATGCTCAAGAACATGAAGGCGACGAAGACGAATGTCGAGTTCTTCGACATGATGCGTCGCGGCGGCTGAGCGCCACGCTCGCCGCAAAGCGCGTTGACCCTCGCGGGTCAACGCGCTTTTTTCATGGGCGTTCGATGATGCGAATCGCCCGCCCTTCGGCCGCGCTCTGCTGGCCGATGTCGAGCAGTTCCATCAGCGCAACGGCCTGCTCGGGCGGCACCGGGTTCTGACCAATGCCAAGGATTGCGTCGCGCACCGCGGCGTAGTAGCCAACGTAGTTACCCGCCCGCGTGGGCCAAATGCGGCGCTGCGACTCGCTGCCATCACTGCCGGGCGTCACGAGTTCGCCGTCTTGCGGATCGGCGCCCCACCCCGCCATAGGCGGCCGCTGTCCGGCGCGGAGTGCATCTTCCTGCGGATCGACCCCATGCTTGACATAACTGCCGCGCGTGCCGTGCAGGATGTAGCGCGGCGCGGCATGGGCCGCCAGCGTGGTCGCATGCAGCACCACGCGCAGCGGTGCATGAGGACCGCTTTCGTAGCGCAGTACGGCATGAAAATAGTCCTCGACCTGCGCGCCCTCGCGCAGGACCGCGGTGTCGAGCTGCAGCGTGTCCGGCTTGCCGAACAGCTGAACCGCCTGGTCGACCAGATGGGCACCCAGGTCGACCCAAAGACCGGACCCGGGCACTTTCTGCTCGCGCCAGCGGTCGCGCACCTCGGGGCGGAAGCGGTCGAAATGCGACTCCAGGTACACCGGCCGGCCCAGCTCGCCGCCGGCCAGCACGTCCTGGAGGGTGAGGTAGTCGGCGTCGAAACGGCGATTCTGGTAAACCGAGAGCACGCGATTGTTGCGTCCGGCCAACAACTCGAGTTCGCGAGCTTCGGTCGCATCGAGCGTGAAAGGCTTGTCCACCACCACGTGCTTGCCAGCTTCCAGGGCTGCCCTGGCGACCGGAAAATGCTGGGCATTGGGAGTAGCGACCACTACCAAGTCGATGTCCGCCCGCGCCACGAGCGCGTCGACATCAGGCACCACCGCCACGCCCGGCCATTCGGCGTGGACCTTGTGCGGCTGCGAGCTTGCCACCGCCGCCAATTCGAGCCCTGGAACGGCCGAAAGCACCGGCGCGTGGAAAGTCTGGCCGGCAAAGCCGTAGCCGACGAGGCCGGCGCGCAACGTTCTGGAGGTCATCTGAGAGGCCGCCTTTCGCTCAAAACGGCCAGTATGCGATAATCGCTGGCTCCGCGAAAAGTGCGGCTGGGCGTTTTGCCCGGCGATTCCCTCCCCGGAATGGCTTGCCCCTCTGTAGGCACGCTTGTGGCTCTCGCATCGACCCCAAAGGAAAGACCATGGCAAAAGAAGGCATCCACCCGAATTACCGCGAAATTCTGTTCGTCGACATGTCGAACGGCTTCAAGTTCGTGACCCGTTCGTGCGCGAACACCAAGGAAATGGGCAAGACCGACGACGGCCGCGAACTGCCGCTGTTCAAGCTCGACACCACGAGCGAATCGCACCCGTTCTACACCGGCACGCAAAAGTCGGTCGACAACATGGGCGGTCGCGTCGAGAAGTTCCGCAACCGCTTCGGCAAGACCACCGGCGCTGCTTCCAAGTAAAGCACGCGCTTTCGCATCGAGGGCAGCCCGGTTTACCGCGCTGCCCTTTTTCTTTCCCAAGACTGCCCGCCCCAACTTCCTCGTGAACCAGCCCACTCCAGCAATCGTTGCCCAGAGCGCCGTGCGCCGGTTGCCGCGCATCGCATTGCTGTTGTTGTGCGCCGCCTACCTTCTGCCAGGCCTCGTGGGACGCGGCCCCTGGAAGAGCGCGGACATCACCTCCTTTGGCTACATGGCCGAGCTGGCGCGGAACACCGAAGGCATCGCTCGCTGGTTCGACCCGCTGCTCCTGGGCCTTCGGCCCGAAACCCCGGCGCTCATTCCGTACTGGATCGGTGCCTGGGCGATCAAGATCGCGCCCTCGTGGCTGCACCCCGACCTGGCGGTGCGGATCGTCTTTGCACTGCTGCTCTGGGGCACGTTCACCGCCACGTGGTACGCCGTCTATTACCTCGCCCGCACCTCGCGGGCCCAGCCGGTGGCTTTCGCCTTCGGTGGCGAGGCCCGGCCAACGGACTATGCGCGCGCCATCGCCGACGGCGGGCTGCTGGCACTGATCGCCTGCCTCGGGCTCGCGCAACTCGGCCATGAAACCACGCCGGCCCTCGCGCAACTGTATTTCGCCTCGCATCTCTTCTATGGCGTGGCCGCGCTGCCGTACCGCCGGGTCGGGCCGGTCATCGCGCTGATGGTCGGCACCGTCGGCATGACACTGAGCGGCGGTCCCACGGTCGGGCTGGCGCTGGCGGTGGGCAGCGCGCTTTTCATGGCCTACGAGCGGCGCACCGCCCGGGCCAACGCCGACACCAGCACCACGGCCGACGAGAGCCCGGGCTACAGCAAAGGCGCGCTGGCCACGATGGTTGCCGCGGCGCTGGTGGCCGCGGCGCTGGCTGCCGGACTGGGGCTGCTGCAGTGGAAGATCCAGCTGCCGGGCCATCATCCGAGCAGCACTTCCGTGCTGAGCGACGTGCGCAGCCAGGCCAAGCTGCTGGTGTGGTTCACCTGGCCCGTCTGGCCCCTCGCCATCTGGACGCTCTGGCGCTGGCGCCGGCAGCTCACGGCGCGCCACGTGGCGCTGCCGTTCTGGTTCGCGCTGGTGCCGCTGGCCGCCACCTGGACGACCGACTATTCCGACCGCTCGCTGCTGCTGGCACTGCCCGCTCTCGCCACGCTGGCGGCCTTCGCGCTGCCCACGTTCCGGCGCAGCGTGGCGGCACTGATCGACTGGTTCAACGTGCTGTTCTTCAGCGGATTGGCCGTGCTGGGCTGGATCTACTGGGTCGCCATGCAGACCGGCGTTCCGCCCAAGCCGGCGGCCAGCGTGGCGCGGCTGGTGCCCGGCTTCGTGCCGGAGTTCTCGGCCATTGCGTTCGTCCTGGCGCTGGCCGCGAGCATCGCGTGGTGCTGGCTGGTGCGCTGGCGCACCGGGCGCCACCGCGCGGCACTCTGGAAAACGCTGGTGCTTCCGGCCGGCGGAACTGCCCTGTGCTGGATGCTGCTGATGACGCTCTGGCTGCCTTCCATCGACTACGCACGCAGCTACGTTCCGCAGGTGCGCGCGGTGGCCGAGCGGGTCGGCCAGCCGAGCTGCATCGCCGAACTGGCGCTCAGCCGGGCGCACATCGCGGCCCTGCAGCATTACGGCCATTTCAACCTGCAGCCGCTGCTGCTTGGCACCAACTGCCCCTGGCTGCTGGTCAGCCCGGAAACCATCGAGCGGCTGCACACCATCATTCCGCTGGATCGGTGGCGTTTCAGCGGCACGCTCCGCCGGCCGAGCAGCGCAACCGACGACCTGCTGCTCTACCAGAAGATCGCGCCGTAGCAAGTGACTGGCGAACGAGGCCTGATCGCGCGGCACGCCGGCACGGTGCTGGTCGGCCAACTGGCCGTGATGGCGTTCGGCGTGACCGACACCATCGTGGCCGGGCGCTATGCCGAAAGCGCGCTGGCCGCGCTGTCGGTGGGCGCGGCCATCTTCATCAGCGTGTTCGTCTCACTGATGGGCGTGCTGCAGGCGCTGCTGCCGGTGTGGGCCGAACTGCACGGCGCCGACCGCCAGAGCGAAGTGGGCCGCTCCGTGCGGCAGTCGCTCTACCTGAGCGCCATCACCATCGCCATCGGCATGGTTGTGCTGCTGTTCCCCGGCGCCGTGTTGCGATGGACCCAGGTCCCTCCCGAGATGCGCGCCGGCGTGGAGGCATACCTCGCGGTGCTCGCGTTCGCGCTTCCGCCCGCCCTGCTCTTCCGCTTGTTCAGCACGCTGAACCAGAGCCTCGGCAAACCGCAGGTCGTGACCTGGCTTCAGCTGGGTTCGCTGTTCGTGAAGCTGCCACTGTCGATCTGGTTCACCTTCGGCGGCGCCGGCCTGCCGGCCATGGGGCTGGTGGGCTGCGCCTGGGCCACGCTGTGCGTGAACTGGACCATGCTGGCCTGCGCGGTCTGGCTCCTGCGCAGCAGTTCCTTCTACAAGGACTACCGGCTCTGGGAGCGCATCGAGGCGCCCGACTGGCGGCAGATCCGGCAGTTCGCAAACCTGGGCATTCCGGGCGGACTGGCGGTGCTGGTGGAGGTGACGTCGTTCACGCTGATGGCGCTCTTCATCGCTCGCCTGGGCACGGCGGCTGCAGCCGCGCACCAGATTGCCTCGAACCTGCTGGCGGTGGCCTACATGGTGCCGCTCTCGCTCGGCATTGCCACCAGCGCGCGCGTGAGCTTCTGGCTCGGTGCCGGGCAAGCGGCCAGGGCCCGCCGCGCCTGCCGCTTGGGCTTCGAGCTCACAGCCCTTTACGCACTGTTTTTTGCGGGCGCGATGGTGGCGCTGCGCTTCAAGCTGGCCCACGTGTATTCGGACAACCCGGCCGTGATAGCGCTCGCCGCGGCGCTGCTGCTGGTGGTCGCGGTCTACCACTTTGCCGATGCGCTGCAGACGCTGTGCGTGTTTGTGCTGCGCTGCTACCGTGTCACGCTTGTGCCGCTGGTCATCTATTGCACTCTGCTCTGGGGCTTCGGGCTCGGCGGGAGCTACCTGTTGGCCTACCGCGGACTCGGCCCCTGGCCTGCGATGCAGTCGCCCTTGGCGTTCTGGCTCATGAGCGCGGGCGCGCTCGCTGTCACGGCCGTGTTGTTCGGCGCGCTGCTGCGGTGGACGATGCGGCGTTCACTTCGCTAGCACCCGCGCTTCACGCACCCGGGTGGCCGTAAACACCAGCGCAAAGCGCGAGCCCTTGCCGACCGTGCTCTCGATGCGCAATTCGGCGCCATGCCGCTGCGCGATGTGCTTCACGATCGCCAGGCCCAGCCCGGTGCCGCCGGTCTCGCGCGAGCGGCTACGGTCGATGCGATAGAAGCGCTCGGTAAGCCGCGGAATGTGCTCGGCGGCAATGCCGGGACCGGTATCGCGCACCGCGTATTCACCTCGCCCGTCGGGCAGCAGTCGCCAGCTCACCGCCACCTCGCCGCCGCCTGGCGTGTAGCGGATGGCATTGCTCAGCAGGTTCGACATGGCGCTTTGCAATTCGGTCGGCGCGCCCGAGATTTCGGACTCGGCCTCGATGCTGAACGAAAGGCGATGGCCCTGCGGCGCCAGCCGGCCCGACAACCCACGGGCCTCGTCCTCGCACTGCGCGAGCAGCGCGCGGATGCGGATCCACTGGTTGCCCGACGGCGCCGCACTGCCCTCGAGGCGCGACAGCGTCAGCAGGTCGTTCACCAGCGTTTCCATGCGGTGCGACTGCTGGCCCATCAGCGAGAGATACCGCGCGCGCTCGTCCGCGTCGAGGGGCAGGTTCTGCAGGGTTTCGACAAAACCCGCCAGCACCGTGAGCGGCGTGCGAATTTCGTGCGAAACGTTGGCGACAAAATCGCGCCGCATGGCCTCGGCCTGCTCCAGCGCCGTGATGTCGCGCGTCAGCAGCATGCGGCGATTGCCCGCATACGGATGCACCTGCACTGACAAACGCACCGGGTGGCTGCGCTGCTGCGCCTGCCGCGGGCCGGAGGCGTCGATGACGACGTCGCGGCTGTAGTTCCATGACGCCAGATAGGCCACGAAAGCCGGGTCGCGCACCAAGTTCGCAAGATGCTGCAAGAGATCGCGCTCGGCATCGATGCCGAACTGGCTTGCCGCCGTCTGGTTGCACCATTCGATGCGGCCCTGCTCGTCCAGCAGGATCACGCCGTTGGGAGACGCCTGGATGGCGGCCAGGAACTCTTGCAGCCGGTCTTCGGCTTGCCGCGTTTGCTGCTCGCGTTCGCGCAGCAGCTTGCGGATGCGTTCCGAGAGTTCGCCCCACACGCCGGCGCCACGGGTGGGCAGGCCAGACGCGTCGTTACGCAGCACTCGCAGCAGGCGCTCGGCCCGCCACGCATCGAGCGCGAGCCACAGCGCCGCACCCAACCAGGCGCCCAGCCACCCGAACTTCCAGCCAAAAATAGCTACAGCGCCCGCTCCTATTGCGAGGGACGCTATGAGAAATGTAGCAATACGGAAAGGCATGGCGGGCGATTATCCGCGCCCGCGGACCATGAAAGCCGGCGCGATCAAACCGTGACTTGGGCCGTCAGGCGGTAGCCGGCTCCGCGCACCGTTTCAACCATGGGCGAAGCGGCGCCCAGCGATTCGCGCAAGCGCTTGACGTGCACGTCGACCGTGCGTTCCTCGATGTAGACATGGTCGCCCCAGACCTTGTCGAGCAATTGCGCACGGCTGTGCACGCGCTCGGCGTGCTGCATCAGGTAGGCCAGCAGCTTGAATTCGGTCGGCCCCACCTTGAGCGCATTGCCCTGCCAGGTGACACGGTGCGTGGCCGTGTCGAGCGCAAGCTCGCCGATTTCCACGCGCTCCGTGACCACCTCGGGCGCACGCCGGCGTAGCACCGCGCGGATGCGCGCGAGCATTTCCTGCGTGGAGAACGGCTTGGTGATGTAGTCGTCGGCGCCTGCATCGAGGCCGGCCACCTTGTCGGGCTCGTCGCCGCGCGCGGTCAGCATCAGGATGGGAATGGCCTTGGTGCGCGCATCCTTGCGCCACTGGCGCGCGAGCTGCAGGCCGCTCTGGCCGGGCAGCATCCAGTCGAGCAGGATCAGATCCGGCAGGAAGGCGTCGATCTCGCGCTGCGCGGCCGCGCCATCCTCCGACCAGATCGGCTCGAAGCCGTTGTGGCGCAGGTTGACGGCGATCAGCTCGGCGATCGACGACTCGTCTTCGACGATCAGGACTCGGGGTTTCTTCATGCTTTGCTGTGAGTCGTTCGCTCGCTGTTACTTCAACGCCGATTCGATTTCCTGCATCGAAGTGTGCCGCACATCGGCGCCCTTGACGATGTAGATGATGAATTCGGCGATGTTCTTGGCGTGATCGCCGATGCGCTCGATGGCCTTGGCCAGGAACAGCAGGTCGAGGCTGGCCGAGATCGTGCGCGGGTCTTCCATCATGTAGGTGACCAGCTTGCGCACGAAGCCGTCGAACTCCTTGTCGATCAGGTCGTCGTCCTTCAGGATCGACAGCGCGGCGGCCGTGTCCAGGCGCGCGAACGCGTCGAGCGCGGTGCGCAAAAGGCCCGAAGCCAGGTCGGCGGCAATGCGCAGTTCGTTCGAGGGCAGCGCACGGGCGGAGCCGCTCTCGATGATCGACTTGACCATGCGTGCGATCTTGTTGGCCTCGTCGCCCACGCGCTCCAGGTTGGCCGTGGTCTTGGAGATGGCGATCAGGAGGCGCAGGTCGCGCGCGGTCGGCTGGCGCCGCGCAATGATCGAAGACAGCTCGCGGTCGATCTCGATCTCCATCGCGTTGACGCGCTGCTCTGTCTCCATCACGCGGTCGGCCGCGTCGGGGTCGAACTGCAAGAGCGCATACACCGCCTGGTGGATCTGCGCCTCGACCATGCCGCCGAGTTCCATCACACGCGACGAGACGCCGTTGAGTTCGCTGTCGAACTGGCTGGAGAGATGTTTTTCAGTCATGTGTGCCTCCTTGGCATCAGCCGAAACGGCCTGTGATGTAGTCCTCGGTCTCCTTGCGCTGCGGCTTGAAGAACATCTGTTCCGTCGCGCCGAACTCGATCAGGTCGCCCAGGTACATGTAGGCGGTGTAGTCGCTGCAGCGTGCGGCCTGCTGCATGTTGTGCGTCACGATGACCACGGTGTACTCGTTCTTGAGTTCGGCGATCAACTCCTCGATCTTCGCGGTCGAAATCGGGTCGAGTGCGGAGCAAGGTTCATCGAGCAACAGCACCTCGGGCTTGATGGCAATGCCGCGGGCAATGCACAGGCGCTGCTGCTGGCCGCCGGAAAGGCCCGAGCCGCTTTGCTGCAGCTTGTCGCGCACCTCGGTCCAGAGAGCGGCCTTCTTGAGCGCCCACTCCACGCGGTCGTCCATTTCGCTCGCACTCAGATTCTCGAACAGCTTCACGCCGAAGGCGATGTTGTCGTAGATCGACATCGGGAACGGCGTGGGCTTCTGGAACACCATGCCGACCTTGGCGCGGATCAGCGCCACGTCCTGCTTGGAGGTGAGCAGGTTCTCGCCGTCCAGGGCAATGGTGCCTTCGGCGCGCTGCTCGGGGTAGAGCTCGAACATGCGGTTGAAGGTGCGCAGCAGGGTCGACTTGCCGCAGCCCGACGGGCCGATGAAGGCCGTGACCTTGTTCTCGGGGATCTCGAGGTTGATGCCCTTGAGTGCGTGGAACTTGCCGTAGTAGAAGTTCAGGTCCTTGACCGAGATCTTCGAGCGCGACGGTTGTGCGACGGTGTTTGGCATGGTTGCCTTTCTTGAATCAGTGTTTGTTGCGCGTGAGGACGCGCGCCAGGATGTTGAGTGCGAGCACGGCCACGGTGATCAGGAACACACCGGCCCAGGCCAGCTGTTGCCAGTTCTCGTACGGACTCATCGCAAACTTGAAGATCGTCACCGGCAGGCTGGCCATCGGCTGGCTCAGGTCGGCGGTCCAGAACTGGTTGTTCAGCGCGGTGAAGAGCAGCGGAGCGGTTTCGCCGGCAATGCGGGCCACGGCCAGCAGCACACCCGTGACCACACCGGCACGCGCGGCGCGCAGCGTGATGCTCAGGATCACTTTCCACTTCGGGGTGCCGAGCGCATAGGCCGCTTCACGCAACCCCGGCGGCACCAGTTGCAGCATGTTCTCTGTGGTGCGAATCACCACCGGAATCACGATCAGAGCGAGCGACAGCGCACCCGCCAGACCCGAGAAGGTCTTGAAGTAGGCCACCACCACGGCGTAGACGAACAGGCCGATCACGATCGACGGCGCCGACAGCAGAATGTCGTTGACGAAGCGCGTCACCGATGACAGCCAGCCCTTGGGGTTGTACTCGGCCAGGTAGATGCCGGCCATGATGCCGATGGGAGTGCCCACGAAGGTGGCCAGCGCCACCATCACGAACGAGCCGAAGATCGCGTTCGCGATGCCGCCCGCCTCGTTCGGCGGCGGCGTCATTTCGGTGAAGGTGGCAAGCGCCAGGCCGCCGAGACCCAGGCGCAGCGTCTCCCACAGGATCCAGATGAGCCAGAACACGCCGAACACCATCGCCGCGAGCGACAGCGTGAGCGCGATCTTGTTGACGCGGTTGCGCGCGGCAAACTTGGCCTGGCGGGTTTCGGCGAGCGCCTTTGCGCTCAAGAGGCTTTCAGCAGTGCTCACAACTTCGTCCCTTCGCTCTTCTTCATCTGGGCCAGCAGCACCTTCGAGAGCGTCAGCACGACGAAGGTGATGAAGAACAGCACCAGGCCGAGATACATCAGCGCAGCCTGGTGCAGGCCCGCGCCGGCTTCGGCAAACTCGTTGGCAAGTGCCGAGGTGATGCTGTTGGCAGCCTCGAACACGGAAAGCGAATTGAGCTGGTTCATGTTGCCGATCACGAAGGTGACCGCCATCGTTTCACCCAGCGCCCGGCCGAGGCCGAGCATGATCCCGCCGATCACGCCGGCCTTGGTGTAGGGCAGCACGACCTTCGAGACCACTTCCCAGGTCGTGGAGCCGAGACCGTAGGCCGACTCCTTGAGCAGCGGCGGCGTCACTTCGAACACATCGCGCATCACCGAGGCGATGAACGGGATGATCATGATCGCGAGGATGATGCCGGCCGAAAGAATGCCGATGCCCACGGGCGGACCCGACACCAGCGCGCCGAGGTACGGCACGCCTGCAAGCAGCTTCTGCAGCGGCTGCTGCACCCAGGCCGACAGGATCGGGCCGAACACCAGGAGGCCCCACATGCCGTACACGATCGAAGGCACGGCGGCGAGCAATTCGATGGCCGTGCCCAGCGGCCGCTTGAGCCAGTTGGGCGACAGCTCGGTGAGGAACAGCGCAATGCCGAAGCTCACCGGCACCGCGATCACCAGCGCGATGATCGACGTGGCCAGCGTGCCGTAGATCATGACCAGGCCGCCGTACTCGTTCTGCACCGGGTCCCACACGCTGCTGGTGAGAAAGCCGAGGCCGTACTTCGAGATGGCGGGCCAGGCGCCGACGATCAGCGACATCAGGATGCCGATCAGCATCGCGAGCGTGAGCAGCGCGGCGCCCTTGGCGGCCCAGCCGAACAGGCGGTCGGCCATGGGGCCCGAGCGCGGCGCCTTGGCGGGCGGTGGGGCGGTGGCGCGGCCGCGTTCGGCCGCGAGGTCGAGCGTGGATGCGGAAGCAGGAAAAGTGGATGACACGGGTCGCTCCGGCAATGACGAATGCGGCGCATCCTGGAGCGAAGAGCTGCTCATGGATGCGCCGTTCTTGACTGGATGGTTGATGGCTTACTTGAAGGCGACCGGCTTGCCCGATGCGTCCTTCACTTCACCCCATGCCTTGGCGATCGTGGCCTTCACGGCATCGGGCATCGGCACGTAGTCGAGATCGTCGGCCGTCTTGTCGCCACCCTTGTAGGCCCAGTCGAAGAACTTGAGCACAGTGGTCGCGTTGGCGGGCTTGTCCTGCACCTTGTGCATCAGGATGAAGGTGGCGCCGGTGATGGGCCATGCGTCCTTGCCGGCCTGGTTGGTCAGCACCTGGTAGAAGCTCTTGTTCCAGTCGGCGCCGGCGGCGGCGGCCTTGAAGGCCGTGTCTTCGGGCGAGACGAAGTTGCCGGCCGCGTTCTGCAGCTGGGCAAAGTTCATCTTGTTCTGCTTGACGTACGCGTACTCGACATAGCCAATCGAGTTGGGCAGGCGATTCACGAAAGCAGCAACGCCTTCATTGCCCTTGCCACCCGCGCCGGTCGGCCAGTTCACGGCTGTGCCCTCGCCGACCTTGGTCTTCCACTCGGCGTTGACCTTGCTCAGGTAGTTGGTGAACAGGAAGCTGGTGCCCGAGCCGTCGGCGCGGCGAACCGGCGCAATGGCGGCGTCCGGCAGGGCCAGCGAGCCATTCAGCGCCTTGATGGCGGGGTCGTTCCACTTGGTGATCTTGCCCAGGTAGATGTCGCCCAGGACCTGGCCGTTGAGCTTCAATTCGCCCGGCTTGATGCCGGGGATGTTGACCACGGGAATCACGCCGCCGATGACGGTGGGGAACTGCATCAGGCCCTTGGACTGGAGTTCGTCGTCCTTCAGGGGCGCATCGGAAGCGCCGAAATCGACCGTCTTGGCTTCGATCTGCTTCAAGCCCGCGCCCGAACCGACCGATTGGTAGTTGATCTTGACGCCGGTGGCCTTGTTGAAATCGGAGGCCCACTTGGCGTACAGCGGCGCCGGAAAGCTGGCGCCGGCGCCGGTCACGTCTTGTGCGAAAGCGGGAACTTGGGCGAAGACCGCGGCCACGAGGCCGGCAGCTGCAAATTTGAACGTCGTTTTCATAGAGCTTCCGTTAGAAATAAGAAGTAGTCCCTTTCGGGCTTGAAACGGACTCTAGAAAGCTTGTGTGACATCGGTGTGACACCCCGCCACAGAGGGAAAATGGCGCCGTTTCCTCTGCGGCTTGTGTGACGCTGTCACACAACCGTCATTTCCCGCACCTAGCCTTCGGAACCTCGCCGCCGGCGATTCCGGGGGTGGCGCACCTGTCACGGCGCTACGATCAGAGACACCGCCCTCTTCACTACAACTACATGCAAAACGGCACCCGCCTCGCCGCAGTCGATCTCGGCTCCAACAGCTTCAGGCTCGAGATCGGACAGGTCGACCACGGCCAGATCCACCGCACCGAATACCTCAAGGAAACGGTGCGCCAGGGCAACGGCCTGGACAGCGCCCGAAACCTCACGC
Organism: Variovorax sp. OV700; assembly: GCF_900099805.1. Taxonomy (GTDB): domain Bacteria; phylum Pseudomonadota; class Gammaproteobacteria; order Burkholderiales; family Burkholderiaceae_C; genus Variovorax. Next base: position 10,071 of record NZ_FNDR01000007.1, on the reverse strand, counting down.
CGGAAGCCATGCAGCGCGGCTGGGACGCGCTCGCCCGTTTTGGCGAGCGACTGGCCGGGTTCAAGCGCTCGCAGGTGCGCGCCGTGGCCACCCAGACCTTGCGCGAAGCCCGCAACCGCGAAGAATTCTTGTTGCGCGCGCGCACCATCCTGGGTTTTGGCATCGATGTGATTCCAGGCCGGGAAGAAGCCCGCCTTATCTACCAGGGCGTGGCGCACATGCTGCCGCACACCGATGCCTCCGACCGGGAACGCCGGCTGGTGGTGGACATCGGCGGGCGCTCCACCGAAATGATCATCGGCCGCGCGCTGGACGCCGAGCTGATGGAGTCCTACCGCGTCGGCAGCGTCGCCTGGTCGATGAAGCACTTCGCGGAAGGCCTCTTCACCCCGGCCGCATTCCGGGCCGCCGAGGTGGCCGCCAAGGCCGTGCTCGACGACGCGCTCTCGAGCTACACCCGCGACCAATGGGACGTGGCCTATGGCGCATCCGGCACCATCGGCGCGGTGGGCGACGTGCTGGCAGCGGCCGGCGGAGAGCCGGGCCTGATCACGCGCGACGGCCTCAACTGGCTGGTCGACCGCCTGCTCAAGGCTGGCAGCACCGACAAGCTGCGCATCGACGGCATGCGCGAAGACCGCAAGCCGGTGATCGGTGGTGGCGTGAGCGTGCTGCGCGCGGTGTTCGAACTGCTGGACATCGACGAAATGAAGGTGGCCCAGGGCGCGCTGCGCCACGGCGTGCTCTACGAATTGCTCGAGCGCGACGAAAGCGTGGCCGACATGCGCACCGCCACCGTGGCGCGGCTGGCCACCCGGTTCTCGGTCGATACGGCCCAGGCCAGGCGGGTGGGCGAAACGGCCGCGGCATTGTTCGCGCAGCTCGCACCTGCCGCGCGTGGCGGCAGTTCAGGAAGCCGCGCCGGTCGCGCGATGCGCAAGCTCGGCTGGGCGGCCCAGCTGCACGAGATCGGCACGCTGGTTTCTCACAGCGACTATCACAAGCACGGCGCCTACATCCTCGACAACACCGACGCGCCCGGCTTTGCCGTCAACGAGCTGCATGCGCTCGGCCAGCTGGTGCTGGGGCAGCGCGGAAAGCTGCGCAAGCTCGACGCCGCACTGGAAGACGAGACCTTCGTGATGCAGCTGCTGTCGCTGCGCCTTGCGGTGATCCTGTGCCACGCGCGCCGCGATCCCGACCCAGAGGCGCTGCATCTCGCGGCGCTGGGCGCCAGGGCTTTCACGATCGCCTGCGCGCCCGACTGGGCCGACGCCTATCCGCAGTCCGCACACCTGCTGCGGGAAGAAGTGCTGGCCTGGCAGAAGACCAGCAGCTGGCGCGTGGAACTCAGCGGCTGCTGACGCGCCTCACTTCATTTCATTTCACTTTGACCTGAGGCTGCGTCGAGGCCGGCCGTCCGCGTGGGCTCGGCGGCGCCGGCCAGGTGCGGCTCGTCTCCGCCGAACATGACGGAATAGGCGGGCCGCACCGCCTGGGCAAAGCCCTGCCTCAGTCCTTCACGGGCCCCCCTGGCGTCCTGGAGCAGGCCGTCATACATGAAGTAGGCGGGCTCCTCCAGGTCGGCGGTGTGGGTCGACTGGTACACGACGACCTGCTGCTCGTTTCTCAGCAATTGCTCGACGGCGACAAACGGCTTGAAACTCGACGTGGCATCGGGTGCGCCGTACGCCGCGGTGATCCGCATCGTCAACGTGCTGTAGCCGGGCGTGGGCCGATGTCCCAGTGCCTGCATCTCGGCCAGTGGCCCGTTGACGCGGAAGGCGGGCGTCAGCTTCACCTCGCGGCCGCTCTCCCGCAGGCGCGCTGCGAATTGTTCTGCGAACTGCCGGCTGAGGGTGAGGGACGTGGCCGCCGTGCCGTCGTTCTTCACTGCCGCCATGAACTCCTTGCTGCGCCGCTCCGTCCGGCTGGCCAGGGTCGCCCGGCTACCGACTTCGAAACCGAGCGCCACCAGCGTACCGACCGGCCCCAGAAGCCCGGCAAAGCCCACGATGGCGGACCCGCCGCCGTCCACCACAGTGAACTGGTCTTCCTCGTTGTAAAAGAGTTCGATCTTCGCAAGCGACCGGGTGGCATCGGGGCGCGGCTTCAGCGCGGTCTGCGGCGCATTGGTCGCGCACCCAGCCATGAGGGCCGCAGCAACGAGCAGGGGAACAAGCGTTTTCATGGCGATTGCGGTGAACGACGGCTACGTCAGTGTTCGCCGCTCATGTAGTTGTAAATTATCGATGCCAATTGTGACCAAATGCATCAGGCTCGGACGAGTATGCCACCCTCGCCTTGTCTTGGCTCCTTGAACTTCGTTAAAAAGTTCTCATTAGACGCTGTTTTTTAATTACAAAGTTCTCATGCATTGCGCACGGAGCTCAGCGGGCTTGAGCAGCTTCAGTGCGGGTCGAGGCAGCGGTTTGGGTGGTGGCCGAGCGGGCCGTGCGCGGCTCGTCGTCTCCGAACATGCCTGCATAGGCCGGCTGCACGACCCGGTCGAGCCCCTGCTTCAGCCCTTTATGAGCACCTGCGGTGTCCTTGAGCAAGCCGTCGTACATGAAGTAGGCCGGCTCAGTCACATCAGCGAAGCTGGATGCCTGATGGATTACTGCCTGCTGCTCGTTGCGCAGCAGTTGCTCGACCAGCACGAACGGCTTGAAGCTCGACGTGGCATCGGCGGCGCTGTACGCCGTCGTGATTCGCAGGATCAGCGTGCTGTAGCCTGGCGTGGGACGGAGTTCGGGCACCTGCATCTCGGCGAGCTGCCCGGTCGCGCGCATGAAAGGCGTCACTTTCACCTCGCGGCCACTGTTCCGCAGGCGCGTTGCGAGTTGCTCCGCGAATTGTCTGTTGAGTGTCATGGCCGCGCCGCTGCTCTTCAAAGCCGCTGTGAACTCCTTGCTGCGCTGGTCGGTGCGTGCGGCCATGCCCATCCGGCTGCTGGTGTCAACGGTCAGAGCCAATATCGCGCCGATAGGCCCAAGGAGCCCCGCGAAGCCCGTCAGTCCGGAGCCGCCACCGTCCGTGACGATGAGCTGGTCTTCCTCGTTGTAGATGAGTTCGACCTTCTCGATCGAGCGGGCAGCTTCGTAGCGGGCTTTCAGCACAGGCTGGGACGTGTTCGTCGCACAGCCCGACAGAAGGGCTGCGGCAACGAGCAGAAGCGTCAGCATATTCAACGACATGCTGGCGTCTCGGCGCAGCATGTTCGTGAAGCTTTTTGGCAGCGGGTGGAGCAGTTTCATGCGAGTTCCCCAGTGAGGTGGCCGAACGGCACCGCTTCTCGCCCGTCATCGGGTCAAGGCGTTTTTGCCGTGGAGTCACTGTAGAAATTGCGCCGCATGCGCACATGAGCGGTGCGCACCTTTTCCCGGGAGACAAGCGCCCCGCTACCTCTGGCCGCCCCCATGACAAAGCGCCTGTCTTGAAGCGCCGGTGGGAATCGGCCTGAAAGACGGCTCTTGCAGCTAGAGAAGCTCGGGCGACTGCACCGTGACCACCACGGTCTGCACGTCGCCGTCGCGTTCGCGGGTCCGGATCCACCACAGGGAACCCTTGCGAACCGGGCAGCTGTCCTGCTTCAAGCCGAGAAGCAGCGAAATGGCCTGCCCCACCGATGGCTGGTGGCCGACCATCAGCACCACCGACTTGCCATTCGGCCAGCCGGCCGCGCCCAGCATGGCCTCGGGCGTGGTGTCCGGCGCGAGTTCGGAGCGCAGTTTGTATTTGCGGCCGAGGGCGAGCACGGTCTGCTCGCAGCGCCGTGCAGGGCTGCAGATGATGCGCGTGCCGTCGGGCAGTTGCCGGTCGAGCCAGCTGGCCATGCGCTTGGCCTGCTTTTCGCCACGCGCCGTAAGGGAGCGCTGCAGGTCGTCGCAGCCTTCGGTCCAGTCCTCGGCTTCGGCATGGCGCCAGAAGATCAAGTCCATGGTCGTCGTCCTTCGGTCGTCAGTTGCTGGATGCATCGGAGTGGTGGCCTCGCAATGCATATCGGTTCATCAGCGCGGTCTGAGCGCCATGCGCTTCGATGACGCGCGAGGCGCCCGCCTCGCCCGGATGGGTGTCGCGGTCGACGCGCGTGTAGATTCCATCGCCTCCCAGGTCCCAGGCATCGCGGCCGTCGTGCAGGTATGCCACCAGGCATTCGTCGATCAGACGCTGGCGAAGGCCTGGATCGGTCACCGGCCAGGCCAGTTCGACGCGCCGCATCATGTTGCGATTCATCCAGTCGGCGCTCGAGAGGTAGAGCGACTCTTCCTCCCCATTGCGAAAATAGAAAACCCGCGAGTGCTCGAGAAAACGTCCGATCACCGAACGCACGCGGATGTTGTCCGTCAACCCCGGCACCTGCGCCGGCAAGGTGCAGGCGCCGCGCACGATGAGGTCGATCTTCACGCCGCTCTGGCCCGCACGCATGAGCGCGGCGACCAGTTGCTCATCGGTCAGCGCATTCATCTTGGCCACGATGCGCGTGGGCACGCCGGTGGAAGCGGCCAGGCCCAGCGCATCGATCTGCGAGACGAGATTCTTGTGCAGATCGAACGGCGCCAGCCACATGCGGTTGAGCTTGGGCAGCCGGCTCTGGCTGGCAAGGTGCACGAACACCGCTTCCATGTCGGCCGTCAGCAGCGGGTCGGCCGTCAGGTGGCTGATGTCCGTGTAGAGCCTGGCGGTGCGCGGGTTGTAGTTGCCGGTGGAGAGATGGCCGTAGCGGCGCATCTGCTTGCCTTCGCGGCGCGTCACGAGCAGCATCTTGGCGTGCGTCTTCAGGCCGACCACGCCATACACCACCTGCGCGCCGATCGATTCCAGCATTTCGGCCCAGTTGATGTTGGCCTCTTCGTCGAAGCGGGCCTTGAGCTCCACCACCACCGTCACTTCCTTGCCGCGGCGCACGGCTTCGCGCAGCAGGTCCATCAGCTCCGAGTCGGTGCCCGTGCGGTAGATGGTCTGCTTGATGGCCAGCACCTGCGGGTCTTGCACCGCTTCGCGCAGGAAAGCGAGCACGCCGTCGAAGCTCTCGAAGGGCTGGTGGATCAGCACGTCGCCGCGCTGCAGCCGCTCGAAGAACGACTGCACCGGAGACAGCGTGACGGGATACGACGCAGAGTACGCCGGGAAGAGCAGCTGCGGTTCCTCCAGCAGATCGATCAGTTGGGTCAGCCGGGCCAGGTTGACCGGGCCATGCACGCGGTAGAGCGCCTGCGCGGGCAGGTTGAACTGCGCCAGCAGAAAGCTCGCGAGCGATTCGGCGCAGCTGGCAGACACCTCGAGCCGAACGGCCTGTCCGTAATGCCGATGCTGCAGTCCCTGGCGCAGGGCCGTGCGCAGGTTCTTGACGTCTTCCTCGTCCACCGCAAGGTCGGAGTGCCGGGTGACGCGGAACTGCGAGAAGTCGCCCACCTCGCGCCCCGGGAACATGCTCGAGAGATGCGCGCGCACCACGCTCGAAAGTGCCACGAACAGCGTCTTGCCGTCGGACACCTTGGCCGGCATGCGGATCACGCGCGGCAGCACACGCGGCACCTTGACGATCTGGATCGGGTTTTCGCGCCCGAAGGCGTCCTTGCCGCCGAGCCGCACGATGAAGTTGAGCGACTTGTTGGCCACCTGCGGAAACGGGTGCGCCGGGTCCAGGCCAACGGGAATCAGCAGCGGGCGCACCTCGCGCTCGAAATATTCGCTGACCCATTTGCGCTGGGCCGCGTTGCGTTCGCCGTGCGAAATGATGTGGATGCCGTGCTTTGCAAAGGTCGGCATCAGCTCGTCGTTGTAGAGTGCGTACTGGCGCGCCACCAGCGCGTGGGCTGCCTCGGCCAGGCGCTCGAACGACTCGATCGTATAGCTGCCCTTCTGGTCTCCGGCACTGCTGGCAATCAGGTGCGGCGCGGCTCGAACTTCGAAGAACTCGTCAAGATTGGACGAAACAATGCACAGGTAGCGAAGCCGCTCGATCAGCGGAACCTCGGGCCGGTGAGCCCAGTCGAGCACGCGCTCATTGAAAGACAGGATGCTGTGATCGCGATCGAGCAGCGGGAGCGCCGATGCCGCGACCGCGGGCGTCCTGTCAGCGGGAGCTGATTGCATGGGCACTGATTCTGGAGCAAGGGGCACGGGAGCACACGTAGGCTGAAATATGACAGTGTCGCCCTCGTTTGTGACGTTTCCATGACGATCCTGTGACGCAGACTCCTCCGCGCTGAGCTCCCCTGCACTCGGCGACGGGGCGGATGGCCTGGCGGCGGGCCGGGCAACCGCTGGTTTCATGCGCCCAGAAAGTGCTTGCGATAACGCGCCGGCAGGTCGTCGATGCGCATCAGCATCGGCAGGTCCGCGGTGTTGAAGTCCGGGTCCCAGGCCGGCGCACCCAGCACCTTGGCGCCCAGGCGCAGGTAACCCTTGATGAGCGCGGGCGGCTCCACGTCGAGCGCGCTGTCGAGCCTTTCGACCGGCAGCGGCAGGCGCGGCTGCACCTGGTACTGGATCGGCGCCATGTGGCTGGCCGACAGCTGGCGCCAGATGCTGGCCGCTGCATCGCCGCTGGTCATGCCGTTGTGCGACATGGGAATGCTCGCGCAGCCGATCATGGTGTCGAGCTTGTTGCGATGCATGAAACCGGCCAGGGCACCCCACAGCGCGAGGATCACGCCGCCCTGGCGATGGTCCGGGTGCACGCAGCTGCGGCCCAGCTCGACCATGCGCTCGCGCAGGTCACGCAGGCGGGTCAGGTCGAACTCGGTGTCGCTGTAGGTGCTGCCCACGCGACGGGCCTGGGCCGGCGTGAGTACGCGGTAAGTACCAATCACTTGCTGCGTGAGTTCTTCGCGCACCAGCAGGTGCTCGCAGAAGTCGTCGAACAGGTCGATGTCGTGGCCCGCCAGCGGCGTGCTCACGCGAGCGCCCATTTCGCCGACGAAGACCTGGTGACGCAGGCGCTGCGCCGCACGCACTTCGTCCAGGTGGCGCGCCCAGCTCACGGTGATGCCTTGCTTGGTATCGACGACCACCGGCGGGACTGGCACGGCAGCGGGCGCCTCAGGCACCGCCGTGCGCGCGGCGGCCGGAGCCGGCCACCAGGCGGCACGCAGTCCGATCTGCGACAGCGGAAATGTCGGGTTGGGCAGTTCTTTCATGGGGAACCCTTTCTGCCGATGGAGTCTCTGCACCTGCGGTGAAAGGGGCATGTCAGTGGCATTGCATTTGCATGACGGGGGTTACAGCGTGTTCGTCTCGCATGAGAAGGCCGCTTGGTTGTCTAATGCGATGGGTCCGCGACAAGGAGCTTCTGTACATGGCCACAGCCGCAAGCAGCAATCTGGACAACCGTCTTCACCAGACATTTCCCGTTCTCAGCGATACCGAAATCGCGCGCATTGCGCACTTCGGAACCGTGCAGCGCTTTGCGCGCGGAGAGCGCCTGTTTACCGCCGGGGAAACGAGCCCGGGCATGTTCGTTCTGCTCAAGGGCGTGGTGGCGGTCACGCAACGCGACGGCCTGGGGCACGTGGTGCCCATCGTGCGCCAGGGCCCGGGCGAATTTCTTGCCGAAGTGGGCCAGTTGAGCGGCCGCCCTGCCCTGGTCGATGGCCACGCCGAAGAAGAAGTCGAAGCGCTGATCGTGCCGCCCGCGCAGTTGCGCGCGCTTCTCGTGGCGGAGGCCGATCTCGGCGAGCGCATCACCCGCGCGCTGATCCTTCGGCGCGTGGCGCTGATCGAATCCGGCGCCAGCGGGCCGGTGCTGATCGGCCAGCCGCAGTCGCCCGACATGGCCCGGCTGGAGAACTTTCTTCGCCGCAACGGCCACCCCTATCACTTGGTCGATGCGGCGGAAGATCCTGATGCCGCGGCGCTGCTGGAACAGTACGGCACCTGCAAGTTGCTGGCCGTGTGCCCTGATGGCTCGGTACTGGTCAATCCGGCGGAGGATGCGCTGGCGCGCTGCCTGGGCATGGTCGACACGGAAGAGCACGACGAGCTGTTCGACGTGGCCGTGGTCGGTGCCGGCCCCGCCGGATTGGCAACCGCGGTGTATGCGGCCTCTGAGGGCCTGCGCGTGATCGTGCTCGACTGCCGCGCCTTTGGCGGCCAGGCCGGTGCCAGCGCGCGCATCGAGAACTACCTGGGCTTTCCCACCGGCATCTCGGGGCAGGCGCTGGCGGGCCGTGCCTTCGTGCAGGCGCAGAAGTTCGGCGTGGAGATGCTGATCCCGGCCAAGGTCAAGTCGCTGGACTGCACGCGCAATAACCCCATCGGCAGCCTGCGCATCGCCCTTGCCGACGGCCGCACCATCAACGCACGCACGGTGGTGATTGCCAGCGGCGCACGCTACCGCCGGCCCGACGTGCCAAGGCTCTCCGAATTCGAGGGGCGCGGCATCTGGTACTGGGCGTCGGCCATCGAAGCCAAGCTTTGTTCGCAGCAAGAGGTGGCGCTGGTCGGCGGCGGCAATTCGGCGGGCCAGGCGGCGGTGTTCCTGTCGCGCCATGCGGCCAAGGTCAACGTGCTGGTGCGCGGCCCCTCGCTCGCGGCCAGCATGTCGCGCTACCTGATCGATCGCATCGAGGCCACGCCCAACATCGAACTGCATCCGCACACCCAGCTGGTGAAGCTGAACGGCGGTTCCGAGCAAGGCCTCACGGGTGCGACTTGGCGCTGCCAGACCACGGGCAACGAGCACGATTGCGCGGCGCGCAACATCTTTCTTTTCGTCGGGGCAGAGCCCGAGACCAGCTGGCTCGAAGGCTGCGGCGTCGCGGTCGACAAGCACGGCTTCGTGCTGACGGGCGGCGCGGCGAGCAGTGGTTTTCCGGCGCGCGCCGCCGCGACGCTCGAATCCAGCGTGCAGGGTGTGTTTGCCGTGGGCGACGTGCGCTCGGGCTCGGTCAAGCGCGTGGGCGGAGCCATCGGCGAAGGCGCTGCCGTGGTTGCGCTGATCCACCAGCATCTTTCATCCAGCTCGGCCGTGGCCTGAGGGGGACACGCCGCCGGTTGCCTGGGCGGCGAATGCCCGGCGCTGCACGCGTTTGAATGGCCGCGTATATGCTGCCTCCCTCGAATTCCCACCCCCACATTGGAGCCCCGCGACATGCCCGCATCGCCTATCGAGGTCTATTCATGGCCCACGCCCAACGGCCACAAGATTCACATCATGCTGGAAGAGTGCGGCCTGCCGTACACCGCCCGGCCGATCAACATCGGCAAGGGTGACCAGTTCACCCCGGACTTCCTTCAGATCAGCCCCAACAACAAGATTCCGGCCATTACCGACCCCGACGGTCCGGACGGCAAGCCGATCTCGCTCTTCGAATCGGGCGCCATCCTCGTCTACCTGGCGGGCAAGACCGGCAAGCTGCTGCCCAAGACCGATCGCGAGCGCTACGACGTCCTGCAGTGGCTCATGTTCCAGATGGGCGGCGTCGGCCCCATGCTCGGGCAAGCGCATCACTTCCGCATGTATGCGCCCGAGAAGATCAGCTACGCGATCGAGCGCTACAGCAACGAAGCCAGGCGCCTCTATGGCGTGATCGACAAGCAGTTGTCGAAGAACAAGTTCATTGCCGGCAAGACCTATTCGATTGCCGACATCGCCATCTTCCCGTGGCTGCGCAGCTGGGAAAACCAGGGCATCACCCTCACCGATTACCCGCATCTGAAGGCCTGGTTCGACGGCATCGCCGCGCGCCCCGCCGTGCAGCGCGGCGTGAAAGTGCTGGCCGACCTGCGCCAGCCGATCACCGGCGACAAGGAGCGCGAGATCCTTTTCGGCAAGACTCAGTACGAGAAACGCTGAGAGGCCCGATATCCGGGCTAGAATAGAAGGCTTGTCGGGGTGTAGCGCAGCCTGGTAGCGCATCTGGTTTGGGACCAGAGGGTCGAAGGTTCGAATCCTTTCGCCCCGACCAAAAAAAGTGAACGCCTGCAGTGACGTAAGTTGCTGCAGGCGTTTTGCTTTTCAAATCCGTTCTGACAACTGCTCCAGAATGGCCGGATTCTCCAGCGTGGACGTGTCCTGCGTGATTGCCTCCCCCTTGGCGATGCTGCGCAGCAGGCGCCGCATGA
>NZ_FNDR01000008.1 GCF_900099805.1 Variovorax sp. OV700 | reverse complement strand
TGATGCCGTACACCATGGTGTAGCCCAAGGCTATCAAGGCATACATGCTGCCGAGAACCAGACCGTTGATGATCTGCTGCAGCAAAATTTCCATAACGCGTTCCTATTTGTTGCACCGTTGCGGGGTGCCATTCACCCACCGTGGCACCGGTTTGGCACCTTGGCTTGATAAGCAAAAAACCAGCCAACATGTGTCGCTGGCTGATTTGTGGGCGGGATTGTAAGCACCCACCAGCGCCGATTTGGTGCGCCTTCACCGGGGTTTACCCGCTCACGCCATGCTGTATGCGAGTGAAGTCATGCAGGGCGTGCCCGCAGTGTGAAAAGACGTATCACCCTTCGCGTTGGGTGTTGAGGCGGCGGAGCTCGCGCAGCTTTTCTGCGATACGGATTTCAAGTCCGCGTTCGACGGGCTGATAGAAGACCTGTCCCTCCAGACCTTCGGGCAAGTAGCGCTCGCCGGCGGCAAAGCCGCCCTCCTCGTCGTGCGCATAGCGGTAGCCCTTGCCGTAGTCGAGGTCCTTCATGAGCTTGGTCGGCGCGTTGCGCAGGTGCATCGGCACGGGGCGCGTGCTGTCCTTCTTGATGAGGGCACGCACTGCGTTGTAGGCGGTGTAGACGGCGTTCGACTTGGGAGCGATGGCCAGGTAGACGACGCACTCGGCCAGCGCGAGTTCGCCCTCCGGCGTGCCGAGCCGTTCATAGACCTCGGCCGCATCGAGCGCCAGACGCAGCGCACGTGGATCGGCCAAGCCGATGTCTTCGCTCGCCATGCGCACCAGCCGGCGCGCCATGTAGCGTGGGTCAGCGCCGCCATCGAGCATGCGCACGAACCAGTAGAGCGCGGCATCGGGGTCGCTGCCGCGCACGGATTTGTGCAAGGCGCTGATCGTGTCGTAGAACTGCTCGCCGCCTTTGTCGTAGCGCCGCATGCGCTCGCCGAGCACGCGCAGCAGCCATTCGTCGGCGATGTTGTCGAACTTCTCGGCACGGGCCGCGACGGCCAGTGTTTCGAGCGTGTTGAGCAGGCGCCGCGCGTCGCCGTCGGCGTAGGCGACGAGCCGGTCGATGGCCGCGTCTTCGATGGCGGGAACCGCCTGGATGGCCTGTGCCTTGGCGACGATCTGCTTCAGATCGCCTTCCGTGAGCGGCTGCAGCACGTACACCGCCGCGCGCGAAAGCAAGGCCGAGTTGACCTCGAACGAAGGGTTCTCGGTAGTGGCACCGATGAAGGTGAACAGCCCCGATTCGACGTGCGGCAGGAACGCGTCCTGCTGGCTCTTGTTGAACCGGTGCACCTCGTCGACGAAGACGATGGTGCGCTGCTGCTCCAGGCCGTCCCGTGCGGCCGTGGCGCGCTCGACCGCTTCGCGGATGTCCTTCACGCCACCGAGGACGGCGCTGATGCTGAGAAACTGCGCATCGAAGGCATCGGCCATCAGCCGTGCGATGGTCGTCTTGCCCGTGCCGGGCGGCCCCCAGAGAATGCACGAATGCGGCTGGCCTGACTCGAACGCGATGCGCAGCGGCATGCCCGGCCCCAGCAAGTGCTGCTGGCCAATGACCTCGCCGAGCGTCTTCGGACGCAAGCGTTCGGCAAGGGGTTGATGCGAACTGTTGGCCAAGCCTGCCTGTCGGGTTGCTGCTATTGCTTGATGACGTCGGCCCCGGCGGGCGCCTTGAATTCGAACACGTTGGCGGGGAGCGCCGGGTTCACTTCGACCTTGCTGAACTTGAGCACCGAGCGCTGGCCAAAGCTGTCGAGAATCTCGAGCGCGGCCAGCGCGTCGCCCTGGAAGCCGACCTGCACATTCTGCAATTGGCCGTCCTTGTTCTTGGGCGTGGCCTTGACCCACTGGAGCCCGTCACGTTCGGGCGCGGCCTCGAGCGTGAAGTCGGCCTGCAGCGCGCGCAGATCAGGGGCCGCGGCAATCAGTGCCGCAGGCGTCGAGCCCAGTGCCTGAGACTGGGCACGCTGCGTGACCTGGTTCAGGTCGGCGTCGTACAGCCAGAGCGTCTTGCCGTCGGCCACGATGCTCTGGGCAAACGGCTTCTGGTAGTCGAACTTGAATTTGCCCGGGCGCTGGAATTCGAAGGTGCCGTTCGATGTCTTGGTGCGACCCGGCTGCCCTTCACGCGGCGGCGCGGTCACGGTCTGGGTGAATTCCGCGCGGCCGGACTTGACCGTCTTCACGAAGGTCTCGAGGCTTTCGAGGCCGCCGGCCCAGGCGTTGGCGGAACAGAGAAGGCCGATCAACAGCCAATGGCGCATTTTCATTTTGGATTCCTCAGCAAGCGATGCCGTTGACCTAACCATACCCCGCGGCGCGTTGCGCCATGTGCGGGGCTTGATGAAGTTTTGCAACGCTAGCGCAGCTTTTGCAACGTGCTTGTCAGCGCGTAACGTCTGGAGCGGCGCGGTTTCGCCGCTTATTCGGCACGCGCCGGCACCAGGATCTCGCGCTGGCCGCTGCCGCTCATGGCACTGACGAGGCCGGCCTTCTCCATGTCTTCGACCAGCCGCGCTGCGCGGTTGTAGCCGATCTTCAGGTGCCGCTGCACGAGCGAAATACTGGCCTTGCGGTTCTTGAGCACCACTTCGACCGCCTGGTCGTACATCGGGTCTTTCTCGGCGTCGCCGCCCTCGCCCAGCATGTCGCCCTCGCCGTCGACCGTGCCGCCTTCGAGCACGCCCTCGATGTAGTCGGGCTCTCCCTGACTCTTGAGATACGCCACCACGCGGTGCACTTCCTCGTCGCTCACGAACGCGCCGTGCACGCGAATCGGCAAGCCGGTGCCGCTCGGCATGTAGAGCATGTCGCCCATGCCAAGCAGCGCTTCGGCGCCCATCTGGTCAAGGATGGTGCGACTGTCGATCTTGCTCGACACCTGAAACGCAATGCGCGTGGGAATGTTGGCCTTGATGAGGCCGGTGATCACGTCGACGCTGGGCCGCTGCGTCGCAAGGATCAGGTGAATGCCGGCGGCGCGCGCCTTCTGCGCGAGACGGGCAATGAGTTCTTCGATCTTCTTGCCGACCACCATCATCAGGTCGGCCAGTTCGTCGATCACCACCACGATGTGCGGCTCGCGCTTGAGCGGCTCGGGATCGTCGGGCGTGAGGCTGAAGGGGTTGTAGATGAACTCCTCGCGCGCCTTGGCTTCGTCGATCTTGGTGTTGTAGCCCGCCAGGTTGCGCACGCCCAGCTTGCTCATGAGCTTGTAGCGGCGCTCCATCTCGGCCACGCACCAGTTGAGGCCGTGCGCGGCCTGGCGCATGTCGGTCACCACGGGCGCGAGCAGATGCGGAATGCCTTCGTAGACCGACATTTCGAGCATCTTCGGATCGATCATGAGCAGGCGAACGTCGCGTGCCTCGGCCTTGTAGAGCAGCGAAAGAATCATGGCGTTGATACCGACCGACTTGCCCGAACCGGTGGTACCGGCCACCAGCACGTGCGGCATCTTCGCGAGGTCGGCCACCACGGGGTTGCCGATGATGTCCTTGCCGAGACCCATCGTGAGGAACGACTTGCCCTCGTTGTAGACCTGCGAACCGAGAATTTCGCTGAGCTTGATCGATTGGCGCTTGGCGTTCGGCAACTCGAGCGCCATGTAGTTCTTGCCCGGAATGGTTTCCACCACGCGGATCGACACCAGCGAGAGCGAACGCGCAAGATCCTTTGCCAGACCGACGATCTGCGAGCCCTTGACGCCGGTCGCCGGCTCGATTTCGTAGCGCGTGATCACCGGGCCCGGTGAGGCAAGCACCACGCGCACCTCGACGCCGAAGTCCTTGAGCTTTTTCTCGATCATGCGCGAGGTCATCTCGAGCGTGTCGGCCGACACTGTTTCCTGCCGCACCTGCGCGGCGTCGAGCAGGTCGACTTGCGGCAGCTTGCTGTCCGGCAGTTCCTTGAAGAGCGGCTTCTGGCGCTCCTTGACGACGCGATCGCTCTTGGGCACCTCGGTCATCGCGGGCTCGATCTGCACCGGTGGTGACGGCGCCCGGCGCCTGGGACGCGGCTCGATTCGCAATTCTTCATCGCCTTCGAGGCCCATCGGCTCGATGTCGCCGGCGGCACCATGCGAGAACGCCGGCTCCTCTGCTTCAGCGCGCTCGCGTGCGGCTTGCTTGCCCAATGCGATGTCGGCGGCCATCTCGCGCTTTTCGCGGCGCGACTCGAACAGCGAATACGCCCGCGCGCCGATGCGCTCGGCAATCTGGGTCCATGAGAAACGGAACACCAGCGCCGAACCGATCACGCCGGCGGCAATGGCCACCAACGCCGAGCCGGTAAAGCCCATCCAGCGAACGCTTGCGGGACCGACCAGATAGCCGAGCGCGCCGCCGCCCGAGCCCGGCAGATGGGATTCGAGCCGATACAGCCGCGACCACTCGAGAACGGCGCTCGCGCACAGCAACAGCACGAGCCCGAACCAGAACGCCAGGCGGCTGCGGTTGAAGCGGCCACGCACCGGTTGCTCGGCAGGCGCGGGCTCGCCACCGCGCAGCCAGTTAGCGAGCGAGGAGAGCCAAGCGCGCAGGCCCGCCGCGAGGCACCACCACACCGAATAACCGGCCAGGAAGTAGCTGCCGTCGGCCAGCCAGGCGCCGATGCGGCCGCCCCAGTTCTTGATTTCGCCTCCGGTGCCGGAGGTGGACCACGCCGCATCGGAGGGCGTGAAGCTCAGCATGGCCAGCAACCAGAACAGCAGCCCCGCAAATCCCGCGATCAGTGTGATTTCGTGGGCAAAGCGCATGGCGCGCATGCGCACCGGTTGCCCCTCGGCGGCGGAAGAAGATTGAAGCGTATTGAGCGAATAGGTCATGAAAAACACGGCATCCAGCCTTCGAAGTGGCGGCTGGAGGCCTGAACACTACAACAAAAGGCGGCCGCTGGAAGCGCCCGCCCCCGTCGGCTCAAGTCAAAGACAGGAGCCGTTCCTTGACGATCATGGAGCCGTCGTCCTGGGACTGGACGAATCCGCGTTCCTCGAGATCCTTCATCACGCGGCTCACCATCTCGCGCGAAGCACCCACCATTTTCGCAAGATCCTGGCGCGAGATCTTGTCGCGCACCTTGAAATTGCCCGCGCCATCGTCGATGGCGAACTCGAGCAGCGAACGCGCCACGCGCCCATAGACGTCCATCAGCGCCAGCGACTCGATCTTGCGGTCCGCATGGCGCAGGCGCTGCACGAGCCCGCGCATGATGTTGTAGGCCATCGAGGAGTTTTCGGGCAGGCAGCGCGCGAACGCGTCGCGGCCCAGCATGAGGACGTCGCACTGGATTTCGGTGCGCACCGTGGCCGAGTGCGGCTCGTCGTCGATCAGGCTCATCTCGCCGATGTAGTCGCCGGTGTGCAGCGTGGCAAGGATCACTTCGCGGCCGCGGGTGTCGGCGCTCGTGACGCGCGCCCGCCCCGTCAGGATGATGTAAAGGGCATTGGACTTCTTGCCCTGCTCGACAATGACTTCCGCCCGCTTGAAGCGCTTTTTGATGATTGCATCCGCAATGCTTGCAGATTGCGAGGATGTCAGCGAGGCGAACAACGGAACGCGCCGCAACAACTCAAGATTGGAAAGCATCGACATTTATCAATCCCTGATACCGCACGTGCAAGCCCTCCCCACCTTTGGTTTTCGATGGATTACTACAATCGCGCGCATTGAAAACACCGTGCACCCGGCGTTGAACCGGGCGGTGATACTCCATATATATCGGCTACCACCCTGAAAATGTACACGCTGACGCAGCGCAAATACTAGGCTTTCCAATCATGTCCGCTCCCCAACACGCCAAGGTTTTGATCCTCGGTTCCGGCCCTGCCGGCTATACCGCTGCGGTTTATGCAGCACGCGCAAATCTACAACCCTTGCTCATCACCGGCATTGCCCAAGGCGGCCAATTGATGACGACAACAGAAGTTGACAATTGGCCGGCCGATGTTCACGGCGTCCAGGGTCCGGAACTGATGCAGCGCTTTCTCGAACACGCCGAGCGTTTCAAGACACAGATCGTTTTCGACCACATCAACAAGGTCGACCTCGGCAAGCGCCCCTTCACCCTGACCGGCGACAGCGGCACCTACACCTGCGATTCGCTGATCATTGCCACGGGCGCATCCGCCAAGTACCTGGGCCTCGATTCCGAACAGAAGTTCATGGGCCGCGGCGTTTCGGCCTGCGCAACCTGCGATGGCTTCTTCTACCGCGAGCAAGAGGTGTGCGTGATCGGCGGCGGCAACACGGCCGTCGAGGAAGCGCTGTACCTCGCCAACATCGCAAACAAGGTCACGCTGGTCCATCGCCGGGACAAGTTCCGCGCCGAGCCCATCCTGATCGACAAGCTCCACGAAAAGGTCGCCGAAGGCAAGATCGTGCTGAAACTGCACAAAGAACTCGACCAGGTGCTGGGCGACGAAACGGGCGTGACGGGCATCCGCATCAAGAGCACGCAGAACGGCGAAACCGAGCAGATCGACCTCAAGGGCTGCTTCATCGCCATCGGCCACCATCCCAACACCGACATCTTCCAGGGACAGTTGGAGATGAAGGACAACTACATCCTGACCCGCTCCGGCTTGCAGGGCTTCGCCACGATGACCAGCATTCCGGGTGTCTTTGCCGCCGGCGACGTGCAGGACAACGTGTACCGCCAGGCCATCACGAGCGCGGGCACCGGTTGCATGGCCGCGCTGGACGCCCAGCGATTCCTCGAGCAGGATGGCACGCTCTAGACCAGCCTGCGGCCAAAAGGGCTATAATTCAAGGCTTTGCCGAAATAGCGCCACTCGCGTGGGTTCGGCAAGCCGGGGTACCGCCACCCGTTTCTGGCGAGGTCAAGCTGCAAAACACCTGCAATCTTCACGGTTGCGACGGTGCCAGCTGTTCAAGAAAGAGTGTCCTCATGGCACGCGTATGCGACGTAACGGGCAAAGGCCCGATGGTCGGAAACAACGTTTCCCACGCCAACAACAAAACCAAGCGCCGGTTCCTGCCGAACCTGCAATATCGCCGTTTCTGGGTCGAGACTGAAAACCGCTGGGTTCGCCTGCGTGTTTCGAGCGCTGCACTGCGCCTGATCGACAAGAACGGCATCGACGCCGTGCTCGCAGACTTGCGCGCACGCGGCCAAGCTTAAGGAGCTGAATCATGGCAACGAGCAAAGGCGGACGCGAAAAGATCAAGCTGGAATCCACCGCGGGTACCGGCCACTTCTACACGACCAGCAAGAACAAGAAGACGATGCCTGAAAAGATGTCGATCATGAAGTTCGACCCCAAGGCACGCAAGCACGTCGAATACAAGGAAATCAAGCTGAAGTAATTCAGCGCTGGTTTACCCAAACAAAAAACCCCCGCCAGGCTTGCCCGGCGGGGGTTTTTTGTTGCCTGTCGATCCCTCTTTCCAACTCGCGGATTCTTCTATTTCTTTGCCCTCCCCTTCTCGCGCAAGAAAAAGACGGGCGTAAAAAAGCCGGCCTGGAAGCCGGCTTTTCAGGGAGCGCAGGTTACGCGATTCGCGCGATTGTTTAAGGACCCTCAGGCCCGCGCTGCGCGCAGGCGGGTCGAGAATTCGCGCAGGCCGGCAATACCGCTGGCTTCCGCACGGTGGCACCAGGCCGCCAGATCGGCCGCCAATTGCTCGCGCGACTGCGACGTGTTGAGCCACAGCTGGCGCAGTTCTTCGCGCATGGTGACCATCTTGTCGATCACCGGGTGGGCGGCGCGTGCCTGCACGAGATGCGTGCGGGCCGATGCCGGCACCTTGTCGTCGTCGCGATGCAGCCAATTCTTGGCCGCCTTGAGCACCGAGATGTCGCCACCCTTGGTCTTGAGCGCAGCCAGCTCCGCCTTGGTGACGCGGCGCATTTCGCGCGCATAGCCGGCCATGACTTCGTAGCGGTTGGCAATGACGGCCTCGAGCGTCTTCTCGTTGGCGACGGGCTGGATGTCGCCCATCTGCATCTTCGGCGGTACCTTCTTGACCTTGGCCCAGCCGATCTTCTGCATCATCTGGATATAGACCCAGCCGATGTCGAATTCGTACTTCTTGACCGAGAACTTGGCCGAGGTGGGATATGTGTGGTGGTTGTTGTGCAGCTCTTCGCCACCGATGATCAGGCCCCAGGGCGAGACATTGCGGCTGGCGTCCTGCGCCTCGAAGTTGCGATAGCCCCAGTAGTGGCCAATGCCATTGATGATGCCGGCCGCCGTGATGGGGATCCAGAGCATCTGCACGGCCCAGACCGTCAGGCCAAGCCCGCCGAACAGCGCCAGGTTGATGACCAGCATCAGGCCTACGCCTTGCCAGCTGTAGCGCGTGTACAGGTTGCGTTCGAGCCAGTCATCGGGCGTGCCGTGGCCGTAGCGCTCCATCGTTTCCTTGTTCTTCGACTCGGCGCGATACAGCTCGGCGCCGCGCCACAGGACTTCGTCGATGCCCTTGACCTGCGGGCTGTGCGGGTCGTCTTCGGTTTCGCACTTGGCGTGGTGCTTGCGGTGAATGGCCACCCATTCCTTGGTCACCATGCCGGTGCCAAGCCACAACCAGAAACGGAAGAAATGCGAGGGGATTGGCCCCAGATCCATGGCACGGTGCGTCTGCGTGCGGTGCAGGAAGATCGTGACCGCTGCGATCGTGATGTGCGTGGTGACGAGCGTGTACAGCACGACTTGCCACCATGTGAGGTCCCACAAGCCGTGTCCGAGCCAGTCGATGGCCGCGCTCAAAACGGCAGAGTCAGGAATCAACATTGAATTAAGTACTCCATGGCCACACGAAGGTGCAACCTTTCAGTTAACCTGCGATTTTAAGGGGGCAAGGCCAAAATGAGGCCTTTTGTCCTTCCACAAAAGCGCAGATTTACCCTAGTTTGGAGTGCCGCGCCTATTTGCGGTTCCACACCGCCGCAAAGAAGCCGTCCGTCGCGTGGCGATGGGGCCAGAGTCGCAGGAAGCGGCGGCCGTCCGGCCCGCCGGCGCAGAGCTTCTCGAAGCCCTCCACCTTGAGGCCCTGCAGCAGTTCCGCCGCGTCCTGGGGCACGAAATCCGGGTTGGCGGCGCTGAAAGCCTCGGCAATGGCCTCGTTTTCCTCCGGCAGCACGCTGCACGTCGCATAAATCAGACGCCCGCCGGATTTCAGCAGGCGCGCCGCGCTTTGAAGGATGGCGGCTTGTTTGACCGTCAGCTCCTCGACCGATTTGGGCGATTGACGCCATTTCAGGTCCGGATTGCGGCGCAGCGTACCCAGGCCCGAGCAGGGTGCGTCGACCAGCACCCGATCGATCTTGCCGGCGAGGCGCTTGATGCGATCGTCGCGCTCGTGCGCAATGGCGGCCGGATGAACGTTCGAGAGCTTGCTGCGCGCAAGCCGTGGCTTGAGCGCATCGAGCCGATGCGCCGAGGTGTCGAAGGCATAGAGCCGACCGGTGTTGCGCATGGTGGCGCCAATTGCCAGCGTCTTGCCGCCCGCGCCGGCGCAAAAATCGACCACCATTTCGCCACGCTTGGCGTCCAGCAGCAGCGCGAGCAGTTGGGAGCCCTCGTCTTGCACCTCGACGGCGCCGCGCGCAAAAGCATCGAGCTTGGTCAGAGCCGGCTTGCCGTCGATGCGCAAGCCCCAGGGTGAAAACGGGGTTGCTTCAGATTTGATAGCAGCCTTGGCAAGCTCCGCCTTTACTTCTGCCCGCTTGTCGGTCAGGGCATTGACCCGGAGATCGAGCGGAGCGGGCTGCTGCAAACTCTCGACCAACGGCCAGAAACCGTCGCCCAGCTGCGCCTTGAGCGGCGTGACCAGCCATTCGGGCAGGTTGTGGCGGTGGCGCTCCAGCAGGTCTTCTTGCTTGACTGCATCGCAGTTGTCGAGCCAGCGTTTTTCGATGTCGTTGAGGGCGCTCTTCAAAAAGTCGCGCGGGTCGTAAAAGCCCAGGATCGCCATGCGGCGCTCTTTCGAACCGGTGCCCGAGGGCGAAAGATGGTCGAACAGGAGCTTCTTGCGCAAGACGGTGTAGACGGTCTCGGCAAGCGTGGCTCGCTCGCGCGGGCCGAACTCGCGGTGGTCGCGGAAAAACCGCGAAACGACCTGGTCGGCCGGGTGATCGAATTTCAGGACAAGGCCGACCAGATCGGCGGTGGCCTCCAACAGGGCTTTGGGGTGCATGCCCCGATTGTCTCAGCCGGGCGGCTCCCTACGCCGTGCGCGTCCAGATCGTTCCAAAAGCCTGCCGTTCAATGTCTTCCAAAGTCGGCGAATGGCCGGCCCAGAGAACCAGCGCCGCCCCCGGCAGGCTCAGGGTCTGCTCGAGTTGCCGGCAAAGCTGCCAGCGGTCGTCGTCGTCCATGCCGGGCAGGTCGACGAACACGATGTAGGCTCGGCGCCACGGAAACTCGCGCAAGGTCTTGCGCACCAGCCAGGCTCTCGAGATGGGGAGGCAGCGCGACAGGTCGGCCCGCAATTCGCCCAGCTCATGATCGTTCAGGTCGTGCCGGACGATCTGGCTGAAGAAAGGCGTTTCGGTGATTTCTTCCCAGGCGCGCGCCTCGGCTTCTTCGGCCTCCTTGAGACGGCCGCGCCACAGCTTGAGGGCTTCCTCGTCGTGCGCCCCCGCATCGGGATCCTCGAGCGCCGCCACGGCGTTCTTCGCAGCCCACCAGCGGCTGGCGGCGCTGGATCCGTGCAAGCGGTCGAGCACCGCCAGGCGCGCATCGCGGTCTCGCGTGGGCAGCATCTGGGCCACCCCTCGCAAGGCACCGGGATGTTCGGGGGCAAGCCGCAGCACGCGTTCATAGCGCTCGCGCACCGGCGCGGCCGGATCGAGCCGGCGTTCGGAATCGGCCCACTCGACCATTTCGTCAGGCGTGTTGCGCTCGCCCCGAGCGGCAAGAAGTTCGATGCGTTCGCGAATGCGCGCCCGGTGCGCATGGTGCTGCTTCCAGTCGCTGGCGTGGGCACGGCGCCATTGGTTGTCGAAATGCTCGATCCACTTCGCGCTGTCGGCGAGCATGCCCAGCGCCGGTTCGGTGGACCACGGCGGCACCACGGCTTTCTGGCCAAGCGCCTCGAGCCGGTCACGCAAGACAGGGTGCGTGTCGTCGAGGTCGCTGACGCGCCGCATGGCCTCGCGCAGGGCCTGGCGAGCGAATTCACTGCTGGGCGGCGTACCGGCAAGCTCCCGCAGCGCCTTGAAGGGACCGGGCGGCTGGGGCTCGCGTTCGGCGCGTGCCCAGTGCGAAGCCCAGAATTCATTGGCGTACCAGTTGCCCTTGATAGCTATTTCCGTCAGCGCGGCCGCGGCCACGGGCGTGCCCAGCAGCCGTCCGGAAATGCGGTCGGCTTCGTACTCGTCCTGCCGGGCGAGCGCGAAGGTCCGTGCCGCAAAGCGCGGAAAGTACCAGCGGAAAAAGGCCTGTGACACCAGCGCCATCACGCTTTCGTCGCGCTGCAGGCTGGCGTCCAGCTTGAGCCACGACAGACGCGTGCGGTAGATCCAGGCACTGAGCTTGCCGTGGTTGCCGCGCAAATGCCCGTACTCGTGTGCAAGCACCGACAGCAGCCGCCGCCGGTCCAGCATCATCAAGAGCGGCAAGCCGATGGAGAGGGAATTGACGGCCCCGCCGAACAGGCCGAAGCGCGGCACCTGCCGGATGCTGGCGTTGAACTCGTCGTCCAGGTAGACGCGATGGACCGGCGGCCCCTTGATCTTCTTTCGGATACGGTCGAGTGCCTCGAACAGCGCCGGCGCATCCGCGCGCGAAAGCTCGCGCCCAGCGGGTTCGTCGAATCGCACCCACAAGGCGCGCAGCGTGGCCCACAGAAGCCCGAAGGCAAACAGCAGCAGCCAGCCGCGCGAGAAACCGAAGCGCCCGCGCCCGGCGGTCAGCGCCACCCAGGCGATGATGCCGATCGACAGCGCCAGGCAGGCCATCACCCAGGCATAGCCGAGCGCGGCAAACGCCGCGACGTTGCGCCGGTAGCGCGCACTGTCGTCAGCACTGGCATGCTCGCTCAGTCGGACGAGGTGAACAAAATCAGCGCGATCCATCCGTCTTTCCTCCAACCGGACACCACAGTTTGAAAGAAGCAACGCCGTGAACGACAACGACCTGCCACCCCTGATAGAGACGCCTCCCGGCCGCTATCGCCACTACAAGGGCGGCGAATACGAGGTGCTGGGCACCGTGCGCCATAGCGAGACCCTGGAACCGATGACGCTCTACCGCGCGCTTTATGGCGCCCGGGGACTTTGGGTCCGCCCGGCCGCGATGTTCGGCGAAACCGTGGAGATCGAGGGAATTCGCCAATTGCGCTTCGCCCCGGTCCAGATTTCGGCGTAGTCTCAGCCGCAGCGCACGTCCGTCACCCGACCGCGCGCATCCACGTCGAGGTTGAGGCGTCCGCCGTTGAGTTCCATCGTGACCGCTTCGCCGGGCTTCAGTGCCCGCACCGTGCCCGCACCGGCGCGCACGCGGGCGGCGGCTTCGAGTTGCGGCGACAACGGCTGTCCGACAGCGAACCGCGCGCCATCCGCATTGCACTGGTACACCGGCTCGGTCGCCGCAGCGGATGCAGTTGCGGGTGCAGAGGTGGGTGCAGGGGCTGGCGCGGCGCAAGCCGCCAGCAGAACGGCGCTGGCGACCGTGGACAGTAGCGATTGGGTTTTCAATGGATGCTCCCGAAAACCCGCGAATATAAACAAATTTAACGTATGTGACTTGATGTATCGGCGAGCCATTCCGCAATGGCGCGTGGATACAACTGATGCTCTTGCGCGAGCACCCGGCCGGCCAGCGTGGCCGCGGTGTCGTCTGGCAGCACCGGCACCACCGCCTGGGCCAGGATCGGGCCATGGTCGAGCTCGGTGGTCACCTGGTGCACCGTGACGCCGGCCACCTTGCAGCCGGCGTCGATCGCCCGCTGGTGCGTGTTCAGCCCCGGAAAGGCAGGCAGCAGCGAAGGATGGATATTGACCAGGCGGCCGAAATAGCGGCCGACGAAGGCGGGCGTCAGGATGCGCATGAAGCCTGCCAGTACCACCAGCGCGGGCGAATGTGCATCGACGACCTTCGCCAGCGCCTCGTCGAAGGCGTCGCGGCTCGGATAGTCCTTGTGCGGGACCACGGCGGTGTCGATGCCGTGCGACTTGGCGATGGCAAGCCCGCCTGCCTCCGCCTTATTGCTGATGACTGCGGCAATGCGCGCACCGAAGCGCTCGGACCAGCGGTCGCGCTCGGCGGCGCGCACGATGGCCGCCATGTTGGAGCCGCCGCCGGAGATCAGGATCACGATGTTCTTCATGGGAGGCCGGGATTATCCGTGCCCCGCCTCGCGCGCCCGAAAAAGGACCGAGGGTCACTTGTCGCCGCGCGGACACCGTTCCACAGCACGACCGTGCTAAAACTCCGAATTCCGGAGACAAGCCGCTTTTCGCCGCGATGGCGGCGACCGATCAACACAGCGAGGCACGCATGGATTTGAGCTTCACGCCCGAAGAACAGAAGTTCCGCGAAGAAATTCGCGCCTGGGTCAAACAGAACCTTCCCAACGAGATTTCGCACAAGGTGCACAACGCGCTCGAACTGACGCGCGACGATTTGCAGAACTGGGCCAAGATCCTTGGCAAGAAGGGTTGGCTAGGCTACGGCTGGCCCACGGAATTCGGCGGCCCGGGCTGGACCGCCATCCAGCGCCATCTGTTCGAGGAAGAAACCGCCCTTGCCGGCGCGCCGCGCATCATCCCGTTCGGCCCCGTGATGGTCGCACCGGTGATCATGGCCTTCGGCAATGCCGAGCAGCAAAAGCGCTTTCTCCCTGGCATCGCAAGCGGCGAAGTCTGGTGGAGCCAGGGCTACAGCGAGCCGGGTTCGGGCTCCGACCTGGCTTCGGTCAAGACCAAGGCCGAGCGCAAAGGCGACAAGTACATCGTCAACGGCCAGAAGACCTGGACTACGCTGGGGCAGTACGGGGACTGGATGTTCAACCTCGTGCGCACCAGCAACGAGGGCAAGCCCCAGACCGGCATCAGCTTTCTGCTGCTCGACATGAAGTCGCACGGCGTCACGGTGCGGCCCATCAAGCTGCTGGACGGCAGCCATGAAGTGAATGAGGTGTTCTTCGATAACGTCGAAGTGCCTGCCGAAAACCTGATCGGTGAAGAGAACAAGGGCTGGACCTACGCCAAGCACCTGCTCTCGCACGAGCGCACCAACATCGCCGACGTGAACCGCGCCAAGCGCGAACTCGAGCGCCTGAAGCGCATCGCCAAGAGCGAAGGCGTGTACGACGACCAGCGTTTCCGCGACGAGATCGCCAAGCTCGAAGTCGACATCGTCGCGCTCGAAATGATGGTGCTGCGCGTGCTCTCGGCCGCCACCTCGGGCAAGAACTCGCTCGACGTCGCGGGCCTGCTCAAGATCCGCGGCAGCGAAATCCAGCAGCGCTACAGCGAACTGATGATGCTGGCCGGCGGCGCCTATTCCCTGCCCCTCATCCGCGAAGCGATGGAAGCCGGCTGGCAAGGCGACTTCCCCGGCGGCAATCCGGCCCTTGCGCCGCTCGCGTCGACCTTCTTCAACATGCGCAAGACCACCATCTACGGCGGCTCGAACGAAGTGCAGCGAAACATCGTTGCTCAAACCGTTCTCGGCTGAGGAGACAAGAACATGGATTTCAATTTCTCGGACGACCAGGAACAATTGCGCGACGCCGTTCGCAAGTGGGTCGACAAGGGCTATGACTTCGAGCGCCGCCGCGGCATCGAGGCCAATGGCGGCTTCTCGCGCGAGGCTTGGGACGATCTGGCCGAGCTCGGCCTGGGCGGCCTCTACATCGCCGAAGACGATGGCGGCCTGGGCATGGGCCCGGTGGCGGGCATGGTCGTGATGGAAGAACTGGGCCGCGGCATCGTGCTGGAGCCCTTCGCGCAGACGCTGATTGCCGGCGCGGTGCTCAGCGGCTATGTCGGCGAGGACATCAAGGACAACTGGCTGCCGCGCATTGCGGGCGGCCAGGCCATCGTGGTGCTGGCCTACCAGGAGCGCAAGGCGCGCTATCGGCTCGACCGCTGCGAGGCCAAGGCCGTGAAGTCCGGCGACAAGTGGTCGCTGACCGGCGCCAAGAGCGTGGTGCCTGTGGGCGATGAAGCTGATGCCTACATCGTGCCCGCCCAAGCCGACGGCAAGATCGCCCTCTTCCTGATCGAACGCAGCGCCAGCGGTGTCGAAGCCCGCGGCTACGGCACGCAGGACGGCAGCCGCGCGGCCGAGGTCGTTTTCGACAAGGCAGACGCCACGCTGATCACCGCGGACGGACTGACTGCGCTCGAGTACGCGGTCGATGTGGGCATTGCGGCCACCTGCGCCGAGGCGGTTGGCGTGATGGACAAGACCGTGGCCCTCACAGTCGACTACATGAACCAGCGCAAGCAGTTTGGCGTAGTCATCTCCACCTTCCAGGCGCTGCGCCATCGCGTGGCCGACATGAAGATGCAGCTCGAACTCGCGCGCTCGATGAGCTACTACGCTACGCTCAAGCTCAACGCACCGGCCGAGGAGCGACGTCAGGCCCTGTCGCGCGCCAAGTACCAGCTTGGCGTGTCGATGCGCTATGTCGCTGCCAACTCGGTGCAGCTGCACGGCGGCATCGGCGTGACAGACGAATACATCGGCAGCCACTATTTCCGCAAGCTCACGCAGCTTGAGATGACCTTCGGCGACTCGCTGCACCACCTGGGCGAAGTGTCGGCCCGCATGCAGGACACCGCCGGCGTCTTCGCCTGACGATGTTTTACCCATAGCATCCAACGCCCGCCCGCTTTGCGCCGGCGGGCGTTTTTACTTGGAACCCAGCCAGGAACAAAAACATGCCATCACGCCGCACCCTTCTTGCCCTCGGGCTCGCATCGACCGCCATGCTGACCGCTTGCGCCACCGCGCCCTCGCCCTCCTTCACCGAGCGTCCGCCGATTGTTTTCATGCATGGCAACGGCGACTCGGCCGCGCTCTGGCAGACCACGATCTGGCGTTTCGAATCGAACGGCTGGCCGCGCAACCGGCTCTTTGCCGTCGACCAGCCCTACCCGCTGGCGCGCGACGACGACACCGTGGCGCAGCCAGGCCGCAGCTCGACGACCGACTCGGCCGTCTTCCTGAATGCGGAGGTCGACAAGGTGCTGAAGGCCACGGGCGCCAACAAGGTGGTGCTGATCGGCAACTCGCGTGGCGGCAACACCATCCGCAACTACGTGCAGAACGGCGGCGGCGCGGATGCGGTGAGCCACGTGGTGCTGGGCGGCAATCCGGCGCACGGTATCTGGGTGGTGAAGGGCTTTCGCGAGAACAACGAGTTCTCGGGGCTCTCTGGCTTCATGCAGCAGCTCAATGCGCCCAAGGGTCCGAATGGCGAAGAGGTCACGCCGGGCGTGAAGTGGCTCACACTGCGCTCCGACAACAACGATAAATATGCACAGCCCGACGGGCTGTGGATCGGCGTGCCGGGCCAGCCTACGAACATCGGCTTTGACGGGCCGGCGCTGAAGGGGGCGACGAATGTCGTGCTGCCGCGAGTGGACCATCGCGAGACCTCGTTCTCCCCCGCCGCGTTCGCGGCGACATGGCAATTCCTGACGGGCGAGCCGCCCCGCAGCACGGCGATTGCGGCCGACGCGAACGTCGTGCTCGACGGCCGCGCAATCGGTGCGGAAAACCTGTCGCTGAATGGCGGCCAGGTCACCGTCTATGCCATCGACCACGCCACGGGTGCGCGGCGCGGCAACGCCGTGCACAGCAAGAACGTCGGCGCGGACGGCCGATGGGGCCCTTTCAGCGCGCGCGGGGACACGGCCTACGAGTTCGTTCTCAACGCGCCGGGCTATGGCATCACCCACATCTACCGCAGCGCATTTCCACGCAGCAGCGGTTCGGTGAACCTGCGCCCCGAGCGCATCACGCCCGCCGATGCCACTGCCCAGGCGGTCGTCGTCTTCACGCGCCCTCGCGGCTATTTCGACGCGCAGCGCGACAGCATGCGTCTCGACGGCCAGAGCCCCCCGGCCGGCGTGCCGCCCAAGGGTTCCGGCGTGTCGAGTTCCAGGTTGCGCCTTGCCGCCGCGGAGCCCCAGCGCGCGGTGACCGGTGAATTCAACAGCGAACGCATCACCGGCCTGACCTGGCCCGCCGCGCAGCAGCACGTGACGGTGCTCGAGCTGACCTACTGAGGGCAACGGACATGAACGATGCGGCCTCCCCCTTCGTGCTGAAGGCGCGCGATGCGCGCGGCGTGGTCACGCTCACGCTGAACCGCTCAGCCTCGTTCAACGCGCTATCGGAGGGCATGCTTGACGCGCTCGAGCAAGCCATCGGAGACATCGCGGCGGACGAGAGCGTGCGCGCGGTCGTCATCGCGGCAGCGGGCAAGGCTTTCTGCGCGGGCCACGACCTGAAGGAAATGCGCACGGAGCCCTCGCTCGGCTACTACCAGCGGCTCTTCGAACGCTGCGGCGCGATGATGCTGTCGATCCAGCGCCTTGCCGTGCCGGTGATTGCGCGCGTGCACGGCATCGCGACGGCCGCGGGCTGCCAGCTGGTCGCGGTGTGCGACCTGGCGGTGGCCTCGAGCGAGGCGCGCTTCGCGGTCAGCGGCGTGAACGTGGGCCTTTTCTGTTCCACGCCGAGCGTCACGCTCTCGCGCAACCTCGGGCGCAAGCAGGCTTTCGAGATGCTGGTGACGGGCGAGTTCATCAGTGCAGAGGAGGCCCGCGAAAAGGGCCTGATTAACCGGGTGGCCTCGCCCGCCGAGCTCGACGCCGAGGTCGAGGCGCTGGTCGCCAGCATCGTTGCCAAGCCGCGCCAGGCGCTGGCGCTCGGCAAGGCTCTCTTCTACCGCCAGCTCGAAACCGGCATCGAAGCCGCGCTGGCCGATGCGAGCCAGACCATGGCCTGCAACATGATGGACGAGAGCGCGCTCGAAGGCATCCAGGCCTTCATCGAGAAGCGCTCGCCGGACTGGAAGCGCTGAGCGAGCAAGTTAGCTGTCGTGCAGCCGCGAGCTCTGCGGCAGATGCGCCATCAAGAATTCCATCTGGTCCGCCAGGATGCGGCGGTTTCGCAAAATGAAATCTTCCCAGAGGCTGGGCACATAGGGCGCATACAGGAGCGGCATGTTCGCCTGCTCGGGCGTGCGGCTGCTCTTGCGGTGGTTGCATGGCTTGCAGGCCGTGACCACGTTCATCCAGGTGTCGATGCCCTTTTGCGCGAACGGAATGATGTGCTCGCGCGTGAGCTCGTCTTCGTGGAAATGCCCGCCGCAATAGGCGCACACATTGCGGTCGCGCGCAAAGAGCTTGCTGTTGGTGAGGCCCGGGCGTTGCGTGAAAGGGTTGATGCGCGGCACGCCCTTGGTGCCGATGATGCTGTTGATCGCAATCTGCGATTGCTCGCCCGTGATGGCGTTGTGGCCGCCACGGAACACAGCCACCTGCGCGCCCACCTCCCAGCGGACCTCGTCCGCTGCATAGTGGATGACCGCCTGTTCGAGCGATATCCATGACTGGGGCAGCCCTTGGGCCGACAGCTTCAAGACCTTCACCACACGCCTCCTCAAAAAGGGAAGAATCACGGAAAGACCAGGGACACGGAGCGCGCCGGAGACCACTTCAAGCAACGCACTGAGTCACAATATACCGGCTTTGTGACAAAACGGCCTGATTCGCCCATTCGACGGGCGCGAGGCGCTATCAAAAAGATATTCACCCATGCAGGTTTTCCGCGGCTTCCGGCACCCGGGCGTGGCTCCCGCCTGCGCCCTCACCATTGGCAATTTCGACGGCGTTCACCGTGGCCACCAGGCCATGCTGGCGCTGCTGCAGACCGAAGCGCGCCACCGCGGGCTGCCCAGCTGCGTGCTCACCTTCGAGCCCCACCCGCGCGACTATTTCGCCGCGGCCACCAAGAAACCCGACGTGGCGCCGGCCCGCATTGGCACGCTGCGCGACAAGCTGACCGAACTCGCGGCCTGCGGCGTGGCCCAGACCATCGTGCTGCCCTTCGACGGCCGGCTGGCGTCCCAGTCGCCTGAACAATTTATCCAGAACGTGCTGATCGAGGGGCTGGGCGCGCGCTATGTGCTGGTGGGCGACGACTTCCGCTTCGGCGCCAAGCGGGCCGGCGACTACGCCATGCTCGACGAGGCCGGCGATGCGCACGGTTTCGACGTGGCCCGCATGAACAGCTACGAGGTGCATGGCTTGCGCGTTTCCAGCTCGGCCGTGCGCGATGCCCTGGCCGAGGGCCGCATGGCCGACGCCCAGCATCTGCTCGGCCGGCCCTACACGATCTCGGGCCACGTGGTCCATGGCCGCAAGCTCGGCCGCGCGCTGGGCGCCTCGGCCCCCGGCAAGGACGACGGGTTTCGCACCCTCAACATGCGCTTCAAGCACTGGAAGCCGGCGGCCAGCGGCATCTTCGCGGTACTGGTGCACGGCCTGGCCGACCAGCCGCTGCCCGGCGTGGCCAACCTCGGCGTGCGCCCCTCGCTGGACGCCAACGACGTCAACGCGGGTCGGGTATTGCTGGAGACGCATTGCCTGGAGTGGCCCTCGCATCTGGGAGCCGAAGGGGCCTACGGTAAAATCGCCCGCGTGGAACTCCTGCACAAACTGCACGACGAATTGCGCTACACCAGCCTCGAGGCCCTTACTGCGGGCATCGCGAAGGATGGGCGCGACGCGCGCGCGTTCTTTGCATCGACCCACGCCGAAACCCATCGCCAGACGACGCGCGACCGAATTTAGCCCTGCACGCACCGTGCTGCCGCCCTTCGACAAGCTCAGGGCGAACGGCTTTTCTTCCGCACCGACCGCTCAATGCAGTTCGGGCTGAGCCTGTCGAAGCCCCTCTGTTTCGCACCCCAACATGTCTGACGCCGCTTCCCCCACCGACTACCGTTCCACGCTGAACCTGCCCGACACCCCCTTCCCGATGCGCGGCGACCTGCCCAAGCGCGAACCGGGCTGGGTGAAGGAATGGAACGACGAAGGCCGCTACCACCGCCTTCGCGACGCCCGCCACGGCGCGCCCAAGTTCATCCTTCACGACGGCCCGCCGTACGCCAATGGGCAGATCCACATGGGTCACGCGGTGAACAAGATCCTGAAGGACATGATCACCAAGGCGCGCCAGCTCGAGGGCTACGACGCGCTTTACGTGCCGGGCTGGGACTGCCACGGCCTGCCGATCGAGAACGCCATCGAAAAGCAATACGGCCGCAACCTGAGCCGCGACGAGATGCAGGCCAAGAGCCGCGCCTACGCCACGGAGCAGATCGCGCAGCAGTTGCTCGACTTCCAGCGCCTGGGCGTGCTCGGCGAATGGGACCATCCGTACAAGACGATGGATTTTGCGAACGAAGCCGGCGAGCTGCGGGCCTTCAAGCGCGTGATCGAGCGCGGCTTTGTGTACCGCGGCCTGAAGCCGGTGTACTGGTGCTTCGACTGCGGCTCGTCGCTGGCCGAGTTCGAAATCGAATACGCCGACAAGAAGAGCCAGACCCTCGACGTGGCCTTCAAGGCGCACGAGCGCGATAAGGTGCTCAAGGCCTTCGAGACCGACCACACGATCCTCGGCGACATCTTTGCCGTGATCTGGACCACCACCGCGTGGACCATCCCGGCCAACCAGGCGATCAACCTGAACCCGGAGATCGAATACTCGCTGGTCGACACCGAGCGCGGCCTCTTGATCCTCGCCAACTCGCTGGTCGAAATGTGCATGACGCGCTATGCGCTCGACGGCAAGGTGCTGGCCACGGTCAAGGGCGAGAAGCTCGGCGGCCTGGAGTTCGAGCATCCGCTGTACGACGTTGACGCTGGCTTCAAGCGCCTGTCGCCGGTGTACCTGGCCGACTACGCCACTGCCACCGACGGCACGGGCCTGGTCCACTCCTCGCCCGCCTACGGCGTGGACGACTTCAACTCCTGCATCGCGCATGGCGTGTCCTACGACGACATCCTGAACCCCGTGCAGGGCAACGGCAGCTACGCGCCCGACTTTCCGCTCTTCGGCGGGCAGAACATCTGGAAGGCGGTGCCGGTCATCATCTCGGCACTGCGCGATGCCAACCGTCTGCTCACCACCGAGACCATCACGCACAGCTACCCACACTGCTGGCGCCACAAGACGCCGGTGATCTACCGCGCCGCGGCGCAGTGGTTCGTCCGCATGGACGAAGGCGAAGGCGTGTTCACCAAGGACAAGGCGCCCAAGTCGCTGCGCCAGACCGCGCTCGAAGCCATCGAGCAGACGAGCTTCTATCCGGAGAACGGCAAGGCGCGGCTGCACGACATGATTGCCAACCGGCCCGACTGGTGCATCAGCCGCCAGCGCAGCTGGGGCGTGCCGATCCCGTTCTTCCTGCACAAGGACTCGGGCGAGCTGCATCCGCGCACGATGGAAATCCTCGACCAGGCCGCGGACATCGTCGAGAAGGGCGGCATCGAGGCCTGGAGCCGCGTCACGACCGAAGAAATCCTGGGCACCGAAGACGCGCCGCACTACACCAAGAGCACCGACATCCTCGAGGTGTGGTTCGACTCGGGTTCGACGTTCCATCACGTGCTGCGCGGCACACACCCCAACGTGCATCACGAGACGGGGCCTGAAGCCGACCTGTATCTGGAGGGCCATGACCAGCATCGCGGCTGGTTCCACTCGTCGCTTTTGATCGCCTGTGCGCTGGAAGACCGCGCGCCGTACCGGGGCCTGCTCACGCACGGCTTCACGGTGGATGCCAAGGGCATCAAGATGAGCAAGTCGCTCAAGAACGGCATCGACCCGCAGGAAATCAGCAGCAAGCTGGGCGCTGAGATCATCCGCCTCTGGGTGGCCGCAAGCGACTACTCGGGCGACATCGCGGGCGACGACAAGATCCTGGCGCGTGTGGTCGACTCGTATCGCCGCATCCGCAACACGCTGCGCTTCCTGCTGGCCAACACCAGCGACTTCGACATCGCGAAGGACGCGGTGCCACTCGACCAGCTGCTCGAGATCGACCGCTATGCGCTTGCGCGCGCCGCGCAGTTCCAGGCCGAGATCCTGGCGCACTACAAGGTGTACGAGTTCCATCCGGTGGTGGCCAAGCTGCAGATCTACTGCTCGGAAGACCTGGGCGGCTTCTACCTCGACATCCTGAAGGACCGGCTCTACACCACGGCGCCGGGCTCGCTCGCCCGCCGCAGCGCGCAGACGGCGCTCTGGCACATCTCGCAAGCCATGCTGCGCTGGATGGCGCCGTTCCTGAGCTTCACGGCCGAAGAGGCATGGAAGTTCGTGAGCACGGCCAAACCGGGCGAGTCGATCTTCGCGCAGACGTACAGCGAGTTCGCGGCGCCTGACGAAGCGCTGCTCGCGAAATGGGAGCGCATCCGCTCCTTGCGCGACGAGGTCAACAAGAAGCTCGAACTGCTCCGCCAGGATGGAGGCCTGGGCTCATCGTTGCAAGCTGAAGTCGTGGTCTATGCGGACAGCCAATACCTCGACGACCTGACATCCCTCGGCACCGATCTCAAGTTCGTGCTGATCACGTCGTCGGCCCAGGCCGTCGACGCGAACGGCGCACAAGCCAGCGGCGAGATCGCCAAACTGGGCCTGGTCAAGATCGAGAAGACAAAGGTGGGCGAGGCGCCGGACCATCCTCCAGGCCAGCTGTTTGTGCAGGCAACGAAAAGCGCGCAAGAGAAGTGCGATCGCTGCTGGCACTACCGCGACGACGTGGGCCACGACCCCGCGCATCCGACGATCTGCGGCCGTTGCACGAGCAACCTGTTCGGCGCCGGCGAATCGCGGAGCTTTGCCTGATGGCGGCCGCACGCACCATGTCGGCATCGCGTTCCCGCAGCGGCAGCATCTGGCCCTGGCTTGGGCTGGCGGCGATCATCCTGATCATCGACCAGTTCACCAAGACGCTGATCCTGGGCTACTACAAGCTCGGGGACGCAACCTACGTGACGAGCTTCTTCAACGTGGTTCGCGCCCACAACACGGGCGCCGCGTTCTCGTTCCTGGCCGACCACTCGGGATGGCAGCGCTGGTTTTTCACGGCCATTGGCGTGGCGGCTGCGGTGTTCATCGTGTGGATGCTGAAGTCGCACGCGGGGCAGAAGCTGTTCTCGTTCTCGATGGCCTGCATCCTGGGCGGTGCCATCGGCAACGTGATCGACCGGATGATGCACGGCTACGTCGTGGATTTCCTGAGCTTCCACGCTGGCAACTGGTACTTCCCGGCGTTCAATGCGGCGGACAGTGCGATCACGCTGGGCGCAATCTGCCTGATCCTGGACGAGATCCGGCGGGTTCGGCGGGGGAAGTAGCGCGCCCGGTGCGGGCTGGTTGAGGCGTTAAGGCCGTCGGCCCTCACCCCCGCCCTCTCCCAGAGGGAGAGGGAGTAAGACAAAGACGCCAGGGTTTTTCCCGGCTTTCATGGCCTGTCATAGCGGGGTCATACTGCCGCGGTGCAATGTAATCGTTTACATAGCACCGCACGATGAGCATTCAATCCGTCGCAGCCAAGGCCGGGGTTTCCGTGGCCACCGTGTCGCGGGCGTTCAACTTCCCCGACAAGGTCACGCCAGCCACACGTGAGTTGGTGGAACGCGCAGCGCGCGAGCTCCACTATGTGCCCAACGCCAGCGCGCGCACCTTGCGCACACAGCGCAGCCGCGCATTGGGCGTGGTGCTTCCGACGCTGCTGAACCCAACCTTCGCAGAGTGCCTGCAGGGCATTGCGGGCGCAGCCATTGCCGGCGGCTACGCGATCATTCCCATCACTACAGGCTACCAACTCGACGAAGAAGAACGCGCGGTCCACCTGCTGCTCGCCGGCAATGTCGACGGGTTGATCCTCGTGGTGTCCAACCCCTCCACTTCGGCCGCGCTCGCTCGGCTGCGCAATACCGGCACGCCCTATGTGCTGGCCTACAACCGGCATGCCGATCATCCGTGCGTGACCGTCGATGGCGAGGCGGCCGTGGCAGATGCCGTGGCGCGGCTGGTGCTGCTCGGCCATCGGCGCATCGCGATGGTCAGCGGCACGCTCGCGGCATCCGACCGCGCGCAGCAACGCTATCGCGGCTATCAGAAAGGCATGGCCGACGCAGGGCTCGATGCGCCGGCGCTCATCGAAGTGCCGTTTGTCGAAAGCGCAGTCGATATGCTCGCGCAGCTGCTGCAAGCCAAGGCCCGGCCGACCGCGCTGGTCTGCTCGAACGACCTGCTCGCCATTCGCAGCATCCGGGCCGCGCACCTGAGCCGCCTCGACGTACCGGGCGATCTCAGCGTGGTCGGCTTCGACGGCATTGCGCTCGGCGAAGACCTGACGCCGGCGCTCACCACTATCGCACAACCCAACAGCGAAATCGGCCGCCGCAGCGTCGAGCTGCTGGTTCAGGCGATGGCCGGCGGTGCCGCGCTGCAGGCCGAAGCAAGCCTGTTGCTGCCCTGTTTCTTTCGTGATGGCGAGTCGTGCGCGACCGCCGCAATTTGATCTCTTTCGTTCTCCGCCACATCCAACCAAGGAGCTCTTCCATGATGTTGTCCTTCCGGTCCTTCCGGTCCTTCCGCTTTTCCCGCATGGCCCGCCTCGCGCTGCTCGCCACCACACTCGCCGCCGGCGGCACCGCCATGGCCCAGACCGCCATCTGCTACAACTGCCCCACCGAGTGGGCCGACTGGGGCACGCAGCTCAAGGCCATCAAGGCCAAGACCGGCATCACCGTGCCGGCCGACAACAAGAACTCGGGCCAGTCGCTCGCGCAACTCGTGGCCGAAAAAGGCAGCCCCGTGGCCGACGTCACCTATCTGGGCGTGACCTTCGCGGTGCAGGCGCAGAAAGAAGGCGTGGTCGAGCCCTACAAGCCGGCCGCGTGGAAAGACATTCCCGACGGCCTGAAGGACCCGGCCGGCAACTGGTTCACCATCCACTCCGGCACGCTCGGCTTCATGGTCAACGTCGATGCGCTCAAGGGCAAGCCGGTCCCGAAGTCGTGGGCCGACCTCCTCAAGCCCGAGTACAAGGGCCTCATCGGCTATCTCGATCCAGCCTCGGCCTTTGTCGGCTACGTGGGTGCGGTGGCGGTGAACGAAGCGCGCGGCGGCACGCTCGACAACTTCGGCCCGGCCATCGACTACTTCAAGGTGCTGCAGAAGAACGAGCCGATCGTGCCCAAGCAGACCTCCTACGCGCGCGTGCTGTCGGGCGAAATCGCGATCCTGCTCGACTACGACTTCAACGCCTACCGCGCCAAATACAAGGACAAGGCCAACGTCGCCTTCGTTATTCCGAGCGAAGGCACGCTGGCCGTGCCCTACGTGATGAGCCTCGTCGCCAAGGCGCCGCATGCGGCCGAAGGCAAGAAGGTGCTCGACTTCGTGCTGTCCGACGAAGGCCAGGCGATCTGGGCCAAGGCTTACCTGCGACCGGTGCGCGCTCGTGCGATGCCGAAGGATATCGAGGCGCAGTTCCTGCCGGCCAGCGAATACGCGCGTGCCAAGAGCGTCGACTACGCGCGCATGGCCGAGGCGCAACGGGCGTTCTCTGATCGGTATCTCAAGGAAGTGCGCTGAGGTGTCTTGTTCAGGGCGCGCTCCCGCCGACGGGGTACCTTTCTCCGCGAATGTCCCCCGGCCTGCGGCCTCCTCCTTTATTTCGCTGCGCAAGGCACCCCGCCAGCGGGTGCGTTGCAAAGAGCGGTGGTTGATCAGCGATACACCACGAGCGTGCCCCAGTGCACAGGGCATCGGGTACTCCCCGCAGCGAAATAAAGGAGGAGCCGAAGGCGGGGGACATTCGCGGAGGGGAGTGCCCGGTGCCCTTTGCACCCGCCCTGAACAACAGCGCCTCAAACACAAGCAGCTGAAATGAAACCCGCCAACGCCTGGAACCCACGCTGGCGCCTGCTAGCCTGCGCAGCACCTGCGGCCGTGTTCTTCGCGGCCTTCTGGCTGCTGCCAGTGGTGCGCCTCGTCACGCTGCCGGCAACCAAAGGCTGGAGCACGTACTTCGCAGTGCTCACCGACTCGCGCTACCTGCAGAGCATGGCCAACACCGTGGCCCTTTCAGTGGCCGTGACACTCGCTACGCTGGTGCTCGGCGCGGCCGTTGGTATCTATCTCGCGCGCCATGCCTTCACCGGCAAGCGCATGCTGCTGTCGCTCCTCACGCTGCCTCTGTCCTTTCCTGGCGTGATCATCGGCTTCTTCGTAATCCTGCTCGGCGGCAGGCAAGGGCTGGTGGCCGACATCGGCGACAACCTGTTCGGCGAGCGCATCACCTTTGCCTATGGCATGCTCGGACTGTTCCTGGCCTATTTGTACTTCTCGCTGCCGCGCGCCATCGCCACCTACGCCGCAGCGGCCGAGGCCATGAACGTGCAGCTCGAAGAAGCCGCGCGCTCGCTCGGCGCCTCGCGCCTGCGCGTGGCGCGCGACGTGTGGATGCCAGAACTCGCGCCCACCACGCTCGCCTGCGGCGCGATCCTGTTCGCCACCTCGATGGGCGCCTTCGGCACTGCCTTCACGCTCGCCAGCAAGTTCGAGGTGATTCCGATCACCATCTACAACGAGTTCACCAACTACGCCAACTTCGCGCTCGCTGCGTCGCTGTCGATTGCGCTCGGCCTCGTGACCTGGCTGGTGCTGTTCGCGGCTCGGCGCTTCGGCGCCAATCCGG
The DNA here is from genome assembly GCF_900099805.1 of Variovorax sp. OV700. GTDB lineage: Bacteria > Pseudomonadota > Gammaproteobacteria > Burkholderiales > Burkholderiaceae_C > Variovorax. Next base: position 304,756 of record NZ_FNDR01000008.1, on the reverse strand, counting down.
TCACGCGCTGAGGGAAAGAAACGCTTCATGCGAAAGAACATGCAACCCAAGGCGCCCTTCCTCCTGGCCGTGACCGTGCTGGTGAGCCTCTTCATGATCGCGCCGATGCTGCTGTCGGTGATGGCGGGCCTCGTCAACAATTACAGCGCGGGCCTGAAGAGCGGACTCACGCTGCGCTGGCTCGGCGAGGTGTGGGAGAACTACGGCGGCACCGTCGGCTGGTCGCTTGCACTCGCGCTGGCCTGCGTGGTCGGCACCGTGCTGCTGGGCGTGCCCTGCGCCTACGCGCTGGCGCGCAGCCGTTCACGCGCTGCGCACATCTTCGAAGAGCTGCTGACACTGCCCGTCGCGGTGCCGGGCCTCGCGACCGCACTGGCGCTGATCCTCGCCTACGGCCAACTCACCGCCTTCCGCCAGAGCTTCGCCTTCATTCTCGTGGGGCACATGGTGTTCACGCTGCCGTTCATGGTGCGCACGGTGAGTTCGGCTTTCCAGCGCGACGACCTACTCGCGCTCGAGGAAGCGGCCCGCTCGCTGGGCGCGAACTTCCGCCAGCGCTTCATGGGCATCCTGGTGCCCGCCGTGTTCCCGGCCATCGTGGCCGGCAGCCTGATGGTGTTCACGCTGTCGGTGGGCGAGTTCAACCTCACCTGGATGCTGCACACGCCGCTCACGCGCACCCTGCCCGTGGGGCTGGCCGACAGCTATGCGTCGATGCGCATCGAGATCGGATCGGCCTACACGCTGATCTTTTTCGCCGTGATCCTCCCGGTACTGTGGGGACTGCAGTACCTTGCCAACCTGATGCAAAGACGCCATGGAACTTGAACGCATTCCAATCGACATCTCGCGCTGCGCCAAGACCTATGCGGATGGCACGCGCGGCCTGCTGCCGACCGATTTGCACGTGGAGGCCGGAGAAGTGCTCGCGCTGCTCGGACCGTCGGGCTGCGGCAAGACCACGCTGCTGCGGCTGATCGCGGGGCTCGAAGCACCCGACGAAGGCAGCCGCATCGTGTTCGGCGGCCAGGACGTCACCGACCGGCCGGTGGAGCACCGCGGCGTGGGCATGGTGTTCCAGAGCTACGCGCTTTTTCCGCAGATGACGGTGGCGGCCAACATCGGCTATGGCCTGCGTATCCGCGGCGTGGCGCCGGAAGAAGAAAAGCGAGCGGTCGGCGAACTGGTCGACCTGACGCGGCTCGGCGGCCTGGAGAACAAGCGCCCCGCCGAGCTCTCGGGCGGCCAGCGGCAACGCGTGGCGCTGGCGCGCGCCGTCGCCGTGCGCCCGCGCGTGCTGCTGCTGGACGAGCCGTTGGCCGCGCTCGACGCCAAGCTCAAGGAGTCGCTGCGCGACGAGCTCGCCGAACTGCTGCGCCGGCTGCACATCACGGCCATCCATGTCACGCACGACCAGCAGGAGGCACTGGCCATTGCCGACCGGCTGGCAGTGATGAGCGCCGGGCGCATCGTGCAGATCGGCCGCGGCGAGGAGCTGTACCGTGCGCCTGCGCACCCCTTCGTGGCGGAGTTCCTAGGCCGGGTCAACCGGCTGGAACGCGAGGCCGACGCCATCGCGCAAGGCATTGTCCGACTCGGCGGAAGCACCCTGCCTTGCCCACCCGCCTGGCAGAGCCATGCGATGCTTCTGGTCCGACCTGAAGACGTCGAAGTGAGCGCGCCGCGGCCTGACTGGGGTGCGGCCACGGTCGAACGCCGCATCTTCCTCGGCGACCGCGTTCAGCTGCAGCTGCGCCTGCGGGACCAGCCCTTGCTGGTGGCCGATGTGGGACGCGACACGCCGTTCGGGCCGGGCGACCCGGTGGGACTTCGCATCCAGCCCGACCGCCTGATGACGTCGCAGGAGACCAGCGTATGACGACAACGACAGAAGACAGCACTTTCCTGGTCCAGCTCACCGACCTGCACATCCGCGAGCCGGGCCGCCTGGCCTATGGCCGCATCGACACCGCGCCCTACCTGGAGCGCGCGGTCCAGTCGGTGCTGCGGCTGCCGCAGCGACCCGACGCCGTCGTGATCACCGGCGACCTGAGTGACTTCGGCCGCGCCGCCGAATACGAGCACTTGGCGCGCCTCTTGGCTCCGCTGCCGATGCCCATCTATCTGATGCCCGGCAACCATGACGATCGCGACCAGCTGCGCCGCAGCTTTCCGGGCCACGCCTACCTGGCGCCGGGCGTGGGCACGGCCGGCTTCGTCCAGTATTCAGTTCGCGTGGGCGCGCTGCGACTGCTCACGCTGGACACCTGCGTGCCGGGTGCGAGCCACGGCACCCTGTGCGAAGAGCGCCTGGGCTGGCTAGAACAACAGCTCGACGCCAGCCGCGGCGAGCCCGTCGTCATCGCCATGCACCACCCGCCTTTCCGGACGCTGATCGGCCACATGGACGAGATCGGCCTGCTGCAGGGCGCCGAGGCACTGGAAGCGCTGGTCGCGCGGCACGGAAACGTCGAGCGCGTGATCTGCGGCCACCTGCACCGTGCCATCGACGTGCGCTTTGGCGGCACCATCGCATCGACCTCGCCCGCGCCTGCGCATCAGGTATGCCTGGACCTGTCGCCCGACGCGCCCTCGGCCTGGACGCTGGAGCCGCCTGGCTTCAGGGTCCACGCCTGGTCCGCACAAAACCGAAGACTTGTGACCCATTTAGCGGCTTCCGGCACATTCGAAGGCCCTTTTCCCTTCCATGACAACGGCGCACTGATCGACTGAGCCCATAGATGTGGAAAATGGGGCTGAAAAACGAACCGAAACGAAAAGGATAGAAACCACCCCCCATGAAGCATCTCCTGAACCTGCTGGCCGCCGTTGCATTGCTGGTGTGGGGCACGCACCTCGTGCGCACGGGCGTGCTGCGCGTGTTCGGCGCCAACTTGCGCAAGATCCTGGTGCAGAGCATGCGCAACCGGTTCACGGCCGCGCTTTCGGGCATCGGCGTCACGGCCCTGGTGCAGTCGAGCACCGCCACCTCGCTGATGACCTCGTCCTTCGTGGGGCAGGGGCTGGTCACCCTGCCCGCGGCATTGGCGGTGATGCGGGGCGCCGATGTGGGCACGGCCCTCATTGCGGTTCTGTTCTCGGCCGACCTGTCCTGGCTTTCGCCCATGTTCATCTTCGTGGGCGTGGTGCTGTTCATTTCCCGCTCGGCCAGCATGGCGGGCCGGGTGGGTCGGGTGCTCATCGGGCTGGGCCTGATGCTGTTGGCGCTGCAGCTGGTGGTGGAAGCCACCGAACCCCTGTTCTCCGCGCCGGCCATGCGTACCTTGCTGGCCTCGCTCACCAGCGACGTGCTGCTCGAAATCACCATCGGCGCCGCGCTGGCCATCATGGCGTATTCCAGCTTGGCCGTGGTGCTGCTGGTAGCGGCCATGGCCAGTTCCAACGTGGTGCCTCTGGACGTCGCGCTCGGGCTGGTGCTGGGCGCCAACCTCGGGAGCGGCCTGCTGGCGGTGCTGACCACGGCCAAGTCGGCCGTGTCGGTGCGGCAGGTCACGGTGGGCAACCTGCTTTTCAAGGCGTTGGGGGTTGCGATCGTCACGCCATTCGTCGGGCTCTGGTTGCGCTATGTGCAGCCGCACGTGCCGAATGCAACCCACGGCGTGGTGCTGTTCCACCTGGCGTTCAACGTGGTCATCAGCGTGGGTTTCATCGGCCTCACGCAATGGGTGGCCAAGCTGGTCACGAGGATGCTGCCGGTGTCGCAGCAGCCGGCCACGTCCACGCGGCCGCACCACCTCGATCCGTCGGCGCTCTCGACGCCTTCGCTCGCCATTTCGAATGCCGCGCGCGAGGCGCTGCATCAGGCCGACGTGGTGGAGACCATGCTCATCGGCACGCTCGACGTGATCCGCCACAACGACCTGCGCCTGTCGCAGGAGCTGCGGCAGCTCGACGACACGGTGGACGAGCTCTACTCGGCCATCAAGTACTACATGACTCGCATCTCGCGCGAGGCGCTGGGCGAGGAAGAAAGCCGGCGCTGGACCGACATCATCAGCTTCACCATCAACATGGAGCAGATCGGCGACATCATCGAGCGCGTGATCATCGACATCGAGGACAAGAAGATCAAGCCGCAGCGCAACTTCTCCGAAGCGGGCATGGCGGAAATCGTCGAGCTGCATGGGCGGCTGGTCGCCAACCTGCGGCTGAGCATGAGCGTCTTTCTCAACGGCAACGTGCGCGATGCGCAGAAGCTGCTGCAGGAAAAAGCCCGCTTTCGCGACCTCGAGCGGGCCTATGCCACCACCCACCTGGACCGGCTCTCCGATCGCACCACGCTGAGCATCGAAACCAGCTCGCTGCACATCGACCTGATCAGCGACCTGAAGCGGATCAATTCGCACATCTGCTCCATCGCCTACCCTATCCTGGAGACGGCGGGCGCGCTGGCACCAAGCCGGCTGCGCGAATCGCGGCTGGGGAAAATAGAAGGCTGATTCTTCCAATGGCGTGCGAGGGGCCCGCGCCGCGCTCTGCCCTCAGAGCGGCGAAGGCGACGAGGCCACGAACTGCTCCTGCCGGCGGCGCAGGCAGAAGTCGATCAGGTCATCGATCTCGGTGGCCTTGTCGAACACTGCATCGGCGCCAAGTTGCATGCACTTGTGGCGCGTCTCGGGCGTCAGGTGGTTACTGAGCACCACCATTTTCTGCGTGGGCTCGCGATTGCGGCAGGCCTCGAGCACGCTGAAGCCCGTGCCGTCCTTCAGGAACAGGTCGACGACGGCCAAGTCCCACTGCGACAGATTGCTGGTGAGCCAGCGTATGCCTTCGAGTTCCGATTCCGCCTGGCCCACGGGATCGACCCGGGCCACGTCGCGCAACGTGCCGGCCAGCGCCTCGCGGATGCTGGGGTTGTCCTCGACGATGAAGGTTCTGACAGTGTCCATGGCGCCGGCCTTCCCGAACTTTGTTGAAGGCTACAAAGTGCGCTTTGTGCAAGACGAAGGCATGACACCCCAGCAAGGGTAGGACAAGGCTGGCCCGCTGCCGGGCATGCCAGCCTTGCACGGCTCAGAGCGTGAGGATGGTGCAGCCGGTGGTCTTGCGCGCTTCCAGGTCGCGGTGCGCCTGTTGAACGTCGGCCAGTGCATAGCGCTGGTCGATCGGTATCTTCACCGCGCCGCTCTGCACCACGGCAAACAGGTCATCTGCCATGGCCTGGGTGCTTTCGCGGGTAGCGATGTGCGTGAACAGCGTGGGCCGCGTCACGTAGAGGGAGCCCTTGGAGGCCAACGTGCCGAGGCTGATCGGCGGCACGGGGCCCGAGCCGTTGCCGAACACAGCCAGAAGGCCGAACGGGCGCAGGCACTCGATGGAGCCTTCCCAGGTGTCCTTGCCCACCGAGTCGTAGGCCACCTTGACGCCCTTGCCGCCGGTGATCTCCTTCACGCGGGCCGCGAAGTTCTCGGTGCTGTAGTTGATGGCATGCGCCGCGCCGTGGTCGAGCGCGAGCTTGCACTTGGCATCGCTGCCCGCGGTGCCGATCAGCTGCAGGCCCAGCGCCTTGGCCCACTGGCACGCGATCAGGCCGACTCCGCCGGCCGCCGCGTGAAACAGGATGAAGTCGCCGGGCTGCAGGCCTTCCACCGGCAGCGTCTTCTTCAGCAGGTATTGCGTGGTCAGGCCCTTGAGCATCATGGCCGCACCGATCTCGAAGGAGATGGCGTCGGGCAGCTTGCACACGGTCTTGGCCGGCATCACGCGCAGCTCGCTGTAGGCGCCGGGCGGCTGGCTCGCATAGGCGGCGCGGTCGCCGGCCTTGAGGTGCGCCACGCCCTCGCCCACGGCCTCGACCACGCCCGAGGCTTCCATGCCCAGCTGCAGCGGCATCTGGAACGGGTAGAGGCCGCTGCGCTGGTAGGTGTCGATGAAATTCAGGCCCACGGCCTTGTGGCGGATGCGGATTTCGCCCGGGCCGGGCTCGCCGACTTCCACGTCGACGATCTTCAGTTCTTCGGGACCACCATGGCGGTCGATACGGACGGCTTTGCTCATCATTTTGCAGTCTCCAGGCACGCGGAAAAAAGAAGAAGCGCATCCTGCCACGTTTGCCCTTGCCGCGGCGGCAGAGGGCAATGCCCGGTAGAGTCGGCGGCCATGCAGACCCAGCAGCAGCATCGCCTCACGCCTTCCACCGTCCTCCTGCTCACCGTGCCGCCGCTGCTGTGGGCCGGGAATGCCGTGGTCGGCCGGCTGGTGCGCGACCTGGTGTCTCCGCTCACGCTGAACTTCGTGCGCTGGGTCATCGCCTTTGCGCTGCTGATGCCGCTCGCATGGCCGGTGCTGCGGCCAACCAGCCCCTTGTGGGCGCACTGGAAGCGCTACGCCGTTCTCGGGCTGCTCGGCATCGGCTGCTACAACGCGTTTCAATACCTGGCGCTGCAGACCTCCACGCCGATCAACGTCACGCTGGTGGGCTCCAGCGTGCCGCTGTGGATGCTCGCAACAGGCGCCATCTTCTTCGGTGCCCGCGTCAGCGTGCGCGAGATCTGGGGCTCCCTGCTCTCGATGCTCGGCGTGCTGCTGGTGCTGGGCCGCGGCGATTGGGGGCAGCTGCTCGCGCTGCGGCTGGTGCCGGGCGACCTTTACATGATCCTGGGCACCATCGCCTGGGCCTTCTACAGCTGGATGCTGGCGCGCACGCGCGAGCCACAAGGCGTGCGACAAGACTGGGCCGCGTTCCTGATGGCGCAGCTGGTGTTCGGCCTCGCGTGGTCCGGCGTGTTCGCGGCCGGGGAATGGACGCTGACCGACGCCCGCATCGTGCCCGGCTGGCCGCTGTTCGCGGCGCTGGCCTTCATCGGCATCGGCCCCGCGGTCCTGGCCTACCGCTGCTGGGGCAGCGGCGTGCAGCATGCCGGGCCGCAGGCGGCGAGCTTCTTCATGAACCTCACGCCACTGTTCGCCGCGCTGCTGTCCGCGGCCTTTCTGGGCGAGCCGCCGCACTGGTACCACGGCGCGGCATTCGCGCTCATCGTCGGCGGGATCGTGGTCTCTTCACGGCGCTGATTCACTAGCTCCCCTGCGGGCGAGCTCAGTAAGTGCCGGGGTAGGCGCCACCGTCGGCCAGTATGTTCTGCCCGGTCATGTAGCCCGCCTGCATGCTGCATAGAAACGCGCAAATGGCGCCGAACTCGGACGGCGTACCGAAGCGCCTGGCGGGAATGTTCTTCTTGCGGGCTTCCCACACAGTGTCGAAATCCTGGCCGGTCTTCTGGGCCGCGCCGGCCATGGTGCCCTTGAGGCGGTCGGTGTCGAAGGAGCCGGGCAGCAGGTTGTTGATGGTCACGCCCTGCGCCGCGATGGGCGTGCGCGCAACGCCTGCCACGAAGCCGGTGAGGCCGCTGCGCGCGCCGTTGGAAAGGCCCAGGATGTCGATCGGCGACTTCACCGAGCTTGAAGTGATGTTGACGATGCGCCCGAAGCCGCGCTTGGCCATGCCGTCGACCGTGGCCTTGATCAGCTCGATGGGCGTGAGCATGTTGGCATCGACCGCCTTGATCCAGGCTTCACGGTCCCAGTTGCGAAAATCGCCGGGTGGCGGACCGCCGGCGTTGGTGACGACGATGTCGAAGTCATGGCCCAGTGCGAACACCGCGGCGCGGCCGGCCTCGGTGGTGATGTCCGCGGCCACGTGCTTGACGAAGGGCGTTGGCGAACCGGCGGCCGCGACGGCCAGCTTCTTCGCTGCCGCTCCCAGCGCCTCGGCGCCGCGCGCCACGATGACCACGTTCACGCCTTCGCGCACCAGCGCGTCGGCGCAGCCGTAGCCCAGTCCCTTGCTTGCGCCGCACACCAGCGCGGTCTTGCCTGCAATGCCCAGATCCATGTTGTTGCTCCTGATCTGCAGGGGCGCTAACGCCCCGTGCGTGTGAAAACAAAGATGCCCGCAATCACGAGCACCGTGCCGGCCGCGATCCACGCGGTAAACGGCTCGCCGAGTATGACGACGCCCATGAGAATGGTCGACAGCGGCCCGATCATGCCGGTTTGTGCGGCCATGGCGGGGCCGATGCGCTCGATGGCCATCATGACCATCAGGACAGGCACCGCTGTGCACAGCGTGGCATTGAGCACCGACAGCCAGATGACTTCGGGCGCCACCTGCATGGCAGCGCTCATCGGCCGCGTCAGCACGAACTGCAGGATGCACAGCACGCACGCCACGGTAGTGGCCAGACCCACGAGCCGGAGCGACCCCAGGCGCTTGACGAACTCGCCGCTGTAGACGAGGTAGCCCGCATAGCTCACGGCGCTAAGGAACACCAGAAACGCACCCCAGGCCGCCACCCCACCGCCCTTGCCGCCGCTGCCGAGCCAGAGCTCGTGCCCGAACACCAGCAGCACGCCGGCATAGCTCACGATCATGCCCAGCACCTGCGGCCGCGTGGCGCGCCGCCGGTACAGCAGCCAGCCGAACAGCAGCACCAATGTCGGGTTGAGATAGAGGATCAGCCGCTCGAAGCTGGCCGAGATGTAGGCGAGCCCCGCAAAGTCGAGAAAGCTTGCAAGGTAGTAGCCCGAGAAGCCGAGCCCGATCACGCCAAGCCAGTCGCGGAAGGTGAGCGCAGGCTTGCCGCGTCCGGCCCACCACGCCATGAGCGCGAACAGCGGCAGCGCGAACAGCATGCGCAGCATGATCAGCGTGATGGCGTCCACGCCGTAGCGATAGGCCAGCTTGACGATGATCGCTTTGCCGCTGAACGCGATCGCTCCGAGCGAGGCGAGGACGAGGCCGGCCCCAATGCTCTTTTTTGCGCCGCTTGCTGAAGAGGGAAAGCCGGTCTGTACGGCGGACTTGGTCATCCCTCGATCATCGTGTGTCCGTCAAAAGCCTGCGGCCACGCCATCGCGGCGCGGATCGCTGGCAGCGACGTAGCCCTCCACCGACGGATCGCCCGCGCGCCAGATGAACTGGCCGGCGCCGAAGTCCTGGTAGGAGTCGTCGATCACATCGAGGTGATGGCCGAGCTCGCGCAGGCCTTGCACGGTGTTCGGGTTCATCGCGGCCTCGACGTTGATCTCGAGTCCCGCGTTGAAGCGCCAGCGCGGGGCGTCGCAGGCGGCCTGCGGGTTCTGCTTGTAGTCGAGCATGCGCACCAGCGTCTGCATGTGGCCTTGCGGCTGCATGTTGCCGCCCATCACGCCGAAGCTCATCACCGGCTGTCCATCCTTGGTGAGGAAGGCCGGAATGATGGTGTGGAACGGACGCTTGCCCGGCGCCACCACGTTCGGGCTCTCGGCCTTGAGGCTGAAGCCGTGGCCGCGGTTCTGCAGGCTGATGCCGAATTCGGGTTCCACGCAGCCCGAGCCGAAACCCATGTAGTTGCTCTGTATGAAGCTCACCATCATGCCGCTCTCGTCCGCGGCCGTGAGGTAGATGGTGCCGCCCTTCACGGGGTTGCCGGCCTTGAAGTCCTGCGCCTTTTTCACGTCGATGAGTTTCGCACGCGATGCGAGGTAGGAGTCATCGAGCATTTGCGCCGGGGTCACCGTCATCGACGATGGCTCCGAGACGTATCGGTACACGTCGGCAAAGGCGAGCTTCATCGCCTCGATCTGCAGGTGCTGCGAAGCGACCGAGTCGACCGGCAGCGAGGCGATGTCGAATTTCTCGAGAATGCCGAGCGCGATCAGCGCCGCAATGCCCTGCCCGTTGGGCGGAATCTCGTGCAGCGTGTGGCCGCGGTAGTCGCGCGAGATCGGCTTGACCCATTCGGGCTGATAGGCAGCGAGGTCGGCCACCGTGAGCGCGCCGCCCTGCTCTGTCGAGAACCTGGCGAGCGCTTCGGCGATCTCGCCGTTGTAATAAGCCTCGCCCTTGGTGCGCGCAATCGCCTTGAGCGCACGCGCCGCGGCCGTGAAGCGGAACAATTCGCCCACCTCGGGCGCGCGGCCCCAGGGCATGAACGTCTGCGCGAAGCCCGCCACGGATTCGAGCACCGGCGTCGCCGCCGCCCATTTCTGCTGCACCACCGGCGGCACCAGGTAGCCGCGCTCGGCGATGTCGATGGCAGGCGCCAGCAGGTCGGCGAAAGGCAGCTTGCCGAAGCGATCGCTCAACGCCACCCAGCCGCGCACCGCACCCGGCACGGTCACCGAGTCGATGCCGCGCATCGGCGGCGTGGTGCCATCGGCGCCGTACTTGGCCTTGAAGTATTCGGGCGTCCACGCCTTGGGCGCAGGACCCGAGGCGTTGAGGCCGTGCAGTTCCTTGCCATCCCACAAGATGCAGAAGGCGTCGCTGCCGAGGCCGTTGCTCACGGGCTCGACCAGCGTCATGACGGCGGCGGTGGCAATGGCTGCATCGACGGCGTTGCCGCCCTGCTGAAGCATGCGCAAGCCTGCCTGCGAGGCGAGCGGGTGCGAGGTCGACACCACGTTGCGCGCAAAGATCGGAATGCGGGTGGAGAGGTAGGGGTTGCTGAAATCGAAGTTCATGGGGACGTCTCTTTATTCGTTGCTGATCTTGCGTTCGACGATGATTTTTTTCCACTTGGCCGCGTCGGCAGCCACCATCTTCGCAAACTGCTCGGGGGTGCCGGGAGCGGCAGGTTCGATGCCCAGGCGCGAGAGCTTTTCTTTCACTTCGGGATCGGCCAGCGCCTCGTTGGCGGCCTTATTGACGCGCGCCACGATGTCGGCCGGCAAACCCTTCGGGCCGTAGAAGCCGAACCAGGTGTTCGACTCGAAACCGGGCAGCGTGTCGGCGATCGGAGGCAGTTCGGGCGCAAGCGGGCTGCGCTTCAGCGTGGTGACGCCGAGCGCGCGCAGCCGGCCGTCGCGCACGTGCGGCATGCCCGTGGGCAGCGAGTCGAACAGCACGTCGACCTTGCCGCTGATCAGGTCGGGAATGGCAAGCGCCGTGCCCTTGTAGGGAATGTGCGTCACGAACACGCCAGCCTGCGCCTTGAAGAGCTCCGCGGTCAGCTGCACGATGGTGCCGTTGCCGCTCGACGCGTAGTTGAGCTTGCCGGGGTTCTTCTGTGCATAGGCGATCCATTCGCGCACCGTCTTGGCGGGCGAGTCGACCGGCACCAGCATGATGCTCGGCGCATCGCCCACGTGCGCGATGGGCGAGAAATCGCGCACCGTGTCGTAGGGCAGCTTGCTGGTGATGGCGGGGCCGATCGAATGCGTGCTGGTGGTGGCCAGCAGCAGCGTGTAGCCGTCGGGCGGCGCCTTGGCGGCCATGTCGGACCCGATGGCACCACCGGCGCCCGGCTTGTTATCGACGATCAGCGTGGCGCCCAGTTTTTCGCTCATCTTCTGGCCGAGGGTGCGCGCAAAAAGATCCGTGGCGCCGCCCGCCGGAAACGGAACGATGAGCCGCACCGGCTTGTTCGGGTAGCCCTGGGCCAGGCTGGCGGTCGATGCGCCCATGCAGAGCGCAACGGCAACCCCTTGAAGGAACTGGATTCGTTTCATGGTCTGAATTCTGGCCCGGTGGAAAAGCCTGCATGCTATGCAGCCGCCGCACATCAAGCCAGATAATTCCGCTTATTCAACTATGAGCGCTGTTTATGACAAGAAACGCCACGGAAGAAATCTCTCTGCAACAGCTGCGGGCGCTCGCGGCCGTTGCTGAATCGGGCAGCTTCACGCTCGCGGCGGAAACCCTGCAGCTGACCCAGCCCGCCATCAGCCACCTGGTAAAGCGCATGGAAGAAGAGCTCGGGCAGCCGCTGGTGGTGCGGGGCCGCCGCATTCGCTTGACGAGCGCGGGCCAGGTGATGGTCGAGACGGCCGTGCGTGCGCTGCGGCTCATCGATGAATCCGTGGATGCCTGCCGCTCGCAATCGCAGCTGCGCGAAGGGCGGGTGGTGCTGGCGGTGGGCCACCTCACGGCGGGCGCCCTGCTGCCGCCGATGCTCGGTCGCTTTTCGCGCAAGCACCCCACGCTCGCCACCACGCTGCTCGACAGCACGGCGGAGCAGATGATCTCGCGCATCCTCTCGCAGGAGGCCGACCTGGGCTTTGGCTCCGACATCGGCCAGAAGCACTCCGAACTGGCGACCGAACCTCTTTTCTCCGAACGCATGGCCCTGTTCGTGCGCGACGACCATCCGCTCGCGCAGCGCGTGGTGGTCGATGCCAGGCACCTGGAGGCGTTGCCCTTCATCCACGTCAATCCCGATGCCAATGTGTGGCGCTCCGTCAGCCGCCAGCTCTCGAGCGTGGCCAACGTCTATCCGCGCGTGGTGCATCACGTGTCGATGCTGTCGACGGCGTTCGGACTCATCCAGGCGGGTGCGGGCGTGGCACTGCTGCCGCGCTACGTCGAGGTGTTGATGCCCGGCAACCTGCGCGCCGTGGCCGTGACACGCCCGGTGCTCGAGTACCCGGTGGTCGCCATCCGCCTGGCCAAGCATCCCCTCAGCCCGGCGGCGATGGCTTTCCTCGCGATGGCACGGCAGCACATGAGCCCGCCACGCGCTGCAAAGCCCTGAAAAACAAACGGCGCCCGAAGGCGCCGTTTGTTAGCTAGGGTTCGCGAGGGCTCAGTCAACTTCGACGAAGGCTTCTTCACGCTTCGATTTGACGGCCGGCAGCAGCACGATCACCAGCAGCAGCGCCGCGGCGGCCAGCAGGCTGGCGGAGATCGGACGCGTGACGAACACGCTCCAGTCGCCACGCGACAGCAGCAACGAACGCCGCAGGTTCTCTTCCATCATCGGCCCGAGGATGAAGCCCAGCAGCAGCGGCGCAGGCTCGCATCCCAGCTTGAAGAAGGAATAGCCCACCAGGCCGAAGATGCCCACCATCCAGATGTCGAAGGTGTTGTTGTTGGTCGAGTAGACGCCAATGGCACAGAACAGCACGATGGCCGGGAACAGGTACTTGTAGGGCACCGAAAGGAGCTTGATCCACATGCCGATGAGCGGCAGGTTCAGGATGATCAGCATCGCATTGCCCAGCCACATCGAGGCAATCAGGCCCCAGAACAGCTCGGGGTTGCTGGTCATCACCTGCGGGCCCGGCTGGATGTTGTGGATGGTCATTGCGCCCACCATCAGCGCCATCACGGCGTTGGGCGGAATGCCCAGCGTCAGCAGCGGAATGAAGGAGGTCTGCGCGCCGGCGTTGTTGGCCGACTCGGGAGCCGCCACGCCGCGGATGTTGCCCTTGCCGAAGGGCACTTCGCCCGGCTGAAGCTTGGTCTTCTTCTCGATGGTGTAGGCCGCGAAAGCCGCCAGCAGCGCGCCGCCGCCGGGCAGGATGCCCAGGGCAGAGCCCAGTGCCGTGCCGCGCAGCACCGCGGGGATCATGCGCTTGAAGTCGTCCTTGGTCGGGAACAGGCCCGAGACCTTGGCAGTGAACACTTCGCGCTCGTCATCGGGGCGCGAGAGGTTGGCAATGATTTCGCCGTAGCCGAACACACCCATGGCAATGGCCACGAAGCCGATGCCGTCGGTCAGCTCAGGAATGTCGAAACTGTAGCGCGCCACGCCGGAGTTCACGTCGGTGCCGACCAGGCCCATCAGGAGGCCCAGCACGATCATGCCGATGGCCTTGAGCAGCGAGCCCGAAGCCAGCACCACGGCGCCGATCAGGCCCAGGATCATCAGCGAGAAATACTCGGCCGGGCCGAACTTGAAGGCCAGCTCGGTGAGCGGCGGTGCAAAGGCCGCCAGGATCAGCGTACCCACGCAGCCCGCGAAGAACGAGCCCAGGCCGGCTGCGGCGAGCGCCGGGCCTGCGCGGCCCTTGCGCGCCATCTGGTAGCCGTCAATCACGGTCACCACCGAGGACGATTCGCCCGGCAGGTTCACCAGGATCGCGGTGGTGGAGCCGCCGTACTGCGCGCCGTAGTAGATGCCGGCCAGCATGATCAGCGCCGACACGGGCGGCAGCGCATACGTGGCGGGCAGCAGCATTGCGATGGTCGCAACCGGACCGATGCCCGGCAGCACGCCGATCAGCGTGCCCAAAATACAGCCGACCAGGCAGTACAGCAGGTTGGTGAAGGTAAAGGCAACGCCAAAACCCATCGAGAGGTGTTCAAACAATTCCATTTGCGCGCTTTCTCAACCGGTGATGAAGGTCGGCCAGACCTGGATCTGCAGCTTGAGCGCCCAGATGAAGGCCACATAGCTGCCGGCCGCCAGCACGGTGGCCAGGACCAGCACGCTTGGCAGCTTGAACTCGTGGCCCGCGAGGCTCGAGATGATCACGAGCGCGTAGATCGCGATGATCATTCCCATGGCTGGCACTCCGATGCTTGGCAGGCCTCCCAGCAAGATGCCGAATGCGAGGTTGGCGCCCAGGATGAACACCACCTGCTTCCAGGCCCACTTGCCGATCTTTTCGCCGTCGGCGGTTTCAACGGTCAGGCCGCTGAACATGATTCCCAGGCCGATGACGGCCATCAGGATGCCCAGCATCAACGGGAAATAACCCGGCCCCATGCGGGCGCCGCTGCCTACGCTGTAGGTGGTGGCGCCCCATGCGAACGCCGTTCCTACGACCGTAAACATCAGTCCCGAGAAAAAGTCTTTCTGACTCTTGATTTTCACGAACAGTCTCCTCGAACAAATTTCGATGCGAGATTGTCGAGTCAGCTGGTGGTCAGCTCGATGTGGATTCCACTAACCGAAAGGCTAGGGATAACCCCCAGGGCTCGGGCCATGAGCCCTCACTCGAGCGGGGGTGTCGCGCTCAACACTTCCTCGATGGTGGTGACGCCTTCGGCCACGCGCAACGCGCCGGCCAGGCGCAGGGGCCGCATGCCGTCGATCACCGCTTGCCGGCGCAGCCCTGCGAGGTTCGGTTCCTTGGTGACCTGGGCCTTGAAATCTTCGGTGATGCTGAGCAGCTCGTACAGGCCCATGCGGCCCATGTACCCGGTCATGCGGCAATCGACGCAGCCCACGGGCTTGTAGGCGCGCACCGAGCCGGTGATCTGCCATGGCTTGACGATGGTCTCGAGCTTCTCGCGCGTGACCGTGTCGTCGGGCTGCTTGCAGTTGGGGCACAGCGTGCGCACCAGCCGCTGGGCCAGCACGCCGAGCATCACGGCATTGATGAGGTACGAAGGCACGCCGAGTTCCATCAGCCGCGTGATGGCGCTCGGCGCGTCGTTGGTGTGCAGCGTGCTGAACACCAGGTGCCCGGTGAGCGCGGCCTGCACCGCCATCTCGGCCGTGGCAAGGTCGCGGATTTCGCCCACCATGATGATGTCGGGGTCCTGCCGCATCAGCGCGCGCAGGCCTTCGGTAAAGCCAAAGTCGAGCTGCGGCTGCACCTGCGTCTGGTTGAACGAGGGCTCGATCATTTCGATCGGGTCTTCCACCGTGCTCACGTTGACTTCTTCGGTCGCCACGCGCTTGAGCGTGGAATACAGCGTGGTGGTCTTGCCCGAACCCGTGGGCCCGGTCACCAGGATGATGCCGTTGGGCCGCGTGACGAGCTGCTCCCAGCGATGCGCATCGTGCTGCGCGAAACCGAGCGCGTCCAGGTCCTTCACGGCCGTGTCGGGATCGAAGATCCGCATCACCATCTTCTCGCCGAACGCGGTCGGCAAGGTGGACAGGCGCATCTCGACCTCATCGCCGCGCATGTTGCGGGTCTTGATGCGGCCGTCGAGCGGACGCCGCTTCTCGACCACGTCCATGCGGCCCAGCAGCTTGATGCGCGACACCATCGCGTTCATCACGCCCATGGGCATCTGGTAGGCGGGGTGCAGGATGCCGTCGATGCGGAAGCGGATCACGCCCTGCTCGCGGCGCGGCTCCAGGTGGATGTCGCTCGCGCGCTGGTCGAACGCGTATTGCCAGAGCCAGTCGACCACCTGCACCACGCTCTGGTCGTTGGCGTCGAGCTGCTTGGTGCTCTTGCCCAGTTCGACCAGCTGTTCGAAGCTCGCACCGCCGGTGTTGCCGCCGGCCTTCTGCGCGGCGCGCACCGACTTCGCAAGCGCAAAGAACTCGGCCGTGTAGCGCTGGATGTCGGTCGGGTTGGCGACCACGCGGCGCACCGTGCGGCGCGACTGGCGCTCCACTTCGGCGATCCAGTCGGTGAGAAATGGCTCGGCGGTGGCCACCACCACTTCATTGGGCAGCACCTGCACCGGCAGCACCTTGTGGCGCTCGGCATAGGCTGCGCTCATGGTGTCGGCCACCTTGCCCACATCGACCTTGAGCGGATCGATGCGCAGGTAGGTGAGCCCCGCACGCACGGCAAGCCACTGCGTGAGCATTTCGAGATCGAGCGGCTTGCCATCGCTTTCGCGGGTCATCGCCACGTTGGCGAGCCGCACCAGCGGCGCCTGCCGGCTCTGGGCCTGGGCGCAGCGCGCAATGGTGCGCTTGGCTTCCACCGGGGAGATCACGCCATCGGTGGCGAGCCATTCGATCAGGCGGCGCAGGTCGAGCGGGCCTTCATGGCGCGGGGCCAGCGGGGCGGGGGCGGAAACGGCGGGAACAGCGCTCATGGGCCGGAGGGTCGGGTGAGAGTGGGATTCAGCGGTTTGAAGACACGCAGCCATTTAGGCGCGGGCAGGCCCCATCGAGTCTGGATCGTTTGGGCGCGCTCGGCAAGGGCTTCACGCTTCGGCCGGCTCGGCGTGCGCTGTGCCAGCACCACCGTGTTGCCTTCGCGCGTCGGCTTGAAGGCCCAGACCGCATCGGGCCCGAACGCGCCGGCGATTTTGTCCAGGCTGCGCTCGTAGCTCGACGAGCGGCCGAAGAGGTTGACCGTCATGCAGCCGTCTTCGGTGAGCAACGCGCGGCAATCGGCGTAGAAACCTTCGCTGTCGAGCACCGGCGCGGCGGCTTCATGGTCGTACAGGTCGACCTGCAGTGCGTCGACCGTGCCATGCCATTCGGGCTTGCGGATCTCGAGCGCCGCATCGGCAATGACCACGCGCAGCTTCGGGTCGTCGGCCGGCAGCTTGAACCAGCCGCGGCAGGCCGACACCACCTGCGGATTCAGTTCCACCGCGGTGGTGCGCATGCGCAGGGTCTTGCGGCAGAACTTGGTGAGCGTGGCCGCGCCAAGGCCTAGCTGCATCGCATGGCGGTTTGCCACGCTCTTGGGGTCGGCGAACAGCAGCCAGGCCATCATGCGCTGCACGTATTCGAGCTCGATCTCGAAAGGCGCATCGAGCTTCATGGAACCCTGGACCCATTCGGTGCCGAGATGCAGGTAGCGGATGTCGCCCCAGTCGGAAAAATTGACTTCGGGAAGAACGGGAGTTTTGCTCGTGGCCATCAAAGAAGGTGGTGGGCGACAAAGACCTCACGCCAGGCTGCGAGCTTGCGCTCGAAGCTCCACGACGCGTTGGCGGGGCTGGTGGAAGGCAGCTGGTAGACCGGCACGCCCAGGGTGCGCGTGTGGCGCGCATGCTTGAAGCTTTCGCCGCCGTTGTGCGCAATGGCCGCCAGCCGCGGCAGGTGCAGCCCCGCGATGTCGTTGGCCACGGGTGCGCGAATGGCGGAGTCGAGGCTGCCCTCGCGCTCGCAGGCGCCATACACGTCCCACACGCCCAGGCCGCGGTCGAGCAGCCACTTTTTCTTTTGGGGATAGCTGTCTGCGCCCATCGGGAGCGGGTGGTGGGGCCAAGCGGCTTGCAAGATTTTCCAGAACTGATTTTGCGGATGCGCATAGTACTGCTGCAGCTCGAGCGAGCGGACGCCCGGGAAGCTGCCGAGGATCAATACGACGGTCGCGGGCGAGACGACGGGGGCAAGGCCCGTCAGCACTGCGTTGCCGGTTTCGGATGCGGCTGGTGGTTTCATGAATACGCGCTATCTTGGCACTGTCGATCACCCATGAAAAAACCCGCCGAAGCGGGTTTGTGCTGAAGGCGAAAGCCGATTATTTCTTGGCGGCTTCATTTTCGGCGGTGCCGGGCACCTTTTCGCCGATGGCCTTGCCGGTGCTGCGCATGCCGTCGGCGGTCTTGTGGCCGGCCGTTTCAACAGCGTCGCCGGTCTTGACGGCCACGTTCTTGGTAGCGTGGGTGGCCTTCTTGGTGGTGCGCTTGGTCGCGTCCCAGGCCTTCTTGGTGCCGCGTTCCGTGGCGGCCACGGCCTTCTTGGTCGTGGTCTTGGTCGCATCGACCGCGTCCTTGCCGGCTTCCTTCACCTTTTCAGTGGTGGTGGGTTCCGCAGTTGCGGGCGCCGCGGTTTGCGCCACGGCAGTAACGCCGATGGAGGCCAGCGCGAGGGCGAGGACAACGGGCACGGTGCGAATGAAAGATCTGCTCATGTGAAGACTCCTTTTGGATGAAGTGTTGGAGTGACGGAGTTGCCACTGATCAAGCAACGCCACTTCGAACACCAAGGATGACAGTAAAAAAGCACGCCCCGCTTGCGCAACCGCAAGACGAGACATCGGCCTACGCGCGGTGCGGCCTGGCTTCCGACAAGGGGAGAAGACTTTGGAGCGCCGGCAGCGCTTCAAGCGCATTCGCGGTGGTGGCCAGGGCCAACTCGTCGACTCCGATGCCGCGCAAATTCGCCACCACTTCGGCGATGCGCGGCAGTTCGCCGGGTTCGTTGCGGCCCTGCGGCTGGCCGGCCGCGCGCTGTGCCTGCGTGCGGTAGATCCAGTGCGGCTGGATGTCCGGCGCATCGGTTTCCATCACCATGGATTCGAGCGGCAGCCTGGCGGCCAGCCGCCGCAGCTGCAACGCGCGCTCGAAGGTCACGGCGCCGCCGAAGCCCAGCTTCAGGCCGATGTCGATGCAGGCCTGGGCCTGCTGTTCGCTGCCGTTGAATGCATGGGCAATGCCCCGCCAGGGCCGGCCAGCCGCGGTCTGCCGCAAATGCTTGAGCACCTTGTCGACCGAACGGCGCACGTGGATGAGCACCGGCAGATCGTATTTGCGCGCGAGTTGCAACTGAGTGTGAAAAAAGTGCTCTTGCTTGTCGCTGTCGAGCCCCGGCACGAAGTAGTCGAGCCCGATCTCGCCGACCGCGACCAGCCGGGGATCGTCGCGGCGCGCGGCGAGTTCGGCGTCCAGCGTTTCCAGATCCGACTCTTGCGCGTCGCTGGTGCACAGCGGGTGGATGCCGAGGGCGTACGCATCGCCTTGCATCCGCGCCAGTTCGCGCACCGTGGCAAAGTTGAAGACGGCCACGGCAGGAATGACACACAGTGCCACGCCCCGCTCGGCAGCCCGTGCACGGATGACCGGCATCTCTGCACCGAATTCGGGCGCATCGAGGTGGCAGTGGGTATCGACGAATGCAGCCATGGCGAGATGATGCCCGAAGGGATGCAAGGCAGAAGAAAGCGTGCTACTGTGACTCCCTGATCACCCGTCATCCCTTGCCGGAGGTGTCCCGATGCGCAGGCCCGCTTTGTACAGCCGTTCGCCCGGCACGCAGCCGCAAGCGGCTGACTCCACGGCCGACCCGGCTGCCGTGCCAACGCCCGAGGGCGCAGGCAACGGCGCGCCGCCCGCCTCTCCAGACTCCCCCGTTTCCGCAAAACCCGCCAAGGCCGGCTGGCAGCCGGGACGGCGCAGTTTTGCGTTCACGGTGGCGCTCAGCGCCGCACTCGCTGCCGGCGGCGCCACGTGGTGGCCCCGGCACAACGCGAAGGCGCTCACGCAGAAGGACATCGACGCGGCCGTGCTGCGCACGCTGCAGACCCACACGCTGCCCTCACCGGCCGCAAAGGCCGCCGAAATCGTGCGGCCCTCCGTCGTACGCGTGGTCGGCTATGGCCCCGAGAAAGCCACGCCCGAAGCCAAGATCCAGAAGCGCGGGCGCAACCTGGCCAAGGGCAAGCCGCCCGAAGCCGACGCACCGCCGGGCGAAGTCGAGCGCGGCGTGGGCACCGGGGTGGTCATCGTCGACAAGGGCGTGATCCTCACCAACCTGCATGTCGTGGCCGGTGCCGAGACCATCAAGGTGACGTTCGCCGACGGACTCGAAGCCGTCGCCACCATCACCGGCGTGCAGCCCGAGAACGACCTCGCGGTGCTGCAGGCCCAGAAGATTCCCGACGACCTCATTCCCGCGGTGATGCGCTCGACCGCCGACCTGCAGCCCGGCGACCAGGTGGCCGCCGTCGGCTTTCCGTTCGGCATCGGGCCCTCGGTATCGGCCGGGGTGGTGTCGGGCCTCAAGCGCTCATTCCGCTCGCCCGAGGGCAAGCAGGAGCTCGGCAACCTGATCCAGTTCGACGCGGCGGCCAACCCCGGCAATTCGGGCGGCCCGCTGATCAATATGGACGGCGAGGTGCTCGGCATCGTCACCGCCATCCTGAACCCGACGCAGCAGCGTACCTTCATTGGCATCGGATTTGCAGTGCCGATTGAAAACGCGGCCTCGGCCGCCGGTTCGCCGCCGTTCTAGAACCGCCCCGCCCTTCGATCGTTTATCCAGAAAGACCATCGCATGAGCACCGAGACCCCTTTTTCCACGTCTTCCGCCACGGCCGAGCTGATGGAGCAGATCCTCTACGAGGTCAAGCGGGTGGTGGTGGGCCAGGACCGCTTCCTGGAGCGCGTGATGGTCGCCATGCTCGCGGGCGGGCATCTGCTGGTCGAAGGCGTGCCGGGCCTCGCGAAAACGCTCACCGTCAAGACGCTGGCCGACACCGTTCGCGGCCAGTTCAAGCGCATCCAGTTCACGCCAGACCTGGTGCCGGCCGACCTGGTCGGTACGCGCATCTACAACCAGAAGACCGGCGAGTTCAGCACTTCGCTTGGGCCGGTGTTCGCCAACCTGCTGCTAGCGGACGAAATCAACCGCGCGCCGGCCAAGGTGCAGAGCGCGCTGCTCGAGGTGATGCAGGAGCGCCAGGTCACCATTGCCGGCGAAACGCACAGGGTGCCGCGGCCTTTCCTGGTCATGGCCACGCAGAACCCCATCGAGACCGAGGGTACCTATCCCCTGCCCGAGGCACAGGTCGACCGCTTCATGATGAAGGTGCTGGTCGACTACCCGAGCGACGAGGAAGAGTTCGTCATCGTCCAGCGCGTGATCGGACCGCCAGTCGGCGCCAGCCCGGTCGCGACCACCGAACAGCTCGCAGAGTTGCAGGCCGAGGCACGGCGCGTGTACGTCGATCCCTCGCTCATCCAGTACGCCGTGAAGCTGGTCTCCGCCACGCGCACGCCTGACAAGCACGGTCTGAAGGACATGCGCCGCTTCATCACTTTCGGCGCCAGCCCGCGCGCGAGCATCAGCCTCACCGAGGGCGCGCGCGCCCTCGCGCTGCTGCGCGGCCGAAGCTACGCCCTGCCCGAAGACATGACGGCGCTGGTGCCCGACGTGCTGCGCCATCGCGTGACGCTTTCCTACGAAGGCTTGTCCGAGGGGCTCACACCCGACAGCCTGATCGAGAAGATCATGAAAGCCGTCCCCGCTCCCCCAAAACCGCTCGAACATGAAAAGCTGGTGGCGTAAGGCCCCCGCGGCCGCCAATGACGAACGGCTCAATGCTGAAGCCGGCGGTGCTGAACGCGCGCTGCGCCGGCTCGAATGGACGGTGATCCGCCGCCTGGACGGCCTGCTGCAAGGCGACTACCGCACGCTGATGCGCGGCACCGGGCTCGACCTGGCCGACCTGCGCGAATACCAGCACCACGACGACGTGCGCCACATCGACTGGAACGTGACCGCGCGGCTGCAGACGCCTCACGTGCGCGTCTTCACCGAGGACCGCGAGATGTCCGCATGGTTCGTGCTCGACCTGAGCCGCTCGGTCGATTTCGGTTCCGGCAAGAAGGCCAAGCGCGAGATCTCGGCCGGCTTCGTCGGCGTGCTTGCGCGCCTGCTCACGCGCCATGGCAACCGGGTCGGCGCGCTCGTCTACGGCACCGACCTTGAAGCGGTGATTCCGCCGCGCAGCGGCCGCCGGCACGTGCTGCACCTGCTGCACGCCATGGAGCGCCGCGCCGACAAGTTCGAGGCCGCGCCCACGCAAAAAGGCATGACGCGGCTGGCTGACCTGCTGAAGTCCGCTGGCACGCTCATGCCGCGCCGCTCCACCGTCTTCGTGGTGTCCGACTTCCTGAGCGAGCCCGGCTGGGAACGCCCGCTCGGCCAACTGGTGCAGCGGCATGAAGTCATTGCTGTGCGCCTGTTCGATCCGCTTGAACTCGACCTGCCCGATCTCGGCCTGGTGCCGCTGCGCGACGCCGAAACCGGCGAGCAGCTCTGGGTCGACACCCACGATGCGGGCTTTCGCAAACGCTTTGCACGCCTGGCGGCCGAGCGTGAAGCAACGCTGCGCGCTTCACTCGCAAGGGCGGGGGTCGACGCGCTCGAGCTTTCGACCAGTGACGACCTGGTGGAAGCCATCGTTCGTTTTGCCGACATGCGCAAGCGCCGCACGCGCATCGGCATCAGCGGAGTGAAGGCGGTGGCAGCATGACTTTTCTCTGGCCTCAATTCCTTTGGTTGCTGGCGGCACTGCCGCTCCTGGTGTTGCTCTACATCTGGCTGATCCGCCGCAAGAAGAAGCTGGCAGTGCGCTATGCGAGCCTCTCGATCGTGCGCGAGGCCATGGGCGCCGGCCAGAGCATCCGGCGGCATGTCCCGCCCTTCCTGTTCCTCCTGGCCATGGCCGCCATGCTGGTGGCGGCCGCGCGGCCGATGGCCGTGGTGATGCTGCCTTCGAATCAGCAGACCATCATCCTCGCGATGGACGTTTCCGGAAGCATGCGCGCGGCCGACGTGCTGCCCAACCGCCTGGTCGCAGCCCAGGAAGCGGCCAAGACCTTCATCAAGGACCTGCCGCGGCACGTGAAAGTGGGCATCGTCGCCTTCGCGGGCAGCGCGCAGGTGGCGCAGTTGCCCACCACCAACCACGACGACCTGATCACCGCCATCGACAGCTTCCAGCTGCAGCGCGCCACGGCCACGGGCAACGCGATCGTGGTGTCGCTCGCCACCCTGTTCCCCGACGCGGGCATCGACGTCTCGCAGTTCAGCGCACCGAGCCGCCAGCGCGGCACGCCCATCGACCAGACGGAGAAGCAGGCCAAGGAGTTCACGCCGGTGGCGCCGGGCTCCTACACCTCGGCCGCCATCATCATGCTGACCGACGGCCAGCGCACCACGGGCGTTGATCCGCTCGATGCCGCCAAGGCCGCGGCGGACCGCGGCGTGCGCATCTACACGGTGGGCGTGGGCACGGTCGATGGCGAGACCATCGGCTTCGAAGGCTGGTCGATGCGCGTGCGGCTCGACGAGGAAACGCTCAAGGCCGTGGCCAACAAGACGCAGGCCGAATACTTCTACGCCGGCACCGCCGCCGACCTGAAGAAGGTGTACGAAACGCTGAGCTCGCGGCTCACGGTGGAGAAAAAGGAAACCGAGGTCTCGGCGCTCTTCGCGCTCGGCGCGGCCATTCTCACGCTGCTGTCGGCGGGGCTGTCGCTGCTCTGGTTCAACCGGATCCTTTGACCGCGTCCGGCTGGTTTGCCGGCGGCGCCGAATCGGCGCGGGGCGCAGGTGCCTTCACCGCGCCGATACCGCCCAGGAACAGGTCGGCCACGATCGGCGCAATCGACGCATGGTCGAGCCGGCCGCCGGGCTTCATCCAGGTGAACATCCAGTTGATCATGCCGAACAGCAGCATGGTCAGCGGCTTGGCGAGGTCGTCGCTCGGCGCGCCCGGGCGCAGGGCGGACACGGCGCGCGCAAAGCCCGCCACCACTTGGCGCTCCTGGTCGAGCACGCGCTCGCGGTCTGCTTCTTCCAGAAAACGCACGTCGTCGGTGAGCACGCGGTGCGCGTCCTGCGCACCCGCATATTCCTCGACGATGCGGTAGATGAAGCGGCGCAGCCGCTCTTCGTCGGTGTGGGTCGAGGCCTCTTCCTCGGCCACCAGCGCGGCCAGCCGAGACACGTGCGTCTCGGCGATGCTGATGAGGAGGCTGCTCTTGTCCCGGTAGTAGTGATAGAGCGTGGCCTTCGAGAGGTTGCAGGCCTCGGCCACCTGGTTCATCGAGGTGGCTGGATAGCCGCGGCGCGCGAACAGCTGGGCGGCCTGCGCGAGGATCAGTTCACGCTGGTCGTCGTAGGTGGCGGATCTTCCACGCGGCATCGGGTCTTCTTTCTTCCTTGACAGGCAGTTGCGGGCAACCCTCGATCTTGCATGAAGCGCGCCGGCTAGCCGCGCCGCGTCGCAATCAGCGAGCGCACATCGGTCGCGGGCAGGCGAGGACGCCCCGGTTCCAGCTGCTCCAGCGGCGCTACCTCGCGCAGGCTCGCGAGGCTGCGCTCGGTCAGCGCCTGGTAGGTCTGGGTGCCTTCGAGTTTCCAGGCAATTTCCTCGTCGCTCAGCATCTTCTTCACCTTGGCGGGAATGCCCGCCACCAGCGAGCGCGCCGGCACCTTCATGCCGGCCGGGACGAAGGCGCAGGCCGCGACGATCGCCTGCTCGCCAATCTCGGCCTCGTCCATCACCACCGCATTCATGCCCACCAGCGCATCGCGCCGCACGACGCAGCTGTGCAGGATCGCGCCATGGCCGATGTGGCCGTTGACCTCGACCACCGTGTCCTGGTCGGGAAAGCCGTGAATGCAGCAGTGGTCCTGCACGTTGGAGCCTTCCTCCAGCACGATGCGGCCGAAGTCACCGCGGAGGCTCGCGCAGGGGCCCACGTAGCAGCCGGGGCCGACGATCACGTCGCCGATCAAGACGGCGCTGGGATGCACGTAGGCCGTCGGGTCGACGACGGGAATCACCCCATCGATGGAGTAGCTGGGCATTCGGTCGGTCTCCTTGAATGCGGGCTCAGGGTTTGCCCCGACTTAACCCGCTTGTGCCGTCATGGAAGACGATCTTAAAATCTACCGGACGGTCGGTCAATAGTGTTTGAGGGCCGATTCACCCCATTTCAAGGATGAGAGACAAGCCCATGCCAGAACCTTTAGTTCTCGCCAGCGATGCCGGCGCCGTGCGCACGTTGAGCCTTAACCGCCCCGCGGCGCTCAACAGCTTCACGACGGAATTGCATGCCGAGCTGATGGCCGCGCTCGACCTTGCCGCGCGTGACGAGAAGGTGCGCTGCGTCGTGCTTACAGGTGCTGGTCGCGGCTTCTGCGCCGGGCAGGACCTCGCCGACCCTGCGGTCGCACCCGACTCCACACCCGGTGCCGCGCCCAAGGACCTGGGCCATGTCATCTCCACTTACTACGCCCCGCTGGTGGCGCGCCTGCGCTCGATGCCGATGCCCGTGATCGCAGCCGTCAACGGCGTTGCTGCCGGAGCCGGCGCCAACATCGCGCTGTGTTGCGACCTTGTCGTAGCCGCGCATTCGGCCAGCTTCATCCAGGCATTCACCAAGATCGGCCTCGTGCCCGACACAGGCGGCACGTGGCTGCTGCCGCGGCTCGTGGGCTCGGCGCGCGCGCTGGGCATCGCGATGCTGGGCGACAAGCTGCCGGCCGAAGAAGCCGCGCGCATCGGCCTGATCTGGCAATGCGTGGAAGACGCGGCACTGGCCGAGACGGTCGCCGCACTCGCATCGAAACTGGCTGGCATGCCGACCCGCGCCCTCGTTGCCACGCGCCAAGCGATGGCCGCGTCGCAGGACATGAACCTCGATGCCGCACTTGCCGAAGAAGCCCGCCTCCAACGCGAGATGGGCAACGCCAACGACTACCGCGAGGGCGTCGAAGCCTTCCGCGCCAAGCGCGCGCCGGTGTTCAAGGACCGCTGAGCCATGAATGACACCACCCGCACCCCGCAGCAAACCGCCGAGTACGTCCGCGACGGCATGTTCGCGAACGACAACGCGAGCAAGGGCCTCGGCATGCGCATCGTCGAGATCGCACCGGGCCAGGCCACGCTCGAGATGCGCGTGCGCACCGACATGCTCAACGGCCACGCCATCTGCCACGGCGGCTTCATGGCCACGCTGGCCGATTCCACCTTTGCTTTTGCCTGCAACTCGTACAACGAACTGACGGTCGCCTCGGGCTTCTCGATCGACTTCATTGCGCCGGCGCGCGAAGACGACGTGCTCACCGCGCGCTGCTTCGAGGTTTCGAAAGCCGGCCGCACCGGCGTGTACGACGCCGAAATCACCAACCAGCGCGGCGAGCGCATCGCGATCTTTCGCGGCCGCTCCTACACCGCCAAGGGCCGCCCCGCCGTTGCCGCCTGAGGAGACAAGCCCATGACAGCCAGACACCCCGCGCCCGGCGAGCTCGAACCCATCGAAACCGCGAGCCGCGACGAAATCACCGCGCTGCAGATCCGGCGCCTGCGCGCCACGCTGCAGCGCGCATACGACAACGTGGCGCACTACCGCAAGGCCTTCGATGCCAAGGGCGTGCATCCGGAAGACCTGAAGACGCTCGCCGACCTGTCGAAGTTTCCGTTCACGGTGAAGAGCGACCTGCGCGACAACTATCCCTTCGGCATGTTCGCCGTGCCGCGCACGCAGGTTGCGCGCATCCATGCGTCGTCGGGCACCACCGGCAAGCCGACCGTGGTGGGCTACACGCTGAAGGACATCGACACCTGGGCCAATCTCGTCGCGCGCTCGATTCGGGCAGCAGGTGGGCGGGCCGGTGACATGGTCCACGTGGCCTATGGCTACGGACTTTTCACAGGCGGCCTTGGTGCGCACTACGGCGCCGAGCGCGCGGGCTGCACGGTCATCCCGATGTCGGGCGGCCAGACCGAGAAGCAAGTTCAGCTGATCCAGGACTTCAAGCCCGACATCATCATGGTCACGCCCAGCTACATGCAGGTGATCATCGAGCAGTTCGAACGCCAGGGCCTCGATGCGAAAGACAGCTCGCTCAAGATCGGCATCTTCGGCGCCGAGCCCTGGACCGAAGCGATGCGCCGCGACATCGAGGGCAAGGCCGGCATCGATGCGGTCGACATCTACGGCCTCTCCGAAGTGATGGGCCCGGGCGTGGCCAGCGAATGCGTCGAGAGCAAGGACGGCCCGGTCATCTGGGAAGACCATTTCTACCCCGAGATCATCGATCCCGACACCGGCGAATTGAAGGCCGACGGCGAAGAAGGCGAACTGGTCTTCACCTCGCTCAGCAAGGAGGCCATGCCGATCGTGCGCTACCGCACGCGCGACCTCACTCGATTGCTACCACCCACCTCTCGCGCCTTCCGCCGCATGGGCAAGATCGTCGGGCGCAGCGACGACATGATGATCATCCGCGGCGTCAACGTCTTTCCAACGCAGGTGGAAGAAATCGTGCTCGCGCACGAGCGCCTGTCGGGCATCTACCAGGTGCACGTGCGCCGCGACGGCCTGCTCGATGAGGTCGAGGTGCATTGCGAACTGGATCACCGCAACGCCGCCATCGACGAAGCCGATCGCAAGGCCATCGCCGCCTGGGTGCAGGAACGCGTGAAGACGCTGGTCGGCATCTCGACGGCGGTGCGCGTGTTCGACCCCGATTCCATCGAACGCACGCAGACCGGCAAGGCCCGCCGCGTGATCGACACGCGACCGCGCTGAGCGCCGCGCGCCGTTCATCAACCCCTTTTGCAAAGGACACGCACATGTATACCCAGGCGATGGACACCGTGGGCAAGGACGCCGGCGAAGACGGCAAGAAGAAAGCGGTGCGCTCGGCCGAAGAAATGCGGCTCGAGGAGCGCTTCGACGCGCACATCGACGCCGGCGATTTCATCGAGGCCAAAGATTGGATGCCCGAGCACTACCGCAAGACGCTGGTTCGCCAGATCAGCCAGCACGCGCATTCCGAGATCGTCGGCATGCTGCCCGAGGGCAACTGGATCGGCCGCGCGCCCACGCTCAAGCGCAAGGCCATCCTGCTGGCCAAAGTGCAGGACGAAGGCGGCCACGGGCTCTACCTGTATGCCGCCGCCGAGACGCTGGGCACCTCGCGCGACCAGATGTTCGACGCACTGCACACCGGCAGGGCCAAGTACAGCTCGATCTTCAACTACCCCACGCTGACCTGGGCCGACATGGGCACCATCGGCTGGCTGGTGGACGGCGCGGCCATCATGAACCAGGTGCCGATCTGCCGCTGCTCGTATGCGCCGTATGCACGCGCCATGATCCGCATCTGCCGCGAGGAAAGCTTTCACCAGCGCCAGGGCTATGAAGCGCTGCTGACGATGATGACTCGCGGCACCGAGGCGCAGAAGGCGATGGTGCAGGACGCGGTCAACCGCTGGTGGTGGCCTTCGATCATGATGTTCGGCCCGCCGGACGACCAGTCGCCCAACAGCGCGCAGTCGATGCGCTGGGGCATCAAGCGCTTCAGCAACGACGAATTGCGCCAGAAGTTCATCGACGCCGCCGTGGAGCAGGCGCGCATCCTCGGCGTCACGCTGCCCGACCCCGACCTGAAGTGGAACGAAGAGCGCCAGGCGCACGACTTCGGCACCATCGACTGGAGCGAGTTCTGGCGCGTGATCGGCGGCGACGGCCCCTGCAACCGCGAGCGCCTGCAGGCCCGTGTCGATGCATGGGAAGAAGGCGCGTGGGTGCGCGAAGCCGCGATGGCCCACGCCAACAAGCAACCAATGAAGGAGGCCGCATGAGCGCCGACATCCAGCAAGAGTGGCCCCTGTGGGAAGTGTTCGTGCGGAGCAAGGCCGGGCTCGACCACAAGCATTGCGGCAGCCTGCATGCGGTCGATCCGAAGATGGCAATCCAGATGGCGCGAGACGTGTACACGCGCCGACAGGAAGGCAGCAGCATCTGGGTGGTGCGCTCGGAACAGATCGTGGCGAGCGATCCGGGTGACAAGGACATGTTCTTCGATCCGGCGGAGGACAAGGTGTATCGCCATCCGACCTTCTATTCGCTGCCCAAGTCAGTCGACCACATGTGAGACTTTGATGAGCGCCCACGAGTGGACTTCGTGTTGTCCCCTCTCCCTCTGGGAGAGGGCTAGGGTGAGGGCCGCCGGCCTTCGCTACAGACAGATCTCTTCCACCGCCCGCGCCCTCACCCCCACCCTCTCCCCAAGGGGAGAGGGAGCAAGACAGAGTTGGAACCACTGAATGCAAGCCTCTATCGAACTGAACCGCACCCCCACAGTGCAATACCTGCTGCGCATCGGCGATACCTGCCTGGTGCTCGCGCAGCGCCTCGGCGAATGGTGCGGCCATGCACCCGTGCTGGAAGAAGACATCGCGATGGCCAACATCGCGCTCGACCTCGTCGGGCAAGCCCGCGCGCTGCTCACGCATGCCGGCAAGCTCGAAGGAGAAGGCCGCGCGCACGACGAAGACCAGCTCGCCTATCTTCGCGACGAGCGCGACTACTTCAACCTCACGCTCGTCGAATTGCCGCGAGGCGACTTCGCCTTTGCCGTGGTGCGCAACACCATGGTCGCCACGCTGCTCAAGCTGCTTTGGCAACGCCTTGCCGCATCGAACGATGCCGAGGTGGCCGCCATTGCCGGCAAGGCCGTGAAGGAAGCGCGCTACCACCAGCAGCATTCGGGCGACTGGGTGGTACGGCTTGGCGATGGCACCGAGGAGTCGCGCCGTCGCACCGAGCGTGCGTTGAAGCAGCTTTGGCTCTACGTGCCCGAGCTGTTCGAAAGCGATGCAGTCGATGCAGAAGCCAGCGCAACAGGCCTCGGCCCCGCGTGGAGCGAACTGCGCGAACCCTGGTTCGCCGAGATGCAACAGGTGCTAGACGCCGCCAATCTCGAGATGCCGAAGGAGGCCGCCTTCCGCAGCACCGGAAAGCAAGGCGTGCACACCGAACACATGGGCTACATCCTGGCCGAGATGCAGCACCTGCAGCGCTCTTACCCCGGAGGCGTGTGGTGAACAACGCCGTCGCATCTCGCGTCGACGCGGCCTGGGCCGTGCTGCACACAGTGCTCGATCCCGAGGTGCCGGCCGTGTCGGTCTGCGACCTGGGCATCGTGCGCGAAGTGATCGAACATGACGACGGGCTGGAGATCGTGCTCACGCCCACCTACTCGGGATGCCCCGCGACCGAAGCCATCGAGCAAGACGTGCTGGCCGCCATCGAAAAAGCCGGCCTCGGCCGCGCACGCGCAACTTTGCGCCGCGCGCCGGCCTGGAGCAGCGACTGGATCAGCGAAGAAGGCCGCGCAAGGCTCAAGGCCTACGGCATCGCACCGCCGGCCCACCTTACCCCCGAAGCCGCCGCCGGCACCGCGATGCCCATCCGCCTGTTCGGCCGCATTGCCGGCGTGAAAGAAAGCATCGCCTGCCCGCGCTGCGCGAGCGAGCGCACCGAACGCCTGTCCGCCTTCGGCTCCACCGCCTGCAAGGCGCTCTACCGCTGCATGGCCTGCCGCGAACCCTTCGAACATTTCAAGCCGATCTAAGCGATGAGCACCCTCTTCCACCCGCTGCGCGTGAAGGCCGTCGAGCCCGACACCTCGGAGGCCGTCGTCGTCTCGTTCGAGGTACCGCCCGAGCTTCGGGAAGTCTTCGGCTTCACGCAGGGCCAGTACCTCACATTGCGCCGCGACATCGACGGCCAGGACCTGCGCCGGTCGTACTCGATCTGCGCCGGCCTCGACGACGGCGAGCTGCGCGTGGGCGTGCGCAAGGTGCGGGACGGCGTGTTCTCCAACTGGATCAACGCGCACCTTCAGCCCGGCGACACGGTGCAGGTGATGGCGCCGCAGGGCCGCTTCTTCGTGCCCATCGAGCCGGCTTCCGCGCGCCACCACGTCGGCATTGCGGGCGGCAGCGGCATCACGCCGATCCTGTCGATCATGAAGACCGTGCTGGCGCGCGAACCCAGGAGCCGCTTCACGCTGATCTACGGCAACCGTCAGTTGCAGTCCACGATGTTCAAGGAAGAAATCGAGGACCTGAAGAACCGCTACATGACGCGCCTCGTGCTGCAGCACGTGTTCTCCGACGAGCACACCGATTCGCCGCTGGGCTTCGGCGTGATGAACCGCGAGAAGATCGGCGAGTTCCTGGGCACGCTGGTGCCGGCCGCGAGCATCGACCATGTGTACATCTGCGGCCCGTTCCAGATGAACGACGAGGCCGAGGCGGCGCTGCTCGCAGCGGGCGTGCCCGAAGAGCGCATTCACATCGAGCGCTTCGGCGTTGCACTGCCTTCCGGCGCTTCGGCCGGCGAGGTGGGCGCGGTGGTGCACGAGGCCCTGCCCGGCGACGCCAAGCAGGCGCGCATCACCATCGTGCGCGATGGCTTGCAGCGCGAGATCACTTTCACCGAAGGACAGCCGAGCATCCTCGATGCGGCTTCCGCAGCCGGGCTCGAGGTGCCGTTCTCTTGCACCTCCGGCGTGTGCGGCACCTGCCGCGCCAAGCTCGTGGAGGGGGAAGTCCGCATGGAAAGAAACTTTGCGCTCGACAAGAATGAAGTGGCCGCGGGCTTCGTGCTGACCTGCCAGTCGCACCCTCTCACCGAACGCGTGACACTGTCCTTCGACGAGCGCTGACCCCATAACAATTTTTCAACCGGAGACAAACCAAAATGAAATTCTTCAAGCCCCTGCTGATCGCGGCGCTGTGCGCCACCGCCGTTGCCGCATGGGCCGACATCAATGTCGGCGTGACGCTCTCGGCCACCGGTCCGGCTGCCTCGCTCGGCATTCCCGAGAAGAACACCATCGCGCTGATGCCCAAGACCATCGCCGGCCAGAAGATCAACTACATCGTGCTCGACGATGCCTCCGACACCACGGCGGCCGTGGCCAACACGCGCAAGCTCATCGCCGAGAACAAGGTCGACATCGTGCTGGGCTCCACCACCACGCCCAACTCGCTCGCAATGATCGACGTGGCCAGCGAAGCCAAGACGCCGATGATTTCCATCGCCGCCTCGGCCCGCATCGTGGAGCCGATGGACGCCAAGAAGCAGTGGGTCTTCAAGACGCCGCAGAACGACATCATGATGTCTCTCGCCATTGCCGAGCACATGGCAGCCAACGGCGTGAAGACAGTGGCCTTCATCGGCTTCTCCGACGCGTACGGCGAAGGCTGGTCGCAGGAATTTGCCAAGGCGGCGGAGCTGAAGAAGCTCAAGATCGTCGCCAACGAACGCTACGCGCGCACCGACACTTCGGTGACCGGCCAGGCCCTGAAGATCATGGCGACCAAGGCCGATGCGGTGCTGGTCGCGGGCTCCGGCACGCCGGCCGCGCTGCCGCAGAAGACGCTGAAGGAGCGCGGCTACACCGGCAAGATGTACCAGACCCATGGCGTGGCCAACGCCGACTTCCTGCGCGTTGGCGGCAAGGACGTGGAAGGCACCTTCCTGCCGGCCGGTCCCGTACTCGTGGCCGAGCAGCTGCCCGCAAGCCATCCGGTGAAGAAGTCCGCCTTGGCCTACGTCACCGCCTACGAGGGCGCGAACGGCAAGAACACGGTGTCGACCTTTGGTGCGCATGCGTGGGACGCGGGCCTCTTGATGACATCGGCCGTGCCAGTTGCGCTCAAGAAGGCGCAGCCGGGCACGCCCGAATTTCGCGCCGCGCTGCGCGACGCGCTCGAGCAAGTCAAAGACGTGTCTGGCGCTCACGGCGTATTCAACATGACGGCCAACGACCATCTGGGCCTGGACCAACGCGCCCGGGTCATGGTGAAGATCGAGAACGGCGCCTGGAAATTCCAGCCCTGAACGGTCTCGCTCCCTCCCCTCCCGGGGGAGGGTTGGGGTTGGGGCACGACGGCACGAACGTCCGCGCGGCTTTGAATGCAGGGATGCCCCCATCCCAACCTTCCCCCGGAAGGGGAAGGAGCAACACAACGCCCGGCTGAAGACGCAGGCGCCGGACACTGATTCGACACACGGGCAAGGCTCGAAGGTTTTTTTATGGATCTGCAGATCGCCCTTTTGCTAGGGCAGGACGGCATCGTGAACGGTGCCGTCTATGGACTGATGGCGCTCGCCTTGGTGCTGGTGTTCTCTGTCACGCGCGTCATCTTCATTCCGCAGGGCGAGTTCGTCGCCTTCGGCGCGCTGTCGATGGCCATGCTGCAGACTGGCCGCGTGCCGGCCACACTGTGGCTGCTGGTCACGCTCGCGGCCATGGTGCTGGTGGTGGAAGCCTGGCGCTGGAAGCGCGGCACGGTGGTGGACTGGGGTTCGGCGCTCACCTGGTGCGTGGCGCTGCCGGCGCTGGCCTGCGCGCTTGTGCTCGGACTCAAGCCGACCTCGATGGCAACCCAGTCGATCACAACGCTGGTGCTGATCGCGCCGCTCGGTCCGTTGCTCTATCGCCTCGCCTACCGGCCGCTGGCCGATGCCAGCGTGCTGATGCTGCTGATCGTCTCGGTCGCGCTGCACGGCGTGCTGGTGGGGCTGGGCCTGCTCTTCTTCGGCGCCGAAGGCTATCGCACCACGGCGTTCTCCGAAGAGCGCTTCGACGTCGGCGGCATTCCAGTCAGCGGACAGTCGCTGGTGGTGGTCGGCATCACGCTGCTGCTGGTGATTGCGATGTTCTTTTTCTTCGGCCGCTCGATGGTCGGCAAGGCACTGCGCGCCACCGCCATCAATCGCGTGGGCGCGCGGCTGTCGGGCATTCCAACGGAACTGTCGGGCGATCTGAGCTTCGCGCTCGCGGCACTTATCGGCGCGGTCTCGGGCCTCTTGATCGCGCCGCTCACCACGGTGTATTACGACACTGGATTCCTGATCGGCCTGAAGGGCTTCGTCGCCGCCATCGTGGGCGGGCTCGCGAGCTATCCGCTGGCGCTGGCCGGCGCGCTGCTGGTCGGGCAGCTCGAGGCCTTTGCCTCGTTCTGGGCCAGCCCGTTCAAGGAGGTGCTGGTCTTCACGCTGATCATCCCGGTGCTGTGGTGGCGCTCGCTGCACAGCCGCCATGTGGAGGACGAGGAATGAGCGCGCCGTCGAATCCCATCACCGCCCACCTGCCGCCCGCGGGCAAGCCGCTGGTCACCTCGCGCCAGCTCACGCTGGTGCTGGTCGTCGCGATGGCGCTGGCCTGGGGCTTCCTGCCCGAGTTCACGGTTTCGGTGCTCAGCAACATCGGGCTCTATGCGCTGGTTGCGGCCGGCCTGGTCATGCTGACCGGCGTGGGCGGCATGACCTCTTTCGGCCAAGCCGCATTCGTCGGCGTGGGTTCCTATGCCACCGCATGGATCTGCACCTCGCCCACTGTCGCGGCATGGATGGGCGGCTTCGTGGGGCCCGCGTTGCTGCCATGGGCAGGGCTGTTGCTCGGCCTGGTGCTGACCTTCGCGCTCGCATGGGCGCTGGGTGCGGTCACGCTCAAGCTGCAGGGCCACTACCTGCCGCTGTGCACGATTGCGTGGGGCCTGAGCCTGTACTACCTGTTCGGCAACATGGATTTCCTCGGCGGGCAGACGGGCATCACCGGCGTCCCGCCGCTGGTCATCGCGGGCTTCTCGCTGGCCACGCCGCGCGCACTCGGCATCGTGATCTGGGCCGTGCTGCTGCTCGCGCTCTGGGCCCTGCACAACCTGCTCGATTCGCGCGAAGGCCGCGCCATTCGCGCGCTCAAGGGCGGCCGACTCATGGCCGAGTCGATGGGCGTGGACACGGCGCGCCACCGCGTGAAGCTCTTCGTGCTCGCGGCCCTGCTGGCTGCCGTGTCGGGCTGGCTTTATGCACACCTGCAGCGCTTCGTGAACCCTACGCCCTTCAACCTGAACATCGGCATCGAGCTGCTGTTCATGGCGGTGGTGGGCGGCGCGGGCCACCTTTGGGGGGCGGTTCTGGGGGCCGCGCTCATCACGCTGCTGAAGGAAAAACTGCAGGACGTGCTGCCTTCGCTGCTCGGCAGCAGCGGCAACTTCGAAGTGATTGTGTTCGGCCTGCTCATGCTCTTCGTGCTGCAGCGTTTTGCGGAGGGCCTCTGGCCCACGCTGGCGCGCATCGCGAGCCGCTGGGTACGCCCGCATGCCGCTGCTGCGCCCGATGTGGCGCGGCCCGCCGTCCCGACCGTGCAACTTGCGCAGCGCAACCTGCCCGCCAAGGGCGAGGTGTTGCTGCAAGCCACCAGCGTCAGCAAGCACTTCGGCGGACTGGTAGCCAACAACGACATCTCGATGACGCTGAAGGCCGGCGAGATCCACGCGCTCATCGGGCCGAACGGCGCGGGCAAGAGCACCTTCTTCAACATGATCTCCGGCGTGGACGATCCAAGCGCCGGCGAAGTGCGGCTTGCGGGCCAGACGATGACTGCAAAGCCTTCTCGCGTGTTCGCCGCGCTGGGATTGGGCCGCACCTTCCAGCACGTGCGCCTGCTCGGCCAGCGCAGCGTGGTCGAGAACGTGACGCTCGGCGCCCATCTGCGCGCGAAGCGTGGCTGGCTTGCCGCCATGCTCAGGCTGGACCGTGCCGAAGAAGCGGCACTGATGGCTGAAGCTCGCCGGCAGATCGAACGCTGCGGCCTCGGCGCGCACGCCGACACGCCGGCCGCATCGCTCTCGCTGGGCCAGCAGCGCGTGGTCGAGATCGCGCGCGCCTTGGCCGGCCAGCCTTCGGTGTTGCTGCTCGACGAGCCCGCCGCGGGCCTGCGGCATCTGGAGAAGCGCGCGCTTTCCGTGCTGCTGGGACAGCTGCGCGCGGAAGGGCTCGGCATCCTGGTGGTGGAACACGACATGGAATTTGTGATGAACCTCGCCGATCGGATCACGGTGCTCGAATTCGGCACCGTCATTGCGACCGGAACGCCGGCCGAAGTGCAGGCCAACCCGCGCGTGCTCGAAGCCTACCTGGGCGGCGCAGACGACGAACTGCTGGAGGAGACACGATGAGCATGCCAGTTCTCCAGCTCGACGGCTTCAGTGTTGCCTACCGCACCGTCGAGGCAGTGCACAGCGTGCAGCTGCATGTGAACGAAGGCGAGATCGTCACTGTCATCGGCCCCAATGGCGCCGGCAAGACCACGCTGCTGTGCGCAACGATGGGCCTGCTGCCCTCCACCGGTAGTCTTGCGCTGCATGGCGAGCGCATCGCGCGGCCGGGCGTGGAGACCATGGTGGCGCGCGGCGCTGCGCTGGTGCCCGAAAGGCGCGAGCTGTTCGGCGACATGTCGGTCGAAGACAACCTGCTGCTGGGTGGTTTCTACCAATGGCGCAAGGGCACACGCGACCAGCGAGCGCGCATGGACGAAGTGTTCGAGATCTTTCCGCGCCTGCGCGAGCGGCGCCCCCAATTGGCGTCGACGCTTTCAGGCGGCGAGCGCCAGATGCTCGCCATCGGCCGCGCGCTCATGGCGCGTCCGCGGCTCCTGATGCTCGACGAGCCCTCGCTTGGCCTCGCGCCGCTGGTGGTGCGCGAAGTGCTGCGCGTGGTTTCTCAGCTGCGCAGCCACGGCGTCTCGGTGCTGCTGGTGGAGCAGAACGCGCGCGCCGCATTGCAGGTGGCAGACCGCGCCTACGTGCTCGAGATGGGTGCCGTGGCGCTCCAGGGCAATGCGCGCGACTTGATGCACGACCAAAGAATCATCGATACCTACCTGGGCATCGGAAAGAAGGAATGACCCGGTTTTTTCTCCCTCCCCTTTCGGGGGAGGGCTGGGGTGGGGGCATCACGGCGTTCGATAGAGCACTGTGCCGAATGAACGCCGTCTGCCCCCATCCCAGCCTTCCCCCGGGACGGGAAGGAGCAATACCTAGACATCGAAAGGACACCGCATGACCACCACCCTTCAGAGCTACATCGCCGGCCGCTGGATCGGCCAGGAGCGCGCGCAGCAATTGCGCAGCGCCATCAACGGGCAGGCCGTGGCCAGCACGCATGCCGAAGCCATCGACTTCGCCGAAGCGCTGAACCACGCACGCCGTGTCGGCCTGCCCGCGCTGATGGCGCTCGACTTCCAGCAACGCTCGGAGCGCCTGAAGGCCCTCGCCAAGTTTCTGGCCGTGAACAAGGAAACGCTCTACGCCATCTCGGCCCACACGGGTGCGACCCGCACCGACAGCTGGATCGACATCGAAGGCGGCGCCGGCACGCTCAGCGCCTATGCCGGCATAGGCACCAACGAGCTGCCGTCGGGCAACCTGGTACACGAAGGTCCGGCCTTCCCGCTCGGCAAGAAGGGCGGCTTCGCCGGCACGCACATCCTGGTGCCGCGCGGTGGCGTGGCGGTGCACATCAACGCGTTCAACTTTCCGGTGTGGGGCCTGCTTGAGAAGTTCGCGCCCAGTTTTCTCGCGGGCATGCCCTGCATCGGCAAGCCGGCCACGGCCACCAGCTACCTCACCGAAGCGCTGGTGCGGCTCATCGTGCAGTCGGGCATCCTTCCCGAAGGAAGCCTGCAGCTGGTGATCGGCGGCACGGGCGACTTGCTCGACCGGCTCGAGGGCGCCGACGTGGTCACCTTCACCGGCTCGGCCGACACCGCGGCCAGGCTGCGTGTGCATCCGAACCTGGTGCGCCAGTCGATCCCGTTCAATGCCGAGGCCGACTCGCTCAACTGCGCGATCCTGGCGCCCGACGTCACGCCCGACGACGAGGAGTTCGATCTCTTCGTGAAGGAGGTGGCACGTGAGATGACCATCAAGGCCGGCCAGAAATGCACCGCCATCCGTCGCGCCATCGTGCCGCGCCAGCATCTCGATGCGGTGGCCGAGCGCCTGCGGGCGCGGCTCGCCAAGACCGTCATCGGCGATCCGTCGCGCGAAGAGGTACGAATGGGCGCCCTCGCCTCGCATGCGCAGCAGGCCGACGTTGCCGAGCGCGTGGCCACGCTGCTGCAAGAGGCGGAGCTGGTCCATGGCGAACGCGACGGCTTCTCGCCCGTGGGCGACGGCGTCGCCGAAGGCGCCTTCTTCGCGCCCACGCTGCTGTTGAGCCGCAAGCCGCTCGAACACGATGCCGCGCACGACGTCGAGGCCTTCGGCCCCGTCAGCACGCTGATGCCGTATGACGGCATCGACGAAGCCCTGGCACTCGCGGCACGCGGTCGCGGCAGCCTTGTCGGCACGTTGGTCACGCGCGACCCGGCCATTGCGGCCCGGGCCATTCCGGTGGCCGCCGCATGGCACGGCCGCCTTCTGGTGCTCGACCGCGAGGCGGCGGCCGAATCGACCGGCCACGGATCGCCGCTGCCGCAACTCAAGCACGGCGGGCCGGGCCGCGCGGGCGGCGGCGAAGAGCTCGGCGGCCTGCGCGCGGTGAAGCACTACCTGCAGCGCGCCGCGGTGCAGGGCTCGCCCACCATGCTGGCCGCGATCACCGGCGAGCACGTGCGCGGCGCGGCCGTGCGCGAGAGCGAGGTGCATCCGTTCCGCCGTTACTTCGAAGACCTGCGGATCGGCGACTCGCTGCTCACGCACCGCCGCACCGTCGGAGAGGCCGACATCGTGGCCTTCGGCGGCATCTCGGGCGACTATTTCTACATGCACTTCGACGAGGTGGCGGCGAAGGAATCGCCCTTCGGCAAGCGCATCGCGCATGGCTACTTCGTGCTGTCGGCCGCGGCCGGCCTGTTCGTCTCGCCCGCGCCAGGGCCGGTGCTGGCCAACTACGGCCTGGACACGCTGCGCTTCGTCAAGCCCGTGGGCATCGGCGACACCATCCGGGCACGACTGACCTGCAAGCGCAAGACCGACCGCAACAAGAAGGACGCGAGCGGCCACGGCCAGGGCGTGGTGGCATGGGACGTGGAGGTGACCAACCAGGACGGCGAGCTGGTCGCGAGCTACGACATCCTGACCCTCGTCTCCAAGAAACCTCACGCCGCCTGATAACCGGCACAGCGATTCCGGTGGACGGCGGGGTTTTCTATCTCTGGCTGAAGCCGGGCGGGCCGTGTAAATTCGGCCGCCATGCTTCTCTGGTTCCAGATCTTCCTTTTCGTCGCCGGCTCGGCCGCTCTGCTGTATGTCTCGCGCGGGCCATTGAGCCAGCCCGGATCGCACGGCTTCTACCGCTTCTTCGCCTGGGAATGCATGCTGGTGCTGATCATCGTGAACCTGCCGGTGTGGCATCTCGATCCGCTGTCGCTCACCCAACTGCTCTCCTGCGTGTGCCTCGCGCTATCGATCTGGCTGCCGATCCACGCGGTCAAGCTGCTCAAGGCACAGGGCAAGCCGACCGCGGCGCGCAACGACGACCCGGCCCTCTACGGTTTCGAAAAAACGTCGTCGATCGTCAGCACGGGCGCATTCCGCTACATCCGCCATCCCATGTACACGGCGCTGATGCTGCTTGCCTGGGGCGCCTTCCTGAAGCAGTTCACCTGGCTCACGCTGGCGTTGGTGCTGGCCGCCACGGTGCTGCTGTTCCTGACGGCGCTGCGCGACGAGCAGGAATGCATCGCGCATTTTGGCGACGCCTACCGCGAGTACATGCGCGGCACGCGGCGCTTCATTCCGTTCGTGCTTTAGCTGGCTGCGACGGGCTTCAGCGGGCGATCCTGCGGTGGCGGATTGCCGCCGCGGGCCGTCCAGGGTCGCTCAACGGTAATATTCGCCTCTACCCTCGGCGCCCGAAGACCTCCATGCCCTCCCCGAAAAGCAAGGCATTTCCCTCTGCCACGCAGGCCGCGCTGCTGTTTCTGGCGGTATTCCTCTGCGAATTCGTCATTGGCGTTGCGCTGCGCGACGCCAACCGCTGGCTCGGGCTCAACGCCATGCAGCTCGGCGTTCTGTCCGCGGTGCTGGGCAACGGCTGCGTGTTCGCCGTGGTCATGCACCACCAGAAGCTCACCTACCGCGAACTCTTCCACCAGTCGCCCGCCTCCGCAAGGGCCACGCTGATGCTGGTCGTGCCGCCGGTGCTGCTGCTGGTACCGGGGCTGATGGTGGTGATGACGGCCGTGCTCAACCTGCTGGTGTTCATCGCGCCGCTCTCGGCCTGGGAGGAGTCGATGTTCAGCCGCATGGCCGATGGCAGCGTCGCGGCCACGCTGGCGGTGTGCCTGATGGCGCCGCTCCTGGAAGAAATGCTGTTCCGCGGCATCGTGCTGCGCGGGTTTCTGCTGCGCTACTCGCGGTGGCAGGCCATCCTGGGCTCGGCGCTGCTCTTCGGCGCTGCGCATCTGAACATCTACCAGTTCGTCGTGGGCCTGGTCATGGGCACGGTGCTCGGCTGGCTCTATGAGCGGACCCGTTCGCTCATTCCATGCATCGCGCTGCATGCAGCCTACAACAGCGGCACGATCTTCATCGGCGACTGGCCTGAATCCGCATCGACGGCGGACGCGGCGTGGGCCTTGCTGCTGGTCTTGCTGGCCGGTGGGTGCGGCGTGCTGGCATTGCGCCGCATGCTCGTGGTGCCGGTGATACGCACGCCTGTGCCCTGACTGACCCGGGACCGGGACCAGGACCGGCCGCCAGAGAAAAACCTAGGGCTGCGTGGGCGGCAGTGGCCGCGCATCGACGGCCTCGCCATCGACAATGAAATGCCCACCCGCCACATGATGCAGCGTGCGCAGATCGTCGTGGCCCTCGAAGTGCCAGCGGCCCTCGGAGAACACCCGCTCATCGGCCTGCGCCGCGATCACTTCGCCAAGGAACAGGTCGTAGCGCTGCTGTATCGGCGGTTCGGGCAATAGCCGGCATTCGAGCCAGGCCGCGCAACCTTCGAGCAGCGGCGCATCGGTCGCCACGCCCGCGAAGGTCTGGAGCCCATAGGCCGCGAACTTGTCACGGCCCGAACGCTCGACGATCTCGCGGCCCGAGCTGTTGCCCAGCGCCTCGGTCAGGTCGAGCTGCGCGCGCGTGGGCACCTGCAGCGCGAAGGTGCCCGCGCCCTCGAGCAGCACGCGCGTCCAGGTGCTCTTGTCGAGCACCACGGCTACCTTGGGTGGATCGAAGTCCAGCGGCATCGCCCAGGCCGCGGCCATGATGTTGCGCTGGCCGCCGTGCGCGGCGCTCACGAGAACGGTGGGGCCGTGGTTGAGCAGGCGGTAGGCCTTGGCGAGCGGAACGGGCTTGCGGTGAATGGCGTTCATGCACCGCATCGTACCGGCGCGCGCTGCCCCCGCATCTGCTATGCGCCGGCGCGCGTCAGCATGCGGCCGGCTCGCGCGAGCACGCTGGCTCCCTCGCCTTGCCCGCCGCAATACGCCAGCATGCCGTTCACGAACACGCGCTCCACGCCCAGGCTCACGCCGTGCGGCTTGTCGTAGGTGGCGGTATCGGCGATGGTCTCGGGGTCGAACACCACCACGTCGGCCATGGCGCCCGCGCGCAGCAGGCCGCGGTCGGCAATTCGCAGGTTGCGCGCGGTCATGCCGGTCATCTTGTGCACGGCCTGCTCGAGCGTGAACAGGCGGCGCTGGCGCCAGTAGCGCGCGAACACGCGCGGGAATGCCCCCCACAGGCGTGGATGCGGATGGCGGTCATGCGGCAGACCGTCGCTGCCAATCATGGTGAGCGGGTGCGCGATGACGCGCTCGACGTCCTCTTCCTGCATCTGGAAATAGCAGGCGCCGCCGGGCTTCAGGCGCAGGCAGGCTTCCTGCTCGGTGGTGCCCCACTCGCGCGCAATGTCGGAAATCAGGCGGCCCGTCATCTCGGGATGCGGGTCGGACCACGTCAGCAGCACGTCGATGACGCCGTCGACCAGGTCTTCGCGCAGCACGGTGGAGCCGGCCACGTAGGGGTACACGTCCATCGAGATCTTCTGCCGCTCGGCGAGCGCCTCGATCAGCGGCAGCGTTTCCTTCGTGCGGCCCCAGTTGGCGGGGCCGGCGCACTTGTGGTGCGAGATGACCAGCGGCACGCCGGCGCTGAAGGCCGTGTCACCGGCTTCGTGCAGCGCCTCGATGATCTGCTGCATCTCGCTGCGCAGGTGCGTGGCGTAGATGCCGCCGTGCCTTGCCACGATGCGCGCGAGCGCGGTCACTTCTTCGGCCGGGGCGGCAAACGCTTCTTCGTAGAAAAGGCCCGACGACAGGCCATGCGCACCGTCGGCCATGCAGCTGTCGAGCAGTGCCGCCATGCGCGCGAGCTCGTCGCCGCTCGCGGGCCGGTCGAGCGCCTCCATGGCCGCGAAGCGCAAGGTGGTGTGGCCCACCAGCGCCGCCACGTTGAGCGCCGGCTGCGCAGCATCGACGGCCGCGCGGTACTCGGCCATGGTGGCATGCTTGAACGACTCCGCGCCCAATAGCGTGAGCGGGGGCTTGGACTGCGGCGTGCGGAAGGGCGCGAGCGAAATGCCGCAGTTGCCGGTCACCACCGTGGTGATGCCCTGCGACACCTTGGGCAGGCACAGCGGATCGCGCAGCACGATGGCGTCGTCGTGCGTGTGGGCGTCGATGAAGCCGGGCGCGATCACCTTCGTGCGGCAATCGACGATGTCGAGGTCGCCGAGTGCGACCCCTTCCGGCAAGCGCTCGCGCAGCCCTTCGCCGAGCGCGACGATGCGGTCGCCCTGCAGCAGCACGTCCCCCGGCCACGAAGGCCCACCCGAACCATCGACCACAAGGCCGGCCTCGAGCAGGATGGCTTTGGCGCCGCTCACGATGCGCGGCCCTTGCTGTTGATGCCGCCCCCGTCCCAGCTTTGCAGCGGGTGCGTCGTGGCGTCGATGCCGTGGCGCTGGAAGGCTTCGCGCGCGCGCTGCAGGCGCTGCACCGCGGGCTCGCCGCGGCGCTGGGCCACCAGCACCGTGAGAATTTCGATGGCGGTGAGGTGCGTCAGGTAGGCGTCGATGCCCACGTGCATCACGGCGTCGTCGGGCACCGAAAGGCCTAGCAGGAAGTCGGCCTTGGCTGCCAGCGCGGTGCCCGGCCGCGTGAGCGCGACCACCTTGGCGCCTTGCCCGCGTGCGATGTCGACGGCATCGAGTAGCGAAGGCATGCCGCCCACGTGCGAGATGGCAATGACCACCCCGCCCGGACGCTGCGCCGCACCCGCCACCTGCTGCAGGTGATAGTCGGTCCAGGCGTTGGCCGAGAGGCCGAGTCTGAAGAGCCGCGCCTGCAGGTCGTTTGCCATGAACCACGAGGTGGCGCCCGCACCATAAAGGTCGACGTGCGGCGCGGCGGCGATGGCGGCGACCGCGCCTTCGAGCACCTGCATGTCGAGCTGCCCGCGCACGCCCGACACCGAGGCCGCGGCGCTGCGCGCGATCTTGCCGACGACCTCGTCGGCCGCGTCCTCGATGTTCACGCGCCGGTGCAGGGGCGATCCACCGAGCGCGAGCTCTTGTGCCAGCGCGAGCTTGAATTCGCGCAGCCCCGCAAAGCCCAGGTCGCGGCAGGTGCGCATGATGGTGGGCACCGAGCTGCGCGAGCGCTCGGCCAGCTGCTCGAAACTCTCTTCCAGCGCGCGGTCGGGGTCTTCGAGGATCAGATCGAGAATCGCGCGCCGCGTGGCGGGCGCGCTGCTGCGGAGCTCGGCGATCTTCTGAAGCAATGAGGGAGTCATCGGCACGCGTTCAAAAATGCATGGCGACGGCGTCGCTCACGCGGTAGTTCTCTTCGACCACCGGCATCCAGTGCCATTTGTCGAAGGTGGTGCAAGGGTGCGAAATGCCGAGGCCGACGCGGTCGCCCACCACCGGGGCCTGCGCTTCTTCGTTGGCATCCCATCGCAGGTAGGCGTGCTGGTCGTTAAGGGCGGTGATCTTCCAGCCGGCGGGCACGGCCTCTGCTTCGAGCATGCCGCGTGCGGCGCGCGCGATGGGCACCGGCATCGAAAGGTCGAAGGAGATGTCGCGCTTGCCCACGGCCAGGATGGCCAGGCCGGGCTCGGGCCGCGACTGCACCGTGACCCACACTTCCATCGCGGGGCGCAGGCTCTCGCCGCAATCGCAGCCCAGGCGCTCGTCGACCACGCTCACCATGCGCTTGTAGAAGCCATGGTCGTGCGTGACATAGCAGCCCGAGCGCAGCAGGCCGCGAACCGGCGAACCGAGCGCGGGCTTCAGGCGGCCTGCCACGAGATCGAAGATGGCCGAACCGCCGGCCGAGACCAGCACCTCATCGGTCTCGAACAGCTGCTGCGCGTCGCAGTGGCGCGCGATGGCTTCCACGCGGTCCATCAGCGCGTTGGCGTAGGCGGTGTCGGGTTCGCTGGCGCCGGTGGCGCCTTGCCCTTCATACGTCTCGATGCCCACGAGCTTGACCGCGTCGCTGGCGCGCAGGCGCGTGGCGAGCGCCACCGCCTCTTCATGCGTGCGGCAGCCGGTGCGGGCGCCCTCGACGCCGATCTCGAGCATCACCTCGAAGGGCACGCTCTCGGGATGACGCTTCGACCAGTCTTCGATCAGCGCGAGCTGCGCGAGCGAATCGACCAGGAACACCACACGAAGGTCGGCATGTACCTGCAACAGCATCTGGATGCCGGCCAGGTCTTCATCGCTCACCACCTGGTTGGCAATGAGCGTGCGGCGCGCGCCCGCCGCCACACCGACGGCAAGCTGCGTGACCGTGGCGAAGGTCAGGCCCCAGGCGCCGGCATCGAGCTGGCGCTGAAAAAGCTGCGGCGACATGGTGGTCTTGCCGTGCGGCGCGAGGTCGATGCCCCATTCGCGCACGCGCGACTGCATCCACGCGAGGTTGTGCTCCAGCGCCTCGCGCTTGAGCACGGCCAGCGGCAGCGGCAGGTCACCGGCCAGCACGTTCCAGCCCGCGGCGCCGACTTCGCTGCGGCGACGCGGCGGCTGGGTGCGCGGGTAGCCTTTGAAGTTGCTGCCCAGCAGCGGGTCGTTGAAATCCTGGTCGGCGGTGGCGGCAGTGTCAGTCATGGTCATGCGGCAATGTGGGAGAGCAATTCCTTGCGGATGCAGGCGCTGTAGTGTCCGGGAGAAATCTCGTCGAGCGGCGGCACGGTCTGCGCGCAAGCGTCGATGGCATGCGGGCAGCGGGTGCGGAACACGCAGCCCGATGGCGGCGAGATCGGGCTGGGAATGTCGCCCTTGAGCGCGATGCGTTCGGTGGCGAGCGTCGGGTCGGGCTTCGGGCTCGCGGCCAGCAGCGCCTGCGTGTAAGGATGCGAAGGCCGCGCAAACAGCTCATCGGTGGTGGCCACTTCCATCACCTTGCCGAGGTACAGCACCACGACCCGGTCACACAGGTACTCGACCACATCAAGGTCGTGCG
This sequence comes from Variovorax sp. OV700, assembly GCF_900099805.1. GTDB lineage: Bacteria > Pseudomonadota > Gammaproteobacteria > Burkholderiales > Burkholderiaceae_C > Variovorax. The sequence goes on along the minus strand of NZ_FNDR01000008.1, from coordinate 259,841 downwards.
AAATGAAGAGCATGGTGAGGCCGAGCCGTTCGCGCAGGTCGGCCAAGAGGTTGATGACCTGCGACTGGATCGACACGTCGAGCGCCGACAACGGCTCGTCGGCCACGATGAATTCGGGCTCGACCGCAAGCGCCCGCGCCACGCCGATGCGCTGGCGCTGGCCGCCCGAGAACTCGTGCGGAAAGCGGTTCGCATGCTCAGCGCGCAGGCCCACGGTTTCGAGCAACTCAGCAATGCGTTTGTCGCGCGCGGCAGCGCCCTTGTGCAGGCCGTGTGTGGAGAGCGCCTCGCCGAGGATGGCGCTGATGCGCATCTTGGGGTTCAGGCTCGCATACGGGTCCTGGAAAATGATCTGCAGCTTGCTGCGCAGCTTGCGCATGCGCTCGCCCGAGAGCTCACCGATGTCGTCACCACGGTAGAGCACCTGGCCCTCGGTGCGTTCGACAAGGCGCAGCACGGTGCGGCCGATGGTGCTCTTGCCGGAACCGGATTCGCCGACGAGGCCCAGCGTTTCGCCGGATTGGATGGCGAACGACACGTCGTCGACCGCGCGCACCGGGCGGTCGCTGCTGCCGAAGTACTTCTTGAGTCCGCGGACTTCGATGAGGGGAGCGGCGGTGGTCATCGTGGGGATGTTGTATTGACTCCCTCCCCTTCCGGGGGAGGGTTGGGGTGGGGGCTCTGGGCGGTGGAGACCGTCGCGACGATGGAACGGCCGCGTGCCCCCACCCCAACCCTCCCCCGGAAGGGGAGGGAGCAAGACGGGGACAACGGCGCGCGGGTCATGCAGCTCTCGCGAGGGTTGCATCGGGCTGCACGCGAATACATCGCGCCTGGCGATCCTCGCGGATATCGATCAGGGGCGGTATCGCTTCCCTGCAGGCCTGCAGCGCATGATCGCAACGCGGCTCGAAAGCACACCCCGGCGGCGGCGCAAGCGGGCTCGACACCTGGCCGCGAATTGCGAACAGCCGCTTCGGCTTGGGCTGCCCCGGCAACCGCGCCTTGCCGGGCAGGCAGGCCAGGAGGCCCTGCGTGTACGGATGCTCCGGCTGCGCGAACAGCGGCCGCACGGGCGCGCTCTCGACCACGCGGCCCGCATAGAGCACCACCACGTCGTCCGCGTGGTGCGCGACCACGCCCAGGTTGTGGGTGATGAAGAGGATGCTCATGCCGGTCTCGGCCTGCAGCCGGCGCATGAGCTCGAGGATCTGCGCCTGGATGGTCACGTCGAGCGCGGTGGTGGGCTCATCGGCAATCAGCAGCGTCGGGTCGCAGGCCATCGCGAGCGCGATCATCACGCGCTGGCGCATGCCGCCCGAAAGCTGGTGCGGGTATTCGTGGATGCGTTGCGCCGCCGCGGGAATCTCGACCAGTTCCAGCATGCGCAGCGCGTGAGCCATGGCCGCCTTGCGGTCCAGGCCCTTGTGCAATCGCACGCTTTCGGCAATCTGTTCGCCGATGGTGAAGACCGGGTTCAAGCTGGTCATCGGCTCCTGGAAGATCATCGACAGCTGGTTGCCGCGCAGGCTGCGCATCTCGCGCTCGCTGATCTGCAGCAGGTCGAGCGTCTTGCCTTCGCGCGTGACGAAAGAGGCCGAGCCGCTGACCTGTGCATTCGCGGTCTTGGGCAACAGACGCATCAGCGTGAGGCTGGTGACCGACTTGCCCGAGCCCGATTCGCCCACCAGCGCCGTGGTCTTGCCGGGCTGGATCGAAAAGCTCACATCGGCCACCGAACGGATCAGTCCGTCTTCGGTGGGGAAGCTGGTGCTCAGGTTGCTGACCTGGAGACGGGGTGTTGTCGTGGTCGTGGTCGTCATCACAGCGTCTTCTTCAGCTTGGGGTCGAGCAGGTCGCGCACGCCGTCGCCCAGCAGCTGCAGCGACAGCGCCGTGAAGATGATCGCGAGCCCCGGGAACAGCACCACCCAGAAGGCCTGGTGCGCATACTGCTGGCTGCCCGCGACCATGGTGCCCCACGTGGGAATTTCGGGCGGCACGCCGACGCCGAGGAACGAGAGCCCCGCTTCGGCCAGGATGGCGTAGGCGAAGATGAACGACACCTGCACGAGGATCGGCGACATCAGGTTCGGCAAGATGTGGCGCCACAGGATGCGCGAGGTGCGCACGCCCAGCGCGCGCACCGCTTCCACGAACAGCAGTTCGCGCACCACCAGCGTCGAGGCCCGCACCACCCGCGCCACGCGCGGCGTGTACACCAGCACCAGCGCAAGCACGGTGTTGATGAGCGAGGGCCCGAGGATCGCGACCAGCGCGATAGCCAGCAAGATGTCGGGGAACGACATCATTGCGTCGACCACCCGCATCAGCGGCGTGTCGAGCCGGCGGAAGAAGCCGGCCATCAGGCCCAGCACGGTGCCGGCGATCACCGAACCCAGCGCGGTGAGCGCGGCAATGGCGAGCGAGTAGCGCGCGCCATGCACGATGCGCGAGTACATGTCGCGGCCGAGCTCGTCGGTGCCCAGCAGGTGCTCGGCGCTCGGCCCTTTCAGGCGTTGCAGCACGGCCGTGTCGTTGGGATCGATGGAGGCGAACAGCGGCGCGCCGATGGCGAGCACCGCAATCACCAGCAGCACCAGCGCGGAGACCATCACGATGCGGCGGTGCATCAGCTGGCGGAGCATTCGGGGCATTTGCATGGTGTTCTCTCAGACCTTCACGCGCGGATCGACGACGGCGTACAGCAGGTCGATCGAAAAATTGATCAGCACGTAGATCGCCGCAATCACGAGCAGCGCGCCCTGGATCACCGGGTAGTCGCGCCTGAGCACCGCGCTCACCACAAGATTGCCGACACCCGGCAGGCCGAACACGGTCTCGGTGATGACCGCACCGCCGATCATCAGCGCAACCGTGAGGCCGATCACCGTGACGATGGGCACCAGCGCATTGCGCAGCGCATGCTTGAGCACCACCGTGCTTTCGCTGAGGCCCTTGGAGCGCGCGGTGCGCACATAGTCTTCGCCCAGCACGTCGAGCATCGAGGCCCGCGTGAAGCGGATGATGAGCGCCGAGTTCAGGAGGCCCAGCACCGTGGCCGGCAGCACGAGAGCATGCAGCCGCTCGACGAACGGCGCGTCGGGCGCGCCGTAGCCCGACACCGGAAACCACCCGAACGACACCGCAAAAATCTGGATCAGCACGATGCCGAGCCAGAAGCTCGGGATGCTGGCGCCGAGCATCGCAATGCCGGTGAAGAGCTGGTCGACCATGCGACCGCGGAACACGGCCGAGACGATGCCGCAGGGCACGCCGATCAGCGCCGCGATGGCCACGGCCATCAGCGCAAGCAGCGTGGTGGGTTCGGAGCGCTCCCACAGCGCTTGCGTCACCGGCCGCTGCAGGAAGATGGAGGTGCCGAGGTTGCCCTGCAGCACTTCGCGCAGCCAGTAGCCGAACTGCACGGGCAGCGGCTTGTCCAGACCGTATTCCTTCTGCACGCGAGCAATGTCGGCGGCCGTGGCCTGGTCTCCCAGCAGCACCGAGACCGGATCGCCCGAGGCCGCGCGCGTGAGCACGAAAACGAGCACGGCCACGATAGCGAGCACGACGAGCATGCCGGCGGCGCGCGAGGCAAGATAGCGAAACATGAGTGGTTGGCTCCGTGGCGACCCGGGGGCTTACTTGATTCTTGCGTTCCAGAAGAATGGCCATGTCGCGGGCTGGTAGTTGTCCAGCGCCGGGCTCTTGGCCGACAGCCCGTTGAACTTGCCGACATTGATGTACGGCACTTCTTCATAGACCACCTGCTGCACCTTGCCCCACAGCGCGCCGCGCTTGGCCGGATCGCTTTCGACATTGAAGGCCTGCAGCGCCGACTTCTTGGCGGGCGAATCCCACCAGCCGGGCGCGCCGTCGCCCAGCTGCGGCGGCGAGAGCATCGGCTCGGGAAACTGGCCCGAGTGGGTGACGTAGATGTCCCACAGCTTCGGGTCGTTGCGGCGCTGCACCAGCGTGGCCCAGTCGACCACGTTCAAATCGACCTTGAAGCCGGCGCGCTTGAGCTGCTCGGCCATCAGGAGCGACATGTTGTAGTGGAAGTCGTACTGGCGGCTTGTGAGCACGCGGATCGGCTCGCCCTTGTAGCCGGCCTTGGCCGCGGCTTCCTTGGCCTTGGATGCGTTGCGCTCGTTGTAGAGCGTGGCGCCGGCGGTCGAATAGAACGGCGAGCCCTTGGGGAAGTGGTTGCCTTCGGCCACGAAAAAGCGCGTGTCGCCGAAGCCGGCGGCGAGCATCTCGCCTTCGCCGAGCGCGGACTGGATCGCCTGGCGCAGCGCTTGATTGGCGGCCACGCCCTCCTTGGTGTTGAGCACGAGGTACGGAAAACCGAACGACGGCGTCATGATCGGCACGGTCTTGCCGCCGGACTTTTCAAGGCGCGGCAGGGCCTCGACCGGCAGCAGGTCGGCAAAGTCGTACTGGCCGGCCAGCGCACCTTCGACGCGCGTGCTGGCGTTGGGCACAGGCACGAAGCGCAGTTCTTCGATGGCGGCTTCGCGCTTGCCGCCGTAGCCGCTTGCCGGCTCCTTGCGCGCCGTGTACTTGTCGAAGCGCGTGAGCAGCACGAACTGATCAGGGCGGCGCTCCTTGAACTTGTAGGGGCCGGTGCCGACGAACTCTTTCAACGGCGAAGCGATGGAATCCTTGGCCATGATGGCGGCCATGCCGCTGGGCAAGGCGAGCTGCGAGAGCAGCGGCGCATACGGTGCCTTCAGCACGATCTCCACGCCCAGCGGGCCCTTGGCCTTGAGGCTCTCGATTTCCTTGCCCACGGCCTTGCCGCGCGGCGACTGATCCATCCAGCGCTGCAGGCTGGCCACCACGTCGTCGGCGTTGAGTTCGCGGCCGTTGTGCAGCATCACGCCCTTGCGCAGGGTGATGGCGTAGCTCTTGCCGTCAGCGGAGATCTTGGGCATGGTCTCGGCCAGCATCGGCACCACGTTCCACTTGGCGTCGAAGGTGTAGAGCGTCTCGTACACGTGCTGCATGATGGTTCCGACCAGGTCGGCCGTCGAGGCCATCGGGTCGAGCGTCTGCGGTTCGGCCACCATGGCCAACGTGGCGAAGTTGCGCGGCCCCTGGGCATGCGCTTGCTGGTGAGGCAGCGCGGCACACAGCATTGCGAGCAGGGAAGCGCCCAGCAGGCTGCGCTTCGACAGCTTCGGCAGGCGCTGGACAAGACCGGCGTGGGACATGGGGACTCCTTCGTGGGGCAGGCGGTTTGTGAAAGAAATTTTCTCTTCTGCCTGCACTTTGAAGCACTATCCGTGCCAAATCATCCGTGTAAACCCTTGTTTGAGGGTTATTCTGAAAGAGATTTTCAGATTTGGCCGATACTGGCGATCCCCCTTTTCCTCTTTGTCTTTACTTCAGGAGTCCTCTCATGCCGCTCGAATACCTCGGCGCCCCGCCCGTCGCCTCCGACCGCCAGGCACGTCCTTTCTCCCCGGCCGTGCGCGCCGGCGATTTCATCTACGTGTCGGGTCAGGTGCCAGCCAATGCCGATGGCGAGATCGTGGCGGGCGGCATTGAGGCGCAGACGCGCCAGGTGATGGAAAACCTGAAAAAGGTGCTCGCGCTGGCCGGCGCCACGCTCGACGACGTCTGCAAGAGCACCGTCTGGCTGCAGGACGCGCGCGACTTTGGTGCCTTCAACCGCATCTACATGAGCTACTTCGGTGAAAACAAGCCGGCGCGCTCGACCACCGAAGCGCGGCTGATGGTCGACGCCAAGGTCGAGATCGACGTGGTGGCCTACAAGCCCAAATAACTACAGCAGCACCTACAGAAGCTCGGTCTTGCGCTGGATGATGCGCGAGACCAGCCCGTATTCGACCGCCTCCGTCGCCGAGAGCCAGCGGTCGCGCTCGATGTCGGCCAGCACCACGTCGATCGGCTTGCCGGTCTCGCGCGCGATCTCGTGCGCGATGCGATGGCGGGCCTTGATGATTTCCTGCGCCTGGATCGCGATGTCGGTCGCCTGTCCGCCCGCGCCGCCGCTGGGCTGGTGGATCAGGAAGCGCGTGTTGGGCAGGCACACGCGCCGCTCGCGGGGCGCAGCCAGGTAGAGGTGCGTGGCGGCGCTGCCGACCCAGCCGGTGCCGATCATGTTCACCGGTGCGCTGATGAAACGCACGATGTCGTGAATGGCATCGCCCGACTCCAGGTGGCCGCCGGGCGAGCTCACGAGAATGTCGATCGGTTTTTCGCCGCTGTCGGCATCCAGCGCGATGAGCCGGCGCGTCACGTCGGCGGCCACCGCGTCGGTGATGCTGCCGAAGATCAGCAGCGTGCGCGACTTGAAGGCCTTCTCTTCCAGGTAGGAATTGCGCGGTTCCGCAGTGGCCGCGGGTGGGGTGTCGTCGTCGGTTTCCATGATCAAGCAGCGCTCCTGTGATTGAACGGCATCTTGCCGGACAGACGGACAGTTTCGCGACATTGCAGGCACCGTGGCAAGCGGCAGCTGCAACTCAGCCGGCCAGCCTGCCCGCCACCAGTTGCAGCACGCGGTCGCAGCGCTTGGCGAGTTCCTGGTCGTGCGTGACCATCACGAAGGCCGTGCGGTGCTTGTGCGCCAGCTCGATCATCAGCGCAAACACGGTGTCGGCCGTGTTGCGGTCGAGGTTGCCCGTGGGCTCGTCGGCCAGTACGCAGGCCGGCTGCGTGACCAGCGCACGCGCAATGGCTACGCGCTGGCGCTCGCCGCCCGAAAGCTCGGCCGGGCGGTGGTGCAGGCGCTCGCCCAGGCCCACGCTTTCGAGGATCTTCGTGGCCGCGGCCGCCGCCTGCGCGGGCGCCATGCGCCGGATCTTGAGCGGCATCGCCACGTTGTCGAGCGCGCTGAATTCGGGCAGGAGGTGATGGAACTGGTAGACGAAGCCCAGGTGCTGGTTGCGCAGCCGCCCCTGCTCGGCCGCGTCGGCATGCGCGATGTCCTTGCCGAGCAGCTCGACCTTGCCGGCCGTGGGGCCGTCGAGCCCGCCCATCAGGTGCAGCAGCGTGCTCTTGCCGGAGCCCGAGGCGCCGACGATGGCCAGCGTTTCGCCGGCGCGCACATCCAGGTCGACGCCGTGCAGCACGGTGAGGTCGATGCGCCCTTCGTGAAAGCGCTTGGTGAGGCCGCGCGCCTTCAGCACCACGCCATTGCCCGGCGTGGCGGCATTTTTTTGTTCACTCATAGCGCAGGGCCTCGGCGGGGTTGACGCGGCTCGCGCGCCAGCTCGGGTACAGAGTGGCCAGGAAAGCCAGGACCAGGGAAATGATGGCGATCGGCATGATGTCGCTGCGCTGCGGATCGCTCGGCATCTTGCTGATCAGGTAGATGTCCTTCGGCAAAAAGCTGGCATGAAAGAGCCGCTCGAGCGCCGGCACGATCACGTCGATGTTGTAGGCAATGCCCAGCCCCAGCAGCAGCCCGCCCACGGTGCCGATCACGCCGACCATCGCCCCCTGCACCACGAAGATCCCCATGATGCTGCGCGGCGAGCTGCCCAGCGTACGCAGGATGGCGATGTCGGCGCGCTTGTCGGTCACGGTCATCACCAGCGTGGACACCAAGTTGAAGGCGGCCACCGCCACGATGAGCGTGAGGATGATGAACATCATGCGTTTCTCGACCTGCACGGCCGCGAACCAGGTCTTGTTCTGGCGCGTCCAGTCGCGAATGAGGAACTGGCCCGGCAGCGTGACGGCCATCTGGTCGGCCACCTCGCGTGCCTCGTTCAGGTCCTTGAGCTTGATGCGGATGCCGGAGGGCCCGTCGAGCCGGAACACGCGCTGGGCGTCTTCCTCATGGATCATGGCCAGCGCGGAGTCGTACTCGTAGTGGCCCGAATCGAAGGTGCCCACCACGGTGAACTGCTTCAGCCGCGGCACCACGCCCGCAGGCGTGACCTGCCCGCCCGGCGCGACCAGCGTGACCTGGTCGCCCGGCTGCACGAACAGCGAGCGCGCCAGCTCGCCGCCCAGCACGATGCCGAACTGGCCCGGCACCAGCTTGTCGAGCGTGCCCTTCTGCGCCGTGGTGTCGATGTCGGTCACCTCGGGTTCGAGCTTGGGCACGATGCCGCGCACCAGCGTGCCTTTCATGTCCTCGCCGCGCGCGATGAGCGCCTGGGTGGCAATGAAGGGCGCGGCGCCGATCACCTCGGGGTTCTTGCGCGCGGCCGCCGTGATGGCGTCGATGTCGGGCAGTGCCTGCCCGTCGCGCGAAATGATCTCGATGTGCGACACCACGCCGAGCATGCGGTCGCGCACCTCTTTCTGGAAACCGTTCATCACGCTGAGCACGATGATCAGCGCCGCCACTCCCAATGCGATGCCGAGCATCGACACGCCGGAGATGAAGGAGATGAAGCCGTTGCGCCGCGTCGCCCGGCCTGCGCGGGTATAGCGCCAGCCGAGCTGCAGTTCGTAAGGAAGTCGCATATTTTCAGTTTGAGCTCAGCCAGGTGCACCCGCGGATCCGGCTTTGCCGGGCTGCCGGGTGCGCCCCCCAATGGAGAGATGCGCCAAAGGCGCTGCGGCGGGCTTTTCATCCTAGCATCCCGGACAATAGGGAAATGGCCGAACCTCTCCCCCGTCATCTGTTGATTCCTTTTGCCGGCCGCGGTTCCCCGGCATGCCGCGCGGCATGGCCCTCCCTCCGGCTGCCCAACCTCGAGGCCCTGCTCTCCCGCCTCTCGATCGCGGAGACCGACACGCAGGACGAAAGCACGCGCTCACCGCCCCATGAACGGGCGCTCGCCAAGGCGTTGGGCATCTCGGCGCCGGACGGCTGCATTCCCTGGGCCGCGTTGGAAGCTGCGCAGAGTGGCATCGCCGAACCTGGCGACAGCGAAGGCTGGGGCCTGGTTTCGCTGAGCAACTGGCAGGTGGGCATCGACGATGTGGTGCTGGGCGACCCGGCTGCCATCGAGATCGACGCAGCCGAATCGGCCGCGTTGCTGGCCGCCGCCAACCCCTTTTTCGAGGAAGACGGAATTGCGCTGCATCCCTCGGCCACGCCCGGCCGCTGGCTGGCGCGCGCGCGCATCTTCGACGGCCTGCCCACGGCTTCCATCGACCGCGCGGTGGGCCATCCGATTTCGCAATGGTCCCCTCTCGCCGAAGCGGCGCGGCCGCTGCGCCGGCTCCAGAACGAAATGCAGATGCTGCTCTATACCCAGCGCGTGAACGACGACCGTGCCGCGCGCGGCGTGCCGCCGATCAACTCTTTCTGGCTCAGCGGCACCGGCGCGCTGCAAGCAGGCATTCCTGTGACCGACACGGCGCCGCCGACCGTGAGCGACGCGCTGCGCGTGGCCGCGTTGCGCGACGACGGACCGGGCTGGGCCGAAGCCTGGCAGGCGCTCGACGCAAGCACCCTCGCGAGCCTGCTGGCCGAGTACACCGCTGGCGCCGACGTCATGCTCACGCTGTGCGGCGACCGCGCGGCGCAGCGCTACGCGGTGCAGCAACGCGGACTGGTGGGCTGGGCCCGAAGCCTGTTCGACCGGCCGCGCGCCGCCATTGTGCTGGAGGCGCTATGAAGATCATCGCCAGGGAGATTCCGCCCCGCACGGTCTGGGCGCTCGAGCAGGCCGGCGTGCATCCCCTGCTCGCACGTCTCTTTGCCGCGCGCGGCGTGCTTGCCAAGGACGACCTCGACGACGGCCTGGCGCGCCTGCTGCCGCCCGACACGCTGCACGGCGCGCGCGAGGCGGCGGTGCTGCTGGCCGATGCGATGGCACAGGACAAGCGCCTGTGCATCGTGGCCGACTACGACTGCGACGGCGCCACCGCCTGCGCCGTCGCGGTGCGCGGCCTGCGCCTGCTCGGCGCAAAAAACGTGAGCTACCTGGTGCCCGACCGCGTGGTCGACGGCTACGGCCTCACGTCGCCCATCGCCGAGCGGGTGGCGGACAGCGGCGCCGACATGCTGATCACCGTCGACAACGGCATTGCCAGCGTCGAGGGCGTGGCCGCCGCCAAGGCGCGCGGCCTGCAGGTGCTGGTGACCGACCATCATCTGCCGGGTCCCGAACTACCGGCCGCCGACGTGCTGGTGAATCCCAACCAGGTCGGCTGCGGCTTCGAGAGCAAGAGCATCGCCGGCGTGGGCGTGATGTTCTACGTGCTGCTGGCGCTGCGCTCCGAACTGCGCGCACGCGGCATCTTCACCGCGGCCACGCAGCCCAAGCTGGACGTGCTGCTTCCGCTGGTGGCACTCGGCACCGTGGCCGACGTGGTGAAGCTCGACGCCAACAACCGCCGGCTCGTCGCGCAGGGCCTTCGGCGCATTCGCGCTGGCGCGCTCCCGGCCGGCATTGCGGCGCTGTTCAAGGCGGCCGGGCGCAACGCGGCGGTGGCCACCACCTTCGACTTCGGCTTTGCACTGGGGCCCCGCATCAATGCTGCCGGCCGCTTGGCTGACATGACGCTCGGCATCGAGTGCCTCTTGACCGACGACGCGGGCCGCGCCGATGAACTGGCGCGCATGCTCGACGGCATCAACCGCGAGCGGCGCGACATCGAGGGCGGCATGCGCGACCAGGCGCTGCTGCTGGCCGAATCGCTGTTCGGCCCCACGGCCGATGGCGGCGAAGCACCGCCGGCCGCCATCAGCGTGTTCGATGCCGACTTTCACGAAGGTGTGGTCGGCATCGTGGCCTCGCGCATCAAGGACCGCTTTCACCGCCCGACCTTCGTGTTTGCCGCTAGCGGCGCGCCGGGCAAGGAACATGAGCTCAAGGGTTCCGGCCGCTCGATTCCGGGCTTTCACCTGCGCGATGCGCTCGACCTGGTCGCGAAGCGCCATCCGGGCGTGCTGCTGCGCTTCGGTGGCCACGCGATGGCAGCCGGCTGCACCGTCGCGCGCGAGAAGTTCGAGATGTTCGAACAGGCGCTGGCCGAAGTGGCGCACGAGTGGCTCGACGCCGCCACCCTGACGCGCCGCCTCGACACCGACGGGCCGCTGGCCCGCGAATACATGCGCATCGACCTGGTCGACACGCTGCATCGCGAAGTGTGGGGCCAGGGTTTTGCCCCGCCCACTTTCAGCGAGGAAGTGGAGGTGGTGTCGCAGCGCCTGGTGGGCGAGAAGCACCTTGCGCTCAAGCTGCGGCACCAGGGGCAGCCGGTCGACGGCATCTGGTTCGGCCATACCGATCCGCTGCCCGCGCGCGTGAAGCTGGCCTTCCGGCTCGATGCCGACGAATGGCAGGGTGTGCGTCGCGTGCGCTTCCTGGTCGAAGGCGCAGAGCTGCCCTAGCGGCCGCGCTCCTCAACGGCGCTCCTCGTGCGAGGCCTCGGCCTCCACGATCTGGTGCAGCACTTTGCCAGGGTCGGTTCGCTCGGTCAGCGCCCTGACCTCGCTGTGCGACTCCTGCGGCACTTCCATCTTTTCCGCCATGCGGGTGGCGAGGCGCAGCAATGCGGTCATCTCGCGCTCGTTCAGCAGGTTGATCTGCAGGTCCAGGTGGTGCCGGCGCTCGCTCTCTTCGGCTGACATGTTCTGGCTGATCAGGATCATGATCGCCAGCACGATGGCCTCGATGGAAACCAGAAAGAGCAGGAACGTGAAGGGATAGGGATCGATCTGCCAGACAAACTGGTTGAGCAGGATCCATGCGGCAAAGAAGGCCAGGTTCCACCACAGAAAGGCCACCGTTCCACAGTAGCGCGATATGCGGGACACCAGCCGGTAGAGCAGCGGCTTGGCGCGCCGGTTTTCTTCCTCGAGTTCCAGGATGGACTCGATGTTCCGGTGTGTCAGCGCGTGGAGCGAGGGATGCTTTGCGCGGGCGGCCCGGTGTGCCTTGCCGTTGCCATTGCTGCTGTTTCCGTTGCCTTTGCCGTTGCCGCTGCCTTTGCGTTCGCCGGGTTCCTTCGTTTCCTTTTCAGGCTGCATCGCCCGTGCTCCAGAGTCGGGAAGCCATGACGATGCGCACGCCGCCATCGCCCGTGCGTAGGCATGCGTCGTTACTCCTTGCAAGCGAAGCGGAAATCGCGCGACACGGCGGGCGCGCAGTCGGGACGGATTCCTACGCAGGCGGGGCACCAGAGTTTTACGGTGGTCGTTCACACGAGGAGTCCACGCACCATGAAATCGACCACCACATCACCTGCAAAATCAGCCAAATCCCGGGGAGGAACAGCCCACGCGGCCTCCAGGCAGCGCGCAGTTCAGCGCGAGCAGGACGCGAAAGACAGCGCAAAGCCTGCCACCAAGAAGCCCAGCCAGCCGGCACAGGCAGGGCCGCGGCCCCAGCCGGTCAATCCCATGCCGGCGCAGCACCTCCGCAAACCGGGCCTGGAAGAGGAGATGGCGCTGCGCCCCCGTTTCGAGGCGCCGGATTACAAGGGCAGCGGCAAGCTCGAAGGCATGACGGCGCTCGTGACGGGCGGGGATTCGGGCATCGGCCGCGCCGTGGCGGTGCTCTATGCCCGTGAGGGCGCCGACGTGGCCATCGTCTATCTGGAAGAAGACCAGGACGCCGAGGAAACGCGGCGTCATGTCGAGGACGAGGGCGCGCGCTGCATCGTGATCAAGGGCGACGTCTCTGACCCGGCGTTCTGCCGCGAAGCGATCGACAAGACGCTCCAGGCCTTCGGCAAGCTCGACATCCTGGTGAACAACGCGGCGTTTCAGTTGCACGCGGCCTCGATCGAGGACATCACCGATGAGCGCTTCGACCTCACGCTCAGGACCAATGTCGCAGGCTACTTCCAGATGGCGCGCGCCGCGGTACCGCACCTGCGCCAGGGCGCGTCGATCATCAATACCGGCTCGGTCACCGGCCTGGAAGGAAGCGCCCACCTGCTCGACTACTCGACCACCAAGGGCGCCATCCACGCGTTCACCAAGTCGCTGGCCAGCAACCTGCTGCCCAAGGGCATCCGCGTGAACGCAGTGGCACCAGGGCCGGTATGGACGCCCTTGAATCCCGCCGACAGTCCGCCCGACAAGGTGAAGGACTTCGGCAAGCACACCGACCTGCAGAGACCGGCGCAACCGGAGGAGCTGTCTCCCGCCTATGTGTTCCTTGCCGCGCCGAGTTGCGCCAGCTACATCACCGGCATCGTGCTGCCGATCACGGGCAGCGTGGGCGCGATCTGAGGTCGCTCGCCGGAGCGAGCTTTCAGCTTTCGGGCGACGAATCGGTGTGCGCAGGCGGGTGCCTGGAGGGCACCTTCACGCCGAGGGCGGCGAGAAGCTTCTGCAGCGTCCTGGAGCGCGGCAGGTCGCGCATGAGCGGCGGTATCGAAATGGCGAGCAGCAACGCCGCGAGCGGCACCACGCACACAAAGCCGATATAGCTGAAACCGAGCGCGCCGACGATACCGCCCAGAACGAACATGCCGATCAACCCGCCCGCCATCCGCATCCTTCGGCGGTCGTGTCGAACCATGGCATGCGCCGGCGTGGCATGCCTGTTCCAGTAGATCAGCTTGCCCAGCTCCATGCCCACGTCGGTGATGTTGCCCGTCATGTGGGTGGTGCGGACGCTGCCCCCGGACGTCTTGGAGCCGACGGCGTTCTGCAGGCCCATGATGAAGGAGAGCAGCAGCACGGTGAGCGGCACGGCAAACGGCGTCGACCAGGTCAACGTGATGGCGCCCATCAGGCCGAACGGAAACATGAGTGCCGCCTCGAGCAGCAGGGGCACCGCGTAGACGCTGCGCAAGCGGTGCTGGCGGCCCCAGTTCACCAAAATTGCGCAGACGGCCGCGCCCGACAGAAACGCGAGGATGGCGCCCAGTGCGTTCAGCAGAAGCTTCGTGTTGCCCAGCACCAGCCCGTCCGCAAACTGCGACGCGAAGCCCGTCATGTGCGAGGTGTACATGTGCAGCACCAAGAAGCCCCCCGCGTTCACCGCGCCGGCATTGAAGGCCAGCAGCAGGCCGAGCGCCCGGTTCGTGGAAGGGGCGCGGTGGCGGTGGGTCAGGAAGCGTAGTCTGCGCATCGGCATGCGGGGTGCGCCTGGACTCTAGCACCTGGTGAAACGGTCGCGGCCCTTGCGTACCACGGTTCAGCCGCGGACGGCCCTGAGGAATGTTCTGATTACACTTTGCGCCGGCCTGCGTTGTGCATGCGTGTTCTCAACTTCAAGGGTTTCAATGAAAGTCTCCACTCTCCTCGCAGCCGTCGCGCTGGCCGCGTCTGCCCTGCCCGCCGCGGCACAGGTCTCGGTCAATATCAATGTGCCTGGCCTGATCCAGGTCGCACCTCCCGCGCCCCGCTACGAGCCCATGCCAGGGCCGCGGGCGGGCCAGGCCTGGGTGCCCGGCCACTGGCAATGGAACGAGCGCGCCTACGTCTGGCGCTCCGGTTACTGGCAGGCGGCACGGCCCGACCACGCATACGCACCGGGCCGCTGGGTTCAGGCCGACGGTGGCTGGCGATGGATGGAAGGCAACTGGCGGCGCGCGGAACAACAACCGCATCACGCCGAACGCGAAGGCCATGGCGGCGGCGGTGGAGGCCACTGCCCGCCCGGACAGGCCAAGAAGGGACGTTGCTGATCCCTTTGGGGAGATGGTGCCGCTTGTCGGAATCGAACTGACGACCTTCCGCTTACAAGGCGGGTGCTCTACCAACTGAGCTAAAGCGGCACGAATTTTCTTTTTGGATTTTAGCGGTGCGGCGAAAGCCGCCCGTCCAGGTCCGTCCTGCTGTTCTTCTGCTACTTCACGCGCTTGAGCGACGGACGGCTGCCGCCTCCGGCCGGTGGGCGCGGCGGCTCATCGTCGGGGTCGACGGGCGAGCCGATGTCGTTGCCGCCATCGGCCGCTTCGTCCGTCACGAGGTGAACGATCTTGCTGGCATCGCCCTCGCTGCCGCGCGACGCGTCGCGCAGCGGCATGCGGGCAGGCCCTTGGGCTGCCGGCGCACCGCCAGCCGGCGATGCGGCGCCATTGCCATCGGCATTGCTGCCGGTGGGTACGGGCGCCGGAAACGCCATGCCCTGGCCGTTCTCGCGCGCATAGATGGCAATCACCCGGCCCACGGGCACGACGATTTCGCGCGCACTGCCCGCAAAGCGGGCTTTGAACTCGATGAAATCGTTGCCGAGCTTGAGCGAGCTGGTCGCATCGAAGCTGATGTTCAGCACGATCTCGCCGTTTTTCACGTACTCGCGCGGCACCTGGACGGTGTCGTCGACCTGCACTGCGACATAGGGCGTGAACCCGTTGTCGGTGCACCATTCGTACAGCGCCCGGATGAGGTACGGGCGGGTGGAGGACGACTCGAGCGCGTTGATCATGAAAGCAGCGGAGAACGGTTGGACGCAGTCTTACTTGCGCATGACCTTTTCAGAGGGAGTGAGCGCTTCAATGTAGGCTGGGCGCGAGAAGATGCGCTCGGCGTACTTCAGGAGCGGCGCCGCATTCTTGCTGAGGTCGATGCCGTAGTAGTCCAGGCGCCAGAGCAGCGGCGCAATGGCCACGTCGAGCATCGAGAAATTGTCGCCCAGCATGTACTTGTTCTTGAGGAACACCGGGGCGAGCTGCGTCAGGCGGTCACGGATGTGCGCACGGGCCTTTTCGAGCGCCTTCTCGTTGCCCTTGGCCGTGCGGTTCTCGAGCGTGGCCACGTGCACGAAGAGTTCCTTCTCGAAATTGAGCAGGAACAGACGCACGCGCGCGCGGTCGACGGGGTCGCCGGGCATCAGCTGCGGATGCGGGAAGCGCTCGTCGATGTACTCGTTGATGATGTTCGACTCGTACAGGATCAGGTCGCGCTCGACCAGGATCGGCACCTGGCCGTACGGGTTCATCACGCCGATGTCTTCGGGCTTGTTGTAGAGATCGACGTCGCGGATTTCGAAGTCCATGCCCTTCTCGAACAACACGAAGCGGCAGCGGTGGGAAAAGGGGCAGGTCGTTCCTGAATACAAGACCATCATGGCGAGAGACTCCTAAAAATCAAAAAGAGTGGGTCGCGTTGGCAACCCACTCTGTGGGACCGGGCGCGCACAGCGTCCGGTCGGCGTGGACGGAACTACTTGACGTCTTTCCAGTACGAGGCGTTCAGTCGCCACACGAAAACCAACGACATGAGCAGGAACAGCAGCACCCACACGCCGATGCGAATGCGCGTGTTCTGCGCCGGTTCGGCCATCCATTGCAGGTAGCTCACCAGGTCGCCGACCGCTGTGTCGAACTGCAGCGTCGTCATGGTGCCGGGGGTGACTTGCTCCCAGCCCTTGAACACTTCGGTCTCGTGGCCATGCTGCACGACCTTGGTGTAGACCGGACGGCGTTCGCCTTGCAGCTCCCACAGCGGGTTGGGCATGGCGACGCTCGGGAACACCAGGTTGTTCCAGCCGGTGGCCTTGGTGTCGTCGCGATAATAGGTGCGCAGGTAGGTGTACAGGTAGTCGGCACCGGTACCGCCGTGGCCGGCGCGCGAACGTGCCACCAGCGTGAGGTCGGGCGGCGTGGTGCCGAACCAGTCCTTGGCCTGGCGCGCGTCGATGTTGGCCTTCATGGTCTCGCCGACCTTGTCGGTCGCGAACAGAAGGTTGTCCTTGATCTGCTGCTCGGTGATGCCGATGTCCTGCAGGCGGTTGTAGCGCATGAAGGCTGCCGAATGGCAGTTCAGGCAGTAGTTGACGAACAGCTTGGCGCCGTTCTGCAGCGAGGCCACGTCGGTGGTCTTGTTGGGCGCCTTGTCCCAGGCAAGGCCGCCGGACTCGGCCGATGCGGCTGCGGAGAAGGTCAGGCCCAATGCCAGGCCCACAACCGCGAGCCAGCCGGAAATGCTTTTCTTCATCGTGTTTCTCTCAAGCTCTCTTGGGCTTTTCAATGGGCGGCGAAGGTCACGCGGTCGGGCACGGTCTTGAACTCGCCCTTGCTGCTCCACCACGGCATGAGCAGGAAGAAACCGAAGTAGAAAAGCGTGCCGATCTGCGAAATGGTCTGCGCGATGTCCAGCACGAACGAACCGATGACCAGGTTGCCCCAGACGCCAGGCGCCTGGATACCCAGGTAGCCCAGGATCAGGAAGAGGAACACGAAGACGCCATAGACATACTTGTGCCAACTCGGACGGTAGCGGATCGACTTGACCTCGCTCTTGTCCAGCCAGGGCAGGAAGAACAGGATGATGACCGAGCCGCCCATCACCAGCACGCCCCAGAACTTGGCGTCGAAGGACTTCAGCAGGAAGATCGCCACGGCTGCCACCACGACGAGCGCGATCTTCAGTGCCGTGCTCGACTTGCCCTTGACGAAATTCAGCACGGCGGCCAGGCCGATGATCAGCGCGAACACGTTGACCATGTCGTCGGTGGTTGCACGCAGCATCGAGTAGAACGGCGTGAAGTACCAGACGGGTGCGATGTGGTTCGGCGTCTTGAGCGAGTCGGCCGGAATGAAGTTGTTGTACTCGAGGAAGTACCCGCCCGCTTCCGGCGCGAAGAAGATCACGGCCGAGAAGATGGTGAGGAACACCACCACGCCGAAGATGTCGTGCACCGTGTAGTAAGGGTGCGACGGAATGCCGTCGAGCGGATGGCCATCGGGGCCGCGGTTGGCCTTGATCTCGATGCCGTCGGGGTTGTTGGAACCCACTTCGTGCAGCGCGATCAGGTGGGCCACCACGAGGCCCAGCAGCACCAGCGGCACGGCAATGACGTGGAAGCTGAAGAAGCGGTTGAGCGTGGCGTCGCTCACCACGTAGTCGCCGCGGATCAGCAGCGCAAGGTCAGGACCGACGAACGGAATGGCGGCAAACAGGTTCACGATCACCTGGGCGCCCCAGTAGCTCATCTGCCCCCAGGGCAGCAGGTAGCCCATGAAGGCCTCGGCCATCAGGCACAGGAAGATCGCGCAGCCGAAGACCCAGATCAGCTCGCGGGGCTTGCGGTAGCTGCCGTACATGAGGCCGCGGAACATGTGCAGGTAGACCACGATGAAGAATGCCGAGGCGCCCGTCGAGTGGATGTAGCGGATGAGCCATCCCCAGGGCACGTCGCGCATGATGTACTCGACCGAAGCGAACGCCTGGTTGGCATCGGGCTTGTAGTGCATCACCAGGAAGATGCCGGTCACGATCTGGATCACCAGGACCAGCATCGCGAGCGAGCCGAAGATGTACCAGAAGTTGAAGTTCTTCGGCGCGTAGTACTTGCCCCACTGGTCGTTCCAGAGCTTGGTCAGCGGGAAGCGGTTGTCGACCCAGTTGAGAAGCTTTTCGCCCGCGGGCGCATTGGGGGAAATTTCGTGGAATTCAGCCATGTTCTTCTTCTGCCTCAGGCCTTCTTGGAGTCTTCACCGATCAGGAGCTTGGTGTCCGACAGGTACATGTGCGGGGGCACAGGCAGGTTGTCGGGCGCGGGCTTGTTCTTGAAGACACGGCCGGCCAGGTCGAACGTGGAACCGTGGCAAGGGCACAGGAAGCCGCCTTCCCAGTCGCTGGGCAGCGAAGGCTGCGGGCCGGCCTGGAGGCGGTCGACCGGCGAACAGCCGAGGTGGGTACAGATGCCCACCACCACCAGCACGTCGGGCCTGATCGAACGGTGTTCGTTCTGCGCGTACTTGGGGGTGAAATCGTCGGGATGCCGCTTGGAAAGCGGATCGGCCAGCTGGCCGTCGAGCTTGGGCAGCCCAGCCAGCTGCTCGGGCGTACGCTTGAGAATCCACACCGGCTTGCCGCGCCATTCGACGGTGATCTTCTCGCCGACCTTCAGGCCTGCGATGTCCACCTCGACCGCAGCGCCTGCGGCTTTGGCCTTCTCGGAAGGCTGGAACGTACTCACAAAGGGAATCGCGGTGGCCACGCCTCCCGCTACGCCGGCACAGCTGGATGCGATCAACCACGTCCGCTTGCTTGTGTCGATCCGGGGGGAGCCGGAGGTCATGTCACTCATGGGGATCCTCTAAGTCTTCTTCGCTGGAGCAGGGTCAACCGGCGATTGTAGCGGGCTGTTGCGCGCATATTCAACGGCTCCGGTCGGAGCGGGTGCGAATGCCTGTCTCGGCC
The DNA here is from genome assembly GCF_900099805.1 of Variovorax sp. OV700. Taxonomy (GTDB): domain Bacteria; phylum Pseudomonadota; class Gammaproteobacteria; order Burkholderiales; family Burkholderiaceae_C; genus Variovorax. Next base: position 240,848 of record NZ_FNDR01000008.1, on the reverse strand, counting down.
CCCCTGCAAAGCCCAATTAAGAACAATTAATTAATTTGGTTTTGCAAGACATTTGGACACAAGGAATTGCACGCACATCGATTGTAAAAAAGGCTAACTTAGTTGCGGCACACTTCGCCAGCTGCTAATCTTGGCCCAACTGTCAATTGCTAATTACGAGGATATCCGCCATGAAAATTAAGTCATTGGTTTCCGCAGCCTTTATTGCCGCCTTGGGTATTTCTTCGGCGCTGGCTCAAAACCCACCCCAGAATCCACCCCCCGTTCAAACGCCCGGCCCGCAACCCGCCAGCGCCACGGGTGCAGCCAATTCCGCGTCCGGCCGCATCACGGCAGGACAGGCCGGCGGCATCGCAGCCAGCGTCGGATTGGCCGCTGCCATTGGCAGCGGCAATGGCGGCAACAGCGGTGGCGGTAGCGGTACGGGCGGCACGAGCGGCACAGGCGGCACGGGCACCACCGGCACGAATTAATCGTGCGGGCCCTCCTGCCGGGAGGGCATTCGCTGAAAGCTCCGCGCGTTGGTTTCGCCACGCGACTTATTGAATGCTGTCTTTTGTCGGCATTTCTTTTGGGCGTTGGCGGCTGTTCTTCCGGATCTTCGGCCATGCTGGCGACGGCGCGGCATCTCTATAGCGGCGGCGCCGCGGCGCCCGAGCCCGCTTTCAACCCGAATTACCGTTACCTGCGCGTAGTCGTCGGCAGCCAGACGGTCTACATGGTGCTCGGCTACGTCGACAAGCGCCCTGAGGGTGCCGTCGAGGTCTGGTACAGCAACGCCGGCGAAGTCGTCAGGCTGCTCGACGGTCGCCTCGTGGGAACGACCGGCCTCACCATCGACTGGCGCGAGGTGCGCTTTTCCGGGCTGCCGGCGTGGGCCGACGCTGCGAATGCCTCGCGGCCCAGGGCCTATCAGCGCGAGCGCGACATGATGCCCGGCTACCGTTTCGGCATTCGCGACGACATCGTGCAGACGCCCATTGCCACACCCCAGCAAGCCGTACTGGCCGGCACGGCCGCCGCGTCCTTGCGCTGGTACGAGGAGCGCAGCGTTTCGCGCCCTTCGAGCGCCTCGCTGCCTCCCGCGCGCTTTGGCGTTTCGCTAGCGGGCGGCACGCCCCGGGTCGTTTATTCCGAGCAATGTATTTCCAATGACCTGTGTATGAGCTTCGAGCAGTGGACGCCTTCCCCCCCAGCACCCGTCGCAGCGGCGAGCGCTGGTACATGAGCAGTTTGCTTCCCCGTGGCTTTCGCAGACATCCCTGGCCGCTTCGCGCAGCGGTGGCCTGCGCGCTGGCGGCGAGTTGCGCCGCCGGGGCCCAGCCCCTCGGCGGCAGCACCGTCGACAACAAGACCCCGGCCAACGACGCGGACATCCGTCCCGGCGAGCGGCTCAGCGCCTGGTTGCTGCGCCAGCCGGCCGAGACTGCAGCGCCCGGTCTTGCATGGCGCGTTCCGCAGGAGCGCCTGGCACAGCAGTTTCTCAAGAACCAATTGCTGCTGCGGCTCGACGCCGCCAGCCGGCGCGCACGCCGCGAGCAACAAGGCCAGCGCCAGCAACTGATCAAATGGCTGCAGGGTCTCCCCGTGACCGGCCGCGTCGCGCTCGGCATCGTCGACCCGCGCTGGCTCGAGGCGCATCCGGAAGAAGACCCGGTGCTGAAGGCCGGCCAGCAACTCGTCGCGCCTCCGCCCGTCCTGAAGACGATCTCGGTCGTGCAGCCCGACGGGCAGCTCTGCCAAGTGGTCCACGAACCGGGACGCACGGCATGGGACTACGTGGCGGCCTGCGACCCCGGGGGCAAGCATGACTGGGCATGGGTCGCGCAGCCCGATGGCCGCATCGCCCGCGTGGGCGTGGCGGGATGGAACGCACATCCCGCGGACGAGCCGGCACCCGGCGCATGGGTCTGGGCAGCGCCTCGCGGCATGGACGACCTGAACGCGATTTCCGAGGGCCTGATCAAGTTTCTGGCCACGCAAGGGCCGTCGCCGCAAGGCGGCAGCACGATTTCGGGAACGCCCGTTGCGGCAGTACCCGTTGCCGCTCCGGCAGAAGCCGCAGCCGCGCTCTCGGCCGAGGTTCCGCCCGCCCCCGCGGCACCGGCCTCGGCCGATGCCTTCGCGCCAACCGCCATATCGGTCCGCCCCGAGGCGGCGCCGCAGTACCGCGCGCTCCAGTCCAGCGGCAACGACTGGGGCGAGACCGGCTTGCTTCAGACACCCACGGCACGCATGGGCCAGGCGGGGGACATGCGCACTTCCCTCACGCATGTTTCGCCCTACACGCGGCTGAACGTGATGTTCCAGCCGCTGGACTGGCTGGAAGCGGGTTTCCGCTACACGTCCATCAGCAACCGGATCTACGGCATTGGCCTCAGCAACCAGGGCTACAAGGACAAGAGCATCGACCTCAAGGCGCGACTGTGGAAAGAGTCGGCCTACCTTCCCGAGGTGGCCCTCGGCTTTCGGGACATCGGCGGTACCGGCCTCTTTTCATCCGAGTACCTGGTGGCGAGCAAGCGGCACGGCGATCTGGACTTCAGCCTCGGCATCGGCTGGGGCTACATGGGCAGCAGCGGAAACATCGGCAATCCGTTCAATGCGCTGAGCAGCCGTTTCAAGACCCGCGTCAGCGAGACCACATGGGGTGGCGCCAACTTCGGCCGGCTCTTTCGCGGACCCGCCGCGCTCTTTGGCGGCGTGCAATGGCGCACGCCCTGGGACCCGTTGACGCTCAAGCTCGAGTACGAAGGCAACGACTACAAGAACGAGCCGCTCAACAACAGCCAGCCGCAGCGCTCGCCCCTCAACATCGGCCTGGAGTACCGATATGCCCCGGGCGTAACCTTCTCGGCCGGCTTCGAGCGCGGAAACAAGGTGATGGTCGGCCTCACGCTGCAGACCAACCTCGCGACGACGCAGATGCCCAAGACGGCGGACCCTCCGGCGCCGCGCTTTTCGCCGACGCCCCCCGCCACATCGCCGGGCTGGGCGGCAACCGCGGCCGATATCGAAAGCCGCACCGAATGGACCGTTCAGCGCATAGCGCCGCAAGGCCCGATGCTGCACGTGTGGATCACCGAAAGCGCCACCGTTTATCGGAATGCCCGCGTCGAGCAGATCATTGCCGTGCTGCATCGCGATGCGCCCGCTTCAATCAAGAATTTTGTTCTTCACTATTCGGAGCGGGGCCTGGCGCTGCACGCGCAAGTGGTCGACCGGAACGAATGGGTGACAGCGCACTACCAGGCGCAGGCGCCAAGTGAACTGCGGGCGGCGACCCAGCGCGACTATGCGCCTCCGCCGGTCGGTGCCGACGCGCCGGCCCTCAACGTTGCGAAGGGCGGCGGCGCCGGCACTCCGGCTGCGGCCAAGGATGCCGCGTCCGTGGACGACAAGGCGCTGGCGCCATGGGAGCGCCCGGTGCAGAAGTTCAGCATCGGCCTCACCCCGAGCCTCGGCCAGATTCTCGGCGGCCCCAACTCCTTCGTGCTTTTCCAGGTCGGCGTGCAGGCGGTTGCCGAATACCGCTTCACGCCGAGCACGTGGGTCAACGGCGCGCTGAACCTGCGCCTCGTCGACAACTTCGACAAGTTCACCTACACGGCGCCCAGCAACCTGCCCCGCGTACGAACCTATCAGCGCGAGTACGTCACCACGAAGCGGCTGACCATGCCGGTGCTTCAGCTGACGCACGTCGGCCGGCTGACGGACAACCAGTACTACAGCGTCTACGGCGGCGCGCTCGAAAGCATGTACGCGGGTGTCGGCGGGGAATGGCTCTATCGCCCGTGGCGCAGCCGGATGGCGATTGGCGTCGACTTCAACCACGTGCGGCAACGCGACTTCGAACAGGACTTCGGCCTGCGCGACTACAAGGTCAACACCGGCCATGCGACCCTCTACTGGGACACCGGCTGGAACGGCGTCCTGGCCAAGGTCAGCGCGGGCCAGTACCTGGCAGGCGATCGCGGGGTCACCATCGACATCAGCCGCCGCTTCGACAACGGCGTGGTGCTTGGCGCTTACGTCACCAAGACCAATGTGTCGGCCAGGCAGTTCGGCGAAGGCAGCTTCGACAAGGGCATCTATCTTTCCATCCCCTTCGACGCACTGCTGCCGCGCTCGAACAAGTTCACCGCCAATTTCGCGTGGGCGCCATTGGTGCGCGACGGCGGTGCGCGACTGGCCCGGATCCACCCGCTCTACGAAATGACTTCCGCGCGCGATCCGAGCGCCTACAAGTTCGAGCCGCCCGACAGTGGCAGCCCGAAGGCGGGCGACAACATCCTGAACTTCGAACGCCCACGGTGATCGGTGATCGGTGAGCGATTGCGCCCGGTTGCCCGAGCGCAAATCGCCTACCCGTGTAGCGGAAGCTCTGGAAGAACGGTCAGCGGACCTGCGCGGCCGCCCTGGGACCGCGCATGATGACGAACAGCCAGCCGATCATCATGGCAGCCATGCAGGCAAAACCAAGCGTCATCGCGTTGATGGTCTGGATGTAGGAGATGGGCGGCTTGGCCACGAGCATGCACGCCGCGAAGACCAGCGCGCCGAAAATCGAGCACCACAGCAGAGCCCCGGGCCGCGCAGCCGCCCTGAAGCCCGTTCGGAGGCACATCGTGAGGCCGAAGATCGCGGGCGCGTAGAAGAACGGCGAAAAATCCATGCCGCCGTAGTTCTTGCCGAACGCCAGAACCACCAGATAGGGCCCGAGCAGGCCCAGCAGCACGCCCCCGATCTCGGCCACCATAAAGCCGAAGATCACGAACTTGATGAAGAGATGGAAAGCGTCCCTTCGGCCCTCGGAGTTCCAGCTGGCCGCCAGCTTGGGCAAGATGTAGTAGCCCAGCGCGAGCAGCACGTACTGCATGGGCAGCAGGAACGTGATGTAGATCTTCAACAGGCCGCCTTGCACAGAATCTGCCGAGGAACCCAGCAGCAGGATCGCACCTCCCGTCATGATCCAGCTCATGAGCTGCGAAAGACTGGCCTTCCAGCCATAGCTGGCGGCTTCCTTCACGGTCAGCGCCTGGGCATCGGCGGGTGCCGGCAGCGGCGCGATCACGCTTTTCAGCGTCCTCGCAATCAAGAGGGCAAAAGGCAGCTGGATCACGGCGATCCACAACAGCGCCTGCGTCCACGTGGCCGGCTTCAAGCCGATCAAGACGGCCACGTATCCGATGCTGATCAAGATTCCGGAGATACAGAGAACCAGGTATCGGCGCCCCACGAGCAAGACGCTGCGGAAGAGCCAGAATATTTCGTAGCCCACGATGAGCGCCACGCCCGCCCAGCGCAGCGACCCCGGGAAGCTCGTGAACTGCCAGGCCAGAAAGCCGGCCAACGAGACGGCCAGCACGAGCGCCCAGCTCCACCAGGCGGCGGACCGATCTGCGTAATGGCGCTTGATCAGCAGCGGCTCGTGAACCACCGCGGTATGCAGGATGTACTGGAAACTGACGATCGCCAGGAACGCCGACGCAATACCGAAATCCGAGGGCGACAACGCCCGTGCGAGCGCAAAGCTCAGCAGCAGCTGGCTCGCGCTATAGATGCATTGGTCTGCGACGGCATAGATCGGACCTCCGAGGCGCTTTCGAATTCCGGACGCCATCCCCTAGTCCGCAACGGAGAACAGCACCGGGTAGCTCGAAGCCTTGGCAGCAACGCCCCCTTCCACCGGATTGCCGCAGCTCCCGTGATGCACCTGCGGGAAGAAGTCGACCCGCGTGCACTTCTTGCCCTTGGCTGCGGGAATCAGCACGTTCTGATCGGAGTTTTGCGTCCACACCACGTGCAGCAAGGTCGTTCCGCGGCTCAGCACCAGCTTGTTCAGGCTTCCGTTGCTGTCGTATGAAACCTTCTTCGAAGTACGGGCGATCTTGAGGAATTCGGTCAGGCTAGCAAACGCCTCTTTCTTCTCGCCGCCCTTCGACTTGAGTCCGAAGTTGTCTTCTCTCGAAATGACGGACGTTCCCCGGTCCTTCCAGGCGTAGAGGTTCAAGAGCTTGATGCCGGCGGCCACGTTGGTCAGGTATTCACGCAGGATCAGCGAAGCCTGGGTGTTGCGGTCACGGACGGGCAGGTATGACGCGTAACCCCATTCGGAGGCCACGATGCCAACCTTGCCGAGCTGCAGCTGGTCCAGCTTGGCGCGCAGCTTTCCGTAGTCGGCAATGGCCGTTTCCGGAATCGAGCGGTAGGGGTGGATCGATATGTCCGTCAGGCAATTGGCCTTGGCCCCCGACACAAAGGCATTCTCGAGTTGCGGCGGCACTTGCCCCTGGTTGAAAGGAAGCTTCGCAAAGCCGAACCCCATGACGATCTTCGGCGGGTTCTTCAGTTGCGCGATGCTGCTGCAAAACTCCGCGGTCGCGGTTTCGAAGTTCGAGAAAAGCGCCGGATTCAGAAAGGTCTTGTAGTCGGGCTCGTTCCACAGTTCCCACACCGCCACATCGGCGACGTGCGCGTTCATGAATTCAGCAGCGAAGTTCGCGAACAGTTTTTCCCTTTGGCCGCCGCCGAGGTCCGTGGGTTCGTGGCCCCAGATCTCCCTGCCCCCGAACAGCGTCACGATGGCGTCGAGCCTCGCGTTCCGCACGCGTCGGATCAATTTCGAGTAGTCGATCTGCCCGGGATTGACGCTCTTCAGCGGTGGCCGCACGCCGAATCGGACGAACTCGAATCCCGCCGCCCTGATTTCGTTCAGGTCTTCATCCGAAATGTCGCTCGGGTCGATCTGCACGCTCAGCGCCGTCGGATAGTCGGTGCTCAGCTCGCTGATCCCCCTGGCCTGGGACGCGCACGAAAAGGCAGCAATGGCTGCCGAAGCGCAGAGCACCCTGAAGAGACCGGAGAAGCGCCCCGAGATGGGAACAAGGGATGAAAACTTCATCAGAGTACCGACTCCCTGTACAAATCGACGATGGCGGAGTTCATCCGGTCGGCGGTGTATTTCTTTTCGAAGATCTCCCGCCCGGCCCGCCCCATCCGCACCATGTTTTCGTCGGAAAGCTGGTCGATTTCGCGCAGCATTTCGTCGAGCCGAGCAAGCGGAAACAGCCGTCCGCTCCGGGTGTCTTCGACGATATCGACGAGGCCACCCACCGCCGATGCAAACACCGGCTTGCTCCGCGCCATGGCTTCGACCGCGACAAGGCCGAAGCCCTCCCATCGCGAGGGAACGATGATCGCGTCGCAAGACCTGTAGGCGGCGTCGAGTTCGTCCTTTTCGAGCCATCCCTTGAACTCTATGTCTTCGGAATGGGCGAGGGAAAGATCGTTTCGAACGGCGCCGCCGACGACGATCAGCTTGAAGTCGGGTCGAACCCGCGCATAGGACTCGAGCAATGCATCGATGCCTTTTTGCCGGTCCAGCCGGCCTACGAACAGGATTCTCCTGGGGTGCGGCGAAGTCTTGGGAAGGGCCGCGTGCTCCTGGGTGGCCAGCGCAGGGGTGATTCCGTTCGGAATGCACGTGCAGCGCTTGATGCCGAACTTTTCCGCAATCCGCAGTTCATGGTGGCTGATGCAGATGATGGCGTCGCTGCAGTACGAAAGCAGCCATTCGATCCATCGATAGATCGACTTCTTGTACGAAGGCCCGATCTGGTCGAATGCCCATCCGTGAGAGCAATAGACGATTTTTGTCTCTTGCGGCACTTGGCCGAACAGCGCCATGGCCCGAACGATTCCGCCCGCAATCGAGCTGTGCAGATGAAGCACCGCGGGGCGCTCCTTCCGGATGATCTTGCGGACTTCGGCGGCGTACGTCGCAAGGGCCAACGGACTGCGCGCCGTCGGAACCACGTGGGTGTCCTGCGAGCTCAGCCACTCCACAGGCCCGGGAAGAATGAACTTCGCCTGGCTGATCACCGGAGAGTTCTGCTGGAACCCGGAGACCATCCGAAGATAGGTTTCCAGCCCGCCCTTGAGTGTTTCGGCAATGTGCAATATTTTCATGGCCCGCTCCATCAGATCAAGGCATGAACTCCGGCAACCACTTCGCCTCTCAGCAAATCCAGTGTTTGCCGGTCCGGGGTCTTTTCGTTCAACACGCCCAGCACCGAAGCCTCGAGTTTTTCGACACGGGGCGACAAATCGAAGAGATAGCGCTTTCGCTTCGTCAATTCGAAGAACGATTCGACCTTTTTGTCCCAGTTCATTCCTATGGATGGAATGTTCAAGCTGTAGGCAACGATGTTTGCGTGGAGCCGATGGGCAACAATGCAGGAACATGCGCTGATCAATGAAACGAGTTCATCGGGATGCCGGGGAACGAAAAAACCCGATTTCACGGCCCCCGCCCCCGAAGAAATCTCGCTCAGTACCTTGTTGTCTTCGGACGCGCCGTTGGTGAAATAAAGCACCCGCTTTCCTTGGGCTTGCAATGATTCGGCAAGCGCCGAAAAAAACCTCGCGGACTCCGTTGAATTGGAGTTCGAGTATTCGGAGTTCATGACCAGGGCATCGAGGCTGCTCACGCAAATTCCGATATCCCAGTTCTTTTCGGGCGAGAGCTCGTCCGAGAATGCGTCGGCGCAAACAAGCGCCGGATCTGGAACGACCCGTATGCTGCCTCTTGGAATTCGGAAGTGGGTGTGCAGGTTGTGTGCCGATTCCTTGTCGCGCGTCGCGTAGAAAACGGGCCTTGCATTCCTGATGAAGCGCTTGACGAGGAAGCGGCCCCAGAATGACCATTTGGCCGTGACGCCGACCGAAACGACCACCACGCGCTTGCCGCGCAGCAGCCTGCTCAAAAGAAACAGTTTGGCCGGAAAGTTGAGCGCCACATCGCAGAAGAGTTGTCCGCCGCCAATGACGACTAGGTCGGCGTCGCTGACTGCGGCCTTCCAGTTTTTTCGCCAGGCAAGAAAATAGCCTTTGATGCAATACAAGAAGACGATCAACGACCGCAGCAGCGACGGCAGTTTTGCAAAAACCTCGAATGCGCCGCCGCCACGCAGGTTTTCTTCCTGGAAGCCGACCCGACCGGCAATGTCCAGAAATTCGACGTTGGCTTTCGGATACTTCAGGCCGGCAATATGGGCCAGGGATGCGGCAATGACCCCGTCGCCGAGGTTGTCGCTGAAGGGCACTGCGCAGATCAGGATTTTTTTCATCGTTGATCCGGTTTCACCGTGAACCATGGCCGACGGCGACCACCCAGATGGTTCTGATGAAGATGCCGATGTCCCTGCCTACGGAGAGGGTCTCCACGTAGGTGACATCCAGTGCCACGCGCTTCTTGTAGCTGAGCTGGTTGCGTCCGCTCACTTGCCAAAGTCCGGTGATTCCGGGCCGCACGGCGCAATAGAACGACCAGTCCGCGCCGTACAGGCCCTTCTGGTCGAGCATGCAGGGCCGGGGGCCGACCAGGCTCATGTCGCCCACCAGCACGTTCCAGAACTGCGGCAGTTCGTCCAGGCTGGTCTTGCGGATGAACTTGCCGAAGCGGGTGATGCGCGGGTCGTTCTCGAGCTTCTGATAGTCGTCCCACTGCTGGCGTGCCACGGGGTCGTTCCTGAGGTGCTCCTCGAGGATCTGGGCCGAGTTCGGCAGCATCGAGCGGAACTTGTAGAACTTGAACACCCGCCCGCCTCGCCCGAAGCGCGGCTGCGAATACAGGACCGGCGCGCCGGAACTGATGAATACACCGATCGCGATCAGCACATAGAGCCAACCGAAGACGCAGAAAAAGAACAGGGACGCACTGATATCGACTGCTCTTTTTCCGGCACGCAGCATGGCCGGATGGCGAACCTTGATCCAAGCCAGCTCGTCCGCAATTCCGCTGCCCACCGCTTCGCCTGGAGGTGCCATCGACTCCTCGCGAGAGAAATTGGTCATACGTACGCCCCGTTTCCACATTTGCAACGAAGGCGGATTTGTAGTTTGTTGAGAACTCTCATTGCAGAGCACCTTTCGTCTTACAAGCAAGCGCTTGCCCCTTTCGGGTTCAGTGACACGTGTCGGCCCAATGCCAAGCCCAAAATGGCTTTTGCAACGTGGAGCCTTGAAGGCTGCAGCGCCGTAATCAGCGCGCTGGCCGAGCGATTGAAATATCTAATACAAAAGAATGACGCATTTGGTCGTAGGCCTTTTTTATTAGCATTTAATCGACAGCACCGAATTAGTGCGTCACGCGATAATTAGGACAATTCCACTGAATTTTCTCAGAAACCGCCTATCGACTAGGTGGTATCCCTGTTGTTTTTATATTTATAATGTGTGTAACGGTAACCACCGTATTTATAGCTGCTGCTGCCGGCATGTCTGCGAGATAAGTCCATAGCATTCAAAATTACGCCATTGGCGGTGCAGCCCGCGTGCGCCAATCTCCTGACGCTCTCGTTCAATTCGCCAAGCTGGGTCTTTTCCGCCCGTGCAACGAGGAGAAGTGAACCCGCCAGTGGCGCCACCGAAGCGGTATCCGCAGCCACGAGCACCGGCGCGGTGTCGATAATCACAAGGTCGTAATCGGGCGACAGTTTTTCCAGGATCTGGGTGAAGGAATCGCTCAGCAGCAATTCCGCGGGATTGGGTGGAAGCATTCCAGTCGTGATGACGTCCAGGTTCGGCAAGACCGACGGGCGAACGGCTTTTTCGCAACTCAGCGTGCCAGCAATCAATTCCGACAGGCCGGACGATCGCGACATGGAGAAGAATTGATTGACCCGGCCCTTACGCAAGTCCGCGTCGATCAGAAGAACCTTTTTGCCTGATGCGGCAGTGATCGCCGCAAAATTCACGGAAACAAAAGTTTTCCCGACTCCCGGCGTCGCGCCCGAAATGAGCAGGCGATTGTTGGCGGCTTCCAGCATGGCGAATTGCAGTGCCGTGCGCAGGCTGCGCAAGCTTTCGACAGCGGGGTCCTCGGAATGCTGAAGCGCGAGGATGTGCGCGCCGGGCGCCCTGCTTTCGATGTTCTTGTCGATCGTCCGCTGGGCGGGGCTCAGCGGAATGCTGCTGTAGACGTTGAGCCCCGTGTGCATTTCGATCTCGCTCGGATTGCGGATGCCGCCGAAGAGCGCATTCTTGGCAATGGCGGCGGCGGCACCCGCCATCAGCCCCAGAAGCAGCGCCACCGCGATGATCAGCGGCCTCTTCGGCCACACGGGCTCTTCGGGAACAATGGCTTCGTCGAGCAGGCGCACGTTGCCGACCTTGCCTTCCTTGGCCAGCCGCATCTGCAGCGAGCTGTTGAGAAGTGACACGTAGAGGTCGGTGTTGACCTTGATGTCGCGCTGCATCTGCACGGTGTTCTGCTGGAGCAGCGGCATTTTCCGGATGCGCGAATCGACCGAGCCGATTTCGCCCTTCCAGGCCGAGATCTGCGTATCCAGCGTCTGGATGGCGGGATGCAGGTCGGTGAAGCGCGCGGAGAGTTCGCGCCGCTTCTGTTGCGCCTCGAGCAACTTGGACTGCAGGTCGACCGTCTGGGTCAAGGCGTTCTTGGCCTCATCGTCCAGGCTGACCGTGCCGTTCTCGTTTCTGTAGCGGTTGTAGAGGTCCTCGGATTGCTCGAGCTGCTTCTTGAACTGGGGCAGGGCCGTATCGAGGAAGCCCAGGGTCTTTTCGGCCTCGGCCGCCTTGCGCTCGATGTTCTGGCGCACGTAGAGGCGCCCGATTTCGTTGAGGAGCTGCGTCAGCTTTTCGGGGCTCGGGCTCTTCCAGCCCACGTCGAGCACACCCGACTGCTTGCCTTTCTCGACGACCTTGAGGCTGTCCTGCAGCGTCAGGAGCGTCAGTTGCTTCGAATAGCGCACGAGCTGGAACTGCGCACCCGGCTTGGCGCTGATGGTGCTCACAAGCAGCCGGAGGTTGCCGCTCGGCAGGTTGGCGAGCAGCGGAGTTCCCACCGTGCCCTTGAGCGGGGCCTTGAGCTCCGGGTTGGCAAGCTCGTAGCGGTTGTCCGGCCCCAGGGTCAGCGTGAATGGCTTCTCCTCGAAATCCGCGGGCACGTCGAACTGGGGAACCATGATCTTCTCGGCTCCGGTGACGTAGCCCGAAAGCCCCATGAAGCCGGGTTCCGACAGATCGGTGGCACGCCGTGCAAGCCAGCTGCCCACGACGGGCGCATAGCGGGGCACGGCGCTGATGTACAGCTTGGTGTTCTCCACCGCCTGGCCGAGGATGGCGCGCGACTTGATGATTTCGATTTCACCCGCGGCTGGCGTCTTCACGCTCAGCAGCGACGATGCGGCATCGCCCAGGAAGCTGCCGGCCGAATTGCCCGAGTCCTCGACCTGCACGGCCACGTTGGTTTCGTACATGGGCTTGCCGAAGAAGGCATAGGCCACACCCAGCAACAGCATCACGCCAACCACGATGGCAATGAGCCAGCGGTTGTCGATCAGGATGTCCAGGTACTCGACGAAGCTGAATTTTTCGCCCTCCTCTTCCAGCGCTGGCATCGGCAGGGCGGCTTGCTGGGTTGCGTTCATGTCGGTTGCTGCTCAGGTTTCGTAATTTTCAGAATGCGGTCGATCCACGTTCTGGCGCCCACATCGATGAGCGCCAGCGCATGCGCGAAGGCCGCTTCGTCCTCCCGGTAGGGATCGGGCACGTCCTGCTTGGCGGCCTCGGCAATGCGAAAGACCTTGCCGCGCACGAAGGGGTAGGTCGACTCGAGGTGGCGGCGCTGTTCCATGTCCATGACCAGGATCAGGTCGGCCTGCCGGCACAGCATCTGGCTGACCTGCTGCGCGACGTGGCCCGAAATGTCGATGCCGCGCGCCTGCATGAGCTTCTGCGCCGTTGCATCGGCCGGCTTGCCCACGAGGGCGCCGGTTCCGGCCGACACCACGCGCAGGTGCGGCAGACCCGCGGCCAGGATGCCTTCGGCCATCGGGCTACGGCAGATGTTGCCGATGCAAACTGTCAGGATCGATTTCATCTGTGGCGGCTCCAGACTTCGTCGCCCGCATTGATGACCTGGGCGGCCGGCAGGATCAGGCTGGCCAGGCGGTTCCAGGTGACGAGCGGCACGGAGTCGATGTAGACCACGTCTCGCGGCTGCAGCGGAAAGCGCTCGGCCAGCCCCAGTGCCGCCGGATTCTTGGCGTTCAAGTGGAAGATGGCCGGCAAGCCCCTGCCGTTGTTGCGGATGACGTAGATCTGGCCCGTGTGGGCCGAATTCAGGTTGGGGCCGCCTGCCTCGCCAAGCGCCTCGTTGAGGGTGAGCCGTCCGTTGTGCATGAGCAGCGCCGAGGGCCGCGCGATTTCGCCCATCACGAACACCTTGCTCTCGTCGCGGTGCCGCACCTGGATCATGTCGCCATTGCGCAGCGGGATGCGGCTGGCATCGGCACCCAGTTCCTGGAGGTTGGGCAAGTTGATCAACGTGGTCTTGTCGCCGCGTGTCAGCGTGACGAACGAGCGGTCCCCGTTGGCGGTGATGCCGCCCGCGCGACTGATGGCCTCTGCCAGCGTCATCGGCACGTCGGTGAAGATCTGCAGCCCGGGGGTGCGCACCTCGCCTTCGACGAACGCGCGGCGGCTTCTGAAGGACTGGATGCGCACCGTCACCTGCGGATCCTTGATGTACGCGGCAATGCGGCGCGCGATCAGGTCGGAGGCCTCGATTTCGGTCAGGCCCTGGAGCTTGACGCGGCCGATGTAGGGAAAGGTGATCTGCCCGTCCGCACCGACGATGAAGCCGGGCGCCACGCTGATGCCGGTCGGATCGGCCTGCTGCGTGATCACCGCGCCCGCATTGGGCAGCAGTTCCGGATGGTCGTAGACGATCACGCCCACCACGTCGCTGGGCCCGATGGTGTAGACCGGCGCTTCGCCGAAGAGCGACTTCACTTCCGGCGAAACGGAGGCCGGCTGCGCCTCCGCCATCGCACGGATGAGCGCCGGCGATATGGAGGTGATGACTCCGTCCGGCGCGCCATCGGCCGGCAGGTACTGGAACTCCGGCGGCAGGCTCTGGTCTGCCTCATAGGCAGCCACGGAACTGAAGCCCGGTGCGCAGCCCTGCAGCAATAACGCGCCCATTAGGGCAAAACCCCACCCCATCGGGTACACGAAGCGTGTCAAATTGATCCCCATTGCACATATTGGTTTTCGGCAACCGCAATTTCATATGCAAGGCCCGAGCCCGGTTGGTATTTGGGCCGAGCCTTTTTGCCGCGGTTCGTCAAAGCAAGCCTGCGCATGAACGGCAGACGGGCTGGGCTGAATTGTCGCTGCCGCGGCAACGCCCACTTTCCGTGCAATAGGTGCAAAAAATGTGTCTATTTGCAGATCAACCCTGAGGACTTAAGGGTTATCTAAAAGATCAATAGCTGAGCCCCCTTTTTCATTGGGAACGAAGCCTTTTATTGCGCAGGCGAAGCCGTCCCTTGCAATTCGAAGGTGTGAACTATTAATTGACAGCCCAAATTGGTGAGTTGTGGCACTGAAACTACAAAAGCCTCACTCGATCAGGTTTCCGAAAGGTTTGCTCTTTTGTAAACAGTTGTGTGCTCAGGCCGGACCACGGGTTGGCTCGCGCGCTTGCAACAGGTCGGCACGCGTGAACGGGCGCTCGATGCCCGCCATCCAGACTGCCAGTTTCTCGAGCACATACTGTGTGGGGGCGGGGCGTCCCACTATCAAAAACAATAGCGGCAGCACCAAGCCCAGCGCGAGCCATCGAGGTGTTCGTACCCTTAGCTGCCGGTGCCACTGCAGTCTCAGAAAACTGGCGCTCACCAGGGTTCCGAGTGCGGCACCCGCGACGACTTCGGCCGTGGAGTGAACTTCGAGCGCCAGTCTCGACACGCCGATGAAGACGGCCCATCCCCATCCCGATATTGCGGCAGCCATGCGCACCGATGGTGCACCGCGCAGCGCCACGAGCCAGAAAATGACCGGCCAAAGGCTGGTCGCCAATGCAGTGTGTCCGCTGAAACCAGTGAAATCAAAGCGCCTGCTGCCAATTCCCCAGCCCATGAAAGCCAGCTTGGAAAGCATCACGACAAGCCCGCAAGCGCCAAATAGCAGCACCCAATGCACCGCGGCCGGGCGTGTGCCCCGATCGATTGCGAGCCAGATTGCAACCCCGAATGCGGCAGGCAACAGGAAGCCGCTGTCACCGAATCCGGTGGCAATTAACCAGAAACTATTCATTTATTTGAAAAGAGATTGCGCGCCTTTATTGGTGCGCTGGTGCCGATTGATCAGCCCTCATTTAAGCAGATCATCGAAGAAAAGAAATCTTTTGCATTACCCATCGAGGGCTTCACAGTTCGAACTGGCGGATTCCGCAGGCATACTGGCGGCAGTTCAACCCCAGCCTCCGGAGCATATTGATCATGAGCATCATCAGCGAGTTCAAGGAATTTGCCGTCAAGGGCAACGTCATCGATCTCGCCGTGGGCGTGATCATTGGTGCGGCCTTCGGGAAGATCGTCGACTCCCTGGTGGCCGACATCATCATGCCGATCGTCGGCCTGGTGTTCGGCAAGCTCGACTTCTCGAATCTCTACCTGGTGCTGGGCAGCGTGCCGGCCGGCGTGCCGAGCACGCTGGCCGACCTCAAGAAGGCCGGGGTGCCGGTGCTCGCCTATGGCAACTTCATCACCATCGCGGTCAACTTCGTCATCCTGGCTTTCATCATCTTCATGATGGTCAAGCAGATCAACAAGCTGCGCAAACACCAGGCGGACGCGCCCGCGGCACCGGTGGCGCCGCCTGAGGACATTGCCCTGCTGCGCGAGATCCGCGACAGCCTGAAGCGGCCCTGAACGCTTCTTCTCAGCCGCCCGACAGCTTTCTGGCCATGCGCAGGGCTTCGACGAGGCTCGAGGCATCGGCCCGGCCGGTGCCTGCAATGTCGAACGCGGTGCCGTGATCGGGGCTGGTGCGCACCAGCGGCAGGCCCAGCGTCACGTTCACCCCCTTTTCCACGCCAAGATACTTGACCGGAATCAGGCCTTGGTCGTGATACATCGCGATCACCACATCGAATTCGCCGCTCCCCGGCACGCCGCCCTTGTCCCGCGCGCGCATGAAGACGGTGTCGGGCGCGTAGGGCCCATCGGCGTCGATACCTTCGGCGCGCGCAGCCTCGATGGCCGGCGCAATGATGTCGCCCTCTTCGGAACCGAACAATCCGCCCTCGCCCGCATGCGGATTGAGGCCCGCCACGCCGATGCGCGGCGCCCGCCCGAGCACGCGGTGCAAGGCACGGTGGGTGATGCGCAGCGTCTCCAGCACGCCGGCGAAGCTCACCGCGGCGATGGCGTCGCGCAGCGACATGTGGATGCTCACCAGCACGGTGCGCAACTCGTCGTTGGCCAGCATCATGCGCACCGGCATGCGGTCCACCGCGAGACCCGCATGCGCGGCAGCTTCGGCCTGCAGCAGTTCGGTATGCCCGGGATACGGGAAACCCGCCGCGGCCAGCGCCTCCTTGTGAAGCGGCGCGGTCACGATGGCGGCGATCTCGCCTTGCAAGGCGGCCCGCGCGGCCCAGACCACGCAATTGCCAGCCACGCGGCCGGCTTCGGCGCTGATCCGGCCGGGCACGATGTCCTTGGGCGACGCCACCACCTGCAGCACGGGGATGCATCCGGGCGGCACGGCAGCCGCTTCGGCGATCTGCCCGATTTCGGCCACCGGCCAGGCAGGTCGTCCGGGTTGCGCCACGGCTTGCGATGCGCGGCGCATCGTGCCCACGTCGCCGGCCACGAAGGCGCCGCGGGTGGCGTCGGGTGCCTCGCGGAAGGCCTTGGCAATGATTTCCGGCCCGATGCCCGCGGGATCGCCGAGCGTGATGGCGACGGGAGCGGCGGGAGCGATGGAAGCCTGTCCGGTCATGCGGGATTGTCGATGTCGATGAACTCGTGCTTCAGCCCGAGCTGCGCCGCCACGTGCCCGGCCACCGCCTGGGCGCCGTAGCGCTCGGTGGCATGGTGCCCGCACGCGAGGAAAGCGACGCCCATCTCGCGGGCATAGTGGGCCTGCGGCTCGGAGATCTCCCCGGTGATGAAGGCATCGGCACCAGCGGCGATGGCAGCCTCGAAGTAGCCTTGGGCGCCGCCCGTGCACCACGCGATGTTCTTGATGGGGCGATGCGCCGTGTCCACGAGGGTGACGGGCCGCTTAAGAATCTTTTCCGCGTGTGCGGCCAGTTCCCTGGCACTGGCAAAGCTTTCTCCGTTGTCGCGCGCGCCAAGAAAACCGAGCTCCTGGTCGCCGAAGCGCCCGGTCGACCCGGCATGCGCGAGCAACCCGAGTTGCAGCCCGAGCTGCGCGTTGTTGCCGAGTTCGGGGTGCGCATCGAGCGGCAGGTGATAAGCGAACAGGTTAACGTCGTCGCCCAGCAGCAAGCCCAGGCGCTGCTTCATCCAGCCAGTGACGCAGCCGTCCTGGCCGCGCCAGAACAGGCCATGGTGGACAAAGATTGCATCGGCCTCCGCATGAATGGCGGCCTCGATCAGCGCGCGGCTCGCGGTGACGCCGGAAACGATCTTCCGCACCACGGTGCGGCCCTCGACCTGCAGGCCGTTCGGTCCGTAGTCCTTGAAGCGCGAGGGCGCAAGAAGCAGGTCGAAGGCATGCAGCAATTCATGGCGGGTGGTGCTCATCGCGACATTGTCGCGCTCCCATCTGCGTTGCGCATGGCATGGCCGCGTGCCGCGAGTGGCCACAGGGCCAACAGGAATCCCAGCCCCGCCAGCACGGCGACGTAATGCGCCGGCGCCATCGTGTCATGCTGCAGCCAGAGCGTGAGGATGACGGGCGTGAGGCCGCCGAACACGGCATACGACATGTTGTAGGCAAACGAGAGCCCGGTGAAGCGCACCGGCGCCGGGAACGCGCGCACGCCGGCGATCGGCACCGTGGCAATGGTGCCCACGAAGAGCCCCACCAGGCCGTAGTGCCAGAACAGCGTGGCCGGCGTGCCGGGCAGCCCTGTGTAGAAGAGGTAGGCCGTCGCGAACAGCCCGCCCCAGCCGATGAGCATCACCGCGCGCGTGCCGATGCGGTCGCTGGCCCAGCCGACCAGCACGCAGCCGATGGTCAGGGTCAGCGTGGCGAGCGCATTGGCTTCCAGCGCCAGGGCCGCCGGAATGTGGTGCACCTTCTGCAGGTAGGTGGGCGTGTACAGCACCACCACCACGATGGCGGCCGACAGCACCCAGGTCAGCAGCGCCACGTAGACGCTGGCCGCGCGGTGCTCGCGCAGCACGGTGCGCAGCGGCAGCTCGCGCGCCACCGCCTTGCGGCCCGCCAGTTCCCTGAAAACCGGCGTCTCGTGCAGGAAGCGGCGCAGGTACACCGAGACGAGGCCGAACACGCCGCCCAGCACGAAGGGAATGCGCCAGGCAAAACCGCTCACCTCCGCCGGCGAATAGTGGCGGTTGATGGCCACGGCCACGAGCGATCCCAGCAGGATGCCGCCGGTGATGCCCGAGGTCAGCGCGCCGATGCCGAAACCGTAGCGCGGCGCGGGCACGTGCTCGCCGACGAACACCCACGCGCCGGGCATTTCGCCGCCGATGGCCGCGCCCTGCAACACGCGCATGGCCAGCAGCAAAAGCGGCGCCGCAATGCCGATGCTGGCGTAGGTCGGCAAGAGGCCGATGACCAGCGTGGGCGCCGCCATCAGGAAGATCGACAGCGTGAACATGCGCTTGCGCCCGAGCAGGTCGCCGAAATGCGCAATGACGATGCCGCCCACCGGCCGGGCCAGGTAGCCGGCGGCAAAAATGCCGAAAGTCTGGAGCTGCCGAAGCCAGTCGGGCATGTCGGCGGGAAAGAACAGTGCGCCCAGCACCGTGGCAAAGAACACGTAGATGACGAAGTCGTAGAACTCCAGCGTTCCGCCGAGCGCGGAGAGGCCCAATGTCTTGTAGTCGCGCGCATCGAGCGCGCGGGCCGGCATCGGCTGGGCACCGTCCGGGGAAATTGCGTGAGAAGTCATGGCTGGCAGGAAGGTCGTTGCCGCACGCCGGCCGCAGAAGGATCGATGCGGAAGGCGGCGTGCCGGCGAAACACCTGGCCGCGTGAGCCGGGTAGGCGATGCGGAAGGCCGGAGTTCGGAGCCGTGTGGGCTTGCAAAGCGATGCTAAGGGTTATCCCTTATTGGCGCTGGCGACCTTTGCCAATCTCGACCGCGTCGCGCGGTTTATGGCAATTTGCGGTTGAGGGACAATGGGCCGTGGCGCCGCGTGGGCGGCGTGTCCTCTTCGTTCAATCTAGTTTCATGAAACGCACCTGGCTGCTCTTTGCCCAAGCCGTGACCGTCCTGCTGGCGGCCTACTTCGTCGTTGCAACACTCAAGCCCGAATGGATCAACCGGCGGGCCAGCTCCTTGGGCGGCGTGGTGTCGATCGTCGAGGCACCGCCCGGCGCCTCGTCCGTACCGGTCGCCGGCAGCCTGAGCGCGGCGGCCAAGAAAGCGTCGCCGGCAGTGGTGAGCATCAACACCAGCAAGGCCGCGCAACGCCATCCGCGCAGCAATGACCCGTGGTTCCGGTTCTTCTTCGGCGACCAGGGCGACCAGCCCCAGGTCGGCTTGGGCAGCGGCGTGATCGTGAGCGCCGAGGGCTACGTGCTCACCAACAACCACGTGGTCGAAGGCGCAGACGAGATCGAGGTCACGCTCAACGACAGCCGCCACACGCGCGGCAAGGTGATCGGCACCGACCCGGACACCGACCTGGCCGTGCTCAAGATCGAAATGGACAAGCTGCCCGCGATCGTGCTGGGCAATTCGGACGAGCTTCAGGTGGGCGACCAGGTTCTGGCCATCGGCAACCCCTTCGGCGTGGGCCAGACGGTCACCAGCGGCATCGTCTCGGCACTGGGGCGCAACCAGCTCGGCATCAACAATTTCGAGAACTTCATCCAGACCGACGCGGCCATCAACCCCGGCAATTCGGGCGGCGCGCTGATCGACGTCAACGGCAACCTGCAGGGCATCAATACGGCCATTTACTCCCGTTCGGGTGGCAGCATGGGCATCGGCTTCGCGATTCCAGTCTCGATGGCCAAGATCGTGCTCGAAGGCATCGTGAAAGAAGGCCAGGTGCGCCGCGGATGGATCGGCGTGGAGCCAAACGAACTCTCGCCGGAGCTGGCCGAGACCTTCGGCGTGAAGGCGAATGCCGGGGTCATCATCACTGGCGTTCTGCAGAACGGCCCCGCAGCCAAGGCCGGCATCCGGCCGGGCGACGTGATCACCTCGGTCGGCGACAAGAAGACCGACAGCGTGCAGGCCCTGCTGACTGCCGTAGCCGGCCTGAAGCCCGGCAGCTCCGCGCGTTTCGCGCTGCAGCGCGGCACCGACAAGATGGAACTGGACGTGACCCCGGGCCTTCGGCCCAGGAGCCCGGTGCGGCAGATGCCGAACCAGCCCGAATGATCGATCAGGAAGACGCCGAGGAATCGGCGCTTTCTTCCTCTTCCGTTTTCTTGCTGCTGGCGAAGTAGCGAGCACCGATGATCCCGACCTCGTAGAGCAGGCACATCGGAATCGCCAGCGCGAGCTGCGACACCACGTCGGGCGGCGTGAGCACCGCGGCCACCACGAAGGCCACCACGATGAAGTACCCGCGGAAGGACTTCAGCTTCTCGATGGTCACCATTTCGAAGCGCACCAACAGCATCACGACGATCGGCACCTGGAAGGCGACCCCGAACGCGATGTAGAGCGAGAGAATGGCCTCGACGTACGAGGAAATGTCGGGCGTGGCCGCCACCGCGGCGGGCGTGAACTTCTGGATGAAGCTGAACATCTTGTCCAGCACGAAGAACTGCACGAAGGCGATGCCGGCATAGGCCAACAGGCTGCCGAAGAAGATCAGCGGCAGCGCAAAGCGCTTTTCATGGCTGTAGAGCCCCGGCGCAATGAACATCCAGGCCTGGTACATGAGCCATGGCAGCGCCAGCAGCACCGCGGTCATCATGAGCACCTTGAGCGGCACGAAGAACGGCGAGAACACGCCGATGGCGATGAGCTTGGCGTCCGCCGGCATGTGCGCGCGGATGGGCATGGCGATCAGATCGATCAGCCCGCCCGGGCCGGGCCAGATGGCCAGCAGCACGCCCGCGATCACCAGGCCATAGACGCAATAGAGCAACCGGTCGCGGAGTTCGACCAGATGCTGCACGAACGGTTGTTCGGTGCCCGCCAACTCGTCTTCTGCGTCTTTGTTCTTGTTGTCGGAATCGGCCATTGGGAGGGAAAAAGAGCAGGGGAAAGCGTGGCTTCGGCCGGCGTGCGGCGCACGAGGAACGCGAGGGAGTGAAAGCCGCTAGTTGATCTTGTGGGGGCGGAAACGCGCAACCCGCGCGGCACCCGACAACGCCTTGGTGCGCACGCCGTTGCGCGCCTTGTACCACTGCGGTGTGGCGCCCTGCTTCAGGCGCCAGTTCTTGCGGGGATGCCGGTACTCCGGCACCGAGGGCTCGGGTTCGGCCAGGGCCGAAAGCGTTTCGCCCGAGCCGGAAAACTGCTTCTCGAGATCGCTCGCGCCGCTCTGGATGCTGTGCTCGACGTCGCGCGCCGCATCCTCCACGGTGCTTTTCATCTTGCGCAGTTCGTCCAGCTCCATCGAGCGATTGACTTCGGCCTTGACGTCGTTCACGTAACGCTGCGCCTTGCCCAGCAGGGTGCCGACCGTGCGCGCCACGCGCGGCAGCTTTTCCGGCCCGATCACGATCAACGCCACGACGCCGATCAGCGCCAGCTTCTCAATGCCAAGGTCGAGCACTTATGACCCGCGCTCAGGACTTCTGACGCGCTTCGACGTCGATCGCCGACTTGTCGCTGTTGGCAGCCGGCTGGCCGGTGACTTGGGCAGCAGGGGCCGACGAAGCGGCAGGCGCATCGGTGGTGCTTCCGTCCTTCATGCCGTCCTTGAAGCCCTTCACGGCGCCACCAAGGTCGGAACCCATGTTCCGCAGCTTCTTGGTGCCGAAGATCATGACCACGACGAGCAGCACGATCAGCCAGTGCCAGATTGAAAATGAACCCATGGAAGACTCCTAAGAATGTGTCCGATTTTAGTCGGGCGGAATGTGACAGTTTGGCCTAATGTTCAGCCACGAAGCCAGGGCCGGGGACCGCCCATGACATGGACATGGAGATGGTGAACTTCCTGTCCGCCCTCGGCGCCAGTGTTGACCAACACACGGTATCCGCCCTCCGGATAGGGCCTGCAGCCCAGCTCCAGCGCGAGCTTGGGCGCCAGCGTCATGATCTTGCCCATCAGCGCGGCGTCTTCGGGGGTGAGCTGCGCCATGGAGGCGATGTGCCGCTTGGGCACCAGCATGAAATGCACCGGCGCCCAGGGCGCGATGTCGTGAAAACCGAACAGTTCGTCGTCTTCGTAGACCTTGCGCGAGGGGATCTTGCCTTCGATGATTTTGCAGAAGACGCAGTTCGGATCAGATGACATCTTTGGGTTCCATGGGGCGGTTGTCTTTCATGCGGATCATGCCCTTCACGATCCGGTAGAGAAACCACAGCGAAATCAGGCTCCAGGCAATCCAGCCCGGCACGAGAAACAGCAGCCAGAGCCACGAAGTGACCAGGTACAGCAGGCCGGCCCACAGCACCGACCGGATGCGCCAGCTGAAGTGCGTGGCCTGCCAGGTCCCGGCGGCATCGTCGCGCTTGACGAAGTCGATCACCAGCGCCACCAGCAAAAGGACCACCGAGGCCTGCGCCCCTGGCAGCACGGCGCCAATGGCCACGATCAGGTGCAGGATATAGCTGACCCAGCCCCAGGTCTTGAGGGAGTCGTCGGGTTCCACGTTCACGATGTCGTTGGCCATTGAATGTCCTTTCAATCGTTGGATGCTTCGCGGGCCTGCGCCTTGCGCAGGGCTTTTTCCTCGATTCCGCTGGTGCCTTCGCGACGCTCCAGCTCCGCGATCACCTCTGCCGGCGAGAAGCCGTAGTGGGCCAGCGCCACCATGGTGTGGAACCACAGATCGGCCACTTCGTTCACTATTTTCGAGCGGTCGCCGCCGTGGTCGGCGTCCTTGGCGGCCATCACGACCTCGGTGGCTTCCTCGCCGATCTTCTTGAGGAAGGCGTCGGGGCCTTTATGGAGCAGGCGCGCCACGTAGCTCTTTTCAGCATCGCCGCCGCGCGCGGGCAGGCGGCTTTCGATGACCGCGGCAAGGCGTGCAAGGGCGTCCGAGGTGTTCACTGAGGCCGTCATTTGTAGATCGACTCCGGGTCTTTCAAGACCGGCTCGACCGCGGTCCATTGGCCGTTGTCGTACTTGCTGAAAAAGCAGCTGTGGCGGCCGGTGTGGCAGGCAATGCCGGGCTCGTGGCCAAGTTGGGTGACCTTGAGCAGCACCACGTCGTTGTCGCAGTCCAGGCGGATCTCGTGCACCGTCTGCACGTGGCCCGATTCCTCGCCCTTGAACCAGAGCTTGTTGCGCGAGCGGCTGAAATACACGGCGCGGCCCAGCTCGGCAGTCTTTTCGAGCGCCTCGCGGTTCATCCAGGCAAACATCAGGACGTCGTTGCTGCCCTGCTCCTGCGCGATCACGGGCACCAGGCCGTTCGCGTCCCACTTCACTTCATCGAGCCAATTCATCGCGATATTGTCGGGGATAGGCAAAGACCCCTCAGGAGTCGATTCGCACCGGGATTCCCCGCGCGGCCATGCGGGCTTTCGCCTCGCCAACCGTGTGTTCGCCGTAGTGGAAGATGCTGGCAGCCAGCACCGCGTCGGCGCCACCCGTCTGGATGCCGTCGGCCAGATCGTCCAGGCTGCCGACGCCGCCCGAGGCGATCACCGGCACGTTGACCGCATCGCTCACCGCGCGGGTGAGCGCCAGATCGAAGCCGCTCTTGGTGCCGTCGCGGTCCATGCTCGTGAGCAGGATTTCGCCGGCACCGCGGCGCACCATCTCGGTCGCCCATTCGACGGCGTCCAGGCCGGTGTTCTTGCGGCCGCCATGGCTGTACACATCCCAGCCCGCGCCGCGCGTGGCGGCTTCCTCGGGGCTGCGGCGCTTGGCATCGATCGCCACCACGATGCATTGCGAACCGTATTTCTGCGATGCGTCGTTGATCACCTGCGGATCAGCGATGGCCGCGGAGTTGAAACTGGTCTTGTCGGCGCCGGCATTGAGCAGCCGGCGCACGTCGGCCACGGTGCGAACGCCGCCGCCCACCGTCAACGGAATGAAGACCTGCGACGCCACCGCCTCGATGATCGGCAGGATGAGGTCGCGCCCGTCGCTGGTGGCCGTGATGTCGAGAAAGGTGAGCTCGTCGGCGCCCTGCGCGTTGTAACGGGCCGCAATTTCGACCGGATCGCCGGCATCGCGCAGCTCGAGAAAATTGACGCCCTTGACGACGCGGCCGCCGGTGACGTCAAGACAGGGAATGATGCGTTTTGCGAGCATGGTCGGTGGTAAGGAAAAGTTCATTCAGAGAACGCGCAGCTGCTGCCAGCCCTGCCATTGGGCACCCGGCAGGAGCAGCACCTGCTCGTCGATGCGCGCGGCCTCGACGCACAGCATGTGCCGATACCCATCTTCGGGCATGTCTGCGAGTTTCGCACCGAGCACCGCGCCGGGGTTCCACACCACGGTTTCGCTGCAGCTCGCACTCTGCGTGATCTCGAGCGTGCCGCTCGGCTGCACCAGCCGCATCGGCTTGGCGGGAGCGGTATAGACGCTGTCGAACTCGGCATCGAAGCGCAGTGCGGGCGCCGTCTCCACATGCCGGTCGTCGCGCAGCGAATCCCAACGGTTGGCACCCTGGAGGCCTTCCAGCCGCACTTCGGCGATATCGTCGACGCGCAGGTAGGTGTGCAATGCCGCCGCAAAGCTGAACGGCGCATGATCCACATTGAGCAGCGTCAGCGTGGTGCGCAGTCGGCCGGGGCCCATGCCGATGTGCAAGCGCGCCTCGAAAGAGTGCGGCCAGAGCTTGCGGGTGGCCGGGTTGTCGCGCAGCCGCAGGACCAATTCGCCCGAAGTGGCGTCCAGACCCCGGTTTTCCCAAGGCAGATTGCGCATGAATCCATGCTTGGGCAGCATGCCGCGCTGGTTGAACTGGGGGCAGCAAATGGGCACGCCGCCGCGGATTGCAGCCTGCCCGTCGAACACCGCGCGAGGGCTCAGATAGAGGCGCTCCGCGCTGTCGGACGTGGTCCAGGAAAGCAGCTGCGCCCCCTGCAGCGAGACGACGAAAGCACTTCCGTCGGCCCCGGCGGCACGAAGCGCGGGCTGGCCGCGAAAGTCGATCGAACTGATATCCATTGGAGAATTGTAGGCAGCGAAATCCCGTGGCACGGAATTGGCATTGGGCACTTAAGGCTTCATCGCCGATGCGCCCGCACCGGTTGCGCGCAAGGGACCTTCTTGGATACCCTTCGCCTGCCGCACGAGAAGAGGCTGCCGGCCGATGCGTCCGCGCCCCGGAACCACACATACGTCAAAGGGACAAAACATGAGAAAGAAACTGCCCGCCGCGGCCTGGATCCTGATTGCCATGGTGCTCGGCATTCTTGTCGGCTACATGATCTTCACGAGCTTTCCCGACAAGAAGGCCGCCGCGCAGATCGCGGGCTACGTGTCGATCATTTCGGACGTGTTCCTGCGCCTCATCAAGATGCTGATCGGTCCCCTGGTGTTCTCCACCCTGGTGGTGGGCATCGCGCACATGGGTGATGCCAAGTCGGTGGGCCGCGTGTTCGGCAAGTCGCTCGGCTGGTTCTTTACCGCTTCGCTCATTTCGCTGGTCATCGGCCTGGTGATGGCCAATGTCCTGAAGCCCGGCGAGAACCTGGGGCTTCCACTGCCGGACATTGGCTCTTCGGCCAACCTTGCCACCGCGAAGTTCACGCTCAAGGACTTCGTGAGCCACATGGTGCCCAAGTCTTTTGCGGAGGCAATGGCCAACAACGAGATTCTCCAGATCGTGGTGTTCTCGATGTTCTTTGGCGTGGCACTCGCCTCGCTCGGTGACAAGGCCAAGACGCTGGTGGCCGCCATCGACGAGCTCTCGCACGCCATGCTCAAGATCACCGGCTACGTGATGAAACTGGCGCCGCTTGCGGTGATGGCCGCCATGGCCGCCACCGTCGCTGTCAACGGCCTGGGCATCCTGCTCAAGTTCGCCGTGTTCATGGGCGACTTCTACCTGGGCCTCTTCGTGCTGTGGGGCGTGCTGATCTTCGCTGGCTTTTCGTTTTTGGGGCCGCGAGTGTTCAAGCTGCTGGTGCTCATCAAGGAAGCCTTCCTGCTTTCGTTTGCCACCGCCAGCTCCGAAGCGGCATACCCGAAGATCCTGCAAGCGCTCGACCGTTTTGGCGTGAAGCGCAAGATCTCGAGCTTCGTGATGCCGATGGGCTATTCGTTCAACCTCGACGGCTCGATGATGTACTGCACCTTTGCCGTGCTGTTCATCGCGCAGGCCTACAACATCCACATGCCGCTCAGCACGCAGATCACGATGCTGCTGATCCTGATGCTCACCTCCAAGGGCATGGCCGGCGTGCCGCGCGCTTCGCTGGTGGTGATTGCCGCCACGCTCAACCACTTCGACATTCCCGAAGCCGGCCTGCTGCTGATCCTGGGCGTCGACACCTTCCTGGACATGGGCCGCTCGGCCACCAATGCGGTGGGCAACTCCATCGCCACGGCCGTGGTTGCCAAGTGGGAGGGCGAGCTGCTTTCCGAAAGCGACGCGGCGGTCAATGCCAAGACGCTGGACGCCGAGGCTGCAGCCACCCTCGCCCATCCAGCGCACGCGTGAGGCCAACCGTGAAGCCCAAGGCCACGCTGTCGGTTTTCCTGGCCGGCCTGCTGGCAGCCGCCACGCTGGTTTCCGCTGTGCCTGCGCTGGCACAGCCGCAGGCCCCCGAGACATTGACCGGTACCCTCGCCAAGGTGCGGGAGACCGGCGCCATCACCATCGGCTATCGCGAATCGTCGGTGCCGTTTTCCTTTCTCAACGCGCGCAAGGAACCCATCGGCTACTCGATCGAAATTTGCCGCGCGCTGGTCACGGCCATCGAAGACGCGGTGAACAAGAGCCTCACGATCAAGTGGGCACCCGTGACCTCCGATTCGCGCATCGAAGCGGTCGAGAGCGGCGCGGTCGATCTCGAGTGCGGCTCGACCACCAACAACATCGAGCGGCAAAAGCGCGTGAGTTTTTCGCCCACCATCTTCGTCTCGGGCACCAAGGTGCTGGTGAAGAAGGGTTCACCGATCAAGTCGTTCCGCAACCTGGCCGGCAAGCGGGTGGCGGTGACCGCCGGCACCACCAACGAAAAGACGCTGCGCGAGCTTTCGCAGAAGTTCAAGCTCGGCATCAACCTGCTGGTGGCGCGCGACCACGCCGATTCCTTCGGGCTCGTGAAGAGCGGCCAGGCCGACGCCTTTGCCACGGACGACGTGTTGCTCTACGGCCTGATCGCCCGGGACGCCGCCAAGGCCGAGTACGAAGTGGTCGGCGACTACCTCTCCTACGACCCCTACGGGATCATGTACCGCAAGGGGGATGCGCAGCTTCGCAAGGTGATCAACGACAGCTTCCAGGTGCTGGCCGAGGACGGCGAGATCGAGCGCCAGTACAAGCGCTGGTTTTTGCGCAAGCTGCCCACGGGGGAAAGCATCAACCTGCCAATGAGCGCGCAGCTGGAAGCGATCATCCAGACGATGGCGGTGAAGGCTGAGTAGCCTTCACCTTGGCAACGCCTCAGGCGCCGGCGAGTTCGTCGGCGCGGGCTTGCGCGGCGGCGAAATCGAGGTCGCCCGAATAGATGGCGCGGCCGCAGATCACGCCTTCGACGCCTTCGGTCTCGACGGCGCAGAGCTGATCGATGTCGGCCATGTTCGACAGGCCGCCCGAAGCGATGACCGGAATGGACAGCGCCTGCGCAAGCTTGACGGTGGCATCGATGTTGATGCCCGAGAGCATGCCGTCGCGGCCGATGTCGGTGTAGATGATCGATTCGACGCCGTAGTCCTCGAACTTCTTGCCCAGGTCGGCCACCTCGTGGCCCGTGAGCTTGCTCCAGCCGTCGGTGGCCACCTTGCCGTCCTTGGCGTCGAGGCCCACGATGATGTGGCCGCCAAAGGCCACGCAGGCGTCTTTCAGGAAGCCGGGGTTCTTGACCGCGGCGGTGCCGATGATCACGTAGCGCAGGCCGTCGTCGATGTAGCGCTCGATGGTGTCGAGGTCGCGGATGCCGCCGCCCAGCTGCACGGGAATGTCGTCGCCCACCTCGCGCAGGATCGCCTTGATGGCCGCGTGGTTCTGCGGCTTGCCGGCGAACGCGCCATTCAGATCGACCAGATGGAGCCGCCGAGCACCCGCCTCGACCCATTTGCGGGCCATGGCGGCGGGGTCTTCGCTGAAGATGGTGGACTGGTCCATGTCGCCCTGTTTGAGGCGAACGCAGTGGCCGTCTTTGAGATCAATGGCGGGAATGAGGAGCATGGAAGTGACGCGAGTGTGCGGAATCCGGGCTGAGGAAGGTTCGGCCCAGGCGAAAAATTAAGGTCAGGGATTCCAGTGGAGGAAATTTCGGTAGAGCTGCAACCCATGGTCCGCACTCTTCTCCGGGTGGAACTGGGTGGCAAAAATGTTATCGCGTGCAATGGCTGCGGTAAAGCTCGCACCGTAATCTGCTTCGCCCACGCTGTGCCGGGCGTCGGCCGGCCGCGCATAGAAGCTGTGAACGAAATAGAAATAGCTCATGTCCGGCACGCCCGCCCACACGGCATGCGGCTGGGCCTGGCGCACCTGGTTCCAGCCCATCTGGGGCACCTTGAAGCGGCTGCCATCGGGCTGCAGCCGGCCGGCCAGTTCGAACTTGACGACCTCGCCCGGAATGAGGCCCAGGCCGTCCGTCGGTCCTTCGTCGCTGCGAGAGAGCAGCATCTGCATACCGACGCACACGCCGAAGAGCGGCTTGTTCGCCGCGGCTTCGAGCACTGATTCCTGGAGGCCGGAGTCGCGCAGTTCGCGCATGCAGTCGGGCATGGCACCCTGCCCCGGCAACACCACGCGGGTGGCCTTGCGCACCACCTCGGGGTCGGAGGTGACGAAGACCTCCACGCCCACCTGGTCGGCCGCATGTTGCACAGCCTGCGAGACGGAGCGGAGATTGCCCATGCCGTAGTCGACGACCGCGACGGTATTTGCTACAGATTTCATAGCTGTTCGCTGGAGGAATTCAGAGCGAACCCTTGGTCGAGGGAATGACGCCCACGGAGCGTGGGTCGAGTTCGAGCGCGCCGCGCAGCGCGCGTGCAAAAGCCTTGAACACCGTTTCGCACTGGTGGTGCGCATTGACGCCCTTGAGGTTGTCGATGTGCAGCGTAACGAATGCGTGGTTGGCGAAGCCCTGGAAGAATTCGTAAGTGAGCTGGCTGTCGAAGGTGCCGATCATGCCGCTCGTGAATGGCACGTGCATCTCCAGGCCCGGACGGCCCGAGAAATCGATGACAACGCGGCTCAGGGCCTCGTCGAGCGGCACGTAGGCATGGCCGTAGCGGCGGATGCCCTTCTTGTCGCCCACGGCCTTGGCAACCGCCTGGCCGAGGGTGATGCCTACGTCTTCCACGGTGTGGTGACCGTCGATGTGCAGGTCGCCCTGGCAATCGATCTCCAGGTCGATCAGCCCGTGGCGGGCGATCTGGTCGAGCATGTGGTCGAAAAAGCCGATGCCGGTCGAGAGTTTGGCGCGGCCCGTGCCGTCGAGATTGACGCTGACGGTGATCTTCGTTTCGGCGGTGTTGCGAGTGACCGACGCGGTGCGCGCGGCGGTGCCCGTGTCGGCTGTTTGGGGGGTGGTCATAGTGAGGCTTCGAGTGCCGCGAACATCCGCGCATTCTCGTCGGCCGTTCCGACGGTGAGGCGCAGGCAATTTGCCAGCAGTTCGTGCATTTTAGAAACGTTCTTCACCAGTATGCCGCTGGCCTTCATGCCTTCGAAGGTCTTGGCGGCATCGGGAACGCGCACGAGGATCATGTTGGCATCGCTCGGCCAGACCTTGACCCCCGAAAGGCGGCCCAGGCCCATCATGAGGCGATGGCGCTCCTCGCGGATCTGTTTTGCCTGGGCCTCGAACACCTCGGCGTGCTCGAGCGCGAAGAGCGCGCATTCGCAGTTGAGCACACTGACGTTGTAGGGCGGGCGCACCTTGTCGATCTGCGCGATCAGCGCGGCCGGGCCCATGAGATAGCCAAGGCGAATGCCGGCCAGGCCGAACTTGCTGAGCGTGCGCATCAGGAGCACATGGCCGTGCCGTGCGATGCGGTCGACATAGCTCTTGGCGGCGAAGGGCTGATAGGCCTCGTCCATCACCACCAGGCCGCCCTGCTCGGCCTGGGCCTGCACGATCTTTTCGATGGCGGCGTCGTCCCAGAGGTTGGCGGTGGGATTGTTCGGATAGGCCAGGTAAACGATGGCCGGTTTCTCGCGCGCGATGGCGGCAAGCATGGCGCCCTCGTCGAGTTCAAAGTCGGCGGTGAGCGGCACGCCGATGAAGCGCAGGCCCTGCAACTTTGCGCTCATGGCGTACATCACGAAGCCGGGCACGGGCGCGAGCACGGTGGCGCCAGGCACGTCGCAGGCAATGGCCAGGAGCGAGATCAGTTCGTCGGAGCCGTTGCCCAGCATCAGCCCAAAACCTTCGGGCATGCGCGCATGCGCGGCCAGCGCGCGCTGCAGATCGCCGCCCCGCTCGCCCGGATAGCGGTTGAGCGCCAGCGCGCCGAGCCGGGCGCCAAGCTCGGCCTGCAGCGCGGGCGGCAGGCCGAAAGGGTTCTCCATGGCGTCGAGCTTGACGAACCCGCGTGCATCCTGCACCGCATAGGCATGCATGGATTGCACGTCGGAGCGGATGCGATCGATCGGGCGGGCGGTGGAAGAAGTTGTCATCGGGTGCAGCGGAAGCTGTTTTTAAGGGCGCCGGACATGACCAGTTGAACGGGCATGTCTGCTTCATAGCTGTCGGCGTTGCGCGTCAGCTCGGTTTGATAGAGGGAGCGCGCCATCGAGGGCTCCAGGCGTCGGCCTTCGATGCAGAAGACTGGCTTTTGGCCATTGCGCTGCGACGCTTCCACGCCTTCGCGCAAGCCCTCGAGCACGCCGACGAGGTAGTAGCTTGCGTACGCCTTGCCGTCCTTCTCATTGGTTTCGAGCATGCGCAGTTCGCGGATGCTCATCGCCTCTGCACCGGCACCGGCCGCCAGTGCGAGCAACAGCACCGGCAGGCGCAGCAGCAGCAGGACGGCAGCACGGCTCATGGCGTCACTTGCGATAGCGCGGCGGCGGCGCGTACGAGGCGTCGGCCGGGAAGGCATTGGGCTGCGGCGGCGTGGCGTCGCGGCGCGCGCGTCGCGCAGCCTCGGGCTGCTCGAGCTCGAACAATGCAGCGCCGATCACGCCGATGTTGCGCACGTCGCCGGCTTCGGTGTTCGCCGCATAGGCACGGCCCGGTGCGGCGAAGCGAAAGGCGGCGACTTCGCTCTGGCTTTTGCGGAACCCCTCGATGTCGAGGGTCTGCAGCGGACGCAGCACATAGCCGCCATTGCGCAGGCTACCGGCCTTGCCATTCAGCACGTCGAGGCCATCGACGGTGGCAATCACTTCGTAGCTTCGATCGCTGAGGTTGCGAAAGCGCAGCGTGTAGCGCGCGCCTTCGATGCCGGCGAGGCGGAACATGTCACTGCTGCGGCGTGCGCGCTGCAGCGGCAGGGGGCGTTCGTTCTCGTCGAGTACCGACCATTCGACGTCGCCCTGGGCCAGTTGCAGATTGAGGCGGCGTTCGGGATTGTTGCCCGCGTCGCGGCGCACGGCGGACGCTTCGTTGTAGCCCAGCGAGGCCACTTCGTCTGGCTGTGCGGACAGCCGTTTGGCGACGACCGAGCGGGTCTTCGACTCGATGCCCTCGCCCCACTGGGTGCCGAGCTGTGCCGGTGCGGGCGCGGCGGCGGCGCTGGGCGTTGCGGACAAGGCGGCCGACTCGTTGCGCGGCGCTTGCGGCATCTGGCTGCAGGCAGCGAGCAAGGCTGCGCCTGCAATGAGCCCTGTGGTGAATCTGAAAAAACGCGACCTGTATAGCTGGTGAATCATCTGGCTGGCTCCTCCCCGAAGCGGTTTTTGTAAAGTCTCAGATCTTATGCAGGCGCATTCGTGCCGCTTCGGCGTGCGCCTGCAGGCCTTCGCCTTCGGCCAGCGTCACCGCGATGGGCCCCAGCACCTGCGCGCCGGCTTCGCTTACTTCAATGAGGCTCGAACGCTTCTGGAAGTCGTAGACGCCCAGCGGGCTCGAAAAGCGCGCCGTGCCGCTGGTCGGCAGCACGTGATTCGGCCCGGCACAGTAATCGCCGAGGCTTTCGCTGGTGAAGGCGCCGAGAAAGATCGCGCCGGCGTGGCGCAGCAAGGGCTCCCAGCGCTGCGGCTCGCTGCTGCTCACCTCGAGGTGCTCGGGCGCGATGCGGTTGCTGATCTCGCAGGCCTCTTCCATGCTCTTCGTGTGGATCAGCGCGCCGCGGCCGTTGAGCGAAGCCGCGATGATCTCGGCGCGAGGCATGGTGGGCAGCAGGCGGTCGATCTCGGCCTGCACGCGATCGATATACGCTGCGTCGGGGCACAGCAGAATGCTTTGAGCGAGCTCGTCGTGCTCGGCCTGGCTGAACAGGTCCATCGCCACCCACTCGGGGGGCGTGGTGCCGTCGGCGAGGACGAGGATTTCGCTCGGTCCCGCGATCATGTCGATGCCCACCGTGCCGAACACGCGGCGCTTGGCGGCCGCAACGTAGGCGTTGCCGGGGCCGGTGATCTTGTCCACCGCGGGGATGGTGGCGGTGCCGTAGGCCAGTGCGGCCACGGCCTGCGCGCCGCCGATGGTGAAGGCGCGGGTGACGCCGGCCACGTAGGCGGCTGCGAGCACGAGCGGGTTCTTCTCCCCCTTCGGCGTGGGCACGACCATGATGATTTCGCCGACGCCTGCGACATGCGCCGGGATCGCGTTCATCAGCACGCTCGACGGATAGGCCGCCTTGCCGCCCGGCACGTAGATGCCGACACGGTCGAGCGGTGTGACTTTTTGGCCGAGCAGCGTGCCGTCGGCATCGCGGTAGCTCCAGCTCTCGCCGCTCGCCTTCTTCTGGGCTTCGTGATAGCTGCGCACACGGCGGGCCGCAGATTGGAGCGCATCGCGCTGCACAGCGGGCAGCGAATCGAACGCTGCCTTCAGTTCGGCCTGCGTGAGTTCGAGTTCGGGCAAGGTGGCGGCACCCAACTGATCGAAGCGGTTCGTGTATTCCAGCACCGCATCGTCGCCCCGCTTCTGCACGTCGGCCAGAATGTCGGCCACCACTTTCTCGATGGCCGCATCCGCATCGGCGGACCAATGCAGCCGCGCCTTGAATTCAGCGTCGAAGTTGGCTGAAGCGGTGGAGAGGCGGACGGGTGCTGCTTTCAGTGTCATGGCGCTGCGGTGAATATCTCAGGGCGTGGCTGCCGCGGGAATGGCGGAGGCGAAGGCATCGATGATGCGGCGGATCGGCTCGCGCTTGAGCTTGAGTGCGGCCTGGTTGACCACGAGGCGCGCGCTGATGTCCATGATCCGCTCCACCTCGACCAGGTGATTGGCCCTGAGCGTGTTGCCGGTCGAGACCAGGTCGACGATGGCGTCGGCCAGACCCGTGAGCGGTGCGAGCTCCATGCTGCCGTAGAGCTTGATCAGGTCGACGTGCACGCCCTTGCTCGCGAAAAACTCACGCGCCAGGCCCACGTACTTGGTCGCGACCCTGAGGCGCGAGCCCTGCTTCACGGCCGACGCGTAGTCGTAGTCGGCACGCACGGCCACGCTGAGGCGGCAGGCTGCAATGCGCAGGTCGAGCGGCTGGTAAAGACCCTGGTTGCCGTGCTCGAGCAGCACGTCGGAGCCGGTCACGCCGAGATCGGCGCCGCCATATTGCACATAGGTGGGCACATCGGAGGCGCGCACCAGCACCACGCGCACGTCAGGCCGCGTGGTCGCGAGGATCAGCTTGCGCGATTTTTCGGGGTCTTCGGTGACCTCGATGCCGGCCGCAGCCAGCAGGGGCATCGTCTCTTCGAAGATGCGCCCTTTGGACAGAGCAAGCGTGATCATGCGGCGGCTCCGGCCACGCGCTCGATGTCGGCCCCGAGGCCGCGCAGCTTGGCTTCCATGCGGTCGTAGCCGCGGTCCAGGTGGTAGATGCGATCGACCAGCGTCTCGCCATCGGCCACGAGCCCGGCGATGACGAGGCTGGCTGAGGCGCGCAGGTCAGTGGCCATCACGGTGGCGCCCGACAGCTGCTGGACGCCCTCGACCATCGCCACCTTGCCCTCGACATGGATCGTCGCACCCAGGCGCACCATCTCGTTCACGTGCATGAAGCGGTTCTCGAAGATGGTTTCGGTCACCATGGAAGCACCGCGCGCGATCACGTTCAGCGCCATGAACTGGGCCTGCATGTCGGTGGGGAAGCCGGGGTATTCGGTGGTGCTGAAGCTCTGCGCCTTGAGGTGTTCGCAGGCCGGGGCCTTGGAGCTGATGCGCACGCCGCCTTCTTCCGGCGAGATCGTGCAGCCGGCATCGCGCAGCTTGTCGATCACCGCGTCCATGTGGTCGGCGCGGGCGTGGCGCAGGAACACGTCGCCGCCCGTGGCCGCCACGGCGCACAGGAAGGTGCCGGCCTCAATGCGATCGGCCACCACGGCGTGTTCGCAGCCGTGCAATTTTTCGACGCCCTGGATGCGGATGTGGCTGGTGCCGTGGCCCTGGATCTTCGCGCCCATGCGGATCAGCATCTCGGCCAGGTCGACGATCTCGGGCTCCTGCGCGGCGTTTTCGAGCAGCGTTTCGCCCTCGGCCAGCGCAGCGGCCATCAGGAAGTTTTCGGTGCCGGTGACGGTGACCATGTCTGTCAGGATGCGCGCGCCCTTCAGCCGGGTGCGGCCGGCCGGCAGGCTGGCGATCATGTAGCCGTGCTCCACCACGATCTCGGCCCCCATGGCCTGCAGGCCCTTGATGTGCTGGTCGACCGGCCGCGAGCCGATGGCGCAGCCGCCCGGCAGCGACACCTTGGCATGGCCGAAGCGCGCCAGCAGCGGACCCAGCGCCAGCACCGAGGCGCGCATGGTCTTCACCAGCTCGTAGGGCGCCTCGGGATTGCTGAGGTCGCCGGCATTGAGCTGCACCATGCCGTTGTGATCGCGCTCGGCGGTCACGCCCATGTTGCGCACCAGCTTGAGCATGGTCGACACGTCCTGCAGGCGGGGGACGTTGTGCAGCGTCACGGGCTGGTCGGTGAGCAGCGCGGCGCACAGCTCGGGCAGGGCGGCATTCTTGGCGCCGGAAATGAGTACCTCGCCGCGAAGCTGGCGCCCGCCGCGAATCAGAAGTTTGTCCATCAGGAATCCAGCGAATTTAGGGGCCGCTTCGGCCGCCAGTTACTTACTTGTCGATCGCCGCCCATTCGGCGGGTGTGTAGGTTTTCATCGAGAGCGCATGCACCTCGTCGGTATGCATTTTCGCACCCAGGGTGGCATAGACCCGCTGATGGCGCTGAATGGCGCGCTTTCCCTCGAATTCGGCCGAGACGATGGTCGCGTACCAGTGTCGGCCGTCGCCCTCCAGCGAGATGTGCTCGCATGGGAGGTGGGATTGGATCAGGGCCTGGAGTTCTTCGGCGGTCATGGGATTTGAAGGGCCTTTCAGCCTCTGATTTTGTAGCCGATTTTCAGCAGATGGACGGCGATGGCGCTCACCGCCAACCACGCCGCGCCGACGATGCCCAGGCTGAGCCAGGGCGAGGCGTCGCTCACGCCGAAGAAGCCGTAGCGGAAGCCGTCGATCATGTAGAAGAAGGGGTTCAGGTGGCTCACGCCCTGCCAGAACGGCGGCAGCGAGCCGATCGAATAGAACACGCCCGACAGGAAAGTCATGGGCATGATCAGGAAATTCTGGAACACGGCCATCTGATCGAACTTCTCGGCCCAGAGACCGGCGATGAGGCCCAGCGTACCCAGCATCGCCGCGCCCAACAGCGCGAACACGACGATCCAGACCGGTGCCACGAAATTGGGCATCGCGAAGAAGATGGTGACCACGAACACCCCGAGCCCCACGGCCAGCCCGCGGATGATCGACGAGCCCACGTAGGCGAAGAACCAGCCCCAGTGCGACAGCGGCGTGAGCAGCACGAACACCAGGTTGCCCATGATCTTGCTCTGGATGATCGACGAAGAGCTGTTGGCAAAGGCGTTCTGCAGCACGCTCATCATCACCAGGCCCGGCACGAGGAAGGCCGTGTAGCCGACTGTGCCGTACACCTTCACATGGTCTTCGAGCACATGGCCAAACACCATCAGGTACAGCAGCGCGGTGAGCACCGGCGCGCCGACGGTCTGGAAACCGACCTTCCAGAAGCGCAGCGTTTCTTTATAGAGCAGCGCGCGCCAACCGGTCACAGCCATCATCTTGCAACCTCCAGCGGCGTCTGCTCACCCGCCATCAGGTCGATGAACACGTCTTCGAGATCGGCCTTGCGCATTTCCACGTCTTCCACCGCGACGCCGGCTTCGCGGATCGCGGCCAGCAATTGTTCGACTTCATGGGCGTTCTGCGCCGGCAGCTGCACGATGCGCCCGGTGATGCGCGCATGCTGGGCAATGGCCCACGGCAGCATGGCGTCGGTCTTGAAGCGCAGCACGTTGCTGGTGGCCGATTTCAGCAGTTCGCTGGTGCGGTCCAGCGCAATCACGCGGCCCTGCTTGAGCATCGCGATGCGGCTGCACAGCGCCTCGGCTTCCTCGAGGTAATGCGTGGTGAGCAACACCGTACTGCCCTCTTTGTTGAGCCTGGCGACGAATTGCCAGAGCGTCTGGCGCAGTTCGACATCGACCCCGGCGGTCGGCTCGTCGAGCACGATGACCGGCGGCTTGTGGACCAGTGCCTGAGCCACGAGCACACGGCGCTTCATACCGCCCGAGAGCTGGCGCATGTTGGCCGTGGCCTTGTCGGCCAGGCCGAGGCTTTGCAGCAGCTCGTCGATCCAGGCCTCGTTGTTCTTGATGCCGAAGTAGCCCGACTGGATGCGCAGCGATTCGCGCACATTGAAGAAGGGGTCGAAAACCAGCTCCTGCGGCACGATGCCGAGCTGGCGCCGGGCCTCGGCATAGTCGCGCTGCACGTCGAAGCCATGGACGCTGATGGCCCCGGCGGTGGGACGGGACAGGCCGGCCAGCATGCTGATGAGCGTGGTCTTGCCCGCGCCATTGGGGCCGAGCAAGCCGAAGAACTCGCCCGGCTCGATCTGGAAGCTGACCTCGTCGACGGCGCGCAGGCCCTGCTTGCCTTGGGCCCGCTGCTGTCTGGAGGGAGGGTAGGTCTTGGAGACCGATTGGAATGAGATCGCGGGCATGGGAGCCGGCGATTTTACGGGCCCGCGTTACAAGCCGCTGGGCGGCGCCGGGATGCCCTGACGCCGCGCCCGCCGAGGCCGCCAGACCTCAGGGTGCGGCCGGCAAGAGACCAGCGATGCCGTAGAGGGCGGCGAGTTCGCGCAGCCGGGGGGAAAGCCCTTTCACGGCAAAGCCGCGGCCGAGCGCGCTCGATTCGCGCCGGCACTCCAGCAACACGGCCAGCGCCGAGGAGTCGAACTGCGTCAGGGCGCTGGCGTCCACCACGGTGGAGGTGTCGGTCTGCCCCTTCAGCCCCTGCTGCAGCATGCGCATGCAGGCCGGGGCATCGTCGTGGGTGAGTTTGGTCGGCAGCACCAGCATGGCGTCAGCTCTTGCCGTTGTTGCCCTTGTTGCGCGCGGCCAGCGCGGCAATCAGCCCGTCGATGCCGCGAGCGTTGATTTCCTGCGCGAACTGCGTGCGGTAGGTGTCGACCAGCCAGACGCCCAGCACATTGAGGTTGTAGACCTTCCAGCCGCCGCCCTGGCCGGGCGTCTTCTCGAGGCGGTAGTCGAGCTGGACCGGGTCGCCGCGGCCCTTGACCTCGGTGCGCACCAGCACTTCGGTGTCTTCAGGCGAGCCGCGGAACGGACGGACCGTGACGGTCTGGTCGCTCACCTGGTCGAGCGCGCCGGCATAGGTGCGCACCAGCAGGGTCTTGAATTCTTCTTGCAGCTTCTTTTGCTGTTCGGGTGTGGCCTGGCGCCATGCCGGGCCCACGGCGGAAGCCGTCATGCGCTGGAAGTTGACGTTGGGCATGATCTTGCTGTCGACCAGCACCATGATCTTGCTGACGTCTCCCGACTTGATGGAGGTGTCGGCCTTGATGGTTTCGAGCACATCGGTCGACAGACGCTTCACCAGCGCGTCAGGCGCTTCGTCGGCCGCGAGGGCCGGGCGCACGAAAGCGGTGGCAGCGCCGAAAAGGAGTGCGCTGGCCAGTACCAGGCGGCCAAAGCCGCGGCGTTGCAGGATGTTGTTGTTCATGGCAATTCCCTAAAATTTTGAAATCTTCAGCAGAAACGCAGTGATCGGCGCGCCTCCTGCAATGAAACGTGTTCGACGACTCTCAGGCCGACCGGGTTCCTGAAGCGCAGGTGAAGCCTTGAAACCGGATGCAAGCGGATGTCCTCCCGCCGTCATCACCCGCTCCTTGGCCTCTACTTGCCGTTTTCGTCGTCCGGCGGGTTGCCGTCGTATACGTCGTTGCGGCGGTGCTGGAGGAAGGCATCTCGGGTGAAGGTGTATTTGTCGAGCGCCGCGTCGTCGAGCAGCCGGCCGGCACGCAGGTATTTCGCGCGCGTATCGACAGCGTCCAGGAACGACAGCGAATTGCGCCAGGCCACGTCGTGCATGTTCGAGACAATGCCGCCGGCACGGTCCACCGGCAATGCCGCGGTGTCGCGCAGGGTCGAGGGGCCAAAAATAGGCAGCACGACGTACGGGCCGGCGCCTACGCCCCAGCGGCCGAGCGTCTGGCCGAAATCTTCCTCGTGGCGATCGATGCCGGCTTCGGTGGCCACGTCGAGCAGGCCACCCAGCCCGAAGAAGGTGTTCACGTTGACCCGCATGAAGGTCTCGGCACTGTTCTGCAGCTTGAGCTGGGCCACGCTGTTGGCAAAGCTCCAGACGTCGCCCAGGTTGCCGAAGAAGTTACTCACGCCGGTGCGCACCATGGAGGGCAGCACGCGCACGTACGCGGTGGCCACGGGCACCAGCACCGCTTCGTCGACCGTGTCGTTGAAGCGCGTGACGCCGCGGTTGAAGGGCTCGAACGGGTCGGCCGGATTGGCGTGGGGGCCGCTCGCGCAGCCCGCAAGCAGCACAAAAGTTGCTGCAGCACCCACCACGCGGGCGGAGTTTGCTACCTTCTTGATAGCGGTGGACGAAAAAAGGCGTGTTTTCATTTCTTGTTGGCTGTTCCTGGCGTCGAAGGCGTATTGCTTCCTTCGGCTGCCTTGCTATAGAGGAACTGGCTGATCAGGTTTTCCAGCACCACGGCCGATTGGGTCGCGGTGATGGTGTCACCGGCTTGCAGATTCTTCTCCTCGGCACCCGGCTCGATCCCGATGTATTGCTCGCCGAGCAAACCACTGGTCAAGATCTTGAGCGAGCTGTCCTTGGGAAAACTGTAACGGTTTTGCAAAGCCAGCGTCACGCGGGCCTGAAAGGATTTGTCGTCAAACGAGATGGATTCCACACGTCCTACCACCACGCCGGCGCTCTTGACTGCGGTTTGCGGCTTGAGTCCGCCGATATTGTCGAAGCGCGCGGTGACGTTGTAGGTCTTCTGGAAGCTCAGGCTCAGCAGGTTGGCCGACTGCAGCGCGAGGAACAGTAGTGCCGCGCCGCCGATCAGGACGAACAGGCCGACCCAGATGTCGCTATTGGAACGTTGCATGGTTTGCACTCTCTAGAACGATTGGAGCGGAGCTCCTTCAAATACTGAACATCATGGCGGTCAACAGGAAGTCGAGCCCGAGCACCGACAGCGACGCCATCACCACGGTGCGCGTGGTGGCACGCGACACGCCTTCGGGGGTCGGCTGCGCCACGTAGCC
This sequence comes from Variovorax sp. OV700, assembly GCF_900099805.1. Classification (GTDB taxonomy): domain Bacteria; phylum Pseudomonadota; class Gammaproteobacteria; order Burkholderiales; family Burkholderiaceae_C; genus Variovorax. The sequence goes on along the minus strand of NZ_FNDR01000008.1, from coordinate 200,840 downwards.
CTGCAGCAACGCAATGAAGGTCACGGTAAAACCGAACACGATGCTCTTGATCACGCCGTTGCCCACGTCGCGCCACACATCGACACCGCCCTGCATCTGGCCCCAGAACGCGCCAGGGTCCACACCCAGCATCAGCACGCCGACCACGTAGCCGCCCATGATGCCCACGGCGCTGAACACCGCCGCCAGCAGCGGCATGGTGATCACGCCGGCCCAGAAACGCGGCGCCAGAATGCGCTGCACCGGGTCGACCGCCATCATCTCCATGGCACTGAGCTGCTCGCCGGCCTTCATGAGCCCGATCTCCGCAGTCAGGGACGTGCCCGCGCGCCCGGTGAAGAGCAAGGCGGCCACGACCGGCCCTAGCTCCCGCACCAGGCTCAAGGCGACCAGCAGGCCGAGCGCCTCGGAGGAACCATAGCGCTGCAGCGCGTAATACATCTGCAGACCCAGCACGAAACCGACGAAAAGCCCCGACACCGCGATGATGGCGAGTGAGTAGTTGCCCAGGAAATGGATCTGGTCGCGTACGAGGCCGAAGCGACGCAAGCTTTGTGCCCCCTGCACCAGGAGGCGCAGGAACAGCTTGGCGCCATAGCCCAGGTCGGCCAGCTTGCTGCGCGCAGCGAAGCCGGCATCGGCAGGCTTCCACCAGCTCATGTCCGCCCCCCTTCATTGCCGAAATCTTCTTCGATGCCGACGCCCGGGTAATGGAAATGAACCGGCCCGTCGGGCAGCGCGTTCACGAACTGATGCACCAGCGGATCGGCGCTTTCGCGTACCTCGCTCGGCGTGCCCTGTGCGGCGATGCCGCCGTTGGCCAGGATGATCACGTGGTCGGCGATGCGGAACGTTTCTTCGAGGTCGTGAGACACCACGATGCTGGTCAGCCCGAGCGTGTCGTTCAGCTGGCGAATCAGCCGTGCCGCCGTGCCCAGGGAAATCGGGTCCAGGCCGGCAAAAGGCTCGTCGTACATGACGAGATCGGGATCGAGCGCAATGGCGCGTGCCAAGGCGACGCGGCGTGCCATGCCGCCCGAGACTTCGCTGGGCATCAGGTCGCGCGCGCCGCGCAAGCCGACTGCGTCGAGCTTCATGAGCACGATGTCCCGCACCAGCGCTTCCGAGAGCTGCGTGTGCTCGCGCAAAGGAAAGGCGACGTTGTCGAACACGCTCATGTCGGTGAACAAGGCACCGAACTGGAACAGCATGCCCATGCGACGCCGCGCCAGATACAAGCCTGCGGCGTCGAGTTTGCCGACATCCCGGCCGTCGAAAAGAACCTCGCCGCGCTGCGCCCGCTGCTGCCCGCCGATGAGCCGCAGCACGGTGGTCTTGCCGCCGCCCGAAGCGCCCATCAACGCAGTGACCTTGCCGCGCGGCACGGCAAACGACACCCGGTCGAGGATCGCGCGCGCACCGTAGCCGAACGAAACGTCGCGGAACTCTACAAAAGGGTGTGGCAGTGCGGCTGGGTCCATCTCAATAAAAAAGCCGGGCGCCTTCTCAGGCATCCCGGCATGCGGTTTCCGCGAATGATAGCGGGGCCGCAAGGGGCCCCGCAAAACTGAAACAAAAATCAGCGCGGTAAGTCGCTAAATCCCATCAAAAATTCATCCACCGAGCGCGCGGCTTGCCGGCCCTCGCGAATCGCCCAAACGACGAGCGACTGGCCGCGGCGAATGTCACCTGCGGCAAACACCTTGGGCACATTGGTAGCATAGCCGCCGATGAAGTCGACGGTGGCCTTGGCATTGCCGCGCGCATCCTTCTCGACACCAAAAGCATCGAGCATGGTGGCCACGGGGCTGACGAAGCCCATGGCCAGCAGCACGAGGTCGGCCTTGAGGATCTGCTCGCTGCCGGCCACTTCCTGCATCCTGCCGTCCTTCCACTCCACGCGGACGGTCTTGAGGCCGGTGACCTTGCCCTTTTCGCCGATGAATTCCTTGGTGGAGATGGCGAACTCGCGCTCGCAGCCTTCTTCATGGCTGGAGCTGGTGCGCAGCTTGATCGGCCAGTAGGGCCAGGTCAGCGGACGGTTTTCTTCCTCGGGCGGCTGCGGCATCAGTTCGAACTGCGTGACGCTGGCTGCGCCATGGCGGTTGCTGGTGCCCACGCAGTCGGAGCCGGTGTCGCCGCCGCCGATGACGATGACGTGCTTGCCGTCGGCGCGCAGTTGGCCCTTGACCTTGTCGCCCGCGTTGACGCGGTTCTGCTGCGGCAGGAACTCCATGGCAAAGTGAATGCCGTCGAGGTCGCGCCCCGGCACCGGCAGGTCACGCGACTGCTCGGCGCCGCCCGTGAGCACCACGGCATCGAACTCCTTGTCCAGTTGCTCGGGCGTGACGGTTTCCTTGGCGAGGTTGGTCACCTTGGAGCCCTTGCCCAGCGGATCTTTCGCAGCGCCGACGATCACGCCGGTGCGGAAGGTGACGCCCTCGGCCTTCATCTGCTCGACGCGGCGATCGATGTGCGTCTTCTCCATCTTGAAGTCTGGGATGCCGTAGCGCAGCAGGCCGCCAATGCGGTCGTTCTTCTCGAACAGCGTCACGTCGTGGCCGGCACGCGCGAGTTGCTGCGCCGCGGCCATGCCGGCCGGGCCCGAACCCACCACGGCCACCTTCTTGCCGGTCTTGTGCTTGGCGACGCGCGGCGCCACCCAGCCTTCGTCCCAGGCGCGATCGATGATCGCGTGTTCCAGCGACTTGATGCCGACCGGGTCGTCGTTCACGTTGAGCACGCAGGCCGCTTCGCAGGGCGCGGGGCAGATGCGGCCGGTGAATTCCGGGAAGTTGTTGGTCGAGTCGAGCACCGCGAAGGCGTTCTGCCAGTCGTTGCGGTACACGAGGTCGTTGAAGTCCGGAATGATGTTGTTGACCGGGCAGCCGCTGTTGCAGAACGGCGTGCCGCAATCCATGCAGCGTGCGCCCTGCACCTCGGCCTGCTCGACCGTCAGGCCGACAACGAATTCCTTGTAGTGCTTGACGCGCTCGGAGGCGGGCTTGTAGCCCTCTTCGACGCGCTCATGCTCCATGAAGCCGGTGATCTTTCCCATCGTGATGTCCTTTTTCTCTCTGCGTTCTCGTGGGCGCTCAGACCGAAGCCGGCGACGTCTGCGGTGCGGGAGCCAGCGCGTGCGGCTCAAGGCCCACGTGCGCGTTGTTGCCGCTGCTCGTGAGTTCGACCTTGCGGTCGTGCAGCTCGGCGAGCGCGCGCTTGTATTCGTTCGGGAACACCTTGACGAACTTGGTGCGCGACACGGCCCAGTTGTCGAGCAGTTCGCGCGCGCGCTTGCTGCCGGTCCAGCGGTGATGCTCTTCGAGCAGCTTCTTGAGCTGGGCCTCGTCGGTTTCGCCGCCGTGCCAGATCTTGCGATGCACGCTTGCCAGCTGCTCGGCCGAGGTCAGCACCTTGTCGAGCGACACCATCGAGAGATTGCAGCGCGTGGCGAACTGGCCGTCTTCGTCGTAGACGAAAGCCACGCCGCCGCTCATGCCGGCCGCGAAGTTGCGTCCCGTCTTGCCGAGCACCGCCACCGTACCGCCGGTCATGTATTCGCAGCCGTGGTCGCCCGTGCCTTCGATGACGGCCGTGGCACCCGACAGGCGTACCGCGAAGCGTTCACCGGCCACGCCGCAAAGATACGCCTCGCCGGTGGTCGCGCCGTAAAGCGCCGTATTGCCGACGATGGTGTTGCGCGCCGCTTCTCCGCGGAAGTCGAGGCTCGGGCGCACCACCACGCGGCCGCCCGAGAGGCCCTTGCCGGTGTAGTCGTTGGCATCGCCGATCAGGTAGAGCGTGATGCCGCGCGCCAGGAAGGCGCCGAACGACTGGCCGCCCGTGCCTTCGAGCTGGATGCGGATCGAGTCGTCGGGCAGGCCTTGCGGATGCACTTTGGTCAGCGCGCCCGACAGCATGGCGCCCACCGAGCGGTTGACGTTGCGTGCCACCTCGATGAACTGCACCTTCTCGCCGCGCTCGATGGCCGGGCGCGACTTCTCGATGAGCTTGACGTCGAGCGCACGCTCGAGACCATGGTCCTGGTTCTCGACGTGGTAGCGCGGCACGTCGGCCGGCACGATCGGCAGCGCGAACAGGCGGCTGAAGTCCAGGCCGGAAGCCTTCCAGTGCTCGATGCCCTTGCGCATGTCGAGCAGGTCCGCGCGGCCGATCAGGTCGTCGAACTTGCGGATACCGAGCTGGGCCATGATCTGGCGCACTTCTTCCGCAACAAAGAAGAAGTAGTTGACGACGTGCTCGGGCTTGCCCGAGAACTTCTTGCGCAGGATCGGGTCTTGCGTGGCCACGCCCACCGGACAGGTGTTGAGGTGGCACTTGCGCATCATGATGCAGCCTTCGACCACCAGCGGCGCGGTGGCAAAGCCGAATTCGTCAGCGCCCAGCAGCGCGCCGATGGCGACATCGCGGCCGGTCTTCATCTGGCCGTCGGCCTGCACGCGGATGCGGCTGCGCAGGCGGTTGAGCACCAGCGTCTGCTGCGTTTCGGCCAGGCCGATTTCCCATGGGCTGCCCGCATGCTTGATCGACGACCAGGGCGATGCGCCCGTGCCGCCGTCATGGCCCGCGATCACCACGTGGTCGCTCTTGCACTTGGCCACGCCGGCCGCGATGGTGCCCACGCCGATTTCGCTCACCAGCTTGACGCTGATGCTGGCATGCGGGGCGGCGTTCTTCAGATCGTGAATCAGCTGCGCCAAGTCTTCGATCGAGTAGATGTCGTGGTGCGGCGGCGGCGAGATCAGGCCGACGCCCGGCACGGCATAACGCTGCTTGCCGATGTATTCGGTGACCTTGCCGCCGGGCAGCTGGCCGCCTTCGCCCGGCTTGGCCCCTTGCGCCATCTTGATCTGGATCTGGTCGGCCGAATACAGGTACTCGGCCGTGACGCCGAAGCGGCCCGAAGCCACCTGCTTGATGCGCGAACGCAGCGAGTCGCCGTCCTTGAGCGGCAGGTCGACCTCGACGTTGGCCGCGCCGATCACGCTCTTGAGCGTGTCGCCCTGCTTGATCGGGATGCCCTTGAGCTCGTTGCGGTAGCGCGCCGGGTCTTCGCCGCCCTCGCCCGTGTTGCTCTTGCCGCCGATGCGGTTCATGGCAATGGCGAGCGTGGCGTGCGCCTCGGTGCTGATCGAGCCGAGCGACATCGCGCCGGTGGCGAAGCGCTTGACGATTTCGGCAGCGGACTCGACCTCGTCGACCGGAATGGCCTTGGCCGGATCGATCTTGAACTCGAACAGGCCGCGCAGCGTGAGGTGACGGCGGTTCTGGTCGTTGATGAGCTGCGCGTACTCCTTGTACGTGTTCCAGTTGTTCGAGCGCGTGCTGTGCTGCAGCTTGGCGATGGCATCGGGCGTCCACATGTGCTCTTCGCCGCGGGTGCGCCAGGCGTATTCGCCGCCGGCATCGAGCATGTTGGAAAGAATCGGATCGTCGCCGAATGCCGCCTTGTGCATGCGGATGGCTTCCTCGGCAATCTCGAACACGCCGATGCCCTCTACGCGGCTCGCGGTGCCGGTGAAGTACTTGTTCACCGTCTCGGTGTTGAGGCCGATGGCTTCGAACAGCTGGGCGCCGCAATAGCTCATGTAGGTGCTGACACCCATCTTCGACATGATCTTCGACAGGCCCTTGCCGATGGCCTTGACGTAGTTGTAGACCGCCTTCTCGGCGCTCATGTCGCCCGGCAGGTCGGCATGCATGGCCGCCAGCGTTTCCATGGCGAGGTAGGGGTGCACGGCTTCGGCGCCGTAGCCCGCCAGCACGCCGAAGTGATGCACCTCGCGCGCCGAGCCGGTTTCAACCACCAGGCCGGCCGTGGTGCGCAGGCCCTCACGCACCAGGTACTGGTGCACGGCCGACAGCGCCAGCACGGCGGGGATCGCGACCTGCGTGGGGCTCACGCCGCGGTCGCTCACGATCAGGATGTTGTGGCCGCCCTTGATCGCGTCCACCGCTTCAGCGCACAGCGAGGCCAGCTTGGCCTCGACGCCTTCGTCGCCCCAGGCAAGCGGGTAAGTAATGTCGAGCGCGTAGCTCTTGAACTTGCCCTGGGTGTACTTGCCGATGTCGCGCAGCTTGGCCATGTCGGCAAAGTCGAGGATCGGCTGGCTCACTTCGAGCCGCATCGGCGGGTTGACCTGGTTGATGTCGAGCAGGTTGGGCTTGGGGCCGATGAAGGAAACCAGCGACATCACGATCGCTTCGCGGATCGGATCGATCGGCGGGTTGGTCACTTGCGCGAACAACTGCTTGAAGTAGTTGTAGAGCGGCTTGTTCTTGTTGGAGAGCACGGCCAGCGGGCTGTCGTTGCCCATGGAGCCGATGCCCTCTTCGCCGGCCTGCGCCATCGGGCTCATCAGGAACTTGATGTCTTCCTGGGTGTAGCCGAAGGCCTGCTGGCGGTCGAGCAGCGCCACCTGGCTCACCGGCGCCTTGATCGTCGAGGCGGCGGGCTCGGCCTTGACGCTGTCGAGCTTGATGCGCAGGTTCTCGATCCACTGCTTGTAGGGCTTGCTGTTGGCGAGGGTGGCCTTGACCTCCTCGTCGTCGATCATGCGGCCCTGCTCCAGGTCGATGAGGAACATCTTGCCGGGCTGCAGGCGCCACTTGCGAACGATCTTCTGCTCGGGCACGGGCAGCACGCCCGATTCCGAAGCCATGATGACCAGGTCGTCGTCGGTCACGCAGTAGCGCGAGGGGCGCAGGCCGTTGCGGTCGAGCGTGGCGCCGATCTGGCGGCCGTCGGTAAACACGATGGAGGCCGGCCCGTCCCACGGCTCGAGCATGGCGGCGTGGTACTCATAGAAGGCGCGGCGACGCGGGTCCATGGTGGCGTGCTGTTCCCAGGGCTCGGGAATCATCATCATCACGGCCTGGCTGATGGGGTAGCCGGCCATCGTCAAGAGCTCGAGGCAGTTGTCGAAGGTCGCGGTGTCGGACTGGCTGGCAAAGCTGATGGGATAGAGCTTTTGCAGGTCGGCGCCCAGCACGGGCGAGGACATCACGCCTTCGCGTGCCTTCATCCAGTTGTAGTTGCCCTTGACCGTGTTGATTTCGCCGTTGTGCGCGACATAGCGGTACGGGTGGGCCAGCGGCCACTCGGGAAAGGTGTTGGTCGAGAAGCGCTGGTGCACGAGGCCCAGGGCGGAGATGCAGCGCTTGTCCTGCAGATCGAGGTAATAGGTACCGACCTGGTCGGCGAGCAGCAGGCCCTTGTAGACCACGGTGCGGCTCGACATGCTCGGAACATAGTATTCCTTGCTGTGCTTGAGCTTCAGGCGCTGGATGTTGGCGCTGGCGGTCTTGCGGATCACGTAGAGCTTGCGCTCCAGCGCGTCCTGCACGATCACGTCGTTGCCGCGGCCGATGAACACCTGGCGCAGCAGCGGCTCCTTGGCGCGCACGGTAGGCGACATCGGCATGTCGCGGTTCACCGGCACGTCGCGCCAGCCCAGCAGCACCTGGCCTTCGGCCTTGATGGCGCGTTCCATTTCCTGCTCGCAGGCTTCGCGCGAGGCGTGTTCCTTGGGCAGGAAGATCATGCCGACGCCGTATTCGCCGGGCGGCGGCAGCGTGACGCCTTGCTTGGCCATTTCTTCGCGGTACAGATGGTCCGGCAGCTGGATCAGGATGCCCGCGCCGTCGCCCATCAGCTTGTCAGCGCCCACTGCGCCGCGATGGTCCAGGTTTTCGAGGATCTTGAGGCCCTGCAGCACGATGGCATGGCTCTTCTCGCCCTTGATGTGCGCCACGAAGCCGACGCCGCAGGCATCGTGCTCGTCGGCACCGGAATACAGACCGTGTTGTTGGAGATGTTCGATCTCGGCAGCCGTCGTCATGGCGCACTCCTTCAGTTTTCGCAGGGATGTGAAGGATATTGCGATGCACAAAGAATGCCAAACACTTTATTGGGGGTCAGATTCCCATTAAATCTTGAGTTTTCTTGTCAGAATTAAATTAGGGACACATCAAAGAAGGTAGCGAAACTCCCAGCCACGGCTGTGGCAAAGGACGCATCAGATCAGGAACGAGGAGCCGACGGCGGACGCCCGGCCTTGGTCTTGGCCACGCGGCGTTCGGTAAATTTCTGAAGCGACGCAAGAAAGTCTGCATCGCCAGCTGCCCATCCCCGCAAAGTGGCCTCGGTGAGGGTGCCTTGGTCGGCGGGCCGCACACCGGCACGCACCAACTCCGCGTATGCCGCTTCGCGGGCGAAGGGCGTGTTGCCGAGCTCCCAGTACAGCGGGTGCGGCGTCAGCAGCTTGTCGTGCCGCAGCCCCGCGTAGTGCCCGTGGCTGGACCACGGAAAGTCGCGTGCGTCGGACACCAGCCCGGCCCGCACGGGGTTGAGATCGATGTACGCCATGCAGGTCAGCAGATAGCGGTCGGTCTGGATCAGCGTCGATCTGTAGCGCCCTTCCCAGAGGGTACCGCTGCGGCCGTGGCGGTCGTTGAAATAGCGCACATAGCTGCGCCCTACCGCCTGCATGAACTGCGGCAGCCCGGTAGTGGTGCTGGGAGTCGCCAACAGATGGAAATGGTTGTCCATCAGCACATAGGCATGCAGTGCCACGCCAAAGCGCGCGGCCGCGTCCGCCAGCAGGCCGAGCAGCCGCTCGTGATCCGCGCGGTCGACAAAGATCACCTGGCGGTTGTTGCCGCGCTGGATCACGTGGTGCGGCATGTCGGCGAGCGTGAGGCGGGGCAGGCGGGCCATGGCGTCAATCGAACGAACGCGCTCTCGCGGGTTTCAGGACAGGCGAAACCGCGTATCGCCCAAGGCATCGAGTCCGAATTGCGACAGCAGCTCGCCGAGCCGCGCCGCCGCGGCGGCTTTCCGCTGCCCGGTGTGGCGTGCCAGGATCAGTTCGTTCTTCATGCTGTGCTCCCAGCCCACCAGCTCGGTGACGGTGACGCTGTAGCCATTGGCTTCGAGATAGAGGCAGCGCAGCACGTTGGTGAGCTGGCTGCCGATCTCGCGCGTGTGCAGCGGATGGCGCCAGAGTTCGGCCAAAGGCGTTCGCGACAGGGCCAGCGCCTTGGTTTCGCGCAGGCACGCCGCCACCTCGGCCTGGCAGCAGGGCACCAGCACCATGCAGCGCGCCTTCTTGGCGAGCCCGAAGGCGATGGCGTCGTCGGTTGCGGTGTCGCAGGCGTGCAGCGCGGTGACCACGTCGATCCGCTCCGGCAGCTCGCTCGCCTGGGCCGATTCGGCCACCGTGAGGTTCAGGAACGACATGCGGTCGAAGCCGAGCTGCCGTGCCAATGCCCGCGACTTCTCGACCAGCTCGCTTCGAGTCTCGATGCCATAGACGTGGCCGCCTGGGCGCGACCGGAAGAACAGGTCGTAGATGATGAAGCCGAGGTACGACTTGCCCGCGCCATGGTCGGCCAACGTGGCTTCGGCACCGCCTTCCGGCAGTTCGCGCAGCAATTGCTCGATGAACTGGAACAGGTGGTAGACCTGCTTGAGCTTGCGCCGCGAATCCTGGTTGAGACGGCCCTCGCGCGTGAGGATGTGCAGCTCCTTGAGCAGCTCGATGGACTGCCCCGGACGCAGGACCTCCGCCAGCTCGGCCTCGGCCTTGGAGGCCTTGGCGGTCTTCACCGCCTTGGTCGCTTGTACATTCGTCATGATCGGGCGCTCCCTGGGCCCACGTCGAGCGCGGCCCAGCCAGCGGGGCCCAGTGCTTCGAGCGTTTCGATGTTGCGTTCGAAGATGGCTTCGGCCTCTGGAAACGCCTCGACCGCGCGGCTCACGCTGTCTTCGCGCAGCAGGTGCAGCGTGGGGTACGGCGCGCGGTTGGTTGCGTTCGTGATGTCGTCGCTTTCCGCTCCCGCAAATTGAAACTGCGGATGAAAGCTCGCGAGTTGGAACACGCCGTCGAAACCCGCCCGGGCGAGCTTGCGTTCGGCGCGCGCGGTGAAATCGTTGAAGTCCAGAAAATCCGTCAAGGTGTTGGGTGCTATCAGCAAGGTGGTGTCGCGCACGGAGGCATCGAGCGCAGCGAGTTCATCGGCCTCTGCCAACAGAGCGTCGATCAGCGCGGCGTCGTCGGCAGGCAGGTACACGGCATAGTGGATCTGCGCCTTTACATGCACCGCCTTCGCGAACGGGCACAGGTTGAGCCCGATCACCGCGCGCTCGAGCCAGCGCCGGGTATCGGCTTCGGCCTGAATGACGTCGATTGTCGCCGCGCCTGTCATGCCACCTCCGCCGCCAGGCGTATTCGGCCCAGCCGCCGCGCAAGGGCCATGCCGGCGAGTGAGCATGCCAGCGTGGCCGCCCACGTCCAGTGCCAGCCGCCGACACGGTGAGCCACCCACGCGACCGCGGGCGGCGCCAGGAATTGCCCCAGGGACGAGGCCTGCTGCATGAGCCCGACCGTCGTGGAAACGGTCGTGGGCCCCGGCGCCAGGCGAACCCCGAGCAGGAACAGGGTGGCGGGCACCATGCCTCCGCCCAGCGAAAAAGCGCAGACCGCGGCATAGCGCAGCGCCGGCGGCAGGCCGATTGCATCGGCCCCCTGCCCCACCTGCGCGAAGGCGGCCACGCCGCCCATCGCCATCGCCAGGAAGCCCCATTGCAGCAGGCGCTCCGGCGCAACGCCGCGCTGCAGCCAGCGTCCGCCCGCGAGGTTGCCGACGATGTTCATCGCGGCCGCAATGGCAGTGAGTACCGCGTTCCAGCCGGCCGGCACGCCGGCGCCGGCGTAGATGGCTGGCAGGAAACCGATCACGGCCATCCATTGCGCCGAATACACCGCGAAGCTCGACGCGACCATCCAGGGTGCGCGGGCGCCGACGGTGGCACGCAGGCGCAATGACCATCCGCTCGGCATGCCGCTGCCTTCCGTACGGGAACGAAGTCCGTCTGCGGGCACGGCCATCCACAGCCAAAGCGCCGCGGCGGCCGAAACGGCGGACAGCGCCCACCACCAGTCGCCCCACCCACCCCAGGCAATCAAAGCCGGCCCCAGCAGCAGCCCAAGCGCCACGCCCAGCGGCATGTATGCGCCCCACACGCCCAGCGCCGCCTTGTCGGCGCCCGGCGGAGTCAACGCGCGGATCAGCCCCGGTCCCGGCATGACCGCCAGAAGAAAGCCGATGCCTTCGACGGCGCGCAAGAGCAGCAGCCATTGCACTGCGTGTGCATCGCCGAAGAGGCCCGCACCGACGCCGCCGCCCAGAAGGCTCGCAGCCGTCAACACCACGAGTCCCGTCAGCATGCTGCGGCGCAAGCCGATGGTGTCGGCAGCCAGCCCGGCCGCCAGCCCCAGCGTCATGCTCGCCACCTGCACCAGCGAGAGCAGAAAACCCGCCTCGACGAGGCCGATGCCGAGCGAAACCTGCAGCGCCGGCACCGCGGGCGGCAGCTTCCCTAGGTGAAGCGCCGCGCTGACGCCGCCCAGCACCACGGCAAACGCAGCGGCGGGAACGCGCGCGGATGCCACGACCGTCGCGCTCATCGGAGGGCCTTCGCCCTGTCGGGCTGCCGTGCGCGCCCTTTCGGAATGGCCGGACGGGGGCTCATGCGATGCCCCGCCGGCCGGTCAGCCTTTCGTGCTCGCGCATGGCGAAGCGGTCGGTCATGCCGGCGATGTAGTCGGCCACGGCGCGGTGCCGGTCGCGGCGCTCGGCATAGGAGACCGGCATTTCGGAAGGGCGACCGAGGTAGGCCTCGAACAGCTCCCGCACCACCTGCTGCGCCTGGTCGGTGGTCTGCGCGACCTGCGGATGCCGGTAGAGGTTGCGGAACAGAAAGCGCTTGAGCTCGTTGGACTGCGCCTGCATGGCGTCGCTGAACGCGACCAGCGGCGGGGAGTTCCGCACCCCGTCCGCATCGGCAGGCTTGGCCGTTTCGATTGCCGAGCGGGTGGCATCGATCACGTCGTAGACCTGGGCGCTCAGCATGCGGCGAATCGTCTCGTAGAGCACGCGCCGCCCCTCCAGTTGGGGATATTCGGTGAGCGCCTCACGGCGGTAGCGCTCGAACAGCTCCACCTCGCCGAGCTGCTCGACGCTGATAAGCCCCGAACGCACGCCGTCGTCGATGTCGTGGGCGTTGTAGGCGATCGCGTCCGCCAGGTTGCACAGCTGCGCTTCGAGTCCCGGCTGCGTGCGGTCCAGGAAGCGCCGCGCCACGCCGTTGGGTTCGGCGGCCTCAAGGCGCTCCGCATTGGCGCGCGAGCAATGTTTGAGGATGCCTTCGCGGGTTTCGAAGCTGAGGTTCAGGCCGTCGTATTGCGGGTAGCGGAGTTCCAGGGCGTCCACCACGCGCAGGCTTTGAAGGTTGTGCTCGAAGCCCCCATGGGCTTCCATGCAGGCATTGAGGGTGTCTTGTCCTGCGTGGCCGAACGGCGTGTGGCCGAGATCGTGAGCGAGCGCAATCGCTTCGACCAGGTCTTCGTTGATGCGCAACGCCCGCGCGATCGAACGGCCCAGCTGCGCCACCTCGAGCGAATGCGTGAGGCGCGTGCGAAACAGGTCGCCTTCATGGTTCAGGAAAACCTGGGTCTTGTAGACCAGCCGCCGAAACGCGGTGGAATGCACGATCCGGTCGCGGTCGCGCTGGAAGGCGTCGCGCGTGGGCGCCGGCGGCTCGGCATGCCGCCTCCCACGCGACCGCGCAGGGTGACAGGCATACGCCGCGAGGTTCATGGCTGCACCCTTGGCGCTGCGCTCATTCCGCGTGGCAGCACTGCGCGAGCACTTCGCGCACGAGCGCATCGGGCGCGGTGCTGACCGCGGCCGAGCCCGGCTTGTCGATCACCACGAAGCGAATCTCGCCGGCTTCGGATTTCTTGTCGACCCGCATCAATTGGAGGTATCGGTCCGCACCCAGCGCGGGGCCGACGGTGGGCAGGCCGGCGCGCTCGATCAGCCGCGTGAGCCGCTGCACGAATGCCGCGTCGACGCCGCCGAGCCGCTGCGACAGATGCGCCGCCATGACCATGCCGCAGCCGACCGCTTCGCCGTGCAGCCATTCGCCGTACCCGAGGCCCGACTCGATGGCGTGGCCGAAGGTATGGCCAAAATTGAGAATCGCGCGCAAGCCGGTCTCGCGCTCGTCCTCTCCGACGACCAGCGCCTTGATCTCGCAGCTGCGCTTGACCGCGTGCGCGAGCGCGGCCGGGTCGCGGGCCACCAGTGCATCGACATTCGCCTCGATCCAGTCGAAAAACGCCATGTCGTAGATGGGGCCGTACTTGATGACTTCGGCCAGGCCCGCGCTCAGCTCCCGCGGCGGCAGTGTCTGCAGCGTGCCCAAATCGCACACCACGAGCTGCGGCTGGTAGAAGGCGCCGATCATGTTCTTGCCGAGCGGGTGGTTGATGGCGGTCTTGCCCCCCACCGACGAATCGACTTGCGCCAGCAGCGTGGTCGGCACCTGCACGAAGGGCACGCCGCGCATGTAGCTGGCGGCGGCAAAGCCGGTCATGTCGCCCACCACGCCGCCGCCCAGCGCAAAAAGCACCGTCTTGCGATCGCTGCCGTGGCCCAGCAGGGCATCGAAGATCAAGTTGAGGGTCTGCAGGTTCTTGTGCACCTCGCCGTCGGGCAACTCGAGCATGTGCACCGTGCGGAAACGCCCGGCCAGCGCGGTGCGCAAGGCGCTGGCGTAGATCGGAGCCACGGTGGTGTTGCTCACGATCAGCGCGCTGGCGGCCGCGGGCACCGCGGCAAAGCTCTGGGGATCGTCCAGCAGGCCGGGGCCGATGAGGATGGGATAGCTGCGCTCGCCGAGCTGGATATCGACGCGTTCGGGCGAGGCGGAGGGTGCGGACAATGACATGGCAGCGAGTTTAGGCGCTGCGGCGGGACCAGTTCAGCCCGTGGGCTCTTCGGGCCGGGTTCCCGGCGCGACGATGCCGGCAAGCTCGAGCTGCATCACGATGATGTTCACCAGCATGGCGATCGTCGGGCGGCCGGTGTCGACCACGTCGTGGGCCGTCTCGCGGTAGAGCGGATCGCGCGCATCGTGCAGCTCGCGCAACCGCCCGAGCGGATCGGCCACCTGCAGAAGGGGCCGCTTCACGTCGTGGCGCAGGCGCCGAAACAGGTCTTCGGGGGAAGAGCGCAGGTAGATCACGTGGAAGTGATCTCGCAGCTGCTTGCGATTGGCCTCTCGCAGAACCGCGCCGCCGCCCGTGGCCAGCACGCCATGGGGGTCGGCGGCCAGGTCGGCGATGACGGTTTGCTCGAGGTCGCGGAAGACGGCTTCGCCTTCGCGGTCGAAGTAATCGCGGATCGAGCAGCCGATACGCTGCTCGATGACATGGTCGGTATCGACGAACGGAAGGTCCAGGCGCGCACCCAAGCGCCGGCCCACTGCGGATTTGCCGGCGCCGGGCAACCCGACGAGTGCGACCGCCACGCGGTGGCTGCTACGCCCGCGCGTCAGCGCGCGGCGTTGCGGTCGGTAATCATCTTCGGAGTGATAAAGACGAGCATTTCGGTCTTGTTGGCAACGCGTTCGCGCTTGCGGAACAGTGCACCCAGGTAGGGCACTTCACCCAGCACCGGCACGCGCGATTCGTCATTGGTTTCGGTGAGTTCGAAGATACCACCGATGACGACCGTGCCGCCGTTCTCGACCAGCACTTCTGTCTGCACATGCTTGGTGTTGATGGCCGGACCTGCCGAAGTATTGACGCCGCGGGCATCCTTGCTCACGTCCAGCGTGAGGATGATGTTGCCTTCAGGCGTGATTTGCGGCGTGACTTCGAGCTTCAGAACCGCCTTGCGGAACGAAATCGACGTTGCGCCGCTGGACGTGGCCTGCTGGTAGGGGATTTCTTCGCCCTGCTCGATCAGCGCCTTGGTCTGGTCGGCCGTGATGACGCGCGGGCTGGACACCAGCTTGCCCTTGCCGTCCGCTTCGAGCGCCGAGATTTCGAGGTTCAGCATGCGCGAGAAACTCGAATTGAAGAGCGAGATCGCGAAGGCGCCCGCGGTATTGCCTGTACCGCCAGCATCGCCTGCGGGCAGGTTGATGAAGTTGGAGTTGGTCCAGGTGGTGGTGGCGGTGTTGCCGCTCGTACCCGAGGTCACCGTCGGCATCATGCCCAGGTTGGCAAAGGCGCGATTCCCCGACGACGAAGCGAAGCGCTCGCCGGCAATGCCGCCGCCGAGCCGCACGCCGAGCGACTTGCCGAAGGTGTCGGACGCTTCCACGATCCGGGCTTCGATCAGCACCTGGCGAACCGGAATGTCGAGCTTCTGGATCAGGTCGGCCACTTGTGCCAGGCGCGACGGGATGTCCGACACGAACAGCTGGTTGGTGCGCGACTCCGCGATCACGCTGCCGCGCGGGCTCAGGATGCGCGTGGTGGTGCCGGAGCCGCCACCGCCGCCCGACGAAGCGCCGGTCCCGGTCAGGCCTTGCGCAATCGCAATCGCCTTGGTGTAGTTGAGCTGGAACGACTGGGTGCGCACCGGCTCCAGGTTCTCGATCGTGGCCTTGGCCTCGAACTCGAGCTTTTCCTTGGCGTTGATTTCGTCCTTGGGCGCAATCCACAGGACGCTGCCGTTCTTGCGCATGCCCAGGTTCTTCGCCTGCATGATGATGTCGAGCGCCTGGTCCCAGGGCACGTCCTTCAGTCGCAGCGTCAGCGCGCCGGTAACCGAATCGGAAGTCACGATGTTGAAGTTCGTGAAGTCGGCGATCACCTGCAGCAGCGAGCGGATTTCGATGTTCTGGAAGTTCAGCGAGAGCTTCTCGCCGTTGTAGCCGACGCCCTGCGTCAGCTTGCCCGGGTCCACCTTGCGGGCGCGGACTTCAACCACGAACTGGTTTTCGCTCTGGTAGGCGCTGTGCTCCCAGTCGCCCTTGGCCTCGATCGTCATGCGGACGCGGTCGCCCGACTGCTGCGAAGTGATCAGTTGGACCGGCGTATTGAAGTCGGCCACGTCGAGGCGGCGGCGAAGCCCTTCCGGCAGGGTCGACTTGGTGAACTCCACGACGAGATTCTTGCCCTGCTGCTTGACATCGACACCCACTTGATTGTTCGGCAAATCGACGATCACGCGGCCCGTGTTGTCCGAGCCCAGGCGGAAGTCGACATCGCGCAGCGGCAGCGTGTCGCGGTTGCGGTTTTCCGCAAAGACGGTGGGCGTGGACGACGCCAGCGCCGTACCGGCCACGGGCTCGAGAATCACCAGCAGCGACTTGCCCTGGATCTCGGCCTTGTAAGCGGTTGCCTGCTTGAGGTTCAGCACCACGCGGCTGCGTTCGCCGGCTTGGACCACGTTGACGGAACGCAGGTTGCCCTGGTTCACCTCGATGGCGGAGCGGCCGATGGCGTTCGTCACGCCGGGGAAATCAAGCGCGATGCGCGCCGGCGTCTGAACGGCAAAACCGGTTGGCACGGCCGTGAGCGGCTGCGCAAGGTCGATGCGGATCACTTCGGCGCCGGATTGCGTCGAACTGGTCACCGCTTCGATGGCGTTTTGCGCGTGGGCAATCGCGAACGCGCCAAATGCCAAGAGACCCAGCCCGGCGGCTCGCAGCCGCTGTGCCATCGTTGATTTTTTGTGATTCATTTCTTCGCACTCTCTTGCAGCTGCAATGTCGCCACGCGTTCGATCCATTCACCGGCGGCGTCTTGCACGATTTCACGCAAGGCGACTTCGGTTTCGTTGATACGGGTGATGCGCCCGTAGTTGAGCCCCAGGTACTCGCCGACCCGGACCTTGTAGAGCAGCTTGTCGACCCGAACCAGCGCCACCGGCTGGCCGTTGCGGTTCATGCTGCCCACCATGGCCATCGAATCGAGCGGGAAAGCTTCGAGCGCCTCCTTGCGGCGCACCAGTTCAGGGGCGATCAGTTCCGACGTGCTGGGCTGGTTCGAATCCCGGCGCAGCGCCTGGGTCAGCTTCAGCAGGTTGAACGGCTCGAACGCCGCCCCTTCGGTGTAGGCCTGGGGCGTGAACTTCTTGGGCTCGGTGATCGGCGGCACGTTGGGCTTCACCTGGGCGCGCTGCTCCACCATCCAGCGGCGCAGGTCTTCCTGTTCCGAATCGGCGCAGGCGCTCAGGCCCAGGGCTGCCATGACCAGCCACAGGAGTTTGGCGGTCGTCCTCATTTCTTGGCCTTTGGCGCCGCGGCGCGTTTCTGGGCCGCCCGCTCTTCGTCATCGAGGTAGCGGTAGGTACGAGCCGTGGCATCCATCGTCAGAGTGCCGTCCTTGTCTTTTTGGGGAGCGATCGTGAGGTTGTTCAGCGTCACGATGCGCGACAGGCTCGCCACGTCGGCGGCAAAAGAGCCGATGTCGTGGTACCGGCCAGTCACGCGCACTGCGATCGGCAGTTCGGCGTAGTAGTCCTTCACCGAAACCTGTCCCGGGCGGAACAGTTCGAACTGCAGGCTGCGCCCGAGGCCGGCCTGGTTGATGTCGGACAGCAATGCATCCATTTCAGCCTTGCTGGGGAGCTGCTTTTCGAGCAGCGTCACATATTGCTGCACCTGCTCGCGCTGCTTCTTCAGCAGGTCGAGATTGGCGGCCAGGGCCACCTTCTTCTGGTAGTCGGCGCGGAGCGTGACTTCCTTGCCGCGCTCGGTCTCGAGCTCGTCGTTCGAATTGGTCAACCACACGAACCACAGTCCGACCAGTACCAGCGCGGTCACCGCCAGGCACAGGACGTAGCGCGGCACCGGCGGCCAACTGGCCGGGTCGTTCGCGTTCAGGTTACGAAACTGGTCGCCGAAACCACGCAGTGCCGCGCCGACGTCGACTTTTTGGGAGGGGCTGTTGCTTGCCATGATCCGTTACCCCTTGACTTGCGCCGCTGCGGCCAGGGCCTTGTCGGCCGCGGCCTTCTGCGCGTCGGTCGGCCGCTTGAGGCCGATGCGCATCGTGAAGTTCGCCACCCGGCGCTGATCGCGCTGGCTCAGGCTCACCGTCGCAGAAGTAATTTCGACCAGCTCGGGCTTGACCAGCCAGGGGCTGTTGTTGCCCAGGTTGCGCAGCAACTCCGACACGCGCTCGTTCGACTGCGCCATGCCCTGCAGCGTGACGGTCTGGTTGTCCTGCTTCATGCTGGTGAGATAGACACCATCGGGCAGCTGCCGGACCAGCTCGTTGAGCAGATGCACCGGCAGGTTGCGGTCGCCCTGAAGATCTTCAACGGCCTGCTGGCGTGCGCGCAGGGCTGCGATTTCCTGCTGCAGCGTCGAGATCTCCTTGATTTCGGCGTCGAGCTTGGTGATCTCGGTCTTCAGGAAAGTGTTCTTGGCTTGCTGGGCCGAGATTTGCGCCTCGAACCAGAGAAAGGCCAGGCCGGCGATCAGCACGCCCAGGACAGCGGCTGCGCCGAGCGTGCCGTAGAAGGCCTCGCGACGCCGCTTTCGCGCGGCCTCGCGGTGCGGAAGCAAGTTGATGAGGATCACTGCACGAACCTCCGCATGGCCAGACCGCAGGAAGTCAGATAGGAAGGCGCTTCACGCCGAACCTTCTTCTCGCGGATGTTTGAGCTCAGTTCCATGCCATCGAACGGGTTCACGAGCGAACAGGCGAACGAGGTCTGGCGCGTGACGGCGCTGGTCAGGCTGGGCAGCGAAGCCGATCCGCCTGCGAGCAGGACGTAGTCCACGCGGTTGTGGGGCGTGCTGGTGAAGAAGAACTGCAGCGCGCGGGCGATTTCCTGCGCGATGCTTTCCACGAAAGGCTTCAAAACGCCCGAGCCGTAGTCGTCGGGCAGGTCGCCGCTGCGCTTCTTGGCTTCGGCCTCTTCGGCGGAAAAACCATACTGGCGCACGATCAACTGGGTCAGCTGGGCGCCGCCGAAGGCCTGGTCGCGGTCGTACAGCACCTCCTGGTTGCGCAACACCTGCATGCTGGTGGTGAAGGCGCCCACCTCAAAAAGCGCCACGACGGCATCGACGCCCTTGCCCGGCAGTTGCTCAATCAGCCGAGCGGTCGCAAGGCGGGAGGCATAAGACTCGACGTCGAGGATCACCGCCTTCAGGCCGGCTGCTTCGGCCAGGCCTTCGCGATCCTGGACCTTTTCCTTGCGCGACGCGGCAATCAGCACTTCGACATCGCCGGCGGAGGCGGTGCTCTGTCCGGTCACGCAAAAGTCGAGGCTGACTTCGTCGAGCGAAAAGGGAATGTATTGGTTGGCTTCGGACTCGACCTGGATTTCGAGTTCCTGCTCGCTCATGCCACCAGGAAGAATGATCTTCTTGGTAATGACGGCCGAAGGGGGCAGCGCGAGCGCGACGTTGCGCGTTCGGGTGCCGCTCTTGCGCACCACCCGGCGAACGGCTTCGGCCACTTCGTCGAACTTCTCGACGTTGCCGTCAGTGATCCAACCCCGTTCCAGGGGTTCGATCGCGCAGCGCTCCAGAACCAGCTTGCCGCTGGCTTCACGGCCGAGCTCGACCAGCTTGACACTGGACGAGCTGACGTCCAGGCCGAGCATGGGAGCGTTCTGACGGCGAAACAATGATCCGAAAGCAGCCAAGTTAGGTCCCTTTACCCCTGCATTTGTAACTATTGGAAAAAAGTGCGTTCGGTTGCATGCTAGCAGCAGGCGTTGCGGCAACCAAGCAACCCGAGCCGGCAAACCCGGGGAACGTTGTCAAAAGCTGACGTTGAAGCCACATTCAGTAACTTTTGGTTTAGGCCGCAACGATGCACCTAAGTTCGGCTCCCGGCAAGAGGGCGGCTTTTTATAATGTGCGGTGACTCTCCGGGCCCACATGCAAGAAACTTCACGCCCCAAAGGGCCAGCCAAGACCCCTCCACCCGCACGACCAGCCTGGCTGAAATGGCTGCTGCGTTTCACAGTGTGGGGATTCGGCATCGTCGCAGCCAGCGTTTTAGCGGTCCTGTGCGTCATTGCGGTTGCCCTTGCCGTTGCCTACCCCAACCTTCCGGACATCTCGGAACTGTCGGACTATCGTCCGAAGCTGCCGCTGCGGGTGTTCTCCGCCGAAGGCATCCTGATTGGAGAATTCGGCGAAGAGCGCCGCAATCTAACCCCGATCGCGGCAATCCCCAAGCTGGTGAAGGAAGCGGTGTTGGCCGCTGAAGACACCCGCTTCTATGACCACGGCGGTGTCGACTACAAGGGCATGGTGCGCGCGGGCCTGGCCAACATGAACCGCGTGAAGAGCCAGGGCGCGTCGACTATCACCATGCAGGTGGCGCGCAATGTGTACCTGAGTTCCGAAAAAACGCTGACCCGCAAGATCTACGAGGTGCTGCTCACTTTCAAGCTGGAGCACCTGCTCACCAAGGACCAGATCTTCGAGATCTACCTGAACCAGATCTACCTGGGCAATCGCGCCTATGGCTTTGCCGCCGCCTCCGAGGCGTATTTCGGCAAGCCGCTGCAGGAGCTTTCCATTGCGCAGGCAGCGATGCTGGCGGGCCTGCCAAAGGCACCCGGCGCAAACAACCCGGTCAACAATCCGCAGCGCGCGCGCGGACGACAGTTCTACGTGATCGACCGCATGCAGGACGCGGGCTTCATCACCGCCGAGCAGGCGGCCGAGGCCAAGAAGGAAGAATTGCACCTGCGCGACGCGGCCGACCCGAACCGGCTGCACGCCGAGTACGTGGCCGAGACCGTGCGCCAGCTGATGTACGCGCAATACGGCGACAGCACCTACACCCGCGGGCTCAAGGTCTACACCTCGCTGGTGGCCGCCGACCAGGCTGCTGCATACAAGGCGCTGCGCAAGGGCATCATGGACTACGAGCGGCGCCAGATCTACCGCGGTCCCGAGAAGTTCGTCGACCTGCCCAACGATCCCAAGGAACTCGACGAAGCGGTGGACGACGCACTGACCGACCATCCCGACAACGGCGACGTGATGGCGGCCGTGGTGCTCAAGGCCAACGCCAAGGAAATCACGGCCGTGCGTGGCAATGGCGACCCGGTGCAGATCACGGGCGACGGCCTCAAGCCCGCCCAGTCCGGCCTCTCCGACAAGGCGCCGCCCAACATCAAGATTCGCCGCGGTGCGGTGATCCGCGTGGTCAAGACGCCCAAGAACACCTGGGAAATCACCCAGCTGCCCGAGGTGGAAGGCGCGTTTGTCGCCATGGACCCGCGCGATGGCGCCATCAAGGCCCTGGTGGGGGGCTTCGATTTCGGCAAAAACAAGTTCAACCATGTCACGCAGGCCTGGCGCCAGCCGGGGTCGAGCTTCAAGCCCTTCATCTACTCGGCCGCACTTGAAAAGGGCTTCACGCCGTCCACGGTCATCAACGACGGGCCGCTCTTCTTCGATGCCGGCACCACCGGCGGCCAGCCCTGGGAGCCCAAGAACTACGGCGGCGGCTACGACGGCCCGATGTCGATGCGCACCGCGCTGATGAAGTCGAAGAACCTGGTGTCGATCCGCATCCTGCAATCGATCGGCACGCGCTACGCGCAAGACTGGATCACCAACTTCGGCTTCGACAAGGACAAGCACCCGGCCTACCTGCCAATGGCGCTGGGTGCCGGCTCGGTCACGCCAATGCAGATGGCCGTGGGCTATTCGGTGTTCGCCAACGGCGGCTATCGCGTCAATCCTTACCTCGTGACCCGCATCACCGATCACAAGGACAAGGTGCTGGTCGACAAGCAGCCGCCGCTCCTCAACGAGACGATCCGCGCCATTCCCCAGCGCAATGCGTTCATCATGGACACGCTGCTGCAATCCGTGACGCGCGCCGGCACCGCGGCCAAGGCGCAGGCCATGCTGAAGCGCACCGACCTCTACGGCAAGACCGGCACCACCAACGACTCGCTCGACGCCTGGTTCGCCGGCTTCCAGCCCACGATGACGGCCATCTCGTGGATCGGCTACGACACGCCACGCAACCTGGGCGACCGCGAGACCGGCGGCGGCCTGAGCCTGCCGATCTGGATCAACTACATGGAGACCGCGATCAAGGGCGTGCCCGTGACCGAGCTGTCAGCGACGCCTCCGCAGGGCATCGTGAGCGTGGGCGGCGAGTGGTACTACGACGACTACGCACCGGGCCGCGGCGTTGCCAGCCTGGGTGTGGACAGCGCGGCCACGCCGCCTGCGGAGTCTCTGAGCGGGGTTCCGGTGAGCCCGCCACCGCCACCGGAAGAACGCAATCGCATCCTCGATCTCTTCAGGAACTGAAGCCGGCGGTTTCAGGGGGCCGCAAACTCCAGCGGCTGCCCGGCCTGCAAGCTCGCTTCGCGCGACAGGTTGCCAAAGAATTCTTCCCCGGTCTTGGTGTCGACCCAGGCCTTGCCGTCGTACCGGTAGTGATACCCACCGGAACGCGCGGCAAGCCATATCTCCTGCAGGGGCTTCTGCAGATTCACGATCAGCTGACTGCCGTTCTTGAATGAAATCGTGATCATCCCGCCCACGCGCTGGTTGTCGATATCGGCATCGGTCGCGTCGTTGATACGGTCGCAGCCTTGCTCGATGGCGGCGAGCGCGGCTTCGGCGCGGTCCATGTATTCGGAGTCGGTCATTACAATTTCGCTATGTTGAATGTTCGTCAAATTCTAGTGAGCGCCCCCAGCCGCGCTGCGCTCATGGTCTGCCTCGCTGTTGCAGCGGGTGGTTTGGCTGCTTGCGGGCAGCGTGGGCCGCTTTTTCTTCCAACCGATCCGGCAGCCGCCCAGCGCGCCACCTTGCCGCAGCTGCTCACGCCGGGCGGGCCGCGCGCCACCACCCCCGACGCCGACGCAGCAGCGCCCAAGCCTGCCGCGGCCAGCAGTGCACCGGCGCCGGCCCCCGGCGCCACCACCGGCACGGGAGCGCCCAAGCAATGACGAACGCTTCTCTCCCCGGACATCCGCATATTGCGCACCGCGACGACTCGCTCCATGTCGAAGGGCTGAGCCTGGATGCGCTGGCGCGCGAACACGGCACGCCCCTGTTCGTCTACTCGAAGCAATGGATGCTGGACGCGCTGGCCGCCTACCAGCGCGGATTCGAGGGCCGCGACGCCCTCGTCTGCTATGCGATGAAGGCGAATTCATCGCTGGGCGTGCTGCGCGTATTTGCCGAGGCCGGCTGCGGCTTCGACATCGTGTCGGGCGGCGAACTGGCGCGCGTGCTGGCGGTGGGTGCGGATCCGGCGAAGATCATTTTTTCGGGCGTGGGCAAGACCCGCGCCGAAATGCGGCAGGCGCTCGCGGCGGGCATTGCCTGCTTCAATGTCGAGAGCGAAGCCGAACTCGACGTGCTCAATGAAGTGGCATTGGCCGAAGGGCGCCGTGCGCCCATCAGCATCCGCATCAATCCGAACGTCGATCCGAAGACGCACCCCTACATCTCCACCGGCCTCAAGGGCAACAAGTTCGGCATCGCCCATGACCGTGCGGTCGAGGCCTATCGCCATGCAGCCAGGCTGCCGGGCCTCGAGGTGGTCGGCATCGACTGCCACATCGGCTCGCAGATCACCGAAGCCTCGCCCTACCTGGACGCGTGCGACCGGATACTCGATTTGGTCGAGGCCATCGAGGCGGCCGGCGTGCCGATCCATCACCTGGACTTCGGCGGCGGCCTGGGCATCGACTACAACGGCGAAGTGCCCCCCAAGGCCGATGCGCTCTGGCAGCAGTTGCTCGCACGGCTCGATGCGCGCGGCTTCGGGCAGCGCAAGCTCGTGATCGAACCCGGCCGTTCACTGGTCGGCAACGCAGGCGTGTGCGTGACCGAGGTGCTCTACACCAAGCCAGGCGAAGACAAGAATTTCTGCATCGTCGACGCGGCCATGAACGACCTGCCCCGGCCGGCGATGTACCAGGCGTTCCAAAAGATCGTGCCGCTGCGCATCCGCGCCGGCAGCGCAACCACCTACGACGTGGTCGGACCGGTCTGCGAAAGCGGCGACTGGATCGGCCGCGACCGTGCGCTCAACGTGGTCGCCGGCGACCTGCTGGCCGTGCTGTCCGCCGGTGCGTACTGCATGAGCATGTCCAGCAACTACAACACGCGCGGCCGTGCCGCCGAAGTGCTGGTGAGCGGCCAGCGCGCCACGCTGATCCGTCGCCGGGAGACGATGGAAGACCAGCTGCGCAGCGAGCAGATCGAGAGCTGATCCGCGCCGGTCAGCCGGTGCTGCGCAGCGACTTCTCGTTACTGCCGCGCACACCTGCGGATGGCTTCGGCTTGCGCTTGCTCGCGTAGTTCCACACGCGCCAGCCGAGCAGCACCGCGATGATCCCGGCGTAGACGAACACCTCGGCAAAGTTGTTCTTGCCTGCGCGCATCCAGAAAAAGTGCAGTAGCCCAAGGCCTGAAATCAGGTAGACCAGCTTGTGGAGCATCTGCCAGCGCTTGGCACCCAGTGCCTTGATGGCGCGATTGAACGAGGTGGCAGCCAGCGGCGTCAGCAGCACGAAGGCCGAGAACCCCACCAGGATGAACGGCCGCTTGGCGATGTCCTTGGCGATATCGCCCCACTCGAAGCCCATGTCGAACCAGCTGTAGCACAGCAGGTGCACCACCACGTAGAAGTACGCGAACAGCCCCAGCATGCGGCGAAAGCGCGCGAGCGCGTTGGCCTTGGCGATCACGCGCAGCGGCGTCACGGCCA
Source organism: Variovorax sp. OV700 (assembly GCF_900099805.1). Taxonomy (GTDB): domain Bacteria; phylum Pseudomonadota; class Gammaproteobacteria; order Burkholderiales; family Burkholderiaceae_C; genus Variovorax. The sequence continues at coordinate 176,283 of NZ_FNDR01000008.1, read as the reverse complement.
GCACGATGCAGATGAAGCGCAAGGTCCAGTCGCCGGTGGCGCGAATCAGGAATTCGGCCGGATTGGCGCCCAGCCCGTCGGTGAATGCGCCATAGGTCAGCCGCGCGAACGGCAGCAGGCACAGCAGAAAAATGACCGGCTTGGCCGCCGGATGCATGAGCAGCTTGTTCATGGGGCAAGGGCCGGATGGCGGTGCGGGCTCAGTAGTTCTTCTTCAGGTCCATGCCTGCATAGAGCTGGCCGACCTGGGCTTCATAGCCGTTGAACATCAGCGTCTTGTTGCGCTTGGCAAACAGGCCGCCGCCGTCGCCGATGCGGCGCTCGGTCGCCTGGCTCCAGCGGGGATGGTCGACGTTGGGGTTGACGTTCGAATAGAAGCCGTACTCCTGCGCCGCGGCCTTGTTCCATGCCGTGCTCGGCTCCTTTTCGACGAAGCGGATCTTCACGATCGACTTGGCCGACTTGAAACCGTACTTCCAGGGCACCACGAGGCGCACCGGCGCGCCGTTCTGGTTGGGCAGCACTTCGCCATACATGCCGAAAGCCAGCAGCGTGAGCGGATGCATGGCTTCGTCCATGCGCAAGCCTTCGGTGTAGGGCCAGTCGAGCACGCGCGAACCCACGAAGGGCATGGTCTTGGGATCGGCCAGGGTCACGAATTCCACGTACTTGGCGTTGCCCTGCGGCTCGACCTTCTTGATGAGTTCGGCCAGCGAGTAGCCCACCCACGGGATGACCATGGACCAGCCTTCGACGCAGCGCAGGCGGTAGATGCGCTCTTCCTGCGCACTGAGCTTCAGCAGGTCTTCGATGCCGTACTTGCCGGGCTTCTTGACCAGGCCCTCGACTTCGACGGTCCATGGGCGCGTCTTGAGCGTGCCGGCGTTCTTGACCGGATCGCCCTTGTCGGTGCCGAACTCGTAGAAGTTGTTGTAGCTCGTCGCGTCCTTGTACTCGGTGAGCTTTTCCATGGTTTGCGCGCCCGGCACGGCAGATTTGGCGCCCGGAAGCAACGCCAGCTTGTGCGGGCCCGTGGCCTGGGCAAAGGCCTCCCGGCCGGCAAAACTTGCCAGGGCAGCGCCCGCCGCACCGCCGGCCATCAGCTTCAGCAGGTCGCGCCGGCCCTCGTAGACGGCGCGCGGCGTGATCTCGCTCGAAAGCGGATGAATGAAACCGCTGCTGCGACCTTGCGGACGGGAATGGAACGACATGGTGATGGCCTTTCGCGTGAATCGTTGTGCTCAGGGTAGTTCGTGGAATCCCCTGCTTCGGTTACGCGCAATTGCAGCGCGTGGTTTCAATTCTTCGCGAAAAGGCGGCCGCCCGCACTACAAGGTACCGTAGCTATGCAGCCCGCTCAGGAACATGTTCACACCCAGGAACGCAAAGGTGGTCACGGCCAGGCCGCCCAGCGCCCACCATGCGGCCACCGTGCCGCGGAGGCCCTTGACCAGCCGCATATGCAGCCAGGCCGCGTAGTTGAGCCAGACGATCAGGGCCCAGGTTTCCTTCGGGTCCCAACTCCAGTAGCCGCCCCAGGCATCGGCCGCCCACAGGGCGCCAAGCACGGTGGCAATGGTGAAGAACGCGAAACCGACCGTGATCGACTTGTACATCACGTCGTCGAGCACCTCGTTGGCGGGCAGCCTGGCGGCAATGCGCTTGCGCCCCAGCAGGATGCCCGCGGCGATGAGCGCGGAGATGCCGGCATAGATCACCCAGTAGCTGCCGCCGGCCTCCTGCACGCGCTGGCGGAATGCCACCGGCACGAAGCACAGCGCCACGCCCAGCAGCCATATCGGCGTGAGCTTGTACCAGCGCGTTTCTTCTGCCTGCTCCTTGATGAGGTAGGCGAACGCCACCATGGCCGCGAGCGCGAAGGTGCCGTAGCCGATGAAATTGGCCGGCACGTGAAGCTTCATCCACCAGCTCTGCAGCGCCGGCACCAGCGGCTGTATCTCGTGCGCATTGCGCACCAGCGTGTACCAGAGCAAAAAGCCGACCGCCGCGCTCACCACCAGCATGACGAATGCGCCGAGCGTGCGCGTGCCGTAGCGCGATTCGAAGTAAAGGTAGAAGGCCGTCGTGAGCCAGCAGAACAGCACGAAGACCTCGTACAGGTTGCTCACGGGGATATGGCCGATGTCCGGCCCCAGCAAATGGCTCTCGTACCAGCGCACCATGGTGCCAATCAGCGCCATGGCAACGGCGGCCCAGGCGAGGCGGGAGCCGATCAGGTCGAAGGTGTCGCCCTGCTTGCCTCCGAAGAAACCGAACCAGTAGAACAGCGTGCTCATGAAGAACAGCACGCTCATCCAGAGAATGGCCGACTGGCTGGACAGGAAGTACTTGAGCCAGAACACCGTGTCCGCGCGCGCCAGGTCGCCCTGGTAGGACACGATGGCCAGCAGCGAGGCCGCGGCGACCACGATGGCCAGCACCCGCAGCGGTCGCCAGAACCAGCCGATGGCGACGATCGAGATCATGGCGGCGCCAAGGATGGGTTTCTCGTAATAGTCCATCGAGCCCGCATACCGGGCAAAGGCAAACAGGCCGCCTGCCAGCACCAGTGCCGCAAAAACCCAGTCGAAAAGATTGCGGCGCGAAAACCAGCTTTCGTGGAGCGTGAGGGTGGTGGTGTTCATGGCGTGGCCTGTCCTTCTTTCTTGAGCGCAAGCAGCTTGTGCTTGAGGTGCTCGAACTCGCGATCGCTGTCCATGGTCTTGCGATTGACCGAGAAAGCCATCGTCGCGGCAGTGGTGTTGTCTCCGTCGCCTCCGTCGCTCTGGCCACTGGGTGCAAGCCATACCCAGAGCCGGCGTTCGCGCACGTACAGCATGGCAAAAATACCGACGATCAGCAACAGGCAGCCCAGATAGACCACGTTCTTGCCGGGCGCGCGCGCTACCTGGAACACGCTGGCCTGCACCTGGGTGAAATCGGTCATCATCATGGCGACCGGCGCAGGGTAGAAGTACGCGTCGCTGATGGCCAGCACGGCCTGGGTCAGAAAGGCCTGCGACTTCTGGTCGCTCGGCAAGGCCGCCAGGCCGGCGCCCTCGCGGCTCAGGTTGAGCACTTCGAACAGCACGTCGTTCAGGATGCGCACCAGCACCGCGCCGGCACGTTCGCGCTCGGTTTCGGGCACGTTGGCTTCCATGAATTCCGCGATCGCCTGCCAACCGCCCTTGGTGGCGGCGTCGGCCTTGGCGCGCTCGCTGCCGGCAAACAAGGCCAGCGCGCGTGCGGCCGATACGCGCAATTGCTCGGCCATTTCGGGCCGCTTCGGGTCCACGGCCTTGGCGATGTAGCGTTCGACGGCCCGGGTGCGGGTATCGGCATCGGCCAGCGCGGTGCGCATGCGCACGAAGCTGTCCATGGAGCCTTGGTCGTCGGCCGGCACGCGCAGGTAGCGGAACGGCTCCTCGGGCTTCTCGCGCATACCGAGCAGGAACACCGGCTGGCCGTCGCCGGTGTCGACCGGCACCATGTAGTTTTGATACTCGCGCGCCTGGCCCGCCGCATCGCGCAGCTTGTAGCCGATGCTCGGGCCGATGTTGCGCAGCACTTTCGGCTTGCTGGTCTTGTTGGCGGCGCCCAGGCGCGATTCGATGTCGTGGCGCAGGTCGACCTTGCGCACGTCGGCGCCGCTGCCCATGGCGCCGCCGTCGGCAAAGTTCTCGACGTTGATCACCCGCAGCGCGGCATATTCGAGCGTGAGCTTTTCCTTGCCGTTGGTAATTTCAGTGCTCGGCCCGCCGATGACGCCCTCGACGTCGAAGGGCTTGGCCGCGGCCGCCATCGGCACTGCCTTGAGCTTCACCTTGGAGCCGCCGTCGTCGAAGCTGGACTGGTAGATTTCCACGCCCTTGTAGCTTGCCGGGTGGTTGACCTCGATGCGCGCCGGCACCTGCGCGCCGGTCTCGCGGTCATGCAGCACCACCTCGCTCGCAAAGAGCTTGGGCATGCCGGTCGAGTAGTAGTCGACGATGAATTTCTTGAGTTCGATCGAGAACGGCAGCTCCTGCAGCAGCACGCCGTCGGATTGCTGCAGGATGGCGACGCTGCCCTGCGCGCCTTCGGGCACCAGGATGTTGCCGCGGAAGGTCGGGTTGCGGGGCGACAGCCGGTGCTGGGGCGGCACGTCGGCAATCATGCCGCCGCCGGTGAACACGCTCTTGCCGTTGAACCAGGTCTGGGCGCGCACCACCAGGTCGCCGTCGAGCAGTCCGCCGATGCACACCAGCACGATGGCGCTGTGGGCGGCGATGTAGCCGAGCTTGTGGGCGCCGCCCGCGCGCGCGGCGACCATCCAGCCCGCGTCTGCATGGCCGTGCGCGGCTTCGCGCTGCTGCAGCTTGACCTTCCAGCCGCCGCTCACCAGCAGCTGACCGATGCGGTTGGCAGCCGCGGCGGGCGCTTCGTCGAGCCGGGTCTCTGCGCGCTGGCCGAAGGCCTTGAGGCTCTGCGCCCGAATGCCCTCCTTGAAAGTCTTCAGGTCGACGAAGATGCGCGGCGTGTTTCGCGCAATGCAAAGCGAAGTGCTGATCACCAGGAACAGCAGGATCAGCAGGAACCACCAGGCGCTGTAGACCGAATCGAGCTTGGCCGCGCGGAACAGCTCGGCCCAGAACGGCCCGAACTGGTTGACGTAGTTGTTGATCGACTCGTGCTGCTTGAGCACGGTGCCGATGATGGATGCGATGCAGATGACGGTGAGCAGCGCAATCGCGAACCGCATCGACGAAAACAGCTCCACCGCGGCGCGAAGCGCTTGCGGGCCGCGATGGACGCGAAGGCCATGGGTGGAGACAGACATCGGCGGGCGGAAAGAAAGGAATAGGGGAAAAAGCAAAGGGCGGGCCATCCAGCTGGATCGGCCCGCCCTTTGTTTGGGGTTTTTGTCGGCGGTTAGTTCACGCTGAAGGGCGTGGCGTCAGCGCAGGCCGGCGATGTAGTCTGCGACAGCCTTGATTTCGCGGTCGTTGAGCTTGGCCGCAACACCGGTCATGGGCGCGCTGTTCTGGCGCACGTTGTCCCGGAAGGCAACAAGCTGTGCCACCGTGTACTCGGCGTGCTGGCCGCCCAGGCGCGGGTATTGCGCGGGCATGCCGGCGCCGTTGGGGCTGTGGCAGCCGGCGCAGGCCGGGATCTGGCGATCGGCAATGCCGCCGCGGTAGATCTTTTCGCCCAGCACCACGAGGTCCTTCTCCTTGGAGAAGCCGGTCTTGACCTTCTTGGAACCCACGAACCAGGCGATGTTGCGCATGTCCTCGTCGGACAGCTTGGCGGCCATGGGCTGCATGATGGGGCTCTTGCGCTTGCCGGACTTGAAGTCTTGAAGCTGCTTCAGGATGTACTCGGGGTGCTGCTGCGCCAGCTTGGGATTTGCCGCAATGGCCGAGTTGCCGTCCGCGTTGTGGCAGGACGCACAGGCCTGGGCGGCCGAGTTGAACACCGCGTCGCCCTTGGCGGGATCGGGCTTGGCCGGCTTGGCCGCCGCGGGTGCAGCAGCCGGTGCGGCGGCATGATCGTCAGCCGCAAGGCTCGCGCTGGCTGCGACACCCATGAGGGCTGCAAGCAGAAAATTGGCAAACAACTTCATATCGGGGGCTCGATTTATTGGCGCAAAACCCCGCGATTCTACAATGGCAGCCCGTTCCGAAAGCTCATTGATGACCTCCCCGTCGCGCAAGCACGCTGCTCCCCCTTCCCGCGCGACCCCTGCCGTGGACCCTCTTGTCGCCGAGCGCGAGCGCACAGCGCTCGGCTGGATGCACACCGCGCACTTCCTGACCAGTGCCCCGCAACTGGAGCATTTGCCTCCGCTCGATCTGCCCGAGATCGCCTTCGTCGGTCGTTCGAACGCGGGCAAGTCGACCGCGATCAACACGCTCACCCAGCAGACGCGCCTGGCCTTCGCCTCCAAGACGCCCGGCCGCACCCAGCACATCAACCTGTTCGGCGTCGGCAAGCAGAAGGTCGACGACGCCGTGCTGGCCGACCTGCCGGGCTACGGCTATGCCGCGGTGCCCAGGGAAGCCAAGCTGCGCTGGCAGCGCGTTATGGGCAATTACCTGATGACGCGCGAAAACCTGCGCGGCGTGGTGTTGATGTGCGACCCCCGCCACGGCCTCACCGAGCTCGACGAGATCCTGCTCGACGTGATTCGTCCGCGCGTGCAGCAGGGGCTCAAGTTCCTGGTGCTGCTGACCAAGTCCGACAAGCTCACCCGAAGCGAAGGCGCCAAGGTGCTGTCCATTACGCGACTGCAAGCCGGCGGCGGCGAGGTGAAACTGTTTTCCGCCCTCAAGAAACAGGGCGTGGGCGAAGCCGCCGAGCTGCTCTGGCGCTGGGCGCATCCGACCGAAGACGAAAAGGCCGAAGCACCGCAGGCGGGACCGCCGGCTCCGGAAGACACCTAGGGAAAACCGGCTCGCCATCGTTTCATCTGCGTGATCCACTATCAAAACAATAGCAACGGAAATTGAAGGAGACAAAAGCATGATCGAGACGTTCCAGCGCAGCCTGCCCAACGGAACCACCCTGAGCTGCCGCGCAACCGGCACGCCTGGCCGGCCGCTGATGGTGTTCCTGCATGGCTTTCCGGAGGCCGCGTTCATCTGGGACGAGCTGCTCGAATACTTTGCCGACCCCGCGCACGGCGGCTACCGCTGTGTCGCGCCCAATCTTCGCGGCTTCGAGAAGTCGAGCGCGCCGACCGACGTGGCCGCGTACAAGGCCCATCTGCTGATCCAGGACATCCAGCAGCTGGTGACCACCGAAAGCGAAGGCGGCACCATGGCCGCGCTGGTGGCGCACGACTGGGGCGGCGCCTTCGCCTGGGGCTATGCCAACGCCTTTCCCGAGCAGGTCGGTCGGCTGGTCATCATCAATTCGCCGCACCCCGGCACTTTTACGCGCGAACTGCGCAATAGCCCGGCGCAGCAGCAAGCCAGCGCCTACATGAACTTTCTTGCAAGGCCCGATGCCGAGGCCCTGCTCTCGGCCGACGACTTCAAGCGCATGTGGCCCTTCTTCACCTTGATGAAGGCCGGGCCCGAAGGTTTCGGCTGGCTCACGGAAAAGGTGAAGCAGCAGTACCGCGAAGTCTGGAGTGCGGGCCTCACGGGCGCCTGCAATCTCTATCGCGTCACGCCGATGAAGCCGCCGTTGCCGGGCCAGGGCATCGAGGGCATTCCAGTGCTGCCGCACGAACGGCTCACCGTGAACGTTCCCACTTTCGTCTTCTGGGCGCTGGACGATGCCGCGCTGCTGCCCGGCCTGCTCGAAGGCCTGGAAGAGTACGTGCCCCAGCTCGAGGTCAAGAAGGTGCCCAACGCCACCCACTGGATCGTGCACGAGCAGCCGCAGCTCGTCGCGCGCGAAATCGAAGGCTTCCTGCAGCGGAACTGAGGCGCCCTCCCCGGCCGCCTCAGTAGATGGGCGGCTCGCCTTCGGGACGCGTCTTGAAGCGGCGGTGCACCCAGTAGTACTGCGACGGCATGGTGTCGATGTAGCCCTGCAGCCGCTGGTTCATGAGCGCCGTGTCGGCTTCGACGTCGTCGGTCGGAAAGTTCTGCCAGGCCGGCAGCACTTCGATCTGGTAGCCCTCCGGCGTGAGCTTGGAGACCACCGGCACCACCTTGGCCTTGCCCAGCCGCGCAAAGCGCGACAGCGAGGGTACGGTCGCGGCCTGCACGCCATAGAACGGCACGAAGATGGTCTGGTCGCGGCCGAAGTCCATGTCCGGCAGCAGGTACAGGAGGCCGCCCTTGCGCAGGCCTCCGAGCACCGGCTTGATGCCATCGACGCGGTTCAGCGCCGCCACGTTGCCGAAGCGCGTGCGGCCTTCGCGAATCCACTCGTCGACCATCGGATCGCGCTGGGTCGTGTAAATGGTGGCCGAGGGCCGCGGGGTGTGCATGGTCAATGCCGTGGCCGCAGCATCGAGGCCGTAGAAATGCGGCGCGAACAGGATCATCGGCTCGTCGCCATTGGCGATCTCATCGATCTCCTGGGCCGCGCCCACCACCTTGAGCCGGCCGGCCACCACCTTTTCGGGCGCATGCCAGAGCCAGCTGCGGTCGAGCCACGACTGCGCCACATAGACAAAGGTCTCGCGCGCGATGCGGCGGCGTTCAGCTTCGGATTTGTGGGGAAAGCACACCGCAAGATTGGTGTCGACCACGCGGCGGCGCGGCACGGCGATGGTGTGGAGCACGCGCCCCAGCAGCGCGCCGAATCCGCGGATCAATGGCAGGGGCAACGGGGCGATCGTGCGCATGAAGCCGATGCCAAGGCGGGAACCGAAACTCATCGTGCCCGCTCCCCGCTCGGGGCGGCCACCACGGTTTCACCGCGCGGCTCCTTGTAGCGCGCGTAGTCCCACACATACTGTCCCGGAAGGCTGTGAATCAGGCGTCCGATGGCATCGTTCATGGCGGCAGCCGCGGCTTCGATGGGCGCGGCCGGATCGGTGAGCGGCGTGCCTACGATGGGCTCGAATCGAATCACGTAGCCCGCACCGTGCGGCAGTCTTTCGCACACGCTAAGGAAGCAGGCGGCGCCGGTCTGCTGGGCGAGGCGCGGCAGCAGCGTCATGGTGTAGGCCGGCCGGCCGAGGAAAGGGGCCCAGACGCCCTGCCCCAGCGGCGGCACCTGGTCGGGCAGGATGCCGGTGTAGCCGCCGCCCCGCAGCGTGCGGATGAGGCCGCGCACGCCGGTGTTGTTGGTTGGCAGGGTTTGCAGGCCGGGCCGGTCGCGCGAGCCCGCGGCAATCAGTTCGGCCATCCATTTTTTGCGCGCGGGACGGAACAGCGCCGTGATCGGGCCGTAGGTTTCGAGAAAGCGCTCGCCGATGGCCTGGCCGCACATCTCCCAGCTGCCCAGGTGCGGCGCCACCAGGATCACGCCCTTCTTCGCCTGCATGGCGGCCTCGAAGGCCTCGACGCCTTCCCATCGCACCACGCGGCGCAGCACGCTTTCGCCTTGCGGGCGCAGCCAGAGCCAGGGCAGCTCGGCGGCCATCTGGCCAGCCGCTGCGATGGCTGGGCGGTACTGCTCGGGGGTGACGCCCGCGCTCTCGGCATTGGACTTGAAGCGGCGGCGGTAGTCCGGTGCGCACCACCATACGATCCACCCAAGCAACGCGCCGAGCCGATGCATCAACGGCATCGGTACGCGGGCAAGCAGGCGGAACAAGGTGACCATGGGCTGACAGGGAGTGTGAATACCAGGACGCGCGCGCACGGGATTGGCGCGGCTCGAATAGAATGCAAATTGTCGCCGAGTTACGGAACAACTTGCAGGGCGACAAACACAAGCGCAAATGCGATTGTGCCCCGCCGATTCATCGGCATCTGCTAAAGCGTTCGCCAGGGCTCCGCAGAGTTGGCAACGCGCCAAGTCACTTCAAGGAGCTTTGAACAAAATGGCGAACGACTTCCTCTTCACTTCCGAATCCGTTTCCGAAGGCCACCCCGACAAGGTCGCCGACCAGATCTCGGACGCCATCCTGGACGCGATCTTCGAGCAGGACCCGCGCAGCCGCGTGGCCGCCGAGACGCTGACCAACACCGGCCTCGTGGTGCTCGCCGGCGAGATCACCACCAATGCGCACGTCGACTACATCCAGGTGGCGCGCGACACCATCAAGCGCATCGGCTACGACAACACCGAGTACGGCATCGACTACAAGGGCTGCGCCGTGATGGTCTGCTACGACAAGCAGTCCAACGACATCGCCCAGGGCGTGGACCACGCGAGCGACGACCATCTGAACACCGGCGCCGGCGACCAGGGCCTGATGTTCGGCTACGCCTGCGACGAAACGCCCGAGCTGATGCCCGCGCCCATCTACTACGCGCACCGACTCGTCGAGCGCCAGGCCCAGCTGCGCAAGGACGGCCGCCTGCCCTTCCTGCGGCCGGACGCCAAGAGCCAGGTGACGATGCGCTACGTCGACGGCAAGCCGCACAGCATCGACACCGTGGTGCTCTCCACCCAGCACAGCCCCGACCAGAGCGAGACGCCGACCAAGATGAAGGCCTCGTTCAACGAAGCCATCATCGAGGAGATCATCAAGCCCGTGCTGCCGAAGGAATGGCTCAAGGACACGCGCTACCTGATCAACCCGACCGGCCGCTTCGTCATCGGCGGTCCGCAGGGCGACTGCGGCCTCACGGGCCGCAAGATCATCGTCGACACCTACGGCGGCGCCTGCCCGCACGGCGGCGGCGCGTTCTCGGGCAAGGACCCGTCGAAGGTCGACCGCTCGGCCGCCTACGCCGCGCGCTATGTGGCCAAGAACATCGTGGCCGCCGGCCTGGCGCGCCAATGCCAGATCCAGGTCGCCTACGCCATCGGCGTGGCCCAGCCGATGAACATCACGGTCTACACCGAAGGCACCGGCGTGATCTCTGACAGCAAGATCGCCGAACTCGTGCGCGAGTTCTTCGACCTGCGTCCCAAGGGCATCATCCAGATGCTCGACCTGCTGCGCCCCATCTACCAGAAGACCGCGGCCTACGGCCACTTCGGCCGCGAAGAGCCCGAGTTCACCTGGGAAGCGACCACGCAAGCAGCCGCGCTGCGCGCCGCGGCGGGTCTGTAAAGCCCGGGGCTTCTTGCCCTTTCTGAAAAGCAAATGCCGGCCTCGCGCCGGCATTTGCACTTCTGGGCGTCCCTCAGGTCCTGCGCCAGCCGTACCAGGCGCACACGGCCACGGGCAGGCCCAATGCGAACCAGGCCAGCACGTCGCCCATCCCGCCGTTGCTGAACAATGCAGAAACCAGGCCGACGGCGGTCAGCACGCCCAGCGCGATCGGCCAGCCCCACATGCGCCGGAACGCGTGCCGGTGCTTCATGCCTGCACCTTCATGGCTGGGGCCGGGTCCGGCTGCTGGCCCTCATGCTGCGGCGCGCGCCCGGCGGCCGCCGGCGCCGGCACGGTGTTGCCGCGTTTGAGCCACAGGTAGAGCCCGCTCCCCAGCACGATGATGGTCGCGATGTCGAGCAGCGCCCAGATGATCTGCATCGGCATGCCGCCGTAGTCGCCGAAGTGCAGCGGCTGCGACACGAGCAGCCCCGTGAGGTACCAGGGCATCTTCGGCGAGGCGGTCACTTGCGCGGTCTTGGCATCGACCAGCACCGGTTGCAGCAGCTTCGAAGTGAAGGGCTCGTTGCCGCGCATGAAGAAGGTGACGTGGTGCGGGCTCGAGAACGAAGTGCCCGGGAACGCGATGAAGGACAGCTTCATGTCGGGCGCCTGCTGGAGGGCGACGTCCATCGAACGCTGCACCGATGCGCGCTGCGCCACGGGCACGGTCGGTTCGTTCTTGTAGGGGGCCAGCAGCGTGCTGAGCTGGTCGTACTGCCAATACTTGATGATCAGGTCGGCCCAGGTGTTGATCATGCCGGTGGAGCCGACCACGAACAGCCACACCAGTGTGACGATGCCCAGCAGGTTGTGCAGGTCGAGCCACTTGAGGCGCGGCCGCTTCTCGCGCCGGACGGTGCCGAAGTCGAGCTTGCGCATGAACGGCGCATAGAGCACCACGCCGGAGACGATGGCCACGAGCAGCAGCAAGCCCATGAAGCCCAGGAAGAGCTTGCCTGCGAGCCCCGCGAACAGGTCGATGTGCAGCTTGAACATCACATACATGAAGCCCTCGTCGAACTTCGGCTGCGCAAGGACGACACCCGTGCGCGCGTCGATGGCCACCGTCTTGAAATCTTCGGTGGGCTCGGGCGTGGGCGTGAGCGTGACGAGCCAGAGGCCATCGTCGTCCTCGGGCTGGGAGACGAACTGCACCACGCGGTCGGGATGCTTGGAGCGCGCCGTTTCGAGCACGCGGTCCAGGCTCACGCGCGGCGTGCTCGCGGGCATCTTGGGCGCCTCGACCTCGGTGCCCAGCAGATGCCCGATCTCGTGATGAAAGATCAGCGGCAAACCGGTGATGCACAGCAGCAGCATGAACACGGTGCACACGAGGCTGCTCCACTTGTGCACCCAGGCCCAGGTCTTGATCTTTCGGCTGTTCATGTCGTCTGTGCTCTCGTCGAAAGTGAATGATCAGAAGCGATAGGTCGCGCTGGCCACGACGTTGCGGCGCGCGCCGTACCAGCAGTCGCCACGCGAGAGACAGGTGCTCACGTACACCTTGTCCGTCACGTTGTTGATGTTGAGCGCATAGCGCCAGCGATCGGTCTCGTAGGCAAACACGAGGTCCGCCAGTGCGACGCCCGGCACGCGCGGGCCGACGCCGAATTGCAGGTCTTGGAACGAACTCATGAGGCGCACGCCCGCGCCGGCCGAGAAGCCGCTGACGCTGCCGATCGAGAAGCGGTATTTGGCCCAGACGCTCGCCTGGTGCTTGGGCAGGCCTTCGATCTTTTCGTCCGCGTCGATGTAGTTGTAGTGCGCCACCAGATCGAGGTTCGGACCGATCGAGCCCTTGGCTTCGAGCTCGACGCCCTGCGTCCTGGTCTTGCCAGCCTGTGCGTACACGTTCGGCGACGGCGAGGTGATCTGGTTCTTCTCGCGCAGGTCGTACACCGCGGCGCTGAACGCCAGTGCGCGGTCCTTCGGCTCGTACTTGATGCCGGCTTCCCACTGCTCGCCGCGCAGGGGCGTGAATATCCGTCCGTTGATCGGCGACTGCGGCGTGAACGATTCGCTGTAGCTCAGGTACGGCGACCAGCCCGAGGGCGATGCGTACATCAGGCCGAAGCGTTTGGTCGTTGCGCTGCTTTCCTCGGCCTCGCTGCCCGCCGCGCTCGACACGGCCTTGTCGTGGCGCAGGCCGGCTACGAAGATCCAGTTGTCCAGCTTGATCTGGTCCTGTAGGTAGAAGCCGTTCTGGCGCTGCCGGGTGCGCGGCAATGCGGTGCGCTCGGGCACATCGACGTGGCCATACACAGGCGCGTACACGTCGATGGTGTCGAACGTCGTTCCGCCCCAGACGTTCTCGCGCTGGCGCGCAAAGTCTGCCCCCGCGAGCAGCGTGTGCTTGAGCGCACCGGTCTGGAAATGCCCTTCGACGTGGTTGTCGAGCGTCTGCGTGCGGTTGCGCGTCAGGTAGCTGTCGTAGTAGCGGCCGAGCACGCGCTTGAAGATCGGATCGGTGGCATCCCAGCTTTCGGCGCCGCTGAACGCCGCGCCATAGTGGTAGCGGTTGTCGTTTTCGTTCTGCGCATAACGGAAGTTCTGCCGCAGGGTCCAGCTGTCGTTGAACTTGTGCTCGAACTGCCAGCCGAAGGTCTTGCGCTCGCTGTCGTAGTAATCGAAGCCCGGCTCACCGATGAAGCGACTGGTGGGCACGCGCCCGTTCGGGTTCGGCAGCAAGGTGCCCTCCCACGGCAGGAACTGCGAGCTGCTGCCGCTCTTGTCCTTCTGCCACAAGCCCTGCAAGGTGAGCGAGGTGGCTGCATTCGGCCGCCACGTCAGCGAAGGTGCGATGACGCTGCGGTCGTCGGGCACGTGGTCGACCTGCGTGTCCGACTTGCGCTGCAACGCGATCAGCCGATACGACAGGGTGCCGTCGGCGTTCAGCGGCCCGGTCAGGTCGGCCTGGATCTGCTTGCGGCCAAAGCTGCCGAACTGCACGCCCACTTCGCGCTGCGCCTCTTGCAGCGGCCGCTTGCTGACCATGTTGACCACGCCCGCGGCCGTGCCCGCGCCGAACAGCATGCCCGAGGGGCCGCGCAGCACTTCGAGCCGCTCCAGCGTGTAGGGCTCGGTACGCGTGGTGCTGGTGTAGTAGCCGTAGGCCTGGCGCAGTCCGTCGAGGTAGACGTCGGGCGTGGCGCCGCGCACGCGCACGGAATCGGTCCGCGAATCGAGGCCATAGGCATCGGAGCGCACACCGGCGGCGTAGTTGAGCGCGTCCTGCAGGTTGTAGGCGCCCTGATCGACCATCTGGTCGCGGGTGACGACGGTGACGGATTGGGGGGTTTCGGCCAGCGGCGTGTCGGTCTTGGTGGCGGTCGCGGCATTGCGGGCGCGGTAGCCGATCACGGGCGATGTCGCGGTTTCGGCTTCGGCGTTTGCATCGACCTTCACTTCGGGCAAAGCGCCGGGCGCCGTGGTCTGGGCCAGAACCTGGTGATGCAGGTAGATTGCCATGCAGCCTGCCAGCACCGATGCGGCCCTGCGCCGCGCCATGAAACCCTTCATTCCTTCTTCACTCCGAAACATTATTAAGAACGATTCGCATTCTAATAAATACAAAGTCTCATTTGTTTCGATTTCCCCGAATATGGAAGGGCCGTTCAAGCCTGAGCAGCCCGCCGTGGCTGCGGCGCAAAGCGGCTACGATCCGGCCGCACGTCTTGTGCGTCGGTAGGCCCCATGCTCAAGTTCATTGCTTCTTCGTTTCCCGCATCGCGTGGCCTGGCGCTGCGACTGGCGATTGCCGGAATTGCCCTGGTACTTGCAGGATGTGCCGGCCTGCCTCCGCGCGCGGCCGAGCCGCCAACGCTTTCGATTGCAGCCTCTCCCGTCACGACGCTGGGTCGCGCAGCGGGCGCCCTCGACGCCGGCGCGTCCCGCGACGGGCTCTCTAGCATCCGGCCGCTGATCGAAGCGTCGTTTGCGCTCGATGCGCGCTTCGAGCTGATGCGGCGGGCAGAGGCCTCGCTCGACGTCCAGACGTATCAGCTCGGCAACGACAAGACCGGGCGGTTGCTGCTGCGGGAACTGCGCAATGCCGCAAGGCGCGGGGTCCGGGTGCGCCTGCTGCTCGACGACTTCTATACCGCCGGCATGGACCGCCTGCTGCTCGGCCTGGCCGCGGAGCCCAATGCCGAGGTCCGGCTGTTCAACCCTTTCGTGAACGCCCGCGACCACTCGGCGACGCGGTGGCTCGAGTTCTTCGGCGATTTCCGCCGCCTCAACCATCGCATGCACAACAAGCTCTTCGTGGCTGATGGCGCCATGGCGATTGCCGGCGGCCGCAATCTGGCCGACGAGTACTTCCTGCGCAGCGAGGGCGCCAACTTCATCGATTTCGAATTGATCATGGCCGGGCCCGTGGTGCCGGAGGCGGCGCGCATCTTCGACACCTACTGGAACAGCGACGTCGTCTACCCGCTGCAACGGATTGCCGGCGCCAGCGGAACTCCGGAGGCGCTGAAGTCCGAATTCGAAGCCGCCACCTCGCCGGCCTACGCGCCGCCGCCCGCACCCGTCTCTGGCACCGACGTGATGGGCGACCCGCCGCTCGGCGCGCAGCTGGCCGACCTGGGCCGGGTCAAGTGGATGCGCGCCGACGCTCATGCCGCGGCGGACAGTCCCCACAAGGCCTTAGGCACCCTCGCCGCCCCTGGCGAATCGCTCGCGGCGCGCTTTCACGAAATGACCGCCAACGCGCGCTCCGACGTGGTGGTGATCTCGCCCTACTTCATTCCGGGCGAGGAAGGCATGGCGCGCATCCGGGAGGGCCGCGCGCGGGGCGTGCGCATCAGCGTGGTCACCAACTCGCTGGCCGACAGCGACGAGCCGCTGGTCAACATCAACTACAACCGGTACCGCGTCGACATGCTCAAGCTGGGGGTGAACCTGTACGAGGTCAGCACCGAGCAACTCAAGCGCAACCGCCAACTCCGCACCCTGCTCAAGAAAGCCCGCGGCCGGCTGCATGCCAAGCTGGCGCTGGTCGACCGCGAATGGGTGCTGCTCGGCTCCATGAATCTGGATCCCCGCTCGGCCCGGCTGAACACCGAATTCGGTGTTCGCGTGCGCAGCTTCGAGCTGGCCCAGGCGCTGCTGTATGCCTACCAGCTGGACGACATCGAGGGCGTCTACCGCGTGGTGCTCATGCCTGACGGCGAGAACGTGCAATGGATCGGGACCGGCGACGTGAACAACGAGGTGCTGGACAGTGAACCCGACTCCAGCCTGCTCACGCGGCTGCAACTGCTGCTGTTCTCCTGGTTCGTGCCGACAGACCAGTTGTAGCGTGCCGCGCCGCCAAGGGCGGCCCTTTGCGGCCATGGCGGCATCTACAATAGGGAATGAGATTTATTCTCAATAACTCTACCAGAACGCACCTTTAAAGTTTTCAATGGGATTTCGCACTCGGTCGTCACGCATCGCCTTCGCCTTGCTCCCTCTCGCTTCCATTTCCTCACTTTCAACGGCACAAGACACCGGCGGCGGACCGTCCGACCCTGCGAGCACATCGCTGCCCGAAGTGCATGTGGTCGCCGAGCCAGAATCCGGCGGCTACAACCCCACGAGCAGCAGCGGCGCCACGCGCACGAGCACGCCGCTGCGAGAGGTTCCGCAATCGGTACGCATCGTCTCCAGCCAGCTGATCGAAGACCTGGGTGCGACGCGCCTGGCCGACACCGTGGGCTTCGTGAGCGGGATCACGCGCCTCAATGACTTCGGCGGCACGTGGGACAACTTCGGTATTCGCGGGTTCAGCAGTACCGACATGGGATTTCTGGTCAACGGTTTCCCCGGATCGCGCGGCTACAACCCGCCGCGCGACACCGCCACTGTCGAGCGCTTCGAGTTCCTGAAGGGCCCGGCCTCGGCAATCTACGGCAGCAGCGAGCCGGGCGGCACCATCAACATCGTCACGAAAAAGCCGGAGTTCACGCGCCGCAACACGGCCGACTTCAGCATCGGCAGCCAGGGCCTGCGCCGCAGCACGCTGGACAGCACCGGCGCGCTGAGCCAGAGCGTGGCCTACCGCCTGAACCTGGCGGTGGAAGAAGGCGACAGCCGCAGCGACCTGCTGAGCAACCGGCGCACCCTGGTGGCGCCGGCGTTGACCTGGGTGATCGACGACAAGACGGTCCTCAACTACGAGTCCGAATTCCTGCGTTCGAAGACGCCTCTGGACCGTGGACTGATCAACGTGCGCGGGGTGCTCGGCACCCTGCCGCGCGACCGCGTGCTCAACGAGCCCGGCGACGGCAACATGACGCTGACCAGCAATACGCATCAACTCACCCTGGACCGCCAGTTGTCGGAGAACTGGCGCGTGCGCATGGGTGCGAGCTACAAGGAAAGCACCTTTTCCGGCAACTACACCGAAGCGACATCGCTGGCCGCCGACAACCGGACGCTGAACCGCCGCGCCACCTGGCGCCAGTTGCCGTCGCGCGACACCTCGTTCCAGGCGGAACTGGAAGGAAAGTTCACGACCGGCACCTTGGACCACACACTGCTGATCGGCGTGGAAGCGTCCAGGCTGTGGATGAACACCGAGATCCTTCGCTCGGGGAACTACCCGATCGATATCTACCAGCCGGTGTATGGAAAGCCCCAGCCGCCGCTCACGTCGCTCACCTCCAGTTCGGACGAGCATCAGCGCGCGAGCGCCGTTTTCGTGCAAGACCAGATCAGCCTTGCGCCGCAGTGGAAGCTGCTGGTGGGCGCCCGCTACGACCAATACAGGCAAAGCATCGAAGACCGCGTCGTAAACCGCAACAGCGCCCAGAAGCACGATGCCGTTTCGCCGCGCGCCGGCCTGACCTATCTGCCGAACGACTGGAGCTCCTGGTATGTCTCCGCCGGCAAGTCGTTTCGCGGCAACAGCGGCACCGACAAGAATGGCCGGGCATTCGATCCGCAGTACTCCACCGCGCTCGAAGCTGGCGTGAAGCTGCAGACGCCGGACCAGCGCCTGGGCGCCAACCTGGCCGTGTTCGACATCAAGAAGACGAACGTGCTGACGGCCAGCGACACGCCTGGCTTCTCCGTTGCGGCCGGCGAAGTCAAGAGCAGCGGCTTCGAGGCGGACGTCTACGGCCAGATCGACAAGAACTGGAGGGTGAGCGGAAATTTGGCGTACGTCGATGCCCGGGTCTCGAAGGACGCCACGCTGGCAGCCGGTACGCGCATCCAGAACATTCCGAGGACGAGCGCCGGCCTGTTCGCCATTCGCGAAGATGCGTTGGCCGATGGCAGCCGCTACGGGGTGGGCGCCGGGATCAACTACGTCGGCAACCGCTCGGGCAACACCGCAGACACCTATGCCCTGCCGGCCTACACCACGGTCAAGCTGGTGAGCTACTGGCAGATCAACAAGACCGCGCGCGTATCGGTCGACGTGCACAACCTCTTCAACAGGAATTTCTATACCGCCTCTTGGGGCAATTTGTATGTGATTCCAGGCGCGAAGCGCAGTGTGGTGGCCAGCCTGAAGCTGGATTTCTGATGCGCTTGCATTCGTATTTTTTCAACTGGACACCCCCATGAACAAACTGCACCACCGAATCACCGTCTTGGCCATGCTCGCGGTGGCCGTACTTTCCTCGGCAAGCGCGCAGGCGCACGGCATCTGGTTCGCCCAGCGCTCCGGCGAACTCGCATTGATCTACGGCGAAGGCGCCGACGATCTGGACATGGTCAAGCGGCAGCCGCTGATCACCGCGGTCACCGCCTACGATGCATCCGGGAACCCGGTGCCCACGGCCCTGGAGGTGAGCGGGCGCCTGCTGCTTGTGGACACGAAGGAGAAACCCGCCATCGTCGCGGCCGTGCTCGACAACGGCACCTGGAGCAAGACGCCGGAAGGCAAATGGCTCAAGAAGGGCAAGGACGAAGTTCCCGGCGCGCTCACCAGCGGCCACAACTTCAAATACGCGGTGCACCTGCGCGGTCCGCTCCGCGGTGCCTTGCCGCCGCTGCCCGGGCACACGCTGCAGATCGTCCCGGTCGATGCCACGCTGCCCGAAAAGCTCGGGCAAGACCTGCGCTTGCGCGTGCTCCACCACGGAAAGCCCGTTGCGGGCGCCCTGGTGCTGAACGATTTCGTCAATGACCCCGACGCCATGCCTCAGGAAAGCGGTGCCGACGGAACCGTGGTCATCAAGGTACGCAACCAGGGACTGAACGTGGTCACCGCGCTGCTGGCTACACCGCCTGAAGATCCCCTCAAGACCGACAAGGTGGAGCACCTGGCATCGCTTTCCTTCGTGCTCGCACACGCGCCGGAATAGGCGCGCGTCGTCAAAATCAGAAAGCCACTGTCGCCTGCGCCCACAGCCGTGCGCCGCGGCGGCCATCGCTGGCCCGGCCCTCGGTGGCCCAGGCCGAGGTGAGCGAGAACGCCAGCTTGTCGGTCGCCCAGCCCACGCCCAGACCGGCGCCTGCCAGCTGCACGCGGTTGCCCGTGCTGGCGGTTCGGTTCCATGCGCGATGGTTGAGCTGCACGCCGCCCGTGTCGTAGAAAGCTTGCAGTTGCCAGCCCGGTGCGGGCTGCCAGCGCAGCGCCGCGCTGGCCAGCCAGCCCGCGTCGCCGAGGGCCTCGCCTTGCGCATAGGCCCGCACCCCGTTATTGCCACCCAGGCTGAATTTCTCCGCCGAAGCGAGGTTCCGGTCGGCCAGCTGGCCGCTCAGGTTGAGTGCCAGCGACCAGTTGGGGCGCAAGGCCTGCACGCGTTGCAGCTGGTAGTTCAGCTTGCTGAAGTGCCCGACGCTTCGGGTGCTGGCCGCGTCTTGCGCCAGGCTGTCATTGTCCAGCCGCAGTTGGCCGGTGGTCAGGTTCAGGGCCAGGCTGTTGCCGGCACCGCCACCCAGCGCATCCTGCCAGTCGCCGTTCAGCCCCAGCACGACATTGCGCAGTTGGTGCACCGACGTGGTGGCCGTGCTGCCCACGTTGTCGCGCAGATTCTTGGCGTCCACCTGCAGCTGGGCGTACCAGTTGCTCTCCAGGCTGCGCAGCAAAGGGTGGCGAACATACAGGCTCACGGTCTCGGCCTTGCCGTCGGCGTCCAGTGCCGCAAAGTCCTTGCCCAGGCGGTAGTCCAGGTGCGACACGGCCACACCCACGCGCGTGCCGTCCGAGCCCAGCGGCAACTGGTAGCCCAGGCGTGCGTAGTGCATGCTGGTGTTGCTGACCTGCAGCCGCAAGCTCACCTGGTCGCCCCGGTCCAGCGGATTGTTCCAGTACAGGCTGGTGCCGACGCGGTACTGCCCGGTGTAGGTGCTGCCGAAGTTGTCGAGATCGGCAATGCCCTGGAAGGCCTGGGTCTTGTTCACCTCCACCAGCAGGTCCGAGGCTCCCACGGTCGTGCCCGGGCGCAGGGTGGATTGCACGCGGGTGCCTGGCAGATCCGACAGCGTGAGCAGGGTGCGGTCCAGGCTTTGGGCTTGCACCGGGGCGTTCAGGGGCAGGGCCTGCAAAGGCGCCAGAGCGGAGTCTTTGAGTCCAGCGCTATTGGTGACTGTGACCTTGCCCAGATTGCCCTCCAGCACCGCGATGTCGAGCACGCCGTCCTTGACCGCCTGGGCTGGCAGGTAGGCGCGCGCGACAAGGTAGCCGGCTTCGCGATAGTGCCGCGTCACGCGATCGGTCAATCGCGTCAACTCGGCAAAGGTCAGCTCGTTGCCAACCGCGTCGCTCAACAAGCTTTGCAGTGCGGCATTGCTGAAAGCGGTGTTGCCGCTGAAGCGGATGGCCGAGAGCCGGACCCGCGCGCCGCCCTCGGGCACGCTGCGCGCCGTCGGGCCGTCGATGTTCAGCGCCGGCGTGCTGCCACTCGGTGCCACCAAGGGCGCGCGGGGCTCCTGCAGGATCTGCCCGGCGTCCGGCGTGGCGGCAGAAGCCGTCGCGGCGCTCAGCGCCAGGGAAGCGCCCAGCAGGGTCAGCGGGATTCGAGGCGTGACATGCATGAAAGCTTGTTCTCGTTAAGGGTGAAGAAGTCGGTCGCGGGTTCGTCCAGGCGCAGCCCGCACTGTTCGATGCGCAGCCGCTCGGGCGGATTGACCGGCGGCTTCGGCAAGTCGGCCTGGCTGACCACTGCGCGCTGCTGCGCATCGCGTAGCGACGGGTCGGCGTTCGACGGTGCCGGGCTCAACGGTGCCAAGCTCGACGGTGCAGGGCTTGGCGGTGCGGGGCTTGGTGCGGGGCTCGACGGAGCGGGGTTGGCCGCCGCCGCGCTGATCACCAACGCACCGTCGACATAGCTCAGCGCGTAGTTGCCCGCGCTCAGCCCGCCGGCCGCGATGCTGTAGCTGCCGGCCGCGGTGGCGCCCTGAGCGCTGCCGCCATAGACCAGGCTGCCACCGAGCACGCTGCTGGTCTCGCCATTGACGAAGCCGCTGTAGCTGACGCCGTTGCCGCCGCTGTAGGCACTGCCGTCGGCAACGCGGCTATCGTTGTTGGCGGTGACCGTCAACGCGGCGGCGGTGATACTGGCCGTGGTGGTGGCGCTGCTGCTGGCCAGCACGTAGTTGCCCGCATCGCTGCCGCTGATGGCGAAGGTCTCGGTGACGGTCTTGCCGGTGCCGGCGTTCTTGTCGCTGAAGCTGCCGCTCTGGCTCAGCGCCACGATGTCGCCGCCGACCAGGCCGCTCAAACTGCCGCCGCTGACGGTGGCGCTGGTCGTGCCGTCATAGGTCTTGTCGGCCGCAGTCGCGCCGCTGACGGTCAGCGTGGCGGCGGTGATGTTTGCCGTGGTGGTGCCGCTGCTGCTGGCCAGCACGTAGTTGCCGGCATCGCTGCCGCTGATGGCGAAGGTCTCGGTGACGGTCTTTCCGGTGCCGGCGTTCTTGTCGCTGAAGCTGCCGCTCTGGCTCAGCGCCACGGTGTCGCCGCCAACCAGGCCGCTCAAACTTCCGCCGCTGACGGTGGCGCTGGTCGTGCCGTCATAGGTCTTGTCGGCCGCAGTCGCGCCGCTGACGGTCAGCGTGGCGGCGGTGATGCTGGCCGTACCCGCTGAAATCAGGTCGTAGCCCTGCTGGCTCGAATACAGGCCGCCGACGGTGATGGCGTAACTGCCCACATTCTTGCTGCTGGTGTCGTAGCTCGCGGTCCCCATGATGAGGCCGGTGTTGGCACCTGGATCGCTGAGGGTGTAGCTGTCGCTGAAGCTGGTCGTGCCGTCGTAGGTCTTGCTGACGTCGCCGGCCGTGACGGTCAGCGCGGTCAGGAAGCTGCGCAGCAAGGGCATGGTGTTGCCCTCGTAGATTCGCCACACCGCGCTGGTGCCGCCGGTGGTAGCGATATTCCAGCCGGCGGCGCTATAGGTGCTGGCGCTGGTGGCTTCGCTGCTGCTCAGGCCCCGTGTCAACGCATCGACCGACCCCGCTTGGCTGCCCACGCCAATGTTGCTCGCACCGAGCCAGAACGATGCCGTGATGCTGCCGGCGTTGTGGCCCACCAGGCGACCCACATCGCTGGCGCCGCTGATGACGCCGGTGGCGTAGGTGTTGAGGATGCTTCCGGCATTCCAGCCCATCAGGCCACCCGCATAGCCATTTGCCGCGCTGACGGCTCCTGTGGCGTAGGCATTGATGATGCTGCCGGCGCCGCTCCGGCCCACCAGCCCACCGGCATAGTTATTGGATGCGCTGACGTCGCCCGTGGCGTAGACATTGCCGATGCTGCTGCCGAAGTTGAAGCCCACCAGGCCGCCCACATCGTTCGTGCCCGCGGCGGTGCCGATGGCGTAAGAACTGCTGATGCTGCCGCTGTTGCGGCCTACCAGACCGCCCACCGCGGTGGCTCCGCTGACGGTCCCCGTGGCATGGGCATCTCCGATGCTGCCGTCGTTGAGGCCCACTAGGCCACCGATATTGTTGCCGGAGCCAGTGACGTTACCCACGGCGTAGGCATCGCTGATGCTGCCGAGGGAGTTGTAGCCCACCAGGCCGCCCACGACGCCAGCCGCGTTGGAACTGCTGACAGCGCCCGTGGCGTATGCATTGCTGATGCTGCCAAGGTCGAGAAGCCCCGTCAGTCCACCGACATTGTTGCCCGCGCTGGTGACGGCACCGGTGGCGTATGAATTGCTGATGCTGCCGCGGTTGTAGCCCACCAGGCCACCGACATCGTTGCCGGTGCCATTGACGGTGCCGGTGGCGTAGGCATTGCTGATGCTGCCGGCGCTGCCGGCGCTGTGGCCCACCAAGCCGCCAACATCGTTCCCGGCGCCATTGACGGCACCCGTGGCGTAGGCATCGCTGATGCTGCCGGCGTAGCCGAATCCCAGCAGGCCACCAACGCTGTCACCCGCGCCATTGACGGCGCCCGTGGCAAAGGCATTGCTGATGCTGCCGCCGAAGCCGAAGCCCACCAGGCCGCCCACACTGTTGGCCCCGCTGACGGTTCCCGTGGCGTAGGCATTGCTGATGTCGCCTTCGTTGTGGCCCACCAGACTGCCCACCTCGTCGGCGCCGATGACGCTGCCGCCCAGCAAGCCGACGCCTTGGATCACGCTGCTGCTGCTGGTCTGGCCGAACAGCCCGACCTTCGACGTCGTGCCGCGGTTGATCACCAGGTCGGTGATGGTGTGGCTTCGGCCGTCCAGGCTGCCACTGAACGCCACCGTGCCATTGCCCACCGGCGAGAAGCCGGCCGTGGTCCACATGCCGCTGGGGTTGGCGCCGGCGGTTTCGCTGGCGTCGACATTGGCGGCCAGGCTGTAGCTGGCGGAGAGGTTGTAGGCCATCAGCTGCAGCTGGTGGGCGTTGCGGATGCTGGTGGAGTACTCGCTGTACAGGAAGGGGCGGGTCGCGCCTTCGACCATCACCCACAGCGGGTTGCCGCTGCCGTCCTTGGCCACCCAGACGCCGGAGCCCGAAACCGTTTCGGTCCAGGTGCCCAGGTTGGCGTAGCTGCCGTGGCTGTAGGCGGTGCCGCTGGTGATGGCGCTGACGTTGGTGACCGTGCCGCTGTTCGTGCCCACCCCGGCGCCTTGGCCCGTGGTGGTGCTGTCCCAGTAGGCGTTGTTGATGCTGCCGTTGTTGTAGCCGACCAGCCCGCCGACGAATCCGCCGGTTGCCAGGACATTGCCGGTGGCATAGGCGCCGCTGATCGCGCCGCCGTCGTTCAAGCCCACCAGCCCGCCGACGTAGTTGCCGGCAGCCGCGGAAACACTGCCGGTGGCATAGGCGTTGCTGATGCTGCCGCTGCCCGCGTTCACGCCCACCAGCCCGCCGACCCAGCTGCTGGTTCCCGAAACGCTGCCGGCGGCATAGGCGTCGCTGATCGTGCCGTAATTCACGCTCACCAGCCCGCCGACGAAGTCGCCAGTCCCCGAAACGCTGCCGGCGGCATAGGCGTTGCGGATGCTGCCGCCGACGCCGTTGTAGCCTGCCAGGCCGCCGACGTAGTCGTCTCCTGAAACGCTGCCGGTGGCATAGGCGTTGCTGATCCTGCCGCTGCTGCCGTTGAAGCCCACCAGTGAACCGACGCGGTCGCCGCCCGACACACTGCCGCCGACCAGGCCCAGATCACGGAGGGTGCCGAAGTTTTGCGCGATCAGGCCCACACTGTTGGCGCTGCCGGCGCTGATGGTCAGGTTCGAGATCGTGTGGCCCAGGCCGGCAAAGCGGCCGCCGAAGACGAAGCTGTTCGAGCCCACCAGCGCGCTGGTGTAGGTGGTGCCGCCGGCATCCAGGTCCTGCGCCAGCGCGTAGTTGCCGCTCAGGCCGGTGTTGTCGATGGCGTCGATCTCAGCCATGCTGTGCAGCAGCGTGTAGGCCGTGCCGTTGATGCCCAGCGTGGCGCTGGCACCGCTCAGGGTGATGGGCGCCTTCACGTTGTAGTCGGTGCCGCTGGTGACCGTTCCCGTGCTGGCGTAGTTGCCGTGGTTCAGCACCAGCCCGGCGCTGGTGCCCGTGGCGGTGATCGCCGCATTGATGTTGATGTCGTTGTACGCATTCAGCGTCAGCGTGGTGTTGGCCCCCCAGCTCACCGCGGCGTTGACGTTGATGTCGCCGTTGTCGGTGCCCGTGCTGTTGTCGGTGGCCAGCGTGACGTTGGTCGTTGCCAGGTTGGCCGACAGCGTGTCGGCGCCGATGCCGCTCGTGGTGCCGGCCGCGCTGCCGGCGCTGACGGTGAAGTCGGTCGGGTCGACCAGCCAGGTGCCGGTCTTGCCCGTCTCCGACAGCGTGCTGACCTTCGCCCCGCCGGCCACCTGCACATGCGCGCCGCTGGTCTCCACGAAGCCGCCGTCGTGGGCGCCGCTGGCCGATGCATCCAGCGTGCCCGCCACCTTGACCGTGCCGCCGTTGAGGCCGCCCAGCAACAGGATGGTGCCGCCCGCAGCGTCGATGCCCTTGGCTTCGATGACGCCCTCGTTGTTGACCACGGTGTTCAGCAGCGCGTCCTTGGCGCTGGCCGTGAGGATGACCGTGCCGTTGTCGGCGCGGATCAGTCCCTTGTTCTCGGCCAGCGCGTTCAGGGTGCCTTCGTCGACCTGCACCGACAGCAGCCGGCTGCCGCTGAAGTCCAGCGTGACCTTGTCGCCCGCGGCCAGTGCCGCCGTGCCGTTGGCGGTGGTGATGGTGCCGCTGTTGCTGGCCTGCTTGCCCAAGAGGGCCACATAGCCGCCGGTCAGGCTGCCCTGGTTGACCACCGCGCCCTGGCTTCCATTCGCGCTGAAGCTGCGCTTGCCAGCCAGGAAGTCGGCATCGCTCAGGCTCAGCGTGGAGGCCACCAGACCGCCGACGTTGACGCTGGCCGTGCTGCCGAACAGCACGCCGTTGGGGTTGAGGATCCACACCTGGCCGTTGGCGCTCAGGCTGCCGTTGATGACCGAGGACTCCGGGCCAATGACCCGGTTCAGCGCAATGGCGCTGGCGCCGGGCTGCACGAAGTTGACGCGCTCGCCTGCGGCAATGCCGAAGCTGGCCCAGTTGATGGCGAGGTTCTGGCTGCCCTGCGTGATGGTGGTGGTGGCACCGCTCTGGCTGATGCTGCCGCTGCCCGCGCTCACGCTGCCGCCGCTGGGGCCAGCCCACGCGCCGCCAGCAAGCAGCGCCACGCAGAGTGCCACGACGGCAGCGCCGCGACCTGACGACTTGCCGCGTCCTTTGGCGGTCTCGGGGACTGGCACAAGGCGTGCGGCGGCATCGCTCCAGACGAGGCGGTAGGCGTGGTTCATGGAGAAATAGCCCCCTGTTTTGCGCAAAAAAAACGCATAGTGCCCAGCGCGCGGCGGCCGGCATATAGTCAATATTGACTGTGGAAACTTTTTGCAACTGATGTTTTAATTTGCGCGATGGCACCGTTGCAATTGCTGCTCATAGACGACCACGCACTTTTCCGCTCGGGTCTGCGTCTGGTTTTGCTCCAGGGCATGGCCGACGTCGAGGTACTGGAGGCAGCGTCCCTGGAGCAAGCCGTTCGCACGACGGACGAGCCCCCCGCACTGGTGCTGCTCGACATCCAGCTGCAGGGTGTCAACGGCCTGGAAGGGCTGGGGCTGCTTCGGCAACGCTGGCCGCAGGTGCCGGTGGTGATGCTCTCCTCCATCGCCACGCCAGACACCATCGCCCAGGCTCTGGCACGCGGCGCGGCGGCTTTCGTTTCCAAGGGCGATACCCCGGACCAGATCATTGCGGTGATTCGCCACACCCTGGCGCATCTGCAGCAACTGCCCCTCGCCAGCAGCGTCCCGATAAAGCCCGGCGTGCCGCGGCTGACCCCCCGCCAATGCGAGGTGCTGGACCTGCTGTGCCAGGGCCTGCCCAACAAACTCATTGCCCGGCGCCTGCAGGTGTCGGAATTCACCGTGCGCGGACACGTGCAAGCGGTGCTGGGCCTGCTGGGGGTCAACAGCCGCTCGCAGGCCACGTTTGCGGCACGCCAAAACGGGCTGATTGGTTAACAGGACTTACGCAGCGGGGCGCTGCGTAGGCAAATCCTCAACGTGAAACAACTCAGGCCCCGGTAGTTTCCGACGGCTGTCTCAATGAACTCGCCTCCCGCTCCTGCGCCTCTGTCTTCCAAGGCCGAATCCCAGATCCAGTTGCACCAGTTCATCACGCTGCAAAGCAACGTGCCTTTCATCGTCCTTGGCAGCCTGCTGGTGGCCACTGCACTGCTGTGGGTGATGCACGAGGTTCTTCCTTTGGTCGTGCTGCTGGTGTGGAGCGGGTTGCTGGCTGCACACGCGTTGGTGCGCCTGGCATGCTGGTGGTGGCTGCGGCACCAGACCGTGACGGAAACGGAGGTGAGCCGCCGGATTCATCTGCACACGGCCTTGTCGCTCGCGTCGGGGTTGCTGTGGGCTGGCGGTGCTCTGTGCTTGCTCCAATATGGCGAAGTGGAACACCGCTTGCTGGTCACCCTCATGCTGGCCGGCATGGTCTCGAGTTCCCTGATTTCGCAGACGATCCACCTGCCGACCTTCCATGGCTTTTTCCTGCCCTGCGCGGTGAGTGCCGTCGCGGGCAATCTGTTGCTTGGGGGTCGCTTGTACCAAGCCGTCGGCCTGACGATTTTTGCCTATTCGCTGCTGGCGGTGCGCTTTGCCCGGACGCTCAACGACAAGTTGACCGAATCGTTGCGAGCTCGCTTCCAGATTGCCGACTTGGCCGAACGCCTGCATGTCCAGAAAGAAGCGGCCGAGCAGGCAAACCTGGCCAAGTCTCGTTTCCTGGCCGCCGCCAGCCACGACTTGCGCCAACCCATCCACGCCCAAGGCCTGTTTCTGGACGTGCTGTCGCGTACCCCGCTGTCGATGTATCAAAGCGAGGTGCTGGTCAGCACCCGGTCGGCTTGGCGCGCCTCCAGCGACATGCTCAACACCCTGCTGGACTTTTCGCGCATCGAAGCCGGCGTGGTGCAGCCACAGATACAACCCTTTCTCCTGCAAGACCTGCTGTACCAGATCGAGAACGACTTCGCTCCGCTGGCCGATGCCAAGGGGCTGGTCTACCGCTCTCGGGAAACTCAACTGGCCGTGCAATCCGATGCCATCCTGGTCGGCATGGTGGTGCGCAACCTGGTCTCCAACGCCATCCGCTATACCCAGCGCGGCGGCCTGCTGGTGACCTGCCGAAAACGTGGGCACACCGTGAGCATCGAGGTGTGGGACACCGGTATCGGCATCGCACCAGCCGACCAGCAAGCCATCTTTCGCGAGTTTCACCAACTGGGCAACCCCGAACGCGACCGGCACAAAGGCCTGGGGCTCGGCCTGGCTATTGCCGACGGATTGGCGAAGTCATTGGGCCATGGGCTGACGCTGTCGTCCAAGCCTGAGCAGGGCAGCGTGTTCCGGCTGGAGCTACCCCTGTCGGTAGCACCGGTGCCACCCCCACTGCAAAAGGGGCCGCAGTTGCAACCCATGCGGGTACTGGTGATCGACGACGATGCCACTGTGCGCAGCGCCATGGTGCACCTGCTGCAAAGTTGGGGCTGCTCCTGCGACGACGCCGAATCTCTGGAGGAAGCCCTGCCGCTGGCCCTGCAAAATCCCCCTGCCTGCATCATCAGCGACTATCGACTGCGTGGGCCGCGCACCGGGGCTCACGCCATCACTGAATTGCGTCAGCAACTGCTTCGGCAGGGAGGCCGCCATACACCCGCCCTCATCATCACCGGAGACACTGCCCCGGAGCGCCTTCGCGAAGCCCTGGCCAGCGGTATTCCACTGCTGCACAAGCCGATCTCACCCGAGCAGCTGTACCGGGCGCTGGTGGAGTTGCAGACCGATGAACGATCACGTTGAACCGGGCTTTCAATCCGAATCCCGCCGTATGCGATGGCTCTTGCCCGACATCGGTCTCGCTCCGTAGCTGCGGAGCGTCAATGAACCTTTGCACCTAGAACCTCGGGGCCATCCCTTCAATTGCACCGCTGGCACCATCCGACCTTCGCGAAGCGCGCCGTTGAACCTTCGCAAATTTCGATTTCGCGCCGTTGGGTCCGCGCGTGTATGCCCCTCGTGATCGACGATCGACCTTAGCTTGCGACAGGCTGCTTTGGGCCCCAAAGCCGCCATCCAGATTCCTCTAAAGCAACCGTTCGCTCCAACCTCGCAAAAGCTCCGCGTCAATGCGAAGCATTTCCAAGCCGCCGCGGGTGCTCACGCCACCAAGAACCGGCGGGTCCCTCGTCGTAGCCCCTCACATGCTCACCGTCTTGCTGCCCGAGGTAAGGCGAGGGAACTGGTCGGAAACGTGAAATGGGTCTAGCTGTCGCATGTGCAAGCACACATGACGAAGAGCATTTTCTTCCGCATTCCAAGAAACATATTGTTACCTAACAGGTGTTAGGTAGGGTTGATCTTTTTACTCGCGCGCCATAGCATCCACCTACCTGCTGTTAGACAGGTATCTTTTTAACCACTAGGACTTCCAATGTTTGCCAACAAACTCTCGCTCTTCACATCGCCCTCCGCGTTCCCCAATCCGCAGCGTCTGCGCCTGTTCATGCACGAAAAAGGCATTGCCACCCATTTCAACGAGACCGTCTATGACATGACGCCGGTTGGAGAACAACGAGGCTGGCGCCACCTGAAGATGAACCCTTGGGGCGAGACGCCGACGCTGCTGCTGGCAGACGGCACTTCCATCTCTGAAGCGGCCGCAATCGTTCGATATCTAGACCAAGCCTATCCCGGCCGCAAGATCATGGGCAACGATGCACGGGAGCAGGGCCTGGACAACATGTGGGACAACCGGATCTGGGTGCACATCCTGTACCGCATCGTGACGGCCTTCCACGTACTGCACACCGGCCTCGGCTTCAAGCTGGAACTGACCAAGAACGAAGCGTGGGGTGAGCACTGCCGCAAGGAAGCGCTGGCGCATGCCGCGTTGGTCAATCAACATCTGTCCGATGGCCGCGAGTGGCTGCTGGGCGGTGAGGAGCCGACGTTCGCAGACATGACGCTGTGCACTGCGATCGCTTTTTCCAAGTTTCCCGTCAACGCGACCCCGCTGGATGAACGCTTCGAGTTCCTGGATGCGTACTGGAAGCGTTGGCAAGCCCGTCCCAGCTTCAAGGCGGCCTATGCCGATCGGCAAAGCGGCATCCCGGAGGTGGACATTGCCCCTCAGTAAGCGCCCATTTTGACGCGCCGGGCCGGTGCCGGGTCGACCACCATTGGTCGATCCGTGGGTAGT
The DNA here is from genome assembly GCF_900099805.1 of Variovorax sp. OV700. GTDB lineage: Bacteria > Pseudomonadota > Gammaproteobacteria > Burkholderiales > Burkholderiaceae_C > Variovorax. The sequence continues at coordinate 146,456 of NZ_FNDR01000008.1, read as the reverse complement.
CCCAGGCCCAGGCGACCCACCTAACAAAAGTTAGACTTCTATTCACAGGGGTAGCGCTGAGCTATCGGTTTTCGAAGAACAAGACATGAATGCCATGAACACCAACGCCAGGGAATCAATCTTGTTAGCCGCGAAGGAGATCGCCCAGTCTCGTGGTTACGGGGGTCTGAATCTCCGCGAGATCGCGCAGCAAGTCGGGATCAAGGCGGGAAGTATTTATTACTACTTCCCTGGCAAAGCCGACCTCGCTGCGGCCGTGGCCAAAAAATACGTCGAAGACGGCGCCTCTGCCTTGGCGAAAATTTCCGAGGAGTGCCCCGTCCCGATCGACGCCCTGCGGCGGTTCCCAGAGATTTTTCGTCGTTCGCTCGAAGCGGAAAACCGCCTGTGCCTTGGCAGCTTTATGGGCGCGGAAACAGATGATTTGCCAGAGGAAGTTAAAGCGCAGATCACGCAGTTCGCGGAAGTCAACATCGCTTGGATCGCCAAGCTGGTAGTGAACTCGAATTTGTGCGAGCCTGATGCCGCCGACGCTCGTGCGCGGGCGATTTTCGCTGCGGTCATGGGCGCTCAGCTACTCGCTAGAAGTCGTTCAGACCTTCAGCTGTTCGACAGTTTGATGGAAGCCTACCGCGCGTCCGGCCTGCTGCCAGTCTGATCCAGGCCGCTGCACGGCCACGCCCGTGCGCTCAACATTCGCGACGTTCCTGAGCACTCCATCGTCGAGGTGCTGATGGGCTACGTGGCAGCGGCCGAGCGCGACAGGCATAGCGTACCCTTGTTCATCCTCCTTGAATCGAATCTGAGGGCGCTCCTGAGGCACCGCTTCTGGCCGGTTCCGGCTGTTGGTCGCATTCTGCACGTGCCGTGCCTGGCCGCAGCGCCGATCGGGCGACCCTTCGCACCGGCCGACGAAAGCTCAATGGCGCGTTGACGAAAGAACAGTGTCGTTCCGCATCTGGCCGGCCCCCCGGCCTTGAAAGTCTGCCGATTGCCCTTATGATTAGCACTCGCTGTAGATGAGTGCTAACAAGCCCTCGCCCAGTCGATGGGCCGCCGGCCTCAGGTCCGGCGCCCGACCACAACCCCGTTTCTTATCCAGGAGATGCAATGAAACTTCGTCCTTTGGCCGATCGCGTGATCGTCAAGCGTATTGACAGCGAAACCAAGACTGCCTCCGGCATCGTCATCCCCGACGCAGCCGCCGAAAAGCCCGATCAGGGTGAAGTCCTGGCCGTGGGCCCGGGCAAGCGCACCGACAAGGGCGACCTGACCGCACTGACCGTCAAGGTCGGCGATCGCGTCCTGTTCGGCAAGTACAGCGGCCAGACCGTCAAGGTCGACGGTGACGAATTGCTCGTCATGAAGGAAGACGACCTGTTCGCGGTCGTCGAGAAGTAATCCATCCATCCCCATTCGGAGTAATAAAACATGGCAGCAAAAGACGTAGTCTTCGGCGGTGAAGCCCGCGCGCGCATGGTCGAGGGTGTCAACATCCTGGCCAACGCAGTCAAAGTGACCCTGGGCCCCAAGGGCCGCAACGTGGTGCTCGAGCGTTCGTTCGGCGCCCCCACCGTCACCAAGGACGGTGTGTCGGTCGCAAAGGAAATCGAACTCAAGGACAAGCTCCAGAACATGGGCGCCCAGCTCGTGAAGGAAGTAGCTTCCAAGACTTCGGACAACGCCGGTGACGGCACCACCACCGCGACCGTGCTGGCACAAGCCATCGTTCGCGAAGGTTTCAAGCTGGTCGCGGCCGGCATGAACCCGATGGACCTGAAGCGCGGCATCGACAAGGCCGTGACGGCCCTGGTCGCCGAGCTGAAGAAGGCTTCCAAGCCCACCACCACGTCGAAGGAAATCGCTCAAGTCGGCTCGATCTCGGCCAACAGCGACGAAACCATCGGCAAGCTCATCGCTGACGCGATGGACAAGGTCGGCAAGGAAGGCGTGATCACTGTCGAAGACGGCAAGTCGCTGGACAGCGAACTCGACGTCGTCGAAGGCATGCAGTTCGACCGCGGCTACCTGTCGCCCTACTTCATCAACAACCCCGAAAAGCAATCGGCGTTGCTCGACAACCCCTTCGTGCTGCTGTTCGACAAGAAGATCAGCAACATCCGCGACCTGCTCCCCACGCTGGAACAAGTCGCCAAGGCTGGCCGTCCCCTGCTGATCATTGCCGAAGAAGTTGAAGGCGAAGCCCTGGCTACCTTGGTCGTGAACACGATCCGCGGCATCCTGAAGGTCGTGGCTGTCAAGGCTCCTGGCTTCGGCGACCGCCGCAAGGCCATGCTCGAAGACATCGCCATCCTGACGGGCGGCAAGGTCATCGCTGAAGAAGTGGGCCTGACGCTCGAAAAGGTGACGCTGGCCGACCTCGGCCAAGCCAAGCGCATCGAAGTGGGCAAGGAAAACACCATCATCATCGACGGTTCGGGCGCTGCGGCCGACATCGAAGCCCGCGTGAAGCAAGTGCGCGTGCAGATCGAAGAAGCCACGAGCGACTACGACCGTGAAAAGCTGCAAGAGCGCGTGGCCAAGCTGGCCGGCGGCGTTGCAGTGATCAAGGTCGGCGCTGCCACCGAAGTCGAAATGAAGGAAAAGAAGGCTCGCGTCGAAGACGCCCTGCACGCCACCCGCGCTGCAGTGGAAGAAGGCGTTGTGGCTGGCGGCGGCGTGGCTCTGCTGCGTGCCAAGCAAGCCGTGGGCGACTCGATCAAGGGCGAAAACGCCGACCAGGACGCCGGCATCAAGCTGGTGCTCAAGGCCATCGAAGCCCCCCTGCGCGAAATCGTGAACAACGCCGGCGGCGAAGCCTCGGTGGTCGTGAACGCTGTGCTCGCAGGCAAGGGCAACTACGGCTTCAACGCTGCCAACGACACGTACGGCGACATGCTCGAGCTGGGCATCCTGGACCCGACGAAGGTCACCCGCACCGCGCTGCAGAACGCAGCATCGGTCTCTTCGCTGCTGCTGACGACCGAAGCCATGGTCGCAGACGCACCGAAGGACGAAGCCGGTGCCGGCGGCGGCATGCCCGACATGGGTGGCATGGGCGGCATGGGCGGCATGGGCATGTGATGCCCGGCTGAGCACTGCTCACCAACAAGAAGGGCCGCGAAAGCGGCCCTTTTTTATTGCCCGTCGTATTACTGGAATTGGCTTTGCAGCGCGACGTACAGCTCCTGGAATCGCGCATGCCGCGAGCTGTGCAAATCCGCATCAACCGCCGACGGCACGAGCTGCTGCCTCACTGGCGGCAGCGTGCACACCTCGGCGACGGTGCCGCCATCGGCCAGCCAGGCAAGGCGCGCCGCGCCAAGCGCGCCGCCCGTCTCGCTGCCCGCGTACAGAGTGAGCGGCACCTGGAAGATGTCGGCCAGCAACTGACCCCACCACACGCTGCGTGCACCGCCACCGACCAGCGCGACTTCGCGCAGCGGCGTGTCGGCAGGCAGGCGCAGGGTGTCGAAGCCGTCGCGCAGCCCGAAGCTCACGCCTTCGACCACGGCATAGGCGATCTCCGCCGGTCCATGCGCATGCGTCAATCCGAACAGCACGCCCTGCGCATTCGGGTTGTTGTGCGGCGAGCGCTCGCCCGACAGGTACGGCAGGAACCACGGACAACGTTCGCGTCGTGCCAGCTCGACCGACGCGGCCGCTTCGAGCAGCGCGGCCTCGTCGACAAACCTGAATGTCCTGGCGGCCCAGCTCACCGCGCTTGCAGCCGAGAGCATCACCGACATCTGGTGCCAACGCTTCGGCAGCGCGTGACAGAACGCATGCATGGCCTGCGCCGGGTTCGGCAGAAAGCGGTCGGTCGAGACGAACACCACGCCTGAAGTGCCAAGCGAGACGAAGCCCTGCCCCGGCTCCACCAGCCCCATGCCGACGGCGCTCGCGGCGTTGTCGCCCGCGCCACCGGCAATGCGCACTGGAGAGCCGCTGCCGACGCCCCAGCGCGCCGCAAGGTCGGGCTTGAGCAGCGCCGACACCTCGCTGCCCTCGACCAGCCGCGGCATGTGGTCGCGCGTGAGCCCCGTGGCCGTAAGCAGCTCGTCGGACCAGTCGCGCGCACCGACGTCGAGCCACAGCGTGCCCGCGGCGTCGGACATCTCGCTGACGGCCTCGCCGCTGAGCATGAAGCGCAGCCAGTCTTTTGGAAGCAGCACGCGCGCCGTGCGATTGAAGATTTCAGGCTCGTGCTCGCGCACCCACAGCAGCTTGGGCGCGGTGAACCCCGGCATGGCCAGGTTGCCCGCGATCTCGCCCAGGCGCGGCACGGCGCGCATGAGCGCATCGCACTGCGCGCCGCTGCGCCCGTCGTTCCAGAGGATGGCGGGTCGCAGTACGTCGCCCGCCGCATCGAGCAGCGTGGCGCCGTGCATCTGGCCCGAGAGGCCGATGGCACGAACGGCAGAGAGCGCGTCCGCGTGCGCCTGCCGCAGCTCGGCCATGACCTTTTCGAGCGCCTGCCACCACTGGCTCGGCGATTGCTCCGACCAGAGCGGTTGCGGCCGATCGACCGTGAGCGGTGCGCGTGCCACGCCGACGATGCGGTGATCGCTCGCGAGCAGCAGTGCCTTGAGCTCGGACGTGCCGAGGTCCAGTCCCAGATACAAGATGGTGCTCCCTGATGGGCTTGAAAGCTCGTCGGCTCGACTTCAGCCGAAGCGCGTGTCGGCCTGGCGCCTGAATTCGCTCGGCGTCATGCCCTTGATTTCAAGGAAACGCCGGTTGAAGTTGGCGACGTTGTTGAAGCCGACCTGATAGCAGATGTCGGTCACGTAGTGGTCGGTCTGCATCAGCAGATGGCAGGCGCTGTTGATGCGCACGCGGTTGACGAAGTCGGTAAAGCTGTTGCCGGTGGAGCGCCGGAAGAAGCGGCTGAAGCGGCTCTCGCTCATGCCGAGTTCGGCTGCCACGTCGGACATCGAGATGGACTCCGCCAGATTGGCAGTGATGCGGTTGACGATGCCGTTGATCTGGTCGACCTGCGCATCGCCATCGGCGCCCTGCGCGCCCTGCATCTGCACGCTCGACAGCAGCCGGTAGTCGGTGCATTGCGCCAGGTCGGCCATGAACTCGAAGAACAGGCCGAGCCGGCGCATGCCGCGCGCGGCCTTGATGTTGTCCCAATGCGTTTGCGCCTGCTGCGACATGCCGAAGAACTCGATGCCGTGCCGCGCTCGTTCGAACAGCTGCATCACCTCGCGCAGTTCGGGAATCTCCTCTGCCGCGCGTTCGATGGGCTCATGGCGGAATTGGATCACCCGGTCGCGCCCCGCGGCGCCGCCTTCGGGCACGTCGAGAGAGATCCAGTTGTGCGGCAGCCGCGGCCCGCAGAGCACCAAATGCCCGGGCTGGAACGGCCCGATCCAGTCGCCGATGAAGGCCTTGCCCGAGGTCTCGGTGATCAGGTGCAGTTCGTAGTCTTCATGGAAGTGCCATCGCACCAGCGGGCTCGGAAAACCATGCGCAAGGCATCGCACCAGGCCGGTTTCGGGTGCCTCGTAGCCCAGCGATGGGGAGCGCGCGATGTCGCGCTCAAGTTCGGGTTGGCGCTGACGGGGGATCGAGCGCTTGCGTGTGATCGTGGTCATGGCAGCACGGGGTCAGGACTGGGATAGGGCTGGCCCATTGTCTTGCTGCGCCAGTGTCGCGCGAACCGCTTCGAGCGTGGGTGGATCGGCCCCTTCGCGGGTGCAGTTCAGGGCGGCGGCCGTGGCCGCGAAGCGCATCACCTGACGCCAGGCTTCATCAGCAAGCTGGCCGAGTTGCGCCGGATGCTCGACGCCCTGCGCCAGCAGCGCGACCGAAAGGCCCGCCGTGAAGGTGTCGCCCGCGCCGATGGTGTCGACCACCTCGACGCGCGGCGCCGCCACGGTGAGCGGGTCGTGCCCCGTGCGCCAGAGCGTGGCGCCCGCGCCGCCGCGCGTGACGATCACCGCATGCGCGCCGGCTCGCAGGCACTCCGCCGCCAGTGCATCGACCGGCTGGCCCGGTGCCAGCAGTTCGGCATCTTCGTCGCTGAGCTTGACGAGGTCGGCCATGGCAAACCAGTCCATGACGCGCACGCGGTACTCCGCCATGTCGGGAATCAGGCTGGGCCGCACGTTGGGGTCGAACACGATCACGCGCCGCCCGGCGTTGGCTGTGACGAGGTCGGCGATGCGCGAGGCCGCCGGCTCCTGCAGCAAGGAGATGGAACCGAAATGGAGAAAGCGGCAGTCCGCCGGCAACTGCGGCAGCGGTTCGGGCGCCCAGGTGGCGTCGGCGCTGCCGCGCGTATAGAACGCATAGCGGTTGGTCTGCGGCGTGCGTTCTACAAAAGCCAGAGTCGACGGCGCATCGCTGCGCAAGATGAAGCTGGTGTCCACGCCGTTGCGTTCGAGAAAACGCAACAGCCGTTCGCCGAACAGGTCGTTCGACAGCTGGGTGAGAAAGCCGGTGGGTTCGCCCAGGCGCGCGCAGGCCACGGCGGTGTTGAGCGGCGAGCCGCCCTCGTGGCCCAGGAACGCGAGCGTGCCGGCTTCGCTGGCGGTGAAATCGATCAGGGCTTCGCCCGTGAGTGCAATGCGCATGGTTCTCGGATTCTCTTCTTTCAGGGCAAGGCGTGCGCGTCGGCCAGGAAGCCGCGCTCGGCGTCAAGCGTGGCAGGATGATCGAGCAGTTCGGCAAAAAGGCGCGGGGGAATCGTAATGGCCCCCACGCCCAGCTCCAGCAACGAAAGATACGCCTCGCGCGAGCGAATACTTGCCACAAGGAGGCGCGTGCCGGACGAGGGCCGCTGAGAGATCAGGCCCTGCATCTGTGCGATCAGCGCCAGCCCGTCGATGCCGGCATCTTCGAGCCGTCCCAGATAAGGCGCAGCATATGCGGCACCAAGTTGCGCTGCAAAGTGCGCTTGCTCAGGCGCATAGACGGCCGTCCACGTCACCGGCACGCCTTGCGCAATGAGCCGTGCGCCGGCATCGAGGCCCTGGCGCGTAGCGGGAATCTTCACGACCAACTGGCCCGGCTCGAAGTGCGACAGCAAGGCGCGCGCGTCTTCGAGCATGCCGTCTACCTCGCTCGAATACACCTGTGCCTGCACCTGACGGGCGCCCATCTCGATGCAGCGTTTCAGCAAGCCGGGCAATTCGTTGCGGCCGATGCCGGCGCGCCGCAGCAGCGTGGGATTGGTCGTCACGCCGTGCACAACCGGATGCGGCAAGCAGGTCTGCAGTTCGGCGATGTCGGCGCTGTCGAGGTACAGATGAAAATCTTGATTCATGGGTTGCACTGTGCAAAGGATTCGGAGCGCGTTTGTTCAGGGCGCGTGCACAGGCCACCGGGTACTGCTCTTCGCAACGCTCCCGCTGGCGGGGTGCCTTGCGCAGCGAAATAAAGGAGGAGGCCGCAGGCCGGGGGACATTCGCGGAGAAAGATACCCCGTCGGCGGGAGCGCGCCCTGAACGATCAACGCAAGACAAGCAGAAGCCTTTCATCTCAGCTCATGACGTTACCGCCATCGACATTCAAGGTCTGCGCCGTGATGTAGCGCGCCTCGTCGCTGGCTAAAAACACCGCCGCACCTGCAACGTCCGCCGGCAAGCCCATGCGGCCAAGCGGCACCTCCAGGCCCACACGGCGCTTCTTCTCGCCGGGCGGCAGGCCTTCGGCCTTGGCGAACAGGCTGTCGACATGGTCCCACATCGGCGTATCCACCACACCCGGTGCAATGCCGTTGACGCGAATGCCATGCGGCGCCATGGCCAGTGCGGCGCTCTGGGTGTAGCTGATGACCGCGGCCTTGGTAGCGCAGTAGTGCGACACCAGCGCCTCGCCGCGCCTCCCCGCCTGCGACGCCATGTTGATGACCGAGGCGCCCTGCGTGCCGGCCTCGACCATGTGGCGCAGCACGCCCTGCATCACGAAGAACATGCCCTTCACGTTGACGGCAAAGAGCTTGTCGAAGGATGCCTCGTCGCTGTCGAGCAGCGGCGCAAGGTCGAACACCGCGGCATTGTTGAACAGCGTGTGGATGGGCCCGAAGGCGACCTGCGCCTCGGCCAGCATGTGCGCGATGGCCTGCGTGTCGGTCACGTCGGCCGCGATGTAGGCGAGCTTGTCGGGATGGCTTTGCTGCAGCGCCCGCACCGCCTCGGGTGCCGCCGTCGCGCGGTCGACCACGCTGCAGCGCGCGCCCTCGGCAATGCAGGCTTCAGCCACGGCCAGACCGATGCCGCCACCGGCGCCGGTCAGCAGCACGTGGCGGTTCTTCAGACGTTCACTCATATCGTTGCTCCTGGATTCACAAAATTTTTCACGCGTCCGCTCGCACCGCGCACGGCGTCGACCAGCCGTACATCGCCCGCGATAGGGCCCCACAGTCCGGCGTCCGAACACAGAGCAAGCACTGGATCGGCGGCATCGCAGATGGCGTGCGCCACTACCTCGTCCATGCCCTGGTCCTGGTAGGCATAGGGCAATGCCCCGCGATGCCAGAGTTGCAGGAAGGCAAGGAACAACGCGGGCAACATCGCGACGCTGTCGATCGGCTGCCCCGCGGCAATCCGCTCGCGCACCGTGGGCGCGATGAAGCCCGGGATCTTCGAGAAACCGTCGGCCGCCACGCGCTGATTGGTGTCGCGGATCGCGGGGTTACCGAAACGGTCGAGCACCACGTCGCGGTAGGCCGCAAGGTCGATCGGGCTTGGGCTGAGGCACGGGACCACGTCCTCGGTCACATAGTCGTGGGCCATCTTTCGGATCGCCGCGTGGTGCGTGCCCTCGTGGATGAAGTCCAACCCGATCAGCGTGCCGGCCCAGGCGATGCAGCTGTGCGTGGCGTTGAGGATGCGGATCTTGGCCTCCTCGTAAGGCTGCACCGACTCGACCAGTTCCACGCCCACGCGGCCCCAGTCGGGACGGCCCGCTACGAAGTTGTCTTCGATCACCCACTGGATGAAGCTCTCGCCGGTGATCGCGGCCGCATCGTCGCGCCCGGTGGCAGCCTTCACGCGCGCGCGCAGTTCGGGCGGCGGGCGCGGCGTGATTCGGTCCACCATCGCGTTGGGACAAGCGGTGTTCGTCTGCACCCATGCGAGCAGTTCGGCATCGCCGGCACGCTCGATGAACTCGAGCAAGCCGGCACGAAAACGGTCGCCGTTGTGGCGCAGGTTGTCGCAGTTGAGGAGCGTCACGGCACCGGCCTCGGCGGCCTTGCGCGCGCGCAGGATCGCGCAGACGGCACCGTAGATGGTCATGCCCTCGCCACCCGCTTCGCCGCGGCGCGCGCGCTCGATGTCGGCCGCAAGATCGCCGAACGACAGGTCCAGCTTGCCTTTGGTCTCGAGGTAGTAGCCCGCCTCGGTCACGGTGAAGGACACGATGCGCGTGGACGGCGCCGCGCCGCGCGCGATGACCGCGGCCAGCGAGGGCTCCCATGGCAGCACTTCGCGAATGGCTTCGATCTGTTCGTAGCGGTACTCGCCCGCAGGCGACACGGTTTCGAGCGTGTAGCGTCCGCCCTGCGCCTGAAGGGCTGCAACAACATCCGCCATGTCGGGCCGGATGTTCGCGCCGGAGAGCGACCAGCGGGTGTCGCCCGCGTCGATCAACCGCTGAAGGTAGACGGCCTGGTGGGCGCGGTGGAACGACCCGAGTCCAAGGTGAAGCACCGTGAACTCCGAAAGAACCGGTGGAGTGGGCGCAAGAGGCGCTGCTGCAGGGGTCACGGGAAATGTCCGGAAGAAGAAAAGGAAAAATCAGGCGGAGACCGCGCGGCCTTCGCGGTTGAACAGATGCAGCACTGAGGGATCGAGTTCGACCGCCACGTCGTCGCCCGCATTGAGCGGCGTGCGCTCGTTCTGGCGCGCGATCAGTGGCACGCCGCCCACGTCGACGTGGATCAGCGTGTCGGCGCCGAGCGCTTCGATCAGCTCGACACGCCCCGGCACTCCCGCGGCAGCAGCCTGCTTCGGATGCACGCGCAGGCCTTCGGGCCGCACACCCAGGAAACCGTCGTTCGGCAGGCGCCCACCAGTGGCAGCGGAAAAACTCGGGATCGCGCTCGCTGCCACCATGTTCATCGACGGCATGCCGATGAACTGCGCGACGAACTGGTTGGCCGGATGGTCATAGAGTTCGAGCGGCGTGCCGACCTGTTCGATGAGACCGTCCCTGAGCACCACCACGCGGTCGGCCAGCGTCATGGCCTCGACCTGGTCGTGCGTCACGTAGATGGTGGTGGCGCCGAGCGACCGATGCAATTTGTGGATCTCGACGCGCGTGTTGCCGCGCAGCGCCGCATCGAGGTTGGACAGCGGCTCGTCGAACAGAAACACCTTGGGCGCGCGCACGATCGCGCGGCCGATGGCCACGCGCTGGCGCTGTCCGCCCGACAGGTCCTTGGGCGTGCGGTCCAGGTACTGCGTGAGGTTGAGCGTCTTGGCCGCGTGGTCGACTTTGGTCTTGATCTCGTCCTTCGACACGCCCGCGAGTTTGAGCGCGAAGGACATGTTGTCGTACACGCTCATGTGCGGATAGAGCGCGTAGCTCTGGAACACCATCGCCAGGTCGCGCTTGCCCGAAGGCGCCCAGGTGATGTCCTTGCCATCGAGCAGCAGGTTGCCGCTGGTGATCGGCTCGAGTCCCGCAATGAGGCGCAGCAGCGTCGACTTGCCGCAGCCCGAAGGCCCGACGAAGACGATGAACTCGCCCTTCTGGATCTCGAGGTCGACGCCCTTGATGATGTTGACGTCGCCGAAGCTCTTCTTGATGTCTTTGAGTTGCAGGTAGGCCATGAGATGTCTCCCTTTCTTTACTTGACGGCGCCGAAGGTCAGGCCTTGCACCAGTTGCTTCTGGCTGAACCAGCCGAACACGACGATGGGCGCGATGGCCATCAATGAGGCGGCGGACAACTTGGCCCAGAACAGGCCTTCGGGGCTGGAGTACGAGGCAATGAGCGTGGCCAGCGTGCCGGCCTTGGCCGAGCTGAGGTTGAGCGCCCAGAAGGCCTCGTTCCAGCTCAGCACCAGGCACAGGAGGCCGGTCGATGCCAGGCCGCCGACCGACAGCGGCAGCACGACGTGGCGGAACTCGGTCCACAGGGTCGCACCGTCCATGCGTGCGGCCTCGAGGATCTCGTTCGGAATGTCCTTGTAGGCGCTGTAGAGCATCCACACCATGATCGGCAGGTTCGACAGCGTGAACACGACCGTGAGCGCAGTGAGCGAATCCAGAAGGCCCGCAGTCTGCGCGAGCACGTAGATCGGCACCAGCGCGCCGACGGCCGGCATCATCTTGGTGGAGAGCATCCACATCAGGATGTCGCGCGTCTTCTTCGTGCGAAAGAATGCCATCGAGTACGCGGCGGGTGCCGCGATCAAGAGACCGATGATGGTCGAGCCCAGGCTGGTGATGAGCGAATTGCGCGCATACAGCAGGTAGTCGCTTCGGCGCTGCACTTCGCTGAAGTTACCGAGCGTGGGCTCGAAGATGAAGAGCGGCGGCACGTGGATGGCCTGCAGCTCGGTCTTGAAGGCCGTGAGAAACAGCCAGCCGAGCGGGAAGAACAGCAGCAGTGCCGCGGCCCACGCGCCCGCGGTGCGCAGCAGTTGCGGAAGGAAATTGCTGGGTTGCATGGTCGTTCCTTCAATCAAGGTTCTTGCCGATGATGCGGATCAGGAACACGGCCACGATGTTGGCCAGCACCACCGCGAACAGCGCACCGGCCGAAGCCACGCCGACGTCGAAATTCATCAGCGACTGCTTGAAGATCAGGTAGGTCATGTTGGTGCTCTCGTTGCCCGGGCCGCCATTGGTGGTGATGGCGATCTCGGCGAACACGCTGAGCAGAAAGATCATCTCGATCATGATCACCACCGCCATCGGCCGGCCGAGGTGCGGAATGGTCAGGTAGAAGAAGCGCTGGAATGCGCTCGCGCCGTCCATGCGCGCAGCTTCCATCTGCTCGCGGTCGAGCGACTGCAGCGAGGTGATGAAGATCAGGCAGGCAAACGGCAGCCACTGCCAGGCCACCATGATGATCACGGAGAGCAGCGGCACGTCGGTGAGCCAGTCGATGGGCTGCGCGCCGAAGAAGCGCCACACGTCGGCCAGGATGCCGTAGATGGGGTTCATCATCATGTGCTTCCACAGCAGCGCATTGACTGCGGGCATGACGAAGAACGGCGAGATGAGCAGCACCCGCACGATGCCGCGGCCCGGAAAGGGCTCGTTCACAAGCAGTGCGAGAAGCACGCCGAACACCACCGTGATGACGATCACGCTGCCGATCAAAAGCAACGTGTTCCAGGTCGCGGGCCAGAAGTCCGGATCGGTGACGAAGTAGTGAAAGTTCTCGATGCCCGCGAACGTGCGCTCGCCGGGTTGCATGAGGTTGTAGTTCACGAACGAGAAGTACAACGTCATCGCAAGCGGCACGATCATCCACAGGAAGAGCGTGAGCACGGCGGGCGCCATCAGGGCCCGGGGCAGGAGTCGGTTCATGAGGAAATTCCTTCTCGTAGTCTCTGGCTCCTTCCCCCTCTGGGGGAAGGCAGGGATGGGGGCTCCCGGATCAAGCGCTGCGGTGATTGGTGCGCCGCTTGCCCCCACCCCAACCCTCCCCCGGGAGGGGAGGGAGTAAGAAAACCAGGCTTACTTGTAGTACCCGGCCTTCTTCATCTCGCGCTCTGCCGCCGTCTGCGAGGTCTTCAACGCCTGGTCGACCGTGACCTTGCCCGACAGCGCCGCGCTCATCTGCTGCCCCACCGCCACGCCGATGGCCTGGAACTCGGGAATGGCCGCGTACTGCACGCCGACATACGGCGACTTGGGCAGCGTGCTGTCGCTGAGGTTGGCGGTGTCGATGGCCTTCTTCTCTGCCGCGGCGAACTTGGCGAGCTTCTGGAACTCGGGGTTCGCGTAGGTCGACTTGCGCGTGCCGGTGGGCACCGTGGCCCAGCCGTGCTCCTTGGCGACCAGGTTGACGTACTCCTTGGAGGTTGCCCACTTCACGAAGGTCTGCGCGGCCGCGCCCTTGGTCGAGCTGGCGGGAATGGCCAGGTTCCAGGTCCACAGCCAGTTGGCGCCCTTGGGCGTGACAGCAACGGGTGCTTGCGCGAAGGCCACCTTGTCGGCCACCTTCGACTGCTTCGGGTCGCTAATGAACGAGGCGGCGATGGTGGCGTCCACCCACATGCCGCACTTGCCTTCGTTGAAGAGGGCCAGGTTCTCGTTGAAGCTGTTGGCCGAGGCGCCCGGCGGGCCGTAGGCCTTCATCAGGTCGACGTAGAAGTTGATCGCGTCTTTCCAGGGCTTGGTGTCGATCTGCGGCTTCCATTGCATGTCGAACCACTGGCCGCCGTTGGTGTTGACCAGCGTGGTCAGGAACGCCATGTTGTCGCCCCAGCCCGGCTTGCCCCGCAGGCACATGCCGTACACGCCGGCCTTCGGATCGTGGATCTTGCCGGCCAGCTCCTTCACCTGCGCCCAGGTGGGCTGCTCGGGCATCTGAAAGCCGACCTTGTCGGCCAGGTCCTTGCGGTACATGAGCATCGAGCTCTCGCCGTAGAACGGCGCGGCGTAGAGCTTGCCTTCATACGACAAGCCGGCGCGAATGGCGGGCAGCAGGTCGTCGGCGTCATAGGCGGCATCGGTGGCAATGGGCTGGAGCCAGCCCTTCTTCGACCAGATCGGCGCTTCGTACAGGCCGATGGTCATCACGTCGAACTGGCCGCCCTTGGTGGCGATGTCGGTCGTCACGCGCTGGCGCAGCGTGCCTTCTTCGAGCGTCACCCACTTGAGCTTGATGTCGGGGTTGGCTTTTTCGAAGAAGGGGGTAAGCTTCTGCATCTCGATCATGTGGCCGTTGTTGACGGTCGCAATCACGAGTTCAGTGGCGGCGTGGGACAGGAGCCCCGTACCGGCGAGTGCGAGGACGAGGCCCGCTTTCAGAAAACGCTTCATGTTGTCTCCTAGAGGTGAGCGACGCCCTCTTGTCGGGTCGCCGTGGCCTGAATTCTGGAGAAACGCGCTTGCGGCTTTGGTACTGCACCGGGCAGTGATAGTACTTTCATGCACTGATTGGCTAGGATATTCCCTAGTTAACGCAATACAGCATGTAAGAAGCCATGAAAAAGGGCCGCTTGCGCGGCCCTTGATGATTGCCCCCGCGCGCAGCAGGCGCTGCGCCAAGCTTGAGCTTCAGGTGGCAGGCACCCCGTGCGGGTTGCTCTCCGGCTGCGATGGCTGCACGTAGAAATAGATCAGCACCAGGTTGACGAGCGGAATGATCATCAGCAGCTGGAGCCAGCCGCTCTTGCCGATGTCGTGCAGGCGGCGCGCGCCCACGGCCAGCGCGGGCAGCAAGAAGCCCAGCGCCGCGATGACGTACACGTACTGGTGGATCAGGCTCGCCACGATGAGAACGATGAGCTCGGCCAGCACGAACCACCAGTACTCCGAACGCGACGCACGCCCATTGAAATCGGCGTATTTGCTGAAACAGGTCTTGACCGCTGTTTGAAAGTCCATTGATCGACTCCTCATGATTGTTCCCAGGGAAACTTCCCCGGGCTGATCATATCGGCGGGTCTTTCAACTGCAAATTCGGCCATTGGTTCTCAAACCAACGGCCTATTGCCTCGCACTTCAGAGACTCAGGCCCGGCTACCCAGCCGTTTCAGCAGGCCCGCCGTCGATGCGTCGAGCCCCGTGATGTCGCCGGAGGCCAGCCGCGGCTCGATGTCTTTCGCGAGCACCTTGCCCAGCTCCACGCCCCACTGGTCGAAGCTGTTGATGCCCCACAGCGCGCCGCTGGTGAACACGCGGTGCTCGTACAGCGCGAGAAAGGCGCCGAGGGATTCGGGCGTGAGCTTGTCGAACACGAAGAAAGTGCTCGGCCGGTTGCCCGGAAAATTCTTGTGGCCGCCGGCGTCGAGCTTGCCGACCATCAGCGCCTGCGCCTGCGCGAGTGCATTGGCCAGCAGCTTGGGGTGGTGGCCGTCCAGGTCGTGGGCCGCATCGCGCACCGCCACGAATTCGAGCGGAATCACGTCGGTGCCCTGGTGCAGCATCTGGAAGTAGGCGTGCTGTCCGTTGGTGCCGGGTTCGCCCCAGAGCACGGGCGAGGTGCCCAGGCTGGCGGGCAGCGGCGCACCGCTGGCATCGACCTGCTTGCCGTTGCTCTCCATCTCGAGCTGCTGCATATAAGCCGGCAGGCGCTTCAAGGCACTGTGGTACGGCGCGATGCCGCGGCTCGTGAAGCCGTGGAAATTGCGGTACCAGACGTCGAGCAGGCCGAGGCGCACCGGGAGGTTCTGCGCCAGCGGCGCGGTGCGAAAGTGCTCGTCCATGGCGTGCGCGCCCGCCAGCAACCGGCGAAAGCCTTCGGCGCCGATGGCCAGAGCAATCGGCAGGCCGATGGCCGACCAGAGCGAATAGCGGCCGCCCACCCAGTCCCAGAAGCCGAAGGTGGTGTCGATGCCGAATTGCTTCGCGGCCTCCACATTGGTGGTGAGCGCTGCGAAGTGGCCGGCAATGTCGGTGCCGCCCGACTGCTCGTACCAGCGCCGGGCCGAGAGCGCATTGGCCATGGTCTCGGCGGTGGTGAAGGTCTTGGACGCGATCAGGAACAGCGTGTGCTCGGGCGCCAGGTCACGCAGCACGCCGGCCAGCTCATGGCCGTCGACGTTCGAGACGAAATGAAAGCGCTTGCCCGGCGCCGCAAACTCGGCCAGCGCGAGCACCGCCATCTGCGGCCCGAGGTCGGAGCCGCCGATGCCGATGTTGACCACGTCGGTGATGGTGTGGTCGCTGCGCACCGTCTCGGCGTAGGCCAGCATTGCGTCGAGCGTGGCATGCACTTCGCGCAGTTCGGCCGCGGTGTTGCCCACTGCGGCGCCGGCCGGTGCGCGCAGCAGCGTGTGCAGCACGGCGCGGTCTTCGGTGTTGTTGATGTGCTCGCCGACAAACATGGCGTCGCGGTGCGCCTCCAGGCCGCACTCAGTCGCCAGCGCGAGCAGCAGTTCTTCGGTGCGCGCGTCGATCAGGTTCTTCGACAGGTCGGCAAAGACATGCGGAGCCTCCTGGCTGAAGCGCTCGAAGCGCCCCGCGTCATCAACGAACGCGTGGCGCACGTCGAATTGGCGGCCCGCGGTCTCGAAGTAACTCTGCAGTTGAGCCCAGGCGGGCGCGCGGTCGCAGCGAAGGGTCATGGCCATATTTACTTGCCGCTTTCCTGCATGAGTTTTTCGAGCTTCACGGCGTCGGCCGCGAAGGCGCGGATTCCCTCGGCCAGCTTCTCGGTGGCCATGGCGTCTTCATTGAGCGCAAAGCGGAAGCCCGCCTCGTCGTAGCTCAGCTTCTCCATGGTGGCGGCAGCGGCGGCTTTCTTCGCGTCGAGCGCGTGCTCGAGCGGCGCGTCGTTCGCGGCCAGTTCGGCCAGGAGCTCCGGGCTGATGGTCAGCAGGTCGCAGCCGGCCAGGGCCTGGATCTGTCCCACATTGCGGAAGCTCGCGCCCATCACCTCGGTCTTGATGCCGTGTTGCTTGTAGTAGTTGAAGATTTCGCGCACCGACTTGACGCCCGGATCGTTCACGCCCGCGCTGGTGGCCTCGTCCCATATGGCGCCGGCCGACTTCTTGTACCAGTCGTAGATGCGGCCCACGAAGGGCGAAATGAGCTGCACGCCGGCCTCGGCACAGGCAACCGCCTGCGCGAACGAGAACAGCAGCGTCAAATTGGTGCGGATGCCCTTCTGCTCGAGCGCACGTGCCGCCTGGATGCCTTCCCACGTCGAGGCCACCTTGATCAACAGACGCTTGCCCGTGTCGATGCCTTCGGCCTTGTAGAGCGCCACAATGCGCTCGCCGCGCGCAATGGTGGCGGCGGTGTCGAACGAGAGGCGGGCGTCGACCTCGGTCGACACGCGGCCCGGAATGATCGAAAGGATTTCGGCGCCGAAGCGCACCAGCAGGCGGTCGATGACCTCGTCCAGCGGCTTGCCCGCATGCTTCTTGACAGCTTCGTCGAGCAGCGGCCGGTATTCGGGCTTCTGCACTGCCTTCAGGATGAGCGACGGATTGGTGGTCGCGTCCTGCGGCTTGGAAATGGCGAGTTGCTTGAAGTCACCGGTGTCGGCGACCACGGTGGTCCATTGGCGGAGAGCATCGAGTTGATTCATGTCGAAGATTATCCTGTGCGGGTGATGACAAGTCCTGCACGCAATTGCGCTGGGGCCGATGTTTTCATGCGCACCGTAGCACGGGTTTTCACCGCGCTGCATCGGCCTGTAACCGGCCGTGTCGTGCGCCGGCCGCCCTGCCCTACAAATGCTGTGGTCCGCCGCTGACGACAGCGTTTCCGTCGGCCGGCTAGCCTGCGGCTTCCCGTCTTGATGCTTTCGACCACAGGAGTCCTCTTCCATGCCTTGCCGACGTCGCACCGCAGCGCCCAGCGCTGCTGCAAACCGCGCGCCTTTCGACGACCGCCGCACCAGCGCCGCCATCGGCACGCTGGCCACCGCCTTCGTTGTCGGCGGCGTGGCAACCTGGATCGCCTTGGGCGCGGGGCGCACCGCGCGTGCGCAGCTGGTCGGCCCCGCCGACGGGGCGCCGCTGATGCGCGCGCCACTGCAGGTGGTGGCGCCTGTCGATATCCAGCGCTATGCCGGCATCTGGCACGAACAGGCCCGCTTGCCAAACCGCTTCCAGAAGCAGTGCGCCGGCCCGGTCACCGCCGAGTACCTCCCCCAGCCCGACGGCATGGTGCAGGTGCTCAACCGCTGCGTGCGCCCCGATGGCAACTTCGACGAGGCAGTAGGCACGGCCCGCGTCGTGCCGGTCGCGGGCCAGCCCGGGGCAGGCCGGCTCGAAGTGCGCTTTGCGCCGTCATGGCTTGGCTGGCTGCCGATGGTGTGGGGCGACTACTGGATCCTGAAGCTCGACCGCGACTATCAGGTGGCGCTGGTCGGCACGCCCGACCGCGAATACCTGTGGGTTCTTTCGCGCGCGCCGCGCCTGGAAGACGACGCGCTGCAGGCCGAACTGGACTACGCCGCCAGCCTCGGGTTCGACACATCCAAGGTGGTGCTCACCGGCCGATAGACGAAACAGCTGGCAGATAGCGCGCCAGCTGCACCGCCAGTGCGGCGGGGTGGGTGCAATGGATGGCATGCCAGCCGAAGGCGCGCGCGGCCTCCACGTTGGCGGCCGAATCGTCGATGAACACCGTTTGCTGCGGATCGAGCGCATGGCGCACCGCCAGCAGTTCGTAGATTTCGCGATTCGGCTTGATGAACTTCACGTCGCCCGAGAAGACACCGCCATCGAAACGCCGCATGAACGCGTGCCGGCGCTCGAGGGCGCGTGCATACGGCGAAGGCATGTTCGAGAGGTAATAGAGGCGCAGCGCCTCGCCGGCATCGCGCCGCGCGAACAGGCCTTCGAGCAGGTCGACGGTGACGGGAATCGGCTCCAGGCGCTCGCCCAGGTTGCCAAGCATGTCGTCGAGCCGCGCAGCCGGAAGCGAGAGCCGCTGGGCCATGCGCGCAATGGCGTCTTCGAGCGAGCGCGTGCCGCAGTCGAAGCACATCCAGTCGTCATGGTGAAAAAGCGCCCGGCCCAGCGCCGCGGCGACAAGCTCAGTGGGGGCGTGTTCGGGAAGATGGGCCTGCACCAGCTGGGTGGGCTCCCATGCCAGCAGCACAGCGCCAAGATCGAAAACCACGTTCATGGCGCCATTGTTTCATGCGCCGGGCACCACGCTGACCCCGTGCGCCGCCAGCGACAGCGTGGCCTGCGCGCCCGCGGCAAGGGGGCGCGAAAGATCGGTCGACACCACGAAGACGGGCCCGAGCGACGTGTCGAAGCCGTATTCGTAGAAGCTGCCGAGGTAGGCCGCCTTGCGCAGCGTGGCGGCGAGCCCGCCGGCCGCGTCGGCGGCACCGATTTCCCAGGCTTCGGGTCGCACCGCCACTTTCACCGTGCCGGGTGCCACCGCATAGCGCGGCTGCAGGCGCAGCGGCCCGAGCACCACGCTGCCGTCGGCCTGTGCAATGGCCGGAAACACCATCGCCTCGCCCATGAAGCCGGCGACGAATTCGCTCTCGGGCCGGCCGTAGAGTTGCTCGGGCGTGCCGCGCTGGGCGATCACGCCGTGGTCCATGACGATGATCTGGTCGCTCACGGCCAGGGCCTCGCTCTGGTCGTGCGTCACATAGGCCACCGTGAGTTTCAGCCGCTGCTGGAGCGCGCGGATTTCCTCGCGCATTTCGCGCCGCAAGCGGGCGTCGAGGTTCGAGAGCGGCTCGTCGAACAGCAGCACCGCGGGCTCCAGCACCAGCGCGCGCGCCAGTGCCACACGTTGCTGCTGGCCGCCCGAAAGTTCGCTGGGCAGGCGCTCGTCGAAGCCGACCAGTCCCACGCCCTTGAGCGCATCGCGCGCTCGCGACGTGGCTTCGTCTTTTTTCACGCCGCTCATGCGCAGGCCGTAGCCCACGTTTTCGATCACATTCATGTGCGGGAACAGCGCGTAGCTCTGAAACATCATGCTCACGTTGCGCTCGGCCGGGCCCAGCGTTGTGACGTCGCGCCCACCCATCAGAATCGCGCCCGAGGTCGGCGATTCGAGCCCCGCGATCATGCGCAGCGTGGTCGTCTTGCCGCAGCCCGAAGGACCCAGGATGGTGGTGAGCGTGCCCACCGGCACCTCGAAGCTGATGCCCTTGACCGCCAGGGGCCCGTTCTTGTCGGTGCCGTAGCGCTTGGTGACGTTGCGGAATTCGATGCCGTTGCTCATGTGTTCTTTTCCCGATCAATGCACCACGGGCGCGGCCACCATCGGCACGCCCGCCTTGCGCCGCCCCAGCTTGCGCTCCCCGACCACCCACTGCACCAGCGCAATCGCCAGCGACATCAGGATCATGAGCACCGTGCAGTAGGCCAGCGCAATGCCGTAGTCGCCGTTGCCGACGCGGCCGATGATGTAGGTGGTGGCCAGTTCATTCTCGGCCGTGACCAGGAAGATCACCGCGCTCACCGTCGTCATGGCCCGCACGAAGCTGTAGACCAGCGCGGCCACCAGCGCGGGCTTCAGGAGCGGCAGCACCACCTTGAAAAGCGTCTGCGAGGTGGAAGCCCGCAGCATCAGCGAGGCTTCGTCGAGAGACCGGTCGAGCTGCTTGAAAGCCGCCGTGCCGGCCCGCACGCCCACCGGCAGGTTCCGGAACATGAAGCACAGCACGATGATGAGCCCAGTGCCCGTGAGTTCGAACGGCGGCACGTTGAAGGCCAGGATGTAGCTCACGCCCAGCACCGTGCCCGGAATGGCAAAAGCCAGCAGCGCACCGAACTCGAAAACGCCCTGCCCCTTGAACTCATTGCGCGCCAGCAGCCAGGCAATGAGCAACCCGAGCGCCGCGGTGATCGGTGCCGAGATGCCCGCGAGCTTGAGCGTGGTGATCAGCGAATTCCACGCCGTGCCGGCCCAGACCAGGCCGAACTGCCCCCACTCGAGAGAAAAGGCGTTCTTGAAGTGATTGAGCGTGAAGCTGTAGTCGCGCCCCCAGGTCTGCACGAAGCCGCCCGCGAAGGCGAACAGGTAGACCACGGCAGTGAACGCGATCCACGGCAATGCAATGCACTGGATGGTGCGGCGCACGCCGTCGGGCAGGGCCATTGCAATGCCTGCATCGCCCTTGCCGCTCACGGTGGTGTAGTTCTGCTTGCCGAGCACGCCACGCTGCAGCGCGAAAACGCCGAGCGCGAAGATCGTCAGCACCCACGCCAGCGAGGCCGCGCGGCCCTGGTCGTACTGCGCGCCGACAATGGCAAAGAAGATGTCGGTCGACAGCACCGAGAACTGGCCGCCCACCACCACAGGGTTGCCGAAGTCCGCAATGCTCTCGATGAAACCCACCAGAAAGGCATTGGCCAGCCCCGGCTTCAAGAGCGGCAGCGTGATGGTGAAGAAGGTGCGGCGCCGGTCGGCGCGCAGCATCTGCGCGGCCTCTTCCAGGCTGGGCGCAATGCCCTGCACCACGCCGCGCATGATCATGAAGGCGATGGGCGTGAAGGCGAAGAGCTGCGCCACCAGCACGCCCGGCATGCCGTAGAACCAGCGCGTCGGCTCGATGCCGAACGCGTTTTCGAGCAGCTGATTGACGATGCCCGCGCGGCCGAACAGCAAGATGAGCCCCAGGCCCACGACGAAGGGCGGCGTGATGATCGGCAGCAGCGCTAGCACCCGCAAGGCGCCCTGCCCGCGCTTGCTCCCGCGCTCGGCCATGAGGGCCATCAGCGTGCCCAAGAAGGTGGTGCCGGCGGCGGTCAGCAAGGCCAGCACCAGCGTGTTCCATGCCACTCCGCAGCGCACCCCGCCTGCAACGCAGCCCAGCCCCCAGATGCGTTCGGTGAACACGCGAGCGGCGAAGGCCGTGATCGACCATTGCCCCTCTTCATTGAAGAATGCACCGGCCAGCGCCTTGCTCACCGGGTAAGCGATGAACAGCGCCATCAGCACGCCGCAGCCGATGACCGCCGCAGCCACGAACAGGTCGCCCTTGAACAGCCCGAGCCGCGCAATGCCGAAGGCCGCCAGCAGCGTGAGCGCGGTGAGCGCCATGAAGCCACCCGCGCCGATGCCGAACTGATTGACGGCCAGCTCGCCGAACTGCGTGTTGAGTGCCGCGAAGCTCCATCCGCGCGCGCCGATGGCAAAGCCTGCAACGGCAAGGCCAATGGCGCCGATGGCTCCGCCCGCCAGCAGCCAGCGCCCCTGCGCGCGGCCGGCCGGCAGCCAGGCGCCGACGGCGCACATCGCCAGCCCCGCAAGGCCGATGAAGAGCCAGCTGCGGCCTTGCGTGGCCGCCTGCATCAGCCCGTTGGCACCCTCGGCCTGGCCGAACACCTGCGGAACGGCCTCGTACCAGCTCGAATCCTGGATCGCATACCAGGGCAGCAGGAGATAGGCCGCGAAGCCAAGCGCCACCCAGGCCCAGATCCAGCGCTGCGACCGCCGGGCCGAGGCCACAGCGGCCGGATTGACCGGCACGGCGCCGGCGACGACGGTGCCCACTTAGCGCGGCAGCGAGTTGACGTCTTTTTCCCAGCGCGCAATCAGGCGCCGACGCTCGGCGCTGGCGCCGTACTTGGCGTAGTCGTAATTGATGAACTTGATCTTCTTGAAGTCCGGGATGCGCGGATCGAGCTTGGCGGTCGAGTTGCTCGGCAGCTGGAACTGCTTGTTGGCGGCGCCGAGTTCCTGCGCGCTGGGCGTCAGCGCCCATTCATAGAACTTCTTTGCGGCCTCGAGGTTGCGGGCGCCCTTGATGATGCTCATGGAGCCGATCTCCGCGCCGGTGCCATCGCTGGGCGTGATGGTCTCGACCGGGAAACCCTGCATCTTCTCGCCCGGGCCGTCATGCACGAAGCTGATCGACACCGCCGTTTCGCCGCGCGCCACCGCCTTGATGGGGCCGGTGCCCGAGCGGGTGTACTGCCCCACGTTCTTGTGCAGCGCCTTCAGGTAGTCGAAGGCCTTGTCTTCACCCATGAGCTGCACCAGCGTGGCGATCATGGTGTAGGCAGTTCCGCTCGACGCAGGGTTGGCCACCTGGATATCACCCTTGTATTCGGGCTTGAGCAGGTCGGCCCACGTCTTGGGCACCGGCAGCTTCTTCTTGGCAAGCAGCTCGGGGTTGTAGCCGAAGCCCAGCGGCCCCGAGTAGATGCCCACGGTCTTGTAGCCCGACTGCTTGGCCTGCTGCTGGGCCCAGGGATGGAGCTGCGCCAGCGTGGGCGACTTGTATTCGAGCGTGAGGCCTTGTTCGGCCGCCTGCAGATGCGGATCGCCAGTGCCACCGAACCAGACATCGGTCTTGGGGTTGTCCTTCTCGGCGATGAGCTGGGCCAGCGCCTCGCCCGAGCCCTTGAGCGACATGTTGATGCGGGTGCCGGTGGTGCGCGCATACACGGTGGCAATCACGTTGCACCATTCGGCCTGGACCGAGCAGATGACATTCACGGTGCCCTGGGCCGATGCAGCGGCCGACAAACCCAGCAAGGCTGCTGCAGCAAATAGCTTCTTCATGTGAAAACCTCGCCTCCAAACAAAAATAGGCCTCTCGGCCGGGGTGGAGCGTAGCTTTCGTACAGGTTTCATGAATCGGTACAAGTACCATTCGGTTGAAACAGAGAGCCCCTCGGCACCAAGACAAAAGGAAATTCGACTCATGAGCTTCGATCTCGTTCTGTTCGGCGGTACTGGCGACCTTGCATGGCGCAAGCTGATGCCCGCGCTGTTCCAGGCCTTCAGGCACGGCAGCCTGCCGCCAGACGGACGCATCGTCGGCGTGGCGCGGGACGACCTCTCGGACGACCAGTACCGCGAACTGATCCAGTCGCGCTTCAATGCGGTCGAAGGCGCCAAGCGGCCGTCCGCCGAAGAGTTCGAGAAGTTCGCCTCGATGCTCTACTACCTGCGCATGGACCTGTCCAAGCCGGCCGACTACACGCGGCTTGCCGACCTGCTGAAGCAGCGCAACGCCGACACGGTGGTGATGTACGTGGCCACGGCGCCGGCGCTCTTCACCCAGGTGGTGGAGCAGATTGCCGCGGCGGGGCTCAACGGCCCATCGACGCGAGTGGTGCTCGAGAAGCCGCTGGGCCATGACCTGGCGTCCAACCGCGCCATCAATGCCGCGGTGTGCAAGGTGCTCGAGGAGAAGCAGGTCTTCCGCATCGACCACTACCTGGGCAAGCCTTCGGTGCAGAACCTGTTTGCCATGCGTTTCGGCAATGCGCTGTTCGAGCCGATCTGGCGCCGCGAGCACATCGCCAACATCCAGATCACCATTGCGGAAGACCTGGGCGTGGAGAAGCGAGGCGCCTTCTACGACCAGACCGGCGCGCTGCGCGACATGGTGCAGAACCATGCGCTGCAACTGGTCTGCGCCATCGGCATGGAGCCGCCGATCAACTCGCATGCCGATGCCATCCGCGACGAGAAGCTCAAGGTGCTGCGCGCGCTCAAGCCCTGGACGCCCGAAACACTGGGCTTGCATGCCATTCGCGGGCAGTACACGGCGGGCACTGCCTACGGCGAGCGCGTACCGGGCTACAGGGACGAACCCGGTGTCGACCCCGAGAGCCGGACCGAGACCTTCGTGGCGCTGCGCACCGAAATCGCCAACTGGCGGTGGGCCGGCGTGCCGCTCTACATTCGCACCGGCAAGCGGCTCGCGTCGCGCGATGCGCGCATCGAGGTCAACTTCAGGCCCACGCCGCACGCGATCTATCGCGCGCCTTCAGGGGCAGTCAACAAGCTGGTGATCAACCTCCAACCCAAGGACGGCCTGGAGCTTCACATGCTCGCTCAGGCGCAGGACAACCGCCAGCGCAACGGCCACAGCGCCGCGCAGCTGGCGCCGGTGCAGCTCGACCTGGACTTCGACAAGCGCTTTGGCGCCGAACGCGTGGGCGCCTACGAGCGGCTGCTGCTCGATGTGATCGACGGCCGGTTGAACCTGTTCGTGCGCAGCGACGAGCAGGAAGAAGCCTGGCGCTGGGTCGAGCCGCTGATCGACAGCTGGGCGTCTGACGGCGGACCGCGGCCGTACGCCGCAGGCACCTGGGGCCCTAGCGCATCGAGCGCGATGATTGCGCGCGACGGCTTCTCCTGGGGCGAGGAGCAGTAGGCCGTCAACCAAATTGCAGGCAGCGCATGCTCAGCGTGCCTGACTGAAAGCCCTCGTAGACGGTCTTCGGGCGTTCGCCCGCTCCGGCGGCACCCAGCGCATAGAGAAACGGAAAGTAGTGGTCCGGCATGGCGACCGCGGTGGCGGCGCCTTCGAGCTTTTCGTAGGCGATCAGTGCCCGGTCGTCCCGGCCCGCCAACGCAGCCTTCACTGCATCGTCGAACGATTGCGCCCACGGCCGGCTGGCCCTGAGCCCATCGGGCGTGCCGCGGTCTGTGGCGCGGAGGTTGTGCACCACGTTGCCGCTGCCCATCACGAGCACGCCCTTGTCGCGCAGCGCCGCAAGGTCACGGCCGACGGCATAGTGAAAAGTCGCCGGCTTGTCGTAGTCGATGCTGAGCTGGAAAACGGGAATGTCGGCCTTCGGGTAGAGGTGCTTGAGCACTGTCCAGGTTCCGTGGTCCAGGCCCCACTGTTCCGTGCCGATCACCGAGGTCTGCCGCACCGCGCCCAAGGCTTCGCGCGCCAGTGTTGGATGGCCGGGCGCCGGATACTCGACGTCGAAAAGCGCCTGCGGAAAGCCACCGAAATCGTGGATCGTCTTCGGCCGCTCCTGCATTCCAACGCCGGTGGCGCCACGGCTCAGCCAA
The DNA here is from genome assembly GCF_900099805.1 of Variovorax sp. OV700. Lineage (GTDB taxonomy): Bacteria > Pseudomonadota > Gammaproteobacteria > Burkholderiales > Burkholderiaceae_C > Variovorax. The sequence goes on along the minus strand of NZ_FNDR01000008.1, from coordinate 121,113 downwards.
TGGGCTGAAACGCTCAGGATCGCCGAGGGCCGCGGAAGCTCCCTGCCCCATGCGGACAGCCGGCGCGTGAAGGCGTTGTCGGCCAGCGCGTTCATGGGCGAGCCGTGGCCGATGAAGATGGCCGGCATCCGCTGCGAAGGAGCACCGGCGGCGGCGTGCGGCAACGAACACAGCGAGGCCAGCGTTGCGGTCGCCCCGAGCGCGGAGCCCATGAGAAAGCCTCGGCGGCCGAGTTCCGGCCGAATCGTGTGGCTGCTGTCTGTGCCGTCCGCGCGTGGGGGCTTCTTCATCGTCATCATCACCGCACTCTGCACCGGTTTCCCGCGCGCCTCAGTGCGTTTGCGCACGCTTTTCAGCCGATGCGCCCTTCTTCCACCGCATGGCAGGCCACCTGCACGCCCTTGATGCTCAACAGCTTCGGCCGCTCGGCCGAGCAGCGTGCATTCGCATGCGGGCAGCGCGGATGAAATGCGCAACCGGTCGGCGGATTCAATGGATTCGGCACCTCGCCCTGCACCGGCGTGCGCGAGCGGCCGGTGTGCTTCATCTGCGGAATCGCGTCGAGCAGCATGCGCGTGTACGGATGCTGCGGCTCGGCGAAGAGCTTCTGCTTGTCGGCTACCTCGACCAGACGGCCGAGATACATCACGCCGACCTGGTCGGCCACGTGCCGCACCACCGCGAGGTTGTGCGAAATGAAGAGATAGGTCAGGCCCCGCTGGCGCTGCAGATCCTTCATGATGTTGAGCACCTGCGCCTGCACGCTGACGTCGAGCGCGGAGGTGGGCTCGTCGCACACCAGGAACTCGGGCTCCGTGGCGAGCGCGCGCGCGATCGAGATGCGCTGGCGCTGGCCGCCCGAGAACTGGTGCGGGTACTTGCTCATGTCCAGCGGCGAAAGGCCGACGGACTTGAGCAGCTCGCCCACACGCTCGCGCAGCTCGGCCTTGTCCTTGAGGATGCCGTGCTCGCGCAGCGGCTCGCCGATGATGTCCTCGACGATCCAGCGCGGGTTGAGGCTCGCGTAAGGGTCCTGGAAAATCATCTGGATGCGGCGGCGCAGCTTGCGGCCTTCGGGGGTCTTGAACGCGGCATGCGCGTCCTGGCCGTCGAACTGCAGCCCGCCGCGCGTCGGTGCATAGAGGCCGACCAAGAGGCGCGCCACCGTGCTCTTGCCGCAGCCCGATTCGCCCACCAGCGCCAGCGTCTTGCCGCGCTCGATGGAAAAGCTCACGCCATCCACCGCGTGCAGCAGCACGCGCGGCTTGCGTTCGAGCACGCGGTTGAGCCAGGGCGGCGAGACGTCGAAGGTGCGGGCCAGGTCGTGGGCGACCACGAGTGGCTCGCCCTCTGGGGTTTTACGGGGTTCGATCACGGCGCTCATCGGGTCACCTCGGCGAGCGGTGCGGCTGCATCGGGCGTAGCGCGTTCGCCGGCACGCTGCGCATCCTGGTGCCGCGCCGCGAGTTCGGCCTGGCCTCGGTGCGGATCGGCGGCGTCGTGCAGCCAGCAGGCGGCGCGCGTGGCGCCCGCGTGCATGAGTTCGGGCCGTTCGTCCAAACAGCGTGCAAAGGTGCGCGGGCAGCGCGGGTTGTAGGCACAGCCCTTCGGAATGGCATTGAGCCGCGGCATCGCACCGTCGATCTGGTTGAGCCGTTCGCGGTCGCTCGTCATGTCGGGAATCGACGCCATCAGGCCGGAGGTGTAGGGATGCGCCGGCTGGTGGATCACTTCGTGCACGGGGCCGATCTCGGCGATGCGGCCCGCGTACATCACGGCCACGCGGTCGCAGGTTTCGGCGATCACGCCCATGTCGTGCGTGATCAGCATCACCGCGGCCCCGCGCTCCTTGCAGATGCGCTTGAGCAGCTGGATGATCTGTGCCTGGATCGACACGTCGAGCGCGGTGGTCGGCTCGTCGGCCACGATGAGCTTGGGCTCGGCTGCGAGCGCCAGAGCAATCACCACGCGCTGGCGCATGCCGCCCGAAAACTGGTGCGGAAAATGGTCGATGCGCTGCTCGGCGGCCGGAATGCCGGTGTCCTGCAGCAGACTGATGGCGCGGCGCCGTGCCTCGGCGTCAGTCACCGGCAGATGGGCGCGGATGGTTTCCACCAGCTGCCGGCCGACGGTGTAGAGCGGGTTCAGCGAAGTCAGCGGGTCTTGAAAGATCGCGCCGATCTTGCGGCCACGGATGGGGCGCATTGCATCGAAACCCAAGTTGTCGATGCGCTGGCCTTCGAGAATGATTTCCCCACTGGCTACGCGGCCCGGCGGTTCGAGCAAGCCGATGATGGCCGCACCGGTGAGCGACTTGCCCGCACCCGACTCACCGACCACGCCCAAAATTTCGCCGGGTGCGATGTCGAATGAAATGCCGTCGAGCGCACGCAGCGTGCCGCGGCGGTGCGGAAACTCGACGACGAGATTTTTGACCTGGAGCAGCGTCATGGTGGCGTTGTCCTTTTTCTTTCAGCGCAGGCGCGGGTTCAGCGCATCGCGCAGCCAGTCGCCGAGCAGGTTCACGCTGAGCGCGATCAGCACCAGCATCAGGCCCGGGAACACGGTGATCCACCATTCGCCCGAGAACAGGTACTGGTTGCCGATGCTGATCAGCGTTCCCAGCGAAGGAGATGTCGGCGGCACGCCAACGCCGAGGAACGACAAGGTCGCCTCGGTGATGATGGCCGTTGCCACCTGGATGGTGGCGAGCACCATCACCGGCCCCATCACGTTGGGCAGCACGTGGCGCAGCATGATGCGCAGCGGCGCCACGCCGGTCACGCGCGCGGCCTGCACGTATTCCTTGTTGCGCTCCACCAGCGTGGAGCCGCGCACCGTGCGCGCGTACTGCACCCAGCCGGTCAGCGAGATGGAGATGATGAGCACGCCGAAGGCCAACGACTCATGCGCATTGGGGAACAACGCGCGGCCGACACCGGCGATGAGCAGCGCCACCAGAATGGGCGGGAACGACAGCATCACGTCGCACAGGCGCATGAGGAACGAGTCGAGCCAGCCGCCGAGAAAACCGGCGAGCAGGCCGAGCACCACGCCGACCGTGATCGACAGCATCACCGACACGATGCCGACGATCAGCGAGATGCGCGCGCCATAGATCACGGCCGAGAGAATGTCGCGGCCCTGGTCGTCGGTGCCGAGCAGGTATTTGGAGGAGCCTTCGGCGCTCCACGCGGGCGGCAGGCGCGCATCGCCCAGTTCGAGCGTTGCAAGGTCGAACGGATTGTGCGGCGAGACCCATCCTGCAAAGACCGCGCAGAACAGGCAAGCCAGCGCAATGAGCGCCGCCGCCATCGCGACGGGCGAGGTGCGAAAGCTGTAGCCGACATCGCTGTCGAGCCAGCGGGCAAGTGTTTTTTTCATCGTGAGAAAAAAGGATGGGCCCGCAAGAAGCGGGCCCAGGATCGAGCCACTCAGGCCGCCCATCGGCGGGCGGCCGACGGGATCACGGCTTGATGCTCATCCACTTGAAGGGCATGTAGTTGTCGGCCATCTGCGTCAGCGCCACCTTCTTGCTGACGCCCCAGGCGAGCGCCTGCTGATGCAGCGGCAGGTGGCCGACGTCCGCGGCGTGCAGTTCGAAGGCTTCCTTGATCATCGCGTCGCGCTTGGGCTTGTCGGTTTCCGACTGGATCTTCTTGGTCAGCTCGTCCACCTTGGGATTGCAGTAGGCCCCCAGGTTGAACTGGCCGGCACCGGTCTTGTCGTCAGGGCATGCCGTCAGCGCGGTCAGCGCGTTGTGCGAGTCGTAGGTGGTCGGGGTCCAGCCCAGCAGGTAGAAGCTGGTGTCGCGGCGCAGGATCTTGGGGAAGTAGGTGCCCTTGGTTTCCGCGGCGAGGTTGATCTTGACGCCGATCTTTGCGAGGTTGGAAGCCACGCTCTGGCAGATCTGGCCGTCGTTCACGTAGCGGTCGTTCGGGCAGTTCATCGTCACCTCGAAGCCACTCGGATAGCCGGCTTCGGCCAGCAGCTTCTTGGCAGCCTCGACGTCGTAGGGCAGGCGCTTGTCCTGCGCTTCGGTCCAGCCGTTGATGCCGGGGCCCACCATCAGGGCGGTGGGACGCGAGGCCCCGCGCATCACGGTGCGCTGGATGCCGACGATGTCGATGGCCTGGTAGAAGGCCTGGCGCACCCGCTTGTCCTTGAACGGGTTCTTGCCCTTGACGCTCGAGTACAACAGCTCGTCGCGCTTCTGGTCCATGCCCAGGAAGATGGTGCGCAGCTCGGGACCGGAAATGACGCGTGCATTGGGGCTGGCGTTGATGCGCGCCACGTCCTGCACCGGCACGGGTTCCATCACGTCGATTTCGCCGGACACGAGGGCCGCGACGCGGGTGGCCGGGTTGGCAATGGGCGTGAAGACGATCTCTTGCGCATTGCCTTCGATCTTGCCCCAGTAGGTGGGATTGCGGACGAACACCGTGCGCACGTTGGGCTGGCGCTCACGCACGCGGAACGGGCCCGTGCCGTTGGCCTTGAACGAGGCCGTGTTCTCGATGCCCTTGCGGCGGTCGACCGGGGTGACGGCCTTGTTCTCTTCGCACCACTTCTTGCTCATGATCATGAGCTGGGTGATGACGTCGGGAAGGATGGGGAACGGACCCTTGGTCTCGATCTCGATGGTGTGGGCGTCGACCTTGCGCACTTCCTTGATGTCGGTGGTGTTCGACTTCATGTCGGAGCCTTCGCCGGCGGCGCGGGCAAAGCTGAAGAGCACGTCGTCGGCGGTGAAAGGCGTGCCGTCGTGGAACTGGACGTTCTTGCGCAGTTCGAAGCGCCAGACGGTGGGCGAGGTCTGCTTCCAACTGGTGGCCAGCAGTGGCGCAACGCTCAGATCCTTGTTGCGGCCGACCAGCGTTTCATAGACGTTGGCGGTGGTGCTGAGCTGCAGCGATTCATTGAGCGAATGCGGGTCGAGCGACAGCGCATCTCCCTGGTTCGCGATGCGGATGGTCTGCGCACCGGCCAAGAGGCTGGTAGCGCCCAGCACGCACAAAACTGCGACCGCGGCCGCCTTCTTCTTCTGGAAACTCATTGGGAACACTCCTCGGGTTGGAATCGGAAATTCATCAAGGCGCCACGGTAGCGGCGTCTTTCCTTGGCTGCTCGCTGCGGGTAGCAGCCAGCGGCATGCCCTGCTCGATCAGCCCCGCATGCAATGCGGCGCCAAGCGGCAGGATCTCGTCATTGAAGTCGTAGCGGCTGTTGTGCAGGAAGGCGCCGTTCCTCGCGTCCTGGCCGATGCGCAGGTAGGCACCGGCCTTTTGCTGCAGCATGAATGAAAAATCTTCGGCGCCCATGCTGGGCTCCATGCTGCGGTCGACATTGGAAGCACCTACCAGCGACTCGGCCACATCGGCCGCGAACATCGCCTCGGGGGCGGTGTTGATAGTGGCCGGATAGATGCGCTCGTACTTGATGGTGGCGGTGGCGCCGAAGCCCGAGGCGATGGCCGTGCACAGCTCGGCGAGGCGCTGCTCGACCTGCGCCTGCACGCGGGCGCTGAAGGTGCGCACGGTGCCAACGAGCGTGGCCTCGCCCGGAATGACGCTCATCGCGCCCAGGTCGCCGGCCTGCACCGCGCAGATGCTGACGACGGCCGCGTCGATGGGCCGCACGCTGCGCGAGACGATGGTTTGCGCGGCCGTGATGATGTGCGCGGCCACCACGACCGGGTCGATAGTCTGGTAAGCATGGGCGCCATGCCCGCCCTTGCCCTTGATCTCGATGGTGACGCGGTCGGCCGCGGCCATCATGGCGCCGCGGTTGATGCCCACGGTGCCGGCCGGCATGCCGGGCCAGTTGTGCATCGCATAGACCGACTGCACCGGAAAGCGGTCGAACAATCCGTCTTCGATCATCACGCGCGCGCCGGCAAAACCTTCTTCGCCGGGCTGGAAGATCAGCACCGCGGTGCCGTCGAAGCTGCGCGTTTCGGCAAGGTAGCGCGCGGCACCGACCAGCATGGCGGTGTGGCCGTCGTGTCCGCAGCCGTGCATCAGGCCGTCGTTCGCGGAGCGCCAGCCGAAGTCGTTGTCTTCACGCATGGGGAGCGCATCCATGTCGGCGCGCAGGCCAATCATTCGCCTGCTGGCCGTGGACTTGCCGCGGATGACGCCCACCACGCCGGTCTTGCCGATGCCGTCGTGGATCTCGTCGACGCCGCAGGCACGCAGCGCCTCGCGCACGCGGCCGGCCGTGTAGATCTCTTCGAAACCGAGCTCGGGGTGGGCGTGCAGGTCACGGCGAAACGCCGTGATTTCCGGATAGAAGCTCGCGATGTGCGCAAACGCCCGTCCGGAGGCTTGCAATCGCGGTGCTGCGGTGGCAACCGTCATCTCAATGTCCTCCCGCCTTGCCGACTCGCAGCCTCGGGTCGACCACGAAATACAGCAGGTCGACCACGAGATTGATCACCACGAAGATCAAGGCAATGAGGCACAGGTACGCCGCCATCACCGGAACGTCGGCAAAGGTCACGGCCTGGATGAAGAGCAGCCCCATGCCGGGCCACTGGAACACCGACTCGGTGATGATGGCAAAGGCAATGAGGCCGCCGAGCTGCAGGCCAGTGATGGTCATCACCGGCACCAGCGTGTTCTTGAGCGCATGGCCGAAGTGAATGGCCCGGTTCGTGAGGCCGCGGGCGCGTGCAAACTTGATGTAGTCGGTGCGCAAGACTTCGAGCATCTCCGCACGCACCAGACGCATGATCAAGGTCAGCTGAAAGATCGCGAGCGTCACGGCCGGCAGGATGATGTGATGCCACCCGTCGGCCCGGAAAAGACCGCTGCTCCACCAGCCGAATTGCACCGTTTCTCCGCGCCCGAAACTCGGGAACCAGCCCAGCAGCACGGCAAATACGAGGATCAGCAGGATGCCGATCAAGAAGGTGGGAAGCGACACCCCGAGCAACGACACGGTCATGAACACCTGGCTAAGGAAAGTGCCGCGGCGCAGTGCGGTGTAGACGCCCATCGGGATGCCGATGAACAGGGCGAGCACGGCGGCCACGAGCGCGAGCTCGAGCGTGGCCGGAAAGCGCTCGCCGATGAGGCGCGAGACTTTCGCGCCCTGGCGCAGGCTCAGCCCGAATTCGCCTTGTGCGGCGTTGACGAGAAAGTGCCAGAACTGCACGAAGAAGGGCTGGTCGAGCCCCAATGCGGCGCGCAGATCGCGGATCTGCTCAGGCTTGGCGTCTTGGCCGAGCAGAAAGACGACGGGATCGCCTACATATTGAAAGAGAAGAAAGGCGATGAACGCGACCGCGATCATGACGATCACGGCTTGGATCAAGCGGCGCAGGACAAAGGCAATCATTCAACAAACAGAGTGAACCGGCATGCTAGCAGTGCAAGGTGCGTGCCCGCACGGGGGTTCCCCGGGGGTGCACGCCGATGGTGCGTATTACCTGAGCCGATGCACCAGCGACGCACCAAATAAAAAAGCCACTCGACTTTCGTCGAGTGGCTTTTTAGTCTTTCGATTCAAAGCTGGCTTAAGCCAGCCTCAAATTAGAAAGCGTGACGGATACCGAAGTCGTAGCCGGTCGAGCTCTTCGGGGTGAAGACGCTGTTGGCGATGAACGAAGGGCCGCCAACGGTGTAGGCTGCGCCGTTCTTGTTGCTGATGCGAGCGATCGTTGCGTACAGAGCCGTGCGCTTCGACAGGTTGTGCACGTAGCCCAGAGCCAGCTTGCTGGCCTTCGGGTCGGCAACTGCGGGTGCGAACAGCACTTCAGGAGCGTTGAAGTCGGTCTTGACACGCGAGTACGAAGCGCGGATCAGGCCAGCACCGACGGGCACGGTCACGCCCAGGAGGTAGCCGGTCAGGTCGACGTCAGCACGGCCGCCGAGGAACGGCTCGACTTCGTAGTCGATCTTGTTCTTGGCGCGCGACACTTCACCGAAGAGCTTCACGGGACCGAAGTCATACGAAGCGCCGAGGTTCAGCGTGTTGACCTTGGTCGTGGTGCCGACGTAGTACTGGTCGCCGATCGTGCTGCTGCCGTAGGAAGCTGCGACGTCCAGAGGACCGTTTGCGTAGCCGAAGCGGCCACCAATGTAACGGCCAGCGCGCGAGGTGTTCGCGGTGACAGGCGTAGCGGTGCCCGGATCGTACTTGGTCTTCTCGCTGAAAGCGTACTGCAGCTGGCCGTAGAAACCACCCAGGTTCGGCGGCAGGAAGTAGCCGATGCTGTTGCTGGAGCGCACGTAGTTGCTGTTGGCAACGTTGGTGAACGGAGCGGTCGAAGCAGCCGGGGTCAGGAAGTTGCCGAAGGCGGTGTTGGCCGTCGAAACCAGGTTCGTGCCCACGCCGTTGGTGCCGAACGGATCGAACACGGTGTCGTTCCAGAAGGTCGGGGTGTAGTCACGGCCGAGGCGGACTTCACCGAAACCACCCGACAGGCTCACGGTCGAACGACGAGCAAACGTCGCGATACCTTGCTGGCCGTCATCGTTGGAGATCGGGGCTTCGAGCCAGAAGCTGGCAGCCAGGCCACCGCCGAGGTCTTCCGTACCACGGAAGCCGATACGGCTGGAGTTGTAGCCCGAGTTCGCCAGTTCACGACGGCTGGTCTTGACCGAACCTTGGTTCAGGTAGAACGGGTTCAGGAGCGTGGCATTGTTCAGGTCACGCGAGGTGTTCGAGTAGCCGCTGATCGACGCGTCGACCACACCGAAGAGCGTGACGGACGACTGAGCCGAGGCAACACCGGCAACAGCCAGGGCAGCCAGAGCAACTAGAGATTTTTTCATTGCAAGTTTCTCCAAGGTTAAACATAGGGCTCCGGTGCGAAGGGCTCACTGTGACTGGCACTTTGTGCTCCCACCGGACCCCGGGCCAACCTCCTTTTGGGAAGTTGATGCTATTGCACCAGAGCCGCTGCGGCAGGGCAAAACAAATCGCCCGAAATGTCGGATGGTCCGTGCGTTTCGTTGCAGTCGTGCAACAAAGGGCTTGGGGGTCTTCACAAACCACAATGTGAAATGAAGCAAGTGTTTTCGCCTGGTCTTTTCACCATACGTTCAAATAGAGGCATGACTTCATCGCTCGATCCCGTCTTGTCCGCGGCGGATGCGGCATTGCGCACCCTTTTTGCCCGCCCGCATGCCACGCGCGCCATGCCTACCCCGCTTCAAGCACCCGGCGAGATGACCGACTCGGAGCGGCGTGAGGCCGGTGCGCTGATGCGGGTGAACCATGTGGGCGAGGTCTGTGCCCAGGCGCTTTACACCGCGCAGGCGGCGGTGGCGCGCGATCCCGTCCTCCGGAACCGCCTGCTCGAAGCCTCACATGAAGAGACAGACCACCTCGCCTGGACCCGCCAGCGGCTGGACGATCTCGGTGCGCGGCCCTCGGTCTTGAATCCGCTCTGGTATGCAGGCGCTTTCGGGCTGGGCCTGGTGGCTGGACGCCTGGGAGATCCGCTGAGCCTGGGCTTTGTCGCCGAAACCGAGCGCCAGGTGGAGGCTCACCTGGACAGCCATCTGGGCCGTCTGCCGCCTGCCGACAGCGCATCGAGGGCGGTGGTCGAACAGATGAAGGTCGATGAAGCACGGCATGCCGCGCAGGCTATCGACGCCGGTGCCGCGGAATTGCCGGCGCCGGCGAAGGCTCTGATGCGGTTCGCCTCCCGCGTGATGACTACGGTGGCGCACCGGATCTGAAGCCTTTCGGGGGTTCAGGTTTCGATCAGATCGAAGCTGGTGGTGATCTCGGCCGTCTTCGCGAGCATGATGCTGGCCGAGCAATAGGTTTCATGGCTCAGGGCGACGGCACGCTCGACGGCCGCCGCCGGAATGCCCTTGCCCGCCACGGTGAAGTGCATGTGGATCTTCGTGAAGACCTTGGGGTCCTTCTCGGCGCGTTCACTGGTCAGCTTGACGCTGCAGCGCTCCACGCGGTGGCGGCCACGCTTCAATATGAGGACCACGTCGTAGGCCGTGCAGCCACCGGTTCCGGCAAGCACTGTTTCCATGGGACGCGCGGCCAGGTTCTGTCCCCCGTTTTCCGGTTTTCCCGCGTCGGGCGCACCGTCCATCGTCAAGACATGGCCGCTGCCCGTTTCGGCCACAAAACCCATGGCCGAACGGGTGCCGGCGTCACCGGTCCAAGTTACTGTGCATTCCATTTTCGTCAGGTCCAATCAGGGTGTTCAGCAAAAAAAGTCGCTGAAATCAACTTGTGTGTGGGAAAAGTGTCACTTGCTTGTTGCAACGCAACAAACAGTCGATATACTTTATTTCATCGCGCACGAACATGTGCGCACCGGTTGTCTCCTCCACCCTTCCAATTGGTGGATTTAGCCCCGAGCTGCAAAGCTCGGGGCTTTTTTCTTGCCGGAACCGTTGAGAGCGCATGAAGGGTCGCAAGCTGGCCGATGGCTCTTATCATCGTCGGCTATCAAATGAACAATCCCCTGGAAAAATTCGTGCGCGACGCACCTGTTCCGGCGCTCACACCCGCCGACTACCTCAAGAAAATCCTGAACGCCCGCGTTTACGACGTGGCGGTCGAATCCGCGCTGGAGAAAGCCAACGCGCTCAGCGAGAGGCTCGGCAGCACCGTGTTGCTCAAGCGCGAAGACCAGCAACCGGTCTTCAGCTTCAAGCTGCGTGGCGCCTACAACAAGATGGCGCACCTCACGCCCGAGCAGCTCGCGAGTGGTGTCATCTGCGCATCGGCAGGCAATCACGCGCAAGGCGTGGCGCTGGGCGCTCGCAAGCTGGGTATGCGCGCCGTGGTGGTCATGCCAGTGACCACGCCTCGCCTCAAGATCGATGCGGTGCGTGGTTTCGGTGGCGAAGTGGTGCTGCATGGCGACAGCTATTCGGATGCTTATCTGCATGCGCTGGAACTGCAGGCGGAGCAGGGCCTGACCTTCGTGCATCCGTTCGACGATCCGGACGTGATCGCGGGCCAGGGCACCATCGCCATGGAAATCCTGCGCCAGCACCAGGGCCGGCTCGACGCGGTCTTCGTTGCAATCGGCGGCGGCGGGCTCATCTCGGGCGTGGCCAACTACATCAAGGCGGTGCGTCCGGAGATCAAGGTGATCGGCGTGCAGATGAACGACTCCGACGCGATGATGCAATCGGTGGCGGCTCGGCAGCGCGTGAGCCTGCCCGACGTCGGGCTGTTTTCAGACGGCACAGCCGTCAAGCTCGTGGGCGAAGAAACATTCCGCATTGCAAGCAACCTGGTCGACGAATACATCGCGGTCGATACCGATGCCGTCTGCGCGGCCATCAAGGACGTGTTCGTCGATACGCGCAGCATCGTCGAGCCGGCCGGCGCGCTCGCGGTGGCCGCCATCAAGCAGTACGTGGCCGGGCATGGTCGCCACGGCGAGACCTACGCAGCCATCCTGTGCGGGGCCAACATGAATTTCGATCGGCTGCGCTTCGTGGCCGAACGCGCGGAGGTCGGCGAGGAGCGCGAGGCGCTGTTCGCGGTGACCATTCCCGAAGAGCGCGGCAGCTTTCGCCGCTTCTGCGAACTGGTGGGCGAGATGCCGGCCATCGAATCGAAGGAAACCGACTCCACCGGCGGCGCGCCGCGCAACGTGACGGAGTTCAACTACCGCATCAGCGATGCGGCCAAGGCCCATGTGTTCGTGGGCTTGACCACGTCCACTCGCGGCGAATCGACCACCATCGCACAGACGTTCATTGCCCACGGTTTCGATGCGCTCGATCTCACGCACGACGAGCTAGCCAAGGAACATCTTCGGCATCTGGTGGGTGGGCGCACAGGTCTTGCCCATGACGAGCGGCTGCTGCGCTTCGTCTTTCCGGAGCGTCCGGGCGCGTTGCTCAAGTTTTTGAGCCTGATGCGGCCGAACTGGAACATCAGCCTCTTTCACTACCGCAACCAGGGCGCCGACTACGGCCGGATTCTGGTGGGGTTGCAGGTTCCTGCCAGCGATGCGGCGGCCTTCGACGCGTTCCTCGAAACGCTGGGCTACCCGTACGTCGAGGAAACGGCGAATCCTGCGTATCGCCTGTTCCTGCAGGCCTGACCGAGCGCCTGCCTGCGCAACTCGCCTCTACTGTGCGAGTTGGGCAGGGGGCTGCGGCGCAGGCGCCGGTGGAGGCATCTGCTGCGGCGGCGCAGCCGTATCGGAAGGCGGCGGCGCCACCACGGCGGGCACCGTGGCGGGAAACAGCCCGCTGGGCCGTGGCGAAGGCGTCATTCCCGCAGGCGCCGGGCTTCCGACGCTGATCGGCGCCCGCACTGGCAATTGCAGCGTGAACGCCGCCGGCCCCGCTGCGCTGGCGCCGAGCGTCGCCGTACGCACCCCCACCGACTGCAGCACATAGTTGTCGCCGACGCGCGAACCGACGCGGAACGGGCGCGGGGGCTTGCCGTCGATGGAGATCAGCGCCGCTCCCTGGTTGAACGGATCCGCCACCACGCCCGACAACGCAAAGCGGCTGGCGGCCTCCGGCATCGTGGGTGCCGCTTCCGATGCCGAAACCGCGCCGAGGAGGCGCGCCACCGCATCCGCGTCGGCCGAAACCGACGCCCGGGGCATCGTGGCCGCCGCGGCCACGGGCTGGGCCGGGCTCGCGAGCCGCAATCCCCAGAACACCGCCGCACCGGCGGCCAGCGCCCAGAGTCCCGTGGTTGCAACAGGGGCGTGCCAGCGCGCGGCGGAATAGGGACTTGTCATGGCCGCGGATTATCATGCAGCGCGCCTTCCGAACCATGTCATCCAAGCTATGAAAAAAATCCTTCGCGACGCCACCCGCACCGCCCAGCGCGGCTTCACGCTGATCGAATTGATGGTGGTTTTGGTCATCATCGGCGTGCTTGCCGCGCTGATCGTGCCGAACGTGATCGAGCGCGCGGACGACGCCCGCGTGACCGCCGCCAGGACCGACATCAACAACCTGATGCAGGCGCTCAAGCTCTATCGCCTGGACAACCAGCGCTACCCCACCGCCGAGCAAGGCCTGCAGGCGCTGCTCGTGCGGCCCACCGCCGGCCCGGCCGCGCCCAACTGGAAGCCGTACGTCGAAAAGCTGCCCAACGATCCGTGGGGTCATCCGTACCAATACATGAACCCGGGCATCAAGGGCGAAATCGACGTGCTATCGCTCGGCGCCGACGGCCAGGCCGGTGGCGAAGGCAAGAATGCCGACATCGGCAGCTGGCAGTAGGCGCACCGGCGGCTTCACGCTGCTCGAGCTGATCGTGGTGATCGCGATCATCGCGATGGCCACCGCCAGCGTGACCTTCGCGATGCGCGACAGCAGCGCGGCCCGGCTCGACCGCGAGGCCGACCGGCTGGCGGCGCTGCTCGAATCGGCGCGCGCCCAGTCGCGCGCAAGCGGCGTCGCAGTGCGATGGCGCCTGGTGGAAGGCGGCAGCTTCGTGTTCGAGGGCCTGCCGCCCGACGCCCTGCCCAACGGCTGGACCACCAGCGGCATCAGCGCCCAGGCCGCGCTGGCCAACGGCGCCCCGATTCCCGCCGTGCTGCTCGGGCCCGATCCGATCATTGCCGCGCAACAGATCGTCCTTTATTCCGAAGGGCCGCCCGCACGTTCGCTGCGTGTTGCCACCGATGGCTTGCGGCCGTTCGCCGTGAGCACGCCATGACAACGAACGCGCGCCGGTCGGCATGCGGCGGATTCACGCTGATCGAAGTGTTGATTGCGCTCGGCATCGTCGCGCTGGCGCTGGCGGCCGGGTCGCAGGCCACGATGTCGCTCACCCGCAATGCGCAGCGCCAGTCCGACCTGCTGCTGGCCGACCTGTGCGCAGAAAACGAACTCGCCAAGGCGCGGCTCGCGCGGCAAATGCCGGCCGTGGGCGATTCAGGCTCCATCTGCGTGCAGGCCGGCGTTTCTTTCAATGTCACCACCTCCACCATCGCCACGCTCAACCCGAACTTCCGGCGCGTCGACGTGCAGGTGCGCGATGAGGTCAACGCGCCGGTGCTGCGCATCTCGACCGTGGTGGGCCGCTTCTGATGCACCGCTTCGCGAGCCGGCGAACCCGCGGGGGTTTCACCCTGATCGAGCTGCTGGTGGCCATTGCCGTCATGGCGCTGCTGGCAATCATGAGCTGGCGCGGGCTGGACGCCATGTCGCGCGCCACCACGCAGAACCAGCAGCGCGCCGACGCCGTGCTGACACTGCAGACCACGCTGGCGCAATGGAGCGCGGACCTCGACGCCGTGACCGCGCTCGCGCAAACCCGACCCATCGACTGGAATGGTCGCGTGCTGCGGCTCACGCGCCGCAGCAGCGATGCGGCCGCACCCGCCATGCTGGTGGTGGCGTGGACGCTGCGCTCGGGAGTCGACGGCACCCGCTGGCGGCGCTGGCAGTCGCAGCCCTTCACCACGCGCGGCGAATGGCAGCAGGCCTGGAACATGGCCGCCTCTTGGGCGCAAGAAGGCGGCGGCGGAGAAACCGCCCTGATGCCGGTCGACGGCTGGCAGCTCTTCTATTTCCGCGAGAACACCTGGAGCCCGGCGGGCGAGCTGCCGAGCGGCACGTCCAACCCTGCGAACCCCGTCAACCCCACAGGCGCCATCGTGAACATGCCTGACGGCGTTCGCCTGGTGCTGAACCTGTCGCCCGGCGACGGGCTGGCGGGCGCCATTACACGCGACTGGGTCAAGCCGACGGTGGGAGCGCCGCGATCGTGACGGCACCTCTCCCTTTCTCTGCGAACCGCCCGCGTGCAAGCACCGGGCGCCAGTCCGGCGCTGCGCTGCTCGCGGCCATGCTGACCGTGATGCTGGTCGCCACTTTTTCCGCCGCCGCGCTGTGGCAGCAATGGCGCTCGTCCGAGGTCGAGGCCGCCGAGCGCGGACGCGTGCAGGCGGCGTGGGTGCTGGTCGGCGCGCTCGACTGGTCACGCCTGATCCTGCGCGAAGACGCCCTCACCGGCGGGCCCGACCACCTGGCCGAACCCTGGGCCGTGCCGCTCGCGGAAGCAAGGCTCGCCAGCTTTCTCTCGGCCGAGAAAAACGTGGCCAGCGACAACCTCGAAGGGCTGCCCGACGCCTTTCTGTCGGGCCGCATCGTCGATGCGCAATCCAAGCTCAACGTGCTGTCGCTGGTCGACGGCAACAAGCCGGTGCCCGCGAGCGTCGCCACCTTCACCAAGCTGTTCAACATCCTGGGCCTGCCAGCCTCGGAGCTCAGCGCGATGACCGCCTCGCTGGTGCGCGCGCTCGCCACCGGAACCGATGCTGCGGGCGGCGGCGATGCCGGCGCGGCGCCGCTGATGCCGCAGGAGGTTTCGCAGCTGGTGTGGCTCGGCCTTTCGCCCTCGACCGCGGCCGCCCTCGAGCCCTACGTGACGGTCCTTCCGGTGCGCACGCCGCTCAACATCAACACCGCGAGTGCCGAGGCCATCAGCGCCAGCCTGCCGTCGCTGAGCATCAGCGATGCGCGCCAGGTGGTGGAAAAACGCACCCGCTCGTTCTTCAAGCAGATCGCCGACGCCAACACCGCCCTTCCGAATGGCGGCACCCAGTTCAACGCCAACCAGCACAGCGTGAGCACCCAGTTCTTCGAGGTCTACGGCAAGCTGCGGCTCGACCGCACCTGGGTGGAAGAACGCTCGCTCCTGCAACGCGACGGCATTACTGTGAAGACGATCTGGCGCAATCGCGGGGCCGGCATGACCGCCCCTCCGGCTAAACCCTGAGTCGCGGCTTCTTCTACCAATTTATTGCACTCAAAAATCCTACGGCCCGCGTCGCATCTACGTCACACGCTACAAATAAAGTAGCACTCATCCAACAGACGCAACCCTACAATCACCCGCCCTTCCGAAATCGAAATGACACCGCTGCTGCTCATTGCCCCCCTCCCTCCGGCCGACACCGCCGGCGAGTACGACTGGGCCCAGGCAGGTGACGACGGCATCGCGTTGCGCGACCACGGCCGTGCGTTGCTCGCGCTGTTGCCGGCCAGCACGGAGGTCATGCTCGGCATTCCCGCGGCGGCGCTTTCCTGGCACCGGGTCACGCTGCCCAAGGGCAGCATGGGCAGCACCTCGAAACTGCGCGCCGTACTCGACGGCCTGCTCGAAGAGCAACTGCTCGACGAGCCCGAAGCCCTGCACTTCGCACTCGAACCCGAGGCCAAGGCCGGCGCGCCGGTCTGGGTGGCGGCCTGTAATCGCATCTGGCTACGCAGCCTCGTGCAGGGCCTCGAATCGACGGGGCGGCGCGTGGTGCGCATCGTTCCCGAATTCGCGCCGCAACCTGCCAACGGGCCACCGCTGATGCAGGTCACCGGCGAGGCCGAGGCGCCGCAGCTCACCGTGTGCGACGCCGATGGCGTGGTCTCGCTGCCGCTGGCCGGGGCCGGGCTGGCGCTTGCCGGCAGCCTGCCGCTCGACACCGCGGTCATCGCCGCCGAACCCGCCGTCGCCGAGGCCGCCGAGCATCTGCTCGAGCGCCGCCTGCCCATCGTGCAGGCACCGCAACGCTGGCTCCAGGCTGCGCGCTCGCCCTGGGAGCTCGCGCAGTTCGACCTCGCCGTCACGGGCCGCGCCCGCGCCGGCAAGAAATTCGCATCCGTCGTCCAGACGCTGCGCTATGCACCCGAGTGGCGCGCCGCGCGCTGGGGCGTCATCGCGCTGTTGCTCACGCAGCTGATCGGCCTCAACGCCTGGGCCTGGAAGGAGCGCAATGCACTCGAGGCCAAGCGGCAGGCCGTCAAGACCATGCTGACCCAGACCTTTCCCTCCGTGAAACTGGTGGTCGATGCGCCGGTGCAGATGGCGCGCGAAGTCGCGGCGCTTCAGCAGGCGGTGGGCGACGTCGCGGGCAGCGACTTCGAACCGATGATCGGCGCGCTCGCCACCAACCTCCCGCCTGGCCGCACGCCCAGCGCCATCGACTACAGCGCCGGGCAGCTGCGCCTGCGCGGCCTGGCCCTGCAGCCTTCGGAGCTCACGCGGCTTTCAGGCGCCATGGGGCCGCGCGGCTACAGCGTGCGCGCCGAAGGCGATCTGCTGCTGGTGCAGGCCGAGGTTTCGCGATGAACTTCGCCGAACCACTCCGGGCCCGCTGGGCTTCCCTCGATCTGCGCGAGCGGCGCATGGTCGCCATCGCGGCCGGTCTCGTCGTCCTCGCGCTGCTGTGGTGGATTGCGCTCGCCCCCGCACTGCGCACGCTGGCCGCGGCGCGGGCCGAACACGCACGGCTCGATGCCCAGCTGCAGCAGATGGCCACCTTGCAGAACCGCGCCAAGACGCTGCAGGCGCAACCCCGCCTCAATCGCGACGACGCGCTGCGCGGCCTCGAAACCTCGGTGCGCCAAAGCATGGGGAGCAATGCCCAGCTCATGACGGCCAGCGGCGACGGCGCTGCCACCGTCACGCTGCGCGCCGTGCCGGCCGATGCCCTGGCCCAATGGCTCGCGCAGGCGCGCGGCAATGCCCATGCCGTGCCGCGCGAAGCCCACTTGACCCGCGCGGCCACCGCTGCGCCACCGGCCGCGGGCAACAAGGACTCCGAACCCGCCAAGGTGCGCTGGGAGGGCACGCTGGTGATGGCGCTGCCCGCGGCCCGTTGAGCACGCCCACCATGGTGACGCGCCCTTCCCTTTCCGATCCGGCGCCCCGCCGCGGCTGGCGCTGGGCCCTGCTCGGCATCGCGGTTGGCGCGCTGCTCGCGCTCGTTCTGTTCGCACCGGCCCGGTGGCTGGCCGCGGCGCTGTCGAACTGGAGCCAGGGCCGCCTGCTGCTCGTCAACCCGCGCGGCACAGTCTGGAACGGCGCCGCGGCGGTGGTGCTCGCAAGCGGTGCCGGCGGCGCCGAGGCGGTGTCGCTGCCCGGATCGCTCAACTGGCGCATGCGGCCCACCTGGAGCGGCATGTTCGCGGTGCTCGACCTGCCCTGCTGCACGGCCCGGCCGCTCGAACTCAAGGCCAGCCCACGCGCGGACGGCATGCAGCTGCAATGGGGCGACGGCAGTTCGCGCTGGCCCGCCACCTTGCTGGCCGGCCTGGGCGCGCCCTGGAACACGCTCAAGCTCGAGGGCACGCTCGACCTTTCCACCAAGGCCCTGTCGATGCAGTGGGACGGCCCCGTGCTGCGCATTGCGGGCCAGGCGACGCTCGACGCCACCGACGTGTCGTCGAGCCTTTCGACCCTGAAGCCGATGGGCAGCTACCGCCTCACGCTCGAAGGCGGCAGCCGGCCGAGCCTGCTGCTGAGCACCCGCGAAGGCAGCCTGCAGCTGAACGGCAGCGGCAGCTGGAACGGCACCGCCTTTCGCTTCAACGGCGAAGCCAACGCCGCAGCCGGCCGCGAAGACGCACTTTCCAATTTGTTGAACATCATCGGGCGGCGCGAGAACGCGCGTTCGATCATCACCCTGGGTTGATCATGAAGAAGCCACTGACTTCGCACGGCAGCCGCCTCGGCATCGTTGCACTCGCAGCGCAGATGCTGATTGCCGCCACCTTCATGCAGGCCGTGCCGCCCGCGTTCGCACAAGCCGGCAGTCCCGATGCGCCGCGCCGGGGCGAGCCCATCACGCTCAACTTCGCCAACGCCGACATCGAGGCCGTGGCCCGCACCATGGCCGTGGTCACCGGCCGCGACGTGGTGGTCGATCCGCGCGTCAAGGGCACGATGAACCTCGTCACCGACCGCGCCATCGCCCCTGCCGCCGCGTTCAACCAGTTCGCCTCCGCACTGCGCCTGCAGGGCTTTGCGGTGGTGGAGGCCGAGGGGCTCTACAAGGTGGTGCCCGAAGCGGACGCCAAGCTCCAGACCCAGACCGTCAACACCGCCACGCCCAGCGCAGGCTCCGTGGGTGGCAACCAGATCGTCACACAGATCTTCAGGCTCAATTACGAGTCGCCCAACAGCCTGCTGCCGGTGCTGCGCCCGCTCATTCCGCCCAACAACACCATCAACGTGAACCCGGGCAACAACTCGCTCGTGATCACCGACTACGCGGACAACATGCGCCGGCTGGCGCGCATCATCGCGGCGCTCGACGTGCCCAATGCGTCGGACATCGAGGTGATCCCGCTCAAGCACTCGGTCGCCACCGACATGCTGCCGCTGATCACGCGGCTGGTGGACGGCAGCGGTTCGGGCGCAACTCCGGGCGCCGCCGCGCCGGGCGCGGCCGACGCGTCGTTCCGCACCACTTTGCTGGCCGATCCACGCAGCAACGCTCTCATCCTGCGCGCGGCCAATCCGGCGCGGGCCTCGCTGGTGCGCACGCTGGTCGAGAAACTCGACCGCGCCCCGGCCGAGAGCAGCAACGGCGCGGCGGGCAACATCTACGTGGTCTATCTGAAAAACGCCGACGCGGTGCGCCTCGCGGCCACGCTGCGCGCCGCCATGGCCGCGAACCAATTGCCCGGCATCCCGGGCACGCCGGGGGCCGCGGGCGGCGTCGGTCAGGCGCAGCAGCAACAGTCCAACATCCCGCAGACCATGCAGCAGGCCAGCCTCGGCGGACAGAGCGGCTCGGCCGCCGCCAACGCGCCGTTGAACAATGCCAACCAGCCCTCGACCGGTGGCCAGATCCAGGCCGATCCGTCGACCAATTCGCTCATCATCACGGCGCCCGAGCCGCAGTACCGGCAGATGCGCGCGGTGATCGACAAGCTCGACGGCCGGCGCGCCCAGGTCATGATCGAGGCACTGATCGTCGAGGTCAGCGCCAAGAAGGCCGCCAACTTCGGCGTCCAGTGGCAGAGCGCCCTCGGCAACAACGCGGTCATCGGCACCAACTCGAGCCTGGCCAGCGCCAACATCCTCGCGCTGACGCAGGCCCTGGCCACGCGCGACGTGGCCAACGTGCGGCCATCGACGGGCCTTAATCTCGGCATTGCCGGCAAGATCGGCGGGCAGTACATCCTGGGCGCCATCGCCAACTTCTTCAACAGCGACGGCGATGCCAACGTGCTCTCCACGCCCAACCTGCTGACGCTGGACAACGAAGAAGCCAAGATCGTCATCGGCCAGAACGTGCCCTTCGTCACTGGCCAGTACGCCAGCACCTCCGGATCGGTGGGCATCAACCCGTTCACCACGGTGGAGCGCAAGGACGTCGGCCTCACGCTGCGCGTGCGCCCGACCATCAACGAGAACGGCACCGTGAAGATGACCATCTTCCAGGAGACCTCGACGGTCGACCAGAACACGGTCAACAACCCCAACGGCCCGACCACCAACAAGCGTTCGATCGAGTCCAGCGTGCTGGTGGAAGACGGCGGCCTGGTGATGCTCGGCGGCCTGCTCTCGGACGACTACAACAACACGATCGAGAAGGTGCCCCTGGCCGGCGACATTCCGGTGTTCGGCAACCTGTTCAAGAACGAAGTGCGCTCGCGCACCAAGAGCAACCTGATGATGTTCCTGCGCCCAGCGGTCATGCGCGACGGCGCCTCGGCCGAAGCGTTTTCGTACGACCGCTACGACGAGATCCGCGGCATGCAGCAGCGCGCGCAGCCGAACACCGACAACATCATGCTGCGCGGTGTGGGCTCCGCCCCTGTGCTGCCGGAAGCACCGGCGCCGCGTTCGGCCGATCGCACGAGCAGCAGCAATAGCAACAGCAGCGAGCGCATCCAGGGCACGCAGCTCATTCCGCCGCCGCGCCCGCCGGCCGACCCGCGCGCCCTGCGCCCGAGCCCGCTGCGCGGCGCCTTGCCGCCCACGGCCGACCCGACCACCTCGCGCGAACTGCCCTGACCCGCCCATGCGCCATCCCTTGCCCTACGCGTTCGCACGCAGCCAGCAACTGCTGCTCGAGGAAGCCGACGACGGCCGCTACACCCTGTGGATGTCGAGCCATCCCTCGCGCAGCGCACTCGGCGAGGTCACGCGCAAGTACGGCGTGCAGACTTTCGAGGTGCTGGCCGACGGCCCGCTGGCGCAGCGCATCAGTGCCGCCTATGCACAGGGCGAATCGAGCGCAGCCGCGGTGGTGAGCGAAGTGCAGAGCGACGCCGACCTCTCGCGCATGATGCAGGAGCTGCCGGCCGTCGAAGACCTGCTGGAAAGCGCCGGCGATGCACCCATCATCCGCATGCTCAATGCGCTGCTCACGCAGGCCGCGCGCGACGGCGCGAGCGACATTCACATCGAGCCCTACGAGCGCACCTCGTCCGTGCGTTTTCGCATCGACGGCACGCTGCGCGAAGTGGTGCAGCCCAACCGGGCGCTGCATGCCGCGCTGATCTCGCGCCTGAAGATCATGGCCGACCTCGACATCTCCGAGAAGCGGCTGCCGCAGGACGGCCGCATCAGCCTTCGCATCGGCACGCGCGCGGTGGACGTGCGCGTTTCGACGCTTCCCAGCGCCCACGGCGAACGTGCGGTGCTGCGCCTTCTGGACAAGACCGAATCGAAGCTCACGCTCGAATCGGTCGGCATGCAGGGCGACACGCTCCAGCGCTTCGAGCGCCTCATTGCGCAGCCGCACGGCATCATCCTGGTGACCGGCCCCACCGGCTCGGGCAAGACCACCACGCTGTATGCCGCGCTGGCCCGGCTCGACGCGGGCCGCAGCAACATCATGACGGTGGAAGACCCCATCGAATACGAGCTGCCTGGCGTGGGCCAGACGCAGATCAATGCCAAGATCGAGCTCACCTTCGCGAAGGCCTTGCGCGCCATCCTGCGGCAAGACCCGGACGTGATCATGATCGGCGAAATCCGCGACTTTGAAACCGCGCAGATCGCCATCCAGGCCTCGCTCACCGGCCACCTCGTGCTGGCGACGCTGCACACCAACGACTCGGTCAGCGCCGTCACGCGACTGACCGACATGGGCGTGGAGCCCTTCCTGCTGAGCTCGTCGCTGCTGGGCGTGCTCGCGCAGCGCCTGGTGCGCAAGGTCTGCACCAGCTGCGGCGGCGCCGGCTGCGAGGCCTGCGGCCAGACCGGCTACCAGGGCCGCACCGGCATCTTCGAGCTGCTGGTGGCCAACGACGAAGTACAGGCGCTCATCCATGGCAAGGCCGCCGAGAGCAAGCTCTTCGAAGCCGGCGCGCGAGGCGGACTGCGTTCCATGCGCGAAGACGGCGAACGGCTGGTGCAGGCCGGCATCACCTCGCGTGCCGAGCTGTTGCGGGTCACTCGCGAATAGGCAATCCTTTCGCTTCGCCATGCCCGCCTATTCCTTCGAAGCCATCGATGCCAGCGGCCAGTCGCGCGAAGGCGTGCTCGAGGCCGACACCGCGCGCAGCGCGCGCAGCCTGCTGCGCGCACAGGCGCTCATTCCGCTGTCCGTCACGCCAGTCGGCAGCAGCCACGTCAACGGTACCGGCACCGGCAACGGCGGCCTGCGCCGGTGGCTCGGCGGCGGCGCCAGGATTTTCAGCTCGACCGGTCTCGCGGTGTGGACGCGCCAGCTCGCGGGCCTCGTATCCTCCGGCCTGCCGCTCGAACGCGCATTGACTGCGCTCACCGACGAGGCCGAGACCGAGCCGCAGCGCAACCTCGTCGCATCGCTGCGTGCCGAAGTCAATGCGGGCTCGCCGTTTGCACGCGCACTCGCGGCTCACCCCCGCGAGTTCTCGCCCATCTACACCGCGGTGATCGGCGCGGGCGAGCAAAGCGGCAACCTCGGCCTCGTGCTCGACCGGCTCGCCGACGACCTCGAAGAACGGCAGGCGCTGCAACAAAAGCTCGTCGGCGCCGCGCTCTACCCGGCCATCGTCACTCTCGTGGCGATCGTGATCGTGATCTTCCTCGTGAGCTATGTGGTGCCGCAGGTGGCGCAGGTGTTCGCGGGCACCAAGCGGTCGCTGCCCTTTCTCACCACGGTGATGCTGTCGCTGAGCGCCGCGGTGCGCAACTACGGGTGGTGGATGCTGGGCGGCGTGGTGTTTGCCGCCATTGCCGTGCGGCTCGCGCTGGCGCAAGAGGCTTTCCGGCTGAAGTTCGATGCGGCCTGGCTCAAGCTGCCGCTGGTCGGCAAGCTCGCGCGCGGCTACAACGCGGCGCGTTTTGCCAGCACGCTGGCCATGCTCGCCACGGCCGGCGTGCCGATCCTGCGCGCGCTGCAGGCGGCCTCCGAAACCCTGGGCAACCGCGCCATGCGCGCGGATGCGCTCGATGCACTGGTGCTGGTGCGCGAAGGCGCGCCGCTGGCTTCGGCGCTGGCGCAGAAAAAACGCTTCCCGGGACTGGTCTCGATGTTCGCGCGTCTGGGCGAGCAGACCGGCACGCTGCCGCTGATGCTGCAGCGCGCGGCCAACCAGCTGGGCGCCGAAGTGCAGCGCCGCGCGATGCACCTGGCGACCATTCTCGAACCCTTGCTGATCGTGGCCATGGGCGGCGTGGTGATGCTCATTGTGCTGGCGGTGATGCTGCCTATCATCCAGCTGAACCAGTTCGTCAAGTAACGCCGCCGCCAGGAAGCACCGCACCTCATGCCCGTCACGCTCGAAGACAAACTCGTGGTCGCGATCTCGTCGCGCGCGCTCTTCAACCTCGAAGAAGAAAACAGGATCTTCGAGGCCGGCGACAACGAGGGCTACATGAAGCTGCAGCTCGACCGCATCAACGTGCCGGCCGCGCCGGGCATCGCGTACTCGCTGATCCGCAAGCTGCTGCGCTTCAACGACGACGGCGTGCAGCGCGTCGAGGTGGTGATCCTCTCGCGCAACGACCCGGTCTCCGGCATGCGCATCTTCCGCTCCAGCGCGGCGGCCGACATCAAACTGCAGCGCGGCGTGTTCACACAAGGCCGCCCGCCCTTCGGCTACCTGCGCCCGCTGCGCGCGCACCTGTTCCTGTCGGTCAACGCAGAGGATGTGCGCGAGGCCCTGGTCGCGGGCTTTCCGGCCGCGCGTGTGCTGGTCGAATCGGTAAAAGCCAGCGATGCCTGGCCCAACGAAGTGCGCATTGCCTTCGACGGCGATGCGGTTCTGTTCTCTGATGAAGCCGAACGCGTGTTCCAGGCGCAAGGGCTCGACGCTTTCCAGGCCCACGAACTCAGCAAGGCCGACCTGCCCCTGCCCGAAGGCCCGTTCAAACCTTTGCTGACCGCGCTGCATCGCCTGCAGATGGCCGGCAATGCGCAGATGCGCATACGCACCGCGCTGGTTACTGCGCGCAGCGCGCCCGCGCACGAGCGCGCGATCCGCACACTCATGAAGTGGAACATCCGCGTGGACGAAGCCATGTTCCTCGGCGGCCTGCCCAAGGGCGAATTTCTGCGCGAATTCGAGCCCGATTTCTTCTTCGACGACCAGACGGGCCACGTCGACGCCGCGGCACGCCACGTGCCTGCCGGCCACGTTTCCAGCGGCATCAGCAACGAGCATTGAGCCTCGTCGAGGGCGGGCACCTTCGCAGTGCTTCCCTCCTGGCGCCTGCGGCGCCTTTGCCTTGTCATCGCTCGTTCACGGCGATGTAACGGGTTCTCCCTAGTCTTGTGCCTGTCCGGTGCGCGGTGCCTTCGTGGCGCCATTTTTTTGCGCATCCGCGTGCCGACACGCGACAACTCCAAGGAACCCACCATGCGACTTTCATCCCTGCCCGTGCGGCTCGTGCCCGCACTGGTCCTGGCCTCTGCCCTTTCCGCCTGCGGTGGCGGCGATGGTGGTGGTGGCTTTTCCGGTTTCCTGCCCGGTGCGGCGGCTCCGACCTCGACCACGCCCACCGCGCCGCCGCCGGACACCAGCGTCAAGCCCGAGATGCGCTGCGCGCCCTGAACACCACGAAACGTCAGAACAACACCATGACCTCACGCCGCAAATTCCTTGCAAGCACCGCCACCACCGGTGCCGCCGCGCTCGCCATCGCCGCCTTTCCGCCGAGCATCCGCCGCGCGCTCGCCATTCCGGCCAACAACAAGACCGGCACCATCCAGGACGTCGAGCACATCGTCATCCTGATGCAGGAAAACCGCTCGTTCGACCATTACTTCGGCACGCTCATGGGCGTGCGCGGCTTCGGCGACCGCTTCACCATTCCGCTGCCCAAGGGCCGCAGCGTCTGGCAGCAGGGCGATGCCACGGGCAACCCGGTTCTGCCCTACCACCTGGACAGCCGCAAGGGCAACGCACAGCGCGTGAGCGGTACGCCGCACTCGTGGAGCGACGGCCAGAATGCGTGGGACGGCGGACGCACCTACCAGTGGCCGCGCTACAAGACCAATGCGGCCATGGGCTACTACAAGGAGGCCGAGCTGCCCTTCCAGTTCGCGCTTGCCAACGCGTTCACCTTGTGCGACGGCTATCACTGCAGCATGCACACCGGCACCAATTCGAACCGCATGTTCCTCTGGACCGGCACCAACGGCCCCACCGGGGCGAACGTGGCGTCGGTCAACAACGAGTGGGACTCGATCGACAGCTCGGCCAAGGGCTTCGAGTGGAAGACCTACCCGGAGCGGCTGCAGGAAGCCAAGGTGAGCTGGATCGTCTACCAGAACATGCCCGAGAACTTCGGCGACAACCCGCTGGCCGGCTTCAAGCAATACCGGCTCGCCAACGAGGCTTCGGGCAAGCCCGTGAGCAACGACGTCGCCTCGCCGGCCTACGACCCGGCCAGCGACGATGCCGGCAATCCGCTCTACAAGGGCATTGCCAACACCATGCCCGACGGCGGATTTCTCGAGCAGTTCCGCCAGGACATCAAGAAGGGCAAGCTGCCGCAGGTGTCGTGGATCATCGCGCCGGCCACCTACTCCGAGCACCCCGGCCCGTCGAGCCCGGTGCAGGGAGCCTGGTACATCCAGGAGACGCTGGACGCGCTCACTGCCGTACCCGACGTATGGAGCAAGACCGTGCTCTTCATCGACTTCGACGAGAACGACGGCTACTTCGACCACTACCCGTCACCTGCGGCGCCATCGCTCAACGCCGACGGCACGGCCGCCGGCAAGACCACGCTGCCCGCATCGGACGTTGCCTTCGAGCGCTTCAACCATCCGAACCCGCCGGGCACCACCGACCAGCCCGCGCCCGACGGCCGCGTGTACGGCCCGGGCGTGCGCGTGCCGATGTACGTGGTGTCGCCCTGGAGCCGCGGCGGCTGGGTCAACTCGCAGGCCTTCGACCACACCTCGGTCATTCGCTTCATCGAATCGCGCTTCGGCGTGATGGAGCCCAACATCGGCGCCTTCCGCCGCGCGGTGTGCGGCGACCTCACGAGCGCCTTCAACTTTGCCAACCCCAACAGCGAGGCGCTGCCCACGCTGGCGGGCCGCAAGAGCAAGGCCGAGGCCGACCAGCTGCGCGCGTCCCAGGAAGCGCTGGCCCAGGTTGCGCTGCCGCTCGATCCGCAGCTGCCGCGGCAGGCGACGGGCACGCGACCCTCGCGCGCGCTGCCCTACGAGCTGCACACCAGCGCGCGCGCCGACAGCATCGGCGGCAAGGTGCAGCTGCTGTTCGCCAACACCGGCAAGGCGGCGGCCGTGTTCCACGTCTACGACAAGCTCAACCTCGACCGCTTGCCGCGCCGCTACATGGTGGAGCCCGGCAAGACGCTCGACGACACGTGGAACGCGGCGACCGACAACAGCGGTTTCTACGACCTCTGGGTGCTCGGTCCCAACGGCTTTCACCGCCACTTCAAAGGCGACCTCAACCGGCTGCGCGCGGGCGATGCTGCCACGCCAGAGGTGCGCGTGTGCTACGACATCGCCAACGGCAACGTGTACCTGGAGATGCTCAACGGCGGCAAGAGTGCCTGCAAGTTCACCGTGCGTGCCAAGGCCTACCGAAGCGACGGCCCGTGGACTGCGACCGTGCAGGGCGGCGCCAAGGCCGAGCTGCACTGGGACTTGGCATCGAGCGGCGCGTGGTACGACTTCGAAGTGGCCTGCGATGCCGACGCGGGCTATGCGCGCCGCTTTGCCGGCCGGGTGGAAACCGGCAGGCACACGGTGAGCGATCCGGCGATGGGCCTGGCCGATCTCTGACCGCGCTATGCCGCGGCGGTGCGAAGCTGAAGATGCCGAACCCTGAACAGCAGCATCGCCGCGATGCTCACGTTCAGCAGGTTCCATCCGATGCCGTTCAGGAACGCCGCGTGGTAGCTGCCGGTCAGGTCGAACACCTTGCCCGACGTCCAGCCGCCCAGCGCCATGCCGAAGAGCGTGAACATCAGCACCGTGCCCACGCGCGCGCCAGCCTCGGCGGGCGGAAAGTGTTCGCGCACGATGATCGCGTAAGACGGCACGATGCCGCCCTGGAACAGCCCGAACAGCGCCGAGATCACGTAGAGCGGAACGAGGCCGTCGAAGGGAAGGAACAGCAGCAGCGCCACGCATTGCAGCACGCCGCCCAGGAGCAGAGTTCGCAGTCCGCCGATGCGGTCGCAGATGGCGCCCGACACCAGCCGGCTCACCACGCCGAAAGCCAGCATCAGCGACAGCATCTGCGCGCCGCGCGCAGCCCCATAGCCCAGGTCGCTGCAATAAGCCACGATGTGCACCTGCGGCATCGACATGGCCACGCAGCAGGCGACGCCGGCCACGCACAACAGACCTTGCGCCGTGCCCATGCTGAGGCCGAATGGCCGCGTCATGTCGCGCTTGCGCACTGCGCCTACCCCCATGGCAGGCGCCGAACCAGCGGGCTCGACAGCGATGCCCGGCGGCCGGGCGCGCATGAAGAGCGCAAGCGCCGCCATCGCCAGGCCGCAGAACACACCCATGCCGATGTAGGTCTGCCGCCAGCCCACGGTCTCGATGAAATGCTGCGCGATGGGTGGCCAGATGGCACCGGCAACATAGTTGCCGCTTGCGCACACCGCCACCGCAATGCCACGCCGCTTCACGAACCAGAGCGAGGTGTCGGCCACCAGCGGCGCAAAGGCAGCCGCGCTGCCGAGCAGGCCGACCAGCACCGCCTGCGCCACGGTGAAGGCCACGATGCCGTCGGCCATGCCGCAGGCGACATACCCAAGGCCCAGGCTGACGGCACCGCCCAGCAGAGGCCACATCACGCCGAAGCGATCGGCCAGGCGCCCCATCAGCACACCGCCGATGCCGAAGCCCAGCATCAGCAGCGTGTACGGCAGCGATGCGTCGGCACGGGCAACGCCGAACTCGGCCTGCACGGCCGGCAGCATTACCGACACCACGTACATGCCGCTGCTGCCGACCGTCATGATCAGCAGGGTGAGGCCGAGCCGCAGCATCGCATAGCGCGAATCCGGCTGGTGGTCGGGGCGAGGCATTGCCTTCATTTTCTGGATGGCGCGCGGTATGCGCAGAGAGTGTCTCCGCGTCGAGGATAACTCCCGCACCAGAAACGCAACGCCCCACCGCGCCGCACCGGACGCGGAGGCCTGCCAGACGCGCAGAGCGTCAAAGCGACTGCAATGCGTGAACCGCCGAAGCCTTCGGCAGCGGGCCGCCGGGCTTGGGCTTTTCGTTGCAGCCGGCGGCCAGGAGGCCGAGGCAGAACAGAAGAACAAGGGTTGCGCTTCTCATGTCGCGCAGGCTACGCCTGGGTGGGCGCAGGTCAAGTCGGACGCGGCGCCGTTCTGGCAGGAGGTGGCGCGACAGCCAGAGCCTGCGATAGTGCACCGCAGCGGCCGTTTCAGCGCCGCTTAAGGTTGGCTCTCGCGGGCGGGCTACGATGCACGCGATGCGCCGTCCGGCGCGCTTCGCTCCACCTCATCGCCATGGCCACTGACTCCCGCATTGCCCAGACCTTCTCGACCCTGCGGCGCATCGCTGCGCTCGCCGCCCCCTACTTCCGCTCCGAAGAAAAATGGCGGGCGCGGACCATGCTGATAGGCATCGTTGCGCTCAATCTCGCCTACGTCTATGCACTGGTGCTTTTCAACCAGTGGTACGGGCGCTTCTACGACGCCTTGCAGAATAAGGACGCAGGCATCTTCTGGCGCGAGGTGGGCGTGTTCGGCTGGCTCGCGTTCGCCAACATCGCGATCCAGGTGCTCAAGTTCTATGTCACCCAACTGCTGGAACTGCGCTGGCGTGCCTGGATGACGCGCAGCTACCTGTCGCGCTGGATGGCCGACCGCACCTTCTACCACCTGGAACTGGCGCGCTACGCGCAGGACGACGGCCGCACGCCGGACAACCCTGACCAGCGCATCCAGGAGGACATGCAGATGTTCACCGACTCCACGATGACGCTGTCGATGGGACTGCTGAATGCCGTCGTCACGCTCGTGAGCTTCGTGGGCATTCTCTGGGGGCTGTCGGGCAACTTCGATTTCACGCTGGGTGGAACCACCTACCAGGTCGCGGGCGCGATGGTCTGGCTGGCGGTGGTGTATTGCGTGGTCGGCACGGTCATCACGCACTTCATCGGCCGCCCGCTGATCGGGCTCAACTTTCGCCAGCAGCGCTTCGAAGCCGATTTCCGGCACCACCTGGTGCGCGTGCGCGAGTACAGCGAGGCCATTGCGCTCGACCACGGCGAAAAGGTCGAGCGAGGCCAACTCGACCTGCGCTTTGGCGCAGTGCTGCGCAACTACCTGCAGCTCATCAAGCAGCAGAAGAACCTGGTGACCTTCACCGCCTTCTTCGGACAGGCCGCGGTGATCTTTCCGTTCATAGTGGCCGCTCCGCGCTTTTTCAGCGGCGCGATCCAGCTCGGTCAGCTGATGCAGATCTCGTCGGCCTTCGGCAAGGTGCAGGATTCACTCAGCTGGTTCGTCGACAACTACGACCGCGTGGCCGTCTGGCGCGCCACCACCGACCGGCTCACCAGCTTCGACGACGCGATGCGCGCCCATGCGGCCCGAGCCCAGCAACTCGATCGCGATGGCGCCGCGCCGGCGCTGCAGACCGGCGACCTCGCCGTGGCATTGCCTAACGGCACACCGCTTCTGGCGGGCGCGGCGCTGGCAGTGAAGCCCGGCGACAGCGTGCTGCTGCAAGGCCCTTCGGGCAGCGGCAAGTCGACCCTGTTCCGCACCTTTGCCGGCATCTGGCCGTTTGCGCGCGGCCACGTGAAGGTGCCGGAAGGCGCGGTGTTCATGCCGCAGCGGCCCTACGTGCCGGACGGCACCCTGCGCAATGCACTGGCCTACCCCAATCCGGCCGAGAACTACAGCGATACCGAGCTGCGCCAGGCCCTCGTCGACGCGCTGCTGCCCGACCTGGTGAACAGGCTCGACGACAGCGACGTCTGGAGCCAGAAGCTCTCGGGTGGCGAGCAGCAGCGCCTGTCCATTGCGCGCGTGCTGCTGAAAAAACCGTCATGGCTCTTTGCCGATGAGATCACCAGCGCACTCGATGCCGAGGCCGAGGGCGTGCTCTACAAGCGGCTCTCCGACCGGGTGAAGGCCGCGGGCGGTGCCATGGTGTCGATTGCGCACCGCGCGGCGGTGGGCGACTTCCACAATCAGCGCTGGACACTGGTGCCCCAGGCCGACGATGCACCGGCCGGCAGCGCGCGCTACCGGCTCGAAACCTCGGTCTCCCCAGCCGCTGCCTAGGCGCGGGACGCGTAGCGCTCCCAGCCCTTCTTGCGCAGGTCGCAGGCGGGGCACTCGCCGCAGCCATAGCCCCAGGCCTGGCGATGTTCGCGGTCGCCGAGATAGCAGGTGTGGGTTTCCTCGACGATGAGGTCGACCAGCGGCTCGCCGCCCAGGCGCTCGGCCATCTGCCAGGTCTCGGCCTTGTCGATCCACATCAGCGGCGTCTCGATGACCAGACGACGCTCCAGGCCCAGCGACAGTGCGAGCTGCATCGCCTTCATGGTGTCATCGCGGCAGTCGGGGTAGCCGGAAAAGTCGGTCTCGCAGACGCCGGTGACGATCACCTGCAGGCCGCGCCGGTAGGCCAGTGCGCCGGCCAGGGTCAGAAACAGCAGATTGCGTCCGGGCACGAAGGTGTTGGGCAGGCCGTCGGCCTGCATTTCAAAGGCCACCTCTTCCGTCAGCGAGGAGCCGCCGAGCTGGGCGAGTGCCGCCAGCGTGAGCACGTGGTCTTCGCCCAGGCGCGGCGCCCAGTCGGGAAAGCGCTCGCGCATTTTCGAGAGGATGGTGCCGCGCACGTCGAGTTCGACGCGGTGCCGCTGGCCATAGTCGAAACCCAGCGTCTCGACGCGCTGGTACTTCGAAAGCGCATCCGCGAGGCAGGTGGTCGAGTCCTGGCCACCGGAAAACAGGACGAGGGCGGTGGTGTGCAGGGGCATGTCGCTTCAACGGGGGGCCGTTGCCGGTTCAAAAACTGCAATTTTCGCAGCCTGCGCGGTACAGCGTCCGCCGTCGCCTGCTCGCCCAGCCCGGCAGTTTGCTAGAGAAAGCGTTCGAGCAGCTTGCGCGAGGCGCGGTCGAGCACCTTCACATCGGGAATGCGGAACTGCACGCCATGAGCGCTGGCGATCAGCAATGCGCCCCCCTCGAGCCGGCGGATATCCTCCTCGGCCTTGAGCACGAAGCTGGTGTCGCCGCGGTCGGTGCTCACCGTCCAGGTGCTGGGCACGCCGAAGCTCGAGACGGCGTGCAGCTTCAGCAGCGTGGGCGCGAAATCGCGCACCGCCAGTTCCTCCTCGATCAATGCGCGGGTCGGAGGCGGCAGCGCTTCGACGCGATCGATCCAGACCAACTCGCGGCCCTCGCTGCCGACCAGTGACACACCCTCGCCGGGCGCACTGAGCGGAAAGGCCCGCACGGGCGTGACGCCGACGTGGCGCTCGCCCTCCGCATCGGTCAGCACCAGGCGGCCAAAAGTGTCGCGTTCCAGACCGAAAACGGGAATATTGGTGTCGTCGATGTTGCTCATCACGCGTCTCCCGCTGGGTGGGCCGCATGGCTGACCAGCGGCAACTGGGCGCCGGCGCGTTCATCGATTGCACCTTCGCTCGCTTCTTCGTCGGCCTGGCGCAGCTGCGCCTGGTAGAGCCGCCAATAGGCGCCCTGCTTCGCCATCAAGGCGTCGTGCGGGCCCACCTCGACCACCTCGCCCCGGTCCATCACCACCAGCCGATCGGCCTTGCGCAGCGTCGACAGGCGGTGCGCAATGGCGATGGTGGTGCGGCCCTGTACGAGGTTGTCGAGCGCCTTCTGGATCTCCTTCTCGGTCTCGGTGTCCACGGCCGAAGTCGCTTCGTCGAGGATCAATATACGCGGGTCGATCAGGAGGGCGCGCGCGATGCTGATGCGCTGGCGCTCGCCGCCCGAAAGCCCCTGCCCGCGCTCGCCCACGAGCGAGTCGTAGCCGTGCGGCAAGCGCAGGATGAAGTCGTGCGCATGCGCGGCACGCGCGGCGGCCACCACCTCCTGGCGCGTGGCGTCGGGCTTGCCGTAGGCGATGTTCTGCGCAATGGTGCCGAAGAAGAGAAACGGCTCCTGCAGCACCAGCCCGACATGGCACCGGTAGTCGGCCACGGCAAAGCGGCGGATGTCGGTGCCGTCGACCTTGATGGCGCCGTCGGTCACGTCGTAGAAGCGGCAGATCAGGTTGACCAGCGTGCTCTTGCCCGAGCCGCTGTGGCCCACCAGGCCGATCATCTCGCCAGGTTCGATGGTCAGGTCGAGGTCGCGGATCACCGCGCGCGAGCCATAGCGAAAGCCCAGCCCGCTCATGTCGATGCGCCCCTGCACGCGCTCGATCTTCACCGGGTTGGCCGGCTCGGGCACGTTGCTCACGTGGTCGAGGATGTCGAAAATGCGCTTGGCGCCGGCCGCCGCTTTCTGCGTGACCGACACGATGCGGCTCATCGAATCGAGCCGCGTGTAGAAGCGGCCGATGTACGCGATGAAGGCCGTGAGCACACCCACGGTGATACTGCCGCGCGCCACCTGCCAGATGCCGAAGCCCCAGACCACCAGCAAACCGATTTCGGTCAGCAGCGACACGGTGGGCGTGAACAGCGACCAGGTGCGGTTGAGCTTGTCGTTCACCTGCAGGTTGTAGGCGTTGGCGACGCGGAAGCGCTCGGCCTCGCGGCGCTCCTGTGCAAAGGCCTTGACCACGCGGATGCCGGGGATGGTGTCGGCCAGCACGTTGGTGACCTCCGACCACACGCGGTCGATCTTCTCGAACCCGGTGCGCAGGCGGTCGCGCACCACGTGGATCATCCAGGCAATGAAGGGCAGCGGCACCAGGGTGACCACCGCCAGCAGCGGGTTGATGGACACCAGGATGACCGCGGTCATCACGATCATCAGCACGTCGTTCGCAAAATCGAGTGCGTGCAGCGACAGAAAGACGTTGATGCGGTCGGTTTCCGAACCGATGCGCGCCATCAGGTCGCCGGTGCGCTTGCCGCCGAAGTAATCGAGCGGCAGCGTCAGCAGGTGCTCGTAGGTGGTGGTGCGCAGGTCGGCGCCGATGCGCTCCGACACCAGCGCCAGCAGATAGGTGCGCGCCCAGCCCAAGCCCCAGCCCACCAGTGCCGCGCCGAGCAGCCCGCTCAGATAGAGGCCCACCCGCGCCGGATCGATCTTCTGCCCGTTCTGGAACGGAATCAGGATGTCGTCCATCAACGGGATGGTCAGGTAGGGCGGCACCAGCGTTGCGGCGGTGGAAATCAGCGTCAGCAGAAAGCCCGTGATCAGCTGCTTGCGATAAGGCTTGGCAAAGCGCCCCAGCCGCAGCAGCACCCAGGTCGACGGGGGTTTCTGCAGCTCGGCGTCGGCGCCGGCCAGTTCGTCGCCGTCGGGCTCCGCTGTCACCTCGGCGACAGTGCCGTTCTCGCGCTGTCCGAAGAGCTTGAGCAGGCGCAGCGCGGCCGGCTGGTTGGCCAGCGTGTAACGCCAGCGCGCCAAAAGCCCCCCGGCGCCCATCAATTCGAGCGTTCCGACGCCCGAATGGTCGCTCAACTGCAAACCGAGCGACGAATCTGATAGTGTCCACTCACACCACTGGCCGTCCGGTTGCAGCGCCAGCAGGCGCCGATCGGTGAGGGCCACGAGACCAAAGGTAAACAGAAGTTCATCGTCGAGGTCAACCGGTAATGTGACCAGAACGTTTTCCGCGACTGCGAGCCGGCTTTTCAGCGCGTCTGAGGCCGCCTCGGTTTCGCCCTCCCGGGCGCCGACTGGATCGTGATGTTGCATTGTGTTTCTTTGACTCTTGCCCGTCGCGGGCCGCATGGACCGCTTCATGGCGTCCTTAGTCGGGCGCCGATTCTGACCGATTGCCATGGGCGCGCTTGAAGGCGCCGTGGTGCTCGGCCAAAGCACATCGAACGTTTGCATGACCCGTTTCGACGACATCCGCCTGTTGCGCATCAATTATTTGCGCGGTCCCAACCTCTGGACGTACCGGCCCGTGCTGGAAGTCTGGCTCGATCTGGGCCAGCTGGAAGACTACCCGTCCAACAAGATCGACGGCTTCACCGACCGCATCACGGCCCTGCTGCCGGCGCTCATCGAGCATCACTGCGGCGTGGGCGAGCGCGGCGGCTTCATCCAGCGGCTGACCGAAGGCACCTGGTCGGGCCACGTGCTCGAGCACGTGGTGATCGAACTCTTGAACCTGGCCGGCATGCCGACCGGCTTCGGCCAGACCCGCAGTACCTCGGAGCACGGCGTCTACCGCATGGTGTTCCGCGCGCGCGACGAGCAGGTGGCCCGGGTGGCGCTGGCCGAAGGCCACCGCCTGCTGATGGCCGCCATCAACAACGACCCGTTCACTGCCCATGACGTGCAAAAAGCCGTCGATGCAGTCAAGGCCAAGGTCGAGGACTGCTACCTCGGCCCGAGCACCGCGGCCATCGTGTCCGCCGCCACCGACCGCGGCATTCCGCACATGCGACTGAACAGCGGCAACCTGGTGCAGCTGGGCTATGGCGCCAACCAGCAGCGCATCTGGACTGCCGAGACCGACTACACCAGCGCCATTGGCGAATCCATCGCCAGCGACAAGGAACTGACCAAGTCGCTGCTCGCGAGCTGCGGCGTGCCGGTGCCCGAGGGCCAGGTGGTGGCCAACGCCGAAGAAGCCTGGGAAGCCGCCGAGGACATCGGCCTGCCGGTAGCCGTGAAGCCGTCGGACGCCAACCACGGCCGCGGCGTGTCGCTCGAACTCACCACGCGCGAAGAAGTCATGGCCGCCTTTGCGGTCGCCGAGCCCGAGGGCAGCGACGTGATGGTCGAGCGCTTCATCCGCGGCCACGAACACCGCCTGCTGGTGGTGGGCGGCGAAGTGGTGGCCGCCGCGCGCGGCGAGATCATCACCGTCACGGGCGACGGCAAGAGCACCGTGGCCGAGCTGATCGAGAAGCAGCTCAACAGCGACCCGCGCCGCGGCGCCGAAGAGGAATACCCGCTCGACCTGATCGTGCTGGACACCGACGCCAAGCTGCAACTCGAACTCAAGCGCCAGGAGCTCGACGGCACTTCGGTGCCGGCCGCCGGCCGCGTGGTCACGATCCAGCGCAACGGCAACATGGCCAACGACTGCACCGACATGGTCCACCCCGAAGTCGCGCATGCCGCCGTGCTGGCCGCGCGGGTGGTGGGCCTCGACATCGCCGGCATCGACCTGGTGGCGCAGGACATCGGCAAGCCGCTCGGCCCGCAGCGCGGCGCCATCGTCGAAGTGAACGCCGGCCCTGGCCTCTTGATGCACCTGAAGCCGGCCGTCGGTTCGCCGCGCCCGGTGGGCCGCGCCATCTGCGACCACCTGTTTCCCAATGACGCGCCGGGCCGCATTCCGGTCGTCGGCGTGGCCGGCTCCAAGGACACCGCCGTGCTCGCGCGCCTGGTCGCCTGGCTCATCAACCTGGGCGGGCGCCACACGGGCCTGGCCTGCCGCGACGGCCTGTTCCTGGAGCGCCGCCGCGTCGACGCGCGCAACAGCGCCAACTGGGACGCCGGCCACCGCCTGCTCGTGAACCGCGCCGTGCAGGCGGTGGTGATCGAGAACGGCGCCGAGACCATCCTGCGCGACGGCCTCGCCTACGACCGCTGCGAAGTCGGCATCGTGACCGACCTCGAAGGCGCAGAAGCGCTGGCCGACTACGACATCACCGAGAGCGACCAGTTGGTGAAGGTGCTGCGCACTCAGGTCGACGTGGTGCTCGGCGAAGGCACGGCCGTGCTGAACGCGGGCGATCCGCGCGTGGCCGGCCTGGCGCCGCTGTGCGACGGCGCTGTCATTCTTTACGCCGCCGATCCGCAAGCCGCCGCGCTCACCGCGCACCAGGCCGCCGGCGGCAAGGCCGTGCTGGTGCGGCAAGACCGCGTGGTGCTGGCCAACGGCAGCAGCGAATCTTTCTTGCCGGGTCTCGGCCGCCTGACCATCTGGCGCGCCACCCACGCGGGCGTCAGCCTCGAGAGCCTCTTGGCGGCCGTGGCCGCGGCCTGGGCACTGGGCATTCCGCTGAACCTCATCGGCGCCGGCGTCGAAGCCTTCGAGGCCGACCTGCAGGCGGCGCTGGCCTCTCTGCAGCTTTCGCAGACGCAGCCGCTTTCGTCACAACCACAATTTGCCTGATGCGCGTCGCCCCATGAAAGTCACCCGTACCCGTGCCCTGCGCGGTCCCAATCTCTGGAGCCGCCACACCGCCATCGAAGCCGTGGTTGCCTGCGAAGGCAATGAGAACGCCATCAGCCGGCTGCCGGGCTTCGAAGCCCGCCTGCGTGCGCGGTTTCCCACCATCGGCGAACTGCATCCAATGGTGCTGGGTCAGCCGCTGGCATTGGCACACGTGCTCGAGAACGCCGCCGTGGCGCTGCAGTCGCAAGCCGGCTGCGCCGTCAACTTCGGCCACACCGCGCCCACGGTCGAAGAAGGCGTTTACCAGGTCGCCTTCCAGTACAGTGAAGAAGCCGTCGGACGCCGCGCTCTCGCACTGGCCGAAGAGTTGATCACGGCCGCGCTGGCCGACGCACCCTTCGACGCTACCGCCGCCATCACCGAGCTGCGCGACCTCGACGAATCCGAGCGCCTCGGCCCGAGCACCGGCTCCATCGCCGATGCCGCCTTGGCGCGGGGCATTCCTTACCGCCGTCTCACCAGCGGCAGCCTGGTGCAGTTTGGCTGGGGTTCCAAGCAGCGCCGCATCCAGGCGGCCGAAATCGACAGCACCAGCGGCGTGGCCGAATCGATCGCGCAGGACAAGGAGCTCACCAAGCAGTTGCTCAATGCCGCGGGCGTGCCCGTGCCGCTGGGCCGCCCCGTCTCCGATGCCGAAGACGGCTGGGCCGCGGCCATGGAAATCGGCCTGCCCGTGGTCGTGAAGCCGCAGGACGGCAACCAAGGCAAGGGCGTCACGGTCAACATCACGACGCGCGAGCAGCTCACGGCCGCCTACGACTCCGCCGCGGCATACGGCGAAGTGATGGTCGAGAAATTTCTGCCGGGCTTCGACTTCCGGCTGCTGGTGGTGGGTGACCGGCTCGTGGCCGCCGCGCGGCGCGACCCGCCGAACGTGATCGGCGACGGCAGTTCCACCGTGCGCCAGCTGGTAGACACCGTCAACCTCGACCCGCGCCGCGGCGAAGGGCATGCTACGTCGCTCACCAAGATCCGGCTCGACGACATCGCCGTCGGCCGGCTCGAAGCCCAGGGCCTCACGCCCGACAGCGTGCCCGAACGCGGCCAGCGCGTGGTGCTGCGCAACAACGC
Organism: Variovorax sp. OV700; assembly: GCF_900099805.1. Lineage (GTDB taxonomy): Bacteria > Pseudomonadota > Gammaproteobacteria > Burkholderiales > Burkholderiaceae_C > Variovorax. The sequence continues at coordinate 83,618 of NZ_FNDR01000008.1, read as the reverse complement.
CAACCTGTCCACCGGCGGCACCGCCACCGACGTGACCGACACCGTGCACCCCGAAGTCGCCGCACGCGCGGTCGACGCGGCGCAGATGGTCGGGCTGCACATCTGCGGCGTCGACATGGTGTGCGAGAACGTGCTGCGTCCGCTCGAAGAACAACATGGCGGCGTGGTCGAAGTGAATGCCGCGCCGGGCCTGCGCATGCACATCTCGCCTTCGTTCGGCCGCGGCCGCGCGGTCGGCGAGGCCATCATGGACACGCTCTTCGCACCCGGCGACGATGGCCGCATTCCGGTGGTGGCCGTTACCGGCACCAACGGCAAGACCACCACGGCGCGCCTCATCAACCACCTGCTCGCATCGAGCGGCCTGCGCACCGGCATGACCAACACCGACGGCGTGTACGTCGACGGGCGCCAGACCGACAGCGGCGACTGCAGCGGCCCCAAGAGCGCGCGCAACGTGCTCATGCACCCCGACGTGGATGCGGCCGTGTTCGAAGTGGCGCGCGGTGGCGTGCTGCGCGAAGGCCTCGGCTTCGACCGCTGCGAGGTGGCCGTGGTCACCAACATCGGCAGCGGCGACCACCTGGGCCTGAACTACATCACCACGGTCGAAGATCTCGCGGTGCTCAAGCGCGTGGTGGTTCGCAACGTCGCGACCGACGGCTACGCGGTGCTCAACGCCGCCGATGTCAACGTGGCCGCCATGGCCGCGGGCTGTCCCGGCCACGTGATCTTCTTCACCGCCGATCGCCAGCATCCGGTGATGGCCACGCACCGCGCACAGGGCAAGCGCACCGTGTACGTCGACCAGGACACGCTGGTCGCGGCCGAAGGCTCGTGGCGCGAACGCATCCCGCTGCGCGACGTGCCAATCACGCGCAACGGCACCATCGGCTTCCAGGTCGACAACGTGATGGCCTCGGTGGCCGCGGCCTGGGCCGTGGGCCTCGACTGGGACACCATCCGCAGTGGCCTCGCGAGCTTCATGAACGACGCGGCCGGCGTGCCGGGACGCTTCAACGTGATGGACTACCGCGGCGCCACCGTGATCGCCGACTACGGCCACAACACCGACGCCATGCGCGCGCTGGTGTCCGCCGTGGACACCATGCCGGCCAACAAGCGCTCTGTGGTGATCAGCGGCGCAGGCGACCGGCGCGATTCCGACATCCGCGACCAGACCGCCATCCTGGGCCAGGCCTTCGACGACGTCATCCTGTACCAGGATGCAGCCCAGCGGGGCCGTGCCGACGGCGAGGTCATGGCGCTATTGCGCCAGGGCCTGCAAGGCGCGGCGCGCACGCGCTACATCGACGAGATCCGCGGCGAGTTCGTTGCCATCGACACCGCGCTCGCGCGGCTGAAGCCTGGCGACTTGTCGCTGATCCTGGTCGACCAGGTCGAAGAAGCGCTCGCGCACCTCGCGCAGCGCATCGCGGCGGGCTGACGCGCCACGGGCCGGCCACTGCCGGCCCCATGCCGGACACGTCCCACACGCATGGGCGAGTCTGGCCGGGTCTGCTGTCTGTGCAGTCCCACACCCTGCAAGGGGTGCACCGGACCACACTGCGGGTCCGGTCGCGCTTTCGGAGGGCGCGCCTCAATCAGGAGCACCCGATGACAACAACAGTTCGTTCCACCCTTTCTGCTGCCGCGCTTTTTGCAGCAGTTTTCAGCGCGTCGATTGCAGAGGCGCAGGCACCCGGCTCCGCCGAGCGCGCACAGCAGGAGCGCGCCACCTGCGATGGCGTGCAGCAGGACCGCGCCGCATGCCTTCGCGAAGCCGGCGCCGCGCGGCAGGAGGCCGCACGCAATGGCCTCACCAGCGTCGGCCCCGGCCGCGTCGATGCCAATGCCATGGCGCGTTGCCGCGAGCAGCCAGCGGCCGACCGCGCCGATTGCGAAGCGCGCCTGCAGGGCGGCGCACGCACCAGCACCGAAGGCAGCGTGATGGGTGGCGGGATCATCCGCGAAACCGTGACCCCGCTGCCGCCGCAACCCGTGATGCCCACGCGTTGAACGTCGGCCGCGCTGAATCCGGCGCGGCCTGCCTCGTCCAATATTTTTGTTCTCTTGTTTCAGGTCACTCCAAGGAGCTCACCATGAACAGCACCACCCGTTCGATGATTGCCGCCCTCATTGCCGTGGGCGGTATTGCCGCGGCCACGTCGGCCTCGGCCCAGCAGCCGCGCCGCGGCGATTCCACCTACCAGCAGGAGCTCTCGGTCTGCGGCCGCAACCAGCAAGACCGCGCGGCCTGCATTCGCGAGGCCGGCGCCGCACGCCAGGAAGCCGCACGCGGCGGGCTGACCAGCGCGCCCGACTACCGCCGCAATGCCCTTGCGCGCTGCACCCTGCAACCGCCGGCCGACCGCGCTGACTGCGAGGCCCGCGTACTCGGCGGCAGCGGCAACGCCAGCGGCAATGTCGATGGCAGCGTGATGGGCGGCGGCGTGATTCGCGAGTCCGTCACCACCGTGGTCATGCCCGCACCCGCCGTGATGCCGGCCCCGGCACCAGAACCTTCGCGGATGCCACCGCCGGCCGTGGCGCCGATGGCACCTATGGCTCCCGCGCCTATGGAGCCGATGCCTATGCCGGCGCCGATGACGCCTGTTCGCTGACGCACAAACAAAGCCGTCTGTCTTGTGCGGCGCCGCCGCCCTGTGATGAGGGCGGCGGCCCGCTCACATCACGCGCAAGCGCGCCGTGATGACCCCGCTTGTCACGAGACTGTCATAAAGCATGGCCGCGCGCTAGCTATAGTTCTAGCTCTCTGCCTACCGAGAAACTCTTTCCCATGAATGCCATCAAGGTCGCTCGCCGATTCATCGAAACGGACCCGTCCAACGAATCGGCCAAGATCCTGGCGCAGCTCGTGTTGGCGCTCGAATCCGAACGCAGCTTCGAGCTGGTCACGCTCTACAGCCTGGACTACAAGAGCTTCGAACTGGCCATGGACATCCTGAAGGAATGGCGGCTCGATCGCTATTACGCGAGCAAGTCGAAGCTGTTCGACCTGTCGCTGCAGGTCAGCGAACTCGAGAATAGCTGAGCGCCCTTCCCTTTCTTTTTCCTCTTCTCTTCCTCAACGCCCCCAGCGCAGCACCAGCGGGTCCAGCCGTTTGGCGGTTTCGATCAGGCCTGCGCGCGTGTCGAGGTGCATCGCCGGCAGCGGGTGACGCGGCGCCTCGCAAGCGATCACGCCGCCCTCCTTCATCAGCGCCTTGCAAGCCAGCAGCCCGGCCTGGCGGTTCTCGTAGTTGATGAGCGGCAACCATTGCTGGTACAGCGCGAAGGCTTTCTCGCGGTCGCCCGCGCGGTGCGCCTCGATGATGGGACGAATGCCATCGGGAAAGCCGCCGCCCGTCATCGAGCCGGTGGCGCCCGCATCCAGGTCCGGCATGAGCGTGATGGCTTCCTCGCCGTCCCATGGGCCTTCGATGGCATCGCCACCCAGGCGGATCAGTTCGCGGAGCTTGGAAGCCGCCCCCGCGGTCTCGATCTTGAAGTACGCCACGTGCTCGAGCTCGCGCGCCATGCGTGCCAGGAAAGCGGCCGATAGCACGGTGCCGCTCGCAGGCGCGTCCTGAATCATGATCGGGATGCCCACCGCATCCGAGAGACCGGCGTAGAACTCGAAGATCTGCGGCTCCGGCACGCGGAAGGTGGCGCCGTGATAGGGCGGCATCACCATCAGCATGGCGGCGCCCATGTCTTGCGCGCGCCGGCTGCGTTCAGCGCAGATGCGGGTGCTGTAGTGGGTGGTGGTGACGATCACCGGCACGCGGCCGGCCACGTGCTCGAGCACCGTGCGCGTGAGCACCTCGCGCTCTTCGTCGGAGAGCACGAACTGTTCCGAGAAGTTGGCGAGGATGCAGAGGCCGTCGGAGCCCGCATCGATCATGAAATCGACGCAGCGCTTCTGGCTTTCGAGATCGAGCGCGCCCTGTTCGGTGAAGGTGGTGGGCACCACCGGGAAGATGCCACGGTATCTGGGAGTCATGATGGATCAGTGTGAGTGACGGGGAACGGCGGAGCCTCTGCAGCCCACCAGAAAGTCGAAGTCGCAGCCTTCATCGGCCTGCAGCACATGGTTGACGTAGAGCTTCTGGTAGCCGCCGCCGCGCGTACTCATCGGCTGTGCATCGGTGCTGGTGAGCGCAGCCAGGCGCGCCGCCAGTTCTTCGTCGCTGATGTCCAGGTGCAGCCGGCCCGCATCGCAGTCGAGCTCGATCCAGTCGCCGTCGCGCACCGCGGCCAAAGGCCCGCCGTCCGCCGCTTCAGGAGCGACGTGCAGCACGACGGTGCCATAGGCCGTGCCGCTCATGCGCGCGTCCGAGATGCGCACCATGTCCTTCACGCCTTGGCGCAGCAACTTCGGTGGCAGCCCCATGTTGCCCACCTCGGCCATGCCGGGATAGCCCTTCGGGCCGCAGTTCTTCAGCACCATCACCGAACTCGCATCGACATCGAGCGATTCGTCGACGATGCGCTCCTTGTAGTGTTCGAGGTTCTCGAACACCACCGCGCGGCCCCGGTGCTTCAGCAACTCGGGCGACGCCGCGGAGGGCTTGAGCACCGCGCCGCGCGGCGAGAGATTGCCGCGCAGGATGCGAATGCCGCCATCGGCAATCAGCGGGTTGTCCAGGGGGCGGATCACCTCGTCGTTGAGGCTCGGCGCGTCGCGCACGTTGTCCCAGAGCGACTGGCCGTTGACGGTGAGCGCATCCGGGTGCGGCAAGAGACCGCTTTCACCCAGGCGGCGCAACACGGCTGGCAGGCCGCCCGCGTAGTAGAACTCCTCCATCAGGAATCGGCCTGAGGGCTGCAGATCGACGATGGTGGGCGTGTCGCTACCGATGCGCGTCCAGTCCTCGAGTTCGAGATCGACGCCGATGCGCCCCGCAATCGCCTTCAGGTGGATCACCGCATTGGTCGATCCGCCGATGGCGGCGTTGACGCGAATGGCGTTCTCGAAGGCCTCGCGCGTGAGGATCTTCGACAGCGTGAGCCCTTCCTTTGCCATCTCCACTGCGCGCATGCCCGACATCTGGGCGAGCACGTAGCGCCGCGCATCGACCGCCGGAATCGCGGCGTTGTGCGGCAGCGAAGTGCCCAGCGCCTCGGCCATGCAGGCCATGGTCGAAGCGGTACCCATGGTGTTGCAGGTGCCCGCCGAGCGCGACATGCCGCCTTCGGCCGAGAGGAACTGATGCAGGTTGATCTCGCCGGCCTTGAGCGACTCGTGAAGCTGCCACACGGCCGTGCCCGAGCCGATGTTCTTGCCTTCGAGCTTGCCGTTCAACATGGGTCCGCCCGTGACGACGATGGCCGGGATGTCGCAGCTCGCGGCACCCATCAGCAGTGCGGGTGTGGTCTTGTCGCAGCCCGTGAGCAGCACCACCGCATCGACCGGGTTGCCGCGAATGGCTTCTTCCACGTCCATGCTCGCGAGATTGCGCGTGAGCATGGCCGTGGGCCGCAGGTTCGATTCGCCGTTGGAGAACACCGGAAACTCGACCGGAAAACCGCCCGCTTCCGAGATGCCGCGCTTCACATGCTCGGCAATCTTGCGGAAGTGCGCATTGCAGGGCGTGAGCTCCGACCAGGTGTTGCAGATGCCGACGATCGGCCGACCATCGAACTCGTGGTCCGGTATGCCCTGGTTCTTCATCCAGCTGCGGTACATGAAGCCGTTCTTGTCGGCCGAACCGAACCATTCGGTCGAGCGAAGCTTCTTCTTGGGGTTTTGGTCCGGCATGCGGAAATTTCCTGAAGGCGAGAGAGAAATGAAAAGAAAGCGCGTCAGCGCCGTGGCGCACGCGAAGTGAAGAAGCGCTGCAGCAGGCAGAACACGAAGAGCAGCGCGCCCACGACGATGCGTGTCCACCACGAGCTCAGCGTGCCGTCGAAGGAAATCAGCGTCTGGATGATCCCGAGCATCAGCACGCCGAAGAGCGTGCCCGCCACATAGCCCACGCCGCCCGTGAGCAGCGTGCCGCCGATCACCACCGCCGCGATGGCATCGAGCTCCAGCCCGAGTGCATGCAGGCCGTAGCCCGAGAGCATGTAGAAGGTGAAGATCACGCCCGCCAGCGCCGAGCAGAAACCCGACAGCGTGTAGACGCCAACGAGCGTGGAGCGTACCGGCAGGCCCATCAGCATGGCCGAATGCTCGCTGCCGCCAATGGCATACACCGTGCGGCCGAAGGGTGTGCAATGCGCAATGAAGACCGCCGCCAGCAGCACCGCAATGGCAATCACAGCGCTGATCGACAGCGAAGCCTCTCCCCACACCGGAATGCGGATCTGCGAAACCTCGGAATAGAACGCGTTGGTGATGCTGATCGAATCGATGCTGATCAGGTAGCACAGTCCGCGCGCCAGGAACATGCCCGCCAGCGTGACGATGAAGGGCTGCAGCCTGAAGCGTTCGATAAGCAGGCCCATGAACGCGCCGAAGGCCGTGCCCATGGCCAGCACCAGCGGAATCACCACCACGGGGCTCCAGCCGTGCTTCTCGACCAACGAGGCCGACACCATCGTGGTGAGCGCGATCACCGAGCCCACCGAGAGATCGATGCCCCCCGAAAGGATGACGAAGGTCATGCCTACGGCAACGACGATCAGGAACGCGTTGTCGATCAGCAGGTTGAGGAACACCTGCGCCGAGAAGAAGCCGTCGTAGAACACCGAGCCCAGCGTCGCCATCAGCACGAACAGCGAGATGGTCGCCGCGAGCGGCAAGTACTTCGGATTGAGCCCCGTCTTGCCCCCTCTCCCGCTGGCGGGAGAGGGTTGGGGTGAGGGTGCAGTCTCGATCACCGCGCTCATTGGGTAACCTCCGTGCTGCGCACTGCGGTGCGAGCCCCCTTCGGAACGGCCGGGCGGGAGCTCATGAACTTGCTCCCTCGTGCGCAGGCCGCTGAACCAGCGTACGCACCTCTGCCCTGAACTCCGGCGACTGCAACAGCATCACCGCGAACACCACCACCGCCTTCACGACCAAGTTGATCTCCGGCGGTACGCCCAGCGAGTAGATGGCATAGGTCAGCGTCTGGATGATCAGCGCACCGATCACGCTGCCCATGAGGCTGAAGCGCCCACCCGTAAGCGCCGTGCCGCCCAGCGTCACAGCCAAAATCGCATCGAGTTCGAGCAGTTGTCCCGCGTTGTTGCCGTCTGCGCTCTTGACGTTGGAGCTGATCAACAGGCCCGCGATGCCCGCGCACACGCCGCAGAACGCATAGGCGCCGACGATGAGCCGCCGCGCCTGCACGCCCGCCACCCGCGCCGCCGTCGGGTTGATGCCCACCGCCTGGATGAACAGGCCGAGCGCCGTGCGCGTGATGGCCAGGTACAGCAGAACGAAGACCGCCGCCACGATGAACAGCGAGAACGGCAGTCCCAGCAGATAGCCGCTGCCCAGGAAGAAGAACGGCTTGTAGTAGATCGTGATGATCTGCCCGTCAGCGATGAGCTGCGCGATACCGCGGCCCGCCACCATGAGGATCAGCGTCGCGATGATCGGCTGCATGCCGACCTTGGCGACGAGCATTCCGTTCCAGAGGCCGCACAAAAGCGCAATGCCCAAGGCAGCCGCAATGGCCAGCCACATCGGAAAACGGCTCACGTCGCTCGCCACGGAGCCGCCGATCATCCAGGCAGCCAGTGCCGCCGCAATGGCGACCACCGCGCCCACCGAAATGTCGATGCCGCGCGTGGCAATGACGAGCGTCATGCCCAGCGACACCAGCACCAGCGGCGCCGCGCGATTCACGATGTCGATCAGGCTGCCGTAGAGATGGCCGTCGCGCCATTCGAGGTGCAGGAAGCTGGCGTTGAATACGGTGTTGACGGCGAGCAGGAGTAGCAGCGTCACGATGGGCCACGCAAGGCGATGACTCATGAAGGAGGAGAGGCGTTTCATGTGTTCTGCCTAGCTCCTTCCCCTTCCGGGGGAAGGTTGGGATGGGGGCAGACGGCGCTTGCGATGGGGCCGCGCTCAATGGAAGGCCGTCGTGCCCCCACCCCTGCCCTCCCCCGGAAGGGAAGGGAGAAAAACAAAGAGATCTTCATGCTGCGGCAATCATTTCGTAGACCTCGTCCTCGGTCGCGCCGCCCGGCAGCTCGCCCACCTTCTTGCGATCGCGCAGCACCACGATGCGATGCGCCACGCGCACCACCTCGCTGATCTCGGAAGAAATGAAGATCACCGCCATGCCCGCGCGCGCGAGCCGCAATATCTCTTCCATGATTTCCTGCTTGGCCGCCACGTCGATGCCGCGCGTGGGCTCGTCAAGGATCAAGAGGCGCGGCTCGGTCGCGAGCCAGCGCGCGATCATGGCCTTTTGCTGGTTGCCGCCCGAGAGCAGGCCGATGGGTGTTTCCACGCTCGCGGTCTTGATGCCCAGCGACTTGACGAAGCGTTCCGCCATCGCGGTCTGCTCTGCATGCGAAAGGAAGCGCCGTGTGCCGAGACGCGCCTGCAGTGCGAGCGCGATGTTTTCGCGCACGGACAGCTCGGCCACGATGCCGTCGGTCTTGCGTTCTTCGGGACACAGGGCAAGCCCTTCGCGGACTGCGTCTGCGGGGTTCGAAAAGCTGACCGTCCGGCCGTCGATCTTCAGCACACCGCGGTCGGGCGTTTCCAGGCCGAACAGCAGACGTGCAAGTTCGGTACGCCCCGCGCCGAGCAGGCCCGCAATGCCGACGACCTCGCCGGCGCGCACACGCAAGTCGGTTGCCTGCAGCTGCCCGGCCTGCCCCAAGCCCTCTGCCTGCAGCAACGCCTGCGCCGTTTCGTCGAGCTGAGGGAGCGCAGCAGGCCGCGCCGACTGAGCCGCGAGCTCCCGCCCCAGCATTGCAGCGATCAGCGCCTGCGGTCCAAGATCAGCGGCACGCCATTCGCCTACCCAGTTGCCGTTGCGCAGCACCGTGATGCGGTCCGACACTGCATACATCTGATTGAGAAAGTGCGTCACGAAGACGATGGCGAGCCCCTCGCCGCGCAGGCGCCGCAGCACCTCGAACAGCTTCTCCACCTCGTCGTCGTCCAGGCTGGAGGTCGGTTCGTCCAGGATCAGCACCTTCGATGACACGCCGAGCGCGCGCGCAATCGCCACCATCTGCTGCACCGCCACCGAATAGCTCGACAGCAGCCGGGTCACGTCGATGTCCAGGCCGATGCGCGCCAACAGCTCCTCGGCACGGCGGTTGACAGCCGCCCAGTCGATGCGAAAACCCTGCACGGCGCCGCAGCGCGGATAGCGACCCGCAAACACGTTCTCGGCCACCGAGAGGTTCGGGCACAGGTTGACCTCTTGGTAGACCGTGCTGATGCCGAGCTTCTGGGCTTCGAGCGGCGAGGCGGGATGAATGGCTTGTCCATCCAGCCATGTCTCGCCGCCGCTCGACGGCAGCACGCCCGTGAGCACCTTGATCAGCGTCGACTTGCCCGCGCCGTTCTGCCCCATGAGCGCGTGGATCTCGCCCGGATAGAGCCGCAGCTGCACGTCGCGCAGCACCGGAATGCCGCCGAACTGCTTGTGGATGCCCCGCAGTTCGAGCACGGGGCTGATGCTGCTCTGGCTCATGCGCTTACTTGTTCTTGTTGTAGACGTCGATGAACACCGCAGCCAGCAGCACCAGGCCCTTGATGACCTGCTGGTAGTCGATGCCGATGCCCAGGATCGACATGCCGTTGTTCATCACGCCCATGATGAAGGCACCGATCACCGCGCCCATCACCCGGCCCACACCGCCCGAGGCCGATGCGCCGCCGATGAAGCAGGCCGCGATCACATCGAGCTCGAAGCCGAGGCCCGCCTTGGGCGTGGCCGTGTTGAGCCGCGCTGCGAACACCAGCCCCGCGAGCGCGGCCAGCGCGCCCATATTCACGAAGGTCAGGAACGCCAGCCGCTGCGTCTTCACGCCCGACAGCCGCGCCGCTTTCTCGTTGCCGCCCAGCGCATAGATGCGTCGGCCGATGGTGGTGCGGTTGGTGACGAAGTCGTACACCACGATCAGCACCGCCATCACGATCAGCACGTTGGGCAGGCCCTTGTAGGTCGAGAGCAGGTAGCTGAAGAAAAGGATGATGCCCGCGAAGAACAGGTTCTTCACCAGGAAGAACGCATAGGGCTCCGTTTCCATGCCGTGCGCCGCGAGCTTGGCCCGGCCGCGCAGCTTGAAGAACACCAGCGCTGCCGCGGCCAGTGCGCCGACCACCAGCGAGGTGATGCGCAGCCCACCGGCATCGAGGCCGCCCAGCGGGTCGGGGATGAAGCCCGAGCTCAGCCGCTGGAACTCGACCGGAAACGGTCCCACCGACTGCCCCGCCAGCAGCGCCAGCGTGAGCCCCTTGAACACCAGCATGCCCGCGAGCGTGACGATGAACGACGGAATCTTTCGGAACGCGACGAACCAGCCCTGCGCCGCGCCGATGACCGCGCCGGCCGCAATGCTGATGATGGCCGTGGGCACGAAATGCCATTCGTACTCGACCATCAGCACCGCCGCCAGCGCGCCGATGAAGCCGCAAACCGAACCCACGGACAGGTCGATGTGGCCCGCCACGATCACCAGCAGCATGCCCAGCGCCATGATGACGACGTAGCTGTTCTGCAGCAGCAGGTTGGTGAGGTTCAGCGGACGCAGCAGCGTGCCGTCGGTCAGCACCTGGAACAGCACCATGATCGCGACCAGCGAGATCAGCATGCCGTATTCGCGCAGGTTGTTCTTCAGGAAGCCGGCGTGCAGCTTGGGGGTGGTCTCCGCAATGGGGACGGCGGCGTTCACCGCCGCGTTGACTTCAGGCTGCGACATGGACGGAACTCCCTGCGCTCACGATGGCGTGCATGATGCGTTCCTGCGAAGCCTCAGCCGCCGTAAATTCGGCCACGAAGCGGCCCTCGTTCATCACGTAGATACGGTCGCACATGCCGAGCAGTTCCGGCAGTTCGGAAGAAATCATGAGAATGCCTTTGCCCTCGCTCGCAAGCTGGTCGATGATGGTGTAGATCTCGTACTTGGCGCCCACGTCGATGCCGCGCGTGGGTTCGTCAAGAATCAATAGTTCGGGCTTGGTGAAGAGCCATTTGCTGAGCACCACCTTCTGCTGGTTGCCACCCGAGAGGTTGACCACCAGCTGTTCCACGCCCGAAGAGCGGATGTTGAGTGCCTTGCGGTAATCGACCGCCACCTTGAATTCGCGTGCGTCGTCGATCACCATGGCGTTGGAAACCGCCTCCAGGTTGGCCAGGCTCACGTTCTTGCGAATGTCTTCCTCGAGCACGAGTCCCAGGCCCTTGCGGTCTTCGGTGACATAGGCAATGCCATGGTCGATGGCCTTGCGCACCGTGTCCACGTCCACCGGCTGGCCGTGCATCAGCACCGTGCCGCTGATGCGCTGGCCGTAGGACTTGCCGAACACGCTCATCGCGAGTTCGGTGCGCCCCGCACCCATGAGGCCCGCGATGCCCACGATTTCGCCTTGGCGCACATGCAGATTCACGCCCTTGATCTGCTCGCGGTCGGCATGCAGCGCATGGTGCACCCGCCAGTCGCGCACCTCGAATACCGTCTCGCCGATCTTCGGATGGCGTTGCGGATAGCGGTGCGCCATGTCCCGGCCGACCATGCCGCGGATGATGCGGTCTTCGCTGATCGGCTGGCCGCGGCAGTCCATCGTCTCCACCGTGGCGCCATCGCGCAGCACGGTGATCGAGTCGGCCACCTTGGCAATTTCGTTGAGCTTGTGCGAGATCAGGATCGACGCGATGCCCTGCCGCTTCAATTCGAGCAGCAGCATCAGCAATGCATCGCTGTCGTTCTCGTTGAGGCTGGCGGTGGGCTCGTCCAGGATCAGCAGCTTGACTTCCTTTGCCAGCGCCTTGGCAATCTCGACCAGCTGCTGCTTGCCCACGCCCAGGTCGGTCACCAGCGTGGTGGGCGGCTCCTTGAGGCCCACCTTCGCCAGCAGGTCGCGGGTCTTCGCATAGGCGGCAAACCAGTCGATCACGCCGCCGCGTGCAATCTCGTTGCCGAGAAAGATGTTCTCGGCAATGGACAGCAGCGGCACCAGCGCCAACTCCTGGTGGATGATGATGATGCCGAGCTTCTCGCTGTCGGCGATGCTCCTGAAGCGGCGCAGCTCGCCCTCGAAGTGGATCTCCCCGGTGTACGAGTCGCACGGGTAGACGCCGCTCAGCACCTTCATGAGCGTCGACTTGCCCGCGCCGTTCTCGCCAACCACCGCATGGATCTCGCCTGCGCGCACCGCCAGGTTGACGTCACTCAGCGCTTTCACGCCGGGAAACGTCTTGGTGATGCCGCGCATCTCGAGGATGCATAAATCCGCTGCCGCCATCGCAATACTCACTTGACCTGGCTTTCCTTGTAGTAGCCGCTGTCGACCAGCACCTGCTTCCAGTTGCCGCCGTCCACGCTCACGGGCTTGAGCAGGTACGAAGGCACCACCTTGATGCCGTTGTTGTAGGTCTTGGTGTCGTTCACCTCGGGCGTCTTGCCCGACAGCATGGCGTCGGCCATGGCCACCGTGACCTTGGCCAGTTCACGCGTGTCCTTGAACACGGTCGAGGTCTGTTCCTTGCGCAGGATCGACTTGACCGACGGGATCTCCGCGTCCTGGCCCGACACCACCGGCATCGGCTGCGAAGCCGAGCCATAGCCCACGCCCTTGAGCGACGACAGGATGCCGATCGACAGGCCGTCGTATGGCGACAGCACCGCATCGACGCGGTCCTTGGTGTAGTAGGCCGACAGCAGGTTGTCCATGCGGGCCTGTGCCACCGCGCCGTCCCAGCGGAGCGTGCCGACCTTGTCCATGCCCATCTGCTTGCTGCGCACCACCAGCTTGCCGCTCTTGATGTACGGATCCAGCACCGACATGGCGCCGTTGTAGAAGAAGAAGGCGTTGTTGTCGTCGGGCGAGCCGCCGAACAGTTCGATGTTGAACGGGCCCTTGCCGTTCTTGAGGCCGAGGGCCGCCTCGATCGACTGTGCCTGCAGCACGCCGACCTGGAAGTTGTCGAAAGTCGCGTAGTAGTCGACGTTCTTCGAGCCCTTGATGAGGCGGTCGTACGCAATGACCTTCACGCCCTTGTCGGCCGCCTTCTGCAGCACGTCGGACAGCGTGGTGCCGTCGATGGCTGCGATGACCAGCACCTTAGAGCCCTTGGTGACCATGTTCTCGATCTGTGCGAGCTGGTTCGGGATGTCGTCGTCGGCGTACTGCAGGTCGGTCTTGTAGCCCTTCTCCTTGAAGTACTTGACCATGTTGGCGCCGTCGGCGATCCAGCGCGCCGACGACTTGGTGGGCATCGAGATGGCGATCAGGCCCTTGTCCTGCGCGTGCGCGAGCGGCGCGATGCCGACGATGACCAGTGCGATGCCTGCGAGCGAGGCCTTGAGGAAATTGCGTTTCATGGTGCGATCCGTTGTTTCAATGGAGAGAGCTCAATACTTTCGATTCGGGAATTCCTTGGCGGCGACTTCCATCGGGAAAATCGTCTCTTCGGTCACGATGCGCTTGGGCAGCGCCTTGCCGGCCTTGATGTCTTTCACGGCGCTCATCAGCTGAGGGCCGAGCAGCGGGCTGCATTCCACCGACACGTTGAGCTTGCCGGCGATCATGGCTTCGAAGGCACCCTTCACGGCGTCGATCGAGATGATGGTGATGTCCTTCGCGGGCTTGAGACCGGCCTCTTCGATGGCCTGGATGGCGCCGATGGCCATGTCGTCGTTGTGCGCGAACAGCACGTTGATCTTCTTGCCCTCAGCCTTCAGGAAGGCTTCCATCACTTCCTTGCCCTTGGCACGCGTGAAGTCGCCAGTCTGCGAGCGCACGATCTTGAACTTTGGATCGGCCTTGATGATTTCCTCGAAGCCCTTCTTGCGGTCGATGGCCGGTGCCGAGCCCACGGTGCCCTGCAGCTCGACGATGTTCACTTCGCCCTTCTGGTCCTTCATCTTCTCGACCAGCCAACGGCCCGCCTTGCGGCCTTCCTCGACGAAGTCGGAACCCATGAAGGTCACGTAGAGCGAGTCGTCCTTGGTGTTGACGGAACGGTCGGTCAGCACCACCGGAATCTTCGCGGCCTTGGCTTCGCGCAGCACGGTTTCCCAGCCCGACTCCACCACCGGCGAGAACGCGATCACGTCGACCTTCTGCGCAATGAACGAGCGGATGGCCTTGATCTGGTTCTCTTGTTTCTGCTGCGCGTCGGAGAACTTGAGCTCGATGCCCGCTTCCTTGGCCGATGCCTTGATCGACTCGGTGTTGGCGGTGCGCCATTCGCTCTCGGCCCCAACCTGGCTGAAGCCCAGCACGATCTTCTTCTGCGCCAGCGCCGTGGCGGGCAGGAGGCTGCCCAGCGAGGCGGCGGCGAGTGCGATGCTGAGGGTGCGGCGATTGAGTTTCATGGGAATGTCTCCTTCTTTCTCTGTTTGCTTGCTGTTGAAAACCGTCCGTGGTGGTCAGGCCAGCATGTAGCCGGTCTTGACCGTCGTGTAGAACTCCGCGGCGTGGCGCCCTTGTTCGCGCGGCCCGTAGCCCGACCCCTTGCGGCCGCCAAAGGGCACGTGGAAATCCACGCCCGCGGTCGGCAGATTGACCATCGTCATGCCGACTTCGGCATGCCGCCTGAAATGCATCGCGTGCTTGAGCGAGTTGGTGCAGATGCCCGCGCTGAGGCCCGAGGGCGTGTCGTTGCACAGCGCCAGCGCTTCGTCGTAGTCGGCGACGCGCAGCACGCAGGCCAGTGGGCCGAAGATTTCCTCGCGCGCGATGCGGTGCCCGGGCTTGGCCAGGAAGAGCGCCGGGCTCATGTAGTGGCCAGCAGTGGCGCGCTTGAGCGGCTCGCCGCCCCACACGTGCTCGGCGCCTTCTTCTCGCGCGATGCCGACCCATGCGAGGCTGCGCGCCAGCCGGTCTTCGTCGACCAGTGGCCCGATGTCGATTCCGCGTTCGAGCGCATGGCCGATCTTCAGCGCCTTGAGCCGTTCGCGAAGCCGAGACACGAACACATCGTGCACGGCGGCCTCGACGATGAGTCGGCTCGACGCCGTGCAGCGCTGCCCGTTGGAAAAGTAGGCGCCCTGCACCGCGCAATCGACAGCGTGGTCGATGTCGGCATCTGCCAGCACGACGAGCGCGTTCTTGCCGCCCATCTCGAGCTGCACCTTGGCGCGCCGCGCGGCGGCCGCCTGGAGAATGCGTTCGCCGTTGCGGGCCGAGCCGGTGAAGCTCACCGCATCGACCAGCGGGCTGTCGACCAGCGCCTGGCCGGCCTCGCGACCGCTGCCCATCACTAGGTTGAAAACGCCCGCGGGCAGCGCGGCGCGGCTGATGATTTCGGCCAGCGTCCAGCCGCAGGCCGGCACCAGTTCGGCCGGCTTGAACACCACGCTGTTGCCGTAGGCGAGAGCGGGTGCAATCTTGGTCGCCGGCACAGCGAGCGGCGAGTTCCACGGCGTGATGAGGCCGGCCACGCCGACCGGCTCGCGCGTGACGTCGACCTGCACACCAGCACGGAGCGACGCCATGTTCTCGCCCCCGCCGCGCATCGCCTCGCCCGCAAAAAACTTGAAGGTCTGCCCCGCGCGCGTGGCCTCGGCCACAGCCTCGGGCAGCGTCTTGCCGACTTCACGCGCCAGCAGCAGGCCCAGCTCGTCCTTGCGCGCCAAAAGCTCGGTGCCGATACGGTCCAGCACGTCGGCACGGCGCTGCGGCGTGCTGTGGCTCCAGTGCGGAAAGGCGTCGGCGGCGGCGCGGATTGCGGATTCAACCTGGCGGCGATCGGCACGTGCGTATTCGGCCACCACTTCGCTGGTGTCCGAAGGATTGGCGCTCACACCGGTGGTCGCGCTGGTTTCCCAGCGGCCGTTAATGTATTGCCGCACGTTCTGATGGATCTCGCCGTGAATCACCGCTGCGCCGACCTTTGTCTCTGGTTTTTCGGAAGTGCGGCGAGTCTAGGAACAGAATTGATATCGATCCAATCATTTTTTCGACAAAATGCATATCAATCGCCGGATTCTGGAAAACCCTCTGAGCCCAAAGCTCTAACAAATCACCAGACATGACCAACTACAACCACTGGTTCATCCGCGCCCGCCTCAAGACGCGGCAGCTGCTTTTGCTGGTGGCGCTGGCTGAGGAAGGCAACATCCACCGCGCGGCGCAGGTGCTCAACATGACCCAGCCCGCCGCCTCCAAGCTGCTGAAAGACCTGGAAGACGTGCTGGAGGTGCCATTGTTCGACCGGCTGCCGCGCGGCATGCGGCCCACCTGGTACGGCGAAACCATGATCCGCCATGCCCGCGTGGCGCTGGCCAGCCTGAACCAGGCGCACGACGAGCTCACCGCGCTCAAGGCCGGCCGCTTCGGCCAGGTGGGCGTGGGCGCCATCACCGCGCCCGGCCTCACGCTGATGCCGCCGGCGGTGGCCATGGTGAAGCGCGAGCAGCCCGACCTGCGCGTGTCGCTGGAGATCGAGACCAGCGCGGTGCTGATCGAGCGGCTCGAACAGGGCAAGCTCGACATCCTGGTGGCGCGGCTTTTCGCCGAGCACGACAAGTCGCAGCTTCGCTACGAAGCGCTGGCCGAGGAGCCGGTATGTGCGCTGGTGCGCCCCGGCCACCCGCTCCTGGGCGTGAGCGGCCTCACGCTGCGCGACGTAGTGGGCGCCGGCTGGATCGTGCCGCCCGCGGGCAGCGTGCTGCGCCACCGCTTCGAGCTGATGTTCCAGGAAGAAGGCCTGGTGCCGCCGAACAACATCATCGAAAGCTCGGCCCTGCTCTTCATCACGCGCATGCTGCAGCAGAGCGATATGGTGGCCGTGCTCGCCTCCGACGTGGCGCGCTACTACGCCGCGCACGGCATCGTGTCGCTGCTGCCGCTGGACATGCCCTGCCACATGGACGCCTTCGGCATCATCACCCGCACCGACCGGCTGCCGTCGCCGGCCGCCAAGGTGATGATGAAAGCGCTGAAGACCGCGAGCCTCAGCGTCTACGGACGCAAACTCGAGATGGACTGATCAGGTCCAGCCCGCGTCTACCGTGAACTCTTGCGCCGTGCACATCTTCGCGTCGTCCGACGCGAGGAACAGCACCATGCGCGCGATGTCTTCCGGCAGGAGCTTGTCGGGCAGGCACTGATTGCGCTTGAGCGATTGCTCGCCTTCGTCGTCGAGCCAGAGCTTCACCTGCCGGTCGGTCATCACCCAGCCCGGCGACACGGTGTTGATGCGGATGCGGTCCTTGCCCAGTTCCACGGCAAGGCCGCGCGTGAGGCCGTTGACCGACGACTTCGCGATGGCATAGCAGGGATAGCCCGAGCCCTTGGTCTGCCATCCCGTCGAGCCCAGGTTGACCACCGAGCCGAAGCCCAGGCGCCGCATGCCCGGCACCACCGACTGGATCGCGAACAGCGCGGGCCGCTCGTTGATGGCCATGCGGTTGTCGTAGTAGTCGGGCGTGACCGATTCGAGCGTGTGGCGATCGTCGCTCGCCACGTTGTTGACCAGCACTGCAAAGTCGCCAAGCTCGGCGGCCGCGTCGTCGATGGCCTTCTGCAGTGCGCCAATGTCGCGCACGTCGCAGGTGCGCCACCACGGCGCGGCATGGCCTTGTTCGACGATCTGCTCTGCGAGCGCGGCGCTGGCGCTTTCGGCAATGTCGACGAACGCCACGCGTGCGCCTTGCGCCGCAAACGCCGCCACAATGGCCGCGCCAATGCCGCTGCCGCCGCCGGTGACGAACACGGTGCGCCCCTTCAGGCTGGGATGAATCGAAAGCTGCGGGGAATCCTTCAAGATGTACGTCTCCAGAGAGCTGGCTGCGACATTGCAAAATCAATATCACTTGATGCCAAATAGTTTGGTTTCTATTATCAATATGCCTTGATACGATCCGCCGCGTCAAGGACCGAGACAACGAAGGCGCAAAACAATGATCCAGAACGGCAGCTCCGCATCTCCTCTTGCACCCCTGGGTGCCCCCACCGTCCTCGGCCAACCCGAGTGCCTGTGGCCCGCCGGCGCCACGCTTGGCGAGGGCACGTTGTGGTCTCAGCGCGAGCAGGCGCTCTACTGGATCGACATCCTTGGCTGCCGCCTGTACCGCCACGATCCTGCGGGCGGCGCGCAGCAGACATGGCAATTCGACGAGGAAATCACCGCACTCGCCGAGCGCGCCGATGCGCCGGGGCTGATCGTCACGATGCGCCGCGGCTTCGCCTTTTTCGACCCGGCCGTGGATGCGCCGCCGCGCTACCTGCACCAGCCGGAGCCCGACCGGCCCGGCAACCGCTTCAACGATGGCAAGTGCGACCGGCAGGGCCGCTTCTGGGGCGGCACCATGGACTTCGATTGCGTCGCGCCGACCGGCGCGCTCTATTGCTTTGACGCCGACGGCCGCTGCACGCGCCACGACGACGGCTTTGCGGTGACCAACGGACCGACCTGGTCGCTCGACGAACGCACGATGTATTTCAACGCCACCGTGGAAGGCTGCGTGTACGCCTACGACTTCGACAGCGCAGCCGGCACGGTGAGCAACAAGCGCGTGTGGCTTCGCTTTGCGAAAGGCGACGGCCTGCCCGACGGCATGACGACCGACGCGGCCGGCCGGCTGTGGATCGCGCGCTGGGGCGGCCATTGCGTGAGCTGCCACGACCCGGTGAGCGCCGCCGAACTGTGCCGCATCGAACTGCCCGCGAGCAACGTCACGGACTGCGCCTTTGGCGGCAACGACCTGTGCACGCTCTACATCACCACCGCGCGCAGCGGGCTCACGGATGAAGAGCTGAAGGCAGAGCCGCTGGCCGGCGCACTGTTCTCGGTGCGCGTCGCAAGCCCCGGCCTGCCGGCCGCTGAGTTCGGCGCAGCTGCGGCCAAAGCCTAGGCCAACAGGCCGAAGCGGTGCAGCGTGGTGCTGCTGAACGCTTCACCCGGCCGGAGCACCGTGGAAGGAAACTCCGGCTGGTTCGGCGAGTCGGGATAGTGCTGCGTTTCCAGGCACAGCCCGGCGCCTTGCTTGAAGCTCTCGCCTTCACGGCCGCGAAGGGTACCGTCGAGAAAGTTGCCCGAATAGAACTGCACCGCCGGTTCGGTCGTGTGCACTTCCATCACGCGCCCGGAGGGCTCGTGTTCGAGGCGTGCCGCCAGCGCCATGCCCGTCGGCTCACGGTCGAGCACCCAGTTGTGGTCGTAACCGCCCGCCACCCGCAATTGCTCGTGCGGATCGTCGATGCGCTCGCCGATTGGCTTGGCCACGCGAAAGTCGAATGGGGTTTCGGCCACCGGCGCCAAGCCGAGTGGAATAAGGGCCGAATCCACGGGGCAGAAACGGCTCGCGGGAATCGTGAGGCGGTGGTCGCGCACGGCGCCGGCGCCCGCCAGGTTGAAGTAGTCGTGATGGCTCAGGTTCAGCACCGTGGCGCGGTCGCTCACGGCGCGATAGTCGATGCGCCAGGCGTTCTCGATGGTGCTTAGCGCATAGCGCACGGTCACCTGCACCTCGCCGGGATAGCCCTCTTCGCCGTCGGCGCTGGTGTAGCGCAGGTCGATGGCGACCTCATCGCCTTGCGTGGGCACCGCATCGATCTGCCAGTAGCGCGTGCCGAAGCCCTGATGCCCGCCATGCAGCGAGTTGGCGCCGTTGTTGAGCGGGAGTTGATGCGCGACGCCGTCGAGCATGAAGCGCCCGCCCGCGATGCGATTGGCATAGCGGCCGACGATGGTGCCCAAGTGCGGATGCGGCGTCAGGTAATCCTCGAGCGTGCGCAGGCCCAGCACGATGTTGCCGCTCTGCCCGTGCCGGTCGGGCACCTGCAAGGCAGTGACGATGCCGCCCAGGTTGATGGCGCTGAGGCAGAGGCCCCGGCCGTTGTCGAGCGTGTATTCGGTGACGGCGCGCCCATCGGGCATGCGGCCGAACTCATGGGTGGTGATGCGGGGCGCGGCGTAGCTGTTGCTGCTGTTCGGCGATGGCATTGTTGTCTTGAGCTTTCCGTTGTTATTGATGCATGGCTTCGCGTGCGCAGAGCGATGCGGTCTTCAGGCCGATGCGGTCCGTGAGGTCGTGATTTTGTGGCGGCTCGGCCGCGTGGGTCTGGACTTCCACGCGATGGCCGGCCTTGGCGACCGCATCGGCAAAACGCTCCTGCAAATCGAAAGGCGTGTTCCGGTCGTCGCGGTTGCCGACGAGCACGATGCGCCGCAACGGATCGCGCGCAATGCCGTCGATGTGGTCGAGCGGATCGTAGAACCGCATGCTGCCGGTGGTGTCGCTGCGGCCGTCGCGCGATTGCCCCAGCCGGCGTGCACGCTCCAGAAGGCCGTAGGCGCCGGAGGTCAGCACCGCGCAGGCGATGCGCGTGCGGCCAAGCGTGAGCAGCGCCGCGCCCGCGGTCGCGCCGCCGCTGTGGCCGAGGATCACGATGCGCTGGATCCGGTGCCGCTGCATCAGCGCATCGAGCGCCGCATCCAACGCGTGGAACTCGGCCAGTTCGCGCCGCCTGCGATGGTCGCCCGACGACCCATAAGTGCCAGGCCGCGCCACGAAGACCCATGGCACGCCCGCACGATCGCGGCTGCGCTGGGCGTCGAGCATGCGCAGGGCCTCGGTGTTGCCGGGAATGCGTTCGGGCGCCTGGTTCATGACACCGTCGCGGTCGCCAGAAAACTGCACGATGGCCATGCGCGCGCCGTCGATGTCGCTGCTCGCGAAGTAGCGAATGCAGGCCGGCCCTTCGACAGGCTGCACCCAGAGGTAGCCGGCCCGGTCGGGGCAGTCGGCGCGCACGGCGGGCTGGTTCCATTGCAGCGTTGCGCCGTCGGCTGCAAGCGCGGGAGGCTGCGGCTGCGGCTCCGTCGCGCCGCGTTGCGCGCATGCGGTCTGCGCCAGCGCCAGCAGCGCGAGCGGAACGAGCCTCCAGCGCCCGGCCGGCATGCCTTCGATTCCGTTGGAGGTGACGTTCTCGCGCGTCATGCCGCTACACGATCAGGCCGCGCCGCGAAAGAAACATGCCTCGGCAGCGGAACCCGGTCCACCCGGCCGGCAGCGCCCACCAGGCCGATCTCGATCTGGAGTTGCGCATCGTGCAGCCGATCGGCAACGGGTGGCCGCAGGCCATGAAAGTCGCGATAGATGCGGCCGGGTTGCCAGCGGCTAGTGGGCCACATCCAGTCGCAGGGGTCGTGGTCCATCGCGACGCCCCAGGTCGGCATGGTGGCCGGCGCTGGCGGCACGGCGCGGATGTCGAGCCGCCAGTCCGTGCCGGTCGCCTCATCGATCTGCCAGAAGGTCTCGACATACAGCATGCCACGGCCCGCCAGGGCCGATGGCGTGGTCCGCACGCCAAGGAGCCGCAGCGGTCCCAATGACAGCGGCTGCGCGAGCGCCGCGTCGATCGGAACCATCGTTGCCAGCCATTCTTCGCGCGGCTGCATCACAGGCTGAATCGCATCGAGCTTGCGCACTGCCAATGGCAGGATGGGCAATGGCTTCGGCGCTCTGGCGGGCGGGTGCAGGTCGAGCGTGCACTGTCCGTGGGGTGCGCATGTGAAGTGGGAGCCGAGCGCGGCCGACTTCTGCTGAAAGCGGCCGGCCGCTGCCAGCCCGCGTTCGCCTTCGAGTTGCAGCGTCTGGCCGAAGTCCGTGGCGATCGGCGTGAACACCACGCGCCTCACGCCTTCGGCGCCCAGGTGCAACGAGAACACTCCGCTTTCCTCGCAGTCCTTGCTGCCGCGGCCGATGGCATCGAACAGGAGGTCGCCAGCATCATGAATGATGGGCCTGCCCTTGTGAATCTCCACGCCCTGCACCACATGCGCCGAAGCACCCAACACCGCGTCGGCCCCGGCGTCGATGATGGCGTGGCCCACGGCGATCTCTTCATCGCCGGGGCGAGGCTCCCGGTTCCTGCCCCAATGCACGGCCACCAGCACCACGTGGGCGTGGTCGCGTGCGGCGGCGATGCGGGGCGCAAGGCATGCCGTCCATTCGAAAGGCGATGACAGCGGCAAGTAGGCATTGCCTGCCTTGGCCTTGGCGGCGGCAAAGCGCCGCTGCGTGGCGTCGACGGCGAAGATCGCCACGTTCAGGTGCCCTGCGCGCCGCAGCACGGGCGTGAGCGCGGCATCCAGCGATGAACCGGAGCCAGCGTGCCCGATGCCCGCGGCGTCGAGCAGGGCCGCCTGCTCCGCGAGCGCTTCGGCGCCGTAGTCGCCGCTGTGGTTGTTGGCGGTGGCCACCACATCGATGCCGGCCTCGGCAAGCACGCGCAGCATTTCGGGCCGCGCGCGGTAGTAGTGAGGTCCGACTTCGCCTTTGGGCAAGCCCTGCTCACCGCGGCTGGCAACCACGCATTCGAGATTGGCGATGCGCAGGTCCGCCTCGGCCAGCACCGGTACGCCCCCGAGCACCGAAGGCACGCCGAGTTGCCGCGTCCGGTAGTGCTGCCTGCGGCCGAGGTTGACGTCGCCGCCCCATGCCACGACGGCCGCGGCTGCGTTTACATCCGCATGGGCGGCGTCCTCGCGAGCGTGGTCGCTCTCCCGCGATTGCAGGAACTTGAGGTAAGCCACGTAGCCTGACAGGTAGTGCTCCACGTCGTCGATGCGCACGCGAAAGCTGTGGTGCTTGATGAAGAACGAGCCGGCGACACGGTCCGGGTTGCGAAAGAACATCGCCAGCTCGGGCCAGAAGTAGCCGTTGGCCAGGTAGCGCGCGCGGTGCTCCAGCGCGCGGTCGAACTTGTCGCGGTCGAAGCCTTCGAGCAGCGGGCGCAGCGCGGAGTCGGCGGCAAGCCGCGCCACCATGTCGCGCGCGGCCATCATCAGTTCCAGCAGCGTCGGAAAAGTGGTGATGCGCTCGAGCACGAAGTCCAGGTAGTCGGCCACGTTCTGCAGGCCGAACCGGTAGTAGCGCGTCTCGGGCCGATGGCGAGTGAGCTCGTTCACGCAATAGCTCAACCAGTGGTCGTGCGCGCGCCAGTGCTCCGCGGCAATGAAATGGTCGAAGGCTTTCTCGACGATCGCGAGCCAGCGCGGATCGCGCGTGAGCCCGTAGAGGCGCATGAGGCCGAAGGCGGCTTCCCCGTCGTAGTAGATGACGCGGAATGCATCCTTCACATCGAGCGCCGGGTGATTGAGCACGTGGACGAAGCGCCCGTTCGCCGGGTCTTGCATGGCCTGGATGCCAAGCGCGAGCTGCTCCATCAGCGGCAGGTATTGCGTATCGCCCGTGAGTTCGGTGTATTTGACGAAGGCCAGCAGGCACACCGCGTTGCCGCCGAGCTTGATCTCATTGCCCACGTCCAGCAGGTAGGCCGCGCGGGTGCCTCCGGGGAGTTCGACCTGGCGTATGAGCCGTGTCGTCAGGAAGTCCAGCGAACGGTCGATGGCCGCCTTTTGCGTATCGCTGCGGGTCAGCTCCCAGGCTTCGAGCAGCGCATAGGTCGAGCTGGCGTGGCGCAAGGTGTTGTAGGTGGGAATCGCGCGGTCGAAGCAGGGGAACCAGCCGTAGTGGAACTCGCCCGTGGGCTTGACTTGCGCGGCGAGATAGTCGCTTGCGGTGTCGACGAGGCGGCGCACCTGGCCCGCGTTCCATTCGGGCAGCGTGCGATAGCCCGCGGCCTGCCCTCTGGCCGTCAGCGGCCAGGCGCCCTCGGCATCGGCATAGGCACCGCGCGTGATGAAGCACCACACCGGCGCCGCATCGTCGGACGGAAAATCGGTCTCGGCGCCGAAGCGCCTCTTGGCATGCAGGCGCAGATTGCCGGCGTTGGGCTCTGCGTGTTCCACGGTGCCGTGGTAGAAGATGGCGCTGCCGCTGATCTCCTGCGCGAGCAGCGCCACTTCGAACCTCGCATCGAACGACACGCCCTGGTTGAAGTAGTTGCGCTTGGTTCGCGCAAGGCGGGTCTTCAGCGCGCCCCAGGCCATGGCCTCGACCTGTTCGACCAGCTCCACGCGCACGCGGCCGGGCTGCATGCCGATGCGCTGGATGAGCGCGAGCGCCGCATGGCTTGCCTCGCGCCAGGCCTCCTCGGCGCTGCCCCCGCGCCCCACGACCACGCGTGCGCGGCTCGCCTGGTCGCCGAGGGCGATGAACATCACGCAGCCGGCCTCGGGCGTGGCGGCTTGGCACTGCAGCGTGCCGTCCGGTGCCGTCAGCACCTGCCTGGCGCGGTTCAACAACAGATCGAAGAGGGGCGTCGGTTCTTGGGTCATGCAGCCGCGAATGATGACAGGCTGCGCCGCGTCCGCAAATCCCGGGCTACCGCACCTTTGGCGCCATGCGCTAAGCCAGCGCGCGATAGAAGTAGGTGGTGTCGCACGGCTCGCCGCCCGGCAGCAACGCAAAGCCAGGGATCACGCCGAGGCGCGTCCAGCCGAGTCGGGCATACAGGCGCTCGGCCTCGGCACTGGACGTGTCGAGCACGAGCAAGGTCTTGGCGCGTTCGCGGCCAAGCTGCTCGGCGGCCTGCATCAGCAGCGCGCCGATACCCTGGCGCCTGGCGCGCCGGTGCACGAGCATCTTCGCCACTTCGGCGCGATGCGGCTGGTTCTCCGGCATTTCGAGCAGGAGCTGCACGGTTCCGACGATGCCTTGCGCGTCTTCGGCCACCAGAAGCACGCGGTCGCCGCGTGCCACGCCCTCGCCCACGCGTCGCCAGAACGCCGAAGCGCGCTCGGGGGTCAGTGGCAGCATGAAGCTGACCGATGCACCGCCCTCCACGCAATCGATGAGCACATCGGCCAGCTGCCGGATCTGCGCGTCGGCAACGCCGGAAAGAACGCGAATGCGCGGCGCAGTGGTTGCAAGGTCGAGCGTCATGTCATCTCCACGAAGAAAGCGAGGTTGCGATCACGACGGCATAGCGCGCAATCTGCTTGGTGGGGTTGTAGTAGCTCATGGGACGGTCGAGCTGCAGTGCCAGGCAGTCGCCTCCGTCGAGGCGGTGGCGGTCGTTGCCGACCGTGACTTCAATGGTTCCTTCGAGCACCCACACCTGCTGGTGAACCTGGGGTTCCCGCGCGCCGGTTTCGTAGGCGACACGCGCCTTGGGCGGAAACAGAACCTCCACGATTTGGATGGGCGATGCAGCGCCGCTGGGGGACACGTTCCGGCGCACGTAGCCGGAATGCGGATCGCGCCATTGCGGCTGGTCGGCCAGTCGAGACACCGGCCCGGCTTCGGGCTGTGGTGCCTCGAACAACGAGGCCAGCGGAACGCCGAGGCCTGTTGCAAGTTTCTCGAGCAGCACCGCCGTCGGGCTGCTTTCGCCACGCTCGATGAGCGAGATCATCGAGCGGCTGACGCCGCAATGCGCAGCCAGCGCATCGAGAGAAAGGCCGCGGTCGGCGCGCAGGTCTCGCACGCGCTGCGCGATGCGTTCATTCAGGCTCTGTGGCGTAGTTTCCATGATGTCGGATAAATGTCCAACATCATGGAAACAAAGTCAAGGCCAACTATTTGCCAGCTGGGTTGTCTCGGGGTTTCGACGAAGCCTCCCACGAGTCGGGCGTGGTCGCGACCAGCTCCTTGAGGTTGGACCACGGCTTTGCGCCCGATACCGTGGTACCGCCCGCGATGGCCACCTTGGCGAAGGCAACCATTCGCTCGCGCAGGTACTGCCGGTCGCTTTCCGGCCAGGTCTCGATCGAATGGGGCGCGCGGGCCACCACGATCTCGCGCGCGCCACGGATGCGGTCATAGGCGGCCACGGTGCCTTGCAATGTTTCCGCGCGATCCCAGAGGCCCTTGCCGAAGAACGCGGCCGGCCACTTGTGCATGCCCGCCAGGGGCGCCGAGTTCGGATAGAAAAGGATGTGATGGTCCGCCGCCATGCCGCCCAGAAACAGGTTGCGGTCGGCCAGGTCGGGCGACGCGGGCAGGTACCCCGCGCCGCTGGCAAACGAAGACAACAGGATGGCGCCCTTGATGTTCGAGAGCCCTTTGGGCGGCACGCATTCGGGCACCGGCATGTCGTAGCTGCACGAGCCCGAGAAATTCTTGGCCATGGCCCATGCGGTCGACATCGACCCGCGCGAATAGCCGCCGAGCAGAATGGGAATGCGCGTCGACGCCATGCCGCCCAGCAGCTTGCCGGCCGCCTCGCTGCCCGTGAGCACGCGTGCGTCGGGCGTGAGAAGCCGCAGGCCGTTTCCGGTGTCGAGCTGGGCCAGCACGCGGAAAACGTCCTCGCCCTGCTCCAGCGTGTTGGTGTCGCTGAATCCACCCGAGATGCCCTCGCCGCGCCGGTCGTAGGCCAGCACGTCGAAGCCCGCCTGATTGAGCGCATCGAGGTTCTCGCGCCACCAGCGCTGGCCCATGGTCTCCGTGGTGGCATTCGGAAACTTGACGTCCACCGCCTTGCCCGTGGCCGGGTCGATGCGGTAGGCCTTTTCGCCCGGATGCTGGATGGCGGTCAGCTGACCGCCGCCACCGGGCGCCATGACCACCAGCGCGCGCATCTTGCCGCCCTTGCCGTCCTCGACGCCGCGCCCTTCGATGTACCAGCCGCGCAGCTTGATCGGATCGGTCATCTTCAGGTCGATGCGCTCGAAGGTGTCGCGCGGCACGGTGAACTCGACCACGTAAGTGCTCGCATCGGCCCGCGCAATACCTTCTTCGTAAGGCGCTTTGGCGAAGAAGGCCGGGCGCCGGATCTGCCGCAGATCCACGGTGCCATCCGGATCGATTTTTCCTGAAGGATCGACCACGCCGGTCGAGCGGGTAGAGCGCGCCTTGTTCGGCGGCAGCCAGCGCTGCATCTGTGCGTCGATGCGCGCGAAACAGGCGGTGTCGGTCTTGCACGCGCGCCAGCGCTCCTTCAGGCGCGCATCGGTGAACTCGTCGACGTGGTAGTCGCCTCCGGCATACCCCGCGGGCGGGCGAAAAGCGTTGACGCCGAGCGGCACGCACACGGTCTCGCCGTTGGACTGCGGCAGCCGGTAGCCGGGCAGTTCCTGGTTGCGGTCGGTGCCCACCCAGGCGCGGCAATCGGTGGGCGGCGGCTCCGCCCTGGCGCTGCTGGAAACGGCGTTCCCGTGCGAGGAGCAGCCGCCGATGGCCAGGGCCACGAGCATCGCGCCTGCGGACAGGCCCGTGCGAGAGAACGCGTGCATGTTCCTGTCTCCTTTGGTTCCGCGCGCAGCGCGCGCCCGCTACAAAAGCATGAACGCCGCGCCGGCCACGAGCGTGGGTCCGAGCGCGCCCAGCAGCAGTCCGCCGGCGCCGATGCTCTCGTCGGCGAAGCCGCGCTTCAGCAGCGCGACGCCGGCGGGATTGGGCGCGTTGGCAATCACCGTCAAGCCGCCGCCAGCCACCGCGCCGGCCACGAGCATGTATTTCGATTCGTCCGAGATGGTGGCGATCAGCGAGCCGAGGTAGGTGAGCGCTGCGTTGTCGGTGATGGCCGTCAGGCCCAGCGCGCCAAAGAACAGGGCCAGCGGCTCCAGGCTGGAGACGACCGGCTCGAGCCACCAGCGCTGCATGCCGCCGAGCACCACCAGGCCGGCAAGAAAGAATCCGACGAGGAGCGCTTCCTTGATGATCAATGGACTCTGGTGGCGCTCATAGGCCTGGGTGAAGCCGAGGAACATCAGAAACAGGCCGAGGAATGCCACCGGATGATGGGCGAACAGCACGATGCCCGCGAGCAATGCCAGGTGCGTCAAGGCCACGGCCGCCGGCACAGGCACCTCGGACAGTTCGGGGTTCGCTGGCGACGGCGTAGCGGCCAGATGTTTGCGCAGCACGAAGGTGGCCACGGTGGCATTGACGACAACGGCCACGGCGGCCTTCCAGCCGAAGGTGGCGAGCATGAAGGCGCTGTCCCATTGCCAGGTCGAGGCCACCATCAGCACCGGCGGCGCGGCATACGACGTGAGGGTACCGCCGATCGATATGTTGACGAACAGCACGCCAAGGGCCAAGTACTTCACCGCTTCGGGCAGCTGCGGCCTGAAGATCTGGGGCGCGAGCATCAACGCCGCGATCGTCATGGCCGCGGGCTCCGTGACCAGCGAGCCCAGCAACGGAACAGCCGCAAGCCCGAGCCATGCCGCGGCAACGGGCGTCGGCAGGGGCAGCACTCGGGCGACGATGCTCACCCCCGACATGACCGTGCGCAGCACGGGCCGCGAGGCAGCCACCACCATCACGACGAAAACGAACAGCGGCTCGGTGTAGTTGCGCGACTCCGCATAGCCGAGCGCGCCGTTGCCGCCGATCACCAGGCCCATCGCCAGCACGAGCACGATGGCCCAGAACCCGAAGACGACTTCAACCTCGCCGAGCAGGTGGAACAGGCCGGCGTGGCGAGGATAGCGATGCGACAGCCGTTCGAACTGCTTGACGGCAAAGGTATGGACGAGGGCCACGGCAAAGATGGCTGCGGCAATGTACTGGATGGCGGGTTCTTGCATGGGATTGGCGTGACGAATCCGCGTGGCGGCCCGACCATCGCATGAACCTGCGGCACCGCATGGAAGACAAGCGGCTCCGCACCCGGCCCCAGTTTAAGGCCGGAACGCGCGGCTTGCCCGCTACGGCCGTTGCAGGCGCTGCAGCAGCTCTGCGCTCGGATACCCGTCCGCGGGCAAGCCGACGCTGCGCTGGTAGCGGCGCAGCCCGTCGCGCGTGGCGGGCCCCACCACACCGTCGGCCGCGCCGGTGGCAAAGCCGCGCTGGTTGAGGGCGGTTTGCAGCTCGACCATCTGGCTGCGCGAAAGCGCCGCCGAGTCTCTGGGCCATGGCGACTGCACGCCCGGCCCACCGCCCAGGCGTTGCGCAAGAAGGCTGACCGCGAGCGCGTAGTTGGTCGAGTTGTTGTAGCGCAGAACAGCGCGAAAGTTGGGCCCGACCAAAAAGGCCGGGCCGCGGGCGCCCGCGGGCAGCAGGATGCTTGCGTCGGCAAGCTCTGGCAGCGGCTGGTCGTCGATGGCGCGCAGCCCCTCGGCCGCCCATTGCGTGCTGGACTGGCGAACGGCCATGTCGGCGCGGCCGTAGTCGAAGCCCGCCGGTAGCCGCACCTCCGCACCCCAGGGCACGCCGGCCTGCCAACCGGAACGAGAGAGAAAGTTCGCCGTCGAAGCGACAACGTCGGCCATGCTGCCCCAGATGTCGCGCCGACCGTCACCGTCGGCATCCACCGCATAGGCGAGGAAGTTCGACGGCAGGAACTGGGTCTGGCCCATGGCACCGGCCCAGGAACCGATCATCCGGTCGCGCGCGATGTCGCCGCTGTCGAGAATCTTCAGCGCGGCAAGCAACTCGCGGCGAGCCCAGTCTTCGCGCCGCCCTTCGAAGCCGAGCGTTGCCAGCGCATCGATGACCGGGGTATTGCCGTAGTTGCTGCCGTAGTTGCTCTCCATGCCCCAGATGGCGACCACCACGGCAGGAGGTACGCCGTAGCGTGCGGCGGCCGCATCGGCTTCGGCGCGAACCTGCTGCAACTTGTCCTGACCGATGGCCACGCGCTGCGGCGTGACGGCGTTGTCGAGATAGTCCCAGGTGGTGCGCGTGAACTCAGGCTGGGCCCGGTCCAGTTCGATGACGCGCGGCAGGTATTGGACCTGGTCGAACGCGCTTCGCAGCGTCGCTTCGCCGATGCCTTGCGCACGCGCAGTGGCGCGGAAATCTGCAACCCATTTTGCGAATCGCGGTTCAATGGTCGCGTCGTCCGGGATCGCCCGCCCTGGCACAGCGGGCGCAATTGCAGGCCGTGCACCTGTTGTGGTTTCCGCCGGCTTGGCACCTGAGGCGGCCGGTGTCGATGGAGGGGACGCGCAGCCTGCCAGCAGCGCGGCCATGGCCGCGGACGCAGCCAGGAGCGTGAACCTGCCGGAACGCAGAAAGAGGGTACTGGTTGGATGCATCGATGGATTTTCACCGCTGGTTCGCGGGCGCTGTTACCAGACGCTGCGCAGGACATCGCCTGCACCGCCTGCTCATTCCGTCCGATAGCCCGTACAGCCCTGCGGCGGAGGATGGCCACTGGCGATCAACAGGAGCACCAGACATGAATCGGAAACAAGCGCCCGATACATCGGCGGATCCGGTGACGCACCAACCGGCGTCGGGACTGCCGCTTGAAGCCGAGGTGCGCGCCAAGGACCTCGAGCTGGATGAGCCCACCAACCCGGAAGACACGGCCAGCGACGAGGCGCAGCCCGGCAAGGGCGAGAACGCGCCGGGCTTTCTGAAGCGCCGGAAGCCCTGAGGCACGTTCCTGCCCTCCGCAGTGAGCGAAGTGCGGCAACCACGAGTGGTTGTCAGGCCACAGATGCAGCTACCGTCCGACAGGGCACCGGGTGTGCCTGGCTTAGATTTTCTGCGTCTCGCCGAGAAGGCTCGCGTTGCGGGCTGACAAGGAGAACCATGAAAACGCTCGAAACCCTTCTGCGAGCGCTCACGCTCGTTGGCATGGCGGCGCTCGCCGCGGGGTGCTCGACCCTGCCGGAGCCCGATGCGCGCGCCGGCACCGCGAGCGCGGCGCGGACGAGCGGTCTTCAAGACCCGCAGTTCATCACCGCGGCGGTCGGCAATGGCCGGTACGAAATCCAGGCATCGCGATTGGCCATGTACCGCGCCTCGAGCCCCGAGGTGCGAGGCTATGCGCAGATGCTCGTCGACCACCACACACGCGTCAACAACGAACTCAGGGCACTGGTGCGCGACCGAGGAATGCGACTCCCGGGCGTTCTGCCGCGTGGCAAGTACGCCAAGCTGGACCGGCTGGCTTCGGCGTCGGGAGACGAGTTCGATCGCACGTACATCCGGCTCGTGGGTATCGAAGACCTCCAAACGGACATCGCGCTCTTCGAGCGTGCGAGCCGCGAGGCCCGCGACCCCGAATTGAGGACCTGGGCAGGCAAGACGCTGCCGGCCCTGCGCTCGCACCTGGAGGCGGCCCGCTCGCTCAGTTCGACATTGCGTTGATCGCTGCTCACTGCAAGCCCTTGCCGTCGCCAGTTTCCAATCTCAAGGAGAAAGCAATGCCACATGAAGCCTTCGACGCATGCATCGAGGCATGCAACGGCTGCGCCACCGCGTGCAACCACTGCGCCGCCTCCTGCCTCAAGGAAGCCGACGTCAAGATGATGGCCAGATGCATCGCGCTCGACATGGACTGCGCGGCCGCCTGCCAGTTTGCGGCTGCCACCATGGCACGCGGCAGCGAGTTTGCCAAAGCCATCTGCGCCCTCTGCGCCGACATCTGCCAAGCCTGCGGCGAAGAATGCGGCAAGCACAAGCACGAGCATTGCCAGGCATGCGCCAAGGCCTGTCGGGACTGCGCGGCCGCCTGCCGCGCGATGGCGGGCTGAGCCGCGGCGGACGGACGGGCCGCGCCCCCTCAGCGCTTCTGGCGCAGGAGTTCCGACTTTTTGGCCAGCTCCACCGCTTCGACAACCTGCTGGATGGAAAGCGGCCCGGCCAGTTTCACTTCGCCGGCAAGAACGCTTTCCAGCGCGGCGCTTCCCGCAGGCCCGGTCAACCACGTGAACACCGAAGTGATCGAGCCACCGCCGAACTTGGCATGCAGCGCCTGGGACGCTGCGCGGCTGACCTCGACAAACGCGGCGTGATCGGCTGCGGCCGAAGCCGCGCGAACGACGACACAGAATGCTTCGAGCTTGTCGGCTTCCGCGCGCAGGCGGCCGGCCTTGGCTGCGCCTTGCGCAGCGGAATCGTGAGGCGTGGGTTCGGCGGAATCGGTGAACTGATCGGAAGGCATGGAGGCATTCATTGCAAGAATGCCTTGATTGTCGCGGCATCAGGGCCAATGCCTGGATTCACGACGATCTTGTTACTCACCCCTGCACTCCAGAGTGCATAGAGTTGCCTCGCGGGCCATCCAGGGCGCGCCACAAGGAACCGGCGATGACCCGCAAAAGCAGCACCACCGACAGCCGAGTCGCACAGGCGCTCGGAATCTACCGAAGCATTGCCGCGTGCGATGAATGCCTTGCGCGCGGCGACGGCGTTCATGCGCTCACGGCGGCGCTGATGCTGCCCTGCTACCGGGCTGACTTCAGGCGCCTGGTGCGTGAGCTGGACCCTCTGGAGGAGAACGAACTGAGGCTCGCGCTTCATCCTCTCTCACTCGACGCTCACTCGATAAAAAGCAGCGCCGGGCATTCGAGCGAAGCCCGCACGGCCTGAATGAATTCAGCCGCAAGCTGGCCGTCAACCACGCGATGGTCGAAGGAGGAGGACAGGTTCATCATGCGGCGCGCAACCACTGCGACGCCTTGCATCACGGGGCGCTGCACGATGCGGTTGACGCCGACGATCGCCACTTCGGGCGCGTTGATGATCGGCGTGGAGGCGATGCCGCCGAGCGCGCCGAGGCTGGTGAGCGTGATGGTCGAGCCGCTCAGTTCATCACGCGTGGCCCGGCCAGCGCGCGCGGCATCCGCCAGGCGCGCGATCTCGGTTGCACTGGACCAGAGGTCGCGTGCTTCCGCGTGGCGAAGCACCGGCACCATGAGGCCGGCCGCGGTCTGGGTCGCGATGCCGACGTGCACCGCGCCGTGGCGCGTGAGCACGCCTTTTTCGTCGTCGAATCGGGCATTGACCTGCGGGAAGCGCGGCACCGCCAGCACCACCGCGCGCACCAGCAGCGGAAGCAGGGTCAGGTGCGCCCGCTCGGCGCCCCAGCGTTCATTGATCCGCGCGCGCAACAGCTCCAGCTCGGTCACGTCGATCTCCTCGACGTAGGTGAAGTGCGGGATGCGGCGCATCGCATCCTGCATGCGCTGCGCAATGCGGCGGCGCACGCCGGTGATGGGCACAGCCTCCTCGTCGTTGCGCTCTGCAAGGGTCGCCGCAGTCGGCGCCGTCGGCCCGTGCCGGCGGACGAGCCAGGCGTCGAGGTCCTCATGCAGGATGCGGCCTTGGTCGCCGCTGCCTGGCACTTGTTGAAGGTCGATGCCAAGGAGCGTGGCCCGATGGCGCAGCGCGGGCGAAGCGAGCGGCTTGGCGGACGATGGGCGCGTGCGTTCAGCCGGTACGGGTGTCGGTATTTGCGTGGGTGCAGGTGCTGGTGAAGGTGCAGGTGAAGATGCAACTGCGGCTGCTGATGCTGGCGCGGCACGCGCCGCCTCCGTCTCGCCGCTGGCCTCCACATCGAGTCGGATCAGCTCCGCGCCCACCGCCATCTGCCGCCCTACCTCGCCACCAAGCGCGATCACCTTGCCCGCCACCGGCGAGGGAATCTCGACGGTGGCCTTGTCGGTCATCACGTCGGCCAGCACCTGGTCTTCGGCCACCGTGTCGCCGGGCTGCACGCGCCACGCCACCAGTTCCACCTCGGCAATGCCTTCGCCCAGGTCCGGCACCTTGATTGCATGCGTGGCCATTCAGTTCTCCATGGCGCGCCGGAATGCAGCGCCAACGCGTGCCGGGCCCGGAAAGTAGGCCCACTCCTGCGCATGCGGATAGGGCGTGTCCCATCCGGCCACGCGCCCGATGGGCGCCTCCAGGTAGTGGAAGCAGTGTTCCTGCACCAGCGCCGCCAGCTCGGCGCCGAAGCCGCTGGTGCGCGTGGCCTCGTGCACGATCACGCAGCGGCCGGTCTTCTTCACCGAGGCGACGAGCGTCTCCAGGTCCAGCGGCCACAGGCTGCGCAGGTCGATGATCTCGGCATCGATGCCGGTCTCTTGCGCGGCCGCTTCCGAGACGAACACCATCGTGCCGTAGCTGATCACCGTCAGGTCGGCGCCGGGGCGGAACACGGTGGCCGATTCGAGCGGCACCGTGTAGTAGCCCTCGGGCACCTCGCCCAGCGGGTGGGCCGACCAGGACACCAGCGGCCGGTCGTGGTGGCCGTCGAAGGGGCCGTTGTACAGCCGCTTGGGCTCCAGAAAGATGACAGGGTCGTCGTTCTCGATCGAGGCGATCAAGAGGCCCTTGGCATCGCGCGGATTGGAGGGCATCACCGTGCGCAGCCCGCAGACGTGCGTGAACAGCACCTCGGGGCTCTGGCTGTGCGTCTGCCCGCCATAGATGCCGCCACCGCAGGGCATGCGAATGGTGATCGGCGCGGTGAAATCGCCCGCCGAGCGATAGCGCAGGCGCGCCGCCTCGGACACGATCTGGTCATAGGCCGGATAGACGTAGTCGGCAAACTGCACCTCCACCACCGGACGCAAGCCGTAGGCGCCCATGCCGATGGCCGAGCCGACGATGCCGCCCTCGTTGATGGGCGCATCGAACACGCGCGAGCGCCCGTACTTGGCCTGCAGGCCTTCGGTGCAGCGGAACACGCCGCCGAAGTAGCCCACGTCCTGGCCGTAGATGATCACGTTGTCGTCGCGCTCGAGCATCACGTCCATGGCGGAGCGCAGAGCCTGGATCATGGTCATCGAGGCCATGCCGTCATCCCTCCGACGACAGCTGTTCGCGCTGCCGCTTCAAGTGTTCGGGCATGTCCTTGTAGACGTCCTCGAACATGGTCGCGGCGCCGGCAACGTGGCCGTCGGCCATGGAGCCGAAGCGCTCGGCCTCCTTCAGCGCGGCGTTCACCTGCGCCTCCAGATCTGCCCGCGTCTGTTCGTGCTCCTGCTGCGACCACGCGCCGATCGCCGTCAGGTGCTGCGCCAGGCGAGGGATCGGATCGCCCAGCGGAAAGTGCGCCCAGTCGTCGGCCGGCCGGTAGCGCGAGGGATCGTCCGAGGTCGAATGGGCGCCGGCGCGGTAGGTCACCCATTCGATCAGCGTGGGCCCGAGGTTGCTGCGCGCGCGCTGCGCGGCCCAGCGCGAGGCGGCCAGCACGGCAAGGAAGTCGTTGCCGTCGACGCGCAGCGAGGCAATGCCGCACCCCACGCCGCGCGCCGCGAAGGTGGTGGCCTCGCCGCCCGCAATGGCTTGAAAGGTCGAGATCGCCCACTGGTTGTTGACCACGTTGAGGATCACCGGCGCGCGGTACACGTGGGCGAAAGTCAACGCAGTGTGGAAGTCGGACTCGGCCGTGGCGCCGTCGCCGATCCAGCCCGAGGCGATGCGCGTGTCGCCCTTGATCGCCGAAGCCATGCCCCAGCCCACCGCCTGGATGAACTGCGTGGCCAGGTTGCCCGAGACCGAGAAGAAGCCGGCCCGCTTCATCGAATAGCACACCGGCAACTGCCGCCCCTTGAGTGGGTCGCGCTCGTTGGACATCAGCTCGCAGATCATCTCCACCATCGTCACGTCTTCGCGCGCCAGCAGCAGGCCCTGCTGGCGGTAGGTGGGAAAGCACATGTCGCCCTGCTGCAGCGCGAGCGCGTGGCCGGTCGCGATGGCCTCCTCGCCGAGGCACTGGATGTAGAACGAGATCTTCTTCTGCCGCTGCGCGATCAGCATGCGGGCATCGAAGGCGCGCGTCTTCATCATCGCGCGGAGGCCTCGGCGCAGCAGTTCAGGATCGGCCTCCGGCACCCACGGGCCAACGGCGCGGCCCTCGTCGTCGAGCACGCGCACCAGCGTGTAGGCCAGGTCGCCGGTGTCGGCTGGCAACGCGTCGATCGGAGGCTTTCGCACCTCGCCGGCACGCGACAGGTGGAGGTAGGAAAAATCGGTCTCGTGCCCCGGCCGGCCGGTGGGCTCCGGCACATGCAGACGAAGAGATGCGCCCTGGCTCATCGCGTTGTCTCCGCGCTCGATGGGATCGCTCGCCAGCAAAGCCTAGCGAATTTCAGGCGAAAGCGCAGTCGGTCAATCGCGTATTTCTCTGGATGCAGAGGGGCGGCAGGACTCGAATCCGGCGCGTCACGCCAGGGCTTCGAAGAAGGCGAGCTTCCGCGAGCGAGGCAGTGCCTTGACGCTGATTTCCGCCCGCAGCGCAGCCCCCTTGTCGGGGTATGCGCGGGCTGCGAGCACACGCAACGGAGGACGCGCGCGCGTGAATTTGGCGCCCAGTCCGAAGACATGCTGAAAGAAGCGCTGCTCCACGTCGATCGCGATCCCCGTGTAGTACACGCCGCCTTCGCATTCCAGGAGGTAGAGCCAGTAAGGCACGGGCCCGGTGTCGGGCAAGGTTCGAGGCATGGCTCGGATTGTGCAGCGACAATATTCCCATGGCCCAAGGCAAACGCATCTCGGCGGACATCGACAGCGGCGCCCTTCAGGCGATCAAGCACATGGGTGCTGCGGCCAAGTTGGCTCGCACCAATGCCGGTGAGGGCCAGGCCGCAGCGGCCGCCCGACTGGGTGTGCATGTCCAGACGGTTGCGCGAATCGAATCGGGTGAACCGGGCGTCGCCATCGGGCACGTGCTGGGCATGCTTGCGCTTTACGGCATCAAAACGAAGTTGCTGCTCACTGGCGATGACCAGCCCACCTCCTGAGTGAGTGGGTTCATCTGCCGAGTGCGGGCAAGCGGGAGCAGGCGTACAGTCGATGATCGAGCCCACGGGTGCCGGCAGCCGCCGCATCTATGTCGGGGCTCTCCACAAATGGAGGCTGAAGATGTCCCAGCATGCGATTACCGCTGTCCACTTCAAAGACGAAAAAATCGAACTCGTCGCCATTCACCCGGTTGTGGAGAAGGAGTTCGGTTCGACAGAGTTCGCCCTTGGCACGGCGCAGCGAATCAGCGTTGCCGAGTGCGCCGAGCTCCTGGCCGCCGGCGAGGAAGTGTGCCTTGCACGGCGCACCGAAAGCCATGCCTGGGAGGTCATCTGCGATGTCAACCTCTTGCCGGGCGGAACCGGCATCACCGGCGTCGACATTGTCGGACGTCCCAACGATGCGTTGCAGAACCTTGCGGCGTGGGGCTGAGGGCCGGCCGCCCTATCTCATGGTTCCCAGATCCCGGACATCGGCTCGGAGAGACACCCGGTCGCCTTTGGCCAGTGGCAGGTTGACGAACAAATCGAGTCTTCGACGCAAAGCGTAGAGCGCTTGGATCGCGCCGTAGGTCGTCTTTTCTGGATCTCCCAAGGCGGCAACGTCCGGCATCGACCAAAGTGCGGTATCCGGTTGCCCCGGCCATGCCGGCTGTTCCTCGAAGGTCTTGTCGTCGAGCGTGATGATGAAGGTGGCTCTTGCGGCACCCTGTTCCTTCAACTTCTCCCAACTTGTCGGGATTCCGAGAGGCGGCCGCATCCGGGCGCTCGCCAGTGCGCCGAGCGCGGCTGGATGAATTTCGCTGGCAAGGTGTTTTGGAGAGCCGCACGACAGGGCTGCAAAGCGCTCACCACCGATATGTTCGAGACAGGCCTGTGCAAGAACGCTTCGAAGCGAGTTGCGTTTCGAAACAAAAATGACCCGGACCTTGCCCACTGTTGACATATAGAGTGGAGCTTAGTGCAGAGGTGATAGTTCAATCTGCCCGACGGCTTCCTTCTTACAAGGACGATGCGATGAGCAAGGATCAAGCTCGCCTGCAGCACCTTCTCGTGCGAATGCAGGCCTGGTACGGAGCAGACGATGCCGATGTTCTACAGCTTCGTGACGCGGTGCAGCAACTGAAGCTCGACGAATCCCGCGCACGCGGAACCCTGCGCTATTCCAACGCGCCCTTGTTTTCCGACCGGGCAACGCGCCTGGCGCGCGTGAGCCAGGACAGAGGCTTGTTGTAGAGACGATCGCGGACATCGGGGAGCAAGCTTCCTTGGCTGGCCGATTCAAGACGCGGTTTGCAGCTGATCGAGGTCCAGCAGAACATACTTCGCGGATCGTTCTGCCTTCCGGCTCCCGTCGTCGCTGACGATGATGATTCGGTCGACCCCGTCGATGACGGCCGGGCTCACCCCTTCTGCGCGCTCCAGGCCTTGAAGACCTGGAACCGTGACTCGACGCGTTGCGCCACCTTGCCGACCATTCCAGCGCCAGAGGGCGAACTGGCCCGGCTCGCGCGAAACCGGCCCGCTGATGACAAGGTACTCGCCGATGGCGGGGACGTAAGACAACCCACGAATTCCGTGGCCGTCCAGATCCAGCTCATCGAGATCAGCCGCCACCCGGGGGACCTCATCCGCCTCGAAGAGGCCTTGCGGGTTTTCGACGCTGGCGATGATCGCGCGGCCATTGCGCAACGGGCTGCGAAAGCCGATCAGCAGCCGTTGCTGGTCCGGGCTGATCTCCAACGCTTCGATATTGAGCCCGCCGCCGGTTTTGACATCGCGGATCTGGGCCGCCGAAGCCAGTTCAGGATGCTTCGCCATCAGGGCGCGCTTCAGTCCGTCGATGACTTTGGGGTCTTCGACGCGATTCCCCTCGATGCGGAACCGGACCAGTCGTTCACGTGACTTCTTTTCGTTGCCTTCGTCGTCTCGAGAATGCGACGTGATCGCGTAGACGAAGCCTACGCGGTCCAAGGCGAGTCCTTCGAGATCATCCAGTTTCCAGAAGTCGCTGAATATTTGAAACAGCCCGGCGATGAGTTCGGTGCTGTCGACACTTCCGTCGGCGCCGAGCACGACCAGACTGAAGGGATGGCCCTTTTCGTCCTCGACCACAAGAAAGCGCCCATCCGGCAACCGCTGGATCGCCGACGGCTCATAGATGCCGGTCAGGGGCTGGAAAGCGGGGAGTCTTTTCTGCGCCATGAAAGCATTGTCCACCCACGTATCCGCTTTTCCCAGGCCCTCCTGTCACAGGCATCGCCGATGCCGCGAGGAACGCCGCGCGGCCTTCGGTTGGCCTACTTCTTCGGGCGCCCAGCCTTCAGCGGCGCCAGCGAATCCAGCGCACCGCGCAGCTGGGTGTCGGTGAGTTGTTGAAGCGCGTGCAGCCCGGCTCGCAGCAACTCGCTCTTCTTGGCAGGGCGTTTGAAACCTAGCGCGCGATCCTTGAGGACGGCAATCAGACCGAAGTCCGGCTGGGGCATCGTGAAGCTGTCTCGCACGAGCTTGCTTTTGGTCTTGGCCGCGTCGCGGACGGACTCGGAGGAAGTGGCCTGGAAAGACGTCGCCAGTTCCGTGCGGGGAGCAGCAGGCCGGGTGACCTGAGGCGGCGCGACCACGGCCTTCACCGTCTTGGTCTTCAGCGGCCCCGTCTTCTTTGCAACTGTCTTCTTCGCTGATTTCTTCACTGATGCCTTGTTCACTGGCGTCAACTTTTTGGGTGCAGCGGTGGTCTTGGCGCCGGCTTTGGTGGGCGTTGCCTTCTTGGTGACTGCGGCTTTCTTGGTCACCACGGCCTTTTTTGCCGAGGACTTCGTAACCACCGGTTTTGCCGGCGTGGTCCGAGGCGAGACCTTCTTGGCGGTGGCCTTCTTCGTCGCAGCTGCTTTGGGTTCGCGCACCGGCGCCTTCTTGGCCGCCGGCCTCTTGCGTGCAACCGGCTTTGCGGTTGGCGGGTTCGACGGCAGCTGCGGTGCGGCAGGCGTTGTCGACTCTGCCGGAGGCTGGACCGCCGAGGCGGTCACTGTCGGGTCGGTTGCGTTGCTGGGCTCAGAAGTCATTTCGTTGTTGGTCATGCCAAAGTCAGTCATTGAGGATTTCTTCGATTATGGTGTAAATGATTTACACCATTATTTTCAACGCAATCGAAGTCGTCATCAAGAGCCTGTCCGTCTGGCGGATACGTCGAAGCAGAGGGGCCGGCAGCACCCGGATCTTTCCTCTTGTCTTTCCTTGCGCGCATCTGCACGCTCCACCAAGCGGCAGCGGCTTATGAGCAATACGGATCCTTCGTCCCCCCCAACGGAACCGGGCCGTATTGCGCGCCGGACGAAGGCCGCCGATCAAACCGGGTGGAGCCGCTGGCTCCCGGGGCTGCGCACGCTGCGCGAGTACCAGGTGGCCTGGCTGCGGCACGACATCGTTGCAGGACTGGTGCTGACCACGATGCTGGTGCCCGTCGGCATCGCCTACGCGGAGGCGTCGGGCGTACCCGGCATCTCTGGCCTCTACGCAACCATCGTTGCGTTGCTCGCGTACGCCGTGTTCGGCCCCAGCCGGATTCTGGTGCTGGGCCCGGATTCTTCGTTGGCCGCCGTCATTCTGGCCGTCGTCCTTCCATTGTCTGGCGGGGACCCGCATCGCGCGGTCGCCCTTGCGGGCATGATGGCGATCGTGTCGGGCGCGGTGTGCATCCTTGCCGGAATCGCGCGCCTGGGCTTCGTCACCGAGCTTCTCTCCAAGCCGATTCGCTACGGCTACATGAACGGCATCGCGCTGACGGTATTGATCAGCCAACTGCCCAAGCTTTTCGGCTTTTCGATCGAGGGCACGCGCCGGGGTGTCGGTCCTTGGCGAGGTCCCGCAAGGTCTGCCTGCGTTCGCCATTCCGTGGATCACCACCGCCGACATCGTCCCCGTCCTGATCGGCGGTTGTGCCGTCGCTCTCGTATCGTTCGCCGACACCAGCGTGCTTTCTCGTGTCTATGCGGCGCGGACCCGCAGCTATGTCGACCCGAACCAGGAGATGGTGGCGCTCGGCGCCGTCAACCTGGCGGCCGGACTTTTTCAGGGCTTTGCTGTCAGCAGCAGTTCGTCACGCACCCCCGTGGCCGAGGCCGCAGGCGCCAAGACTCAGCTGACCGGAATCATCGGCGCGCTGGCTGTTGCCCTGCTGCTGGTGGTGGTGCCGGATCTGCTGAAAAACCTGCCCACCAGCGCGTTGGCCGCGGTGGTGAGTGCATCGGCCATCGGCCTGATCGAGGTCGCCGACCTGCGAAGAATCTATCGCATCCAGCGCTGGGAATTTTGGCTGTCGATCGCCTGTACCGCCGGCGTAGCCGTGCTGGGCGCGGTTGAAGGCATCGGCCTGGCCATCGTGATTGCGGTCATCGAACTCCTGTGGGATGCATGGCGCCCGTATTCCGCTGTTCTGGGACGCGCCGACGGCGTCAAGGGCTACCACGACATCACGCGCTATCCCGACGCGCGCCTTATCCCGGGCCTCGTGCTGTTTCGCTGGGATGCGCCGCTGTTCTTCGCCAACGCCGAACTGTTCCACGACCGCGTGCTCGACGCCGTGGTTTCGTCGCCTACGCCGGTGCGTTGGCTGGTCGTTGCGGCGGAACCGATCACCAGCGTCGACGTGACCTCCGCCGACATGCTGGCCGAGTTGATCGAAACCCTGCACGCGGCCGGCATTCAGTTGTGCTTTGCCGAGATGAAGGACCCCGTGAAGGACAAGCTGAAGCGCTTCGGGCTTTTCGAGCGGCTTGGGGATGCGACGTTCTTTCCGACCATCGGTACCACCGTCAGCCGATATCTCGAGACCCATGCGGTGGACTGGGTGGACTGGGTGGACTGGGTGGACGAAAGGCGCTGACAGATACCAGCAGCCGACGGTCGAGCGCAGGCTATATTGCTCGCTCAGCAACTGAGAGAAATCACTATGGCAAAAGCCTATTGGGTCAGCGCGTACCGTGCCGTCAAGGACGCCGACAAACTTGCGGCGTACGCAAAGCTCGCCGGTCCGGCGATCACTGCAGGCGGCGGGCGCTTTCTTGCGCGCGGCCTGCCCGCCGAGGTCTATGAGTTCGGTCTGCTCCAACGCACCGTGTTGATCGAATTCGACAGCATCGAGCAGGCCAGGGCCGCGCATGACAGCTCCGACTACCAGGCCGCACTTGCCGCGCTGGGCGATGGGGCCGAACGGGACCTGCGGATCATCGAAGGGGTCTGAGCCATTCGCGGCAACCGTTGACCTGGTGTGCCTTGAGACCCGGAGATTCAGATGCTTCCTGTGGTCATTGCGCTCATCGCGACGGTCATCCTCCTCGTCTGGATGGGTTTCTTCATGATGGGCTCGCTGCCGCTGCTGGTGCTCAAGCACGACACGCCGCTGGACTCTCGCTTCATTCGGGGCCTGTTCAACGTCTACTACGTCGCCGTGATGCTGACGGCGAGCGCTGCGGCACTCAGCTATGCATGGTCCGGCAAGCCCGCCTTTGCCATTGGCATGGCCTTGATCGCCGCCTTCGCGTTTGCGCTGCGCCGCTGGATCATCATCCCGCGCATGGACCTTCTGCGTCACACTATCCCGGCCACTGGCACTTCGATCTTCCGGTTCCGCCGGCTTCACGTCGCCGGGATGGTGCTCAACGTGGCGCAGCTGTGTACCGTGGCTTGGGCCTTGACCCGGCTGGCTCTCTGATCGCATGGAATCAACGGGACGAAACACTGGCTCGCCAAATTCCCTTCACGATCAGCACTGCGAGCAGTACGCCTGCTTCGGCAAAGACGGCGCATGCGAGCAAGAATTGCAGTGGCGCCTGTGCCAGCACGATGTCCGGGGCCTTCCATGGAGCGGGAATGACGCCTCTGAAGAGGCCTCGCACGGCAATGTAGATAGGCACTCCCCCGAAGAGGAGCGCCAGAAAAATACCAAAGACCTTCAACTGCCACGGCGACAGCACGGTACGCTCGAAACCGCTGTCTTCGAACCGTGCTTCTCCCAGGATCGGGAGGTTGAATATGACAACGGCGAGCGCAAAGAAGGCGACAAGCACTGCGGGGATGAAGAAGAGCCCTCCCAGCGCAGAACTGCCCGAACGCATCTCGATCGAGACGTAGGTCGCACCGAGGAAGATGGCAAGCGCAATTGCCCTGCGAAGCAAATCCATCGTTTGGCCCCAATGTGTCAATCAAGAAGGTCGACATCCACGTCGTCGTCATGCCAACGGCGCTCGATAAGCCAGGCGCCCAAAGCGGCGGTTGCCAGCCCCAGCAGGATGCTGCTCCAGCCCCATGGTCCCACGCGCCAACGAGGAACCATCAGCAGGCATAGCGCCCAGAGCAGCGGCGCGCGCACCAGTGCGCGGACGATCGCACCGGGCACGAGGATCGTCATGAGGAAGACGAACCCCAGCCCCAGCGCCCAAGCCACGATCTCTCCCAAACCCATGGCCACAGTCCAGCCCAGCACGCGAAAGAAATCCACGGCGGGATCTGCATGCACGGACAGGCTCGTGAGCGCCAGAAGGGCGCCCACCCAGCGGGCGGGCCGAAGGTGCGAAATCGGGGTCGGCGCGAGCATGGGCGCAGTATGCACACCCTCGCCGTGTGCAGGATGTCCAACGCGAGAAGGCGCAAAGACCGCGACCGGCGGGTGCATGGGCTGATACCGAAGCAAGTCGATTGCCCCCCGGCCCACCGCCCCTCGCAATCACTCCACCGTCACGCTCTTGGCAAGATTGCGCGGCTTGTCGACATCGGTTCCGCGTGCGCAGGCCGTGTGGTAGGCGAGCAATTGCAGCGGCACCACGTGCAGGATCGGCGAGAGCGCGCCGTAATGCTCGGGCATGCGGATCACGTGCAGGCCTTCGCTGCCCTTGATCTTGGTGTCGCCATCGGCAAGCACATAGAGCACGCCGCCGCGCGCGCGCACTTCCTGCAGGTTGCTCTTGAGCTTTTCGAGCAGCATGTCGTTGGGTGCCACGGCCACCACGGGCATC
Organism: Variovorax sp. OV700; assembly: GCF_900099805.1. Taxonomy (GTDB): domain Bacteria; phylum Pseudomonadota; class Gammaproteobacteria; order Burkholderiales; family Burkholderiaceae_C; genus Variovorax. The sequence continues at coordinate 40,237 of NZ_FNDR01000008.1, read as the reverse complement.
TCGCTCGTCACCAGCGCGAGGGGGCCGTGCTTGAGCTCGCCGGCGGCGTAGGCCTCGGCGTGGATGTAGGTCACTTCCTTGAGTTTGAGCGCGCCTTCCAGCGCAATCGGATAGTGCAGCCCGCGGCCGAGGAACAGTGCGTTGTCCTTGCGCGCGAAGTCTTCGGCCCAGCCGATGATCTGCGGCTCGAGCGCGAGCACCGATTGCAGCGCCACGGGCAAGTGGCGCATCTCCTTCAGGTATCGCGCCTCGTCGGCTTCGCTCAGGCGGCCTTTGCTCTGGGCAATGGCGAGCGTTAGCAGAAAGAGGCCGGCCAATTGCGTGGTGAAGGCCTTGGTCGAGGCCACGCCAATTTCGACGCCCGCACGCGTGATGTACGCAAGCTTGCACTCGCGCACCATCGCGCTGGTTGCCACGTTGCAGATGGTGAGCGTCTGTTCCATGCCGAGCGATCGCGCATGCTTGAGCGCAGCCAGCGTGTCGGCGGTTTCGCCCGACTGGCTGATGGTGACCACCAGCGTCTTGGGGTCGGGCACCGAATCGCGATAACGGTATTCGCTCGCAATCTCGACCTGCGTCGAGATCTTTGCGATGCCTTCGAGCCAGTACTTGGCGGTGCAGCCGCTGTAATAGCTGGTGCCGCAGGCAAGGATGAGGATCTTGTCGATGTCCTTGAAGACACGGTACGCGCTGGCACCGGTGGTGCCGTCCTGCCCGATGCCGTCGAACAGCTCAGGCACGATGCCGGCCACGCCTTCGAGCGTGTCGCCGATGGCACGCGGCTGCTCGAAGATTTCCTTCTGCATGTAGTGGCGATACGGGCCGAGTTCGGCCGCGCCGCTGTGCGCCTGCACGGTGCGCACCTGGCGTTGCACGGGCTTGTGGTTGCGGTCGACGATCCAGTATTTGCCGGGCTGCACGTCCACCACGTCGCCTTCTTCGAGATACACGATCTGGTCGGTCACGCCGGCCAGCGCCATGGCATCACTCGCGAGAAAGTTCTCGCCGCCCTCTTTGCCCGCGCCCAGGATGAGCGGCGAGCCCGCACGCGCACCGACCACGCGCTGCGGCTCGTCCCGGCAGATCACGGCAATGGCGTAGGCGCCGTGCAGCTGCAGCACCGCGGCCTTCACGGCCTCGAACAGGTCGCCGTCATAGAGGCTGTCGACCAGGTGGGCGATGACCTCGGTGTCGGTTTGGCTCTCGAACACATAGCCCTTGGCTTCGAGCGCCGCGCGCAGGGCTTCGTGGTTCTCGATGATGCCGTTGTGCACCAGCGCGATACGGCCGGGCCGCGTGCCCTGCGCATCGGGGCCGGGCCCGTGGCTGAAATGCGGGTGCGCGTTGTGCACGGCGGGCGCGCCGTGCGTGGCCCAGCGCGTGTGGGCGATACCGGTCAGGCCTTCGACGTGGTCTTCACGCACCTGGGTCACGAGATCCGCCACGCGCGACGTGGTGCGCGCCCGCGTGAGACCGCCCGCGTGAACCGCCACGCCGCAGGAGTCATAGCCTCGGTATTCGAGCCGCTGCAGGCCCTGGACGAGGACCGGAACGATGTTGCGATGGGACGCTGCGCCGACGATGCCGCACATGGTGAGCTTCCTTTGAATGAAGAGGAGGCCTGATGGTAGAGAGCGACGCGAAAAATATGCGCTCGCAATTTGGTTGATTTTGAATTTTTATTTCACTCATCTACCTGCATGGTTTTTTATTCCATAATTTGTTCATATATGGAATCGATTTCCCTCGATGCAATAGATCTCCGCTTGCTCGACGCCTTGCAGCAGGACGCCTCGCAGACCAATCAGCGCCTTGCCGCCGAGGTCGGCATTTCGCCGCCCACCTGCCTGCGCCGCGTTCAGCGGCTGCGGCAAGAGGGGCTCATCGAGCGCCAGATTGCCCTGCTCTCACCCGATCGGCTGGCTGCTGCGCTGGGCCACGGCTTGCAGGCGGTGGTTGAGATATCGCTCGACCGGCAAGACACGGCGGCGCTCGACGCATTCGAGGCGCGCGTGATCGCCGACGACGCCGTTCAGCAGTGTTGGCGCGTCTCGCCGGGACCGGATTTCGTGCTGGTGGTGGCCGCCCGCGACATGCCGGACTACGGCGCGCTGGCGCAGCGGCTCTTCACCGCCGACGCCAACGTGCGCAACGTGAAGGCTTTTTTCAGCCTCAAGCGCGCGAAGTTCGATCCCAAGGTGCCGCTCGCGCCCTGAGCGCAGCTTGTTTGCTTGCTGCAGGCGATCAGGCCTTGGGCGTCTTCTGCGGGCGTTTCCAGTTTGGAAAGCTCACCTGCTTGCCGCGCGCCACGGTGAGCGCCCCGGGCGCGGTCGACTTGTTGACCGTGGACCCGCCGCCGATGGTGCCGCCCGCACCGATGGTGATGGGCGCCACCAGCACGCAGTTGCTGCCCACGTGCACGTCGTCCTCGATGACCGTGCGATGCTTGTTCGCGCCGTCGTAGTTGGCGGTGATGCTCCCCGCTCCGTAGTTGACGCGCTGGCCCACGCTGGCGTCGCCCAGATAAGCCAGGTGATTGGCCTTGGCACCGTCGGCCAGGGTCGAGTTCTTGACCTCGACGAAGTTGCCGATGTGCACCTCGGTGCCCAGTTGGGCGCCAGGCCGCAGCCGCGCGAAGGGGCCGACGAGCGACCTTTCGCCCACGGTCACGCCGGTCTTTTCGCCGTCGATGTGGGTGAAGGGATGGATCACCGCACCCGCTTCGATGCGTGCATTGGCAATCACGCAGTTGGCACCGATGCGCACGCCTTCGCCCAGATACACCGAGCCCTCGAACACGCAGTTGACGTCGATCTCGACGTCGGCCTCGCAGGCCAGCGTGCCGCGCACGTCGAAGCGCGCCGGGTCGGCCAGCCGCACGCCTTGCGCCATCAGCGCATCGGCCTGGCGCAGCTGCCACGCCCGTTCGAGAGCCGCCAGCTGCGCGGGGCTGTTGATGCCCGCAACCTGGAGCGCATCGCCGATCACGTGCGCAACCACCGGCACGCCGTCGGCAGCGGCCAGCTTGACGATGTCGGTGAGGTAGTACTCGCCCTGCGCGTTGCGGTTGTCCAGCCGCGCAAGCCAGCCTTTGAGGAGGCCGACGGGCACGGCCATCACGCCGCTGTAGATTTCGCGGATCTGGCGCTGTGCCTCGGTGGCGTCTTTCTGTTCGACGATGGCCGTGACTTCGCCGGCGCCCTGCCCGCCCTGCCCTTCCGCGCGGACGATGCGCCCATAGCCCGTGGGATCGTCGAACTCGATCGTCAGGAGCGCGAGCCGCTGGCCTGCGCTGGCGGCGATCAGCGCGCGCAGCGTTTCCTCGCCGATCAGCGGCACGTCGCCCGACAGCACCAGCACCGTGCCGTCGTCGGGCAGGAGCGGAACCGCCTGCTGCACCGCATGGCCGGTGCCGAGCTGCGGCTCCTGGCGTGCAAACTGCAACGCGGCGCCGGTGGCGGACATGGCGGCCTCGACCTCCGCTGCGCCATGGCCGGTGACCACAACCACGTGGCGGGCGCCGATGCGCGCGGCAGTGTCGGTCACGTGCGCAAGGAGTGCACGCCCGGCCAATCGATGCAACACTTTGGGCAGCCGGCTCTTCATGCGCGTGCCTTTGCCGGCCGCCATGATGACGACGTCGATGGGTCCCTGGTTGTCCTGCGGAATCTGATTCATGCTTCTTTCTACCCGAATGAGTGGCGCCAACTTGGCGCGAATTATCGGTGTGCTGCTGGTGGCCGCCGCGCTCGGGGCATGCAGTGCGGTCAAGCTGGCCTACAACAATCTTCCCGAGGTGAGCTATTGGTGGCTGGACGCCTACCTCGACTTCGACGGCTCTCAGACGCCCAAGGTGCGCGACGAACTCGCGCAACTGCAGGCCTGGCACCGGCAGAACGAACTCCCCCGCGTGGCCGCCCTGCTGCAGGAAGCGCAAGCCATGGCACCGGGCGACGTGACCGCGGCGCAGGCCTGCCGCATGGCGGACCAGATCCGCGAGCGCCTGCTGGCCGTGGCCGAGCGCGCAGAGACGGCGGGCACCGAGCTGGCCCTGAGCCTGGGCGAGGCCCAGTTGCTGCAGCTGGAGCGCAAGTACGCCAAGGTCAACGCCGAATACCGCAAGAAATGGCTCGACCGCAGCGCCGCCGAGGTCCAGGAGAAACGCTACGAAAAATACCTCGATCGCCTGGAAGATTTCTACGGCCGGCTCACCCCGGAGCAGCGCGACCTGGTTCGGCGGCAGGTGGCGCAATCGGGGTTCGACCCGCGGGTGATCGATGCCGGGCGCCGCAGGGGCCAGCAGCAGACGCTTGAAATGCTGCGCCGCCTCAACGCCAGCAGGCCGTCGGCGGCCGAAGCGCGCGCCGCCATTCATGCCTGGGTGATGCGCGTCGCCGCCCCGCCGCTGGGACCGGGGCGCGATCAGCAACAGGCGCTGCTGCAGGAAGGCTGCCGCAACCTGGCGGCGCTGCACAACACCACCAGCGCGAGCCAGCGCGAACGGGCGGTGCGGCGGCTGCAGGCCTACGAGGACGATGTGCGGCAGCTGGCGGCTGCGCGATGAATTCGAAGCCGCGCCGCTAGATGAGCGGCGTCGGCCGCAGGGGACGCTCGAAATAGTCGCCCAGCGTTTCGAGCGCGCGCGGCTCCAGAATGCGCAGCCATCCTGCATCGAGCTTGTAGAGGCCGAGGTTCTGCAGCCTTCGCAGCGTCTTGTTGGTGTGCACCAGCGAGAGTCCCAGCGCATCGGCCAGGTGCTGCTGGTTGAACGGAAACTCGACCCAGCCGTCGCGCTCCATGCCCACGCGCTGCGCCCGGCGGTACAAGTGCATCAGCAGCATGGCCACACGCTCGCTTGCGTTGCGCCGGCCGGCGGTCACCAGGTTGTCGTCGACCAGTTTTTCCTCGCGCGCGGCAAGCCAGGTAATCGCATAGCCCAGCTTGGGCTGGGCGTGGAACAGCTCCCACAGCTTGTCGCGCGAAAACGCGCAGAGCGTCGTGTCGGTCACGGCCTCCACGCCGTGCGTCTGGCCATCGGCAAACTCGTCTTGCAGGCCGATGAAATCGCCGGGCAGCAAGAAATTGAGAATCTGGCGCCGTCCGTCGCCCAGCGTCTTGTAGCGAAAGGCCCATCCGGCATAAAGCGTGAACAGCTGGGCGCTCGGCCGATGCTCTTCGATGATCGCGCCGCCGGCCGGAACGCGGCGGGAGCCGACGCGAAAGGACTGGATGATCTTCAGTTCTTCGGCCGAGGCCGGCAAGAAGGCTTCGAGCTGGCGCAAGGCACAGTCATCGCAGGGATTCGGCCCCTGGGGCGGCGATGCAGTCGGCGGATGGTCCTCGAATTTCACGCACCACTATAGGCTTTTCGCCTGTGTCTTTTTACATTTCGCAGGGGGCCGGAGCTTCATACACTTCGCACGTTTTCCGCTCCCTTTCGCAATGACAGAAGAAGCAGCTCTCCACGAAGTCTTTTATTGCAGCATGCTCACGCAGGACCTGCCGCCAGCCACGGTCGGCTCGATCGTGACCCAGGCCCGCGCCCGCAATGCCCAGCACAGCATCACCGGCCTGCTCGTTTTCGACGGCATGCGGTTCTGCCAGCACCTGGAAGGACCGCAAGGCGCGGTGGAAACCTTGATGGAACGCATCGCGCAAGATCCCAGGCATACGAGCGTCAGGGTTGTCTATCGCGGGCCCTTGGCAGCCCGCCGCTACTCGGGCTTTGGCATGGGTCTGGCCGAAAGCGAGGGCCCCCATCTCATGGCCGGCGTGCATGCGCTGGAGGGTGAAGCTGCGCTCAAGCACTTCCTGGCGCTGCAGCCCAGCTTCGACATCAACGCCTGAAAAACAAAAAAGGCGGCCGAGGCCGCCTTTCCGTCTGTGGGAAACCAGGCGCTCAGGCCGGATCCCACGAGTAGGTGGCGCCGTAGCCGTCCCACGCTTCCATGACGATGCGCTGGCCGGCGGCCACGGTCATCGACTCGCCCGGTGCCAGCACCAGGTCTTCGCTGGGGGCGGCCGAGGTGGCGTCCGGCGTGATCCAGACGCGGCCCTGCTTGACCCGCAGTACGCTGGCCGACCGCGCCTTCAGGCTCATCGCCTCGCCGGGCGCAATCTGCCAGGCACCACGGCGCACGGCCGGCGGAACGGCGGTAGCGGTACGGGCGGCAGGCGCGAGGGTAGCGAGCGATTGGTTGGTGCAGACAGCGGTAGACATATGAAACTCCTTGGCGTTGCCGAATTGCGATGGCACAGACGGAGGCAATAGCGCAGTTCGGGAATGAATGATCGTTTTTGTGCCGTTGGCAGTCCAATGAAAACGAGGTAGCCTACTGATTCCGAATCCGCATCAATCGAAACCGAGGCCGCCCACGCCTTCATCCATGCAGCATTCCCAAACCCACCTGCGCTCCCGGCCCATCTCGGCCGGCCACCTGCGTGCCTTCGAGGCCGTGGCCCGGCACCTGAACTTCCGGGCCGCCGCTGAAGAAATGGCACTCACGCAGTCGGCCGTGAGCCGCCAGATCCAGTCGCTCGAGGAAGAAGTAGGCGTGTCGCTGTTCCTGCGCCACACGCGCGCGGTGGAGCTCACGAGTGCGGGGGCGCAGCTGCTGCTCGCGGTGCAGCAGTCGCTGCCGCGCATCGATACGGCCGTGCGCCAGATTCGCCAGAGCGCGGGGCGCAAGAGCGTGTCGCTCACCACCTTTGCGTCTTTTGCATCGATGTGGCTCATCCCGAGGCTGGAGGCCTTCCAGCGCGACAACCCCGAGATCGACATCCGCATCGACGCCAGCGACGTGGCGGTCGATCTGGACGTGGCCGACGTCGACATCGCCCTGCGCTACGGCACGCGCGAAGCCATGCCGCCCACCGCGGTGCGCCTGTTCGGCGAAACCCTCACGCCAGTGGCGAGCCCCTGGCTATTGAAGAGCAGCCCGCCCATCAAGACTCCCGCCGACATCGCCCGCTTCACGCTGATCGAGGCCGGCGACGCGCACCGCACGCACCTCGAATGGCTGACTTGGCGGCGCTGGTTCGAAGTGAATGGCCTGGAACGGGCGCAGCCCAAGCGCTGGCTCTATTTCAACTACGCCTACCAGATGGTTCAGGCGGCGCTCACGGGCCAGGGCGTGACGCTGGCGCGCAGTTCGCTCATCGCGGAAAGCCTGGCCAACGGCGACCTGGTCGAGGTGCTGCCACAGCACCGCATGGATTCGCCGATGGGCTACTGGCTCATCGCCGGGCCGCGCAACGCGCTGCGGCCGGAAATCAAGGCTTTCTGGGACTGGCTGCAGACCCAGGCCGTCACCACGCGCGAGACCATCGGCGAAGTGCCTGATCCGGACACGGTCGACAACATCGACTGAACGAAGCATCAGCGAGAGGTGGCCGCCGCCGGGCCGCCCCAAGGCGGGCCACGCCTCCCCCTCGGGGGGTGGAGTTACACGAAGTGAAAAGCCGGGGGGCTCAAGACGTCGGCCAGACCACGCCGTTGTCGTTCAGGATGGCGTCGAGCGGCAGGTCGTGCGGTCCCGGCTCGAAATCTTCGAGAAAGCCGTTCGTGAATCCCAGCCCCACGGTGTAGGGGCGCGGCTCCAGCGCCGCCAGCGTGCGGTCGTAGAAGCCGCCGCCATAGCCCAGCCGGTAGCCGCCCGCGCTATAGCCCACGCAGGGCACGAACAGCAGCGTTGGCACGATCAGCTCGGTGTCCTTGGGCTTGGGAATGCCGTAGGCGTCTTCCTCCATCTGGCACCCCGGGTACCAGGCATGAAAGGTCAGCGTCTTGTGCACCTTGTTCATCACCGGCAGCCCGATGCGGCGGCGCTGCGGTTCGTCGATGAGCTCGCCGTCTTCCTTCCAGCGGTGCAAGGCGGGCAGCGGATCGAACTCGCCCTTGATCGGCCAGTAGGCGCCGATCACGGTGTCGGGCCGGCCGACCAGCCAGATCCGCATCACCCGCTGCAGCAGGTCGGCCCTGGCGAGCCGGTCGGGCATGGCCAGGCGCTGCTCGATCAGCGCTTTTCGCACCTGATCCTTGAGAAAACTCGTGGTCGCCGAGGTGTCGGCATCCTTTGACTTGTCCATAATCCCCCGATGCAGTTCCCAAGCATTTTGGCACCCATGTGCCATCGCCCGCTCCGCGCGGCGCCCGCACTCCTTTTTTCCGCCGTCTTGTTCGCAGCCGCGTTGCTCTCGCAGCAGCCGGCAAGTGCGCAGACAAACACCAATGACGACGTGCTCATCCAGATGAAGCAGGCCTTTCAGCGCGGCGACAAAGGCCGCCTGGCGGCCCTGCTGCCGCAAGCGCGCGGCCATGCGCTCGAACCCTGGGCCGCCTATTGGGAGCTCAAGGCCCGGCTGCAGGAAGCCTCGGCCAACGAGGTGCAGGATTTCTTCGCCCGTTACCCCGGCACCTACCAGGAAGACCGGCTGCGCAATGACTGGCTGCTGCTGCTGGGCCAGCGCCGCGACTGGGACGGTTTCTCATCCGCCGTGGCCGGGTTCCGCATGGGCGACGACGCGCAGGTGCGCTGCTACGCCATCCTGGTCGAATCCCTGCGCTCCGGCAGTGCCACGCAAGCCCAGGCCGACGACGTGCGCCGCAGCTGGTTCAGCCAGAAAGAGGCGGACGACGGCTGCCTTACCGCCGCCGACCGCATGGTCGCGGCCCGGCTGATGTCGCCCAACGACGCGTGGAAAAAGGCGCGACTGGCCATGGAGGCCAATCGCCCGCAGGCCGCGCGCGGCGCCGTGACCATTGCCGCGCCCGATGCGCTGCCGCTGTTCGAAGAGCTCAATGCCAGCGCGGCCAAGTTCCTGACCGGCCGCGCCTTCGTGGCCGCCAAGTCGCGCAAGGAACTGGTGGTGCTGGCGCTCATCAAGGTCGCCATGGCCGACCCGGACCAGGCCGCATCGCAGCTGGACAGCAAGTGGGGACCGATGCTTTCGGCCGAAGAGCGCAACTGGCTCTGGGGCACCATCGGCCGCCAGGCTGCTGGCAAGCTCTCGCCGCTGGCCGGCAGCTACTTTGCCAACGTCACGAAGAACGGCGACCTGTCCGACGACATGCTCGGCTGGCGGGTGCGCGCCGCGCTGCGCGCCGGCCAGTGGAAGGAGGTGGCGCCCGCCATCAACGCCATGAGCGAAACCGCCCAGCAAGAGTCGACCTGGGTCTACTGGAAGGCACGCGCCCTCAGCGCCGCGGGCGGCGACGACCGCCGCGCCCAGGCGCGCGAGCTCTACCAGACCATCGCCGGCACGCGCGGCTTCTATGAAATGCTGGCGCTCGAAGAACTCGGCCAGCGCACCGTGGTGCCCACCCGGCCGGCACCGCTCACGCCCGAAGAGAAAGGCGTCGCGCGCAGCAACATCGCGCTCAACCGCGCGCTCTATGCCATTGCCATCGGCCTGCGCCCCGAGGGCACGCGCGAATGGAACTACGCCACCAATCTGCACGACAAGGGCGGCATGGACGACCGCGCGCTGCTGGCTGCGGCCGACTTCGCCTGCCAGCGCGAGGTGTGGGACCGCTGCATCAACACCAGCGAGCGCACCAAGGGCGTGATCGACGTCGAGCAGCGCTTCCCCATGCCGTTCCATGACACGGTGCTGCGCAAGAGCCAGGACATCGGGCTCGACCCGGCCTACGTCTACGGGCTGATCCGCCAGGAAAGCCGCTTCATCATGGATGCGCGCTCGGGCGTGGGGGCCTCGGGCCTGATGCAGGTGATGCCGGCCACGGCGCGCTGGACCGCGCGCAAGATCGGCATGAACGACTTCACGCCGGGGCAGATCAACGACCGCGAGACCAACATCACCATCGGCACCAACTACCTGAAGCTCGCGCTCGACGACTTCGACGGTTCCATGGCGCTGGCTGCCGCCGCCTACAACGCCGGCCCGGGCCGGCCGCGCAGCTGGCGCAACGGCCCGGTGATGGAGGCCGCGATCTGGGCCGAGAACGTGCCCTTCAACGAGACGCGCGACTACGTGAAGAAGGTGCTGGCCAACACCACCAACTACGCGGCGCTGATCAGCGGACGTCCACAGTCGCTGAAAGAACGCCTCGGCCGGGTCGGCCCGCGCGACGCCTCGGAGCCCGAGCCCAACAAGGACCTCCCCTGAGATGAGCTGGGCCGGCGAGGTGCTCGACACCATTGCGGCCGAGTTCTCGGACGTGGGCGACGTCGCCCAGCTCACGCGCATCGTCGTTCGCCTGATGCTTGCGGCGGTGCTCGGCTTCATGCTGGGCTTCGAGCGCGAGCAGCACGGCAAGGCGGCGGGCGTGCGCACCCACATGCTGGTGGCCATCGGCTCGGCGCTGTTCGTGCTGATTCCGCAGCAGACCGGCATCGTGCCGGCCGACATGAGCCGGGTGATCCAGGGCCTGGTGGCAGGCGTGGGCTTTCTATGCGCCGGCACCATCCTCAAGCAGGGTCGGGACGAACACCAGGTGCAAGGCCTCACCACCGCCGCCGGGCTGTGGATGACGGCCGCCATCGGCATGGCCTGCGGGCTCGGCCGCGAGGTGACCGCGGTGTTGAGCGCACTGCTCGCGCTGGCCGTGCTTGCGCTGGTGCCGCGCCTGGTGGACCTGATCGAGCGCATGGTCGGGCCGCCGAGGGGTGAAGGCAAGGCCGGCGAGGCGCCCCGCGTGATCGTTCCACCCGAGGACCGGCCGCCGCGCTGAACCCGCATCAATAAGCGCAGGCTTCGGCATCAATCCACGCGCACGGCCGCGCTAGCATCGAAGGTTTCTCATCCGAACCGCGGGATCACATGATGCGCAAGCTCTACATCGGCAACAAGAACTACTCGTCCTGGTCCATGCGGCCCTGGGTGCTCATGAAGCAGGCCGGCATCCCGTTCGAAGAGGTGATGGTGCGTTTCGACTCCTTCGAAGCCGAGTCGCAGTTCAAGAACACCATCGGCGCCCTCAATCCCGTGGCGAAGGTGCCGGTGCTGGTCGACGGCGACCTGGTGGTGTGGGACACGCTGGCCATTGCCGAATACCTGGCCGAGAGCTTTCCGGACAAGCAGCTCTGGCCCCGCGCCGTGGCCGACCGGGCCCGCGCGCGCAGCGTCTGCGCCGAGATGCACTCGGGCTTCAGCAACCTTCGCAACCTGTGCGGCATGAACATCGAGGCTTCGCTGGCCCATGTCGGCGTGCGGCTGCTGAAGGACAACCCCGGCCTGCAGGACGAGATCGACCGCATCGTGCAGATGTGGACCGGCCTGCTCGACGCGCATGGCGGCCCGTTGCTGTTCGGCGAATTCAGCATTGCCGATGCCTACTTTGCGCCGGTCGGCACGCGCATCAAGACCTATGGGCTGCCGGTGACACCGGCCGTCTCGGCCTACATCGAGCGGGTACAAGCTTTGCCGGGCATCAAGGCATGGATCGATGATGCACTGGCCGAGAAGGACTTCCTGCAGTTCGAGGAGCCCTACCGCACCGGGCGCTGAGCCTCGTCGGGTTCAGGGGAGCCGCCGTATCCCTACACTGGGCGCATGAAAACCTATCTCGTCGGCGGTGCGCTGCGCGACCGGCTGCTCGGGCGGCCGGTGTCGGACCACGACTGGCTGGTGGTGGGTGCGACGCCCGAAGAAATGGTCTCGCGCGGCTACCTGCCCGTGGGACGCGATTTTCCGGTGTTTTTGCACCCGCGCACGCGCGAGGAATACGCCCTGGCCCGCACCGAGCGCAAGAGCGCTCCCGGCTACCGGGGTTTCACCGTGCATGCCTCGCCCGACGTCACCTTGGAGCAAGACCTGGCGCGGCGCGACCTCACGGTCAACGCCATCGCCATGCCCGCGGAGTTCGTGCAGGCCGATGGCAGCTTCGAGCCCGACCCCGGCAAGCTGGCCGATCCCTTCCATGGCCGGCGCGACCTGGAGCAGCGGTTGCTGCGCCATGTGACCGACGCCTTTCGCGAAGATCCGGTGCGCATCCTGCGGGTGGCCCGTTTTGCTGCGCGCTTCGACGATTTCTCGGTCGCACCCGAAACCATGGCCCTGATGCGCGAGATGGTCGAGGCCGGCGAAGCCGATGCGCTGGTGGCCGAGCGCGTGTGGCAGGAACTGGCGCGCGGCCTGATGGAAACCCGCCCGTCGCGCATGTTCGAAGTACTGCGTGCCTGCGGCGCGCTGGCCGTGCTGCTGCCCGAGGTAGACCGGCTCTGGGGCGTGCCGCAGTCCGCGGAGCATCATCCCGAGGTCGACACCAGCGTGCACCTGATGATGGTCGTCGACACCAGCGCCACGCTCGATGCGTCGCTGCCGGTGCGCTTCGCCTGCCTGATGCACGATCTCGGCAAGGGCACGACGAATCCCGAGGAGCTGCCGCGCCATGCCGGCCACGAGAAACGCAGTGTCGAACTGCTGCAGGCGGTGTGCGATCGCTGGCGCGTGCCGGTCGATGTCCGCGAGCTGGCCGAGGTGGTGGCGCGCGAGCACGGCAACATCCATGGCAGCAGCGAGCTCGAAGCGCCGGAGCTGGTGCGCCTGCTGGAGCGTTGCGACGCCTTCCGCAAACCGGCCCGTTTCGCCGACGTGCTCCTGGCTTGCGAGTGCGACTCGCGCGGCCGGCTCGGATTCGAAGACCAGCCCTATCCGCAGCGCGAGCGGCTGCTTGCAGTGCTCTCCGCGGCCACCGGCGTGGCCACCGACGCGGTGGCGCGGGCGGCACAGCAGTCGGGCGCCGCCGGCCCGCAGATCGGCGAGGCGATCCATCGCGCCCGGGTCGAGGCCGTGGCGGCGTTGCTGGGCTGAAGCCCGATTCGAGTGCGACGGCGCCCTGCGCCGCCCAAACGCGCGCGGGGCTTTGGCCGACACGGCAAATGCCAGGCCCGTGTTATGGTTTTCACCGATGCCAATGCCCTCTCAGACGCCTCCCCCGCTGGGCCGAGACACCGCCCTCTTTCTTGACTTCGACGGCACGCTGGTCGCGCTTGCGCCCACTCCGGAAGCCATCGAGGTCCCCCCTGCGCTGGTGGCACTGCTGCAAGACCTGCGCGACCAGCTCGGCGGTGCCCTGGCCGTGGTGTCGGGGCGCCAGATCGACGCCATCGACCGTTTTCTTGCGCCACTGCGACTGCCGGCAGCCGGCGAACACGGCGTGCAGCGGCGCGACTCGCAGGGCCGCATGCAGGAACAGCACGCGCCCGACCTCGTACCCATTCTCGACATCGCCAATGAGCTGGCGCGCGTGCACGAAGGCCTGCTGGTCGAGCGAAAGCACGCGGCCATCGCGCTGCACTACAGGCTCGCGCCGCAGCTGGAGGCCGTGTGCAGGGACGCCATGTCGCGCGCCATCACGGGCCGACCGTATCTCGAGCTGATGCACGGCAAGTTCGTGTTCGAGGTCAAGCCAACGGGCGTCAACAAGGGGATTGCCATTGAGGCCTTCATGAACGAGGCTCCGTTCGCGGGGCGCGTGCCGGTCTTTGCGGGCGACGACACCACCGACGAGAGCGGCTTCGCGGTCGTTCAGCCGCGCGGCGGTGTCGGCATCAAGGTCGGTTCGGGCCCGAGCCTGGCACTGCACCGGCTGGAATCGCCCCGCGCCGTCTACGAATGGCTGGTGCAGATGCGCGACCTGCTGGCCGCGCCAAAAAAGAAGAAGAATGAGTCCCCAAGGAACCCTGAATGAGCGAGATGCAATTGTCGAAGGCACCCGAAGATCGCGCAGGCGCTTCCATTTCCGGCGCGGCCAGGCCCGCCGGGACGGCGCCCGTCGACCCGCATGCCGCGGTGCAGGCCGTGCCGCGCGGCTTCGGGCCGTCGGCCGAGCCTTCGCTCAACGTGGGCGTGATCGGAAACTGCGCCTACAGCGCGATCATCGACGCCCGCGGGCGCGCCGTGTGGTGCTGCCTGCCGCGCTTCGACGGCGACCCGGTGTTCAACGCCCTGCTGCACCCCGAGGAAGATGCCGGCGCCTGGGCCATCGAGATCGAGGACTTCGCCTCCAGCAAGCAGTGGTACGAGCCCAATACGGCGGTGCTGCGCACGCAGCTTTACGACAGCGCCGGCCAGGGCATCGAGATCACCGACTTTGCGCCGCGCTTCTACAGCCGCTCGCGCTACTTCCGGCCGCTCACGATGGTGCGCCGCGTGCGGCCGATTGCCGGCGCGCCGCGCATCCGGGTGGCGCTCGACCCGCGCTTCCAGTGGGGTGCCACGGCGCCGCTTGAGGTCACGCGCGGCAGCAACCACATCCGCTACGTGGGGCCGGACGTGACGCTGCGGCTCAATACCGACGCCTCGATTTCGCACATTCTTTCGCGCCAGCCTTTCGTGATCTCGCGCGAATACAACTTCATGTTCGGCGTGGACGAGACGCTGCTCGAAGGCATTGCCGACACGGCGCGCAGCTTCGAGCAGGAAACCATCTCCTACTGGCGCACCTGGAGCAAGCGCCTGGCCATTCCGTTCGAATACCAGGACGCGGTGATCCGCGCGGCCATCACGCTCAAGCTCTCTCTGTACGAAGACACGGGCGCCATCGTCGCGGCCATGACCACGAGCATTCCCGAGGCGCCGGGCAGCCAGCGCAACTGGGACTACCGGTACTGCTGGCTGCGCGATGCCTTCTTCGTGGTGCGCGCGCTCAACTCGCTGAGCGAAGTGGGCACCATGGAAGACTACCTGCGCTGGCTCGGCAACGTGGTGATCGGTTCGCACGGCGAGCACATCCAGCCGCTGTACGGCATCGGGCTGGAGCGCGAACTGCCGGAGTCGATGGTCGAGAACCTCGCGGGGTACCGCGGCATGGGCCCGGTGCGTGTGGGCAACCAGGCGCAGGAGCACTTTCAGCACGACGTCTACGGCAACATCGTGCTCGGTGCGGCGCAGGCCTTTCACGACCACCGCCTGCTCGCCCGCGCGGGCGTGGCCGAGTTTCCGCACCTGGAAGCCGTGGGTGAACAGGCGATTCGCGTGTACGGCACGCCCGATGCCGGCATGTGGGAGCTGCGCACGCGAGCCCGTGTGCATACCAGTTCGGCACTGATGAGCTGGGCCGCCTGCGACCGGCTCGCCAAGATCGCACGTGCGCTGGAGTTGCCCGAACGCGCCGCCTATTGGCACGGCCATGCCGCGCGCATGAAGGAAGAAATCCTCGACAAGTCATGGTGCGAGGAGCGCCAGGCCTTCGCCGAAAGCTTTGGCGGCCACGAACTCGATGCCAGCATCCTGCTGATGGTGGAGGTGGGCTTGATCGACGCGCGCGATCCGCGCTTCATCTCGACCGTCGATGCCATGGAAAAGTCGCTCTGCGATGGCCCCTACATGCGCCGCTACGAAGCGGCCGACGACTTCGGCAAGCCCGAGACGGCCTTCAACATCTGCACCTTCTGGCGCATCGACGCACTGGCCAAGATCGGCCGCAAGGCCGAGGCGCGCCAGATCTTCGAGACCATGCTCGCGGCGCGCAACCCACTCGGCCTGCTGTCGGAAGACACGCATCCGGTCACGGGCGAGATGTGGGGCAACTTTCCGCAGACCTATTCGATGGTTGGCATCATCAATGCGGCCGTGCGGCTGTCGGCTCCTTGGGACTCGTGCATATGAGCGCCGCGCCAGGAGTGCACCCATGAGCCGGCTCGTCGTTGTATCGAACCGCGTCGCGGATCCGCGCAAGCCGGCCGCGGGCGGCCTGGCCGTTGCGCTCGGCGAAAGCCTGCAGCAAAGCGGCGGCCTGTGGTTCGGCTGGAGCGGGCAGATCGTCGAGGACGGCCCCACGGGCGAAGGCGAGCTGCACGTGCTGCAGGCCGGCAAGGTCACCCTGGCCACCATCGACCTGAGCCGCGAGGACCACGACAGCTACTACCTGGGCTACAGCAACGACGTGCTGTGGCCGGTGTTCCACAACCGCCTCGACCTCGCCCATTTCGATGCCGGCTTCATCGGCGGCTACCGGCGCGTGAACCAGCTGTTCGCGCGCAAGCTGATGCCGCTCCTGAAGGACGACGACATCATCTGGATCCACGACTACCACCTGATGCCGCTCGCGGCCGAGTTGCGCGCCATGGGCTGCCGGCAGCGCATCGGCTTCTTCCTGCACATTCCGCTGCCGCCGCAGATCATCATCGCCGCCGTTCCGCAGCACGAATGGCTCATGCGCTCGCTGTTTTCCTACGACCTGATCGGCTTCCAGGCGCAGCAGGACGTGCAGCATTTCGAGCACTACGTGCGCAACGAGGCGCATGGCGAATACCTGGGCGACGAGATGTACCGCGCCTACGGGCAGACGGTGCGCTGCAGCACCTTCCCAATCGGCATCGACGTCGACGAGTTCGCGGCGCTCACGCACGCCAAAGAGTCTCGCGACATGTTCGAGACCATGAAGCGCGAATATTCGCAGCGTCGGCTGCTGCTGGGCATCGACCGGCTCGACTACTCCAAGGGCATTCCGCAGCGGGTGCGGGCCTTTCGCGAACTGCTGGCCAACTACCCCGAGAACCGGCGCAGCGCCACGCTGATCCAGATTGCATCGCCCACGCGCGAAACGGTCGATGCTTACGGCGACATCCGGCGCGAGCTCGAATCGCTGTGCGGCGCCATCAATGGCGACTACGGCGAGCTCGACTGGATGCCGGTGCGCTACATCCACCGCATGGTGGCGCGCAAGCGCGTGCCGGGGCTGTGCCGCGCGGCGGCGGTCGGACTGGTGACGCCGTTGCGCGACGGCATGAACCTGGTCGCCAAGGAATACATCGCGGCGCAAGACCCGGCCGACCCGGGCGTGCTGGTTCTGTCGCGCTTTGCCGGCGCGGCGGAGCAGCTGAAGGAGGCGCTGCTGGTGAATCCGTACGACACGCACGGCACGGCCGAAACCGTGCAGCAGGCGCTGCAGATGCCGCTGGAAGAGCGGCGTGAGCGGCACCAGAAGCTCTTGTCTCGCATTCGCGAGCAAGACATCCATTGGTGGCGGCGCACCTTTCTCGAAGCGCTGCGGCACGCCGCGAGCCAGCGCTAGACAGAACGCGGCAGCCCGTTCAGGTGCCGGTCAAGAGCCGCACCAGGCGCATGACGGGCCGGGTCTCGGTGGGCCGGGCCGCCGGTGCCGGGGCCTGCTGCGGCGCATGAACCCGCAGCCGCACCGGCGTGAGCGCCGACAGCTCGATCCAGCCGCCGCGTTCCAGGCGATGCACGTCGCCCTCGGCCAGCGCAGTCTTCACGGTGAACACGGTGTCGCCGAACCATGAAGGCGGCGACACGAGCTGGGCGTGGCCCTCCAGCATCTCGAGCCAGGTGGCGGGGTCGAGCGAGGTGCGCAAGGCCTGGCCCGGTTGCAGGGAGACCGTATCGGGCAGTCGGTCGAGAGTGAGGGGGGACATGGACGCACCTTCCGGAGTTGATGCGGTCATCGTAGGAATTCGGGCGCCCAAAAAACAGGCACACGGCAAGGCGATTCGCACCGGAACAGTGGCGGGCACGGCGCATCTGTTATGGTCGTTTTCCTTTGCAACTGCATCTGTTTTCGGATGCGCGATAGGGGGAGCATCGACGCCATGGATTCGCTACCGCTCTACCGCCAGCTCGCAGCGCACTACGTGGACGCGATTCACACCGGCTCGCTCAAGCAGGGCGACAAGCTGCCGTCGCTGCGCAGTCTGATGCGGCTGCACGACATCAGCCTTTCGACCGCGCTGCAGCTGTGCCGCACGATGGAGAGCGATGGATGGGTCGAGGCGCGAGACCGCTCGGGGTACTTCGTGCGTCGGCCCCGGCGCCTGGCCATTGCGCCCATGGAGGAGCCCGCAGCCGGCGTGCCGCCCGATCCGGCGCAGTACGTGGGCATCCACGCCAAGGTCTCGGAGTTCGTGGCGCGCCGCCGGCAGATTTCCGAAAAGCTCAACCTCTCCATCGCGCGCGGCGCACCGGAGCTGTATCCCGCCGAGGCGCTTCGCAATGCGATGACGCGCATGCTGCGCCAGCAGCCCGAGATGCTGACGGTCGCG
Organism: Variovorax sp. OV700; assembly: GCF_900099805.1. Taxonomy (GTDB): domain Bacteria; phylum Pseudomonadota; class Gammaproteobacteria; order Burkholderiales; family Burkholderiaceae_C; genus Variovorax. Next base: position 22,271 of record NZ_FNDR01000008.1, on the reverse strand, counting down.
TCGCCGCTGAAAGGCCATCGCCAGTTCCGCGAGGTGCTTGCGCAGCGCAGTCTGCGCGTGGGCATGGCGATCTCGCCGGACGACATCCTGGTCACCAACGGCTGCATCGAGGCGCTCAACCTCGCGCTGCGCGCCGTGGCTCAGCCGGGCGACACGGTGGCGGTGGAGTCTCCTACCTTCTACGGCCTGCTGCAGGTGCTCGAAAGCCTCGGCATGCGCGCGCTGGAAATCCCGACCAGTCCGCAGACCGGCCTTTCGATCGAGGCGCTGGAGCTTGCAATCAGCACCTACGACAACATCAAGGCCGTGGTGGTGGTGCCGCACCTGCAGAACCCGCTGGGCAGCGTGATGCCCGACGCCCACAAGGCGCGGCTGGCGCAGCTGTGCGAGCGGCATGCCATTCCGCTGATCGAGGACGACACCTACAGCGAACTGGTCGACGCCCCGACGCCGCCGCGCGCACTCAAGTCGTGGGACATCAGCGGCAACGTGATTCATTGCGCATCGCTGCACAAGATTCTTGCGCCCGGCCTGCGGCTGGGCTGGATCGCGGCCGGACGCTGGCAGGCGCGGGTGGAAATGCTCAAGTTTGCGCAGACGCGCAACAACGAAGGGCTCTCGCAAGGCGCGGCGGGCCTCTTCATGGGCACCGGCGCCTACGACCGCCATCTGCGCCATCTGCGCGGTTGCCTCAAGACGCAGCGCGAGCAGACCGCCGATGCGATTGCCAGCTACTTTCCCGCGGGCACGCGCATCAACCTGCCGCCCGGCGGGCTGCAGCTGTGGGTCGAGCTGCCCGAACGGCTTTCTTCTTCAAGGGTCTTCGATGCGGCGCTGGTCGAACGGATCGTGGTGGCGCCCGGCACGCTGTTCTCCAACTCGTCGCGCTTCGACCACTACCTGCGCATCAATTGCGGCTGGCCTTACGGCGAGGCGGTAGACACCGGCCTGCGCCGGCTGGGCCAGATCATCCAGACGCTGAGCCGCGGCGCCGGCGCAGGGACGGCATCGCCCGCCGCGACCGCCTGGCCGCCCGAAGTGCGCAGGCTTCAGTCGAGCAGTGCGAGGGCCGCGTAGTCGCCGACCTTTTCGCCGAGCCCGGCAGGCACCAGCATCACGCCACGCGTGAGCGGCAGCAGCTTGCCGTCGACCTGCGCCTGCAGCCGTGGCAGCAGAAATTCGCGGTGGTGCCAGAACACGCTGCCGCCCAGGCTGATGCGCTGGAGATCGAGCGTGGCCACCAGGTTGTAGATCATCCGGCCCATGACGCGGCACAAGGCATCGACGATCTCGACGGCGTGGGCTTCTCCACCCGACGCGGCCGCAAACAGCTCGGGCGCAGGCTGCCCCAAGCGGCGCGCGATGGAGTTGCCGGCCACCAATGCCTCCACGTCGCCAAGGTTGCCGCAGCCGCAGAGCGCGCCGCTCGCGTCGTCCGCCACGAAACTGTGGCCCGCATGTCCGGCGTTGCCGTTCTTGCCGCGCAGCGGTCGGCCGTCGACGCACAGGCCCACGCCCACGCCGGTGCTCCAGGTGACGTAGGCGCAATGGTCCAGCCCCTTGAGCGCACCCCACTGGCGCTCGGCCTCGAGCGCCGCCACCGCGTCGTTCTCGACCCGCACGCTGCCGAAACGCCGGGCCAGCGGCGCTTCGATGATTGCCGTCATCCAGTTGTTGGGCAGGCCGCGCGCCGGGCCTGCAATGCCGCCGCAGATGTTCGGCGTGGCGAGTTCCACCAGGCCGTCACGCAGTTCGAAGGGCCCCGTCGACGAGACGCCCACGCGGTCGATCGAGGCGGCATCGACGCCGTGTTCGGCGCAAGCTTCCTCGATCATCCGGATGATCTGCACGGCCACCGCATCGTTGTCGCCGGTCTTGGCGGTCGGCTCGCTGCGGCGGCCGACAAGAGGCGCATCGCTCGAGGGGGAAAGGCTCACGGCCACCTTGGTGCCGCCGATGTCGACGCAGACTCTCATTGCGTGGTTCTTCTCTTTTCGGACATTGGGTTCATCGGTTGCGCTAGATGAAGCGCGCCACCAGCGCCGCGATCATGCTGAGCACCAGGGTGCTGGAGATCGGCAGTTGCCAGTCGCGGCCGAAAGCGCGAAATTCGAAATCGCCGGGCAGCCGCCCGAAGCCGAACCGGCGCAGCCAGGCGGTGAGGCCGCTCATGAGCACCAGGGCAAGGACGACGACGATCAGCCAGCGGATCATGGAAACAGTCTAGGCCGATTCAAGCCTGCGCCGAGGATGGCCATCGCCTGCGCGTGGAGTTCAGGCGTGGCGGCGGCGATCACGCGGCCGTCGGACTCGAGCCCCAGCGGCTGGCCCTGCCAGTCGGTGATGACGCCGCCCGCGGCTTCGATCAGGCCAGCAGGGCCGAGGTAGTCATAGGGCTGCAGGCCGGTTTCCACCACCAGATCGATGGTGCCGCCGGCCAGCTGGGCGTAGCCATAGCAGTCGCCGCCGAAGCGCCGCATCGCGCACTGACGGCTGAGCCGGTCGAAGGCCTGCCAATCGTCCGGCGCGAAGATGTCGGGCGAGGTGGTGACGATGCGCGCCTTGATCACCTCGGTGCAGCTGCTTGCGCGCACCGGCTCGCCGTCGCGCGTCGCGCCCTTGCCGGGCTGGCCGATCCAGCGCTCTTTCAGTACCGGCATGTCGACCATGCCGAGCACCACGCGCGGGCCTTGCAGCACGCCGATCAGCGTGCCCCAGAGCGGTGATCCGGTGATGAAGCTGCGCGTGCCGTCGATCGGGTCTAGCACCCAGACGCGCTTGGCGTCGAGGCGCTCGAGGCCGTGCTCCTCGCCGAAGATGCCATCGGCCGCGGCACGCTCGGCCAGTATCTCGCGCATGGCCGTCTCGGCGGCGCGGTCCGCCAGCGTCACGGGGCTCGCATCGGCCTTGGTGACGATGTCGAGCGGCGTGCGGAAGTAATGCATTGATTGCGCGGCGGCCGCGTCGGCCAGCGCATTGGCAATCGACAAAAGATCGGGGGTCGGGGGGCTCATGGAGAAGACACGCGTGCCAAAAACTGCAATTAGACCCGAGGCGGGCCGGTTTGACATGCCGGGGGCCCCCGCTCTAGCATGGTCCGGAACTCCTTCTCCTTCTCCAACCCATGCTGTCTTCCTTCCGGTTTCTGCGCACCGCACTGTTAGCACTTTTGCTTGGTGCCGCTGCGGCGCTGGCGCAGGCCACCCCGTCCGTGTCGGAGCAGAAGCTCATCGACACGCTGATCCTGCGCGTTTCGAACATGAAGACGATGACCTTCATGCGTAATGGCGACGAGCACAACGCCGCCGACGCCGCGAAGCACATGCAAGCCAAGTTCGATCACTTCAAAGACGAGATCGTCACCGCGGAAGACTTCATCGACCGCTGCGCGTCGCGTTCCGAGATGACGGGCAAGCCCTACCAGGTGAAGATGCCGAACGGCGCAGTGAGGGATGCCAAAGAGTTCCTCAACGCTGAGTTGCGCACGCTGCGCAAGGGCGGTGGCAAACCTGCCGCCAGCTGAAAAGGATCGGCCCGCCGTTCCTTTTCAGAACGGCGTGTCGCCGGCGATGGTGGTGCGGTTCAGGCGGCGGCGCAGTTGGTCGGGCGTGCCGGCCGCCAGGTGCATCAGCGAGCGGTTGTCCCAGAACACCAGGTCGTGCGGCGCCCACCGGTGGCGATACACGAACTCGGGCTTCACGCTGTGCGCGAACAGCTCGGCCAACAGCGCGTCGCTCTCCTCTTGCGGCAGGCCGACGATGCCCGTCGTGAAATGCTCGCTGACGAACAGCGCTTTTCGGCCCGTCTCGGGATGCGTGCGCACCACCGGCTGCACGGCGGGCGTGACCTGGTCGACCTGCGCCTGCGAGAGCTTCGGCCGCCACGGGTTCTTGGCGCGCAGCTCTTCGTACTTGGCAAGGTAGCTGTGCTCGGCCTTGAGCGGCAGGATGCGTTGCTGCAGATCCGGGCTCAGAGCCTCCCACGCGAGATGCTGGTCGGCGAAGAGCGTGTCGCCGCCTTCGCTCGGCAGCTCTTGCGCATGCAGCAGGGAGCCGAGACTCGGCTGGGGCTTGTAGGACAGGTCGGAGTGCCAGTAGGCACCCGCATCGCCCAGGCCGATGGGCTCGCCGTTTTCCTTGATGTTGCTGACGATCAGGATCTCGGAGTGGTTCTTTAAATGAAACTGGTGCAGCACGTGGATTTCGAGCGGGCCGAAACGGCGGCTGAAATCGATGTGCTCGGCGGGGGTGATCTGCTGGTTGCGGAACACGAGCACGTGGTGGTCGAGGTGCGCGCGGTGGATGCGGGCGAAATCTTCGTTGTTGATGGGCTTGGAGATGTCCAGGCCGAGGATTTCTGCGCCTACGGGGGCGGGGAAGGGGCGCACTTCGAAGTGCTGCGAAGCGGGGCCGGCTTTGCTTTGAGAAGCGGTCATACCGCCAATGTAGGTTTTCAGGGGTGGTTTCTCAACGAAATCTTTGTTGGTAGCTTATTTGCCGTTGTCGGTTGTTTGAGTTCCGAGGCCGGGACTCGCCCCGGCGGGCGACCCCACTGTCTGCGACCCTCCGCTTCGCTGCGGGCAACCTGCGGTGCTCGGGTTTCGCGGGGTCTCGCAGAACTCGCTTCGCTCAAACAGCTGCGAGCCCTGATCCGCGAAACCCTGCGCTCCTCGGCGCATACAGAGGGGCGGGCAAACCACACGGGCCTTTGCTTCGCTCGGCCACCAGGCCCCCGCGGCGCTGCGCGCCGCGGGGGTTGGCATTGGCTGTTGGTCTTGGGGCCGAGCGAGAGCGAAGGCTGCCCGCTCCCACCCCTTCTGTATGCGCCGAGGAGCGCAGATGCAGGCGGGATCAGGGCCGCAGCTGTCTGAGCGAAGCGAGTTCTGCGGACCCCCGCCGGAGTCGAGCACCGCAGGTTGCCCGTAGCGCAGCGAAGGGACGCAGACAGTAGGGTCGCCTTTTCTTTGCTTACTTTCTTTTGGCGAAGCAAAAGAAAGTAAGTCCGCCGCCGGGCGGATATCCCGGCCTCGGGAAGCAAACAAGGCCAACAGCTCGAAGAGTCAAAGCGTATGACTCCGATCCCCCTCCACAAACCCCATCGCATCCCAAGGCTCGCCAACAGCAAACCCCACCACCTTGAACAGTTCCCCCATCTCATGCTCATGGATGAGCCGAGCCGCCATTCCCCGCTCTGCGGTCGTGCCTTGCTCCATCCTCGAAAGCAGCCCGCAGTTCAGCAGAAACCGCGCCTGGCTCGTGTAGCCCAGCACCTCGAGCCCCGCTTCCTGTCCCGCCAGCGCAATGCCAGTGAAGTTGACGTGCGCCGTGATGTCCTTGTAGCCCACGTCGGACAGCGGATCGCCATCGGCCTGGTGCGCCCGGTGGCACATCACCGTTCCCATGTGGCGCTGCGGGTGGTAGTACTCGCCCTCTGGAAAACCATAGTCGATGAAAAAAGCCGCGCCTTCGGTCAGGCGGTCCGCCAAAGTGGCGACGAAGGCCTCGGCCTGGGGATGGATTTCAGTGAGGTAGTCATGCTCGCCCGACACCTCGAAGGGCGGCCGGAGTTCGGTGGCGCGATCGGCCCAGGTCCAGCCATTGCCGCTTGCATTGCGAACCACGCCGCGCTCATGCCACTGGCCGCCCACGCGCGCCAGCAGTTGCACCGGCATCGCGTCGAGCACCTCGTTGCCGACCACCACGCCCTGCATCGATTCCGGCAGCTCGCCGAGCCAATCGACGCGGTCGGCGTAACGCACCAGCGCCTGCTGCTGCCGCTCGCGCAAGGTGCCCGACAGATCGACGATGCGGTAGCGCACATCGCTGCGGCCCATATCGTCAAGCGCGTGCAGCAGCTGCACCGCGAGCGCGCCCGAGCCGGCGCCAAACTCCCAGACCGTGTCGGTGCCAGTCTTCTCCAGTGCTTCGACCACCTGGGCCGCGAGGGCCTGGCCGAACATGGGCGTGAGTTCGGGCGCCGTCACAAAGTCGCTGCCCGAAGACGGCATGTGGCCGAACTTGGCGGAGCTGTTGGCGTAGTAGCCCAGCCCCGGCGCGTACAAGGCCAGCGCCATGAAGCGGTCGAAGCCGATCCATCCGCCGGCGCGTTCCACCGCGCGGGCAATCAAAGTATCGAGGGCGATGGGTAAACTGTTTGTCGTCTTTATCGTCACGCCCCGATTCTCCCTTCTCTCTCCGCATGAGCACAGTGCCTCTTCCTCCTGTTACTCCGGCCCGCCGCACCGTCCTCGTCACGGGTGCCGGACGCCGGCTGGGCCGCGAGATCGCGCTGGCGCTGGCCGCAGGGGGCTGGCAAGTGGCGGTGCACTACCGCAGCTCGCGGGCCGAAGCCGAGCAAACTTCGGCCGATTGCGCGGGCCTCTCGGGCAGTTCGGCGGTCTTCGAGGCCGACCTGCTCGACGAAGGCGCCACCCGCGCCTTGCTGCCGCGCGTGGCAGCGCATTTCGGCGGGGTCGATGCCGTGGTCCACAGTGCGGCGCTCTTCGAGCACGACGATGCGGCCAGCTTCAGCTACGCGCTCATGGAGCGCCATGCGCGCAGCAACACCGGCGCGGCCATCCTGCTGGCGCAGGCGCTGCGCGACCATCTGGCGCTGCGCGACGCGCAGGGCGCGGTGGTGCACCTGCTCGACCAGAAGCTCTGGAACCCGAACCCCGACTTTCTCAGCTACACGCTTTCCAAGGCCGCACTCGAAGCCGCCACGCCCATGCTGGCCATGGCGCTGGCGCCGCGCGTGCGGGTGGTGGGCGTGGCGCCCGGCCTCACGCTGCCGAGCCACATGCTCGACGAGGCCAAGTTTTCGCAGCTGCACAAGCTGTCGCCGCTGGGCCGCTCTTCAACGCCGACCGACGTGGCGGCAACAGTGAAGTTCGCGCTGGAGAACAACTCGATCACCGGCACCACGCTCTTGGTGGACGGGGGCCAGCACCTCATGAAATTCGACCGCGACTTCTCGCTGATGTGAGCCCCACCATGCCCTCTACCCCCATCGGCCGCCAGACCCTCACGCTGCAAGGGCTTCGCTTCGACGCCAACCTGGGCATCCTCGACCAGGAAAAGACGGCGCCGCAGCCGATCCAGGTCGATGCCGAGCTGCATCTGGGCGCGCAGCCGCTGATGCCGAAGGACGACGACATCTTTCACGTGCTGGACTACCGCAAGGTGCGCCGCATCATCATCGACGAGTGCACGGCCGAGCACGTGAACCTGCTCGAAACCCTCATCGGCAAGCTCGCGCAGCGCCTGCTGCAGCTGCCCGGCGTGGTCGGCGTGCGGGTGAAGATCGCCAAGCTCGAAATCTTCGACGACTGCGAGGTGGCTATCCGCATGGAAGCCGGGGAATGGTGATCCAAGGCAAAATCGGGGCTTCCTCCCCCCGATTTGCCTGAAGCAGCCCACCCATGAACGCCGTCTGGATCGACGAGGCGCCCGTCGCCGGCGCCACCCCCATCGCCACCAACTCGCTGAAGATCGAACGCGAGACGCACAAGCTCGAAAAGCGCCTGTGCCGCGAGGTGGGCCGCGCCATCGTCGACTACAACATGATCGAAGAGGGCGACAAGGTCATGGTGTGCGTCTCGGGAGGGAAGGACAGCTACGCCATGCTGGACATCCTGCTCAAGCTCAAGGCCCGCGCACCGATCCATTTCGACATCGTCGCGGTCAACCTCGACCAGAAGCAGCCCGGCTTTCCGGAAGAAGTGCTGCCCAAGTATTTGAGCGAACTCGGTGTGGACTTCCACATCGAGAACCAGGACACCTACAGCATCGTCAAGCGCGTGATTCCCGAGGGAAAGACGACCTGCGGCCTGTGCAGCCGTCTGCGCCGCGGCATCCTGTACCGCGTGGCGGACGAGCTCGGCGCCACCAAGGTGGCGCTCGGCCACCACCGCGACGACATGCTGCAGACCTTCTTCCTCAACATGTTCTTCGCGGGCAAGCTCAAGAGCATGCCGCCCAAACTGGTGAGTGACGACGGCAAGCACATCGTGATCCGCCCGCTCGCCTACGTGGCCGAGAAAGACCTGGTGCGCTGGGCGCAGCACCGCGAGTTTCCGATCATTCCGTGCACGCTGTGCGGCAGCCAGGAAAACCTGCAGCGCAAGCAGGTCGGCGAGATGCTGCGCGAGTGGGACAGGAAGCACCCCGGCCGAGTGGAGAACATGTTCACCGCGCTGCAGAACGTGGTGCCCTCGCACCTGCTCGACGGAACGCGGCACGACTTCAAGGGTCTGAAGGCCACCGGCGTGGCCGACGAAGACGGCGACAAGGCCTTCGACACGCCTTCTTTCGACCTGCTCTCCCAGGCACCTGCAGCCCTGCGCATCCTCCAGGGCTGAACGGGCAACCCAGGGGAATTTTGGGCCGCGGAGCCCGGAGATCCTCATGAAATGTGCGTTTTTTGCTCTCTTTTTGGCAGCATCACTGAGCGGCTGCGCCACCTCCTGGGTGGTCGACAGCGACGTGAAAAGCTTCTCTTCGCTCGCCGCGGTGCCGCCCGGCGCCACCTACCGCTTCGAACGCCTGCCGTCGCAGCAGGCCGACGCCGCTCGGCAGGAATCGCTCGAGGCGATGGCCGCCACGGCACTCGAAAAAGCCGGCCTGCGCCGCGACGACGCCAAGCCGCAGTACAGCGCGCAGATCGGCGCACGGGTCACGGTCGGCCTTTCGCCCTGGGCCGACCCGTGGCTGTTCGACGGCCCCTGGGGCGCTGGCTACGGCTACCACGGCTACGCGCGCCGCTGGTATGGCGGCGGCTGGTACGGTGGACCTGGCTTCATCCCGCCCGCGGCCAACCCTTGGTATGAGCGCGAGGTGAGCATCGTGCTGCGCGACATCGGGTCGAACCGCGTGGTCTATGAAACGCGGGCCCGCAACGACGGGCCCTACAACGTGAGCTCGACCATCCTGCCCGTGATGTTCCAGGCCGCGCTGCAGGGGTTCCCGAACCCGCCGCAGGGCGAGCGCCGCGTGAACATCGAGCTGTCGACCGCGAAGAAATGAGCCGCTTCTAGAATCCCGGCAGATGGAAGAAATCACCCGCCTGATTGCCGTTCGCCATGGCGAGACCGCCTGGAACGTCGACACCCGCATCCAGGGCCAGCTCGACGTCGGACTCAACGCCACCGGCCTGTGGCAGGCTCGGCGCGTGGGGCAGGCGCTGGCGCACGAAGACATCGGCGCGATCTACGCGAGCGACCTGTCGCGCGCCTGGCAGACCGCGCAGGAGATCGCGCGGCCCCACGGCCTCACGGTGCACCCCGAGCCCGGCCTGCGCGAACGCGCCTTCGGCCGCTTCGAGGGCATGAGCTTTGCGGAGATCGAAGCCACCCTGCCCGACCAGGCCAGGCGCTGGCGCGAGCGCGATCCCGAGTTCGAACCCGAAGGCGGAGAAAGCCTGCTGGCGTTTCGCGAGCGCGTGACGCACATTGCCTCGAAACTGGCCGCGCGCCATCCGGGCCAGCTGGTGGCGCTGGTGGCGCATGGCGGTGTGATGGACGTGCTCTACCGCGCCGCCACACGCCAGGAGCTGCAGGCGCCGCGCACCTGGCAACTCGGCAATGCGGCCATCAATCGCATGCTGTGGACGCCCGAGGGCTTCAGCCTGGTGGGCTGGAGCGACACCGCCCACCTGGTGACGGACGAGGACGACGACATCCTCGACGAGACGACGACCTAGGCGTGCGACGCCGCGTGCGTTGCCGCGGCTCCACCCGCTTCGCTTTGGGCCTCGCCCGGCAAGTCGACCATCGGCCCGGTGCCGCTGTAGCGGTCGAGCGCAAGATAGATCGCGGGCGTGATGTAGAGCGTGATCACCTGCGAGAAGATGAGCCCGCCCACCACCGCCACACCCAGCGGCTGACGCAGTTCGGCGCCGGCGCCCAGCCCCAACGCGAGCGGCAGCGCACCCATCAGCGCGGCCAGCGTGGTCATCATGATGGGGCGGAAGCGCAGCCGGCAGGCCTCGCGGATCGCATCGACCGGCTTCATGCCTTCGGTGCGCTGCGCATCGAGCGCGAAGTCGATCATCATGATCGCGTTCTTCTTCACGATGCCGATCAGAAGCAGGATGCCGATGGTGGCGATCAGCGTCAGGTCGAAGTTGAAGAGCTTGAGCGAGAGCAACGCGCCCACGGCTGCCGACGGCAGCCCTGCGAGGATGGTCAGCGGGTGGATGTAGCTTTCGTACAGTACGCCCAGGAGCACGTAGATCACCAGCACGGCCAGCACCAGCAGCACGGCCTGGCTCGACTGCGAGCTCTGGAACACCGCCGCATCGCCGCCGTAGGTGGTGATGATCGACGGCGGCATCTTCAGCTCTTCCTTGAACTGGTCGATTTTCGCGGTCGCGTTGCCCAGCGGCACGTCGGGCGCGAGGTTGAACGACACCGTCACCGCCTGCAGCTGGCCCTGGTGGTTGACCGAGGTCGGTCCCACGGTGCGCTTGACGGTCGAGAAGGCCGACAGCGGCACCAGCCGGCCCGTGGTGCTGCGCACCGACAGGCGCGACATGTCGTCCTCGAACTGGCGGTCGTTGTCGGAGGCCGAGAGGATCACCTGGTAGGTGTTGCTCGCGCCGTAGATGCTGCCGATCTGCCGGTCGCCGTAGGCGTTGTAGAGCGCGGTGCGAAGGTCGCCCACGGCCACGCCGAGCACGCCGGCCTTGTCGCGGTCGACCTCGAGCGTGGCTTGCAGGCCGCGGTTCTGCGAATCGCTGGTGACGTCGCGGAAGGCAGCGTCGGCGCGCATGCGCTCCATGAGCCGCGTGGCCCAGGGCACCATCTCGCCCGCGTTCACGCTTTGCAGCGTGTACTGGAAGCGCGCCTTGCTCTGGCGTCCGCCCAGGCGCAGGTTCTGCACCGGCTGCATGTAGACCGCGATGCCCGGAATCTCGCGGAAGCGCTGGCGCAGCGACTCCAGCACCACGGCCATCTTGGGACGCTGGCTGCGCGGCTTGAGCACGGCGAACAGGCGGCCGGAGTTCTGCGTGGCGGTTGGCCCGCCCACGCCGACGAACGAACTCACGTAGGCCACGCTCGGGTCGGCCTGGAGCGAGGCCGCCACGCGCTCCTGCAGCGCATTCATGGCGGTGAAGGAAATGTCCTCGGCCGCTTCGGTGGTGATCTGGATCTGGCCGATGTCTTCCTCGGGAAAGAAGCCCTTCGGAATGGAGATGAACAGCCACGCCGTGACGATGAAGGTGCCGCCGGCAATCAGCAGCATCACCATGCGGTGTCCCAGCGTCCAGTCGAGCGTTCGCATGTAGCTGCCATGCACCCAGCGGTAGCCGCGCTCGAAGGCGCGGCCAATCGCGGTGCCGGGCTCCGGATGCTCCTCTTCATGGTCGAGCACGCCTTCCTTGCGGGGCACGTGCTTGAGCAGCCGGCTCGCGAGCATCGGCACCAGCGTGAGCGAGACGACGGCCGACACCAGCACCGCCAGCGCCACCACCACCGCGAACTCGTGGAACAGCAGGCCGATCACGCCCGGCATGAAGAAAATGGGAATGAACACCGCCACCAGCGAGATGGAAATCGAGATGATGGTGAAGCCCACCTCGCGCGCGCCGCGCAGCGCCGCGGCAAAGGGCTCCATGCCCTTCTCGACGTAGCGCATGATGTTTTCGAGCACCACGATCGCGTCGTCCACTACCAGGCCCACGGCCAGCGTGATGCCCAGCAGCGAGACGTTGTCCAGGCTGTAGCCGAAGGCATAGAGCAGCGCCACCGCGCCGATCAGCGAGATGGGGATGGTCGCCGCCGGAATCAGCGTGGCCACCAGCCGGTGCAGGAACAAAAAGATCACCAGCACCACCAGCGCGATGGTGCCCAGCAGCGTGAGCTGCACGTCGTGCACCGCCTCGCGAATGGACAGCGAGCGGTCGTTCACCATGTGGATCTCGACCGATTGCGGCAGCTCCGCCTTGAAGCGTGGAATGAGCGCGCGCACCGCGTCCACCACCTCCACGGTGTTGGCATTCGGCTGGCGCTGCACGGCCAGCGAAATGGAGCTCTGGCCGTTGAAGCTGCTCGCGGTCTTGACCGACTCGAAGCTGTCCTCGATGGTGGCCACTTCGTCGAGCCGCACCGGCGCGCCGTTGCGCTGCCCGACGATCAGCTTGGCGAAATCTTCCGCCTTGGTGAGCTGCCGGTTGGCCTGGATGGTGAGCGTCTGGCGCGGCCCGTCGAGCGTGCCGACCGGCGTGTTGGCGTTGGCCGAGTTCACGGCCTTGGCCAGCTCGTCGAGCGTGATGTTGCGCGCATTGAGCAGATCGGCATTGGCCTTGATGCGCACCGCGAAGGCCTTGCGCCCATAGACGCCCACCTGCGCCACGCCGTCGATGGTGGAGAGCGTGGGCGAGATCAGGTTCTCGGCATAGTCGTTGAGTTCGGACGGGTTCATCGACGGAGAAATCAGCGCGATGAACAGCACCGGCGCGTCGGCCGGATTCACCTTTCGGTACGAAGGCAGCTGCGTGAGTTCCTGCGGCAGCTGCCGCTGAGCGCGCAGCAGCGCGGCCTGCACGTCGACGGCGGCGGCGTCGATGTCGCGGCTGCTCACGAATTCCAGCGTGATCGAACTCACGCCCTGCGTGTTGACCGAGCTGATGGTCTGCAGGCCCGGAATGGTCGAGAACTGCTTCTCGAGCGGCAGCGCGACCGACGACGCCATGGTGTCCGGGCTTGCGCCCGGCAGCTGGGCATTCACGTTGATGACCGGCGTGTTGTAGCTCGGCAGCGCCGCAACGGGGATGCTGAAGTACGCAAAGATACCCGCCACCACGACGGCGGCGGACAACAGCACCGTCATCGCGGGACGACGGATGCAGAGCTCCGAAATGTTCATGCGCGTTCCCGCGGAGTCTGGGTGTCCGAGGAGGCCGCGCTGCCCGGCGTGACCCCGGTGGTGCCGGCCGGTGCGGCCTTCTTGTCGACGCGGACCTTGCCGCCCGGGCGCACGTTCTGGCTGCCCTCGATGACCACCTGCTCGCCCGGCTCGACACCGCTCACCGCCACCTTGGTGCCGAAGGTGTAGAGCACCTGTACCTTGCGGCGCTTGGCGTCCTTGGCCTCGTCGACCACGTAGAGCGAAGCGCCGTCGGACAGCATCATGAGTGCCGCCGCCGGCACCACCGTGGCGCCGGACAGTGTGCGCACCGTGATGCGCGTGCCGACGAACTGTCCGGGCCAGAGGCTCTGGTCGGCGTTGTCGAACACCGCCTTGGCGCGCACGGTGCCGATCTGCGGGTCGACCGTGTTGTCGACGAAGTTGAGAACGCCGATGAGTGGCTCCTTGCGCCCGCTGACGAGCGCCTCGACCTTGGAGCGGCTGCGCGCCGCCGCCAGCAGGTCTTGCAGGTTGGCTTCCGGCACCGGGAAACTCACCGCGATGGGGTCGAGCTGCGTGATGGTGACCAGCGACAGCGTGGGCTGCACCAGCGTGCCGGGATAAATGTTGACGGCGCCGATGCGCCCCGCGATGGGCGCGCGCAGCGTGGCATAGCCGAGCGCCACCTGCGCCGACTGGACGGCGGCGCGGTCGGCCGCCACCGCGGCGCGCTGCGCCTCGAGCTGCGACAGCGTGGCGTCCGTGGCGCTCTTTGAAATGAAGTTCTGCGCCAGCAGCTCCTGGCTGCGCTTGTACTGGCGCTCGAGGTCGGCCATGGTGGCCTCGTCGCGCTTCTGCTGGGCGCGGGCGCGGGCCAGGTTGGCCTGGTCGTTGCGGTCGTCGAGCGTGAAGAGCAGCTGGCCCTCCTTGACGAACTGCCCTTCCTTCACGTGCACCGCCGCAACCGTGTTGGTCACCTGCGGCCGCAGGTCGACACTGTTGAGCGACACCACACTGCCGTTGACCTGGACCGTCACCGGCACGTCCTGCCGCTCGGCCGTGGCCAGGGTGACGAGCGCGGGCGCTCCGCCGGCCGCTGTGGCCGGCTTGGCGTTCTTTGCCGAGATGCGCTCGCCAGCCCCGTTCCACCACCATCCCGCGACGGCTACGATCAACACACCTGCAAGGGCGAGAACGAGTTTTTTCTTCATGGTTTTTTGAGCACTTTGGGCTGACAGCGGCTATTGGAGCAGCGGTCGGCTTGCAGTGTCCACGAGTGCCGTAAAGATAAGTAAAGCCACCCTGCAAGGGCCCATGCTCAACCCGCTGTGGCGGGCGCCAAGGGGGATTTCACCCCCTCGGTAAAATCGCCGCTCCACAGCCTCTGGATATACGCCATGAACCGCTGCAAGAAACCCATGAATGCTCTCACTTTCATAGCGCTTTGCACAGTAGCTACAAGCCTTTTTTCCATTGACGCGGCCGCCCAGACCGACGTGCCCCGGCCGCAGACGCAAAACGAGTCGATGGTGGGCGGGCGCACCTTCCCCGTCGGCACGCTGCGCGGCAAGTTCATGGTGATCAATGCGCCCGACGTCGAGCTCGACGGCCACGCCGACCGGCTGGCGCCCGGCGCCCGCATCCGCAGCGAACAGAACATGCTGGTGATGGCGGGCGGCATCGTTGGCCAGAAATACCTGGTGAACTACACGCGCGATGCCGCAGGCCTGCTGCGCGAGGTGTGGATCCTCACGCCCAGCGAGGCGACGGCCAGCCGCGAATCGCTGAGCAAGCCGTTCCTGAACATCTGGCCGTTCACTTCGAACGACACCGTCAACACGCAATGAAAAAGACGGCGGGCCATTGCCCGCCGCGCCGCAGCGAGCGATAGCGCGCGCTGCATTTGGCCTTCCCGCAGCGGAAGGCCCGGAGAGCACCCCATGAGCAAAAAAGTCTTTATCAAAACCTTCGGCTGCCAGATGAACGAGTACGACTCGGACAAGATGGCCGACGTGCTGAACGCCGCCGAGGGCTACGAGCCGACGCAGAACGTGGACGAGGCCGACCTCATCCTCTTCAACACCTGCTCGGTGCGCGAGAAGGCGCAGGAAAAGGTGTTCTCCGACCTCGGCCGCGTGAAGCATCTGAAGGCCAAGGGCGTGAAGATCGGCGTGGGCGGCTGCGTGGCCAGCCAGGAGGGCGAAGCCATCATCGCGCGCGCGCCCTACGTCGACATCGTTTTCGGCCCGCAGACGCTGCACCGCCTGCCCGAGATGCTGAAGGACCGCGATCGGCTGGAGCACCCGCAGGTGGACATCAGCTTTCCCGAGATCGAGAAGTTCGACCACCTGCCGCCCGCGCGCGTCGAGGGCGTGACCGCCTTCGTGTCGATCATGGAGGGCTGCTCCAAATACTGCAGCTACTGCGTGGTGCCCTACACCCGTGGCGAGGAAGTCAATCGCCCGCTGGACGACGTGCTGGTGGAGATTGCAGGCCTGGCCGACCAGGGCGTGCGCGAGGTCACGCTGCTGGGGCAGAACGTGAACGCCTACCGCGGCCGCATGGGGGACACGGCCGAGATTGCCGACTTCGCGCTCTTGATCGAATACGTGGCCGAGATTCCCGGCATCGAGCGCATCCGCTACACCACCAGCCACCCCAACGAGTTCACGCCGCGGCTGATCGAGGCCTACGCCAAGGTGCCACAGCTGGTGTCGCACCTGCACCTGCCGGTGCAGCACGGCAGCGACCGCATCCTGATGGCCATGAAGCGCGGCTACACGGCCATGGAATACAAGAGCACCGTGCGCAAGCTGCGCGCCATCCGGCCCGAACTCGCGCTGTCGAGCGACTTCATCGTGGGCTTCCCGGGCGAAACGGACGAAGACTTCGCCAAGATGATGAAGCTGATCGACGACTGCCAGTTCGACAACAGCTTCAGCTTCATCTTCAGCCCGCGCCCCGGCACGCCGGCCGCCGCGCTGCACGACGACACGCCCCATGCGGTGAAGCTGGCGCGCCTGCAGACGCTGCAGCGCGTGATCGACGGCAACGTGCGCCGCTTCGGCGACGCACTGGTCGGCACCACGCAGCGCGTGCTGGTCGAAGGGGCTTCACGCAAGGACGCGAACGAACTGATGGGCCGCACCGCGTGCAACCGGGTCGTCAACTTCGAAGGCGATGCGCGCCTCGTCGGGCAGATGGCCGACCTGCGCATCACGCGCTCGTTGGCCTACACGCTGCGCGGCGAAGTGGCCACGCGCGAATCGTCGACGGCGCCGGCTTCAGCCGCGCTCGCCGCCTGATGGCGAAACGGCCGTCGACGCGGGGCTCGTTCCAGCAGCTCCTTCTCTTCGCTTTCCTCTTGATCACCGCGCTCCTGGTGGGCGTGGCGCTGCGCTCGGTGTTCCAGTACGACGTGCTCATGACCCAGAGCCGCGATGCGGCCGCGCGTGCGCTGCGGCTTTCGGGCGCGGCCCAGTCGCTGGCCGAGCGCAGTGCGGCCATGGAGCGTGCCGGGCGCCAGTCGCTGGTGCTGAACGACGCCGTGCTGCGGCGCCGCTTCGATGACGCCGCGCGCGAGGCGCACCAGGTGCTCGACCGGCTCGAGAGGAACGGCCTTGCGCCCACGGGCATCGAGATGTGGCGCAGCCAGCTCGGCGTAATCGAGGGGCTGATGAGCGGTAGCGCCGATACCGCGCTCTCGCGCGAGAACAGCATGGCCATCCAGTTCCGCGATCTCGATTCGCTCAACACCAACATCGCGCAGCAGGCCCAGTTCCTCATCGAGATGCAGAACGACGCGCTCGCCAAGCGCATCGAGGACGCGCGCCGCCGCCTGATGCGCGAGGTGGTGGCGGCGAGCGTGCTCGCGGTGTCTCTGGCGCTGGCTTTCGGCATCTGGCTCGCGCGGCCGTTCAAGCGGCTCGAACACGCCATCGTCGGCCTGGGCCAGAACCGGCTGGACGAACCGATCGACATCCGCGGTCCGGCCGACGTCCGGCGCGTGTCGCAGCAGCTCGAATGGCTGCGCCTGCGCTTGACCGAACTGGACGCCGACAAGGCCCGTTTCCTGCGGCATGTGTCGCATGAGCTCAAGACGCCGCTGGCCGCGCTGCGGGAAGGCGTTTCGCTGCTCGAAGACGGGGTAACGGGTCCGCTGAATTCGGCGCAGCTGGAAGTGGCCCAGATCCTGAACCAGAACACCGTGTCGCTGCAGGGGCAGATCGAGGCGCTGCTGCGCTTCAATGCCGCAGCCTTCGAGGCGCGCGAACTGCGCCGCGAACGCACCGAGCTGCTGCCGCTGATCGAGGAACAGATCGAGGCCCAGCGACTGCAATGGCAGGCCCACGGGCTGCGCGTTCGGGCGGAAGGCGAGGCGCTTGCGCTCACGGTCGACCGTGTCAAGCTGGGTACTGCGGTAGCCAACCTGCTGTCGAATGCGATCCGCTATTCGGCGCCCGGCGGCGTGATCACCATCACTGTGTCCGGCACGGCGGATTCGGCGTGCATCGATGTCAACGACGCTGGCCCGGGTATTGCCGAAGGCGACCGCGACCGCATTTTCGAGCCCTTCTACAGGGGCGAGCGCCAGCCCGAGCACGCGGTCAAGGGAACCGGCATCGGTCTTTCCATCGTGCAGGAGTACATTGCTGCCCATGGGGGCCGCATCACCCTGCAGCCAGGCGGGCCGGGCGCGCGCTTTCGCATCGAACTGCCGCGCACGGCCTGATCCCTTCCTGAAGCTCCGCGAACCCGGGCACCCACCTGAAACACCGCCTCTTGTCCTTTTTTCGACCCATGCTTTTTCCGTTCGTCCGCAGTTCGGCCCTGTCCGGGGCGGTGGCCATGCCTCTGGTCCTGCTGCTGGCCGCGTGTACGACGCAGCCCAAGCCACCTCCCGAGGCCGATGCCCTGCCGCCGCCTCCCGCGGCGCCGCGCGTGGTTCCCGTCGAGGCCGAACCCAAGGCGCCCGCCACCCAGCCGGCGTCGCTCTTCACGCTGATCACCCAGGGGCCCGTGGCGGCGATGCTGGCCTACGCCGACAAGGTCCGCCCGCTGGGCGGCGCCGAGTTGAATGCCGAAATCACCCGCGCCGGCGACCCGGGCGACTCGCCCGCCGCGCAGATGCAGCTTGCGTTGCTGCTGGCGCAGACGCGCGTTCCGGCCGACCTGGTGCGCGCCCTGGGCTTGTTGCAGCGCGTGATGTCCAACCCCTCGCCCGAGGCCCAGCCGCTGCAGCCGCTTGCGCGTGCACTGGCCGCGCGCTACGTCGAGCAGCGCCGCGTCGAGGACGATCGCGATAAGCAGGTGCAGCAGCTGCGCGAGAGCCAGCGCCGCATCGACCAGCTGAACGACCGCATCGAAGCGCTGCGCGCCATCGAGCGCAGCTTCGCGCGTCCCAACAACGCGCCGGTGCCGACCCTTCCGCCACCCAACAGCACCAAGCCCAATCCATGAACATCCAGCGATCGCGCAAAGGGCCCCTCCGATGAGCACGACCGGCGCGCGCCTGCTGGTGGTCGACGACGATCCGGACATGCTGCGGCTGCTCTCGATGCGGCTGAGTTCGGTGGGCTACCAGGTCACGGCCGTGACCTCGGCCGAAACCGCGCTCACGCAGCTCGAGATCGAGCATCCGCAGCTGGTGCTCAGCGACGTGCGGCTGCCCGGGCGCGACGGGCTCCAGCTGTTCGACGAAATCAGGAAGCGGCACCCTTCGCTGCCGGTGATCCTGCTCACGGCCCACGGCACCATTCCCGACGCGGTCGAGGCCACGGCACGCGGCGTGTTCACCTACCTCACCAAGCCCTACGACGGCCGCGAGCTGCTGGACAAGATCGCCCAGGCGCTGGCGCTCGGCGCTCCCGCCAGCACGCCTGCCAAGGCCGGCGACGAAAGCTGGCGCGCCGAAATCGTGAGCCGCAGCAACCGCATGTCCGAGCTGCTGGCCGAGGCCCGCATGGTCGCCAAGTCGGACGCCTCCGTGCTGCTGCGCGGCGACAGCGGCGCCGGCAAGGAAATGCTGGCACGCGCCATCCACCGCGCCAGCGCCCGCGCCGACAAGCCCTTCGTGGCCGTCAATTGCGGCGCCATTCCCGAGGCGCTGCTCGAGTCGGAACTGTTCGGCCACATGAAGGGCGCCTTCACCGACGCGCATGCCAACCACAAGGGGCTGTTCCAGCAGGCCGACGGCGGCACGCTGCTGCTCGACGAAATCGGAGACATGCCGCCTGCCCTGCAGGTCAAGCTGCTGCGGGTGCTGCAGGAGCGCGCGGTGCGTCCGCTTGGCGCCAGCCAGTCGATCGAGGTCGACGTGCGCATCATCTCGGCCACCCACCGCGACCTGGACGCGGCCATGGCGGCGGGCCAGTTTCGCGAAGACCTCTATTACCGGCTCAACGTGGTCACGCTCACGCTGCCGCCGCTGTCGGCCCGGCGCGAAGACATTCCGCTTTTGGCCAACCACTTTCTGCAGAAGCTGTCGACCAAATACGGCAAGCGGCTTTCCGGCTTCGCGCCCGAGGCGCTCAAGGCGCTGGCCACCGCGGCCTGGCCCGGCAACGTGCGCCAGCTCTTCAACGTGGTGGAACAGGTCTGCGCGCTGTCGAGCTCGCCCCTCATTCCGCTGGCGCTCGTGCAGCGGGCGCTGCGCGTGCCGACGGTCGAGGTCCAGACCTATGCCGAGGCCAAGCAGCGCTTCGAACGCGACTACCTCGTAGGCCTGCTCAAGTTGACCGACGGCAATGTGGCTGATGCCGCCCGGCTGGCGGACCGCAACCGCACGGAGTTCTATCGCCTGCTGCAGAAGCACGAGCTCACGCCGGGGCACTTCAAGGCCGACGCTGTCGCTCCCGGCAGCGAGCCTGTCGCCGAGTAGCGACGCCCCTAAGGCGTTGATTTAAAACGATATTTTCCACCAGCCTCCAAGGCTTGTCGGGATTCGGCGACAAAAACAGGGGTTTCGGGGCCTTCCAAACGGCCCGAGCCGCCAAAACTGCATCCAGATCGACGTAAGTCATTGATCTGAAAGCGTTTTTCCATGCTGGCACAGGGTTTGCCCCTGTAGAGGCATGACAGCACTAACCAGCCCATCTTTCGCACTGCGCCAGCAGCGCGACGGCCTGCGTCAAAAGCAGTTTTCCCTCTCGCGGCCCCGTGCCGCGGGTCATTCGGCGGCCGCGCACGCAAGTGCAGGCGGCGCCGAACCGGATTGCGTCATCAAGCGCTTTCCTGCCATTGGCGACACCCCTTCCCTCGACAAGCAACGTTGGTAAATCACACATGAAGCCAAACGACTTCTCCCAACTGAACGTGCTGACCGAAGCCGACTTTTCGCACCGCAGCCCGGTGCGCGAAGAACGCCACCCCAATGCCGTGACCGCTCCGCCGGTCAACCGTGGCTCCATGGCGCCCCGCCCCTGGCGCGGCTTCTGGAACAGCCTGGGCACCGCCGTGCTGGTCAAGCTCGGCGCCGGCGGCAAGCCGGAAGCCGAAACCGCCGAAGCCGGCGCACAGGTCAAGCAGCCGTGGCAGCGTGCCGCGGCGCAGCGCCGCTTCGCATTCATGGCGCTCACGCTGCTGAGCACCGTGATCGCGTCCGCGCTGTTTGCCGGCGTGCAACCCGACTACGACAACATCTGGCTCGAATACGGTCAGATCGGCCTGTACGGCCTGCTTTCGGGCTGGGTCGTCACCGGCTTCGTCACCGCACTGATGGGCTTTTACGTCTCGGTGCGCGGTGACAAGCACGCGCTCTCGGTCAAGCAGGTGGCCCACCACCCGATGAACCCCGAAGCACGCACCGCGATCATCATGCCGATCTGCAACGAAGACGTTGCCACGGTGTTCGCCGGCCTGCGCGCCACCTGCGAATCGGTTGCGACCACCGGCCACGCCAAACAGTTCGATGTGTTCGTGCTGTCCGACAGCTACAACCCCGAGACTGCCGCCGCCGAGCGCGCCGCCTGGGAAGACCTGCGCGCCGCCCTGGCCGACAGCCCGAACCAGCCGCAGGTCGAGGTCTACTACCGCCTGCGCACCCGGCGCACGCACCGCAAGGCCGGCAACGTGGCCGACTTCTGCCGCCGCTGGGGCAAGGACTACCGCTACATGGTCGTGCTCGACGCCGACTCCGTGATGAGCGGCGACTGCCTGACCTCGATGGTCAAGCTGATGGAAGCCAACCCGACCGCCGGCATCATCCAGACCGCCACGCAGGCCATCGGCCACGTGACGCTGCATGCCCGCGCACAGCAATTCGCTTCCCGCGTGACAGGCCGCCTGTTCACGCTGGGCATGCAGTTCTGGCAACTGGGCGAATCGCACTACTGGGGCCACAACGCGATCATCCGCGTCGAGCCCTTCATGAAGCATTGCGCACTGGCTCCCATCAAGGGCACCGGCGGCATGTCGGGCGGCATCATGTCCCACGACTTCGTCGAAGCCGCGCTGATGCGCCGCGCCGGCTACAACGTGTGGCTCTGCGCCGACCTTGTCGGCAGCTACGAACAGCAACCGCCGGACCTGCTGGCCGAACTCCAGCGCGACCGCCGCTGGTGCCAGGGCAACCTGCAGAACGCCCGCCTGATGGCCGAACCCGGCATCCACCCGGTGCACCGTGCAATGTTCGTGACCGGCACCATGGCGTATGTCTCGGCACCGCTGTGGCTCGCATTCCTGACGCTCGGCACCGCGCTGTGGCTGAGCGGCTCGAGCCTGATCTCCAGCTGGAGCGTGCTGCCGGCGGAACTGGCCGGCCTGTGGGTCTGGACCCTGTGCCTTTTGTTCCTGCCCCGCGTGCTCGGCATCGCTGCCGTGCTGATGCGCGGCGAGCAACGCCAGTACGGCGGCCTCTGGGGCCTGGTGAAGAGCTCGATGCTCGAAAGCGGCCTGGCCATCGTGCAGGCGCCGGTTCGCATGCTGGCCCACTCGCTGTTCGTGCTGGTTGCCCTCACCGGCATCAAGCTCGACTGGAAGTCGCCCCCGCGCGAAGCTGCTGCGGTGCCGTGGAAGGTTGCCGTGTCGCAACTCGCTCCCATGAGCGTGGTGGTCGGCGCGCTGGCTCTCGGCGTCGCAATGATCGATCCGAGCGCGCTGATCTGGCTCATGCCGGTGGGCCTGCCGCTGCTGCTGGCCATTCCGCTCACGGTGCTGACCAGCCAGATCGCACTGGGCACGTCGCTGCGCGATCGCGGCTATCTGCTGATTCCCGAGGAATCGCGTTCGCCGGCCGTGCTGCGCCGCGCCTGGATGCATGCGCTGCGCCTGGCGCGCCCCGCGGCGCTGGCAACGGCCTGATGATTCACTGATGCGCTGAAGCGCATCGTGACCCGTCCTGCCATAGGTTGACACCTATGAAGGACATATAACCGGCTTGATCCAGCCGGCCAGAGACGCCCGATGAACTTCATCGGGCGTTTT
>NZ_FNDR01000019.1 GCF_900099805.1 Variovorax sp. OV700 | reverse complement strand
ACGTAGGCGTTGTGGTGCTTGCCGTAGTGGTACTCGAGGGTCTCCTTCGAGTACTCGGGTGCCAGCGCGTCGAGGGCGTAAGGCAGGGGTGGGAGGGTGTGTTCCATGGTGGGGTCTTCCTTTAGGGTCTAGGGGTTTGGAATGGATCAAGGCGGGTTCTTCGGGCTCACCTGGTAGGCGCAGCGCCGCGCGCCCGCGAGCACGTGCTCGACGCGGCTCACGCTCACGCCGGGCCCCAGCAGATCGTCGAAGAGCTGCAGTTCGCTGCGGCAGAAGCCCGTGCAGGCCCGCGCCGCGGTGCAGATGGGGCAATGGTTCTCGATGAACAGGAAGCCGTCACCCTCGGGCCGGAACTCGGCCATGTAGCCTTCGCGGCTGCGGATGTCGGCCAGCCGCTCTAGCCTGGCCTTGAGGCTGCGCGCGCCGTGCAGGGCCTCGCGGTAGCTGGCTCGCATGGCTTCCTCGCGTGCGCCGATGAGCTGGTCCATGCCCTTGTCGCCGAAGACGTTGATCACTGCGCTGATCATCTGCACCGTCATCTCGGCGTGCGTGTCGGGAAAGCGCGCGTGGCCGGCGCCGGTGAGCCGCCATATCTGCGTCGGCCGGCCGCGGCCCGCGGGGCGGCTCTCGGCATCGACCAGGCCCTCGGCCTGCAGCTTGGCCATCTGCTGGCGCACGGCCTCCACCGTGACGTCGAGCACCTTGGCGATGTCGGGAATGCCCAGCGCGCCACGCGTCTTGAGCGTGGACAGGATGCGGTCTGCCGGCTGGTGCGGCATCCAGGCGGGCTTGGCATCGAGGGGGCGCGTGGTCATCCTTTTTCTTTTATTCAAAGATGGTCCTTTGATTATCAAGGGACACGCCAGCCGTTGTCGAGCACTTTGAAAAGTGGGGATGCCTTTACGGTTTCTTTATGCGCCGCCACCGACTCTGTTCCCTGTTTTTACGGGCGCCTGCCGAGACTCGAGGTCTTGTTTCGCTGCAGGAGTGATGAATGGATTTCGTCTGGATGGGCGCCTTGCTGGCGCTGTGGGCGGTGATGGCGGCCATGGCCGTCGGGCTGGACCGGCTCAACGGGCCGAACGCGCCAGGCGCGCCGAAAGCCGGCATGGGAGAACGGCCATGATCAGCCTCGAAGCTCTTTATGGTTTCGGCGCATTGATCGCCGTGGTGCTGTTCGCGTACCTGGTGTTCGCATTGATCTGTGCCGAGGAGTTCTGAAATGACCGCCTCCGCCTGGTCCTTGCTGGCTTCCTTTCTCGTCGTGCTTTTGCTGCTGGCCTGGCCTGTCGGCAAGTTCCTGGCCGCGCTGTGCGACGAGCGCGTGCCGCGCTGGATGCAGCGCATCGAAGCACCGATCTACAAGCTCGCCGGCACCCAGCTGGGGCAGTCGATGCATTGGCTGACCTATGCGCTTGCGCTGCTGGCCTTCAATGCCGTGGGCGCGATCTTTCTCTACGCGCTGCAGCGCCTGCAAGGTTCGCTGCCGCTCAACCCCGCCGCCATGGGCGCCGTGTCGCCCGACTCGGCCTTCGACACCGCGGTGAGCTTCGTCTCCAACACCAATTGGCAGGGCTACGCCGGCGAATCGACCATGAGCTATCTCACGCAGATGCTCGGGTTCACGGTACAGAATTTCTTCTCGGCCGCCACGGGCATTGCGGTGGCATTCGTGCTGGTGCGCGGCTTCGCGCGCCGCGGCGACGGCAAGAGCCGCGGCCTGGTCGGCAACTTCTGGGCCGACCTCACGCGCATCACGCTCTGGCTCCTGGTGCCACTGTCGTTCGTGCTCGCGCTGATCTTCGTGGGCCAGGGCGTGATCCAGAACTTCGACGGCTACAAGACCGTGCAAACGGTCGAGGCCGCCGCGAGCCCGCAGACACAGACGCTCGCCATGGGCCCTGTCGCGTCGCAGGAAGCCATCAAGATGATCGGCACCAACGGCGGTGGCTTCTTCAACGCGAACTCGGCGCACCCGTACGAGAACCCGACCGCGCTCAGCAACCTGCTGCAGATGATCGCGATCTTCCTGATTCCCGCGGCCCTGTGCTTCGCCTTCGGGCGCGTGGTTGGCGACCGGCGCCAGGGCTGGGCGGTGCTCGCGGCCATGGCGGTGATGTTCGTGGTCGCAGTGGCGGTCATCATCCCGGCCGAGCAGGCCGGCAATCCGCTCTTCGGCGCGCTGGGCGTCGACCAGGTATCGAGCGCGCTGCAAAGCGGCGGCAACATGGAAGGCAAGGAAGTGCGTTTCGGCACCGACGCCTCGGCGCTCTTTGCGGCCATTACCACCGCGGCATCCTGCGGCGCGGTGAATGCCATGCACGACTCCTTCACGCCCATCGGCGGCATGGTGCCGATGGTGCTGATGCAGCTCGGCGAGGTGGTCTTCGGCGGCGTGGGCAGCGGCCTCTACGGCATGCTGATCTTCGCGATGCTCGCGGTGTTCATCGCGGGGCTGATGATCGGCCGCACGCCCGAGTACCTGGGCAAGAAGATCGAGGTGCGCGAGATGAAGCTGATCTCCATCGCCATCCTGGTCACGCCGATCCTGGTGCTGGCCGGCACCGCGGTGGCGGTGATGGCCGGCGCCGGCAAGGCCGGCATCGCAAACCCCGGCGCGCACGGCTTCTCGGAGATCCTGTATGCGCTGAGCTCGGCCGCCAACAACAACGGCAGCGCCTTCGCGGGGCTCTCGGCCAACACGCCGTTCTACAACGGCCTGCTCGGGCTTGCCATGTGGCTCGGCCGCTTCGCGGTGATCGTGCCGGTGCTGGCCATCGCCGGTTCGCTCGCGGCCAAGCAGCGCCTCCCGGTCACCGGCGGCACGCTGCCCACGCACGGGCCGTTGTTCGTCTCGCTGCTGATCGGCACCGTGCTGCTGGTCGGCCTGCTCAACTACGTTCCGGCATTGGCCCTCGGGCCCGTCGTCGAACACCTCGTGCTCTGGAAGTGAAGGAGCGCACCATGACAAACACCAAGACTTCCCTTTCGCTCTTCGACGCCGCGCTGGTCAAGCCCGCGCTTTGGGGCGCCTTCGCCAAGCTCGATCCGCGCACCCAGTGGCGCAACCCGGTGATGTTCATTGTCTACATCGGCAGCATCCTCACGACGCTGCTCTGGGTGCATTCGCTGACCTTCCCCGGCGACACCGGCATGAAGCCGGCCTTCGTGCTTGCCGTGTCTGTCTGGCTGTGGTTCACCGTGCTGTTCGCCAACTTCGCGGAGGCCCTGGCCGAAGGGCGCAGCAAGGCGCAGGCCGCCTCGCTGAGGGGGCTGCGCAAGGACACCTGGGCCAAGAAGCTGCAGGAGCCTCGCCACGGCGGCCAGTGGCTTCCGGAGCAGGCGCCCAACTTGCGAAAGGGCGACGTCGTGCTGGTTGAAACGGGCGACGTCATCCCGCTCGACGGCGAAGTGATCGAAGGCGTGGCCTCGGTCGACGAGAGCGCCATCACCGGCGAATCGGCGCCTGTGGTGCGGGAGTCGGGCGGCGACTTCTCGGCTGTGACCGGCGGCACCCGCGTGCTGTCCGACTGGCTGGTGGTGCGCATCTCGGTGAACCCGGGCGAGTCTTTCCTCGACCGCATGATCGGTATGGTCGAAGCCGCCAAGCGCCACAAGACGCCCAATGAGATCGCGCTCACCATCCTCCTGGTGGCGCTGACGCTGGTGTTCCTGATGGTCACGGTCACGCTGCTGCCGTTCTCGCTTTTCAGCGTCGAGGCTGCGGGCGCCGGCACCGTGGTGTCGCTCACTGCGCTGGTGGCGCTCCTGGTGTGCCTGATCCCGACCACCATCGGCGGCCTGCTCTCGGCCGTGGGCGTGGCCGGCATGAGCCGCATGATGCAGGCCAACGTGATCGCCACTTCGGGCCGCGCGGTGGAAGCGGCCGGCGACGTCGACGTGCTGCTGCTCGACAAGACCGGCACCATCACGCATGGCAACCGCCAGGCCAGTGCTTTCCTGCCGTCACCCGGCGTACCCAAGAGCCGTCTTGCGCGCGCTGCCATGCTCGCATCGCTGGCCGACGAAACGCCTGAAGGGCGCAGCATCGTCGAACTTGCGCGCCGCGATGGGCTGGAAGCCGCATCTGTCGAGGGCGCCCGCTTCGTGCCCTTCACCGCGCAGACGCGCATGAGCGGCGTCGACCTACCGGCCCCGCCCAACAGCCTCGATACCAACGCCATCCTGCTGCGCAAGGGCGCGGTCGATGCGGTACGCCGCCATGTGGAGTCGCTCGGCGGTGCCATGCCGGCTGAAGTGCTGCGCGCGGCCGAAGAAACGGCGCGCCGCGGCAGCACGCCGCTGGCCGTGGCCGAGGGTGCCCGCGTGCTCGGCGTGGTCGAGCTCAAGGACATCGTCAAGACCGGTATCAAGGAGCGCTTTGCCGAGCTGCGCCGCATGGGCATCAAGACGGTGATGATTACCGGCGACAACAAGCTCACCGCCGCGGCCATTGCGGCCGAGGCGGGCGTCGACGACTTCCTGGCCGAAGCCACGCCCGAGGACAAGCTCGCGCTGATCCGCAAGTACCAGTCCGAGGGCCGCCTGGTCGCGATGACCGGCGACGGCACCAACGACGCGCCCGCTCTCGCGCAGGCCGACGTGGCCGTGGCCATGGGCAGCGGTACGCAGGCCGCCAAGGAGGCCGGCAACATGGTCGACCTGGATTCGAACCCCACCAAGCTGCTCGAAGTGGTGGAGACCGGCAAGGCGCTGCTCATGACGCGCGGCTCGCTCACCACCTTCTCGATCGCGAACGACGTGGCGAAGTATTTCGCCATCATTCCGGCGATCTTCGTCTCGACCTACCCGCAGCTCGGCGCGCTCAACGTGATGCGGCTCGCAAGCCCGTCGTCGGCGATCCTGTCGGCCGTGATCTTCAACGCGCTGGTCATCGTCTTTCTGATTCCGCTCGCGCTCAAGGGCGTGCGCTACAGGCCGGTGGGCGCGGCCGCGCTGCTGCGCCGCAACCTGGCCATCTACGGTCTGGGCGGCCTCGTCGTTCCCTTCATCGGCATCAAGCTGATCGACTGGCTGCTCGTTGCCGTACATCTTTCTTGAGAAGCGCTCCATCATGAACAATCTCTTTCGTCCCGCGCTCGTGCTCTTTGCGCTGCTGAGCGCGCTCACCGGCCTGATCTATCCGCTGGCCGTCACCGGCGCCGCCAAGGCGCTGTTTCCGTCGCAGGCAGCCGGCAGCCTGATCGTGCAGAGCGGCACCACGGTGGGTTCGACGCTCATCGGCCAGAACTTCAGCGATCCGAAGCACTTCTGGGGCCGGCCATCGGCCACTGCGCCGCAGCCCTACAACGCGAGCGCTTCGGGCGGCTCGAACCTGGGCCCGCTCAATCCGGCGCTGGTGGATGCGGTCAAGGCGCGGGTCGAAGCCCTGCGCGCCGCCGACCCGGGCAACACCGCACCGGTGCCGGTCGATCTCGTCACGGCCTCGGCCAGCGGGCTCGATCCCGACATCAGCCCCGCCGCCGCGCGCTACCAGGCGGCGCGTGTGGCGCACGTGCGCGGCGTGCCGGTCGAACAGGTGAATGCGCTGGTCGCCAGCCACACGCAGGCGCCGCTCTGGGGCTTGCTGGGCGAGCCGCGCGTCAATGTGCTGGCGCTGAATCTCGCGCTCGATGGGAGCGGGCCGATGCGCTAACCTGCGCAGCCACCGCCATGTCCGACGCCCGCCCTGATCCCGACGCCCTGCTTGCGCAATTGCGCAGCGATGCAGCGCGCGCGCAGCGCGGCAAGCTGCGCATCTATTTCGGTGCCAGCGCGGGCGTGGGAAAGACCTGGGCCATGCTCAGCGCCGCACAGCGCGAGCACGCGGCGGGCCGCAACGTGCTGGTCGGCGTGGCCGAAACACACGGCCGCAGCGAAACCGCGGCGCTGCTTGGGGGCCTGGACGCGTTGCCGATGCGCGAGCTGGACTACCGCGGCCGCAGGCTGGCCGAGTTCGATCTCGACGCCGCCCTGGCGCGCAAACCCGCCGTGCTGCTGGTCGACGAGCTGGCCCACACCAACGCGCCCGGATCCCGCCATGCCAAACGCTGGCAGGACGTGCAGGAGCTGCTGACCGCGGGCATCGAGGTCTGGTCCGCGCTCAATGTGCAGCATCTCGAAAGCCTCAACGGCACGGTGGGGGCCATCACCGGCGTGCGGGTGCACGAGACCGTGCCCGACACCGTGCTCGACGAAGCCGATGAGGTGGTGCTGGTCGACGTCACGCCCGACGAGCTCACGGCGCGGCTCGCCGCCGGCAAGGTGTATCTGCCACAGCAGGCCGAGCGTGCCGCGCAGAACTTCTTCCGCAAGGGCAACCTGATCGCGCTGCGCGAGATTGCACTGCGCCGCACCGCTGAGCACGTGGAAGACGACGTGCGCGGCTGGCGCGTCGAGCAATCGGGCGCGGCCGGCAACGGCGAGGGCGGCGCGCTGCAGGCCTGGAACACCTCGGGCGCAATCCTCGCGTGCGTCGGACCGCACGAGGGCGCCGCGCAAACGGTGCGCACCGCGGCGCGGCTGGCGGGCCAGCTCAACGTGCGCTGGCATGCAGCCTATGTCGAGACGCCGCGCCTGCAACGGCTTGCCGCGCAGGAGCGCGACCGCATCCTCGCGGTGCTCAAGCTCGCGGAGGAACTGGGCGCGGCCACCGCGGTGCTCACGGGTTCCGACGTGGCGGAGCAGTTGGCCGAGCAGGCGCGGCGGCTCAACTGCGCGACGCTGGTGCTGGGACGCTCGGCCCCCCCCAAGGGATGGCGTCGCTGGTGGCCCGCCACGCCGATGCCACTGCCGCGCGCGCTGGCGCAACGCGCGCCCGCGCTCGACATCCTGGAAGTGGGCCATGCCGACAGTTCTCGGCGCCTCTCGCGCGCAGCCATCAACGGCATGCGTGCCGACGAGGGCGATCACGAGAAGGCGCCCATTCATTGGCCGGGCTACGCGTGGGCGACGGCCATCAGCGTGGCGCTCACGCTGGTGTGCACGCCCCTGGCCAGCGTGCTGGAGCTGTCCAACATCGTGATGCTGTTGCTGCTTGGCGTGATCGGCGTGGCGATGCGTTTCGGCCGCGGCCCTTCGGCACTCGCGGCTCTGCTCAACGTGGCGGCGTTCGACTATTTCTTCGTGCCGCCGCGCCTGTCGTTCGCGGTGAGCGACGTGCAATACGTGCTGACCTTCGCGATCATGCTGGGCGTGGGCCTGCTGGTGGGCCAGCTCATGGCGGGACTGCGCTTTGCGGCCGGCGTGTCTACCAGCCGCGAGCGCCGGGCACGCTCGCTGTTCGAACTTACGCGCGAACTCTCGGCGGCGCTGGAGAGCACGCAGGTCGTCGCGCTGGGCGCTGCCGCGGTGCAGGGCCACTTTGGCGGCCATGCGCTGGTGCTGGTCACCGACGCGGCCGACCAGCTCGTGCTGCCCGGGAACCCGCCAGAGGGTTTCGATGCGCACGTGGCCGACTGGGCCTTTCGCCATGGCCAGCCCGCCGGCCTTGCCACCGCCACGCTCGCAGCCCAGCCCTGGCATTACGTGCCGCTGCAGGCGCCCATGCGCGTGCGCGGCGTACTCGCGCTGTCGCCGGCGCAGCCGCGCTGGCTGCTGATTCCCGAGCAGGCGCAGCAACTCGACACGCTGGCCCGGCAGATCGCGATCGCGCTGGAGCGCGTGCACTATGTCGAAGTGGCGCAGCAAGCCGTGGTCGAGATGGAATCGGAGCGGCTGCGCAACGCTTTGCTCGGCGCCATTTCGCACGACGTACGCACGCCGCTCACGGCATTGATCGCACTCGCCGAATCGCTGCAGACCCTGCCGCCCGAAGCGCATGCCGAAGCGGCTCGCGCCATCGTCGCGCAGGCGCATGAACTGCACGCGCTGGTCAACAACCTGCTCGACATGGCGCGGCTCGAAAGCGGCATTGCGGGCGGCGCGGTGAATCTGCGGCGCGACTGGCAATCGGTCGAGGAAGTGGTGGGCTCGGCCATTCGCGCGGCGCGCACGTCGTTGGGCAGCACCATCGTGCAAACCGCGCTCGACCCGGATCTTCCGCTGGTCGAATTCGATGCCGTGCTGATCGAGCGCGTGCTGGTCAACCTGCTGGAGAACGCCGCCAAGTACGGCGCGCCGCCGATCGTCGTCGGCGCACGGGCCGAGCCTGGCACGCTGGTGCTCACGGTGCGCGACCACGGCCCCGGCCTGCCCGCCGCGCTGCTGGGCCGCGAGCAGAAGCTGTTCGACAAGTTCACCCGCGGCGAGACCGAATCGGCCACGCCGGGCGTGGGGCTGGGCCTGGCCATCTGCCGCGCGGTGGTGAGCGCGCATGGCGGCGAGATTGCGGCGGCCAATGCAGAGGGCGGCGGTGCAGAATTCACGGTCACATTGCCGCGCCGCGAGCCACCGGAACCGGCCGAAGCACAACTCTGAAACCATGCCATCCCCCACCGCCATCGTGATCGAGGACGAGCCGCAGATACGCCGCTTCGTGCGCGGCGCGCTCGAGGCCGAAGGCTGGCTGGTGCACGAGGCTGGCACGTTGCGCGATGGGCTGGCGGCGGCCGGCACGCGTCAGCCTGATTTGCTGGTGCTTGACCTGGGCCTCCCCGACGGCGACGGTGTTTCGCTGATTCGCGATGTGCGCGGCTGGTCGGCCGTGCCGATCATCGTGCTGTCTGCGCGCAGCGACGAGGCCGACAAGATTGCCGCGCTCGATGCAGGCGCCGACGACTACCTGACCAAGCCCTTCGGCACCGGAGAGCTTCTGGCGCGCGTGCGCGCCAACCTGCGCCGCCCGCGTGCGGCCGGCGGTGGCGACGAACCTGCGGATCCGCTGTTTCGTTTCGGCGAAGTCGAACTCGACCGCGCCGCGCGCATCGTTCGCCGCGCCGGCGCCGAGGTGCACCTGACGCCGACCGAGTACCGGCTGCTGTCAGTGTTGGTTGCCAACGCTGGGCGCGTGCTCACGCAACGACAGCTGCTGCGCGAAGTGTGGGGTCCGTCGCACACGGATCAGAGCCACTATTTGCGGATCTACATGGGGCATTTGAGGCAGAAACTGGAAGCGGATCCGGCGCAGCCGCGGCATCTGCTGACGGAGACTGCGGTGGGGTATCGGTTGGTGGTTTAGCCGGTGGACGCCGCGCTTTGTCGAAGGCACAGTGCCCTCACCCTAGCCCTCTCCCAGAGGGAGAGGGGACAAGACGGGAGGGGACGGATTGCGTGTTGCTCCCTCTCCCTCTGGGAGAGGGCTGGGGTGAGGGCATCGGCATTGACGCCGCCACCCACCCGAAAAAGCGATCAGCCCGCCAAGCCCTTGTTCGGATTCAACAAGAACTTCTCCCCCGTCGCCTGCTTGCCATACACGCCAATGGCATCCAGCTGCAGCGCCTCGAACAAGGAAACTTCCCGCGTGTAGTGGCTCGCAAACGTGGTCTTCAATTCAGCCACCACCCGAGCCCGCAACCGCCGCGTGCCTTCATCCCCAAGCTTCTGCAGGAACGGAAACAGCAGCCACCCGCCCATGGCCCACGCCATGCCGAAGTTGCGCACGAACTCCGTCGGCGAGCGGTCGAGCCCGCCGTAGATGTAGACCTGCTTGTGCGTGGTCGAGCCGTAGCGGCTGTATTCCTTGGCGGTGCGGTTCAGCGCGGCTTCCATGCAGCCGAGGATCTGGCCCGCGAGCTTGCCGCCGCCGGTGGCGTCGAAGGCCAGCGTGGCGCCCGTCTCGACCAGGGCCTGCGTCAAGTCTTCGACAAACGTGGGCGAGCTGGTGCTGCACACGTACTTCGCGCCGATGCCGCGCAGCAGTGCTTCCTGCTCGGGCTTGCGCACGATGTTGACCAGGTCGATGCCGTCCTTCTGGCAGATCTTGTTGAGCATCTGGCCCAGGTTGGAGGCGGCGGCCGTGTGCACCAGCGCCTTGTGACCTTCGCGCCGCATCGTCTCGACCATGCCCAGCGATGTGAGAGGGTTCACGAAGCAGGATGCGCCTTCGGCCGACGGCGTACCCGCGGGCAGCTCAAGGCACTGGGCCGCCGCCACCGCGCGGTACTGCGAGTACATCGCGCCGCCGATCGCGGCCACTGTCTTGCCGAGCAGCGCCTGAGCAGCTGGCGACGAGCCGGCCTTCACCACCACTCCCGCACCTTCGTTGCCCACCGGCAGCGACTGGTCCAGCCGCCCGGCCATCGCGGGCATGCCACGCTCCGGCACCGTGGCGGTCACAACGGGCCGATCGGGCGTGCCGGAGACCTTGGCGGTGCCCATGTCGGCCGCGCCGAACAGCAGCCCCAGGTCCGATGGATTCATCGGCGATGCCTCGACGCGGATCACCACTTCATGCGGCTGCGGTTCGGGAATCGGTTCGTCGTGCAGCGAGAGTTCGAGTTCGCCGCTCGCGCGGATGAGGGAGCGGAGTTGGAGTGCCATGAAGAGCCCCTTGCGACCTTGAAAAAGGTCCGTTCGAAGGTGGCCCAGGGCCACGGGGCGGCCAGTATAGGAGCGGCGTGCGAAAGCTGCAGGCGCCTTCAGGACACCACGGGAATCACCGGCGCATGGGCCAGCGCACGGCGCATCTTCTGCGGGTCGAGCCGGTCGATGTAGCGCGGGATGTTGCGCCACAGCGTGTGGTAGCCGTAGCCGCCGCGGAACATCTCCTGCCGCGCGCTTTCCTTGTCCCAGTCCTGCACCGCCATGCGATAGACCGCGGCGACCACGCCGGTGCGGTCGGCGCCGTGCATGCAGTGGATCAGCACCGGGCCCTGCTTCTCGGCTTCGCGTATCGCCATCAGCGCGCGCAGCACCTTGGCGTCATCGATCGACCAGGTGTTGATCGGCACGCGCACCAGGCGGATGTCGTGGCCCGCGAACACTTTCTTGTCGTCGTTGAAGGAGCGCAGGCTCACGATGGTGCGGATGCCAAGCGACTTGAGCGCCGCCACGTTCGCGATGCGCGGCTGCGCGCTGCGGTACAGCGTGGGCGTGATTCGGTGCAGGTTCTCGACCTGCAGTTCGTCCAGCGGGTCTGCCCAGTGCGAGGGGCGCGGGGTGGTTGTCATGAGGGCGAGCGGGGCCAGTGGCGCCGCAACAGTATGAGCAGGGCCACCGCCAGGCCGCCCCAATAGTCGACCGGCGCGCCCCATATCCAGTGCTTGTGCCAGAACGCATCCACCGCATTGAACCGTGGCCAGCCGAAGGCCGGGTTGATGATGAACCACAGGAAGTCTTCGCAGACCCAGAACACGATCAGCCCCGCCATGGCCAGCCCCACGTCGCGCAGTGTCCAGCGCCCGTTGAACGCCAGCGGCGAGAAGAACACCAGTGCCATGAAGGTGAACACCCAGGCGTGGTAGCCGGTCATGGCGCGTCCGCCCCAGAAGAGGTCGAGCCAGATGCTGTTCTCGATGCGCCACGTGGGCAGCGACGTGGCCCAGCCGGCGCCGCCTTCGATCTGGATCTCGGCGTTGGCAAAGAAGAACGCCATCACCACCACCCATGCCAGGTAGCCGAGCGTGCGGGCCACGCTTGTCTTCTCCGAGGTGCCGATCATTCTTCGCCCAGCACGTGGCGCAGCACCGCGGCCGCGGCGCGCGGCTTGCCGAGCGCGCGACTGCGCCGGGCCATGTCCGCCAGCTTGGCGGGGTCGGCCATCAGGCGCGCCACCTTGTAGTCGAGGCCGATTGCGTCGTATGCGAGCCAGGCCGCGCCTTCTTCCATCAGGAAGCCGGCGTTGTGCTCTTCCTGCCCCGGAATCGGCGAGATCAGCAGCATCGGCTTGCCCAGCGCCAGGCATTCCGACACCGTGAGCCCGCCGGGCTTGGTGACCACCAGGTCGGCCGCGGCCATGAGCTTGTGCATCTCGTTGGTGAAGCCGATGGCGACCACGCGGCCCGGGTGGCGCGCGGCCAGGGCTTGTAGCTTGCCGTGGGTCTCGGCGTTGCGGCCGGCCACGGCAATTACTTGCAAGCCGCTGTCGGCGCCGAGCAGAAGCACGCGCTCGACCATGCTCGCCAGATCGCCCACGCCTGCGCCGCCGGATGCCATCAACAGCACGGGCCGAGCCGGGTCGAGGCCGAGCGCCTTGGCGCAGGCATCGTGGGCGAGCGCCGGCGCATCGGGTTCGGAGAATGCGGGCATCACCGGAATGCCTGTCACGTGGATGCGCTCCGCGGGAATGCCGCGCGCGCGCAGCCTGAAGGCCACTTCTTCGGTCGCGGCAAGGTAGCCTTCCATGCCTGGCACCAGCCACATGTTGTGCAGGTCGTAGTCGGTGACCTGGAGCCACACCGGGTAGTCGATGCGGCCGCCATTGCGCTCGCGCATCAGCAGCTCGGCCGGCAGGAAGTGCGTGCAGACCACGGCGTCGGGCTTTTCGCGGCGTATTTCGCGCACCAGGGTGCCGGTGCTCAGCCGCTCGATGCCGCGGCGCAGCCGCTGCGAGGGCGCATGGTGCGGCGTGGCGTCGGAGCGCTGGTGCAGGTACGACCACAGCTCGGGGGCGCGGTTCACGAGCTGGATGTACCAGTCGGTGTAGACCTTGCGAAAGCCGCCGGCCACATGGGCCATGGCGTCCATGTGGACGGCCGTGTGCGGCGGGGTCGATTGCAAGGCGGATTCGAGGGCTTGCGCTGCGCGCACATGGCCGTTGCCGGCGCTCACACTGAGGATCAGGATTTTTGTCATGCGGGTCCGGGCCGTCGGCGGGCCATTGGCGCGCATTATCCCCATGCAATGCGACACATTCCGGAGACGGCTGCAATGGACGAAAATGCTGCTGCGTACCGCTCCACCGGGCGTGACCTGTTTCCAACTGACCGCGCCCCCTGCATGACCGACGCCACCGCCCCGATCCGCCTCAACAAACGCATGGCCGAGCTCGGCATCTGCTCGCGCCGCGAGGCCGATGAGTGGATCGCCAACGGCTGGGTGAAGGTGAACGGCAAGCCGGCCGAAATGGGCGTCAAGGTCACGCCGGCCGATCGCATCGAGGTCGACAAGGCCGCCAAGGGCCAGCAGGCGAACCAGGTCACCATCCTGATCAACAAGCCCATCGGCTACGTGAGCGCGCAGGCAGAAGATGGCCATGAGCCAGCGGTCTCGCTGTTCACGCCCCAGAACCGCTGGGCGGACGACAACACACGCTTCTTCTTCAACCCCCAGCAACTGCGCGGCCTTGCACCGTGCGGCCGGCTCGACATCGATTCGATCGGCCTCCTGGTGATGACGCAGGACGGCCGCATCGCGCGCCAGCTGATCGGCGAAGACTCGGTGATGGAGAAGGAATACCTGGTGCGCGTGGCGTATCACGGCCTGGGCCAGCCGGCGCCCACCGGGCAACTCGTGCGCATGGACGACGACGATCCCGTCACGACCAATGTGCAGGCGGTCTTCCCGCCCGCGATGCTCGCCAGGCTGCGCCACGGCCTGAGCCTTGACGGGCAGCCGCTCAAGCCGGCGCGGGTAGAGTGGCAGAACCCCGAGCAGTTGCGCTTTGTGCTCACCGAGGGCAAGAAGCGCCAGATCCGCCGCATGTGCGAGCTGGTCGGCCTGAAAGTGGTGGGCCTGAAGCGCGTACGCATCGGCAAGGTGATGCTCGGCAACCTGCCCGTGGGGCAGTGGCGCTACCTCGGTCCGCACGAGAAGTTCTGAGTTCTTGCCGATGCCCGTGGTGCTGAGCCAGCGCGCGCTGAACCGGGCCACGCTGGCGCGGCAGATGCTGCTGGAGCGGCGCAAGGCGACGGTCACGCAGGCCATCGAAAAGCTGGCGGGGCTGCAGGCGCAGGCGCCGAACCCGCCTTACATCGGTCTCTGGAGCCGGCTCGAAGGCTTTCGCCGCGAGCAATTGACCGAAGCCCTGAAGAAGCGCCGCGTCGTGCGCATGTCGACGATGCGTGCGACCCTGCACCTGATGGCCGCATCGGATGCATTGGCCTGGCGGCCGCTGCTCGAACCCGTGCACCAGCGCGGCCTCGCGGGCGAGCACGCGCGAGCTCTCGAAGGCATCGACCGCGCGGCCGTGGTGAAGGCGGGTTGGGCGCTGCTGCGCGAAGGCGCGCTTACCGGTTCCGAACTCGGGCAGGCACTCGCGGCGCGCTGGAAAGACCGTCAGCCTGCCTCGCTCGCCGCACTCATCCGCAACAGCGTGCCGCTGGTGCACCTGCCGCCCGCGGGCAACTGGAACTCGCACCAGAGCGCACAGCTGCAGCCCATCGGGCAGTGGCTCGGCGAATCCGCTGCCGGCGCCGCAGCCGCCACGCAGGACGACCTGCTGCTGCGCTACCTGGCGGCCTTCGGTCCCGCCACGCTCGCCGATGCCGGCGCGTGGTCGGGCCTCACGGGCTGGAAGGCTGTGGCCGAGCGCCTCCGGCCACAGCTGCGTACGTTTACCGGCGAGCAGGGCCAGGAGCTGTTCGATCTTCCGCGCGCGCCGCGCCCCGGTCCCGACGCCTTCGCGCCGCCGCGCCTCGTCGCCGAATGGGACAACCTGCTGCTTTCGCATGCCGACCGCAGCCGCGTGATGAGCGAGGCGCATCGCAGCCGGGTGTTCACCGTCAATGGCATCGTGCGCGGCACCGTGCTGCTCGACGGAATCGTCGCGGGCACCTGGAAGATCGAGCGGGCGAAGAACGCGGCCACGGTGGTGCTGGAACCCTTCGCGCGGTGGTCCCAACCCGACCGGCTCGGCGTGCAGGAAGAGGCCATGCGCCTGCTGGCCTTTGCCGCGGCCGGCGAGGGCGAGCGGCACGACGTCCGCGTGCTGTGACCCTTGTGCCTGCACGGCGCCTAAGCCCCGCCTAAGACTTCGCCTCTACGCTGCGCCACGGCGCAGGGCCACTACCGATCATCCCGATCGCGTGCTACCTTGCGGCCCAAGGAGTCGACGCAATGCGTGTACTGCTGGTGGAAGACGACGAGATGATCGGGCGCAGCCTGAAGCAGGCGCTCGAGGGCGCCGGCTGGTCGGCCGACTGGGTGCGCGACGGCGAGCTGGCGCAAAGCGCGCTCGGCGACGGCGACTACACCTGCGTGTTGCTCGACCTGGGCCTGCCGCGGCAGGACGGCACCGAGGTGCTGCGGCGCGCGCGCGAGCGCGGCGATGCCACGCCGGTGCTGGTGCTCACTGCGCGCGACGGGCTCGACGACCGCGTCCACAGCCTCGACCTGGGCGCCGACGACTACCTGCTCAAGCCGTTCGAATTTCGCGAGCTGCTCGCGCGCATGCGGGCCGTGGTGCGCCGGCGCGACGGCGCCGCGCATTCCCTGATCGGCGGGAGCACCTTGCAGCTCGACCTGACCACGCGCGAGGTAGTGGTCGATGGCGCGCGCGAGGCGCTCACGGCGCGCGAGTTCGCGTTGCTGCACGCCTTGCTCGAGCGGCCCGGCGCCATCCTCTCGCGCGAGCAGCTCGAGAACCGCATCTACGGCTGGGGCGAAGAAGTGACCAGCAACGCCATCGACGTGCTGATCCACGGCATGCGCCGCAAGCTCGGCGCGGATTCGATCCGCAACGTGCGTGGACTGGGCTGGCGCGTCGCGGCATGAGCGCCCACCCGGCCGTTCCGAAGGGGGCTCGCGCCGCAGTGCGAAGCACGAAGGTTTGCCAATGAGCGCTGCGGGCGGCGGCCGCTGGTGGCGCCCGCGCTCGCTGCGCACGCAGCTGCTGTTCTGGCTCGTCACGCTGCACCTTGTGGCGGCGGCGATCACGGCGTGGTTCACCTTCGTGGCGTATGGCGACCTGGTTCACAACGCGCTCGACGAGCAGATGCGGCTGGTGGCCGATTCCTATGCGGGCGGCGACCCGCCTCGGATCCCGCGCCCGCTCGACGCCGAGGCCGCCCTGGTGCGCGGCGCCTTCGTGGTCCAGCTATGGAGCGCCGACGGCCGCATGCTGCGCGCGAGTTCCTGGCCGCCGCTGGCCGTGGTGCCCTTGCAGCCGCAGCCGGGCTTTGGCGATGTGGCCACCGGCGTGCACCCGCACTCGCGCTGGCGCGTGTTCACGGCCGAACCCGGTGCGCGCGCCGACCAGCCGCGCGTGCAGGTCTTGCAGAACGAGGACTACCGCCGGCGCCGGACGCTGCGCCGCGCGCTGCTCGAGGGCCTGCCCATCGCGGTGCTGCTGCCTCTGGCGTTGTTGATCCTGTGGCTCATCGTGTCGGCGGCGTCGCGCTCGCTGCGGGCGGTGGCGCGCGACGTGGCCTCGCAGGACGAGCGCAGCCCGACCGATCTTTCATTGGCGCGCGTGCCGGACGAGATTGCGCCGCTGGTCCACGCGTTCAACAACCTGCTGTCGCGCGTGCGCAATGCCTTTGCCACGCAGCGCCGCTTCGTGCAGGACGCGGCCCACGAGCTTCGTACCCCCATGGCCGCCATTGGCCTGCAGATCGAGAACCTGCGCGCGCACGTGCCCGCCGGCGAAGCCACCGAGCGCTTCAACCAGCTCGAGGCCGGCGTCACGCGCGCGCAGCACCTGATCGAGCAGTTGCTGAGCCTCTCGCGGCAGGATGCGCCGGGCCGCCCCACGGCGCGCGAACCGGTCGACATCGAAACCCTGCTGCGCGAGAGCGTGAGCCAGCTGATGGTGCTGGCCGATGCGCGCCGCGTCGACATCGGCTTCGAAGGCCGCATCGCGCCCGTGGTGATGGCGCCGCCCGCCGAACTGCGCAGCGTGTTCGACAACCTGATCGACAACGCGCTGCGCTATGCGCCCGAAGGCGGTGTGGTCGACGTGCGGCTGCACGAGTTCGAAGGCCATGCGGTGGTCGATGTGCTCGACAACGGGCCGGGCATTCCGGCCTCGTCGATAGCCCGCGTGTTCGATCGATTCTTTCGCGTGCCGGGCGCCCCGGTGGGCGGCAGCGGGCTGGGGCTGGCCATTGCGCGCACGGCCGCCGAAAGGCATGGCTTGCGCATCGAGCTGCGCAACCGAGATGAAGAAGAAGGAGGAAGAGCAGGCCCGGGACTGATGGCGCGGGTGCACCTGCCTTCGTCGTCCATGCCCCTCACGCCGACCTAATTGTTTGCTCACGGCCCGCTCAGTCGGGCTGCCTAGAGTGCGTTCAGGCCCTGCCACGCGCAGTTCGCGCGACGGCACACGGCCCGAGACAACCATCCGCCATTCAGGAGCACACACCATGCGCACTTCCTTCAAGCTTATTGCCCTTGGTTCCTTTGCCGCGTTCGCGGCGCTCGGTGCCGTCCATGCGTCGGCCGAAACGACCGACGGTTCGGACTATCACCCGTTGCAGATGAATTCGCCCGAGAACCCCGACGTGCAGGCGGGCGCGATGGCCGCCGCGCGGCCGAGCGGCACCGAGTCCATCGGCCAGTCGACCAGCGCGCCGGCCATGAACTCGACCATTCCTGTGGCCGATGTGCAGGCTGGCGCCTATGCGGCGTCGCACGCCACGGGCACCGAATCGATCGGGCAATCGACCTCGCTGCCGCTCGTGCAGTCGGCCAGCGGCAGCTGATCGGCTGCCGGCGGCTTCAATCAGTCGTCGTTGCTGTTGCTGAGCAGCACGCGGTAGATCACCGCGCCGATGATCGCGCCCGCGATGGGCGCGGCCCAGAAGAGCCACAGTTCCGACATGGCGTATGACGGACCGAACAGCGCCGGCCCCGTGCTGCGCGCCGGATTGACCGAGGTGTTGGTCACCGGAATGGAGACCAGGTGAATCAGCGTGAGGCACAGGCCGATGGCCAGGCCCGCGAAGCCGCCAGCCGCGCGCCTGGCGGTCGAGCCGAGGATCACGATCAGGAACACCGCGGTCATCACCACTTCGCACACCAGCGCGGCGGTCATGCCGTACTTGCCGGGCGAGTGTTCGCCATAGCCGTTGGTGGCAAAGCCGCCGATGTCGGCGCCGGGCTTGCCGGTGGCAATCAGGTAGAGCACGCCGGCCGCGGCAATGGCGCCCAGCACCTGCGCAACGATGTAGCCCGCGAGCTGCGAGGCCTTGAAGCGCCCCGCGGCCGCGAGGCCGATCGACACGGCAGGGTTGAAGTGGCCGCCCGAGATGGGGCCGAGGGCATAGGCCCCCGTGACCACCGTGAGGCCGAACGCGAGCGACACGCCCAGGAAGCCGATGCCCAGGTTGCCCGGAAAGACCGCCGCCAGGACGGCGCTTCCGCAGCCGCCCAGCGTGAGCCAGAAAGTACCTATGAACTCGGCCGACCACTTTTTGTAGGTGCTATGTTCCATGCTGTTCCATCCTGAAGTTGAGAAAAGCGCATGGCCTCCCGGCCATCGTGCGGGCGGATTCTAGGAACGGAACACGCATGCGCCATGCATGTTGTTGCAGCTAACGGAACCTGTTCACAAATCGACGGCCTTTTGTTTCTGACACGGGGCGTGCAAGAGACTATCGGGCCTCATCAAAGCGTGACGACGATCTTGCCGAACGCGCCTCGCGCGAGATCGTCGAGCGCATCGGGCAGCTCGGCGAAGGCATGGCGCGCCGCGATCACGGGCTTGAGCGCATTGACGTCGATGGCGCGCACCAGCTCTTCGAGCGCGCGGCGATGCCCCACGCCAATGCCCTGCACCGTGATGCGACCGAGCACCATCGCATAGAACGACGCACTCAGCGTCTCGCCGCCCAGCATGCCGATGATCGACACGCGGCCGCCCTGCGCCGTGGCCTGCAGCGAACGATCCAGATTCGGCCCGCTCGCGAGCTCGAGCACGTGGTCCGCGCCGCGGCCGTCGGTGAGCCGGCGCACTTCGGCCGGCCAGTCGCTGTCGCGCATCAGCACGTGGGTTGCGCCGAGCGCCAGCGTTTGCGCGCGCTTTTCTTCGCTGCCCGAGACGACGATGGTGCGCGCGCCGTACAGCTGCGCCAGCTGCAATCCGAACAGCGCCACGCCGCCGGTGCCGTGGATCAGCACGGTCTGGCCGGGCCTGACCGCCTGGTTTGCGCCAGTCTCGGCCAGCGCGAACCAGGCCGTGAGGCCGGCGCACGGCAGTGTGCTCGCTTCGGCGAAGTCCAGCGTGGCCGGCGCCGCCACGGCCCAGGCCGCATCGAGAACCACGTGCGAGGCCAGCATGCCGGGACCGGGCCCGCCGGCCAGCACGGCCCCTGCCGGCCACTGCCCGTCGATCCAGCCGCCCCAGAAGGTGTTGACCACGCGGTCGCCGATGGCAAAGCGCTGCACGCCCGGCCCCACGGCCGCCACCGTGCCCGCCATGTCGGAGCCGGGCGTGAATGGCATGTCGAACTTCATGCCCATGCCGTCGCGAACCATCAGGAGGTCGCGGTAGTTGAGCGACACCGCACCCACCCGCACCAGGATCTGGCCCGGGCCGGGCGTGGGGAGCGGCAGTTCGACCTGCTGGAGGTGCTCGCGGCCGAAGGAAGAGAGTTGCCAGCGGCGAAGCATTTGAGGTTCCTGCATGAAAAAAGACTCCTTCGAAAAACAAGAGAGCCTTCATGCTATTGGCGACTTTCATTATCCAGTGATGGATAATTTTCAACCTCATGGCGCTAAAAAATATCCAATGAGCCAACGCCTTCAAGGTATCGAAGAGTTCGTCGCCGCAGCGGAAGCAGGCAGCTTCGCGCGTGCGGCAGAGCGGCTGCACGTCACGCGCTCGGCGGTGGCCAAGAGCATTGCGCGGCTCGAGGCGCGGCTGGGCACCCGGCTTTTTCTGCGCACCACACGCAGCCAGAGCCTTACCGAAGAAGGCCACGGCTACTACGAGCGCTGCCGGCGCGCGCTGGCGGAGCTCGAAGCGGCCGAAGCCATGACGGACGCCGCGCGCAGCACCGCGGCCGGGCTGGTGCGCCTCAGCATGCCGGCGATGCTCGGGCGCCTGAAGGTCGGTCCGCTGCTGCTCGCGCTGGCGCGCCGGCACCCCGGGCTTTCGCTGGAGCTTTCTTTCAACGACCGGCGTGTGGACCTGGCCGAAGAGGGCCTCGACCTCGCCATTCGAAGCGGCGAGCTGCCCGACAGCGCCGACCTGGTGGCGCGGCCGGTCGGCGTGCAATGGATGGTGCTGTGCGCCGCTCCCGCCTATCTTGCCGAGCGCGGGCGCCCCGCCGACGCGGCCGAGCTCGGCGCCTCGGCGCACGAGGCGGTGCTCTACGCCCGCGACGGGCAGATCTCGCCCTGGCGCTTTCACGACGCCGAGGGTCGGCTGGTCGAGATGGCGCCGCCATCGCGTCTGCGCTGCGACAGCGCCGAGGTGCTGCTCGAAGCCGCTATCGGCGGCATGGGCCTGGCGCGCCTGCCGGCCTGGCTCGCAGCCGATGCGCTGGCCGCCGGCACGCTCGTACGCGTGTTCGACGAGCCGCAGCCCTTCGGCTTCGAGCTCAACGTCATCCGCTCCCGGAGCCGCTATCTGCCTCACAAGACGCGGGTGGTGATCGACTGGCTGGCCGAGCATCTGCCGCCGCTGCTGGCGGCCCGCTGAGCGGCGTTGCCAGCTATCCTGCGGCCTGAGCCTTCCAATAAAACCATTTGCAGGAGAAGAACGCATGCGCCCCTTTGCCACCAGGAATGCCGCGGCCCTTGCCGCATGCGCGGGCGCTATGGCCTTTTTCTTTTCCCCGGGCGCGGCGGCGCAGGGCACGGTCAACGCGCTCTGCAGCACCGATGCCGGATGGTGCGAAGCGGCCGCCGCGGCCTTCACGCGCGAGACCGGCATCAAGGTGCAGCAGGCGCACAAGGGCACCGGAGAAATCGGCGCCCAGCTGCGCGCCGAGGCGGCCAACCCCAAGACCGACATCTGGTGGGGCGGCACCGGAGACCCGTTCCTGCAGGCCGCCGAGCAGGGCCTGCTGGAGCCCTACCG
Source organism: Variovorax sp. OV700 (assembly GCF_900099805.1). Taxonomy (GTDB): domain Bacteria; phylum Pseudomonadota; class Gammaproteobacteria; order Burkholderiales; family Burkholderiaceae_C; genus Variovorax. The sequence continues at coordinate 67,721 of NZ_FNDR01000019.1, read as the reverse complement.
GCCGGCGTACATCAACGACCTGCACGACTGGGCGGTGCGCCAGTACGCGATGTCGCAGAACATGGTGGGCGGCTTCTACACCAGCGCCATCGGGTTCGGCTTCAACACCGACCTGCTCAAGAAAAAGAAACTGCCCGAGCCCAAATGCTGGGCCGACCTGGTCAAGCCCGAGTACAGGGGCGAGATCGAGATCTCGCACCCGGCCACGAGCGGCACGGCCTACACCATCATCGCGGGCCTGGTGCAGCAGATGGGCGAAGACGCGGCCTTCGACTACCTGAAGAAGCTGCATCGCAACGTCACCAGCTACACCCGCAGCGGCCAGGCGCAGGCGCCCAACGTGGCCAAGGGCGAGGTGGCGATCGGCGTGAGCTTCATCTTCGGCTTCGAGCGCTGGCGCTACGACAAATTTCCTGTGAAGACCGCCGCACCGTGTGAAGGCACCGGCTACGAAGTGGGCGGCATCGCGCTGGTCAAGGGCGCACGCAACAAGGAGAATGCAAGGCGCTACTACGACTGGCTCATGAGCCCGGCCGGCCAGGCCATCGGCGGCCAGGCCGGCAGCCTGCAGTCGCCGGCCAACAAGACCTTCAAGCCCGACGCGCGCATCCCCTCGATGAACGACGTGAAGCTCATCAAGTACGACTTCGAGAAATACGGCAAGGCCGCCGAGCGCAAGCGACTGATCGACCGCTGGACCCGCGAGGTCGAATCGCAACCGAGATAGCGCACTTTCAGCGGCTATTGTTTTTTGGGGCGCAAGCCCCAACTCGCAGAGTTGACAAGTAAGCCGGTCGCGCCATGGCGGCCGCCCGGCTTAGAATTTTTCCGTTCGATATTTCTTCTTTCCCATGGCTGATTCCTCCAACACGAAACTCCCTTTCCAGGCTGAAGTCGCGCAACTGCTGCACCTCGTCACGCATGCGCTGTACTCCAACAAGGAAATCTTCCTGCGCGAGCTGATCTCGAACGCTTCGGACGCCTGCGACAAGCTGCGCTTCGAGGCCATCGACCACCCCGCGCTGTACGAAGACCAACCCAACCTGGACGTGCGCCTTTCCTTCGACAAGGCCGCGCGCACCATCACCATTACCGACAAGGGCATCGGCCTGTCGCGCCAGGAAGCCATCGACCACCTCGGCACCATCGCAAAAAGTGGTACCAAGGACTTCATGAGCAAGCTCAGCGGCGACCAGAAAGCCGACGCGCAGCTCATCGGCCAGTTTGGCGTGGGCTTCTACTCCGGCTTCATCGTGGCCGACAAGATCACGGTCGAATCGCGCCGCGCGGGCCTATCGCCGGAGCAGGGCGTGCGATGGGTGAGCGGCGGTGCCGGCGACTTCGAAGTGGCCGACATCACGCGCGCCGAGCGCGGCACCAGCATCACGCTGCACCTGCGCGACGACGCCGACGAATACCTCAACGCCTGGAAGCTCAAGCAGATCGTCGGCAAGTATTCCGACCACATTTCGCTGCCTATCCTCATGGAAAAAGAGGAGTGGAAGGAAGGCGAGAACGACCAGCCCGGCGACATGGTCAAGACCGGCGAATGGGAAACGGTCAACAAGGCCAACGCCCTGTGGAGCCGCAACAAGAAAGACATCACGCCCGAGCAGTACGAAGAGTTCTACAAGACCGTCAGCCACGACTACGAGGCGCCGCTCGCCTGGAGCCACAACCGCGTGGAGGGCAGCACCGAGTACACGCAGCTGCTCTACATCCCCTCGAAGGCCCCGTTCGACCTGTGGAACCGCGAGAAGAGCGCGGGCGTCAAGCTCTACGTGAAGCGCGTCTTCATCATGGACGACGCCGAAGCCCTGCTGCCGAGCTACCTGCGCTTCGTGAAGGGCGTGATCGACTCCTCCGACCTGCCGCTCAACGTGAGCCGCGAGCTGCTGCAGGAAAGCCGCGACGTGAAGGCCATCCGCGAGGGCAGCACCAAGCGCGTGCTCTCCATGCTCGAAGATCTGGCGAAGAAGCAGAAGACCGCGCCCGAAAGCGCCGAAGGCAAGATCGACGTCGGCTCCGGGGAATCGGTGCCCGCGCCCGATCCGACCGAGATTGCGGCCGACGTCACCGACGTGGTCGACAAGAAAGCCATGCCGGCTGCCGAAGCGGCGGCCGAGTACGCCGACGAATCGGGCAAGTACGCCAAGTTCTATGCCGAGTTTGGCGCCGTGCTGAAGGAAGGCCTGGGCGAAGACTTCACCAATCGCGACCGCATCGCCAAGCTGCTGCGCTTTGCCTCCACCACGAGCGATACGGTGAGCGTGAGCTTTGCCGACTACAAGGCGCGCATGAAGGAAGGCCAGGACGCGATCTACTACATCACGGCCGACACGCTCGCCGCGGCCAAGAACAGTCCGCAGCTCGAGGTCTTCAAGAAGAAGGGCATCGAGGTGCTGCTCATGACCGACCGGGTCGACGAGTGGGCGCTCAACTACCTCACCGAGTTCGACGGCACCCCGCTGCAAAGCGTGGCCAAGGGTGCGGTCGATCTCGGCAAGCTGCAGGACGAGGCCGAGAAGAAGGCCGCCGAAGAGGCCGCGGAATCGTTCAAGCCGCTGCTCGAAAAACTCAAGGAAGCCCTCAAGGACAAGGCCGAGGACGTGCGCGTGACCACGCGCCTGGTCGACTCGCCCGCCTGCCTGGTGGTGCAGGACGGCGGCATGAGCACGCAGCTCGCGCGCATGCTCAAGCAGGCCGGCCAGCCGGCGCCCGACCTCAAGCCAGTGCTCGAAGTGAACGCCGAGCACCCGCTGGTGAAGAAGCTCGAAGGCTCGGCGCATTTCGACGACCTGGCCAACATCCTTTTCGACCAGGCGCTGCTGGCCGAAGGCGGCCTGCCGGCCGACCCCGCGGCCTACGTGAGGCGCGTGAACGCGCTGCTGGTGTGAACGCCCGGCCGCACACCGTTCGGGCAACAGCCGCCGCCGTGGCGGTGCCGCTGTTGTTCCTGGTGGGCGGCTGTTCGCACTATCACATCGGCATTCCGCTGGTGCCCGGGCTCTCGCTCGGGCTGGGCGCCACCAAGGACGGCAATTTCTCCGTCGGGCTCAACACCGGCTGGGGCCCGCTCGGCGCGGGCGTGGCGGTCAACAACGGCGGCGTGGTGGCGGGCTCGGTCGGCGTGGGTGTGGGCGTCGGTGTTGGCCCCATCGGCACCGGCGTCGGCGTGGGCAAGAGCGTGGTGCTGCACGACCCCAATGCCGGCAAGGCCGGGTACGCGCCGGCGGGCGGCGCCGCGCCAGTCACTACGGCGGCGATCGGGGCCACGGTCCCGGTATCCGGTACGGCAGGCATTACCGGCGTGGCTCCCGTGGCAACGATTCCGCCCGCTGCTGCGCCGGTCACGGTCACCAAGGGTGGCGTGACCAGGCCGGTAACCGCCGCCGCACCCCAGGCAGCGCCGCAGCCTTCGTCGATGCGCGTGTCTTACCGTGCGCCGGCCGACGCCGCAGCTCTTCCGCCCGGCAGCCTCGGCACGCCGGCCAATCCCGTCGCGCCTTGATGGCCGCGCTTTTCCAATCTTCCGCGCCGCGGACCGGCGCGAGGGTGCCCCGATGACTCTCAGCACAGAAGCCGTCCTGGCGCTCGCTCCCGACGATGCCTCGGCGAAAGCCGCCAAGGGCCTGCTCGCACCGGCCAAGTGGCCCACGCTCGGGTATTCCGACGATGCGGTGTGGGGCGAATGCCAGGGCAGCGGCAGCAAGCCTTACCAGACGCAGGCCGACCTCGCGGGCCCGGTGTTCCGCTGCTCCTGTCCGAGCCGCAAGTTCCCCTGCAAGCACGGCCTCGCGCTGATGCTGCTGCGCGCACAGAGCGAAGCCAGTTTCACCGCCGGCACGCCGCCGGCCTGGGTGTCCGAATGGATCGCCTCGCGGCGCGAGAAGGCCGAGAAGAAGGAAGCGCGCGCCACCGAAGCGCCGGCCGCGCCCGATCCCGCCGCGGCGGCCAAGCGCGACGCGCAGCGCTGGAAGCGCATCGAGGCCGGCACGCAGGAGCTCGCGCGCTGGCTCGACGACCAGACCCAACGCGGCCTCGCCTCGCTCGGCAGCGAGCAGCAGCAGGCTTGGGGCTCGATGGCGGCGCGCATGGTCGATGCGCAGGCGCCGGGGCTCGGCCAGCGCATCACGCAGGCGGCCGAACTCATCGGCGCCGGCGAAGGCTGGCCGGCGCGGCTGCTCGACCGGCTGGGCCGGCTTCACCTGATCGTCGATGCGGTGCAGCGCCGCGAATCGCTCTCGCCCGCCACGCTGGCCGACCTGCGCATCGCGCTCGGCTGGCCCCAGGATCGCGAAGCCCTGCTGGCGGATGGCGAGCGCGTTGCGGACCACTGGCTCGTGCTGGGGCAGTGCACCGACGAGCGCGACACCAAGCTGGTCGAGCGCCATGTCTGGCTGCAAGGCCGCACGAGCGGGCGGCGTGCGCTGCTGCTCGACTATTCGCATGGCGGCCGCGGCTTCGAATCCGCATGGGTCAGCGGCAGCGAGCGTGCCGCGGTGCTGTGCTTCTATCCGGGCCATGCGTCGCAGCGCGCGCTGGTGGCCGAGCTGCTGGCGGATGCACCCGCTGCGTCGGCAGCGTCCGCATCGCACGCATCCGACGAATGGCTACGCATGGCGCAGCAGATCGCCGCCAACCCCTGGCAACCGCTGCTGCCGATGGTGTGGGCCGAAGCCATTCCCGCGCGGCATGGCGACCAATGGTGGCTGCGCCTGGACACCTCGCCGCAGGCCTTGCCGATGCAACTGGCGACGCAGGAAGCCTGGCAGCTGATGGCGCATTCGGGCGGCGCGCCGCTGCGCGTCTTCGGCGAATGGGATGGCGAGCAGTTCGCGCCGCTCACCGCCTGGGCTCCGGGTGCCGCAGCGGGCAGCGCGCCGGTCTGGACCTTGAGCGGAGCGCGGGCATGAGCCGCCGGGCCGCCCCAAGGAGAATACCGCAGCGCGTGAGCGCGGAGGTTATCGAATGAGCCATTGGAACTCGCTGCTGCAGACCGCGCTGGTCGGCACCGCCCGTCAGCCCGTGCCGGCAGCTCAAGGAATGGCAGGCGACGAATTCGCCGCGCTGCTGCAAGCGATACAGGACGGCGAAGCACAGGGCCAGCTCCTGCGTGCCGCGGGCGCCGTGGCCATCGGCCGCCGTGCCGGCTTCGTGGCGCCGGGCCTCTCACCTTCCGACGCACCGGTCGCCGCCGCCGACGAACGCCCCGTGCTGAAAGATTCCGCGCTGCAGGCCGCCATCGCCGACGCACTCGCGAGCGGACCGCTGCGTTTGCAGCACGAAGGCCTCGCCGCGCTGGCCGCCGCCGGCCTGCGCCTACCTCACAAGCTGCTGCCCGCCGCACTCGACGCCGGCCGCCGAGCCGTCGACCTGCGGCCGGCCGTGATTCCTGCGCTTGGCGAGCGTGGACTCTGGCTTGCCGCACGCAACGACGAGTGGCGTTATGCGGTCGGTGCCAGCGAGCTGGCCGACGCGCAGACGCGGTGGGACGAGGGCAGCCTCGAACAGCGACGCGCAGTGCTGGCCGAACAGCGCCGCGTCGATCCCGCCGCCGCGCGCGAACGCCTTGCGGCGGAACTACCGCAACTTCCGGCGAAGGAGCGCGCCGCGCTGCTGGGTGCGCTGGCCGAGAACATCGGCCCCGATGACGAAGCCCTGCTCGACGCGCAGCTCAAGGATCGCGCCCGCGACGTGCGGCAGGCCGCGGTCGAGCTGCTGCAGCGGCTGCCCGCAAGCGCCCACGTGCAGCGCATCGAGGCCTTCCTCGTGCCGCTGCTCTCGCAGGAGGGCGGAGCGTGGCAGCTGAAAGCGCCGGAAGCCGCCGATCCGCGCTGGAAGGACGATGCCGTCGATGCGGCGCGTCCGACCCACGAAAGCCTCGGCGAACGCGCCTGGTGGCTCTATCAGCTCGTGCGACAGGCTCCGCTCGCATGGTGGACCACCCGCACCGGCATGGCGCCCGCCGCGCTGCTCGACTGGGCCGCGAAAGGCGACTGGAAGGATGCACTGCTGCGCGGCTGGAACGACGCAATCGTTGCGACCCCGGATTTCGACTGGTGCGACGCCATGCTCGACCGCGTGCGCGCCCAGCGCGCGTGGGTGGGCCAGCTGCTGGCGCTGCTGCCGCGTGAACGGCGCGAGCGTCATTGGGTCCGCGAACTCGGCGAAACAGGCAACGGCGTGCAGGAGGTGGTCGCCTTCGCCGAGCAGGCCTGCGCACCCGGCGAAACCCCTTCTGCCGAACTCTCGCTGAAGCTTGCGAGCGCACTGCGCACCCGCGTCGAACGCGGCGATCTCGTCAACGATTACGTGCTGCGCCAGGTGCTCGGCGATGCGGCCGCGCTGCTTCATGCGAGTGCGCTGCACCTCCTGGCCGACCTGCCGCGCGCGGCCGAGGAAAGCCCCGGCCTCGCCAACGCACTGGGCGACGCCGCACGCATCGTGCGGGCGCGCCAGCTGTTTTCAACCCTTCGTTCCCAGCCCACCTCTTCATCTTCTCAAGGCCGTCCATGAGCAATGTCCTGCGCCAGCATGCCGAACAGCAATTCGCCGAAGAACTCGATGCGCTCCAGAAGGTCGACGACCGCCAGCGCCCGGCCAACTGGAAGCTCTCGCCCTGGGCCGTGCTCACTTACCTGATGGGCGGCAAGCTGGCCAATGGCTTCGAGGTCAGCCCCAAGTACATCGGCAATCCCCGGCTCATGGAGATCGCCGTCTCCACGCTCGCGACCGATCGCGCGCTGCTGCTGTACGGGGTGCCGGGCACCGCCAAGTCGTGGGTGTCGGAGCACCTGGCCGCCGCCGTGAGCGGCGACTCGACCATGCTGATCCAGGGCACGGCCGGTACCAGCGAGGAACAGCTTCGCTACGGCTGGAACTACGCCGAACTGCTGGCCAACGGCCCCTCCGAAAAGGCGCTGGTGCCGAGCCCGCTGGTGCATGCGATGCGCCTGGGCAAGATCGCGCGCGTCGAAGAGCTCACACGCATTCCGGCCGACGTGCAGGACACGCTGATCACCGTGCTCTCCGAAAAGACGCTGCCCATTCCCGAGCTCGGCAGCGAGGTGCAGGCCGTGCGCGGCTTCTCGGTCATCGCCACCGCCAACAACCGCGACAAGGGCGTGAACGAACTTTCCAGCGCGCTCAAGCGCCGCTTCAACACGGTGGTGCTGCCGGTGCCGGCCAGCGAAGCGGAGGAAGTGCAGATCGTGGTCAAGCGCGTGTCCGAGCTCGGCCGCGCGCTTGCGCTGCCGGCCGAGCCGCCCGCGCTGCAGGAGGTGCGCCGCGTGGTGCAGATCTTCCGTGAACTGCGCAACGGCCAGACCGAGGACGGCAAGACGCGCATCAAGTCGCCGACCTCCACGCTCTCCACCGCCGAGGCCATCTCCGTCATCAACAGCGGCATGGCGCTCGCGGGCCATTTCGGCGACGGCGTGCTGCGCTCGGCCGACGTCGCCTCGGGCCTGATCGGCGCGGTCATCAAGGACCCGGTGCAGGACCACGTGGTGTGGAAGGAATACCTCGAGACCGTGGTCAAGGAACGCACCGACTGGAAGGACCTGTACCGCGCCTGCCGCGAACAGCTCTGAGCCCCGCGCGATCACCTGCGTCCTCACGCGATCCGCACATGGCCTCACCGCTGCACTACTTCGGCATCCGCCACCACGGGCCCGGCTGCGCGCGCAGTCTGCTGCGCGCCTTCGAATCGCTGCAGCCCGACTGCATCCTGGTCGAAGGGCCGCCCGAGGCCGAGGGCCTGCTTTCCTTCATGGCGCATGCCGAACTGCGTCCGCCGGTCGCGATGCTGGTGCATGCGAACGACGACACGCGCCTGGCTGCCTTCTACCCGTTTGCCGAGTTCTCGCCCGAGTGGCAGGCGCTGCAATGGGGCGTGAAGCACGGCCTGCCCACGCGATTCATCGACCTGCCCCAGGCGCATCGCATGGCTATCGACCAGGCGGCGCGCGAGGCCGACGAGGCCAAGGCTGAAGCACCGGTCGAAACACCGCTCGACGACGACGAGACCGACAAGGTGCCCGTCTCCGAAACGCTCGAAGCGCCAGAGCAGGAACCAGTGGCCGCCGCAGCACTGCCCGATGACCCCTTCGACTGGCTCGCCCACGCCGCGGGCTATGCCGACGGCGAAAGCTGGTGGAACCACATGGTCGAGGAGCGCGGCGACGGCGAAGATTTGTTCGGCGCCATCGCCGAGGCCATGACTGCCGTGCGCGCCGAAACGCCCGAGGACCGGCGCGGGCAACGCGCCATGCAGCGCGAACAGCAGCGCGAAGCCTTCATGCGGCAATCGATCCGCGAGGCCGTGAAAGCGGGCCACCAGCGCATCGCCGTCGTCTGCGGCGCCTGGCATGTGCCCGCGCTGCAAGGCGCGGCCACCGCCAAGGTCGATGCCGCGTTGCTCAAGGGCCTGCCCAAGCTCAAGGTGCTCGCCACCTGGGTGCCGTGGACCTATCGCCACCTCACCAGCGCCAGCGGCTACGGTGCCGGCATCGATTCGCCCGGTTGGTACGAACACCTGTGGCAGCAGGGACACGAGGTGGCCGGCCGCACGACGGGCTGGCTTGCACGTGTCGCCAGGCTGCTGCGCGCGTACGACCTCGATTGTTCGTCCGCCCATTTGATCGAGGCCACGCGCCTCGCCGACACCCTGGCCGCGCTGCGCGAGCGCCCCGCGCCCGGCCTGCCCGAACTCGACGAGGCCGTACGCTGCGTCATCTGCATGGGCGAGCAGGCGCCGCTCACGCTGATCCGCGAGCGCCTCACCGTCGGCGACCGCATGGGCCAGGTGCCCGCCGAAGTGCCGACCGTGCCGCTGCAGCGTGACATCGAGCAGGCGCAAAAAAGCCTGCGCCTCAAGCCCGAAGCGACCGCGAAGACGCTCGACCTCGATCTGCGCCAGCCCAACGACCTTGCGCGCAGCCACCTGCTGCACCGCCTGCGCCTGCTCGACCTGCCCTGGGGCGAGATCACCGCCGGCCAGCGCGCGAGCCGCGGTACCTTCCACGAGGTGTGGCAGTTGCAGTGGCAGCCCGAGTTCGCGCTGCGCATCATCGAAGCCAGCCGCTTCGGCGCCACCGTGGCCCACGCCGCGAGCGCGCGCGTGATGGAAGGACTGGCCGCGGAAACCTCGCTCACCGCACTGGCCGAGCAGGTCGACATCGTGCTGCTGGCCGACCTGCCAGTGGCCGTGCAGGCCGTGACCCGCGCGCTCGAAGACCGCGCCGCGCTCACCGGCGATGCGGTGCAGCTCATCGGCGCGGTGCCGCCGCTGGCCAACGTGTTCCGCTACGGCAGCGTGCGCCAGACCGACAGCGCGCTGCTCTCGCACGTGCTGGACAGCCTGATCGTGCGCGGCGCCATCGGCCTGCCGATCGCCTGCGGTGCGCTCGATGCCGAAGCGGCCGAGGCGCTCCGCACCCGGCTCATCGCCGCGCACGACGCGGTTCGGCTGCGAGACGGCGAAGAGACCACTACCGCCTGGCGTGCTGCACTGCGCGCCATCGCCTTCAGCGAAAGCGCGGCCTCGCTCTTGCGCGGCGTGAGCTGCCGGCTGCTGCTCGACGACGCGCAGCTCGACGGCGATGGCGCTTCGCAGCAGCTCGCGCGCAACCTTTCTTCCGGCGCACCGCCGACGGAAGCGGCCGCGTGGCTCGAAGGTTTTCTCAACCGCAATGCGATGGTGCTGCTGCACGACGAGGCCGTCTGGTCGCTGGTCGACGGCTGGCTCTCGGGGCTCGGCGAAGAACACTTCGTTCAGGTGCTGCCGCTGGTGCGCCGCAGCTTCGCGGATTTTTCGGGCGCCGACCGGCGTGCCCTGGGCGAACGCGCCAGGCGCGGCGCCGCGGGCGGTACGGCTTCGACGGCCACCGCCGCGGCCGACTGGGACGAAGGACGCGCGGTGCTCGCGCTGCCAATGCTGCGGGAATTGCTGGGAGTGAAAGCATGAGCGTGAATCCGGACCCCGTCGACATCGAAGAAGAGGCCCCGCCACCCACCGGCCGCCTGCAGCGCTGGAGGCTCGTGCTTGGCAGCGAGGCCAACGCCAGCTGCGGCGCCGTCGAGGGCCGCGTGCGCGAGATCGACCAGGCGCTTGCCGCGCTCTATGAAGCCGACGGCCGCCGCGGCCTGGGCCAAGGCGGCCAGCGCGGCGGACGCGGTGATTCGGCGCCCAGCGTGGCGCGCTGGCTCGGCGACATCCGCAAGTACTTTCCGAGCCAGGTGGTGCAGGTGATGCAGCGCGATGCGATGGAGCGGCTCAACCTGCGCCAGATGCTGCTGCAGCCCGAGATGCTCGAGAACGCGCAGCCCGACGTGCACCTGGTTGCGAACCTCGTGGCGTTGTCGAGCGTGATTCCGGCCGGCACCAAGGACACCGCGCGCGCCGTGGTGCGCAAGGTGGTCGACGAACTCATGAAGCGGCTCGAGGAGCCGATGCGTAGCGCCGTGAGCGGTGCGCTCAACCGCAGCCAGCGCAACCGCCGGCCGCGCCATTCGGAGATCGACTGGAACCGCACCATCCGCGCCAACCTGCGCCACTGGCAGCCAGAGTACCGCACCGTGGTGCCGCAGACGCTGGTCGGCTACGGCCGCAAGGCCCGCCAGCCGCAGCGCGAGGTGATCCTGTGCATCGACCAGAGCGGCTCGATGGCCGCCTCGGTGGTCTATTCGAGCATCTTCGGCGCCGTCATGGCGAGCCTGCCGGCCGTGTCGACCAAGCTCGTGGTGTTCGACACCGCCGTGGTCGACATGACCGAGCAGCTGCAAGACCCGGTGGACCTGCTGTTCGGCGTGCAGCTGGGCGGCGGCACCGACATCAACGGCGCGGTGGGCTACTGCCAGAGCCTGGTGCGGGAGCCGCGCAACACCATCCTGATTTTGATCTCCGACCTGTACGAAGGCGGGGTCGAAGGCAACCTGCTGCGGCGTGCCAACGAACTGGTCGAGGCCGGCGTGCAGTTCATCGCGCTGCTGGCGCTCAGCGACGAGGGCGCGCCCGCCTACGACCGCGACCTGGCCGCCAAGCTGGCCGCGCTCGGCGTGCCGTCGTTCGCCTGCACGCCGGACGCGTTCCCGGGCTTGATGGCCGCGGCCATCAAGCGCGAGGACGTCGCCGCCTGGGCGGCGGGGCAGGGCCTGAAGACCAGCCGGGCGGCATAGCGCAGTCGCCCGCCGGGCGCTCGCTCAGGCATAAAGCGGTTCTTCGGCCATCTGCTCGCACTGCTCCTGCAGCACGAGGATCTGGCCCTTCCAGTAGTCGCTGGAGCCGAACCACGGAAAGTTGATCGGAAAGATCGGGTCTTCCCAGCGCCGGGCGAGCCAGGCGCTGTAGTGGATGAGCCGCAAGGTGCGCAGTGGCTCGATCAACGCGAGTTCGCGGCGGTCGAACTCGCGGAACTGCTCGTAGCCGTCGAGCAGTCCCGAGAGTTGCGCGGTGCGCTGCGCGCGTTCGCCCGAGAGCAGCATCCACAGATCCTGCACCGCAAAGCCCGTGCGCGCGTCGTCGAGGTCGACGAAGTGCGGGCCGCCGCCCGGGCGGTCGGTGGGCGTCCACAGGATGTTGCCGGGGTGCACGTCGCCGTGCAGCCGCAGCTTGCGCGGCTGGAAGCCGGAGGAAGCGGGGGCGTCCACCGCCAGCGCGGTGGCGGCGATCATGTCGAGCGCCTCGTTGCAGGCCTTTTCCCAGTCGCGCTGGACGTCGAGCGGCACCTTGTCGTGCCCCAGCAGCCAGTCGCGCGAGGCGATGCCGAAAGTCTGCAGGTCCAGCGCAGGCCGGGCCTCGAAAGGCTTGGCGCTGCCCACGGTGTGGATGCGCGCGAGAAACCGGCCGACCCATTCGAGCACTTCGAAATCGTCGAGCTCCGGCGCGCGGCCGCCGCGATACGGGCTCACGCTGAAGGCGAAGCCGCAGTGGTGGTGCAGGGTGGTGCCGTCGAAGGCCAGCGGCGCCACGGCGGGCACTTCGGCTGCTGCGAGTTCGAGCGAGAAGCCGTGCTCTTCGAGGATCGCGGCCTCGCTCCAGCGCTCGGGCCGGTAGAACTTGACCACGACCGCACTGCGGTCCTCCAGGAACACCTGATAAACCCGGTTCTCATAGGAGTTGAGGCCGGTGAGCCGACCGTCGCCGTGCAGGCCGAGCGTCGCGAGCGCGTCGAGCACCACGTCGGGCGTGAGGCTCTCGTAAGGATGTGTGTTGGCAGGCGTCGCGGGGGAAGGGGTCATGCAGCGATTGTCGCTACATGGGCCCTCCCGGCGTCACAGCCCGCCGGGTTGTTTGTAAAGCGAAAGAATATGTCCGGTGCGCGGGTCGCCCTTGCCGGCCAGCACCTGCGCATACGCTGTCTGCACCGCCTCGCCGCCATGGTGGTGTTCGGGACGCAGCCAGGGGTTCTTCGCGCGGGTCACCGCGGCAAGGAAGTCGTGCCAGGCGGCCACCATGCGGCGGCCGAATTCGTCGGCGCCCCACTCGGCGGTGCGCTTCTTGATCTGCGCTGGCGCAAAGAACAGCGTGGCGCGCGGGCCCGGCAGGTCCTTGCCCGCGCCCTGGGCGGCGAGTTGCTCGACGTGCGTGCCGCCTATCGAGCAGCTGTACTTCAGGTTCGCGAAGCGCGCGTGAATGGCATTGCGGAGCTCGCCATTGCCGGCGAAGTCCACGTACACGGCGGGCGTGTCGGCCGCGATGGTGTCGAGTGCGTCGTAGGTCACCACCCGGTCGTAGCAGCCCAGGCTTTCGCAGAAGGCCACGTTGGCGGGCGAGGTCAGGCCGATCACCTCGATGCCTTTGCGCTGGTGCAGCTGGAATGCCGTGCCGTAGGCCGTCTTGCTAGATGCGCTCGACAGCAGCATGGTGCTGCCGCCGAAGAAATCGTTGTCGGCCATGAAGTCGTCGATCAGCCACGAGGTGATGAACAGAGGGCGCAGCAGCGCCTGCAGGTCTTCGGTGTCCGGTGTGTACAGCGGATCGGCGTTACAGCGGAAATACTGGTTGTAGACCGCGGGCAGCGCCGCGCGGTGCGCAGCAGCATCGGTGAAGCGCGCGGAAGTGAGACGGTCCGGGCTCAGCACCGCAGTCGACGACATCGGCCAGTAGCCATAGAGCCGCTCGCCCACCGCCACCCCCGGGTGCAGCGACTGCACCACGCTGCCGAACCCCCACACCGGGATGCTGCCCCAGCCTTCTTCGCCGGTCGGGAAGAACTGCCAATAGCTCATGGCATCGCCAAAGGCCGCGTAGGTGATGTTGTTGGAGGTGAGCGCGAAGCTGTCGATGCGAACGCGTACCTGGCCGTCGGCCAGCGGCTCGTTGGTGGCGGTGTGCAGGCGCGTGGTGGGGAGCTGGTCCTTGCGGATCAGGAAGCTGGTGGTGCTCATGGTGTCTCGATCTCCACGGTGGAATGGGTTGCGGTGAGGCGTCGTGCAGCCACATTAGCCAAGCTTGATGAAAGGCGCCATCGCGCGGTGCGTTTCGGCGTCACCCGTGAGACACGGCGCGCACATGAAAAAAGCGCCCCGGCTTGTGGCCGGGGCGCTTTTTGCTGCGTTGAGCTGTGCTGTGCGCGAACTCAGGCGATCGTCAGTTCGACGTCGATGTTGCCGCGCGTGGCGTTCGAGTACGGGCACACCTGGTGGGCGGTGTCGACCAGCTTTTGCTTCTGGTCGGCGTCCAGGCCGGGCAGCGTGATCGAGAGCTGGACGGAAATGCCATAGGCAGCGCCACCGTTCGTCGGGCCGAGGGAAACCTTCGAGTCGATGGCCACGTCTTCAGGCACCTTGACGCCGATCTTCGGGCCGACGGCCTTCATCGCACCGATGAAGCAGGCGGCGTAGCCGACCGCGAACAGCTGCTCGGGGTTGGTGCCGGGCTTGCCCGAACCGGGCGAGCTCAGCTTGACGTCGATGGCGCCGTCGCTGGACTTGCCTGCGCCGTCGCGGCCGCCGACGGTATGGGCTTCAGCGGTGTAGAGAACCTTGTCGAGCTTGGTGGTCATGGTGATTCCTTTGATGATGATGGTGATGGAGGAGGGTGAAAAAGCTGCTTCTCTCTTTTTTCGATCGAAGCGGGGAGAAAACCGGGGTGGCCCGTCGTCAGGCCGCTTTCTTGATGCGGTCGCGCAGCGACTGGATCTGCTGGGTAAGCGAAATCAGTTCGGGCACCGAGCACTGCGCGGCCGCCATCAGGCATTCGGGCACGTTGGCGGCGCGGGTCTTCAGCTTGCGGCCGGCGGCGGTGAGCGTGATGTGCACGCGGCGCTCGTCGGCCGTGTCGCGCACCCTGGCCACGTAGCCGCTGGCTTCGAGCCGCTTGAGCAGTGGCGTGAGCGTGCCGGAGTCGAGTGAAAGGCGTTCGCCGAGTGCGGAGACGGTGGGGCCGTCTTGCTCCCAGAGGGCGAGCATCACGAGGTATTGGGGGTAGGTGAGCTGCAGCTTTTCCAGGACCGGCTTGTAGAGGCGGGTCATGGCCAACGAGGCGGAATAGACGGCAAAGCAGAGCTGGTTGTCCAGCTTGAGCATTTCGTCTGAGGCATGTTGGGTAGGCATAGAGTGAATTGTAGCGTGCAATTCAATTGTGTGCAATGTAATGTTTTTGGCTTGCTTTTGAGTGTTTGTTTTCCGAGGCCGGGTCTCGCCCCGGCGGGCGACCTACTTTTCTTTGCTTCGCCAAAGAAACGTAGGCAAAAGAAAGGCGACCCCACTGTCTGCGACCCTTCGCTTCGCTGCGGGCAACCTGCGGTGCTCGGGTTTCGCGGGGTCTCGCAGAACTCGCTTCGCTCAAACAGCTGCGAGCCCTGATCCGCGAAACCCTGCGCTCCTCGGCGCATACAGAGGGGCTTGGAGACCACGCGGGCCTTTGCTTCGCTCGGCCACCAGGCCCCCGCAGGCGCACAGCGCCTGCGGGGGTTGGTATTGAGTTGGCTGTTGGACTTGGGGCCGAGCGGGAGCGAAGGCCGCCCGCTCCCACCCCTTCTGTATGCGCCGAGGAGCGCAGATGGAGGTGGGATCAGGGCCGCAGCTGTTTGAGCGAAGCGAGTTCTGCGGACCCCCGCCGGAGTCGAGCACAGCAGGTTTCCCGTAGCGAAGCGAAGGGACGCAGACAGTAGGGGTCGCCTTTCTTTGCTTACTTTCCTTGGCGAAGCAAAGAAAGTGAGTCGCCCGCCGGGGCGACACCCGGCCTCGGACAACAAAAAAAATCCAGCAACCAGCTACCCCCGAAACCTCTTTCGAGTCAGCCCCAAAGCAATCCAAAAAGCCACAACCGCATAAACCGCCAACACCACCGCATGCCGCCACCACCCCACAGGCCACTGATCCATGAACAACGGCCTCACCAGCGCCACCGCAGTAGTTAACGGCAGCCAAGCCGCCACGGCCCGAACAGCAGAAGGCAATTGCTCCAAAGGAAAGAACACGCCGCTCAAGAACATCATCGGCGTCATGAACAACGTGAAGTAGTACGTAAAAAAGTCATACCCCTTCGCCAGCGCATTGAAGATCAACGCAATGGATGAGAAGGTGATGCCGGCCCCGATCAGCACCATCCAGGCCACCACAAGTTTCGGACTGTGGCTGATCCCCAGCCCGAGCATCACGAACAGGATCGCGGTCACGGTGAAGATCGACTTGAATGCCGCCCACAGCATCTCCGCCAGCACGATGTCGTCGAGCCCGACCGGCGCGTTCATGATGCCGTCCCAGGTTTTCTGCACGTGCATGCGCGAGAAGGCCGAGTACAGCGCCTCGAAACTCGCGGCATTCATCGCGCTCATGCAGATCGAACCGCTCGCCAGAAACAGGATGTAGGGCACCCGCGTTCCGTTGACTGACACCTCGCCGACTAGCGCGCCCATGCCGTAGCCGAAGGCCACGAGCCAGATCAGCGGCTCGGCGATGTTGCCGATGAGGCTCGGTATCGCGAGCTTTTTCCACACCAGCAGGTTGCGCAGGAAAACCGGCCA
Source organism: Variovorax sp. OV700 (assembly GCF_900099805.1). GTDB lineage: Bacteria > Pseudomonadota > Gammaproteobacteria > Burkholderiales > Burkholderiaceae_C > Variovorax. The sequence goes on along the minus strand of NZ_FNDR01000019.1, from coordinate 51,747 downwards.
CCAGCGCAGCGAGAGTTCGGGCGCGCGCCATACCGAAGGCGATGGCGGCGTGCTGCCGAGGGCCGTAGATGGTGTTGTCGTCGTCGTAGCGTTCATGGATCAGCCCTCCTGGCGAATCTGCCGGCCCGTGAGCTTGAGAAAAAGGTCTTCGAGGTTAGCGGGCCGATGAAAGGTGCGCAGCCGGCCGTGCTGCGCCAGCGCATCGAGCAGGCGGCGCGCATCCTGCGTGTAGAAGAACACCGTCTCTCCGCTCACTTCCACGCGGGCCGCCATGGCCTTGAGTTCGGGCGACTCGGCCAGCGAGAGCGCGCCGTTGCCATACACCTCGACCACATCGGGCTCCAGGTGTTCGGCGATCAGGTCGCGCGGCCGTCCTTCGGCAATCTTTCGGCCGTGGTCGAGCACCAGCAGGCGCGAGCACAGGCGCTCGGCCTCGTCCATGAAGTGCGTGGTCAGGAGAATCGACTTGCCTTGCTGCAGCAAAACCTGCAGCCGCTCCCACATCAGGTGCCGCGCCTGCGGATCGAGCCCGGTGGTCGGCTCGTCGAGCAGCAGCAGCTTGGGGTCGTTCACCAGCGCACGCGCCAGCGAAAGGCGCCGCCGCATGCCGCCCGACAGTTCGCCCGGCTTCGCATTCGCCTTGTGCGAGAGGGCGGCAAACTCCAGCAGCTGCGGTACGCGCTCGCTCGCCTTTGCCTTGCTGAAGCCGAAGTAGCGGCCGTACACCACGAGGTTCTCGGCGCAGCTGAAGTCGGGATCGAGCGTGTCGAACTGCGAGACCACGCCAAGCTGCGCCTTGATGGCGAGCGCATCGCGCGGCATCTGCAGGCCCAGCGCCGAGATCTCACCGCCGTCGGGGGTGGTCAGGCCCAGGCACATGCGGATCGTGGTGGTCTTGCCCGCGCCGTTCGGGCCGATCACGCCCAGACATTCACCGGGCGAGATCTCGAACGACAGGTCGTCGACGACGGTGGTGTCGCCATAGCGCTTCTGAAGATGGCTGGCGCGGAAAAGAGGGATGGGCGAAGAAGAGTAGGAGGATGGCACGCGACCATTCTGGCCCAGGCGCGCGAAGCCTGTCGCCCGCGCTTCAACCGATGGACAACGCCGGAGAGTTCGGAGCAGCAGTCGGGGGGGCTACATCCGCATGCCGCTGAATTCGCTCTTCATCCAGTCGATGAACGCCCGCGTGCGCGCCGGTAGCAGCCGCGCGTTCGGGTAGATCACGCTCACGGGCCGCGGTGGCGGTTCGTAGTCTTCGAGCACCAGCTTCAACCGGCCTTGCGCCACGTACGGCAACACCTGGTACGAGAAGAAAGTGCCAAACCCCATGCCCGCGGCGCATGCCTCCACGGCGGGCGCGAGGTGGTTGAACTCGAGCCGGTTGCTAGGCGTCACGTTCACGGTCTTGCCGCGCTCGTGAAACTGCCACTGCGGCGGCGCGTCGATGCGGCCGCGCACGCAGGGGGCGCCGGCAAGGTCGCGTGGATGCCGCGGCGTGCCATGGTTCGCGAGGAAGTCGGGGCTCGCCGCCACCACGCGCCGGATGGTGCCGAGCGTCTGCGCCACGAGCGATGAATCCTGCAGCGGGCTGATGCGGATGCCGATGTCGATGTTTTCCTCCAGCAGGTTCACCGTGCGGTCGTACAGCAGCACGCTGCAGCGCACCTTGTCGTAGCGCTTCATGAAGCGCGTGATGGCCGGCGCCACGTACATATGGCCGAACAGCACCGGCGCAGTGATGGTGAGCAGACCCGCGGGCTCGTGCGCCTCGGCCTTGAGCGCAAGGTCCGCGGCATCGGCTGCGAGCAGCACTTCGCGCGCGCTGGGCAGATAGTGGCGGCCTTCCTCGGTCAGCGAGAGGCGGCGCGTGGTGCGATGAAAGAGTCGCACGCCCAGGTGCGCCTCGAGTGCGGCAAGAGAGCGCACCACCGCGGGCAGCGAACTGCCCATCGATTCGGCGGCGCGGGTCAGGCTCCCCTGATCGGCAATCTGCACGAAGGTCTGCATGGCTTTGAAGCGGTCCATGGCGCAATTAAACCGGAAAACGCAGCAGTCAAATCCAAGAATGGCTATTCATTCATTTGCCGCAAGAGAGAAGAATCGGGTCACGCCATCCACCATTCCAAAAAGGACCTCTCCATGAACGCCGTCGCCCGCCTTCCCGCACAACCCATCAAGCTCTACGGCAGCGCCATCTCCGGCCACGTGCACCGGGTGCGGTTGTTTCTCTCGATGCTCGGCCTGCCCTTCGAGAGCATCGAACTCGACCTCAAGCAGCGCGCGAACCGCACGCCCGAGTTCCTGGCGCGCAACCCCTTCGGCCAGGTGCCGGTGATCGAGGACGGCGAGGTCACGCTGGCCGACTCGAACGCGATCCTGGTCTACCTCAACGAGCGCTACGCGGCCGATCCGGCGGCCTGGATGCCGCGCGACCCGGTGGGTGCGGCGCGCGTGCAGCGCTGGTTCTCGGTGGCGGCCGGACCGCTTGCCTATGGCCCCGCGGCGGCGCGCGTCATGGCGCTGTTCGGCCGCGCCGACTCCGGCGAAGCCGCGACGCGCTCGCACGCGCTGCTCGCGGTGATGGAGATCCACCTGGCGCAGCAGCCCTTCCTGGCCGGCCCTTCCGCCACGCTGGCCGACATTGCGAACTATGCGTACGTTGCGCATGCGCCCGAAGGCAGCGTGTCGCTCGATCCGTATCCGCATGTGCGCGCCTGGCTGGCGCGCGTGGAGGCCTTGCCCGGTTTCGTGTCGATGGTGCGCACGCCGGTCGGACTCGCAGCGGCGGCATCATGATCGCCGCACCCTTCCACGCCGGCGAGCGCGCGCTGCAAGCCCAGACCGGCTGGCGCGATCGCATGGAGGCCGCGGGCCCGCGCGTGATGCGCGACTACATGCCTGACCAGCACCGCGAATTCTTCGCGCAGCTGCCGTTCCTCGTGTTGGGCAGCCTCGATGCCAGCCTGCAGCCCTGGGCCAGCGTGCTCGCGGCGCCCGCGGGGTTCGTGCATTCACCCGATGCCACGCACCTGCGCGTCGATGCGTTGCCGGCGGCCGGCGATCCGCTGGCCAGCCAGCTCGCGCAAGGCGCTTCGCTGGGTCTCTTGGGTATCGAGCCCCACACGCGGCGGCGCAACCGCATGAACGGCACGGTCGAGTCGCTCGATGCCACGGGCTTCATGGTCGAGGTGCAGCAGAGCTTCGGCAACTGCCCGCGCTATATCCAGGCGCGTGAGCCCGTGTTCGCGGCTGCGCGCAACAACATTGGCGCGCCGGTGCAGCGGCTCGACAGGCTCGACTTGGCCGCTGAGCGGCTCATCGGCAGCGCGGACACGCTGTTCATCGCCACGGCGTATCCCGAAGAAGCGGCCGCCGGCGACGATGCCGATGCAAGGTCGCACGGTGTCGACGTGTCGCATCGCGGCGGCCTGCCGGGCTTCGTTCGCGTCGACGAAGGCGGTGTGCTGACCGTGCCCGACTTCAACGGCAATCGCTTCTTCAACACGCTGGGCAACCTGGTGGCGCATCCGCGCGCGGGCCTGCTGTTCATCGACTTCGACAGCGGCGAGCTCTTGCACGTGGCGGCCACGGCCGAGATCGTGCTGGACGGGCCCGAGCTTGCCCAGTTCGAAGGGGCAGAGCGGCTGCTGCGGCTGCATGTCGACCATGCATTGCGCCGGCCTGCCGCGCTGCCGCTGCGCTGGGGCGATGCCGAGCTGTCGCCGCACCTGGCGGGCACGGGGCGCTGGGCTCGTCAGTGAAAGACCGGAATGCGCGCGTTGGCTGAAGGGCGGTAGCTCCAGCCGCGTTCGCGCATCGCATCGAGATCGGGCGCGCGACTCAGCAAAGCCTCGAGCCCCGCGGCCGCGAGCGTGCAGGCCAGCGCCTGCCCCGGACAGGCGTGCACGCCGTGGCCGAAGCCCAGCATGCGGCGCCGTGCGCGCACGAGCGTGAAGCGGTCGGGGTCGGGGTTGAACGCCGGGTCGCGATTGGCCGCCGCCAGCACGAGCAGCACTGCGTCGCCCGCCGCCAACGTCGTGCCTGCGATGGCGATGGGTTCAACGGCGAAGCGGCGCGTGTTCTGCACCGATGGGTCGTGTCGCGCGGTCTCCTCGACGACGGCCTGCAATCCGTCGCGTGTTCGCGCGACTTCACGCAGCGAAGGCTCGCGCATCAGGGCGATGAGGCTGTTGCCCAGCAGACCCGCCGTCGCATCGCAGGTTTGCGAGAGCAGACCGACGAGGTTGGCGAGCAGCGAACGCGAAAGAGGCGCGGCGGCATCGCTCTCGGCCAGCACCGCCGCGAGCAAGCTTCCGTTTCGCGGCGGCATGCCCGCGGCCAAGGTTTCGAAGCGCGCCATGAGTTCGTTCGCTGCGACGCTGGCGCCTTGCAACTGGTCGGCGCTGGAGAGCGGCGACAGGCAGGCGACGAAATCGCGCATCCAGCGGTCGACTTGCGGCAACGCGTCGTCGGCAAAGCCGAGCAGATGAGCCACCGCCCGAACCGGCATGGAGAACAGCGCATCCGACAAGGGTTGTGTGGGCACGCTGCGCGCAACCTGCAAGGCCGCCGAATGAACGGTATCGAGGTCCAGCCCGGCCAATGCGCGTTGCAGGGCGGGCCGGTGCGCCTGGTGCGCTGTGCCATCGTTCATGCGCACCAGATGGCCGAACACCTCACCGGCCGGGCTGCCCAGGATGGCGCGCGGCACCGGTTCGGCGGCCGGCCGTACGCGCAGCGCGCCGTGCGCGAGCAGCAGCGACTGGATGACGTCGGCGCGGCTCGCGACCCACGCGCGCAGCGTCTCGTTCCACACGAGCGGCGGACCCGCGCGGAGTTGGGCATAGAAGGGATAGGGGTCGGCATGCGTGGCGGCTGCGACGGGATCGAGAGGGCTGTCGGCGTAAGAAGTGGGGCAGGTGGGGCTCGAATTCATGTCCGCAGTGTGCAATCGAAGCTTCCGCCACACTTCGCCCGCGAACGAAGTGTGGATTGCGCCGGCGACTTACGATTGGCGCATGGACACGTCCTCTCCATCCTCTCCATCCTCTTCAACTAATGCCGATTTCCAGCTGGCCCGCCTGGCCGGCGCCATTGCCGAGCCCGCGCGCGCGCGCATGCTGAATTGTCTGATGGACGGCCATGCGCGCACCGCGACCGAGCTCGCTGCGGTGGCCGAGGTGGCCGCCTCCACCGCCAGCGCGCACCTTGCGCGCCTGAAGGAAGAGCGGCTGGTCGAGCTGCTGGTGCAAGGCAAGCACCGCTACTTCCGCCTGGCCGGCGACAACGTCGCGGCCGCGCTCGAGAGCCTCATGGTGGTGGCCGGCGCGCCGCGTGCCGCCGAGTTCAAGCCGAGCACCCCAAGCCGGCTGCGCACTGCGCGCACCTGCTACGACCACATGGCGGGCACGGCCGGCGTCGCGTTGCATGACCGGCTGCATGCGCAGGGCTGGCTCAGCGGACTAGAGAGCGGTTCGTACGAGCTCACGCCCGAAGGCGCGATCGCGCTGGAAAGCCTGGGTGTCGAGATCGACGCGGTGCGCCGCTCTCGGAGACGCTTTGCCTGCGCCTGCCTCGACTGGAGCGAGCGTCGTCCGCATCTGGGCGGCGCGCTCGGTGCGGCGTGGCTCCAGTTGTCGCTGCGCCGCGGCTGGGTGCGTCAGGCGCTCGACGGGCGCGAACTGACGCTCACGCCCAAGGCGCAGCGCGAGATGCCGGAGCTCTTCGCCTGAAAAGCGTCTTCAGGCCTTCAGCTTGAGCAGATAGATCATCGGACCGGCCATGGCGAGGTCCAGCTCGAGAAAGCTCTCGAAATCCTTGCCTGCCATCCAGTACGCATCCCAGTTGTTGCGCTTGATGGTCTTCTGCCAGACGTCGGCGGTGGTGGCGCGGTGCACGGCTTCGAGCAGCACGGCCTTGCGGTCCGCAGGCACCTTCTTGCCGGTGAGTACGCCGCGCCAGTTGGCAAGGTCGGCATCCACGCCCTGCTCGCGCACCGACGGAATGCCGAGAAACGGCCGCTTCGACGACACGCCAATGGCGCGCAGCTTGCCGCTGGACAGGCTCTCGCTGAATTCGCTGAAGCCCGAGATGCCCGCCACCGCCTTGCCGGTCGTGAGTGCCTCCACCACCTGGGCGCCGCCAGGGTACGGCTGGTAGACCAAGTTCGCGGCGTTGCCTGCCACGCGCGCCAGCATGCCGGCGTACATGTGGTCCACGCCACCCGCCGAGCCGCCAGCGATCACGGTCTTGGCCGCATCGGCGCGCAACTGGGCGATCAGATCCTTCGGCGTCTTGATGGGGGAGTCGGCTTTCACCGCCACCACCTCGTAGTCGCTGGTGAGACGCGCGACGGGCGCGACCTGTGCCATGGTGACGGCCGGCTTCTGCAGCGCCACCGCACCGACCATGACCATGCCGCTCATCAGCAGCGTGTCGGGGTCGGCATCGTATTTTTCGACGTATTTGGCCAGCCCGATGGTGCCGCCCTTGCCGCCAATGTTTTCGTACGCCACCTCGCCCGCCGCGCCCGAGGCCAGCAGCGCCGCGCCGAGCGCGCGGCCGGTCTGGTCCCAGCCGCCGCCTTCATTGGCCGGAATGACGATGCGCAGCTTCGAGACGAGTTGCGGCTCGGCTGCCCCGGCAGCACGCGGCCACAGAGCGGCGTGCCCGGCGCCCGCGACGGCGGCCGCGCCCGCCATCCATGCGTTGAAATTGCGGCGTGAAAGGCCCGCGAGCGACGAACGAGGCATTTTGTTTCCAGTTGTTCAGAACAGTAACTGAATGATCCACGCGAATTGCGTCGCCTGCCTACACCTGGAGGTAGGTGAAAACCCTAGGAAGTGCCAACTATTACTGAAAAGCGACCTCCGCGAAGCTGCGCAGCTTGCGGCTGTGCAGCCGTGTGGAGCCCTGTTCGCGAAGGATGTCGATGGCCCGCATGCCGATGCGCAGGTGCTGCTCCACGCGTTCGCGGTAGAAATGGTTGGCCATGCCCGGCAGCTTGATCTCGCCGTGCAGCGGCTTGTCGCTCACGCACAAAAGCGTGCCGTAGGGCACCCGGAAGCGGAAGCCGTTGGCCGCGATGGTGGCGCTTTCCATGTCCAGCGCCACCGCCCGGCTCTGGCTGAAGCGGCGCTGCGGCTGGTTTCCGGGCAAAAGCTCCCAGTTGCGGTTGTCGGTGCTCGCCACCGTGCCCGTGCGCATGATCTTCTTCAGGTCGGGCCCTTCGTAGCGCGTGACGTCGGCCACCGCTTTCTCCAGCGCGAGCTGGATCTCCGAGAGCGCCGGAATCGGCACCCACAGCGGCAGTTCTTCGTCGAGCACATGGTCCTCCCGCACATACGCGTGGGCCAGCACGTAGTCGCCGAGCTGCTGCGCGTTGCGAAGGCCCGCGCAGTGGCCCAGCATCATCCACGCGTGGGGGCGCAGCACGGCGATGTGGTCGGTGATGGTCTTGGCATTGGCCGGGCCGACGCCGATGTTCACCATGCTGATGCCGCTGCAGTCCTCGCGCACCAGGTGGTAGGCCGGCATCTGGGGCAGGCGCGGCGGCGCCGTGCCCTGGCTGCCATCGAGCAGGCCGCCGTAGTTGGTGCTTGCGCCCGCGGGCAGCCCGCGCCGGCGGGTGATCACGTTGCCGGGCTCGATGAAGGCGACGTATTCGCTTTTTTCGTCGGCCATGGCCTCGTGCCCCAGGCGCACGAACTCGTCGATGTAGAACTGGTAGTTGGTGAACAGCACGAAATTCTGGAACCACTCGGGCGCCGTGCCGGTGTAGTGCCGCAGGCGGTGCAGCGAGTAATCCACCCGCGCGGCCGTAAAGAGCGAGAGCGGCTGCGCCTCGCCGGCCTGCGCCTCGTAGGTGCCGTTGGCAATGCCGTCGTCCATCACGCCCAGATCGGGGAGGTCGAACACGTCGCGCATCAGCGCGCGCCGCTCCTCGCTCATCGTGCCTTCGATGTGGTCGTTCTCGGCGAACGAGAAGTGGATGGGGATCGGCTGGGTGCTGGTGCCGACCTCGATGTCGACCTGGTGGTTTTCGAGCAGCAGGCGGAACTGGTCGAGGTAGTAGCGCGAGAAAAGATCCGGCCGCGTGAGCGTGGTTTCGTAGCGGCCCGGTCCGGCGACGAAGCCGTAGCTCAGCCCCGCGTTGGCCGGCGGCGTATGGCGCGACACGGTGTGCGTGTGCACCCGCACGAACGGATAGCAGGCCCGCACCCGGCCCGGCAACGCCTCGCCGGCCACGAAACGCAGCATCGACTCGCGCAGGTGGGCAAGCCCGCCCTGGTAGATGGACTTGACCTGTTCGAGAGCGGCGGCGGCGTCGGTGAAACGGGCGGGAGCGACGAAGGTGGGCATGTAGGGCATGTCGGCATTGTGCAATGCCGCCGCGGCCTTATCAGTTCGTATCGCCGCGCCAATATGCGCGCAGCAACGATCCCGCCATGGCCGGCTCGCGCTGCAAGATGAGCTGTGTCTTGCGCAGCACCATGTCGCAATAGAGGGCTGGGTGCGCTTCGCGCCACGCGGGGTCCTTGGTGCGGATGGCGTCGTCGCCGAACTCGCCCTGCATCTGATCCATCACGCGCCGGTATTCCATCTGCAGCGCCTGCAGCTCGACGTGCGGGTCCTTGCGGTCGGTGTCGTGGCGCATGCCGGCCGAGGCGGAAGCGTAGACATCCGCGACCGCCTTCAGGAAGGCGGCATTGCCGGCCTCGTTCAGCACCGGCTCCGAGAGCGGATGCGGCCTTCCCGCGACGGGATGCAGCGTGCGAACGCACTTCTGCGGATCGGAGGCCTTCACCTGCTGCAGCACGTCGCGCATGAGATGGGTCCACATCACGGCCGTGGCCTGGTCGGCAAAACCCAGCCGCTCACGGGTCAGCGTTGCGAACACCGGGCGGATGCGCTCGAAGGCATCGGCGACGCTCGCGCCGCCGGCAACCTCCTTGCCGAGCGCCTCCCGCACCGTGATCAAGTCGCTCGGCGAGTATTTTTCGATGGCCTGGTACGCGATGTTCGCGTGGAGCTGGTCCTGGACCTTGACCTCTGGATTGATGCGCGACTGAACCGACGGCAAGCGGCTGATGCCCCAGGTTGCGGCCGCGAAGATGGCCAGGAACAACAGGAACTGCCGCACCAGGCTGCCGTCTTCCGGTGACTGGCCGCGGTTCGAGATGCCCACGACAACGCCGGCAATCGCCGCGCATATCGGCAACAGCATCAGCACGACGGCGTAGCTCAGCCACAGGCTGGCCTGCTGGCCGACAGGGATTGCGAACATGCTGTTGCCGCTCATCGTGGGCCGCCGGCTTTCTTCACGATGCCTTGGCGCCGAGCAAGCCCACGCGCCAGCCGGCGGCGCGCAGCAACCGGTTGGTCCTGGCACTCAGGTAGACCAAGGCGATCAGGTTCACCAGCGGAACGAATGCCAGCACCATGAACAGAACCTTGCCCGAGGTGCCATGGCCCAGCCCCGAGCAGATGCGCACGATGCCGAACAGGCTCACCGCCGCCGTGGCGATGTACAGCGCCGAGGCGATCAGCGGCGGGATCGATCCTCCGCGCGCGGCGGCCGACAGCACGAAGTTCGCGATGAGGCAGTAGATGACGGTTTTCTGCCCGCTGGCGACGAGCGACAGAGACAGCTCCTGTTCTTCGTACGGCTCGACGGATTCGCGGGCCGGTTGTCGGCTGCCCGGCCTGGGGCGGCCTCCCGCGGCGGAGTTGGGCGCAGGCGCCTCGGCGGGAAGGGTGCCAAGAATTTCCCAGCCCCGCGCGCCGAAGATGTACAGAAAATTCGATACCCGATGTTCGCTCGCCGCATGGTGCAGGCGTGATGCCATGCGCGCGAGTTCTTCGGTCGCAGCGCTGTCGCCGGCGTCCGCGAAGAACAGGCTGCCGCGCCGCGGGATTGCCGCGACCACGCCCTTGGGAAAGGCCTGCAGCTGGGTGCGCCAGAAGCCGCGGTCCAGCAGGTAGCTGGCGTCGGTGTCCGCGTTGCCGCGGCCGGTGAACTGGTAGACGCTCTGGCCGAACAGCGCATGCTTGGGCGCGCCGCGCGCACGGCGCGTGTTCACGGTCGCTTGCGTCATCGCGAGCTCGGGTGTGAGGTTCAGGCGTTGCAGGTCGGCCTCCTTGGCGACCGCCTGGGTGCCGTCGGGCGCCGTGAACATGAAGCGCAGCTGCATGTCGCCCAGGTAGTCGTAGACAGCCGGTGGGTCGTCGCCTGCGACGGCCGGCGCGCCCAGTGGCCCGGTGCGCTGCTCGCTCCCCTTGCCGCGCTGGAACGCGACAGACAGGTTTTCGCGCAGGCGAAGGGCGGAAACGCTCATGGCAGAGACCTTGGGGGCAGAGGGTTGGAGAACTGTGGGGCCGCGCGATTGTGCCCGGCTTCAGAACGTTTAACCTCGACGGCTTTCCCCTCAACAACCGCGAAAGGTGAAGCAATGAAGGTCGCAGTCATGGGCGCCGGCGCAGTCGGCTGCTACTACGGCGCCATGCTGGCGCGGGCGGGCCACGAGGTGGTGCTGATCGGGCGGGCCTCGCATGTGGAGGCCGTGCGCGCCAACGGGCTGCGGCTGGAGACAAAGGCTTTCGACGAGCAGGTAAAGCTCGACGCGAGCACCGAAGCGAGCGCGGTGCAGGGCGCCCACCTGGTGCTGTTCTGCGTGAAGTCCACCGACACCGAATCGGCCGCGGCGCAGATCAAGCCGCATCTTTCGCCCGATGCGCTGGTGCTCACCTTGCAGAACGGGGTGGACAACGACGAGCGCGTGCGCTCGGTGCTGACATCCAGCGACGTGGCCGCCGCGGTGGTCTACGTGGCCACCGAAATGGCCGGGCCGGGCCACGTGAAGCATCATGGCCGCGGCGAACTGGTGATCGCGCCTTCGCGCAGCAGCGAGCAGGTGGCGCAACACCTGGCCGCGGCCGGCGTGCCCACGCAGATTTCCGACAACGTGCGCGGCTCGCTCTGGGCCAAGCTGGTTCTGAACTGCGCCTACAACGCGCTATCGGCCATCACCCAGCTGCCCTATGGCGAGGTGGTGAAGGGCCAGGGCGTGGCCGAGGTCATCCGTGACGTGGTGGCCGAATGCCTCGCCGTCGCCAAAGCCGAAGGCGTCGCCATACCCGGCGACACCGACGCCGCCGTGCGCGGCATTGCAGAGACGATGCCCTCGCAATACTCATCGACCGCGCAAGACCTCGCGCGCGGCAAGCCGAGCGAAATCGATCACCTCAACGGCTTCGTCGTGCGGCGCGGCGAGGCGCTCGGCGTGCCCACGCCCGCCAACCGCGTGCTGTTTGTGCTGGTGAAGCTGCTCGAAAGTAAGCCGCGGTCCTGTTGAGGGGCCCATTCGCGAAACACCGCGGAACCGGCTTTGCCGGGCCGCCGGTGTTGCCCCCGGTAGGGGGTTGGCGTAGCGACACGAAGTGCGCGAAGACTGGGGGCGAGCCCTTCCTCTAGCCTGGCATCGGTTCGCGCATGGTCACGAATTCTTCAGCCGCCGTTGGGTGGATGCCCACGGTGCTGTCGAACAGCGCCTTGGTCGCGCCCGCGCGCATCGCCACGGCAAAGCCCTGCACGATCTCGCCCGCGTCGGCGCCCACCATGTGCAGGCCGACCACGCGGTCGGTGGCCTTCTGCACCACCAGCTTCATGAAGGTGCGCTCGCCGCGTCCAGAAAGCGTGTGGCGCAGCGACTTGAATTCGCTCGAGAACACCGCGACCTCGCCGAACCTGGCGCGCGCGTCGATCTCGGTGTAGCCGCAGGTGCCGATGTTCGGGTGCGTGAACACCGCCGTCGGAATGAATTCGTAGTCGAGGGCGCGCTTGCCCTGGCCGAACAGGGCATCGACCACCACCATCGCTTCCGCCAGCGCCACGGGCGTGAGCTGCACGCGGGTGGAAACGTCGCCCACCGCATAGATCGACGGCACCGAACTGCGGTAGTTCGCATCGACCGCGATCGCGCCGCGCTCGTCGAGCGCCACGCCCGCGGCCTCCAGGCCGAGGCCCTGCGTGTTGGGCACGCGACCGGTGGCAAAGAGCACCGTGTCGGCGTCGATCTGCTGGCCGCGCGCCAGCGTGACGACGGGCCCGTTCGGGCCGCGCGCGATCGACGTGGCCTCGATGTTGAGCCGCACGTCGACGCCCGCCTTGCCCATTTCGTGCGCCACGAACTGCCGCAGGTCGTCGTCAAAACCGGTGAGCAGATGCGCGCGGCGATGCAGCTGCGTCACCTTGGCACCCAGGCCGTTGAAGATCGATGCGAACTCGCAGGCAATGTAGCCGCCGCCCACCACCAGCAGGCGCTTCGGAAAAGGACTGAGATCGAACATCGCGTCGGAGGTCACGATGTGTTCTCGTCCCGGTATCTCCGGCACGAAGGGCGTGCCGCCGGTGGCCACCAGCAGATGGCGGGCCGTGTGCCGCTTGCCGTCGACCTCGACCGTGTGGCCATCGGCCAGCTGCGCCCACCCCGTGACCAGCGTGACGCCTGAATTCTTCAGCAGCGAGGCATACACACCGTTGAGCCGCGTGATTTCCTTGGCGCGCTGCGTCTTGAGGTAGGCCCAGTCGAATTGCGGCGCCTCAGGCAATTTCCAGCCGTAGCCGGCGGACTCCTCGAAGGATTCGGCATAGCCGGCTGCGTAGCTGTAGAGCTTCTTCGGAATGCAGCCCACGTTGACGCAGGTGCCACCGAGTTCGGCCGCCTCGGCCAATCCCACGCGCGCGCCTTGCTGCGCGGCCATTCGCGCGGCGCGAACGCCGCCACTGCCGCCGCCGATGACGAAAAGATCGAAGTCGAATGTGGGCATGGAAAAGACGCTCCTTGGCGGCGACTGTAGCCGCCAAGGAGGCGCCGGTGCTGGAGAGGCTTGCGCGCGGCGCCATGCACGGCCGCGCGCGCGGCGTTCAGCGCTGCTGGTCTGGAGAGGTCAAGAGCCGGCGGCGTTCGTCGGCGCCGAGCTGGCCTGGCTGGGCAGGGGGATGCGGCTGGGGCTGGGCCTGAGGGGGCGGCGCGAAGCCGCGTTGCTGCTGCATCGCGCGCACCTGCGCTTCCTGGGCCTGGCGCTGGGCCTGCTGTTGTGCCTGGAGCTGCTGCTGCGCCTGGACGGCGCGTTGCTGAGCCTCTTGCTGCTGGCGCAGCATCTGTTGCTGGGCCAGGGCTTGCTGCTGTGCCGCCCGCTGTTGCTGCTGCAACTGCTGCTGGGCTTGTGCCTGTGCCTGGGCCTGCGCCTGCGCCTGCGCCTGCGCAGCGGCGCGCTGCTGCATTTCCTGCTGCTGCCGCTGCGCCTGTTGCTGCTGTTGATGTTGCTGTTGCTGGAGTTGCATCTGCTGCTGGTGCTGCTGGCGTTGTTGCGACTGGTCCGGGGCGCCGCGTTGCGGCCACTCCTGCTGCTGCTGCTGCTGGCGCAAGCCCTGCTGGCGCTGCCATTCCATTTGCTGTTGTTGCTGCAGCTGCTGGGAGGGTTGTCCCTGCAATGCGCGCTGCTGGGCCTGCTGCATCTGCCGGGCCTGCCGCGCCTGCTCGTACTGCAGCTCCTGCTGCTGGCGCACCATCGGCGGGGTCGGCGGCGGCAGCACGGCCGCAGGCCGGCCAAAGCCGCTGCCGAAGTTGTGCACGGGAACTCCCGGCGCCGGCGCCACCGGCACGCGCGCAAAGCGGTCGTCCGGCACCCGCACCAGGTCGCGCCGGCCGAAGGGGCCGCGGCCGAAGCGGTCGGCCGGCAGCACGGTCACGGCGCCCGGCATCCGCTGGTTGGCATAGAAGTCGTTGCGCACCTCGCCCTGCCGGTTCCGGTAAGCCGCCATGCGGTTCACCTGGTCCACGTAGCGCGGGCTCGCGCGATAGCCGGGCCGCCATGGCTCGCCGGGCGCCAGCGGGAACCAGCCCACGCCGCTGCGGCCGTCGCCGATCTGCAGGGTGGCGTTCGCGCCGCCGCCCACGAAGCCAACCAGCGCTGGCGAATACACCGGCCGCGTGGTCGTCCGCCCCGGCACCCAGGCCCAGCGCGGACCCACGCGGGCCCAGCGGCCATAGTGGAAAGGCGCAAAGCCCCAGGGCGCGGCATCGACCCAGGTCAGGCCCCAGGGCGCGATGTTCACCCACTGGCCGTCGCGGTAGGGCGCCCATTCGGCGTCCACGTTGCGTGGAAACCAGACGTCGCCGTAGGTGGGGTCGCTTTGCCAGTCGCCGTAGATGTCGAGCTGCTGGTAGCCGACGACTTCGCGCGACACGTAGCGCGCGGAAATCGACTGGTCCTCGATGCGGTTGCGCTCCGCCACCCATGCATCGAAGCTGCCGTTCTGCCCCGGCGCGCCGCCCACCGCGGCCAGGTTGCGGCCGCCGACCGTGAGCTGCTGCCGAGCGCCCAGCGATTGCGATTCGCCGTTCTCGCCGTGGAGCGTGACGCGGCCCGAGGCCACCGCGATCCAGGTGGTGTCGGCGGCGGGGTCGGCCGCAATGCGGTATTCGCCGGGTGCGTCGATCACCACGGCAAGGTTGCCGGTGTCGACCTCGACGCGCTGGCCGGAGAGGTCGTCGCGTACGCGCAATTGCAGGTTGCCCTGGTTCGCGGTGAGGCGCACGGTGTCGTCGTCCAGCTCGGAGAACTCGACATGCGTCTGGCCGTCGATCCGCAGCGTTGCCGAGCCGATGTGCACTTCAGCGCGCGCATTGCGGTCGGTCCAGAGCCGGTCGCCGGTGGTGATGGGGCGATTGGGCTGCGCGTCGTACCAGCTGTCTTCGCCGGCGGGCGCGAAGCTCACCGCGCCCTCCTGCAGGTTCAGGCGGGCCACCCGGCCCGGCGGGTCTTGCTGTGCGCTGGCTGCCGCGCCGAGGCACAGCAGCGCCAGTCCGAGCAGCCACCGGTGCAGCGGCCGGGGAGGAAGGATGGAAAGAGCGGGGCGTTTCATGGTTTGTCTCTGGTTCGCGGGACCGGATGAAAGCAATGGATATGTAACGCGCGAGAATCCGCTGCCGCTGTCAGCGCAGGCCCCCTGCTTGGTGAAGCGCACGCACATTCGGCAACCGCTTGTAATGAGGGACCCTGCATGAAAAACGACAAATATCAAGGCGTATCGGGCCAACCGCGCTACCGAAACAAGAGCAAGCCGCGCTGGCTCGCGACGCTGGCGCTGGGCGCGATGTCCATCGCCATCCTGCCGGCGGAAGCCCAGCTGGCGCGCAAGCCTTCCTACTACCAGCAGCAGAACAACAAGGCCGCTCCGGAAAGTGCGGCCGGGCAGCCCGCAACGCGCGTGGCGGCACCTGCGTCGCTGCCCGCGCTGCGCAGTCGCGGCGACTTCGACAGCCTGGCGCGCGTCTACGACCCCGGCACGCCGATGCAGCTGGCCCACGTGCTGTTCGCGGTCGACCGCCAGGCCAGGCCGGTGCGCACCTACTACATCGACACGCCGCGCTACCAGTTGCACGTTCGCTTCGTGCGGGACACCGGGCTTGCGCCGAGCGCGGGCAAGCGAGAGATCGACCGCAACTATCTCGTGCCCGATCGCCGCTTCCTCTTCGGCACGCTGAGCTGGCAGCAGAACATCGGAAGCTTCACCTACGAGTTCTGGGAGGGCGACCAGCTCACGCCCGCGCTGCTGCGCCAGGTGGATGCAGAGGTGAAGGCCAGCTTCTTCGCGCCCGTGAAGTTCAAGACCAACTCGACGCAGCACGATCGGGTCGCCAAGGAAGCCGGCATCGATTTCGTCAGCCAGGAAGCGCTGATCCGCGAACAGCCCTACATGCCGATGAATCTGGGCACGGCCACGGGCCGCGTTCGCATCGTGGACGAGGCTTCGGGCGCGAACGCATTGAATGCGCTGTTGCCCGACGACATCGCCGTGCTGCGCCAGGTGCCGATCAACCTGCCGCCCGTGGCCGGCGTGGTGACCGAGCGGCCGTCTACCGCGCTCTCGCACGTCAACCTGCTGGCCAAGGGCTGGGGCATTCCCAATGCCTATGTGCGCGATGCCGCATCCGTGCTGCGCGAGCACGCGGGCCAGTGGGTGGCGCTCAAGGTCGCGGCCTCGGGCTACCAGGTGCGCCGCCTCACGCCCGACGAGGTTGCCGCGCTGCCGCCGCGCAACGTGCGCACCGCGGCCATCGGCGCGGTGCCCGGCAGTGCCAAAGCCGCCAAGCCCGACCTGCGCGAAACCCGCCTGCTGCCGCTCGCCTCGCTGCGTGCGCGCAACAGCGCGCAGTGCGGTTCCAAGGCCGCCAATCTTGGCGCCGTGCTGGCCGCGCGCATTCCCTCCACCACGGTACCCGACGGTTTCTGCATTCCCTTTGCGCACTACGACCGCTTCATGCGCGCGAACGGCCTCGCCGACCGCATCGCACGCATGCAGCAGCAACCCGGCTTTGCGAGCGATCCGCAGATCAGGCAGAAGGCGCTGGCGCAGTTGCGCGACGAGATCGTCAAATGGCCGGTCGATCCCGCCACCGCGGCGTCGTGGCGCGCCGCATGGCAATCGCAGCTGGGCGGCGGCGGCGTGTTCGTGCGCAGCTCGTCCAACTCGGAAGACCTGCCCGGCTTCAGCGGCGCGGGGCTCTACACAACGATGCCCAACGTCAAGACCGGCGACGCGCTGGAGCTCGCGGTGAAGAAGGTCTGGGCCTCGGTCTTCAATCCCGAAGCCTGGGAGGCGCGCAGCGCCGCGGGCTTCGGCGCCGAGTCGGTGCTGATGGGCGTGTTCGTGCAGACCGCCATCGATTCGACCAACGCCGGCGTGATGATCACGCGCGACCCCTTCGACGCCGGGCATCCGCACGTCACCTACATCTCGGCCAAGCGCGGCATCGGCATCCGCGTGGTCGAGGGCCAGCGCGTGGCCGAGCAGGTGATGTATTCGAGCTGGTCGAAGGCGATCCAGGTGCTGAGCCGCTCGGCCGAGGAGACGGCGCTGCAGCTCGACAAGGACGGCGGCGTGAAGGAAGTGCCGGTGGAGCTTGGCCGCAACGTGCTGACCGATGAGCTGGTCGTGCGGCTTGCCAACGTGGGGGCGGCCGTGAAGCGCACGTTCAATGCGGTCGATCAGGACATCGAGTGGGCGACGGTAGGCGACAGGATCGTGTTGTTGCAGGTGCGGCCGTATGTGGAGCGGCGGCGCTGATCGGGCTGACCTCGCAGCCTGCTCACGGTGCTGGCGGCCGCGTTGTGGATCGCCAGCACGCCAATGTCACCCATACAGGTACTGCGGCAACCACAGCGTCAACCCTGGCCAGATGTACATGAACACCATGCACAGGATCACGATCAGCATGTACGGCATCATCCCCGCGAAGATCTGGTTGATCGTCACGTGCGGTGGTGACACCCCCTTCAGGTAGAAGGCCGACATTGCCACCGGTGGCGACAGGAACGCCGCCTGCAGGTTCACGAACACCAGCACGCCGAACAGCAGCGGGTCGATCTGGAAGTGCGTGAGCAGCGGCAGGAAGATGGGCACGAAGATCACGATGATCTCGGTCCACTCGAGCGGCCAGCCGAGGATGAAGATGATTGCCTGCGACAGCAGCAGGAACTGCAGCGGGCTGAGGTTCATGCCCAGCACCCATTCCTCGATGATGCGCTGGCCGCCCAGCAGCGCGAACACCGCCGAAAACAGCGCCGAGCCCACGAACAGCCAGCAGACCATCGAGGTGGTCTTGAGCGTGAGGAATACGGCCTCCTTGGTCTTCTTGAAGTTGAGCGTGCCGGCTTGCCACGCCATCAGGAAGGCGCCGGCCGCGCCCACCGCGGCCGATTCGGTGGCGGTCGTGATGCCGAACAGAATCACGCCCAGAACCACCAGCGTGAGCGTGGCAAGCGGCATCACCGACGACACCAGCATGCGCAGGATCTCGAACTGCTCCGCATCCAGGCGCCAGTAGTACCAGGCCAGCATCACGAGCGTGAAGAGGCTGGCGATCAGAAAGCCCGTGTAGAAGGCTTCGGGCACCGCGGCGGTCTTCGGCGCATCGACTGCTTCGCCGAGCTGTTGCAGGCCGCCCTCTGAAGCCGCCGCCGGTGAAGCGGCCTCGCTGCCGGGTGGCTCCTCGACGCCGCCAGGCGGCTCCTGCAGGCCGCCGTCCGATGCCGGCTCCTTCGGATCTTCCGAAGCCGGCGGTTCGGCCAGCCCGGTGCTGGAAGAGGACGAAGCCTCGGGCAGCGGCGCAGCAGTTCCCGCGGCCTTCTGTGTCGCCTGCTGCTGCGCCACCGGCGCGTTGTTGTCTTTCTGCGAGTAGATGGCCACGTACCACCAGACCGAACCCAGCGTCACGGCCGCGAGTGCGAGCGGCACCAGCGCGCTGAGCAGGCTGCGCAGCAGCAGCCACCAGGTGATGCGCACGCCCTCGACCGTGGCGCGCAGCGCGCGCGCCGGCGACACCACGGCCGCGGCGAGAGCGGGCAGCATGCGCGGCGAATAGCTGGCTGCGATGTGCGCGACCCAGGGCGAGATGGGGGCGCGCTGCTTGTCGGCCGGCAGCTTGGGCGCGACCTTCGGCTGCAGCACGGCCCAGCCGATCACGTAGACCAGATAGAGAAAGGCGAGGAAGAAGCCGGGGAACATCGCCGCCGCATAAAGCTTGACCACCGACTGTCCGGCCACGGCTGCGTACACGATGATCATCACCGAGGGAGGAATCAGGATGCCGAGCGTGCCGCCCGCCGTGATCACGCCGGCTGCAAGGCGCGTGTCGTAGCCGGCATTGAGCATCGGTCGCATCGCGATCACGCCCATCAGCACCACCACCGCGCCGACGAGGCCGCTCGCGATGCCCCAGAAGGTGCACACGATCAGCGTCGTCACCGCGAGCGAACCCGGCACGCGGCGAAAGGCGAGCTGCACGCTGTGGAACATCTTGTCGACCAGCGCACCACGCTCCATCACATAGCCCATCAGCACGAAGAGCGGGATCGACAGCAGCGTCTCGTTGGTCATGGCACCGAAGGCGCGCTGCACCATCAGGTCGAAGATCTTGTTGTCGAGCCAGGGCGAGGCGGGATCGTAGAAGGCGATGAAGCCGAAGAACATGCCCAGCCCCATCAGCGTGAACGCCGTGGGAAAGCCGAGCATGATCACGACCACGATCAGGCCGAGCATCGAGAGGCCGAGTGCGGGTTCGCTCATTCGGCAACCTCCGTGCTTCGCACTTCGGTGCGAGCTTGCTTGGGGCGGCCCGGCGCGGCGCTCATGCGGAACCTCCCGTGCTGTCGCTCTTGCGTTGCTGCGCGGCCTGCTCGATGGCCTTGGCCTTCTCGATCACCTCGCGCTTGTCGGCTTCGTCGACATAGCTGCTGCCGGCGAGCTGGTCGCCGACCACGTCCATTTCTTCCGCGTCCTTCAGGCGCGGCGTCCATACGCCGGTCTTCAGGCACAGCACGCAGCGCACCATCTCGGCGATACCCTGCAGCAGCAGCACCGCGCCGGCCACCGGAATGACGAACTTGAACGGGTAGACGGGGATCGGGTCTGCATTGAAGGTCTGCTCGTGCATGGCGAGCGATTCGCCGAAGTAGGTCCAGCCCGACCAGGTGAGCGCCACCACGCCGGGCAGGAAGAAGAGCGCGAACAACACGAGGTCGAGCGCGGCCTGCGTGCGCGGCTTCATGCTGCCGTAGAAGAAATCGCCACGCACATGGCCGGCCTGCGAGAGCGTGTAGGCCCCGCCCATCATGAAAAGCGTGCCGTAGAGCATGTTGTTGGCGTCGAAGATCCAGGCGGTGGGCGCGTTGAGCGCGTAGCGCTTGAAGACCTCCCCGCATACCAGCAGCATCAGCGCCACGATGAGCCACGAGAAGGTCTTGCCGACGGCCATGCTGAACCGGTCGACGGCGTGAAGGAAGCGTTGGGTGTTCATGTCGTGGCACACCGTGGAGGTACAGACCGGCGGTCAGCCCTTCTTTTTGCCGAAGTAATGCGCGTAGGCCATCTTGAAGTCGACCGCGTAGTCGTTCTGCCACTGCAGCGCACGCTCGGCGAACACGCGCTGCGACTCCAGCACCTTCTTGAAGAGCGGGTTCTCCTCGGACTTCTTCGCCACGGTCTTGTCCCAGGCCGCGAGCTGCGCGCGCAACACCGCGTCGGGCGTCTTGTAGAACTTGATGCCGGCCTTCTTCATGTCGGCATAGTCCTGCGAGTTGCGCTGCACCGCCTTCCAGCTCATGTCGGCGCTCGCGGCCTGCACGGCGTAGTCGATGATGGAGCGCAGCTCTTGCGGCAGCGCGCTGTACTTGCCCTTGTTGAACAGCACCTCGAACTGCTCGCCCGACTGGTGGAAGCTCTGCAGCATGCAGTTCTTCACCACGTCGGGGAAGCCGAGCACGCGGTCGCTCGACGCGTTGTTGAACTCGGCCGCGTCGATCAGCCCGCGGTCGAGCGCGGGCACGATCTCACTGCCGGGCAGCGGGTTCACGGCCGTCCCCATCTCGGTGAACATGTCGACCGCCAGCCCAACGGTGCGGAACTTGAGCCCCTTCATGTCCTCGACCTTGGCCACCGGCTTCTTGAACCATCCCAGCGGCTGCGTCGGCATCGGGCCGTAGAGGTACGACACCACCTCCATGTTCAGGCTCTTGTAGATCTCCTCGAGCAGCGCCTTGCCGCCGCCGTAGCTGTGCCAGGCCAGCACCGTGTTGGCGTCCATGCCGAAGCCCGGGCCCGATCCCCACAGTGCGAGCGCCGAGTTCTTGCCGTAGTGGTAGGCCACCACGCCGTGGCCGCCGTCGAGCGTGCCCTTGTTCACCGCTTCGAGCAGCTGGAACGCCGGCACCACCGCGCCCGAGGGCAGCACCTCGATCTTGAGGCGGCCGCCGGCCATGTCATTGACCTTCTTGGCGAAGTCTTGCGCGTATTCGTGGAAGATGTCCTTGGCAGGCCAGGTGCTCTGGAAACGCAGCGAGGTGGTCTGGGCCATGCTGACCATCGGCGCCGACATGGCGCCTGCAGCCACGGCCACACCCTTGAGAAGGTTGCGGCGGCGGGGCGATTTGCTGTCTGTCATGTTGTCTCTCTCCATACAAGTTCCGACCGAAGAAATCCTGCCCACCCTTCCTGGCGTTATGTTCGGCAGGCCCATCCGCATCTTTGGCGCGCCGGAATATGCGACAAACAGGGTTTTCACGAACTGGTGAAAAATTCCATCATCCGGACGGGGGCTGGAACAAAGCTCAAGGGAGCCGTCCCCTGTAGTTACCCTGTCTATCGAAAGGACGCAGAGAGATGACCGAACCCGTTGGGGAAAAAGGCTATGCCGGCGACGTGACGCCCGAGCAGGCGGCGCTGTGGATGGCGAGCGGCGAGGCTGTGGTGGTCGACATACGCAGCGACGCCGAGCGCGAATGGGTCGGCTACGTACCCGGCGCCGTGGCGGTGCCCTGGAAGCAGTGGCCGGGCATGGTGCCCAATCCGGCCTTCGACGACGGCATCCGTGCCGCGGGCGAGGGCAAGCAGAAGCTGGTGCTGCTGTGCCGCAGCGGCGTGCGTTCCATTGCCGCCGCCAAGCGCGCAACCGACCTGGGCTTTGAGGCCTACAACATTCTCGAAGGCTTCGAGGGCAACGCCGACGACCAGGGGCACCGCGGCACGATCGGCGGCTGGCGCAAGCGGGGACTGCCCTGGAAGCAGAACTGAAATGAAAAACGCCCGCCGGAGCACGGCGGGCGTCTACTTGGGTGCCGGGCGATCAAGGCGCCGGAATGCGCAGCTTCTGGCCTGGGTAGATCTTGTCCGGGTGGGTCAGCATCGGCTTGTTGGCCTCGAAGATCGCGTTGTACTTGTTGGGGTCGCCGTAATATTTCTTCGAAATGGCCGAGAGCGTGTCGCCCTTCACCACGTCGTGGTACTGGGCGGGCGGCGCGGCCGGTGCGACCAGATTGTTGTCCACGCTCGTCACGTTGGCCACGTTGCCCGCCGCAAGCGCGGCTTTTTCGCTGGCCTCCTGCGAGGGCGCCTGGCCGGACAAGGTCACCAGCCCGCTGCTGGCGGTGTAGGCCACCTGGAGGCCCGTGAGCCCGAGATTCTGCGTCTCGATGTAAGTCTTGATGGCCGCCGCAGCCTTGGTGTTGGCGTCAGGCTCGGCGGCCTGGGCCGACGATCCGCCGAACAGTTTTTCACCGGCTTCCTTGATGAAACTGAGCAATCCCATGGTGATCTCCTTGTGCCGTGGTGGATGGAACTGGCGAATGTAGCGGCGGAACGGGAGGTGCCGGCGTAGGCCCGCGCCGCGTGTGTCAGCGACGTGCCAGCATGAATGCCGACAAAGTCGCAATAATCCCGCGCATGGCATCCCCCTTCCTCGCGATCGACATCGGCAACACCCGCCTCAAATGGGCTCTCTACGATGCCGCGCATCCGGGGGCTGTGCTGCAGGCGCATGGGGCCGAGTTCCTGGACCACATCGAGCGGCTGGCCGAAGGCCCCTGGGCCGACCTGCCCGCGCCCGGTTCCATGCTGGGCTGCGTGGTGGCGGGCGATGCGGTGCGCCGCCGCGCCGAGGAGCAGATCGAGGAGCGCTTCGACTGCGCGCCGCGCTGGGTGGTGTCGAGCGCGGCCGAGGCCGGCATCGTCAACGGCTACGACCATCCCACGCGGCTGGGCGCCGACCGCTGGGTGGCGATGATCGGTGCGCGCCAGCGGATGCTGGACGCCGGGCCGGCGCGGCCGATGGTGGTGGTGATGATCGGGACGGCCGTCACGGTCGAGGCCATCGACGCTGGGGGCAAGTTCCTCGGCGGCTTGATCCTGCCGGGCCACGGCATCATGCTGCGCGCGCTCGAATCCGGCACCGCCGGGCTGCACGTGCCAACCGGCGAGGTGCGCGAGTTTCCTACCAACACCAGCGACGCCCTGACCAGTGGCGGCACCTACGCCATTGCCGGCGCCGTCGAGCGCATGGTGCAACACGTGCGCTCGCACTGCGGCGCCGAGCCCGCCTGCTACATGACGGGCGGCGCTGGCTGGAAGATGGCGCCCGTCATGAACGGCGACTTCGAACTCGTCGAAAGCCTGATCATGGACGGACTCCTGGTCATTGCCCGTGAGCGCGCCGCGGGCTGAGCCTTTCAAGAAGGCTCAGGGGCGCATCAGCGCCTCGGCCACCGCCTGGAAGGCCGGCAGCGTGAGCGGGTCGTTGCCGGCGCTGGCGGCCACCGGATGCGCGGCGTAGCGCACGATCACCATCTCGGCCTTCGGATCGACATAGATGCTCTGCCCGTGGATGCCGCGCGCCATGTAGGCGCCGTGCGCGTTGTTCGTGACCCACCACATGTTGCGGTACGACCAGCCCGGCAGCAGCGCGTAGCCGGCCTTGGCAAACTTGGCCGGATCGCCGCCGCGCTGGATGTCTTCGACTACCGCCTTGGGAATGGCCTGCTGCCCATTGGGCGCGCGGCCGCCGTTGCGCATGGTTTCGCCGAAGCGCGCAATGTCGCGCAGCACGGTGTTGAGCCCGCCGCCGCCCGACTCGGTGCCAATCCGGTCGACCATGAAATAGGCGTCCTGCTCGGCGCCGATGCGACGCCAGATCTTCTCGCTCAGCAGATCGGCGAGCGGCTGGTTGCTGACGCGGCGCAGGATCCAGGCCAGCACTTCGGCGTTCACCGTCTTGTAGGCAAAGGCGGCGTCGTGTGCGCCTTCCTTCTTCAGCGTGGCGAGAAATTCGTAGAACGACTTGGGACCGGCGTAGTTCGGCCCTTGGGTCAGCATGCCGCCGGCGCGCGCGTAGTCCCAGATCTCGGCCTTCGGGTCGGCGTAGTTCTCCGAGTAGTGCACACCGATGGTCATGTCCATTACCTGGCGCACTGTGGCGTCGCCGTAGGCGGTGTCCTTGAGTTCGGGCAGGTAGCGGGTGACCGGCGCCGACGGGTCGAGCTTGCCTTCGTCGGCGAGGATGGCCGCCAGCGTGCCCACGAAGGACTTGGTGACCGACATCGCGAGGTGCGGCCGCTCGGGCGTGAGCGCGCCGAAGTACTTCTCGTAGACCACGCGGCCGCGGTGCAGCACCAGGATGCCATCGGTGTAGGTGCGCGGGATCATCTGCGCGAAGGTCACGGTCTCTTCGCTACCGAGTGGTTTGAAAGTGACGGCTTCGATGTCGTTGCGCGGCGCCGCAGGCAGCGGGCTCGCCGCGCCGCTGCCGCGCCACACGTTGGCGGTGGGCACGGTTTCACGCACGTGCGAGAAGCTCCAGCGCGTGCGCGGAAACACGCCGCCGGCCGGGTTGTCGAAGGTGATCAGCTTGTCGGGCGGGGGCGGAAATCCCTTCATCCAGCCCAGGGCCTCGACCGAAGTGGCCGCGGGGTCGGGGGGCGCGGCGGGCGGGGAAGTCTGGGCGTTGGAGGTGTTCACGGCAAGGAGTGTGAAGGCGGCGGCAAGCGCCGTGCGTTTGATAAATGACATGGGCAGCGGCGCTCCGGTGGAATTCATCATCATCATCATCAAAGGCCGCTGAAGCGCGCGGGCCGGCGTTCGACGAAGGAGCGCACGCCTTCGGCTGCGTCCTCGCTGTTCGACAGGCGCTTCTGCGTCTCGATGAATTCCGACACTGCCGCGAGGGGCCCCTGTTCCACTGCCTTGATCACGTTGAGCCGGGTGGCCACCACCGCCAGCGGCGCCTGCGCCGCGATGCGCTGCGCAATGGCCAGCGCCGCGTCGAGCTCCTGCCCGGCCGGCACCACCTTCTGCACGAAGTTGAGGCGATAGGCCTCGGCGCTGTCGAACTCGTCGGCCGTGAGCAGGTGCAGCATCGCGTTGCCCACACCCGCGCGCTCGGCCATGCGCAGCGTGGCGCCGCCTGTGGCCATGATGCCGCGCTGCACCTCCATCTGCGAGAAGCGGCAGTTGTCGGCCGCCACCACGATGTCGGCGCCCAGCATCAGCTCGATGCCGACCGTGAAGCAGATGCCCTTCACCGCCACCACCATCGGCTTGGTGCGGCGGCGGTAGCCGGGCAGGCCGAAGTCGTGCGGCTCCACCAGCCCGGCCGGAATGGCCTTCTCGCCGCGCTTCATGTACTCGGTGACTGCCGGCAGGTCGAGCCCGGCCGTGAAGTGGTCGCCGAAGGCGTGCAGCACGCCCACGCGCAGGTCGGGATCGTCGTCGAGCCGGGTGTAGGCCTCGGCCAGTTGCTTGAACATCGGCGGCGTCCAGCCGTTGCGCTTGGCCGGGCGGTTGATGCCGATCAGCAAGACATGGTCGATCACCTGGGCGTCGATGCAGCCTTCCGGCGGAGGGTTGGTGGGCACGGCGGTCATGGTTTTTGTCTCCTTTTGTTCTTGTTGGATGACGCTCAGTAGGCGTACACGCCGCGCCCCGTCTTGCGCCCGAGCTGGCCGGCCGCGACCATTTCCTTCAGGAGCGGGCAGGGGCGGTACTTGGAATCGCCGAACTGCTCGAGGTAGACCTCCATCACGGCCAGGCACACATCGAGCCCGATCATGTCGGCCAGCGCCAGCGGACCGATCGGCTGGTTGCAGCCCAGCTTCATGCCGGCGTCGATGTCTTCGGCCGTGGCGATGCCTTCGGCCAGCACGAAGAAGGCCTCGTTGATCATCGGCACCAGGATGCGGTTCACCACGAAGCCAGGCGCGTTCTTCACCGTGATCGGCGACTTGCCGAGCGTCTCGGCCAGCGCCTTGACGGCGTCATGCGTCGCGTCGCTCGTGAGGTAGCCGCGGATCAGTTCCACCAGCGCCATCATCGGCACGGGGTTGAAAAAGTGCATGCCGATGAAGCGGTCGGGCCGCGAGGTGGCGGCCGCGAGCTGGGTGATCGAGATCGAGGAGGTGTTCGAGGCAATGATCACCTCGGGCGCCAGCAGCTCGTCGATCTGCTTCAGGATCTTGAGCTTGAGCGCATGGTTCTCGGTGGCGGCCTCGATCACCAGCTGCGCGCTCTTCAGGTCGTCGTAATTCGTCGAGCCCTTGATCAGCGCAAGCGCCGCGGCCTTTTGCTCGGCCGTGAGCTTCTCTTTCTTGATCAGCCGGTCGAGGCTGCCCGAAACGGTGGCCAGGCCCTTGTCGACCGCCGCCTGGGCAATGTCGACCATCACCACGTTGACGCCGGCCACCGCGCAGGCCTGTGCAATGCCATTGCCCATCGTTCCGGCGCCGATGATGCCGACAGTCTGGATCGTCATGAGAAAACTCCTTGAAGAAGAAAAAAACGGGGGAAGGGGAGCGGGTGGGGCGCTGGCCGCCGCCGCGGCAGGAGATCGATTGTGAAGCAGCCCCGCCAGGCCTCCGTTGCCGCGCGTGACACGGGGCGCCCGCGGGTGGCTTACAGTGCGGCGGTTGACTTTTCTTCTCTCTTTTCGATCCCGACCATGACCACCCTCGGCACCCCTCTTTCCCCCTCCGCCACCCGCGTGATGCTGCTCGGCTCCGGCGAGCTCGGCAAGGAGGTGCTCATCGCCCTGCAGCGCCTTGGCGTCGAGACCATCGCGGTCGACCGCTACGACAACGCGCCCGGCCAGCAGGTGGCGCACCACGCACGCACCATCACCATGAGCGACCCCGAGCAGCTCAAGGCGCTCATCGAGGCCGAGAAACCCCTGCTCGTGGTGCCCGAGATCGAGGCCATCGCCACGCCGATGCTGCAGCAGCTCGAAGACGCCGGCGTGGTGCGCGTGATTCCCACCGCCCGCGCCGCCCGCCTCACGATGGACCGCGAAGGCATTCGCCGCCTGGCGGCCGAAACGCTGGGCGTGCCCACCAGCCCTTACAAGTTCTGCGACTCGCTGGCCGAGCTCCAGGCCGCCATCGACGGCGCGGACGGGAAAGGTATTGGGTATCCCTGCATCGTCAAGCCCGTGATGAGCAGCTCCGGCAAGGGCCAGAGCAAGATCGACGGCCCGGCCGACGTGCAGAAGGCCTGGGACTACGCCATGGCCGGCGGCCGCGTGAGCCACGGCCGGGTCATCGTCGAGGGCTTCATCGACTTCGACTACGAGATCACGCTCCTGACCGTGCGTGCCAAGGACGCGGCCGGCGCGGTGCAAACGCAGTTCTGCGAACCCATTGGCCACGTGCAGGTGAGCGGCGACTATGTCGAGAGCTGGCAGCCGCATGCCATGGCACCGGCCGCGCTGCAGAAGGCGCAGCAGATCGCAGAGGCTGTCACGGCGGACCTCGGCGGCCAGGGCCTGTTCGGCGTCGAGCTGTTCGTGAAGGGCGATGAAGTCTGGTTCAGCGAAGTGAGCCCGCGTCCGCACGACACCGGCATGGTCACCATGGCCACGCAATGGCAGAACGAGTTCGAGCTGCATGCGCGAGCCATCCTCGGCCTGCCGGTGGACACCTCGCTCAAGAGCCCAGGCGCCAGCGCGGTGATCTACGGCGGCGTCGATGCCACCGGGATTGCGTTCGACGGCGTGGCCGAGGCGCTGCAGGTGCCCGGCAGCGACATCCGCCTGTTCGGCAAGCCCGAGAGCTTTGCCAAGCGCCGCATGGGCGTGGCCCTGGTGCATGCGGCCGACACCGACACCGCCCGCAAGCTGGCCAAGGAAGCCGCCTCGCGCGTGAAACCGCGCAAGGCCTGAAGCGCCACGCGCGGCACAGTCAAAAGGTTGACAGCCAGTTTTCGCAAGCGGCGAGCGGCGCCTGCGGGCATCGTGCGGATGAGATCGGGAGAACCTCTGCCCGACCCACCGGAGACACCATGCTGCACCCCCAGGCGCGCGCCTTGCTCGACTTCATCGAGGCGCGCAGCATCCCGCCGACTCACACCCTCTCGCCGGCCGAGGCGCGCGCGTTCTATCGCGACCGGCGCGCCGCCACCCAGCCCGAGGCGCCGCAGGTCGCCGAAGTCCGTGAGCTGAACGCCGAAGGGCCGCGGGGCGCCATCCCGGTGCGCCTGTATCGCCCCTTGGGCTCCACGGCCGGCGCTGCACTGCCGGTGCTCGTCTACTTTCATGGCGGCGGCTGGGTCATCGGCGATCTCGACACCCATGACGTGCTGTGCCGATCGCTCGCCAACGGCGCGGGCTGCGCGGTCGCATCGATCGACTACCGCATGGGACCGGAGCATCGGTTTCCGGCTGCCGTGGACGACGTGCTGGTGGCCACGCGCTGGGTGCATCGCCAAGCCCTTTCGCTGGGGCTCGATGCAGGGCGCCTGGCCGTGGGCGGCGACAGCGCCGGCGGCAATCTCGCGGCGGTGGCCGCCATTGCGGCGCGCGATTCGGGCGACCTGCCCATCGCCTTCCAGCTGCTGATCTATCCCGCCACGGACCAGCGCCGCGGCCACCCCTCGCATGAGGCCAACGGCCAGGGATACCTGCTGACCCGCGACACGATGGCCTACTTTCACGACCACTACATCGACAACGCCCGGCACGACCTCGATTGGCGCGCATCGCCGTTGCTGCACGGCGACCTCTCGGGCCTGCCGCCCGCGCTGGTGCTCACCGCCGGCTACGACCCGCTGCGGGACGAAGGCATGGCCTACGCCGAGGCGCTGACAGCCGCCGGCAATCGCGCGGCGTACGTTTGCTTCGAGCGCCAGATCCATGGCTTCATCACCATGGGCAAGGTGCTCGACGAGGCCCATACGGCCATTGCGCTGTGCTGCGCCGAGCTCCGCCGCGCGCTTCTGCCGGCCTAGGGAAAGTCCCCGCGCAAATGGACGCCTTGCAGCAGGCCCCGGCCGCTACGATCCAGCCAACGCAACGCCGGCCCCTGGCCGACGGCGGCCGGATGCAGGAGACAGACACCATGCAGCGAACGAAGACGGCGCCGCCCGAAAGTGGCGGCCCGGAGCGCGGGGAGCGCCTGATGTGGCTCACGCATCAGCGGGTGTTCTACGCGGGCCTGCTCGGTGCCGCGGCGGAACGCACGGTGGGCGGGCATGGCGTGTACGTGTCGCCGGCCGGTGCGCCGCCCAACCGCCTCTGCATCGGCGGGGGCGCCTGGCAGACGGGCGAGCTGCTGGTGGTGCCGCCGCACGTGCCGCATCGGGTGGAAAGCGCGCATCCGCTCATCTTCAATTTGCTGATCGAATCCGAGTCCGTCGATCCCGCGCGCCTGCCCGGCTTTCTGCAGCATTGCGGGCCGGTCGATGCGCCGGCGTTCGTGCAGCACATGCGCGATGCGCACGCGCAGCTGCTTGGACTCTCGGGCCGCCAGAGCTTCGAAGGCCTGGAGTTCGACCGCATCTTCTTCGGCGAGGCGCTGGCGCCGCGCGCGCTCGATGCACGCATCCGCAAGGTCATCGACGCCATCAATGCCGACCCGGCCGCGCCCGCCTCGGCCGAAGACTGCGCGGCCTCGGTGCACCTCTCGTTCTCGCGTTTCCTGCATCTGTTCAAGCAGGAGACCGGCATGGCGTTTCGCGCCTTCCGGGCCTGGAAGCGCGCGCGCAGCCTGCTGCGCTACGTGCGCCAGACCAGCACGCTGACCGATATCGCGCTGGACGCCGGCTACCCCGATTCGACGCACTTCAGCCATTCGATTCGCCAGGTCTACGGACTCAAACCGAGCGACATCCTGGCCGGCTCGCGCCGCCTGGCGCTGCATGACGCAGCCGGCGGCCTCAGGCACTAGGCGCAGGGAGACAGAAGCCGCATGCAGACTCTCCAGCTCCTTCTCTCAGGCATTGCTCAGGGTTGCATCTATGGCTTGATCGCGCTGGGCTTCGTGCTGATCTACAAGGCCACCGAAACCGTGAGCTTTGCGCAGGGCGATCTGATGATGCTCGGCGCCTTCGGTGCATTTGCCGGCATGTCGCTGTTCGGCCTGCCGTTCTGGCTCGCGGCCATCCTCGCGGTAGTGGCTATGGCCGCCTTCGGCGTGCTGCTCGAACTGGTGGTGATCCGCCCGATCCTCGGGCAGCCGCAGTTCTCCATCGTGATGCTGACCATCGGCATTGCCTACGTGGCGCGCGGCCTCATCACCATGGTGCCGGGCATCGGCACCGACACCCACACGCTGGCCGCGCCCTACAAGGACCAGATCTGGAAGCTCGGCGGACTGGTGGTCAATCTCGAGCAGCTGGCCATCATCATTGCCACGGCCATTCTCTGCGGCCTGTTGTTCGCGATGTTCCGCTACAGCAAGCTCGGCATTGCCATGCAAGCCTCGTCGCAGAACCAGCTCGCGGCGTACTACATGGGCATTCCGGTGAAGCGCCTGAACGGATTGGTGTGGGGGCTCGCGGCGGCGGTCGCGGCCATTGCCGGCATGTTGCTTGCGCCCATCACCTTCGTGCACGCGAACATGGGCTTCATCGGGCTCAAGGCCTTTCCGGCCGCGGTGGTGGGCGGCTTCGGCAGCCTGCCGGGAGCCATCGTCGGCGGGCTGGTGATCGGCATCGTCGAATCGTTCGCGGGTTTCTATTTGCCCGACGGTTTCAAGGACACGGCGCCCTACATCGTGGTGCTGCTGATGCTGATGATCAAACCCAATGGCCTGTTCGGCGAAAAGCTGCGCAAGAAGGTGTAGTCCGATATGCGCTTCATCTTCAAGACCAGCTACGACCAGGACATCCGCCTTGCGCGGCACGGCGGCCATGTGTTCTGGTATGGGCTCCTGGTCGCGTTCCTCATCGTCGCGCCATGGGTGATCGACGAATACTGGC
Organism: Variovorax sp. OV700; assembly: GCF_900099805.1. GTDB lineage: Bacteria > Pseudomonadota > Gammaproteobacteria > Burkholderiales > Burkholderiaceae_C > Variovorax. The sequence goes on along the minus strand of NZ_FNDR01000019.1, from coordinate 21,167 downwards.
TCGCGCAGCTGACCTTCGTGCTGATCTACGGCATCGTCGGTCTGGGGCTGATGCTGCTGGCGGGCTTCACGGGGCAGTTCTCCATCGGCCACGCGGCGTTCCTTGGCGCGGGCGCCTATACGCAGGGCGTGCTGACCAACCTGGGCGTGCCGTTTCCGATCGCGCTGCTCGCGGCCGCGGCGCTCTCGGCGGCGGTGGGCGTGGTGGTGGCCCTGCCGGCCTTGCGCGTGAAGGGTATCTACCTCGGCATCGCGACGCTTTCGTTCGGCTTCATCGTCGAGGAAGTGTTCGCGCGCTGGGATAGCGTCACGGGTGGCAATTCGGGGCTTCACGTGAAGTCGCCGCAGCTCTTCGGCTGGTCGCTGGGGTCGGGCAACGGCTTCTACTTCTTGTGCCTGGTGGTGGCGGTGCTCAGCACGCTGGGCATCCTGAACCTGCTGCGCTCGCCGACAGGCCGCGCTTTCGTCGCCATCCGCGATTCAGAGATTTCCGCGCAGAGCATGGGCATTCACCTGGCGCGCTACAAGACGATGTCGTTCGCGATTTCGGCCGCGCTCGCGGGGCTGGGGGGCGCGCTGTACGCGCACAAGCTCAGCTTCATCTCACCAGACCAGTTCAACATCCTGCAGTCCATCGACCTGCTGCTGATGGTGGTGATCGGCGGACTCGGTTCGGTGCACGGTGCGTTCCTGGGTGCGATCTTCCTGATCGCGATGCCGCAACTGATCTCGATGGGCAAGGACTGGTTGCCGGCCGTGGTCGGACAGGCACCGGGGCTGCAGGGGCTGGTGTACGGCCTGGTGCTGATCGCCTTCGTGCTGTTCGAGCCGCTGGGGCTTTACGGACGCTGGCTCAAGATCCGGACCTGGCTGCAGCTCTTTCCGTTCTACCGCAAGGGGCTGTTCAAGCGACAGAAGTCGTTCACCAAGTCGGATCGGCTGAGATGAGCAGCGGCGACGTTCTTCTTTCGGCGAAAGACCTGAGCGTGCGCTTCGGCGGCGTGCTCGCGGTCAACAAGGTGAGCTTCGACGTGCGCCGCGGCGAGGTGTTCACGCTGATCGGCCCCAACGGTGCGGGCAAGACGACGGTGTTCAACCTCATCAGCCGCATCTACACGCCGACCATGGGCGAGATCACGTGGCACGGCGAAGCGGCCGGCCCATTGGCCTTGACGCACCAGGCACCCCATGCGATTGCTGCGCTCGGCATTGCGCGAACCTTCCAGAACATCGAACTCTTCGAACACGCCACCGTGTTGCACAACCTGCTGATCGGCCGTCACACTCATCGGCAGACGGGTTTCTGGAGCGAGGTGTTCTTCACGCCCGCCACCCGCCGCGCCGAGATCGCGGCGCGCGAGAAAGCGGAGCAGGTGATCGAGCTGCTGGACCTGCAGCATCACCGCGATTCGATGGTGGCGGGCCTGCCTTATGGGGTCCGCAAGGTGGTGGAGCTTGCTCGGGCCTTGTGCACAGAGCCCAAGCTGCTGCTGCTCGACGAACCATCGTCGGGGCTCAATGTCGAGGAAACGGCCGACATGGCGTTCTGGATCCAGGACATCCAGCAAGAGCTGGGCGTGTCGGTGCTGATGGTCGAGCACGACATGTCGCTGGTGTCGAAGGTGTCCGACCGCGTGCTGGCTATGAACATGGGCGAGGTCCTGGCCACCGGCACGCCGCGCGAAGTGCAAGCGGATGCGCGTGTCATCGAGGCTTATCTCGGGACCGTGGACGATGTGAGCAGCTTGAGAAGGGTGGCGGCATGAATGCCTTGTTCGCTGCTTCGTTGGAGACGCCCGGCATGCGGCACGGCGCGGGCGCCCCCACTATGCCGGCCGCTTCGCGGCTCCCCTGCGGTGCTCGCGTTTCGCGGGGTCTCGCAGAACTCGCTTCGCTCAAACAGCTGCGAGCCCTGATCCGCGAAACGCTGCGCTCCTCGGCGGCACAGAGGGGGCGCCCACCCCGCACCGCACACCGGGCTTTGGGGTGGAGAAATCACCCTGAGCGTGCCCACGGCGTTGGGGCCCATGCCCCCGGCGGGCCGTTGAGGCACCGCCGAGCAGCGGAGCGACGGGCGGATCAGGGCTCGCAGCTGTTTGAGCGCAACGCAGTGGAGCGAGTTCTGCGAGACCCCGCCTGTCGTGAGCAGCGCAGGGGAGCCGCGAAGCGGCCGGTGACGTCGGCCCGCCGGGGGCATGGGCCCCAACGCCGCTCCCCGTTTGAAGCAAAAAGACCAACGCCATGACCGACGTCGTCCTCCAACTGCTCAACGTCGAAAGCGCCTACGGCCCTATCAAGGCCATCCGCGGCGTGAGCCTGAAAGTCAGGCAGGGCGAGATCGTGACGGTCCTGGGTTCGAACGGCGCAGGAAAAACGACCATCCTGAAAACCATCTCGGGAATCATCGACCCGAGAAAGGGCAGCATCGAATTCCAGGGCAAGAACATCACCGCCAAGGACCCGGCCTACATCGTGCAGCAGGGCCTGAGCCACGTGCCCGAAGGCCGCGAAGTGTTTCCGTTGCTCTCGGTGAGAGAAAACCTGCTCATGGGCGCTTACACCCGCAAGGACCGCGACGGCGTGGCGAGAGACATGGAGAGCGTCTACAGCTACTTTCCCATCCTGCGTGAGCGTGCCACGCAGGACGCCGGCCTGCTCTCGGGCGGCCAGCAGCAGATGCTCGCGATTTCGCGCGCCATCATGGCTGCGCCGCACCTCATCCTGCTCGACGAACCCAGCCTCGGCCTCAGCCCCAAACTGACGAAAGAGATTTTCGAGATCGTCGTGCGCATCAACCGCGAGCGCGGCACCACCATTTTGTTGGTCGAGCAGAACGCCAACATGGCGCTCAACGCCTCCGACCACGGGTACGTTCTCGAGAACGGCCGCATCGTGATGGAAGACACCTGCGAACGCCTGCGCGAGAAAGAGGACATCAAGGAGTTCTACCTTGGCGTCAAGGACGACGGCGTGCGCGGCGAGCGGCGTTGGAAAAAGAAAAAGACGTGGAGATGACCGCATGACCACCCCCGTCGCCTTGCGCCCTCCCGCCGGCCTGTGGGACCTGGCGCACCTCGAGGCCAAGCCCGGCATCGTCGTGCCCGGCGACACCATCCCGGCCGTGTTCTGGAAGGCCGTGGAACTGCGCGCCGACAAGGTCTGGATGCGGCAGAAGGAATTCGGCATCTGGCGCAGCTGGACCTGGCGGCAGACCGCCGAGGCCGTGCGCGAGATCGCGGGCGGCCTGCTGGCGCTCGGCTTCGGGCCGGGCGAATGCGCCTCGATTCTGGCCAACACCGTCATCGAGTGGGTGCTGTGCGACATCGCCGTGCTCAGCTGCGGCGGCGTGTCGAACGGCATCTACCCGACCGACGCGGCCTCGCAGGTGCACTATCTTTGCGAAGACTCGCGCACCACCGTGCTCTTCGTGGAGGACGACGAGCAGCTCGACAAGGCGCTCGAAGTGCGCGCCCGACTGCCGCTGCTGCGCAAGGTCGTCGTGTTCGACATGGAGGGCTTGCGCGAGCTCGACGATCCCGGCGTCATGAGCCTGGACGCGCTGCGCGCGCTCGGCCGCGCGCATCTGCAGGACCATCCGCAGGCGCTGGAGCAACGCATTGCCGCCTGCCGGCCCGAAGACCTTGCCATCCTCGTCTACACCTCGGGCACCACGGGCAAGCCCAAGGGCGCGATGCACAGCCACCGCGGGCTGGTGTACACCATGCGCGGCTACAACTCCTTGCTGTCGCAGGGCGAGGGCGACGAGCGCATGTGCTTCCTGCCGCTGTGCCACATCGCCGAGCGCATGGGCGGCGAATACTTCGCGATGTACACCGGCTCGATCCTCAACTTCGTCGAAAACCCCGAGACGGTGCCCGAGAACGTGCGCGAGATTTCGCCCACGGTGTTCACGGCCGTGCCGCGCGTGTGGGAGAAGTTCTATTCCGGCGTGATGATCACGCTGAAGGAGGCGAGCCGGCTGCAGCAGGCCGCCTACGGCTGGAGCATCGGCGTGGGCCGGCAGATTGCCGAGCGCGTGCTGCAGGGCCAGCCGGTGGGCGCGGGGCTGCGTTTCAAGTTTCGCCTGGCGCGCTGGCTGGCGCTGGACAACGTGCGCAAGCTCATCGGGATCCACCGTGCGCGGTTCCTCGTCACCGGCGCGGCGCCCATCTCGCCCGAACTGGTGCGCTGGTACCTGGCGCTCGGCGTGCCCATGCTCGAGGTGTGGGGCATGACCGAATCGTGCGGCGCGTCCACGGGCGTGCCGCCGTCGCGCATCATGCCGGGCTCCATTGGCCCGGCCACCAGCTACAACGAGGTGCGCCTCGATCCGCAGACCGGCGAAATCCTGGTGCGCGGCCCCAATGTCTTCATGGGGTACCTCAACCTGCCCGAGAAAACCGCCGAGACCATCGACGCCGACGGCTGGCTGCACACCGGCGACGTGGGAACGGTCGACGCGGGAGGGTATTTCCGCATCACCGACCGCATGAAGGACATCATCATCACGGCAGGTGGAAAGAACATCACGCCGAGCGAGCTGGAGAACGAGCTCAAGTTCAGCCCCTACATCACCGATGCGGTGGTGATCGGCGACAAGAAACCGTACCTGACGGTGATCGTCATGATCGACCAGGAGAACGTCGAGAAGTTTGCGCAGGACCACGATGTGCCTTTCAGCAACTACGAAAGCCTCACGCGTGCGCAAGAGGTGCTGGACCTGATCCAGGGCGAGATCGACCGCGTCAATGCCAAGTTTGCGCGGGTCGAGCAGATCAAGAAATTCTTCCTGCTCGAAACGCAGTTGAGTGCCGAGGACGAAGAGCTCACGCCGACGATGAAGCTCAAGCGGAAATTGGTGCAAACCAAGTATGCCGAGCGCATCGATGCGATGTACCGCTGACCGGCATCGCCGAACCTTTTTTTGTCAACCCGAGGAGACAACGCCATGATGAAGCTCAAGACAGTGACGACCTTGGCCGTGCTGGGCCTGGTCGCGACGTTCGCGTCCGCGCAGCAGCAACAGGGCGTGAGCAAGGACGAAATCCGCATCGGCACCATTCAGGACCTCTCGGGGCCGCTCGCGGGCTTCGGCAAGCAGGCGCGCAACGGCATGCAACTGCGCGTGGACGAACTCAACGAGCAGGGCAGCATCAACGGCCGCAAGCTCAAACTCTTCGTCGAAGACTCCGGCTACGACCCGAAGAAGGCCGTCCTTGCGGCGCAGAAGCTGGTCAACCAGGAAAAGATCTTCATCATGGCGGGCCACATCGGCACCGCGCAAAACATGGCGGCCATGCCGGTGCAGTTCGAGAAGAACATCGTCAACTTCATGCCGATCACCGCGGCGCGTGAAATGTACGAACCGCTGAACCGGCTCAAGTACTCGTTCGCGGCCACCTACTACGACCAGATCCGCCTGGCCCTGCCCAAGATGATCAAGGAGAAGGGCGCGAAGAAGGTCTGCACCATCTACCAGGATGACGAATTCGGGCTCGAAGTGCAGCGCGGCGCCGAGGCCGGCCTGAAGACGGCGGGCCTGGAGCTGGCCGAGAAAACATCGTTCAAGCGTGGCGCCACAGACTTCAGCTCGCAGGTCGCAAAAATGAAGGCGGCCAACTGCGACCTCGTGGTGCTCGGCACCATCATCCGCGAGACCATCGGCACCGTGGGCGAGGCGCGAAAGACCGGCTTCAACCCGACCTTCCTGGGCTCGAGCGCCTCCTATACCGACCTGATCCACAAGCTCGGCGGCAAGGCGATGGACGGCATCTACGCCACCATGACGGTGCAGAACCCCTACACCGACGAGCAGTCGCAGCCGCTGCGCTTCTGGGCCAACAAGTACAAGACCAAGTTCAACGAAGACCCGACGGTGTTCTCGGTGTACGGCTACGTCATCATCGATTCGTTCATCAAGGCGGCGCAGAAGGCCGGCCCCAACCTGACGACCGACAGCTTCATCAAGGCGATGGACACCATGACCTTCGAGCCCGACATGTTCGGCAGTGCCAAGAGCACCTACACCGCCACCAAGCGGCTGGGCAACGACCAGTCCCGCCTGTCGCAAATCAAGGACGGAAAATGGGTCGTCGTCTCTGACTATGTGACACCATAACGGGCACCATGCCCAATTACTGGTTGATGAAATCCGAGCCCGGCGAGGTCTCGATCGACGATGCGCTTGCCGCACCCAACGCCACGGTGGCGTGGACCGGCGTGCGCAACTACCAGGCACGCAACTTCATGCGCGATGGCATGAAGGTAGGGGACGGCGTGCTCTTCTATCACTCGAGCTGCCCCGAGCCGGGCATCGCGGGCATTGCGCGCGTGGCTTCGGGCATCAAGCCCGACCCGACGCAGTTCGACTCCGAGTCGCCGTACTACGATGCGGCCTCGAAGAAGGACGATCCGCGCTGGCTGCTGGTCGACGTGCAGGCCGTTCGCAAGACCCGGCTGCTGGCGCTGCCCGAGCTGCGCGCCAGACCCGAGCTGGCCGACCTGGTCGTGCTGCGCAAGGGCAACCGGTTGTCGATCACGCCGGTCGAGCCCGCGCATTGGCGGATCATCGAGAAGATGCTGGCCTGAACAGGCGCTAGCCCACGCGCTGCAGGATCGGGAACAGCTTGCCGAGCCCGTCGGCCATGACCTCGACCGCGAGCGCCGCGAGGATCAGGCCCATGAGCCGCGTCATGATGTTGATGCCGGTCTTGCCGAGCACACGCGCAATCGGCTGCGCAAGCGAAAAGGCCAGCGCGGTTGCCAGCGCCACCACCACGCCGTAGCCCACCAGCAGCCCGAGCTCCCACAGATGCTGCGTCTTGTCGGCGTAGATCACCACGGTCGATATGGTGGCCGGCCCGGTGAGCAGCGGAATGGTGAGTGGCACCACCGCGATGGACGCGCCCATGGAGGCCTTGACCTCGGTGGCGCGCAGCTCCTCCACGTTGGTCTTGCTCTCGGCCGGCTTCGCATTGAGCATGGACAGCGAACTCATGAGCAGCAGCAGGCCGCCGCCCACCTGGAAGCTGGCAATCGAGATGCCGAAGAACGCCAGCAGCTGCAGCCCGATCAGCGCGCTGACCGCAATCACCACGAAGGCGCTGAAGGCCGACATGCGCACCGTGTGCCGGCGCTGCGCATCGGAGTACCCCTGCGTGTAGTGGATGAAGAAGGGCACGATGGCCAGCGGGTTGACGATGGCCACCAGCGTGACCAGCGGCTTGATCAGGTCCATCGAGGTACTCACCTACCTCCCCCCGGTCACGTCGAGCAGGGCCATGGTGGTGTAGCTGGCCTCTTCGGACAGCAGCCACAGGATCGCGCCGGCAATTTCTTCCGCGCTGCCGGTGCGCTGCATTGGCACGGTGGGCGCCAGCTCGAAGGCGCGGTCGGGCATGCCGCCGGAAGCGTGGATTTCTGTGTCGATCAGGCCGGGGCGCACCGCGTTGACGCGGATGCCCTCGGCGCCGATCTCCTTGGCCAGGCCGATGGTGAAGGTGTCGATGGCGCCCTTGCTGGCCGCGTAGTCGACGTACTGGCCGGGCGAGCCCAGCCGCGCCGCGGCGCTGGAAACATTGACGATCGCCCCGCCCGCGCCGCCGTACCGGGTGCTCATGCGCCGCACCGCTTCGCGTGCGCAGATGAAGCTGCCGATCACGTTGGTGCGGAACATGCGCTCCAGGCGCAGCGCGGTCATTTCATCGACGCGGGCCTGCACGTCGACAACGCCGGCGCTGTTGACCAGCGCCGTGAGGCGGCCGAGCCTGGCATCGACCTTCTGGAACATGGCGGTCACCTGCGCCTCGTCGCCCACGTCGGCCTGCACGGCCACCGCTGTGCCGCCGCCGGCGCGGATGGTGCGCACCACCTCGTCCGCTGCAAGCGAGTTGCTCGCGTAGTTGACGGCCACCGCGTAGCCGCGCTTTGCCGCCAGCAAGGCGGTTGCGGCGCCGATGCCCCGGCCGCCGCCCGTGATCAAGAGTACCTGGTCCAAATCCGACCTCCTGCACAAAAACTGCGTGTCAGTTAAAACCGTTCGCTTGGATTACATCATCGAGGGCGAGCGCATGAGCCATACGATCGACTATTACTTTGCGCCACAGAGCCCATGGACGTATCTGGGGCATGCCCGGTTCGCCGCCATCGCGGCCGCGGCGGGTGCCACGGTGCGCGTGCGGCCCGTCGACCTGGGCAGCGTCTATCCGATCTCGGGCGGGCTGCCCCTCGGCAAGCGGGCACCACAGCGCCAAGCCTACCGGCTGGTCGAACTGGCGCGTTTTTCGCGCCACCTCGATCTGCCGCTGAACCTCAAGCCCAAATTTTTTCCGGTGTCGGGCGACGATGCGGCGCGGCTGATCATCGCGGTCGACCTGCACGACGGCACCGATGTCGCCATGCGCGTGTGCGGCGCAATATTTGCAGCGGTATGGGTGCAGGAGCGCAACATCGGCGACCCCAAGGTGCTCGAATCGCTGGTCGCGGAATGCGGCCTGCCGCCCAAGCGCACGGAGCAGTCGCTGAGCCAGGCCGTGCAGGAGCGTTACGAGGCTTACACCCAGGAAGCGATCGACATCCAGGTGTTCGGTGCGCCAAGCTATGTCATCGACGGCGAGATATTCTGGGGCCAGGACCGGCTCGATTTCGTCGAGCGCGCGCTGCAGCAAAAGCGCTAGCGGCAACCCTTTCATTCGATTCAACTCATTCGCTATCAAGGAGCATGACAACCATGGGTCAATTCATCGATCTCACCGCCAAGGACGGCTTCGTCTTCCCGGCCTACGTGGCCGAACCTGCCGGCAAGCCGCGGGGCGCCGTGGTGGTGGTGCCGGAAATCTTCGGCGTCAACTCGCACATCCGATCGGTGGCCGACGGCTATGCGGCGGACGGTTACCTGGCCGTCTCTCCCTCGACCTTTCATCGCGTGAAGCCCGGCGTCGAGCTCGGCTACAGCGACGAGGACATGAAGGCCGGCTTTGCGCTGAAGACCGCGGTCGAGGCGCTGCCCGCGCCCGGCGTGCTGCAGGACGTCGAGGCCGCCGTGGCCTATGCGGCCAAGGCCGGCAAGGTGGGCATCGTGGGCTATTGCTGGGGCGGCCTCCTGGTCTGGCGCGCCGCGAGCCTGGTTCCGGGCATTGCCGCCGCGGCGCCTTACTACGGCGGCGGAATGACGACGCCGGAAGAAACCGCGCGCCAGCCCAAGGTCCCGGTGCTGGCGCATTTCGGCAATCAGGACCACTGGATTCCGCTGGACACCATCGAAGCCTTCAAGAAGGCGCATCCCGAGGTTCAGGTGCATGTCTACGAGTCGGGCCATGGCTTCAACTGCGACCAGCGCGGTTCGTACAACGCCGAGGCCGCCAAGCTCGCGCGCACGCGCACGCTGGAGTTTTTTGCCAAGCACGTCGGCTGAACGAGCCTGCGCCAAGCGAAGCCCGGCCCGTGCCGGGCTTTTCTATTTCTTTTGTGAGCCTGGCCCTTTGCCGACGCGGGTCTGGAGAAAGTCGAGCAGCGCGCGCAGCGCGGCGCTGTTGTGGCGCCGCTGCAGGTAGGCGGCAGAAAGCCACATGTCCTTGCGCGCATAGTCCTGCAGCACCGGCACCAGTTCGCCTTGGTCGATGTGCGACTGCACGAGGATCGAGGGCAGGTAGATCACGCCGAAGCCGCGCATCGCGACCCGGATCAGCGGCGCGCCTTCGGTGCAGTCCATGCGGCTCTTGACCGGTACGTCCAGCGGCTGGCCGCCATCGTCGAAGCGCCAGACCGGCTGCGCGCCCAGCAACGAATGCGTGAGCGCCTCGTGGCCGGCAAGGTCGCGCGGATGCTCGGGCTTGCCGTGCTTCTTCCAGTAGACCGGCGATGCGCAGACCACCATCTCCATGAGCATCAGCTTGCGCACGATCAGGTTGGCATCCGCGACCGGGCCGCTGCGGATGTCGACGTCGATGCCTTCCTCCGCGAGATCGACCGTGCGGTTGGTCAGCTGCAGGCTGATGCTCACATCGGGGTAGTAGCGCATGAAGTCGGCCAAAAGGCCCGGAAATTCGCCGTTCCCCATGCCGTGCGGGGCCGAAATCCGCAGGCGCCCGCCGGGCTGCCTGGCGCGCTCCTGCAACTCGGCCTGGGTGAGCTCGACCATCTCGAGAACCGGCGTGCTGCGTTCGAGCAGCAGTTGGCCGGCGTCGGTCAGGCTCACCGAACGCGTGGAGCGGTTGAGCAGGCGCACGCCAAAGCGCGTTTCAAGCTCCGCCACGTATTTGCTGACGGTGGCTTTCGACATGTCGAGCTTCTTGGCCGCGTGCGAAAAGCTGCCCTGCGAAGCAACCTCCCGGAAGGTTCTGATCAGATCGAGACTGTCCATGTCAAAGTGCCCATTGTTTCCGTTTCAGGATCGGCATGCGTTGATTTTTCGGGAAGACCGGCTTGTGCAGCCGCGAAGCGCTCACTCAATCGAAGGCATGCCTTCGGGCTGTCATTGTTTCAATAGAGGAAACACGGTGTCTCTGTTCCACGTGTTTTGCGCGGCTGTTTCAGTTGGAAACTCGCCGCACAGGTGAGCGAACGAGCGAGCCTGGTGGACGAACCATCCAACGAACACAAGGAACTGAAAATGAAGACCTCGCACATCCTCGCTGCCGCCGCCCTGACCCTGTTGGCCGCCACCGGCGCCCAAGCTGAAAGCTACGATGGCGTGAACACCGCCGTCTCGACCAAGAGCCGTGACGAAGTGAACGCCGAAGCCGTGCGCACCGCAGCGGCTCCGAACCAGAACGTGACCCGCGGTTCGCGCGGCCCGGAAACGGTCGCCGTGTCGAAGGAGCGTTCGCTCGTCGAAGCCGAAGCGGTCCGTACCGCCTACGCTCCCGACCAGAACGTGAGCTCGGGTTCGCGCGTCAACAGCAAGGTCGTCTCGACGATGGCCCACCCGATGGACGCACGCGTTCAAGCCCAACAAGGCTCGGGCGCCGTCGCCAAGTAAGCCGGCAAGAAAGGCGGGCCCTTCGGGACTGCTTTTAAAAAGAAAGCCACGCGAAAGCGTGGCTTTTTTGTTGGGCAGGGGTCAGCGTGTGCGCGCGAGATAGCGCTTGCGCCAGAAAATCACGACCAGCAGCACCGCGATGGCCAACATTGCGCTCATCGCGATCCAGAAACCGTCTGCCTTGTGCACCAGCGGAATGAACTCGAAGTTCATGCCGAAGATGCCGGCAATGAGGTTGAGCGGAAGGAAGATGGCGGTCAGCACGGTGAGCACCCGCATGATGTCGTTGGCGCGGTGGCCCTGGACGCTGAAATGCATCTGCACCGCGGTTTCCGCGTTCTGCTCGAGCCGGCGCACGTGATGCACCACGCGCTCGATGTGTTCGAGCACGTCGCGGCTTCGCACCATGATCAGTTCCCGCTCGCGCTGCTCTGCTTCGCCTTTCGGTGACGGCAGAGTTTCGAGCAAATCGATCCAGTCCTGTATGGCGGCGCGCTGGTCCTCGCAGATTTCGTCCAGGTGATGCAGCGACTGCCGGGTTTCCATCAGCGCGCCCCAGTTGGTGAAGCGGCTGCGCGGATCGATCAACTCGGTCTGCCAGTGGTCGAGCTGGCGGGTGAGCTCGCGGCGCATGTCCAGATAGCCATCGACGATCTGGTTGATGACCCGAAGCATCAGGTCGGCGGTGCCGGTCGGCACGCGGGCCGAGGTGGCGCGCACGTCGAGCGCCGGGGCACCCTGGTCGTCGGGCGACCCGGCCGCCAGCAGCCGGGCGGCAAAGGCGTCGCGCACTACGCCGTCCTCGGGGTGAACCGAGAGCAACACGCGGTCGAACACGGCGAAACCCACCGGTCGGGTGTCGACCCGGCGCAGCACCGGGGGGCCGCGGCGCCCGGCAAGGGGCGGTTCGCCGCCACCGGCGTCCTTGCCATTGCCCGCGGCCGCCTGGCCCGGACCGCTCGAGAGGCGCCGGAACACCAGCACGTCGTATTTCGAGGTGTAGTCGAAGTGCGACGGCAACTGGTCGTTGAGCAGGTCGGCCACGTGCAGGTCGACCAGCTGGGTGAGGCAGAGCGACTGCAGGATCTGCTGAACTTCCGGCAGCGAGGCGCGAAACTCGTTCCGCGTCAGCGAGATCCAGAGATAGCCTTGCGCGCCGCATGCGCCCGGCACCGTGAGCGGCGCCAGCGCCTGGTGCTCGCTCACCTGCGAGCGGTTGATTTCAATGATTCGCATGGGCCGCCTTGTTGCTCTCTTTCATTGCCGGTCGGGCCCGCCCTCGGACCCCGAAGGTGTTGAGCTATTGTTTTTGTAGCAAACGTGCAGCGTCAAGTGCGAAGTAGGTGAGAACGCCGTCGGCGCCGGCGCGCTTGAAAGCGAGCAGGCTTTCGAGCACCACCGCATCGTGGTCGAGCCAGCCGTTCTGCGCGGCGGCCTTGAGCATCGCGTATTCGCCGCTGACCTGGTAGGCGAAGGTGGGCACGTGGAATTCGTCCTTCACGCGGCGCACGATGTCCAGGTAGGGCATGCCAGGCTTCACCATCACCATGTCGGCGCCCTCGGCGATGTCGAGCCCGACTTCGCGCAGCGCCTCGTCGCTGTTTCCCGGGTCCATCTGGTAGACCTTCTTGTTGCTCTTGCCGAGCGTCGCGGCCGAGCCCACGGCATCGCGGAACGGGCCGTAGAAAGCGCTGGCGTACTTGGCGCTGTACGCCATGATGCGGGTGTGAACGTCGCCGCGGGCCTCCAGCGCGCTGCGGATGGCGCCGATGCGGCCGTCCATCATGTCGCTGGGCGCCACGATGTCCACGCCGGCTTGCGACTGCGCGAGCGCCTGCTTCACCAGCACCTCGACGGTGGCGTCGTTGAGGATGTAGCCGGTGTCGTCGAGGAGGCCGTCCTGCCCGTGGCTGGTGTAGGGGTCGAGCGCCACGTCGGTCATCACGCCGAGTTCCGGAAAGCGCGACTTGAGCGCCGCGACCACCCGGGGAATCAGCCCTTCGGGGTTGAAGGCTTCGTCGCCCGACGGTGTCTTGAGTCCAGCATCGATCACTGGAAAAAGCGCCATCGCCGGAATGCCGGCTTCCACGCACTGCTCCGCCAGCGGCAGCAGCAGGTCGAGGCTCAGGCGGTCCACGCCGGGCATGGAAGACACGGCATCGCGCTTCTTCTCGCCTTCCTGCACGAACACGGGATAGATCAGATCGTGCGCCGTCAGCGCATGCTCCCTGACCAGATTGCGGGTGAAGGCATCGCGGCGCAAGCGGCGCGGCCGGCCGGCGGGGTACATGGCAAAGGAGGAGAAGGAGGAGGGCGTCGTCATAAGCGGAAAATTGTGCCTGAAGCGCCAATCCACGTACGGGCCGTCCTGCGAGAAGGCCCCCTGATCACCTTTCAAATTGGTAGACCGAAGGTTCTCTTTTTTTGCGCGGAAATGTCAAAGAAAGTGGCCGTTTCGCTTGAAACCTTGTTTCGTCTTTGTTAAATTCTGAAGCGGGCGGCTTGCCGCTCCCCGCTTTTCCTCCCTGAGCGGGTGCCTTGATGTGTGACAGCAAAAGGGCTTCCCAGCCCGACGTGCAGACGTCGGGCTTTTTTTTGCCTGCTGCGTCCGTGCCGGCAGGCAAAGGCCGGAAGAGCGCGGCCGGCCACTAAACTGCCGCCATGCTCTGGGTCAAATCTTTTCACATCGTCTTCATTGCGAGCTGGTTCGCGGGGTTGTTCTATCTGCCCCGGATATTCGTCAATCTGGCGATGGTGCCGCCGGAGTCCGTTGCCGAACGTGAGCGCTTGCTGCTGATGGCGCGCAAGCTGTTGCGGTTTACGACTTTGCTGGCCATTCCGGCCTTGGGTTTTGGTCTTTGGCTCTGGTTGGGCTATGGCATCGGACGCGGACCGGGCAACGGCTGGATGCATGCCAAGCTGGCGCTGGTCCTGGCCGCCGTCGGGTATCACCATGGGTGCGGCGTGCTGCTGCGCCGCTTCGTGGCCGGAGGCCAGCAGCGCAGCCATCGCTGGTACCGCTGGTTCAACGAACTGCCCGTCTTGCTGCTGCTGGGCATCGTGGTGCTGGTGGTCGTCAAGCCGTTCTGAGCCGCCAAGGTGGAGACGCAGCACAAGACCGCCGCGCTGCCCCTTGCGCTCGCCTATGCGGCGCTGATCGTCTATGCCAGCCTTTATCCGTTCGCCGACTGGCGCGACCAGGGCATTGCACCCTGGGCCTATTTGTCGGCGTCGTGGCCCAAGTATTGGACGGGGTTCGATTTCGCGATCAATGTCGGCGGCTACGTGCCCTTCGGCTTTCTTTGCGCGCTGGCCGTGCTGCGCACGCGACGCGACGCGAGCGTCTGGCGAGCCATGCTGCGCGCAACCGTGGCCGGCGCAGCGGTGGCTTTTGCGATGGAGACGCTGCAAAGCTATCTTCCGGCGCGCATTCCTTCCAATGTCGACCTGGGGCTGAACACCTCCGGCGCCCTTCTGGGGGCGATGCTGGCGGTGGGGCTGGAGCGCCTTGGCGCGGTGGCGCACTGGAGCCGCACGCGCTCGCAATGGTTCGTCGAAGAGTCTCGCGGCGCGCTGGTGCTGCTGGCGCTGTGGCCCATCGCGCTCCTGTTTCCGGCAGCCGTGACCTTCGGGCTCGGCCAGGTGTTCGAGCGGCTCGAGGTCGCAATCTCGGAGTGGCTGCTCGACACGCCTTTCATCGACTGGATGCCGCTTCGCCAGTTCGAGCTCGAGCCGTTGGTGCCCGCTGCCGAACTGCTGTGCGTGATGCTCGGTGCCCTGGTGCCTTGCCTGCTGGCCTTCCTGGTGACGCGCACGGTGGCCCGTCGCGCCGTGCTGCTGCCGCTCACGCTGCTGGCCGGCATTGGCGCCTCGGCGCTGTCGGCGGCCTTGAGCTACGGACCGGAGCATGCGTGGGCCTGGCTGGGCCTGCCGGTGCAGGTCGGCATTGCGAGTGCTTTGATTGCGGGCATGCTGCTGCTGGGGGCGCCGCGCCGGCTGTGCGCGGCCTTGCTGCTGGTGGGCCTGGTGATCCAGCTGAGCCTTTTGAACCAGGCGCCCGAGAGCGCGTATTTCGCGCAGACCCTGGCCACCTGGGAGCAGGGGCGCTTCATCCGCTTTCACGGCCTGGCGCAGTGGCTGGGTTGGGTGTGGCCGTTCGCGGTGCTGGCCTATGTGGTGGCCGCGCTGTCGCGCCGCGGACGCCAGGCCGGTTGAGAGCGTGCTCGATGGCGCATGGCGGGCGTCACTAAAATCCATGGATGCCCAGTTCCACTCCCGCCGCGCCGCACGGCTACTACGGCCGCCACATCTTCTTCTGTCTCAACGAGCGCAAGAACGGTGAAGACTGCTGCGCCCTGCACAACGCCCAGCAAGGTTTCGACCGCTGCAAGGCAAAGGTCAAGGAGGCGGGGTTGGCCGGCCCGGGCAAGGTCAGGGTCAACAAGGCCGGCTGTCTCGATCGTTGCGCGGGCGGGCCCGTGGCGGTGGTCTACCCCGAGGCGGTCTGGTACACCTTCGTCGATGCCGAAGACATCGACGAAATCGTCGAGTCGCATCTGAAGAACGGCAATGTCGTCGAACGCCTCGTGCTGCCGCCAGATGTCGGCCGCTGAACTTTTCCGGAAGTCCCGCGCTCGTACCGTCCACCCAGCCTGCCGCCGCCGGGCCGTTCCATTCCCAGCCCCATGAACTCCCAGACCGAAAAGATCCGCCTCCAAGGCGCCGCCGGCGTCATCGAGGTGCAGCGCGACCAGCCGTCCGAAGCCGATGGCGCGCGCGGCATCGCGGTCATCGCCCATCCGCATCCGCTGTTCGGCGGCACCATGGACAACAAGGTGGTGCAGACCCTGGCGCGTGCATTCGTCGCCTGCGGCTGGACCGCGGTGCGCTTCAACTTTCGCGGCGTGGGTGCGAGCGAAGGCGTGCACGATGAAGGCCGCGGCGAGCGCGAAGACATGCTGAACGTCGTCGAACAACTCGCTCCCGAGGGGCCGCTGGCCATTGCCGGGTTTTCGTTCGGCGCCTTCGTTGCGAGCTGCACGGCCGAAAAGCTCTGGGCGTCGCGCGACATTCGGCAGCTCGTTCTGGTCGGAACTGCTGCCTCGCGCTTTGCCGTGGCCACGCTGCCGGCCGACGCGCACGAGCGCACGCTGGTGGTCCACGGCGAAGCCGACGACACGGTGCCGCTGTCGGCCGTCATGGACTGGGCGCGGCCGCAGTCACTTCCTGTCACGGTTGTCCCCGGGGGCGGCCATTTCTTTCACGGACAATTGCCGCTGCTCAAAAGTCTGGTCGTCCGCCATCTGCGCGCGGGCATCGCGTGAAAGCCCTGCGGGCTTGTTTTCGTTTTCTCCCAATCTCTCCCATGAATCGTTTTCTTGACGCGTTTCGCGCCCTGGTGCTGAGCGCCGCCGCCTCGGTCTGCATGATTGCCGCCGCCCAGGTGCCGGCACCGCCGGAAATTGCCGCGCGCAGCTATCTGCTGCTCGACGTCACGGCCAACCAGATCCTCGCCCAGAAGGACATCGACAGCCCGGTCGAGCCGGCCTCGCTCACCAAGCTGATGTCGGCCTACATCGTCTTCGACGCGCTGCGCGCCAAGAAGATCACGCTGACCCAGACCATGCCCGTCAGCCAGCGCGCCTGGAAGATGCCCGGTTCGCGCATGTTCATCGACCCGAAGATGCAGGTGCCGGTCGAAGACCTGATCAAGGGGCTCATCGTCCAGTCGGGCAACGACGCCACGGTGGCGCTGGCCGAAGGCGTGGGCGGCACGGTGGAGCATTTCGTCGAACTCATGAACGCGCAGGCCAAGGCGCTGGGCATGAAGAACACCGCCTACAAGAACCCCGAGGGCCTCACGGCGCCCGGCCACACCACCACGGCGCGCGACCTGAGCATTCTTGCGACGCGCCTGGTTCGCGACTTCCCCGAGGAAGCCAAGTACTACGCCATCAAGAAGTACCGCTACCCCGGCACGCCTTCGACCAACGACACCAACCGCAACCTGCTGCTGTTCCGCGACCCGACTGTCGACGGCCTCAAGACCGGCCATACCGAGGCGGCCGGCTACTGCATGATCGCCACCGCCAAGCGCGATTTTCCCAACCTGACCGGCGGCCGCCGCCTGCTGTCGATCGTGCTGGGCACGTCGGGCGAAACCGTGCGCGCCAACGAGTCGCAAAAACTGCTGAACTGGGGCTACACGGCCTACGACGCCGTGCGCCTGTTCGACGCCGGCCAGCCCGCTGCCACGCCGGCGGTCTGGAAGGGCAAGGCCAATACGCTCAAGCTGGGCCGTCCGGAAGCGATCGTGGTCGCGGTACCGACGGGTACCGCCAACAAGATCAAGACCCAGGTGGCGCGCCCCGATCCGCTGGTGGCGCCGTTTACCAAGTACCAGGCCGTGGGCTCGCTCAAGGTGACCCTGGACGACCAGCCTTTGGCCGATGTGCCGCTGGTGGCCCTCGAGGGCGTCGAGCAGGCGGGTATTTTTGGCCGCGCCTGGGATGCCGTTCGACTCTGGATCAAGTGAAGCCAGCGCGTAGCAATTGCTGACGGCGGGGTCGACTGCTATACTCGTGGGCTTTTCGGAATTTTCCGAAGGGTTTCACGTTTTCGTTATTCCCGGTTTCCTTTCCTTGCGTCACGTCAAGGAAAGGACGGCTTCAGGGCCAGGACCGGGGTGTTTTGGGACTAATTCATTCATGCCAACCATCAATCAACTGGTGCGTCAGGGTCGAACGGTCGAAAAGATCAATTCGAAGAGCCCTGCCATGCAGAACTCGCCGCAACGCCGCGGCGTCTGCACCCGCGTCTACACCACGACGCCCAAGAAGCCCAACTCGGCGCTTCGTAAAGTTGCCAAGGTCCGTCTGACCAATGGCTTCGAAGTCATTTCCTACATCGGCGGCGAAGGCCACAACCTGCAGGAACACAGCGTTGTGCTGGTTCGCGGCGGTCGTGTCAAGGACTTGCCCGGTGTTCGCTACCACATCGTGCGCGGCTCGCTCGACCTGCAAGGCGTGAAAGACCGCAAGCAGTCGCGTTCCAAGTACGGCGCGAAGCGCCCCAAGAAGGCTTAAGCCTTCCTGTCGTAAAAAAACAAACGGTGTTCGGTTGCCTTGGCGGGCACATCGAACGAAGTGACCCAATGTCGGGTCGAGTAAGTGAGGGTCCGGAATGGCTCTCGCGGTGCCGGAAACGGTGCCAACTGAAGCAAAGAGGTTAGTAACATGCCACGTCGTCGCGAAGTCCCCAAACGTGAAATCCTGCCGGATCCCAAGTACGGCAATGTCGAGCTGTCGAAGTTCATGAACGTGATCATGGAAGGCGGCAAGAAGGCGATCGCCGAGCGCATCATTTATGGCGCGCTCGAGTTCATCGAAAAGAAGAACCCTGACAAGGACCCGCTCGAAGCTTTCACCGTTGCCATCAACAACGTGAAGCCGATGGTCGAAGTGAAGTCGCGCCGCGTCGGTGGTGCGAACTACCAGGTGCCGGTCGAAGTGCGTCCGGTGCGCCGTCTGGCGCTCTCGATGCGCTGGATCAAGGAAGCCGCCCGCAAGCGTGGCGAAAAGTCGATGGCCCTGCGTCTGGCCAACGAGCTGATGGAAGCCACGGAAGGCCGTGGCGGCGCCATGAAGAAGCGCGACGAAGTGCACCGCATGGCAGAAGCCAACCGCGCTTTCAGCCACTTCCGCTTCTAAGAATCAAACTTCGCTTGGGCGTTGGGTGTTGAGTGTCGGGCGATGTCGCCCGGGCTCAAGGCCCAGCGCTCAACGCATTTAACCCGAAAGTAAATCATGTCCCGCAAGACCCCCATCGAGCGCTACCGCAACATCGGCATCTCCGCGCACATCGACGCCGGCAAGACCACGACGACCGAGCGCATCCTGTTCTACACCGGTGTGAACCACAAGATCGGTGAAGTGCACGATGGCGCCGCCACGATGGACTGGATGGAGCAAGAGCAAGAGCGCGGCATCACGATCACCTCGGCTGCCACCACCTGCTTCTGGAAGGGCATGGCGGGCACGTTCGACGAACACCGCATCAACATCATCGACACCCCCGGCCACGTGGACTTCACCATTGAAGTCGAGCGCTCGATGCGCGTGCTGGACGGCGCGGTCATGGTGTACGACGCGGTCGGCGGCGTGCAGCCCCAGTCCGAAACCGTCTGGCGCCAGGCCAACAAGTACAAGGTTCCGCGTCTCGCGTTCGTCAACAAGATGGACCGCACCGGCGCCGACTTCCTGCGCGTGCGCCAGATGATGGTGGACCGCCTGAAGGCCAACCCCGTCGTGATCCAGATCCCGATCGGCGCCGAAGAGCGCTTCCAGGGCATCGTCGACCTCGTCAAGATGAAATCGATCATCTGGGACGAAGAAAAGGGCGTGACCTTCAAGTACGGTGAAATCCCGGCCGACCTGGCCGAGGTGTGTGCCGAGTACCGCGAAAAGCTCGTCGAAGCCGCTGCCGAA
Source organism: Variovorax sp. OV700 (assembly GCF_900099805.1). Classification (GTDB taxonomy): domain Bacteria; phylum Pseudomonadota; class Gammaproteobacteria; order Burkholderiales; family Burkholderiaceae_C; genus Variovorax. The sequence goes on along the minus strand of NZ_FNDR01000019.1, from coordinate 1,704 downwards.
GCGAGCGAAGAGCTCATGAACAAGTACCTCGAAGGCAATGAGCTGACCGAAGCCGAAATCAAGGCTGCGATCCGCCAACGCACCATCGCCGGCGAAATCCAGCCGATGCTGTGCGGCTCGGCCTTCAAGAACAAGGGCGTGCAAGCCATGCTCGACGCTGTCGTCGAATACATGCCCGCACCGACGGACATCCCGCCGGTCAAGGGCATGGACGAAGACGAAGTGCCGACGACCCGCAAGGCCGACGACGACGAGAAGTTCTCCGCGCTCGCATTCAAGCTCATGACCGACCCGTTCGTCGGCCAGCTGACCTTCGTTCGCGTCTATTCCGGCGTGCTGACCAAGGGCGACAGCGTCTACAACCCGGTGCGCGGCAAGAAAGAGCGCATCGGCCGGATCGTGCAGATGCACGCCAACAATCGCGTCGAAGTGAGCGAAATCCGCGCCGGCGACATCGCTGCCTGTATTGGCCTCAAGGAAGTGACCACGGGCGAAACCCTGTGCGATCCCGCCGCCATCCTGACGCTCGAGCGCATGGTGTTCCCGGAATCGGTGATCTCCCAGGCCGTCGAGCCCAAGACCAAGGTCGACCAGGAAAAGATGGGCATCGCCCTGCAACGCCTGGCACAGGAAGACCCGTCGTTCCGCGTCAAGACCGACGAAGAATCGGGCCAGACCATCATCGCCGGCATGGGCGAGCTTCACCTCGAAATCATCGTGGACCGCATGAAGCGCGAGTTCGGCGTGGAAGCCAACGTGGGCAAGCCCCAGGTGGCCTACCGCGAAACGATCCGCAAGACCGTCGAAGATGCCGAAGGCAAGTTCGTTCGCCAGTCGGGCGGCAAGGGCCAGTACGGTCACGTCATCCTGAAGCTCGAGCCGCAGGAAGCGGGCAAGGGCTTCGAGTTCGTCGACGCCATCAAGGGCGGTGTGGTTCCTCGCGAATACATCCCCGCAGTGGAAAAGGGCGTTGTGGAAGCACTGACCCAGGGCGTGCTGGCGGGCTACCCCGTTGTCGACGTCAAGGTCACGCTGCACTTCGGCTCGTACCACGACGTGGACTCGAACGAAATGGCGTTCAAGATGGCCGCCATCTTCGGTTTCAAGGAAGGCGCCCGCAAGGCCAGCCCCGTGATTCTCGAGCCGATGATGGCCGTGGAAGTCGAAACGCCTGAAGACTACGCCGGCAACGTGATGGGCGACCTGTCGTCACGTCGCGGCATGGTGCAGGGCATGGAAGACATGATCGGTGGCGGCAAGGCCATCAAGGCCGAAGTGCCGCTGTCGGAAATGTTCGGCTACTCGACCACGCTGCGTTCGATGTCGCAAGGCCGTGCCACGTACACGATGGAGTTCAAGCACTACGCTGAAGCTCCGCGCAACGTTGCAGAAGCCATCGTGGCAGCTCGCGCTAAGTAATGTCTTTGCGGGACAGACCAGGATTTGCGCAGCAAATCTGCTCTGTCCCCAACTGATTAAAAGAATGCAGGGTCACGCAGTGCGCGGCTCTCTTTGTCTGCGATCCGGTGCCGCCACGTTCCCGTGCGAGGCGAACCAGCAATCGGGTGCAGACATAAAACCAATACACGGGAATGCTCTTTCAAGGATTGAAAAATGGCAAAAGGTAAATTCACCCGCACCAAGCCGCACGTGAACGTGGGCACGATCGGTCACGTCGACCACGGCAAGACCACGCTGACGGCG
>NZ_FNDR01000002.1 GCF_900099805.1 Variovorax sp. OV700 | reverse complement strand
TCCAGGCCGCCAAGGTCAAGCAGCAGTACTGGGAGCAGACGGACAAGGGCGGCAAGGGCGCCGAGACCGTGCTGGCCTGGAACATCAAGGAAAACAAGGAGGCCTGAGCCTCTCGTCGTTCGATGCCTCCAGGGCCTCAGCGCGCATGAGGTCCCCGGGCATCCCGGCCACGCCTCTTTCCGTAGGGTCAACTCAGGGGGATCTCATGCCAACAGGCTCCGCGCAGCTTGCGCGTGTTCTCAGTGTCTCTTCGTCCGCCATGCCGGCGCTGGGCGGCGAGCCGGCGTTGGAGCCCATTGCCATCGAGGGCGATGAAGGGATGAGCTGCCTGTTTCGCTACACCCTGACCCTGGCCACGCCGGAGCAGCCCGGCTACAACGAGCGCCAGGCCGCCAACGTGGCCATCAAGCAACTGGTGGGCGAGGGCCTCACTGCCCACATCGTGCTCGATGGGCGTCCGGGTGCGGGGCCGCAGCGGCGCCACATCTCGGGCCTGGTGACGCGCGTGCGCTTCCTGCGGCTGGAGAACCGGCGCGCACTGTACGAAGCCGTGATCGAACCCTGGCTCACCCTGGCCACGCGCACCAGCGACTACCGCATCTTCCAGAACCAGAACGTGCTGGACATCGCCCGGGATGTTCTCGGCAAGTACGGCTTTTCGTTCGACGTGCGGGCCACCCGCAGCTATCCGCCGCGCGAGTTCCAGGTGCAGTACGGCGAGAGCGACCATGACTTCGTCGCGCGGCTGCTGCACGAGTGGGGCCTGTATTTCTACTTCGAGCACGAAGAGGGCAATCACAAACTGGTCATCGTCGACGACATGGCGTCGCACCAGCCCTTTGCCCATGCGGGCTACCAGCGCATTCCCTTCCACGCGGCCGATGCCACCGTGCGCGAGGAACGTTGCGACCGCTTCAATGCCTGCGAGGAGCTGCAAAGTAGCCGCTGGGTCACGGATGACTTCGACTTCAAGCGCCCCAAGGCCGAGTTGCAGCAGGTCAGCGCCATGCCGCGCAAAACCGCGCAGAACACCTGGGAGCGCTATGGCTGGCCGGGCGACTACGTGGTGGAGACCGAAGGCGAGCAGCTCGTGCGCACGCGCATGGAAGAGATCGGCAGCCAGGGCGAACGCGCCAGCGGCTCGGGCAATCTCCGCGCGGTGGTGCCGGGGTATCTGCTCACGCTGGAGCGCCATCCTCAGAACGAGTCGAACCGCCAGTACCTGGTGACCGACGCCCATCTGCGGCTGCAGGACGTGGGCGATGCCAGCGACCAGCAGGAGTTCGAGTGCCGCGTGGATTTCGAGGTGATTCCAAGCAGCAAGGTGTTCCGGGCGCCAGCACCGCTGGCGCCCAGGCCGCGCACCAGGGGTCCGCAGACGGCGATCGTCACCGGGCCGGCTGGCCGCGAGATCTGGACCGACGAATACGGCCGCGTGAAGCTGAGCTTTCACTGGAACCGCTATTGCACCAAGGACGAGAACAGTTCGTGCTGGGTGCGCGTGTCCTCGCCCTGGGCCGGCACCCACTTCGGCGGGATCCAGATTCCGCGCATCGGCCAGGAGGTGATCGTCGATTTCGAGAACGGCGATCCCGACCGTCCCATCGTGACCGGGCGCGTCTACAACGCCGACAACATGCCGCCGTGGAAGCTGCCGGACAACGCCACGCAAAGTGGCCTGCTCACGCGCAGCTCCGAAGGCGCGACGGATGCCAACGCCAACGCGCTGCGCTTCGAAGACAAGAAGGGGCAGGAGCAGGTGTGGCTGCATGCGGAGCGCAACCAGGACATCGAGGTCGAGAAGGACGAAACGCACTGGGTGGGGAACGACCGCAGCAAAAAGGTGGAGCGCAATCAGATCTCCACCATCGGCATGGCCTACATGCACAACGTGGGCCTCGCCAAGATGGTGAATATCGGCCTGGCCTACTCGTTCAACGTCGGCATGTTGCGCAATACCGTCGTCGGCATGACGGACAACACCTTCGTCGGCAAGACGCAGACCACCAAGGTCGGCGAGCAATACACCCTTTCAGTGGGAGGCGACAAAGGCAGCCACATTCAAATGGACGCCAAGACCATCTCGCTGCGCGTTGGTGCATCGGTCGTGCAGTTGACGGCAGATGGCTCCATTGCCGTGACGGGAAAGAAGATCAACATCACGGCACAGGGCGATGATGTCACGGTCAATGGAGAAAATATCTGGTTGAATCCGACCGGGGGGCAAGCCGCCCTGCAGCCTTCGGCCGTTCCCGTGGCACCGCCATTTCAGCCTCCTGACAGCCCGGCGGCGAGCCTCGACAAGCTGATGAGCGATCCGGGCCAACTTCTGGGCAAGGTTTCTCAACTGGCCTCGGTTGCCCAGCAAGTCTCCTCGGCGGGAGGGGGCAGCGGAGGAAAAGGCCCCGCACAGCTGCTGGGTGTCGCATCGGCCGCGGTGAAGGGGATGATGAGTGCGAAAGAGGCACTTCCTCAGCGGGTGGATGGCACACCGGGGAGCTCCCGATGAGCGCGGCATCGGCACCGCCAATTCCGGCGCCACGCCTTCAGCAGGTGCGCAATGCGACGCCGTTTCCTCATCTCCAGTTCGACAAGATGGGCAAGGGCCGACGCTTTTACGACGTCGTGGTTGTCTGTGCGAGCTTTGTTCTCGAGGCGGGCCGCCTGCAGCCCGCTGCAGGGCACCGAGGACCAGTCCTTGCGGACGAATTCTGGGATCCTGCACGCGCCGAGTTGTCGAGCCTGCGCGCCGCCACCGATGTCTTGCTGGTCAAGCCCGCGACAGATGTGTACGTGACCGGCGCGGCGCGCACCTTCGACCGGCGAGCATGCAAGGCATGGAACGTCGCGCTCACCGTCAAACGCCGGGGAGAGCTGCTGTTGCATAAGACGCTTCGCCTGACGGGGCCCCGGCGTTGGACAGAGGGCCCGGAGCCGGGGCACCACGCGCTGTCTGATGCCGAGCCTACGCGCGAGGTCCAGCTTCGCTACGAACTCGCCTATGGCGGTTGGTGGTTCGACAAGGGAGACGATCCCTCCGCATCACCTCGCACGTATAGCCAGAATCCTTGCGGCACAGGTTGGTTTGGAGCGGCTGCCAGGAAGGATGACTCCCGCGACTGCTACGAAGACAGCAAGACAGTGCCGGCACCGCAGATCGAATACGCGGATGCCCCCATTCCGGATGGCAACCAGGATCTTCTCGTGGCTGGACTGGCGCCGATCGCCCGGTTCTGGGAGCCGCGTGTCGCCTTGGCCGGTACATACGACGACGCTTGGCGCAAGCGCTTCGAACACGAGACCGTCATGGACTATGCCTCGGACTTCGACGAAAGGTTTTTCCAGTACGCGCCGGGCGACCAGGTGATCGCTGGCGGGCTCGTCGGCGACGAGGCGATCCACCTGGCCGGATTCTTCGTCTCCGCGTCCGCCATCGACATGCAACTGCCCCATGTTCGGATCGAAGCCACATGCGAAGCCGAAAACGGTGAACGGCACCGCGAGGCGATGAAGCTGGATACCGTGCACATCGACCTCGACGACATGCGGGTCCACCTCACCTGGCGGTTGACCCTCGATCAAACGCGCGACATCGTTGCAGTCGAGTTGCGCGACCAATCGACCGATGACAACGCAGTTCGTGACGAAGACCTCATCGAGGGAGTTCTCTCGTGACCATGGAAAAGCACATCGCCGATGCCGAGACGCAGTTCATGGTGCTCAACGTGACGCCGGACTTCTGCAAAGTCGGCAACAGAATTGTTCCTTTCGACATCGTCGCCATCCTGCCTCCGGAACGCGCCGCGTATGCGCATTCGGTGTTCGCGCACAGCGAAAAAGTGCTGATGGTCGACAGCGTCGTGAAAGGAGTGACGGGCAATGCCGGAAGCGGTGTGCGATCTGGTGTTTCCCTCGGCGCCGGCAATGTCAAGGTCATCACGGGTTCAAAGACCGTTTTCGTGGAAAGCCGGGCGGCAGCGCGCCATGGCGATCTCTGCGAGATGAACGGAGCAGCGGGCTGATGGGCGACACACCATTCAGCGGCAACGGAACCATCGGTCGCTTGCATACGCAGGTGGTGCCCACACCGCCCAGGATGCTTCAAAAGAAGGACTGTGAAAGGATCTGGAGTGATGTCCGGGAAGCGGAGAGCGCGATGGGCTGGATCCAGTGGATCGCCACAAAGGACGAGTCCTGGCGCGATCCGTGGGTCATCAATGCGCGCTACCAGGAATGCAAGCAATGGCCGAGCCAACTCGAGGAGGCCAAGTACACGCGGGCTCGCGACCAGTTGATAGCCTATGACAGAGGCGAGCTGGCGTTGAGCGCGGAGGACGCGGTCCAGTTGCGTGGGGCGGTGAACAAGGTTCAGTCTCTGTACGACGTGAGCGCGCCCTACAAGACCATGCCTGCCGACTACATGAGCGAGCCGGAAAGGGAGCTCTTCCGGCGTTCGGGAAACAACTTGGGCATGGCCTTGATGCCGACGTCGATACCCGGAGTTTTGGGTGCGCGATGGCTCGGTGCGAATGAAACCGTGGCCGCGCAGGCGGGCTTGGCGACAGCGGGCGTGCTGGGAGCTGGTGCAGCGACGTTCGCAGCAAAGGGTCAGCAGCTTCGGCCGTTGCCGCCTCAGCAAACCAGTGGCTTGTATATCGGGCCGAAGAGAGTCTGGAATTTCAAGCCGCCCCTCACCTCGCGGCACAGCATTCGCGGAGTCAAGGAAAACAGCCGACCCAAGGAAAAAAATACCGTGGCCGACCCGTCTGTGGATATGAAGGCTGACGTCGAGGCCATCAACAACGGGCAGGGCACAAGAAACGGGAACCTGTACACGGTCAACGGAAGAACGTATCAGCGTTTTGACAACCATCTGGTGCCGCACAGCGGACCGGGTTTCCATCCGCTCGACCGCGGTGAGTTCAAGGCGCTGGGAATCTTCAATTCACAAGGCAACACACCGCAGGCGATGCAAAATGCGATTCGTACAACCAACGATATGACTGCTCAACGAGCGCTCGAAATCTGGAGACTCGGACAATGATCTGGTTTGATGCCTCCTTGGAAAGCCCTGCCGATGATGGCCTCCTGCAGCGTTGCATAGCGGCAATGCTCAACGTCTCCACCGAGAGCGTGGAGGTTGTCCACAGCATCAGAGAAGTCGAAGATGCGCCCGTCACATGCGTCGTTGAACCTCATTCTGTAGACAGCTACTCGCAACTTATCACCCTCTATCTCCCCGAGGCCTTGCCGCGCCCTGACGTTCCCGAGGCGGCCGCTCGATTGGCTCGGACGCTCGATAGATCTTTGCTCCTGGCGAACGACGAAACAGCGAATCCGTATTCATTCATTCGCGTCTCCAATACCGGCCAATGTTCGGTTGTCTTGGTAGACCCTGACGAGCTGGACGAGAACGACCGCTATGTCATTCGGGAGCCCGGCCGCGAAAACGACGGGGCTTCGACGTAGCAGGGCGCGTGCCATGACTTCAGCAGCATCGCTCAAGAGCGCTACCCTTGCGGCCCTGTTCCCACTGAGGAGCCCGCACAGCTGGGATACGTGACAGGCGACCCCTTCGCGGACCAGGCCTTGCCAGCGGATGTGCGCTTGGTGCGAATCGGTCCTTGAGCTGCTCGCGGTGAAACCGAAGCGCCGCGTGCCACCAGCAGACCTGATTAACGATGTGCGCCCAGAGGGTTCGGTTCGCAATCCTGCAGCAGCTCATGCGAGCGAACAGTCATTCGGGATTCCCCTTGGATGACGTATCAATATGTTGCATATATTCCACGCTCATTAATACAAAAGAGGAAACTGGCCATGAAACACGGTGGACTCGCACAGTGGCTCACAGGCATGGCAATCGCGACGGCGGCGATGAGCAATGCATGTGCCCTTGAGGTACTGGTGGCACAGGTAGCACCCATTCGCGGGCTGGAAGCCAAGCAGGGGATGGGCTATGCCGCCGGCTTGCGTCTGGCGTTCGAGGCTGCGAATCGCCGAGGCGGCATGAACGGCCACACCTTCGCACTGACGACCGAGGACGATGGCAGCCGCCCGGAATCCACCGTTGAACAGACCCGCAAGCTGCTCACCGAAAAGCGCCCGCTGGTGCTGGCGGGCTACTTCGGAAGCCAGAATCTGCGCGAACTGCTGGCCTCGCGACTGCTGGAGCAGCAGCATATCGCGCTCGTGGGTTACCGCACGAGCGACATCGCGCCTGCGCACGCGCAGCTTTTCAACGTGCGCGCCGACATTCCGAGCGAGCTGGCCAAGCTCACGAACCAGTTGGCGACCGTGGGCGTCACCAAGCTGGGCCTGCTTTACGAGGCGGGCCCGGGGGGCGATGCGATCGTCGCGGCGGCCGACCAGGCGGCCGCGCAGGCCAAGGTCCGCTTCCTGGCGCGCGCTTCCTATGCGAGCGGCAACCGGAGCGCGAACACATCGATTGCCGATGCGGTGCAGATGTTCACCAAGGCTGCGCCCCAAGCCATCATCCTGGTGGTCAACGGCGCCCCGACCGCGGCCTTCATCGAGGCCTACCGTCTCAGCGGCGGCACGGCGCAGCTCTTCGCGTACTCGGGCGCGGACATCGAGCAACTGTCGCAGCGGCTGGGAGATGACCACCTAAAGGGCGTGGTCATCTCCCAGGTCACTCCGAATCCCTACAAGAACACCAGCCGCCTGGTGCGCGAGTTCACCGAAGCCGTGGCCCAGCAAAAGCCGAAGGAACCGAAAAGCTACGTGATGATGGAGGGCTACATCGCCGGGCGCGTGATCGTGGAAGCCGTGCAGCGCCAGGGCCGCACTCCCACGCGCGAAGGCATGATCGCCACCCTCAATGCGATGAACGACTACGACCTCGGGGACTACGTCATCGGTTTCGGCAGCGGCGCGCGCAGCGGTTCGAAGTTCGTCGAGCTTTCGATCGTTAGCAACGGCGGCAGGGTTCAGCAATGACTGGCATCCTGACCGGCGCTTCGTGTCGGAGTAGAACGCCGCCGACCTTTTGGGGCTGGAGTGGCGATGATCCTGCGGGACTTCGCTGCAATGCCCAGGCAGAGCGGCGGGCCGGCGAAACGGCGCGACTTATAGTCTGAGCCTGTCGATCATTACCTCCTGGACCTTGACGTCCAAGGTCTTGTGGTCGCGCAGCACTGCCAGCGGGAAGGCGCAGGCGCTGGTTGACCTCGTCAAGCAGCATCTGGCTTAAGCCCGGGTGCGAGTAGTCGTCAATCGCCAAATGACAAGCCCTGCCTCGAGCTGTTCACGCTTCCCGGCGTAATCGGTTTACAGCTTGAGAAATTTCACCCAATCAACCGCCCAACCACCTCGCCGGGCCTGTTACGAGCCACGGAAAAAACACCAGAACGAACATCACGATGAACTCCGCGAGCATGAAAGGGAGTACACCTTTGGTGACTTCGTCCAGCTTCATCCGGCCGACTCCAGCCACCACGTTCAGCACCGTACCCACTGGCGGCGTGATCAGGCCAATGGCATTGTTCATGATGAAGAGAACACCGAAGTAGATCGGATCGATGCCAGCGGCCTTGATGACGGGCATCAGCACGGGCGTGAGAATGAGGACGGTCGGGATCATGTCCATCGCCGTTCCGACCAACATGACCAGCACCATGATGGCGATCAGCAGCATTGTCTGATTGCTCATGAAGGGTTTCAGCAGATCCACCGTCTGCGCCGGGATATCGGCGACTGTGATGAGCCAGGCCGAGACCATTGCCGCCGCGGTCAAGAACATGATTACCGCCGTCGTCTTCGCGGCACTCGCGAACACGCCATACAGTTGCTTCAGTGAAAGTTCACGGTACACCAACGTAGACACCAGCAGCGCATACACGGCGGCAACGACAGCCGCTTCCGTCGGCGTGAAGACTCCGAACTTCAAGCCCACGATGACGATGATTGGTAGCACCAGTGCCCAGGTGGACTCCTTCAGCGCTTGAACGCGCTCTGGCCAGGTTGCCTTAGGCGGCGGAACGATGTCCTCCTTGCTGGCCACCAGGTACCACGTGATGGCGATGCTCAATCCCATCAGCAGCCCCGGCACGATGCCAGCCAGGAACAGTTTGGAGATCGATACATTGGCCGCAACGCCGAAGATCACAAAGCCAATGGATGGTGGAATGATCGGGGCGATGATGCCTGCGGATGCAATGAGCCCGCCTGCGCGGCCCTTGTCATGACCCGCCCGTACCATCATCGGCAGCAACAGCGCAGCCAGCGCGGCCGTGTCTGCCACGGCGGAGCCCGACAGCGCCGCCATGATGCAGGCTGCCACAATGGCCACGTAGCCAAGGCCACCGCGTCGATGACCGACGAGTTGGAGCGCCAGGTTGACGATGCGTCGTGAAAGACCCCCGACGTTCATGATCTCGCCCGCAAGCATGAAGAAAGGCACGGCCAACAGCGGGAACGAATCGGCGCCGTTGATGACGTTCTGGGCCAGGATCTGCGCGTCGAAGATGTCCAGGTGCCACATCAGGGCCACGCCAGAGAGAAGCAGGGCATAGGCGATCGGGACGCCCAGTGCCATCACGCCGAGCAGCGAGCCGATGAAGATGAATATGGTCATGTCGTATGTCTCCGCGCGCTCATTGCTTCTTGAAGGGCTGGCTCTGATCGAGGTGCAGCGCTTCAAGCTGGGCCATCTCTTCGCTTTCCTGGCTCATGCTCAGATCAGCTTCAGTGGCGGTGCCCGAGACGATCAGCCAGAGCTGCATCAGCAGGAGGAGCGCACTGCATCCTGCGAAGACCAGACCGGATCCGTAGAAGATTGCCATCGAGGCACCGGACACGGGTGCCAGTACCTCGCGATTGATGAGGACCTGGGCCCAGCTGCCCGAGAACAGCAGCCAGGTGGCATAGAGCATCATCAAGTGGGCAACCACCGCGAATACCTTTTTCCCCACGAGCGGCAGGCGCGAAACCAGCATGTCGGTTCCCAGATGTCCGTGCTCCTTCAGCGCAACGACAGCGCCCAGGAAAACCATCCAGACGAACAGCCACCTCGAGACTTCTTCGCTCACTGCGATGCCCGAGTTCATCGCGTATCGCAGGACCACGTTGCCGAACACCAGGATCACCATCAGTGCAAGCAAGATGACCAAGAGTGTTTCGAAGAGACGGCAAAGGGCGTCGACGAGTCTGTTCACGATGGGACTCCAGTCGATCACTTGCGCAGCTTGGCCAGTTCCGCGTGGGCTTCCTTGACCAGCGCTTCGCCAACGACACCGGCGTACTTGTCGACGACCGGTTTGGCCTTCTCGCGCAGCCTGGCGCGTTCGGCCGTCGACACGTCATTCACGACCATGCCGTTCTTGGCGAGCACCGCCAGTGCTTGGGAGGTGTACTCCGGAATCTTCTTTCGCTGGAACTCCTTCGCCTCCATCGCGGCTTGGATGATCAGCGCCTTCTCGTCGGCGTTGAACCGATCCCAGCTCTTTCCGCTGACGAGCAGAACGATGTAGTTGTACATGTGCGCTGTCAAAGACATGTACTTCTGCACTTCGTACGCTTTCATGCTCGACGCGATCGGCGCGGTGTTGGTCATGCCGTCGATGGCCTTCTGCTCCATCGCGTTGTAAACCTCCGTGAACGACATGGCCACGGGATTGGCGCCCAGTGCGCCCATCAGGTCGACGTACACAGGGCTCTGGATGACGCGCAGCTTCAGGCCTTGGATGTCGTCCGCCTTGTTGATGGGCCGTTTGCTGTTGTGGAGATGTCGGAACCCGAAGGCCGAGATCGGCATGCCGACCACGCCCTTTGCTGCGAGCTTGTCGAACATCTGCTTGCCCACGGGCCCATCGATCAGGCTCGACGCTTCCTTGTCGTTGTCGAGCAGGAACGGGAAATCGAGAAGTCCGAATTCCTTGACGACGCCGACGAGCGCATTGGTACCCATCACGCTCATGTCGATGGTGCCGCCCTGCAAGGAGGAGATCATCTGGACGTCGCCTCCGAGTGTGCCGTTGGGGAACACCTTGATCTCGATCTTGCCGCCGCTCTTTTGCTTCACGAGTTCGACGAACTTGTCGACGCCGTTGAGTGCGCCCGTGTCAGCGGCCGTGACAAATGCAAGCTTGACCTTGTGGTCCCTGATCTGCGCTTGCGCATGGCTCGCTGCCAGGACCAGGCCACAGGAAAGTGCGGCTGCGATCCCTCTGAGAATCGACCGCGTTGAACTCGTTTTTTGTGTACGAATGACCATCATTGTCTCCGGTGCGTTAAGTGCTTGGATTGATTCATGAATGCGGTGCGATCTGCACACGCGGTGCGCAGGCATACGACTGGAAGAAGTCCGTCGTGTGCTGGGCCGCCGACCTAGCTCGCTGAAGCGGCGAAAAACCGGCTTCGGTCGCTATGGGTGTCTCGATGACCAACTGAAGGCCGGCCGGAAGCAGATCGAGTATTTGTTGCAGCGGTATTGCGCCTTCGCCAAGGTGCAGCCGGGAGCCGCGCGCTTCCGCGGCGAGCTTCTCCGGTGGCAAGGCCGTTGCAACGCAGTCGGACAGCTGCGCGTAGGCGATTCTTTCCGCCGGCATCTGAAGCAAATCGGACGGTGCCGCACCGGCGCGGAAGAAGTGCAAGACGTCCAGGATCAGGCCGGCATTCGCACGTCCCGACGCGTCGATCATCTGCAGGGCATCGCGCCAAGTTTGAATGTCGCGATACATCATGAATTCGACGCCGACAGTGAGTCCAAATTGAGCAGCCTCGTCGCACAGGCGTCCGAACAAGTCGATGCGCTGTTCTCTCGACAAGAAGGTCGCGTTGTCCGCGAACTCTGTGCCGATCGAAGAGATGTGCGTTGCGCCAAGTTCGGCCCCGAGTTCCAACGCAGGCCTGAAACGCTCGACATCCGTTTGCGGGGACAGAACGAAGGCCTCGACGTCGAAGACGCCGACACCTGTGTCCCGGGAGGCGGCCTTGATCTCTCGGATCACATCGGGCCGGCCGATGACTTCATGCTGCAGCGGCTGTGCGGTCGCGGTCATGAGCAACAAGCCGACCTTGCCGAAGCCCGCCTCGGCTGCCGCCCGAATCAGTTCGGTTTGAGTAGTGCGGCCAACCGTGAGGTTGGCCAGAGAGACGTGATTAAGTTGGGTTTCATTGATCATGGCTGATGGGAGAGTTGGGGCGACTGCGCGAGCCTGACTCGCTCGGAGTGGCGCCTATGCGTGTCAATAGGTTGCTCGCCCACCGGTCAGGTCGAAGGTGAAGCCGGTTGTGAAGCTGCAATCCGCGCTCGCGATCCACGCGACCATCGCCGCGAGTTCCTCGACTTCCATGAGCCGCCGCATCGGAATCTTCGCCTTGATCGATGCGATGAACTCGGGCGTCATCTGCTTGAGCAGGTCGGTCTCGGCCATCGTCGGCGCCACGCAGTTGACCAGCACACCGGATTGCGCGAGTTCCTTCGCAATCGATTTCGTATAGGCAATCACGCCACCCTTGGCTGCGGCATAGGCGCTTCCGTTCGGATTGCCTTCTTTGCCGGCGACCGATGCGACATTGACGATGCGGCCGTAGCCGTTCGCGATCAAGTGCGGTATCGCCGTTCGACAGCAGTTGAAGACACCGGTCAGGTCGATATCGAGCACGCGCTGCCACTGGTCGACGGGGTACTCCCAGGTCGGAGCGATGGGACCATTGATGCCCGCATTGTTGATCAGGATATCGACGCGCCCGGCCGCCAACAGGGCCTCGTTGAAGGCCTTCGAGACGGACGGTAGATCGGCCACATTGACCTGCTGCATCAACAAAGGTTTGAAGCCGGCTTGGGACGTGGCGAAGTTCTCGAAATCCAGATCCCACAGAATGATCCTGCGTCCTTCCGAGGCCAATCGCTTGGCGATGCCGAGCCCGAGCCCGCGGGCGCCACCCGTGACGATAGCGGTCTGAATTGGATGATTTGTCGTGGTCAATGGCTGTTCCTGATGCTGTGTTGCGAAAGTTCGAAACCCGCTGCGTGGCGGCCCGCGATGTATCCGAAGGTCATGGCGGGGCCGAGATTGATGCCGCCGGACGGGTAGTAGCCGCCCATCACGCTGGCCATATCCGTCCCGACTGCGTACAGGCCGGCGATCGGCCTGTCGCTTCGGTCGAGCACCTGGGCTGCGCCATTCGTTTTGAGGCCGGCGAAGGTTCCGAAACTGCCGGGCAGCACCTTCACGGCATAGAACGGTCTTTGCTCGATCGGTGCCACGCACGGGTTCGGCCCCGCGTGCTGCGGATCCCCCTGCTTGCGGTTGTAGGGCGTGGAGCCACGGCCAAATTCCGGATCCTCGCCCCGGCGCGCGTGCTTGTTGTAGCGCCCGACGGTTTCGACGAGGCCCGCGGCGTCGATGCCGCAGCGCTTGGCAAGGTCCTCGAGGCTGTCGGCTCGCTGGAGATAGCCGCTTCGGATGGAAGGTCCGACGGGAATCGGAAACGGCCGTGCATGGCCGAGGCCATAGCGTCTCTGAAAGCGGTGATCGCATATGAGCCAGGACACCACGTCCTGACCTTCGGGCACTTTCGCGACCATGGCAGCGGTGTAGTCGTAGTAGCCGTCGGCTTCGTTGACGAACCGCTTCCCATCGGACAGCACACCAATCAGCCCAGGCTTGGCCCGATCAATGATGTGCGGGAAGTGCCCGACGCTGCCATCGCCGTGTCGAACCCGCGAGACCGGCGCCCATGCCACAGGTGAGGCGAGATCCGTCACCAGGCAACCGCCTGCCGATTCGCCGAGGCTGATGCCGTCACCAGCGCACGCGGCGGGCGGCAGCGCGAGATGCTCTTCGCCGGTCGGTGTGCGAGGGAATAGCGCCTTTCGGCGGTTCGCATCATGCGGGAATCCGCCTGCCGCGAGGACCACGCCTTTGGCCGCGCGAATCTCGATATCGCCTTGTGCCGAGGCCACGACGGCACCGCGCACGGCGCGGTTCTCCACGATCAAGCGCTTTGCAGGCGCCGACTCGATGAGTGTCACGCCCAGTTTCTCGGCGGACTTCGCCAGCCGGCCGATGAGTGCGACGCCATTGACCAATTGCATCGCACGTCCATACAGCGCCAGGTCCATCAGGTGCCGGATGAAGCGCGTGGTCACGTGGAGCAGCGACTTCAGCGAACGTGTCATGTTCAGGAAGGCCGCGAGGTCGGCGCCCGCCATGATCGGCATGCCCATGAACGAGGTTTCGCGCATCGTCTTGCGAAGGCGTTCCACCAATGGACCGAGTTCGCGGCCGTCGTAGGGTGCGGCAATGACTTGGTGGCCTTGTGTGCCGGCGCCTGCCACGCTCCCGTGGATGTCGGGAATGGCGTTCCCATCGACGAACTTCAGGTCGGTGTGTTCCTCGAAAAAGGCGACCATGCGCGGGCAGTTGTCGAGGAACGCATCGATCCGCGCGGCGTCATATCGCGCGCCCAACTCATTTCGGAGATAGGTTCGCGGCTGCTGCGGGTCTTCATGGATACCAGCACGCTGGGCGAGTGGATTGCCAGGAACCCACATCCAACCGCCCGACCAGGCTGTGGCCCCGCCGAAGACGGCTTCCTTTTCCACCACCACCACCTTGAGGCCATGCCACGCGGCCGTCACGGCCGCCGCCAGGCCCGAGGCACCGGAGCCGACCACGAGCAAGTCGCACTGCAGCGACTCGACATCGCCGCGCGTCTCGCTTGCCAAGGGCTCTGACATCCGCATCTCCTGTTCTTGCAACGACCCACCGTCGTCGCGAGAGCAGAATTTAGTGATCCGGCAGCGAAATCTCGCCTATCCGCCACCTGCCGAAAGATAGGTTGGATGCCCCGTGGCGGGTAAACACCTACAGGAGCTTCGACTGGCGCGCCTTGGCAATTGCCTGGGCGCGATTGCGCACGCCGAGCTTCTCGAAGATCTGGCTGACGTGCCACTTGGCCGTACCCAACGTGATCACGAGCTGCGTCGCGATCTGTTGATTGGCAAGGCCTTGACTGACCAGGCGTAGCACCTCGAGCTGGGTCCCGGTGAGTCCTGCCGTATTCGCCTCGACAACGTCTTCGTCCGCCGGCTGGCGGAACTGTTCGAGCAGGCCGCTGACAAACGCTGGCGCAGCGCTGCTCACTTGGCGCAGCAGTCCGGCCAATGCGGCATCCCCGTCGAGGAAAGGGCGAACATAGCCGCCCGAAGCGGCCAACGACACGGCCCTCTCGAGATGTTCGAGCGTTGCGCCTCGGCCGCCGTTGGCGCGATGCCCCAACGCCTGTAGCACATGGACCGTGACGAGCAGGCCGGCTTGCCCTTGGCTGCGACATGACACCTCGACCGTGCCGAGCATGCGGAGCGCCGCAAGCGCATGGTTGCTCGCGAGCAGCAAGCGAGCGTGCAGGAGTTGTCCCTCGACCGATGACTCGACCGCGCCGCGAATTTCCTGGAAGGTCTGGTTCGCCGCGGCGACGTTGCCCTCGCGAAGCTGCAGGTCTGCGATGGCGATGCGCACCATGCGCTGGCGCCGTGGATTGCGCGAGCGATCCGCCAGATCCTGGGCCGCCGCCAATGCATTCCACGCCTGCTCGCGCGCACCGCGTGCATGGTGGACCCTGGCGAGGGCGCACTCTCCGGCCAGCGTGTGGTACAGATTGCCAAGCTGCCTGCACAGCGCCACACCCGCCTCAAGCAGCTCGACCGCCTCATGCAGTTCGTTTCGTTCATATGCCAGCATGCCCATCGGTATCAGGATGAGGCCGCTGATGGGCGCCTGCGCTTCGTCCGATGGCGAACAGCGCTCCAGCGACGCGCGGCAGAGCAACTGCGCCTCGCGCAATTGGCCCTGCGCGCTCATCAACGGGGCGAGATGGGCCAGCGCGTCAAGCGCCGTCATGCGATGCCCGAAGGCCCATCCCAGCTCGAGCGCCTGTCGCAGCATTTCGGTGGCTGGCTTCGGCAGGCCGGTGCGAAGCAGACCCAACCCCTGGTAGAAAAGCGCCCAAACCCGGAAGAACGAGGTGCTGCTTCCCAACTGATCCAGCGCTTGGCGCGACAGCTCGATCGCGCGGGCCGGGTTGTCCGACGTGATCGCGAGAAAGGCCTGGAGTGCAAACAGGATGCCCTTGTGTTCCTGGGAGCTTTCCGCCACATTCGGCGCGCCAGTTAGAGCGTAGTACTCCTCGGCTTCTACGGTGCGGCCGCTCATGAACAGAAGCCACGCCTGATACCCGGCAAGGTCCTGATGCTGACGCACAAGGGATGCCGGCAGCATGTCGAGCCATGCCAGCAGCGTGGGCAACTCGCCACGGGCGAGCATGTCCTCCACGAGACTGCGAAAGAGCCGCACTGCATCCGCGTCGCTGCGGGCCGCGAGCGCGTGCTTGATCGCGTCCTTTCCCATCCCGTGAGATTCGAACCACGCGCTGGCTCGACGGTGCAACTCGATCCTCTCCGACTCGGCAAGGCCTTCGCGAAGAAAATCTGCCAAGAGCTGGTGATACCGGAACCAGCGGCCCTGGTCATCCAGCCGCCGCAAGAAAAGGTTCGCGCGCTCCACCCGGACCAGCATTTGCCGGCTGTCGGTGCGCTCGGTGACCGCATCGCAAAGATCGGCAGAGAAGCGATCGAGGATGCAGGTTTTTCGCAGGAAGTCCTGCAGATCCTGAGGCTGCTGGCGCATGACCTCGGCTGCCAGGTAGTCGATCACATGCCTGTGCTCACCACTGAATGCCGCGGCGACCTGTGCCAGGTTCACCGCCCCGTGCGACTGCATGTGCCGCTGCAGCGATAGCGCAGCGATCTGAAGCCCCGCCACCCAGCCTTCGGTGCGTGCTGCAAGCGTCCGAGCCGATTCGGCATCGAGTGTCAGCCCCATGCTCCGGGCGAAGAATGCCATCGCTTCGTCCGGCGTGAATCGCAACTGGTCGACTCCGACGTCGGCAACCCATTGCCGCGTACGCCATCGGGACAGCGGCAACTGGGGATCTTTGCGGGTGGCGACGACCAGACGTAACTGCTCAGGCAGGTGCTCGACGAGAAAGGTCAGCGCCGCATCGAGTTCTGGGTTGTCGATCGCTTGGTAGTCGTCGAGCACCAGTACCACCGGATGGTCCAGTTCGGTGAGCTCGTCCAGCAACGATGTCATCCGATCCTTCGGGGTCGGCGACCCTGCTCCGGAGAGGGGAGCCGTCGCTGTGCATCCCACGTCGACATTGGCGCCTTGCAAGGCACCTCGCAGATAGTCGAAGAAGCGCACCGGGTCGCTGTCGTCCTCGTCCAACCCCAGCCATGCCACAGCTGGTCGATCCACGGCTTCGTTGACCCATGCCGAGAGCAATGTGGTCTTGCCGAATCCCGCTGGAGCGCAGAGAAGTGTCAACGGCTGCTTCAGTGATCCGGACATCAAATCAAGCAGACGCGGACGCGACAAGCTCATCGGCTGAGCAGGCGGGAGTGCAAGCTTTGCCTTCAACAAGAGAGTTTGACCTGGGGTTCGCATTCCGTTTCGCAGTCCGGGCTTGCGCCATGGGCCTTGCCAACTGCGGCATTTGCACTTGGGCTACAAATTCTGGCTTGACATGCGTCAGTATCAGCCGTTGTACTTGAGCTTACAGCACGATTGCTCCGCCAAGGCTTGCTTACGAGGATGCTCGGCGACCACTCGGAGGAGTTGGTGCAGCCGCACACTTGGCAAGCCGCCGTACGGGACGATGCACGCCACGACGCGACGGCAGCTGGGCGCCGGATCGGCTGGCGAAGTCCGTAGCGAGAATGCCAGCCCGGGGGCCTGCCGCGCGCCCATATCAACCCACATCCCGCAATCGAAGTGCTCGTCGTCTTCCTCGTGGGACGACGTCCTCTCGTCAAAGGAGGGCTTCATCAGAAAAGAGAACTCCTGCTCGACATCGCACCGCTGGTGGCATGTGCGGCGACTCCGCTCGTCCGCTGGACGATTTTGGAGATCTGCCATCCTGGTAATTGAATTGTCCTGGAATATTTCAATTCAATGCAGAACCCATCCTGATGAGCTGCTTGCTGAAAGCTTGACGCATAAAATCGCTTGGTGTTACCATTGCGCACTCTTTTGTCAAAAAATAGTCTCGTGAAACGAATTTCAAATAAACCTTCTGAAGAGGTCGGCACGGAGATTGGCGAGAAGCAAGGGTATCATCATGGAAATCTCAGAGAGGCTTTGATTAAAAGCGGATTAAAAATACTTGGAGAAGAGGGGATAGAAAGGGTTACGTTGAGGGCTGTAGCTCAATACGCAGGGGTCTCGCAGGCGGCAATCAGAAATCACTACAGAGACAAAAATTCTTTGCTCGCAGCAATGGCTGCCGCTGGACATTTTGAACTATCGAGGCGTAGATTTCGTAGGCGAGGACGGCTTGCAAAGCTGGAAGACGTCATAAACCTGATATTCTCCAATTACGTAGAATTCGCAATTGAAAATCCAGATTTGTTCCGCCTAATGTTTGCGTATAAAAGCTTGCGGAGGCGGGAGTATTCCGATCTGGAGGGTAACTCGAGAAGAGCGCTGCACAGTTTGATGGACTTGCTCTCGGAAGCCCTCGCTCAGGAGGGAATTCTGGACCACGACATTGAGTCGTTGACCTTCAAAGTGTGGAGTGCGATGCATGGCGTCGCGATGCTTTCAATCGACGGCCAGTATGAAAAAATCACTGGTAACGGGGCATTGATCGCACAACACTGCCGTGAGCTTGCTCGGATAATTTCGGTGGGAACGATCCAGGTGGAAAGACTGAAGCAGTCGAGCGGGCGTCTTGCAAATTAGGAAACTCCTCCCTTGTATTTTCACAAAAATAACTGGAGCTTGAGTTTCACGGAGATGGCAAGAAATGGCAGCTGCCACTGATTATATGGACAAGGAAGTGTCGAAATGAGCTCGTCGGATGTCGTGGGTGTGGATAAATTAAACCAGAATACGGACGAGTCCAAGCGAGGGGGCTATCATCACGGAAATCTTCGTGAAGCACTTGTTCGGTGTGGTATAGAAATTTTGAATTTGGAAGGTTTTGATGCCCTTAGTTTGCGGCAGGTGGCCAGAGATGTAGGAGTTTCTCAGACCGCTCCCTTGCACCATTTCCCCTCAAAAGTAGATTTCTTGGCAGCGGTCGCCGCGCAGGGATTTCGCATGATGTTTGAGCAACGAATTGTTGCGCTCAAAGGCGTCACGGATCCACGCGAGCGACTTCTCAGTGTGATGTTGGCGCATTTGCATTTCTCGACAGGACATCCTGCGTTGTTTCGCGTGATGTATGGTTCCTATATTCCCGCCAAGTCACATTTTCCTGAACTGGAGCAGGCAGCCTCTCGTTCTTATGGGATATTGGAAACGGCCGTTGGCGACTATCTGAGCGATCGGGGCAAGAGCCTTTCCCGCGTGAGACCAGCCTCGCTGGCTGTTTGGACGGCATGCCATGGCTTGGCGACGATCATGGCTGACCGCCAGAATGCTTGGGACATCATCGGCCACGACCCGATCAAAATCGGGCGCGACGTGTTTGGCATCTTCATCGCCGGCCTGGATCAGCAGGCCTGAAATGGGGATGCCCCCCATTCTTTCAGCCCGGCAGTACCTCGAACAACCCAGCCGCGCCCATGCCGCCTCCGATGCACATGGTGACCACGACGAATTTCACGCCGCGGCGGCGTCCTTCCTGCAGGGCATGGCCAGTCATGCGGGCACCGGACATTCCAAAAGGATGGCCGATGGCAATGGCGCCGCCATTGACGTTCAATCGATCATTCGGAATGGAGAGCCTCTCCGCGCAATAGAGCACCTGCACTGCGAAGGCTTCGTTAAGTTCCCACAGCCCGATGTCTTCGGTCCGTAGACCGGTCTTGCGAAGCAGTTCGGTAACGGCGGGCACAGGGCCAATCCCCATCTCGTCGGGGGCGCAGCCCGCGATCGCAAAACCCCGGAACAGGCCCAGCGGCTTCAAGCCGCGCCGGGCTGCGATGTCGGCATCCATGACCAAGCAAGCAGCGGCGCCATCCGAGAGTTGGCTGGCATTGCCCGCAGTCACTGTGCCGCCATCGCGCACGGGCTTCAAGTTCGCTAGCGTCTCAGCGGTTGTATTGGGACGGGCGCCCTCGTCGCGGGTCAGTTCGACTGTTTCTTCCCAGCTCTTGCCATCGCGATCTTGTCTGAGCGCTGTCGTGGTGATGGGAACGATCTCCTCGTCGAACATGCCTGCCCGCAAGGCTGCGGCGTAGCGCTGTTGGCTTTGCGCAGCGTAGGCGTCTTGACGTTCTCGCGAGATTTCGTAGCGGCGCTGAATTACCTCCGCAGTGTCCAGCATGGGCAAGTACACCTGGGGTGCATGGGCCGCCAGCCATGGCTCTTCGCGCATGTGCTGGTTTGTATGCTCACGCACGCAACTGACAGACTCGGTGCCGCCGGCGATCGCGACGTCCAGCGCGCCCACCTGGATGGCATGGGCTGCAATTGCGATGCTCTGCAGTCCTGAGGAGCAGTAGCGGTTCACCGTCATCCCGGGCACGCTTTCGGGTAAGCCTGCGGCCAGTGCACTGATGCGCCCGATGTTGAAGCCGTTGGCTCCCTCCGGGAAGGCGCAGCCCATCAGAACGTCGCCGACCTCCGCCGGATCGATGCCAGCGCGCGCGACCGCATGGCGCACCACGTGCGCACCCAGCGTGCCGCCGTGTGTGAGATTCAGCGCGCCCCTGAACGCCTTGCCGATGGGCGTGCGGCTGTAAGAGACGATGGCGGCATCAGGCATGAACAGATTCTCCGAGTGATGATGGTGCGGCCGAGACCGCCACCTGGTGGAGGGGGAAGCCGGCACCGTGAGTGTGGAAGTCACGCAGGGCCTCGATGGCTGCAGCTTCCCCCGGGAAAACAGCCAGCCCGCCGCGGGCAAAGGCTTCGCGGACATGCGGGTGCGGGCTGTAGAACACGACCGGCTTCCCGTTGTCGCGCTGCGCCTGAACGGTTTCGCGCACGAAGCGCGGCAGGTCGTAGCTGGGCCCACCGATTGCTAGCAAGCCGAGAGCCAAGGAGTCCACATGAGCGTCTTGCAGAGCGACTTGGACGACCCGTCCCAGCAAGCTTGGGTCGGCCAGCAGCATGGCTGTAAGGTCCAGCGGGTTGCGATTGAGAGAGAAGTCGGGCAACAAATCTGCGAGAGCGTCGCGGGAAGCATCACTGAGTTCGGCCAGGCGCAGACCTTGCGCATTCGCCTGGTCGGCGGCCAACACACAAGAGGCTCCAGAGTTGCTGACAAGGACCAGGCGAGGCTGGGCTGGCGGCGCCCGGCTGACGTGTTGCGCACCGAGGTACAAAGGCGCTGCCTGCACGAGTTCGGCCAAGCCGGCCACAGTGCGACAGCCATGTTGCTCGAACATCGCATCCAGCGCGGGGTCTGAGGCCCCCGGGGAGCCGGTGTGAAGTTCCGCCGAGCGGCGAGCGTCAGGTGAACGGCCGGCGCGGACTGACACCACGCGCACGCCGCAGGCCTGTGCAGCGTCAAGCGCCGCCGCCATGCGCAGCGGGTCGGGCACGTTCTCCAGATATAGCAGCACAAGCTTCACTCCCGGCGATCGAGCCACTGCGTCCACGAAGTCCGCGGTGTCCAGGTCCGCCTCGTTGCCGGTAGCCGCCACACAGCGGACGCCCCAGCCAGCCTGCCGCAGCAGTGCATAGGCGGACACGCCAAAGGCGCCGCTTTGGGAAACGATGGCGATGGGGCCATCCTCGGGCGCATGGTCGGCGTAGATCGAAGCAAAGGAAAGGATGGCGCCGCTGTTGAAGCTGGCCACCCCAATGCTGTTGGGGCCGACAAGTCGCACGCCGCCCTCCCGGCAGATCTTCAGCAGGCGTTCTTGACGCTGGCGGCCCTCATCGCCCACTTCCGCGTAGCTGGAAGCGAACAACACGGCGTTCGGCACCTTGAGACGAGCGCACAGCTCAAGCTGCTCCTCGACCTGGTCCGCACCGACGCACAACACCACGGCATCAGGCACTTCAGGCAACTGGTCCAGCGAGGCATAGGATGGCAGTCCTTGGATGGTCTGCGCGCGGGGGTTCACGGGATAGATGTTGCCCTGGAAACCTTGTTCTCGTAGGTAGACGATAGGACGGCCGCCAACCTTGTTCGGGTTGTCCGAGGCGCCTACTACTGCGACAGAACGGGGTGCGAGCAGACGCTCGAGGTCAGCTGGTGGGCGGGCAGAGGGGGCATTGGCCATGGCCTTGAGGCGTGCTTTGAGCAGCTTGCCGGTAGGTGATGCGGGGAGTTGAGCCAGCAGGCGGATATCGCGCGGCAGTTTGTAAGGTGCAAGGCGTTCGCGCAGGAAGGCGGTCATCGCTGCGGTGTCTACTTTCTGTCCGGCAATCGGCTCGACGAACGCGACCACCTCCTCATCGCCAGGCACGGTGCGGCCCACCACAGCGCATTGCGCGACGCCGGGAAAGGCCGCGATGGCGCGTTCGACCTCGGCGGGATACACGTTGAATCCACTGCGGATGATCATTTCCTTTATGCGACCGGCGATCTGCAGATCGCCCTCGGACCCAAAAAACCCGATGTCGCCGGTGTGCAGCCAGCCGCGCGCGTCGATGGCCTCGCGCGTCTGCTCGGGCGCGCGGAAATAGCCCCGCATCACATTGGGACCGCGAACGCACACTTCGCCAGGCGTACCGCAGGCGAGGGCGTGACCGTTGCCGTTCTGGACTTCGACCTCGATGCCCGGGATGGGCCAACCGGCTGTCACTTCGAGCGGCGGCGCATATCCAATGGTGCGTGCGACGACGGGCGCCGCTTCGGTCAGGCCATAGCCATGATGGAGGTGCACGCCAAGCATCGACTCGGCTTGCGCCTTTCGCGTAGCGTCCACCTGCGAGCCGCCGATGTAGGCCAGCCGCAAGCGGTTGGGTCGCAGGCTGCGTCCGGTCTGTGTCTGCCATTCGTGCAGTCGTGCGTACATTGCGGGCACGCCCTGGAACACGGTGATCACGCCATCGGCAATGGCCTCGGCCAACTTCTCTGCTGAATAGCGCGTGACCAGATGCAAGGTAGCGCCTACCTGCAGACCGCACAAGAGCGCTGAAATCAGGCCGAAGGAGTGAGAGATGGGTAACGCGTGGAAGGCCACGTCTCCGGGCAGCAGCACCTTTTGTTTGAGGGAAGCATCCATTACGAAGCGCAGGTTGGCGTGCGTAAGCATCACCCCCTTCGGCTCCCCCGTGCTACCCGAGGTGTAGATCATCAGCGCAACATCCACGTTCGCGTCCGGCTCAGTACCCGGTGCCACGTCGATTGCCAGTGCTCCTAGCGGGAAGGCGGCATCGGTAGGAGCGCTCAGGCGGCTCGCGTGGGTCGCTGCCGACGCGGAGCCAGCGCAGTCGTAAAAGACGAAGCGGGGCTCGCAATGCGCACGAATCGCGTCAATCTCGCCCGCCGACATGCGGCCATTCACAGGAACAGCCCATCCTCCTGCCCGGATGCATCCCAGCAGTGCCACCACCGTCTGGGCACTGTTCTCTCCGACCAGCATCATGCGATGGCCCGGGATCAGTCCGAGGTTGGCCAGTGCCTGTGCGGTCTCGTCGATGCGAAGGTTCAGCTCGGCGTAGCTCAGGGCAGTACCGTCCTCCAGTACCAGTGCCGGGTGGTCGCCGCGTCCTTGCGCAACAACAGCGTCGACGATTCGATCAGTAGAGGACACGGTAGTTTTTTCCTTGCTCATTTCTTTGCGACGGGCGGGCGCGTCTGGTGCGAAGCAACAGGCTCAGCGGCCTCAACGCAGCGACTTGTCACGTTGGTCCTGGTTGCGGATGGCTTCGCGCATTTCGCGCCAGGCAGCGTCGTCCAGATCGGCCAGGTCCGTGAAGGAGGCGCCGTTTTGCCGGTGGCCGGCGCCGTCGATGGCAATGGTCTCGCCGTTGATCCAGTCAACGCCATCGGCCATCAGGAACACGGCCAGGTTCTGCAACTCCGACATTCGGCCCAACCGGTTCATGGGATTGCGCACCACGCCGTCTTCCCACTGCGCTTTGGGGCTGAGGCGCTTGTTGGCACCCTCGGTAGGGAAGATTCCAGGAGCAATGGCGTTGAGACGGATGCCGTAGCGTCCCCATTCGATCGCAAGCGACTTGGTCATCACGTCAATACCGGCCTTGCTCATCGCGGAGGGGACGACGAAAGGCGCGCCTGTGCGCACCCAGGTCACCACGATCGAGATCACCGAGCCCTTGTGTCCGTCCGCGATCCAGCGGCGGCCGACGTGGTGGGTCATGTAGTAGGTGCCGTGCAGCACCGTGTTGGCCACGGCGTCAAAACCACGCGGCGACACGTCTTGCGTACGGCTGACAAAGTTGCCGGCGGCGTTATTGACAAGACCATCGAGCGGACCGCTGTCGCGCCAGATCGCATCGACCATCGCGTCCACGGCCTCGGCGCTGCGTACATCTGTCACGTGCGTCTTGACGGTACCGCCGTGACGCTCCATCAGTGCCGCCGCGGCTTCCTCCAGCACCGCCTGCCGGCGGCCGCAGATATGCACCTCGGCGCCCAGCTCCAGATATTTTTCCGAGATTTCGCGGCCCAGGCCGGAGCCACCGCCAGTGACGAGGATGCGCTTGCCGCGCAGCAGTTGTGCTTGGAACATGTGAACGGTCCGTCAAGTTGTGAAAAAAAGGGGTCGATACTCACTCGAGAACAATATTCTTGGCGCGAATCAGTGGTTCCCACGCAGCCCGCTCGTGCGCGATATACGTGGAGAACTCCGTGCTGCTCAGAGGCTTGGGAATCACCATGCCGAGCGCCTCGAACTGCTTCCGGAATTCAGGGTCCGCGCCGGAGGCAGCTACCGCCGCGTTCAGCCGTTGCACGACGGACTCCGGCGCTTTCTTGGGCACCATCAGGCCGAACCACGTCGTCACTTCGAAGTTGGGGTAGCCGCTTTCGGCCACCGTAGGGACATCTGGCAGGGCGGACAGACGCACCTTGCTCGTCACTGCCACCGCGTGCAACTTGCCGCTCTTGGCCAGGGCCATCGCGCTGCCAGCTGGGTCGGCAGCAAACTGGATATCGCCGGACATCAATGCCACGTGAACTGGCGAACTGCCGTTGTAGGGCACGTGCAGCATCGAAATGCCGGCTTCCTGCTGCAGCAACTCTCCAGCCAGGTGCGGCGAGCTGCCCGTGCCTGTGGAACCGTAGTTGAGTTTGGCGGGGGTGTCCCGTGCGGCCGTGATGAGGTCGCTCAGTGTCCTGTGTGGCGATTTGCCGCCTACCACCATGAGCATCGGCGTCAGTGCGATGCGGGCGACCGGAGCGAGCTCCTTTTCGGGGTTGTAGGTCAGCTTCGGGTACAGCAGAGGATTGAGTACTGCCGTCGCGCCCGTGGCAAACAGCACCGTATAGCCGTCCGGGTCGGCGCTGCTCACGATCTTGGCTGCCAATGCCGTGTTAGCGCCGGGCCGGTTCTCCACGATCACGGGCTGCCCCAGGTGGGATCGCATGCGCTCGGCCAGGGCCCGTGCCAGCACATCGGTGATCCCTCCAGCGGTGTAGGGCACCACCAGCCGCACGGCCTTGTTCGGATACGCGCTCTGGGCGCGCGCGCTCAGCGCGGCGGCGCCCAGCGCCAGGCAGGCAAGGGACAGTGTCAGACGAGAAAGAAGTGTGCGGCGGCTAAACATGGATGACTGTCTCCAGGGTCGTTCTGATGGTGTGCATCACACTGCACTTCGCATGAATCTTATCAACGAACAGTTAAAAGAACTAGAGATCTTGCAGGAAATCATGCATGCATAGGGGATTGCCCCAGTGGCGATGGCGGTTCTGAGCAACTATCAACTTATCTCTGATAAGATCAAGCCGTCTTTTGCTAACGAGGATTGATCGTGATCGACAAGGCATTCGTGGGGCGCGTGTTGCCTCGCTTCGAGGTGCTCGCCGAGTGCGGGGCGGTATCTGCCTTCCTGCGTGCCACCGCGGCGCCCGGCTGCCAAGCGGCGCAGGAGGGGTCGCAACTTCCGCCCACCTACCTGTTCTGTCTGGAAATGCAGGGGCCTGATCCTGCGGCGATGCGCAAGCTGTTGGGAATCGACATCGGGCGGGTATTGCATGGCGAGGAACTCTTCGTCTATCACGCCCCTGCGCATGTGGGCGACCTGTTGGCTTTCGAGCCGCGAATAGCCGACATCTACGACAAGCGTGCCGGCGAACTGGAGTTCGTCGTGCGCGAGACGCGCGTGTGGCGTGGCGAAACGGCCATCGCCACGTTGCGTAACACGACGGTGGTGCGCAATGGCTGAAGGAGTCGCGGACATGAGGATGCCGAACGTCGGCGACGAACTGCCCCTGTGGGTGTCGAGGCCCATCACCCGTCACACGTTGGCGCTGTACTGCGGTGCCTCGGCAGACTACAACCCGATCCATGTGGATATCGACTTCGCGCGTGCGGCCGGAATGCCCGACGTGTTCGCGCACGGCATGCTGTCCATGGCCTACCTGGCCCATGTGCTCACGCAGTGGGCGGGCGTCGGGGCCATCCGAAGCTACGGCGTCCGCTTCGTCGCCATCACGCACGTTGGCGACGTCATCACCTGCCGCGCGCAGGTCGCCGAGCACTTCAGCGAGGCTGATGAGCCACGCGTCCGACTGACCCTTGCCGCAAGCGATCAGCAAGGGCAGGTCAAGGTTCAGGGCGAGGCCGTCTTGGCTGCGCCCCTACGCTGACTTCGGCCCTTCGGTGTCACTCCCTCCACTTCCATCGTATGAACATTCCGACAGACAACTATCAGGACATCCGTGACGCTGTGCGCGCCCTGTGTGCCGAATTCCCCGATGAGTACCACCGCCAGATCGACGAAGAGCGCGCCTATCCCGAGGCCTTCGTCAACGCGCTGACCAAAGCCGGTTGGCTGGCCGCGTTGATTCCGCAGGAGTACGGTGGCTCCGGCCTGGGCCTGACCGAGGCGTCCGTCATCATGGAGGAGATCAATCGCTCGGGAGGCAACTCCGGCGCGTGCCACGGCCAGATGTACAACATGGGCACGTTGCTGCGCCATGGCTCCGATGCGCAGAAGCAAGAGTACCTGCCCAAGATCGCGAGCGGCGAGTGGCGTCTGCAGTCCATGGGGGTGACCGAACCGACCACGGGTACCGACACCACCAAGATCAAGACCACCGCCGTCAAGAAGGGCGACCGCTACGTCATCAATGGCCAGAAGGTGTGGATCAGCCGCGTGCAGCATTCGGACTGGATGATCCTGCTGGCGCGCACGACGCCGCTTGCCGAGGTCAAGAAGAAGAGCGAGGGCATGTCGATCTTCATGGTTGACCTGCGCGAGGCCGAGCGCACCGGCATGACGGTGCGGCCGATTCGCAACATGGTCAACCACGAGACCAACGAGCTGTTCTTCGAAAACCTCGAAATCCCGGCCGAGAATCTCATTGGCCGGGAAGGGCAGGGTTTCAAATACATCCTGGATGGCCTGAACGCCGAGCGCACGCTGATCGCGGCCGAATGCATCGGCGATGGCTACTGGTTCATCGACCGAATCACACGCTATGTGAAGGATCGGCAGGTCTTCGGTCGCCCGATCGGCCAGAACCAAGGCGTGCAGTTCCCGATCGCCGACGCCTATATCGAGCTCGAGGCGGCCAACCTGATGCGCTTCAAGGCCTGCGAGTTGTTCGACGCGCGCCAGGCCTGCGGCACCCAGGCCAACATGGCCAAGTACCTGGCGGCCAAGGCCAGCTGGGAAGCCGCCAATTGCTGCCTCCAGTTTCATGGTGGCTTTGGCTTCGCCGCGGAGTATGACGTGGAGCGCAAGTTCCGCGAGACACGCCTCTATCAGGTGGCGCCGATCTCGACCAACCTGATCTATTCGTACGTGGCCGAGCACGTGCTTGGTCTGCCGCGCTCCTACTGAGAACGCACTCACACACAAACAGCCGATTGGAGCAAACAAGCATGAGCAAAATGGTTGAAGGCAAGGTAGTCGTAGTTACCGGCGCAGGGGCGGGTATAGGGCGCGACTTGGCGCTGGCACTGGCACAGGAGGGCGCTAGCGTCGTAGTGAACGATGTGGGCGACGCGGCGCACGCGGTGGCGCGCGAGATTGCCGATGCTGGCGGGCGCGCTCTGGCCAGTATTGGCAGCGTCAGCGAGGCGGACAGCGCATCGCGCATCATTGATGGCGCGGTCGAACATTTCGGCCGCATCGACGGCGTTATCAACAACGCCGGCATCCTGCGCGATCGCATCTTCCACAAGATGAGCACGGACGAATGGGACGCTGTGATCAAGGTGCACCTGTACGGCAGCTTCTACATGAGCCGCGCCGCAGCCAACCACTTCAAGGAGCAGGGCAGCGGTGCCTTTGTGCACATGACCTCGACCTCGGGCCTGATCGGCAATTTGGGCCAGGCGAACTACAACGCGGCCAAGATGGGCATCGCAGCACTGTCCAAGACCATTGCGCTGGACATGCAGAAGTTCAATGTGCGCAGCAACTGCATCGCGCCCTTCGCATGGACCGCGATGACCAGTTCGATCCCGACGGACACCCCGGATCAGAAGGCGCGCGTCGAGAAGTTCAAGCAGATGACGCCGGCCAAGATCGCACCGCTGGCCGTGTTCCTGCTCAGCGACGCGGCCGCCGACGTGAATGCCCAGGTGTTCACCGTGCGTAACAACGAGGTCTTCCTGATGAGTCAGCCGCGGCCGCTTCGCTCGGTGCACCGCCAGGAAGGCTGGACCGCGAAGAGTCTGGCCGAGCACGGCATTCCGGCGCTGAAGGCATCGTTCGTGCCGATGGATCGTTCGGCTGATGTGTTCAGCTGGGACCCGATCTGAGTCTTGCACGCTCGTCATGGACCTGCCGCTGCCGCCCTCCGCCGATATCGATCTGGCACGCTGGATCCGTCCGGGCGACGGCGTGCTCTGGGGCCAAGCCAACGCCGAGCCGCTGACGCTGGTCAGCGCGCTGGCCGACCAGCACGCTCGTTTGGTCGGTTGCAAGGTGTTCCTTGGCATTCACCAGTCCGGACTGCTCACGCCGGAGCACGCTGGCGCGTTGCGATTTAGCGCTTACTGCGGCAGCGCCGCCAACCGCCGTCTGGCCGACGCGGGTGTGTTGGACCCGCTGCCCGCGCCTTACTCGAGCTTCCCGGCGCTGATCCGCGCAGGGGTGCTGAAGGTGGATGTGCTGCTGCTGCAGGTGTCGCCGGCCGACGCCCAGGGACGGCACAGCCTGGGATTGGCCTGCGAATACCTTGCGAGTGCGCTGGATGTCGCGCGTGTGGTGATCGCCGAGGTGAACGACCAGGTGCCCTGGACCGAGGGCGACACTTGGTTGGACGCGCGTCGCATCGATGTCGCCGTGACCGCCTCCTACGCACCGTTGAGTACGCCGGAAACCCGAACCGGTCCGGTCGAGCGAGGGATTGCCGCGTACGTGGCCGACCTCGTGGAAGACGGCGCCACGCTGCAATGCGGCTTGGGCGCTGTACCCGAAGCGGTGCTCGCTGCGCTGGGCCAACATCGGCGGCTCGGCGTGCATTCCGGCACTGTGGGCAATGGCGTGATGACGCTGATGCAGGCCGGCGCGCTCACGAATGAGGCCAAAGGCCGCGACTTCGGCGTCGGGGTCGCGGGCGTGCTCATGGGCAGCAGCGCGTTGCACCGCTTCGCCCATCGCAACCCGGCACTGGCACTGCGCAGAACCGAATACACGCACAACCCCGAGGTGTTGGCCTCTCTGAGCCGTTTCACGGCCATCAACTCCGCGATCGAGGTGGATCTGACGGGGCAGGTCAATGCCGAACTGGCGAGCGGCTCCTACGTTGGCGCGGTCGGCGGCGCGGGCGACTTCCTGCGCGGCGCGCATCGCAGTCCGGGCGGCCTGCCCATCGTCGCGTTGCCGTCCACCGCGGGCAGCCGAAGCCGAATCGTGGCTCGACTGTCGGGTCCGGTCAGCACCTCGCGCAGCGATGCTGGCGTGTTCGTGACCGAGCACGGCGTTGCCGACTTGCGGGGGCTGACTTTGTCTGCGCGCATCGAGCGGATGCTGAGCATCGCCCATCCGGACCAGCGGGCCGCGCTGGAGCAGCAGGCCGGGGCGCCGCTGCACGGCGCCGCCTGACCTGCTTCTTCTCTTATTTCATTCAGGAGACTTTCATGCGCCAAGCATTCATCGTGGCCCCCTTGCGAACGCCGGTGGGCACCTTCGGGGGCGCGTTGCGTCCTGTACCGGTCGAGGAACTGGCCGCATCCGTCGTGCGCGCCGTCGTCGAGCGCAGCGGCATCGAGCCACAACGCATCGAGGAAGTGGTGTTCGCGCAGTCCTACGCCAACAGCGAAGTGCCTTGCGTGGGCCGCTGGGCCGCACTGCAGGCGGGCTTGCCCGTCGAGGTGCCGGGCATGCAGCTGGATCGCCGCTGCGGCGGCGGCCTGCAGGCCATCGCCACGGCCGCCATGATGGTGCAAAGCGGCGCTGCCGACGTGGTGCTTGCTGGCGGAGTGGAAAGCATGAGCAACATCGAGTACTACAGCACCGACATGCGTTGGGGGGCTCGTAGCGGCTCGGTCCGCCTGCACGACCGTCTGGAACGTGGGCGTGAACGCTCGCAACCCGTGAGCCGGTTCGGCCCCATCTCCGGCATGATCGAAACGGCTGAGAATCTCGCGCGCGACTACGGCATCACCCGCGAGGATGCTGACGCCTACGCAGTGCAGAGTCACCAACGTGCCGCCGCTGCATGGGAAGCTGGCCGCTTCGATGACGAGGTCGTGCCGGTGAGCGTGCCGCAGCGCAAGGGCGGAACCGTCGTGTTCGCGCGCGACGAGGGCTTTCGTGCCGACGCCAGCATGGACGGACTTGGCAAGCTGCGCCCGTTGATGAAAGAAGGCACGGTGACGGCCGGCAATTCGAGCCAGCAGAATGACGCGGCGGCGGCCTGTTTGGTGGTTGCCGAAGATCGACTCGCCAAGCTTGGCCTGACGCCAATGGCACGTATCGTCGGCTGGGCTGCGGCGGGTTGTGAACCATCGCACATGGGCATCGGTCCGGTGCCTGCGGTTCAGAAGCTGTTCGCCAGACTGGGCTTGAGTTTCGATCAGATGGATCTGGTCGAACTCAACGAGGCCTTCGCTTGCCAAGTGCTGGCTGTGCTCAAGGGTTGGAATTGGGACGATCGGGAACGCCTCAATGTCAATGGCTCCGGCATCTCGTTGGGCCATCCAATCGGAGCCACGGGCGTGCGCATCGCCTGCACCCTGCTACATGAACTGAAGCGTCGTGGTGGCCGCTATGGCCTGGAGACGATGTGCGTGGGTGGCGGCCAGGGCTTGGCGGCCGTGTTCGAGCGCATCTGAGAAGCGTTCAGTCGTTGTGACAGGCCGCGCTGATGAGTGATGAGGACGGAAATTCGCGACGACCGCTACCACATGGATGTAGTCAATGAATACATGGAAAACACGCGTCCTCGCGCTGTGCCGAAAACATGGTCAATATTTACAATGAACACATTCAGTCGGCCCCTTGAGCGTCGGGTCCGGGACCGCCCAATTTTTCCGGGCATTCAAACCATGAGGCAATCACCATGTCTGATACCACGATCGAAACCATCTTCAGTTCCGAGGAGCTGCAGCTCCTTGATCAAATCTCGGCCGATGCGGAAGCCTATAACCGCACCAGCGTTTACAACGTCCCTGGCTATCAGCCGGTGTCTCACGAGACGCGTCATGTCCCCGTGAAAGTCGTGGGTCAACTGCCCAAGGATCTGCGCGGTGTCTACCTGCGAAATGGCGCCAATGCCCGTTTCAAGAAGACCATGTCGCGTGCCCATGCGTTCAACGGCACTGGCATGTTGCACCAAGTGCAGATTCGCGATGGCGAGGTGACCTACTCGAACTTCTTCGTGCGTACGCCACGTGATGCATTCGAAGAGAAGGTGGGTCGCGAGATCTACCCGCAGTTCTCCGATCTGGCCAACGGTGCAACGAGCCAGCAGTCAAAGCTGAAGCTGATCGAATCGAAGAAGGCGCAGGGTGCCATTCCGAACTTGACGCCGCTTGAACTGAGCACCGCCTCCACCGCCGTGCAGATGCACAAGGGCAAGCTGTACTGCCTGAACGAAACGGCGTTCCCCTTCGTGCTGAACACGCGCGAGGTCGAAGGGCGTTTGGTCATGGACGGAACGGGTCACCTCGAGACGTGGGGCGGCAAGCTGCAAAGCCCGTTCTCGGCCCATCCCCGTATCGATCCGAAGAACGGCGCCTTCTACAACATCAGCATTCATCGTCAGAATGGCGGCGTCTTCTACTCCCGGCTGGAAGACGGTGAGCTGAAGGATCACCAATTGATCCATCAGCAGGGTCCAGGCGGCCGGATGGCCTACCTGCACGACTACATTGTGTCGGAGAACTATGTGATCTTCCCGGACCCTTCGTTGCGCAGCGACCGCTCGCGCATCGGGCAGGAAGAAAGCATCTACTACTTCGATGTCGACTACAAGATGCGCTGGGGCGTGCTGCCGCGCTATCCCAAGGCTGGCGACACCGTTCGCTGGTTCGAGACGCACGAACCAGGCTTCATCTGGCACATGGTCAACGGCTGGGAGCAGACGGGGCAGGACGGTCACAAGCAGATCGTGATGTTCGCGCCTTTGTTCAAGGACTATCCGAACGGTGTGCCCATCCACAGCCCCGAAGAGTCGCATAGCAAGTTTCACAAGTGGGTGCTGGATCTGGACACCGGTGCCGTAGAAGCCAAGCAGTTGCTCGACGGTGCCTTCGAGCGCCCGAGCATCAATACGAACCACTCAGGCTTCCCTTGCCGTTACGCCTACCTGCTTGACGAGAGCAGCGGGTACATGGGCAAGGGGGTACTCAAGTACGACCTGCAGGAGGAGAGGGAAGTCGGCTATCTGAGCTACGGGGATGCGCTGGGCGGCGAGCCGCTGTTCGTGCCGCGCGAAGGTGCTTTCGCCGAGGACGATGGCTATCTGGTCGACCTGCTCATGAAGGAGAACGACGCGGCCCTGGTGGTCTTCAGCGCCACCACTCTCCAGGAGCTGGCTCGCATACATCTGCCGGCGCGTGTCCCGTTCGGAGTGCATGCCTGCTGGTTGAACCAGGAGCGCCTGGCTGAGATGCATCGGGGCGAATAGCCGGGATCGGTCGACGAATGGCAGGAACCCCTGATGCTCCGCGATCACCAATGCGACCGACTGGCATCAAATCTTGTCACTTGATCTGATCGGTGAATAGTTTCGCTGACCGGATATGTTGAGATCGTCGCCCCGTATCCGGTGAAAACCCTGTGAACAATCCATTTCCCTTCAGTTTAAACTAATCATTGATTAGATTAATGTTCCTGGATGGACTAGGCACACCCCACTCCAGGATGGGCGTAGGGGTGTTGCGAAGGGCCGTAGCTATTGCCTCGCGCAAAGGATGGATAACTCGTGCTGAATGTCGAGAAACTGAGTGTTTTCTATGGTGGAGTGAAGGCCCTGAACGAGCTTTCGATGCGCCTCGAACCCTCGCGCATCTATGGCCTCATCGGGCCCAACGGGGCGGGGAAATCCACCGCGATCAATGCCATATCGGGCGCCATTCGGCCTACCGCGGGCAGCATTCGGCTGCGAGATCGTGACCTCACCGCGCAGGTGGCGCACGAACGTGCGCGCGCGGGTATCGGTCGCACCTTCCAGAATCTGGCGCTGTTCCAGAGCATGACGGTGTACGAAAACATCGCGTGCGGCGCGCTGCACGCCAGAGGTGCGGCAGGGCGGGGTGACGCGGCTACCGCGGTGGATCGTCTTATTGAGGAGTTCGGTCTGGAGGCTGTGCGCGACCGCCATACCAAGGCGTTGCCGCTGGGTATCCGCAAGCGGGTGGAGCTTGCGCGCGCCTTTGCGTCCAATCCCAGCGTGCTGCTGTTGGATGAGCCAGCGGCTGGCCTCACGCCGGAGGATATGGAGGACCTCAAGCGACGCGTACAGGGCCTGCGCGATGCCGGCGGCATCGCCCTCATCGTTGAGCACCACATGGGTCTGGTGATGTCGCTGTGCGAGCACCTGTACGTGCTGGAGTTCGGCAAGCTGATCGCGTCCGGATCACCGCAGCAGGTGGTCGCCGATCCGCTGGTGCAAGCGGCGTACTTCGGAGGCGACGATGAAATTGAATGAAGCGGGGACGGTACTGCTGCGCACGCACGGCCTTCGCGCAGGCTACGGACCGATCGAGGTGATTTCCGATGTGTCGATCACCGTGAAGGCCGGCCGCATCACGGCGCTGTTGGGCGCCAACGGCGCCGGCAAGACCAGCCTGATTCGAGCGCTGTGCGGCATGGTCAAGGCCGAAGGCGAGATCCACCTTGGTGAGCGCAGCATCCGGGGCCTGCGCCCCGAGCAGATCGCGCGCCTCGGTGTGGCCCAGGTGCCCGAGGGTCGTGGAACCTTTGCCGACCTGACGGTAGAGGAAAACCTGCGCGTGGGCAGCTTCGCGCGCCGTGAGGCAGCGGGTTTCGACGAGGCGCTCGAGCGCGTCTATGGCTGGCTGCCGCGACTGAAGGAGCGACGCTGGCAGCTCGCCGGCAGCCTGTCGGGTGGTGAGCAGCAGATGGTGGCCATCGGCCGCGCACTGGTCGCGCAACCCAAGGTGCTGCTGCTCGATGAGCCCACTTTCGGCCTGGCACCGCGCATCGCGATGGAAGTGATCCAGATTCTTCGGAATTTGCAGGTTGAGTCGCCCATGGGCATCTTGCTCGCTGAGCAAAACATGGCATTGGCATTGAAGGTCGCCGATGACGGCTATGTCCTGTCGAACGGGCGTGTGCTCGCGGCGGGCGCCGCCAGCGCGCTGCGTGAAGACCCGATCGCGCGGGCAGCCTATCTGGGAGAGGCATGATGGAACAACTGCTTCACCAGATCGTTGCGGGATTGGCCACGGGCTGCGCCTATGCGCTGCTGGCGCTTTCCCTCGTTGTCGTATACCGCTGCAGCAAGCACGTGAACTTCGCGCAGGGCGAAATGGCCACGCTGTCGGCCTACGGCGCGTTCGCCATGCTGCAGGCGGGCCTGCCGTATTGGGCGGCCTTCGTGGGGGCGCTGGTACTGTCGTTCCTGGGCGGCGCCGCCGTGGAGCGCCTGATCATTGGCCGGCTGAAGGCGGTCTCTCCTCTGGCTACGGTGGCAACGTTCATCGGTTTGTTCATGGCCATCCACAGCCTCACGGGTTATTTCTGGGGCCACGACGTGCGTGATTTCCCCAGTCCGTTCCCTGACATCTCGCTGATGGGGGGGCTCGTCTCCGGCCAGCAGTTGGGCGTGATGCTGACTACGGCCTTCCTGCTGGCGACACTCTGGGCCTTTTTTCGCTTCACGCGCATAGGCCTGGCCGTGCGAGCCGCCGCCATGAATCCTGATTCGGCGCAGCTCAGTGGTATCTCCACGCGGCTGATGTTCTCCATGGGCTGGGGCCTTGCCGCGATGCTGGGCGCGGTGGCTGCGTTGTTGCTGGCGCCGGTGCTGTACCTGGATCCGAGCATGATGAGTGGCGTCTTGATCTACGGCTTTGCGGCGGCAGTGCTGGGCGGCCTCAACAGCGTGCCGGGAGCCGTGGTCGGTGGGCTTTTGCTGGGTGTGCTGGAAAACCTGCTGGGCACTTACGTGGTGGGCTCACAGCTCAAGCTCACGGTAGCGCTGATCGCGCTGGTTTCAATCTTGATCTGGCGGCCCCATGGGCTGTTCGGAAAGCCCAGTGCGGAGAGAGTGTGACATGAAGAACAGGACATGGATCTATGTCGCCGCAGGTGTAGCGGCGGCGGCACTGCCCTTTGCGATCGCCGGTGCATCGACCTTTCAGTTGACGCAAATGATCGGCATCGCCATCGCGTTGATCGGACTGAATGTGTTCGTGGGCTGGGTGGGCCAGCCTTCGTTGGCCCAAGGTGCGATGTTCGCCTTGGGCGCGTACGTCACGGCGATGTTGTGCGGCATCGGCGTGCCCTGGTGGCTCGCGCTCCCGGTTTCGGCCGTGACGGTGGCGGCGTTTGCGTGGCTGCTGGCCGTGCCATTGCTGCGGCTGAGTCACTCCTACCTGGCACTGTCCACCTTTGCATTGGCGCTTGCCATTCCGCAGGTGCTGCGCCACGGCTCGCTGTCGCCCTGGACCGGCGGGGCCACCGGGCTCCAACTGGAGCGGCCGAAGGCGCCTTCGTGGGTGCCAGCCGAGCTGGGTTCTGATGCCTGGATGTACTGGGTGGCGCTGGCCATCGCGGTGCTGCTGACCGTGGTGCTGGCCAAGATCTTGGCCGGTCGCAGAGGCCTGGAGCTGCGTTCGGTGCGCGACAACGCCATCGCCG
Organism: Variovorax sp. OV700; assembly: GCF_900099805.1. GTDB lineage: Bacteria > Pseudomonadota > Gammaproteobacteria > Burkholderiales > Burkholderiaceae_C > Variovorax. Next base: position 683,894 of record NZ_FNDR01000002.1, on the reverse strand, counting down.
CAGCGGCGCACGGTGTGCACGTCAGCCGCGTCAAGGAGGTGGCCTTCGCCTTCAGTGGCCTGTGTGCGGCGCTCGGTGGTGGCCTGTATGCGTTGAACGTGCAGTACGTCAGTCCCGACAGCTTTGGCGTCTTCCTCTCGCTGACCATGCTGGTGGCGCTGGTGGTCGGCGGTCCAGCCTCGACGGTGGGGCCATGGATCGGAGCGGCGTTCATTCTGTACGTGCCGGCCTGGGCAGAGCGCGTATCCACGGCAGCGCCCTGGGCCATTTTCGGCTTCTCGGTGTTGGTGATCGTCTTCCTTGCCCCTGGTGGCTTGGCCGGTGCCGGCCAAGCGCTGGCGCAGCGCTGGCGTTCACGGACCAAGCCCGCCCCAACACCCGGGCCATGCATTGAGTCCAGACCTTCATAGCTTTTAACCACGAAAGGGACTTGCCATGTCCATGAATCGACGCACCGCACTTGCGGCCTCGGCCGCGGCACTGAGCTTTCCGCACGCCGTTTTCGCACAGCCCAAGTACGGGCCGGGCACTTCCGATAGTGAAATCCGCATCGGCTCCACCATGCCCTTCAGTGGGCCGGTGTCAGGCCTTGGCATGATGGGAAAGGCCGCGCAGGCCTACTTCGAGGAGTTGAACGAAACGGGCGGCATCAACGGCCGCAAAGTCCGACTGATCCAGTACGACGACGCATATAACCCCGGCAAGGCACTGGAGCTCACGCGACGCCTGGTGGAAAGCGAGAACGTCGCGCTGATCTATCAGACGCTGGGAACTCCCAACAACAACGCCATCCACCGTTACCTCAATGAGCGCAAAGTGCCGCAGCTGCTTGTCAACAGCGGCGCGAACAAGTGGGTGGACGCCAAGGTTGCGCCCTTTGTCGTTCCCGGTGCACCGTCCTATGCCGCCGAAGGGCGTGCCTATGCACGCTGGCTACTGGATAACAAGCCCAACGCGAAGATCGCGGTGCTGCGCCAGAACGACGACTTCGGCAAGGACTACCTGGACGCCATCAAGAGCGCGCTTGGTGAACGGGCCAAGACCATGGTCGTGGCTGAGAACACCTACGAGGTGACGGATGCGACGGTGGACTCGCAGGTCGTAGGCCTGAAGAGCACGAATGCGGACGTGTTCTTCGTGCTGTGCAACGGCAAGTTCGCGGTACAGGCGCTGCGCAAGGCGCACGACATTGGCTGGAAGCCCCAGATATTCCTGCCGTTGGGCAGCTCGTCCATCCAGGCCATCATGCGCCCGGCCGGCGGCGACAAGGTTGTGGGGGCCATTACCATCGCCGTGGCCAAGTCGCCCTCCGATTCGCAGTGGAACAAGGACCCCGCAATCGTCGAGCTGCGGGAGTTCGCGAAGAAGCGCCTGAGTGGCCACGATCCCAATGACCAGTTGATCGCCTCGGGCTACAACAGCGCACAGATTCTGCGAGAGATCCTGCGACGAAGCGGCGATGACCTCACTCGCGAGAACATCATGAAGCAGGCGCTGAACCTCAAGGGTTTTCGCACCGCCATCATGCTGCCCGGCGTGCAGCTGAGTACCCAGCCGAACCAGCACGAGCTCTACGAAAAGCTGTGGCTGCAGCGCTTCGACGGCGAGACCTGGAAACCCTTCGGTGAACCCCTGGCCGTGTAAGCGGCCCTTCTTCTGCCCGACCCCGGATTTAGCGATGTCCACACCCACCCCTCAACTGCCTCCCCTGAAACTGTTCATCAATGGTGAATGGGTCGACGCCCGATCGGGCGCGACTCTGAGCACTGTCAATCCCGCAACCGGCCAGCCCATCGCGCAAGTGGCCTCGGCCGATGCGCAGGATGTCGATTTGGCCGTGCGCAGCGCGCGCGCCGCCTTTGAAAAGGGTCCCTGGGCCAAGGCGCCGCCCATGGCCAGATCACGCGTGCTCACGCGCATTGCCGACATGATCGAGGCCCGCGGCGAGGAACTTGCCGCGCTCGAATCTCTGGACAACGGCAAGCCCGTGTCGGCCGCGCGCATGGCTGACATACCCTCCGCCGCCAATGTGTTTCGCTACATGGCGGGCTGGGCCACGCGGATGGAGGGGGAGCAGCTTCCGCTGGCGGGCCGCCCTCAGGGCCAATTCCTTGCCTACACTCAGCGCGATCCCATGGGCGTGGTGGGTCAGATCGTGCCCTGGAACTTCCCTTTGTTGATGGCGGCGTGGAAGGTTGCCCCGGCCCTGGCTTTCGGCTGTGCGTCCATTCTCAAGCCTGCCGAGCAGACGCCGCTGACCGCTGCGGCGCTGGTGGCCATCGCGCACGAGGCTGGCGTGCCCCCCGGGCAACTCAATCTCATCCAAGGCCTGGGTCATTCGTCGGGCGCCGCTATCGTGGCGCACCCTGACGTTGACAAGATCGCCTTCACGGGATCCACCGAGGTCGGCAAGATGATCGTGCGCTCAGGCTCCGACACGCTCAAACGCATTTCCTTGGAACTGGGCGGCAAATCACCCGTCATCGTCATGGGCGACGCCGATCTGGACGCCGCCGTGAAGGGCGCAGCGCATGCGATTTTCTTCAATCAGGGGCAGGTCTGCACGGCCGGTTCGCGCCTGTACGTGCATGAGTCGATTTATGACAAGTTCGTGGAGCGCCTTGTGGCCGTGGCATCAGCGCTCAAGATCGGGCCCGGCCTTGACCCTGACACGCAGATCGGCCCCTTGGTTTCTGATGAGCAATTGCGGCGCGTAACCGGCTACGTTGACATTGGTCGGAAGGAGGGCGCCGGTGTCGCGGTCGGTGGCGAGGCGGTCGGCGGGGCGGGCTACTTCTATCGCCCCACCATCCTCACGGACGTGCGTCAGTCGATGCGGGTCGTGCAGGAGGAGATCTTCGGCCCGGTCCTTGTCGCTACGCGCTTCAAGGAAGTGGATGAAGTGGTAGCCCATGCCAACAACAGCATATACGGCCTGGCCGCCAGCATCTGGACGCGAGACGTATCGCGTGCACACGCTGTGGCCCGTGCCGTGCAGGCCGGTACGGTGTGGATCAACTGCCACCACGTGATGGATGCAGCGATGCCTTTTGGCGGCTACAAGGAATCGGGCTGGGGTCGAGAGATGGGCTCTGCCGCCCTTGAGATGTACACCGAACCAAAAACAGTTTGCATCCAGCTATGAAGACGCTGCTTTGAGTTCAACGTAGGCAGTCAATAAACCACGCCCTTGCGCGTGGTGTCTGAACCGACGTAAGCAGTGCGATTTACAGCGGACCACCAACCCGGTGGAGAACGCAAGACGCCCGTTCGTGGTCGAAAGACGAAGCTGGAAACGAGGACGATGGACATTCCCTCGGTCGCGATCATTGTGAAGCTCGCGTGCGTGAGGTAGGCCACCACCTGTCCTTCAGTTTGCCGTCGGCACTGCAGGCCCTCAGCCCGCTTTGCCCCTGGCTGCAGCGCGAGGCCTACCCACTGGACGCCGCGTCGTCTTCGCCGGAGCGTGTCCCAATTCCGCCGCTTGCTTTCCTGGATAGGTTTCTACTGCGGAAGCCAACAGCCGTTGAGGCAGGGTGGAGATCAAGTCTGCGAAATCGCGCCCGCCCGCCGCAATGTGGTCCACCATCAAGTGGCCGGCCATGACCGAATCGCCCGCCAGTATCGCCTCCAGGATGCGTCCGTGTTCTTCCCGGGAGCGGCGAATACGTGCCTGGTTCTGAAAGACGGACTGCCGATACACCTGCGTGCGGCGCCGAATGTGGGCGATCTCGCCCATCAGCGCGTCATTGCGGCAGGCGCGATAGAGGATTTCGTGAAATCGCGTGTTGGCCCGGCTGTAGGCCTGCGGGTCGGGATCGGATTCAAACGCCAGACTTTCTTCGTGCACGCGGCGCAATTCGTGCGCCTCTTCTGGAGTGAGCCGACGCGTTGCCAGTTTGGCGCAAGCGCCTTCGAGTTCGGCAAGCAACTCGGAAAGGCCCAGCAATTCAGGGATGGAAAGCCGCGACACATAAGTGCCCGCGCGCGGGGCGATTAACACAAGTCCGCGGACCGACAACTGCAGCAGGGCCTCCCGGACCGGGGTGCGCGAAACGCCAAACCGCTTTGCCAATGCATCCTCGTCCAATGCATCGCCGGGCAGGAGCACTCCACTACTGATGTCGCGCTCCAGCTGACGGCGAACCAGTTCCGAGGCGCGGAGCTTAGGTTCCACGGCTGCGGGTGAGCTCTCCAGTTCGGCCGATTCGCCTGGATTCTTTGTTTTCATCGCAAGGTTCCGGTCAAAGTCATCGAGCTATTTTATGTCAAAGGGGGTTTTGAGACGCACACCTATTGGTATCTGAAATATCAGACATTGCTTGTGATGTATTTGACATGTAGACTGCGGCGAAATTTTTAAAGGTCGTCTCAATGCAACGCGTCATGAATGAGGGAGCGCTACACCGCTTTCGGGTCATCGACCTGAGCCAGGTCCGCGCGGGCCCCACTTGCGTCAAACAGCTCGCTGACTTTGGGGCGGATGTCATCAAGGTGGAGGCTCCAGCTGCGGCCAAGCGGGGAGAGCTCTATGTCGGTGCGCGCAATGGAGCCGACATGCAGAACTTGCACCGGAACAAGCGTTCGATGACGCTGGACCTGAAGTCCACGGGCGGGCGCGAGGTGCTGATGCGACTGGTCGCAACGGCGGACGTGGTCGTGGAGAACTTCCGTCCGGATGTGAAGACTCGGCTTGGTATCGGCTACCAGGCGCTCAGGGCAATCAACCCGAGGATCATCCTGGTGAGCATTTCAGGGTTCGGACAAGACGGCCCGTACCAGCGCCGACCTGGCTTCGACCAGATCATCCAAGGCATGTGCGGCCTCATGAGCACAACAGGCGCACCCGAGGGCGACCCCATGCGCGCGGGGGCGGCCGTCGTCGATGTGGTGGCAGGACTCTATGCAGCGCTGGGTGCTCTCACGGCACTATTGGAGCGCGAATCGAGCGGTGAGGGTCAATGGGTCCGAACCTCCCTGCTGCATGCAGGCATCGGGCTCATGGACTTCCAGGCAGCCCGTTACCTTGTGGATGGCACGGTTGCGGGAAGAGTCGGTAACGACCACCCCACCAGCATGCCCACGTCGGCCTATCCCACCAGTGATGGTTTTCTTAACGTTGGCGCCGGCGGCGACAGCATGTGGCGGTCGCTATGTCGGGCAATCGGTCGACCCGACCTGGCCGATCTCCCCGAATTCCTGTCCGATCCCGACCGGGTGCGAAACCGGGAACAGCTGAACGAGTTGCTGCGCAGCGTATTTCGCACGCGCAGCACCGCAGCGTGGATCGAAGCACTCGATGCACAGGACGTGCCGTGCGGACCGATTTACTCCATGGGTCAGGTTTTTGCTGACGAGCAGGTGCGGCACTGCGGCATCTCGAGTCCGGTGAGCCATCCGGAACGGGGTCCGATCAACCTGATCTCCCAGGTGGTGGACCTCGCACGCACACCCGCAAGAATCGAGACGACCCTTGAGGAAAAAGGCGGCAGCAACCTGAGCCTGCTCCAGGAACTGGGCTTCGGTCCTGGCGAGATCGAAGCGCTGATCGCCGAGGGTGCCATATGAGCCTGCGACAGCCAGAAGAAGAGAACGGTGCGCCGTCGCTGAGCGTTTCGGGTTCCGTTGCGACCATTCGCCTGCGGCGCCCGGGGTCCGCCAACCGAGTCGAGCCTGCCGACATCGACGTCGTGCTGGCTCATTGCAAGGCGCTGCAAACCGACGGCACTGTCCGCTGCGTCATCCTCACAGGTACAGGCAAGCATTTCAGCGCGGGCTATGACATCGGATCGGTATTGAACACGCGCGAAGAAGGGGGGCGCGAGCCCGGCGGTGGCAATGCCTTTGTCGCCATGGTCGATGCCGTGGAAGCGCTGCCCCAGGTGACGGTCTGCGCCTTGAACGGAGGCGTGTTCGGCGGGTCCACCGACCTCGCGCTGGCCTGTGACTTCCGCCTGGGCGTGCCATCGGTGCGGATGGTCATGCCGGCTGCTCGCCTGGGGCTTCACTATTACGAGTCCGGTCTTCGAAGATATGTGTCACGTCTGGGGCTCAATGCGGCCAAGCGACTGTTCCTTCTGGCGCAGGAACTAGACGCCGAGGCGATGCTGGCCATCGGGTACCTCGATGCGATCGTCGCACCGGAGGTCTTGCTGGACGAAGCGCGAGCGATCGCCCGCGCTGTCGCAGCTACCGCTCCCTTGCCTAGCAGGGGCATGAAGGCCGCATTGAATGCGCTTGCACGCGGACGATGGGACGCCACCGAGGTTGCGCAAGCCGAGCTTGCGTGCCTGCGCTCGGCCGATCTTCGCGAAGGCGTTGCCGCCTGGCGCGAAAAGAGGATCCCCTTGTTTCGGGGCCAGTGATGGATGAGGCATATCCGCTGGCGGGTCGAGGGTTTTCCTTATGGACGAACTAGAACTCGACTTCTGATATATATGAATCGAATACTGATATTTTTATATAGCCGACAAAGCTCCCACGAGCACCTCACTCGCTCCAAACCGTACTGATCAACTTCGAATAGGACACCCAATGAAATTATTGCGTTATGGCCCCGTGGGTCAGGAGCGGCCCGGTTTGCTCGACAACGAGGGGCAGATCCGCAGCCTGTATCCGGCGATCGCCGACCTCACCCCGGAAATCCTTGGCCCCGACAGCCTGAAGGTGTTGTCCGCCATCGACCCGCGCAAGCTCGCCCTGGTCAAGGGTCCGCAGCGCCTAGGCCCCCCTGTTGCCGGCGTGCGCCAGTTCTTCGCGATCGGCCTGAACTACAGGGCCCACATCGCCGAGGCGGTGGGCATGCCGACACCGCCCGAACCCCTGGTGTTCAACAAGGCGCTCACCTCGATCTGCGGTCCTGACGACGACACCGTGATTCCCCGCGGAGCCACAGCGGTGGATTGGGAGGTGGAACTCGCAGTCGTGATGGGCCGGACCGCCAGCAACGTCAGCGAGTCCGAGGCGCTCCAGTACGTCGCGGGTTACTGCTTGGCCAACGACATTTCCGAGCGCAACTGGCAGATGGGCCGCGGCGGGCAGTTCGTCAAGGGAAAGAGTGCGCCCAGCTTTGGGCCGCTCGGTCCGTGGCTGATCACCCAGGACGAAATTCCGGATCCTCAGGCGATCGATTTGAAGCTCGATGTGAGCGGCGTTACCCGCCAGGTGACAAACACTGCGGACATGGTTTTCAGCGTGCGGCAGATCATTGCCCACCTGTCCGAGGTCATGACTTTGCTTCCCGGGGACGTGATCGTCACCGGCACGCCCGGGGGCGTGGGCGCCGGCATGAAGCCGCCGGTCTACCTCAAGCCGGGCGACGTGGTCACTCTCACCTCCCCCCAACTTGGCCAGCAACGCCAGCGCGCGCGTGCCTTTGAGTAACGCCCAAGGAGTCGTCATGCCAATCATCAGAGCAGCAGATCTTGCCTACGTCCGCGTCCGAGTGCCGGACCTGGATCGTGCGGAAACCTTCATGCAGGATTTCGGGTTGGTCCGGGCTGACCGCACCGGCCAGGCGCTTTACATGCGCGGTGCCGGACCCGACCACCATGTTCACATCACGGAAGAGGGGCCGGCCAAATTCCTGGCTCTCGGCTTCGCTGTTGATAACGCAGAAGACCTGGACTGCCTCAGCCGCTTGCCCGGGGCATCGAAGGTGGAACGTATCGAGGAGCCGGGCGGCGGCCTGCGTGTACGCCTGACGGACCCCGACGGGCACACGGTGGAAGTGGTCCATGGTATCGCCCGCGTCGAGCCGATCCAACACGTCCGGCACCCGTTGAACGACGCCACCGAGGGGCTGCGTCGCGCGGGAACGCTGGCACGCCACGAGCGTGGTTGCGCCAACGTGCTGCGTTTGGGACATGCGGTGCTGGTCACTCCCGAGTTGCCGCGCATGAGAGCCTGGTACCGCGAAACCCTCGGCTTGCTCATGAGCGACGAGATCGTGGGGCCCGGCGGGGAAGTGGGGCTCTCGTTCAATCGTCTCGACCGTGGGGCCGAATTCGTGGATCACCATGTGCTCCTGCTGCAAGCGGGGCCCAAGGCCGGCCTCAATCACGTGGCATTCGAAGTCCACGACGTCGACGACCTGATGCTCGGCCACGAGCATCTGCAGGGCCTGGGCTACGAGAGCGTGTGGGGCATAGGCCGGCACGTCTATGGCGGGCAGATATTCGACTACTGGATGGACCCCTGGGAATTCATGTACGAACACTGGACCGATAGCGATCGTTTGAATGCGGAATTTCGAGGGGTGACCGAAGGCACGGTCGAGAGCATCAATGGTCCTTGGGGCCAGCAGGTGACCCATCGATTCCTCACCCACGCGCATGAATAGCCGGGCGGGCAAGGCAAGAGCACGAGTCAGCGACTCCAACCGATCATCAAACATATATCTACTGAAATGATTGAGACCAAAGATGTCCAGGAGCCGGCGCCGATCGCTCAAGCGCGAGCGACTGCCCGCCGACTGAGCGGCAAGCTGCTGATCGACGGAATGCTGGCGCATGCTCGCGGCTCGCGCACGTTTCCCATCAACAACCCGGCCACGGGTGAGAAGGTGGCGCTAGCCGCCCACGCGGGTGTAGATGATGTGGAACTGGCTGTTGCCGCGGCCCGGCGCGCACAGGTAGCGTGGGCAAAGACTCCGGCACGCGAGCGCGGCAAGCGCCTGATCGCAGCTGCTCACCACGTAGCCCAGCACGTCGAGGAGCTTGCCGCGCTGGTTGCACTGGAGTCGGGCAAGGCCTTGCGGACGGAATGTCGCGTCGAAGCCAAGGGCGTCGCGGACGCGCTGGAATTCTTCGGCGGACTGGCTGGCGAACTCAAGGGCGATACCGTGCCTCTGAGGCCCGGCGTCCTGAGCTATACCGTTCGCGAGCCTCTGGGCGTGGTTGCGGCGGTCCTGCCTTGGAATGTGCCTGTCATGTTGATGGCCGTGAAGATCGGGCCGGCGCTGGCGGCCGGCAACGGCGTCGTTGTCAAGAGCGCGGAGGAGGCCCCATTGGGAGTCCTTCGCATCGCGGAGTTGATGAACGAAATCCTTCCCAAAGGGTTGCTCAACGTGCTGTCTGGCGACGGCCCCGGCTGCGGCGCCCCTCTGGTTGCCCACCCGGCAGTATCCAAGATCACGTTCACAGGTTCCGTGCAGACCGGCAAGCTGATTTACGCGGCCGCCGCTGCCAAGCTCGTGCCGGTGACGCTTGAACTTGGCGGCAAGAGCCCGATGATCGTTCTCGCCGATGCGGACCTCGACCGCGCGATCGACGGCGCAGTGACGGGCATGCGCTTTACACGCCAGGGACAGAGTTGCACAGCCATGACTCGCATGCTCGTGCACGACAGCCTGCACGATGCATTCGTGAGCGGTCTCAAGGCGCGCATCGACGCTCTGAAGATGGGAGATCCGCTGCAAGAGGAGACGGACATCGGCGCGATCATCTCTCGTGACCAGTTCGAAAAGGTGCGCAGCTACATCGAGCTTGGCCGCGCAATGCCGGGCGCTACTGCCCATGAGTGCAGCGCAGTTCCGACTGACCCGCGGCTGAAAGGCGGGTTCTTTGTGCGGCCGGTCATATTCACTGGTATGGACAACAACAGCCGCCTTGCCCGTGAAGAAATTTTCGGCCCTGTCACTTGCGTCATCCGCTTTTCCACCCTCGATGAGGCTCTGGCGATCGCCAACGACTCCGACTTCGGCTTGGCCGCGACCGTGTGGACGCGAGATCTGCCCAGCGCAATGCGGGCGGTGAACGAACTGCAGGCCGGCTTCATCCAGGTGAATCAAGGTCAGACCGCTGGCATGAACATCTCTTTCGGCGGCTTCAAGCAGTCGGGTCTGGGCAAGGAAATGACCCTCGAATCGATGCTGGAGCACTTCACCCGCTCCAAGACCGTATTGATCAACTTCGAATAGGTCACAGCCTGTATCCGTAATGAATATCCAGTCCAACTTTTGCCATACGCTGCTGGCTGCGTGCAGCATCGTCTGCGTCGCCGTGCCAGCGTGGGCTCAACAGCCGCCGCTCAAAGTCGGGGTGATCGCGGCCGTGACCGGACCCGCCGCGCTCACTTTCGCTGCCGCGCGCAGCGGTGCCCTGCTGGCTCAGAAACAGATCAACGCTGCCGGAGGGGTGGGCGGTCGGCAGGTGCAGCTTCTGATTCGGGACGATGCCACCAATCCCGACTCGGCCTTGACCCACGCGAACGAGCTGGTGCGCACCGAAAAGGTCGACGTCATTGTTGCGCTGACAACCACGGCCAGCTCGATTGCCATTGGCGGGGTTACCACCGCGGCAGTGACGCCTCAGATCTCGCTGTCCGGGATCGGCCCCACGATCGAGCGTGAGCGCAAGTGCGTTGTGCATCTTGGTTTCAGCCAGGACGTCACCACGAAGGCGTTCCTTGCCTATGCGCGCAGCATGAACATGAAAAAGATGGGCGTGCTGTACGACTCGGGTTGGGGAACACTCATCTATGCGGAGCTGAAGCGGCTTGCGCCAAGCTACGGAGTCGAATTGGTCGGCGCCGAGAAGTTCGAGCAGGCCGCAACAGAAGCCACGGTCCAAGCGGCCAAGTTGAAGGCGGCCGCTCCCGATATCCTGGTCGCCGTCAGCAATACGGCCATGCCGTACCGGGAGCTGCGTCGGCTGCAGATGACCCAGACGATTCTTGGGGCCGGGACAGTCGCCTCGTATGAAGCGGTGAATGCCATGGGTGCTGCCGCTGACAACATCGTCCTGGTCGAATACATCGTCTCCGAGTCGCCTGCACCACGGCAGAAGCCCTTTGTCGAGATACACCAGAAGGAATACGGCACGCTGCCCAAAGGCGCTGCCATGATGGGCTGGGACGCCATCCAGATTGCCGCCGAACTGGGCAAGCGCGCTGGTCCAGGTGCCAATGGCGCCAAGATGTGCGCGACCGTGCGCGACCGCTTTCCAGGCGTCAGCTACGACTACAACTTTGCGGCGGAAGACCTCAACGGGATCAAACCTTCGCAGGTGGTTTTTTCGAAACTGGTGGCCGGCAAATTCACGCCGCTCGAAGTCAAGATCGCCGACTGAAGCGCCGCACGATCGAATAGCAGGACGGCCAAAGCCATGAGCATGAGTCTTTTAATCCAGGCGCTGATCGCCGGCGTGACGAACGGGTTCGTCTATGCCCTCATCGGGATGGGGCTGGCGGTGATCTTCAAAGGGAGTCACGTCATCAATGCGGCGCAGGGCGACTGTGCCGTGGTCGGGGCCATCGCATCGGTCTTGTTGCTGGCGCGCCTGAGTGTGCCGTACCCGCTGGCTGCGCTGGGCGGGGGCCTCGTCGGTGCGCTGCTCTGCGCCGGTATCGAGCGGGTGCTGGTGCGCCCCATGAAGCGCCGTGGCGCCGGGGAGGAGGCGTATCTGCTACTGACGATCGGGGTGACGCTGACCCTGTCGGCCGCACTGCTGTTCTTTCTGGGGCGCGGGAGCTACAGCCTGCCGACCCTTGGCAGCGATCACGTGTTTCTGGTCCAGGACGCCGTGCTCGTCGAGCATGCGGTATGGCTGGTGGCGGGTGGCGTGCTGCTGACGGTCGCGCTCCATGCATTTTTCCGGCATACCGCCGTGGGCCTGGCCATGGTGGCTGCCTCGATCGATCCCCAGGGTGCGGCCACCATTGGCATCGACGTCGGCCGCATGCGGACGTTGGCGTTCGCCACCGGTGGCCTGCTCGCCGCGTTCGCAGGCATTCTGGTTGCGCCGCTCGTGGCCATGGACTACCACGTGGGCATGAGCCTGACCTTGAAAGGCTTTGCCGCGGCAATTCTCGGGGGTCTGGCCAATCCGCTTGGGGCCGTGGCGGGCGGCCTCACCATCGCCTTGCTGGAGGCGTTTGCCATCACGTTCATTTCGTCGAGCTATAAGGACGTGATCGCATTCGGCCTGCTGATCGTCATCATGGTCGTGCTGCCGCACGGCATGCTGGGCCGCGCAGCCCGGGTTGGAGGGTGACGCGAATGGTCGAGACGGGAACTCGCGGCCTGTGCGCACGGATCTTGTGGTGGGGCCTGCTCTTGCTTGCCTGGGCCACGGCGCCGATCCTGCTTGCGCCTGCGCTGAACGATCTGCTGGTGTTGACTGGCCTCTACTACATCGGCGGGCTCGGCGTCGGCCTGGCACTCGGTCAGTGCGGGATCGTCAATCTGGGGCAGGCGCTGTTCTTCGGCATCGGCGCTTATGCAAGCGCCGCGCTGAGCACCCGAGGCGTTCCGGCGCTGGGCGGCATTGCTGCTGGAGCAAGTATTTCCATGGCCATAGCGGCGGCGCTCGGGTGGACCATCCTGCGCCTGCAAGGCTATTTCCTTGGCCTGGCCACGCTGGCGCTTGGCGTGATTGGATACACCTTGTTCTTTGAATGGGACGGCTTGACGGGCGGCAGCCTTGGGATTGGCGGCATCCCGAAGCTCACCCTGTTCGGACGCGCGACGGATTCAGCGGAATCGTTCTACTACGTCGTCTGGATCGCCGCTTTTGTCGCCACCTGGGTGGCTAACAACCTGATTCGCGGGCGAGCGGGCCTGTTGCTGCGTGCCGGCCGTGACAGTGGCGACGCGGCTGTCAGCCTGGGTGTGCCGCTGCGCGCCATGCGAACCGCAGTATTCGTATTGTGCGCACTGCTGGGAAGCCTGGCCGGGTCGCTCTTCGCGCATTACGCCAGCTTTGTCAGCGTCGACAGCTTTGGCCTCTCCAAGTCATTGCTCTTCCTGCTGGTCCCGGTGCTGGGAGGTATGCGCTCGCCCGCCGGCATGCTGGTAGGCGCGGTATTTGTGAGCTTCGCACCTTACTACCTGAGTCGGTTGGGTGACGCCCATCAAATGCTCTTCGGGTTGGTCATGATCGCCGTGGTTGTGCTGCTTCCTCAGGGGCTGGGCGGTCTGATCCCCATGTGGGTCAAGCGGAGGTCGCGTGCCTGATACCACTTTGCTGAAGGTCGAGGGACTGGGCCACAGCTTCGGTGCGGTGAAGGTGCTCAGCGGGGTGAGGTTCGACGTGCCAGAAAACGGACTCGTGGGGCTGATAGGCCCGAACGGATCTGGCAAGACCACGTTGTTCAATCTTATTTCGGGCTTCATCGAGCCATGTGCTGGCGCCATTGCGTTCGGCGGCCGACCGATGGCCGGCATGGCCGTGGAAGACCGCAGCCGCTGCGGGCTGGTGCGCACCTTCCAGACACCGCGGGTTTTCGAATCCATGACTGTCCACGAGAACATCATGGCTGGCTGCGCGAAGGTGCCCGGCGCCGGAATGCTGAGCGAGATGTTCGGCCTTCCCGAAGCGCGCAAGACGCGGCGCAGCATGGAGCAGGCTGCTGATGAAGTGTGCGCCCGTTTCGACTTGTGGAAGCTGCGAGGGGAACCCACATCCACACTGCCGGCCGGCCAGAGACGGGTACTGGAGATCGCCCGAGCCGTGATCGGCAGACCACGCCTGCTGATGCTCGATGAGCCGTCTTCGGGCCTGAACGACGCCGAAGTCAGGACGTTGCGGCAGTGGATCAATCGGCTGCGCGCCGATGGAATCTCGATCCTTCTCGTATCGCACGACATGGAACTGATGGCCGACGTGGACGTCGTGCATCTTCTCTACAACGGGGAGCTGCTCGTCAGCGGCGGCATGGCAACGCTCCAGAGTGACCCACGCGTGCGCGACATCTATCTGGGCGTCTGACATGTTGAAAATCGATGCGCTCAAAGCCGGGTATGGACCGCTCACCATCCTGCATTCGCTCTCTCTTCATGTGGCCAGCCGTGAGGCGGTCGCTGTGGTCGGGCCCAACGGAGCCGGCAAGACAACTCTGGTCAAGGCGTTGTGTGGCCTCGTTCCAGTCGTTGGCGGCCGACTTGCCAAGGATGGGCTCGACCTGACTCAGGCCTCCCCCCAGGCACGCCCGTCTTGTGGGATCGCGGTGGTGCTCGAGAACCGGCACCTGTTCGGCGAGCTGAATGTGCACGAGAACCTGCTGCTGGCTGAACGGCATGGCCGGCGCACGCGCGCGGAACACCATCGATTCGGCATGGACGAAGTGGTGGCCCTGTTCCCGATCCTGGGCGAGAAATGGCACCAACGCGTGCAGCTCCTTAGCGGCGGGCAGCAGCAGATGGTGGCCGTCGCCCGGGCACTTCTGCTGCAGCCCGACCTCCTCATCATGGACGAGCCTTCCACAGGCCTGGCACCCAAAGTGTTCAAAGACATTCAGGTGGTCTTCGAGAAGCTGCGCGAAAGGCGTGTCGCGCTGCTGTTGATCGAGCAGAACGTGCGCATTGCCGCGGCCATCGCCGACCGCGCCTACGTGATGTCCATGGGCCGTGTCGTGGACGAACTGGATGGCGCCGACTGGAAATCTGCGGCGCAGAGCGATCGCATGGTTCGCGCCTATTTAGGTCACTCCAATTCGTCCGACCCAACCTTTGACGGCTACCAGGTCAGCAAGTTCACCAACTGAGTCTGATCTGACTCGCGTGGAACTCCAATATGAAGATTGAATCGCCCCGGCTTTCATGGAGGCCGGTTGGTTTAAGTTATGCCGCCGCAGTGGCGGTCTGACTGGCGAGTTGCCGGTAATAGTTTGCCTCAGCTTCTGCAGGCGGGATGTAGCCGATGGGTTCGAGCAGGCGATGGTGGTTGAACCAGGACACCCATTCGAGCGTCGCGAACTCCACCGCCTCCTTGGTCTTCCAGGGTGCTCGACGATGGATCAACTCGGCCTTGTAGAGGCCGTTGATCGTCTCGGCCAGGGCGTTGTCATAGGAGTCGCCCTTGCTGCCCACCGATGGCTCAATGCCAGCCTCGCCCAGTCGTTCGGTGTACCGGATGCTGACGTATTGCGAGCCGCGATCCGAGTGACAAATCAAGCTGCCATCGCGCTCGGGTCGACGGTCGTACAGCGCTTGCTCCAAGGCATCGAGCACGAAGTCCGTGCGCATCGAGCTGCTGACCCGCCAGCCCACGATGCGCCGGGCATAAACGTCGATCACGAAGGCGACGTAGAGCCAGCCCTGCCAAGTCGACACGTACGTGAAGTCCGAGACCCACAGTTGGTTAGGGCGCTGCGCGCGGAACTGCCGGTTGACCCGGTCCAGCGGGCATGGGGCTCTGGCATCGCTGATCGTGGTCTTCACCACCTTGCCTCGCATCACGCCTCGCAGCCCCAGGCGCCGCATCAGCCGCTCGACCGTGCAACGCGCCACCGCCGTGCCTTCGCGTGCCAGTTGCCTCCAGACCTTGTCGGCGCCATAGACCTGCATGTTGGCCTGCCACACGCGCTGAATCGCTGACATGAGGGCATCGTCGCGTTGCGCCCTGGCGCAGCGCTTGTGCGGCTCGCGCAGCAGCGCTGCGTGCCGCCGATAGCCCGACGGGGCGACCTGCAAGACCTTGCAGATCGGCTCGACCCCGAAGGTGGCGCGATGCTTGTCGATGAAATCCCTCAGGACTTCAGCCGGCGGTCGAGCTCCGCCTGGGCGAAAAACGCGCTCGCCAGCTTCAGGATCTCGTTGGCCCGGCGCAGCTCCTTGACCTCGCGCTCGAGCTCCTTCATCCGCTGGGCCTCGCTGGCCGTGACGCCTTCACGCACGCCGTTGTCGATTTCGTCGCGCTTGACCCATTCGTTCAGCGACTGCGGCACGCAGCCGATCTTCGGTGCAATCGATTCGATCGCCGCCCATAGCGATGGGTACTCCCCACGGTGCTCCTGCACCATCCTCACCGCGCGCTCACGCACCTCGGGTGAGAACTTGTTCGACTTCTTCATGGCTCAATCCTCTCAGAGTGTTGAGCCTCCATGAAAGCCGGGGCGATTCAGCAAGCCCGACTCGGCTTGCTTGATGAAACCGATGATCTGCTCCTCGGTGTATCTGCTCTTTCTCATGTCCGTCATTCTCCAAGTTGACGGACTTCGCTGCCATTACGCTGGTACGGCTGGGAGGGGGCAGGTCAAGTGCTCTTCACAGTTCAGAAGGCACTTAGCTGAGTCCTTGCCTCTCTCAACTCCGCGGATACCGAGAGAGTCTCGGACTCACGACATAAAAGCAGTCCAAGTTTTTATCCGCACCCTCAACTGGTCACTTCTGGATGGAAATCGACAACGAAACGATTAAGCGGCGGACCCCGATACGCTTTCTACGCAGCGACGGTGGTCGCATCGTCACGCGCCCTAGGCTTGCGAGGTTGAATGATGTTGTTCAACAACCCGGAGCGAGCAAACTCATTCGCTAGTCGCCCCTGATGCGCGCACAACCTTGCCCCACATCTCTGTTTCGCTTTTGACGAAGCGGCCAAATTCGGCTGGCGTCATCGGCGCGGGGACGGCACCCATCTGATCCAACTTCTGGCGAACTGATGGGTCTGTAAGCGCTTTGTTGACCGCGGTGTTGAGCTTCATAACGACGTCAGAGGGGGTGCCTTTGGGAGCTAGCATCCCGAACCATGCCGAGACGGCGTAGTCAGGGTAGCCAGCCTCCGCCACCGTCGGAATGTCGGGAGCGCTTGGTGATCTTTCGCGGCTTGTCACTGCAAGCGCTCTCAGCTTGCCGCCACGGGCATGGGGCAGCGCGGAAGGCAGGTTGTCGAAGCTCAACTGCACTTGACCGGCAATCAGATCTTGAAGAGCGGGAGCACTCCCCTTGTAAGGAACGTGGAGCATGTCGATGCCCGCCTGAATCTTGAAAAGCTCGCCTGCCATGTGCGTTGAACCACCAGTTCCAGCGGACGCAAATGCCAGCTTGCCTGGATTCTTCTTGGCATAGTCCACCAGCTCTTTCAGATTTTTAATGGGGAGTGATGGGTTGACCACTAGCAGGTTAGGCGAGAGAAAGAAGTTGGCAACGGGCTCGAAGTCGGTCGTAATGTCAAACTTGAGGTTCTGGAACAAAGTCTGGTTGATCGCCGAGGTCACCGCAAAGACCAGTAGGGTATAGCCATCGGGCGTCGCGCTGCGGGTTTGAGCCGTAGCGAGGTTGCTGCTCGCACCTGGCTTGTTTTCCACGATGAACGTTTGACCTAGGCTCTTGCTCAACTCAGCTGCAATGATGCGCGCCGCAATATCTGTAGTACCGCCCGCCGCGAACCCCACCAGAACACGAACAGGGCGCTCTGGATAGTCAGCGAATGCCGGTGTTGCAGCGCACGCTGCAACAGCACTGAGACTGAGCAACGCGCGGCGAAGAGGCGGGAAGCGCCAGAGATTTTTCATGATGGCATCTCCTATAAAAATGAAATCGGAAAACTGAATCGAACTGCGAAGGACTACTAGACGGGCTCCAGCGCGCACCGGGCCAGCACCTTGACTCCATCGAGAAAATCCCTGATTTCCATGGCTTCATTCACCTTGTGGTTCCCGTTTTGGTTGCGGATGAGGACCATTCCCGCGGGCACGCCTGCGCGCGCAAACAATGCCGCGTCGTGACCCACCGTAGGCATGTTCAGGATGGCAAGTCCAAGATCGCGAGCTGCTTTTTCAATCTTCAAGATCAGGCCCGTATCCAGTTGAGCCGCCTCTGTTCCTACCCGAGTCCCGAAGTCGATGTCGGCGGGTGTGGCTGGTCTATCACGGCTATTTACACCTGAGGCTGCGACCGCACTGACCGCGCGCGGAGAAGGTCTCAGAGCGCAGTTGAATGAGATCGCTACCAAAGCAGGTTTCCCGATGCAGTTCACGGGTATCGGTTCGATGATGAACGTGCACATGTGCGAGGGACCGGTTCGCAGTATCCGCGAATTGACTGGAAGCAATTTCCCGCTGCGCGACTTGTTCCATTTCGACATGGTTGAGCAAGGTATCCTTGAGTTGGCTGATGCCGCCTGTGTAGCCGCGTTCCTGGATCTCACGCAGCAGCACGGTGGCCGGAATCCATCTGGGCCTGGCTTGCCCGATACGTTCATGCAGATAGGTCTTGTAGTCGTCGAGCTTGCATGCACGCGGGTCACGCGGCCCGTACCGCTGCGCGGCCTCGTCTCGCAGGTCCTGCGCACCGTATTGCGCGAGCAATCCAACTGCTTCGCGATCGCTCCGACACTCTCGCCCCTTCGGGCCATCACTTGTATCTCCAATGCTTGCTCCTGAGTCAACATCAGCAGCCTCACAAAGGCTGCCATGGTGGGTCACTTTTAATTCGGCGCAGTGTCTAGTTTTACATCGGCGCTAACATTTGGGTAAAGCGGGGTCGACTGCGCTCACTTTTCGGACGACTTCTTTGTCTCGTCGGTCAAGCATTGAACAAACAGGCGCGCAGCGGGAGTCAGTAATCCAACGTTGCGCGCTACAAGGGACAGACGCAAACGCGGCAACGCTTCCCTGACCTTGAGACGAACCAGCCCACCCGAAACGAGCGGGTCTTCGTGCAGCGTGCTCGAAAAGAGGGTAAGCGCGTCCGTGCCTCTCAGGATAGACAGAACGAACTGCAACGATTGGCACAGTAGCACGTCATTGGGCGGTGGCACCCCCAAGCCCTGCATTAAACCGGTCATTACCCGCAAGCCATGGCCGGGCAATAGCCACAGGCTTGATCGTAGATCGCGCAATGATCGGGCATTGGCCAAAGGATGCCCCTCTCGCGCAGTCACGACCATCGGCGACGTAAACAGCACTTGGCGTTCCATGCCGTCTGCAATCGGCTCATCCAACTCACTGATCACGGCAAAGTCGAAGCGCCCGCTCTGCCAGTGCATCCGGGGATCAATCAGGGTGATCTCATGCAGCTCGATTTGGACCCCGGGGCGCAGTTTTCGGAAGCTGTTCAATGTTGGCACTAGGACCCTCATAGCGGCCCCCGAACTGAACGCGATGCAGAGACTGCCGCCCGTGCCGTCCCTCAATTGCACCAGTTCATCCTCGGCGCGTCGCATTTCTGAAAGCAACAGCACAGCGCGCTGGTGCAGCGCCACTCCGAGCGCGGTCAACGTTGCTCCCTTACTGTCGCGAAGCAGCAGCTCCGCGCCCAAAGAGCGTTCGAGTTCACGTACGACGTAGGTCACTGCGGGTTGTGTAACCCCAAGTCGCCGAGCGGCAGCACGGATGCTGCCGCATTCGGCCACAACCTTGAAAACATGGAGTTGGTTCAGCTTCATAACAGGGTCGGATTGTCGCGGCAGATGCTTCCTTGAAACGGCCAACGCTCTGGAGCGGAGAAAAGGAATCTTAATCACCAGAGAAGAAATCTTGTCTTTTCGTTTTCTCTCGGTGTTTCTACATTCAGCCGGCAAGCAACCAAGAAACCTTTAGTAAATTTAGGAGACATCTCATGCGAAGAATTCCGATACGTTCACTGATGGCCAAAGGCCTCAAGGCGTTGGTGCTCGCTTTGGGGCTGAGTGCCGCGCATTCGGCCCTGGCACAGTCGTCGGCGCCACCGGTTCGGATCCTCGTCGGATTTCCGGCAGGCGGCGGTGTCGACGTGGTAGCTCGCCTTCTGGCAGAAGCGCTCGGGCAAAAACTCGGGCAACCATTCGTGGTGGATAACCGCACGGGAGCCGGCGGCCTGATTGCGGCCGCGGCGCTCAAACACGCTGCGGCCGATGGACAAACCGTTTTTCTATCCAACGACCACACCGTAGTCACGGCGCTACTGACGACGAAAGCGCCGGGTTTCGAGCCTTCGAGCGACTTTGTACCGATAGGCAATGTCGCGCAGATCGCAATGGGTCTGGCCGTGCACCCCTCCACGCAGTCGATGCGGCTGGATGAATTCGCGGCATGGGCCAAGCGCAACCCCAGCAAAGCCAATGTAGGTGTGCCTGCACCAGCCAGCATTCCGGAATTTGCAGTCAGTCTGCTGTCTGGCCAGTTGAGCATCGATGCCAAAGCCGTTGCGTACCGCGGCGGTGCGCCGCTGGCTGCGGATTTGGTTAGCGGACAATTGCCAGCCGGCATTACAGCTCTGAGCGAGCTATTGCAATATCAAAAGGCGGGCAAGATTCGTGTGCTGGCCGTCTCGGGCACACAGCGTTCGCCGCTGCTGCCCGAAGTGCCAACATTCGCGGAGCAGGGCGTCCAGGGTTTGGACCAGTCCAACTTCCTTGTCCTTTTTGCGCGGGCCGGCACCAGCGCCAAGGTGGTCGAGCGCTACAGCGATGCCTTGCGTGCGGTTCTCGCCGGTCCCGCATTGCGCGAGCAACTGCAAGCACTAGGCATGCAGCCGGATTATGCCGGCCCAGAGGCGGTGCGACGCAACATGCAGCGCGCGACGGACAACTGGGGGCAAGTCGTCAAACAGATTGGATTCCAGCCGCAATGATTGCCCCATTGGGCAAGGCCACCCGCGGCGAAGCCGTGCCAGTGTGCCGGATCTTTGAAAAGCGCCTCTATATTTCCAACCCATGAGCTATACACACCTCAAAGCCTATTTTTCTGAGCACTACGAGGACGCTCGCGAAAACTTTCTTCGCGCTGCCGCGCAGGCTGCAGCAGCGACAGAGCACCACCTGCTTCCCGGTTATCGGGGCAGCAGGGGTGAGGACCTTGCGATTGATGAAGCGCTGATTCGCTGCGAAAACGACGAAGCCCCGTTAGTCGTAATTTCTTCCGCAGTGCACGGTGTCGAAGGACATCTGTGGGTCGGGCTGCCAAACCGCAATGCTCAGCGACGAGGTATTGCTAAAGGTGGCGAGTCAGCGCGGTGTGGACCTGCTATTCTTACACGCGGTCAATCCGCATGGATTTTCCTACCTGCGCCGCGCCAACGAAGGCAACGTCGATCTGAACCGCAATTTCATCGACTTCTCGAAGCGGACCCAGCAGCCTGCGAATCTAGCCTATGCCGAACTTCATCAGCTGTTGCTACCACCTGCCTGGCCACCAAGCGCCGACATCTCGCAGGCCATCGGGTCCTATATAGCCAAGCATGGCGTCGCGGCATATCGTAGAGCCGCAACGACCGGTCGGCATAGCCATCAAGACGGGATATTTTGTTCTGGCAGCAAGACCTGCTGGAGCAACTTGGTTGTACGGTCCCTGCTGCGTCGTCATGCTTCGCGAAGGCCTGCCATGGCTTGGATCGATCTGCACACGGGGTTGGGACCTTCCGGCTGACCTGCCCCCTCCTGCCGTGCCATTCATAACGAGGAAGTCCGGGGTTGCAAGATTAATTGATCTCGGTGGTTGTTGAGCTGGTTCGAGCTGCATCGCCAGCGCGCCGGCGATGCAGCTCGGCGAACTTCGCCGGTGGCATTCGCTGGCAACTGCTGTGCGGCCTGACCTCGTTGTAGTCCTGGCGCCAGAGCGTGATGGCCGACCTGGCCTGCTGCAGCGTCTCGAACCACTGCTCGTGTCGCTGACGAAATCCATGCTCCACACCTCAATGACCGTCGTGGCCAGTTGCAGCGGCACGCGTTCGCTGGCGGGGCGTTTGACCTTCTTGCGCTTGCGCACAGCCAGGTTGGCAGCGCTGTACAGACGGTAGACGCGCTTGTGGTTCACGCCCGGGAAGTGCGGGCGCAGCATGTCGTGGATACGCCGATAGCCGAAGCGCAGACGTGCATGCGCGATCTCGACGATCTTGCTGCTGAGCTCTTGCGTCATGGCATCGGCCTCGGGTGGATTGCGATAGCTGTCGCGGGAGAGCCCCACAAGCCTGCATGCGCGTCGTTCGCTCAGATCGCAGTGCTCGATCATGGTGGCGACGGCGGCACGCTTGGCCTGGCCATTCGAAGTCCGCTGCGGCCGGAGCGGAAGTGAAACTCCGCTCCCCCCGAATCACGAAAGGCCAGTACTCTTCGTCAGGTGCGCGGAAGGAGCAATTGACTTCGGTCGGAAAGCATCCGCGACGGATGCTGCTACGATCTCGGCGGTCGCTGCTGAAAAGAGTCCCTCCCAGATGCCCGATCGATCTGCGTCCGCTGCGCCCGCAGCGGTATGCTGAGGGGGAAATACAGCGACGAAAGGGCGCGTTATGAGTTCTTCCGAACCCGACTCAAGGCAAGAGCAGGTGATCGTGTCGCTATACCCGGGCACTTACGCGCAGGAAGATCTGGCGCCCGCCAACAGCTCGGCGCGCAGATTCCACTGGACGGCTGCGGTCCCGTACGTCGTGTTTGTGGTCGGTCTTGCGATTGCCGTGATGTTCTCGACTTGAGCGTACGGTGGCCACCGATCCGGCCGCCCGGATCAGCGCCGAGCAGCATCACGTCGGCATGCGAGCCGCACCGCGCCTTCATCGAGTCGCAGTTGAAGCTCAACCGCAACGCGATGGCCGTGTACCAAGACCTGGTCGACCAGTTCGGTTTCACCGCGGCCTACAACTCGGTCAAGCTGCCGCGCCAAGCCTGCTTCGAGTTGCATACCCTCAAGTTCATCGCCGAAGGTGCCAACGCGCTGATCATCGGCAAAGCCTGGAACCGGGAAGAGTCACATCGCCAAGGCCGTGGCTTACCAGGCCACCCTGCAGGGTCACGACGTCCGGTACGTCGAAGCCGACACCGAGTTCGCACGATATGGGCTGTCCAGCCAGGCCGAGCAGGCTCAGATGCTGCGCGCCTACATCGAGCCCGCTCTCCTGGTGCTGGACGATCTCTTCCTCGCGCGTCGCATCAGCGAGGCCGGCGCCGAACTACTGCAAACCATCGTACACCAGCGCTACAAGCGGCGCCGCAGCCTTGTGGTCACTTCGAATCGCGTCGTGCAGGACTGGGGCAAATACCACGGCGACGCCACCATGGGCACCACCATCCTCGACCGCCTCATGCATCGCGCCGCGATGCTCGAGTTCGAGGGCAAGAGCTATCGACTCAAGGAGGCCGTTGCACGCATTGCACAAACCCCCGTCACTGCATAGTCCGACCCGTCCTGCCTGGAGCAGTTTGGGCGACGTGGCCGCGCAGAAGGCCGGTTTCTTCGAGAGCGAGATCACCCCGGTGAACATCCCGCAGAAGAAGGGCGAGGCCATCGTGCGCCGATCTCTTCCAAGTGCTGCTCAAAGGCGGCATTGGTGGGGCGAAGCTCAAGCCCACTGGATTTGAGTTCAGCGATGACCGCGACGACAACTTAGTTGCTGTGATGATGCCCTTCGACAAGGCGTACAACGACGTGTATGTGGAGCACCGGTTCGGAAGTGACACCGGTGTCGATCATCACGGCGACGAGGAAAGCGTGGCGTATCCAGCTCAATCATTCTGCCCGATATTGCGATACTCGACGCCGAATTGACTCTCGGTCTGCCGCCAGCGATCACTGCGGCCACATCGATGCGATGGTGCCCGCCAGAGTCAGCCGCGCAAGGATGATGTATCGATCATCGGTCTAGCCCGGAGCGTCGTGTGGTTCAGCGAAGCGAACGAAATCGGTGATTGTCTTGCGCGGCTTGTTCCGTCCGGGCTGAGCCGGACAGCCAAGCGTGATCAGCCCCTGCGGCTCCCAGTCCGCCGGTAATGACAGCGCCGTCTTCACCTCGTCGGGGCAAAACAACGGTGCGCACATCCAGCATGTGCCATGGCCCTCGGCATGCGCAGCGAGCAGCAAATTCTGCGTGGCCATTGCTGTGCTTTGCACTGCCATCGTGCGCTCTGCTTGCGTGCGGAACTGATCCGGATAGCAGTCCATCTCGACCATGCTGAGCGCGACGATGATCACGACTGGAGCCTGTGTGATCCGCTGGGAAGATCGCTCCACGTCCTGTTGGATAGGGTCAGAGGCATCACCGTCTCGGCTGCGGTCGGCCGCTAGGCGACGACCCATGGCGAGCGCCAATTGTTCCTTCGCAGCGGACCCGAACAGCACCATGTAACGCCATGGCTGGCGATTGTGCGCAGACGGCGCATACGCGACGCTTTCAAAGATCCTTGTGATACTCGCGGTGGACGGTTGTGCTGCGTGATAGCGGCGAATGCTCTGCCGCCCGCGAAGCAGGCTGTGTGCATCCAGTGCATTCATCAGTGCGTCGTTGCGAGTCGCGGCGTTCATCGGAACAAATCTGTTGTCTTGGACCGCAGCAGCTCTGCCGCCGACCCATCACGCCGAGCATAGGGTGCGCCGCGGATGAGGACGACCGGCACGCCTTCGGCTGCCTGCTTCCATCATCAGCGATGCTGCGCAAAAATGCTCTCATTCATCAGCGTGCCGCCGAGGTCGTTGACCCCGCCATACAGCAGGGTTCGCACGCCGTCTGGGCCAAGCTTGCCTGAATATTGGCAATAAGCGGAAGCAGCACCAGCCGTGCGATCGCATGCATCAGTCGCACCTCGAGCCAGGTAGGGCCTTTGCGCGTTCTGCCACGGACGCCCGAGTGGCGCTTTCATTTAGATGAACGGCAGGGGACGAATTCGGTGAAGCCTCCGATGCGCTCCTGCAGGTCGCGAACAGCAAGGTAGTGCGGGTTGACCCCACCTTGCGTGCAGACTTCGGTTGCCCCGCGGTCCAACGCCTCCTGTACGCGCCGCTATTGCGGTTTACGACATACCGCGCGACATCGCCGTTGGCTCGTTGGCGGAGCCGGAAACATAACCAGGTCAACTCCATACCGTCAAAGCGGCTTCAACTGCTTGATCAAATCAGCGAGACGCTCGTAGTCCTTTAGGAAACTAGAGGCACCTTAATCAGCTGCGGACGCAGCAGGTCATCCTGTACGGAATGGGCGCGGGCGATGCCTCATGGCAGAACCGAAATTGCATGGTTTCGGCGGAAATCATACAAAACCCTACAGGCCATGGAGAGAAGAGCCGCAGCGTTTCAGCACAAAATTAAGGGCATGACTGTTGTATATGACGAACTATCAAGTTCTCATGTTCATCGACAAATCCCATCAACGCCTCCTTGACCGTATCGAAATGCCGCTTTTCCATCGGGAGGCTAAGGAAGATATCGCCTCGCGCGGCCACAAGAACACCTCGCATCAGCATTTCCATATGCATGAGCGGCATTAGCACCTTGTCGATTTTCGGAACGTCCTTCGGACCGAGTATCGGGGTGGTCGTGAAGTGCGGCGCCATGATCGAGCCGAGCCCGGTGAACTGCAACGGAACATTGCGCTTGGCCAACATGATGTTCAACTCGGAGCGGAATGCCTCGCCGCGCGCGAAGAACCGAGCAGCTTCGTCACACGTGAAAACCTCAGTCATGGCAGCGACGCCCGCCGCCATCGAACACACGTTGTTATTGAAAGTGCCGGAGTGGACGAGCGTTCCAGCCTTGGCGGGGTCGAAGATTTCCATGATGTCGCGCCGGCCGCCGAACGCGCCCGTCGTCAATCCGCCACCGATATATTTTCCAAGCGTCGTCATGTCCGGAATGATGCCGAACCATTCCTGCATGCCGCCCGGGCCGTTGCGAGATGTCTTGACTTCATCGAAAATCAGAACCGCGCCTATCTCGTGCGATGTCGTGCGCAGCATCCTCATGAATTCGGGCGTCGCGCAGATGTTTCCACCCGCACCGATGATCGGTTCGATGATCACAGCAGCAAGATCCGGCGCGAACTTGCGCATCAGGCCTTCGGTTGCCGGATCGTTGTAGTCGGCCATCACAAAATCAAACGGCAGGTTTGACGCTCCCCCACCCGATTTGAAGGCCAGAAACCCGCCGTGGTAGGCATCGTTGAAGACAAGGATCTTCTTGCGGTTGGTGAATGCCCTCGCGGCGAGCAGCGCAAGCGTGTTGGCCTCAGTTCCCGAGTTGCAGAACCGCACGAGTTCAATGGAGGGAAACCGGTCGCATATCGCAGCGGCGAAACTCGTCTCATACAGATTGGGCCCGCCGAGCACGATGCCAGCGTCCAACGCTTTGACGATGGCAGACCTGATTGTCGGGTTGGAGTGACCGAACAACCCGGCGGAGTACTCGCCGACACAATCGACATAAGTGTGACCATCGGCATCCTCGACTTCCGCGCCAACGCCGTTCGCGATCGTCAGCGGGAACGGCTGATAGCCGAGAACTGCGCGGGTGTTGCCGGCGGGGAAAACCGCACGGGCCGCTTCTTGCGCTGCCTTGCTGTTTGGATTTGCCGCGGCATAGCGATCGCGCACGCGCTTCGTAGCGGCGGCGATGTCATTTTCGATGATCGTATCTACCATGCTCTTTCCCCAATAATCTTTGAAATCGACCTGATGCCGTACGCGTCAGATGGATACTGCGGTTGCGCCCAGCACTTGAACGCCGAGAATGAAGTCCTCGATCTCCATGGCCTCGTCCGCGTTGTGGCTGCCGTTCTCATTGCGGATCAGGATCACACCGCATGGAACGCCGTTCTTTTCGAAGATCGCGGCATCGTGTCCGACGGTGGGCATGATCTCCATCGCGATCGAAAGATCCTCGCCGGCCCTGATCGCGGCGTTCATGATTCTCGGATCTAGGGGAGAGGCAGACGAACCCGTTCGCACGCCAAAATCGAACGTCACCGAATGTTCCCTTGCGAGCTCGTCCGCCTTCTTGATCGCGAAATCATAAAGCTCTTGCATCACGCCATCGTTCGTCCCGCCGACGTTGAAGCTCCAGGTGAGTTCGCCCGGAACTTTCGTCATGGTATGGGTATCGGCGTTCGTTTGGATCACGCCCGTCGTGTAGACGAGATCGTCATTTCCGGCGTCGATCAGGCGCTTCCACTCCCCGTCGATACTGGCGAGCAGCTTGGCCGTGGCCATGACGGTGTCTTTGCGCAGATGCCGCGGCATGGCGCCCGAATGGCCGTATTCGCCGGTTACCGTCACCTTGGGATGCCGAATATTGCCGCGAACCGCCCGGGCGACGGCCACGGGACGATTCAACGAAACCAGCAAGGGAGCCTGCTCGATGTGAAGTTCGAGATAGGCATGGATGTTGGCAGGTTGAATTTGCTTGCGATTGAGCGACTCCTCCGGATCCAACTTCAGATCTTCGAGCAACTGCCACAGGCTCTTACCGTAGCGGGAGTGCTTCAGATTGTGCAGCTCGTCCCTGGACAGCGCGCCCATCAGCAGCTTGCTGCCGATATAAGCCTGCCCGAGCCAGGGGCTCTCTTCGCCTCGAAAGCCGATGACTCGGATGCCATGATCCGTGGCGATGGCCGCGCGCTGCAAGGCTGCCAACAGGGTGGCCCCTGCAACCACGCCCGCCAGCCCGTCAAAATTGCCGCCACGTGGGACCGTGTCGATATGAGAGCCTATGACGATCTCTTTGTTCGACTTGCCATTGCCCGGTCTTGTCATATGGATATTGCCGACACCGTCCCAAGAGGCCTGCAGACCTTCGGACCGGGCGAAATCGGCGAGGATCTCACCCGTCGCGGTTTCCTCGGGACCATAGGCCGCGCGTGTAATCCCTTCGACCTTATCGCGTGACGCATCGGCAATCGAACGAAACAGTCCAGCAGAAGCGTCCTTTAGCTCTCGAATGGCATGAGCAAGTTTGGTCAAAGCATTTCTCCTCGTCGGCATAGAGCCGTATGGTTAATATTGTTCGATCTCTGGTGAGCCCGGTGAGACCTATAAATTCTTCCTCGGCGCTTCCGGGCTCGGTCGACAGCCGTGCATTGGCGGGGCCGCCGACCTTTTGTCTGTCCTTGGGGCTAGCTCGCCATGCTCAAAGACTTGCGGCTTGGCGGTGTAAGAATCATCGGCGTAAGCTCTGGCGCAGCGAAGGCTGCATTGCGGCGCTCGACGGGAGCATCGCCGTAGGTGGTCGTTCGCAGCCGCGGGACACGGCCAGCGGAGCGGATGAGCGCCTCCATCTCCTTGGGAGCGAACTCCTGTCCGTGTTCGGTCCCGGCGGCACGCGAAATGCTCTCGTTCATCAAGGTTCCGCCGAGATCATTCACGCCGGCATTCAAGACGTCACGGGTACGGTCTGGTCCGAGTTTCACCCAGGAGGCCTGAATATTGGTGATCAACGGGTTAAGTGCCAGACGGGCGACGGCATGGATTAGGACTGTTTCTCGCCATGTCGGGCCCTTCCTCGTTTCGCCTCGGAAGAAGGCGGGCGCCTCCATATGGACGAAGGGCAGGGGGACGAATTCGGTAATCCCGCCCGTCTGTTCCTGCAGGTCGCGGAGATGCAGCAGATGACGTGCCCAATTCTGGGGTCCATCGACGTGACCAAACATGATGGTGGACGTCGTTTTGAGGCCAACCCGATGCGCCTGTTCGATCACGTTCAGCCACTGGACTGTCGTTAGCTTGTCGGCGCACAGGAGTTGGCGAATGGGGTCGTCCAGAATTTCGGCTGCTGTGCCCGGAAGACTTCCAAGGCCGGCATCGCGCAGCATCGACAGAAACGTCGGGATCTCGATTCCGAGCGTCTGAGCGCCGTGGGTGATTTCGAGCGGCGAGAAGGCATGGACATGCATCTCAGGAATCGCTTCTTTTACGGCCTTAACGAGGTCGAGGTAAGTCTGCCCGGTGTATTTGGGATGAATTCCGCCTTGCATGCAGACCTCGGTGGCACCACGGTCCCACGCTTCGACAACGCGGCGTTGCACTTCATCGAGGGCGAGATCGTAAGGTTTGCCGCGAAGGTTGTCGCTGGTTTTACCCTTCGAGAAGGCGCAGAAGCTGCATTTGAAAGAGCAGATGTTCGTATAGTTGATATTGCGAGTCACCACATAGGAGACGGTATCGCCATTGATGGATCTGCGTAGTGCGTCCGCAGCGCTGCATATTTCGGAAACGCCGGAACCACGTGCCTGAAACAAGCTCGCCAGCTCACGCTCATCGAGCCGCGCTCCCGATTCGGCGCGGTTCAGCACTCCGTCCATCGCGTAGAAGCGCAGCCCGCCAATGGGTGATGGAAATGGCTCCGCAGGTTTCACGCTGGCGATCCCTGGAGACCATTTGTCGGCACGTGCATATCCGTCAGCGTCGGACGCGCGCTTAATTGGCGTGATGAAGGCCGGATCAATCCAACGCTCGGCATTGTTAGTGTATGCGGGGTAGATCGCCAATCTCTCGACCAGCTCGAGGCCCGAACGCCGGGTTGCATCAGCTAGACGATCGATCTCCGGCCACGCTGCTTCAGGATTGACGTGGTCAGGGGTCACGGGAGAAATTCCGCCCCAATCATTGATCCCGCCTCGGAGAAGCTCGGTGTAGCTGTCCTTGCAAAGATTGGGCGGAGCTTGAATGTTCATGCTGGCAGGAAGGAGAAGTCTGGCGGCCGCGATCGTCCAAAGGTGGTCTTCGGTCGTCGGTTCGGGCGCATTGGCCATGCGCGTATTCGGCTTTGCGCGGAAGTTCTGAATGATCACTTCCTGGATATGGCCGTATCTCTCGTGCAGCGCGCGAAGAGCCAGCAGCGATTCAATCCTCTCGGCACGCGTTTCGCCGATACCGATCAGGATGCCGCTCGTGAACGGGACGGCTTGCTTCCCCGCCGCCTCGATCGTCGCGAGGCGCTCGGAGGGCTTCTTGTCAGGCGAACCGAAGTGCGGCATGCCGCGCTGGCAAAGCCGGTCGGAAACGGTTTCCAGCATCAGGCCTTGTGAAATGCTCACCTTGCGCAGTCGCGCAATATCGTCCTCCGACATTACCCCGGCATTGATGTGCGGGAAAAGGCCTGTTTCCCTGAACACCAGCTCGCACATCGCCTCCAAGTAGGAAAGTGTCGTTTGGTGCCCTAGGGTCGCCAGCTCTTCGCGTGCCTTGGCATAGCGAAGCTCCGGCTTGTCTCCCAAAGTGAACAGCACCTCATGGCAGCCGGTAGCGCGCCCGGCCTCGGCGATGGCGAGCACTTCGTCTGGAGACAGGAAGGACTTCTGATTGCGGACTGGCGGCGCAGCGAACGTACAGTAGGCGCATACGTCTCTACAGAGATGAGTGAGCGGAACGAAGACTTTTCGGGAGTACGAGACTACAGCGCCATGGGAGGCTCTGGCTTTCTCGCTGGCTGCCTTGAGGATATCCTCCAGAGGCGCCTGCTCTAGAACGTGGAGGAGGTCCAGATCGTTCAGATCAAACCGGATGTCTTTCATCATACTGATAAGCCCTTTTCTGAGATGTCCACGTCCGCGCCGACTACTACCCCAACTAGTACAACAATTTTGCGGTCGCCTGCCGCACCCGACAAGTCTCACGGAGTAGGGTATCGGCGCAATACGGTATGAAACTGATCTGCGGGTGTAGCTAGCGCTAATCTGCAGGCAAGCGTCGGTCACATCCTTGACTGAAATTGCAGGATTGGTTGCTAAGCGATGTCAGATTCTTTGTCGAAATCATCAACGAACAGATCCGTTGTCCTGCTGGCCGGGGGCGTTGGTGGTGCCAAGATGGCGGAGGGGCTCGCGGGCCTCGAGAATGTCGACCTGACCGTCATAGGAAATGTCGCGGACGATGATGAGTTCCACGGATTGTGGGTATCGCCCGATATCGACACGCTCACTTATAGCCTGAGTGGCCGGATCAATCGACAGCAGGGATGGGGGGTTGCGGACGAGGCGCTGCGCGGGCTTTCGGTGTTGAAGGAATTGGGCGAAGAAACCTGGATGACGCTCGGCGACCGCGATCTTGGCCTGCATATCTATCGCAGCAGCCGCTTGCGCAAGGGTCACGCGCGCCAGGCCATCGCCGACGATATTTCTCGGGCTTTCGGCGCTTGCTGCCGGATTGTTCTGTCAACCGAGGATGTCGTGCAAACCCGCGTAAAAACGGAAGCGGGCTGGCTGAGTTTCCAGGAATATTTCGTCCGCGAACATTGCGCTCCTGAGGTGCTGGAGCTGTCCTACCAGGGACTCGATGTGGCGGCCCCGAATCCGGCAGCTTTGGACGCGATCGCAAATGCCGATGTCATCGTGATCGCGCCGAGCAATCCGTTGGTCTCGATAGAGCCGATCCTCTCCATTGCCGGGATGCGGACGGCGATTGCCGGTGCCAAAGCCGCGAGGATCGCCGTGTGCCCCTTCGTCAACGGAAAGGCGATCAAAGGTCCGGCGGACAGGATGATGGTATCCCTGGGGTTCGAGGCCACGGTCGGTGCCGTCGCGCGGCGCTATGCCGGGATTGCCGACACGCTGCTGATTGATACTTCTGATCGGGCATTCTGCGGCGATGTGAAGTCGGCCGGCCTGTGTGCCGTCGCCTGCAATATTGTCATGACCTCGTTGGAAGACAAGGTGGCCTTGGCGCGTACCGTCTTGGCCACGGCGCTGTCTGCCGAGGCCTGTGGGGTGGTGCCGTGAGCCAGGTCAAGCCTCTTCTCTTCGCGATTCCCATGAAGGACCCGTCGATTTCCAAGTCGCGGCTCTCCATGGTTCTGGATGACCGTTCGCGGCGGGAGTTCGCTTTGGCGATGTTCGAAAGGACGCTCGACGTGGTTGCCAATGCCGCCGATGACTCGGCCGTTCTGGTGATCACGGAAAGCAGGCAGGTCGAGGCCATTTGCAAGGCGCGTGGCTTCAACACTCTGGTTGAGGACCGTGCCGAAGGCATCAATGAAGCCGCAAGGAAGGCCGCAAGCTGGGCCGCCGCGAACGGCTTCGAGCGGATGGCGATTCTGCCGATGGACCTGCCCCTGTTGTCGTCCGCAGATCTGGTTTATTTGCAGAACCTGGTCTTGCCACGCGGGCATGTGGCACTTTGTGAATCGGTAGATGGCGGAACCAACTGCCTGATGGTTTCGCCGCCTGACGCCATGAAGTTCCAATACGGCGAAGGATCGTTTCGCGCCCATCGGCTGGAGGCGATGCGCAACGGGCTGGTCTGCCACATCCTTCGCGACAGCAACATAAGGTTCGATCTGGATTCAGCCGAACATCTGCAAGAGTTTTCACAGATCGCGTCGCGCGACAAACACAGTTGAAAACAACATGACCGCAGTCTCGATTTTCTCCATCCCAGGGGTTCCGGATATCACCTCCGGCGACGACCTTGCGCGCATCCTCGGCGATGCGATCCACAGCCACGCAGGCGGCATAGCGCAGAACGATATCCTTGTCGTGGCGCAGAAGGTCGTTTCCAAGGCTGAGGGGCTTTTCGTCGATCTGGACGAGGTGGCCCCGTCGGCTGAAGCGAAGGAGCTGGCAGATCAGTTGGGCAAAGACGCCCGCTATGTCGAAGTCGTGCTTCGCCAGAGTAGCCGGGTGGTCAAACATTTCTGGCACCCGAGCCAGAAGGAGGGCACGCTGATCTGCGAGCATGTCAGTGGCCACATCTCGGCCAATGCTGGCGTGGATAGGTCGAATGTTGGCGGCGAGAATCGCGTTCTGCTGTTGCCGCGCGATCCGGATGCGTGCGCCCGCCGCCTGCACCAATCACTGCAAGCGCGGTTTGCCTGTGCCTTCGGCCTCGTCATCAGCGACACCTTTGGTCGGCCCTGGCGTTTGGGTCAGGTCAACGTCGCGATCGGTGCCGCCGGTCTGCCCGCTCTGAGGACCGAAATCGGAAATCTGGATGCGCATGGCCGCGAACTTTCCGTTACCGAACCCGCCTTCGGGGATGAAATTGCGGCTGCTTCGGGTCTCGTCATTGGCAAAGCGTCGCGGACGCCACTGGTGATGATCCGCGGATTGCACTGGCATGAGAAACCAGGTTGCGCAGGCGACCTTTTAAGAAATCAATCAGAGGATATGTTCAAATGACTATAGCGATTATCGGTGGAACCGGCCCGCAAGGCCAGGGTCTGGCACTGCGCTTCGCGCGTGCGGGTATTCCTGTTGCCTTGGGATCGCGCGACGGGGTGCGTGGCGCTGAGATCGCCGCAGAACTCAACCAGCGTCTGGCTGGTGCCGGTGCGCAGATCGTCGGCGTCAACAACGATGCCGCCGTCGCAAAGGCGGACGAGATCGTGATCCTGGCGGTTCCCTTCAGCGCGCACAATGTGACGCTTGAGGCCATCAAGGCTGGACTGAAGGGCAAGATCCTCGTCGACATTGTCGTGCCCTTGTCCGCGAACGATCCCAAACTTGTGAGCATGCCGCCGGAAGGCTCGGCAACCGAGGCCGCTCAGGCCCTGCTCGGGCCGGAAATTCCGGTGATCGGCGCTTTGCACAACGTATCGGCCACAACGCTGAATACGCTGGACTGGGACATCAACTGTGACGTGCTGGTCTGCGGCGACGATCTTACGGCCCGGATGAAGGTTATGGAGCTGTGCAACAAGCTCGGTGTGACCTCCTACAATGCCGGCCCCGCCCAGAGTGCGCGCTGCATTGAGGCAATCACGCCGATCCTCATCCGGATCAACATCTCGAAGGCGGTGCCCTTTTCGCACGCCGGGATCAAGATCTGGGCGCCAAGCCACTGACGCCGCAGATCGGGGATCGGGCGGCGATGCCGAGGCGCAAACAGAATGGCATAACGCTTGCGCAAGCGATCAATTCGGTCTGGCCTTTCGTTGCGATCGAGATAGCACTCCTGATCTTGCTGATTGCTTTCCCAGGCATCGCGACCTGGTTGCCGTAAATGCTTGAATAGGTAGGCAGTCGGCCGATATAGACCCGCATTGCACACCAAACTACACCGTTGATACTGCCGAAATGGACACGATGAAACACCTCTTCCCTATCAAAAAAGTTCGGGAAATTGTTTTCCCTCAACCGCCGGTGATTGCTGACCGTGGTTTCGAAGTCGATGGGTCTAATGTTCGCATGAACCTGAACGAATCGCCTTTTCCACCCTCGCCCAAAGCCATTCACGCGGCTGTTGCGACGCTTGGCAGTTTCAACTCCTATCCCGACCACGGCTGCAGCTCTCTCGCTGCGGCTGTCTCCCGCCAGACGGGTATACCGACCAATCGGATCAGCTTCGGCAATGGCAGTGGTGAGTTGCTGGTTGCGCTGGCAATGCTTTCGATCGAGCCGGGCGATGAGGCGGTGGTTCCCACCCCAACCTTTCCCACCTGTCCGAAGGGTGTGCAGATCGCGGCCGGTAAGCTGGTCAGCGTTCCCCTGCGGTCGGATGGCGTGAATGATGTGCCGGCGATGTTGGGGGCTATCACCGCCAAGACCCGCCTGTTCTATCTCTGCACCCCCAACAATCCCACCGGCGGCACGCTCGGGCAGGCCGACATCCTCCGCGCGATTGAGGAGGTTCCCGAGAATTGCCTCCTGGTAATCGATGAAGCCTATTATGAGTTTTCGGCCCATGGTGGTGGGCCTGATGTTCTTGCACTGCTCTCAAGCCGAGTTGGCCCCTGGGCTGTGACACGCTCGTTTTCCAAGGCCTATTGTCTGGCTGGGCTTCGTGTCGGCTACGCGATCAGCAGCGGTACCGAGATACAGTTGGGCCTCATGCAGCTTCGCCCGAACTTCAATGTGAACCGGGTCGCCCTCGCAGCCGCGACCGAGGCCTATGCCGATAAGGCTCACCTTGAGGCGACGCTGGACAAAACCATTGGCGAACGCAACCGGCTTGGCGACGGACTGCTTGCGCTTGGCTTTGAGGTCTTTCCCAGTCAGGCGAATTTTCTTGCTGCGGGTCTTCCCACAGCAACGCAGGTTTCCGCCCAGGACATCGTGGAGAAGCTGAAACAGGGCGGCATTCTGATACAAGCGATGCCCTGGCCAAATCAGCGTGGTTCGCTGCGGATTACGGTCAGTTCCCGAGAGAACAACGACAGGTTCCTCAGCGAGTTGCGTGAGATCCTGGCTTGACCTGCAGCGGCCTTTGCAAACGCAAGGGCTCATGTAGGTCAGCCTGAACACCTTGGTCATGTGTCATGAGGGCTGGCCCCGTGACTTCAGCGTCATGGGCCTTAAGTAAGTGCCATTTGTCTTAATGAGGCTTCGATGAATACCGCGGCGATCCATGAGCTTGGGAATTTTCGATTCATCCCGGGTGGCTATTTCTCAAACGGCGTCGCTGCTCTTGCAGGCAGCGAGCTGCATCGCGTCCGGTTTTTGCGGCCGCAACCACTGGAAGCGGGTTTCCGGAAGATCGCTGCCTTCCTCCAACAAAGGGGCAGGCCCCTGGCAGCGTTAGCTGCGTGTGAACTGCGTTCGCCCGCGGCCCTTGCGCGTTCAGACTTCGATCAGTTCAACAGGAAATACATTGAGCTTCTGGCCTCGTGTGGGTTTTCAGGGCAGCCGCCCTATCCCATCGGTCGCAGCAACCTCGCCCCGCTGTACAGCCCTCCAATAGAGCCTTCCGTGTTTGCGTTTACATACACCGCCCCGGTCGAGCGAAAACACGAGGTTCGGCCAGTCGACTTTTTCATCTCGGGCAAGCCGGAAAACATCGAGAGCGAGCCCGACGGGATTTTTGGTGGCGCCGACGTCTCCTCTGATGGCCTGAAGAGCAAGGCGGCGTACATCATGCAAGCACTCCGCGAGAGAGTCTTGCAGTTGGGTGCTGAATGGTCGTCGATCACTGCTTCACAGATCTACACGGTACATCCGGTCGAGGCTGTCGTTTCGTCGGTGTTTGCTGAGAGTGGGCTTACGAACGTCGGTCTTACGCTGTTTCCCAGCTATCCACCCGTACAAGGCATGGAATTCGAGGTTGATGTGCGCGCCGTAAGTCGCGAGCTGGTTCTCTGACCTTGCCCCCCCGAGAGCGGACACCCTTCGATGCGAACCCTCGCACAGTCGAAGCATGGAATGGTCACGAGCCCACACTCCCTGGCGACCAGCATTGGCCTGGAGGTATTGAAGTCGAAAGGCAGCGCGATCGAAGTGGCGATTGCCAAAGGGGCCGGCCTCAGTGTCACGTATCCGCATTTCTCCGGTTTCGGTGGCGATGCGTTCATGATCATTCGCGACAGGACTGGGAAGGTCCGGACTTTGTCCGGCATTGGCCAAGCGCCAATGGCCCCACCGGAGCGCATGGAGCGATTCCGACTCGCGGTCCTGCTTCAATGCTGACCACTGCAGGGAATGTCGATACGTTCGGTAAGGCGCTCGAAATCAGCCGCACGGAATTGGGCGGACGGTGGAGTTGGTCCGAGCTCCTGGCCCCGGCGTCCAAACGCATTCAGCCATGACAAGAAGCAACCCGCGAATCATAGCGACGAGCGAAACGTGCGCCCGGTCCTCATTGTCATCTTCTCTGCCTCGCCTGCGCACTGGCAGCGGTCTGGCCATAGGCGTCCAGGGATCGGTCGCGTCGAGAGACCGCCATGGCCTGACGGTGGTTGCCGCGTAACTGTCTTCTTAAGGAATTGAACATGAATTGCTCTGAGGTTGCCTCCGCTGCCAATCTGATCGCTCTTGAGCGCGAGCGCTGCTCTGCGATGGTCGCTGCTGATCGGGGAAGGTTCCGAGATCTACTTCACCGGGATCTCCTTCATATCCATGCAATGGGACAGGTCGACACGTACGAGAGCTACATGGCGACTGGCGGATTCAGCGCCCGGTACCTTCGCGTCGAACGCTTTGACGATCTGCACGTTCGGATCCTCGGGGATTCGGCGCTGATGACAGGGCGCCAATTGCTCGAATTGGAGCGCAAGGACACAGGAGACCGTATGCGAATCGACTCCCGGGTCATGCAGGTGTGGGTTCAGGAAGACGGGCGCTGGCAGCAGATTGCCTTCCAGACAACTCCGACCGAGATCTCGCTAGAACGACCGATCTGATTTGGCGCCACTCACCGAGAGCCGAACCGATGGACAACATCGGGTTGGGTGCTGATATCTTTGGACATGGCTTCATTTCAGTTGGGGCGAGGAGGGCGTGCTGGTCATCGGTTCGGGCAGCCTCACGCACAACCTGTACGAGTTCCGCCAGAGCGAGGAGGTCCCAGCCGGGTACGTGCAGGAATTCACATCGTGAATTCGCCAGGGCGTCGAGGCGGGCGATGTGGCCAGGTTGATCCGGCCGCTCGAGAAAGCGCCGCATGCGGCCCGGTCGCATCCGACCGCCGAACATTTCCTGCCCTTGTTGATCGCTGGGTGCTGCCTCGTTACCTGTTCCCGCAACGGTGCTCCCCGGCGGCATCGTTCACGGGGTGCTGTCGATGTAATCGTATGTGTTCGGGATGCGGGTGCGGTGGGCGTCTGAACTGCGTCAGCGCCTGGCCTCGGCCGGCTTGATCAGTGCCAGCGCGAGTCCCGCGGCGCAGCACACCATCGACGCCCACTGCACGGGCCCCAGCGGCTCGTGGTGAATGATCGCGCCGGACACCATCGCCACGACAGGCACCATGACCGATGACAGGCCCGCTACGTTGCCAGGCAACAAGCCGACGATTGCAAACCACGCCGCGTTGCCCACTGCCATCGGCACGAGCGTGATGTACGCGATGACCACGAGAGTTGTCGTCGAAGGCACGAACCACGGACCTTCCGCGAAGGCAAATGCGCCGATCGTGAGAGGCACTGCGGCGACCAGCAGCTGCCAGCCTGTGAGCACCAGCGGCGAGCCGGGCACGGGACAGCGCTTGAGGATGACGGTGCCCGCCGCCCAGCCAAGGCCCGCGAGCAGCCCCATGGAAAAGCCGAGCGGCGCCTTCGCGTAGGCATCGATTCCGTTGACGATGAGCAGCGCGACGCCCAGCCCCCCGATCGCCAATGCCAGCAACACGCGGCCGGTCGGGCGCTGTCCCACGAATGCCCAAGCCATCAAGGCCGCCCACAGCGGCATCGTGAAGCCGAGGATGGCGGCTTGCCCTGACGGTATCAATATCGCCGCATAGGTGCTGGTGATGTTCCAGACCACGAGGTAGGTCAGCGAGGCGGCAACCAGAGTGCCCCAATGGGCTCGCGCAATGCGCAACGATTCGCCACGGGCGCGCGCGATCGCCAGCAGCGCCAATCCGGAGCCGACCAGGCATACGGTACGAAAAGTCCACACGGAGACCTCACGCACGCCGATGGTGAACAGTGGCCACATGGTGCCCCACACCAGCGTGAGGACGAGGACGAGGGGGATTGCTTTGCGCAAGGTTGGGGTGCTTCGGAACTCAGCGGAAGATTAGCCAGAGAAGGCGATCAACGCATAAGAGTTTAGGTTCTTCAAAACAAGTAGGCGCCAGCAAAATTTGGGGCGAACAGCCTCATTCGGCAACACCACCGTCATTATGGTCACCCACGACATCGGAACTCCTTGGCGCTCCCCCGTCTTTAGCCCGAGCCACGTCCATTTCTTGCGGAAGAATTACTTCATTCTTTACCGCAAGAATCTCAGCCATCACGCTAACCGCGATCTCAGCCGGGGTCTTGCTCCCTATATAAAGACCGATCGGTCCGCGCAGCCGAGCTAATGACTCTTCGGTCTCCGCGAAGTGGTCAATCATCCGTTGCCGCCGGGCAGCGTTGTTACGTCTGCTGCCGATGGCGCCAATGTAGAACGCTTTGGAATTGAGCGCCTCCAGCAAAGCCAAGTCGTCAAGTTTGGGATCGTGAGTAAGGGCCACAATACAGCTACGGCGGTCAGGCTTGAAAGCCATGACCACATCGTCAGGCATGCCGGTCAGCATCTGAGCGCCCGGCACATTCCAACCACCTCGGTATTGCTCCCTAGGATCGCAGACTGTTACAGCGAAGCCGCTGAACAGCCCCATTGTGGCCAGATACTCGGTTAGCTGACCCGCGCCAATTAGCAGCATGCGGTACTCAGGGCCGAAGGTGTTTACTACTTCTGTCGCGTTTACATACGGTGTTCCAGGCGACGCGTCCAAGGTAACAGTGCCATCGGACAGCCGCACAGTTCGGCGCATTAGCTGCCCCTGTTCCAGTCCCTGAACCAATTCGCCCAAGCTGATGGCGTCCGGGTCGTACTCCAAAAGCAACTCTAGTGTGCCGCCGCAAGGCAGGCCAAAACGGTGTGCCTCTTCGGCAGTTACCCCGTACCTTATGAAAATCGGAGGACCCAACGGGAGCGAACGAATTTCATCTTTTCCAGCATTGGCCGTCGTAAAGCGGTGTATCAGATCATCTTCAATACACCCGCCCGAGATGGAGCCGACCACGGCGCCGTCTTCGCACAACGCCATGATCGAGCCTACCGGGCGCGGCGACGAGCCCCAGGTTCGCACGACCGTTGCCAATAGTGCTCGCTTACCGGATCGGCGCCATCCATGCAGGGTCCGAAGCACCTTCACGTCGAGATTTTCCATAGTTACTGTAATAGGGGCTTCTGTCGCGTTCCAATTGATAAACATGTCAGGGGTAGGAACGGATGCGCCAGCTACTCAACTGCGATGGATTTTTCCTGCCAACGCATAAACTGGTCGGCAAAAGACAGTTCGTTGCAGCCTTGCAGAATGGCCTTTGCGAATCATGTGCATGAGTCATGTCAGGACATTCTTGGCCGATCGAA
Organism: Variovorax sp. OV700; assembly: GCF_900099805.1. Lineage (GTDB taxonomy): Bacteria > Pseudomonadota > Gammaproteobacteria > Burkholderiales > Burkholderiaceae_C > Variovorax. Next base: position 644,770 of record NZ_FNDR01000002.1, on the reverse strand, counting down.
AGGACTCGAAGTTCAGCATTGGTCTGGCGACGCGCGTGATGGCCCTGGTCAATGCCGCGCCTCTGCCATTGATCTCATCGCCTCAAGCCTCCAGCGCGACCATCACCTCGTCGAGCATCTTCTTGGCGTCGCCAAACAGCATGCGGTTGTTGTCCTTGTAGAACAGCGGGTTGTCCACACCGGCGTAGCCCGAGGCCATGCTGCGCTTCATGACGATGGAGTGCTTGGCCTTCCAGACTTCGAGCACCGGCATGCCGGCAATCGGGCTGGTCGGGTCGTCCTGCGCGGCTGGGTTGACGATGTCGTTGGCGCCAATCACCATGGCCACGTCGGTGTCGGGGAAGTCCTCGTTGAGCTCGTCCATCTCGAACACGATGTCGTAAGGCACCTTGGCCTCGGCCAGCAGCACGTTCATGTGGCCGGGCATGCGCCCGGCCACCGGGTGGATGCCAAAGCGCACCTTGACGCCTTTGTCGCGCAGCAGCTTGGTGATCTCGAACACCGTGTGCTGGGCCTGCGCCACCGCCATGCCGTAGCCCGGCACGATGATCACGCTCTTGGCCTCGCGCAGCATCTCGGCCGTCTCCAGCGCGTTCACCGGGATCACTTCTCCGGCCGGTTGCGCCGCGTCCCCGCTGGCCTTGGGCTTGACACTGGTGGTGCCAAAGCCGCCGGCAATCACGCTGATGAAGCTGCGGTTCATGGCGTTGCACATGATGTAGGACAGGATGGCGCCGCTGGAGCCCACCAGCGCGCCGATCACGATCAGCAGGTCATTGGACAACATGAAGCCGGTGGCCGCGGCCGCCCAGCCCGAGTAACTGTTGAGCATGGACACCACCACCGGCATGTCGGCGCCGCCAATGGCCATCACCATGTGCACGCCAAACAGCAGCGCAATCGCCGTCATCACGATCAGCGGCGTCATGGCCTCGTCGATGGAGTGGGCGTTGAGGAACTCGCGCCCGAACCAGATCACCACCAGCAGGCCGGCCAGGTTCATCCAGTGGCGCCCCGGCAGCAGCATGGGGTTGCCGCCGATGCGCGCGGACAGCTTGCCAAAGGCGATGATGGAGCCCGAGAAGGTGATGGCGCCGATCAGGATGCCGATGTAGATCTCCATCTCGTGAATCGCCTTGGCCGCGCCGGTGAATTCCTTGGACGCTTCCGGGTCGATGAAGGTGGCAAAGCCGACCAGCATGGCGGCCAGGCCGACCATGCTGTGCATCAGCGCCACCAGCTCGGGCATTTGCGTCATTTGCACGGTGCGCGCCGCGTACAGACCGATGGCGGCGCCCACCAGCATGGCGCCGAGAATCCAGGGAATGCCGGCGGCCGTGACCTGCGGGCCGAACACGGTGGCCAGCACGGCAATCGCCATGCCTATCATGCCGTAGAGATTGCCGCGGCGCGAAGTTTCCTGGTTGGACAGGCCGCCCAGGCTCAGGATGAAAAGAATGGTGGCTCCGATATAGGAGACCGTGGACAGACTTGCGGACATCAGTGGTCTCTCTTATTTGCGGAACATGGCCAGCATGCGCTGGGTCACGGCAAAGCCGCCGAACATATTGATGGCGGTGAGCACAATGCCGGCCGCCGCCAGCCAGCGAATCCAGTCATCGGGCCGATTCGCGGCCCCGGCGATCGGTGGCGCGATCTGCACCAGGGCGCCGATGGCGATGATGCTGCTGATGGCATTGGTCACGCTCATCAGCGGCGTGTGCAGGGCCGGCTTGACGTTCCACACCACCATGTAGCCCACAAAGCAGGCCAGCACGAAGACGGTGAAATGGGCCAGGAAGGCCGCGGGCGCGTTGGCGCCGACAAACCAGAACAGGGCGGCGGACACGCCGAACAGAATGGCCAGCTTGTTGCCGGCCATGGGTTCGCTCGGGGCACCGTGACCGTGGGCCTTCTTGACCGCCACTGGCGCGGCGGCGGGCTTGGTCTGGGCCGGCGCGGCCGCCTGCTTGGGCGGGGGCGGCGGCCAGCTGATGCTGCCCTCCTTGATGACGGTCAGGCCACGAATCGCGTCGTCTTCCATGTTGACGTTGATGATGCCGTCCTTGGTCTTGCAGAGTTCCTCGCTCAGGCGGAACAGGTTGGTGGCGTAGAGCGTGGACGACTGCTTGGCCAGGCGGCTCACCAGGTCGGTGTAACCAACGATGGTGACGCCGTGCTTGACCACCGACTGACCGGGCTCGGTCAGCTCGCAGTTGCCGCCGCGCTCAGCCGCCATGTCGACAATGACGCTGCCCGGCTTCATGCTCTTGACCATCTCGGCGGTGATCAGCCGGGGCGCGGGCTTGCCGGGGATGAGCGCGGTGGTGATGATGATGTCCACCTCCCGCGCCTGCTTGGCGTACATCTCGCGCTGGGCCTGCTGGAAGCCCTCGCTCATGACCTTGGCGTAGCCGCCGCCGCCCGAGCCTTCCTCCTCGTAATCGACCTTGACGAATTCGCCACCCAGGGACACGACCTGGTCGGCCACTTCGGCGCGGGTGTCGTTGGCGCGCACGATGGCGCCCAGGCCGGCGGCGGTGCCGATCGCGGCCAGGCCGGCGACGCCGGCGCCGGCGATGAAAACCTTGGCCGGCGGCACCTTGCCCGCGGCCGTGATCTGGCCATTGAAGAAGCGGCCGAAGGCGTTGGCGGCCTCGATCACGGCGCGGTAGCCGGCCACGCCGGCCTGCGAGGTCAGCGCGTCCATCTTCTGGGCGCGCGAGAGCGTGCGCGGCAGCGAGTCGATGGCCAGCACGGTCACCTTGCGCTCGGCGAGCTGCTGCATCAACTCGGGCTTTTGCGCCGGCCAGATGAAGCTGATCAAGGTGCCGCCGGCCTTCATGAGGGCGACTTCCTCCGGGGTGGGCGCGCAAACCTTGAACACGATGTCGGAGCTGGCCCACAGCGTGGCGGCGTCGGCGACGATGTGCGCGCCGGCCGCGCGGTAGCTGTCATCACTGCAATGGGCGGCATCGCCGGCGCCGCTCTGGAGCACCACCGAGAAGCCCAGCTTGATGAGTTTTTCCACCACCTCGGGCACGGTTGCCACCCTTTTTTCGCCAGGGAAAATCTCGCGCGGAACGCCGATCACCGCAGGCTTGCGTGCTGCTTCCCCTTCAATAGCCCCGTTGGTTCCAGCCGCGGGCTCGTGTGTCGTTTCAATGTGCATGCGTGACCGCGATGCCTTGTCCCACGCCGATGCACATGGTGCAGAGCGCGTAGCGGCCGCCGCTACGGTGCAACTGGTTGACGGCGGTGGTGGCCAGCCGGGCGCCGGAGGCGCCGAGGTCGTCGACACGAATGGAGGAGGAGGCGCCGCCGTGGCGGCCGAAGGGCGTGCGGATCGCGTCGCAGATGAGGCTTGTTTGGTCATGAGGTGCTCCGGGTGTCAGAGAAGAGGATCGGCAGGCCGACCAGGCGTTCGAGTTCGGCATGGCTCAGGTCATCCATCGACCGCGTCGATGAGCCTGAGGCCCTGCGGCGGCCTGAGGCCCTGCGGCGTGCAGGCTAGCGTGCACTTTGGTCACTTCTCAAACAAGTCTCACGGAGTAGGGTATCGGCGCAATACGGTATGAAACTGATCTGCGGGTGTAGCTAGCGCTAATCTGCAGCCAGGCATCCGGTCACATGCTCAGGCACCGCACCAGCTTGAAGAAATTCACCTGGCTGTGGGTCAAGGATGTGCCCCGGTGTTTCGTTTAGGCGAACAGTTTTAATAAACCTTACGTGACAAAGGAACTTCACATGAGAGACGAACGGATCGGATTCTGCTTCCTTGATCGGCCATCTACAGTTGAGCAGATTGAACTTGTCCAAACGATGGAGAAGCTTGACTACACGTCTGCGTGGGTGACGGAAACCCGCCTGGCGAGAGATGCCTTTAGCGTCCTTGGTGCGTTTGCCGCAGTCACGAGCCGCATTCAGCTCGCCACCGGCATCGTCAACTCGTGGACCCGCGGCCCTGCACTGATGGCGATGACCCTGGCAACACTCGATGAGATGGCTCCTGGCCGCGTCATCTGCGGATTGGGGGCTTATTGGGACCCGCTGGCTTGGAAACAGGGCATCGACCGCCGTAAGCCGGTTTCGCAAATGCGTGAGTATGTTGAGGTGCTCCGCCGTTTGCTGAATCTGGAAGAAAACATCACCTTTGAAGGTGAATTCGTCAAGGTGCGCGATATCAGCCTGGACCTGGGTCATGGTTCGACGCGCGAACCCAAGAACGTCAAGATCTACGTGGGCCCGACTGGTCCCGTCATGACGGAGCTGGCAGGCGAGGTTGCCGATGGCGCAATCCTGAACGGTCTGCTGTCGCCGGAGTACACCGGTCGGATGGTGAAGAACCTGAAGGATGGCGCGGAGAAGGCCGGTCGGGACTTCAACAACTATGAGCGTCCGCAGCTCCTCAACATCGCCATTTCGAACTCCGATCCAGATTCCGCGCACTACGCAGCGCACTATCTGGTGACCAAGTATCTCGGCCAGCAGCCGCATATCGGCCTTGCCAGCGGACTGGAGCCGGAGCTGATCGCACGCATCACCGAAGTGATGGGTGGCTGGCCGGCGCGCAAGAACGGCATCGAAGACGCCATGAAGCTGGTGCCCGTCGAAACCGTTCGCAAGATGACGCTTTCCGGCACCTCGACTCAGGTCAAGGACCGCGTCAATGAGTGGAGAGATGCGGGCATTTCCTATCCGGTGTTCCTGCCTCTGAGCGAGAACTACGACGAAATGGTTCGCGCCATGGCTCCCGGGACCTGGTGATACATATGGGAAGAATTGTGGGGCGTAACTCAGCAGCTGTGGCTGCAGAAGAAATTCAGTTGCGTTCTCGTGACGCACGACCTGCGCGAAGCGGTTTTTCCAGCGGACACGCGGCCGTTCTCTGATGGGCCACCAGTCCGCCCTGGCAGCTAGTTAGCAGTCCGAAACATTTAGTGCATTCACTCTCTTATCCATCGCCAGAAATCGCCATGACTACACGTAGACAGCTTCTAAAATCAATCGGCGTCGCTGGGATTTCTGCCCATCTTGGCGTCCCCGCGGTATCGAGGGCGCAGGCTCCAGTTGTGGAGACCTTGCGCATCATTGTGGGCTTTCCACCGGGCGGAACGAGCGATGGGTTTGCGCGCAGACTCGCTAGCAAGCTTCAAGGCACATACGCCGCCAACGCCTTCGTTGAAAACAAGTCCGGCGCCGGCGGGCAAATTGCAGTCACTGCTTTACGTGACAGTGTTGCAGACGGATCCGTCATGCTGCTGACGCCCGCGGGAATGCTGATCATTTACCCCCACACGTACCCCAAGCTGCCTTACACCATCAACGATGTAATGCCCATTAGCACGGTGAATTACGGTTCCCACGGCTTTGGAGTCGGCCCGCAAGTGCCAGCCTCGGTCAAGACGCTGCACGAATTCCTCGATTGGGCCAAAGCGAATCCGGCGTTGGCCAACTATGGATCGCCGGCCGCCGGTTCGATGCCCCACCTGGTTGCGGCCTTGATGGAAAAGACTTCGGGTATCCCGCTCAAGCACATTCCTTACCGCGGCTCGGCCCCCGGCATTCAAGACCTGCTTGGCGGCCAGGTTGCCGCCTTCTCATCCCCCATGGGCGACTACCTGCCATATCTCGGCAGCGGGCGATTGCGTCTGCTCGCCGTGACTGGTACGACGCGCTCCCGCTTCACGCCGGATGTGCCAACCTACACAGAGCAGGGGTTCCCTGAATTGAACATGCGCGAGTGGACTGGTGTTTTCATGCCCCCGCGCACTCCTGCAGCTGTGGCACAGCGTGCGTCCGCCGCCGTGCGCGCTGCTCTCCTGCAGAAGGACATGATTGACGCTGGATTGCCGTGGGCTTTTGACGTCGTCGGCTCATCCAGCCCAGAGGAGTTCGCACGCGTCCTGAAGGCTGACCACGATCGCTGGGGCCCGTATGTGCATCGTGTCGGTTTTACGGCCGAATCCTAATGGGCGCTGACGGGGCGGACAGTCTCTGTCCGCTTCGTCAAGGCAATGAAGAAAACCAATGACAAACACCGCAGTTCATGAAGCAGGGAATTTTCGATTAGCGGCCTGTCGAAACCCATGATGGCCCCAAGTTAAGGTGACTTACCGAATGCCGACCTTGCTTCTGCGCAACATCCACACGTTGGCGACAATGGACGGACAGCGCCGCGAAATTCGCAATGCTGGTATCTTTATCCGGGACGGCTGGATCCAGCAGGTGGCCGAAACCGAGCAACTGCCGCAGACGGCGGATGAGATCGTCGACCTTCGTGGGCATATGGTGCTCCCCGGGCTAATCAATGCCCATCACCATCTGTTCCAAACGCTGGACAGGGCCTGCCAATGCAATGCCGGCTTCGTCGACTGGCTGAGGAAACTCTATCCGCGTTGGAGGCTTTTGCGCCCCCCGATCGTCCAGATGGCAGTGGAAGTCGGACTGACGGAGATGGCCCTTTCAGGGTGCACGACCGTCGCTGACCACAATTATCTCTGGCCCAACGGCTTGACCGCAAAACACCTGGTCGATACAGCGCGGTCGGTCGGGCTGCGCTTTCATCTGGGACATGGCTTTCAGAATATCTCCAACAAGGACGGCGGCTTCGCACCGGATGAACTGGCGGAAAGCAGCGAGGTTGCCCTTTCGCGCTGCGCCCAATCGATCGAAGAGTTTCATGATCCGTCGCGCGGGTCTCATCTGCAGGTCTTCGTCGCGCCAAGCTCGATCAGGTCGGTGACGCCGGATCTTCTGCGCCGGTCTGCGGACCTCGCGCGGTCGATGGATGTCGGCTTTCACATGCATCTGGCCGAGACAGCTGGTGAGACCGTCTTCACGCGCGAGAAATTTGGCCTCAGTCCGGTCGAAGCGGCGCATAGCTTCGGCTGCCTTGAAGGCAAGAGTTGGATTGCCCACGGGGTCCACCTCAGCGATAGCGACCAGCGCCTTCTGGTTCAGACCGGCTGCGGCGTTTGCCACTGTCCATCGTCGAACATGCGTGTCGGCGCGGGTCATGCCCCGATCCGGACGTATAGGAAAGCGGGGGTTAAGGTTGGGCTCGGGGTGGACGGCGCGGCCTCGAATGACGGGGCGAACCTGCTGACCGAGGCCAGACTGGCAATGCTGTTGGCGCGGATTGCTCCTGGTGAGGTTCCGCCGCTCTTTTCTCCTCGCAATGCGCTAGAGGTTGCGACATTGGGCAGTGCGGCGCTTCTTAGGCGCGATGATATTGGCGCAATTGAGGTTGGGCGTGCCGCGGATTTGTTCTCGATCAATCTTTCGCGGCCGGAACTTCTTGGCGCCAATGATGCAATCGCGGCCGCCTTGCTTTGTGCGGTCAATCACGTCGACAACTCATGGGTCCACGGCCGCCAAATTGTGAAGGATAGGGCTTTGGTGAATGGAAATTCGCAAAACCTTGTCGAACGCGTGCAGGATTGGAAAACCGAAGTCGACGCAGCCCTTCTGCTAAGGGAGGTCTGAACAAGTCGCGAATCCGATCCGGAAGTCGGCAATTCATCTGACTAGCGGATGGTTTGCCCCAGCCAGATGTCGAACCAGTCAACTACTTGCCAGGAAAATGACATGTACGTGAGCCTCGAGTCTCTCCTCGACGATGAGCGCCGCGCCGAGTGCCGCGCCAACGATGTAGCCATGGCAATGGGCCGGCCCATCATCGCGAGCCAACCCACCATCTACCCTGTGCAGCGTACAAGCAGGCTGCATCCTGCACGAAGCGAACGTTCCAACGCGGCGCAGGTCGCCACGAATGAACTCAGGTAACCCAAGGAGTGCACCGTGCACGACGACGAAAACGCCATATCGGCCTGGAGGCCGTCGGGGAGGCAACCCGGGTGCGCTACGACGCGGTCTTGCTCAGATACTGGAATGAACCTAATGGCTCCGACAAACGAATTCGAGAATATCAGCCTGGACGGCTTGCCGTTCGATCTTCGCTACAAATTACTGTCGGCATCCATTATTCCACGCCCGATCGCACTTGTATCGACAATCGGCGAGGCGGGTAACGTCAACCTCGCGCCTTTCAGCAGTTTCATGATCGCCTCGGTCGAGGAAGGATTTCTCTGCTTCTCGGTTGGCCCCGATCAGAAGCGTGTCAAGGATACCTTGGTGAATATCCGTCGCACGGAAGAGTTCGTCATCAACTCCGTTTCCGAACCGATGGCGGTTCAGGTCCAGAACTGCGCCGAGGAATATCCGCCTCACGTCAGCGAGGCGAAGGAAGTCGGTTTTGACCTGATCCCCTCCCTCAAGGTTGCACCGCCCAGGGTAGCGATGTCGAACCTGCATTTCGAGTGTCGCTTGCACCAGATCATCCGCTTCGGGGAAAGCCACATGACAATCGGGCGAATCGTGCAGGTCCACGCCCGGGCCGGCCTGGTGCGGAATTACAAGATTGACCCCCGCGAGCTCGCGCCGCTCGGCCGGATCGCGGGGCGCAACTATTGTCAGTTGGGAAATATCGTCAAGGTTTGATCCGACCTTCAACTGTCAACATGGAAAGAACCATCATGGAAAGAACCAACATGGAAAGAACCAACATGGCTGTCGCGAATAATGACGAATCCCCATTTGACTTACTGATCCTTGGTGACGTTGTGACACCGGACAAAGTCCTGAGGGAGGGCTATATTGCCATCCGCGACGACAGGATCGTGGCGGTTGGTTCCGGTGAGCCTCCCGCCGCGAAAACGGTCGAGCGCTATGAAAACAGCTACCTCTTTCCGGGCCTGATCGACGCCCAGATCCATGCCGGCAGTTTCGAAGGCGTCACAGGAATTGAAGACGCAACACGCGCGGCCGCGGCCGGAGGTGTCACCGTCGTCGTGGATATGCCATTCGACAACCCGGATCCTGTCAACACCGTTGCGCGGCTCGAGTCCAAGATAGCCGAGGTCAATCGTCTGGCATGCGTCGACGTCGCGCTTTATGTGACGCTCTCCAAGGAAGCCGACGCGGCCGATGCGATAGAAGGGTTCGCCAAGGCAGGCGCGGCGGGCATCAAGCTGTCGACTTACGAGTACCATCCTGTCCGGTTTCCCCGCTTTTCGACGGCGGAGATGTACGCGGCCTTCGTCGCTGCCCAGAAAGTCGATCTTCCCGTTGGCTTCCACAACGAGGATCAGGAGTTGGTCGACTATTTTACAAGCAAGCAAACGGCCGCCGGCAACAACACTGCTGCAGCTCAACTTCTGGGCCGACCTCCCATTTGCGAGCTTGTCGCGGACGCGCAGATCCTGGAACTGGCCTCGGGCACTGACGCGCGTTGCCATATCGTCCATTCTTCCCTGGCGCGGGGCTGTGACATCGCCCGGCACTACCGCGATGCAGGCAACAAGGTCACTGTCGAATCCTGTGTCCATTACCTCGTTTTCAACAACGACGATGTCCTGAAGCATGGCGCATTCCTGAAACTCAATCCTTCGATCCGGCTGGAAGAAGAGCGTGAAGCCCTGTGGGGCAGCTTGTTCAAGGGCGATATCGATTTTATTTCGACCGATCACGTGTCCTGGCCTGTCGAACGGAAGAGCAATCCTGCGTTTTTCTCCAATGCCTCGGGAATTGCCGGGTTGGAATCGCTGCTGGCCTTGCTGTACACCGGAATGGCACAGCGGGGGGCGCTTGATCCGCTGCTTATCGCCAAACTCACGGCGGAAAACCCAGCCCGACATTTCGGGCTCTATCCGAACCGAGGGCGCATTTCCTCGGGCGCGCTTGCCGATGTCACAGTGTTCCGCCGCGAGAAAAGGTCGATCGATCCTGCCCAGATGAGTTCCAAGTTCAAATTCACGCCCTATGCGGGGATGGAAATGGATGGCTATGTGTCGGCCACCTATCTGCGCGGCAAGAAAGTGTATGAGGACGGAAAAGTGATCGCCACCCCCGGCACTGGCTGCTTTGTAAGACCGGATGCGCCGCAGTCGCGCGAAGTCCTTCGCCCTGAACAAGTCAGTCAGGCTGTTTTGACGTCCCGTTGAGCCTAGGCTGTGCTGCGGAGTACGCCTTTTGGTAGCTTGGTGACATGCGCGAGCCTCACCGTTCCGGCAAGCTGTGCAGCGGATACGTCAAGGCCTCGTGTCCGATTGCGGGGAAATGTTTCAATTCTCGTCAACTCCGGCAAGACCCGAAAACGAAAGGACAGCCCATGCCACTTGCCCCGAGCACCGTCGAACGCATTGCCCGTGCGCGGGGCGATCTGCGCATGGGGGTGCCGGTGGTGCTGACCGAGGCGGGGCGATCCGCGCTTGTCGTGGCGGTGGAGGCACTGGAGGCCGCGCGACTGGCGGACCTGCGGTCGCTTGGGGTGCCCGAGCTGGCAATCTCCCTGCGGCGGGCGGAGACGTTGCAAGCGTGGGCTTACGACGGCGATCTGGCGCGTCTTGAGGTGCCCGAAGCGGCGGGGGTTGACTGGATACGGGCGATCGCCAGCCCGGTGATCGATCTGTGGGTGCCAATGAAGCGACCCTTCCGGTCGTCGCGAGGCGGCCCGGCGGATCTGCACCGCGCGGCCATTGCGCTGGCGAAGTCGGCGCAGTTGCTGCCTGCCGCGCTGCTGGTGGCGGTGCAGGACGGTCGGGCGCTGGCCGCCTTGAACGTGCTGACGCATCTGAGCTTGGCAGAGCTGGCCCCGGAACTACTGCGCGGCTCGCCGCTATACCCAGTGGCCTCGGCCCCAGTGCCTTTGGCCGCCTCACAGGCCGGGCGGGTGCATGTCTTCCGGCCCGAGGATGGCGGGGCCGAGCATTACGCCATCGAGATTGGCCGCCCCGACCGCAGCCAGCCGGTGCTGGCGCGGCTTCACTCGGCCTGTTTTACCGGCGACGTGCTGGGCAGCCTGAAATGCGACTGCGGTCCGCAACTGCGTGCTGCGCTGGCGCAGATGGGGGCCGAGGGCGCGGGTGTGCTGCTCTATCTCAATCAGGAGGGCAGGGGCATCGGCCTTGCCAACAAGCTGCGGGCCTATGCCCTGCAGGATCAGGGCTTCGACACGGTGGAGGCCAATCACCGGCTGGGCTTTGAGGATGACGAGCGAGATTTCCGCATCGGCGCGGATCTTCTCAAGCAGATGGGTTTTTCTGCGGTGAGGCTGATGACCAATAACCCGAACAAGTTGTCGATGATGGCGGCCGTTGGCCTGACCGTGCACGAGAGGGTGCGGCTGCATGTCGGCCTGTCCGAGCAGAACGCGGGCTATCTGGCAACCAAGGCCGCCAAGTCGGGGCATCTCGCATGAGGCGCGGCGGTCTGCTGACCGGGCGATGGAAAGCGCCGTCTGATGTGACCTGCTAACCGGCGTCCCTCACTCCTAAACAAGAGTCCGGCTTGTCGATAGGCATTGGTCTCGGAGTGGGCAAGCAAGTGCCCTGCTGCGCGACATCCCCGAAACATCCTCGCCCAGTTCAGAGCTTGGCTTGTCCTGCGCATCGGGCATGTCCCAATACGTGGTGTAAGTCCACAGCCCGGACAGACGTTCCCACCTAGTGCTGCAGATACTTGTCGGTGAACGAGACCTTGTCGCCGCGACGGAAGTCATCGCGGCTGGGCTATTGTGGGGACGGTTGAACGTTGATGGTGAGCGATTCACTTTAAACCCGATCACTGTCCGCGCCCGGGTCGTGCGTGTTTGATCGCAACGATCTTGCCCGTGCGCATTTGGCCGGTGCGCCAATCCATGAATCGCACCGACTTGCCAAGGTTAAGCTTATTGCGTATCGCGACGATGCGCCGAGGGTCAGCCAGCAATCGGTCAATGATGTTCATCATCACCCCCGTCAGTGCGGGGGATTGCATCACGCCAGCCTGGAAGGCTTAACCCAATTAATGGGTCTCTAGATTAGATCAAGGTGCCGCAGGGCGTCTTGCAAATTGTCGGTCAAATCATCCGAAGTCGAAAGATATCTGAAGTAAGTGTCTACATGCTCGCGCAGAGAAGGATTTATTCGGCGAACATCATCTGCCGCCTTCTCTGCTTCATCCAAGCGTCCAAGTCTGAATAGCACCACCGCCCTTAGGAGTGGCGGCGTGAAATGCTCGGGCACAAAATACTGATTGATGAAGCTGAGTGCCTCTTCGTAGCGGCCCAGCCGATAGGAGTTCAAGAACAATGCCTTGTAGGCCCAGCCCGGGGGATTATGAAGCCTCTTGATTGCCTTCGAGAGGAGTTGGCATCCTTCGTCCCAATCGCCGGCGAGAGCTCGAAAGAAGCCGGTGCTCAATTGGTTGCTGGCTGATCTGGGGTTCTTTTCAAGCAAACGATCACAAATATCGATGACCGCCTTGAAGTCCCGATTATAAAGGTGAAACTGCGCTATCGCGACCTGCGCATAATGGCTATTCCGGTCCAGCTCAAGCGAACGCTGCGCGCAATAATAGACCAGATTTAACCAGTCCTCGTCTCGGTCATAACCAAGGACGTTGCCATAGAATACAGCCTGCGCACGTGCTGCCCATATCATAGGATTGTTAGGGAGCTCTTTGACGCCGATCTCTATATTCTTGCGGGCTACCTGATACGCATGCTCCGTAAGTGTCCGCGCCATATGGCGATGAAAAAGGTTGGTATTCTGTGCGCTCCATCGCTCATGGATTCGGCTTTCCAGCTCCAGACTCATGCGATAGGATAATATGCCGAAGTCGTCCCCAATAATTCCCGCTATGTGGCCTGCGATTTCCTCTTGAGCGCCCAAGACATCAGTCGAGCCGACTTTAACGTCGAATCGATCGGCCCAAATGACGGTCCCCGACATGCGATCATGTAACTGAAATGTGACTCTGATCGCCGAGATCGAGGACGTGACACTCCCGCACAGAACAAATCGGGTGCGCAGATCCAATTCGGTGTCAGAGCTCTGTAGCTGCTGCTCCTCGGCTTCATCTGAGGACGTGGAGACCGTGATGTCGGGGTACCGCGAAAATTCGACAATTAGCTGCTCGGTCATTCCTTCAGAAAAGTTAGGCACCCCGCCATTGATGCTCGACCCCTTGAGCTTCATGATCAAAAGGCGGTTGGGTTCAAAAATACCTGTACGACCGAGGCTCTCTACGTTCTTGGAAGATGCCAGTTGCGGTTTAGACGCAACTCTCTCAAAAATCGGTATGTAACGCCCTTTGGGAACGGATATTCGGATAGTGTCCTCAACTCCCTCGGCTTTATAGTAGGATTCAAGGGCAATGCGCAATCTGCCAGCGTCTAGCCGAACGGCCGGATTGGTGTCTGGATCAAAATTTTCATTCAAGCCGAATGCATTCGTGGCTATTGAATACTGCTTGAGCCGGCTCCCGTTGCCTTGCAGTGTCTCCTCAACTATGTATTGAAGAAATTTTCGCAGCTTTGGCGACGCTGAAAATACATCGCTGTTCACAATGCGTTGCAGCTGCAGCTCCACCTCTTTTTTTGTAACGTCCACGTACACTATCATGCCCCTTTCAAACGGCGTTCTTCTAGGGGGTGTTAACAATCAATCCAGCCAGATGTAAGCGCAAGCCAGGCTCGAAATGCTCGGCGATGGTGCGGTACAGCAGGGTTCGCTCGGGGTGGCGCGGATTGTAAAGCCGGGGTTTGGCGCCCGCTTGCGCACCCGCGTGCGGGCGCGAGTGCTGTTGAACTGGACGTGCGGCGGGCGACATGGGGTGCCAGCGTGGGCTGGGTGCCGATGATACTGTGGCTATATCCAGCTTTGTGCATTTTCGGTGCTGTCAGAGGGTAGACCACTAGCTCGTGAATTGATAGCTGCCTGCGCACATTCCACAGGGTCTATGTAGTTTCCCAAGAGGTTGTTCACCCGAGGTGAAGGAGAGGTTCTGACATCTTCCAAAACCCTTCAGGACTCCCCGGATGAACATCCGCAAGAATGCCTCAATGACGCCCTAAGGTCGAGCCCACCTGGTTCGAGAAATTGATCCAATTGGTCTCAAACTAGCGGCTGCAGCCGCTGGCTTGAGTACCCGCACGGCGGCCAAGTGGCGTCGTCGCTTTGCGCTGCACCGCGCTGGCGCACTGGCCGACCACAGCTCACGCCCGAAGCGCAGCCCCGCTCGCTGTTGCCCCAGCAAGCCCCCAACCTCGGACGCCCGCGCCAGCGAGCTGGCCCCGTGGATGCATCACTACAACTTCCATCGGCCCCACTCAGCTACTTCCGCCCTCCGGCTTCTCGCCTCGGATTTGATGGGAACAACGTCGTGAGAAGCTACATCTAGAGCCCGACTTTGGTGACTTCTCAAACAAGTCTCACGGAGTAGGGTCTCGGCGCAATACGGTATGAAACTGATCTGCGGGTGTAGCTAGCGCTAATCTGCACGCAGGCGTCGGTCACATGCTCAGGCACCGCACCAGTTTGAAGAAATTCACCTGGCTGTAGGTCAAGAATGGCCCGGTGTTTCATTAAGGCGAACAGTTTCAATAAACCTTACATGATTCAAAAGAACCTCACACGACAGACGGAATATTCATGAAAGCGTTTTCTCGCGTACTTCTCGGCCTGCTCGCCTTCGGCCTGGCTGGCCACGCTGCCATCGCGCAGGACTGGCCTGCTAAACAGCCCATCCGCATCATCGTGCCGTATCCGCCGGGCGGAAATGCGGACGTCGGCGCGCGGGCGGTGGCTGAAAGCGCCGCCGCCCGCCTGAAACAGGTCATCCTCATTGACAACCGCCCCGGCGCGTCAACCATGATCGGGACGGAAGTGGTCTCGCGAGCTGCACCGGACGGCTACACGATCGGCGTGGTGTCGGATTCGCACGCCATCAACCAGGCGATCTCGACGCAGCCAAAAGCTGCAGAGATTCTGGGTGCCAAGGTCCCCTACGATGCAGTCCGCAACTTCGTCCCCGTCGCCGGCCTCGTCGACGTGCCCTTGGTCCTGGCCGTGCATCCGGCAGTCCCGGCCCGCACGCTGAAGGACTTCATCCGGCTGACGCAAGATCGCAAGTCGGGGGAGGGCGTCAACTTCGGCTCGCTGGGCCCAGGCAGTGCCTGGTCAGTGCAGATGTACCAGCTTGCGAAGCTGACGCAGGCCAAGTATGTCGATGTCCCCTACAAGGGCCTCGCGCCGGCGGCGACCGACCTGATCTCCGGCCACATCCAGGCCATGATCCTTCCGGTGCACTACGCGCAACAGTACGTGAAGAGCGGCAAGATCGTCGCGATCGCCACGCTAAGCGAGCGTCGCCACCCGCTGCTGCCCGAAACGCCAAGCCTGGCGGAAAGCGGCTTCCCTGGCCAGAACTTCACCAACACGATCTGGTTCATCGCGCCGGCGGGCACGCCGCCCGCTATCGTCGATCGCATCAGCCGCGAGTTCAACACTGCACTCGCAGAGCCCGGCATGAAGGAAAAGCTGGCGACTTCGGGTGATCCTTACCCCGCCACGCCGGCGGAGCTCTCGCGACGGCTGCGATCCGACATCGATTCGTACGGGTCGACGATCAAGGACGTCCTGAAGTAGACGGCTGCCTAAGTTTGCAAGACGTTTTCCTTGAGAGGAATACCGCATGAACTCCCAACATGATTCCACCGTTGGCGACCTGATCGCACTCGAGCATGACCGTTGCTCGGCAATGGTTGCGGCCAACCGTGGCCGGCTGCAGCAGTTGCTTCGCCGGGATCTCTTCCACGTCCATAGGATAGCTTCTGAATGAACGACCACATCAAGTTCCTCCTGAATGGCGAGCTTGTCACGCTCGGCGGCTTCGATCCCGGCCTGACGGTGCTGAGGTATCTGCGCGAGCAGGCAAAGCTCAAGGGCACGAAGGAGGGATGCGCCGAAGGCGACTGCGGAGCCTGTACCGCCGTCAGCGCAACACTCGAAAATGACGTCGTCGTTTATAAGGCTTTCAACACCTGCATCCAGTTCATGGGATCGATGCACGGCAAGGCTCTGTTTACCATCGAGGGCATCTCGACCCCCGCGCAGCCGCATCCGGTCCAGAAGGCTATGGTGGAATGTCACGGCTCGCAGTGCGGCTTCTGCACTCCCGGTTTTGTGATGAGTCTGTTTGGTGGCTATTGCAACGGCGCGGGCGGGGATCGGAAGAGCGTCGACGACCTCCTTGCCGGCAATCTGTGCAGATGTACCGGGTACCGTCCGATCGTCGACGCGGCGGCGAGCGCGCTGTCGCTTGCCAAGCCGGTCGACTTTGACGGCAATCGCGACGCCCTGGCGGCTGCGCTGGCGGAAATCAGCGCACCTGGGGCTGTCAGGATCGAAAGCGAGGCAGGCGAGTTCTTCCTGCCTGCGACCACAGACGAGCTGGCGGACATTCTCGCGAAGACCCCGAAGGCGCGCATTGTTGCAGGCGGCACAGATCTTGGTCTGCATGTGACCAAGCGGCACATTCAATTCGAAGCCCTTGTGTCCGTTGCCGCGATTGCTGAAATGAACGCGGTGGTCGCCGAAGCCGGTGGCCTGCGGATTGGCGCGGCCGTAACCTATGAAACGGCCTGGCCGCATCTGGAGAAGCTCTATCCCGATATGGGCGAGCTGATACGCCGCATCGGCAGCGTTCAGGTCAGATCGTCAGGAACCATCGGTGGCAATATCGGAAACGGTTCGCCGATTGCCGATTCTTCGCCGGTGCTGATTGCGGCCGGTGCAACCTTGACGCTGCGCAAAGGCGCAGAGCGCAGAACGGTTCCTTTGGAGGACTACTTCATCGAGTATGGCCGGCAGGATCTGCGTCCGTGCGAGTTCATCGAAGAGATCTTTGTGCCGCGTCCCGCAGCCGGGGCCGTGCTCAAGGCCTACAAGGTATCGAAGCGCTTCGATCAGGACATCTCGGCGGTTTGTGGCATCTTCAACCTGTCCTTCGCCGAACGCGATGGGGTGACCAGGGTGGCCAGCGCGCGAATCGCATTCGGTGGCATGGCTGGCACCCCGCTGCGGGCGACAGCCTGCGAGGCCTTCCTGATCGGCAAGCCCTGGACGGAGGAAACGGTCGCGGATGCAAAGGCGATCCTCGACCGCACCTATGAGCCGATCAGCGATGCTCGCGCCAGCGCAGGCTATCGACGCTTGATCGCAAGTAACCTTCTGACGAAGTATTTCCTGGAAACCACCGCATCAAAAGAGTTCCGTCTTGCCGGAAGACTTGAGGAGTTCACGTCATGGACGCAATGAATCGCGAGCAACGGCCGATCATCGGCGACAGCAAATATCACCAGAGTGCCTGGGGTCAGGTCACAGGCATCGCTGAATATGTAGACGACATGCGTGAGCCCCAGGGCTTGCTGAATATCTACATCGCCTACTCGCCGCATGCGCATGCCCGTATCCTTTCGATGGACCTTTCTGCCGTCGCAGCCTACGATGGCATCGCGACGGTGGTGAGCGCGCAAGACATTATCGGCCACAATGACATCAGCTGCATTCATCGCGACGATGAGCCGGTTCTGGCGCATGATCTTGTGCAATACGTCGGTCAGCCGATTTTCGCCGTGGCGGCGGAGTCTGTCGATGCGGCCCGGCGGGCCGCGAAGCTGGCAAAGATCGAGTACGAAATCCTCAAGCCGATCCTGACCATCGAGGAGGCGATGGCCGCGAATAACTTCGTGCTGCCACCCAAGATGGCGCGGCGCGGTAATCCCGAGAAAGTTCTCAACACGGCAACCCACAGGCTGCAGGGCGAATTGCTGGTCGGCGGTCAGGACCATTTCTATCTCGAAAGCCAGATTTCAATGGCGTGGCCCCTGGATGATGGCGGCATGAAAGTGTTCTCCGCGACGCAAAATCCCAGCGAAGTGCAATACCATTGCGCTCAGGTGCTCGGGCTTGCGAACAATGCGGTCGAGGTGGTGGTTCGCCGCATGGGGGGTGGTTTCGGCGGCAAGGAAACGCAGCCGGCACAGTATGCTGCGATTGCCTGCCTTGTGGCACACAAGTCCGGCAGACCGGCAAAAGTGCGCCTTGATCGCGACGACGACATGGTGATGACCGGCAAGCGGCACGACTTCAAGATCGAGTATGACGTCGGCTTTGACGATACCGGCCGGATCCAGGCGATCTCATTTGTCCAGAAAGTGAAATGCGGCTTCGCAGCAGATCTGTCCGGCGCTGTGGCGGACCGGGGGATCATGCATGCGGACAACGCCTACTTTCTAGAGCATGTCGAGATCCACTCCTATCGCTGCAAGACCAACACGGTGTCCAACACCGCATTCCGTGGCTTCGGCGTTCCGCAGGGCGTCATCGGAATCGAGCGGGCGCTGCTGGACATCGCGCATCATCTGGGCCTAGACCCGCTGGAGGTGCGCAAGGCCAATCTCTATCACGAAGCCGGGCGGGATATCACGCACTACGGCCAACGCGTGACCAATCTGATCATCGGCGATGTGATGGACAAGTTGGTTGAGGATTCCTCCTACCACCAAAGACGCGAAAACATTGCGGAGTACAACCAGAACAGCAAAGTGTTCAAGCGCGGCATCGCAGTGGTTCCCTGCATGATGGGCATCTGCTTTACGCGTGACCACCTGAACCAGGCTGGTGCTCTGATCCATATTTATAAGGATGGCAGCGTCGCGGTCAATCACGGCGGCACCGAGATGGGCCAGGGCCTGCATGTCAAGATTGCGCAGATTGCTGCGAATGAACTCGGCGTGAAATTTGAGCGGGTTATCGTCGCAGCCACGACCACCGACAAGGTGCCGAATAGCTCGCCTACGGCCTCTTCGGCGGGCATCGACCTGAACGGGATGGCCGTTATCGATGCAGTGCGCACCCTCAAGGATCGGCTGACAAATTTTGCCGCGGCCCATTACAACGTGGACGCCGAGACAGTGTCCTTCGACAACGGTCTTGTCCACGTCGGTCCGCAGATCGTCACTTTTGATGAGCTTGTCATGAAGGCCTACCTGGCGCGGGTGTCATTGTCCGCAACCGGCTATTTCAAGACGCCGCATGTCTACTTTGACGACCAGAACTTTGTCGGCGAGCCGTTCCTCTACTTCTGCTTCGGTGCGGCTGTTTCGGAAGTTGTCATCGATACGCTGACCGGAGAGTACCGCGTCGAGCAGGTGGACATCCTCCATGACGTCGGCACCTCGCTGAACGTGGCGATTGACATCGGTCAGATCGAAGGCGGTTTCATTCAGGGAATGGGGTGGTTGACCACCGAGGAACTCTGGTGGAATACCAAGGGCGAGCTGAAAACCCATGCGCCCTCCACCTACAAGATTCCCGCCTCGTCCGACGTCCCGCCAGTCTTCAACGTCAGCCTCGTGGACAACAAGTCTTTCCGGGCCGAGACGCCGTATTGGTCGAAAGCGGTCGGCGAACCGCCTTTGATCCTGGCGGTATCGGTCCATCAGGCTTTGATCGAGGCGGTGACGGCCGCGAGGAAGTCAGGCGACAGGGCAGGCTTGGACGCTCCGGCGACGCCTGAACGCGTGTTGATGGCGACGGTAGCGAGGAAGTCAGGCGACAGGGCAGGCTTGGACGCTCCGGCGACGCCTGAACGCGCGTTGATGGCGACGGTCTGACCGCCGTTGCTCGCAAGCAGAGATTGCGCGGCATCCGGTCAATCCTGCTTTGGTTTGCCGCGCACTGTCCTGAAACCTCGGGACAGTGCGCACGCCCGACCGGGAACGCGGTCAGGTAAACACCAAAAAAAAAAAGACTTTCACAACGTGAGCCCAGGGTTCCAAATTGCAGAGAAACAAGATGAAGACGATTGAAATTACCACCGGAATGAATGGCATGGATGCCTGGGAAACGATCTACCGCGAGCGCGTGACGCTGCGGCTGGGCGAGTCCGCGACAGCCGCGATCAAGGCCGCGCACAAGACGGTGAAGGATCTCATGGCCAAAGGCGGACCGGCCTATGGCATCAACACCGGCTTCGGCCGCTTGTCTGACACAGTCATCGACGAGAAGGACATCGGCCTGCTGCAGAGAAATGTTGTGCTGACGAACGCGATTGGCTCGGGGGTTCCCTTGACGGCAGCGGAGACCCGTCTTGCCCTGGCGATGAAGATCGCATCGCTGGCGCAGGGCAACTCGGGCGTCCGTCTGGAGTTGGTGCAATTGATGGTTGCTATGTTCAACCACGATCTCTTGCCGGTTATTCCCTGCCAGGGCTCGGTCGGTGCCTCGGGCGACCTGACGCCGCTTGCGCATATCGCATTGACGATGATTGGCCTGGGCTCGGTCCGGCTCGACGGCAAGCTTGTTCCGGCAGCCGAGGCTCTGGCCGCAAAGAACCTCAAGCCGGTTGTGCTTCAGCCGAAGGAGGGCCTTGCGCTCCTGAACGGCACACAAATCTCCACGGCACTTGCCTTGACCGGGGCGTTCGAAGCGCGTCAGGCGTTTGACAGCGCCGTGATCATCGGCGCTCTGACGACCGAAGGTGTGATTGGCTCCGTCGCGCCCTTCGAGGACCGGATTCATCAGGTCCGTCGCCAGACCGGCCAGATCGAAGTGGCACGCAGGCTGCGCGAGCTGACCAAGGGAAGCCAGTTCCGCGAGAAATCGATCAAGGAGGGCAGGATGCAGGACCCCTATTGCATCCGTTGCCAACCCCAGGTCTATGGCGCTTGTCTGGATCTGTTGAACTTCGTGGACACCACGCTGGAACGCGAAGCGGATGCGGTTACAGACAACCCCATCGTGTTCCCTGAAACCAATGACGTCGTTTCCGGTGGCAACTTCCACGCGGAACCGGTGGCCTTTGCTGCGGATATCACGGCGCTCGCCATTTGCGAACTGGGCTCGCTCTCGGAACGTCGCCTGGCGCTGATGACAGATACGAGCCTGTCGGGCCTGCCGTCCTTCCTGACCAGCAATCCGGGACTGAACTCGGGCTTCATGAGTGCACAGATCAGCGCAGCCGCAATGGTTGCCGAGAACCGGCAGAAGTCGCATCCGGCCTCTGTCGACAGCGTGCCGACCGTGGTGAACTATGAAGATCACGTGTCCATGGCAACCCACGGCGCCCGCCGTCTGGTCGCCATGGTTGAAACCCTGAACAACATTCTTGCGATTGAACTTCTGGCGGCTGTCGAAGCCTGCGATTTCCAGGGGCTGGAACTGTCGTCGCCGCTCAAAGAGATCAAGGACCTGGTCCGCAGCCAGGTTGAGCGGATGAACATCGACAGGGAATTTGGTCCCGCCTTTGAAGCGGCCAGAATCATGGTCAAGTCGGGGCAGCTTGTTGCCATCGCTGCGGGGGCCTGGCGCAACGCTGATGGCGCGCGATCCAACGCGTGACCCGACGCGCCAGACAAAGCAGATGAGCAGCCCGATCTCCGCCCTCGCCGGGCGGAGATCCTTTGTTTGGCTCGATGCTGAACGGGAAAGAAACCGTCTTCCCTCAGCCGTCCGCTGCGCCAGACTGTCTCCAAAACGCGGAGTTTCCGATGACTGTGACCTTTTTGGATGACCTGCGCAGCGCTCTGGGCCCCGGAGCGCTGCTGACGGATCCCGCCGATTGCGCGCGCTATCTGACCGACTGGACTGGGGCTTATACCGGCACCGCGCTGGCCGTGGTACGCCCCGCCTCGACCGAGGCCGTGGCCGAGACTTTGCGTCTCTGCGCGGCGGCGGGCGTGGCGATCACCCCGCAGGGAGGCAACACCGGCCTCGCCGGCGGCGGCGTGCCGCTGGGGGATCGGCCGCAAATCCTGCTGTCTCTGGACCGGATGAAGCGCATCCGCCAGATCGACCCCGCCGCGCGCACGGCCACGGTCGAGGCCGGATGCGTGTTGCAACAGCTTCAGGAAGCCGTCGCGGCCGAAGGCTTGGTCTTCCCGCTGATGTTCGGCGCGCGCGGCAGCTGCACCATCGGGGGCAACCTTTCAACCAATGCCGGCGGCTCGAACGTGCTGCGCTACGGCAATACCCGTGCCCTCTGCCTCGGGATCGAGGCGGTGATGGCAGATGGCAGTGTGGTCAGCGACTTGTCGGGCCTGCGCAAGGACAACACGGGCTATGACCTGCGCGACCTGATGATCGGTGCCGAAGGAACGCTCGGCATCATCACCGCAGCCTGCCTGCGGCTCTACCCCGTGCCAGTGGTCCGGACAACCGCCTTCCTCGCGCTGCGGGACGTGGCCTCGGCCCTGAACGTGCTGAACCGGCTGCAGGATGCTTCGGGCGGTTTGGTCGAGGCCTTTGAATACATGCCTGCCCCGATGATGCGTCTGATCACGGGTTATCACGGCAAGCGCGCTCCTATGACACAGGCACCCGAGACCGGGCTCCTGCTCGAACTTGCCTCGACCCGCGCCGACGATGCCGCGCCGGATGCGGACGGAACGCCAAAGCTGCAGGCGCTGGTGATAGAGGTCTTAGACGGGCTGATGGAAGACGCGCTGGTCGAGGACGCGGTTGTCGCTACGTCTGAAGCGCAGCGCGATGCCCTCTGGGAACTCCGCGAAGGCGCCGCCGAGGCTGTCTTTGCCCTCAAAGAGGCTTACATGTTCGACATTTCCCTGCCTTTGGCCGCGGTGCCAGGCTTTGTCGCAGAGACGGATGCGGGCTCCCGCGCGCTTGGGTTCGAGGTCTATACCGTCGCGCATCTGGGCGACGGCAATTTGCATTGCACGCTGGCCACGGGTGAAGAGCAGGATTGGGCCAAGCTGCCGGTCGAAACGCAGGTGGCGAGTATTCTCGACCGCGTGGCGGCCTTGGGCGGGTCCTTCAGTGCCGAGCATGGCATTGGTCAGTCGAAGCTCGCCTACATGCACCGCTACCGCGCCGCTCCGCGTCTGGCGGCGATGCGCGCAATCCGTCAGGCGCTCGACCCCGCTGGCCTTATGAACCCTGGGAAGACGATACCGGATCTATAGCACCCTACGTCAAGACAAATAAGAACGATGCGGCTGACGCTGAGGCCATTTGCGAGGCGGTGGGGCGCCCCAATATGCGCTTCGTGCCGGTCAAGAATGTCGAACAGCAAGCGGTGCTCGCCCTGCATCGCGTACGCCAAGCCTTCGTCAGGGCGCGCACGGCCCAAGCCAACCAGATCCGTGGACTGCTCGGCGAGTTTGGCATCGTCATCCCGCAGGGCATCGGATACATCGCCAACCGTGTTCCTGAACTGATCGAAGATGGCGCCAACTACCTCCGTGGCGCGTTTCGACTGCTGGTGCAACGGTTGCTCGATCACCTCAAGGACCTGGACCGCCAAGTCGAAGAACTCGAAGCAAAGATTCATGCATGGCACCGAGGCAGTGAGCTCAGTCGCAAACTCGCCGAAGTTCCGGGCATCGGGCCGATCACGGCCAGCGCACTGGTCGCCTCGATCGGAGATGCGAAGAACTTTGACAGCGGTCGTCAGGTGGCAGCGTGGCTTGGCCTCGTGCCGAAGCAGCACTCTTCGGGCGGCAAGGCCGGCCTACTGGGGATGAGTAAGCGGGGCGACACCTACCTTCGAACGCTTCTGATACACGGCGCGCGCTCGGTGATCTACCGAGTCGGCCAGAAGACTGAGGCATGTGGCTGGATCGCCGGCGTGGTCAAACAGCGCAACAAGAACATAGCGGCAGTCGCGCTGGCGAACAAGAATGCTCGGATCGTCTGGGCTCTGCTAGCGCACGGTCGCAACTTTGACGCAGGCTACGTCCGCCAGGCAACGACCGTTTGACTATCTGAAAAGCAACGAGATCAGGGAGAACGAACCACCGATTGCTCAGGCGATCATGAAGTGATGGCAAGACAGGTTGGACCGTGACTGGCAAAGCCCGCACCGCGCGTAGCACCTCGAGTGCGTGTAAGCGATGGAGAAGCCAGTCAGCAACTCCCATCAGGGACAGCAGAGCCAAAAAGCACTGAAACAAAGTCCGGATGTACGGGTGCAATCTTTACCTTCGAACCGTTACGAACTGAGAGCGTGGCATAGGGGGCGTCCATGTACGCGCGGTGATCCCGTCTTGACGACGGTCCTTCGATCAGCGCACTGCGGTTGGCTGCCAGCGGTGCGGCAGCAACTCTCCGACGCGGCTGGCCGGCTGCGTGGGCAGGCGCTCAAGAATGTCGCTGAGGTACGCGTGCGGCTCGTGTCCATTGAGCTTCGCCGACTGGATCAAGCTCATGATGGCTGCAGCGCGCTGGCCCGCCCTTAGCGATCCCGCGAACAGCCAGTTGGATCGTCCGATGGCGATCGGGCGGATCTGGTTCTCCACCCAGTAGTTGTCCGCCGGCAGATCCCCGTTGTCGATGTAGCGCGTGAGCGCGTGCCAGCGCTTCAGGCTGTAGTCGATTGCCCTGGCCGTTATCGAGCCATCCGGTACTCTTTGCCGTTGCCCGGCGAGCCATTGCTGGAGGGCATCAGCCACCTTGCGCGACCTCTCCTGGCGTATTCGCCTTCGCTCCTCAGGGATCAATTCGGCGACCTCGCGTTCGACGGCGTAGTGCTCGCCGACCAGGCTGCCGTGATTGGCCCAGAGTTCGTGGAACTTGCGTAGTAGCGGCCATCGAACTCGACTTGGTAGTCGATGTTCACCTTGGCGCTTCTCCATAGCCAAACCTCGAAGCGCGTGGCCGGCAGCGGGCGCAGAGCTGGCGCATCCAGCATCTCAAAGGCACTGCGCTGACGACCCGGCAGCCTCTTGAACGGGCGCTGGTTCAGATCGACCAGCAGCTCGGCGATCGCGCGGTCGAGTTCGCCCAGGTTGAAGCGCCGATTGCCCAGGCGCGCAAGAATCCATTTTCGACCACGAGCTCCCCGTTCTCTACCTTCGGCATCTCGATTCGACGCAGCAGGGTCAATCGGGCATTCTTATGAATGTTCTCTGGTTGGGTGCTCTCGAGAAAACAGGGGGTGCGGCGATTCCAGTCTCTTAAACTCAACTCGGATGAACAGATACAGCCTATTGGGCCCTCACACCTAGCCCTTCCTTGCTCGGCCCGGGGGAATCGGTTGAGCCGTCGACCAACTGCGCACCCGCGTTGCCATCCTCGTGAGCGTCTACGAACCAGCAGCCGCCGTGAAAGTACGCAACGTGGGCCGGCCAGGGGGTGGGCGACACCGGTTCTGAACTCATGGATTTGCGCATGAGCTGCCGCAGCCTGTGAATACAGTGTCGAAGCATCGCTCGATCATTCCCCAGGGGCGCCGCCCGGATCTTGGGGTGGCTCAGCATCACATTGGCGTCGCCATCCATCGTGACGAGCCCCGACTTCACCAGGTAGCCGCGATAAGGCCAGCTGCAGCGCGTGGTTAGCCCTGTGGCAAGTCCCTCTATTCCTGCTCCTGCTCCTGCTCCTGCTCCTGCTCCTGCTCCTGCTCCTGCTCCTGCTCCTGCTCCTGCTCCTGCAGTCAATGCGTTCCGATTCGACATGACCGAGTTCCTTTGACTGAATGGCGCTTGGGTCACCGACGGGGCTATCTGTCCAAAACGCAGAAAATTTCTATCGTCAATTTTATCTTTTATCGATAAGAGCTAGGTTCCTCGAACAGTTTGTTAGGCCTTGCGCGCGCCGAGCACCATGAAGAACCTGGCGCGGAGATTCGGAGCGAGAAGCGCCGGCGGCGCCATCTGAGCAAGAAGCCTGCGGTCGAAGATTTGCTGCACGGCACACTCCCAGGAATGGGATGCCTCAGACGTGCCCGATGCCAGGCGACTGCGTGAACTCGAGGCCGAGAACAACAAGCTCAAGAAGCTGTTGGCCGAGGCCCACCTGGACATCCACGCGTTGAACACCGCCTTCGGGATAAAGCGTTAGGCCCACAGGCCAAGCGTGCCGCCGTCGAGCAATGCGATCTGAGCGAACGGCGCGCATGCAGGCTTGTGGGGCTCTCCCGCGACAGCTATCGCAATCCACCCGAGGCCGATGCCATGACGCGAGAGCGCAGCAGCAAGATCGTCGAGATCGCGCATGCACGTCGGCGCTTCGGCTATCGGCGTATCCACGACATGCTGCGCCCGCACTTCCCGGGCGTGAACCACAAGCGCGTCTACCGTCTGTACAGCGCTGCCAACCTGGCTGTGCGCAAGCGCAAGAAGGTCAAACGCCCCGTCAGCGAACGCGTGCCGCTGCAACTGGCCACGACGGTCAATGAGGTGTGGAGCATGGATTTCGTCAGCGACAGCCTGAGCACGGGACGGCGCATCAAGTGCTTGACCGTGGCCGATGACTTCAGCCACGAGTGTGTGAGCATCTCGGTGGACTGGGGCATCTCGGGCCAATACGTCACGCGTTTGCTCGACCAGGCGGCTGTCTTCAGGGGCTACCCGCTGGCCGTGCGCACAGACAACGGTCCGGAGTTCACCAGTCGTGCCTTCATGGGCTGGGCGCAGACCCATGGCATTCGCCACATCCTGATCGAGCCGGGACGGCCCATGCAGAACGGCTACATCGAGAGCTTCAACGGGAAGTTCAGGGACGAGTGCCTGAACGAGCAGTGGTTCGAGACGCTGCAGCAGGCCTGGTCGGCCATCACGCTCTGGCGCCAGGACTACAACGAGGTCAGCCGCACAGCAGTTGCCAGCGAATGCCACCGGCGAAGTTCGCCGAGCTGCATCGCCGGCGCGCTGGCGATGCAGCTCGAACCAGCTCAACAACCACCGAGATCAATTAATCTTGCAACCCCGGACTTCCTCGTTATGAATGGCACGGCAGAAGGGGGCAGGTCAAAGGGTGTTAACAGGCCGCGGGGGATTGTGCGAGGCACGAGCCACCCAAGCATCCGAACACGCCGGCGCATGGCTGGTCGCGTTCATGACCAACCCAATGCATTGATAGCAGCGCGGCTGCCCCGCAGCGGCCTATTGGCCTATTGTTAGACGACTCGGCTCTGCCTTCTATCCGGCCTTAGCCGCACACCTCAAGGTGACCCGGCTGCAATTCACTCGATTGCAACCTTGGCATCCTTGACGAGCCGGGAGTACTTCGCTGTGTCGTCCTTGATCTGAGTCGCCATCTGGGCCGGAGTGTCGCCGACGGGCTCGGCGCCGATTTCTTCCATGCGCTTCTTGAACTCGGGCGACTTGATGATCTTCACCATCTCGGCGTTGAGCTTATCGACCACTTCCTTGGGCGTCGCGGCTGGCGCCAGGATGCCGAACCAGGTGCCCTGGTTGAAATCCTTGATGCCGGATTCGGCCAGCGTGGGCACATCGGGCAAGGTGCTCGAACGCTTCGCGGTGGTCACCGCCAGCGCGCGCAGCTTGCCCGCCTTGATGTGCTGCACCAGCGGCGTCAGCGTGTCGAAGGACATGTCGACCTGGCCGCCGAGCAGGTCGGTGGTCAGCGGCGCGCTGCCTTTGTAAGGCACGTGCAGCAGGTCCACTCCGGCAATGCCGGAGAACTGCGTCCCGATCAGGTGCTGCACCGTGCCGTTGCCGTTCGAGCCGTACGACAGCTTGCCGGGCGAAGCCTTCGCCAGCGCGACCAGGCTCTTGACGTCAGTGGCCGGAGACTTCGCATTGACCACCAGCACGTTGGGCACCAAGGCCACCGTGGTGACGGGCGCGAAGCTCTTCTCGAAGTCGTAGGGCAGCTTCTTGTAGACGCTGGTGGCGATCGTGTGGTGCACCGCGCCCATGAGCAGCGTGTAGCCGTCGGGCTTGGCCTTCGACACGTAGTCCGCGCCGACCGTTGCGCCGGCGCCCGGCTTGCTCTCGACGATCACCGGCTGGCCGAGGCTTTGCGACAGCGGCGTGGTGATGGCGCGGGCCAGCGCGTCCGAACTGCCGCCAGGCGGAAACGGCACGACCAGTGTGATTGGCTTCGCGGGCCAGGCCTGCGCGGCAGCGAGCGATGCGGCGAAGCCGAAAGCGATGGCCGTCAGTGCGGTGCGGGGGCGGAATGTCGAAGTCTTCATGATGGTTGTCTCCTTATGGTTGTGAAGCGACTGTAGGCAGCCGCGAGGTGTTCAATGCATACCGAAAGTTGGATCCGCCGTTAACTCAAGTTCAACGGTACAGGCGATCTCAGCGAAGGGATTGGATGGCCGCACGACCGGCGAACACGGCATCGCGGCCGAGCTCCGCCTCGATGAGGAGCAGGCGGTTGTACTTGGCCATGCGATCCGAGCGGCACAGCGAGCCGGTCTTGATCTGCGTCGCGGCGGTGCACACGCTCAGGTCGGCGATGGTGGTGTCTTCCGTTTCGCCCGAGCGATGCGAGACCACGGCGGAGTACCCGGCCTTGTCGGCCATGGCGATGGCGGCGAGCGTCTCGGTCAGGGTGCCGATCTGGTTCGGCTTGATCAGGATCGAGTTGGCTGCGCCGCACTTTATGCCCTGCTGCAGGATCACGGTGTTGGTGACGAAGAGGTCGTCGCCGACCAATTGCACGCGCCGGCCCAGTTTCGCCGTGAGCAGTTCCCACCCATCCCAGTCGTCTTCGGCCATGCCGTCTTCGATGGTCACGATGGGATAGGCATCGACCCAGCGCGCCAGGTAGTCGACGAAGCCGGCCGAGTCGAAGCGCCTGGACTCCGAGGCCAGTTCGTACTGCCCGCCCTTGTGGAACTCGGAACTCGCAACGTCCAGGCCCAGCGCGATGTCTGCCCCGGCCTTGAAGCCTGCCCGTTCGATCGCAGCCAGGATGATCTCGATGGCCGCCTCGTTCGACGGCAGGTCGGGCGCGAAGCCGCCTTCGTCGCCCACCGCGGTCGACATGCCGCGACTCCTGAGCAGGCCCTTCAGCGAGTGGAAGACCTCGACGCCCCAGCGCATGGCTTCGGAGAAGCTGGGCGCGCCGACCGGCACGATCATGAATTCCTGCATGTCGACGTTGTTGTCGGCGTGGGCGCCGCCGTTGATGATGTTCATCATGGGCAACGGAAGCACCGGCTTGTGTTCGCCGCCGATGTGCCGATAGAGCGCCGCGCCGCTGGAGGCCGCCGCGGCCTTGGCCGCTGCGAGCGACACCGCGAGGATCGCGTTCGCGCCCAGTCGCGACTTGGTCGGGCTTCCGTCGAGGTCGATCATCAGGCGGTCGAGCGCGGCCTGGTCTTCAGCGGCGCGGCCGACCAGTGCCTTGCTCAGCTCGCCGTTGACGTGGCCAACTGCCTTGATGACGCCCTTGCCGAAGTAGCGTTTCGGGTCGCCGTCGCGCAGCTCGATGGCTTCCCGGGCGCCCGTGGAAGCGCCAGAGGGCGATGCGGCGAAGCCCTTGGCGCCGTCCGAGAGCACCACCTCGGCCGCCACGGTGGGATTGCCGCGCGAGTCCAGGATCTCGAAGCCGCGGATGTATTGAATCGATGCCATGTCTGCTCCCGGTCAGATCTGCGCGATGCGCAGCAGGTTGGTGGTGCCGGAGGTGCCGAAGGGCATGCCGGCCGAGATCACGATGGTTTGCCCGGCGGCGCCGAAGCCTTCCTTCTGCGCGGTGCGGCAGGCGAGCTCGCTCATCTCGGGCACGTCCACCACTTCGTGGCAGAGCACGGCGTGGACGCCCCATGCGAGCGCCAGGCGACGCGCCGTGGCGAGCCGCGGCGTCATGCCGATGATGGGCGCGCTTGGCCGCTCGCGCGCCATGCGCAGCGCAGAGTAGCCCGAGCTGGTGTAGGCGACGGTGGCCGCTGCGTTGAGCAAGCCCGTGATGTCGCGCATCGCCGAGCCGATGGCGTCGGCCGTGCGCGCCAGCGGCTCGGCGCGCGATGAATCGATCGCGGTGCGGTAGTTCGGGTCGCTCTCGGTGTGCGCGATGATGCTGCTCATCATCTTCACCGCCTCGACCGGATAGCGCCCGCTGGCCGATTCCGCCGACAGCATGACCGCGTCGGCGCCTTCGTAGATTGCAGTCGCCACGTCCGAGGCTTCGGCCCGCGTGGGCACCGGCGCACTGACCATCGATTCGAGCATCTGGGTGGCGACGATCACCGGTTTGCCGGCCCGCCGGCAGGCGCGGATGATCCGCTTCTGGATCGAGGGCACCTGCTCGGCAGGCATCTCGACGCCGAGGTCGCCGCGGGCGACCATCACCGCATCCGTCTCGGCCACGATGGCATCGAGCGACGCAATGGCTGCCGGCTTCTCAAGCTTGGCCACGATCCCGGCGCGCGCGCCGATGATGGCGCGGGCTTCGGTGATGTCTTCGGCACGCTGCACGAACGACAGCGCGACCCAGTCGATGCCGAGCGTGAGCCCGTAGGCCAGGTCGGCGCGGTCCTTCGCGGTCATGGCGGAAAGCGGCAGCACGACGCCGGGGACGTTCACGCCCTTGCGATCCGACAGCCTGCCGCCGGTCACCACGCGCGTCTCGGCGAAATCCTTGCCAAATTTCTCCACCCGCAGCCGGAGGCGGCCGTCGTCCAGCAGCAGATCGGCGCCCGCTTCGAGCGCCGCGAAGATCTCGGGGTGCGGCAGTGCGACGCGCGCTGCGCTGCCCGGGGTCTTCGTATCCAGGTCGAGCCTGAAGGGCTTGCCTTCGACCAGGTCA
The DNA here is from genome assembly GCF_900099805.1 of Variovorax sp. OV700. Taxonomy (GTDB): domain Bacteria; phylum Pseudomonadota; class Gammaproteobacteria; order Burkholderiales; family Burkholderiaceae_C; genus Variovorax. The sequence goes on along the minus strand of NZ_FNDR01000002.1, from coordinate 614,417 downwards.
ATCGGACCATCGGGGAAGGTGCCGATGCGCAGCTTGGGCCCTTGCAGGTCGAGCAGCACGCCGATGGGGCGCCCGCTCTCGCGCTCGACTTCGCGGATCAGGTCGAGGCGCCGCTTGTGGTCTTCGTGCGTCCCGTGGCTGAAGTTGAGCCGGAACACATCGGCGCCTGCATCGAACAACGCCTGGATGGTCTGCCGCTCGTCGCTTGCCGGGCCGAGGGTCGCGACGATCTTCGCGTGCTTGGTTCTTCGCATCTCAATTTCTCCTGTGGGCACGCTCGGTGCTGCCGGGGCCGGCAGCGATCACGATCGCGCGAAAGTCGTTCACATTGGTCAGCGTCGGACCGGTGAGCACCGAGTCGCCGAGCGCCTCGAAGAAGCCGTGTCCGTCGTTGTCGTCGAGGCGCTCGCGCGGCCTCAAGCCTTGCGCACGGGCGCGGGCCAGCGTGTCGGGCGCAAGCAGCGCGCCGGCGATTTCTTCCTGGCCATCGACCCCGTCGGTATCGCCGGCGAGCGCGTGGATGCCGGGCTCGCCGTTCAATGCGATACCCAGGGCCAGCAGGAATTCGACGTTGCGTCCGCCGCGCCCGCGTCCGCGCAGGGTGACCGTGGTCTCACCGCCGGACAGCAGCACGCACGGCGCCGCCACCGGCTGGCCGTGCCGTGCCACCTGCAGCGCGATGCCGGCCAGGGTCCGCGCCACCTCGCGCGCTTCGCCTTCGATCGCGTCGCCGAGGATGCAGGCCTCCAGCCCCGCGACGCGGGCGGCCGCCGCCGCGGCCTCCAGCGCCATCTGCGGGGTCACGATGAAGCGGGTCTCGATGGAAGGCAGGCGCGGGTCGTCCGCCTTCAGCGTCTCGCCCTCGCCGGTTTCGAGCAGCGCACGTGCCCGTGACGGCACGTCGATCTCGTAGCGACGAAGGATCTCCAGCGCGTCGGCGCAGGTGGTGCGGTCGGGCACGGTCGGCCCGGAGGCGATGTCGATCGGGTCGTCGCCCGGCACGTCGGACAGCAGCAGATTGACCACGCGTGCCGGATGGCATGCCGCGGCCAGTCGTCCGCCCTTGATGGCCGACAGATGGCGCCGCACGCAGTTCATCTCGCCGATGCTGGCTCCACTGGCGAGCAGGGCCCGGCTGAGCGCCTGCTTGTCTTCCAGCGTGAGGCCCGGCAGCGCGAGCGGCAGCAGCGAGGAGCCGCCGCCGGAGATCAGGCACAGCACCAGGTCGTCGCTCGTGAGGCCCCGGACCGCCTTCAGCATGCGCGCTGCCGCGAGCTCGCCGGCCGCATCGGGCACCGGATGCGCGGCTTCGACGATCTCGATGCGCTCGCAGGGCACGGCGTAGCCGTAGCGCGTCACGACCAAGCCACCGAGCGGCCCGTGCCAATTCGCTTCCACGGCGCGGGCCATCGCGGCCGAGGCCTTGCCGGCGCCGATCACCACCAGCCGGCCCTTGGGCGGCGCCGGAAGATGCCGCGGCACGCATAGCGCGGGCTGGGCAGCGGCGATCGCGGCGTCGAACATGGTGCGCAGCAGGTTGCGGATGTCCGCGGGATTCATGGCGGCGGTCATGCGGTTCAGGCCGCGATCCGCGCGCCGTCGAGCTCGACGCGAATCGGCTTGACGCCGCTCGCCTCGTCGTTGTCCCCTTCGTACAGCTCGTCCAGGTTCTCGGGATCGCTCTTGCCGTCGAGCACCTGAGTCAGCCGATCGCGGTCAACCGCCCCGACCCAGCGGGCGATCGCGATGGTGCCTACCGCGTTGCCGATGGTGTTGGTGATGGCACGCGCTTCCGACATGAAGCGGTCAACGCCGAGCAAAAGCACCATGCCGGCGACCGGGATCTTGCCCATCGAGGCCAGCGTGGCGGCGAGCGTGATGAAGCCGGAGCCCGTGACGCCAGCGGAGCCCTTGGAGGTGAGCAGCAGCACGCCCAGCACCACCAGCTGATCGGTCATCGTCAGCGGCGTGTTGGTGGCCTGCGCGATGAAGATCGCCGCCATCGTGTAGTAGATGCACTGGCCATCCGGGTTGAAGGTCAGGCCGGCCGGAACGACCAGGCCGACCACCGGCTTCGAGACGCCGGCATGCTCCAGCTTGCGCATCAGCTGCGGCACCACGGATTCGGATGAGCTCGTGCCCAGCACCGTGAAGAGTTCGTCCTTGATGTACTTGAGGAACTTCCACAGGCTGAACCCTGACATCCGCGCGATGATGCCGAGAACGATCGCGACGAACAGGAGGCAGGTGATGTACATCGTGCCCATCAGCTTGCCCAGCGAGACGACCGAGCCCAGGCCGTACTTGCCGACCGTGAAGGCCATGGCGCCGAAGGCTGCCAGCGGCGCCAGCCGCATGATCATTCCGACCACCGCGAACACGCCGTGCGTGAACGAGTCGAGGAAGTCGACCACGGGCTTGGCGCGCGGCCCGATGTGGGACAGTGCAACCCCGAACATGGTGGCGAAGACCAGGATCTGCAGGATGTCGTTGCGGGCTAGCGCATCCACGACGCTCGTCGGCACCAGGTGCATGAGGAAGTCGATGAAGCCGTCGGATTTGGCGCCAGCGGCGGTGTAACCGGCGATGGCCTTGGTATCGAGCTGCGTGGGGTCGATGTTCATGCCGTTGCCCGGACCGACGACATTGACCACCACCAGGCCGAGCGCCAGCGCGAAGGTCGACAGGATCTCGAAATAGATCAACGCCCGGACGCCGACGCGGCCGAGCTCCTTCATGTTCTCCATCCTGGCGATGCCGAGCACCACGGTGGCGAAGATGATCGGTGCGAACACCATCTTGATCAGTTTGATGAAGATGTCGCCCAGCGGCTTGAATTCGCTGCCGATGTGGGGGACGAAGAAGCCGAGGGCTGCGCCGGCGAACACGCCGATGAGCACCTGGACGTACAGCTTTCCGAAGAAGCGGCGCATGGTTTGTCTCCTGGTGGATGTGTAGGCACGAGTTCGCCCCTGCGGCGCTTGGCGGCCGCTTCGGGATGAGAGGCGGCGCGTGCCGCGCGGCCCCTCGGTTCAGTTCAATGGAAAGCCCGGCCGCCGATGGCTGGGGGTAGGGGCCGTCAGGCCGCCTTGCGCTGCGCGCTGCCGGCCACCTGGTCGCACACGGCCTTGGTGACTTGCGCCGTCGTCGCCGTGCCGCCCAGGTCGCGCGTGTGCAGCGACTTGTCGGCAGTGACCTTCTCGATGGCCTGCATGACGCGCCGGGCGGCCTCGGCCTCGCCCAGATGCTCCAGCAGCATCACGACCGACCAGAAGGTGCCCACCGGGTTGGCGAGGCCTTTGCCCATGATGTCGAAGGCGGAGCCGTGAATCGGCTCGAACATCGACGGGTAGCGGCGCTCGGGGTCGATGTTGCCGGTGGGTGCGATGCCCAGGCTGCCGGCCAGCGCCGCTGCCAGGTCGCTCAGGATGTCGGCGTGCAGGTTCGTCGCGACGATGGTGTCGAGCGACGCCGGGTTGTTGATCATGCGGGCCGTCGATGCGTCGACGAGCTCCTTGTCCCAGGTGACGTCCGGGAACTCCTTGCTGATCTGCAGTGCGATCTCGTCCCACATCACCATCGCGTGGCGCTGGGCATTGCTCTTGGTGATGACGGTCAGCAGCTTGCGGGGGCGCGATTGCGCCAGCTTGAAGGCGAAGCGCATGATGCGCTCGACGCCGGCACGGGTCATCATCGACACGTCGGTGGCGGCCTCGATCGGGTGGCCCTGGTGCACGCGGCCGCCGACGCCGGCGTACTCGCCTTCGGAGTTCTCGCGCACGATCACCCAGTTGAGATCGTCCGGGCCGCAGCGCTTGAGCGGCCCGTCGATGCCGGGAAGGATGCGCGTCGGGCGCACGTTGGCGTACTGGTCGAAGCCCTGGCAGATCTTCAGGCGCAGGCCCCACAGAGTGATGTGGTCGGGGATGTGCGGATCGCCGGCCGAGCCGAACAGGATCGCGTCCTTGTCGCGAATGGCGTTCAGGCCGTCGTCCGGCATCATGACGCCGTGCTCGCGGAAATAGTCGCCACCCCAGTCGAAGTTCTCGAACTCGAACTTGAAGCTGCTGCCGGCCGAGGCCAGGGCTTCCAGCACTTGCTGGCCGGCGGGCACGACTTCCTTGCCGATGCCGTCGCCAGGAATGGTTGCGATCTTGTACGTCTTCATGGGTTTGTCTCCGAGGGGGTGGTGTTGAAGGGGTAGCGGTACTGTAAGAATTCGACTCCCCATCGGCGCGGCGTTAAAGTGAATCCATTGTTAACCTGAGTTCAACAGTGGAGCGACCATGACCTCTGCAATCCTGCCGGCAGACCTGGGGTTCTTTTCTACCCTCGCCAGTGCCGGAAGTCTCAGCGCCGCAGCGCGGGAACTCGGCATCACCACGCCCGCGGTGAGCAAGCACCTTGCCTTGATGGAGTCGCGCATCGGGGTGTCGCTGGTCAACCGGTCGACGCGCCGCATGAGCCTGACGCCCGAAGGTGAGGTATACCTCGACCACGCGCGCCGGATCCTCGGCGACATCGACGGCATGGGGGAGGTTCTTGGGGTTTCCAAGGCGACGCCGCAGGGCCTGTTGCGGGTGAATGCCACGCTGGGCTTCGGGCGCAGCCACGTGGCACCGCTGATCTCGCGGTTCGTGCGCAAATACCGGCAAGTCGAGGTGCAACTGCAGTTGTCGGTCAATCCTCCGGCGCCGACCGAAGACCTCTTCGACGTCTGCGTGCGCTTCGGCGCGCCGCCGGACAGCCGCGTCATCGCAAGGCGCATCGCGGCCAACCGCCGCCTGCTGTGCGCGGCGCCGGCCTATCTCGCAAAGCACGGCATCCCGAAGGTTCCGAACGACCTGACGACGCACAACTGCATCGGCATCCGCCAGGGCGAGGAAGCCTACGGCGTCTGGCGGCTGGCAAGCGGGAGGGGCCGCAGCGCCAACACCGAAGCGGTCAAGACGCGCGGCAACCTGGCGACCAACGATGGCGAGATCGCGGTCAACTGGGCGCTCGACGGCCACGGCATCCTGATGCGGGCCGAGTGGGACATCGAACGCTATCTTCGCAACGGCCGGCTGGTGCCGGTCCTTCCGCAGTACTACACGCCCGACGCGGACATCTACGCCGTGTACCCGCAGCGGCACCAGCTGGCCGCCCGGGTCCGGGCCTTCGTGGACTTCCTGGCGCTGTCATTCACTCAGCAAGTGGCGGCTGCTAAAACGTAGTGCAGCCGTGTTGAACCAATGCTTTGGTCCGGAAGCGCGGGTTGGGGTGGGAGCGCTCGGCCACATACTCCAGGCGCCGCAGATCCTGGATGGTCATGCGGACATCCGCCGCCTTCGGCCCCTTGGCCATCGGGTGCTCTATCCGCACAACCACAGCGTAGCGATCGCGCAGCAGTTCGACGCGCTCTACAACGGCGACGGCTGATCGCAGGTTCCGGGGTGACATGGCATGCTGATCAGTGATGGAGCAATCAGCAATAACTATTTCATGCTTCCATCAATCAAATCTCAGAATGTCGACCGCAGGGGCACAGGCTCCTCAAGTCAACCACTTCTGAAAGCCGTCATGAAACTTATCGAGGCCATTACCGTCGTTGCAATCGTGGGGCTGCAGGCGCTGGGGGCGGCGCATGCGCAGCCCAAGGACACCTTGCAGAAGATCAAGGAAACAGGCGTCATCAATCTCGGCGGTCGGGAGGCATCCTTTCCGTTCTCGTACAAGCTGAGTTCGGACGACAACCCGGTCGGCTTCTCTGCCGACCTCTGCATGAAGGTTGTCGACGCGGTGAAAGCCAAGCTGGGCATGCCGAACCTGAAGGTGCACTACACCATCGTCACGCCCACCAACCGCATACCGCTGGTGCAGAATGGCGCCGTGGACCTCGAGTGCAGCACGACGACGAACACCGTCGCCCGCGCGCAGCAGGTGGAGTTCGCGCCGACGCACTTCGTGGCCAGCGTGGCCGCCGCCGTCAAGAAGAGTTCGGGAATCAACAGCATGGCCCAACTCGAAGGCAAGACGGTGGCAACCGTCACCGGAAGCACCTCGATCCAGCTGCTTCGCGCTTTCCGCAAGAATGAGAAGCTCGAGATCAACGAGATCTCGGCAAAGGACACGTCGGATGCGTTCCTGCTCCTTTCCTCCGACCGCGCGACGGCCATGATCGTGGAAGACGTGCAGTTGGCCGGCTTGATCGCGCGAACGAGCAACCCGGGTGAGTACAAGATCCTCGACGAGCGCCTTCGAGAAGAACCCTATGGGTTCATGTATCGCAAGGACGATCCGCAGTTCAAGGCGCTGGTTGATGCGACGCTCGCTTCGCTCATGAAGAGCGGTGAGATCAATGAGCTGTATGCGAAGTGGTTCACCCGGCCCGTGCCTCCGGCTGGAGCGAACATCAATCTCCCGATGTCAAACGCCGTCAAAGAGGCCTACAGGAACCCGAACAACCGGGGCGTCTGAAGCGGCAGCCCGGCTGTTCCGCGAACACTGCTTGCGCCGATCCTTTTCGATCACGATGCCGTCGCCATCCGGCAGGCCGCAGCAAAGCGGGGCGCTCGTCGGTTACGACGAGGTGTTGTTCGAGTTGGGCTGATGGAGGCGTCGGTCTCAGGGGCCGAGCCAACGTCCCTCCAGCCATGTGCCGGAGTCGATCGCGCGCCGCGCTTCCCTGACCAGCAGGTCCACCGCGCAGCGTACATGCCGCCCCGTCGCGCGGTCGGCCGGAAGGGCGAGCACGATGGTGCGGGCGATCGGCGGATCGGCCAGGGGCGCGCCCGACAGCTTGCCGGTGCGGAGGTCCTCGGCCACGGCGATCGGTGGAAGGATGGTCAGGCCGTGGCCACCGAGGACGAGACTGCGCTGCACGCTCAGTGCGTTGGTCTCTGCGCAAATGTCCAGCGTGACATTGGCAACCGCGCACGCATGCTCCACCAGTGCCCGGATTCCATGCGGCGCGCTGGGCAGCACGACTTTCTTTCCGGCGAGCTTCGCCAGAGGCATCGGCTTGCTCTTGCGCAGCTTGGCTTCCTTCGGGCCGATGACCCAGAGCGACTCTTCGATCAGTGGTGTGGTCTGGACTTCGGCCGAGCGTGCGGCGCCGTAGAGCAGGGCTGCATCCACCTCGCCGCATTCGAGCCAGCGCAGGAGCGTGCCCGCGTAACCCATCGCGATGCGGACGCGGACACCCGGATATTCGGCTGCCATGGCCGCGACGAGCGGGCTGGACAGCATGTCGATGGTGCTGGGCAGGAGGCCCAGGGTGACCAGGCCGCTCACGCCATTGCCGTTGTCGCTGCCGCCGATCTCCGCGCGGGCGCGCTCGAGTTCCAGCATCGCCCGGCGCGCATAGCCCATCAGCGACTGGCCGGCCGGCGTCAGCACCATGCCGTGCCGGCCACGGTCGAAAAGAGGTGCGCCGATGTCCTCTTCGAGAAGGCGCAGTTGGCGCGAGACCGCGGGTTGCACGAGATGCAGGACCTCGGCGGCCCGGGTGACGTTGCCGGTCTCGGCCACGGTGAGAAAGGCGCGCAGCTGTTTGAAGTCCATGGATGGAATCTCGAATCGTGATGGTTGAATGCCGAATTTCTATTTCTCATGAGGATAGATCAAAAACTATGATTCCTGCACCCGATACCACCCAAAGGCTCGACACGGCTATGAATCACACACCCGCACCGGCCCCTGCCTGGCAGGAGGTCATCTTCAAGGTTCTCAAGGAGGGGGGCGTCAATCAGATCGCGTACGTTCCCGATGCCGGCCATTCGCACGTCATTCGCAGCGCGATTGCCGACCCCGACATCCAGGATGTCGTTCTCACGACGGAGGAAGAAGGCGTCGCCGTTTGCAGCGGCGCATGGCTTGGCGGCGATCGTGCCGTGCTTCTGATGCAAAGCAGCGGCGTAGGCAACTGCGTGAACATGTTCTCGCTGCTGCAGGCGGCCGACTTCCCGTTCTTCACGCTCGTCACCATGCGCGGGGAGTATGCCGAGTTCAATCCGTGGCAGGGGCCGATGGGCAAGGCCACGCAGGCTGCCCTGGAGCTGATGGGCATCCACGTACTCCGAGCTTCGAAGCCCGAGGAAGTGGAAGAGATCGTCAGCGCGGGCTTCGATGCCGCGTTCGAGGCCGGCGAAAAGGTCGCCGTGCTGTTGGGACAAGAACTGATCGGCCGCAAGAAGTGGGAGCGCAAGTGATGAGTCGAGACGCATTGAACAAGCGCGCGGATCGCCGCGAATTCGTAGCCAAGCTCTTGGCTGCGACCCCTGATGCCCTGGTCGTCACTGGCCTGGGCTCGGCTTCTTACGACGTGTTCGCCGCCGGCGATCGGGACAAGAACTATTACCTCTGGGGCGCCATGGGCGGTGCCACGTCGCTGGGCCTGGGCCTGGCCTTGGCGCAGTCCGACAAGCCGGTGGTCGTGATCACCGGCGACGGCGAACAACTGATGGGCATCGGCAGCTTGGGCTCGATCGCGGTGAAGCAACCCAAGAACCTCACGATCGTCGTGCTGGACAACGGGCATTTCGGTGAGACGGGCATGCAGCGCAGTCACTCCAGCCTCGGAGCAGACCTGGTGGCCATCGCCAAGGGTTTCGGGATCGCCGACGCCTATTCGACCAGCAGCGTCGATCTCGTCGACGAGATTGCTCAGGGCATCAATGCGCGCCGAGGGCTGGCCTTTGTGCAGGTGTTCATCGAAGCCGATGAGCCGCCGCGCGCACTGCCGCCGCGCGATGGCCCGTTCATCAAGAACAGGTTCCGTGCCGCGCTCGGCCTCAAGCCGTTCTGAAACCCCGGCCATCGCGCTTGGAAAGACAATGAATGGAGACGGCATGAAGCGCTATCTGCTGCGCATCGGCGGCCAGGCCTGCGAACCTCGCGGCGGCCAGTGGTTTGACACACAGAACCCTTTCACCGGCGAAACCTGGGCGCAGATTCCGCGCGGCGATGCGAGCGATGTGGATGCCGCCGTTCAGGCCGCGCACCAGGCGCTGACGCAAGGTCCGTGGGCCGAGCTCACGGCAACCCAGCGCGGCGCCCTGATGCGCAAGCTCGCCGACCTGATCGCTCGCGACGCCGTCAAGCTCGCCACGACCGAGGTTCGCGACAACGGCAAGCTGCTGGCGGAGATGCAGGGGCAGCTTAACTACATTCCGCAGTGGTTCCACTACTACGGCGGTCTGGCCGACAAGGTGCAGGGCAGCACGCTGCCGCTCGACAAGAAGGGGTATTTCGCCTTCACCCGCCATGAGCCGGTCGGTGTGGTGGCAGCCATCACGCCCTGGAATTCGCCGTTGATGCTGCTGACCTGGAAGGTCGCTCCCGCCCTGGCCGCAGGCTGCACCATCGTGGTCAAGCCCTCGGAGTTCACTTCCGCCTCCACACTGGAGCTTGCGGAGCTTTTCGAGGAGGCGGGCTTTCCGCCGGGCGTGTTCAACGTCGTCACGGGATTCGGTGCCGAGGTGGGCACGCCGCTGGTCGAGCACCCGCTGGTGAGCAAGATCAGTTTCACCGGCTCGGACAGCACGGGTCGCCTGATCAACGAGAAGGCGGGTCGCCACCTCAAGCACACAGCGATGGAGCTGGGTGGCAAGTCGCCCAACGTGGTGTTCGAGGATGCCGATCTGGAACAGGCTGCCTTTGGCGCCATTTCGGGCATCTTTGCCGCGACGGGCCAGACCTGCATTGCGGGTTCGCGTCTGCTGGTGCAAGACAGCATTCACGACGCCTTCGTCGAGCGCCTGCTCGCGGTGGCGCGTGCCGCCCGCATGGGCGATCCGATGAGTCCGGACACCCAGGTGGGCCCGGTGACCACGCCGCCGCAGTACAAGAAGGTGCTGGAGTACATCGACATTGCCCGCAGCGAAGGCGCAACCGCCGTGCTCGGCGGCGAGAAGGGGAGCGCGCCCGAGTGCGGCAAGGGCTGGTTCGTGCAGCCGACGATCTTCACCGGCGTGCGCAATGACATGCGCATTGCACAGGAGGAGGTGTTCGGCCCGGTGCTGTCGATTATCCGCTTCAAGGACGAGGCCGACGCACTGCGCATCGCCAACGACGTGCGTTTCGGCCTGGCGGCGGCCGTCTGGACCAAGGACATCGGGCGCGCCATCCGCATGTCCGAGAAGCTGCAGGCCGGCACCGTGTGGGTCAACACCTACCGTGCCGTGAGCTTCATGGCGCCGTTCGGCGGTTACAAGGATTCCGGCCTGGGTCGCGAGAACGGCATCGACGCGATCCGCGAATACCTGCAGACCAAGTGCGTGTGGATCAACAGCGGTGCGGTCACAGGCAACCCTTTCGTGATGCGCTGACACATTCGAATCAATAGACGGAGACAAGAGCATGAGTGCATCGACGCTATCCCGGCGCGACCTGATGAAATGGGGCGTGGCCGCCACGCTGGGCGCGCCCCTGCCGCACGCCTTTGCACAGTCGGTCCTGCCCAAGGGACCGATCACGCTGGTGGTTCCCTTCTCCGCCGGGGGCGCCACCGACGTGGTTTCCCGCCTGGTCGCGCAAAAGCTGTCGGAGCGCATCGCGCACAGCGTGGTCGTGGAGAACGCCGCCGGCGGCGGCGGCGCCATCGGTGCCGCCAAGGTGGCGAAGGCCGCAGCCGATGGCAGCGTGCTGCTGATGGGCACGGTCGCGACGCACGCGATCAATCCGCTGTCGACGCCGCCATCCCCCTACGATGCCCAGCGCGACTTCGCGCCCATCTCGCTCATCGCGACCGTGCCCAACGTTCTGCTTGTGAGCGCCTCCGTCAAGGCACAGAACGTGCAAGAGCTCATTGCCCAGCTCAAGGCACAGCCGGGCAAATTCAGCTACGGCTCGTCCGGTGTGGGTACACCCCCGCATCTGTCGGGGGAGTTGTTCAAGTCCATGGCCGGCGTGGACATCGGTCACGTGCCCTACAAGGGTGGTGGGCCGGCCATGACCGATCTGGTCGGCGGCCACATTCCCATCCTGTTCGACGTCCTGACGGGGGCGGCATCGCACATCCGCGCCGGTTCAGCGCGTGCGCTGGCGGTAACCACCAGCAAACGCTCGCCGTCCTTTCCGGACGTTCCGACCCTGGCCGAAGCGGGTCTTCCCGGATATGAAACCTATACCTGGAATGCCGTTTTCGGGCCCGCAAAGCTGCAGCGCCCGCTGGTCGAGTTGTTGAGCCGCGAGTTGCAGGCGGTGGTGGCGATGCCGGACGTGCAGGCGAAGTTGAAGGACCTGAGCGCAGTGCCGGTAGGGTCGACGCCCGAAGTGCTGGATGCGCTGGTCAAGTCCGAACTCGGCAAATGGGGCGCGGTCATCAAGTCCATCGGCGGTCTCAAGAGGGAGTGAGCCATGTGTGCCATCACACTGGAGAGAGCATGATGCTCAAGACCGCCGCATTGCTGGAGCGATTCGCCGGGGTTGTCGGCCCCGCACGCGTGTTGACTGATCCGGGCGACACGCAACCTTATCAGCAGGACTGGCGCGGCCGGTACAAGGGCGCGGCCCTCGCGGTCCTGATGCCCGGCAGCACGAGCGAGGTGGCGGAGCTCGTGAAGGCCTGCGCGAGCCTGGGGGTGGCGATTGTTCCGCAAGGCGGCAACACGGGCCTGACGGGCGGTGCTGTGGCGGGCGCCGAGCGGCCGGCCGTGATCCTCAACCTCTCGCGCATGAACCGGATTCGGGACATCGATGCAACAAACAACTCGCTGACAGCCGAGGCCGGCTGCATCCTGGCGAACGTGCGGGAGGCCGCCGATGAGCGCCAGCGCCAGTTCCCACTGCTGCTGGGCAGCGTCGGCAGCTGCGAGATCGGTGGCCTGGTGTCGACCAATGCCGGGGGCACCGGCGTGCTGCGTTACGGCAACATGCGAGAGCTGGTGATGGGCCTCGAGGTGGTGCTACCCGATGGCCGGGTATGGGACGGCCTGCGGGCGCTGCGAAAGGACAACGCCGGCTATGACCTGAAGCAGCTGTTCATCGGCGCCGAGGGCACGCTGGGCGTGGTGACGGCCGCGGTGCTGAAGCTCTTTCCCCGTCTCAATGTCTCCGCAACTGCCATGGTGGCGCTGACGGGTGTCCAGCAGGCGGTCGACCTCCTGCGCTTCATGCAGCAACAGGTGGGCAACCGGATCGAGGCATTCGAGATCATGTCGCGTTCGCAGGTCGAGATGGTGCTGAAGCATGGTCACGGCCTCCAATCGCCGATCGAAATGGACAGTCCGTGGTTCGTGCTGATGGAGATCGCGGACAGCTCGCCGCAGTGGGATGCCGTTGCCGAGCTCGAAAAGACGCTCGAGACCGCCTTCGAGCGCGAATTGATCACCAACGCGGCGGTCGCCACCGACGTGGCCAAGGCCAACCGCATTTGGGAACTGCGGCACAACATCTCGGAGGCCAACAAGCGCGCGGGCTTCACCGTCTCGAACGACACCTCGGTGCCGGTCTCCAAGCTCCCTCGCTTCATCGATCTCGTGACCGAGCGCATCGAGCAGCAGGTGGCGGGGGCCGCGGTGTGTCACGCGGGACACATCGGCGATGGCAACATCCACGTCATCGCGGTGCTGTCGCGTTCGGTCCATGGCACGCCGGAGCAGTGCGAAGAAGCGGCCGCGAAGGTCAACCTGATCGTCCATGAAGCGAGCGTGGAACTGGGCGGCAGCATCAGCGCAGAGCATGGCATCGGCAGGATGCACGTCGAGCGCCTGGAGCTGTTCAAGCCGGCCATCGACCTGCAGATGATGCGGATGATAAAGGCGACCTTTGACCCATCGAGCCTGATGAACCCCGGAAAAATCCTACGGGCCACGCCGTTCAACGCGTGAACTCGAGTTTCCGATCCATCGAGCGGGCCAGGCGCCTGAGTGAACCATCTGTCGCAGAACATCATGCACGAGCACGCCGACTGCAGATTTCGCCAAGGTGTCCGGCCTCGCCGTATTGGTTGCGCAGACCACCCGCCTCGACATTGCGGGACTGTCGATCACGGCGGTACGAAGCCGTCCTGCTGCCACTTCTTCAGCCACGGATCCAAGGGGCAGGATCGTTTCGCCAATCCCCGCCTCCGCGGCACGCTTGACGCTTCCGAGCGATTCGATCTCCGCTACCACATTCAATTGCAGGTTCAGTGGGGCGCACGCCTCATCGATGATGCGTCGCAAGCCGTGATCTCTACCGGGAAGCACCAAGGGGCGACCGGCCAAGGAGGACAGCAAGAGCTTTCGTGGCATTCGTCCTGTAGATACGCCCGATACCAGCACGAGCTTGTCGTCGAGCAGGGGGCGTTTGGAGAGCCCGGCCTCGGGCTCATCGCCGTACATCAGGGCAAGGTCGAGCCTGCCCGACTGAAGCCATTCGCGAAGGAAGCCGCTGTAGGCTTCAATGATCTTCAAACGAACTTCCGGCAGCTGTGTCCGACACGCGCTGAGGATGGGCATGGTTGCCGTCAAGGCCACGGTCGTAGGGAAGCCGATCGCGACATCTCCCCGGGGCACCGTGTCGCATTCCCTCACCGCCGAGCGGGCGCGGTCGAGGTCGGCAAGCACGACCTTCGCATGCTCGAGGAAGACCTTTCCGGCTTCGGTCAGCGTGATGCCGCGGCTCGACCGATCGAACAATTGGGCCCCAAGTTCGCGCTCCAGTGCGGCGATCTGATGGCTGAGCGCCGGCTGAGCCACGTGCAGCTTGCCAGAAGCCTTGAGCAGGCTCCCGGCCTCGCTTGCTCCAATGAAGTACCGAAGTTGTCGCAGTTCCATCGCTATCGGATCCCGGTCTAGCTGATGGCCAGATTATCCATTCTCCAAGTACCTCGCCGCTCTTGGTCAGCGATGCCCGGGCTATCCGATTGGGCGATAGCCGATAGCTGAAATCGGTATTTCCAATATATCGGTGCGCAACCCAGAATTGAGCAACCAGGAGACAAGATCATGAGCATTGACATCGAGCATCTGCGCACGTGGATGGACCGCACAGCAGTCATCGAAGACGTCGTGACCCCCGCGCCGCTTCGCGCAATGACCGCGACCCTAGATCGAGACGATCCGCCGACCGCGCCAGCCGACGCGTTGCCGCCTTGCTGGCATTGGCTCTACTTCCTGCCGATGCATCGGCAATCCGAGATCGGTCCCGATGGCCATCCGATGCGGGGCGGCTTCCTGCCCCCGGTGCCGTTGCCGCGCAGGATGTGGGCTGGAAGTCAACTTCGATTCCTGGGCCCGCTGCGCGTCGGCCAAGCGATTTCGCGCACCTCCCGCATTGCTGACGTGCGAATGAAGGAGGGGCGCACCGGGCCCCTGGTCTTCGTCAACGTGGACCATGAGATCCGAGCGGACGGCGAGCTGGCCGTCGTGGAGCGCCACGACATCGTGTACCGCGACAACCCGAAGCCGGGCGACCCCATGCCCGCGCCGCAGCCCGCGCCGAATGAAGCCGCGTGGACGCGCGACATCGTGCCGGACGATGTTCTTCTGTTCCGCTACTCAGCGCTCACGTTCAACGGTCACCGCATTCACTACGACCGCAAGTACGTGACCGAGGTGGAGGGCTACCCCGGCCTCATCGTGCACGGTCCCCTGATCGCCACGTTGCTGCTGGACCTGTTGCGGCGCAACCTGCCCGGCGCGGCGGTCAAGGCCTTCTCGTTCCGGGCTGTCAAGCCGCTATTCGACATTGCGCCCTTTACCGTTTGCGGCCTCCAGGAGGATGCAGAGACGGTGAAGCTCTGGGCGCGTACCCCGGAAGGCCATCTTGCGATGGAAGCAACTGCCAACCTGTATTGAACGCACCTTCAAGGAGACACACATGTTCAACGAGACCGACGACCACCAGGAAATCCGCGACGCCGTGCGCGCACTGTGCCGGCAGTTCCCCGACGAATACTTCCGCAAGGTCGACGAGCAGAAGGCCTATCCGGAGACCTTTGTCGACGCGTTGATGGAGGCCGGCTGGCTGGCCGCGATGATCCCCGAGGAATATGGCGGGACCGGCCTCGGGCTCACTGCCGCGACGGTGATCATGGAAGAGATCAATCGCTCGGGCGGCAATGCGGGCGCGGTGCACGGCCAGATGTACAACATGGGCACGTTGCTGCGCAATGGCAGCAAGGCCCAGAAGGACAAGTACCTGCCGGGCATCGCGGCCGGCAAGCTGCGCATCCAGTCGATGGCGGTGACCGAACCCACGACGGGCACCGACACGACCAAGATCAAGACCACCGCGGTCAAGAAGGACGGCCGCTACGTCGTCAACGGGCAGAAGGTGTGGATCTCGCGCGTGCAGCACTCGGACCTGATGATCTTGCTGGCGCGCACCACGCCGCTGGCAGAGGTGAAGAAGAAATCCGAAGGCATGTCGATCTTCATCGTCGACCTGAAGCAGGCCATCGGCAACGGCCTGACGGTGCGGCCCATTCCCAACCTGGTCAACCACGAGACCAACGAGCTGTTCTTCGAGAACCTGGAGATCCCGGAAGAGAACCTCATCGGCGAGGAGGGCAGGGGCTTCAAGTACATCCTGGACGGCCTGAACGCCGAGCGCACGCTGATCGCCGCCGAATGCATCGGCGACGGCTACTGGTTCATCGAGCGCGCACGCAAGTACGCCTGCGAGCGCATCGTTTTCGACCGCCCCATAGGCAAGAACCAGGGCGTTCAGTTCCCGATCGCCGACGCCTTCATCGAGGTGGAGGCGGCCAACCTGATGCGTTTCGAGGCGGCGCGGCGCTTCGATGCGCACCAGGACTGCGGCGCGCAGGCCAACATGGCCAAGTTCCTGGCGGCCAAGGCGAGCTGGGAGGCGGCCAACGTCTGCATGCAGACGCACGGCGGCTTCGGCTTTGCGAACGAGTACGACATCGAGCGCAAGTTCCGCGAGACACGGCTCTACCAGGTTGCGCCGATCTCCACCAACCTCATCTATGCCTACGTGGCCGAGCACGTGCTCGGGCTGCCGCGGTCGTTCTGATCCAAGGAGATCCTTCATGAAACGACCCTTGGATGGAGTGACGGTCGTCACGCTGGAGCACGCGATCGCGGCTCCCTTCTGCACCCGGCAACTGGCGGATCTCGGTGCCCGCGTGATCAAGGTGGAACGGCCTGGGGTGGGCGACTTTGCGCGCGCCTACGATGAGCGAGTACAGGGCATGGCATCGCACTTCGTCTGGACTAACCGGTCGAAGGAGAGCTTGACGCTGGACGTCAAGCAGCCCGTCGCCCAGGAGGTGCTCGCCAAGCTGCTCGAAGACGCTGACGTGCTCGTGCAAAACCTGGCGCCCGGTGCAGCTGCAAGACTGGGGCTCTCATTCGAAGCCTTGCACGAGATGCATCCGAGGCTCATCGTGTGCGACATCTCCGGCTACGGCGACGATGGTCCATACCGCGACAAGAAAGCCTACGACCTGCTGATTCAGAGCGAGTCGGGATTCCTGTCGGTGACCGGTTCGGACGCGGAGCCTGCGAAGGCTGGGTGCTCCATCGCCGACATTGCCGCGGGAATGTATGCATACACCGGCATCCTCGCTGCGCTGATCCAGCGCGACAAGACCGGCGAGGGCAGTCGGATCGACGTGTCGATGCTGGAGAGCATGGTGGAGTGGATGAGCTATCCGCTCTACTACGCCTACGAGGGTGCGGCGCCGCCCCCGCGGGCGGGTGCCGCTCACGCCACGATCTATCCGTACGGCCCCTTCCCGGCCAGCGACGGCACGGTCATGCTCGGCCTTCAGAACGAGCGGGAGTGGGGCGCCTTCTGCAAGACCGTCTTGGAACGGCCCGAACTGGCGACTGACGAGCGCTTTGCTTCCAATTCCAGGCGTGTGGCCAACAGGGATGCACTGCGAGCGCTCATCGCGGACGGGTTCTCGTCGCTGACAGTGGAGCAGGTTGTCCAGCGACTGGACACAGCGCAGATCGCCAATGCGAGCGTGAATGACATGCACGACGTCTGGGACCACCCCCAGCTGAAGGCGCGCAATCGCTGGACCACGGTTCCGACGCCGAGCGGGCTCATCTCCGCGCTGTTGCCCCCGGGCAAGACGCAGGCCTACGCACCGCGCATGGACGCTGTGCCGGGTCTCGGTGAGAACACTGACGCCATTTTGCAGGAGCTCGGGTGGTCGAGCGTGGCCATCGCGTCTATGCGCAGCGCGGGCGCTATCTGAACTCTTAACAAATACTGGAGACAAGTGACATGAAGCTGAATCAAACGCCGGTCTGGAAGATGACCGTCTCGACGGTTGTCGGGTTGACCTTGTCTTGTGCCGCCTCGGCGCAGGGCTACCCGACCAAGCCAATTACCCTGGTGGTTCCTTTTGCTGCGGGCGGTCCGACGGACGTCGTGGCGCGGACTTTGGGCGCGGCCATGACCAAGACGCTTGGCCAGTCGGTGATCGTGGAGAACAAGACGGGCGCAGGCGGCACCATTGCCGCCGCCTACACCGCACGGGCCAACCCCGACGGCTACACCTTCCTGATCCATCACAACGGCATGGCGACGGCGCCAGTCCTCTACCGAAAGCTCAACTACAAGCCGCTCTCCGATTTCGAATACGTCAGCCAGGTGATCGATGTGCCGATGACGCTGGTAGGACGCAAGGACCTGCCGGCCAAGGACTTCAAGGAGCTGATGGTCTACGCGAAGGCGAACGGCGACAAGATCAACCTTGCCCATGCAGGGTTGGGCGCGGTCTCCCATCTGTGCGGCGTCCTGTTGCGCCAGGCAATGGGTGTGTCGATGACCACCGTGCCTTATCAGGGCACCGGCCCTGCCATGAATGCACTGCTGGCTGGGCAGGTCGACTTGCTGTGTGATCAGACCACTTCGACCACGCCATACATCAAGGCGGGCTCCATCAAGCTCTATGGCGTCACGACGTCGTCCCGACTCAAGACGCTTCCCGACACGCCAACGCTAGCCGAGCAGGGGCTGAAGGACTTTCAGGTCGTCGTCTGGCACGGCATCTATGCGCCAAAGGGGACGCCCAAGGAAGCGGTGGACAAGTTCGGTGCCGCACTGAAGACCGCGCTGAAGGATCCCACGGTTGCCCAGCGCCTGGTGGAACTTGGGGCAGTCGTTCCCAGCGATGCAAAGTTGACGCCGGCGGGTCTTCAGACGTGGCTCCAGCAGGAGACGACGCGATACGAACCCGTCATCAAGGCGGCAGGCCAATTCGCCGACTGATGCGCCATAGCGCGTGACATGCAGCTGTAAAGGAGAGTGCCCATGAAGGTCCTGGTCCCCGTCAAACGGGTCGTCGATTACAACGTCAAGGTGCGCGTGAAGAGCGACGGCACCGGGGTGGACATTGCCAACGTCAAGATGAGCATGAACCCGTTCGACGAGATCGCCGTGGAAGAAGCCGTTCGCCTGAAAGAAAAGGGCGTGGTCACCGAGGTCATCGCCGTCTCCTGCGGCGATGCCAAGTGCCAGGAAACTCTGCGCACCGCCATGGCCATCGGCGCCGACCGCGGCATCCTGGTCGAGACCACCGAAGAGCTGCAACCCCTGGCCGTGGCCAAGCTGCTCAAGGCGCTGGTCGAGAAGGAACAGCCACAACTCATCATCCTGGGCAAGCAGGCCATCGACGACGACGCCAACCAGACCGGCCAGATGCTCGCCGCCCTGACCGACCTGCCGCAAGCCACCTTCGCCTCCAAGGTCGAAGTGGCCGACGGCAAGGCCACCGTGACCCGCGAAGTCGACGGCGGCCTGGAAACCATCCAGCTGAGCCTGCCGGCCGTCATCACGACCGACCTGCGCCTGAACGAGCCGCGCTACGTCACCTTGCCCAACATCATGAAGGCCAAGAAGAAGCAGCTGGACGTCTTCAAGCCCGAAGACCTGGGCGTGGACGTCAAGCCCCGCCTGAAGACCCTCAAGGTCAGCGAGCCGCCCAAGCGCGGCGCCGGCATCAAGGTGCCCGACGTCGCCACCCTGGTGGACAAGCTCAAGAACGAAGCCAAAGTGATCTGAGGAAGACAACGACATGACCGCACTAGTTATTGCCGAACACGACCACGCGACCGTCAAGCCCGCGACCCTCAACACCGTGACCGCAGCGCTCGCCTGCGGCGGCGACGTGCACGTGCTCGTCGCCGGTGCCAATGCCGCCGAAGCCGGCAAGGCCGCCGCCCAGATCGTGGGCGTGGCCAAGGTCATCGTGGCCGACAGCCCCAGCCTGGCCGAGAACCTGGCCGAGAACGTTGCCGCCCAGGTGCTGGCTTTACAGGGAAGTGGGGCGGCCAACTACAGCCACATCCTGTTCCCCTCGACCGCCAACGGCAAGAACGTCGCGCCGCGCGTGGCCGCCAAGCTGGACGTGGCGCAGATCTCCGACATCACTTTGGTTGTGAGCCCCGACACCTTCGAGCGCCCGATCTACGCCGGCAACGCCATCGCCACCGTGCAGAGCACTGACGCCACCAAGGTGATCACCGTGCGTACCACCGGCTTCGACGCCGCAGCCTCCACCGGCGGTAGTGCAACTGTCGAAACCGCCGAAGGCGTGGCCGATTCGGGCAAGTCCAGCTTCGTGGGCCGCGAAGTCACCAAGAGCGACCGCCCCGAACTCACCGCCGCCAAGATCATCGTCTCCGGTGGCCGGGCGCTGGGCAGCGCCGAGAAGTTCACCGAAGTGATGACGCCTCTGGCCGACAAGCTGAACGCCGGCCTGGGCGCCAGCCGCGCGGCTGTCGATGCAGGCTACGCACCCAACGACTGGCAAGTGGGCCAGACCGGCAAGATCGTGGCGCCGCAGCTGTACATCGCCTGCGGCATCTCGGGGGCCATCCAGCATCTGGCCGGCATGAAGGACTCCAAGGTGATCGTGGCGATCAACAAGGACGAAGAAGCGCCGATCTTCTCGGTGGCCGACTACGGGCTTGTGGCCGACCTGTTCACGGCGATGCCGGAACTGGTTGCATCGCTGGACTAGGACCATGGACACCGCCGCGCGCAGCCTTGAGCTTCGGCAGAGCGGCCCTCGGCTGCTGCAGGGCGCTGCGGGCGACATGGAGGTCATCTTCGATGTCCCGGTTCGTTCGCCACTCGGCATCGCGATCGTGGCCCATCCGCAGCCGCTACTGGGCGGCAATGCCATGCACAAGGTGCCTCACCTGATCGCCCGGGCGCTCTGCGAGGCCGGATGGCTGGTCGCGCGGCCGAACTTCCGGGGCGTAGGGCGCAGTGCAGGCACGCATGGCGAAGGCATCGGCGAGACGGACGACGTGCTGGCGTTGCGCAAACACCTGGTGGATGACTATCCTTCATTGCGTCTCGGTCTGTTCGGCTTTTCTTTCGGCGCCTTCGTCCAGGCGCGCGTGGCAAGCGCACTCGCCGAGGACGGATCTCCGGCGTGGCGGGTCTGCCTCGCCGGCATGCCGGCGGGCGAGGTCGCAGGGCAGCGCCACTACGACACACCCGCGAATGTTCCAGATGCACTCGTCATCCACGGCGAGAGAGACGAGCGCGTGCCGCTGGCCTCCGTCTTCGACTGGGCAAGGCCGCAGCTGCAGCCCGTCGTCGTGGTGCCGGGTGCCGACCATTTCTTCACCGGACGGCTGCACGTCCTGCGCACCCTGGTGCTGTCCCATTTCGCAGGCTGAGCTGCCTGACCTGACCAAACCTATGACACCGACCAATGCCCTTGCGACGGCAAGAACCTTCCTGTTCGTTCCAGGCAACCGCCCCGAGCGCTTCGAGAAGGCATTCCAAAGCGGCGCAGATGCCGTTGTGATCGACCTCGAGGACAGTGTGCCGGCGGCGGCCAAGCCCACGGCGCGCGAGGCCATTGCCCAAGCGTGGCAGGGTCTCAGGAAGTATTCCATCCCGCTCGTGATTCGCATCAACTCCGCCGACCAGGTGGCGGGACGTGAAGATCTTGAATGGCTGGCGGAGCTGAAGGCACCCGATGCGGTCATGGTTCCGAAGGCGGAATCCGTGGAAGCTCTGTCTCACGTGGCTGCGAGCGCGCCAACGGCGGCAATCCTTCCGCTGATTGAAAGCGCGGCGGGATACGCTGCACTTGATTCGCTTGCAGGCGCGGCGAATGTGCTTCGCTTGGTGGTGGGTCATATCGATTTCATGGCTGACACCGGTTTGCAGTGCTCCGAAGGGGAGCCCGAGCTGATGCCCCTGCGCTTCGCCGTCGCCATGGCAACGCGTGCCCACAAGCTGGCGCCCGCCGTGGATGGCGTCACCATCGACATCGCGAACGACGAGTTGTTGCGCGGCGATACGCGGCGCGCGCTTCGACTGGGCTTTGGTGGCAAGCTTTGCATTCATCCGCACCAGATTGCAGTGGTTCACG
Organism: Variovorax sp. OV700; assembly: GCF_900099805.1. Taxonomy (GTDB): domain Bacteria; phylum Pseudomonadota; class Gammaproteobacteria; order Burkholderiales; family Burkholderiaceae_C; genus Variovorax. The sequence goes on along the minus strand of NZ_FNDR01000002.1, from coordinate 593,128 downwards.
AGTCGATGTCGCCCAGTGCAGCGGAGGTGGCATGGGCCGAACGCGTGCTTGCCGCCGATGCGGCCTCGGGCGGTGCGGCCGTGCAGCTTGACGGGCGCATGGTGGATCTTCCCGTCGTGCTCCAGGCTCGCCGCACGCTCGCGCGAGTCGGCGGCCGGCTGGCAGGTTGAGTTGCCATGAGCTCTCGCGAACTTCCTGCTTTCATCGAAGGATTCGGCCCGGTACGGCCGTTCCAAGGGCTGGCGCAGGCCCCAGCCGTGATCACGCGGGCAGCGGCGAGGGTCTGTCCCGCCGTCGCCGGCCGGGACAAGATGTTGCGCGACATCGAGGCAGCCTTCGATGCCTGCAACATCGGCGATGGCGCGACCCTGTCGTTCCACCACCACCTGCGCAACGGCGACCAGGTGCTCAATCAGGTGCTTGCCGTCGCAGCGCGGCGCGGGCTCAAAGACCTCGGGATCGCCGCGAGCTCGCTATTCCCGGTGCATGCGCCGCTTGTCGAGCACATGCGCAGCGGCGTTGTCTCGCGGCTCGCCACTGCCTACGTTTCGGGGCCGGTGGCTGTGGCTTTGTCACAAGGCGCGCTGGCAACGCCGGTGGTCATGCAGACTCACGGTGGGCGGGCACGGGCGATCGAGGCTGGCGAACTGCATATCGATGTCGCCTTCGTAGCCGCGCCGGCGGCGGACCGGCATGGCAACCTGAGTGGCGCCTTGGGGCCGGCGGCCTGCGGGCCGCTCGGCTATGCAATGGTCGACGTCCAGTACGCCGATCGGGTCGTTGCCGTTACGGACCATATGCTTCCACACTCGGTGTGCCCGGTGGATATTTCTCAGGAGAAGGTCGACTTCGTTGTTCGCGTTGCTTCGATCGGGGACCCGGCAGGAATTCTCTCGGGCAGCACGCGGCCGACCACCGAGGCGGTGGGTCTGCAGATCGCCTCCACCGCCGCCCAGGTGATTGCGGCGTCGGGGTTGCTGCGTGAAGGCTTCTCCTTCCAGACCGGTGCTGGCGGTGTGTCGCTCGCCACCTCGATCTACGTGAAGTCGCTGATGATCGAAGGCAAGGTACAGGGCAGCTTCGGCGCAGGGGGTGTCACCGGCTACCTCGTCGACATGCTGGAGGCCGGGCTGTTCCGGACCGTTTTCGACGTGCAGTGCTTCGATCTGAAGGCCGTCGAGTCCTACAGGACGGACCGCAGGCATCAGGCGATGTCCGCCTCGCTATACGCCAATCCGCACAACCGCGGTCCTGTGGTCGATCAGCTCGACGCGATGCTGCTCGGCGCCGCCGAAATCGATCTCGACTTCAACGTCAACGTGACGACCGGGACGGACGGCATCATCCTCGGCGGATCTGGGGGGCACGCCGATACGGCGGCCGGCGCCAAGCTGGCGCTGGTGGCAACCCGACTCGCCGCCAACGCAGGGCCGAAGATCGTGGAACGGGTGGGCTGCATCACGACGCCCGGCGCGACCATCGACGCCGTGGTGACCGAAGCTGGCGTCGCCGTGCATCCGTCTCGCGAGGATCTTCGTGATCGCTTGCGCGCCGCCGGACTCGAGGTGCTCGGAATCGAACAGCTCAGGGCACGCGCGCTCTCCAGCATCAGCAGTCCGCAGCTCCATGCTCCGAGTCAACAGGATGCGCGGATCGTTGGCGTCGTCCAATACCGCGACGGCACCGTGATGGACGTGATACGACAGAGCGCCGGGGCACGCCGGTTGGAACGATAGGTTTGACATACGGAAAAGTTCCAGCGAACGGAATTAATTGGTGTCGGGCGCCCTGCAGTGATGCGGGTCTGCATTGTCCGGCTTGATGCGCCGCACATAGCGGCCCATGCACAATGCCGGCGTGCAGAACATCCTCGACCCCAAATGGCAACTGTTCGTGAAAGTGGCGGACGCTGGCAGCGTCTCGGGCGCGGCGCTTGCGCTCGACATGCAGCAGTCGGTGGTGAGCCGGCACATCACGCGCTTGGAGCAGGAGTCCGGGACGCGCCTGTTCCGCCGGACGGGCCGCGGCGTCGTTCTGACTGAATTCGGGCAGCAGGTCTACCCGCGGGTGATGGCGTTGATTCGCGATGCGGAGCAACTGGCCGATGACATGCGCACGAACAGCGGAACGCCGGTGGGCGACGTGCGCTTCGGCCTGCTGCCGTCCACGGTGGCCGTACTGGCCGGCCCCTTGTTCTCGGCCGTCCGCAAGTCCTGGCCTCAGGTCAGATTGCATCTCACCGAAGGATCGAGCGCTCAACTGGAGGAGTGGCTGACCCAGGGCCGTCTCGACCTTGCCTTGCTGCTGCGGGAAGAAGACACTGCCGCGCCGGAAGAGACGGTGCTCACGCGTCTGCCGCTCTATCTGGTGGTGCCGGCCAAGGACCCGCTGGCCGGACGAAAGACGATCGACTTCGATGACGTCGCGGGCTTGCCGTTGGTGCTGCCGAGCGAGCCGCACCCGCTGCGCGCACGCCTCGGGAAACTCGCGCGGCAGAAGGGCCTGACGCTCACGCAGGTGCTGGAGGCCGACTCGATCCGGCTGCAGCACGAGATCACGGCCAGTGGCGGCGGATACGCGATCACGGCCGGCACGCTGACGGCCAACGAGGCGCGCCGGCTCGCGGCTGTTCGCATCGTCCGTCCCGCGCTGTCGCGCGCGGTCGTGCTCGGGGTCACCCAACACCGTGCGCATACCAAGGCAACCTGGGAAGTCATGCGCCTGCTGAAGTCCATGGCGCCAGCCATGCTCAAGTCGGCACGACAGAGCTAACCAGATATCCCGAATCGGGAAAGCTGCTTTCATCGCTGCCGTGTCGTCAGGAGGAGGGCGGTTGCCTACGATCGTGTCCATTACAGGAGACATCGCTTTGGGCACCCCCCTATTTGCAGACACCATCCAGGTGCCGCCGACCCTATTTCTCACGGATGCAGACGTTGCTCGGCTGACGGACTGGCGTGCCGCCTTCGATGCCTTGCGCGCTGCATACGCCAGCACCATTGCCGCGTCCATGGTGCCGCCGCGCTCCATGGCTCGCGGCGACGGCACCTGGCTGCGCGGGCTCACGGCCGTGTCGCCAAGCGGCAGGCACATGGGCTGCAAATTGATCTCCGCCAGCATGAAGGCCCGTCGTGCCAGCTATCTCATCTCGCTCTTCGACCAGGAAACAATGGGCCTGGCCGCTCTCATCGACGGCAACCGCATCACGGGCATCCGCACCGCCGTCACCGCCGCGGTCGCGGTTGATGCTGCGGCACCTTGCAAGCCGCTGAAGGTCGCGGTCATCGGGTCGGGATTCGAAGCGAAGGGACTCCTCGTGGCCCTGGCCGCCGTTCGAGATGTCGCACGCGTTCGTGTCTTCAGCCCGACGCCCGTGAACCGGCAGAGATTTGCTTCGACCATTCACGAGGAGTACGGCCTTCACATCGAAGCTGCTGCGTCGGCGTCCGAAGCGATCGATGGCGCGGACGTCGTGCTCTGCGCCGCGCGCAGCCGCGACGAGTCACCCGTGATCCGCGGCGAATGGCTGGCGCCCGGCATGACCGTGGTGTCGATCGGCTCTACGCTGCCCGAGCAGCGCGAGGTCGATGAGCAGGCCATCGCCCGTGCGTCCCTGATCGTTGCCGACATGCCCGAAGAAGTCGCCCACGACACCGGCGACATGCTGGCAGCGACCCGCGCGGGCGTGCAGTTCGCCGCCAAGCTGGTCTCGCTGGCCGATCTGGTGGGTCGCAAGGCCACGCGAAAGCCGGACGACATCGTTCTCTACAAGTCCGTCGGCTCCGCGCTGCAGGACGTCATCACCGCCGAGATGCTGCTGGCGCGCGCGCGCGCCATGGGAGTCGGTACCGAGCTCGCCCACAGCATTGTGCCGGTCGCCAAGTAATTCATACCCAAGGAAAACCATGCCCAACTATCAACGCAAAGACGCCCGCGCCTGGGCGCGCGAACACCTCGTCGGCTGCTCCGCCGTCACCATACCCAGCTACTCCGCGGACCTGAGCAAGCTGAACGAGAAGGGCATTCGCCACGACATCGCGCTTGCCAAGGAACTCGGCTACAGCTACACGCTTCTTTGCGCCGAAGTGGCGATCACGCCCGAAGAGAATGCGCAGTTCACGGCCTGGGCGCGCGACACGGTGGGCAGTGGCCTGGGCCTTTTTTTCCATGCGGCTTTCGGCACGCTCGCGGAAAACATCCAGGCCGTGAAGCTCGCGGAGAAGGCGGGCGCGGACATCGTGCTGCTGTCCTATCCCCCGCAGTTCTGGCCGACGACAGAGCAGGAGATCTACGACTACACCAAGCAGTTCTGCGATGCGACGGACCTGGCCGTGATGCTGTTCCCGATTCCGCTCTGGGGCTTCGAGCGCGTCCACCCGGCCGGCATGTCCGTCGAGCTGGTGCGCCGCCTGCTGAAGGACTGCCCCAACATCGTGGCGATCAAATCGGAGCAGGGGTTCCCGCTGCCTGCGGGCTTGTGCGAGATGTACCACCACTTCCGCGACGAGGTGGTGATCAGCTGCCCCATCGAGGGCGATGCCATTCCGCTCATGAGCGTGATGAAGCTGCAGTTCTCCGGAACCAGCAACACGCAATGGATGAGCACCTACTACCCGCGCGCCTTCGAGCTGGCGAGCAAGGGCGAGTGGGAAGCCGCAATGGAGCTGTATTGGAAAGCCAATCCGGCGCGCAGCGCCAACGGCGCCGCCGCCCAGAGCTACGCCGGCGGAACCGGCGTGTTGAACCGCACGATGTGGAAGTACCAAGATTGGCTGGCGGGCTTCAATGGCGGGCCCCTGCGTGCGCCGGCGATGCGTGTCCCGGACCGCCTCATGAAGATGCTGCGCCAAGGTCTGGTGGCGTCCGGCCTGCCGGTCACCAAGGACCCGGACAGCGCCTACATGGTCGGCCGCCACCCGTGCTGAAAGAAGGCACCATGCGCCACCTCCTCAAGGACCCGGAACTCTTCCGCGCCGCTGCCCATGTGGGCGGCGAGTGGATCGGCGCCACGCCGCACGGCACGTACACGCTGCGCAATCCGGCCGACAACGCCGTCCTGGCCGAGCTTCCCCGCTTCAGGGAGGCAGAGACCGCCAACGCGATCGAAGTTGCCCACGCGGCTTTTCTGTCCTGGCGCAAGACCACGGCCAAGCACCGTTCGGAAGTGCTCCGCCGCTGGTACGAACTAATGATCCAGCACCGCGACGATCTTGCAACGCTGATCACGCTGGAAGAGGGCAAGCCGCTCGCCGAGGCGAAGGTGGAGATCGACTACGCGGCCTCCTTCTTGCAGTGGTTCTCCGAGGAAGCCAAGCGGGTGCGCGGAGATGTGATCCCGGCACCGAAGGACACCCAGCGCATCGTGGTGCTGAAGGAGCCGATCGGGGTCTGCGCGGCCATCACGCCCTGGAATTTCCCTGCGGCGATGATCACGCGCAAGGCGGGGCCGGCGCTGGCGGCCGGCTGCAGCATGGTGGTCAAGCCCGCGAGCCAGACGCCGCTCACCGCTCTGGCGCTGGCCGAACTGGCCCGGCGCGCCGGTGTGCCCGCGGGGGTGTTCAACGTCCTGACGGGAAACGACACCCGCTACATCGGGAATCAGCTGACATCGCATCCCCTTGTGCGCAAGATCACCTTCACCGGGTCGACGGAAGTCGGCCGCCTGCTGCTCGCGCAGGCCGCGGGGACGGTCAAGAAGTGCTCCATGGAGCTGGGCGGCAACGCGCCGTTCATCGTCTTCGACGACGCGGATCTTGACGAGGCCGCGGATGGTGTCGTCGCTGCGAAGTTCCGCAACACCGGCCAGGCTTGCATCAGCGCCAACCGGGTGCTGGTCCAGTCGGGTGTATACGACGCCTTCGCGGCCAAGCTCGTGGAGCGCGTGGCCAAGCTCCGTGTCGGAAACGGCCTGGAAGCGGGCGTGCAGCTGGGACCGCTGATCGACGACGCGGCCGTGGCGAAGGTCGAGGAACACATCGCCGATGCGATTGCCAACGGCGCCACCGTCTTGCACGGCGGCAAGCGCCATGCGCTGGGCGGCCGCTTCCATGAGCCGACAATCATCTTGGGAGCGACGTCAGGGATGGCCGTGGCTCGCGAGGAAACCTTCGGTCCCGTTGCGCCGCTGTTCCGCTTCGAGCATGACGAGGAAGCTTTCGAGCTTGCGAATGCCACCGAATTCGGCCTCGCCGCCTATTTGTACAGCCGCGACGCGGCCCGCATCTGGCGCGCCTCTTCTGCCATCGAATCGGGAATGATCGGAATCAACTGCGGCCTGATCTCCAACGAGGTGGCCCCCTTCGGCGGCGTGAAGCAGAGCGGCCTCGGCCGCGAGGGCTCGCACCACGGCATAGAGGAATTCCTCGAGATCAAGTACCTTTGCTGGGACGGGCTGGCGCCCGCCTTCGGTTGACGCCTTCCAGAAAAACCAGGAGACAAAAAATGAAGCAACAGCTTCGCCCCGCGTGGCTTTACTTGCTTTTTGCCGCGATCGCCATGGTTGCCATGACCAGCATGGCCCGTGCACAGCCGAACGTGGCCAAGATGGTCGTGCCCTTTCCGGCCGGCGGCGTCACCGACCAGGTGGCGCGCATCATGGCGGAACACATGGGCCGCCAGCTCGGCCAGGTCATCATCATCGACAACAGGCCCGGCGCCGGCAGCCGGCTGGGTGTCGAGGCCGTCATCAAGGCGCCCGGCGACGGCACGACGCTGTTGTTCACCAATTCGAGCTACAGCATCCTCCCGGTGGTCGATCCGAAGATTTCCTTCGATCCCGCGAAGGCGCTGGCGCCGGTCAGCATGGCAGCCACCTATGGCCTGCAGATCGTCACGAAGAAGGACATACCCGCGAACACGCTGGCCGATTTCATCGCGTATGCGAAAAAGAATCCCGGCAAGCTCAGCTACGGCAGCGCGGGCATGGGCAGCGGCGCGCATTTTGCCGGCGAGTACTTCAAGTCGCTGACCGGAACGTTTCTCGTGCACATTCCCTACCGGTCCACGGCAGGGGCGCTGAACGATGTCGCCGGTGGCCAGCTGGACATGGCGTTCGATGCGTCGGCCAAGCCGCTGGTCGACGCAGGGCATGTCAAGCTGCTGGCGGTCACCAGCAGGCAGCGCGATCCGCGCTTTCCTGGCACGCCAACGGCAACCGAGGCCGGGGTCAAGTCCTTCGTGCTCGAATCCTGGGTGGGCTTGCTGGCGCCTGCAACCACCCCTCAGCCGGTACTCGAGAAGCTGAACAAGGCAGCCGCTGCGGCTTTGGCCGACCCCGCGGTGCAGAAGCGGTTCGCAGAACTCGGGCTGCGGCCCGAGGGCGGCAGCTCCGCCCGCTTTGCCGACGCGATACGCGACGACCTCGTGCTCTATCGCGGGATCGCCAAAGAGTCCAAGCTCCAATTCGAATGAGAAACATCATGAATCTTCCAGCCATCCATCGCGTGGTCACCGGCCACGACGCCCTCGGCAATGCCGTCATCACCAGCGATGGACCGCTGCCGGTCGTGGCAGAGATCAAGGCCATTCCGGGCACGGTCTTCCACGAGGTCTGGGCGACCACGGGCGCGCCGGTGCGCGTCGACAACGGCCCGGACCCGACCACCGGAGCGCTGACGCTGCCGCCGCCGGCGCTTGGAACGCGCTTCCGCTTCGTGGACATTCCGCCGGACAGCGACGAGCTGTTCAGCCGCAGCGCCGACCAGCTGCGCGCAGGTTTCAGCGAGATCGGGGACATGGCGGCCTCCACGGCCGACCGTGGCGCGCCGCATCCGCTGATGCACCGCACGGAAAGCGTTGACTACGGCGTCGTGATGGAGGGCGAGATCACGCTGGTGCTGGACCAGGGCGAGGTGCAGCTGCGTGCCGGCAGCGTCGTTGTGCAACGCGGCACCAACCATGCCTGGGCCAACCGCTCCGGCAAGCCATGCCGGATGCTCTTCGTCCTGATCGACGGCGCGTACGATCCCGCCATCGGTCAGGCGCTGGCCGGGCGGGGCTGAGGCGAATGTTGCGATGCTCTTCGAACTGAGAAAAGCATGAAATTGGCATCCCTGAAGGGCGGCAAGGACGGCCGCCTCGTCGTTGTGTCGCGCGATCTGCAGCAATCGGTGGACGCGCGGGCGATCGCGCCGACCCTGCTCGACGCGCTGGAACGCTGGGCCGAATGCGAGCCGCGGCTTCAGAAACTTTATGCACGGCTCAATGCGGGGCACGTGGATGGCGCATCCGCGTTCGATCCGCGCCAGGCTGCCGCGCCGCTGCCGAGGGCGCCGCAGTGGTGCGACGGCTCGGCCTTCCTGAACCACGGCCGCCTGATGGAGACGGCATTCAACCTCTCACCGATCCCCGACATGGAGACGATCCCGTTGATCTACCAGGGCGGCTCCGACGACTTCCTGGGCGCTACCGACGACATCCCGCTGCCGGACGAGGCGCATGGCATCGATTTCGAAGGCGAATACGGCGTGATCGTGCGCGAGGTACCGCTTGGCGCTTCGGCGCAACTTGCGCGCAGCCGCATCGTGCTGCTGGTACAGATCAACGACGTGAGCCTGCGTGCCTTCGGCCCACGCGAGATGAAAACCGGCTTCGGATTCTTCCAGGCGAAGCCTTCCTCCAGTTTCGCGCCGGTGGCGGTGACGCCGGACGAGATCGGCGAGCATTGGCGGGATGCGCGCGTGCACCTGGACCTCCGCATCGAATGCAACGGCACATGGTTCGGCAACCCGAACGGCGCAGAGATGAACTTCGGCTTCGACGAGCTGATCGCGCATGCGGCCGCGACGCGCCGCCTGTCCGCGGGCACGATCATCGGCAGCGGGACGGTCTCGAACGCAGGCGGGCGGAAAGGCTCGGCCTGCATCGCGGAGCGCCGTGCCATCGAGACCATCGAACACGGGGCCCCGAAGACGCCGTTCATGCGCTTCGGCGATCGCGTCCGAATGGAGGCGCGCCAGGACGGCGGACCGGTTTTCGGCGCCATCGACCAGCGCATCGTTCGCGCGCCCACGCCGCCGCAGGCGTGAGCGGCACGTATGCACCATCAACTGGGTTGAATCCGATGCGAATCCTTATCACCGGCGGTGGCGGCTTCATCGGCGCCCACCTCGCCGACCTGCTGCGTGAGCGCGGCGAACTCGGCGGCCGGCGCATCGAAGCACTGGCGCTCGCCGATCAGAGCTTGCCGGACACGGCAGAGGAGGGCGCCATCCGCGGCGATCTTGGGGAGCCTGCCGTGATGGCGGAGATCGCGGCGTTCCGGCCCGACGTGGCCTTTCACCTTGCGGCCGTCCCTGGAGGTGCGTCCGAGGCCGACTACGCGCTCGGGCGGCGGGTCAACCTCGATGCATCGCTTGCGCTTTTCGAAGCCCTGGCTGCGACCGGCACGAGACCCACCGTCGTGTATGCGAGCAGCATCGCGGTGTACGGCACTGACCTGCCGGAACTTGTCACGCCGACAATGCCGCTGCGACCGCCGCTCACGTATGGTGCCCATAAGCAGGTGTGCGAGATCTTGCTGGCGGATTTCACACGCCGTCGTCTTCTCGAAGGCCGATCGGTCCGACTCCCCGGCATCGTCGCTCGCGCGAAGAGCAGCACGGGGCTCACCTCCGCGTTCATGAGCGATATCCTGCATGCGCTGAAGGCGGGCGTCCCTTTCACCTGTCCGGTAGGTCCCGAGGCCACGGCGTGGTGGATGTCGGCGCGGCGCTGCGCCGAGAACTTGGCCCATGCGGCGGTGATGGATGTCTCGCACGCTGACCCCGGGCGGGCTTGGCCACTGCCTGTGCTGCGTCTCTCGATCGGGGACATCATCGACACGTGCTCGGCCCGCTACGGCGAGTCCCGTCGCGCGTTGGTAGCATTCGAGCCCCGACCTGACGTGGAGACGGTGTTCGGGCGCTATCCGCGCCTCGACGATGCATCGGCCCGCGCGCTGGGGCTGCGGGACGATGGCTCGGCGGACGAGTTGGTGCGCCGGGCATTAGGCGAGATCCACTGATTTCAGCGAGCCGCGGCTTCGGCGCGCTCAGTTCACCGGAGGCAGCTCGACCGTGAACGTGGCCGTGCGATCCCCACTTGCCCTCTTGATCCGCAGGCCGCGTGCGTTGATCTTGGCAACGTCGTTCGCATTGCGATGCACGACGGTGACCTGATTTCCAGCACAAGCCAACAGACCCGCGAAGATGGTTCCCATCGCGCCGCACCCTACCACTGCAACTTTCATCGTCTCTTTCCAAACCTCTGTGTTGCATGACCCGTGGGCCATGGATCAAAAGGCGACGTTCCCGCCGGATGCGTTGAACCGTGCCGCTTTTCGCCCGGCCTGGTTAGTCCTTGTACAGAGCTGGTTTCACTACGCCGCCGCAGCTGCCAAATCCGATGGAAACGAACCCCGCCTTGTGCGCGTGCCCTTCGATGACAACTTCGTCCCCATCAAGCAGCCAACCGCGCACTTCGCCGTTGCCCAGGTCGAGTGGCTTGGTGCCGCCCGCAGTGCGCTCGGACAGGCAGGCCATGCTGTCGGGCGTCTCGCCGGACAGGGTGCCACTCGCCAATAGGTCGCCAGCACGCAGGCTGCAGCCGTTGCTGGTGTGGTGTGACAGCATTTGCGCGAACGTCCAGTACATGCACTGGAGATCCGAGACATTCACGCGGCGACCAGGTGCGCCCTGCTCGCGCATGGCCGCCGTACGCAGGTTAGCGGACAACTCGACAGCGAGACGTCCCGAAGCGAGATCGGCTTCAGACACGAGATAAGGAAAGAGCGTCGGATCGTCGTCGGTGCGCACTCTGGCCGGTGAGCGGAATGGCACCAGCGCCTGCGAGGTGACGACCCAAGGCGACACGCTGGTCATGAAGCTCTTGCCCAGGAACGGTCCCAATATCTGCTCGAACCATTGAATGCCTTTGGCAGACCAGTCGTTCACGAGGCAGTACCCGAAGATGTGTTGCTGCGCCTGACCGACTGGAATTGGAACAGCCAGCTCGTTGCCTCGTCCGATCAGTGCGCCAAGTTCGACCTCGTAGTCCAAGGACTCGACAGGCGCGCACACGAGTTTTCCATCGGCACGGCGCCATTGCCCTGTAGGACGAACGACCGGCGTGCCGTTAACCCTGATGGTCGAGCTTCTGCCGTGGTACGCAACGGGCAAACTTTTGAAGGCTGCAGGAACAGGCTCTGCCAGACCTTTGAGCCGCCCCAGCCGGTCTGTATGCGGCAGCGAGGTCAGGAAGTCGGTGAAGTCGCCGATGTCACAGGGCAGCTGCATCGAAGCATCGGATTGGGGTATGAGGGCTTGAGTCAGCTTGCCGGCATTCGGGTTGTGCTCGCTGAGGAGTTCAGAAAGCGCGCTACGCAGGGACGTGGACGCCTCCTTCCCCATCGCCATGAACTTGTTCAGCCTATCGAGCGAGGCAGTCCTTGCGATGTCCACAACGTCTCCGGAGAAGGCCCCGAGTTCCAACGCGGCGTCAAGGTCCAGGATCTGATCGCCAATGGCGACTCCCCCTCGCTGGCGGCCGCCTTGCTTGAAGACGCCGAACGGCAGGTTCTGAATAGGAAACTCACTGTGCCCGTTGGCGGACTGCACCCAACTGCGTCGCGCGGGATCGTGGGTGTGATCAATCAAATCCATCTCATTGCTTTCAACTGAATTGTTTGACATTTTTTTGATTGTTGTAGTCGGCGAGTGCCAGGCTTGAGAGTTGGCAGAGCGTTCTAGTCTTCGACAACCCTTCCTAGCTGCTTGATTTTTCTCAGAGATCCAGCACCAGCTCGGCGTCGAGCGCGCGAGACACGCAAAGGATGATGGAGGTGTTGGCGCTGCGCTCTTCCTCACTCAGGACGAAGTCGCGATGGTCTGCCTTGCCCGCGAGCAGCGGGGTCTCACAGGTGCGGCACAAACCTTCACGACATGAGCACGGCAGCTCTATCCCGTTGTCCTCAAGCGTCTGGAGGATCGAGCGCCCAGCTGGCACCATCAATGTGGTGCCTTTACGGCTCAGCTTGATTCGAAACGCGCCATCCGCAGCGGCGTCGACCTTTGCGCCCTGAGCCGAGAATCGTTCGAAATGCACGGAGCCAGACAGACGGTCTGCGGCTGCGGTTTCGACTGCATCCATCAGGGGCCCAGGGCCACAACAGTAGAGGTGAGCAGCATTCGGCACGGAAGACAGGAGGTGAGCAAGACTGGGAGGTCCCCCTTGCTCTTCGTCGACGTGCAGGTGGACTTGGTCGTAGTGCTCGGCCAGCCTCCAAAGGTAGGCTGCCCGGGCGCGCGTGCGTACGGAGTAGAGGAGACGCCAGCTCTGACCATCGGCCTTGCAGGCTTCAATCATGCTCATGATCGGCGTGATGCCGATGCCCCCAGCGATGAACACATGCTCCTCGGCCTGAAGATCGAGACCGAACAAGGACCGCGGCGCACTGATCTCGAGCCGGTCGCCTTCGCGCAGCCGTTCATGCACATGTCGCGAGCCGCCGCGGGAATCATGCGCAAAGCCGACCCCGATGCAGTAGCGCTCCCGCTCGTGGGGCGCATTGGTGAGTGAGTATTGCCGGCACAGTCCTCCAGGCAAATGCACGTCCACATGTGAGCCCGCGGTGAAGGCGGGAAGCAGTCCGCCATCAGCGGAACGCAATTCAACGCCCACCACCGCCTCGGCCTCATGCGTGAGGCGTGACACAACGACGTCCAACATCATCATGTGCCCCGGCGGGGCGGAGCGATCGACTGCTCGGTCACGCCCGCCGCTGATGAGGCCTCGGCGGCCTCTTGCTCCAAGCGACGTTTGACGGCCCAGCGGAACTGGGACAGCGCAGCATCCATGGCAAAGGGCATCATCTTGAATGCCGGGTCCAGTGAGAGATTCTTCTGTTGGGCGGAGATGATGGCTCGGTCTTCTTCGAAGGCGGTGACCACATTCTGGTGAATCGACTTCGTCACTTCCGGTTTGTCGATCGAGAAGTTGTGCGGGTGCGAGAAGAAATAGTGGGTCGAGTTTTCCGTCTCGGGAGTGATCGCTTGGCAGCCGCGAAACTCCGCTGCGTCAACGCGGCGGCCTTCCGGTGCGCCGGTGCCGGCCGGCGCGTTTCCCGAGTCCATCAAAAGGATGGCGGGGATGGTGAAGTTGTAGATGTTCCAGCGGTCGACCTTTCCATTCCAGTCCTTCACCGCCTTCACAAATGGAGGCGGTTCAGTATTCAGCGCCCAACGCGTGATGCGGACGCCGTCTTCGAGCCGCTCGACCTTGGGAGGATGCTCGGCGTAGTCCACGCCCCCGCCCAGAGTGGTCGGATGTACGAAGGGCAGATGCGAGAAGTCCAGGAGGTTGTCGCAGATAAGGAGATAGTTGACGTCGTAGTGGATGTACCCATCGAGCCCTCGCCAATCAGGATGGTCCAGCCAAGGGGTTTCGGGAATCAGCGCGGGATCAGCCTTTGCGGGATCACCCATCCATATCCAGATCCAACGGTGTTGCTGCACCACAGGAAAGGTTCGAACCTTTGCCTGCGGGGGAACTCTGGGCTGGGCGGGCGCCTCGATGCATTGTCCGGACGCGTCGAATTTGAGGCCGTGATACATGCACCGCACGCAGTCGCCCTCGCGCTTTCCCATCGACAGCGGGGCGCCCCGATGGCAGCAACGATCTTCCAAGACGGTCAGCTTGCCGTCGGACGTGCGGTACATGAGGATGGGTACACCGATGATCGTCCGTGCGAACAGACCGTCCGTTTTGACTTCGTGATCCCAGGCCGCTACGTACCAGGTGTTCTTGATAAACATGCTTGTCTCCTAAGGTGCCCAACTTGCGCAGGCGAGCATTAACGATACGATTGGGATCGAAATGAGTCAACCTCATGGTGCTCATAAATAGAATGAGAGTTGCTCATTCAAATGGCTCCCGAATGCTCAGGAAGCGCTATGCCGACAAACGATGCACGCCTCAGGCAACTGGATCTCAATTTGCTGACGATCTTTGACGCGCTCCTGCGCGAGCAGAGCGTCACACGCGCGGCCGAGGGTCTGGGAGTCACGCAAAGTGCGATCAGCCATGCGTTGAACAGATTGCGCGACTTCTTCGATGATCAGTTGTTTGTCAAGGCGCCAGAGGGCATGGTCCCCACCCGCAAAGCGGAAGCATTGAGAGCTGCGGTTGTCGACGTTGTGGCCGCCGTCAGGCAGCGCATCCTGTCAGAGGCGGCGTTTGATCCGGCCACATCGCGAAGAGCTTTTACGCTTTGCATGACAGATATGGGTGAACTGGTCTTTCTGCCGCCGCTGCTCAAGCAGTTGCGAGCTCTTGCCCCCAACTGCCGTGTTCGAACGCTGCAGGTCCCCTCCGAGCAAATAGAAGGCTTGCTTGCCGCCGGGGAGGCGGATCTTGCGCTCGGATCTATCCGTACAGCGCCCGAAGGCCTGTATCGTCAACGGTTGTTCATGCACTCCCTGGTGACGATCGTGAGTGCCCGCAATCGAGATGTGGGGCAGCGATTGACACTCAGGCAATTCGAGAAGATGTCTCATGTTGTCGTATCGCTCGCCGGGCGCCATGGTGACGCCTACGACAGCGCGATCGAGGAGCAGGGCATCAAGAGGACCGTCTTTTTGGCGACCCCGCACTTTCTGACCGTGCCGTTGTTGCTGGAGCAAGAACCTGACCTGATCGCCACCGTGCCCTTGGAGTTGGCAAACGTTTTTCAACGGTATGGCACCGTGCGCGTTGTCCGGGCACCCGTGGAACTGGTGCCCTATGCTCTCAACCAGCACTGGCACCCTCGCTTCCATCACGATCCTGCGGTGATCTGGATTCGTGAACTGGTAAAGCGGACTTTCGAAGGCTATCCCGACCACGGCCGCGGTCGATGATTCTCCAAGGTTGCTCTGCGCGTCACTCGGTCATGGTTTCAGCGCCCGGGAGAACTGCAATATTCGCGGAGCAGCTCGACAAACGCGTTGGGCGCTTCCAAGGGGGGGAAGTGACCGCACGACAACACGACATGCTTCCCGTGCGGCAGTTTTTCTGCAATGCCGCTTCCTACCTCCGGCGGCACCAAGACGTCCAAGTCGCCCGATACAACCAGCGTGGGCGTGCTCAGCGAAGCCAAAAGAGGCCCCAGGTCGGTATCTCGAAGCACTGCGCATGCGCTCGCGTAACCTTGAGGGTCCATCGCCGCGAAGACGTTCCGAACCGTGTGAATTTCCGGATGTCCTCCGCTGCGAAACGGGCCGCTGACCATCCGCTCGATCATGGCTGACGCCAGCGGCTCCATGCCAAACTCCATGGCCGCCTTTGCGCGCGCGTCCCATCCACCGGGGGGAGGCGAGAGCCGCGACGCGGTGCTGCAGATCACCAATGCGGTGACTCGTTCCGGCGCCAGACTCGCCGCTTGCACCGCGGCCATGCCACCGATGGAGACGCCGCAGGTGGCAAACCGCGGGAGTCCCAGCTTGCTGGCAACGTGCAGGATGTCCTCGGCAAGCAGGGCCAATGTGTATTCGCCGGAAGTTGCCTCGCTGCCGCCGTGTCCGCGCAAATCGAACCGGAGCACTTGAAAGTGCTTGAGAAGCCCGGGAACGACTTGGTCCCAGAGGCTGAGGTCTGAACCGACGGGATGCACCAGGAGCAGGCTTGGCTTGGACGGGTCGCCTTCCAATCGGTAGTGGAGGCGCGCGCCGTTTGCGTTGACTTGTGGCATCGAGGTCGTGGATGAGTTGCAACGGTGAGAGGTTCAAGGCTGGGCATTCATCTCGGCGGCCCCAGCGATCGTTACTCCGCAATGATGATTCTTCGGTCCGCATCGCATCACGCCCGAACGGGCATTACCACGAGCGATGAGGTCCCGCTCGCGATCAGGCGAGAGCGATCTGCATCAAAGAGCTTCGCGTGCGCAAAGGCAATCTGCCGTCCGACCCTGTCCACGCCCGCCACCGCGACGAAATGGCCCTGGTGGCCGGCGCTCTGCATGTTGATGGTCAGGCTAACGGTGGCGCAGGTGTAGCCGGGCTGGAGCCGCGACAGCACTCCCATCGCCATCGAGAGGTCCAGCATGTTTGCCAGCGTGCCGCCACCCACCACGCCGTTGCCCTGCGTAGCACTGTGCGGCGCGGTGAACCTGATCACGAGTTCGCTTTCATCGCTCTCGACCAGCAGGGCAGACAAGCCGGCCAGTGCGGGATTGACCTCCAGGGGAATGTTTCGCCCTCCAGAGGCTACCGCCTCTGCGATGTAGGAACGGGTTGGATTGTCTGCCGCTGGCTGGGTTTCCGACATCTCGCTTCACTCCCGGCTCAGCCCAAAAGGGTCGAGCGCGCATAGTCGGGCGTGGCGACTTGAAATCCGAGGTCCTCGACGATTCTTGCGGCCTTGGTGACGAGCTCCGCGTTGTCGCGCGCGAGCATGCCGGGCGCGACGTACAGGTTGTCCTCGAGGCCGACGCGTACGTGCCCGCCGAGGATGGCAGCCACCGCTACCGTCGGAAACTGCTCCGGGCCGACACCAAAGGCGCTCCAATGCGCTCCCGGGGGAAGCAGGCGCTGCATCTCGGCCAGGACTGTCGGCGTGGCGGGTGCGCCCCAGGGGACTGACATGCAAAGCTGGAAGTACGCGCTTTTTGGAATAGCACCAGTCGCAATCAGATGGCTCGCCAGGCGCGCATGGCCGAAGTCGAAGACTTCCAATTCCATGGTGACGCCGCACGCCTGAATTTGCGCAGCCATTTCGCGCAGATGATTGGCTGGATTGACGAAGACCGCGTCGCCAAAGCTCATGGTGGCGACGTCGAGGCTGCAGATGTCCGGCCTGAGTTTGACGACGTGCGCGACCCGTTCGCTTGGCGTCATGAGTTCCGCGTTGGGAATTGGTGCCACTCGAAACGGAGCATCGGTAGGCACCGTCAGCATCGTGCCCGGACCGGTCGTGAGGTTGATCAGCACGTCGCACCGGGAGGCGCGGATGCGCTGCACGACTTCCTCGTAGTAGGCGAATTTGGTGGAAGACTTGCCCGTCTCCGGGTCTCTCACGTGGATGTGGACGATAGACGCACCAGCTTTCGCGGCATTGATGGCCTGGTCCGCTATTTCCTGAGGCGACGCGGGAACGGCGGGGTTTTTCGCCCGGGTGTCTGCGGCGCCGGTCAAGGCACAAGAAATGATGACGGGGGAACGCTTGCTCATGTATGACTGCCAAGGGTTGAGGTGAAGGAGTGGCTGGAGCGGCACCGTGGTTGCGCGCTCCCGAACTTGTACGAGACGAGCCGTATCGAAATGACTATATGATCCATGTGCGGTCAAGTCAACTGGAGGTGAGTCCAAAATCCCAGAAGTCTTCCTAGGGTAAACACTGAAATACCACGTAGAAAACGAGACGTACAGTATCGTAATTGTCCAACTACAGGAGTCGCAGTGAAGCTCGGAAGATTTGTGATGCAAGGGGTCGATGGCCCCGTTCAACGCATTTGCCTGGTGCAGCCGGAGCAATCTCGTGTCATCGACCTGCGCGCCGCGGAAGTCCTGAGGCAGCAGTCGCGCGGGGCAAGCCGCGACGCCGCACTGCGCTACGCCTCGGCCGTGTTCCCTGAGAGCATGTCGGCAGCCATTGCTCTTGGCGAGGAGTTCCTTGAGACGGCTCACGAAGCCGCCACCCGGTTTGGGAACGATGCCTCGAAGTCGATCGAAGGCTTGCAATGGGCCGCGGCTTGTGACCCGTCCGTGGTGCGCGACGGCCTCACGTTCGTGAAGCACATCCGCCAGTTTCATGAGCGAATGAAGCTCACGCCTGCGCCTGCGTTGCTGCAAGTGCCCGGCTATTTCAAGGGCTCGCCCTGGACGGTGATCGGGCACGAGGCCGAGGTGCCTTGGCCGGCGCGCGCTGAGAAGATGGACTACGAGTTGGAGATTGGGTGGGTCATGGGACGCACCGCCCACAACATCACCCCCGATACAGCACGCTCGCACCTGTTCGGCGTAACGATCTTCAATGACTTCTCGGCTCGCGATCTGCAGGCCAACGAGTTTGCGATTGGCATGGGTCCAACGAAGAGCAAGGACTTTGCTTATGGCATCGGCCCCTGGATCACTACGATCGATGAATTCCCTGACCTCAACCGCATCGGTATGTCCGTTCGAGTGAACGGCGAGACATGGGGCGAAGGCGACAGTTCGGAGATGCTCTGGAGCGTCGAAGAGCTGATCGCCTACGTATCCCTGGGCGACTATGTGCAGCCTGGCGACGTGATCGGTTCCGGCACGATGGGCAACGGTTCTGCGCTTGAACTCGGTCGCAGCCTCAGTCCTGGCGACGTGGTGGAACTGGAGGTCTCGGGTGTGGGCGTGCTGCGCAACCGCATGGGACCGCGGGAGCAAGACACCTGGTGGCCGACCCCGCGCAAGCCTTTCATGTGAGCAGCCAATGAAGACTTTCTCCCTGGGAACCTTCTCTCACGAAGGAGGCGATCGATTTGCCGGCATGTGCATCGGCGATCGTGTCTTGCCCCTGCATGCCCTGTACACCGTGGCGCTGGAATACGGGGCCGAATGGTCCGCGAATGCATCTGTGCTCGACCTGCTGCAGGACTGGGATCGCAACCTGATGGTGCTGCGCGCGCTGCGGGAGCGCATCCCTGCGCAGCACACTTGTGAGGTGCCCATGTCGAACCTGCGGGTGCATCCTCCCGTCGATCTGCCTCGGCAGGTGCTTTGCACCGGAGCCAATTACCGCAAGCATGTGGTCGATCTGACGCTGGACATGGGTGTAGGGCCACCGGGGCTCGAAGGGCCGGCACTGCGCAAGTGGGCCGAAGACATGATGGATGAACGGAAAGCGAACGGCGAGCCCTACGTCTTTCCGAAACTGCCGTCGGCCATCACGGGAGCGTTCGACTCCGTCGTGCTTCCTGCAACCACCCTCAAGCCCGACTGGGAACTGGAGCTCGCCGTCATCATGGGCCGCCCCGCTCGCAACGTGACCCGCGAGCGCGCGCTCGACTACATAGCGGGCTACGCGATCGTGAACGACGTGTCTGCGCGCGACCTGATCGCACGCACGGATTACAAGATGTTGGGAACCGACTGGCTCAGGTCCAAGTCTGCGCCGAGTTTCATGCCCTTCGGCCCCGTACTCGTGCCCGCCTGCTTCGTGCCCGATGCGCAGGATCTGCGCATCACGCTGAAGCTGAACGGGCAGACCATGCAGGACGAGTCCACGGCTGACATGCTGTTCGACGTGGCCCGGCAGATCGAATACATCACCGCGCATGTGCAACTCTGGCCCGGCGACCTCGTCGCGACCGGGTCGCCTGCCGGGAACGGCACCCACTACAACCGATTCCTCCGCGAGGGTGACCTGATGGAGTCGTCCATCGAAGGGCTTGGCAGCCAGCGCAATGCGTGTGTCGGACCCTTGACACCGCAGCCGGCCTGATCGCGCAGCTCGCGCACTTCGCGCAACCGAACAACTCGAAATACCGATACTGAAAAGGGAACTGGGCGTGAATACTGAAGCAACGATCGAGCAACTGCGCGACAAAGTCTCCGCGCACGTACGGCCGGTCCGCCGCATCGTCACCGGCGAGAACGAGAAAGGCAAATCCGTCTTCGTATCGGATGGGCCGGCGCCGAACCACACCACGGATCCGAACACCCCCCTTGCCCACGTGCTGTGGGTGACGGGCGAAGCCTCCGCACCAGGGCCCGATCCGGCTCCCGCTGGACAAGCCTTCGGCTTTCACTCCAAGGGGGGGTCCCTCCTTCGCGTCGTTGACTTCCCGCCCGATGAGGCCTACGAGCCGGCGAAATTGGCGCGGTTCCTGGATGAGCACGGGGTTCGGGACAAAGGCGACGCCCGTCACTTCTGGTTCCACAAGACGCAGTCGCTGGACTATGCCATCGTGTTGGAGGGCGAGATCCATGCCCTCATGGACGAGGGGGAAACGCTGATGCGTGCCGGCGACATCCTGATCCAGAGAGCGACCAACCACAGTTGGGCGAACCGATCAGGCAAGCCCTGCCGAATGGCTTTCGTCCTGCTCGACCTGGATGTCGATGCGGAAGTTGGCTCGAAATGAAAACCTGGCCTCTGTGCTCGGCGGTCGCTGCGCTGTTCCTGGCAGCAGCGTGAGTCACCGCGGCGCGCTCGGCCGCGACCTGATGGTTTTCTAGGACGGGCCGGGGGCCAGATAATGATGCCTACGAAATAGCCATCGGGAATTCCTTGCCTACCAAAACATCTTCCCAAGGGACCGCAGCCAAGGCTCGCGGCCGCTCACCCGCAGTCAAGCTGGCCGCCGCGCCAGGTCCCGTCGCGCCGCGAACACGCTCGCCCGGGCGTGCTCGCAGTGATTCGTCGCGCATGGCCATTCTGGAAGCTACGCTGAAGCTTCTGGAAGCGACGCCTGTGCAGCAGATCTCGATCGAATCGATCGCACGCGAGGCAGGGGTTGGCAAAGCGACCATCTACAGGTGGTGGAACTCGAAAGCTGCGGTGGTCATAGAGGCATTTCTGCACACCCACCTGAGTCACACCACCATGCCGAAGGTCGAGAGCCCGCGCGAGGCCCTCACGCGCCATGTGCATCTGCTGGTCGAGGAGTACAGCGGCTGGTCCGGGCGCATCGTTTCGCAGATCATGGCCGAGGGGCAGAGCGACCCAGATGTACTGCGTGAGTTCCGTGAACGTTTCTGGTACGGGCGGCGAGCGGTTGTCCGCGAGGTTCTTGAAGATGCGCGTCGCCTGGGTGAAATACGCGATGACCTGGACACGGAGTTGCAGATGGACATCCTGTATGCGCCAATCTATTTCCGGCTCCTCATGAGGCACTTGCCATTGGACAAGAAATTCGCAGACCAGCACTGCGCTGCCATCATGCAAATGCTGACGCCCGTCGGCAAGGTTGCTGGCGCAACACAAGCCAAGAAGCGCAAGCTCGCCTGAGGCGGGGGGCGGGGGCGTGCGCGTCAGCGCCCAAGCAGAGAGCTCTCCACCAGCCCCTCGTAGCTCGTATTGGCTCCCGGCAGACCAACGCGGCGTCGCTGCTCGATGAGCAGCTCGATGCCGGCCCGATCTGGAACCAGAGAGGCAGGTGTGGCACCAAGCATGGCGTCCACCGCTGGCGCGGGGAAACCTGCCGACGTCAGTGCCTGTCGTGCGGCCTCAGGTGCGATTCCCATGCTTTGGCGAGCATTCTCGAGGTTGCGAAGCCAGGCCGAAAGAGCAGGGCGCATCCGTTCCAAAGCCGCCGAGCTCACGACAAGGCCCTGTCCCGGAAATGCCGGGTAACGTTCCTGCACCGTCGCGAGCCGGGTAAGACCCGCTGCAATGGCCATTCCGTCAAACGGTGGGCCCAGCAGCGTGGCGTGGCCTTGCCCAGAGATGATGGCTTCGTATCTTTCCTTTACGCCGCCCACGGGGGCCAACACATACGCTTCAGGGCCAACTTCAGCATCGGCGAGCATCGCGCGCAGAGCCACAATGAATCCATTGCGAGGCGCATCGACCAGGATCGTGGCGCCACGCAGATCCTCCAAGGACGTGCGATCTCGCTGTCCGACAACGGTCAAGGGCGTCGTGCGCTCAAGCTGCGCCACAACGCGAAAGTCCTGCGGCCCATCGCGCAGATTCCAGTCCATGACGTTGTCAATGGCCGTGACCACGGCGTCCGATTCACCGGACGCCAGTGCAGCGAACTGTTCATCGGATGACGTGTTGCGCCGGGAGAGGACAGTCACTTCGTTGGCCATCGTCAATCCCTGGGCGACGATGGCCACCGGCGGAGGAACGAACCAAAGAACTCGCAGTGTTGGTGACATAGGGTTTTGTTCGATTCGGTCTCAGGTCAACTCGAGCTTGATTCCGGAACGCTTTACTACCGGAATCCACTTCGCTCGTTCAGAGCGGATGAAGGTGGAGAAGTCGGCAGGCGCGCTCCCCACGGGTTCTCCACCGTAGTCGCGGTACCTGCTTATGACCTCCGGCTTGCGGGCCAAAGCAGCGCACGCAGTAGCGAGCTTGTCCAATATCGGTTTCGGCGTGCCCGCGGGTGCAAGAAGGCCGAACCAAGTCGATGCGTCGTATTCCCCCATGCCCAACTCCTCGAAAGTCGGCACGTTCGGAAGCAGCGGATGCCGCCCCTTGCCGGTCACGGCTAAGGCCTTCAGCCTACCTGCCTGGATATTGCTCATCGAGGCAGCAAGAGCGTCAAACATCACTTGCGTCTCGCCTCCCAGAAGCGCCGTGTACGGACTGGTCGTGTTGTACGGCACAAACTGGTAGCGGGTTCCCGTGATCGCTCCAAACCACTCGCCCAGCAAATGCTGGAAAGTGCCGATACCGAGGGTTCCAGCAGAAATGGCTCCTGGCTTGGCTTTGGCCAACGCCACAAGCTCGGACGCCGTGGAGGCGGGCAGGTTCGGGTGGGCAACGATCACGCTGCGCAAGGTGGTGAGCTGACTGATGGCTTCGAAATCGTCGGGCTTGTACGGAAGCTTCGTGTACAGCTCCGACATGTAGCAAAGCGAACTCGGTATGCCGACAAGCAGGGTGTAGCCATCCGGAGGTGACTTCGCGACCAGCGAAGTGCCTATGGTCGTTGCTCCACCCGGTCGGTTATCGACCAACACAGACTGCCCGAGCAAAGATGTCAGCCCTGCGGCCCAGAAGCGCGAATCCGCGTCGAGTCCCGACCCGGGTGGGTTCGCGACCACGATGCGCACGGGCTTGTTGGGATAGTCCTGCGCTGCCGACGGGCCTGCAAAGGGTGTCATCAGCATCGCGGCGCCAGTGCCCAGCGCCTGCCGTCTCGAGATCGTCATGGGTTGTCTCCGCAGTTGCGACGCAGTGAGTGATTTGCGCCAGGTATTTGCGGTGATTATTGCAATACGCTGCGTATTGCAAATATGGGGAAACCACCTAGGCGCGCTTTGGCGGCTTAGACCGTATTCGCCGCGAATGCAGTAGGCATCTCACAAGACCGATTCGACGTTTCGTCGCGAGGGTTTGCCCTAAATTGTTATCGAGACGAGTCGTCTAGTATTGAATCCGACGCGGTCAACCTCTGACCGGGCTTGCAACATTCGAAAGGAGCAAGGATGAACATCCTCGGACCTGACTCTCTGGTCTTTGGCGTCGATGACGTCGCAGCCTGCATTCAGTACTTCACAGACTACGGCCTGACGCCAGTCGACGTCAGTGATTCCGGTGGCCGCTTTGAGGCTGTCGACGGCACCTCCATCGTCATCGCACGTCGGGACGACGCGTCCTTGCCTGCACCCATGGAGACTGGAACGATGCTGCGCAAGACGATCTATGGCGTCGCGGATCGCCAGTCGCTGGACGCCATAGCCGATGAGCTTGGTCGCGACCGCGAAGTGAAACGCTTGGCTGATGGTTCCATCGAAGCCAGCGACGACATGGGCTTCGTGCTCGGGTTCCAGGTCTCGGTTCGGCGCAAGATCGACTTGCCTGGCGAAGCGGTGAATTCGCCCGGCAGCAAGCCGGCACGCAGCCCGAACGTCCTGGGCGTAAGCCCGAATGCAGAGCACCGGCCTCTGACTCTCTCGCACGTCGTGTACTTCGTACCCGATCAAGCCAAGGCCGCCAAGTTCTACGTGGACCGGCTCGGCTTCCGATGCACCGATCGATTCATCGATGCCGGCAGTTTCCTGCAACCGGCAGGAACGTTGGACCACCACACGCTCTTTCTGATCCAGACGCCGGCCTTCATGAAGGGCGTCGAGCATTTCACATTCCATCTCTCGGGTCCCACCGCGGTGCTTCAACGCGGCACCGCGTTTGCAGCCAAGGGCTACCAGAGCTATTGGGGTCCCGGCCGGCACAAGTTCGGCTCCAACTGGTTCTGGTACTTCAACAGCCCGGTGGGCTGCCACGTGGAATACGACGCGGACATGGACCTGCACGACGACAGCTGGATCGCACGCGAAGCACCCATGCAGGTCGATGAATCGCAGATCTTCCTCTTTCAGCACCGCGAGAAGTGGGCCCCGGGCGGCCCACCGCCGCCGGGAGGCGAGGCGCATTGAAGGACGGGCGTGCGCGCGTACCTGTGCAGGCTCGACGAGCTCCCTGACCAGGCGGCTCGTGGCTTCGCTCCCGAAGGCACCTCGCGAAAAGCGATGTTCGTAGTCCGGCACGGCGGCCGCGTGAGGGGATGGCTCGACGCCTGCCCGCACGTCGACGGCGCACCGCTGGCCTGGCGCAAGGATGCCTACCTGAGCGCCGACGGGAATTCGATCGTTTGCTATGGGCATGGCGCGGTGTTCGACATCGACACCGGGGTCTGCACCAGGGGGCCATGCGTGGGGCAGGCGCTCACGCCTGTGGCGCTGGAATGCGATGAGGGGGCGTTGTGGATCACATCACCGCACGCCGCCAAGTGACAAATTTTCCGAGGGCTTCCAAATGAATTCGACAACTGGTTTGCGGGCGCGTGCTGCCCTCATGGCCGCGCACTGCGCGGGGATGATCGACATCGTTGCGCTGCCCGTGTGGGTCGGAACGCTCATCGCGCGGTTCGGGTTCGACCCGCAGCAGGCGGGTGCGCTGGCCACCCTGTTCCTGGCGGGCGCGGTTGCGGCGAGCTTGAGCCTGGCACCGCGCTTCAATCGCTTGCGTGGCCGCCGCTGGATCGTTCCCGCAGGCTATGCCGTCTCGGCCGCCGCGTTCCTGGCCTGCATGCGCACCAGCCAGTTCGAAACCCTCGCGGTTCTGCATCTGCTGGCGGGCATTGCAACGGGCGTCGGGTTGAGCATCACGCATGGCACCGTCGCACTCACGAGCAATCCGCATCGGCTGTTCGGCTTCATGCAGGTCGCGGTGGGCGTGCTTGGCATTGCCTACATGGCAGCCGCTCCGCAGATCATTGCGCAGGTCGGAGGCGCAGGGCTCTTCGCCATCTTCGGCGCCATCATGCTCGCGGCGAGCGCCGTCACGGCTTTTGCATTCCCGAACGTGCGACTCGCCCAGGCGGAGGCCGCTGTGCCCGGCGTGCGGCCGGCGCGGCTGCCGAAGGCGGCGTGGTGCGCCATGGCAGGCATCAGCCTGATGAACGTCACGCAGGCCATGGTGTTTTCGTTCATGGAGCGGATGGGTGCCGACCGCGGGTTCACACCGTCCGATCTGCATGTCGTGCTGATCGCGGTGGGCGTCGTCAACCTGGTGCCGGGCGCGGTCGCCGCGTTCCTGCAGCACCGGATCGAGGCCCGCCACGTCGTGCTTGCCGGCGCGGCGGCACAGGCCATCCTGGCGGTGGTCCTGGTTTCAAGCACAGCATTCCCCGCCTATGCGGCGAGCGGTGCCTTCTTCGTCTCCGCGGTGATCTTCACGCACATCTTCACCTTCGGCGCACTGGCGAAGCTGGACCCCTCGGGGCGAGCCGTGGCCGCGACGCCCGCCATGCTGATGATCGGTTCCGCCATCGGCCCCATCCTGGGCGGCACCCTGGTGAAGTTCTTCGGCTACGGGGCCATCGGCTGGGCGGCCGTGGCCATCGATGCCGTGGCCTTCTGCTTCTATCTGCAACTGCGAAACCACTCTGCGCAATCCGATGCGCAGGTGGCAAGGATTCACCCACAAACATGACTGAACAGGAGACAAATCCATGAACAAGACCAAGCGCGTGCTCGTGGTCGGAAGCGGTATCGGCGGCGCCACCGCGGCCTATGCGTTGGCCAAGGCCGGCCTGGAGACCCATTGCATCGACATCCAACCGGCGAGGTCGACGCTCGGCTCGGGGATCTGTCTGCTTCACAACACCATGCGAGCCCTTTCGGAGATCGGCCTGGACGAGCCTTGTCTCGAGAGCGGCCTGCGCTTCGAGGTGTTCAAGCAATACGATGCGGCCGGGCAATTGCACATGTCCAACCCGACACCGCCCGGCATCGGCATCCGCCGTCCCGAACTTGCGCGAATCCTCGAGACTTCAGCCGGCGAAGCGGGCGCGAAGGTGGAGCGCGGCCTCACCGCCAAGAGCGTGACCGACCGTGGAGACCACGTGGAAGTCGAGTTTTCCGATGGGCGCGAGGCTGCCTACGATCTCGTGGTTGCAGCGGACGGCGCCTACTCGAAACTGCGCGCGCAATTCTTCGGTGCCGAGCATCGCGTGTGTTTTGCTGGCCAGAGCGCCTGGCGCTTCAATGCACCGCGGCCGCCCGAGGTCGATGGCTTCTGTCTCTATCGCTCGCCCGATGGCAAGCGCACCGTCGGCGCGCTGCCGACGTCGAAGGAGATGTGCTACCTGTTCTTCCTGGAGAACAGTGCCCAGCACCTGCATTGGCCGGACGACCAGCTGGATGTTCTCGTCCGCGAGCGGCTGGCCGGCTTCTCCGCCCCGGTGATCCAGGATGCGCTGGCGCTGGTCACGAGCCCGCAGCAGGTGCTGGTTCGCCCTTTCGACGTCACGCTCGTGCCGGCCCCGTGGCATCGTGGCCGGGTCGTGCTGCTCGGAGATTCGGCGCACTCGCCGACCCCGCAGATGACGTCCGGCGGCGGCATGGCGATTGAGGACGCCGTGGTGCTCGCCCAATGCCTGAAGGGCGAGACCAACATCCCAGAGGCCCTGGCGGCCTATACGAACCGCCGGTTCGAGCGCGTCTCCACGGTGTGGAATGCCTCGTTGCAGCTGTGCAAGTACGAGCAGGAAGCGGTGCCGAATCCGCAAAGATCGGCCGCGCTCATGCTGCAGACCTACCAGTACCTCGGCCAGCCCATGTGAGTGTCCCCCGCGGTCGCGAAGGGCGGAAAATCATGGGCATGAAGTCCATCGTCGACGCGGCCTGGCACCACTTCGTGAAGGTGGCGGAGCTGGGCTCGGTGTCGCGCGCAGCCGTGGCGGCGGATGTTCCGCAATCGGTGGTGAGCCGGTGCATTGCCCAACTCGAGCGCGACGCGGGGTCCCCCTTGTTTCGCCGGACGGGGCGCGGCGTGGTCCTGACCGAACTTGGCGAGCAGCTGTACCCGCGGATTCAGCGCCTGATCGCCGAGTCGGAGAGCTTTGCCGACGAAGTCCGCGCGAGCAGGGGGGTGCCGGTGGGCGACGTGCGCCTGGGTCTGTTGCCCTCGACGGTGCCGTCGCTCGCGGGCCCGCTCTACCAGCGCGTCCTCCAGCAGTTTCCCCAGGTGCGGTTGCACCTGACGGAGGGCTCCAGTTCGCAGCTGCAGGAGATGCTGGACCAGGGGCGACTGGACCTGTCCTTGCTGCTGCGTGACGGTGGCGAGGCGAGCGCGGACGAGCCGGTCCTGATGGAGGGCGCTCTATGCCTCGTGGCCGCCAGCAGCGACCCGCTCGCAAGTCGTCAGGAGATCCGCTTCGAAGAAGTCACCCGGCTGCCGCTGGTGCTGCCGACCGAACCTCATCCGCTGCGCGAGCGGCTGGTTGTACTCGCGCGCAAGATGGGTCTGAGCTTGCGCGTCGTCGCCGAGGCGAACTCGATCCGCCTGCAGCACGAGATCGCGGCGTCCGCTGCCGGCTTTGCGATCACCGCCCCGTCAATCGCTGCGCACGACAAAGGCCGGCTCGCCGCTCTGAAAATCGTGGAGCCTGTGCTGTCGCGCGCGATCGTGCTCGCGGTCGCCCGCCACCGGCCACACACGCTGGCGACGCGAGAGATCCATGCGCTCCTTCTGTCGATGGCACCCGCGATCCTTTCGCAAGAAGGCTCCGCCGCCTGAGCTTTCGCCGGAGTGGATAGCTGCTATCGCGTGCGCACTCTCGCTCGTTGCGCACGGCGAACCTAAAGTGCCTCTCATCGTTGCTGTGCCTCGATGAGGACAGCTTTCAATCCACCACAAACGAATCGAGACAAACATGCTTCCCTACAAGCGCGCAGACGCCCGGGCCTGGGCCCGTGACAACCTGGTCGGCTGCTCTTCCGTGACCATCCCGAGCTATTCCGCCGATCTCAAGCGACTGAACGAGCGCGGCATCCGCTATGACGTCGCGCTGGCCAAGGAGCTCGGGTTCAAGCACACGCTGCTGTGCGCCGAAGTCGCTATCTCGCCGGAGGAGAACGCGCAGTTCACTGCCTGGGCAGCGGAGACCGCGGGTCCGGACTTCGGCCTGTTCTTTCATGCCGCCTTCAACACGCTGGCGGAGAACATCCAGGCCGTGAAGCTGGCGGAGGCGGCCGGCGCCACCATGGTGCTGCTGTCCTATCCCGCGCAGTTCTGGCCGACGACGGAGCAGGAAGTCTTCGACTACACCAAGGAACTGTGTGACGCGACCAAGCTGGGCGTGATGCTGTTTCCGTTGCCGGCTTGGGGCTTCGAGCGCATCCATCCGGCAGGCATGTCGGTCGCGCTGGTGCGGCGGCTGCTCGAGGCCTGCCCGAACATCGTGGCGATCAAGTCGGAACAGGGCTTTCCGCTGCCGGCCGGCATCTGCGAGATGTACCACCACTTTCGCGACGAGGTCGTCATCAGCTGCCCGATCGAGGGCGACGCCATCCCGCTCATGAGCCTGATGAAGATGCAGTTCTCCGGCACCAGCAACACGCAGTGGATGGGCGACTACTATCCGCGCGCCTTCGAGCTGGCCCGCACCGGAAAGTGGGAGGAGGCGATGGAGCTGTACTGGAAGGTCAACCCGGCACGCGGCGCCAACGGGGCGGCCACCCAGGCCTACATCGGCGGCACATCGGTGTTGAACCGGACCATGTGGAAGTACCAGGACTGGCTTGCCGGCTTCAATGGCGGGCCGCTGCGGGCTCCGGCCATGCGCATCCCCGATCGGTTCCTGAAGATGCTTCGTCAGGGGCTGGTGGCTTCGGGACTGCCGGTGACCTCCGATCCGGACAGCGCCTTCATGGTCGGGCGGCATCCTTGCTGACGCGGTTGCTGGATAGCCAATGCTAGAAAAACGAGACAAGACCATGACATTCCTGAGACGCCGCACATTCATCGGCGGGGCAGGCGGCCTGCTGCTTTCATCGGTGCGCGCCGCGGAGGCTGTCCGTGTGATCGTGCCTTATGCCGCGGGCGGTTTCACCGACATCGGCGCGCGAGTCATCTGCGAGCAGCTCGGCCAAGCGCTGGGACAGCCCGTGATCATCGAGAACCGGCCAGGCGGCGGCACGCGGATCGGAACTTCCGCCGTGTTCGGCGCCAAGCCG
This sequence comes from Variovorax sp. OV700, assembly GCF_900099805.1. Lineage (GTDB taxonomy): Bacteria > Pseudomonadota > Gammaproteobacteria > Burkholderiales > Burkholderiaceae_C > Variovorax. The sequence continues at coordinate 564,005 of NZ_FNDR01000002.1, read as the reverse complement.
GACGGCAACACGCTGCTGCTCACCAACATCGCCTACAGCATCCTCCCGCTGGTCGATCCTTCGGTGAAGTACGACGCGCCAACGGCCGCCGCACCGGTGGGCATCGCTTCGGTCTATCCCATCGCGGTGGTCGTCAATGCGCAGCTGCCCGTCAAGACGCTGCAGGAATTCGTCGACCACGCACGCAAGAACCCGGGCAAGCTGACCTACGGCAGCGCCGGCCCGGGCAGCGGGGCGCACCTGGGAGGCGAGCTGTTCAAGTCATTGACCGGCACCGATCTGGTCCACGTGCCGTTCCGGTCCACCTCGAACGCGCTCACCGAGGTGGCCGCGGGCCGGGTCGATCTCACCTTCGACGGCACGGCGCTCGAACTCGCGAAGACCGGCAAGGTCAGGATCCTCGCGGTGTCGGGCACCGACCGCGATCCGCGCATGCCGGACGTTCCCACCGTCGCGGAAGCCGGGCTCAAGGGCATGGAGACGAACTCCTGGCTCGGCATCTTCGCGCCGCCGGGCACGCCCGCGGCAGTGGTCGAGCGGCTGAACCAGGCGCTGAACACCGTCCTGCAGAAAGAAGCGCTGAAGGCCCGCTTCCGCGAACTCGGCATGGTCCCGCGTTCCGGCCCTCCAAGCCTGCTGATCGATCAGGTGCGCCACGACACCGATCTGTACAGGCGCGTCATCCACGAAGCCAAACTGAAATTCGAATGAGCTCCACCAACCCCAAACTTCCCGAGAGCGCCGCGGCCGAAGCGCCCGTGTTCGTCTCCTCCGAAACCGCGGCTGCCGTTTTCCAGTGGCTGCCGGCGGTGCGTGCCTTGCAGGACACCTATGCACGGCCGATGGGACCGAACGCGGTGCCTCGGCGCACCATTGCCGCGGGCGCCGCGGAGCGTGCTTCGCTGCGGACCATGACCGCGGTGCCGCCGGGCTCGCGCTACTACGGCGCCAAGCTGATGGGCATGGCCTTCGGTGCGGCGGGCCGGCAGCTCGAGTACGCCGCCGTCCTGTTCGATGCCACCACAGGCTCGCTGGCCGCGATCGTGGACGGCAACCTCGTCACCGCCTACCGCACGGCCGCCACGTCGGCCGCCGCCCTGGATCGGCTGGCGCCGGAGCGCCCTGCAAGCCTCGCCGTCCTCGGCAGCGGCTTGGAAGCGCGCATGCACACGCTCGCCATCGCCGCGGTGCGCGAGCTGCACGAGATCAGGGTCTACAGCCCGACGAAGGCTAAGCGCGAGGCCTTCGCCGAGGCACTGGGCGCTGAGCTTGGGGTTCGTGCGCACGCCGTCGAATCGCCCGCAGAAGCCGTGGGCGGCGCCGACATCGTGCTGGCGGCGGCCCGTTCTTATGGCGAGGAACCCATCCTGCACGGCGAGTGGCTCGCGCCTCATGCAACGGTGGTTTCCATCGGATCGACGCTGCCCGACCAGCGCGAAGTCGACAGCAGCGTGGTGGCCCGCGCCGGCCTCATCGTCTGCGACAACGTGGAGGAAGTGCTCGAGGAGTCCGGGGACATGCTGGCGGCCCGGCGGGACGGTGTCGAGCCTGACGCCAAGTGCATCAGCCTCAATGACCTGATGTCCGGCAAGGCAAGCGGCGCCCGACGCGAAGGCGAGGTGGCCATGTACAAGTCGGTCGGATCCGGCCTTCAGGACGTGGTGGTCGCCGGGATGATCCTCGATCTTGCGCGCGCCGCCGGCCTGGCGACGCCGCTACCGATCCGATTCGAAACCAAGCGCATCGGCTGATGCAAAGAATCATGAAGAACCTGCTCAAAGACCCCGAACTGTTCCGCGCCGCCGCCTTCGTGGGCGGCGAGTGGATCGATGCCACGCCGCACGGCAAGTACACCTTGCGCAACCCGGCCACCGATGAACCGCTTGTCGAGCTCCCCCGTTTCCGGCAGGACGAGACGGCGCAGGCCATCGAGGTGGCGCACCGCGCCTTTCTCGACTGGCGCAAGACCACGGCCAAGCACCGCTCCGAGGTGCTGCGCCGCTGGTACGAGCTCATGGTCCTGCACGGCGACGATCTGGCGACCTTGATCACCCTGGAGGAGGGCAAGCCGCTGGCCGAAGCCAAGACCGAGGTGCAGTACGCGGCATCGTTCCTCCAGTGGTTTTCCGAGGAAGCCAAGCGGGTGCGCGGCGACCTGATTCCCGCGCCCAAGGACACCCAGCGCATCGTGGTGCTGAAGGAGCCGATCGGCGTCTGCGCGGCGATCACGCCCTGGAATTTTCCCGCGGCCATGATCACGCGCAAGGCCGGTCCCGCGCTGGCCGCGGGCTGCAGCATGGTCGTCAAGCCCGCGAGCCAGACGCCGCTCACCGCACTGGCATTGGCGGAACTGGGCCGGCGCGCCGGCGTGCCCGCGGGTGTGTTCAATGTGGTGACCGGCAACGACACGCGCGACATCGGCAGCCAGCTCACGTCGCACCCGCTCGTGCGCAAGATCACCTTCACCGGCTCGACCGAAGTAGGGCGCGTGTTGCTCGCGCAAGCCGCGGGCACCATCAAGAAATGCTCGATGGAACTGGGAGGCAACGCACCCTTCATCGTCTTCGACGATGCGGATCTGGATGCGGCCGCGGACGGCGTGGTGGCGGCCAAGTTCCGCAACACCGGCCAGGCCTGCATCAGCGCCAACAGGGTGCTCGTCCAGGCGGGCGTGTACGACGCATTTGCCGCGAAGCTGGTCGAGCGCGTTCGCAAGCTGCGCGTCGGCAATGGCCTTGAGTCAGACGTGCAGCTCGGCCCGTTGATCGATGACGGGGCCGTTCGGAAGGTCGAAGAGCACATCGCGGATGCCGTCGCGCACGGTGCGACCGTGCTGCATGGCGGGCACCGCCATCCGCTGGGAGGCCGCTTCTTCGAACCCACCGTGGTTGCGGGTGCCACCTCGCAGATGGCGCTGGCGCGCGAAGAGACCTTCGGCCCTCTCGCGCCGCTCTTTCGCTTCGAGAAGGACGAGGAGGCGTACGCGATCGCCAACGCGACCGAGTTCGGGCTTGCCGCCTATCTCTACAGCCGCGACGCCGCGCGCATCTGGCGGGCTTCGGCGGCCATCGAGTCCGGGATGATCGGCATCAACTGCGGGTTGATCTCGAACGAAGTGGCCCCGTTCGGCGGCGTGAAGCAGAGCGGGCTGGGGCGCGAAGGCTCGCACCACGGCATCGAGGAGTTCCTGGAGATCAAGTACCTGTGCTGGGATGGCCTTGCGCCAGCGTTCAGCTAAACACTCAGGGTTTCGGTTGGGCGCAGGGCTGCGGCGGTCGATGGGCCCTTGGCGCCCATCGGCAGCAGGAAGTACGCGAGGGCCGGCAGCAGCACCAGCGCGCCGAGCATGTTCCAGAGGAACATGAACGCGAGGAGCACACCCATGTCGGCCTGAAACTTGATCGGGCTCGCAATCCAGGTAATGACGCCCACCGCAAGCGTGAACCCGGTGAGCATCACCACCTTGCCGGTGAAAAGCAGAGACTGGTGATAGGCCTCCGACAAGGACTTGCCATCTCGCAGTTGCGCGAGCGTCACGGACAGGATGTACAGCGCGTAGTCGACCCCGATGCCGACCCCCAGGGCGATGACGGGCAGGGTCGCCACCTTGATTCCCATGCCCAAGGCAACCATCAAGGCTTCCGCCAGGAAGGAGGTGAGCACCAGTGGTAGCACGGCAACCACCACTGCACGCCAGGACCGGAACGTGACGAAGCACAGGACCACGACAGCGCCATAGACGAGGAAGAGCATCTGCCGCCATGCGTCCTTGACGACGATGTTGGTGGTGGCTTCAATGCCAGCATTTCCTGCAGCCAACAGGAAGCGCACGTCAGTGGTGTCGTTCTCACGGGCGAAATTCTCCACGTGCTCCCGCACGCGGGTCAGCGTGTCGGCGCGGTGATCCCTGAGAAACACATACATCGTCAACAGGTTGCACGCCTCGTTGTAGAGACCCCTTGGGGCGCCGGCCGTCACTGTGTTCAGCATGTCCTGATTCGGAAGAAACTCGAACCATTTCGGATTTCCCTCGTTCAAGCCGGTGAGCACGCGTCGATTCAGCAGTGCGAGCGTGTTGGTGCTCTCGACACCTTCCAGTTGGCGCAGCTCCCACTCCAGCGCGTCGACCTTGTTGAGTGTTTCGTACACGGAACACTGGCCGTCCGGTACCTTCACCATGATGGCGAGCACATCACTGGACGCGCCGTAGGCGGCATTCATGAAGGCGACGTCGCGGTTGTAACGGCTGTGGGAGCGCAGCTCCGGGGCCCCTGGATCCAAATCGCCGATCTTCAGGTGCGTGCTCGCAAACATCCCTGCGACCGCCATGATCAGGCCCGTGATCACCGCCACACTGGCGTATCGCTTGCGCGTGAACAGATCGAGCACGGCCCAGACGGGGTGTTTCGTCCGGCCGGGTTGCTGCGATCTGAGGCTGCGTTCGGCCGCCTTGGCGCTGACACCGGTGTAGCTTAGAAGCACCGGCAGCAGGATCAGGTTGGTGAAGATCAAGGCGCCGACTCCCAGACTGGCCGCGATGGCCAGTTCACGGATGGACTGGATGTCGATGACCAAGAGCACGGCGAACCCGACGACGTCGGCGAGCAGCGCCGTCAAGCCCGCGAGAAAGAGGCGCCGAAACGTGAGTCGGGCCGCAACCAGCTTGTGCATGCCGCGGCCGACGTCCTGCATGATGCCGTTCATCTTTTGCGCGCCGTGGCTCATGCCGATTGCGAAGACGAGAAACGGCACGAGTATCGAATACGGGTCGAGCGCGAATCCGAGCGTCGGGAGGAGCCCAAGCTCCCACACCACGGCGGTGAGGGATGCGACCAGTACGAGCGCAGTCGATCGAAGGCATCGCGTGTACCAGAAGACCATGCCTGCCGCGATCACGACGGCGAAGCCGAAGAACATCACCACGGAGCGCACGCCTTCGATCAGATCGCCGACGATCTTGGCGAAGCCGACGATATGTATGGTCAGGCCTTGCCCCTCGTATTTGTTGCGAAGTTCCTCGAGGCGGGTGGCCAGCTGGGTGTAGTCGAGAGGTCGTCCCTCGGGGTCTTTCGCCAGCAAGGGAACGTAGATCACGCTGGAACGGGCGTCCAATGCCACGAGCTGCCCAATTTCTCCGGATCGAGCGATATTGGATTGCAGATTCGCGAGGCTTGTGGCCGAGCCGTCGTATCCGTCGGGGATCACCGGCCCACCTTCGAGACCGTCTTCCGTGACACCAACCCAGCGGGTCGTGGGCGTCCACAGTGACTTCATCTGGTTGCGTGCCACACCGGGGATGAGGAATACCTCGTCGCTGAGCCGGCGCAGCGCATCAAGATACGCGGATTCGTAGATCGTGCCGCCGGGGTTCGCTACCGCGATCCGAACGGCATTGCCGAGGCCGCTCAGGTCCGTCTGGTGCTTCAGATAATTCTGAACGTATGGATGATGGACAGGAATCGTTTTCTCGAAACTCGCGTTGAGCTGCAGCCGCGTTGCTTGCCAGCCGAGCACGAGGGTGATCAGTGCGCACAGACACATGATGACCCGCCGATGATTGAAGATCGCGCGCTCGAGAAACGAGCCGGAAGCCGGATCTAGTTGCGCCGCGGAATCGGCTCCGCTGCCGTTGGAAGGATGCATGATGATCAGGAGGTGGTCTTGCCAGCAAGGGGCGGGAAGAGATGCGCGCCCTCGACGCTGAGGGCGAGAAGTGCTTCTCCGGGAAGAGGCAGCACCCCGGTGAGAGGCGGAAGCGGCGGAAGCTTCATCACCTCCAGTGAGGCGCCCGTGTCGGAGATCAACTGCCCTGCCTGGCTCGCAAGCACGAAGCTGCCGTCGGGGCGCAGGCCGGAGGCAACGATGGCCGCCGCCGAAGGGGATGGAAGCTGCTGCCAGGTGCTGCCGGCGTCAGGGGAGCGCCAAACATTTCCGCGCATGCCTGCCGTGACCATGCCCTCTCCGGAAGGCAATTCAAGGGTGAAAAAACTGCCTTGGTAGGGCAGGCTCAGCTTGCGGAAGCTGCGGCCACCATCGTCGGAGCGCAAGACGAGGCCCTGTTCGCCAGCGATTGCGACGACCTGGCCGCGGCGTCGCACTGCGTAAAGATGCAAGCCCTTCGGATTGTCCAGCAGGCTTGAGCGCACCGACCACGTGTGACCCCCATCTGAGGTGGTGAGTGCGAGGCCGTAGGCGCCCACGACGAACACTTCGGAGGGGCTGGAGACGACGAGGTCCAGCAATGGCTTGTCAGGGCCGTCCGCCATCATCCGATCGGCAGCCTGGCGCTGGGCTGCATCTCCCCCGCGCATGGCAGCTTCCTGCATCTTCAGGGCGATCGCGCGTCCGTCCAGGAGGCGTGTCCAGGTCAGACCGCCGTCCGTGGTACCGAGGACGGTGCCACCGTGACCCGTCGCATAGCCCCGCCGATCATCCGCGAACGCGACGGCAGTGAGCGACACGCTGACCGGCACCTGGGCTTGCCCCCACGTGCGACAGCCGTCGTCCGAAATCACTGCAATGCCTCGCTCGCCGACCGCCACAAAGCGGTCTCCTGCGCGCGCGACGCCCAGCAACACCGCGCGAGAGGGCGCCCGCACCGTCAAGGCGCGTCGATCCAGAGCGGGACTCACCGGGGCGGCCCAGGCACCGCCGCACGTTGACAGCGACACAACGAATGTGCGCCGCTTCATGCCGCGATCTCTTGCACGCGCGAGCGCCTTCCCGTCCGGGAATAGCCGCAGGGCAGTTGCGGCACAGGACATTGTCTGGAACTCACTTGAACGTCTCCATTGCTTTTTTTGGGGGGCGGCTCGGAGCCACTCCACGAGATTGTCGTTAAGAAACGAGACGAATCGTCGCGTAGCTGATATTAGGTTCTGATGTTTGCAGCGTCAATCGGGAATGCACTCGACAACTAGTTCGTCGCTCTTGGGGTAAACACCACATCGCGTTTGATGATTCGATACGTACAGTTTTGTAATTAGCTCGGCCTACATCGGCCGCGCTGAACGAGGCCCAGCTGCGGTGCGCCGGAACGTGGCTTCCGGTACCGACGCGATCAAGCACTTCCAGTACACCAACGAGGAGATCCAAGTGAAAAGAAATCGTCTGCCGTCGTCCGCAAAACTGCGGCGGCTTGCGCTGGGGGCGACCGCATGCGTAGCCGGAGCCAACGCCTTCGCCGTCGAGTTCGATACGGGGAACCCCGATCTCAGTGTTCGATGGGACAACACGGTCAAGTACAGCGCCGCCGCCCGTCTGCAACGGCAAGATGCAGCCTTGCTCAGCCGTCCGAACAACGATGACGGAGACCGCAACTTCAACAAGGGCCTGGTCTCGAATCGTCTCGACCTGCTTTCCGAGTTCGACGCTGTGTACGCGAAACGCTTCGGCCTGCGCTTCAGCGCAGCTGGCTGGTACGACGACGTCTACAACCGGGCGAACGACAACCCCGGGTTCTCCGGCGGGGCGTTTCCCAATCAGGCTTCGGTACCGTTCAACGCATTCACGAACACGACGCGGCGGTTGCATGGCCGCAAGCTTGAGGCGCTGGACGGATTCTTGTTCGGCGGCTTCGACATCGGTTCCGTTCGGACCACGGTGAGGTTCGGACAGCACAGTCTGGTCTGGGGTGAAAGCCTGTTCTTCGGAAACAACGCCATCGCGGGCGGCATGAACCCGGTCGACGTGACCAAGCTCGTATCCGTCCCGAATACGCAGTTCAAGGAGGCGATTCGTCCGGTGCCGCAGGTATCGGCTCAGTTCCAGATCACTCCGTCCTTCTCGGTCGGTGCGTATTACCAGTTCAAGTGGCGCCCCAATCGTCTGCCGGCAGCCGGGAGCTACTTTTCGGGAGTGGATACCAATCCTGAAGGTGCGGAGCGACTTCTGCTCGCGGGGCCGGGCAGTCCCTTCGCGGCAAATGCCCCGCGCCTGGACGACCAGCGCGCACGCAACAGTGGCCAGGGCGGTATCCAGCTACGGCTGCGCTCCGACGAGACGGACTATGGCCTGTATCTGATCCGCTTCCATGAAAAGACCTTCCAGCAGGTCATCTCCGTTGGAATGGCGCCCAGCGCCTTCGGCGGCGTCATCCCGGGTCCGCTCAGCTACCGGCTGGTGTATCCCCAGGGGATCACGGCACTTGGCGCGAGCGCTTCACGCACCTTCGGAGATGTCAATCTGGCCGTCGAAGGATCGATCCGCCACAACCAGGATCTCGCCAGCAGCAGCGGTGCCGTAGACAAGTCTTTCTTTGGCGGGCCGGCGAGCAATAACAGCGACAACCCGGCCTATGCGGTCGGAAAGACGGCACACCTCAATTTCAATGTGCTGTGGACTGTCCCGCGCACGTCGCTCTTCAACGAGGCGACGTTCCTGGGCGAGATTGCCTGGAACCGTGTTCTGTCGGTCAGCAAGAACCCCGGCGCGGTAGATGCCAACTCCACCCGCGACGCCGTCGCGCTGCGCATGCAATTCGAGCCGTTGTATCGGCAGGTCGTCTCCGGACTGGATATTGGCGTTCCCATCGGCATCGGCTATAGCCCCAAGGGCTCTCGCTCACGCGCGCTGGGTGTCGCCATGCCTCCGGAGAACGGTGGCGACCTCACTGTAGGTCTGAACGGCACATATCTCGGGGTGTGGAAGTTCAGCCTGGCCTACACGCGGTTCTTCGGGCCCAAGGGGACGTTGTTGGACGCGGAGAACAATTTCTCCTATCGCCAGTTCCTGCGCGGTCGTGATTTCGCCGCTCTCTCGATGAGTCGCACCTTCTAACATCTTCCACAAGGACATTTCCATGACATTGACCACGATCAAACGGAGCGCTGCCATTCTCGCTGTGCTCTCCTTCGTCGGGGCTGCCCAAGCCGGTGTGAGCGCCGCCGAGGCTGCCAAGCTCAAGGGCGAGCTGACCCCCCTGGGAGCCGAGCGAGCCGGCAACCGTGACGGCTCCATCCCGGCATGGACTGGCGGCCTGACGGCAGCGACACAGGATTTCCGCAACGGCGGCCGCAGGACAGATCCTTTTGCATCCGAGAAAGCGACGCTGCAAGTCACGGCCAAGAATATGGATCAGTTTGCCGACAAGCTGACGGAGGGTACAAAGGTCATGCTTCGAAAGTATCCTGACAGTTTTCGGGTGGATGTGTACCCCACGCATCGCACTGCCGCGGCTCCGCAATGGATGTACGACAACACCTTCCAGAATGCGACACGAGCCACTGTTCAAGAAGCATCCGCCGGCCCGGTAACCAAGGGCGCGTATGGAGGCATCCCGTTTCCGATTCCGAAGACCGGGGCCGAAGTGATGTTGAACACCCAGGTCCGTTGGCGCGGTGCAGCGTGGAATCAGCAAAGCAGTGGCTACCAGGTGACTGCGGATGGCCGTCCGGTTCTGGTGCACACAGTGAATGTCGATAACGTTGCACCCTATTACTACCGGGAAGGTTCGGCAGAGAACTTCGATGGCGCTTACTGGATGGTGCGAGTTGCCACTTCGGGCCCGGCTCTGCGGGCTGGGGAAGCGATCCTTGGGCACCTTCTCGTCGATGAGAGCAAGACCGCGACCTGGGTCTACTTGACGGGACAGCGACGTGTCCGCAAGCTGCCCAACTCTTGTTGTGACACGCCACATCCCACGTCAGCAGGCATCGTGACATTCGATGAGATCGAGACCTTTGCGACCCGGTTGGATCGCTTCGATTGGAAGTTGGTGGGCAAGAAGGAGATGTATATCCCATACAACTCAAACCGGCTTCTCGTGCCAACGAAGGACACCGATGTGCTGGGCGCGCACCATCTTCAGCCTGAGCATGTCCGCTGGGAACTGCACCGCGTTTGGGTTGTGGAGGCCGAGCTGAAGCCAGGGCAGCGTCACACTTCCACGAAGAGCCGCTACTACATCGATGAGGACAGCTGGTGGCCGGTTCTCGCCGATCGCTGGGACGCAAATGGACAACTCTGGCGCATGCCTTTTTCCATTCCCGTTGCGATGCCCGATATTCCCGCGGTCGTAGGCACCGCCTGGGGCACCTACGATCTGCTGTCGGGAACGTATTTCATCGCCGAATTGATGAACTCCTCCAAGGAGCAATACCGCATGTTGCCCCAACCCTTGCCTGAGAAGCATTTCTCTCCTGACGCCTTGGCAGGGGACAGCGTGCGTTAGGTTCTAGTCCCAGGTCGCATCAGAAGGGGCTTCACTGACCCGGCAAGCCTCAGCGCCCTCACTTCACCGCAGGCAGTTCGACCGTGAACTCCGCGCCGCCTCCCGGGTGATTGCGAACGCTCAACGTTCCGCCGTGCTGATCGATGATCCCGTAGCTGATCGAAAGGCCAAGCCCGGTGCCTTTGCCGACTGGCTTGGTGGTGAAGAACGGATCGAAGATCCGGGACAGCAATTCCGGCGCAATGCCCGGTCCGTTGTCGCGCACGGAAAGTAGGTTGCTCGTGGAGCCGGCCCGGGCCTGGATCCACAGATGCGGCGCGCGCGGAGGCTGGGCCGTGCTGGCCGCATCCACGGCGTTCTGGATCAGGTTCATCACGACCTGCTGCAATTGTCCGAGGCTGCCTGCGACCACGCAGGGCGAGGTCGGCTGCCAATCGACCTTCAGCGGCTGCGCGGAGCCCTTGGACACCCAGAGAATGGCACGTTCGGCGACGTCGTTGAGATCCACTCGTTCCCGCTCTTCCGGATCCATCGCCGAGAACCGCTTCAAGCCGTTCACGATAGCTGCGGTGCGCTGCGCACCCTCCAGCGTGCCTTCGATCAGGGAGGGCAGGTCGTCCAGCAGATGCTCGATGCGCAGCCGGGTGCGCAGCTCAAGCAAGGTCTGCGGGTCCTTGCCTTCGTGAACGGCCGCCATGTAGGTGCGCAGCTTGTCGCTGTAGCGACTCAGCGCATGCACGTTGCCGAGCACGAAGCTGATCGGGTTGTTGAGTTCGTGCGCGACGCCCGCCACCAGCCGGCCCAGCGACGCCATCTTTTCCGAATGCAGGAGCTGCTGCTGGGTCTGCTTGAGCGCGTCGTGCGCAGAGCGCAGCTCCTGGTAGGCGCGGCGCAGCTCGGCCGTCGGGCGGGCGACGAACACCGTGCCGACACGGCGGCCCGAAGGCGTGGCGCGCGGCGTGCAGTTGGCGTCGACCGGCACGCTGCTTCCATCGGCGGCCAGGAGGTTCAACTCGATCGTCTCGCCGCGCCGGGTGGGGCTGGCATTCATCAGCACCGCATGCGCCCGCGCGATGCTGCCGGCGTCCGCCAGCAGGGCGAGGAGGGAGGTACCGCGCAGGTCGGCATCGCTGCGGCCGACCAGTTCGCACAAGGCCGCGTTCGTCTCCTCGATCTCGCCCTTTTCGGTGCAGACCAGCAGCACGTCCGACATGGCGGACAGCACGCTGAAGATGAACTGCTGCGATTGCTCGAGTTCCTCGTTCTTCTTCTCGAGTTCGGTCTCGTCGTGCACCAGCTGCGAGTAGACCTCGTCCATCTTCTGGATCACGTCCAGCCAGGTGGCGTCGTCCACGCCGTGCGGCGCCGCCTTGGGGCGTTCGGTGCGGCGCGGCGGCATCAGTGGACGGTGCAGACCATGCACGGATCGAAGGAACGCACGATGTGCTGCACCGAGACGGGCGTCGTCTCGCCCTCGCGCACCGGCGCGCCTTCGAGTGCACTCTCCAGTGCACCTGGCGTGCCGGCAGCGTCTCGTGGCGAGAAGTTCCAGGTGGTCGGCGCAACGATCTGGTAATTCTCGATATGGCCGCGCCGCACCGAGATCCAGTGCCCGAGGCTGCCGCGTGCCGCTTCGCTCAAGCCGACGCCAGTGCCCTCGTCGGGCACCGCGCCGCTGGCGCAGTACGGCTCGCCGGGCTCCAGTGCGAGCATCCACTGCTCCATCAGCGGCACCACCCGCGCAAGCTCCAGCAGGCGTGCCAGCACGCGCGTGAAGACGGTGCCGCCATGGCGTCCCACCATGTCGCGCACGAGGGGATGGCCGGCGGCGAGCTGCCGCGCGATCGCGCCGGTTTCGACCACCTCGCCGGCGAGCCGGGGTGCCTTGTTCCAGGTGTAGGCGCCCGGCTTGTCGCCGGCGGGCACCGTCAGGCCTTCGCGGGGGTGACGCGGACCGCCGTCGTCGGCAAGCCATGCATGCGTTGCGTCCTCGCGGATGCCGCTCTCGTCGAGGGGGCCGAGGCCGCTGCCGTCGGCGCGCCAGACGCCGCGCGGGAACACGAACGCGGCGTCGGGTTGGGGGTAGGCGCCGTAGCTCAGGTAGCGGCCCGGCCCGCTGCCCAGACCCATCAGGCCGGTGTCTCGCGCAATGGCCAGGAACATCCTTAAATCGCCTCGCAGCGGCGCCCGGGCATCCCAGTCCCACAGCTCGTCGGAGCTCGCGAGCGAGAGCACCTGCTCCAGTGGCGCGGCAAACAGCTGTTGCTCCAGAAAGCGCCGGAACTCGCGCATGCGTGCCAGCAGCCGCGTGCGCTCGGCGCCATCGACGGCCCGCGTGGAACCGCCGGGCTCGATGCTCTGCGTGTGCGGCCACTTGCCGGCCAGGAGGCCGAGCATCGTGAACCAGCGCTGCCGCGCCGCGATGGCCTGGCGCGCCTGCTCGCCGGTGGTGGGGTCGAAGCGGCGCAGGGCTTCGGCGTGCCATGGCTGTCCGGCGTACACGGCCCGCGTGAAGTCGGGCATGAAGAATAGGTAGAAATGCGTCAGGTGGTCGGCCATGTTCTCGGTGGCCAGAATCACGTTGGTCACATGCTGCCCGTTGGGCGGCATGCACAGGCCGCCCATGTCGGCGAGCGCGCGGGCCGAGGCGACCGACTGCGACACCGAGCAGATGCCGCAGATGCGCGGCACGTAGACCAGCGCATCGTGCGGCCGCTTGCCCTGCAGGATCTGCTCGAAGCCGCGGTACATCGGCGAGTTCACGCGGGCGGACGACACGCGTCCATCCTCGATGTCGAGCGTGACCTCCAGGTCTCCCTCGACGCGGTTGAAAGGACCGACCAGCAGGCGTGTCATGGCGGCAGGCTAGCGCAGGCGGGTCTTGCGCACCGCAGGCGCCACCTGGAGGTGGTCCGCCGTGGCGTTGGCTTTCACGCGCTTGGGCGTGGCCGACTTCGACAGCGACGCCAGCGCGACGAACCAGGCCTTGGGCATGTCGGTCGGCAGGCCGATCGGAATGCCGGCGATCTTGGGCGTCTCGTGGAACGGGTGCCCGGGCTCCTGGAAGCCCGGCTCGGTGCAGGCGATGCAGGCGTAGCCGCCGCGCGTGCAGGAGCCTTCTCCGTTCCACAGCCGCGTGTTGCAGTCGGCATGCACCTGCGTGCCCTTGCAGCCCATGTGCTCCATCATGCAGCCCAGGTCCGAGGGCTTTTCGGCGCTGGCCTTGAACTCGTAGTACTCGTTGCGGGTGCAGCCGTGGTGCACCAGCTGGTCGGCATAGAACCGCGGCCGGTTCAGCGGGTCGAGGTCGGCGGCGGAGAACTGGCCGGCGGCCAATGCCATGAGACTGTCGATCACCCATCCGGGATGGGTCGGGCAGCCCGCCACGTTGATGACCGGCAGGCCGCTGCCGCAGCGGAATTCCGCGCCGAGCAGGCCGCCAGGGCGGTCGTCGTCGTACTGGAGGCCGCAGGCATCGGTCGGGTTGCTCCCTCCAGCGGTGATGCCGCCCCATGCCGCGCAGCTGCCGATGGCCACCACCTGCCGCGCCGTCGCCGCCAGCCGGCGGACCCAGTCGATCATCGGGATGCCGGTGCCCGCCAGGACATGGAAGCGGCCGGTGTTGTTCGGCCCGCGCAGCAGCGAGCCTTCGATGCACAGCGCATCGACGCGCAGGCGGCCATCGGCGGCGCGCTCGAGCAGTTCGATGAGTTCGCTGCCGCTTTCGAGCGACAGCGACGGGTGCCACAGCAGGTTGATGCCGGCATCGCGCAGCTGGCCGTGGAAGTCCGCCGTGTCGGCGCAAAGAAGCGACATGCTGCAGCCGCCGCAGCCGCCCGACTGCAGCCACAGGACGTTGAAGTTCGGCATCGTGTTGTCCATCGAATCAGCCTTCCAGCCCGAACCGGGCCATCTTGCCGCGCAGGCCGACCCGGGACAGTCCCAGTTCCTTGGCCACGCGGGTCTTGTTCCAGCGGTTGCGCAGCAGCGTCTCGCGCAGCAGCATGGCCTCGATCGCATCGAGCCGCTCGGCCAGCGTGCCGCTGGCCGGCAGGGACGGCGATTGCGCGGTGGCGGTGCGCCCCGCCTGGCCCTGCAGGACGCGCGTCGAGAAGGCGGTGCCGTCGATCAGGTCGTCGGCGCTCAGCGCCACCGCGCGCGAGATCTCGTTGCGCAGCTCGCGTATGTTGCCGGGCCAGGGGTAGGTCATGAGGCAGGCCATCGCCTCGTCCGAGAGCGCCGCGCCGGGCCGCCCCAGCGCCACGCCCACCTCGCTCACCAGCCGCCGCGCGATCGGCCCGATGTCTCCGCCGCGCTCGCGCAGCGGCGGCACCGTGAGCGTTACGCAGGCGACGCGGTAGAACAAATCTTCGCGGAAATGTCCCTCGTGCACCCGTTGTTCGAGGTTGCGATGCGTTGCCGCGATGACCCGCACGTCGACCGGCACGGTGCGCGGCGAACCCACGGGCCGCACCTCGCCCTCCTGGAGCACGCGCAGCAGGCGCAGCTGGAATGCGGCCGAGGTCTCGCCGATCTCGTCGAGGAAGACGGTGCCGCCGTTGGCGCGCTGGAACAGTCCGACGTGGTCTTCGAACGCACCGGTGAATGCACCGCGCTTGTGGCCGAAAAGCTCCGACTCGAGCAGCGTGTCCGGAATGGCGGCGCAGTTCTCGACCACGAAAGGACCACCGGCGCGCGGGCTGGCGTAATGCACCGCGCGTGCCAGAAGCTCCTTGCCGGAGCCCGACTCTCCCAGCACCAGCAGGCTGAGATCGTAGCGCGCGACGCGTGCCGCCAGCTCGCACACCGCGTCGAGCGGGCTGCCGTCCGCGCGCTCGATGCGATCGAAGTCGAAGGCGCTGCGCGCCCGCTCCAGCTTGGTGGCGGCGCGGCGCCGCAGCACCGGCGTGCTGGTGCGCAGCTCGAGGTCGAGCCGGTTCATGTCGCGCTGGAGCATCTGGGCTTCGGCCGCATCGCGCACCGTGCTCAGTAAGTGGTCGGGAATCCACGGCTTGAGCAGGTACTGGTAGATGCCGGCGTCGTTGATGCCCGCGATGATGTCCTCGGAGTCGGTATAGCCCGAGATCACGATGCGCACCGTGTCGGGCCAGCGCTCGCGCACCTCCTTCAGGAAGGTGACGCCGGTCTCGCCGGGCATGCGCTGGTCGCACAAGATCACGCTGACCGGCTGGCGCTCGAGCTGACGGCGGGCCTCGTCCGCATCGCTGGCTGTCAGCACGGTGAACTCCTCGTCGAGCGTGCGGCGGATCGCGTCCTGCGATCGCACCTCGTCGTCGACGACGAGGACGGTCGGCACCGGCGTGGCCGGCATCATCGGGCGCTCGCGGCGTTCATGCCGTCACGGTGCAGGGCCAGGTGCCTAGGCGTCCACGCCATCGGCAGCCTGTGGACGAAGTGATACCGCGCGATATGAAAGCTCGGGTCGAATCCGTAGAAGTTGCGATGCATGCGTGAAAGCTCATGAAGGCGGTAGTCGGCGAGAGGGCGCGCGCTCTCGTCGGCGCTGCGCCGCCGCGCCTTTGCGGCAATTCTTTGCTCGACATTGTGCGCCGCGGCCAGCGCCGTCGCATGGGTGATTGCCAGTGTCTCGAACTCCGTTGCCGCCACGTCCATGCACCGGTCGATGAGCCCGATCGAAAGGGCTTGCGGCGCGCCCAGCGGAAGGCGGCCCTTCATCAGCGCGGCTGCACCCTCTTCGCCGAGGCGGCGCGGCAGGAGGTAGGTCCAGTACTCCGAGCCGTAGAGGTTGCCCATGTTCTTGTAGTGAGGGTTCAGCACCACGCCGCGGTGCGCCCAGACTTCGTCGGCGGCAAGCGCGAGAAAGGCCCCGCCGGCGCCGGCATTGCCGCGTAGCAGCGCAATCGTCAGCCGATCGGTGGTGCGGATGACCGCCTCGGCCAGGTCGTCCATCGCCTCGATGTTGCGCATCGACTCGTCGGCGGCGCTGTCGTCCTCGCGGTACGAGGCCGCCTCGATGCAGTTCAGGTGAATGCCGTTGCTGAAGAAGTCGGCGCCGCCGGCGAGCAGCAGCACGCGCGTGTCGCGCTTCGCAGCCTCGCGCCACGCGGCCAGAAGGCGACGGCATTGCGCGGTCGACATCGCGCCGTTGTAGAACTCGAACGACAGGCAGCCGACGCGGGCGCCCGGGGCGCCGAACTCCTGGTAGCGGATCTCCCCCCATTCGTCGCTCGCGCGCTCCAGAGGAACGTTCAAAGCGGGCAGCGCCTCGAAGGCTGCGCCGAAGGCAAGATCGCAGGGCAGCTTGAAAGCCTTGCCGCCACAGGCGCTTGCAAGGCTGGCCTGGCCGATCCACACCGCGCCGTCGGTCGTGCGGCGCAGCACGGCCCCGTCGCGCCGGCCGATCAACGCGCCGGGCGTCGAGATGCCGAGTGCGTTCGAGCCGGCTGCGTGCGCATCGAACACACGGCATGGCTGACCGAAGAGCTCGTCTTGCACGCCGGGGTGGCCGTCGGCGCTGCGGATCTTCGCGAGCACGGTGGCCGTTTTGTCCTTCGACCAGTCGATACAGCGCTCGGCTTGGGGCAGCGGGCCGCGCCAGGTGGAAGCCGTGGGCCGGGCCGGGCTCTCGCCGCCGGGGCCCCCGGTCGCGCACATCGCCACGGCGCGCAGCACCGCATCAACGGCCGCCTCGGTCACTTCGCGCCGGTACAGGCTGCCTTTGGCGGCCGCCCGCATCGCGAAGCCTGCGTGCGCCCACACCGGGCCCGCGTCGAAAGCCTCGTTCGCCTGCAGCACGGTCACGCCCCAGGCGGGCTGGCTTTCGCACACCGCCCAATCGAGCGCCGCGGGCCCCCGGTCGCCGACCGGCCCGGGGTGCACGATCAAGCACGGCTGGCGCTGCCACACCGAGGGCTGGATCAGCCGTTTCAGGAACGGCGCGATCACCAGTGCGGGGCGGAACAGCTCGATCGCCTCTTCGGTGACGCGGTCGGCAATGTCGAGCTCGACCGAGACCTCGTGGCCCAGCGCGCGCAACGCGCAGAACAGACGCTGGCTCAGGCTGTTGAAGCTGTGGCACAACAGCAGGATGCGCAGCGGGGCGGGCGTCATCTCAGCCACGCAGTCCGGCCAGCACCTGCGCGGCGCCGGCCTTGCCCAGGTACAGCGCCAGCCGTGCCTCGATCGTGCCGAGCGCGGCGTTGTAGGCGGCGACTTGAGTGGCTGCCATGAGGGCTTCGGCGACGATCGGGGCATCGGGGCCGAAGTGCGGCCCCAGCCGGGCGATCGCCTCGCGCTTCAACGGTTCGAGCCGATCGGACTCGTCGATCGGCGGGAAGGACGGCGCCTGCATGGGCCGAGGAGCCGGGGCTTGAATCGCCGGCCGCAGGAGTTCGACCAGGCCGCGCTGGTGCAGTTCGCGGATCAGGACGTCGGCGTCCGGCCCGAGCTTCGCGCGCAACGCCTGCACGCTGTCCTGGCCGTTGACGAGGATCAGCGCCGTTCGCGCCGGACCGCCCGACGAACGTTCGGCCAGCGCCGCACGGCCAGCCTCTGTCTTGGCGAAGATGCGCTTGGAGGCTTGGTCGTCCATCGTCGGTAAGCGCCAAGTCAGCCTTTCAGCAGATGCGCGGCAACTGCTCGCCGCTCAGCCAATCGACCACGCGCCGGCCGCCGAAGCTGGTTTCCATCTGCACGAAGCGGTGAGGATCCTCGGTGACGCTGCCGATGCGCACGGCGTTCGCGCCGAGCGGATGCGCGCGCATGGCCGCCAGCACGGCGTCCGCGGCATCGGGCGCGCAGATCGCGACCAGCTTGCCTTCGTTGGCGACATAGAGCGGATCGAGCCCGAGCAGCTCGCAAGCCGCCTCGACCTGCGGCAGCACCGGGATCGCCGCCTCGTCGAGCAGCATGCCCACGCCGGACTGGCGCGCGATCTCGTTCAGCGTGGTCGCGAGGCCGCCGCGCGTCGGGTCGCGCAGCACGCGCACGCCGTCCGAAGCCGCGAGCATTGCCGCCACCAGGCCATGCAGCGCGGCACTGTCGGACACGACCGTGGTTTCGAAATCCAGCGACTCGCGCTTCGACAGCACCGCCACGCCATGCTCGCCGATCGAGCCCGAGAGCAGCACCGCATCGCCCGGGCGCGCGTTCGCGCCCGAAATGTGGACGCCGGTGGCGACGACGCCGACGCCGGTGGTGCTGATGAACACGCCGTCGCCCTTGCCCTTCTCGACGACCTTGGTGTCGCCGGTGACCACCGGCACACCGGCCGCGCGCGAGGCCGCGGCCATCGAATCGACGATGCGCTTCAGGTCGGCGAGCGGAAAGCCTTCTTCGAGAATGAAGCTTGCGGCGAGGTAGAGCGGCGTGGCGCCGCACATCGCGACGTCATTGATCGTGCCATGCACCGAGAGCGAGCCGACGTCGCCTCCGGAAAAGAACAAGGGCGAGACGACGTGGCCGTCGGTGGCCATCACGAGCCTGGCACCCACGGGCATCGCCAGCGCCGCGCCGTCGTCGCCCTGGCGAAGGTACTCGTTGTCGAACGCGGCAAGAAACAGCTCCTCGATCAGCTGCGCCGCGGCCCGCCCGCCGGCCCCGTGGCCCATGTCGACGCGTCCGTTGCGGATGTCGAGCGGGCGGATGTAGTCCTTCTTCATGCGGCCACCTCGACCCTGACCGCGATGTCCTTGAAGCGCCCGTAAGAGTAGTGCGCGGCGCATGCGCCCTCCGACGACACCATGCAGGAGCCGACCGGATTCTCCGGCGTGCAGACCGTACCGAAGATCTTGCAATCGGTCGGCTTCTTGACGCCGCGCAGGATCGCGCCGCACTCGCAGGCCTTGTTGTCCGGCACCGCCTGATAGCCCAGGCCGAAGCGGCGCTCGGCGTCGAATTCCGCGAACGCCGAGCGGATCTTCAGCGCGCTGTACGGCACTTCGCCCAGGCCGCGCCACTCGAAGCTGCTGCGCAGCTCGAACACCTGCGAGACCAGTGCCTGCGCGTGCAGGTTGCCGTCGCGATTCACCGCACGGGTGAATTCGTTCTCGACCTCGGCACGGCCTTCGTTGACCTGCCGCACGAGCATGAGCACCGCCTGCATCACGTCGAGCGGCTCGAAGCCGGCAATCACGACCGGCTTGCGATATTCCTCGGCGAAATGCTCGTAAGGCGCCGAACCGATCACGATGCTGACGTGTGCCGGCCCGACAAAGCCGTCGATCGGCACGGTGCCGAATTGGCGGACCTCGGGCGATTCGAGAATGTGCGTGATCGCCGAAGGCGTCAGCACATGGCAGCACAGCACGCTGAAGTTCTTCAGTCCTTCTTGCTGCGCGGTGCGTATCGTCAGCGCGGTCGGCGGCGTGGTGGTCTCGAAGCCGATGGCGAAGAACACCACTTCGCGGCCGGGCTCGCGGCGCGCGATCTCGAGCGCGTCGGCGCCGGAATACACCATGCGGATGTCGCCTCCGCGGGCCTTCGCGCGCACCAGCGAGAGGCCGCCGGAGGCCGGAACACGCATCGTGTCGCCGTAGGTGCAGACGATGGCGCCACGCTCGAGCGCGAGCCTGATCGCCAGGTCGATGCGCCCGATCGGCAGCACGCACACCGGGCATCCCGGACCATGGATCATGCGCACGTTGTGCGGCAGCAGCTCGCCGATGCCGTAGCGCGAGATCGCGTGCGTGTGGCCGCCGCAGAACTCCATGAAGCTGTACTGCCGGCCGGGCTGCGCCTCTGCGTGCAGACGGGCCTGGATCTTCTTCGCGATGGCGCCATCGCGGAATTCGTCGATGTATTTCATGGCAGGGCCGCCTCATTGGTTGCGGCGAGCTGGGCCAGGCTGCCGAACATGGCCAGCGTGCGCTGGGCCTCCTCGGGATCGATCCGGCCGATGGCGTGGCCGACGTGCACAATCACGTAGTCGCCGACCACCGCGTCGGGCACCAGTGCGACCGAGATTTCCTTGCGGATGCCGCCGAGTTCGACCAGCCCCAGCGCGCCTGGACGCAGTTCGATCAATTGGGTGGGAATGGCTAGGCACATGGCATGGCTTCTCGTGAGGTGGGGGAGGGTGCGTTGCACAGGCCATGGGCGGCGACCCAGGCCTGGCCCAGCGCCAGGGCCGCGTCGCCGCAACCGATGGCTTCGGCCGACACTGCGCGAAGGCCGTGTGCCTGGAGCGCCTGCGTCACGCGGCTGCGCAAGATCGCATTGAAGAAGCAGCCGCCGCCCAGGCAGACGGTGCGGCATCCGGTCTGGCGCGCCGCGGCGGCGGCCCAGCCGGCCAGGCCCTGCGCCAGCAGGATGTGGAACCAGGCGGCCGCTTCGTCGGCATTGCGCTGCGGCTCGGGCCAGGCGAACAATTGCGCCAGCAGCGGCCGAAGATCGAGATGCCGCAGGTCGTGGGTCTCGGGCCAGATGGCGGTTTCCATGATGTCGTGCCGGGCGAGCCAGCGTGCGGCCGCCGCTTCAAGGGCCATCGCGGCCTCGGCTTCGTGCGCCTGCCGAATGCTCAAGCCCAGGGCACCGGCGGCCGCATCGAACCAGCGTCCCGCGCTGCTTGTGGTCGGGCAATTCAATCCGGTCGCGAGCATGCGCTGCACGCCGGCGGCCAGGCCAGGCCCGACGCTCGGCGCAAAGCGCGCGGCAATCCGGTCACCGGCACCGAGCGCGTGCAGGGCGGACGCCGCCATGCGCCAAGGCTCGCGTGCCGCGGCATCGCCGCCGGGTAGCCCCAGCGGCCACAGGCTTCCCAGGCGCTCCCAGCCGTGGCCGCTGACGCGTAGCAGTTCGCCGCCCCAGGCGGTGCCGTCGGTGCCGAGTCCGACGCCGTCGAGCGCAAGGCCGATGACGGGTTCGTCCAGGCCGTGTTCGGCCATCACCGCCGCGATGTGCGCATGGTGGTGTTGCACCGCAATGGCCGGCACGCCCCATTCGTCCGCCAGGGCGACGGCGATGCGCGTGCTGTAGAAGTCGGGATGCAGGTCATGCGCCACGGCCACCACCGGCGCCCGCGCCTCGCCTGCGAGTGTCCGAAGCGAGGCCTCGAGTTGGCGGCAGGCCGCGGGATCCTGCAGGTCGCCATGCAATGAAGACCAGCGCACCTGCCCATGATCGAGCAGACATGCGGTGTTCTTGAGCCAGGCCCCGGTGGCCAGCACGGCGGGAAGCGGCTGGTTCATCGGCTTCAGTGCTCGAGGTGGCGGGTGTCACTACCCGCATCGGCGAGCCAATCGAGCCAGGCACCCATGCCTTCACCGCTGGTCGCCGACAACTGGATGACCTCGATGGCCGGGTTCACGTGGCGCGCGCCTTCGATGCAGCGGGCGACATCGAAGCGCAGGTGCGGCAGCAGGTCGGTCTTTGTGAGCACCATCAGCTGGGCGGCCGCGAACATGTCCGGGTATTTGAGCGGCTTGTCCTCGCCCTCGGTGACCGACAGCAGCACCACTTTGGCGGCCTCGCCGAGGTCCCAGAGGGCCGGACAGACCAGATTGCCGACGTTCTCGATGAACAGCAGGCTGCGCTCGTCCACATGTGAAGAACCATGTGCATGGTGGTGCAGCTGCGCGAAGGCCTGTTCGATCATCGGGGCGTCCAGATGGCAGCCCTTGCCGGTGTTCACCTGGATGGCCGGGACGCCGGTCGCGCGGATGCGCTCGGCGTCGAAGTTCGTCTGCTGGTCGCCTTCGATGACCGAAATGGCCATGGCAGGATGGCGCGCCCGCAGCGCGTCGATGGTGGCGCACAGCAGGGTGGTCTTGCCCGATCCGGGGCTGGACAGCAGGTTGAGCGCATTCACGCGGTGCGCGGCGAAGTGGCTGCGGTTGCGCGCGGCAATGCGGTTGTTCTCGCCCAGGATGTCGGCTTCCAGCCGAATCGTGCGCTCCTGGCTCAGGCCCGGCACCGACACGCGCGCGGCGCCGGCACCGAAGTGCAGGTCGCCCCGGGGCGCATGAACGTGCCCATGAACGTGCCCATGAACGTGCCCATGATCATGGCCGTGATCGTGATCGTGATCGTGATCGATCTCGGCGCATCCGCAAACGACACACATGGTGGAGTCTCCTTATGAATCTTCGACTTGCAATTCGAGCACGCGCAGCTCGGTGCCGCCCGTGGCCTGAAGCTGATGGCTGCGGCAGCGGGGACAGGCGTCGCCGCGCCGCATGATCTCGACGGTGGCGCCGCAGGGCATGCACCATGCGGTTCCGGGGGGTTCGAGGATGTCGATCGAGGCGCCCTCCAGGCAGGTACGAGGTGCGATTGCTTCCAGCGCGAAGCGCAGGGCGCGCGTCTCCACGCCAGAGAGCTGGCCGGCCTCCAGCCGCAGTGCGGTCACGCGACGGAATCCCTCGCGGCGTGCCGCGTCTTCGACGAGCTTCAGGATTCCGCCGGCCAGGCTGGCTTCATGCATGGGGCAACTCCGCGTTGACTGTGCGCGACTCGACCGCGAAGCGCACGCACGGATCGTACGCGGCCATCAGGATGCGCAGCAATGCCCCGGCTTCGCGGCCCTCCGCCGGCACGCGCTCGAGTGCATGTGCCACGACACCGAGGCGGTGAAAGTTCCAGTCGGTCGGGGCCACGACGTCGTAGCCGGCCACGCGCCGATCAGCGGGCCGCCCGTCGATGCGCGCGCGATGGATCAGCAGGCCGCGTGCCGTTTCGACCCATGCCAGCCCTTCACCGATGCCGGTCTGCAGTGCGCCCGCGGCGAGCCACCCGGCGCCGCCGCGCCCAGATGCATCCGGCAGTGAAAGGCGCACCAGGTCGGCAATGCGGGCGCCGAACCGCTCCCATGCGCTCGCGGGCAACTCGGCGCGCGACTCGTGCAGGCGGGTCCAGGTTCCGGTCTCGGCGCATTGGCCGCGCCAGGTGGGCGCAGTGGCTTCGAAGGCGGTGCCCAGGCCGGCTGCGAACGCGCACAGGTCGGACGGGCTGCCGTGCACCCGCAGCGGCGGCGCTGGCTGCAGGACGCGGTTCGCGAGGGGCGCGCAGGCGTGCAGCAGCGCAGGGAGCCAGCCGCGCTCGCGCTCGCACCATTGCGCGAGCCATTCCGCAGGCTCGCGTTCCCACAGCGCCAGCCAGGCGAGCGGCGAGGTGCCCAGCAGATCCGCAAGCCAGGCGGTGCCGTCGCCTTCCGGGCGCGGCGCTTCGGCCAGCCAGGGACAGCCCCGCAAGGACCTGTGGCTGCTGTCGGCCCAGGCCGGCAGCGCCCCCGGTACGTACAGCTCGACCGGCCAGTCCAGGCCGATGCGCAAGGCGTGATCGCGCGCCGTCTCCCGGCGCAGCGCGCGCCGCTGCGCAGTCGATGCGGATGTGTCCTGCCCTTGCGCCGCGGCCAGCGCCAGCGTGGCGCACAGGAGATGCGCATGGCCGCACAGGGTGAACAAGCTGGCCAGAAGGTGCGGCGCCTCGGCCGGGGACCGGCCCGCGAGCAGCACGCCGGCGAGCGCACGGCGGTCGCTGGCCAGGTTGTGCGGGCGCTGCAGGCCCGGCCGCACCTGCAGCGTGCCGGCAAGGGACTGGATTGTGGTCACGGGGTTTGCCTCTGCATGCCACCGCGGCCGAGCAGGAAGCTGCGCCGCGCCGGCGCCCCGGGCTCCGCCCGGGCAACGACGCGCTGGTGCAGCTGCGCCAGCAGCGCCGAGGCGGTGGCGATCGCATCGGCCTGCGCTGCGAACTCGAACACGGGCGAGAACAGCGAGCAGGCCTCGAACGTTCCGAAGGCGTCTTCGTGCGCGCCGGTGAAGGCGAACTGCTCCTGTCCGACCTTGCGCAGCCGGCTCGTCCCTACCTGTGCCGGCGTGTCGCGGCGCACGAGCGGGAACCGCACGAGGTTCATGAACCAGGGCGTCACCAGCACGCCGGCCGCATGGCCGGATTCCGCAGTGTCCTGCAACTCATCGCTTCCGCGCGATGGTTCGAGGGCGAAGTCGACAGCCTCCACGCGCAGTGCGCTGTTCATGAAGGGCAGGCCGGCCATGCGGGAGCGCGCGATGCCGTCGAACAATGCTTCGAGCGCGCGCGTGCGCAGCGTCAGCTCTGCGTGTCCGGCGCCGTGGGTGAGGGTCATGGGCCGCCCACGTTGTCGAGCACCATGAACTGGTCGGCGTCGCCATCGCATTGAGGGCAGCGCCAGTGGGCCGGCAGGGCGGTGAAAGCCGTGCCGGGGGCGATCTGCCAGGTCTCGTCGCCCTCTGCCGGGTCGTACACCCACCAGCAGATCTTGCATTCGAGCCGCGCAGACGCGCCCAGCTTCGCGCGGTCGCCAAGATAGCTGCCCTCGAAGCGCGCGGGGCCGGCGGTGGTCACGTGCTCTCGATCCACTGGAGCACCTCGGCCAGTCGCTCGTGGGAGTCCTCCAGGTCTTCGCGCGCGGCCTGCGCGACTTCCGGCAGGTCGCCCACCTCGACCGTGTTCAGGATCACCACGTCCTGCGAGTTGTAGTAGACGACCCGCCAGCAGTTCGGCATGCGGGTGTTCGAGATGCGGCAGTTGCCATAGCCGCGCGACAGGATGAGCACGCGGCCGGTGCCCAGGTGATGGTCGAGAAAGCCGATGTCCTCCACCGACATCGGCAGCAGCGTGAGGTTGATGACCTGCGCGGGGCAGCCCGGCGCCCAGGCGCGCCAATGGTCCTCGATCTCGGCCAGCAGGGCGGGCGCGTTCTGCACGTTGGGCGGCAGCGGGCCGGACCACCTCGGCACCTCTGGCGCGACGTCCTCGCGCGCGACGGCTTTCAGGGCATCGGGGATGGCGCCGAGCT
This sequence comes from Variovorax sp. OV700, assembly GCF_900099805.1. Lineage (GTDB taxonomy): Bacteria > Pseudomonadota > Gammaproteobacteria > Burkholderiales > Burkholderiaceae_C > Variovorax. The sequence goes on along the minus strand of NZ_FNDR01000002.1, from coordinate 539,076 downwards.
CGATGCTGTCGCTCGCGACGACGCCGTCGAGCGATCCGATGACGCGCCAGACGCCCGCGAAGACGGACTCCTGCACACGCAGCTCGCGAGGCGGCGTGCCCTCGTGTCGCACCAAGGCGCTGACTTCGCCCTCGCCGAGGACCTGGTTGACGAGGGCGAGGTCGCCCGGCTCGAGGCCGTCCAGCGCGGTGCGGCGGTTGCCGCCTTCGCGGCAGACGGCTTCAAGTTGCGAAAGCGCGTCCCGCAGCGCTGCACGCGCCAAATGGTGGGCCGCGAGTTCCTCAGGCTCCGGCAGCGCGGGCGCGCGGAAGGTTTCCATGCCCTGCGGCATGGCCATGTAGGCAAGCTCTTCTTCCTCGGGCTGCGAGCCGGGGCCGATGGTGAGCACGGGAATCGGGAAGTCTTTCATCGTGCGTTCCTCAGTGGCAGGCGTCGGCGGCGCCCGTGGCGCTCACCACCGGAATACCGATTGTCGGCGCGCGGCCCACCGGGCTCGCCAGGGCGGCTTCGACCCGCTGCACGAACACGTCCCAGTCGTGCATGCCCGGCACGGTGCCGACATAGCCGCCGTCGCGCAGGAACAGCAGCGTGGGCCAGCGCTGTGAACCGAAGCGGCGCGCAACCTTGTCCTCGAGGTCGCGCGGCACGACGGCCACTTCAAAGCGACCCGGGAAGCTGCGCATCAGCTCGGGCAGCACCGCGGCCACGTCCTGGCCTTCGGGGAAGCGCACCGGGTCGCCGGCGAACAGCACGACGCGGTCGCCTCCCAATGCGGACCACGCGTCGATGCTCTGGTCGTCGACCCAGGTCGCGCCGAAGCTCTCGACCAGGCGCGCGATGATCGCGGAGCCCTCGCGGCGGGGTTCCGGCTGCTGGACCGGAAGACGCACGAGCGTCTCGGTGCCGGTGGTTTCGAGTGTCATGAAGTACTTTCGGTGGGTTCGTGGGCAAGGCGCGCCGGCGGCTGGCCGCACAGCGCGAGAAGTTCCTGCGTGCTCGCGGCGGAGGGGAGGGCGAACGCGGCCGCGGTGCTTCCCTCGGCGCCGGCCTGCGCCGCCGCGAGCAGGTCGAGGGTGGCGTCGATCTCGGCAGCGCGCCGCGCGTCGATGCGCTCGCGGACGCTGTCGATGAACACCAGCACCCAGTCGCCGACTGAGGGTTCGGCCACCAGCAAGGTCCGGACGCGGCGTTGCTCGCCCCGCCCCCTGCAGATGGCATGCCCCGGCTCGATAGAGACGATCTGCATGGGAATGCCGATGCACATGATTCGCTCAGCCCGGCTGCCCGGCCGGGGCCGGCAGAAAGCGTTCGTCGCCGTGCCGACAGGCGGCGTCCTCGGCCGGCCGTTCGGCTTCGTAGCGGTCGAGGTCGAGCTGGCGGAAGGTCACCACGTCGGAGCCAGCCAGCGGAAGGCGGCGCGGACGCGGCACAGCGCCCCAGCGGCGCAGTTCGTCGACACCGAGCGCGAGCGCGTCCTCCATCGCAAGCTTCACGGCCGGGCGCAGGCTGCCGCCGTAGTCGTCCAGTTCTTCCGGCTGGCAACCGACCAGCAGCACGCGCTGCGGATAGCGCTCGGTGAGCTGCGCCAACATGAGAACCTCCTGGAAGCCGGTCTGGTGCAGGCTCATCTTCTTGGCCCCCATGAAGCGCGGCACCTCGTCGTCCTCGATCAGCTTGATCGTGCCGGCTGGCAGGCCGTAGTCGATCGCATCGAAGATCAGCAGGCGGCTCGCTTGCTGCACATGCTGGATCAGGTAGAGCCCCTGCGTGCCGCCATCGATCAGCGCCACATGCGGCGCGAACTCGTAGCGCCGCTGCAGCGCCTCGACGCAGCGCACGCCGAAGCCCTCGTCGGCCCACAGCACGTTGCCGATGCCGAGCACGCAGATCGATTCATCCCGCGTCATGCGCTCAGTCCTTGAACGTGCGGTGGCCGGAAATCATCGTGCTGACCACGCTGGAGCGGCCCATGATGTCTTCGCGGATGGCGGCATACACATGCACGATCACGAAGACGATCAGTCCCCACATGCCCAGGTGGTGCCAGGTGTGCACGTCCTGCGACTGTCCGAACAGCGGGATGACCCAGCCGAACAACCGGTCTTGCCAGGAGCCACGCTGGGCGCCTTCCGCGTAAAGGGCGAAGCCGGTGACGATCATGAAAATGCACAGCAGCAGGAACCCGAAGAACATCGCGAAGCGCGCCAACGGGTTGTGGCCCACATAGCGTCCGGGTCGCGCGCTGACGAACGCATACCACTTCGCCATGCCCCAGATCTCCTGCCAGTAGATGCGCTGGAAAATCGGAACCCAGAACAGCTCGCGTGCATGGTGGTTGCCGACGACGGCCCAGTAGATGCGCCCGAGCAGGCCGACCGCAAGCACGTAGCCGGCCGCGAAATGCGCGAAGCGGATGTAGCCCATCAGGAAGTTCGCGCTGGCCTCGCCGGGCTGGGTCGGCAGCGGGGAGCCGATGAAATAGCCAGTGACGGCCAGCACGGTGATCGCGAGCGCATTGATCCAGTGCCAGATCCTTACCGGCGCCTCGTACACATAGACCGATTTGATCGACTGGCCGTGCGCCACGCTGCTGTCGTCGGCGCTGCGCGCCGGGACCGGCGGGGATGAAGTGGTGTTCATGGCGTGTTCCTGCGGTGGTGCGCACCGGCCTCAGACGCGCGCCGCGAGCATGACGAGCCCGCTGCCGCCGATCAGCGCGGTCGCCGTGCGCCAGGCCCAGCCCGGCAGCCGCTGAAGCAACGCGCCGGCCCACAGGCCCACGGCGTGCAGCAGCGTCGAGGCGGCCATGAAGCCGGCCGCATAGGCCATGAACGAGTGGCCCCCGGCCAGTTCGGCGCCATGGGCTTGCCCGTGGAGCACACCGGCCATCGCGACGAGCGCGAATCCGGTGGCGGGCGCGATGCGCCTGGCGTTCAGCATCAGGACGGCGAGCGCGACCACGCTCAGGGCGATGCCGGCCTCGACCCACGGCAGTCCGATGCCGCCCGCGGCCAATGCGGCGCCAGGCAGCAGCGCCGCCAGGAAAACCGCCGGGCCGGCGGTGCGCCACGCCTCCGGCAGTGCGACCACCGACCACATGCCTACCGCGACCATGGCAAGCAGGTGGTCGAGACCCCCGAAGGGGTGGGCGAGTCCGGCCGCGAAGCTTTCGGTGCCGTGGCCGGGGTGCGCCTGCGCCGCCGAGGCCATCACGAGCGCGGTCGCGGCGGCCAGGCCTTTGGCGGCCGAAGACACCCGAACGCGGGCGCTGCGTGTTGTCTGGATCTGCATGTGCTTGTCTCCGTTCCTTGGGGTCGTTTTGTTCAGCGCACCGTGACGCTGGTGAGTTCCTGGCCGTCCGGGCTCATCACGTGGGTCGAGCACGCAAGGCAGGGGTCGAATGAATGCAGCGTGCGGAGAATCTCGACCGGCTGTTCCGGATCGGCCATGGGCGTGTTCATCAGGCTGGCCTCGAACGCACCGATCTGCCCCTTGGTGTCGCGCGGGCTGCCGTTCCATGTCGTCGGCACCACGCACTGGTAGTTCTCGATGCGGCCATCCTTGATGCGGATCCAGTGGCCGAGCGCGCCGCGCGGCGCGGCGACCGTGCCGACGCCCTTGGCTTCCTTGGGCCAGGTGGCCGGGTCCCACTTCTCGACGTTGGCGGTGCTGGTATCGCCGGCCTTGATGTTGGCAACGAGTTCTTTAAAGTCGTCCAGCATCATCTCCGCGCAGTACTGCGCTTCGAGGGCGCGCGCGAGCGTCCGGCCGATGGTCGTGGGCAGCAGCTGCTTCACCGTGTACTGGGTCTCGGGCATGCCCAGCGCCTTCGGGAACACCTTGTTGATGATCGCGGCGGAGAGGTCAACCTGCTCCTTCACGCGCTGGCAGTGCGGATTGCCTTTCGCCGCGTGCGCGTAGCCGAGGATGTAGCGTGCCAGCGGCCCCACTTCCATCGCATGGCCGCGCCAGCGCGGGGACTTGATCCACGAGTACTTGGCGCTTTCGTCCAGCCGCTCGATGTTGGTTCGCGTGCCCTTGGTTTTCGCGCCGAGCTCGTAGTTGGGCTCGGTCACGCCGTCCCACGGATGCAGGCCCTTCGATTCGTCGGCGTACTTGTACCAGCTGTGGTTGACGAACTCCTGCACCTGCTCGGGGTCGCGCGGGTCGACCGGCAGGATCTCGTTCCAGTTGCCGCCCAGGATCGCGCCGCCGGGCAACTGCTGGGTCCTGCGGTCGCCCATCACCTTCTCGTAGGTGCCGTAGTCCATCACGTTGGTGGCGGCGAGGCCGCCGCCGTAGAGCCATCCGGCCTGCTTGTAGATGGTGCCGATCGCGAGAACGTCGGGGATGTAGACGTTGTTGTTGAACTCGATCATTTCGCGGATGCGCGCCTCGATGAAGTTCAGCCGCTCCATGTTGACCGGCGCACCCGCCGCGCCGTCCTTGTCGATGTTGATGGCGCACGGCACGCCGCCGACCAGGTAGTTCGGATGCGGGTTCTTTCCGCCGAAGATGGTGTGGACCTTGACCCACTCCTTCTGCAGGTCGAGGGCTTCCAGGTAGTGCGTCACCGCCATGAGGTTGGCCTCCGGCGGCAGCACGTAGGCCTTGTTGCCCCAGTAGCCGTTCATGAAGGGTCCGAGCTGCCCGCTCTCGACGAACTTCTTGAGCCGGTTCTGGATATCGCGGAAGTAGCCCGGCGACGACATGGGATGCGAAGGCGACACCGTTTGCTGCAGCTCCGACGTCTTCTTCGGATCGGCCTTGAGCGCGGACACCACGTCGACCCAGTCGAGCGCATGCAGGTGGTAGAAGTGCACGGCATGGTCGTGCTCCTGCAACGTCTTGGCCATGATCTCGCGGATCAGGTAGGCGTTCTTCGGAATGGCGATGCCGAGTGCATCCTCCACCGCGCGCACCGAGGCCAGCGCATGGCAGCCTGTGCACACGCCGCAGATGCGCTCGACAAACGCCCAGGCGTCGCGCGGGTCGCGGCCCTTGAGGATCACTTCCAGGCCGCGCCACATCGTGCCGGTGGATACCGCGTTGCGGATCACGTTGTTGCTGTCGACGTTGACCTCGCAGCGCATGTGGCCCTCGATGCGCGTCACCGGGTCCACCACGATGCGGCGGCCCGTGTCGTCCATCTTGAAGCCTTGTGTCTCGTATGCACTCATTTGTTTTTTTCCTTGCCGTGGGAAGCGTGAAGGTCAGCGCCCGGCGCTGGCCGGTGCCTGGGTGTCGGCCTTTGTCTGCGCGGCGCGCTTGATCGCCGATGCGGCGGCATGCGCGACGGCGGCCGCGCCGACCACGCCGGCGGCGGTCGCGCCGACCCGGTCCGCGTTGGCCTCGACGCCGAACTGGTGGATGTCGGTCAAGCGGTTGTAGAACGAGCCCTTGTCCCAAAAGCCGTCTTCCGAGCAGCCGATGCAGCCGTGGCCCGCCTTGATGGGAAAGCTGGTGCCTTCGTTCCACTGCACGGTCGAGCAGGCGTTGTAGGTGGTCGGGCCCTTGCAGCCGACCTTGTAGAGGCAATAGCCCTTGCGTGCGGATTCGTCGTCCCAGGCCTCGACGAACTGCCCGGCGTCGAAGTGGGGCCGGCGGTAGCACTTGTCGTGGATGCGCTGGCTGTAGAACATCTTCGGGCGGCCCTGGCGGTCGAGCTCGGGAATCCGGTCGAAGGTCAGCATGTAGGTGATGACGCCGGTCATGACCTCGGCGATCGGCGGGCAGCCCGGCACCTTGATGATCGGCTTGTCGAAGATCACCTTGTGGATGGGCGTGGCCTGCGTCGGGTTCGGCTTGGCGGCCTGCACGCAGCCCCAGGAGGCGCACGAGCCCCACGAGATGATGGCCTTCGCGTCCTTCGCGACGTGCTTGAGCTGGTCGATGAAAGGCTTGCCGCCGATGATGCAGCTCATGCCGTCCTGATTGAGCGGCGGGTTGCCCTCCACGGCCAGGATGTAGTTGCCCTTGTACTTCTTCATGATCTCTTCGAGGATCGCCTCGGCCTGGTGGCCGGCGGCGGCCATCAGCGTGTCGTCGTAGTCCAGCGAGATCATCGACAGCACCACGTCCTTGGCCAGCGGATGCGCCGATCGGATGAACGACTCCGAGCAGCAGGTGCATTCGAGGCCGTGGAGCCAGAGCACCGGCGTGCGCGGCTTGGTTTCCATGGCATGGGCGATCTGCGGCACGAAGGCCGGCCCAAGCCCAAGGGATGTGGCGGTCAGCGAGCAGTACTTGAGCAGGCTGCGGCGCGAGATGCCCTGGCGGCGCATCACCTCGTAGAACGTTTCCATCGTGTGCTGTCTCCTTGCCTTTGCGGCGATGTCGTGGACAGCGGGCTTGCGAAAGGCCGGCGGCCCCAGGTGCTGCCTGCTGCTCCCTTTTCATCGCAACTTGCGGACCCGTTTGCAGGCCCCCGGGGGAATACCCTGAAGAGACGCGACAAGTGTTTGATTTGATTGGGTAAAAACGACTCGCCCGGCGAGGGCGAGGTGGGGGCCGGGCGGAATGCCGCTGCATCTCTTCCAATCCGGTCGCCGGAGTGCAAGCGCTGCTTCCACCAGCGGCTGCGATCCTGATGGCCGCTCAGACAGATGGTGTTGCTCACCTATCCGCCGACTGGGTCATGGCGATCACCGACAGGCCATCGACCAAGCGCATCGTTTCCCTCGATGCGTCCGAGATCGCGCCCAAATGCGTGGGAACCGATTTGGCGACATGGACCAGGAATTGCATAAAGGCGGCACTGGGCGCAGGGTGCCAGCTCGAGAAAGTGATCATGAACAAGACGATGTGGCCAAGTGGAGGAGATAACTACCAGATGAAGAAACCTTCGTGCATTGCTGCCGCCAATGTCTCCAGCCTGTCCTTGCGAACAAGGGGAGTGCCCGTGGCCGCCGTCGCGCCATTGCGACCCGCGCGACCCGCGAGGCCGACATGATTGCTTTCCAGGCGATCGCCTTCGACCTGGATGGGACGCTGGTGGACAGCGTTGGAGGCGTTGCGTTGGCACTCAACACGGCGCTGTACGAAGCCGATCTGCCTTGCTTCGATCTAAGGCGCGTGCGTGGCTGGATCGGCGACGGGCCTGACATTCTGATCGAGCGAGCGCTGCGCGCCATCGATCTGCAGGACGTCGACACTGCCTGGCTGTCGGCGCGCCTGCGCCGCAATTTCGACGCAATGACTCTGGGCCTGCCTTTCGCCGAATGCTCGATCTATGCAGGTGTCGAAAAGCTGCTGGAGCAACTCGGGCAAAGGAACGTGCCCTTGGCGGTGGTAACCAACACGCCGACCGTGCTGGCACGGGCGGTGCTGGAGGAGGCCGGGCTGCTCGGCCATTTCACGACCGTGCGCGGTGCCGACACGACGGCTCTTCGCATGCCATCGCCGCTGTCGATCGAGCAGGCCGCGAGGGAGCTCGGAACGCGTCCGGAGCATATGCTGATGATCGGGGACTCGGCCAGTGCCTGCCAAGCGGCTTGCACTGCCGGGTGCCGTGCTGCCTGGGCCGGTTGGGGCTACGGCCTGCTCGGCAGCGAACAGCGCGACTCCGTCTGGCGCCTCGACACGCCCGCAGACCTGCTGGTTCGCATGGCGCTGCCGCGACCTCATCCCCATAGCCGACGACCGGCGGCCTGACGTACGGGTGGCGGACGAGCCGCTGCCTCCGCCGTTGCACTCATTACCTCCAGCGTCATCACATTCGCCGGCGTCGCTGTGCTCGCGCCCACCATGGCCTCTGCCGCGCCATACCGCGGCCACGAGGCGCACCGTGCGCACAAGGTGTGCCAACTCGGACGCGCACCACCATCATCGCGTCTGCCACTGGATGCGCTGCGAGGGGTTCAGGCACAGCATGGTGGAGTGCTCGGTTCAGTGGGAACGCTTCAGCGAGGCCTCAAGTGTGCGCATGCCGCGCATCAGGGCGTAGTTGATGGCGAGATAGACGAGGCCCGCCGCGAAGAAGATCTCCTAAAGATCCAGAGGCACGACGACAGTGCCAGGTAGAAGGACCAGCCATGAAAGCCTGGAAGCGAAGAGAGAAAGCGCATGGACGTTGTCTCCGAGACGAATTGTTGTGAGGGCGGAATCGTCAGGGAGCTTCGGGGTGTGCGCTCCCGGCGCCCAACACAACCGTGGCGCTGTGATGCTTTCACAAGATCTTGCGATCGATGAACTCGCCTGGCGCTGCACGCGGACAACGTCGTAGGAGATCGCATGACCGGACGGCGCTGCAGTACGAGTAGCCCCGCTGCGTTCAACAGGATCTTGCAGCGTATTCTGCGCAACACTGTGTCGATGGCTTGAGACGCATGCTCAGGTGGCAACGCAGCTTGCGGAGCGCGCCGTGGCGTTGTACTTCCACGGCATGGTTGCTTCGGCGAGAAAGGCCCAATGCCTCTTCAGGCTGTGCTAGGCTGAAGACGTGGGCAGGCGGTCCTTCAGTGCTTGAACCCGGACTCGCGCTGGGCTCGCAGTGCCAGGATGAAGACGGTCTCGATCCCGGCCAGGTAACGGTACAGCGTCACATAGCCGCGGTTGCCCTTGCCGATGATGAGCTCGCGCTTTCCGCCTGCGACGGGGCGGCCGATCAGCGGGCTGCGCGAAAGGATCTGAATGGCCTCGAGAATCTCCCCGACCCGGCTCGCCACATCGGTGACCTGGTGTTGTTCCAGATGGTCTATGAAGCGGTCGATGTCATCCAGAACCTCCGGTGCCAGCTCGATGCGGACCATGGTCCGGTCAGGGCGTCGGCCTGCGCGCCGTAGGCCGACGCGGTTTCTGGCCGGCCGCGCGTGCCTTCAAGTAAGCCGCAGCGTCCTCCCAGGCGACCGATTCGCCGGTGCGCTGCAGCGCCGCCCAGCGCTTGTCTGCGATCCGATGCAGTTCCTCGTCCAATTCGCTGCGCTCGACCATGTCGGACAGCGCGTCCAGAATGAACGCGTGCGAAGACCTGCCCGACCTCGCAGCCGCAGCCGCGATGCGGGCCCTGAGCTCATCTTCAAGACGGATGGTCGTTGTCGGCATGTTGATGGACCTCATGACGTTGACGGTGGTGCAACTGTAGCACACTTGTAGCACATCGAATCTTGCGCGGCAATTGAGCGTTGCCCGAACGATGATGTGCTCCAGGTCTTCGCGGTTCATCGAGCTGCCTCCGGGGCGGCCGCGCCGCGCGGCTTCGACCCGAGCAGTACTCCCTTTTTCAGGGCGCTCACTTGCTCGAGGACGGCCGCCCGTTTGGAAGCCGGCAATACGCTCGGCAGAGGGGACGTCTGCCGCAGCACTCTGCCACGACGCGACGTGCTCGGGGCCCGGCGCCAATCGCGCCGGTGCAGGATGACCGACCATTCGTCCCACAGGAATTGGGAATGACTGTTGCCAGGGCGTCGCCACTGATCCAATGTTGCGAGCGTCTGATCGACCAGTGCAGATAGTTCCCCACGCCGAGCGTGGCTTCGACGGTCCGACTGCTTTCAGTTTGAGGTCAGTCTAGACGGTCAAATCTGCCGAGGATATATTTAACATAACATACATTGTATAAGTTTCTACTGTGGAAGCAAAGTTGTAATGTCGCATTCCAGCAAAGTTCAAATGTCGCAAAGTTGGCCGCCTCGAGTTCGAAGGCATGGCCATGGCGACATCTGCAGCGACGATCACGATGACGATGCGCGAAGCCGATCGGCTCAAGACCATCCAGGCCATGGCGGCGGCGATGGCGCCTTGGAGACCATGAATCAAAACACGCATCTGCATTTGCATCGGGAACCTCAGCTAGTCGAGTTGCCGCCGGTTGCCTTACAGCGAATGCTCCAGCAACTGCTAGCGAAAGACCGAAACAGCACCGATGCAATCGACGACCACGCCATGCCTGCGACCACGTGGCAGAAGTCCGGTCGTGGAAGTTCTTCGCAAAGATGACTCGTGCACTGATCCATGAAGCCATCAGCGCGACGGACTTTAGCCCCCCACAAGCGAGCTTCCGGTCAGCCCCAGGAACGCGTCAGCAGTTCATCCATCGCGTCCGCAATCTGTTGGCCGTGCTCCGCTAGCGAGCCGACTCGTTCGCCCAATTGGTCGGTAGCGACCGACACCGTGTCCAACGGGTGCAGGACAACATCCTCCCCTTCAATCCTGAACACGGGATTCATGCGTGTCCCGGCAAGAGGTGCACCACCAGGCAATGCACTGCGCTGTACCAGGGGGACGACGACTCTACGGCGATAGCGATCGAACTGCGCCGACTGGACGATCACGACGTACGGGATCACATGTCTTTGTGCACCCCTGTTTTTGTGCAAATCAAATTGGGCCATCGGTCAGAGCGTGGAATGCTCGTCTGCGAAAGAGCCCCACTGGGTCTGGACGGCATTCCAGCCGTCGGCACAGGCATCGGCCCACTGACGATGCTGCCGCGCCTGATGCTGCCCGCGCGCGCGCCGCGCTTCCAGCAGTTCATCCATCTCTTGCGAGGAGATGATGTATGCCGCTGGGCGCCCGCGACGGGTGATGGCGACAGGTTCGCGCTGGGCCGAATCGAGCAACTGCCCGAAACGATTTTGCGCTTCGACGGAAGTGAGGGTCAGCATTTGACCTCCGAAATAGCTAGTCTGTACATTATAGCCATCTACCGAAGCCACGGCACGCCACCCGCCGCGATCGAGACGCAGGAGTCGATGCCGAGCCATGCCGGACGCCGATGCGGCGCCGTCGTGCGAGGATCCTTGAGTCCCGGCAGCTGCAGCAGGGGCTTGCGTGTTACTCCGTCCCTGGCAAGCGGCGATGGCCCGCCGCGAGGTGCGGTCGACCGTGTGGCGCGATCGCATGTCTTCCTTCTCAGGGGCTAGCGGCTCTCTGCAACAGCCGTTGTCGGTCCAACGCCCAACCGGTCTTCGGTGCGCCGCTCGCAGCGGGTCAGACCATGCAACGGCGATGATGTTCATCGCGCGGCCGGGCACGCTCCGCATTCGTGGATCGACCTCATGACGGCATGCGCATTCGGGCGCCTGCTCAGAAGCTCGGCGCATCCTTGTCCGGTGGCTTGGCGCCGAGCACCCTTTGCTGCTCCGCGAATATCTCGCCGATGTAGCTCAGGAGGCTCGCACCCGCGATCTTCGGATCCGTTGCGCGCGCATCTCCCGGTGCGGCTTTGGCTTCGTCGACGGGGTCTGCAGCTGCCGCAAGTTCAAGCTGCGGGCCGCTTTGCTGGCACGCAGCGGCAGCGAGGCCGAGGCCAGTGAGCGCCGCTGCATGAAGTGTTCTGGTGAAGTCCATGTCGACTCCTCGGTGATTGGGTAGTGAAAACTTTGGAGTGCCGCTCGTGGCGGCCGGGCCGTTCGCACCGAAGCGCGCGCCTTTGTCATTCCCCCCCGATGCAGAGCCAGTGCCATCGCACCACGCGCTGGCCGCAGTAGCGCCCGACCACGCGTGCAACAAGGTCCGTGTTGTCAGACGCCTCCCGCCGCCTGTCGATCCAGACCACGGCCTCGTAGAGATCGTCGGAGTCGCCCGTCGAGTCGTGGCGGTCCAGCAGCGCGACGGAGAGTTCCCGATTTGAAAGTTCGTCCCCGCTCCCGGCTTCGTTGCGAAGCAGGTCGAACCTGGAAGGGGCCGGGAGATTGACGCGCGGGGCTTTGCGGGGCGCGGCAACCGCCGCTGCGGGACTGTGCATCGTGGACGCCATGAGGGCGCCGGAGAGCAGCGCTCCGCTCGCGAAGGCGCCGATGAGCTGGATTCGCTTCGACACGTGCCGAACAGTGCGGTGGAACATGAGGAACTTTCTCGGGCCCGCTTTGGTGCTGCGCAAGAGTAGGCGATCGACGAGGCGAAAGCGTCATCGGAATCGATGATGCGGCGCTGCTGTTGCTGTCGTTGTGGCGCCTTGGAAGCGCTGCCTTTTGCGCGAACCGGCACGCAATGTCCGCGCCATGCCATCCCGGTTTCTACCGTCCGGTAGAAATCCAGATACGACCTATGCAAGGTCTCAGGTCACAAGGAGAAGCCGCCCGTTCGCGGGCACTTGTCAGTGCAACCGAAAGACAGCGTACTACCGGCGTGCGACGCCCACAATGGAACTAAAGGCATAGGGCGACCCAGAATCTTGCTGACGGCGGGGCGTCTATCGCCGCTGCGCAATCAGGTAGGCGGTCACGGCGGTCTGTTCGCTCTCAGGCCTTCAACGCCTCCAGTGGCCCGAAGAACTCGTAGCGCAGCTGCTGCTTCGGCACGCCGAGGGCCACACCATTGGCGTACACCGACTTCATGAAAGGCTTGGGGCCGAGGAAGTAGAGGTCGACGTCGCGGTCGGCCGGCAGCTGCTGCGCCAGCAACTCGCGGGTGACGAAACCGGTGGCGTGCGGCCGGTCGGCATCGCGCGGCGTGTCGTAGACATAGAGCGGCTTCACGTTGGCGTGCTTGGCCGCCAGCGCATCGACGCGCGCGCGGAACGCGTGGGCACCGCCATGCCGCGCCGCGTGAATGAAATGCACCGGTCGGCCGGTGTGCGCCATGGACTCGAGCATGCTCATGGCCGGCGTGATGCCGACGCCGCCCGTCACCAGCACGAGCGGACGCGCGTGTTCGTCCGCGGGCTGCAGCACAAAATCGCCGCAAGGCGCCTGCACCTTCAGGAGCGTGCCGATGGCCGCGGTCTCGTGCAGCCAGTTCGATGCCTTGCCGCCCTCCTCCTTCTTGACGCTGATGCGGTACCAGGGCTTGCCCGGTGCATCGGACAGCGAGTAGTTGCGCCGCAAGGGTTCACCGTCGATGTTCAGCACCAGCGTGAGGTACTGCCCCGGCGAAAACGCCAGCAGCGGGCCGCCGTCGGTCGGCTCCAGGTAGAACGAGGTGATGACTTCGCTCTCGTCCTCGCGCCGGGCCACGCGAAACTCGCGCTCGCCGCGCCAGCCGCCCGTCTGCGCGGCATTGGCGCGGTAGACCTCTTCCTCCGCGGCAATCAGGAGTGCCGCCAGTGATTGGTAGGCCTCGCCCCATGCCGCGATGATCTCGTCGGTTGCAGCATCGCCGAGCACGTCCTTGATGGCGCGCAACAGGCAGGCGCCGACGACCGGGTAGTGCTCGGGCAGCACGCCCAGCGCGGCATGCTTCTCGATGATGCGCGGCAGCGCACCGGCAATTTCATCGAGGCGGTCGATGTACGTGGCATAGGCCAGCACCGCGCCCGCGAGTGCGCGCGCCTGGCTGCCGGCGGCCTGGTGCGCCTCGTTGAAGAACGCCTTCACCTCCGGATGCCGCTCGAACATGATCCTGTAGAAGTGGCTGGTGATGGCCTCTCCGTGCGCCTGGAGCGCGGGCACGGTGGCTTTGACGATGGCGATGGTCTGCGGGTTCATGGTGGGGCTCGAATCGGAAGTGAAAGACGCTGTTCTCTCTCACGATCCGTGCCACGCGGACGACACCCGCCAAGTGCCCGTGGGCACTGGGGATTTTTCTTTTGTGGTCAAATTCGCAACAGCATTCATGTTGTATTTATGACCACCAACAGTGTCAGTCAGACCACCGATGCGGTTGCCGATCCAGCCGCCTCCGCGAGCGAAGGCAGCCGCTACCGCTCTCTTCTGGCCGCGGCGCGCAGCCTGGTGCAATGCGATGCCGCCGCGCTGCTGCGGCTGGACGGCGATGTCCTCCGGCCGGTGGCCGCGGACGGCCTGAGCGACGAGACCCTGGGCCGGCAGTTTCCGATCGCGTCGCACCCGCGCTTTGCGCGCCTGCTGGAGAGCGGCCGCGGCCTGCGCTTCGCCCACGACTGCGGCCTGCCCGATCCGTACGACGGCCTCGTGGCCGGCCAGCCGGGCATCCTGCCGGTGCATGACTGCATGGGCGCGCCGGTTCGCCTGCGCGGCGCCATCTGGGGCCTGCTGACGCTGGACGCGCTCGAGCCCGGCGCGTTCGAGACCGTGAGCCCGGCGCAGCTCGATGCGCTGGTGGCGCTGTTCGAGACCGGCATCGAGGCCGCCGACACCATCAAGGACATGGAGGCGCGCGCCATGCGCGAGCAGGCCGTCGTCCAGGCCCTGCGATCGGGCCACGGATCCACGCGCGAGCTGCTGGGCAGCAGCGCCGCGATGAAGCAGCTGTGCAGCGAGATCGACACGGTCGCGGTGTCCGATCTCACGGTGTTGCTGCTCGGTGAGACCGGCGTGGGCAAGGACCTGGTGGCGCAGCGGCTTCACGCGCATTCGCGCCGCCGCGACCAGCCGCTGGTGCAGGTGAACTGCGCGGCGCTGCCCGAGACGCTGGCCGACAGCGAGCTCTTCGGCCACAAGCGCGGCGCGTTCACCGGCGCGGTGCAGGACCGCAGCGGTAAGTTCGAGATCGCCGACGGCGGCACGCTCTTTCTCGATGAGGTTGGTGAGCTGCCGCTGACGGTGCAGGCCAAGCTGCTGCGCGTGTTGCAAAGCGGCGAGGTGCAGCGCCCCGGCAGCGACCGGACGCTGAAGGTCGACGTGCGCGTGATCGCGGCCACCAACCGCGACCTGCCCGCCGCGATTGCGCAGGGCCGCTTCCGCGCCGATCTCTATCACCGGCTCTCGGTCTATCCACTGGTGGTGCCGCCGCTGCGCGAACGCGGGCGCGACGTGGTGACGCTGGCCGGCGGGTTCCTGGAAGAAAACCAGCATCGCCTGGGCGCGCGCAATCTGCGCTTGTCGCCGGCTTCGAAGGCGGCCCTTGTTGCGCACGGTTGGCCCGGCAACGTGCGCGAGCTCGAGCACGTGATCAGCCGCGCATCGCTTCGGGCCTTCACGGAACAGCGCCGCGGCGCGCGCTGGACGGCGATCGAGCCGCATCACCTGGCGCTCGACGCTGCGGCCGTCGGCATTTCGGAGGCGCTGTCTGCGCCACCCCTGCCCTCCCCCGCGCCCACGGCGGTTCCAGCAGGCGACCAGGCGAGCCTTGCCGCCGCGGGCGGCACGCTGCGCGAAGCCACGGAAGCCTTCCAGCGGGCGTGGCTTGCGGACGCGCTGGCGCGGCACCACGGACACGTGGCCAACGCCGCGCGCGAGGCCGGCATCGACCGCAGCAACTTTCATCGGATGCTGCGCAAGCTCGGCATGAAGCCGTCCGCGTCAGGCGCCTGAACGCGCGCCGCGCTTCGGGGCCGGCGTCGGCGCTGGCGCCGGGCGAAGCGATTCGAAGGCCTCCGACAGCGACAGCACGCGGCCGCAGTTCACCGCCTGGTAGCCCGGCAGCCGGTTCACCGCCTCCTGATAGGCATCGCTGCGCAGGATGGCCAGCATCCGCTGCACGATGGGTGCGGTGAGCGAGCGCTCGTCGCACAGCAGGAAGTAGCGCTCCACCTGGTTGGAGATGAAGTCCAGCTTGAACTGGCGCGCCGGTGTCTCCACGCCATAGCCCGCATCGGCCATGCCGCTGGCCACGAAGGCCGCCACGGCCGCATGCGTGAACTCGCATTGCTCGTAGCCCTTGATCGACTCGGGCGCGAGGCCCTGCTCGCGCAATTGCAGGTCGAACAGGTAGCGCGTGCCCGAGCCCGCCTGCCGGTTGATGAAGCGGACACCGGGACGCGCCAGGTCGGCCAGCGTGTAGATCTTCTTCGGGTTGCCCGGCGCCACCATCAAGCCCTGGTGCCGCGTGGCCATGCCGATGACTTTCTGCGTGTCGGGGTTGAGCCAGGCGCCGTAGTGGGTGATGGCTTCGGCCTCGAACGCCCCCAGCGGCACGTGAAAGCCCGCCACGTCGCAGCTGCCATGGTGCAGCGAGGCCACGGCTTCTTCGCTGCCGCAGTAGCGCAGGTCGCCCGGCACCTGCGCCGCGGCCAGGAAGCCGTGCAGCGCCTCGATCGCGAAGCCGTGGCTCGCGTGGATGCGCAGGAGCGTGGGCGCGGTGGGAATCAGCTTCTCGATCTCGGCGCCGAGTTCGGACGCCAGCGAATCGAGCAGCGGCGACAGGCGCGCCGTGATGCGGCGGTCGGCCCACACCAGCTTTTCGCCCAGCGGGGTGAGGCTGGAGCCCTTGCCGCGCTGCATGGCCACCAGCGGCTGCCCGAACATGGTTTCGCCCTGGCGAATGAGCTCCCAGGCATGGCGGTAGGACACGCCGCTGGCGGTGCAGGCGCTCGACAGGCTGCCGTGCTCCAGCACCTTCACCAGCAGTTCGATCACCCGCGGCGGCAGTGCCGCGCCGTCGGGCTGGCGAATGGTCCATTGCGGCTTGATGTGCACTTCATGCATGAGTTTCGGCTTTGCAAAGCATATTTATTGGGCTGAACGCCTCATATTGTGGCGCCTTCTTTCGCTCCATACACTCGCCCAACCACGAATATCGCAACTCCAATTAGGAGATCTAAAGCATATGCAAGACCTGGGCATCGCGACCACCATCGCCGCCGCGCACAAGGATGTTCCCGGCGGGCTGCTGCCCGCGCTGCACGGCATCCAGGATGCGCTGGGGCACATCCCGCCCGAGGCCGTGCCCCTTGTCGCGGAGCAGTTCAACCTGTCGCGCGCCGAGGTTCATGGCGTGGTCAGCTACTACCACCACTTCCGTTCCGCGCCGGCCGGCCGCGTGCTGGTGCAGGTCTGCCGGGCCGAAGCTTGCAAGTCCATGGGGGCGGATGCGCTGCTCTCGCATGCGGCGGATCGGCTGGGCTGCGACGTGCACGGCACCTCGGCGGACGGCCAGTGCTCGCTGGAGCCGGTGTTCTGCCTCGGCTTGTGCGCCTCGTCGCCGGCCATCGCGGTGAACGACCAGGTGCATGCGCGCATCACGCCGGCGCTGTTCGACGCCATCGTCGAAGAAGCACGGAGCGCCTCATGACCGTCATCCTCTATGTTCCACGCGACTCCGCGGCACTGGCCGTCGGCGCCGAGCGGGTCGCCCGACGGATCGCGGCGGAAGCCCGTGCGCGCCATGCGGATGTGCGCATCGTGCGCAACGGCTCGCGCGGCCTGTTCTGGCTGGAGACGCTGGTCGAAGTGGCCACGCCGGCGGGGCGCGTGGCCTACGGCCCGGTCTCGCCGGCCGATGTCGCCGGCCTGTTCGATGCCGGTTTTCTTGCCGGCGGCGCCCATGCGCTGAACCTAGGCCTGACCGAAGAGATTCCCTACCTGAAGAAGCAGGAGCGCCTGACCTTCGCCCGCATGGGCGTGACCGATCCGGTTTCGGTGGCCGACTATGAGGCGCATGAAGGCTTTGCGGGACTGCGCCGCGCGCTCACGCTCGCGCCTACGCAAATCGTGCAGCAGGTGCTCGATTCCGGACTGCGTGGCCGCGGCGGCGCCGCCTTCCCGGCCGGGATCAAGTGGAAGACCGTGCTGGCCGCGGAGGCGCCGCAAAAATACATCGTCTGCAATGCGGACGAAGGCGACTCGGGCACCTTCTCGGACCGCATGACGATGGAAGGCGATCCGCTGATGCTGGTCGAAGGCATGGTCATCGCCGGCCTTGCGACCGGCGCGACCGAAGGCTACATCTACGTGCGTTCGGAATACCCGCATTCCATCGCCACGCTGAACGAGGCCATCCGCAACGCGGAGCAGGCGGGCTTTCTCGGCGACGACATCCTGGGGTCGGGCCGCCGCTTCCGCCTCATCGTGCGCAAGGCGGCCGGCGCGTACGTGTGCGGCGAGGAGACTGCGCTGCTCGAAAGCCTGGAAGGCCGCCGCGGCATCGTGCGCGCCAAGCCGCCGCTGCCGGCGCTGCAGGGGCTGTTCGGCCAGCCGACCGTGATCAACAACGTGATCACGCTGGCCTCGGTGCCCCTCATCCTGGCGTGTGGCGCGGACTTCTACAAACACTTCGGCATGGGCCGCTCGCGCGGCACGCTGCCGTTTCAGCTGGCCGGCAACATCCGGCATGGCGGCCTGGTCGAAAAGGCATTCGGCCTGAGCTTGCGCGAACTGCTCTACGACTTCGGCGGCGGCAGCGCGAGCGGCCGGCCAATCAAGGCGGTGCAGGTGGGCGGTCCGCTGGGTGCCTACGTGCCCGAATCGCAATGGGATCTGCCGCTCGACTACGAGGCCTATGCGGCCGTCGGCGCAGTGGTCGGGCACGGCGGCATCGTGGTGCACGACGACACGGCCGACATGTCGCAGCTGGCCCGTTACGCGATGGAGTTCTGCGCGATCGAGTCCTGCGGCAAGTGCACCCCCTGCCGCATCGGCTCCACGCGCGGCGTGGAAGTGATCGACAAGATCACCAGCAACCAGAACCGGCCGCAGCAGGTCATTCTCTTGCGCGACCTGTGCGACACCATGCTGCACGGTTCGCTCTGCGCCATGGGCGGCATGGCGCCCTACCCCGTGCTGTCGGCCATCAATCACTACCCGGAGGACTTCGGCATCGAAGCCCCCGACCGCGCTGCGGCATGACCGGCAAGACGAACAGGAGACACATTCCATGCTGAACCCATCGCAAGAGATCGACTACGGCACGCCCAGGCGCGAGTCCACCGAGGAAGTCACACTCGAGATCGACGGCACGCCGGTGACGGTGGCCAAAGGCACCTCGCTGATGCGTGCGGCCGTCGATGCCGGCGTGCAAGTGCCCAAGCTGTGCGCGACCGACAGCCTGGAGCCCTTCGGCTCTTGCCGGCTTTGCCTGGTGGAGATCGACGGGCGCAAGGGCTACCCGGCGTCGTGCACCACGCCGGCCGAGGCCGGCATGAAGGTGCGCACGCAAAGCCCCAGGCTGCAAGAACTGCGCAAGGGCGTGATGGAGCTCTACATCTCCGACCATCCGCTCGACTGCCTCACCTGCGCCGCCAACGGCGACTGCGAGCTGCAGGACATGGCCGGCGTGACCGGGCTGCGCAACGTACGCTACGGCGACGGGGGCGCCAACCACTTGAACAGTGCCAAGGACGAATCCAACCCCTACTTTACCTACGACCCGTCCAAGTGCATCGTCTGCAACCGCTGCGTGCGTGCGTGCGAAGAGACGCAAGGCACCTTCGCGCTCACCATCAGCGGCCGCGGCTTTGAATCGCGCGTGTCGGCGGGCCAGGACCAGCCCTTCATGGAATCCGATTGCGTGAGCTGTGGCGCCTGCGTGCAGGCTTGCCCCACCGCCACGCTGCAGGAAAAATCGGTGATCTGGCTGGGCCAGCCCGAGCACAGCGCCATCACCACCTGCGCCTACTGCGGCGTGGGTTGCGGCTTCAAGGCCGAGATGAAGGGCAATGAAGTGGTGCGCATGGTGCCCTGGAAGGACGGCAAGGCCAACGAAGGCCATTCGTGCGTGAAGGGCCGCTTCGCTTGGGGCTACGCCACCCACAAGGACCGGGTGCTCAAGCCCATGATCCGCAGCAAGATCACCGACCCGTGGCAGGAGGTGAGCTGGGACGAAGCGGTCAATTACGCCGCCAGCGAGTTCCGCCGCATCCAGGCCAAATACGGCACCGATTCCATCGGCGGCCTGGTGTCCTCGCGCTGCACCAACGAAGAGGGCTACCTGGTGCAGAAGCTGGTGCGCGCGGCGTTCGGCAACAACAACGTTGACACCTGCGCGCGCGTGTGTCACTCGCCCACCGGCTACGGGCTGAAGCAGACCATGGGCGAGTCAGCCGGCACGCAGACCTTCAAGTCGGTGGAAAAGTCGGACGTGATCATGGTGATCGGCGCCAACCCGTCCGACGGCCACCCGGTGTTCGCGTCGCGCATGAAGCGGCGCCTGCGCGCCGGCGCCCGGCTGATCGTGATCGACCCGCGCACTATCGACCTGGTGAAGTCGCCGCACGTCAAGGCCGACCATCACCTCAAGCTCAAGCCAGGCACCAACGTGGCGGTGATCAGCGCGATGGCGCATGTGATCGTGACCGAAGGCCTGGTCGACGAAGCCTTCGTGGCCGAGCGCTGCGAGGCCAAGTCGTTCAACGAGTGGCGCGAATTCGTCGCGCGTCCGGCCAACTCGCCCGAGGCGATGGAAGCGGTGACCGGCGTGCCGGCCGCCGACCTGCGCGCCGCCGCGCGGCTGTTCGCACAGGGCCATGACGGCAAGCGGAATGCCGCCATCTACTACGGCCTGGGCGTCACGGAGCACAGCCAGGGCTCGACCATGGTGATGGGCATCGCCAACCTGGCCATGGCCACCGGCAACGTGGGCCGCGAAGGCGTGGGCGTGAATCCGCTGCGCGGCCAGAACAACGTGCAGGGTTCCTGCGACATGGGATCGTTCCCGCACGAGCTGCCGGGCTACCGCCACGTGTCGGACAGCACCGCGCGCGGCAGTTTCGAATCCGCCTGGGGCGTGGAGCTGCGGCCCGAACCGGGCCTGCGCATTCCCAACATGTTCGATGCCGCCATCACCGGCAGCTTCAAGGGACTGTATTGCGAAGGCGAGGACGTGGTCCAGTCGGACCCGAACACGCAGCACGTGGCCGAGGCCATGATGGCGATGGAATGCATCGTAGTGCAGGACCTGTTCCTGAACGAAACCGCCAAGTACGCCCACGTGTTCCTGCCGGGCGCGTCGTTCCTGGAGAAGGACGGCACCTTCACCAACGCCGAGCGCCGCATCTCGCGCGTCACCAAGGTCATGCCGCCCAAGGCCGGCTATGCCGACTGGGAGGTGACGCAGCTGCTCTCCAACGCGCTGGGCTACCCGATGAACTACGCGAGCGCCGAAGAGATCATGAATGAGATCGCCGCGCTGACGCCGACCTTCACCGGCGTGAGCTACGCCAAGCTGGCAAAGCTGGGCAGCGTGCAATGGCCGTGCAACGAGGACGCGCCGGAGGGCACGCCGACCATGCACATCGGCGAATTCGTGCGCGGCAAGGGCAAGTTCATCATCACGCAGTACGTGCCGACCGACGAGAAGATCACGCGCATGTACCCGCTGATCCTGACCACCGGGCGCATCCTCTCGCAGTACAACGTGGGCGCGCAGACCCGCCGCACCGAGAACAACCAGTGGCACAGCGAGGACCGGCTGGAAATCCACCCGAACGACGCCGAGGACCGCGGCATCGCCGAGGGCGACTGGGTCGGCATCAAGAGCCGGGCCGGTGAAACCGTGCTGCGGGCCACGATCACCGAACGCGTGCAACCGGGCGTGGTGTACACCACCTTCCACTTCCCCGAATCGGGCGCCAACGTGATCACCACCGACAACTCCGACTGGGCCACCAACTGCCCCGAGTTCAAGGTGACCGCGGTGCAGGTGATGCCGGTGATGCAGCCTTCCGAATGGCAGCAGGAGTACAGCCGGTTCAACGCCCTGCAGGAAGAACTTCTGAGCAAGCGGCTCGAACAAGCGGCAGAAACGGTGGCAACCAAATGAACCTGGCCGACGTACCGCTGCGGCCAGGAGGCGCGGAGCTATTGCCCGTGCGCGGCGTGCGCGCACGCCAGGCTTTCGACAACCGCGACTGGGTGGCCGTGGAGGTGCCGGTCGCGCTGGAGTTCAACGGCATCGCGCACGCCGTGATGCTTGCAACGCCGACCGACCTGGCGGACTTCGCGCTGGGCTTCGCGCTCAGCGAGGGCATTCTGCTCTCGCGCGGCGAGCTCTACGGCATCGAGGAAGAGTTCGCGCCCGAAGGCATCACGCTCAAGCTCGACGTTGCGAGCGCGGCCTTCGCGCGGCTGAAGGAACGCCGCCGCTCGATGGCCGGACGCACGGGCTGCGGACTGTGCGGCACCGAAAGCTTGGCGCATGTCGCACGCGCGCTGCCTCCCCTGCCGCACGGCCCGGCGCTGTCGAAGAACGCCGTCGCCCGCGGCATGCGGGAGCTCGCATCGCTGCAGGTGCTGCAGAAGGTCACCGGCGCCGTGCACGCCGCGGCCTGGTGCACCGCGAATGGCGAAGCCCTGCTGGTGCGCGAAGACGTCGGGCGTCACAACGCGCTCGACAAGCTGGTGGGTGCGCTCGCAAAAAGCACGGTGGATGCCGCCACGGGTTTCATCGCCGTGACCAGCCGCGCGAGCTTCGAGATGGTGCAAAAGACCGTCGCGGCCGGCGTGCCGCTGCTGGCGGCGGTGTCGGCCTCGACCTCGCTGGCCACGACGGTCGCGCAAGACGCCGGCTTGACGCTGGCGGGCTTCGTGCGCGGCGACGACCTGGTCATCTACACCCACCCGTGGCGGCTGAACGGCCTGCCCGCCAACGCCTGAGGCTTTTCTGCAATGCACGTCGACCAGCTGATTCGCATGGTGAACCAGATGGGCAGCTTCTTCGAAGCCATGCCCGACCGCAGCGAGGCCCTGCATGACCTGGCGCAGCATCTGAAGCGCTTCTGGGAACCGCGCATGCGCAGGGAGCTGCTCGCGCACCTGGACGCCGATGGATCCGGGGAACTGAACCCGGTCTCGGCCGAAGCGATCCGGGTGCACCGGGCGCTGCTCGAATAGCGCGTCCGCCCGTATCCCATGCTGCGCCCGGGGTAACCTCGCGGCATGGATTCCCTGATTGCCGCCTCCGCGCGCGCACTCGCCGCCGGCGACGCACTCGGCGCCCTCAAGCGGGTCGCCCTGCGCGAAGACCCGCCCGCACTGGCCTTGCGCGGGATCGCGATGGCCCAGCTGGGCGAGCATCCGCGCGCGCGCGAACTGCTGCGGCGCGCCAGCCGCGGCTTCGGGGCCCATGAAGAATTGGCGCGCGCGCGTTGCGTCGTGGCCGAGGCCGAGGTGGCCATGGCCATGCGCGATTTTGGCGGCTCGCCGCGCGCGCTGGCGGCGGCGGCGGCCACGCTCGATGCGCACGCCGACCGCGCCAACGCGATGCAGGCGCGGCTCATCGCGGCGCGCCGGCTGCTGCTGCTCGGCCGACTGGAAGCGGCTGCGGCTGCACTGGCGCCGCTGGACGCACGCGACCTGCCGCCATCGCTGGCGGCGGTGGCCGAACTCACCGCGGCGGAACTGGCGCTGCGCTCGCTGCAGATCGGTCAGGCATGCGCTGCGCTCGCCCGTGCGCACGAGGCGGCCGGCCGCGCACGCGTGCCGGCGCTGCTGGCCGAGGTTGCGGAGACGCAGGCCGCGCTCGAGCGCCTCGCCGCCCGGCGCCTCTTTCCCGGTGGCGAGCAGGCGCTGCGCCTGGGCGAAGTCGCGGCGCTGCTGGCATCGAATGCGCTGGTGGTCGACGCCTGCCGCCGCGGCGTGGGTGCCGGCGATTCTTGGCGGTCGCTGGCGCGCCGGCCGGTGCTCTTTGCACTGGCGCGTGCATTGGCCGGGGCGTGGCCCGGGGACGTGGATCGCGAAGCCTTGATCGCTTACGCGTTCAACACCCGCCGCCCGGACGAGACGCATCGCGCGCGCCTGCGGGTCGAGATCGGCCGCCTGCGCGCGCTGATCGCCCCGCAAGCTGGCATCGAGGCCACGGCACGCGGCTTTGCGCTCAAGCCGCGCGACACACGCGAAGTGGTCGTGCTGGCGCCGCCCGTCGACGGCGAGCAGGCCTCTCTGGTGGCGCTGCTGTCCGATGGCGCGGCCTGGTCGACCTCGGCGCTCGCGCTGGCATTGGATGCGAGCCAGCGCACAGTCCAGCGCGCGCTCGTCGAACTCGAAGCCGAAGGCCGGGTGCGCTCGATCGGCCGGGCGCGGGCGCAGCGCTGGCTGGCACCGCCGCTCGCGGGATTCACGACGATCTTGTTACTCCCCGCCGCGCTGCCGATTGAATAGAGTTGTCTCCACGGCACCGATCCCGGCGCCCGCCCACACAAGGAGCAACTGATGAACAGCACCACAGCCAGCAAGAAAGACAAGCCGCAGGCCCAGCCGCGTGCGGCGGAGATCGTGCGCGAGTACGGCCCCTTTGGCGGCAACGGCAGCGTGGCCGGCGTCACCCACGACGGCCAGCGCGTCTGGGCGGCCGCGGGGACGAAGCTGGTCGCCTTCGATCCGGCGAGCGGCGAGACCACGCGCACCCTCGATTGCGTCTGCGATGCAGGCACCGCCTTCGACGGCACCTATCTCTACCAAATTGCCGAGGCGCGCATCGACAAGATCGATCCGGCCAGCGGCAAGGTGCTGTCATCGATCCCCGCGCCCGGCCACGGCGGCGACTCGGGCCTGACCTGGGCCGAGGGCAGCCTGTGGGTCGGGCAGCATCGCGATCGCAAGATCCACCAGATCGATCCGGTGAGCGGCGCAGTGTTGCGCACCATTGAATCGAACCGCTTCGTCACCGGCGTGACCTGGGTCGATGGTGAGCTGTGGCACGGCACCTGGGAGAACGACGAGAGCGAACTGCGCCGCATCGACCCCGCCGACGGCGCGGTGCTCGAGCGCCTGGAGATGCCGCGCGGCGCCAACGTGAGCGGGCTCGAGTCTGACGGGGCCGACCTCTTCTATTGCGGTGGCGGCGGCAGTGGCAAGGTCCGCGCCGTGCGTCGGCCGAGAGCCGTCAAGGCCTGAGCGGCCAAGGAGAAACGCATGAACACCGCCATCGCCGAAACCAGTACCACCAACCATCCTGTCGTGTCCAAGGACCGATGGCTCGCCCAGCGCAAGGCGCTGCTGGCCCGCGAAAAGGAACTGACTCACCTGCGCGACCAGATCGCCCGCGAGCGCCGCGCGCTGCCTTGGACCCGCGTCGACAAGAGCTACGTCTTCGACACACCCGAAGGCCCGCGCGCACTCGCGGACCTGTTCGAAGGCCGCCGGCAGTTGCTGGTGCAGCACTTCATGCTCGGCCCCGATTGGGAGCAGGGCTGCCCGAGCTGCTCCTACATGTCCGATCACCTCGACGGAATGAAGGTGCACCTGGAGAACCGCGACGTCACGCTGTTGGTCGTCTCGCGCGCGCCGTTGGCCGAGATCGAGCGTTTTCGCCAGCGCATGGGCTGGCAGTTCAGGTGGGTGTCGTCGCACGGCAGCGACTTCAACTACGACTTCAACGTCAGCTTCAAGCCGCAGGAGTGGGCCGAGGGCAAGGGCGAGGTCTACTACAACTACAGCGTGCGGCCGTTTCCGGCGCAAGAGGCACCCGGCATCAGCGTGTTCTTCAGGAACGATGCGGGCGAGGTCTTCCACACCTACTCGACCTACGAGCGCGGCGTGGAAGCCATGATGGGCACCTACAGCCTGCTCGACCTCACGCCCAAGGGAAGGGACGAACCCAACCCGGTCCATGCGATGGACTGGGTGCGGCACCACGACCGCTACGAGACCTCGGCGCCGGCCGCTCCGGGCTCATGCTGCTACGGGTCCGACTGAACCTGTCCTCGAAAGCGTCTCATGGCAAACCTTTGGCCATGGCTCGTGGTGGCAGGCGTCGGTGCCCTTCATGGCCTGAACCCCGCCACTGGCTGGATGTGGGCTGCGGCCTGGGGTGTGCGCTCGCGCGACCGCACGCAAGCCTTGCGGGCGCTGGTGCCGATCGCCATCGGGCACGCCGCCTCCGTGGCGCTCGTGGCCGCGGCGGTGGCCTTCGGGCTGTCGATGGACCGCGTCGTGCTTCAGATTTCGGCCGGCGTGCTGATTGTCGTCTTTGCGGCGCTTCACTTGTCGAGCCGCACACCGGGGGCGGCGCGCGGGCCGGCCGGTCATGCCGGGATGGCGCTCTGGTCCTTCATGATGTCCACCGCGCACGGCGCCGGCCTGATGCTGGTGCCGGCGCTGATCCCGCTGTGCATGGGTGACGCTTCGGCCCGCGAGGTCAGCGCATCGGGCTCGGTGCTGCTGGCGTTCGCGGCGGTCGGCGTCCACACCGCGGCCATGCTGGCCGTGACCGGTGCGATCGCGGTCGGTGCCTGCCGTGGCTTTGATGCCGGCGCTCGCTGGCTGTCGAGGTTCAAGCGGAAGGTGCCAGCTGCGGCCGCGCATCTCTCTTGAAACGCTGGCGACTCGCCATCGCCGTCAGCTGCAGCTGAGACGGGCGAGCGCCTTGCCCGCGCCAGCCACCGCAGGCAGCTTCTGCTTCACGCAGGCCGGGTCCTGCGCCGTGTACGCGTAGGGGATGCCCACCGGGAAGACGGCAGTCGTGATCCAGTCGGTCGCGTCGCGCGTCGGAGAGGACGAGCTGGCCACCCAGATGATCCCGAAGGTGCTGAAGTCGGCCGGTGTCTTGATGTTGTTGTTGCGCAGTTCCCAGAAGCCGATGGCCGAGCTGTCGCGCGAGGTCACGGGGTTCTGCGCGTTCTCGAAGTAGTTGCCTTCGCGCGCAGTTCATGGTCGAGCGATTCCGAATAGCCGGCGACCGCGTGCTTGGTGGCGGAGTACAGCGCCATATAGGGTGAGGGCAGGAACCCGACCACGGAGCCGATGTTGATGATGCGACCACTCCCCTGGCGACGCATATGAGGCGCGACGGACCGGATCATCCGCACCATGCCGAAGAAGTTGGTGTCGAAGATGGCCTGGGCCTGCGCAATCGAACTCTCTTCCGCGCCGGCCGGAGCGACTCCGAAGCCGGCGTTGTTGACCAGAAGGTCGATGCGGCCCTCCAACTGGATCAGTTGCTGGACCACTGCATCGACTGACGCGTCCTGGGTCACATCGAGTGGCAGCATCTCGAACGCTTGCTGGCCCACCTGGCCGCTGCACCGGCTGGTGCCGTAAACCTAGTACCCAGCCTTTGACAGCTGCAGCGCAATGGCTTCACCGATGCCCGACGAGGCCCCTGTCACGAGGGCCACTTTGATCTTGGCGTTCAACCTGTTCTTCCTTCAGTATTTGATGTATCGCATGATGATCGTCATAATTGCGAGAGAGCGAAAAATCGATGGTTTCAGTGGGGTCAGGCAATCGGCAGGTGCTTCAGGGCAGCCTCGCGCAGGCTGTCGGATAGCGCGGGCTCGTCGACGACGCGGGCCAACAGCAAGGTGCCGACCATGGTGGCGACGGTCACGAGGGCGCGTTCGTGGACACCGGCCTGCCCCCAATCTGGCGACTGGCGGGCCACAAGATCGACCATTTCCTTGATGTACCGGGTGGTCACGCGCCGGACTTCGGGCGTTTGGCGCACGGTTTCCGATCCCAGCGCGACCAGGGGGCATCCCCGCTCCACCTGTGCCAGGTTTTCTCGCGAGAGATAGGCGTGGAGCATGTAGGTCAAAGCCTGTTCCGGGGGCACGCTGGCAACCGCGTCTGCCGCAATGGAGGCCGAATCCGTACAGGCGCGCGCCGCTGCTTCCGCCAGCATGGCCTCGCGCGAGGCGAAGTGGGCGTAGAAGGCGCCATGGGTCAGGCCGGCCTCCTTCATGATGTCGGCGACTCCCGTTCCCTCGTAGCCGCTGCGGCGGATTGCCCGCGCCGCAACGGACACGATGCGCTCGTGGGAGGCTTCCTTGGCTGCTGTTCTGACGGTGTGTTTCGCATGTCGCATGATGTGCATCATACACATTCTCAAAAAAATGTGCTGCGATTTTTTGGGCGGCACCCCGGACCTATCTCACCTTTGACAACACGCGGCTACAGCGCGCCACTCAGGAGGACCATGCCGCGGCCGTCGAGGGCTTTGGGCGGCGCCGCACGTCGGCGCCGGCCTCATGCAGGTCCCTGGAGTTGTTTCTCAACGCGCGAGGTGTTGCGCCCCAGCAAGACTTCACCGCATGCCAGAAAGAACTGGGCTCCGCGTAGCCCAGCCGCTCGGCGATTTCCGGAAGAGGCATGCTTCCCTGCGTCAGCAGAAAAAGCGCTTCATCCATGCGTGCGGCCTCGAGCACCCGGCGAAAGGGCATGCCGGTTTCGCTGAGCCTGCGCTGCAGCGTGCGCGGCGCAACGCCCAGGCTTTTTGCCACGTCGCCGCATGACACGCGGTGGAAGTCGAGGTTGCCCACGGCGGCCCTGACGGCCGCCTCGAGCGACTCGGATGAAGTCTGCGCGCGGAGCATGCCGTCGGCCTGCGCACGAAGCACGGACAGCAGTGCGGGATCGGCACCCTGGAACGGGGCATACAGCGTGGCGTCGTCGTAGCAGACGCGCACCTGCGCTGCGCCCAAGGTGACGGCGCAGCCGAGCAGATCGGCATAGCGCGGCGTGAGCTGGGCGTCCGATCCCGTAAGTTCGATGAGGCGCGGTGCCACGCTCCGCGTGCTGCAGCGCTTCAAGAATGCCAGCAGCCCACCGAACAGCGAATCGATCTGCATCGAGTGCATGGCGACATGGCAAGGCGTCACGGCATAGCGCAGCTCCAGTCCTCCTTTCACCTTGTGGACGCCGATGCGCCCGCTGTTGCTCACCAGTTGCTGGTAGCGCTCCATGTGCCACACCGCATCCCGCAGCGACGCGCTGTGCATCATGAGGAGCCCGGCCACGTTCATTGCCTGTAGCGGGAGGCTCGTGCCGACCTTCACGCCCAGCAACGGATCCGTTGTCAGCCGGGCCGCGCGTTGCCAGAGCCGCCGCGCAAGCACCAGGCCCACCTGGCGTGTCGGCGCCATGCGCGCCGCACCGGGGCCCCACAGCCCCGCGGTGAGGCGCGACGGATCCAGGTCCTGAAGCTCCAGCTGATCGACCACGGCGTCGAGCCACGTCGAGAGGATCGTCATGTGCGCGGCCATGGCGGGCAAGGCTAGAGGGGCGCGTGTCCTGCGTCAATGAGGGTTGGTATCTCAAAACAATTTTCTGTCGCGCCGAAGCAATGACAGTCCTGCGCGCGCCCCTGAAACTGATGCCGCGCAGACAACAACGAAGGAGACGACATGGCAGTGGAAAACCACTACGAGCACATCCGCGTGCAGCCGCAGCTGCACGGCTTCGGCGCCGCCATCACTGGCCTATCGATCGCCAAGCCTCTGCCGGCGCCGATGCTGGGCGAAGTGAAGAAGGCCTGGGCCGCGCATTCGGTCATCTGCTTTCCGGACCAGCCGCTGACGCACTCGCAATTGGAGGCGTTCACGCGCCAGTTCGGCGAGTTCGGCGTCGACCCTTACATCGTCCCGATGGAAGGACATCCGCACATCCTCGAACTGCGGCGCGAGCCCGACGAGAAAGCCGTCAACTTCGGCGCGCAATGGCATTCCGACTGGAGCTTTCAGGAAGAGCCGCCCGCCGGCACCATCCTGCACGCCAAGGTGACACCGCCGGTGGGCGGCGACACGCTCTATGCCGACTGCTACCGTGCCTACGAAGATCTGTCGGACACGATGAAGCGGCTGCTCAATGGCCTGGTCGCGATCCACTCCGCCAGCTTGCCTTACGGCAAGGAGGGCCTGTTCGCCAAGGAAACCGAGGCGCGCACGATGAAGATCGTGGTGAGCGAAGAGGCCGACAAGACCTGGCCGCATCCGCTGGTGCGCGTTCACCCCGTCACGCGGCGCAGGGCGCTGTATGTGAGCCCCGTCTACACGCTGGGTATCGAGGGCATGACGCGCGGCGAATCGGCTGCCTTGCTGGCCTACCTCTACCAGCACATGGTCCAGGGCGAATACGTGTATCGGCATCGCTGGTCGCTCGACATGCTCACCCTCTGGGACAACCGCTGCACCGTGCACAACGCCGACGGCGGCTATGACGGGCACTTGCGTGTCATGCACCGGACCACCATTGCCGGCGAGCGCCCCATCGCCGTTTCGGCGGCCTGAGTGCAGCCTTGACCTGTGGCCGCGAGTGCGGTGCTCGGGCGCGATCTGTTTCGCGAACTCAGAGGCTGAAGCCCGGCCGCCAGACGTGTTCGGCGGCAGTTCCGGCATTCGCTGTTTATTCGTCAAGGAGATATTTGACAATTATTCGCTAGAGAGATAAAATGCACTTATTCGCATCACGAATAATTTGCATGCAATACCCCTTGTCGAATCCGGTGCAGCTGGCTCACCTTCTCATGTCCGCCCGCAAGGCCAAAGGCTTGACGCAGGCTGCGGCGGCGGCGCGCGTGGGCATCAGCCAGAGCCGCCTGTCGGTGCTCGAAACCGATCCCTCTTCGCTGACGTTCGAACAGCTGCTTGCCTTGATGAGCCTGTACGAACTGCGCGTGACGGCGCAGGACAAGCGCGCGGCCAGCGCACCGGGGAGCTGGTGACATGGGCAGGAAATCCCACGCCCAGACGCTTTCGATCTGGGCCAACGGTTTGCGGGTCGGCACCTGGCGCATTCCGGCGCGCGGCGCGGTCGAGCTCCAGTACGACCGGTCCTGGAAGGATTCGCCGGCTGGCCGACCGCTGTCGCTCTCGCTGCCCTTCGGCGTCGACGACGCGCCGCTCAGGGGTGAGCGGGTGCAGAACTATTTCGACAACCTGCTGCCCGACAGCGACGCCATCCGCAAGCGCATTGCGAGCCGGTTCGGCACCAGCTCGGTCGATCCCTTCGACTTGCTGAGGGCCATCGGACGTGACTGCGTCGGTGCCGTCCAATTGCTCGAAGAAGACGAGACACCGGGCAACGTGCAAGGCATCGACGCCACAACGCTCCGCGACAAGGACATCGAACAGCTCCTCGAGCAGACGGTTTCCTCCGCAGCCTTCGGCGCGAATGTCGACGAAGACGACTTCCGCATCTCGCTGGCAGGTGCGCAAGAAAAAACGGCGCTGCTGCGGCACAAGGGAAAGTGGCTGCGCCCGCATGGCGCGACGCCCACCACGCACATCCTCAAACTACCGCTGGGCCTGGTGGGCAACAGGAAAATCGATCTCGGCACTTCGGTCGAGAACGAGTGGCTGTGCCTTCGCATCCTGCGGGAGTTCGGGCTGCCGGTCGCGCAGACCGACATCCACACCTTCGGCCGGCAGAAGGTCCTGAGCGTCACGCGCTTCGACCGCCAGCTGCATCCAGACGGCAGCTGGTATCTGCGGCTTCCGCAGGAGGATTTCTGCCAAGCCCTGGGCGTGCCGCCGCACGCCAAGTACGAAGCCGACGGTGGCCCCGGCGTCGAAGACCTCGCGCGCATCCTGCGGCAGTCGGAGAATGCCGAGGCCGACTTGCGCACGCTGCTCTCCACCCAGATCCTGTTCTGGATGCTGGCCGCACCCGACGGCCATGCCAAGAACTTCAGCCTGCACCTGCTCGCGGGCGGCCTGTTCAGGATGACGCCGCTCTACGACGTGATGTCGATCTGGCCCGCGGCCGGCACCGGCCCCAACCAGTTCAACTGGCACCGCGCCAAGCTGGCCATGGCGGTCTCGGGCAAGAACCGGCACTACGTGATGAAGGACATCCACCGCCGGCACTTCAATGCCATGGCGGCCAAGTGCTTCTTCGCGCCTTCGGCGGAGCCGATCATCGAGCGCATCCTGGAGCAGACGCCCGCCGTCATCGACAAGGTGGCGGCCGCCCTGCCCACGGGATTTCCGGGCCACGTCAGCGACGGCATTCTGAACGGGCTGCGCGCGTCTGCGAGGCAACTCGCCGGCATGGCGCCGGGCTGAAAGGCCCAAAGGCCCAAAGGCCTCAGCGAACACCCATCGCGTGGTCGAGCGACAGACGTCCACCGCCGCGGCCCAGCAGGTACAGCAGCAGCGCAGCCCACGAGAGGTGCGTTGGCCATGCGTCGGGGTAGACGAACACCTGGATCACCAGCGTCATGCCCAGCAAGGCGAGCGCCGAGAGGCGCGTGAAGAGGCCCAGCACCAGCAACAGCGGGAACAGATGCTCCGAGTAGGCGGCGAGGTGCGCTGCAATTTCGGGCGGCACGAGCGGCAACTTGTATTCGGTGCGAAACAGCTCGTAGGCGCTGTCGGTCAGGGTGAGAAAGCCCTCGACCTTGGTGCGGCCGGAGTAGAAGAAGATCGCCGCCACGGCCACGCGCGTGGCCAGTGCCAGCGCATCGTGGCTCACGATGCGCGTGAGCCGTTCGGCCGCCGAGTTCCAATGCGCGCGAAGACCGCGGTGGTTGCTGCTATCGATCGACGCGGAAGCCTGAAGGTGGGTGCTCATGGTGTTCTTTCGTTGAATGCGGGCGATGCAGAAGTGCCGATAAACGCGCCGGCGCGCAGCAGGGTTGCGAAGACGGCGGAGATGTCTGCCTCCGGGTCGGCAGCCAGCGCGCGCTCCGCCGCATCGGCAAGGCTTGCGCCATCCGCGCAGGCGTCGAGGAAGGCGCAGCTTGCCTTGGTGATCTCGTGCCAGTTCACCGTGTCGCCGGGCCGCGTCAGCAATGCCCCCTCGCCTCGCCATGCCAGTTCGTCGCCGACGGCACTCTGCTGGCGATTGCGCTCCCAGATGCTGTAGACCGGCTGCGCGTCGAACCAGGCCCAGCGTGCGGCTGGATGCGGTGCGAGCACGAGGCCCGCAATCCGTTCGGGCGCGTGGCGTGCGATCCATGCGGCGTCGGCGGCGGGTGCGTCTTGCGCGGCATGGGCTTCGCGCCAAAGGATGTCGAGTTGCGCGACTCCGGGCAGGTAGACGAGTTCCGCGGCCGGTTCGAAGCCGCGCAGGAAATCGGGAAAGCCGCCGCCGTAATGCAGCAGGCGTCCGTCACGCGGCACGTCGGCAGCCACGTAGAGTGCGGCGGCAGCGCGAAACCACTGCTCGCCCACCAGCTGCGCAACGGTCGGGAAGTTGGCCTGCAGCGCATCGATGCAGGCCTTCATCACGGTGTTGCGGTACACCGCAAAAGCAGGCTGCATGGCGAGTGCCCGCACCACCGGATGCACCGCTTGCGATGGATCGAAGAGAGCCTCTGCAAAGGCCTGCTGGAAGTGACCGTGCGGCGTGTTCATGCCGTGGCTTCCTGCGCCGTGCGGTGCAGTTCAATGGCTGCTTGTTCCTGCTCGGCCATGAGTTCTTCGAAGGCCGGCACATTGCCGTCGCGTTCGACCAGCGTGGGCCGCGCGCCCGCGCGTTCGATGAAGCGCCGATACAGCCGCCAGACTTCTGGCGCGATGGGCGCATCGTGCGAATCGATCAGCAGGGCGTCACCCAGCGTGGGATCGGCGGAGTGCCCCGCAAGGTGAATCTCGCCGACCAGTGCCTGCGGGAACCGGTCGATCCAGTCCGCAGCGGAAAATCCGAGATTGCGTGCGGACACATACACGTTGTTGATGTCGAGCAGCAGCTTGCAGCCGCTGCGCCGCGACAGCTCGGCAAGAAAATCGATTTCGTCCCATTCGTGCCCGTCGATGTGCAGGTAGTGCGATGGGTTCTCGATGGCAATCACAGTGCTCAGCGCGTCCTGCGTGCGCGCGACGTTGGAAGCGATGCGATGCAGCGCGGCAGTGGTGCGCTGAAAAGGCAGGAGATCGGGAAAGTATTGGCCGTTCCACGTCGACCACGCCAGGTGCTCCGAGACCAAGGCGGGCTGGATGCGCCGGACAAGTTCTGCCAGCCGCTCGAGATGCGCGGCGTCGGGTTCCGCTTCGCCCGCGAGCGATAGCGAGACACCATGCAGCGACACCGGATGGCGCGAGCGGATCGCTTCGAGCCATCCGATGCGCGGCCCGCCCGCCACCATGTAGTTCTCGGGGTGCACCTCGAACCACAGGCCCTCGGCACGCGCGCCGAGCGCATCGTCGTAGTGCTCCGGCTTGAGGCCGAGACCGGCCGCGAGGGTGTCGGGCATGGCGGTGTGCGCAGCGCTTCGATCAGGACTTGATCGGTGCCAGCGAGCCCATGC
Organism: Variovorax sp. OV700; assembly: GCF_900099805.1. GTDB lineage: Bacteria > Pseudomonadota > Gammaproteobacteria > Burkholderiales > Burkholderiaceae_C > Variovorax. Next base: position 505,656 of record NZ_FNDR01000002.1, on the reverse strand, counting down.
CCTTGGGCGTCTTGATCGTGGTGCAGGTGCCGGCCGCCACGTTCTTCCAGGCGTTGCCCTGGTAGTCGACCTTGGAGGTGCCCGCACAGGTGGTGCCGGGGCCGGCGGCGCAATCGTTCTTGCCGGCCATCGAGACGCCGTAGCACTTTTCCATCGTGGCCATCTTGTCGGCCATTGGTTTGTCTTGCGCCATGGCGGAGCCGGCGGCAAGGGCACCGAGTGCAAGAGCGGTGATAGCGAAAGAACGGTTGATCATGGATGAACTCCGAAGATTGATTGAGGTTTGCAACCACGCCCGAATGCGCGGTCACTTGCTAGTTCGCAAGTTGCGCGGCAAGGGTTACAGGGACAAGCTCGATCGGCAGATTTTTTTGCAGCCCGCCAGCGCCAATTCGTCCACCGGCCATCCATCGTTGAAGTAGCGGTGTCGAAGAGAGCGATGCCGTCGCGCCCTTGGGCTCACCCGCCGTCAGTGCGGCGAACCGGCAGCGCATTCAGCGGAATGCGCAGGTAGCACACGCCGTTGTCATCCGGGGGAGGCAGCCGGCCGGCGCGCACGTTGACCTGGATCGACGGCAGGATGAGCGTCGGTACATCCAGTGTGGCGTCGCGCGCGCGGCGCATGGCGACGAACTCATCCTCGGCGATGCCGTCGCGCACGTGGATGTTGCGCGCGCGCTGCTCCGCGACCGTGGTCTGCCACTGCGCCATCCGCGATGCGGGCGGGTAGTCGTGGCAGACATACATCGGCGTCTCGGGTGGCAGCTCGAGCAGCCGCCGCATCGATGCATACAGCTGGTGCGCGTCGCCCCCGGGGAAGTCGGCCCGCGCGCTGCCGAGGTCCGGCATGAAGAGCGTGTCGCCGACGAAGGCCGCGCTGCCGATCAGATAGGCCATGTCGGCGGGCGTGTGCCCCGGCACGAGGATGGCGGTGGCCTCGATCTCGCCGATGCGGAAGGTCTCGCCATCCTTGAAGAGATGGTCGAACTGGCTGCCGTCGGGCAGGAAGCTGCGCTCCAGGTTGTAGAGCTTCTTGAAGGTGGCCTGCACCGTGCGGATGTTCTCGCCGATGGCAATGCGCCCACCGACCTGCGCCTGAAGGTAGCCGGCCGCCGAAAGGTGATCGGCATGCGCATGGGTCTCCAGGATCCAGTCGACCTGCAGCCCGTGTTCGGCGACGCACGCCAGTACCCGGTCGGCGCAGGCGCTACCGGTGTGGCCCGACTTGAAGTCGTAGTCGAGCACCGGATCGATGACGGCAGCCCGCAACGTGGCCGGGTCCCATGCGAGGTAGGAGACCGTTCCGGTCCTGGGGTCGAAGAAAGCCTGGACGTTGGCGGGTGTGTTCATGGCTGCCTCGCGGGTCTATCAATTGATCTATCGATAAATATTCTATATATTGGTATATTGTTGTCAACGCCGATGAAATGGACGACCGACTCATGCCTGCTGTGCGAACCATGAAATCCCCGCACCCCGTGTTCGATGCCGAGGTGCTGCGCGGCGCCGCCTCGCGTGCGGTCGGCGTGATGAAGGTCCTGGCCAACGAGGATCGCATGCTGCTGCTGTGCCAGCTTTCGCAGGGAGAGATGTGCGTGAGCGAACTCGAAGCGCAACTCGACATTCGCCAGCCGACGCTGTCGCAACAGCTGGGCGTGCTGCGCAATGAGGGCGTGGTCACCACACGCCGACAAGGCAAGAACATCTTCTACGCCGTGGCCGATCCGGCGCTGCTCGAGATCCTGGCCCTGCTCTACCGCATCTACTGCCCGAAGGAAGAACGATGACCATCGACTGGATTGCATTCACCCCATGGACGGCGCTGGCGGGCGGCGTGCTCGTCGGCGCGGCCACTGCGATGTTTCTGCTGCTCAACGGCCGCATCGCCGGCATCAGCGGCATCGTCGGCGGACTGCTTCGGCTCGTCAGCGGCGACGTGGCGTGGCGCGTGGCGTTCATTGCCGGCCTTGTCGGCGCGCCGATGGTCTACACGCTTTTTACGGACTGGCCGAAGCCGCAGATCGAGGCCGGCTATGGCACGCTCGTCGTGGCTGGTCTTCTGGTCGGCGTGGGTACGCGCTACGCGGCGGGATGCACGAGCGGCCACGGCGTCTGCGGCCTGTCGCGCCTGTCGCCGCGCTCCGTGGCGGCAACCGCGGTCTTCATGGGGGCCGGGTTCCTGACCGTGTTCCTGATGCGCCATCTGCTGCGCCTCTGAGGAACACCGCCATGGCCTTCTTCACTTCATTTCTCGCGGGCCTGGTGTTCGGCCTGGGCCTGATCGTTTCCGGCATGGCCAATCCCGCCAAGGTGCTGGGCTTCCTGGATGTTGGTGGGCGATGGGATCCATCGCTTGCTTTCGTGATGGCCGGTGCGATCGCCGTCGGAGCCGTTGCGTTCGCAGTGGCAAGGAGGCGTACGCGCTCCTTGCTTGGCGCGGCCATGCGGCTGCCCAGCCTGCGGTCGATCGATAGGCGCCTCATCGTTGGCAGCATCGTGTTCGGCATCGGCTGGGGCATCGCGGGCTTCTGTCCGGGGCCGGCATTGGTGGCAGTGGGCATGGGGCAAGCCAAGGCGCTGGTCTTCGTCATCGCGATGCTGGCCGGCATGGGCGTTTTCGAATGGCTCGAGGGGCACAAGGAAACGAAACACCAGCGAGGGAACCGTCCGAAGGCGAATGGACGCGGGGGATCTGCCCATCGCAGCGACCCTTCCCGCCGCACGAATTGATTCCGTGCAATGCTGCGCGCGCCGCGTTCCTGCAGTGAATCCATGGCCGCTTTTGGGCGGGGTCCGTGAACGGGTGCCGTGTGTGTTGCGTTGATTGATTCCATCCCATCTTCAACTGGAGGATTCCATGCGCTCCACAACATTTCGCGACCTGCTCGTTCCACTCGCACTTGTCGTTGGCGCTACCGCGTTTGCCGCCGACAGCAACATGGTGCCTGGGCAGCTGAGCCCGCCCTCGCAAGCGGCCCGCAGCACGGTGAAGGCGGCTGGAAAGGCTTCGCAGGACGCAGCCAACGCCGGGAAGAAAGCGGTCGATGCCGCCGAAGCAGCGGCAGAGAAAGGCAAGGCGGACGCCGGCAAGATCTCGCAAGCCCTGGCGGAAGGTATTCGCCGCGCCGCGCGCAAAGCGGCCGAGGCCGCCAACCGTTTCCAGGAGAAGGCGAGTGCCTCGTCCACGAGGGCCATCGACAGCACCCGGGAAGCTGCGCGTGCCGTCGAGGAAGAAAGCAGGAGGGCCTCTGTCGCCGCAAGGGAGGCGCTCGATCGGGCCGATGAGTCGGTCAAGCGCTCCGCGCAGGCCAGCAAGGAAGAAGCGGAAAAAGCAGCCCATGCCACGCGCGAAGCGCTGGACAAGGCCGCCGAGGCCATGCGCAATGCGGCGCGCGCGGCGGCGGATGCGGCTGACCAATCAGCCCAGGCCATCAAGCGCGCGGCACGCGCCCCTGGCGCGGAAAAGCCGTAGCGGCGGTCACTGCAGCATCGCGGGCGCCGGCGCCAGGCAGCGCTGCACGAAGGCCGACAAGGCGCCCACGTCGGGAATCTGCACGTCGCGTCGGCCCTTCTCCACAAATTCGATGACCTTGTCGCGTGCGAGCCGCGACAGCGCCCGGCTCACGCTTTCCAGCGTCATGCCCAGGTAGTTGCCGATCTCGGCGCGCGTCATGCGCAGCGTGATCTGGTCGGTGCGCATGCCGCGCTCGGCGAGCGACTCGGCCCAGTAACGCAGGAAGTCCGCCACCCGCGCATCGGCCGGCAGTGTGCACACCGACATCAGCGAATCGCGGTCATGGGCGATCTCGCGGCTCATTGCGGTGTGGAACACCTGCAGCAACGTGGGCTCGACCAGGCAGGCGGCAAGCAGCGATTCGTACGAGACCACCCAGACCTCGCCCGTGTCCATGGCCACGGCGTCGCACGAGTAGTGCCCGCCGGCGATGCCGTCGAAGCCGAGCCAGTCGCCGCGGAATTTGAGGCCCACCACCTGCTCGCGGCCGTCCGCGGACAGGTTCACGATCTTGAACAAACCCGAGTTCAGGATGTACAGGTTGCCGAAGCGCTCGCCGGACTGGTAGATCACGTCGCCGGCATGCACCACGCGGCGTTGGGGGGCCAGGCGCTCCTGCAGGAGCTTCTGCGTTTCCACCAGCTTCTGGCAGGCCCGCTCATGAACCGCCATGCCTTCCGGCGGCAACGCACGCGCTGCGAGAAAGCCGGTCATCGCCGGTGCGGCGGTTTCGGTAAGGGCGGGGTTGTACATGTGAAGAGCTCCTGAGGATGTGTATGTCGCGGGTCGATGGAGGGATGCTAGGAAGCGCGCGGCAACACAGTGACAACACTCGGAGTCAGTCGGTAACGCTGGGTGAATGGCTTGTGTCCGGTGGGTAACAGCGTCCGCCCGCGCGCCGCCTTGATCTGCATCAAGAGCGGCCGGCCTGCCGGGGCTAGCCTTCCAGGGTCACACAAGGGAGTTCATGCGCTTTCCCTTCGAAATCCATAATTCGTCGGCCTTCCAGACCTTGTTGCCCGAGGACGAGGTGGCCCTGCTCGGGCGTGCCCGTCTCCTCCAGGCGGCGTGGTTGCGCGCCGCCTTTCCGCTGCAGCTCAAGGGGAGGAATCTCGGGATCTTTTGTGACGAAGGAAGCGAAGGCAGCGAAAGCCGGGCGCTGTTCCAACGCGCGGCGCACGAACTGGGTGCGCATGTCGCAACCATTCGCCCCGCCCTCTCCAGCCTGGGCAGCCCCGGTGAGGTCCGGCACACGGCGCGGATCCTGAGCCGTTTCTACGACGCGGTGGAGTGCCAGGGGATGGCGCCGGAACTCGTGCGGCAGATCGGTCGGGAGGCTGCCATTCCCGTCTATGACGGCATCGCCTGCGGGGCCCATCCCACGGCGACGCTTGCCGATCGGCTCGACGAGCGGACATCGCCTGCGGACAACAGGCGATTCGTGTTGCAGGCGTTGCTGCTGGGCAGCATTGGCTGAAGAGGGGCGCGGGGCGCCTTTGTTCGGCATGATGCCCTTGCCCCTCGAAGTAAATACACTAACGGCAAGGATATTAGCGACGACCACAAATGTCCGAAGCTCCGCCTCATCCCCTGTCCTCAAACATCAAGCCCCGCCGTTAGCGTATTTTTATGTCGTCACTTCCCCTCTTCCCCGAGCCCTCCGGCGAATCGCATCAGGCCGCTTTCGACCGCTGGCTCGCGGCGCAGCAGGAAAACGGGGCCTTGCGGCAGCCCTCTTCGATCGCGGTCTACCGGGACATGTGGGGCAGTTTCACGGCCTGGTGCCTTGGCCAGTCGCCCGCCGTGACGCTGGCGTCGCTGGACATGGGCGACCTGTCGGCGTTCCAGCAGGCGCGTTTCGGCATGAAAAGCGACGACCTGTCGCTGTCTCCTCGTTATGCGCTGCGCTTGCTTCGGCTCATCGACCGGGTGCTGCGCCACCACGCAGAGGCCCACGGCACGCCCGCCAACGCCGCGGCCTCGGAATGGATCGCGACCCAGCCGGAGGTTCGCTATGCGGATTCGGCGCGAGCGGATCCTCTGCCGGAATTTCTGTCAGTCTCCGAGGCCCGGCATCTCATCACCTTTCTTTCCAGCGCCCGGCCCCGGCCCGGCGACCGGCACGGCCAGGCCGCGCTCAGCTGGCAGGCACTGCGCAATCGGGTGGCTGTCGCCTTGCAGCTGGGCGCAGGGCTCACGCCCGGCGACGTCCGCGTGCTGCGGCTCGACGCGCCGACATCGCAGATCGCCGGCCGGCGCGAACGTCCGTGGAAAGTTGCGGTTCCGGGCAACGGCAACTCGCCGGCGCGCGAGGCACCCATCGCTCCTTGGGCAGGCGAGCTGCTCCAGCATTGGCTGAAAGTGCGCGCCGAGACGACGATCGCGGGCGACTTCCTGTTCCCGGCCACGCGCACCGGCAAGCCCTGGAGCAAGGAAGCGCAGTATGTGGCCGCCAAACAGGTGCTCGAAGACGCGGGCATCGACGCCGCCGGTGGCGGGTCGTTCCTGCTGCGCCACACCTTCGCGCTGCGCCAGCTGCGCCGGGGCGCCAAGCTCGACCAGGTGGCGCGCTGGCTCGGCATCGAGCCCGAGGCGATGGGCAAGTATCAGCGCGTGCTCACGGGCCCGGCCGAAGTCATCTAAGGGCCAGCCGGCGGTACTGCACAGGCATCAGTCGACAAGTGCGCGCTTGACGTCTTCCTGCAGACTGCGCAGATGCGCGCGCATCGCCGCGCGCGCCCGTTCGGCATCCCTCGCGCGCAATGCCGAGATGATCTCGCCGTGCTCTTCATGGTTTTCACGCTGGCGGTGCAGCGGGCTGTGCAGCCGGAACAGCCGTGCGTTCACGCGCAGTTCCTCGACCAGGCGCGGCAGCACCACATTGCCGCTGGCCGATGAAATGAGTTGATGGAATCGGTCGTCGAAGTGCCAGTGCTCGATCTCGTCATGCACCCCGGCGTCGAGGGTCTTTAGATCGGCGTCCAGTTCATCGAGCTGCGCTTCGGTGATCTTGTCGACCGCCAACGCGATGGCCTCGCACTCGATGATCTCGCGCGCCCGCATGCAGTCGAAGTACTCCTTGGTGCCCAGCGCGCGCACCGCGTATGAACGCGCGTCGCGTCGTACGAGCAACCCTTCGCCGGCAAGCCGGACGAGCGCTTCACGCATCGGCGTGCGCGAGATCCGCAGCTCGTCCGCCAGGCGCCCTTCCTGCAGCGGACTGCCCGCCGAAATCTTGCGATCGAGGATCAGCGTGCGCAGGCTCGCATAGGCCTGCTCGGCCAGGCTCGCGGAGCGGACTTCGAGCGGCGCGATGGTGATTGTGGCTGGCTGAGCCGGGCTGGGAAGGCTTGGCATGCGGGAGAAGTTGATTGCCACGAAAGGTGGGGAAACGCCTGGAAGGCCAGCCGCAACGGAGCTGAAAGCTTCACAGCCATTTGGCGAGCGGATTCTCGGCGTTGGGTGCGCGCGGGCGCAGGCAGGGCTGGAACTGTCCCGCACCTGCTTCCGCCGAGAACACGCCATTTTCCCATACCACCCGTCCCCTCGAAAGCGTGATTCCAGGCCAGGCCCGCATCTTCATGCCCTCGTAGGGCGTGTAGTCGGCCGCATGGTGGAGCATGTCGTTGCGGATGACTTTTTCGTGGCCCTCTTCGAACGTGTCCCACACCACCAGGTCCGCATCGCTGCCGACCGCGATCGTGCCCTTTTTCGGATACAGCCCGTAGAGCCGTGCCGGGTTGGTGGACGTGAGTTCAACGAAACGGTGCACGTCGATGCGCCCCGTCAGCACGCCTTCGCTCATCAGCAGCGGAAGCCGGGTTTCGACACCTGGAATGCCGTTGGGAATGCGGTCGAAGGACGCATCCTCACCGGCGACGCGCTTGCCGTCGCTGCCATGGATGTTGAAGGGCGCATGGTCGGAAGAGAAGATCGTGAAAAGGCCGCTCGAAAGAGCATTCCAGATGAACTGCTGGTTGGCCTTGTCGCGCGGCGGCGGGCTGCAGATGCAGCGTGCGCCGTGCATCGGATCGTCGGGGTTCACGCCCAGGTCTTCCGCGCTCAGGAAAAGGTACTGCGGGCAGGTCTCGGCATGGATCGGCAACCCGCGCCCGCGCGCCCAGTGAATCTGCTCGACCGCCTCGCGGCCCGAGACGTGGACGATCAGGATCGGTGTATCGATCAGCTCGGCCAGCGCAATCGCGCGGTGCGTGGCTTCGCGCTCCACCGCCATCGGCCGCGAGCTCCCGTGATAGCGCGGCGCCGTCAGCCCGGCATCGAGCAACTGCTCGGTGAGCCAGGCGATGCAGTCGCTGTTCTCGGCATGGATCATGGTCATCGCGCCGTGCCTGCGCGCCACCGCGAGCACCTCGATGATCTGCCGGTCGTCGAGCTTCAGATCGTCGTAGGTCATGTAGATCTTGAACGAGGTGTAGCCCTTCTCGATCAATGCCGGCAGCTCGCGCTGTGTCACGTCCTTGGTCGCGTCCGCGACGATCAGATGAAACGCATAGTCGATCACCGCCTTGCCATCGGCGCGCCGGTGATAGTCGTCGACAGCTTCCTGCATGCTGCGCCCCTTCTGCTGCGCGGCGAACGGCAGTACCGTGGTGGTGCCGCCGCAGGCCGCCGAGCGCGTGCCGGTGAAGAAGTCGTCCGAGAAGCGCGAGCCGTCGCCGGTCGGCTGGTCGAAGTGGCAGTGGCCGTCGACGCCGCCGGGCGTCACCAGCCGGCCGGCCGCGTCGATCTCTCGCGCGGCACTGCCGTCCAGTCGATGGGCGATGGCGCTGATGCGCCCGTCGCGCACACCGATGTCGGCGCGGTAGCGGTCGCCCACGGTGGCGATGTCGGCATTGCGAAGAATCAGGTCGTAGGAGCTCATCGTCGGGTCCCGGTCAACGTTGTTCGAGCACGGCATCGGCCACCACCGGCGCGTCGGCGGTGGTCGTGCCGTTGCGGTAGGCGCGGCCGTAGTGGCGCTCGATGCGGCGCTGGATGAAATCCCACGCCGTGGTCATCAGCAGGTAGTAGATGGCGGCGACGATGAACAGCTCGAGCACCATGAATTTCTCCTGGATCAGCACCTGCGTGCGGCGCAGCAGTTCTTCCATCGAGATCACCGAGGTGATCGAGGTGGTCTTGAGCAGTCCGTTGATGCTGTTGCCAAGCGTCGGGATGATCAGCCGCATCGCCTGCGGCATCACGATGTAGCGCATGCTCTGCGCACTGCTGAAGCCCATGGCGCGCGCCGCGTTGGTCTGGCCCACCGGCACCGACTGGATGCCGCCGCGCACCACCTCCGCGAGGTAGGCGGCCTCGTTGAGGATCAGCCCGAGCAGCGCCGACTCGATCACCGACATCTTGAGCCCGAGCTGCGGCAGCCCGGTAAAGATGATGATCAACTGCACCAGGAGCGGCGTGCCGCGGAAGACCCAGATGTAGAAATGCGCCGGTGCCACCAGCCAGCGGTGGCGCGACAGGCGGGCCAGGGCCAGCGCACATCCAACGACCAGGCCGCCCGCGATCGACGCGAGGGTGAGCCAGAGCGTGGTGAGCGCGCCGTTCAGGATGTACGGATTGAACAGGTAGTCGGCAAACCCCGACCAGCTCCAGCCTTGTCCCATGGACTTTCCCTCTCGAACTCAGTGGTGGTGCGGTGCGCTCAGCTGGCGGGGCCCTTGACGACGACGGCACCGTCGATCGCCTTGACGCCGTATTGGTCGAACAGCTTCTGGAAGCTGCCGTCGGCCTTCATGTCGTTGAGCGCCTTGGCCATCGCAACCGACAGGTCCTTGTTTTTCGCGGCCAGCGCCACCGGGGTCGGGAACAGGCCGCTCAGCACACGATCGAAATCGCCGCGCTTCTGGTACTCGGCACCGGTGGAGTCGATCGACAGCGCCACCTCCACCTGCCCCGCGCGCAGCGCCTGGAAGGCCATCGCGAAGTTTTCGAAGGTCCGGATGGTCATGCCCTTCATGCCCTTGTCGGTCAGCTGCTTGTCGAGCTCGCGCGCCTTGCGCTCCTCGAATCCGCCGAGCTCGACGCCGATGCTCTTGCCCGACAGGTCCTCTGGCTTGCTGATCTTGAGGGGGTTGCCGCGCGCGGTGCTGATGCTGATCGCCTGGTCCTCGTAAGGCAGCATCTGCATCAACTTGGCACGCTCGTCGGTGTAGAAGATGCCGGTGTTGATCACATCCCAGCGGCCCGCCTGCAGGCCGGGAATCATGGCTGAGAACTCGATGCGCACATATTCGGGCGTCAGGCACAGGCGCTTGGCAATCGCTTCGCCGAGTTCCACCCGCATGCCCTTGAGGGCGCCGGTCTGGTCGACGAACTGCATCGGCGGCAAGGTCGGATTGACCGACATGATCAGGGTGCCCTTCTTGATCAGCGCCGAGTCGGGCACTGGCGACTTGCAGGCCTGGGCGTTCGCGATGCCCATGCCGAGGATGAAAAGAACCGTGGCCGACGTGAGAGCGGGAAGCAGTTTCATGGTGATTTCCTGGTGGAGATGGAGCGAGGCGCGAGATGGGGGATTGAAGGAAAGGACGGGCGCTCAGGCCTTGATCGAACCGAGCAGGCCGAGGCGGTCGAGCTCGCGCCGCAGGTCGATGGCGTCGGCTTCGGGCAGCGGCAGGCGCGGCGCGCGCGGCTGGCCGACCGGCAGGCCCATCATTCCGAGTCCGTGCTTGGAGGCCGCGACATAGCGATGGCCGCCGACCCAGCGCACGATTGGCAGCATTTCCTTGTAGAGGGCGAGGGCCGCGGGCATGTCCTGCTCGTCGGCGACCAGCTCGAACAGCCGCGCCGACATCTTCGGAATCAGGTTCGAGCAGACCGCGACCCAGCCCTGCGCGCCCAGCCAGAACGACTCGTAGCCCAGGATGCCCGCGAACACCGTCATGCGGTCGCCGCACAGCTCGATGATGTCGCGCACGCGCGTCACCTCGAGCGTCGATTCCTTGATGTACCTGCAGTTGTCGATGCGCGAGAGCCGCGCCACCAGTTCCGGCTTGAGATCGACGTTCGCCGTGGCCGGGTTGTTGTAAACCATGATCGGCACGCCGATCGCCTCGCCAACCTTGCGGTAGTGCGCGAACAGTTCGTCGTCGGTGGGCGTGCTGTAGAACGGCGGAATGATCATGACGCCGTCGGCGCCCATGCTCTCCGCCTCGCGGCTCAGCCGCACGCACTCGTCGGTCCACTCGGCGCCGGTGCCGATCAGCACGGGCACGCGTTTTGCTGCCGTCTGCACACAGATCTCGATCACCAGCTGCCGCTCCTCGGCCGTCAACGACAGGAATTCGCCAGTGCTGCCCAGGGGAATCAGCCCGTGGATCCCCTCTTCGATCTGCCAGTTGACGAGCCTCTTCAGGGCCGGAACGTCCACCTGCTTTCCGTCGGCGGTCATGGGGGTGATGAGCACCGTATAGGTGCCTCGGAACGCTGTCATTCCAGTCCTTGTTGAAAAATTGGGGCGACGAAGTATTTGTATACGTTCAGTATACGTATACATTAGACCATGTCCAAGTGGTTTTTTGCTTCGCACCTGTTTCAATGAGCGCCCGACTGACCCATTCCTCCATCGCTGCCGGCGGACGCCCGATCCGCTTCTGGTACGACGGCCAGCCCGTGGACGGACTCGAAGGCGAAACGGTGGCTGCCGCCCTCGCGGCGAGCCATCTCCGGCAGATGCGGCACACACGGGGCGGCGGACGCCGCGGCCTGTATTGCGGCATGGGCGCCTGCTTCGACTGCCTCGTGACGATCGACGGCCGGGCCAGCCAGCGCGCCTGCCTGACGAAGGCCGCCGACGGCCAGCAGATCCGCTCGACCATGCCGGCGGGGACGCCTGCGGATCCATTGACGCCGCTGGCACCCGACGCGGGGGCCCGGCCGCTGGAGCGCGAGGTCGACGTGCTGGTGATCGGCGCCGGCCCGGCCGGCCTCTCGGCGGCACTTGCGGCCCGGCGCGCGGGCGCCGGCGTGCTGGTGCTCGACGAGCGGCTGCAGTCCGGCGGCCAGTTCTTCAAGCCGCTGGCACCGTCGCACCAGGCCGCGGCGCCGCCGGACCGGCAGTTTGCGGACGGCCTGGCGCTGGAGCGCGAAGTGCTCGCCGCCGGCGTCACGATCCGGCAGGACGCGCAGGTCTGGGCCGCGTTTTCGCCGCACGACGTCAGCGCGCTGATCGACGGGCAGGCCACCCACATCCGATGCCGGCAGCTGGTGATCGCGCCGGGTGCCTACGAGCGGCCGGTGCCCTTCCCGGGCTGGACGCTGCCGGGCGTGATGACCACCGGCGCCGCACAGACCCTGGCGCGGGCCTACCGCGTCGCGCCGGGACAGCGCGTGGTGATCGCCGGCAACGGACCGCTCAATCTGCAGCTGGCTGCGGAACTGCTCGCCGGCGGCGCCCAGGTCGTCGCAGTGCTCGAATCGGCGGCCCGCCCGTCCGCGCGCGACTGGCGCCAGCTGCTCGCCGCCGCCCGCACCGCGCCCGATCTGCTGCGCCAGGGCTGGGGCTACCTACAACAACTGCGCGCCCACAAGGTCCCGCTGCTGTGGGGCCATGCAGTGGTCGGCGCCGAAGGCGCGGCCGAGCTGCAGGCGGTGCAGGCGGCGCGGCTCGACGCCCACGGCCGTGCCACGCCTTCCCCGGCGCTGCGCTTCGAGGCCGACACGCTGTGCCTGGGCTACGGCTTCATCCCCTCGACCGAGCTGGCGCGCATGCTCGGCTGCGAACACCGCCTGGCCGACCGACACCTGGGCTACCTCGCGACCGTGACGGGCACCGACGGCGCCACCAGCCTGCCCGGTGTGTTCGTGGTCGGCGACGGTGCCGACATGGGCGGCTCGCGCGTCGCATTGGCGCGCGGCACGCTGGCGGGCACGGCGGCGGCACGCAACATCGGCCTGACCGCCTCCGAACCGTCCGGTGCCGGGGACCGGTTGCGCCGCGCCGAGCGCTTCCAGCAGGCGCTGTGGTCGCTCTACCGGGCGCCGCCCGTGGCGCTGGCCACGGTCAGCGACGACACGCTGCTGTGCCGCTGCGAAGAGATCAGCTTCGGTTCGGTGCGCGAGCAGATCCGGGCCGGCCGCGACACGCTGGCCGCGCTGAAGCGCAACACCCGGCTCGGCATGGGCCGCTGCCAGGGCCGCTATTGCGCGGTCACCGCGGCCCGGTTGATCGGCGAGATGACCGGACGCCCGACCGCGGTCGAGCAGTACTTCGCGCCGCGGCCGCCGGCCAGGCCGGTGCCCGCGGGCGCGCTCGGCTTCGAGAAGCCCGAATGGGGCGGCCACAAGCCGGCGATCACGCCGAACCTCGCACGCCCTGTGGAGCGCGCGCCCTTTCACATCCTCCGCACCGACGTGCTGGTGATCGGCGCCGGCGTGCTCGGTTCCTGCCTGGGGTACTACCTGGCGAAGGCCGGCCAGGACGTGACGGTGGTCGACCGCGACGACATCAATCTGCAGGCCTCGGGCGCCAACGCGGGAAGCCTGCATGTCCAGCTGCTGTCTTTCGACTTCGGCGCCAAGGCGCAGCAAGGTGGCGGCCCGGCCGCGGCCACCCTGCCCCTCGGCCCGATGTCGGTGCGGCTCTGGCAGGAGATCCAGGCCGACTGCAGCGAAGAAGACCTCGAGATCAAGATCACGGGCGGGCTGATGGTGGCCGACAGCGAGGCCGGCATGCGCTTCCTCGAGGCCAAGGCCGCACTCGAACGCAGCCATGGCATCGACGCGCAAGTCATCGACGGCGCTGAACTGCGCCGGCTCGCACCCGCGCTGTCCGGAAAACTGCTGGGCGCCGACCTGTGCCCGATGGAAGGCAAGATCAACCCCCTGCGCGCGACCTATGCGGTGGCCTCGCGCGCGCAGCAGCAGGGCGCGCGCTTTCTGCGCGGCTGCGACGTGATGCGCATCGAACGCCGGCCTGGCAGCGGCGCCGGCTTCGTCGTTCACACCTCGCGCGGCACCATCCACGCAGGCCGCGTGGTGAACGCCAGCGGCGCCTGGTCGAGCACGGTCGGCGACATGCTCGGCATCAGGATTCCCGTCAAGGGCGCGCCGCTGCAGATGATCGTGACCGAGCCGGCGCCGCCGCTGATCAATCACCTGGTCGCGCATGCCGACCGCCACCTGAGCCTCAAGCAGGCGGCCACCGGCGGCCTGCTCATCGGCGGCGGCTGGACGGCCGCCTTTCACGAGGGCATGCGACTGAACCGCGCCGAGCGCGACAGCATCGAAGGAAGCCTCTGGGTCGCGCGCCAGGTGCTGCCGGCCGTGAGCGGGCTGCACATGGTGCGCTGCTGGGCCGGCATGAACGTCAACATCGACGGCGCGCCGATCATCGGCGGCGTATCCGGCCTGCCCGGCTTCTACAACGCCGTGACCTCCAACGGCTACACGCTGGCACCCATCACCGCTCACCTGGTGGCCGACCTGATCGTGCGCGGCCGCACCGACATCGACATCACTCCTTTCCACATCGACCGCTTTCTTTGACGCCATGACAGACCTTTCAACCTCGCGCGACACGCTGCGCCAATTCATCGACACCCATTTCGACCATCAGGTCCAAACCCTCGCGCGGCTGGTGCAATGCCCCTCCGACAACCCGCCCGGCGACTGCGCCCCGCACGCCGAACTCACGGCCCGGCTGCTCGAGGCCATGGACCTGAAGGTCGAACGCCATCCGGTGCCGGCCGCGTTTGCAGAGCAGCACGGCATGCGCAGCGTGACCAACCTGATCGTGCGCGAGCGCTTCGGCGACGGGCCGGTGATTGCACTCAATGCACATGGCGACGTGGTGCCGCCCGGTTCAGGCTGGAGCGGTTCGCCCTATGGCGGCGAGGTGCGCGACGGCTGGCTGTACGGCCGCGGCGCCGCGGTCTCGAAGTCGGATTTCACGACCTATGCTTTCGCGATGCGTGCGCTCAGGCAGTTGCAGTCGTCGGGCGCGCCGCTGGCCGGCACGGTCGAGCTGCACTTGACCTACGACGAGGAAACCGGCGGCATGACCGGCCCCGCATGGATTCTTTCGCAGGGCCTGAGCCGGCCGGACTACGTGATATCGGCCGCGTTCTCGCATCACGTGGTGGTGGCGCACAACGGCTGCCTGCATCTGGAAGTGACGCTGCGCGGCAAGTCCGCACATGCGGCGAGGCCCGACACCGGCGTCGACGCGATCGAGGCTTCGGCGACCTTGCTGCCGGCGCTCTACCGCTATCGCGACCAGTTGGCGCAGCGGCCCTCGCAAACGCCTGGCATCACGCATCCGACGATGGTCGTCGGCCTGATCGAAGGCGGCATCAACACCAACGTGGTGGCCGACGCGCTGAGCCTGCGGATCGACCGCCGCATCGTGCCCGAAGAAGTGCCCGAGGACGTCGAGGCCGAACTGCGCCAGGTTATCGAGCAAGCCTGCAGCAGCCTGCCCCGCATCTCCGTCGAGATCCGGCAGATCCTGCTGGCCCGGCCGTTCGCGCCCGCCCCCGGCGCACAGGCCTTCGCGGAGCTGATGTGCCGCGAAGCCAGCGCCGTGATGGGCAAGCCGGTCACGCCGATCGGCGTGCCGCTCTACACCGATGCACGGCTTTACAGCGAAGCCGGCATTCCGACCGTGATGTACGGCGCCGGTCCCGCGTCGCTGCTCGAAGCCAACGGCCATCGCGCCGACGAGCGCGTGCCGCTCGATGAACTGCACAAGGCGACCGTCGTGGTCGCCAACACGCTGCTGCAACTCCTGACCCAGCCGGAGAAATCACTGCTCGGGCCGACGCCATAGCCAGATCGCGACGGCCGCCATGAAGAGCGGCGCGCCGATCTTCACGGCGATGGGTGCGCCGGTGGCAAGCAGCACCAGCGCGCTGAAGGTCATCATCACGGTCGCGGCCCACTTCGCGCGGCGTGGCACCGCGCCTCTTTCCTGCCATCGCCGGATGTACTCGCCGTAGCGGGGGTGTTCGAGAAGCCAGCGCTCCAATGCAGGCCAGCCGTGGCCTGCCGCCCAGGCGGCCGCGAGCAGAAAGGGCACCGTCGGCAGAACGGGAAGAAAGGCGCCGAGCAGGCCGAGGGCGACAAACACCAGCGCCAGCACGCGCCAAAGCAGCCTCGCGACGGGACCTTGGGGCCGCATCAGGACGCGTGCACTCCGAAATGATCTGCGGGGGAGTGCGAAGCGAGCATCGCGGGATGGTAAGCCAACGGTCCGCCCGGACGATGCGCTTCAAGCGGTATCGGGCCCGCCATCCTGGTTCCAGTAGCCGCCGTTCATCAGGCTGGCGCGCACCATGGCCCGGGCGCGATGCAGCCGGCTTTTCACCGCCTCCACGCTCAGCCCCAGGCTTTGCGCGACCTCGGGGGCGGTCAGCTCCTCGACGTCTCGCAGGATCAGCGCAACGCGATAGGCTTCCGGGAGCGCGGCAATCGCTTTCGTCAGGTCCAGGCGAAGGTCGGTCGGAATCCTCGGTGCCGCCAGTTCGTCGGCCAGCGGCTCCGACAGCCGGCCCTTTGCCGCGCTGCGCCTGAAGATCCGGTAGCACTCGCGCTCGATGATCCGAAACAGCCAGGTGGCAAAGGCGGCCACGGTCCCGAGCGTGCCGATCTTCCGGTGCAGCTGCCACAGCGCCACCTGCACGGCGTCTTCGGCGTCCTCGCTGTTGGCGCAGGTGCGGCGTGCAAAACGCTTGAGATCGGGCTGGCATGTGCGCAGCAGCTGCGACAGCGCCCGTTCATCCCCCGCACAGGCAGCCTCGATCAGCGGCGCGGACGCGCGAATCATTTCAGCGGCCCGACGGCCCTGCGGCCGAGCATTGCGCAGGCAGGGCAGAACCCGACCACGGCCGTGGCGCCAAGCATGCCCGCTGTGGCGACGCCCAGCGCCCGGAGCACTCCGGGCGGCAGATAGTAGAACGCGCCCAACGCGGCGATGACGCCCAGACACAGGCGGATCGCGCGTTCCCAGGCCGGGATGTTGCGTTTGAGATGAAACACGTTGCAGCTCTCCAAATGATGTTGACCCCTGCATGGAGGGCCGCGCGTGGTGCAAAGGATTCAGCGGAGGAAAGAGAAATTTACAGGCGTGTCGAGGGGAGCTCCGGCGCCGCTTGGCGAAGGATGTTGCAGTCGCGCGACGGCCGGAGACCCCCGATCTCTGTGACTTATTACCGAAGTTCACCTTTAGAAACATTACATTTGAAAATGAGAACTTAATAACTCACACAAATGTATTTTTCTCGTTACACTGCGGTCTCCCTTCCGCCTCCACCTAGCCCAAAAGCATTCATTTTCATGAAAAAACTTCTTCTGATCGCCGCAGCGGCCGCCACCCTGGCTCCCTTCGCCAGCCAGGCCGAATCCAATTTCGTGACGGCCTCTGGCTCGACCACGCCGGCCGCCAGCGCCAAGCTCGACTTCAAGATCGTCGTTCCGAAGGTGCTCTTCCTGCAGGTTGGCACGGGCACCAGCATGGCGGACAACACGACGGTGGATAAGCTCACCTTCACCGTGCCCGCAAGCGATATCGGTAACAGCACTGCGGTGGCAGGCACGGGCGGCGACCTCTCCGCCGGCGCCGTCACGGTTCGCGTGCTCGGCAACAGCGGCAACGTCACCCTGACCAATGCGACCACGGGCCAGCTCAGCAACGGCGTGAGCGGCGACCCGACCGTGCCGTGGACCGACATTACCGTGACGGCCGGCGCATTGTCGGCGACCACGACCGGCTACACCAACGCGGCCATCGCCCATCCGCCGTTCAACAACGGCGCTACCGGCGGTGCGTCGGCAACGGCCACCACGCTGACCGCATCGGGCGGCCTCGTTCGCCGCGAAGGCAGCTGGACCTTCGCCTATGCCAACACGTCCGTGATGCCGGCCGGCACCTACGGCGACACGACGGGGAACAACGGCCGCGTGACCTACACCGCGACCGCCCCCTGAGCGCCAGCACGACCTTCCGATACGCGCAGCTTTCGACACACGACGACCGAAGGCGGGCTGTTCCCGCCTTCACGGTTTGTCGAGAACGAGCGGCATGAAATCTTCGTCATTCCCGCTGTCCCGCGCCCAACGCGCCCTGCTGGGGCTCGCCTTGGTGTGCGGCGCCTGGCTGCCCAACGCGCACGGCTTCACGGTCGGCATCACGGCCGGGCAGCGCGCGCTGTTTCTGCAGGTAGGTGTGGGCACCATGACGGGCGCCTCCTTCAACAGCGGCGGCACGCCAGGCAACAACTCGACGGTCAACAGCGCATCGGTCACGGTTCCGGCGGCCCAGCTGGGCACGGGCGCAGCACAGCTCATGACGACGGACAGTACGGTCACGGCCAGTCCCTGGGATGGGCTTGCTTTCTGCACATCGCCCGCCACCACCGGGCAGGTGTATGTGGGCGGATTCTTCCGCCGGCCCGGGGTGGGGAGCGGAGGCAACGAAGCCATATTGACGGTCACTACGCCGGCCGCCCTGATCAACGGCAACGGCGACACGATTCCGTTCAGCAGGATTGCATGGACCTCTTCGGGCATCGGTGACGCCACCGCGACCATCCCGAGCGGCACTTTCGTCGGCGGCTCGCAAGACTTGCTGACCGTCAGCCGCAACACGTGGTTCGAGAGCTGTCTCGCCTTTCGCTACCTCAATTCAGAGATCGTCCCAGCCGGCACCTTCACCGGCACGGCGACCTTCACGCTCACGGCCCCATGAGAGTCCAACGCACGCTTGCCATGCTGGCCGGCCTGCTGGCGCTGGGGGCAGTGTTCCCCGCCGCTGCCGCCACCTTCCGCATCGACGACACCGGCACCTTTGCAAGCCAACCGGTTACGCAGATGCGCTGGCGCCAGCTGGCACCCGGCCGCGCGGGCGACCACACGGTGGAGGGCCGCGTGCCCGTGTCGCTGCGGCTCAACCTGTCGCAATGGCTCAACCGGCCCGCGCGCATCTACCTGTCGCTGGCGCCGACCGACGGCGAACAGCTGGTCGCCACGTGGCGCACGCAGGGCCGCCTGCTTCCGGGCACGGTCCGCGGGGGCGGCCGCACGCTGGTGTTCGAAGGCGTGGTGCGCGACTCTTTCCTGCAGGAAAGCATCGTGATCGATCTCACGGCTGATGGCCGCAAGGTCGAACACGCGCAGTCCCTGCAATTCTTTTTCGAGATCGAGGTATCCCCGTGATGCGCCGAGCCGCAATTCTTTTCCGTGGCCGCTGCGCGGCCGTTTTTCTGCTTGGGGCCCTGGCGATGGGTACGACGGCGCAGGCACAGTTTTCCCTTGCCGTGTCGCCGCCGCGCTTCGAGCTGTCGACCAAGCCCGGCGAGCGCGTGCGCGAGGTGATCGAACTCACGCACCGCGACACGCCGACCGGCGCCTACAAGCTCAAGACAGCCGACTGGACCTTCCGCCCGGATGCCTCGGTCGATTTCAGCGACGAGTTGGTGCCGGGCAGCTGCCGGCCCTGGGTGGCCATCGAGCGCCGCGAGCTCAGCATCACGTCCGGACGCCCCTACCGCTTTCGCTTCGAGGTGACGCCGCCGGCCGACGCGCCGCCGACCGAATGCCGCTTTGCGGTGTTGATCGAAGGCCAGCAACCCGCGACGGCCCCGGGCGTTCCGGTGGCGCTGGGCGCGCGCATCGGCGTCATCGTCTATGTGGCCGTGGGCAACGTGGCGCCGGTGCTGGAGCTCGTGGGCAGTTCGGTGCAGACGATCGACGGGCGTCCCACGCCCATGCTCAAGATCCGCAACACGGGCACCGCCCATGGCCGCCTGGCCGGCTTTCTCTCGGGCACCGATGCGGGCGGAACGGCACTCGAGCTACAGGCCGGCACCACGCCCATCATGCCCGGCGAAACGCGCGACATCGCGCTCGCGGCCAACAAGCCCGGCGACACCGAAACCACCGTCGCAGTGCGTTTCCCGATCACCATCGCCGGCAAGCTGGAGTGGGGCAAGAGCGGCTCGCTGCCGATCAATCAACGCTTCGCCCCATGAGGCGCTGGCTCCGTTACGGCGCCCTCGGGTTGTGCGGCGCGGGGCAGGTGCTGGGCGGCACATCCGCATGGGCGCAGCCCGAAGCGGCGCAATACATCGACCGCGTGCTCGACGACAGTCCGCAGGCCGCGCCGATCGATGAGCCCCAGGTCCAGGGCAGCGGCTGGCCGCGCGGCTGGACCATCGAGGGCCAGTCCACCCAGCAAAGTGGGTCCGCGCGCTCACGCAACGATTCGCTGCTGTTCTCGGGCTACCTCGACACGCCCGACTACGGCACGCTTTCCGCCAACCTGAACCTGAACCGAAATTCCGTGCCGGTCAGCGGCATTGCGCTCTATGGCACCACCGGCACGCCGGTCACGCAGGTGCCATACACCTACCTCAGCGGCAGCACCTGGCGCATCGACCAGCGCGCCATGCCTTTCAACGGCGGCTGGTTTGGCAACAACAGCATCGGCAACATCAACATGGCGAGCACGCCGCTCGCACGCGGTGTCGGCCGGGTCTACCTGCCCAGCCTGCCGATCGAGGGCGCGTCGCTCAGCATCGAGCAGCCGGGGCGGACCATATTGAATGCGTCGGCTGGCCGGCTGGGCTATTTCGACGGCATTTCGTCTCAGGGCTTCACGTCCGGGCGGGGCACCGCGGCGGGCGCCGGGGCCCAGACCCAACTGAGCGGCAGCGACGGGCCCTACGCGCTGGGCCGCACCGATGCGGCGGTCCAGTTGGTGGAAACGCGCAATTTCAACGCCAACGGCGTGTCCGGCTTTGCCCAGGACACCCGCTCGGTGTGGAGCGCCGTCTCCTGGCAAGGCCAGGCCCCCTGGGCCGAGTCGGTCGGCAAAGGCTATGGCGGTGTTGGCGAACGCGTGGGCGGCCTGCGCGTGCAGGCCAACCTGGCGCACAGCAACGGGCAGCCCTCCGACGCCTCGTCACGCGCAGCGCGCGATTCGGCCACCGGCGGCTGGGTCGATGCGACCTGGCGCACGGAGCTGATGCAGCAGAGCGCATCAGTGTTCTATTTTCAGCCCTCGCTGCGCTGGGGCGGCGACTCGCTGCCCAGCGACCTGCGGGGTGCCTCGTGGCGCGGCGACGTCTCCTCCCGCCAATGGCAACTGGGCGGCAACATCGAGGTGAGCGACAGCGTGAGCGGGCTGCAGCGCCGCTCGCTGTACGGCAACCTCTTCGGCCGCTTTCGCTTCGATTCGCGCGACTCGATCTCCGGCAACGTGGCCGCCCGCACCGGCAGTTATGCCGCCCAGTCGGCGCAGCTCACCTGGGAACACAAGTCCGACTGGGGCTACAGCCAGTGGCGCACCGACGTTGCGCACGGCACCGACCTGCGCGTGCTGCGCACCGGCGTCGACCACGCCTGGGCGGTCAGCGAGGACCAGACGCTCTCGACCTCGCTGGCCTACGAGCAATCGCGCCAGGCCGGGGTCGATTCGCGCACCGTGCACTGGGGCGTGCTCGGCAGCACGCCGCTGGCCGCTGGCGCCCGGCTCGACCTGAGCCTGCGCGGCAGCAACGGCATCGGCGACACCGATTCGCGCTTCTTGAGCGCCAACGCGCGCCTGAGCTGGCCGCTGGGCCTGGGCTGGTCGTTCATCGCCCAGTACGCCGCCTCACGCGGGCAGGAGTCGCTCAACCCGGCCGTGGTGTCCGCACTGACGACGGCCATGCAGCAGGCCGTGCGCGTGCTTCCCTCCAACCGCTCGTTCATGGTGGCGCTTCGCTACGAGAGCCGCGCGGGCGTGGCCAGCGCACCGATCGGCGGCCTCCCGGGCGCCGGCGCGGGCAAGCTCGAGGGCTATGTCTTCTTCGACCAGAACAACAACGGACTGCGCGAGGCCAGCGAAGGCGGCGTTCCGGGCGTGACGGTGGTGCTCGACCGCGGCTACGTGGCCCGCACCGACGCCCAGGGCCGCTACAGCTTCCCCTCCGTGGCCGCCGGCAGCCACCAGATCGAGCTGGTCCAGGACAACCTGCCCCTGCCCTGGAGCAGTGCCGGTTCCCCATCGCGGCGCGTCAACGTCTACGTGCGAGACGCCGCCATGACCGACTTCCCGATCCAGAAAGACCGGTGAATCCGACGAAAGGCAGTTGCGCTCACCGCGCGTGCTGTATTTACTTGCCCCTGCGGTCTTCACTTTTGAAGCCCGCTGCCGATATACGAAGGTCGGGCATCGCCAAGATGCCTGCAGCCCAGTGTTTTTCGGGGGGTAAACCTTATGTCCGGGAGCAGGATATTTACAGGGGTGTGCATGGAAGGCGCCCTGTCCGCATTGCTTCTTCTGCCGCCTGCCTGCGCGGCGGAGACCATGCCCGGGGCGACGGCCGTCAGCGCCACGCGCCAGCTGAGCTTCAAGGTGGTCGTGCCCCCGGTAATGCGCGTGGTGCAGGTCACTCCTCTCAAAGACGGCTACGAATACCGCATCTGGACCAACACCAGATCAGCCTCTTTCAACGGCCGCGAGTACCACTTTTCCAGGGTGGGCGAGTACACGCTGAAGGTGCCCTCGTCCCCGCGCGGGGTGTACCTCATTCACGGCCTCTGAACCCCCGGACCGCGGTTACCGGCGACAGTCGGCGCCGGGTTGCCATGGCCGCGCAGGGCCGGCACCAGCCATTTCACAGCCTGCATAGCAAATGAAGACCTCCTATTGGACCCGCATGTGCGAGAACTGCGGGCACGGCCGGCTGGTGCTGCAGCACGACATCACGAATCATCGGATCTATGCGCACTGCGAAGACTGCGAGATGGGATGGCTGCGCGCAGCCGACCAGGCCGACGTCAGCAAGGGATTCCTGGCGATGCTCGGCGATTTTGGATCCGTGGATCCGACCTTTGACGAGATCGCCCGGTCCGAATGGGTGGACCATGTCTGCGGGTCGTTCGACAAATGAGGGAGAAGTCGCCTAGGACGTGACAGCAGTCGTCTTCGGCATGGCCCCGCGGTGGAGAGGCAACCAGAGCGTGAAGCGGGTTCCGGCGCTGCTCGACTCCCAGCTCACGGTGCCGCCGATGGCCGATGCGCGCCGCTCCTGGTTGCGCAGCCCCCGGCCACTTCGACGCAGGGCCTCGTCCACGGCGAAGCCCGCCCCGTTGTCTTCGATCACCACGCGCACGCCCTGGCCATCCGTGGCGGTACTGAAGCAGATGCTGGTGGCCTGCGTGTGGCGCAGCACGTTGGCCACGCATTCCTGCATGATGCGCAGAATGTGCAGCGCGCTGCCCGGGTCCAGCCACGGCAGCGCTGGCACCGACTGCACTTCCCAACGCAGCGAGAGTCCGGCGCTCTCGATGCGCGGCGCCAGGCGAAAACGCAAGGTCGCCAGCAACAGCAGCAAGTCGGCGTCCACGCTTTCCATGGAGTCGATCGCCAGCCTCAGGTCCTCCATGCAGCCCTTGAGCACGCCCGAGACCTCGACCTTGTTCATGGCGCCCTGCTCGACCGAACGGATGGCGCTGATCAGCGACGAACCCAGCCCGTCGTGCATGTCCTGCATCAGGCGCCGCCGCTCGGCACCGAGCATGTGCTCGTTCTCGATCACGCGCATGCGCTGGTAGCTCTGCTCCAGCTCGGCTTCGCGCGCTTGCAGGCGCTGGGCCAGACCCTTGTTCAGCCGGGCCACCTCGGCAAACGCGCCCGTGTACAGCTGGAACATGATGTACGAGAAGATGAAGAACAGGCCGATGATGGCGTAGGGCGAGGTGTACACGCTCTCCGGGCTGACCAGGTTGTTCTGCAAGAGCCCGTCGTACGAGGTGAAGGCGACCGCCAGCACGGCCCAGCCCGCCACCAGCCGCCCCTCGGGCAATTTGGCGCGCAGCGCCTTGCGCATGTTCACCGCAAAGATCAGCACCGCCACCGGCAGCACCATCAGGTTGAGCAGCGGCGTGAGCAGATACAGGCTGGCGAACGACGCATGAGGCAGCGTCGCGATGCTGCTGGCCGCCGCCAAGGCCACCGAAGAACGGGTCAGCCAGGCCGAGGGCTGCTGGTGCAGGCGCTGCAGAAACAGGTGGATGAGAATGATCAGCCAGAGCAACGAGGCCACGGTGATCCACTCGAACCACTCATCCGAGATCGGGAGGTTCTCGCCGTTCACGTAGTAGTGAAGCGTACGCAGGAAAGCCATCGTCGAGATCGCAAAGAACAACAGGTAAAGCGATTCGCGCCTTTTGCCCAGCCACACCGCCAAGGCGAATGCACCCACCGCGAGGAACGCGGCGCTGCCCATGAACGGCAACTGCACCTGCAGCAACTCGCGCGCCTGGTAGCGCCAGATCAGCGAGTCCTTGTCGCCGACCCATACCGTCGAAAATCCGCTCCCGCTGCTGCGCAGCCGGTCGACGCGAATCAGCACGGACGCCGGGGACAACGCATGGGCCGCTGCATTCAACGGCAGCAACAGCGGATGGTTGTAGGCGTTGTGCACGGGGCTGCCATGCGATTGATAGAGCAGCATGCCGTCGCCATACACCGCGATGTGGCCCAGGGTCTTCCAGCGCGGAAGGTAGAGAAAACGCTGCCGTACCGACGGCGCCAGCTGGGCCAGATCGATGCGGTACCAGTCGGTGACGGTTCGCTCGCCACCCGTCGACGTGGGCACCAGTTCGCGACTGGCCGTATGCGGAAGAGCGACCGTCTTCCACCCGACACTCGGCAACCCGGCATCGTCCGCACGCCGCGGAGGGGCGGAATAGCCCGAACCGGAAATGGAGAGCAATTCGGCCTGGGTGATGTGAAGAACGCTGTCGCCCTGCTGCACCTCGTCAGCGGCCGGTGGCTCATTCGCGTGCGCGCAAGGCAAGGCTGCCAGCGGCAACGCCAGCCACAGCTTTGCCATCCACCGGCCCGCCCACCAACCACCGCTGCGGCCGGGCTTCATGAATTGCGTCTGCCTTGGAAGCAAGCATCGACCGCCACCATCGCGACGCGAAGAGTGTGGTGGCCCAGGGCAACGGAAGATGCTTTCATCAGGTCACAATTATGTGCCCGGCCAAACCAGGCGCTTATCGAGTGGGCGGATCTGCTTCGGCCCCACGTCTGGTACAAAGCCGCATGAGCAGCGTCCCACTCGCGGCCTCCCTCGTCGATCTCTTGCTTGGGCTGGAACTCGGAGCTTCCGACAAGGCCGCTCGCGATCGCTGGTCGCTCGAGGGCGTCACCTGGCAACCCAAACAAGACGGCGTAATCGGAGTCGGCGCGCGGCAATTCGAGGCGAGCGCACTCCGGCTTGCTTCGGGGGCACTGGTGCTGGAGATCGACCGCATCGTCGTGCATGAATTGGTGGCGCAGCTGCGGACCGATGCCGGCCCACCGCGTCTGTCTGCCATCCAGGCGGTCGAGGCAGAGCTCTCGGGCGTGAAGCTGCATGGCCCGTTGACCGTGCCGCCGCCGATTCGCGCCGCGTGGGACGCCTTGCGGAGTGCGGGCGCGGCCGCACCCGACACGCCGCCGGCCGACGCGTGGAGCCTCGGCCCGCTCGGTGAGGCAGACGGCACGGTCCGCGGAGAGATCACCGACGCGCATCTGCTGTTCGATGCCGAGGTGACGGTGCCGATACGACAGGGGCAGATCGACTTCAACGATGCGACGGTCGAGCATCTGGGCCCGGATTCGCGCATGGGCGTGAGTCGCCTGGGCCTGTATGTCGATGCGCCGAATGGGCGCAGCTATCTTTATCAGTTCGCATCGGCACCGCTCGCGGGTGTGGAATTCGAACGCCGCGGCGCGTTGCTGAGCCCGTGGGTCTCGGAACGCGGCAAGCTGCAGCTGAAGGCTTTCGCCGAGACGATGCTGCGCCAGAGCGGTGGGGGCCAGGGCCAAGGACTGACGGAACAGGCGCGCCTGTTGCTGGGCCGCACCGCGATTTCCGGCGAGGTGCAGCTCGGCGATGGACTCCTTGCCGTGCCGGGCCTGCAAGTGCGATTGGAGGGACGAGGCGAAGGTCGCAATGCGGTTGGATTGCACTCAGACGCCCTCGGCCAGGGCCTGGCCGTCGAGATGGCTTCATTGTCAGCCGGCGATGCAGTGGCCAATTGGCGGGGCGCGCAGCTGGGCTGCGACAGGATCACGGCGCGGCTCAAGCTCCAGATTCTTGTCGACGGGCCGCATATGCGCTTCATCCTCGACATCGGGAACTGCAAAGTTGCAGGGGCGCGGGTCGATCTTCGTCCGCATCCGGACGTGCCGCACACGTAGTTGCGGCAAGCAGCTCGGCTGTGGGCGCCTTCGAAGACAATCGGAAAAGCCCAGTTCGAAAATCACAGCCACGACCATGCCCCGTCTCGACGACCCCCTCCACGACGCCGAAATCGGCTCCCGCGACAGCACGCTCGACACCACTCGCATCGACGACGTGCGCATCGGCGCCGTTCGTCCGCTAATGACCCCTGCCCTGCTGCAGGAACGCGTGCCGGTGCGCGACAACACGCTGGCGCTGGTCGAAGGCAGCCGCGCGGCCATTGCCGACGTGCTCCACGGTCGCGATGACCGGCTGATCGTGGTGGTCGGCCCCTGCTCCATCCACGACCACGACCAGGCCATCGAATATGCGCAGCGCTTGAAGACGGTGGCCGATTCGCTGCAGGACGACCTTCTGATCGTGATGCGGGCCTATTTCGAGAAGCCGCGCACCACCGTGGGCTGGAAGGGCTACATCAACGACCCGCACCTGGACGGCAGCTTCGCGATCAACGAAGGGCTGGAGCGCGCGCGCCGCCTGCTGCTCGAGCTGACCACGCTGGGCCTGCCGACGGGCACCGAGTTCCTCGACCTGCTGAGCCCGCAGTTCATTGCCGACCTGATCGCCTGGGGTGCCATCGGCGCGCGCACCACCGAGAGCCAGAGCCATCGGCAGCTCGCATCGGGCCTGAGCTGCCCGGTCGGCTTCAAGAATGGCACGGACGGCAGCGTGAAGGTCGCAGCCGACGCCATCCTCGCCGCCCGCGCGCCGCATGCCTTCATAGGCATGACCAAGATGGGCATGGCGGCGATCTTCGAGACGCGCGGGAACGACGACTGCCACGTGATCCTGCGCGGTGGCAAGGCGCCCAACTATTCGGCCGCCGATGTCGCGGCCAGCTGCGACGCGCTGGTGGCGAACGGCCTGCGGCCCCAGGTCATGGTCGACGTCTCGCACGGCAACAGCAGCAAGCAGCACCAGCGGCAGATCGTGGTCGCCGAAGACGTGGCGGCGCAGATCGCGGCTGGCGAGCGGCGCATCACGGGCATCATGATCGAGAGCCATCTCGAGGAAGGACGCCAGGACCTGAAGCCTGGCGTCGCGCTGAAGCACGGCGTCTCGATCACCGATGCCTGCATCGGCTTCGCTCAGACGGTGCCGGTGCTCGAGGGTCTGGCTTCGGCGGTCAAGGCGCGACGGCGCCTGTCGTGAGCCGGCCGGGCGGGCGGACTGCACTTGCCGCGCCGCGCGGGCTGACCAGCAGCCCTGCCTAGACGCGGCGGTCTTCCACTACTCCTGCGGTTCCAGTGCCATGGGGGTCCGTCCGATGACGCTTTTCTTTCGGGCCTGAAGGACGAAAGCGACCACCTGCCACACGACGAAGACCCCGATCATGCTGAGCAAGGTGCCGCTGATGGGACGCGACACGAAGGTGCCGAAGCTTCCGCGGCTCAGCAGCATCGCGCGGCGGAAGTTCTCCTCCAGCATCGGGCCGAGGATGAATCCGAGCATGAGCGGCGCGGCGTCGAGTTCGAGCCGCATGAACATGTAGCCCATGAAGCCGAAGGCGGAGGTGATGAAGACATCTTCGAGGTTGTTGTTCACGCTGTAGGTGCCGATGCAGCAGAAGAACAGGATCGACGGGAACAGCACGCTGTACGGAATCTTGAACACCGAGAGCCAGTAGCGCACCAGCGGCACGTTCAGCACCAGGAGGAACACGTTGCCGATCCACATGCTGGCCACCAGGCCCCAGAACAGCTCAGGGTGGGCGCCGATCATGTTCGGCCCCGGCTGGATGCCCTTGATGATGAAGGCCGCCAGCATCAGCGCCATCACGGCGTTTTCGGGAATGCCGATGCTCATCAGCGGGATGAAGCTCGTGCGCGCCGCCGCTTCGTCGGCCGCGGCCTGACCGGCCACGCCCTCGATGCAGCCGGTGCCGATCTCGTGCTTGTACTTGCTGACCTTCTTGTCGAGCGCGTACGCAGCGAACTGCGCGATGGTGGGGCCGCCACCGGGCAGGATGCCCAGCAGCGAGCCGACCACGCTGCCGCGCAGGGCGCTGGGGATGATCCGCTTGAATTCCGCCCAGGTGGGAATGAGGTTGATCTTGCCGTTGAAGGGCGAGCGCTCTTCGCGGGAGTCGAGGTTCTTGGTGATCTCGGCAATGCCGAAGCAGCCCAGCGCGATGCTCACGATGCCAACACCGTCGGTCAGAAAGGGCATGTCCAGCGTGAAGCGCGCCATGCCGCTGTTCACGTCGGTGCCGATCGTTCCCAGCAGCACGCCGATCATGCACATCGCCAGCCCGTTCAGCAGGCTGCCGGTCGTGACGAAGCTCACGCACACGAAGCCCACCAGCATCATCGCGACATAGTCGGCCGGGCCGAACAGGAAGGCGACCTCACCCAGCATCGGCGCGAAGAACGACAGCACCAGGATGGCCACCGTGCCGCCGATGAAGCTGGAGAAGCCTGCCGTGAAGAGTGCGAGGCCCGTCTGCCCCTTCAGCGTCATCGCATACCCGTCGATGCAGGCCACGATGCTGCTCGCATGCGGGATCTTCATGGTGATGGCGCTCACGCTGTCGCCATATTGCGCACCGTAGTAGATGCCCGCCAGCATGATGAGCGCACCGGTCGTGGGAATCGAATAGGTCAGCGGCAGCAGCAGGCTGATGGTGGCCAGCGGGCCAAGGCCGGGCAGCAGGCCAACCAGTGTGCCCACCGTGCAGCCGATGGCGCAGAACATCAGGTTCTGCCACGTGAGGGCGTGCGAGAAACCAAACGCCAGGTTGTGGAGGACTTCCATATCTTTGCCTTCAGAAAAGCGGCAGGTTCAAGCCGAGAAGTTTCTGAAGCGCGAACGCCATGGCGATCAGGCCGGCAGAAATCTTCACGTTGCGCACCCACGAGTTCGAGCTGCCGGCGAAGGCCGAGCAGAACACCATGAAGACGATGCCCACGACCATGTCCAGGTACATCGAGATCAATGCGAAGCCGCAAAGGCTCCCGAGGATGAGTGCGATGTTCTTGAAGTGGAGGTCCAGCCGCACCGGCTCGACGAAGAACGAACGGACCACCGTCGAGACGCCGATCAGCAGCAGCAGGCTGCTCACCATGACGGGGAAGAGACCCGGCCCGGCGCGGCTCAAGTCTCCAATGGGGTAGCGAAGCGCGGTGAGGCCGAAGGCCAACGCGATTGCCATGAGGAAGAGTCCCCTGACAAGATTTCTGTTTCTCATACGTTCCCGATGCAGTGGGTTGTTGAACGCAACCGGCGCGGGTGAAGCCGGCCGGGCTTGTCTCCATCCGGGTGAACTCCGGACGATCGAATGCTCTTTCGCCGAGCTGATTGCAATCTGACCCCGAGGCGAGGGGAACTACGTACCCTCGTGTTCGAAAGGCCACCACGACGCTCCCCGGCGCACGCTGGTTCGACCCGGCTGCGGTCGACAGTTGGGCCGCCCAACTCCCGCCCGACCGCGAGCTGGTCGTCTATTGCGTTTACGGCCATGAAGTGGGGCACAGCACGGCCATGCGGCTGCGCGCCGCGGGTCTGAATGCCCGCTCTCTGCGCGGCGGCATTGATGGCTGGAAGGCTGCGGGTCGGCCGCTCGAGGCCAAGCCCGCCGGGAAGGAAACCTCGAGATGAACGGCGCCTCGACAAATGCGATCGAGCAGAGCCGCCAATGAGAAAAGCATCTCGACTCGCGTGGCTTTTACATGGGGCGTCGAACGATCAACAATGCTGTGATGAAGCGCCTGTCCGATAGCTCCCAGTTCGACCGCTCGATCATGCGGTTGGCGTTCGAGCGTCTCGAACGGATCGCAGCTTCGGCGCTGCTGTTCGTCGGCGCTGCCGCACTGATCGGCTGGATCGTTGTCGAGCTCTACGTCACGGCTGTCACGGCGGATTGACAAGCAAGGGCAGGCACTGCCTCAGTGAACATGCCGGTGGTGGGCATTGGAAACGTGGGGTGTGCGGGACGGGCCGGCTCGTAGATATGCGGATGGCTGGGCGATTTCTGGTCTGAGCGCGAACGGGATGTTGTGGCCCGGATGCTGTCCGGCGAGCCACAAGACGCGGAAATCCGCACGCCGACGAACGCCGAGACCATCGCAAGCGGTCAAGCCTGCCCTCGGATGATCGCCAGTCGATTCGATGGCGCGTCCGGCGCCATGAAATCCGGGATCGTGCGCGGCGTGCGGCGAGGCCGCGAGAGGAACTCGACCTGCCACTCCGCGATACGCCTCTCCTTCACATGCCGATACGCGCCTGGAGTGGGCTCGTCGATGTACTCCTCCTGCACGATCAGAGCCAGCGGCTTTTCCGCGCCTTCGGTGGCCTCGGCGAAGGAGAAAGCATCCGCGAATGACGCGAACGAGTAGTAGTAGTCGCTGCCATCATCAAGATCCACGGCACCGCGTTCCGGATGGCACCAGACCCGATACTCCAGGACAGCGTCCCAGACGTAGCCGCCGCCGGACATCGCCGAGGCGGGGTAGGTGCCGACCAGTGCGGGGTCGAGGACGTCGGGATAAGAACGTTTCATTGGCGTCGGCCTGGCAGCACTTCAGAAAAGAATCACCCATTCGCCGCGAATGTACCGGTACTGGTAGCTGGGCCCTGAGAAGGTGGTGCTGCGACTGTAGCCGGCACCAAATCGAAACACCTGCGACCCTCTGACAGGACTTTGCAGACTGAAGTCCAGCAATTTAGTTGGCTGGCTCAGATCGTGATTGATGGTCTCATTGCCGAGCCCCGCCGTCACGGCCGCGGTCCATCCCTGGAAACGGTGCCGCCAACTGACCGCCAGCATCGATTCGGCGTAGTTCTTCGGATTGAAATAGGCCCTGTCGACATCCTCGTGGGTACTTCGGTATGTTCGATAGCGCGCTTGCAAGGTCAGCCCCAGATCGAGCGACGGTTGATAGATCAGCCGCAGGCGGCCGTGGTCCCTTCGATTGCCATCGGAGAAATACTGCTGTGCTACCAGGCCCACCAGGGTCACGTGGCTTCCGAGCCCCTGATCCACGGCCACCCCAACGAAGGAAAAATCGATTCCGCGGTCCAGGGACTTCGGGGTTTCGACCCAGTCGCGCGTCAGAAGAAACTCCACCGCCGTGCTCTTTGTCGGGGACATGCGGTAGCTGCCGTCGAGTGTCAGCAGCGTATGCCCTCCCTGCTGGAACAGGCCCGCCTCCATCGCCCCTCCGTCGCCCGTCCTGGTTTCGACCGAGCGGGCTAGAAACGAGATCTTCTGTCCATTTCTTCGCCAGTTGTCCTGCTTGTATTGGTAGTCACCCAGCCGGACTCCCAGAAAGCGATCTGCATTTTCAAAGGCGGGAAAGAACTCCACGGACACACGCCGCGATTGAAAATGATCGCTGTCATTGGTCAGATAGAAGTCCGTTCCAAATGCCATGCCAGCTGCTTTTTCCTCTTTTTTCTCTTCCTCTGCCCTGCAAGGGGAAACCAACGCCGCGAAACCCAAAAGACCGGCCAAGCCGCACTTGAGCCCTCCGCTCATTTCGTGCCCCACGATTTGGGCTTTCTGAGCAATTCGTCCAGATATCCCAGAATGCTGGCTGGCTGAAGAATGAGGCTGTACAGCAGCACGTAGACAAAGAATCCCTGCATGTTTTTTCGCACGACCAAGCCTGTTTTCTTGAACATCCTGCGTTCGATCGAAAACATCAGAAGACTCAATGCAAAAGCGGCCGGCAGCAGCGCAAGGGTCATCAGTCCCACAATCCAGTAATAGCCGAAGAAGGCCAGTATCAATCCAGGTATGAATCCGAAGGTGAACGCCAGGTCCAGCCATGGGAACAACAGGTTCCAGTAGACGAAAAAAGTCGACAACCGGGATTTGAGGAGGATCCCCGGATGCTTGATGAAAGCCTCCGTCATGCCGCGCGCCCATCGCTGGCGCTGCTTGACCAATTGCCCGACGGTGCTGGGCACGTTGGTAAACAGGCATGCGTCCTCGCAATGGCCGACCCTGTAGCCGGCCTTCAGCAGCGCCCACGTGAGCACGATGTCTTCTCCCACGCACTCCGGCCATCCGCCCACCTCCGCCAGCGCGGCCCGGTCGTATACGGAAAAAGCGCCCTGCGCGACCAGGGTGCCCTGGAACAGCGATTGAACCCGCTTGATTGCAGAAATACCGTGGAAATAATCCCATTCCTGGCAACGGGTGATCCAGTTTTGCCGCGAATTTCGGACCAGGATCTTTCCCGCAACAGCGCGCGTATTCGGCGGATCAGCTTGATAGCGCTCGACGATATTGGTCAGCGCCCCTCGGTACAGAAACGAGTCCGCATCCACCGTGATGACAAGGTCGTGAAGCACTTCCTTGAGCCCGATGTTCAGCGCGCGAGCCTTGCCTCCGTTCTTTTTCAGGTCGACAAAGGTCAGCCAGGGGTACCGGTCCTGATTGCGCTGAACAACAAGAGAAGTGCCATCCGTGGATCCGTCGTTGATCACGATGACCTGCAGTTCGCCAGGGTACTTCTGGTGGCCGATGCTGACGAGCGTCTCCTCGATCGAGGCTTCCTCGTTGTACGCGGCAACCAGAATGGAGATCGGGGGATAAACGGACAAAGTGCGGTGCGGCGGCCTCTTGTCCAGCATCAGGCTTATCGCCAGGAATGCATTCATGAAGCCCGGAATGATGGCAATGCCATACACCAGGAAAATGGCCAAAACGGGACCGACATGATCTTGCAAATCGGCCAGCCACGGCCCCGCCGCCCATATAGAAAATCCCATCCAGGCGCTGGCACCAATCAATGCGATGAGAAATTTGCCCGATACCGGCAGGTAAAGCATCCGCCGCAGCGCTTTTTGGCCATCTTCGTTCATGTCACCCTCGATAGTCCCCAAAAATGTAACGCGCATAGAGCCTAGGGAACAGTCTGTTTACACTGTTCGAGGCGCGTTAACAACTATGAATCGAGGGAAATACTTCGCCCGGTGCCAGGGGGCGCCGGCAACGGACCGTTTGGGGGTGCGACGATTCAACTCAGCGAAGAGCTCCGCATCCTGTTTCGAGCTATCTGGAGCGTCCTGGCCATTCGTCGGGGTTCGTTGAGCATCTTGTTGATTTCCGCCATGCCGTCTTCCGTGATGCACGTCACGGTGGCTGTTCGGGCGACGTTGTACTTGCCCGCCGCGTCCGATGCGGGTGCGATCTCTGCTTCAATGAGACCGGTCGCCTTCAGCACGCTCACATGCTGAACGTCTTCGGGTCTCGTCACCACCTTCGGCAGGACGACGTTCTGCAGGCTTAGCAAATAGAACAAGGGCATGGCCGTTACCTCATTCGATGCGTTTTGTTGTCGAGATTGAGCGCTTGCTCGCGTCGCTCCTTCGTTGGAGAACCCGACGATAGGCCACTGCCCCGGCCGGCATGTCGGACGCCAACCAGCAGCTCTGTAGCCCACGAAACCTCTTCAGGGCTGCCGATCTCTCCGTCGAACATGCTTGGATCAACGACTTTGACTAGGTCTGCTACGGACAGTGAACCTCGGGTTTGAGCGTCGAATTCCGCAGCCTCCGGATATGAGCAAATTCTCAACTCGGCCCCATGACCCAGAGCGACATAGTTGGTCGAGATTGCCTTGAGGACGGCCAGCACCATAGGGTCGTCAATGCCGATCGGAATCCCGTTGATCTCGTCGCAGATTCGTTTTGCCTGCTTGTATTGAAGCTCTGCGACTTTCGCAGCGTACGCGATCCGGCGATTCGCCAATTCGGAAAGTTCGACTTGAGAGTCGTCACTCATTTGCTTCTCCTCGTTGCGAGGCCCTGCGGCACATGGTCGAGCAGGAGTGCCGCCAATCGTGTCGTTTCCCACGCCACCATTCAGCGGATCGCTCCCCGCTCCACCGCTGACGGTGTCGCTGGCGACCGTGCCGGCGAGAAGGACGTTGCCATTGGAGTCGGTCATATGCTTCCCTGGTGAACGCCGGAAGGCCGGCGCGTGTCGTCTCGACGCTTTATTGGATTGCGCCAGCGACAGAAGCACATGGAAGGAATGTCCTTTTCTTCTCGTTCGAAAGTACTGAAACGGCACTGAAGAACTGGGACTTTTATCCTGTTGCCGCATCCGCCCGCGGGCGTGTTGGCACTTGCGGACGTGGACAAGCGGTTGGTGAGCACGGCTCCAACCGTCGCGCTCGGTCGCGGGGTTTAGCGTCTCGATTTCCGATGGATGCCGGCCCGCGTACACGCCGCCCCAAGTCCTACATCTGGGCTCGTCTTGGTAGAGCAGGCTTTTTGACGCTCGGCGCTGACTCGCACGTCGCAGCAGTCAAGCTCGGCAAGGAGATCGACATGGACCACACAAGACGCCTTCTGACTACCGGCCTCGCCCTTTCCGGCGCAATCGGCTTTATCGATGCGAGCTTCGCCAAGGGAAAGCATCACCACCACAATGGCGCGCAAATGGGACGCGACAAGCTCAAGAGTAACGGCCAGCACGTCATCGACAAGAAGGGGCCGCACACGGTTTCCGTGGACATCAAAGACACCAAAATCGCGGCGTTCCACGTCAAGCATGCAAACAAGGGCGACCTGCCGGTCAAGAAATACAAGACGAACAAGAAGATGGCTCAGACGGGTGGAATGCAGTACGCCTCCTTCATCCAGGTTCAAGACACGTACCTGGGAACGACATACATCGGGTACAGCTATGTCGACGACTACGGCGACGAGGAGATCTACTGGTATCCCTACGACATGATCCTGGACGGGGATACCGGCGCGGTCGAGTACGTGCCTATCTGAACCCGCAATCGTTCCTATGCGGGCGCCGAGCTGCGTTAGCAGCAGCTCCTGACGACGACGAGGCCCACTTCGAAATCCGGCTCGGATGATTATTCGCCGAACCAGAACACGAGCCAGGACGACAGCGCGGTCAACGTCGTCATCAGAAGGAGAGCATCCCTCTGACGCGGCAAACCACGGCGATACAGCCGGCGTAGGCTGGATAGCATTCGACCTCCTCAAGCGACTACCGCTGAGTTTGGCGGGGCGGCCTAATGATCGTCAATCCAACAATAGTTCGAAGACTTGCGCTTGTTGCAGAACAAAAGGCCGCGAATTGGAGTGCAGCAACCCAAATATGAGCCGAACTGAATTTTTTAGCGAGCTCGGGGCTCAGCGAACCACTCTCGTGCCGCGCGGGCGGGCCGCACCGCGACGACGCAGCCTGCCCCGATGCCACGCCATCAAGCTGGTCGCCACGCTGATGGCAAACAGCCCGGCCACCTGCTGTATGAGCTTGGCGGTGGCCACCCGCGTACGTTCCTCCAGCACCCGCCGGGTGTCCTCGACGTTCTCGAGGGTTTCGAGGCCCGCGGATTCGTGCTGCTGCACGGCGGCGCTTTCGGTACCCTGCTCGGCTTGCCGCGCCGCGAGTTCCGTCGCGGCCTGTGCCTTGCTCGCGGCAACCGAACCATGGGCGTTGGCATAGACCTTGGTGAATTCCGCGCCGAGCAAAAAGACCTGCGCCGCGTAATACACCCATGCCAGCAGCACGACCAGCGATCCCGCCGCGGCGAACGATTCGGTCACGCTGCTCTTGCCGAGATAGAGGCCGATCAGCACCTTGCCGACCTCGAAGAGCACGGCGGTCACTGCCGCGCCGATCCACACGTCGGGCCATGCGATTGGTGCGCTGGGCATGAGCTTGTAGATCATCGCGAACAGCAGCGTGAGAATGCCCAGCGTCACCAGTGCATTGACGGACTGCAGCAGCAGCTCCCACCCCGGAAAAAACCCGACGCTCCAGTTCCCCAGCGCCGCGAGCACGGCACTGACGACGAGCGACACCATCAGCAGGAACGCGAGCCCCAGGATCAGCCCGAACGACAGCACCCGCGCACGCAAAATGCCCCACAGGCCGCTCGGCTTGACGCGCTCGGGCACATGCCAGATGCGGTCGAGCGCGCTTTGCAGTTCGGCAAACACGGTGGTCGCACCGACGATCAGCACCACGATGCTGATCGCGCCGGCAATCAGCCCGCGCGACGGCTCGTTCGCGCTCTTGACCAGCGCTTGCACCGCCAGCGCACCTTCCTGCCCGATCAAGCCGGTCAGCTGCGCGGCGATCTGACCCTGCACCGCTTCAGCCCCGAAGAGTGCGCCCGCCACTGCGATCACGATCACGAGCAGCGGCGCCAGCGAGAACATCGTGTAGTACGAGATCGCCGCTCCCATGCTCGGCGCGAAATCGTCCACCCAGGCGACGGCGGCCTCCTTGCACAGGCGCAGCAGATGCTTGAGCTTGTTCATGGCCAACCGAAGGTCGCGCTTCCACGCAAGATTCGCTGTAGGTAGACACCGCTTCAGCGTGCAAGGTCCGCGCCGTCGATCCGCATCCGCATCCGCAGCCTAGGCAGGCACCGACCGCATCGATGCGCATACGCGGTTGCGGCCACCCGCCTTCGCCGCATACAAGGCCAGGTCCGCGGCGCGGATCAACTCTTTCGGCTGCGCAGCGCCGGGCTCGGGCGTGAGCGCATCCACGCCGGCGCTCAACGTCACGAAGCCGTCCTCGGCGCCGGCATGAACGATCTTCAGGTCGCGAACGGCGCTGCGAATGCGTTCCGCCAGGATGACGGCGCCCGCCACATCGGTGTTCGGCAGCAGCACCACCAGTTCTTCTCCGCCGTAGCGCGCCGCAAGATCCCCCGGACGACGGCCTGCAACCTTGGCGATGGTGCGGCCGATCGTCTGCAGGCACTCGTCGCCGGCCGCGTGGCCGTAGATGTCGTTGTACTGCTTGAAGCAGTCCACATCCATCATGATCAGCGCGAGCGTGCTCGCATTGCGCATCGCGCGGCCGAACTCGTTGTCGAGCGTCACGTCGAACTGCCTGCGGTTCGCAAGCCCGGTCAGTCCGTCTTCCATGGCCAGCGTGTTGAGCGTCTTGTTCAGCGTCTCGAGCGCGTCGCGCGCCTGCCGCAGTTCGTCCTCGGTCCGGGTCTGGAGCTCGAACTGCTTGACCAGCCGCCACCCGACAAGGCCGACCACCAGCGCGAGCAGCATGACACCTGCCGAATGCCAGAGCGTCTCGCGCCACCAGTCGGCGAGGATCTCGTCCTTCGACAAGGCCGCCGCCACGAACAGCGGGTAGTTCTCCAGGCGCCGGAAACTGTTCAACCGCATGGTGCCGTCCTGCGACGACTTGATGTACGCGGAGCCGGCCGCGCCCTGCTCGCGGTATGCGCGATAGAGCCCGGTCTCCCGCATGTCCCGTCCGACCATCTCGGGCCCGTAGGGCCGGCGGGTCATCATGGTTCCGTTGTCGAGCACCAGTGCCACGGCGCCGGCCTCGCCGATGTCCAGGCTGTCGTAGAACTTCATGAAGAAGTCGATGTCGATGGTCGCGAGCGCCACCCCCGCAAAGCTGCCGTCCGCATGGTTGATGCGCCGCGAGACCGGCACCAGCAGTTCGCCGCTGGTGCGGCTCTTCACCGGAATGCCGATGTGCGGTCCGCGCTCCTCGTGCGTGCGATGAAAGATGAAGTATTCCCTGCTCGCGTTGTTCAGGTTCTGCGGCGGTGTACGGCGCGAATTGGCGACCCAGTTGCCGTCCTGGTCGTAGATGTGCAGGCCGTCGAGCTGCGGAAATTCATCGACCTGGGCGGCCAGCACCTTGCGAAGCCGCTCGACGGCCGCCGGACCGGTGCCGTCGTGTTCGACGCGCTCCACGATGCCGACCAACGCGGAGTCGGCCGCCTTGAGCGTGTCGTCCGCCTGCTGCGCCATGGCTCGCGCAAGGTTCGACGCGGCCGCGTTCATCTGCCGCAGCTGCACCGTGCGCGACTGCCAGCTGTTCCAGCCGTCGATTGCCAGCAGGCTGAGGCAGACGATGGCCACGAAGGCCATCGTCCGAAAGGTGATGGAGGGTCGGCGAAGCACGATGCGTTTTCAAGGGAGGCCGTAACGGCCATTCGCACTTTGACACATCTGCGCCCCGATCACCTCAAATTACGGCGAATCCGCCCGAAACCTGGGCAGCAGGCTTCAGGGTTTGCCCTATTTTTTAGTTATCACATAAAACTATATTGGTTATTTCGTATAACTTCATCACCGCCGGGCTCGGCCCGGCTAAGGAGACACCGATGAGCCGGATCATGTTCTCTTCATGCCACCCGACATGGGCTGCATTGGCCGCGGCCTCGCTGCTTGCCGCATGCGGCGGCGGTGGTGGTGGCGGCGGCGCAAGTGGCTTTGGCTTCGTTCCGACCGCGTCCTCCCCCCCCGGCGGCTCCGGTTTGTCGGAGGCACGCCCCGGCACGCTCCAGTCATGCACCGATCTCGCAAGCAAGGCGGCGTTCGGCAACACCGCCTACACCAGCGTCACGTCGGTCGCCGCGGGCACGCTCGTCGTCGCCGGCGTGAGCACGCCCGTGCCGGAGCATTGCCTGGTGCAGGGCCAGATGAACCAGCGCACCAGCAGCGTGGACGGCAAGACCTACGCGATCGGCTTCGAGATGCGCCTGCCGGTCAACTGGAACGGCCGATTCTTCTACCAGGCCAACGGCGGTCTCGACGGCAGCGTCGCACGTGCGACCGGCGGCATCGGCGGCGGCGCACCCACGAGCACGGCGCTGCACCGGGGCTTCGCGGTGATCAGCTCCGACGCCGGGCACTCCGGCGCGCAGATTCCGACCTTCGGCATCGACCCGCAGGCACGCCAGGACTACGGCTACAACGCAGTCGCGCAACTGACGCCCATGGCCAAGAACCTGATCGCGAAGGCCTATGGACGCGGGCCCGACCGTTCCTACTTCGGCGGCTGCTCCAACGGAGGCCGCCATGCGATGGTGGCCGCGGCGCGGTCCGCGAACCAGTACGACGGCATCCTGGCCGGCAACCCAGGGTTCAACCTGCCGAAGGCCGCGGTGGCCCAGCTCTATGGTGTGCAGCAATATGCCAAGGTGACCACCGCCACCACGGCGGCCGGCAAGCCGGATCTGCAGACCGCCTTCACGCCGG
Source organism: Variovorax sp. OV700 (assembly GCF_900099805.1). Taxonomy (GTDB): domain Bacteria; phylum Pseudomonadota; class Gammaproteobacteria; order Burkholderiales; family Burkholderiaceae_C; genus Variovorax. The sequence continues at coordinate 466,944 of NZ_FNDR01000002.1, read as the reverse complement.
CCGAGATGACCACAGTGGCCAACGCGGTGCTCGCGCGCTGCGACGCCCTCGACGGCGCCACGGACGGCATCGTGGCCGACGTGCAAAGCTGCAAGCAGGCTTTCGACCTGGCCAGCGCCGTACCCACCTGCGGCGCCACGCGCACCGGCAGCTGCCTCACGGCCACGCAGAAAACCGTGCTCGACAACATCTTCTCGGGCGCGCGCAACAGTGCGGGCACGGCGCTCTACAGCGGCTTTCCTTACGACGCCGGCATCAAGGGCGCCGACTGGCGCCAGTGGGAATTTGCCAATTCGCAGAACCTGGACACGGCCGCCGTGGGCTTCGTCTTCAGCACGCCGCCGCTGGGCACGAGCCGCCCGCCGGGCATCGACTTTGCGCTGGGCTTCAGCATGGACACCGACGCGCCGGGCATCTTCGCGAGCACGACGCTTTACACAGAGTCGGCGATGTCGTTCATGACGCCGCCGAATCCCACCAATCTGTCGGCGCTTCGCGATCGCGGCAGCAAGCTCATCGTCTACCACGGCACCAGCGATGCAGTCTTCTCTTCGGACGACACGACGAACTGGTACGAGCAGCTGCGCGCGGCCAACGGCGGCGACGCATCGGGCTTTGCCCGCTTCTTCCCGGTGCCCGGCATGAACCATTGCGGCGGCGGCCCGACCACCGATCAGTTCGACATGCTGGCGCCGCTGGTGGCGTGGGTGGAACAGGGCAAGGCGCCGGCGTCCGTCACCGCCAACGCGCGCGGGCCCGGCGCCAACGTGGTCAATGCCGAAGTGCCGGCCGACTGGTCGCCTGCCCGCACGCGGCCGCTGTGCCCGTACCCGCAGACGGCGGTCTACATGGGCGGCAGCCTCGAATCGGCCGCCAGCTTCGCCTGCCGATAGCCGTAGCCTGTTCCCGCCCAGCCATGCGCCAGGCGCAGTGCTTCAGGCGGGTTCCATGCCATGGCGGCGCTTGGTGTCGGCGCTGTCCGCCGAGCGCATGAAATCGAGCAGCGCGCGCACGGCCTCCGGCGGCGCACCGCCGCCGATGCCCGGCGCGGCCGAGAAGACGGTGGTGATCTGAACCGCCGGCGGCAGCGGTCCGATCAGCTCGATGCCGCAGGCGCCGATCAGCTCGCTCAGTTGCTGGAACCCGAGTTCGGCATCACCGCGCGCCAGCAGCGAGCCCACCGGCACGCCCGGCGGCGCCTGCACCAGGCGGCTGCGGATGTCGCCGGCAATGCCCCAGCGCTCGAACAGCGCCATCAGCGCGACGCCGCTCGGGCCGGTCGAGTAGGCGATGCGAGGTGCCGTCAGCACGGCGCGGCGCAGCGCCTCTTCGGTGGAAATGTCGGGGCGCGGCGCACCTGCGCGCACCGCCGCCGCCACGCCCGAGCGCACCAGGTCAATCTTGCCGTCGGCATCGAGTTTGCCCGCCGCCACCAGCTTGTCGATGGCGTCCGAGGCCAGCACCACCACGTCGAACGATTCGCCCGCCGACACACGCCGTGCGGCCTCGACACCGCCGATCGCCAGAAAGGAGACCGGTACGCCCGTGTGCTGCGCAGTCGTGGCCGCGAGTTCGTCGAGCAGGCCGCGTGTCGCCATCGAGCAGAGGCCCTGGATCAGTGTCGTCATTCGTTGCCTCGCTCGCGTGGTCAATCGGGCTTGATGTTGGCTTCGCGGATCAGCTTGCCGTAGCGTGCCGCATCGGTCTTGAGCAGCTTGTCGAACTGCGCGGCCGGTCCGGGCAGGGTGACCCCGCCGGCTGCGGCAAGCTGGTCGCGCACCTCGGGCGATTCGAGTGCCTTCTGCACCGCCTCGTGCAGCTTGGCGAGCACCGGCTGCGGAAGCTTTGCGGGCGCGACGAAGCCATACCAGACGCTCGATTCGAAACCCGGATAGCCCGACTCGGCCACCGTCGGCACGCCCGGCAGCACCGCGGCGCGCTCGCCGCTCATCACTGCGAGCACCTTCAGCTTGCCCGACTTCGCGAGCGGCAGTACCTCGAGGGCGTTGACCGCCACCACGTCGACATGACCACCCAGCACATCGGTGAAGGCCTGCGCGCCGCCCTTGTAGGGCACGTGGCGCAGCGACATGCCAGCCGTGTGCTGGAACAGTTCCATCGCCAGATGCGGCGTGGAGCCGTTGCCCGGCGTGGCGACGGTGACGCCGCCCGGCTTGGCCTTGGCCGCGGCCACCAGTTCGGGCAGCGTCTTGATGGCCGAGCCCTCCCGCACCGAGAACACCACCGGCACACGGCCGACCGAGGCGACCGGCGTCAGGTCACGCTCGAGGTCGTAAGGCGCGGGCTCGAAGAGCGAAGGGTTCACCGCCAGCGCGTTGGCTGCGAGCAGCAGCGTGTAGCCGTCGGGCGGGCTCGCGATGAGCGCCTTCACCGCGATGTTGGTTCCCGCGCCCGGCTTGTTCTCCACCACCACCGGCTGCCCGAGGATGGCCGACATGCGCTGGCCGACCGAGCGTGCAATGGCGTCGACCGCGCCGCCGGCGCTGTAGCCGACCAGGATCTTGATGGGCCGGGACGGATAGGCATCGGCGGCACCGGCGTTCACGGAGGCGCCGAGCGCCAGCACACCGGCCAGGGCCAGCACGTGGCGGCGAATGAAAGAAGTTGTCATCATCGTTTTAAGGTGCGCTCAGTCGACGTAGCGCAGCCCGGCCTTGGCCAGCGGCTCGCGCATGGCGTACATGTCCAGGCCGAGCTCGCCGGCCGCGAAGCGCTCGCGCTTGGCCGTCTCGTTGGCCTCGCGCGCTTCGGCCGCATCGGCCACTTGCTGTGCGCGCGCGGCGGGCACCACCACCACGCCGTCGATGTCGGCGACCACCACGTCGCCCGGATGCACCAGGGCGCCCGCGCACACCACCGGCACGTTGACCGAGCCGAGCGTCGCCTTGATCGTGCCCTTCGAATGGATGGCACGGCTGAACACGGGGAAGCCCATCGCATTGAGGTCGCGCACGTCGCGCACGCCGCCGTCGATCACGAGGCCCTTGCAGCCGCGCGCCTTGAACGAGGTGGCGAGCAGGTCGCCGAAGAAGCCGTCGGTGCTGTCGCTGGTGCAGGCCGCAACGACCACGTCGCCGGGCTGGATCTGCTCGGCCGCCACATGCAGCATCCAGTTGTCCCCGGGCTGCAGCAGCACGGTGACAGCCGGGCCGCAGAAGCGCGCATCGGGATGGATGGGACGAATGCGCGGCTGCATCAGCCCGAGCCGGCCGAGCGCCTCGTGCACGGTGGAGACGCCGAAGCGCGAAAGCTTTTCGACGGCGGCGGCATCCGCGCGCACCACGTTGCGGTGAACGACGCCGAGCTGTTGGAGAGTGTTGGAAGCAGACATGAGATCAGAGCCCCTTGGCGATGAGTGCGCGGTCCAGGCGCGGGTACACGCGGCGTGCGTTGCCTTCGAACACCTTGTGCCGCGCCTTCGCGTCGAGCGTGGGTGTCGAATCGATGTAGCGCCGCGTGTCGTCGTAGAAGAAACCTGTCTCCGGATCGATGCCGCGCACCGCGCCGATCATTTCGCTTGCGAACAAGATGTTGTCGACCGGGATCACTCGGGTCAGCAGGTCGATGCCCGGCTGGTGGTACACGCAGGTGTCGAAGAAGATGTTGTTCAGCAGGTGGTCCTTCAGCAGCGGCTTCTTCATCTCCTGCGCCAGCCCGCGAAAGCGCCCCCAGTGGTAGGGCACCGCACCGCCGCCGTGCGGAATCACGAAGCGCAGCGTCGGGAAGTCGGTGAACAAATCCGACGTGAGGCACTGCATGAAGGCCGTGGTGTCGGCATTCAGGTAATGCGCGCCGGTGGTGTGGAAGCAGGCGTTGCAGCTGGTGCTCACGTGCACCATGGCTGGAATGTCGTGCTCGACCATCTTCTCGTAGAGCGGATACCAGTGGCGGTCCGACAGCGGCGGTGAAGTCCAGTGCCCGCCGGAAGGATCCGGGTTAAGGTTGATCGCCACGAAGCCGTATTCGCGCACGCAGCGCTCCAGTTCCGGAATGCAGCTGCGCGGGTCCACGCCCGGCGACTGCGGCAGCATGGCCGCGCCGATGAAGTGATCCGGGAACAGTTCGCTCACGCGAAAGCACAGCTCGTTGCAGATGGCGGCCCAGGTCGATGAGGTTTCGAAATCGCCGATGTGATGCGCCATGAAGCTCGCACGCGGGCTGAAGATCGTCAGGTCGCTGCCGCGTTCCTTCATGAGGCGCAGCTGGTTGCCCTCGATCGACTCGCGCAGTTCGTCGTCGCTGATCCGGAGGTCGGCGACGCGCGGCTTCAGCGCGGGATCCGCGAGGCCCGCGATCTGCTGGTTGCGCCAGTTCTCCAGCGCCTTGGGCGCCGTGGTGTAGTGGCCGTGGCAGTCGATGATCATTGGCAGTTCCGTGAATGGCTTGGTGGTGCTTTCGCCGGCAAATGAGGGAGTGCGCCAGCCCTTGCGGCAAGTGTGGTTCGCGGGGCTGCCGCGTGGCGTGAGTTCGGGTTGCCCTACCATCAGACTTTTTTATCGATCAGGGTTTCCCCTAAATCTCGCAGGGCCCTCGGGCGAGGGAACATCTCAAAAAAGCGAAGCCCGTGCACCCACGAGACAAAGTTATCGACCGGACCCACGCTGGCGCGCTTGGCATCAACCTGCGGCACCTGCGCGCGTTCTCGGCCGTGGCCGCGGCCGGCAGCATCGCCAGGGCCGCGGACGAGCAGCTGTTTCGCGTCGCCTCGGGCGTGACGCGCTCCATCTCCGAGCTCGAAGGCGCGCTGGGCCGCCCGCTGTTCGACCGCGGCTCGCGCGGCATGGCGCTGAACTCGTATGGCGACCTCGTGCTGGTGCGCGCGCGGCGCATCGAGCGCGAGTTCGAGGATGCGCGCGCGCAACTCGTGGCGCGCGGCGGCATCGGCGCTTCCGCCGACGTGCATTCGCTCTTTGCGTCAATCCTCAACGGTCGGCGCCTCGCGGTGATCGCAAGCCTGGTGGAGAAGCGCAACATGCCGGCGGTCGCGCGCGAATTCGGCATCACCCAGCCCGCCATCAGCCGCGCGCTGAAGGACCTCGAAGGCGGGCTCGGCGTCGCGCTGCTCGAGCGCAGGACGCGCGGGCTCGTGCCCACGCCGGCGGGCGAGATCGTGGCCTTTTACTTCAAACGGGTGCTCGCGGAGCTGCGCCACATCGGCCCGGACATCGCGGCCAGCGAGGGCATGCTGCAGGGCAGCGTGAACGTGGGCGCGCTGCCGCTCGGCCGCACGCAGATCCTGCCGCTGGCGATTGCCTCGCTGCTGGCGCGCCATCCGGGGCTGCACATCGCCACGGTCGAAAGCCCTTACGACGCGTTGGCGGCATCGCTGCGAAGCGGCGACATCGACTTCATTCTCGGCGCGCTGCGCAGCGGCGCCGAGGCCGGCGGCCTGCAGCAGGAAGCGCTGTTCGAGGACCGCATCTCGGTGATCGCCCGCGCCGGCCATCCGCTAGTGCGCGCCTCACGCGTCGACTTCGATGCCTTGCGCCAGGCCACATGGGCGCTCTCGCGGCACGGCACGCCCTCGCGCGAATTGCTCGAGCGCTTTTTCTTCGCCGCGCGGCAAGCGCCTCCCATTCCCGCGGTGGAGACCGGCGACCTTGCCGTGCTGCGCGGACTGCTGCTCGAAAGCGACATGCTCACCGCGATCTCGGCCCACCAGCTGCGCTACGAGATCCGCGACGGCAGCCTCGTCGTGCTCGACTTTCCGCTCGACGAAACGCGGCGCGAGATCGGGCTCACCCAGCGCCTCGGCGCGTTCCCCTCACCGGGTGCGCGCGCGCTGATGGAGGAGATCCGCGCGGTGGTCGGGTGCTCGCCCTATTTCCACATGCCAAGCTGAATCAGTACACTGAACACCCGCGCGAAGGCTCTGCAGAGGTGCCCATCATGCAAATCGCGATGCCCGAAATGACCACGGACGTGCTGCAAGCATTTGCCGACGCGTGGAATCGCCACGATGTCGATGCGCTCATGTCCTTCATGACTGACGACTGCGTCTTCGAGTCGTCTGCCGGCGCCGATGCCTGCGGCACCCGGTACGTCGGCGTCGAGGCCGTGCGAGCTGGTTTCGCGGAGGTCTGGGCCGTCTTTCCCGATGCCCACTGGGGCAACGCGCGCCACTTCGTCCACGGAGACCGGGGCGTATCGGAGTGGACGTTTACCGGAACGCGCACGGACGGCACGCGCGTTGAAGTCCACGGCTGCGATCTGTTCACTTTCAGGGCCGGCAAGATCCTGCTGAAGAACTCCTACCGCAAGAACCGCCTGCCCCCTGCCGCACCAACGCGCTGAGGTGTGGCCGGCAAGCTGCCAAGCGTACCGTTCAAAACCTCGAGGAGATCTCCTATGGCTGAGAGCGACAAGGTGTTTTCGGGCTCGATCCCGAAGTTCTACGACACGCTGATGGTCCCCCTGATCTTCGAGGCCTATGCCTCCGACATGGCGGAGCTTGCCGCGGCCTCCTCTCCCGGCTCGGTGCTTGAAACGGCAGCCGGCAGCGGCGTGGTCACGCGGGCGCTTGCGCCAAAGCTCGGCGCCAATGCGCGCTACGTGGTGACCGATCTCAACCAGCCCATGATCGACTATGCCGCCAGTCGGCAGGGGCCCGACAGCCGCATCGAATGGCGGCAGGCGGACGCGCTGCAACTGCCGTTCGAAGATGCCTCGTTCGACGTCGTTTGCTGCCAGTTCGGTGCGATGTTTTTTCCCGACCGGGTCGCCGGCTACACCGAGGCACGTCGCGTGCTGAGGCCGGGCGGGCGCTTTGTCTTCAATGTCTGGGACCGCATCGAAGACAACGCCTTTGCCGACGACGTCACCAACGCCGTGGCCGCGGTGTTTCCGCACGATCCTCCGCGATTCCTCGCCCGCACGCCGCACGGCTATCACGACGTCGCACGGATCCGCGAGGAACTGAGCCGCGCAGGGTTCGCCGACATCCAGATCGAAACGCGCGAGAAGACGAGTCGCGCGCCCTCGGCACGCGACGTTGCCACCGCCTATTGCCAGGGAACGCCGCTGCGCAACGAAATCGAGGCGCGCGACGCCAGCTTGCTCCAGCTCGCGACGGACCGTGCCGCGGAAGCGATTGCCAGCCGCCATGGCAAAGAAGGCCCGGTGACCGGCAAGATTCAGGCGCACGTCATCGTGGCGGCGGGATAGGAGTCTCGGGTCTCGCTCATTGATGAAGCTCCAAGCTGCAATGGCTAGAGTCGGCCTGCGTTCGCCGATTTACCATCGAGGCATGACTTTCAGCCTCAAGACGGACCACGAGCAGAGCCTTGCCGCAATGGTGACTGAATCCGACGAGTTGATGGCCGCGCTGCGAGTCGTCCGCTCGCTCGGACTGCGATCTTGGTGTATCGGCGCCGGGGCCATCCGGTCATTGGTATGGGACACCCTTCACGAATTTGACCAGCGCTCGGCCGTCGAAGACATGGATGTCGTCTACTTCGATGCGAAGGCCGCTCCAGAGCAGGATGCAGAGCTCGAGAACCGGCTTCATTTGGCCATGCCAGGCTTTCGTTGGGAGGTAACGAATCAGGCCGGCGTGCATCGTTGGTTTTCCGCCGCCCTCGGTCGGGTTGTGCCTCCTCTCGCATCCCTGGAAGAAGGCGTCGCGACGTGGCCGGAATTTGCAACCTGCGTCGGGGTCTACCTGAACGAGGACGATTCGTTGGGCATAGTCGCCCCGCACGGGCTTGACGACCTGTTCGAGCTGCGTGTTCGGCACAACCCACTCAGGGCGAGCGCCGCGACCTACCGGGAGCGGGTTGCGGCAAAACGGTTCGGTGAGCGGTGGCCTCGGCTTTCGATCGACACAGCCTCGGCCCAGAACGCGGCCTGAGCCAGACACTCGATTGCACCTTCGATGGCCCACAAACCTGCGACGTTCCCCGATTTCATCGAGACCGCACGCCTGAAGCTTCGCCCACCAGATGTTGCTGATGCACAGGCGATGTTCGACTCATACACCCAGGATGCAGATGTAGCTCGGTACATGGTCTGGCGGCCGCATTCCTTCCTGGAGACCACACGCGAATTCATCGCCGGCTGCGTCGCTCAGTGGGACGCTGGCTCCGCGCTCCCATACGTCGTCACCCTGAAGTCGAGTGGCCAACTCATCGGCATGCTCGACGCCCGTCTCCACAGCCATGTCGTCAACATTGGCTACGTGCTCGCACGCAGCCAATGGGGTCAAGGCCTGATGGTCGAGGCCGTAAAGGCGTTTACTGCTCACGCCCTGGGTGCGCCAGGAATTTTTCGCGTCGAAGCGACCTGCGACGTTGACAACCGCTCTTCCGCCCGGGCGCTGGAGAAAAGCGGCTTCCTGCTGGAGGGCCGCCTTGCCCGCCACACGATCCATCCGAACATCTCCGCTGAACCACGCGACTGCTTTATCTACGCAGCATGCCGACGGTAGTGATCCGGCTTGCCGTCATTGGGAAACATGCGCGGATGGTTATGTCGTTCTCCCACAATCTCATTGGATGTGGAGGATGGATCTGGCGACAATCGCGCCGCTTTGTCCGGCCCCACAGAAAGTTTCTCAAGTGCAATTTACCCTTCGCTCAGTGCGCCTCTCGATGGCTGTTGCCACCGCGGTATTCATGACGGTCGCCCAGGGCGGCCAGATCGTTGTGGGCCAAGTGGGCCCGATGTCGGGTCTCGAGGCCGGTCAGGGGCGCGCCTATGCCGCTGGCATGCAACTGCTTTTCGACACCGTCAACAAGGCGGGAGGCGCGAATGGCAACACTTTCATCCTGGCAACTCGAGACGACGGCGGCAGGCCGGAAGATACGGTCAACGTGACCCGGCGACTCATTGCCGAAGAAAGGCCGCTCGTGCTGGCCGGCTATTTCGGGAATCAGAACATCACCAGCCTCATGGATTCCGGTGTCCTCGAAAAGGAGAAGATTGCGCTGGTGGGATACCGCGCGGCCGACCTGCGCACCAGTACGCCTTACCTGTACAGCATCCGCGCTGGTCTGCATGACGAGATCGGCAAGATCACGGAACACCTTGCCACGATCGGGGTCACCCGCTTGGGGCTTCTCTATGAAGACGGCCCGGATGCCGCAGGAGTCATTGCGGCATCAGACGAAGCGGCAGCAAAGGCACACGTGGCCATCATGGCCAAGGCCTCCTATCCGCCAGGCACCGCCCGCGTCTCTGGAGCAGTCGAAGTGTTCGCCAAAGCATCGCCGCAGGCAATCATCATGGTGTCGAATGGCGCCCCCGCAGCCGCGTTCATCGAGCAATACCGCGCGAGCGGAGGGTCTGCGCAACTGTTCGCAAGCTCCAGTGCCGATATCGAACAACTGTCCAAGCGACTTGGCAAGGAGCAGATGCAAGGAGTGGCAATTGCTCAAGTAACGCCCAGCCCCTATCGGATTTCAAGCCGACTCGCGAAAGAGCTCAATGACGCTGCCGAACGGGCCGGCAAGCTGGATGTGCCCATGAGTTTCGCCATGATGGAGGGCTTCATCGCCGCAAAGGTGATTGTGGAAGCGGTTCGGCGCCAGAACGCGAAGGTCACCCGTGAAGCCATGCCCGCGACGCTCGAGAGCATTGGCAACTATGACGCGGGCGGCTATGTCGTCGCCTTCAAGCCGGGGATGCATGTCGGCTCGAGGTTCGTCGAACTCTCGATCGTCAGCAGCGCGGGCAAGATCAGGCAATAGCCCAGCAAACGCCCGAGTCTTGAAAGCGGGCGCGTCAGTCCAGATGCGCGCCGACTTTCTTGATGACTTCGGCGAACCGGGACGATTCAGCGGAAATATGCTGGGCGAATTCCGAGGGCGTTGCGGAGAAGGGTTCGTAGCCGAAAGCGGCGAACTTGTCGCGAACATCCTGCTCGCTCAGGGCCTTGGCGACATCGCGGCGGATTTTTTCCAGCACCGCCGGGGACACGCCGCGCGGCGCGGCGAAGGCGGTCCAGCCGCTGACTTCGAACCCCGCAGGCCCGCCTGCTTCCGCGACCGTCGGCACGTCCTTGTACGCCGCGAGCCTTCGGGGAGCCGCGATCGCAAGAAACTTGAGCTTGCCGGCCCGATAGAGCGCCCCCGCCGTGGCGCTGGTCCCCAAGGCGAAGGTCAGTTCCCCGTTGGCAACGCCGCTGTAGAGCTGGCTCGTTTCCTTGTAGACGACGTGCTGCATTTCGGTGCCCGTCATCGTCTCGAAGAGTGCCGACCCCAGGTGTGCAGGATTGCCGACCGACCAGGAGCCATAACTCAGCCTGCCCGGGTTCGCCTTCGCATCGGCGACCAGATCGGCCACGTTGCGGTACTTGCTGTTGGCCGAAGTGGTGATGAAGAAATGGGTCTTGAACAGCGGGGCGATGAGTTCGAAATCCTTGTTGCCGTCGAAGGGCAGCTTCTTGAAGAGATACGGGTACGCCGTCAGGTGCACGTTCTCCAGATGGATCAAGTCGTGCCCATCTGTGGCGCCGTGCTTGAAGGCGTTGATGGCGATGAACCCATTGCCGCCCGGCTTGTTCTCGACCGTGACCGGTTGGCCCCAGGCGCGTGCGAGCTTTTCCGCGACGAGACGCGCCACTCCGTCGGGCCCGCTGCCAACGGGGAACGGGCTGATCAATCGCACGGGCCGCGAGGGAAACTGCGGCTCCTGCGCGAAAGCCGCCGCCCCGGGGAGCAAACAGGCCGCCGCGAGCAGCGCGGTTCGGCGGTTGAAGATGGTGGGCGTTTTCACTCGGTTTGCTCCTGGTAGTTGTCGTGAGGAAATCGCCTCAGGCCAATCTGATGGCCCCGGCGATCAAGCTGGCGCAGCGGTCGAATGCTGCGGCTGGCCGGCAGCCATCCGGGCCGTCACCGACGCCACGCGCTCGCCGAACAGGCGCGCCGTCTCCAGGTCGCCCGCTGCCATCTCGCCGGCGCCCGCGTCGGAAGGCGACTGCGCGATGGCGCCGCTGAAGGAGACGAGGTAGTTCACGTCATTGCGCTTCGCGTCCTTGGTGTTGCTGGGCATCAGCCCCTGGCTGACCCAGATCATCCCGTGCTGCATGGCCATCGTGAACAGCGCGGTGAGCGTCGACTGCTTGTCGCCGTTCACGCCGGCGCTGTTGGTGAATCCGGCGGCAATCTTGTCCTTCCATTCCTGCGCATACCAATACTTGGACGAGGCATCGGCGAATTTCTTGAACTGCCAGCTGACGCTGCCCATGTAGGTGGGCGTGCCGAAGATGATGGCGTCGGCCGCCTTGAGCTGCTCCCAGCCGCCGACCGGGAGGTTGCCCTCAGCGTCGATGGCGATGAGCTCTGCGCCGGCGCCTTGCGCCACCGCCTGCGCCATGCGTTGAGTGTGGCCGTAGCCGGAGTGAAAGACGACTGCAATGGTGGGCATGCAAAATTCCTTTGATTTGGTTTCGTTGGGTTGGGGATGTCAGGCGGGGGTCGCGTAGGAACTCAGGTCCTTGGCGACGAGCCGGTTTCTCAGCTCGCCCAGGCCGGTTGCACGGACGACCACCAGATCGCCCTCCTTGAGGAACACTGGCGGTGTCCGTGCGTTGCCGATCCCGCTGGGGGTGCCCGTGAGGAGCACGTCGCCCGGCCTCAGGGTCATTCCAAACGAGAGTTCGCTCACCAGCTCGGCAATGCCGAATGCCATCTGCGATGCACTGGCCTGCTGCATGACGGCGCCGTTCAATTCGCATTCGAGAGTGACATTCGCCAGTTCGACGTCGTCGCGCAGCGTGAGCCACGGGCCGAGGGGCATGGTGCCGTCGATGCTCTTTCCTTTGAGCCACTGGCCGCCGTGCCGGCGTTGCAGGTCGCGCTGGGAAACGTCGTTCGCAAGGCAATAGCCGAACACGTGCGCCATCGCGTGCTCGCGAGGGATGCTGCGCCCCTCCTTGCCGATGACAAGCGCAATCTCGGCCTCGTAGTCCCACTTTCCCGAAATGACGGCGTCGAACGCGATGTCGTCGTGCGGCCCGATCAGGACATCCGGTCCCTTGGTGAAAAAGGTCGGAGCTTCGGGTTTCGGAACGTCCTGCCCTTCGCGCTTGCCCTCGCTCTCGTAGAAGTGGTCCCAGTAGTTCCAACCCGTGCACAGCACGTCACGGCGCAAGCGGCGGATCGGAGACAGAAGCCGCAGCTCGGAGAGCGCAGTGCCTTCGGACTGCGGAGACTCGCAGAGCTTGCGCAATGCCGGAATCGCGCTGTCGCATGCGTCGATCACGCGTTGCATGTCACCGAACTCACGCGGAGCTATCACCACGTTGCCGTCCGCGCGCAGACAGGCGAGGCGCTCCTCGCCGGTGCGCAGTTCAACAGTTCCTAGTTTCAAGAATTTTCCTCAGAGTTTGAGCCGGCTGTCCCAGGGCGACTCGCCGCCCCAGTTGATGCACACGCTCTGCCGGCGCATGTAGCCTTTCCAGGCATCGGACCCGGCCGTTCGCCCGCCGCCCGTCTCCTTTTCGCCGCCGAACGCCGCACCGATGTCGGCGCCCGTCGTTCCCATGTTGACCTTGGCGATACCGCAATCGCTGCCCGCGGCCGAGAGGAACAGCTCGATGTTGCCCAGGTTCGTGCTGTGGATGCCGGACGCCAGGCCCTGGGGCACGCCGTTGTGGATGTCGATGGCCTCCTCGATGGTGTCGTACGCCACCACGTACACGATGGGCGCAAACGTTTCGTGTTGAACGCAAGGCCACTCTGGCCGAACCTGCGTGATGAGCGTCGGCTCCACGTAGTGGCCGGGACGGTCGATGCGCCGGCCGCCGAAAACGACCTGGCCGCCCAATGCAGCGGCGTCGCGCACCGCGCTTTCGAAGTGGCCCACGGCGGCTTTGTCCACGAGCGGCCCGACCACGACGCCGGGCTCGCGCGGGTCGCCGATCCGGATCTGTGCAAAGGATTTCTTCAGCAGTTCCACGAGCTCGCCTTCGACGGAACGATGCACGATCACCCGGCGCGTACTGGTGCAGCGCTGCCCGGTCGTACCCACGGCGCCGAAGGTGATGCTGCGCGCGGCCAGCTTGAGGTCTGCCGTTTCGTCCACGATGCAGCCGTTGTTGCCGGAGCACTCCAGCATGTAGCGCCGTCCGAGCGTGCGGCCCACGACGCTGGCCACCTTGCGGCCCACCGTGGTGGACCCGGTGAACGAGACCAGTGCGACACGCGCGTCGGCCACGAGCAATTCGGCGAGCTCGTTGCGCTCTGGAATGAAGAGCGTGAACACGCCTTCGAAACCCATCTCCTCCATGGCGATGTTGCTCAGGTGCTGAAGCGCCAGGGCCGTGAGCGGCACCTTCGGACTCGGCTTCCAGACCACGGTGTTGCCGCCGATCGCGGCCAGGAAGCCGTTCTGGGCCCAAACGGCCGCGGGGAAGTTGTAGGCCGAGATGACGCCCACCACGCCCAGTGGAAGCCACTGGTCGTACATGCGGTGCTTCGCGCGCTGCGACTGCTGCGTGAAACCGTAGAGCATGCGCGACTGGCCGGCGGCGAAGGTCGCCATGTCGACCAGCTCTTTCACCTCCGACCCAGCCTCCATCAGTGACTTGCCCGTGTCGAGCGCGACGATGGCCGCCAGGCCTTCGAGGTGTTCGGTTGCGAGCTGTCCGATGCGCAGCACCAGTTCACCGCGCCGCGGTGCCGGCACCATGCGCCAGGACTGCTGCGTGGCGACGGCCGCGGCCATGACCGTCTCGTAGTCGACGGCATTCGCACCGGCAACGCGGGCGGTCACGGTTTCGTCGGCTGGATTGACCGCGTCGATGAGCGCGCGGTCTTCGGTGGTGCTCCAACCCTGGGGGCCGGAGCAGGCGCCGGCATGAATCGGCTGGATGCCGAATTGGCGCAGCACTTCTTGCGTGTCAAACATTTGCGTGAGTTCCTCAGGTTTTGGAAAGGAAGCCGGAGATGGACTGGTCCGTGTGGAACGCCGGCTTCTCGTAGTAGTGGGGGCCGTCGTAGATTTCGATCAGCACGCTGCGCTCGTGCGCGACCGTAGGGCCGTGCGGATGGTCCTTCGGGTTCATGTAGAACGAACCCGGAGTCAGCCGAAGCTGGCTGTCCGTGTACTCGTAGTCGCCTTCCAGGCAGTACATGAACTGGTTGGACGCATGCGAATGCTTCACGGGGATGCGGCCGCCCTTCTGGTACTCCAGCAAGGCGATGCTGGCCCCGGTGTCCGCGTTCTTCCAGAGAAAGTACTGGCGAAATCCGTACTCGGAAAAGTCGATCCACTTGGCCGGATCGAGCTCCTGCGTGCGGATCAGCAGTTCAAGGGTCTTCATCGTGGCTTCGTTGGGCGAATTCATTGCAGAACCTCCAGTGAGGGACGCCCGGCCGCGACCCAGCCGTCGTATTCCTTGCGGCTTTCCGGGGTCGCCGGAAACAACCCGAAGATCGGGCGCCCGCGTGAGATGTGCAGTGCCGCGAAACGCTCGTAATCGACTGCCTCCAGTGCTTCCTGGGCGATCTCGTCAACCAGGTGCTGCGGAATCACCACCACGCCCTCGGCATCGCCCACCAGCACATCGCCCGGGTACACCGCCACGTCTGCGCAGCCCACCGGCCCATTGAGCTCGACCGGGTGCATGGCGATGGGCGTAGCCGGCGGCGCGGCCTGCCGCTGATAGGCCGGCAGGTTCGTGGCGCGGATACCGGGCGTGTCCCGGAAGCCTCCGTCGGTGACCACGCCTGCCACGCCACGCTGGCGCATGCGCAACGCCATCAGGTCGCCCGCGGCAGCCGAGCGCACGCATCCGCCCGTGTCGATCACCAGCACGTGGCCGGGCGGACACTCCTCCACGGCGCGGCGGTGCAGGTTGTCGTCACGGCCGTAATTGGCCATGGTGTCGATGTCCTCGCGCGCCGGCATGAAGCGCAGCGTGTAGGCGGGGCCCACCATCGACTCCTGCATTCCGGAAACCGGATGGAGCCCCAACAGGTAGGCGTTGCGGAACCCGCGCCTGAGCAGCGAGTTGGCGATGTTCGCAGTCCCCACCTGCGACAGTTTCTCGCGTGTGGCTGGCGACAGACCGGGTGCGGCGTCGCTGTGGATCGGTTGTTCCCTGAGGTTCATGATGGCCTCCCTCCATGTCCCAGCACGGCGACCGCTTCGATCTCCACCAGGATCGCGGCCTGCGCCAACGCGCTGACTTCCACCAATGTGGCGACCGGAAACGCGCCCTCGAAGAATTCGCGGCGGGCCCGCCAGACCTGATCGCGATTTGCGATCTGCGTGACGTAGATGTTGAGCTTCACCACGTCGCGCATCGTGCCGCCCGCGGCGGTGACCAGATGCTGGATCCGCTCGAAGATCAGGCGGGCCTGGTGGTACTCGTCGCCGCCCGCGGGCTGCATGTTGCGATCGCGGGCCGTGAGGCCTGCGACGTACACCGTGTCGCCCACCTTGAGGCAGTTGGACCACGTGCCCGGCGCGGGTTCGGTGACCTCGGGGCTGCTGATGCGTTGTATCGTCATGCGCTTTGTTTCCGTCATGAAAAGAAGTCCAGAGGCGGTTTCGCCCCCCATTGGGTGGTCTCGTCCGCGGTGCCGGCGAAGACGCTGGCGCGGTGCAGGTGATTCACCACGTCCCCGTCGGTGTAGTGCTCGATCCGGAAGCCGAAGGGATCGCGCCAGTAGTCGAAGATCTGGCTTCCGAGCAGGTGCCTGCCGACGCCGCAGTCCAGGGCGTAGCCTCGCTCCAGCAGGAAGTCGTGCGCGCTCATCACCGCATCCAGCCCGTCCATCTCGAACGAGCAGTGGTGCACGCCGACCACCGGCGCCTGCAGCACGAGCATGCAATGGTGGTCCACCCACGCTTCTCCTGCATCCACCCGCAGGAAGCTGCCGATGGTGCGCCCCGGTTCGCCTGGCACGGCCAGGTAGTCCGAGGCGATGAGCCCGAAGCGTTCGCGCAGCCAGGCCACCGACGCGTCGTGATCGCTGACATGCAGTACGAAATGGCCCAGGCGCCGCACCGGTTGCGTCTGCCGTGCCACCCGCACCGGCACGTTCTTGCGCGGCTTGGCTGCCGCGGCGTTGAAGTCGTCCACCCGCGGAAGATGCAGCGGCTGCGCGGGCACAGCGCCGTGCAAAGCATCGATCTCGAAGCCGTCAGGCATGCGCATGCGCACGCGCTCGCCACCGCCGGGAAGTTCGGACACCGGCTCAACCGCGCTCGAGCCCGGCAAGCGCGCCAGTGCAGCGAGGTCGACGCGCGATGCCACCTGCAGTCCGGCGCCGAGGAAGCGAGGTTTGCTGCCCAGTACGGCCTCGTAGACGAACGGCGCGGTGCCGCTCCCGCGCATCAGCAGTCGCTTGCCGTCGCAGGGCGCTGCCGGATGCATGCCGAAGTCGAGCAGGAAGGTTTCCAGTCGCGACAGATCCGGCGTCTGGTAGCGCACGTAGGCCAGGTCGATCGCCTTCATTGGAGTGCCTCCTCTTGCGCGCCGGCCTCGGCAGGCGCATGTCCCAGAATGGTGGCAGCCAGGTCGCCGCGCGCACGCGCGGCATTGGCGCTGCCCGACCAGACCAGCCGCCCGGAGTCCAGGACGTACACGCGATCCGAAAACGCGAGTGCCTTGGACAGGTTCTGCTCGACCAGCAGCACCGCCAGCCCTTGCTGCTTGAGCTGATGAAGAGCCGCATAGCAGATGTCCACGTTCTTCGGCATCAAGCCCAGCGATAGCTCGTCGATGAGGATGAGATCTGGCTGCGCCATCAGCGCGCGGCCGATCGCTACCATTTGCTGCTCGCCGCCCGAGAGCGTGCGTCCCATCGATCCGAATCGCTCCTGCAGCCGGGGGAACATGTCCAGCACGCGTTGCATGTTGTACGCAGCCACGCGGCCGGGCTGCGAATAGCCTCCCACCAGCAAGTTCTCGCGCACCGTCATGTCGCCGAACAGCTTGCGGCCCTCGGGCGAGATGGCGATGCCGGCACGCACCCGCGCCTGCGGCGTCAAGGCGGTGATATCCCGGCCACCGAAACGCACATTGCCGCTGGTCGCGCGCACATGGCCGGCGATGCATTGCAACGTGGAGGTCTTGCCTGCGCCGTTCGGCCCGATCAGCGCGACGATCTCTCCCCTCTTCACCGTCAGAGAGAGTTCATGCAGGACCACGGCGGCGCCATACCCGCAACTCAAGCGTTCGACTTCAAGCATGGACTGCTCCTTCGCCGAGGTAAGCCTCGACCACGTGCGGGTTTGCCATCACCTCGGCGGCGCGGCCGTCGGCGATCTTGCGGCCGTTGTCCAGCACGACGATGCGCGGACAGATCCTCATCACCTCGGTGAGGTTGTGTTCGATCAGGAGGATCGTGGTTCCCAATGCGTTCAGCCGCTGGATGAGGTCGGCCAGTCGCACCGCCTCGTCGTGCCCGAGGCCCGCCAGCGGTTCATCCAGCAGCAGCAACTGAGGCCTCGTCGCCAGGGCCCGGGCAACCTCCAGGCGCTTGAGCACCCCGAGCGGTTGCGTCGAGGGCATGCTGTTCGCCAACGCCGCGATGCCGACCAAGTCCAGACAGCGCAGCGCTGCCTCGCGCAGGCACTTGCGATCCAGCGTGGCGACGGCGCGCCATGGTGTGAGGGTGATCTCGGCACCGGCGGCCAGCACCACGTTGTCCAACAGGGTCATGTTGCGGAATGGACGCACGATCTGGTGCGACATCGCCATTCCGAGCCGCGCGCGCGCAGCCGCGGCCAGCCGGCTGATCGACCGGCCGCCGAATCGGATCTCGCCCGATCCGGGTGCTACCGCTCCGGAAATCAGCCGCAGCAGGGTGGTCTTGCCGGCCCCGTTAGGTCCGAGCAACCCCACCAGCTCCCCCGTTGCGAGTTCGAACGAGACACCGTTCACCGCAACGACTCCGCCGAAGCGCACGCCCAGGTCGCGCACCTGCAACAGCTTCGTGCTCATGCGATCTCCTTTGCCCGCAGCAGGCGCAGTTGCTGCACCAGCCAGGGAAACAGTCCTTGCGGGGCGATCCGCATGATGGCGAAGAGCAGCAGCCCGAACACCAGAAGCTTGTAGTCGTTCACGAAGCGGAACCACTCGGGCGCAAGGGTCAGCAGTGCCGCGGCAAGTACGCTGCCCCACAGCGAACCCATGCCGCCGATCACCACCATGGCGAGGATCATCACGGAGACGGGGAACCCGAATGCCTCGGTGCCCACGTTGCCCAGGTGATACGCGTACAGGCAACCGGCCAGGCCTGCCAACGCCGTGCCGATCGTGAACGCCGCCAGCTTGTAGAGCGGCGTGTCGATTCCAAGGCTGCGCGCAGCCGGCTCATCGGCGCTGACCGCTTCGAAAACATAGCCCAGCCAGCTGCGCTTGACGACCCAGCAGACCAACCCTGTCGATGCCGCGCAGGCAACCACCAGCAGCGGGTAGGCAGAACCGAGGCCGGTCGCAGGTATTTGCGAGATGCCGAGCTCTCCCCCCAGAGCATCGGTCGTGCGCACCGCGCCGACGAACAGGAAGCCCGCCGCCATGGTCGCGATCGCCAGGAAATCATCCCGCACCCGCAGGCTGCAGAAGCCGACCACCAAGCCGACGATGCCAGCCAGCAGCAAGGCAGCGGACACGGTGACAGCCATGCCGAAGCCGGCCTTGGCGAGCAGCGCGGTCGCATACGCGCCCACGCCGAAGAACGCCGCGTGCCCCAGGCTCACCTGCCCGCACAAGCCCGTGATGAGGTTGAGACTCAGCGCCAGGATCACGTGGATGGCCACCAGGGTCAGGAGTGACGTTTCATAAGCGCCCATTGAGTCGCTCCTTTCTGTTTCATAAGCTGCACCAGCCGGCGACGCCAGTGGCCGCCGGAGAAGAGGCCTTCCGGCTTGACCAGCAGCACGGCGAGCATTGCGGCGAATGCCACGCTGTCGCGGTCCAGCACGTTGGCGAGGTAGGTCGATCCGAACGCTTCCACCAGGCCCAGCAGAAGTGACGCCACGAGGGTGCCGCCCATGTTGCCCAGGCCCCCTATGACGATGATTGCCAGGGCCTTGTAGGTAGGCACCGCGCCCATGGAGGGCTCCACCAGGTTGTTGAGCACACCCACCATCACACCGGCGGCCGCGGCGAAGGCGGAGCCGATCGCGAAATTGAGATAGCGGACCTGCCGCAGGCTGATTCCGCACGACGCCGCCATGCGCGGCTCGCTGACGCTGGCGCGCCAGGCCATGCCGACCCGTGTGCGCGCGGCAAAGACTGCAAGGCCCACCAGCAGAATGACGGCCATGGCGACGGCGCCCAGTTCGGCGTACTTGATCTGCATGCCAGCGAGCACCACGGCGCCTTGCAGCGGCGGCACGCGGTAGGACAGGCCATAGTCGCCGAACACCAGCCGCAAGAGCTCCTCGATGGCGAGAAACATGCCCACGGAAGCGATCAGGGGCACGTACGGCGGCTGCTCGAGGATCGGCTCGTAGCAGAACCGGTACATCAGCATTCCGCAGGCGGCCACAGCCACCATGCTCAGGACCATGCCCAATGCGAAGCTGCCCGTGGCATTGGTGATGACCAGTCCCAGGTAGCCTCCGAGGGTGAACAGGCCCGCGTGCGCAATGTGCAGCACCCGCAGCAACCCGAACACCATGGCCAGACCGATCGCGACCAGCGCGTAGATCGCGCCGTTGATCAGTCCCTGGGTGGTGAGATTCAGAATAAGGTTCATGGAAAGCGCACTTCTTGCTTGAAGATGGATCAAGTAGAGGCCAGGGCCTCAAGCGCGAAGAACCGGGCAGCCCCGATTGCGCGAGTGGGACTCGCGGGCATTCAGGGATGTCACGTCGAATCCCGCCCTGGTGCGGAATGCCTCGGCACGCTGCGCGATCTCGGCTGCCGGGATGACATCGTCGATGTCGCCGAACCCGTCGGGCGCACGCTCGTGCACGAGGTCCATGATGATTTCGTGCGACAGGTTGCGGTTGGAAAGGCAGATGTCGCGCATCGGCGCCAGCCGCTCCGCTTCGTATTCCTGCAGCGCGAACTCGGGGCGATCCGGATGATCGGCCAGATGCTTGGCGAGCACGCGGCCGTCCACGACGGCCTGCGAACCGGCCTGCGATCCGACAGGGTGCATCGGGTGCGCCGCATCCCCCAGCAAGGTGACGCGCCCGAACGACCAGCGTTCGACCGGGTCGCGATCGACCTTCGGAAACTCGAAGATGCTGTCGGCCGCCTGGATGAGCGCCGGCACGTCGAGCCAGTCGAACTTCCAATCGGCGAAGGCGTGCGCGAACTTGGCCTTGTCGATCCTGCGGTTCCACTCCTCGCGCGGCGGACCGTCGCCCGACTGCCCCAGCTCGAAGATGAAGTTGCCCAGGACCCGGCCATCGGGCAATTGACGCATCGGATAGGCCACCAGCTTCTGGTTGCGGTGGCCGACCATCGTCATGGTGTTGCCCCCGAGCCAGGCGTCGACGGCCACGGCCGTGCGCCACATCAGCTGGCCGCCGAACCGCAGCCCCTGCTGGGGATAGAAATGCTTTCGCACACCCGAATGCAATCCGTCCGCGGCCACCAGGATTCTGCCCTTCGCGGACGGCAGCCGCTGCCGCGTCTCGCTGTTGATGAAGTGCAGCGTCACGCCATCCTTGTCTTGCTCGAACTCGGTCAAGGTGTGATTGGTGACGATGTTCTGCTCCCCGATGCGTTCCCTCGCAGCCTTGAGCAAAAGCACTTGCAGATCGCCTCTGTGCACTGCGCACTGGGGCCAGCGGTAACCGGAAGCGCTGCCGCGCGATTCGCTCCAAATCTTCTTGCCGTGCACGCTGTAGAAGCCCAGGTTCTCGATGCCGACGGAAATCGCCATCAACGCGTCACCCAAGCCCAGTTCGGTGAGTTCACGCACGGCATTGGGCTGCAGGTGGATACCGAGACCCATCGCTTCGATGCGGGGCGCTGCTTCATAAACTTTGACGGGAATTCCCGCATCGTGCAGGCTGAGTGCGGTACTCAGTCCGCCAATGCCTGCCCCAACAACAATCACTTCCATATCTTCTCCTTCAGGAACCCGGATCACCGGACTTCCACAATCGTTTCGACTTCCATCGCCGTGTTGCTCGGATTGGCGCTCACACCCTCGAGGACGCGAGGATGCTTGCCGGCCTCGCCGAACACCGCGGTGTAGAGCGTCGAGCAGCCTTCCGCGATCGGGGTGAGGTCGGAGAAGCCTGGATCCACGGCAATGTTGAAGCGCACATAGGCGATGCGCTTGACCCGGTCCAGGTCCCCGAGCACCTGCTTCATCCGGGCGATCTGGCGCACGCACGCGCGGCGCGCGAGCATGGGCGCGTCCTGCACCGAATGCCTGGACGGGATTGCTCCCTTGACCCATTGGCCATTGGCGTCCTGCGGTGCGGCGGACGAGAGAAACAGCAGGTTGCCGACCACGGCGCCGTGCAGCCAGGGACCGCTGTCGGGCAGCAGGTTCGGCAGCTTGCCTTCGGGGTACCCCATGGCGGTCAGTTCGGCCTTGAGCCTGGACTCGACCGTGCTTGTGGCCTGAGCCGACGCAGTGGCGGCTGCCAGCATCAGTGTGACCAGCACGAAGGCCGGTCGGATCTTGGAACGGATTGCGGTTTTCATCATGTCTCCTGGATTGAGTCTTGTGTCGACGCTTGCCTGCCGGCGGGTCAGACGTCGCCGAAGTTTTCCTTTGCCATCAACACCGAGGCGCTGAAGCCGCCATCGACATTGATGTTGGCTGCGTTCCACCAGGCGGCGTAGTCGTGCTGCAGCAGGACCAGCGCCTTGGCGACGTCCTCCGCGCTGCCGGCATCGCCGGTGCGCTCGGCATCCTTCTTCAGCAGGGCCTCGCCGTGTGCCTGCACGAACTCCGCATGCATCGGCGTGTACGTCAGTCCCGGGCTCAAGGCATTGATGCGGCGGCCGGTGCCGATCCATTCGAGCCCCGTCTTCATGGTCCAGATGATCAGCGCCTCTTTCGACCATGCATAGGAAATCGGGCTTTCCTGGGGATTCGCCTCGAGCCACTGCAAGCCCTCTTTGAAACTCTTGGTCTCGACCAGCGGAGTGAAACGGTCCAGGTGCTGCTCCCAGCGCACTGCGGTGCTGGAGGCGACGTTGAACACGGCCGACTTGGCCTTGAGCCTCGGCACCATCGCCAGGGTGAGGTGCCGCGTGCCCAGGAAGTTGACGCGGAACTGCATGTCGGTCGAAGCGAGCGACGACACCCCCGCGACGTTGATCAGCGCGTCATAGCCGTCACCTGCCGCTGCAACAGCGCGATCGATCAGTGCGGGATCGCTCAGATCCAGGTGATGAAAGGCAGCGAGTGGCAGCGGCTTGCTCAACTCGGCGCGATCGGCGCCCACGACTTCGGCGCCGGCTCGAATCAGCAGCTCGGCGGTGGCGTGCCCGATCCCTGACGCAACGCCAGTGACGAAGAATTTCTTGCCGGAAAGATCTAGATCCATGTTGTTCTCACGTAGTGCATGTCAATGAAGATCCAGCGGCCGCTTGCAGCGCTGCGCGCACTTCGTGCCGCTGGACCAGTTTTTCTCGCGCTTTACCGGAGCGCGCTCCCGTTTGTTTTTCGAATGCGTCCAGCCTGGACCACGCCTGGAAGTCCAGGAAGTCGACGCCGCGGTTGCGAAGCAGGTCGGCAATGTCGTCGCCTGCCGCCGGCTCACCCAGCGCGCCGGCCTGCAGGTCGGCCAACAACGTCGCCACGGTTTCCACGCTGTCGTTGCGGTTGGTGCCGATGACACCGGTCGGGCCGCGCTTGATCCAGCCGGTGCAATAGAGGCCCGGCTGTTGCACGCCTGTTTCGTCGACGATCCTGCCGTTCACATGGCGCACGGTCGCTGCGCGTGCGTCGAAAGGAACGTTGGCCGGTGCAACGCCCTTGTAGCCAACGCTGGCAAACACGGCATGGCAGGGCATGAGGAGAAACTCGCCCGTGCCGCGCGATCCCTGCTGGAAGGCGGATCCGGTCAGGGCCGTACGTTCCAGCACCAGCGCTGCGACTTGTTCGTTCCCCTCCAGCCTGACGGGTGCCAGGCAGAACCTGAATTCGATGCACCGCTCGTTGGGAGAGACGGCATCGGCGGCCACGTCGGCGAACTTGCGCAGAAGCGCCACGTTCCTGCGGGCCTCGTCTCCTGCCGGACTCTCCAGCTCCAATCGGCTGGCCTCGTTGAATGCCATCTCGTCGTCGCGCACCAACGCAGTAACGCCTGCAAGCTGCTCGAACTCGGCCAGCTCCTTGTTGGTGAACTTGGCCTGAGCCGGTCCGCGCCTGCCGACCACGCACACCTTGCGCACCTTGCTGTTGCGAAGCGCTTCCAGCGCGTGGCTGGCGATCTCGGTAGAAGCCAACTCGTCGACCGGCTTGAGCAGGATGCGTGCGACATCCAGTGCTACGTTCCCATGGCCGACCACGATCGCCGTCTCGCCTGACAAGTCGAACTGAAGGTGACGGAAGTCGGGGTGGCCGTTGTACCAGGCGACGAAGTCCGCGGCGTTGTAGCTTCCCGGCTTGTCATCCCCGGGGATGCCGAGCCTTCTGCTGGCCTGGGCGCCGGTAGCGAGCACGACTGCGTGATAGCGCCGCGTGAGGTCCTCCAGCTGGATGTCTCGCCCCAACTCCACCTGGCCGAACCATCGCAGGCCCGGCTTGCCCGCGACCATGTCGAAAACCTTGGTCACCGACTTGAGCTTTTCGTGGTCGGGGGCCACTCCGTAGCGCACCAGACCATAGGGCGCATGCAGGCGTTCGAACATGTCGATGGCCACGCCAGGCACCTTCTTCTGTACGGCTTCTGCAGCGTAGAAGCCCGAAGGTCCGCTACCGATGATCGCGATGCGCATGGGGTTCACTCCCGCGTAGAAAATCGGCTCAGCCGCCATAGCCCATGGCCTGCTGGCGGCCGAGTGCCGTCGGCAGTGGCTCGAGCTTCTCGGAGATGTTTGGCAGGCCAGCGGCACGCTCGGCGTTCACCCCTCTCCAGTGCTCGAACTCGGCAGGCAGGTCTCGCGCTTCGTAGATGGCATGGACCGGACACACCGGGATGCAGGCACCGCAATCGATGCATTCGACTGGGTTCACGTACACCATCGTGCCGTCGGTATGGAAGCAGGCCACAGGGCAGACGGTCACGCAGTCGGTGAACCGGCATCCATCGCATTTTTCCGTGACGATGACAGTCATGATCAGAACTCCACTATGTTGAAATCCGACTTCTTGTCGCCGCAGTGCGGGCACTGCCAGTCCGCCGGGATGTCCTCCCAGCGCGTTCCCGCGGCGAGCCCTTCCTCGGGCAAACCATCGCTCTCGTGGTACACCCAACCACAGCTCAAACAGATATAGCTCTTGAAGTCCATGTTCTTTCCAGTCAAGGGATGAGGTCGATCAGCGCAGACGGCGGCGCATGAACTGCGCTGCATTGCTCAGGGCTTCGTCTGCTTCGGGCAGCTGCCCGGAAAAGATGGGCCAGACGTGTGGCATGTCCTTCCAGACTTCGAGTTCGACATCGACGCCGAGCTTGTCGAGCCTGTGCGCGAGAACCGCGGCATCGTCATGCCACATTTCGGTACTGCCGCAGGCGATGAAGCAGGCCGGCATGCCTCTCAGGTCCGCGCCCAAGGGCGACGCGAGCGGATGGGCCCAGCTCTCCTCCCCCATGTATTGCGCGACCCACGTATCGACGATATTGACGTGCACGAACTCGTCGAGCTGCGCATTCGTGCGAAACGACGGCAGCGAAGAAGTCAGGTCGAGCCACGGCGAGAAAGCGACGATGCCCCGCGGCTTGGGCAGACCTGCTTCTCGCGCCCTCAGCAGCGCGCCGAAGGCCAGGTTGACGCCGCAAGAGTCGCCGCCGACGAACAGGCTGCCTGGGTCGACTCCCTCCACCTCGATGAGGTATTTGTATGCGGCCAAGGCGTCGTCCGCCGCGGCAGGAAACCTGTGTTCCGGGGCCAGGCGGTAGTCAGGCACGAACACCTTGGCATTTGCGAGACGCGCCAATGGAACCGTGATGGTCCGGGCGGTTTGCGGGTTTCCAAGGAAATAGGCACCGCCGTGGAGGAACAGCAGATTGCAATCGGGTTTCGTCCCCGAGATGCTGACCACCTCGGCCGGTACACCGTCCATGTCGACCGAACCGAAAACGTCGCTCTCGCGCCGCACGTACTGGCTGTAGCCCTCCTCCATCATGCCGATGATGGCCAGCCTGCGTTCCTGCACCGACACCGCGTCGGGGCGCTCGCAGCTCGCGCGAAAGCCGCGCGTGTTCTCACGCACCGCTTGCGACTGCGGACTCGATCGTTCGATGCTCGTGTATTTCACGGCTCAGGCCCTCACCACATCCGCTTCGATCAGGACAGGCACGGAATCGAAGCCGTGCTCGTTGCCCGTTCCCCCAAGGTGGGGCTTCACGGGGCGATCGGCGTCCAGCTGGATGGAAGCGACCGTCTCGAACAAGTGCGTCATGGCCTTGGACAGCTCGCGCCGCGCGAGGACGGCTCCGATGCAGGTGTGGACCCCGCGGCTGAATGACAGATGCTCACTCACGTTCGGCCGGTCGATGTTGAACTCCTCGGGGTTTTCGAAGACGTCTTCGTCCATGTTGCCGCTGCCGGTGCACAGCTTCACGATGGAGCCCTTGGGAATCGTCACGCCGCGGATCGTGATGTCCTCAGCTGCGATGCGAGGGTTCGACTGCAGCACGGGCCGGTAGCGCAGCGTCTCGTCGATGAAGGCCGGGATGCGCGAACGATCGTCCTTGATGCGCCTGAACAGGGCCGGGTCCTGGCCCAGGATGCCGATCGCACTGCTGAGGGTGAAGGTGGTCGTTTCATGTCCGCCCGTGAACAGCATGTTCATGAAGTCGGCCACGTTTCGCACGGACAATTTGCCGCCCGGTGCCGCGTTCTGCGCGAGCAGCGAACCGATGTTGTCTTCCGGATGGGCGATGTAGTCGCGCACCACACCTTCGAGAAAGGCGACAAGGTCCGCCTGGCCTTTGTGGTCTTCCGGCTTGCCTGGCAAGCCGAAGGCCTGGCCCATCGCCCTGAGCGAGCAGCCGATCCAGTAGTCGATCTGTTGCGGGTCGATCTTGATCCCGAGCATGTGGTTGACCACTGCCGCCGGGAACAGCTGGCAATACGTGGCCGCGTCGCCACCCCGGCCGTCCAGCAGGTACTGGAAGGTCTCGCGGTTGATGCGGTCGATGGCCGCATCGATCAGATCGATGCCCTTCTTCGACAGATGCGACTGCACGCTGCTGCGGATCGTCGTGTGCTCGGGCGGATCCTTGAACATCAGCCAGCCGACGGTATCCGTGACCGCGGCGGAAAACCGCTTGTGATCCAGTGCCGCCGCCTTGATGTCGTCGTACTTCGTGATCATGTAGACGACATTGCCGTTCGGCAGATCCACCCGGTGTACGGGGTCGTTTTCGCGGCACCAGCGATAGTGTTCGTACGGAAAGACCTGGTAGGTCTGCGTGCCGAAGTCCCAGACCAGGTCATCGTGGGCGACTTTGCGTGTACGGGCGTGATAGGTCATTTGCGTTTCACCTTCATTGACGCACCAACGGGTGCGATGGTCTCTTCCGGGGGTTTCACTGCTCAGGAGGTGCCAGCAGTCCGGCGTCGTCGATGACGCCGAAGCGTTGCCACTTGCCGTTGCGGACGATTGACAGCGGAAAATTCTTTTTAACTTCGCGCAACTTGTTGAAGCTGACTCGACCCATGACGGTCATGACTTCGGTGGTCTCCAGCGCCGCGCGGATCCTGGCGGGTTCATCCGACTTCGCGTTGCGCAAGGCGGCCAACAGGACGGTGGTCGCGGCATGCGTCGTTGCGGCCACTGCCGCTGCGGGCGTCCCGGTCGCCGCCTTGTAGCGGTTGAGGAAGTCCACGATTGCCGGGTCCTGCGAACCCCAGTCGATGACGTTGGTGATCACCGTGCCTTCGGCCGCAGGGCCGGCGATGTCGATGAACTGCTGTGGACTGAGCGATTCCGCACCCATGATGTCGGCCGTCACGCCGGCGCTGCGCAATTGCGCCACCAGCGGGCCTCCGGTGAAATAGAACCCGGTGGCATAGATCGCTTGCGGGTTGTCTGCCTTGATGGATGCGATCAGCGGCCCGAACTGGCGATCGGTCGGCGCGTATTCGTACTCCTTCACGATCTCCAGCCCAAAGCGTGGCGCTGCTTCCTTGAAGCCGGCGACCAGCGCCTTGCCGAAGTCCGTCTTCACCGTGAGCAGCACGACGCGCTTCTTGTGCAGCAGCTCGCCCATCGCCTTGGCGGCGGCGCGGCCCTGCACTTCGCCCACGCTGGTGACGCGGAACATGTAGTTCCCGCCGCGCGTGATTTCGGGCGCCGAGGACACCGCGACCACGTAGGGCAGCTGCGCCTTCTGGAAAACCGGCGCGGCGGCGCGCGCCGGCGCGGAATAGGCGGCGGAGATCACCGCGCGCACGCCCTCGCCGATCAGGCGGTTGGCAACCTGCGCCGCGTGTTCAGGCTTGCCCTGGTCGTCCTCTACGACGAGTTCAAGCTTCCTGCCTCCAATGCCGCCTTGCGCGTTGCTCTGCTCGATCGCCACCCGGGCCGCTGCGAGGGCGGCATTGCCGTCGGCAGCGGCGGGGCCGGTAAGGCCGGCGTGAAAGCCGATCTTGATTGGGGCCTGAGCCCAGGCGCCAGAGACCAGGCTGGCGGCAAGCACCAGGCCGGCGGCCCAGCGCGGCGACGGATTCAACATGTTTTCGTGCTCCTTCAGAACGTATGGACGGGCTGGCGATCTGTGTACTTTTGGGGGCCTTTTTGCTTTCCCCTGGAGCCGAATGATGGGCGAGCCGGGTCGCCATGACAATTAGAAAAATAAGTGCCAGATATAATGTTTTTGGTAAAACACGGGGCACAAATCCGGGCTCACCCCTATGACTGCGATGATCCGGTCCTTACCGCTTTCGCGGGAATGCACATAAGGAGAACCCGATGGCCAAGCTGGATTGGTACATTCGCGCCGGTTTGAAGCTGCGCCACCTGCAGGTACTCGTGGCCCTCGACGACCTTCGTCATCAAGGCAAGGTCGCCGCCGCCATGAACGTGACGCAGCCGGCGCTGTCCCGCACACTGACGGATCTGCAGGGCGCCATGGGCCATGCGCTGTTCGAGCGCACCGGTCGCGGACTTCGGCCGACGCCCTACGGTGAATGCCTGATCCGGCATGCCCGCAAAGTTCTGCAAGACCTCTCGGAGGCCGGCGAGGAACTGCACGCGCTGGCCACGGGAACGTCCCGCAAGATCCGCGTAGGCGTGCTGCCGGCGTCCGCCGGCTGGCTGCTTCCCAAGGCGCTGATGCTGTTCAAGCATGCCTCTCCCAAGTCGTCGATCATGGTCCGCGAGGCCACCATGGACGTCCTGCTGGGAGAACTGCGACTTGGGCACCTTGATCTCATCGTCGGCACGCTGCCATCCCAGTTGGCCGCAACGAACCTCGAGGAAAAGCCGCTGTTCGAGGATGCGACCATGCTGGTCGCGCGCAACGGCCATCCGCTGGCGCGCGGGGAATTCAAACCGAGTTGGCGCCAACTGGTGGAATGTCCATGGGTGCTGCCGCCGCATGACTCGCTGCTGCGCCAGCCCCTGCTGATGGCATTCGAGGTGAACGGCGTCGAACCACCCATCAGCTTCATCGAGACGCTTTCGCTGAACGTCACGCTTGCCTATTTGCAGGGCAGCGACGCGATCGCGACCCTGCCCGCTTCACTGGTCCGCAAGTATGCGGAGCTAGGCACGCTGGCCCCACTGCACACCGAGATGCCGCGCCTGGTCCGCCCGGTGGGGCTGTTGTGGTTGCGCGGACACTCGCCCTACACCGGCGATCCCTCCTTTGCCGAGTGCGTGGAGCAGGCCGCGCGAGAACTTCTCATCGACGCATGAGTCGTTCGGGAGGTCCGCGTCGCAGCAGCGAAAGCGGTCATCAGTCAGGCGTGAAAAGGACCGTGCCGTGAGCGAGAACACTGGTCCGGTCGTCTGCGCCCTTCATTGAGCCTTGCAATTCGAGGACGCAGCCGCCCCTCGAGCGGGCTGCAATCGAAGTCACGTGCCATTCGATGGAAACCGTCTCGCTTGCCAGCACAGGACGCAGCAAATCCACCGAGAAGTTGATCCCCAGCACAGTTCCCTTCTGGGCGAAGTGACTGGCCGTCAATCCCATCAACAAAGACGCGGTGTGAGTCCCGCTGGCAATCAAACCACCGAAACGCGTGCCTCGTGCGAACTCCACATCATGGTGCAGAGGGTTCTCGTCGCCTGCTGCCAGTGCGAATGCCCGGACTTGCTCTTCGTCGAAGGTATGGAATCGCGAGAAACAATAGCCCGGTCCGATGGGTGCAACGGCAGCGATTTCGAACTCACCCATGGCTCGCGAGCCTGGTGATGGCTTCCTGGCTTCCGGCCTGCTGGCGCAAGCGGAACTTCTGGATCTTGCCCGTGGCCGTCTTCGGCAAGCTGCTGAATATCACCCGGCGCGGACACTTGAAGTGGGCCAGCCGTTCACGGCAAAACAAGATGATCTCTTGCTCGGAAGGCGCCGAAACGCCTGCCTTGAGTTCGATGAACACGCACGGCACCTCCCCCCATGTCTCGTCGGGCTGGGCGACCACCGCGGCATGCAAGACCGCCGGGTGTCCATGGACGACATCCTCGACCTCCACGGAAGAGATGTTCTCGCCGCCGGAAATGATCACGTCCTTCGAACGATCGGTGATCTGCGCATACCCGTTGCCATGAAGAACCGCGACGTCGCCGGTTCGAAACCAGCCGTTGGCGAGCGCCCTGCGCGTCGCGGCCTCGTTCTTGAAGTAGCCCATCATCACGGTGTTCCCGCGCAGCATGAGCTCCCCTGCGGTTTTGCCGTCGTGAGGGACAGGCGCCAGCGTGTCCGCATCGCCAACCATGAGGCCTTCGAACATGGCGGCTCTTACGCCCTGGCGCACCCGCAACGCGCCTTGCTCGGCCGGCGCAAGATCGTCCCAGCCGTCTTGCCACACGCAACCCACCGGCGTGCCGGAAACCTCCGTGATGCCAAACACGTGCTCCACGTCGAAGCCCATGGCCAGAACAGCGTTCAGCACCGCAAGCGGAGGCGGAGATCCCGCGGTCAGTACACGTACGGCACGAGGCAGCTGGATGTTTTGCGCCGAATCCGCGAGCATGGCCATCACGACCGGCGCTGCACAGAGATGGTCGATCTGGTGCCTGTCGATGGCCTCCAGCACCGCTTCGGCGGAAACCCGGCGCAGGCAGACATGGGTGCCCGCCGCCGCTGTCACTGCCCAGGTGAAGCACCATCCGTTCGCGTGGAACATGGGCAGCGTCCACAGGTACTTGGGCGCCCGGGGCATCGCCCAGTTCGTGATCTGCAGCAGGCTCATGAGGTAGGTGCCGCGGTGGCTGGCGACGACACCCTTGGGATCTCCGGTCGTACCGGAGGTGTAGTTCAGGGCGATGGGTTGCCACTCGTCGCTCGGCCACCGGCCGGGGAAGTCCGGGTCTCCCCCCGCCAGCAGGGATTCATAGTCGACCTCGCCGATGGCATCGCCTGGTGGTGCGAGGTGATCGTTGATATCGATGACCAGAGGGGGCTTGTCGAGAAGCTTCAAGGCAGCGGCCACCGTTCCGGAGAACTCGCGGTCGACCATCAGCAACTTGCATTCGCCGTGGCGCAGGATGAACGCGATCCCTTCAGGATCCAGGCGGTGGTTGATCGCGTTGAGCACGGCGCCTGCCAGGGGTACGCCGAAGTGCGCCTCCAGCATGGCGGGCGTGTTGGGCGACAGCACTGCAACGGTGTCCCCTGGCTGGATGCCCCTGCTCACCAGCGCCGACGCAAGGCGATGGCAGCGTTCTCGGGTCTGCTCCCACGTTCGCGATAGATCTCCGTGCACCACAGCCAGGCGTTTCGGATGCGCCAGGGCGGCGCGATCGAGAAAGCCGAGGGGCGTCAGCGGCACATGATTGGCCTCGCAGCGATCGAGGCCTTTTCCATAGGATTCCGCGCTCATGCTTTTGTCTCCTTTGCATCGTTGTGGAACGTCGTGAATGTGGAAACCGGCTCACGCTCCGTGGCGAGCGAGTTTTCAATCGCGGACTCGTCGACGTAGCCCAGGCTCATGCCGCAGACAAGCATCTGGCCGGCGGGAATTTGCAGGAACTCGGCGATCTGGCGGTGAAACTTCAGAAAGGCTGCTTGAGGGCAGGTGTGAAGGTTCCGGCCTCGCGCGGCGACCATCACGCTCTGCAAGAACATGCCGTAGTCCAGCAGGCTTCCTTCCTGGAGCTCGCGGTCTACCGTAAAGAACAGGCCCACGGGCGCATCGAAGAACCGGTAGTTGCGCCCGTGCTGCAGGTGCATGCGCTGCTTGTCGCCCTTGGCGATGCCAAGCAGCCCATAGAGATCCCAACCCACCTTGCGGCGCCGCTCCAGGTAGGGAGAGAACCATTCGCGCGGGTAGTAGTCGTAGGGCTCGAGCAGTTCCCCCGATTTTCCGGAGTCGTCATCGAGCGCTGCAACCGCAGCGGAGAGGCCGGCCTTCACCGGCCCGGTCAGGACATGCACATGCCAAGGTTGCATGTTCATGCCGGAAGCGCTGTAGCGTGCGGTCGAGAGAATCGCTTCGATCTCTTCTCGTGGCACTGGCTCGGGCAAATACGCCCTCACGCTGCGTCGGGTGGCAATTGCCCAATCGACCGCTCTTTGCAGCATTTCTGCACCGAGCGGCGGCGCCATCATTCGATTCATTCCTGGGTCCCTTGCCTCAAACAAACTCGCGGCGCCGCGGGTGCGGCGGCGAGAGGAGATTAGTTCTGCAAGGGCTCGGCGCCCATGCCCGGACGCCTCGATTCAAGCGGGGCTTTTGGGCATGGAGCGATAGGCGCCCGGGCTGACGCCCGTCCATTTCTTGAAGGCACGATGGAAAGCGCTTGTTTCCTGGAATCCGGTTCGGGCGGCAACCTCGGCCACCGTCAACGACGCGCTCGACAACAGATCGATGGCGATGTCCCGCCGCAGATCGTCTTTCACCCGCTGGTAGCTCATGCCCTCCTGTTGCAAGCGGCGCTGGAGCGTGGTGCCGGAAACGCAGAGCTCTTGCGCCAGCTTCTCCAGCTCCGGCCATGTATCGGGCATCTGGCCGCGCAATCGGCCGCGTACCTGCGCACCGGTACTCGCGTCGTTGCGGTACTTGACCAACAAGTTGGCAGGTGCTGCCCGCAGAAAGGTGTCGACTGTCTCTGGAGATTCCGCGATCTTCAAATCCAGCAGCTCGCTGGCGAAGGTGATGTGCGTGGTCTTGCCGTTGAATGTGACGTTCTCGCAGAACCGTGTGCGGTAGTGGCTGTCGTCGCCGGGAGGCGGGCAACGGAACTGCATCTCGCGCAAGGGAATGCGCCTGTGCACGAGCCAGCATGCCAATCCGTGAACCAGGATGAACCAGGTGCCATAGCCAAACAGCCGGCGCAGCACGCCACCGTCATGCAGGATCAGGCGGGCCTCATCCGCCGAGCGGGCGAGTTCCCCGTGAAAGTCGTCCAGTGTGGCGTGGAGGAACCTGAGGATCCGGCGCAGCGCGTGCTCCAGGTTTTCGGCGCTGACCGCCGCGCGTGTCATGAGCGCATAGCTACCACGGCGAAGTCCGTGGCTGTCCAGGCCGAAGAACTCGTCGTCCATCAAATCGGCCAAAGCCACCCACATGCGTGAGTACGCAGCCGCTGAGATGCGGGCACGCGGCGCGTTCAGCAGCTCGCGGTCGAGCTTTGCACTTTCAAGCACGCTGCTGATGTCCATGTTCCTGAGCGCCGCGGCGTGAATCGCCTCGTGCACCAACTCAATGGAAACTGTTCCCTTCAAGCCTGCTGACTTCATACGAACTCGCCAAAGAATCGTTGATTGGGACGAGCCCTTTATACGCGCGTATTGCGTCGCACCGGGTCGTCGTCCCCGCCGCGATCGCCCGTGAAGCTCAGGGAGCGACGTGCGTGTGATAGATCTTGCTAACCACAATCCACTTGCCATCGACCTTCAACAGATTGAAGAAGTCGGTGAAGCAGAAACCGGAGACGTCGTTGGTGTCGATGCGAGCGCTGGCGGCGGTGCCGACGATGTCGATCCTGACGATCGCCCCTTGAGCTTCGGGCGACGGGCGAAAGGCGCTGTCGATGCCGTCGAACAGATTCTGGATCGCGCCACCTGTCAGCTTGCCGTCCGCGTCGACGCCAAAGATGGTCGCCTGATCGCTGAAGGCGGGCTTCATGATGCTGCTCTTGGCCTGCTTGCAGCCATCGTTGTACTTGTTCAGCACTTCGACGATGGCCTTGTACTCCAGGACGTAGGTAGGTTTGTTCATGGTTTCACTTCCGATTGAGGTTGGGGAATTCAAGGATCGCAAGCACTGCCGCAACCGGCTCGGGCGCAGGTCATTTCTGTAGCGCGCTCTTCGACTGAAGCCCGGGGGTGTTTGGGACACGTTCGAATCTAGAGCAGAAGCTCCACTGCTTGCTCGATATTTAGTCGCGGTCAGCACCGGTAAAAATCTTGCTCGCTCCCCCGCATGACTCGAATTCCGGCTGCAATCGAAGAAATCTGTGAGCCGCCTCGTTGTACTTTTCAAATCCTTATCGATCGATTTTTATGTTGCTCAGCAATGAAATAAATCACTTTCAATCATTGAAAGCCGAACCTAAAGTTGCGCCTACTGCAACTCTCCCGATGGGAAACTTTCATGTCCACCGCAACTACTCGCATCCCTTTTCATCTAGCGTTTCCCGTCCGAGATATTGCTGAAGCTCGTGCGTTCTACGGCGAACTGCTCGGGTGCCCGGAAGGTCGCAGCGCGCCGGAATGGGTCGACTTCGATTTCTACGGTCATCAAATCGTGGCGCACCTGGCACCGGATGAATGCGGTCATCGCCAGAGCAGCGCCGTCGACGGCCACGACGTGCCGGTGCGTCATTTCGGCGCGATCGTTCCAATGGACCAGTGGCAGCTCATGGCCGACAAGCTGGTGGCGCGCGGGACCAAGTTCGTTATCGAACCGTACATCCGCTTCAAGGGAGAGCCCGGCGAGCAGGCAACGATGTTCTTCCTTGACCCCTCCGGCAATGCCATCGAGATGAAGTCCTTCGCCGACCTGAGTTCGCTGTTCGCACGCTGAAAGACCGCCATGATCAAGAGCAATGCAAGGTCCGTGGCACTTGCTGCCATGCTGGCCGTTGTCTGTGTGTCCGCCTCGGCCCAGGCCGAAACATTGGGCAAGATCAAGGAGTCGGGCGCCATCACGATGGGCGTGCGCGATGCCTCGGGCGCCATGTCATTCACGCTGGGGCCCGGAAAATACACAGGCTTTCATGTGGAGATCTGCGAGCGAGTCATCGCCGACATCAAGAAGGCGGCGCAGCTCGACAAGATCGAGGTGAAATACCAACTCGTGACGCCGCAAAATCGAATCCCCCTCGTCCAGAACGGCACGGTGGACATCGAGTGTGGAACGACGACCAACAACGCCGCGCGGCAGAAGGATGTCGCATTCGCGCCCACGTTGTATGTCGAGGGCATCCGGATCGCTGTCAAGGCCAGCTCGGGCATCGCCTCCTCCGCACAGTTGGCTGGCAAGACGGTCGCGGCCACCACCGGCAGTACGTCCGTGCAAGCGCTGCGAAAGCTCGGACGCGACGGCGTGACTGGCGTCTCCGAGGTGCTGTCCAAGGACAACAGCGAAGGCTTCCTGCTTCTTGAGGGCGGCCGCGCTGAGGGATTTGTCGCCGACGGCCAGATACTGGCAACGCTGATCTCCAAGAGCAAGGAGCCCGAGAAGTACAAACTCCTGGATCAAGTCCTCAGTGTTGAACCCATTGCCATCATGTTCCGCAAGAGTGATCCGGCATTCAAGAAGGTCGTCGACGACAGCATTCTGGCGCTCGCCAAGAGCGGCGAAGTCTCTCGCATCTACGACAAGTGGTTCATGCAGCCAATCCCTCCAAGTGGCTCGAAGGTGGGGCTGCCGGCCAACGCGATGACCAAGGCCGCTTGGGCCGCTCCATCGGACAAGCCGCTGGAGGCTTACGAGGCGCGCTGATGCGCTTGATTGCATCGAAAAGAAGTGCAGCTTGCTCCATGTCTTTGCGCAGAGCGCGTATCCACCCCGCAGCCTTCTGCGATGAACGATCCGGTGCGAGCTTGGCCGGGTAACGCGCTTCAGAGTCCTCGCTACGACGTGCGCGGCCGGCCCAACTTGCCCGCGCGGTGACGCTTCGGCACGAGCAAATTGCTCGGCTGCTCATCGGCTGCTTCACGCAGATGCTGGGCAAAATGCGCCACGATCGGTGGACTGGCCCGTGGCTTGCGTTGAAGCAGGCCAATCTCCCGGTAGAACGTGAACTCCCCGAGGGAAACGACACGCACTCCCGAAGGCAGGGGAAGGTGCGCCTCAACCAGCGGAACAAGCGCAACCCCCAGCCCCTTGGAAGCAAGGTGGATCAATCCCGGGATCTCATCGATCTCGATCGCATCATTGACCGAGATGCCTTCGCGGCGAAGAAATCCCTCGACCATCCGCCCGCCGAACGAGGCTCTGTCATAACGAAGGAACGGCTGCTCCTGGATCAGTGTGCGCCAGTCTCTCGTCTGGGGTGCAGCCTTGGGTACGACAAGCACATAAGGCTCGTGTATCAGCGCTTGCCAGGTCAGATCGGGAGGCATGCCAAACGGGGGGCGGATGATCACCGCCGCATCGATCTTGCCGGCGTCTAGCTCATCCATCAGGCGCATCGACACGCCTGGCGACACATGGACGCGTACCAAGGGAAAGGCTTTGCGAAGCTTCTCGAGCGCACGTGCCAGCAACGTCGGCTGCGCCGAGGCAATCGAACCTATCCGCAGCAATCCTCTGGTGGCATCGTCCTCGGGTAGCTCTCCGAGCTTCGCGAACAGCGCACAGATCTCTTCTACGCGCGGCAGGGTCGTCTGACCCGCGACGTTCAAGGTGGCAGAGCGCCCCGTTCGATCGAACAGTTCGAATCCCAGGGCCTCTTCGAGCCGCTTGATCTGGCTGCTCACGGCGGACTGGGTGAGACCAATGCGGTCTCCAGCAGCGGCAAAGGTGCCGTGCTTGCACACCGCGATGAAGGTCTTGAGTTCACTGATCACCGGCTGAGCATCTCAAATATCGATGGCCGGGTCAATCACACATCGAGCATGTCGTTCAAAACCAAAGGTCGTTCCAGTGTTTTTGGCGCTACGGCAATCAATGATTTCAGAGCTTTTCATTCATCGAATTTATTGATGTTGAGTACGTATTTATATTGCTTTTCTTTGACATTCAGCATTCATAAACTTCGCGGTATCGGCAAGGAAGAGGCCGAGAACACCACGAAGGCATGCGAGCGCGAGTTTCCTTCGATCTTCTTGATGTGCATCGGGGCGGCGCAACATGGAATTGCAAGTCACATGTGAGCCGAGCACCGTTTCGAACCACCGAAACAGGCGCCAGAGCATGAAGAGAATCTTGATCGCCAATCGAGGCGAAATCGCCTGAGTGAGCACGGGGGATTTCCTCACACAGGGGTGGAGCGCGTAGGCACAGTTGAACTGCGGTCAAATTGACTGTGATGCATGTTTCCGAGCTGGCCGTAGAGCGGGTCGAGATGATGCTTGGCGCATTCGACTGCAGATGAAGGGTGCACGTGATTCTCGCTCGCTTGCGGTATGGTCCGCGGTCAACCCATTATTAGAACGAGTCGGCCGCACGGAACATCAGGCGGCGCTTGAAGGAACGCTGATGCCCAGCTCGAATCTCGAAGAAATCTTGAATGAACTCCGCGCACGGGAGCCCATCTTTCATCGCCGGGAATTCGGGACCGTTCGTGAAGATCTTCTTCGAATGACGGCTGACGATTTTTGGGAGATTGGCGCGAGTGGCAAGATATACGAGCGTGAGTTCGTTATCTCCGAACTTCTGGAGCGCTACAAGTCGCCAGAGCACGGCGACTTAACGTGCAGGGATTTCTCGATCCGTCAAATTGCCGAGGATCTCTATCAACTCAATTACGTCTTGCAGCAGCCCGAGCGCTTGACGCGCCGAACGACCCTTTGGCGCAAAACGAGCGCGGGCTGGACGATCGTATTCCACCAAGGGACCGTCATAGCCTGACACGGCTTTTTCTTCGTCGCTGTTCAGGCTGTGCTTCGAGCCCATTTCCTTCCCGAAGCGCGGCAGCGCGAGAGATACATCCCGAGCACGCCGAGGCGAAACGTCAGGGCCGCAATCGCTTCTTTTCGGAGTACCGCGTGCAGGTCTGCGATGTGCTTCGAGACACGGCGGACCGAAAATCCGCGGCTGCTGCGAACGGCGGCGGATAGTTGGCCACACAGCAACTCGGTACGGAAGAAACCGAACGCTTCGCAGCCTCGCGCCACGCTGCGTATGCCTACCGATGGAGCAAATGCATGGCGCGCTGGCTGTTTCAATTTTGGAGCATTGAATGCCGCCGCGCCGAGGATCGTGACCGCATTGTTCCGCGCTACTGACACAGACCAGTCACACCTCCAGTTGTCGCTACAAGGTTGTGCGCTCTGCTGCTTCGAGCGTCTGCGAGATAAGGGTCGAGATTGTCATCGGCCCGACGCCGCCTGGCACCGGAGTGAGCGCCGTACATCGCGCGGCAAGGCCATCAGTCTGTATGTCGCCAACGCCACCATCGTGATACCCGGCGTCAATGACGATGGCTCCGTCCTGGATCCAGTCGCTCCGGATAAAGTGGGGTCTGCCCACTGCTCCAACGATCACCTCCGCACGCCGGATCTCATCCGCAAGATTTGAGGTCTTCGAGTGGCAGATGGTCACAGTCGCGTTGGCGTTCAACATCATCATGGCCAGCGGCATGCCGAGTATCGGGCTGCGACCAACGACCACTGCATGTCTCCCGGCGACGCTGATGCCGTAGTGCGCAAGCAATCGCATGATGCCTGCTGGAGTCGCCGAGCCGAATGCAGGTCTACCCAGTGCCATCAAGCCGAAGCCGTGACTGGTTACACCATCCACGTCCTTGTGAAGCGAGATGCGATCAAAGCACTGCCGCTCATCCACCTGCGCAGGGACTGGATGTTGAAGCAAGATGCCATGCACGAGTTCATCCGCGTTCAACACGTCGATCTCATGAAGCACCTCAGACGTTGTTGCACTCGCGCCAAGCTTCACGACGCGTGAATCCATTCCGATACGCCGGCACGCGTTTCCCTTCATCTTCACGTAGGTTGCAGATGAGGGGTCTTCGCCAACCAGGATCGTTGCGAGAATCGGTGTGCGAGAGCCGTTTCTGGCCTTCAATGCCGATACTCGAAGTTGCAGCTCGTCTACGTTCGCGGCGGCGACAGACTTCCCGTCAAGGAGCGTACATTCTCTTTGCACGGTCATCGCGCACCTCCGATATCAATCGGCGAGAACTGACGTGAATGCGGTGGATTGAGATACTTGCGCTGGCGCAGTAGAGGCTTGCGGACACTCATCGTCGGAACTCCCAGGAAGACGATAGATATGCCCAGGCGATCGGCGTGACAATGTCCGCGCTCCCCGATGGTGCTCCATCTTTTCGCCAGTTGCGCGGCGACCCGATTTTATCGCACAGTCGCTAAAGAATCAGCCGAGGCAAGCCAATTCATGAGCTCAGCTATGGGATACGGATTCCGAGGGGCAACGCCAGAGAGCGCCGACAAGAGATGCGACTCGCAAGAACTCTTTCAATCAAGCGGCGAAGAGGGCTCTAGCCCTCGACATAGAAGTAGCGGTCTGCGTTCTCACAAAGATGCCTGACCAAATGGGGAATGCGCTCCCAGTCGTCCTTGTAGGGATTGTCCACCGCGTTGTACTCCGCCTCGATTCGATCGTGGTCGAGCGGCGTCTTGGCGTACTGCTCGAGCATGCGACGAAGCGCTACGGCTTCTTCTGACATGCCGACTTCGGCATAGCTCGCGGCCGCGACGTGGACCAGCGCCTGGCCCGAGTTGTGCACACCCGTCGTGAATCCTTCGCCCGCCCGGCTCTGCTCCCACATGAAAATCGAGTACACGATCCTGTAGCCAGGTGGGAGTTGATCGAGCAGATGGTCGGGGTCGCGAACGTCCAGTTCCGTCGCCAACTGATACATCCCTTCCTCCGGGATTCCCTCGCTGTCCGACTGCCAGAAGGGAGAAACTTCTGAGTGAGCTGAACTGGAGGCCTCTTCGACCATCCCCAGAACGAGCGCTGGAATGATGCGGGTCATCTATGCCTTTCTTGTTTCGCCGTAGGCGTTTTGGTCATGCGATTCTGGCATCGGCCCCACATAGCGCCCGCGCGGGCGGATGACTTGCGCCACGCCCAGTTGCTCCAGGCTGTGCGCCAACAGCCCGACGCTGCGCGCGGTTGCGAACAGGCCAAAGGCCGCGTCGGCAGGAAGCCGGTGGTGAGCGACCAGGGCGGCCAGGGCGACGTCGATGTTCGGCTGCAAACCGGTCAGCTTCGTCACCTTGCCGATGAAGCGCGAAATTACCTTGGGCGGCTCGAACAAGGCCAGCAATGCGGCCGCACGCGGATCGCCGTCGGGGTAGAGGTGATGGCCGAATCCGGCCGGCGACAAGCCGTTCGACAGGTAGTGGGCCAGCACCTGGTCCTCACCCAGTCGTTCCACCTCGCTGAACAGCGCCCGGACGCGGCCTGAGGCATCGCCATGCAAGGGGCCGGAAAGAGTGGTCAATCCGGCCAGCAGGCATGCCGGCAAGGAAGCACCGGTCGAAGCGGCAATGCGCGCGACAAAGGCTGAACTGGTCAGCTCGTGATCGGCCAGCAGCACCAAGGCCGTTCGCAGCAACTCGGCCACCTTGGCAGGTTGCTTCCACCCTTTCGCGAGGCGCAGATGCAGCGGTTCGGCGCCCGGCCAGGCGCCGAACGCGTTGGCCAACTGGCCCACCAGATTCTGCCCCTCGGCATGCAGCACGCGGGTCAGGCGTCCTCCGGTGGAATGCCCCGCGGCCGCCAGACTGGCCAACGCGGCGAAAGCCGCGTCTCGCCCAGGCTTTCCGGAGCGCGTTGACTTCAAGGACGAAAAATCGACGGCACGCTCTGCGCCCCACAACAGTTGAGCCGCGTCTTCCAGCGTGGCCGTGCGGGCCATGCTCACGGCGTCCCGCCCCTTGTAGTACGGCCGCCCGCGAGAGAACGCACAAAGCGCCGTCGGAATACTGGGCTCCGACCCGAACAGCGTGTTCGCGGCCAGCGTCTCGTGCTTGCGGCCGGCCTGTTTGCGCTTGGCCAACACGGCCACGTCCTCGGCGCGGTACAGCCTGCGTCGCGTATCGGCCGGATCCGGCGCGACTTCCAGCTTGCCGCGGCTCACATACGCATAGAGCGTTTGAGGCTGCACACCCAGAAGCTTGCACGCCTCGCTCATTGAAATCCAGGAAGCCATGGCCGCGCCGATAGAAGAGTCAATTTACATTGATTATATAGATCAATATTGACCGCTATGTCAATCCATTACTAGCATGCGTCCGAGGTCGTGGAGAGCCCCTCTCGCAAAGCTGGGCCGCCCGGCTACCGTGAACGAACAGTGAATATGAAACCCCAAGTCCTTCAACTCAATCCGATCCTGATCCCTGCGATCAACGAGAAGCTCGCTTCGCTCTACGTCGTGCACAAGCACTTCGAGCTGCCCGATCCGGCGGCCTGGCTGCGTGAACACGGCGCGTCGATCGATGCCGTGATCACCGGCGGGCACACCGGCATTTCGCG
This sequence comes from Variovorax sp. OV700, assembly GCF_900099805.1. Taxonomy (GTDB): domain Bacteria; phylum Pseudomonadota; class Gammaproteobacteria; order Burkholderiales; family Burkholderiaceae_C; genus Variovorax. The sequence goes on along the minus strand of NZ_FNDR01000002.1, from coordinate 426,131 downwards.
GGCGATGCTGGAGCAATTGCCCAGCCTGAAAGTGGTGGCCGTCAATGGCGTCGGCACCGATGCCGTGGATCTGGCGTACTGCCGGGAGCGCGGCCTGCCCGTTACCGCAACGCTGGGTGCGCTGACGGAAGACGTGGCCGACCTGGCCATCGGCTTGCTGATCGCGGCTTGCCGAAACCTGTGTGCCGGCGACCGCTTTGTGCGAGACGGCCAGTGGGAACTCCATCCCCAGCCCAGCGCCCTTCCGCTCGCCCGGCGGTTCAGCGGCATGCGCATCGGCATCGTCGGCATGGGCCGCGTGGGCCGCGCCGTCGCAGTGCGAGCGGCCGCCTTCGGTTGCCTCGTCCGCTACACCGACCTGCGCGCCATGGACGACGTCGCACACCGCTTCATACCGAGCCTGTTGGCCCTGGCCCGCGAGTCGGACGCATTGGTGCTGTGCGCAGCCGCGGACCAGGCCGAAGGAATCATCGACGCGGCCGTGCTCGACGCGCTGGGGCCGCGCGGCTTCCTGGTCAACGTCGCCCGCGGCCGGCTCGTCAACGAAGCCGACCTGACAGAAGCACTGGCCGCCGGCCGCATTGCGGGTGCGGGCCTGGACGTGTTCGTCGACGAACCGCGCGTGCCGATGGCGCTGCGCCAATCCGACAGCGTGACCCTGCAGGCCCACCGCGCCAGCGCCACCTGGGAGACCCGCACCGCCATGGGCGAGATGGTGCTCGCAAGCATTGCCCAGGCCCTGGCGGGCGAGCGTCCCGCCATGAGCCTGACCACTTGAGCCCCTGCTTTCCCGGCGCTGGCCGCGCTGCGAGACGGACACCGGCCGCCGCGACAAGCCGGCCTTTCAAACGACAGATCCACCCGAAGAGGAGACATCCATGCAGCTCACATCCCTGATCAAGGCTCTTGCAATCTCGGCGTCGCTGGCGGCGGTGCCGACCGCGGCGTCGGCCCAGGCGGCTTACCCGAGCCGAGCCATCAAGATCATCGTGCCCGCCCCGCCGGGCGGTGCGATCGACACCATTGCCCGCGTCGTCGGCGACAAGCTCGCCATGTCGATGGGCCAACCGGTGATCGTCGACAACCGGCCCGGCGCATCCAACAACCTCGGCACGGACGTGCTCGCCAAGTCGGTGCCTGACGGGTACACGATCGGCATCGTGGGCGGCAGCCACAACACCAACAAGTTCCTGTTCAAGAACCTCGGCTGGGATCCGGAAAAAAGCTTCGAGCCCATCGTCTACACCCACGAGGTTCCGCTGGTGTTCGCCATCTATCCGCAGCTTCCCGCCAAGACGCTGCCCGAGTTCGTGGCCTGGATGAAGGCCCATCCGGAGGAGGCCAAGGTTGCCACCTCCGGCCGCGGCAGCGCGCAGGAAATGGCGGCCGAGATGTTCCGCATGGCAAGCGGCGCGCAGATGCTGCTGGTCCCCTACAAGGGCTCATCCGCCGCGCACCCCGATCTGCTGGCCGGACGCACCGCGCTCTTCATCGACACCATCAGCGCCATCCTGCCGCAGGTGAAGGCCGGCAATGCGCGGGCCGTGGCGGTGTCGACGCGCAAGCGGACGAAGTCCCTGCCGGACGTGCCGACCGCGGACGAACAGGGACTCAAGGGCTACGACGCCAATACGAACGGCGGGTTCCTGGCGCCGGCCGGCACGCCCAAGGCGATCATCGCCAAGCTGAACGCCGAGATCAACGCGGCGCTGAAGCTTCCCGATGTGCGGACCAAGCTGGAAGCGGCCGGCATCGAGATACAGGGCGGAACGCCGCAGGAGTACGCCGCGGTGATCAAGTCCGACCTCGCCAAGTGGGGCAAGGTGGTCAAGGAGGCGGGGATCCAGGCGGAGTGAAGTCGGCCCGGTGCTGGAAGACCTTGAAGAATTCGAAAGCCGCGGCTTGATAATCCTTGCCATGCCCATCAACGAGCTTCGGTCCATCACCATCTTCGCGAAGATCGCGGAGCTGGGCAGCTTGCGCAAGGCCGCGGAGGCGCAGAACATGACGCCGACGCGCTTGCCGCACACCCGTGCAGCGCATTTCGCAGTCCCGCCACCGGACGCGTGATCCCCTGGCGGATCAAGACCGAAAAGGGCTTCGAAGAGCACCAGATCGAGCGCTCCCTGTGCGTGAACGACGAAGAGCTCGAAACGCAAGCCGTGCTCGCGGGGCATGTGATGGGACAGCTCACGGCCGTGGCCGCGGCTTCGCACATCCGCACCGGACGCCTGGTGCCATTGCTCACCCAGCATGTCGATGAGCAGGTGGGCACTTTCATCTACTACGGCAGCCGGTCCGCCCAGCCGGCTCGCGCGCGAGCGTTCATCGACCTTGCCGTGAAGCGACTCGCGGGAAATTCCGAGTGGGTCCTGACGGCCAAGGAACTTCATGCTGCGGAAGCCAAGGGCCGCAAGGCTGCCGGTTGAAGTTGGCCGCATGCATGCGGCCTCTTGACGCTTTTCGCCAATCGCCCGGAGCGGTGCTGCCATTGCCGCGTTGCCTTGCACCCCCTAGATTGCAGGGAACATGACCTCTTTCCCTGAATCCACGGCGAACGCCCCCAAGGGTGCCCCGCTCGCAGGCGTGCGCGTGCTCGACCTGACCCGCTTGCTGCCGGGGCCGCTCGGCACCATGCACCTGGCCGACCTCGGCGCCGACGTCGTCAAGATCGAAGACACCGGCGCCGGCGACTACGCGAGCCCCTCGGTGCGCGCGCTCGTCAACCGCAACAAGCGCGCGATCCGCATCGACCTGAAGCACGCGCAAGGCGTGGCCACGCTGCTTCGCCTGTGCCGCGATGCCGACGTGCTGGTCGAAGGCTTCCGGCCCGGCGTGATGCAGCGGCTGGGCGTGGGCTACGAAGCGGTGGCGGCGGTGAACCCGCGCATCGTTTACTGCAGCATCAGCGGCTTCGGCCAGACCGGCCCGCTCAGCGACACGCCGGGGCACGACCTGAACTACGCGTCGCTCGCGGGCGTGGCCGACCAGATCGGCAATGCAGCGGGTTCGGCCCTTTCAAACCTGCCCGTGGCCGATCTGCTGGGCGGCACCATGACCGCGGTGGCGGGCATCCTGGCCGCGCTGTTCGATGCCGCGCGCAGCGGACGCGGAAGGCATGTCGACATCGCCATGGCCGACGGCGTGCTGGCGCATGCGGTGCTGCCGCTGGCCGGCCTGCACCAGCACGGCCACGTGGCGCGCATCGGCCAGAGCGCGCTGACGGGCGCCCTCGCATGCTACGGCTACTACCGCACGGCCGACGACCGGCAGGTGGCGGTCGGCGCGCTGGAACCCAAGTTCTGGCACGACCTGTGCCGCCTGCTCGAGCGCCCCGATCTCGCACCGCTGCATCGCAGCGGCGATGCCGCCACGGAAGAGCGCCTGCGCGCCGAACTGGCGGCCATCTTCGGCGCACGGCCGCTTGCGCACTGGCGCGGCCTGTTCCACGACGGCGTGGGCTGCGTGACGCCCGTGCTGCGCATCGACGAGACACTGGAACATCCGCATTTCCGCGCGCGCGGCATGCGTGTTGCGGCCGACGATGCGGCGCTGCCGCAACTCGGCTGTCCCATCAAGATGACCGGCTTCGAGCCCGCCATGCCACGCCCGGCTCCGCGCGCCGGCGAGCACACCGACGAAATCCTGCGCCAGGCCGGGCTCGACGCATCGGCCGTGGCCGAACTGCGCGCGGCCGGCGCCATCGATTGAGCCGGTTCCCCCCGCGGGGGCGCTGCCTACAATCCCAACGGCCGCATTGCAGCGGCCGCGAACGATGACGCTCACCCACCACACCGTTGCCATCCAGCAGGTGCACAGCATCCTGATGGGGGCGCGCCACCGCGGCATTGACGCGACGCGCGTGCTGGCACGCGCGGGCATCGCGGCCTCGCTGCTGGAGTCGCCGCTCGCGCGCATCTCGCAGCGCCAGTACGCGCTGCTGATCCGCGCGCTGCGGCGCGAACTGCGCGACGAAATCTGGGGCCTCTTGAGCGAGCCGCTGCCGCCCGGCAGCTTCGGCCAGTGCATGCGCCAGCTGGTGCGCTGCGCCACCCTTGGCGAGGCCCTGCGTGACGGCTTTGCCGCCTACCACCTGCTGCTGCACGACTTCGTGCCGCGCCTCACGGTGCAGGGCGGCAGCGCGCGCGTGCAGTTCGTGCTGCGCCGCGACGCCGATGCGCGCATGGACTACGCGGTGAAGGCCTTCATGCTGTTCGCCTTCAACGCCTCCTCTTGGCTGGTGGCTCGGCGCATTCCGCTGCTCGAAGTCGACTACACGGCGGAGCAGACGAACACCGAAACCTCGCGCGTCTACCAAGTGCCGATCCGCTACGGCCAGGCGCATGTCGGCATGTCGTTCGAGGCGCGCTGGCTCGATCTTCCGGTGGTGCAGTCGCCGCAAAGCCTGCGCGAATTCCTCGCCGGATCGCCGGCCAACCTGATCGTGAAGTACCGCGACACCAGCAGCCTCACCGAGCGCATCCGCCGGCTGCTGCGCAAGGGCCTGGGCAGCGAGCTGCCGTCGCTGGAGGAAGTGGGCGATGCGCTCGCCGTCACGCCGCAGACGCTGCGCCGGCGGCTGCGCGACGAAGGCCGAGGCTTCCAGCAGATCAAGGACGAGCTGCGGCGCGATGCCGCCATCGAATACCTGCTGCACACGCCGCTGCCGCTGCTCGACATCGCCAACCGCGTGGGCTTTTCCGAAGCCAGCACCTTTCACCGCGCCTTCAAGCAGTGGACCGGTGTGGCGCCCGGCGAGTACCGGGCGACGCACGGCCCCGAACGCTGAGCGGTTTCGCCAAGCCCTTTGGCGCTTCCCGCCATGGGTGCGGCGCGCGGTGCGCCATAAGCTGTGCCGCATCTTCGTTATCCCTCGGCGGCTTCCATCGTGTACCTGACCCAAGGCCTGCATCGCGCGCTCCAGCGCAACTCCGGCATGACGGCGCTCACCCATGTGAGCGACAGCGGCGTGCGCCGCCAGACGCACGTGCAGCTGGCGGGCAGCGTCGCACGGCAGGCGGCCGCCCTGGCACAGCGCGGCATTGCACGCGGCGACCGCGTGGCGCTGCTCGCACCCAACAGCGACCAGCTGGTGCGCGCCATCCTCGCATGCTGGTGGCTCGGTGCCGTCGCCTGCCCCTTGAACATCCGCTGGAGCACGCCCGAGCTCGCACATGCGCTGCAAGACAGCGAAGCGTCGCTGCTGCTCGTGGACGATTCGCTGCTGGCGCTCGCACCGGCCGGCGAGACCCCGCTGCTGCGCCTGGGCGCGCTTGAAGAAGAAGCCGCCGGGCTCGAGCCGCTGGCCGACACGCGCACCGGCGGCGACGCGCTCGCGGCCATCCTCTACACCGGCGGTACCACCGGCCGCTCCAAGGGCGTGATGCTGAGCCACGCGAACTTCTGGACCGCGTCGATGACGCGCGGCGCCGAGCTCAACAACGCGCCCGACTCGGTGTCGCTGCTGGTGGCGCCGCTGTTCCACGTTGCGGGCCTCGGCCGGCTGGTGGGCCAGCTGATCGTCGGCGGCGGCTGCGTGACCATGGCGCAGTTCAGGCCTGCGGCGGTGATCGAGGCCATTGCCGAGTACCGCATCGGCGACATCATCGTCGTGCCGAGCATGCTGCAGTCGCTGCTGGACGATCCCTCGTTCACGCCCGAGCGCGTGCGCAGCCTCACGCGCATTGCCTTCGGCGCCGCGCCGATGCCGCCCGACCTGCTCGACCGCGCGCTGGCCGCCTGGCCGCATGCCGAGTTCTTCCAGGCCTACGGCCTCACCGAAACCGCGGGCGCGGTGTGCATCAACCTGCCGGCCAACCACCGACCCGAAGCGCGCGCGCTCGGGCGGCTCAATTCCGTCGGCCGCGCCGGGCTTGGCGCCGAGATCATCGTCGCGGACGAGAGCGGCCGCGAGCTGCCGCGCGGCGAAGTGGGCGAGATCCTCGCGCGCGGCCCGATGGTGATGCAGGGCTATTGGCGCAACCCCGAGGCCACTGCCGCCGCGCTGCGTGATGGCTGGCTTCGCACGGGCGATGCCGGCCGCATGCTGGACGATGGGTACCTGTTCATCGTCGACCGGCTGAAGGACATGATCATCAGCGGCGGCGAGAACGTCTACTGCGCCGAGGTGGAGGCCGCGCTGCGCAGCCATCCGCAAGTGCGGCAGGCGGCGGTCATCGGCGTGCCCGATGCGCGCTGGGGCGAGTCGGTGCACGCGGCGGTGGTGCTGGACGAAAGCACAGACGGCACAGTCGCCACGGCCGACGCGCTGCGTGCCTGGTGCCGCGAGCGCCTGGCCGGCTACAAGTGCCCGCGCAACATCAGCTTCATGCGCGAGCTGCCGCTGTCGGCCGCGGGCAAGGTGCTGAAGAACGTGCTGCGCGAGCGGGTGCAGGCATGATGAAACCCGTCACGGGCGCGGACCGCCGCCACCTGTTCGGCCAGGTGCCGTTCATGCGGCTTCTGGACGCGCGCCGCGAGTTCTCCGAAGGCGGCCGCGCGCGCCTCGTTCTCGACGAGCGGGCCGAGCTCGGCAACGTCATCGGCGCCGTGCATGGCGGCGTGCTGGTCACGCTGCTCGACGTGGTCATGGCCAGCGCGGCCGTGTCGCTGTTCGACTTCGAACGCACCGCCGTCACGCTCAACCTCAACACCAGCTTTCACGAGCCGGGCCGCGGCCGCCTCACAGCCGACGGCGAAGTGGTGCAGCACGACGCCAGCGTGGCGTGGTGCCGCGCCTCGGTCAGCGACGACGCGGGCCGCGTGATCGCGCGTGCGCAGGGCTCGTTCCGCTACCTGCCGCTGCCGCAGGCCGCCTGAGCCGCCAATTTCAAACGATAGGAGACAACACCATGACGAAGATGCATCGCCGCGCGGCCCTGGCCCTGGTGGCCGCCTGCGCGCTGGCCGCGCCGCTGGCGCAGGCGGCCGACCCCTACCCGCACAAGCCGATCCAGCTCGTGCTGCCCTTCCCGCCGGGCGGTTCCTTCGACCCGATCTTCCGCACGCTGGCCGAGGCCGCCTCCCGGGACCTGGGACAGCCCATCGTGCTGATGCACCGGCCGGGCGCGGGCGGCGTCACCGGCACCGCATCGCTGGCGACCATGAACGACGCCGACGGCTACACGATCGCGGTCATGCACAACTCGGTGATCCGTGCGCCGCTGGTGCAGAAGGTGACCTGGGACCCTCTCAAGGACTTCACCTACCTGATCGGGCTGGCCGGCCTTACCACCGGCATCGTGGTGGCCGCCGACGCGCCCTGGAAGTCGCTGCCCGAGCTCCTGGCCGATGCCAAGAAGCGCCCCGGCGTCGTGAGCTGGGGCAACGTCGGTGCGATCAGCATCAACCGCATCTACGCCGAGCGGCTCGCCAAGCAGGCGGGCACCTCTTTCAACCTGGTGCCCTACAAGGGCGGCAGCGAGGCTTTCCAGGCGGTGATCGGGCGCCATCTCGACGTTTACGGCGATCCCGGCTTCGGGCCGCAGGTGCAGGGCGGCAAGGTGCGCCTGCTCGCCACCTTCACCGCGGAGCGGCTGAAGCGCTACGACGCGCCGACAGTGAAGGAGCTGGGCCATGACATGGTGATCGAGTCGCCGGTGGGCCTGGTGGCGCCCAAGAACCTCGATCCGAAGATTGCCGCCAGGCTGCACACGGCCTTCAGCAAGGCTGCGACGGACCCCGCCTACCTCCAGCAGCTGGAGCTGTTCGACATGCAGCCCAAGCTGATGACCGGCGAGAGCTACGCCGACTACGCCCGTGCCCAGTTCGAGCGCGAGCGAAAGATGCTGGCCGAGATCGGCTTCAAACCCGAATGACAGGAGCAATGAATTCCATGGACTTTTCCGCTTTCGATTTCAAGGGCCGCCACGTGGCCGTGGCCGGTGGTTCCAGCGGCATCAACTTCGGCATCGCGCAGGCCTTTGCGCGCGCCGGTGCGCGGCTCACGGTGCTCAGCCGTTCGGCCGACAAAGTAGCCAGGGCTGCGCTGCAGCTCGAGGCCCTCGGCACGGAGGCACTCGGCATTCCGGCCGACGTGCGCCAGCCCGAGGCGCTGGAGCGCGCCTTCGCGGAAGGCGCCGAGCGCTTCGGACCGATCGACGTGCTGGTCTCCGGCGCCGCGGGCAACTTTCTCGCGAGCGCACTCGACATGTCACCCAACGCCTTCAAGACCGTGGTCGACATCGACCTGCTGGGCAGCTTCAACGTCGCGCGGCTCGCGCATGCGCACCTGCGCAAGCCCGGTGCCTGCGTGATCCAGATCTCCGCCGGACAAGCCTTCACGCCCACACCGTTCCAGGCCCACGTGTGCGCGGCCAAGGCCGGTGTCGACATGCTGACGCAGGTGCTGGCGCTGGAGTGGGGTCCGCAGGGCATCCGCATCAACTCCATCGTGCCGGGCCCCATCGCCGACACCGAGGGCCTGAAGCGCCTCGCACCGACCGACGACACCATGGCCGCGATGGCGCAGCGCGTGCCGCTCAAGCGCCTGGGCCGCATCGAGGACATCAGCCGCATGGCGATGATGCTCGCGAGCGACTGGGGCTCGTACATCACGGGCGCCATCATTCCCGTGGACGGCGGCCTCGCGCTGACCGGGCCGCGCGACTTCACCGCGGCGGCCGCCGCGTCGAAGCGGGGAGCCGCGACATGAGCCTGCACCTTGCGAGCGCGTCGCCGGAAAGCGACGACCGGCCGCGCAGCGGACCGCAGCGCTATGTGCCGTTCTCGGAGCACCTCGGCCTCAAGGTCGAGCGGGCCGAAGGCGGCGAATCGCTGGTGTCGGTGGCGCTGCGCCCCGAGCTGCTGAACAACCATGCCGCCGGCCACGGCGGCGTGCTGATGACACTGCTCGACAGCGCCATGGCGCATGCGGCGCTCTCGCGCGTCGGCTATGCGCGCGAGGTCGTCACCGTCGACATGCACATCGCCTTCATGCGGCCCTCGAGCGGCGTGCTGCAGGCCGAGGGACGCGCCACCGGCGGCGGCCGCTCGGTGTGCTTTTGCGAGGCCACCGTCACCGACGCCAGCGGCGAAGTGGCGGCGCGCGCCATGGGCACCTTCCGCTACCGCGACCCGGCGTGAGCGCAGCGCCAAGGGTGCACCAGTGAGCGTTTCGGCCAATCGTTTTGGACCGATCCGCGATTGTTGAATCCGGCGCATCGGCCGAGACTTCATTCCATCGTCACCGCGTCCCATCAGGAGTTTCAATGACACGTATGCAACGCCCCGTCCATGTGGTCGGCGTGGGTATGATTCCCTTCACCAAGCCCGGCGCCAGCGACCCATACACCGTAATGGGTGCGCGCGCCGCCAAGCTCGCGCTCGACGACGCCGGCGTCGACTATTCGCTGGTGCAGCAGGCCTACGTCGGCTATGTCTACGGCGACTCGACCGCCGGGCAGGCCGCCATCTACGGCGTCGGCCTCAGCGGCATTCCGGTCTTCAACCTCAACAACAACTGCTCCACCGGATCCAGCGCGCTGTTCCTCGCGCGCCAGGCGGTCGAAAGCGGTATGGTCGAATGCGCGATTGCGCTCGGCTTCGAGCAGATGCAGCCCGGCGCTCTCAAGGGTGCCTACGACGACCGGCCCTCGCCCATGGCGCGCTTTGCCGACGTGATGGCGGAGAAGCAGGGCTACATTCCCGAAGCGCCGCGCGCCGCGCAGTTCTTCGGCGGCGCCGGCCGCGACTACATCGCGCAGCACGGCATCCGCCGCGACACCTTCGGCCGCATTTCGGTGAAGGCGCGCCAGCACGCCGCGCGCAACCCGCTCGCGGTGTTCCGCCAGACGTTGACGCTCGACGAGGTGATGGCCTCGCCGCTGGTGTTCGATCCGCTCACGCGCTTCCAGTGCTGCCCGCCCACCTGCGGCGCCGCCGCGGCCATCGTCTGCTCGGCCGAGTTCGCCGAGAAGCACGGCCTCGACAAACGCGTGGTGATCGCCGCGCAAGCCATGACCACCGACACGCCCTCCACCTTCGAGAGCAAGGACATGCGCAAGCTGGTGGGCTACGACATGACGGCCGCCGCAGCCCGGCAGGTGTACGAGGACGCCGGCATCGGCCCCGAGGAGCTCGACGTGGTCGAGCTGCACGACTGCTTCACCGCCAACGAGCTCATCACCTACGAGGCGCTGGGCCTCACGCCCGAAGGCACGGCAGAACGCTTCATCGTGGAGGGCGACAACACCTACGGCGGGCGCTTGGTGACCAACCCTTCGGGCGGCCTGTTGTCCAAGGGCCATCCACTCGGCGCCACGGGCCTCGCGCAATGCGCGGAGCTGGTGTGGCAGCTGCGCGGCCGCGCGGAGCAGCGCCAGGTCGAAGGCGCACGCCTCGCGCTGCAGCACAACCTCGGCCTGGGCGGCGCTTGCGTGGTCACCCTCTACCAAGCCGTTTGACATGATCGACCGCCGCCGCATCGGCCACACGCTCCCGCCCTTCCAGGTGGAAGTGGAAAAAGGCCGCCTGCGCTTCTTCGCAAAGGCCACGGGCCAGACCGATCCGGTCTACATCGACGAGGCCGCCGCGCGCGAGGCGGGGCATCCGGGCCTGCCGGTGCCACCCACCTTCTTCTTCTGCATGGAGATGGAGGCGCCGAATCCGGCCGCCATTCGCGAGTTGCTGGGCATGGACTACCGCAGCCTGCTGCACGGCGAGCAGGGCTTCAGCTACTACATCATGGCCTACGCCGGCGACACGCTGACCTTCCGCCAGCGCATCGAGGACATCTACGACAAGAAGAACGGCGCGCTCGAGTTCGTCGTGCGCAAGACCCGCGTCAGCAACCAGCAGGGTGAACTGGTGGCCGAGCTGCGCTGCGTGACCGTGGTGCGCAACCCATGACCGAAAGCCCTGCGATGACCCACGTCACCCTTCTCGACTGGAACGCGCTGCAGCCCGGCGACGCCCTGCCCCCGCTGGAACTGCCGCCGATCAGCCGGCTCGACCTGGCGCTGTACTGCGGCGCCTCCGGCGACCACAACCCGATCCACGTCGACATCGACTTTGCCAAGTCCGCGGGCATGCCCGACGTATTCGCACACGGCATGCTGTCGGCGGCCTGGCTCGCGCGATTGTTGACCAATTGGGTGCCTCAGCCTGCGATCCGTTCGCTCGACGTTCGCTTTGCCGCCCTCACCCATGTGGGCGAGCGCATCAGCTGCACCGGCACGGTCGCCGAGAAGTTCGAACGCGAAGGCCGGCGCAGCGTGCTGCTCAAGGTCGCAAGCGCCAACGCGAACGGCGTTATCAAACTGAGCGGCGAGGCACTCGTCGCCTGGCTCTGACACATCCCCCGAGGAGACAACCCATGAACAGCAGCAGCAACAACAGAAAACTCGAAGGCAAAGTCGCCATCGTCTCCGGCTCCGGCCGCGGCATCGGGCGCGAGATCGCGCTCAAGCTGGCGAGCGATGGCGCGCGCGTCGTCATCAACGACCTCGACGCCGAACCGGCCGCACAGACCGTCAACGACATCGTGGCCGCGGGCGGCAGTGCCATTGCCTGCGCCGGAAGCGTGACGGACAGCGGCTTTGCCGACCGCTTCGTGCGCACCGCTGTCGACAGCTACGGCGGTCTGGACATCATCGTCAACAACGCCGGCTACACCTGGGACAACGTGGTGCAGAAAATGAGCGACGAGCAGTGGGAAGCCATGCTCGCCGTGCACCTCACGGCGCCCTTTCGCATCCTGCGCGCCGCATCCAACTTCATCCGCGATGCGGCCAAGCGCGAAGCCGACGAAGGACTGGAAGTGTTCCGCAAGGTGGTCAATATCTCGTCCACCTCCGGCGTGTACGGCAACGCGGGCCAAGCCAACTACGCGGCCGCCAAGGCGGGCATCAATGGCCTGACCAAGGCCATGGCCAAGGAATGGGGCCGCTACAAGGTCACGGTCAACAGCGTGGCCTTCGGCCTCATCAAGACCCGGCTGACCGACGCCGATGCCAGCGCGGGCGCGAGCATCGACATCGAGGGCCGTCAGATCAGGGTCGGCGTCAATCCGCAGATCCTCAAGAACGCCGAAGCCATGATCCCGCTCGGCCGCGGCGGCACGCCGCAGGAAGCGGCCGGCGCGGTCTACATGTTCTGCATACCGGAATCGAACTACGTGAGCGGCCAGGTGCTGGTCTGCGGAGGCGGGCGGCCATGACCGGCGGGGCCGTTGCCACGCGGCCGTGGATGAACGAAGAGCTCGAGATGCTGCGTGACAGCGCACGCCGCTTCTTCGAGCGCGAGTGCGTGCCCCATGAACCGCGCTGGCGCGCGCAGCACCACGCCGACCGCGAGATCTGGACCAAGGCCGGCCAGGCCGGCCTCCTGTGCGCCAGCATCCCCGAGGAATACGGCGGCGGTGGCGGCAGCTTCCTGCACGAGGCGGTGATCTGCGAAGAACAGATGCGCGCGATGGCGCAGAGCTTCAGCAACAACGTGCACAGCGGCATCGTCGCGCACTACCTGCTGGCCTACGGCACCGAGGCGCAGAAACTGCGTTGGCTGCCGCGCATGGCCAGCGGCGAGCTGGTGGCCGCCATCGCGATGACCGAGCCCGGCGCCGGCACCGACCTGCAGCGCATCAAGACGCAGGCACGGCGCGACGGTGACCACTGGCGCATCAGCGGCAGCAAGACCTTCATCACCAACGGCATGCATGCCGGCCTGGTTTGCGTCGCGGCCAAGACCGATGCGGCGGCCGGTGGCAAGGGCATCTCGCTGCTGATGGTCGAGACCGAAGGCACGGCGGGCTTTCGCCGCGGGCCGCTGCTCGACAAGATGGGCCAGAAGACGCTGGACACCACAGAGCTGTTTTTCGACGACGTGCGCGTGCCGGCCGACAACCTGCTGGGCGGCCAGGAGGGCTCCGGCTTCGCGCAGCTCATGGCGCAACTGCCGCGCGAGCGCATGCTGATCGCCGTCGGCGCGGTGGCGACCATGCAGCGCGCCATCGCCGACACGCTGGAGTACGTGCGCGACCGCCAGGTGTTCGGGCAGCCACTACTGAAAATGCAGAACACCCGCTTCAAGCTGGCCGAGTGCGAGACGCAGGCCCAGGTGGCGCGCGCCTTCGTGGACGACTGCATCGCCCGCCTGATGCGCGGCGAGCTCGACGTGCCGACGGCAGCCATGGCCAAGTGGTGGACCACCGACGCCTGCTGCCGCATCGTCGACGAGTGCCTGCAGCTGCACGGCGGCTACGGCTTCATGAACGAATATCCGATCGCGCGGCTCTATGCCGACGTGCGCGTCGGCCGCATCTACGGCGGGGCCAACGAGGTGATGAAGGAAATCATCGCGCGGGCCATGGAGAAGCAATGATGGTGAGCGCCGCACGGCCGCCCGAAGGCGCGAAGCCCCCCCTGGGGGGCACTGTTCCCGAACTTCCGCACTTCCGCTTCTGGCCCAAGGGCGTCGCGCGCGAGTTGGTCGTGCCGCAGGCAACTCTGCCGGAGTACCTCGAAGTTGCGGCGCGGCGCTATCCGGACAAGGCCGCGATCGTCTACTGCGGCAGCGTCGTCCGCTATGCCGAGCTCCAGCAGCGCGTGGCTGCGATGTCGGCCTGGCTGCGCGACACGCTCAAGCTGCAGCGCGGCGACCGCGTGCTGGTGGCCAGCCAGAACTGCCCGCAGTTCGTGGTCGCCAGCTACGCGATCCTGCGCGCGGGCGGCGTCGTGGTGCCCGTCAATCCCATGAGCAAGGCCCAGGAGGTTCGGTACTACGCCGAGGACAGTGGCGCGCGCATTGCGTTCGTGGCGCAGGAGCTGCTGGAGCACTTCGAGCCGGGGCTGTTCGACCGCATCGTCGTGCACGCGTACAGCGAGGCCGTGGGCGATGCCTCCGACGAGATGCCGGATTGGGTGCGCGAGCCGCTGCGTCCGATCTCGCGGCCCGACTGCGCAGGGTGGGCCAGCGTGCCGGCCACCGGCGATGGTGCCGACCCGGGCGTGCGCCCCACGGACCTCGCCGTCCTGCCCTACACCTCGGGCACCACCGGCCATCCCAAGGGCTGCATGCACACCCACCAGACGGTGATCGCGTCCCTGGCCGCCTCGCACGTCTGGAAGGGCCTGCATTGCGAAACCGTGGTGCTGGCCGTCGCGCCGCTGTTCCACATGCTCGGCCTGCAGAACGGCATGAACATGCCGATTTTCCTGGGCAGCACCTCGGTGATGCTCCCGCGCTGGAATCCGGCCCTGGCCGCCCGGCTGATCGAGCGCCACCGCGTCACGGCGTGGACGGCCCCACCGGCGATGATCCTGGACTTCTTCGCGAACCCCGAGGTGGCGCAGCGCGACATCTCCAGCCTGACGCTGCTCTCCGGCGGCGCCGCGGCCATGCCGGAAGCGGTGGCGACCATGATGCAGCAGCGCTACGGCATCACCTACAACGAAGGCTACGGCCTGACGGAGACCGCATCCTTCTTGCAGGCCAACCCGCTCGCGCGCGGCAAGCGCCAGTGCCTGGGCATTCCGGCGCAGGGCGTGGACACCCGCATCGTCGACCCGCTGACGCTGAAGGAACTCCCGCAGGGCGAGCTGGGCGAGCTGGTCACCCACGCGCCGCAGAACACCGTCGGCTACTGGCGCAACCCGCAGGCCGACCACGATGCTTTCTTCGAGCTGGAAGGCAAGCGCTTCTTCCGTACCGGCGACCTCGCCTACGTGGACGAAGAGGGCTACTTCTTCATGCGCGACCGCCTCAAGCGGATGATCAACAGCTCGGGCTACAAGGTCTGGCCGGCCGAGGTGGAGAACATGCTGTACGAGCACCCTGCGATCCACGAGGCCTGCATCATCGGCGTGCCCGACGCCAGGCAGGGCGAGGCGGTGAAGGCGATCGTCTCGCTCAAGCCCGCCTTCCGCGGCGAGGTGCAGGCGCAAGACATCGTCGATTGGGCACGCGAGCGCATGGCGGTCTACAAGGCACCGCGTCTCGTGGAATTCGTGGATGCCCTGCCGAAGTCCGGCACCGGAAAGATTCTTTGGCGCGAACTGCAGGAAGCGCATCGCGCCGCTACGCCCCAGGAGCCAACTTGATGAACGATTTCACCGCACTGCGCTACGAGCGCCACGGCAGCACCGCGCTGCTGACGCTCGACACGCCCGCCAACCGCAACGCCTTCACCCCCGCCATGCGCGACGACCTCGCACGGGCCATTGCAGAAGTGCGCGCCGACACCGAAGTGCGCGCCCTGGTGCTCACCGGCGCCGGCGGCCAATTCTGCTCGGGCGGCGACCTGCGCGGAATCGCCGATGCCAAGCTCGACAACGCCGGCTGGCGCGGCCGCATGCAGGCCACGCAGCGCTGGTTCAGCGAACTGGTCCTGCTCGACAAGCCCGTGATCGCGGCCGTCGACGGCGCCGCCTATGGCGCAGGCTTCAGCCTCGCGCTCGCAGCCGACTTCGTGCTTGCGAGCCCGCGAGCGCGCTTCTGCATGTCCTTCCTGAAACTGGGCCTGGTGCCGGACTGCGGCGCCTTCTACACGCTGCCGCGCGTGGTGGGTGCGCAGCGCGCACGCGAGCTGATGCTGTCGGCACGCGAGGTTGGCGCGGCCGAGGCGCGCGAACTCGGCATCGCCATGGAACTGCATGCGCCCGAACAGCTGCTGCCGCGCGCATTGGTGCTGGCCGAGAGCTTTGCTGGCGCCTCGCCGCTCGCGGTGAGCCTGGTGAAGCGCGCCACCGGCGATGCAGGCGCCCTGGCCGCGATGCTCGACACCGAGGCGAATGTGCAGGCGCTGGCCTTCGGCAGCGCCGAGCACCGCGACGCGGTGAACCGTTTTCTGGACAAGAAGCCGCTGGCCTTCCAGTGGCCGGCGAACAAGGAACAATCTCAATGAACACCGACACCACCACCGGCGTGCAGGCCTTCCACCAAGGCGAACTGGACGCCGGACGCTTCCTGCTCCAGCGCTGCGGCGACTGCGGCCGCCACGTCTATTACCCGCGCGAGAGCTGCCCGCACTGCGGCGGCGCGGCACTCGAATGGAAGACGCCCGGCGGGCTCGGCATCGTTCATGCAGTGACGACCGTGCGGCGCAAGCCCGCCGACGGCGGCGACCTCAACGTCAGCCTGGTCGAGCTCGACGAAGGCGTTCGGCTCATGAGCCGCATCGAGAATCTCGCACCCGCCTCGGTGCGCATCGGCCAGCGCGTCAAGGCGCGGGTGCAGGTGAAGGACGGCCGCGGGCTGGTGCTGTTCGACGCCGTCGAAGGAGCCGCGCGATGAGCGCCGCGCCGGGCCGCCCCAAGCAAGCTCGCTCCCGCCTGGCGGGAAGGCGCACAGCGCCAAGGGTGCACCAATGACCACCGGATTCAAGGCATTGCGCGGCAGCGCCGCGATCGCCGGCGCCGCCACCTTCGGCTGCGGCGAGACGCCGGGCTTCACCGACATGGAACTGCTGGCTCGCGCCGCTCGCGCGGCCGTGGCGGATGCGGGCCTCGAGATGCGCGACATCGACGGCCTCTGCACCGCGAGCGCCTCAGCTGCAATGTGGGCCTTGCCGGTGGTCGAATACCTGGGCCTCAATCCGCGCTACATCGACGGCACCATGCTGGGCGGCAGCAGCTTCATTGCCCACCTGCTGCCTGCCATGCAGGCCATCCAATCGGGGCAGTGCAGCGCGGTGCTCATCTGCTACGGCAGCGCACAGCGCAGCGCCGCCTTCGGCCGGCGCGAGATCGTGGCGGCGCGCCGCTTTCTCGACCCGCAGCCCTACGAGCATCCTTACGAACCGATGCTGCCGGTGTCGGCCTACGCGCTTGCGGCATCGCGCCACATGCACGAGTTCGGCACCACGCGCGAGCAGCTCGCCGACGTGGCGGTGGCAGCACGTGCCTGGGCCGGGCTCAACCCCGAAGCGTTCATGCGCGAGCCTCTCACGCGCGAAGAAGTGCTGGGCGCGCGCATGGTGTCGGACCCGCTGAGCGTGCGCGACTGCTGCCTGGTGACAGACGGTGCCGGCGCCTGCGTGCTGGTCAGCGCCGAGCGCGCCAGGGACCTGCCGAAGAAGCCGGTCTATGTGCTGGGCAACGCCACGGCGGTGTGGAACCGTCAGATCTCGTCGATGGCGGACCTCACCACCACGGCCGCCAGCCAGTCGGGCCGCGAGGCCTTCGCAATGGCCGGGCTCGCGCCCAAGGACATGGACGTGGTGCAGCTGTACGACGCCTTCACCATCAACACGCTGCTGTTCCTCGAAGACCTGGGCTTCTGTCCCAAGGGCGAAGGCGGCCGCTTCGTGGCCGACGGTGCGATTGCGCCGGGCGGCCGGCTCGCGGTCAACACCAACGGCGGCGGGCTCTCGTGCGTGCACCCCGGCATGTACGGCATCTTCGCGCTGATCGAGGCGGTGCGGCAGCTGCGCGGCGAATGCGGCGAGCGCCAAGTGAAGAACGCGCGCACGGCGGTCGCACATGGCAACGGGGGCATGTTGTCCAGCCAGGCCACTTCCATTCTCGGCACCCAGGAGGCGCTTTGAATTGCATCTACTCCCTCCCCCTCTGGGGGAGGGCAGGGGTGGGGGCACGCGGCGCTCGAACTGCCCCCACCCCAACCCTCCCCCGAAAGGGGAGGGAGAAAGACAAGGAGACTCCCAAATGATCCGCGACCCGCAAATCCTCGAAGCCCTGCTCGACGCCGTCAACCGCTTCGTGCGCGAGCGGCTGGTGCCGGCCGAAGCCATCGTGGCCGAGACGGACGAGATCCCTGAAGACATCGTGCGCGAGATGAAAGAGCTGGGCCTGTTCGGCCTGACCGTGCCCGAAGAATACGGCGGCCTGGGCGTGACGATGGAAGAAGAGGTGATGGTGATGCTGGCCATGGGCCAAACCTCGCCCTGCTTTCGCTCGCTGTTCGGCACCACCGTGGGCATCGGCTCGCAGGGCATCCTCTTCGACGGCACAGAGGCGCAGAAGAAGAAGTACCTGCCGCGCCTTGCCACCGGCGAGCTCATTGCATCGTTCGCGCTAACCGAGCCTGACACCGGCTCTGACGCGGCGTCGCTGCGCACCAGCGCGATCCGCGAAGGCGACCACTACATCGTCAACGGCACCAAACGCTTCATCACCAACGCGCCGCATGCGGGCATCTTCACGCTGATGGCGCGCACCAACCCCGAGGACAAGGGCGCGGGCGGCGTCTCTGCCTTCATCGTGGAAGCGGATACGCCGGGCATCACGATCGGCAAGAAGGACCGCAAGATGGGCCAGCGCGGCGCCCACACCGCCGATGTGATTTTCGAGAACTGCAAGGTGCCCGCGAGCCAGCTGATCGGTGGGCGCGAGGGCCAGGGCTTCAAGACCGCGATGAAGGTGCTCGAGAAGGGCCGCATCCACATCGCCGCCATCTGCGTGGGCGTGGCCGAGCGGATGCAGCGCGATGCGCTCCACTATGCGATCGAGCGCAAGCAATTCGGCCAGCCGATTGCCGAATTCCAGCTGGTGCAGGCGATGCTAGCCGACAGCCAGGCCGAGATCTATGCCGCGCGCTGCATGGTGATCGACGCGGCGCGCCAGCGCGACGAGGGCCGCAACGTGGCCACCGAGGCTTCGTGCTGCAAGCTGTTTGCCTCCGAAATGTGCGGCCGCGTGGCGGACCGCGCGGTGCAGATTTTCGGCGGCGCCGGCTACGTCTCCGACTACGGCATCGAACGGTTCTACCGTGACGTGCGGCTGTTCCGGCTGTACGAAGGCACCACCCAGATCCAGCAGATCGTCATCGCGCGCAATCTCGTGCGCGAAGCGATGCGCTGAGTTTTTCCCGATCCACCCGAGGAGACAAACACCATGAAGACATCGAAGATGATGCGAAGACTCTGCCTTGCAGCCGGCCTGGCCGCGCTGCTGCCCGCGCCGGCCTTGGCGCAGACGGCCTACCCAGCCCAGCCGCTCAAGCTGATCGTGCCCTACCCCGCCGGCGGCGCCACCGACACGCTCGCGCGCACCATCGGCCAGAAGCTGCAGGAAGCCTGGGGCCAGCCGGCTATGGTGGACAACCGGCCCGGCGCGGGCGGCACCATCGGCAACAGCTTCGTTGCGAAGGCGCCGCCAGACGGCTACACCGTGCTCATCGGCATCACCGCGCTGATTCAGCAGCCGATGCTCATGGAGAAGCTGCCCTACGACCCGCTGAAAGACCTGGCGCCAGTCACGATGATTGCGCGCAGCCCCAGCATGCTGGCCGTGCCGCTCGACTCTCCCGCGAAGGATCTGAAGAGCTTCATCGCAATGGTGAAGGCCAGTCCGGGCAAGTACAACTTCGGTAGCTACGGCGCAGGGACCTCCTCGCACATCCAGGGCGCGCTTCTCAACATGCAGGCCGGCATCGACCTGGTGCACGTGCCGTTCCAGGGCGCCGCACCGCTCGTGACCAATCTCGTAGGCGGCCAGCTGGCCTCGGCCTTCGTCGACAGCGCGAGTGCGCGGCCGCACCTCAAGTCGATGCGGCCACTGGCCGTGACCGGCACGCAGCGCATGCCTGGCCTGCCCGACGTGCCCACCTTTGCCGAGCTGGGCTACCACTCGTTCGATCCGTATGGTTGGTTCGGCGTGTTCCTGCCCGCCGCCACGCCGGCGCCCGTGGTGCAGAAGCTCTCGGACGAGATCAACCGCATCGTGCACCTGCCCGAGGTCAGCGCCAAGATCGAGGCGCTCGGCCTGCAAGTGGCGGGCGGCAAGCCCGAAGAGTTCCAGAAGGTGGTGCGCTCGGATGCCGCCGTCTACGCCAAGATCATCAAGGACGCCAACATCCGCGTGGCGCAGTGAGGGCGGCGCCCTGAGGCGCCAAGGTTCGCATGAATGGGCCACGCACCTCGCCGCGTGGCTCTGGCGTGGGGTTTGCGACCCTCTTCCCCCGTTCGCAAACTCGCGAACGTGCACCGGCGCAGTGATCAGCGAGCGCACGGCCGGTGCGTGAGCACGACCTGCCGAACAACGAATACATCGGCGAGCTGGTGCGCGAACGGCTGGTCTACTACCCCACCGTCACGCGCGAGTCGTTCCGCAACCAGGGCCGGCTGACCGAAGTCATCGAATCGGGCCGGCTGTTCGGCGACACCGGGCTGCCGCCGCTCGACCCCGCGGTGGACCGCGCCATGATCTGCGGCAGCGCCGCCATGCTGGCCGAAAGCTGCAAGCTGCTCGATGCCCGCGGCTTCCAGATCAGCCCGCGCCAGGGCGAGCTGGGCGACTACGTGATCGAGCGCGCCTTCGTCGAGAAATAGCGCGAAGCATTGCGCGAGATGACGGCGGGTGTCGCGTCCGACGTTCTATGACTCGATGGCAAGGTCGAATCTGCTTCAAGCGGCTCGCGACCGCCTGACTTCAGCCAGGACCAGAAGCGCCGCGCCTGCAGTGATGGCGCAATCGGCCACGTTGAAGATGGCGAAGTCGTAGACCTCGCGCCAATAGAGATGGATGAAGTCGACCACATGCCCCTGCCATGAACGGTCGATCGCATTTCCCAGGGCCCCGCCGAGCACAAGTGCCAAGGCCGCTCTGAACAACCGTGTGCCGCTGGGCTGCACCAGCAGCTTGAAGATGAACGCAGCCGCCGCGATGGCAAGCGCCGTGAACAGCCATCGCTGCCAGCCCGAGGCGTCGGCCAAGAAGGAGAAGGCAACGCCCCGGTTGTGCGCCAGGACGAGGTCGGCAAAGGGCGTGATGGGAAAGACGTCGCCCCCGCCCAGGAATCGCGTGGCGAACGACTTCGATGCCTGGTCCAGCAGCACAACGGCGAAGGCAATGCCCAGATAGGGCGCCAGCCGAGCGGCTGCGGCGGGTATGCCTTCGCGGCGCCTGTCGGCAGACACGATGATCGTCATTGCGGGGCTCTCCTGATGTTGTCGGGCCGGATCCGGGTTCAAACACTCGTGGTGCACCCCGATGATCGATCGTCACCGGCGGTTCCAGGCGGCATTTTCGAGCTGGCTCGCGACGCCGCGCAAGAACCCCTTCATCCCCGCTCAAATTATCCTGCGTTGCCAGGCACAGGCGTGTTGAGCAGCTGCTGCTCCCACAGGAACGCGATGCCGCTGCCGCCGGCATGTTGGGTGATCACTTCCGTCAGTGCAACGGCTTGATCGGTCCGAGCCCAATCGCGCTGCCATTCGGCGGCGAGCGCCATCCAGGTCATCATGTTCGCACCGGCCGCGATCATGCGCTGAATGGCGACCTCATGGGCCTCGACTGAAACACCGCCCGAGGCATCGGTGATCACCGTAACGTCCCAGCCTTCGCCAAGGGCCTGGATTGTCGGCATCGCGACGCAAACCTCGGTCCAAAGGCCCGCGATGACCAGCTGCTTGCGACCCGTTGCCTTCACCGCGTCCACCACCTTCTGATCCTCCCACGTGTTGATGAACGTCCGGTCGATCACCTCTTGGTCAGGGAATACATCGGTGATCTGGGGGAAGAGGAGACCGCCTCGGGCGGCGATTACCGACGTCAGGATGGTAGGGACGCCAAAGGCCCTGGCGGCCTTCGCCAGCCCTGCCGTGTTATTGATCACCATCTGCGGTTCGTGGCTGTTCACGTTCGCAAGTTGGTAAGGCTGGTGGTCGATCAGAACGAGCACCGAATCTTCTGGACGAAGAAGTGAAGTAAGGCCGTTGCGAAAAGTCATTGATGCATCCTTTGTTGCCGCTTTGAGCGGGATTGATTTGCGAAAGCGTTCGCCGGCGGCGACGTTTGCCTGACGCATTGTGTTGTTCCCGAATCCGCTGCGGTAGTACCATTTCGGGGCGAGCTGTGTCGCGAAAAGAGGAACGCTCAGTTGGACATCGAAGAGCTACAGACCTTCGTAGAAGTTGCGGATGCAGGAGGGATTTCGTCGGCCGCGCTCCGGCTCGGCGTGGCCAAGTCCATCGTCAGCCGTCGCCTGTTGCGGCTTGAAGCGGAACTTGGTGTTCAGTTGCTTTCGCGATCCACTCGCGGGGCCGCGCTCACAGAAGCCGGGGCCACATTCCGCGACTATGCGGCCAGGGTCTGCGCCGAGATCGACACGGCCAGGGAGGCGATCCTGCCTGCCGGCGAACTTCGCGGCCGTTTGAGGGTTGCCGCGCCGCTTTCTTTCGGCCCGACCCACTTTGCTCCCATCCTCGCGGAAATGGCACGACGCCATCCTCAGCTTCACATCCAGGCCTGCTACAGCGATCGGTTCGTCGACCTCATTGCGGAAGGCTACGACTGTGCGATACGGGTTGGCTATCTTCAGGACTCCGGCTTGATCGCAAGACGCATCGGTCGTATCCATGGGAAGCTGGTCGCAAGTCCGGACTATGTCAAGGCGCATGGGTCGCCCGAGACCCCAGAGGAGCTTGCCGCCCACCAAGCCCTTATGCAGGGAACCGAAGCCTGGCAACTCATGGACGGCGACAGGATCATCACGGTTCATCCGCAGGGGCGCTTCAAGAGCGACAACGGTACCGCGTTGGTCACTGCCGCCACTGCAGGACTCGGAATCGCTTACTTGCCGGATTGGCTCACCCATGAGCATTTGGCGTCCGGGGCACTCGTGCCGGTGATGACACGTCATCCGCCACCCCCGGCAGGTGCCTATGTCATCCGCCCGCCCGGTCAGCATCCCGCTCGGAAGATTCGGGTCCTGACCGAACTCCTGATCGAGCATTGCGACCGGTCTCCACACCTTGCGGGAGCTGCACCGGTCTGAGTGCGGATCGACGTTGATGCGTGGTTAGGGTGGCTTCGGGATGCGAGGGGTGAGAACCTCGCCGGCGGAGGCGCTTGTCGAGGGCAGCATCAGTGAGGGCATTTGTCTCCCCGGAAAAAGGTGCGTACCGCTCATGCGCGCGTGCGGCGCAATTTCTACAGTGGTTTCACGGCGAAACGCTTTGCCCCAAGACAGGTAGACAAGCGGCGCCAGCTGTCCACTTCACTGGAGAACGCACATGGCCAAACAGTTCGCTCAGCTCCTGGTGTCTTCGTATTTGCTTGTATTCCTCGCTTTGTGGTTCATCATCTGAACGTGAAGCGGCCGACCCAACCAATTGGCAACGTGCAGCCTAGGGTCGGGGCGCAGACACCTTGCGGTCGGCCGTGCATCGCTTCGTCCGCGCCCCCCCTCAGCCCGCCGGCAAGGGGGCGGCGTTGATCGCCAGTTGCGCGGCAAACGCCCGCTGGTAGGCCGGCCGCGCTTCGCCGCGAGCGACATAGGCAGCCAGACTGGGAAACTCGTTCAACAGGCCGGACGGACGGAGCCGCAGCAGCACCGACACCATCAGCAGGTCGCCCGCGCTGAAGCCGCCGTCCAGCCAGTCTCTGTCGCCCAGGCGGGCAGCCAGCTGGTTCAGTCGGACGCGCACCCGGTCCTCCACGAGGGGCAGGCGCTCGGCTTTCCAGGGCCTGTCGCCTTCCGCCAGCTTGACGGTGACGAGTTCGAGAATGGGAAGCTCGACCGTATTGAGCGCCGCGAACATCCACGTGATGGCGCGCGCCCTTGCGTTGGCATCGGCGGGGAACAGGCCCTGTTGGCGCTCGGCGATGTGCAGCACGATGGAGCCGGTCTCGAACAGCGCGAGGTCGCCTTCTTCGTAGGTGGGGATCTGGCCGAAGGGATGCAGCGCCAGATGCGCGGCCTCCTTCATCGCGCGAAAGGACACCAGGCGCACCTCGTAGGGCAGGCCGGCCTCCTCCAGTGCCCAGCGCACGCGCGTGTCGCGCGCCAGACCCTTGCCCCCGTCGGGTGACCGTTCAAAGGCGGTGATGGTGATGGTCATCGTGGTGTCCTTTCGACGTGCGGCAAGCGCGGCGCAGGTTGCAAGCGGCAGGTATGGCCCGCATTCTGTCCTGGCTGGCGAGGTCAGGAGTAGACCTAGCGCGCCTGCTGCCCCGTGGCATGCCTACAGAGAAATGAACGCTGCAACCACCAAAGCCGCACCGCCAACAATTGAGGCGATCGCGCCAAGCATGTTGCCGAGATAAACAACACGTTCGAATCCCTCGCCGGCCGAAAGCCCGCGACGCCCGGTCAACGCGGCCAGCGGTGTAGAGACACAGAATCCATATGCTGACACGATAAGTGCGATGGCAACGATCCACGCAAGAGGCGCCGGAGCAGAGACGGATGGCAGCCATGCCGCAACCGCGAACATCAAGGTTGCACCGATCGGCAGGCTCAAGTGAGCGACTCGCCAGGAGTTCACAACGTGCGCAGCCGCATTGCGCTTGATCGCTCGCGCATAGGGGGCGCCCAGCAGCAATCCGAACAACAAGACGATGGAGCCGTGGAAGGCGAGATGGCGGGCGGCAGACAGCATGGAGTACGAAAGAACATCAAAGCCGCGAGCTTAACGTGCAGCGACCTGCTGCGAAGGCACAAGTCGCCCAGGGAGGAACGGTGAGAGGGTGACGGCTGGACGCTCGACCTGCGCATCTCGTGCCGCTGGTCGAAATCGCCAAGGGAGAAAGTACCAGCGACAGCACCGTCGACAAGCTGCATGCGGTCTTCGCGTCACTGGGCCGGGCACCCGTTCGAGTCAACCGCGGGCGCAATGTGGACGCGGAAGTCTTCGAACGGAGCATCGGTCGTGTGCCCGCTGAACTAGTGTCAAATCAAGGCGATTTTTTTGCCGGCTTTCAGCTGGACGCTTGACCCGTTGGAAGTTCGTTGTGAAATTCTTCAAGTGCATCGCAGGCTTAGCTACACAGGCGCTGTTCGCCGCAAGGCACTCGGCCATGTGGGTGGCAGTGTGTATGTTCTCCGGCGGATGCGCCACCGCAACGCCCGCCGTGCCCGTGGTCTTCCCCGGAGCATCCTGGTCGGCGGCGTATGAAGCGGAGCCGGGCAGCGCCTGCCGCCGCGACCTGGACGCTACTCGCGACTACATACGCACGCTGGACACCACCTCGCTCATGGCCGTGCAGGACGGCCGCGTGCTGTTCAGCGAGGGCCCGGTCCAGACCGTCAGCATCGTGTTCTCGGTGCGCAAGAGCGTGCTCTCGATGATGTACGGCAAGTACGTGGCCAACGGCACTATCGACCTCGACCGCACGCTGGCTGACCTGGGCATCGACGACGTGGGCGGCTTGCTGCCGATCGAGCGGCAAGCCAGGCTGCGCGACCTGCTCGCCGCGCGTTCAGGGGTCTACCACGCGGCCGCCAATGGCGGTGACGACGCGGCGGCAGCGCCCCCACGTGGATCGCATGTGCCCGGCAGCTACTTCTTGTACAACAACTGGGACTTCAACACTGCAGGCACCATCTTCGAACGCCTGACCGGGCAAAACATCTACCAGGCTTTCGCGGACGAGCTGGCCACGCCTCTACAGCTGGAAGATTTCGATCTTGCCCGCCATGCACGCAGCGGCGACGCGCGGCGCTCGCAGCACTTGGCCTACCCCTTCTACCTGTCCACGCGTGACATGGCACGCCTGGGTTACTTGATGCTGCGCCAGGGCGATTGGCGCGGCCAGCAACTCGTGCCGGCCGACTGGGTCGAACAAATGACGCACCAGACCACGCCCGCTGCACAGATGCATCCGCCGCACACGGCACGGCGGGGCTTCGGATATGGCTATCTGTGGTGGCTGCTCGAAGAGCCGCAAGACTCGCCGCTGAGCGGCGCCTACATGGCGTGGGGCGTGCATGGCCAGTACATTCTGGTCGTGCCGAAGCGGGAAATGGTGATCGCGCACAAGCGCGAGGTGCCGGTCGCGGGCAACTGGAATGTCAGCTGGGTTGGTCCGGCGGCATTCCTGCGCGCAGCGCGGATGTTGGCCGCAGCACCCTGTCGCATAGGGGAGCGGTAGGTATGCTGCTCGCATGGCGAACGGCGACAAGCAGCCGCCCGCCATCGAGATTTGCGATCACATTTATCAGTCGACCTTGACCAAGTCCTTAAAGATCAGTTGACCCCAGCTATTTCCGCGCGCCTGCACAAGCAGTCCACCTTCCGAAAGCCCGCCAAGCTTGATCGGCGAGAACCCGAGATTTTCCGCGAGCGCACCAATCTCCGCTGCTGCGCCGTCATCGTCGCTGGCCAGGAACACGACCCTCTTGCCACCATGTACGGTGGGATCTCGGCCAAGAACGGCAGCGACCAAATGGTTGAAGCCTTTGACCAGTCTTCCACCAGTGAAGGCCTGCGCGACGACCGTGGAGGAAGGCTGTCCTCCCAGCTGCTCAGGGGGCACGCCGTAGGCATTCGTCACATCGACGATGGTCTTCCCCTGCCAGGTGGACAGCGCCTTCGCGACATCCGGGTGCGACTCGAAGCGCACAGCCAAAAAGACGATGTCGGCCTTGACCGCTTCTGCCAACTTTCTGGGAATGATCGTAGGTCCGATCGCGGCCGCGGCGGAGGCAAAGCTTTCCGGGTCACGCGTGGTTGCGACAGACACTTCGATGCCCTTGCGGGCAAACGCCTTGGCCAGGGCCTGGCCGACAGGGCCGAAGCCGATGATTGCGTAGCTCATTGTCTTCCTTTGGTTTGTCACGCCCTGCCGGCTCCGAACGATCGAGCGACCCTCGGGCGTAGTGCGTCAGATTTGTGCCAGGCCGCCGTCAACGGCAACCTCGCTGGCGGTCATGAAGCTGCTGTCGGACGAGGCGAGAAAGACAGCCGCAGCCCCGAGCTCCGCCGGATCGGCCATGCGCTGGAGCGGATTCATCGCGGCGAAGACTTTCATCCCCTCTTCGCCCAGCGCGGCCTTCGCGAGTTCGGTTGCCGTCGGCCCGGGCGACAGCACGTTGACCCGGATGCCGGTGCCCTTCAGGTCCTCCGCCCAGGTCCGCGCGAGGTTGCGAACTGCGGCCTTGCTCGCGCTGTAGGCGCTGAACGCCGGGGCGCCCGTGGTGCCGGCGCTCGATCCGGTCAGGATGATCGAACCGCCCTCGCCCATCAGCGGCAGCGCCTTCTGGACCGTGAAGATCGTCCCCTTCACATTGGTGTCGAAGGTTTCATCGATGTGCTGGGCGGTGATCTGGCCGAGCGGAAGCGGGCTTCCCGCCCCGGCATTGGCGAACACGATGTCGAGGGTTCCGCGCTCAGCCTTCACCGCCGCGTAGAGCCGGTCGAGGTCGGCCGGATGGGAGACCGAGCCCTGCACCGCGCGGGCGTTGGGCCCGAGGTCTGCCACAGCGGCATCGAGCGCCTCCTGCCGGCGGCCGAAGATGAAGACGAAGGCGCCCTCCTCGATAAAGCGCTGTGCCGCGGCGCGGCCGATGCCGGTGGCGCCGCCGGTGATCACGGCGGTCTTTCCATTCAGTCTGGTCATGTCATGAATCCATAGTTTCGAGTTGCACAGAAGCAGGAATTGCTTGAGGACAAGTATGGAGTTCTGATAACCTAAGGACAAGTATGCACTTTTTGGTAAGTATCAAATAATGACGACGACGCCTTCTCATCCAACCTGCGGTACCGGCGGCTTTTCCTGCGGGCTCGACGCCACGCTGCGCATCATCTCGGGCAAGTGGAAACCGCTGATCCTGTTTTTCCTGCGCGACGGTCCGAGGCGTTATGGCGAGCTCAAGCGCTTGATCGAGGGTGTCAGCGACAAGGTGCTGATCCAGCATTTGAAGGATCTGGAGGCCGACCACGTGCTGGCGCGGACCGACTACAAGGAGGTGCCGCCGCGAGTGGACTACGCGCTGACCCCGCTCGGCCGCAGCCTGGCCGAGGCGATCGTCCCGCTGTGCACCTGGGGAACCGAGCACATGGCGGAAGTGGCCAGCATCTTCGCCAAGCGCGGCACTGTGCCCTAGCAGGGCGCTGAAGAAACGCTGAGTCGCTGCCCGCACCGCCTTCGCGTCCAGGCGAAGTCCGACACACCAACCGACATGAACATCATTGCGCCTGCGCGGCGGCCGATACCGCGGCACGCAGACCGAGCATGTAGCTGTCGACGCCAAATCCGCAAATCTGTCCTTTCACAATTTCCGCGAACACCGAGTGGTGGCGGAATTTCTCGCGCGCATGGATGTTCGACATGTGCAGTTCGACGACCGGTACCGTAAGGATCGCCAGCGCGTCGCGGATGCCGTAGCTGTAGTGCGTCCATGCGCCGGCGTTGATGAGCACCGCGTCCACTCCCTCGACGAAGCCGCGGTGGATGCGCTCGCACATCGCGCCTTCGCTGTTGGTCTGGAAGCTCTCGACCTTGGCGCCGAGTTCCTTGCCCAGTGCTTGCAATTTCGCGTCGATTTCGGCCAGCGTCATCGTGCCGTATTGCTTCGGGTCGCGCTTGCCGAACATGTTGTGATTGATGCCGTGCAGCATGAGGATCTTCATGGGGTTGTCTGCGTCTCGTTGCATCAGACCAAAGGAATGGTCATGCGTTCGATGGCGCTGCGCGTATCGGGACGCACGCCACGCCACCACAAGAAGGCTTCCGCCGCCTGTTCCACGAGCATGCCGACGCCGTCGGCCAGCTTCGGCACGCCGGCGTGCTGCGCCAGACGCAGGAAGGGCGTAAGACCCTTGCCATAGGCGAGCTCGTAGGCCAGCTTCGCACCTTGAAGCGTCTCGGCGGGCAGGGGCGGCAGCTCCCCCTTGAGGCTGGCCGAGGTGCCGTTGATGACGATGTCGAATCGCTCTCCTGCCAGATCGCCGTAGCCGCAGCATTGCACGTGGCCGTGCCCAGCGAACTGCCTTGCAAGATCGGTGGCCTTTGCCTCTGTGCGGTTCGCCAATACGACGACGTTCGGTTGTTGCGCGAGAAAGGGCAGCAGTGCGCCACGCACCGCACCGCCAGCGCCGATCACCAGCATGCGCGCCCCCTTGAGCGAGAAGCCCAGGTTGCGCTGGATGTCGTTGGTCAGGCCCACGCCGTCGAAGTTGTCGGCAATGATGCGGTCGCCCTCGAACTTGAGCGCATTGGTGGCGCCGGCGAGTTCGGCGCGTTCGAGCCGTTCGGTGGCCAGCGCATAGGCCTGCAGCTTGAAGGGCGCCGTGACGTTCATTCCTCGCCCGCCTGACTTCCGAAATGCGTGCACGTCGTCGGCGAAGCGGTCGAGCGAGCCCTCGATCGCGCTGTAGTCGATGTCCTGGCCGGTCGCTTGCGCGAAGCTGCCGTGGATCATCGGCGACTTGGTGTGTCCTATCGGATTGCCGATCACGGCGTACTTGTCGGTCATCAGCGTCTCCTTACTTGCTGTAGAGCACGCCATCGGCCTGCATGTCGGCGATCTGTGCCGCGTCGAAGCCGAGGCTGGCCGCGATTTCCGCGTTGTGCTCACCCAGTTCGGGCGCTGCCTGCGTGATCGAGGTGTCGCACCCCGACATGCGAAAGGGCAGGTTCGGCAGGCGGATCTTCCCGAGCACCGGGTGGTCCTGCTCGACCACCATGCCGCGCGCACGGATCTGCGGATCGGCCAGCACTTCGTCGATGCGCTGAACCTTGGCCGCCGGCACGTCGATGCCCTCCAGCAGCTTCAGCACCTGCGCGACCGGCTGCGCCGCAACCCACGGCTTCACCACTTCGAGGATCTCCGCGCGATGGGCATTGCGCCCGGCTGACGCGTGCAGCCGCGTGTCGCTGCCGAACCCCACAGGGCCACCATTCTTTTCGACCAGCGCGGCAAAGCGCTTCCACGCGTCGTCCACCTGCGCGGCGATCACGAGGTCACCATCTTGCGCGCGGAACACGCCGTAGAGCGTGGAATTGGGCATGTCGTGCCCGGTCTGCACCGGCACTTCCTGTCCGTTGGAAAGCGTGTAGCACTGCACCGCGTACTCGTGCATCGACACCAGCGTGTCGTACAGCGCCATGTCGATGTGCTGCCCGCGGCCGGACTTCACGCGCCCCAGCAGCGCTGCATTGATCGCGGCGACCGCATGGATGCCGGTGTACATGTCGCCCAGCGAGATGCGCAGCAGCGGCGGCGCCTCGCCAGGGTTGCCCACCATCTGCATGATGCCGCTCTTGGCTTCGGCGATCAGGCCGAAGCCAGCGCGGTGCGAGTCGGGGCCGGTGTGGCCGTAGGCCGAGATCGAGCAGTACACGAGGCCGGGGTTGGTTTCGGCGAGTTCGGCATAGCCCAGGCCGAGCTTGTCGAGCGCACCGGGGCGGTAGTTCTCGACGAACACGTCGGCACTGTCGACCAGCTTCTTCATCAGCGCGCGGCCGCGCGGATCTTTCGTGTTCACGCTGAGCCCCTTCTTGCCCATGTTCTGCTGCAGGAAGTAGCCGCTGTGGTCGCCGACGAACCACGCATGCTGACGCCCCGCATCGCCCGTGCCGGGGCGCTCCACCTTGATGACCTCCGCACCGAGCGCGGCGAGGCAGCGCCCGACATAGGGGCCGGCCAGGAAGTGGCTGTAGTCGATGACGCGGAAGCCGGCCAGCGGCAGCGCTTGTTGTGACGCTGCGCTCATACCGGCTTCCTCGGCACCATCACGCGGTGCTCGCCCTTTTGCACGACCTCGTCGCGCTGGTTGATGAGTTCGGAAGGCAGCACGAGGATGCCCCAGCCCGGCTTGCTTTTCGATTCGCGTTTGCTGCCGACGTGGAATTTCACGCGCACCGTATCGCCGAGCTTGATGGGGGCTACAAAGCTCCATTCCCATCCGAGGGACATGCCCGGCATGAAGCGCATGTCGCTCTTCGTCTTGAGCCCATCGGCCACCGACAGGCCGAACAGTCCGTGCGCCACGCGGGTGCCGAACGGTGTGGTGCGCGCATAGGCTTCGTCGGTATGAACGGGGGTGTGGTCGCCGGTGAGGTCTGCATACGCCATCACGCGGGCCTCCGTCACTTCATAGGGCGGGCTTGTGCATTCCTGGCCGACGACGGCGTCGTCCCAGTACTTGTCTTCAATGGTCAAGGCGGTCATGGTGTGTGTGTCTCTGTATTGGGATGACGGTTCTTCAGGCGCGGGGATCGATGGCAAGCGCGCGCGCCACGGCGCCAGCGCTGGCCTGGATGAATTCGACGGCCAGGCCGTCCGGCAGGCGCAGCCAGTTGCGGCCCTGCGGCATTTCGGTCACGCCGAAGGTCTCTGCTGCGGTGAGTGCGGCTTCGAGGTCTTCGCACATCACGCCGAGATGGCCGAGGCGGCCTTCAGGCCCTGCGTAGTCCGGCTTGGCCATGAACTGCATGCCGCCGAGGGTCCAGTACTGCACCGGCTCTTCGAGCGTGCCCTGTACTTCGCGCATCGTCATGCCGCAGACGTCGTGGAAGAACTTGATGTGCCAGTGGATGTCCTTCACCCAGATGGCGACGTGTTCCACATAGGCGCGCGGCGTGCTCATTTCACCTCCAGCCGGCGTTCGATGCCCTTGATGGCGGCAACCAGCGTCTGGTTCACCGGCGTCGGCACGTTGTGCTTGAGTCCGGCGCGCACCACCGAGCCGTTGATGAAGTCGATCTCGGTGATGGAGCCTTTCTCCAGGCTCTGCAGCATCGAGGTCTTGAATTCGTAGGGCAGGCCTTCGGCGGCCATCACCCATGCATCGCGCGGGGACTTGATCGACAGCTTCACGCCGATCGCCTGCGCGACGGCCATTGCCTCGGTCACGGCCGCGATGGCCGTGGCCTCGATCTCGGGCACCGCGTAGAGGCTGCCGTACACCTGGCCCGTGATGCCGCTCAGCGCGCCCGTCGAGACGTTGATGAGCAGCTTGTCCCACATCACGCCCATGATGTTGTCGCTGACCTCGCAAGGCAGCCCGGCACGATCGAACTCGGCTGCGATGGCCCTGGCGCGTTCGCTCACGTTGCCGTCGAGCTCGCCGATCACCGTGCGCTTGCCGCGCGTGCCGGCCATGATGCGGCCCGGGCCGAGCAGAACGCCGCCAACGTAGGTCTTGCCGGCCAGCACATGCGCGCGGCCGGCGACGTCGGCCAGGATCTCCTCGTGGCCCATGCCGTTCTGCAGCGACATCAGCGCGGTGTCGGGCCCGATGATCGACAACGCGCCTTCGATGGCGGCGCGCGTGTGGAAGGACTTGACCAGCACGACCACCAGGTCGGCTGGTGCCAGGCCCTCGACGCTTGTCGATGCGCGCACCTTGACGCGGCGTTCCGAGTCGCCCTCCTTCATGAGGAGACCGTCGCGATGGATGGCGTCGACGTGCGCCTGGAACGGATCGATGAGCGTGACGTCCGACCCGCCGGCCGCAAGCGTGCCGCCGATGGCACAGCCGAGGGCGCCTGCGCCAAGGAAGTAGATTTTCATGCCTGTCTCTCGAAGGGGTGTCTCGAAGGGATGTCTCGAAGGAATGCCCTGAAGATAAGTTTCGATGAACATTTCGTCCATGACATGGGACGAATGGTCTACATTCCGTTTTGAAATGAATGCAGACGATGACAACCTCGATGCGAGCGCGGGCTTGCTCAGCCTCAAGCTGCTGCGCCTGTTTGACCTGATCTACACCACGCAGAGCGTGACGCGCGCGGCCGACCAGCTCGGCCAAAGCCAGCCGACGGTGAGCAACTGGCTGGGCCGGCTGCGGAGGCACCTGGGCGACGAGCTGTTCGTGCGCACCGCGGCAGGCATGCAGCCCACGCCGCGCGCGGAAGAACTGATCGTTCCGGCGCGCGAGGCACTGGCGGCGCTGCGCCGTGTGGCCGCGCCGCCCGAAGCGTTCGATCCATCGACCTCAAGGCGGCGCTTCCGTATCTGCATGACGGATGCCAGCCACATCACGCTGCTGCCGCAACTGCTCGCGCACGTTCGCGCCGTGGGCCCCGGCATCCGCCTGGAGGCTGCGCGCATCGATGAGGAAACCGGACAGGCGCTGCAGTCCGGCCAGGCCGACCTTGCGATCGGACTGGTGCCATGGCTCGAGTCAGGCTTCTATCAACAGGTGCTCTATCCGCAAGACTGGGTGTGCCTGGTCAATGCCAAACACCCGCGGGTCGCAGCAAAAGGCATGGGCTTGCGCGACTTCAAGGCCGAAGCACACATCGGCATCGTCGGCGGTACGGGCGTTCAGCTGTTGGAGGCGGCGCTGTTGCGGCACCGCGTCGAACGGCGCATCTTGCTGGAGTTGCCCGGTTTCCTGGGACTGGCCGCCATCGTGTCGACCACCGACCTCGTGGCCACGGTGCCCCGCCAGATCGGCGAGACACTGGCACGCACCAACGGGCTCGCTGTCTTTGATTGCCCGGTGCCTGTGCCACCCTTCACCGTCAAGCAGCACTGGCATGCGCGCTACAACCAGGACCCGGCGAATCGCTGGTTGCGTGGCTTGTGCGAGCGGCTTTTTGCCAGGAAATCGAACGCGCGTAAATAGAGGCCTTTCGCCGGCGGCGGCCGGCTCTACCGCGGTCGACTACGCGGGCGCCCTGCCCTTGACCGCCCACGCCAGCGCCGCATACGAGCGCGCACCATCGGCTTCGCCGTCGAGATAGGCCGCCTGTACAGCCTCGCGCAGACGCGAGCGCGCGTCCGCCTCCAGTGTGGCGACGTATTCCGCGCCAGGGCCGTCCTTGCCCTCGTAGGGACCCCAATAGTCCGCGAATGACGTGAACTCCATCCGGATCGTGAGCGTCGCTTCTTCCACGCCCCTGAACCCGGCCTCGCGCCACGCCTTGGCGAGTTCGCCGGGCCGCGTCATGGGCCGTGTGTAGTTGCGGGCGCGGCGCGCGCCGGCCTCGGGGTCGAGCATGGCGGCGGTGTCGAAGAACATGCGGTTGGAGACCCAGCCGCCCCTCACGTCCCACACCGCCGCACCGACCACGGCGCCGGGCTTCGCGACGCGGCGCATCTCGGCAATAGCCTTGCCCGGCTCCGGAACAAAGTGCAGCACCAGCAGCGAGAGCACGCGGTCGAAGCTCTGCGCCGGGTACGGCAGCGCGCAGGCGTCGGCCACCTCGAAGGAGATGCGCGCATCCTCGTTGTGGCGCCTGGCCTGTTCGATGTAGGGCTGCGCGAGGTCCACGCCCCGCACTTCTCCGGCGCCGGTGCGTCGCGCCACGGCAAAGGCCAGGTGGCCGGTGCCGCATCCGACGTCGAGGATGCGGTCGCCGTCTGCGGTACCGGTGAAGTCTAGAAAAGGCAGCGCGAGGAGGCGGCTCCATCGGCCCATCAACCGTTCATAGCCCTCGCCGTCGGTGGCGACGAAGGTCGAAGAAGTGGTGCTCATGGCAATCCCTCCGCACGGCCGGGCGCATTGGAAATTGCCGTGCAGACAGATGCTATGCCTCGGCCGATGGTGGCGTCAACGCCGCAGGTTCGCCGCAACAGGTGGAGTGCGTCAGATGCGAAGGCCTCTGACGAACGCGCGACGGCAGGATCTGCTTGTAGCCACTCGCACAACCGCAGCCTGCTTCGTGCAAGACCCTCATTGCAGCATCGGCGCGAGGGAACCGCGGCCTAAACTTTTAGCCATCCATAGGCCCGTCCTCAGCCCCTTCATGTCGCACCCCGCCGCATTGCCCAACATTCCTAGCCACGCTTCATGGATGGCAGTGAACAACCCTGACCTCGTTTCGAAAAGGCCCACTCCATGAACTCCTCCATCGTCGAGCACCTCAGGCGCGCTGGCCACCTGGACCGCATCTTCGTCGACGGCGAATGGGTCCTGCCCGACACGCAAGCGCGCAGCGCCGTCATCGACCCATCGACCGAAGAGCCTGTCGCCGAGATCGCACTGGGCAGTGCAAGGGATGTCGCCGCGGCCGTGGTGGCCGCACGGCGCGCCTTCACCACCTGGTCCGTGAGCTCCGCCCAGAGCCGGGCCTTGCTGCTGGACCGCATCCACGCCCTGATCCTGGAGCGCGTCGAACTGTTCGCCCAGGCGATCTCGCTGGAGATGGGCGCGGCCATCGGCTTCGCGCGCCTCACACAGGTGCCGTCCGCCGCGGAGCACATCCGCGTGGCCCGCGACAACGCGCGCAGCTATGCGTTCGTCACCCATCGCGGTGACATGGCCCTCGTGCGCGAAGCCATCGGCGTGTGCGGCCTGATCACCCCCTGGAACTGGCCGCTCTACCAGATCACCGCCAAGGTCGGCGCCGCCCTGGCCGCCGGCTGTACGGTGGTCCTGAAGCCCAGCGAGCTGTCGCCCCTGAGCGCCCTGCTCTTTGCCGAGGTGATGCACGACGCGGGCGTTCCGCCGGGGGTGTTCAACCTGGTGAACGGCAGTGGAGCGGAAGTCGGCGCCGCCTTGGCCGAGCATCCGGACGTGGACATGATCTCGTTCACCGGCTCGACCCGGGCCGGTGTGCTGGTGGCCCAGGCGGCGGCCCCGACGGTCAAGCGCGTGGCCCAGGAACTCGGCGGCAAGTCGCCCAACCTGATCCTGCCGGATGCGGACCTCTCTGTGGCCGTGCCCAAGGGCGTGGCATCCGCCTTCCGCAACGTCGGCCAATCCTGCAGCGCGCCCACACGCATGATCGTGCCCCGCGCGCGCCTGCCGGAGGTGGAACGGCTCGCGCTCGAAGCGGCATCGGGCTTCGTCGTGGGCGATCCGCGGTCGCAGCAGACCACGCACGGGCCGGTGGCCAACCGCGCGCAGTTCAACCGGGTGCAGGAAATGATCGGCGTCGGCATCGCCGAAGGTGCGCAGCTGCTTTGCGGCGGCCTGGGACGGCCGGAGGGCCTGGAGCGCGGCTTCTACTGCCGGCCAACCATCTTCAGCGCGGTGCACTCCCAGATGCAGATCGCACAGGAGGAGATCTTCGGCCCGGTGCTCGCGATCATTCCCTACGACAGCGTGGACGAGGCGGTGGAGATTGCCAACGACACCGTCTATGGCCTGGGCGCCCATGTGCAAGGCCAGGACCTGGCCGCGGCGCGTGCCGTGGCGGCGCGCATCCGCTCCGGGCAGGTGCACATCAACTACCCGGCCTGGAACCCCAACGCCCCCTTCGGTGGCTACAAGCGCTCGGGCAATGGCCGCGAGTACGGCATCGAAGGTTTCGAGGAGTACCTTGAAACGAAAGCCATTCTCGGCTTTCAGGATGCCTCGGCACCCAGCAACAACTGACCGACTTTCAGTGAAGACATCGCGCATCGCGCAGGAGCAATCATGACCGTGGCCCTAGTACTGCATCGCGCCGATGGCGCGCCCGTTTCAACCGCTTTCCGCAGAGCGCCGTTCGGCAAGGACGATCCCTTTGCGCGGCATCGCGAGATCGCGTGGGAAGGACCGGGCGAGATGAGCGCCGGCCGAACCAGCTTCATTGGTGAGCTGGAAGTCGCGAGCTATCCCCACATCGAAACCATCGTCGTGGTCGAAGGCGAACTGACCCTGACGGCGGCGGGGAAAGCCCCGCTGGTGGTCGGTCCCCAAGCGGGTGCCGTCATCGGAAGCGGCACCTCGCTTCGTATCGAGGCCGGATCCCGTGTGCGCTTCGTGTTCTGCGCGGCCGCCTGCGACAAGCCGACGAAGCGCGGCGTCTTTCCCTTGCACGCCGACGCCAACTTCACGCCTACCGGCACGCTGCCCGCCGAAGTGCTGCTGGGCCCCATGCCGGAGTGCCGCAGCGACAAGGTCTTCACCGATGACGCCGCGCAGTACCTTGCGGGCGCCTGGGATTCGACCCCCTACCACCGGATCGTTCGCGCGCATCGCATGAACGAGTTCATGCATCTCGTGGCGGGCAGCGTGCGCTTCGCCGCCCCCGACGGCGGCGTGCTGTCCGTTGGCACGGGCGATTCGCTCTTCGTGCCCCAGGGCGCATCGATCGGGTGGGAAAGCAGCGATCGCGTGGCGAAGTTCTACGTGTGCCAAACCGTCCCGGCTTGAACAGGCGAGCGAGATTCATCATGTCGCCTCCGCTGCAACACATCAACACCTCTCCCAAACCACCGGCTTCGGCGGACGTCGTCGTCATCGGCGGCGGCATCATCGGCGTCTTCACCGCCTACTACCTGGCCAAGCGCGGCCTTTCGGTGGCGCTGGTGGAAAAGGGCCGGATCGGCGCCGAGCAATCGAGCCGCAATTGGGGCTGGTGCCGGCAGCAGAACCGCGACGCCCGCGAACTGCCATTGGCGAGCAAGAGCCTCGACCTGTGGGAACAATTTGCCGCCGAGAGCGGTGAAGACACGGGCTTTCATCGCTGCGGGCTGCTGTATCTCAGCAATGACGAAGCCGAGATCTCCCGCTGGGCCAGCTGGCGCGATTTTGCGAAGACCGCCGGCGTGACGACCCACATGCTGAGCAGCCGCGAGGCCGCCGAGCGTGGTCAGGCCACCGGCCGCGCCTGGAAAGGCGGCGTCTTCTCGCCCAGCGATGGCACCGCCGATCCTGCCAAGGCTGCGCCGGCCGTGGCCGCTGCGCTCATTAAGCTCGGAGGCAGCGTCCATCAGAACTGCGCCGCCCGCGGCATCGAGACCGAAGGCGGTCGGGTCAGCGCTGTCGTGACCGAAGCCGGCGTCATCAAGACCAAAACGGTCGTGATGGCTGGTGGCGCCTGGGCGTCCTCGTTCTGCCGTCAGCTGGGGATCCGCTTTCCGCAGGCCTCGATTCGCCAATCCATCCTGAGCGTGTCCGCCGTGGAACATCGCTTGCCGGATGCCGTGGTGAGCGCCGGCGTGTCCGCCACGCGCCGCAACGACGGACGCTACGCACTGGCCATCAGCGGCCGTGCGCGCGTGGATCCGACAGGTCAGTTCCTGCGCTTCGCTCCGCAGTTCGTGCCCATGTTCGCCAAGCGCTGGCGCAACCTGCGTCCGGGCGGTTTGGAAGCCATTCGGAGTGGCCATGAAACGCTGGCGCGGTGGCGGCTCGATGCGCCAACGCCCATGGAACGCGTGCGCATCCTCGATCCCAAGCCCGATCCCGTGAGCATCAAGGACACCCACCGCCGCGCGATCGAACTGCTGCCCCAACTTCGCGACGCCAAGATCACGCACGCGTGGGCTGGCTACATCGACAGCACGCCGGACGGTGTTCCCGGCATCGGCGAAGTGCCGGGGCTGCCGGGATTCATTTTGGCCGCAGGCTTTTCCGGCCACGGCTTCGGTATCGGCCCCGGCGCCGGCCACCTGATCGCGGACCTGGCCAGCGGCGGCGAACCGATCGTCGATCCCGTGCCGTACAGGCCGGAGCGGTTCAGTGGCTCGGCATGGGGCAAGGTCGCTGAGTTCTAGCATCGATGTTCTCGAGCGATGTGATCGTGGTCGGCGGCGGCCTGGTCGGCACGGCGGTTGCCTATGGACTGGGCAACTCGGCAAGAAGGTCACAGTCCTGGATGAAGGCGACGATGTGTTTCGCGCATCACGCGGGAACTTCGGCCTGATCTGGGTCCCCGGCAAGGGCCGCGGCTTTCCGCAATATGCCCGCTGGACCCGGCGGGTGCCGAGCTGATCGTTTTCACGTGCTCGTCGACCTCGCCGGCCATCGATATCGCGCGCCAGACGGTGAGTCTGCCGATCCTCAAGATCGACGATCCCCTCTACGCCTGCGTGGCAAGCGCGCCGGGCCGCGTCGGCCTGGTCTGCACGGCCTCGTCGACGGTCGCACCGAGCCAGGCACTGCTGGCTGCGCACGCGAAGGGCGCCGGCCGGGATATTGCAGCGGAGAGCGTCCTGTGCGCGGCCGCCTTCGACGCGCTGGCCAGTGGCCGGCGGGACCTGCACGATCGCCTCGTGTGCGAGGCCGCGGCAGAGTTGGCGCCGCGCGTCGATCGCATCGTCCTGGCGCAAGCCTCGCTGGCGCACCTGGCTGAACCGCTCGCCGCTCAACTGGGGCTGCCGGTGTTCGCGAGTCCGGAATTGTTGGTGCAAGAGGTGGTCTCCCGGGTGCGGGGATTCGGCCTGATTTGCCCGCCACGGCCGAAGCTACCGCCGCCCGCGGATGGCGGCCTGAGACCCGTCGTCATCGCGCGGTTCTTCGTCTCCAGGGTGGCGGCGCAAGAGATTGGCGCAGCATCGTCAGAAAGGCCGTTGCCCGCGCGCTTCGCCCGAAGCGGGTGCCCAGCATGGCGACGACGTCGGCGGGAGGAACCTCCCAGCTCGCAAGCACCCGTTTGAGCCGACCGGCTGCCAGATCGGCGGCGACGTTCCACTCCGACCGGATTGCGACGCCCCGGCCTGCCACCGCCCACTCGCGCACCACCGCGCCGTCATTGCTGCACATGGTGGGACGGATGCGGACGGTCTCCGGCTCGCGCGAAGCGTGCACGAAGCGCCACAGCGTGACGTCCTCGTCGTTCTCTCTCACCACCAGGCACCGATGCCGCAGCAAGTCTGAAGGCGACTGAATCGGCGAAGCACTGGCGAGATAGTCCGGGCTGGCGCAGAGGATGCGTCGGTTGGGTGCCAGCGTCGTGACGATCTGGTTCTGGGCACCAGGCGGTCCGATGTGGACGATGACGTCGCTGCTCTCGAGCAGGTGCGCACCGGGATGGTCGGCAAGGTCCAGGGTGACCGTCACGCCAGGATGCGCTTTTGCAAACGCATCGACCACGGGTGAGACATGCAGCCGCCCGAAACCATGCGGGGCGGCTATGCGTAGATGGCCGCTGACGGCCTTCTTGCGATTGGCCAATGCCTCGGACAGCGCCTCCATCGCGTCGGCCACGATTGTTCCGTGCGATGCGACCAGATCGCCTTCATCGGTCAGGACCATCCTGCGGCCGGAACGGTCGATCAGCCGGATGCCGATTCGTGCTTCCAGCGCTTGCAGGCGCTGGGTGACGGCCGGCGGCGTGACATCCATCTTCCGGGCAGCTTCAGCGAGCGACGCGGACCGGGCCAACACGTTGAAGAAGCGCAGATCCTCAGAGCTGATCATTTAGTTGAACCTTAACTCGCTATGCAGGTTCGATAAATTGTAGGTTCAATCGATCAGGCGCAACATCCGGCTATCTGACTTGGTCGGTGCCGGTCCGCATCCCGCAGGCCGCATCGGACAAGCACAACTCGGAGCCCGACATTGGTCCAGGCCATAGCCATGAAGCAGACGCAAGCCGAACAGATCGTGGTGCTGGTCCCGTTTGCCACGGAACACCTTGAAGGCGCCCTCCAGCTTTCGCAGGAGATGTCCTGGCCCTATCGGCTCGAGGACTGGGCCATCGCGCTCGAGCTCGGCCAGGGCTTCGTGCTCTGCGACCGCGCCGGTCAAGTGATCGCGACCGCGGCCTGGTGGGCCTACGGCGAAGATCATGCGTCATGCGGGATGATCATCGTCTCCAAGGCTGCTCAAGGCCGTGGCTACGGGGCGCGGCTGATGGATGCGCTGCTGGCAGCGGCGCACCCGCGGACCATCACGCTCAACTCGACGGCCGAAGGCCTGGCGCTTTATGAAAGGCGCGGCTTTGTCCGCATCGGCGTCATCCAGCAGCATCAAGGCGTTCCTCACGAGCGCCACCAGGCGCCACCGGCCAGCCTGGTCAGGGCGATGGCGCCATCGGATGTCGAAGCAGTCGCGCATCTGGACCTGAAGGCCTCCGGCTGGGCCAGGCGGCAGATGCTGGATCGGCTCATCCAGGCCGGTAACGGCCACGTGCTCGTGCGTGACGGCGAGCCGCGCGGCTATGCCATTTCACGCCCGTTCGGTCGTGGTCACGTCATCGGTCCCGTGGTCGCCGAAAGTGCGGCCGATGCGCGCGCCTTGATCGAAGCCGCGCTCGCACGTCTCGGCCAGGTTTTCGTCCGCGTCGACACCTCGGCCACCTCGCAGCTCGGGGACTGGCTCGAAAGCATCGGCCTCTGCCAGGTCAGTGACGCCACCACCATGGTCAAGGGGCCGCACATCCCGCCGGCGGGGCCGGCACGCATGTTCGCGCTGGCCAACCAGTCGTTCAACTAGGAGACATCACGATGACGCGCTCGAAGACACCGGAAACGCCGACAACTTGGGAAACGCCGCTATGAAGCTGGCCTCGTATTGGCTCGACACCTCGGAACCCTTCCGCAGTGCCACTGCAGGACCGGTGCAGGGCAGCTGCGACGTGGCGGTGATCGGCGGCGGCCTGACCGGCTGCTCGGCTGCGCTGGCGCTTGCCAAGAAAGGTGCACGCGTCGTGCTCCTGGAAGCCGAGACCATCGGGAACGCCGCCTCGGGTCGCAACGGCGGCATGTGCAACAACGGCTTTGCCCAGGACTACGGGATGATGTCGGCCAAACTCGGCAAGGATGTCGCCGACCGGCTCTACCGGGCCTTCGATGCCGGCGTCGATATGGTCGAGCGCCTGGTGGCCGAGGAGAACATCGACTGCAGCTTCGCGCGCGTCGGCAAGATCAAGCTCGCGGCCAAGCCCGAGCACTACGACAAGCTGGCGCGCAGCCAGGAACTGCTGGCGGCCAACGTCGACCCCGACACGGAAATGGTGAGCCGCGCCGACATAGCCCGCGAGGTCGGGTCGGACCGCTTCTACGGCGGACTGATCTACCGCAAAGGCGCCGGCATGCATGTCGGGCGCTTCGTGCGTGGCCTGGGCGAAGCCGCGGCGCGGCGCGGCGTGGAGATCCACGAGCATGCGCCGATGACCGGCTTGCGACCGGCCCCCGGCGGAGGGCACCAGATCGAAACGCCGAAGGGCCGGCTCCATGCCAAGCAGGTTCTGCTGGCGAGCGGAACCTCGCAGACGGGGCCACTGGGTTGGATCCGACGCCGCATCGTGCCGGTCGGCGCGTTCCTGATCGTCACCGAGCCGCTGCCAACAGAGACGCTCGATCGGCTGTTGCCGCGGCGCCGGATGGCGGTCGATACGAAGAACCTCGTCAACTACTTTCGAACGACGCCCGACAACCGGCTGCTCTTCGGTGGACGCGCCCGCTTCGCCGTCTCCAACCCGAACTCGGACGAGAAGAGTGGCGCGATCCTCAAGGCCGCGCTGCACGAGGTCTTCCCCGAGCTTCGCTCCGCGCGCATCGACTATTGCTGGGGCGGCATGGTCGACATGACGCGTGACCGCCTGCCGCGCGCCGGCGAGCGCAACGGCATCTACTACTCGATGGGCTACAGCGGCCACGGCACCCAGATGTCGACCCTGATGGGGACGATCATGGCCGAGGTCATGGACGGGCGCGCCGAACTCAATCCCTGGAAAGACTTCGACTGGCCGGCGATCCCGGGCCATGTCGGACCCCCGTGGTTCCTGCCGCTGGTAGGGGCCTATTACCGGCTCAAGGACAAGCTCGCCTGAGCCCATCTCTCGCCACTCACAGATCGAGGAGACAACCATGAACGAGCACCAGAATCTCAACCGCCTGATCGGCGCCGAGGAAAGCACGCGTCTGATGGGTCAGCTGCAGCGCGGCGCCAGCCGCCGCGACGTGCTGGCGATGCTGGTGGCCGGCGGCATGCAGGCCACGCTGGCGGGCAGCGTAGCGATGCTGGCCACCACGGCAAATGCGCAGACGCCGCGCAAGGGCGGCCGCATCCGGGTCGCGGGTACCTCTTCGGGCGTGAACGACACGCTCGATCCCGCCAAGCAGGCCAACGGCACCGACTACGCCCGCGGCTTCATGTTCTACAACGGCCTGACTTACCTGGACGGCAGCCTCGCCGCGCAGCCGCAGCTGGCCGAGGAGTTCACAACCAAGGACGCCAAGACATGGGTCTTCAAGCTGCGCAAGGGCGTGAGCTTCCACGACGGCAAGCCGCTGACGCCGGCCGACGTGGTGTTCTCAATCATGCGGCACAAGGACCCCGCGACCGCGTCGAAGGCCAAGGTCCTGGCCGACCAGATCGAACAAGTCACCGCGACCGGCCCCAACGAGGTGACCTTCCGCCTGACCTCGCCCAACGCCGACCTGCCCGTGATCCTGGGCACCTACCACTTCCACATCGTCAAGGAAGGCACGACCGACTTCAGTGCCGGCATCGGCACCGGCCCCTACAAGCTCAAGGAGTTCAAGCCCGGTGTGCGCTCCATCGCCGTGCGCAACGAGAACTACTGGAAGCCGAACCGTCCGTATCTGGACGAGATCGAGTTCCTGGCCATCACCGATGAGT
This sequence comes from Variovorax sp. OV700, assembly GCF_900099805.1. Classification (GTDB taxonomy): domain Bacteria; phylum Pseudomonadota; class Gammaproteobacteria; order Burkholderiales; family Burkholderiaceae_C; genus Variovorax. The sequence goes on along the minus strand of NZ_FNDR01000002.1, from coordinate 383,317 downwards.
CGGCGCGCGTCAACGCGCTGTTGGGCGGCCAGCTGGACTTGATCAGCGCGGTCGACCCGCGTTCGGTCGAACGCGTGAAGGCCACCGGCCAGCACGCGATCTTCGAGTCCAAGGCGGTCTCGTACACGGACTTGATCATGCGCATCGATCGCAGCCCGGGCTCCAACCCGGATTTCGTGCTGGCCATGAAGCACCTGTTCAATCGCGAGCAGATGCTCAAGACCATCGCGCAGGGCTATGGCGTGGTGGCCAACGACCAACCCATCGGCCCGGCCAGCCGCTTCCACTTCAAGGGCCTGCCGCAGCGTGCGTACGATCCCGAGAAGGCCAAGTGGCACCTTCAAAAGGTCAACCTGGGCAGCACCCCCGTTCCGGTGGTGGTCTCGCCCGCCGCGGTCAACTCGGTGGAAATGACGCTGCTGCTGCAGCAGGCGGCCCAGCAGATCGGACTGAATCTGGAGGTCAAGCGCATGCCTGCCGACGGGTACTGGTCGACGCACTGGATGAAGCACCCGGTGGGTTTCGGCAACGTCAACACGCGCCCCAGCGCCGACCTGGCGTTGACCTTGTTCTTCAAGTCCGAAGCGCCCTGGAACGAAGCGGGCTGGAAGAACGAGAAATTCGACCAGCTGCTGGTGGCCGCGCGCGGCGAAACCGACGCGGCCAAGCGCGCCCAGATGTATGCGGACATGCAGGTGATGATTCACAACGAAGGCGGCATCGGGATCCCGATGTTCATCTCCAGCATCGATGGCCACGTCAGCAAGCTCAAGGGCCTGTCGCAGATTCCGCTCGGCGGGATGATGGGCTCCAGCTTCGCCGAACACGTCTGGCTGGAAGCATGACTTTGCTGGGTTGGCCACATTTGAGCGAATGTCGGTCTCAGGTTTCTCCCGGCTTCCAGTCTGGGCTGAAGCCACCCAGTGTGGGGTGGTACATCTCGTCGCCATCGTGCTGAGTGAACTCGACGTTCAATCGGTCGTCACGTAGGCCCAGCAGCTCGATGCAATGAGCGCACAACGCTTTGGCTACCGCCATCCGAAGTTCGGCTGGCCGGCCCCGGCGGATGTCCAACATCAGCAAGGAAACGGGAACAGGAACCTTGCCCACTTCGGCGATGCGCCAGATACCGCCTGCGCCCAATTCCCGAATTGCTACGGATATCCGCCGAATATCAACGCTCATCATCGAAGCATAGGTCTCGCACATCCGAGCCGCGAGCTGTTGCTTCAAGTCCTCGGGATAGCTGTCGTTGACGTCGAGTTGCAGGTAAGGCACAGGATTTCCTTGGAAAATCTAACGCTCGGCTTTCGAAAGCAGGTCGCGGATATGGGCCTCGAGAGTCGTCGCGCCCCGCAGCGCGTCGTCGGGCATGTCGAAGCCGCCGTCAAGGCTGACCGCTGTCATGCGCGCGTAGGAGTCCGCAGCAGCCTCGGAGAAGCCGAGGCCCTGGAACGCCTCTTTCCACTCGTCGCGCGAGATGACATCGACGCCCACGGGCGCGCCAAGCGCCTGCGAGAAGGCCTTCGCCACGTCCGCCGAGGAATACCGTCTCGGGCCCCCCACATATCGGATGCCGATGTCGTCCGGCGCAGACACCAGTCTCTGCGCTGCGATCTCGCCCAAGTCGAGCGGCGCGACCATCGGAATGAGCAAGTCGGCGGGGTACATCGTCTGCAGCGTTCCAGTCTTGCGAACAGCGTCGAGCTGGCCGTCCCAGTTGCTCATGTAGTACGCGCCACGGTTGATCGCCGCGGGGATCGGTTGCCGCCGCAGCCCTTCTTCGAGTTCCCACAGCACGTTGAGGTCGCCGATGCGATCGCCGGGCTGCGCGCCAGCGGTCGATGCCGCGACGACCTTCTCCAGTCCCGATCCGTCCAGCGCGGAAAGTATGTTCGCGACCGTTCGCCTCTCGACTGCATCGGTGTCCGCAGAGGTATCGGCGTTTGGGTTGAGCAGGAAGGCACGACTACCGCGCCGGAATGCAGCGCGCAGTGACGCCACTTCGTTGACGTTCGCCTCCACGATTTCGGCGCCTTCCCTGAGCCACGCGCCAGCGCGGTTCGCGTCATGCGTGACGATCGCTACCTGTTCGCCGCGCGCAAGCAGAGCCGCCGCTGTCGCCGAGCCGACGTGACCCGTTCCACCCATGATGACGTACATCTGCGCTTCTCCTGTTCGTCGCGTGTATAGGAACGGATAGCTTTGTGGCTAAAGGGCGTCTCGTCTGTAGGCGTGATTCGACAACCGGTGATCTGCTTGCACCGGGGCTCGTTGCGCGCAGCGACGTGATGTCCGGACGCTTACTCGCCGCCATCTGCAGACCCTCGGAGTGAAACTGCCGAGTAGCTTCGGCTTGCTCGAAACGAGGGGCGGTTTTGGAGAATTCTGTACAGCCGCTTTGGGCCCAGAACAGTCCTTTCCTCCGTCCAGTAAGCCGACGCTCAGATCCGCCAGTAGGTTGGCGCTTGGCTCACGGAAGCCTTTTGCCCCTGCGGTAGTGCACCGGCGAGAGCCGTTTGATGGGATCGAACTGCGCCATGTATTCGGAGACCTCCCACAGCCACGCCTCCTGAACTTCATACCTCGAGTCGTACAGGATCCAGACGAGGAAGTCCCATTCGTAGTTTGTCGCCTTTGGCACCCAAGTCACAAAGCTGCCCGGCTTCCCGCTCGGCCGGTTGCCCTTTACTTGATAACGCTTGCCCTGGAAAACGAAATCGTAGCCCTTCTGCACAGCCGTCGCACCATACATGCATGCGGAGTACTGCTCCGGCGTAAGCCCCAACAACATTGCCGCATCGTATTCGGACAGAGTTGAGGTAATCGAGGGCGCATTGCCGAACGCCTGCTCCCACTTGAGAGCCGTCTGGACGAGTTGCTGACGGAGTTGCTGCATAAGCGCCCTACCTAGATTTAGCCATAGGCATTTCAGGGACCTATTCGGAAACCTCAGGCGAACTGAGCACTGGGACGCTCTCAAGGTCGCACATGAGCACGGCGTGATCAGAGATAGAGTTAGCCTGACCGCAAAGGGAGAATTCACCGATGGTTGTCAGCACGACTGGATGCGTCGCCCGACATTGGCGTGTAACCAGCACATGGTCAATCTCGCTGCGCACTCCGTTGTGTCCATGGTACGTTGCCCCTACCGTTGCCACGCGGGTCCACCCGTTTGCCAGGATGGCCTGGAGGTGCCTGCCCTTCTGATACCCAAGAGATTTCAGGGAAACGTTCAGGTCCCCCAGAATGACCGCTGGCTGCTCACAAAGTCGCGCTGCCAGGTCCGAAGCCCACTCCCATGCCGCGAGCAGATGCGCCGCCTCAAGACGGTCGTAAGCCGGGACGCGCATACCCACAAGCGTGATTTCGTCCGTGCGGACGCCAAGGACATTTGTGCGCAGGTGAGGTTCGTGCGTCGGTACCTGCAAGTCGACCTGCTCGATGGGCTTACGAGACGCAATAAGTACCCTGTTCGCATGTACTCCACTCGGGGCTGCAGGTGAGATGAGCTGATGGCAGTACCCCGATTCGAACAGCACTCGCCTAAAGGATTCTTCTTCGCTCTTCGGATAGAACTCGTTCAAGCAGATGAGGTCCGCGTCCAGGGCGCAAGCAGCATGCGCCGCCTCCGGTCTGAAAGTCGTCCGGCCAACCCTATGATTGACATTCCAAGTGGCTATTCGCATGCGGTTCCCGTTCATCATCCCGCCGACCCGGTTGCAGCGAAGCATGTCTCCCGAGCCGAAACTCGGGACAGAACTTTTCTCCTTCGCTACCTCGTATGCACACGATAGTTGAAGCTCACCGTCCCTGGCGAGGGGCATTTGTCATGTCTTCGAACATGGCGACGGCGGCGGGAACACGCTCGGGTACGCGCCTCGAAACTCGGCTCCCAAGCGAATTGGGCCTCGTCGGTGAATGTCGGGTTGTGGCCGATTGTTGCCCGCCGTGTGGTCTGTGCGCACGCGTTCCGGAAATGGCCTACGCGACTTTGCTTAGTCGGAGCTTGCTCGCGGCCGTCCTTGCCCAGAACCGCTAGGTCCCGACCTCCTGGCACAAACGTCAAGCCCTCACAAGCCGGCTGACCGCCAACACGTCCGCAGGGGGGACTGGCCGGCGGATGTTCGTCTCTGCCTCCCAAACATGCGCGTCAGGCCGGACGGTGCGGTGGTATGCGCTCAGAAGCGGTAGCGCCAAGCGCAGCGGGGCCGTCGTCCCGGGTTGCAGGCGCGCTTCAACGACGACCGGGGTCCCAATTAGCCCCAGCTTCAGAGCAATAGTGGGATGGTTTTTCAGCGGCATGAACACGGCCTCCCCACCGAAGTGGTCGAAAAAGACCCGCGTCCCGTTTGCTCGCGCGCTGCATTCAGTCAGGCAAAACCAGAGCATCCCGTTTCGCGCTCGCTCTTGACCGGTACCGACGAAGTAGCTGCTCCACGCGCGGCGCATGTCCTCCTTTTCGCTGTCGGTGAACAGGTGACCCCACTGCGCGAGGAACTCCGCCTGGTGGCTTGCGATGTCGGTCAAGCGAAGATCATGGTTGCTGAAGTAGCCCGGCATCGGCTCGCGTGTGCAGTGGTACCCACGGACGGGCTGAGTCCGCAAGTAGTCTTCCAGGTCGTATTGCAGGCGCCCCGCGAGAGGGTCCTGCGTGAGGGAGTCTATGTACTCGTGCTGCCTAAAGAGGTGCTCCAAAGGCTTCAGGCGCGCGAGGAACGCGGCCGGCATGGCTTCAACATCGTCGAGCCGAATCGGCTTCATCTCGGGCATCTGCTGGCCGAGGCCTGGCGGGACCTCGCTGCCCCAGCGACGGAAGCAATTGCCACGGCTTTGAGCCTGGACGCCGCCTTGGAAAAAGATGCGCCCGAGTTCGCACAGACCGCAAGCTGCTGGAACGAAACGTGAATCTCCGGGGTGATGAACATGTTGAGCGACTGCTTCATGGCGCATTCTGCATCGGCCTCGAAGTTCCGGTGTTGGCCGATATTACCCATTCCCCACTCACACGAACTGATCGAACGTCAGCAGCCATTTCATCTAGAGTAGGCTGAGGAGCCGAAGGGCGTCAACAAGTTGAACACCAGGAGGTGGCAAATGGGGAACCTGCTTATCCGGTCAGGTAACTACATCCGAGACCGAAGAAATTTTCTCAATTTTGCCGTCGTGTGCTTCGGCACAGTTGCTTCTGTTCTCGCACTTATCATTTTTGGCTCCTACGGCGGATGGGTATTGTGGGTCTCACTCATCATTGCCTCATACGCGGGCGGATATCTTTGGGGTGTCGTTTTTTGGGCTGTATTTCTGAAGAATATCTTTCGTCAGAAATGAACAAGAAACGGCGTGCGAGCAGCGACCCGCGTAATTTGCCCGTCGAAGGTGAACCTGTTGTGGACCCTCACCTTTGGGACACCTCGCGAGTGTGCCCATTGATGCGCTGGTCGGTGAATTAGACGGGTGCATCGAAGATCCGCTTTTGGCCGCACCTGCCCGTCACGGCTTTGAGCGGGTGAAGAGACTCAGTTTCTGCTTAGACCTGAGCTGCTGATGTTGCAGTTCATCGACGAACAGCACCCCGACGTCGATGCCGTATGGTTCATGCAGCTCGCTCGCAAGTCGGTCTTCGGCGAGGTACACCTCATCAAGGTCGAAGATTCCTATTGGGCTTATGTTCATTCGATGCCCCGGACCGTCATGGTTCGCGTCGCCCAAGCCTCCCAGCATCTCCACCGCACGGCCTTAGGCGGCCTCCGCGTCATTCGCTGCGAACAACTGCGACGAGATGTAGGAGCGTTCCTCTCGACGAGTAACGTCGTACGGCGGTTGCTCGTTCAGCCAAAGGTTCTCCTGCTTCATGAGGAAGTAGGCAATGTATACAGGCATCAGTGAGGACCTCTCAACCGGAGGGTTGCAATGAACTTTCGGTTTTGGCCGAGAGCAGCATCAGGGGGCTGCAGCCAAAGACACACCTGAACGCTCCAACCGGTAGCTCAAGCGGTCGGGGACCAACTGTGCTCCTAACCGCTCATAAAAATCGATTCCTCTAGCGTTGGAAGATTTGACCGTCCAATCAATTCGGCAGCAACCATGGTCAATTGCGAACCGGGCGACCCATTCCATCAAAGCACGCCCGACCCCTCGGCTACGTTCCTCAGGCGCGACGAAGAGCTCCTTCAACGCGCATTGCAGCCGCTTATCTGGCTCCGGCTCCACCAGCGAAGCAACAAGGTAAACGGCTGCGAATCCGAGCAAGCGGTTGTCCTGGGATGCCGTAACCAGGTGAAGCTGCGAGTCGCCGCTGCACAGGCGCTGTAGATGCGCGTTGAACGTCTCCCGCGCCAAGCGAGAGCCGGGGGGTTGTAGTGGGCGTGCAACTGCGCGAGCAAGTCGACCATCTGGTCATGCTGCTGATGGTGAGTAGGCCGAGATGCAACGTTTCCGCTCCGCTGGTTGGGCTGATGGGCGATTTTGTCTCTTCAGCGCTTATCTTTGAATGTCTGGTTGTGGCCGACTGTAGCCGGTCACGGCCTTGGAGCTTCGGACCCACAAGAGACATAGCAGCATCTCTGAAAAAGTCATTCAAATTGCGGAGACCTCCGCTTGACACTGGCAGCCCACCTGAAGAAGACGGCGATGGCCAGCAATCCTGCAAAGGCAACTCCTTCGAGCCATGCCTCGCCCAAACGGCCATCGAGACATGTCCCTTGCTGTTGGTCAGTGGCGACTACCCAATTTTGGTACTCGTCGTGGTCCGGGAGCCTTTTGTTCTGATCGATGAAAGTCCGTGCGTAACGGGACACGACCTCGATGTGATCTTGATCGGAGGGGCTGATTCGGTGCGTCAGGTGCGTGGCATCAAAACACGCGATGACAAAAATCGGTGCCGCGAGGATCAGAGCGAACCAAGAGATCGCCACGCAAAGGGGCTCCAGCAGGCGTGCCAAGATCGGCGTTCGGTAGCCGTCAACTTGCCGAGTTTGTGCCATTTGGTTTGAGCCTCCGTGCAAAGGGCGAAATTGCTGCCGCAGGCTATCGCGGGTTGGTTCGAGCTTGATGAACTCCGAATGAAATCTTGCGGCGCATCCGGTGAACCGCAAGGTGCCCTGCAGCCTCTAAAAATCAGCCACCTTGCCCCACGCCGACTTGTTGAACCGGTCCGGCCGGAACGGCGCGGCATCGAAGATCGGTGCTGCGCCGGTGACCAGGTCGGCGATCAGGTGGCCGGCGCCTGGACCGATGCCGAAGCCGTGCCCGGAAAAGCCCGCGGCAAGGATGAATCCGGGCACCCCCGGCACTTCTCCGACACCGGGGACGCCGTCGGGCGTGCTGTCGATGTAGCCCGCCCAGGTACTGGCAATGGGAGCCTTGCCAAGTGCAGGCAACAAGTCGACGGCACGGCGGTGGGTCTCGCGCACGCTCGCGGGGTCGGGCTTGGGATCGAGGATGCGCGCCCGCTCCATGGGCGTGGGCGCGTCCAGCTTCCATCGCGCGCGGGTTTCATGACCCCAGCGAATGCCTTCCAGGCCGCCGGGAAACACATTGCGCCAGCGCTTGGCGAACATAGGCAAGAACTGCGGCGCGAAGCGCATCAGCTGCGGCGTCGGGTCCACGCGCCCACGGCCGCTGATGGCCAGGATGTAGCTGTTATCGGGGCGCCGGGTAACGGCGACACGCGGGCCCGCCAGGGCGTCCGGCAGGCGCTGTTCGAGCGGGGACACGCGCACGATGGATTGGCGCACCGTGGCGAGCGGGAACTGCACGCCGAGCTGGTGGCAGAACGATGACGCCCACGCACCCCCTGCGAGAACAGCAGTGCGGGTCTTGATGGTCCCCGCTTCGGTGATCACGCCGCTGACCCGGCCGCCCTCAAGCTCGATGCCCCGTGCTGCGCAGTTTTGGTGGACGCTGCCGCCCAGCTTCATCAACGCAGCTGCCACGGCGGGCGCCGCCTTGGCGGGATCGGCAGTGCCGTCGGTGGGCGAGAACACGCCGCCCCTCCATGCGCGGCCGGTCGCCTGACCCCGCTGCGAGGCCTGCCGGCCGCTCAGCATGTGCGTGGTCACGCCCGCCGTCTTCGCGAAATCGCGCCAGCGGGCCCAGCGGGCGATTTCGTCGTCGTCGTCGCTCAGGTAGAGCAACCCGTGGCGGTTGAAGCCCGTGTCTTCACCCGTATCCGCGGCAAACTGCTCCCACAGCTCCAGGCTCTTCGTGGCCATCGGCAGTTCGCGGGCGTCGCGATTCTGCTGGCGGCACCAGCCCCAGTTGCGGCTCGATTGCTCGGCGCCGATGCGGCCCTTTTCAACCACGGCGACCGACAATCCCCGTCGGGCCAGGTAGTACGCGGTAAACACACCGATGATTCCGCCGCCGATCACGACGACGTCGGCACTGGCCGGCAGGTTGGGCGAAGTCTCGACGAGGCGCAGTGGCTGTGACATGGCTGAAGTCCGATCGTTCAGCAAGTATCGGCGGCAACGCGGCCCAGATGGTTCACGGTCGACAAAAGCACCACTCAAAAATGCCAGCCCCCTGCGGATTGACAAAGAAACTGCTCGGGATCCGCAGCGATATGGCATCTCCTGCAATGGGGGCAGTCCTAGACTTGTTTCACCTCAACGCAGCAGGTCTACCATGATCTTCAAACCCAAATTCATCAGCTTCGATTGCTATGGCACGCTCATCAACTTCGAGATGGGCCCCACGGCAAAAGTCCTGTTCAAGGACCGCGTCTCGGCCGACCGGATGCCGGCGTTCCTGAACAGTTTCAAAGCCTATCGCCTCGATGAGGTGTTGGGCGAATGGAAGCCTTTCTACGACGTGGTGGAGAACGCCATCCAGCGTGCCTGCAAGGCGCACGGCGTCGAATGCCTGGCATCGGATGCAGCCTCTCTGTACAACGCCGTGCCGACCTGGCAGCCGCACCCGAACGTGGTTGAAGTGCTGGAGGCAATCGCGCCGCACGTGCCGCTGGTGATCCTGTCGAACTCGATGGTCGACCTCATCCCTCACAGCGTCGCGCACCTCAAGGCGCCGTTCCACGCGGTCTACACCGCCGAGGAAGCGCGCGCGTACAAGCCGCGCATGCAAGCCTTCGAGTACATGTTCGACCGGCTCGGCTGCAGGCCCGATCAGATGATGCATGTCTCGTCGAGCTTCCGATACGACCTGATGACGGCGTCCGACCTGGGCTTCATGGCCAAGGCCTTCATCGACCGGGGTCACGAGCCTACGTCGACCGAATATGGCGTGAGCCGCCTGACCGACGTTCGTCAGCTTCCCGCACTGCTCGGACTCTGATGTTCAGCCCTGACCCCCGACCGGGACCTCAGAGGGCGATGCCTGACGAACGCCCGAGCGAGGTTGCCGCGCTGAGCACCGCAGCGCCCAACCTCGCGCCAGCCGAGGTGCAGGCACTGGTGGCGCGCCTCTACGGCATCGACGGCCGTGTGAAGTCGCTGGCCAGCGAGCGCGACCAGAATTGCGCTGTGGAGTCCACCGATGGCACGCGCTACGTGTTCAAGATCAGCAACCCGTCAGAGCCGGTGGCGCTGGTCGATTTCCAGATCGCGGCCCTTGAGCACATCGCCCGCACGTCGCCCAGCCAGCCGGTGCCCCGCGTCGTACGGACGCTGGACGGCCGCACGCGCGACACCGTGACGTTGGCTGACGGCGCCTCGACCACCGTGCGCATGCTCACCTACCTGGAGGGCATCCAGATCCGGGAGACACCGCGCACAGCCGCGCAGCGCGTGGCAATGGGCAAGGGACTGGCCGAATTGAACCTGGCCCTGCAGGGCTTCACGCACCCCGCGGCCAAGCACGATCTGCTGTGGAACGTGTCTGCCGCGCACCGCCTCACCGTGCAGCTCGACAGCCTGGTCGAAGGACCGCGCCGCGCACTGGCCCAGTTGTTCATGGCGCGCTTCACTGACCACGTGCTGCCCCGCCTTGCGTCGCTCCGCGCGCAGGTGATTCACAACGACTATCACCTCTACAACGTGCTGGTGGCGCCGGACGACCCGGCGCGCATCACCGGCATCATCGACTTCGGCGACATGCTCCATGCGCCACTGGTCGGCGAGGTGGCGACGGCTGCCGCCTTCCACATGACTGGCAGTGCCGACCCGTTCGAGGGAGCGGCGCAATTCGTCAGCGCCTACCAGGCCGTTCTGCCGCTGACCGATCCGGAGCAGGACATCGTCGCCGACCTGATGGCGACGCGCCACCTCATCACGGCGTTGATCTCGGAGTGGCGCGCCCTGCGCTATCCCGAGAACCGCGCCTACATCATGCGTCACAACCCCGCGGCCTGGGAGGCGCTGTCGCAGCTGGCAGACCTCTCCCGCCACGAAGCGCGCAGCCGCTTGTTGACCCCAAAACGAAACGGAGCTTCCTCATGAAAACCACCGCTGACTTCAACATGGTCAACGCCTACATCCCCGGCCGCGCCAACGTCGGGCCCGCCACCGAGGCCATGATCGCGCGGCGCAATGCGCTGCTCGGCCCGGCCTACCGGCTGATGTACGAACACCCGTTGCACATCGTGCGCGGCGACGGCGTGTGGCTGCTGGACCCCGAAGGCCGCCGCTACCTCGACGTCTACAACAACGTGACCTCGCTCGGCCACTGCCACCCCGCGGTGACCGAGGCGATCTGCCGCCAGGTGCAGACGCTCGCGACCAACACGCGCTACCTCCACGACACCATCCTCGAGCTGGCCGAACGTCTGATCGCCAGCGTGCCCGGCACCGACTTGGCCCACCTGATGCTGACCTGCACCGGCAGCGAGGCCAACGACCTGGCCTATCGCATCGCCAAGGTACGCACCGGCGGCACAGGGGTGATCGTCACCGACACGGCCTACCACGGCATCACCGACGCCGTGTCGCAGTTCTCGCCGTCGCTGGGCGTGACCGTCGACCTCGGCCCGCACGTCCGTCTGGTGCCGGCGCCGCGCCAGTACCACGCCGAAGGCGTCGACCTTGGCGAGCGCTTCACGCGCGACGTGGAAGCAGCGATTGCCGACCTGCAGCGCCACGGCATCAAGCCGGCAGCCTTGATCGTCGATTCGCTTTTCACGAGCGACGGCATCCTGCCCGAGCCTGCGGGCTTCCTGAAGGGGGCGGTCGAAGCGATCAAGCGCGCCGGCGGCCTGTTCATCGCCGACGAGGTGCAGCCCGGCTTCGGCCGCACCGGGGAGCACATGTGGGGCTTCCAGCGCCACGGCCTCGTTCCCGACATCGTCACCCTGGGCAAGCCGATGGGCAACGGCCAGCCGATCGCAGGCCTCCTCGCGACGGCCGACGCCCTGGCGGAATTCGGCAAGCACTCCCGCTACTTCAACACCTTCGCGGGCAATACGGTCTCGTGTGCAGCGGCCCTGGCAGTGCTGGAGACCATCGAGCGGGAACGGTTGGTGCCGCACGCCGCCAAGGTCGGCAAGGTGCTGCTCGACGGCATCGCCGGGCTCGCCGCAAAGCACGAGGCCGTTGGCGATGTGCGGGGGGCCGGGCTCTTCGTCGGCGTGGAGCTCGTGTCGGACCGGACGACACGGGCGCCGGACCGCGGCCTCACCAGCAAGGTGGTCAACCTGATGCGCGACAAGGGCGTGCTGCTCAGCGCCTGCGCCCAGGGGCACAACGTGCTCAAGATCCGTCCGCCGCTGGTGCTGTCGGCGGAGCAGGCCGGCATGGTGATCGAAGCGCTCGATGAATCGCTTGCCGAGGCGCAGCGCATGCCGCGGACTTGACCGTACCATGACGCCATGAGCTCGGCAGTTCCGTTCGACAGGTTTGACCTCAAGATCCTCGTGCATCTACAGCGCGAGGGACGCTGCTCGAACGTCGATCTGGCGGCGTCGCTCGGCCTCAGCCCCAGCCCGTGTCTGCTGCGCACCAAGCGGCTACAGGAGTGCGGGCTGATCCGCGGCTACGGCGCCGACATCGCGCTGGAAAAGCTGGGGGATCACGTCACCGTGTTCTCGGAGGTCACCATCAGCAGCCACCGGCCGCATGATTTCCGCAAGTTCGAGCAGGCCGCCTCGAAGTACGAGGAGATCGTCGAGTGGTACAACGTCAGCGGCGGCTACGACTACCTGCTGAAGATCGTGGCACCCGGCGTTGGCTATTTCCAGGCGCTGATGGAAAAGATGCTGGAAGACGATATCGGCATTGAACGCTTCGCCAGCCGCATCGTCCTGCGCCAGTCGCTGGGACGCCGCGGCTACCCGCTGGGTATCATCGCAGCTCAAAAGCGATGGGAGTGATGGTTGTGTGCCTCAGTCGAGCTTCATCCCGGCACTCTTGATCAGAGGGCCCCACTTGTCACGCTCGCTGCGCGCGAAGCGGTCCAGACTGTCTGGCGTTCCGCCCGCAGCCTCGTGACCGAGGTCCAGGAGACGCTGTCGCGCCTCGGGCAGTGCCAAGATTTTTGCAATCTCTGCGTTGAGCTTTTGAACAATGGCGGGAGGCGTCCCATGGGGCGCATAGAGCCCGTTCCAGGCAATGACCTGGAAGCCCTCCAGTCCTTGAGACGTTGCCGGCTGGGTGCCTGGCAGAAGCGGCGACTCCTTGAGGGACGTCACCGCCAACGCCTTCAGCTTGCCACTGGCAACAAAGGGCCGCGCCGCGCTCGCCGTATCGATGGCCACCAGCACTTGTCCGCCCATGAGATCGGTCATCGAAGTGCCAGAGCCTTTGTACGGCACGGCCCGCATGAGAGCGCCACTTTGCTTCTGGATGAGTTCCTGCACCAGGCGCGAAGTCGTGCTCGGGAGCCCGACATTGATTGCATCAGGCCGCGCCTTCGCATCGGCCAGCAGATCCGCCATGGTCTTGTACGGCGCGTTGGGGTTCGCAAGAATCACCATGGGGAACGTGCTGATCAACGCCACCGGCTCGAAGTCCTTTGCCGGATCGAATGGCATCGAGGGATAGAGGAACTGATTCAGCACATGCGTGCCATTGGTGCCCATGAGCAGGGTGTAGCCATCGGGAGCGGCTCGCGCAACTTCCGCGGTGCCAATGTTGCCGCCCGCGCCCGCACGGTTCTCCACGACCAGAGGCTGCCCCAGCGCGCGACCGAGATGCTCAGCCAGATAGCGCGTTGCGACGTCGGTCCCCTGCCCTGCCTGGTAGGGAACGACGATGCGTATCGGCTTGGTGGGATAGGTCTGAGCCAAAGCAGAATGGCTCGAGAACGCCAGCAGGGCCAGCAAGATTCCAGTGATGCGCTTCATGACATAGTCTCCAGATATTGTTGTGCGGGCTGTTCGCCCTGCCTCGAGGCACTGCTACGGGCAGACGCCGGTTACCTGCAAGTGGTTGATGTGTTCTTCATCAAATCCGGCCTCGCCGAGGACTTCTCTCGCGTGTTGTCCAAAGCGCGGAGGACGCCCGGTTGGCCGGCCGGGTGTTTGCGATAGGCGAACGGGAACACCGATGCCTTGGTAGCCATCGAGCTTCACCTGCATGCTGCGGTGCACGGCATGCGGTTGCGAGAAGGCCTCGAGCACCGTGTGCACCGGTCCCACCGGCACGCCACTTCGCATGAGCGTGCTGCACACCGCCTCTCTCTGCCATCCTGAAAGTACAAGCTCGATGCGGCTTCGCAGCTCGTCGCGGTGCTGCAGCCTCGCAGAGTTGCTCGCGAAGCGCGGGTCTTCGATCAGCTCCTCGAGCCGCATGACGGTACAGAACTTCGCGAACTGACGGTCGTTGAGGATCCCGAGAAAGACCAGTCCGTCCTGGCACTGAAACTTGTCGTAGGGAGCGATGTTCGGGTGCGCGCTGCCCAGCAGGCCCGGAACCTCGTCGGAGTACATCCAGTTTGCCGCGTGCGGCACCAGCAAACTCAGGGCAGTGTCGAACAGCGTGGCTTCGACGCGTTGACCGGAGCCTGTCCGATCACGGTGGTGCAGCGCCAGCAGAATGCCCGTGAGGGCGCTGTAGCCCGTCAAGTGATCGACGATGGGAATTCCCATACGCGTCGGTCCCGACGACGGGTCGCCGTTGACGCTCATGATGCCGCACATCGCCTGCAGCACCGCGTCATAGCCCGGCAATCCACCCAAGGGACCGTCTGCGCCAAAACCCGAGATGGCGCAGTAGATCAGGCCGGGAAAGCGAGGCTTCAATTCGTCCTCGAAATCCAGCCCCCACCGCTGCATCGTGCCGGGGATGAAGTTCTCGACGAGCACATCGGCATCCTTCAGGAGATGCAGCAGCGTCTCGCGGCCTTCGGGATGGGCCAGGTTCATTGCCATACCGCGCTTGCCGCGGTTCACCGCCGTGAAATAGGCCGCGTCGCCCTCCTCGTTGAAAGGCGGGCCGAGTGTGCGGGTCTCGTCGCCCGCTGGCGGTTCGATCTTGATCACTTCGGCGCCATGATCCGAAAGGATCTGGGTGCACAAGGGTCCAGCCAGAACCCTCGACAGGTCGATGACGCGCAGCCCGGCTAGCGCGCCGTGCCCATTGGCACTTCGCTTTGACGAATTTGGCATGGCCGATCTCGAGAGGCACCGCCGTGGTGAACTGACGTGAGCCAGCCGCCAGGGCGATCCCGTTTTGCAAATCATCCGCACCCCGTGCGGGGTGCGATGGCTCAGCCGCGCGTGGGCAGCTCGACCACTCCGGAGCCGAGCACGGAAAGCTCGTCGTCCTGGTTGTGGGCTTCCTGGGAAATCTCCACCAGGTGACGTCCGTTCTCGACGAATTTGCGCTTGACGTGTCCCTTGATGAACAGCATGTCGCCCTCGGGGTTGTGCCGCCGGATCTTGCAATGCGCCTTGCGCAGGAAGCCTTCGTCACCTGCCCAATTGGTCAGGTGGTGCGTGAGCCACGAGGTGCGTTCCGGGCCGTAGTCGTAGGCACCCGGCGCGCCGACTTCCAGTGCGAAGTCCTCTTCCCAGTGCACGCGCTCCGGCACATCGGGAATGCCAAAGCGATTCGTGATGCCCACACCCGGGTGAGCGTCGATCAGCTTCCACGCCAGCTTGTTCGCGCGGATGTACAGCCCGCCCCATCCTTGGGCATACGCGATGAAGCCCGTGACGGTCATCGGTCCCTTGAACATGGTTGGCAGCGCCTCGCCCTCCTTCACGTCCTCCCAGTAGCGCGGCGTGCTGCCGCGCACCTCCTCCTTGGCGTAGAGCCTGTAGGCCTCCTGGATTTCTTCGGTCGAATAGCGGCGCGGCGCCTTCGCACGCACTTCCTTGTACTTGCTTCCCTGCTCGCGCGCATGGTCTCGCTCGGTCCGGAAGCACCAGCTGTCCGCCTCGGCGACCTTGTCGCCGTGCTGATTGAAGAAGTCGACGTGGTAGGTCTGTTGAACCGCCCGGCCGGCGAACTTGGTCTGATGCACGACCAGATCCTTGAGATAGGCTTCGGTACGGATCGTGTCGTTGCGATTGACAGGCTTGTGCCACTCCCAGTCCGCGCCCGACCACATGGCGTGCACACCCGGCAGGCCGCCGACATACCCGGAGACGATCCGGCTTGTTGAGAACAGGAAGCTCGGCAGCGCGATGATGCCGCCGTATTTCGACTTTGCCGCGTAGTCGGGATCGCACCAGAGCGGGTTGTCGTCGCCGATGCCGTGCGCGTAATGCCGGATGTTGTCGCGGGTCGCTTCATAGCACCACGGTTCGGCGGTGGCGCCGATCTTCTGGCCGATGCGCTCGCGCAGCTCGTCCAGGCCGTTTTCAGTGATCTTCGGGAAGGTTCTTTCGGTGGTGGTGGTGGACATGCCGTCTCCTGTTGAATGAAAGGAATGAAGGGGTGGGTCAGGAACTGGTTGCGACGCTGGCGGCTTCTTGCTCGCGCAGCATTTTTCGGTGGATCTTTCCGGCGGGCGTCTTCGGCAGCTCTGTGACGAAGCTCACCTGCCGCGGGTATTCGTGCTGGCTCAGCCGGGTGCGGACCGCGTCCTGGATCTCCTCGACGAATTTCTCTCCGGCTGGACGATCCGAAACAACAAAGGCCTTGACGACCAGGCCGCGAAGGGCATCGGGTACGCCGATGGCCGCAGCCTCCTTGACGTCGGGGTGCTTCAAGATGGCGTCCTCGACCTCGACCGCGCCGATCGTCCAGCCCGCCGAGATGATCACGTCGTCGGCCCGGCCGCCGTGCCAGAAGTAGCCGTCCTCGTCGATCCGGCCCAGGTCCTTCGTCGCGACCCATTCGCCGCGGCGCCAAAGCTTCAGCTCGCCGGTTGCACCGGGCGCGCAAGGCTTGCCTTCGGTGTCCTGCACCTCGACGCGAAGCCCTGGAATAGGCTTTCCGAGCGAGCCGGCCTTGACGGGAAAGTCCGGTGCACCGGGATAGGACACGAGGCACACACCGATCTCGGTCGTGCCGTACATGCTGCAGGCCTTGTGGCCGAAAGTCGCCTCGATGAACGAGGCGGTCTCGCTGTCGATCGGCTCGCCGGTGAAGGACACCTTCTCGAGCAAGTAGCGATACTTCGAGGCCGCGCCCGAGTTGCGCATCATCCGGTAGTGGGTCGCCGCGGCCGACAAGGTGTTGAAGCGATGCGTCTCCAGGGCCTGCAACAGCCGCTCGCCGCTGAACTTGCCGGCATAGGCGCCAATCGTGACACCCATGGCGAGCGGTGCCAAAGTCCCATGCCAGAGGCCATGGCCCCACGCCGGCGACGACGGACACATGAACCGGTCGCCAGGCCTCACGCCCGTGCCATACAGCGCCGCGAGCATCAGCGTCACGATGGCGCGATGCGTGTGCTTGACCGCATCGGGCAACTCCCTCGTGGTCCCGGATGTGTATTGAAAGATGGCGAGGTCGTCCGCTCGCGTATTGACCAGGAAGTTGGGCGAGAAGCGGCCGAGTGAAGCGAGGAATGCGTCGTCTGCCACGAGCACCTTCATGTCGTCGCTGGCGGGAACGACTTCCGACTTTTCGGTGTTGGTTACGACCAGGCGGGGCTTGCAGTCTTGGACCCGCAGGCGAATTCCATCCGGACCAAACAACGTGAACATCGGGACCGCAATGGCTCCCATCTTCATCGCGCCGAAGATCGCCACGTAGAACGCCAGCGAAGGCTCGAGCATCACGGCGACGCGATCACCCGCCTGCACGCCCTCCCCGACAAGAAAGTGAGCGAACCGCGAGGAGGCCTCGGAGATCTGCCGAAAGCTGATCGATTCGTTCTCGCCCGACGCCCGGACGAGCACGACGGCCTCGCCCGCATCGACATGGCGATCGATGCACTCATGCGCAATGTTCATGACCTGCGCGTCTCCATCGAAAAGTTCCCACAAGCCGGCCGCGCTGCAGTGGGCTTGCGCATCCGCGTAGGAGGTGTAGTGCGTCAGGTTCGTCATGGCCGTCTCTCGTCTTGCTTACTGATGAAGAGACTTTGCGCGCCGGTCGATTAATTGTCAATAGCGTCTATGAATTGTCTATGGACAATTGCTGCCAGAAACTCCCCTTGAAGTCATGTCGGAATCGGCGGAATGTTCACCGGGCAAAGCGTCGTATGCTTTGCAAAACTTGTGACCTCTACCCGTATGCCTGCTGCTGTTCCAGTACCTCCCCCTGCCAACAAGGGGCCTCGCGTTCGCCCCGTGCCGGCGGTTTCTCGCGCGCTGGCCATCCTTCAGTTGCTGGCCAGGTCCCCCGAACCGTTGACGCTCAAGTCGATTTCGGAAGGCCTCGACCTGGTAACGAGTACGTGTCTGCACATCCTGCGTGTCCTTGTCGACGAAGGCATGGTCAAGGTCGAGCCGGGAACGAAGCGGTACAGCCTGGACGTCGGGGTGCTCTCGCTGGCACGCAGCATGGCTGAGAACAATCCGTTCCCAGCCCGCATCCAGGCCGCACTCGATCGGCTGTCCGAGGCGTGGAACGTCACCACGATTGGCGTCAAGGTCTCCGGGGTCGACGACCTTGTGGTGCTTTCGCTCGCTCGCTCGCGCGGCCCTTTTCGCCTCTATGTGGAGGTAGGCAGTCGGTTCCCTGCACTCACCAGCGCGACGGGACGACTCGTCTCCGCCTACGCCGATCTGTCGGATGCGGAGTTGGCCCGCCGTTTCAAGACCCTGGCCTGGGAGAACCCTCCCGAGCTTGAAACCTGGAAGAAGGAAGTGCGTGCGGCGCAACGCAAAGGATTCGCCATCGATCGCGGCAACTACATGAGCGGCATCACGGTGATTGCCGTTCCGATCTTCGACGCCCAGAAGCGCATGACGCACGCACTGGTCGCGCTCGGTGTGGCAGATCAGCTGACGAGCGAGCGCACCAAGTCGCTGACCGTGGACCTGGTGCGAGAGGCAAAGGCATTGTCATGACCGGCGCCGAGCCCACAGGCGAGCGCGATGGTGTGATCACCGCATTGCAAGACGCCGGCTGGCGGCAGCGCGCCCTTCGCGGCTTCGCAGAGCGCATGGGGCCCTTGTGGACCCGAAAGGAAGCAGAGGGATGGGCGTACGGCATCCTCGCGACTCCGGACCATTTGAATCCGGGGGGGTTTGTCCATGGGGGCGTGCTCTGCGCCCTCTTCGACCATGTCGTCAGCGCCGTCGCCTGGGAAGCGGTGGACCGCCGCGCATGCGTGACGGTTCACCTCAACACACAGTTCCTCACGGCGGCTCGCGAGGGACAGTTTCTCGAAGCACGCGGTAGCGTTGTACGCGTGACATCCACGCTGGTCTTCGTGGAAGCCGCGCTGAATTGCGGCGACGCGGAGTTGCTACGGGGTTCCAGCGTGCAGAAGATCATGGGCTGAATCCAGCGAGCCTGAACTGGTTCGTTCAGGGCTGAAAGCCCGAGCGCCGCACCACCGGCTCCCACTGCTGGCGAAAGCTCTTGAGCATCTGCGCGGTCTCGGCCTGCGTGCTGACGATGGGCGTGATGTAGGCCGCATTGGCGGCCTTTTGCAGCGCCGGGTCCTGCATGACGTCACGGATCGCGATGGCCAGCTGCTGCACCTTGGCAGGCGGCATCGCGGCCGGGGCGAAGAAGGTGTTCCAGCCGTCGGCATCGATCTTCATGCCGGCCTCGCGGAAGGTGGGAATGGCGGGCGCGAAGCTCACGCGCTTCTTGCCCGAGACGGCCAGGATGCGGATCTTGCCGGCCACGTGCTGCGCGTAGAGCGAATCGAGCGTGTCGATGGCGATCGGCAGGTTGCCGCCGGTCAGGTCGGCCGAAAGCGGCGCCGATCCGCCGTAGCCCTTGATCTGCGGCTGCACGCTGAGCGCGTCGCCCACCATCAGGCCGAAGAAGTGAGGCAGGCTGCCGGTGGCGGGCACGCCGAAGACGGCCTCTTCCGGATGCGCCCAGAGCCGGCCCACGAGGAACATCGCGCGGTCGAGCTGCAGCTTGTTGCCCACGGCCAGCGCGAAGTCGTAGCTGCTGACCTGCGACACCGGCACGAAGTCCTTGTCGGGGTCGTAGCCCAGATCCTTGAACACGAGCGGCGCCACCACCATGACCGCGGGGTTGCCGAGCATCAACACGTTCTGTCCGGCGGGCGCGCGCTTGGTCTCCTTGGCGGCCAGCCGGCCGCCTTCGCCCGGTCGGTTTTCGACCGTCACCGCCACGCCGAGCCTCGGGCCGAGCCGCTCGGCGACCAGGCGGGCGATGCGGTCGGTGCTGCCGCCCGCGGTGTAGCCGACCACCAGCGTGAGCGGACCGTCGAAGATCGGCGTCTGGGCGTGGGCCAGCGGCGCGACGCATGCGGCACACGCGGCGAGCGCGAGGCACCATGTGGTGAGCTTGCGCCGGGAAAAGAATGCGGTCATCGGATCTCCTGCTTGCGGTGGTGGCATCGACACGGGCGCGCGCAGGCCTTCGCGGCGACAATCGCCGGCCTGCGTTTGTTTCATCCCGTGTAATTTGTTACCGTTTATACGCACGCCACAAACAGTTGATCTAATCCATCACTTGCCTGCCGAGGCGCGCGGGCCACACCCTTTTCACCGCTTTCGATTTCCTATTTCCGCTCGCCATGCACGGTCCGCAAGACATGCCCGCTTTTCCCGACGCCAGCGCGGTGCTTGCGCCGAACTCGCTCGACGACCTGCTCCTGTACCGGTTCTCGCGCGCGGTGCGCGCCAGCAACGGCATGGCCACGCGCCTGGTCGAAGGCGGCTTCGGCATCACGCGGCGCGAATGGGGAATGATCGCCACGCTTGCGCAGCAGGGCGAGATCCGCTCCTCGGCGCTGGCCGCGCACCTGCACCTGGACCGCGTGCGCACTTCGCGCGGCCTGCGTGGCCTGGTCGACAAGAAGCTGGTGGTGCGCCGGCAGGACGCCGAGGACCGGCGCGAAGTGCACGTGCGGCTGAGCCCCTCGGGCCGGCAGCTCTTCGACCGCGTGTTTCCGCGCATCGCAGAACTCAACGTCGATCTGCTCGAGGGCATCGCGCCGGCGCACCTCGACATCTTCCTGCAGTGCCTGCAGCACCTCGAACAGCGCGGCAACGCTTTGAGCGCGCAGGGCGTGGTGGCTGAGAAAGCCGACCGGCGATCTGGCGGCACGCGGCACCGGTGGCCGGAATCGCGCCAGGTTTAGCGGTTTAGCGGCACCGCGCTCTCAGCGCAGATCGAACAGCGCAGCCGCGTTGCCCCACGCAATGCGCCGCGCCACGTCGGGCGGCAGTTCGCCAAGCCAGGTGCGATAGCCGCGCATGATCTCGTCGTAGGCGCTCCAGCGCTGGTTCACCCAGGTGTCGGAGCCGATCATGAAGCGCTCCGGATACTTGAGGATCAGCGCGCGCCACTCGGGGCACAGCCTGCCGCCTTCGCAGGTGAGCCCCGGCCGGTACGACAGCTCCCCCATCAGCAGCGGGTAGCGTTCCAGCAGGGCCTGCACCCGCTCGATGGGTGCGCCGCCGATGCCGGTGTGCGCCCAGATGAGCCGAAGGTTCCGGCCCTTCGAAGGCGCGTTGGCCATCAGCAGGTCGATCGCCACGTCGTCGACATGCGCGAGCACCGCGAGCTTCTGCCGCTCCGCGAGCGCGATCAGTTTCCTGGCCACCGGCCCATTGGCATTGGCGCTCTCGTACAAGTGGAACTCGCCGATCCCGCGGTAGGGCCCGCTCGCGGTACCGCGTGCCAGCTCGGCCAGCACCATCTCGTGGATGGTCTCGTCGCGGAACCAGTTGCTGTAATCGTCGCGATTGCGGTACAGCCGCACGAAGGGCACCACGGTCACGCCCGCGGCGCGGGTCTCGCGCGCCGCGGCCAGCGTCTGCGTGCCGGCGTTGGGCCGCGAGTTGGCCACGATCGCCGTCACCTGGTTGCGCTGCATGCGCGCGAGCGCTTCGGCAGGCGGATAGGGCCCGGTGTTGCCGTCCCAGGCTTCCTGGTTGTAGTGCAGGTGCGTGTCGAACAGCGGGCCGTCGTAGGCCTGCGGACCTTGTGCGGCCTGGCCATGGGCTAGGGGCAAGCAGGTGGCCAGGACAAATGCCGCGAAGGGCGCAATGGCTCTCATGTGATTGCTGAAGATGGAACGCATGTCGATCGGTCGGTCGTCTCATTCTGGACCCGTCCTCGATTCAGCGCGAGCGCGCCTGCGGAGCCTCGGTGGGTCAAAACGCCCAGTTCCCTTTTCGGCCGCCCAGCCGTGTAATAGAACCGCGTGACCGGCTCCCGCGTCCGCGCCATGGAACACGATATGGAACCTCTCATCCTCGCCCGCGTCCAGTTCGGCTTCACGATCTCGTTCCACATCATCTTTCCGGCGCTGACCATCGGGCTCGCGAGCTACCTGGCCGTGCTCGAAGGCCTGTGGCTGCGCACCGGCCGCCAGGTGTACATCGACCTGTACCAGTTCTGGATCAAGATCTTTGCCGTGGCCTTTGGCATGGGTGTGGTGTCGGGGCTGGTGATGGCCTACCAGTTCGGCACCAACTGGAGCAACTTCTCGCGCTTTGCCGGCGGCGTGACCGGACCGTTGCTGGCCTACGAGGTGCTGACCGCGTTCTTTCTCGAAGCGGGCTTTCTCGGCGTGATGCTGTTCGGCCGCGAGCGCGTGGGGCCGGGCCTGCACTTCGTCTCGACGCTGGCCGTGGCCGTTGGCACGCTGGTCTCGGCCACCTGGATCCTCGCATCGAACAGCTGGATGCAGACGCCGCAGGGCCACGAGATCATCGACGGGCGCGTGGTGCCGGTCGACTGGTTCAAGGTGATCTTCAATCCGTCCTTCCCCTATCGCCTGGCGCACACCGTCACCGCAGCCTACCTTGCAACGGCGCTGATGGTGGGCGGCGCGGCGGCCTGGCACCTGCTGCGCGGCAACGACAACACGCGCGTGCGCACCATGCTTTCGATGGCCTTGTGGATGCTGCTCGCGGCGGCGCCGCTGCAGGCGCTCATCGGCGACCAGCACGGCCTCAACACGCTCGAGCACCAGCCCGCCAAACTGGCCGCGATCGAAGGCCACTGGGAGCGCACGCCGAAGGGCGAAGGCGTGCCGCTGATTCTTTTCGGCTGGCCCGACATGAAAGCCGAGGTCACGCGCTTCGCGATCGAGATTCCACGCGCGGGCAGCCTCCTGCTAGCGCACAGCTGGGACGGGCAGATTCCGGCGCTCAAGGACTTCGCACCGGAAGACCGGCCGAACTCGGCCATCGTGTTCTGGACCTTCCGCGCGATGGTGGGCCTCGGCGTGCTAATGATCGCACTGGCCTTCTGGGGGCTGTGGCTGCGCCGCGGGCAGAGGCTGTATTCGCAGCGCGCGTTCCTGCGGCTTGCGGTGGCGCTCTCGCCCGCGGGCCTGGTCGCCATCCTGGCCGGCTGGTTCACCACCGAGATCGGCCGCCAGCCCTGGGTCGTCTACGGCCTCATGCGCACGGCCGATGCGGTCTCGCCGCAGCATTCGACCTCGCAGGTCGGGTTCACGCTCGCACTGTTCGTCATCGTGTACTTCGTGGTGTTCGGCGCAGGCACGGCCTACGGGCTGCGCCTGATCGCCAAGGGCCCCACGGGCGACCATGGCGATCCGCCCATGCATGGAGGGCCCGGGGAACCGCGGCAGCCCATGCGCCCGCTTTCAGCAGCACCGGAGTCCGACGATGGGCATTGATCTTCCCCTGATCTGGGCCGTGATCATCCTGTTCGGCATCATGATGTACGTGGTGATGGACGGCTTCGATCTCGGCATCGGTATCCTCTTTCCGTTCTTGCCGGCCAAGGAAGACCGCGACGTCATGATGAACACCGTGGCGCCGGTGTGGGATGGCAACGAGACCTGGCTGGTGCTCGGCGGGGCCGGGCTACTGGCGGCGTTTCCGCTGGCCTATGCGGTGATCCTCAGCGCGTTCTACCTGCCGCTGATCCTCATGCTCGTGGGGCTGGTGTTTCGCGGCGTTGCGTTCGAATTCCGCTTCAAGGCGCGGGCGGGCAAGCGGCGCTGGTGGGATGCGGCCTTCATCGGCGGCTCGTTCACCGCCACCTTTTTCCAGGGCGTGACGCTGGGCGCGTTTCTCAACGGCCTGAAGGTGGTGGACGGCAATTTTGCCGGCGGCTCGTTCGACTGGGTCTCGCCGTTCTCGCTCTTCACGGGACTCGCGCTGGTTGCGGCCTACGCGCTGCTCGGCGCCACCTGGCTCGTGATGAAGACCGAAGGCCGTCTGCAGGTGCGCATGCGCAGCCTGGCGCGGCCCCTGGCGTGGCTCATGCTCGCCGTCATCATCGCGATCAGCATCTGGACACCGCTCGCGCACAAGGCGATTGCAACGCGGTGGTTCAGCCTGCCCAACCTGCTGTACTTCGCGCCGGTGCCGCTGCTTGTGGCGCTCGTGGTGTACAAGCTCTTGCAGGCGCTGCGCGGCGACGGGCACGCGTCACCTTTCGTTCTCACGCTGGCCCTGCTCTTTCTCGGCTACACGGGGCTGGGCATCAGCCTGTGGCCGAACGTCATTCCGCCGGACATCTCGATCTGGCAGGCGGCAGGGCCCGCGCAGAGCCTGGGCTTTGCGCTGGTGGGAGCGCTCCTGATCATTCCCATCATCCTGATGTACACGGCTTGGAGCTACTGGGTCTTTCGCGGCAAGGTGCGGCATGGCGATGGCTACCATTGAAGACCCAGGCCCAGGCAGGCGCAAGTGGTTGCGCCGCCTCGGCTGGCTCGCGGCCATCTGGCTTGCAAGCGTGGTTTCGCTTTACCTTCTTTCCCTGGTGCTTCGCTTTGTCATGAACGCCGTCGGTCTCGGCCGCTGAACGAGGGCGACCCCCTGCCGCCTACCCAAGGCGTCGGCGCCGTCCGACAGGGGGTGTCCCGCCCAGGCGCACGCTGGGGACATGGAGAAGTGCGCCACCATGATTCGCAGCCAGGTAGAACGCAGCGGTTCCAAACAAGCCAAGGACCATGAAAAACCAGACGGCTCATGACCCGACCGTCACCCTGAAGTTGCCGTCGAGCGTGATGGGCCGTGCGCTGGTCCAGGCGCTTCGAAACGCCGGCATTCCCGTCGATGCGATTGGCAGCGTGACCTCGGGCTATCTCTTCGTACGGACGACGGGCCGCTTCGGCAAGCGGGCAAATACCTTTCGATGGTTTGCCGCCGGCAGCAGCGAAGCGTCGGTGGCTGTGTTCGCTTTGCCACATACGGAAGAGGAGGCCGAGAACCATCCCGCGGCGGACGGCAGGCATGGCTTCGTTCTTCCGGTCACGCAGCGGCGCGTGCCCACGACCGTGACTTACCTGCGCGTTTGGAAGGAACTTGAGCAACATGCGCGCCGCGCCGAGTACGACCTGCATGCAAAACGGATTGCTTACTTTCGTGGTCTCGGACCGCCGCCCGATGCCCTCGACCGGGAGCTGGTGAACCGCGCATGGGCCACCGCGAACCAGTGTCTCGCGGCCGCGACCGACGAGATGAGCCAACGGGCTTCAACGAGCGGACCGCCCGCCGGTCCTCTTGGATCTTCGGCAGGCGATTCCGCTGCTACCGGTAGCGATTCGTACTGACCCACGTCCGACCCGCGCCTCGCTATAGAACTTTTCATGTAAACACTTGCGCGACTCGCGCGAGACCATCGGTTTGCTGCAGGGATATCCCGCATGGAATGAGTCGGCGGCGACAATCCATCGAGGGTCTAATGAGCTTCACGGCTCAGTCCGAACAAACCGTTTGGCATGAAAAAATCACTCCTGAGGCTTGTCGCGGCATGGGGCTTTGCAGCGCTCGCACCGGCGGCGCATGCCGAGCCCGTCGTGTTGTCGCTGGTGCACGCCGCAACCACCACGCACCCGGCGCATCTGGCGGCACTCCAGTTTGCGAAGCGCGTCGAAGAGCGCACGCGCGGGCAGGTAAGCGTGGAGATCTTTCCCGCGTCTCAACTCGGCAGCGAGAACGAACTGCTGCAGAAGGTCAGGCTCGGCGCCGTCGACATGGACGTGACCTCGATGAACTATCTCATCAAGTACGAGAAAACGTTCTCCGTTGTCATTCTTCCGTATCTGTTCGACAGTTATTCGCACGCCCACCGCGTGCTCGATGGCCCGGCGATGAAATGGCTCGCACCGCTTGCCGAGAAGCAGGGCTTCATCATCTTGTCCAACTGGGAATGGGGATTCCGCAATCTCACCAACAACAAGCGCCCGGTCAACGTGCCTGAAGACGTGCGGGGCCTCCGGGTGCGCGTTCCGCCCGTCGCCGAGCTCGAGGCCACCATGGAAGCGCTGGGTGCCCAGGTCAGCAAGGTGGGCTTCAAAGAACTTCCCCAGGCGCTGTCGCAGGGCGTGGTCGACGGCCAGGAGAACCCGATCAACGTCATCTACTACAACAAGTTGTACGAGGCCCAGAAGCACCTCGCCTTGACGCGCCATGTGTACTACAACACGCTTCACCTCATGAGCGCCACGAGTTGGGCAAAGCTCACGCCGGCGCAGCAAGCCATCGTGCGGGAAGAAAGCAAGGCGGCAGGCGACGGCATGCGCAAGAAAATCATCGCCGAGGAGGAGCAGCTCATCGCCAGGATGGCCGCCGCCGGCGTGAAGGTCACGCGGCCCGACCCCGCGCCGTTTCGCGCCGCCACGCAAAGCGCCCGCGCGGAGATCGCGCGCTTTGCCGGCGAAGAGAACGTGCGCACTTTTCTGAAGATGGTCGATGCAGAGCGAAAGCGGTGAGGCGCCTCGCCAGCGAGGACCGCGGAGTCGGCCGCATTTGAGCCAATTGCTGGCCGGCTTCTCGTGGCGGAAACGATCGCTCAGCCTGCGGGTAGAGATCGCTCTGGGGTTCGGCGTCGTCATCGCGCTGATGCTCGCACTGGGCGTTGCCTTCTATCTGAGCGAACAGCGGTCCTCGGCCGCCATCGACAAGTTGTTGAACAGTGACAACCGGATGGCGGACCTGAGCTTGCGCAGTTCGCTGGCGATGTACAAGGCGCGCGAAGCCGAAAGCGAGCTCCTGCTGTCGGCGGATCGGCTCGGCGTGGCGGAGGCCAGCACGCGTTCGCTGCCCGCCATGCAGAACCATTTGCTGGATATGCGCGAGTACCTGGCCAGCCTGCGAATCGTCTCGACCGATCCGCGGTTTCGGGACCAGGTCGATCGGATCGAGGCCCAGACCCTGCAATACGAGAACGGGTTTCTCGCGTTCATCAAGCAGCATGGCAAGGAGGGCAATCTCGGCGCGGCACGCGCGTCGCGCCAAGGCTACGTCGATGCGGCGGTTGCCATCGAGTCCTCCGTGGAGGCGCTGCACACCGCGGCAAGCAAGCGAGCGCTTCAAACGCGAAGCGACGTCGCACGTGCAGCCAGTTTCTCGCGCTGGGCCGCCATTGCCATGATTGCGATGGCCGCTGTCATGGGCGTCGTGATCGCAAGGATCGTCTCGCTGCGCATCACGGGCTCCATCACGCAGCTCATCGCCTTCTCCCGGCGCGTTGCCTCGGGAGACTTCAGCGCAAGGGCGCAGCAAGGCCGCGACGATGAGTTCGGCATCCTGGCAAGGGCCATGAACCAGATGGCCGAGTCGATCGAGAATTCCAACGTGCTGCTGGAAAGCAGCGCCGACACCCTGAAGCACCAGGCCACCCACGATGCGTTGACTGGGCTCCCGAACCGCGCGCTGCTGGAAGATCGGCTCAAGCAGGCCATTTCGTATGCCGATCGATACGGGCGGCTGATGACGGTGGTGTTCATCAACCTCGATGGTTTCAAGCTGGTCAACGACAGCCTGGGCCGCAAAGCCGGGGACGATTTGCTGAAGGTCATGGCCGGACGCATGAGCCAGTGCCTGCGCAGCGTGGACACGGTGGTGCGAACGGGCGGCGACGAGTTCGTGATCGTGCTGT
This sequence comes from Variovorax sp. OV700, assembly GCF_900099805.1. Taxonomy (GTDB): domain Bacteria; phylum Pseudomonadota; class Gammaproteobacteria; order Burkholderiales; family Burkholderiaceae_C; genus Variovorax. Next base: position 356,057 of record NZ_FNDR01000002.1, on the reverse strand, counting down.
ACGACCAGCCGGGCGACGGGGCAGAGATCGCTCCGGCACTGCGAAGGCTGCTCGAGGCCATCGCGTGGCCGATCCAGATCGGCAGCCAGGCGGTCCAGGTCACGGCCAGCATGGGCGTGGCCACCTATCCCGCGGATGGCGCCGACGCCGACGCCTTGGTCATGAATGCCGATGCCGCGATGTCGCGTGCCAAGGCCTCGGGGCGCAACACCTTCCGGTTCTATGCGTCCGAGATGAACGACACGGTCCGCGACAAACTCGCCATGCGCGAAGGGCTGCGCAATGCCATCGCCCGGGGCGAGTTTCACCTCGTGTACCAGCCCCAACTGGAGATGAGTTCGGGTCAGGTGATTGGCGCGGAGGCATTGATCCGTTGGAACCACCCCGAGCGTGGCTTGATACCGCCGGCAGACTTCATCCCCCTGGCCGAAGAGACGGGGCTCATCGTTCCCATCGGCGAATGGGTGCTGCGCGCCGCTTGCTTCCAGAACAAGGCCTGGCAGCATGCGGGCCTGCCCGCATTCGCCGTTTCGGTCAATGTGTCCGCACGGCAGTTCAGGGAGAGGACCCTGATCGAGCAGGTCGCCCGGGCGCTCGCGGAAAGCGGGCTCGAAGCCCGGTTTCTCGAACTCGAGCTGACCGAAAGCCTGGTGATGGAAGATCTCGACAGCGCCCTGCTGTCGATGAAGGCGCTGCAGGGGATGGGCGTGCAGCTCTCCATGGACGATTTCGGAACCGGCTATTCCAGCCTGAGCGCCATCAAGCGCTTTCCGATCGCCCGGCTGAAGATCGATCGAGCCTTCGTGCGCGACATTCCGGATGACGAAGAAGACAAGGCGATCGCCAAGGCCATCATCTCGCTGGGGCACGAACTCAGTCTGAAGGTCATCGCGGAAGGCGTCGAGACCGAGCAGCAGCTGCAGTTCCTGCTCGCCAACGGCTGCGACGAGATGCAGGGCTACCTCTTCAGCCCCCCTGTCTCACCCACCGAACTCGCCGCCCTGGTCAGAACACGTTTCGCCACTGCACACGCGCCGAGCGCGCTGCCTCGGTCGATGCGCGGCTAGCCGCCGAAGCGCCGCAGCTCTACAACCCGGGCCGCCAGCTCCCGTGAAAACCGAACGGCACGCGGTGGGGCAAGCGGGCGACCGCAACGGGTCCCGCGGGCAGGTTCCTGGCATCGAACACCAGCAGGTCGCTGCGCTTTTCGTGTTCGCGCCAAGCCACGGCGAGCAGCCATCCATCGCCCTCGGCCGCATCCGTGGCGCGCGGAACGAACACCGGTTCGGACACGACGTCGCCATGCGGGAGCGTGTGCATGCTGCGCTCGCCGGTATCGAAATCGAAACGGGCCAGACTGTCGTAGAGCACGCTCTCCGAATCGTCCCTCGCGCGCGCGGTCGCATGGCAGGTGTAGAAGCCGTAGCGATTGCGCCGGCCGGTGTACCGCTCGTCGATGCGAGGGAACTCGGCAACCAGGTCGTCCAAATACTCGCGCTGGAACCCGGTGCCCTTGCCGGCCATGTCGAAGGTCCAGCGGCACAGGCGCGCGGCCATGGCCTGGGGGTCGCCGGGGCGGCCTTCGGCATCGGGCAAACCGGGCGCCGTGTCCGACTGCATCACAAGGGCCACGATGGTGTCGCCCTCGTCCCAGGCATTCATCACGTGGAACACATGGCAGGCGTCGGTGTCGAACCAGCGCAGGGTGTCGGCGGCGCTGCCGCGGCGCATCACGCCCACGTGCGTGCGCTTGGCGGCATCCCATGCGAGCAGCGGCTTGCCACGCATGGCGCGCTCCACGCTGAGCGTCAGCGGCGTGACTGGAAAGAGCACGTGTCCGCGGGTCAGCATGAAGTCGTGCGCCATGCTGGCATACGGCGCCATGAACGACTGGAGTTGCGTGACCTCGCAGTGCTTGTCCATCACGCCATAGAGCATGGTCGGCGAACAGGGGCCGTCGGGTGAGTACGCAAAGAAATGCAGTTCGCCGCTCTCGGGGTCGAGCTTCGGGTGCGCGGTACAGCGCGAGGTCAGGCGGTCGCCAAAGCTCTGGTGTCCCTTGGAAGCCAGCGTGAGGGCATCGAGCTCGAAGGGCTGGTGCGACTCTTCGAGAGCGAACAGACGGTCGCCGTGCCACAGCATGCTGGTGTTGGCCGTGCCGCCGTTTCGGCCCTGCGTCAGGGGGTCGCTGGTGGCGGGGTTGCCGAAGGTGCCGAACAGCGCGCGTCCGGCTTCATGCTCGAGCTGCCACTTCGGCGTGCGCACCCAGCGATTGCTGTACGACACCTTGCCCAGGCCGATGTGGAAGGCATGCACCATGCCGTCGCCGGAGAACCAGTGGTAGTTGTTGTCGCGCGGCGCGTACTGCGGGCTCGGGCCGACGCGGTACAGGCTACCCGACAGCCCGCGCGGCAGCGTGCCTTCGATGTCGAGCGCCGCAATGTCGTGCTCCTCGGTCAGAGGCGCGTAGTTGCCGGTGAAGAAATGCGCGTTCGTCTGTGTTGCTGCGTTCACGTGGAGCCTCGGTTCATTCAGGAGGACGACGTGGCGTTCAGGTGCGCGACGGCCTGCCCGACATAGGTGGCCAACGCCTCGTCGATGCCCGAACCGACCCGCAAAGCCACGTCCTGGCGGAACGCTTGCTGCAGCTTCGCGTGCAAGGTGGCATCGCCGCCGACCTTGGCCAGCGATAGCGCCTGCCAACGCATCGCCAGCGCGCGCATGGCAGCGCCATCCGTGGGTGCGGGCGCCAGCATCCGCTGCCGAACTTCGGCGATGAGCGGCGGCCACGCGTCGGTCTGGGCGACGTAGTTCTGGCGCAGCGTGGCCATGTCGTCAGCGCTGCAGTACGGCGTGTAGAGCTGCAGGCGCGCGAACGCCATTGCGTGCGAGATGAACCGGATGCCGACGCGGTCCACGCCTGTCAGCGCGTGCAGCGATGGCTCGTTCCAGTGCATGGTGTAGAGCTTGATCAGCAGGCCTTCGTCGCCGCCGGCTTCTTCGAGCAGCATCGCAATCCAGCGCCGTGCCAGGGACTGCGCCTGCGGGCTCTCGGGCGATGCGCCGGCCGCGACGAGGCTGTGCAGCCACGTCGACAATTCGGCGCGCTCAGGCGCCATCGCATCGGTGAATCCGTCACGCCGAGTGTTGAGCGTGCGCTGTTCGTCGTCGCTGAAGTACTTCGCGCCCGCGACCATGTTTTCGAGCGCCAGCAGCCAGTCGTCGATCTCGGGCTCTTTGCTGGCCTGCAACTGGCCTTGCACTGAAAGCAGATGGGTTCGCAGTGCCGATGCCTGCATGATTTCGCGGTCGAGTTGCGCGACCTGTCGGGCCACGACTTCGGACATATCGCCGGCCGGGTTGTCCAGGAGGCCTTGTATGTCCGCCAGCGGCAGATCGAGCCGGCGCAGTGCCTGGATGCGGTAGAGCCGCGCCACATCCTTCCGGCCGTACAGCCGGTAGCCGCCACTGGATCTTTCGGAAGGCACCAGCAGTGCGATGTCGTCATAGTGGCGCAATGCGCGCACTGTCAGCCCGGTGCGCCGGGCAAGTTCACCAATCTTCAAAAACATGCCTTCCCTCTCAAGTTGAAGGCATCCTAGACTCTGCCGCCACGAGAGGGTCAAGCCCTGCAGCAGAGAATTTGCAAGCAGGGAATGGAATGGATTTCGTCAGGCCGGCGCGCGCTTGGCCAGTTCGAGCTTGGCGATCGCGTTGCGGTGCACTTCGTCGGGCCCGTCGACGATGCGCACGGTGCGCTGGTGCGCATAGGCTTCGGCAAGCCAGAAGTCCTGGCTCACGCCGGCCGCACCATGCGCCTGGATGGCCCAGTCGACCACCTTGCACGACATGTTGGGCGCCACCACCTTGATCATCGCGATCTCGGCGCGCGCTTCCTTGTTGCCCACGGTGTCCATCTTGTAGGCCGCATTGAGCGTGAGCAGGCGGGCCTGGTCGATGAGGCAGCGCGACTCGGCGATGCGCTCGTGCCAGATCGATTGCTCCGCCAGCGGACGGCCGAAGGCCACGCGGCTGCGCAGCCGGTCGCACATCAGTTCGAGCGCGCGCTCGGCCGCGCCGATGGAGCGCATGCAATGGTGAATGCGCCCCGGGCCGAGCCGGCCCTGTGCGATCTCGAAGCCGCGACCTTCGCCCAGCAGGATATTGGCCACCGGCACGCGCACGTCTTCCAGCAGCACTTCCATGTGGCCGTGCGGTGCGTCGTCGTAGCCGAACACCGAGAGATGGCGCAGCACGGTGATGCCCTTGGTGTCGCGCGGCACCAGCACCATCGACTGCTGCGCATGGCGCGGTGCGTCGGGGTCGGTCTTGCCCATCACGATGAAGATCTTGCAGCGCGGGCTGCCCGCGCCCGAAGAGAACCACTTGCGGCCGTTGATCACGTACTCGTCGCCTTCGCGGCGGATGGTGCACTGGATGTTGGTGGCGTCCGACGATGCGACAGCGGGCTCGGTCATCAGGAAGCCCGAGCGGATCTCGCCGGCCAGCAGCGGTGCCAGCCATTCGTCCTTGTGCGCCTCGGTGCCGTAGCGCTCGATGGTTTCCATGTTGCCGGTGTCAGGCGCCGAGCAGTTGAACACCTCGCCCGACCACGAGACGCGGCCCATCACTTCGCACAGCGGCGCGTAGTCGAGATTGGAGATGGCCGGCACATCGCGGTGCGGGTGGGGCAGGAACATGTTCCAGAGGCCGGCCGCGCGCGCAACGGGCTTCAGCTCCTCGATCAGCGGCGAGACCTGCCAGGCATTGCCCTGGCGGCGGAAGGCGTCCATCTCGTGGTGGTAGCGCGCTTCGTTCGGATAGATGTGCTGGTCGAAGAACTTGTTCAGGCGTTCGAGCAGATCGCGGGTCTTGGTGGAGGGTTCGGCAAACATGAAGCGTCCTTTTTGCGGGGTTTGGACAATTCAAACACCGCGGACCGTTGCGAGCCGTCTCGAAAGTGACGCTAGAACAAGTGCGCGCGGCTACCGCTGCATGCCTCTTGCATGCATCGCGGTACCCTTTTCTCTCAACGCCCAGTCGCGCCCTGCGGCAGCAGCACGATCTTGCCGAGCGTGCTTCCGCTGTCGAGCAGTTCGTGCACGCGGCGCGCATCCGCGAGCGCAAAGCAGGTGGCCGGCGGCGCATGCACGCGGCCTTCGGCCATGAGGGCGATGGCGGCCTGCATGAGCCCGCGCCGCTGCGGCACGTCGTCGTCCACCGAATGGATCGAGAAGGTGCGCACGGCCAGGCTCCGGCTCAAGAGCTTGCGCAACTCTGCGAACACATCACCGGCCGGCGGGCCGTTCACGATGTTGTAGGAGACCACCATTCCGAACGGCGCCAGCGCGCGCAGGCAGGCAATGAAGAGCTCGCCGCCAAGATGATCGAAGGCCAGGTCGACACCGCGCCCGTTGGTGAGCTGCATGACCTTTTCGGCCAGGCCGGACACGTCGCTCTCGACGATCTCGTGCGCGCCGTTGGCCAGCGCGAAGTCGCGCTTCTGCGGCGTGGAGGCGGTGCCGAATACGCGCAGGCCGCGGTCGCGCGCCACCTGCGCCAGCGCCGTGGCCACGCCGCCCGCCGCACCGGGCACCAGGATCGATTGCGCGGGCAGGTTGCCGTTGCTCGACAGCATGGCCAGCGCCAGCTGGAAGTTGCCGAGGCTCACCGCATCCTCGAAGCGGATCGCATCGGGAAGGATGAAAGGCGCGGCTTCGGGCACGCAGATGGCTTCGGCGTAGCAGCCGCCGCGCTGCTTCAGTTCACGCGCGCTCACCAGCACGCGCTGGCCGACCTGCAGAGCCGTGACGCCGGCACCGACCGCATCGACGATCCCGGCCATCTCGTTGCCGGGAATCGCCGGCATCGGCGGCATCCACTTGTAGGTGCCGTTGCGGATCAGCACGTCCGGGCCGCCGGCACCGATGGCCATGGCCTTGACACGCACTTCGCCCGCCTGCGGCCGCGGCAGCGGGAGTTCCACCAATTGCAGAACCTCGGGGCCGCCGGGCGCCTGGAGCTGGATCGCCTTCATCGTGGTGTGCGTCATCAGCGCTGCCCGTCGTGCACGGACACCTTGTCCTTGGTGAGCCCACCCAGGCGCGCATGCACCCGCCCGCCCGTGCCCATGACCAACGCGAACAAAATCTCGTTCGGCCGCGGCGCGTCCTGGATGCCGATCTCCATCGAGTTGTAGTGGCTGCGCACGTACGCGGCATGGATGTAGTGCAGCGGCACCATGAGCCGGTAGCCCGTGGCGGCCACGGCCTTGGCCGAAGGCACGATCGCCTTCGGTTCGCCGAGCACCTCGCGCATGGCCCAGCCGCCGGCCTCGTGCCAGACCGCGCCGTGCTCCAGCTCTCCGTTCACGCCGACGATCGCGGCCTTGCTGTAGACCTCGACGTTATCGCGCCCGAGCACCTCGATCAGTTCGGTCGCCAGCAGCGTGCCGAGCGAGCGCAGCTCGGCCATGAAGGGCATCAGGTCCGGCTCGTAGCGGCCTGCGTAGGGGTTGTGGATGACCGCGCAGGCGGCGGCCAGCCTGAGCGGCGTGGCGGCCGGCGGACCGCCCTCGTGGTAGATGGTCTCGATGGAAAGGCTGCGCTTGCGGATCTCGATCAGCGACATGGATGGGTCCTCACTGTTTGGGTATGCGTGCATCGTTCACCACGGTGGTCCACCGCTTGAGCTCGGTGGCCACCATGGTGGTCATTTCTTCGGGTGTGCTGCCGCGCGCTTCGCCGCCCATTTCTTCGAGCCGCGCGCGCACGGCCGGCACCTGCAGGGCCTTGAGCGTCTCGGCATGCAAGCGGTCGACGATGGGGCGCGGCGTGCCCGCGGGCGCCATGAAGCCGGCCCAGGAGCGCACGTCGTAGCCGGGCACGCCCTGCTCGGCCACTGTTGGCAGCTCGGGCATCTGGCTCCAGCGCTGCGCGCCGGTGGTGGCCAGCGCGCGGAGCTTGCCGGCCTTGATGTTGGCCAGCACGGCCGTCGGCGGCGCGATGATCATCGGCACCTCGCCGCCGAGCAGCGCCGCGACCGACGCCGCATCGCCGCGGTACGGAACGTGCAGCAGTTCGACGTTGGCGCTCTTCACCAGAAGCTCGCCGGCCAGGTGGTGCGTGGAGCCGATGCCGGCCGATCCGTACGACACGCCGCGCGCATCGGCACGCGCAGCCGCCAACATCTCGGAAAGCCCGCGGTAGGGCGAATCGGCGCGCACCACCAGCAGGAACGGAAAGTAGGTGATCGTCGAGACCATCTGGAAGTCCGTCACCGTCTGGTAGCTGAGCTTGTTGTAGAGCGCGCCGGCCACCGCATGGCCGCCCGTGGCCAGCAGCAGCGTGTAGCCGTCGGGCTTGGCACGCGCCACCGTGCCCGAGGCAATGGTGCCACCGGCACCGGTCTGCGCCTCGACCACGAAGGGCTGGCCCAGCCCCTTGGCCATCTCCGTGCTGACCACGCGCGCGATGGTGTCGGCGTTGCCGCCGGCGGCAAAGCCCTGGTAGATCTTGATCGGCTTGTCCGGGAAGCCCTGGGCCAAGCCGTGTAAGGGTGCCGCGCAGGCCAGGGTCAGGCCTGCGGCAACGAGCAATCGTCTGTGCCACATGGTTTTGTCTCCAATGGTTGTGGATGAAGGCCGCGGCTTGTGCCGCCGCGGTCCGGTCCGGGAGCTTCAGTCCTGCTGGACGATGGGATTGCGCAGCACGCCGATGCCTTCGATCTCGACCTCGCACACGTCGCCCGGCTTCATGAATCGCGGCGGCTTCTTGCTCCAGCCCACGCCGGCCGGCGTGCCGGTGGCGATGACGTCGCCGGGGGCGAGCGTGAAGATGGTCGACGAGTAGCTGATGAGCTTCGGAATGCTGAAGATCATGTGGCCCGTGTGGCTGCTCTGCACCACTTCGCCGTTGAGCCGAGTCTCGAGTTTGAGTTCGCGGCCGGGCGCGATCTCGTCGGCCGTCACCATCCAGGGACCGAAGCCGCCGGTCGATTCGAAGTTTTTCCCCGAGGCGATCTGCTTGGCATGGAACTGCCATTCGCGCACGCTGCCGTCGTTGTAGCAGGAGTAGCCCGCCACGTGGTCGAAGGCATCCGCCTCGGCGATATTGCGGCCGCCCTTGCCGATGATCACGGCAAGCTCGCCTTCCCAGTCCAGCGATTCCGACACGTGCGGCCGCACGATGGGCTGGTTGTGCGCGCACTGCGAGCGCCACACGCGCAGAAAGATCGGCGGCTGCTCCGACAGTTCGCGGTGCATGCCGGCGGCCAGCACCTCCTGGTGGTGGTCCATGTAGTTGCGCACCGCGCAGACGATCTTCTCGGATTTCGGGATCGGCGGAAGAAAAGTGATGTCGGCCAGCTTGGCCGCGATGGGCAATCCTTCCACATGCTGCGCCGCCTGCAGGTACTCGCCCGTGGCGATGTAGTCGACCAGGCCCGCATGCTGCGGACGCGCCTTTCCGAGATCGACCACGCCGTCGCCGACGACGGCGCCCCAGGTTTCGCGGCCTTGATGGACATATGACAAAAGCTTCATGGGAACTCCGGTTGGGATGTGAGGGTGGAAAAAATGGTGGCCGGGTCAGGCGGCAGGTGTCACTGGCGTCACTGCGTCACTGGCGCGCGCGATTCGAACTGCGCCTGCCACTGCGCGAGCGGCATGAAAGTGGGGTCCTTGCGGCAGGCCTCCTCGGTCTCGCGCATCAGTGTCTCGTCGTCCTTCGAAAGATCGAGCGGATCGCCATGCGGCTGCGCGATGTAGAACGGCGTGTCGATGTAGATCTCGACCGTGTTGCCTTCCGGGTCGAGCATGTAGACCGAGAGCGCATTGCCGTGGTTCAGGCCGCGGATACTGGTCGCGCCCCGAGCCTCGGCCCGCGCCGAGATGTCGCGCAGGTGCTGGATGCTCGGCACCACGAAGGAGATCTGCATCACGGTGCTGAACTTCGCCTCCGGCGGCCGCCCCGAGGCCAGCACCAGCTGGTGGTGCTGGTCCGGGCTCGCGCTGGTGAACACCAGCTGGTTCTTGAAGGTGCGGCCTTCGCCGCGATCGGTGATCGTGAGGTCGAAGGACTCGGTGTAGAAGGCCACCATCCGTTCCAGGTCGGTGACGAAAATGCCGAAATGCGAAGGCGTGGGTCGGGCGACCTTGAGCATGCTGTCTCCAGGGTGAGGGGGTGGGGCTTCGCGCCCCTAGGTTTGCGCGGCCTCGGCGGCCCTGAGCGCGGCCAGCACGTTGCGTTGCGTGCTGAGGATGTGTTCCTCGAGCAGCGCACAAGCCGTGTCCGTGTCGCGGCGCAAGGTGGCGTCCATGATCTTTCGATGCTCGTTCGACTTGCGGCGTGCGGTCTTCCTGTGGCGGGCAGAAAACCGCCGGTAGCGTTCGGCCTGGTCGAACAGGCTCGCGCCCCACACGCGCTGGCGGAGCGACGGGCACGCGGCCAGCAGCGACAGGTGAAAGGCGCGATGAAGCTGCGACCAGTCGTTGTCCAGAATGACGGGGCCATCGCTCAGGCGCGACTCCACCTTCTCGAGCCGGTGGAAAGCGGCCAGGATGGCGGCCTCCCAAGCGTCGTCGCCGTGGGCAATAGCTTCGCACAGCGCGGGCACGTCGAGCATCACGCGCATGCGTGTGATGTCGGCCAGGTCGTCTTCCGAAATGGGCGCCACGCGAAAGCCGCGACGCTCGTCGGCGCGCACGAGCCCTTCTTGCGCCAGACGGCTGAGCGCCTCGCGCAGCGGGCTGCTCGAATAGCCGTAGGCGGTCTGTAGCTCGTCGAGCTTGAGCTTGGCGCCGGCCTCGAAGGTGCCGGCGAGCACGTCCTGCCGCAGGCGGGTGAAGGCCTGCTCGACCAGCGGCGGTTCGTAGGCGGGGGAGATTTCTTGTTTATGCATGGAAATCATTTTATGCATCGCCTCTTCATGCGCCGTCGCCTGCTCGCCTGGCGCCCACGAGCACGAACAGCATGGTCGCGTGCTTGTCGCCGAGGTTGCGCCATGCGTGCCGGTTGCCGTGCTGCACGGCCACGTCGTGCCGGCGCAGCAGCACCTGCGCGCCGTCGTCCAGCTCCAGCGTGATCTCGCCTTCGAGCACGATGTCGTAGTCGATGCTGTCGGTGGTGTGCATGCCCGGGTGATCGGGCTCGAAGGTCTCGGCCAGGCCCGGCACGAGGCGCCCGGCCTCGGCGCCGAAGGCGGCCGCATCGAAGTCGGCGCGCATCATGACCGCGTCGGGCGGGAAGGTGACCATCATGACGCGGGTGCCGCCCGCAGCCGGCGCGAACCCTGCCTCGCCCGTGCGGTCGCTTGCAGTACCCGCGCCCACGGTGTCGGCGGCCTCCGTCGCCCACAGCAGCGCTGCGCCATGGCCGGGCAGGGTCGTGAACTCCACGCTGCGCGGCGCAACGCCATCCGAGAGCACCCGGGCCTTGCCATCGGCGCCCGTGCCTGCCACCACGCGTCTGATTTTCATGGCGTGCCTCAGGGGTTGATGACGAAGTTGCTGAAGCCGCCGTTGCGGCTCGCGATGCCCGAGATCGCCTCGTTGATGCGGTCGAGCGGATAGCACACATGCTCGAACACCGAGAGGTCGAGCGTGCCGGCCTCGGCCATGTCGGCCATGTCCTGGCCTTCGCCGGCGGTGAACCAGGCCGAGCCTTCGATGCTCTGCTGCTCGTCCATCATGGTGTGCAGGTCCATGCCCACCATGCCGGCGATGGCGCCGATGTTGAAGGCGCGGCCGCCGCGCTTCAATGCGCGCACGCCCTGCTGGAAGGTTTCATGCGGCGCGCCGGGGCCCAGTGCGTCGATGAAGGTGTCTACGCCGAGGCCGTCGGTGCGGGCCTTGGCCCATGCGTCGATCGCCTCGCCGTCGGCATTGGAAAAGACCTCGATCCGGTCGGGCGCGAGCGCCTTGACGCGCTCCAGCAGTTCGCGGTTGCGCCCGGTGCCCAGGATGCGCGTGGCGCCCATGGCCAGCCCGAAGAGCGCGCCGCCGATGCCCAGCGTGCCGCTGATGCCGTTGATCAGCACGCTGCGGCCGGGGCCGACCTTCGCCTTGCGCATTGCGGAGTACATGGTGCCCAGGTAACCGAAGCGCGCCGCCTGGTTGAAGCTCACGTTGTCCGGCAGCTTCACCAGCGCGTATTGCGGCGCGATCATGTATTCGCACAGGCCGCCGTAGGGGTAGTTCTTGTACAGCTTGAGCGAGTTCTGCGAGAAACCGAAGTAGCCGCTGAACGCGTAGTGCGTGCAGTTGATGAGATCGCCGTTGCGGCATGCGCGGCAGCCGCCGCAGTAGAGGCTGGGGTTCACGTAGACGCGGTCGCCCGGCTTCCACGTGTGCACGTGCGAGCCGACCGCCGTCACCTCGCCGGCCGGGTCCAGCCCGAAGACCGCGGGCAGCGGCGGAAGCGGCAGCTCCGGAAACCAGGTCGTCCAGTTGGCCAGGATGTTGCCCAGGTTGGGCACGATGCCGCAGGCACGCACCCGCACCTGCACGTCATTGGCGGAAGGCTGCGGAATCGGCAGTTGCTCGACTTCCATCGGGGCGCCGACCTTGTGCAGTCGGGCGGCTTTCATCGTCGTCATGGTGTGTGTCTCCTTGCTGGGGTTGTCTGGAATTTCTAATGCACAAATCGCGTTTTATGCATTCTTTTCGACCCAGTGGCACGACGCCATCGGGGACAACCATTGGTGCACGGAAGTATGTTTTATGCACAATTCTATGTTCATGCATTTGAAAGATACCATGCTTCAACAAGATCCCGAATCCGTCGACGTGGCCGTCATCGGCTTCGGTCCCGTCGGCGCCACGCTCGCCGCATTGCTGGGCCGGCGCGGCCTGCGTGTCGCGGTCTGCGACAAGTCGGATCAGATCTATCCGCTGCCGCGCGCCTTTGCGCTCGACCACGAGGCGCTGCGCGTGTTCCAGGAAATCGGCATCGCCGGCACGCTGGCGCCGCACATGACGCCCTACCGCCCGACGATCTACCAGGGCAGCGACCGCGAACCCATCCAGCATTTCGACATGGGGCCCTCGCCCTACCCGCTCGCGTGGGCGCCGTCGTACACCTTCAACCAGCCGGCGCTCGAAGCCTCGCTGCGTGAAGCGGTCGGCAAGCTCCCCAGCGTGTCGGTCCATCTCGGGCACGAAGTGCTGCAGCTGAGCCAGTCGCCGGACCATGCGCTGCTCGGCGTTCGCCGGCCCGACGGCACCGGGGCGCAGCTGCGCGCGCGCTACGTCGTGGGCTGCGACGGCGGCACCAGCCCCACGCGCAAGCAGATGGGCCTGAAGCTCAAGAGCCTCGACTTCGACGAGCCCTGGATCGTCGTCGACATGCACGTGGATGAAGACAAGCTCGACCGCCTGCCCGCCACCAACGTCCAGTACTGCCATCCGTCGCGGCCCTGCACCTACGTGGTGGGCCCGGGCACGCATCGGCGCTGGGAGTTCCTGCTGCTGCCCGACGAGGCCGAGCAGCGCGAGATGCCGCACGAGTCGATCTGGAAGCTGCTCGCTCCCTGGCTCACGCCCGCGGATGCACGCATCTGGCGCGCCGCGACCTACCGTTTCCACGCAGTGGTGCTCGAGCAGTGGCGCAACGGGCGCGTGCTGCTCGCGGGCGACAGCGCGCACCAGATGCCGCCCTTCCTGGCCCAGGGCATGTGCCAGGGTTTGCGCGATGCGATCAACCTGGCGTGGAAGCTTCAGTGGGTGCTCGAGGAGCGCGTGCCCGAGAGCCTGCTGGACAGCTACGGCGACGAGCGCGGCCCGCAGGTCGAGGAGGTGACGGCAACCGTCAAGCGCCTGGGACAGATCATCTGCGAGCGCGATCCGGTGCGCGCGGCGGAGCGCGACCGCCGCCTGCGCGACGAGCAAGGTGGACAGGTGCGCATGCAGCTGCGCCAAAGCCTGCTGCCCGGCGTACACCACGGATTGATCGACCGCGACGAGTTGCCCGTGGGCACGCCCTTTCCACAGGCCATCGGATCGATCGAAGCCGGCGCGGCGCCGCAGATGATGGATGACCTGCTGCCGCACGGCTTTCTGCTGGTGCTGCGCCATGCGCCCGATGCGGCGGTGCTGCGTGCCCTGTGCGAGCCGGCGGCAGCCCTTGACGTGCAGCTGCTGTGCATCGATGTCGCAGCCGCATCGTCCGGTGTGGCAACACTGGTGGAAGCCGACGGCATCCTTGCCGCATGGTTCGAGCGCCACCAATGCGAGGCCGCGCTCGTGCGGCCGGATCACCTGGTCTACGGCGTGGCTCGCGACGCCGAAGACATCGAGGCCTTGATGCGGCGCGCCTGCAAAGCACTCGGCGCCACGCTGGGTCGCAGCGCCACCACCCTGCAGGAACCCGCATGACCGAAGCTTGCACCGACACCGAAGCCCTGCTGCTCGAACTGGAGACCGAGCGCTGCGATGCCATGAAGCGCGCCGACTTTGCGCGGCTGCGCGAGATCCTTCATCCCGCGCTCACGCATGTCCATGCCAAGGGTCAGATCGACGACTACGAAAGCTACTTCCGCTCGGGCGGCACGCATGTCGACTACCGGCAGATCGACCGCTCCGAACTGAAAGTGCATGTGCTCGGCAACACCGCGCTCATGACTGGCCGACAGCTGCTGGTGGCCGTGCGCAAGGACGGCAGCGGCACCGTGCGCATCGACTCGCGCGTGATGCAGGTCTGGACCGAGCACGAGGGCCGTTGGCGGCAGCTGGCGTTCCAGACCACGCCGCTTGCGATGAGCGTGAGCTGAACGTCTCGGAAGAAGCGCCCGTCTTCTTCAGGTGCCTGACGGCTGGCGTTGCATCTCGACCAGAGCGCGCAGCGCGGCCAGGTAAGACTGCGGACCCAGCCCTTGAACCGTGCCCCTGACGGCCGGCGAGATGATCGAATGCGCCCGCCAGGCCTCGCGCGCGGCGATGTTCGACATGTGGACCTCTACGGTGGGAAACGGCATCGCCTTGATCGCGTCGTGCAGCGGAACGCCGTGCTGCGTGAGGCCGGCGGGGTTGACCAACGCGCCCTGCGCGTCGTCGATATGGGCATGCAGGAAATCGATCAGGTCGCCTTCGTGGTTCGACTGGATCGTGTCCAGCGTCACGCCGAGTTCGTCCGCGAGCTTTTGCAGCCACGCGTCGATCTCGGCCAGCGTGGTCGTGCCGTAGATGTGGGGTTCGCGGCGGCCGAACAGGTTGAGGTTCGGACCGTGCAGGACGAGGATCTTCATGGGGGGCTCGCGTGGCTGCTGCTCATTTGCGGATGCGTGCGAGCTCGTCGCCGTAAAGCTTGACGATGGCGGGGTCGTAGCTGGCGGCAAAGCGGTCGACCACCGGCTTGGCGATCTGCCGCATGCGCGCCTGTTCGGCTGGCGCGAGCTCATTGAACTGTGCGCCCTTGGCCTGGAGCTCGCCCACCGCCCTTTGCGCGGCGGCGCGGCTCACCTGCCGCTGGTAGCCGCGCGATTCGTCCGCGGCCTCGCGCATCATCCTCTGCTCGGTGGGGCTCAGTGAGTCCCAGAACTTCTTGCTGACCAGCACGATGTTGGCCGCATACACGTGGTTGGTGGCGCTCACGAACTTCTGCACTTCGAAGAACTTGTTCGAAAGGATCACCGAATACGGGTTCTCCTGGCCGTCCACCGCCTTCGACTCGAGTGCGCCATACAGCTCGGCAAACGGCATCGGCACCGGGTTGGCCTTGAAGGACTTGAAGGTCTCCAGGAACACCGGGTTCGGAATCACGCGGATCTTCAATCCTTCGAGGTCCTCGGGCTTCGTGATCGGTCGCTTGCTGTTTGTCACGTTGCGAAAACCCAGGTCCCAGTAGCCGAGCGCGACCAGGCCCTTCTCCGGCAGCCTGGCGATCAGCGCCTGGCCGAGCGGGCCGTCGAGCAGCGCATCGGCCTGTGCAAAGTTGCCGACGGCGAACGGAAAGTCGACCAGGCCGAACTCCTTCACGATGCCCGCAAGCGAGGTGGTGGCCGGCGCCGACATCTGCTGCACGCCGCCCTGCAGCGCCGATTGCTGCTGCATCTCGTTGCCCAGCTGCGAGGCCGGGAACTCCTGCACCTTCATCTTGCCGCCGCTCTTGGCCGCGAGCAGTTCGGCAAAGCGCTTCACGCCAAAGCTCACCGGATGGTCCGCATTGTTGAGGTGGCCGAAGCGGATGACGCGCTCCTGCACGTCTTGCGCAAGCGCGGGAACGGCCAATGCAAAGGCCAGGCCGGCGGCGGCCAGCGAGCGATGAAGCTTTCTCAAGATGATCTCCGGCAGAAGTGGTGCGACGCGATCTTATGAGCAAAGTGGAAACTCTTTCCACTAGTGAAAACACTTGGCAAAAGAGCTAGAGTGGCGTCTGCCCATCCTTCGAACCACATGACCGCCATACTCGAACGCAGCTTCAAGGTGCTTGAGCACCTCGCCGGCCACCCCGAGGGCCGCGCCCTTTCCGCGCTCTCGGCCGAGCTCGACATGCCGCTGAGCGCCACCCATCGCCTGCTGAGCGAGCTGATCCGCTGCGGCTACGTGCGCCAGGACCAGAGCCACGGCGACTACATGCTGACGATCAAGCTCGTGTCCCTGGGCTTGAGCTTCCTGAGCAACAGCGGCATCGTGGACGTGGCGCAGCCGCTGCTCGACCGCCTCGCGGGCGAAGCGGGCGAGCTGGTGCGGCTCGCGGTGGTCGATGGCGACGAGCTCACCTTCGTCGCCAAGGCGCAGGGCGCCATGCGCGGCCTGCGCTACGACCCGGACATGGGCCTCTCGGTGAATCTGTCGTGCAGCTCCGCGGGCCATGCGTGGCTCTCGACCATGACCGACGAGCAGGCGCTGCAGCTCGTCGCCAGGCAGGGTTTCGGCAAGCCCGAAGACTACGGCCCGAGGGCGCCCACCAGCGTCAAGGCGCTACTCGCCTACCTGCGCGCGGCGCGCAAGCGCGGCTTCGCGATGATCACCGAGGTTTTCGCGCCCGGCATGACCGCCATGGCCGCCCCCGTGCACGGCGGCCACGGCGCGGTGATCGGCGTCATCACCATTGCCGGGCCGCTGGTGCGCCTGACGGAAGAGCGCATGCTCGAACTCGGGCCCGCTCTTCTCGCGGCCGCCGAAGATGTGGCACACGCCAGCGGCGCGTCGGCGCTTTTCAGGCGCAGGGCCTGAGGCTAGGACGGGCGGCCAGTGACGAGCGCATCCCGAAGGATCTGCCGAACAAGATGACGGACATGTGGACCGACGGGATGACTTACGCCAAGGCGCAGTAGATCCCCCGATGTCGATGTCGATGTCGATGTCGATGTCGATGCCGTCGCCCACGCCTAAAGCTTCAGGTTCACCTCCACCCGCGAATCGCCCGGCTCGGATTGCGCGACCACCACAATGCGCTCTTCCAGCCGCTGGAAATGCAGGTCCACCCGGGCGTCGCCGACCCGCAGCTGCCGCACGTGCAACTGGTCGATATCGGCCGGCAGCCTCGGGTGCACGATGGTCACCTGGCGCCGGATGCCGTCGACCTGCAGGCCGAGGCAGGCTTGCAGCAGCATGAATGCCGAGCCCGCCGCCCAGGCCTGCGGCAGGCAGGCCACGGGATACGCGATCGGCGATTGGCCGGGCTGGCGGTCGAATCCGCAAAACAGTTCCGGCAGGCGCATGCCGAAGTGCGCGGCCGACTCGAACAGGTTGTCGAGAATTCGCACCACGCCTTCGCGTTCGCCATAGCGCGCCATGCCGGCCGCGCACAACGCGGCGTCGTGCGGCCATACCGATCCGTTGTGGTACGACATCGGGTTGAAGCGCACCGCCTCCACGGGCAAGGTGCGGATGCCCCATCCCGACGCGAAGGCCGGCGATAGCAGCAGGCGGCCCACGGCCATGGCCCGTTCGACGATCGGGAGGCCGGTGAACAGCAGATGTCCCGCGTTGGAGGCGCGCACGCGGCAGGGCTGGTTGCGGCCATCGATGGCCAGCGCATAGAACTGCAGGTCGTCGAGCCAGAAGCGATTCTCGACCGCGGCGCGCATGTCCGCCGCACGCCGACGCCAGTGGCCGGCGCCGGGGTCGACGCGCCACTCGGCAATCGCCGCCATGCCAAGAAAGGCCGCATACACATA
Organism: Variovorax sp. OV700; assembly: GCF_900099805.1. Classification (GTDB taxonomy): domain Bacteria; phylum Pseudomonadota; class Gammaproteobacteria; order Burkholderiales; family Burkholderiaceae_C; genus Variovorax. The sequence goes on along the minus strand of NZ_FNDR01000002.1, from coordinate 338,939 downwards.
GCCTTGCACCTCGACGAGCGCGATCGGCCCTTCGGGCGTGCGGCCGTCGATATGAAAGATGGAGTCGTGGCTGTCCTTCCAGCCCTGGTTGACGAGCCCGCTGGTTTCACCGCGCTGGTAGGCGAGCAGGCCGTCGGGGTGGCGCGCCATGTTGCGCTCCATCCACTCGCAGGCAGCGAGCAGCGCGGGCCAGATCCGGTCAATGGTGGCGTGGTCTGCGGTGCGCTGCGCATAGGCGCCCGCCAGTGCCACAAAGAGCGGCGTGGTGTCGACCCCGCCGTAGTACTGCCCGAAGGGCAGCTCGTCGACCGCGGCCATCTCGCCCTTGCGGGTCTCATGCATGATTTTTCCGGGCTCCGCATCTCGGAAGCTCGAGGTCTGGCGCGACTGCCGCGCTGCAAGGAACTCGAGCACGCCCTGCGCCAGCCTGGGATCGATCCACAGGGTCTGAAAAGCCGTCACGATGGCATCGCGGCCGAAGGGCGTCGAGAACCACGGAATGCCCGCGTACGGATAGGGACCGGTGGGCAGGTCGGTGGTGAGCAACGCCAGGTCGGCGCGCGAGCGATCGAGCCATGCCTGAAACAGGCGGCCCGAACTCTCCAGCCGCGAACCGCGCCGCTGCCGCGCGCGCATGCGCCATCGCGCGAGCACGCCGGCTTCCCTGAACCGTTCGGGGCCGGGCCTCGCGGGCTCGGTTCCCACTTCGACGTAGAGCGTCCACTCGCCGTGCGCCGCGAGCGGCACGCTGAAGTTTGCGGTGCCGGCGTCCAGATGCTGCGGCACCTGCGAGAAGCCGATGCAGGCCCGCCGCAGCACCGTGTCGAGCCCCTCGTAGCTCAGCTCCACGGCCTGCACGCCGACGACCGGCGCATCGAACTCGCCGCGCCGCGCGCGCTGCTGGCCGCGCACCTCGAACATGTCGCGGAAGTCGGCGCCGAACTGCAGCGCGAGCGGTGCCTCTGCGGGCTGGTCGCTGTAGTTCACGAGCCGAAGCCGCTCGAACAGCCGCGCTCCCCAGAGAAAGCGCTTCCGCTCGAGATGGATCACGCCCTGCGGCATCGACGTGGAGCCCAGCACCGGCAGCGGACGGTTGGTGAGGTTTGCGGTGAAGAACACGTTGTCCTGGCTGACGCCGCTGGACAGCATCGACGGCCGCGCGCCGTTCAACCGCAGCACGAAGGTCGACAGCATGCGCGTGTCATGGTGAAAGAGTCCGTCCACGCCCCCGTCCACGTCGCCATGCGCATCCATCACGAAGTAGGTATCCCCCTCCTTGAGCACGAAGGCGTGCTGCACCGCGCGTTCGGTCGCCGGCTCGGCCTGTTCGGTTGCAGGCACTTCCTGGCTCATGCTCACGCCGCCTCGGGGTAGAGCTCGCTCTGCGGCGGAAGCACGCTGCCGCCGATGAGGCGTGCGTACTGTTCGACATAGGCGCTGGCCATCGTATGCGCCGAGAACCGTCTTTCGAACACCTGCCGCACGCGGCCGCGATCGAGCCCGCCGACGGCGTGCACCGCTTCGACGGCCTGCGCCTCGTCTTCGACGATGAGGCCGCTCACGCCGTGCTCGATCACTTCGGGCACCGAGCCGCAGCGCCATCCGATCACCGGCGTTCCGCAGGCCATGGCCTCGATCATCACCAGGCCGAAGGGCTCAGGCCAGTCGATCGGAAAGAGCAATGCCCGCGCACCGCCGAGAAACGCGGCCTTGTCTTCATCGCCGATCTCACCGATGAACTCGACCAGCGGGTTTGCGAGCAGCGGCCGGATCTCCTGCGCGAAATAGCGTGCATCGACCGCATCGACCTTGGCCGCGATCCTGAGCGGCATGCCGGCCCTCGTCGCGATCTGGATGGCACGGTCGGGCCGCTTTTCGGGCGAGATGCGCCCGAGGAAGGCCAGGTAGCTGCCGGGGTTCGGTTCGAAGGCATAGGGCGTCTCGTCGAGCCCGTGCGAAATGGTGGCGAACCAGTTGGCAAAGGGCAGCGGCTTGCGCTGGTGCCGCGAGATCGAAACCAGCGGGTATTGCTTCCAGCGCATGTAGGCACCGGGCAGGTCGGCGATGTCGAGGCGGCCATGGAGCGTAGTGAGCGTTCGGGCGGCCATGTCCTCGAAGAACGGAAAGTGCAGCAAGTCGACATGGAAATGCAGCACGTCGAATTCGTCCGCCCGCCGCCGCACCTCATGCAGCATGTTCAGGTGGCTGGCCAGGTCGGACTTCAGGGGCGCCGGGTCCAGACGCAGGGCCTGTGCCCGCGTGGGCGCCAGCTGGGCCCGGGTCTGCGTGTCCGCGGAGGCGAACAGCGTGACCTCGTGGCCCTGGTCGACCAGCGCGTTGGCCAGGTGGGCGACAACCCGTTCGGTGCCGCCATAGAACCGTGGCGGCACGGCTTCGTACAAGGGGGCGATCTGCGCGATCTTCATCGTCAAGACAGTCTCCTCGAGAGGAAATGAATGAACAGCGAAGAATGGAAGCGTGCAGCTTCCGTGCGCCCATTTTGGACCGCGCGTTCCCGAATGCAAGGGGGATCATGTCAGCCGCCGCCGCAGTTGCGTGCAGCCCGGGGCTTGTTGCGGATTTTCTCTTGCGTGACAGAAGGTTTTTTCGGGACGGCGCGGACCGCAGAAATGCGATCGACGGCCGCAGTCGGGCCACAACCGGGCATTGACGACGCCCGGCTGGGGATCCGGGCTACGTCGGCTTTGATGACGATCAGTCGATCCGTTGCTGGAAGGAAAGCATGGCCACGCTCCACTTGTGGCACTGGCTAATAGTCTTGGTCGTAATCGCGATCATCTTCGCGATGCCAAAGAACTTGCCATGAGCGACGCTTCCGTAGCTGGATTCGACGGCGAAGCCGACGTTCAAGGTCGAAGCTCGAATGCATTCACGGCGCTCTTGTTTGCTCATTCAGCGGCCGGCAAACCTCCAGCACCACCCCACGCAGCCACCGATGCGCAGGATCCCGATCAAGACGCGGATGCCACATCTGCGACACGGTGATCTGCTCCGTAGGCAGCGGCAGAGGGAACGAGCGCAGCGTGCCCCGCGCCCTCAGGTGTTCAAAGTACGAGGACGGTATCAATGCAATTAACTCAGTCGCGGCCGCTATCGACAAGGCGGTGCTGAAGCTGGGCACCACGACTGCGGTATTGCGCACCAGGCCCATCGCTGCGAGCGCGTCGTCCACCGGTCCCACAGTCCGGCCATGGCGTGAAGTGACCACGTGTTCGCAGGCAGCGTAGCGCTCGGCAGTGATCTCGGGTTCGGCGAGCAGGGGATGGCCTTGGCGCACTACTGCGATGAATCGGTCGCGATAGAGCGCCTGAACGCGTACCTCCGGGCCCGACTCACCGAGAACGCCGACATCCAGATCGAGCAATCCCTCGCGCAGTGGGCGAACGTCCTTGTCGGGCTTGGGTGCGAAGCGCAGGCGAACGCCGGGCGCTTCGTGCGCGGCGCGAGCCACCAGCTGATGCGCGAAGGCCTCGATGAAGCCGTCGTTGGCCCGTATGGTGAACAAGTGCTGGAGCGTGCGGGGGTCCATGCTCGTGCCGGCGGGCTGAAGCACCGCGCGCGACTCCTGCACCAGCTCCCTGACGCGGTCGCGCAGTGCGAGCGCATGCGGCGTGAGCACCATGGCGCGACCCGCGCGCACGAGGAGCTGGTCCCCGGTTGATTCCCGCAACCGCGCGAGCGCCCGGCTCATCGCCGACTCGCTCAGGCCCAGGCGCTCGGCAGCTTTCGCGACGCTGCCCTCGGAAAGAAGTGCGTTCAAAGCGAACAGCAGGTTCAGGTCAGCTTCTGTTGGCATGCCCGAACCTAGCACGGCTGCGAGGATTTCGGCAGGCGCCGCATGCAGGGACAAGTTGAGCGCCGCGCGCTGTGCAAGCCGTGCGCGCAGTCCTAAGCTGGCTTGGCGCAATAGAGCGTGCCTCTTCCAGTAGTCCAATCATGTTGTCATCTACGCTTCGACCGAACTCTTCTTCCACCATTGCCCGCACCGTCGAAACCCAAGAGGTGAACGACGTGAACGCAGTGCATGACGCCGATGGTCTGCCTCTACCGCGGCGCTACGCAGCCGTCGCCGCGATCCTGGGCGCGGGCGTGCTGGTGGTGCTCGATGGCGCCATCGCCAACATCGCGCTGCCAGGCATTGCCCAGCAATTGCAGGCGACACCCGCCGATGCCGTCTGGATCATCACCGCCTACCAATTGGCCGTGGTCATGTTCCTGTTGCCGGCTTCTGCTGTTGGGGAGAGGTTCGGGTATCGGCGGGTCTTCGCTGGCGGCGTCGCGCTGTTCACCGCGGCGTCGGTGTTGTGCGCGTTGGCCCCGTCGCTGCCATGGCTCGTGGCCGCGAGGTGCCTTCAGGGCCTGGGCAGTGCGGCCGTGATACCCCTTGGACTGGCGTTGTTGCGCTTCACTTATCCGCGTCGATTGCTGGCGCGCTCGATCGCCTGGAACGCGCTCGCCGTCGCGGCCGCTTCAGCGTCGGGCCCCACCCTTGGCGCTTTCATACTCTCTGCGGCAAGTTGGCCGTGGCTCTTTGCGGTGAATCTACCGATCGGCCTCCTCGTGCTCGCCGCCTGCGCAGGGTTGCCGAGCCCCGCGCGCTCGGTGCGCCGCATCGACGTCTGGAGCATCGCGCTCAACGCGGTCATGTTCGCCTCTTTCGTGCTGGGGAGTGACCGGCTGGTGGTGCATCCGTTGCACGGCGGCGCGTTGCTCGCGTTGTCGGCCGTTTGCATGGTCCTGCTGGTACGGCGTGAGATGCCAAAGTCAGCGCCGTTGATCCCGCTCGACCTGCTGCGCGTGCATTCCTTTCGGGTCTCGATCGTTGCCTCCGTGTGCTGCTTCACCGGCCAGATGGCCAGCCTTGTGGCTCTGCCGTTTTACATCCAGCACGAACTCGGCCAGAGCGCCGTGACTGCCGGCCTGTTGATGACCCCCTGGCCTTTGGCGGTGATGCTGGCTGCACCGCTGTCGGCACGCATGGCCCAGCGCTTGCCGAGCGCCTGGCTGTGCGCGGCCGGAAGTGCGTGCTTCGCGAGCGGTCTGGCCCTGTGTGCCCTGTGGCCGCTGCACGGCAACCCGGCTTTACCGATCGCTGTGTTCACGAGCCTCGCCGGCCTGGGCTTCGGCTTCTTTCAGACGCCGAACAACCAGAACATGCTGCTCTCGGCACCCAAGGAACGCAGCGGCGCGGCCGGTGGCGCGCAAGGCACCGCCCGACTCACGGGGTTGACGCTCGGCAGCCTGTTGATGAGTTTGATGTTCGGGCTGCTGCCGCCCCACAGCGCAGTGCACTGGGGCCTGGCGATGGCGGCTTTGGCCGCGCTGGCCGGGAGTGTGGCGAGCTTGCTCAGAAGCCCCGCAAGGGCTCGCGCCGCGTGATCGGTATCGGGAAGCGAGCGCACTCTTTTCGGCCCCAGCATTGCTGGTGCAACCGGCTTTGGAGGCACACAGATGTCTACAGTGGGGCCCCGAGCGGAAGTAGCGGCTTCGTAAAAGCAGTCGTTCACGGCGCAGGTCCGCACCCCTACTTCTCGGAGTCAGGTGCGGGTTCAAACAGCTCCACAAGATTTCCCGATGGGTCTTCCAGCAGAATCTGGCGGCCGCCCGGGCCCGCAACGATCTCGTTGCGAAACAAGACACCCGCCTTCTTCAGAGTGACCACTTCACCGTCGAGGTCGTCGGTGCGCACGATTATTCGATTCCACCCGCCCGGCTCGGGTGTTCGACCATCAGGCATGGGTTGCGATCCACCCCCAGGCCCCTTCCGAGGGCTGAGCACGAGTTGCATGTTCTCCTGCGTGAGAATCGCGAAATAGGGACCCGATTGTGCGGTGACGTGAAACCCCAAGTTCTCCTTGTAGAACGCAATAGCCGCATCGACGTCGTCCACAATATAGCGAACCATGAGTGCGTTTAGCTTCATACTGAATCTCCTTTGGCGAAGGCTTCAAGGGCAGTATGCAGTGGCGGCAATATTCATGAGACCGCCAGGGACACCCCGATCAGTTCTGTCGCCCTCATCAGTTTTCATGCACAGCAAGCTTCATGCGTCGCCAACGAATTGGTTGGTGGCCTGATTCCGCCACGACAGCGACCGACGTCCGGTCCTGGCCGAGGCTGTGTGGAAACGCGCTGTGCTGCTGGTCCTCTCGGAAGTTGACCTCTCAGATCAAGCCAGGATCGGCAATCGAAGGGGAAGGAAGGGTTTGAGTACCCCCGAAAACACGCTGATCACGAGTTTTCACACAGCCTCGGCCGAATCGAGTCAGGGCCGCCACACGTCAATCGCCCCTGATTTGTTAGCCGAGACTAGAACCATCTGGCTGCGCCAGTCAACGAGGACGACATTGTTCGACTTGCTGATAGCGGTGAAAGCATTCGTCAAAGCGGCGTCATCGGCACCCCTGTCGAGAAGCGCGGCGAGGACGTTGACGCCCGCGTCATCGGCTAGCCCGTACAGATGGACCTTGTCCGACAGTCGAATGCTGAAGCCATGCTCAACTTGCCCGAGAGGACGGGATGCGGTTGTCAATATGGGCGAAGGCAAGCGCTGTCCATGAAGCGTCGATGCCAAAAGATCCGCAGCACTTTGACCGACAAGTACTGGGGCTCTTGAGATGCGTCGAGCGTAGATGTCAGTCCACCCGTTTGCTCCTCGATGGGTTCGCTCAAATGCTTTGTACTCGGCAAGGCGCTTCTGGATTTCTGATAGCCGGTTGGCTGGAAAAAACTCGACCTGCGCCCACTCATCCTCATGAAATTGCGGCGCACCTTCGAAGGATTTAGTGCTGGGCATGACGAATCCAAGTTCGTCAGCCGCAACCGTCGGCATCGTGAATCGGATGGACTTGATATCAATGACCTCGATCTTGTCCGGGGCCTGCGCTGCCGAAGGGGCGGCACCCAGCGCAACCATAAGGGAGGAAATAAGCTTTTTCATGCGCTTCGGTTCTGCTCGATTTGATGATGGCGAGGCTGGGCGTCCGCTATGGCCGGATTTTCACGTCCGGCGCCAATGAGCGGTTGAATCCCCGCCGAAAGCGCACTAAACATCAAGCGCTCGCTGCCTTCGGATCTGACGTTTCTGCTCTGCGCTGGGCGGCTTGTAACAGCCGGAGAGACGCCGTCGGAGCGACTTTATCGCGGCAGCTTTTGAACGCATCACACCAGGGTCGGTCACGGTCTGAGCTTCGGCCCACTCCAATGAACCATCGACAAGCGCCCCTCTCAACGCACACAGGCAAAGCGTCTGCTGATATACCGTTGTTGCACTGGCGAATGTCTCGATCACCAAGTCTCGCAACTTCTTCTGCTGTTCCTGCGGTGGGACCAGCCCGTCATCGAAGCTCGTCAACCCGTTCAACGCGCTGAGCGCTCGCCAGAACGGATCGTCTGGCTCGTCCGAAAGCGCGGTCGTCGACATGCAGTAGTCCAACAGCACCGTTACGCAAGACTAGGTGCGAACTTCACTGAGAACAGCAATAGCGAATGGCGCGAGCGCCCGATCAGTCAGCAAGCGCTGCAGTGCAGCCACACCGCCGCGGCCGTAGGCAATGCAAGCCACAGCCCAGCGCGCGAGGGGCACCACCCTGGTGCCGTCCTCCAGTAGTCCATCTTCATGCCATCCGTGCTGGTTGCATAGCCGTTCAATCTCATCAGCGCCGTCAACGCCATGCGTGAGCGAAAACCGAATCAAGTCTTCCGGGAAAACCGAGCCGCCGTAGGACAGCGGTCCGGAGCTCTTGGCTGCTTTGCGGGCGAGATCATTGAATTTCATCGGAATTCGATATCCACGCTTTTGTGGTCGTCATGTCATTTGCCATTTGCCAGACTCTGAGATTCAGCCAACATGGTGAGGGTCCGGTTCTGGCCACTGGAGTCAGTTCTGACAGAGCGCTTGAGTGCTCGGCCCTTTCCCGAGAGTCTCCTGTTAGTACTGAGTCAAATGAAAGTTCGTCGCTGCGTCCAACGCGGAAACAAGCGGGCTTTTCTCTGTGTTGGATTTGATCGGTACGATCGTTCTTGTAAACGCCCTCTTACCCTGCATTTCAGTTTCGATGTACACAATGTGCACGCTGCCGCGGCCCGGGTTCTCTTTCTCGGTGTAAAGAGCTCTCTTGAATTCCGCCTCAGTCAGCGCTTCGAAAGTCTTGGCGTCGACCAACGAGGTCACGATACCTGACGGCTCCGCCTTGATCTGACCAGCCACGACAGCACCAATTACTCCTCCGAATGCAGCGCCCAATGCCCCGCGTCGCAATTCGGCTTGGAGATTGCGATAGACCACGAAGTGATGGAGCTTGATTTCAAGCGGACCGCTGTCCGCACCGAGCTTTTCGAACGCTCGATGCTGGAAAAGGCGGGTGGCAGGCGGAACGATGGCACTGTCGGGGACGCGATAAGTAGCATAGGCGTCGCTTGTGACGAGGAGGCTGAAGATTTCGCTTTGCTTCTCCTTTTCAGGACGCAGATCCGTAACTCGAGCTGGAACAGAACGCTCTATGCCCGGAACGTTCACGGTAACCACCTGCGCAGCACAGCCGGAAAGCAGGACGGCCACAGCGATCAAGTAAATTCTCAAGATTTCCTCCAAGCCATTTTTTTTGAGATTGCCAACAAATCAGCAGACCGACTCTAGTCGGCACAAAGGCGCTTGCAATGCCCCCGCCAGGGAAGAATGCGCAGGTGTGATGAACTTCCGCTCCTAGCCGATTGTCGTGCGGCACGAGGTCAGTGCGCACGCGCTTCGGACGCCCGGTTTGACCGTCGGCTCGAGGCCGATTGTGTTGAAAAACTCCCTCGGCAAGGCTCAGCCACGTTTTCGTGGGTACTTCACCCCTTACCTTGCGTGAGATCGTCGATCCTGGCCCGTTCTATGAGGTCGATTTTTCGATCACCGGAGGTTGGCCAGCAACCTTCGAGTTTTTCAACACAATCGGCCGAGTCCGGTCCTTGGCTACGCCAACTCACTGGTGGAGCGGGCCTGTGCGACGGCGAGGTCGCAATGGAGGCTTTCAAAACACTGGGACTTTTCATCGCAACTGCACTGGCAGAAATCGTCGGCTGCTAGCTACCTTACCTCTGGCTAAAGCACGGCAAGTCGGCCTGGCTGCTCGTGCCCGCAGCAATGAGCCTGCCGGTTTTCGCGTGGTTGCTGTCGCTCCATCCGACGGCCGCCGGGCGTGTGTACGCCGCCCATGGCGGGGTCTACATCGCGTTGCGATCCTGTGGTTATGGGCGGTGGACAAGGTGACTCCATCGACCACCGACTGGATCGGCGTCGCCGTCGGCTTTCTCGGCATGGCCATCAGCATGTATGGACCTCGGGAGCCAGGTCGTTGATTTCATTGACCTTGGTGTTCCGACTTGAGCGACGGTCGACGGCTGCCCGCTACCCCAGCGGATCGAAGCCCGGCGCCTGCGCCATCTCGGAAGCCTTGTAGATCTTGTGCTGCGCCGTGGGGCCAAGTGCATCGGAAACCACCAGCAGGCGCCAGAGCGGTTCGCGTGCGGAGCATGCGCGTTCTTCGCTCGTGAGCTGGAAGGCGGGCAGGCCCGTGGCGGTGCCCTTCACCACGACCCTGAGAAGCGTTGCGCCCTTGGCGTTCGACACCTCGATGTCATAGCCTAGCCCTTGGCTGCTCACATCCTCGGCGTTGTAGCCGTAGCCCTTGAAGTGGCGCATCACGTAGGCTGTGGCGGCGGCTTGCACGTCTTCGCGCGAGACCTGCCCGGATGCCGCCTGGCCCTCGGCCGCGGTGTCGGGAACGCTGCCTCGCGCCCTGGAGGCCTTGATTTCGGTATCGTCGGGAATCCAGCCCCGCGGGCCGCGGACCAGCACCGCGAGCTTTTGGGCCGGCTCCCAGATTGCCACATGCCATTCGCTCTCGTCGCGCACCCGCGTCGACACCTTGGCGCCCTTGTTGCTCTCGAGTTCGGCGATGGGCACGCGGTTCGTCTGCACAACGGCGCGGAAGCCCTGGCCTGCATCGAAGGTCCGCTTGAGCAGCGCCAGGCGGTCCTTGGCGCGCTGGATCTGGTAGGGCGTGCGTTCGCCGCCGTCCGGCCGATGATGCGTGTCCAGCGACTCGAGGCAGAACCAGCGTCCTTGCGCACCCACGCTCACGTATTCCGCCCAGATGGTGGCAATGACGTTGTCGCCGGTTGCCAGCCAGGCTTGGTCGAACGGCTTTTCGCGCGCGTCGAACACGCCCATCTTGGCGACGATTTCGACCGGCGTGAGCCTCGGTCCTGACAGGCGCATCTCGTCGATGACGGCGAGTACGGGGGGATCGACTTCCTTGTCCATGCAGTGGCGTTTTGGCGAATTGGGGGGTGGGAGTATGCCGTATCGGTGCTCCCCTTCTTGAGTTGGCCGGCCATTCGCACACCTGTTACGGCGGCCCTACATTGTTTCGACCGCCGGAGGGTACTCCTCGGTCCGGGCAGAATCCAGCGAAGGCTTACCCACATGAATTCCTCGACCCGGCTCCCCATCCTCCAACTCGACGACGTAGGCTTTGCCTATCCGGACCAGTCCGCGCTGGCGTCCGACTGGTGCGCCTCGGTGGGCGAAGGCGTCACGTTGATGTACGGCGACACAGGCACCGGAAAATCGACCCTGCTGCGCGTGATCGCGGGCACGCTGCCCGTTTCCGGACAGCTGACGCTGGCGGGCGCATGCCTCGACGCTGAGCCCGAGGCCTACAAGCGCAACGTGTTCTTTTGCGATCCGGCCACGGACGCGTTCGACCCGATCACCGCGCGTGCCTGCACGGCCATGCTGAACGAGGGCGACGGCGGCTTCGATGCGGCACTCTGGCAAACGCTGGTCGATGGCTTTTCACTTCAGCCGCACATCGAGAAGCCGATGTACATGCTCTCGACCGGATCGAAGCGCAAGGTGTGGCTGGCCGCCGCGCTGGCCTCCTGCCGGCCGCTGGTGCTGCTGGACGAACCCGAGGGCGCGCTCGACGCACGCTCCATCGGCTGCCTCTGGAAAACCATTGGCGCGCTCGCCGCCCGCCCGGGCCATGCCATCGTCATTGCGAGCAGCGCGCGCCTCGAACATGTTCCGCAGATAGCGCTCGCCGGCTGCATCGAACTGCCGCTTGCCTGAGCTCACCGGCCCCAGATCTTCCTGTAGGCATCCCGATAGCCGTTGCCTGAATCGAAGCTGTTCGCCGGTGCGCCGTCAAAAGCTCAGGCTGCAAGCACCTGCAGGTTGCCGACACCCGGCAGCACGCGCAGCGTGGCGGCCAGCCGCACCGAATAGTCGCGGCTGAACACCGTGCTGATCTCGATGTATTCGCAGCGCGCTTCGGCCGTTGTCAGGGTCAGCACGGCATAGCCGCGCTTGCTGGTCTCGGCGTAGCGCAGGTCGTCGACCATGCGCTTGAAGCCATCGGACAGCAGGTCGTTGGCGATCAGCGGCAGCGCCCGTTCGAAGCCGGGGGAAGACACGGAGGAGGTGCCGAATTCCACCCCCACCCGCTGGCCCGAGGAATCGGTGAGGTTCCCGGCCCAGGCATTGTGCGTGTCGCCGGCCAGCGAGATCAGGTTCTTGCCCTGGCTGCGCGCCATGGCCAGCACGGCATCGCGCGCAGCCGGGTAGCCGTCCCACGCATCGAGGTTGTAGGGCACCTTCTGCTGCGCAATCAGGGCGCGCTGGCTTTCGCTGCGTGCGGACTCCGGCAGCGCCAGCGCCGCGAGGTATTCGGTCAGCGTCTCTAGGCTGAAGTTGGCCGCAACGCTCAGGGGAATGTGCATGCGCATCATGAGCACTTGCTGCCCGAGTACCTGCCAGGTGCACGGCGATGCCGCCATGCGTCCGGACAGCCAATCGACCTGCGGCTGTCCCAGCAGCTGCCGCGTGGACGCGGAGGCCTCGCCGGCCAGGTACTGGCTGAGCGTGACCTGTTTGTCTCGGCCGATCAGGCGGGTGTCGAGCATGTGCATCGATGCCAGCGTGCCGATGTCGAACGAGCGGTAGATCCGCAGCGGGTTGGCCGGGTCGGGCAGCCGGGTCGGCAGCCACTCGTGGTAGGCCTGCACGGCGGCCGCGCGCCGTGCGGCAAAGCTGCCTTCGGTCGACTCGTCGTGGTTCTCGGCGCCGCCCGACCACGCATCGTCGGCCACGTCGTGGTCGTCCCACACGGCAATCATGGGCAGCCGCGCATGCAGGGCACGAAGGTCGTTGTCGGTGCGGTACTGCGCATGGCGCAGGCGATAGTCCGTGAGCGACAGGAGCTCGTGGTCGGGGTTCGACTCGCGGTCGATGGCAATGGCGAGCTGCGAGGCATAGCCCACCCGGCCGTACTCGTAGATGTAGTCGCCCAGGTGCAGCACCACGTCGATGTCGGTGCGCTTGGCGATCTCGGCATAGACATTGAAGTAGCCGCTCGGGAAGTTGGAGCACGACACCACCGCGAGCTTGGCCTGCGACACGCCGCCCACCGGCAGCGTCTTGGTGCGGCCGACGGGCGAGTTGTCGCCGCCCATGGCAAAGCGATAGAAATACGTGCTGGCAGCCTGCAGGCCTGTGACGTCCACCTTGACCGTGTAGTCGCGCTCGGGGCCCGCGCTCGCGGTGCCGCGCGCGACGATGATGCCGAAGCCTTCGTCGCTCGCCACTTCCCAATCGAGGTTGATGGTGCCCGGCGCGGACGCCGTCACGCGCGTCCAGATGATCACGCGATCGGACAACGGGTCGCCGCTGGCGATGCCATGCTTGAACACCGAACTGGGACCGTCTGGCGGCCTGCCGCCGCCCCCGCCTCCACCGAAGCCCCCTCCTCCTCCGTGGCCGCCCCCACCCCCACCGCAGGCGGTCAGCCCAATGCCGCCGCCCGAGAACATCGCGAACAGCACCGCGCTTTGCAACAGCGATCGTCGGGTGGTGCCTGTCAGGCCTTGCTGGGGATCGATGCCGCCGTCGTGGGCGATGGGGCTTGCCTGGTCTTTCTTCTTGTCATCGTCAGTGCGCATGGCTGTCTCCTGGTCCGCCGACGGTGAGACGCACGGCACGCCTCAGTCCCCTTTCGACGTCGGCGCCATTGAATGTGAAGACTTTGGTTTTTAGCGTAGGTTTGCGCCGACGCCCGCGTCAGCCGGAAGCGCACGGCATGCTTGCCGCAATCCTTGCGGATCGACGCGTCAGTCGCACTCCCGAAAGCGCTTGCACTCGGGGGCGACGTGGATGGACGTCAACGTGTTTTCGCCATCGATGTGTTTCGCGGTGAACCTCACCCACGAACCTTCGGCGATGCCCGCCAGCAGCGTGCGGTCCCTCACCCTGAATGCCTGAACCGTGAATGGAATCTTGGCCCTCGGGATCAACTTCAGCCGGACGTAAAGCTTGCCGTCGGACTCTTCCTTGAAGGAAGTGAGGCGCGCGTACGTGGTCACCGGCCTCGCCGCCTCGGTGGCGGTTTCGACAGGCTTCGTTTCAGTCGAGTGAGCAGGCGCCCCCATCGCCGTGGCAAGGCTCGACGCGAACATGAGGATGAAGGGATTGAGCATTTTCTGTCCCGGGATTCTGCAAGATGCGGGCGCGGTGTCGCGCTTGGTCAAACGTCTTCACGTCCGGCCATGGCGCGCTCGACAAGCCGGGCCATTGCCGCTGCGTTCTCGGTCCCCTCGGCCGCAAGTCCGGCGACGGTCCCTTGCCTGTCTTGCAGGTCTTCGTCCTGACTCGCCTTGAGCTTGCCAACCAGGCGTTCGATCGGAATTTCTATGCCCACTACGGCACGCGTGAGCTTGTCGATGAAGTCTGCCGGCGCGTCCGTCACCTTCCAAGGCGATTGGCGTGAGGACTCATGGACAGCCGTGAGGCGGACCAGCAGGTCGCGCAGCCACGCTTCATCAGTAATGGCCCGGGCAACACCGTGTGCATGCGCGACCGCGTAGTTCCAAGTGGGAACGACCTTCCCATGCGACCGCTTGCCCGGATACCAGCCAGGTGCGATGTACGACTGAGGGCCCTGGAACATCACCACCGACTGATCCGAATCGGGAAGCTGCCTCCATACGGGATTGGCGCGCGAGACGTGGCCAAGAAGCGTGCCGAGCTTGCCGCGCGACCTGTCCAGCAGAAAGGGAACATGGTTCGCGACCAGCCCTTCACTACTGGGCGCAACCCAGGCGCCAAGGGGATGGGCTTCCATCAGCGCCTGGGCTTCGGCGAGGTCGGGCAGCACGTGATGCTTTGATATGTACACGAAAACTCCAAGATTCAGTCGAGTCGAGGGCGCTGTTGCGAGAGGGAGTGCACCGCTCGACGGCACTGGGTATTTTGTCCCCCGGAACTCCCGTCTCCCCAACGAGATCGCGAATCAACTCATCAATAAGGGCCGATGCTCTTGACAGTACCGTCGCTCTATGACGAGTGGCTAGGTGCAAACAAGAGGTACTTAAGACTACATTCAGGAAACCAAAAAAAGCCGGCTTTTTTAGCCCAGTCAAATGCCGGCAATGGGAGGAATGAATGCCGCTCTTGTTCTTGATGAGACTGCAGCACACCCCGCTGCCAGTACGGGTCGTCCAGCCGGAAGAGGTCCGCCACGTCTCGGTGCTTGTGGCCACAGGCCTGATAGAAGCCGACATCGCACCTCTCCATCCGACCGGCCCGTACGCCGCATCGCGCATGGCGACGGTAAAGCGCATCACGGAGGACGGGGCTGCCGAAATCGCAAAGATGAGCGACACGCCCAAGCAGGCGAAAACCTCGATGCGATTCGCGCGGGGTCAGCGGCTGATGTGAGTCTCGGTTCCCGGTTTCAGGGTGGCGGAGAAGCTCCGATCTCGAAGACGTCGCCGTTCGTGGGCGTGGCACGCTCGTGATAGATGTCGTAGAGGTATTGCGCAAGCTCGCCGCCAGTGACGTCGGACGGAATGCCGAGCTGCACCTTCCGGCGCTTTCCATCCGGCCCCATCAGGTAGCCGTTCCACCGGCCTTCGACTCTCTCGATGGCCATGACCTGGCCGAACACGTTGAACAAATGCCGCATGCCTTTTTCTCCTGGCGAACTGTGACAGTGTCTCCTGGAACCTGTTCGATCGTGACCTTGCCCTCTTTCACGAGCTTGGCGAATTTCACGGTTTCTTCGCGGATGCGGCTCGCCATGTCGGCCGGGCTGTCGCCGATCGGATCGGCGCCAATCGCACGCATCCTCTCGCCGAAGTCGGGCGACTTGATGATCTTGACCATCTCGGCATTCAGCTTCGCGACGATGTCCTTCGGCGTGCCCGCCGGCGCCAGCACGCCAACCCACGTTCCGATGTCGAAGCCCTTGAGCCCGGCCTCTTCGAGCGGCACATCGGGCAGCACAGCGGAGCGCTTGGCCGTGGTGACCGCCAGCGCGCGCAGCTTGCCGCCCTTGATGTGCTGAAGCACGGGCGTGTTGGTGTCGGCCGATGAGATGCTGCGCCGTGCCGTTGCCGTTGGAGCCGTAGGTCAGCTCCTTGGGCGAGGATTTGGCGACGGAGAGATCGCTGTGCGCTGGGCACTCGATGGACACGGCATCGTGATGCGCGCCGAATGGGACATCGAGCGCTATCTGGCGAGCTGCCGCCTGGTGCAGGTGCTGCCGCAGTACCGAACGCCCAGCGCCGACATCTACGCGGTCTATGCGCAGCGGCACCAGCTCTCATCGCGCATCAGGGTGTTCGTCGATTGCCTGTCGGAAGCCTTCGGGCGGCTCGGTGCCGGTACTGGAGCTAGCTGAGGTCGAATTGATTCTGGTTGACCACGGCCTGCCTCCTCGACGAGTATTGAAGGTGGCGTCGCCAGATGATGATGATGCCGTGCCGGTGCGCCTGCGACGCCGGCAATTCCGGAGACACGGAAACACGGAAACACGGAAACACGGAGACAAACAATGAGCAAACTGGTAGCCCCGGAGCAAGCCCTGCGCTGGCGAATCGCGATCATGGCGGCGGCACTGCTTGCCGCTCTTTCCGCCTTTTCCGGCTGCGCGCAGATGTCCGCTTCGGGCGCTGCGCCCGCGGTGGTCGAACAGCTTCTCGTGCGCGAGCGCCAGCCCGCATTCGGCGGCAGCGCTTTCGGCAATGCCGGCCCTTACGAGCGCGTGGTCGCGCAAGCCCAGGTGGCGCTCGATCCGGCGCATCCGGCCAACCGCGGCATCGTCGACGCGGGGGCGGCCGCATCGGCCGACGGCAAGGTTCGCTACAAGGCCGACGTCGTCATCCTGCGGCCACGCGACAGCGCGAGGGCATCGGGAACATGGGTGGTCGAAGTCGCGAACCGCGGCCGCAAGCTGATGCTCGAGATCGTCAACGGCGGCGGCCTCCAGGCCGATCGCGCCGAAGAAGCCGGCACGGGATGGCTGATGCGCCAGGGCCATACCCTGCTGTGGGTCGGCTGGCAGGGCGACATTCCGGCGGACGCCACCGGCAAGACCGTCGGCATGGTGCTGCCAACAGCCATGCAAGGCGGGCAACCGATCATAGGCGCCGCATTCGAGGAGATCGTGTTCGACGCGCCCGGCCCGCGCGGCACCTTGCCCTTGAGCTACCCGTCCGCCTCGCTCGATCCGGCGATGGGAGAACTGAGCGTGCGTGCGCGGCCGGAAGCCTCACCCACCGTGATCGGACCCGCGCAGTGGCGCTACAAGGATGCCAGATCGATCGAATTCGAACGCCCCGCCGGCTTCGATGCCGGCGCGATCTACCAATTCAGGTACACGGCACGCGACCCGCGCCCGATGGGCCTGGGCATGGCGTCGCTGCGCGACGTCGTGTCGCACCTGAAGACCGGCCTGCCCGACGCGAGCGGCCAGCCAAGCCCGCTGGCCGACCTGAAGCCCAGGGCCACGGTGGCGATCGGCATCTCGCAATCGGGACGCTTCCTGCGCGACTGGGTGTGGCAGGGCTTCAATGCCGGCCCGGGCGGCCAGCGCGTGTTCGACGGCATGGTCGCGACCATCGCCGGCTCGCGCAAGACCTACACCAACGTGCGCTGGGCGCAGCCCGGCCGCTACTCGCGCCAGCACGAGGACCACTTCTTCTACGGCGACCAGTTTCCGTTCAGCTACGCGACCACGACCGATCCGCTGAGCGGCCGGCAGGGCGGCCTGCTCGCGCGCTGCGCTGTCGACCGGACGTGCCCCAAGGTCTTTCAGCTCGACAGCGGCCTCGAGTACTGGCAGGGCCGCGCCGCACTGGTCGTCACCGACGGCGCCGGGCGCGACATCGCGCTGCCCGATGACGTGCGCGTGTACCTGATGTCGTCGACGCAGCACGTCACCGCGCGCAACGCGACCTCCCCCATCTGCGAAACGCCCATCAACCCGGCGCAACAGCAGCCGGTGTACCGTGCACTGCTGACCCGCATGATCGAGTGGTCACGCGACGGCAAGGCGCCACCGGCCAGCCGGCACCCGACCGTGCGCGACGGCACGTTGGTGCAGGCGACTGCCGCGTCGATGCGGTTTCCCGATCTGTCGCCGCTCGGCGTGACGCTGCCCGCGCCCAACCTTCTCATGGTGAACGACGACAGCGCAATGCCTGCAAGGCCCGACGCCACGCGCGCATACACGGTCCTCGTTCCCAGGACCGATGCCGACGGCAACGACGAGGCCGGCATCCGCCTGCCCGACGTCGCCGTTCCGCTGGCCACCTACACCGGCTGGAACCGGCGAAAGGCCGGCTTCGCGCCGGGCCAGTTGTGCGGCCTCGACGGCAGCTACCTGCCCTTCTCGGCGACCGCCACCGAGGCCGCCGCCAAGCGCGACCCGCGGCTCCCGATTGCAAAACGCTACCCGAGCCGCGAGGTCTACCTCGCGAAAGTGAAAAGCGCGGTGCAGCGTCTGCAGGCGGAGGGCCTGATGCTCGACGAGGACGCCGCACGGTGGATGGACAACGCAGCCAGGGATGGACGGATCGCCGTGCTGCCCTAGCTTTTTTCTTGGAGGTCCTATGAATTACCAAGGTAGCTGCCACTGCGGCCGGATCGCCTTCGAGGTCGAGGGCGACGTTCAAGGTGCGATGGCATGCAATTGCTCGATGTGCCAGCGCAGAGGATCGCTGCTGTGGTTCGTGCCGCACGACCGGCTCCGGCTGAAAACGCCGCCCGAGGACATGAGCACCTACATGTTCAACAAGCATGTGATCTCGCATCGCTTCTGCGCGGTCTGCGGCATTCACACCTTCGGCGAGGGCACCGATCCCAAGGGCAACAAGATGGCGGCCATCAACATCCGATGCCTCGAGGGCATCGATCTGGATGCGGTGCCGGTGCAGCATTTCGACGGGCGCGCGAAGTAAGTCCGACGCGGCGCGATGGGTGTTGCCTGCCGCTGCAATTGCGCAATCATGCGCACCTGACAGATCCAACCTAGGAGAACCAGGATGACCAGCAAGAACACGATTTGCCTTTGGTACGACGGCACCGCGCTGGACGCCGCGACGTTCTACGCCGATACGTTTCCGGACAGCGCGGTGGGCGCTGTCCATCGCGCGCCCGGCGACTACCCCGCCGGCAAAGAGGGCGATATCCTGACCGTCGAGTTCACGGTCATGGGCATCCCTTGTCTCGGCCTGAATGGGGGCCCGGCGTTCAAGCACAACGAGGCTTTTTCATTCCAGGTTGCGACCGACAACCAGTCCGAGACGGACCGCCTGTGGGACGCGATCATCAAAAACGGCGGCCAGGAAAGCGCCTGCGGCTGGTGCAAGGACAAGTGGGGACTGTCCTGGCAGATCACGCCGCGGGCGCTGATAGAGGCGATCGCAGACCCCGATCCAGCGGCGGCCAAGCGCGCGTTCGAAGCCATGATGGAGATGACAAAGATCGACATCGCAAAGATCGAGGCGGCTCGGCGCGGCTGAAACCCAGGCTCGCATGAAAAAGCGCTGTACATGCGGCGAAAATGTCGTATGATACGCATCATGCGAACCGCAAAGCACAACGTCAGGACAGCCGCCAAGGAGGCTTCGCACGAGCGCATCGTGTCGGCGGCCGCCCGGGCGATCCGTCGCAGCGGCTACGACGGCACGGGTGTCGCCGACATCATGAAGGAGGCTGGCCTGACCCACGGCGCCTTCTACGCCCACTTTCCGTCCCGCGAGGCCATGCTGGCCGAAGCAGCGGCCCGGGCTTGCGCCGAAACAGCCGCCGCGACCGCGGGCGTGGTTGCCAGCGTGCCGCCTGCGCAGGCATTGAACTCCATGCTGCGCACCTATCTGTCGCCCCAGCACCTGGCGCAGGTGGAGCTGGGCTGCCCCCTGGCCGCGCTGGGTTCGGAGACGCCCCGTCAGGCGGCGGAAGTACGCCGCGTGACCACGCGGCACATCAAGGAAATGATCGATTTCGTCGCCCGCCAATCGCCGGACTGGGGTCAGCCTGCTGCCCACGAACGAGCGCTCGTGACCGTCGCCACCATGGTGGGGACGCTGATGTTGGCGCGCGCGGTCGATGAACCCGCACTGTCGGCCAGCCTGTGCGAAGCGGCGCTGAAGCACCTGCCCCCGCGTTGAACCACCTCGCAAAGTAACGCCATTTCTTTCGCCTCTAAATATGATGCTCATCATGCGACACAAGAAAACTGGCGGTATCAAGCCGCCTACGCCGATCCGCTCGCAAACCCGTGTAAGCCAGAAACAAGGAAAGATATGAAAGCGCTCACCTTCAAACGCTACGGCAAGTCGCCCGAGATCGGCTTCACCGACGTTCCCCGTCCCACGCTCAAGCCCGACGAAATGCTGGTGCAGGTCCACGCAGCGGGCGTGAACCCGATCGACAACATGATCCCGACCGGGCTGTTCAAAGCCGTCGTGAAGTTCGAGTTTCCGGCCACGCTGGGCAGCGACCTGGCCGGTGTGGTGACCGAGGTCGGCAGCCGCGTGACCCGCTTCAAGCCAGGCGATGCCGTCTTCGCCAGCATCTTCGACTTGGGCACGGGCTCGATCGCCGAGTTCGCGGTGGTACCCGAAGGCGCTGCCGCGCTGAAGCCGGCCAACCTGGACTTCGTGCAAGCCGCATCGATCCCGATGGTCGGGCTCACCTCGTGGCAAGCGCTGAAGGAACGCCTGAAGCTTCAAGCCGGCCAGAAGGTGTTCATCCCTGCGGGCTCCGGCGGCATTGGCACCTTTGCGATCCAGCTGGCCAAGCACCTGGGTGCCAAGGTGGGGACGACCACCAGCACGGGCAACGTCGAACTGGTGCGCAGCCTCGGCGCAGACGAGATCGTCGACTACAAGAAGCAGGAATTCGAGAACGTGCTGCGCGGCTACGACGCGGTGCTTGGCACGGTCAGGGGTGATGCGATGGAGAAATCCGTCGGCATCCTCAAGTCGCGAGGCGCCATGGTTTCCCTGGTCGGGCCGCTGGATGCGGCATTCGCTCGCGCCCGACGGCTGAACTTCGTCCTGACGTTCGTCTTCGCAATGATGAGCCGAAAGATCAAGCGCCTGGCGAAGACGCAGGGCGTCACCTACTCGTTTCTCTTTGCCCGCCCCGATGGCAATCAACTCGCCGAGATTGGCGAACTCCTCAAGGCCGAGCGCATCCGGCCGGTGATCGACAAGGTGTTTCCGTTCGAGCAAGCCAAGGAAGCACTGGAATACCTCGCCCAGGGACGTTCCAGGGGCAAGGTCGTCGTCAAGGTGCGATAGCGGTAAGTGGTATTGGTCCCCCTTTTTCTTTTTATCTGGAGATTCTCATGAAGATCGAAAATTCCGTCGCCCTTGTCACGGGCGCCAATCGCGGCATCGGCCTGGCATTCGCACGCGATCTGCTCGCTCGCGGTGCCCGCAAGGTCTACGTGGGTGCACGCGACCCCGCGACCGTCACGCAAGCGGGTGTCCAGGCCCTGCGGCTCGACGTGAACAAGCCGGAAGACGTGGCAGCCGCCGCGGCGCTGGCAACCGACGTGACGCTGGTGATCAACAACGCAGGCATTGCCCAGCCCGGCGGCTTTCTCGCGGCCGACAGCGAAGAAATCGCACGGCGCATCTTCGAGACCAACTTCTTCGCCGTGCTGCGCGTGAGCAAGGCTTTCGCGCCGATTCTCAAGGCCAACGGCGGCGGTGCACTGCTCAACGTCCTGTCGGTTGCGTCATGGGTGAATGGCGGCGAACTGGCCGCCTATTCGGCGAGCAAGTCCGCCGCGTGGTCGCTCACCAATGCGCTGCGCACCGAACTGTCGACGCAGAAGACCCAGGTGCTGGGGCTGCACATGGCCTATGTCGACACCGACCTCACGCGCGGGTTCGATGTGCCCAAGTCGAGCGCCGAGGAGATCGTCGCGCGCGCGCTCGACGGACTCGAAGCTGGCCTCGACGAAGTGCTGGCCGATGAGCTCACCCAGCAGGTCAAGCGCGGGATGACGGCGCCCAGGCCCAGCTATCTGCCGCAGGCGGCCTGAACCGTTCACGCACCCCCTGGAGATCAATTAATGCGTCACTCGTCCAAAGCCGCCGCGCTGGCTCTCGCGCTTGCGGCATCCACCATTTCGCAGTCGGCGGGGGCAGCCGATGCACCGTCCGACGGCGCGAAGCTCCGTGCGCCGGTGACGGCCCAGGTGGCGCACGTCACCTGGGCCAACGTTCCCACGCAATTCATCTCCGCGGGTGGCATCGATTTCGCGTACCGCGAAATGGGAACGCAGAACGGCGGAACGCCCGTGGTGTTTCTGGTCCACCTGGCCGCCGTGCTGGACAACTGGGACCCGCGCGTCATGGACGGCATTGCGGCCAAGCACCACGTGATTGCCTTCGACAACCGCGGCGTCGGGGCAACCAGCGGATCGCCGTCCAGTTCGATGGAGCAGATGGCGGACGACGCCATCACCTTCATCAAAGCCAAAGGGTTCGAACAGGTCGACCTCTTCGGCTTCTCGATGGGTGGAATGATCGCCCAGGAGATCGTGCTCAAGGAGCCGCAACTCGTGCGCAAGATGATTCTCGCGGGCACGGGGCCCGCCGGCGGCGAGGGCATCAGCACGGTGGCCCGCATTGCAAATTACGACCTGCTGCGCGGCTTGTTCACCGGCCAGGATCCGAAGCAATTCCTGTTCTTCACCCGCACACCTGGCGGCATCGAGGCGGGGAAGGCTTTTCTGCAGCGATTGAAGGAACGTCCGGAAAACCGCGACAAGGAAATCACGCTCACCGCATACATGGCGCAGTTGCGGGCGCTCGGGGCCTGGGGCCGGAAGGAACCTGCCGACCTTTCGGTGGTGAAGCAACCCGTGCTCGTCGCCAACGGCGACGACGATCGGATGGTGCCTACCTCGAACACGCGCGACCTGGCGCGTCGGCTGCCCAACAGCACACTGATCATCTATCCCGATGCAGGCCACGGCGGGGTGTTCCAGTTCCACGCCGAGTTCGTGCCCACGGCGCTCGAGTTCCTCGCGCGATAGGGTCCCGACGGCGGCCGCAGCTCGGGGCCGCACAAATGTGTAGCAATCATGGATGCCCCCGCAGGCTGCTGTGCGCATCTTGATTTTGTGGGTTGGCGGGGTGCTAATACCCGGATGCACGACCTGCCCGCGCCCGCCCATCCGATCCGATGAAATTCGGAATCACCGCCAAGCTTTTTCTCGCCGTTCTGGTCACGTGCGCCGCGGTCCTGGTCACGCAGGGCTTCGCCATGCGCTTCAGCTTCGAGCGCGGCTTTTTCGGCTACCTGAACGCGCAGGCGGGAGAGCGCATGGACAAAGTCGTGCCTCGCCTGGCCGCCGCCTATGCCCAGCACCGCAGCTGGGATTTCTTGCGCAAGGACTTTCGGGAGTGGATCGAGCTCACGCTGGCGCGGGACGAGGACGATCCTTCGCCTTCGCCTCGGCTCTCATCGTCCGATCAGAACGGTGCGTTCGCCCGCATGGGCCTGCTGGATCCAAGCTTGCGGCGCATCGTGGGCAACCCTGACGTTTCGACCGCTTCCATCCGGCGACCGGTGGTGGTCGACGGGCAGACGGTTGGCTGGATCGCGATGGTGCCTTTCGAAAAGATGATCGAGAGCAACGAGACGAACTTTCTCCAGAGCCAAATCCATGTCTTGACGATGATCATCGCGATGTCGATCGGCATGGCGGTCCTGCTCACCTTCGTGCTTGCGCGCGCGCTGCTTCGGCGCGTACGCAGCCTCGCCAGCGCCACTCATCAGCTGGCGGCGGGCGACTATTCGTCGCGCATCGAAGTCGGCGCCAACGACGAGCTGGGCACCCTGGCGCGAGACTTCAACCAGCTGGCGCAGGCTCTCGAGCACAACGAGCGCGCGCGGCGCACCTTCATGGCCGACATTTCGCATGAGCTGCGCACGCCCCTCGCGGTGCTGCGTGCAGAGCTCGAGGCCATCCAGGACGGCATCCGGCCCCCGAGCGCCTCGACGCTGGAAGCGATGAACCAGGAGGTCGGGCAGCTGGGCAAGCTGGTCAACGACCTGCACGACCTCTCGCTCACCGACGTCGGCGCCATGGCCTACCGGCGCGCGCCGATCGACCTCGTGACGATCCTCCATGCAGCGCATGCCGGCATGCGGCGCCGTTTCGAGGCGGCGGGCCTGCAGTTCGAAGCGGCGCTGCCGCAGGGCCCGCTGCCGGTCCGTGGCGACGAAGCGCGCCTGCTGCAGCTGTTCTCGAATCTTCTGGAGAATTCATTGCGCTACACCGACCAGGGCGGCACCGTGCGCCTGCATTGCACACGCCTGGACGGGGTTGCACGCATCGTGATCGACGACAGTGCGCCCGGTGTTCCCGGCGACAAGCTGGAGAAGGTGTTCGAGCGCTTCTTCCGCGTGGAAGCGTCGCGCAACCGGGCCAGCGGCGGCAGCGGCCTCGGGCTGGCGATCTGCCGCAACATCACCGAGGCGCATGAGGGCACCATCACCGCACAGCCCTCCCCGCTGGGCGGACTGCGCATCCTCATCGACCTGCCGCTGAGCCCACCATGAAAACGACTTCGCCAAGCTTGGTGCTCATCGTCGAAGACGAGCCGAGGCTCGCCGCCGTGCTGGGCGACTACCTAGGCACCGCCGGCTATGCGCATCGCTGGGTCGCGGATGGGTCGGCCGCGCTCGAGGCATTCCGCAGGGAACAACCCGACCTCGTTCTGCTCGACCTGATGCTGCCCGGGCGCGACGGCATGGACATCTGCCGCGACATACGGCGTGAAAGCCAGGTTCCGGTGGTCATGGTGACCGCGCGTGTGGAAGAGATCGACCGGCTGCTGGGCCTGGAGATCGGCGCCGACGACTACATCTGCAAGCCGTTCAGCCCGCGCGAGGTGGTTGCGCGCGTGAACGCCGTTCTGCGGCGCTATCGCCAAGGCCCGGATGCCGCGCCGGTCGGCACCGTGCTGTCGCTCGATGCAGCGGCCTACCGGGCCCAGCTTGCCGGCCGCAACCTGGGGCTGACGCCGGTGGAGTTTCGCCTGCTGTCTGTGCTGCACGGTGCGCAAGGGCGTGTGTTCTCGCGCGAGCAGCTGCTCAACCGCATCCATGACGACCAGCGGGCAGTCAATGACCGCGCGGTCGACAGCCACATCAAGAACCTGCGCCGCAAGCTGGTCGAAGGTGGCGGAAGCGACGACTGGATCAAGTCGATCTACGGGGTCGGTTTTCGCTTCGAGTTCTGATCGGGCGCAGCACGATCGACCTGAAGCTCCACCCACTCGGCGAATCGCTTCCAGCGCTCAAGCCCGAGGCGTTCCGGGCACCGCCGCTATCGCCTTGTTCAACGCAGCAACTGCCTCCGCCCGCTGCGCCGAGGCCGACGCCGACCTGTCGTGCTGGATGAGCAGCACCGCGACCATGCCGATGACCGCGGGAATTGCGATGGCGATGAAGTTCTGGTGCAGCGGAAGGCTCATGCCCACCAGCACGCCGATCAGGATGGGTGCGAGGATCGCGCCGCTGCGGCCGACGCCCAATGCCCATCCGAGGCCGGTGGCGCGCACGGCCATCGGATAGAACTGCCCTGCGTAGGCATTGGCCACGATCTGAGTGCCGATCGTCGAGGCACCCGCCAGCCCGATCAGGACGAAGAGCGCAGGCGTCGGCATCTTGTAGCCCAGCAGGGTGAGCGAAACGGCTGCCAGCGCATACATCCCGGCGAGCACGTACTTGATGTGGAAGCGGTCGGCGAGCCATCCGCCAGCGATGGCGCCAACCATGGCGCCGACATTCAGCACCAGGACGAAAGTCAGGGCCGAACCGAGGCTGTAGCCCGCGCTCGCCATGAGCTTGGTGAGCCACGAACTCAGCGCGAAGACCATGAACAGGCACATGAAGAACGCGGTCCAGAACATCACCGTGCTGAAGCCGCGGCCGTCGTAGAAGAGATGCTTGATTGGCGCGCTATCGGCCCGGTCCTTGGCCGGCACCACGAAGTTGTCGGTCGTCGATGGTTGATAGTTCGGATCGAGGCGCGAGACGATCTTCTTCAGCTCTTCGGTGCGGCCCTTGGCCAACAGGAACGGCATCGATTCGGGCATCGACTTGAGGATGAGCGGAATCAGAAGCACGGGCAGGCCGGCCGCGAAGAAGACCGATTGCCAGCCGTAACTCTCGATGAGCCCCTTGCCCAGGATCGCCGCGATGATGCCCCCGACGGCATAGCCGCTGAACATCAGCGTCACGAGGGTGGCCCGGATCTTCTTCGGCGAATACTCGGTCATCTGCGCCACCACGTTCGGCATCACGCCACCGATGCCGAGGCCCGCTAGAAAGCGCATCGCACTGAAGGCGACAGGGCTCTCGGCCAGCCCTGCCGCAGCGGTGAAGACGCTGAAGAAGCCGACGCAAATGGCAATCGCCCAGCGGCGGCCAATGCGGTCGGCAATGGTGCCCATGAAGATGGCCCCGAACATCATGCCGAAGAGCGCGGAACTGACCATGAACCCGGCATTGGTCGCATCGACGCCCATCTTCTTCATGATCGAAGGCAGAGCGATGCCGACGACCGCCAGGTCGTAGCCGTCGAACACGATGATGAGTGCGCACCAGAGCAGCACCAGCCCGTGGAAGCGGTTGAAGCGGGCATCGTCAGCCAGCTTGTGAAGATCGATTTGACGCATGACGCTTGTCTCCGATTCGAATGGCAAAGGTGCCTGTGCACCGCCCCGTCTCGCAACGGGAGTTGCAGAGTTGTGCGGCGATGCTTGCGATCATGGTCTTGCCGGCCCACAGGGTCCAACGCATTTTCCGGATGCCCTTTATGCGGCCTGTGAATGTTGGGGCGGGTCTACCCACGGGTCGCGCCCACCCGGCGCCCGATGCAACCCCCATGCGATCTCCGAATGCGCGCTATCACCGATCTTTGTTGGACCGTACCCCTCCGCTCTCATAGATTGACCGGCAGGTTGAGCGCCGTTGTGGCGCTGCCCCGCACCAAGGAGACAGGTATGCAAGGAAAGATCGGCCTCGAAGAACATTTCGCGATTCCAGAAACGCTGCAGGACTCGGCCGGCTTCGTGCCTGGCGCGTATTGGAAGGAGCTCAGCATGCGCCTGCTCGATCTTCATGACGTGCGCCTGCGCCAGATGGACGCGAACGGCATGGAGATGATGATCCTCTCGCTGAACGCGCCCGCCGTGCAGGCGGTGCCGGACCCCAAGAAAGCGTATGAGCTCGCGGTCCGCGCCAATGATTTTCTTGCCGAGCAGGTGGCAAAGCGGCCCGACCGCTTCCAGGCCTTCGCCGCCCTGCCGATGCAGGACCCCGACAAGGCCACGCAGGAGCTCGAGCGCTGCATGACCCAGCTCGGCTTTCGCGGCGCGCTGGTCAATGGCTTCTCGCAGGTCGGCACGCCCGACAACGCCGTCTACTACGACGCGCCGCAGTACGCATCGTTCTGGGCCGCGGCGGAGCGGCTCGACGCGCCCTTCTATCTGCATCCGCGCAATCCGCTCGCGAGCTGGGCGCAGATCTACGAAGGCCATCCCTGGCTGCTCGGCCCCACCTGGGCCTTTGCGCAGGAAACCGCCGTTCACGCGCTGCGCTTGATGGCGAGCGGCCTCTTCGATCGGCATCCGGGCCTCAAGATCATCCTCGGCCACCTGGGCGAAGGCCTGCCCTACAACATGTGGCGCGTCGACCACCGCAACGCCTGGGTCGAGGCACCCAAGGGCTACCCGGCCAAGCGCAAGCTGTGCGACTACTTCAACGAAAACTTCTATCTCACGACGTCGGGCAACTTCCGCACCCAAACGCTGATCGATGCGATGCTGGAGATCGGATCGGACCGGATCCTGTTCTCGACCGACTGGCCTTTTGAGAACATCGACCATGCGTCGAACTGGTTCAACGATGCGAGCATCAGCGAGGCCGACCGCAAGAAGATCGGCCGCACCAACGCGCTGTCGCTGTTCAAGCTGGCGCAATCCTGAGCCGCGCCCGAAAGCCAAGGTCATCCATGATCGACATCGACGAGTGGACCATCACCAGCGCCGCGCTCAAGGCGCAAGGCGCAACGCCCAACCCGCGCCTGAAGACGGTGATGGACAGCCTGGTGCGGCATCTGCACGACTTTGCGCGCGAGGTGCAGCTCACCGAAGCCGAGTGGTCACTCGGCATCGACTTTCTCACGGCCGCCGGAAAGATCACCGACGACAAGCGCCAGGAATTCATCCTGCTGTCCGACGTGTTGGGCTTGTCGACGCTCGTCACCGCGCAGTGCAACCGGCGCCCTTCAGGCTGCACCGAGGCCACGGTGTTCGGGCCCTTCTACGTACCCGATGCGCCAGAGTACAAGCATGGCGACGACATTGCGAACGGCGCGAGCGGCGAACCTTGCTTCGTCAGCGGAACCATCCGCGGCATCGACGGCGAGCGCATTGCCCATGCAAGCATCGACGTGTGGCAGTCCGACGATGAGGGCTGGTACGACGTGCAGCGCCCCGAGCTGGACCATGCGCAGGGTCGGGGGCACCTGACGAGCATCGAGGACGGGCGCTACCACTTCAAGTCCATCGTGGCCGTGCCTTATGCCATCCCCCATGACGGCCCGGTCGGCCAGTTGCTGGAGCAGCTCGGCCGCCACCCGTGGCGCCCCGCGCACCTGCATTTCATGATCAAGGCGACGGGCTACGAGCCGCTCATCACCCATGTGTTCCGCGCGGGCGGCAGCTATCTGGAATCGGACGCCGTGTTCGGCGTGCGCTCCTCGCTCATCGCCGACTGGAAGCGCCACGAGCCTGGCGTGGCTCCGGACGGAACGCGCATGGACATACCGTTCTACACGCTCGACTACGACTTCGTGTTGAACAGCGTGCCGCGGGACTAGACGCATGGACCGCTTCGTCTACACCGCGAGCGCTTCGCGCATCGTCTTCGGCGCGGACAGCATCGACCAGCTTCCGGCAGAAATCGAGTGCCTGGGTGCCCGGCGGGCGCTGGTGCTGTGCACGCCCAACCAGCGCGGGCAGGCCGAAGCCATTGCCGACCGGCTTCCCGGCCGCGTCGCATTCATCTTCGACGAAGCGGCCATGCATGTTCCGATCGAGATCGCGCGCAAGGCTCGCGCACTGGCCTCGGAGCTGAAGGCAGACTGCGCGCTGGCCGTCGGAGGCGGCTCGACCATCGGCCTGGGCAAGGCCATAGCGCTGGAGTCGGGGCTGCCCATCATTGCCGTGCCGACGACCTATGCGGGCAGCGAAGTGACGCCCATCTATGGCATCACGGAAGGCGGCCTGAAAAAGACCGGGCGCGATCCGCGCGTGCTTCCGAGCGTGGTGGTCTACGACCCCAAGCTCACGTTGTCGCTGCCCCTGGATCTGACAGTCACGAGCGCGATCAATGCCATGGCCCATGCGGCGGAGGGCCTGTACGCGCACGATGGAAATCCCGTAGTCGCGTTGATGGCCGAAGAGGGAATCCGCGCTTGCGCCGCGTCGTTGCAACCGCTCCGAGAAGATCCGCGCGATCTCTCGGCACGCAGCCTGGCGCTCTACGGTGCCTGGCTGTGCGGCACGGTGCTGGGCGCGGTGTCGATGGGCCTGCACCACAAGCTTTGCCACACCTTGGGCGGCAGCTTCGACTTGCCGCATGCGCAAGTGCATACGGTGGTTCTTCCGCATGCGCTCAGGTACAACGCCCACGCCGCGCCCGAAGCCATGGCCCGGATTGCAAGAGCGCTCGGCGCCGCGGATGCGCCGATGGGTTTGTTTGAATTGGCGCAGGCCCATGGCGCGCCAATGTCGTTGAAGGCGATCGGCATGCCCGCCGACGGGCTTCAAAAAGCGGCCGAGCTCGCAGTGTCGAACCAGTATCCCAATCCACGTCCGCTGGAGAAGGCGTCACTGCGCGCCCTGCTCGAACGCGCCTTCGAAGGCGCCCCGCCAACGGCTTGAAAATCAGCTCCGCGCTTGCGGCGCGGAATCGCGGCTCGATCGCTCGTGAAAGAGGCCGAAGATCAGCTCGCGCAGCCAGCGGTTGCCGCTGTCCTGATGAAAGCGCTCGTGCCACTGCTGGCGAATCTCGAAGGGCCTGACCTCGAAGGGCGCGTCGACGCTGCGCAGGTCGGCGCGAGTCGCCACCATGGCCTTGGCAAGGCGTGCCGGCGCGGTCAGCAGCAGGCCCGAGGTAGCGACGATCGAGGTCAACCCCAGCGAATGGGCGGCCGTGAGCACGACCCGCCGCCGATCGAGCGCGCCCGCACGGTCCAGGGTTTGCTGGAGCTGCGAATCGGTCGTTCCCTGGGGCCGGTAGGCGATGTGTTCGGCCGCGAGGTAGTCGTCGAGCTCGATGCGCTCGCGGGCGCCCAAGGGTGACGCCTTCGACATCAGGACCACGAAGGTCTCGTCGAACAGCCGCTGCTGATAGAACGATGGCCCCATCGATTCCCAGCTGCCTAACGCGATGTCGATCTGCCCATGCAGCATCCGCTGCCGCGCGTCGGCCATGGAGACGTCCACGGTTTCGAAGCGGACGCCGGGCGCGATGCCGCGTGCGACGGACAGCAGCTCGGGCATCATGACCAGTTGCCCGATGTCGTTGACCGCAATCCGGAACGTGCGGCTCGATGTCTCCGGCTCGAAGGTCCGGCCCTGGTCGACGGCCTGCGCCAGGCAGGCGATGCCTTCCTCGATGGGCGCGATGAGACGCTCGGCGACAGGCGTGGGCACCATTCCGTCCGCCGTGCGCACGAACAGCGCATCGTTGAAGCGTTCGCGCATACGCTTGAGCGCGTTGCTCACCGCCGATTGCGTCATGCCGAGACGGTCGCCTGCGAGAGTGACGCTGCGCGTGGCGTAGATCGCCTGGAACACCAGGAAAAGATTCAGGTCAATGGAGTTGATGTTCATCGCGCCGCCTCCTTCACCGAGCCGTCATTCGTTGTCCAGGACGGCCAGGTTGTCGTAGACCATTCGCAGCATGTCCCGCAGGGACTCGGCCTGTGCCGCGGTGAGCCCGGACAACGAAACGCGCTCGTAAACCTGGGCCAGCGGAATGATCCGCAGCGTGAGATCGCGGCCGGCTTCGGTCAGGCTCAGCGCGAGTGCGCGGGCATCCTCGTCCGACCGGTCGCGCACCAGCACGCCGCGCTGCAGAAGGCCGTCGACCACGCGGGAGAGGGTGGAAGGGTCCGTCGATGTGTGCAATGCCAGGTCGGAGAGCCGCTGGTGCGCCTTGTGGTGCAGCGCGACGCAAACCCGCCATTCGGTCAGCGAGAGCTTGAACTGCTTGAGTTCCTTGCTGAACGATTGCCCCATTCGCATGCCTGCGCGTGCAAGCAGGTAGGGAATGGCGCGCTCCAGATCGTGGTCGGACAACTTGTCTGCAGTTGCATTCAATTTTGCCGGTGCATCAGCACGGGTTCTGCGCAGCTGCCGAGGTTCCGGTGCGGGGGATTTTCTTGTGGCCATGCCGAATGCTACAGGCAGATTCAGCCGCAGATATAGCGTAAACCCCAAGCAATTATTAGTTGCGTTTGCAAGTGTTATGGATTTCAATCGAGGCCTTCGCTATCGCATGCCCCTTAAATTATCCGGAGACCACCATGATTGAAGCCGCGAACCCGTTTGCTCAACTCAACCGCGTCGACTTTCCCGCTCCAGGTCGGAAGTCTTCCGTGAAGGACGCGCCTTCGATCGAAACAATAGCTGCATCTGCAAGCAATTTGGTGCCCATGCTGCGAGAGCGGGCCCAGCGCACCGAACAGGACCGCCGCGTTTCCGAGGCAACCACGCAGGCGTTTCACGACGCGGGCTTCTTCAGGCTGATGCAGCCCGCGCGCTACGGCGGGTACGAGTACGGGTTCACCGCGTTCATCGACGTGGTCAGCGAACTGGCGCGCGGCTGCACATCGTCGTCATGGGGCTGCTCGCTGGGCGCCATCCACCAGTGGCTGGTCGCGATCTTTCCGGAAGAGGCGCAAGACGACGTCTGGCGCAAAGACCCGAGCGCGATCGTCTGCGGCTCGTATGCGCCGGCGACCATGGCCGAGAAGGTCGATGGCGGCTATCTCGTGCAAGGCAAGTGGCTCTTCGCATCCAACGTGGACAACTCGCAGTGGGCACTGCTGGGCGTCCAGTTTCCGCCCGAAGAAAAAGGCGCCCCGCCGTCGGCCGGCTTCTTACTCGCGCCCCGGTCGGACTGGGCCATCGAGGACAACTGGCACGTGGCCGGCCAGGCGGGCACGGGGTCCAAGGCGATCGTCATCGACAAGCCGGTGTTCATTCCCGGGCACCGCAAGCTGACCTTCGCGGAGGCTTCCTCCAACAGCCCGCCCGGCGCCAAGGTCAACGCGAATCCGATCTACCGCATTCCCTTTCTTTCAGCGGTGCCGGTTTGCCTTGTGTCGCCCATCATCGGCACCGCGCAAGGCGCGGTCGACGAGCTGATCGAGTTGGCCGGCACGCGCGTCACCCGGGGCGCCGTGGCCGGAGGCGGCAGCAGGCTGAGCGAATTCTTTCCGGTGCAGTCG
Source organism: Variovorax sp. OV700 (assembly GCF_900099805.1). Lineage (GTDB taxonomy): Bacteria > Pseudomonadota > Gammaproteobacteria > Burkholderiales > Burkholderiaceae_C > Variovorax. The sequence goes on along the minus strand of NZ_FNDR01000002.1, from coordinate 307,029 downwards.
CGCCTGGCCGAAGCCTCGGCCAGCGTCGATGCGGCGCGGCTTCTTCTCTACCGGGACACGGCACAGGTGGAACAGATGGCCGTCGACGGCCACGTCATCAGCGTCGAACAGCGCATTCGCAACCGCCGCGACCATGCCTTTGCCGCGCGACTCTCGCGCGATGCCGTCGAGGCGGTGTTCGCCAGCGTCGGCGGGGCGGGCTTGTCCCTGAACCAGCCGATCCAGCGCATGTGGCGCGACACCAATGCGATCTCGCGCCACATCAGCCTCAACTGGGACGCGGTGTCTTCGATGGTGGGCCAATACCTGCTCGGCCTCGAGCCCAAGGGCCAGTACTGATCGGAGGCACCGGCCATGTACTCCTGGGCTCTCATCACGGGCGACGCGGCCGAGACGGTCGATGCCCGCCAACTGCGTCAGGCGCTGGGCGCCTTTCCCACGGGGGTGTGCCTCGTGACCACCACCACGCCGGACGGCAAGCGTGAGGGCATGACGATCAACTCGTTCGCTTCGGTGTCGCTCGATCCGCCATTGCTCCTTTGGAGCATCCGCGACGACACGCGCAGCGCCGACGCGTTCCTTGCAACCCGGCCGTTCAACCTCAGCGTGCTGACCGCCGGGCAGCGCGACCTGGCTTGGCATTTCGCCAAACCCGCGGCGGACAAGTTCGAACGTTTTGCCGAAGCCTTCGAGGTCGGCTCCAATGGATGTGCGCGACTCGTCGAAAGCGTGGCGACCTTCGAATGCTCGACCTACTCACGCCATCAGGAGGGCGACCACACCATCATCCTCGGCCGCGTGGAGCGCTTCTCCCGGACGGACACGCCGCCCCTGCTCTTTCATTCGGGGCAGATGGGATCGCTGTGGGAGCTTGCCGAAACGCTGGCGCGGCCGCGCTGACACTCCTTTCGCTCAATGCCTGTGGCGGCCGACGTACTCGATCAGCGCCTTCAGCTTCGAGGGCTGGTCGTGCCGGCTGGGGTAGTAGAGATGGAAGCCCGGAAAGGTCGGCGAGAAAGCCGTCAGCACGCGCTTCAACCGCTTGGCCCGGATGTGGGGACGGGCCAGCTGCTCGAAGGTGTAGGCCAGCCCGACACCGTCGAGCGCGGCGTCCAGGCCAAACATCGTGTCGCTGAGGGTGAGGTTGCCCGCGATGTCGTAGTCCACCAGCTGGCCATCCACCTCGAACTCCCACTTGTAGATCGCGCCCGTGGCGGCAAAGCGAAAGCGGATGCAGTTGTGGCGCACGAGATCATCCGGGTGCCGAGGCGCCGGCACACGCTGCAGGTACTCGGGCGAAGCCACCACCGCAACGGCGACCGGCCCGCCGATGGGCACGGCCACCATGTCGCGATGAATGCTCTCGCCAAAGCGGATGCCGGCATCGAATCCCTTCTCGACGATATCGACGAAACCTTCGTCATTGGTCAGCTCGAGGTGGACATGCGGGTTGGCGCGCAAAAATCCATCCAACAGGGGCCGCAGCACCAGCGCGGTTGAAACCCGCGCGGCGTTCAGCCGCAAGGTGCCGGAAGGCCGGCCCTGGAGAGCGTTGAGTTCGTCGCCCGCATCGATGACCTGCCCGAGGGCCGGACCAACGCGCGCCAGGTAGGCCTCGCCCGCTTCCGTGAGGCTCACGCTTCGCGTGGTCCGGTTCAACAGGCGCACGCCCAGTCGCGCCTCGAGTTGCCGGATGGCCTGGCTCAATGCAGAGGGCGACACCGCCAGGTCCGCGGCGGCCGCGGTAAACCCACCATGTTCCGCAACCTTCCAAAACGCCATCAATCCGTCGAGTTGGTTCAGCTTCATACTTTGAAGCTTAACTTCACACGGTTTGCAGCATTGCCCCATTTTTCTTTCATATGCATGTTCGTACAGTTTGCGCACCCACAGCCCACGAAAGACCAAAGACATGGCAAGAGCACGCACAACGCGAGCCGCAGTCGAGCGCACCACAGCCGTTCGGCATTCCCTCGCGGCGACTCTCGCCGCGGTGGTTGCGACCTGCGCGGGCATCGCATCGCCAACTGACGCCGCGGCCAGCCAGGCGCTAGCGCAAAAGTACACATGCGTCGCATGCCATCAACCCGCCACGAAAGGGCTCGGTCCCTCGTGGCAGGACATCGGGGCGAAATACGGCGACGGCAAAGGAACGGCCGCGCAACTTGCGGCCAGCATCAAGGCCGGCAGCTCGGGCAAGTGGGGTTCCATGCCGATGCCGCCGCAAGCGCAAGTTCCCGATGGGGATCTGCAAGCGCTCGCGCAGTGGCTGGCCGACGGCGCCAAGTAGCCGCCGGATCGCTTCTGATTTTTTTCTTTCTTTCATTCCTCCCCCCTTCGGAGATCCGCCCATGAGCGCGCTCAACGTCAACGGCCGAAACCACACGGTCGACGCCGACCCCGGCACCCCCATCCTCTGGGCCTTGCGCGACACGCTGGGCATGACCGGCACCAAGTTCGGCTGCGGCGCGGCACTCTGCGGTGCCTGCACCGTGCACCTGGACGGCCAGGCCATCCGCTCGTGCATCACCCCGATTTCGGCGGCCGAGGGCAAGAAGATCGTCACCATCGAAGCTGCGACCGATGGCAGCGACCCGGTCGGCGCCGCGGTGCACGCGGCATGGGTCAAGCATGACGTGGCGCAGTGCGGCTATTGCCAGAGCGGCCAGATCATGAGCGCCACGGCATTTCTCAAGTCGCAGCCCAAGGGCAAGCAACCCAGCGCCGCCGAGATCGATGGCGCCATGGCCGGCAACATCTGCCGCTGCGGTACCTACGCACGCATTCGCGCCGCGGTGGCCGATGCCGCCCGCGCCCTCGCCTGAAAGAGCACCCACCATGTTGCCCACCCACATCGACCCCCGCGAACTGCCGCGCGCGCTGCAGCGCCTTTTGGCCCCAGGCCAACCCGACGAAGCCGCAGCCGCCGCCCTGCCGCGCCGCAGCTTCCTGAAGCTGGCCGGCGTCGGCGGCCTGGCGATCGGCGCGTTTCCGCACCTGGCCATGGCACAGGCTGATGGCGCGGCAAAGCCGGCCGGCGCACTCAAGCCCACGCAGCAGCCGCTGGCCTTCGTGCAGATCGCCGCCAACGGCGAAGTCACCGTGACGCATAACAGGCTTGAATTCGGCCAAGGGGTGCAGACGGGCCTGCCGATGATCCTGGCCGAGGAGCTGGATGCCGACTGGAGCCTGGTGCGCAGCAAGAGCGGCACCAACGACGCGGCCTACCACGACCCGGTCTTCGGCATGCACCTTACGGGCGGTTCCAACTCGATCAAGAACAGCTTCACGCAGTACCGCGAGCTCGGCGCGCGCGCGCGGGCCATGCTGCTGTCCGCGGCCGCGGCGCGATGGAACGTCGACGTGGCCACACTGCGCACGCGGGCCGGAACGGTGCTCGGCCCGGGAGGCCGCAAGCTCGGCTACGGCGAACTGGCTGAAGCCGCGATGGCGTTGCCCGTGCCCGAGAAGGTCACGCTGAAGGATCCGAAGGAATTCAGGATCATCGGCCAGCCGACCACGCGGCTCGATGCGCCCGCCAAGAGCAGCGGACGCCAAGACTTTGGCATCGACGTCAAGCATGCGGGCCAGCTCACGGCCGTGGTCGCGCACCCGCCGGTGTTCGGTGCGCGCCTCAAGTCGATCGATGACGGTGCTGCGCGCGCCGTGAAGGGCGTGAAGGCCGTGCTGCGCGTGCCGCTGGATCGCGGCGGCGAAGGCGTGGCGGTGGTGGCCGACGGCTACTGGCCCGCCAAGCTGGGCCGCGATGCACTGAAGCTGCAATGGGATACGTCGGCGGTCGAGAAGGTCGACAGCGACAGGCAACTGGTGCAATACCGCGAGCTGGCCGCAAAGCCGGGCCCGCGCAAGTTCGACGCCGACATGGCGCCCCTGGCCAAGGCCCCTCGCAAGCTCGAAGCCGAGTTCGTGTTCCCCTACCTGGCCCATGCGCCGATGGAGCCGCTGAACTGCACCGTGAAGCTCTCGGGCGACCGCGCCGAGCTCTGGGTCGGCACCCAGAGCGCAGGGCTGGACGCGGCCGCGGCGGCGCGCGTGCTGGGCCTCAAGCCCGAGCAGGTGAGCGTCCATGTGCAGATGGCGGGCGGCGGCTTCGGCCGGCGCTTCGTGGGCTCGAGCGACTACGTGGTCGAGGCCTGCGAGATCGCCAAGGCCGCGCGCACCGCGGGCCTGAACGCACCGGTGCGCCTGCTATACAGCCGCGAGGACGACATCAAGGGCGGCTACTACCGCCCCATGCACCTGCACCGCGCGCGCATCGGCTTCGACGAGCGCGGCAAGGTGCTGGCCTGGGACCACGTCATTGTGGGCCAGTCGATCCTCACGGGCACGGTGTTCGAGTCGTTCCAGGTGAAGGACGGCATCGACGCGACGGCCACCGAAGGCATGCGCGAACCGTACCCGATCCCGATGCGCCTGACCGTGCACCATCCCAAGGTCAACGTGCCCGTGCTGTGGTGGCGCAGCGTGGGCTCCACCCACACCGCCTTCGTGATGGAGACGCTGATCGACGAGATCGCACGCAGCACAAAGCAAGACCCCGTGGCCTATCGGATGCAACTCTTCGGCGACAAGCACCCGCGCCACCGCGCTGCCTTGCAACTCGCGGTGGACCAGAGCGGCTACGGCAAGAAACAGCTGCCCGCCGGCCGCGCCTGGGGCGTGGCGGTGCACGAGTCCTTCGAGTCCGTGGTGGCCTACGTGGTGGAAGCTTCGGTGAAGGACGGCCAGCCGGTGCTGCACCGGGCCACGGCCGGCGTGCATTGCAACCTCGCCGTGAACCCGCGCAGCGTCGAGGCGCAGGTGCAGGGCGCTGCGGTGATGGGCCTGTCGATGTGCCTGCCCGGCGCCGCCATCACGCTGAAGGACGGCGTCGTGCAGCAAAGCAACTTCGGCGACTTCGCGGTCCCGCGCATCACCGACATGCCGGAGTTCGCGGTGCACATCGTGCCGAGCGCGGAGCCGCCGAAGGGCATCGGCGAGCCGGGCCTGCCGCCGCTGGCACCGGCCTTCGCGAACGCCATCGTCCAGCTCACCGGCAAGCCGCTGCGACAGCTGCCTTTCAGCGTATAGAACCGTTGCCGGTGGCGCCGAGCCGATGGATCGCCGGCTCGTCGGGTATGCCGGCGCGCAGGCGGCGCACCACGCGCTGGCCTGCTGAAGGCTGCCCGCGTACCGCGGCACGCCGGGCCAGGTCGTGGCTGCCGTGCGGCACCACCAGGACATCGCCGGCGCCGCCGTTGAGCACGCGCTGGGCCACGCTGCCGAAAAAGAAGTCCGAGAGCGCCGAGGCGGGATGCTTGCCGACGACGACGAGCTCGGCGCCGCTGCGCTGCTGCTGCACCAGCACCTGGCGCGCCGGGTTCCCGTGCCCGATGGCCGACAGCACGCGGTTGCGGCGCGCCTCGTACGAGTCGGTGAGCCAGAACATCCGGTCGCGCGCATGTCGCAGGCATTCGTTGCGGTACGCCTTGATCGCCTGCTCCGAGACCTCCGCGTAGCGCAGCTTGCCCTCATTGGCGGTGCTGATGGCGTGGAACAGCTCGATGCGGGCCTGCTGGTTGAGCGCAGCGCCGAGCGCCACCAGGTCGCGCGACGCCTCGGAAAAATCGACCGCCACGACCAGGCTGCGGTAGGGCCCCGAGGCCGGTCGCCGCACGACGAGGACCGGACACTGGCGCTGCCGCAGCACGGCCTCGACGGGCTCGCCCATGAAGAACGACCGCAGGCCCCGCGCCGGCGCGGCGCCCCAGACCAGCAGATCGGCATCGCGCGTAGAGGTGAGGACGTCCTCGACAGTGAAAGCCGTCCGGTTCACGGCGCGCGCGCGGATGCCATGACGCTGTTCGATTTGCAATGCATGGTGCGCGAGCCGGCATACGGCATCGGGCGGAGGCTCTCCGGGGAACGCGACGCAAAGCAGCTTGAGCGAGGCGCCATGTTCGGCGCACAGGAGCGCTGCGCGGTCGAGCGCGTGGTTGCCTTGAACGGAGAAATCGGTGATCGCAAGAAGAGAACGGGGAATCATTGCAAGATCCTTTGGCAATGGCTGCGCCCGCACCCGGCCCACGACGGGGTGTCCAAAAGCCTTGGTGCCGGCAGCGCGTGTTGGAAAAGCGGCTTGTGTTCGAGCCGGGTAACGGCCGTGACTACGTCGCGTAGTCGCCCGTGGCCTCGGGCTGGAAGAGGATGGCCTTCACTTCAGCGGCGCACTCGCCGCCGTTCGGCGTCCGCCATTTCGCCGTCTCTCCAGCGCGCAGGCCCAGCAGGCCGTTGCCCACCGGAGAGAGCACGGAGATGAGGCCCGCCGCAGGGTCGGCATCTTCGGGGTAGCAGATGGTGAGAGCCTGCTGCGCGCGTGTGCGCACGTCGACGATCTCGACCTTCGAGTTCATCGTCACCACGCCCGGGTGAACCGCGCGCGAGCTCGTGATCTCCGCGCTGGCGAGCAAGTCGGCCAGGCTCGGCGATCGCTGGCGCTCGAGCAGCTTGCTCAGGCGGGCGAAGTCAAGGCCGGTGAGCGTGCGCTCGCCGTTGATCGTTGCATGCATCGACGCACTCCATCGAATGCGATCGCCGCCCACGGGGCTGGCGGTCGCTATAGCGCGGGTCTTTGTGCCCGGCGGTCGATGGTTGCGCTGAAAGGGAGAAAGCGGACCGCCGGGCTCAGGAGTGTGCTGGCGTCAGCTCGCGGCGCGCCTTTTTGTTTGCGAGCGCACGCGCGCAGGCCGCTGCGAGGAGCAGCGTGGCCAGAACGGCATGGGTGCAGACAAGGGCGGTAGTCATGCAGCGAGTCTATGCAGTGCGCGACGCAGAAGCAACCAATGACCTCATGCTTCCTGCCAGATTGACGCCCGCCCGGCTGCCCCGATCGTCATCCCTCGATCGAGAGGAAGTGATGCACCTCGGGCTTGCCCGGCCCCATGTGAAAGCGCATGGCCTCGCCTTGCAGATCGGCGTCGGCGTGCGACACGCGATGGTGCTGGCGCAGGTGCTCGGCCCACGACTCGACGAGAAACCACTCCACGATGCGCTCGGCATCGACCGTGTGCTCAGTGATGCCCCAAGCGTAGGCGCCGTCGCGCCGGCGCTCCAGCGAGAGCCGCCTCATCACGGCGAGGAACGCGGCGCGGTCGTCCTTGCGGATGCGGTATTCGACCTGGATCATCACGGGCCCGCGGTCGTGCGCCACGGGCTCTGCAACGAGCGGCTCGGGCCAGTGGTTGGAGGGCTGCAGGTCAGCCTCACCGGCCGGCAGCTTCACGCGGTGGAACGCGAGCGCCACCGCCACGAGCCCCACCGCACCCACCACCAGCGTCGCCGGCACCCCCACTTGCTGCGCCACCAGGCCCCAGCCCAGGCTGCCGGCGGCCATGGCGCCGTTGAAGACGGTGAGGTACACCGCCAGCCCGCGCCCGCGCACCCAGTTCGGCAGGATGGATTGGGCCACGCCGTTGAGCGTGGTGAGCGCAATGATCCAGCCGAGCCCCAGCACCAGCAGCAACAGCACCGCGAGCCACTTCGGTGGCGCGAACACGAGGCTGCCCATCACGGCCGCGGTGAGCAGCGATGCGAGCAGGATGAGCCCGTCGGCGTCGAGCCTTGCGCGCAGCCTCGGCATGACCAGCGCGCCGGCGATCGCGCCGGCGCCCACCGCACCCAGCAGCACGCCGTAGAAACCGGCCGTGCCGCCGAGCATCTGGCGCGCGACCAGCGGCAGCAGCGCCCAGACCGAACTGGCGAACAGGAAGAACACGGCCGCACGCAGCAGCACCACGTGCAGCTCGCGGCTGGCGCGCGTGTAGCGCAGGCCGGCGCGGAAGGCGCCCAGGAAGTTCTCGGACAGGCCGCTGTCGACGGCGGCCGGGCGCTTCCACCACAGGAGCGCGGCAATCACGAACGCATAGCTCAGCACGTCGATCCCGTAGGTGACCGCTGCACCGAAGCTCGCGAGGATCAGCCCGCCCGCGGCCGGGCCGATGGAGCGCGCGATGTTGATGCCCAGCGAGTTCAGTGCCACCGCGCCCTTGAGCTCGGCCCGCGGCACGAGCTCAGGCACGATCGACTGCCAGGTCGGCCCCATCAGCGCAGCGCCGATGCCGCCCACGAAGGTCAGCGCAATGAGGTACTCGACGGTGAGCGCGCCGGTGTGCGAGAGCACCAGCAGCGTGCCGCTGACGGCCGCGAGCACCAGCTGCACGAAGATCAGGAAGCGCCGCCGGTCGAGGATGTCCGACAGCACGCCGGCCGGAATCGCCAGCAGGAAGATCGGCAGCGTGGCCGCGGTCTGGATCAGCGCCACCGCGGTCGGGTTGGCCGAAAGATCGGTCACCAGCCACGAGCTGGCCACGTCGCGCATGAAGCTGCCGATGTTGCCGAGCACGGTGGCGGCCCACAGCACCGCGAACACCGGCTGGCGCAGCGGCGCGAAGGCGCCGGGCTGCGAAGGAACAGCAGTCTTGAGGGCATCAGTCATGAGTACGTTCTTTCAGGTCATGCCAGGCCACCAGCAGAAACCCGCCGACCAGCCCCAGGTGCTCGAAGAAGGAGTTGGCTGCCATGAAGCGCTCGGGCTGAGGCATCTCCCAGAAGCGCAGCGCGACGAAGGTCGCGAGCAGCGTGAAGCCGCCCAGCGCGAGCGCGCCGAGCCACCGCAGGAAGCCTGTGAGGATGAGCACCGAGGCGCCCAGTTCCAGCACGATGACGGCCACCGCCAGCGGCGCCGCGGGCGACAGGCCGAAGTGGTTCATCTCCGCGATGGATGCGTTGAAATCCACGGCCTTGTTGAAGCCGCCCTGCAGGTAGGCCGCGCACAGCAACAGCAAGGCGATCCAGCGCAGTGCGGGGATGGGTTGCCAGCGGTTCGTCATCACACCGCCCAGCAGGCGCAGCCGAGCGCGCCCCAGAAGCTCTTGAGGTCCGCGATCGGCAGCTTGCTGCTCCAGGCCGTCGCGTGCTGGTGACCGTGCACGCTGCAGTTGTTGGCGCAGGCGCAGGACATGGCCGCGTGGCGCATCGCCTTTTGCAGCGGTGCGCCCTCGGCATCGCCCCAGCCGGCATAGCCGCCGAAGCTGCGCACCGGGGACCAGTCGGGCATGGCCGGCGGCGGCGCGCCCTCGTCGTGCGACTGGAACGGCCCGGCGCCATACACCACCTTGCCGCCCACCATGGTCAAGAGCGCCGTGGTGTCGGCGATCTCCGATTCGGCGCAGGCGAAGAAGTCGCGGTCGGGCACCACCAGGTCGGCGAGCATGCCGGCCTCGATGCGGCCCTTCTTGCCGATCTCGTTGGAGAACCAGGTCACGTTCTCGGTCCACATGCGAAGCGCGGCCTCGCGGTCGAGGCAATTGCGCTGCGGGTAGAGCTGCATGCCGCCCACCGTCTTGCCGGTGACCAGCCACGAGAGCGACACCCACGGGTTGTACGAGGCGACGCGCGTGGCGTCGGTGCCCGCGGACACCTTCACGCCCTTCTCGAGCATGCGCTTGACCGGCGGCGTGGCCTCGGCCGCACCGGCGCCGTAGCGCTCGACGAAGTATTCGCCCTGGTAGGCCATGCGGTGCTGCACCGCGATGCCGCCGCCCAGCGCGGCGATGCGGTCGATCGATTTCTCGGAGATGGTCTCGCAGTGGTCGAAGAACCAGTTCAGGCCCGCGAGTGGCGTGTCGCGGTTGACCTTCTCGAACACGCCGAGCGCGCGGTCGATGGTCTCGTCGTAGGTCGCGTGCATGCGCCACGGCCACTTGTTCTGCACCAGCACACGCACCACTTCTTCCAGATCGCCTTCCATCTCGGGCGCCATGTCGGGCCGCGGCTGGCGGAAGTCCTCGAAGTCGGCGGCCGAGAAGACCAGCATCTCGCCCGCGCCGTTGTGGCGGAAGTAGTCGTCGCCCTGCTTGTATTTCGACGTGGCGGTCCAGTTGAGGAAGTCCTGCTTCTCCTGCTTGGGCTTTTGCGTGAAGAGGTTGTAGGCCAGGCGGATGGTGAGCTGGCCGGCATCGGACAGCTGCTGAATCACCTGGTAGTCCTCGGGAAAATTCTGGAAGCCGCCGCCCGCGTCGATGGCGCCGGTCACGCCCAGTCGGTTGAGCTCGCGCATGAAGTGGCGCGTGGAATTGAGCTGGTATTCGAAGGGCAGCTTCGGCCCCTTGGCCAGGGTGGCGTAGAGGATCGACGCATTGGGCTTGGCCAGCAGCAGGCCGGTGGGGTTGCCGGCTGCGTCGCGCACGATCTCGCCGCCGGGTGGCGCGGGCGTGTCCTTGGTGTAGCCCACCGCACGCAGCGCGGCGCCGTTGAGCAGCGCACGGTCGTACAGGTGCAGCAGGAACACCGGCGTGTCGGGCGCCACCGCGTTGAGCTCTTCGATGGTCGGCAGTCGCTTTTCAACGAACTGGTGTTCAGTGAAGCCGCCCACCACGCGCACCCATTGTGGCGCGGGCGTGATGGCGACCTGGCGCTTCAGCATGGCCATCGCGTCGGCCAGGCTGCGCACGCCGTCCCAGCGCAGTTCGAGGTTGAAGTTGAGGCCGCCGCGGATGATATGCAGATGGTTGTCGATCAGGCCCGGCAGCACGCGCCTGCCCTGCAGGTCGATCACGCGGGTGCCGCTGCTCGCCAGCGGCAGGATGTCTTGCGCGCGGCCCACCCGGGTGAAGCGGCCGTCCTTGATGGCCACAGTATCGGCCACGGGGTTGGCACGGTCCAGCGTGGTAAAGCGGCCGTTGTGCAAGATGAGGTCGGGGGCGGTGGTTGTGCCTGCCATGTCGGGTGTCCTCGAAGGGTTGAATTGGGCCATTGCCGTACCGCCAAGGGCGGCGCCGAGCGTGCCGAGGCAGAGCCGCCGGCGCTGTTCGTCGAATGATGGATCGCTCATGCTTCTTTGCCCGGTGCGGCGGCCTGGCCGGCCTTGGCGCATTGTGGCAATTCGCCGAACACATGCGGCTTGACCTGGTGGTGGAGCCACGACGTGGCAGCCGCGGCCTCGGGCTTGAGCCAACCCTTGACCAAGGGCGGAATCTGCTCGCCGAGCAGGATTCCGAGAAGCCCCACCAGGGCGATCACCGGCGGCGCCGGGGAGCGCACCTGAAAGAGCGCGTAGATCACGCCGACCAGAAGGCCCAGCGCAAGCGACAGGACATAGGGCTTCATCGGAATGCGCCCGCTCAGCCTTCGTGCGCGCCGAACATGGTTTTGGCGTAGGTCACGCCCAGGCCATAGGCGCCGCCGAACTTCTTTGCAATGCCGGTGGTGAGTTCGTAGGTGTCGGTGCGTGCCCAGTCGCGCTGCAGCTCGAGCAGGTATTGCAACGAGGTCATCGGCTGCGCGCCGGCCTGCACCATGCGGTCCATCGCGCGGTTGTGCGCCTCGGTCGACACGTCGCCGCAGGCGTCGGCGATCACGAAGACCTCAAAACCCTGGTCGAGCGCCGACAGCGCGGGGCCCACAATGCACACGCCGGTCCACAGGCCCGACAGCACGATGCGCTTCTTGCCGATCTCGTTGACGCGATCGATCACCGCCGCGTCTTCCCAGGTGTTCATCGAGGTGCGGTCGAGCATCTTCTGGCCGGGGAAAGCGTCGGTGATCTCGCTGAACATCGGGCCCGAAAAACTCTTCTCGGCCACGGTCGTGAGGATGGTCGACACGCCGAAGCCGGCCGCGGCATTGGCCACGAGGGCGGCGTTGTTGCGCAGGTTCACCGCGTCGATCGAGTGCGTGGCAAAGGCCATTTGCGACTGGAAGTCGATCATGACCAGCGTGTGGTCAGCGGGGGTGAGAAGCTTGGCGCCGGCGGTGGGGGTGGCTTTGATGGACATGAAATACTCCGTTTGAAAAATGATTGAAGAAAGAAAAAAGAAACGAACAGGAAATCGGGAAGCGTTGTCGGCTTTATTGAAATGACGGCAGCTCGTTCGGCCGCAGGTCGAACACCAGCACCTCGGCGCCTTCGCCGCGTGCCAACTCGATCCGCTGTTCGCCGCGCAGCCGCGCGCCGTCGCCTTCGCCCAGCCGCTGGCCGTTGAGCTCGACGCTGCCGCGCGCCACGTGCACATAGGCATGGCGATCGGGGCCGAGGGCGAGCGATGCGGATTCATCGCCGTCGAACAGGCCGGCATAGACGCGGGCGTCCTGGTGCACGGCGAGCGAGCCGTCGGTGCCTTCGGGCGAGACGATCAGCCGCAGGCGTCCGCGCTTTTCTTCCGGTGCGAAGTGCACCTGCTGGTAGCGCGGTGCCACACCCTTGGCGTTCGGCGTGATCCAGATCTGCAGGAAGTGCAGCGGATCGGCCGCCGACGAGTTGAACTCGCTGTGACGCACGCCGGTGCCCGCGCTCATCATCTGCACGTCGCCGGGGCGGATGACGGAGCCGGTGCCCATCGAGTCCTTGTGCTCCAGTGCGCCGTCGAGCACGTACGAGAAAATTTCCATGTCGCGGTGCGGATGGGTGCCAAAGCCGCGGCCCGGATGCACGCGGTCGTCATTGATTACCAGCAGGTCCGAGAAGCCCTGTTGCGCGGCGTCGTGGTAGTGGCCGAAGGAGAAGGTGTGGCGCGACTTGAGCCAACCGAAGTCTGCGAGTCCGCGGTCATTGGCGCTGCGAATTTCCAACATGATTTCCGTCCTTGTGGTTCGATGGATTCGATTTGATTCACAATTACCCCGAAGAAGAATCTCCGAGCCATGGCTGAATCATCTTTCTTTCCGAGAGACCTGTTGACGAAACTTTTCACCTTCAGTCATCGAATTTTTCGATGATTCAATTTCCAAGGACTAGCCCTTGCTGAAACTCAGCCTCGAAGCCATCGAACTCGTGGACGCCATTGCGCGCCATGGCTCCTTCGCCGCCGCGGGCGCGCGCCTGAACAAGGTGCCCTCGACCATCTCGTACGCGGTGGGCAAGCTCGAGGAGCAACTGGGCATGCTGCTGTTCGTGCGCAACGGGCCGCGCGTGACGCTCACCGCGGCCGGCGAGGAAATGCTCAAGGAAGGCCGCTGGCTGCTCGGCGCCGCAAGCGATCTCGAATCGCGCATGCGGCAGATCGCCACGGGCTTCGAATCGGAGCTGCGGCTGGTGCACGACTCGCTGATTCCCACGCAAGCACTGATCGACGACATCCGCGCCTTCGAGGAACTGCGCTGCGGCACGCGGCTGCGCATCGGCTGCGAGGCGCTCACAGGCAGCTGGGAAGCATTGCGCGAAGGGCGCGCCGACATCGTCATTGCCGCCGGCGAAGGGCCGGCCGGCGGGGGCTACCAGGCCGTGATGGTGGGCAGCCTCGAGTTCGCGTTCTGCGTCTCCGCGACGCACCCGCTGACCCGGCTCGGCCGGCCGCTGCACCGCGGCGACCTGCTCGAGCACAACGCCATCGTGGTGAGCGACAGCGCACGCACGCTGTCAGACCGCACCGTGGGGCTGCTCGCCGGACAGCACCGCGTGGCCGTGCCGTCCATGGCCGCGAAGATCGCCTGCCAGGCCGCGGGCCTTGGGCACGGCTTCCTGCCGCGGGCGTGCATCGATGGCGAACTGGCGCGCGGCACGCTGGTCGAACTCGCCACCGAGGAGCCGCGGCCGCCCGAGGCTTTCTGGCTCGCGTGGAAGACCAACGCGCGCGGCCAGGCCCTGCGCTGGTGGCGCGAGCGGCTCAACCGCACGCTGGTGCCGGCGCTGCTGCCGCGCTCGCTCTGAACATCGCCCCTCAGAACACCAGGCGAGGCGCACCCTGTCGCAGGACTGCACACGCCACCGGCGGAGACCAAACGCCGGCCAGCGCCTCTGACAGCGCGGCCAGCAGCTGCGGCACATCGTCGGCGGCATTGGCATGCAAGGCTTCGGCCACGATGAGCACGCGGGAGGTTTCGCCGCGCACGGCGGAGTGGGCGCTTTGGCGATGCGTCCAGCGCCGGGCGTGCGCGCGGCCGTCGGCATCCGCGAAGATGACTTCGCCGCGTTCGGGCGTTTCCGTTTCCCCCGAGAACGCCAGGTAGCTTTCCGTGCCGCCCGCGCACCGCACCTCCAGCCCCTCGGACACCTGCGACAGGTCGAACACCGCGATCGGAATCGCGAAGGCCACCGACACCGCATTGCAAAGATCGACCAGCGGATGAATCGGCGGCAGCGAGCCTTCCTTCCTGAACCGCCGCAGCAAGGACTCGGACGCGCACCGGTACTGCGTGGGCTTGAGACCCATGCGCCCGAAGGTGCGGCGCCAGGCCTGGACCTCCGGAAGATCGGCTTCCGTGCCGGCGGCGCCGAGCCTGGCGCGTGCGATGCCGTGGTGGTGCGCGACCTGCGCCTCCACCATGGCGTTCCTGTGGATTCCCTGGGCCACTAGGACGCCGGGCACCAGTTCGGGATGGCGCTCCCAGATTTCCGGCGAATGAGAGAAGAAGAAGTGCATGCCGCAGTGTGTCGCTCCCATGGCGGCGCGTCTTGAACGCTATTGCAGCGGTGCGGGCTGTATCCACGCGCGCTGCCATGCACCGGGCGTGTAGCCGAAATGCCGGACGAACGCGCGTGTCATGTGGCTCTGGTCCGCAAAGCCGGTCGCCATCGCCGCTTCCGTCAACGCGGCGCCCTGGCGGACGAGTGCGCGTGCGACTTCCGTGCGCTGTTGCAGCAGCCACGCAAACGGCGTGACGCCATGGACATCCTTGAAGCGCCGCAGCAGCTGGAATTTGCTCACACCTGAAGCGGCGGCCAGTTCGCCCAGGCTTGGTGGCTGTGCGAGGTTGTATGCGAGCATTTCGCGGGCCCGCGAAACGTCGGCCGATGCCGCAGGGGCGCTCAGCCGGCCTGCGCCGTGACGCCCGACGAGCAGCGTGCAGGCCCGCACCAGCAGTTCCTCGCAACGCAGTGCGTCGGCCAAAGCCTCGGCCTCCAGCATGCGCAGGAGTTCGCCGAGCACGCGCCGCAATTCGTCGTCCACGATGACCGGGCGAATCAATGCCATGTCCTGCGCCACGCCAGCGGAAGCCGCATCCACCGCCCATCGAAGCGCATCGGGTTCGAGGTACAGCATGCGCCAGCGCCGAGCGCTCCCGCCGAGCGGCCTGCCGTCATGCACCTCACCCGGATTGGTCGCGATGAGGTTGCCTGCATAGGCATCGACGTTTCCGCATCCGCTGGCCGAGGTTTGGGCGCCCTCGTCGATCACTCCCACGCCGAAGGTGGCATGCCAGTGCCGGCCGTAGTGTCGATTGCTCGAGATGCTCGTGCCATGCACGCCCTCCCAGGGTGAGCCGAAGACGCGGCAGACGTGGTGCGGGTTCCTCATCGCGCGGAGTATGCATGCGCTGGGTCCAGTCCCTCGGCGTGGATCGTTCGATATATGCTGGTATTCCGGTGCGGCATCGCCGAACATCGCGAATCGCTCGAAAAACCAAGAACCAACAAAGACCCATGAGCCGCATCCTCGTCCTCCTGCTGGGCCTGCTGCTCGGCCTTGTCGGCTGCGACGGCGGCAGCTACACGAAAAAAGGTTTGCAATGGTCTTACGACGGCACGCCCTTCACGCCCGCCGACCTGAAGACCTTCCGCGCCCTGGACAAGCACTTCGCGCGCGACGCGAAGCACGGCTACTACCGGGGCGGCACCATCGACGGCAGCGACGGCGCCAGCTTCGAGGCGCTGTCCGACCATGAGGCACGCGATCTCCAGACGGTCTACTACTGCGATACTTACCGCAAGGGCCAGGAGTACTGGGCCATTCAATACGTTCGCGTCACGCCCATCAAGGATGCGCATGCGCCCACCTATCGCGTGCTGGGCTTCGGCTATGCGCGAGATCGCTCGCGCGCCTACGAAGACGGCGTGGGCTTCACGGTGCGAGACGCGGCGAGCTTCGAGCCATTGGGCTCGCAATTTGCGCGCGATTCAGAGCGCGGCTATTTCGCTCGCGCCGAGATTCCCGGCAGCCACGGACCGACGTTCTCGCTGATCGACGCCGGGTATGCGCGCGATCGCACCAGCGCCTATCACGCCCACATCGAAACCGACACGCCCAATCGAGGACCGTATCCCGTGGTGCGCACCCTGCGCGGCGCGGACAGCGCGGCCTTGCGTGTTCTCGGGCGCGGCTACGCCTCGGACGCTGCGCATGTCTGGTACCTGGGCGCACCCGTGCTTCATGCCGATGCCGCGAGCTTTGTGGTGGTCGACGATGTCACGGGCGACATCGATGCAAGCGATCGCACGGGCTCCTGGAAACAGGGGCGAAACGCTGCTGCCGCCACACGCTGAGCCTCGCCGGCCAAGGCGGATGCAGAAAGTTTCCCCTGCCGCCGCATGCACTGGCTACGATGTGTCCACGCCTACAAGGAGCACAGACATGTCGAATCACGTTTACAAGTCGCTCGAGCTCACCGGCTCGTCGCCCGTCAGCATCGAGGATGCCGCGCAGACGGCCATTGCAAAAGCGCATGAGACGGTTCGCAATATCCAGTGGTTCACCGTCACCGAGACGCGCGGCCACGTGGTGGACGGCAAGATCGCGCACTGGCAGGTGACGCTGAAGATCGGCTTCACGCTCGAATAGCGACTGGCTGCGGCCGGCCCGCTAGTCCGCGATCACATGGAGGCTGTGCTTGCTACGGCGCGCGCGGGCGCACATCCGCGCCAGATCCAGCAGGAAGCCGACCACGGCCGGCTTGTCCGTGCAGCCCGGCACCGCGGCCAGGATGTCCTTGCGCAGCGCCGTCAGGCCGTCGCCTGAGACCACCATCTCCGCGGAGGCGCCGTAGTAGTGCTTCCAGAACTTCTGCAGCGCTCCCTGTTTCAGTTCATCGATGACGAGCGAATAGCCATCCTCCCAGATGGATTCGTCCATCGGAAGACTGGGGAGGCCCGGCGTTTCGGGCCGCATTCCTTCTGGCACCTGGATGATTCGCCGCATTTTTTCAGCCGCTAGCTGCAGTTGCCCGGCGCACCGTTGAATTCGGGAAACTCGGTGACGACCGTGCCGTCGGTTGCGCTTTCGACGATGAGGCGTCCGCACTTTTCGCCGGCCGTGCCGACGACCTGGTTGAAGTTGGCGTCATAGCGAATCCGATTGTCGGGCTGCAGGGTGCGGGTCTGGTTCGGCGCAGTCTGCACCATGTGGCAGAAGTTTTGCGCCGCGGCGGCATTGGTGCAGTACTGCGGCAGCAACTGGCTCGCGCCGGACGTTGCGGTGCAATGGCGCGCGAAGATGTGCTGGTAGGCGGTCGCAGTGACAACGCACGGCGCATCGACAGCCACCCGAGCCTCCCCGGCCTTCGGCCCGCCGCTCTGGCAACCGGTCAGCACCGCCATCGAGATGGCACAAAGGATGGCGAGTTGGCTTGTGTTCTTCATGATCTTCTTCCTCAGCGAAATTTGATGATGTAGTTGATGGCCAGATTCTTCGGCCGCGTTTCCGAAGTGAGCCGCGCGGGCTGGATGGGCGCGCTGGTCTGCAGGTCGCCCGACGTTTGGCCGGCCGCATTGCCGCTTTGCGACACCGCCGCCAGCGCCACCACGTTGTAGGTGTGGGTGTGCGTCTGCATGGCGTCGCATTGGTAGGAGCCCACGCCGTTGACCGTCCCGCTGCCCGTCGGCGCCATGCGCAATGCGGCATCCGGGTCCATGCCCGAGCCCGCATCGTTGCCGCGCAAGAAGAGGCCGCGGTAGTCGGGAATGCAGAAATCGTCGCTGACCCCGCCGTACAGGTAACCCAGCGCGGCAAACAGCTCCGGATACGCGCTGACCTTGAGCTTGCGCCCGTCGCACAGCATCCAGCCCTGTGCCTCGAGGTAGGCGGTCGGGATGTCGTCGCGCTTGGGCGCCGCCACCGAGTTCTGGCTCGCGCAGGCGGTGTTCTTCCAGATGTTGTTGGCGTCGCCCGAAACGGGGTTCACCTGTCCGGCAAAACCGCAGACGCTGCCTATGACGCATGCATCGAACATGTCGCATTCCTTTCAAGCCGGCCCGCCGCGCAGGCGGCAGGCCGGTCGGGTAGGTGAAGCGCCGGCGATCAGCGCGAGGTCAGGCGCAGACGCTTGTCGTTGGCCTCTACCAGCGAGTCCGGCTTGACCCAGGTGTCGTTGGCGTTCAAGGTCGTGGTGAGCGAATAGACGCCGGTGGGGTACGTCAGTTCGAGCGCGTTGTTGATCGAGTTGACGTCGATGACCTCGCCCTTCTGGTAGTTGCCGTATGCGATGAAGTACCGGGGATGTGGCGAGAAGGTCAGGTTCCCGTTGGGGCGTGCCTGCGCCGCGAAAACCGTGCTGCCCGACATCGTCACGCCGACGGAGGCCTGCGACTTGAGCGGAATGTCCGGGCTCTGGGCCAGGTAGAACCGATCCTTGTCCGGACCCTGGGCCTCATCGGTGAAGAGATAGCCCTTGTTGTAGTCCAGTGTGATCTTGTTCTTGCCGCCCTGAGGGATGTACTTTTCCGAGGCCGCGAACCGAATGCCGGGCTGCAAGTCGCCCGTTTCAGCCCAAGAGAAGCCGACGTCCACCGTCCACTCGAAGGTGAGCTCGGCCGTAGGGCTCGGGTTGGAGTACTTGGAAAACCAGGCCAGGGCCATGGCGTTGGGCGCCCACGCGGTCGGGTCGTTCTGGAACACCATGAAGTAGTCGGAATGACTCGACCTGTTGTTGATGGTGACGGAGTAAATATTTCCCATGACGCTCTCCAGAAGAAGTGGTTGGTGGAACAGTCCGGACCACTGTGGGACCGAACTGGAACCAACTCTAGGGAGCCACCCTCTTCAACGGAATTACAGGCGATTACACGGAGCGCAGGCCTCCGGCCGAGCGGCCGTTCAGCTGCGTGCGCCGCCCTCGATCAGGAACGGGTAGTTGCCAAAACGCACATCGCCGCGGCGGCGCTCCACCAGCGGTGGCTCGGCCGCGTGCGTGGGCAGCGCATTCAAGATCTGGTGCTTCGCGCGAAAGATCTGGATGTTCACGTAGGACGGCTCCACGCCGAGCATGCGCGACAGCTCGTCCAGCGCGATCCAGCCCTGGCTTTGCGGCGCAAGCCCGCGTTGCACGTCCTGCGAGCGCACCCTCGCGAGGGTCACGAGGGTGTAGTGGTGGATGCGCTCGCCAAGGGAAACCGACTTGCCGTCCGTCACCAGGCTCAGGCTCGTGTGCTCCTCGTTCTGGCTGACATTGAAGTGAAGGGCAACCTCCACGGGCTGCGGCGACACCGAAGCAATCTGGTTTTCTGCCGTCGATTCCAGGTCGTCGCACAGCACGAACTCCCACGTGCTGCCGGAAGTCCGCACCATGGCGCCGTCGCCCAGCTGGTCGATGCCGTCGATGTGCTCGAGCACCCATTGGCCTTCGAGGAAATAGACGTTCACCTCGGGCTGCTGCGCGTCCGGCAACAGGTTCTCGCGCAAGTTCAATGCCACCAGCGAGCCCTGTCCGTCACTCGGAAAAAGACAGGTCGCTGGAGGCGTCAGATCCTCGGCGATCCAGGCCGATTCGTCGCCCAGGCCCAACTGTATTTCTGCGCCCGGCGGCACCACGGTCCATCGGCCGCTCGGCAGTCGTTCGCCATTCAGCGTGGTTCCGTTGCGGCTCTGATCGACGATCTCCCAGGCCAGGCGATTCCAGCGAACCAGCGCGTGGATCTGCGACACGTCGGGCGCCTGCAGCACAGTTTGACAGGCCGAGGGGCGCCGGCCGAAGGCGTGCATGGGGCGCAGTACGGTGCCGCGTTGATCGAGCTTGTTTCGGAAGATGGCCATCGGTTGCTTTTGCTGCTTCGCGCTCAAACGTAAAGCGCCTGGGGGTTGAGATCGCTTTCCTGCAGCGGGGAGCCGCGCCATCCCATGGCGACAGGCACGCGGTAGAGGCGCGGGTTGCCCAGCTCGGGCCAGATGTGGCACAGGCCGGGCACGACCACTTTCACGGTGCGAAGCGGAATGTCCGGCCGCGTGTAGTCGAGAACCACCGTCTCCATACCGAGCGACACAGCGATGCGCACGCAGCGTTCGATCTCTTCGGCAATGTCCGCGCTCGGCGCCACGGTGGGTGGGCGCATCGGTGCCGCATCACCATCGCCTTCTTCCGCCGGCATGAGAAAGTGCGGCGCGTCTTCGGGACCGCCTGGATGCGGTACGGAAAATTTCTTTCCGGCGGCGATGAGCTGGCTCATTTCCGTGTGCGCGCGCTCACAGGCGAGCGCGGCACTCGTGCTGCAACCGAAGCCGATGGCCCAGTCACCCGTTGCGTCATGCCGGCCGATGGCGGCCACGACCGGAATGCCGAAGTCGTGGGTGAGGTCCAGCGCCCAGTGCCGCCATTGCGGCCCCAGGCTGCGCGCGATGCGGGCGCGGCTTTGCGCATCGAGGCACCCGAGGTCGATGGCGGGCCTGGAGATTTCGCCGTACCACCAGATGGCGGCGGCGTCGCGCTCCACCAGTTCGAGAAAGCCCTGAAGGATGGCTTCCTCCAATGTGTTCCCGGCAGCGCAGCCGTTCGACGTCCACACCGAATGCCGCTGGCTCTCCACCGGGGCGTTGGCATGGCAGAAGGCCAGCGGCAGGTAGCAGCGGGACCTGGACGTCAGCGACCAGGCCGGCGTCCACCATGCCGGTTCGTGCGCAGACGGCGCTGGTGAGGCCACCGCATGCGGCGGGTCGTTCGCTTTCAGTTGCATGCGCTGCCTGTCGCTGAAAAGCGCGAGCGCCTGCGGCAGGATGCAGCGCGCGTCCAGCGCCGACGCCGCCGCGAAAACGCAGGCCTCATCGCCCTGGTGAAAGGCGGCGTACCGCTCCACGGCTTCGCACATTGCGCTGGCACGGGACTGGTCCGTGGACATGCCCTTGCCAAGGCACACCTGGACCAGGGCGCTGGCGGAAGAATCGCCGTGCGCGGCGGGTGTCCTGAAGATTTCGCTGCGATAGACCGTGAGTGCATCTTTCGCTTCGGTGCCCAGTGGCACGACGCGCGCAATGACGCCGCACAGCGGATCGAGGTGCGGGGCCAGGCGTTCGAGCGTGGCGGCCGCGGGCATCGTGCGCCAACCGCCATCGGGCCGGGCGCTTGCAAGGCAAGGCGCAGGCACCACCGGACGACGCTGAAGTTGCGCCATGAGCCCCGCATCGCCGCACTGCGGACACTGGGGCCTCGGCACGACGGCATGCGGCTGCGCGGGCTCGATGGTCCACAGCGCCTGGTCGGCGTTTGCAGCAACGATCTCCCGCGCCAGCGGGAGCAGGCGCTCCAGCCGATCACGGGCGAGCTTCGCGTCGGCGCGTACCGGCAAGCCGACGCTTCGGCCGCCGTGCCTGTCCTGCCACCAGGCTCTTGCAGGCTGGTTCCGCAGCAGGCGATGCGCAAGGCAATGCCAGCATGCCGTGGCGGCGGCGGCCTGCGGCGTGAACAGCGGCCCCACCATAGCCCGCTCGCCCGTCGGCTTGACCAGCAGCCACGAACGCCTTGCGGCCCGCTGCTGCGCATCGATCAGGCCGAGCCGGGGATCCAGGTAGTCGTCGCAAAAGACGACGGTGCGCACTTCATCCCCGCCGGCTGCGCGCGCCCAGCGCCGGGCCGCTTCGGGGTCCACAACTTGCGACAGCACGATGGCGTCGACGTGCGCCTCCACATGGACGCGCTCGAACGGCAACGAAAAATCCGGAACCACGTGGCGCTCTGCGTCATTCCCCGGCACCGGCCTTGCGAGGCCCTGCCGCGCCAAGGCTTCGAGCGCATGCAGCATCTCTGCCAGCAGTGCGGGCACGCCCTCGTTTCTGCAATGCGAGGCCAGGCTCACACGCTCGCGCAGCATGCGCTCGACGGCCAGCACGCCGGGCGCGCCGAGCAGGAACAGGTCGGTCTCGCTCAACAGCAGCAGGCCGTCCGGCCTCAGCAGCGGCGGCAGGAACCTGCCGTGCCACTCGAAAACACCGGTGAAGAAATCCGTCGACGGCAGGCTATGCGTCATGCGGCGATCCCAGCGCGAAGCGGGCGACCGTGTAGGGCCAGCGGCCGGTCGCCGCGCGGAATGCGGCCTCGAAGAGCCGGTGCGAATCGGAGAACTGCGAATAGAGGTGGTCCTCGGAGACCACGCGAATCGATGGATGGATGGCCGCGATGCGGGCCGAGTCCTCGAAGCCGGAGACCACCGGCAGATGCATGCCGCCCACCTGCACCGGCATGCCCGCCAGGACCGGATGGACGTAGTCCAGCACGACGACGTTTGCGGACCCGCGCCGCTCGAACCGTTGGGCCAGATGCAGCAGCATGGCCTCCAGGGGTGCCTGCGGCAGATAGGGGCACACGCCTTCCAGCATCACGAGCACGGGCCGGCCGGCCGGCAGGTCGGCCGCATCCAGCCACGCCGGGTCGAGGATCGAGCACGCGAGGTTGCGCTCGCCTTCGCCGGGCGTCACATGCTGCTCGCGCAGGCGAATCGCATCCGGCAGGTCGACGTTGAGCCAATCGACGCCAACGCCTTGCGCCACGCGCAGCCCCAGCCGCTTGCGGCGTGTGCACAGCCCCGCCCCCAGCGTGATGCCGATGCCGAGCGGATGCGCCGCGAAGAACTCGGCCGCCAGGCGATCGATCAATGCGGCGCGCAAGACCACGCCGCGGACGAATGCCGCATCCCGCGTGCCGGCCGACAGGTCGAATGGCAGCGCCGCGGCAACGCGGCGCGCCTCCGGATCGGAGAAGACCGACGCGGCGATGACGCTCTCGGACCCGGCCCGGGCCGCGAGTGTCAGCAGCAGCGTCGCGGTGGCGCCTTGCAGCGCCGTTGCCGCCGTCCCTTCGGCCGGGGACTCAGCAAGTGAAGGGATAGGCACTGCCCGTGTTGTTGTACGCGGTGAGCGCAATCGCGCGCATGCCCTCCTCCGCCGGTGCCTGCGGGTAGTTCAGCTGGATCGTGTTCTTGATCAGCGAACCGCTCGGGCCCTTCAGGTTCCACTCACCGCGTGCGGCGTCCCAGGTGAGCTTCGGATGGGTGGCAAACCGGATCTGGAAATTGAATGGGTTGTTGTAGCCCAGCCATTGGCTCAGCACCGGGGCCTTGTCGGTGGCGAGATCGCCGGTCAGCTCGCTCAGGAACTGCGGCGATTGCCATGCGAGGGCGATGGCGCGCAGCACCACGCCGCCGAAAGCCAGCAGCGAATCCGGACCTCCGCCCGGAATGCCAAGCCCCGTCGGCAGCGCACCTTGCGGCGGTCCGACGGGCTTGTCCGGTTTGTCGAAGGCGGCGGCCGCGCCCATGAAATTGGGGAACAGCTGGTAGTAGGCGGCCAGGGCCTCGGCCGCGTGAGACGACGTCGGCGCCTGCGGCAGCACGATGACGAAGGCATCGTCGGGGCTGATCCAGCCTGCCGTCAGCACCGGCTTCCATTCGGCCCTCTGCGCCGGATCGCTGTTGAGGTACAGGCCGATGTTCACCTGCGGCCACAGCGTCGGCAGGCCGAAGTCGCGATGCAGCATCGGCTGGATGTCCTCCTGGTCGAGCAGTTCGCGCCGGTACGCATCGTCTTGCCACGATCGCGCAAGGGCCCGGAGGTAGGCGAGACGGAATTCGAGCAAGGGCTCGGCTGCTGCACTTTGGCGCTGGGTCATGATGACTTCTTCCTTGGTTAAGAAAAATGCGCAGGCATCGGCTTGCGCGGGCACAACTCCGGCCGCATGGCGGCCAGATCCTTCAAGCGTCTGTACACATCCCGGTCGGCCGGCGCGAGCGCCTGCAACGCTGCCAGCGCGTCGAATTCGGTCCGGTGTTTTCCACCTTCCCGCGCGACCTTCGCGGCGCGGGAAAAAGACAGCATCGCCGGCGCACGTTCGGCACCCGCGCCCAGAAGGTAGCGGGCCTTCTTCAGGTGGAGTTCGGCGCTGTACAGCCTCTCGTTGAGTTGCTCCGCCAAGCGCAGGCAATCGTCGATGCGGTCGATTGCTTCGCCCCATCGCTCGCGGCCGGCCAGCGTTTCGGCGGCGAAGGCGCGGTAGTACGTCTGGCAATAGCGGCACCCCATGTTCCACAAGGCCTGCACAGTGGCGTCGGCCTGCGCGATGTCTTGCGGGTCGCCCGTCGACCAGCATCGGATGATGTCCGCATAGCCCTGGAAAGCCGGCAGGCCGTAGCGCGCCGTGATGTCGAGCAGCTCGGTGGTGCTCGCCAGCGCAGCCGCCTTGTCGCCGCGGGCCTGGTGGCCCAGGCTCTGGTACAGCAGGGCCATGCTCAGCGAAGGAATGTGGGACATCTCCCGGGCCCACCGCACGGCCTGGGCGGCGTCGGTGGCCGCCGCCTCATCGTGGCCGGCGAACCATCGCACCAGCGAACGCCCCGTGGTCGCCCACACGCGCGTGTCGAAACCGAAATCCGCCGCATGGTGAGCGTGCGCCTCGGGGTCGTAGCGCTCGACGGCGTCGGTCAACGCGCGTTCCGCCATGGCGAACCGGCCGTCGGAATAGTGCGCAAGGCCTAGGTAGGTCTGGCCGGCGACCAGCACGCCCTCATCCTGCTGATGCCTTGCATGGCCCAGCAGCCTGTGGCTCAGCCGACGCACCTCGTCGCGGTTGCTCGCAACGTGGTGGAAGGTGATCATGGCCCACAGGTGCTGCACCTGCTTCTCCGCGGCCACCGTGTCGTCCAGCAGTTCCTGCGACAGGGCGATGCGGTCGACCACCTGGTCATGGGCCCAGCCGTACTTGTTCATCATCGCCTGCGTTACATAGCTGTTCACGTCCAGCCGGATTTCGCGCTGCAGGGCGCCGGCCAGATGCCCGATCCAGCCGTCGATGTGCTGCGCATAGGCGATGGTTTCGTCGTTGAGCGAACGGTGCTGCGTGAGGCGAAGCTGCCGCACCGCGTGCGCAGCCGCCTGGGCGTGGTCTCCGGCATCGGCCCAATGCTGCGCGACGATGCCCGGCTCGTTGGCAACGCGCTGCGGGTCGCTCTGCAGCAGGGCCTGCGCCACTTTCTTGTGCTGCTGCCGGCGCTGCGCGTCCAGCATGCATTCGTACGCAGTGTCGCGGATCAGCGCATGCCGGAAGACGAAGGCGTCCGCACTCGCGCCGGACGGATCGGCCGGCATGACGAGCCCCGCATCGCGCAGGGCGTCCAGGTCTCCGTCCACCATCTCGCGCGTCTTGCCCGAGCAGGCGCACAGCAACCTTGCGTCGAATTGCCGCCCGATGGTGGCTGCCAGTTGCAGCAGGCTCTTGGCGGGCCCGAGGCGATCGAAGCGGCTCACCAGAGAGTCGCGCAGCGTGACGGGGATGGCGGCCGGCTGGGCGGTGTGCTTGAAGACCCAGGCACCGCCCTGTTCGACCAGGTAGGTGTCCAGCAGCATGCGCGCCATCTCCTGCACGAAGAGCGGCACGCCGTCGGTGCGCGCGACGATGTTGCGGATCACCGCGGCATCGATCTTCCTCGGTGCGAGCACCTGGCGGGCCAGCTGGCTGGCCTCTGGATCGTCGAGCCTTCGCACCTCGATGCATTCGGCCTTCAGGCCTTGGGGCCTTTCCCATTCAGGCCGTGCCGTCAGCACCAGCAGCACACGCCGGTCGGCCAGCTGCGCGATCAGCTGCTCGAGAAATTCGATGCTCGTGGGGTCGGCCCAATGCACGTCCTCGACCACCAGCAGAAGCGGCGCCGAGGCGGCCATGTGCAGCAGCCACTGAGCGGTCGATTTCAGCAGCAGTGCCTTCTGCATCGCGGGCGACACCTGGCTTGCCTGCTGGCCCGCGGCCAGGGGAAGCGACAGCCATGAACAGAAGATCGGGGTCACGGCAGGGCCGTCGCAGCCGGCGGCTTGCAGGGCCTCGTTCAGTTGGCCGCGTTGATCGTCCGGCGATGCGCCCGGCACTGCTTCGAGTTGCTGGCGCAGCAGCGCGAGAAACGGCATCAGCGCACTGTTGCGGTGTTCCGGCTGGCATTGGGCGTTGACGGAGTTCGGGCCGCCTTCCTCTGCCACGTGCTCTCGCAGCACGTCGACGAGACAGGACTTGCCGATGCCCGGCTCGCCGCGGATCCACACCGCGCGCCCATGGCCCAAGGCGGCTTGCGCCCATTCGGCCCGCAACAGCGCCAGTTCCCGGTCGCGCCCGATGCACATCCGGCTCAACGCACCCGGCGTGGACGCAGGCGGCGATGAAGTTTGGTTCTGCGCATCCAGCCGGTAGGTCTGAACACCGGCGGACAGTCCCGGCATGCTCACGCTGCCGGCCTCTTCGAAATGCGCGTGGCGCGTCAGCAGGCGATAACTGCTTTCGCTCGCGAGCAGCGTCCCCATCTCGGCCATGCCCTCCAGGCGCATCGCCACGCTCACGGCATGGCCCGAGGGAATCTCGCCGCCCGCCACCACGGCCATGCCGGTGTGCATGCCCATGCGAATGCCCAGGTGCGCGCCGTGGGCCTGTCGGATGGCGGCCGATCTGCTGCGGCCGAGGGCCGTCAACTCGAGCGCCGTCATGCACGCTTGCCGCGCGTCGGTGTCGCTCGCATGCGGGTAGCCGAACAGGACGATCATGCGGTCGCCCAGCGTGCCCGCCAGCAGGCCGCCGCGCCGCGTCGCCGCTTCTGAAAAGCGACCGAGCTCTTCGCGCTGCAGCAGCTCCAGGTTCTCGATGTCCGAGGGCAGGGACGCGCCCTCGCCGCCTTCGCTCTCGCCGGTGTCGGGCCAGACCGCGACGCTGCAGCACAGCACCGTCAGTTGCCGCTTCTCGGAAAAAGCCCTTGCCGTGGCCACGGTGCGCGCCAGTGAATCGTCCCCCTGGCCCTGCGCCGGCCTGAAGGCACCCACGAGGTCATCGAGCCTGAGCCGGCCGAGTTCTTCGAGCAACGCGGATGCCGAACCGCAGCGTTCGACAGGCTTCTTCTTCAGCACACGCCGCAGCAGCTGCGCCACCGGGTGCGCAGCAATCTCGGCCGGCAGCGGCACGTCCTGCGGGCTCAGTTGTCGATGCACGATCTCGGCGGCCGAATCGCCCTGGATCGCGGGCACGCCCGTCAGGCATTCGAGGAACATCAATCCCCAGGCATAGAGATCGGACCCGGCGCTCGGCGGCTCGCCGCGAAGCTGCTCCGGCGCGCTGTATGCCGGCGTGCCGAGGCACTCCTCGTCCAGCGTGAGCGTTGCGAACTGAACCTCTCTTTGCAAGGGGATCACTGTGCTGATCCCGAAGTCCAGCACTTTTGCATGCGGCAGCGCGCCGGTGAAGCTCACCATCACGTTGTCGGGCTTCAGGTCGCGGTGGACGATGCCGGCGCGATGCGCGCAGTCCAGCGCATCGAGCACTTCCGCCATGAGATGGCCAGTCTCCGCCGCGGTCAGCGAGCCTCTGCGCCGGATCAAGCTCTTGAGCGTTTCTCCGGGCACGTATTCGAAGATGCCGTACACACAGGCGCCCTGCTCGCCCTTGTCGAGCAACTGCACGATGTGCGGATGATGCAGCGCGGCGCAGAGCCGGGTCTCGCGATGAAAGCGCGCCACGCGCTGTCGGCCCTCAAGAAGCTTCACGACCTTGATCGCGACCGTGTTTCCCGTGTGGTGCTGCGTGGCGCGATAGACGGTGCCGTAGCCACCGACGCCCAACACGTCGAGCAAGTCATAGCCCGGAATGAACAACGGCTCCGGCGCAACCTGTTCGGTCGCGTCAATGCGCGCAATGACGGCATCCTGCATTTCAGCCCCACCTGGTTGATTGGCCAACGCAATACCGAAGTGCGTTGCGGCTACGGTTGGCCGCGCAGTCAAATCGATCGAAACACGATTTTTTACTGTAGCCCAGAGGAGATTTATTTCGTAAGAGATTCTTCAAAAAGAAAGCGCAGCGCAAGGGCAATGGAGGTCTTTTTAGCGCGTGCTTGTTCGCGTGTAGGTTGAAAGAACTCCTGGTTTTTGGAGATCAGCGCCCAGCGGAAATCGATGCCGTGGTTTTTAAGCGCCAGCCGAAGGGCGCGAATGCGGTCGGCGGCTCGACTATCCTCCGCTGCGCCGCTGCAACTCTCGTCCTGTGTGCCCGTCGATGGAGCACCGCTCTCATTTAACTTTTGCCAAAAGAGAAAGCCACCGTCCCATGTTCCGCACCCTGCTCAAGTCCAAGATCCACCGCGTTGCCGTAACCGACTGCGAACTGCACTACGAAGGCTCCTGCGCCATCGACGAAGACCTGCTCGATGCCGCCAACCTGGCCGAGAACGAACAGGTGCACATCTGGAACATCAACAACGGCGAGCGCTTCGTCACCTATGCGATCCGGGGCGAGCGGGGCACCGGCATCATCTCGGTCAACGGCTCGGCCGCACGCCGGGCTTCGGTAGGCGACCTCATCATCATCGCGGCCTTCGGCCTGGTGCCGGAAGACCAGGTGGCGGGCTACAAGCCCAAGCTCGTGTTCGTGGATGGCGCCAACCGCATCAAGGAAGAGCGTGCGCACATTCCGGTGCAGGCGGCTTCCGAAGCTGCAATGGCCTAGACCTCGCGCACATCCAACTCGGCTTTTCGTGACAGAGTTTGCAAGAGCGGCGCATGCGCTCATCGTGCGCTCATCGTTGTCCCCGTAAAGCAGCTCCGTGCCACCTGCGCCGCACGCGTTCGTCCAGCCCGAGCCATGCGGCGTTGTTCATTGACGTTATTGCTCAGAAAGAACTCCATGAAGATCAAGCAATTCATTCTCTCCAGCGTTGTTGCATTCGCCAGCCTCGCGGTGCTGGCGCCGAGCATGGCCTCGGCCGCGCCGTCCCGTGGCCACAAGGCGCACGCGCACAAGGTGTGCAAGTGGGATGCGCACCGCCACCAGCGCGTGTGCCGCTGGGTGCGCTGAGTTCGTGTGCCGACGAGGCACGTGACACGACTGGCAATGCGATCGACCCCGGCTTCGTGCCGGGGTTTTTCTTTTGGCGCTGCGGATGTTGAGTGGCTGGGCTTTCGCGTGAATGCGGACCGCGCGATGTGGGGCAAGGTGATCCGCGAAGCCAAGGTCAGGCTGGACTGAAGGACGATGGCCGTGGCCAGGCCGGTCGCGCTGGCGGGTATTCTTCGCCATCGAATCTGCGACGGAGGCAGTGGCCATGTACACGGAACAAGGCGGCGAAGGTCCCGACCTGCTTCTCATGCTGCACGGCATGGGCGCGACGGGCGCGGTGTGGTCGCCCATGTGCGCCGAGGCCAGTGCCCGCTGGCAGGGCCGCTGGCTCGTGCTCGACCTGCCCGGGCACGGCCAATCGGTCCGAGAGGACGCCTATGCCATCGGCCAATATGCCGCCAGTGTCGCGCGCGCCGCGCTGCCGCACGTCCATCTCACGGGCCGGCTCGTGGTTCTCGGACATTCGCTAGGCGGCGTGATCGGCCTCGCGCTGGCCACTGGCTGGTTCGGCGTGACGCCGCACCGGGTGTTTGCCGCCGGCATCAAGATCGCGTGGAGCGATGAGGAGCTGCGCCGCATGGAGGCGCTCGCATCGCAACCCGCGAAACGGTTTTCAACCGAAGAGGAAGCGTGGGACCGATACCTCAAGGTGTCAGGGCTTGCGGGCATCGCCGGTGCAGCGGCACCCATCGCGGCGCGGGGCATTGCACACGACGCCGATGGCTGGCATCTCGCGATGGATCCTCGCGTCAATGGCGTGGGCAAGCCCCCGATGGCCGAACTGATGGCTTTGGTGCGCTGCCCCGTGCACCTCGGCCGCGGAGGCCATGACGCGCTGGTGACCCTGGAGCAGACCCGCTCGCTCGATCGCGAGGCGCGGGACCTGGGGGCGCACGGCCACAACGTGATGGTCGAGGCGCCTGGACAGGTCTGGGACTGGGTGACCTCGTTCACATGAGATGAGGCCAGTGCGCGGCTTGCCTCAGGCGCTTCGAATCGGCACCACCCGTACTTCGGCGGCGCGCGCTCTCAACTGTCCGCACCCGCCGTCGACGTCCTGGCCGGCCGAATGGCGCAGCTTCGTCAGGATGCCGCGCTCGTGCAACGTGCGGGCGATCTGTTCGCAGCGCTCCCACGACGGGCGGCTGAACGCCACGCCATCCACCGCGTTGAAGGGGATCATGTTCAGCACGCCGTATTTGCCGGACAGCAGCCTGACGATGCCTTCGATTTCCTCCGGCCCGTCGTTGATGCCTTCGAGCAGCGTCCACTGGTACTGAATGGGGTAGCCGGTGGCACGCGCATAGCGCTCGCCCGCGGCGACCAGTTCCTCGGGCGTCATGTTCGGCGCGCGCGGAAGGAGCTTCTTGCGCAAGTCGGCCTTCGTGGTGTGCAGCGAGAGCGCCAGCGCGGGCCTCACGCGGGCCTGGCTCAGCCGCTCGAACGCGCGCGGATCGCCCACCGTGGAGAACACCAGGTTCTTGTGGCCGATGTTGCCCACCGTGCCGAGCAGTTCGATCGCCTCGATCACGTTGTCCAGGTTGTGGGCCGGCTCGCCCATGCCCATGAACACCACCTTGCGCACCGGCCGGCGCATGCGCGCGAGAGCGACTTGGGCAATGATTTCAGCGCTCTCCACCTGGCGGAGCAAACCGTCACGGCCCGTCATGCAGAACTGGCAGCCGACGGCGCACCCCACCTGCGACGAGACGCACAGGCCGTCCCGAGGCAGCAGCACGCTCTCCACGGTCTGGCCGTCCGCAAGGGCCACGAGCAGCCGCTCGGAACCATCCGCACCGGGATGCACCGCGTGAATGCGCGCGAGCCCCGCAAGCTCGGCCTCGATGGACGGCAGGGCCTCCAGCAGCGACGACGGAAAGAAGGTCCCCGGCAGCCGCCTGCCGCTGTTGCGAGGCAGCGCATGGGACCACAGGCGCAAGATCCGCTGCTCGTGGCTGGGGCCCGCGCCGGCTTCGCGGAGTCGTCGTTTCAGTTCGTGGATTCGCATTCGCTGCTTGGGGTCAAGGGGCCGGTGATGTAGGGCACGTTAGACGTGGCGTGAGTTGCCTTGCGCGTGACTGGGTACGATCGGCCATGCTTCAGTCGAAGTTCCTTCACGTCCCGGTGGCATCCCTCGTCTCGCTGGCCATGCTTTGCGCGAACGTGTCTGCGGTCGCCGGGTCCAGACCAGAAGCCGCGCCCCGGTTTTCCGATTATCCCGCCACTCGGAGTGCGCAGCTGCGTGCCGCTGATCCCATTCGGTTGCGGCTGACCAGTCCGTCGACCCGACGCTACAGGACGATCCTGCATCAGGAATTCACGAAGCCGGCAAATTTCGCCGGCCACCTGCGGGTGGCGGTGTGGGGATGCGGAACCGATTGCCGAAATTTCGCAGTGCTCGACCAGAACACGGGCTCCGCGTACACCCTTCCTCGCGTCGACGAAATCTCGGGTGTCATGGGCAACGACGACGAACGGGTCGAATTCAGGCAAGACAGCCGGCTGCTGATCATTTCGGGCTCGATCAACGAGGGAACCGCGCCGGGCAAGTTCTACTATCTCTGGACTGGCAAGCGTCTCCAGCGAATCAGCGCGATGCCCTTGGTGGTCGAGCCGATCGCGATCCCCTGAGGCCCCACCTACCCCTTTCAACTCGTCGATGCCATCCATCGAGGCGCATCGCACGTCATCAAGAAACTCGATGAGCTGAGCGAGAAACTTTGCGTTGGCGTTCGCGAGCGCGGATTCCCACAATCGGACGCACCACATCAAAGCGATGCATCGCGGACCCGAACGAACATGTCTCACGCCCAGCACGTCGTCAGCGCCTACCTTCGCGCGAAGGACCACAACCGCCCGCATCTCATGCGACAGGCTTTTGCCTCCGATGCCCGTCTGGAGATGGTCGTCAATGGCGGGACCATCTCGTTCCCGCCATTGGCGCAAGGCATCGAGGCGATCACCGAAGTGCTGGTGCGCCAGTTCTCCCGCTCCTTCGAGAACGTGCACACGCTCTGCATCGGCGCGTCGCCGACGGACGACTCGCCGCAATACAGCTGCCAATGGCTGGTCGGCATGTCCGAGAAGGACAGCCGTGCGGCGCGCGTAGGCTGCGGCCGCTACGACTGGGTCTTCGAGCCCGGGCCCCCGAGACTGGCAACCCGGCTCACGATCACCATCGAACAGATGCACAGCCTTGCGCCCGAACACCTGGAGCCCTTGACGGCCTGGATTTCGAAGCTGCCGGCCCCTTGGTGCGCGGCGCCCGAACTGACGGCCGGCGCGCCCGCCATCTCGGAGCTTCGAACAGTCATCGAAGATTTCGGCTGACACCGACCTGGCGTCTTGCCGATCACCGGCACTACGCGCGTGCGAAACGCGCCGGTCCGTGCACCGTCCAGCCGCTGCCAGCCGTCGGATCGAGGTCGCGAGAGCAGCTCGTGAGCCCGTCGTCCAGATCCAGGGTGACGTTGATCCGCCAATGGCCGGTGGCGCCGCCGCGCTCTACCTGCAGCACAGCGAAACCGTTGCCCGTACCCACGGCGGCCGTGACCATTGTGGCGACGAAGGCGCCGGACACGGCGCCGAGTTCGACTTCGCCGTCGAGCCAGAACGCGTCGGGCCGTGCATTGACGAAGGTCCACGGCGCATACAGGCCCGAGGACACGACCGAGATCACCTCCACCGGCCCGTCCGCCGACTGCAGCCAGAGGCTCGACACGCTCGACATGTGCCGGTCGCCCGACAGCAGCACCACGTGCCGCGCGGTCGTGTCGCGCAGCAGTTCGAGCAGCGCGCGCTGCGAGGCCGGGTATCCGCTCCAGTCGTCCATGCCCAGGCGCTCTGCGGGGTCGCCGAAGGCGGCGGCGCGCGACATCGGGAACAGCGCCACCGGCGACACGATGAACTTGGGCAGTTCGGCGGGTGCGGCCTCCAGCCACTTTTTCAGATCGCCCATGCCAGCCTCGGCGCGGATCGCTGCAAGGTCCAGCCGCGTGGCATGCGTGTCCGTGCGCAGCGCCCGCCGCTGGCGCGTGCTGCGCGTGTCGAGCATGTAGAACGGAAAGCCGGCCGGCGCAATGCGGTAGTCGAAGGGACGCCGGTCGCGGTGCGGCCCGATGCCGCGCACCAGCTTGTGCTGCTGCGCGAAGTAGCCGTCGAGCGCGGCGCGTACGGCCGGCGTTCCATACGGGTCCGGACCCGGCTCCCAGTCGTCCATCACCTCGTGGTCGTCGAGCAGCGGATAGGTCGGCAGCGAGGCCATCACCTGCCGCAACGCCTCCAGCCTGAAGGTGAGCGCATAGGCCTGGCCGACATCGTCGCCGCCCGCCGGCACGAAGAGCCCCGCGGTCTGGTCGACATACACCTGGTCGCCGGCCAGCACCAGCAGCTGCGGCTTGTGCGGCGGCACGAGCAGCTCGAGCCGTTGCGCGAGCCGTCGGTAAGAAGCCTGGGCGGGCAGCCGGTCGACCAGGCCCGGCACGTACTGGCAACTGGCCAACGCGAAGCACAGCGAATCCTGGGCGGGCTCGCCCTCGCGCTGCACGGCGCCGATCCATGCCGGGTCGAGTCGCACCACGGCGCGCTCGCGCTGCGCGTCGGTGGCCGCGTCCAGCGTCCGCATCACCTGCTTGCGGATGGGCTCGATGGGTTCGTCCTGCGGCTCGGCGAACAACCCGGGCGCGAGCCGGCGGCCCCGCACGTCGATGGGGCCGCGCGCCATGGGCAGGTCGTCATGAGCCGTCAGCACCGCGAAGCCCTGGTACTCGGCGAGCCGTTCGTCGAAGAGGTCGATCTCCACCGCCTCCTGCAACAGCTTTTCGCGCGTGGTCGGGAGCGCCACCATCCATTCGAAGTCGAAGCTCCAGCGCCCATCGCGCCGTCGCGCAGGCACGAAGACCACGGCGCTCGCGGAGACGTGCGCGGGCGGCGGGCGCAGCGCCAGCCGGCAATGCAGCCGGCCCGCGTTGCCCGCCACACGACCCGCATGGCCGAGCCACGGGCCGGTCCACGGCAGGCGGGCCACCCAGTCGGGCGATTCGGGCTCGCCAGGACCTGGCTTCTTGTCGAACGCCTCGAGGAACCGCACGATGTGCGGGAACACGTCGGTGCAGGCGTTCTCGCCGATCAGCGTGTCCTGGTGGCCGTAGGCGCGCAGCACCAGCAATTGATGCGGCGTGCCTTCGCCAAGGAACAGGTCGCTGCCGACCGGGTCCGACGGATCCCGCAGCTCGGGTGGCTCCCGCGAGAGGCCGCCGTCCTTGCCGAACACGCGCTTGAGCAGCCAGAAGCTTTCGTACGAGCCGCGCCAATCGAACACCGCGTTGCGTTGCCCATGCAGCATGAACACCGGAAAGCCGAAGCGCTCGCCGAGCTGCTCGAAGCCCACGGCGTGGCCCTGCCCGCCGGCGTCGGTCAGCACCTCCTCGCGGGCGTAGCTGCCGACCTGGGCCAGGCCACGCAGCTTGACGAAACCATAGATCGAATCGAGCGCACCGAGCGTGTCCTTGCCAATGTTGTGCAGCCGCATGGTCTGGCCGAAGATGGCATCAGCCCGGTGCCGCACGGCCGCGAAACCCGGCGCCTTGCGCAGGCGCTCGGCCTCGCCATCGTCGTCGGGGTAGGGAAAAGTCGCCAGCAGGCCGTCGACGAGCAGCCGCTTCATGGGCGTGAGCGCGGGCCGCGTGTCGAACTCGTCGGTGCCGATGAACTGCTGCAGATAGCCCGCCACATAGCCCCGGAAGCGGTTGAAGGCCGTGGCGCGCAGCAGCGGCCCCACCTGCGACAGCACCACCGCGCCGATGGACGCATGCAGGCTCGGGGAGCGCAGCACCGCGACGCTGAACATGGCAGCGCCGATGCAGTGCGCCACCACGTCGACCTGGACCGGCGCCGCGTCGTCGGGCGTTGCGTATGCCGCCTGCACAGTGTGCAGGGCGTCCGGAATGTCAGCCTCGGCCACTTCGTCGAACGACCAGTAGCCGCGCGGACGGCCCGCGAAGCCGATGCTGGTGCGCAGGTCGAGCACCCAGACCTCGCGCCCGGCCGCGAGCAGGCTGTGCACCAGGTTGCCGGGAATGCTCTTGTGCGCGAAGGTGGAACCGCTTGCGCCGTAGCCGTGGATCAGCATCACGGGCCGCGTGCCCGCGCGAGGCTTCGGCGGGCGGTAGCGCGACAGCAGCCGCGGCGGCGCACTGCCCGGCCCGGCCGCGCTGACAAGGTCAATCCGTTCGGGCCACACGCCGAGCACCTCGCCGGGCAGGCGCTCCAAGTCGTTCTGCGGTGAATCGGGTGGCGGCACGAAATGCAGCAGATGAACCTGCAGCACGATGCGCAGCACCCAGAGCGCCAGCTCGGCCAAGTCGCCAAGCTGGTTGGGCATGTCCTGCTGGTGCTCGACGCGCAGCAGCGGCTGCAACTGCTCGACGAAGTACGAAGGGTCCAGCACCAGCCGGCCCAGCGGCTTCGTCGCTTCAACGCCGATCTGTTGCAGCTCACCCTCGCTCAGCTGCCGCCACGGGTTGCCGCCCTCGACGAACGCGATGCGCTTGGTGAGCCGCAGCCGGTCGCCCACCTTCAGTGGCGGGCAGTGTTCGACGCGCTCGACCGTCCAGTCGTATTCGATGAGCCGCACCTGCCCGAGATGGGAGCACAGCGCCATCAAGTCGGCCATGGGCGGGCCTTCGAAGTTCAAGGTCTTCTCGCCATCATCACCGCTGAGGTCCACCGTGGAGGCACGCGCAGACAGCAGCGCCTCCGCCAGCGCCTCCGCCAGCGACAGCAGCTTCTTGCGCGCCAGCGCGTGGCTGCGCAGAATGCGCTCGATGCTGTCGCTCTTCTCACGCACCAGCATTGATGCGGTGCCGCTGCAATGCGCGACGGACGCGTGGCAGCCCTTGCCGAAGCGCAGGACCACCACCGGCTGGGCCAACGCGCGCGGCGCCCTGCGCAGGGCCGGCACGTCGATGGGCTCGAACTCGACCTCGGCGCTGAGCGCGAAGGCCTGGCCGTCGACCTGCACGCGGCCCGTCATGCGCTCACGCAACGAGACGCGCGTGGGCGCGGGCGCACGAGGACGGGTCAGGTCGCGGCGCAACGGGCGCACCGACGCGGGCGGTTGCGGCGACCCGGTCAGCGCCAAGCCCCAGTCCGCGGCCAGCACCGGCACTGCGCGCTCGGCCAGTGCCGCGATGGTGAGCGAAGGGTTGATGCCGAGCGACACCGGCACGATCGAGCCGTCGAGCACCGCAAGACCCGGCAACAGCGGCGGCTCTCCTGCGGCGCAGTTGTAGACGCGGCCCCAGCTGTCGACCACGCCGCGCTCGGGTCCATCGGCCATGCGGCAGCCGCCCAACGGATGCACCGTCAGCACGGAGCCTGCCGGATGCAGGGCCGCGAGGCTCTGGAACGGCGGCAGCGGGCTCCACAGGGGGTTGGGCAATACGCGGCCCCCGAGACCACCCTCGCCGTCGTGGGCCGCGTGCAGCGCGCGCATCTGCGCCGCGAACACCGGCAGCGCGGCGACCTTGTCCCACGTGACGCGGACCTGCGCATCGGCCAGCACCTTGTCGCTGCCGCCGCAGCCGACCAGTTCGATGCTGCCGGCGGCGCCGTCGTCGCCCATCATTCCGTAGACCGGCGTGCGGCGCAGCATGTCGTCGTCGACGGCCAGCGGATCGCGTACTTCGTCGGGCGCGTGCAGGTCGAGGTCCGTGTGCGCGAGCGCCTGCAGTGCGTCGGTGGTGGTCACCACTTCGGCCAACAGGCGGCGCAGCGGCGCGGGAATGGCGAACTCCTCGATCACCAGCGGTCGCTTGCCCTTCTTCGCGCGTGTGCGCAGCAGGCCGGTGATGGTCGGCCCGATGCCCCGCGTGGCGGGCGCGTCGCCTTCGGGCGCGCAGGACAGCGCTTCGCGATGCTGGCCGGCCGCCACCGCGATCATGTCGCCGTTGGTCGAGAAGCCCTCTCCCAGAGCGCGCGAGAGGCACAGGCCGGGGCCCTCGGAGCGCTTGAGCAGCTCGGTGGAACCCAGCGTGCCGGCCGCCACCACCACCCGCCGCGCGCGCACCACGTAGGGCCGCGCGTTGTCCGTGCGGGCCTTGCGCCGGTCGGTGAAGAAGAACTCGACCGCATAGCCGGCCGCGCCCGGCAGCGCCGCGATGCGGTAGGCGGTGCCGCCTGTGAACAGGCGCGCGCCGCGCGCATGGGCCAACGCCAGGTAGTTGGTGTCCAGCGATTTCTTGGCGCGGTGGTTGCAGCCGCTCACGCAGTCGCCGCAGCGCAGGCACCGGTGCATGGCCACCTGGGCCGGCGTGCGGGTGCCATCAGCGAAGGCGATGGCGACGTGGGCCTTGCCACCCGATGCCGCGTGCATGCGCGTGCCGGCCTTCAACAGGGAGTCGAGCTTGGAAACGCTCTCGGGAATCTGCTCCAGCGCCAGCATGGCCTCGGCCTTGTCGTAGCCCTCTGCCAGCGCGCCAAGATCGAGGTCCGTGGGCCAGGCGCCGCCCTCGAAGGCATCGGGCGTGGCGCGTTCCATCACCGCCGCGTTGATGAGCGAGCCGCCGCCCAGACCGTTGCCCAGCAGCGCGTTCACGTCTCCGCCCAGGCGCAGATCGAACAACCCCGAGGCGTTGCCGCGTGCGGGCCGGCCGTCCTGCATGCTGAAGCGCACGTGCCCCGGCAGCTCGGCGAAGGTGGCCGGAAATTCGCCGGGCAGGTATTCGCTGCCGCGCTCCAGCAGGTAGACCTTGATCGGCACCGCGCCCGGTGCAATGCCGGGCGCAGTGTCCAGCGAGAACGCGCCCGCCAGCCGCGCCGCCGCCACCGCGCCGCCATAGCCGCTGCCGATGACCAGCACGTCGCAGTGCAGCGCGTCCGGCGGCGCCGCGAGGATCTCGCGCACCAGCACCTCGGCGCCTTCGGAGAGCAGGCGGTCGCCGTCGTTCATGTTCGACTCCTCGCGCGATGGCTCGCGGAATTCAGGAACCTTCGATGGCCGCGGCCAGCGCGCGGCCGAGCCCCCGGTCGTCGACGGGCTTGCGCAGCAGCGGCAGCGCCTGCCGGCGCGCCGCCTCGACCACGGCCGGGTCGGTGTCGGCCGTGACCATGACGATGGGGAGCGCAGGGTTTGCGGAGCGCTGCGCGCGCAGGCGCTCGGCCGCATCGAAACCCGAGACGCCGCCGCCGAGCCGGCAGTCGACCACCACCGCATCGGGCTCGCCGACCTGCCCCAGCGCCTCGTCGAGCGTGGCGGCGGACAGCACGCGGCAGCCCATCGCGCCGAGCGCGTTGAGGTAGGCGCCGCGCACCATCGGGTCGTCTTCCAGCACCAGCACGCAGCGCCCGGCCAGGCTCCACGGTGCATTTGCGCCCTCACCTTCGGGGCCGTCGGCGCCCACGGGTGCGGCGCGCGGTAGCCGCAGCCGGAAGCAAGCGCCTGCGCCGAGACTGGACTCGAGCTCGACCGGCACGCCCAGCAGCTCGGCCATGCGCCGCACGATGCCCAGGCCCAGGCCATGCCCTGCGGCGGGTGCTGCGCCGGAGCCCGGCGCCTGGAGCTGCACCAGGTCCTCGAACACGAGCCGGTGGTTCTCGGGCGCGATGCCGGGGCCGCTGTCCTGCACGGTCAGCTCGACTTCTTCCTTCGATGCGTCCGATGAATCCCGCGTGCGGACGCGCACCTCGACGGGCCCGCCCGCGGGCGAGAACTTGATCGCGTTGTCCACGAGGTTGGCCAGCATGCGGCGCAGCAGGTCGGGGTCGGTGCGAACCTCCAGGCCCGGCGGGCAGTCCGTGCGCAGGCCGACGCCGCGCGCTGCCGCCGCGGCACCGAAGCTGGCCATCACGGCGGTCAGCAGCCGGTCGATCCGCACGCGCTGAGGCTGGGCCACCACCACCCCGGCGTCGAGTTTCGACACGTCGAGCAGGGCATCGAGCATGCCGCGCAGCTGCTCCAGGCTGCTGTCGACCACCTCGACGATCGCGCGTGCATCGGGCGCCATCGCCACGTGGCGCAGCGCCCCCACGTTGAGCGCCATGGCTTGCAGCGGCTGGCGCAGGTCGTGGCTGGCGCCGGCCAGGAAGCGGCTCTTGTCGTTGTTGGCGCGCACCGCCTGGTCGCGGGCGATGGCCAGCTGCGCGCGCTCGAACTCCAGCGAAGTGGCCAGCGCCTGGTTCTCGGCGCGGATGCCGAACGATTCCTCGAAGGTCTCGAGGTTGCGCCGGGCAAAGCGCGTCTGCACGCCGAAGAACATCAGCACCAGCGCGCCAACGCCCCAGCCAAGCCAGCCGCCGGCCACCAGCCACATGGCGGCCGTGGGCACGAAAAGCAGCCCCGCGTAGGCCAGGAAGGCGGGCATCACGGTGGCGCTGGTGGACACAGCGCCTGCACCCCAGGACACCAGGATCATCGTGAGGACCGCGTCGAGCGTTGGATCCAGGCGCGCCATGAAAAGCGCCGCCGATCCGTTGCAGGCGCCGATCAGCACGTTCCAATACACAGTGGCGCGCAGCCGCTCGGCGATCGGGCGGGCGCGGTCGGCGGCCATGCGCGCGAGCGCGGCGGCGCGCCACTCGCGGCTGGCGATCACCGCCGCGAACCAGGCGAGCACCCACGGCGCGGGAACATCGCGCCAAACGATGGCGGCCACCACGACGGCGGTGAGCAGGATCTGCCAGCGCAAGCCCACGGCCTGCTCGGCGACCACCTGCAGGCGGCGTTCGTCCAGCTCATCAGACGCGGCCGGCATGCTAGGCGGCCTCGAGCGCCCAGGCCGCCTGCGCGTCGAAGACGCGGCACATGGCATCGGTGCGGTTGCGCGCGCCGAGCGCCCGATAGACCATCGACAGGTGCACCTTCACGGTGCCCTCGGCAATCTGCAGCTGACGCGCGATCAGCTTGACCGGCATGCCCCGCATCGCCAGTGCCAGCACCTGGCGCTGGCGCGGCGACAGCTCCACGCGCAGGAAGCCGGCAAGGTCTTCGCGCGGCAGTTCGTCGGGCTCGCGCGCGCGGGTCACGTCATCGGCCAGCACGAACTCGGCCGGGAGGTAGATGCGGTGGCGCAGCACCACGCGCAGGGCGGCCTCCATGTCCTCGAGCCGGTACGACTTAGGAATGAAGCCGGCCGCGCCGGCCTCGATGACTTCGCGCACGCGCTGCGGCGAGCTTTCGGCCGACTGCATGCACACGGGTGTGGCCTCGAAATGCGCCTTCACGGCCTTGAGCGCGGCCACGCCGGAGAGCTGGGGCAGGTGGTAGTCGAGCAGCAGCAGGTCGACGCCGGCGGGGTCCAGCTGGCAGGCCTGCTCGGCATCCCGCACGGCTTCGAAGTGGAAGGGGCGGCCGGGTTCGATCTCGGCGGCCATGCGCTCCAGCAGGAGGCGCGTGCCGTTCCAGACGATCTCATGGTCATCGACCAGCAGAACCTTCATACAGGCCTCTCGTCTACGGTGACCCTCCCCGTCCGCACGCAGGTTAGCGCAAAGCCCCCCAATAAGCGAGCGCCCGCACCTACACCAAAGGCCTAGTCCGATGGCCACGCCGCCACTGCGCGGCGGGACTAGGCCGCCGCCCGAAACACGCCCCGCCAGCGCCTAGGCGCTGCGTTCAATTGTTGCGGCGGGGCCCGCGCGGAAGACTGTCCGCATCGATCGCCACTTCGCATCCGATGCACCGAGGACCGCCATGACCACCTCCAAGTCTCTTGCCGCGCTGCGTGCCGCATGGGAGCCGCTTGCGTGCCGGTACTGCATCCTGGCCCTCCACCACGTGGAGCTCGCGCGCTGGCTGTGCGCCGCGGCCATGGTCGCGGTCTCGCTGCTGGCGGGCTGCGCCGCATTGCCCGGTAACGTGCACCGGGTCGCGTCGCACGCGCGCACCGACCTCGGGGACAGCGCCCTGGCGCGCATCGCCGCCGCGTCGCTGCCGGCTGTGGACGGCGCGATGTCCGAGATCACCGATATCTCCGGCGTGCGCCTGCTGCCGGGCGGCGACCAGGCCTTCGATGCGCGGATTGCACTCGCGCAAGCCGCACGGCATACCGTCGACGCGCAGTACTACGTGGTGGCCGACGACACGTCGGGGCGGCAATTCCTGCGCGAGCTGCGCGATGCGGCCGAGCGCGGCGTGCGCGTGCGCCTGTTGGTCGACGACCTGTACACGGGTGGAGAGGACGAGATGCTGGCCGGGCTGGCCGCGCACGACAACGTGGAAGTGCGTGTCTTCAATCCGCTGCCGGTACGCAGCGGCGGCCTGCGCACGCGCGTGCTGCTGTCGCTGCACGAGATCGGCCGCGTGAACCGGCGCATGCACAACAAGCTCTTCATTGCCGACAACAGCTTCGCGATCACGGGCGGACGCAACGTCGCCGACGAATACTTCGGGCGCAGCAAGCCGGCCAACTTCATCGACATGGACGCGCTCTTGGCCGGCCCGGCGGTGCGCGCGCTGTCGGCGAGCTTCGATGCCTTCTGGAACGGACCGCTGTCATACCCCTTCGAGGCCATCGCAGCCGGTGGCCGCCGGGCGCCGGCTCCGGCGCGCGAACGCTTCGCCGCGCTGGTGCGCGATCTCGGGCGCTTCACCCCTCCAGCCAACGAGCCCGATGCACTGGGCCGCGGCCCGGTCGGCGCGCAGCTGGCGCAGGGGCGCATCGAGCTGGTGCCCGCGAAGGTGCGCGTGGTCGCGGACGCGGTGGTGCAAGGTTCCTCCACGGGGGACGCGGGGGACGCCGGCGGAAGCGCCGAAGAAGCCGCGGGGCCGCAAGGGCGCGAGGGCGCGGTCATGGCCGCGAACCTCGATCTTTTCCGGACCGCGCGCTCGGAGGTGCTCGTCGTCTCGCCCTACTTCGTGCCCATGCCCCGCATGATCGAGGCACTGACCCTTGCGAGCCGCGAGGGCGCGCGCGTGTCGGTGATGACCAATTCGCTTGCCACCACCGACGAGCCGCTGGTGCACTACGGCTACGCGCGCTACCGCAGCGCGCTCCTGCAGGCGGGCGCCATGTTGTACGAGCTGATGCCGGCGAGCGAACCGCATCCCGCCTCGAGTGACGCCGAAAGCGGCCGCGGCTCGCTCGGCCGCCTGCACGCCAAGCTCGCGGTGGTGGACCGGCGTTGGTTCTACGTGGGGTCGATGAACATGGACCGGCGCTCGGCGCACTGCAACACCGAACTGGGCCTGATCGTCGACAGCGCTGCGCTGGCCGGCGAGCTAGCGGACCTGATCCAGCGCGTGCGCATGCCAGCGAGCTTCACCGTGAGCGAGGCGCCGCGGCGCGGCGGGCTGCAATGGAGCTTCCTGCGCGACGGCCGCCGCTGGGTGCTGCACCGGGAGCCGGAATCGAACTGGGCCCAGCGGCTGCGCTGGTCGGTGCTGTCGCTGGTGGTGAGCGAGGATTTCCTGTGATGCAGCCCGCGCCCTGCCCTGTCTTTTCCGGCCGCGCGCGGCTCATCCGTGCGCCAGCAGCATCTTCATGAACGTGATGCCGTTGCGCTGCCCTTTGTCCTCGTCGCAGTTGTTGAAGATGATGTGCGTGTTGCGCACCTTGTAGGCCAGGCGCACCACCTCCGCCATGATTTCGCGCAGCTCCTGGTCGGGATAGTCGTAGTCGAAGCGCTCTGCTGCCGAGGCCGCGCCCTTGATGTTGTAGGTGTCGACATTGCGCCCGTGCAGGCGCACCAATGCGAAGTCGGCGTTGGTGGTCTCCGCCAGCAGCGGTACGCTGTTGGCAAAGCCTTGCGGACCATCGACGATGGTGTGCACGGCACCGAGCCTGCGCAGGAACTCGATGGTGCCGGCGCGATGCGCGTCGTCCCACCATGAACGGTGCCGGAACTCGATGCTCACCGTGTGGCCGGCCATCTGCTCGACGCAATGCGCCACATGCGCATGTCCCTCGCGGTTGCAGACCAGCCACGGCGGGTACTGGAAGTGCACCAGCCCGAGCTTGCCCGCCTGTCTTAGCGGTGCGATGGCCTCGCGAAAGCGCCGCCACAACTCGACGCTGATCTCGGGCGGCATGCCGCGGTAGTAGAAGGCCTTGGTGGTGGTCGTGGCCAGGGCTTGCTGGATGTCCTTGTGCAGCACTTTGGGATCGGTCTGGTGGCCGGTGAACAGCCGGAAGGCTTTCACGTTGAAGGTGAAGGCCTCGGGCGTGCGCCCGGTCCAGAGCCTTGCATTGGCGGGCGCCGGAATGCCGTAGAAGCTGGAGTCGATCTCGACCAGCGGGAAGATCGACGCGTAGTAGCGCAGGCGCGCCTCGGCGGTCTTCACCTCCTTCGGGTAGAAGCGACCGCACGCGAGCAGCGTCTTGTCAGTCCATGAAGCCGTGCCGACCAGAATGCCCATTGACACACGCTACCGGTTGCAGCCACTCGACCGCAGCCTCCGTGGGCGACATTGTGCGTAGGCGGGGATCGCGCCAGAGCTCGCGCGCGACCTCCTCCAGTTCCAGCGGATCGACGGTATGCCACCGCTGCT
This sequence comes from Variovorax sp. OV700, assembly GCF_900099805.1. Classification (GTDB taxonomy): domain Bacteria; phylum Pseudomonadota; class Gammaproteobacteria; order Burkholderiales; family Burkholderiaceae_C; genus Variovorax. The sequence goes on along the minus strand of NZ_FNDR01000002.1, from coordinate 263,720 downwards.
GCAGCCGGTGCGCGCAAGCGGCGATCCAGAGGGGTGCAGGAATGGGGTCCATGCCTCGATGATACTGTTTTTTTAAACAGTACTAATAAGGTTTTCAAAATATGTCGCCGAAGTGGGTCGCCGGTACTAACATTCAACCGTTCGACGCGTGGCTCGGCACGAGGCTGCCGCCGACGATCTGCTCGCTCGTGCCAGGAGAGTCGCGATGGCAAGTCCCATGAATGTCAACAAGCTCCAGACGAAATCCCATGACGAACCGGACGAGGTTCGGGAGCCCGAAAAGACCCGGGTCGAAGTGGTCCGCCTCGAGGGCTACACGCTCGGGCGCTTCAAACTCGAGCCCGGGTGGCGCTGGTCGAAGTGCATCAAGCCGGTCGTGGGCACGGACAGCTGCCAGGTGGCTCACGTCGGGTATGCGGTTTCCGGCCGCATCACCGTGCAGATGAATGACGGTACGAAGACCGTCATCGAGGAAGGCATGTCGTACACCATTCCACCGGGCCACGACGCATGGGTCGAAGGCGACGACAGGTTCGTCGCCTTGGAGATGATGAGCGCAGAGGAATACGCCAAGCCCAAGAGCTGACCCGGGTTGGGAGGCCAGGGCAGATTTTCTGCGGGGATGGTCGAACGGAGGGTACGGTCCGGCGGACTGATCACAATCGCCGCAGCGGCGGCGGTTGTTGCGGCCGCGAAACCGTTCGATTCCTCCTCCCTCAGCGATACATGTTTGCCCTGACCCGCCTGACGATCGACCGCGCCCGGAAAGAGCGCCTGCCCCAAGTTGCCGGAAGCCTGGCGTTCACGACCTTGCTGTCCATCGTGCCCGTGCTGGCCGTGAGCTTTGCGCTGCTCACGCGATTCCCGGTCTTCGCGCGGTTCAAGGATGCGCTTCAGGAGTTCTTGCTGAGCAGGCTGCTTCCGGCCGACATTGCACGCACGGTGCTGAAGTACCTGAACCAGTTCGCCGCCAACGCCAGTGGCCTGACCTGGATCGGTTCGCTCTTCTTGCTGGGCACAGCCATCGCGATGCTGCTCACCGTGGAGAACGCGCTGAACCAGATGTGGAAGGTCCGGAAGAATCGGCCGTTCTTCAAGAGGGTCGGCCTGTATCTGCTGATGCTGGCCGTCGGGCCACCCGTGCTGGGGCTGAGCCTGTGGGCCACGTCGTATCTGCTGGGCATTTCCATGGGCCTGATCGGCGCGCTGCCGCACTCGCTCGCATTCGTGCTCGACCTCGGGCCGCTCATGCTCGGCCTGGCGGTATTGACGAGCATGTTCTACCTCGTCCCGAACACCAAGGTGCGGCTGCGCGACGCCTTCGCGGGCGGCTTGATCGCCAGCGTGGCTTTCGAACTCGGCAAGCGCGGCTTCACCAACTACCTTGTGAAGGTGCCGACGTACAAGGCGCTGTACGGGGCGTTCGCGGCGCTCCCCATGTTCTTGTTGTGGGTCTACTTCTCGTGGCTGGTCACGCTGGTTGCGGCCATGATGACCGCCAACCTGGCGCTCACGCGCAGGCGGCCGGCCGGCAAGCCCGCACGGGCCTAGCAGCCCGCCTTGGCTGGCGTGCCGATCGCGAGCAGGTAATCTCCGTCTCGATGAGCCCACCGCAACCCCGCCCCGCCGCATCCATCTGGAATCGCTTCTGGTCCCCGAAAAGTTTCCTCGAACAGATTCCACCAGAGGCGTCCGCGGCCGAGGCCCAAGCCATCGAGCACAGAAACAACGTCTGGCTCAGGACCTACATGGACATGTACATCCTGAGGTGGGGCGGGCTTTGGGCGGCTTCGTCGGCAGCAGCTGTTCTCATGATGGATGCGTCGGCATTGCTGATCGCACTTGCGCTGGTGTCGAACCTGGCGGCTCTTGCCGGCCTGGTGCTCATGATCCTGGCCTATCGCCGCGCGTCCAAGGCTGTCCAAGAGGACGCTCAAAAAGGCCGGCACTGATAGCTGGACGCCTGCGCGCGGTCACCACCGATGTAGTGCGGGTAGCCGGGATGGCGGCACATGGGACGCGAGGCCTGCACTGCAAACGGCGGAAGGGGCGCCTTGACAACCTGCACCAGGGCATTCGCGGGTGCGTCGCCAGCGTTCACCCATCGGTCCAGCGGATCCAGCAGGTCCACCATCGTCGGCACTGCCGGCCCGCCCGCGACCGCGCGAGAGTTGCCGGAATGGGTCGAGCCGGGTGAGACGTAAAGCCGCACTGACTTTTCGGTCGCGGCGGCGCCCAAGCGCGCCACGAGTGCCTCGTGATATTGAATGCCCATGAGCGTGCTCTGTGCGCGGTCCGCGGCGTTCTCGCGCAGGATCAGCTTGCCGCCGCGCGCGAAGAACGCCGACAGGTCCGGGTTCGTGGAGTCCATCAGCGCCGAGGTTTTTTGCACCTGGTCGCGGAAATCCTCTGGCCGATAGCGGCGCACGTCATAGGTCTTGTCACGCGCAATCGCATAGCGGATCCAGTTGCTTCCATAAATCCACTGGGTGGAATTGCGCGCGGCGTCCGGCGGCGCGGCGGGTGCCGCTGTGCCGGAGACCCAACGCACCATGCTGAGGGCCGAGGGGCCGTCGAGGCTGTCCTCGTGCCCATAGAGCCATTGCGGATACGCCGTGAGGCCGTTGGCGATGGGAAAGGGAAACACATAGGGCGAGTGGATGCCGCGCATGAGACGCAACTCGGCATCGGACAGGCAGTGCACGCCGGCGTCGCTGCCACCGGGGCAGCGCAAGCGCTGCAGATCCACGCGGGCCTGGCACCCCATGTAGTTGTTCACGACGCCATCGGCCAGCCCGTCGAGCGCGTCGCATGCGTCAGAGGTGGCCTTGGCGATGAGCGCGGTTTTTTCGGGCTGCAGCCAGTCCTCGTGTTGCGGTACCTGGTTGCGCACGAAGGCATGGAACAGGCCGGTCCAGTTGATCACGGGGACGACGCTCACGATGCCGTCGTAGTCGGCCGGAAACCGCTGCGCCATCGTCAGCCCTTCGCGGCCCCCTTCGGAGCCGCCGAAGTAGTACATGCGCTGCGGTTGGCGTCCGTAATACGCGCGCATGATGTCCACGGCCGCGTCCTTCACCTTCTTGTAGGAAGCGAAGGCGAAGTTCTCGAGCATCTCGTCGTTCAGCGCGAAGGCGCCGGGCTCTCCGGCCGGAAACGCGGAGGCCTGATGGCCGGAGTCCTGGCCAAAGGTCGCATAGCCCCGCGCGATGGGCAGGGCATCGTCTGGCGCTGCGTCGCGCAGGGGCGTCAACCCGGTGATCAGCACCCCGTTGAAGCCCCCGCCACCGTACTGCAGGGCTTTGCCGTTCCAGGTGGTCGGCAGGTTCAACTGAAAGTTGATGGCCTGGGCCGCGGGGTCGCGCGATGCGATGGTGCCGCTGACCTTGCAAAACTGCGGAAGGGCCGGCACGAACGCACCGCCATTGACCGCCGCGGCGGAGGCCGGCGTGAGAACAGCCGAAGCGACCGAGGCCTTGCCGCTGGGCAATCCCATTGCGCCGGGTGCGATGACGTGGCCCGCGAGGCCGGCGCAGGCACTTGCGAGCTGGTCGGCGTTCGGGACCGTGCCGCACGCCGACAAGAACAAGGCAAGCAACGCGAAACCGATGCGGAGGATTGCGCGAAAAGCGAAATGATTCATGGTGTCTCCAGGCTCTTTTGATACTTCGGCTGGCCATCGTGATCAACGAAGCCGATGTCCGCAGACGACGGCTTTGCTGCCGGCTCTTGTGCTGTCGTGCGGTTGAAGATACTCGAATCCCGGCTTTCGTTGCGGCGGCAGGATCCACCGACACAAGCCCGCAATCACAACATTTCCACTTTTCTGGGTACACCTGGGACGCGCGTTGATGGAGAAGCTGCTCCACGAGGCGCGCAACCGCACGGTGCTCCTGAACTCCACCCGGGAAGGGCTCCCGCTCTATACGCAGCTCGGGTTCGTCGCCCGCGGACAGGTGTCCCAGCATCAGGCCGTGCTGCCCGCGGAAACCGTCCTTGCCACCACGCCGGTGGGCGTACATCCCATGCAGGCAGCAGACGGCGAACGGGTGCGCCAGTTGGATCTGGCCGCCACGGGAATAGACCGGACCGCATTGTTGAATGCGTTGTTTGCGGCCGGGACGACGATGGTCATCGACCGAGGCGCCGGTGCGTCGGCCTACGCCTCTGCGCGCGAACGAAGCAAGACTGTCCTGCGTCGGGCATGCGGTGTCCATGGTGTGCGACCTTCAGGCGCGCGACATTGATGCTGAGGCCGATGCGGACGTGCGCCTGTTCGCCCTTTCCAACCAGTCGTTCGGCTGACTCGCCAGGTGCTGCTTGCGCCCGGTACTTGGGCCGTGGGCCAATGGCCCGGTTCCGCCGCCGAATGACTGCAGACACCCGAAGCACGTCACGCCACGAAACGGTCGCTCAGAATTTAGTCCGCTCCCACCGTAGCCAGTTGGAGCGTCGACGCGAAAGGCGGTGCTCGTCGCCAGTTCCTAGGCAGTGCCAACCACCTGGCACCAAGACGAATCTTGCCATTTAGCTTTTCCTCTCGAATGCGGCCGCGGAGCAAGGATTGAGCAGCGGCCTCGGAGCAAGGATTGAGCAGCGGCCTCGGTGCGCTCGACCCGCGCTCATCGTCGATCGGAGAGCGCGCTGCGCAGCTAGCGTTGACAGGCGGCCCTGGTTGGGGGCGTAAGTTTTTTTGAGGAAGAAGTCCCACGAAACAAGACGGCCAGTATCGTTTCACAGAACTCCCGCACGAACTTCACTCCGACTTCACCTGGGTCACGCACACTGCCTGTCGACAGCGGTTCGGCGCTGGTAGAGGCCAGGGAGAAAAAGCCGCTCAGGGAACCGCCTCGATGCCGGCCGCTGTCACTCCTCATGCTCAGGGCTTGCAGGTCCGGCGGCAGAGCGATCTGGGTCGATTCGCATTTATCGACGTTGCTTGCATCGCCCTGCAGCCTGCACATGTCGCTCAGCGACCTCGAACGGAATCAATCCCTTTCATTGAAAGCCTGTTCGAGGGATCGCTGTTGGCCGCGCCCTACCCTCCTCAGCCCGCCACGGCGGCCAGCGCCGCGTTGAACGTTGCGCTCGGCCGCATCACTGCATCGGTCTTGCGCACGTCGGGCAGGTAGTAGCCGCCGACGTCGGCCGGCTTGCCTTGCACGGCGGCGAGCTCGTCCACGACCTTCTGCTCGTTGGCGGCCAGGGAATCGGCGAGCGGCTTGAAGTGGGCAGCCAGTTCCTTGTCTTCGGTCTGCGCGGTCAAGGCCTGTGCCCAGTAGAGCGCCAGATAGAAGTGGCTGCCGCGATTGTCGAGTTGACCGGTCTTGGGCGAGGGGCCCTTGTTATTGTCCAGCAGCGTGCCGGTGGCGGTGTCGAGCGCCTTGGCCAGCACCTTGGCCTTGGCGTTGTTGGTCTTGATGCCCAGGTCCTCCAGGCTCACGGCCAGCGCGAGGAACTCTCCCAGCGAATCCCAGCGCAGGTGGTTCTCTTCCACCAGCTGCTGCACGTGCTTGGGTGCCGAGCCGCCGGCGCCCGTTTCGTACATGCCGCCGCCAGCCATCAGAGGAACGATGGACAGCATCTTGGCCGAGGTGCCCAGCTCCATGATGGGGAACAGGTCGGTCAGGTAGTCGCGCAGGATGTTGCCGGTGGCGCTGATGGTGTCCAGCCCGCGGACCACGCGCTCCAGCGTGTAGCGCATGGCGCGCACCTGGCTCATGATCTGGATGTCCAGTCCGGTGGTGTCGTGCTCGTGCAGGTACATCTTGACCTTGGTGATGAGCTGCGCCTCATGGGGGCGATAGGCGTCGAGCCAGAACACCACCGGCATGCCCGAGTTGCGCGCGCGCGTGACGGCGAGCTTGACCCAGTCGCGGATGGCGGCGTCCTTGACCTGGCACATGCGCCAGATGTCGCCCGCTTCCACGTTCTGGCTGAGCAGCACTTCGCCCGTATCGAGATCGGTGATGTTGGCCACGCCGTCCTCGGGGATCTCGAAGGTCTTGTCGTGCGAGCCGTATTCCTCGGCCTGCTGCGCCATCAGGCCGACGTTGGGCACGGTGCCCATGGTCTTGGGGTCGAAGGCGCCGTGCCACTTGCAGAAGTTGATGATCTCCTGGTAGATGCGGGCAAAGGTGCTCTCGGGCATCACGGCCTTCACGTCTTTCAGCCGGCCGTCGGCGCCGTACATCTTGCCGCCGTTGCGGATCATCGCGGGCATGGAGGCGTCCACGATCACGTCGTTGGGCGAGTGGAAGTTCGTGATGCCCTTGGCGGAATCCACCATCGCCAGCTCGGGGCGATGTTCGTGGCAAGCGTGCAGGTCGCGCCGGATCTCGTCCTGCGTGCTTTGAGGCAGGGTGGCGATCTTGTTGTACAGGTCGACCATGCCGTTGTTGACGTTCACGCCCAGCTCCTCGAACAGCTTGGCGTGTTTTTCGAAGGCTTCGCGGTAGAAGATCTTGACGCAGTGGCCGAACACGATGGGGTGCGACACCTTCATCATGGTGGCCTTCACGTGCAGCGAGAACATCACGCCCGTGTTGTGCGCGTCCTGGATCTGCTGCTCGTAGAAATCGAGCAGGGCCTTCTTGCTCATGAACATCGAGTCGATCACCTCACGGTCGAGCAGCGAAACCTTCGACTTGAGCACGATGGCCTTGCCGCTCTTGGTGAGCAGTTCCATCTTCACGTCGCGCGCCTTGTGCAGCGTCATCGACTTCTCGCCGTGATAGAAGTCGCCGTGGTGCATGTGCGAAACGTGCGAACGCGACGCCTGGCTCCAATCGGCCATGCTGTGCGGGTTCTTGCGCGCAAATTCCTTCACTGCCTTGGGCGCGCGGCGATCGGAGTTGCCTTCTCGTAGCACCGGGTTCACCGCGCTGCCGATGCACTTGTTGTAGCGCGCGCGGATATTCTTGTCCTCGTCCGTCTTCGGGCTCTCGGGGTAGTCGGGAATCTTGTAGCCCTTGTCCTGCAGTTCACTGATGGCGGCCTTCAGCTGGGACACCGAGGCACTGATATTGGGCAGCTTGATGATGTTGGCTTCGGGCCGCAGTGTCAGCTTGCCCAGTCCTGCCAGGTTGTCGGGCATCCGCTGCGTTTCGGTCAACACTTCGGGAAACTGACCCAGGATGCGGGCGGCCACCGAGATGTCACTGGTGGCGACGTCGATGCCCGCCGGCTTGGCGAAAGCCTGGATGATGGGCAGCAGCGAGGCGGTTGCCAAGCGCGGTGCCTCGTCGGTGAGGGTATAGATGATCTGGGAGTTTTCGGCGGTCATGGTGGCTTTCGGGCGGGCTGAACAACAATAACAACGCAATGTCACGAAATGGACGGCGTGGCGAACGGGCGCAAACTTTAACAAGTTGAGGCGCGGCGCGCACCGCATTGTCGGGGCTTGGGCCGTGGCTCGCGGCCAGATGCGCCTGGCGCTCAGGAAGTTGTGGTATCGATTCTCCCCTTTCGAGGCAGGCTCGCTTCTGGCCGGAAGCGGCGTTTTCCCTCATGAATGGTTCCATCAGTACCGTCGCTCGCGTCCGCGCCTGAGCGTCGACCCCAACTACGCCGGTAGCGGCAGGTCCTGGCTCACGCTCCGCCCGCGTAACGTCCAATACAGGGAGACACGGGTGCCTTCGCCTCGGCGGCTGTCGATGCGCAGCCGGGCGCCAATCGCGTCGGCCTGCTCCCGCAGCCCCACAAGTCCGTAGTGCCCGGCTGCGCCTGCACTCGGCTCGAAGCCGATGCCGTCGTCGCCGATCTCCAATTCCACGTTGTCGTTCGCAACGCGCTGCAGGCGGATCAGGAGTCGCTGCGCGCCCGCGTGATGTTCGACGTTGCGCAGCACCTCCTCGCACATGTGAAACACGGTCTCCGCCGGCTCGGCCGCCAGGGCAGACAAAGCGGGTTCGATCTGGCAGTCGATCTCGATGCCGGAGCGCTCGCTCAGGTTTTTGGCCAACTCGGCCAGTGCCGCACCCAGCCCGATGTCGCGCACCGGGTTGCTGCGCAGCTGGTCGATCGCGCGGCGCGCCTCGTCCAGCCCGTCGCGCGCCGCCCGCTCGGCCCGGACCAGCTCGTCCGGCAGCGCATCGGGCCGGCTGGATGCCAGACGTTTGAGCACACGGATCTCGGTGAGCATTGCCATCATGGAATGCGCCAGCGTATCGTGCAGCCCGCGCGCCAGGCGCAGGCGCTCGCGCACCACCGCGGCATCGCGCGACTCCTGCGCCAGCCGATTGATCTCCTCGGTGCGCTGGTGCACGCGTTCGTCCAGTTCGGCATTGAGCCGGCGCAACTCGTCGCGTTCGCGCTGCAGCGTGTCCAGCAGTCGGTCGAGCGCACTGCCCAGCCGCGCGGCTTCGTCGACACCTTGCGGCACCTCGATGCGCGTCGCACTCCCGGCCAGCACCGCGTCCGCCGAATGAGCGATCACGCTCACGCGCCGCGTGAGGCGGTGCGCCACGATGATGCCGGCGACGGCGGCGGCCAGGCCCAGCAGGCTCAGCACGATCGAGATGCGCCATTCGATGGCCGTCGCGAACGCCGCGACCGATTCGACCGGCTGAATCACCACGGCCTGCCACCCAAGCCGGCGCAGCGTTCCGTCGCGGGCATTGGGTGGAGACGCAATCAGGTAGGGCCGGTTGTCCAGGAGCCGCCTGGTCCGGATGCGCGTGGGCAGATCGGATCCGTCGGTCCCCAGGCCGGCGACGAGGGGATCGAAGGGCGTCACCGGATCACCGACATCCTGCCAGCGCTTCTCAAGAAGGGCGCTCGGCCCGTGGCGCACGATGCCGTCGCGGTCGATCAGCAGCCATTCGCCCGGCGAGGCGCGGATTTCGGCCACCATCTTCTGCACCCAGCTCCAGCTCAGGTTCGCGGCGACGACGCCGATGATCGCGCCGTCGGCATTGCGCACCGGCGCGGTGAGCTTCAGGAAGCGTTCGCGCGGCGAGCGGCCTTCCTCGATCCATGCGGCGTTCAGGCCTTGCGAGATCCACGCGTGCTGATTGACGTTCTGGCCGACCACCTGCTCGTCGGTCGCTGCGACGATGAAGCCATCGGCATCGGTCACCGCCAGCCAGATCAGGTCTGGAACGCCGCGGCGTACCGCTTCGAGCGAGCGCTTCAGGCGTTCGCCTTCGCTGTGCTGCACGTCCTCCGACAGCATGGCCGCCACCACGCTGACCGCCTGCAGGCGCAGCAGCAGTGCGGTGTCGAGTTCAGCATTGACGTGCTCGGCCGCGGCTTCCAGGCGCTGGCCGTGCTGCTCGAGCAGCGTCGCACGCACGAAGCTGCGCAGCCACAGGTTGGCCACCAGTGCCAGGCACAAGGTGAGCGCAATCAGCAGCCAGCCAATCGCGGCGGCCATGGAGCGCCGTGGATCGATGCGACGTGCGAGGTTCATTGGCAGCGCATTCTCGCAAAGGGCCACCATGACTTTCGGCATGGGGACTTCCCCTTAGCCCTCGGGGTTTGTCTCGATCTGCCGAGTGACTTCCGGCAGGCGCGCCGGCGGCCGTTTGCGGGAACAGTTGCACCCATCGCGATCCGTGCCCGCAGCGCGACTGATTCCCAACCCACAACGTGCCGCGACGCGATCGGCGCGACAACGAATGGAGACGAAGCGAATGAACAAAACCACTTCCCTGACACAGACGGCATCCGGCGCGCCGCCGCGCTTGTTCGACAACCGCTGGCTGCAACTGGCTGTCGGCATCGTCTGCATGATCGCCACCGCCAACATCCAGTACGCATGGACTTTGTTCGTGCCAGAAATTCAGGGCAAGTTCGGCTGGGAGCGCGCGTCGATCCAGATCGCCTTCACCATCTTCGTGCTGGTGCAGACCTGGCTCGCGCCTATCGAGGGTTATTTCATCGACAAGTTCGGACCGCGCCTGATCGTGGCCTTCGGCGCGCTGTTCATCGGCGCGGCCTGGGTCGTCAACTCGCAGGCGACGACGCTGATGGGCTTCTACCTCGGCGCGGCCATCGGCGGCATCGGCGTGGGCTCGATCTACGCCACCTGCATCAACAACGCGCTCAAGTGGTTCCCCGATCGGCGCGGCCTGGCGGTGGGCCTGACGGCCGGCGGCTATGGCGCCGGCTCGGCCGCCACCATCCTGCCGATCGCCGCGATGATCGAATCCTCGGGCTTCCAGCAGGCCTTCCTGTTCTTCGGCCTGCTGCAGGGCACGCTGGCCTTCCTCGCCGCCTGGTTCCTGCGGGCGCCCAAGGGCGACGAAGTACGTGCCTCGACCAAGGTCATGCAGAGCCGGCGCGACTACACGCTGGGCGAAGCGCTTCGCACGCCGCTGTTCTGGCTGATGATCCTGATGTTCTCCTGCGTCGTTACCGGCGGCATGATGGCCGTGGCCCAATTGGGCGTGATCGCACAGGACCTGGGTGTGAAGAACTTCAAGGTGGACCTGTACTTCGTCACCATGGCTGCACTGCCGCTGGCCCTGATGCTCGACCGTGTCATGAATGGCATCTCGCGCCCGCTGTTCGGCTGGGTATCCGACCACATCGGCCGCGAGAAGACGATGGTGATCGCCTTCACGCTGGAAGGCCTGGGCATCATTGCGCTGGGCTACTTCGGCCACAACCCGTGGGCCTTCCTCATCCTGTCGGGCGTGGTCTTCCTGGCCTGGGGCGAGGTGTATTCGCTGTTCTCCGCGCTGGCGGGCGACGCCTTCGGCACCAAGCACATCGGCAAGATCTATGGTGTGCTGTACTGCGCCAAGGGCGTTGGCGCGCTCTTCGTGCCGCTCGGCAACCTGATGATGGAGGCCACCGGCACCTGGTCGACCGTGCTCTACACCGTGGCGGGGCTGGACCTGTTCGCCGCGTTCCTGGCCATCGTCGCGCTGCGGCCGGTACTGGCCAAGCACACGGCCGGTAACGCTGCTGCATCGCCTTCTCCTTCGCCGGCGCCGGAACTCTCGATGCCCGGACTGTCGCCCGCAGGCCGCACGGCCTGACCAGCGCCACTGCCAAATCCAGCGCACCCGTGGAGCCGGCTTTGCCGGGCCACTGGGTGCGCCCCCTAGAGGGGAGGCGCCGGAGGCGCTTCGGGGGTTACTTCTTCAACACCAGCACCGCCAGTTCGGTGCGGGTGTTCGCGTGAAGCTTTTGCATGATCCGGCTGACGTGGTTCTTTGCCGTTCCCTCGGCCAGGTTGAGCGCCGCGGCGATCTGGCGATTGCCGTAGCCCTTGGCGATCAGCTCGAGCACCGCGGTCTCGCGTTCGGTCAGCGGTTTGGTCGCATCGGGCCGCAATGGCTCGCCGGGCGCGGTTGCCTGGGTCGCGGCGCGGACATCCGGCGTGGGCGGGGTAAGCGGGGGTAGCGGCTCCTGCGCAACGCGATCGGCCAGCAGCCGGAACTGGTCCATCACCTTGCGCGCGATCTGCGGCGTCAGCCGTGACTCGCCGCGATGCACCGCCCGGACGGTGTCCAGCACCTCTTCTTCCGAAGCATCCTTGAGCAGGTAGGCCTGCGCGCCAGCACGCACCGCGTCGAAGACCAGATCGTCGCGATTGAAGGTGGTCAGCACCATCACGCGCGTGTGCGGCAAGGCGGCCGAGATCTCGCGCGTCGCGAGCACGCCGCCCTTGCGCGGCATGTGCAGATCCATCAGCACCACGTCAGGCAACAGGCGGCGGGCCAACTCCACGGCTTCCACGCCATCGGCCGCCTGGCCGACGACCTCGATGTCCGGCGCGGCGTCCAGCAGCATGGCCATGCCGCGGCGGATCAGCGCCTGGTCGTCGGCGATCAGCACGCGGATCCGAGGCGCGGCATGCGGGATGGGGAACGACGGTTCGGCAATGGTGCTCATGGCAGGGCCGATTGTGCTCCGAGGCGACTCGAACGCGGCGACATCGGGCTGGCCAAGTTCCGACATCGGCGCAACCCGCCGCGAGTTTCTCAAGCAGTCCGTTCTGCCCCATCCGGCCCGACCATGTAGTTGCCCGGCGTCACGCCAAAGCAGCGGCGAAACCATCTGGAGAAATGGGCCTGGTCCACGAAGCCGCATTGCGTCGCCACCTCGGCGGGCGAGTTGCCCTCGCGCAGCATCGCCTTGGCGCGGCCGATGCGCGCGAGCCGCGCATAGTGGGCCGGCGTCATGCCGACGGCGAAGCGGAACAGGCGATGGAAGTGTTCGCGCGACACGCCCATTCGTTGGGCGAGCAAGGCGGGGGCCATGCGGCAGGCGTCCTCCGTCGCCAGGGCCTCGCAGACTGCTTCGACGCGGGCGTCGCCCGGCAGGCGTTCGAGCGGCACGCGCTCCGTCCCGGTCTGCGAACGGAGGATCTGTTCGAGAAGATCGGCGACCTCCGCCCCGTCTCTCGATTGCGCCGCTGCAGCCAATGCGCAGGCTGTGCGTTCGTTCTTCCAGACCCGTTCGCGCAGCACTCCGCGCTCGGCGGGTGGCCAGGCAAAGCGCCTCCCGACCCAGGCATGCGGCACATACAGCATCACCATCCGGAACCCCTGCGCGCTGACACCCGCCGTGTGCAACATGAACGGCGCCATCAGCACGAGGTCGCCGGCTTGCGCCGTGTGCCGTTCACCGGCGCACGTGAACTCGCAGCGACCCTCGAGAACAGCGCCCACGCTCCATTCGGCATGCCAGTGCAGCTCGAAGCGCGCCTTGGGATCGGACGCAAACATCGCCTCGATCTGCGCGCCGTCTTCCATCGGCAGGCCGATCATGTGCGAGGCGGTGGATAAGTTCATTTTCCGAAGGGTAGCGCCCTCGGCCCCCCTCACGCGGCCAGCGCACCGCGAACCGTGATGCCCATCCAGCCCGCGCTGGCCTGCGTCGCCTCCACCCGCCCGAGCAGCGAAAGTTCTTCCACCGGGTGCTCGTGAAACCGCAGCGTCGCCCTGCCCTGCGTCCAGCCCGATTCGACGCGGTCCACGATGTCGGCCCGCAGGTAGCGGGGAGCGGCGGGGATGCCGGGCTGCGTCAGGTCGGGCCAGCCCACTGCACCGATCGTCGGCGCGGAGAGAAAGCCCAGGCGCCCGGTTTTCTCATCGGTCAGCGTGACAGTCGCATCGACCAGCCGGCGCTCCTTCACGCTGAGGCTCGCGCCGAGCCGGCTGCCCTTGGACAACGGCGCGGCCGCCGGGTGCACCAGTGGCAGGCTGCGGGTCAGCCAGGTCTGCCCGATCTTCTTGGGCCAGCCTTGCAGCCAGCCGCGCAGCAACGAAATGTCCTGGTCGACGTAGATCAGGGGACAGTAGAAGCGCGCATCAGCGCCCTGCCCTGGCGCGATCTCGAGCACCACGATGGTCTCGCGGTACTGCGCATAGACGGGGTCGAGCAGTTCCTGCCCGTCGTTGCCGCAGGACTGCCAGTCGGCGAAATGAACGCAGCCCTTGCCGGTGGCCACGCCGAGTTGCGGCGGCACCATCGCCACGCCCAGCCCGGCGTCGAACGCGAATTCCACGTTGACGAGCCAGCCGGCGTAGTACCAGGGCGGCGCTTGCACGAGGGCGCTGCGACCGGAAGAAGTGAAAGGCGGGGTGAAGGACGGCGGCATCGGTTTTCTGCGAGTTGGAGAAGTCAACGCCGCACGATAGGGCTGCGAACTCCATCCGTCTTGTACGCCAGTGATCTACCGCAACGAGCCGCGGAGTGACATGCGTGAGCACCACTCCGAGAAAGTGATCGCAAACTTACGCGGAAGTCCTAGATGCCGACCACACCACGTTGCAGGGCAAAATCCAGCAGCACCCGGTCGGTTGGCTCCTCCGGCCAGGTGTCCTGCGCGAGCCAGCGGTAGAAGGTGGTGGCGGCCACGCGGCTCGCCGGGCCGTCCCTCCGCCAGGCGCGCGCGATGGGGGCCGCCATCTGTTCGAGCCGCGCGACCTCGAAGCGTGTGCATACTTCGGCCTGCATGCCCTGAGGCATCTCGGCGAACACGGCGCGCGCCTGCCCCATGCGGTCGTTTTCCCAGAGCTCTCGGATGCGCCGCAGCCGATCGGCCTCCGACAGCGCAGCCACAGGCGGCGCGAGCACGGGCGGCTGCCCATTGCTACCGGACGCCGGCTCCATGGCGGTCACGCCGGCATAGCCTTTCTTCAGCGCGTCCTTGAAATAGGCGGCCGGCGACTTGAGCTCCGGCATGGCCGCGTTGCGCAGGCGCTGGTCCACGTGGTCCAGCGTGGCGCGGATCTGCCCTTCATCAGTCGTGGCGTAGAGGTCCTGGGCCTCGTCCTGCTTGAGGCCCAGCGCGATGAGGCGCCCGACCAACTCCAGGTCGAAGACGTTCCGGTTCGATGCACTGATGTCCCCCAGACGCTGCTGGATCTTGGGAACGACCCTGAACTGGATCTCCTCGATCTTGCGGCCGCGCTTGTGCTCGATCAGCTCGAGTCCGAAGTCTTCGCACAGCGCGTCGATCTCGGCCAGCGCCTTGCTGATGACGTCGCGCTTGAGAAAGCGGTAGTCGACTTCCTTGATGTCGCTGCGGCCCGTCAGCACCGCGGCCCACCAGACGACATCCTCCCGCATCGACAGGCGCCCGGGCGAGGTGAGATAGCGCGCGCCGATCTCGTACAGCACGGCGGCGGAATAACTGCGCATCTGGCTGCTCATCTCGAGCAGCACGCGCGTGTACTGGTGCGGCTTGACCAGCCGCTCCTTGATCTCGTCCGGATAGCGCCAGGTCACCATGCAGGGCCGCCCCCTGCCCTGCTCCTCGATGGTGACGGTGCCAAGCAGCTGCGACGACACCCATCGCTTGAGGGAACTGCTGCTGGTCGACCACTCGATGGTCGTGGCCTGCATGTCGCGCAGGTGCGATTTCAGCAGCTCCGTGTTGTTCGAATTGAAGCGGGCGTCGCCGATCAGTTCGCTCAGCGTCAGCTTATAGACCGGCTCGTCCACGCCCTGGCGCTGCGAGTGGTAAAGCAGCGCGTTGTAAATGCGCCGCGAAAGCAAGGTGAGCCGCCCGCGCTTGGGGCGGATGGCGATGGCCTCGTTGGCCTTGGCCACGCTCTGTTCTTCGGCCGTGGGCGATTGCCGGGGCGGAGACCGTGACTGTGAATTTTCTTCCTCGACCATGGTCTGCGGCGGCAATAAAGTGGTTTCACATCATGCCTTTGCATTGTGATTCAGTCAATTCACATTAGGCGTGTGGTGGTGCCTTGGTATGTTTGCAGATAAACACTTGGGAGATTGAAGAGTTGAGGATGCGTTTTCCTGTTGCGTGACAGGTACTTACGCCTGCGGCTGTGAGATCGGTTGGGATTGAATGTGAGATCGGTTGGGGTTTGAAGTGAGCCTGGTTGGGAGACTGACGCGGCTTTTGTGAGTTCGGATGGGTTCCAATGTGAGTGGATATGGGTTGCCGTCCCCTACGCACCCCGTAATCAGGCGCAAAGCGCGCAATGGACCCGGCTTATCGGGGGCTGCAGGCACCCTGACCCGGTTTGTGGCCGCATCCCAACCGCGCGCGCGGCCTTTGGGGGCCTTGGTCCCCAACCGTCCTCACAATACTTGGGGCTGCTACGGCGGGCTTGTCGATAGAACTTGTCCATTCGACAGATTCTCATAGAATTGCCAGATTCTGTCGAATAAGGCCATACAAAATGTCAGTTCCCGTGCCGCCGGTCAGTGGAAACCTGGTTTCCACCGAGCTTCAGGTTCCACCCCGCCAAACCATCAACATGCAGAAGATCGCGGCGCTTGCCACGCGCGCCGGATCGATGGTGGAGCAGATCCGCGGCATGCTGCTGGCACCCGAGGCCCGCAAGATCCCGCCGACCTACTCCACCGCTCAACTGGCCGCACTCTGCGGCGTTGACAAGGCCCATGTCGCCTACCGCATCACCAAGGAGGATCTCCCGGCCGGCCGGCTGACGCCTTCGGGCGGCAAGCGAACCTTCGAGCTCGACGAACTGCGCCGCTGGACCAAGACCTACCGTGCGGAAAAGATGCGGCCGGCGGGCCGCAAAGCCATCACCATCGCTGTCGGCAACTTCAAGGGCGGCGTGGCCAAGACCACCACCGCCATGGTGCTGGCGCAGGGGCTCAGCCTCCGCGGCCACCGCGTGCTGGCGATCGACACCGATCCCCAGGGTTCGCTGACGACGCTGCATGGCCTGCTGCCCGAAGCCGAGGTTACCGAGGACATGACCATCGGGCCGCTGTGCGACGGCAGCGAGAACGACATCCGCTACGCGATCCGGTCTACCTACTGGGATGGGATCGACCTTGTCGCGGCCGCGCCCTTTCTCTTCTCCGCGGAGTTCGCCCTCCCCGCCCGCCAGATGCAACAACCCGGCGCCAAGTTCTGGGACGTGCTGAACGAGGGCCTGGAATCGGTGCGCGACCTTTACGACGTGATCGTGATCGACACGCCCCCTTCCCTGTCGTACGTCACCATCAATGCGTTGTGGGCCGCGAACGGCATCGTCGTTCCGGTGCCGCCATCCGGTCTCGACTTCGCGTCGTCCGCCCAGTTCTGGTCGCTGCTTGCCGATCTGGGCGGTAACCTCGACGGCCAGAGCAAGGACCGCGAAGGCAAGGCCTTCGACTTTCTCCATGTGCTGCTGAGCCGCGTGGACGCAGCCGATCCCGCCATGCCGGCCGTGCGCCAATGGATCCAGGCAACCTACGGCGAGTACACGCTGCCGGTCGAGATCCCGAAGACGAGCGTGACCAGCAACAAGGCTGCCGAGTTCGCCACGGTCTACGACGTGCAGAAATACGAGGGTGCCGCCAAGACCTACAAGCGGGCGGTCGACGCCTACGACTCGTTCGTCGAACTGGTCGAGCAATCGGTGGTCGGCGCGTGGACAGCGCAAGGGAGGGCCCTGCAATGACCGTGGTGCCAATGCACGCCACTTCCTGTTCCGGTGGAAACCTGGTTTCCACGCCATCGTTCGTTCTGTATCTTCCGGCTAGGCTGGACATCCCTGAAACAGTGGAAACCTGGTTTCCACGGCAGTTCGCCCGGCAATCCGCATTGCGGTTGGCAATGCCGCAAAGTCTGCGGACGGGCGCTTGCCGCGGGCGCTGGAAATCCCGTTTCCCGACGTTGAGTACGGCGCACGCCGCGCCAAGGAGTGTCCATCATGGCTAGCACCCGCAAGCGTCTGGAGGCATTGACCGCCGGCCTGATGCTTCCCCAAGCCGCCCAGGAGCCCGTCGCCGCACCCGCGTCGGAGGCGGCGCCCGCGGTGCCGCCGTCGGCATCGAACGTCGTGGAAACCAGGTTTCCACCGGCCGTGGGCGGAAGCCTCGCACCCCGCACGGGTCCGGGCCAGATGATGGCTTTCCGCGGCCAGATCCAGCAGGTCGAAGGCGAGATGGCGGCACTGCGCGAAAAGCTCAGCCAGTACGAAGGCTCGCTGCCGACGCGGAAGATGGACCCCAAGACCATCCGTCCGAGCCGCTGGGCCAACCGACACGACGCCTCGTTTTCGAGCAGTGCGTTTGCCGGCCTCAAGGCCGACATCGAGCACGGGGGCGGCAATGTCCAGCCGATCCTGGTGCGGCCGATCAAGGAAGAGCCCGGCCAGTTCGAAATCGTCTTCGGCCATCGCCGGCACCGTGCCGCGCTGGAACTTGGCATCCCGGTGCTGGCGTCCATCTGGGTCGACGAGCTCGGCGACGCGGCGCTCTTCGCCGCCATGGATCGGGAGAATCGCGAACGCGCGGATCTGTCCAACTATGAGCAGGGCCTGATGTACCAGCGCGCACTCGAGGAGCAACTGTTCCCCACCCAGCGCCAGCTCGCCGAGGCACTGGGCGTGAGCCACACCTGGGTGCGCAAGGCATTGATGGTCGCGCAGCTGCCTTCGGCGGTGGTCGAGTGCTTTCGCAGTCCGCTCGAGATCAGCTTCCGCCATGCCGAGCAGATCAATGCGGCCATGGAGAAGGATCGGCGCGGTGTCCTGAAGCGCGTGGAGAGGCTGCGGGGCCATAGCCTAGCGCCCGCGATGGTGGTCGCTAGGCTGCTCGATGCGAAACCGGGTTTCGAGCGTTCCGAGAAGCTCGACGTCGTTTCGGGCGGCCAGAAGCTCGGGACGCTGGTTCGCGCCAAGAGTGGCGAGATCACCATCACCCTCAGCCCTGAAGCTGCGACCGACGCCAGCCCCGAGGCGCTCGAGGCCGGTATCGCAGAGGCTCTGCGCAAGTCACGCACCCTGTAAACCGAGCCGCCGGGGGTGGGCGGCGCCTCAATGTGAGAACGGTTGGGATTCTTCGCGCCCCGGCCACCCCGGCAGACTTTGCGTGCATTGACTGTTGGCGCAGGCCCTTGCGAGCAATTCGCACCGCAAAAAGGAAAAAGGGCAGGGCAGGGCGCCGTCCCCAAGCCGCACGAGGCCCGCACCGTTTTCCCGGTCGCTGCCTCAGCGCCTGCACTGCCTTGGCGGCTGCCGGGCACGTCGTTTGCCGGGCAACTGACATGCATATGGGCCCCCTTCACCAGCAGGCCGCGGAACTGACCCCCAAGGCCGCACGGATTGCCGCTCTTCTTCTTGTCGACGACGACGGCATTCCGGCGCCCCTGCGGCTTTCGCTCGGCATCGCCCTGTCTGCCTTCGCAGATCCCGAAGACGATTCGCCCGCTCAATGGTCTCTGGAGGACGCTGACGCGGCGGCTGCCCGGCGTTTCGTGGCCGCCTGCCTGAAAGTAGCGCGGCGCCTGCCTGTCAGCGACCCGGGGTAGCAGGCAAGAAAACCCGGCCCAACCGATGCGCGAACACGGTGATCCGTGCCCCATTGCTTCTTCGCAACACCACTGGACACTCGCCACGGAGCAGATAAAATCCTTATAAATCAATAACTTAGGGCTGACACCTTAAGGAAGTGCGTTCTTGCAACACAAAATGTGTATTGATGATTACTTCAGTTATCATCAAGCAATTCATGACACAGACCATCGCTCCAGTGCCAGGCAAGCAGCCGTCCAACGCCATGTTCCGCCTCGCTACGACGAGTCGGCCGATCCTCGTCTAGATCGGAGAGACATGGCTTCCGTCCCCACACCTTCCCAGCTGGCCCATATTGACGACGACGAACTCGCACGGCTTGCAGTGAGCTGGCGCGCGCTCGCGGGACGCGGCGACCGCGAAGCATTCGGGATCGCACATGCGCTCGAAGTCGAGCAGCGCCGGCGCACGCGCGAGAGCCAACTGCAGCAGCTGCCGCCGGAGGCACCCCCAGAGCCGCGGCCGTGGTGGAAGTTCTGGCAATCGACCGGCGACCGGAACCCGACTTCGGCCTCATGAAGCCCGGCACCGCGCGCAAACTGCACCGGGGGCACTTTGCATTCATGCGGGCGCTGGCCCAGGGCCTGGACGAAAGGGCCAGCTGGGACCGCTACCTGCGTCTCGAAGGCGAACACACCGACCTGCGCACGGTGCGCCGCACCATCGCCTGGATCCGTGACGAGTTCGCGGCGGCGGCACGGCGCGAGCGCAGGCCCGGCACCGCCCGCCTGATCCTGCTCGATCCGGACCGCTTCCCGGCCGCGCCGGCACTGCCGAGCCTGGCCGAGTTTGCCGCGGCGCAGGGCCTGGAGGACTTCTCCGAGACCGAGCAGATCGAGGCCTACGAAGCGGCCTATCCTGCCACCGGCGGGGGAGGGCAGGGCGCTCGCCCCTCGCGTCGCGCCCAGGTCATCGAGCGCCAGCTCGAAGCATTGCGCTGGCTCGAGAACCTGGTCGCGCAGGATCCGCGGCCGGGCGACAGCGTATTGGCCTGGCTCAATCCTTCGGTGGCCGCGCGCCTCGAGCGCGCCGGTGTGCCAACGCTTTCCGCGCTGGTCGACCGCGTCAACGGCGTCGGCGCACGCTGGTGGGCCCACGTGCCCGGGGTGGGGGAACTCAAGGCGGCGCGGATCCTCGATTGGCTGTGCGCCAACCAGCAGGCGCTTGGGTTGCGCATCGGTTCCCACGCCTTGAAGCCCAGGGCGCAGCTCGCGCCGCTGGCGCTGGCCGCGGTGGTGCCGACCGGAACCGCGCTCGTTCCGTACGAAAAGTTCGTCCTGCCCGCCGAGCTCGACGGCAGCGCAGGCAGCAATCGCGCGCCGCGCGAACGCTGTCTGCTGATGGCCGCGAACGACCACGAGGCGATCGGCGCGTGGCTCAGCGCCAAGCGCCCAGGCGATGCGACCGGCGAGCTGTCGGCCACCCAGCGCTCGTACCGCAAGGAGGCCGAACGCTTGCTGCTCTGGGCCGTGCTGGAGCGGCGCAAGGCACTGTCGTCGCTCACCGTCGAGGACGCCATCGACTACCGCGACTTCCTGCTCGATCCGCCCGACCGCTGGTGCGGTGCGCGCCACCACCAGCGCTGGTCGCCGCTGTGGCGGCCGATGGAAGGACCGCTCGCGCAGTCCGCGCTGCGCCAGGCGATCGCGATCCTGCGCAGCCTTTACGCCTTTCTCGTGAACCAGAACTACCTGGTCGGCAATCCGTTCGCAACCCTTGCGCCGCCATCGAGCTTGCAGCAGCCGCTCGACTCGCGCCGTGCGCTGAGCTTTGCGCAATGGGACCACGTCGACGCGCTGCTCCAGGCGCATGCCGACACCGAAGCCCGGCGCCGGCTGCGCCGCGGCATGCGCTGGCTCTATGCGACCGGACTGCGGCTGGCCGAGATCACGGGCGCGAAATGCGAGGACCTCGAACAGGTCGAAGACCGCAGCGCCGACGGCGTCGCCGCGACCGGCTGGCAACTGGCCGTGGCCGGCAAGGGCGGGCGCGGCCGGCAGGTGCCCGTGCCGCCCGCGCTCGTGGCCGAACTCGAGGACGAGCTCGCGCGGCATGGCTTCGAGCGGCAGGTCGGCGCCGTGAGCAATCGCGGCATTCATGTGCTGGCTCGCTTCGACACCGAATCGCGGTGCCCGGTGGCTTGGTCGGCCTCGGGCCTGTACCAGGCGATCAAGGCCTTTGTCGCGCAGGCCTCCGCGGGCCTGGAGGGCGCTGAGGCACAGCAGCTGAAGAAAGCGAGCACTCACTGGCTTCGCCACTCGCATGGCGCTCACGCCCTGCGTGGCCGAACAGGCCAGGTGCCCGTGCCGATCCAGGTGGTGCAGAACAACCTGGGCCATGCCTCCGTGGGAACGACGGCCATCTACCTCACCACAGATCGCACGCAGACCCTGGCACCGGTGCGCGCCGCCGGCTGAAGGCAGCCCCGCGGCTTCCGGGCGCGCGTCGCACCGCATGCGCTGGCGAGTGCGCCGAGCCATACCGAAACTCGCTAGCTGCTAGCGCGTTTGCATGCTCGCTCGCCGCCGCCGATCCGCGCAAGATGCACGGTATGCACACAGTGGTCTTCTGCACTCCGGTGCGCGGCACCCGGCCGCGCAGCCCGCTCTTCTTCAACCAACTGGCAGATCGCGATGCCGGCTAGCACCATGGACAAGGACTGGCTCTGTTTCCATCCCGCGCCGTCGAAGCCGCGCTTCACGCCGCCGCCCGGTGCGGTGGACGCGCACTGCCACGTGTTCGGCCCCGCTGCGGAATTCCCGTTTGCGCCCGAGCGCAAGTACACGCCCTGCGACGCTTCCAAAGACCAGCTCTTTGCGCTGCGCGATCTGCTGGGTTTCGAGCGGAACGTGATCGTGCAGGCGACCTGCCATGGCAACGACAACCGCGCGCTGCTCGACGCGCTGGCGCACTCCAACGGACGCGCACGTGGCGTGGCCTCGGTGGCAGCAGACGTCAGCGACGCCGAACTCGGGCGGCTGCATGAAGCCGGCGTGCGCGGTGTGCGCTTCAACTTTCTCAAGCGCCTGGCCGACTTCACCCCGCGCGAAGTGCTGATGAGCATTGCGCAGCGCATTGCGCCGCTGGGCTGGCACGTGGTCGTGTACTTCGAGGCCCAGGACCTGCCCGAACTGTGGGACTTCTTCACGCGGCTGCCGACCATCGTGGTGGTCGACCACATGGGCCGTCCCGATGTAGGCCAGCCGGTCGACGGGCCACAGTTCGAGCGCTTCGTGCAGCTGTTGCGCGAGCATCCGAACATCTGGTCGAAGGTGAGCTGTCCCGAGCGTCTGTCGTTGTCCGGTCCGCCGACCTACAACGACGTGGTTCCCTTCGCGCGTTGCCTGGTCGAGACCTTCTCGGACCGCGTGCTGTGGGGCACCGACTGGCCGCATCCCAATCTCAAGACCCACATGCCCGACGACGGCACGCTGGTCGACATGATTCCGCGCATCGCGCCGACGGCGCAGGTGCAGCGCCAGTTGCTGGTGGACAACCCGATGCGCCTCTACTGGGCCTGAGACGGGCGCGGCGGCCGCGCCGGACGAACGGCCACAGCCGCGCCTCCGGCGGGGCGCAGCCCTAGACTACGCTTCATGGATCTCAAGCAGCTGGAGTACTTTGTCCGCGTGGCGGAGCTCGGTAGCTTCACGCGTGCGTCGATCGTGATCGACGTCGCGCAGCCCGCGCTCAGCCGGCAGGTGCGCCAGCTCGAGGTGGAGCTGCGGCAGAACCTTCTCACGCGCAATGGCCGGGGGGTGACAGTCACCGATGCCGGAAAGCTGCTGCTGGAGCACGCCAGGGGCATCCTGCACCAGATCGAGCGTGCGAAAGAAGACCTCGGCCGCATGCGCGGCGCACTCGCCGGGCGTGTCGCGGTGGGCCTGCCGCCCAGCATCGCGAAGCGCATCGCCGTGCCCCTGACCCGCGCCTTCCGCCAGCAGCTGCCCGATGCGCGCCTTTCCATCACCGAGGCGCTCTCGAGCGCCATGCAGGAGTCGGTGACCGCGGGCCGCATCGACCTGGCGCTGCTCTACAACCCCGCACCGTCGGCCGATATCGACAGCGTGGTCATCCTCGAAGAAGACCTGTATCTGGTGGGCCCGGCGCAGCCCGGTGGCACGGCCGATGGCGAAGTCTCGCTGCGCGAGGTGGCGTCGCAGCCGCTGGTGATTCCGACCAAGCCCAATTCGATTCGCATGCTGGTCGAGGCGGAGATGGCGAACATCGGTTGCCGACCGACGATCGCGATGGAGATCGACGGCGTGGCCGCGATCCTCGATCTCGTCATCGACGGGGTGGGGCTGGCGGTGCTGTCCTCGAATGCGGTGCTCACCGCGCCGCGTCCGGACGCCTTTGCAATCCGCCGGATCGCGAATCCGCAATTGCGCAGCCGGCTTGCGCTGGCCGTCAGTTCCCAGCGGCCCGCCACGCTGACGCAGCAGGCCGTCCTGAAGCTGGTCCGCGAGGTGGTGAACCAGACGATGAACGGATCGGCGCCGCCCGCGTGAGCACGGGTCGCGGACCCCTCGAGGCTCACTGTTTCGGAATGCCGGCCAGGCGGATGACCTCCGACCAGCGCTGAATCTCGTTCTTCAGGAGTTCCGCCTGTTGCTGCGGTGTGCCGCCCTGCGCCTCCACGCCGATCTGGCGCAGCCGCTCCTTGACCTCGGGTGCGGCCAGCGCCGCGTTGACTTCCTTGTTGAGCCGCTCGATGACGGCCGGCGGCGTCTTGGCGGGCACCGCAAAGGCGTTCCATGAAGCCACGTTGAACTTGGGCGCACCGCTCTCGGCGACGGTGGGCGTGTCCGGCAACGCGAACGAGCGCTTCGTGCCCATGACCGCGATCGGCCGCAGCGACTTGCCGCTGATCTGCCCGAGGAGAGGCGCAAGGATCTCGACGCCGGCGTCGATCTGTCCGCCGCGCAGGGCCGTGATCATGGCCGGGGAGCCGTTGAACGGAATCACCTGCGCGTCGATGCCGGTACTGCGCTTGAGCAGTTCGGCCGCCAGATGCTGCGTGCTGCCCACGTTGATCGTTCCGATGTTGACGGTGCCCGGATGCGCCTTCGCATAGGCCAGCAGCTCCTGCATGGTCTTGAACTTCGAGTCCGCCGAGGTCACCACGGCCAGGTCGAAATAGCCGATCGTCGAAACCGGCGCAAAGCCTTTCACGGTGTCGAACGGCAGGCGCTTGAAGAGGCCCACGCTCACGGCATTGCCGTTGGACATCAGCAGCACGGTGAGTCCGTCGGGCGCCGCCTTGGCCACGGTGTCGGCGGCGACCACGCCGCCCGCGCCGGGCTTGTTGTCCACGATGATGCTTTGCCCCATCGATTCCGACATCTCCTGCGCGACGACGCGCGCCGTGAGGTCGGCCACGCCGCCGGGCCCGAAGGGCACCACGAGGCGGATCGGCTTCGTGCTGGAAGGCTGCGCATTCGCGCCCATGGCGATGGAGACCGTGGCCAGCACGAGCGCCGACCGCCGGGAGATCTTGATGAGGGTGTTCATGGGGTTCGATTCACTGTGGAACAAGCTTGCACAAGGTGTCAGAAGCGGTGCCGCATGCCGAGCGCGAGGCTTCCGCGCCGCTCGTATCCGGTGAGCCGGTCCGAGAGGTAGACCGCGTAGAGGTCGGTGCGTTTGGAAAGATAGTGGTCATAGCCGAGCGCTGCCGTCGTGCGGCTCGTATCCGTGATGGGCATGCCCCTGCGTGTCTGCGCGACAGACGCCATGATGCGGCCGGCGTCCACGGGCACCGCGACGCCGAGCTGCGTGGTCCGGGTCGTGGTGCGGATGTCGGGCGTGTCCGTATGAAAGTACTGGCCGTAGAGCTTCACCGCCTCGAAGTCGTACGAGAGTCCGGCCATCTGCGCCTTCTGGCTCGAGATGGGCGCCGCCAGGCCCGGACCCGCCTTGACCTGCTGGGCCGAGACCACCGCGGCGAACGGGCCCTTCGCGTAGTTGACGGTCAGGTTGACGTTGCG
Organism: Variovorax sp. OV700; assembly: GCF_900099805.1. Classification (GTDB taxonomy): domain Bacteria; phylum Pseudomonadota; class Gammaproteobacteria; order Burkholderiales; family Burkholderiaceae_C; genus Variovorax. Next base: position 238,987 of record NZ_FNDR01000002.1, on the reverse strand, counting down.
CACGCCGCCGCGGTTGGTCACCTCGCCCAGCCCATAGGCCGCGGACACGCGGAACCCCGCCATGTCGGGCGACGCATACTGGAGCGTGTTGTCCCAGACGCTGTCGCCCAGCACCGCGCGGTTGTAGCCCGTGCTCCAGACCTGCAGCATCACCGGGCTCAGGTTGGCCGATGCGAGAAAGGGATTGAAATTGCCGGTGGCCGCGTAGAGCGCATTGGTCTGCCGGCCCGCGCTCACTTGGCCGTAGGCACCGCCGAGCCTGACATAGGCGTTGCGCGAGAAGTAGGGGTCGGCCGTCGTCCGGCCGAAGGTGCCGCTGTCGGCCTGGAAAAAACTCTCCAGCGCGAAGAACGACCGCAGGCCGCCACCCAGGTCTTCGTTGCCCTGAACGCCCCAATACGAGGTCGTCATGCCCCCGCTGTTCAATACCTTGGTGCGGCCGGGCTGGTCGCTGCGGCGCAGCGAACCCACGTACTGGTCGACGACGCCATAGATGCTCACGCTGTCCGCTGCCGATGCGCTTTGCGCGAGGGCGGGAAACGATCCGAGCGAAGCGGTGGTGAAGCCTGCCGCAAGGCAGGCGCGGGTGCGTATATCCATCTTCTTGTCTCCGTGTTTTTTTTGAAACGCCGGAGGTGTCTTGGGTCTTGGCCCCGGCGTGATGGACTATCGCCACTCCACCGGCCGTTCGCTATCCGACCCGGGCACTTTTAGATATGTCGCAGCGGCATACCTGCTTCGGTGCAGGCCTGCGAGGGCAGGCCGATCCGCGCAACCGGCCCGCTCGCTGCCTCACTCCACCACCGGCACCTCGCGCCAGTTGAGCAGCCGCAGGCTCAGGCTGGACGAGAGCGACACCTTCAGGTTCTCGACCGTGCCGGTGCTGGAACCCACCGACAGGGTGGTGCCGCCGTTGCTGCTGCTGGTGAAGCGCAGGTCCGTCACCGCATACGACTCGGAGATGTAGGCCGCGCTGTTCTCCAGCGCCGACTGCCCGGTGCCGAAGTTGACGACGTAGACTCGGCTGGTGCCCGACGGGCTGCATGCATCGGCCGTGGTGAGCGTCGAGGCGAACGCCACTACGCCGCTGGTGGTCGTCGGGCTGGTGATCATCCGCCAGGCGATGCCGCTGCTGCTGTCGGTGCCGAAATCGACGTACCAACCCATCGAACTGCTGTCGAAGCTCGCGCTGGCGGTGAGGTCGGTCAGCGCGGTGAGATTGGCTCGCGCAAGCGGAAAGCTCACGCCCGTGGGCAACGATGCGGCCGTGCCGAACGCCGAGGCGGTGCCGTCGATCAGCGCGTAGAAGTCCTGCGCGAGCGTGGAGTTGACGTCGGTGGAGGCCAGCAGCTTGCCCGTGCCCAGGAGCACATAGCGCTTCTTCGTGCTCGGCTGCACCTCGATCAGCGGCTGCGTGGTCACGGGCTGCGCGTTGCCATTGGCGTCCGTCAGGTTGGCCAGCAGCAAGGGCGCGCCGTAGGCCGCCGTGCCGGTGACGTCGAAGCGCCAGACCTGCCCGTCGAGGTCGCCGGCATAGATGGCGTCCGCGGTGCCGTCGGTGAAGTCGCGCACATAGGCCGCGGCATGCGTCAGCCCCGCAGCGCTGCTGCCGGTCTTGAGCTTCTCGAGCAGCGCGCCGGTCTTGGGGTGGACGAGGTAGAGGTAGCCATAGCCGTCGCTGTTGTTGTAGCCCGAGGTCAGCACCACGACCCAGCCGTACTTGGCGGTCTTGACCACCGTCGGCTCGCCGTAGCTGTAGCCCATGGTCGCGTCGGTGAACTCCCACAGCACCTTGCCCGCGACCACCGATTCGGAGGTCATGCCGGCCGGGTTGGTGACATCGATGGCGTAGTAGCTCTTGCCGCCCTTGCCGAGCCCGCCGATCAGCACCGTGCGCCAGTCCGACGTGGCGGCGGAGCTGGTCGTCAGCGAGCCGCCCGCGTAGTTGAAGTCGACATCGAAGGACAGCGGCGTGGCATCGACGAAGTAGCGGTGGCTGTAACTCGGGTTGCCCAGCGCGGTGAGCCCGTCCGACGCCGACGTGTTGGGCGTGCCGTTCGGCCCCTGGAACAGTGCGCTCGGCACGTAGGCGAAGATTTCCGTCCCGGCGTCGGTGCCCGACAACGTGCCATTGAACGCGTGCAGCATGCCGTCGTTGGCACCCACGTAGACCACCGTGGGGCGGCTCGCCCAGGTGCTCTTGAAGGCGGCGTAGCCGGGGTTGATCGAGTCGGAGTACGTGAGGCTCGGCGCTGCCACCGGCGTGACCTTCGAGCCCACGATGTCGCCCAGCAGCACCGAGCGCGCGCGGTAGGCCTGGCTGCTGCCGCTGGTGGTGGAGCTGGCTTCCTGGGTCTGGTCGCCACGCAGGTAGTTCAGGTAGTCCGATGCATCGCTGCCGCGGTAGGAGGTGGCCAGCGCGGCCTTCTGGCTGCTCGTGAGGCTTGCGTAGCGAAAGGGCTGGCCGCTGCTGCCGTTCCACGTCGCGACGCGCCGTGCGGTGTCCCAGCCCGTGCCCGCGAGCTGGCTCGCGAGCGTCGCGGTGGAGGTCCACATCACGGTCGACGTGGTGGCGAGGTCGCTGCCGATGGTCAAGCTGCTGGCGGTGAGCACGCCGCTCCATGTCTTGGACGCGTACTGCGCGGCGTAGGAGGCACTGCCCGAATCGCTCACCTGCGGCGACGACAGCGCGAGCGACGTGGTGTAGGCGCTGACGGCCGTGGCAATGGCCGAGAAGGCCTTGGCCAGGCCCGTGACCATCTGGCTCGCGTTGCCCGCCAGGAAGTAGTTGTCGGGGCGCAGCGCGGTGGTGCTGCCCATGGTGATGGTTTCGCCGCTGCTGTTCCACCAGCTCTGCGTGAGGGCGGTGGTGGTCTGCGTCGGGTCGTAGCTCGAGGGCACCGTGAAGCCGCCGTACTTGGCCGCGAGCCAGTAGGGGTTCTTGGCCGCAGCCGTCTGGTACTCCATCACGTCCATCCAGAACGTGGAGATGTTCTGCGCGCCGCTCAGGTCGGAGCGGATGTCGGTGGCGTGCGCACCGTAGGCCAGCCCGGCGATGTAGTAGGTGGCGTAGGTGCTGGTCCACCAGGCGTCGGTCTTGGCGCTCAGGCCTTCGAGCGTGAGCAGGTTGTTGGTGTAGGTGCGTGCCTTGTTCAGCGTGTCGGCGCTCACCTCCGCCGGCTTGGCGCGGGTGCCGGTGAGAGTGCCGCCGCCCACGTTGTAGTCGTAGTGCGTGTTGGTGTCGCCGATGCCCAGGATGAAGTTCTTCTGACAGGAATAGGAGATCGGGTCGGCCCAGGTCGTGACCGCCGGGAACCCGTCGAGCAGCGTGGTGCGCGTGGTCGAGGAGGATGTGGTGGCCGGGGTGATGTAGCTGGTCCAGGTCGCCACGTTGCCCAGGTTCTGGAAGTACCGCACCGCCGCGTAGTACAGCTCGCTGACGTTGTCGTACGTCATGTACGAGGAGGCGGTGGTGCCGAACTTGTTGAGATAGTTCATCACGCCGCTGTTGCCGATGGTGATGCCGCTGGTACTGCTGGTGGCGCTCGCGGTGGCGGTGTCGGGGTTGGTCGCCATGATGCCAGTGGTGGCGCTCCACTCGGCCTTGCCGTTGCTGGTGACGGCGGTCGACAGCGGCGACGGATAGGTCGGCCCGATGAAGCCCATGGGGGCGCGCAACACCGCGCCCTGCGTGGTGGAGCCGGTGCCGTTCAGATAGGAGAAGGCCCCGTAGCGGATCTTGTTGGCATAGCTCTGCATCAGCCCCTCGGGCTTGTACTGGCCGTTAGGGTACAGCACGCAGTTGGACTCGACGCCGCCGGCCGACGTGGTCGGGTCGCAGACCTTCACGCGCACGTACACGCGATAGGTGCTGCCCGGCGTGTTCGTCGTGGTGGCGTTTTTCCAGTCGGTTCCTGCGACGCTGGTGTCGCTGTAGCTGGTTCCGGTGCCGCTGAACACCATCGTGTTGCCGCGCTTCCAGATGCTCGTGTTGAACGCGGTCCAGCCGAGCGGCGTGACCGACGAGATCAGCGAGCTCGCCAGGTTGTGCCCGGTCGACGTGGCCTGCCCGGTGCCGCGCAACGGAAAGTTGCTCTGGGAGCCCTGGCTGGAGCCCCAGGCCTTTTCCAGGATGGTCGCGCTCGTGCTGTCCACCGAGCGGTAGCCCCCGGTCAGCGCCCAGCGGAACGGGTCGATGGTCTGCATCGTTGCCCAGTTCATGAAGTTGCCGCTCCACTTGCCCGAGCAGGTGTGCAGGTTGGTGCCGGTCGCCAGGCCCGCGGGCTCGAAGTAGCTGCTCGCCGGCGTGGTGGTGTTCAGTGTGTAGGTGTAGCACTTGAGCGGATCGAAGTAGCCGAGGTAGGTCGAGCTGTCCGCGTAGTTGCCGAGGTTGGCCACGCTGATGGCGGTCGGGTATTCGACCGAGAGCGTGAGCGCCAGGTTGCCCGGCACGTCCGCGCTGGCGAACACCGGCTGGTCGGCCAGGGTCGCGCCTGGCGACGGTTGCGCGCCAAGCAGCGCGGCGGCGGCCAGCGCCAGGGAAATGACACGGGAGCAGCGGTTCATCGAAATCATTCGGGCCGGGTGAACGAGGTTTGGAGAAAGACCTGGGTGGAGCGCGCGCCGGTGACGCGCACGCTCAGTCGGTAGACGGGCGAAATGCTCGCCGCCGGCCGCTGGCTCGCCGGCAACTGGCTGCTGCCGCCGGTGACGTTGCTGCTCGACGGCGCATAGACGCAGGTGCCGGTGGCCGCGCTGCCGGCGTTGCGGCACAGACGGTCGATGACATAGCGGATCGTGATGTCCGACGTCGCCCCTGCCAGGTCTGTGGCCGTGGGGCTGAAGGTGGTGCCGCCGACATCGGCGCCGCTGGGCGTGCTGCCGCTGGCCAGCAGCACGAGCGGGATGCCCTGCTTGTCGGCCACGAGCTCGACCGCGCTGTAGTTGGCCGACGGCACGCTGGCCGAGGAGAGCGCGGCCGTCTTGAGCGCACCGCTCTTGAAGGCCACCATCACGTTCGAGGCGGCCTGTTCGCCCTGGCTGGTGAGGTCGCGCCGGAAGGCCAGGTTGCCCGCGCTCGCGAGCGACGTGTGCGTGGAGCGAACGGCGGCCACGCTGCCAATCAGGAGAATGACCAGCACGATCAGGCAGAACAGCAGCACGACGCCGCGCTGCTGGCGTGGGGCGCGGGGTATGCGCGCAGGGTGGGGAGGGAAGGGCGTCATGACGTCGGCAGCAGCAGCACGTTGCGAAGGGGAATCGTCGACTCGACGACGCGGTGGTGAAAGTGCTGCTCGCTCGCGCTGAAGCTCACGGTCCGCTGCAGCGAGGTGGCCAGGTCGCGGAACAACGTGAGCGAGGCGGGCGAAGGCAGCTCGCCGTTCTCGTTCTCTTTCTCGTAGTTGGCGCTTCGCAGCACCAGCGCGACGCGCACCGCGACGACCTGGCGTGCCATGGCCGGCGTGGTCATCATGGTGGCGATGTCGTAGCCGGTGGTGCCCGGGTCCACCCAGGTGTCGAGCACGCCGTCGGTATTGGTGTCGAGCCCGTATAGCGCGTGCATCTCGGCGACACCGTCCGCAATGGCCTGCGAGGCATCGGTGCCATCGGTCTTCAGCAGGTCGTAGCCGTAGAGCGTGTTGTTGCTGCCCACGCCGAACATCTGGAACTGCGTGTTGCCTGCGCCGACGTTGCCCAGCGGCGTGAAGTAGGCAGCGCCGCTGGCCGCGAGGGTGGACAGGCTGCTCGACGGTCCCGACGCGGTGTAGTAGGTGCTGCCCAGCGGCAGCGCATCGTTGCCGGTGCTGTCGGCAAAGGCCGTGCTCGCATGCACCTGCTCGAGCAGGCAGTCGGTGGTGCCGTTGGCGCTCACCAGGCCAAGATCGCCCTCGGCCAGGCCCACGGTGCTGTCCAGCCGCAGGATGTTGCTCGATGCGCCGGCCGACAGGATGAGCCGCGGCACGTCGCCCGACGCCGCGGTGCCGCCCATCACCACCAGCACGTCGGAACCGGCGTCCGACTGGCTCCTGCCGATGAGCACCGGCGCAACCCGCAGGTTCGCGCTGCCGCTCGCGCCACCGAGAAAGCTGGTGGCAAAGGGTGCGGGAAAGGCACTGCCGCGCGGCAGGTTCGGTGTGGCTGGCAGGGTGGCGCTCAGCCGGCAGCCGAAGGCGCCCGCCAGGTTCCATGACTGCGTGAAGCCCGAGCCGGCGCCGCGCACCGCGCGGTCCAGCACATAGGCGGCATAGGCGCCTGTCTGGCCCATGTCGTTGGTGGCGGTGCTGGTGCGCTTGCTCGACTCACCGAAGATCAGCATGCTGGTCGCAGCCAGCGTCACCACCAGGCCGACGACGATCGCCACCATCAGCTCGATGAGCGTCACACCGCGCTGGCGGTGCGCGGCCGGTTCGCGGCCGGGCGTCACGGCAGCACCACGCGCGTGACGAGACGGCTGGCGGCATTGGATGCCGCGGCCTCGCGCGTCACGGCGCGCCAGGCGATCACGATGTCGGCCGCATTGGTGGTCCCCGCACTGCTGGTTGCGCCCGAAACGGCCGTGACCGTCAGCGTGGCATTCGGCAGGCCGCCGTTGTCCATGTCGCTCACGCGCGTCTGCCACGCCGTGGTGTCGACCGAGACGGAGTTCTTCAACCACATCGTGCTGGCGATCTCGTTGGCGAGCAGCGCGGCGCGGTTGCGGTCTTCGGCGTCGATGGACACGGTGATGGCGCGCGTCAGCATGCCCGCCAGGCCCAGGATGCCGAACGAGAAAAGCAGCAGCGACACGAGCACCTCGATCAATGCGATGCCCGCCTGCGGCGAATGGCGATGGGTTGCGGTTTTCATCGTCAGGCCGGGCATCCGTCGGGCGTGCTGGACGACAGCGTCCTGGCGGGATCGCACAGGTGCACCTGTCCGCCGAGGCTAACGACCACGCGCAGCGGCCGGTCGGCCGATGCCAGCGTGATGTCGTAGACAGGCGCGGAGGCCAGGCTGCAGGCCGCGCCGCTGACGCCGGTGCTGGCGGGGGCAACCAGGCGGCCCAGCGAATTGAAGCAGATGGCGGCGGGGCCGCTGATGCTCACGCCCGCACCGGCACCGGTCAGCACGCCGGCCTCGACGAAAGTGGCGACGCCGGCCGTGTCGAGCGTGGACGAGGCGACGAAATTGATGGACCAGTGGCTGCCGTTGGCTATCGCGGTCAGGCTCGCCTGAGGGGCCGTGTCGTTCGTCAGCGAGAACACCGCCGTGCGGCTGCGTCTCACGGCCTCGGCCTGCGCCGCGCGCAGGCCGTTCTGCAACGCGTCGCTCACGGTGCGCACCCGGCTGTTGGCGATCCATGCCAGGACCGACGGCATGGCCAGCGCCATCAGCACGGCCATCACCGACAAGGTCACCATGAGTTCGATCAGTGTGAAGCCGCCCGCCGGCCTTGCGCGCTTCAACATCCGCCCCGCCTCGAGACCCAGTCGGTGCTGCAGGTCGTCCACCCCGTGGGCACCCCCAACGTCGCCCGGTTGTTCGCCTGGTCGACCGTGAAGACGAAGCCCGCGGTGGCGCTGCTGCCGGTCGCCACCAGCGTGTAGGTGGTGGCCGTCAGCGCGCCGTACGTGCCGTCGCACGACAGGGTGAAGGTGCCGGACATGCGCAGCGTGGAGGCCACCAGACAGGGCGAGGTGTAGCTGCCCGTGGACAGATAGGTGCGGTTGTCCTGGAAATAGCGCTCCATGTTCGCGCGCATGGTGGACAGGCCGTTGGTGGCGTCGACGATGCGGCTGCGCAGCACGTAGTCGCGGTACGAGGGGTAGGCGATGGAAGCCAGAATGGCGACGATGGCCACGGTCACCATCACCTCGATCAAGGTGAAGCCGCGCGATTGCGGTCGTGCCCGTGTTCGCGCTCGCCATTTTCGAGGCCTCGTCTGCAGCCCTGTCATGTGGTTTTTCTCCTCTTGTGCCGGAAGCAATCGGTAACATTCCGAGTTCGGAGTCGAACATGCGATCTGGGAGAAATCTTGCGGAGGCGTTGCGGCTTCTGCACAGCGCTGCAGCGCCGGTGCGAAACGCCACCGAGCTTTCCGGCACAGCCAACCCAGTCGGCTGCACCCACGAGTAGGTGGGATGCATGCAGCCGCCGCCGGCTAGAACTAGTTTTTCAACTGACCAGCTCGTACATAGGAGGCCAGATGACAGTACCGGAAGAGCGAGTTGAATACTTCAAGGACGGAACGGTCCGCGCTCGTGGCCAGATGCTCGACGGCTTGTTGAGCGGCTACTGGGAATGGTTCCGCAAGGATGGCGTTCGAATGCGTTCGGGCTACTTCGAGCTTGGAGCTCAAGTAGGAACGTGGACGACCTACGACAAACACGGCGCGGTGTACAAAGTCACAACGATGAAGCCAAAGGGCACGCCGCGCGCTTGATACTTCCTGGAGGAAATCGACGCACGACGAAGACAAGACGGGCGCCTGCGGCGCATACTGAAAGACCGCTCTCGGCACGAAAGGAGTTCTGTCGTGTTCACAACTGAAATTCATTTGCCCGAGCTCGCCTTGTTGGCCGGGACCCGCGGCGCCTTGGGGGCAGGCGTGGGCCTGCTGCTTTCCGACAGGCTCAGCGAAGAGCAACGCAAGAATATCGGGTGGACGCTGGTGGCCGTTGGCGTGCTGACCACCATCCCGATCGCGGCCATGCTGTTCGGTCGTCGCCGAAGGAGCGACGCCTGACTTGGAGAGCCTTCTTCTGCCCGGGGTGCGTGCCGCACAGCGGCTGAGCCAACAGCAGGCCGTTAGGCGCGCAGGTCCAGCCCCTTCCACGCCTCGAACATGTCCACCTGCTTCTGCAGCCAGTCCACAGGCGCCGAATTCGTTCCCCAGTGGTGCAGCCGGCCGGCTGCCTCGCCAAGATTCCATAGGTGCCGAAGCTGCACGAACAGTGGTAACGCAGCTATGTCACGTTCGCTCACCCCGCCGCCGCCCGCGCGGTAGCCGCGCAGGTAGTGCATCCAGCGCTCGCGCAACGCGTCGTCGGGCTCTTTGAGGCTCTTGCGAAACAGGTACGACCGAGGCAGCACGCTCAGGTCGTATGCCAAGAAACCCGGGCCTGCATCGTCGAAGTCGAAGAACATGGTTTTCTTGATACCGGCCGCGTCCGTGTTCACATGATTGTTGAAGCCGTGCGTGTCACCGTGGCATACGACTCGCGTTAGCCCGTCCTCGGCCGCAGTCAGTTCTTCAAGAAGGCGATGTACCAGGCGGCGGTACGTTTCCAACAGATCCTCGTTCAGCTCTGGATACACCTTCAGGTAGGCCAAGGTCCTGCCGGCAAGGTGGTGACCGTCAAGCGTATAGCGACTTGGCGGGCCCACGTAGTCGCGCGCTGCCTCGTGGATGTGGGCCAAGGCGCGGCCGGTCAGGTCGAAGTCGTCCAGCGTGTCGGGCGTCGTGCCTTCTGCGTGGCGGAACAGGGCCAATGCACGGAGCCCTTCGGGGAATTGCAGTTGGACGTGCGTACGCCGGTCGGCCATCAGCACTGGCGCTGCCACGCTCGCGCCCTTGGACGCCAAATGCTCTAGCAGCGCGACTTCGAAATCGACGTTGAAGCCGCCGCGCGGACGGATCGAGTACAGGCGCGCCACGTACCGGGTCCCGTCGGCACAGCGCACCGCATAGTTGTCGTTCAGACCGCGGCGAATCAGGGCGCACTGCTGCACCGGCAAGCCATGGTGCTGCGCAACCCAGCGCGCAACAGATATCGCGGCGGCGGTAGTGTGGGTGGGAACGAGATCGGGATCGTTTTTCTGGGTATCGGTCATGGTGCATTGTTCATTCGGTGAGCCTCGCCAGACACCTTCCTTCGTTTCGGGCCTCGCACGATACAGGGCAACGACTAAAGTCGGCCAACGATATGCGAACCGCGATCAAAGAACTTCTGGCACTTGGGCCACTGCCAGCGAGCGATAGAGCATCGGTTGGGTAGTTGCAAAGCTACGAAGCTGCCTTGGAGGCTATCACCCGTCGTTGCCCAAGACGAGGTGACGGAGCTCGCGAAGTTGTTTGGCTCCGATGACTGCTTCGGATTGGCATGGTCCCTCCTGCATCTGATTGAGACGGCTCCCGATCAGTCGCTCAGAGGTCCACAGGTCTCGTGCTTGCAAGGTAGCTTCAGCTGGTCCTATTGGTATCTCGGTATCACGAGGCGAGTTCTCGATGTCGGACCGCGGCCAGTAGCGGACGATCGCGGATGGCAACTATCCTGTGCCTCTGGTGTGGCCTCAATTTCTCGCGCAGCTGCTCGCGCGGATACCGCTGAGCTTGAGCGGGAGGTCAGGCCGGCAGCGTTACGATCGGCGCTTCAGCCAGGCGCCAAGGAGACATCATGACGGTGAAGCGTATGGACAACGTGGGCATCGTGGTTGAAGACATCGATGCCGCCATTGCGTTTTTTCCGAACTTGGCCTTGAGCTCGAGGGACGCGCCCCAATCGAAGGAGACTGGGCGGATGGCGTCACTGGATTGAGCGGCATGCGCGTCGAAATTGCCATGATGCGTACGCCGGACGGTCACAGCCGGCTCGAGATTTCCCGATTCCTTGCGCCGCCTGTGGTCGCCGATCACCGTCGCACCCCAGTGAACGCTCTTGGTTACCTACGCGTGATGTTTACCGTGGAGGATATCGACGATACGCTCGCCCGTCTCGGTGAACGCGGCGCGGAACTCGTCGGCAAAGTTGTGCAGTACGAAAACACGTACCGACTCTGCTACGTGCGGGGCCCCGAAGGCATCCTGATCGGGCTCGCTCAAGAGCTCGGGCATGGCACCTAACCCCTCCATCGAGCGGACGCCCGACTGCAAGCTTCGCTTGCTGTCGGCTGACGCTCATGTTGAACGTTGGTGACCGGCTGCTTTCCGCATGAGAAATCCGCAGCGCTGCTCGACCGCTATGGGTCTGCAGCACTACGATCGATCTGGCCGCTCTCGGGCTGCACGCCGCCAAAAGCAGCCGTCCTTCCGCCGCAATGATGTTGCGTTGCGGTGGCCGCATGGAGGGCGGGCCTGGGTTGCCGCTGACACGCCCGTGCGGTAGCCTTCTGGCTCCAATACTGCCAGGAGACTCCCGATGCCCAGTCGCTTATTTCTTTCCACTGGCGCCGCCGTCGCAGCCACCGCACTGATCATCGGTTGCGGTGCCATGCGTTCATCGGGCGGCAACTCCATGAGCTTCTTCATCACCAGCGTCAACCCCGGCAAGGGCGGCGACCTCGGAGGCTTAGCCGGAGCCGACCGCTTCTGCCAGTCGCTGGCCACGAGTGCAGGGGCGGGCAACAAAACGTGGCGCGCTTATTTGAGCACCGCTGCCGCGGACGGGCAGCCGGCTGTCAATGCGCGCGACCGGATCGGCACTGGTCCCTGGACGAATGCCAAGGGAGTGGTCGTCGCCACCAGCGTGGCCGACCTGCACAGCGCCAACGCCAAGGTGGGCAAGGACACCTCGCTGACCGAGAAGGGCGAGGTTGTCTCCGGCGCCGGCGATCCGGTCAACCGCCACGACATCCTCACCGGCTCGCGCCCTGACGGCACCCTGGCCGTGCCCGACGCCGGTAAGGACACCACGTGCGGCAATTGGACCAAAAGCGACGGCGGCTCCGCCATCGTGGGTCACCACGACCACAAGGGCACCAATCCCGATCCAGTAGCCAATGCTTCGTGGAACTCTTCGCACGGTACGCGCGGCTGCAGCGTCGACCAACTCAAAATGAGCGGCAGCGCTGGGCTGATGTACTGCTTCGCGACGAACTGACTTTGGTAGATGCGCGGGCCTCGGCCCGCGTCGTCTCGACGAGGCAGTCCCTTGCCGAGTTCGAGCATGACGATGCAAGTCGTGCTCCTTGCCGCCCCTGCGGCTACATTCGGCGCAAGCTGCCGTTCGTGTTGCCAAGGGCAATGTCAGCTTGAGACCCGAAAGCAGCCGTCGGGCACAGGCTCAACATTGATGCTGCCTAGTGTTCGGTGATTCACGGCCGCGGGGAGTTTGGCTTTGATCAAGCTGCAAACAATTCGCCGCTCCTCTGAGAGCCTAAGACCCCTGGCCTTCACGCGGTATTCCCGTGACAGTGACAGGCGAAGGTGCACGTGTGGCTCGCTTGAAAATCGAGGGCGAAATCCCGGTGTGCTCCTTGAAGAAGCGCGAGAAGTTGCCGGGCGCTGAAAAGCCCAAGTCGAGCGCCACGTCTGTGAGCTCGCCGCCCTCACTGACGCGCCGCATCGCTTCTTCGACTCTCACCCCGCTCCAAAACACCTGCGGCGTCGTGTGCAACTGGTCGCGGAACAAGGCGAAGAAGTGCGCGCGCGACAGGCCAACCTTGGCCGCGATCTCGTCAATGGTCGTTTTTTCAGACACATGGGCACGCATGTGGGCGATGGCGGCGCGCAGGCGATGGTCCAGCGTGACGCCGATGCCACTCGCAACAGCGGTGGCATCGCCGCCAGTCGTGGAGGCCGCGATGGCCGCCTCCAGCAAGTGCTCCACCTCGTTGTCGATCTGTTCGCGTCCGCCGCCGGCGGAGATCATCAGGTCGAGTACGCGCCAGCACGAACGCCGCAATGCGTCACCGATAGGCACGCGCGGCGAGGGAAACCGGAAACTGCGTTCCTTCGCGTGGCTGAGTTCGTCCAGCCAATCCTTCTTGATCATGAAGACGATGAACAGGCTCGACCCGCTGTCGTCCAGGCGCACCATGTCGTGCGCCTCAAACGCGTTCACGCCCAGCGCAACGCTTTCGCTGTAGGGCACGATTTCCGTACCGACGTGCGCGCACGCGCGCGCCCCGCCCAGCCAAAGGGCGAGCTGCGTTTCCGAGTGCGCGTGCGACACGAGATTGGCGCTCGCCTCCAGGACGATCGCCGTCCCGAACGCGCCTTCGTGGAGTGCATAGGCTTCCTGCATCTGCGTGCTTCATCAAGGTCGTTTGCGGCGATTGTTTCTCCCCGCACCCCTGACCGGCGCAGCGCCTCGGGTAAGTCCTTAGAAGCACACCAGACGATCTGATACGCCGCCGGATCGGCCGATAAGCGCCCTCGGCTCGCAATTCCTAAAGTTGGCGCATCGCTAAAACACAGGAGCAAACCTTCATGCGAATCGCCACTTTCACGAGCGAAGGCCACCGCAAGGTCGGCCTCGTCTCCGCAGACGGCAAGACCGTCGCCCCACTGCAACTCACGCAGGCCCAAGCCGACAGCGGCGTGCTGACGCTGATCGAATCCCTGGCCGAGGGCGGCTCGCTTCCGGAGGCTGCCGCTCCCGCCGTCAACCTAGACGATGTGGTGCTCGATGCGCCATTGCCCAAGCCGCGTCGCAATCTCTGGTGCGTCGGCCGCAATTACCATGCGCACGCCAAGGAACTGGCTGCCTCGGTGTTCAAGGACAACGCGGCCAAAACCGACGAGTGGCCCATTGTCTTCACCAAGGTGCCCGAATGCGTCGTGGGCCCGCATGACGACGTGCTCGTGCCTTCCGAGGTGTCCACGCAGATCGACTACGAAGCCGAACTGGCCGTCGTCATCGGCAAGGGCGGCAAGAACATCATGCGCTCCGCTGCGATGTCGCACGTGTTCGGCTACACGGTCGTCAATGACGTGACCGCGCGCGATGTACAGATGCGCCATGGGCAATGGGACTTGGGCAAGTCCTTCGACACCTTTTGCCCCATGGGCCCGTGGATCGTTACTGCCGACGAGTTCGACGGCACCAAGACGCGCGTGCGCTGCTGGGTCAACGGCGAGCTGCGCCAGGACGGCCCGACCGAGAACATGATCTTCGACATCCCTATGCTGATCGAGACAGTCTCGCGCGGCATCACGCTCTATCCCGGCGACGTCATCGCAACAGGAACGCCGGCCGGCGTGGGTATGGGAATGAGCCCGCCGCGTTACCTGCGCGCCGGCGACGTGGTGCGTGTGGAGATCGATCGGCTCGGCGCCATCGAGAACAAGTTCGTCTGAAGGGCTGCGCATGACGACTCGAGTTCTGAATGATCTGACCGTCGAAATCGACGGTGACGGCGAGGCACTGCTGTGTATTCACGGGCTGGGCGGCTCGTCGAACAACTGGACGCCCGTCTTGCCGGCGCTCCGCAGTTTTCGCCGCATCAGGCCCGATCTTCCAGGCAGCGCAAGAACACCGCTGCCGAATGACGGCAAGACGTTGTCGATCGAGCGCTACGTGGACGCGATGGCGCGGCTGCTCTCGGCGCTCGACGTCGGGTCGGTGCATGTGATGGCGCACTCGATGGGCACGATCGTCGCCCAGCACCTGGCGGTGCGCAGCCGCGGCCTTGTGAAGTCGCTGGCGCTTTTCGGCCCGCTGGCGGCGCCACCCGATGCGGCGCGCCCCAACATCGCGGCCCGTGCCCACGCGGCGCGCGGCGGTGTGGCGGCCATGCAGGAGATCGCCGATGCCATCGTAAAGGCTGCGACTAGCGCGCAGACGAAGGAACAGCAACCGGCAGTGCTCGCGCTGGTGCGCGAGAGCGTCATGCGCCAGGCGCCCGAGGGCTACGCGCAGAGCTGTGCGGCGCTCGCCGATGCAGAGGCGGCCGCGCTCGAACGCATTGACGTTCCGACGCTGTTGGTCACCGGCGACCAAGACGTCGTAGCCCCAGTGGTCAGCGTTCGCGCCATGCAGGAACGCATCGTCGGCAGCCGCCTCGTCGTGCTCGACGGATGCGGCCACTGGACGACTTTCGAGCAGCCGCAGCGCTGCATACAAGAACTCGAAGCCTTCTACGCGGCGCTCCGCTGAGACGGCGCCAAGTCCCCCTTTCGACAACCCATGGCCGGCGGCACAAGCCGGAGGAGACAACGATGACCCGTATTGCATTTACCAATGTCCGCATCTTCGACGGCTCGGGCGAAGACCCGTACACCGGCGATCTTCTCGTCGAAGGAAAGCGCATCGTAGAAGTCACCCGCTTTCCGAAGCGCGTGAGCACCGACGACGCGCGCGTGATCGACGGCAAGGGCCGCTTTCTTATGCCGGGCATGACCGAGGCCCACACGCATTTCTCTTGGAACGATCAACCCTCCCTTGCGGCCATCCAATTCATGCCGCCCGAAGAGCACATGCTCTGGTGCGTGCGCGTCGCCAAGCGCTACCTCGACATGGGGTGGACCTCGGCGATCGGCGCCGCGGCGGCCAAGCCGCGGCTCGACGTGGTCTTGCGCAACGCCATCGACGCAGGCGAATTCCCCGGCCCGCGCTACCTGGCCGGCAGCCAGGAGATCACCACCATCGGCGCGCTGGGCGACAACACGCTGCCGCACATGAAGTTCGAAGAGCTCAGTTTCGGCAGCGTCTGCAGCGGCCCTGAAGAGATCCGCAAGTCGGCCCGCACTTTCATCAAGTACGGGGTCGACCACCTGAAGATCAATCTGTCGGGTGAGTACATCGCTGGCCTGCCGGCCGAGATGTCGCCGTTTGCGGAAGACGAGGTCGCCATGCTGGCGCAGGAGGCCAAGCGCTACGGCAAGCGCATGGCGGCACACGCGCGCTCGAGCGAATCGGTCAAGCAGTGCGTGCGCCACGGCATCGAGATGGTCTACCACGCCAGCTTTGCCGATGCGGAGGCGCTGGACATGCTGGAAGCGGCCAAGGACCAGCACTTTGTCGCGCCCGGCATCGGCTGGCTGGTTCGCACGACCTACAACGCGGCCGAATACGGCATTACCGAGGCCGTGGCGACGCAGATGGGCTACAAGCGCGAGCTGGAGATTGCGTCGGCCTCATTGCGCGAGATGCACAAGCGCGGCATTCGCATCCTGCCGGGCGGGGACTACGGCTTTGCGTGGATGCCGCACGGCACCAATGCCAACGACCTCCAATACTTTGTCGATTACATCGGCATGACACCGAAGGAGGCGCTGATGGCCGCGACGCGCCTGGGCGGGCAGATCATGTTGCGACCCGATGAACTGGGGCAGTTGAAGGCGGGCTTTCTCGCAGACATCGTGCTCGTCGACGGCAATCCGCTGGAGGACCTGTCGCTTTTGACGGATCCGGCCAAGGTGCAACTGGTCATGAAGGACGGTGTGATTCACAAGGACTGCGCGACGCCTGTTCCCTCGCACGCGGCGCTACATCTGGAAGGCGCTGACTCACCGCTGCAGGAACAAGGCGTCAAGGAAGCCTTAGCAGAGATGCACTGACCGCGGCTGGTCCGGGTGCTCGTTTATGGTCGCGGCGGGCAGCTTTTGCAGCGGTTGCGGTCGCTGGGCTTATGCTCGTGTACTGCCGTAGTCGGCCACAACCAGACGTTCGCGTGAGGCCTTCAAATGAGCACCCTAGCTCCTGCACCCGTTGATTTCCCATTCACCGTCGCGGCAGCCGTTCAGATGCTACGTTGGGGTGCACTGCCCGTCGGCTCGCCATATTCGCACAAGCAGATTGCGGAGTGGTGTGCCCGATTCTGGAGTCAGTACGTGGAGGTTGATGCTCCCCCCGACATCGAGCGGCTACTCCCCGTCCTCACGGATGTGGATGCCCAGTGGGAACTCTTCCTTGTCAACACCTATTCCGTCGAGGAACTTCGCACTGGTTATGAGCAGGTGCGCATGCCTATTGAATGGTTTGAGCAATGGCTTCGCGCTACGAGCGGCGAGAACCCGGCCGGCCGACCAGCCGGAAGGGACCATTTGCTGCCGTTGACAACCTTCAACTCACGGTGACACCGCGGAGGTTAGGGACTCGCGCCAGACTTGCTCAGGATGAACGACGAGATCTGGTCGTGTTCGACGCTGATGTCGTAGGCCACTTCGCATGCCCAGTCCAAGGCCCCGCTCCGCGACTCAACGTCCGCCCGAGAAAGCAACCGGCCGGTTGGTGCAAGGGCCTGGACGAGTGGAGATTCAACCGGATCAACAACTCGGGTTATGAGATTTCCGCTCTCGATTCCACGTGTGAACGGTTGTCCACCATGTTTCTGGCGCTTCGCCATCCCACGCACCTGAGCCCAGTTGCGTAAAAACGTGCGGACCTGTCGTGGAGCAGTCCATCGAGGCGCTGCGGAAAACGCGAACATCACCTGGGTGCTTCGAGCTGGAAGAGAAGGCGCTGGCGGGTTCTTCGCAAAGCTTGGCTTCATCGCCTCAACGACCGCTATGGAGCGCCCGCGAAGTTAATGTGGATGAACTGTCCGGCCAACGCAGAAGACAGAATGCGGCCAGGAGCCGGCGTTGGATGCGGATACCTAAGCAGCTATCGGCTTGGCGCGCCGAGCAATGCGCGTTCCGTCCCTGCAGCGATCTGGTCCGCGAAGGCGCCATTCCCAACGGCACGTGCGAGCGTGACGGCGCCCGCCAGCGAAGCGAGCGCGGCGCAAGCGGCTCCAATATCCCGCGGTGCACTTGGTGAGGCAGGACCATCAACGATCGCCTCTGCAATGTCGCGCAAAGCCTTCTCAAACGTTGTTCGGGAGGCTTCGTCCGACCGCGATACTTCCGCCGGCATCGTCTGCAGCGTGCAACTCTCCGACAAATCACACGTGCGCTTGGCGCTGAGGTAGAAGCGCACAAATTCCGGCCACCAAGCGCGTCCGTGCTTTTCTTGGAAGTACAGCACGCCGCCTCGCAATTCGGCCATGCCCTGTGCAACCGATTCTCGGAATGCGTGAGCCTTCGAGTCGAAATGAACGTAGAAGGCGCCCGATGTCAGGCCTGCTTCCTTCGCCAGGCCGTCCACCCCGATCCCGCCGAATCCAGCCTTGCGAAACCCGCGACCTGCCCCCTCCAGGATGCGTTGCCGCGTCTGCACCTTCTGTTCGGACCTTGACACGAGGGCTCCTTTGACATTGAAGCTAACGATTGTAGTTGTTCAAAACACGATCGTTATGTATTATCGAATAACGGTCGTTACTTGAAATACCCTGCGGATCGCAGCGTGTGAGTCGACGCCGTTCTTTCTACTTGGAGTACCCATGCCACTTACGCTCACCCTGACCGAGGGCGTTCTCCCCAAAGGTCAGGAAAAAGTCGCCTTCACCCGCCTGTCCGACGCCATGCTCAAGTGGCACGGCCTGGCAGGAAACAAGGCGATGACGCCCAACATCGTTGGCTCGATCCACGTCTTGCCGAAGGAGCACACGTATTCCGGATCAAAGGAGGCCTCCGTGGCCTTCGTCGAATGGAAGGTCCCATCCTTCACGTTCGCCAGTCGAGAGGTTCAAGTCGGCTACATCGAGGAGGCCACCAGCATCATTCATGAGCTGTCTGGCGCGCACCACCCGAAGGAGCGCATATGGGTCAACGTAGTGCACGCGGTGGACGGGGCCTGGGGCATTGCTGGGATGGCTTTCACCAACGCGCAGCTTGGCGAAGGGGCTGCTTCGGCCTGACACATCCGGGGGCAGCGACGCGGTCTCCCGGGTGGGGCGGACCGTGTCGTGGTCCCTCCCCCATCCAGGTACACCATCATGCAACTCTCGAACTATCTGTTCTTCACCACAACCTGTGATCAGGCTTTGGCTTTCTATACGCAGTGCGGTCTTGGCCGTGTCGTCGAGGTGCTGCGCTACGGAGTCGATGGCATGCCCGTGAAGAACGAGGCCATGCGCGGCAAGGTCATGCACGCCAAATTCGAGGGGCCAGACCTGCTCTTCTATGCTTCAGACAACGAAGACGCCGAGCCGATGCGGGGCTCCGCGCATTTGCTCGCAATGGACGACCGAGATTCCACGAACAAGCTCTTCCAGGCCCTGGGTGCTGACGGGACAATCACAACGGCCTTGGGCGTCCAGCCCTGGGGCGACTACTACGGCAAATTGACCGATCGTTTCGGTGTTCAGTGGATGCTGAACTGCGCGGAGTGAGATCGTCGGCAGCGCGCTTGTCGAGCACGATCTCCTTGGCCAAGGTCTCCTTCGGAGCAAAGCGAAGGTCGGCAACGGGCCGAGGCTGTGTGAAAACGCTTCGTCGATCGTCTCACTCAAAATAAAATCTGCCAACCCGTTTGAGCGAGGTGGCCATGAAGCGATTCATCGAAGGGGACGACCGACAACAGGTCACGCTGCTGCCCGAGTGCCTCGACCACTATATCGGTGAGGACAACCCGGTGCGAGTCGTCGATGCCTTTGTCGAAGAGTTGGATCTACATGCCTTGGGCTTCGAAGGCGCGGATCCGGCGGCGACCGGCCGACCCTCGTATCACCCTTCGGTCCTGCTGAAGCTCTACATCTACGGATACCTCAACCGCATCCAGTCGAGTCGTCGCCTGGAGCGTGAAGCCCAACGCAATGTCGAACTGATGTGGCTTACCGGCAGGCTTGCACCGGACTTCAAAACCATCGCTGACTTTAGGCGCAGCAATGGTGATGGCATCCGGAACGTGTGCCGGAAGTTCATCGTACTGTGCCGGCAGCTCAAGCTCTTCTCACAAGGCGTGGTAGCGATCGACGGCAGCAAGTTCAAGGCGGTAAACAGTCGAGACCGCAATTTCTCACCCGGGAAGATCGACGCCCGTAAGGAACAGATTGAGCAGAGCATCAAGCGCTACTTGGACGCCCTAGAGACGGCGGATCGCACCCAGCCAGCAGAGATCGAAGCGAAGACCGATCGCCTGCAGGAGAAGATTCGGAAGCTGCGCGATCAGATGCGTCAGTTGGACGAGACCAAAGAGGAGTTGAAGAACGAACCAGGTCAACAGCGCTCGCTGACAGATCCCGATGCACGTTCGATGCTTCAGCAGGGCAAGAGCACCGGGTTGGTGGGCTACAACGTCCAGACGGCGGTTGATCGCAAGCATCACCTGATCATTGCCCACGAGGTCACCAACATCGGCCACGACAGAGCACAGCTGAGCAAGATGGCAGTGGCTGCCCGCGAGGCGATTGGCAAGAGCAAGCTGAAGGTGTTTGCCGATCGCGGCTACTTCAACGGCACCGAGCTCAAGCGTTGCGAGGATGCTGGCATCACGGCCTACGTGCCGAAGCCGATGACATCAAATGCCAAGTCCGAGGGGCGATTCGACAAGTCAGACTTCATCTATATCGCCAAGGACGACGAGTACCAATGCCCAGCAGGCGAGCGTGCGATATACAGATTCAGCACGTATGAAAGAAAGAGCGATCTCAATGCGCATCTGTACTGGAGCAGTGCATGCCCGCGGTGCGCAATGAAGGCGCAGTGCACGCCGGGCGACTATCGACGTATCCGCCGCTGGGAGCACGAAGCAGTGCTCGAACGCGTGCAGCAACGGCTGGATCGAAAACTCGACGCCATGACGCTGCGAAGATCCACGATTGAACATGTCTTCGGGACGCTAAAGCACTGGATGGGTTCGACGCACTTCTTGATGAAGACCATCGAGCACGTCGGCACAGAAATGAGTCTCCACGTGTTGGCTTACAACCTCAAGCGGGTGATGAGAGTGCTGGGTATTGCAGAAACGATGAAGGCAATGCGGCTGGCGGGGGCATGAGTCCCTGTGTATCTGACGCGTGCACAAGGAGCGTCACGAGGCCTCGAAATGCGAGTTCTGAGCACCAGAGCACTGGATAAGTTCGGCGAGTCAGCCGCCTTCGGCGTGGCAATGCGGCGCGTTTCTACACAGCCTCGGCCCAAACCAGCCGGTGAGCACCACATCCGCGAGGGATAAGAGGCGCGACGTTGTTGGGTACTGCGCTTCAACCGCGCAGCGGGCGAAAGTCCTAGGGCGCGCAGGACACCAGGCCCCGACCTGCTGAAGTTGAGGCGTTCCGCAGCCGAAGTATCCGGGCCGGCCGCACGGCTCACCGCGCACGCGGCTCAGTGCGCGCCGGACACCTGCAGTGTCAGCCGCTGCACTTCCAGCGCCAGCGGGACGCGAACCTGGGCCAGAAGCCCGTGCGAGCCGCCGGGCTTGAGCACGACGTCGCCGCCGTGGGCGCGCGCGATCGAGCGGCACACGGCCAGCCCGAGTCCGCTGCCCGTGGCGTGCGAGGCGCGGGCCTGCGCGGTGCGATAGAACGGCTTGAACACCAGCTCGAGTTCGCTGGCGGGCAGTCCCGGCCCGCGATCGCCGATTTCCACCACGGCATCGGGCCCGTCGGTGAAGAGGCGCACACACGCCTGGTGCCCGTACTTGACGGCGTTCTCGATCAGGTTGTCGAGGACACGGCGCATTCCGATCACATCGACCTCCACCGGTGCTTTTTCCATGCGCTGCAGCTGCACGTCCTTGCCGACGAACACCGCCTGCTCGACCACGTCCTCCACCAGGCTTGCGAAGTCCATGCGCTCGCGCGCGCTGACCACCGAGGCATCGCGGATGAAGCTGAGCACGGAGCCGATCATCTGCTCCATCTCTTGTACGTCGTCGAGCATGCCGGCGCGAATGTCGTCGGGTGCGTCCTCGATGCGAAAGCGCAGCCGCGTGAGGGGCGTGCGCAGGTCGTGGCTGATGGCGCCGATCATTACGGTGCGGTCGTCGACGAAGCTGCGCAGCCGCGCCTGCATGCGGTTGAAGGCCTGCGCCGCGCGTCCGATCTCCGCCGGACCATCGAGCGCCAGCACCGGCGCCACCGGATCGCGGCCCAATTGATCGGCCGCGCGCGCGAAGCCGGCAATGGGACGCACCAGCCGGCGCGAGAACAGCCAGCCCACGGGCACCACGATGGCTGCCGCAATGAGGAACCACAGCAGCACGCGGCGCTGCCATGCGTTCGGGAAGGACTCGGGCACAGGCTGCACCACCATCCAGCTGCCTTCGCGCGTATGGACTGCCGCGATGAAGTCGCCCTCCACGAACGGTGCCGGCGCCAGGCCGAACAGACCGCGCGCGGCGGGGCGCGCCGTGTCCGTGGCCGGCCCGGTGGTTGCGTCGCCTGGCGGCGGGGTCGGGGGTCTGCCGGCGCTTCTGGACTCTCGTGGCGCCTCGACGTCCGCGCGCGGCGGCGCGGCGTTCGCCGGCGCAGTGCTGGGCGGCGCCGGGCGCGTGGGCTCGGTGCGTGGTGGCGGCGCTTCGGGGGCGCGCATGGTCGGTGCTTCAGCCGTTGCAGGTGCCCTGCGTGGCAGCGGACGTTCGGTATCCAGCGGAAGGCTTGGCGGTGTGACGGGTGCCGACAGGATGCCGGGGCCAACTGGCTGGCCGGGCATGCCGGGAGGCGGCGCCGCAGGCAACGGCGCCTGGGGCGCGGCGGCGCCCGGGGGGGCGAAGTTCGGCGCTCCGGTGGCCCCGGGTGGCGCAGATGGTCCGGGTGACAACGTCGCGGCACCGGTGCCGTCCGGACCGCCAATGCCTGCCGGCGGCGGAGCCGTCGGACTGCCCAGGGAGCCCGCACCCACGAAC
Source organism: Variovorax sp. OV700 (assembly GCF_900099805.1). Classification (GTDB taxonomy): domain Bacteria; phylum Pseudomonadota; class Gammaproteobacteria; order Burkholderiales; family Burkholderiaceae_C; genus Variovorax. The sequence continues at coordinate 216,674 of NZ_FNDR01000002.1, read as the reverse complement.
CCCGCGCCCGGCGCAGTGGCGGGCGTGCTCGTCGCGGCGCCGGGTGCGTCGCCTGGCGGAGGACCGGCTGCGCCGCCGGCCGCCGGCTGCTGCGCAGAGCCACCCACGCTGCCCCCCGAGCCGCGTCCCACGCCGAAACCGCCGCCGAACCCACCCGGGCTTCCTCGGAATCCGGATCCGCCGGGGGCTCCAGGGCCGCCGGGCCCCCCAGGCGTCGAGGGCCCTCCAGGCCCGCCACCGGCCTGCACCCGCTGAAAGCCCGTGGGGCCGAAGGTCGTGGCGATCTGGCGTGCGGCCGCCTGCGGCGCGGCTTGCGTCGGCGCGGCGGCGACGGCGCCCGTGGTACCTGCGAACGGCAGCGGGGTGAAGAAGTACAGCCGCACCTCGGCCTCGTCCCGTTCTATCAGGCGTGCCAGGTCGCGCCGCGAGCGCTCGGAGGTCAGCCAGCCCTGCCCCTGGGGCTCAGGCGCGCGCGCCTGCAGCGAGCGCTGCAACAGGTGCGCATTGCGGCCTTCCGCGTTCTTTCCCGAAAGTACACGCGCGATGTCGCCCAGCTCCCATTGGCGCTGCGGCTCGGGCGGCAGCAGCATGGTCAGTGCGAGCGTCACGCCCTGCGCCACGACCAGTCCGCCCAGCAGCAGCGCCATGATCTGCAGCGCGAGCGGCGGGCCCGACCAACGGCGTGCGGTTCCTTGGGGGTTCATGGGCTGATGCTGGCACGGGCCGGAGGCGATGTCACGCCGGGCGGGGTGCCATCCGTGCTTTTGGTGCGCGAGTCTGCGGACCGGTTGTTGCAGCCCGATTTCACGATATTGCAGTTCATTTCATTGCAGCCGGGGCGGCGGGCAGTACCGGCACCGGGCCTATGATCCGCTACCCGATTCGCCGCACCGTGAACCTGACCACCCGCATCCTCATCGTCGACGACGACGCCGGCATCCGCAGCCTGGTGGCGTCCTTCCTGGAGAAGCACGGCCTCCAGGTCGACGGCGCCAGCGATCCCGCGCAGATGCGCGAGCGGCTCGCGCAGGCCGACTACGCGCTCGTCGTGCTCGATGTGATGATGCCCGGCGAAGACGGACTGAGCGCACTGCGCGAACTGCAGAAGATCGGCGGGCCGCCGGTGATCATGCTGTCGGCCGTGGGCACTGACATCGACCGCATCGTGGGCCTGGAAATCGGCGCGGAAGACTATCTGGCCAAGCCCTGCAACCCGCGCGAACTGCTGGCGCGCATTCGCACCGTGCTGCGCCGCACCGCCAATGCGGCGGCGTCCAGGCCTGCCCAGGCGCCCGATGCCGCGCGCGAGGCGCCGGCCACGCTGCTGTACTTCGCGGGCTGGTGCATCGACCTGGAAACCCGGCTGTTGCACGACCCCACCGGCCGGCTGGTGGACCTCTCCGACGGCGAGTTCCGTCTGCTGCGCGCGCTGGTCCAGCACCCGCGGCGCGTGCTGACCAGGGACCAATTGGTGCAGTACGCGCTCGGCGCGGACAACGACTCGTACGACCGCGCCATCGACGTGCAGATCAGCCGCCTGCGGCGCAAGCTGGCATCGGGCGAGGTGAAGGCCGAGCTGATCCGCACCGTGCGCAACGAGGGCTACATGTTCATGCCGGCCGTCACGCACACGCCCGCGGCCTGAGATCAGCGGCCGGGCCGCGGCAAAGCGCCGCAACACGGTGAAATCGGTGCGCAATGAGGCAGCCTCAAGCTCGGGGCTTCGCATTCATCATCTCTATCGATTCATGACCCTCTTCGACTTGCTGTGGGACTGGCGCACCTTGATGGCGCTGAGCGTGGTCGATGCGTTCCTGGTTGCGATGTTCTTCGCCTGGGACGCGAAGCACCTCGCGCTGCTCACTCGCCGATGCAACCTGGCGCACGAACTGCCGCAGGCGACGCAGCTTCGCACCGGTCCACGAGACCGTGACGCCTTCAATCGGGAAGTGTGAGCCTCGAAAGAGGAGAAAAAATGGCCAGCGGCCGCATGTGCCGCTGGCCTTACCCCAGGCCGCCTTCGGTGGCCGTTGCGCTGCAGCCGCGTACGCCCGCGCTGTTGGCGCGGGGCGACGCGGGCCTAGCCGGCCAAGCTAGCGCGCGATGCCGATCGTCGCCGTGGCGGTGTAGCCAGCCGTTGCGCTGCCACTCATCGCGAGCGTCATGGCGGCGATCTGTGCCGCGGTGTTGTCGCCGAACACGTTGTCGCTCGCAAGCGTGATGGCCGCGAAGTTGGCCACGCTCTGGGTGTAGCCCGAAGCGTAGGGGTACACCGCACTGCAAGCAGCACTCGGCATTGCCAGTTGCGAGGTCAGAACGGAATTCTTGCCGGTGGTGGCGGTGGCGAGGCTCGCGAAGACCTCGAAATGCATGTGGGGCCAGCGGCCCGAATAACAGCCGGGAAAGATCGTCGTGAAAGTGACCTGGCCGTTGCTGTCGGTCACCTGCACCCCTCGCAGGTAGCTTTCGGTCGGCGCCGAATACAGCGAGTAGCTGCCGCCCTGGTCGCAGTGCCAAAGGTAGATCGCGTAGCCCGACAGTGGGGCGCAGCTCGAGTTGGTGTTGACCAGCGTGAGCGTGAGCGTCGTCAGCACGCCGGGTGCCTGCGTCGTCGAGCTGATGAAGCTGCTGCGGATGTCGCTGCGGACGATGCCGCTGGCAGTCAGCACGTCTGACGTGGCGCCGGACGAGGTGTTGGTGCCGTCGGCCGGGTAGGGCCCCGAGGTCTCGCCGGGCAGGGCGGTGCAGTTGCTGCTGGAGCTGCTGGTGGTCGTGGAGCTGCTCGAACTCGACGTGGAGGAACTCGTTCCGCTCGCCGATGCCGTGGTGCTCGTCGAACTCGTCCCGGTCGTGGCTGTGGTCGCCAAGCCCGCGAGGCTGCTCCCGTCGGAGCCGCCGCCGCCGCAGCCGGCCAGCAGGAGCGCCGAGCCGGCGGCACTGGAACCCAGCCAGGCCAGCGCCTTGCGGCGCTCCAGAAGCTGCGCCGAGATCAGCGGGAGGTCATCGGCCAGGCGATGGCCATGGGCCGGCGTTGCGACAGCACTGTTGTTGCTCTTTGTATGGCGGGGATCGTGGATTGACACTGTGGCTCCATGGGTGGGTTGAGCCTGGAGCTTCGAGCCGTGATGTTGCCGGCGGATTTCGGCGTTTTGCGCTTTTGTTGCGCGGGGCCCTGTGGGTTGCATCGCGATCGATGCGGCACGCACGCCTCGAAGGGCCGCCGGTGGTTCCGGTCGCCGCCATCTCCCCCAAGGGCATTGCGGTTAGCATATTCGTTGCACAAGGGCGGGTGCGAACCAATGCGTATATTGCTTGTAGAGGACGACAAGGTACTGGCGGACGCGCTCTCGCGTGCGCTGGTGCAGTCCGCCCACGCCGTGGACATCGTGTCCACCGGTGAAGAGGCCGACCATGCGCTCGCGCTCGGCATCTACGACCTCGCGATTCTCGACATCGGCCTGCCCAAGCTCAGCGGCCTCGACGTGCTGCGCCGGCTGCGCGCGCGCAAGTCGACGATGCCGGTGCTGATGCTGACGGCCTTCGACACACTCCAGGACCGCGTGCGCGGACTTGACCTGGGCGCCGACGACTACCTGGCCAAGCCTTTCGACCTGCCGGAGCTCGAAGCGCGCGTGCGTGCGCTGCTGCGCCGCAGTACCAACTCCACGCCTTTTCTCGAACACGGCCGGCTGCGCTTCGACACGGTGGGCCGCCGCGTGTTCTACGACAAGCGGCCGCTGGACCTGTCGCCGCGCGAACTCGCCGTGCTCGAGCTGCTCATGATGCGCGAGGGTCGCGTCGTGGGCAAAGAGCAGATGGTCAATCATCTCTATGGCTGGGGCGACGAGGTGGGTGAGAACGCGATCGAGGTCAACGTCTACCGGCTGCGCAAGAAGCTGGAGCCGCTCGGATGCGAGATCCGCACCGTGCGCGGCATGGGCTACCTGATGGACCGCAGCGATGCGGAAACCTGAGCCGAGGCTGCGGCGCAAGCTGCTGGCCTGGCTGCTCGGACCGCTCGTGGTGCTGCTGGTGCTGGACACCGGGGCGGCCTACTGGAACTCGCTGCGTTTTTCCGATCTGGCCTACGACCGTGCGCTGTACGAGATCGGACGCGAGATCGTTCTGCACGTGAAGCTCGATGGCAACCGTCCTCGGCTCGACCTCTCCGAGGCCGCGAGCAACATCCTGCTGCTGGACCAGGAAGACCTGCTCTTCTTTCGCGTCGTGGGCGAAGACGGCGCGACGCTCGGCGGCGATGCGGAATTGCCACCGCCACAGCGCGGCGGAGAGCCCGGCAAGCCGCGCGTCTACCGCGACACCGTGCGCGGCGAACCGGTACGGATGCTGGTGGCCTGGATGCCCGTGGGCGCCGACGCGGCAACGCCGAAGGTCCTGGTCCAGGTCGCCGAGACCCTGCACAAGCGCACGCGCCTTGCCTGGGAGATGGTGGCCAACGTGGTGGTGCCGCAGCTGCTCCTGATCGTGATGGCCACGGCCGTGGTCTGGTTCGGCGTCTCGCGCGGACTCGAGCCGCTGCAGCGGCTGCGGCGCGCGGTGTCCGACCGGTCGCACCTGGACCTGAGCCCCATCGACACCCACGATGTTCCGGGCGAGGTGCGGCCGCTTGTCGATGAAGTCAACGAGCTGATGGCGCGCCTCGGGCGGACCTTCGATTTCCAGAGCCGCTTCGTGGCCGACGCCGCCCATCAGCTGAAGACACCCGTCAGCGGCTTGAAGGCGCAGATCGAGCTGGCGCTGCGGGAGAACGACGCGGAGCGCGTGCGCCATTCGCTCGCGCAGCTGTACATCAGCGCCGACCGGCTCTCGCGCCTGGTGCGGCAGCTGCTCTCGCTGGCCCGCAACGAGCCCGGCGCGCTCGACGCCATGCAGCTGCAGCCGCTCGACCTGAATGCCTACGCGCTCGAGGTCAGCATGGATTGGGTGCCGCAGGCGCTCAAGCGCGACATCGATCTGGGCTTCGAAGGCGTCGAGCATCCGCTGGTGATCAACGCCGACCGGGACCGGCTGCGCGAGCTGATCAACAACCTGATCGACAACGCGATCCGCTACAGCCAGCCGAGCGGCCGCGTGACCGTGCGGGTGACCCGCAGCGACGGCGACCACTGCCGCCTGGCGATCAGCGACGACGGCCCGAGCGTGCCGGTGGAGGAGCGCGCGCGCATCTTCGAGCGCTTTCACCGCCTGCTTGGCACGCAGGAGGATGGCAGCGGCCTGGGTCTCGCCATCGTGAGCGAGATCGCCACGCTGCACGGCGCGCGCATCACGCTGGAGGAAGACATCGACGGCGTGGGCAACACCTTCAGCGTCTTCTTCCCGTTGCGGGCCGCCTGACCGGGCGGCTGTAAGCTGGCTGACAGCTGGCAGACAAGTTACTGACAGCGTAGCGGCAGAAAGGTGACAGCGCAGGCCCGTAGCCTCGGACACGACGGAACCGACTTGGTTCCGCGTCCACTTCGAGGAGACACCATGTCGTTTTTGTCCAGTCCGGATTTCTGGATTGCCCTTTCGCAGATCATCCTGATCAACATCGTCCTGAGCGGCGACAACGCGGTCGTCATTGCGATGGCCTCCCGCTCGCTGCCGCCCGCGCAGCAGAAGAAGGCAATCCTGTTCGGCAGCATGGGCGCCATCGTGCTGCGCGTGGTGCTGACCTTCTTTGCGGTGTACCTGCTGACGCTTCCCTACCTTAAGCTGGTGGGCGCCGCGCTGCTGTTCTGGATCGGCATCGGCCTGCTCAAGGGCGATGAAGGCGAAGAAAACCTGGACGGCCACTCGAGCCTGGCCGCGGCCATCAAGACCATCGTCATCGCCGACCTGGTCATGAGCCTGGACAACGTCGTCGGCGTCGCAGCCGCTGCCAAGGGCAACGTCCCGCTGCTGGTGTTCGGCCTCGTGATCAGCATTCCGCTGATCATCTTCGGCAGCACCCTGATCCTGAAGCTCATGGATCGCTTCCCGATCATCATCACGCTCGGTGCAGCCCTGCTCGGGTGGGTGGCCGGCGAAATGGCCATGTCGGATCCGTCCATCGCCGGATGGGCCGCCGAGCAGCATGCGCTGCACAAGATCGTTCCCGCGATCGGCGCCATCTCCGTCGTTGTCATCGGCAAGTGGCTCACCAGCCGCCGGAAACAAGAGCCGGAGCAAGAGCCGGAAGCCGCCAACCAGTCCGCCTGAAGGTGCCGGCGTGAGACGGCGCATTCTGGTCCCCATCGACCCGACCGAGCCGGCCCGCACGCGCTCTGCCATCGAGCAGGTCGTGCGCATCTGCCAGCAGGAGCCGGCGGCAGTCCGGCTGCTGCGGGTGCAGCCCGTAGTCTCCGGCCACGTCGCGATGTTCTTCGATGCGCAAGAATTGCGCGAGCTGCAGCAAAGCACGGGCGCCGAGGAACTGCAGTTCGCGCAGAACCTGCTCGCGATGGCGGGCGTGTCCTGCAACAGCACCGTGGTGATCGGGCGCAGCGCCGAGACCATCGTTGCGGCAGCGCGGGACTTCGGCTGCGACCGCATCGTCTTCGGCCGCGAAGAGCCCGGCCTGGCCGGACGGATATTCGGCTCGCTGGCGCAGCAGGTGCGCCAGCTGCTGGGTGCGAGCGGCGATCTGCAGGTCATCGGCTCCTGATATCGGAACCGGCCTCGGCCGGTCTCGCATTCAGTCGTTCGGCGGTCCGCGCCCATCGCGGGCCGGCACAACGAATGCATCAGTATTAATGGGGCGCCATCCAATCGATGGCGCCTTTTCTTTTGCCTGCGCGCTTCGGACGGGACGCTGCGCAGCCCGTTGCTATCATCGAAAAATGCAGTCCCGAACCACTGCCGCGGCGGCGAAGGAGACCCCGTGCGGCTCAAGCTGAGAACGAAGACAGCGCTGCTGATCACCTTGCTCGTGCTCGCCCTGGTGGGTGCAACGGGCGGGTGGCAGTACCGGAGCCTGTCCAGCGAGTATGTCGACCTGATGCGCGAGCAGCAGCAGGCACTGACCGAGAGCGCCGCGGCCGATCTCGACTACAAGCTGGGTGTTCATCTGGCCGCCCTGTCGCGTGCAGCCCGCGAACTTGGCGAGCGCGGCTTTGACGATCCCGCGGCGCAGCAGCGTTTCCTTGCCGACAAGGATCTGCGAGCGATGTTCGACAACGCCGCGCTTGCCACGCTGGACGGCGCCATCGTCGCCATCAACCCACCCGCGAGCCGGCCGCCGAACGTGGCCGACCGCGACTACTTCAAGCGCGTGCGCGACCTGCGCCAGCCGGCCATCTCGGCGCCCTTGCTCACCAAGGGCAGCCAGCAGCCCGCCGTGGTCATGGCCGTGCCCGTCGAAGGGCCGGACGGCCGCCTCATCGGCGTGCTGGGCGCGGCGCTGAACCTGCAGCGCGCCAACGTGCTCGGCGATCTGAGCCGCGCCACCGTCGGCCGCGGTGGCTACTACGAGATCGTCACGCGCGGCGAGTCGCCCCGGATCGTCATGCACCCCGATGCGAAGCTGCTGCTCAAGCCTGCCGACGCAGCCGTCGACGCCTTCGCCGGCAATCCCGAGCGCGACCTGGCAACGCGTGCCACCGTGCGCAGCGCCAACTGGGATCTGCGCTTGATCGTGCCGGCGCGCGCCGCATACGCGCCCCTGGAACAGGCGAGGCGAAACCTGCTGCTTCAGCTGCTCTGGCTGGGCCTGGGCTGCGCGTTGCTGGTCTGGCTGGGCACGGCCTGGTTCATGCGTCCCCTGGAGGCGCTCAGCAATGCGATCCGTACCCTGCGCCATTCACCGGACAGCCAGGTCAAGCTCGACGTCGTCGCCAACGACGAGCGCGGCGACCTGGCACGCGAGTTCGATGCGTTGATGGCCGACCTGCGTGAGCAGCGTCTGGAGGTGGCCGCGGTCACCGACGCTTCGCCCGTGGGATTGTTCCGTTGCGACAGCAGCGGCCGCATGACCTATGTGAATGACGAGTATCTGGCGATCCACGGGCTCGAGCGGGAGGACGCGCAAGAGGGCTGGCTCACGCTCGTGCGCGAGGAGATCCGGGAGAAGGTTCGCCAGGATTGGATTGGCCTCGTCAACGCCGCCGAACCGCTGAACGCCACGCGTCGGCTTCACCGCAAGGACGGCACGCAGGTGCTGGTGGCATTGCGAAGCCGGCCCGTGGTCGCAGCAGGCCGCGTGCTCGGACACGTGGGAACGGTGACCGACATCACCGAGCGCACGCGGGCCGAACGCGCCCTTCGCACGCTCACGGCCATTTTCGACATGACGACCGACTTCATCATCCAGAACGATGCGAAGGGGCGGCTCATCTACATGAATCCGGCCGCGCGCCGCCGCACGGGAGTGGACCTCGATGCCCCGATCGAGACGCTGAAAGTGTCCGACTTCAATCCACCGCAAACGCTGGAGAGATTCAGGTCCGAGGTGGTGCCGACCGCGGTCGCCACCGGCGTGTGGGTGGGCGAGTCGATGGTGTGGGACACGCAGCGGCGCGAGTTCCCGGTCAGCCACATGGTGATTGCGCATCGCGACAAGCACGGCAAGGTGGAGTACTTCTCCGGATTGATGCGCGACATCTCGGCGGCCAAGGTCGCGGAGCAGGCACTGCGCGAGAGCGAGCACCGCTTGCGCATGGTGACGGACCACCTGCCGGCACTGATCTCCTATCTCGACCGCGACCTGCGATTCCGGTTCGTCAACAAGGCCTACCAGGACTGGTTCGGCGTCGAGCCTCTGCAGCTGATCGGCCGGAGCCTGCACGAGTTCTACGGCGACGAGGCGTGGGCCCAGATGGAGCCGTACATCCGGGCGGCCCTGGGTGGGCGCCAGGTCACCTACGAGCGGCGGGTGGCGGGACCCGGCGGGCGCCGCGACATCCAGGCCACGCTGGTTCCGGAGCGCAACGAGCAGGGCGAGGTGATGGGCCTCTATACGCTGGACAGCGACATCACCGCGCATCACGAGGCGGAAGAAGCCCTGCAGGAAAGCGAAGCGCGTCTGCGCACGGTGGCCGATGCGCTGCCGATGCGCGTGGCCTACATCGATGCGGACGAGCGCTACCGGTTCAACAACCTGGCCTACGAGCGCGAATTCGGACTCTCTCGCGACCAGATTCAGGGACACACCGTGCATGAACTCCTGGGCGACCCGGCCTACGAGAGCGTCAAGCCGCACATCCGCGCCGCTCTGGCCGGCGAGGTCGTCACCTTCCAGAGCGAAGTCAGCCAGAGCGACAGCTACAACTGCTACGAGGCCCAGTACATCCCGCAGCCGGCGGCAAACACTGAAACCATCGTCGGCTTCCATGCCGTGATCACCGACATCACGCGGCAGAAGCTCGAGGAGAAGCGCCTGGTGAACCTGGCGCAGATCGATCCGCTCACCGGTCTTGCCAACCGCGCGGGCTTCGAAGCGCGCCTCGGCGAGGCCATGGACCGCAGCCGCAGCGCGGGCGCGCTGATGGCGCTGATGTACCTGGACATCGATGGCTTCAAGCAGATCAACGACCAGTTCGGCCATCAGACCGGCGACGAGCTGCTGAAGGCTTTCTCGAGCAGGTTGTCGCAAGGCCTGCGCTCCAGCGATGTGCGCGCGCGCCTGGGCGGCGACGAGTTCACCGTGATCATGGAGGGGCTGCCCCATGCCGACATCGCAGTGTCCGCGGCGACAAAGCTCGTGACGGCGATGCAGGCGCCCTTCGTCATCGAGCAGCAGCGAACGATCGAAATCACCGCGAGCATCGGCCTGGCGTTCTACCAGGGTGGCACTGCGACCGCCGCCGCACTGGTCGGGAAGGCGGACGAGAAGCTCTATCAGGCCAAGCGGGCGGGCCGCAACAACGTGCAGGCGGCGGCGCTGCCGGTCGAGGGCGATCGGCCGTAGTCTTTTCGGCTGCGGCGAAGACCATTTGCCGGACGCTACCGTAGCGCGTCGCTGGGCGGGCCCGATCCTTGCGTCGTAGGATGCTGCGCGCGCGCTCGACTGTCTCATCAGAGGGCGCTTCCGTTCCAGACCCAAAGGTCACATGGAAACCTTCGACCGCCAGCTTCGCTATTTTCTGCAGATCGCACAGCTCAGGTCGCTTTCGCGGGCCGCTGAAGATCTGGACCAGACGCAGTCGGGTCTGAGCCGGCAGCTCGCGGCCCTCGAAGCCCACGTGGGCAAGCCGCTGTTCACGCGAACCGGAAGAGGCGTCGAGCTGACCGAGGCGGGTCGCCAGCTCAAGGAGCAGACCGAAGGCGCATTCCGCAGCATCGACACAGCGCTGGCTACATTGCGAGTGCACGATGGCGTCACGCAGGGCACGGTGCGGCTTGCGGTGATTCACACGCTGAGCTACTACTTCATGGGCGAGGTTGTTGCGCGCTTCGTCAGCCAGCACGAAAGCGTCAACCTCTCGCTGCTGGCTCGGAGCTCTCCCGAGGTGGTGGAGTTCGTGGAAAGCGGCAGGGCGGACGTCGGCTTCGTCTACGACGCGGCGGTTGCGTCGACCGGCGTGGTCTCCCGGCCGCTGTTCGATGACGACATGTGCCTGCTCGTGCCGGAGGCCAGCGGCATCGGCGATCAGATCGACCTGACCGTGCATCTGCCGAAGCTGGTCGCATTTCCTTCCCACTACATGCTGCGGCGGATGGTGCACAGCAGCGGGCTGGTTCCCCAGATCGTGGCCGAGGCCGAGACGGTCGACGCCATGCTCGAGATCGTGTCGTCCGGCGTCGGGTGCTGCATCCTGCCGTGCCGGATTCCCGACAAGCTGCTGGTTGACCACCGCCTACGCAAGGTCGCCATCACCCGGCCCGCGCTGCGCCGGCGGGTCGTCGTCATCGTCAAGGCCGGACGCGTGCTGCCGCCGATCGTCGAGCACCTGGTCGACGCCGCCATCGCCATCGCCGCCTCTGCCTGAGGCCCGCGGCCGCATAGGTGCTATGCAGTCTGCTGCATGGCTCGCGAAGACCCGCATCGCGATACTTTGCACGGCAGCGGGCTTGAGCACGCTGCCCACGCAGCCGCAACACTACCGGGTGACCCCATGAACACACACACCAACAGCGGTGCAAGCGAGAAAACCGGTGCCAGGCGCCGCTATGTGACGGCCGGCCTCGCAAGCATGATGGGGACCACCATCGAGTGGTACGACTTCTTTCTCTACGGGACGGCCGCCGCGTTGATCTTCAACAAGATCTTCTTTCCGGCCTTCGATCCAATCGTCGGCACCATGGCGGCCTTTGCCACCTATTCCGTCGGCTTCTTCGCGCGGCCGCTTGGCGGAATCGTCTTCGGGCACTTCGGCGACAAGGTCGGGCGCAAGTCGATGCTGCTCATCACGCTGATGCTCATGGGCGTGCCCACGATCCTGATCGGCCTGATTCCGTCGTACGAGCAGATTGGCTACTGGGGCGCAGGGCTGCTGGTGTGCATGCGCTTCCTGCAGGGCGTGGCGGTGGGCGGCGAGTGGGGCGGTGCGGTGCTGATGGCGGTCGAACACGCGCCCGAAGGCAAGAAGGGATTCTTCGGAAGCCTGCCGCAAGTCGGCGTGGCACCCGGCCTCATCCTGTCTTCGCTGGCGATGGGAGCGGTCGCCAAGCTGCCGGAAGTGGACATGCTGTCCTGGGGCTGGCGCATTCCGTTCCTGGCCAGCGTCGTGCTGCTGCTCGTGGGTTGGTTCATCCGCATGAAGGTTGCCGAGTCGCCGGACTTCAAGGGCATGGAGCAGGTGGGCAAGAAGGTGCGGGTGCCGGTGGTCGAGGTGCTGAAGAAGTACCCGCGCGAAACGCTGATCGTCGTGGGCGCCCGCCTGGCCGAAGTCACCTGGTTCTACACCACGGTGACATTCGCGCTTGCCTATTCCACCGGGACTCTCGGCATCCCGCGCAGCACCATGCTCGATGCGATCATCTGGGGTGCCACCGCCGCGTTGCTCACGATGCCTTTCTTCGGATGGCTGGGCGACAAGATCGGCCAGAAATGGGTGTTCATGCTGGGCACAGTGGGCATCCTCGCGTGCGCACCGCTGTTCTTCTCGTTCCTTCACACACGCGAGGTCTTCTGGATCAATGCCGCGCTGCTGCTTGCCGTGGGCCTGGTGTATGCCTCGCTCTACGGACCGGAAGGCAGCCTCTTCTCGAGCCAGTTTCCTGCGGAAGTCCGCTATACCGGCATCTCGCTGGCGGTGCAGGTCTCCGGCGCCATCGGCGGTGGCCTCGCGCCGATCGTCGCCACCTGGCTGCTGGGCAAGGGCAATGGAAATCCGCAGTACGTGATCTGGTATTTGAGCGGGCTCGGTGCGCTGGCCTGCTTCAGCGCGTGGAAGATGCACGGTGACGCACGCTTCAAGGTGCTCGTTGCAACGCCGCTCGTGGCAAAGGCGCCCTGAAGATGCCGCGCACGATCGACTATTACTTCTGGATGAACTCGGACTGGGCCTACCTGGGTGCGGATCGGCTCGAGCAGCTGGCGGCGCGGCGGGGCGCTTCGATCCGCTACCTGCCGGTCGATCTTCCCGCCGTATACGCGCGCACCGGCGGCGTGATCCTGCCGAAGCGCGCGCCCGAGCGGCAGGCCTATCGCGTTGCAGAACTGAAGCGCTGGTGCAAGCGCCTCGGCATCCATGTCAACGCTACACCCCGGTACATGTGCCCGGATGCCGGTCTCGCGTCGCGCGTGGTCATTGCGGCCGACTCGATGGGCGTGCGGGTGGCTGCGCTCTACAAGGCCATCCTGGCGGCCGAGTGGTGCGACGAACAGGACATTTCGGACGCATCGACGCTGCGGGCGATCCTCCTTTCGCAGAACCTCGACGCCGACACGCTGCTGCGCTTGGCCGAGACGTCCGCCGTGCAAACGGCCTATGTGCGAAACACCGATGCCGCCGTCGCGGCCGGTGTCTTCGGCTCGCCCTCTTACGTGCTCGAAGGCGAGCTCTTCTGGGGGCAGGACCGGTTGGACTTCCTGGACGAATCGTTGCAGAGCGAGGGCTGATCCCGGGCGGTGTGAGGTGGCGCGCACTCACCACTTCGTTTCTCCCTCGCTCACTAAGAAGTTGCGGCACGTGAATGAAAGTGTGTAATAATGTCGCCAACACACTGATTTATCAATCATGCCGACCAGTACCCGCTTCGCCGTCGCTGTCCATGTTCTGACCGCCTTGGCTGTCGGCGACGGCAAGCCGATGCGTTCCGAGGACATCGCCTATTCCGCCAATACCGGCGCCGTCGTGATCCGCGGACTGCTCTCGCGCCTTGGAGAAGCCGGCCTCACGCGCTCGCAGCTCGGTGCAGGCGGCGGTGCTTTGCTGGCCAAGCGCCCGGAGCACATTCGCCTCGTCGATGTCTATCGGGCGGTCGAGGACACAGAGCTGTTCTCGCTGCACAGGACACCGCCGTGCGAGACTTGCGCCGTGGGTGGCAACATCCTGGAAGCGATTGAACCAGTGTTGACGCGCGCCCGCAATGCGCTCGAAAAAGAGCTCTCCAGGAGCACCATTGCGGACATCGCCGGTGAGGTCGCGCGTCTCGGAAAATTCACGATACCGCTGACCTGGTGATTCCTGCTCAATTTTTGTCTTAAATGTCGGTGTGTCGTCGACATAAATACCTTCTGCCGGTTTTTTTGGGGTGCCGGCGGATCGCGAGTTTGAAAGCCCTATGTCCATGTATCCACAACAGGAGTTATTTATGAGTATCGGCATCATCGGTTCGGGCGCGCTGGGTGCCAGCGTGGCACGCGCTCTTGCAGGCAAGGGTATCGCCGCGACCATCTCGAACAGTCGGGGGCCGGCGTCGCTGGCGGCGCTGGTCGAGGAAGCGGGGCCTTCCCTCAAAGCGGGCACAGTCGAAGAGGCCGCGAGCGCCGACATCGTCGTCGTGGCGGTGCGCTGGACCGACCTCGGCAAGGTACTGGGCAGCATGCCGGCGTGGAACGGCCGGATCGTCATCGACGCCACCAACCCTGTGGAGTTTCTCGATCCCAATTCGCTCGACGCGAAGGATCCGAGCAATCCGCTCGCCGCTTATGGCATCAAGGCGATCGATCTCGGCGGGAAGTATTCGAGTGCCGTGTTCCGCGACCTCGTGCCCGGCGCGCGGGTCGTCAAAGCCTTCAACCACCTTGGCGTCGAGGCGCTGACCCAGCCCGAGCTTTCCGGCGGTACGCGCGTGCAGTTCTTCTCCGGCGACGACGCGCAAGCTAAAGCCGAAGTGCGAAAGCTCATCGAAGCACTCGGCTACTTCGCCGTCGATCTTGGGGCGCTCGACGTCGGTGGGCCGCTGGCGTCGCTGCCGTTCGGTCCGCTGGCAGCAACCAACTTCGTGAAGATCTGATGTTCGGCTCTTCTGTGCCACCCCTGCTGGTACGGCGGGGGGCGATGGTCAAGGCTGGTTAGACCGTCGCCTGTGGGCGCTTCCGCGTCTGGTTCTTCTCCGCTGCTGCGCGCGGGGGAGCGCGGCGATCGGACGGAGCCGTGTCCACGGCATCGGCCAGCAGCACGCCGGCCGAAACGATGAAGTCCGCGGCGCCTTGCAGGTCGCCCGCCAGTGCCTTGCTGGCTGCTGCGGCATCCCTTTTCTTGAGGGCGTTGACGATTCTCTCGTGATGGGTGGCCGACACGTGTTCCTTCACGCGCGTCGAGCCCGAACGAAAATCGTAGTTGAGTATCGGCCCGATGCGCAACCAGAGGGACTCGATCATCTCCAGCAGCATGGGCATGCCCGCTTGACGGTAGATTGCGAAGTGCAGTTCCTTGTTGAGTGCGATCAGATTCGATTCGCTCGGCTTCTTCGCTGCGATCTCACGAGAAAAGCGTTCATGCGCGCTCTCGATTTCCTGCAAGCCGCGCTCGTCGAGGAGCGTGGCCGCACGCTCGACCGCCAAGCCTTCCAGGTTAAGGCGGATATCGGTGATCTCGCGAAACTGGCTGACCGTCATCTGCGGCACGCGCAACACCCGGTTGGGCAGCAGCACGAGGGCCTTTTCCGACAACAGGCGGTGAACAGCTTCGCGAACGGGCATGACGCTCACGCCCAGTCCCTCCGCGATGGTGCGAAGCGACAGCTGTTCCCCCGGCATCACGCGCCCGCTCATCAGCAGATCGCTCAGCTGCTTGTAAACGTCGCCGCTTAGCGTTTGGCGGGTCAGGGGGGTGACGAGTTTGGACAGGTCCATGCTGTGGCTTGTGAGTGAGGCAACCATTGTGATCTTTTAGCACAAGGCGAGCCCCACCGTCGCTGCGATTGCTTTTGGCGTGAGTTTTGCAGCTGAGGCCCCGGCGCTATGGCTGAAACCAGAACGACAACTGCTT
Organism: Variovorax sp. OV700; assembly: GCF_900099805.1. GTDB lineage: Bacteria > Pseudomonadota > Gammaproteobacteria > Burkholderiales > Burkholderiaceae_C > Variovorax. The sequence goes on along the minus strand of NZ_FNDR01000002.1, from coordinate 201,375 downwards.
GTGATGTTTGATTGCCAATAGTTGAACGACCAGATGGGGGTGTGGCCGACTCTCATGCACGGAATACAACACCAAGTAGTCGTCCATCACGTACTCACGAATCTCTGCAGACTGCTCATCCAGCCGCGCGAGCGCCATTTGCGCTTCTATCGATTCAGGCTGACGGTTCATGAACGGCCGACCCATCCGCGGATGCCGCTCCAGATGTGTGAGTACCACGTCGGTGAGTTCCTCAAGCAATCGGTCATAGCCCTTGGCAAATCCGCTCTCGTCCCAGAAAGCTGCAATGCCTTCCAGATTGGCTGCGAAGTTCGCTGTGTAACGGATCTCGGCCAGTGGCTCTTTTTCGTCGCTCGCGATCATCAGCGAGTGATCCGGCGAGCCTTCAATGCAGCCAGCCCTTCGCGTGCACTGGTCGACCGACCTGCCTCCACATCTGCCAGCCCCTTTTCGATTTCACCGAGCAGCAGAAGATGAATGCTCGCGCGCTCCAGCCGGTGATAGTGGTCAAGCCGCTTGGCGTCGATCAATGCCACGGCAGGCTCGCCGTTCTTCGTGATGATCTTCTCTGCGCCGTTCTGCACCTGCTCAACCAATTCGGACAGGTGCGTGCGTGCGCTCGAAAACGGGACGATGTCGCGGACTGTGATGGACATGAGGTTCTCCAGAGCACGGTATTTTGCTCTTAATTTCGTACATTGTATGCCTTTCAAAGGCGAACCGACGACGAATGAAATTCCGTGAAGCCTCTTCCAGAGGCGCGGGATCCTAGGGCAATCCCGATAGTAGATCTGTGATCACAGACAATATGATCACATGAGTCCTGCCTTTTCCTGCCACTGGAGCCCGTTCATGAGCGCGTCAGAAGCCATCCCGAACCCATCGAATCAGCCGGTTGCCATCGTCGGCGCCGGCCTCATCGGCCGCGCCTGGGCCATTGTCTTCGCAAGGGCAGGGCATCCCGTCCGATTGCACGACGCAGACGTGGGCACCATGGAAGCCAGCCTGGCCTACATCGACGAACGCCTGCAAGAGCTCGACGGCTTCGGTCTTCTCGACGACCAGCCGGCCGTGGTGCTCGCACGCATTCGCTGCGAGCCCGACCTGGCCGCAGCGCTGAAGGATGTCGTCATCGTCCAGGAAAACATCCGCGAAACGGTGGAGGCCAAGACGGCCATCTTTGCGCAGCTTGATGCGCTCGCGCCGGCCGACGCGGTGCTGGCGAGCTCCACGTCGTGGCTGCCGGCGTCCACCTTCACCGAGCAGTTGCCGGGCCGCGCGCGCTGTCTCGTCGGCCACCCGACCAATCCGCCGTACCTGGTGCCGCTTGTCGAGCTTTGCCCCGCGCCCTGGACCGACCCCAAGGTCATGGCACGGGCCCATGCGATCTACGCCGCCGCGGGGCAGACGCCGGTGACGCTGTCTCGCGAGATCAACGGCTTTCTGCTCAACCGCGTGCAGGCAGCCGTGCTCAACGAATGCTTCACGCTGTTCGAGCAGGGGCTCGCGAGCTCCGAGGACATCGACAAGGTGCTCAAGGATGGCCTGGCTTTGCGCTGGTCGTTCATGGGTCCGTTCGAGACCATCGACCTCAATGCGCCCGCCGGCGTGAAGGACTACGCAATGCGCTACGGGCCGCAGAACCGCGCAGCCATGGCCGGCGTCCAGCCCTTCAGCTGGGCGGACGAGACCGTGGGGCGCGTCGACGGCGAGCGCCGCAAGCAGCTCGACGTCGCCGAGATCGGTGCGCGCTCCGCCTGGCGAGACCGTCGGCTGATGGCGCTCGCGGCACACAAGCGGCAGGCCGCCGCTTCCTGAATCAAAAAGAAGGAAAGAAGATATGACGCAACAAACCTCCTCGAGGCGGAAATTCCTCAAACTGGCGGCCGCGGGTTCGGCCGTGTCGGCCTTCGGGCCGGCCGCACTGGCTCAAGGCACGCAATGGCCGACCAAGCCGGTTTCCCTCCTCGTCGGCTATCCGCCCGGCGGGCTCACGGACGCGGGCGCTCGGTTCGTCAGCAGGGGAATGGCCGCAGCACTGGGCCAGCCGGTCCTGGTCGACAACAAGCCCGGCGCATCGGGCAACATCGCCGCGTCCGAGGTGCTGCGAGCGGCCGATCCCTTCAAGCTGTTGGTGGCGAACACAAGCTTCACCATCAATCCGCATACCTACTCGACACCTTCGCCGCTGCCGACCCAGTTCACCCCCATCGGGCTGATCCTCGAATCGCAGATGGTCCTGTGCGTCAACCCTGCGTCTCCGGCCAAGACGCTTGCCCAGTTCATCACCTGGGTGAAGGCGGAAAGCACGAAGGACTTCAGCTACGCATCGTCGGGCAACGGTGGCAACACGCACCTGGCGATGGAGTATTTCCGTGAGCGAACCGGGCTACCGAAAATGAGCCACGTCCCGTACAAGGGCAGCGCCCCAGCCATCCAGGATGTGGTGGGCAACCAGGTCCCATGCATGATGGATGCGGCGTCCTTGCTGATCCCTTTCATCGCGAGCGGCAAGCTGCGTCCGATTCTCGTGACCGGAAGCGCGCGGCTTCCGGCACTGCCGGACGTTCCCACCGCCACCGAGCTCGGCGTCAAGGATTTCGTGGTGACGGTGTTCGTGGGGCTGTGGGGTCCGCCCAACCTGCCCGCCGAAATCGTCAAGAAGGCGAATGCGGCAATGAACGCTGCACTGTCCGACCCTGCGATCAGCGGGCAGATCACCAAGAATGGAGACGCGGTGGGAGGCGGCAGCGCCGAGCGGCTGGCCGAGCTGACCGCCTCCAACTACAAGCTCTGGGGCGAGGTCGCGCGTCGAAACGGCGTGCGCGCGGAGTAGGGCGCCGCGCGCCGGGGCTCACGCCGGCGTCATGGCCCTGTGCACGAGCAGCGTGTCGGTGAACTGCTCGAAAGCGACCACCTTCCCGCCCTGCAGTTGCCAGACATGCGCCACGCGCGCCTGCATCGGCTTGCCGGTTGCGCGGAACGTGCCGTGGTAGGTGCCCACGCCGACGATGCTGTCGCCCGCATCCACCAGTCGTTCCAGCTCGAAGCGATAACCGTCCCAGTCGCGGCCCAGCACCGCAAAGACGTTGTCGATGACGGCCTGCGGACCGACCCAGGTGCCGGCGCACGGAAAGCCGGCCATTTCGGTCCAGCGCACCTGCGGCGACACCTCGGCCATCATGGCCGCGAGATCGCCGCGGGCCGAAGCCGCGTAGTGGTCCCGCACGATGTCCAGGTGGCTGCGCGCACTCACCACTTCATTTCTCCCTTGTTGACCTTGGCACCGATGTCCAGCGCTACGCCAAGGCCCGCGTCCGGGTAGGCCTGCTTCATCGCGCCGATGAGCGCAGCGCTGTCGGCTGCCTTCGGCAGCTCCTGCTCGTAGCGCGTCAGGTAGGCCTGGCTCCAGGCGATCTGCGATGCGTCCTGCTTGGCGCCCACGGCGCTGTGGCCCGGGATGACCCGGGTCGGCTGCAGGGCGGCCATCGCACCGAGCTTGGTGGCCCAGTCGGCGCGCTCCTGCGGCGTTTGCGCATCGGCCGTCCAGAGGTGCAGGCCGGCGTACACGTTCACGCCGCCGGCAATGGTCTTGAGCGACGGAATCCACACGTAGCTGCGATGCGGCTGGTTGTCGTCGAGCCCGCGCACCTCGATCGACTGGCCTTCGAGCGAGATCGTGCTGCCCGTCAGCACCTCAGGCAGCGGGACGCTCTTGGGCGCATTGGCGCCCATGCGTGGGCCCCACACCTGCAGCTTGGTGGCCAGCGTGGCCTGGATCTTCTTCAGCGTGGGCGCGGTGGTCACCACCTTGGCGTCGGGGAAATACTGCTTGAGCACCTCGATGCCGAAGTAGTAATCAGGATCGGCCTGGGTGATGAAGATGGTCTTGAGCGTCTTCTTGCTGTCGAGCACCATGGCTGCGATGCGCAGCGCATCGGCGCGCGTGAAGCCCGTGTCCAGCAGCACGGCGTCGGTCTGCCCGGCGACCAGCACCGAGTTGACATGGAAGCTGTTGGCATCGGCGTTGTAGACCTCGAGGGTCAGCGGCGGCGCCGACTGCGCCGAGGCATCGGTGGCGACGACGCCGAGCGTCATGGCGGCCGGCAGCAGGGCAAGGGAAAAGAACTTGATCGTTTTCATGAGGGACTCCATCGAAGCTGAGGGTTGCAGATGGGCTCATCGTATTGATTCGGTTATCGAAGATAAACTTCGGTTCACTCAATTGATTGTCAACTGGATCGATTCAATCCATGGACCACCTCAGCGCCATCCGCACCTTCATCGAGATCGCCGACCAGGGCAGCCTCACCCGCGCAGCCGAAGTGCTCGACCTTTCGCGCGCCATGGTCAGCCGCCATCTCGAAGGCCTGGAGCAGTGGCTCGGCGCGCGGCTCTTGCATCGCACCACCCGCCGCGTGAGCCTGAGCGATGCGGGACAGGAGGCGCTGCCCCGGTTGCGCCAGATGCTCGAGCTGGCCTCGGACGTGCAGGCCGTCACCGGCGCACGGCGAACGGAGCCCGCGGGCAAGCTGCGGCTCACCACCAGCTTGTCGTTCGCGGTCTCGAATCTCACGCGCGCGATCGTGGAGTTCCAAAGCCTCTATCCGCGCATCGAGGTCGAACTGCTCACCGTTGACCGCACGATCGACCTGGTCGATGAACGCATCGACCTGGCCATCCGCATTTCCAATCGGCTGGACGACGGCGTGGTGGCGCGCCAGATCGGCACCTGCCGCTCGGTGTTGTGCGCATCGCCCGCTTACCTGGAGCGGCGCGGCGTGCCCAAGCGGCCCGAGGACCTTTCGGCGCACGAATGCATCACGCATGCCTTCGGAAGTCGTGCCGAGTATCGGCTGCGCAAGGGAGGCCGCTCGGTCAGCATTGCGGTGAGAGGCAGCCTGTCGAGCAACGAGACGTCGGTGCTGCGCGCGGGCGCGCTGGCGGACGCCGGCATTGCGATGCTGCCCACCTACTTCGTCGCGGACGAACTCGCACGCGGCGCGCTGGTGCGCCTGCTGCCGGACCACGAGCCCGAAGTGCTCGGCATCCATGCCGTCATCCTGTCACGCCAGCATCAGCCGAGGCCGCTCAAGCTGCTGATCGATTTCCTCGCGGAGCGTTTTTCTTCCATGTGAGCGAGCGCGGTGGCCTGAACTGGATGTCTTTCTGCCGAAGACCCAGAGCAATCAACGCGCCCCTCGATCGTGCACGTCTGGAGCCTTTTTGCGGCGGCGTGTGGACGGCGCCTGGCCAAGACTTTCACGGATGATGACTTCGTGGCTCAACGCGGGGGTTTCGCCGAGGTCCCGGTCCTCGATCAGCCCGACCAGTCGCCGTGCAGAAAGAGTTCCCATCTGCGCTGTTGGAATATGCACGGTAGCGAGGGGTGGAATCGTAAGGCTGGCGAGCTCGATGTCGTCATAGCCCGTGATGGACATTTCGTCAGGTACGACGATGCCATGCATGCGGCACTCGTGCAGCGCGCCGATGGCCAACGTATCGGTGTTGCACATGACCGCCGTCGGACGCTGGGCCATGGCCAGGATGTGGCGCATGGCGAGCTTGCCACCCTCCACGGACAACGGCTGCTCGACGATCCAATCCTCGCGCAGTGTCAGGCCATGGTCGGCCATGGCGTCGGCGGTGCCGCTCACCCTCTGGCGTGCGCGCTCGTTGTGCTTGCGGGAGCCACAGACGACAGCAATGTCCTTGTGTCCCTTGGCGAGAACTGCACGTGTGAGGTCGTAGGCCGCCTGACGGTTGGAGAAGCCGACTGTGTGGCCGTAGGGCGGCTGCTCAAGCGACCATGTCAGGACCAAAGGAAGCTTGCGATGACGCACAAGGTCGAACACCTGTTGATCATGCTCGACACCCACCAGGATGAGGCCATCCACGCCCCGCTCGACGATGGAGCGCACCACTTCGTATTCCCGCTCCTCGACGTATTCGTGGCTCGCCACGACCAGCTGGTAGCCAAAACCCCATAGCGTTTGCTGAAGGGCGTGGATGGAGTCTGCGAACGCCGGGTTGTGCAATGTCGGATAAACCGCGCCTACCGAAAATGTTCGGCGCGATGCGAGCGCCCGAGCCGCACCGTTGCGCACGTAGCCCAGTTGCTCCACAGCCTGCGTGACACGCTTGAGCGTCTTTGGTTTGACGAGGCCTGGATCCGACAGGGCGCGGGATGCACTTCCCAATGAGACGTCGGCCAGTCGTGCAACGTCCTCGAGAGTGGGTCTGCCAGTTGGCGATTGAGGCATGGATGGAATCTTGGAAGGCGATGGTGTATCTGCCGAACCGGACCCGCCAAGCCGCCAGATCGACAGGGACGAAGAGCAGATGAAGCGCTTCATGATACGAGAAACTTAGCGCCCCCAAGAACACGCAAGCCAGCCTTGTCGCCCGAGCAAAGGCGCAACTGGAGTTCTTGCGCATTCGGGAAAACACCATGCATGCGCTTCAGCTTGCCGTGCAAAATGAAGCGCTTCCAAATCGCAAATGTCCGCATACACGTTGCAACGAGAACAAGTGGCTCCAAAAAATGAAGCGCTTCAAAAAGCAACATATTTGGAGCCGCTGGCCCAGCGGAGTCTCTGAGAGGTCTGCGGTCGCCGACGGCGGGCATCAGTGCAGGCAGTGCGCAAGAGCTGCGCTTTTTTAACGAGAACCTTGATCAAGGAGCCATATGGAAGCGAAGAACGTGCCTCATGTGCGAGAGCTTTTGGAAGGCTCTCCAAAAAATTGGGGCAAATGGGGCAAGGACGACGAGGTCGGCTCGCTCAACTACCTGACATCAGCAGAAATCTTGCGCGGCATTGCAACAGTGAAGCAAGGCAAGAGTTTCACGCTGCAAGTTCGGATGGGTGACCCTGGCGGCGACCCGGTATGGCCCGGCCGGCAATCCGCAAAGCGGATGAATGTCATGGACCGGGGCCATTACCTGTGCGGCAAGGGTCCGCGGTTTCCCGGCCAGTACGAATATGCCGACGACGTGATGTTCATGTACCTGCAAGGCTCCACGCAGTACGACGCGCTGGGGCACGTCTGGTACGACGATCAGATATGGAATGGCTACGACGCGGATACCACCATTGGCGGCTTGGCCAAGGCGAGCGTGCTGCCCATCGGCGAAAGAGGCGTTGTAGGCCGCGGCATTCTGATCGACATGGCGCGCCATCGCGGAAAAGAAGTTCTCGGCCCCGGTGAAACCTTCTCGCATATCGATTTGCTCGAGGCCGCGCAAAAGCAGGGCGTGGTGATCGAGAAGCGGGACATCCTGATTATCCGCACCGGTTGGGTCGGGTCTTTCTACAAGCGCGAGCACGCCGAGTTCTACAAGGACTTCAAGGAACCCGGCCTTACCTACAGCCCCGAGCTGGTCCAGTGGTTCCAGGACATGGAGATCCCCAATCTCGTCACCGACACGATGGCCAACGAGGTGACCGTCGATCCGATCTCCGGTGTCGAGCTTCCATTGCACAACGCACTGATGAGAAATCTCGGCGTTGCACTGACGGAAATTGCGCAACTCGATCCTCTGGCAGAGGACTGCGCCGAAGACGGCCAGTGGACTTTTCTCTACGCAGCTGCCCCTTTGAAGATCGTCGGCGGCTCAGGTGCGCCGGTGAATCCCATCGTCCTCAAATAGTTTTTCCCGGGGCATCTGTCGATCAGACCGGCCGATCCCATTTTGCCAATCGCCCATTGGGCACTTATTTTTATAACTGGAGACTACGATGATCAAGAGCTATACCATCGCCGCGCGCTCGGTGCTCGCATTGAGCGCCGCCATTGCCTTTTCAGGTGCGGCTGTTGCGAAAGACAAAGTCTTTCTCAGCATGAGCTACATCGGCAACGATTGGCAGGGAGAGGCGGCGTCGATGCAACGCGCCATGGCATCGCACCCCAGCAACAAGGACAAGATCGATTTCGAAGTCCAGGTCGCCGGGCCCAATGCGCAAAAGCAGATCCAGCAGATCAACGCCATGGTGCAAGCAGGCGCCAAGGCGATCGTGATTTACCCGATTTCGCCGACCGCGCTGAATCAGGCGGTCAAGGCGGCATGCGACAAGGGTGTGCATGTCTTTGCGTACGACGCCGAGATCACCGAGCCTTGTGCCCACAACGTGCACATCGATCAGCTCCTCGCCGGCAAGGTCGCCGCCGAGTGGTTGGTCAAGGCCATGGGCGGCAAGGGCAACGTGGTGTACCTCTCCGGTGTTCCCGGCACATCGACCGACACGCAGCGCACCAAGGCCTCGATGGAAGTCTTTGCCAAATACCCGGATGTCAAGGTGGTTGCCCAGGGCGTCGGCATGTGGAGCCAGGCCGTGGCTCGCACCGAGATGACCAAGATCCTGGCGTCGCATTCCTGGGACAAGGTCGACGGCCTGCTTGTCCAGGTGGGCTGCTACACCGTCTTTTCGATGCAGGACGAGGCCGGCATCCCTGACGCCAAGAAGAAGCCGTGTGCGGGCGAGGGCGCCAATGGCCACCGGATCCAGATGCTGCCGGCGTCCAACAAGGAAGTCGAAGGCGCCAACGGAACCTATCGGCCGATGGGTGCGCCGAGCTTCTCCTATTCGTCCCCGCCGGTGTCTGGTGCCTATGCGCTCAAGCTCGCGATCCAGGCGCTGGGGGGCAAGAAGTTCCCGCACGACGTCATCGTGCCGCTGCCGCAAGTGACCAACGACACCGTGAAGCTTTGCAAGGAAGGCACGTGGAAGGAAATGAAGGCGGGCTGCAATGTGTTCCAGCCGTCCGTCGTCACCAATCCGGGCTGGTTCGCGGACGTCTTCAATCCTGAAACGCCTGAAGTCGCGCTCAATGCCGCGCTCACGGGCCAGGCCGAGAAGTAAGCCGGCACCATGGCCTGATCAGGAGTTGTCGGCATGTCCAAGCCAACGCAAGCCATCAGCGTCGAGCAGGTACGCAAGGCCTTCGGGCCGACCGTAGCGCTCGAGAGCGTGACGTACAGCATCGCTGCCGGGAAGGTTCACGCGCTTCTGGGGGAAAACGGGGCGGGAAAGTCCACCTCGGTCAAGATCCTCAGCGGCCTGGTGCGCCCGGACAGCGGAGTGATCCGCCTGTTCGGCGAAGAGGTCCGCATGAACAGCCCACGCGACGCGCACAGGCTGGGCGTGCAGACAGCCTTTCAGGAACTGACCCTGATCCCGGATCTCAGCGTGGCGGAAAATCTGCTGCTGCCGTACCAGCCGACCGGCTTTGCCGGTTTGCTCAACAAGAAGGCGGCGGAGGAGCGCGTTGCAGCCAGCCTGGAGAAGATGGGCCTGCACATGATTTCGCCGCGCGCCGAAGTGCGCTCGCTGGATCTGCCGCTGCGCCAGAAGATCGAAATCGCCAAGGCGGCGCTGCGCGAGCCCAAGGTCTTGCTGCTCGACGAACCGACCTCGGCGCTGTCGGGTGAAGACATCGCGTGGCTGGGACAGATCATTGCCCAGCAAAAGGCCCGCGGCACGACGATCATCTTCATCACGCACCGCATGCCCGAGGTGCGCATGTTCTGCGACAGCCTGACCATCCTGCGCAATGGCTCCAGCGTGGGCACGTTCGGCATCGACGAGATCTCGGACGAAGAGGTGATCGAGCAAATCATCGGCCGCTCGCTGGAGAAGACCTTCCCGCCCAAACCGCCGGTGGACCGGAGCGCGGCGCCGGTGCTGGCGGTGCGCGACATGTCGGCCGGGCGGCTGCGCAACGCGTCCCTGTCGCTGCAGCCCGGCGAGGTGCTGGGCGTGGCCGGCCTCGCGGGCATGGGGCAACTGGAGCTCTTCCTGTCGCTCTTCGGAGACATCCCGGCAAGCTCGGGCACCATCACGGTGGACGGGCGCGAGGTGAAGATCGAATCGCCGCGCGACGCCATCGACGCCAAGCTGGGCATCACGCTCGTGCCCGAAGAGCGCAAGACAGAGGCGCTGTTTCTGCGCCTCGACGGTCGGCAGAACACCGCGCTGCCGGTGCTCGATCGGTACACGCGCTTCGGGCTCATCGACAGCGAGGCCGAGGGCCTTGCCGTTGCCGGCGCCCTGGCCAAGGTGCAGGTCGCCGAACGCGCGTTGCACATGCCGGCCAGCGCGTTCAGCGGCGGCAACCAGCAGAAGATCGTCATGGCGAAGTGGCTGCTAGCCGGCGGGCGGGTGCTGCTGCTGTTCGACCCCACGCGCGGGGTCGACGTGGGGACCAAGCACGAAATTTATCTGCTCATCAACGAGTACGTGCGGGCGGGCGGTTCGGTCATTCTGTATTCGACCGAAATCGAGGAGGTGGTGCATCTGAGCCATCGTGTCGTCGTGTTCTACGGCGGCAGCATCGTTCGTGAGATCGACGGTGAGGCCGAAGCCATCTCGGAATCGGAAATCATGCGTGCGGCATTGGGAAATTCGCCCCAACATGGCTCCGCAGCGGCTAGCCAGAAGGCGGTTCAATCATGAGCAACACTGCAATTGTTTCGTTCGCGCCACCAGCGGAATCGCTGATGGCCCGCTGGGCGCCAGGGCGCGCCAAGGGGCTCTTGATCGCGATCGCGGTCTTGGTGGTGCTCTTTGCGCTCGTCAACTTCCTGTCGGCCACGCCTCTGGCGTATCCCGACCTGCTTTACCTCTCCTCCGGGGGACTGACACTGGCGGTCGCGGCGCTCGGAGCAACCATCGTCATCCTCACGGGCGGCTTCGACCTGAGTGCAGGCGCGGTGATCTCCCTTGTGAATGTGCTGGTGGCCGTCTACCTCAACGATCACCCGGCCTCGCAAGGCACGGCCGTGCTCCTCGGCCTGGGCGTGGGTGCGCTGGTGGGCGCGTTCAATGGGTTCTTCGTGGCCGTCCTGCGCTTGCAGTCGATCGTGGTCACGCTTTCCACGATGTTCATCCTCTCCGGCATCACGCTGGTGGTCATGGACAAGCCTGGCGGGATGGTCCCAGAGTCTTTCACCCGGTTCTTCACGGGCAGCGCGATCGAAGGTGTTTTGCCCGCGCCCGTACTGGTGCTCGGGTTCGTCGTGCTGGCCTGGCTGGCGATCAAGAAAACCCGATTCGGCACCGCACTCTATGCGGTCGGCAGTGATCACGAGGCAGCGACCTATTCAGGCATCAACGTGGTGATGACCAAGCTTGGCGCCTACACGCTGGCCGGCTTGGCCTATGGCGCCGCGGGCGTGCTCGTGACAGCGCAGACCGCGACAGGGGATCCGTTGGTGGGCACGCCCCTGCTGCTGCAGACGTTCACTGCCGTCGTGCTGGGAGGCACTGTACTGGGCGGGGGCCGAGGCGGCTGCGTGGGCTCCGTCGTTGGTGCATACAGCCTGATGCTGATCGTCAACATCCTGTTGGTGTTGAACGTGCCGGCCTACTACGGCACCATCGTGGAAGGCCTGGTGCTGATCGCAGCCGCGCTCGGCACCACCGGCGTGACTCGTGCACAACTGGCCCACTGGTGGCGTCAGACGGTCAAGCGGCGTGTCGCCGACGCGGCGCGCTCGAGTCCGGTCGTGCGGCTGGTGGCGCCGGCACAGCAACTGCCCGCCAGCGCGAACTGGCTCAAGACACATGGTGCCGCGCTTCGCTACGTGTTGCCGGCCTATGTGTGCCTGCTTCTGATCATGCTGGCGATGGTGGTCCTCGGGCGCCCGATCGACATTGGCTATCTGAACACCTTGATTCTGCTGGGCTCGTTTCTGGTGGTGCTGGCCCTGGGCCAGGGCACTGTCATTCTGACCGGGGGGCTGGATCTGTCGGTGCCCTGGACCATCGGGCTTTGCGGCATCCTGCTGGGCGGCTTTGCCCGTGGCAGCAACGAAGCCGCTGTGTGGGCGGTGCCATTGGTGCTCGCCATCGGGGTTCTGATCGGCCTGGTCAACGGGCTGGCCATCGTGCTGTTCAGGCTTCCGCCGATCGTGGCGACCTTGGCGATGAACGGGCTGCTGCAGGGCTTTGCGCTGCTCTACAGCAACGGCACGCCAGACGGATTTGCACCGCCCGCCCTCAAATGGCTGATGAATGCGCGGATCGGATCGTTCACGCCGGTGGTGTTCGCCGTGGTTTTGTTCGCGGCGCTGGGCATCGTTCTGCTGTCGCGCACTGTGTTCGGGCGACATGTCTACGCAGTTGGCAACAGCCAACGGGTGGCGCATCTTTCCGGCGTCAATGTCGGGCGCGTGACCATGAGCGTCTATGCCTTGAGTGGTCTGTGCTCGGCCCTTGTCGGGGTGATGCTCACGGGCTTCGGCGGCCAGGCCAGCCTCGGAATGGGCGATCCCTACCTGCTGCCATCGATCGCCGTGGTCGTCATTGGCGGCACCCTCATCACGGGGGGGCGCGGAAAGTACATCGGGATGATCGGCGGCGTGCTGCTGCTGACCGCCCTGCAGACCCTGCTCGCCGGCACGACGATACCGCCCTCGATCCGCGATGTGATCTACGGTGTTGTCATCTTGTGCGCGGTGGTGATGCTGCGTGAACGGTCGTCCCACTGAGTGGGCGGCACGTATTCATGAGGAGGCTGACCATGGAGCCAACCATGATGCTTACCCCGACGAAGGCGGTGTTGGGAGGCACGACAACGCCATTGCCGCCGCTGCACCACGCGCCAACGATGGCGGAGCAAGTGGCGAGGATGTGGATCCTGCGCGGCGCCGATGGATGCGGCTTCGACGGGATCATTGGCCGCGAAGCGGCGAACTCGCCGGCGGTTTCCGTAAACAGAAGCGCGTCGCACTAAAGCATCGATGCGCATCCAGCCGGCCAGTCGAGTGATGGCCGAGGGTACGGGCATGCGGGATCTGGATCACCCGCTGCCACCCATTTGACCAACGATCCCAATTTACCCGGAGACAGATCATGTTCAAGCTTTCAGACCCCGCTTGGTGGGCGCGCTATGTGGAGGAGCTCAACGCCGACACCCATTGGACCAAGGCCGCCAAGTATTTCAGTGGGCAGATCCAGTTCACTCACGACAAGGGCCATTCGACGTTGGCCGTCGTTGGCGGCCGCGCGGTCGCGGCGTTCGCCGAAGGAATTCCGCTGGGCGCAGAGATCGAGGTGGGCGGGCCCAACGAAGAATGGCAACGCGTGCTCGATGGCAAGATCGATTGGTTCGAGGCGCTTTCACCAGGCTTGGGCCGCCTTGCGCTGTCTGGCAACACGGTCGCCGCCTGGCGCTACGTCGATGTGATGGCCCGGGCATTCGACGCGATGAAGCGGGTTGGCAAGCCCAAGTCGAACGAGGTGCCCTCGTACTCGCCACCCGGGAAAGTCTCGGGCAAAGAGATCAGCGGTCACTACGTTGTCGTTGACGGCATCCGCGTCTACTACGAAGAGGCGGGCGAGGGCGCTCCGATCATCTGCTTCCACGCCGCATCGCAGGACACACTGATGTACCGGCATGTGCTTGAAGGCCTGTCCGACAGCTATCGCGTCATTGCCGTCGACGCGCCGGGTCACTCGAAGTCGGAACTGCCGGCGGAGGGCCCATTTCAAAGCCTGACGCGCCATGCCGAATTCAACGAAAAGCTGATGGACAAACTCGGGCTTGTGAAGCCCGCGATCATCGGTTGCTCCATGGGCGGAAATCTCGTGCTGGAACTGGGCGCGCGCCGCCCCGATGCGTACAGCGCGATCGTGTCGGCCGAGGGTGCGGACTACACGCCGACGGTCTCGGAGTTCTTCCTCGACATGCTGCTGATGAACGGCACCGACATCATCGGCGCCTGGTCGCGCTCTATGACCGGCAATCGCACGCCACCCGACCGGGCGCGCGACGTGGTGTGGCAGATCTCTCGCACGACACCCGAAGTGATGCGCGGCGACTTGACCGGATACGGCAATTTCGACAAGCGCGACGAGGTGGGGAAGATCAAGGCGCCCGTCATGCTGCTGCGCGGCGACGCCGATTGGCTCGTCTTTCAAAGCAAGGTCGAAGAGACGGCCTCTCGCATCCCCGGCAGCGAAATCGCCGTCCTCGCAGGCACCGGGCACTACCCGATGACCGAGAACCCGCTCGAATTCTGTGAGACCGTGCGAGCCTTCTTCGAAAAGGCCGGTGTCAGCAAGGCCTCGCGCTAGCAAAACAATCGATTGGGACGCCGAGCCCTTTTCGGGCAGGTCTGCCCACGACCGCCATCGCGGGCGAGCGGGGGCAATTGAATCAAACGAGAGGCGGAGATTTTCCATGGCACAAGGCACTCACAAAGAGATCAACGGCACGACTTTATGGGTCGAGGACACGGGAGAGAGCGATCTTCCCGTCATCCTCTGCCTGCACTCGTGCTTCCTGGACGGCACCATGTTCGATGGCCTGGTCAAGGCCGCCGAGGGCAAGTTCAGGGTGGTTCGTCCCGATTTCCGCGGACAAGGCAAGAGCGCGATCGAGGACGTCGACATCATCAGCATGGACCAGTGTGCGGACGACATGCAGGCGCTGATCGACGCAATGGGCATCAAGTCGATCAACGTGATGGCGCAATCGATGGGGGGCGACGTTGCATTTCGCTTGATCGCTCGACGACAGGAGTTGTTCCGATCGCTGGTCGTCGCCGGCTCATCGGCCTGCGGCGAACCGCCCGACCAGGGCGCGCTGTTCGCGCAGTGGGTGGTCGATGCCGGCAATCAGGGTTTCACCGGCGAGATCCTGGAAATGACCATGCGGGTGATGTTCGGCGAAACCACCCGCCAGAACCCCGCCAAGAAGGAAATGGTGGCGTTCTGGCGCAACCGCATCGCTGCCCTGCCCAAATCGTTGCGTCCGGCGATGAAGGGCGTCATGCATCGCGAGAGCTCGGTCGAATTGCTGCCCTCGATCAAGATCCCGGTGCTGATCATCAACGGCGAAGAAGACATGCCGCGTCCACCTGCTTGGTCGGACCAGATGAAGGCGGAGCTACCCAACGCGAAGCTGATTCGGTTGAAGAAGATCGGCCACAGTCCCACCCTGGAGGCTCCGGAACTGGTGCTTCCCGAGATCGTCGGCTTCTTCTCCAATCCCCAGGTCTGAAACCATGTTGACAAATGAAGCACGCGCTTTCGTGGCGCAATGGAGCGAGAGCCTGCGAGATCTGGGGCCTGTCTTGACTGGCGAGAACAAGACAGTCTCTCTGGCCGAGATTCGAGCGCGCTACAGCAAGATGTTGGCGCAGAACCCTGCACCCGCGGGCATCACCTTTGAGGACGTCGTGATAGGCGGCATACCGGGCCAGTTGGCAACCCCCGATGTTCTCAGAACCGATGCCGTTGTTGTCTACATCCATGGAGGCGCGTACATCGTGGGCGAGCCGGCCGGCTACCACGGCATCGGCGGCAATCTTGCGAAGACGATGGGCGCCAAGGTGTTCTTGCCGGACTATCGATTGGCGCCTGAGCACCCTTTTCCGGCTCCTATCGACGACACCCTGCGGTTCTACAAGGGCTTGCTTGACGAAGGGTACCCGGCCAGGAAGATCGTCTTTGCCGGCGAGTCTGCTGGTGGCGCCATGACTGTGACGGTCATGGTGGCGGCCCGCAACTCCGGCCTGGCTCTGCCGGCCGGAGGGGTGGCGATTTCGCCGTGGGCCAATCTGGAGCACACCGGCATCTCGATGACGAATCGGGAAACCATCGATCTCTTGAATACCAAAACCGGCCTTGTGTTCCTGGCGAATGTGTTCCTCCAAGGCGCTTTGCCGAATCATCCGATGGCGTCGCCCGTGTTTGCCGACGTGACGGGTCTGCCGCCCATCATGGTCCAGATGGGAGAAGCAGAACTGATGCTCACGGACGGCATGCGCCTCGCAACGCACCTTGCCGAGAACCGCGTGAGGATGACTCTCGAAGTCTGGCCCCATATGTTCCACGCTTGGCACTTTGTTGCGCAGTTGCAGCCGCAAGCACGACAGGCCCTGGAAAGCGCTGCGTTGTTCATGGAACAGTGTCTGCGCGGTGCAGACAGATCGATTGGCTAGAGACAGGGCAGCCAGTCGCGGGTAAATACCGGGGGTCTAACTGTGATCACAAATATATGATTCCACACATCAGCTCATGGAGGTCATGATCGATGTGGAATCAAGATTCGTTTTCGGGCAGGCGAGTCCTCGTGACCGCCGGTGCCGACGGTATCGGTCTTGCGATCGCGCGCTCCTTCGTTTCCGCGGGCGCACGGGTGCTGGTCTGCGACGTGCAAGAGGCCGCGCTGTCTCGCCTTGCGGCCGATCTGCCGCAGGTGAACGGCTGCCGCGCCGACGTGTCCAGCGAGGCGGAAGTCGCGGCACTGTTCGAGGTGCTCGACCAGAAGCTGGGCGGCCTCGACATCCTGGTGAACAACGCCGGCATCGCTGGCCCGACGGGCGGCGTCGAAACTTTGTCCCTGGCCGACTGGGAGCGCACGCTGGCCGTCAACCTGACGGGTCAGTTCCTCTGCGTGCGCGCCGCCGTGCCGCGCCTGCGCCAGAGCAGCGGCGCCTCGATCGTCAACCTCTCGTCGGCGGCCGGCCACCTCGGCATGCCGGGCCGCTCGCCGTACTCGGCCTCCAAGTGGGGCGTGGTGGGCTTCACCAAGACGCTGGCCATCGAGCTCGGCGGCGACGGCATTCGCGTGAACGCGATCCTTCCCGGCGCGGTGGACGGGCCGCGCATTCGCGCGGTCATCGCTGCCAAGGCAGAGGCGTCGGGCCGTTCGCTCGAAGACGTGACGCGCTCTTACACCGCGCAGGCGTCGCTGGGCCGCATGGTCACGACCACTGACATCGCCAACATGGTTTTGTTCGCGGCCAGCGACCTCGCGGCCAGCGTCACGGGCCAGGAGCTCGTCGTCGATGGCCACACGCAAGCCCTGAGCTGACCACCTCGTCCTTTCAACCCTCAACGCCACAAGCACCGACTCGGAACCCACATGGCAACACGCACCAAGGCAATCATCACCTGCGCTCCCACGGGCGCGATCCACACTCCCAGCATGTCGCCGCATTTGCCCGTGACGGCCGACGAGATCGCCACAGCGGCGATCGACGCGGCGAAGGCCGGCGCGGCAATCCTGCATCTGCATGCGCGCGATCCGGTCGACGGCCGCCCGTCGCAGGACCCCGAGCTGTTCCGGCCCTTCCTGTCGAAGATCAAAGCGGCAACCGATGCGGTGATCAACATCACCACGGGCGGCAGCCCGCACATGACGGTCGAGGAGCGCATGCGCCCGGCCACCGTGTTCAAGCCCGAACTCGCTTCGCTGAACATGGGCTCGATGAACTTCGGCCTGTTCCCGATGCTCGATCGCTACAAGGAGCTCAAGCATGAATGGGAGCGCGAGAACCTGGAGAACAGCCGCAACCTCGTGTTCAAGAACACTTTCACCGACATCGAGAACATCCTGCGCATTGGCGATGCGAACGGCACGCGCTTCGAGTTCGAGTGCTACGACATCAGCCACCTGAACAACCTCGCGCATTTTCTGGAGCGGGGCTTGGTCAAGGCGCCGCTGTTCGTGCAGTCGGTGTTCGGCATCCTGGGCGGCATTGGCGGCCATCCGGAAGATCTGATGCACATGCGCCGCACCGCGGACCGCCTGTTCGGCGACCGCTACCGCTGGTCGATTCTCGGCGCTGGCCGCAATCAGATGACGCTCGCCACCATCGGCGCGGCCATGGGCGCCAACGTGCGCGTCGGCCTGGAGGATTCGCTGTGGATCGCGCCGGGCCGCCTGGCAGCGTCGAGCGCCGAGCAGGTGCTGCGCATCCGCGCCGTGCTCGAGGCCCTCAACATCGACGTCGCAACGCCCCAGGAGGCGCGCGAGATCCTGAATCTCAAGGGCGCGGCGAAGGTCGCGTTCTAAGGAGACCCTCATGCGCATCGAAATCCTTGTCGACGTAAAGACAGAACTGGGCGAAGGTCCGGTCTGGGACATCGAGGAGCAGCGGCTCTACTGGATCGACAGCTTCGGATGCAAGGTGTTCCGCTGCACCGCGGACGGCCGTGAGGTGCGCGCCTGGGACGTGCCCGCGCGCATCGGCTCCATGGCGCTGCGAAGTCGCGGAGGCGCCGTGCTCTCGCTCGCGAGCGGCTTTCATTTTCTCGACTTCGCGACCGGCGAAACGCAGCTCATCGTCCATCCCGAGCCCGGCAAGACCGGCAACCGGCTCAACGACGGAAAGGTGGACCGGCGCGGCCGTTTCATTGCGGGCTCGATGGACATGAACGAGGAGGGGCCGAACGGTGCGCTCTACCGGCTCGACCCCGACCTCTCGCTGCACAAGCTCGACGACCACATCATCTGCTCCAACGGTCCCTGCTGGAGCCCCGACGGCCGCACCTTCTATTTCGCCGACACCTGGTCCGGCGAGATCTGGGCCTATGACTACGACATGGACACAGGCAATGTGTCGAACCGGCGCACGTTCGCCAAGCTCGATACCTCCACCGGCGGCGCTGCGGACGGATCGACGGTCGATGCCGAAGGCTTCCTGTGGAACGCGCAGGTCTACGACGGCCGGCTGATTCGCTACGCGCCCGACGGCACCGTCGACCGCGTGATCGAGATGCCGGTGAAGAAGGTGACCAGCGTGAATTTCGGCGGGCCCAACCTCGACATCCTGTATGTCACCTCGATGGCCAAGCCGCCACTGCCGCGCTTTCCCATCGACGGCGTGCAGGGCGGCAGCCTGTTCGCCATCCATGATCTGGGTGTGCGCGGCATCGCGGAACCCCGATTCGGCGGCTGAGCTCCGAGTTCCCCTTTGCGCTTTTCGCGCTGGGGTTGGCGCAGGTCTCCTTTGCTCTAAGGGAAGACCCCTACGCGCGGCCGCTGCCCCGGCTTGAAATATGAAGCGCTTCAAGTTAGGATCAAGGCACGCAGGTTTCAGAGATGGCGTGCGTGCCAGCTTCTAAAAATGAAGCGCTTCAAATCATTGCACTTACGGAGATACCCCATGCAACTTCTCAGGAACCTGACGGCCGCGCTGGCCTGCACCGCCGCCCTTTCAATCACGGCGGCGCACGGCGCCGACCTCAAGCTGGGCGCGCTGTACCCATTCAGCGGTGGACTGGCCTTGCTGGGTGACGAGAGCTTCCGCGGCGTGCAGCTGGCCGTCGACGAACGGAATGCCGCCGGCGGCGTCAACGGCAACAAGATCGTGCTGGTGAAAGCCGACGCGGTCGATGCCAACCAGGCGGTCGGCGAAGCGCGGCGCCTGACCTCGGTGGAGAACGTCACCGCGGTGTTCGGAAGCTATGCCTCCGGTGTCTCGGCCGCCGCCACGCAGGTGACGGAGCTGGCCGGCGTTCCTTACTTCGAATTGGGCGCGGTGGCAGACACCATCACCGGCCGTGGCATGAAGTACGTGTTTCGCAGCAACTCCACCGCCAAGAATTTTGCCGAGCGCAGCATCGAAGCGGTCGTCAAGGTCGTGGCGACGCAGCTGAAAACGGACCCCAAGGCACTGAAGATCGCGATCATCTTCGAAGACGGCTCCTACGGAACGCTGGTGAGCGGCTTCCAGAAGGAAGAAGCCAAGCGGCTGGGCCTGAACGTGGTCGAAAGCCAGTCGTACTCGGCCAAGAGCGTCGATCTTTCGTCGCTCGTTCTTCGCCTCAAGGGTGCGGGTGCCGATGTCATCCTGCAGACCTCCTATCAGAACGACACCACGCTGTTCATCAAGCAGGCCGCCAATGCCGGCTTCAAGCCCAAGGCGCTGATCGGCGCGGGCGGCGGTTACTCGCTCACCGACACCGCCAAGCAGCTGGGCGCCGCGATGGACGGCGCCTACGACGTCGACTTTCCGCAGGACACCATGGCCGAAAACGGCGCGCCCGGTCTGCGCGCATTCTCCGCGGCCTACCAGAAGCAGTTCGGAACGCCGCCGCGCTCGGGCCACAGCCTTGTGAACTACGTCGGTGCCAAGGCTTTCCTCGACGTGCTTGCCGCTGCCAAGTCGACCGACAAGGACAAGATCCGCGAGGCAGTCCTGGCCTACAAGAAGGCATCCGGCACCAGCGCCGCCGGATGGGGATTCGACTTTGCCGAGAACGGCCAGAACAAGCTCGCCACCACCAACCTGATGCAGTGGCAAAAGGGCAAGCTCGAAACCGTCTACCCCGAAGGCGTGGCCACCGCCAAGCCGATCGCTGCCCGCGCGGACTGAGCGGCGCCCATTTCCTTTCATCTTCAGCCGCGCCCCTCGGCGCGCGGCGGGGGACAACGCATGTCAATCTTTCTCCAGCTGCTGGTCAACGGGCTTCTGCTCGGTGGTGCCTACGCCATCATCAGCATCAGCCTCACGCTCATCTTCGGCGTGGTGCGCGTGGTCAATTTCGCGCACGGCGAGCTCCTGATGGTCGGGCTCTACGCCACGTGGATGATCACGTCGCACACGGGGATGCATCCCTACGCCACCGTGGTGCCGGTCGCGCTGCTGCTGTTTGTGATCGGCGCCGCGATGCAGCGCTTCGTGATCCAGCCGCTGCTGTCGGCCGAGCCTCACATCCAGATCTTCGCAACGGTGGGCGTGTCCACCGCGCTGCTGAACCTGGCGCTGATGGTCTTCGGTGCGGACGTGCGCAGCGCGCAGGCGAGCTTCGGCACCGACGCGTTCCAGATCGGTCCGGTCAGCATCGTCACCGGGCAGCTGGCCACGTTCCTCATCGCGATCCTCGTGGCACTTGGCGTGTATGTCTTCCTGCAGCACACCTTCACCGGGCGCGGCTTTCGCGCCTTGGCGCAGAACCGCGCCGCAGCAGCGCTGATGGGCGTGAACGTCAACAAGGCCTACATCCTCGTCTTCGCACTGGGCGCCTCGTTGCTGGGGCTCGCGTCGGGCCTGCTCGCGGTCCAGTACCCGGTGTTTCCGACGGTGGGGCAGTACTTCGTTCTCACGGCGTTCGTCGTCGTGGTTCTCGGCGGCCTCGGCAGCCTGCCGGGCGCGGTCGTCGGCTCGCTCTTCATCGGGCTCATCGACAGCATCGCGGGCTTCTATGTCGGCTCGGATCTCAAGGAGGTCGTGTACTTCGTGATCTTCCTGGTCATTCTCACCGTGCGGCCGACCGGACTCTTCGGTCTGGGCCGCGGCTCGGAATAGGTGCAAGCATGATCTTTCCCCGACTCACCCATCCGCGTGCGTACATCGGTGCGGCGGCGCTCCTCGCGCTGCTGGCCGCGCCGCTGGTGATCAACTCGCCCTTCGTCTATCACCTGGCGGTGCAGGTCTGCATCTTCGGTGCGCTGGCAACGGCCTGGAACATCGTCGGCGGCTACGCCGGGCAGCTGTCTCTCGGGCACGCCGTGTTCTATGCCATCGGCAGCTATGCGGCGACGATGCTTGTCATCCACTTCGGCCTGTCGCCGTGGATCGGCATGTTCGGCGGCGCCATCGTCGCCGTTGCCGCGTCGCTCGTGATCGCCTATCCGACGCTTCGCCTGCGGGGCCCATTCTTCGCGTTGGCGACCATCGCATTCCTGGAAGTGTGCCGATTGCTCGTCGTGCACTTCGAAGGCGTCACGGGCGGATCGGCCGGCCTGAACGTGCCGCTCAACATCGGCATCCAGTGGATGATCTTCCGCGAGAAGTGGGCCTACTTGGCGATCGCCTTCGGCTTCCTGGTCGTGACGCTGTGGATCAGCTGGCTGATTCGCTACTCGCGCTTCGGCTTCTACCTGATTGCCGTGCGCGAGCGTGAAGATGCCGCGCGGGCGGTGGGCATCAACGCGGTCAAGGTCAAGATCGCGGCCGCGGTGATCTCCGCCGCGCTGACCAGCATCCTTGGTTCGTTCCACGCGATGTACCTGACGTTCATCGAGCCTTCGGCCGCCTTCTCGCTGGAGCTCTCGATCCAGATCGCGATGTTCGCCCTGATCGGCGGGCTCGGCACCGTGGCCGGCCCGCTGCTCGGAACGATCCTGGTGCTGCCGGCGGCCGAACTGTCGCGCGGCTGGCTCAGCGGGCTGGGCAACGGCACGCACGGCTTCGTATACGGCGTGGTGCTGGTGCTCGTGGTGCTGTTCTTCCCGCGCGGTCTGGTGGGCCATCTGGGCGGGCGCGCGTTGGCGTTGATCGACCGGTTGCCGGGTTCGCGCCATCGCCGGCCCGCGCCTGGGCCGAAGCAGGTGGCGAGCCGCGTGGCGAGCACCTCCAGGGGGCAACCGCTGCTGGTCGCAGAAGGCCTGCAGAAGCGCTTCGGTGGCCTGCTCGCGACCGACAACGTGTCGCTGACCCTGCATGAAGGCGAGATCCTCGGCGTGATCGGGCCGAACGGCGCCGGCAAGACCACCGTCTTCAACCAGCTGTCCGGCTTCATCGCGCCCGATGCCGGCACGGTCAAGGTGCGGAAGTCCAACGGCGAATGGACCAGTCCCAGCTCGCCCGAAGGCTTTGCACAGACAGGCGTGGGGCGCACCTTCCAGATCGTGCAGCCGTTCTCCGGGCTCTCCGTGCTCGAAAACATCATGCTCGGCGCCTTCATGCGCACGCAGAGCGCCGAGGAGGCCGAGGCTATTGCACGCGAGGTAGCCGAGCTGACCGACCTGACGGCCCTGCTGGACCACGAGGCGCGCGGTCTGACCGTCGGCGGCATGAAGCGGCTCGAAGTGGCGCGCGCGCTTGCCACGGGGCCGAAGGTGCTGCTGCTCGACGAGGTGCTCGCGGGACTGAACCCGACCGACGTGACGCGCGCCATCGCCATGATCCGCAAGATCCGCGACTCGGGCGTGTCGGTTCTCATGATCGAACACCTGATGCAGGCGACCATGGCGCTGTCCGACCGCATCATCGTCATCAATGCCGGCAGGCTGCTCAAGGAGGGCAAGCCGGCCGATGTGGTCAATGATCCTGCGGTGATTGAAGCCTACCTAGGCAAGGGGTACCTCGATGCTCAAGCTGCGTGATATTTGTGCCGGCTACGGCAAGAGCGAAGTTTTGCGCGGCGTCTCGCTCGACGTCAAGAAGGGCGAAGTCGTGACGCTGGTCGGCGCCAACGGCGCGGGCAAGACGACGACGCTCAAGGCGCTGTGCGGTCTCATTCCCGCCACCGGCGGCACGATCGAATTCGAAGGTGCAAAGCTGTCGGGCAGGGCGCCGCACGAGATCGTCGAACTCGGCATCACCATGGTGCCGGAAGGCCGGCAGCTGTTTCCGTTTCTCACCGTCCGCGAGAACCTGCTGATGGGCGCCTACAAGCACACGGCCCGCCAGGGGCGGGAACAGCGCCTGGACGAAGTGCTGAAGATCTTCCCGCGCGTGAAGGAGCGGCTGCCGCAGCTCGCCGGATCGCTGTCGGGTGGCGAGCAGCAGATGGTGGCAATCGCGCGCGGCATGATGGCGGAGCCCAAGCTCCTGATCATGGACGAGCCCTCGCTCGGCCTGTCTCCGCTGCTGGTGGAGCAGATGTTCGACGTTGTGCGACTGGTGGCATCGCGCGGTACCACCGTGCTGTTGGTCGAGCAGAACGTCTTTCACACGCTGAAGCTGGCCGACCGCGGCTACGTGCTGGAGAACGGCACCATCACGCTGACGGGCACCGGCGCCGAGCTGCTCGCCAACCCGCATGTGCGGCGCGCCTACCTGGGGCATTGACATGAATGCATCTGAAAAACGAGAACACCGCGAGCGCGTCGTTCTCATCACGGGCGCCGCGGGCGGCATCGGCGCGGCGATTGCGGAACGCTATGCCGCCGACGGCGCGGCAGTGGGGCTCGTGGATTTTGATGCGACGTCCGGCCAGGTGTTGGCCGCGCGCTTGGGTGCCGCGGGCCATCGCGTCCACTTCGCCCAGGCCGACGTGGCGAGTTTCGGTGAGTGCGAGACCGCATGCACCGCCATCGAAACCGCGCTCGGCCCCATCGACACGCTGGTCAACAACGCCGGCATCTCGCCCAAGCATGCGGGCAAGCCGGTGCCTATCTGGCAGATGGAGCCTGCCGAATGGCACCGGGTGGTCGACGTCAACCTTCACAGCGTCTTCAACTTCGTGCGGCGGCTCACGCCCGGCATGGTCGATCGCAAGTTCGGGCGCATCGTGTCGATGTCGTCGGTCGCGGGCAAGGCCTACCTGGACATCGTGGCTGCGCACTACGGAACCACCAAGGCGGCGTTGATCGGCATGACGCGCCATCTCGCGGGCGAACTGGGCCCGCACGGAATCACGGTCAATGCGCTGGCCCCCGGCCGCATCGACACGCCGATGGTGGCCGGCGCCCCGCGCGAGGCCAACGATGCCGTGATCCGCGTCACCCCGTTGCGGCGTCTTGGCAAGCCGGTCGAAGTGGCCGATGCCTGCCTCTTCCTCAGCTCGTCGAGGTCCGACTTCATCACCGGCCAGGTGGTCGATGTCGCCGGCGGCTGGCTGATGACCTGACCCTCGAATCATTTTGGACCCATCATGACTTCAGAACTCAAGGCGAACTACATTGCCGGCGAATGGCTCGCCGGTGCGGACGTGAACCGCAACATCAATCCTTCGGACACCAGCGACGTCGTCGGCGAATACGCCCGCGCCGACGAGAAGCAGGTGCTCCAGGCGATCGATGCGGCGTTCGAGGCGCGGCTTCCTTGGCAGCGAAAGACGGCGGAAGAACGCTCTGACGCACTCGACCGCATTGGAAGCGAGATCCTCGCGCGCCGTGAAGAGCTGGGCCGCCTGCTCTCGCGCGAAGAGGGCAAGACGCTGGCCGAAGGCATCGGTGAAGCGACGCGCGCGGGCCGCGTGTTCAAGTTCTTCGCAGGCGAGGCCTTGCGCCTGGGCGGCGAAAAGCTCGCGTCGATCCGCGCCGGCGTGGAGGTGGACGTGGTGCGCGAAGCCGAAGGCGTCATCGGCATCATCACGCCGTGGAACTTTCCGATTGCGATTCCCGCATGGAAGATCGCGCCCGCGCTGGCCTACGGCAACACGGTCGTCTTCAAACCCGCGGACCTGGTGCCCGGCAGTGCCTGGGCGCTGTCCGAGATCATCGTGCGCGCGGGCGCGTTGCCCGCGGGCGTCTTCAACCTGGTGATGGGCGCGGGCTCGAAGGTCGGCAACGCGATGGTCAACTCGCCCAAGGTGCGCGGAATGACCTTCACGGGTTCCACGGGTACCGGGCGGCAGATCGGCCTGCGGTGCATGGAGCGCGGTGCCAAGGTGCAGCTGGAGATGGGCGGCAAGAACCCGCTGGTGATCCTCGACGATGCAGACCTGGAACAGGCGGTCTCGGTGGCAGTGAACGGCTCGTTCTTCTCGACCGGCCAGCGCTGCACCGGCTCCAGCCGGCTCATCGTGCAGGACGGCATTCATGACCGCTTCGTTGCTGCCATGGTCGAGCGCATGGCCGGCCTGCGCACGGACCACGCGCTGAAAGACGGCACCGACATCGGGCCCGTCGCCTCGAAGGACCAGCTGGAACAGGACTGCTTCTACATCGCCAACGCGAAGGAAGAAGGCGGCCGCCTGGCCGCGGGCGGCGAGCTTCTGGAGCGCGAGCACCAGGGCTTCTATCTGTCGCCCGCACTGATCGTCGAGACCCACAACGCGATGCGCGTGAACCGCGAAGAGGTGTTCGGCCCGGTAGCCAGCGTCATCCGCGTCGGGAGCTACGACGAGGCGCTGGCCGTCGCCAACGATACGGAGTTCGGCCTTTCCTCCGGCATCTGTACGACCTCGCTCAAGCACGCGAGCGACTTCAAGCGCAACTCGTCCGCCGGCATGGTGATGGTGAACGTGCCGACGGCCGGCGTGGACTACCACGCGCCGTTCGGCGGCCGCAAGGGCTCGAGCTATGGATCGCGGGAACAGGGCGCCTATGCGCGCGAGTTCTACACCGCGGTCAAGACCACCTACACGCAGGCCTGAAAAAAATGACCGACATCACTGGACACACGCGGATCTTCGGCATCCTGGCCGACCCGATCCATCACGTGAAGACGCCGCAGGGCATCAACCGTCTGCTGGACGCGCGCAAGTTCGACGGCGTCATGGTGCCGATCCATGTGGACTCGGAAGGCCTTGGCGCCATGGTCAAGGGGCTGCGCCGCATGAATAACCTGGGCGGTTTCGTCGTGACCGTGCCGCACAAGACGGCCATGCCCGCGCTGTGCGACGAGCTGACGCCAGCCGCGCAGCGGATCGGCGCCGTCAACGTGGTGCGCCGGACCGCGGACGGCCGCCTGGTCGGCGGCATGCTCGACGGCGAAGGCTTTGTCGCGGGCCTGCGCAGCGCGGGCATCGAGCCCGCGGGTCTCACCGCCTATCTTGCAGGCGCAGGCGGCGCCGCGAGTGCGATCGCCTATGCGCTTGCGCAGGCTGGCGTCTTGCGCCTCACGGTGGCAAACCGTACGCCGGCCAAGGCCGAGGAACTCATCGCCCGCCTGAAAGAAGATTTCCCCGGCCTGGCGATGGAGCTTGGAACCGACGATCCGTCGCAGCACGATCTGGTGGTCAACGGCACATCGCTCGGCCTGCGCGACGGCGATGCGCTGCCGCTGAACACCGACCGCCTCTGGGCCCATCAGATCGTGGCCGAGATCATCATGGAGCCCGCCGAAACGCCGCTGCTGCAGGCGGCGCGCGCGAAAGGCTGCCGCGTGCACCACGGCGCGCCAATGCTGGCGAGCCAGATCGCGCTGATGGCCGTGTTCATGGGCGTGCCGGCAGAGGAGGCGAGCGGAACATGACCGACGTGCAACTCCTGGAGGCGCTCCGCGCCATCGTCGGCGAACGCGGCGTGCTGGCCGACCCGGCCGACCTCGAAAACTATAACGTGGACTGGCGCCATGTGTTCAAGGGCCAGGCGCGCTGCGCCGTGCTGCCGCGAACGACCGACGAGGTCGCGGGCGTGATCCGCCTTTGCGCGAGCGAGGGCATCGCAGTCGTGCCACACGGCGGAAACACCGGTCTCTCCGGCGGCGCGACGCCCGACGGCAGCGGCCGGCAGGTGGTGCTCTCGCTCGCACGCATGCGCGCCATCCGCGACATCGACGTTCTCGGCGAAACGATGGAGGTCGAGGCCGGCTGCATTCTCCAGACCGCGCAGGAGGCCGCGGCGGCCGCTGGCCTGATGCTGCCCATCAGCCTGGCGGCGGAAGGCTCCGCGCAGATCGGCGGCGTGCTGTCGACCAACGCCGGCGGCACGAACGTGCTGCGCCATGGCATGTCGAGGGCGCGGGTGCTCGGCCTCGAGGTGGTGACCGCCGATGGCGAGATCGTGAACGGCCTGCGCCGCCTGCGCAAGGACAACGCCGGCTATGACTGGAAGCAGTGGTTCATCGGCACCGAAGGCACGCTCGGCATCATCACGGCGGCAGTGCTGCAGCTCGCACCGCAGTCGCTCCATCGCGTCACGGCCCTGCTGGCTGTGCCCGATGCCGACGCCGCATTGAAGGTGCTTCGCGTGGCGCGGCAGCAGATCGGCGAGACGCTGAACGCGTTCGAGCTGATGTCCGGCGCCGCGCTGGAACTGGTCGAGCGCCACCAGGGCCTCAAGACGCCGCTGGCGCCCTCGGAATGGTTCGTGCTGATGGAAGCGAGCTCGTGCCTTCCCGGCCTGCGCGATGCGGTGGAAGGGCTTCTTGCGATGGTTCTCGAAGAGGGCGATGCGACGGACGGCGTCATCGCCGAATCGGAGCGGCAGGAAGGCGAGCTCTGGCTGCTGCGCGAATCTATCACCGAAGCCGAATCGCGCGAAGGGCGTTCGCTCAAGCACGACGTGTCCGTGCCCATTTCCGGCATTCCCGCGTTCCTGCGCGAGGCCGATGCTGCGGTAGCGCTCGCGTTTCCCGGCTCGCGCATCAATGCCTTCGGACATGCGGGCGACGGCAACATCCACTACAACGTGGTCGTTCCGGCCTCGAGCGACGGCCCCGCGTTGAACGCGCTCGTCCACGACCTGGTCGTGAAGCACCAGGGCAGCATCTCGGCCGAACACGGCATTGGGCAGTACCGCGTGAGCGAACTCGAACGGTGCTGCTCGGCGGCAGAGCTGAAGCTGGCACGCCGCGTCAAGGCGGCGCTCGACCCAGCGGGGCTGATGAATCCCGGCAAGGTGATGGCCCCAGCTCCCGAGGCACAGTGAACATGGAACCCTACGACTACGTCATCGTCGGCGGCGGCACGGCCGGCTGCATCCTGGCGAACCGGCTGACCGCCTCCGGGCAACACCGCGTGCTCATGCTCGAAGCCGGCGGAGAGCCTGCGAGCATGTGGATCAACATTCCGGCCGGCTTCAGCAAGCTGCTGACCAACACCCAGTACAACTGGCGCTTCCAGACCGAGGCCGAAGAGAACACCAACCAACGCGTGATCGCGGTGCCGCGCGGCAAGGGCCTGGGCGGCTCCACGCTCATCAACGGCATGGTCTATGTGCGCGGCCAGGCCGGCGACTACGACGCCTGGCGCGACGCCGGCGCGCGCGGCTGGGGATGGAAAGACGTCGAGCCCTACTTCCGCAAGCTGGAGAACTACGACAAGGGCGGCCCCACGCGCGGCCATGAGGGGCCGATGAAGCTCGCGCAGGTGCGCGAACGCTTCCCCATTTCCGATGCCTTCGTCAAGGCAGCGCAGGAAGACGGACTCGCCTTCAACGAAGACTACAACGCCGGGCGCCAGGAGGGCGTGGGCTACTACCAGGTGACGCAAAGCGGCGGGAAACGCTGGAGCGTCTACGACGGTTATCTGCGGCCCGCACTCAAGCGCAAGAACCTCACCGTCGTGACCCATGCGCATGTGTTGCGCCTGGAGATCAGCGGCAAACGCTGCACCGGCGTGACCTACCGCCGAAACGGCGTTGAGAGCACGGTCAAGGCGCAGGTGGAGGTTGTTCTGGCCGCCGGCGCGATCCAGTCCCCCCAACTGCTCGAACTGTCGGGCATCGGCCGCGCCGAACTGCTCCAGTCGCATGGCATCACGGTGCGCCACGGCCTGCGCGGCGTGGGCGAGAACTACATCGACCATTTCTGCACACGCATGAACTGGCGGGTGAAGGAGGCCGTCACGCTGAATGAGATGTCGCGCAGCTGGCGCCTTGGGCTCGCCGTGTCGGAATACTACGCACGGCGAACCGGCATCCTCACGCTCGGTACGGGTCTGGTGAACGCCTTCGTGAAGACCAGGCCCGAGATGGCGACGGCCGACGCGCAGTATTTTTTTATGCACGCAAGCTATGCGAATGCCGCCGAGCGCGTGCTCGACAAATTGCCCGGCATGACGATCGGCGTGACGCAGCTGCGGCCCGAATCGATCGGCACCATCCACATCAAATCCCGCGACCCGTCCGCCGGGCCGTCCATCCGGCCGAATTTTCTGTCGAGCCCGGTCGATCAGGAGTGCATGGTGCGCAGCATGCAGATCGCACGGCGCATCGTCGGGCGTCCTGCCCTCGGGCGCCACGTGGTCGAGGAGATGAGTCCCGGGACCGAGGTTCGCTCCGATGCCGACTGGCTCGCGTTCGCGCGCCAGAACGGGCAGACGATCTATCATCCCATCGGCACCTGCCGCATGGGAGAGGACGATGCGGCGGTGGTCGATTTGCGCTTGAGAGTGCGCGGCATGAGCGGACTGCGCATCGTCGATGCCTCCGTGATGCCCCGCATGGTCTCGGGCAACATTCAGGCAGCCGTCATGATGGTGGCGGAGAAGGCGGCCGACCTGATCCTGGAGGATGCTTCCCACCGGTAATGCGAACGAGCGCCCCAAGGTTTTTCAATGATCTGTGCACTGCGATGACTGCCGAAAGACGCTCGACCCTTGAAGACGTGGCCCGGCTTGCCGGCGTATCGCTTGGCAGCGCCTCCCGCGCGCTGTCGATGCCGGAACAGGTGAAGCCGGCCACGCTGGAGAAGGTGCGGCACGCGGTCTCGCAGCTGGGCTATGTTCGCAACGGCGCTGCCCAGGCGCTGGCATCACGCCGCACCCGCACTGTGGCGACGATCTATCCGACCTTGAGCAACCCGATCTTTTCGGTCGCGATCCACGAACTGCAACAAACGCTGTGGAAGTTCGGCTACCAGCTCCTGGTGGCGAGCCACGAGTACAAGCCCGAGCGCGAGATCGAGTTGCTCCGAACCATCGTCGAACGCGGCGTGGATGCGCTGGTCCTGGTGGGCACCGACCATTCGAGCGAGGTGTTCGAACTGGCCCGGCAATATGCGCTGCCTTACGTGATGACGTGGTCCATCGATGGTTCGCACTATCCGCATTGCGTGGGATTTTCTTATTACGACGCCGCCTTCGAACTCGCGTCGCTGGTCGTGAAAACAGGCCACAAGCGCATCGCGCTGTGCAACGGTTTTGAGCAGACGAACGAGCGGGCCCGCGCGCGGGCGGCGGGAACCCGCGCCGCGCTGAAGGCTGCGGGGCTCTCGCTCGACGCGGAACTTGTTACCGAGCAGCCGTTCAATTTCGAGGGTGGACGAGAGGCGGTGCGGATCTTTCTAAGCCAGCCCGTCCCACCCACCATGCTGATCTGCGGCACCGACCTGCAGGCCATTGGCGCGATCGACGAATGCCGCCGCCGGGGGATCCGGGTCCCCGAAGATTTGTCGATCACCGGCTTCGACGACATCGAGCACGCCGCCATCGTGGTGCCGCCGTTGACGACGGTGAAGGTGCCGACGGAACAGATCGGCGTGCTTGCCGCGCACCGGGTGGTGGCGCTTCTGGAAGGAAAGGCGGTCCAGGCGGCGCAGCCGCTGGAGACGCGCGTGATCGTCAGGGAAAGCCTGGCGGCGCCGAAGCCGGTGCAACCTGGCCAGGAGTGGCACGCCGCACAAACGCGCAGCAAAACGCCGGTGGGCAGCCCCAGTACGTAAGAGAAGGAGTAGTTGCAAATGAGCCGACTTTTCGAGCCGTGGTCGTTGAACGTCCTCGACCTGCCCAACCGCATCGTCATTGCGCCGATGTGCCAGTACTCGGCCGAGGAAGGGTGCGCCACCGATTGGCACATGATCCACCTGGGCCATCTCGCGCTCTCCGGCGCGGGGCTGCTGATCCTCGAGGCCACGGCGGTATCGGAAAAAGGCCGCATCTCGCCGCAGGACCTCGGCCTGTACTCCGACGCGAACGAAGCGGCCTTGCGCCGCGCACTGGACGCCGTGCGCGCGCATTCGCCCATGGCGCTGGCAATCCAGCTCTCGCACGCCGGCCGCAAGGGATCGAGCCGGGCGCCCTGGGAGGGCGGCGTGCAGATCCGTCCCGGCGACCCCGGCGGCTGGAAAACGGAAGCACCCAGTGCCGTGCCGCATGCGCAAGGCGAAGACGTGCCCACGGCGCTCGACCGCAACGGACTGCGGCGCGTGCGCGATGAATTCGTGGCCGCCACACGTCGCGCTGCACGCCTGGGCTTCGATGGCATCGAGGTGCACGGGGCTCATGGCTATCTGCTGCATCAGTTTCTCTCGCCGATCGCGAACCACCGCGAGGACGAATATGGCGGCAGCCTCGAGAACCGCATGCGCTTTCCGCTGGAGGTGTTCGACGCGGTGCGGGCCGAGTTTCCCGCGAACAAGCCGGTGTGGATGCGCGTCTCAGCCACCGACTGGGTGCCGGGCGGTTGGGACATCGAGGGCACGCTGGCGCTGGCCCACGCGCTGAAGGCCCGCGGCAGCGCGGCCGTGCATGTGTCGACTGGCGGCGTCTCGCCCCAGCAGGCCATCAAGCTGGGCCCCGGCTACCAGGTGCCCTATGCGCAGCGCGTGAAAGCCGAGGTCGGCCTTCCCACCATCGCCGTGGGCCTGATCACCGAGGCCGAGCAGGCGGAAAGCATCATCGCCAACGGCGAGGCCGACGCCGTCTCGCTGGCGCGGGCGATGCTGTACGACCCGCGCTGGCCCTGGCATGCCGCCGCGAAGCTCGGGGCGCATGTGTTTGCGCCCAGGCAGTACTGGCGGTCGCAGCCGCGCGAGTACCAGGATCTCTTCAAAGGCGCGGCGTTCGGGCAGAGATAGTGCGGAACGACATCGCGTTAAAAACGCGGTGATTGGCGCGCTTCGACCTACTATTCCCGCCGATTGCATCGCTTCAATGCTGCTTTTAGGAAGTGCCGCGTGACAGATGCATGCGGGCGGGGGGTGATCAGCGCTTGGCGTTGGAATTCCTCAATCTGAGTTTCTCCGTGGCCTCGTGCGCATCGACAGGCAGCTCGTCGGTTCCAGGTAGTAACGTAACGGCGTGCGCCGCCGGCGCTAAACTGAGGCTCTTCTTGCAGGAGACGATCCATGACCCGATTGCTCGTGCGCAGCTTCGGCGTTTCGCTCGACGGCTTCGCCGCCGGTCCAGACCAGAGCCTGGAGCACCCGCTGGGTGTTCGCGGTCCCGAACTCATGGACTGGTTCTTTCCCACGCGCGTCTGGCAGCAGATTCAAAAGACGGGCGAGGCCAACGGCGAGACCGGCGTCGACAACGAAATCGCCGAACAAGGCTTCGCCGAGATGGGTGCCTGGATCCTCGGGCGCAACATGTTCGGGCCGGTGCGCGGACCCTGGCCCGACGAGAGCTGGAAAGGCTGGTGGGGCGACGAGCCTCCGTACCACGTGCCGGTCTTCGTGCTGACCCACCATGCCCGCGCGCCACTGACAATGCAGGGCGGTACCACCTTCCATTTCGTCACCGGCGGCATCCACGATGCGCTGGCGCAGGCGCGAGCTGCCGCAGGCGCGCGCGACGTGCGCGTGGGTGGCGGCGTGGCTACCGTGCGCGAATATTTGAAGGCCGGGCTGATCGACGAACTGCACCTGGCCATGCGGCCGGTGCTGCTGGGTAAGGGCGAGGCGCTGTTCGCAGGCTTGGACCTGCCGGCGCTGGGCTATAGCTGCGAACGGCAGGTGGCAGGCGAGCGCGCCACGCATGTGTTCCTGCGCCGCAGTGCGCGTTGATGCGACTGGATCGAAGCGCCCAGGCAGCGCCGCGTCCGACACCGCGATCACCCCATGCCGTCACCCCATGCCATCACTCCGAAGCATCGCCGTCACCGTCTTTGAAGACAAGGAGGGCGCCTTCCGCTGGCGCCTGGTCGAACTCGGAGAGGAGGGCTGGCAGGTGCTGGGCCAGCAGGCGCGATCCATGAAGACCTACAAGGCCGCGATGGCGGGGGGCCTCGTCGAACTGCAGCAGATGATCGAGGATCTCGACGTGGGCCCGCGTGAAGACGAGTCCGAACCGGAGCCAGAGCTCGAAGAAGCCAAGAAGAAAAGCGGCGCGGCCTTCGGGTTTGGTTTCGGGCTGCCGAAGATCGGCTAGCTCGGCAAGACACGGGCATGGCCGTCGCCGCTCGCGCCTGGATTGCGCACTTCGCTGCATTTCTTGCCCGATCCTCTGGCGCCGGTCCTCTTTTGTGGAGCAGACCTGCTCGGAGAGTTAGAGTCTTCCGCGGAGGCTTCGAGCAACATGGCACCCACACCCCCCGACGCCGCAGCGCAGTGCAGATCGCTGCAGGAAGCGAT
Organism: Variovorax sp. OV700; assembly: GCF_900099805.1. Taxonomy (GTDB): domain Bacteria; phylum Pseudomonadota; class Gammaproteobacteria; order Burkholderiales; family Burkholderiaceae_C; genus Variovorax. Next base: position 168,008 of record NZ_FNDR01000002.1, on the reverse strand, counting down.
GGCGCACGTCATCGGCGCGCGGACCCCGGAGCCGGGCGACTTCGCAACACCGATCCCCGGACTCGGCTTCTTCCGGCGCGAATCTCCCGCGCCGCCTGCCGTCTGCATGATCGAGCCGAGCATCGTGCTGGTTGCCCAAGGCGCCAAGCAGATGTGGATCGGCGGCGAGGCCTACCCCTACGACACCTCGCAATTCCTCATCACCTCGTTGAACCTGCCCGCCAATTCGGAGGTGAGGGTGGCAAGCGCGGCGCAGCCTTGCCTCGGTCTGGTCTTGAAGCTCGACATCCGCGTGCTGGCTGAGCTGATCGCGCAGGGCAATTTTCCGTCGCGTGGCGATCGCTCGGTCGGGGCGGGCGTGGGCATCGGCACGGCAACCCCGGCGCTGCTGGCGCCCATCGCGCGCCTCGTGGAGTTGCTGGAGGAGCCCGCGGCCATCCCCGTTCTCGCACCGATGATCCATCGGGAAATTCACTACCGGCTTCTTGGGAGCGATCAGGCGGCCAAGCTGCGGCAGATCGCATCCGTGGATGGACAGGGCCACCGGATTGCAAGAGCCATCGACTGGCTGACCCTGAACTATGCCCTGTCGCTTCGCGTCGATGAACTCGCGGAGCGCGTGCAGATGAGCACACCCACGTTCCACCACCACTTTCGACAACTCACTGCGATGAGCCCGCTGCAGTACCAGAAGTGGCTGCGATTGAACGAAGCGAAGCGATTGATGTTGAACGAACACCTGGATGCGGCAAGCGCGGCGTTCAGGGTCGGCTACGAAAGCCCCTCCCAGTTCAGCCGCGAATACAGCCGATTGTTCGGGGCGCCACCCAAGCGGGACATCGACGTGTTGCGGGGAGCCGCCAAGGGCGTCGACCTACGCAAGCAGGGGCTGGCGAATCCGGCGTAAAACTTAGGTCCGCAGGCCGTTGCGACCTCATAGGATCAGGCAAGAAAAGAAGCGAATTGCTCTATCAATCGCCGCGCAGCTCTAGAAAAATGGCGACCAGGGCGTCCGCTTCCAAGCGGGGCGTTCCCTCCCCACGACTTGCCCGAACTTCGAACAACAGGAGCTGACATGGAAAGTCCCACGACGACCCCCTTGATCTCGCGACGCGACGCGCTCATTGCCGGCGCCGCCACCGCTGCGGCGGTTTCGTCTTCTGCGCCCGCCGCGGCGGCACAGGCTGCACCTTCGGCATCGGCATCGGCGGTGCCCCGTGCAAAGCTTTCGCTGAAGGTCAACGGCCAGGTCCATTCGCTCGAGCTCGATACGCGAACGACCTTGCTCGATGCGCTGCGCGAACACCTGCACCTGACCGGCACCAAGAAGGGCTGCGACCACGGCCAGTGCGGCGCCTGCACGGTCATTGCCGACGGGAGGCGGATCAACGCCTGCCTGACGCTCGCCGTCATGCATGACGGCGGGCAGATCACCACCATCGAAGGGCTTGGCACGCCGCAGAACATGCATCCGCTGCAGGCCGCCTTCGTCAAGCACGACGGCTACCAGTGCGGCTACTGCACGCCCGGCCAGATCTGCTCGGCCGTCGCCGTGCTCGACGAAATCAAGCGCGGGGTACCGAGCCACGTGAGCGCCGATCTCACTGCGCGGCCCCTGCTGTCGGCCGACGAACTGCGCGAGCGCATGAGCGGCAACATCTGCCGCTGCGGCGCCTACTCCAACATCGTCGATGCCATCACCGAGGTCGCGGGGAGCCGGACATGAAGCCATTTACCTACGAGCGCGCGCAGTCTCCTGCGCAGGCTGCGGCGGCTGTCGCACGAAGCCCCGGCGCCAAGTTCATCGCCGGCGGCACCAACCTGCTGGACCTCATGAAGCTGCAGATCGAAGCGCCGACGCACCTGGTCGACGTGAACGGCCTGGCGCTGGACAAGATCGAACCCACGACCGACGGCGGCTTGCGCATTGGCGCCATGGTGCGCAACACCGACCTGGCGGCCGACGAGCGCGTGCGCCGCGACTACGGCGTGCTCTCGCGCGCGCTGCTGGCCGGCGCTTCGGGCCAGTTGCGCAACAAGGCGACCACGGCGGGCAACCTGCTGCAGCGCACGCGCTGTCCCTACTTCTATGACACCGACCAGCCCTGCAACAAGCGCCAGCCCGGCAGCGGCTGCAGCGCCATCGGCGGCGTCACCCGCCAGCATGCGGTGATCGGCACGAGCAAGGCCTGCATTGCGACGCATCCGAGCGACATGGCGGTGGCGATGCGCGTGCTCGACGCGGCGGTCGAGACGGTGCGCCCCGATGGCCGCACGCGCGTGATCCCGATTGCCGATTTCCATCGCCTGCCGGGCGACACCCCGCACATCGAGACGGCACTGGAGCGGGACGAGCTGATCACCGGCGTCACGCTGCCAAGGCCCATCGGCGGCACGCAGATCTACCGCAAGGTAAGGGACCGCGCCTCGTATGCCTTCGCGCTCGTTTCCGTTGCGGCGATCGTGCAGCGCGATGGCTCGGGCCGCGTGGCACTGGGCGGCGTGGCGCACAAGCCATGGCGCCTCGAGGCCGCGGAGGCCGCAATGCCGCAGGGCGCCAAGGCCGTGACCGCGCAGCTGCTGGCCGGCGCGCAGCCGACGCACGAGAACGCATTCAAGTTGCCACTGGCTGAGCGCGCGCTGGCCGCGGCCCTGGTGCAAGCGAGGAGCTGATCATCATGAAATTCGACACGCCCGCCACGACCAATCCCATCGACCAGCTCAAGATCATCGGCAAGCCGACCGACCGCATCGACGGGCCGCAGAAAACCACCGGCACTGCACGCTACGCCTATGAACGCCACACCGAACTGCCCAACGCCGCCTACGGCTACGTGGTGGGCGCTGGCATCGCGAAGGGCCGCATCGCCTCGATGGACCTGAATGCCGCGCGCGCAGCACCGGGCGTGCTGGCCATCGTCACCGCGCGCAATGCGGGCAAGCTCGGCAAGGGCGACTTCAATACGGCCAAGCTGCTGGGCGGGCCCGCGATCGACCACTACCACCAGGCGGTAGCGCTCGTCGTGGCCCAGTCCTTCGAGCAGGCGCGTGCCGCGGCGCAACTGGTGCGCATCGAGTACACGCGCTCGGCGGGGCGCTTCGACCTGGCGGCAGAAATGGGCGCGGCGCAGTTGCCCGCGGCGAATCCCTTCTCCGGCGAGCCGGAAACGAAGACGGGCGACTTCACGGGCGCGTTCGCCGCGGCCGCCGTGCAGATCGATGCGACCTACACCACGCCCGACGAATCGCACGCGATGATGGAACCGCATGCGTCCATTGCGCAATGGAAGGGCGACAAGCTCACCATCTGGACATCCAACCAGATGATCGCCTGGGGCGTCGGCGACGTGGCCAAGACGCTCGGCATCCCCAAGGCGAACGTCCGCCTGGTCTCGCCCTTCATCGGAGGCGGCTTTGGCGGCAAGCTGTTCGTGCGGGCGGATGCGGTGCTTGCCGCGCTGGGCGCGCGGGCGGCCAAACGGCCCGTGAAGGTGGCGCTGCAGCGGCCCTTGATGATGAACAACACAACGCACCGGCCGGCGACCGTCCAGCGCATCCGCATCGGCGCCGCGAGAGACGGCAAGATCGCCGCCATCGCCCACGAGGGCTGGTCCGGCGACCTGCCGGGCGGACAGGCGGAAACGGCGGTCAACCAGACCCGGCTGCTGTACGCGGGCGCCAACCGCCTGACGACCACGCGCCTCGCCGTGCTGGACCTGCCCGAGGGCAATGCGATGCGCGCGCCCGGCGAGGCGCCGGGCCTGATGGCGCTGGAGATCGCCATGGACGAGATGGCGGAGAAGCTGGGGCTCGACCCGATCGAGTTTCGCGTGCTCAACGACACGCAGGTCGATCCCGAGAAGCCGGAGCGCCCCTATTCCCAGCGCAAGTTGATCGAATGCCTGCGCACGGGGGCCGAGCGCTTCGGCTGGAGCAAGCGCAACGCGGCACCGGGGCAGAGGCGCGACGGGCGCTGGCTCGTGGGCATGGGCGTTGCTGCCGCATTCCGCAACAACCTCCTGGCGAAGTCGGCCGCGCGCGTGCGCCTGGACAACCGGGGCATGGTCACGGTGGAAACCGACATGACCGATATCGGGACCGGGTCGTACACCATCATCGCGCAGACCGCTGCCGAGACCATGGGGCTGCCGCTCGACAGGGTGCTCGTGCGCCTGGGCGATTCGGCGTATCCCGTCTCGGCCGGCTCGGGCGGGCAGTGGGGTGCCAACAACTCGACCTCGGGTGTCTTTGCGGCGTGCATGAAGCTGCGCGAAGCCGTGGCCAGCAAGCTGGGTTTTGCCGCGGCCGATGCAGAGTTCTCGGACGGCATGGTGCGCGCCGGCGAGCGGGTGGTGCCGCTCGCCGAAGCGGCGGGCGCGAACGGCCTGGTGGCCGAGGACGGCATCGAGTACGGCGACCTCGACAAGAAGTACCAGCAATCCACTTTCGGCGCGCATTTCGTGGAGGTCGGCGTCGACGCCGCCACCGGCGAGATACGCGTGCGCCGCATGCTTGCGGTGTGCGCCGCCGGCCGGATCCTGAATCCCAAGTCGGCCCGCAGCCAGGTGATCGGTGCGATGACGATGGGCGTCGGAGGGGCGCTGATGGAAGAGCTGGCGCTCGACAAGCGGCATGGCTTCTTCGTCAACCACGACCTGGCGGGCTACGAGGTGCCGGTGCATGCCGACATTCCGCACCAGGAGGTGATCTTCCTGGACGAGACGGACCCGATTTCTTCGCCGATGAAGGCAAAGGGCGTGGGCGAACTCGGCATGTGCGGCGTCGCGGCCGCGGTGGCCAATGCGATCTACAACGCGACCGGCGTGCGGGTGCGCAACTATCCGATCACGCTCGACAAGCTGCTGGATCGCCTGCCGCCGGTGGCGTGAGCTGCTGAGGTCATGCCGCTGCGGCCGCCGGGGCTCCTCGTCGGCGAGAGCTCGCGATCAGGGCCGCGCCGGCCAGGCAAAGGACCGCAAGCACGGCCAGCGCGGAACTGGCGCCTTGGGTGAAGGTGGCCTCGTCCGCGCTTGAAAGTGCCGCGCTGCCGCCATTTCCAAGAATCATGCGTTGCGCACCGGAAGGAAGCCCCGCCAACGCCACGCTCAGCGTCAGCGCGGTTCCCACCATGATGCCGGTGTTCTGCAGCGTCGACCGGACGCCGTTGGCAATGCCTCGGCGCTGGGGAACCACGCTCTGGAGGATCGATGCGTTGTTCGGCGTCACGAAACTCCCGATGCCCAGGCCCAGCACCCAGAGGCACACTGACAGTTGCACGGCGTCGATCGTGGGCCGCAGCAAAACCGCCAGCAGCGCCAGTGCGCATGCGGCAAGCAGCATGCCGCCCACGCAAATGGATTCAGCCTTGAAGCGCCGAAGCAGGGCGCCCGCCGTTGGCGCGGCCATCAGCATGCCCAATGCCACCGGTGCGATGCGCAGGCCTGCCTCCGAGGGCTGCAAGCCCGCGCAAGCTTGCAGGTACAAGGCCACCAGCAGCAGGGGCGCCGCCTGCGTCATCGACAGGAGCAGGATGCCGGCATAGGCGGTGCGGCGCGCCGGGTCGCCGAAGAGCGACGGATCGACCAGCGGGCTGGCCACGCGCATCTGAACGGCTGCGAAAAGGCCAAGCGCGCAAAACCCAATGAGCATGAATGCCAACACCGGCGTGCTCGTCCATCCACGGGCGCCGGCCATCGAGAGGGCATAGGTCACGCATCCGATGCCGACGAGGGACAGCGCAGCGCCGACCAGGTCGAAGCGCTCGGCCTGGACGGCCTCGGTCTTTGCCAGCACCTTCCACGACCATGCCAGCACGCAAAGCCCGGCAGGCACGTTGAGCATGAAGAGCGCGCGCCAGCCCCACCATGACACGACGAAGCCGCCGGCCAGCGGCCCCACGACCTGGGCCAGGGCCGCGACCATGGCAAGCACGCCGAGGGCCAGCCCCATCCTGCGGCGGCCGAAGGCATCGCCCACCAATGCGCTGGCGTTGGCCATGACGCCCGCCGCGCCGATGGCCTGGGCCATGCGGCTGGCCAGCATCAGCTCGGCATTCGGGGCCAGGGCGCAAGCCGCGCAGGCGACCACGAAAAGCGACAGGCCCGCGAGGAAGAGCCGGCGCCGTCCCCAGAGATCGGCCAGCCGTCCGAAGCAGAGAATGCAGACGGTGCTGACCAGCATGTAGGACAACAAAATCCAGCTGGCCTGCGTGGGCGTGGCGTGCAGGCTTTGCGCCACTGCAGGCAGCGCGACGTTGAGTGCGCTGAGGTTGAGAAAACACAGCAGCGCGCCCGAACTGGCGGCAACGAGCACCGCCCAGCCGGCCTTGTCCTCTGCGTCATCGGCCGTCATCGACTCAGTCTTCGCTCTTGAACCCCGATGCCTGCACGATGGGCCGCCAGTAGGCACTGTCCTCGCGCATGATGCGCTTCAACTCCGCGCCCGGGAGCCCGGTCGGCTCGAGGCCCATGCGTTCGACCTGCGCGCGCACTTGCGCGTTGTGCATGGCGCCGACGAAGGCAGTCTCCAGCTTGGCAACCACCTCCTTCGGCGTCCCTGCGGGCACGAAGGCGGCATAGGAGGCGTTGGCGCGGTCGAAGGCGTCGTAGCCCGCCTCCTTGATCGTCGGAACGTCGGGCAGCCAGCTCAGGCGCTTGGTGCCTGCAACGCCCAGGATCCGCAGCTTGCCCGCGCGGTGCAGCTCGAGCTGGGTTGCCAGCGCGTCGGTGCCGAGCGGCACGTGGGAACCGACGATGTCGGTGGCAAGCGGCGCACCGCCCTTGTAGGTGACCGGCGCGAGCGGCACGCCGATGGCCTTGGACAACTGCAGCACGCTGAAGTGCAAGCCGCCTCCGAGGTTGGTCAGCCCCACCCCGCCGCCGGCCGGATTCTTCTTGACCCAAGCAACGTATTCGGGAATCGTCTTGAACGGCTGGCCTGCGCCCGCTGAAATCACGCTGGGCACATTCGCCAAGTGCGCGACAGGGATGAAGTCCCTGTCGACGTCGTAGCTCAACCGCGCATAGGTCATCGGAAAGAGAACGAAGGGCGGCGTCCCGCTGAGCAGGATGGTGTGCCCATCGGGCTTTGCGGACTTCACGGCCTCGATCGCGATCCGGCTCGATGCGCCGGGCCGGCTCTCCACCAGCACGGGCTCCTTGAGCGTGGTGCGCAAGTCCTCGGCCAGCGAGCGCGCCAGGTTGTCGAGCGCGCCACCTGGCGGAAAGCCGATGATCAGCCGGATGGGCGCGTTGTTGTCGGCATGCGCAGCCGCGCCGATCAATGCGATCGACGCACCGAGAAAAAGTGTCTTGAGGAACGAGGCCATGGTGGGAGCATCTTCAAAGTTGAGACGGAAGGGGAGGAACGGACTCAGAAGGCGAGGACGGGCAGCGGGTTGGCTGGCCGGTGCGCGGCTTCGAAAGACGACGCGGCCTGCAGCAGCTGCTGATCCTCGCGAAAGCGGCCGACCAGCTGCATGCCGATGGGCAGGCCATCGCGGCCTGCACCGCAGGGCAGGCTGATGGCGGGATGGCCCGTGAGGTTGAAGGGCATCGTCCACGGAAACCAGTTCGGCCGCACCTCGGCATACGCTTCGCCATCGATCTCGATGCTGCCGAACAGGTCCTGGTCGATCGGCAGGGCGGTGCGTGAGAGGGTGGGCGTGAAGATGAAGTCGTGGGTCTCCAACTGGGCCTGGACCTTGCGAAAGAGCGCGGTCCTGGCAAACATGGCCTGCTGGAAGGCGACCCCGTCGACGTGCTCCGCGAGCGCGAGCTGCTGCAGCAGCGACGGACTCAACTCGCTGGCATGCGCTTCGGCCAGCGGCGCGAAGCGGCCGCGCCAGCTGGTGTGGTTGATGACCCGCCACACCGGCTCGACGTCATAGCCCTCGCCCGACATCTCCTCGAGTTGAGCGCCCATCGAACGCAACGTGGCAAGAGCGGCCTCGAAGGCCGCGGCAACGTCGGCGGAGATCGGTCGCCCCTCGAGTCTCGCGGAGTAGAGAATCCGTTTGCCACGAAGATCGCCGGCGGGCTGCAGCGCGTCGAAGTAGCGCTGCGCCGGCACGCCCAGCGACCACGGGTCGGACCCATGGGCACCCGTCATGGCCTGCAGCATGAGCGCCGTGTCGGCCACGTTGCGCGTGGTGGGCGTCACATAGGTGTAGTTGCCGAAGGCGTCTTGCACTTGGCTGTGGGGCACCACGCCCAGGCTCTGCTTCAAGCCGACGACGCCGTTGCATGCGGCGGGAATGCGCGTCGAGCCGCCGCCATCGGTGGCGATGGCCAGGGGCGCGATACCCGCCGCCATCGACGAGGCCGCACCGCCGCTCGAGCCGCCACTGGTGCGCGTGGCATCCCATGCGTTGCGGGTGCTTCCGAAAAGAGGCGCATCGGTCAGGCACTTGGCGCCAAATTCGGACGTGGTCGTCTTGCCGATGAGGATGCCGCCCGCCTCGCGCATGCGCGCCACGGCCACCGCGTCTTGCGTGGGAACGTGGTCGCGATGCAGCACCGAGCCGTACGTCGTCCTGACGTTCGCGGTGTCGACGATGTCCTTCACCGTGAAGGGCAAACCGTGGAGCAGGCCCAACGCCTCGCCCTTCATCAGCGCGGCTTCGGCAGCCCTGGCCTCTGCCATCGCCTGCTCATGGCAGAGCGTGATGAAACAGTTCAGGTGCGGCTGGACCGCGTCGGCGCGGCGCAAGACTTCTTCGACGATCTCCACCGGCGAGAGCTTCCGCTGCGCAACGAGCATGCGCATCGTCCCAGCGGACATTTCGCAGATCTCGGATTTTGGAAGACGAGGAAACTTTTTCATGGTGCAAATGATTGATGTGCCGCAACATCGCGTCCAATACTGTTTTTCTGAAAAGGCATATGACCAGCGTATGGCTGCACCAGACTTCAGAACACTCCGCTACTTCGTGGCTGTCGCCGAGGAACGCAGCGTCGGAAAGGCGGCGCGTCGGCTCAACATGGCCCAGCCGCCGCTGTCGGTCCACATCAAGAACCTGGAGGCGGCGGTGGGCACACCGCTGTTTCGCAGGGCGGCGCGCGGCATGGAAATCACCGACGCCGGCCATGCGCTCTTCCAGCGCGCGAAGGAAGCGCTGCTGCTTGCCAATGAAGGATTCGACGCCGCGCGCGCCATCGGCTCGGGCAGCCGGGGCCGACTCACGGTCGGCACCATGGTCGTGCTTTCCTACCTGATGCTGCCTCGCCTGGAGAACGCGCTTCGCGCGAAGCTGCCGGACGTGGAGATTCAGTACGTGGAGCTGAATGCCGCCAACAACGTCTCGGCCATCGCCGATTCGCAAGTGTCCGTGGCCATCTGCATTCCGCCCATCGCCCACGCGGGCATTGCGGTCGAGCGCATCGGCACTCAGCCCTTGATGCTGGCCGTGCGTGCGGATTCGCCCTTGGCCCGGATGGCCAGCATTCCGCTGGAGCGGCTATCGGGCATGCCCCTCATCGGGCTCCCCATGCCCGATGGCGACATCGACAAATCCATCATTGCTTCGATGCTCAGGCGGCACGATGTGAGCATGCCGATCGCGCAGCGCGTGGAGACCATGGTGTCGGCGTTGGCGCTCGTGCTGGCGGGCAGGGGCGTGGCCATCTTGCCCGCCTGCGCGCGTATCGGCCGGCCGCCGGGCGTGGTGTTCAGGCCCTTGCGCAACGTCGACGCGAAGATGGACATCGCCGTGTGTTGGCGCAGCGATTGGCAGAGCCCACTGATCGAGCCTTTCCTGGCATGCGCGCGGGCGTCCTTGCAAAAGGGGGCCGAGTCCCTATGAACGCAAGCCCCGTCACCCAAGACCCTGACCTGTTGCGCCGCTTGCTGCGCGCCAAGGACCGCATGGACGCCGCATCGCACGAGGAGTGGCCCGTCGAGCGGCTGGCGCAGGTGAGCGGCGTGTCCGAAGCCCACTTCGCGCGGTCGTTCAAGCAGGCCTTCGGCATCCCGCCACACCGCTACCTGCTCACGCGGCGCATCGAGCGCGCAATGGCGCTGCTGCGCGACACCGACCTGCCCATCACCGACATCGCCTTCGACACCGGCTGGGCGAGCCTGGGCACCTTCGGGCGCACCTTCCGCGACATCACCGGCGAAAGTCCGAGCGCGGTTCGCGCGCGCGGAAAGCCGACGGCGCACGAGATCGGCCGCGTGCCCGTCTGCATCGCCAACGCCGCGCGCCGGCCCGACCTCACGACCGCAGTTTCGGAGAAGCGGCGCCTCGCGGCCGGCGGTACAAACGAGCCCGAACAACAGGAGAGTCCATGAAAGAGGGAATTGAAGTCGTCGGTTTGTACGTGCGCGATCAAGACGAGGCGTTGACGTTTTATGTGGAGAAGCTCGGTTTTCGCGTTCATACGGACGTGAAGAACGGCGACTATCGCTGGCTCACGGTGCAGCACCCGGAGCAGCCGTCGTTCCAGCTGGGGCTGTTCACGCCCGGACCGCCGGTGCTCGATGCAGCGACGGCGCAAGCCGTGCGCGCCCTCGTGGCCAAAGGCGCGATGCCGCCGCTCGTGCTGACGGTGGCCGACTGCCGGGCTGCCTACGGCCGCATGCTTGCCGCGGGGGTGGAGTTCACGCAGGAGCCGGTGGATCGCTTCGGTACCGTGGACGCCGGCTTTCGCGATCCGTCGGGAAACGGCTGGAAGATGATCCAAGGGCGCGGCTGAGGAGATCACCTTGAACTCGAACAATAACAACAACTGGATCCGGCAGGCGCACCGCTGGCTGTCCATTGCCTTCACGCTCACCGTGCTCGCCAACTTCGCCGTCCGCGCGTGGGGAGAGCCGCCTCCTTGGGTCACCTATTCGCCGTTGCTGCCGCTCTTCTTGCTGCTGTCGAGCGGCCTGTACTTGTTCGTGCTGCCGTATGCCGGCCGACGTTGATGCACCGGGACGTGCACGTCCCATTTTTGCGCGGGGCTCACGGACTGGGTGCACACCACCGAAATGACGCGCCGGCTGCGTTGCACGATTTCGCTTTTGGCATTGTCGAACCACCAGATTTCATGCCACCGGGCCTTCAGGGGGACGGCACATCGAGGAACGAGAACTTTCAGATTCGGATCCAGCGCCTCCCATTCGCTCTGGGGGTTTCTTGCGTTCTCCTGTGCAACGAATTTGCGGGCTTCCTCCCGGATCTCGTACAAGCCGTGCACCGCGTCGTTGGAACGCATGTCCTCGATGCTCGTCGATGAAAAGCAGTGTGTCGCCCAAAAGAGCAGACACAAGGGCAGGAGGTTGTGATGGATGTGCATCGTGTTCAGAGCATCTGGCCGTTCGAGAGCCCGTCGCTCTTTCTTCTCTAACGAAGATGTTGACCGACCTTCTGCTGAAGCAGCGCGACGAGCTCGGGCTGCATGAACTCATAGCGATCGGGAATGTCGAGGCACACGATCCTTTTTCCATCCAGTGATGCCGTGAACCGCTGCTTGAGCTTTGCCCGGTGCTGCTTTTCCATCACGAAGATCAGGTCGGCCCATTCAACCTGTTCGGCGCTCAGTACGCAATCCGCGTCCGGCGCGAGGCCAGCGGAATCCGTCTCGATGCCGGGCCCTGCGAACACGCTTTCGGCGGTGGGGCTGCGGAGCCTGTTCCTGCTGCAGATAAAGAGCACGCGGCGCATCGGTGGTGGTCCGGATGGGAGGGTAGAGCTGGATTCTGTCAGACGCTCGACAGGGCGGACCCCGCCAACAGGGGCTCTCATCAGCTCGCCGGCCAGCTCAGTCCACCCTCGCCTCGGGAAGTTTCGCAATCACCTTGATCTCGAAGTCGAAGCCATAGAGCCACGTCACGCCGACGCCGGTCAGCGTCGGGTGCGGCGCGTTGCCCCAATACTCGGGCACCAGCTTCCAGATTTTTTCAAACTTGGATTCGGGATCGACGATGAAGATGGTCACATCGATCACGTCGTCGAACGTGCAGCCTGCGGCCGCAAGCACTGCGTTCAGATTGCCGAATGCGAGCCGGACCTGTGCCTCCAGGTCGGGCTCGGGCGAGCCGTCCTCGCGGCTGCCGACCTGGCCTGAAACGAACAGGAAGCCGTTGGAGCGGATCGCCGGCGAATAGCGATTTCTTTCATAGAGCGCCTGGCGCCCCGGCGGAAAAACGACGTCACGTAGAGCCATGGAATTGCCTTCTTGAAGGGGTCGAAGCCGACCCTGTGGTTGCGATGAAGGGACTCTAGGCATTCGGGCCTCGCCGATAAACCGGCAAAGCCAATAATCACTGTTTGGGAAAGTCAAACAATCCGGAAAGCATCAGGAGCAGAGATGGACCGTTTCGATGCGATGCAGGCATTTGCCCGCGTGGTGGAAGCAGGCAGCTTCACCAAGGCGGCCGAGACACTTCACATGAGCAAGACCAGCGTGACGCAGCTGGTGCAGCAGCTGGAAGCGCGGCTGCGCGTCAAGCTGCTCAACCGCACCACGCGAAAGGTCAACGTCACGGCCGACGGCGCGGCCTACTACGAGCGCGTGGTGCGCCTGCTGGGCGACATGGACGATGCCGAGACCAGCCTGTCCGATGCGTCGGCGTCGCCGCGGGGGCGGCTGCGGGTGGACGTGCCCAGTCCGCTCGCGCGCCTGATCCTGGTGCCGGCCTTGCCGGCATTCCACGCGCGCTACCCCGACATCCAGTTCGACATGGGCGTGAGCGATCGCATGGTGGACCTGATCGGTGAGAACGTGGACTGCGTGGTGCGCGGCGGCGAACTCGCCGACCAGTCGCTGATGGCGCGCCGCGTGGGCGACCTGCAGCTGGGGGTCTACGCGGCGCCGAGCTACCTGGAGCGCGCCGGCTCGCCTTCGCACCCGCGGGAACTCGAAAACTCGCATCACCGCGTCGTCGGCTTCCACTGGCCGCGCACCGGCAAGGTCCTTCCGTATGCCCTGCACCGCGAGGGCGGTGAGAGCATCCAGGTGCAAGGCCGCTACGTGCTGGCGGTCGACGACGGCAATGCCTACCTCGCGGCCGGCCTGGCGGGCCTGGGCGTTCTCTGGCTGCCGGACTACATGTCCGATGCGCACGTGGCGCGCGGCGAGCTGGTGCCGTTGTTCGAAGGCTGGCGCCTCGATCCGATGCCCATCTACGTGGCGTTTCCGCCGAACCGGCATGTCAGCGCCAAGCTGCGCGTGTTCATCGATTGGGTCGCTGCGCTGATGGCGCAACATGCGCCCGTCCAGCGGCCGGCGACGCACGGGTGACGAGGATCCGGCCTCTGCGGCCTCTGCGGCCTCTGCGGCCTCTGCGGCCTAGTGGACGCCGAGCGGGGGTGCCGAGTTGCTCAACAGGCGCAGCAGGTCGCTTTGCCTGGAGGTGCCGGTCTTGGAATACATGTGCTGCAGATGGGTGCGAACGGTGGCCTCGCTGATGCCGAGCATGTCGGCAGCCTCCATGCCGCCGAGGCCCTGCGAAAGCGCCAGCAGCACGCGCCGTTCTCCGCCCGTGAGCTTGTGCAGGCGCGCGAAGGCTTCGCCCGGCATCGGGGGCGCCTGGATGGGGTCCTGCACGAACACGGCGACCGAGGCTGCGAAGGGCGCCAGGATGCCGCGGCGCTGGCCGCTCTCGATCGGAAGGAGGGTGGCGATGTACCCGCCGCCGACAGCGTCCGGGATCGCCACGGAATGTTCGCTCGCATGGCTGTCGGCAGCGCCGTCGCGCGTTGATTCGCCGATCGCCTTCGACAGCGCGGCGCGGGCGGCGGAATCCGTGGGCGCCAGCCGGTTGTTGGCGAGCCGCACCGAAGTGCCGGCCCTGACCTGCTGCTCGGCGGCGCGATTCATGTAGACGACCTGGCCGTCGCGTGCCGTGAGAAAAACGCCGGCGGCCAGTCCGTCCAGTGTCTTTTCGAGCATCTCCGAGTGCAGCGCGCGGATATCGAGCGCATCGGAGATGGCAAGCGCGCGGCACACATGCGGCGCGAGAAGGTTGAACAGGCCCACGTCGTGCTCTTGATATCGCGGCGCCACGTTCTTGCGCGATGCATGCAGGGACGCCATGCGCCCTCCGGTGCGCAGCGCCGGAAACCACATCATGTCCTGCAGCCCGAAGGGCTCCAGCACCTCCCGAAAGAAGCGGCCTTCGCGCAAATGGAACTGGGCCATCGAGAGGGCACTGACGTCGCCGATGTTCGAGACCACGTCCGCAGCCGCCATGGGGCTGTCCGCGTACTGGGCGCCCAGCTTCTCCAGGAACTCTGGCGGGTACCCGAAGACGAACAGCTGGTCGTTCCGCATTTGCCGCAGATCATGGACGCAAATGCCCCCGCCGGTGCTTTCGCAGAGATCGGAAATCCTTCGGCAGGTCGCCGGCCAGAGCAGCGGATCGAGCGCGCAGTCGTAGACGGCGCCGATCACGTCGGACAGCGCTTGCGCAGAGATTCCACTCGTTTCTGACCGAGCCGGGGCTGCGGAAGCAGAGATGCTCATGTGCGCCTTTCGACCTCGAAATTGAACTGGTGGCACAGACAATAAAGAAAAAAGTTCTCATGCGCCATACGCCGAATGGCGTTTGAAGGCGCCAAACCCCCGCTGCACCCGCTCATTCCTTCCGATGACGCGCCGCCCGGGGTAACCGCCTAGTCTGTGCAGCCGATCCCGTCCGATTCACGGCGGGGGCATTTCACAGGAGATGAACGATGCATTCGAACAAATGCGGCAGGCGTCTTGCCCTGATGTTGCCGCTGGCGCTCGGCACGTCGATGGCGCTCGCGCAGGCAGGGACCGACAGGCTCGCCTCGATATCCGTCGACGAACTCAAGCAGGTCTACCTGGCGTGCGATCGGGCGGCATCGCAGCAGATACTGGATTCCGGCACGGCGGCGCATTGCTCCTTTGTGGGCGAGGCGCTTCAGAAGCGTGCCTTCGGAGGCAACTTCGATCAGTTGCTCGCATGGTGGCGCGCCGAAAAGGACGGCGCATCCGCGAAGCTCAGCCAGAACCAGTAGGGCCTGCGCGAGCGCGAGCCGAACGACGCTCTCCGCACCGCGTCAGCGCCGCCGCTCGATCGCGCTCTCGCGGTAGTGGCGAGCTTTTTCTTCGTACATCGCGCGGTCCGCGCGCTGCAGCGCCGCGTCGAGCTGGTCGCCGGCGTCGCAGGTAGCCAGGCCAATCGCAAGGTTCAGCACGTGTCCGCTCTGGCCCGCATAGAACTGGTTGTTCAGGTCGAGCATGGAGACGATGCGGTCGCGTATCGCCTCGGCGCCGCGCCCGTCCGTCTTGGGCAGCACCACGGCAAACTCGTCGCCGCCGATGCGCGCGGGCCAGCCGGGCTCTTCGACCGCCTTGCTCAGCACCTCGCCCACGCGCCGCAGCAGCGCGTCGCCGGCGGCGTGGCCTTCCTCGTCGTTCACGGGCTTCAGGCCGTTCATGTCGATCACCAGCACCGACACCGGCCAGGGGCCCTTGCGCGACAGCCGGTTGATTTCTTCCGAGAAGAAGACGCGATTGCGAAGTTGCGTCAGCACGTCGTGCTTGCCCAGGTACTCGAGGTAGGCCTCGGCCTTCTTCCTGGCCGTGATGTCGATCAGCGACACCAGCACGAGGTCCCAGGTGGCGAGCCGGTCTTCGAGCACGGCAAATTGCATGTGGATGTTCAGCAGGTCGCCCGTGAGCGCGTAGTTGACGACCTCCCGCTGCTGCAGCATCTTGCCGTTCCAGAGGTCCTGCAGCTGCTCGGCAAAGGAGTCGTGCATCTCGTCGCGGAAGATGCCCGAGAGGTTGTCGAGCAGCTCGCTCTTGTCGGCCGCGCCGAACATTCGCAGCGTCTCCCGGTTGACGTCGATCACGCGGATTTCGCGCATGCAGCGCGTGATGAACTCCGGGTGTACCTTGATGAAGGTCGCGAAATCGCTGATGCCCCGCTTGCGGATGTCGTCGAGCAGTATCTTGACGCCGCTGAAGTCTTCCACCCACAGCGACACCGGCGAGCGCTCGAACAGCTCGCGCGCGTAGCGCTCGCTCTCCAGGCGCAGCCGCTCGGCCCGCACGCGCTCGGTGATGTCGTCGAGCGACACCAGCACGCGCTCCCACGAGGCCTCGTGGCCGGGCAGCACCTGCACGCGCACGTGCACGTCGAGCCTGCGACCGTCCAGCGCGTAGTTGACGGTCTGGTTGTCGAAGCAGAGTTTTCCGCGCCAGAGCTGGTCCAGCTCGTAGATCACCGGCGCGGTCATGTCGTCGCGAAAGACGCTGTCGAGCCGCGACAGCAGGTCGGCCTGGCTCTGCGCACCGAAGAGGGTGAGCGTGCTCTGGTTGACGCTCAGCACCCGCAGCTGCGCCATGCATTCGCGCACGTGCCGCGGCTCGGCATTGAGGTGGGCCACCAGATCCACCACACCGGCGCTGCGCCACGACTCGAACAGCTGGCGCAGCCCGCTGTAGTCTTCGAGCCACAGCGACATCGGCGCGAACTCGAACATCGATTCGTAGTCGGTGGTGGACGGCATGGATTCTTTCCTTTGCGGGAGGGATCGTGGCCGCAATGATGCACCGTCCGGCGGATGGCGGCGATGCGATGCGCAGCCCATGGCCTCCACCGCCAGCCTGCATGAGGCGGTGGCTGGTGGTGTGGCGGCGCGTCGACTCAGCGCGTGAAGTAGAGGCCGCTGTACACCGGCACGCAATGCTTGGGGAATCCCGGCAGCTTGAGCGAACGCTCGGGAACCTGCCACTGCTCGCGCAGGGTGTAGCCCAGCGCCTCGACCTCGGTGATGAAGCGCTGGCGGTTGAAGACGTGCGCCGGCGCAAAGCAACCGTCGCCGATGTTCACCGTCGTCACGTAGTCCTCGCCGTCATAGAGCGGCTCCTTGTTCAGGAGAATGTGCCGCGGACGCTGCTCGCATTGCTGGAGCAGCTGGGCGGGGCGCGCATTGTCCAGAAAATGCAAGGCTCCCGCGGAGATCCAGATGTCGTGGCCGGACAGGACCTCCGTCAGGTTCTCGGCGAAGCTCAGCGCGCCGGCATCGGCTTCGGCATGGCTGGCCATTTCGCGGCCGATGGAAGCGATCGCAGGCACTTCCACGACACGCCAGGACAGATCTTTCGGCATCTCGAAATAGCGGCGGTACGCATAGAAGTGAACACCCACCGAGCCGCCGATGTCGAGCACCTTGGTGGCGCCATCGCGGAACGCGCGTTCGAGCCACCACATCACCGGATAGTCGTAGGCAAAGATCTTCTTCGTGCGGACGTCCACGTACTCGGCTGCCAGGGCGGCGTTGTCGAATTCCGGATTGGGAGGCAGCGTACTCCGCGCTTCGGCAAAATTCTTGAACAGGCCGAAGAAACCCGCGAAACCGGCTTCGGAGAAAAACCGCTGGCGCCGCCAGTGTTGCAACACCGGCCGGGCGACGGGCCCTTCCAGGATCTGTCGGACGATTTGCGGAGCACTGGAGTAAGCCATGTTTGCGTCCCATCCTCTTGATGATCGTTGCCTGCCGCGTTGCTGGCGCGCCTCAGGCGTGCTGACTCGAAACGGCCGGCAACGCTCTTTCCGAATGCCAGCCTGGAATGAAGCCAGCATACGATGAAAGTAGTAATAAAAAATAGTACTTCTGTCCTGGTTCGCGGGGTCATGCCGCTCAGTTCCCGGGTGCGATGAAGTCCGGATGCCGCGCGCAGATTTCCGGCAGCGAACTCAGCGTGCCGGAGAGGTGTTCGCGCAGCGCTTTCTGCGCCGCAGCGCCGTCGCCGTCGGCAATGGCACGCACGATGGCGCGGTGGTCACGCAGGATCGCCTCGGTCTTGCCCGCCGTGGGCAGGTGCAGGCGCCGCAGGCGGTCCACGTGGCCCGAGACGCGGCTCACCAGGTCCCAGAGGCTCGGCACATTCGCGGCTTCGTACATCAGGTGATGAAACTTGCGGTCGGCACCGACGAACTCGCCGTACTGCCGCGCCGCCGCCAGCGTGGCCTGCAGTGCGACCTGCGCTTCGAGTTGGGCCACCAGGCCGGGTGGGGCTTCGCCGGCCAGCTGGTGGACGATCTCCAGCTCGATCGAGCGGCGCAAAAAGTGCGCCTGCCTGGCCGCGTCGATGTCGATGCGGCTCACCAGGGTGGCGTGCTGGGGAAACACGTCGACGAGGCCTTCTTCACTCAGCCGCAGCAAGGCTTCCCGCACCGGCGTCTGGCTCACGCCGAAGCGGTCCGCCAGCTCCTGGCGCACCAGCACCGTGCCGGGCACGAGGTCGAGGGAGAGGATGGCATCGCGCAGCTTTTCGAGCACTTGCGGTGCGGCCAGGCGGGTGCGGTCGAGTCGGATCCGGGGGAGGGCAGTCATTCGCAGGAATTCTCGCTTTGACGGAGTGATATATTAGTGTTTTAATGTAGTTGATCCCACGCAAGAATCCTCTTTCAGCCCTCGATGCCACGCTCCTACGACACCCTGCGCAGCGCCCGCTGGTTCGCGCCCGACGACTTCCGCTCCTTCGGCCACCGCTCGCGGGTGATGCAGATGGGCTACGCGCCCACCGACTGGGTAGGCAAGCCGATCATCGCCATCGTCAACACGTGGAGCGACGCCAACCAGTGCCATTCGCACTTCAAGCAGCGCGTCGACGACGTCAAGCGCGGCATCTTCCAGGCGGGCGGCTTTCCGCTCGAGCTGCCGGCCATCTCGCTGTCCGAGAGCATGGTCAAGCCGACGACCATGCTCTACCGCAACTTCCTCGCAATGGAAACCGAGGAGCTGCTGCGCAGCCACCCGATCGACGGCGCGGTGCTGATGGGCGGCTGCGACAAGACCACGCCGGGCCTCACGATGGGCGCACTGAGCATGGGCCTGCCGTTCATCTATCTGCCCGCGGGCCCGATGCTGCGCGGCAACTGGCGGGGGCAGGTGCTGGGCTCCGGCTCGGACGCCTTCAAGTACTGGGACCAGCGCCGCGCCGGCCAATTGAGCGACCAGGCCTGGCAGGAGATGGAGGCCGGCATCGCGCGCAGCCATGGAACCTGCATGACCATGGGCACGGCGGCCACCATGATGGGCATTGCGGAGGCCGTGGGCTTCACGCTGCCGGGCGCCTCGAGCATTCCCGCGGCCGATGCCAACCACGTGCGCATGAGCGCCGAATGCGGCCGCCGCATCGTCGAGATGGTGTGGGACGACCTGACGCCCGCCAAGATGCTCACGCGCGACAACTTCGAGAACGGCATCGCCTGCGCCATGGCGATGGGATGCAGCACCAATGCCATCGTGCACTTGATCGCCATGTCGCGCCGCGCCGGCCATCCGGTCACGCTGGACGACTTCGATGCCGCGAGCCGCCGCGTGCCGGTGGTCGCCAACATCCGGCCGAGCGGCGACACCTACCTGATGGAAGACTTCTTCTATGCCGGCGGCCTGCCCGCGATGCTGGAGCGCATCCGCGGCCACCTGAAGACCGAGGCGCTCACCGTCAACGGCTGCACCATAGGCCGGAACATCGAGGGTGCCCAGGTGTTCAACGACGACGTCATCCGCCCGCTCGACAACCCCATCTATGCCGAAGGCGCGCTGGCCGTGCTGCGCGGCAACCTCGCTCCCGACGGCGTGGTGATCAAGCCCAGCGCCTGCGCACCGCACCTCTTGCAGCACACCGGCCGCGCGCTGGTGTTCGATGACTATCCCAGCCTGAAGAAAGCGGTGGACGACCCCTCGCTCGACGTGACCGGCGACGACATCCTGGTGCTTCGCAACGCCGGCCCGCGCGGCGCCGGCATGCCCGAGTGGGGCATGCTGCCGATCCCGACCAAGCTCTTGAAGCAAGGCGTGACCGACATGCTGCGCCTGTCGGACGCGCGCATGAGCGGCACCAGCTACGGCGGCTGCCTCTTGCACTGCTCGCCCGAGTCGGCCGTCGGCGGTCCGCTGGCGCTGGTGCGCACCGGC
Organism: Variovorax sp. OV700; assembly: GCF_900099805.1. Classification (GTDB taxonomy): domain Bacteria; phylum Pseudomonadota; class Gammaproteobacteria; order Burkholderiales; family Burkholderiaceae_C; genus Variovorax. The sequence continues at coordinate 148,117 of NZ_FNDR01000002.1, read as the reverse complement.
GACCGCATCCGCGTCGACGTGCCGCAGCGGCTCATCCACCTGGAAGTGAGCGACGAGGAACTGGCACGCCGCAAGGTCGCGTGGACGCCGCCCGCGCCGCGCTATGAGCGCGGCTACGGTTGGATGTTCGGCCGCCACATTCTGCAGGCCAACGAGGGCTGCGACTTCGACTTTCTCGAAACCACCTTCGGCCGGCCCGTGCCCGAACCCGACATCTTCTGAAGAACCCAACGGAGACCCATGTGAATCCCCAGACCCGCGAGAAGTTGATGAAGGTCAGCACCGCCACCCTGTGCACCGCGCTGTTCAAGCGCGGGCTGCGCAACCAGTTCATCCAGGACGTGCATCCGCTCAACGCGGCGCTGCCCAACATGGTCGGCGAGGCCTTCACGCTGCGCTACATGCCCGCGCGCGAAGACCTGAACCCGATCACCGTGTTCAACGACCGTAGCCATCCGCAGCGCCAGGCCGTGGAGCAGTGCCCCGAGGGGGCGGTGCTGCTGATGGACAGCCGCAAGGACGCGCGCGCCGCGTCGGCGGGCGGCATCCTGGTGAGCCGGCTCATGAAGCGCGGCGTGGCCGGCGTGGTCACCGACGGCGGCTTTCGCGACAGCCCCGACATCGCGAAGCTCGGCTTCCCCGCATACCACCAACGCCCGAGCGCACCGACCAACCTGACCTTGCACCAGGCCATCGACATCAACGTGCCCATCGGCTGCGGCGACGTGGCCGTGTGGCCCGGCGACGTGGTGGTGGGCGATGCCGAAGGCGTCATCGTGATTCCGGCCGACATTGCAGACGAGGTTGCGGCCGAGGCCACCGAGATGACCGTGTTCGAAGACTTCGTGCAGGAGAAGGTGCTCGAGGGCCGCTCCATCCTCGGCCTCTATCCGCCGACCGAGGAGCAAAGCCGCACCGAGTTCGCCGCCTGGCGCCAGGCCCGCGGCCGCTGAAGGCCCGCCTTTTCAACAGAGACATCGACAAAGAGAGACAAGACCATGCCCTTCATTCACCGCGCCGCGCGGCTGCTGTTCGCCGCATCCGCATCCGTCTTCGCACTGGCACCCGCCGTGGCGCTGGCGCAGGCCGAATGGCCCACTGCCAAGACCATCACCTACGTCGTGCCCTTCACGGCCGGCGGCTCGACCGACATCGTCGGCCGCATCCTCGCCAACAAGCTGGGCGAGAGCCTTCACCAGTCGGTGGTGGTGGACAACAAGCCGGGGCAGGCCGGTGGCATCGGCGCGGCCTACGTGGCCAAGGCCGCGCCCGACGGCTACACGCTGTTCGGCGGCACCATCAGCACGCACGCCATCAACGCGAGCCTCTACAAGAAGCTGCCCTACGACCCGATGAAGGACTTCGAGCCCGTCTCGCTGGTCGGCCGGCTGCCCAACGTGCTGATCGTCAACAGCCAGCTTGGCGTGAACTCGGTGGCCGAGCTGATCGCGCTGCTCAAGAAGGACGAATCGAAGCGCACCTTCGCGTCGTCGGGCGCCGGTACCTCGACGCACCTGGCGGGCGAAATGTTCGCCGACATGATCGGCGTGAAGCTCACGCACGTGCCGTACAAGGGCACGCCGCCCGCCATGACCGACGTTGCGTCAGGCCTGGTGCCCTTCATGTTCGACCAGGTGACCGCCGCGCTGCCGCTCGTCAAGAGCGGCAAGCTGAAGCTCTTGGCCGTGACCACCGGCAAGCGCATTGCGCTGGTGCCCGAACTGCCGACCATGATCGAATCGGGCGTGCCCGGTTTCGAGATGTCGTCATGGCAGGCGGTCTATGCGCCCAAGGGCACGCCCAAGCCCATCATCCAGCGCCTGAATGCCGAGATCGTGAAAGCGCTCAAGCAGCCCGACGTGCAGGCCAAGCTCTCCGGCCAGCTGGCGATGGACATCGCCGCCAGCACGCCCGAGGAACTGCGCGACCACATGGCGCGCGAGATTCCGCGCTGGGCCGAGCTGGTGAAGAAGTCGGGCGCGACTGCGGATTGAGGAGGTGCGGCGGCGCCTGGCTTGGCTGCCTGCGGTCTGGCGCAGGGCCTGGTCTCCCCGGCAGTGTCGCGCCTTTCATTCTTCGCGGCGCCACGCTGGTCGACCTGAAGATCTAGCGGTCGACTTCCCCCTTGTATGCGGCCAGGAACGCATCGGAAGACACCTGATCGGCCAGGGCCCTCAGGTTCGCAGCCGAGGCAGGGCCAAGGACCGCTTCGACCCGGTCATTGGCTGCGGCCCAGTGCGCCACGGCTTTTGACAGCCTGGCTTTGCCAAGCGGCGTGAGAACGCCGTGCTTGGTGCGCCGGTCCTTGGCATCGAGGCGCAGCTCGACCATGCCATCACGCACCAGCGGCCGCAGGGCATGGGTAAGGGCCGAAAGCTGGATCGCGAGCCGGCTCGCCAGATCCTGCAGCGCGGGTCCTTGTTGATCAGGACCCATGAGTTTGTGTATCTCTGCCATGAGCGCGAGTTGCGTGGCCTTGAGGTCCAGCGGCGCCAGTGCTTCGTCGTAGAGCTGGCCAAGCCGGCGGGCCGCGAGGCGCAGTGCCGTGTTCGTGCAGACCCGTCCGCCCAAGATGTCTTGCTCGTGTTCGCCGGGTTTGCTCCGGGTGCGTTTGGCATCGACAGGAGTGGTGGTGATTCCCATGATCAGAAAATGGTTGAGTGCCGAACCATCGGCAAGCGGCTGCGGTTCAAATCTACATTTGAGCCCTCAACTTATTTAGTTGAGCCCTCAATTTTATTCGAAAGCCTTCAATGACAACCCCCAACTCCAAGAAAGTCGCCCTTGTCACAGGGGCTTCCTCCGGCATCGGCGCCGTCTATGCGGATCGCCTCGCGGCGCGTGGATACGACCTGATTCTGGTAGCGCGGCGAGCCGACCGCCTCGAAGCGCTTTGCGCGCAAGTTTCGAAGACACACGGTATCAAAGCCGAAGCGATCGTGGCCGATCTGACCCAGGACGAGGACTTGTCGCGGATCGAGACGATTCTGTCCACCAACGCCGACGTGCGCGTCCTGGTGAACAATGCCGGCATTGCGCGGCTCGGCCCGGTGGCCCAGCGGTCCGCAGGCGATGCGCTGTCCCAGATCGCCCTCAACATCACGGCGTTGACGCGCCTGAGCCAAGCGGTCGTGCCGGCCTTCATCGCGCGAAAAGAGGGGGTGATCATCAACATCGCTTCCGTGCTGGCCATCCATTCGCTGCCCATCAGCGCCGTCTACAGCGGCACCAAGGCCTTCGTGCTGCAGTACAGCCGAGGCCTGCAGGAAGAGCTGGCCGGCACCGGCGTGAAGGTTCAGCTGGTCCTGCCGGCATCGACAGCCACCGAGATCTGGGATCTGTCGGGCGTGCCGCTGGCGGCCCTCAACCAGGACGCCTTGATGACGACCGAGCACATGGTCGATGCGGCGCTTGCGGGATGGGACCAGGGCGAAGCCGTCACGTGGCCCTCGGTCGCCGATGCGTCGCTGTGGGGAAAGTACGAGGCCGCGCGCTCCGAACTGTTCGCCGCCACCCAGGTCGGAACGCCGGCCCCGCGCTACCTCGTGGGCTGAGCCCACCTTTTTCTTTTTCATTCCATTTTTCGAGGACAGCCCATGCTTTTCGACGCCTTCTCCCTGCGCGCCATTCCGCTCAAGAACCGTGCCGTGATGTCGCCGCTCACCCGCAGCCGCGCGGTCGACAACAACACGCCCAACAGCCTGATGGCCACGTACTACGCCCAGCGCGCGAGCGCCGGCCTCATCATCACGGAAGGCACCTCGCCGTCGCCCAACGGCCTCGGCTACGCCCGGATCCCCGGCCTGTTCAACGACGCCCAGGTGCAAGGCTGGAAGCTCGTGACGGATGCAGTCCATGCCAAGGGCGGCAAGATCGTGGTCCAGCTCATGCACACCGGGCGCGTGAGCCACCAGGCCAACCTGCCGGCCGGCGCCGAAGTGCTCAGCGCTTCAGCGGAAACTTGCCCGGGCCAGATGTGGACGGACACCCAAGGCAGCCAGCCGCACACGCCGCCGCGCGCCATGACCGAGGCCGACATCCAGACCGCGGTCGGTGAGTACGCGACGGCCGCGCGCCTTGCCATCGAAGCCGGCTTCGACGGCATCGAGCTGCACGCGGCCAACGGCTACCTGCTCGAGCAATTCCTGAACGCCAACATCAACCGCCGCACCGACGGCTACGGCGGCACGGCTGAAGGGCGCAACCGGCTGGTGCTCGAGGTCGCCCGTGCGGCGGCGAAGGAGATCGGCGCCGAGCGCGTGGGCATCCGCCTGTCGCCGCACGGCGTGTTCAACGGCGCCGGCGCCTTCGAAGGCGTGGACGAACAGTACCTCGCGCTGGTGAAGGAGCTTTCTGCGCTCGGCCTCATGTACGTTCACGTGCTGGACCATTCGGCAATTGGCGCTCCACCGGTCCCGGCAAAGCTGAAGGTCGATCTGAAGGCGGCGTTCGACGGCCCCTTCATCCTCGCCGGCGGTCTCGACAAGGCCAGCGCACAACTGGCGCTGCGCGAAGGCCGCGCGGACCTGGCGGCCATGGGCAGGGCTTTCCTCGCCAACCCCGACCTCGTCGACCGCATGCGCCAGGACGCGCCGTTGAACGCGCCTGCTCCGGACACGTTCTACACGCCCGGCGCCAAGGGCTACACCGACTATCCGTCGCTTGCCGCTTAAGCGCCGAAGCGCACCCCAAGAAGGCTCAGAGGCCGCCCTGGCAGAGGTACTTGGTGTGCATGTAGTCGTCGAGACCGTGCACCGAGCCTTCGCGGCCGTAGCCTGATTCCTTCACGCCGCCGAAGGGAGCGGCCTCGGCGGCCAGGGCGCCTTCGTTGATGCCGACGATGCCCGATTCGAGCGCATCCGCCACGCGCCAGATGCGGCGCACGTCGGTCGAATAGAAATAGGCGGCCAGGCCGAAGGGCGTGTCGTTGGCGGCGGCGATCACCTCGGCCTCGGTGTCGAAGCGCGTGACCGGCACCACGGGCCCGAAGGTCTCCTCGCAGCTGCACTCCATCGTGGGGTCGGCATTCACCAGCACGGTGGGCGCGTAGTAGTTCGGGCCGTCGCAGCGCGCGGAGCGCAGCCGCTCGCCGCCGACCACGACGCGTGCGCCCCGCGCCACGGCGTCGCGCACATGGCGTTCGATCTTCTCGACCGCGCGCGCATTGATCATCGGGCCGATCTGCGAATCGGATTCGGTGGCAGGGCCGACCTTGAGCGCGCCCACCCGTGCCGCGAGCTTGTCGACGAAGGCGTCGTGCACCTTGGCCTGCACGAACACGCGGTTAGGGCACACGCAGGTCTGGCCGCCATTGCGGAACTTGGCGGCCATGAGGCCTTCGACAGCGGCATCGACGTCCGCGTCCTCGAAGACGATGAAGGGCGCGTTGCCGCCCAGCTCGAGCGACAGCTTCTTGAGCGTATCGGCCGAGGCCCGCGCCAGATGCTTGCCCACCGGCGTGGAGCCGGTGAAGCTGATCTTGCGCACGCGCGCATCGGCCAGCCACACGTCGACCACTTCGGGCGTGCGCTCGCGCGAGGCGGTCACGATGTTGAGCACACCTGCCGGTACGCCGGCTTCTTCGGCGAGCTTCACGAGCGCGAGCGAAGTCAGCGGCGTGTCCTCGGCCGGCTTGCAGACCACGGTGCAGCCCGCGGCCAACGCGGGCGCGATCTTGCGGGCAATCATGGCGGCCGGGAAGTTCCACGGCGTGATCGCGGCGACCACGCCGACCGGTTCCTTCACCGCGAGCATGCGGCGGCCCGTCACGGGCGCGGGAATCACGTCGCCATTGGCGCGCGTGGCTTCTTCGCCGAACCATTCGACGTAGCTGGCCGCATAGGCGACTTCGCCGCGGCCCTCGGCCAGCGGCTTGCCCTGTTCGCGCGAAATGAGGCGGCCCAGGTCTTCCTGGTGCGCGAGCATGAGGTCGTTCCAGCGCTTGAGAATCTGCGCGCGCTGCTTGGCCGGCACGGCGCGCCAGGCGGGGAAGGCGGCGTGCGCGGCAGCGACCGCGGCGCGCGCGTCGGCGGCCGTGCCGTCTGGCACGGTTGCGAAGACGCCATCGGTGGCGGGGTCGGTCACGTCGAGGCGGCGGCCATCGCTGGCATCGCGCCATTCGCCACCGATGAGCTGGCGGCCTGGCAGCAGGTCCTGGCGTTCAAGTGTCAGAGTCATGGTCAATTCAGGGTTCGTTGAGTTCGGTAAGGAGGTCCCTTCCAGGAACACCGCGGAACCGGCTTTGCCGGGCCGCTGGTGTTGCCCCCGGAGAGGGGGGTGGCGTAGCGACACGAAGTGCGCGAAGCCTGGGGGTGAGTCAATTCGCGACGCGCTCGGCAATCGCCATGCCCAGTTCGGTGGTCGAGGCCGTGCCACCCAGGTCGCGCGTGCGCGGCCCGTCGCGCAGTACCGCCTCGATTGCGCCGAGGATGGCGTCGTGCGCGGCGCGGCCCGCGCCCTGTCCCTGCGTGAGGAAGTCCAGCATCAGCGCGCCCGACCAGATCATCGCGATCGGGTTGGCGATGTTCTGGCCGTAGATGTCGGGCGCCGAGCCGTGCACCGGCTCGAACAGCGACGGAAACTTGCGGTCGGGGTTCAGGTTGGCCGAGGGCGCCAGGCCGATGGTGCCGGTGGTCGCCGGACCCAGGTCGGAGAGGATGTCGCCGAACAGGTTGCTCGCCACCACCACGTCGAAGCGCGTGGGCTGCAGCACGAAGCGCGCCGACAAGATGTCGATGTGCTGCTTGTCGCTCGTCACCTCGGGGTAGTCGCGGCCGATGGCGTCGGCGCGGCCGTCCCACCAGGGCATGCTGATGGCAATGCCGTTGCTCTTGGTGGCCACCGTGAGGTGCTTGCGCGCGCGGCTGTTCGCAAGTTCGTAGGCGTAGCGCAGCACGCGGTCGGTGCCGTGGCGCGAGAAGACCGATTCCTGGATCACGATCTCGCGCTCGGTGCCTTCGTACATCACGCCGCCGAGGGAGGTGTACTCGCCCTCGGTGTTCTCGCGCACCACCAGGTAGTCGATGTCGCCGGGCCTGCGGTTCGCGAGCGGGCAGGGCACGCCCTCGAACAGCCGCACCGGGCGCAGGTTGATGTACTGGTCGAACTCGCGGCGAAACTTCAGCAGCGATCCCCAGAGCGAGACATGGTCGGGCACCGTCTCGGGCCAGCCGACCGCGCCGAAGTAGAGCGCGTCGACGCCGCGCAGCTGCTCCTTCCAGTCGTCCGGCATCATCCGGCCATGCTCGGCGTAGTAGTCGCAGCTGGCCCAGTCGATGGTGCGGCAGTCGAGCTCGAAGCCGAAGCGCTCGGCCGCGGCCAGCACCACGCGCAGTCCCTCGGGCATCACTTCCTTGCCGATGCCGTCGCCGGCGATCAGCGCAATACGGAATGTGGGAATCATGCGTGTATCTCCCTGGTTGGGTGGGCCGCTGCCGCTGTCGCAGCCGCGTGGTCCATGTCGTCGAGCCAGCCGCGGCGCAGCTCGGGCACCGAACGCGCGAGCAGCTGGTAGTAGGGGTGGTGCGGACCGCGGTCGTAGTCGGCGCGCGCCACCTGCGAGAGCTTGCGGCCGTGCTGCATCACCACGATCTCGTCGCACACCGAGCGCACGGTGTGCAGATCGTGGCTGATGAACAGGTAGGACACGCCGAGCTCGCGCCGCAGTTCGGCCATGAGGTCGAGCACCGCCGCGGCCACCACGGTATCGAGTGCCGAGGTCACCTCGTCGCACAGGATCAGGTCGGGCTCGGCCGCCAGCGCACGCGCCAGGTTCACGCGCTGCTTCTGCCCGCCGGAGAGTCCGCCCGGCAGGCGATTGGCCACCGAGCGCGGCAGCTTCACCAGATCGAGCAGCTCGAAGATGCGCTGCTTGAGGGGCTCGCCGCGCAAGCCCTTGTAGAACTGCAGCGGCCGCGCGAGGATGCGCCAGATGGTCTGCGATGGGTTCAGCGCTGTGTCGGCCATCTGGAACACGATCTGGATGCGACGCAGCTCTTCGGGGCTGCGCTGCTGCAGCGTGGGCTTGAGCTCGTGTCCGTCGAACATGACGTTGCCGTGGCAGGGCTTCAGCAGGCCCGCGACGGCGCGTGCCAGCGTGGTCTTGCCGGAGCCCGATTCGCCGATCACGCCGATGGCCTGGCCGCGGTAGAGCTTCAGGTTGATGTCTTGGAGGATCAGCTTGGCCGGCTGGCCCTTGGCGTCCACCGCGCCGTAGCCGCACGAAAGCTCATTCACCTGCAGGAGCAGCGCCGAATCACCCGAGGCCTGGCCCGAAGCGCGCACCGCGGGGCGCGCTGCCGCGAGCAGACACTTGGTGTAATCGTCCACCGGGGCGGAGAGGATCTGCTCGGTGGCGTTGAGCTCGCTCATCTTGCCGTTGCGCAGCACCAGGATGTGGTCGGCCATCTGCGCCACCACGGCCAGGTCGTGGCTCACGTACACGGCGGTGGCACGGCGCTCGCGCACCACGCGGCGGAAGGCGCGCAGCACCTCGATCTGCGTGGTCACGTCCAGCGCGGTGGTTGGCTCGTCGAGGATCACGAGGTCCGGGTCGCCGATCAGCGCCATGGCTGCCATCAGCCGCTGCAGCTGCCCGCCGGAGACCTGGTGCGGATAGCGCGAGCCGATGTTGTCCGGGTCGGGCAGCGCCAGTTCGCGGAACAGCTGCACCGCCTTCGCCTCGGCCTCGGCCCGCTTGCACAGGCCGTGGATGACGGTCGGCTCGACGACCTGGTCCATGATCGTGCGCGAGGGGTTGAAGGAGGCGGCCGCGCTCTGAGCGATGTAGGAGACCGTGCGGCCGCGCAGACTGCGCTGCCGCGCCGCATCGAGTGCCAGCACGTCGGTGTCGCCGATCTGGACCCGGCCAGCCGCGATGCGGCAGCCGTGGCGTGCATAGCCCATCAGCGCGAGCGCGGTGGTGGTCTTGCCGGAACCCGACTCGCCGATCAGCGCCAGCACCTCGCCGGGCTGCACGGAAAAGCTCAAGTCATCGACCAGCGTGCTGTCGCCCGCCACGATGCGGAGTCCCTGGACAGTGAGTGGTGCGCCCATCAGCGTGCTCCTCGTTCGCGGGCGGTGCGGCCCGGCAGGTTGTCGATCACAAGGTTGACCGCGATGGTCAGGCTCGCGATGGCGAGCGCAGGCACGATCACCGAGGCGCCGCCCATGGCCAGCGCGCCGATGTTCTCGCGCACCAGTGACCCCCAGTCGGCCGCCGGCGGCTGGATGCCCAGGCCGAGAAAGCTCAGGCTCGCCAGCAGCAGCACGACGTAGACGAAACGCAAGCCGAGGTCGGCCAGCATCGGGCCCAGAATGTTGGGCAGGATCTCGCGCAGCATGATGTAAAGCGTGCCCTCGCCGCGCGTGCGCGCCACGGTCACGTAGTCGAGCGCGTTGATGTTGACGGCCAGCGAGCGCGCCATGCGGTAGGCGCCGGGCACGTAGATGATGCCCGCCGTGACCACCAGCATCGGCACCGAGGAGCCGAAGCCCGCCACCATGATGAGCGCGAACATCTTGCTCGGGATTGCCGTGAGCGTGTCGAGGCCGCGGCTGAGCACCGCGTCGATCCAGCGGCCGCTGGCGGCGGCCAGCAGCGCCAGCGTGATGCCGGTTCCGCTGGCCAGCAGCGTGGCAAACAACGCGACGCCGATCGTGTAGCGCGCCCCCTCGATGATGAGCGCCAGCATGTCGCGGCCGAGGTAGTCGGTGCCCAGCCAGTGCGTCGCGCTCATCGGTGCGAAGACGTTCGAGGTGCCCGTGGCCGCCGTGCCGTTCGAGAGCAGCCAGGGGCCGAGCAGCGCCGCGAGCAGCCAGAACAGCAGCACCGCAAGGCCGAGCAGGCCCGATGGGCCGAAGCCGGCGAGCCAGCGCAGCGGACCGCCGCGGCGCTCTTGCGGCATGGGCGCGAGGGAAGCCGTGGCGCTCACGACCGTGGGAGATGTGGACGTTTCCATGGAGCTTCCTTCAGCGGTGCCGCAGCCGCGGGTTGGCGAGGATGCCGCAGATGTCGGCCGTCGTCACCAGGATCAGGTAGGCGCAGCAAAAGATCATGGCGCAGGTTTGCACCAGCGGCATGTCGCGCTGCGAGACACCGTCGACCATCAGCTTGGCGATGCCGGGGTAGTTAAAGATGGTCTCGACGATGATTACGCCGCCGAGCAGGTACGACAGGCTCAGCGCCACGGCGTTGGCAATCGGGCCCACCGCATTGGGCAGCGCGTGCGCCAGCACCATGCGCATCGGCGAGGCGCCCTTGAGCCGCACCATCTCGATGTAGGGGGCTTCGAGCTGATCGATCACCGCGGCGCGCGTCATGCGCATCATCTGCGCGATGATCACGCAGCACAGCACCAGCACCGGCATCGCGAAGGCGCGCAGCAACTGGCCCAGCGACTCGATGTCATTGACGAACGAGAGCGCCGGCAGCCAGCGCAGCTGGACCGCGAACACCAGCACCGCCAGCGTCGCGACCAGGAACTCCGGCACCGACACCACGCCCACGGCCGTTGTCGAGGCGGCGCGGTCGAACCAGGAGCCGCGCCAGACCGCCGAGGCGATGCCGAGCGCCAGCGCGATCGGCACCGAGAACAGCGCCGTGACGGCGGCCAGCAGCAGCGAGTTGGGCAGGCGGCTGGCGATCAGCTCGGCCACCGGCATCTGCGTGGTCGCGGAGAGGCCGGGGTCGCCCTTCACCATGCCGAACAGCCACTTGGCGTAGCGTTCGGGCGCCGGCACGTCCAGGCCCATCTGCGCGCGCAGCGCGGCCACGGCCTCGGGCGTGGCGTCCTGGCCGAGCTGTTCCTGCGCGGCATCGCCGGGCAGCACCGCGGTGATCGCGAACACGATCACCGATACCGTCAGCAGCGACAGAAGCGCCAGCGCGATGCGCTGGACGAGAAGCTTCAGGATGACATGGTTCATTTCGATGCTCCCAGAGTCGAGACGAGCGGCGGCGGGCGCGTTATGCCTCCAGCCATACGTTCTCGGCGAAGTTGTAGCCCATGAGGCCGCCCAGCGGGATCGGCGACAGGCCCTTGAGCTTGGAGCTGTGGCCGTCGAGACTCGAGAGGAACAGCGGGATGCCGATGCCTGCGTCCTGGTGGATCATGGTCTGCATGTCGGCGTACATCTGCTTGCGCTTGGCCAGGTCGATCTCGGCGCGCGAGGCCAGCAGCAGCTGGTCGAACTTATCGCTCTTCCAGCGCGACTCGTTCCACGCCGCACCCGACTGGAAGAACTGCGTCAGCAGCACGTCGGCGCTCGGGCGCGGGTTCACGTTGCCGAAGCCCACGTGGCTGTTGAGCCAGTGGTTCGACCAATAACCGTCGGCCGGCATGCGCTTGATGTCGATCTCCAGCCCCGCGCGCTGCGCCGTTTGCTGCAGCAGCAGCGCCATCTCCACCGAGTACAGCGCCGCGGGCGAGGCCACCATCGGCACCTTGCCGGTGATGCCGGACTTCTGCAGGTGGAACTTCGCCTTGTCCAGGTCGAAGGGGCGCTGCGGCAGGCCGGCGAAGTAGAAGCGGTTGGTCGGATCGATCGGCTGGTCGTTGGCGACCACCGCGTAGTCGAGCGCAATGGTCTTCTTCATCTGCTCGCGGTCGAACAGGTGCTTCATGCCAAGCACGAAGTCGGGGTTGGCACCAGGGCCCACGTCCTTGCGCATGATGAGGTCGGAGTACTGTCCGGACTGGGTGACCAGGATGCCGAAGCCGGGCGTCCCCTTCACGCGCTCCACCGAACGCGGGTTGACCGAGCCGACCAGGTCCAAGCCGCCCGACAGCAGCGCGTTGACGCGCGCGCTCTCGTCGCCGATGCCCACGAACTCGATCTCGTCGAGGTAGGGCTTGCCGGGCTTCCAGTAGGCGTCGTTGCGCACCATCAGCGAGCGCACGCCGGGCTTGAATTCCTTGAGCTTGTAGGGGCCGGTGCCGATGCCGGCATTGAAGTCGGTGGTGCCTTCCTTGACGATTTGGAAGTGGAAGGTTCCCAGGATCACCGGCAGGTCGGCGTTGGGCGCGCTGAGCACGAAGGTCACTTCATTGGCGCCGGTGGCCTTGGCACTCTCGATCTGGTCGGCGAGCACCTTGGCCTTGGAGGCGGTGGCCGGGTCCTTGTGGCGCATGACCGAGAACACCACGTCGGCCGGCGTGAGCGCCTTGCCGTCGTGGAAGGTCACGCCCTTGCGCAGCGTGAAGACCCAGGTCTTGGCGTCCTTGGTGGTGAACGATTCGGCCAGCGCGGGCTGCGGCGTGAGGCTGGCGTCCAGCGAGGTCAGGCCGTTGTAGACCATGTTGCAGCGCGAGTAGTCGGTCTGGTTCGACTGCTTGGCCGGATCGAGCGTGTCCGTGGCGGCGGCGGTGGCGCCCGCCACCCGGATGCGGCCGCCCTTCCTGGGCGTCTGCGCATGGGCGGACACCGCCATGCCGGCGAGGCTGCCGGCCAGGGTGGCCTGCATGCCACCGGCCATCAGCATGGCGAGGATGTCACGCCTGGAGGCGCCGCGTTTCAGCGAATCCATCACGCGAAGGCTTTCGCCGGGACCGACGAGGTTTTCGAACCTCTTGTTGCTGCTGTCGCTCATGGTGGGGTACTCCTGTGGGGCCGATGACTGAGGGTTGAAGAACAAACAAACGCGGAACGAAAACGATGGACTCTCGCGGCGCTCAGGCCAGCTTGTCCTTGAGCGAGTAGTAAAGCCCGACCGCCGGCAGGAACCAGGGCGGGCCGAAGTGGCCGGGAATGGCAGGCCAGTCGCGGCCCTGCCAGGGGTTGGCGCGGGCGTCGCCGTTCATCACGGCGGCCATGCGCTCGCCCATGTGGACCGACATCTGCGTGCCATGGCCGCTGTAGCCCATGGCGTAGTAGAGGCCGTTGCGCTCGCCGGCGTGGGGCAGGCGGTCTTGCGTCATGTCGACCAGTCCGCCCCAGCAATAGTCCAGCCGCGCGTCGCCGAGCTGCGGAAAGGTTTCGGCCAGCCCTGCGCGCAGGATCTCGCCGCTTGCGGCGTCGGCCTGCAGGCTGGAAACAGAAAAGCGCGCACGGCCGCCGAACACCAGCCGATGGTCGGGCGTGAGCCGGAAGTAGTGATGGATGTTCGCCACCGTCGTGTAGGTGCGGCGGGCCGCGAGCAGCGCCTGCGCACGTTCCGCGCCGAGCGGCTCGGTCACGATGATGAAGCTGCCGATGGGCACGATGCGCCGGCGCAGCCACCCGAAGCTGCCGTAGCCGCCGTGGCGCGTGGCGCCGGTGGCCAGCAGCACCTGCTCCGCGGCGACGGTGCCGCCGGCGGTGTGCAGCCGGTGCGCATGGCTCTGGCCCACGCGTTCGATGCGGTTGACCATGGTGCCGGTGTGGATCTGCGCGCCGTGGCGCTGCGCGGCTTCGGCCAGCCCCTGGGCGAAGCGGCCCATGTGCATCTGGCCGCTGCGCTTGTAGAGCAGGCCGCCATGAAAACGCTCGCTCTGCACCTCGCTGCGCACTTGCGCCGCATCGAGGATCTCGACGTCGGTGTCCACGCCGTCGGCGGTCAGGCGCCGTGCGCTGTTTTCGAGCGCGGCCATCTGGTTGGCGCGCGTCGCGAGCTTGAGCTTGCCATGGCGCATGAAGTCGCAGTCGATGGCCTCGTCGCGCACCAGCCGCGCCACGGTGTCCACCGCGTCGTCGTAGGCGCGGTACCAGGCCCGAGCCTTCTCGACGCCCACTTTGGCCGCCACGTCTGCGTAATCCACGGCCAGCCCGTTGTTCACGTGGCCGCCATTGCGCCCCGACGCCTCGGCTGCCACGCGCGAGCCGGCCTCCAGCACCGCGACGGTGGCGCCGCGCTTGGCGAGCGCGAGCGCCGCCGAGAGCCCGGTGAAGCCGCCGCCCACGATCGCGATGTCGACCTGCGCCGGCAGTGCATGCACTGCCGGCGTGAAGGCCGGCGTGGAATCGGTCCAGTAGGAGTCGAGCTTCATGGCGTGGGGCGTTCGAACGTGCAGAAAAAGATCAGAGGCCGACGACGCCGGGCAGGCCGCCGATGTCCTTGATTTCGGTGTAGCGGTAGGCCGGGTTGCCCGGGCCATGGCCGCGATTGACGAACACCTTGTTGACGATGCCGATGTCGTCCGCCGACATCAGGTCGTAGCGCAGGCTCGACGACACGTGCAGAACGTCTTCCGGGTTGCAGCCCAGCGAGTCGAGCATGTACTCGAAGGCCTGCAGGCGCGGCTTGTAGGCTTGTGCCTGCTGCGCGGTGTAGACGCGGTGGAACGGTGCGCCGAGCATGGCCACGTTCTTCTGGATCTGGTCGTCCGAGGCGTTCGACAAAATCACCAGCGGGATTTCCTTGGCCACCTTGGCCAGGCCTGCCGCCACGTCGTCGTGCGGGCTCCAGGTGGGCACTGCGTCGTAGATCTTCTGCGCGTCCAGGTCGAAGTACTGGATCTTCCATTTCTTGCAGAGGCGCCGCACTGCGTTCTTCAGCACCACCTCGTAGGGCTTCCAGTCGCCCAGAACCTCGTCGAAGCGATAGGCGGTGAAGTCGGCATGGAACTCGGCCATGCGCTCGGCCGGAACGCGGTCGGCGAAAAGGTCGGCGGCCATCTCCTTCATGCGGAACCGGGTGAGGGTGCCGTAGCAGTCGAAGGTGACGTATTTGGGACGGAAGGTCATGGTCTCGGTTCCTGTTTCAAGGGTGGTAAATGCGACAAACTCATTACGAAGCGATTGCAGCACGGTGTCGATCGAGGCATGTAGGGAAAAACGGTGCCTGACGAAGTGAAGCTGCGGTTTGCGGGGCCGGCGACGGCATGCCGTGCGGTGTGCCCTGCGTGCGTGCGGCCATGCACCTCAGTGCGTCGCGGCGAGCTCGAAGAGCACGCTTTTGAAGCGCAGATTGGCTTCGAACGCACGGCACCTCCGGCTCTTGCCGAAGGGTGTTGAACGGAGCGAAGACATGCATGGCGGAAGGTCATTGAAAGTGGCCGTCGATCCTAGGCAGGATGGCTCAGCATTTGTGTGCGTATGCGGGCGCGCCGCCGCAGCGAATTGCGAAACCGCACCGCCCGGCAACCGAAGCTTGCAAGTTGCGAAACAGACCGAATTCGCTATGGTGCGGCGCCGCAATGTCGTCCAAGATGGATGCGCCATTCCTTCGCAACAGAGAGTTTTCCCCATGCCCGAACCTATTTCGAACGCACCCGCCCCGGATGGCGTGGTGTTCAGACCGATGACGGCCGCCGACCTTCCGCATGCGCATGCGCTGTCCGCCGAACTGCGGTGGCCGCATCGTCCCGCGGACTGGGAGCAGGTGTTCTCGCACGCGGAAGGCATTGCGGTCGAACGCGACGGCGAGCTCATCGCGACCGGCCTGCGCTGGCTCTGGGGCAAGAGCCACGCCACCATCGGCCTGGTGATCGTCTCGCCCGCTTGCCAGG
Organism: Variovorax sp. OV700; assembly: GCF_900099805.1. Lineage (GTDB taxonomy): Bacteria > Pseudomonadota > Gammaproteobacteria > Burkholderiales > Burkholderiaceae_C > Variovorax. The sequence continues at coordinate 132,692 of NZ_FNDR01000002.1, read as the reverse complement.
GCCGCCGCATCGGGCACCGCCTCATGAACGCGTTGCTCGACGGTCTCGACAAGCGCACGGTGCTGCTGCATGCGACAGCGGAAGGGCGTGGCCTCTATGAGCGGCTGGGCTTCGTGCGTACCGGCGAGATGCGGCAGCACCAGGGCGTTGCGCTGCCGGCACCGCTGATTGGGCTGCAGCCCGGTTGGCGCTTGCGGCCCGCCGGCCTCAACGAGTTGCCAGCGCTGCAGGCGCTCGACGCAGCGGCGCGGGGCATGCCGCGCGACGCGCTCATCGCGGAACTGCTGCAAAACGCCGATGCCTGCGTGGTGCTCGACCACGACAACGAGCCGAAGGGCTTCGCGATGCTGCGGCGCTTCGGCCGCGGCCATGTCATCGGGCCGGTGGTCGCGCCCGACGCCGAGGGTGCGAAGGCGCTGATCGCGCATCTTGCGGGCCTGAATGCAGGCAACTTCACGCGCATCGACATCGACTTCGACAGCGGCCTGGCCGAATGGCTCGAGAGCATCGGCCTCTTGCGCGTGGATGCGCCAACGACGATGGTGCGCGGCGAATCGCTTGCGGTGCCGGCAGAAGGGCCGTCGCTGTTCGCCATCGTGACGCAGGCCGTGGGTTGAAGGCGGAGCCATGATGCAGACCACCACCTTTCTCTACAAGTCCGACCCCGTGCGCGGCCGCCAGTGGGCCGAGGTGTTCGGACGCCACCGGCCCGACATCGACTTTCGCATCTGGCCCGACATCGGCGACCCGGCACGGGTGCGCTTTCTCGCGGCCTGGGTGCCGCCGGACGACTTGGCCGCGCGCTTTCCGAATCTCGAAGTGCTGTTTTCCTCGGGCGCCGGTGTCGATCAGTTCGACTTTGCGGCGCTGCCGCCCGAATTGCCCGTGGTGCGCATGGTCGAGCCCGGCATCGTGCGCGGCATGGTCGAGTATGTGACGCACGCGGTGCTCGGCCTGCATCGCGACATGCCGCAGTACCGCCGCCAGCAGCAGGAAGGGCAGTGGAAGCCGCTGCCCGTGCGGCCCGCAGGCGAGCGGCGCGTGGGCGTGCTGGGGCTGGGCTCGCTCGGTCAGGCGGTGCTGGCGCAGCTGGTCTCGCTGGGTTTCGACTGCGCGGGATGGAGCCGCTCGCAGCATGAAGTCGATGGCGTGCAATGCCATGCGGGCGCCGACGAGCTGCCCGCCTTTCTTGCGCGCACCGACATCCTCGTGTGCCTGCTGCCGCTCACCGATTCGACGCGCGGCTTTCTCGATGCGAAGCTGTTCTCGATGCTGCCCAAGGGCGCGGGGCTGGTGCACGTGGGCCGCGGGCCGCACCTGGTGGAGCGCGACTTTCTGGATGCGCTCGCCAGCGGGCAGATCGGCGATGCAGTGCTCGACGTGACCGACCCCGAACCGCTGCCGCCCACGCATGCCTTCTGGCGCCATCCGCGCATCGAACTCACGCCGCACATCGCGAGCATGACGCAGCCGCTGAGCGCCGCCGAAGCCTTGCTCGACAACCTGCGCCGCTTCGAAGCCGGCGAGCCGATGGTCGGGCTTGTGGATCGCACGCGGGGCTACTGAAAAGCCCACCGCATGATCTGCTGTGGCGCGGCGCATAACCGCAGCGTGCTTTGTGCAGAACCCCCAAAGCAGCACCACGCCATGCGGCGCGCCGCCTAAGCTGGAGGCATCGAAAGCTTCCTTCGCTCTCGCTTCAAATCGACACCGCCATGACGCACCCCACCGCATTGCCGCACCACGCCGCGCTCGACGCCATCGACCGCGCCCACCTGATCCATCCCGTCTCGCCCTGGCGCACGCACGAGCAGCGCGGCCCCACCGTGCTGGCCTCGGCACGCGGTGCATGGCTGACGGATGCGAACGGGCATGAACTGCTCGACGCCTTCGCGGGCCTCTGGTGCGTGAACGTGGGCTACGGCCAGGAGAGCGTGGTGCAAGCCGCGGCCGAGCAGATGCGCCGCCTGCCGTACGCCACGGGCTACTTTCATTTCAGCAGCGAGCCGGCCATCCGCCTGGCGGAAAAACTGGTGCAGATCACGCCCGCATCGCTGACCCGCGTCTACATGACGCTGGGCGGCTCGGAGGCGATCGATGCCGCCGTGCGCTTCATCGTGCAGTACTACAACGCGATCGGCAAGCCGTCGAAGAAGCAGTTCATCGCGCTGGAGCGCGGCTACCACGGCTCCTCGTCGACCGGCGCGGGCCTCACGGCCTTGCCAGCTTTCCACCGCGGCTTCGACCTTCCGCTGCCCACGCAGCACTACATTCCGTCGCCCAACCCGTATCGGCAGGCGCAAGGCGCCGATCCGCAAGCATTGATTGCCGCATCGGTGGCCTCGCTGCGCGCCAAGGTGGCCGAACTCGGCGCCGACAACGTCGCCGCCTTCTTCTGCGAGCCGATCCAGGGCTCGGGCGGCGTCATCGTGCCGCCCAAGGGCTGGCTCAAGGCCATGCGCGATGCCGCGCGCGAGCTCGACATCCTCTTCGTCGTCGACGAGGTCATCACCGGTTTCGGCCGCACCGGACCCATGTTCGCTTGCGAGGCCGAAGGCGTTGAGCCCGACCTGATGACCATGGCCAAGGGCCTGACCTCGGGCTACGTGCCGATGGGCGCGACGATGATCTCGGAGAAGGTCTATGCCGGCATCGCCGACGGCGCACCCGCGGGCGTTCCGGTGGGCCACGGCGCCACCTACTCGGCGCACCCGGTGAGTGCCGCGGTGGCGCTCGAGGTGCTGCGCCTGTACGAAGAGGGCGGGGTGCTCGCCAATGGCCAGCGCGTCGCGGCCCACTTCGGGGCCGGGCTCGATGCGCTACGCGCGCATCCGCTGGTGGGCGATTCGCGCCACCGCGGCCTGCTGGGCGCACTGGAACTGGTGAGCGACAAGCAGAGCAAGCGTGGCTTCGATCCGGCGCTGGGCCTGTCAGACCGCATCTTTGCCGCGGGCTACCGCAATGGGCTGGTGTTCCGCGCCTTCGGCGACAACATTCTTGGCTTTGCACCGGCGCTCACTTTCACGGAAGATGAGTTCGCGCAGATGTTCGCGCGCCTGAAGAAAACGCTCGACGAAGTGCTGGACGCCGCCGACGTGCGGGCAGCACTGGCGGCCTGAGCGGGAAAGCACTGTTCCGGAGTTCCGCCGGCAAAGCAGAATCGGACCTTCTCCGTTACTCAGGACCGCCATGTCTGAAGCTTTCAAGATCGACCGACTCGACCTGCGTATCCTGGCGCAGCTGCAGCAGAACGGGCGCATGACCAACGTCGACCTCGCGGATGCGGTCGGCCTCTCCCCCAGCCCCTGTCTCATCCGCGTGAAGCGGCTCGAGCAGGCCGGCTACATTGCCGGCTATGGCGCGCACCTGCGGCTCGAGAAGCTCGGCGACACGCTCACCGTGTTCACCGAGGTCACGCTGCAGGACCATCACCGCGAAGACTTCGTGCGTTTCGAGACCGCGATCCGAGATGTGGACGAGGTGCTCGAATGCCACCTGGTGAGCGGCGGGTACGACTACCTTCTGCGCTTTTTGACACGGGGCGTGAACCACTACCAGGAAGTGATCGAGGGACTACTCGAAAGCAACATCGGCATCGCGAAGTACTTCAGCTACATCGTCATCAAGTCGCCGTTCATCAAGACGCATTGCCCGATCGAACGGCTGTTTCCGCACCCGCGCTGACCGGCGCTGTCGACGGGCCATGCCCGAGTCGCGCGCGACTCGGATTCAAGAAGGCAGAATGCGGCCGATCGCCTGCGTCGAGTTTTTCGCGGGCTCGTCCGTCGTGTCAGTCGAGGGTCTTCCTCTGCACTTCAGGAGAACACCACCATGGCTACCAACACCGTCCGTCTGCACCGGGTGCTGCGCGCCCCGCCGGAGCGGGTCTACCGTGCTTTCGTCGAACCCGGCGCTTTCGAGCGCTGGCTTCCGCCCTTCGGATTCACCGGCAAAGTCCACAGCATGGAGCCGGTGGTCGGAGGTGCCTGGCGCATGTCCTTCACCGCCTTTGGCAGCGGCCACACTCATTCGTTCGGCGGCGAGTACCTGGAACTCGTCCCCGGCCAGCGCATTGCATACGACGCAAGCTTCGACGACCCCAACCTGCCGGGCACCATGAAGACCACCGTGACGCTGACCGCGGTGTCCTGCGGCACCGACATGTCGGTGGTGCAGGAAGGCATTCCCGACGTGATTCCCGCGGAGATGTGTTATCTGGGCTGGCAGGAGTCGCTTGTGGCACTGGCCCAGTTGGTCGAGCCGAACATTCCAGGCTGAGTTAGCCGCAGGGGTCAATCCCAGCCGCTGGCCGGCCGGCGGCAATCTCCTGGCCGACCCGCACAAGCAGTCGTGCGCCCACGCACAAGTGCGGCGGCGGTGCAGCTCCTACGCTCACATGGTGCGGTGCAGCAGGCTGGCGTGGTGCCAGCCGACTCGCGCTGTTTCCACAGGAGCCTCGATGCAAAACCTTCCCCTCCCGGCCGGACGCTGCGTCCGGCTTCGCGCCTTCGTATGGGCCCGCATGCGCGGCGCGGCCATTGCGGCGATTGGCCTTTCGGCCTTCGCACTGGCCGCCGCGCCGGCCCAGGCCGAGGCAGTCAAAGCGCCCGTCGAGTGCGCCGCGTTGCAAGCCAAATACCCGCAATTCAAGGGCAAGACTCTGGTCAACGCGATCAACCCGCATACGCCCGGCTACGAAACGATCGATCCCAAGGACCCGAGCAAGTACATCGGCTTCGACATCGACCTGGGCGAGACCATCGGCGGCTGCCTGGGCTTCACGCTGACTTACAAGCCTGTGACGTTTGCGGCGCTGCTGACCACGCTGCAGGCCGGCCAGGCCGACATCGTCATCTCCGACATCTACGCTACCGAAGAGCGCGCCAAGGCGGCCGACTTCATCACCTATTCGAAGGTGTTCGACGGCGTGCTGGTGGCCAAGGGCAACCCGAAGAAGATCACCGGCATCAACGCCTCGCTCTGCGGCACCGTCGCGGCCGAGAACACGGGCTATGTCGAGGTGCCGCTGATCCAGGCGCTCGCGCCGCAGTGCAAGGCCGTGGGCAAGGCCGAGCCCGAGATCCAGCTCTACGACAACAACCAGAACTGCATCCAGGCCATCCTCGCCGGCCGCGCCGACACCTACATCAACGACGTCAACACGGTCGACAGTGCCGTCAAGGCCTACCCGGACAAGCTGGAGAAGGCGGCCGCGGTGACGATCCCCTATTCGGTCGGCATTGCGGTGCCCAAGGGCAAGACCGACTTCCGCGATGCGGTGATGGCCGCGCTGGTGATCTTGCAGAAGGCCGGCATCCATACCGAACTGCTCAAGAAGAACGGACTGCCGGTCGAGAACCTCGAGGCGCCGCGGCTGCTCGTGGCGAAGTGACATGAGGCCCCCACGCTCACTCCGTTCGCTGCCCCCCAAAGGGGCTGTGTGTACCTTAGGAACGGCCGGGCGGTACTGACATGGAGCTCTTCCTCCATTACCTCTCCATGCCCTACCTGATCCAGGGCATCGCCTTCACGCTTGCAGCCACCGGCATCGGATTGGCGGGCGGGGTGGTGGTGGGGCTGTTGCTGGCGGCAATGCAGCTCAGCCGCTTCAAGCCGCTGGCCACGTTCGCCCGCGGCTATGCGGTGATATTCCGCGGCACCCCCCTGGCCCTGCAGATGATCTTCGTCTACAACGCGCTGCCGCATGTCGGCATCGTGCTGCCCGGCCTGCTGGCCGCCGGCGTGGCGCTGGCATTCAACGAGGCCACGTTCATCGCCGAGATGTTCCGCTCGGGCGTGGTCGGCGTCGAGCGCGGCCAGGTGGTGGCCGGCCAGGCGTTGGGCATGACTCCGCGCGTGCTGATGCGCCGCATCATCGCGCCGCAGGCCTTGCGCTCGATGATTCCCGCAATGGGCAACGAAGCGGTGAGCACGCTCAAGAATTCATCGCTCGCCTCGGTGATCGCGGTGCAGGAGCTCACGCTGCGCAGCTCGCAGCTGGCCTCGTCGACCTTCGATTTCTTCTCGGTCTTCTTTGCCTCCGGCCTGATTTACCTGGTGCTGACCGGCGCAATCAGCCTGGTGCAGCTGGCGCTCGAAGCGCGCTTCGACCTGGACCGCCCGCAGGCGGTGCGCGGACTGGCGCGGTGGCTGCCGTGGCATCGTACCGCGTTGCCTGCCGCAAGCCCTTCGCCTTCGGAAAAAGCAGCAGCGGCCAAGGTGCCACCGACGGATTGCGAAGATGCGGCATCGGCCGTGCTGCCAGTCCCCATGACGCCCGCCATCGAACGTGCGGCACGCGCTGCGCGGCTGGCTGACGCGCCGGTGGCCTTGCGCATCAGCGGCGTGTCCAAGGCCTATGGGCCGCAGGCCGTGCTCAGGGATCTGAGCCTCACGGTGCATGCCGGCGAAGTGGTCGCGCTGCTGGGCCCGAGCGGCTCGGGCAAGAGCACGCTCCTGCGCTGCATCAACCACCTCGAAAGCTGGGACGCCGGGCAGGTGCATGTCGGCGGTCAGCGCCTGGGCTACCGCCCCGACGGCCAGCTCATGACCCCGAGCGACCTGGCCCGCGAGCGCGCGCGCCTGGGTGTGGGCATGCTGTTCCAGCAGTTCAACCTGTTCGCCCACCTGACGGCACGCGAGAACGTGGCCGGCCCGCTGCGCTGGGTGCACGGCTGGACGGCCGAGGACGCCGACCGGCGCGCACGTGAACTGCTGGCGCGGGTGGGCCTGGCCCACCGCGTCGAAGCGCTGCCGCGCCACCTGTCCGGCGGCCAGCAGCAGCGCGTGGCGATCGCCCGCGCACTGGCGCCGGGCCCCAGCGTGCTGCTGCTGGACGAGCCCACTTCGGCGCTCGATCCCGCACTCGTCAACGAGGTGCTGGAGGTGATCCGCCGGCTTGCCGTCGAGGAAGGATTGACGATGGTCATCTCCACCCACCAGCTGCGGTTTGCCGCCGAGGTGGCCGACCGCGTGGTGTTTCTTTCCGGCGGCCGCATCGTCGAGAGCGGCCCGGCGCTCGAGGTGCTGCAGCACCCGCGGCAACGCGAAACCGCCCGATTCCTCAGCGTGATGTCGGCCGACGTGCTGCCGGCTGCTTCGATGCCCACGCCCGCCTGAGCCCCGCTCCCTGAAGGACCCATGAAACACCACATCCTGCCCGTCTCCCCCCAAACCATCCACTGGGGCTATTTCAGCAAGGCGGTCGCGCCATCGCTGGTCGTTAAGTCCGGCGACCGAGTGACGATCGAGACCCTGACCCACCATGCCAACGACGACCACGAGCGCATGATCGCCGGCGACCCCGGCGCCGAGTCGGTGTTCGCGTGGACGCGCGAGCACAAGGCCGTGCCGCGCCGCGGCGCCGGTCCCGTGGAGGGGCCTTTCAAGCTCGGCGAGGGCGAGGGCGTCGGCGTGCACCTGCTGACCGGCCCGGTCGTCATCGAAGGCGCGGAGCCGGGCGACGTGCTGGAGGTGCGCATCCTCGACGTGCGTCCCCGGCCCAGCTGCAACCATTGCTATGCGGGCCGCTGCTTCGGCTCGAACGTGGCCGCGTCCTGGGGCTTCCATTTTCGCGACCTGATCGAGGAGCCCAAGCCGCGCGAAGTGGTGACGATCTTCGAACTCGACACCTCGGGCGAGCCCTTCGCACGTGCCGTCTACAACTACGTGTGGATGCCGCAGACCGACCCCGATGGCGTGGTGCACACCATGATCGACTATCCCGGCGTGCGCGTCGATCACACGCTGGTGCACAAGCGCGAAGACATCCTGCGCAACGTCAAGGTGCCGGCCCGGCTGCACTTCGGCACCATGGGCCTTGCGCCGTCCGAATCAGACTTCGTGAGCTCCATTCCGCCGAGCTACACCGGCGGCAACATCGATGACTGGCGCGTCGGCAAGGGCGCGCGCATGTACTACCCGGTGGCCGTGCCCGGCGCGTTCTTCTCGGTGGGCGATCCGCATGCCGCGCAGGGCGACAGCGAGCTTGGCGGCACCGCCATCGAGACTTCGCTGACTGGGGACTTCGAATTCATCCTGCACAAGCAGTCCGAACTGGGCGGCACCCTGCTCGAGGGCTTGGACCACCCGCTGCTGGAGACCGAAGAGCTGTGGTCGGTCTACGGCTTCACCTACCCCAACTACCTGGCTGCCCTCGGGCCGGACGCGCAGACGGTGATTGCCGGCAAGTCGTCGCTTGACCCGGCCATGCGCGACGCCTTCCGCAAGCTGCGCCGATTCCTGATGACGGTGCACCGCCTGAGCGAGGACGAGGCCATCGCGCTGCTGTCGGTGGCTGCCGACTTCGGCGTGACGCAGGTGGTGGACGCCAACTGGGGCATCCATGGTTCGATCCGCAAGAACGTTTTCACGAACCGCTGACTGCGGGGGGTGGTGTCGTGTCTCACTGGGAATTGAATTTTTCCACCGAGCTTGGAACTGCAGCTGCTGCTAGCGCCGCCACCAGGCCGTCGTCGACAGGGAGCGCCCTGGACCTCGGTCGACCGCCTGCCCACGTTGGAGATGAATCGGAATTCTCGCTACTGCATTCCGTCTTTCTTCATCTCATCCAGCGCCCAGCCCTTGTGCGAAGTGAAAAAGAACAGTCGCCACTTGCCGCCTTCGAGGCGCCAGCGGCTGAAGCTTGGATCACTCACGTCCTCACGCTTGTACTTGCCATCGGTCTTGGGCGGTATCAAGCCGACCTGGCGCAACACCACGCTAGCAGTCCCGTCGGGCATCATGCGGACGGCTTTCACCTCCCACCTGAGGTCGGTGTTCTTCACGTCGTACTCGAAGGCGGTCTTCACCGCCGCCTTGCCCTTCATGCGGCCGTAGTGGTCGAGCGATTGGGTGAACCAGACGTCCTCGGTCATCGAGGCCAGGCAGGCGTTCACGTCGTGCCGGTTCCAGGCTTTCTCGAACTGAACGATGGTGTCGCGCAGGGTGGCTTCAGTGCCGCTGCCCTGGGCTTTCTTCGGTTGAGCGCTGGCGTAGCGCCCGAACGGCGTCGTTACGGCGGCCAACCCGATCAGGAGAGCTTGTCGCTTGTTCATGGTCCGGCACCTCCTGACCGGAGCTTGGTCGCCGACTCGAGCGTTGTCAATACAGGTCGCCCGTTAGCGAACGCGCGTCAGGTTTGGTGGCGCTTTGGTCCACCCCAAGAGTCCACGACTTTAGAGCGCCTTGGAAGTTGTTGGGATCAGAGCTCTTCGCGAGAACCCGGCCTCGCGCCAGGCGACTTCCGCCGTCGGTTCGATGTCTCGTTGTAGCCGCGATACCCGTCGACGCGGATCGGACGTTGCATTCGGCATCGCCTACCGGCACTCGTCCCAGTACCAATCAGGATTCCCCTCCAGCGGCGTGGCGATCCGCTTGAGCGACGCGCGGCCTTGTGCGTCCTTCGCAACAACGAAGACGTGCCCGTCCTGAACCGGGAAACCATTGCGCAGAAACCTGAAGCCACTGCGCACCGAAGGAAAGTTGGCCGCGTCGAGTGCGTTGCGCAAGGCGTCGCGATCGGTGACGGCGCCTTTGGTCTCTTTCAGCGCGCTATCGATCAAGAGCGCCGCATCGAAACCTTGCGCAGCGTATTGCGATGGGATGCGCCCGTGCTTCTTTTCGAAGGCGGCAACGAAAGCCTTGCTCGTCGGGCTCGGCAGGTCGGGGCCCCAGACCGCGCCGGCCAGCACATTGAGCGCGGCATCCTTGAGCAGCGGCAGTGTCGTGCCATCGACCGTGCCGACCGTCAGCAGGGGCACCTTGTTCAAGAGGCCCGAGCGGTTCATCTGCTGGATGAAGTTGACGCCCATGTCGCCCGGCAAGAAGGCAACCACCGCATCGGGCGCGACGCGCTTGATTTGCGCCAGCGCTGCCGCGTAGTCGGTCTGGTCGGACTGGACGTAGATTTCGCTGACCACCTCGCCCGAGTAGTAGCGCTTGAAGCCTCGCAGCTGGTCCTTGCCCGACGGGCTGTCGGGCGCCAGAAACAGCGTCTTCCAGTAGCGCTGATCAACTGCGTACCGTCCCACGATCCCGGCCTGGTACTCGTCCTGATAGGAGGTGAAGAAGAATTTGCTGTTGCACCGCTTGCCGGCAATCGGCGCCGGGCCGGCATTCGAGCCGACGAACAGCATGCCCGATCTGGCCATCGGCTTGGCCATGGCCATCATCACGTCGGAGAAGGTCACGCCGGTGATGAAGCTGACCTTGTCTTTCTCGATCAGGTTCTGCGCCAGCTGCGCCCCGAGGTCGGGGTTGTGCTGATCGTCTTCCTTGATGACCGTCACCGGCACGCCGCCAAGCATTCCTTGCCGTTGCTCGATCGCCAGCATGAAGCCGTCGTACTGTTCCTGCCCCAGCGTTGCCGCCGGTCCGGACAGCGTGCCGACAAAGCCGATTTTTACCTGTGCGGAAGCAGCCAGCACCGCGGTGCCCAAAGCGAAGGTCACGAGGACAGAGCGAATGCGAGGGATCAAGATGTTCCTTGTGAATGAGTCGAAGCGCTGAATGACCGCCTCAGGGCCGAGTGCGGTTCTTGGCTTCCGCCATCTCATTGGCAGGGCGGGCTTGTGCGACGGCGTGGAGGTCGCAATTTAGCCGCTAAATTCCAAACTTGAGGAGACACCCCGAAGAATTCCAACTTAGGTGAAACAACGGTTCCGAGCGCAGTGATTGATCAGGGCGTAAATGGCCGACTCCAAAGTGACGCAGGCTCATTCCTTCTGATAGTCAACACCCGGCGGCCGTTGCCGGCCGGCAAACAGCGACTTGCGGATGACCGCGTGCACGCCCCAGTTGCCGTCGACGACTTGCGTCACGCCGAAGTCGACGGCGACTGACATCAGGGAAATCGCCTCGTCCTCGGTCAGTCCCATGGCGGTCATCAGGAAGCGCCGGGTCTTGCGGAAGGCGTCGCGCATGGCCGGGTCGAGCGAAGACTTTTCGTAGATCGCGCTGCGCGCCTTGTCGCCGAATTCCTTTAGATAGTCCGCGTGGCTGAAGCCGTGGATCACCCACTCGTCGGCTGTTTCGACCAAGGGGTAGTCGATGTCGGCATAGGGTTCATCGCGCAGTTGGTCCGCCTTGTGCAGGACAATCTGGAACACACCCGTCAGCGAGCATTCGATGGCCGTGCCGCACAGTTCGCTGTCGCCCTGCGAGGCGTGCGGATCGCCCACGGACAGCAGCCCGCCGTCGACTCCGACGCGCAGGTAGAGGGTGGCGCCCTTGGCAATGCGCCAGTTGTCCAGGTTGCCGCCAAAGCATGAGGGCGGCACCGAGTCGACGAGGCCGGTTTCGGCCGGCGCGACTGCGATCACGCCGAAGTGCGGACGCACCGGAATGGTCACGCCCTGGAGCACGCCATGGTTCTCGACGATCGATGTGCGGTCGACCGGAATGCCGGGATAGTCGATGGTCGGGTGCAACACGCCATTCGGATCGAGCTGCGGGGTCCAGCGAAAGTTGTAGACGGCATGAGCGCAGGCATCGCCCTGGCTGCAGTCGACCTCGTAGATCGTCACCACCTCGCGATGCCTGGGCTCCTCGATCAGGTCGTCGTAGTGGAAGCCCCACCACGCGGCGGCATTGCTGCCGAAGGCCCGGCCCTCGTACTTGGCATCGGCCGCCAGGCGCGGCGCGAGATCGAGGATGCGCACCTCCAGCACGTCGCCGGGCTGCGCTTCCTTCACGTAGATGGGCCCGGTGCAGATGTGCACCCCAAAGCCTTCGCCGCTGCCACGGCCGTAGATCGACGCATCGGTGGGGCCCGCGCCGCGGCGGTCCACAGCCTTGTGCTCGCGCGTCCACTGGAAGACGCTCTCGGCGCCGGAGTCGCCCTTGATCATGCGCTCGTGGTCGTCGTAGGCGTGCTGCGTCAGCGTCTCGATCGTCACGATGTCGCCAGAGGCAATGGTGAGCACGGGCGGGATCGAGCGGCCGAAGTAGCCCCAGTGGATGGTCTGCGCGGTGGCCGGCAGGTGGTGATGATGGCCGGCGACGGCGCTGCTGCCATGCTGAACTGCCGATGCCGCCTGCATGGCGGCCGCGGCGCCGTCATCGGCCACGGTCCGAGCGTCGATGCGGGCGGTGGAAGCCACCGGGTCCTCGGCCGGCGTCTCGAAGTAGCCCGACGGCCAGCCGCGCCGAATGCGCTTGCGCAGCGACTGCTGGCTGACCTCATTGGCCTGCTGACGGTATTGCCGCGGCGACATGCTGTAGCGGTCGCGAAAGCAATGGCTGAAGTGCGCCGGATCGTTGAAGCCCCAGCGAAAGCAGATGTCCGAGATGGACAGGTGCCCGTACTGGCGGTTGGCGAGGTCGGCGCGGCAGCGCTCCAAGCGGCACTGGCGCACGTAGGCGGTGAAGGTCTGGCCGAGGCCCTCGAAGACCTTCTGCACCAGCCGCTCCGACAGGCGCTCGTGCGCCGCCACGGCCGCCAGGGACAACGATGCATCGCTCAGGTTGGCATCGACGTACTGGCACAGCCGGTGCACCGTGGCAGCCCGCGTGCTGCTGATGGCGGGCGAGGCCGGGTCCTGGTGAGCGGCCAGGCTTGTGGCAATGAACTCCGACAGGGCGGATTCGACCGGCGCGACGTCGTCATCGCTCAGAGTGTCGAAGGCGTCGGCCAGTGCGGTCAGCGTGCCCGCGAACATGCGGCCCAGGCCCGCACGGCCCGACAGGTGGCCGAGTGCGATCCCCGGTCCGCCGGGCAGCCGCGCCTTCAGGCTGGCGCGCGGCATGGACACCATGAACTGCCGGAAGTTGGAGCGGAAATCCAGGCCCGCGCGGGCCTGGGCCGGTCCGAAGACAATGTCGCCGGGCGCCAGTTCGATGGTCCGCTGGCCATCGTGCAGCGCCGCATCACCGCTCAGGTGCAGCGCGAGCCAGACGGCATCGGCCGTGTCGCCCAGCCGCTGCAGGGTCTGCGGCGACGAGGTGATGCGCGCCATGCCGACCCCGCGCGCGGTGCGTCCCGCGGTCAGCGTGCCATAAAGGGGTGCGGCCGCGGGCGCCATCTCGGGCCTGAGACGATGCAGGTGCAGGGCATCGCGCCAGGCGTGGGGACGCTGGTGCACCGGATAGGAGTCGGTGGAGAACTGTTCGAACTGCACGGCGGCGCTTTCTGGTTGCTTGCGCAGGGCGCGCAAGACACGTGCCACTCGCCATGCCCCAGAGTTGGCATGCAACTGGCTTTGTCGCCGCGATGTCTCCCATCTTTCACATGATCACCGGTGCACCAGATCCGGTCGCCCCATTCAGCCACGCCGTCGAAGCCGACGGGTGGGTGTTCGTTACCGGGCAGATGCCGTTTACCGGCGTTTCGCTGGACGCGCCTTATCCCGAAGGAATCGAGGCGCAGACGCGCCAGGTGTTGAAGAACCTCCAGACGGTGCTGGCCGGTTGCGGCCTGGGCCTGGAGCACGCGCTGTCGGTGCGTGTGTACCTCACGCACTTCGATGAAGACTACGCGGCGATGAACGCGGTCTACGCCCAACATTTCGCGAGCGGGCGGCACCCGGCGCGGACCTGCATTGGCGTGACCGGCCTGGCGAAGGGCGCCCGCATCGAGATCGATCTGGTGGCTCGGCGCGGCAACTCGCAGGCCGCGGCCGACCCGCCCGGCTGAGCCAAGCTTTCAGCCTTTGCCCGGCAACCGGCTGATGATGAGTTCGGCCATCGGCGATGGTGTGCGGCCCCGCAGTGTGACGACACCCATTTCCGACGATTGGGATGGCAGGCCTGTGACTTCCAGCGGGTGAAGCTTGCCAGCCGCAACCTCCTCTGCCACCGCGGCATGCGGAGCGGCCAGCACCGAGTCGCAGGCGAGCGCCACCTCTTTCAGCACCTCCACGTCGTCGCACTCGAGCGCCAAGGAGAGCTCGGCATCCGGCGCAAGGCCCAGCAGCCGCGAGACCACGGTCCGTACGCCGGTGGGCAGCCGCACCGAAAGAACGCCGTGCGACCAGAGCTGCTGCAGCGTGACGGACTTGCGCGTTGACAGGGCGTGGCCCGCACGCACGTAGAAGCCCCCGGGTTCGCGGCGCAGGGCACGGACATACAGATTGGGGTCCGGCGGCAAGTCCCTGGTGTCGGCGACGAAGAACTCGATGTCTTCCTCGAGCAGGCGCTTCAGCAGCAGCTGCCAATTGCTGATCTCGACGCGCAGGTTGATACCCGGGAACTCGCGCCGCATGCCAGCCATCAGCTGCGACAGAAAGGTTGCCGCTGGAAACGGGCCAACGCCGAACGCCGTGTCACCCAGGCTGCGGCTGCGGTAGAGCTCGACGTCGCGTTCAAGGCAGCGGCTGTTGAAGACGAGCTGCCGGGCGCGAGCGATGACGAACTCACCGGCGGGCGTGGCGACCACTTCATTCGTTCCGCGGTCGAACAACTGCAACCCCAGCTCGGCTTCGGCCGCCTGGATGCTGCGGGTCAGGGCCGGTTGGCTCAAATGCACCTGTTCTGCGGCGCGAATGAAGCTTCGGCGGTCGGCGAGGGCGACGACATGAGTCCAGCGCTTGAGATCCATGGGGCGAGTCCTTCGGACGCAATTGCATGCAATGCATTGATTCTGGCTTCAATATGCATTGGACTCAATCGCTGTTCGCCAGAAAAATCGGGCCACACGCAGCAGCGGTGCCCAGACATGGAGCCCGACCGCTGCAATCACAACCAAGGAGACAACCTGGTGAACCTCGTCCAGAACATCGTGCTGGTCACGATCATTCTCGTTTTTGCGGCGCTGGAGATTCGCTCCCGCAAGCACGAACATTTCCACGCCACCGCGGACGACACCAAGCTGGAACTGTTCATGTTCCTTACACTGCTGGCGGTGTCGCAACCTTTCATCTTTCTGGTCACCGACAAGCTGAGTGCGCTGGCGATGCCGGAGCAGCGCAACGCATGGGCCCATCTGCCATGGTGGGCCATGGGCGCGATCCTGCTGGTGGCCGACGACATGACGCAGTATTGGTGGCACCGGGCGTCGCACTCGCCGCTGCTGTGGCCCTTGCATCGTGCGCATCACACGGCGCACTACATGAGCATCCGCATCACCTATCGCAACAACTTCTTCTACTACCTGATGATGCCGGGGCTGTGGGCTTCGGGCGTGCTGATCTACCTCGGGTTCGGCAATGCCTATCTTGTCTACATCGTGATCAAGCTCACGGTGATCCTGGGTGCGCACAGCGCTGTGCCGTGGGACGCGCCGCTGTACCGCGTGAAGTGGCTGCATCCTCTGGCCTGGGTGTTGGAGCGCACGGTGTCGACGCCCGCCACCCATTGGGCGCACCATGCGCTCACCAATGAAGACGGCATCGGGCACTACAAGGGAAACTTCGGCAATCTCCTGTTCGTCTGGGACCTGCTCTTCGGCTCGGCCAAGATCACCCGCCGCTATCCGCCCAAGGTCGGCCTGCAAGACGATCTGCTCTTCGGCAAGGAGCGCTGGTTCGTGGAGATGTTCTATCCCTTGATCCATTCGCGGCGCGCGCACTCGGCCATGGTGCCGGGCGGTCGCGCCTACGAGGAGGCACAGGTCGACCGCCACGCCGCGCAGCAACCAGCCGCCTCACAGGCACGCGGCACGGGGCCGCGACCATGAACGCCGTTCTGGCATCCGCCATTCCGCACGCCGGCGATGCCGCCGAAATACAGCGCATGCAGCTTTTGTTCGACAAACAGCGAATGGCCTGCGAGGCCATGCCATACCCCGAGCTCGCTGCGCGCAGGGCCAAGCTGCGAGGGCTGATCGATATGCTGCGCCGCCACCAGAACGAGATCGTTGCCGCGGTCAACGCGGACTTCGGCGTACGCGCCGGTGCCGAAACCAAGCTGGTGGAGGTGATGGGCCCGATTCTGGAAGCCCGGCATGCCTTGTCGCACATGCGAAAGTGGATGAAGCCGCGCCGCCGCAGCACCGAACTGCTGTTTCTCACCAACAGTGCCTGGGTCGAATACCAGCCCAAGGGTGTTGTGGGCATCATCGGCACCTGGAACTTCCCGCTGTACCTGACCCTCGGCCCCCTGATCGCGGCCTTGGCAGCCGGCAACCGGGCGATGATCAAGACCTCGGAGTTCTCGCCCCGCAGCACCGCGCTGTTGCGAACCATGCTCGGTGAATGCTTCGACGAAGACGAGGTGGCCGTCGTGGGCGGCGCGGTCGACGCCGCACAGGCCTTCAACGCGCTGCCGTTCAACCACCTGATCTTCACGGGCTCGCCGAGAGTCGGCCGCGAGGTCATGCGTGCGGCGGCTGACAATCTGACGCCGGTGACGCTCGAGCTCGGCGGAAAGTCGCCGGCCATCGTCGGCCCCAATGCCGACTTGCGAGAAGCGGCGTTGCGCATTGCCCATGGCAAAGCCTTCAACGCCGGACAGATCTGCGTCGCGCCCGACTACGCGCTGGTGCCGCGCGGCAAGGCCGCCGAGTTTGCCGCCGCGGTGCGCGATGCGTTCGGCAAGCTGTACCCGAGCATTCGTGGCAACCCCGAATACACCAGCATCGTCACCGAGCGCCACGCGGCGCGGCTGCGCCAGCTGCTCGACGATGCAAAGGCCAAGGGCGCAACCCTGCTGCCCTGTGGCGACGTGGTGGGCGCCGGGCGCCAGATGGCGCTGACCGTCGTCACCGGCGTCGACGAGCGCATGCAGTTGATGCGGGAAGAAATCTTCGGCCCCATCCTACCGGTGATCGAATACGACCGCCTGGACGATGCGTTGGCGCTCGTACGGCGGGGCGAGCGGCCGTTGTCGCTCTACGCCTTTGGCCTCAGCCGCAGTGAACAGCAGCGCGTTCTGCGGGAGACCCACGCCGGCGGAGTGACGCTCAATGACTGGGGCTGGCATGTCTTCCAGCACGATCTGCCTTTTGGCGGAACCGGCAATTCAGGCATGGGCACCTATCACGGGGAAGAGGGCTTTCGTGAGCTGTCGCACGCGAAGTCGGTGTTCAAGCGGCGGCGATGGTTTCCGGTCGGCCTGTTCTATCCGCCATATGGCAACTGGGTCCAACGGCTTTCGATGCGGTTTTATCTTGGCAAGGGCGACTGAACGGCGAGTCTTTCGGAACGCGTGCAAACGAGATGCGAAGCTACATCGCCATCACGACAAACACCTTCCGCACGGTCTCTTGCACATGCCATTCCCCGGTGGTGTTCGCCGGAAAGAACAGCGTGTCGCCCGCGCGAATTTTCAATGGCTCCTCGCCCGTCGGCGTGAAGGTGCCGACGCCCGCGAGGATGTGCATGACCTCGGCATTGGGAAGCTGGCGCTCGAAGCGGCCTGGCTCGCATTCCCAGACGCCGCTGTCGTTGCCGCCCGCACCCGCGAGCTCGACGTCGATGCCGCGCAGGCGGCAGGGCGGCTGGGTGAGCGGGCGCGCGGGCGTGCCCTGGTCTTGCAGGCCGCCGATGGTGGCGGACTGATGCAGAACGGTGATGCCGGTCATGGTCAGCGCCCCGCCTCGACGGCGTCGGCCAGCTCGGCCAGCGTGTGGAAGTGGTAGTCGGGTTCGGTGCGCTTCGACTCGATGGTGCCGCCCGATCCTTTCTGCGCATGGCGACGCTCGATCCAGCAGGTGGCGATGCCCAGCTGTTTGGAGATGCCGATGTCGTGGTACTGGCTTTGCGCCACATGCAGGTTGTCGGCCTGCTTGTAGCCCCATGCGCCTTCGAAGCGGCCGCGCGCATAGGCGAAGTAGCGCGCATCGGGTTTCTCGCACAGCGCGTCGTCGCAGCTCAGCAGCATGTCGAAGGGAGAGCCGAGCGTCTTGTTGAAGTGCGCCAGCGCCCAATGCTGCGCGTTGGTCATCGTCACCAGCTTGAAGCGCTTCTTCAGCCGCTTCAATGCTTCGACCGAATCCGGAAACGCCGGCCACTGCGCGACGGAATCGCGCAGGCCTTGTGCTAGCGCATCGCTGTCGGGCAGGCCCAGCACGGGTGCGATGGCGTGCCAGCAGCGCTCCAGGTCGTCGGGGTACCAGCCCGCTTTTCCGTCGGCGCGGGCGACCCGGTAGGCGGCCAGAAACTCATCGTCGCTCACGGCGGAATCGGGCACCGCAGAGCGCAGGTAGGCGAGCATGCCGCCTTCGAAGTCGATCAGCGTGCCGACCACGTCGAATGTGAGGACCTTGAAATCTTGCAGGGACATACGAGAAAAGCTCCAGTGGGAAGGGGAGGAAGGCGCCGCCGCGGCGACAGGCGAAAGGTGTCGTGCGTCACAAGCATAGGAGCCACCGTGTTTCCGTTCACATCGAATTGGGCTCCCGATCCAGCACAGGATTTCGCAGTCGCGCCGATGTCAGCATCTTCTTCGGCGCGACGCCTTTGCGGCGCGGCACTGCCTGGAGCACGGATGGGCCGTGCACTGTCCCTTTTCGTGACAGGCGCTCACCGCAGCACACACCTCTGTTGCAGTCTGGCGCAGAAAACCGACCCGTTTCTTGCGCGAGATCGGGCCAATTGCGTTCAAGCCCGGGTGGCACGGCGCGTGCAATGCAGCACACCAGCGGCTGCGCGGCATCTGGTTTGCGCGGTCGCCTTCCACCCCTACCCAACGGAGACGAAAAGACCATGCAATACGCCAGCCCCAACACCCCCGGCGCGAAGATCGAGTTCAAGCCGGCTTATGACAACTTCATCAACGGCAAGTTCGTGCCGCCGGTGAAGGGCCAGTACTTCGACGTGATCACGCCGATCACCGGCAAGCCCTTCACGCGTGCGGCCCGCTCGGGCCCTGAAGACATCGAGCTGGCCCTCGACGCGGCCCACGCGGCCAAGGGCCAATGGGGCCGCACCTCGGCGGCCGAGCGCGCCGGTGTGCTGCTGAAGATCGCCGACCGCCTGGAGCAGAACCTCGAGCTGCTGGCCTACGCGGAAACCGTGGACAACGGCAAGCCGATCCGCGAGACGCTCAATGCCGACATTCCGCTGACCATCGACCACTTCCGCTACTTCGCAGGCTGCCTGCGTGCGCAAGAGGGCGCCCTGAGCGAGATCGACGAGAACACCATCGCCTATCACTTCCATGAACCGCTGGGCGTGGTGGGGCTGATCATTCCGTGGAACTTCCCGATCCTGATGGCCGCATGGAAGCTCGCGCCCGCCATTGCCGCAGGCAACTGCGTGGTGCTCAAGCCGGCCGAATCGACACCGGTGAGCATCATGGTGATGGCCGAGCTGCTGGCCGACCTGCTGCCGCCCGGCGTGCTCAACATCGTCAACGGCTACGGCCGCGAAGCCGGCATGGCGCTGGCGGGCAACAAGCGCATCGCAAAGATTGCATTCACGGGCTCCACGGCCACGGGCCGGGTCATCGCGCAAGCCGCGGCCGGCAACCTGATTCCCGCCACACTGGAGCTGGGCGGCAAGAGCCCCAACATCTTCTTCGAGGACATCGCCGATGCCGACGACGACTTCTTCGACAAGGCCATCGAAGGCCTGGTGCTGTTCGCCTTCAACCAGGGCGAGGTCTGCACCTGCCCGTCGCGCGCGTTGATCCAGGAGTCGATCTACGACAAGTTCATGGCGCGCGCACTGGAGCGCATCAAGGCCATCAAGCAGGGCCACCCGCTGGACACCGACACCATGATGGGCGCCCAGGCGTCCGCCATGCAGATGGACAAGATCATGAGCTACCTTGCGCTCGGCAAGGAAGAGGGCGCGCAGTGCCTGACCGGCGGCGGCCGCGCGCAGCTCGGCGGCGAGCTGGCGGGTGGCTACTACATCCAGCCCACGCTGTTCAAGGGCCACAACAAGATGCGCATCTTCCAGGAAGAGATCTTCGGCCCGGTGCTTGCCATTGCCACCTTCAAGACCGAAGCCGAGGCGCTGGAGATTGCCAACGACACGCCCTACGGCCTGGGCGCCGGCGTGTGGACCCGCGACGGCAGCACGGCCTATCGCATGGGCCGCGCAATCCAGGCCGGCCGCGTGTGGACCAACTGCTACCACGCCTATCCGGCGCATGCCACGTTCGGGGGCTACAAGGAGTCGGGCATTGGCCGCGAAACGCACAAGATGATGCTCGACCACTACCAGCAGACCAAGAACCTGCTGGTGAGCTATTCGCCCAAGAAGCTCGGGTTCTTCTGAGCGCGCCGCGGCCGCGCGCGCAAATTTGCCGCGCGGCCTGCTGCAGAAAAGGCGCCGCTACTTGCCTGTTGCCGTGTGCGGCTTGCGCAACGAACTTGGCGCGTTCACGCCGGCATCCTCGTCGACGCCGACCGCGAGCCGGTCCACCAGTTCACCGCCGAGCCAGGCGGTGACCAGCGCGATGGCGGCGCCCGCAAAGGCCCAGACCATCTGGCTTGGCACCGGGGCATAGTCCCGGTCCCGCAGGAAAAAGCTCACGGCGAAGAGAAGCAGCACCACCACGTTGCCGGCGCCGTGCATGGCGCCGATGCGCTTGGCGCGCGTTCCCGCCGGAATGCCCAGCCAGTCGATGGTGCCGAAAGGCGCGGCGAGAAGACCGCCCACCAACCCGGCCGCGATCATCCAATAGGAGACGGCCGCCATGACCTGGGTCCTGCCTGCCAGATAGATGAGGTCGAAGACCACCGCCGTGGCCAGCAGCCCCAGCGGAAAGACCACCAGCATCTGGTGCACCGAGTGGCCGAGGAAACGAACTCTTGCATGTATGGGATTACCTCCGTTGCCTGACTGAGCCCTCATCTGAGCCACTACCCCCGACATCCCGCGCGGGCCGGGGCCGCCAGTCGGGGTCGGTACTTTCCTACTAACGATGGCGCCGGCCGCCGACTGGATAGACCCACAGCGTAGACGGATGCACCGCTCTATCTACAATCGGGCCCATGCACCGGGTTCGCCTTTTCGTCCTTTGGATCATGCTGTTTGCCGTGCCTTTTCAGGCCTACGCGGCGGCAGCCATGGTCTTTTGCGGACCGGGCCATGAGGGTGCGGTGGCCGCGGCGCCGGCCGGGCCGGCGGTGCACGGCGATGGGCATGCGGACCATCGTCACCACCACGAAGCTGCCGCGCAAGATGCCACGCAGCCCGCGCACGACAGCGCCGACACCACCGCCCATGCAGCGCCCGATGCCATGCACAAGTGCAGCACCTGCGGCACCTGCGGCGCCTGCCATGCCACCGCCTTGACCAGCACGCTGGAACTCGCGGTGTTCCAGGACCTTCCCCGCGCCGACCTGACCGAGCCCGCCAGCACGGTGGCCACGGTCCCGCCGCGCCTTCTCGACAAACCTCCTCGCGCCTGAAGCGTTCGTGCGCCCGCGTGCGGCCCGGTATCGGGCTGCAGCGAGCGCGCATGCATCGCCTGCGTCATGCCCTCATGGGCAGTTTTGACGCACTCGTTCATGAACACGCGAGGACGCCATGTTCCATTCATCGCCGGCCGGTTGGCTGGCTCTACTTTCCGCTTTCGCGGCATTGTCTGCAGCGGCGCAGCCCGCGCCGACGGTCCTGAACTACAAGTCCGCGCTCGAGGGCTACCGGCCCTTCGCCGACGAAAAACCAATTCCGTGGAAGGAGGCCAACGAAACGGTCTACCGCCGCGGCGGCTGGCAGGCCTACGCCAAGGAAGCTGCTGAGGGCGCGCCGCCGGCGGCCCCCGAATCGTCCAAGGGCGCAGCGGATGCACCCGCCGCGCACCAGGGCCATGCGATGCCGATGCCCGCGGCCAAGGAGAAGCCGTGAAGCGCGCCTTATGCCTGACGGCCGTCGCCGTTGCGGCCGCTTTCCTGGCGGGCTGCGCCTCGGTGGGCATCGACGACGCCCTGCAGGACACGAACACGCAGGCACAGCAGTTCACCGGCGGCAAGCTCGAACTCAGCCGAACGCAAGCGCAGCGGGACCGCCGCGCGGCGCTGACGCAGGAGCTGCTGTCCAAGCCGCTCTCGCAAGGTGATGCGGTGCAGCTTGCGCTGACCAACAGCCCGGCGGTGCAGGCCCTGGTTGCCCAAAGCTGGGGCGAGATGGCCGCGGCCGACCAGAAGGGCCGGCTGCCCAACCCTGTCTTCACCTTCGAGCGCATGCGCATGAACAGCGAGCTCGAGATCGGGCGGCTGCTGTCCTTCGGGCTCGTCGATCTCATCCTGATGCCGCAACGCCTGTCCATCTCGCGCAGCCAGTCCGCGCAGGCCAAGGTTCAGCTCACCGGTGCCGTGGTGGACCAGGTCACGCAAGTGCGGCAGGCGTGGGTGCGCGCCGTTGCCACGCAGCAGATGCTGCAATACGCGGAGCAGGTCAGCCGCTCGGCCCAAGCCAGCGCGGAACTTGCGCGCCGCATGCAGCAGATCGGCAACTTCAGCAAGCTCCAGCGCGCGCGCCAGCAGGTCTTCTATGCCGACGCGACCACGCAGCTGGCGTCGGCCCGGCATGCCGCCACCGCCGCCCGTGAGGAGCTGGTCCGCGCCCTCGGCCTCGACGATGCGCAAGCCACCCGGCTGGCCTTGCCGGATCGGCTGCCCGACTTGCCGAAGGCACCACGCGAGGCCAGGGAAGTGGCCGCCACCGCGACCGAGCAGCGCCTGGACGTGCAGCTGGCGCGTGCGCAGCTGGACGTGGCGGGCAAGTCGCAAGGCATCAACCTGTTGTCGACCTTTATCGACGTGGAAGTGGGCGGCCGGCGCGACACGGTGTTCGACAACGCCGAAGGCACGAAGAGCACGCGGCGCGGCTTCGAGCTCGACATCCGGCTGCCGCTGTTCGACTGGGGCTCGGCGCAGCGCGATGCACTGAACGCGCAATCGCTGGCCGCAGCCAACCGCTACGACGCGGCGGTGCGCGGTGCCTCGTCGCAGCTGCGCGAAGGCTACTCGGCCTATCGCACGGCCTACGACATCGCGCGGCACTACCGCGACGAGATCGTGCCGCTGCGCCAGTCCATGGCCGACGAGAACGTGCTTCGCTACAACGGCATGCTGATCGGCGTCTTCGAGCTGTTGGCCGAGGCGCGCGACCAGATCGCGAGCGTGACCAAAGCCATCAATGCCCAGCAGCAGTTCTGGCTGGCCGATGCCGCGCTGGCGGCCTCCGTGATCGGCAAGCCCACGGCCATGGGTGCTTCGACCGCCAGCGTGGGTGGCGAAACCGCCTCCGCCGGCGCCGCCCACTGAGCGCAGAACGTGCGCTCACCAACGATTCGAACGACATGGCAAACAGACGTAATTTCCTGAGCGGTGCGGGTGCCATCACTGGTGCCATTGCCGCCGCGAGCGTGAGCAAGGTGGCGATGGCCGCCTTGCCCGAGCCCGTCACCCAGACCACGCCCAACACCATGCCGCCGCTCGTGCCTTCGAGCGGGCGGCCCTACAACCCCGTGGTCACGCTCAACGGCTGGACGCTGCCCTGGCGCATGAACAACGGCGTGAAGGAGTTCCATCTGGTGGCCGAGCCCGTAGTGCGCGAAATGGCGCCCGGCTTCAAGGCCAACCTGTGGGGCTACAACGGCCAGTCGCCCGGCCCGACCATCGAGGTGGTGGAAGGCGACAGGGTGCGGATCTTCGTGACCAACAAGCTGCCCGAGCACACCAGCGTGCACTGGCACGGCCAGCGCCTGCCCAACGGCATGGACGGCGTCTCCGGCCTCACGCAGCCGCCGATCCGGCCCGGCAAGACCTTCGTCTACGAGTTCGTCGCGCGCCGGCCCGGCACCTTCATGTACCACCCGCATGCCGACGAGATGACGCAGATGGCCATGGGCATGATGGGCTTCTGGGTGACGCATCCCAAGGCCGAGCATCCGCTGATCGACAAGGTGGACCGCGACTTCGTCTTCTTGCTCAACGCCTACGACGTGGAGCCCGGGAGCGCCACGCCCAAGATCATGACGATGCTGGACTTCAACCTGTGGTCCTGGAACAGCCGGATCTTTCCGGGCATCGATTCGCTCAATGTCAGGCTGAACGACAAGGTGCGCATCCGCATCGGCAACCTGACGATGACGAACCACCCGATGCATCTGCACGGGCATGAATTCCTCGTCACCGGCACCGACGGCGGGCCGACGCCCAAGAGCACGCGCCACTACGAGGTGACCACTGACGTGGCGGTCGGACAGATGCGCCAGCTGGAATTCGTGGCCGACGAGGAAGGCGACTGGGCCTTTCACTGCCACAAGAGCCATCACACGATGAACGCGATGGGCCACGACGTGCCCACTCTGATCGGCCTCGACCACAAGGACATGGTCAAGCAGATCACGAACCTGGTGCCCGACTACATGGTGATGGGCGAACGCGGCATGGCCGACATGGGCGAAATGGAAATGCCGATTCCCGACAACACCGCGCGAATGATGACCGGCGAAGGGCCGTTCGGATCGGTCGAGATGGGCGGCATGTTCAGCGTGGTGAAGGTGCGCAAGAACCAGAAGGCCGGGGACTATTCGAACCCCGGCTGGTTCAGGCATCCCAAGGGCACCGTGGCCTACGAGTTCGATGGTTCGCTGCCCGAAACCTCGCGCCGACGCGATGCCGGCGCGGCCGCGATGCCAGCGCAGAACATGCCCGCCAAGAACATCGAAGTGCAGGTCCGCAAGCCGGGCAGCGGCCACGCGGGCCACTGAGTTCATTTATCCGTTTCTCTCTCTCTCTCTCTCTCTCTTTCACCAACCCCCAACTCTCAGAAGGAAACCATGAAGCACACCCTCCGCAACACCGCCTTCACCGCGCTCTTCGCTCTTGCGGCCGCAGCCGCCTCTGCCACCGGCGATCACGCCGGCGGCCATGCCGACGGCGACGAAGCCATCGGCAAGCCCGGCACGGCCGCCAGGGCCACGCGAACCATCCACGTCGACATGACCGACGGCATGCGCTTCACGCCCGCCGACCTCCGCGTGAAGCAGGGCGAGACCGTTCGCTTCGTCGTCAAGAACTCGGGGCAGCTGAAACACGAGCTCGTGCTCGGCACCGAGAGGGAGCTCAAGGAGCACTACGAAGCCATGAAGAAGAACCCCGAAATGGAACACGCCGATCCGAACATGGTGACTTTGGCCGCCGGCAAGAGCGGCGAGATCGTGTGGCAGTTCACCAGGGCCGGCAAGGTCGATTTCGCATGCCTGCAGCCCGGCCACTACGACGCCGGCATGAAGGGTGCCGTGACGGTGGCCAAGACTGCGGCCAAGTAAACCCGACAAGCTTTTTTTCAGGAGATACACGACCATGTCGAAGATTCGCATTTCACTCATGGCGGCCATGGCCGCATTGGCCTTCGCGGGCACAGCCCATGCGCAGTCGCCCAAGTCCGATGCACCTATGACCGCGGAGGCCGCAGCCCCGGAGCTCACCGACGGTGAGATCCGCAAAGTCGACAAGGACAGCAAGAAGCTCACCATCAAGCACGGTCCGCTGAAGAGCCTGGACATGCCGAGCATGACCATGGTCTTTGCAGTAAGCGACGAGAGCGTGCTCGACAAGTTCCAGGCCGGCGACAAGGTGCGCTTCGATGCCGGCAAGATGGATGGCAAGATCGTCGTCACACGCATCGAACCCGCGCGCTGAGCTTCAAAGCAAACGGTCTTCGGGGAAGGCCGCTTCGCATACGAAATCGTCCCACCGTGAAGAATTGCGGGGCCCCGCGATATTTGGCGTCCTGATTGGGTTGTCGCCGACATGACGCAAAGAGTAGGCTTGTTCCCGGATCTCGAGATCCAGAACAGACGCTGACTTTGAGCCAACGTCGTGTCCTCCAAGAAGGCACCCAACCGATCGAAGACTTTCCGTTATCGATCTTGGGTTGCGATAAAAAATCAGGGTGAACCAACAATGAAGATATGCAATGTCCGGCGTGCAGCCGCCGTACTGGCCGCGAGCGCTTGTGCGAGTCTGAGCGCTTACGCAGCGACCCCTTCCGACCCCCCAGCCGAGGGCTCATGGGAGCTGGTGGTGGCCCCGTTCACGCATCATTGGCACAAGGATGCGGAGCACCGCCAGGTCGTTCTGCTCGGACTGGAGCGAATTGCATCCGACGGCTCGACGGTGGGCGGCGCGCTTTTCAGAAATTCTTTCGGCCAGCTCTCGGCCTATGCGTATTACGGCCATGAGTGGAACGATCTGCTGGGCTCCGACTCGCTGTACTTCAAGTTGTCCGGCGGCATCATCTACGGCTACCGTGGGCGCTTCAAGGACAAGGTGCCGTTCAACGTCGGAGGCTTCTCGCCGGCCATCATTCCGGCCATCGGCTGGCGCCTGACGCCCAGGGACGCGATCCAGGCCGCGGTTCTTGGCAAGGCGGGGGTGACCTTCTCCTACAACCGCCGCTTCTGACGGACCGGTGCCCGACCGGGCACCGCACGCTACCCCACCAACGCGCGCATCTCGGCAATCAGATCGGCCTTGCCCTCGAAGCCGATGCCCGGCAGCGGCGGCAGCGTGACGTAGCCGTTCTGCACCTTCACGCCGTCGGGGAAGCCGCCATAGGGCTGGAACAAGTCGGGGTAGCTCTCGTTGCCGCCGAGGCCCAGCCCAGCGGCAATGGCAAGCGACATCTGGTGGCCGCCGTGCGGGATGCAGCGCGAGGGCGACCAGCCGTTGTCCTTCAGCATGTCGAGCGTGCGCAGGTACTCGACGAGGCCATAGCTCAGTGCGCAGTCGAACTGCAGCCAGTCACGGTCGGGCCGCATGCCGCCGTGGCGGATGAGGTTGCGCGCGTCCTGCATCGAGAACAGGTTCTCGCCCGTGGCCATGGGGCCGGCGTACACCTCGCCGAGCTTGGCCTGCAGTTCGTAATCGAGCGGGTCGCCGGCTTCCTCGTACCAGAAGAGCGGGTACTGCGAGAGCGCACGGCCGTAGTCGATGGCAGTGGGCAGGTCGAAGCGGCCGTTGGCGTCCACGGCCAGCTGCTGACCGGGGCCGAGGATCTTGAGCACGGACTCGATGCGTTCGCAGTCTTCCGCAAGCGTGGCGCCGCCGATCTTCATCTTCACGACCGAGTAGCCGCGCTCGAGGTAGCTGGTCATCTCGCGCTGGAGGCCTTCGACGCCCTTGCCGGGATAGTAGTAGCCGCCCGCGGCATAGACGAACACGCGCGGATCGGGCGTGCCGCTGCCGTAGCGTTCGGCCAGCAGCTGGTACAGCGGCTTGCCGGCGATCTTGGCGACCGCGTCCCACACGGCCATGTCGATGGTGCCCACGGCCACCGAGCGCTCGCCATGGCCGCCGGGCTTCTCGTTGATCATCATGCGGGCCCAGATCTTGTGCGGATCGAGGTTGTCGCCGGTCTCGTCGAGCAGCGACGCCGGCTCGGCCTCCAGAATGCGCGGAAGAAAGCGCTCCCGGATCAGGCCGCCCTGGCCGTAGCGGCCGTTGGAGTTGAAGCCGTAGCCCACCACCGGCCGGCCATCGCGGATCACGTCGGTGACCACCGCCACGAGGCTCAGGGTCATCTTCGAGAAATCGATGTAGGCGTTGCGAATGTCCGACTTGATGGGACGCGTGGACTCGAGGACGTTGACGATTTTCATGGTCGTTGCGTAAGGAAAAAAAGAGAAGAAGAAAAGACTCAGCGGTGCAGCGACGATCCGCCGCAGATGGCGATGTCCTGGCCCGTGATGGCCGCGGCCGGCGCAGAAAGAAGGAAGCCGACCAGCGCGGCGATCTCTGCGGGCTCGATCAGCCGGCCGATGGGCGGCAGGCGCGGTGCGCTGCCGGCGCGCGCCGGGTCCTGCAGCATCGCGGTCTGCGTTGCGCCGGGCGAGACCACGTTGACGGTGACGCCGCTCGCGGCCACCTCGGCGGCCCAGCTGCGTGCGAGCGCGATCAGCGCCGCCTTGGTCGCGGCGTACTGACCGCGGCCCGGCAGGCCCTGCGCCACGCGGCTGCCGATGAACACCACGCGGCCGCGGCCGCGCGCGGCCATCGCGGGCACGAGGACATCGGCCAGCCGCGTGGCGGCGTCCACGTGCAGACGCCACATCAGTTCGCCGCCCGCATGGTCGAGCTGGCCGAGCGGGCCCACGCGCAACACGCCGGCCGCATGCACCAGCGCCTCGGCGTCTTGCAGTTCGGCTGCGGCACGCGCGATGGCGCCGGCCTCCGACAGGTCCACTCCCACGTGCGTGAAGCCCTCGTGCGAGAGCGTGGGCGCCGCAAGGTCGAGCCCGCTCACGCGCCAGCCGCTTTCCAGCAAGTGCGATGCGATGGCGCGGCCGATGCCGCCGCTGCTGCCCGTCACCACGGCGCGCGGGGCGGTTTCATTCGACACGGATATTGCCCTCGACGATGATCTTCTTGGAACGCTCCATGTCGGCCTGCTGGAACTTCGCGAAGTCGTCGACGCTGCCCGGCGTCAGCAGCAGCCCTTGCGCATTCAGCGTCTCGCGCATGTCGGTGGCCAGCGCCTTGTTCACTTCGGCATTGAGCCGCTGCGTGATGGCGGGTGGCAGCTTGGCCGGACCCCACAGGCCGTACCAGCTGTAGAACTCGTAGCCCGGAATGCTCTCGCCCACCGTGGGCACGTTCGGCAGGCTCGTGGCGCGTGCGGCCGAGGTGACGGCGACCACGCGCAGCATGCCGCTCTTGTGGTACTGCAACGAGCCGAGGATCGGGTCGATGAAGCCGTCGATCTGCCCGCCGATCAAGTCCTGGAAGGCCGGCGCCGTGCCCTTGTACGGCACGATCAGGTAGTCGAGCCCGCCCGCGCGCTTGAGTAGCTCGGTCGACAGATGGCCCGCCGAGCCGATCGACCCGACCGCGAAGGTCATCTTGCCGGGGTTCGCCTTCGCATACGCGATGAGCGACTTGACGTCGGTGATCGGCAGGTTCTTGTTGATGGCGACCGACAGCGGCGCCTTGGCGACCAGCGCCACGGGCGTGAAGTCCCTCACGATCTCGTAGGGTACCGACTTCATGGTCATGGGCGCTGTCGTGAAGGTCGAGGCGTTGAACAGCAGCGTGTAGCCGTCCGCCGGCGCCTTCGACACCACGTCGGCGCCGATCACGCCGTTGCCGCCGGGCCGGTTCTCGACGATGAAGGGCTGGCCCGTCTGCTCGCCGAGCTTCTGCGCGAGCAGGCGGCCGACGGTGTCGAGCGTGCCGCCCGGCGGAAACGGGATCACCACGCGCACCGGCCGGCTGGGCCAGGGCTGCGTCTGTGCAAAGCCTGAAGACGCCGCGGCAAGCGCGAGGGCCGCGAACGTGGCGCGCAAAAAGTGGTTGCGTTGCATGTCTCTTGTCTCCTTCTGGTTTTTGGGCGGGGCACCGGCGGCGCCGGGGCGGGCGCTTGTTGTTCTCTCAGCGCTTCGACAGGCCGGCCTGTGCCACGGCGGCGCGCAGCGCGTCCATCTCGCGCGCATTCGGCGCCTCGGTCGGCGGGCGCACCGTGGCATTGGCGAGCACGCCGGCCAGGTACATGCCGCCCTTCATGCGCGCATGCGCCTCGCCCGTGGGTTCGCCGCCGCCGTACACGGCGTCCTTCAGCGGCGTGATGAGGGCCTGCACCGCCATGGCCTTCTTCAGGTCGCCGGCCTTGACCGCGTTCCACAGGTCGATGATCAGTTGCGGAATGAAGGTGGCAAAACCGACCAGCGCGCCGTCCACGCCCTGCACCATCGAGGCCAGCAGGTACTCGTCGTGGCAGGTGAGGATGGCCTTGGACGCATCGGCCTCGCGGATCGCCTGGATGTCGCGGGCGTACTTGTTCATGTCGCGCTGCCCGACCTTGAAGGCCTGCAGGTAGGGCAGGCGGGCCAGCTCGGCCAGCAGCTGCGACGAATATGAAGCGCGGGTCCAGGCCGGGTACACGTGGCAAACCAGGTCCAGCTCCGGCGCGGCGCGGTGAATGGCCTCGAAATACTGCAGCGCATGGCCCGGCGTGAAGCCGAAGCGCAGCCAGTGGTGGGGCGGCATCACGTCGAGCGCGACCGCGCCCGCGGCCGCTGCGGCCCGCGCGTGCTCGGCGGCTTCGGCCAGGCCCTCGCACACGATCGACGAGATCACCGGCATGCGGCCGCGCAGTTCGTCGGCCACGATGCGGGTCACCTCGGCCCGCTCGGCGGGGGTGAGCGAGAACACCTCGCCGGTGTGGCCATTGGTCATGATCGCCACCACGCCGTCATGGCCCGCGAGCCAGGAGGCGAGCTTGCGCAGCGCCGGCTCGTCGATGCGATGGTCGGTGGTGAACGGGCAGGAAATGGCGGGAATGATCCCGCGATAATTCGCGATGGAAGGCATGCTGTGTCTCCGTTGTGGTTCAAGGTGCAGGAATGCCCGCATCTTTGCCGCCGGGGCATATGCCGTCCAATACTCGAATCGCATACAACTATTCAACCGATCGCGCAGCGCATGGGCCCCGGCAACCGACCCCTCGATCTCGAATGGCTGGAAGATTTCATCGCCCTGGCCGAGAGCGGCAATTTCTCGCGCGCGGCGCAGGCGCGTTCGATCGCCCAGCCCGCGTTCAGCCGGCACATCCGCGCGCTCGAGGAGTGGGTGGGCGTCGACCTGTTCGACCGCAGCGCACACCCGGCGGCGCTCACCGCGGCGGGCAAGCGCCTCCAGCCGCTGCTGCAGGAGGTGCTGGCTGCGCTGGAAGCGGCCCGCATCAAGGCGCGCGCGGCGCACGACATGGCCGCGGCCAGCCTGAGCTTTGCCGCCACGCACGTGCTCTCGCTGACCTTCTTTCCGCGCTGGCTGGGCCGCGTGGAGGCGCGGCTGAGCCTGGGGCCGATCCAGACCATCTCGGACAGCGCGCAGGCCTGCGAAGACCTGATGCTGCAGCGCCGCGTGCAGTTCGTGCTGTGCCACGGCCATGCCGGCGCGCCGGGCCGGCTCGACGAGGCGCAGTACCCCATGCTGCGCCTGAGCGAGGACGTGCTGGTGCCCGTGGCGGCGCCGGATGCGCAGGGCGCGCCGATGCATGCCCTCGGCGCGGATCAGGCGCCTTCGGTGCTGGCGTACAGCGAGGCGTCCGGCCTCGGCCGGATCATGCGGGCGATCCAGGACAACGAGTTCGGCAAGGACTTCGCGCCTTCGCTGCCGGTGGTCTTCACGGCCCACCATGCCGTGCTGCTGCGCACCATGGCGCTCGAAGGGCGTGGCCTGGCGTGGTTGCCGATGAGCCTGGTCGCGGACGACCTGCGCAGCGGCGCGCTGGTGGATGCCGGCGCGGGCGGCTGGCGCGTGCCGGTGGATATCCGGCTGTACCGGCAGGCTGCGCACATGGCGCCCGTGGCGGAGGCGCTGTGGCAGCTGGTGGGCGATGGCGCGGACGCCAGCCAGGCGGCCCGCGGCGGCTGAGCGGTCAACGCCGCGGATGCTGCGCCGCGTTCCCGGCGCACCACGCTTCCAGGATCAGGGTTTCGATGTCGTGCACTTTGCGGCCGACGGCGGCGGCCAGGCTTTCGCGGTAGGGCGGCATGTTCGTACATTCCAGCACGATGTTCTCGATGGTGGGCGACGCTTCCATCAAACGCACGGCTGCGTCGATGACGTTGCGCTGCGCCTCGGCAAGGTCGAGCACGGTGTCGTTATTCAGAATGCGGCGATGAAATTCGCAGCCCGGGCGCACGCCCGCGATGGGCGTTCCCGCGGGCACGCCGGCCGCTTGCAGAATCTGCGGGGTCAGCGATGCGGCATCGAAAGTAACGATGCCTGGGTTTGCATAGCGCCGCACCTGCAGCAGGCTCGAGGTCAGCACCGGCACCGGAACCGCCTTCGAAAGCTCGGCCTGGTAGGCCGCCAGGAAGCCGCAGCTGGTGGTGATCATCGAAGCGCCTTCCGCGACCAGCCGCACCGCGGCGTCGACGAAGGGCTGGATCAGGCGCGGATCGGCTTCCTCGACGATGCGCCTGGGCGAAGCGCCTTCCACGGTCAGGAAGCGCACGGGAATGCCTGCCCTCGCATAGGTGTCCGGATTGCCGACGTCGCCTGGCGGCCGCGGAAACCGCGTGTCGAGCATCAACACGCCCAGGAAGCCTGGCGCCGCAGCGGTCATGGTGCGGGCTCGGGAACTGTGGAGATCGCGCTTCGGCGGTCGATTTTTCGGCTCAGCACGATGGAGGTCTGCGTCTGGTTGATGCCGTCGAGCTGGCCGAGTTGGTCCAGCAGGATGTCCAGCTTTTCGGGCGTTTCGCAACGCAGGAAGAGCATGTAGTCGAACTGGCCGCTCACTGCCGAAAGTTCCTCCACTTCCGGCACGCGTTCGAGCGCCCGGATCACGGCTGGAGCACTCTTCGCATTGACGCTGATGCCGCAGATCGCGCGCACCGCGGCATGCTCCAGCTTCTGTCCGAGGCGCACGCCGTATCCCGCAACCACGCCATCGCGTTCGAGCCGGGCAATGCGCGCGACGACGGTGGTGCGTGCGATCTTGAGCTTTCGCGCCAGGTTGGCGGCGGGCTCCCTGGCGTTTGCCTGCAGCAGGCTCAACAGGTGGCGGTCGAGGTCATCCAGTCTTCCATCCATCGCACTGCCTCACAAGATTGATTGATTTGAGCCGAATGCTACGGCAGTGCGCGCACGAAGGATCATGCGGCCCAGCCGCGACCATCGTGAAGAGAGACTTCGACCCGCGCGTCCTGCACTGCGTCGACGCAATGCAGATTGACGTTGACCTGTTCGGGGGCCGATCGCGGATGGCAATGCGTAAATGGCACCACCCCTACTGCCATGCGTGGGCTCCTCCTGTCGGATGCTCGCCGGCCACTACGTGATGGCCGGCTCGGGCGCGCCTGCGGATGCCTTGAAGCGGCCCAGGAAGGCGCGCGTCGATTCCTGCTGCGGGTTGTCGATGACGATGCTCGGCGGACCGGCTTCCGCAACGACGCCGTCGCGCATGAAGATCACCTGGTCCGCTACCTCGCGCGCAAAGCCGATTTCATGGGTGACGAGGATCATGGTCATGCCCTCCTTCGCCAGGCCCTTGATGACGGTCAGCACCTCACCGACGAGTTCGGGGTCCAGTGCCGACGTGGCCTCGTCGAAAAGCATGACGTTTGGTTTCATCGCCAGCGCACGAGCAATCGCCACGCGCTGCTTCTGTCCGCCCGAAAGCTTGTCGGGGTAGTAGTCGGCGCGCTCGAGCAGCCCCACCTTTTGCAGCAGCGCCCGGGCTGCGGCCGTGGCTTCCGCCTTCGGCGTCTTGAGCACGGTGACAGGGCCTTCCATGACGTTTTGCAATGCGGTCATGTGAGGGAACAGGTTGAAGTGCTGAAACACCATCCCCGTGGAAGCGCGAAACTTCGCCAGCTTGCGCTCGCTCGGCAGCGCCGTTTCCTTGCCGCTGAACTGAATCGTCTGGTCGCCGACGGCGATCCGCCCACCGTCCGGAATCGTCAGCAGGTTGATGCAGCGCAGCAACGTGGATTTGCCGGAGCCCGAAGGCCCGATCATGGCGACCACCTGGCCGCGTTCGATCTTCAGCGAAATGTCCTTGAGAACGACGTGGGCGCCGAAGGATTTTCGGAGCCCGGTGATTTCGATCACGGCTTGTGTCATGTCAGGCTTCTTTCGCAACGCCGTATTCCAAGCGCTTGGCCCAAATCGTGACGGGCAGGAGCACGGCGAAATAGGCGATCGCGATGAACGTGTAGAGCTCGAGGGGGCGGTAGGTGTCGTGCGCGATGACCTGGCCCTGGTACAGCAGGTCCGGCACGGCCAGCACCGAGAGCAGCGAGGTGTTCTTCAGCTGCATGATGGATTGATTCATCAGCGGCGGCACCATCTTCTTGAACGCCTGCGGAAGCACGATGCGGCGAAGCAGTTGCAAGCGCGTCATGCCCAGGGCCTTGCCTGCTTCGGTCTGGCCCGAGTCGATGGAGATGATTCCGCCGCGCACGATTTCGGAATAAAACGCGCCGCCATAGAGCGTCAGGCAGAGGGTGGCGGCGGCCGTTGCCGAGAGTTCAAGGCCGGTGAGCACGGGCAGCGCATAGTAGAACCACACGAGTTGCACCAGAACCGGCGTGCACCGGAACACCTCGATATAGGCCCGAAGCGGTGCGGTGACATACGGGTTGGAGGAGAGGCGCCCCAGCCCCGTGAGCAGGCCCACCAGCAGGCCGAGTACCACGCAGACGACCGTGAAGAGCAGCGTGTAGAGCAGCCCGCTGATGAGAAGTGACCGGTACTTCCACAGTACGCCGAAGTCCCAGTCGTAGCCGGCGGATGCGGCGCTTCCGCCCGCGAAGTGCTTGACCAGGGCCCCGGCGCCAGCGAGCGCGAGAACCACCATCAGGGCTATGCCCAGGCGAGATCGCGACTTGGGCGACTCCTGCGATTCGGCGTATTCCATGGGAGGCCTGTCTCAGAACTTGATTTCGGGCGGGAATGCGCTGGCAGGGACGCCGGCGAGTTTTTCCATGTTCTTCAGGATCACGCTGCGGACTTCGCCCTTGGCGCGAACTTCGCCCAGCCAGGTGTTGACCGCCGTCTGCATCGCTGGATCGGTTTCCTTGCGCAGCCCGATGCTCACGGGCGCGGTGTAGACCGGTGTCGGGATCTGCATCACGCCGACGTTGGCGCGCTTGGCCAGCAGCGGCTGCGCCAGCAGGATCACCAGGATCTGGCAGTCGGCGCGGCCGGCTTGCAGCGCGAGCGTTGCGGAGCCCGAGTTTTCGAGGCGCTGCACTTCCGCCTTCGGAAGAATGCGCGTGGCCAGTTGGTCGTGGCTCGAGCCCACGTCAACCACGATCTTGTTTTCCGGCGCGTTCAGCTGCTCCCAGGTCTTGGTCGGGAACCCCTTCTTGCACACGGCGGTGTAGGTGTTGTCGAACAGGGTGTCGGAGAAGTTCACGACCTCCTTGCGCGCCGGCGTCGGCGCCATGCCGAACATCGCGTCGATCTTGTTCGATTGCAGGTCGAGCACCGCGTTTCCCCAGGTCGTTTCCACGTACTCGACCTTTGCCCCGAACTTCTTGGCCAGGCTTTCGGAAAAATCGGGGCCGAAGCCTTCCCACCTGCCCGAAACGAGATCCTTGTTGAAGTAGGGAATCGCGCCGGCAATCGCGCCGACCCGCAGGACCTTGGTCCGTTGAACGCGGGCCATCGAACTTTCCGGCTCCTGTGCAGCGGTGAGGGTCAGGGTGCATGCGCTCGTCAGTGCGAGGAGGATGCGAAGGAACGCTCGTTTTTCAATCATGGTATCTCCAAGCAAAAAGCTCGCCATCGAACAATCGGAAAGAAGGCCTCAGTCCGCGACTGAAGTCTAGAAGTCATGATAGTCACGAGCAATGCGACAGTTCGTCAGGATGACGGGAAGTTCTCGTCATACCGTCACGTCGGGCAGGCAAAACGTCCATTTTTGATCGAAAACCCATGAACGTCCCCGGCTCCGGGTTCCGGCCCGATGCACTCACTCCCGTGTCGAGGCGACGCGAAGGCACTGGCGGCTTTCAGCCGAGAAACCGGGAAGGCCGGAACGGCGCGGGATCGAACGCGCAGGTTTCGCCGGCCATCATCGAGCCAAGGAGCGCGGCCGTGCCCGGGCCGGTGTTGAAGCCGATGTGTTGATGGCCGAACGCGAGCCACAGGCCTGTGCGGCCGGGGCATTCGCCGATGATGGGGCGGCTGTCCGGCAGCGTGGGTCGGCTGCCGAGCCAAGCCTCTTTTTCCAGCCGCGCTTCGAGTGGAAACGCTTCGCGCGCCGCCTGTTCGGCCAGATCCAATTGCGCGAGGTCTGGGGGTGCTGCGCGATCGGCCAGCTGCACGCCGGTGGACAAGCGCAGGCCTTGCTCCATCGGCGACAGCACGTAGCCCCCGCCCGTGTCGTAGACCGGGCGCCCGAGCGAGGCACCACTGGCGGCCCGATAGTGCATGTGGTAGCCGCGCTCGAACGCCATCGGCACCGAGAGGCCCAGCGACTTCTTCGCGAACTCCCGGGTCCAGGGGCCCAGTGCGAGCACCACGCGCGATGCCTCATGGACCGTGCCGGCGTCCTCGGTCACTTGCCAGGCGTCGCTGGTGTTCGAACGGCGAAGCGCGCCGATCGAAGCCTGTCGGATACGGCCGCCGCGCGCAGTGAAAAGCCGTGCATATGCCTCGACCACCTGGCCCGGACTGTCCACCGACCAGGTGTCGCGAATCCAGAGTGCGCGGGGGAACAGCGGCTTCAGATGCGGTTCGAGTTCCGCAAGCTCCCGCGCATCGAGAACTTGCGTTGCGATGTCGAACTTCTCGAAGGTGTCCCGGGAGAGCCGGCTGCCGAGAAATCCTGCCTCGCTGCGATACAGAAAGAGCCATCCGGTCGTGCGCAGGTGATGCACCGCGCCTGCTTCGGTCAGCAGCCGTTGGTGCTCCCTCGTCGAAAGCCGGATCAGCGCGTCGAGCGCCGCGGTCGTTTCATGAAAGGCCGAGGCGCGCGCGTTCGACAAGAACTTCAACGCCCACGTCAGGTTCTTCGCGAGGAAAAGCGGGTCGTAGCGAAAACTCGCGGACCTGTTCTTCAGCAGCTTGGGAAGCGTCGACCACAACCCGGGATGGTTGAAAGGCATCAGCGAGCTGCGCGCAATCACCCCGGCGTTGCCGTAGGAGGTCTCGCGACCCGGCCCGGTCCTGTCGAAGATGGTCACATCGAAACCCCGTCGCTGGAGTTCGAGGGCACACGAAACGCCGACGATTCCGGCTCCCAGCACGGCAACAGTGTTCTTCATCCAGGCCAATCAGTTCATTCACCGAAAAGTCTATCGTGAACCGTTGGCACCGCGAGCTACAGGTAGGCTACGTCTTCCGGAGCCAGCGCCAACGGGTCGAGGTTCTTCCTGGCCAGCCATGAGTAGACGGGCGGCACCCGGTCCGCCAGCGATTCGATGTGGATGTCCATGAGGCAGGGGCCCTCGTATTCGAAGGCTTCGTCGAGCGCCGTGATCAGCTCATGGGGCGTGGTGACCGTCCAGGCCTTGATGTCGAAAGCCTCGGCGATGGCCTGGCCTCGCGGCGGCAGAAAGTCCACCCCGAAGCACTCATCGTGGCCCTTGAGCCGATGCAGCCCCTTGATCCAACCGAAGCAGCCGTTGTTGAACAGCATCAGCAGTGCGGGCACCTTCTTGCGGACCAGCGTCTCGAGCTCGCCGACGGCCATGTTGAAAGAGCCGTCGCCGAACATCCCGATCGGCCGACGTGTCTTGTCGGCATACCAGGCGCCGACCACCGCGGGAATCGCGGAACCCAGGCCGCCGAATGCGCGCGGAATCACGAACCGCGTGCGGCGGTCGCCGATGCGAAGAAAGCGCGTCATGTACGGCGTGGGCGTGCCGGCATCCGAAAGAATGTGCACGGCCTTGCCGTATTGCGCGAGCCGGTTGTTGAACTCGCGCACGACGCGCTCGGGCCTCAGCGGGACGTCGTTCAGCGAGAGAACGCTTTCGGCATGGTCCCAGAAGTTCGCGCGGTAGGCGTTGAGGTGGTCGACCCAGGGCGTGTGCTTCGAAGCGTCGAAATCGACAGGCGCTTCCTTCAGGATCTGCGTCAGGACCAGCTGCGCATCCGCCGCGATCGAGAGCAGGTTCTCGTAGTTGTTCGCAAGGCGCTCGGGGTTGATGTCGATCTGGACGACGCGCTTGTTGAGGGTCGACTTGGGGAAGGTCCAGCCGACCGTGACGACGGAGCCCATGCGCGAGCCGACGAAGATCACCAGGTCCGATTCCTCGAGAGCGCGGTTGGCATGGGGATGAAAGCCGTTGTCGCCGATGACGCCGATGGCCAGGCGATGGTCGTCGGGCAGAGCGCCCTGGCCGGTGATCGTGTTGACGACGGGCACGTTGAGCTTCGCCGCCACATCGGTGAGGGCGCTGCCGGCACAGGAGCGGTTCACGCCCCCGCCTGCGACGAACAGGGGCTTCGAGGCGTTCTGGAGCAGGGCAAAGAGCTCGCCCACCTTGCCCGGCGCCGGCGCCAGGGGATAGGCAGGAAAGGTCTTGCATTCAGGTTCGGCATGCAGCGAGATCGTGTCGGGGTCGATGTCCGCCAGCAGCATGTCTTCGGGGATTTGCAGGTGCACGGCGCCGGGCGTGCCGGAGCAGGCCACGCGAAACGCGCGGCGAATGATCTCGGGCAGCTTCTCGGATGACTTCACCTGCACCGACATCTTCGTGACGGGCTCGAAGAGCCTGGCGCAGTCGAGTTCGGTGATCATGCCGCGGCCCTCGCCGGGCAACGGGAGGTCGATGGTCAGCAGGATGACCGGAACCGAAGAAGCATTCGATTCCGCGAGCGGTGGCAGAGAGTACATCGCACCGGCGCCCGAGGGACATTCGAAGATGCCGGGCTTGTCGGTCAGCCGCGCATAGGCGTCGGCCATGAAGCCGGCGGAGCGTTCGTCGCGGGCCATGACGTGTTCGATGTCGCCTTGGCGGCGTTGGAGTGCTTCGTAGAAGGGAACGTTGGTGTCGCCGGGAACACCGAAAAGAACGTCGACGCCGTAGTTG
Source organism: Variovorax sp. OV700 (assembly GCF_900099805.1). Lineage (GTDB taxonomy): Bacteria > Pseudomonadota > Gammaproteobacteria > Burkholderiales > Burkholderiaceae_C > Variovorax. Next base: position 94,349 of record NZ_FNDR01000002.1, on the reverse strand, counting down.
ATCAACATCTGCACGAGCACGTCTGCACCACGCATGGCAAAACTCCAGTTCGGGATAAAAAGAAAAAGGGAGCCGCCGGGCACCCGCAGGTGCGCTTTCCGGCAGCCGGCTGCGCGAAGCGCTCAGGCTTCGGCCGCCTCTTTGTGCGCGGGGCTCGGCGCGCTCGCGCCAAGGCCCTGGTAGTAGTGGCCCACGCGCGTCGCGAGAAACTCCTCGAGCGGTGCCTGCTCCTGCCCGACGAATCCGGCCCGCGGCAGCTTGCCCTTCAGCAGCAGCTCGAGCACGCCGACCACGCCCGCGGCCGTGGTGAGCTCGATGGCGGTGCGCTCCGTGCCGCGAAGTGTGGCGCCGAAGACGCGGCCCACGCGGGTTTCCTGCTCGAAGCGGCCCTCGCGCAGGCCCGAGGCTGAGGCGAACACGATGACGACGTCCTCGCGGCTATGCGGCACCGCGTGCTCGAGCACCTGGCGCAGCAGGTCGCGGCGCTCGATCAGGCGCAGGTCATGCAGCAGGAAGTTCATCGCATCGCGATGGCCCGGGTACCGGATGGTCTTGTAGTCGAGATTGCGCACCTTGCCGCGCAAGGTCTCGCACAGGGTGCCCAGTCCGCCGGAGGTATTGAAGGCCTCGAAGGCTTCCGCGTCGAGCGTGAAGGTCTCGTGGCCTTCGAGCGGCTGCACCGACACGAGCTGGCCGTTCACGATCGCGTCGCAGGCGTTGCAGTACTCGTTGATGACGCCGTCGATGCTCCAGGTGAAGTTGTAGCGAAGGCTGTTGGTGGCATTGCGCGTCAGCGCGCCGACGCGAAGGCGCAGGTCGTACAGCTCGTCGAAGTCTCCCGCCAGGTGGCCGCCGAGCATCCCGATCACGCCGGGCGCCAGGCCGCTTTGCGGCATCAGCACCGAGGTGGCTTCGCCCGACAGCTGGCGGATGGCGTGGGTAGCGGCCACATCCTCCGTGAGGTCGAAGTAGTGCACGCCCAGCCTGGCCGCCTGCGTGGCGACGCGCGCGGCGAGGAAGAAGGGCAATGCATTGATGACCACGGTATGCGACGCCAGCTCGCTGGCGAGCGCGGTGTCGTCTTCCACGTTCAATGTGATCCGCCGGACCAGCGGATCGCCGGACGGCTTGCCCGCCAGTTGGTCGGCCAGTGTCACGGGCACGCGGTGGTATTCGGCCACCATGTCGGCCACCGTGCTGCCCACCTTCCCTGCGCCCAGAACCAGAACGTTCCTGAGTTGTAGCTGCTTCGACATTTTGTTTCTCCAAGGAGCAATGGCTCCGTGAAGAAAAATGTAAAAGCAATGGCTGGCAGCTGCCAGAGAGCAGAACGTCGAAAGCGTCAGCCGTTTCGCCGCTTCGACCAACTCAGGTGACGATTCGAAGCGCTGCCCCTGTGGATCTTCGAATCAGGAACCCGACGGCGGGCTGTTCATTCGCCTTGGGCCCGGAACGCGGCTTCCCCGGCGTCCGACACCTCGACCCATTTCTTGTCGGGCACGGCTTCCGCGGTGTAGTTGTCGTGCCAGTTCCACCACTTGTAGGTCGGCGTTTGCGGATAGCCCTCGGGTGAATCTTCCCAGACCTCCTGCCGGCCCAGTGGCGTGATGTCGAGGTAGTTCCAGGTGTTCCCCATCTGCTCGTCGCCGCGGTTGTTGGTGAAGTACGTGCGGAACACGCGACTGCCGTCGCGGAAGAACACGTTGGTGCCGTGCCACTCGTCGACGCCGAAGTCGGCGTCGAAACTGTCGGTGAGGGTGAACCACGGGATCTCCCATCCCATGCGCGCCTTGAGCCGTGCGATGTCCGTCTGCGGCGCACGCGAAACGAAGACGAGGGTGGTGTCGCGCGCGTTCAGGTGGGCGACGTGGGCAACCTGGTCAGCCACCATGGAGCAGCCCCGGCAGGCGTGGTCGAGCCAACCGAACACGCCGGGCTCGAAGAAAGCGCGGTAGACGATCAGCTGGCGCCGGCCGTCGAACAGGTCGAGCAGGCTGGCCCTGCCTGCGGGCCCCTCGAATGCATACGCTTTATCCACTGCCATCCAAGGCATTCGCCGGCGCTCGGCGGCCAGCGCATCGCCTGCGCGGGTATGGGCTTTTTCCTTCACAAGCAGTTGTTCGCGGGCCGCTTCCCACGCCTGGGGCGATACGACGGGTGGCGTCTGCATGACGGGCTGGCTGCCTTTGGGGCCGTTCTCGGCTGAGGTACTCATCGCTGAAATCTCCTGGTTGGGCGAATGTCCGCGCCTCATGCCTGAAGCGCGATGCCATCCGCTGCTTGCTCGTCGCTCGTGGTTGAGCCCGGAGAGACAGTTTGGCGTGGCAGATCGAAGTTTGGGAGTAACAAGTGTGGCGGGATTGCAGGGGAGATGCTGGTTGCAATAGCGGTGCGAACGTGGCGCGCCCGCCCTCGCGTGGCGACAATCGGCAGGCTATGAAAACCACCTCCTACGGCGTGCTCATCTTCAACGAGCAAGGCCAGCTTCTGCTGGCGCATGCGACGGGCCAGAAGCACTGGGACATCCCCAAGGGCGGAGGTGAAGCGGGCGAGTCCGCGCGCGAGGCGGCCATCCGCGAAGTCAGGGAAGAGACTGGCATCGCGCTGGCCCCGGATGCGATGGAGGAGCTCGGCCGCATGGCGTACATGGCGCGCAAGGATCTGCACCTGTTCCGGGTTCTCCTGCACACGCGCAACTACGACATCGCGGCCTGCAAGTGCACCAGCTTCTTTCCTCACCACGCCTCGGGCGTGATGACGCCCGAGGTGGATCGGTTCAGATGGGTAGACGTCGCGGACATACCGTCCTTTGCAGCCAAGTCGATGACGGCGCTGCTTCGGAAGCTGCCTGGCTTCGAGGCGATGCGGCCGGAGATATCCGAATGAAGATCGCCGGCCGCGCCGGCACTATCGCAAGCGCCGTTCTGGCGCGCCTGCTGCCTCCCGGCGTCGACCCCGGTGCCGTGCCCTTGCTTGCCGCACGGGGGCTGCGCGCCTTTGGAGACGGCTACATGGCGGTGCTGCTGCCAGCCTACCTGCTGTCGATCGGGCTCGGAACGCTCGAGGTGGGCATCGTCAGCACGGCGACGATGCTGGGCTCCGCGCTCGCCACGCTTGCGGTCGGCGCCTGGGGGTATCGATTCGCGGGCGGGCGGCTGCTTCGCGGCGCGGCGTTGCTGATGGCGGCCACGGGCCTCGGCTTTGCGGGCCTGACGTCGTTCTGGCCGCTGCTGGTCGTCGCGCTGGTCGGCACGCTCAATCCCAGTTCAGGCGACGTCAGCGTGTTTCTGCCGCTCGAGCATGCCCGCCTGGCCGCAGCGGCACAGGGCCATGCGCGCACGGCGCTGTTCGCGCGCTACAGCCTCACGGGTGCGTTGTGTGCAGCCCTGGGTGCGCTGGCGGCCGCCGTGCCGGACTGGCTGGTTCGGCACAGCGAGTTCGCGCGGCTCGACGCGCTGCGCGGGATGTTCGTGGTCTATGCGGCCATCGGACTGGCTGTGTTCTGGCTCTACCGGAACCTGCCAGCACACGCTGGCGCTGGTAGCGCGGACAGCGCGCCTGTCGCACCGGCACCGCTCGGGCCGTCGCGCCGCGTCGTGATGCGGTTGGCGGCGCTTTTCAGCGTCGATTCGTTTGCCGGTGGACTGGCTATCAACGCACTGATGTCTCTGTGGCTGCTGGAGCGATTCGGCTTCTCGCTGACACAGGCCGGCGTGTTCTTCTTCTGGACCGGCCTGCTCGGCGCGGCGTCGCAGCTTGCCGCACCGGTGGTCGCCCAGCGCATCGGCTTGCTCAACACCATGGTCTTCACGCACCTGCCGGCCAACGTCTGCCTGGTCCTGGCGGCGCTGGCGCCGAGCCTGCCGATGGCGCTCGGCCTGCTGATGGTGCGCAGCGCGCTGTCGTCGATGGACGTGCCCACGCGAACGGCCTATGTGATGGCGGTCGTCACGCCCGCGGAGCGCAGCGCTGCGGCGAGCTTCACGGCCGTGCCGCGCAGCCTCGCGGCGGCCATCAGCCCGACGATCAGCGGGGCGCTGTTTGCCGCCGGCTGGATCTCGTTGCCGCTGATCGCCTGCGGGCTGCTCAAGATTTCCTACGACCTCGCACTCTGGCGGGCCATGCGGCGGGACCGGCTCGATGGGGAGTGACCAGCGGCGCGTCTGATCTGCGGCCCCGACCCGACATGGCGGTGGTCACGGCCGTGACTGATGCAACGCCGAAGCTGCGTTACACCCCGTTGGAAGGGCGGACATCCGCGCTTCTTTCAAGGAACCCCGAATGAAATACTACCTGTGCAAGTTCTTGCCTCCGCGCGCCGATTTTCTTGCGACGATGACGCCCGAGGAGGTCGACCTGATGAAGCGTCATGGCGCCTTCCTGAATGATCTGCTCGACAAGGGCATCGTGGTCGCGCACGGACCCGTGGATGATCCGGCGGGAGGGTGGGGCCTGTCGCTCTACCAGGTCGCCGACGAGGTGGACATCAAGGCCTTGGCCTCGCAAGACCCGATGGTGGCAGCTGGCGGTGCACGCTACGACGTTCTTCCGATGCGCCATTTGCGTTCACGCGGCTGATTCTCCTCGTCTGCAATCGCGCCTCGACGGACTTGCAGTGCTTCGCGCAACGGCGTAGAACCATGGTGTTAAAGGTTCGACTTCGCAGCAATTTTGGAATAGGCAAGTCGCTGGTCCAAAGGAGATGAAGCATGTTGGCAGCCGAATGCGCGTGGGCCATCCTGCGCGCCGAGCACGCTCGCACCCGGGAGTTGCTGGCGCGACTTCACACGGTGATGAAGACGGAAGAAGACGAGGCGTGCGTGCGGCGAAGGGCGGCGTCCGCCATCAGGGTCATCGAACGTCTGGAGGCCTTCGAAGAAGCAACGCATCGCCCCAAAGGCGTCGTCATGCTGAACATGCTGCGCGGAAGGTCGGGCGAAGCCGACGAGCTTCTGGGTGAGCTCGACGCGGAAAGCGAACGCTGCAATAGCCTTCTCTCGCAGGCCAAGGTCGTCTTGGAGCTTGTGGAGGCCGGCGACATGAACGCGGCTGCAAAAGCCGAGACCTTGTTGCAACAACACCGGCAGCTCATGTCAGTGCATCTGGACAAGGAGGACACGCTCTTGCATTCGCACACAGCGCTGCTCCTCACGGCGGAAGAATGGGCTGCCGTGGTGTCGTCCATTTCGAAGGAGGTACGCGCCGCGAAGGAGCGTGAACGTCGGCGTCCGCATATGCACGGGCAGGTTTCTGGATTTGCGTCGTGAGAAGTCAGGACGCAAGCACTGCTTCCGATCGGCAGCTCATCACGGCGGAGGGCGCGAAGCCGTCGCCTACGGCGGCCCGATCTGGGCGAAGTCGCTGACCGACTCGAAGTGGTCGGCTGCCCAGGCACGCAGCGATTCGAGCGCCTCGGCTTCCGAGGGTCCGAAGGTCTGGTGGTGCTCCAGCGGCGTGGAGTTGACCTCGTCCGGTGCTTTCGGCGATCGGCGCTGCGGCATCCAGTACAGCGTCGCGGTGTAGCAGACGAGGTCCTGGGCAACCTGGACCAAGCCGGTTTGATGGCCAATCTTCAGTTCGTAGTAGGGCACGGCTGGACCTGCGTGAGTTGGAGTATGTGAGAACTTTAGTACTGTACGCCAGGAATCCGGCCAGAGATCGTTCAATAGGGGAAATCCGTCCTCGGGGACTTCCCGAGCCCTTGGCTGCGTCTAGGGTTGCGGTTTGCCCCCTACGGTTGCAAAATGGAACCTCAACGGAGTTTCTATGAGCCAGGCGGTCAAGATTTCAGACGTGGAAATGAAGGCGCTGCGCGATGCAGCGCGGGTGAACAGCCGGTCGATTTCCGGCCAGGCCGAGCACTGGCTACGCATTGGGCGCGCCATGGAACGCGATCCGCAAGTCGGCTATTCCCGCGTCGAGATGGCTTTGCGTGGCCTCGAGCCGCTGTCGCTCGATTCGCTCGCCGAAGCCGGGCAGGACGACTTCATCCAGGCCATGGCCGATGCACCCGCCACCGCCGTGGAAGAAGACTTCTGGCGCGACCGACGCCGCCGCGGCGTGGGCGTGGGGCTCGATGACAAGGATCAATTGGTGTTCGGCACACCCGCGGTGAAGCGTTGAGCGCCGCGTGAGCCGTCCGACGATGATCATGCTTGCCGGCCCGAATGGCGCCGGCAAGTCCACCTTTTATGAACTCGTCATACGCCCGCGCATCAAGGCGCTGTTTATCAATGCCGATCTGATCCAGCGCGAGGAACTCGGCGATCCGTCGATGGCCGCGGCCTACCGGGCGGCCGCCATTGCGGAGAGCCGCCGCAGGCAGGCGCTGGAGAAGGGCATCAGCTTCGTCTCCGAATCCACGTTCTCTCACGAGTCGAAGCTGGCGCTGATCCGCGATGCCCAGGCCGCTGGGTTCCGGGTCGTGGTCTATCACATCAACGTGCGCCGCGTGGAGCTCTCGGTCAGCCGGGTTGGCCAACGGGTGGACGAGGGCGGACACGATGTCCCCGAAGACAAGATCAGGGAGCGGTTCGAGCGCAATCAGCCGCTGATTCGCGAAGCCGTGCTGCTGGCCGACCATGCCTTCGTGTACGACAACTCCGGGCTCAACATGCCGGCGCGGCGCCTCATCGCCTTCACCAAGGGCCAAGTGATCGCCGCCTCTGAAGACCTGCCGGATTGGGCCAGGGCGCTCTATGGCCCGGAGCTCGGGCTGGCTTGAGGCGCCCCTCGCGTGCGCGTGCGCCCTCGGCCTACGCGGATCTTCGTTGCCGGCTGCGCAGGTTTGGCAAGAATGTGGCCGAAGCTTGCAACACTCCAACCGCCCAACGAAAGGTCTTCCATGAGCGCCAACGAGCCATCTCTGTCCGGACCCATTGCCGATGAACTGACGCCGCTGGAAATTTCCAAGGCGATGCTCGAGAGCGAAGAAGATCCGAACACCGCGCGGCCGCTCACGCCGCTGGGGCAGGCCGCTTCGGGCGTGGCGCCAAGACGCGCCCGTTCGTCGTGGGCGCTTGCCTTGCGCAGCCCTGCGACGGCGTGGTGCGCCATCGCGGGGGTCGGCCTGATCGCAGCGCTGGTCCATGTGGCGCGGGAGCCTCGCCGGTCCCGACGGGCGGGTTGACCGGCCCTGGGGTAGCTCTCGTTCTTGCTCGCCGGTCTCTTCAGGCGCATATTCCCGATTCGGTTGCGGGGCCGGCGGCCGAAAGACTCCCCATTGCATCGGTCGCGCGGGAGAAAGCCATGAGCAAGACCATCGTCCAAACCGCGGAGGCTCCTTCCGCCGTCGGTCCGTACTCCCAGGGTGTGCTTCTCGACGGATGGCTCTGGACGTCGGGGCAGGTCGCGCTCGATCCGGCCACCGGCGCGCTCACGGGCGCGGATGCGGCCGCACAGGCCGACCGCGCGCTCAAGAACATCGAAGCGATTCTGCGGGCCGCAGGCTCGGGCCTCGACCGGGTCGTTCGGGCGACGGTCTACCTCACGAACATGGACGACTTCGCTTCCGTGAACTCGGTCTACGCCCGCTACTTTCCGAGCGCATTTCCCGCGCGGGCCTGCGTCGAGGTGTCGCGCCTGCCCCTGGGTGCCTTGGTGGAAATCGACGTGATTGCCAGGGCGCCTGATTCGCCTCGGTAGAGCAAAACGGCCGGCGCGGCTCAGACCTGGCGATCACAAAGCAGAAGCACCGGCACGCTTCAGGTCGGCGGGCGCGTGTCCATAGGCCCTCGAGAACGCCCTGGAGAACGCGGCCGCGCTGCCAAACCCGGCACGGCGCGCCGTCAGCTTGACAGCCTCACCGGCCTTCAGGTGCCGGCGCGCCAGCGTGAGCCGCCACGCACCCAGGTAGGCCATCGGCGTCATGCCGACGGTCGTGCGGAACGACGACATGAACGCGCTTCTGGACATGGCCGCGCTGGCCGCCAGGTCGTCCACGGTCCATGGATGCGCCGGCATCTCGTGGATCGATACCAAGGCGCGATGCAATGAAGCGTGCGCGAGCCCTGCGAGCAGGCCCGGCTGCTGCGCGCCACTATCGATCGCGCTCCTGAGCACCATCAGCATGAGCACCTCGGCAAGCCGGTTCAAGGCCGCGCTGCGGCCGCAGCGGCCTTCCGCCGCCTCGCTCAGGAATGCCATCGCGGTGGCCTGGAGCGCAACCGACCCTCCCAGTGGCACCGAAATTTCGTCGGGCAAGGCACTCATCAGGGGATTGGCCTCGTTGTCGAAATTGACCTCGGCCACCACACGAACATCGTCCGGCACTTCACTGAAACCGTGCAGCCGAAAGACGACGCGGGCATTGCCTTCGTCCTCGGAACCCGCCAGAAGCAAGGCCGGGCTGCCGGGGCTGCTGGCGTGGGGTGTGGAAACCACCGCAATCCGAAGCTTGAACACCTCGATGAAGGCAGCAAGGCGGTCCATCTTGCCCGGAGTTGTACTTTGGATCATGAAATCTGGACTCTTCATGACCATAAGCATGCGATCTTTCAGGCTCTCACGCAACCACCTTTGAAGGAGCCAGATGCTGACGCCACGCCAACATGCCCCCGAACTCGCCGTCGATACCCTCGCTGGGACGCAATTTCGCCTGTCCGAAGAAGCACCGGAGCGCATGACCTTGGTGTGCTTCTACCGCGGCCTGCACTGCCCGATCTGCGCCACTTACCTCAAGGAACTGGAACGCCTGACGCCGGCCTTTGCCGAGCGCGGGGTCAGCACCATTGCCATCAGCTCGGACACCGAAGAACGCGCCCGTGCCATGGCTGAAAAGATCGGTGCGGCCAAGTTGCGCGTTGGGTTCGGCCTTTCGCTGGCGGACGCCAGGCAGTGGGGGCTGTATGTTTCCGCTTCGCGCGGCAAGACTTCCATCGGCATCGAAGAGCCCGCGCTTTTCTCGGAGCCCGGCTTGTTCCTCATCCGGCCCGACAACACCGTCTATTACCTGTCAGTGCAATCGATGCCCTTTGTGCGGCCCAACTTCGCGGAGATGGTGCAGGCGCTGGATTTCGTCATCAAGAACGACTATCCGGCGCGTGGCGAGCACGTGGGGCCCATCGCGGAGCAATAGGCCCCGGAACGCTCAATACCGGTCGTCGTAGCGGCGGTAATGCTCGCGGCGCTCCCACTCGCGGCGGCGCCACTCGCGGCGCTCGGCGCGGCGTTCCTCCCAGCTCGGCCCTGGCTCGTAGTAGACCGGCGCTGGCGCAACATAGGCGGGTGCCGGCTGGTAGCGCACTGGCGGGGCTGGCTGGTAGTAGACAGGGGGCGGCGGCGAATAAGCGGGCGCGGGTTCGTAGTAGACCGGCGCCGGCTCGCTGCTCACCACCACACCCGGCACGGACACGCCCACCGACCAGCTCGTGCCCGCGGTGGCCGAGGCCACTCCGAAGAGAGCGCCGGCGGCCAACGCGCCAGAGAGGGCCAGCTTGAGGCCAGTTCGAGTCAAAATCATTTCATCTCCTGAAAGTTCCGGGAACAATCCCGATGGTCTTCCAACGCATGGCGTCGCGGGACCGCGCACATCGCGACCGTGAAGAAGGTTCCAAGATGTCACGAGAAAACAGACGGGCCGCCCGGACTTTGGGGGTCGAATGCGTCCGCCAAGGGGAAAAAAGATGACAGCTCAACGTCCGGCAACGATCGATGACTACATCCGCGCAGCGCCGCGAGAGGGCCAGCCGCATTTGCGCCGGCTGTACGCGCTCCTCAAAAGCGTTGCGCCGGACGCCGAAGAAGCGATCAAGTGGGGAACCCCATTCTTCGTGGAGCCCCGCTTTCTTTTCGCGTTTTCAGCGCACAAGGCGCATCTCAATTTCACGCCGACGGCGGCCGGGCTGGAGCCTTTCAGCAAGGAACTGGAAGCGCACAAGACCACCAAGGGCATGCTGCAGGTTCCCTACGGCAAGCCGCTGCCCGAAGAGCTCATCCGCAAGATTGCCGAGCAGCGCGTGCGCGCGGTGCGTGAACGCGAAGACGATGCCTTCTGGTGACGCAGTGCATCCGCGGCTTCAGCTCAGGTCTTCGCCTTCGTTGCAGTTTTTTTCGACGCCTTGCCCGCCGTGTTGTGGGCGATTGCCTCGCGCACGAGCGCCTTGAAGGCCGGCCCGTCGACCTTTTCGCCTTCGTGGATGTCGATGGCGCGGCGCATGTTGCCGTCGAGGCTCGCGTTGAAAAGGCCGGCCGGATCCTCCAGGGACGCGCCCTTGGCGAAGGTAAGCTTCACCTTGTCCTTGTAGGATTCGCCGGTGCAAATGATGCCGTCGTGCGACCACACCGGCGTGCCCATCCACTTCCATTCCTCGACGACTTCGGGGTCCGCGTCCTGGATGAGCTTGCGCATTCTGCCGAGGGCTTCGCCGCGCCAGTCCGCCAGGTCGGCGATTCTTTGGGAGATGAGTTCCGATGCCGGCAGGCTTGGGCTCGCATCCGATTTTTTCATGTTCTGATCCTGGAAGTTCTGCGGCCCGACTTCGACGTCGAAGATCCGCTGGCCGACTGAATCTGCGGAATTTAACCGACCCCACATGACACGCTTTCTTCATTCCGCCGACTGGCAGATCGGCCGCCAGTTCGCAACCTTCGATCCCGAGCACGCGCCGATCCTGGCCGAGGCGCGCATCACGGTGGTCGAGCGGCTCGCGGCGCTGGCCACCGAGCATCGGGTGGACGCCGTGCTCGTCGCCGGCGACGTCTTCGACGTGCAGACCGTTTCGGAGCGCACGCTACGCCGTCTGTTCAATGCGCTGTCGGACTATGCGGGGCCTTGGCTCATGATTCCCGGCAACCACGACGCTGCCCTTGCGGAAAGCGTGTGGACGCGCGCGCAGCGGCTTCGCGTGGCGCCGCCCAACGTCCACGCGCTGCTGGTGCCCGAAGTGCGCGTGTTCCAGGCGCAGGGTTTTGCCGTGCTGCCCGCGCCGCTCGCGCAGCGCCACACCTACAACGACCTCACGGCCTGGTTCGACGCGGCCGAAACGCCCGCGGGCATGCTGCGCATCGGCCTGGCGCACGGCAGCGTGCAGGGCCTGCTCGCGGAAGACATCGACTCGGCGAACCCCATCGCGCCCGACCGCGCGTCGACCGCGCGGCTCGACTACCTCGCGCTCGGCGACTGGCACGGCTGCAAGCGCGTCGACGCGCGCACCTGGTACGCGGGTACGCCGGAGCCGGACCGCTTCAAGGACAACGGATCGGGCCAGGCGCTGCTGGTGGACATTGCCGCGCCGGGCGCCGAGCCGCAGGTGACTCCGCTTGCGGTCGCCAATTTTCGCTGGCAATCCATCGCCTCGGCACTGCAGGTTGCCAGCGATGGCCACGCGTTGATCGCGCAACTCGACCGGTTGGGTTCGCACGACGTGGCCGAGCTGCACGTGCAGGGCCAGGTCGACGTTGACGGGCTGCAGCGCCTGCAGGCAGCCATCGGCCGCGCCGAGGCCCGGGCCCGCCATCTCCAGATCGATCTGTCGGCGCTGCGGCTCGTGCCCACCGACGAAGACATTGCCGGCCTGCAGGCCGACGGCTACCTGGGCGAGGTGGTGCAGGAACTGCGCGATGCGCAGGCCAGCCCCGATTCACCGGAGGCGCGCGTGGCGCAGGATGCACTGGCGCTGCTGGCGGCCGAGCTCGCGCAGCGATCGCCGGTGGCATCGGCCATGGCCTCGAAGGAGGGCGCTTAAGCCATGAAGCTGCAGATCACCCGCCTGCGCGTCGAGCAGCTGCGTCGCTTTCGCTCACCGCTCGAACTCGGCGGCTTCGAGCCCGGGCTCAACATCCTGGCGGCGCCCAACGAGGCCGGCAAGAGCACGCTGGTGCGCGCCATCCGCGCGGCCTTTTTCGAGCGCCACCGTTCCACGGCCGTGGAAGACCTGCGGCCCTGGGGCGAGGGCAGCGGCGCGGCGCCGCTGGTCGAACTCGATTTCCTGATCGACGGCCAGGGCCACCGGCTGGTGAAGAGCTTTCTCGGCAAGAAGCGCTGCACCCTGGCCGCCGGTGCGCGTTCGTTCGACGGCACCGATGCCGAGGACCACCTGGCCCAGCTGTTCGGCTTCTCCTTCGCCGGCAAGGGTGCGAGCAAGCCGGAGAACTGGGGCATCCCGGGCTTGCTGTGGGTGGAACAGGGGCGCGGGCAGGATCTGGACGTCAGCCATGCGCGCGATCATCTGCATGACGCCCTTCGTGACCCGGCCGGCGATTCGGCGGTGGCGCTGGCTGCGAGCGGTGGCGACGCGATTCTCGACAGCCTGCGCGCGCAGCGCGACGAACTCCTGACCTCGACCGGCAAGCCACGCGCCGCCCATGCCGAGGCCATTGCGCACGTGGCCACGCTGGAGGCGGAACTCGGCGCGATCGACGCGCAGGTCGCCGCCTACCGCCAGCAGGTCGACCAGCTCGCGCAAATGCGCCAGCAGCATCAGGCCGACGAGATGGCGCGGCCCTGGGAAGCGCTGCGCGAGCAGTTGCTGGCCGCGCAGCACCGCAACGACGCACTGCAGGCGGGCCAGGAGCAGTTGCGCAACGACCGCGCGCGCCTGCGCCAGCTGCACGAAACCCGGGAGCTGCTCGCCAAGGAACTGGCCGGGCTCGCGCAGCAGCAGACCGAAGCGCAAACGCGCGAGCGTGCCTGCAAAGAGACCGCGAAGCAGTTGCAGGACAGCGACGCCGCCGTGGCCCATGCGCGCCAAAGCGCAGCGGAAACCCAACGCCGCGTCGACAGCGCCCGCGACGCTTGGCGCGCGGCGAGCCAGGAGGCCCAGCGCCGCAATCTGCAGCAGTTGCTGCAGCAGGCGCAGGCGGATGCGGCGCGCAGTGCCGACAGCCTGGCGCACGCGGAGGAGGCCCACGCGCGGCTCGCGGCCCTGCAGGCCACCGCCGCGGCGGCGCCGAAGATCCGCGCCGCCGACGTCGAGCAGTTGCAAAAGCTCGAGCGTGCCGAGCACGATGCCGATCTGCGCCGGCAGGCCGTGGCCACGCGGTTGCAGTTCGTGCTGCCGGAAGGCCAGGCCCTCGAACTGCAGGCACGCGACGGGGGCCACGACCTGCGCGGGCAGGGCGAACGACTCATCGACGCACCCGCCACGCTGCACCTGCCGGGCGGCGGCCGGCTGGTCATCACGCCGGGCGGCGACGACCTCGTGGCGCTTGCGCGAGCGCACGCCGATGCACGCGATGCCATGCGCGCGGCGCTGCGGGCCTCTGGCGTCGACGACATCGCGCAGGCCCGGTCGCGGCTCGGCGCCTCGGCCGATCTCGATGCGCAGACCAAGCTCGCGCAGCAGGCGCTCGGCATCGTCGCGCCGCGCGGACTGGAGGTGCTGCGCGGCGAACTCGCACAGGCGCAATCGCGCATCGCCACCGCGCAAGCGGCCTGCGAACGCCTGCCCGCGGCGGCGGCCGAACCCACCCTGTCGATCGAGGAAGCCGAGGCCGCGCAGCAAGCCGCGGTGGCGGCCGAGCAGGCGGCGCAGAAATCCCTGGCCGATGCACAGCGCCGGCAATCGGCGGCGCAGGAGGCGAGCGCGGCTGCCCGGCGCGAATTCGCGGCAGCGCAGGCGGCGCTCGCGGACCCGGGCCGGCAGCAGCGCCATGCCCAGGCCAGCCAGCAATGGCTGGCCGCGGGCGCCGAGGCCGAGGCGCTGACCGCCCGCATCGACCAGACGAGCGCCGACGTGCAGGCCGCGCGGCCCGACATCGTGCTGCAGGATATCGACCGGCTGCAGCGCAGCATCGAGCAGGTCACGCGCGGCCATCAGCTGCGCCGCGAGCAACTGCTGCTGCTGGAAAACACGCTGCAGCAGGCCGGCGCACAGGGCCTGGAGGAACAGCGGGAGGCCGTGGCCGGACAGCTCGCGCAGGCACGGCGCCGGCATGCCGAGCTGCAGCGCCGCGCCGATGCGCTCGCGCTGCTGTGCCACAAGCTCGAGCAAAAGCGCCAGGCCACGCTGACCCGGCTGCAGGCGCCATTGCAAACGCGCATGCAGCACTACCTGCCTCTGCTGATGCCCGGGGCGACCGTGCAGATGGACGCGGGGCTCGCGCCCGCCACGCTGACCCGTCTCGACGCCGGCGGCGCCGCCGAGAGCGGCCAGTTGCAGGAGCTGAGCTTCGGCGCGCGCGAGCAACTGCGGCTTATCAGCCGCTTCGCTTATGCCGACTTGCTGCAGGAGGCGGGCCGTCCGACGCTGCTGATCCTCGACGACGCGCTGGTCCACAGCGACGCTCCCCGGCTGGCGCAGATGAAGCGCGCGCTGTTCGATGCCGCGCAGCGGCACCAGGTGCTGCTGTTCACCTGCCATCCGGACCACTGGCGCGACATGGGGGTTGCGCTGCGGCCGCTGGGCTGAAGGGCCCCTGGCAGGCGGCGGCAGCCCGGCGACCGGCGTCTTGCACACACGCCGACACATATCCGGCGAAACGCGCCTCTTTCCGCGAGCCTTGAAAAGTGGCATGTTGTTCCCTCGTTCCGAGGAGCACCCGATGGCCACTGCCCGTTCTATTGCTTCGCTGTCGCTGGGCTTCGGCCTGGTTTCGATTCCGGTCCGGCTCTACTCGGCCACCGAAGGGTCGGCGACGGTGCATTTCAACCTGCTGTCCAAGGAGGGCGAGCGGGTCAAGCAGCAGTACGTTTCCGCCACCGACCCCCAGAAGGTGGTTCCGCGCGCCGAGATGGTCAAGGGCTATGAATTCGAGAAAGACCGCTTCGTGATCTTCAAGCCCGAGGAGCTCAAGGCGCTGGAGGAGGGCGGTAGCCACCTGATCGACATCGTCGCCTTCATCCCGGCGGATGCGGTGGACCCGATCTACTACGACAAGCCCTACTACCTTGCGCCCGACAAGCGCGGCGGCAAGCCGTACAACCTGCTGAAGAAGGCCATGCTCGAGAGCGGCCGCTGCGCGCTCGCCAAATGGGCCTGGAAGTCGAAGCAGTACGTGGTGCAGGTGCGCGCGAAGGAGGAGGGGCTGATCCTGCAGCAGCTTCTGTATGCGGACGAGGTGCGGTCGCTGGAGGACCTGGACATCGAGCAACTGGAGCCGAGCGCCTCGGAGCTCAAGCTCGCGCTGCAGCTCATCGACCAGATCTCGCAGGAAAGCTACGAGCCGGCGATGTTCGAGGACGAGGAAAAGAAGCGCATCCTCGCCGCCATCGACGCGAAGATCGCCGGTGAAGAGATCGTGGCCGCGGAGCATCCGGAGGACGCGGCCTCTGGCCAGGTAATCGACCTTGCCGAGATGCTCAAGGCCAGTCTGGTGCGCAATGCGACGTCGGGTCCGCAGGTGCGCCCGGCTGCGGCAAAGCGCAGTGCCAGTCCGCCGGCGGTGGCGCCCTTGCGCAGTGTCTCGAGCAAGGCCAAGCGCGCGCCCAAGGTTGCTGAAAAAGCTGCTGCTCCGGCCCCGTCACGCGCGCGCATGAAGAAGTGAAAGCCTCGAACGGGTTCTCGTCGCCCTACACCCTGCGCGGCGTGGTCCAGCTGCTGGGCCTCTCGCGGCATGCTGTGAGCAAGCTCATCGAGCTTGGCTTCGTCGCGCCGGTCAAGACGCCGGCCGGAACCTGGCAGTTCTCGTTCCAGGATGTGGTTCTCTTGCGCTCCGCCCACGAGCTGCGCGCGGCGCGCATCCCGACGCGGCAGATACTCCGATCCTTGCGGCAGTTGAGGTCCACGCTGCCCGCGGAGATGCCGCTCGCTGGCATCCGCATCAAGGCAGAGGGCGACCGCGTGACCGTGCGCTCGCCCCATGCGCACTGGGAGCCGGACACCGGCCAGCTGCTGCTGGACCTGAGTGTGGAACCCGGCAAGGGCTCCGTGAGTTTGCTGTTCTCCCAGCAGGGCCGGGCTTCAAGCGCCGCCGACCTCGACGCGCTCTTCGAACAAGCCGAGGCGCTGGAGGCCACCGCGCCCCAGGCGGCGGAAGCCACCTACCGGCAGATTCTGAAAGAGGAGCCCGGTTATGCCCATGCCTACCTCAACCTGGGCTTCATGCTCTGCGAAGCGAACCGGTGCGACGAGGCCGCAGACCTGTACGACCTGGGCGTGCGGCACTGCGGCGACGATCCACTGATGCACTACAACCACGCGGTGGCGCTGGAGGGGGCCGGGCGCATCCAGGACGCGTTGGCCAGCTACGAAAAGGCCCTGCAACTGCAGCCCGACCTGGCCGATGCCCACCAGAATGCCGCGTTGCTGTACGCCGAGCTGGGTCAAAAGCAGCTCGCAATCCGGCATTTCAGCGCCTTCAGGCGTCTTCAGGGGAAGACGTAGGACGCAGGTGGCTTCCTCCTACGCCGAATGCGGCCGCTTCGCGCTAGGGTCCGCCAATGGACCCGTTGAGAGGTCGCAAGGAGAGCATCTTGGCAACTGCAAGCAGAACCCTCTGGAAAGGCGCAATCACGTTCGGGCTGGTGCACATTCCGGTGGGCCTGCACACCGCGAGCATCGAGCAGGGCATCGATTTCGACTGGCTCGACAAGCGCAGCATGGACCCGGTGGGCTACAGGCGCATCAACAAGCGCACCGGCAAGGAGATTGACAAGGACGACATCGTGAAGGGCTTCGAGTACGAGGACGGCAAGTACGTCGTCATCTCGCCCGACGAGATCGAGGCCATCTATCCGCGCACGACGCAGACCATCGAGATCCAGCGCTTCATCGACGCCAACGAGATTCCGTTCGTTTACCTGGAGCGGCCCTACTACGTTGCACCGATCAACAAAGGGCAAAAGGTCTATGCGCTGCTGCGCGAGGTCCTGGTCAAGACCGGCAAGGTGGGCCTGGCCAAGGTCGTGATCGCCACCAAGCAGCACCTGGCTGCGCTGGTGCCGGCGGGCGAGGTGCTCGTGCTCAATCTGCTTCGCTGGGGCGACGAGGTGAAATCGCTCGCGGGGCTGGACCTGCCAGCAGCCGGCGTCAAGGGAGCCAAGGTGACGGCCTCGGAAATGAAGATGGCCGAGCAGCTCGTGAAGGACATGAGCGGCAAGTGGAACCCCGACGAGTTCAAGGACGAGTTCAAGCACGCCGTGATGAAGGTCGTCGAGAAGAAGGTCAAGGCCGGGGACACCGAAACGGTGATCGAGCCGGAAGAGGAAGCGCCGACCGAAGGCGCCAAGATCATCGACCTGACGGAGCTCCTGACGCGCAGCCTCAAGGGCGGCAAGGCCGCCAAGCCGGCCGAAACAACGGCGAAGAAGGCGGCGGCTTCCAAGAAAGGCGCCAGCGCGAAGAAGGCCGGCGGCGCTGCGAAGAAGGCCCCGCGAAAGAAGGCGTCGAGCGCTGGCCGCAAGGCGGCATAGGCCGCCGAGAGGGGGCTATCTGCCGCCGACCTGCGTGGCCTCGGTCAGCGCAACCGACACGCACTCCAGCGCGATGGCCAGTTGCGTGAGCGTCGGCAATCCGAAGCCCAGCCGGAACACCAGCGGATCGTCGCCGAACCACGGACCCGGCGCGACGCGCGTGCTGTATCTGACCAGCGTCGCGTAGAAGCGTTCGACAGCCGCGGCGTCGAAGACGTCACGCTTGAGCCGCATGCAGCACAGCGCTCCGGCATCGGGCCGCACCCACTCGACGTGGCCGGGATGGCGCGCCACCCATTCCTCGGTGAATTGCAGGTGTTGCGCGAGCAGCTTGCGCCTCTCGCCGATGATCCGGTCGCGCTGCCTGAACACGGCCAGTGCGAGCGCCTCGTCGACCGGCGAGCATGAGATCACCGTGCTGAACTTCGCCGTCACCAGCGCCTGGCGCAGCGCCGAGTCGCGCGTGATGGCCCAGCCGATGCGCAAGCCCGCCGAGCCGTGGCATTTGGACAGCGAGGACACCGAGATGACCTTCGGGCCCAGGCATGCGGCGCTGGGCGCGGCGTCGTCGTCGCCATAGGCCGCCTCGCGGTAGGTCTCGTCGACCACCAGCCAGGCCTGGGGCGCATGCTCGGCCAGCATCGACGCGATCTCGCGCAAGGTCTGTGCGGGAATTGCGACACCTGACGGATTCTGCGGCGAGGCCAGGCTCACCACCTTGGTCTTTGGCGTCAGCAGCTTGCGCAGCGCATCCAGATCGACCCGGTAGGCCGTTTCGAAGCGAAGCGGCAGCGCGCGCGTGGTCGCGCCGACGGCGGTCAGCGCGTTGCGCGCCAGCGGAAACACCGGCTCGGCCACGACGGCTTCGTCGCCGGCCTCGCACAACGTGAACGCAATGAGGAAGAGGGCGTGCATGCCGCCCACTGTGACCACGACGTCATCGGCATCGACGCCGTTGTCGTTCGCGATCTGCTGGCGAAGTTCCGGGTTGCCCGCGGCCGTACCGTAGTCCAGCGAGAAGTCGGCAGCGCCGCCGAAGGCCATGTCGATCAGTTCCGCCAGCCGCACGCTCGGGCCCACGCTTTCCGCGAGATCGAAGCGGGGCGCCTTGCTGACCAGGGAGATGATCTCGTTGTCCGGGAACCGTGCCATGTACTGCTGCTTGAACCGTTGCTGTCAATGCCCTCATCTTGCAGATTCGCGGCCCACGATAACAGCCACAATTTCTTGAAATTGAGTGCAGTACAGTTGCGTGCAGGGCAGTCCATGCAAAGAGGAGTCATCTGTGTCGCAGCAGCCACCCCGTTTCCGCTATGAAGAAGTTGCCGATTTCGTTGCCGGCCTGGCCGGTCGCGGCATGTTGCAACCCGGGGCGCGGGCGCCGTCGCTGCGCGAGATCAGCACGCAGCAGCGCACCAGCCTCAGTACCGCGGTGCAGGCCTATCGCCTGCTCGAAGACCGCGGCATCCTCGAGGTGCGGCCGCAGTCGGGCTACTACGTTGCCAAGGCGCCGCCCGCCTTGCCCGTGCCCACGACCACGCGGCATTCGGTCCGGCCCGCCAAGGTGGAGTTGTCGGGGCTCATGCTGAGCCTGCTGGAGCACGCCTCGGACGATGCCCTGGTGCCGCTCGGCTGTGCCATTCCCAATCAGCGCCTGCTGTCTTCATCCAAGCTCGACCTCGTTCTTGCGCGCACGGCGCGCGTGAAGGGCGGGCAGTGCAATACCTACTCGCCGCCGCGCGGCGAGATGTCGCTGCGCCTGGAGATCGCACGGCGTGCACTGCGTTTCGGGCAGGCGCTGTCGCCGGACGACATTGCCGTCACCTGCGGCTGTACCGAGGCGCTGGCGCTGGCACTCGACGCGGTCACTGAGCCGGGTGACGCGGTCGCGATCGAGTCGCCCACCTACTTCGGGCTGCTGCAGGTTCTGCGAGCGAAGAATCTCAAGGTGGTCGAACTGCCGACCGACCCCATCACCGGCGTGGATGTCGATGCGCTGCGCGATGTGGTGGCCTCGGGAAAGGTGCGCGCCTGCGTGCTGGCGTCGAGCTTCAGCAATCCGCTCGGCTGCACCATTCCCGAAGAGAACAAGCGCGCCATATTGCGCCTGCTCGCCAAGCACCGCGTGCCGCTCATCGAAGACGACGTGTATGGCGACGTCCATTTCGGCGAGGAGCGGCCGCTGCCTTTCAGCGCGCTCGACAGGCACGACAACGTCATCTATTGCGGCTCGTTCTCCAAGACGCTCGCGCCCGGCTACCGCATCGGCTGGATCGTGACCGGCCGGCACATGGCGCGGGTGCTCGAGACCAAGTTCGCCACCAGTCTCGCGACACCGGTGCTGACGCAGGTGGCGCTCGCCACCTTCCTGTCGAACGGCGACTACGACCGCCACCTGCGGCGCATCCGGCGCGAGTTTGCCGACACGCTCGGCCGCATGACGCGCGTGATCGAGCAGGCCTTTCCGCCGGGCACGAAGGTATCGAGGCCCGCAGGAAACTTCGTACTGTGGGTCGAGCTGCCCGAGCCGGCGGACACGCGGCTGCTGTTTGCCGAGGCGCTGGACAAGGGCATTTGCTTTGCGCCTGGCGTCGTGTTCTCGGCGAGCGGAAAGTATGCCCACTGCCTGCGGCTGAGCGGCGGCCATGGATGGGATGCGCGGATCGAGAAAGGCCTGCGCAAGCTCGGCGCCATGGCCCGCAGGGCGTTTGCGGCCCACAATCGCCAACCATGATTTCAGTCCATCTTCACGGCCAGCGCTTTCAGGTGCGTGCCGCCGCCATCGTCCTTCATGGGGGTCACGTGCTCGTGCACCGGGCCCCGGGCGATGCGTACTGGGCCTTGCCGGGCGGCCGGGTCGAAGTGGGCGAAGCGGCATCGGCCACGATCGTGCGGGAGATGAGGGAAGAACTCGGTGAAGAAGTGGAGTGCGGTCCGCTCCTCCACATCGCTGAGAATTTTTTCGACCTGGCGGAGCAGCGAAACCACGAGATCGGGTTCTATTTTCTCGTCTCGTTGGCCGAGAATTCGGAGCACCTCGACAAGTCGCAAAGCTATCGGGGGATCGAAGACCACCTGGAGCTGGAGTTTCGCTGGTTCCCAGTCGCGGAGCTTGCGTCCATCAACCTGCGGCCCACGTTTTTAGCGGCCTCCCTGGCGGCCGATCCGATGGTGTTCTCCCACGCTGTGCAGCGCGAGTACCCCTGATCGCCGGCGCTCGCGACTGCGTACATGGCCCCACGAGGACAACGCCCCGTCGGCCTTCATGAGAGAGGCCAGTGACGAAGATGCCACCTCAGCTTCGCCCACATCCGCCATGCAAGGTATATGGCCATGACGATACTCTTTCTTCCATTCGCCGAATGACGTTCACCGGCGCATCTCGACCAGATACGCTCGAACGGCTTCGGCCGAATTGCCGACCACTCTCACCGCGTCTCGCAGCTGCGTCTCGGAACATTTCAGCGCTTCGGTCCATGAACGCACTTCGTGCGGCTCGTCAATGGCGATCAGCTTGCGATCCAGTCCTGTCTTGTTCGGGTTGTCAGGCATGTTTTTCTCCTGTTGTCGCGGCGGCACGATGCCTCCGGCACTTCAGGTTGAGCGCTGGGGAGCCACGGCGCCATGCCGTTTTGACGCGTCTTGGTGAGGGTGACTCTCCTACGCGGCGCGCGGCTTCGGCGCGCGGGTGTTGCCGCTATGCCGGCTTGGGGTCGTCCGGACCGTAGCCTCTAAGAAAGGTCTGCAGCGCGCGTCGCGTCACGTCTCGCAGTTCTCTGCGAGACAAGGGCCCCTGGAGGCCGAGAAGACTGGGAGTGACCGTTTCCGAATCCAGAAGCGACATCAGGTGAATCGCCGCGACCGTCGGATCGGCGCGGCGAAGCCGGCCCTTCTGCATCTGCAGTTCGAGGAATTCCGCCAACTGAGTCATCCCCTTCTTGGGACCGTTCTCGAAGAAGAGCCGTCCGATGTCGCTGCGGCCCGATTCGGCGATCACGGCCCTGCGGGCCTGAATGGCTTCCTGCGAGCACGCCCCCGCCACGAACTTCTCGCCGAAGCCTTGAAGCACGCGCTCCAGGTCTTCGTCGTCGCGGTGCTGCTCCAGCGCCGCGAAGATGGGCTCGAAATAGATCCGTGCCGTGCCGTGGATCACGGCCACGAACAACTCTTCCTTGGAACTGAAGTACCCATAGAGCGTGGCGCGCGAGCCGCCCAGGCGGGCGGCGATTTCCACCATGGAAGCGCCTTCGAAGCCCAGTTCCCTGAAGACCTCCGCCGCCACCTGGACGATGGCGTCTCGCTTGGCTTCTGTTCTGACCCGCATCGTGTCTCCTGATTATTTCTGTACATGACTGCTCATTATTGATTGACATCCCCTGGAAGTCAAAATACATTTCTGTACAGCACTGTATATTTAAACGCAGACCGACCTTCAGCTGTCGTTCGGTCTTTTTTCAGGAACCCTGTCATGCGTCCCCCTCTCACCTATGGCCTGACCTTTGCCTCGGCCCTCGTGTCTACCTGCTTGCTCGTTGCCTGCGGCAAGCCGCCGGGCGGCCCGCCTCCGGCGCCGGGCACGCCCGAAGTGGGCGTGGTCACGGTCCAGCCGCAGCAAGTGGTGCTGAGCACCGAACTGCCCGGGCGCACCGTGCCGTTCCTGATCGCCGACGTGCGGCCCCAGGTCAACGGCATCGTGAAGGCGCGCAAGTTCCGCGAGGGCAGCGACGTGAAGGCGGGCGAGCCCCTGTACCAGATCGATCCCGCCACCTACAAAGCCACCTTCGACAGCAACGTGGCCGCGCTTGCCAAGGCCGAAGCCAGCCTGAAGACGACTCGGCTCAAGGCCGAGCGCTACAAGGAGCTGGTGGCGATTCAGGCTGTGAGCCAGCAGGACTACGACGACGCTGCTGCGTCGCTCGGCCAGGGCGAGGCCGACGTGGCGTCGGCCCGGGCGAACGTCGAAACCAGCCGCATCAACCTGGCGTATGCCCGCGTGGATGCGCCGATCTCCGGGCGCATCGGCAAGTCGAGCGTCACGCCCGGTGCACTGGTCACCGCGAGCCAGGCCAGCGCGCTGGCCACCATCCAGCAGCTCGATCCGATCTACGTCGACGTGACGCAGCCCAGCGCTTCGCTGTTGCGGCTGAAGCAGGCGATGGCGCGCGGCGAACTGCAGAAGGCTGGCGCCAACACGGCCAAGGTGAAGCTGCTGCTCGAGGACGGCAGTGCCTACCCGCTCGAAGGCAAGCTCGAGTTCTCGGACGTCACCGTCGACCAGAACACCGGCGCGATCACGCTGCGCGCGGTGTTCCCGAATCCGAACGCCGACCTGCTGCCTGGCATGTATGTGCGCGCAGTGCTGCAAGAAGGCGTCAAGGAGCAGGGCCTCCTGGTGCCGCAACAGGCGGTGTCGCGCGGCAGCACGGGCAAGCCGACGGCCTATGTGGTGGGCAAGGACAACAAGCTGCAATTGCGCGCACTCGAAACCGAACGCGCCGTGGGCGACCAGTGGCTGGTGAGCAGCGGCCTGCAGGCCGGCGAACAATTGGTGGTCGACGGCCAGCAGCGTGCGGCGCCTGGTGCCGAGGTGAAGGTGGTGGCATGGAAGGCCAAGCCGGCCGGCACACCCGCTGCCGACGCGCCCAAGGGCACGACCCACTGATCGGCGAAAGACATCCATGGCACGCTTTTTCATCGACCGCCCGGTCTTCGCCTGGGTCCTTGCCATCATCGTGATGCTGGCGGGGGCGCTCTCGATCTTCACACTTCCGATCGCCCAGTATCCGAGCATCGCGCCGCCCGCGGTCGCGGTCACCGCCAACTACCCCGGCGCTTCCGCCAAGACGCTGGAGGACACCGTCACCCAGGTCATCGAGCAGAAGATGAAGGGGCTCGACCGGCTAAGCTACATGGCCTCGACCAGCGAGTCGTCGGGCTCGGTCACCATCACGCTGACCTTCGAGAACGGCACCGATCCCGACACGGCCCAGGTGCAGGTGCAGAACAAGCTCTCGCTGGCCACGCCGCTGCTGCCGCAAGAGGTGCAGCAGCAGGGCGTCACCGTGACCAAGTCGGCCGCCAACTTCCTGAACGTGCTGGCCTTTACCTCCGAAGACGGCAGCATGAACGGCTCCGACCTGTCCGACTACGTGGCCGCCAACGTGCAGGACGCCATCAGCCGGGTCGAAGGCGTCGGCGACACCACGCTGTTCGGCTCGCAGTACGCCATGCGCGTGTGGCTCGACCCCGACAAGCTCTCAAACTTCAATCTCACGCCGATCGACGTGAAGACCGCCATCCAGGCGCAGAACGCGCAGGTCTCCTCCGGCCAGCTCGGCGGGCTGCCAGCGGCGAGCAACCAGCAAATCAACGCCACCATCACCTCGCAGACGCGCCTGAAGACGGCAGGGGAGTTCGAGGGCATCCTGCTTCGCACGCAGACCGACGGCTCGCAGGTGCGCCTGCGCGACGTGGCCCGCATCGAACTGGGCAGCGAGTCCTACGGCACGGTTGGGCGCTACAACGGAAAACCCGCCGCCGGCCTCGCGATCAAGCTGGCCACGGGGGCCAACGCGCTCGACACGGTGAAGGCGGTCGACGCACGCGTGGCCGAGCTCGAGAAGTTCTTCCCGCCGGGCATGAAGGTGCAGAAGCCCTACGACACCACGCCCTTCGTGCGCATCTCCATCGAGGAAGTCGTGCGCACGCTCGTCGAGGCGGTGGTGCTGGTGTTCCTGGTGATGTATCTCTTCTTGCAGAACTTCCGCGCCACGCTGATCCCGACCATTGCGGTGCCGGTGGTGCTGCTGGGTACCTTCGGCGTGCTCTTGGCCTTCGGCTTTACCATCAACACGCTGACCATGTTCGCCATGGTGCTGGCCATCGGCCTCCTGGTGGACGACGCCATCGTGGTGGTCGAGAACGTCGAGCGTGTGATGACGGAGGAGGGGCTTTCGCCGAAGGAGGCCACGCGCAAGTCGATGGGCCAGATCACCGGCGCCCTGGTTGGCGTGGCCCTGGTGCTGGCGGCGGTGTTCGTGCCGATGGCCTTCTTCAGCGGCTCCACCGGCGTGATCTACCGGCAGTTTTCCATCACCATCGTCTCGGCCATGACGCTCTCGGTGCTGGTGGCGCTGGTGCTCACGCCGGCCCTGTGCGCAACGCTGCTCAAGCCCGTCGCCAAGGGGCATGCGATGGCGAGCACCGGCTTCTTCGGCTGGTTCAACCGCAACTTCGACCGCGGCAACCGCCGCTACCAGGGCGCGGTGCGGCACATGCTGGGCAAGGGCTGGCGCTACATGGTTGTCTATGCCGTGCTGCTGGCGGCTGTGATCTTCGGCTTCATGAAGCTGCCCGTGGGCTTTCTGCCCGATGAAGACCAGGGCACGATGTTCGTGCTGATCCAGCTGCCGCCCGGCGCCACCAGCGCGCGCACCAACCAGGTCATCCACGAGGTCGAGCATCACTTCCTGGAAGACCAGAAGGATGCGGTCTCCGGCGTGTTCTCGGTATCGGGCTTCAGCTTCGCGGGCAGCGGGCAGAACACAGGCTTCGCCTTCGTCAAGCTCAAGCCTTGGGACGAGCGCAAGGGCGAAGCGCTGAGCGTCACCGGTGTCTCGGCCAAGGCCGGCGCGTTCTTCGCGACCATTCGCGATGCCAAGGTGTTCGCCTTCGCGCCGCCCGCGGTGGCGGAGCTCGGCAACGCCACTGGCTTCGACCTGATGCTGCAGGACCGGGCCAACCTCGGCCATGCCGCGCTGATGCAGGCGCGCAACCAACTGCTGGGAGAGCTGTCGAAGGACAAGCGCCTGGTGGCCGTGCGGCCCAACGGCATGGAAGACACGCCCGAGTTCCGCCTGGAGATCGATCCGCACAAGGCGGGCGCACTCGGCCTGTCGATGGCCGACATCAACAACACTTTTTCCACCGCGTGGGGCAGCAGCTACGTCAACGACTTCATCGACAAGGGCCGCGTGAAGAAGGTGATGCTGCAGGCCGATGCGCAATACCGCATGCTGCCGGAAGACATCGACCGCTGGTACGTGCGCAACAGCGCCGGCACCATGGTGCCCTTCACCTCGTTTGCCAAGGCGGGGTGGGCTTCCGGCTCGCCGCGGCTGGAGCGCTACAACGGCGTGCCGTCCGTGGAGATCCTGGGCATGGCCATGCCGGGTTCCGCATCGAGCGGAGAGGCGCTGGCCATCGTGGAAGCGGCGGTTGCCAAGCTGCCGCCGGGCATCGGCTACGAATGGACCGGCCTGTCGCGCCAGGAGAAGGCGTCGAGCGGACAGACCGGCCTGCTGTATGCGCTGTCGATCCTGATCGTGTTCCTCTGCCTGGCCGCACTCTACGAGAGCTGGGCCATCCCGTTCTCGGTGATCATGGTGGTGCCGCTGGGCGTGTTCGGCGCGCTGCTCGGGGCGATGCTGACCTGGAAGATGAACGACGTGTACTTTCAGGTGGGGCTGCTCACCACGATCGGCCTGGCGTCGAAGAACGCGATCCTGATCGTCGAATTTGCGAAGGAGCTGTACGAAGGCGGCATGAGCCTCGTGGAGTCGGCGCTGCAGGCCGTGCGGATGCGGCTGCGCCCGATTCTCATGACTTCGCTCGCCTTCATTCTGGGCGTGCTGCCGCTGGTGCTGGGCAGCGGTGCCGGCGCCGGTGCGCAGCATGCGCTGGGCACCGCAGTGATCGGCGGCATGCTGTCCGGCACCATCCTGGCCATCTTCTTCGTGCCGCTGTTCTTCGTTCTCGTGCTGGGCATGTTCAAGCGCAAGCCCGCCGAGCCAGCTTCGCCCGCATCCCACACCCCTGCGGCCGTCGCCGCTGCTTCGGAAGGTCTCTGACATGTACCGCTTCACCTTGACTTCCGTGACGCTTGCGGCGCTGCTGCTCGGCGGCTGCAGCCTGATGCCCACCTACCAGCGCCCGATGGCGCCGGTGCCTCAGGCCTTCGCAGGAGACACCGCGGCGGCCGCTGCCGCGCCGGTCGCCGAGATCGGCTGGCGCGACGTGTTCACCGATCCCGCCTTGCAGCGCGTGATCGAAACGGCACTGGCCAACAACCGCGACCTGCGCGTGGCCGCGCTGAACATCGAGAAGGCGCGTGCCCAGTACCGCGTACAGGACGCGGCGCTGTTTCCCACCATCAACGCCAGCGCCGGCGGCAACGGCAGCCGCACGCCGGCGGATCTGTCGGCCAGCGGCAGTGCGCAGGTTTCGCACAGCTACAGCGCGTCGCTCGGCTTCAGTGCCTACGAGCTCGACCTGTTCGGCCGCGTGCGCAGCCTCGATGCACAGGCGCTGGAGCAGTTCTTCTCTACCACCGAGGCGCGCCGCAGCACGCAGATCAGCCTGGTGGCCGAGGTGGCGACGGCCTACCTCACGATGGCCGCCGACCAGGACCGGCTGCGCCTTGCGCAGGACACGCTCGCGAGCCAGGGCCGCACCTATCAACTCAACCAGCGCAGCTTCGAACTGGGCGCGGCTTCGGCCCTGACGCTGCGCCAGGCGCAGACCAGCGTCGACACCGCGCGCGTCGACGTGGAGCGCTACACGGCGCAGGTTGCGCAGGACCGCAATGCATTGGTGCTGCTGGCCGGTGCCGACTTGCCGGCCGAACTGCTGCCGCAGGTCTTGCCACCCGGCGAGGCGGCCGCGGCCAGCCCGCTGGCGACCATTCCGCCGGGCCTGCCATCGGACCTGCTGCAGCGCCGGCCCGACATCCTGCAGGCCGAACGCGACCTGAAGGCGGCCAACGCGAACATCGGTGCGGCGCGTGCGGCGTTCTACCCGCGCATCAGCCTCACCGCCTCGGCGGGCAGCTCGAGCGCAAGCCTGTCGAACATGTTCATGGGCGGCTCGCGCACCTGGAGCTTCGCGCCGCAGATCTCGCTGCCGATCTTCGATGGCGGAGCGAACCGCGCCAACCTCGACATCGCGCGCACCGATCGGGATATCAACGTCGCAAAGTACGAGAAAGCCATCCAGACGGCCTTTCGCGAGGTGTCGGACGCGCTCGCGCAGCGCAGCACGCTGGGGCGGCAGCTCGAGGCGCAGCAGTCGCTGGTGGACGCCACGTCGGAGAGCTACCGGTTGTCGGACGCGCGCTTCAAGCGCGGCGTTGACAGCTACTTGAGCGTGCTCGACGCGCAGCGCTCGCTCTACACCGCGCAGCAGAACCTCATCGGCACCCGGCTGTCGCGCTTCACCAACCTGGTGACCTTTTACAAGACACTGGGCGGCGGCTGGAACGAGTCCACCACTTCCGCCAGTGCCGACTAGGACGAGCGGGGCGACAGTTGCGCGCGCAGCCACGCGGCCATGTCGCCCATCACCTGGTTGCCCAGCGGCGATACGGCGGTGAAGTGAATGCAGGCGTGAATGGCACCGGGGTAGTGGCGGTGCTCGGTCGGCACGCCGGCCTTCGCGATGCGTAGCGCCAGCGCACGGCCCTCGTCGCGCAGCGGGTCGTGCCCCATGGTGGCCAGCCAGGTGGGCGGCAGCGTGTTGAGTGCCTGCGAGTGCAGCAAGGCGAAATCGGCGTGCCGCGCCAGCGCCTGGCGTCCGCTCAGGTAGCAATCGATGAACCATTGCATGACGCCGTGGGTGAGGAACTTGCCCTCGCCGTTCTCCGCCATCGAAGGACTCGGCTCGCTGTAGTGCTGGGCGACCGGGTAGATAAGGCCCAGCGCACGCGGTGCAATGGTGCCGGCCGAACGCAGCGCCGCCACGGTTGCGAGTTGCGCGCCCGCGCTGTCGCCGGCCAGTGCGATGCGCGACGGATCGGCGCCGAGCACGTGCGCATGCGCGGCCACCCAGCGCAGCGTGCAGGCCACGTCGTCCACCGCTGCCGGAAAAGGATGCTCGGGGGCCAGCCGGTAGTCCACCGCCACCACCACGGCGTCCACGTCATGGCACAGGGTGCGGCACACCTTGTCGTGGGTTTCGAGGTCGCCGATCACGAAGCCGCCGCCGTGAACGTAGAGCAGCAGGGGAAGAGGCCCCTTCGCGGCGGGCTGGTAGATGCGCAGCGTCAACAGGCTCTCAGGTCCGTCGATGACGAAGTCGTCCGCCGACGCGATGGGAGGTGCCGCCAAGCCCAGGGCGGCGGCCAGCTCGCGGTAGACCTGGCGCGCCACCGGCGGCGGCAGCGACTCCAGCGGCGGGCCGCCCTGCGCGGCAGCCTGTGCCAGAAAACCGGCCAGCGCCGGGTCGAGGGGCGCCGTGTCGAGCACGGCAGCAATGGAAGTGCGGGTCATCGGGCGTTCAGATGTAGGTGGATGCCAGTCCGCCATCGACCGGGATGTTCGCGCCGCTGATCCAGCGCGCCTCGTCGCTGCACAGCCACGCGATCACCGGCGCGATCTCGTCGGCGAAGCCGGGGCGCAGCATGCGGTGCGCATCGGCCTGCACGCGCTCCTGGCCGAGCATGCTCACGAAGTCGCCCAGGATCGGCGTGAACACCGGGCCCGGCGCCACGCAGTTCATGCGCACGCCGCGATCCAGAAACCATTGCTGCGACTGCGTGGCGCTCCAGACGATCAGCGCTTCCTTGAAGTACTGGTAGCAGGTCTCCTGCGGCACGGGGTGGTCGCGCAGCCAGTGGGCGCCGGCCTCGAAGCCTTGCGCGGCGGCCAGGGCCTTGTGCGGCGCCAGTCGCTGCGGCCACTCGGCGCCGAGGATGGAGGCCACGTTGACGATGGAGCCGCCGCGCGGGATGCGCGGCAGCGCCTGTTCCGTCAGGTGGCGCAGTCCCAGGTAGTTGACGTCGGCGACCAGCTTGACGGGTGCCGTGCCGGGCACGCCGGCGATGTTGCACAGCGCATCGAAGCGCTCGGGCAACTGCGCCACCGCCGCGTCGATGGCGGCGACGGAACTCAGGTCGGCCTTGACGAAGCCGTCGAGCGTGAGGCTCGGGTCGTTGCGGTCCACGCCGATGACGCGGGCGCCGGCAAAGCGCGCGATGCGCACCACCTCGGCGCCGATGCCCGACGACACGCCGGTGACGACGATGGTTTTTCCTTGAAGCTGCATGAAATGTCTCCTCGTGGGTTCAGTCGCTGATGACACTCAGAACGGATAGGGATGCGGCGCCTGCTTGATGGTCAGCCACTGCCACTGGGTGTATTCCTCCCAGTCGGCGGGGCCGCCCACGCTGCTGCCGTTGCCGGCGATGCCGGGTCCGCCGAAAGGGTTGACGCACTCGTCGTTGACGGTCTGGTCGTTGATGTGGACCATGCCGGAGTTCAACTGCGCGGCCATGGCCATGGCCCGTCCGATCGAGGGCGAGATCACCGCCGACGCCAGGCTGCCCTGGTGGTCGTTGGCCAGGGCCACGGCCTCGTCGTCGGTGTTGAAGGTGATGATGTTGGCGACGGGGCCGAACACTTCTTCGTCGTACACGCGCATGCCGGCCTTCACGTTGGCCAGCACCGTGGGTTTGTAGAAGAGGCCCTCGCTGCTGCCGCCGGCCAGCAACTGCGCGCCGGCCGCAATGCTGTCCTGCACGATGGCGTGCACGCGGTCGCGCTGCTTCGCGTCGATCAGCGGCCCCAGGGCCACCTGGCCACTGGCACCGTCGCCCACCGGCAGGTGCTGAGCTTTCGCGACCAGCCGCTGCGTGAAGGCGGCGGCGATGCTTTCGTGCACGATGATGCGATTGGTCGCCATGCAGATCTGCCCCTGGTGCAGGTAGGCGCCCCAGGCGGCATTGCTGGCCGCGATGTCGAGGTCGGCGTCCTCCAGAACGATCAGCGAGTTGGCGCCGCCCAGCTCCAGCGTGACCTTCTTCAGATGGCGTCCCGCCAGCTCGCCGATGCGCCGGCCCACGGCGGGCGAGCCGGTGAAAGCGATCATCGGCACGTGGGCGTCGGTCACCAGCGCTTCACCGGCGGCGGCGTCGCCGGGCAGAACCTGCAGCAGCCCGGCGGGCAGGCCCGCCACTTCGAACACGCGGGCGATCATGAAGCCGCCGCTCACCGGCGTGCGCGAGTCGGGCTTGACCACCACGCCGTTGCCCGCCGCGAGGGCCGGTGCCACGGTGCGAAGCGTGAGGATGAGCGGAAAGTTGAAGGGCGAGATCACGCCCACCACGCCACGCGGCACGCGCCGCGCCAGGCTGGTGGTGCCATGCGCGCTCGGCAACACCTGGCCCTGCGACTGCAAGGGCATGGCCGCCGCCAGGTGGCACAGGGTGATGGCCTCGCGCACCTCGTGCTGTCCCTTGGGCAGGATCGCGCCCGTCTCCCTGGCCACGTACAGCGCCAGCTCGTCGAAGTGCTGCTCGAACAGCGCCGCGGCCCGCAGGAACACCGCGGCCTTCTCGCGCGGCGCCACCTGCGCCCAGCTTTTCTGCGCCTGTGCCGCGGCGGCTGTGGCCAACGCCACGTCCTGCGCATCGGCGATGCCGACGGCCGCCATCACCTGGCCCGTGGCCGGTTCGACGACGTTGCGCACGCCGCCTGCGGACGCGACCCACGCGCCGTTGAACACCTTGCCGGCCCAGGCCGCCGGGTCCAGGAACGCCAGCTTCTGCGAAACACCCATGACTCACCCCTTGCGAAAAAAGTTGATCGGCTGGCCGCGGATGGAAATGCCGCGGCACCGCCTTCTTTTCGCAACGGGCATACCAACGGCGCCGTGGCGGGGTGGCCCGGCGCCGCTGCGCGAGGCTGTTTTCATTCGGGGGTTAGGGGAATTCCCGGAGTTGTAATAGTTATTGCGGATAACTGGTTTACCCTGATCCGGGCTTTCACCAAATGCTCAAGAATCGGCCGCCCGTTTCACCAAACGATGAACCCGAAATTGACCAAAGCCATTGCCTCACCGGTCCCCGGGCGGATCTCCCTGGCCGAGGTGGCGCGCGCCACCGGCGCCGCGCTGGGCCGTTTCGACGGCGCCGACGTGGCGCGTGCGATGAGCCGCTTCGACGCCTCGCACGTCGGGAACGAAGAGCACCCGACCATTGCCGACATCAGCGAATGCCTGTTCTTTTCGCCCGGTGACGGCCGCATCTGGCTGCAGGACCAGCGCATGGTGCTGCTGCATACCGAAGCGCTGGGGTCCCTGCGGCGCGAGCTGATCGACAGCCTGGGCCAGGAGAAGGCCCGGGGCCTGTTCACCCGCGCCGGCTACGTCAGCGGCGCGCGCGACGCGCAGCTGGTGCGCAAGCACTGGCCCGAGGCCGAGCCGGCCGCGGCCGCCATGGCCGGCACCCGCCTGCATGCGCTGGAAGGGCTGGTGAAGGTCGAGCTGGTGCACGCGCGCTATGACCCCGAGACCTCGGACTACGAGGGCGAATTCATCTGGCACCACTCGGTCGAAGACGACGAGCACATCGCGGCCTACGGCATCGGCGGCTCCCCGGCCTGCTGGATGCAGGTGGGCTATGCCACTGGCTACGTCAGCACGCTGTTCGGGCGGCTGGTGGTGTTTCGCGAGGTCTCCTGCCGCTCGATGGGCGAGAGCCATTGCCGCGTGATCGGAAAATCCGCCGAGCGCTGGGACGACGTGGAAGAAGACATGCGCTACCTGCGCGCACGCGATTTCGTGGGCGTTTCCGTCGGCGCGCCGCCTTACGGTGGCGCGGCGCCGCGGGCCGCCGAGTTGCCCACGCCGCCGCGCAAGAGCGATGCGATGGTGGGTGCGTCCTCGGCCTTCAACGCGGCCTGCCACCTGCTGCATCGCGTGGCGCCGACCACGGCCACCGTGCTCTTTACCGGTGAGTCCGGCGTCGGCAAGGAAAAGTTCGCGAGCATGCTGCACAGCATCAGCCCGCGGCGCGACAAGCCCTTCGTCGCGGTGAACTGCGCGGCCATTCCGGAGACGCTGATCGAGTCGGAGCTGTTTGGCGTGGAGCGCGGCGCCTACACCGGCGCCGGTGCGGCGCGGCCGGGCCGCTTCGAGCGCGCCCACGGCGGCACGCTGTTCCTGGACGAGATCGGCACGCTGAGCTACGCGGCCCAGGGCAAGCTGCTGCGCACATTGCAGGAGGGCGAAGTCGAGCGCGTGGGCAGCACACGCAGCGTTCAGGTCGACACGCGCGTCATCGCGGCCACCAACGTCGATCTGCGCCAGGCCGTGCGCGAGGGCAAGTTTCGCGACGACCTGTTCTTCCGGCTCAACGTCTTTCCCATTCACCTGCCGCCGCTGCGCGAGCGGCGCGACGACGTGCCGCTTTTGATGAGTCATTTTCTGCAGCACTACGGCCGCAAGCATGGCCGGCAGACCGCCGGCTTCACGCAGGCCGCCGTCAAGGCGCTGCTGAACTACGACTACCCCGGCAACATCCGCGAACTGCAGAACCTCATCGAGCGCGCCGTGATCGTCGCGCCCGAGGGCAGCCTGCTCGACGTGCACCACCTGTTCACGAGCGGCGAGACGCTGGACAAGAACGTGCTGTCGGTACGGCCCGATGGCCACCTGACAGGCATTGGCGCTGTCGGCGCCTTGCCCCGGCAGGCCACGCCCCCAAGCCACGCCGCGGCGGACCGCGCCGGCCCCGGTTCCTTGGGGCAGGTCGAAGAGACGCTGATCCGCCGCGCGCTGGAGCAATGCGGCGGAAACCTTTCCGCGGCGGCGCGGGTGCTGGGCATCACGCGTCCCCAGCTGGCCTACCGTGTGCGCAAGCGCGGACTCGTCGCGAAGCTCGGGCCGGGCTGATGCGCGAAACACGACCGGTCGCAGTTAAACCAACCTCGCTGGATTGACGCTCAGGGTTTGCCCTAGCCACTGGTCCGGCGATTCGGACGGGCTCTTCGCCCTGCATCCGGATCGTCGGCAGTGCGCTCGCTTCATGCCCGCCCCATCTTTCATGAAATCAACGACTTAGCGTGGCGTGCACGCCGCGCGACGCGTGGCACATCGATTGCTGTGTACCAAGGCCGGCCGCATCGCCCGATGCGGCTTTCGGCCACGACACAGGAGACAAACCGATGAGCACCATGGGCGACCTTGACCCCACGGAAACTGGCGAGTGGATCGATGCGCTCGGCGCGGTTCAACAACACCGCGGCAGCGAACGTACGAACTTTCTGTTGAATCGCCTGGTCGACCAGGGCCGCCGCGATGGCGTGTACGTGCCCCGTTCGCTGAACACGGCGTACAAGAACACCATCCCGCCCGAGCAGGAAGAAAAATCCCCCGGCAACCGCGAGATCGAGCACCGCCTGCGTTCGATCATCCGCTGGAACGCGATGGCGATCATCCTGCGCGCCAACAAGGACTCGTCCGAGCTCGGCGGCCACATCGCGAGCTTCCAGTCTGCGGCCACCCTCTACGACATCGGCTTCGGCCACTTCTGGCACGCGGCCACCGACACGCACGGCGGCGACCTGCTGTTCATCCAGGGACACAGCTCGCCCGGCATCTACGCGCGCGCCTTTCTCGAAGGCCGCTTGAGCGAGCAGCAGCTGCTCAACTACCGGCAGGAGTCCGACGGCAATGGCATCCCGTCGTACCCGCACCCCTGGCTCATGCCCGACTTCTGGCAGTTCCCCACCGTGTCGATGGGGCTCGGTCCGCTGATGGCGATCTACCAGGCGCGCTTTCTCAAGTACCTGCACGGCCGGGGTCTCGCCGACACGGCGCCGCGCAAGGTCTGGGCCTTCATGGGCGACGGCGAAATGGACGAGCCCGAATCGCTCGGCGCCATCTCGCTCGCGGGCCGCGAGAGCCTGGACAACCTCGTGTTCGTCATCAACTGCAATTTGCAGCGCCTGGACGGCCCGGTGCGCGGCAACGGAAAGATCGTGCAGGAGCTGGAGTCCGTGTTCCGCGGCGCCGGCTGGAATGTCATCAAGGTGCTCTGGGGCAGCGGCTGGGACGCGCTGCTCGCCAAGGACAAGAGCGGCAAGCTGCTGCAGCGCATGGAAGAGTGCGTGGACGGCGAATACCAGGACTTCAAGAGCAAGAGTGGCGCCTACGTGCGCGAGCACTTCTTCGGCAAGTACGACGAAACGAAGGCGCTGGTCGCCGACATGAGCGACGACGAGATCTGGGGCCTCACGCGTGGCGGCCACGACCCCGAGAAGGTCTTCGCCGCGTACGCCGCGGCCGTGAAGCACAAGGGCCAGCCCACGCTGATCCTGCCCAAGACGGTCAAGGGCTACGGCATGGGTGAATCGGGCGAGGGCCAGATGATCGCGCACCAGGCCAAGAAGATGACGCAGGACGCGCTGCGCGGTTTCCGCGATCGCTTCCAGATCCCGGTGTCCGACGAAGAGTTGCCCAACGTGCCCTTCATCCAGCTGGCCGAAGACAGCCCCGAGATGAAGTACCTGCGCGAGCGCCGTGCCGCGCTCGGTGGCTACCTGCCGCAGCGCCGCCGCAAGTCGACCGCGCTGGAGATTCCGCCGCTGGCCACCTTCGAGCGCCTGCTCAAGGACACCGGCGAGCGCGAGATCTCCACCACCATGGCCTTCGTGCAGATGCTCGGCACGCTGGTGCGGGACAAGGCCATCGGCAAGCACGTGGTGCCCATCGTGCCCGACGAGTCGCGCACCTTCGGCATGGAAGGCATGTTCCGCCAGCTGGGCATCTGGTCGTCGCTCGGCCAGCTCTACAAGCCGCAGGACGCCGACCAGCTCATGTACTACCGCGAGTCGAAGGATGGGCAGGTGCTGCAGGAAGGCATCAACGAGGGCGGCGCGATGTCCAGCTGGATCGTCGCGGCCACCTCGTACAGCACGAACAACGTGCCGATGATTCCGTTCTACATCTACTACTCGATGTTCGGCCTGCAGCGCGTGGGCGACCTGGCCTGGCTGGCCGGCGACATGCGGGCGCGCGGCTTCCTCTTGGGCGGCACGGCAGGGCGCACCACGCTCAACGGCGAAGGCCTGCAGCACGAAGACGGCCACAGCCACATCCTGGCCGGCACCATTCCCAACTGCGTTTCGTACGACCCGACCTTTGCCTACGAGGTGGTCGCCATCGTGCGCGACGGCATGCGCCGCATGTACGCCGAGCAGGAGGACGTGTATTACTACATCACCCTCATGAACGAGAACTACCCGCACCCCGGCATGCCCGAGGGCAGCGAAGCGGGCATTCTCAAGGGCCTCTACCAGCTGAGCGACGGCGGCAAAACGCCGAAGAAGGGCCACCGCGTGCAGCTCATGGGCAGCGGCACCATCCTGCGCGAAGTGATGTTCGCGGCCGAGCTGCTGAAAGCCGACTTCGGCATTGCCGCCGACGTGTGGAGCGCCACCAGCTACAACGAGCTGCGCCGCGACGGCATGGCCGCCGAGCGCTGGAGCCGGCTGCACCCGACCGAGCCCGCGCGCAAGAGCCACGTCGAGCAATGCCTCGAAGGGCACGACGGCCCGGTCATCGCGGCCACCGACTACATGCGCAACTACGCCGACCAGGTGCGCGAGTACGTGCAGGCCGCGGGCCGGCGCTACATCGTGCTGGGCACCGACGGGTTCGGGCGCAGCGACTACCGCCGCAAGCTGCGCCGCTTCTTCGAGGTCGACCGCTGGCACGTGGCCGTGGCCGCGCTCAAGGCGCTGGCCGACGACGGCGTGATCAAACACGCCGTGGTGGCCGAGGCCATCGCGAAGTACGGGCTCGATGCCGAGCGCGCAGCCCCCTGGACCGTCTGAGGCAGTACCCATGAGCAACGCAATCGACATCAAGGTTCCCGACATCGGCGACTTCAGCGATGTGCCCGTCATCGAGATCTTCGTGAAGCCCGGCGACACGGTGAAGGCCGAAGATCCGCTGGTCTCGCTCGAATCCGACAAGGCGACGATGGAAGTGCCCGCGCCGCGCGGCGGGGTGGTCGAGTCCATCTCTGTGAAGCTGGGCGACAAGGTCAGCGAAGGCAGCGTCATCATGACCTTCAAGTCCGAGGGCGGCGCGGCCGCTGCGCCCGCGCCCGCCGAACCCGCCAAACCCAGCGTGAGCGCCGCGCCTTCGGCCACCAGCGCACCGGCCGGCGTGGCCGAGGTGCGCGTGCCCGACATCGGCGACTTCAAGGACGTGCCGGTGATCGAGATCTTCGTGAAGGTCGGGGACACGGTAAAGGCCGAAGACCCGATCGTCTCGCTCGAATCGGACAAGGCCACGATGGACGTGCCGGCGCCGCTGTCGGGCGTGGTGACGGCCATCGGCATCAAGATCGGGGACAAGGTCAGCGAAGGGTCGGTGATCCTGTCCCTCGCGACGGGTGATGCTCCTGCGGCGACCGCTGCTGCACCGGCACCGGCTGCACCAGCCGCCGCACCGGCGCAAGCTGCGGCCTCCGCAAGCGGCGCCATCGACGAAGCCGCCTTCGCGCTCGCCTATGCCGGGCCGGCCGTGCGCAAGCTCGCACGCGAACTCGGCGTCGACCTCGGCAAAGTCAAGGGCACCGGCGACCATGGCCGCATCGTGCGCGCCGACGTCGAGGCCTTCGCGAAGGGTGGCGGTGCAGCCGCTGCGCCGGCCGCCGGCAAGTCTGCTGCAGCGCCCGCAGGCGGTGGCGTCGGCGGCATCGACCTGCTGCCCTGGCCCAAGGTCGACTTCGCCAAGTTCGGCCCGACCGAGCGAAAAGAACTGTCACGCATCAAGAAGATCAGCGCCGCCAACCTGCACCGCAACTGGGTCGTCATTCCGCATGTGACGACGCACGACGAGGCCGAAATCACCGACCTCGAACAGTTCCGCGTGCAGATGAACAAGGAGCTGGAGAAGTCGGGCGTCAAGATCAGCATGCTGCCCTTCATGATGAAGGCGGCCGTCGCTGCGCTGAAGAAGTTTCCGGAGTTCAACGCCAGTCTCGACGGTGATGCCCTGGTGCTCAAGAACTACTGGCACATCGGCTTTGCGGCCGACACGCCCAACGGGCTCATGGTGCCGGTGATCCGCGACGTCGACAAGAAGACCGTGCCCGACATCGCGAAAGAGATGGGCGAACTCGCCAAGCTCGCGCGCGACGGCAAGCTCAAACCTGACCAGATGTCGGGCGGCACCTTCACCATCAGCTCGCTGGGCGGCATCGGCGGCATCTACTTCACGCCGATCATCAATGCGCCCGAGGTCGCCATCATGGGCGTGTGCAAGAGCTACTGGAAGCAGCACTCCGCCGACGGCAAGACCTACACCTCGCGCCTCACGCTGCCGCTGTCCCTCTCGTGGGACCACCGCGTGATCGACGGCGCCGCCGCCGCGCGCTTCAACGTCTATTTCGCCAACGTGCTCGCCGACCTGCGGCGCGTGCTGTTCTGAAGGAAGCTCCCAATGGCACACATGGTGGAAGTCAAGGTCCCGGACATCGGCGAATTCAAGGATGTCGCGGTCATCGAACTGCTGGTCAAGCCTGGCGAGGTCATTGCGGTCGATACCGGGTTGATCATGGTGGAGTCCGACAAGGCCTCGATGGAGATTCCGTCGAGCCATGCAGGGACTGTGAAGGAGCTGAAGATCGGGCTCGGCGACAAGGTCAGCGAAGGGTCGGTGATCCTGGTGATCGAAACGTCGGCCGCCGCGCCCGCTGCGGCGCCGGCCCCTGCGCCCGCACCGGCAGCCGGTGCCGCACCCGTTGCCGCAGCTCCCGCGTCCGTGCCTTTGGCCGGCAGCTACACCGGCAAGGCCGACATCGAGTGCGAAGTGCTCGTGCTCGGCGCCGGTCCCGGCGGCTACTCGGCCGCGTTCCGCAGCGCGGACCTGGGCATGAAGACCGTGCTGGTGGAGCGCTACGCCACGCTCGGCGGCGTGTGCCTCAACGTGGGCTGCATCCCCTCGAAGGCGCTGCTGCACACGGCCGGCGTGATGGACGAGGTGAAGCTGCTCGCCAAGCATGGCATCAAGTTCGCCGCACCCGAAGTCGACATCGACGCACTGCGCGACTTCAAGGACGGCGTGATCAAGAAGCTCACCGGCGGCCTTGCCGGCATGGCGAAGGCGCGCAAGGTCGAGGTCGTCACCGGCGTCGGCAGCTTCCTCGATGCGTACCACGTCGAGGTGGCGGGCGAGGGCGGCGCGAAGAAGGTGGTGAAGTTCGCCAAGGCCATCATCGCCGCGGGCTCGCAGGCCGTGAAGCTGCCCTTCATGCCCGAGGACGATCGCGTGGTCGACTCCACCGGCGCGCTGCTGCTCAAGGGCATCCCGAAGCGCATGCTCGTGATCGGCGGCGGCATCATCGGCCTCGAGATGGCCACGGTGTACTCGACGCTGGGCACGCGCATCGACGTGGTCGAGATGCTCGACGGCCTGATGCAGGGCGCCGACCGTGACCTCGTGAAGGTATGGGAGAAGGTCAACGCGCCGCGCTTCGACAACGTGATGCTCAAGACGAAGACCGTCGGTGCCAAGGCGACCAAGGCCGGCATCGAGGTCAGCTTCGAAGGCGAGAAGGCACCGAAAGAGCCGCAGGTCTACGACTTGGTGCTCGTGGCCGTGGGCCGCAGCCCGAACGGCAAGAAGATTGCGGCCGGCAAGGCCGGTGTGGCCATCACCGACCGCGGCTTCATCGACGTCGACAAGCAGATGCGCACCAACGTGCCGCACATCTTCGCCATCGGCGACGTCGTCGGCCAGCCCATGCTGGCGCACAAGGCGGTGCATGAGGCGCACGTGGCGGCCGAGGTAGCGCACGGCGAGGCGTCGTTCTTCGATGCGCGGCAGATTCCCTCGGTGGCCTACACCGACCCCGAGGTGGCGTGGGCCGGCAAGACCGAGGAGCAGTGCAAGGCCGAGGGCCTGAAGGTCGGCAAGGCGGTGTTCCCGTGGGCCGCATCGGGCCGTGCCATCGCCAACGGGCGCGACGAGGGCTTCACCAAGCTGCTGTTCGACGAGGCCACGCACCGCATCGTCGGCGGCGGCATCGTCGGCACGCATGCGGGCGACCTGATCAGCGAGGTGTGCCTGGCCATCGAGATGGGCTGCGAGCCCTCGGACATCGGCAAGACCATCCACCCGCATCCGACGCTCGGCGAATCGATCGGCATGGCGGCCGAAGTCTTCGAAGGGCATTGCACCGACCTGCCCCCGGTGAAGAAGAAGTAGGCCGCCGCCATGCCGCTCGCACTGGCTTTCGAGGCGCTGGGATCAGGGCCCCCGGTGGTGATCCTGCACGGCCTGTTCGGCGCGGGCCGCAACTGGACGCAGGTGGCACAGGCGCTGGCCGCGGACCATCGCGTCTACCTGCCTGACGCCCGCAACCACGGCGCCTCGCCGTGGGCCGAATCGATGTCGTACCTGGAGATGGCGGACGACGTGCTCGCGCTGATCGAGCGCGAGCAATTGCAGCGGCCCTTCGTGATCGGCCACAGCATGGGCGGCAAGACCGCGATGGCGCTGGCGCTCTCGCACCCCGAGGCCATCGGTGGCATCGCCGTGATCGACATCGCCCCCGAAAGCTACGCCGACCAGTTCTCGTCGTACGTGTCGGCCATGCGCAGTCTCGAGGTGGCGAGCGCCGCCAGCCGCCGCGAAATCCACCAGGCGCTGGCCGACAGCCTCGGCGCCGACGCGCCGGTCGACTTCCTGATGCAGAACCTGCGCCGGCAGAACAATCGCTTCGACTGGCGGCTCAACCTGCTCGCCACCGGTCTGTGCATGCGCGAGCTTTGCGGCTTTCCTGAGGCGCTGCGCGAAGCGCGCTACGACGGCCCCGCGCTGTTCATCCACGGTGCGGAGTCCGGCTACGTGCGGCCTTCGTCGCTTGCCGGCATTCGCGCGTTGTTCCCGCACGCGGGGACCGAGCGCATTGCCGACGCCGGGCACTGGGTGCACGCCGACCAGCCCGCGGCGCTGCTGTGCGGGCTGCGTGACTGGCTGGCCGATGCCGACGCGGCCACCCCTTACTGACATTTCCACGGAGACACCATGTCCGACGAAAAACTGCGCGAAGCCGCCCTCGACTACCACCGCTTTCCCACGCCGGGCAAGATCTCGGTGAACCCGACCAAGCCGATGGCCACGCAGCGCGACCTCGCGCTCGCGTACTCGCCCGGCGTGGCCGAGGCCTGCATGGAGATCGTGCGCGACCCGGCCGAGGCGATGAACCTCACCTCGCGCGCCAACCTGGTGGCCGTCATCACCAACGGCACGGCGGTGCTGGGCCTGGGCAACATCGGTGCGCTGGCCGGCAAGCCGGTGATGGAAGGCAAGGCCTGCCTGTTCAAGAAATTCGCCGGCATCGACGTGTTCGACATCGAACTCGACGAGAACGATCCCGACGCGCTGATCGACACCATCGCGCGCATGGAGCCCACCTTCGGCGGCATCAACCTGGAAGACATCAAGGCGCCCGAATGCTTCTACATCGAGAAGAAGCTGCGCGAGCGCATGAAGATCCCGGTCTTTCATGACGACCAGCACGGCACTGCCATCGTCGCGGCCGCAGCCATCCTCAATGCGCTGCGGCATGTGAAGAAGGACATCCGCGAGGTGAAGCTGGTGGCCTCGGGCGCCGGCGCGGCGGCGCTGGCCTGCCTCGACCTGATCGTGAGCCTGGGCCTGCCGATGCACAGCATCTTCGTGTCCGACAGCGCGGGCGTGGTCTACACCGGCCGCAAGGAGCAGATGGACCCGAACAAGGCCCGCTACGCGCAGGACACCTCGGCGCGCAAGCTGGCCGACGTGATCGCCGGCGCCGACATCTTCCTCGGCCTCTCGGCCGGCGGCGTGCTCAAGCCCGAGATGGTGAAGGAAATGGCGCGCGACCCGATCATCCTCGCCATGGCCAACCCGACACCGGAAATCCTTCCGGAAGATGCGCTGGCCGTGCGCCCCGACGCCATCCTCGGCACCGGCCGGTCGGACTATCCGAACCAGGTCAACAACGTCCTGTGCTTTCCGTTCATCTTCCGTGGCGCGCTCGACGTTGGCGCGACCACCATCAACGAGGAGATGAAGCTCGCCGCCGTGCGCGCCATCGCCGAGCTCGCGCATGCCGAAATTCCCGAGGTGGTGGCACAGGCCTACGGCGCGGTCGGCTTGCGCTTCGGCCGCGACTACCTGATTCCCAAGCCCTTCGACCCGCGCCTGATCGAGTTCGTCGCCCCCGCGGTGGCGCAGGCCGCGGCGGACAGCGGCGTGGCGACGCGGCCTATCGCCGACATGAAGGCCTACCGCCAGCGGCTGTCGCAGTTCGTCTACCAGTCCGGCAGCAGCATGCAGCCGCTGTTTGCCGCGGCCAAGCAGGCGCCCAAGCGCGTGGTCTACGCGGAAGGCGAGGACGAGCGCGTGCTGCGCGCCGCGCAGGTGGTGGTCGACGAAGGCCTGGCGCGCCCGCTGCTGCTGGGCCGCCCCGAGGTGATTGCCGAACGCATTGCGCAGTACGGCCTGCGCCTCACGCTGGGCACCGACTGCGAGGCCGTCGACCTGCTCGACCCCGGCGTGTACGGCGATGCGGCCGAAGCGTACTACCAGCTCAAGCGCCGCGACGGCGTCTCGCGCCTGGTGGCGCAGACCGAGATGCGCAGCCGCGGCACGCTGCTCGCGGCCATGCTGGTGCGCCAGGGCAAGGCCGACGCGATGCTGTGCGGCACGCTCGGCGGCTACGGCGACCACTTGGGCCATGTGCGCGACGTGATCGGCCTGCGCCCCGGCACCAAGACCATGGCCGCCATGCAGATGCTGATGCTGCCCGGGCGCCAGCTCTTCATTTGCGACACGCACGTCAACCGCGACCCCGATGCCGCGCAGATCGCCGAGATCGCGCTGCTCGCGGCCGAGGAGGTGCGCCGGTTCGGCGTGACGCCGAGCGTGGCGCTGCTGTCGCACTCGAATTTCGGCGGCTCGGACGCGGCCTCGGCCGTGAAGATGCGCGAAGCGCTCGCACTCATCAAGGCGAGCGATCCACAGCTTGCGGTGGAGGGCGAGATGCGCGGCGACGCGGCGCTGTCCAAGTCGATCCTCGACCACGAGTTTCCGGACTCGGCGCTGGAGACCGAGGCCAACGTGCTCATCATGCCCAACGTCGATGCGGCCAACATCTCGTACAACCTGCTGCGCGTGGCGGCCGGCAGCGGCATCACGGTGGGCGGCATCCTGCTGGGCGCGGCGCGCTCGGTGCACATCCTCACGCCGTCGTCCACGGTGCGCCGCATCGTCAACATGACGGCCCTGGCGGTGGTCGATGCCAACTCGAACCGCAACGCAGCCTGACGGCGACTGAAATTTTCTAGGAGATATCGTGGACCACCAAGTCGTACCCAAGCCCTTTTACAAGTCCCTGTACTTCCAGGTCATCACGGCCATCGTGCTCGGGGTGCTGCTGGGGCATTTCTATCCGGATACCGGCGCATCGATGAAGCCGCTGGGCGACGGCTTCATCAAGCTCATCAAGATGATCATCGCGCCGATCATCTTCTGCACGGTGGTGGTCGGCATCGCGGGCATGGAGGACATGAAGAAGGTCGGCAAGACCGGCGGCCTGGCGCTCCTGTACTTCGAGATCGTGAGCAGCATCGCGCTGGTGGTGGGCCTCGTGATCATCAACATCGTGCGGCCTGGCGCCGGCATGAACGTCGACGTGAGCCAGCTGGACGCCAAGAGCATCGCGGCCTACACCGGCCCGGGCAAGATGCAGAGCACCACCGACTTCCTGCTCAACGTGATCC
The DNA here is from genome assembly GCF_900099805.1 of Variovorax sp. OV700. Lineage (GTDB taxonomy): Bacteria > Pseudomonadota > Gammaproteobacteria > Burkholderiales > Burkholderiaceae_C > Variovorax. The sequence goes on along the minus strand of NZ_FNDR01000002.1, from coordinate 51,500 downwards.
CGAGCACGGTGGTCGACGCCTTCGCCAAGGGCGAGATCCTGCAGGTGCTGCTGATCGCCGTGATGTTCGGCTTTGCGCTGCACAAGTTCGGCGGGCGCGGCACGCTGGTGTTCGACGTGATCGAAAAAGGCTCACACGTGCTCTTCGTGATCGTGGGCTACATCATGAAGGTCGCGCCCATCGGCGCGTTCGGCGCGATGGCCTTCACCATCGGCAAATACGGCGTGAGTTCGCTGCTGCAGCTCGGCCAGTTGATGGCCACCTTCTACGCCACCTGCCTGTTCTTCATCTTCGTGGTGCTCGGGCTCATTGCGCGCTTCCACGGCTTCAGCATCTGGAAGTTCATCAAGTACATCAAAGAAGAGCTGCTGATCGTGTTGGGCACCTCGTCGAGCGAATCGGTGTTGCCGCGCATGATGGCCAAGCTGGAGAACCTGGGTGCCAAGAAGTCGGTGGTCGGCCTGGTGGTGCCGACGGGCTACTCGTTCAATCTCGACGGCACCTCGATCTACCTGACGATGGCGGCCGTGTTCATCGCGCAGGCGACCAACACCGACATGACGCTCGGCCAGCAGCTCACGCTGCTGCTGGTGCTGCTGCTGACCTCGAAAGGTGCGGCGGGCGTGACGGGGAGCGGCTTCATCGTGCTGGCGGCCACCCTATCGGCCGTGGGCCACGTGCCGGTGGCGGGCCTCGCGCTCATCCTCGGCATCGACCGCTTCATGTCGGAAGCGCGCGCGCTGACCAACCTGATCGGCAACGGGGTTGCCACGGTCGTGGTCGCCAAGTGGACCAACGACCTGGACACCGTCCGCATGAAGCGCATCCTGGACAACGAGACGTCGGCCGAGGCCGACGCGCCCGAGGCGGTGCTGGACAAGGTCGAGACCCACATGCCCGTGGCCCAGGCCCGCTGAAGCATCGCATGCCTGTACGGAGCAGCCCACCATGAACAGCCCCGTGCAGAAGCACCGAGTCGTCATCGTGGGCGGCGGGGCCGGCGGCTTGGAGCTGGCGACGCGCCTGGGCGACACGCTGGGCAAGCGCGGCGTGGCGGACATCACGCTGATCGACAAGAACCGCACCCACGTCTGGAAGCCCAAGCTGCACGAAATCGCCGCGGGCAGCATGGACCTGAGCGCGCACGAAGTGGATTACCTCGCGCAGGCGCACTGGCACCGCTTTCGGTTCCGGCTCGGCGAGCTCACCGGCATCGACCGCGAGCGGCGCGAGGTACAGGTGGCGCCCTACATGGATGACGAGGGCCGGCTGGTCACGCCGGCGCGCGCTTTCGGCTACGACACGCTGGTGATTGCCATCGGCAGCCTCAGCAACGACTTCGGCACGCCCGGCGTGCGCGAGCATGCGCTGCGGCTCGAATCGAAGGCCGATGCGCAGCGCTTTCACCAGCGCATGATCAACGCCTGCATCCGCGCGCACGCGCAGACCACGCCGCTGCGCCCCGAGCAGCTGCACGTGGCCATCATCGGCGCGGGCGCTACCGGCGTGGAACTGGCGGCGGAGCTGCACCGCACCACGCGCGAAGTGGTCGCCTACGGGCTGGATCGCGTGGACGCCGAGAAGGACATCCAGGTCAGCGTGATCGAGGCCGCTGACCGCGTGCTGCCCGCGCTGCCCGCGCGCATGTCCGCCGCCACGGAGGCGCTGCTGCGCAAGCTGGGCGTGGACGTGCACACCTCTGCCAAGGTGGCGGAGGTGCTGCCCGAGGGCATTCGGCTGGCCGACGGCCGCGTGCTGCCGGCCGAGCTGGTGGTGTGGGCCGCGGGTGTGAAGGCGGCCGATTTCATGAAGGACATCGCGGGGCTGGAAACCAACCGCAGCAACCAGCTCACGGTGCTGCCGACCTTGCAGACCACGCGCGATGCCGACGTCTTCGCCATCGGCGACTGCGCAGCCTGTGACTGGCCCGAGGCCAACGGCGGCAAGGGCGGGCTGGTGCCGCCGCGCGCGCAGGCGGCGCACCAGCAGGCCTCGCACGTTGCGGCGCAGATCCGCCGGCGCTTGGGCGGACAGGCGCTCAAGCCCTATCGGTACCGCGACTTCGGCTCGCTGGTGTCGCTGGGCGAGTTCAGCACCGTCGGCAACATGATGGGCGGGCCGGTGGGCGGCAGCCTGATGATCGAAGGCCGTTTCGCCCGGCTCATGTACGTGTCGCTCTACAAGATGCACGAGCTGGCGCTGCACGGCGTCGTCAAGGTCTCGCTCGACACGCTTGCACGCCTCATCACGCGGCGCACCGAACCCCACGTCAAGCTGCATTGAGCAGTCACAGCCATGACCCAACCTTCTTACGAATTCGACGCGGCCTCATGGCTGCAAGCCTGGCAACAAGGGCTGTCGCAGAGTCACCAGCAGTTCGGCGCGCTGATGCGCAGCGCGCTGGAGATCGCGCCGTTGGACGCGCGCGGCAAGGCGCAAATGGATTTTGCGCTGCGCCAGGTGATCGATGCGATGAACCCGGCCAACAGCCTTGCGACCAACCCCGAGGCGATGCAGGCCGCGCTCGACTCCGGCGGTACCAGCCTGGTGGAAGGCACACGCCTCTTTCTCGCGGACGTGGCGAAGGGCCGCATCTCGATGTCGGACGACGAGGCTTTCGAGGTCGGCCGCAACGTCGCGACCAGCCCGGGCGGCGTGGTGTTCGAGAACGAGCTGATGCAGCTCGTGCAGTACACGCCTTCCACGGCCAAGGTCCACAGGCGCCCGCTGGTGATCGTGCCGCCTTGCATCAACAAGTTCTACATCCTCGACCTGCAGCCTGCGAATTCGCTGGTCGCGTATGCCGTTGAACAGGGCCACACGGTGTTCCTCGTGTCGTGGCGCAACGTGTCCGCGGAACAAGGCCACCTGGGTTGGGACGATTACGTCGAGCAAGGCGTGTTGCAGGCACTCGACGTTGCGCGGGGCATCGCCCGAGCCGACAAGGTCAACGCGCTCGGCTTTTGCATCGGCGGCACGCTGTTGGGCAGCGCGCTCGCCGTGGCGGCCGCACGCGGCGAGAAGCCGGCCGCCAGCGTCACGCTCCTGACGGCGATGCTCGACTTCTCCGACACCGGCGAACTGGGGTTGATGGTCGACGAGAACATGGTCGCCACGCGCGAGGCCAGCATCGGCCGCGGCGGCCTCATGAAGGGCCGCGAACTCGCCACCGTGTTTGCCGCGCTGCGCGCCAACGATCTGATCTGGCCCTACGTGGTCAACGGCTACCTCAAGGGCAAGGCGCCGGCGGCCTTCGACCTGCTGTTCTGGAACGGCGACGACACCAACCTGCCAGGGCCGATGTACTGCTGGTACCTGCGCAACACCTACCTGGAAAACAAGCTCCACGTGCCTGGCGGCACGGTGCAGTGCGGCGTGCCGGTGGACCTGTCGCGCATCGATGCACCCGCGTTCATCTATGCCTCGCGCGACGATCACATCGTGCCGTGGAAGACGGCCTATGCCGGCACCCGGCTGCTCGGCGGCGAAACCCGCTTCGTGCTCGGCGCGAGCGGCCACATCGCCGGCGTGATCAACCCGCCCGCGAAGAAGAAGCGCAACCACTGGGTCGGCGATCTCGCGGCCGATGCCGGCGCCTGGCTCCAGGGTGCGCAAAGCATCGACGGCAGCTGGTGGCCTGCGTGGAGCGAGTGGCTCGGCGCCCATGCCGGCGCGAAGGTCGCCGCGCGCCGCGTGCTGGGCAGCGAGGATTTCGCCCTCATCGAGCCCGCACCCGGGCGCTATGTCAAAGCCAAGGCGGCCTGATCGGCCGCCGTCATTCCCTTCGCATCAACCCCAAAGGAGACTCTCATGTCAGACGATATCGTGATCGTGGCCGCGCAACGCACGGCGGTCGGCAAGTTCGGCGGCGCGCTCGCCGGCACGGCGGCGCCGGAGCTGGGCGCCCACGTGGTGAAGGGCCTGCTTGCCAAGGCCGGCGTGCCCGGCGATGCGGTGTCCGAGGTGATCATGGGCCAGGTGCTGGCGGCCGGCGCGGGGCAGAACCCGGCGCGCCAGACGGTCATCAAGGCCGGCCTGCCCATTGGTGTGCCAGGCCTCACCATCAACAAGGTCTGCGGCTCGGGCCTGAAGGCCGTGATGCTGGCGGCACAGGCCGTGAGGTGCGGCGACGCCGAGATCGTGGTGGCCGGCGGCCAGGAGAACATGAGCGCCGCGCCGCACGTGCTGCCCAACTCGCGCAACGGCCAGCGCATGGGCGACTGGAAGCTGGTCGACACCATGATCGTGGACGGTCTGTGGGACGTCTACAACCAGTACCACATGGGCACCACGGCCGAGAACGTGGCAAAGAAGTACGGCATCACCCGCGAGATGCAGGACGCCCTCGCGCTGGCCTCGCAGCAGAAGGCCGCGGCCGCGCAGGACGCGGGTCGCTTCAACGACGAGATTCTTCCCTTCAGCATCGCCCAGAAGAAGGGTGATCCGATCGTCTTCTCGGCCGACGAGTTCGTGAACCGCAAGACCAGTGCCGATGCGCTCGCGGGCCTTCGCCCGGCCTTCGACAAGACCGGCTCGGTGACGGCCGGCAACGCTTCGGGCCTGAACGACGGCGCGGCTGCAGTGCTGGTGATGTCGGCCTCGCGGGCGGCGGCGCTTGGCCTGCATCCGCTCGCGGTGATCCGCGCCTATGCGAGCGCAGGGCTCGACCCATCGCTCATGGGCATGGGCCCGGTGCCCGCCTCGCAGCTGGCGCTCAAGAAGGCCGGCTGGAAGGCGCAGGATCTCGACCTGATGGAAATCAACGAAGCCTTTGCGGCGCAGGCTTGCGCCGTGAACCGCGAGATGGAATGGGACACCAGCCGCATCAACGTGAACGGCGGCGCCATTGCCATCGGCCATCCCATCGGCGCCTCGGGCTGCCGCGTGCTGGTGACGCTGCTGCACGAGATGCGCCGCCGCGGCGCCAACAAGGGCCTCGCGTCGCTGTGCATCGGCGGCGGCATGGGCGTGGCGCTGGCTGTTGAACGCGCCTGAACGAATTTCTTACCTGTCACACACAACGCACCTAGGAGCAATCAAATGAGCGAGAAGAAGCAACAAGTGGTCCTGGTCACAGGCGGCATGGGCGGTCTGGGCGAGACGATCTCCATCAAGATGGTCGATGCGGGCTACAAGCTCGCGGTGACCTATTCGCCGGGCAACAAGTCGCATGCCGAGTGGGTGGCGCAGATGGCCGAGCGCGGCTACCAGATCCTGGCCGTGCCGTGCGACGTGGCCGACTACGACTCGTGCGCGCAGGCGGTGAGCCAGGTGCAGGCGGCCCTTGGCCCGGTCGACGTGCTGGTCAACAACGCCGGCATCACGCGCGACATGACCTTCAAGAAGATGGACCAGATCAACTGGAACGCCGTGCTGCGCACCAACCTCGACAGCCTGTTCAACATGAGCAAGCAGGTGGCCGACGGGATGGTGGACCGGGGCTGGGGCCGCATCATCAACGTGTCGTCGGTGAACGGCTCCAAGGGCGCGTTCGGCCAGACCAACTACTCGGCCGCCAAGGCCGGCGTGCACGGCTTCACCAAGGCGTTGGCGCTCGAGGTGGCGAAGAAGGGCGTGACCGTGAACACCATCTCGCCCGGCTACATCGGCACGAAGATGGTCACGGCCATCCCGAAGGAAGTGCTCGACAGCAAGATCCTGCCGCACATTCCCGTCGGGCGCCTGGGCAAGCCCGAGGAAGTGGCCGGCCTGATCATCTACCTGGCCTCGCAAGAAGCGGCCTTCGTGACTGGCGCGAACATCGCCATCAACGGCGGCCAGCACATGCAATGAACGGACGACCATGATCCTCAAAAACGGCATCGATCAGGTCGCACTGATCAACAAGTTCACCGACGCCTCGGCCAAGCAGGGCGAAGCCATCCGCAAGGCCGTGCACGAGGCCACGCTCAAGGCGCTGCAGGGGCGCGAGCTCACGCTCGCGAACATCCGGCAGGTGCTGGGCACGGTCACCAAGGCGGCCTCGGCCGGCGCCGAGGGGAGCAAGCTGCCCGCGCCCGATGTGCAGGCGCTGCTGGCCAAGGCCTTCGCCGGCATGGATGGCGCGTTGGAGCAGGCGGTGCTGGCCAACCAGCGCGCGCTGCAGCAGCTGGTCGACCAGGGGGTGAGCCTGCGCGAGACGCAGCTCAAGAAGGCGCTGGCCGACATCGAGAAGATGGAAGACACGCTGTTTGCCAGCGTGCGCAAGGCGGCGCCGGCCGACGGCCCCTGGAGCGCCGTGTTCCAGGCGGCGCAGGGCAAGGGCACGGGCACCGGCGCACGCGCCACCGCGGCGCTCGAACAGCTCATGGAAGACACGCACAAGAACCTGCGCGACGGCCGTGCGCTGAGCCTGCGCGCCTCGCAGGCGATGCTCGACAGCTACGCAACGCTGGTGAGCGGCGTGCTGATCGGCATGTCCGAAGCCCTGAAGCAGGGCGGGGCGGCGAAGCGATGACCCGGGCCGGCGGCGGCACCGCCGCCGGCCTGAAAGGAACCCGATGGACGCCCTGATCCTCGCCCGCATGCAGTTCGCGGCCAACATCACCTTTCACATCCTGTTTCCCACGATCAGCATTGCGCTGGGCTGGCTGCTGCTGTTCTTCCGCTGGCGGTGGCTGCGCACACGCGGTGGCACCGACACCATGCTGGCCCAGGGCTGGCTCGACGCCTACCGTTTCTGGACCAAGGTGTTCGCGCTGACCTTCGCGCTGGGCGTGGTGAGCGGCATCACCATGAGCTTTCAGTTCGGCACCAACTGGCCGGGCTTCATGGAGCGCGTCGGCAACGTGGCGGGACCGTTGCTGGGCTACGAGGTGCTGACCGCGTTCTTCCTGGAGGCGGGCTTTCTGGGCGTGATGCTGTTCGGCCATGGCAAGGTCAGCGAGCGCGTGCATCTCATGTCGACCTTCATGGTGGCCTTCGGCACCACGCTGTCGGCTTTCTGGATCCTGGCGCTGAACTCGTGGATGCAGACGCCCGCGGGCCACGAGATCGTGGACGGCGAGTTCCACGTGGCGAGCTGGTTGGAGGTGATCTTCAATCCCTCGTTCCCGTACCGCTTCGCGCACATGCTGCTAGCCTCGGCGCTGACCTGCGCGTTCCTCCTGACCGGCCTGTCGGCCTGGCAGGTGCTGCGCGGCGCGGGACAGCGCAGCGCGGCCCGCGTGATGCGCGTGGGGCTCACGCTGGCGGCGGTTCTGATTCCGGTGCAGATCGTGGTGGGCGACATGCACGGCCTCAACACGCTGGAGCACCAACCGGCCAAGATCGCGGCGATGGAAGGCGTGTGGGAGACCGAGCGCGGGGCGCCCCTCTTGCTGTTTGCCATTCCCGATGCCCGGACGCGCAGCAACCGCTTCGAGATCGCGGTGCCGAACGGCGCGAGCCTGATCCTCACGCACAAGGCCGACGGCGAGATCCGCGGGCTCAACGACTTTCCCGGCGCGCACCCGCCGCCGCTGCCGATGTTCTTCGCGTTCCGCATCATGGTCGGCATGGGCATGCTGATGCTTGCGACCAGCTGGCTCGGGTGGTGGCTGTATCGCCGCGCTCGCTGGCAGCCGGCGAAGCTGCCGCGCGCGCTGCTGTGGCTGTTCGCGGGCATGACCTTCTCGGGCTGGGTGGCCACGGTGGCTGGCTGGTACGTCACCGAGATCGGCCGCCAGCCCTACATCGTTTACGGCCTGGTGCGCACGGCCGACGTGGTGTCGAAGGTGCCGGCCGCGATGATCGGGCTCACGCTGGCGCTCTACGTGGCGTTGTACCTCGCGCTCATCGTCGCGTACGTGGCGGTGCTCAAGTACATGGCCGAGAAGCCCGACGAGGTGCTCGCGACGGAGGCGGCCGAACGGGCCGTGACACCGCCGGGCGCGATCACCTCGCCCGTGATCGAAAGAGGCCGCGCATGAGACGCCGGGCCGCTCCCAACTCGAACAGCACCGCAGCGCGTCGCGCGGAGGTTACCCAATGAATGCGACGATGAGCTTTGACGCCGCGTTGCCGGTGATCTTCATGGCGCTGATGGGCGTGTCGATGCTGGTCTACGTGATCAGCGACGGCTACGACCTGGGCGTGGGCATGCTCATGCACCGCGCCACCGACGCCGAGAAGGACGTGATGGTCGCCTCCATCGGCCCGTTCTGGGATGCCAACGAAACCTGGCTGGTGCTGGGCGTGGGCATCCTGCTGGTGGCCTTCCCCAAGGCGCACGGCCTGGTGCTGGGCGAGCTCTACCTGCCGGTGACGCTGATGCTGATCGGCCTCACGCTGCGCGGCGTGGCTTTCGATTTTCGCGTGAAGGCGCGCGACAGCCACAAGCGCACCTGGGACCGGCTCTTCTTTGCGGGCTCCACGCTGGCCTCGGTCGCGCAGGGCTGGATGCTGGGGCGCTACATCAGCGGCTTCGGCACCGGCTGGAACTACCCGGTGTTCGCCGCCGCGATTGCCGTGGCGCTGCCGATGGCCTACGTGCTGATGGGCGCGGCCTGGCTCATCATGAAGACCGAGGGCGCGTTGCAGGAGCGGGCCGTGCAGTGGGCGCGCACCGCCTGGGCGCCCATGGTCGGCGGCATGCTGCTGATTTCGATGGCCACGCCCTGGATCAGCCCCGAGGTGCGCGGGCGCTGGTTCGCGCTGCCCGAATTTCTGGCGCTGGCCGCCATTCCGCTCATGACCGGCGCGGCGCTGCTTGCCGTGCGCGCCCTGCTGAACACGCGCATGGTGCGCGGGCCGGTGTGCTGGCTGCCCTTTGTGCTGCTGGTGATGGTGTTCGTGCTCGGGTTTCTGGGGCTGGCCTACAGCATCTATCCCTATGTGGTGATCGGCCAGCTCACGATCTGGCAGGCGGCCAGCAGCGCGCCGGCGCTCAAGGTGATCCTGGTCGGCGTGTGCATCTCGGTGCCGGCCATCGTGGGCTACACCGTGTTCTCCTATCGGGTCTTCCGCGGCAAGACCGGCGAACTGCGCTATGCCTGAGCAGACGCTGGGCCTGGCTGAAACCGCGCGTGACACCCGGCACCGGGCAGCCACTGATGCGGCCTTCGCGGCCTTGTGCAATAACGGGTTCATGATTTCACGGGAGCCGACCCGGCACTTCGACTTGCCTTCTCATACCCACAGGCGGTGGCGCAGCCTGCCGCGCTGGTTCGGCGCGCTGTCGCTGGTGGCACTGGCCGCCTTCGCCGGCCACCACTTCGCCCTGCAGAACGGCCTGGCGCGGCTGCGCGAAGCGGCCGACCACCGGCTCGACATGCTTGCGACCGGGCTCGATGCCGACCTGGCCCGCTTCGAGTATCTGCCGGCGCTGCTGGAGATGACCCCGATCGTCCCGGCGTTGCTCCGCGCGCCGTCGGATGGGGCGCTGCGCGACGCGGTCAATCGCTATCTCGATGGCGTCAACGCCGCCGCGGGCGCGGAAATGCTTTATGTGCTCGACGCCGCGGGCACGTCGCTGGCGGCTTCCGATTGGGACCGGGCCGGTACCACCGTCGGCCAGGACCTGTCGTTCCGGCCCTATGTGATCGATGCGCTGGGCCAGGGCAAGGGCCGCTTCTACGGCGTCGGCATCACCAGCCGCAAGCCGGGCTATTACCTCTCGTACGCCTTGCGCCGCGACCAGCCCGTGCGCGGCGTGGTGGCCGTCAAGGTCAACCTCGAGGAGACCGAGCGCGCCTGGCGCATGCTGCCGGGCAACGTGGCGCTGATCGACCAGCGCGGCGTGGTGATCCTGGCCACCCGCGAAGACCTGAAGTTCCGGCCGATGCTGCCGCTGGACGCCTCGCAGCGGGCCGAAGTGCTGCGCTCGCGCCCCTATGGCGAGGCCGGCCTGCAGCCCCTGCAATGGACGCTGAAGGAGGCACTGGCGCGCGACGTGCAGGTCGTCGCGCTCGACGGCGTGGACCAGCTCGCCTCGAAGCGCTCGCTGCGCGGTGCGCCGTGGCAGCTGATGGCGCTCGACGACCTGGCGCCGGTGCGCGTGGGCGCGCGCAACGCGGCCATCACCGCGAGCCTGGCGATGGCGGTGCTGCTGCTGCTCGCCGTCACGCTGTGGCAGCGCCGCCGGGCCGTGCGGCAGAAGCTGGCCAACCAGGCGGCGCTGCAGGCGGCGCACGACACCCTCGAATCGACCGTGACCGCGCGCACCGCGCAGCTGCGCGCCGCCCAGGGCGAGGTGGTGCATGCCGGAAAGATGGCGACGCTGGGCCAGATGTCGGCCGGCGTGGTGCACGAGCTGAACCAGCCGCTCACGGCAATGCGCACCCTCTCCGAAAGTGCCGCCATCCTGCTCGACAAGAGCCGCTTCGACGACGTGCGCGGCAACCTGCAGCGCATCCGCGGCATGGTCGACCGCTTGGCGCGCCTGACTTCGCAGCTCAAGACCTTTGCGCACAAGGGCGAGCTGCCGCTCGCGCCGGTGCCGATGGCACAGGCCTTGGCCGACGCGCAGGCCATCGTCGCCGAAGCCTCGAAGAAGAACGGCGTTGCCATCGAGGTCGACGTGCAGCCGGCCACCGTAAGCGTCATGGCCGAGGAGGCCGCGCTGGGCAGCGTGCTCGTCAACCTGATGCGCAACGCCATCGACGCCATGCAGGCCTCGCCCGCCTCGCGACGCACGCTGCGCCTGGAGGCCCGGCCGCAGGACGGCCGCGTGATCCTGCGTGTGAGCGACACCGGTCCCGGCATTCCGCCCGACATCCTGCCGCGCCTGTTCGAGCCCTTCGTCACCAGCAAGCCGGCGGGCACCGGCCTGGGCCTGGGCCTCGTGATCTCGGCACAATTGGTGCGGGCCATGGACGGTACGCTGCGCGCCGCCAACCTGGCGGAGGGCGGCGCCTGCTTTGTTGCCGACCTGCCGGCCGCCGTCCAGGCCATTCTTATTCCCACCCCCACAGGAGTGATCAACAAGTGAGTGAAGCCCCTGCCATCCGGGTGCTGCTGGTGGAGGACGACGAAGACGTCCGCCTCAGCACGATCCAGGTGCTGACCCTGGCCGGTTTCGAGGTCGAAGCCTTCGCGAGCGCCGAACGCGCCCGCGCCCACATCAGCTTTGGCGTGCCGGCCATTGTGGTCTGCGACGTGCGACTGCCGGGCATGAGCGGCACCGAATGGCTGGGCGAACTGCACACCGCCGATGCCGAGCTGCCCGTGATTCTGGTCACCGGCCACGGCCACATCGCCATGGCAGTGCAGGCCATGCGCGAGGGTGCCTACGACTTCATCGAGAAGCCCTTCAGCTCCGAGCGGCTGGTGGCCATCGTGCGCCACGCCATCGAGCGCCGGCAGCTCACGCTGCAGGTGAGGGCGCTGCGTGACGCGCTGGAAAACTGGCACGGCATCCAGGCGGTGCTGATCGGCCGCTCGGCGCAGATGCAGCAGGTGCGCCGCACCGTGATGACCTTGGCCGAGACCTCCGCCGACGTGCTGATCTATGGCGAAACCGGGACCGGCAAGGAGCTCGTCGCCCGCTGCCTGCACGAGCACAGTGAGCGCCGCCGTCAGCACTTCGTGCCGCTCAACTGCGGCGGCCTGCCCGAGGCACTGGCCGAGAGCGAGCTGTTCGGCCACGAGGCCGGCGCCTTCACCAGCGCCAACCGCGTGCGCGTGGGCAAGTTCGAGTACGCCAACGGCGGCACGCTTTTTCTCGACGAGATCGAGAGCATGCCGATGGCGGTGCAGATCAAGCTGCTGCGTGCGCTGCAGGAGCGCAGCATCGAGCGCATCGGCTCCAACAAGGCCATTCCCTTCGACTGCCGTGTGGTGGCCGCGAGCAAGGACGACCTGAAGGACATGAGCGACCGCCAGAAGTTCAGGGCCGACCTGTACTACCGGCTCGGCGTCGCCTTCATCGAACTGCCGCCGCTGCGCGAACGGCGCGAAGACATTCCCCTGCTGTTCGAACATTTCACGCTGCTGGCGGCCGCGCGCTACGAGCGCGCCGCGCCGATCCCGAGCAGCGCGCAGGTCGCCGACCTGATGGCCTATGCCTGGCCCGGCAACGTGCGCGAGCTGCGCAACGTGGCCGACCGCTTCGTGCTCGGCCTCTTGGGCGAGCGCCTCACGCAGGTGCGAGGCAGCGCCGAAGACGTGCCCGCCTTGCCCCGCGGATTACCACAGCAGGTGGAGTCTTTCGAGCGGGCGGTGATCGTCGAGACGCTGCGCAAGCACCAGGGCGACCAACCGGCCACCGCCAGCGCGCTGGCCATCGCGCGGCAGACGCTGCACGACAAGCTGCGCAAGCTCGGCATCGCGGCGGACGAGTTCAAGGCCTAGGGGCGGGAAGTCGTCCGATCGGTCGGCGCGCCGGCGGCGAGATGCATCTGCCGCTCATGATTTCAACGCAGGTACCGATTGCTTGAACTGCCCGTCGGTCCTTTAGACGACCCGCAGTTTCTGGAACTCGCTGCGCAACAACGCGACGACTTCGGCGAGGTCCAGGGCCTCTAGTCGATTCGTTTTCAGGAAGGCGGCCCATTGCCTTTGCTTCGCGGCATCCTGCACGAATGCATCGCTCAAGCCCGAGGGGAGGGTGCTGGGCAGCGCCAGTTTCCGCCGATCGAACGTGGCCTCGACTGCACGGCGCAGCTCGGCAATTTCCAAGGCATCTTCGGTGACCAGTACCCAGAGATCGAAGTAGTCCTTCATGCGAGTATTGGCCATGCCCAGCAGGCACACCGCATGAAACTTCTCGGCTACCACCGTGTATTTCGGATAGGTGCGCAACTGCGGAGCGGGCAGGTCCTCGAGCATCACCGGGTAGCTTACCGATTCGGGCGCTGGCGTCACCGCGTCCCCAAAACCGATGTCTACTTGCAGCGCGATGCGCGCACCATCCAGTTTTGCCTGCAGATCGATCCGCACACCGCCATAGCCCGCCTCCCTGCGGATCACCGAGCCCTTGACCGAGGCCGGATCGAACGCGATGCCGTCCTCCACCTCGATCTGGCAGATCTCGCGGAATGCCGACACGGCGGTGTCGATGTCGTCCGGACCGAACCCCAGCAGATCCGCATCGCGTGTCGGCCGATGCGGCTGGTCGTACCACAGCGAAAACAGCAATGCGCCCTTGAGCAGGTAGTTGGCAGCATGCGGTGAGACCGACAGTCGGTAGAGCAGCCGTTCCAAGCCATAGTGGGTGAGCGTCAGGTTGAAGTCCTGCTTCGCGGCATCGGCGCGCTGCTTCAAGCGAGCGCGGATGGACGCTGCGAGATTGCGGCTCATGCCGTAACGCTTTCCAGATAGGGTCGCATGACATTGGCTACGCGATCCACCGTTGCGTAGTGCCAGAGCGCATCCATCGACAGCTTGCGCCGCGACCAGCCATCTTGCAGCGCCTCCAGCGCCACATCCAGGCCGATCTTGTTGCGGTACTTGAAACAGTCCGCCACCGTCTTGGCCGCGTTGAACACCGGGACCGTCACTCCATCGATCTCGACGGGCTCGATGCCTTCGGTCAGAGCCGCCCCCGACATGCGCACCACCCGCAGCGGCGGCTGGTCCAGCCGGGGTGTGGGCGAGTGATGGGGGATTGCCATCCAAACCTCGAACGGCGCCTGGGTGCCAATGCCATGGACGCGCAGCGCTGACAGCAGGCACACCACTCCGCGCGGCACGCGCAGCGCCACCTCAGCCAGAGACCGGTGTGCGCTGAGCGCGCGTCCCGGCAGGCTGTAGACGCCCCGGGCGACGCGCTCGAGCTTGCCCGCCGCCACCAGCCTGCTAAGGACCACTGTCGGCAGTGCCTGCTCAGCCAGATCGCGCGCGCGCAGCAGCGGTCGACGCTCGGCGAGCGCGAGGATGGCTTGTTCGAGCGTCGAGTCAGAGCCGAAGGTCATGCCCGGAGTATGTTGCAATAGTTAGTCATTTGTCAATAAATGACTAAATAATGCAATGTGCCGACGGCTACTCTCGAGCGCCGGGGCGGCAACCCAGCCAGCTTGCATCGGCACTGCCAATCCCGTACGCTGGCCCAACGTCCACGCGCAGCACCCGAGCCCTTGCGGGCCGCCGGGCCGGCCTTGCGGACGCTAAGGAGACATGCCATGCCAAGCCGATCGAACGGCCTCACGGCCGAAATAGAAGCGGTGCGAACGCTGGCGCTCGTGGGCCCTGCAGCCGCGGGCAAGAGCTCCCTTGCCGAGGCCTTGCTGCACAAGGCGGGTGCCATCGGAGCGTGCGGCAGCATCGAGCGCGGCAGCACCGTCAGCGACTACGACCCGCTCGAGCGCCGAATGCAGCACTCGCTCAACGCGTCGGTGATGCACCTCACGCATGCCGGCACGCGCATCCACTTCATCGACACGCCCGGCGGCCCCGACTTCCTCGGCCAAAGCCTGCCCGCGCTGGAGGCGGTCGAAACAGCGGCGGTGGTCATCAATGCCGCCACCGGCATCGAGCCGATGGCGGTGCGCATGATGGAGTACGCGGCCTCGCGCCATCTTGCCCGCATGATCATCGTCAACAAGATCGACGCGCAGGGCGTTTCGCTGGCGGGCCTGCTGGCCGACATCCAGGCGACCTTCGGCCGCGAATGCCTGCCGCTGAATCTGCCCGACAGGGTCGGCAAGCGGGTCTTGGACTGCTTCTTCAACCGCTTCGGGCAGTCCGACTTCGGCCCCGTCGAGGCGGCGCACCGCGCGCTGGTGGAGCAGGTGGTCGAGGTCGACCCGGCCTTTGTCGACCGCTACCTCGAGGAGGGCGACGTGGATTCGTCCGAGCTGCACGCGCCGCTCGAGCAGGCGCTGCGCGAAGGCCACCTGATTCCGGTGTGCTTCGTCTCGTCGCGCAGCGGCGCCGGCGTGGCCGAGCTGCTGGACGTGATCGTCAAGCTTCTGCCCGACCCGACCGAAGCCAATCCGCCGGAGTTCCTGCTGGGCGAGGGCACGGATGCGAAGCCGATGCAGGCCAGGCCCGACCCATCGATGCACGTGCTGGCGCACGTGTTCAAGGTCACGGTGGACCCCTACGTCGGCAAGCTCGGCATCTTCCGCGTGCACCAGGGCACGGTCACGCCCGACAGCCTTCTTTACGTGGGCGACGGTCGCAAGCCCTTCAAGGTGGGGCACCTGTTCATGCTCCAGGGCAAAGACCATGTGGAGGTCTCGCGTGCGATACCGGGCGACATCGTGGCGGTGGCCAAGGTCGATGAAATCCATTTCGACGCCGTGTTGCACGACGCGGCAGAAGACAACCACATCCATCTTGCGCCGCTGGCGTTTCCGGTGCCGGTGCACGGCCTGGCCGTGGAGCCCAAGCGGCATGGCGACGAGCAGCGCGCCTGGGAGATTCTCGGCAAGCTCGCGGCCGAGGATCCGTGCCTGCGCATCGAGCATGCGGCCGCGACCAACGAGACGGTGCTCTACGGACTCGGCGAGCTTCACTTGCGCATCGTGCTCGAGCGCTTGCGCGAGGTGTACCGCTTCGAGGTCCTGACCCGGCCGCCGCGCATTGCCTATCGGGAGACAGTGAGCGCGCCGGCCGCGGGGCATCACCGGCACAAGAAACAGACCGGTGGCGCTGGGCAGTTCGCCGAAGTCTTCCTGCGCATCGAGCCGCTGGCGCGCGGCGCGGGCTTTCAATTTGCCGACGAAGTCAGGGGCGGGGCGATCCCGGGTCAGTTCATTCCCGCCGTCGAAAAGGGCGTGCGCGAGGTCCTGCTGAGCGGCGCGATCGCGGGCTATCCCGTGGTCGATGTGCGCGTGGTGGTGCACGATGGCAAACACCACAGCGTCGACAGCAAGGACATCGCCTTTGCGACCGCAGGACGCAAGGCCTTCATGGCCGCGATCCGCGAGGCCCGGCCGGTCGTGCTCGAGCCGATCGTGCAGATCGAGATCGCCGTTCCTGAACATTCGGTGGGCGACGTCACGAACGACTTGTCGTCGCGGCGCGGCCTGGTCACCGGGACGTCGGCCCTGGGTGGCGGCACCGTGACCGTCGGCGGGCAGGTGCCCGAGGCCGAACTGGCCAACTACCAGTCGCGGCTCAATGCGATGACCAGCGGCCAGGGCCGCTACACCCTCGCGTTGTCGCACTACGAAGCCGTGCCGCCGGCCGTCCAGCAGACGTTGATGGGACAGTATCGGGTGCGGGAGGAGGATTAGGTCAGGCTCGGGCCAGGCGCCGATTCACGACACTCAAGGTCGTCGGCGCTCTTGCGAAGCGCCGATGTTCGTGGACGCTTGGCCCTAGTGATAGTCATCTTCGCGCTGATGACGGATCGCGGCGACCGCGACCTCTCGTTCGCTGATGATTCGAAACAAGGCCACATATCCCGAAGCTCCGAAAGGGATGACTAACTCGCGCTCGAGCCGGTCCGCGTCCGCAATCCGGCAAGTGAACGGATTGGTTTCCAGGATTCGGAATTCCGTGCGAATAGCGGCCAATGCGCGACTCGGAAGATCGAAGTCTCCGTGCTGCAGAGCGGATTCGACAAGAAAGTCTTCAAGACGCAAGAGATCTTCAAGGGCCTCGCGCGTCAGGGTGACCGCATAAGTCACGAACGAGCGGTTCTGCCGCGTTTTTCTTGAGCTAACTCTGAAATACGCGCGTCGAGACGCCCTTGCATCGCGTCGAATACGTCTTTGGCAGAGTAGTACTCGCCGCTCTTTTTTGCACGCTTCAATGAATCGCGCCCACGCGCAAGGAACTCTTGTTGGGACTTGCGTCGCTGCGCAGCCTGCACGGCCGCGTTTTCCACGAACTGCGACAAAGTTTCACCTTGGCGCAGCACGCTCTCGATTTCATCGCGCACGGATGGCTCGACGCGTACGGGGGGCAACTGGGCTGTTTTCATGCCAATGATTGTAGAGCAATTGCTATGCGCGGCCAAGCCGATAGATACCGCCAGATCACCCCTCCGGACCACCGTGGCCCAGCCTTCCGCCGAGCGCCTCGTCGATGTTGTGATGAAAGCGCAGCACCTCGTGCTCGAGCCGGCCGAGATGAAAATGCGTGTTGGCGCCGCTGGAAAGGCCGCGCTGGATCGCCACCGCTGTGGCAATGTCCTCTTGCTGGAAAACGGTCTGTTCGATGAGCTGGAAGGTCTTCTCCCAGTGAGGGGTCCAATCGTCGCCAGTGCGATCCGGTGGAATCAGCATCGTGTGCACCCAGCGGACCTGATCCGGCGCCGGCGAAAACATGCCGATCAGGCTCACGTAGTCGGGGTGCCAGATGAGAAAAGTGTTCGGGAACACGAGCTGCGTCGGCGTGGCGAGCTTGCACAGTGCGTCGCGGCCCTGCGGCGGCTCGAAGGCCTCGAAGGCGGCCCGCCGCGCCACCAGCGAGTCCTGGTGCGGCCCGGCATGCAGGTTGACCGTGTACGCGTCGGCAAAGAAGGGATAGATCGTGTCGCGGTGCAGCACGCGGATGTGATAGCCCTCCAGGAAGGCGTCGACCGTCAGCTTCCAGTTGGCCTGGTACACCCGGTCGACCTTGCGGAACACGGTCATTCGGGGCAGGCCCATCCAGTCCATGTGCGCGCCCAGCCCTTGGAGGAAGGCCTCGGCCGAAAACGCCGCGCCGGGACTGCACTTGACGACGACCAGCCCGCTGGCTTCGTCGCAGGGCAGCTCGACCAGGTTCAGCGTGGCGGGATCGATGCCGTCGAAGGTCTCGGCATGCAGGCGATGGCGCAGTCGGCCATCGAGTTCGTAGGTCCAGGCATGGTAGGGACAGACCAGGGCCTTGCAGGCTTTGGCCTTGGCCGGCTCGGCGCCGGGGTCGGAGCCGGCGATCAGCGCCATGCCGCGGTGCCGGCAGACGTTGAGGAAAGCACGCACGCGGCCGTCGGCCGCCCGGGTCAGGACGATGGGGACGCCGAGAGCGTCGAAGGGCAGGGCCGATCCGATCGGAATTTCCGAGCTGTGGGCCGCAACGATGGGCCACTGGCCG
This sequence comes from Variovorax sp. OV700, assembly GCF_900099805.1. Taxonomy (GTDB): domain Bacteria; phylum Pseudomonadota; class Gammaproteobacteria; order Burkholderiales; family Burkholderiaceae_C; genus Variovorax. The sequence goes on along the minus strand of NZ_FNDR01000002.1, from coordinate 33,611 downwards.
AACAGCGCCGCCTGCTCCTGCTGCCAATGCTGCGGGTCCGTGTAGTGGCTGACCGGCACGGTTCCGGACTGCTCCCCCTCCTCACGCGATTGGGTGAGCCGAGCCTGGTCGAGGCGGTGGACCATGTCGGCCAGCGTCGCCGGTATCGGTGCAGCAGTGTTCGGATTGATCATCGGGATCGCTTCGCATCGTGGTGAGCCATGGAACAGCCCTCAGCTTAGGTTGAATGCGTGCCGGACATGTTCAGCTTTCATTCGCGGATGCCGGCAGGTGCGCAGTCCAGCCCTCCGGCACATCCGACGCGAGGGGTGTTCAGCTTTTCCGGGCTCGCGTGGGCCGCCTTGCACCCGCCGCGGTGAACCCCGAAGATGAGCCCCTTCCTCCATTGGAGCTCGCCATCGCCCCCGCATGAATTCGATCGTCAGACCTCGCCGCAAGCCCATGCAGTCGCGCGCCTGGATGACCAGTTGCGCGATCCAGGATGCCTTCGTCATGCTGCTGGTCGAGCGGGGCTACGAGAAGATGTCGATGCGCGAGATCGCAGGCGTTGCGGGTGTCGGCCTGGGCACCCTGTATCTGTACTTTCCCGGCAAGGAGTCGATTGCCGCGGTCACCATCCGCCGCTGGATGCGCAAGCAGGCCGCGATCCTGGCGGAGGCCTCCAAGGTGTCCAGTCCGCGCACGGTCGAGCTGGCGGCGCGAGCCATGGTGCAAGCGCATGTGCGAGGCCTGCTCGGCCAGGAAAACGAGTGGCGCGCATTGCTTCATCTCGAACGCCGCATCTCTTCGCCCGCCAGCTACCGCGAGATCTACCGCGAATTCGTCGGCCTGTTCCGCGATGCCTTCATCGCGTCTTCCGACTGGCCAGTCGGGGCCGATCCGCTGCGTGCCGCATTCAATGCGTTCTCGATGGTCGATGGCATCGTCGGGCATGCGCTGCTGGTGCAGGAGACCTGCCCGGATGCGGGAGAACTGGCGGCCGACATAGAGTGCGCGGTGGCCGGCTACATCCGGTCCGTACAGGCGCAGGCGAGTCGTATCGGTGACATGGAGACATGCTGGCCAGCCTCCGCATGACTGCGCTGCTGCGGGATTTCACCAAGGCCCTGCGGCCACAGGGGCGGCGCATACTCGCTGCAGCGCCGCTCGTCGGCCCCTCTCGGGGTTCCGGGCGACTGTCAGGAGGCACGCCTTGCAGCGAACCGACATTGCGAATCCGGCCTATTTCCACAAGGTCGTCGATTGCCAGTACGCCTGTCCGGCGCACACCCCTGTTCCCGAATACATCCGCATGATCGCGCAGCGCCGCTACAGCGACGCCTACATGATCAACTGGGTTTCCAACGTCTTTCCCGGCATCCTGGGGCGCACCTGCGACCGGCCTTGCGAGCCGGCCTGCCGGCGCGGGCGGGTCGAGGAAAGCAACGCGAAGGATCCGGAGCCGGTGGCGATCTGCCGGCTCAAGCGAGTGGCGGCCGACATGAAGGACGACGTGCGAGCGCGCATGCCCAAGCTCGCGCCGAAGAACGGCAAGCGCGTTGCCTGTGTCGGCGCGGGGCCGGCATCGCTTACCGTCGCGCGCGACCTTGCGCCGCTGGGCTACGAAGTGACGGTGTTCGACGGCGATGCCAAGGCCGGCGGCTTCATCCGCACGCAGATCCCGCGCTTTCGGCTGCCCGAATCGGTGATCGACGAGGAGACGGGCTACATCCTGGACCTGGGCGTCGAATTCCGCGGCGGCGAGCGCATCGACTCGATGAAGGCGCTGATGGCCGAGGGGTGGGATGCGATCTTCGTCGGCTGCGGCGCGCCGCGCGGGCGCGACCTGGACCTTCCCGGCCGCCAGGAAGCGGCGGCCAGCATCCACATCGGCATCGATTGGCTCAACTCCGTCTCGTTCGGCCACGTCACGAGCATCGGGCAGCGCGTGATCGTGCTGGGCGGCGGCAACACGGCGATGGACTGCTGCCGATCGGCCCGCCGGCTGGGCGGCACCGACGTGAAGGTCATCGTGCGCAGCGGCTTCGAGGAGATGAAGGCCTCGCCCTGGGAGAAGGAAGACGCCCAGCACGAAGGCATTCCGATCATCAACTTCCACGTGCCCAAGGCCTTCGTCCACGAGGAGGGCAGGCTGGTGGGCATGCGCTTCGAGATCGTCCAGGCCGCGTACGACGACCAGGGCCGCCGCACGCTGGTGCCCACCGGCGCGCCGGACGCCTGCTTTGAATGCGACGAGGTGCTGGTGGCGGTGGGCCAGGAAAACGCCTTCCCGTGGATCGAGCGCGATTGCGGCCTTGGCTTCGACACATGGGGCCTGCCGGCGCTCGACAAGAACACTTTTCAATCGACGGTGCCCAACGTGTTCTTCGGCGGCGATGCGGCCTTCGGGCCCAAGAACATCATCACCGCCGTGGCCCACGGCCATGAGGCTGCGGTGTCGATCGACAAGCTGTTGCGCGCCGAGCCGGTCTACGTTCGCCCGCCGCCCATGACCAACCTGGTGTCGCAGAAGATGGGCATCCACGAGTGGAGCTACGACAACGACACCTCCAACGACCTGCGCTACAAGGTGCCGTGGGCCAAGGCCGAGGCAGCGCTCGCCAGCATCCGGGTGGAGGTGGAACTGGGCTTCGACGCCGCCACCGCCTTCAAGGAGGCCGAGCGCTGCCTGAACTGCGATGTGCAGACCGTGTTCAACGAGACCACCTGCATCGAGTGCGATGCCTGCGTGGACATCTGCCCCATGGACTGCATCAGCTTCACCGCCAACGGCGCGGAAGCCGAGCTGCGGACCCGGCTCAAGGCGCCGGCGCTCAACCTGGCGCAGGACCTGTACGTGTCCGGCGGGCTCAAGACGGGCCGCGTGATGGTCAAGGACGAGGACGTCTGCCTGCACTGCGGCCTGTGTGCCGAGCGCTGTCCCACGGGGGCGTGGGACATGCAGAAGTTCTTGCTGAAGATGACGCCCGCGGGGCAGGGGGTGGCGCGATGAGCGCCGTACGGCCGCCTGAAAGGGCAAAGGACGGGGCGAAGGAAATGGAGAGCTTGAACCCCATCCCGCAGATCGAAGCGGTCAACGATTTCGTCATCAAGTTCGCCAACGTCAACGGCTCAGGCTCGGCCTCGGCCAACGAGCTGTTCGCCAAAGCCATCCTGCGCATGGGCGTGCCGGTGAGTCCGCGCAACATCTTCCCCAGCAACATCCAGGGCCTGCCGACCTGGTACGAGGTGCGCGTGACCGAAGCGGGCCACCTGGGGCGGCGCGGCGGCACCGACATGATGGTGGCGATGAACCCGCAGACCTGGGATGCCGACCTGGCCGAGCTGGAGCCCGGCGGCTATCTCTTCTACGACAGCACGCGGCCGCTGCCGCCGTCGAAATTTCGCAGCGACATCCGCGTCATCGGCATGCCGCTCACCGATATCTGCAACGCCGTCTACCAGGACCCGCGCCAGCGCCAGCTGTTCAAGAACATCGTCTACGTGGGCGCCCTGGCCATCCTGCTCGGCATCGAGCCGAAAGTGGTCGAAGAGCTGTTCGGCGAACAGTACAAGGGCAAGGAAAAACTGCTGGCCTCCAATGTGCAGGCGCTGCACCTGGGCTGCGACTTCGCAAGGGAAAACCTGCGCGAACCGCTGGGGCTGCAGGTGCGGCGCGCCGACCGGGTGGGCGACCGGATCTTCGTGGACGGCAACAGCGCCGCGGCATTGGGCTGCGTGTATGGCGGCGCCACGGTCGCGGCCTGGTATCCGATCACGCCGTCGTCCTCGGTGGCCGAGGCCTTCCAGAAGTACTGCACCAAATTCCGCGTCGACCCAGCCACCGGCCAACAACGATTCGCCATCGTGCAGGCGGAAGACGAACTCGCCTCGATCGGCATGGTGGTCGGCGCGGGCTGGAACGGTGCGCGGGCCTTCACCACGACCTCGGGGCCGGGCGTTTCGCTGATGGCCGAGTTCATCGGCCTGGCCTACTTTGCCGAGATCCCCGTCACGCTCATCAACGTGCAGCGCGGCGGGCCTTCCACCGGCATGCCGACGCGCACGCAACAGGCCGACATCCTGTCCTGTGCCTACGCCTCGCACGGCGACACCAAGCACGTGCTGCTGTTTCCCGAGGATCCGCACGAGTGCTTCGAGCATGCGGCGGCGGCGCTGGACCTGGCCGACCGCCTGCAGACCCCGGTGTTCGTGATGACGGACCTGGACATCGGCATGAACCAGCGCCTGTGCGCGCCCTTTGCCTGGGACGACAGCAAGGCCTACGACCGCGGCAAGGTCATGAGCGCCGAAGAGCTCGAGGCCGGCCGCGACTTCGGTCGTTACAAGGACGTGGACGGCGACGGCATCCCGTGGCGCACGCTGCCGGGCACGCATCCGACCAAGGGCAGCTACTTCACCCGCGGCACCACACGCGACGCCTATGCCCGCTATTCGGAGCGCGGGCCGGACTACATCTACAACATGGAGCGGCTGCTGAAGAAGTTCGCGACCGCGGCCACGCTGGTGCCGCAGCCGGTGCTGCGCCCGGCCGCCCAAAAGACCGAGCTGGGCGTGATCTATTTCGGTTCGACCAGCCCGGCCATGCACGAGGCGCTGCAGGCGCTGGAGGAACGCGGCATCCACCTCGATGCGCTGCGGCTGCGGGCCTTTCCCTTCCCGGACAGCGTGGTTCGTTTCCTGGCGCAGCACGCGCAGGTGTTCGTGGTCGAGCAGAACCGCGACGCCCAGATGCGCAGCCTGCTGGTCAACGAGCTGGACATCGATCCCGCACGGCTGGTCCGGGTGCTGCACTTCGACGGCACGCCCATCACGGCGCGCTTCATCGTCCGGTCCATCGGCACGCACCTGCAGGCGCAGGCATCCGGCACCACCGATCCGAAGGAGCCTGCATGACCTACCTCGCCAAGCCCCGGCTGCACCACCCGACGCTGGCCACCAACAAGGTCGGCTACACGCGGCGCGACTACGAGGGCAAGATCTCCACGCTGTGCGCCGGCTGCGGACACGACTCGATCTCCGCCGCCATCATCGAGGCCTGCTGGGAGCTGGACATCGAACCGCATCACGTGGCCAAGCTCTCGGGCATCGGTTGCAGCTCGAAGACGCCGGACTATTTTCTGGGTGCGTCGCACGGCTTCAACACCGTGCACGGCCGCATGCCCAGCGTGCTGACCGGCGCCAACCTGGCCAACCGCGACCTGCTGTACCTGGGCGTTTCGGGCGACGGAGATTCGGCTTCCATCGGCCTGGGCCAGTTCGCCCATGCCATGCGGCGCGGCGTGCGCATGGCCTACATCGTGGAGAACAACGGGGTCTACGGCCTCACCAAGGGCCAGTTTTCCGCCACTGCCGACCAGGGTTCGAAGAGCAAGAAGGGTGTCGTCAACACCGACAGCCCCGTGGACCTTGTTGCCATGGCGCTGCAGCTGGGTGCCAGTTACGTGGGTCGGGGCTTTTCGGGTAACAAGGCGCAATTGGTGCCGCTCATCAAAGGGGCGATCAGCCACGGCGGAGCCGCTTTCATCGACGTGATCAGCCCCTGCGTTGCGTTCAACAACCATCCCGGCAGTACCAAGAGTTACGACTATGTGCGTGAGCACAACGAGGCGGTGAGCCGCATCGACTTCATCAGTGGGCGAGAGGAGATCGCCGTCGACATCGAGCCGGGCGAAGTGATGGACGTGCGCCAGCACGACGGCACGCTGCTGCGCCTGCGCAGCCTGCATCCCGACTACGACCCCGGCGACCGTTACGCCGCCATGGCCTACATGCAAAGGCACCAGGAAATGGGCGAGGTGGTGACCGGCCTGCTCTTCGTCGACCCGCTGGCGACCGACCTGCACACGGCGCTCAACACCTGCGACCGGCCGCTCAATGCGCTGGGGCCTGCCGAGCTGTGCCCGGGCGGCCAGGCCCTGGAACGGCTCAACGCCTCCTTGCGCTGAGCGGCGGCTCGCTGCACCATTGCCATCCTTCTCTTCTGGAGGTCGCACCATGGCCGAGCGCACCGTTTTCCAATCCATCTCGCGCAAGCATGTGGTCAGCCTGGGTCCCCAGGCCAGTGCGCGCGACGCCGCCTGCGTGATGACGCGTGCGAACTGCGGCAGCGTGCTCATCATGGAGCTGCCCGACATCCTGCTGGGCATCCTGACCGAGCGCGACCTGATGACCCGCGTGCTGGCCCGGGGGCTCGACGCCGATCACACTTCGGTGCGCGAAGTCATGACACCCAACCCGATCTGCGTGCCGCCCGAAACGCTGGTGTCCGACGCCGTGGTGCTCATGCTCGAACGGGGCTTCCGCCATCTGCCCTTGATGGCGGGCACGAAGATCCTCGGCGTGTTCTCGGTGCGCGACGCGCTGCCGCGGGAGCTCGGCACCGCCGTGAGCCTGACCGAATTTCGCGAGCAGGTGAATGACGCGCTGGGGTAGGGCGACCGCAGTGGGCAATGGGCCGTTCGCGATGCCAGTGCGATCGACCGTCTTCTAGCCGTTCAGTACGAGAGAGCCCTGCGGATACTGCGCGCACATGAATTCGACGAACGCCCGAACCTTTGGCGCGGGAAGCCGCCGCGAGGTATGCAGAACCCAGAGCGCGGGCTCCACGCCCGACACCGTGCCCCACTGAACCAGTTCTCCGCGCGTCAGTTGGTTCCACGCAATGGACTGTGGGATCAGGGCGGCGCCAGCGCCAGCGATCGCAGCGTCGCGAATCATGAGGAACGAAGAAAGTCTCAGCCGCGGGATTGGCTCCAGGACAAGGCGTCCGTCGTCGAGCGTCCAGTTCCCGCCTTGAAAGTTTGTTGAAACGACGCCGGGAACGGGGCTGACCTTGCCGGGCGTTGGCACGGGCACAGAGGGCGCCGCCACAACCACCAGCCGGTCCTTGGCGAAGCACCGGCCCACGAGGCTGCTGTCCGGGCTTGGACTGATCCGGATCGCGGCATCGAACTGCTCCTCGACGAGGTCGACCAGGCGATCGTCCGCGACCACCTCGCACGCGACCTCGGGATAGGCCGCGCAGAACTCGGCGCAGATGCGACCCATCGCCAGCTGGGAGAACAGCACTGGCGAAGCGATACGCAAGCGCCCGCGCGGTACCGACAAGCCCTCGCGCGCGGACGTCATGGCGTCAGCCACCTCATGCATTGGCCCTTCGGTGCGGTCCATCAGCATCTGGCCGGCTTCCGTCAGCTTGAGCCCGCGGGCGCTGCGCTCGATGAGTCGCACGCCGAGCTGCTCTTCCAGGTCCGCGATGCGCCGGGACAGAGTGGCCTTCGATCTGCCGCTCGCGCGGCTTGCCTTTCCGAGGCCGCCATTGGTGGCGACGAGCGCGAAGTCGGTCAATGCGTTGAGGTCCATGGTGTTCCGGATTTGAGACGAGGTGTCTTCATTTTCGAGTCTTCGTTTTGCCAATGCAACGGCCTATCTTCTCCTCATCGCAACTTCGACCGGAGAAAACTGAAATGACCACTGCCACCACCACTGCTCCCACCACCGCTCAACGCGCCGTGCTGATCCGCGCCTATGGCGGTGCGGCCGCCGCCGAGCTCGCCGAGATCGCGACACCCGCGGCCGGACACGGCCAGGTCCTGGTCCGCGTCCGGGCCGCCGGCGTGAACGGCATCGACTGGAAGGTTCGTGAAGGCTTCGTGCGGGAGGCGTTCCCGCTTCAACTGCCCGCCGTGCTGGGCATCGAACTCGCGGGTGTCGTCGAAGCGCTCGGTCCGGGCGCCTCGCGCTTTCGGGTGGGTGATCGCGTCATGGGTCCGCTGGGAGGGCTGGGTGCCTATGCCGAGTTCGTGGCGGTCGACGAGGCGAAGCTCGTGCGCACGCCGCACGGCCTGGACGACCTACATGCGGCCGCCATCCCGGTGGCGGCCGTGGCCGCCTGGCAAAGCTTGCATCACGCGGGCCCGCTCGCCGCAGGCCAGCGAATCCTGATCCACGGCGCAGCGGGAGGGCTGGGCGGCTATGCGGTGCAGTACGCCAAGCGGGCCGGCGCCGAAGTCTTCGCCAGCGCGTCGACCGCGCACCTCGACTACGTTCGCAGCCTGGGCGCGGACCACGTCATCGACTACCGCACCGAACGCTTCGAGTCGGTCGCGCGGGACATCGACCTGGTGCTCGACTACGTTGGCGGCGAAGTGCTCGATCGCTCGTGGCAGGTGCTGACGAAGGACGGCGCGATCGTCGGCACGTCCTCGCCTGACATCCTTGCACGCACGCCACCCGGCCGGCGTGGACTGTGGTTCATGAACAAGCCGGACATCGACCTCCTGGAACGGCTGGCGGCAGAGATCGCCCAAGGCACGCTGATCTCGAAGCTCGACGAAGTCGTGGGCTTCGACGACATCCCCGCGGCCATCGAACGCAATCGCACCGACCCTCGCATCGGCAAGGTCGTCGCGGATTTATCGCGCTGATCGACGTCGTTACCTCGTTACCTCGTTCCCTCTTCAACCCGTTTTCCCTCAACCTCTGGAGATTTTCATGAGCATTCTCGTCACAGGTGCCACCGGCACCATCGGTTCTCTCGTCGTCCAAGGCCTGGCCAGCGCCGGCGCCGAAGTCAGCGCGTTCGTTCGCACACCCGGAAAACAAAGCTTTCCGGCGGGCGTCAAGGAGGTCGTCGGCGACCTGACCGACGTGCCTTCGATGCGCGCGGCACTGTCGTCGGTGCGCACGCTGTTTCTGCTGAACGCCGTCACGCCCGACGAAGTGACGCAAGCCCTGGTCGCGCTGAACCTGGCGCGCGAGGCTGGCATCGAGCGCGTCGTCTACCTCTCGGTCATTCACGCAGACAAGTTCACCGACGTGCCGCACTTCACCGGCAAGCACACGGTCGAGCGGATGATCGAGAGCCAGGGCATTCCGGCGACCATCCTTCGCCCGGCCTACTTCATGCAGAACGAGCGCATGGTCCAGCAGGTGATCCAGGGTTACGGCGTGTACCCGATGCCGATCGGCTCCACCGGCGTCGCGATGATCGATGCGCGAGACATCGCGGACGCCGCCGTCGCCGAACTGCTGCGCCGCGACCGAGCGCTCGCGCCGTCACCGCGCGTGACGCTGGAGCTGGTCGGGCCCGAACTGTTGACTGGAGCGTCGGTGGCCAAGATCTGGAGTGCCGCGCTCTGCCGCGAAGTGGCTTACGGCGGGGACGACGTGGCGGCCTTCGAAGTGCAGATGGCCGCGTTCGGGCCGTCCTGGCTGGCCTACGACATGCGCCTGATGATGGCCGGGATTCAGAAGTTCGGCATGCACGGTGCGGACGGCGCAGCGGATCGCCTGCAAGCCCTCCTCGGCCGTCCACTGCGCAAGTACGCTGACTTCGTCAAGGAGGCCACTGCCACACCGGCCGCATCGTAGGCGGCGCGCATCGCGTACCTCAGCCGGGACCGCAGTCCCAAGCAATGCCGGTTCTTGCACGGGGCAAGTTCTCGTTGGCGATCTGTAGACGGAAGGCGGCTTGCTCAAGGCCCTAAGCGCGGTGAACGCTCGAGTTCGCTTCCAGCAATCCCTTCGCCTACCTGACTACAGAAGCGGACCTTCCGGCGCAGCGTCTGTTGAATATCATCGGGCCCATGGCGATATCCGCGTTTGCTGTCCAAGTGCCCTCGGCCGAGCCGTTCGTCGGCGACTTACGCGAGCGCTTCGACGCGACGGCGAAGCTGGGGGTGCCAGCGCACATCACTGTGCTGGTGCCGTTCATGGACCCTCAGCACATCACGCCCGCCGTACTGGACCGAGCGCAACACGCGTTGAATCGGGTCGCCGCTTTCTCCTTTTCGCTGGGCAGGGTGGCACGCTTCCCTGCCACCGCGTATCTCGCGCCGGAACCTCCCGAGCCGTTCATCGCCATGACCAAGGCACTCGTGGATGTCTTTTCAGATTTCCAGCCGTACGGAGGTGAGCACCAAGGAGTAGTTCCGCACCTTACTGTTGCCCATGGGGACCCATCCGAGGCCGATGCAGTCGTTGCAGAGTTGCAGCGGCGGTTAGATGCATCTGGCGCCATCAAGGCAGATTGCGCCTCGGTCGTTCTGATTGAAAACTCGACAGGCCGTTGGGAAGAGTTGCATGTCTTCCACCTGGTGTCGGCCGATACATAGCCGTTCCTTTCGGCCGAGGCGAAAGAACAGAATGCGGCCAACAGCGAACCGTCGGCACGATCGTACAGCGCGAAGTTGAATCTCTCAAAGACCCACGAATGCATGCCTTCTGACTCAAACGTCCCCTTGCCGGCTTGCGTGCCGCTCCCTCGGATAGCATTCACCCTGACAGGCCGCCGCCTCCATGTTCCATCGTGGACGGCTTCCCTGGACAAGGTCTATTGATTTGGATACCGAAAACGCTTTCGCCGAACTGGGATTGGCACCTGACGCGACCGAGCGCGAGGTGAAGGCGGCAGTCGGTTGCATCAAGGTGCTGCGAGGCAAGGTCACCGACATCTGCGCCACCTGCGCGGGCGCCGGGCACCAGGTGCTGGGCGGAAATTGCGCTCGGTGCGGGGGGTCTGGTGCGATCCCGAAGCGCTCCTTTTTCGGTTGGCCCGCCGGTGTGACCGAGTGCGAGGCTTGCTTGGGCGGCGGCATCGCGAGGCAGCCATGCGTAGCGTGCCGCGGGGTCGGCAAGATGGCGCCGCGCGGCTACAAGATGAACGTGCGCATTCCGCACGGAGTGCGCGACGGCGATCTGCTCCATGTCGACGGACAGCGCGTTCGCGCCGGAGGCCCTCCCGCTGACATCGAGATTCGCGTCGAGGTGTCGGAGCACGCGTTCTTCAAGCTCGACGACGACGGCACCATTCGATGCGAGATGCCGGTCGATGGATTCGCATGGATCGCCAATCGGGAAGTCAAGGTGCCGACCGTCACCGGCTTTCAAGCGCTGCAGCTGAGCCGCGACCGGCTGTCTTACCGCTTGAAGGGCCAGGGCTTCCCGGTGCAGCGCCGCGGCACGCGTGGAGACCAGCTGGTCACGCTGGCGCCGATATTTCCAGAGCAGCTCAGCGCCGATCAGCAGATCCTGCTCGACCAGCTCTTGGCCACCAGTTCGGGCGCCGGCGGAGAAGCATTGGACGAGCGCCTTCGCACATGGAATCGGGATCTACGCGCCTGGGAACGAAGCCTGTAGACGGTGGTGGCTGAGCCTGCAAAGGATCGCGGTCTCCGGGCCATGAGCGGTCAGGCGGTTCTTACTCACCGCGAGCGATGTTTGAAGGACGAGGACCGCAAGACCTGGCAGGGCGTTCTCGACAAGCTCAATATCAAACCGGAATGAGGTTGCCGCTGGCGCCCGGCTTGTTGACAACAATCACGGTCGCTGCCTGGCGCGCCAGCACCTGCAGCAAGTTCTTCGCGGCGCTCACGCCCATGTTCACATAGGCATCGCCGGTCACGCCGCCGATGTGCGGGCTCAGCACGATGCGCTTTTCGCCCTGGAAGGGGTGACCAGGTGCCATCGGTTCGACCGCGAAGCTGTCGAGTCCGGCCATGGCGACCTGGCCCGAGCGCACGGCTGCGAGCAGTGCATGCTCGTCGATCAGGCCGCCGCGCGCCGTGTTGACGACGATCACTCCGCGCTTGCATTGCGCCAGAGTCTGCGCGTCGAGCAGGTCCCGGTTGTCCTCGGTAAGCGGGCAGTGCAGCGAGATGGCGTCGGATTCGCGCCAGAGCGTGGCGAGGTCCACCGTTTCGACATGGGCCGGCAGGTCCTTGGCGAACGGGTCGAATCCCAGCACGCGCATGCCCAGCGCATCTGCCATGCGCGCGAAGCGCAGCCCAATCGCGCCCAGTCCGACCAGGCCGATGGTGCGGCCGCCGAGTTCGAGGCTCTTGTGCGTGGCCTTGTCCCAGTGGCCGGCGTGCATGCGCGCGTCCAGCGCCACCACCGACTTGGCGCAGGCAAGCAGCAAGGCGAGCGCCTGCTCGGCGACGGCCGCGGCGTTGGCGCCGACGGCCGCGACAACCTCGATGCCGCGCGCGCTCGCGGCCGCCTTGTCGATGGTGTCGGTGCCGCTGCCGTGCTTCGAGATCACTTTCAGAGACTGGGCCGCGTCCATGACGGCCGCACCCACCTTGCCGTAGCGCACGATGATGGCCACCGGATCGTGCTTGCGGCACAGGGTGACGAGGTCTTCCTCGGTCGGCGTCTTGCCCGCATAGACCACGTCATGGCCCTCGAGCAGTGCGAGGGCTTGCGGCGCCAGGTCGGCGCCTGTGACGAGGATGGCGGTCACAGCGTTTCGCCTTCCTTCAGCACGCCGGCCGTGCGCAGCGCCGAGACGAGCCATTTGGCGGCCGTGTCGCCCTTCTTGATGGCAGCGATGCGCGCGGCTTCGTCCTCGACCTTCTTCGCGGCCAGCGGCAGCAGCGACTCGATCTTCTCGCGCTCCACCACGACCACGCCGTCGCAGTCGCCGATGACGAAGTCGCCCGGGTTCACGGTCACGCCGCCGATCGACACCGGATGGCCGATGCGGCCGCCGATGTTCTTGGTCGGGCCGTTCGGGTTGGTGCCGACCGAGAAGACCGGGAAATCCATTTCGTCGATCTCCAGGCTGTCGCGGCACGCTCCGTCCATCACGACGCCGGCAATGCCGAGCTGCTTGCAGGCGGTCATCATGATCGTGCCCATGAGCGCCGAGCCCTGGTCGCCCTTGCCGTCGATGACGAGCACGTCGCCGGGCTTCGCCATGGCAATGGCGGCATGGATCATCAGGTTGTCGCCGGGCCGCACTTCCACCGTGATCGCGCTGCCGGCGAGCTTCATGCGGGGACGCAGTGCCTTGATGCGGCCATGCACGGCGCCGCGGCGCCCGGCCACGTCCGCAAGGATCGCGGGTTGGAATTCGGCCGCCTGGGCCACGACGTGCGCAGGCACGCGTTCGAAGTTGCGGATGATGTCGGGAAGGGGCGATGACATGGAGTGCTTTCAGAAATCAGGGATGGAGGGGCGGTTCATTCCGGGCTTGATACCGACGTCCTTTTCATGCGCGTTCAGTCCAGCCTGACGCCCGAGGCCTTGACGATGGCGCCCCAGCGCACGCCGTCGGTGCGGATCAGCGAGGCGAATTTCTCGGGCGGTCCGGTCATCACCTCCGCCCCCTGTGCGGCGAGCTTCTTTTGCACATCGGCGGTTGCCAGTGCCTTGTTGAAGGCTGCGTTGAGCTTGACGATGGCGTCCTTGGGCATCGCCGCTGGGCCGGCGACTCCGAACCAGGTGACGGCCTCGAAATCCTTGTAGCCCGACTCGGCCATGGTCGGCACATCGGGCAGGTCGCGATTGCGCTGCAGCGAGGTCACTGCCAGCGCGCGCAGTTGGCCGCTCTTGATCTGGGCGATCAACGTCGGCACCGACGAGACATACATCTGGATCTGCCCGCCCACGAGATCGGTCAGGCCCTGCGAGGCCCCCTTGTAGGGCACGTGGGTGAACTGCACCCCGGCGGCCTTCTGAAACTGCTCTGTCGCAAGGTGGGCGACCGTGCCGTTGCCCGAGCTCGCGTAATTGAGGGCGGTGGGCTTGGCCTTGGCGGCAGCCACCACGTCCGCGAGCGTCTTGTAGGGCGATGTGCCCGACACCACCACGACCAGCGGTGCAGAGGCGACGAGGCCGACCGGAGCCAGATCCTTCACCGGATCGTAGGGCAGCTTGGCGTAAAGCGACGGATTGATCGCGAGGTTGCTGGTCTGCCCCAGCACCAGCGTGTAGCCGTCGGGATTGGCCTTGGCCGCCGCGTCGACCCCGATGTTGCCGCCAGAGCCGGGCTTGTTGTCGATGACGATGGTCCAGCCCTCCGAGGTCGCGACCTTGTTTGCCACTTCGCGGGCAATGATGTCCGTGCCGCCGCCCGGCGGGAACGGCACGACGAGGCGGATGGGGCGCATCGGATAGCTCTGTGCCAACGCAGTGCCGGCGGCCATGACGAGGGCAAGGCCGAGCACGGCGCGGCGAGGAATGGATGCGTAGTTCGTGGGATGCATTGGTTTGTCTCCGTATCGTTCGATGGGCCTGCGGAGCGGTGCTCTCAGGAATGTCGCGACTTTAGATTTGCGTTCCGTTCCGTACAATGGTGGTCCACCAAACGGACCATGGTCCACTCTGTGAAACAGCATGCCTGCAGCTAAAGCCAAGCGTTCAGCCGAGATCGTCGAGCAGCCGCGAGAGGTCGACAGGGACGTGAACGGCGGCGTCACTGCCGTTACCCGCGCCCTTCACCTGCTCGATGCGTTCGGCATGCGCGATGAGCGGCTCTCGCTGGCCGAACTGACGCGCCGAAGCCAGATGCACAAGACCACCGCGCTGCGGCTGCTGCGCACGCTTGCGCTTGCCGGCTACGTGGTGCAGCGCGACGACGGCGAATGGAGACTGGGGCCCGCTGCGGGTTGGCTGGGTGCGCGCTATCAATCGAGCTTCGATGCAAACAACGTGGTCGAGCCGATGCTGCTGGCGCTGTCGCACGCGACCGGTGAAAGTGCCGCGTTCTATGTGCGCGAGGGCAATGCCCGGACCTGTCTCGCCCGCGTCGAAGGGCCGCAACCCATTCGCCACCACGCGCGCATGGGTGCAATGCTGCCATTGGACAAGGGCTCCCCCGGGCGGGTCATCCTCGCGTTCTCGGGCGAGCCCGGCAAGCTGTACGAGGACATTCGCAAGAAGGGCTACCACTTCTCCATCGGCGAGCGCGAGAAGAACGTCGCGACCGTGTCGGCCCCTGTCTTCGGCTTGCGTTGGGTGCTGTTGGGTTCCGTGTGCATCTCGGGTCCCGCGGACCGGTTGCCCAAGGCAAAGTTGCTCGGCCACGCCAAGACGATCATGAAGGCCGCAAACGAGCTGTCCTATGCGCTTGCCGGACGTCCAACGGCGGAGACCCCGGCGGTCGTGTCCACGTGGCACCCTTAGTCTTGGCGAGATCCGGCGGAGAAACCCCCGAGCGCGCTCAGGCCACGCGACCGGCCGTCAGCGGATACCCTGCCTCGCGCCAGGCCTTCATGCCGCCGTCCAGCGCGACCGCGTGCAGAAAACCCATGCCGCGCAGCGTCGAAGCCGCCAGAGTCGAGATGTAGCCCAGTTCGCAGCAGGTGAGGATGCGCCGCGTGGGATCGGGCAGGTCCTGGTTGACGCGCAATTCCAGCTGGCCGCGCGGCAGCAGGCGTGCGCCGGGAATGTGGCCGGCCTCGTAGGCGTCGCGCTCGCGCACGTCCAGCACGATCAGGTCGTCCTCCGCGGCCTCGACGCGCGCCTTGAGTTCGGCCAGCGACATGAAGGGCACCCCCGCCGTCGCTTCGGCGAGCAGGCTCGCCACGGTCTTGCCGCCGCTCATGTTCGTGCGCAGCGCCTCGGTGATGTGTGTTGGCATCGTGAGGTTGAGGCTGCGCATCATCTCGGCGAAAGCCTCGCGGTCGCGTGCCTGCAGGCGCGGGTTGGATGCGATTTCCTCGGCGATCGTCGAGTGGGTGCGTCCCTTGTAGTCGTGCGCGGGGCAGACCTTAAGCGCCGGGTCCATTCGCAGCACGCGCTTGAACAGGCTGTCGTAGAGTGCTTCGGGGTCGCCGCTGGGCAGGTCGGTGCGCCCGGTGGCGCCGATGAGCAGCGTGTCGCCGGTGAAAAGGCGGTCTTCCACCTGAAGGCACATCGAGTCGGAGGTGTGGCCCGGCGTGTGGGTGACTTGCAGTCGCAGGCGCCCGACGACGATCATCTCGCCGTCGCCGATGCGCATGTCCACGAAGGGCGCGGGGCTCGCGTGGTGCATGACCACGGGCACCTTCAGCTGGCGCGCGAGTTCGCGGGTCGCCGAGAAGTGGTCGGCGTGCGTGTGGGTGTCGATCAGGTAGCGGATGCGCACGCCGTCGTGGGCGGCGAGCGCGATGTAGTGATCGATCTGGCTCAGCTCCGGATCGATGAGTGCGGCGGCACAGGTCTGGTCGCAGCCGATGAGGTAGGACTGGCAGCCGCCGGTCGCGATCTGCGCGAAGACCATGATGCTGCGCTCGCGTTCAGCCGGGCTGCTTCACCACGCGCAGGTAGGGCTTCGGCGACTTCCAGCCCCCCGGGAACAGCTTCTTGGCGTCCTCGTCGGACACAGAGCCCGCGATGATCACGTCCTCGCCCTTTTGCCAGTTGACCGGCGTCGCGACCTTGTGCGCAGCGGTCAGCTGCATCGAGTCGAGCACGCGCAGGATCTCGTCGAAGTTGCGCCCGGTCGTCATCGGGTAGGTCAGCATCAGCTTGATGCGCTTGTCGGGCCCGATCACGAACACCGAGCGCACCGTCGCATTGGTCGCCGCGGTGCGGCCCTCGAACGTGCCTGCCTCGTCGGCCGGCAGCATGTTGTACAGCTTGGCCACCGCAAGGTCGGTGTCGCCGATCATCGGGTACTTGGGCAGGTAGCCCTGCGTTTCCTCGATGTCCTTGGCCCAGCGGTCATGGGCATCGACCGGATCGACGCTCAGGCCGATCAGCTTGGCGTTGCGCTTGGTGAATTCGGGCTCGATCTTCGCCATGTAGCCCAGCTCGGTGGTGCAGACCGGCGTGAAGTCCTTGGGATGCGAGAACAGGATCGCCCAGCTGTCACCGATCCATTCGTGAAACTTGATCGGCCCCTGGGTCGTCTGGGCCGTGAAGTCGGGGGCGGTATCGTTGATGCGCAGTGACATGATCATTCCTTGAACAGGTTGACGACAAACGCTCTTTCTTGCCGGCCGTCCGGCAAGACTCAAAGCATAGAACGGCGCGGCGACGGACGCCAGTGCCGGCGTGTCGTCAGTTCCGTTCCGACAGTTGCTCCAGGATGGCCGGGTTCTCCAGCGTCGAGGTGTCCTGCGTGATGGCCTCGCCCTTGGCGACGGAGCGCAGCAGCCTGCGCATGATCTTGCCGCTGCGGGTCTTGGGCAGGTTGTCGCCGAAGCGGATGTCCTTGGGCTTTGCGATCGGGCCGATTTCCTTGGCGACCCAGTTGCGCAGCTCGTTGGCGATCTTCTTCGCTTCATCCCCGGTGGGGCGCGCGCGCTTCAGGACGACGAAGGCGCAGATCGCCTCGCCCGTGGTGTCGTCGGGGCGCCCGACCACCGCGGCTTCGGCCACGAGATCGGTGCACGACACCAGCGCGGACTCGATCTCCATCGTGCCCATGCGATGGCCCGAGACGTTGAGCACATCGTCGATCCGCCCGGTGATCGTGAAATAGCCGGTCTTCGCATCGCGGATCACACCGTCTCCCGCAAGGTAGAAGCCCTTGAGCTCCGGCGGGTAGTAGCTCGCCTTGAAGCGCTCCGGATCGCCCCAGATCGTGCGGATCATGCTCGGCCAGGGCTTCTTGACCACCAGGATGCCGCCCTGGCCGTTGGGCACGTCGGCGCCGGTCTCGTCGACGACGGCCGCCGCGATGCCGGGGAAGGGCAGGGTGCAGGAGCCCGGCACCAGCGGCGTGGCGCCCGGCAGCGGCGTGATCATGTGGCCGCCCGTCTCCGTCTGCCAGAAAGTGTCGACGATCGGACAACGCCCGCCACCAATGTGCTGGTGGAACCACTCCCAGGCCGCGGGGTTGATCGGCTCACCCACCGAGCCCAGGATGCGCAGGCTCGACAGGTCGTAGCGCCTGGGGTGCACCGTTTCGTTGCCTTCGGCCGCCTTGATCAGCGAGCGGATCGCCGTCGGCGCGGTGTAGAACACGCTGACCTCGTGGTCCTGGATCATCTTCCAGAAGCGGCCCGCGTCGGGGTAAGTGGGAACGCCCTCGAACACGACCTCGGTGGCGCCCAGCGCCAGCGGGCCATAGGCAATGTAGGTGTGGCCCGTGACCCAGCCGATGTCGGCAGTGCACCAGAACACGTCGTCCGGCTTCAGATCGAAGGTCCACTTCGTCGTCAGCGCCGCATGCAGCAGGTAGCCGCCGCTGGAATGTTGGACGCCCTTGGGCTTGCCGGTGGATCCGGAGGTGTAGAGCACGAACAGGGGATGCTCGGCGCCCACCCATTCGGGTTCGCAGGCTTCCGGCTGGGCTTGCGCTTCGTCGTGCAGCCAGAGGTCGCGGGAGGGCTCCCATCCGATCGGCCCGCCGGTGCGCTGGTAGACGATGACGTTCCTGACGCTCTCGCAGCCGCCCAGTGCGATGGCATCGTCGACGATGGCCTTGAGCGGCAGTTGCTTTCCGCCGCGCACCTGTTCGTCGGCGGTGATGACCATCACGGCGCCGGCATCCTGGATGCGATCGCGCAAGCTCTGCGCCGAGAAGCCGCCGAACACCACCGAATGCGTGGCGCCGATGCGCGCGCAAGCCTGCATGGCGACCACGCCCTCGATGCTCATCGACATGTAGATGACGACGCGATCGCCTTTCTTCACACCGCGCGCCTTCAGCGCATTGGCCATGCGGCAGGTGCGCGCGAGCAGCTCGCGATAGCTGACCCGCGTCACCTGTCCGTCGTCGGCTTCGAAGATGATTGCCGTCTTGTCGCCCAGGCCGCGCTCGACCTGGCGGTCCAGACAGTTGTAGGACACGTTCAGCGTGCCATCCTCGAACCACTTGAAGAAAGGTGCCTGGCTCTCGTCGAGCCCTTGGGTGAACGGCGTTCTCCAGCTCAGGAACTCGCGCGCAAGGCGCGACCAGTAGCCGCTGTAGTCTGCCTCTGCCTCGGCCACCAACGTGTCGTAGGCGGCCATGCCGGCCACATGGGCGTCCTTCATGTCCGGGACTGGAAACAGATGGGGCGTTATTTGGTTGCTGCTCACGATGGATCTCCTGTTGCTCGATTCAAGACGTCAAGTGGGTTGCACGGGTCACGGGTCCGCATGGCTGTTCAGCCATGCCGCGATCGCCGCGGCACTGCGAAAGTCGTCGCAAGCGCGAGCCGGAACGGTGGGGTAGCGCTGATTCCACATGCGCGCCAGCGCCTGGCCCGGACCCACTTCCAGCACGCAGCGCACCTGCCGCGCCGAGACGTTTTCCATGCATTCGTCCCAGCGAACCGTCCGGGCGATCTGGGCGGCCAACGCAACGCGGGCAGACTTCGCGTCCCGGATGCGGTCCCCCGCATTGCTGAACAGCACGACCCGGGGCGCGTCGAACGGCACCTGTGCAAGCGTCCGCGAGAAGCTCTCTGCCGCCTCGCGCATCCAGGGTGTGTGGGAGGCGACGTTGACTCGCAAGCGCGTGCACTGCGCGCCCAGCGCCGCGGCCTTGCTTTCGGCGTCATTCAACGCGGCGATTGGGCCGCCGAGGATCACGCTGGCATTGCCGTTGCGGATGGCGAGTTCAAGGCCAGCTTCGACCCGCAGCTGTTCGAGCTTCTGTTCGGAAACGCCGCTGACGGCCAGCAGGCCGCCGGGCGCACGGGCGGCGCAACGATCCATGGCCTCGGCGCGCTGCGGCGCCAGCGCTGCCGCTGTGGCGGGATCGACCACGCCGGCCGCACTGAACGCGGCCAGTTCCCCGACGCTGTAGCCCGCCACTGCGGCTGGCGGTGCGAGCAGGGGCGCGAGCTGCCCCCAGGCCGCCAGGGCAAGGCCCGTCAGCAGCGTCTGGGCGTTGTCGTTCCGTTCGGCCCACTCGGGTTTAGCGAGTGCCTGGCGCCAGTCGTCGATGCCAAGCCGCGCGCACATGGCGCGCACGAGTGCGTCGTCGGCCAGCCAAGGAAGCATGGCGGGATGCTGGGTGCCCTGGCCGGAAAAAAGCAGCGCGAAGCTCATGGGCCTGGACACACGCGCTGGATCCAACAGGCGGCGGCGAGCGTGTCTGCCGCGCCACCGGGCGACAGGCGCTGCCGCACGAAATCGTCGGCAATGGCTTGCGCTGCCCGAAGCCCATCGGGTCGCGCGATGCCTCCTCGATCCAGAAAGTCTTGCGCGGCGCGCTGGGCGCAGTGCAGGCCGGCGAGGCCGCCGCGGTGCGCGAGGTTGCTGTCGTCCAGCACCGCAATGATGTGGAACAAGGTGTCGAGCCGGGCCTGGCGAGGCGAGAGGCCCCGCGCCAATGCGCCCTTCAGCGCGGGGAGCGCTGTCTCGAACAGCACAGGAAACGCCAGCGCCGCCTCTTCGGATGCGCTGCGCAGGCCGTGGCGCCGTGCGGCGATGCCGCCGGGCAGCACGGGCGGGCGCTGGCTTCGCCAGGCCAGTGCGTCGCCCCAGTGCTGGCGCAACGCATCGCGCAGCGCCATCGGCTGCAATGTGCCGCTTTGTTCTCGCAGTGCGGCACCGGCTGCCGCGCACAACAGGCCGAGCATGAAGATCGCGCCGCGATGCGTGTTGACGCCGCCGGTGGCGGCGAGCATGCGTGCCTCCGCCGCGATGCCATGTCGCTCCAGCACGTCGAAATCCGCGCCGCCGAATCCGGCCTCGGCGATCTGCGCGAAGTAGCGGCGCAACGAGAACAGGCTGCGCATGAACGTGTGCGCGTCCATGTCGTCGTGGCTGCCGGCGTCGATCAACGTCACCAGACCAGGCTTGGGTGCCAGCGACAGTTCGTCGTAGAGCGCGAGCGTGGCGGCGCGTCCGATGGCCGCCGGCGTCGGCGGTGAATAAGGTGCCTGCGAAAGGGCGAGGTTCGTCACGCGGCGACCTTCACCAGTCCGGCGTGTTCGCACCACGCGGCATCGCGCTCCAGGGACACGCCGTCCAGTCGCTTGACCATCACCGCCCGCGCGCGTCCGGCGCGCCATTCGCGCCATTCGCGCCACGCCACCGCTGCGCCGTCGCCGAAGATGAGCTCGCCATCCAGGCGAGGCCGTCCCGCGTCGAACGACTCGAGGGCACGAACCGCGGCATCCGCATGTGTCGCGCCCCGGGCGGTGACCGACAGATCGAGATCGGAATCCGTCCGCACGTGATCGAGACCACTGATCGCCTGCCAGCCGTAGCTGCCGAACACGCGCGCCGTCGCCTGGCATGCGTCGAGCCTGACAAGCAGTTCGCTTGCTGCGTCGCGCACTGGCGGCGGTAGCAGCGCCTGCATGTCGGCGAGCCGCGGGAATTCGCCGAGGCCATGCAACGCGTCGTACGGCACCTGCAGCGCAAGCCGGCGCTTGTCCCAGCGCGCAGGCGCAGGCAAACCGAGCGCGATCCATCCGTCGACCACGGCGTCCGCCGGCTGGCGCGTCACGACGAGCGGCAACTGATGCGATGCCCAATGCGCGAGGCAGTCGCGCGCCTCTTCATCCCACGGCCGGTCCAGCACGGCGGCCCAGCCGCTCGTGGAGAGCCGGGCGAGCTGGTGGCGATGCAGTGGAACCATGGCGCTCATGCACATTCAGTCGGAGTTCACGCGGCGTCCAGCACCCGCTGCACGACCGCGGCGGCAAGCTGGCGGCCGCCCCGTTCGGCGCCATCTCGTGCGCGCCGGTCGTCTGTCGGCGCGGGGGCCAGCGCCTCGCGCAGGCAGGCCTGCAGGTCGCCCTGCCAGAGTGCGCGCACGCCCCCCATCGCGACGTAGTTCTGCACGCCGGGTGCGAATACCGGGTTGGACTGCGACAACGCCGTGAGTTTCTCCTCCGGCAACTTGGTCACGCGCGCCATGGCGGGGATGCGCATCACTCGGATCTCTGCATCCGGCAGCGCATAGCAGGCGTCGGCAATCAACCCCGAGGTGATGAAACCGCCGGACAGCGCCTGGTCGTACACCAGGCCGATCACGCGGTGGCCGCGGCGCCGCGCCAGGTCGATGCTTGCGCCGAGGTGCGCCATTGCCCGGTTGATGCCGAGCAGTTCGTCGCGCCGGCGCAGTTGCTGGCCCTGGGTGTCGATCAGCAGCAGGATCGGCCGGCCCGGGTGCTGGGTGACGGTGTCCAGGATCACGCGGGCCTGCGCAAGTGCGAGCTGGACCCCGATCGGCGCATGATTTGTCGTGCCGATCACCGTGAGCGGCTCGCCTTCGAAGATGACTTCGCCCTGCAGAAAATCGCCGTCTTCGCGCATGCCGTGATAGGGCCCGAAGAGCTGGGTGACTAGAGAACTCCACTGCATGTGATGCTCCTCGGTTAAATGGTGCGCAGTGCGCGGACGGCTTCCACCGAAAGCTCCGGGACCCGCTCGGCATCGGGAATGCCGAGTGCGCTCCAGAGCCGCATTGCTTCGTCGCTTCCGGCGCTGTCGACAGGCAGGGCAGGCAGAGCGTGCAGCCGTGCCGTGAGCAAGGCGTGCTCCTGCTCCAGCGCCGCCAGGGTCAATGGCCTCGATTCGCCGATCGCCGCGATGGCCGCCGCGCGAAAAGCGGCGACGTCGTCTTCGACCAGCGCATCGCAGTCGCCAGTCAGCCAGCGGTGCTTGCCGCCGGTCGTGCGCCAGACCAGCGCACGGTCGCGCGAGTCGAATTCATCCACGCCGTGGGAGGCTTCGATCACCTCGGGCCCCGACATCGCCAGCCGGCCGACGTCGCTCATCACGATGTAGTCGGCGCAGCGCGCCACGATGCCCATGCCGCCGAAGCAGCCGTTAGCGCCGCCGATCAGCACGAGCACCGGGATGCCGGCGGCCCGCACGTCGAGCAGGGCGCGCATCACTTCCGACACCGCGATCAACCCGGCGTTGGCTTCATGCAGTCGCACGCCGCCCGATTCGGCCAGCAACAGCACGGCGGCCGGCCGGTCGCGCAGCGCGCGCTGCAGCAGGCCGACCAGCTTGGCGCCATGCACCTCGCCAACGCCGCCGCCCATGAACGCGCCTTCCTGCGCGGCCACGAACACGCTGCGGCCGTCGAGCATCGCGCGGCCCACCGCCACGCCGTCGTCGAACGCGCAGGGCACGCCCAGTTGCGCCAGGTGCGGGCTCGTGATCCGCTCGCTCGGAGGCAGCCATTCATGAAAACTGCTGGGGTCGAGCAGCAGGGCGAGCCGCTCGCGCGCCGAGCATTCGGCATAGCTGATCATGGCCGGCCTCCGGTGATCTCGACCACCGCCTGGTCGAGCCGCAGGCTCACCACCGCGGGCGTGGCGCCCATGTCGTTGATCGAGACGCGCACGCCGGCCAATGGATGGCGTGCGTGGAAGTCGTTCATCACGGCCTGCCAGATGGCACCGAAGCCGCGCGCCGACGTCTCGACGCGCACCGCGCAGTCGTTGCCGGCGGCCGGCTCGAGCATGACCTCGAGGTTGCCGGAGCCGACGACGCCGACCAGCACCGGCGCGAAGGCACCGGCCGGCTGGCTGCCGGAAAAAGAAAAGTCCAGGGTCTCGAGCCCTGCGGGAACGTCGCTCATCGTTGAATCTCCTGCTACCAGTTTCTGAAGCGCTTGGGCGGCTGGTACAAGCCGCCGGAGGCGCGCACCAGGTCGCGCATGTTGCGTGCGGCCAGCAGATTGCGCGTGGCCTGGCGGGGGTCGATGCCCAGGTCCTGCGGCCGCCGTATCACGCCGCGGTCGCGCAGGTTCTCGACCGCGCGCTTGTCGCGCGCCAGGCCCACTGCCGTGTAGCCGGCGACGCCGCGGATGGCTTGCTCGCGCTCCGCATCGCTGCGGCACATCAGCAGGTTGGCAATGCCTTCCTCGGTGAGGATGTGCGAGACGTCGTCGCCGTAGATCATGATCGGCGGCAGGTCCATGCCGGCCTGCTCCTGCAGTGTCCAGGCGTCGAGCCTGTCGACGAAGGCCGGCTGCATGTGCTCGCGGAAGGTCTCGACCATCTGCACCACCAGCTTCTGCCCGCGCGGTGTGCCGGCCGCGCCGGTGCGCCCGGCCCGCGCCTCGCGCCCGGCCTTGAGCCAGGCAGGGCTCGCATGGCGGCGGCCGCGCGCATCGGCGCCCATGTTGGGCGCACCACCGAAGCCGGCGATGCGGCCCAGCGTGGCAGTGGAGCTGTTGCCGTCGAGGTCGATCTGCAAGGTCGAGCCGATGAACATGTCGCAGGCGTAGTGGCCCGCCGCCTGGCAGAACGCCCGGTTGCTGCGCAGGCTGCCGTCCGGGCCGGTGAAGAACACGTCGGAGCGCGCGCGGATGTAGTCCTCCATGCCCAACTCGGAGCCGAAGGAATGCACCGACTCCACCCAGCCCGCTTCGATCGCCGGAATCAGCGCCGGATGCGGGTTCAATGCCCAGTGCTTGCCGATCTTTCCCTTGAGGCCGAGCGACTCGGCATAGGTCGGCAGCAGCAGCTCGATGGCTGCGGTGTCGAAGCCGATGCCGTGGTTCAGGCGCTGCACGCCGTACTCGGCATAGATGCCCTTGATGGCCATCATCGCCATCAGGATCTGGACCTCGCTGATCTGCGCCGGGTCGCGCGTGAACAGCGGCTCGATGAAATTCGGGCGCGGCGCCTTGACCACGAAGCTCACCCAGTCGGCGGGGATGTCGATGCGCGGCAGCGTGGTGGTCCTGCCGTCGACCATTTCGTTGACCTGCGCGATCACGATGCCGCCCGAAAAAGCGGTGGCTTCGACGATGGCCGGCGTGTCTTCGGTGTTGGGGCCGGTGTAGAGATTGCCTTCGGCGTCGGCCGCCTGCGCGGCGACCAGCGCCACCTTGGGTGTCAGGTCGACGAAATACCGCGCGAACAGTTCGAGGTAGGTGTGGATGGCGCCGATCTCTATGCGCCCGCCCGACACGAGCTTGGCCAGCCGCGCACCCTGTGGCCCCGAGAAACTGAAGTCCAGTCGGGCGGCCACGCCATTCTCGAAGACGTCCAGATGCTCAGGCAGCGCCAGCACCGACTGCACCATGTGCAGGCCATGCACCTTTGCCGGATCGACCTGGACAAGTGCGCGTGCGAGAAAGTCGGCCTGTTTCTGGTTGTTGCCCTCGAGACAGACGCGGTCGCCAGGCGAGAGCACCGCTTCGAGCAGGGTGGCGATGGCTTCGGTCTCGACGCGCTTGCCGGCGAGGCGGTTCCCGAGCGCTTCGGCCGCGCGCGCCAGCCGGGCATTGCGGTCGTCGGCCTTGGTGGTCCAGGAGCTGGAAGTCATAGGAAGAGGAGTTGAAGGTCGATCAAGAACAAGAACAAGAAGATGCGCCTCACAGGACCACGAAGAGCAGCCACACCACCACGGGGGCCACCAGGGTCACGATGGCACCGTACACCATCAGCTGCCGGAAGAACACGTCGCGGTCCACGCCCTTGGCACTGGCAAGCACCAGCGCTCCGTTGGTGGAGAACGGACTGACGTCGACGATGGTCGAGGACACGGCCATCGCAGCGATGAAGCCGATGGCACTGACACCGGTATCGCCCTGCAGGAACGGCACCGCCAGCGGGATCAGCGAGCCGAGCACCGCGGTCGACGAGGCGAAGGCCGACACCACGGCGCCGACGAAGCACAGCAGCAACGCGGCCACCATGGGCGAGGTGAGCCCGGCCACGCTGTGGCCGACGAAATCGATCGTGCCCATCTTTTCCATCACGCCCACGTAGGTGCTGACACCCACGATCAGCATGATCTCCGGCCACGACACCTGGCCCAGGGCGCGCTTTTGCAGATTGGGCGCCATCAGCGTCAGCACCAGGCCGATGGTGATCGAGACGAAGCCGATGTCCTGCTTGAAGAACAGCGTCAGCACCGCCAGCGCCAGCAGGCCGGCGACGGTGGCGATCTGGTAGCGGCGCGAACCCTGGTCGGCCGGGACCGCCGGCGCCGCGTCCATGAGCGACTCGCCAGCCGCAGTCGCGACGCGGCGCTCTTCCGCGAACGATTCGGCCTCCGCATCGCCGAATACCTGCGCCCCGCCCTGCGCATGTGCAGCGCGGCGCGTTGCTGGTACTGCGCCGGTCACGTCGGCCTTCTGGCGGATCAGCTTCATGCCGCCCATCAGGAAGAACAGCAGCAGCGACACGGACAGGTTGATCCCCAGGCTTGCCAGCATGGTGGCGATTTCGTTGAGCGGTAGGCCGGCCTTGGCGACGATCTTGTTGGTGATGCCGCCGTAGATGCTGATCGGCGAGAAGCCGCCGCCCTGCGCGCCGTGCACGACCATGAGCCCCATGAGCAGCGGATTGATGCCGTACTTGGCGGCAAAGCCCAGCGCAATCGGCGCGATGATGGCCACCGCCGCCGGGCTGACCGCACCCACCGCCGTGAGCAGTGCGGCGATGAGGAACATGATCCAGGGAATGGCGGCGATGCGCCCGCGCACGGCGCGCACCGCCAGCCTGACGAGCCAATCGATGGTGCCGTTGTTCTGCGCCAGCGCAAACAGGTAGGTGATACCGACCAGCGTGAGAAACAAGTCGGCGGGAAAGCCGCCCATGATCGCCTTGGCGTTCATGCCCGCCACCAGCGTGCCGACCAGGAAGGCGCCGACGAAGGCGATCACGCCCATGTTGATGGGCAGCACCGTGGCCAGCACGAACATGCCGACCAGTGCGTAGATTGAAATCCAATGTGAACTCATCGATGCGTCTCCGGTGTTTTAGGTGGGACGCACATGCACGGCGCGTCTGGGTCCGTACGGTACGCACCCCCCCCGGGACGATCAATGAAGCGGCGTCATCGACCTTTACGCCTTGCGAAACGATCGAGGGTTAACCCTTGATCTCGCCGATCAGTCGAGCGTGGCGCCAGAAATCTTCACCCGCTCAGCCTGCACCTTGAAGTCTTGGGCCAGAAAGCTTTTGTACTCCGCAGGCGTCGAGCCAATAGCCACATAAGAATAGGCGTCGATCTGTGTGCGGCGGAATTCGGGGTCCATCAGGATCTTGCGAACGTCGCCGGCGATTTTGTCCACCACGGCCGGGGGTGTTCCCGCAGGTGCCACGAGCCCGATGTTGAAAGCACCGTTGATGTCTTTCACGCCCGCTTCCTTGAACGTTGGCACATCTGGCAAGGCAACACTCCGGCTGTCGCCGGAAATTGCCAGCGCCTTCATCTTGCCGGTTTTGACGTGTTGCTCGACGACTGAAACACCGAGGATTGCCGAATCCACTTGACCCGAAATGATATCGGGGATCAGGGGCGCTGCGCCTTTGTAGGGCACGTGCACCATTTCCAAGTGCTCTTGCTTGGCAAACATTGCCAAGGGCAAATGGACGATGCCGCCGGCACCGGAAGAGCCGTAGCTCATTGGCTTGTCTTTGGCGTTATGTGCCAGTTGAATGAACTCTTTAAGGGTATTGGCCTTTGAGTTTTGCGGTACCAAAAAGACCATTGGCACGGTGATCAACCGAGAGATGGGCGCAAAGTCCTTTTCAGCGTTATAGGGCAATTTTTTGTACAGGTGCGGATTCATGGTCAGCGCCGCCTCTGTTGCCGCAAACAAGGTGTAGCCGTCAGGCGGGCTCTTGGCCACGAGCTCGGCGCCAATGATTTCATTGGCGCCTGTTTTGTTCAGAACCAGAACTGGCTGGCCCCACTCCTTTGTCAGCCTGATGCCCAAGGATCGAGACAGATTGTCTACAGGGCCGCCCGGGGAGTAAGGAACCACGATGGTCACGGGCTTCGAAGGGAAAGTCTGGGCAACAACGCCCTGCGAAGCGGCAACGACGACAAGGGAAAGCGCAAGTTGTACGAGATTTTTCATGGCAATTGTGCAAAAAAACGAGACCAGATACAGAAGCAAAGATAGGTCGATTTCCTGTCGCTCGAATGCGGCGACTGGCGTGATGCACTTTCCTAGGAAGCGCATGAAAATACTCCCCTATAAAAACTGACTGCGTAGAACGATATCGCGCTCCCAAGCCATGGCGATAGAACGAACGCGCTCCGGAATTTGGATGATTGCGACATCGCCGGCCACAGCGGCGAAGCTTTCATATCCGCACGGCTTTGCAATCCTATCGGCGCCATCGCAGGCGGCCGAAAATTACGCTATTGGTCGACCCGGTACCTGCGGTTTGAAGTGATGACGGCGAGTTCTAGCTACGGTGGTCACAGGCGAGCATCGATCAATGTCCCAGATTAATAGCCAAGGAATTCTCTTCATGAAACTATATTGGTCATCGACATCCCCGTTCGTCAGGAAAGTCATCGTAAGTGCCCACGAGCTGGGGCTGAGCGACCGGTTGGAAACGATCCCGACCCGTGTTGCACCCAATAAGCCTGACCTGGCTTTATTGCCATTCAACCCGCTTGGGCAACTTCCAACACTGGTTCTGGATGACGGCACCGCGCTCTACGATAGCCTCGTCATCATCGAGCACCTCGAACACATCGCAGGTGGCGCCAAGCTTATTCCGTCGTCGCCCGCAGCGCGAATTGAAGAGCTTCGGCTGCATGCCTTGTGCAATGGATTTCTCGACCTGTTGGTGCAATGGCGCATCGAATCCATGAAAGATACGAAGCAGATTGCGCTTATCAATGCATTCAACTTGAAGTCGAGCATGATCTGGGCAAGACTGGAGGCGACGGCTGAGCAAATCGGGCAACGGCCTTTCGGGTTGTCGGCAATTACGCTGGCGATCGTTGCTGAATACGCCGACTTTCGGTTTCCGAGGCTTGGCTGGCGAGAAAAATACCCGGTGCTCTCCAGCTGGCACCAATCCATACAGTCACGACCGTCTCTGGCCTCCAGCAAATTTTTCGATAGCTCCAAGCCTCAGTAGGAAGTAGCCTTGTAAGGCTGCGGATTGCGGTCACGACGGACTACTACCACCATCAAAACTAGGATACAAAATGTCAACACTTGAACGTAAGCTGATCCCGACGCATGAAGGTCAGGTCGAACTTCTGGTCGAAGGCAAGGGCCCGCGTATTGTCTTGCTGCCCTCGCTGGCAAGAGGTGCGACTGACTTCGACGAAATTGCCCCAATAATTGCGGCAGCTGGATTTCGTGTATTGCGACCTCAGCCGCGCGGCGTCGGCGAAAGTACGGGACCGACCGAAGGCATCACCTTGATCGATCTTGCCGCCGATGTTGTTGCTGCGATCGAAGCTGACTGCGCACCCGGAAAGCCTGAAGTATTGTGTGTGGTTGGCCACGCCTTCGGTAATTGGGTCGCGCGGGTTCTCGCCCATCATTGGCCATCGACGACGAAATCTGTCGCACTTCTCGCGGCTATTATTGGCAGCACCATATCGCCCGAGCTCTTGATTTCCGTTAATGTCGTATCTGACAATTCCAAGCCAGATGCAGACCGACTGTTTTATCTGGAGCGCGACTTCTTCGCTCCGGGGCACGATGCCTCCGTCTGGTTGAGCGGATGGCACACAGAGGTTTCCAAATTCCAGCTCGCGGCGACAAACGCGACCGCCGACAGTAGCTGGACCGAGGTCGGCAAGAATTTGCCGGTGCTTTATGTTGCGCCTGAGTTTGACAAGATCGCACCCGTACCTGAAGAAGATTACCTGCGAGATCGCGTGGGCCACCTGACCACGATGGAAATCATTCATGGTTCCGGCCACGCACTTCTTCCGGAGAAGGTTGCTGAGGCAGCGGCCGTACTTGTCTCATTCGCGGAGTCGATCATGCGCGGCGAAGGCGGTACAGCCAAATCTGCCTAGCGTTCGCAGCTGCATTTCAAAGAGCCGGCATTCTTTGCGGCCAAGAATTTCACGGGCCCGCTTTTCACGCGGGACCTTTTCCCGCAGCTCAATTTTTCCAGGAGAATTCCATGAGCATTCAACGCATCGAACCGGGCGCCCGCATGAGCAACGCCGTCGTCCACGGTAACATTGTCTATCTTGCCGGCCGGGTTGGCGAAGGCGAGAGTGTCACCGACCAGTGCAAGAGCGCACTGGCTCAAGTCGACCAACTGCTCGCTGCCACCGGCAGCCACAAGTCGAAGATCTTGCAGACGATCATCTATCTCGCAGATATGGCGAACTTCGGCGAAATGAACGCCGTCTGGGAAGCCTGGATCGATCCTGCCAACCCGCCGGCCCGCGCCACCAGCGAAGCCAAGCTCACCACGCCGAAATACAAGGTCGAGTTCATCGTCACGGCAGCAATCTAATCGCTGGATATCGCGCGAAAAAAAGCCGGCCTATCGCTCTGATGGGCCGGCAATCGGGATTGATGGAGTACTGTTTGAGCGGGCGAGAACGAGCACAAGAAGCTGCTTGCCAGGAGCTTAGAGACGGGCCGTGATTTCTGTCTCTGTCAAGGCGGCATCGGGATTGATCTTGCCTGAAGATCCACCCACCGAGTGAGCCAGGTTTGTGTAAACCGACTTTTTCGATCTCGACAAGTCTAGATCTTGATCGCTCTTCACAGTTCTTTCGTAGAGAGAAGCCCATTGCGGCGACATCACATCATCCACGCTGACCTTTGATTGGCGAGCTTGCGATGGCGTCATTGCAAATTGAGTTCGAAAACATCGGTTGAAGTGGGAGCTGTCCGAGAAACCGGTGATTGTCGCGATCTCGGTTATCGACTTGGGGCTGTTTAAAAGCAGCCAATAGCCATAAGCGAGCCTGAGTTGCCGGCAATATTGCTGGACCGGTTGCTTCATTTCCTGCTGGAACAGCCGTTCTATCTGCCGCTTGGAAATCCCCAAGGATGACGCGAGAGATTCAACCTTCATTGGCTCCTGTCCGAGATTTCTCTCGATAATCTTGAGGGCCCGAAGTACTCTGGGATCGAGTGGATTTTCTCTAGCTTCAGAGTTCTGCGCACCCTCGGTAGAGGAGGCTGAAAGTTCCTGCGGTGCGGGAATCTCGGCGCCGATGGCGGAATAATGACGCTCCAACAGCCATGATCCGAGCTCCAGCGCCGCCAATCCTCCCGCACAGCTGACGCGCCTGCCGCTCACCATCAAGTTGACGCCTGGGATCTGCTGCACCTCCGCAAAACGGGTATCCCGGTCGGCGCCGCGATACCAATCTGTCGCGCAGGGCAATTTGTCGAAAAACCCGGCCTCGATCAACACGAAGAGCCCCGAGCCTGTTCCGATGAGAGTCGCGCTATTCCTGTCGGCGTTCGTCAGTGCGTCCAGAATCGATCTGCGGTCCTCGATAGGTGCTGCTGTCTTCCCACCAATCACAAAAACGTAGTTGCAATCGCGAGCAGCGTCCAAGGGCGCTGTCGGAGGTACTTGGACACCGCAGGTCGTCTGGGCTGGCTTTTGTCCTAAGACAACGTATTCAAAGTCGACGCCGACGGCAGCGGCCGGGTCGGTGCAATGCTTCAAGATATAAACCAGGGCGGAGTACGAAAACATCGTAAAGCCTGGAAGGAGGATGAAGCCGACCTTCACTCGTCGCCGCGCCAGCTTGGCGGTGTCGGCCTTCACACCTGCAACCGGCATCATCATGGAATCTCCTGCCATAGGGTCGCGCATCGTAGCAGTCACAGTATGTTCGCGCGCAATCGGATGCTCATGGCACTTGTCGCATAGAAGGTAAGCGGATAGTCGTACTTCACGACTCCGCCGGCAGCACGCAATTTCGGTGCCCGCTCACCGCTCTTGCCGACGTGCACAGTCCCATCCCGCACCTTCATTCGGCGGAACTGCGCCGCATGCCGGTCGGGTTCCCCGGAAGACGGTGCCCTCAGCGTCTCGGGAGCGCTGGCGCTGCCGCCGCGAGATCCCAGA
The DNA here is from genome assembly GCF_900099805.1 of Variovorax sp. OV700. GTDB lineage: Bacteria > Pseudomonadota > Gammaproteobacteria > Burkholderiales > Burkholderiaceae_C > Variovorax. Next base: position 2,217 of record NZ_FNDR01000002.1, on the reverse strand, counting down.
ACAGGCCCGTCATCAGCTGCAGCGCCTCACGCGCCACCGGTGCCAGCAGGTGCTCGTCGGGTGCGTGCTGCTGGCAAGCCGCGTAGCTGTGCGGCACCCACACGGTCGGTAGGCCCAGGATGTCGGCAAACACATCGTTGGGCAGGCTGCCGCCCAGGTTGGGCAGCAGCACGGGCTTCTTGCCAGTGCTCTGCTCGATGCTGGCCAGCGTGAAGCGCACCCAGGCGTTGTCCGGGTCCAGCCGGGTGGCGTGCATGATCTCGGGTTCGCTGACTTCGATGCCTTCGAAGCCATGCGTGGACAGGTGCTGCTGCACGACGTCACGCAGCCGGCTCACGTCGGTGCCAACGACAAAGCGCATGTGCATGAAGGCCTGTGCCGAGGGCGGGATGGCGTTGACCGGGAAGTCCGGGTTGCCGGTCTTGTAGGCCAGCACTTCCAGTGTGTTCCAGGCAATCACCCGTTCGGCCGGAGTCAGGCCAGGCTCACCCCAGCCGGGGTCGACTTCCGGGTCGCCGGCGTCACCCCCAAAGCGCAGGCCCTGCAGTGCGGCGCGAACATTGTCCGGAATGGGCGGCGGGCGCAGACCCTGGACACGGATCACGCCGTGGGCGTCCACCATGCTTGCAATGGCATTGGCCAGGACCGTGCCGGGGTTGCGCAGCAGGCCGCCCCAATTGCCGCTGTGGTGGCCGCCGCCGCCGCGCAGGTTCAGCGTCAGGCTGAAGTTCGCCACACCGCGCGAGCCCAGAAAGACGGTCGGCTGGTCGCGGCCCACGCGCGGGCCGTCGCTGGCGATCAGCACATCGGCGGCCAGCAGTTCCTGGTGCGCAGAGCAGAACGCGGCCAAGCCCGGCGAGCCAGTCTCTTCTCCGGTTTCCAGCAGCCACTTGATGTTGAAGCCCAGTTGGCCGCGCAGCGCCAGCACGGTCGCCAGCGCGGCGATGTTGATGCTGTGCTGGCCCTTGTTGTCGGCGGTGCCCCGTCCATAGAGGCGCTCACCGTCCACCGCCAGCGTCCACGGTCCCTGGCCGCAGGTCCAGCTCTTGTCCTGTCCGCGGATGACGTCGCCGTGGCCATACATCAGTACCGTGGGCAGGTCATCGCCTTCATGGCGGCTGGCCACCAGGAAGGGTCCGTAGGCGGGCTCGGGGTTGGGGTGGATGCTGAAGCTGAAGCCCAGCTTGGCCAATGAAGGGCCGATCTCGTCATGCAGGTAGGCGGCCAGCGCCGGTCCGGAATCCGGCTCCTGGCTGGCGGTGCGGAAGGCGACGCGGCGCGACAGGTCGCGCACGAAGTCGCCGCTGTCGAAGTGGTCGGCCGCATGGGCCAGTGCGGCGTCGCGTGTCATGCGGCCTCCCGCAGGGCTTCCCAACGGCGGCCAACCCCATCGAGGGGTACGTCCATGAGAGTGGAGTTGACGCACTTTGCTAGGAAACGCATGTGGATACTTTCGTGTAGCGGACTGCTCAGGACGATATCGCGCTGCCAACCCGTGCAATAGGATAAAAGCGCGCCTGAATTTGGATGATTGCGACGTCACCGGAGGCGACGGCGGAGCTTTCATATTCCCGCGGCTTCGAAATTCTATTGATTCGATCACATTCGGGAAAAAATTACCGCCCAATTTGATTCCTCCGCTGGTGAGCGCAATTTTGAGTCCTATGGAAATTAATTGTTGACTGCCAATGATGATCCGAATAAGCTCCAATTTAGCAGGAGAGCGGGCCGCGGAAGCGGCTCCACCGAAGGCGCAAACTCCCATAAACGCTCAGGTCGGCTCACGTGATGAGCCTGTACTGCATCAATTGTCAAAGCCGTCTGGAGAGCCATCACGCCATTGGTATATGAGCGTGATGCACCGAAGGAGCAAACCCGCTGCGGGCGCAGCGGGTGAATCTCTCAGGTACCGAGGACAGGGGGAGCGGCAACTTGGACGCAAGGTCCGGTTGCTTTCTTTTCGAGCTTCCGTTTCCCTTTGCGTTCGAGCGCTGCAACCTCAAGGGTTCTCGAAATGCGCGTAATCGTTCTTGGCGCCGGCCTGCTCGGCGTGACCTCGGCTTACTACCTCCAGCAACTCGGCCACGAAGTGACCGTCATCGACCGGCAAGCCACACCGGCGGCCGAAACCAGCTTTGCCAATGGCGGGCAGATCTCCGTCAGCCATGCCGAACCCTGGGCCAACCCGAGCGCACCGCTCAAGGTGCTGCAATGGCT
>NZ_FNDR01000010.1 GCF_900099805.1 Variovorax sp. OV700 | reverse complement strand
AGCTTGGCCGAGCCGTGGATGATGGGGGTGTCGTCGCCCGGGAATTCGTACTTGTCCAGGAGCTCGCGCACTTCCATTTCGACCAGCTCGAGCAGCTCGGCGTCGTCGACCATGTCGCACTTGTTCAGGAACACGATGATGTAGCCCACACCCACCTGGCGCGCCAGCAGGATGTGCTCGCGGGTCTGGGGCATGGGGCCGTCAGCGGCCGAGCACACCAGAATGGCGCCGTCCATTTGAGCGGCGCCGGTGATCATGTTCTTCACATAGTCAGCGTGGCCGGGGCAGTCGACGTGAGCGTAGTGGCGGTTGGCCGTTTCGTACTCGACGTGGGCGGTGTTGATGGTGATGCCGCGGGCCTTTTCTTCGGGCGCTGCGTCGATCTGGTCGTAGGCCTTGGCTTCGCCGCCGAACTTGGCCGACAGCACCGTGGCGATGGCCGCCGTCAGCGTGGTCTTGCCGTGGTCGACGTGACCGATCGTGCCCACGTTCACGTGCGGCTTGGTGCGGGTGAATTTACCTTTTGCCATTTTTCGACTCCGAAAAAAACGATTTCAACGTATGCAGATGGGTTGCAAACCAGCTGTTGCAACCCCCAGAAACTGGTGCCCTTTGCGGGAATCGGACCCGCGACCTCTCCCTTACCAAGGGAGTGCTCTACCACTGAGCCAAAAGGGCTTTGTCTAACCAATCGCTTCCGGCGTCGAACCGGGTCTCTGGAGCGGGAGACGGGAATCGAACCCGCGTCATCAGCTTGGAAGGCTGGGGTTCTACCATTGAACTACTCCCGCATCGGGGGCACTCCAAGGCACCCAAAGCGCTAGATCCAATCGCTCTTAGAAACCAAATTCATCGCTGGTGGAGAGGGCTGGATTCGAACCAGCGTACTCGTAAGAGGGCAGATTTACAGTCTGCTGCCATTAACCACTCGGCCACCTCTCCGGCGAACCTCGAAATATAGCACGGTTTTGTGACTACACAGAACCCCCAGCACCAAGAAGAAGCGTGAGGAACTGCACGAGGCGGAACTGCGGGGATTATCCGCGAATTCAGTCGCCCGCCTGGCGCGCCTCCCGCCATGCACGCGCCTCGCCGAAATGTCCGCAGCCAATGAAAGGCACGGGCGGGCGCAACGCGGAAAGCGGCGACGGATGATTCGACATCAGCACCTTATGGCGCTCAATGTCGATCAACGCGCGCTTACTTTGGGCGTGCGCGCCCCAGAGCATAAAAACAACAGGTTTCTCGCCGCCTGATACATGGCGGATGACCGCATCGGTCAGCACTTCCCAGCCACGGCCCGAATGGCTGGCGGGCTGCCCCTCCTCGACCGTGAGGCAGGTGTTGAGCAGCAGCACGCCGCGGGTCGCCCATTTCACCAGGCTGCCGCCCGGGTTCGGGAACGGGGGAGGCGGCGTGCCGAGGTCGCGCTGCAGCTCCTTGAAGATGTTGCGCAACGATGGCGGCAGCGCCACGCCGGGCGCCACCGAGAACGCGAGCCCCTCCGCCTGGCCACGCCCGTGGTACGGGTCCTGGCCCAGGATGACCACGCGCACGTCTTCGGGGGGCGTCAATTCCAGCGCCCGCAGCGGTTGCGGCGGAAAGATCACGGCGCCGGCATCGAGGCGCTCGCGCAGGAAGCTGCGCAGCTTCACCCCGACGATGCTGCCGAAAAACTCGTCGACCAGCGGCTGCCAGCCCGGCGCCACGGGCCAGTCGGCGGGATCGCTGCTGGACAGCTGGTCCGGCCGATTCATTTGAACAGTGCAGCGAGCGCCTCGCCGGGTTCCTTGGCCCGCATGAAGGCCTCGCCGACCAGGAAGGCGTGCACGCCGGCCGCGCGCAGCGTGGCCACGTCCTCGCGCGTGGCAATGCCCGATTCCGTCACTGCCAGCCGATCGGCCGGCAGCTTGGGCAGCAGGTCGATGGTGGCCTGGATCGACACTTCGAAATTGCGCAGGTTGCGGTTGTTCACGCCGATGAGCGGCGTCTTGAGCTTGAGTGCGCGCTCGAGTTCGGCCGCGTCGTGCACTTCGACCAGCACCGCCATGCCGAGCCCGCGCGCCAGGGCTTCGTAGTCCTTCATCTCGGCGTCATCGAGCACGGCGGCGATCAATAGGATCGCATCGGCGCCCATCGCACGCGATTCGTACACCTGATAGGGATCGACGATGAAGTCCTTGCGCAGAACCGGCAGGTCGCACGAGGCGCGGGCCTGCTTCAGATAGTCGACGCTGCCCTGGAAAAACTGCTTGTCGGTGAGCACCGAAAGGCAGGCGGCGCTGATCTCGCCGTCGCCTTCGGCATAGCTCTGGGCGATGTCGGCCGGAATGAAGTCTTCGCGCAGCACGCCCTTGCTCGGGCTGGCTTTCTTGACCTCGGCAATCACCGCGGCTTGGCCGGCAGCGATCTTGGCGCGCAGCGCGCCTTCGAAATCGCGCGTCAGCACGCGGCTCTCGGCGTCGAAGCGCACCGCTTCGAGCGGGCTTCTCTTCTGCGCCGCAGCAATTTCCTGCCGCTTGACGGCAATGATCTTGTCGAGGATATCGGACATGTTCTGTGTTCCAACCAATCTGTTGCGGCTCAAACGGCCGCGGAGGCCTTGACGAGTTCAGCCAGCTTGGCCCGCGCGGCGCCCGATGCAATGGCCTCGCGTGCGCGCTCGATGCCCTTGGCGATCGAATCGACCACGTTGGCCGCATACAGCGCCGCGCCGGCGTTGAGGAGCACGATGTCCAGTGCCGGGCCGGCCTGGTTGTCGAGCACCCCCAGCAGCATGGCCTTCGACTGCTCGGGCGTTTCCACCCGCAGCGCGCGGTTGCTCGACATGGCAAAGCCGAAGTCTTCGGGGTGCAGTTCGTATTCGCGGATCTCGCCGTCCTTGAGTTCGCCCACCATGGTGGCAGCGCCCAGCGAAATCTCGTCCATGCCGTCGCGGCCGTACACCACCATGGCATGCTCGGTGCCCAGGCGCTGCAGCGCACGCACCTGGATGCCCACCAGATCGGGGTGAAAGACGCCCATCAGGATGTTCGGCGCGCCCGCCGGGTTGGTCAGCGGACCGAGGATGTTGAAGATGGTCTTGATGCCCAATTCCTTCCGCACCGGCGCGACGTTCTTCATGGCCGGATGGTGGTTGGGCGCGAACATGAAGCCGATGCCCACCTCTTCGATGGAGCGCGCAATCTGCTCCGGCTGCAGGTTGATGTTGACCCCGAGCGACTCCAGCACGTCGGCGCTGCCCGACTTGCTCGACACGCTGCGACCGCCATGCTTGCTCACCTTGGCACCCGCCGCGGCCGCGACGAACATCGAGCAGGTCGAGATGTTGAATGTGTGCGAGCCGTCGCCGCCGGTGCCGACGATGTCGACCAGATGCGTGGTGTCTTTCACCGGCACCTTGGTCGACACTTCGCGCATCACCTGCGCAGCCGCCGTGATCTCGCCGATGGTTTCCTTCTTGACACGCAGGCCGGTGATCAGCGCCGCCATCATCACGGGCGAGCACTCGCCGCTCATGATGAGCCGCACGATGTGCAGCATCTCGTCGTGGAAGACCTCGCGGTGCTCGATGGTGCGCTGCAGCGCTTCCTGGGGAGTGATCATGGGAAGTCTCCTGAGTGTTTTGTCAGTGTCCGGCACCGGCCGCCGGCGCATCCGTGAACGCAAGCTTGAGGCCGAAGCCGATGAAGAGGACGCCCGCCGCGCGGTCGAGCCAGTGCATGCCTTTTTGCACGGCACCGCGGCGCGCCATCCAGCCAGCCGCCACGGCCCAACCCACGTTGACGGGGATTGCGTTGAGGTTGAACAGCACGCCCAGCAGCACGAAGTACAGGGCCTTGTTGTCCGCGCCGGGCGCGATGAACTGCGGCACAAAAGCCAGGAAGAACAACGCCACCTTGGGGTTGAGCACGTTCGTCCAGAACCCGCCGAGGAAGATCGCCTTGAGGCTGCGCTCCCCGCTCACCGCGGCCGCGGCCTTGCCCAGGTCGGCGGGTGGCGCCGCGCGAGAGAGCACCATGCGCACGCCAAGGTAGAGCAGATAGGCCGCACCGATGTACTTGAGCACCGCGAAGGCCGCTGCGGACGTGGCCATCAGGGTGCCGACGCCGACTGCGGCGGCAAAGATATGAACGAAGCAGCCGGCGGTGATGCCGAGCCCGGCGACGGTGCCGGCGCGCACACCGGAGCGAAGCGAATTCGTCACGACGTAGAGCACGTCGGGGCCCGGCGTGAGGTTCAGCAGCCAGCCGGCGGCGATGAAAGCGAGCAGATGCGGAAGATCGGGCATCGCACAGCTCCTTGAAGTTCAGGCGTTGAAGAAGCCGCGAATGGCGGCGACGGCGCGGTCCACGCCGGCGGCATCGACATCGAGGTGCGTGACGAAGCGCAGGCGATAGAGCCCGGTCGCAAGAATGCCCTGCTGGTTCAGGTGGGCCAATAGTTCCGAAGAACGAGCCTGCGCCGCACCCGTCAGGTCGACGAACACGATGTTCGTGTGCGGCGCCTCGACCTTCAGGCCTTCGATGCCTTCGAGCCCCTCTGCCAGTCGCCGGGCCAGTGCATGGTCTTCAGCCAGCCGATCGACGTGGTGGTCGAGCGCATGCGAAGCCGCCGCGGCAAGCAAGCCGGCTTGCCGCATGCCGCCGCCCGCCATCTTGCGGATGCGGTGCGCCCGCGCGATGAAGTCGCGCGAACCGACCAGCGCCGAACCGATGGGCGCTCCAAGGCCCTTGCTGAAGCAGACCGATACGCTGTCGAAGCATTGCGCGATGCGGCGTGCTTCGGCGCGAATGTCGCTGCGCTTGTTCAGCGCCGCCTGCGCCGTTGCGGCGTTGAAGAGGCGAGCCCCGTCCAGGTGCCGCTGCAGCCCCTTGCTCCTGGCCAGATCGGTCGCGGCCTGCACGTATTCAAAAGGCAGCAGCTTGCCGCCGAGCGTGTTCTCCAGCGCCAGCAGCCGCGTGCGCGCAAAGTGCGCGTCATCGGGCTTGATGGCCGCTTCAATCTGCGCAAGCGGCAGCGTGCCGTCGGGCGCATGGTCGAGCGGCTGCGGCTGCACGCTGCCGAACACCGCCGCGCCGCCGCCTTCCCAGCGGTAGCAATGCGCCTGCTGCCCGACGATGTATTCGTCGCCCCGCCCACAGTGCGAGAGGATGGCGCACAGGTTGCTCTGAGTGCCGGTCGGCACGAACAGCGCCGCCTCGAAGCCCAGCAGCGCGGCGATCTTCTCCTGCAGCGCGTTGACGCTCGGGTCGGTGCCGAAGACGTCGTCGCCGAGCGGCGCCGCCATCATGGCCTCGCGCATAGCCGGGGTGGGCTGCGTGACGGTGTCGCTGCGCAGGTCGACGATGGAAGAGCAGTCCGTCATGGCGTGGTCAATCCAGAAAGTTCTTGAGCATCGCGTGGCCGTGCTCGGTAAGGATCGATTCGGGGTGGAACTGCACGCCCTCGATGCGCACGTCTTGCGCAAAGCCGGTGTGACGCACGCCCATGATCTCGCCGTCGTCGGTCCAGGCGGTGATCGCCAATTCCTTCGGGCAGCTTTCGCGCTCGATGGACAGCGAGTGATACCGGTTCACGGTGAACTTCTCGGGCAGCCCCGCGAACACACCTTCCTGCGTGGTCGTGATCTCGCTGGTCTTGCCGTGCATCAGTTGCTGCGCGCGAATGATCTTGCCGCCGAAGGCCGCGCCGATGGCCTGGTGGCCGAGGCACACGCCAAGAATCGGCAGCTTGCCCGCGAATTCCTTGATGGCCGCCACCGAAACGCCCGCTTCCGCCGGCGAACAAGGGCCCGGCGACACCACGAGCCGCGTAACGCCCGAGGCGATCAGCTCGCCGATCTGCGCCACCGTGATCTCGTCGTTGCGGTGCACCTGAACATCCGCACCCAGTTCGCCCAGGTACTGGACGATGTTGTAGGTGAAGGAATCGTAGTTGTCGATCATCAGCAGTTTCATGGCTTGCTCACAATCCGGTGCACGCCCTTGACGACGGGGAACACGTTGAAGTTGATCAATAGGCCCAGCTTGAGGCCCGAGAGCCGCAGCGCGGCAAGCACCTGCGCGCGGTGCAGGTCGGTCAGCACGTCGACCGCCTTGAGTTCCACGATGACCGATTGCTCGACCACGAAGCCCGCGCGGTACACGTCGCCCAGCGAACGACCCTTGTAGCTCGCGGACAGCGCCACGCCCTGCGCAAAACCGATCTCGCGCTCTGCGAGTTCAATGGCCAGTGCCGCGGCATAGGCGTCTTCACTCAGGCCCGTGCCGAGCACGCGCTGAACCTCGACGGCGGCGCCGATGATTTCGTGCGAGAAATCGTTCTGAATGTCCGGTACGTTGCTCATTCCAGCCCCTCCTCGACCAGCTCGGCGGCGCGCAGCAGTGCGCGCGCCTTGGCTTCTGTTTCTTTCCACTCCAGCTCGGGCACCGAATCGGCAACCACGCCGGCCGCGGCCTGCACGTGCAGCATCTGGTCCTTCACGATCCCGGTGCGGATGGCGATGGCCACGTCCATGTCGCCCGCATAGCTGATGTAGCCGCAGGCGCCGCCGTACAGGCCGCGCTTGGTGGGCTCCAGCTGGTCGATGAGTTCCATCGCGTGCACCTTGGGCGCGCCGGTGAGCGTGCCAGCCGGGAACGTCGCCTTGAGCACGTCGATGGCGGTCATGCCGTCTTTCAGCGTGCCCTCGACGTTGCTCACGATGTGCATCACGTGGCTGTAGCGCTCCACCGCAAAGGCCTCGGTCACCTTCACAGTGCCGGTCTTGGCGATGCGGCCGATGTCGTTGCGCGCGAGATCGATCAGCATCACGTGCTCGGCGCGCTCCTTCGGGTCGTTGATGAGTTCTTCCTCGGCCGCCTTGTCGAGCTCCAGCGAGGCGCCGCGCGGTCGCGTGCCGGCCAGCGGACGGATGGTGATCTTCTGCTCGCCCTCGCCCGTGTTCTCCTGGCGCACCAGGATTTCGGGCGAGGCGCCCACCACGTGGAAATCGCCCAGGTGGTAGTAGTACATGTAGGGCGACGGGTTGAGCGAACGCAGCGCGCGGTACAGCGACAGCGGCGACTCGGTGTAGCGCTTGCTGATGCGCTGCCCCACCTGCACCTGCATGAAGTCGCCGGCGGCGATCATCTCCTTGGCGCGCTCCACGGCCGCAAGGTAGTCGGCCTTGGCAAAGCTGCGCTCGGGCGGATGCGGCTGCGTGGGCTTCACGATGGGTGCGCTGACCGAATACTTGAGCTTTTCCTTCAGCTCGCGCAGGCGGCGCTTGCCCGCCGCATAGGCCTCGGGCTGCTTCGGATCGGCATAAACGATCAGGTAGAGCTTGCCCGAGAGGTTGTCGATGACGGCAAGCTCTTCGCACTGCAGCAGCAGGATGTCGGGACAGCCCAGCGTATCGGGCGGGCAGCTTTTTTCGAGCTTGCGCTCGATGTGGCGCACCGTGTCGTAGCCGAAATAGCCGGCAAGGCCGCCGCAAAAACGCGGCAGGCCCGGCCGCAGCGCCACCTTGAAGCGTTTCTGATATTCGGCAACGAAATCCAGCGGATTGCCCGAGGCGGTCTCGACCACGTGGCCGTCTGTCACCACTTCGGTCACGGCTTCGGCGCCGAAGCCGCTGGCGCGCAGCAGTGTGCGAGCCGGCAGTCCGATGAAGCTGTAGCGCCCGAAGCGCTCGCCGCCCACCACCGATTCGAGCAGGAAGCTGTGCTTGCCGCCGCCCTGCGAATGGGCCAGCTTGAGATAGAGGGAAAGAGGCGTTTCGAGGTCGGCAAAGGCCTCGGCCATCAGCGGAATGCGGTTGTAGCCCTGGGCGCTGAGGCTCTTGAATTCAAGTTCGGTGATCACGGATTCGTTCTCCAATTGCCTCCGGCGCTCGAGTTTGGCCGGTGGCAAGGTCATTCACTGGTGGTCCGGAGTCGATGAGCGATCCGGTACCGCGGGCGCACGGCGTGCGCCGTGCAATCAAACAGTCAGCGATGTATGGCGACGCCAGGGCCAGGCTCCCCGGCTGCCTTCACCTGTTTGAATGATGTGATGAACGAACATGGAGCGTGGAGTTTAGCCCACGAAAACGCGCCGCGTGCAACAGCTCGCTTCAGGGTTCCCCCGAGGGGGACGGGGTAGAACGAAAAGATACATTAGCACGACCGTTCGCAAATCGAGGAGAACCCCTTGTCCGCCTTTTCGCTCCCGACCCTGTCGTTCTCCCGCCTGGCCGCCCTGGCCTTCGCTTCGGCCGTGCTCGGCGCCTCGGCCGCCCAGGTCGACGTGGCCGGCGTCAAGCTGAACGATACCCTCGACTTGCGCGGCAGCACCCTGCAGCTCAATGGCGCGGGCGTGCGCTACAAGGCCGTGTTCAAGGTCTACACGGCGGGGTTCTACGTGGGCAAGAAAGTCTCCACGCCCGAAGAGGCGCTGGCCGCGCCGGGCCCCAAGCGCGTGGCGATCACCATGCTGCGCGACATCGAGGCCAACGAGCTCGGCAAGCTCTTCACCAAGGGCGTGGAAGAAAACTCGCCCAAGAGCGAAATGGTCAACCTCATTCCGGGCCTGCTGCGCATGGGACAGATGTTCGCCGACCAGAAGCAGCTCAAGGCCGGCGACACCTTCACCATCGACTGGCTGCCCGGCACGGGCACGGTGATCACCGTGCGCGGCGTGGCACAGCCGGACCCAATCAAGGAACAGGCCTTCTTCAACGCGCTGCTGCGCATCTGGCTCGGCCCCGTGCCGGCCGACTGGAAACTGAAGGACGCGCTGCTCGGAAAGCAGCCGTAGCCGCGGCCTTCCGGCTCAGGCCGCCGCGCGATCGAGTTCGGCGAGCGAATCCACGAAGCCGTCGGCATCCACACCGCGCACCGGCTCGCCATGGTTGTAGCCATAGGTCACGAGCAGCACCGGACAGCCGGCCGCACGTGCGGCCTTGGCGTCGTTGCTCGAGTCGCCGATCATCAGCGTGCGCGCAGGAACGGTGCCCAGCGCCTCGCAGGTCTTCAGCAGCGGCAGCGGGTCCGGCTTCTTGCGCGCGAAGGCATCGCCACCGAAGGCGAACTCGAAGAAGCCATCGAGCCCCTTGGCGGCGAGCAGCGGCTTGGCGAACGAAGTCGGCTTGTTGGTGAGGCAGGCCAGGCGCAGGCCGCGCGACCGAAGCGCCTTGAGCCCCTCGACCACGCCCGGGTACACCGCCGAGTGCTGTCCATTGATGGCCAGGTAGTGGTGCTGGTAGCGCTCCCAGGCCCGGTCGAACAGCGCTTGCACCCGTGCCTGCAGCACCTCCGCGCCGGCACCCGCCACGGCGCCTTCGTTGGAAGACATCACATGCGCGAGCGCCGAATGAATCAGGTGCTCCGAACCCTTGCCCACCATTTTTTCGATGGCCGCTGGAGCCACCGGCGGCAACGACAGGTCGGCGAGCATGTGGTTGAGCGACACCGCGAAATCGCCGAGCGTGTCGACCATGGTGCCGTCGAGATCGACGATGGCGGCATCGAAGCGGGTGTGGTCGAAGCTAATAGAGTTCAAAACAAACAAACAGAGTTCAAAAAACTGTTTGGTACTTTACCGGGCATGAAGAAATAGAGTTCAAAACATTCTTCAAAGATCCTAGATAAGACGCAAGCCGCCACCAGCCGAGTCGCTGACGACCTCGTGCTTCAGTTGGCAGTGTCTGGTGGAGATTCCTACGAGTACGCCGAGAAGCGGCGCTTGTTCTGCGTCGCCATCGCTCGGGCGCGCTCAACAGCAACGCTCATCACCATTGCTGTAAGCGACCAGTGATCCCATTTTGACCCAAGAACAAGGCCAAGGACTGACACGCGGCACAATGCCGCCCATGATTTCGTCAGCCCATGCGCAAACTGCCCCCGCGGTCGCAGCTCGTGCACCTATCGGCCGAGAGAAGCACACCCAACCTTTGGTAGCCCCGTCGAATTTCGCTTGGTCTCCCTGAGACCACATGGGTAGGACGCGCGGCCATTGCGCCGCTACGAGAACGCATCGAACCACTTGGCGTCGCCGCCGAAAAGTTCGGTCAGCTTGCGTGCCTTGGCGAAAGGCGTCTGAAGCATCGGCGCCTCATCGACGTTCTCGAAGCGAGACCGCGGCCCAGAAATCGTCGGCGCGAGGTTCCCGCCGTGATTCTCGACCTGCCGCGGGTGCGATTGAAAGATTGCCTCTAACCTGCTGACGTCGATCCGGTCGGCGCCGCTAGCAGTGGCACTAGGTCCAACACCATCGCGTTCGAGCCACCTTCATCAAGCGCTTGAGCAAAGGTTTGATGGATAGCCTCAGCGATGACGCTTGCTGCCCCAATGTCGTTGGCCATCGTGTTGTAGTACCCGAGGTCCTTCTTGGCGTTCGACATGGCGAAGCGCAATGCTGACGAATCGCCAGACGCGAGGTATGGCCTCAAGCGTTCCAACGCCGCGCCTCCCCCTCCGCCCTTCGCCAAAATGTCAACGAATACTTCGGACGCGATCCCGGAGCGCTGAGCACAAGCAGCGGCTTCGCACAGAAGAGCAACGAATCCGAGAGAAACGTAGTTATGAAGCAGCTTCATGCGATGACCCGCGCCGATCGGCCCTGCGTGGTTAATGTTTTCGGCAAACGACGCCAGCAGGGGACGGCACTGATTGAATAGTTCCCCATCACCGCCAACCAGCAGGTTAAGCCGACCCTCGGCAGCCTCCTTCGGAGTTCGGGTCATCGGCGCGTCAAGAAATAGCCCCCCCGCGGCCTTCACGGCCTCAGCAATCCGTTCGGTGGACGAGGGCACGGCCGTCGAACAGTCAATGATCACCGTTCCTTGCCGAAGCCCCTGCAACACGCCCCCATCGCCGAGCAATACCGCTTCCACCTGTGGCGTACCCGTCACGCATAGGATGACGACTTCCGAGGCCGCTGCGAGTTCCGCGGCGCTGGCCTGCGTCGTCGCACCAGCCGCTTTCAACTGGTCCAGAGGTTGGTTGCCGGAGTGTTCGAGCACCGTCAGCGCATAACCGTGCTTGAGGATATTTTGGGCAATGCCATGTCCCATCAAGCCAATGCCAATCATCCCAATATTTTTCATTGTGGTTGTCGTGAGCATCTTTTTCCTCATGCTGAGAATGACGGGCAGCAAATCTAAGCTCGGCGTTCCGCGCTTTGCTGATTCTCGAGTTAGGTTGTGTGCCGCGGGCTATAGCGTCACGACAACCTTGCCGAAGTGCGATCCGCCTTCCATGTGCTTGAACGCGGCGACCGCATCGGAAATGTCTCTGGTGCTGTCGATGACGGGACGGATGTTATTAGCAGCAATAGCCCTGTTCATCGCATCGAAGCGCGCGCGCGAACCAACTGCGATTCCCTGCACCCGAACTACAGGTCCGATGAGTTGTCGTAGCTGAATGGTTGCGTTGTAGCCAGCTACAAAGCCCACCACGGCCACGAATCCGCCAAAAGCGGTAGCCGTTAGTGATTGCGAGAGGGTAGCGCCCCCCGTCTCGACGATGAGGTCGGCACCTCGCCCGCCGGTCACGTCTTTCACCGCATGTTCCCACTCGGGAGTCGTCCGGTAGTTGATCCCTATATCAGCGCCCAGCACTTTCATCTTCTCGAGTTTTGCATCGCTAGACGATGTCGCGATGACGGTCGCACCTGCAGCCTTGGCAAACTGAAGCGCGAACAACGCAACGCCTCCGCTTCCCTGAACGAGGACGGTGTCGCCCGGCTTCACATTGCCCTCGGCAAGTGCGGACCATGCGGTCAATCCGGCTATAGGCAAGGTCGAGGCCTCTTGGTCAGAAAGCAGGTCCGGAGCCCTAACCGCGTCCTCTGCTGGGACCACGATATAGGTCTGCAGCACACCGTCCAGGGGCGCACCCAGCGTGCGCGAAGATCGCTGTTGCGGAGTGGGTAACCCGTCGTGCCAACCCTGGGTGTAGATCGGCGTCACCCTATCCCCCACGGCGAACCGGTTGACCTCTTCACCGATCGCAACGACCGTGCCGCATGCGTCCGAGGCAGGCACGAATGGCAGCGGCAGATTGGGAATGTAGGTTCCCGTCAGCACCGCCAAGTCACGATAGTTGAGACTAACGGCGCGAACGCGAATCAGAATTTCGCCGCGCCTCGGTTGGGGTACGGGTCTATCGGCCAGTTCAAGGGAGTCGAGCGAGAACCCTTTGGCTACGAGAGCCTTCATGGTCGAAGGGATGCTGGTCATTGGTTTTCCAAGGCAATTTGCGAAGATGGAGGAACGAGTCGAAAGAGCGTTAATCGAGCCAATCGGAGCTGCAGAGTCGAAGCACCCTCGGCCAAATGAGCTAGGCTGACATTGCGTCGGGCGAGATGGATCTCACCGATAGAGGCATCCCCGCCGTCACTTCAGTCAACTCCAGATTTGGTGGTACTCGTGGCTGAGAATGGGATAGATGCGTTCTGTGAAATTCGGCAGGTCGGCGAGCAGCGTCTTTCCTTCTGGACTGGCCAACGAGGCCACGAGCGCCGCTTCGGAGTCGAACCACAGTTCCGAAAATCCGTCATAGCCGAACTCCGGAAAGCGCTCACGATCAACGAGATTCACCGAATACCGACGCATGTTGGGTAGCTTCTTGCATAGCTCGGCATGAACGTGAAACCAATGCTGGACAAATTCTTCATGTGACATGCTCGCCTTCTTGACTACGAGTCCGAGGCGTTTGACGCAGTTGGGCTTCATCGATTACTCCAGTGCTTGCCGATATAGGGGCACGCAAAAAATAGAACTGAGAGGATGCCCTGTATTCAGCGAATCACAAGGCATCAGCCCTCCGATTCATGCCTACTTACTTGATGCGTCGCTCGAGGTCGGGATACTAGGCACAGGGCGCGAATCCGAATATCAGTTTCTGGACAACAGAGACTTTCGGATTGTCGAACTCGGTAGAAACCCTCCCCCGTTTTCGAGCAACTTTTGGCGTGTCGATGTGCCTGAAAGCCAACCCATCCTCCACACTTGCGCCCTTAAGGCAATCGACAAATGCGGATGAAGTTGTGCACCGACCACAAGACCGTGCACCATAGGACTTGGTGTGCGCCCGCCACACAAAACGGCATGGTCTCGCGCCTATGTCAGACCGGCAGGGCCCCGCTTATCGCTGCCAGCTCGGTTGTCAGACCAACTCAATGTTTTCGCTGCGTCGACAGGCACGCTACTAGCTCGTCGCGGTAAAAATTTGGCTCGCGCACCTTTCGCAGGCCCACGTTCAGTTCACGATGCGCCCATGGCTCGGCCAAAGTGATCAACTTCACCCGGTCTCTGGCGTCGTCGGATACTGCAGAGCGCGGCACGAGGCCTATTCCGGCGCCGCTACCAACAAGTTTGCAAAGGGCCTCGTAGCTTGCCAGCTGAACGCGCAGATCCAATCTTCCACCAATGTCTCCGGCGTGCCGAACGAGAAATGTATGCAGTGCAGCGCCTTGCAAGAGGCTGATGAAGGGAAATTCGAGGCATTCGGAAAAGCGAACCGCGCGTTTCCTACTCAGCGCGTGACCGCGCGGAACTGCCAGGACGAGTTCGTCAATTCGATAGGGAAGGTAGTCAAGAAGGGGGTGCCTTTCCTCTACGGCTAGCACCCCCACGTCGGCTCTTCCCTCAAGCAAGGCCGCCACGATAGTCCCACTGTTCCGCTCTTCCAAGCTCACCCGCACCGAAGGATGCTCGTTGAAGAAATGGGCCAGATCATCTGGTAAGAAGGAGTTGATGGCGTTGGTGTTCGCGAAAAGGATCACATGCCCCGTGACGCCCTGCGCAAATGGCGACAGGTCGGCATGCATTTGCTCCAACTGTGCAAGCAGACGGCGCGCGTGTTCTGCAAGGACTACGCCGGCCGGTGTGGAACTGACACCTCTTGCATTGCGCTGCAACAATCGCGTGCCCACCGCCTCCTCAAGAGACCGAATCCGGGCACTGACTGAGGAAGGCGCCAAATTGCAGCGAACCGCTCCCCGGGACAAATTTCCCTCGTCCAAGACGGCCAGGAATACGCGCAGATCAACCAGGTCGTAGTGCATGCAGGCATTTTGCCAGCCAGCGTTCGGCTATGCCGAATGCTCGTTTCGGTAGATGTCGCTTTGGGCTCGTGGGGGTGAGCCCTAGAGTGGAACCATGAAGATCAATCGAATCGAAGTGTTTGCGCTCCGAGCACCTCCACAGGGGCGCCCTCATTGGACCAGCCATTTCATCGTGCCAACCGCCAACGAAATTTTGGTACGGCTCTATACAGATGAGGGAATCGATGGATTCGGCCTCGCCACCAGCTATACGCCCATCGATCAAGCGATCAAGGCCTTTAAAGCGGGGCTGACCGACCAGATCCTCGGCGAAGACGCGCTGGCGCCGGAGCGGCTGTATCAAAAGCTTTTCCGACTAACGACAAGCAAGACCGCTAACGAGAAGGGATGGTCCCGCGAGGCGCTGATTCGCATCAGCGCGGCCGTGGATATCGCTTGTTGGGACATCGTTGGCAAAGCCGCGAAGATGCCCTTGTTCCGGATCTTTGGCGGATACCGCGATGAAGTTCCCGCATATGTGACCTGTGGCTACTACCGCGATGGCAAGGATAACCAAGAGCTGCGCGACGAAGTCTTGATGCTCAAGGAGCAGGGCCACACAGGCTTCAAGGTGAAAGCAGGTGGCCTGCCGCTGGGCCAAGACATCGAACGCATGGCTGTGATGCGACAAGCAATCGGTGCCGAAGCGCTTTTCATGGTCGACCCCAATCGTGCGTGGGACTTGGCAACGGCCATCGAAGGCGCCAGGCTGCTGGAGCCCTTGAATCCTCGATGGCTTGAAGAGCCGATTCGATGGGAGGACGACCGGAGGGGCCTTAAGTTGCTGGCCCAGAAGACTCGCATTCCGTTGTCCGGCGGAGAAAGCGAAGTCACCAGCTATGGGTGTCGTGCCATGCTTGAAGAGCACGCAATCCAAATTCTGCAGTTCGACTGCACGATGATGGGTGGATTCACCGAAGGCAGAAAGCTGGCAGGCCTATGCGAGCTTAATCACGTGCAGGTCGCGCCTCACCATGATTGCTTCATTCACGCGCATATCGTCGCGGCCAGTCCCGCTGGCTACATTGTGGAAGCTTTCACCGATCCCGAACGCGACCCCCTGCAGGCTGAACTGTTCGAAGATGCGCCGAAGATTGTCAATGGCCGCCTCAAGCTCAAAGAGCAGCCTGGACTGGGCCTCACCTTGTCGGAGAGCGCAATTCGGAAATTCGGTGAGCGGGTGATGTGATGAGCGCCCGCTTCGCGATCCATCCAATGCCGACCGTATTGGATGCTCAATTAGTTGATCAACTAGGTCGTTACGAGGCCGCCCAGCTGGCAGATTGCATGGGGAAGCCGCAGGCAGCGGGATCACATTTAGTTGGGCGGCATGATGGGACGCGTCTCGTCGGATGCGCGCTCACGGTCCGAACAAGACCGGGGGACCACCTGATGGTTCAGAAGGCAATCGACCTGGCACGCCCAGGCGATGTCATCGTGGTCGATGGCGGGGGCTTCGCTGAACAAGCCCTCGTTGGGGAGATCATGGTCACGCTGGCCTCAAAGAGGCGTATCGCGGGATTTGTGATCGATGGTGCAGTCCGGGATCTGCAGTTCCTGAGGGAGCAATCATTGCCCGTCTACTCAACTGCAGTGTGTCTTCGCGGGCCCAGCCGCGCTGGCCCTGGTGAGATCAACGTATGCATATCTGTCGGCGGTATGCAGGTTCGAGCCGGGGACATCGTCGTCGCAGATGCCGATGGGGTGGTAACCATACCCAGGGATGACGTTCCCGCCGTGCTGCAGGCAGCCGAGGCTCTGAGCCGCAAGGAATCTGCGACGCTGCAGGCCGTGCAAAGCGGTGATGTCGACCGCCATTGGGTCGACGCAGCCCTGCATGCGGGGGGCTGCCACTTCATTTCCGGCAGCTGAGTGGATCTATCCGCAAGAGAAAATTGAAGGAGACCAGAATGAAGAGATTGTTGCAAGCGATTGTCTTGGTGTGCATTGTTGAGGCACCCCTCACAGCCTTGGCGCAGTCAGCCCAGCCATACCCAAGCCGGCCGATCAAGATCATCGTTCCGTTCCCACCTGGGGGGACCACAGACATCCTCGCGCGCATCGTTGGACAGCAGATGTCGACTGCGTGGGGACAACCTGTCTTGATTGAGAACAAGGCCGGGGGAGGCGCGACGATCGGTGCTGACATGGTCGCCAAGTCGCCTGCGGACGGTTATACCCTGCTGATGGGTGCTGCACATCACACGATCGCACAGAACGTATATACAAAACTACCGTATCACTTCGGCAAAGACTTCGCCCCAATCAGCGTGATTGCGATGGTTCCGAATGTGATCGTCGTGAATGCCAACGTCCCTGCCCAGACAATTCAAGAGTTTGTTGCGTTGGCGAAGTCGCAACCGGGCAAGTTGAACTATGGAACAGCCGGTGCCGGCACGGCACATCACATGCTGGGTGAGATGTTCAAACTCAAGACAGATGTTGATCTGGTTCACGTTCCCTACAAGGGAAGTGCGCCGGCAGTGGCTGATCTCGTCGGGGGTCAGATTCAGGTGATGTTCGATACCGTAACCTCGGGGCTGCCTCAAATAAAAGCCGGGAAGACCCGCGCGCTGGCGGTGACCACTTCAGAACGATCCACCGCTTTGAAAAACGTTCCAACGCTGGCCGAAACAGTCATTCCGGGGTTCAACGCTGGGACTTGGTTTGGGCTCTTAGCACCCTCTGGTACTCCGCCCGCAATCATTCAGAAGATCACCGAAGAGATTCAAAAAACGGTGAGATCTCCCAGTGTGCGTAAACAGCTGCTCGACATGGGCGCCGAACCGGTTGGCGGCTCGTCGGAGGAGATGAATTCCCAGATCCAATCTGAACTCGCTACCTATGGCGCGGTGGCCAAGCAGATCAAGCTACATGTTGAATAGCCGGGATTAGTAGCTCGGAGCTCTCATTTACAAACACGTAACCTTAGTTCAACCCGAAAGTTATGCTTCCCGACATAGATTCGCTCGCCCTCTTCGTCAAAGCGGCTGAACTGCGCAGCTTGACGCGAGCGGCGGAGTCGTCGCACATGGGGTTGGCCGCGGCCAGTCGCCGGATCTCCCTGCTGGAGCATCGTCTCAAGTGCTCATTGCTCGAACGCTCACCGAAGGGTGTCGAGCTGACTCCCGCAGGCGCGACTCTATTGGTTCACGCGAAGGCGATGCTTCTCCAACTGAACCAGATGCAAGCGGATATGGACGACCATGGAGCCGGGCGTCGCGGGCAGCTCCGAGTATTGGCGAACACTTCGACCATGACGGAGTTTGTGCCCGGCGATCTTGCGCGATTCACGAAGCTCAATCCGGATGTGCTGTTGATCCTGGAGGAACGTTGGAGCGCTCAAATCGTTGCCGCGCTCCTGGCTGGTGAAGCAGATGTGGGCATCATCGTGGAAGGGGTGGCAACTGACGGTCTCGAAGTCTTCCCCTATCGCACCGATCGCCTAGCCGTGATCGTTCCGCAGGATCACCCGCTTGCCTCAAACGAAACAGTAGATTTCGTCGACGTGCTCGACTACGACCTGATTGCGCTCGAAAGCGGGTCATCGATGATGCGCTTGCTCGCCGAGCAGGCGGTCCACTTTGAGAAAGGGTTGCGACTGCGCGTGCAGGTGCGGGGCTTCGAGGTTGTCTGCCGCGTAGTTCAGTCAGGATTAGGTGTAGGCCTGCTTCCGTATCAGGCAGCGAGCGTCATGAGCCAAAGCATGGGTTTGACTGTGCGACCACTCACTGATGAATGGGCGGTCCGGCAAATGCTGACCTGCATAAAAAAGGACCGTCCACGCTCGATTTCCCTCACGAAGCTGTTGGAGGTGCTTACCGATGCGCAAGTTTCGGCCGACCTAGCTAACACGCGGCAAGCGCCGAGCACTGCCCAGGATTCGCTCGGCCTTCAGAATGACAGGGCGGTCCACCATCTTTCCGTCGACCGCGATCGCTGCGCCATGTGACTTTGCGATGGCCTGAACCACCTCTTCAGCCCATTTGATGTCAGCGGCACTGGGCGCGAAACACCGGTTCACTTCATCCAGCTGCGAGGGGTGGATACACAGCTTGCCTCCGAAGCCGATCCGTCTTGACCGCGCCGTGTCGGCGCTCAAGACCGCGACATTGCCGATTGCGGGCGTGACGCCATCCAAGGGCGCCTGTATGCCCGCGAGACGCGATTCGAGGACCAGCCGTGAACGAAAGTATAGAAGTGCGTCGTCATCCCCGGTGAGACCCATGTCGACCTGAAAGTCCAAGGTACCGAACGCCAGGCGTTCGACACAACGGGTCGTTGCTAGCTCGCTCGCTCGCTGAAAACCTACAGCGGTCTCGACGATCGGCAGAAGCCGCTTGCCATGAGTCGCGCAAGCCGAGACGAGTCCCGAGTCCAGAACTTCAGCCTTTGGCACCATCATCCCCACTACGCCGGGATTCGTCAGAAGTTCCAAGTCGTCCTGGTACCAGGGAGTATCCACAGCGTTGATCCGCACGAAGACAGGTCTCGAAGGGTTGAGCCAAGCACTGACGGCAGCGCGCGCGTGAACCTTGCGATCGGGACCGACTGCATCCTCCAGATCGAGAATGACCTCGTCGGCCGTGCTCGCCCAAGCTTTATCAAAACGATCAGGACGGTCGCCGGGCACGAAGAGGAAAGAACGGGCCGCTGCAGCAGACGGTGCGGTGGGTGGCGATAGTCTTGTTGTCATCGCCGGATGATTTCATGACGCGCATTGGTGCGGAATTCCACTTTCGCGAAGACCGGCTTCGAATTCTGCGAGCACGGGGTTACTCCGAACCTCGATTCTTGGCAAGTCCCGCTTGCCCAAATCCCGATGGCCGAGAGTTCGCCCCCTTCGCAGAATGCGATCACCAAGCCGTGCACGCTGCGCGCCGCTTGAATCGACGAAAGGCTCTTCAGCATGACGCGCCCCCTGGATGGAATAACCGTTATCTCGCTAGAACATGCAATCGCTGCGCCCTATTGCACGCGGCAATTGGCAGACCTCGGCGCCCGTGTGATCAAGATCGAGCGTCCTGGCGTGGGCGATTTCGCACGTGCCTATGACCAGCGCGTTGATGGAGAAGCTTCACATTTCGTTTGGGTGAATCGGTCCAAGGAGAGCTTGACACTCGATCTGAAGCAACCGACAGCGCTCGCGATCCTTCTGGAGCTCATCGCCGGCGCCGACGTTCTGATTCAGAACCTTGCGCCAGGGGCTGCAGCACGAATGGGACTGGGCGGTAAAGCTCTGCAGGCGCAGCATCCGGCGCTTATCGTCTGCGACATTTCGGGCTATGGCGCGGACGGCCCCTACAGGGACAAGAAGGCATATGACTTGTTGATTCAGAGTGAAGCGGGGTTTCTCTCTGTCACTGGGACGCCGGAAGCACCCTGCAAATCTGGGAACTCGATTGCGGATATTGCTGCGGGCATGTATGCCTACACCGCCATCCTCGCCGCTCTCCTGCAGCGCGGCAAAACAGGGAAGGGATCGCATATTGACGTATCAATGCTGGAATCCCTGGCCGAATGGATGGGGTTTCCGATGTATTACGCGTACGACGGAGCCACGCCTCCCCCACGAAGCGCGGCCTCTCACGCCACTATCTATCCATACGGCCCGTTTCCCGTCGGAGACGGCGGCACGGTGATGCTTGGCCTCCAGAACGAGCGCGAGTGGCGGGTGTTTTGCGAACGGGTGCTTTTGTCAACCGCGCTCGCGAGCGATGCTCGCTTCGACGCGAATGCAAAGCGAAATAGCAACCGCGAGACGCTCCGGTCGATGATCGTGGAGGTCTTTAGCACATTGAACACTTCGGAGGTCCTCGAGCGCCTCGATGCCGCACAAATCGCCAACGCACGCATGAACGACATGGCCGGCTTGTGGGCTCACCCACAACTCGCAGCTCGCGATCGTTGGCGTGACGTTGGCTCACCCGCAGGTCCGATACCTGCCTTGCTGCCCCCCGGCAGGCAAAGTGCTTTTGAGTACTGTATGGGCGCGGTGCCGGCGATTGGAGAGCACACGGAGGCGATATTGAAGTCGCTTGGTCGAAGCGCCAATGACATCGCAGCGCTGCGTGTCGCAGAAGCAATCTAAGTGGCCTCACGAGTTCCGCCACCAACTGCGTCCTCGGCACCTTCTCCACACGACCGCGTTCCACTGCGCAAGAATTTTCAGATGGATCACCCCGGGCGTACCAGTCCAACACAGGGATTCCGATGGACGAACGACAATTAAAATACTTTCTGGTGACCTCGGAGATGGGATCGGTGACCAGTGCGGCGGACAAGCTCGATATTGCTCAGCCCTCTCTAAGCCAGATGCTGCTGCGACTGGAAGAGGAGCTTGGCACAAAGTTGTTCATGCGAACGTCGCGTGGCGTGGTCATGACAGAGACAGGTCAAGTGTTCCGCGAACATGCCTTGAAGATTCTGTCAGACATGCGGCGCGTTCGGGACGAGATCAGGCTCGAGGACACCTTTGAGCGCTGCGAGGTGACGGTTGGGCTTCCGAGCTCTTTGGCCACCCTCATCGGATCACGTCTCGTGAGTGAGTTCCAGAGAGTTGCCCCGGGAGCCAAGCTGACACTCGTGGAAGCAATGTCGGGGCACATCCGTGAATGGTTGACTCGGGGCGAACTCGATGTAGGAGCGCTCTATAGCGCGCAGGATTGCTGTCATCTCTCTTTGCAGCAAATAGCTGTAGAGGAGCTGTTTCTCGTTGGAGAGTCCGGTGCCTTTGGTGATGTTGACGACGACGGACTGGCGATTGATTCCATCGATATTCTCGAGTTGAATCGCTTTCCTTTGATACTTCCAACAGCCCATCATGGGTTGAGACGCCTCGTGGATCAAAAGATCAAGCGCCTGGAAGGAAAAATCAACGTTCGCTTCGAGATCGACTCCCTGACACTGATTAAATCACTCGTCCGGGATGGACATGGGTATTCCATGTTGGCTCACGCCGCCATTTCGGAAGAGCTCAAGCGAGGGCAAATGTCGGCGGCCAGGATTGTGAAGCCGATTTTTCGGAGAGGGGTCTTTGTGGCAAGAAACCCCTTGCAGGTCGTGACAAGGGCATCTGTGAAGATGGCGGAGGCTATAACCAACGTATCTTG
Source organism: Variovorax sp. OV700 (assembly GCF_900099805.1). Classification (GTDB taxonomy): domain Bacteria; phylum Pseudomonadota; class Gammaproteobacteria; order Burkholderiales; family Burkholderiaceae_C; genus Variovorax. Next base: position 220,929 of record NZ_FNDR01000010.1, on the reverse strand, counting down.
GAAACTCATTCAGGAGGGTGAATGGTTGGCCACTCGGGTCAAACCTCCGGCATCTGAGCCGTTTATCCAAGAGATAGAGCCTGCTCGGCTCTAGTCGGCTAGTGCTCAAGGAGCATTGCTGCACATTGCACGGCGGCTAGGGGCGTCAATTTGCACAGTGACCGTTGGGGACGGTCCGCGGCCAAGGGCGGAATGTGGTCGAGGTTATCACCCATCGCGATCAGGCCGGTCGTCGCTTCCCCTGCTTCATTGCGGTAAAGCCGCGGACAGGCGGCTTTCAACGACGTGTTTTCCTTTTCCGGGCTCCCTCCAGCGTAGGTGGAGGGACCTGTCTCACTTCCGATCGAACCAGACGGTCTGCGCGTTCATGAACTCCTGAACGCCAAAGTGCGAAAGCTCTCGGCCGTACCCGCTCTTCTTCACGCCGCCAATCGGAACTCGCGGGTCGGACGCCGAGAAGCCGTTGACGAAAAGTCCGCCAGTCTCGACGCGCCGTGCCAGGTCTTTGGCGAGGCCCTTGTTCCGTGTCCAGATGGCGCCGCTGAGACCAAACTCGCTATTGTTGGCGAGGTCGATCGCCTCATCGACTCCGTTCGCAACGATCAGTGATGCAGCCGGACCAAACGTCTCCTGGTCGAACGTTGTCATGCCGGGTTTGACGTTTCCGAGCACGGTGGGGGCATAGAAGTTTCCGTCGCCGGGAATCTTCGATGCGCCGAGAAGAACCCGCGCACCTGCTTCGACGCTTCGTTGCACCTGGGTATCCAGTTCGTCACGCAGATCGTGACGAGCCATGGGGCCAATGTACGTATCTTCGCTCTGCGGATCACCGACGCGAAGCGCCGCCACGGCTTGGACAAAACGCTCGGTGAACTCCTCAGCGATCGGAGCATCGAGGATGATTCGTTTGGCTGCGATGCAAATCTGACCGCTATTCTGGAAGCGGCCCACTACGGCCGCTTTGACAGCCTCTTCGAGATCCGCATCGGCGAGCACGATAAAGGGATCTGACCCGCCAAGCTCGAGCACGGTCTTCTTCAGCGCCGCTCCGGCCTGCGAAGCAATGGCGGAGCCAGCACGTACGCTGCCCGTCACGGCAACGGCGGCGATGCGATTGTCTACGATCGCCTTAGAGACCAAATCGTTGGTGATATTGACGACGGAGAACGCGCCCTTCGGAAGCCCCGCCTCGAGCCAGGCAGCTTCTGTGAGATAAGCGCAGCCCATCACATTCGGCGCGTGTTTGAGCACGTAGGCGTTGCCTCCCAGCAAGATCGGTACGGCCCCCCGAAGGATCTGCCAGTACGGAAAGTTCCACGGCATGATTGCAAGCACGGGGCCAAGCGGTAAGAACGACACGTAGGCCTGTTCACCGACACTGGTGGGCTTGTCGGCGAGAAGGTCAGCGCCATTCTCCGCATACCAGTCACACAGGATCGCGCACTTTTCCACTTCTGCGCGCGCCTGCACGATGGGTTTGCCCATTTCTTTCGTTGCCATCATGCCCAGGGGTTCAACATCGCGGCGCAAGATTTCCGCCATGCGCTTCAGTACCCGCAATCGCGCTGAAACGGCCATGCTCGACCACGTTTTGTAGCCCTGAGTCGCTGTGGCCAATGAGCGTTCAAGGCTCGCCGGCGACTCATAGGGGTATTTTGCGAACACCTCGCCGTTCGCGGGATTGGTTGACAGCGCGATGTCGGTTTGTAGGACCACTTGATTCACTTGGCTTCCTTTGAAAGTTTCGAGTTCACCGCGGTGTCGAGAAGGCTTACCGGAGGGAACGTGCAAAGCCATGAATGCTAGGGATCGATCGTGCGGCCGAATATCAGTTTCTCGACAACATCGGCTTTCAGATCATCGAAGTCAGGGAATACCCAGGGCCCCGGGCAGTTGGCCCATCCTCAGTTCAAACAAGGGAGCCTTGACGAACTTCGACTACCTGCACTTCCCGCCATGAGGCAGGATGGTGAAAGCAAAGGAGCAAAGGCGCCCCATGAACCATAGTTCGCAATCGGAGGGTCTCGTCCACATAGAAGGCTATGGTGCCGCACGCCCGTTCTCCGGTGCGTACGTGGAGCGTATTGACGTCTCGCGCACTGCTGTTCGGTTTCGAAGAGCCGAAGGAGGCGGAGCGTCGAAGGTCTTGCCAAACTTGCGCGAAGCGATTCGAGCGGCCGGGCTGAAGAGCGGGGATACGATCTCGTTCCATCATCACCTTCGAAACGGCGACGCGGTCCTCAACATGGTGATGGCCGAGGCCGCGGCCATGGGACTGCGTGATCTCACCGTGGCTGCAAGTTCGCTGTTCGCGGTCCATGCGCCACTGGTGGACCACATTCAACAAGGCACCGTCTCGCGCATCTACACGGCCTACATGACCGGACCGGTGGCCGATGCAATCTCGAGCGGGCTTCTTCGCGCGCCAATCGTCATGCAAACCCATGGGGGACGCGCCCGCGCCATCGAGTCTGGCGAGTTGCACATCGATGTGGCATTCATCGCCGCACCGGCAGCCGATGACTACGGCAATCTCAGTGGAACCCAAGGAAGGGCGGCATGTGGCCCACTGGGCTATGCGGTCGTCGACGCGCAATACGCAAGCTGCGTGGTTGCGGTGACCGATCAACTCGTTGCATACCCGTGCGGTTCGATTGACATAACCCAGGAGTTCGTCGACTTTGTGGTCGACGTGGACTCCATTGGCGACCCCAATGGAATTCTTTCGGGTACGACGCGTCCGACTACGGACCTGATCGGCCTGGAGATCGCGAGGCAAGCCTCATCAGTCATCGAAGCGTCGGGCTACCTGGTGGACGACTTCTCGTTCCAAACAGGGGCAGGCGGGGTCTCCCTGGCTGTCGCCGTTGAGGTGGGAATGTCTATGGGACGGCGTGGTGTGCGAGGAAGCTTCGCTGCGGGCGGAGTAACTGGTTATCTGGTGGACATGCTGGAACAAGGCCTGTTCCGAAACCTTTTCGACGTGCAGTGCTTTGACCTGAAGGCCGTTCAGTCGTACCGGGACGATAGTCGGCACCTGGCGATGTCGGCGTCGATGTATGCGAACCCCAACAATCGAGGCGCCGTTGCCAATCGACTGGATGCAATGATCCTCGGGGCTGCAGAGATCGACCGAGACTTCAACGTGAACGTGACGACCGGGAGCTCAGGTCGCATATTGGGTGGCTCAGGAGGCCATGCGGACACGGCAGCAGGCTCAAAACTGGCAATCGTAACGACGCGCCTGGCCGCTCGGGGCGGTCCCAAGGTGGTCCAAAAGGTGCGATGTATTACGACACCCGGAGAGACTGTTGACGTCGTTGTGACCGAATTCGGTATCGCCGTCAATCCACGGCGCGGTGAGCTCGAACATCGCCTCCGCAGGGCGGGGCTCATGCTGAAGTCGATCGATACCTTGTGCGCTGAGGCCGCCCGCTTGGCGCCGGTGGTGCCGTCTGCACCTGCAGACGGGCGAATCGTTGGTGTCGTTGAGTATCGCGACGGCACTGTGATAGACGTCTTGCGGATGGTGGCGTAAGTCGCTTCATCGAGACGACTACACGGACTGTGCCGGTGCCACGGCATTTCTACAGGGTCAGGATGGTGCACCCCGTGGTTTTGCGGGCCTCCAGGTCGCGGTGCGCCTGCTGCACGTCGGTCAAGGCATAGCGCTGGCCGATCGGGATTTTGACTGCGCCGCTCTGCACCACTTCAAACAAATCATCGGCCATGGCTTGCACGTTCTCACGGCTAGAGACATGCGAGAACAAGGTCGGCCGGGTCACGTAGTACGAGCCTTTTGCCAACATTCCGAGGTTGAAGGCCGGCACCGGACCCGAGCCGTTTCCGAAGACGGCGAGCAGGCCGAAGGGCTGCAGGCAGGCCAGCGAGCCTTCGAAGGTGTCTTTGCCGACGGAGTCATAGGCCACCTTCACGCCCTTTCCACCGGTGATTTCCTTCACGCGCTCGGCGAAGTTCTCATTGCCGTAGTTGATGGCATGCGCGGCGCCATACGCAAGGGCTGTCTGGCACTTGGCATCGCTGCCAGCGGTGCCGATGAGCTGGAGACCCATGGCCTTGGCCCATTGGCATGCGATCAGACCCACGCCACCCGCAGCAGCATGGAACAGGACAAAGTCGCCGGGCTGCAGGCCTCCGGCGGGTAATGTCTTCTTCAGCAGGTACTGCGCTGTGAGGCCCTTAAGCATCATCGCAGCGGCGGTCTCGAACGAGATCGCGTCCGGCAGCTTGCAAACGAGCTTGGCCGGCATCACGCGCGCTTCGCAGTACGCGCCGGGCGGCTGGCTCGCATACGCCGCGCGGTCGCCGGCCTTGAGGTGAGAGACGCCCTCGCCCACCGCCTCGACGACTCCGGACGCTTCCATGCCGAGCTGCAGCGGCATAGGGAACGGGTAGAGGCCACTGCGCTGATAGGTGTCCAGGAAGTTGAGGCCCACCGCATGGTGGCGAATGCGTATTTCGCCGGGCCCCGGATCGCCGACTTCGACCTCGACGATCTTCAGTTCCTCGGGACCGCCATTGCGGTCGATGCGGACGGCTCTGCCCATAGGTCTTGGCTCTTTGTGTTGAATTGGCGATCGGCTAGGGGCCAGGCGTCGAAGCCGTAGGGACCGAGGTGGCGTCGTACCCTGCGCGCGCGGATCAGAGTTTGGACTCAAACTCCGGTATCGCCTCAAACAGGTTGGCCACCAGCCCATAGTCGGCGACCTGGAAGATCGGGGCATCCGGATCACTGTTGATGGCAACAATCACCTTAGAGTCCCTCATTCCTGCCAGATGCTGGATGGCACCGGAGATACCGACAGCAATGTAGAGTTGTGGAGCGACAATCTTGCCGGTTTGGCCCACCTGTAAGTCGTTCGGAGCAAAGCCACTGTCCACTGCAGCGCGCGAAGCTCCTACCGCCGCACCCATCTTGTCAGCCAGTCCTTCGACAAGCGCAAAGTTGGCTTCAGACCCAAGGCCACGCCCACCAGACACAACGATATTGGCCGAGGTGAGTTCTGGACGATCCGAAGTGGCCACCTTGTCTTCTACCCAAACAGAGAGCTCGTCACCGGTGGCACCAGATACCGCTTGGAGCGAAGCCGCGCCGCCTGCTTGAACTGGAGCGAATCCGGCGGTGCGTACCGTAAAGACCTTTGGCGCATTGCCAGCGGCAACAACGGTCTGAATGGCATTCCCCGCATAGATGGGGCGTTCGAAAGTCGAGCCATCAATGACACTGATCACATCGGAAATCACCATGACGTCCAGGAGCGCAGCCACCCGCGGCAGCACGCTCTTGCAGAAGGCCGTCGATGCGCCGCAGATGTGCGAATACCCACTAGACAGTGAGACGACCAGCGCCGCAGTCGCTTCCGCCATGCCGTGGGCATATGCACGATTGGCCGCGATCAGCACATTGGCAACACCTGTGAGTCCCGATGCTTCGGCCGCGGCAGCCTCGCAGTCATCGCCTGCAACCAGAATATGTACCTCGCCCAACCCCTTGACCGCGGTAATTGTCTTGGCGAGGGAGTCGATCGCCAGAAAACCGCGATTGACGTCAGCAATAACAAGAACGGTCATCTCAGAGCGCGCCTTCTGATTTCAACTTCATGATCAGTTCGTCGACGGATGCCACCTTGAGGCCCGGTTTGCGGCCTTTCGGCTCGGCCGTCCCCACGACCGCCAATCGGGGCGTCACGTCAACACCATAGTCGGCTGGCGTCCTGATCGCCAGATCCTTCGATTTGGCTTTCATTACGTTCGACAGCGAGGCATAACGCGGCTCATTCAGCCGAAGATCGGCCGTGATGATGGCGGGGAGATTGACGTTGACGATCTGCAGGCCTCCGTCCACCTCACGGGTAACTTTGGCGCTGCTCCCTTCGATCGAAATTTTTGACGCAAAGGTTGCTTGCGCCCAACCGAGCAGAGCTGCAAGCATTTGACCGGTGGCGTTCATGTCGTTATCGATTGCCTGCTTACCGGCCAACACAAGGCCGGGCTGTTCCTCCCGAACCACGCATGCGAGAAGCTTGGCGACGGCCAGCGGCTCAATGTCGGTATGCACATCCGAAGCAGCCTCGATCAGAATTGCACGGTCCGCTCCCATAGCGAGCGCCGTTCGCAGCGTGTCCTGTGCCTTCTTCACGCCAATGGAGACAACCACGATCTCCGTGGCCCACCCGCTTTCCTTCAGTCGGACTGCTTCTTCCACCGCAATCTCATCGAAGGGATTCATCGACATCTTCACGTTGGCCAGGTCTACGCCAGAGCCGTCTTGTTTGACGCGGATCTTCACGTTGAAGTCGGCCACCCGCTTCACGGGAACAAGTATCTTCATTTTTCAGCACCTAATGATCCATTCCCACCTGCCGGGCTTTTTCTATTTAGCGGAAACTCCCGGGTTTGCAGGGCATTCGCTCGGCGAATTAGCGAGAACTCGCGATTCGCTTTTGGAGCGCATCGAGCAAAACGGCTGCAAGAATGATCGCACCGGTTGCAAACTCTTGCCAGAAAATGTCAATCCTGGCCAGGTTCAAGAAATTGCGCGTCAAGGCGATGACGATCACCCCGATGATCACACGCAGGATATTTCCCTGACCGCCGGCAAGGCTGACGCCTCCGATGACCACCGCCGCAATAACCTCGAACTCGAGACCTCGCGCCGTGTCGGCTTGAATAGAACCAATCCGTGCAAGCAGGACGAGGCTGGCGAAAGAAGCGGTCAAGCCGCAAATCATCAAACAGAAAATCTTGACCCTGTTGACATTGATGCCCGAAAGGACCGCAACATTTCGGTTGGAGCCGATCGCATAAACCTTCTTGCCAAACGCCGTATGGTTCAGCAGCACATAACCGGCCAAGATGGTAAGAATCGCAATAATGAATGGCAACGGAACACCTAGCGGGCGAGCCAAACCGATCACTCGGAAGGCATCGGGCACCCCGGACACCACTTGGCCCTCTGTCACCACAAAGGCAAGGCTGCGCGCAATCATCATCGTTCCCAAGGTGGTGATAAAGGAAGGGATGCCGAATCGAGTGACAACGAATCCCGCAAACAGCCCGAATACCGGTCCGATCAGAAGAGCAAGGATCACCGTCAGAAAGATGCCGATTTGTGGCATCAAAGTGCCCGCGATCGATGCAGTGAGTGCGACTACCGCGCCGACGCTGATGTCAAATTCTCCGTTGATCATGCAGATTGCCATGCCGGCCGCGACGATCATCGCCGGGGCCATTTGAGCCATGAGATTCTGAAAATTTACGACCGTTGCAAAGCGCGGCGAAATGAAAGACATCACGGCAACGAGAATAAACAAAACTGCAAGCGACTGGATAAAACCATAAGAAGACCGAAGCCTCTCTTGCAAATTCGACGCCGTATGCAAGGAATTAACTGTATTGACTGCGCTGGTATTCATGGTACTGCCTTCCCGCTCACCGAGGATTGAAGAATTCTATTGTGCTCAAGTCTCTCGCCTTTGAATTCGTCGACGATCGAGCCTCGAAACATCACAAATGCTCTGTCGCATAATTGCTCGATATCTTGGATCTCCGTCGTAAAAATGGCGACTCCTACCCCCTCTGCGGCGATCTGCTCAATGATCTTCCGAATTTCATCTTTCGATCCGACATCAATGCCCACGGTCGGGTCATCCAGCATGAACACTTTAGGTTTTGTCGCGAGCCATTTCGCAATTAACACCTTTTGTTGATTTCCGCCGCTAAGGGTCCTGATTGGAACTCCCGCATTGGGTGCCGAGACTCGCAATTTCCTGACAGATTTTTCGCCAAGCGCATTGAGCTTGGATCTGGACAGCAGCCCGACACCATTCCCGAAGTCCTTTAGGATCGGCAATGTGATGTTTTCGGTCAGTGAGAACTCCGGAAGAATGCCCTCCCTGAGACGATCGTTGGTAAGAAGTGCCATCCCTTCTTTCAGGGACGTCCCGGGACTTCTAGACGTATGCTGCTTTCCCTCGATAGAGATTGAGCCGCTGCTCGGCTTGAATTTATTGACACCGAAGAGAGTTTTCGCAAGTTCCGTCAGACCGGAACCGGTGAGACCGGTGAAGCCCAGAATCTCCCCCTTGTGGAGGTCGAAATTGATGTCATTCAGCAGGCCAGGCACTTGCAGACCTTTCACCGACATCAAGACTTCTTTCTTCTCGGCAACATGCCTGGCACTGCGGGCTGCTGTCTTGACAAGCTCGTGACCGAGCATCTGTGTTACGACCTCTTCGACATTGGTCTCATCCTTGTTGAAGAGGGCAACTGTTTGCCCATCGCGCATCACACTGATCTGGTCGCAGATCCTGAAAATCTCCGACAAATAATGAGATACGAAGACGATCGTTACCCCGTGCTGCGCAAGACCCGCAACCAGATTCAAAACGACATCAACCTCCATTGCTGTCAGCGACGACGTCGGTTCATCCAGCAGGAGAATGCTTGGATTCCATGTCATTGCTTTCACGATCTGAATCATCTTCTTTAGGTCATTAGGAAGACGGCCGACTTGAATGCTGGCGTTGACTTCGATCTTGTATTGATCGATTAATTTTTGCGCCTTGCGGTTCATCTCCCTCGCAGTCAGAGTTCCCAACGGCCCGACGGGCTCGTTGTTCAAGAAAATATTCTCTGCTACAGACATGGTTTCCACCAGATTGATGTCTTGGTGGACCGTAACAACGCCTTGATGAAGGGCTTCAAACGCAGTGTTAGGCTCGTAGAGTTTTCCGTTTAAAAGAATGCATCCCGGCTCGTCGGGTTTATGGACGCCGGCAAGAATCTTCAAAATCGTACTCTTGCCCGCGCCATTTTCACCGACGAGTCCCACCACCTGTCCTTTTTGGAGGGATAGATTTCCGGCCTTAAGGGCGCGTATGCTTCCAAATGTTTTCTTTACGTCCTTACAGACAAGTACCGGCTCGACCATACAGTTCTCCAAAAAGTAATGCCCTCGTGATGAAAGACCTTTATTGGTCTAAGCATCGATGCGGGTCATTTTTGGACTTGCGGATCATTGGAGAATTCGGCGACGTTTTTGGGCGTCATGAGCTTCGGCGCAAGTTCGATGTTCTTTTTGGTCTTGCCGCCAGTCAGATGTGTGAGCATTGAGTTCATTCCAACATAGCCCATTTGATACGGATCCTGAACAATCGTACCGGCAATTTTTCCATCGCGGACCATCTGATAGGCAGTCGGATCGGTGTCGAAGTTAACCAGCTTCACCTTCTTGTTGTTCTCTGCCTGAAGCGTTGCTGCAGCACCAATGGCGGGGGCGTGATTTTGGAAAAATACGCCGGCAATATCGGGAACTTCAGTCAGGGTATCTTCCATGGTTCTGCGACCGTCCTCGAGTGACAGCTTCATGACCTTGCGCGGAAGAACTTTGAGCCCGAGTTCTGCTGCGCGCTTTTCGAAGCCGCGATTGCGATCGATGATCACTTGGACCGCGGGACCATGATCGAACACAATGACTTTGGAACCCGCTGGCACCAGCGTTGCCATGTAGTCTGCCGCCATGCGCCCGCCCAACTCGTTTTCGGTACCCACGTAGGTAATCCAATCGCCCGATTTGAGCCCGATGTCAGTCACGACAACTGGGAGCTTGTTGTCGTTGAACAATTTCTTGACTGGGCCAGCCAGAACTACCGAGTCGCCTGGAAAGATAAGCAGGCCGTCAATGTGCTGCGCAGAAAGATCTTCCAGGTCTGCCACCTGCTTGGTCGTGTCTGTGTCACCACCGTTCGTAACGATCAGTTCTACGTTGACTCCCTTTTTCTTCCACTCGGCCATCGCCGCTTGAGCACCTTTGACCTGCGTACGCAGAAACTTGTTGGTGCCCCAAAACTGCGAGTAGCCAATACGAAACTTTTGATCGGCTGCGAAAACAGTGGTCGTAATCGTCGTCGCGAGCATCGCGGCGCTGGTGAGCGCCGCCAGCTTCAAGAAATGGCGTTTGTTGTGCTTCATGAATTGTCTCCGTGCGCCGGTCAAAAACCGGCAGTCTTGTTGATGAAATAGCCCTCAGCCCGGCGCCTCCGGAGTTAGCTCCCGTTGCGCAAGTCGATCTTGGCACTCCGAATAGCCGCGAACAATCCGCAACGGCTTCTGGCGACAATTGGGTTTACCTATTGCTGCTCACCGGCGGGCCGTTGTCAGCGCGGACACTGCCCGTCCACGGCGGCGAAACGATGCGAAATCCCTAACTAGGTCGAGCAACGGCTGCTGCTCGGCTCTCAGCACGACACTCAGAGTTCGAGACGGCGCAGCGCTTGCAGCCCGCCGATCGAGAGCTAGCTGTCCTCTGTCGAACAGCCGATTTGCATAGAGTTCAGCGACGGTGTTGCTGGGGTAGACCAAGTACGCCATCAAGCGCTGGCACCTCGACTGGGTTCTGGCTATTCCCATTCAAGATGAACTACATGACCGTATGCGCTTTGAGACGCTGCCAGAGTGCGGTCATTCGCACATCAACGCTCTGCAGCCCGACCGCGGCGAGAGGTGGTACGGGGCCTATGCAGTTGACGCGAGCGTAGTTCGATGCCTTCGTGGCGCCATGAACCGCAATAAGAGGAACACGCTCGCCGATGGAGCATTTGATGGCAGGCAGCAGTGGGTCCCGCGAGGTCGGGCGTTCGAGATTTCGCCTTGCGGACGCGCTTGTTGGCAGCTTCCACAAGGCGGAACACAGACCACCTACCGCCCGCTGAACGAGCCCAAAGGTCAAGCAGTCGGGGTATCGCTACACGATCACGTAGCAGGGCCCTCTTTCAATGATCGGTTCGATGGCTTCCATGATCTCGTCATAGTCGACGTTTTCATAAAGCGCTTGGAAACCGGGAAAACGCAGCGCCGTTGTCACCTCGCTGGCTGTCAAGTAGGCGCCAGCAATGAAGCGGCCGACCACCTCCATCTGTGCAACAGGGACTGCGTTGATTACCTCGAGCGGATCGGCGGGAGTCTCGGCGGGTAGCGACGCAACAGTCTCATAGAACTTGGGGGCTAAGTCGGGTCGCGCCTCGAGCGCGCGGGGCAGCAGCGTAGTGATCAATCCAAGTTTGCTCGCCGAAGGCATGTTGAGTTCGGCATTACCTGGGATCATCGCATCGCACATCCAAGAGAGTTGTGCTTGGATATCTTTGTAGTTGATCTGCATGATTCTCTGCCCCTGCCTTACTTGCTATGGCCCGACACCACTTGGGTGCGGCGATTCTTGACGATACCGTCGGCTGCGCGCAAAGCCAGCGCAGCTACGGTGCCGGTTGGATTCACCGGACCTGAAGTCGGCATCACACTGCCGTCGACAATGAACAGATTGGGCACGTCGTGAGCGCGGTTCCAAGCGTCGACGACTGAGGTCATCGGGTCGGTACCCATGCGTGCTGCCCCGAGAATGTGCCACCCGGTCTCTCGCGAATCCGGAGCCTTGACTACCTCATAAGCTCCGGCTTCCTTGAACGACATTGCCGCGTGTTCTTCGTGCCATGCGACCAGCTTCTTCGAGTTCTCGTCGCAACGGTAGACGACCTTGGGGGCGGGAATGCCATCAGCGTCTTTCAGTGTCGAGTCAAGGAGCACACGATTCTCTGGGTTCGGCAGGTCTTCTCCGATGATCGACCACATGCCAGAGTGGCCGAAGCGTTGCGAAACCGTCTTGTGGAACTCTTCGCCCCATCCGGCTGGCTTGCCCCACGGCCAGACTCCAATCTGGCTGAGCGGCCCCCCTGTGCCCATGAGCTGCCACTTCGCGCCTCGATAGAAACCGACGCCAGGCTGAGTTTCAGTGAACTGCTGCGAATAGGCGCGCTGACCAGTTGGGCCTTGCCAGCTGTCAAAGAAGTCGTCGAAAAGGCCCATCACCATCCCATGCGGATGCATCATCAGATTGCGGCCCACCATGTCAGAGCTGTTTGCTAAACCGGTCTGGAACCGTGCGCTGTGCGAGTTGAGCAAAATGCGCGGTGTTCCGATTCCATTGGCGGCCAGAATGACAATCCGTGCGGACTGGAAATGTTCTTTGCCACTTTCCCGGTCAATGTAAGTAACACCAGTGGCCATACCCTGCGCGTCTGTCTCGACGCGTGAAACACGAGCGCGCTGGATCAACTTCACGCCAAGCTTGATGTTGATTGGCCAGTGAGTGCGGTCCGTCGACGCCTTTGCACCATCAAAGCATGCGGGCGCCATGCAGGCGCCGCGGCGCACACAAGGGGTCAACCCGTTGTTCTTTACGGTGGCGATGGCATTGGTACCCGGCCAGATGTGCCAACCCAGTCGCTTGTGCGCCGCGAACATTTTTTTGGTCAAGTCGCTCATCGGCATGGGCGGCAGAGGTGGGTCGAAAGGCGGATACGAAGGATCTCCGCCGACACCGGACACAGAGAACTGAAGCTCGGCCTGGGTGTAATACGGGGCCAGATCTTCGTAAGTGAGCGGCCAGTCTTCTGCAACGCCGTCCAGAGTCTTGACTCGAAAATTGCTGGGCTGAAAGCGGTGCCATGCGGCCGCATAGATAACGGAACTGCCACCGACACCGTTCCACATGAAGGGTGCCACGTCGGATTCAGTGTCGTTGATCGGATAGTCGGCGCTGTTCATTCGGCGATTTGGATTCCAGTTGAATACCTGGTCACGCTTCAACTCGAAAGTGCTCTCGTCAAAATTAATCGACGTGTAGTTCGGGTACTCGCCCTGTTCTAGGCAGACCACCGACATTCCCGCTTTTGCCAGATGCATTGCGGCGACTGCACCGCTGGGACCAGAGCCTACGATGACCGCATCCACGGTCCCTCGATTATTTGCCGTAATATTCATAGCTAATTCTTGCCAAGTTACTATAACCAGCGCGATGAAATAGCCTGCCTGTCAGCCGGTCAGTTCTTATTCATTGCGTACTGGCACACAGACAGAAGTGGCGCAATCTTGTCTCCGCCACAGCTTCTCGATCTCTGGTCAAAGGTTGGCGCCATCCTTTCCAGTAACCCGCCCTGTCTCCTGCCGTCATGGTATGGCCACTCGCAAATAGGCCGCAATGCGACTTTTCAACTGACACCCATAGGCATTCTGAATTGGTCGGGTTGCCTCCGTCGATTGCTGAGGAGGAATACGACATAGATTCCTCCTATGGCAACCAAACCGAATCACGTCTAGCTCGCGCGAAGAGCAATCAGTACGATCGGCCTCCTAATTTCACCTTGGAGACCTAAATTGAACAACGTACTGAAAGATCGCGTCTTTTTGGTTACCGGTGCCGCCGGCGGCGTCGGTCGTGAAATCGTCAAACAACTCACCGAAGAGGGCGCAAAGGTTGTGGCGACAGATATTGCCGACAACGTGCACGAATTGGCTAAGGAATTTCCGAATGCCAAGATAGTGACTGCTGTTGGTGATGTCTCCAAAAGCGCCGACGTTGAGAAAATATTCAGCACCGGCGAAGCCAAGTTTGGCCCCATTGAATCGCTAATCAATAACGCCGGCTACATGATCGGCAAGGCTCTGCACGAAACTTCGGAAGAAGAGTGGGATGCGGTGATGACTGGCAACGCCAAGTCATTCTTCCTTTGCGCTAAGCGCGCGCTGCCGAACATGCTCAAGGCAGGCAAGGGCTCCATCACGGCAACGGGCTCGATCTCCAGTGTGGTCGGCTTACCGTCACAAGCCGCCTACTGCGCTTCTAAGGGAGCGGTCCTGCAGTTCGTCCGCCAACTGGCGGTGGAATACGCCGGCAACGGCATACGTGTAAATGCCGTCGGCCCCGGCGCGATCAACACGCCCTTCCTCACCCGCTACCTCGCCGGCCTGCCGGATCCGGAAGCCGGCGCCAAAGCCGTGAAGGATGCCCACCCCATGAAGCGGTGGGCTGAGCCGGACGAAGTGGCCAAGGCTTTGATCTTCCTCGCGAGCGACAACGCTGCCTTCATCACAGGGCACATTCTGATGGTCGATGGAGGCTACGTTGCCGGCTGACGACCATTCTCGGCAACCTAGACTAAAGGAGTTGAAAGTGGCAACTAAGGCGATCATCGACCCGCATCATCATTTGTGGGACCTGGAGAACTATTCCTATCCTTGGCTCTGTCAACCTGGTGAGCCAGTGGCGCCTATCGCTGGCAGTCTGAGGGCGATCATGAAATCCTATTCGCTTGCGGACTACAAAGAAGACTCCAAGCGTTGGAACGTTGTGAAGGACGTGCATCTCGATGCTCTCTCGTCAGACATTCTGGCCGAGACGCGGTGGCTTCAAAAGATGAAAGACGAAACCGGTTCTCCAACCGCCATCGTCGCGCACGCCAATCTCGAGGACGACAATGTCGATGAGGTTCTGGCGGCCCATGCTGAGAGCAAAGCTGTACGCGGAATTCGCCAAATCCTCAACTGGCATCCGGACTCAAAGTACAGCTTTGTCGAACGAAACGACTTGCTGACGGATCCCAAATGGCTGCACGGCTTCGATCTCCTGGAGAAGTATTCCTTTTCCTTTGATCTTCAACTCTATCCTCACCAAATGCCAGATGCGGCGAAGGTGGCGCGGGCCCACCAGGGGACAACCATCGTACTGAACCACACCGGCATGCCTTTGGACCGTGATCCCGCTGGCATCCAAGCGTGGCACGACGGGATGCAGGCGCTCGCTGCAAACCCGAATGTCAACGCCAAGATCTCGGGGCTGGGAATGGTCGATCCGGACTGGACTGTTGACAGTATCCGGCCATTCGTCCTTGCGACCATCGACATTTTCGGGGTTGACCGCTGCATGTTCGCGTCGAACTTTCCGGTCGACAAGATTTACTCCAGCTTCGATCGCATTTATGAGGCGTTCTTCGAGTTGGTGAAAGACATGTCTGAAACCGATCAGCGAAAGCTGTTTCACGACAACGCGCGGCGCGTGTACCGTCTTTAATTGAAGCATGTCTGCGATTGGGGCGATTGATTGCCCATGCGAGAGGCGAGTGAACCGCCGCAAAAATCGACACCGGCAGCCTCCCGAGTGAGCAGGCCACTTCGAAGAGAACCAATGAGCTCGCAATTGATTCGTTCCGTCCTGATCGCCAACCGATCCGAAATCGCCATTCGCGTCATGCGCGCAGCATCCGAGATGAACATGCGCACGGTCGCGATCTACTCGCGTGAGGACCGGTTGGCGCTGCATCGATTCAAAGCCGACGAAAGCTACCTCGTGGGCGAAGGCAAGAAGCCGCTCGCGGCCTACCTCGACATCGACGACATTCTTCGCGTGGCTCGGGCTGCCAAGGTAGATGCCATCCATCCAGGCTATGGCTTCCTGTCGGAGAACCCGCAATTCGCGCAAGCCGTGATCGACGCGGGTATCCACTGGGTCGGCCCCACCCCCGAGGTGATGCGCACCCTGGGCAACAAGGTGGCGGCGCGCAATGCCGCCGTGGCGGCCGGGGTGCCGGTGATGCCCGCCACCGCCCGGTTGCCGCTCGACCTCGCAGAATGCAAGCGCCTTGCGGACCAGATCGGCTACCCCGTGATGCTGAAGGCCAGCTGGGGCGGGGGCGGCCGCGGCATGCGAGCCATTCACCACCAAAGCGAGCTCGAAGACGCATTGGCTGCCGCCCGCCGCGAAGCACTGGCGGCGTTCGGCAATGACGAGGTGTACTTCGAGAAGCTGGTCCAGCGAGCACGGCACGTCGAGGTGCAGATCCTGGGCGATACACATGGCAACGTCGTGCACCTGTTCGAGCGCGACTGCACCGTTCAGCGCCGCAATCAGAAGGTGGTGGAACGCGCTCCTGCGCCGTATCTGAATGAAGCGCAGCGCCGCGCCCTGTGTGACAGCGCCTTGAAGCTGATGCGGACGGTGAGCTACACGCACGCCGGCACGGTCGAGTTCCTGATGGATGCCGACACCGAAGCGTTCTACTTCATCGAGGTGAACCCGCGTATTCAAGTGGAGCATACGGTGACTGAACTGATCACCGGCATCGACATCGTCAAGGCGCAGATCCGCATCTGCGAAGGCGGACGTATTGGTCTGCACGAAGACGTGTCGGCGGATGATGGCACCGTTCTGGAGCGCGCCACCGGGGTGCCGGCCCAGGCCGATATCAAGCTGAATGGCAATGCGCTGCAGTGCCGGATCACCACTGAAGACCCGGAGAGCGGTTTCCTTCCGGACTATGGCCGGTTGTCGGCCTACCGCAATGCGGCGGGGCTGGGCATTCGGCTGGACGAGGGCACCGCCTACAGCGGCGCGGTGATCACACCCTACTACGACTCCTTGTTGGTCAAGGTCACGGCGTGGGCGCCCACGACACGCGAAACCATCCAGCGCATGGACCGCGCGCTGCGCGAGTTCCGGATTCGCGGCGTCGCGTCGAACCTGCAGTTTCTCGAAAACGTGATCAACCACCCTGCCTTTGCGGCTGGCACGGTGACCACGCGCTTCATCGACACGACCCCCGAGCTGCTGGAATTCACCAGCCGCCGTGACCGCGCAAGCAAGATGTTGGGATTCATTGCCGAAGTGACCGTCCACGGGCACCCCGAGATGAAGGGCCGCAAACTTCCCGATCTGCCTTTCGTTAAACCGGTGCTGCCGAAGGCCGACACGGCGAAAGCGATTCCCCAAGGATCGCGCGACCGATTGCGCGAACTGGGTCCTCATCGATTTGCCCAGTGGATGCTCGACACCAAGCCCGTGCTGATGACGGACACCACGCTGCGGGATGCTCACCAGTCGCTGTTCGCAACCCGCATGCGCACCGCCGACATGCTGCCGATCGCGCCGTTCTATGCGCGTGAATTGCCGCAGCTGTTCTCGCTCGAGTGTTGGGGCGGTGCCACGTTCGACGTTTCGATGCGCTTCCTCAAGGAAGACCCCTGGCAGCGCCTCGCCCAGTTGCGCGAGCAGGTGCCCAATATCCTGTTCCAGATGCTCCTGCGTGGTGCCAATGGCGTGGGCTACACCAGCTACGCGGACAACGTGGTGCGCTTCTTCATCAAGCAGGCAGCGGCCGCGGGTGTCGATCTCTTTCGCGTCTTCGATGCACTCAACTGGGTGGAGAACATGCGCGTGTCCATCGACGCCGTGCTCGAATCCGGCGCGCTGTGTGAGGGAGCCATCTGCTACAGCGGCGATTTGTTCGATTCTGCGCGTCCCAAGTACAACCTGGCGTACTACACAGGCATCGCGCGCGACTTGCAAAAGGCCGGCGTGCACATTCTTGCCATCAAGGATATGGCAGGCATCTGCCGGCCGCGCGCGGTGTCGGCATTGGTCAAGGCGCTGAAGGAAGAGACTGGGCTCCCGGTGCACTTTCATACGCACGACACCAGCGGCACCGCCGCCGCCTCGGTGCTTGCGGCGGTGGAGGCCGGCTGCGATGCGGTGGACGGTGCGCTCGACGCAATGAGCGGTCTTACTTCGCAGCCCAATCTGTCGAGCATGGCCGCGGCGCTGGCCCACACCGAGCGCGACCCGGGCTTGTCGCAGCACGCGCTGCATGCGGCCTCGACCTACTTTGAAGGTGTGCGGCGCTTCTATGCGCCATTCGAGAGCGACATCCGCGCCAGCACGGCAGACGTCTACCGCCACGAAATGCCAGGCGGCCAGTACACCAATCTGCGCGAGCAAGCGCGCTCGCTCGGCTTGGAGCACCGCTGGACCGAGGTGTCGCAAGCCTATGCGGACGTCAATTCCTTGTTCGGTGACATCGTGAAGGTGACGCCCACCTCCAAGGTCGTGGGCGACATGGCGCTGATGATGGTCGCCAACGATCTCACGCCCAACGACGTCGCGAGCCCGGCGCACGACACCGCGTTCCCCGAATCGGTGGTGTCGCTGTTCAAAGGCGAGCTGGGTTTTCCGCCCGACGGTTTTCCAGCGGCGCTCTCGCGCAAGGTGCTCAAACTCGCCAACGGTGCGGCGCCGCCGGTCGCCTACCGTCCGGGCGACCAGATTCCTCCGGTTGATTTGGAGGCCGCACGCGCACAGGCAGCGCTAGACGCCAGGATGCCGCTCGATGATCGGCAGTTGGCGAGTGCCCTGATGTACCCCAAGGTGGCGCGGGAGTTCCATCAGCACCTTCAGAAGCACGGCGATACGTCGGTGCTTCCGACCCCCACCTTCTTCTACGGCCTGCGCGTGCAGGACGAGGTGGCGCTGGACATCGATCCCGGCAAGACGCTGCTGGTGAGCTTGCAAGGCATCCACGATGACGAAGCCGCTGGCACTGTGAAGGTGCAGTTCGAACTCAACGGCCAATCGCGCACCGTGGTCGTGGCGCGAGAAGCCGCCGCGGGTGACCAATCCAAGCGCGAAACAGCCAGTCCCGGCGACCCGCTGCACGTGGGTGCGCCCATGCCTGGAGCGATTGTCACAGTCCCTGTTGTGGCCGGACAGGCGGTGCGCGCGGGCGCCACCTTGCTGTCGTTGGAGGCGATGAAGATGGAGACACACATCATCGCCGAACGCGAAGGAATCATCGAGCGCGTCTTGGTCAAACCGGGAGACCGAGTGCAGGCCAAGGATCTGCTGCTCGTATGGGGGGAGCTGAGTGCATCTGCAGAAACGCTGTCTCGCGACCCGTCGTCATTTACCTGACTGGACGGGAATCGCGGATGATCGATAGCGTGTCACGCCCTACTCCGCAGGCTAGTTTTTTTTCGGCTGGAGTTGTGGCTGCCATTGAGGTCAGCCGTCAACCGGCTAGCTGTTCTAAAGTCTTGCCAGCTTCAAGAGCCTCTTTCAACCACCGAGGGCGAGGACCGAAACCCGACCATTTGTTTCCGGCCTCATCGCGATACGTCGTGGCGACGCGTTTCTTCGCGATCGCATTCTTCTCATTCTTTTTCTTAACCTTCGACGTGGCTGCCGGCAGAGAGCTTCCCGACGCGGTGAACTCGTCTAGCGACCTGCCCGCGGCAATCGCTGCCTTCAACCATTGCGGCCGCGGTCCTCGGCCGCGCCAGCTGTTCCCCGCGCCGTCCGAATACGCTGCGACTTTGGAGTCAGTGAGCTTTTGCGCTTTGGTTTTTGCTCCGCGCGTGCCGCCATATCCAAGCTGCTCTGCGGTCAATCCGTAGTGCGCGATCGCATCTTTGATGCGAGCAATGACGCCTGCGACCTCTTCAGCCTTCAGTTTGTCGGCCTGCTTTTGCAGTGCCTCGATTTGCTTCTGAATTTGAGCGTAACTTTTTTGGGTCATGGCTATAACTATTTTGTGTGAGAGAGGCAACTCTAATCCGGTTTGCAAATTGTCGGTTGGCCAGTGGGAGGGCGTGCAAAGTTATTATCGAGGTAGGGGAGATTGCGCATAAGGATCGGGTGTCCCGCAATCCCTCTACCACGTTCATATAGCGTAGCGCCTGAATGCCCCCCTCGCTCCGAGAAAAAGAGAGAGCCGGTCGAAACCATAGTCGCGCCACTCCTCTCGGCGCTTCTTTTTGCCGACAAGTTCGGCCCTGAGATTTTCCATCTCGTCGGAGCCGTTGTCAGCCCCTATGCTGTCTTTCAGCTTTTTGGCTAGGCCGATGCAGTGAGGCGCTCCCCAGTCTTCGACATCGAGAATCTGCGATTCAATCAGCTGTACATCTACCTGGTAGAGGGTAGGAACACCTTCTTCTCCCATCGCGACATTACGAGCCATTGCGCGGAACGCGGCGAGCTTTGTTCCAAAATGGCTGAAACGTGCGGCGCCCGGCCGTGTCTACAGCCGGGAGCGCATCCTTTCCAATGTGTGGGGAACGAACGAAGAGCCCCTCACCAACATCGTCGACGTGTATGTCCGTCGACTTCGTGCCAAGATCGACGATGGCCATCCCGTTGCGTTGTTCAAGACCGTGCGCGGTCTAGGCTATCGACTGGATGCTGCGCCGGGCTGAGGCAGTTCATCGAATGTTCATGTGCGCGTCACGCCGGATTCATGGCGGACAGCAGCTTAGGTTCAGGGAGAGACCGAAGAATGAAGTCCTGTATCGCAAGACGATGCAGCACCGGCAATCCCGGTGATCGACCAGCCAATGCAAAAAAGGAAAAATCCATGAAGATGCTTCGTACGCTCTCTCTCTCGGCAACGACGGCGGCGGTCCTCGCCATCTCGACATCCGCCTTCGCGCAAGCGCCCGCAGCGGCAACTTGCAGTCCGGCGACCGAACCGCAGATCGCGGCACTGTTCGACCGCTGGAACGACTCGCTGCGCACGCTGGACCCCGACAAGGTCGTGGCCAACTACGCGGCCGACGGCGTGCTGCTGCCGACCGTTTCGAACCAACCGCGCACCAATCCGGCGGAGATCCGCAGCTACTTCGTCAAGTTTCTGAAAGGCGCGCCGCAGGGCACGATCGACCACCGCATCATCAAGATCGGCTGCAACGTGGCGCAGGACGTCGGCACCTACACCTTCAAGTTCAAGGACGGCAAGAAAGTGCATGCCCGCTACACGTACGTCTACGAGTGGGTGAACGGCCAGTGGCTGATCGCTCACCACCACTCTTCGGCGATGCCCGAGGTCGCCGCGCGCAAGTAGGCCGCTTCATCCCTGGCGCCCGGAGGCCGGGCCCGGGGAGAGATGCTGCCCGCCGGGCGTGAGTGCGGTCAGGGCAGGAGTTCGAACTTGAGTTCCGCCAGCGGCATGACCTTTTCTTCGCGCGTCATCTTGTATTCGGTGTTCGGGCCGAGCCACTTCGCCCAGATCTTGTCGAGCTCGCCCGACTTCTCCAGCGCGTAGAGCGCGCCGTTCACCTTGGCCAGCAGCGCCGGCTCGTCCTTCTTCATGCCGACGCCGATGGGCTGCAGCACCATCGGCTCCTTGATCATCTTCAGCGCCACGCCTTCGGTCTTCGACTGGTTGACCAGCTTGGTGATGGTCATCGTGTTCGCAACCATGCCGACAGACTTGTTCTGCTGCACCGCCATGAACGCCGATCCCGTGTCCTGGAAGGTCACCGGCTCGGAGCCGTTCATCTTGATCGACAGCTCGGAGGTCGAGCCCTTGGTCGAGCTCAGGCGCTTGCCCTTGAAGTCGGCCTTGGCCGTGCCGGGGTCGGAAGCCTTCACCGCCAGCATTTCCTTGGCCACGTAGTACGGATCGCTGAACTGGATCTGCTCGCCGCGGCTCTTGGTGTAGGCCAGGTTGGCGACGGTCACGTCGACGCGCCCGAGCTTGACCTCGGGCACGCGCGCCTCCACCGACAGCGGGGTGACCTTGGCCGTCAATCCGAGTTCCTTGGCGAGCGCCTGACACAGGTCGACGTCGTGGCCCACCATCTCGCGCGTCTTCGGATCGGGGGCGGCGAAGGGCGGCACGTCGGCGAAGGTGCCGCAGCGCAGTTCCTTGCGCTGGCTGATGTCGCTCCACTGGTCGGCGAGGGCCAGGAAAGGCGTGGCGCAGAGGCAGGCGCCAATGGCGGCAAGACGGAAAGCGGTTCTGTTCGACATGCTGGACTCCTGAAGAAACTCGAGGGGATGAAGAAAACGACGATCAATCAGTGCGCGCGCAAGTCCGACAGGAAGCGCTGCGCGCGCGGATGCTGCGGGCTGGTGAAAAAGGTCTCGGGGTCGGCCTTCTCGAGAATGCGGCCCGCGTCCATGAACCAGACGCGGTCGGCCACCTCGCGGGCGAAGTTCATCTCGTGCGTGACGCACATCATGGTCATGCCGTCGTTGGCAAGGCCGCGCATCACCGACAGCACCTCGCCCACCATCTCGGGGTCGAGCGCGCTGGTGGGTTCGTCGAACAGCATGGCGGGCGGCTCCATGGCCAGTGCGCGGGCAATGGCCACGCGCTGCTGCTGCCCGCCCGAGAGCTGGGCCGGGTAGGCGCCGGCCTTGTTCGACAGGCCCACGCGCTCGAGCAGCTGCGCCGCCCTTGCCTTCGCCTCGGCCCGCTTCACGCCCAGCACGCGCACGGGCGACAGCATGATGTTCTCCAGCACCGAGAGATGCGGAAACAGGTTGAAGCTCTGGAACACGAAACCGATGCGGCTGCGCAGCTTGTTGAGCGCCGCGCTGCTCATGGGCGCGTGGATGTCGTGGCCGTCGAACAGCAACTGCCCCGACTTCACTTCTTCCAGCCGGTTGACGGTGCGGATCAGGGTGGACTTGCCGGAGCCAGAAGGCCCGCAGACCACCACGACCTCGCCCTTCTTCACCTCGGCATTGACGTCGGCGAGCGCCTGGTAGTCGCCATACCACTTGTTGATGTTGGAGAACAGGATCATGGTGTCATCCCCTGCGGGATGTGGAACGGGGTTCATGGATCTGTCTCCTTGTTTTCCTGTCGATGGCCGTCGGGCGCGGCCTTACGGATTCACCACCACCGGCGGCGGCAGCGAAACACCGTCTTCGGATGTCTTCGCAGTGGCTGCGCCGAGCCGCTTGTGGGCCACGCGCCGCTCCAGCCACAGCGCCAGCTGGGTCAGGCTGAAGCAGACGACGTAGTACGTCATCGCCAGGATGAAGAACACCTGGAACGGCTTGGTCAGCAACTGGTTGTTGATCTGGTTCGCCGCGAAAGTCAGCTCCTGCACGTTGATCACGTAGCCCAGCGTGGTCTCCTTGATGGTGGAGATGAACTGGCTCAGCATGCTCGGCAGCATGTTGTAGAGCGCCTGCGGCAGGATCACGTACCGCATGGTGCCCAGGTGGCTGTGGCCGAGCGCGCGCGCTGCCTCGGTCTGGCCCTTGGGCAGGGCCTGGATGCCGGCGCGCACCACCTCCGACAGGTAGGCGCCCTCGTAGATCACCAGCGTGCACAGCATGGTGGTGAAGCCCGACACGTCCCGACCGATCAGGATCGGCACCAGGAAGTAGACCCACAGGATCACCATCAGCAGCGGCACCCCGCGCACCCCGTAAACCAGCACCGTCGCCGGCCAGCGCAGCAGCCGCCAGGGCGACAGCCGCGCGAGCGCCAGCAGCACCGAGAGCGGAAACGCCAGCACGATGCCCAGCACCGACAGGATCAGCGTGGCGACGATGCCGCCGAGCGGGCCGCTGGGATATTGGCCGACGAGCAGCAGCAGCCAGTTGTCGCGCAGGATTTCAAAGACGCTGAACATGGTTTTCTACCTCGCTCCGGCGATGCGGTAGCGCCGCGACAGCCAGCCGCCCACCGCCATGATGAGCAGCGAGCACACCAGGTACAGCACCGTGGCCATGCTGTAGGCCTCGAAGGTGCGAAAGCTCTGGCTCTCGATTTCCTTCACCGCATGCGTCAGCTCGGCCACGCCGATGGCCATGGCCAGGCTGCTGTTCTTGAACAGCGACACGCTGTGGTTCACCAGTGCCGGCACCGCGTTTCGGATGGCTTGCGGCAGCATCACATGGCGCATCGAGCCAATATAGCCATGGCCGAGCGCGCGCGCGGCCTCGGCCTGGCCGGCCGGGATGGAGCGCAGGCCCGAGCGCATGTCCTCGCTGAAATAGGCGGCCTGGCAGAGGCCGAGCGCGACGATCGAGAGAATCGTCTCCGCGTTGTGCGCCGACAGCCAACCCTGCAGCACATCGGGCAGCAGGCTGAAGATGCCGAAGTACCAGAGCATGAGCTGCACCAGCGTCGGCACGTTGCGGTGGTAGGAGACATAGCCGGCCACCACGCGTTCGGCCAGCCGGCTCGGCGTGAGGCGCACGACCAGCAGCACGACCGCCATGGCCATGGCCAGCAGCCAGGAGCCGGCCGCGATCTTCAGCGTCTCCTGCAGTCCGTGCCAGAGCATCGCACCGAACTCCGGTTTCAGCAGGATCGCCAGCAGGTCGAAGTCCTTCATGCGCGGTTCCTTTGCCTGGCTTGTGGACGTGGTGCCACTCAGGCCTGCGGCGCTTCCGGCCGCGCGGTCGAGAGCCCGCCGGGCACCTGCAGCGTGGGCGTGATTTCCATGTGGCCCACGTTGACCGCTATGGGCGCCGCAATCGCGAAGGCGATGGCGTTCGCGATGTCTTCGGCCTGTGGCAGCTCGTAGCCTTCGACGAAGCGCTTGTAGGTTTCTTCGGAGTCGCCGTGCACGTGCGCGAAGATGTCGGTGGCCACGCGCCCCGGGCAGATCTCGGTCACCCGCACGCGCTTGCCGAAGACGTCGATGCGCAGCTGGCGCGACAGCATGCTCACGGCCGCCTTGGTCGCGTGATAGGTGCTGTTGCCGCCGAAGTTGTAGGCCGCTGCAATGGAGCTGATGTTGACAACGTGGCCCCGGTCGCGCGCGGCCATGCCGGGCACCACGAGGCGGCACAGGTGCAGCACGGCGCGCAGGTTCACGTCGACCAGCAGGTCGATACCCTCGGCGTCGGACTTGAGGATCGAGCCGGGGCGGTCCACGCCGGCGTTGTTGACCAGCACGTCGAACTCGACCTCCTGCGTGAGGCGGGTGATGCCGGCAAGGTCGCTCACGTCGATGGCGTGCGGAATGCAGCCGGTGCGCGCGGCCAGGTCGGCCAGCTTGTCGGCGCTGCGCGCCAGCGCATGGACCTGGAGGCCTTCCTTGCAGAGGCGTTCGACGACGGCGGCGCCGATGCCCGAGGAGGCCCCCGTCACCAGCGCGGTCTTGTAGTCAGAGAACGGCATCTTTGTTTCTTTCGTTGGAACTGGAGATCGCTGCGTTGAATTCACTGTATCGAGCGCTTCTTCGCGGCGCCAAGACGGATTGGCTGTGGAGCGATAAGCCGCCCTTATGTTGCGCCGTGTTCGTGCGTACGACCTAGGGTAAGCACCATGTTCGGGATCGGGGCCGGTTAGTCCGATTGCCTCGAAATGGGCACCACGCGCCCTGCCTGCTCGACCACGCCGCGCACCGCGCGGGCCAGGTCCACCGCACCGGGCGTGTCGCCGTGCAGCAGGATCGAATGCGCGCGCATCGGGATCTTCTTGCCGCTGTAGCTGGTGACGGTGCCCTCCTCCAGTAATTGGCGCACGCGCGCCAGCACCGCACTCCGGTCGTGGATCACCGAATCGGGCAGCTTGCGCGGCACCAGCAGGCCGTCGTCGTCGCAGGCGCGGTCGGCAAGGAAGGTGGTGCGCACGCGCAGCCCGCAGCGCGCGGCGGCCTCCTCGATGGCGCGGCTGGCGGAAGAGCTGACGATGAGCGTCGGATCGAAATCCGCCACCGCGCGCACCAGCGGTTCGGCGAACGCGGCGTCGGCCGCGGCCATGTTGCCGAGCGCACCGTGAAAGCTCATGTGCGTCATGCGGTGGCCGGCGGTGCGCGCCATGCCGTCCAGCGCGCTCAGCTGGTAGAGCACGTAGGCGACGAGTTCCTTGGGCTCGATCTGCATCGGCCGGCGGCCGAACCCCAGCAGGTCGGGAAAGCCCACATGCGCTCCCACGTCGACGCCCCGCGAGAGTGCCATGCGAACCGTGCGGTCCATGATGACGGGATCGCCCGCATGAAAGCCGCAGGCCACGTTGGCGGAAGAAACGATGTCGAGCAGCGCTTCGTCCTCGCCCATGCGCCAGGGGCCGAAGCCTTCGCCGAGGTCCGCGTTCAGGTCGATGTCCATGGGGTGCCCTTGCTCGTCAGAGGGGATGCAGCAGTTCGACCAGCGGCGTGCCGTAGCCGACAGGGAGGCCATGGCCAACGCACATGGCGGCGATCTCGCCGGCCTCGGCCGTGACCACCGGTAGAAAAAGCGGCCCGATCTGCAGCAGGCCGACGGTCTGCCCGGCCGGCACGTGCTCGCCGATCCGAGCCAGCGGTGCGCCGGCCAACGGGTGGCCGTGCAGGAACACCCCCACCGAGGGCGCCCGGACCACGGCCGGCTCGACGGCAGCGGCCTCTTGCGCATCGTATGCCGGCAGAACCACGATGTCGTCGCCCTGCCGCCCCAGCCGCAAGCTTCCGTGCGGCGTGCGCAGTTCGAACAGGCCGATGTCCGTGTCGGCCAGCCACGCGGCGAACTGACTGGCTTGCAGCGCGACGTCTTGCATGTCAGCGCCTTGCCGCGGGCGCACCGCGGTGCAGTTCCACCATGCGCGCCACCTTGTCGAGCCAGGCGCGCACTTCATCGAGGGCGGCCACGGCCTCGTCCCAGCCGGCTTCGATGAAGCGCACGCGGCTGCCGATCGGCGCCTGGCCGAGGCGCCACATGTCGGCCTCGATCACCGTGCCGAACTTGGGGTAGCCGCCCGAAGGCTGGGCGTCTCGCATCTGGATGATGGGCTGCCCGCTGTGCGGCACCTGGATCACGCCCGGCACGATGCCGTGCGAACGCAGCTCCATCGGCGCGATGGGCCGCAGCGCCTCGCCTTCGAGGCGGTAGCCATAGCGATCGCTCTGCGAGGTGATCTTCCATTCGCCGGCCCAGAAGGCGTCACGCGACGCGGGCTCGAAGCCCATGTATTCGGCCGCGGGCAAGACGCGCACCGCCGCCACGCCGTCACGCTGCAGCGGCAGTGCGAGCGCGGGGGGCACCAGGCCGAAGCCGGTCTTACACGCAGCGGCCGCACCTGCCGCGCGCAGCACGTCGCCCCGCCGCAGCGCGCGCCCTTCATGGCCACCGAAGGCACCGCGCAGCTGCGTGCTGCGCGAGCCCAGCACTTCGGGCACGTCGATTCCGCCGGCCAGGCACAGCATGGCGCGGCTGCCGCGCTGGGCGCCACCTTGGGGCAAGCCCAGAGTCAGCACCTGCCCGGCCCGCGCCTGGTGGACCCACCAAGGCAGCAGCGGCTGGTCGTCCAGCCGGGCCGCGCAATCGGCGCCGGTCAGCGCAAAGGCGCAGTCCTCGCCGAAGCGCACCTTGAAGGGAAACACCGGCACTTCGATGGCGGCCGCATCGAGCGCATTGCCCAGCAGCAGGTTGCCGGCCGCGAGCGCCAGGTTGTCCATGGCTCCCGAGGTGCCGACGCCCCAGCGCAGGCTGCCGGTGCGCCCCAGGTCCTGCACGGTGGCAAGCGCCGCCGATGAAAGCACTTCGATCATCGGACGATGCCCTCCACGCGAAAACGGATCATGTCGCCCGGCTGCAGCGTCGCGGGCGGGTCCTGCGCCGGATCGAAGAAAGACATCGCGGTGCTGCCGATGGTGTTCCAGCCGCTGGGCCCGGCCGAGGCCGACACGCCGGTCTGCGCGCCGCCGATCGACACCGCGCCGCCCGGAATGCTCAACACCGGCACCTTGCGGCGCGGCGTGGCGATGCGCGCATCCATGCCGCCCAGGTAGCAGTAGCCGGGGTGGCTGCCAAGGGCATACACAGGGTAGAGCGGTGCGCTGTGCAGCTCGACGATCCGCTCGACGCTGAGACCCGTGTGCGCCACCACGTCGGCCATATGCGGACCGCCCGCGCCGCCGTAGACCACGGGCAACTCGACCACCCGGCCCTCCCGCGGCAGCGCGACGGCCGCGTCCCACGCATCGCGCAGGCGCGCCTCCAGGGCTTCGAGCGCACCGAGGCCGCGCGGCGGGCGCAAGAAGGTCAGCATCAGGTTGTTCATGCCCGGCACGGCTTCGCGAATCTCCGGCCAGGCCTGGGTCTCGTGCGCCAGCGCCCAGATGCGCTGCTGCGAGGTGAGGTTCATCTCGCCGGGCGCCTCGAAGAGCAGCGCGGTCGTGCCCAGCAGGCTGAGGGAGGGGCGCTGCGCGATCACGCCGCGTTCCTTTGCTGCAGCCAGCGTTCGAGGTGATGAATGTCCACGCCGCCGACGGCAAATCCTCCGTCGCGCAGCAGTTCGCGATGCAGGGGCACGTTGGTCGCGATGCCGTCGATGCGCATCTCGGCGAGCGCCAGGCGCATGCGGTCGAGCGCGTCGGTGCGCGTGGCGCCGTGCACGATCAGCTTGGCGATCATCGAGTCGTAGTAAGGCGGCACGCGGTAGCCGGTGTTGGCATGCGAATCGACACGCACGCCGAAGCCGCCCGGCACCTGCCAGCCGGTGATGCGGCCGGGCGCGGGTGCAAAGGTCTCTGGGTTCTCGGCGTTGATGCGGCACTCGATCGCGTGGCCCTGGCATCGCACATCGCGCTGCGCCAGCGAAAGGCGCTCGCCGCGCGCCATGCGCAACTGCTGCTGCACGATGTCCACGCCGGCGGTCATCTCGGTCACCGGGTGCTCCACCTGCAGGCGGGTGTTCATCTCGATGAAATAGAAGGCGCCCTTCTCGTAGAGGAACTCGAAGGTGCCGACGCCGCAGTAGCCGATCTGCCGGCAGGCAGCCGCGCAGCGCTCGCCCACCTCGGCCATCAGCGCGTCGTCGATGCCGGGCGCCGGCGCCTCCTCGATCACCTTCTGGTGGCGGCGCTGCAGCGAACAGTCGCGGCTGCCCAGCCACACGGCGTTGCCGTGGCTGTCGGCCAGCACCTGGATCTCGACATGGCGCGGATGCAGCAGGAACTTCTCGATGTAGACCTCGGGGTTGCCGAAGGCCTGGCGAGCCTCCTCGCGCGTGAGCGCCATCGCATCCAACAGCGCCGCTTCGTCATGCACCACGCGCATGCCGCGCCCACCGCCGCCGCCGGCCGCCTTGACGATCACCGGGTAGCCGATCTCGCGGGCGATTGCCTGCACAGCGGCCGGGTCTTCGGGCAGACCTTCGTCCGGCCCCGGCACGCAGGGCACGCCGGCCTTGCGCATCGCGCGCTTGGCCGAGACCTTGTCGCCCATGGTGCGGATGCAGGCGGCGCTGGGGCCGATGAAGACCAGGCCGGCCTGCTCCACGCGCGCGGCAAAGCCCGCGTTCTCCGACAGGAAGCCGTAGCCCGGGTGGATGGCCTGCGCCCCGCTGACTTCGGCGGCAAACAAAATGGCCGACTGGTTCAGGTAGCTCTGCCCCGGCGCGGAGGGCCCGATGCACAGCGCCTGGTCGGCCTGCGCGACGTAGCTGGCTTCGCCATCGGCCTCGGAATGCGCGACCACGGTCCTGAGGCCCAGGCCGCGGCAGGCGCGCAGGATGCGCAAGGCGATCTCTCCGCGGTTGGCAATGAGGACGGAATCGAACATCGCGCGGTTTTCCTCAACCGAAGCGGAACAGGGACTGCCCCGCATCCACTTCCTGGCCCGAACGCACCAGCACGGCCTGCACGGTGGCGGCAGCGTCGGCGCGGACTTCGTTGAACATCTTCATGGCCTCGATCACGCAGAGCATCTGCCCGGCCTCGACGGCCTGACCCGGTTGCACGAAGGGCGGCTCGCCGGGGGCGGACTGCAGGTGCACCACGCCGTAGAGCGGTGCGAGGCATTCGGCCGGGGCGGCCTCCGGCAGCGCCGGTTCCGCGGAAACCGCGGCAGGCCCCTGGCGCGCAGCGGTCGGGTGCCGCGCGGTGGGCGCGGCCGCCAGGGCCGACTGCTTCACCAGCCGCAGCGTGCTGCCGTCTTCGCTGTACTCCAGCTCCGCCAGGTCCGATGCGGCGAGTGCGTCGATGAGCGTCTTGATCTGTTCCTGCTTCATGCCGGGCCTGCCTGTGGCGACAGAACATCCTTGGTGGCCGACGCATTCCGCGAACGCGTGACGGCAGGCATGAAAGGTAACGGGCCGCGGGCGCAATGCCCAAGACGGAATGGCTGTGCCGGGATAAGGCCGGCTTATGACGGCGCGTTACGACAGCGCGGCAAGACCGGGTTCGGGCGTGGCCGCAAAGGTGCCGGCGAGGTCGACCACCAGCTCGAGCAGGATGCTCTTCACCGCCTGCGCCGGCTCGGACAGCGGCAGGTGGTCCGACTGGCACAGCGCCAGCGGCGCCTCGATGACCGGGTCGACGATCTGGAATTGCCAGGCACCGCAGGACGCCACCACTTCGCGCGCCATCGACGCCGGCAGGATGGTGGCGCCCAGCCCGTCGGCGATGGCCGCCGTCAGGGTGAAGGCCGATTCGATCTCGGCCACCACGCGCGGCACCATGCCCGCACGCACGAAAGCCGCATCGACCAGCTTGCGCACCACGTTGTAGGGGCGCGGCAGGAAGAGCTCGATGTCGCGCAGGTCGGCCAGCTTCACCGGCTGCGCCGGCGCCGGCATCGCGGCTGGCCCGACCAGGAACAGCGGCTCCTTGAGCAGCGGCTGGAAGCTCAGGCCATGGATCGCCTTGTCGCCGTAGAGCACGGCCAGGTCCATGCGGCCGTTCATGATGAGCTCGCTCAACGTGGTGCCGTAGTTCTCGTTCAGGTAAAGCAGGATGCCGGGGTGGCGGGCGCGCACGGTGCGCAGCAGCGGCAGCGAGAGCGCCGAGGCCGCCGTGCCGGGCGCAAGACCCACCGACACCTGGCCCGAGAGCCCCTCGCCCGCCGCTTCCATGTCCACGCGCGCCTGCTCGCACTGGCGCAGGATGATCTGTGCATGCCGGTACAGCACCTTGCCGGCCTCGGTCGGCGTGACGCCGCGCTTGGTGCGCACGAGCAGTTGCTGGCGCACCTCGCCCTCGAGCGTGGCTAGTTGCTGGCTCAGCGCCGGCTGGGCGATGAAAAGAACCTCGGCCGCCTGCGTCAGGCTGCCGATGTCCACGATCTTCACGAAATATTTGAGGCGTCGCAGGTTCACGCCTTGTCCCCCAAGCAAAAGCCGAGCCTAGCACCGCCCCCGCACGGCCGGTATAGGCGCTCACCATAAGCTGCGCCTATACGACCAGTGAAAAGTCGTCTTGGCCTCGCCTGTTCGATCTGCGTACCGTTCGGTCCATGCAATCCCAGACACAGGAAGTCACGTGACCACGTCCCGCATTGCCGCCCGCGTGCGGCGCATCAAGCCCTCGCCCAGCACCTCGGCCGCCGACCGCGCCAACGAACTGCGCCGCCAGGGCAAGTCGATCGTGAACCTCGTGGTGGGCGAGCCCGACTTCGACACGCCGCCCCACATCCGGCAGGCCGCGGCCGCCGCCATCGAGAAAGGCGCGACGCGCTACACGCTGATGGCCGGCACGGTGGAGCTGCGGCAGGCCATCGCCGCCAAGTTGGAGCGCGAGAACGGCCTCCGCTATGCAGTGAACGAGATCATCGCCACCAGCGGCGCCAAGAGCGCGATCTACAACGCCTTCGCGATCACGCTGGAGCCGGGCGACGAGGTGATCATTCCCGCGCCCTACTGGGTGTCGTACCCCGACATGGTGCTGGCCTGCGAAGGCACGCCGGTCACGGTGGCCTGCCCCGAAGCCAACGGCTTCAAGCTGACGCCCGCCCAGCTGGAAGCCGCGATCACGCCGCGCACGCGCTGGCTGCTGATCAACTCGCCCAGCAACCCGACCGGTGCCAGCTACACGGCTGACGAATACCGCGCGCTGGCCGAGGTACTGCAGCGCCATCCGCACGTGATGGTGATGACCGACGACATCTACGAGCACATCCGCTTCGACGGCCAGGCGACGCCGCATCTTCTCGCGGTCGCACCCGCGCTGCGCGAACGCACGCTGGTGGTCAACGGCGTCTCGAAGACCTATGCGATGACAGGCTGGCGCATCGGCTATGCGGCCGGGCCGGCCGATCTGATCCAGGCGCTGGACACGCTGCTGTCGCAGTCCACCGGCAACTGCTGCTCGGTGAGCCAGGCGGCCGCCGCGGCCGCCATGAATGGCGACCAGGGTTTTGTGGCCGAGAGCGTGGCGGTCTACAAGCAGCGCCGCGACCGCACGCTCGCGCTCATCAACGACATCCCCGGCCTGCGCTGCACCCCGCCACCCGGCGCCTTCTATCTCTACATCCACTGCGGCGGCCTGATCGGCAAGACCACGCCCCAGGGCAAGCGCCTGGAAGAAGACGGCGACGTGGTGATGTACCTGCTGGAGAGCGAAGGCGTGGCCGTGGTCGCGGGCACCGCCTATGGGCTGTCGCCCTACTTTCGTCTTTCCATTGCCACCGCCATCGAGACGCTGGAAGAAGGCTGCGCGCGCATCGCGCGGGCCGTGGCCGCCCTGCGCTGAAGCGCCCCCGAATTACCGAGGACAACACCCATGCCCTACAAAGCCATCCGCAAGAATCCGTCGGCCCCGCAAGTGGCGCCGGAGATCATCGCCGCGCTGCACGATATTCCGGTCGCCGCGCTGAGCGACAACATGCACCGCAACATCGGCAGCGTCGGCCTGCAGCCCTACCACCGCCCGGGACACAAGACCATGGCGGGCACGGCCGTCACCGTGAAGACGCGCGGCGGCGACAACTTCACGATGATGCGGGCCTTCGAGTTCTGCCGCCCCGGCGACGTGCTCGTCATCGATGCGGGCGGCGACATCACCAATGCGGTGATCGGCGGCATCCTGTCGTTCTATGCCGCGACCATCGGCACCGTGGGCGTGGTGCTCGACGGCGCCATCCGCGACGTGGCCGAGATTCGCGAGCGCGACTTTCCGGTGTACGCGCGCGGCGTCAACCACCGCGGCCCGTACAAGGACGGCCCGGGTGAGATCAACGTGCCCGTCTCGGTGGGAGGCATGGTGGTGAACCCCGGCGACATCGTGGTGGGCGACCAGGACGGCCTGATGGCCTTCGCGCGCGACGAAGCCGAGCTGCTCATTGAAAAGGCCCATGCGCACCTGGCCACAGAGGCCCGCACGATCCAGGCCATGAAGGAAGGCCGGTGGGACCGCTCCTTCCTCGATGCGCTCGAGGCCCGCTGCGCCAACTGAGGCGCAACGGGGCGCCTCGCCGCCCCGCGCCCTGCGCTCAGTGCACCGTGTGCATGCCGCCGCCCAGCTCGAGGCGGTGGACCAGTTCCATGAGGATGCCCTTGACGACCTGCGCCGGCTCCGACAGCGGCAAGTGATCCGAAGCGCAAAGCGCCAGCGGAATCTCGATGTGCGGCGACACCAGCCGCCCGACGTCGACCGCTGCGGTAGCCGCGACGGAGCGCGCGAGCGACACGGGCAGGATCGTCGCGCCCACGCCCGAAGCGACCGCGGCGGACAGCGTGCTCGAAGACTCCATTTCCGCCACCACGCGCGGAATCATCTTTGCCGAAGCGAAAGCCCGATTCACGCTGCGGCGCAGCTGATTGTCGATGCTGGGCAGGAGCAGGTCCACGTCGCGCAGTTCGGCCAGCGCGAGTTCATCGCCGTCCATGCGCAGCATGCCGTGCGAGGCCACGACGCACAGGTCTTCGGTGAGCAAGGGGTCGAACGACAGGCCCCGCACCGCATGCTCGCCGCCATAGAGCACGGCCATGTCCATGAGGCCGTTGCGCACCACGTCGCACAGCGTGGTTCCGAAGTTCTCGTTGATGTGCAGCATGAGTTGCGGATGCCGCTCCTGCACCGTCTGCAGCAGCGGCAAGGCCAGGCCTGATGCAGCCGTG
This sequence comes from Variovorax sp. OV700, assembly GCF_900099805.1. Lineage (GTDB taxonomy): Bacteria > Pseudomonadota > Gammaproteobacteria > Burkholderiales > Burkholderiaceae_C > Variovorax. The sequence goes on along the minus strand of NZ_FNDR01000010.1, from coordinate 187,744 downwards.
CCCGGCGCGAGACCGACCGACACCTGCCCCGCCAGGCTGCGCCCGGCGTTGACGACGTCGGCGCGCGCCTGCTCGAACTGGCGCAGGATCAATTGCGCGTGGCGGTACAGCACCATGCCGGCCTCCGTGGGCACCACGCCCTTCTGCGTTCGCAGGAGCAGACGCTGGTTGAACTCGCCTTCGAGCGTGGCCAGCTGCTGGCTCAGCGCCGGTTGCGCAACGTGCAGAACCTCCGAGGCCTGCGTGAGGCTGCCCACGTCGACGATCTTCACGAAATATTTCAACCGCCTGAGGTTCACCGGGTCTCCGTCGTCTTGCTGTTCTGTTGGCAAGCAAGCATCGAGCCACGCGTTGCCAGCGTCAACCGGGGTTACGATCAGTTCGCACCCGACTTCCCATGACGGTAAATTTCAAGACCCTCAAGAGCTTCGTGACCGCGGTGGACGCACGCAGTCTTTCCGCGGCCGCGGCGCAACTGAGCGTGGCGCAGCCGGCGCTGAGCCAACACATCGCCTCGCTCGAGGAGCACTTCAAGCACAAGCTGCTGAACCGCTCCAACGCGGGCGTGACGCCCACGCCCGCCGGCAACGAGCTCTATCGCCAGGCGCAGATCATGTTGAGCCACCTCGAGCAGGTGGAGCGCGAGCTGATGAACCGCACGGACGAGAGCTTCGTCTCGGGCCCCGTCTCGGTCGGGCTGGCCACCTACAGCACGGCCTCGGCGCTGTCGATGCCACTGCTGCAGGCGGTGCGCAGCGCATACCCGGGGGTCAACCTGTTCATCAACGACAACTTCGGCCTGGTGCTGAGCGAGATGGTCATGACCGGGCGCCTGGACATGGCCATCATCTACGCGGGCAGCCCCATGAAGGGCCTCACGCTGCAACCGCTCCTGACCGAAGACCTGTTCCTGATTGCCCCACCGGGCATGGAGCTGGAGCCGAACGACGACCAAACCATTGCGCTGCATGCGCTGGCCGGCATCGACCTGCTGCTGCCGAGCCGCATGCACTTTCTGCGGCGGATGGTCGACGAAGCTTTTGCCCGCATTGGCGTGGTACCGAACATCCGCGCGGAAATCGAGTCCGCCGAAACGCTGCGGCAGGCGATCCAGGCCGGCGTGGGCGCCACCATCCTGCCTTCGGCGCTGGCGGATTTTCCGCCGGCCGCGAACCCGCCGGTGATCCGCCGGATCGTCGAGCCCGGGCTGCAAGCCACCGTGTCGCTGTGCGTGCCGGACCACCTGCCGATGTCCGACCAGGCGCGCGCCGTGCTGGAGATCCTCAAGGAACAGATCGACAACCTGTTCGCGGCCGGTCGGCTTGCGGGCATCCGCGAGCCCGAAGCCGCGTCACCGCCGCCCTGACTTTCCGCAGCTCAGTGCGCGTTGGCGGCGGCAGCCACCGGCCGCGACAGGCTGCGCATCGCCGCAACGCCTTCCGTCACGAAGGGGTCCGCATGGTAGTACAGCAGTTGCGCGCCCATCGACACCAGGTGTTCGACGTCCTGCTTCACGACCAGGGTGCCCGCGATCTTTCCAGCCGCGCGAATGCGCTGCAGCGTCTGGTCGACCAGGTCGAGTGCGGGTTGCGGGCGGCGCTTGCCTGGAGCCACCGCAGGCGAGTAGCCCATCGACTGCGACAAGTCGCCCGGCCCGACGAAGAACACGTCGATGCCATCGACCGCCAGGATCTCGTCGAGATTGCGCACGGCCTCGACCGACTCCACCATGCCGACCAGCAGCCGGGTTGCGTGATCGTCGGGGCAGGCATAGCGGAAGGTGTGCACCACCTGCCGCGCGATCTCCGCGGTGTGGATCAGCGGCACCATCACGCCGTCCGCGCCTGCGTTCAGGCAGCGCGTGATGGTGGAGCGCTCCTGGTTCTGCGGGCGCACGATGCCGAAGCCGCCGGCATAGCGCGCGGCCTTGGCCATGTGGTGAATGTCCTCGAAGCTGGCCAGGCCATGCTCGCAGTCAATGAAGACCGAGTCCGCGCCCGAGCGCACGAGCTTCTCGCACAGCGTGGGTGACACATGGTTCGGGTTGACCATCAGCACGGAGTCGCCGCGTGCCAGGCGTTGATGGAGGGTATCGCTCATGCTTCGTCTCGTTCAGGGTTTGCCGGGTGTTCCGTCGGGCGCGCCGAGCCAGCGGCTGATCTCGATGTCGGGGCCCTGGTCGCGCGCGCGGGTCGGGCTGATCACCAGTTGCTCGATGGTGGTGCCCTGCGGCAGCGTGCAGGCCAGCAAGATGGCGCGCGCCACGTCGTCGGACGCGACCATGGCGGCGCGCTCTTCCGCACTCGGTGGGCGCACGCGCGTGTCCATGATGGGCGTATTGACCTCGCCGGGCAGGATGGTGGTGGAGCGGATGTTGTTGTTGCGGAAGGTGCCATGCACGAAGCCCATCAGGTTCGTCACCGCCGCCTTGGCCGCACCATAAGGCGCGCCGCCCAGCAGGTTCGGGCGCACGGCTGCGAGTGAGGAAACGGTGACGATGGTGCCGGCACCGGCATCGAGCATCCCCGGCAGCACCGCCTGGATCAGCACGTAGACCGCCGTCAGGTTGACCGACATGGCCGACTCCCAGTCGTCCGGCTCGATCCAGCGGATGTTGCGCACGCGGCTGGTGAGGCCCGCGTTGTTGACGAGGATGCCGATGGGGCCGACCTCCTTCTCGGTCCACCGCACCAGCGCGATGAGCTGCTCGCGTTCCTGCAGGTCGGCCTGCCGCGCCCAGGCTTCGCCACCGGCGCCGCGAATCTCGTCGACCACAGCCTGCAGCGGCTCGGCCCGCCGGCCCATCACGACAACGCGCGCGCCTTCGGCGGCGAGCATCAACGCGGTGGAGCGGCCGATGCCCGAGCCGCCGCCGGTCACGAGGGCCACCTGACCCTTCAGTGCGCCGGACATCACGCCACCGCCTTCTGCGCTTCGGCGCCGGCTTCGGCCTCGTACCCGTAGTCGGCCTGCGCGCCGGCCATGCTGACGAGGCCCTGGCGCAGATCGTCCTCGACCAGATCACGCGAACGCTGCTGGGCATCGCCCCAGCCGCCGCCGCCCGGCAGTTCGATCGTGAGTCGCTCGCCCGGTGCCAGCACCAGTCGCCCTTTCGGGAACACGGCCTTGCCGTCGTGCAGCACCGCGCCGTTGCGCCCGGCCTGGCCGCCCAGCACACCGAGGCAGGGGTACTTCACGTGCTCGGTGCTCAGGTAGATATTCATCTCGCGGTCCGACAGGTTGCGGATCACGCCGCGCTGGCCCAGGCCGCCGCGGAACTTGCCGGGGCCGCCCGAGTCGGGAATGAGCTCCTTGCATTCAGTGAGCACGGGCACCGCGAGCTCGTACATCTCGATTGGCGTCACACGGCAGTTGGATGGAAAGCTCAGCGTGTCCAGGCCGTCCATCGACGACCGCCCGCCCTGCCCGCCGTGAAAGTTCTGCGCACTGCCGTAGGCCGTTCCGTCGGAGCGCTGGCCCTGGCAGTTGATGCCCCAGATCGGCGCGCCGCCGCTGTCGCCCATCGCGCCTTCGGGCACGACGTGCTGCAGCGCCTTGAAGATCAGGCTCGGAATGCAATGACCCACGAGGTTGCGCGCCGCGCCCGCCGCATGCGGCCTCGGATTGAGGATCGATCCCGCCGGCGCGGAGTCGGTCAGCGCGACCATGCAGCCCTCGTTGTTCGGCGTCTCCGGATCGAGCAGGCATTTCAGCGCATACACGCTGTGCGCCACGCGGTAGTGCGGCACCACATTGATGCCCCGCGCCACCTCGGGCGAGGTGCCGGTGTAGTCGACGTGGATCGAGTCGTCGCGCACTTCCACGCTCACGCACAGCTTGACGTCGGACTCGAAGCCGTCGATCGTCATGTCGGCCTTGTAGCTGCCGTTCGGCCAGGCCGCGATGGCCTGGCGCATGTGGCGCTCCGAGCGGCTGAAGATCGCCTCGCCGAGGCCGTCGCAGTCTTCCAGGCCGTATTCGTCCATGAAGCGCGTGAGCTCGCGGCTCATCACCTCGTTGGCGGCCACCATGCTCTGGATGTCGCCGCGCACTTCGTGCGGCAGGCGCACGCTGGCCTCGATGACGGAGAACACATCGGTGTTCGGCTTGCCAGCCTTGAACAGCTTGAGCATCGGAATGCGGATGCCCTCCTCGAACATGTCGGTCGAGTCGGGCGACTGCGGCCGGCCGCCGATGTCCGGCAGGTGGGCGATGCTGCCCGCGTAGCCCACGATCTTTCCCTTGCGGAAGATCGGCGTGAGCATGACCATGTCCGGCAGGTGGCCGGTGCCGATCACGGGGTCGTTGGTGGCCAGCACGTCGCCGGGCTCCAGCGACTCGGGCGGAAAGGCCTTGAGGAAGTAGTTCTGCGCCGCCATGGGCAGCGTGGTGATGAACACCGGAATCGACCAGGTGCATTGCGCGAGCGCACGACCCTTGGCGTCCAGCAGCACGTTCACGTAGTCGTGGTTCTCGCGCACGATCGGCGAGAAGGCCGTACGGCCGAGCGCGCTGTCGGCCTGGTCGGCGATGAAGACCAGGCGGTCCCACATCACCTGCAGGGTGATCGGATCGTTGAAGTCGGGTTTGAGCATGGACATGGCAAGAAGACCTCAGGACAAAAGCATGATCAGGTTGTGTTGGGCGTCGAGCGAGGCGCTGGCGTTGGGCCCCATCACCACGGTCGATTCGCGCTGCTCGATGATGGCGGGACCCTCGACCGGAACGCCGGGCACCAGCGCGTAGTGGTCGTAGACCGGCGTGTCGACGTACTTGCCGAGTTCGGAAAAGAAGACCGGCCGCGTGCCCTTGCGTGCATCGCGCGCCGTGCTCGATTCACCACGCAGGCTGGCGAGCGAGACCGGCGCCTTCGGCCCGCTGGCACGCACGCGCCAGGTGATGACCTCCGCGTCGGTGCCGCTGACGGCGCGGCCGTACAGGGCCACGTAGTTGGCATGGAAGCGGGCCAGCAGTTCCTCGACGAACTTCGGGTCCGCCGGATCCAGCTCCGGCAGCGGCACCGAGATCTCGTAGCCCTGGCCCACGTGGCGCATGTCCACGGTGTACGAGTAGCTGATGTGGTCCACCGGCACCTTGCTCGCCAGCACCACTTCGCGCCCCTGGTCCGCGAGCGTGGCCTTGACCACGTTCACCGCGCTGGGGTTCCAGGCCGAGATGCGCATCGGCAGGCTGGCCGACAGGTCCGCCGCCACCGGCGCGCCCAGCAGCCCGATGGCCGAGGTGACGCCGGCGCCCAGCGGACAGATCACCTTGCGAATGCCCAGCTTGCGGGCCACGCCGTAGGCATGCACCGGTCCGGCGCCGCCAAAGGCGATCAGCGGCAAGGCGCGCGGGTCGACGCCGCTGTCGGTGGCCTGCATCGAGGCAGCCTCGGCCATGCTCTCGTTGACCATGTCGTGAATGCCCCAGGCGCAGCGCTCGAGCGAAATGCCGAGCTCCTTCGCGAGCCGTGCCATCGCCGATTCGGCGGCGGGCTTGTCGAGCGCGAAATCGCCGCCCAGGAAGGAGTTCTCGTTCAGGTAGCCCAGCAGCAGGTCGGCATCGGTGACCGTCGGTTCCGTGCCGCCGCGCCCATAGCAGGCCGGCCCCGGCGCGGCGGCGGCGCTGCGCGGCCCCACGCCCAGCAGGCCGAGCTTGTTGCGCGCTGCGATGCTGCCGCCGCCCGCGCCGATCTCGATCATGTGGATCGACTGGATCTTGAGCGGGAAGCCGCTGCCCTTGCGAAAGCGCTCGTGGCGGGCCACTTCGAGGTCGTTGGCCACCATCGGCTGGCCGTTCGGGATCAGGCAAAGCTTGGCGGTCGTGCCGCCCATGTCGAACGACAGCACGCTCGACTCGCCGGCCTGGCGCGCATAGTCCGCGGCGGCCACGGCGCCCGCCGCGGGCCCCGACTCGATCAAGCGCACCGGCGTGCGCGAGGCCGACGAGCTCGGCACCACGCCGCCGCTCGACGTCATCCAGAGCAGTTGTCCTTCGACACCGCGTTGCGACAGCTCGCGCTCGAGGTGGCTCACGTGCCCGACCATCATCGGCCGGGTGTAGGCGTTGACGACGGTGGTCGAGGCGCGGTCGTATTCGCGGACTTCGGGGCAAACCGTCGAAGAGAGCGAGACGGAGATTCCCGGCGCGACCTCGGCCAGGATCTCGGCCACGCGCCGCTCGTGCTGCGCGTACTTGTAGGCGTGCAGCAGGCACACGGCCACCGACTCCACCTTCTTGTCGAGCAGCACGCGGGCGATGGTGCGCACGCCGTCTTCGTCGAGCGCCTTGATCACCGTGCCGTCCGCGGCAATGCGCTCATCCACGCCGAAGCACAGCTCGCGCGACACCAGCGGCTCGGGGTACTGGATGCGCAGGTCGTAGAGGTCGTAGCGCCCTTCCGTGCGAATGCGCAGCATGTCCTGGAAGCCGTCGGTGGTGATGAAGGCGGTGTGGACGCCGCGGCGCTCCAGCACCGCGTTGGTCACGACCGTGGTCGCGCCAAGGATCTGCAGCTGGCCGTTGCCCGTGGCTTTGCCCCCGTTGCGGGACCGCACCTTGCCCAGCAGCTCGTCCACGCCCTGGAGCACGGCGCGCGCGGGCGCATCGGGCGTGCTCAGGACCTTGTGCAGAAGGATGGTGCCGTCATCCTCCGTCATCGCGAAGTCGGTGAACGTGCCACCCGTGTCAAATGCCAGTTTCATGCCTTTCAGCTCCTTGAATGTTCGGTTGAGGTGTGTGCTCAGGCCGTGGCCGCGTCAGATGCGCGCTTGCCCGTCATGAACAGTTCGCCCAGATCGGCAGTACTCAGTGCCCCGACCGGGCTGTCCCAGATGACCTTGCCGAGGCGCAGAACCACGGCGCGCTCCGCGGCCTCCATGGCCTTGCGGGTGTTCTGTTCGACCAGCAGAATGGTTCGGCCGCCCTTGTGCAGGCGCTTGAGTTCGTTGAAGACCAGCGTGATGGCCTGCGGCGAGAGGCCGACCGAGGGCTCGTCCACCAGCAGGATCTCGGGGCGGCGCAGCACGGCCATCGCCATCTCGAGCAGCTGCTGCTCGCCGCCGGACATGTTGCCGGCGAGCTCGTTGCGGCGCTTGCGCAGGATCGGGAAGAGGTCGTAGACGTACTCGCGCTCGCCCTTCAAGTCGCCGTCCTTGATGGTGTAGGCCGCCATCTCGAGGTTCTCGTCGATGGACATCAGCTGGAAGTTGCAGCGACCTTGCGGCACGTAGGCAATGCCGTGGCCGAGCATCGCCTGCGGGCGCAGGCCCGCGATGTCCTTGCCCTTCCAGCGGATCGCGCCGCCCTTGTGGGTGGTCATGCCGAAGAGCGACTTCAGCAGCGTCGACTTGCCGGCCCCGTTCGGGCCCAGCAGCGTGACGAATTCGCCATGCCTGATCTTCAGGTCCACGCCGTGCAGGATGTCCAGGTGGCCGTAGCCGGCACGGAGGTTGTCGATTTCGAGTTCCATGATGCTGTTCTTTCGTGTCAGCCGCCGAGGTAGGCCTCGATGACCTCCGGGTTGCGAACCACTTCTTCCGGCGTGGCATCGGCGAGCTTGGCGCCCTGGTGCAGCACGACCACGCGGTGGCTGAGGTTCATCAGCACGTCGGTGTTGTGCTCGATCACCACGAAGGTCACGCCGAGCTCCTTATTCGCGTGCTCGATGCACTGGATGACCTTCTCGATGAGCACGGGGTTGATGCCCGCCAACGGCTCGTCCAGCAGGATCAACTCGGGTTCGGGCATCAGCATCGACGCGAACTGCAGCAGTTTCTGCTGCCCGCCGGACATGTTGCCGGCCGGCAGGTGCGCCACGCGCGCCAGTCCCGTCACCTCGATCAGTTCCTTCGCGCGTTCGCGCAGGGCCTGGATGCGCTTCCTGGCCGACGGCCCGACCCAGAAGGTTGACAGCACGTTCGGAAAGCGCGACATCTGTCCGGCCAGCACCAGGTTCTCCTCGGAGTCCAGCGTCGGGAAGACCACCGTCTTCTGGAAGCTGCGCAGGAAGCGGCCCTCGCGGGCGATGCGGTTCATCGGCCAGCCGGTGATGTCGACGCCCTTGAGCAGCACGCGGCCCGCGTCGCTGCGCTGCAGGCCGGTGCAGCAGTCGAACAGGGTCGACTTGCCGGAGCCGTTGGGGCCGATGAGTCCCATCACCTCGCCACAGCGGACTTCGATGTCCACGCCCTGGAGCGCCGCAACGGCGCCGTAGTTCTTGCGCAGGCCTTCGATGCGCAGCATGGACTCAGCGGACATCGCGTGGCCCCTTTCCGATACCGGCAATGCGCTCCGCCGCACGCTGGAACAGCGGCGCCAGACCTTGCGGGAACAGGAACACCAGCCCCAGCAGCACGAAGCCGTAGATCACCATGCGCAGCTCGGGCGTGATGCGCAGCGCTTCGGACACCGCCACGAAGACGAAGCTGCCGATGATGGCGCCCGGCACCTTTCCCACGCCACCGCCCAGCACGATGATCAGGATGGTGTTGGAGTAGTAGGCCTGGAAGACCAGCGGGCTCACGACCGTCGAAAAATGCGCGTAGAGGCTGCCGCCGAGCCCCGCGAAGACGGCGCTCAGCATGAAGACCAGGAGCTTGTAGGTCCAGGTCGGCACGCCCAGCGATTCGGCCAGCGTCTCGTTGTCGCGAATGGCCACCATGCAGCGGCCCGCGGGCGAACGGATCAGCGCGACGAAGGCCGCCACCGCCAGCACCGCCAGCACGAGCACCAGGTAGAAGTACTCGGGCGCCTTGATCACGGTGTAGACCCAGTCGCCAAAGCCCAGCCGCGGCCGGGCCACGCCCGACAGTCCCATGTCGCCGCGCGTCAGGCCGATCCAGTTCTTCGACACCATCTGCGCGATGACCACCATGCCGAGCGTGCACATCACGAACGAGGTGTCGCGCAGCCGCAGCGCCGGAATGCCCAGCGGCAGCGCGACCAGCCCGGCCACCAGGCCCGCGACCAGGAAGTTCACCAGGAACGACGTGCCGAAGTGGATCGACATGAGGGCCGACGCGTATGCGCCGAGCCCGAAGAACACACCCTGCGCGAGCGACAGCATGCCCGTGTAGCCCAGGATGAGATTCAGCCCCAGCGCCGGCAGCAGGAAGATCATCGCGAGGACCATCGCGTGCAGGTAGTAGTCGCCGAGGAAGAGCGGCGCGCAAAGCAGCGCGACGACGCCGATGGCGCACGCACTCCAGTTGACCGTGGCGACCCGGGCGGCCGACATGCGCGGCGTGTCCAGCGTGGTGGTTGACAAGATTGCCTGTTTCATGAAGTTGTCGCTTTCAGAAGCGGGCCTTGCTGCTGAACAGGCCGTGCGGCCGGAACATGAGCATGAGCAGAAGCACGATGAAGCCGACGGAGTCGCGGTACTGCAGGCCGATGAAGCCGGCAACGAGGCTCTCGACGACGCCCAGCAGGCAGCCCGCGATGAGAGTGCCGCGCACGTTGCCCATGCCGCCCATGACGATCACGGCGAAGGTCTTCAGCGTGATCGACTCGCCCATGCCGCCGTAGATGCTCACGTTGATAGGCCCCGTCAGGATGCCGGAAAGCGCCGCGATGGCCACGCCGATCAGGAAGGTGCGGCGCACCACCTGCTCGACATCGATGCCGTTGACCTGGCAGCACTCGATGTTCTGCGACACCGCGCGGATCGAGCGGCCCAGGCGCGTGCTGCGCACCATCCATTCGAGCCCGGCGAACACCACGAGAGTGACGACAACCAGGATCACGCGCTGCTGCGACATGCCGAAGTCGCCGAGTTCGATCGGCTCCAGCCAGCCGCCCGAGAACACCTTGTAGCCGCCGCCGAAGGCCAGGATGACCACGTTCTGCAGGATGAGAGAAAGCCCCAGCGTGGCCAGCACGCCGGCCTGGAACGGTTGGCCGATGAGGCGTTGCATCACGCTGCGTCCGATCAGCACCGCGATCACGCTGACGATTGCCACGCCGCCGATGATGGCCAGGCTGTAGTCGGCCGCGAGCTTCGACATGACCCACCAGGCCGCGAAGGTGCCCAGCATGTAGTACTCGCCGTGGGCGAAGTTGATGGCCCGCAGCACGCCGAAGATCATCGTCATGCCGGCGGCCACCAGGGCGTAGACCGACCCGGTGATGATGCCGTTGACGATCTGTTCGAAAAGGAAGGAACTCACGGTGTTCTCGCAGGCCGCAGAAGGTGCTTCTTCTTCACTTCGCGCCGGCCGCGTAGTCGACCTTGGTCGCGATCATTCCCTTGATGGCCGGCTTGCCGTCGGTGATCTCGAGCAGCACCATGGGCATGATCGCCTGGTTGTGGTCGTCGAAGGTCACCACGCCCATGGGGCTGTCGTACTTGATCTTCGCCATCGCGTTGCGGATGTCCTCGGCCTTGAGGCTGTTGGCGTTCTTGATGGCGGCCACGACGAGGTTCAGGGTGTCGTAGTGCGTGTAGGCATGGTTGTTCGGCATCTCGCCGCCGTTGGCCTTCTTGTAGTCCTCGACGAACTTGAGGCTGCGCGGCGCCGGCACCTCGGGCAGCCACGCGGCGGCCTCGACCGCGCCGTTCATGACCTTCGGCGCGGCGGCAATGGTTTCCTTGGTGTTGAACTCGCCGTTGCCGACCAGCGCGACCTTGCCGGCCAGCCCGAGCTCGAGCATCTGGCGGGCGATGATCGGGGTGGTGTCGGCCTGACCGTAGAGGAAGATGGCCTGCGCGCCCGAGCGGCGGATCTTGCTCAGCACGGAGCGGAAGTCGGTCTCCGAATCCTTGTAATAGTCCTCGCTCAGGATCTCGGCGCCTTCGTACTTCGGCAGGTAGCGCTTGGTGAACTTGATGGCGCCGCGGCCGTAGTCGCTGTCGACCGAGAGCACAGCGAACTTCTTGAAGCCCTTGGTCTTCGACGCGTACTCCAGCACCGTCGCGGCGCGCACCTCGTCAGTCGGGTAGTTGCGGAAGGTCCACTTGAAGCCGCCCACGCCGGCCTTGTAGGTGATGTCGGGGTTCGACGAGGCCGCGTTCACGAGCAGCACCTTCGACTCCTCGGCCAGCGGCTGCATCGCCAGCGTGACCGAACTGCAGACGTCGCCGATGATCACCGGCGTTTTCTCGAGGCTGATCATGCGCTGCGTGGCGGCGACGCCTTCCGCCGGCACGCACTGGCTGTCCCCGCTCACGAGCTCGATCTGCTTGCCGAGCACGCCGCCGGCGGCGTTGATTTCCTTGGCAGCGAGCGCCGCGCCCTTGTTCGCGAAGGCGCCGTAACGGGCATTGGGGCCGCTCATGGGCGCGATGACACCGATCTTGAAGGTGTCGGTCTGCGCACTGGCGGGGGCCAATGTGCAGAAGCCGGCGATCGCGGCAATGGCCACCAGGGCCGCGCCGCGCAATCTCGAATTCGTGGGGTAGCTCATTGCTTTTCTCCGAGTCATGGAAGGGTTGAAGGAATGGTAGGAACGGGTGGTTCCGGTGGCCAATACGTTATGGACCTTCGCCTATAAGCATTCTTGATAGGCAAGGCCCGCAGACCGCAGATCAGGCAAGCTTCGCCACTGCAGAAGCGATGCGCCGGCACCCCTCCTCGATCTTCTCGATGCTGGTGGCCGTCGACATGCGGAAGTAGGGCGACACCCCGTACGCCGTGCCCGCCAGCACCATGACGCCACCTGCCTCGAGCAGGTAGATCACGACGTCGTTGTCGGTCTCCAGCGTCTTGCCCTCAGGGGTTCGCTTGCCGATCAGTCCACCGCAGTGGGGGTAGAGATAGAACGCGCCGCCCGGTGCACGGGCGCGAATGCCCGGGATGTCGTTGAGCAGCCGGGTCGCGGTGTCGCGGCGCTGCCTGTAGGTGGCAACCCAGTCGGGGAGAAAGGCCGCGTCGCTGTTCAGGGCCGCCACGGCCGCGGCCTGGCTCATCGACGACGCGCCGCTGGTCGACTGCGACTGCAGCATGTCCAGCGCCGCGATGATGTCCGCGGGGCCGGCCGCATAGCCGATGCGCCAGCCCGTCATCGCGTAGGTCTTCGACACGCCGTTCACCACCAGCGTGCGATCGCGCAGGCCGGGCTCGATGGCCAGCAAGTGGGGCGGCGCCGCATCGGTGAAGCGGATGTGCTCGTAGATGTCGTCGGTCAGCACCATGACCTGGGGGTGGCGCATCAGCACGTCGGCCAGCGCGCGCAGTTGCCCGGCGGTGTAGGTCGTGCCCGTGGGATTGGTGGGCGAGTTGAAGACCAGCCAGCGCGTGGCCGGCGTGATGGCCGCCTCGAGCGCCTCGGGCGTCAGCCGGAAATCGTCTTCTTCCTTGCAGGTGACGGTGACCGGAGTGCCATCGCAGGCCAGCACCATGTCGGGATACGACACCCAATACGGTGCCGGCACGATCACCTCGTGCCCCTCCTCCACCGTCACCGACAGCGCGTTGAACAGCGCATGCTTGGCGCCGACCGTGACGATGATCTCGCGCGGGCTGTAGCTCAGGCCGTTCTCGCGCTGGAGCTTGGCTGCGATGGCTTCGCGCAGGGCCAGCGTGCCGGCAACGGGTGTGTAGCGCGTCTCGCCGCGTTTGATGGCGTTGCAGCCTGCCTCACGGATGTGGGCGGGCGTGTCGAAGTCAGGCTCGCCGATGGCAAGGTTGATGATGTCCTTGCCCGCCCTGCGCAGTTCGGCGAACCGGTCCGCGGCGGCGCTGCTGGGGGAGGGCTTGATGCGTCGGATGCGCCTGGAAATGCGGGACGGGCTCACGTGACTTCCTCTTCGGTGGTGGTCTCGATGTCAGTGGCCCAACGGTAGGATCGTCTCGACCTCGGCGCAAAGACGGCCTTGCTCTAGGGGTGACGCATTTCCTTATGGGGACCACGCAACATAACGTTTCCCTATAGGTCCAGACCGATCCCGTCTTTGTGTTGTGGCCGCCTCTTGCGTAACTTCCGGTTCTGCTTGGCGTCCGCGTGCGCCGAATCACGATCGAGCAGGAGACACATTGACAAGCCCTCCCACGCAGGCCGCTCGCGCCACCGTTCCCGTAATTGCCGATGCGGTCGAAGGCGATGGCCGGGCACATCTTCCAGCCTCCCGGACGATGACCCACAAGCTGCTGGTAATGGGTGTTTCGGGGTGCGGCAAATCATCCACCGCGGCCGCGCTCGCCCGAGCCCTTGGCGCCTCGATGATCGAGGGCGACGACTATCACCTGCCTCGGTGCCAGGAGAAGATGCGCCGCGGCATCGCACTGGATGATGAGGACCGCGCGCCTTGGCTCGACCGGCTCGGCACGCTCGTGGCGGCATCCGAAAGCCACGTGGTCTTCACCTGCTCCGCTCTCAAGCGCCGCTACCGCGACCGGTTGCGGGCGGCGGAGCCCTCGCTGAAAATCGTCTACCTCGACATCGCGCCGGAGGAAGCACGCGCACGCGTGGCGGGGCGATCCGCACATTGGTTTCCTGCCAGCTTGGTGGACAGCCAGTTCGCGGCACTGGAGTCCCCCGTCGGCGAACCCGGCGTGCTGCGGATCGACGCGACCTGGGCGGTCGCGGAGCAGTGCGAGGCCGTCCTTTGCTGGCTCGAAGACCATTCACCACGGAGCCACCCCTCCTCCGTGGTGACATAGGCGATCACGACTTCTTCATCTGATCGCGCAGTTGCTTGATCTGGTCGTGGTTGCGCTTGGCACCATCGGCCTGCTGCTGAATCAGTGCGCGCACGTCGGCCGGCAGATCGGCCTTGAGCGCCTTGCGATAGCGCGCCACCGCAGTGTCTTCGCCGCGCTCGCACTCTTCGAGCATCGAGTGCGCGCTGTTGGCGCCCACCGCGCCCTTCACGTGCACCCAGCCGCGGTGCATGGCGCCGGTCACCGTGCCGCCTTCGTCGGGCGAACCGCCGAAACGACTGATGAGCTGGACCAGTTCTCCCGCCGCCTTGGCGCAATCGGCCGAGCGGCTCTGGAAGACCTGCTTGAGCTGCGGCGAGTCGACCTCCTCGGCGCAAACACGGAAGCCGTATTCGCCGTCGCGCGAGGTTTCGAGTAGATCGTTCAGCACCTTGACCACGTCTTCGGTGGTGGCGGTGTCGGCAGTGTTCGTGAAATTGGCCATGTCATGACTCCTTCATCATGTGCCTCGTTGACATCGAGGCAGGTTGAAAAATCGCCCGCATTAGGCGGTGCCGGCAGGCAAGCCGCCAAGTGCTGGCTCCAAATGAAATAGTGGTCGAGCGACGAGGGGCTGGTGTCGGTTTCGCCTGACGTCCGCTGTAAGCGTTCTTCGGCCACAGCCAGCGCCTAGCGCATTTCTGCACTGCGAGCGAATCGCTCGCAAGCATGCAACCGGCGCGGGAATGCTGTCCCTGCCTACAGCGCCGCGGTGGCATGAGGGAGAAAAGGGTTTGCAGTCTTCTTTTCTTTTCGAGGATTCCCATGACTTCCACCACGCAGATTGACGGCCGCATCGTGGGCAATGTCGAGTTCCGTGCGGGCGACGGTCCGAAACTGAAGATCCCCGAGGGGAACTGCCAGATCCTCATGGCCGACGACAGCGTCGTGGTCACCTGGCAGGAAGGCGGCCAGTCGCTGACCGCGGCCATTCCCAAGATCGAATTCGATCGCTATATCCAAGAGGGCGCCGTTGTGTTGGGCCGGGGCTGACAGCGCAGTCCGCTCACTCCTCGCGCATGCTGCTGGCCCGCGCGTCGAGCGCCTGCGTGTAGGACGCGGCTTCCTCGGGCGACATGGAGCCTTCCAGCTCGGCCAGTTCGAGCCGCTCGAAGTCGTAGGAAATCCATTCGAACAAGTGGGACTTCGGCATGGTGCCGAGGCTGTCGCTGTCGCTCCACGATTGCAGGCGCGTGGGTGCGCTTTCCAGCAACATGCGCAGATAGAGCGCTCGCCTGACCTTGACTCTCGCAATCTGGCGCGGGTCGTCGATCAGGAGCCGCAACTCCGAGAGCACCCGCTCCCAGTGCAGCACCCGGCGGTGCGCTTCGTCCATCAGGATGTCATAGGGCGAAAGCAGATCAGGCCCCTGCTGCCTTGCGCGAAGGAATTCCCGCGCGATGCGGGCATAGGCAAGCTGCTGGAGACTCTGAAGCGCGCAATCAAGAGGGCCGTGCATGGTGCGACACACCGGACTCGCCTCCATCGGGCTTGTCCATGGCCTCCTTCGGTGAAAAAGAATGGATGGGCTCGACCGCCAGATTGGACGTTCGAAGCACTGACTTGCGTAGGAAAGGGGCGCATCCGGGCAGCAGTCATTCGCGGAGATTTCACACCCGCGCAACGTGGCATGCAGATATAGCGGCAGCCGGAACCCAGCCCGGCGACGAAGCAAGAGAACAACAAGCCGCCGCGCAGTTGCGCGCGGCCTAGGCCTGCTGCGCTTCGGTCAAGGCCTGCGCGGCCACCACCGCCTCGGTGCGATTGCGCACGTTGAGCGCGCGGAAGATCGCCGCGAGATGGATCTTCACGGTGCCTTCGCTGATGCCGAGGCTGCGGCCGATGAGCTTGTTGGGCTTGCCCTGCGAGAGCAGCTGCAGCACCTCGACCTGGCGCTCGGTGAGCACGCTGCGCAGGTGCTCCAGCGTTGCCGACGACGCGCCCGCCGAGCGAGCGTCGCCGTTCTTCGAGGGCGCCACGCCGGCCACGATGCCCGGCGGCAGCGCCGTCAGCATCATGGGCGGCACGTAGACGCCGCCGGCCAGCACCAGCCGCACGGCCGACAGCATGACCTCGGGCGAATACGCCTTGGGAATGAAACCGAGCACACCGCGTTCGAGCGCACTGCGCATGATGGCCGGGTCTTCGTAGCCGGAAAGCACGATGACCGGCACGGCCGGATGGCGGCGGCGGATTTCGTCGATGTGGGCCTGGCCGTCGGCGCCGGGCATGTTGAGGTCGATCAGGGCCAAGTCGAGCTCGTCGTTTGCACCGGCAAGCAGTTCGTCGACGCTCATCGCCAGGACGAACTCGATGCCGGGCTCGAGCTCCGACAACTTGGCTTTGACCGCCTCGATGACGAGCCGGTGGTCGTCGGCGATCAGAATTTTCATGGCATGTCCCAGTCCCAGCGTGCATTGAACTCAGCGGAAGCAGAAGATACCGGCGATTGCCCCGCGCAGCAAGGCCGGATTGCCCGACGAACGGCATAGACCCCAAGCGATATGGCGCCCGCCGCGCCGCGTTTGGAAGAATGAACGCCTATTCGAAGGAACCGGGGACATGGGCATGTGCCATCGCTGCAGACGCCGGTGCAAGGCATCCCTCGCCATGCAAGCGCAGTGAACGGGCGCGGTTCATGGCCCGGCTGCTCGACTGTTTTTCGGCATTCGTTTCATTCGGCCTGGCTCTCGACGCATCGATTGCCGCCGGCCGCACCACGCTCTCGCATGATGCCGCGCAGCAACAGGCACGCCGATTGCTGGACGCGGCGCGCGCCTGTGCCATGGCATCCCGCACGCCCGCCGCGCAGGTCGAATCCGCGGCCTTTGCCATGGTGGCCTGGATCGACGAGATCCTGGCCCGCCATTCCGGTGCGGCAAGCAGCGCCGCGCCGCTGCAGGTGCAACTCTTCAATTCGAACAATGCGCACAGCGAGTTCTTCCATCACCTGTCGGCACTGACCGCAGAGGACGACGAGGTACGCGAGGTCTACTGGCATGCGCTCGTGTATGGCTTCAAGGGCCAGTATTACTTCGAGAACGGCGACCGGGGCGAGCTTGGCAAGCTGAAGGACCTGCACGCCCGCCAGCTGCGGCTGCGGCCGCTGGCGCTCGGCAGCCTGGTGCAGGACCGCATCACGCCGCAACCCTACCGCGTGGCGGACCCGCCCGGACCGCACGACACGCAGCGCCGCGACCGCGCATTGCTGCGCGCCACCGGTGCACTCGCGCTGCTGTTGCCGCTGCTCTATCTGCTGTGGTGGCTGTGGCCGGCCGGGCCGACGGCGGCAGAGCCGAGCCTGGGCCAGCGCATCGAGCAGCACTTGCAGACCTACGCCTGCGCCGACCTCGCGGCCACGCCGGGCAAGGACGGCAACCTGCGCATCAGCGGTTTCGTCTCGCTGCCCGCGGACCTGAAAAGAGTCGAGCACGAGGTGGCTGCGATGCCGGGAGTCAAGTCGCCCGCGTTCGACGTCGAGCTGCGCCTTTGGCCGCACTGCGAGGTGTTCGCCATCCTGAAGCCCTACCAGCTGCGAAACCGCGACAAGGCCTACGGACTGGATGTGGAAGCCCTCACGGCCAGGAACGGCCAGCTTCGCGAAGGCGACAGCGTGCGCGTGCAGGTGGCGGCACCGAACCACGACAGCTACCTGTGGGTCGACTACTACACGGTCGACGGTTCGGTCATGCACCTGAACGCCGGCCAGGTGGCCACGCGGCTGCGCGCCGGCGAAAAACTCGAGCTGGGCCGCGAGGTGCCCTCCAGCTGGCTCGTGGGCCCGCCCTTCGGCAGCGTGCTGATCACCGTGCTCTCGTCTCCCACGCCGTTCAACGAAACCGCCGACCGGCCGCCTTTCGAACTGGCCTCGGCCTATCTGCTGCGCCTGCGCGAAGCGCTCGCTGCCAACAAGGGCGGAGACCGGCTGATCGCGGATTTCGTGTCGCTCGACACCGCCGCCCGCTGAGAAGAAAAGCCCTCACGCCATCGCCATGACCGCCGCGCCGTCGCCCGCCCATCTCTTCTGGCTGCTGCTGTTGCTGTGCCTGATCGGCTTCATGCTGCTGTACGGAACCGTGCGCGATGCGGGCCGCGGTGCGCGCCGGCGTGCGCTGCGGCGGCGCATCGATGCTCAGGGCCCAACGGCCGCCAAAACCGACGAGGCCGCCATCGAAGCCGTGCGCGACGCCATGTCGCAGGCACGCCAGGCCCTGCGCCAGCCGATGCGGCAACGCAGCGCCCCGGCGCCGTGGTTTCTCTTCCTGGGCGACGCGGCGGCCAATCTGCCGGGCCTGCTGGCGGCGGCGCATGCCGAGCGGCTTGTGCCTTCGGGCAGCGAACCCTTCGGCGAACCGTACTGGCGCTGGTGGCTCACCGGTTCGATGACGGCCATCGAACTCCATCCGGCGGCTGTCAGCGAGGCGGCGGCGGCGCCGCACACGCGCGGCCTCTGGCTGCAGGCGCTGCTCGCACTGGCCGAGCGGCGCGACCGGCTGCCGCTGAACGGGCTGGTGGTGTGCGTCGCCGCGAGCGAGCTGCGGCGCGCGGACCCCGGAGCGATGAAGCCACTCGCGGCCCGGATGCATCGCCTGCTCGAAGAGGCCGGCGACACCCTGCGCCTGCAGTTGCCCGTCTACCTCGTCGTGACCGGCCTCGAACAACTGGCGGGCTATGCCACGCTGCGCGGCATGCTGCCTCCGGAGGTGCTGGCGCAAGCCATCGGCCATCGGCTGGCCGAGCCGCATGGCGGCAACGACACGGCGGCCGCGCGGCTCGATGCCCTGTTCGATCCCATGGCGCTGCAATTGCACGCGCTGCGCATGGCATTGCTGCGCGAACAGCCGGGCGCTTCGGGCCGGCTTGCGATCCATGAATTCGTCGAGGCGATGCGGGCGCTGCAACCCGCGCTGCGCAAGGTGGCGGATGCCTTGTTCGAAAGCCATGGCCGGGGTTCGCGCGGGCTTCGGTGGCGCGGCCTCTACTTCACGGCCGCCGCATCAGGGGCCGCCGGCGGCGCGTTCGTGAACGATGTGTTCGCGCACTTCCTGCCGGCCGACCAGCCGCTCGTACGACCCGGCCGCCCTTCGAATGGAAGCGCGGCGCCGCCATGAAGCGCCTGACGAACCTACTTGCTTTCGACGCGGATCTGCCGGGCGCCGAAGGTCACCGTGAGCGTCTGCGGCTTGCCTGCTTCCACGGCGCGCACTTCGCGCCAGCGCGCACGGTCCAGGTCGCGGAATGCGGCCATCACGCCGATGGCCTTGGCATCGGCGGGCAGGGTGAGATCGAGCTTCTTGCTTTCGCCGGGGCGCAGCAGCATCTCTTCGCGCTGAACCAGCTCGGCGCCGAGCGTGGCCTGGTCTTTCTCGAACAGCGAGAAGAAGTCGGCGCCTTCGAACGGACCCGGCGACTTGAGCGCATAGACACGTACCGTCAGCGGCGAAGCGCGGCCGCGCGCATCGGGGTTGGCATCGGCTCCCGCAACCAGCGTGATCGACACCGGCGTGACCACGGGCTTGCTTGCGCAGCCGGCCATCAGGACGCCAGCCAACGCCAGGCCGCAACCCAGCGCCAGGCGCCGCGAAACCGCGGCAGGAGTGCGTCCATAGGACGAATGGTGTGTACCCAGCGTGCGCATGCTATTCCCTTCGTTGCATTGACCGGTTCCGACGCATCTTTGATTATCACCAGCCAACTCGAACAGGCAACATGCTGACCAACGAACTTGTCGAAGCCCTGCTCACGCCCATCGGCGAGGCATCGCCGTGCGGCGACGACCTGGAGTACGACGCAGCCTTTACCGCGCTGGCGGCGTCCTCGCAGGGCAAGCCCGAGCAACAGTTCGGCGACACCGTCATACCGGCGGTGGAGCCGGAGTGGCGCGATGTGGCCGAACAGTCCGACGCGATCCTGCGCCGGAGCAAGGACGTGCGCGCCGCGGTGCTGCTCTTGCGCGCTTCCACGCGGCTGCAGGGCGTGGCCGGCTTCATCGCGGGCCTTCAATTGCTGATCGGCCTGTTCGACCGCTTCTGGGACGGCATACATCCAACGCTCGATGCCGACGACGACAACGACCCCACGATGCGCCTCAACGCGCTGGCACCGCTGTGGGACGAGAACATGGTGCTGCGCGACCTGTACGACGCGCAGGTGGGCGTGGCGCCCGGTGTCGGCCCGATCCGCGTGCGCGACATCGCCATTGCAAGCAACGCGCTGAACGCCGTCGGCGGCGATCCGACCTATTCGATGTCGCAGATCCAGGGCGGCCTTGAAGCGATCCAGGCAGAGCGCCCCGAGCTTTTGCAGGCCGCCGTGAGCGTACCCGGCCTGGTGGAACGCCTGCAGGCGCTGCTGGTCGAGCGCACCGGCCGCGCCGACGCGGTCGACCTCGCCCCCCTGCGCAGCATCGGCCGCGTGCTGCAGCGGGCCTGCAGCCTTGCGAGCGGCGCCCCCGAAGAGGTGGACGCCGCCGGCGATGCCGGCAACGATGAAACGCAGGGCGCGGCTTCTTCTCCGCGCTCGGCCGCCGCGCGCGGCGAGATCCAGAACCGGCAGGACGCCGTGCAGATGCTCGACCGCGTGATCCGCTATCTCGAACAGGCCGAGCCCGGCAATCCGGCGCCGCTCCTGATCGAGCGCGCGAAGAAGCTCATCGGTGTGAGCTTCCTCGAGATCATGGCCAACCTCGCGCCCAACGCGATGGACACCATCGAGAACGTGACGGGCAAGCGCCCATCCGAATAAACCCACTTCATTCTTCGTTCCCTCGTTTTACCGGCCCGTCCCATTCACACCCGCAAGGAGCACTTCCATGGCCAAGAGCAGTCAGAAATTCATCGCCAGAAACCGGGCGCCCCGGGTACAGATCGAGTACGACGTCGAACTCTACGGCGCCGAGAAAAAGATCCAGCTGCCCTTCGTGATGGGGGTGCTTGCCGACCTGTCCGGCAAGCCGGTCGATCCGCTGGCGCCGGTGGCCGATCGCAAGTTTCTCGAGATCGACACCGACAACTTCGACTCGCGCATGAAGGCCATGAAGCCGCGCGCGGCGTTCTCGGTGCCCAACACCCTCACCGGCGATGGCGACCTGAAGGTCGACATCACCTTCGAGAACATGGAGGACTTCTCGCCCGCCGCGGTGGCGAAGAAGGTCGATGCGCTCAGCAAGCTGCTCGAGGCGCGTACCCAGCTGTCGAACCTGGTGACCTACATGGACGGCAAGGGCGGCGCTGAAGACCTGCTGGCCAAGGTGCTGGAAGACCCGGCACTGCTGGCCACCCTGGCCGCGAGCAAGAAACCCGAAGACGGCACCGCGCCCGCCGCCTGACCAATACCACCGGACCACCAGGAGAAAGCATCATGGCAGAAGCACTCGAGCAGCAGAGCGCACTCAAGGACGTCGCATACGCAGGGAGCGACTTTTCCTCGCTCCTGCAAAAGGAGTTCAAACCCCGCAGCGATGAGGCCAAGAGCGCCGTCGAGGCGGCCGTGCTCACGCTGGCGCAGCAGGCGCTGAGCAACAGCACGGTCATCGGCAAGGATGTGACCAAATCGATCCAGGCCATGATCGCGGCCATCGACAAGAAGCTCACCGACCAGGTCAATGCGATTCTTCACAACGAAGATTTCCAGAAGCTCGAAAGTGCCTGGCGCGGCCTGCACTACATGGTGAACAACACCGAGTCGGACGAGCACCTGAAGATCCGTGTGATGGACATCTCCAAGAAAGACCTGAGCAAGACGCTCAAGAAGTTCAAGGGAGCCGCCTGGGACCAGAGCCCACTGTTCAAGAAGGTCTACGAGCAGGAGTACGGCCAGTTCGGCGGCGAGCCTTTCGGCGCGCTGGTGGGCGACTACCACTTCGACCAGAGCCCGCCCGACGTCGAGCTGCTGGGCGAGATGGCCAAGATCGCGGCCTCCGCGCATGCGCCCTTCATCACCGGCGCGAGCTCCAACCTGATGCAGATGGAGTCGTGGCAGGAGCTCGCCAATCCGCGCGACCTGACCAAGATCTTCTCGACGCCCGAGTACGCCGGCTGGCGGTCGCTGCGTGAGTCGGACGATGCCAAGTACCTGGGCCTGTGCATGCCGCGCTTCCTGGCGCGCACGCCCTACGGCGCGAACACCAACCCGGTCGAAGAGTTCGATTTCGAGGAAGACACGGCCGGCGCCGACCACAGCAAATACGCGTGGGCCAATGCAGCCTACGCCATGGCCACCAACATCAACCGCTCGTACAAGCTCTACGGCTGGGGCTCGCGCATCCGCGGCATCGAGTCGGGCGGCGCGGTGGAGAACCTGCCGCTGCACACCTTCCCGAGCGACGACGGCGGCGTGGACCAGAAGTGCCCGACCGAGATCGCCATCAGCGACCGGCGCGAGGCCGAGCTCTCGAAGGCCGGCCTGCTCTCGCTCATCCACCGCAAGAACTCCGACTTCGCGGCCTTCATCGGCGCGCAGTCGCTGCACAAGCCGGCGGAGTACGACGACCCGGACGCCACGGCCAACGCCAACCTCGCGGCGCGCCTCCCCTACCTGTTTGCCTGCAACCGCTTTGCGCACTACCTGAAGTGCATCGTGCGCGACAAGGTCGGCAGCTTCAAGGAGCGCGACGACATGCAGCGCTGGCTCAACAAATGGATCATGAACTACGTCGACGGGGACCCGGTCAACTCGTCCGAGGAAACCAAGGCCCGCAAGCCGCTGGCCGCGGCCGAGGTGGTGGTGGAAGAGGTCGAGGGCAACCCCGGCTACTACACCTCGAAGTTCTTCCTGCGCCCGCACTACCAGCTCGAAGGCCTCACCGTCTCCCTGCGCCTGGTGTCCAAGCTGCCTTCCGCCAAGGGCGGCAAATAGCCGGCGGCATATGCCTTCGGTGGGCCTTTGAAAACCCGGCCCATCGCTCGTTCTCTCCATAGCTCCCGGGCAACAACGCACTCGCACCGCCCGGAAGCCCTGTCTTTTTCTGACTCACACAACTGAAAGGTAAGCATCATGGCTGCAGACATGTTTTTGAAGCTCGAAGGCGTCGACGGTGAATCCAAGGACGATTCGCACAAGAAAGAAATCGACGTTCTCGCCTGGAGCTGGGGCGCCAGCCAGTCCGGCACCGGCCACGTGGGCGGCGGTTCGGGCGCCGGCAAGGTGAGCGTGCAGGACCTCTCGGTCACCAAGTACGTCGACTCTGCATCGCACCTGCTCTTGCTCGACTGCTGCAACGGCCAGCACATCAAGAAGGGCACGCTGGTGGTCCGCAAGGCCGGCGCCACGCCGCTCGAATACATCAAGCTCACGATGGAAGACATCATCGTCAGCAACGTCCACACCGGCGGCAGCGGCGGCGAAGACCGCCTGACCGAAACCGTCACGCTGAACTTCTCGAAGTTCAAGTACGAGTACACGCCCCAGAAGTCCGACGGTTCCGGCGACGGCACCAAGGAAACCGGCTGGGACATCGCAGCCAACAAGAAGGTCTGAACGCGCGTCTCCGGCTGCCGCTCGCGGCCGGAGGCCGCTTCGACCTTCGATCCGGAGACACGCGATGGCAACACTCAACGCCAAGGCCCTGCAGTGGGCCAGCGGCCAGGTCGGAAAGCAGATCGGCGCGGGCGAATGCTGGGATCTGGCCAACAAGGCCTTGCTCCAGGCCGGTGCCGGCACCTCGTCGGACTTCGGCCCCATGGGCGATGACGACGACTACATCTGGGGTGACGAAGTGGCGCTGAAGGATGCGCTGCCCGGCGACATCCTGCAGTACCGCGACTACGAGATGACGACGACCACCACGACCGACGTCACCTTTTCCGACGACTCGGGCTGGTTGGACGAACCCTCCGTGACCGTCGGCCACCCGCACCACACCTCGATCCTCTCCAAGAACCCGGGCACTGGCGCCATCACGGTGCTGGAGCAGAACTACAAGGGCAACAAGGAGGCGGTGCGGTCGAGCACGATTCGCTGGAAGGGCAGCTCAACCTCGACCACCACCCGCAAGCAGATGAAGCGCCAAGACAACGGCAAGCTGGAAATGGCGCTCGTGGTGGTGACGGTGGACGTGACCGTGACAGGCACGCTGAAGGCCTACCGGCCCAAGAAGCCCTGAGTCCCTGAGACCAGCTGCCGACGGACAGGAGCGGTAATGAGCGCTTAGTCCGCTGGCTTTTCGGTGGGCTCCAGGCCCGCCGGCATCGTCACCTCCCCGCCCGTGGGCATCAGGCGCGTCGCGTCGCTGTCGTCAGCAATCACCCACAGCGTCAGCACCGTGTAGTTGTCGTGCCCGGGCTTGGCATGCGACTTGATCTGCGTGTCGAGCAGTTCGGTCCACTGGCTGGGCGTGCGTGAGGCATGAAGCGTGTCGACCAGCACTTCGTCGCCCAGGGGCTCCCAGACGCCGTCGCTGCACAGCAGCAGCACGTCGCCGGGCAACAGGCGCATGCGGTCCGACACCGTGATGTCGGGCGCTTCTTCCACCGAGCCGAGCGCCGACAGCAGCATGTTGCGCTGCGGATGCAGGCGCGCGCCCTCTTCGTCGAGCATGCCCCCGGCCACCATCTGCTGCACCAGGCTGTGGTCGGTGGTGCGCGCCACCACCGCGCCGCCGCGGAACAGGTAGGCCCGGCTGTCGCCGCTGTGCACCCAGGCGAGCACCTGCTGCTCCAGGTCGATGGCCGCGAACACGATGGTCGAGCGCATGCCCGCCAGCTTGCCGCCTTCGGCCTGCCGCGCGACCACGTCGAGGTTGGCCTGTTCGACCAGCGCACGCAGGCTGGCTTCGTCCAGGCTCGGCGCGGCCGAGAAGCCACCCAGCATGCTGGTGCGGGCCGTGGCAGCCGCCACGTCGCCGCCGCCATGGCCGCCCGCGCCGTCGGCCACCAGGCACGCGACATAGCGCTCGTCGTGCCAGTGGCCATGCACGTCTTCGTTGTAGTTGCGGCCGCCCTGCCGGGACAGCGTGACGATTTCGATTTCCAAGCGGAGTGCCTTTTGCTTCTGTGTCGGGGGGGTCAGTTGCCAGCGGGCGGCACGTCGGCCTTCAGGCGTGCCATCTGTTCTTCGTAGGCCTCCAGAAAGGCCTTGCCGAAGAGGTTGTGGAAGTCGTCTTCGGCCTCGCTCGCGATGCCGCCGTAGAGCGCTACGAACTGGTCCCAGAGCTTGGCCTTGCGGTTGGCGCTGAACAATGCATCGAGCGCCGACCTGGAAGCGATCTTCTTCTCGAGTTCTTCGGGCTCGAAGCGCGCGATTACGTGCGCCAGCGCCGCGCGCATGCCCACCATCACGCCGAACTGGTGGGCGCGCAGGTCGTTGAAGGCGTCGCGCATCGCGGCTTCGGGTGGCATGAAGCCGCGCACGCCCGGCCCGAGCAGGTGCGCGAGCGCCACCTCTACCGTGGGCGAGAACTTGAGCGGGTTGTTGGCCTGCGATGCAATCATGGTGACCTCGGCGCGCACCTCGCGCTTGAACTCCTGGCGCGTGAGCAGCAGCTGCAGCGTGCCCTCGGTCGCACTGCGAAGGATCGAGCCGATGCGCTCCATGAGGCCCGGCGTGAGCATCTCGGGCGGCTGGTGCGTGCTGGCAAGGCCGCGCAGGAAGGCGGCGAGCAGTTCGTCGTCGGATGCAATGCGCTGCGCTGCCGGCGCCGCAGCCTTGGCGACCGGCGCTGCCACGTGTTGCGGTTGCGGTTGCGGTTGCGGTTGTGGCCGCGGCGCGGGAGGCGCCGGTTGCGGCAACGGCTCGACCGGGTCGAGCAGCGAAACCTCCGGCCCGCTGATGCGGATCGGCTGACCCGTGATGTCGTCGAACTGCGGCAGCTCCGGCCTCGGCGTGGCGGGTGGTGGCGATGGCAGCGGTGCGGTGATCGCCTTCGGCGGCGTGAAGCCGAACTGGTCGATGGGCAGGTGGTCCGCGCGCGGCACCGGCGTGGCCGGCGCTGCGCGCTGCAATGCCGCCAGCGGATCGGCGTCCGAGGCCGTGTTGGGTTGCAGCAGCGGGTCGGCCAGCGGAGAAAGCGCGAGCGGATCGCCGCCAATGCCGCCTCCACCGCCCATGCCACCGAAAAGATCGTCGATGCCGGCGGCCTTCCCGCTCGCGGGCGGCGCGCCCAAGTCCGAAAAATCGTCGAGCGCACCGAAGTTCGTGCCCGGTGCCGATGATGACGATGGAGAAGAAGATGCGGGTCCGAGCAGATTGGCAAAGGGATCGATCTGCGCGGCCTGCGCGTTGCGCGAGCCGCTTTGCATCGGGTCGGGGAACAGCAGCGAATCGGCGGACGCGGCCGAAGCAGCGGCAGACGCCCGGGGCGACGCGGCGGGCCCCGACGGTGGCGGCGGAGGCGCAAGCCCCGCCAGCAGATCCGCAAAGGGGTCGTCGCTCGACACCGCCGCCGTGGATGCGGGGGCTGCTTTCATCACCGTGTTCGGCACCGCCAGCGAAGGAGGTGCAACGCCGGCCACCGCGCGCACGCGAAGCTCGAAGCTGCCCACCACGAGCTGCGTGCCATCGGTCAGAGGCGCTTCCTTGCCCGACCCCAGCGGCACGCCGTTGCACTGCATCGGATTGCTGCCCCGGTCGATGACGAAATACTGGCCGTCGCGGCACAACACCTGCGCATGCACGCGCGAGACCGTGCGGTCGGGATCGACCAGCACCAGCGTGTTGGTGTCCGCACGTCCGATGGTGCCCCCGTTGGGGCCGAAATCGGCGGCAATGGCCTGCCCCGCCGGGGCGCCTTGCCGGGTGATGACAGCAATATGGATCATGAATCGGCCCCCGAGGCTCTATGCCCTTCTACGCCCGAACACAGCCCGCGCTTGCACGGGCGAAAAAACTCAGAAGGAGTATTCATTCCGTGGAGCGGGTTGGCAATCTCGCCTTAAGAGGTATGCCATTGCAGCCAGGCGGCGATGGCAGTGAAGATGAGGGCGATGAGGAGCCAGGTGCGGACGGCGGGGTCGATGCGCCTGGCGTTGCGCGCCCAGCGCAGTGCGGCCGAGATGAGGAAGGCGAGAGCCAGCACGGCGAGGATGTAGCGGGCCCGCATGCGGTCAGGCCTCCAGGGCATCGAGCCAGCGCTGTTGCCGCCAGGCCGGGGCGGCGGCGGGGAACAGCGGCGTCCCCGGTTGCTGCAGGCACAGGTGCTGAGCCGCCGCCATGCGCTGGCGCTGGTAGCCGTGGCGCAACACGTGCACGCAGTGCACCGCTTGGGGCGGCTGACCCATGAAATAGCGGACGCTGGGCGTGAAGAGATGGTTGTTGGCCTGCCACCAGCGGGCAATGGCTTCCGCGTCGGGCCAGGGCAGGTCGGCGTCTTCGTCCTCGGCGACGTTGTCGTCGTCCGGGTCGTCTGTAAGCCCGGCGCTGCCGCGACCCGTCGATGCACCCGCGATCGAAGAGGCTTCCACGGAAAGCCCGGTGATCATGCGCAGCGCCTCGCCCGTGAGGCGGGCCGACGCCGGGTCGTCGAGCTGCCGTATCAGCCACGGCACGAGCTGCGCATCGCCTGCGGCCCCGCAAGCCTCGATGAGCCGGCGCAGCGCCGGGCGCCCCCGCGCGCCCTGTACGGCCTGCGTCATCTGCCCGAGCACGTGGCGCACACGCGGCAGGTCGGCCGCGCGCAGAAAGAGCGCCAGCGCCTCGGGCGCCTCGGCCGTGCCGCCCGCCGCGATCTCGGCGAGCACATCGAGGGCGGGATGGACCTCCCCCAGCAGCAACGCCGACGATGCCGCGCGAAAGCGCACCTGCGCACGCCCGTGCGTCAGGTTCTCGCGCACGCGGTCGATGCTGGCAGCCACGCCGACCTCGCCCGCCAGTTGCAGCGCACGCGCGCGAACGGCGTCGTCTTCATCGTCCAGCAGCGCCCACAGCAAGTCTCCGGGCGGCGTGCGGTGCAGGTGCAAGGCGGCAGCGGCAAGGTAGCGCGCGAGCGGCGAGCCCGCGACCGCCATCTTCACCACGAGCCCCTGCAGGGCCCTGCTGGACACCCAGCCGAACGCCCCCACCAGGCTCGTGTCGCAGACGCCGTCTTCCACCTCGACTTGCGAGGCGGCTGCCAGCACCTGCCGCACCTGTGTCGTGTCGCCCGATTCGACCGCCAGCACCGCGGGTGCGAAAAGCCCGCCGGGCCCTGCGTCCACAGTGCACGCGATGCAGGCATTCCAGCCCTCGGCGTCGGTGGTGCGCAGCAGCGCCATGTGCGCGTCGATGCGCTCGTCGAAACCGGCAAGCCGGCGCAGCGTGTCTCGCCCACCGACCAGCCGGGCGCGGTGCTGCACCAGCCAGGCGAGCTCATGCGGAAGGCGCTCGACCTGGCGCGCGACCACGGCGCGCGGCGCCGCCGCGGCTCTGCTCCAGCGAACGAAGGCCCGGAACGGCGGCGTCTGCGCGCCGTCGGCGGGACCGATCAGGCAGGCGCCGCGCATCTCGCCTTCGGACGACGATTCACACACCGCCATGGCGCCCGGCGCATAGCCCCAGTGCATGGCGTGCGCCCCGACGATCACCTGCAAGGGCAGCGTGGCGCACCCCACGTCGCCGGTGAACGCGGGCAGGTGGATGCACGGCAGGCCGTCGCGCCAGGCGCGGTACTGCCGCGCGAGCAGCGCCGTCGACTCCCACGCGCGGTACCGCTCGCCGTTGATGTCGGTGATGCGCCACCCGATCTGTTCCTCGGCCGCTCCAGCCCGGTCCAGTGCGGCACCGATCGCCCGCTGCAGCCCGCTGCCCACCGAATACCGGTCCGTGAGCAGGCTGTCGGCCTCCTGCGCCTGGGCCGCGCCCAGCAGGCATGCCATCGCGGGCTCCAAGAACGGCCCCGCGGCGCGCCCCGTCAGGAAGAAGGCAGCGGCCTCGCCGGGAATCAGTCCGAAGGGGTTGGACGCTTCGTGCAGTCGCCCGCTGTCGTGGAGCCGTTCCCGGTCGTCGTCGTTCAGCATCGAATCGACGCCGCCGATCAGCGCGGCATCGATTTCGTTGCGCGCGAGCAGCGCGTCGGCCAGCTCCATTGCGACCGCGGCCGACGCGTGGCCCTCCAGCAGCACGCGCGAGTGCGGCGAGGGCCGCAGACCCAGGCTGCGCATCGCCCGCGCGATAAAGGCATGGCCGGTCCCGTCCTGAGTGATCGCATGGTTGCGAAACGGCTCGGGCAACGCCACGAACAAGGCGCAGCGCGCCATGTCGCCGGCATAGGCTGCCATGCATTCGCGCACTGCGCGCAGCAGGAACTTGCGCAGCCACGCTGCCTGCGACTTCTTCAACTTTCCGGCCGCGGGCACGGGCGCCGCCAGCAGCGGATCGCCGGTGTTTGGCAATACCGCCTCGATGCCGCTCAGCCCGGCACGAATGGCCGCGCAGGTCTGCGCGGCGTCCATCCCGACGGCCGTGACGCACCCGGTGGCGTAGATCAGTTGCATGGCGGCATGCCCCGGTTCATTCGGCGAGCGCGGGTGCGTCGCGGCCGACATAGCGCTTGGCACGCCGCTGCGCACGCAGCCAGCCCGGCGACACATCGCCAATGACGATTTCGCGGACCAAGCCCAACCGGCGCAGGCCCGTCAGGCAGTGCCGCGCCAGCACGGACACGGTGCGCGCCTCTGCATCCACGTACATCGTGTCCACGCGCAGCCGGTGCTGTGCGACGCCGGTGGAATGCAGCACGGTCGCGCCGATGTCGGGGGCCGGCATGCGAAAGGCCCAGAAGCCGTCCGGCGTGAGGTTGGCCAGCTGCACTTCCGCGTCGGGCATCGCATGCGGCCATTGCTGGTCGAGCGGCGCACATTGGGCGAAGCGGGAGTCGAGATCGACTGGGGGCAGCGGCCAGCGCGATTCCGACCAGGCCTTGTCATAGGTACCGGCGTAGTTCAGGCGCGGCGTCCAGTTCGGCGCGATGGCGCCGAAGCCAGCAACCGGGAACGCGGTGTCTGCCGCCCCCATCTGCTGTCCGAACGGTCCGATGTTGGGCAGGTCGCTGGCGACCGTGGGGTCCGACGAACGCGCGCCGCGCCATCCCACGCCGACGGGGTTCTCCAGATGGCAGGCGCTCACCGCCCCCGCGTCGTCGCGCACACTGCCCCCGAAGGCGCGTTCGTAGCGCAGCGGCATGGTCGTAAAGGGCTGCGGCGACGACACCCGCGTGCCCGTGAGCCCGATGCGCTGCCTGTCGCCGGTGACGCTAAGCACCTTGCGCCACCCGCCCACGCGCATGCCCACGGCCATTTCGGTCACAGCTTCCCCATGCGGCGCATGGGCGGTGGCGTTCACGATGAAGTCGACGGCGGGCTTTGCCGCACACGCGGCGCTCGCGCGCAGCAGGGACGACCGGCCCGGCGCGCCGTCCGGCTCGTCGCCCAGAGGCGGCGGCAGCTGCGCGGGCAGGGGAAATGGTTCGCCCGCCTCATCGAAACCATAGGTCGCGCATACGAGGATGCAGAAGAACAGCTGCCCGTCCCGGTCCATCAGCAGCATGCACTGCTGCACAAACGGCGTGGTGTTGAAGATCGCTGGCGACATCCGCGGATACCGGTGTTCAGGTCCAACGGCCGTCACCGTCCAGTCCAACGGGCCAGTACGGCATGGCCGAGAGCAGTTCGGCGGTTTCCATGTCGCCTTCGTCGACCACCCATTGCAGGAGGAAGGACTCGGGCGCGACCGGTGGCGTCTCCCGGGCGTTGAGGTCGGCGCAGGCAAGCCAATACTTGCGGATGACCGCGACGGTGGTCGGATCCGATACAGGACCCGCCGGGAATTCGGCCCAGTTCGCGACCCGCGCCTCCTTGGCTGAACCGAACTCCTCCTCCAGCGACTGGGTGCGGTAGGCCCACCATTCGACCGCGTCGTCGAGCATCTTCTTCAGCTCCTTGCGGTACTTGGTGTAGAGCGCGCGGTGCGCGGCCGAAGCCTCGCTTCGCGCGGGCGAGACAGGAATGACGACCGCACCGCTCAGCGCCAGATCGCGCGGCGCGACGAGCAGCCTCGCGATCCCGTCGTTCATGCCATCCTCTGTCATGTACTTCGGCTTCATGAAAACTCCTTCATCCGGTGTGAATGGCGGGGCCGGATCCTTCAGATCCAGCGCTCCTTCTTGTCGAGGCCCAGGGGCGTGAAGACGAAGTCCGCCATGAACTCCGCCAGGTCCTCGACCCGGTTCGAAAGCATCTCGATCAGCAGCTCGCGCGGCTCGACCGGCGCCTCGAGCGCCTCGAGGTCGGCGTGTTCGTCCTCTTCACTGGTGTCGTCGCTGCCCCAATCGGATTCATCGGAGTCGTCGGAATCGTCCAGGTCGTCTTCGTCATCCTCCTCCGCCTCCTCCGCCGCGTCGTTGAGCCGCTGGCATTCCAGCGCGTATTTGCGAAAGACAGCAATCACGAACGGGTGCGACACCGGCCCGAGCGGCCAGCGCCTGTCGACGGCTTCCTGGGCCGCCTGCGCATCGGCGCCGGCTTGCGTCTCGCCCAGCAGGAGGGCTTGCCACCAGGCCTGCGCAATGGCCCTGGCTTGCCGTAGCTCGACGACATAGTCATCGAACAATTCCTTGTAGTCGCTCATCGGCATCTCCTTCTGTCTGGTTGATTGCAAATCGATCGCTACTTGATCTTCGCCAGGAAGGCATTCACGCGCGCCGTCCCGTGCCTTCTGGACACCGTGCCGCCCTGCTTGCCCGAGCACGGTCGGCAGTGGCCCTTGGACGTGGCCCCCGTCGATTTGGCCCAATCCTTGAACTTGGCCACGGCATTGCAGCCGCCCAGGTACCAGGCAACGATCAGCGGCGGCTGGTGGTCGGGCACCGTGGCGTTGCGCCACTTGCACTTCCAGCACTTCTTTCCCGCGATCTTCTTGCGCTGCTTGGCGTTCGGCTTGCCCTCCTTGGGGCGCTTGTATCGGTTCTTGCAGGGCTGGCTGCCATCCCAGCCATGGGAGGCGGCCACGCGCACCAGCGCGGCGGGCTCGATGATGCCCACCGGCGGCGTCGCGCAGTTCTGCCCCATGGGATCGCCATGGCGGCACACGCCCTTGCCCTCGACCTTGACGGTGTGCGACCAGTTGGAAAAAACCGCCTTGCCCTTGGTCTTGTGTGTCACCACGTTGCCGCCCTGCGTGCCCGCTTCGTTGCCGGTGCTGGTGCTGACCTCCGAGGCGTCTTCGAGCGCGGTCGGCTCGCCGTCGATCAGCACCGAGCGGCTTCCCTTGGACAGGTCGGACGCGCTGCATACGTTCACGTACGGCACGGGCAGCGGGCCGCCTGGCGGGGGCGGCGGCGTCAGGCACACGTCCCCGGGCGCAATGCCCTTGCCGCCGCTTCCCTTGTGGAAGAGGCCCATGCCTTCGGCGTAGACGGTCAGCGACATGGGAGCAACACCGGTGATCGGTCCGCGCGCTCAGTTGAGCTCGATGGACCCGCCCTTGAGTGAGTTCACCCCGGTAGCTCGGGTCTGCACGAAATGGCCGTTGATCAGTACCTTGCCCGCCCGCGTCAGCGTGATGCTCGAGTTTCCGCACTGGAGCACGATGCGCTCTCGCGCCGACAGAACGAGCCGATCGCCGTCCGCCTGCGCATGCATGGCATGGTCCTTTTCGCCTTGCGCGGCCAGCACGCGCCCCAGGAT
Source organism: Variovorax sp. OV700 (assembly GCF_900099805.1). Lineage (GTDB taxonomy): Bacteria > Pseudomonadota > Gammaproteobacteria > Burkholderiales > Burkholderiaceae_C > Variovorax. The sequence continues at coordinate 155,511 of NZ_FNDR01000010.1, read as the reverse complement.
CAAGGGGCGGTGCGGATCGCCCTTTTCGAAGGCGACCACCACATCGCCGCCCACGTCTTCCTCGCCGAGGTGGACGGTGGTGCGCGCGCACAAAGGAGCTTCGTCCTCTTCCATACGCACCCAGAGCCCGGTGCCGGCCAGGGCGACGAGGCGCCCTACCCGCACGCCCAGCTGCATCGCGCCGGGCGTGTCGCCAGTGGCCGGCATCAGCCGCGCCAGTGCTTCGTCGCGTCCACTCATGTCGACTCCTTCAGTTGTGAGTGATCTTCGAGCCCTTGACGACCACGTTGCCCGAGGCCTTGACGTTCACCGCGCCGGATCCTTCGATCAGGATGTCCTTGCCCTTGATCGTGATGGAGCCGTCCTTCTTCATCACGATGCTCGCGCTGCCCGTGGTCAGCGAGATCTCGTCGCCGGCGTCGACCACGAACTTCTTGCCCACGCTGAACGAGTCGTCCTTGTCGATGCTGGCCGAACGGCCTGCACCCACCGTCATCGCCGCATCGCTGCCCACATTGATCGCGAGCTTGGCGCCGACCTTGATCGCCCGATTGGCGCCGATGGATTCGGTCTGATCGGCGCCGATGGTCACGTTCTGGTTGGCCCCCACGTTGATCGTCTGGCTCGCCCCCACCGTCACCGCCTGCATGGCGCCCACCGTGATCTCTTGCGCCGCGCCCACGGTGATGGTCTCGTTGATACCCACGCTGTGCGTGCGCTGCAGCGCCACCGTCGCAGTCTCGCTCGCGCCCACGGTGATCGAGCGGTTCTGTCCGATCGAAATCGTCTCGTTCAGGTCCACCGTCTCCGTGCGGTTCTGATGAATCGTGATGGTCTCGTTCTTGTCCACCGTTTCCGTGCGCTGTCCGTGCACGGTGATCGTCTCGTTGTTGTCCACCGTCTCGGTACGGTCGTGCTTGACGTGCGTGGTCTCGTCGTGGTCGATGGTCTTGGTGCGGTCATGGCCAACCCAGTGCGTTTCGTCGTTCTCGACCTCGATATCCTGGTTCTTCTCGGCATGCAGGTACACCTGCTCCGAACCCTTCTTGTCATCGAAGCGGAACTCGTTGCAATTCGACGCGCTGCCCTTGGGTGTCGAGCGCGTACGAAAGCCGCTCTGCGTGTGCGAGCCGAACGGAATGGGCTGGTCGTCGTTGTAGACGCGGCCCACGATGATCGGGCGGTCGGGGTCGCCGTTCAGAAAATCGACGATCACTTCCTGCCCGATGCGCGGAATGAAGTACCCGCCCCAACCCTTGCCCGCCCAAGGCTGCGACACGCGCACCCAGCAGGTGGATTTTTCGTCGCTCTTGTCGTAGCGGTCCCAATGAAAGTGCACCTTCACGCGGCCGAAGTCGTCAGCATGGATCTCTTCGCCGGCGGGTCCCACCACGATGGCCGACTGCGGCCCAGGCATGACGACGCGCGGCGTGAGGCGGGGCGGTCGAAACGGCACGTCGACGGGTATTGCGGTCAGCAGAAAGGCGCTGGTGCCCTGGGGGCTGGTGCGCAGCACCGGGGCATCGGCGATCAGCGCCTCCAGCGCGGGCAAGGCCTCTGCGTTAACCGCATCGTCGGCGAGCGCTTCGCGCAGCACCTGCTCCAGCGGCATCTCCGGCTTGTCATGAGAGATGCTCTCGTAGCCCGGATGGCTCGCCACGAAGGTGCATGCGGCAATGATGTAGTCGCCGTCCCGCGTGCCGCCGGGGTCGTCTTCGAAAGTGAAGCTGCGCCCCGCGGCCACGTCAGGCCAAGTGGTGAGCGCCCAGTGGCGTTGGCGCCGCGCTCCGATCTCCTCGCCGCGCAGCTTGCCTTTGTCGTCCGCATCGCCGCCCGAAAAGTAGCCACCGGCGAATTCGAAGGCCTCGAATTCGGCCAGTTCATGCTTGTCGGGTTCTCCGCCCGCGGCTTCGAGCTTCTTCTTGATCGCCTTGAAGTCGCTGTCGTGCGAGGCGTATTTTCCGGTGTCGAACTGGCGCGCGCTGACCCAGCGCGAGACCTCGTTGTGGCGCGCTTCGCTCGCGTCGCTGGCCACGTGGCGCAGGGTTCCTTCCACCGGCAGCTTGTCGTGCGCGATGTCGCTCGCGTCCGACAGGTGCATGGTGCCGGGTGCGTCGTGCGCGTCGAACCAGTAGTAGATGCCCTCGTCTTCCAGCAGCCTCGAGATGAACTGATAGTCGGTTTCCTGGTGCTGCACGCAATAGCGCCGCGGGTTGTGGGTGCCGATGACGTTGTCGGCCTTGGTCTTCTTGAAGCGCTTGATCGGGCTGTCTTCGAACACCGCATCGAGCACCTCGAGCACCTTCTTGTCCTGCAGGATGCGGGAGTTGCTGCGCTTGGTAAGCAGCCAGAACCACGAGCGCAGGCCGATGCGGTATTCGAAGTGGCGCCCCACATGACCCAGGCGCTCGAAGCGCACCGCATGGCCCTGGCAATGACGCTCGTGCAGGCCGCCATCGGCATCCTGGAAGCCGATAACCAGATCGAACGCGCGGCCGAGGATGTCCTTGGCATCGAGTGCCCGGTTCTTCGACAGCACGGTGAGTTCGTAGGTCGACGGGCGCGCCAGGGCCTCGTGGCCCACGATGCGCCAGAACATCAATTCGCCGTTGACCGGCGAATCGCTCTCGATACGAAACTCGTGATCAGCCATGGCGTGGAACTCATGCAGGTATTCGTGCCGTGGGGGGTGTGGGCGATCGTTCCAGGCCGTTCCGTCAGGCTGCCAGCAACAGGATCTTTGGTTGGCTCGGCACCAGCCTGCAACCGGGCGCATTGGTGCTGTTCTGCAACGACACGCTGGTCATGCGCGAAGCCGGCATGCCCTTGAGCAGCACCGTGAAGGCGCCCGTCAGGTGCCGGCTCGGCCCCATCACCATGCCGGACGCCACGCCGGTGGCCAGCCCGGCGTTGTCGCCGTTGGTCTGGGGAATGGTGGTGCCCAGGTTATGCGCAGGCGCGCCCACGAAAAGAATGGTCGGGCAGTTGGGCACAGCCATCGGTCCCATCGCGATGTTGGGATAGGGAATGGGCACCGGTCCGGCCGGGCTGGGTGTCAGGCAGACATCGGGGAACGCGGTGTCGGTCCCCATCAGTTGGCAATTGGCGAACATGGTGTACTCCGTGTCGGCTGTGGTGGTCAGCCCATGTGGATCTGCTCGCCGTCGAGCTTGACCAGGTTCGCCGCATTGGCCACCAGGTTGTCGGCGTGCAACTGCATCATCTGTTCGGCCCGGTAGTCGACCTGCGTGGCGCGCACCTGGTCCATGCCCGCCACCGTGCGCTGGCTCCATCGCGAGAACTGGCTGACGCGGTCGGCAAACGACTCCAGCAGGTCGGCGATGACCTTGACGCGGCCGAACGACCATGTCACTTCGCGCCCGATGCCGGTGACCTTGTCGATGGCGATGGCCGCAGCCCGGCCCTGCACCGCCAGTTGCTCGCCGGCGAGCGTGAGGTGGTCGGCCTTCAGGGTCATCGTGCCGTCGGCGCTTTCCAATACCGCGCCGGCCGGCAGCACGACCCGGCCGGCCGGGCCGGTGCTGCCGCGCTCGAGCACCGCGGTGACGTACATGCCCTGCGCGAAGTCGCCGCATAGCCAGACGACGTCGCCGGCTTCGGGCGCCAGCAGACAACTTGCGGCCGGCGACACGCTCAGTTCGCCCTGCGCGGTGACCACGCGGCAACGGCGCTCCGCGTCGACGGCAAGCACCGTTCCCACACCGTGCATCGGCGCGGCGCACAACTGCATCAGTTTCTTTTCAGGGCTGCCCATGTCGGCTCCTTGTCGTTCGTTGTGTCAATTCAGTCAGGAAGAAGAAGCAGCGACCGGCTGCGCCCGCCAGCCTTCGGCGGCCACGAGTTCCGGCTCGCTTTCGAGCGCACGCGCACGGTCGGAAAACTGCGCATCCGCGTCGATGACGGCATGCAGGTTGGCGCGGAACATCGTGGCGCCCCGCAGGTCGGCCCCGCTCAGGTCGGCGTGCGAGAAATCCGCATAGGTCAGTTCACAGTCGGTCAGCCGCGCCCCGGCCAGCAGCGCTCCGGCCCAGTTGGTCTGGTACAGGTCGGCCGCGACGAACTGCGCGCCCTGCGCCTTCGCCCCGACAAAGAGCGCCTGCGTCAGCACCGCCTGGTGGAACCGCGCGGCCGAGATGTCGGCCTCCATGAAGATGGCGTTCGGCGCCTGCGCCCCGTCGAAGTTGGCCCCGGTCAGTTTCGCGCCTTGGAAGTTCGCCTGCGCGATGCGAGCCTGCGAAAAATCACAGCCCGTCAGGTCCGCGTTCATGAACTGCACGTTCACCAGGCGCTGCCCGGCGAAGGACTTTCCCGCCAGGTTCGCCTTGATGAATACCACGGTGTCGAACGCGGCACCTCCGAACCTGGCCTTGCGCAGGTCGCATTCGAGCAGCACCGTGCGTTCGAGCTTCGCGCCCGAAAAATCGACGTCGCCCATCTGGCAGTCGGTGAAGATCACCTTGACCAGCAGGGCATCCTTCATGAGCAGCCGGTTCAATGCGCACCCGGTGAACACCGTGAAATCCAGCTGGGCTGCCCCCAGGGCAAGGCCGTCGATCTTGCATTGCGCGAAGGTCGCATTCCGCGCGGCAGCCCCCGTCATCACCACGTGCTCGAAGCCCGACTCGACGAAGGCGGTGTCGGCAAGGATGCAATCTTGCGCTCGCACCTTCGAGAAGCTGCATTGCCGGAACTGGCTCTGCGTGAGGTCGGCGCGGTGCATCGTCGTTCCCTCGAAGCGGCAGCCGTCGAACAGCGTGCCTGACAGGTCGGCATCATCCAGGTCCAGACCCGAAAGATCCTGTCCGATCACGGGCTCGGCCCGTTGGGCGCGACGCAGGAGTTCGGTTTTGTCCATGGGCCGGTCGCTCGTTCGCTTCAGGTCGCGGCCGTCGCCGGGCGATGGCGCGGGTAGGTGCGCATGCGCGTGGTCAGCGCCTCGTCGAAGCGGACATTGAAGCCGACCTTCACGCGGGCCAGGTCGGCACGAAACAGGTTGGCGCGGCGAAAGTCGGTTTCTTCCAGCGTCGCGTGCTGCAGCACGGCACCCCACAGGTTGGCCGCTCCCAGGTTGGCGTGCCGCATGTCGGCCCGCACGAAACGCGCTTCGCGCAGCTGTGCGCCGCGAAAGTCGGCGCGTTGCAGCTTGCATTCGCTGAAGTCGCTGCCGGTCAGCAGCGCGTTGCCGAACTTCGCGCCTGAGAGTTCAGCCCCGCGGAAGTTCATGTTGGGCAGCTGGGCCGCGCCGAAGTCCGCGCCCGTCAGCACGCAGCCCTGCGCAAAGCAGCCCGAGGCGATCTGCAGGCCCTTGAAGCTCGCGCCGGGCGCCACGATGCCGACGAAGCCGCACTTCTCGAACACCGCCTCGCTGACATCCACACCCGAAAGATCGCATTCGACAAAGGTGCATTGCCGGAAGTGCGCGCTCGTGAACCTGCAGCCACGCAGGTCGCGCTTGAAGAACACCAGCAGCGAATCACACATCGCGCCCGAGCAATCGACACTGCCCAGCTGCGCCTGGCCGAGCCGGATGCCGTCGAGCCGTGCGCCGCGCATGTCGACGTCGCTCAGGCACGCGTCGTCGAAGGTAGCGCCTCTGAGGTCGGCGCCCGCGAAGTTCACCTTCGAGAGGCGCGCACCGCCCAGGTTGGCGCGCTGCAGGTCGGCGCCGTCCAGTTGCGTCGATTGCAGCGTGGCATGCGCCAGCACGGCGTCGTGCAGGTCGGCGCCGCCAAGTTCGGTGCCCGTGAGGTTGGCGTGCTCCAGCAGCGCCTCGCCCAGTTGCGCGCCCTTCAGGTCGAGCCCGGCCAGGTTGGCACCACTCAGGTCCCAGCCCGCGAACGACAGGCCCTTGGCATGGTGGGCCCGCACGCGCACCCGCAAGGCCTCGGCGGCGTCATTCGGCAACGGGTCGACCGCCGGCTGCAGATGCGCTGCCATGCGATAGCCCGCCAGTTGCTGCGCGTCGCCGTCGGCCCATTGCGCCATGCGCTTGCTGTCGCCGAGCATGTCCTCGAACTCCGAGACGTCGCAGCCATGGGCCTTGCCATGCGCGATCTGCCGAGTGAACTCGCGCTTGAGGTCCTCGGCGAAAGGCTTGGGCGGGCCGCGCGTTTCAAGGCCTGCCATTTCTCGTTCGATCGGTGCGAAGTCGATCTTCTCGCGCGCAAAGATGCCTCGCATCTCCTCGACCGTGGCGGCCTTCTCCGCCGCCATCCGGGCGGGTGCCTTCTCGCCTTCGGCCGCCATCTCGGCCTGCAGACGGATCAGGTCGTCGATGGTGCGCACCTCCGGCGCGGGCGGTCCCTTGACCGGCGGTCCGTGTTCGTCTGCATCGAGCCCAAGCGCGACGACGTCGGCGCGGGCCTGCGCGCGATCGGCCTCGGCACGCTGCATCGACCGGTCCAGCGCGCGATTGGAAAAAGCCGCCGGATCGAAAAGCGGCACCACCAGGTCCGCCGGCATCAGGTCTTCCTCGCGCAGCGATTCCAGCACGCCGTTCTTGCGGTCCAGGCGCTTTTCTCGCACGGCCAGGTAGTGAAGCGCCGGGCGCGGCTGGTCCAGGCGTTCCACCGCAGCCATCAGATGCACGATGTCGGCTCCGTCGTCCTCGACCACCTCGTGCATGCCTTGCGAGATCAGGATGGCGCGCTCGGCATCCGGAAAGAACCAGGCAGTTCGCAGCTGCAGCCGCAGCTCCTTGAACTTGTCCTCACCGTCGATCCGGTGCGTGACGAAGGCGCGGGCCTTCAGGGCGGGCAAGCGGCCTTCGAGCTTGGCCGTGGCAGGATGCATGTTGCGAAACGAATAAGGCTCGTCGCCGACGAAGGGCGCCACCTGCTGCTGGTCGGCCGACGCGATGTTGAAGAAGCCCCAGTCGGTATCGCTGGCAATGCCCGGAAAGTCCTGTTTAAGCCAGGCGTCGTCGTAGGTGCCGCGCCGCGCCGCGCGTTGCGGCCACATCTGATCGATCGGCCCGAAGCCCACGGGCGCTGCGCGGTCGGTGGGTGCCGCTAGCGGCGCCCGCGGGTCCTCGATGTTCGGTAGCCAGTGCACGCGCCCGGCCGGCGTGTCGACGGGCGAGGCGCCCAGGCCCAGGGGGTTCTCGGCAAACTCCGCGCCGCCGTACGCATGGGCCCAGTCCAGCGGCATGGCGGCGAAGGCCTGCGGAGGCGAGGCGCGCGGCCCGTCCCAGTAGCGATGCCCCCGCACCAGCAGCGCCTTGCGCAAGCCGCCCACCTGGGCCTCGACCGCGCAACCGGTGCCGTCTCCGGCATCGAGCGGGTAGGCCGACCCGGACACCAGGTACTCCGAGCGTCCGCGCACGCAGCCCTCTTCCAGGATGCCCTTGGATTCCGGGCGCGTGGCCCAGAACTTCCACAGGTCCATCTCCTGGCGCAGCGGCCGCCCGCCGCCAAGTTCGATGAACATCAGCACCGACACGCCAAACCACTTCTTCCCGCGGAACTCGAAGTTGCGCGCGATCAGCGAGGCAGTGGTGGGCTTGAAAACCTTCATGGCGGGCAATGCGCGGCGGCTACAGAATGAGCTTGAGCGCGTCCATCTCGATGTTGGTCGCGCACGAAAGCGCGGCCATCGCGTCCATTTGCGCAACGCTCATTCCCTTGGAAAGAACGTCGGCACCCACGCGCTCGAACTTGAAACCGATCAGCGCATTCGACGAGCCCGTGGCTTCGATCTTCGCGGCGTTGGCTTCCATGGCGAGCACGTTGAAGTCGAGCTTGCTGGCATAGCCCTCCTTGATCGTTCCGCCCACCTGGCACAGCTGGAAGTCGACAATGTTGGTGCCGCCTGGCGCCACCAGCGTAAAGCCCGCCGGTGCGGTGATGGTGACGGGGCCGCCGGCATTGACAGACCATGCCGCGCCGATGTTCTGCGTGAGCCCGGCACCAATGCTCTGCGTCACCGCGGCACCCACGTTCTGCGTCACGCCGCCGCCCACGGTGTCGCTCCGGTTGCCGCCGATGGTGGTGGTTTCGTTGCCGCCGACGGTCAGCTCGCGGTTGGCGCCTATGGTCACGCTCTCGTTGGCGCCCACGGTCTCGGTGCGGTTCGCGCCGATGGTGATCTGCTCGTTGGAGCCGACATCCTCCGTCCGGTTGCTGCCGATGGTGATCTTCTCGTCGACATCGACCTTCTCCGTCCGGTTGTTCTTGATGTGACTGTTTTCGTCGTTGTCGATCGTCTTCTTGCGGTCATGACCGACCCAATGCGTTTCGTCGTTCTCGACCTCGATGTCCTGGTTTTTTTCCGCATGCAGGAAGACCTGCTCGGAGCCCTTCTTGTCGTCGAAGCGGAACTCGTTGAAATTGGCCACCCCGCCCTTGGGCGTGGAGCGGGTGCGAAAGCCGCTCTGCGTGTGCGAGTCGAAGGGAATGGGCTGGTCATCGTTGTAGACCCGGCCCACGATCAGCGGACGGTCGGGGTCGCCGTTGAGAAAATCGACGATCACCTCCTGCCCGATGCGCGGAATGAAATAGCCGCCCCATCCCTTGCCGGCCCAGGGCTGCGAAACGCGCACCCAACAGGTCGAGTTCTCGTCTCCGTCGTTGTAGCGGTCCCATTGAAAACGCACCTTCACACGCCCGAACTTATCGGCATGGATCTCCTCGCCCTCGGGACCCACCACGATCGCGATCTGCGGGCCGGGCATGGTCACGCGCGGCGTGAGACGAGGCGCGCGGTACGGGCGGTCCACGGGAATCACGGTCAGCAGGAAGGCGCTGGTGCCCGGCTGCGCGGTGTGCAGCGTGGGCGTGCCGGCGATCAGCTCTTCGAGCACTTGCAGGGTGTCGGCATTCACCGCGTCGTCGCGCAGCACCTCGGACAGCGCGGTGTAGATCGGCTGCTCGACGGCGCTGGCCGCCACGCTCTCGTAGCCGGGATGGCTGGCCATGAAGGTGCAGGCCGCGATGATGTAGTCGCCATCGCGCGCGCCATCCGGGTCGCCCTCGAACTTGAAGCTGCGGCCCGCGGCCACGTCGGGCCAGTTGGTCAGGGCCCAGTGGCGGTCACGGCGCGCGTTGAGTTCGTCGCCGCGCAGCTTGGCGCGGTTCTCGGCGTCGTCGCCGGTGAAGTAGCCGCCGGGAAACTCGAACATTTCGAGGCCGGCCAGTTCGTGGCCGCCGGGAACGTCGATCACCGCGCTCAGCTTTTTCTTGATGGCCTTGAAGTCGCTGTCGCGGGAATCGTGTTTGCCGGTGTGGAAATGGCGCGCGCTCACCCAGCGTGAGATCTCGTTGTAGCGCGCCTCGCTCGCATCGCTGCCCGCATGGCGCAGGGTGTCGGCCACGGACAACTTCTCGTGCGCCATGTCGCTCGCGTCCGACAGGTGCATGGTGCCGGGTGCATCGTGCGCGTCGAACCAATAGTAGATGCCTTCGTCTTCGAGCAGTCGGGAGATGAACTGGTAATCGCTTTCCTGGTGCTGCACGCAGTAGCGCCGCGGGTTGTGGGTGCCGATGACGTTGTCGGACTTGGTCTTCTTGAAGCGCTTGATCGGGCTGTCTTCGAACACCGCGTCGAGCACCTCGAGCACCTTCTTGTCCTGCAGGATGCGGGAGTTGCTGCGCTTGGTGAGCAGCCAGAACCAAGAGCGCAGCGTGATGCGGTACTCAAAATGCCGGCCCACGTGCCCCGCGCGCACAAAACGCACCGCGTGGCCTTGGCAATGCCGCTCGTGCTTGCCGCCATCCTTGTCCTGAAATTCGATGACCACGTCGAAGGCCCGGCCAAGGATGTCCTTGGCGTCGAGCGCCCGGTTCTTCGAGAGCACGGTGAGCTCGTAGGCGGAAGGACGCGCGAGCGCCTCGTGGCCCACGATGCGCCAGAACATCAGCTCCTTGTTGGCAGGTGAATCGCTCTCGATGCGGAACTCGTGGTCGGCCATTTCGGGGGTCTCTTGTTGAAGCTTCAATCGAAGGCGTAGGTGAAGTCGGCGTCTTTCACGTCGAGCGCCACGCGGCGGATCTCGCCGCCGGAAGCCAGGCGCTGCAGGTACTCGACAGAGATCGTCGGCAGCACGGTGTTGGTCAGGATCGCGTCGATCACGCGGCCACCCGACTCCGGGTCCTGGCAGCGCGCCACCACCTGCTCGACCACCGCCTCGCTGTACTCGAAGGGCACGCCATGGTTGGTCTCGACGCGCTTCTTGATGCGGCCCAGCTGCAGCCGCACGATCTTCTTCATCATCTCGGGCGACAGCGGGTAATAGGGAATGGTGACGATGCGGCCCAGCAATGCGGGCGGGAACACCTTCATCAGCGGCGCCTTCAATGCATCGGCCAGCGCGTTGGAATCGGGCAGCAGCTCGGGATCGCGGCACATGCTCATCACCAGCTCGCTGCCGGCATTGGTGGTGAGCAGGATGATCGTGTTCTTGAAGTCGATCATGCGGCCCTCGCCGTCTTCCATCCAGCCCTTGTCGAACACCTGGAAGAAGATCTCGTGCACGTCGGGGTGGGCTTTTTCCACCTCGTCGAGCAGCACCACGCTGTAGGGCCGGCGGCGCACCGCCTCGGTCAGGATGCCGCCCTCGCCGTAACCCACGTAGCCGGGCGGCGCGCCCTTGAGCGTGGAGACGGTGTGCGCCTCCTGGAACTCGCTCATGTTGATGGTGATGATGTTCTGCTCCCCGCCGTAGAGCGCCTCGGCCAGTGCCAGCGCGGTCTCGGTCTTGCCGACGCCCGAGGTGCCGCAGAGCATGAACACGCCGATGGGCTTTTGCGGGTTGTCGAGCCGCGCGCGCGAGGTCTGGATGCGGCGCGCAATCATTTCGAGGCCGTGCTTCTGGCCGATGACGCGCTGGTTGAGCGTGTCCGCCAGCTTGAGCACCGCCTCGACTTCGTTCTTCACCATGCGGCCGACGGGAATGCCAGTCCAATCCGCAACGACCGAGGCCACGGCCTGCTCGTCGACCGAAGGCAGGATGAGCGGCGACTCGCCCTGCACAGCATGGATCTTCGCCTGCAGCACATGCAGTTCTTCAAGCAGCGCGGCGCGGTCTTCGCTCCCTCCCCCGCTGGAGGGTTGGGGTGGGGGCACGTCGGCCTTCGCATTGCCCTCGGCGGAGGCGGTATCCACCGGCTTGCTTCCCGCACGCAATTTGCTGCGCAGCTCGAGCAGCCTGTCGACCAGCCCTTTCTCTTCCTGCCAGCGCGCATTGAGCGCATCGAGCTGCACCTTCGATTCGGCCAGCAGCGCCGTGACCTGCGCAGCGCGTTTGGTCACGTCGATGCCGATCGCCTCTTCGCGGCCGATGATCTCCTGCTCGACCGTGAGGCCTTCGATACGCCGCATGCAGTCTTCCACCTCGGGCGGCGTGGCATGCTGCGACACGGCCACGCGGGCGCATGCGGTGTCGAGCAGGCTCACGGCCTTGTCGGGCAGCTGGCGCGCGGGAATGTAGCGGTGCGACAGCTTCACGGCCGCCTCGATGGCCTCGTCGAGCAGCTGCACGCGGTGGTGCTTCTCGAGCACGCTGGCCACGCCGCGCAGCATGAGGATGGCCTTCACCTCGTCGGGTTCGGGCACCTGCACGACCTGGAAGCGCCGCGTGAGCGCCGGGTCCTTCTCGATGTACTTCTTGTATTCGGCCCAGGTGGTCGCGCCGATGGTGCGCAGGTTGCCGCGCGCCAGCGCGGGCTTCAGCAAGTTGGCCGCATCGCCGGTGCCGGCCGCGCCGCCGGCGCCGACCAGCGTGTGGATCTCGTCGATGAAAAGAATGATGGGCGTCGGCGAACTCTGCACTTCGTCGATCACCTGGCGCAGGCGCTGTTCGAACTCGCCCTTCATGCTTGCGCCCGCCTGCAACAGGCCGATGTCGAGCGTGAGCAGCTTCACGTCTTTCAGCTGCGGCGGCACGTCGCCGCGCGCGAGGCGCTGCGCGAAGCCTTCCACCACCGCGGTCTTGCCAACGCCCGCCTCGCCCGTCAAGAGCGGGTTGTTCTGGCGGCGCCGCATCAGGATGTCGACGATCTGGCGGATTTCCTCGTCCCGCCCGGTCACCGGATCCATCTCTCCCTTTTTCGCCTTCTCGGTCAGGTCGACAGCAAATTTCTTGAGGGCATCGCCCTTGCCCATGGCGGCAGGCGCCATGGCGCCGGAGTCTTCGCCCGGTGCACCGCTGCCCATGCCGGTGCCGTCCTGCGCGCGCATCTGGGATTCGGGCGAAGGATCGCAAATCTTCACGAAGTTGTCGGCCAGGTCCTCGACCTTCACCTTCTCGAACTGCTTCGACAAGCCGAAGAGCGGGTTGCGCAGGCTCTGCGTCTTCAGCATGCCGACCAGGATGTAGCCGGTGCGCACCTGCGCCTCGCCGAACTGCAGCGTGGCGTAGGTCCATGCGCGCTCGATGGCGTTCTCGATGTGCGGAGAAAAATCGCTGATGGCGGTGGCGCCGCGCGGCAGGCGGTCGAGCGCGGCCGTGATGTCCTTGGCGATGACCGACACGTCCAGGCCGTAGTGCTGGATCACGCGATGCAGGTCGGAGTCCTGCGCCTGCAGCAGCTGGGCGAACCAGTGCTCCAGCTCCACGTACGGATTACCGCGCATCTTGCAGAACACGGTGGCGCCTTCGATGGCCTTGTAGGCCAGCGAGTTGAGCTTGCCAAAAAGGGCGGTGCGGCTGATTTCACTCATGGAGGACTCCGTATCTCTTCAAGACGAATGGAAGCTGGGTTTATTGAAATGCGGCCGGCCGTCTATCTCTCGGCGTGGCCGGCTGGCTGCCGATGCGGACATCCGCTGCATCGCGCGAGCGCGGGCGCTGCCCGAGCCACGCGATCCATCCAAGACGCGGCGCGTTGCCCTTGGTTTGCCCGAGGCGCGTGGGCGGCACCTGGGCGCCTTGCAGCGCAAGCTGCGCGTCCCACTCGAGCTCGTCGCCGAGCAGCTGCTGCATCCAGCGCTGCAGCACGGGCTGCGCATCGCCGGTGGGAAGAAACATGCGGTACTGGTCGATCGAGAGCGGACCCACATGCAGCCGCACACGATGCTGCCGGTCCCATGCGCGCGTGCCGAGCATGGCGCCCATGCCCATGGAGCGCGACGCCTCGCCCTGGCCGAGGCGCGTCATTTCTCCGGCGGGCAGCGCCATCCAGTGCCCCACCCATCGCTCCAGCTTCACCGGCACGCCGAAGTAGCTGCACAGAACCGACTCGACACTCTCCGCGTTGTGCACGCGACGCGCCAGCCAGCCCGAGAAATGCAGCCGCGCATCGTCATGGATCTCGTCGCGTCCCGTGCGCCCGGGCATGCCCATGCCCACGAGCGCACCCACCTGCAGCCGAAAGCGGTCTTCGCCCGGACGGTCGAGCGCCACCGCCGGCCGCGACTGGGCCCAGGCACGGTAGAAATGCAGCGAGAAGCGATGCAGGAAGCTGTCGAGAAAAGCCAGCCACGTCGGATCACCATGATTCAGGCTGCGCTCGCGGATGAAGTCGCTCAGGTGGACCGGCAGCGGGCCATTGGGGCCCACGTAGCTGAAGAAATGCTGCCGCAGGCGCGGCGGTGAATTAGCTGTCGCAGGCTCGAAGCGGCTGAAGCTGGCCGGCGCGAACGACAGCGAGGGCTCCTGCCCCACGCGCACCGGCTCGGCGCTCGGCAGCAATGCGCGACCCCAGCGCGGCGTGGTGCCGGCCACCGATTCGAGCCGCCGCATCACCGCGAAGTAGTCGAAGGACCACGGCTCCGCCGACCAGGCGCGCAGCGCGCTGTCGACGCGGCCGGCTACAGAATCTGGCGTGTCCCGCACAGCGGCCTCCATCGCATGTTCTCGCCTTTGCCCGCCACGCGCAGCACGGTCTCGACGAAGTGGTTGACTTCCACATGGCGCGCGAGATAGCGCGACAGCACCGCGCCGAACAGGAAGACGCTGTGGCCGTGAAAGGCATCCTTGTCGACCTCGACCGTCACTTCGAGCCCGCGCCCGAACGCGATCGGTCCCTTGAGCGGCAGTCGGCGCGCAACCGGCTTGCTCTTCACCGACAAGAGGCCGCGCACCTGGCCCTGGCGCATCTCGTCGGCATGCACGGCGTAGAGCATCAGCGTTTCGCGCAGCGCGGCGGCGCCCTGCTCCGGCGTGCTGTCGGAGATGGATAGGTAGTTGAGCGCCAGGTGATCGAGCACGCGCCATCCGAGACCCTGGCTCACCACCGGCGACACCGGGCGCGACGGCCCGCGCACCATGCGCACGCGCTGCGCCGGAAACGAATCGATGCAGTCGAAGTCGTTCTCGCGGCCGAGCGGCATCAGGAGCGGCAGGTCGCGGTTGGTGCACAGCGCGGACACAGCCAGCTGCCTCAGCGCGGCCGAATAAGGCGCTTGCTGCGGATCGACGATCTGCATGTAGACCTCGGAGCCGATGTGGCTGCTGCGATGGCCTTCGGTGCGCTGCCGCACCGAGAGCATGCGCGGCTCGCGCGTGGTCGTGAAGTAGGCCGGGTGGCTGTGCCGCGTGCCGTGAAAGGCCGAATAGAAAGGCCGGAAGAGCTGCTCCGCCGCGGCGGCATCGGCACCGGGCGCGCCGTGGCCGACCACCTCGGTCACCGTGTGCACCTCGAAGTCTTGCGGCCGCGTGCGGTCAGGCACCAGGTGGAACTGGCTCACGCCTTCGGTCAGCGGCACGCGGTCGAGCCGCTTGTTGAACAGGTTGACGATGGGCACGCAGTGCAGCTGCACGTTGTCCGCGCCCACCAGCTTTTCGAGCGCCGCATCGCCGCGCGAGAACAGCAGCACCAGCTCGACGTCGGACACCGCCATGGTGGACAGCAACGCCTGCAGGCCCGAGATGCGAATGAACTGGAAGCGCTGCGGAAACGCGAAGTACTCCTGCAGCAGCCGGAAGCCCGAGAAGCCGGTGGCGGTGACAGGCAGCAGCGCCTCGTCGTCCTCGAAGCCCACGGCGCCGATGGCGCTCGCCGGCAGGCTCTGCGCCGCGCCCTGCAGCGCGCCGGTGGGCGACAACGGCCGCACCATCACGCCGATGGGCTGCCCCAGCGCACATTCGTGCAACTGCCACGCCACGTCTTCGGCGCCGCCCAGGTGCAGCACCAGGTCGTCAATGGCTATCTGGTTGAACTTGAGGCCTGCGGTAGCGTGCAAGCCGATGCGCAGTCCGCCGCGAATCGCACGTGACTGCGGATGCGTGCTGAGCGGCAGGTCCGGCGCATAGGTGAAGTACTGCGCGCGCTGCACCTCGATCGGCCAGAGCCGCAGCGCGCCCGCGGTGCGGAACTCGCAATGCGTGTTCTGCCCCACCGCCTGCCGTGCGCGCAGCCCGCTGCCGCGCGGCAGCGTGGGCCCGGTGGCCAGGTTGGCGTCATCGGGGTCATGCGCGAAAGACGCCACAGCCATGGCCGGCGTGGGCGCCAGGAAGTTGGGATAGACGATGTCGAGCAGGTGGCCCGTGAAGCGCGGGTATTCGGCATCGAGCTTGAGATTGACGCGTGCCGAAAGAAAGGCCGTGGCCTCGATCAGCCGCTCCACATACGGATCGGCGACCTCCTGGCCCTCGATGCCCAGGCGGTGCGCGATCTTGGGAAACGCGCGCGCGAACTCCGAGGAGCTCTCGCGAAAGTAGCGCAGCTCCTGCTCGTAGAGGTTCAGCAACCGGGGGTCCACGGCATCACTCCAGGAAAAGCCGCGGGCTCATGACCGCTGTGCCATGTCCACGATCTCGATGCGTCCTTCTTCGAGGTCGACGCGGCTTCGCATCAGGAATTCGAGCGGCACGGGCTGCGCCCACAGCATGCCGCGGATCTGCAGGCCAATGCTGTTGTGGGAGTCCAATGCTGAGCCTTCCATGACGAGTTCGACTTCGAGGGTGCGGGGCAGGATTCGTGGCTCGAACTGCAGGATTGCGTTCTTCAAAGCCTGTTCCATGCTGACACGCTGCACCGACGAGGTGAACTGGCCAGACAGCATAGGCAATCCGTAATTGATGACCGAGCGCGCAGCATTCGGGTACTGCCTGTCGTCCATTGCAAGGCCGTAGCCGGTGGCATTGAACAGCCAGCTCAGGTCGCGCAGCACGGCCTGGCGCAGCGCCTGCTTGGTCAGCGTGCGCTTGTCGTCGCTCTCGCGCTTTTCGTCGGGCGCATGGTCCACCAACCGGTCGAGCAGCGAGGGCTGAAGGCGCTCCTGGGCGGTGAGGTCAACCACGTTGGCCGCCTTGTTCCGACGCGCCCTCCTCCTCCACCTGCACCGCTGGGTTGAAGAGAATCTCGCGCACGTCCATCAGCGCGTATTCGCCTGCATCGCTGCCGAGCACGCGCTGGCCCAAGCCTGCCCACACCTCCGACCGCAGCTCGCGCCACTCGGTCTTGCGTGCGAGGAGCAGCTCGCCGTCCTGGCTCTTTTCGGTGCCTTCGTAGCGGGTGGGAATGAGCGCCAGCGTCTCGCCGCCGTTTTCGAGCAGCAGGTGCGCGGGCATCCAGACGCAGTCACGCAGGTCTTCGGGCGCTTCGATCTTGATGTGCGCGAGGCGCGCGTAGGGAATCCAGTAATACTTGCCGTTGACGAAGGCTTCGAGCACGGGACCCAGGCGCATGTCGGCGTCGGCCAGCCATTCGAAGGGCACGCCGTCGACGGTGCCGCCGATGGCGGGCGCGGCATCGAAGGCGCGCTGGCGCAGGTCTTCGGCCAGCTCGAGTTCGCCGCGGCCCTGCCGCAACAGCGATTCGATGAGAAGGGCCAGCCATTCGTCCGGCTGGCCGAAGATCATGGGCGTGCGCGTGCCCGCGAACACTTCGGCACGCAGGCCCTCGCATCGCACGGCCTCGCCGTAGACCTGCTTCATGGGCACGGCAAGCGCGTCGAGCTCTGCCGCCACGGTGAGCTGGTTGAGCGCACGCTCCCACTGGCCCAGCACGCAGAGCAATTGCGCCATGAAGACGCGCTGCTTGCTGTCGGAAGGCTTGGCGCGAACCTCGTCGCTCAATGCCTTGAGGGCAGCGACGGGGTCGGCGGACTTGATGAGTTCGGCAGAGGTGCTCATGGTGTTCTCCGTTTCGGCCGGCTCAGTTGCCGCTGAAGGTGCAGGTGCGCACCGCGCCGCGCGCACCGGTCTTCTGCTGCGGCGCCGAGCGGATTTCCAGCTTGGTGTAGTGGAAGAAGATGATGTCGCACGGCCGCTTGGGCGTGCCGCCCGTGACGATGGCGTGGCAGTCGACCCGTGCGCCTTCGAGCACGAACTCCAGGTGCGATTGCAGCTCCTTGGAGCTGTCGCCGCCAGCCTTGAAGACCGACACCGTCACCTTGAGGTCGCTTTCCTGGTTCTTCAGCAGGCTGGCGATGGAGGCCGTGGCGGCATCGCAGTCGCGGATGACGATGAACGAATAGCTGCGCAGCTTGCCCTTGGTCGAACCCGGCGGAATGACCACGTCGGACTTGTACGAGTAGCCGCCGATTTCCATGCGCTGCTTGCCGTCTTCATAGGTGCGCGCCGACTCGCCTTCGATCGGCGAGCCCTTGCTCTCGATCATCATCGAGAAGTCGTTGCCCGATTCGCCCGACAGGTAGTCGAGCAGGCGCAGGGCCTCGTCGGGGTCCAGTCTTCCATCGTAGGTCCAGCTCATGTCGATCTCCTGAGAACAAAAACAGTTACTTGGCGGGCGGCGCATCGCCCGCCCAATGCACCATGGCGGCAAAGGTCTGCCGGGCCTTCTCCTGGGACAGCTGGCCGCGCACCCGCACCTCGGGCGCGCCCACATCCACTGGCCCTGCCCCGAAGAGGCGCGGGCTGCTGTAGGGGCTGGCGGTGGACGCCAGCACCAGCAAGCGGCTGCCAGCTGCTTCGAACCAGGGCAGCTCGAAGCGCTTGGCGGCGGGCGCACCCTGCGTGCCGCGTTCGAAGCGGTTGGTCTCGCCCGGGTCGTCGGGGTAGACGGCGCGCAGGCTGCCTTGTGCGTCCACGCCCACCACCACCATGTCGATCGAATGGCCACTGGCATTGCGCACGCTGAGCGCCGCACGCTCGCCGCCGCGAAGCGGCAGCAGCGATGCGCCGGCCCGCTGCACCGGCTCGCTGCGCACCAGGCGATCGCCGCTCCAGATTTCGAGAACGGCTTCGAGCCCGTCGACCTGTGCACTGCTGCCATTGCCGAGTGCCGAGAGCTGGGTCCACCACTTCAGGCGGGCCAGCGCCTCGAGCCGGCGGCGCAGTGCCGCCGCGTCGGGCAATACCTGGGTCGTCGCCTCCGAGCCGCTCCTGAGTGCGGGCGAAAGCACTTCGATGCGATGGCCTGCCGCGCCGAGGTCGGTCCAGCGCACGTCGGCCGGGGCCTCGCCGGCCGCTGGGGCAGTGCCGACCGAAACGACCGAAGCCGGATAGTCCAGGTTCATGCGCGGCGGCAACAAGCCCTTGTCGCTGCGCACCCGCAGTGCGAGCGAGGGCGGCGGCGCCAGCGGCGCGGCGCTCCACGAAGCGGCTCCCGAGAGAGCGCGCAGCGCTGCAGGCACAGCCACGCGGGCGGAATCGATCTCGGCCTGGAGCAGCCGTGCCTGCGCGCTGCGAACGGTGCCGTCTTCCATCGTGGCCGCAAGCCGCACTTCCTGCTGCGGCTGCAGTCCGTCGATGAGGCCGGCTTGCAGCGTGAGGGTGTCGCCGCTGCGCTGCGCGCGCCACACCGGCCGCGTCGAGGCGGCCACGGCGCTGTTGGCGAACAGCTGCGCATCGAGATTGCCTTCGGCCACCGGCGAAGGCAGTTCGCGCGTGGGGAAGCGCTGCGCGAGCTCGTCGATGACCGGCGGATAGAAGGAGAGCACGCCGTCGAAAAGCTCGCGCCAGGTGGCGGGCCTGCGCTCGAGCGCCCCGACCACGGCCCAGGTGAGCAGACCCTGCGGCTGCGCACCGCGGCTCCTGCGCGGCAGGCGAAGCTCGGGCGTGATCTGGTGGCTCTCCGATGCGAAGAACGCCACATAGCGTGCCCGCGCCACCCTCTCCGAAGCAGGCGGCGCGGATGGCGCGGACGCCTCGCCCGCCGCCGTGGGTGCGGCGCCGCGCAGCTGCGCGGCGCGCAGGCCGCGCCAGCGCACTTCGTCGTCGGCCGGGCCTTCGGCCGTGGCGATTGCCCCGCCGGCATTGGCGCTGCGTGTCATCGAGGTGGCGGCGCAGGTGTCGAACACCGACCACACGAACACGTTGCGCGCGAGAAAGGCCTGCACCCAGGCGTCGAAGTCCACGTCGCGCACACCGCCGGCCAGCGCGGTGTCCACGCCCACCGCGCCGCGCACGTCGCGCGCCAGGAAGTTCTCGGCCAGGCCGTCGGGCTCCTGGTAGCGCTTGGTGCCGTCGCGCCAGCGTGCGCCATGGCCGGAGAAATACAGCAGCACGAAGTCGCCGCTTTTCGATTGCGCGAGCAAGCGGCCGAGCGCCTCGTGGATGGCGCGGGATTCGGGCAGCGCCGCGCCGCTGACGCCATCGGCCAGCACCGTGATGTCGGGCGCCGTGAAGCCTTGCTTCAGCAAGGCATCGCGCATCAGCATCACGTCGTTGCGAGGCGCTTGCAGCCAGAGCGACTGCGGTTGATTGACGAGCTCGGAAACGCCGACGAGCAAGGCGCGCTGGGCGGCGAAGACGTTGTTGCCGACGAGCAGCAGAGCCACGGACAACAGCAGCCGCAAGCAAAGCGATCGCATGGCTCCTTCCCCTCCCGGGGGAAGGCTGGGATGGGGGCAGGCAGAGCGCCCGATGGATACGCCGCTTGCCCCCACCCCTGCCCTCCCCCAGCGGGGGAGGGAGAAAGACAAGTGCGCCGTGAACGTCACGGGCGCTCCGTGGCCGGGCCGGCCGATTGCACCAGGGGCGAAGCCGCCAGCACCGCCTGGGCTTGCACCGGATCGGACACGCGCAGGCGCCACGCGCCCTGAATGCCGGGGGCGCCCACCACCTCGGCTGAGATCGACTGCAACAGCCGGCCGGCGTCGTCGATACGCACGCCGTCTTTCCAGCGCACGACCAGGTTCGCCGGCGCGGCCGCGGGCGCGGCCGGCACGGCGCGGAAGCGCACTTCCTCGTCTTCCGCAAGGCGTCCGCCGGGCAGGCCGACGTTCTGCACCACCACGACCAGCGCAAGCACCGCGAACGCGGGGCGCACCCAGCCTTCAGCGCCGAACCAGCGGCGGATGCTGCCCCACCAGCCGCCCTCGGGCCTGGGCTGCGGTGTTGCGCGCGGCGCAGTTGATGCCACCGATGCGCTGCTTGAACCCGGCTGCAATGCCGTGCCCAGCTGCGCCGCGGCATCGCGATAGATCGCCTGGTATTCGGCGCGCGGGTCCTCCTCGCCCAGCGGCGTGCCGCAGAGCACCGAGAAGACGCCGCCCACGGTGCGCAGTGCGATGCGCCCCGGTTCGGGCGCAATGGCGAGCGGCGCCTGCGCGGCCCATTCGTCGTGCACCGCGCGGATCGCGGCCAGCCGCGTGGCCGAGACCTCGCCGAGCACGCGTGCGCAAAGCTGCGGGCTGGGTTCGAGCGTGAGCACGTTCCAGGCCTGGATCAATCCGAAGGCGGGTTCGAAGGGCTCGTCGTCGGGTTCGAGCAGCACGTCGTACGCGCCGGCCCAGTCGGCCTCGCCCGCAGCCATCCAGCCCTGCCAGAGCTGGCCGTGGATGCAGCGGTCGAGCAGCACGCCGAGCAGGCGCCCTTCGACCACCACGCTGATGAGGCGGCCCGGCGCCCAGCGCGCATTGAAGGCGCGCTGGGCGACAGCCTCGCGGCGCCGGGCCAATTCGGACAAGGGGAGCACAAGGTCGAGCACCGCGCGCGGTGGCTCGGCTACGGCGCGGGCGGCGGTGCCCGGCATGGCCACGACAGCTTCGCGGCCGGAGGCGCCGGGTGCCGTGGGTACGGTGCCCTCGAACGCACTTCGGATCACGCTGAGGGGGGGCCAGAGGTCGGTGTGCATGGCGGTCTGTTCCTGAATGGCTATGTCTTCAGGCATAAGACGCTTCAGCACCGAGGATTTTGAAAACCTGCAGGATCGCCGCCATGTTCCCGGGCTCGATGGCAATGCCGAGCGTTTGCTGGATCCAGCCGCCCAGGCGGGTCCTGGCGTAATCGGCGGTCAGGCCCTCGCGCTTGTGCACGAGGCCCAGCCGGCCCGCACGGTAGTGATACGAAGCAATGGCATGGCGCGAGGCGATGCCCGACAGACCGCCATCGGCTTCCTTGCCGAAACCCTCGCACAGCAGGATGCGCTCGGGCTCGGGCAGCTCTGCGATGAAGGCACGCGCGGCCAGCTGCACCGCGCCCGCGCTCAGGCCGTGTTCGGCCAGGCAGCCATCGAGGTCTTCGTCCGCGCCCAGCGCGTCTTCGAGCTGTGCCTCGGTGACCTGGTCGCCGATCGAGAGCTTGCGGCGGAACGAGCTCGCGCGCGTGCAGTCGATCAGGTAGCGACGGAAGTAGGCGCACAAGGCAAAGGCGCTCGAAGGCGCGCTGTGGCCCGCGCGTTCTTCGGCCTCGTCAGGATCGGCATCGAGCCGCAACACCTTCACATAGATGAATTGCGCCACCAGTTCCTGCCGGCCTTCGCCCAGCACCTGGAGCTCGGGCGGATTGCAGGCCACGAGCGCATCGCCCACGATGCGGTACATGGTGCCCATGTCGTCCGGGGACAGCGTCTGCCGGCGCCGCCACATGCGGACAAGCGCAGTGCTTTCCGCGGACGAAAGGGTTTCTTGCATGGCGAAGCGAACAGGCGATCGGGAGCGATCGGACTAGTCGTCCACGCACACGCCCTCGGTCGGCACCAGGCATTGCGGCAGGCCGGCGCCCACCGGGCCGCCGCGCGTGCGGATGGCCGAGGACACCGCCGCCGAAGCCACGGCCAGGCCGCGCGGCAACAAGATCCAGAGCTGGCCGCGCTCCTTCATGCGGCGCGCATTGGTGGCGGCCTGCTGGCCGTTGCCGAAGAAATAGTCGGCCCGCACCGCGCCGCGAATCGCGCCGCCAGTGTCCTGCGCAATGGTCAGCCGCTGCATGGGCGCGCCGGTGCCGGGCGCACGCGTGGAGACGAACACCGGGTAGCCGAGCGGCGTGCTGCGCGGGTCCACCGCGATCGAACGGCCCGCCGAAAGCGGCACGCCGAACGCGCCCACCGGTCCGCCCGAAGGCGAAGGTGACTCCTTGAAGAACACATAGCTCGGGTCCTGGATGCCGGAGCCGATGACCGGGCCTGCCGCGCGCCGCCCGGGCACCACGACCGCACCGCTGGCAGTGGGCCGCGCCAGCGTGAAGCCGCGCGTACGGATGGTGCTGGTCGAGGTGCCGCCCACGTCGTCGTCCTCATCGCCGTCGTCGAGCTGCAACTCGATGGACGAGCCGCGCACCTTCACTGGCGTGCGCGGCTTGCCATTCGCGGCCTGCGCCAGCGTTGGGCGAAACGGCTGGCCGTTCTGCTCGGCATAGGCCACGCGAATGATGTCGCCATTGGCCAGCTTGATGCGGCCCGAACCCTGGATCTGCATTTCGTACAACGCGGTGGCGCTGCTCACGAAGGCCAGCACCTTGGCGTTGGGCGCGCCCTTGGTCTCGATCTCTTCGCGCGTGTAGTACGGCAGCAGCTGCTTGCCCTCGATGCGCAGGCGGACCTTGCGGTCGAGCGTGTCGCGCGTGAGTGCCGAGAGGTCGAGCGCATAGAGGCCCGGCGCGCCCATGTCGCGCGTGCTCAGGCCGGTCTGCACCACCACGTTGCGGCCTTCCACGCGCGCCGCCACGGTCCCGCTGCCGGCCGGCAGCTTGCGCACGTCGGCAAACAGCATGTCCTCGGGCTGGCCGTAGACGGGGTAAATGAATGGCGCCGCGTACTGCCGGCTGCCCGGGATCTCGGGCTCGAAGTAGCCGGTGACCACGCCATCCGGCTTGCGGTCGTCGTCGCGAATCTGGTAGGCCGAGAACTCCTGCTCGAAGAAGGCGCGAATGGCGGTGCTGTTCTTGCTGTCGACCCTGAGGGCGCGCGCACATACGTCTTTCCACTCGGCGCCGCGGCCGGTGAGCACCTTGCAGCTGCCGAGGAAAGCGGGCCAGCTTTCGGAGAAATCGTCGCGCGCCCAGCCGGGCACGGCATCGAAGCTGACCGAGGTGTAGGTGGCCAGCTGGGTCGAGAAGGTGCGCGCCTGGCCGGCCACGCTTGCGCCCGTGGAGGCCGGCCGCGACGCGCCGGCCGATGCCGCCGTGGTGTCGGGCGCCGCGGTGCCTGCGTTGGCATTGACGTTGGCATTGGCCGCCGGCGGCGTGTTCGCGCAGCCCGCGGCAAGCACCGCCGCGGCGGCGGCAACCCAGCGAAGGGCGGAAATGAAAATCGGCGACTGCGTGTACATGAAAGCCTCCTTGTCCGAAAGACGGCCCAGCGGGCCAACGCTCTACAGACGATTACTTCTCGACGATTTTGAAATTCGCGACGCCGTAGACGTCGTTGCATGGGGTGTTGGGCGCGCACGTGGGCTTGCCCAGCAAGGGCGTCGGCCCTGTGCCGCGGCTGGCTTCGAGCGCCGCCAGCACGGGCAGCGGAAACTGCGGAAACACGCCGTCGTTCTGCATGCCCGAGGCGCTGAAGTCGCGCTCGTGCTGGCTGACGAGCACCGCGAACTGGTTGGTGCCGGCCGGTCCGCCGGCATCCATCGGCCATGAGGCGCGCGGCAGCGACAGCGGGCTGTTCGCGGTGATCTTGTTGTACTTGTCGAGCAGGTTGGGGAACAGCAGGAACATCTCGCCGCCGCTCGACAGCAGGAACACGTAGACGAAACCCTCGCGCTTGCTTCGAACCTCGAAGGCGAGCTTGTCCTTGCCGATCGCCACCTCGGGCTTCTTCGGCGTGGCCGTGACGTCGAAGCCCGGAGCAGCGCCGGCCGCGAGCGACTGCAGCGATTCGAGCGGCGTGCGGGGGGTTGGCGGCGGTGGTGGTGGTGGCGGCGGCGGTGCCTGTGTCACGCGTGGCTCTGCTGGCGGCGGCGGTGTTGCAACCGCCACCTGCTTGCCGCCATCGCCCTCCCCGCCTGCGGTGCGGCCCTGGTACCACCACCAGCCACCACCCGCCGCGGCGGCAAGCACGGCCACCGAGGCGATGGCGGCCACGGCTTTGCCGTTCTTGCCGCCCGCACCCGAGCCCGCGCCCGGAGCGGGTGCGGGCGCAGGAGCCTTCCCACGGCCGATCGTCGTCGGCAGGTCGGCATTGCTGTTGTTGGTATTCCGCGCACCCGATCCGGGCGGCGTGGTCCGCTGCGTCGGTGCGATGCTGTGGCCCACCTCCAGATCGAGCGCGGCGCGGAACTCGGCCATCGACTGTGGCCGCGACTCGGGCCGTACGCCCAGACCCGCGTCGATGGCCTGCAGGAGCCGCAGGCTGTAGCGCTGGCGCAGGATCTCGTTGCCCGCCAGCGGCACATAGCTGTCGGACAACAGCCGCGCCACCGAAGGCGGCGGCGCGCGGCCGCAAACGGCCACGTGCATCACCGCCGCCAGTGCGTAGACGTCGGTCCATGCGCCCTGCGACATGTCGGGCATTTCGGCGTACTGCTCGATGGGCGCGTAGCCGGGCTTCAGGATGACGGTGATCGCCTGCGTCTTGTCGGTGATCACGCGGCGCGCGGCGCCGAAGTCGAGCACCACCGGCCGGCCGGAGCCTTCGAGCAGGATGATGTTGTCGGGCGCGATGTCGCGGTGGTAGCAGTTGGCGCTGTGCATCACCGCCAGCGCCTGCGTCACGCCGTCCATGATGCGGATCAGCCACGCCTCGTCCACGCCCGCCGGGATGGACACCAGCGCCTGGCGCAGCGTGTCGCCGCGGTAGAACGGCATCACCATGTACGTGGTGCCGCGCTCCTGCCAGAAACGGTAGACCTTCAGCAGCGAGGCATGGTCGAACTGCGCGAGCAGGCGGGCTTCGTTGATGAAGCTGCGCATGCCGAGGTCGAAGGTTTCCCTGTGTCGCTCAGACAGGGGGACCACTGTTCCGTCCTGCTGCCTCGTCGACAGCGAAGTCGGCAGGTATTCCTTGATGGCGACGACGCGCTCGAGGGTGTGGTCCCAGGCTTCGTAGACGACGCCGAAGCCGCCCTGGCCCACCACTCGGGTGATTTCGAATTCTGCGAGGCGGCTGCCTACGGGGAGGAGGCCGGCTTCGTTGGCTTCTGATGCTGGGCTAGTTACTGGTGCGTTGGAGAGGCTTGTCGGGTTGGCTGTGATGATGGTGGCTGAGGTGTCTTGTTCGTTGCCCGCGGGTTGCGGCTGTTGAGCTGGTCTTGACATGACCTGGGTGCGGTCGTCTTCGGGGGGCGTGTTTTCTTCGGTCATTGGCTGGCTCCCGTTTCAGCGCATACGGGTGCTTGCTTCCCGAGGCCGGGTGTCGCCCCGGCGGGCGACCTACTTTTCTTTGCTTCGCCAAAGAAACGTAGGCAAAAGAAAGGCGACCCCACTGTCTGCGACCCCTGCGCTGCGCTACGGGGCAACCTGCGGTGCTCGCGTTTCGCGGGGTCCGCAGAACTCGCTTCGCTCAAACAGCTGCGGCCCTGATCCGCGAAACCCTGCGCTCCTCGGCGCATACAGAGGGGCTTGGAAACCGAACGGGCCTTTGCTTCGCTCGGCCACCATGCCCCCGCGGCGCTACGCGCCGCGGGGGTTCGTATTGATTTGGCTGTTGGGTTTGGATTCGGCCGAGCGAAGCGATGGCCTGTCGGCTCCCACCCCTTCTGTATGCGCCGAGGAGCGCAGATGCAGGCGGGATCAGGGCCGCAGCTGTTTGAGCGAAGCGAGTTCTGCGGACCCCCGCCGGAATCGAGCACCGCAGGTTGCCCGCAGCGAAGCGGAGGGACGCAGACAGTAGGGTCGCCTTTTCTTTGCTTACTTTCTTTTGGCGAAGCAAAAGAAAGTGAGGCCGCCGCCGGGCGGATATCCCGGCCTCGGAATCTAAGAAAAAGCAAGGACCTCATTCCCCACCCCCAACAAACAAAGCCTCGAACTGCCCATCCACCGGCAACCCCGCAACAACCATTCGAACAGTCCCTTCAACGCCCGGATCGCCCATCCACAACGACCCCCCAGCCCCCGGCAAAGCCAGCGACTCCACCGCAGCAACATGCACATCACCGGGATCGGCAAACAACCGCTCGAGCACAGCATCGAACCGCATCGCATCGAGATCCGACTCAAGCCCTTCAAGCGCAGCCCGCATGCCAAGCGACCACCACCGCAACGCACCCTGCAGCGCATCCCCCCGCAGCACCTCTCCCGCAGAAGCATTCAGCTCGACAGCGATAGTGAACGGAAAGTACCGCCCTACCCCATCCACCGAAGGCATCAACACACCGATCCAAGCGCCCTCGCCAGCAACCTGAGGCCCCAAAGCAAAACACCAGATCGGCGCTTCGAGGTAATGCGAAGTCCAGTCGTCATGCCGGTCCTTCAACCGCGCCAACCCACGTTGCAGCCACTGGTCCCACACGGAACGAAACGAATCGGGCAAGCGCCGATGCGCAAAGTCCCCCATGCCCGGCAACTTGCCGAACCACCCCGGCAGCGCATCTAAAGAAGAAGTCACAACCCCTCCGGACAAGAGAACTCGCGCAGTTCCTTCAAGCGGATCGGATGTTGCACGCTGTTCGTCGTCACCTCGAAGCGCGTCTTGCGCGGGCCGACCTGAAAGGTGATGAAGAATTTTTCGGGCGCATCGCCGGCTTCAAGCTGGCCGTCGTCGAGCGCGCGGAACAGCGCCCACGGCCCATCGACCGCCGATCCCGAACTGCCCGTGGTCGACGGCGGGCTCACCTGGATGCGCACCTGGTTGCTGCCCTTCGGGCCGGGCCACTGCACGGCCATGGGCACCACGGGGCCGTGCGCGTATTTCACGAGCTGGCCGTCCACGTCCAGAATGAATTGCGTGATGCCCGCGTCCATCTCCACCGGCTTGAAGTCCAGCCGCATCGAAGGGCCTCGGCCGCCGCCGCGGAAGAAGATGTCCTTGATGCGCGCGGCACGCTCGAACTGCGCCAGCGCCTGCGTGGTGATGGCGCCGCGCTCGGCCACGGGCTTGTAGCGCCAAGGCTTGGTGCTGGTGTCGACCAGCGCGGCCAGCCGCTTCTGGAAGAAGTCGTCCATCAGGCCGCCGGCACCGAACATCTGGCCGAAGTCTTCGGGCAGCACGTCGCGCTTGCTGCTGCCCACGAAGGGGTAGCGGCCCGCGATGGCGCGGTTGCAGAACTCGGTCACGGGACGCAGGTCCTGGCTCAGGTTGCCGCGCTCGGCCACCTGGGCCTGCGCCGCGCCCGACTGGCTTAGGTTCTCGACCATCGTGCGCACCGGCTCAGGCAGGCGGCCGGCGTCGGACTTGAGCTTGCCGGCCACGTCGCCGGGCGGCGGCGAGGTGCGTCCCTTCACGGCCGTGTCGACGGCGTTGAGGTACACATACACCTCGTTGAAGAGCTTGAGCGCATCGTCGATGGGCGCGGGCTGGTTCGGCGCAACGGGCGTGACCAGGCGGCGCAGCGGCTCGAAGCGGTCGTCCACGATGCTCTCGATGCGCTTGCCGCTGGCCACGGCCTTGTTCGGGTCGCCGCCGAACAGGTCTTCCAGGCCCTTGCGGGTGTTGGCGACCGTGGCCGTGGCCTTGCTCACCACGTCCTTGGGCTGGTCGGCGGGAATGAGCGTGGTTTCCTTCACCACCGCGCGCAGGAAGTTTGCAAGCGGAGAACCCACGCCCGAGAGAATGCGCGCGGCCTCGATGTTCTTCTCGAGCCCGGTGGCGCGGATCAGCCGCACGTCGGCCAGCAGCGTCTCCCACACCTTGACGTACTCCGCCAGGTAGAGCCGCCGCACGCGGTCGGTCAGCGCGCCGAGGGCGGCTACGTCGCGCATGCGATCGGCGGCGCCGCGATCTTGCCCGAGCACCCATGGGTCTTCCTGCGCGAGCAGGCCGGTGAGCACCGTCACTTCGTTCTGGAAGCGCTTGTGGTAGCCGTCATAGGTGAACATGCCCGGCACGCCTTCGGTCAGCGGCTTGCCGCTGATGCGCTCGAACACCAGCGGCGCCGAGGGGCCCGCGGCGGTGGCGATGCTGAAGCCCGGAATGTCCTTGGTGGCGCGCTGGCGTTTCAGGCGGCTGAACACGCGCTGCTCCAGCGGATAGCTCGCGAGCACGGCGCGCACGCTGCGCACCAGGTTCTCGTCCATCTTGAGCGGCGAGCGCGGCGGCCCTTGGGCGATGAGCACGTCGAGCTGGTCTTCGAGCGCCTTGCGCTGGTCTTCGGGAATGCCGCGGTCCAGACTGCGCGCCCAGTCGAGCGTGATCCAGGCCTTGAGCGCCTCGGCATCGAAGTGCTCGGGCTGGTAGAGCATGAGATAGCTCTTGAGCGCCTCGTAGGTGTATTCGAGGTTGTCCTTCTGCGCGGTGCGCAGCTGGTCTTCGATGCGCTTGGCGATCTGCGGCAGAAAGGCGTCGTTGAGCGCGCGCTGGTGCGTGAGCATGGCGGCGGCGTCGAGCTTGTCGCCCTGGTAGAGGCCGAGCGTCATCGACAGCGGCTCGTCGCCCTGCCGGTTGTCGGGCGTCTTCCAGATGTCGCGCAGGCCCTGCAGCACCGGCGCCACCTCGACCAGGTTCTGTACCCGCGACGGCAGGGCGGCGAGGTTCTGGCGCGCGGGCTCGACACGCGCCTCGACCGACTTCAGGTAGTTGACGTTCTGCAGCGTGCTGTAGCCCCAACTCGCGAGCAGCGCGAGCGTGACCAGCGTCATGGCCGCCACGCCAGCCATGCGCAGGGCATGGCGCCGACGCTCGAGCTTCACGTTGGCACCGGCCAGGCGCTGCTCGGGAAACACCACCTCGCGCAGCAGCGCGGTGAGAAAGTAGCTGCGGCCGCTCGACTTCTGCGGCGCGAGCATGGCGCGCTCCAGGCCGAAGCTGCGCGCAAGGCTGCCCATCACGCGGTCGATCGGACTGCCCTCTTGCGTACCGCTGGTGAAGTACACGCCACGCACCCACGGCGGCTGCGCAAAGCGGGAGCCGGTGAACACCTGGTCGAGCAGGTCGGACAGCATCGAGCCGATGGAGCCGAACTGCGCCGGAAAGCCGAAGATCGCCGCGCGGCGCGTGCCATCGGTCTCGCGCTGCATGCGCGCAATGAGGCCGTCGTTGACGCGGTTGTGCAGCAGCGCGAACTCGCGGTTGAAGGCGGTGGATAGCCCCTTGTCGTCGGCTTGCACGTTCTCGTCGGCCGGTAGCGTGAAGCCGAACACCTGGGCGCGCTGCTCCTTGCCCAGATCGTCGAAGTAGTCGGTGAAGCCGTAGAGCAAGTCGCTCTTGGTGACGAGCACGTAGACCGGCAGCCGCGTGGTGAGCTTCGCATCGAGTTCGAGCAAGCGCGCGCGAATCGACGCGGCCAGCTGCGTGCGCTGCTCGGGGCCCTGGCTCAGCAGGTCGGCCACGCTCACGGTCAGGAACACACCGTTGAGCGGTCGGCGTGGGCGCGCCTTCTTGAGCAGGCCCAAAAAGCCTTCCCATGCGCTCTTGTCTTCCGACTGGTGGCTGTCCTGCGTGGTGTAGCGGCCGGCGGTGTCGATGAGCACGGCCTCGTCGGTGAACCACCAGTCGCAGTTGCGCGTGCCGCCCACGCCGCGGATCGCGCCGGGGCCGAACTTCTCCGCGAGCGGAAAAGAGAGGCCCGAGTTGACCAGCGCCGTGGTCTTGCCCGCGCCCGGGGCGCCGATGAACACGTACCACGGCAGGTCGTACAGGTAGCTGCCGCCGGAAATGGAGAGCCAGTCGCGCCAGCCCGGCTTCTTGCCGGCCGCATGCAGGCGCATCTGCTTGAGCGTGGCCACGGCTTCGCTGAAGCGCGTGTCCAGAATCTTCTGCTCGCCGTTGACCGGCGCGTCGGTCTTCGCGGCCGGCGCCTTCATGAGGCCGTCGGTCAGGTGCTGGCTCGCACGGCGCGCGCGCCACCGGCGATAGAGCGCGCGCAGCACCACGATGAGCACGATGGCGCCGATCAGCAGCGCGCGCACGAGCTCGCTTTCGAGCGGCGCCCACGCACCGATCTTCACCAGCGGGCCGATCCACCAGATCAGCAGTGCAACGATGACCAGCGCCAGGATGGTCAGCAGCACCGGACTGAACAGGAAGCCGAAGATTTTCTTGATCATTTCGTCACTCCCGCCGAAGCGGCCCTGTCCGGCTCGGACAGCAGCACGATGTCGACACGCCGGTTGCGCGCGCGGTTGGCCGGCGTGTCGTTGGCGGCCACAGGCTCCGCGTCGGCCTTGCCGTCGGAGCGCATGCGCGCCGGGTCGACCAGCGTGGTGAGCGCGCCCTTCACCGCGTCGGCACGCGCGGCCGACAGATGCCAGTTGGACGGATAGCGCAGCGAACGGATCGGCTGGTTGTCGGAGTGGCCGGTGATCAGCACCTCGCCTTTCACTTCGGCCAGTGCCTGGCCGATGCGGCGCAGCACCGGCAGCGATGCGGCCATCGGCTCGGCGCTGCCGGAGCCGAAGAAGGAATCGCCGCGCAGTCGCACCACGCTGCGGTCCGCCTCGTCGGTCACGGTGACGAGGCCCTGCTTGATCTCAGGCTCGAGAAAGCGCGCGAGCCGCGGCGTCTTGGCCGGTGCGGCGGGCGGCGCGATCTGGAGGTTGGGCACGCGCAGGCCCGACACGGCGGCATAGGTGGTGTCGGAGCGGTAGTTGAGCGTGAGCCTGAGGCCAAACCACGCCAGCGCAAGCAGCAGCGCGAAGCCGGCCGCGAACACCCACAGCGGCAGCGATTCGCGCAGCCGCACGGTTCCCGCGCCCTGCCCGCGCCAATGCGGCGAAAGATCCGCTTCGAGCGGCGGGCGGTCCTTGGCAATCAGGTCGGCCAGGCGCTGGCGCACCTGATCGAGCTGGGCGCGGCCGTTGTCGACCACGCGGTAGCGGCCTTCGAAACCGAGTGCGAGCACGCTGTAGATGAGTTCCAGCAGCTGGCGGTGCGTGGGCACGTCCTGCGCGAGCTTGGCGAGCAGCTGGAACACTTTTTCGCCGCCCCAGGTCTCGTTATGAAACTGCACCAGGAGGCTCTGCTTGTTCCAGCCGGCCTGCACGCCCCAGGGCGTGTTGGCCACGGCTTCGTCCAGTGCCGTACACAGCACGTAGCGCGCGGCCAGAACCGATTCGTTGCTCACACCGGCGCGGCGCGCGGCGGCGTCGAACTGGTTCACCGCGTCGGCGGTGGAGGCGCGCAGGGCCGGCACGTTGGGCGGCTGCACCAGGTTACGCAGCTTGCCGATCAGCACCAGCAGCTTGCCCGCGGCCGAGACCAGCGGGTTGAGCAGCCCGATCTCGCCGAGCTCGGCGGCGGGCGTCGGATCAACACCGCCGAAGAAAGGCGCAGGCGCGGCAGCGGGGGGCGGCGTGCCCGCCGGCGTGCGTGGCTTGGGCTTGATGACCGTGCGCTCCGACTCGAAGGCGGCGAAGGGGTCTGGTGTGGTCATGATGGTGTTCCGTTTCCGTCAGCCCGATGGGGCTAGGAACGAATGGCCCAGAACGCGAGGTCGAGGCCGGGAAAGTCGCCCGCGATGTGCATCGCGATGCCGCCCGATTGCTCCAGCTGGCGCCAGAGGTCGCTGTTGCGCGTTTCGAGCTCGAAGTAATTGGCGCCTGTATGGAAGGGGATCTGGCGCGGTGCCACCGGCATGGGCGTGAGCGTGACGCCCGGGAGCGCCAGGTTGACCAGGTCGCGGATGCGCTCGACCGGCCCGATCTTCACCTGCGTGGGGAAGCGCGCGCGCAGGGCTTCGCTCGGCATGTTGGCATTCACCGCGAGCACGAAGGTCGCCTTGCGCTGCAGCTCCACGTCGGTGACCATCGCCACGCGCACGCCGTGCTTGCGGTCGTGCAGGTCGATCCGGATGGCCGACTGCTCCAGCACCATCGAGAGGCTGCGCCGCAGGTCGTCCATCAGCGGACGAAAGCTCAGCGCCAGGTCGTCATGGATGTAGGGGCCGAAGCGCGTGACGCGGCGCGAATCGCGAAAGCTTGCAAGGTCGCCGGCGAGCCCGAGCGCATGCTCGAAGAAATGCTGCGGGTGCAGCATGGCGCTCTTGGCCAGGTGCGCAAAGATGGCTTCGTTGCGATTGACCGTTTGCAGCAGCATGAAGTCCGCGATCTCGGCCACACCGCCGGTGCCGCCCTGCGTCATGCGGCCGGCCAGCGCCTCGCCGCGCTGGCGCATGAGGCCCAGCAGTTCGTCGAGCCAGGCGCGGATCACGGCATGGCCCGCCACGTCGAGCAGCGGCGGCAGCATGGCGCGGTCGAGCTGCACCTGGTTGTCGACCCGACGCTCGAGCACGCGGGCCACGCCCAGGGTGGTCCAGGCGTCGGTCGCTTCGCTGGCGCGCATCAGGCGCGTATGAAGCTGGCCCAGCTGCAGCATGGCGGTGCGCTCGCCGGCGGTGTTGGAGTCGGGCACTTCAGACTCGAGCACGCGGTGGCGCACCAGCTCTTCGTACTCCTCGGCATCGGCCTCGCGGGCACCGGCGCGGCGCAGCGGCAGAGCCAACATTACAGCCTCGTCGCGCATGGTGGGCGGAATGTCGATGGGCTCGGGCAGCGGATCGACCGCCGGCATGTCGAACACCGTGCCGTCGCCGAAGATGCCCACCGCGCGCACCAGCGCGAGCTTGCCCAGCGTGAGCGCGGCCTGATCGATCTCGATCTCCGCGAAGCCCCACGCGTAGGGCGTGGTGGAACGCAACAGCACATGCCGCGCATGGTCGCCATGACGCTCGCTCTGCTGCAGGTGCTGGGGCTGCAGCAGCATCCCCTCGCTCCAGACCACTTTTGTTCGCCAACTCATCCGCACTCCGTCAAAGGCAAGGGCTGCCCGAAAGAAGCACGGAGTTTCCGGCGCAGAGGGCCGGCGGCAAATCCGCCTAACGGCCTAGGCGGAGGGATTTGGAGCTACGGCGAAGGGACTAGATGCGAGGCCTCGCGCGCCTGCTCAGCGCGTGGCGCCGGCCGCCGCACGCAATCTCTCGACCTGTTCCTTGTAAGCCTGCTCGATGCGTCGCAGGCGCTGCTCGCGCGCGGCCTCGTTGACCCAGGCGGCGGCCATGGCGCGCTGTTTGCCGAGCTGGTATTCGAGCATGGCCTCGGGCAGCAGGGCGCTGTCGTCGGCCGGGGCGTAGCCGTAGGCCGCGCGCAGCGTCTTCAGCACCTCGCGCTCGGCGTCTCCGCGCGGGCCCTTGCCCTGGCCATAGCCGACCAGGAAGGCTTGCAGCCGGGCCTGAAACTCGGGCGGATAGGCGCGCCGCACCACCATCTGCGCACCGGGCGGCGGCTCGGACTCCCAGACGATGTGAAGCCGCGCGGCCTCGACCGGGAACTGCTCCCTGAAGCGCTCGAAGTCGGTGGTGTTGTTGGTGGCCACGTCGGCGTCGCCGTTGGCCACGGCGAGCGCGGTGGCCTGGTGGTTGCCGACCACCTCGCCACGGAAACGCGTCTCCAGCTCGATGTTGCGCGGCAGGAAGAGCTGGCTCTGCGGAATGAGGAAGCCCGTCACCGAGCGGCTGTCGCCACGCGCGAGCCGCCAGCGCTCGGGTTCGGCCAGCACGGCTTCCAGGGTGTTGGGCACGCCGGTCTTGCGCGTCAGCAGCACCGCGCGGTGCATCGGCATGCCGGGGCGGCGCGCGATCTGGGCCACCACCTTCATGCGCTGCTGCATCACGGCGTCGAGCGCCATCTTGGCCGACAGAAAAGCCATGTCGATCTCGTCGCGCTTGATGGCGCGGTCGAGCTCTTCATAAGACGCCACCGAATAAGCGCTCACGGGCACGCCGATGGCCTGGCTCAAGTCGGACAGCAGCGGCATCCACAAGGCGCGCGATTCGACCGTGCCGCCCAGCGGCAGCACGCCGAAGCGGATCGACGCGACCGGCGCCGCCTTGTGAGCGCCGCCCACTGCGCCGCCCTGCGCCAGAGAAGCGGTGGCCGCGGCGGCCAGCACCAGCGCCACCGCAAACAGGCGGACGACGCGCGAAAACGCCATGGGCAACATCAGGGCGACAGATCCCGCAAGACGGTGACCTGCTCCGCGTAGCTGGTTTCGATGCGCTGCAGCCGCGCCTGGCGCGCCGCGTCGTTGACCCACTGCGCCGTCATGGCGTTTTGCCTGGCCAGCTGGTAGGCGAGCTTGGCGGCGGGCTGTAGCGAGCTGTTGTCCGCGGCCACGAAGCCGGCAAGGTCGTGCAACGACTTGAGCACCAGGCGCTCGCCGTCGCCGCGCGGGCCCTTGGCACGCCCATAGCCGACCAGGAAGGTCTGCACCCGGCTGCGCAGCTCGGGCGAATATTCGCGCCGCACGACGATCTGCGCATGCGGAATGAGCTCGGACTCCCACAGCACCTGCAGCCGCTGGGCCTCGGCCGGAAAGCGCAGCTTGAAGCGCTCGAAATCGGCCGTGTTGTTGGTGGCCACGTCGGCTTCGCTGTTGGCCACGGCCAGCGCCGTCGTCTGGTGGGTGCCCACGATCTCGCTCAGGAAGCGCGTCTCCATCGCGATGTGATTGGGCAGGAAGAACTGCAGCTGAGGCACGATGAAGCCCGACACCGACTGCCGTTCCCCGCGCGCGAGGCGCCAGCGTTCCGGCTCTGCGAGCAGGCTCTTCTTGGTGTTGAACGGCGGCGTCTTGCGGGTCAGCAGCAACGCGCGGTAGCCGGGCAGCCCGTCGTGCCGCACCACCTGCGCCACGACCTTCATGCGGCGCTGGGTGACGGCGTCCAGCGCCATCTTCCCGGACAGGAACGCCATGTCGACCTCGTCGCGCTGAATGGCCTGCTCGAGCGCTTCGTACGAGTTGACCGACAGCACGCTTACGGGCCGTGCAATGGCGCGGCTCAGCTCGGCCAGGAGGGGATCCCAGTCGCTGCGCGACTCGAAGGCGCCGCCGAGCGGCAGGATGCCGAAGCGCACCGGCGCATCAAGCTGCGGCGCGGGTTGGGCCGCCGCCATCAGGGGCAGCACGGCGAGCAGCGTCAGCAGGCCAGCGCCTCGGCGCACAACGGCAGCGGCACGCCAGAATCGCGCGCAACGGCGGGAGGCGCGAAACGCGTCAGGAGCGCCGGAAGCCTTCCGGACGCTGCGTAAGGAGGCCTGCATTTTTTGACACGGAGACATGGGGCCGCTGCGGACCAGCGGGTCTAACATCGGTGAAGCGACGCAATTAGATACCAAGTACGGGTTATTTTCGTGATGTTTTTCCCATATTTCGCTTGCGCGGCCAGCCCCTTAAGCTTGACAGCCATGCCTCTGATGCCCCCATGAACTGGAACTTCCACGTCCTGCGAGGGCTCGCCCGCCTCACGTTCGCGCAGCAGCTGATCCTGCTCGCGCTGGTGCCTGCCACCGCGGCCACGCTGGCGGCCATTGCCGTTCTGACGCGCCAGCACCTGGACAACCTGACCGAGCTGATGCGCGCCAATGCCCAGACGGTGGCGCTGCAGGTCGCCACGGCAGCGCAGGCCCCGCTGGTGCGCATGGACCGCCGCATCCTGCAGCGCACGGCCCAATCGGGTACCTACCAGCCGCACGTGCAGCAGGTGCAGATCTGGTCGGACGACGGTGAGATCGTGGCCAACTCCGAAACGGTCGACCGGGTTCGCGGCGAAGGCCTGCAGGTGGTGGTGCCGATCGTGAGCGAAGAGGGCAAGCAAAGCGGCAAGGTGATGGTCGAGATGAGCCTGGACGCCGTGCAGCACGCACGGCGCTCGGTGTGGCTCAACGTGGTGCTGGTGCTGGCCATCAGCCTGGTGGGCGTGGGGCTGGCGGGCTGGTGGGCGGCACGGCGTATCAGCGAGCCGATCCGCGCGCTGGGCAAGGCCGTCGATCGACTGGGCGCGGGCGAGGCCGCGAGCGTGGCCATCGAGGGCACCTCCGAAGTACGGCATCTGCAGCATGGCTTCAACCAGGCGGCGCGCGCGCTGGCCGAAAGCCACCGGCTGCTGCAAAGCCGCATCAGCGAGGCCACCGCCGAACTGGCGCGCAAGAACCAGCAGCTCGAAGTCGCGAGCCAGGCCAAGACCCGCCTCCTGGCCGCGGCCAGCCACGACCTGCGCCAGCCGCTGCACGCGCTCACGCTGTTCTCCGACGGACTGGCCAACGGCGAGACCGATCCGGTGCGCCTGCAGCGCATCGGCCACATCCGCGAATGCGTGGATTCGCTCGACCGGCTGTTCTCGGAACTGCTCAACCTCTCGCAGCTGGATGCCGGGGTGCTGCAGCCGCAGTGGGCCGACTTTCCGCTGGACCAGCTGTTCGACGAGATCAGCCGCAACTTCCGCCCCGTGGCCGAGCAGCAGGGGTTGCGGCTGGTAGCGCGCAAGACCGACCTCTGGGTACGCTGCGACTACGTGATGCTCTCGCGCATCCTCAACAACCTGGTGTCGAACTCGCTGCGCCACACCATCGAGGGCGGCGTGCTGATCGGCGCCCGGCGGCGCGGCCGGGGCGTTCGCATCGACGTGGTCGACACCGGCGTGGGCATCGCAGTGCAGCACCAGGCGCGGGTGTTCGAAGAGTTCTACCAGGTGGAAGGCACAGGCCGCCAGGCGGCCCGCGGGCAGCGCGGCATGGGCCTGGGTCTGGCCACGGTGCAGCGGCTGGCCGACCTGCTCAACACCCGCGTGGAGCTGACCTCCCGGCCGCACAAGGGCACCTGCGTGCGCGTGCTGGTGCGTTCGGCCCCGGCCGCGCTGCCGGCGCTCGATGCCGCGCCCACCGTCGGCGCCATCGAGGAGGAGGCCAGCCTCGAGCAGCTGCGCATCCTGGTGATCGACGACGAGCGCACGATCCTGGAAGGCCTTACCGTGGTCCTGACCAACTGGGGCGCCGAGGTCATGGCGGCGCAGACGCGCGCCGAGGCCCTCGCGTTGGCCGATGAATGGGACCAGCCGCCCGACGTGGTGGTGAGCGACCTGCTGCTGCAAGGCGGCGACAACGGGCTGGACGTGATCGCCGCGCTCGAGCGCCATCCGCGCGGCATCGGCCCCGGAACGGCACGGCTGCTGGTCACGGGCGAGACCAAGCCCGACCGGCTGCGCGAAGTGGCGAGCGCCGGAATCACGGTGCTCTACAAGCCGGTTTCGCCGCGCGTGCTGCGCCAGGCGATCCAGGCGCAACGTGCGGCTGCATTGCTGAACGCCGACGCCTGAGGCCCGTTCGCGGCGCCCTAGTCCGTCGGACATAGGCCAAGCAGCTGCCGCATTGTGAACTTCGTCACGCTGGCATGCGGTGGCGGGTGCCGACATAAGCCCTCCGCCTTATCGCGCGAAGCAGGGGGCTTCCGTACATTGGGTCCTACTGCCCTTGCTGCGGAAGCAGTCCATGTTTGTCGCCGTGAACCCATTCATCTCGCTTTTCCGGAAACGGCTGCG
Organism: Variovorax sp. OV700; assembly: GCF_900099805.1. Taxonomy (GTDB): domain Bacteria; phylum Pseudomonadota; class Gammaproteobacteria; order Burkholderiales; family Burkholderiaceae_C; genus Variovorax. The sequence continues at coordinate 118,083 of NZ_FNDR01000010.1, read as the reverse complement.
CTGCGGCGCCCTCGCCGCGCTGGCCATGGGCCTGGCGCTGCTCGGCGCCCACGCCCCGGCTGCCGCTCTCACGGTACTGATGGGCGACGAGGTCGCGGCGCACTCGGAGTTCGTTCAGTATCTTCGCGCGGGCCAGGAGGCCGGGTCCCGCTTCGACCTGGTGCGGCTTTCGCCGGGCGGCGGGGACACGCCGCAAGCCACGGAGACGGCCAGCACCGAACCCGAGCGCAGCGCCAGTGTCAACGCCGGGGTGCGCACGCGCAGCCTGCGCGCTCTGGCGTCGGACGCCAACCTCACGATGGCGGTCGGCATGCCGGCCGCGCGCGCCGCGCTCGAACGGCCGGGCCAGCAGCCGCTGGTGCTTGCCATGCTGAGCCGGCTCGACTACGAGAACCTGCGCGCCACCAGCCCCGCGCTGCGACGTGGCGACCGGCGCGTGGGCGTGCTGCTGCGCGACCCGGCCATGGCCGACCAGCTCGCGTTGGTGGGCGCGGTGCTGCCGCAGAAGCAGCGCATCGGCGTGGTCGCCACGCCCGAATCGGAGCCGCTGGTGCGCGAGCTGCAGCGCGCCGCGCAGGGCGGCAGCCCGCCGTGGGACGTGCAGGTCGAATACGCACCCGACGCCAGGTCGCTGGCCGCATCGCTGCGTGCGGTGGTGCCACGCAGCGATGCGCTGATGGTGCTGCCCGACCTGATCGGCGACAGCCAGGCCGCCACGCTCTCGGTGCTGCGCGCGGGCGCGGAGGCGGGCCTGCCGGTGTTCGGCGCCAGCGAAGGGCTGGTGCGCTCGGGCGGGCTTGCCGCGGCGGTGTCGACGCCCGCGCAGCTGGCGCAGCAGGCCCGGCTGCTCGGGCAGAAGCTCGCAAGCAGCAGCGGCGGCGGCGCAAGTCCGCTGGTGGAGTCGGCCACGCCCGCCGCCGTGCGCATCAACACCACCGTGGCGCGCGGACTCGGACTGCGCTTGCCGGAGGAGCGGGAACTGGCCGAGCGGCTCACCGTCACGCGATGAGCGACAAGCTGCCGCCCGAAGGCACGCGCGCCGACATCACCTCGCCGCCGCCCCAGCCCGCGCCCAAGCTGATGGTGCGCGGCAACCTGCAGCGCGACCTGTTCCGGCTCGGCGTGGTGCCGTGCGCCGCGGTGGCGCTCGCGCTCACCGGCTGGTTCACCCACAGCCGCCTGCAAACGCTCGAGGCGGCCTTCGACGCCGAAGGCCAGGCCGTGGCGCGCCAGGTGGCGGCCATGTCCGACCTGAGCCTCTATGCAGGCGACCTGCCGGCGCTGCAGAACGTGGCCAACGCCGCGCTGCGCGGCGGGCAGGTGATGCGGGTCGAGATCAGCAACAGCGCCGGTGTCTTCGTGACGGCCGGGCCCAAGGCGTCGTCGCTCGCGCAGTTGCGCATGTTCACCTCGCCCGTGACGCTGCGCGAAGCCTCGCGCGCCAGCGCCTTCGCGCCCGCGGGCTCCACCGCGGCGGGCGAAACGCCCATCGGCCTGGTGCAGACCTTTCGCGACACGACCGCCTATGCGCGCGAGCGCAGCCGCTCGCTCATGGCGGGCATCGGCATTGCGCTGGTCGCCCTGCTCGCGGCCTGGGCCTCAGTGCGCCACATGGCGCGCACCGTGGCACGGCCGCTGCGCCGCGTGTCGCGCACGGTGGCCGCACTGGAGGCCGGGCATTTCGAGGCACGCTGCGACGTGGTCGAGGGCGATTCGCACCACGCGCCGCCCGCAGCCGGCAGGGGCGACTCGCACGAACTCGCGGTGCTCGCGCGCGACATCGACCGGCTGGCCGAGCGGCTGCAGAGCAACCGCCGCATCAGCGAGGAGCGCGTGCGCGAAGCCACGGCCGTGGCGCTGCAGCGCATGGCGGAGGCCGAGCAGGCGGCACTGTCGCGTGCTCGGTTCCTGGCCGCGGCCAGCCACGATCTGCGCCAGCCGCTGCATGCCATGGGCCTTTTCATCGATGGCCTGCTGCCGGGCGCCAGCCCCGCGCAGCGCCCCGCCGTGCTGCGCCTGCAGGAGAGCACCGAGTTCATGGGCGTGCTGCTCGACGACCTGTTGGAGATCTCGCGCCTTGATGCCCAGGTGCTGACCCCCACGATCACCAAGGTGCCGCTGGCCGCGCTGTTCGACCAGCTCGACGCGCAGCATGCGGCCACCGCGTCGGAAACCCGCGTGCGGCTGCGCTGGAGCGACCACGGCCTTGCGGTGCGCAGCGATGCGGCGCTGCTGCAGCGCATCGTCGGCAACCTGGTGGCCAATGCGCTGCGCCATGCCCCTTCGGGCGGCACCGTGCTGGTGGCCGCGCGACGCAGCCGCAAGGACGGCGACAACGTCCGCATCGAGGTGCGCGACAACGGCGTGGGCATTGCGCCCATCCACCAGGGCCGGATCTTCGAGGAGTTCTACCAGGTGGCCAACACCGAGCGTGACCGGCGCCGCGGCTTCGGGCTGGGCCTGGCCATCTGCGCGCGCATTGCCGCGCTGCTTGGCACCCGCATCACGGTTCGATCGGCCCTGCAAGCGGGCAGCACCTTTGCGCTCACCGTGCCCGCCGCCCGTGCCGACGAGGCCACGACGCCCGAGCCCGCGCCCGTGGCGCTCACGCCCCTGGCGGGCCTGCACTGCATGGTGATCGACGATGACCCGGTCATCCTCGATGGCAGCCGTGCCCTGCTGGAGCAATGGGGCTGCGAGGTCGAGTGCGTGTCCACGGGCGCCGAGGCCATCGCGCGGCTGGGCACGGGCGACCTGCATTTCGATGCCGTGCTGTGCGACTTGCAACTGGCCGGCGACGACGACGGCATGGACGTGATCACCGCCGCCAAGCGGCTGCAGCCGGATGCGCTCGCGGTGCTCGTCTCCGGCGCCACCGGCCCCGAGGTGCTGCAGCGCCTGCGCCATGGCGGCGTGACGCTGTTGACGAAGCCGGTCGCACCGGCCAAGCTGCGCGCACTGCTCACCACGCGGCGGCATGCGGCCGCACCGGCCTGAATGCCGCACCTACCGGATCATCACCGCCGATGCTCGACCTTGCCGCACTGAAAGACATCCGGCCCTTCGTCGCCACGCCGAGCTACAGCGGCGCGCTGGCCTCGATCTACGTGCGCAGCCTGCTCGGCCTCGTGAACCTCGCCTGGACCCACGGCTTTTCGATGCAGACTCGCTTCCTCGATGGCGACAGCCTGATTCCGCGCGCACGCAACCGGCTGGTCGCCGAGTTCATGGCCGACACGCGCTGGACGCATCTGTTCTGGATCGATGCGGACATCGGCTTTGAGCCCGATGCCGCGCTGCGGCTGTTGCTGTCAGGCCGCGACGTGGTGGCCGGTGTCTATCCGCTCAAGGAAGACGGCTGGCCCGCCGGCGGCCTGCGCGAGGCGTTGCCCGCGGGCAGCACGCGTGCCGACTTCGAGGCGCGGCACGCGCGCTTTCCGGCCAACGCATGGACCGGCGCGCGCGCAATCGATGACGACGGTTTCGTCGAGGTGCTCGATGCGCCCACTGGATTCATGCTGATCGCGCGCTCGGTGTTCGAGCGCCTGGCCGAAGCCCGGCCCGACCTGCGCTACACGCCCGAGCCGTCGCGCGATGCCGCGGCGCAGGCGTGGCCGCACTACCGCTTCTTCGACCTGCTGGCCGAGCCCGGCAATGGCCGCTACCTGAGCGAGGACTATGCGTTCTGCCGTCGCTGGCAGGCGCTGGGCGGCAAGGTCCACATCGATGCGCAGTCCGATCTGGCGCACCAGGGCCTGCGCACCTACACGGGCCGCTTCGGCGCCGCGGGCTAGCCCCTAGAAATCGGCACAGCCGTTGCGCTTCTCGGAGTCGACGCAACTCGTGAGATTGGGCCGCGAGCGCACGCGCGACCATTCACGCGCCAGCACGTCGTTGCCCTGCGAGACGCGGTCGCCTTCCAGCGGGCCCGTCGCGAAGCAGATCGGCGGCGGACCCATGTTGCGGTCGTACAGCCAGGTGGTCGGCAGTTCGCGGATCACGTCGACCTGCGGAATCTGCGGAAAGCCACCGACCGTGAGCGTCCCCGGCACCACGTTCACCAGATAGCCCTCGGCCGAGGTGAAGCTGCCGTTGATCGCATACGCGCCAGGCGGGCTCGACCGCGTGGCCGTGGTCCCCACTGCACCGTTGAAGCCGGCGCCGCGGTCGCCGAGGATCAGGCCCGTGATGCTCCAGGTGAAGAGCGGATTGTTCAGGCCGGCCTGCCGGGACGCATTGCCGATCACGACGGTCGCGGTCGGCCGCTGCGCATAGATGAAGTGGTTGTCGCCCGGCGACACGGTCACGCCGCACAGGCCCAGGTAGGCGCAGTTGTAGAGATTCGGCAGCAGGCCCGAGCCGGCGATGCCGCCACGCGTTTCGCCAATCCAGGTGTCGGCCCACACGCGCCAGGTTGCGCCGCCCAGGCTGGCACCGCCCACGTTCTGGAAGCGCGCCGCAGCAACCAGGTCGGTGCCGGAAGTGCTGCTCACCGCCGTGCCGAGTTGCAGGTCGCCGCTCAGCGTGCGCACGAACACCGTGTCCGCGGCCATCGAGCCGGCCGACACCACTTGCGGCGCGTTGCCAGCGGCGTCGTAGCCGATGACCGACACGGGGCCGATGCGCAGCTCGTCCACATCCTGGTAGCGGAACGCGCCTGCCGCCCCGCCGCCCAGCGTGTTCGCGCTCACGTTGTTGGCCGCCCGGTCGAGCAGCACGCTGCCGCCGGTCGAAAGGGCCAGCAGCGTGCCGGCCGTGATCGGCGCGGCCGCGGTCTGCGTGATGTTGCCGGCCGACACCAGGCCCACGCGCGGCGCCGTGATGGGGGCCTGCAGGGCAATGTTGCCGCCGCCCCCGTTCTGCAGCGTGAGACCGGAGGCCAGGGCGAGCGGCCCGACGACGTTGATGTCCGCCGCATGCGCATTGCTGCCGGCCACGACGGCGTTACCGGCCGAGATGCGGGAGAACTCGTCGGCAGAGACGGCGAAGCCCGTGTTGGCCGTGCCGCCGAGCGTGATCGGCGTCGCAACCTGGTCGAAGGCCGTGCCGTCGGCAGCCACGCCGCCGGGACGAAGGTTGACGACGTTGCCCGCACTCACGGCGCCGTCGATGACCAGCGCATCGGTGCTGCCGGCGTTGCTTGCGCGCAGCACGACATTGCCGCCGGCCGAAGAAACGGAAACGCCCGCGAGCACCGTTGGGAACACGCCCGGCACGGGCGCCACGGGTCCGAGCCGCACGCCGGCGCCGCCGCCCTCCGCCTGGCCCGTGATCTCGATGCTGCCGCTGCCGGTCGTGGCGATCCGCGAACCGTTGCGCAGCAGCACCCCGTCGCCCCCCGTGCCTGGATCGCCTGCAGTGGCTTGGCGCAGGCCGCGCACCGCGATGTTGCCGTCGACCGAGCGCAGCACCGAATCGTTCAGCACCACGCCATGGCCCGGGTTCTCGCTGCTGTTGCCTGTGAAGTTGCCGATGCCGCGCAGCGTGATGTTGCCGCTCGTGGTCGAGATGTCGGTCTGCCGGTTCGGCGAACCGGTGACCGAGAAGCGTGAGGCGAGCCGCACGCCACTGGTGTTGGCGCCGATGCCGGTGATGTCGACGTTGCCGGTCGAGGTGGCGATCTGCACGCCGCTGATGTTGACCGCCGCGTCCGTGAAGCCGCCGCCCGAGGGCCCGCTGGTATTGCCGAAGATCGTCACGGAGCCGCCCGCGCCGGCATCGGTGCGGCCGACGCGCGTGTCGATGACGTTGCCGTTGAGGCTCACGCTCGGGCCCGACCCCGCGGCCGACCAGGCGCCGTTCATCACGACATTGCCGCCGTTGGTGTAGATGTCGCCGCTGTAGCTCACCTGTCCGCCGCCGGTCGCGGCGCCGGCGCCGTTGACGTCGGTGTTGAACACCACATCGAGCGGCCCGCCGGCGCCTGAGGACTCGATCACCACGTTGGCGTCGCCGCGCACGCTGCGGTGAGCATCGAGCTGGAAGGTCAACGGACCGTTCGCGGTGTTGTAGTTGATGCGCACGCCGTTGAACATCCGGATGTCGCCATCCGTCGGCGAACCCGCGCCCGCGGCGCCGGTCGTGATGCGCACGCTAGTGCCGCCGTTGAGGGCCGCGTTGATGTCGCCGTCCTGGATCGTGCTGGCCGCGAGCGGATCGAAAGGGTTGGCCGGCAACGTGCCGGCTGCGGCGCCGGGGACGATGTCGACATTGAAGGGGTCGATCAGCCAGGTGCCCGCGGTGCCAGCAGGCGCGGCGGCGTCCACACGCAGCCCGTCGATGCTGAAGCCGCCGCCGAGCCCATCGTCGGGCGCGGCGAAACCACCGGATGTTTCGATGAAGCCGCCGTTGCCGCCGCTCGCGCCGCCGCGGGCCGAGATGCTGCCGTAGGCCCGCAGGGTGCGCTCGGCCAGCACGCGAACGTCACCGCCGTTGCCCGATGCAACGGCGTCCGCGCGCAGGATCGTGCCGGCGCCGAGCGCGATGGCGCCGGTGTCGCCGATTTCGGTCACCGCGTTCGCATAAAGGCGAATGCGCCCGCCGCCCGCGCTGCCGCTCGCGTCGATAACGCCGCGGTCGTCGGAACCAGGCGGCGGCGGCGGTGGAACGGACGAAAGCGGGGGTACGAAGGGCACGAGCCCGATCACGCGGCCCTGGATGTCGATCGAGCCTCCGGTGAGGCCGGCGCCGTTGCCGGCCGCGGACACCAGGCCGCCGGTCATTTGCACGCCCTCGGGCGAAAGGCCGCTGTCGAGGATGATCTCGCCGTTGCGCGAGGCCATCGAGTCGGCCCGCAACACGCCGCGTGAATTGACCACGCCGTTCGACACTTCGAAGCCGCTCGTCGCAATCAGCGCCACCCGCCCGCCGTTGGCCTGCATCGTGCCGCTGTTCAACACGCTGCTGTAGAGACCGGGCGTCACCCTGAGTGTGGTGAGCCCGTCACCCGCGAAGTCGATCGTGACGGTCTCGCCCGAGGCCATCGCGGCCGTGCCGCCGTTCGCAACGATGCTGCCGCGGTTGGCCACCATCGGGCCGATCAACGCGGCGGTGCCGCCGTTGCCGACCACGATGCTGCCGTCGTTCTCCACCGAACCGAAGGCGCCGCTCGGCCGCACGAACTCGAGCCGGGTCGCCCCGGCCATGAATGCCTCGTCGCTCGTGGACATGTTCAGCGCCGAAGCGACCAGCCCGCCGACACTGACCGACGAGCCCGCCGAGAACGTCACTCCCGCCGGGTTGACCAGGAAGACGCGGCCGTTTGCGTTGAGCGATCCGGCAATGGTCGAGGCCTCTCCGCCGATCACGCGGTTCAGCAGCACGCTGCTGGCGCTCGGCTGCGCAACGTTGACCGTCGCGCCCGTCGAAATGGAGAAGGTGTTCCATTGCGCGATGGCGCGGGCCGTCGTCTGGTTGATGTTCATCGTCGCGGCGTTCGGCGTCGCGGCGGTCACGCCTCCGGCAATGGCGGAGAACCCCGTGGGCAGGGTTTGGGCCAGCGCGGGCGCCAGGCCCAGGCACACCAGCGCGAGCGCGACCGGGCGCAGCCGCAGGCGCGGCTGGAATCGTGGGGAACGGTTGTGCATTGCCATGTCAGAACACCTTTTGCGCCTGCACGTACAAACGCGGGTTGCGGCCGCCGCCATCGGTCTGCGCCGGCCGGGTGCCGTCGCGCCAGGCGATCGTCGCGTTGATCGCAAAGTTGCCGGGCCGGGCCCACGAAATGCCGATGCCGAAGCCGCGCAGGCTGTGGCGGTTGGGGCCGGTGTCGAATGGGGAGGGATCGCGCACGATCTTTCCGCGCGCGGCGTCGTAGAACACGAAGGGCGTGAGCTCCGAGTTGACGGACCAGCGCCATTCGACGGTGCCGATCGCGCCTTCGTCCACCAGCAGTTCGCCCGACGGGTAGGCACGCACCGCGCGCGCACCACCGAGCGAGAGCTTCTCGGAGGCATCGAGGTTCTTGCTGGCCCGCTGGCCGCCGATCGCCACATAGAGCGAATGGTTCGGCACGATGGCCTGCAGCCGCGAGAGCTGGAAAGTCAGCTTGGTGTAGCCGCCCTCGGTGTGATGGCCCGCAACGCTCTGGTCGAACGTGCGGCTCTGCTCATCGCGGATCGACAGGTCGCCGTGGTAGAGCGTGCCCGAGCTGGCCCAGTAGCCGCCGCCGAACACCTCGTCCCGCCGCTCCCAGGCCCAGCCGAGGCCAAAGCCGTGCACGCGCTTCTTCGATATGACATCGACCGCATTCATCTCGTCGGTCAGATTCTTCACGTCGGCACTCAGGCGCAGGAACAGGTTCTGCTGGCGCTGGCGGATGAGCGGGTAGTTGAGCGAGAAATCGAGCACGTCGGCCTTGCCCTGCGCCCCGAGCTCTGCGAACTCGCCGCCAAGCTCGTAGTTGACGCGCGCGAGCCCGAGGCCGGCGCGCAAGCCGCTGGTGCCGACGGGTGCCTCGTAGGCCACGCGGCCGAACTGCAGCGCGTTGTTGTTGGACACCATCGCACGCACGTCGAGGTTGTCGCCGATGCCGAAGGGACTGAGCCAGCGCGCAGTGCCGCCGACGCGAAAACGGCCCGATTCCTTTGTGCCGTGGTTGTCGGCTTCGGCCGTGAAGGCCCAGCGCGGCGCCGCGACGACTTCGACCGAAAGATCGGTGGTGCCAGGCTGCGTGCCTTCCTGCAGCCCCGATGAAACCTTGACGCCGGGCTGGTCCGACAGCAGCAACATCGAGCGTTCGTAAGCCTGTGCGTTCACGGCCTCGCCGGGCTGAAGCGGCGCAAGGAAACCGCGCACGCGCGCCTCGCTGAGGGGTGCATCAGGCGCGACATTGACGTCGACCTTGCCCAGGCGGCCTTCGATGACGCTGATCTCGACGATGCCGTCGCGCACGGTCTGCACCGGCACCACGGCTTGCGCAAGAAAGTAGCCGCGCTCCTTGTAACGCGCGGTGATGGCCTGCGCCAGGCTTTCGAGATCGCCGAGCGTGACGGTGCGGCCGATGTAGGGCGCGGTGATCGACTGCAGTTCCTCGTTGGTCAGCGCCTTCGCGCCGTTGAGGCGCAGGTCATTGAGCTTGAACGAAGCAGCGGGCGGCGGCGGTGGCACGGGCAGGCTTTGCGGCGCGACGGTGCCGGTGGCTTGGGCGACAGGCCGGTCGCAGGTGCCGCAGGGGTCTTTGGTGGGCAGCAGCGTCGTGGTGTCGGCCTCGGCCGCGTGCGTTCGCTGGGCTGCTACCAGCAGCGTAGCCGCCATCAATGCGGAGACAGCAAGAGCAATTGGCGTCGAGCGTTGACAAGCGCGCATCTCGGTGCTCCACCATGGATTGATTGATTTCCGAACGCTCATGTCAGCTTCCCACCGTGAGGCGCCAGTTGCCGATCAGATTGAACGGGGCCCAGAAGAAGGGATGCGACATCTTGGGATCCTTCAACACCGCCAGCTGCCCGGCCTGCATCGCCTTCTGAATGTCGCGGCCCTTGGACAGCTCGCCGTAGAGCGTGCCCATGAGCACGGCGGTTGCGTCGTCCGACACGGGCCATAGAGACGCGATCAGGCTGGAGCTGCCGGCGGAAAGAAAGGAGCGCGTGAAGCCCAGCACCTCGTCGCCCTGCGCGATGCGCCCGAGGCCCGACTCGCAGGCCGAGAGAGTGACCAGCGCAGTGCCGTCCATCGGCAGGCCCAGGATCTCGTGCGCCTCCAGAAAATTCTGCTTGCCGCCTTCGTTGGCCAGCAGAATGCGCGAGTAGAGCGGGTCGACCGCATCGGCCTCGGCATGGGCCGCCACGTGCATCAGCGGCGACCGCGCGGACACCTCGCGGAACTGCGTCTTGGTGGCGGCGGCGCCCATGTACACGGTGTTGCGCGGGAACAATTGCGCGAGCTGCTTCACCTCGATCTCGGCGCCCGGCAGGTCGTACTTGTCTTCGATGCGCGGATTGCCGAAGGCGGTGAGCGACGCACTCACGCGCGGCGTGCGCTGCGCCAGCTGCACGGCGATGCTGATCGACGGTGCGACGGCCACTGGATGCTGCTCGATCACGTAGCGGCCATTCAAGCGCAGCGCCTGGAACGGCAGGTAGTGCAGCGGCCCATGGGGCACCACGATCAGCCGCTGCCCCGACGCGAGGCCGAGCGGGCCGAGCAGCGCCGCGCCGAGCTTCTCGGCATTGGTGATGGCGGTGCGACGGCCCCGCACGATCGAATTGCGGAACACCTCGACCAGTTCGTTCAGCTCCTCGCGACGCACAGCCACGGTGTGGGCTTCGATGCCCGTGGGGCTCACGACCCACACCAGCAGCCGGTCGGGCAGCGAATGGAACTGCACCACGCGCTCGTCGGGTGCCAGGGCACCCTGCAGCGTGGCCAAGTCGACAGTGCTCGCGGCCCGCTCGCTGATCTTCGCGCGGCCGCGCACCGCGTCGAGCAGTGCGCGCGAGCGGCTGCGCTCGCTCACCTCGAAGGCCTGGCGCGCATCGCCCGCGTCGCTGTAGATCGACACGCCGCGCTCGAACACCGATTGCAGGTCCGAGAACAGGCCCATCTTGAATTCTTCGCTGCGGAACTTTGCGCGCACCTGGTCGATGCCGCCCAGCGCGCGGGCCATGGCTTCGGCCGCGGCCTGCTTCTGGCCCAGTGCGAGTTCGCTGCGCGCCACGCCGTCCCAGGCCCAGAGGCGGTAGTACTCGGTGTCGGTGCCCACCTGCCGCGCGGTGAGCGCGCGGTACAGGTCGCGGGCCTCGCCCGGTTTGTTCTCGGCCAGGAGCAGCCGTGCGCGGGTGCGGTCGAGCTGCGCCGTGAGCGGCGCGTCCTTGGGCGGCGCCATGCTGCCGAGCATGTCTCGCGCCCGTGCAGCATCGCCCGATTCGATGAGCGCATTGACCAGCGAGGCTTGCACCAGCGGCGCATAGCGCGGCGAGCTGTTGGTCAGCGCCTCGTCGTAGCTGAGCACGGCGCCGGCGTAGTCGCCGCGGCGCGTGCGCACGTCGCCGATCACCTTCTGCACCGGGCCGACCACCAGCTTGGGGTCGCGCGCAGGATGCCTGAGCGCCTCGCGCGCAAACTCCTCGGCCTTGTCGAGCTGGCCCGAATAGCTGTAGACGATGGCCAGGTCGCGATTGGCCATGGCCATGAGGTTCGGATCGCGCGTGGCATTGGCCAGGTGCAGCGCCTTGCTGGCGGCGCGCACGCTCTGGCGGAATTCACCGGCCTCGGCCAGCGCCACAGCCTGGCTGCAGTACTGGTAGCCGGAGAGCTTGACCGCGTCCTGCCCGTAGAGCACCGCGCCCTCGCTGGTCAGCGCCAGCAAGGTGTCGGTGTCCGCAAGCCGGGCCTGCTCGGCCTTGCTGGCGGCAGCCTCGGCATTGGGCGCCTGCTGCTGTTGTGCCAATGCCAACGGCCCATGGCCCAGCAGGAAAATGCCAGCCAGCCCGAGGGCACCCGCGGCTCCTGCACGACGTGCCGAGCGCCCCCATCCCGTTCTCGAAAACCACGTCATTGGACCCCCGCGCGCGGCCCGTGTGCCCGCGGTTGCGGGGGTCGACGTCGCGGAAGTGCGCGCCGTTCAGGCCTCGTGGGGAAAGTCTAGAAGCGCCCTCACGCCCCGCCTATTCGCAAGACGGTCTAGCGCAAACGGACTACATCAGGCGGGGACCGAATCGATGTCGGTCCGGTCCCAATGCCGGTGCTTGGCAATCGCGGCAATGAAATCCTGCGCGATCTGCGTGGCCGCGGTGGCGTCTCCGAGGTTGGTCACCGGGGTGGCGGCCACCACCACGCCGGGGGGCAGGCCGTCCGGTGGCGCGTCCGCGGCAATGCCCAATGTCGACAGCAGCTGCACGCCCTCGCCCACGGTGCAGATGGCCTTGCAATGCTTGTAGGCTTCGAGCACGAAGTGCACCGCATCGCCCATGCCCGCGAGCGCCGCGGCGCCCAGGCTGCCGCCGGGCACCAGCACGGCATCGAACATCACCGAAGATGCGTTGGCAAAGGTCATGTCGACGTCGATCTGCCGCTTCGATGCGCTGGCGACGGTGCCCAGCCGCGGGCCAACCACCTTGCAGCGAGCGCCGGCCTGTTCGAGCGCGTCGCGGATCGGCTTGAGCGAGGCGGAGTCGATACCGTCCGCCACCAGGATCGCGATCTTGCGGGTGCGAATGGAACCGTCGCCGGTGTCGGCCATGCTGAGTGCGGGCGATTCCTCGATCGGCAATGTCATGCGGTGTTCACGAAAGCCCGCGCGGCCCGCGGCCGCCTTGGCGTCGGGCGCCCCGATGCCAAGGGGCTCGGCCACGCGGCGCGCGAGCTTCTCGTCGACGTGCGCGAGGTTGTCCACCATGCGCTGCCGGATCGCCGGCACATCCACCTTCGAAAGCTCGAAGCGGAAGGCCGCGACGATGTGCTCCTTCTCGGCTGCGCTCTGGCTGTTGAAGAACAGGCGCGCCTGCGTGAAGTGGTCGTCGAACGTGGGGCTGCGCCGGCGCACCTTGGTCCCCTCGATCTCGTCGGGATACGCCTGGAAGCCGACGCTGCCGCCGTCGACCCGAAACTCCTTGCCGTCGCCGAGCGAATTGGGTTCGTAGGCCACCTGGCCGCGCGCGATGGTCTGGCGGTGCATGCCGTCGCGCTGAAAGTTGTGAAACGGGCACACGCTCTTGTTGATGGGCAGCTCGTGAAAGTTGGCGCCGCCCAGCCGCGAGATCTGCGTGTCGGTGTATGAGAACAGGCGGCCTTGCAGCAGCGGATCGTTGCTGAAGTCGATGCCGGGCACCACGTGCCCCGGATGGAACGCGACCTGCTCGGTTTCCGCAAAGAAGTTGTCGGGGTTGCGATTGAGCACCAGCCGGCCGATGCGCTGCACGGGCACCATCTCTTCGGGAATGAGCTTGGTCGGGTCGAGCAGGTCGAAGCCGAGCGACTGCGCTTTGTCCGGCGCGATGAGCTGCACGCCCAGTTCCCATTCGGGAAAGTCGCCGCGCTCGATGGCTTCCCACAGGTCGCGGCGGTGAAAGTCGGGGTCCTTGCCCGCGATCTTCTGCGCTTCGTCCCACGCCAGGCCATGGATGCCGAGCTTGGGCTTCCAGTGAAACTTCACGAAGTGGCTCTCGCCGCGGTTGTTGACGAAGCGGAAGGTGTGCACGCCGAAGCCTTCCATCATTCGCAGGCTGCGTGGAATGGCGCGGTCCGACATCGCCCACATCAGCATGTGGGTGCTCTCGGGCATCAGCGAGACGAAGTCCCAGAAGGTGTCGTGCGCGCTCGCGGCCTGCGGCATCTCATGGTGCGGCTCGGGCTTCACGGCATGAATGAGGTCGGGGAACTTCATCGCATCCTGTATGAAGAACACCGGGATGTTGTTGCCCACGAGGTCGTAGTTGCCCTCGCGGGTGTAGAACTTGACGGCAAAGCCGCGCACGTCGCGCACCGTGTCGGCCGAACCGCGCGAGCCGGCCACGGTGGAGAAGCGCACGAAAACGGGCGTCTTCGCATCCGGGTCCTGCAGGAAGTCGGCCGAGGTGAACTGCGACATCGACTTGTAGACCTGAAAAAAGCCGTGTGCGGCGGAGCCGCGCGCATGCACCGCGCGCTCGGGAATGCGCTCGTGGTCGAAGTGCGTGATCTTCTCGCGCAGGATGAAATCTTCGAGCAGCGTGGGCCCGCGCAACCCGGCCTTGAGCGAGTTGTGGTTGTCGGGAATCTGAAGACCCTGGTTGGTCGTCAGATTGGGCGCATGATCGGTCGCGAAGCCATCGAGTTGCTGTTGCTTGGCATTGCTGCCATCCGTGGCCTTCGACCGGCGTCCGGCGGCGGCCTTGTTCTGAGGCGTCATCGAGGATCTTTCATGGGAGGGTCAACTTCGTTGTCGAGAAAAAGGTCCAGCACGTTCACCAGCGCAATCAGGCAAATGAAGCCCGCCACGGCGGCCACCACCCAAAAAAGGATTTCATCTCCCCAAGCACCGGTGAGTGAATCGAACAGCGAAGAAAACTCCATGATTCGCTCCAGCAGATCAGATTTCAATGACTCGATGCTTGCGCTGCAGCCTCCGTGAAGCCACCAAAGCGAGATCGCGAGGCGGTTGCGAGCGAATCCAAAGGTTATGTTTTTCTCACACTGTTACCCGTAGTGGCGGCTCGCCCTCGGGTGTGGGAGAGGCGGTGCCAAAAAGGTAGGAGTGCACCGACACCCCCTGGCCCCCGCCTACGGCGCCTGGCGTATCCGCCCGCGTGCCGCGGCGCAAGGCTCTCGATAGCATCGGCGCAGACGGCATGAAGCCTGCTTGCACGACACCGACAACACATGGTTCACACACAGGGAAAAAGCAAATGCAGATCAGGATCGGTTTCGACATCGAGCTCGCCGTCACGGCACCCACGGCCTTGATCTACATGCTGCAGGTTCATCCTTCGCGCGCGGCGGATCTCCAGGACGGCGAGCACATCACCATCACGCCGGCGCTGCACACCGACTACTTCATGGACAGCTTCGACAACCACTGCGCGCGCGTGCGCATTCCCGCGGGCGTGGCGAGCGTGCGGCTGCGCAACCATGCGGTGGTCTTCGATCCCGGCTGGGCCGACCCGGTGGATTACGGCGCCGTCGAACACGCGGCGGGCGACCTGCCCGTGTCGACGCTGCCCTTCCTGCTGCCGAGCCGCTATTGCGAGGTCGACAGCGAACTGCTGCAGTTCGCATGGGACACCTTCGGCGGCGTGGCGCCGGGCTGGCACCGCGTGCAGGCCATCTGCAGCTTCGTGCATGAGCACCTGCGCTTCGACTACCAGACAGCGCGCCCCACGCGCACCGCGCTCGAGGGCTTTCGCGAGCACACGGGCGTGTGCAGGGACTTTGCCCACCTGGCCATCACGCTGTGCCGGTGCATGAACATTCCGGCGCGCTATGCCACGGGCTATCTCGGCGACATCGGCATTCCGCCCGTGCCGTATCCGATGGACTTCAGCGCCTGGTTCGAGGTGTACCTGGGCGATCGCTGGCACACCTTCGATGCGCGCCACAACGTGCCGCGCATCGGGCGCATCGTGATTGCGCGCGGACGCGACGCGGCCGACGTGCCGATCACCATGGTGTTCGGCGCCAATTCGCTGCAGCGCTTCGAAGTGACGACGGACGAAATCCCACAGTAGGCCCGCTCTCTACGGCAGGTAGCCCAGCATCCGCATTGCGGCGCCCAGCGCCGTGCGGCTGCCTTCCATCGCATTCCAGGGCGTGTTGCCGACGGCCAGGCGCTCGCCGATGTTGGCGACCGTCCAGTGCGCGGCACTGCCCAGGTCCGGCAGTTCTTCCCAGGCCAGCGGCACTGACACGCCCAGGCCCGGGCGGGCGCGCGCCGACCAGGCGCTGGCGGTGGTGGCCCCGAAGCCGTTGCGAAGATAGTCCGCGAAGATCTTGCCCACGCGGTTGCGCGGACCGCTCTTGGCCACGAAGCGCTCCGGCACCGTGCGCGCCAGGTGCTCGACGATGGCGCGCGAGAAGCCCCGGACCTCGTCCCAGCCGAACTGGCGCCGAAGCGGCACCACCACGTGCAGTCCCTTGCCGCCGCTGGTCTTCACGAACGCCGGCAGGCCCAGTTCGTCCAGCAGCACGTGCACCAGCAGCGCCGCCTCCTGCATCTGCTGCCAGCCGACGCCTTCGCCCGGATCGAGGTCGAAGGTCATGCGGTCGGGCTTGCCGAGGGCGCGCGAAGTGGCGTTCCAGGTGTGCAGCTCGATGGTGTTGAACTGCGCGGCGCCGAGCAATGCCTGGGCGGTGTCGATCTGCAGCAGCGGGTCGTGCCCCGGATCCAGTGCTGGGTCGAGCAGCTTGATTCCGGCGATGTCGCTGTGCTGCGCGTGCTTCTGGAAGAACAGCTCGCCGCCCACGCCCTCCGGCGCGCGCACCAGCGCCACGGGGCGGCCCTCAAGGTGCGGCAGGATCAACGGCGCCACAGTGGCGTAGTAGGCCGCGAGTTCGCCCTTGGTGATGCCGCTCGCGGCGTCGATCAGGCGCTCGGCATGGGTGATGCGCGGCAGAGGTGCCTTTTTCGAGACTGCCATGGCCTCCAGACTTTCGCCCGGGGCCGTTGCGCGATGTAGGAGCGCGGCGGCGCGCGCCGTAGGGCCCAGGCCGGTATTTTCTCCCTCCCCTTCCGGGGGAGGGCCGGGGTGGGGGCACGCGGCGTGCCCATTGAGCGCTCTGCCCGCCCCCATCCCAGCCTTCCCCCAGAGGAGGAAGGAGCGGAATGCTTCAGGCGGATGGCGCGTTCGCCACGGGCCCGAGCACGCGCTCGCTCGGACGCGCGAAGTAGAACCATTCGGCACCGGGCAGCGCCAGCGCATTGGGAAAGACGATGAACCCGTCGTCCGGCGCGCTCACAAGCGTGCCGTCGTGGCGCATGCCGATGGGCTCGCCGCGCTGCACCGGATCGAATGTGGCCCAGTCGCGCACGAAGCTGTCTTCCTCATCGAGCCGGTCCGTCACGCTCGAAAGGCGCAGCAATTGGGGCGGCTTGGGCGGCTCGATCGCCAATCCTGGCGGCAGCGGCGCCATGCCGAGCAGCGCGAGGGCCCGGCGAATGGCGCGCCACGCCACCTCGGGCGCCTGCGGATCCCGGTGCTGGCCGCATTCGAGCGTGACGCCATAGCCGCCGCAGTTGCGGATGTATTCGTTGGTGCCGCGGCCGAAGTCGAGCGCGTCGTCGCCGACCGCCGCGCCCGCCGCGCGCTGCGCGAGTCCGGCGGCGTAGATGTCGAGCCAGCCTTCCACCACGATGGGCGTGCCCAGGTGCAACGCGAGCAGCCCCTCCTCGCTGGCGCGGGCGAAGGGCTCCAATTGGCCGACGTTGTCTCGTGGGCCGATCATCGCGAAGGCCTCACCCTCGCTCTGGAAGGAGTGCAGGTCGAGCAGCACGTCGTGCCGCTCGATGACCGGACACAGCAGGTTGGTCACACGGCCTTCATAGTCGGCAGGCGCCTCGCTCGGCTTGAACAGGCGGTTGAGGTTGCGCTCGCCTTCGCGCTGCAGGCGCCGCCGCGCGAGCGGATTGGCCACGGGCACCAGGGTGAGCTGGCCTCGCAGCAGCTGGAGCGAGCCGCCGTCGAGTTCGGCCAACACGCGCTCGATACCCACGGTGCCGCAGGTTTCGTCGCCATGCACCCCGCCCATCACGAGCAGCCGGGGACCGGGGTTGAGCGAGGCCACGGTGTGGATGCGCAGGCTGTCGGTGGCGGCGCCGGCAAAAGGATCGGAAGACATGCGAGCGATTATTGCGGAGGCCTTGCCCTTGGCGCAAAGCTGCTACTCGTTTCATAGCGGCGCAATCATCGACATGACCCGCAAGCAAGGCCGCGCGCGGTCCGGCGCGGGGGGCCTACAGGGCATGCCTCGCCTGTCCTACCGGAAGCGCGCCGGGTGCCATGCAGGCTTCAGCCTGACCCCATCGAGAAGGAACAGCGCCATGACCAGCAGCAAGCCCCGTCCGAAGGAACCGAGCACCCCGGGAGACCCGGTGCGGGACGCCGGCGGCGGCGACACCAAGATCGAACAGGGCGGCGATTCGGCGCCGCGCCTGCCCCACGAACATGACCAGTCTTCGGACAGCCAGGAAGCGCAGGACGGGCAGCCGCCCGAGGTGGGCCGCAGGGCCCATGACGACATCGAGCGCGGCACGGTCGACACCGACCGCGGCCCGGTGACAGACCGCGTCTACAACGACAAGGTCAAGCGCTGAGCCGCCGGACTTACTTCTTGCCCACGCCAGCAAGCTGCTCGCGCATCGACGAGATCACCGCGCCGTAGTCCTTGGCGTTGAATATCGCGCTGCCGGCCACGAAGGTGTCGGCGCCGGCGGAAGCCACGCGCGCGATGTTGTCGGCCTTGATGCCGCCGTCCACTTCGAGGCGGATGTCGCGGCCGCTCTGCTCGATACGCTTGCGCGCGAGTTCGATCTTGCGCAGCGCCGAATCGATGAAGCTCTGTCCGCCGAAGCCGGGATTCACCGACATGATCAGGATCAGGTCGATGTCGTCGATGGCCCAGTCGAGCGCTTCCAGGCCCAGGCCGGGGTTGAATACCAGCCCCGCCTTGCAGCCGGCGCCCTTGATGGCCTGGATGCTGCGGTTCACGTGCGGCGAGGCATCGGGGTGAAAGCTGATGTAGTCGGCGCCCGCTTCCGCAAAAGATGCGGCCAGCGCGTCGACCGGCTGGATCATCAGGTGCACGTCGATCGGCACCGGCTCGCCGTCCACCGTCTTGGCGTAGGGCTTCAGGGCCTTGCAGATCATCGGGCCGAAGGTCAGGTTCGGCACGTAATGGTTGTCCATCACGTCGAAATGGATCCAATCGGCGCCAGCGGCGATGACTTTGGCCAGCTCGTCGCCCAGATGGGCGAAATCGGCGGAAAGAATGGAGGGGGCGATGCGGAACGGCGTGCTCATGTGCCGATTGTCGCAGCCGGCGCAAAACCCGGAAACCAGTGCAAGAGAAGGCTCCAGTTACCATCGCGCGCATGCCGCAAAGCCCCATCAGTGTCCAAGTAGAGCCGCGCTACCTCGCGGACCAGTCCTCGCCGAAGGACAAGATCTACACCTTTGCCTACACCGTCACCCTGACCAATGTGGGTGAAATCGGTGCCCAGCTCATTGCCCGCCACTGGCTCATCAACGACGCCTCGGGCCATGCCCAGGAGGTCAAGGGCCTGGGCGTGATCGGCCAGCAGCCGCTCCTGGCGCCGGGTGAATCGTTCCGCTACACCAGCGGCTGCCGCCTGCAGGCGCCGAGTGGCACCATGCACGGAAGCTATTTCGTGGTGACCGAGGACGGCGAACGCTTCGACGTGCCGATTCCGATGTTCGTGCTGGAGGCGGACATCGGCGGCGCCCCAGTTTCCCGCGTACTGCATTAGCACTCCCCAACACCAGCGCCCCCCGGCAAAGCCGATTCCGCGATGTTTCTGGCCTGACTCCCTTCTTCATTAGGGGATCGACAGAAAACGCCTTTGTCCTGCATCGCCAGGATGGCACCATGCGACACTGTCGCCGGACAGCCCGCGCTTTGATGAGGTGGCGGCCATCCCAGGGAATGGGCGCGCTCGACGTGCGCGTGGGTTTTTATTTCGCTTTTCGTCTGGCGCTGCGCGCGCACGGCGTCAACCTCGGTGGCCGCGTGCGCATCCGCGGCGCGATCCGTGCACGCTGGCGCAGCCGGTCCATCAGCTTTTTTCTACCTGCATGAATCTGACCAGTCTCTTCAACGACCTGCTGGGCTTCTGGTCCGAGTGGCTGCGCCCTTCGGCCGGCCTGCCGACCGTGCTGTGGTCGCTCCTCTTGGCCGCGGCGGCCGCCTCCGGTCACCTGGTGCAACGCTACCTGGGCTTGCCCAAGGTGGTGGGCTATTCGGCGGTCGGCGCGGTGGTCGGCCTGGCCGGCTTCGAAGGCGCCATCTGGCCGTTGCGCGGCATCAGCCTGTTCCTGCTGGAACTGGGCGCCGCTGTCGTGCTGTTCGAGGCCGGCGGCCGGCTGCCGCTGCGCTGGTTCCGCCACAACCCGATGGTGCTGGTGCAAAGCCTGCTCGAAGCCACGCTCACCTACTTCGGCGTGTACTGGATGCTGCAGCTGCTGGGCCTGCCCGATCCGGTGGCCAACCCCATTGCCCTGATGGCCATCGTGGCATCGCCCGCGGTGCTGAGCCGCGTGATCATCGACACCCGCGCCTCGGGGCCGGTGACCGAGCGCGCGATGACGCTGGCCACGCTCAACACCTTCTATGCGCTGGCGCTCGGCTATGCGCAGGCCGGCCTGATCGAGCGGGCGCCGCAGACGCTGCTGCAAAAACTCTATCCGGTGGCGGTGGTGCTCGGCCTCTCGTTCGTGATCGGCGGCATTTTGGCGCTGGCCCTGCGCATGGCCCTGCGCTTCATGAGCCCGACGAGCGAGAACACCTCGATCCTGCTGCTCGCGCTCATCGCGGCGGCCAGCGCTCTCACGGCCCACTTCGGCGGCTCCGCGCCGCTGGCCGCGCTGATCGGCGGGGTGCTGCTCAAGACGCTCAATGCCAAGCCCTGGGCCTGGCAGCGGCAGCTCGGCACGGCCTCGTCGCTGCTCACCATGCTGATGTTCGTGCTGGTGTCCATCGTGGCAGCGCAGGCCGACTGGACACTGCCGGTGGCCAGCGTGGTGCTGGCGGTGATCGGCATCCGCTTGTTCGCCAAGATCGCCGGCGTGGCCATTGCCAACCCGGGCAGCGGCGCCAGCTGGAATCAGGCGTTCTGGGTCGGCTGCGCGATGTCGCCGTTGTCGTCGATCGCCCTGCTCATCGCATCGAACTTCACCACCGCGTCGCCATTGCTCGGCACCATGATCACGCAGGTGGCCCTGCCCTCGATTCTCCTGATGGAAGTCCTGGGTGCCGTGATCGCCACCGTGGCCATCCACGCGGTGGGCGAAAGCTCGGTGCCTTGGGCTCCCCAGGCATTCAGCACCACGGAGGACACGCAGCGATGACCGCGGCCATGCCACTTTCCGGCAACACCCCTCTTTCGATCGACCCGGACAGCGACGACTTCCGCTCCGCGGCGCTTCCCGCCGATCCCGCGAGCCGCGTGGTCAAGCTCGAGCCCTTCAACCACTCCGAAGCGCTGTCGCTCGGCGTGGAGCTCGAGCTCCAGCTCGTCAACACGCACGACTACGACCTGGCGCCCTATGCCGAGGACATGCTGCGGCTGATGGCGCAAACGCCGCTGCCCGGCAGCGTGGTGCCCGAGATGACCTCGAGCATGATCGAGATCTCGACCGACATCTGCCACTCGGCACAGGACGTGATCACGCAGCTCTCGCCCATTCGCGAGGCGCTGATCAAGAATGCCGACAAGCTCAACATCGCGGTGGTGGGCGGCGGCACGCATGCGTTCCAGCAATGGCACGAGCGGCGCATCTACGACAAGCCGCGCTTTCGCGAGCTGTCGGAGCTTTATGGCTACCTGAGCAAGCAGTTCACCATCTTCGGGCAGCACGTGCACATCGGCTGCCCCGACGCCGATGCGGCGCTCTTGATGCTGCACCGCATGTCGCGCTACATCCCGCACTTCATCGCGCTGTCGGCCTCGTCGCCGTTCGTGCAGGGGCAGGACACGCAGTTCGACTCGGCCCGGCTCAACTCGGTGTTCGCGTTTCCGCTCTCGGGCCGTGCGCCCTTCACCTTGAGCTGGAAAGAGTTCGAGGCCTACTTCGAGCGCATGACCCGCACCGGCGTCGTGCGCAGCATGAAGGACTTCTACTGGGACATCCGCCCCAAGCCCGAGTTCGGCACCATCGAGATCCGCGTGTTCGACACACCGCTCACCGTCGAGCGCGCGGCCGCGCTGGCGGGCTACGTGCAGTCGCTGGCCGCGTGGTTCCTGCAGGAGCAGCCTTTCGAGCCGACGGAAGACGACTACCTCGTCTACACCTACAACCGCTTCCAGGCCTGCCGCTTCGGGCTCGACGCGGTGTACGTGGACCCGGCCAGCGGCCAGCACATGCCGCTGCGCGACCACATCCTCATGACGATGACGCAACTCGAATGGCACAGCGAGGCGCTCAACGCCACACAGGCCTTGGGCGAGCTGCGCACCAGCGTCGAAGCCAACCGCAACGATGCGCGATGGCTGCGCGAGAAGCAGGGCAAGGAACGCCTGCTGGCCGAGGTGGTGCGGCAGGCGGCGCTGCGCTTCCGCGGCGCGGCCTAGAGGCTGATCAGGCGGCCACGGTCTCCTGCGAAAACTGCCTGCGGTACGCCGTGGGCGAGGTCTTGAACGCCGCGACAAAGTGCTTTCGCAGCGACACCGCAGAGCCGAAACCCGCATCGGTGGCCACGCGCTCGACGGGGTGGCCGGTGGTCTCCAGCAGCCGCTGCGCAAGTGCCAGGCGCTGGTTCTGCAGCCATTGGCCGACCGTGGTGCCCGTGGCTTCGCGAAAGCGCCGCGTGAAGGTGCGCCGGCTCATCAGTGCGCGTTTGGCAAGACCGTCCAACTCATGCGGACTGTGCAGATGGCGGCCGAGCCATTCGAGCAACGGCGCGAGGCGGTCGCTCTCGGCCGCGGCAGGCACCGGCCGCGCGATGTATTGCGCCTGCCCGCCCTCGCGGTGCGGCGCCACCACCATGCGCCGCGCGGCACGGTTGGCCGCCTCGGCACCGTAGCGCACACGCAGCAGGTGAAGGCAGCAATCGATACCCGCGGCCGTGCCCGCGGACGTGAGCACGTCGCCATCGTCGACATACAGTACCTCGGGCTGCAGCGTGACCTTCGGATATCGCCTTGCAAAGGCTTCAGCCAGGTTCCAGTGCGTGGTGGCCGGGCGGCCGTCGAGCAGGCCCGCCTCGGCCAGCACGAAGGCGCCCAGGCACAGCCCGACCACGATGGCGCCGCGGCGGTGCGCCGCCTGCAATGCACGAATGAGCGCGGGCGGTGCGGGCCGCCCGTCGTCGCGCCATGAAGGAACGACCACGATCTGCGCGCGCCGGATGGCTTCGAGCCCATGCGTCACCACGAGCGTGAAGCCCGCGTTGGTTTGCAGCGGACCGGACTCGGTGCCGCAGACTTGCAGACGAAAGCGCGGAACGCCAGCTTCGGTGCGGTCTTCGCCAAAGACCATGCACGGCACGGACAAGTGAAAGGGGCTGATGCCGTCGAAGGCCACGACGGCGATGGTTTCAACAGGCTTGCTCTTCATGGCCCGATTTTATCGATGAATGGCTTCCGGGCCACTTTCTCGCATGCGTCCCAGCGAGAACAATCACCTCATTCCACAACACATCCAACGGAGCAGACAGACCATGAGCAACACCACCGCACCGCGCCGGGCCCTCGTCGTGATCGACGTGCAGAACGAATATTTCGAAGGCGGCGGATTGCCGATCGAATACCCGCCCGTCGAGCAATCTCTGCCCAACATCGCGCGGGCCATGGACGCGGCCCATGCCGCCGACACGCCCGTGGTGGTGGTTCGCCACCATGCACCCAAGGGCGCCCCGGTGTTCCAGGCCGACACCCACAACGGCCAGCTGCACCCTGAGATTGCCAGGCGCCCGCACGACCATCTGGTGACCAAGGCATTCCCGAGCGTCTTCACCGGCACCGACTTCGGCGACTGGCTCGCGCGCCACGAGATCGACACGCTGAGCGTGGCCGGCTACATGACCCAGAACTGCGATGCATCGACCGTGTTCGAGGCGATGCACCGCGGGCTGAACGTGGAGTTCCTGTCGGATGCCACCGGCGCGCTGCCTTATGCGAATGCCGCCGGTCAGGTGAGCGCCGAGGAGATCCACCGCGTGTTCAGCGTTGTGTTCCACAGCAATTTTGCGGCGGTGACGAGCACCGACGCTTGGATTGCGGCCATGCAGGCCGGCCAGGCGATCGAGAAGGACAACGTGGTGATGTCGAACCGGCGTGCGCGGGAGTGAGTGTTGTAGCGCTTATGCTCGCCCCATGGGTGAATTCGACCTGATCGCACGCTACTTCAAACGCCCCGCCAAGCGCTCCCCGCTCGGCGTGGGCGACGACTGCGCATTGCTCGCGCCGGCACCCGGGATGCAGCTTGCCGTGTCCTCGGACATGCTGGTCGAAGGCCGGCACTTTCTCTCGACCGTCGATCCGGCGCGGCTTGGCCACAAGGCGTTGGCGGTGAACCTCAGCGACCTTGCAGCCTGCGGCGCGCGGCCGCTGGCCTTCACGCTCGCGCTGGCACTGCCCGGTGTCGACGAGCCCTGGCTCGAAGGCTTTTCCCGCGGGCTCTTTGCCCTGGCCGAAGAACACGGCTGCGAACTCGTGGGCGGCGACACCACGCGCGGCCCGCTCAACATCTGCATCACGGTGTTTGGCGAGGTGCCCACCAGCGCGGCGCTGCTGCGCTCGGGCGCGCGCGCCGGCGACGACATCTGGGTCAGCGGCACGCTCGGCGATGCACGGCTCGCGCTGGAGGTGTTTCGCGGCACGCTCGCACTGCCGGCCGATGTGTTCTCGATGACGCGGCAACGCATGGAGCAGCCCACGCCGCGCGTGGCACTGGGCCTGTCCCTGCGCGGCACGGCGTCCGCGGCGGTGGACGTGAGCGACGGGCTCGTCGGCGACCTGGGCCACATCCTCGCCTCGAGCCGGGTGGGCGCCACGCTCGACGCCGATGCGGCCGCATCCGTCGTGGCTGCCGCCGCGGCCTCGGGCCTCGGCTCCGACGTGCTGCGCACCTGTGCACTCTCAGGCGGCGACGACTACGAGCTGGTCTTCACCGCGGCACCCTCCGCACGGGCGGCGGTCGAAAAGGCCGGCAAGGAAAGCGCCACGCGCATCACGCGCATCGGCCGCATCGAAGCTGAAGCCGGCCTGCGCATCGTGGACGCCAGCGGGGCGCCGGTGGCGCAGCGCTTCGGCTCCTTCGACCACTTCGCGTGATCAGGATCCGCGGACCATTGCCTGCATTTTGGTCTGGGCAGCGTTGATGGCCTTCGAATGGCCATTGAGGTCCTGCAGCATCTTGTTGAGTTCTGCCTGCACGGCCGGATCGCTCACGGTCATGGATGCGCCCGACACCTGGATCTTCGACTTGTTCTTTTCGAGATAGTCACCCACCGCGAGCGCGCCGTCGAACACGGAATCGAGCGCGGGGAACACCTCCTTGAAGGTGGCGGCCGGTGCCGCGACGGTCTTTTCATAAGCCTTGTCGTAGACCTGCTTCAGGTCGTCCGGCTGCTTGAGCCCGGCATGCGCGGCGTCGGCCTTGGCCAATTCCTTGTCGAGTGCGGTGCGCAGGCCGCCCAGGCCGTCCTTGGCGGCCTTGAGGTCGTCGCGGCGCGATGCCAGGTCGGCCACCGATCGCAGCGCGCCCTTGGCCATCACCTGGCTCATCGGCTGGCCGACCGACTTGTTCATGCCTTCATTGAAATCGGCAATCACCGCGTAGTGCTGCGCATAGTCGCCGAAAGAGGCTTTCTCGTCGGCCGTGAGCGCGGGCACGCGCAGGCCCGGCTTGTCGAGCACGCGGGTCTGCAGGAAGCCGATGAAGGCGGTGCGCTGTTCCGCCTCCTTGCTGCCGCAGGCCGCGAGCAGCACGCTGAACGCGAGGCACAGCCACAAGGCGTTGAAACGGACCAGGATTCTTTTCATGATGACCATGCCTTCGCTTGAGAATGAGCCGCCGAGCATACGATGGCCGGCGACGCCGGCGAATACATCGGACGGCATGCAGCGGCCTACGGTGGCCTACAGCGATTGCTTCAGCACGTCGATGAAACTGCGCGCCGCCGCAGACAGCGAATGTCCGCGCTTGGTCACCACCGAGATGTCACCGCCTGGTGCTGTGCCGCGCCGACCAGCACGTGGCCTGGCGCGGCGCCTTGCGGGCCAGAGGCGGCAGCTCCGATGGGAAGGCGTGGTGGCCTGAACGGCGCCGTCCGTCATCGGCGGCGCGGCGCAACGAAGCGGGCAACCAGCCATGCCGCCAGCGCAGGCGCGACTGCAAAGCTCGCGAACAACCATAGCGCTGCCGATCGGGCGCCCGCGGCACCACCCGGCTCCGAGAGGCCGGCTGCGTTTGCCACCAGCCCCGCCACCGCCGCACCCACGGCCATGCCGTAGAGCTGCACGGTCGTGATCGAGGCGGAGGCCAGGCCTTCCTGTCCGGCCGGCGCGAGCGACATCACACGCGTGACCAGGTGCGGCCATCCGATGCCCACGCCCAGCCCGACGGCTCCCAGTGCGAGGCCGGCCAGCAGCGCTTCGAGCCCCGGCGCCAGGCGGCCGGGCGCCGGCAGCAGCAGCGCGAGCGCAGCCAGCCCCAGCGTGCAGGCCACCGGCCCGGCGCGCAGCATGCGATCGGCGCCCGCGCCGCTGCGGCCCGACGACAGCAGCGAACCGGCGCTCCAGCCGCCGGCCATCGCGGCCGTGAGATAGCCGGCCGACAGCGGCGAATGGCCGTGCAGCAACTGCAGGAAGTACGGCACGAAGATCTCGGTGGTAGTGCCGATCAGCAGCAGCACCACGCTCGCATAGATGGCGCCCATGGGCGCACGCACCGCGTAGGCGCCGGTGGGCAGCAGCCGCACCGCGGCGTGCAGGTCGATCCGCGTGGCGGCCACGCCGAACGCCAGACCCAGCGCCACGCCCGCGGCCTGCCAGGCGAGCGCCGGCAGGAACTCGCTCGCCGCGATCACCAGCACCGATGCCGCGAGCAAGCCGATCTGCACTGCGGGAATACGCGGCATGCGGGCCACGCGCTCGTGCCGCACGCCGGCCGCGGGCCGCAGCTGCACCATGACCAGCAGCGCCTGCAGCGCAGCCAGCGGCAGCAGCGACCAGAAGGCCCAGCGCCAGTGCCCCGCCTCTGCGAACAGGCCGCCCACCGCGGGCCCGCAGAGCGTGGCCACGCCCCACATGCCCGACACCAGCGCCACCGCGCGAGGCCACAGCCGCGGCGCGAACACCAATTGGATGAGCGCATAGCTCAGCGCCGCGAGCAAGCCGCCGCCCAGCCCCTGCACCGTGCGGCCCGCCAGCAGCCAGGGCATGGCCGGTGCGAACGCGCATGCCATCGAGCCCGCGGTGAATGCCGCCAGCGCCGCCAGGCAGGCGCCGCGCGGCCCCAGCCCGGCGAGCAGCCGCACGGACAGCGTGGCGCCAAGGATCGATCCCACCACGAACAGCGTGGTGCTCCAGGCATACCAGTCGAGTCCGCCGATTTCGTTCACCACCGACGGCAGCACCGTGGTCACGATGTGCACGTTGACCGCATGCAGCGCGACGCCGCCCGTGAGAGCCACGGCGCGCCAGCCGTTGCGACCGCGGAACAGGTCGCTCCAGGCGGCGGCGGTGGCAGGCGGCGGGCGCAGCCGCGAGGAAGGGTCGGCAACGGCAGGGGAGTCGGGTGAGGCAGCGGTCATTTGGTGCGGTCCGTGGCGGACCATCGGGAGCGAAGCAAGGCCCAGATACTAGGCCTCCGTCTTGAATTAAACAAGCTATTGCTTTGATAAATAGAGGGTCTTGGACAGGCCCCCGAATGCGCGACACTCTGGCCTTGATGCAAGTTGCCTCTTCCCCTTCTTCTTCCTCCTCCGCAGGCGCCATGCCGCAAGCCACGCCCCGCCCGACGACAGGCTTTCTGCTGTCTCACCCGGCGCATTTCATCGCCCTCGGCTTCGGCTCCGGGCTGCCGCGCATCGCGCCCGGCACCGTCGGCACGCTGTGGGCCTGGGCGGCCTTTGCCGTGATGCAGCTGTGGCTCACGCCCGCCACCATCGGCTGGGTCATCCTGGCCTCGCTGCCCATCGGCTGGTGGGCCTGCAGCGTCACGGCACGCGACATGGGCGTGGCGGACCCAGGCAGCATCGTGTGGGACGAGGTGGTCGCGTTCTGGATCGTGCTCTGGCTCGTCACGCCGGCGGGCCTGCTCGCGCAGGCGGTGGCGTTCGGCCTGTTCCGCTTCTTCGACGCGGCAAAGCCCGGTCCGGTGGCCTGGGCCGATGGGTTGTTCAAGCAACGCGATGCCACCGAGGTGCGCTGGTGGCGCGCCGGCTTCGGCATCATCCTGGACGACCTGGTGGCGGCGTTCTGCACACTGCTGGTCATCGCGCTCTGGCGCGCATGGTGAGCTTCATGGAACCATCCTCCCCGTCGAACTTTCTTGCCGACCAAGCCACGCCCGCGCTCGTGGCGGCCACGGCCGACCTGCTACTGAAGAAGGGCTGGATGCTGGCCACGGCCGAAAGCTGCACCGGCGGGCTCATTGCGGGCGCGTGCACCGAACTCGCAGGCTCCAGCACATGGTTCGAGCGCGGCTTCGTCACCTATTCGAATGCGGCCAAGACCGAGCTGCTCGGCGTCGATGCGGCTCTGATCGACACCCATGGCGCGGTCAGCGAAGCCGTGGCGCGCGCCATGGCCGAAGGCGCCATCGCACGATCGGCGGCCCAGGCGGCAGTGGCCGTGACCGGCGTGGCCGGACCGACCGGCGGCAGCCCCGAGAAGCCGGTCGGCACCGTGTGGTTCGGCTGGTCGGTCGGCGGGCAGGTTCGCACCGAGCGCCGCCGCTTCGAGGGCGACCGCGCCGCGGTGCGCGCGGCCACGGTGCACTACGCGCTCCAGACATTGGTGGGCCTGCTCGGCCCGCACCCCGACACAACAAAAGAGGCCCCATGACATGACAGCAGCAGCCAACGCCCAGACCATCGAGCGCTTCTACGAGGCCTTCTCCAGGCTCGATGCCCCCGCCATGGCCGCCTGCTATGCCAGCGATGCGGCGTTCGACGACGAGGCCTTTTCGCTGCGCGGCCGGCGCCAGGTGGGCGGCATGTGGCGCATGCTGTGCGATGCCACCCGGGCCAAGGGCGCCGACGTCTGGCGGCTCACGTGGCGCGACGTGCGCGCCGACGAAACCAGCGGCCAGGCCCACTGGGACGCGCACTACCGTTTCAGCGCCACGGGCCGGCTGGTCAACAACAGCGTGGATTCGCGCTTCGGCTTCACGCCCGACGGGCTGATTGCCACGCAGCGCGACAGCTTTGCGTTCTGGACCTGGTCGCGCCAGGCCCTGGGTGCCCCCGGGCTGCTGCTCGGCTGGACCCCGATGCTGCGCAACAAGGTACGCGCCACCGCGGCCGCCAATCTCGCCACCTATCTCGCACGCCAACCATGAGCAACAGCAACCTCGTCATCACCAACAACGAAGCCCAGCACCGCTACGAAGCCGCACTCGAGGGCCAGCTCGCGGCCTACGCCGAATACAACCTGCTGACCGACGCCATCATGTTCACCCACACCGAGGTGCTGCCCGAGCACGAAGGCAAGGGCGTGGGCTCGGGCATTGCACGGCATGTGCTCGACGAGGCGCGCACCAAGGGCCTTCACGTGATCCCGGTGTGCCAGTTCATCGCGGGCTACATTCGCAAGCACCGCGAATACGCCGACCTCGTGCGGCCCGACATCCAGCGCGCCTTCAAGATCTGACGGCTTGGGCCTTCGGCGCGGGCAGCCACGCGAAGGCCGCGATGCCCAGCACCAGCAGCAGGGCGATGGTGGCCAGTACGGCCGTGAGCGGATCGCCGCCATGTGCCGCAGCCAGCGAGGCCGCGACGCCGGTGCCCCACTGCATGAGCGCCACGCCGAGGAACACCGCCATGGTGAACACCGCCATTGCGCGGCCCGTGAGCGTGACCGGGTAGGCCACGCGCACGTCGGCGTATTGCCAGACGATGAAGCCCGAGAGCATGCCGATGAGCACCATGCCACCGATGTCCAGCCAGGCCGAGTGCGTGAAGGCGATGAGCGCGAACAGGCCCGCATAGCCGAGCGCGCAGGCCACGATCCAGCGGCGGCGCGCAGGGCCGTCGCGGTCCAGGCGCCCGAACAGCGGCGCACCGAAAAGCGAGATCACCGACACTGCCAGCGCGACGTTGCCGCTCTGCACCAGCGAATAGCCGTGGCGTTCCACCATGAGCGGCCCGAGCCACAACCCGCGCAGCGAGATGAACGCCGCGTAGGTCACGGCGCCGAGCAGGACGATGCCCAGCGTGTGCGGCATGGCCAACAGCGCGCCGAACTGGCGGATGGCCTCGGGAATTGATTCGTTCGTCCGAGGAACGGCCGACGCGGGCTCATGCACCCAGTGCCAGATCGCGAGCCACGCCAGCGCCGAAGCCGCAGCCAGCACCAGGAACCCGGCGCGCCACGAATAGGCCTGCACCAGCCACGCGAGCGGCGTGCCGGTGGCCAGCATGCCAAGGCCGCCGATGGCCAGCACCAGGCCCGACACGGTGGCAAAGCGTGCCGCCGGAAAGTGCCGCGCGATGAACACCGTGCACACCAGGAAGGCCGGCGCGCAGCCGATGCCGATCAGCGCCTGCCCCGCCACCAGCACCAGGTAGCTCGAGGACACCGCCGACAGCAACGCGCCCGCGATGGCGATCGGAAAGGCAACGAGCACCGTGCGGCGCACGCCGTGAAGATCGATGCCGATGCCCATGAAGAGCTGCATCGCGCCAAAGGCGAAATGAAAAGCGCCCGAGAAAATGCCGAGCGCCTGGGCCGAGAGCCTGAAGTCGGCCTGCAGCGGGCTTGCCATGATGGCGCCCACCGTGCGGAAGGCCTGGCTCAGCGCCACCCCGGCGCAAAGCGCCAGCACCATGGCCCACGCCGCGCGTGGTGTCAGCGGTGCGGTGGCCGGCCCGGAGTCAGGCACCGTGGCACTTCTTGTACTTCTTGCCGCTGCCGCAGGGGCAGGGATCGTTTCGGCCGGGAGTCGCTTCCTTGCGGATGGTCTCTACCTTCGGCCCCATGCTCTTCCAGAGCTGGCGCAGGTCGTACACGGCCCAGATGGCGGCGCCGAAATCGTCCAGTCGCTGCTGGCTCACACTGGGCGGGCCGTCGTCGCTGAACATCGAGAGCGTGGGCTTGGCCTTGTCGTCCTCGGTCAGCGCGACGATGTTGTCGAGCGCGTCGTCGAGCATCTGCGCGGCTTCCTTGTCGCGCGGGGCGGCCCAGTCTTCGGGCCAGTTCTCGACCGCATACATGAAGCCAAGCGCCCAGACCTGCGCGAAGGAGGGAATTTCCTCGCCCTCGACCGCGGCGCGCTCTTCTTCGGGCAGTGAGGCAATGGCGCCGCGGGTGTCGAGCACCTCGGGCTGCCAGCTGCGCTCGTCGTCGAGCGACTGCACGTCGGCGTCCAGGCCTTCCTCGATTTCGAGCCAGCGGCGCTTCCAGTTCCAGACGAACTCCATGTGCTGGGCCGGCGCGAAGCCATCGCCCAGCAGCACGGGCCAGTATTCGGCGGGCTCGATGGGCCGGCGGGTGCAGATCAGCGCGGCCATGAAGCCTTCGCAGAATTCCCACTGGGGAATTTCCTCGTCCTGCTCGCGCATGGCGTCGAGCGCCTGGTCGAGAGCGTCGAAATCGTCGGGGCCGAGGGGGGCGGAGGCGGGTGCTGCGGCCTGGGGGGTGTCGTTGGTGGTCGTCATCATGGCAAGTTCGGGGCAGCCCTCTATGATGCAGCAGGCTCCGGCAGTCCACTCATCTCCATGCCCACGATTATTCCGTTTCCAACGCGTTACAGCGCCTTTGCCCTGTGCGTGGCGGGCCTGGCCGCCAGCCTGGCCGCCGTGCTGGTGTCGCCGCACCTCTGGGCCGCCTGGGTGGCGCTGGTGGTTTTTGCGGTACTCAGCGGCACCGGCGTGCACGACCTGCGGCAGACGCGCCACGCCATCCTGCGCAACTATCCGGTGATCGGCCACCTGCGCTTCCTGCTGGAATTCATCCGGCCGGAAATGCGGCAGTACTTCATCGAGAGCGATTCCGAGGCGGCGCCGTTTTCGCGCGCGCAGCGTTCGCTGGTGTACCAGCGCGCGAAGGGCGACCCCGACAACCGCCCTTTCGGCACCCAACTCAACGTGACGATTGCGGGCTACGAGTGGATCAACCACTCGATGCAGCCGACCCGGCTTGAAAACCACGATTTCCGCATCGTGATCGGCGGCACGCCGCAGCCGGCGGAGGCCAACCCGGCACAAGTTTGCACGCAGCCCTACAGCGCGAGCGTCTTCAATATTTCGGCCATGAGCTTCGGCGCGCTGTCGGCCAACGCGATCCTCGCGCTCAACCAGGGCGCCAGGATGGGCGGCTTTGCGCACGACACCGGCGAGGGCTCCATTTCGCAGCACCACCGCGTGCATGGCGGCGACCTGATCTGGGAAATCGGCTCGGGCTACTTCGGCTGCCGCAACGAGGACGGCAGCTTCAACGCCGAGCGTTTCAGCGCCAACGCGCGCGATCCGCAGGTGAAGATGATCGAGCTCAAGCTGAGCCAGGGCGCCAAGCCCGGCCACGGCGGCGTGCTGCCCGCGCCCAAGGTCACGATCGAGATTGCGGCCGCGCGGGGCGTGCGGGTGGGCGTGGACTGCATCTCGCCTGCCTCGCACAGTGCGTTCTCCACGCCGGTCGAGATGATGCATTTCATCGCCAGGCTGCGCGAGCTGTCGGGCGGCAAGCCCACGGGCTTCAAGTTCTGCCTCGGCCATCCGTGGGAATGGTTCGCGATCGTCAAGGCCATGCAGGCGACCGGCATCACGCCCGACTTCATTGTGGTGGACGGCGCCGAGGGCGGCACGGGCGCCGCGCCGGTCGAGTTCAGCGACCACGTGGGCGCGCCGCTGCAGGAGGGCCTGCTGCTGGTGCACAACACGCTCATCGGCGTGAATCTGCGCCACCGCATCAAGCTGGGCTGCGCCGGCAAGGTGATCACGGCCTTCGACGTGGCGCGCATGATGGCGCTGGGCGCCGACTGGTGCAACGCGGCGCGCGGATTCATGATGGCCCTGGGCTGCATCCAGGCGCAAAGCTGCCACACGGGCCATTGCCCCACGGGCGTGACCACGCAGGACCCGGTGCGCCAGCAGGCGCTGGTGGTGCCAACCAAGGCCGACCGCGTTCGCAACTTCCACCGCAGCACGCTGCACGCGCTGCAGGAGCTGGTGCAGGCGGCCGGCCTCGATCATCCGCAGCAGATCACCGCGCACCACATCGTGCGGCGCATCTCCGACACCGAGGTGCGCCTCTTGAGCAACCTGGTGATGCAGGTGCAGCCTGGCGCTCTGCTCGGCCCGCTCGACAAGCAGCA
Organism: Variovorax sp. OV700; assembly: GCF_900099805.1. Classification (GTDB taxonomy): domain Bacteria; phylum Pseudomonadota; class Gammaproteobacteria; order Burkholderiales; family Burkholderiaceae_C; genus Variovorax. Next base: position 85,456 of record NZ_FNDR01000010.1, on the reverse strand, counting down.
CAACGTGTTCCGCACCTACTGGCCGCTGGCCAGTGCCGAGAGCTTTCAGCCTGCGACGCAGGGGCCGCACGGCCTGGTGTCGAACCTGCCGCTGGCCGCATGAATCCCTTGCGACGCGGCGCTTCGGCGCGGCCGCACAGCGCCAAAGGGGCCGCCTCGGCGCCCGCGCCCCTCGACGCGCAGCCCTTTGCGCCGGCGCCGGGCGACTACGCCGAGTTCCTGCGCGTCACGCTGCCCAAGCAGCAGAAGAACGTGGCCAGCCACCGCCTGGGCAGCGAACGCGTGTGGCTCAAGAAGGCCGGCCCGCGCCACGGCAAGTGGGGCTACCGCGTGATGGCGGCGGTTGCACGCATGGCGCGGCTGGACATCATCAAGCCGGTGCCCAATCCGGGCGGCGAAGCCGCCATTGCCACCGAGGCCCGGCGCCTCAGGCAGCTGGCAGCCGCAGGCCTGCGCGTGCCCGCGGTGCTGGCGCAGCAGCCGAACGGCCTGCTCATCTCCGACCTGGGCGAAAGCGGCCGCACCACCGTCGTGCTGCAGGAGCGGCTCGACCAGGCTGCGGCGGCCGGGCCCGCCGCGCTGCTCGCGGTCTGGCGCGAAGGGCTCGCCGCCATCGCGCAGGTGCATGTGCGCGGCCAGCACCTGAGCCAGGCCTTCGACCGCAACCTGGTGCAGTGCCCCGACGGGGTCATCGGCTACATCGACTTCGAGGACGACCCGGCCGAAGTAATGACGCTGGCCGAGTGCCAGGCGCGCGACTGGCTCAGCTACCTGCATTCCACGGCCATGATGCTGGAGGCCGCCGCGCCCGAAGCCGCCGGCCTGCACTGGCACGCCGCGCTCGCCGAAGTGGGCGAGGAGGTGCGCCAGCGCATCGCGGAGGCGGCGCGGCGCATGAAGTGGGCGCAGAAGCTGCCGGCCAGCCGCCGCTGGGGCCGTGACACGCAACGCGTGCGCGCGGTGGCACGGCTCCTGGGGCGCTGGCACGGTGCGCCGCCCTCCGCCTCTGCCGGCTAGCGCGCCAGCACCGCCTGCACCACCACGCCTTGCGCCGCGAGGCGCTTGCGCATCGTCAGCACGGCCTGGTCCTTGCTGAGCAGCCGTGCGCGCCGGGCCACCGCCAGATCGATGAAGACTTGGTCATCCGGGTCCTTGCAGACGCAAGGGGCGCGTGGCGGCACCTCTGCAACCAGTTGCACGCGCTCGTCGAAGGCCGCGAGAACGGCCTCTGCCGCCAGGCTCCTGCGCGCCAGGCGCGCTGCGATGAGCGGATAGCCGAGCACCCGCGCAAGCTCAGCGCGCATGGCAGCGGTCGCCAGCCAGCGCAATTCGCAGGCAGCAAGAGCGGCAGCCAGCGCCAGGCAGTCGGGGTTGTCGAACACCAGCAAATCGAGCGCGATGTTGGTGTCGATGACAACGAAGGCACCGGGCGCGGCGCTTGCTTCTTCTGGGGAAAGGAAAATTTGTGCGTTTGGAATAACCCCGATGTTGCACCATGCGCCACCGCAAGGCACAAACGGCATCGTCCATTCACAATCTGCTGCCCGGGCCGTGCGCGGCGCCTTTCGAAACTCCGAATGATGAAACGACCTTTCCTGCTGCTGCTCGCCCTTCTGGCAGGCCCGCTGGCCCATGCGGAGTGGCTCACCCTGACCGGCTCGGCCGGAGAGGCGACCAACAGCTATGTGCAGGTCGACCCCACCAGCGTGGTGGTGGACGGAAGCAAGCGGCTCGTGGCGGTGCGAATCAGCCTGGCCGAGCCCCGCACCAGCCAGGAGGGCATCAAGTTCCGGTCTGTCACGGCCCAAGCGAGCGTGGACTGCGACGCCCGCAAGGCACGCTACGTGAGCGCCACCTACTTCGGGCAGCCGAATTTCGTCGGGCCGCCGCTGGCGGTGCGGGAGTTCGACGAAACCGATGTCCGTCCGATGAAATTCGACGGCCTGCCGGGAGACTTGGCGGCCAGGACGGTGAACGCAGCGTGCGGCGTGGGCGTGAAGTAACCGCCCGCCGGATCGCCGGCCTGCCTACTTTCTGGCCGAGCCGGCCACCATGTCGAAGCGGAACAGGCGGCATTCGATCGGCCCGTTCCACATCGGCACCCGGCGCGACTCCTTGAGCCGCATGCGCTTGGGCAGTTTCAGATCGGGCGTGAGCACCCAGGCGGTCCAGCCGGGGTAGTTCTTTTTCCAGTGCGTGGCGAGTTGCGGAAAAAACTCGCCGCCCTCGTCCACTTCGCCGCCGCCCTCGGCATTGCCGGGCGTTTGCGCGGCCTCGCGGGCGCCGAAGCGCGCAACGCCGCCGACCTCGATCCGCTCGCCGTAGGGCGGGTTGAGCATGATCACGCCGCCCTCGGCCGGGGGCATGCGCTGCAGCGCGTCGCCGCCGCGGAACTCGATCGCGTCGGCCACGCCGGCACGCTCCGCGTTGCGCTCGGCAAAGTCGACCATGCGGTGCGAGACGTCGGAGCCGAAGATCGCGACCTCCCGCGCGGTGGCCGATGATTCGGCCCCCTTCTTGATCGCATCCCACACGTGCGCCTGGAACGGCAGCAGCTTCTCGAAGCCGAAGCGTCGCAGCGACCCGGCCGGGATGCCGCGCGCAATTTGCGCCGCCTCGATGGCAATGGTGCCGCTGCCGCAGCAGGGGTCGTACAGCGGCTCGGCGGCCACCTGGCCGGTTTCGGGATTCCACCAGCCGCTGGCGGCCAGCATGGCGGCGGCCAGCGTTTCCTTCAGCGGCGCATCGCCCTTGTCCTGCCGCCAGCCGCGCTTGAAGAGCGGCTCGCCCGAGGTGTCGATGTAGAGCGTGCAGTGCTCGGTGGTCAGGTGGGCGAACACCCGACAGTCGGGCCACTGCGTCTCGATGCTGGGTCGCACGCCGTTGGCCTTGGCACGAAAGCGGTCGGCAATCGCATCCTTGATGCGCAGCGTGGCGAAGTTCAAGCTCTGCAGCGGGCTGTGCTGCGCCGTGGTCTCGATCTTGAAGGTCTGCTTGGGCGTGAACCAGATCTCCCAGGCCACGCCGCTCGCGATGGCGTACAGGTCGTTCTCGCTGCGGTAGGGCGCATGGGCCAGCTCGACCAGCACGCGCTGCGCGAGCCGGCTGTGCAGGTTGAGCTTGAGCGCGTCGCGCCACTCGGCGCGCACCCGCACGCCGCCGCGCAGCGTGAGCAGGTCTTGCCCGACGCGGCCCGTGAGCGCATGGACTTCCTGCGCCAGGAATTCCTCGACGCCGGCGGCGCAAGGCAGAAAAAGAGAAAGATCGTTCACAAGGGGTTTGCCATCATCATCGGCCGGCTGGGGAAACGCCATTGTCGCCGCGCCGGGCCGCTTCTCTATATAGTGGCCCGGCCGATGAATTCCACCACCGCGCCCATGGTTGCTCCGGTCATTGCCGGAAACGACCGCTTTGCGATCGAGTGCGAGGTGCTGCGGCTTTCGGTTCGGCCCATCGGCCCGGTGCTGCTGGTGCAATACCTGCTGAACTGCGGCGTGGCAGCTCTTTTCGCCTGGCAATACTCGCTCGCTCATGCGCTGGTGTGGATCTCGCTGATCACGTTGGTGACGGTCATGCGCGGCTTCTTTCCCCAGCGCCTGCCCGACCCCTTCACGCCCGAGAGTCTGCGCGAGGCGCAGCGCCTGCACACCGTGCGCACCGGCATCTGGGAGCTGGCGCACGGCCTGGCCGGCGTGCTGCTGTTCAACACGGGCCACGCCGAGCAGCAGCTGCTGCTCGGGCTGATGCTGATGGGAATGACGCTCTCGTCTGCGTTCTCGGTCTCTTTCTACACGCCGGCCACGCAGCTGGCGATCACGCTGCTGCTGGCACCCGTGATCCTCACCGGGCTGTGGCTCGGGGCACCGACCATGATGGCCGTGTCGGTCATCGGCATCGGCCTGACCGCGATGATGTGGAAGCTGGTGGCCGAACGCTCGCGCCAGCTCGAGGAAAACATCGGCCTGCGCCTCAACGAGCGCAGCTTGCGCGAGCAGGCGCTGGCCGGCCTGCGCGCCTCCGAGCGGGCCCAGGCCGAACGGCTGCGCTTCTTCTCGGCCGCCAACCACGACCTGCGCCAGCCGGTGATGGCCATCGGCCTGCAGACCGAGGTGCTGCGCCAGCAGTTGAACAACGGCGCCGACGCGCCGCTGGTGCAGCACACGGTGGCGTCGCTCGCGCGGGCGCAGCAGGCGCTCGAAGGCCTCACCAACCAGCTGCTCGAAATTGGCCGCATCGAGGCGGCGATCGATCCGTTGCAGCCGGTGGCGGTGTCGCTGGCGCCGCTCTTGCGCGAGCTGGCGCGCCAGTTCGGCCCTGGCCGCGTCAGGTTGCGCTGCCCCACCGATGCGGTGGCCTGGGCCGATGCCGTGTCGCTGCGCCGCGTGCTGGCCAACCTGGTCGACAACGCCGTCAAGTTCACGCCACGCGGCCGGGTGCTGCTGGCGGTGCGGGCGCGCCGACGCGACACCGGGCGCGCCTGGCGCATCGAGGTGCGCGACAGCGGCATCGGCATTGCGGCGGATTCGCAGGAGCGGGTGTTCGGCGACTTCGAGCAGGTCGGCAATGTCGAGCGCAACCTGCGCCGCGGCCACGGGCTGGGCTTGGCGATCGTGCGGCGGCTGGCCGGGCAACTCGGCATCGAGGTGTCGCTGCGCTCGGCGCCGGGGCGTGGCTCGGTGTTCGGCTTCGAGCTGCCCGCGGCGCCTGCCGATGCGCCGGTGCCGCCGGCGCCTGCGCCCCTGCCGCAGCCGCCCTCCGACGCGGCGGCGCGCGCATTGCATCCGGGCCTTGCCGTGCTGGTGGTGGAAGACAACGCCGTGGTGGCCGACAGCCTCAGTGCGCTGCTGAGGCAATGGCAGCTGGCGCCGCGTGTCTACGGCAGCGCAGCCGAGGCGCTGGCGCTGGCCGACCTGCGCGCGCTCGACGCGGCGTTGTGCGACATCCGGCTGCCGGGCGGGCTCGACGGCATCGCGCTGGCGGAACGGCTGCAGCGGCAGAAGCCGTCGCTCACCATCGCGCTGATTTCGGCCGACATCGGCGAAGCCACCCATCGGCTGGCTGCGGAGCGCGGCTGGCACGCACTGCGCAAGCCGGTGCAACCGGCCGAGCTGCATGCGGTGCTGCTGCAGGCGCAGCAGGCGTCATCAGGGCACTGACGCCGCCGGCCACGCGCCTGGCACGGCTCGTGCGGTGCCTTCACCGCTTCCGATATATGCTCCGCGCACAGGCCGCTGGTCCTGCTTCCGATGCCTGCCGACACACCTCCATCTTCCGCCACCGCCCTTGCCGAAACGCCCGCCGCCCTGCGCGACCTGCGCTATGGCCCGGTGGCCATGGCGCTGCACTGGCTGCTCGCGGCCATGATCGTCGGCTCGCTGGGCGTCGGACTCTACATGACCGGCCTGCCGCTCTCGCCGGCCCGCATCAAGCTCTACAACTGGCACAAATGGGCCGGGGTGACGATCCTGCTGCTGTCGGCCCTGCGGCTTTTGTGGCGGCTGCGCCATCCGCCGCCGCCGCTGCCGTCGCATGCGGCGGCCACCATGCCGCGCTGGCAGCGCACCGGCTATCGGGCGAGCCACGCGTTGATGTACCTGCTGTTTCTCGCGGTGCCGCTGTTCGGCTGGGCCTACAGCTCGGCCCTGGGCTTTCCGGTCGTGTGGTTCGGCGTGCTGCCGCTGGCGGACTTCATGCCGGTCGACAAGGAGCTGGCCGAGGCCGTGCTGAAGCCGCTGCACAAGGGCAGCGCGTTCACGCTGGCCGCGGTGGCGCTGCTGCACGTGGCGGCGGTGCTCAAGCACCACTGGATCGACCGCGACGGCATCTTGAAACGCATGTGGCCCGCGCCACGCTAGGAATCCGCCAGATGATGCGCATCTTCCGTCTCTTTCTCGCAGCCGCTGCATTCGCCGACCTGGCGCCCGCGGGCGCCGAGCCCGCAACGGCGACCCGGCTCGTGGCCGACAAGAGCCAGATCGCCTTCGTCAGCAAGCAGATGGGCGTGCCGGTGGAAGGCACTTTCAAGAAGTTCGAAGCGCAAGTGGCTTTCGACCCGAGGAAGCCCGAAGGCGGCACTGTGGCGCTGCAGATCGACACGGCCAGCGCATCGCTCGGCGTGCCGATGAGCGACGCCGAACTGCCCAAGGCCCCGTGGTTCGACACCGGGCATTTTCCGCAGGCCAGCTTCCAGTCGAGCGCCATCAAGGCGCTGGGCGAAGGCCGGTTCGAGATGGCGGGCAAGCTCACCATCAAGAGCATTGCGCGGCAGGTCACGGTGCCGGTCACCATCGCGCCGGCTGGCGGCTACGCGGTGGCTACCGGAAGCTTTACGATCCAGCGGCTCGACTACAAGGTGGGCGACGGCGAATGGACCGACACCTCGGTGATCGGCAACGACGTGCAGGTTCGCTTCAAGTTCACGCTCGCGGGCCTCGGTCCGCTTTGAGCCCCTTTTTTGTCCTCTCAACTGATTTTGTTTTCACGCCAAGCACGCCCATTGCCATGAAGAAGCTCTTCCTCGCTGCCGCATTGTCTGCAGCGACCATTGCCACCCCCGCCCTGGCGCAGGAATACACGGCACCGCCCGTCGCAGCCAAGCCCGCGGGCGGCCCGGCAAAGAATGCCAGCTACGTGATCGATCCGACCCACACCTTCGTGATGTACGAGATGGGGCACTACGGCACCACCACCAATCGCGGCCGGTTCAGTACCAAGGACGGCTCGGTGCAGATCGACGGCAGCGGCAGCAGCGGCAAGGTCGACATCACGATGGACATCAGCTCCATCAACACCGGCGTCGACCTGCTCAACCGCCACGTGCAAAGCAAGGACTTCTTCAACGTGGCCGAGTTTCCGACCGGCCGCTTCGTGGCGGACCGCATCGAATTCAACGGCGACAAGGTGGTCGACGTGCCGGGCACGCTCACGCTGATGGGCCAGACCAAGCCGGTCACGCTCAAGGCCGTGCGCTTCAACTGCTACCTGAACCCGCTCATCAACCGCCAAGTCTGCGGCGGCGACTTCGAAACCACGGTGCAGCGCAGCGACTGGGGCATCACGTGGGGCCTGAACTTCGGCTTCGAGAACAAGGTGAAGCTGCTGGTGCAGGTCGAAGCGGTCAACGTGCAGCAATAGCGAACATGAACGGCGGGCCTACAGCAAGCTCTCGGGCGTCAGCGGCGCCAGCAACTCGAGCATGGCGCGGCCCCAGAAATCGGAGTCGGGCTCCTCGTTCAGCACGGTGGTCTTGCCGGCGTCCTCGCTGATCCATTCGATGCGCGAGGGGTTGCCGCCGCCCTCGGCAAAGCGCAGGCGGTAGGCGCCCTGCTGCTTGAGCACGTCGATGAGCTTGAGCGCCTGCTGCGCCATCTCGGGGCTGCGGATGAAAAGGCCGATCTCGGTGTTGTGCGTTTCGGAGCGCGGATCGAAATTCATCGAGCCGACGAAAAGTACCTGCCGATCGATCACCGCCGACTTGGCATGCAGCCGGCCGACCGAGGTGCCGAAGAGCCCCAGCCGCACGCTGCGCCGGGTGCGCGTGGTGCTGAGCTCGTACAGGTCGGCGCCCAGCTTCAGCATGTCGGGGCGGTAGCGGCGGTACGCGGTGTGCACCAGCGGTTCGTCGGTGGCCGCGAGCGAATTGGTGACCACGCTGATCTTCACGTTGCGCCTGCGGATCTCGCGCATCACTTCCAGGCCGGCCTCGCCCGGAATCAGGTAGGGCGAGACGATGGTCACCTCGGAGCGCGCGCGGCGCATCTGCTCGACCACGTTGTAGCGCACGCTGTCGACGTCGAGCAGCGGCACGCCGCCGTACGACACGGTCTTGCCGATCACGCGGTCGGGCGAATCGGCGTAGGCCTCGGCAAGGGCCCAGATCAGGCCAAGCCTGCCGGTGGCAAGGTCTTCGGCCATCGGGCTGTAGCCGAGCAGGTCGTTGGGCGCGGGCCGCGGCGGCGGCGGCGTGGTGTCGGGGCCGGTGACGGCTTCGAAGCGCTCTTGCAAATCCTCGCGCGAAAGGCCCGTGGCCACCACCGACTGGATCGGCCGAACGTAAACGCTGTTCCAGTACTGGTCGAACAGGGTGCCGAGGCGCGGCACCAGCGCGCCGGTCACGAAGGTGTCGAGATCGAGAAAATTCTCGCCCGCCGTGCGCCTGAAATACTGGTTGCCAATGTTGCGGCCGCCCGCCACCGCCATGGCGCCGTCGGCGATGAAGAGCTTGTTGTGCATGCGCCGGTTGACGCGGCTGAAGTCGAAGAGCGAGGCTGCGAAGCGCTTGAGCAGGCTGCCGCGCCCGGCCGGAAACGGGTTGAAGAGGCGCAGCTCGACGTTCGGCGTGGCGGCCAGGCCAAGCAGCAGTTCGTCCTCGCCCGAGGTGTAGAGGTCGTCCATCAAGAGCCGCACGCGCACGCCGCGCACGGCCGCGTCGCGCAAGGTGCGCAGCAGGTAGCGGCCAGTCTCATCGTTCTCGATCTGGTAGTACTGGACGTCGAGCGTGCGCTGGGCGCGGCGTGCAAGCTGGATGCGCGTGTCGAAGGCGAAGTCGCCTCCTGGCATCAACCGAAAGCCGCTGAGGTCGGGGTCGGGCTGCGCCGCCAGCGCGATCTTGCCGAGCGCGGTATCGGTCGACGCGGCCATGGCCCGGGTTGGCGGGCGCGGCGCTTCGTCGGGCAGGGTGGCGCAGCCGGCAAAAAGCAGCGCCGCCGCCATGACGAAAACCCAGTGCCCACAGCGCGACAGCAGGCGGCAGGCCACCATCGGCGGCTTTCTACAGCGCCTTGCGGAGGTTGGCGGGCGCGATGCGCAGCGCCTCGCGGTACTTGGCCACGGTGCGCCGCGCGCACTCGATGCCCTGCTCCTTGAGCATCTCGGAAATCTGGCTGTCGGACAGCGGCTTCTTGATGCTCTCGGAACTCACGAACTGCTTGATCAGCGCGCGCACCGCGGTGCTCGAGGCATTGCCACCGGTCTCGGTGCCGAGCGCGGAGCCGAAGAAGTACTTGAGTTCGACCGTGCCGAAGGGCGTGGCCATGTACTTGGCGGTGGTCACGCGCGAGATGGTCGATTCGTGCAGGCCGAGCTCGTCGGCGATCTCGCGCAGCACCAGCGGTCGCATGGCGAGCTCGCCGTGCACGAAGTAGCTTTTCTGCCGCTCGACGATGGCATTGGAGACGCGCAGGATGGTGTCGAAGCGCTGCTGGATGTTCTTGATGAACCAGCGCGCCTCCTGCAGCCGCTGCGACAGCGCCTGGCTGCCCTCGCCCTTGTGCGACTTGAGGGCGCCGGCGTATATGTCGTGCACGCGCAGCCGCGGCATCACCTCGGGGTTGAGCATGACGCGGAACTTGACGTTGGTGCCGCGGCCGATCTTGGTGACGATCACGTCGGGGACCACGATGTTGCGCTCGACGTCGACGAAGCGGCGACCCGGCTTGGGCTCGAGCCGCGAGATGATTTGCAGCGCCGAGCGCACCAGCTCTTCATTGGTGCGGGTGAGCGTGGCCAGGCGCTTGAAGTCGCGCCGCGCGAGCAGTTCCATCGGCTGCTTGCAGATGGCGATGGCGGTCTTGCGGACCAGGGCGTGTTCTTCGGTTTCGTCCTCGCTGGCGAGCGCGCGCAGCTGGATGCCGAGGCATTCGCCCAGGTCGCGCGCGCCGACACCGGCCGGCTCCAGGCTCTGCAGCAGGCCGAGCGCCACCTGGAAGTGATGCACCAGCTCGTCGAACTGGTCGTTGTCGTCGCCCGCAAGGCCCGAGGCCAGCGCCGGCAGCGAATCTTCGAGATAGCCGTCGTCGTTGAGCGATTCGATCAGGAAGCGCAGCGCGGCACAGTCGTTCTCGTTGAGTCGGAGGCTGAGCGCCTGCCGGTGCAGGAAGGACTGCAGCGACTCCTGGCTGCGCGCGAGTTCGGTGGCGTCGGCGCGCTCGTCATCGCCCAGGTTGTTCTGGCGCGCGGGGGCATCGCTGCCCCACTCGCTGTCGTCCGGCGCCATGTCGACGGTGCCGTCGCCTTCCCAGTCGGGCTCGCGCTCTGTCGCGTCGGCGGCGGGAACGTCGGTCTCGGTCGCCGCGGTGGTTTCGCTGGATGTGGTGGCCGCGCTGCTGGTCGGGGCCGAGGCGAAGTCGCTCTCGCCGGCCTCGCCCGATGATTCATCGCGCGGCACCGGGGTATCGATGGCATCGAGGCCGAATTCCTCGCGCGCCGCTTCTTCCGCGGTGCGTTCGAGGAACGGGTTCTCGTCGAGCATCTGCTCGACCTCCTGGCTCAGTTCGAGCGTGGAGAGCTGCAGCAGCCGGATCGACTGCTGCAGCTGAGGCGTGAGCGCCAGATGCTGCGAGACGCGAAGGGACAGCCCTTGCTTCATGGAGACCGACTCCTCCCTTACATCCGGAAGTGCTCGCCGAGGTACACCCTGCGTACTTCGGCGTTGTCGACGATCTCCGAGGGCGTGCCTTGTGCCAGCACATGCCCGTCGCTGATGATGAACGCGTGATCGCAGATGCCCAGCGTTTCACGCACGTTGTGGTCGGTGATGAGCACGCCGATGCCGCGCTCCTTCAGGAAGCTGATGATCCGCTGGATCTCGATCACCGCGATGGGGTCGATGCCGGCAAAGGGCTCGTCCAGCAGGATGAAGCGCGGCTGCGTGGCCAGCGCGCGGGCAATTTCGACCCGGCGCCGTTCGCCGCCCGAGAGCGCGAGCGCGGGGGAATCGCGCAGATGGTCCACGCGCAAGTCGGCCAGCAGCCCCGAGAGCCGCTCTTCGGTGCGCTGCTTCGACAGGGGCGCGGGTTTGCCGTTGCCATCGGGCTCGCGCTGGAGCTCGAGCACGGCACGCACGTTTTCCTCGACCGTGAGCTTGCGGAAGATGGAGGCTTCCTGCGGCAGGTAGCTCAGGCCCATGCGGGCGCGCCGGTGGATCGGCATGTGCGCAATGGGTTCGCCGTCGATGGTGATCTCGCCGGCGTCGGCCCGCACCAGGCCCACGATCATGTAGAACGAGGTGGTCTTGCCAGCGCCGTTGGGGCCCAGAAGCCCCACGACTTCGCCCTTTTGAACGTCGAGCGAGACATCCTTGACGACCTTGCGGCTGCCGTAGCTTTTTTGCAGGCCGCGCACCACCAGGCGGCTGCCCGGTGTGCCATCGGCGTTGTGGCTTCCAGCGGTTTCGATCACTTGCGCCCTTCCCCTTCGCTGCCGCTGAGCGTGGTGCTCGGGCGCAGGCCGGCACCGGGTGCCGGCTGTGGCGCCGCTGGCGCGGCCCGTCCGCCGGCCGGCGTCGGGGCGCCTGGCGCGGGCGCCGTGGCGCTCTTGGGCGTCAGAATGGTCTTCACCCGCCCGCCGCCCGCCGGGGCATTCACCCCGGTGTTCGGCGGTACGGTGGAACCGTTGACCGTGTAGGTGTCGTTGCTCTGGTCGTAGACGATGAGCGCGCCGCTGCTTTCGTCGTTTGGCGTGGCGCCCAGCAGGCGGCGCATGACGGCATTGCGGATGAACTTGACGTTGTCGGCGCGGCTGTCGTACTCGATGACTTCGGATTCGCCCTCGATCCACTCGTCGGGCGCATTGCGCTTCTGCTTGTAGTAGGCCCGCTTGCCAGGGGCCGCGGTGACCACCCCGTACTGGTAGCCCTCGGCGTCCTGCCGCACGTCGATGCGCGCGCCGCGGATGATGATCGTGCCCTTCGTGACCAGCACGTTCCCCGTGAACACGCTCGTCTGCTTGAGGTCGTCATAACGCATGGCGTCAGACTCGATGTTCATCGGCTTGGTGCGGTCGGCCGTCTCGGCCAGAGCGCCCGAGGCGAGACCGGCCAGCAACAGCGCGCCAACACTCAGGTGAGTCAGGCGAGCCAGGCGGCCGAGGCGGCGAACAGGAGGAGTGGTGTTGGAGTAGGAGTGCAATGTCATAGAGGCACGAAACTTGCTCTGCATTGTATGCGGCAGATGGCGCCAGCCCTGCACGCAGGGATGAAAAAGCCCGCCAAAGCGGGCTTGACATCCATCCGGAAACACCGCGAAACCGGCTCCGCCGGCCGCAGGTGATTACCCCCTGAAAAAGGGGGTCAGCCCTTCTTGGCTTCGCCGATCAGAAAGTTGGTGACCTGGAGCGCCTTGGTCATGTTGCCGGCCGTTTCGCCGTCCACATACCAGCGGCCGGCAATTGCCAGGGCCGGAACGCCGGCCACCTTGTAGGAGTCGGTCATCTGCGAGGCGCGCTTCGCCTTGCTGGCCACGCCAAACGAGGTAAAGACTTCCTTGAACTTGGCGCCGTCCAGGCCATTGGCGGTGGCCCAGGCAATGATGTTGGCGTCGCCGTTCACGTTCTGGCGCTGCTTGTGGATCGCGTCGAACACCTTTGGCTGGAATTCGTCGACCTTGCCCAGCGTTTCGAGCGCGTAGTACAGGCGCTGCTTGGCTTCGACGTCGTTGCCCACGAAAGGCACGGGCACGCGGCGGAAGGCCACTTCCTTCGGCGCCGTCTTGAGCCAGGCTTCGAGCTGCGGCTCGAAATCGTTGCAGTGCGGGCAGTTGTACGAGAAGAACTCGATCACTTCGATCTTGCCCGCCGGCGCATCGACCGCCACGCGCTTGTCGAGCACCAGGTACTCGGTGCCGGCCTTGGGCACGCGCGCCTGGGCGTGCGCGCTGTTGCCAGCCAGGGAAAGCAGCCCGAGCGAGGTGGCGGCGAGCGAAAAGTCACGACGTTTCATTGAAAGAGTTCTCCTGTTGGGTACGGCAGACTGAGCCGGCGCGCCGCGCGGAGTTCCCGCATGCGGCTTGCCCAGGACAATCCGGGTTGGCGGCGGCCCGTGCCGCGCGGCAAAGCTTAAAGAATATTCGCAACCGCCGCTCGCGGATACCGCGGCCGGCGGTTCGCGAGCATCAGCGCTGGACGCGCACCAGCGCCGATTCGAGGCCGCCGCTGTCGAGCCGCTCTTTCAGGCGGTCGGCATCGTCCTTCTTGCTGAACGGACCGGCGCGCACCCGGTAGACCGTGCGGCCGGCCTGCTCGCGCTCGGTGACCCGGGCCTCGACGCCCATCAACGACAGCTTGGCGCGCTGGGCCTCGGCGTCTTCGGTGGTGCGGAAGGCGCCGGCCTGCACGAAATACATGAACGGATCGGGCCCCGCTGCTGCGCTGTTGTTGCTGCTGGGCGCGGCGGAAGCGGTAGTAGTGCTGCTGCCGCCGGCCCGCGCGCGGGCAAGGTCGCCCAGCGGATCGTTCGAAGGCGGCAGCGAATTGGCCTCGGCCGGCACCGGCGCCGGACGCGGGGGCTTGGCCGGAGCCACGACCACTGGCACCGGCGGGGCGGGCGGCGGCGCGGTGGCCGGTGCCACGGCCGCTGTGTCGCCGCCGCTCGGCGGGGCCACCGGAGCGGGAGCGGCCGGCTTGGGTGCGCCAGCCTTGCCTGCCAGGGGCGCGTTGGGATCCCAATCGCGGTTCTTGCGGGCTTCGGCTTCGTCTTGCTCGGCGCCGCCGCGCTGGGTCTTGGTCACGAACGGAATCGGCACCTTGGTCACGTAGACCGCAATGCCCAGCGCGACCCCCAACCCCAGCACCAGGCCGACGATGAGCCCGATGACGATGTTGCCGCGTTGTCTGGTTGTCTTCTTCATGGTGTTTTCACATCTTGCTCGGCGCACTGACGCCGAGAATCGCGAGGCCATTGTGCAGCACCTGCGCGCAGGCGGCGACGAGCGCGAGCCGCGCCAGCTTCACCGGCTCTTCATCGACCAGGATGCGCTCTGCGTCGTAGTAGCTGTGGTAGCTGGCCGCCAGTTCGCGCAGGTAAAAAGTGACGTCGTGCGGTGCAAAATCCTTGGCGGCGGCCGTGAGCATGGCGGGGTACTTGGCGAGCAGCAACATGAGCGCCTGCGCGGCCGGGCTTTCGAGCGGCGACAGGTCGACGGTCTTGAGCGTGGCGGGGTCGCCGCCCCAGCCGGCCAGCACCGAGCAAATGCGCGCATGGGCGTACTGCACGTAGTACACCGGGTTGTCGTTGTTCTTGGTCACGGCCAGGTCGACGTCGAAGGTGTACTCGGTGTCGGGTTTGCGGCTCAATAGGAAGAAGCGCACGGCGTCGGTGCTGGTCCATTCGATCAGGTCGCGCAAGGTGACGTAGCTGCCCGCGCGCTTGCTGATCTTGACCTCTTCGCCGCCCTTCATCACGCGCACCATGGTGTGCAGCACGTAGTCGGGGTAGCCCGCGGGAATGCCGACGCCGGCGGCCTGGAGCCCGGCGCGCACGCGCGCGATGGTGCCGTGGTGGTCGGTGCCCTGGATGTTGACCACCTTGTGGAAGCCGCGCTCCCACTTGGCGATGTGATAGGCGACGTCAGGCACGAAGTACGTGTACGTACCGTCCTGCTTCTTCATCACGCGGTCCTTGTCGTCGCCGTAGTCGGTCGACCGGAGCCACAGCGCGCCGTCCTGCTCGTAGGTCTTGCCGGCGGCCACGAGCTTTTGCACCGCGGCCTCGACGCGGCCGCTGGTATACAGGCTGGACTCGAGGTAGTAGTTGTCGAAGCGCACGCGGAAGGCCTGCAGGTCGAGGTCCTGCTCCCGGCGCAGGTAGGCCACGGCAAATTCGCGGATCGAATCGAGGTCGCCGATGTCGCCGCTGGCCGTGTATTCGCGGTCGTCCGACTTGACGGTCTTCCTGGCCTTGAAGTCTTCGGCGATGTCGGCGATGTAGTCGCCGTTGTAGGCGGGGGCCTTTTCGCCGCTCGGCCATTCGGCGTCGCCGGGCTTGAAGCCGCGGGCGCGCAGCTGGGTGCTGTTGGCCAGCGTCTGGATCTGCACGCCGGCGTCGTTGTAATAGAACTCGCGCCAGACGGTGTCGCCCTGGGAAGCGCGCAGGTTGCAGATGGCATCGCCCAGCGCGGCCTGGCGGCCGTGGCCGACGTGAAGCGGGCCGGTCGGGTTGGCGGAGACGAACTCGACCAGCACCTTTTCACCGGTGGCGGGCTGCTGGCCGAAGGCGTCGGCCGCGTTCAGCACCTCGCGCACGATCTGCTGCTTGGCAGAGGTCTTGAGGCGGATGTTCAGAAAGCCGGGGCCGGCGATCTCGATGGCTTCGACCCACTGGCCGAACACGGGGGTGGCGAGCAGCGCGGCGCTGAGCTCTTCGGCGAGTTCGCGGGGCTTGCGCCCGAGCGGCTTGGCGAGTTGCATGGCGGCCGTGCTGGCGAAGTCGCCATGGGCGGCCACCTTGGGCGACTCGAACGCGGCTTTGGAGCCGGCGCCGGGCGAGAGGGATTCGAGCGTGTTCGCGAGCGCCGCGAGCAGCTCCTGTTTGACCAATAGCATCTGCGGATTTTACCGGGGGCAAACCCGGGCGGCCGCGGCGATGGTCATCCGGCGGCCGGTGTGGGCCGTTAGTGTGAGCAGCCCCGGGGCGGGGCACCTGTCACAAACCAACCCTGCAAGGACATATCACCATGAAGAAGCTCCTTTCCCTGATCGCCCTGGGCGCCTGCCTTTCGTTCGGCGTCGCACAGGCACAAGACAAGGCCCCCGCGCCTGCGGTCGCCCCGGCTGCCAAAGCCCCCGCACCTGCCGTCGCCCCGGCTGCAACACCCGCTACGCCGGCAACACCCGCCACCCCGGCGGCAAAGGCTCCGGCAACACCCGCCACGCCGGCGGCCAAGGCCCCGACCGCCCAGCAAAGCAAGATGACGACCTGCAACCAGGAGGCCGGCGACAAGAAGGGCAACGAGCGCAAGGCCTTCATGAAGAGCTGCCTGAGCGCCAAGCCGGTCATGACTGCCAAGCCGACCCAGCAGGAAAAGATGAAGACCTGCAATGCCGACCAGAAGGCCAAGACCCTGAAAGGCGATGCCCGCAAGGCCTTCATGAAGGAATGCCTGAGCGCCTAGCCTGATCCTTCCCGCAAAGAGCCCCGCACGCGCTTCGCGCCCGCGGGGCTTTTTCTTGGGCGCTACTTGAGCACGCCCAGCAGGTTGTTGAAATCGTCGGTCCAGGGACGGGCGTCTTCGGGCGTCGCGATGGGCGATGCCACCGCGCGCAGGGGGTCGCGTGCCAGCACGGCCGGATCGCGCGCCACCAGCACCCAGTCGGTGGGATTGAGCCACTTCGAGGCTTCCGCGTCGTCGCTGACGAGCACGGCGTGCAAGCCCTTCGCCTGCGCGATCCGCGCCACCACCGGCGCCAGCTCGAGAAACCGATTGGTCACGTGAAAGGCCACGATGCCGTCCGGCTTCATGTGCCGCATGTACACGTCCATGGCCTCTGCCGTGAGCAGGTGAACCGGCACCGCGTCGCCCGAGAAGGCGTCGACCGCGAGCAGGTCGAAGCCCTGCGGCGACTCGCGCTCCAGCGCCAGCCGCGCGTCGCCGAGCACGCGCTCGATGCGCGCGGGGCTGTCGCGCAGAAAGGTGAATTCGCTGTCCGCCAGTTCGAACACCTGCGGATTGATCTCGTAGATCCGATAGACGTCGCCGCTGCGGCCGTAGCTCGCCAGCGTGCCGGCGCCAAGGCCGATCAGCCCGACGTGGCGCGGTGCGGCCGGCGCCACGGCCATGGCGCGGCCAATGCCAGACGTCGCACCGTAGTAAGTTGTGGGCTCGCGCCGGCGCGACGGATCCAGGAACTGCTCGCCGTGCTTGATGGACCCATGGGACAGCAGGCGCACATTGTTCGACGGGTCGGTGCGGCGCACGTCGAAGGTGATCAGCGCGCCATAGAAATTGCGCAGCAGGTGGCGCGCGTCCGACCGGTCGCCGCCGATCTGCACGATCAGAAAGAAAGCGCAGCAAGCCGCCAGCGCCACGCTGGACACCCGCAGCCAGACGCGCCGGCGCAGCACCGCGGCTGCCGCCAGCGCCGTCAGCATCAGGCCGATGCCCATTTCGTAGTACGCCGGCAGCACGTGCGGCGCCACCAGCCCCACCAGGGCGCCGCCCGTGGCACCGCCCAGCGACAGCATCAGGTAGAAACGCGTGAGATGGTTCGGGCCCGGGCGCAGCCTTGCCGTCTCTCCATGCAGGAACATGCACAGCACGAAAAGGCCGCCGACATAGATCGGCAGCCCCGTGCGCACGTCGGAGCCGACGTGGTGCTGCAGGCCAAAGGCGCACAGCAACAGCACGCCCGCCGCGAGCGGCAGGAACACGCTGCGCCGGTACCAGCGGTCGCTCTCGAAGCACAGCACGAAGGTGAACAGGTACAGCGAAAGCGGCAGTATCCAGAGAAACGGAACTGCGGCCACGTTCTGGGTGATGTGGTTGGTCACGGCCAGCAACAGCCATGAGGCCAGCGCCGGCAACACGAGCCAGAGCAGGCTGTCGGTCCAGGGCGGCTGCTTGTATTCTTCGGCAGCCGCGGCCTGGCCCGGCCCTTCCGGCAACGGCGTGTCCTCAGGCCAGCGGCGCGCCACGAGCAAGGTCGTGCCGGCGCAAAGCACCACGAACAAACCATAGCCCCAGGACCATCCGCGCGCCTGCTGCCAGAGCGAGCTGCGGGGCTCTATGAACACCGGGTAGCACAGCAGCGACAGCAGCGATGCAAGGTTCGACAGCGAGAAGTACCGATACACCTGCGCGCCCCAGGGCGTGCGCGCCACCCACGACTGCACCAGCGGCCCGGTGGTCGAAAGCAGGAAGTACGGTAGGCCGATGGTTGCGAACAGCAGGCCCAGGATCAGCCAGGTCGGGTCTTCGGCGCCGCTGGGCTTCCAACCCGCGCGCACCACGAGCGGTAGGAACGCGAGGCTCGCAAGCAGCAGCCCCACGTGCAGCGCGGCCTGCGCCCGCACGCGCAGGTGGCGCGTGACCCAATCGGAATACGCATAGCCCGCGAGCAGCACGGCCTGGAAGAACACCATGCAGATCGACCACACGGCGGCCGAGCCGCCGAACCAAGGCAGGATCTGCTTGGCGATCAGTGGCTGCACCAGGAACAGCAGGAACGCGCTGCTGAAGATGGTGCCGGCAAACAGAAGCTGGATGCCGGCGCGTCCCATGGGGCCTACTTGCCGAAGCCTCGTGCGAGGAACACGGCCACCAGCGGAATCAGCGCAATCAGGTGCGCCTGCACCATCACCAGCTTGCGCGTCTTCTTGATGTCGTCTTCGGCCGGCAGCGTGCCGTTGGCCCGCAGCGCCTTGCGCCAGCGCAGGTAGGCCAGCGTCGGAAAGATCGAGAGCACGCCAACGACGATGAACAGCCCGAGCTTCACGTGCAGCAGCGGATTGGTCCAGTACCAGGCCGTGCCCTTCACACCCCACACGGTGCGCGCGATGCCGGTGGCCAGCACAGTCACTGCCGCAATGCCGTAGACCATGTCCACCCGGGCGAGCCGTTCCACCACGGCGGCATTGAGCCACTGCACGCGGCACAGCGCCGCTTCGCTGGAGATGAACACCACCATCGTGAGGATGGCCAGCAAGTGCAGGTAGGCAAGGATGGCTTCGAGGGTCATCGTCGGCTTTCTTCTCTTCTCAGTGGGGTTGCAAATGCTTGCACATTGTGCCGCCCCTCGCGCGCTTTACCCTCTTCCGCCCCAGAATTCGGGGCGTCCGTAGTGCGCCTTGAGGAAATCAAGCCACAGTCGCACCCGAAGCGGCAGGTGCTTGGTGCCGGTGAATACCGCATAGATGCCGTTCGGCGGCGCGGCAAATTCATCGAGCAGCGGCACCAGCAGGCCGGCATCGATCTCGGCCTCGACCTCCCAGGTGCTGCGCCATGCAATGCCGTGGCCGGCCAAACACCAGTCGTGCAGCACCTGGCCGTCGGAACAGTCCAGCGGGCCGTCCGGCCGCAGATGGATCAATTCCTCGCCGCCGTCTTCGGCCGGGATCCCCGCACCCGTCAGGGTGCGTTCCTGACCCCGCCCTTGGGCGGTCCGCGGAACGCGGAACGCCCAGCCGCGCGTTTGCGAGGCATCGCTCGACAGTGTCAGGCAGGCGAAGCGCGAGAGCTCGCTCGGATGCCGCGGCATGCCGTAGCGGCGCACGAACTCCGGCGTGGCGACGCAGCGGCGGCGGTTATCGGCGAGCCGCACGCTCACCAGGGACGAATCGGGCATGTCGCCCACGCGCACCGCGCAGTCGAAGCTTTCGCCGCGCACGTCGACCACGCGGTCGCTCAGGTTGAGCGAGATGGTGACCTCGGGATGCAGCGCATGAAAGCGCGGCACCAGCGGCGCCACGTGGCGGCGGCCGAAGCCGGCCGGCGCCGTCACGCGCAGATGGCCGCTGGCCTTGACGCCGCCGGCGCTCACGCTGGCCTCGGCGTTGGCGAATTCGGTCAGCAGGCGCTGGCAGTCCTCGAGAAAGGCGCTGCCTTCGTGCGTGAGCGTGATGCGCCGCGTGGTGCGCACCAGCAGCTTCACGCCCAGCCGCGCCTCGAGCGCATCGAGCCGCCGCCCCATGATGGCGGGCGCGACACCCTCGGCCTTGGCCGCGGCCGTGAGACCGCCGCGGGTCGCCACCGAGACGAAGGATTCGAGTTGCTTCAGGCGGTCCATGGCGCCCGAACTATATCGCCCGGGGTTTCGCGCGGGTTCAGCGAGCGATGCCGGCCCGGCGCGCCTCGAAGGCGGCGATCTCTTCGTCGCCGTAGCCGACCTCCCTCAACAGCTCGCCGGTGTGCTCGCCGATGCGGGGCGGCTGCATGCGCATGCCGGGGCGCTCGCCACCCAGCGTGAACGGCATCAGCGGTACCTTGGCCATGTGGCCGTCGTTCATGCGCACCGGCGCGAGCCCGCCGGTGGCGTTGAGGTGCGGGTCGTCGAACAGTTCCTGCGGCCTGGTGATGGGCGCGAAGGGCAGCTCGTTCTGCTCGAACACCGCACTGAGCTCGGCCGCGCTGCGGTCGGCCAGGTGCGAGCGCAGGATCGGCATCATCCAGTCGCGCGCGAGCACCCGGTCGTTGTTGGTCTTCAGTCTGGGGTCGGCCAACATCTCTTCCAGGCCGAAGGCCTTGCAGAAAATGGTCCACTGCTTGTCGCTCACCGCGGCGAGGAAGATCTGCTCGCCGTCCTTCACGGTGAATACGTCGTACACCGCCCAGGCCGAAATGCGGCTGGGCATCGGGTCGGCCGCCTTGCCCGTGGCGGCGAACTGCATCATGTGCTGCGCAACCAGGAACACGTTGTTCTCGAACAGCGCGGACTGCACCTCGCAGCCCTTGCCGGTGAGCTCGCGCTGGCGCAGCGCGGCCATCGCGCCGATGGCGCCGAACATTCCACCCATGATGTCGTTCACGCTGGTGCCCGCGCGCAGCGGGTCGCCAGCACGGCCCGTCATGTAGGCCAGGCCGCCCATCATCTGCACCACCTCGTCAAGGGCCGTGCGGTGGTCGTAGGGGCCAGGCAAAAAGCCCTTGTGGCTCACATAGATGAGGCGCGGGTGGAGATCGCGCAGCGTTTCATAGTCGAGCCCCAGCTTCTTCATGGTGCCGGGCTTGAAGTTCTCGCTGACGATGTCGGCGGTGGCGACGAGGCGCAGCGCGGCCTCCACGCCTTCGGGCGATTTGAGGTCGAGCGCAATGCTCTTCTTGTTGCGGTTGAATGTGGGAAAGAAACCCGCGCCCGAGCCGAGCAGGCGGCGCGTGCTGTCGCCCTCGATGGGCTCGACCTTGATCACTTCGGCACCGAGGTCGGCCAGCAGCAGGCCGCAGGTCGGGCCCATGACCATGTGGGTGAACTCGACGACGCGAATGCCGGCATACGGCAGAGGATTTGGCAAAGCTTGGGATTCAGCCATGTGCAATGGTTTCCTGTTGGACAAAGCCCTTGGGCAGGCCGGCTTCGGGCGTCATGCCATAGACCGGTTCGCCGGGGAGGCCAGCCATGAGCGGCGCGCGCGCCGCGATGAGTTTCTGGATGTCGATGCCGGTTCGCACGCCCATGGCCTCGAACATGAAGACGAGGTCTTCGGTCACCGCATTGCCCGAAGCGCCCGGTGCGTAGGGGCAGCCGCCGAGACCGCCGAGCGAGGCGTCGAAGGTGCGTACGCCCTCGTCCCAGGCGGCAAGGCAGTTGGCAATGCCGAGGCCGCGCGTGTTGTGCATGTGGGCGGCGCCCGCGTGCTGGCCGAGTTCGGCGCGCAATCGCTTGAAGAGCCGGCGCACCTGCGCGGGGTTGGCATAGCCCACGGTGTCGGACAGGCCCGACTCGTCAGCCCCGGCCTCGATGCATTGCGCGGCCAGGCGGATCACGTCGTCTTCGGGCACCAGCCCCTGCAGCGTGCAGCCGAAGGCGGTGGAGATGCCGGCCTCGAGCTTCACCCGCGGCGCGATGGTGCGGCGCAGATCCGAGATGGCGCGCACCTCCTCCACCATCTCGGTCGGCGTCTTGCGCACGTTGGCGAGCGAATGCGCCACGCTGGCCGACACCGGCATCGTGAGCTTGTGCACGCCGGCTTCGAGCGCCGCTTCTGCGCCCTTGCGATTGGGCACCAGTGCCATCACCACAAGGCCGGGCAGCGTGACGGCGTGGCGCACCACCTCGGCGGCGTCGGCCATCTGCGGCAGCAGCTTCGCGGGCACGAAGGATGCGACTTCGATTTCGCGCACACCGGCAGCGTAGAGCGCGTCGATCCAGCGCAGCTTGTCGGCCGTGGGCATGGTGGCCTTGACCGACTGCAGGCCGTCGCGCGGGCCGACCTCGCTGATGAGGACGTCGGGGGGTGTCATCGGATCTGTCTCCTTATGGGGGATCGCCTGAGGAATCTCTTGACTGTTCTATCTTGCAGAACTATATTCTGTTAAACAGAATTAAACCGTCGATCCACGAGGCTGTCAAGCCGACCCCTTTCCCATGCCGCGCAAAGCCCAAGCTGAATCCGTGTCCGACCTCAACGCCGCCCCCGGCGGCGCCGCCGCGGTCGACCGCGCGCTGAGCCTGCTCTCGGCTTTCCAGCCCGGCGACGAGGCGCTGTCGCTGGCGCAGTTTGCGGAGCGCACGCAGCTCTACAAGAGCACGGTGCTGCGCCTTTTGGCATCGCTCGAACATGCGCGGCTGATCCGTCGGCAGGAGGATGGCCGCTACGCGCTGGGCGCCGAGGTCGCGCGCCTGCATGGCCTGTATGCGGCGTCGCTTTCGCTCGACCGCGTCGTGCTGCCGATGCTGCGCGCGCTGGCCGCCGCTACCGGCGAGAGCGCGGCATACCACGTGCGGCAGGACCAGGGCGAAAGCTGGGTGCGGCTGTGCCAGTTCCGCGTCGATTCGTCGCACGTCGTGCGCGACCATGTGTGCGCGGGCGACGTGCTGTCTAACGACCGGGGTGCCGGGGCGCGGGTGCTGATCGCCTTCGGGCCGGAGGCCGAGCGGCCGAGCGGCGGCAGGGAACGCAAGCTGTACGACACCATTCGCGCCCAGGGCTACTGCGCGCTGGTGGGCGACCGCACGGCCGAGCTGGCGGGCATTTCGGCGCCGGTGTTCCATGCCGACGGACAGTTGGCCGCGGCGCTCACGCTGACCATGCCGGCCCACCGCTACGACGAGCGCCACATCGAACCGGTGTGCGCCGCGGCGCGCGAACTCAGCGCAATGATCTGACACCGGGATGCATGCAGGCTTCCGCAATTACCTTCATTTTTGTCACTGATAAATCCCGGTTTCGGCTCTTACTCACCGACAAAGTATCGAATAAAGTCAACGCATGGACCATCCCGGGGCAGTTCTCTTTGACGCATACGGCACCTTGTTCGACGTGTACAGCGTCGGGCAGACGGCCGAGCGGCTGTTCGCCGGCCAGGGCCAGGCGCTGGCCGCGGGCTGGCGCGACAAGCAGATCGAATACACCCGCCTGGTGACCACCAGCGACGACGGCGCGCACTACCAGCCCTTTGGCGAACTCACGCGCGCCGCACTGCGCTACACCTGCAAGCGGCTCGGCCTCGCCCTGACGGAGACCGCCGAGCAGCAACTGATGGACCAGTACCGCACGCTCACGGCTTTTCCCGAATGCCGCGACGTGCTGAAGTTACTCAAGAGCCGCGGCGTCGTCACCGGCATTCTCTCGAACGGCGACCCCGGCATGCTCGACGCCGCCGTTCGCAGCGCCGGCCTCGACGGCCTGCTCGACCACGTGTTGAGCGTGGACGGCATCCGCAAGTACAAGACACACCCCGAGGCCTACCGGCTCGGCGTCACGGCCACCGGCCTGCAACCGAACCAGATCGCCTTCGTGAGCTGCAACGGCTGGGACGCGCTCGGCGCCACCTGGTACGGATTTCGCACGCTCTGGGTCAACCGCTACCAGCTTCCTTTCGAAGAACTCGGCACTGAGCCCGAACGCATCGGCAGCAGCCTGCGCGACGTGCTCGGGTTCTTCTGACAGACACCGCCTCACATCTCATCCAGCATTCGCATTGCACCGTTCTCCAGGAGAAAAAACATGACCGCCCGCACCACTGCCCACCGACTCCAGATTGCGACCGAGCTCCATCGCTTCATCGAAGACAAGGTCCTGCCTGCCAGCGGCGTGGCGAGCGACACCTTCTGGAAGGGCTTCGACGCCATCGTTCACGACCTCGCGCCGAAGAACGTCGCGCTGCTGGCCGAGCGCGATCGCCTGCAGACCGAGATCGACGCCTGGCACAAGAAGAACCCCGGCCCCATCAACGACATGCCGGCTTACCGCGCATTCCTCGAGAAGATCGGCTACCTGCTGCCGCAGCCCAAGGGCGCGAAGGCCACCACGGCCAACGTCGATTCCGAGCTTGCATTGCAAGCCGGCCCGCAGCTGGTGGTGCCCATCCTCAATGCCCGCTACGCGCTCAACGCCGCCAACGCGCGCTGGGGTTCGCTGTACGACGCGCTCTATGGCACCGACGCCATTCCCGAGACCGATGGCGCCGAAAAGGGCAAGGGCTACAACCCCGTGCGCGGGGCCAAGGTCATCGAGTTTGCGCGCAACGTGCTCGACCAGGCCGCGCCGCTCGAAAACGGCTCGCACAAGATGGCGACCGGCTACAGCGTGAAGGATGGCCAGCTGCACATCGCGCTGCAAAGCAGCAGCACCATGCTGCGCGATCCAGCCGCCTTCGTCGGCTACCAGGGCGATGCGGCATCGCCGTCGTCGGTGCTGCTGAAGCACAACGGCATTCACCTGGACATCCGCATCGACCGCGGCACGCCCATCGGCAAGGGCGATGCGGCCGGCATAAGCGACGTCGTGCTCGAATCCGCGCTCTCGACCATTCTCGACCTCGAAGACTCGGTGGCCGTGGTCGATGCGGCCGACAAGGTCATCGCGTATGCGAACTGGCTCGGCATCGTGCAGGGCACGCTCACCGAAGAAGTCGCCAAGGGCGGCAAGACCTTCACGCGCGGCCTCAACCCCGACCGCGAATACACCGGCGCCGACGGCCAGCCCGTGAAGCTGCACGGCCGCTCGCTCATGTTCCTGCGCAACGTGGGCCACCTGATGACCAACCCGGCCGTGCTGTATGCGGACGGCAAGGAAATTCCCGAAGGCATTCTCGATGCCGTGGTGACCACCACCATCGCGATGATCGACCTGAAGCGCAAGGGCAACTCGCGCACCGGCAGCATCTACATCGTCAAGCCCAAGATGCACGGCCCGGCCGAAGTGGCCTTTGCCAGCGAGCTGTTCGGCCGCGTCGAGCAGCTGCTCGGCCTCGCCGCCAACACCGTGAAGCTCGGCATCATGGACGAGGAGCGCCGCACCAGCGTCAACCTCAAGGCCTGCATTGCCGAGGCCGCCGCGCGCGTGGCCTTCATCAACACCGGCTTCCTCGACCGCACCGGCGACGAGATGCACACCGCCATGCAGGGCGGCCCGATGATCCGCAAGGGCGACATGAAGTCGAGCGCGTGGATCGGCGCCTACGAAAAGAACAACGTGCTGGTCGGCCTCTCGTGCGGCCTGCGCGGCAAGGCCCAGATCGGCAAGGGCATGTGGGCCATGCCCGACCTGATGGCCGCCATGCTCGAGCAGAAGATCGGCCACCCCAAGGCGGGCGCCAACACCGCCTGGGTGCCTTCGCCCACCGCCGCCACGCTGCATGCGCTGCACTACCACCAGGTGAGCGTCACGGCCGTCCAGCAAGAGCTCGAAAAGATCGACGCCGATGCCGAGCGCGACAACATCCTGAACGCGCTGCTGCAGGTGCCCATCGCACCGCAAGCCAACTGGACCGACGCCGAGAAGCAGCAGGAGATCGACAACAACGTGCAGGGCATCCTCGGCTACGTGGTGCGCTGGATCGACCAGGGCGTGGGCTGCTCCAAGGTGCCCGACATCCACAACGTGGGCCTGATGGAAGACCGCGCCACGCTGCGCATCTCGAGCCAGCACATCGCCAACTGGCTGCTGCACGGCGTGGTGACCAAGGCGCAGGTCGACGAGACCTTCCAGCGCATGGCCAAGGTGGTCGACGAACAGAACGCGGGCGACCCGGTCTACCAGCCGATGGCCGGCCACTTCGACACATCAGCCGCGTACAAGGCGGCGCAAGACCTGGTGTTCAAGGGCATCGAGCAGCCGAGCGGCTACACCGAGCCGCTGCTGCATGCATGGCGCTTGAAGGTCAAGGGCGAAGCCTGACCGGCAACCTCGGCACCCCGCCGCGCCGGTCTGTTTCGGCGGCCGCGATGCTCGTGGCACTGGCTTCGGCCTTTGCCCTGAGCCAGGCCTTCCGCACCGTCGGCGCCATGATGGCCACGCCGCTCAGCGGCCAGTTCGGCCTGACGCCGCAGCAGCTCGGAACCTGGGCGGGCACCTTTCATTTCACGTTCGGCATCATGCAGCTCGCGATGGGCGTGTCGATCGACCTGTTCGGCGTGCGCCGCACAGTGCTGACCGCCTTTCCGCTGGCCGTCGCCGGTGCTGCGCTGTGCGCAGCGGCGCCGACCTTCGGCGCCCTGCTGCTGGGACAGGCGCTGATCGGCGTCGGCTGCGCACCCGCTTTCCTTGCCTGCACTGTGTTCATCGCGCGGCATTTCGATGCCTCGCGCTTCACCGCGATGTCGGGGCTGGTGTTGAGCCTGGCCGGCCTGGGCATCCTGTTCACCGGCACGCCGCTGGCGCTGCTGATCGAAGCCGCCTCATGGCGCGCCGGCTACGCGGTGCTGGCTGGCTTCGCCGTGCTCTCTTGGCTCGTGATCTTCTGGCGCGTGCGCGAACCGGCGCGCACGGCGGAGGCCGCGGACCCGAAGGCTGCTCCGGCCGAACGCCAGTCGCTGCGCAAGGCCGTGCGCGAACTGCTGCCGCTGTTCGCGATGCCTCATACGCTGGGGCTGCTGTGCTTCGCCTGCGTGTCGTATGCGGCCTTCATCACGCTGCGCGGCCTGTGGCTTGGGCCGGTGCTGCACGAGCGCCATGGTCTGTCGCTCGTCGCCAGCGGCAACGTGGCGCTGGTGATGACCATCACCGGCATGATCAGCCCCGCGCTGTTCGGCCGCTTGGACCCCGGCGCCGCGCGGCGCGCACACTGGATGATGGCCTGCGCCGCCACCGGCGCACTGATGTTCGGCGCGATGGCGCTCACGCATTCGCGCGCAGTGGACATCGGCCTGCCCATCGTTTATGGCCTTCTTTCCGGCTACGGCGTGCTGCAGTATGCGTACGCCAGGAGCGCCTACCCGGCAGCCATGACCGGACGCGCCATGGCACTGCTCAACATGGCGATGTTCCTCGGCGTCTCGCTGATGCAGTGGACGACCGGCGTGGCCGCGTCGTGGGCGGTGGCGAACGGCGTCGAGACCTACCGCGCGGTGTTCCTCACGATCGCCGGCATGCTGGCGGCGGGAACCCTCGCGTTCCGGTTGATGCCGCGCTCATCGGATGCGGGCTCGCTGTCGACCGTCAACAAGCGCTAGAGTCGCCGAGCTAGCGCTGACCACGGCCTCCTTGCGCTTCGCAGCCTCCTGATGCCCAGCCTTGCGCCGCAGCCGGTTGGGCAGCAGGATGCCGGTTGCCGGATGCACGAACAGTTCGACATGCGCGGCCTCGCGCAACGGCCCTCCACCAAGATTCGCTGACCCACACTTCGCCGTCCCGCAGCACCGCCTGGCGTTCGACGAAATCGTCGATGTGCTGGAAGATGTGCGCCTGCACCGTGCTGCGGCGGTCAATGCCGCTGCACAGCTCCGCATACACCTTGTCCCACGGCCGGTGCACCTGCTTGTGCAGCCAGCGCTTCAGCGGCGCGAGGTTTTCATTGAGCCCCTTCGGATAGGCATAGCCCTGCGCCATGCCCAGGTACGAACCACGCTCCCTGCTGTTGCGCCACTTGCGCCCGTCGCCCTGCACACCGCCGCCGCGGCGTGGCCGCTCGACGATGACCTTGTCCATGTCTTCACGCATCGCCGCCCCTCCCCTGCAGGCTGCGCGCAGCCTTTTGCAGCGCCACTTTTTGCGCGCGCCGCTCCGCCCGGTGCGTGCGCAGATGGCGGCCTGCGCCCTGGCTGGATTCGCGGTGCGCCATCGCGGCCACCACGGGATTGCGCGGTGCCGGAGTCGGCACCGAAAAGTAAAACCGGCCCAGGCGCTTCTGATCGTCGCGGGCCTTTCGTTGAGCACTCATGTTGCGCGCACTCCAAAAACAAAAAAAGCCCCGGCGAATGGCTGCGCGGGGCCTTTGTCGATGGGCCTCGGCGGATGCATGGATGCACATCCGGCCGGGGCGGTCGGTGTGCGGGTCAGGTGTTCAGAAAACGGTTCATTGAATGGAGTTGCCGCCCGGGAGGTTGATCGTCGCCAGGCGCGGATGAAAAAACTGTTGCTGAAAAACGAAGGGCGGATTCTGGCGAGCACGCGCGCGGTGCGCAAGCGGCGCGTGAGTCGCTGTGGCGCAAAGCCGACGCGGCTTGAAGGGCGAATCCAATCGCGCATCCGCGCCGTATGGGCAGGGAGCGCGTCGCGCTTCCGAACTGCAGGCGGTCGCCGCAGAGGTCTTTCAAGAACATTTTTTACCAGGAGCCTTTCAATGAAAAAACTCGTGATTGCCATCGGCGTTTCGGTTGTGCTCGGCGCTTGCGCGGGCAGCATGGGCATGAGCGGCAGCAACGCCACGGCGTCCAATCCCATGGTGGGCGGCGCGGCGATGCTCCCGACGAAGGACATCGTCGACAACGCCGTGAATTCGAAGGACCACACCACGCTGGTCGCCGCGGTGAAGGCCGCGGACCTGGTGGGCACGCTGAAGAGCCCCGGCCCCTTCACCGTGTTCGCGCCGACGAACGCGGCCTTTTCCGCGTTGCCGGCCGGCACGGTCGACACCTTGCTCAAGCCCGAGAACAAGCCCACGCTCACCAAGGTGCTGACCTACCACGTGGTGCCCGGCAAGATGGACGGCGCCGCGCTCATGAGCGCCATCAAGGCGGGCGGCGGCAAGGCCACGCTGAAGACCGCGAGCGGCGGCACGCTCACTGCCACGATGAGCGGCAGCAACGTGATGGTGAGCGATGCCAAGGGTGGGCTGGCGACGGTGACCATTGCCAACGTCTACCAGTCGAACGGCGTGATCCACGTGGTCGACAAGGTGCTGCTGCCGGGCTGATCCCCTCTCCGCTCGGCGTCGCGGCGGTCTCGTCAGCTTCGCCGGGCCGCCTCGGCTTCGTCGCGCAGCCACTGCGCGAACTCCTGCGCGTCGCGGTTGCCCGCGGCGCGCCTCGATGTTTCGATGAAGTAGCCGCGGTGCGAGGCCACGCCCTCGCCGAGCGGCGCCACGAGCCTGCCCGCCTGCACCAGTTCGCGCAGCAGCGGCAGCCGGCCGATCACCACCCCTTGCCCCGCCACCGCTGCGGCCACCGCATCGGCGTACTGGGTGAAGCGCAGCGTGCTCTTCATGCGCAGGTCGTCCAGCCCCATCACCCGGAGCCAGGGCTCCCAGTCGACGGTGGGAGCCTCGCCGTGGTCGGGGTATTCCACGGTCAGCAAGGTGAGCTTCGAAAAATCTGCCGGCTCGCGCAGCGAGGCGGCGAGTTGCGGCGAACACAGCGGGATCACCGACTCCTCGAACAGCGCCGGACCGATGCCACGGCCGATCGGCACGAAACGCACCGCCAGGTCGATGCGGCTGCTCTCCAGGTCGAGCACGTCGAGCGTGGCCGACACCCGCACGTCGACTTGCGGGTGGCTGACGGTGAAGCGTGCCAGCCTCGGAATGAGCCAGAGCGATGCGAAGCCCGGCGTGCTGGTAATCGCCACCTGCCGCGGCGCGGAGCTCGCGCGCACCCGCGCCGTGGCATCGCGCAGGCGTTCAAGGCTGTCGGTCACTGCCCGCTGCATGACGCCGCCGGCCTCGGTGAGCGCGAGCGCGCGGTGGCGCCGCTCGAACAGCAGCACGCCCAGGCTGGCTTCGAGCTGCTGGATCTGCCGGCTCACGGCCGACTGGGTGAGGTGCAGCTCGCCGGCCGCCAGCGTGAAGCTCAGCCGGCGCGCCGCGGCCTCGAAACTGCGCAGCAGATCGAGCGGCGGAAGTTCGCCGGCTGAGGCTTTCGCATTCTCTGAATGCATGCAACGAGTTCCGAATGACCGCGTGTAAGAGAGAGGTCAACTCACTATATTCATTCGTATCACGAATGCAATGGAGCTTGCCATGAGCACCCACCTGAATCCTTCTTCCCGTTTCCACGTCAGCCTGCCGATCCGTTCCATCTTCACCGTGCCCGACGGCGCGGGCGTGGGCATCGAATGCCGCAGCGGCTCGGTCTGGGTCACGCTCGACCGAGACCCGCGCGACATCGTGCTGGCGCCGGGCGAACGCTTCGAGGGCACCGAACACCGGCGCGTGCTGATCTCCGCACTGGAGGCTTCGTGCATCACCGTGTCGGATGCGCAGCCGGCGGGCATGCCGCTGCCTGCGGCTGCACGCCGCGCGTCGCCTTGGCGACTGCGGCCTCTCGGGTTGTCCCCGGCTTGACCTGAAGACCCCCGGCATCGAACCTCGATGCCATGGACTTTCCACGCACCGAACGCCGCCGCCCCGACGGGCGGCTTTTTTGCGTTGGGAGCGCGGTTCCCGATGTTTTCTTATCGAGAAGGACATGACCATGGCAGAGGCATACATCGTGGCCGCGGCGCGCACCGCCGGCGGCCGGCGCGGCGGCAAGCTCGCGGGCTGGCATCCGGCCGACCTGGCGGCGCAGGTGATCGACGCATTGGTGGCAAAGAGCGGCATCGACCCGGCGGCAGTGGAGGACGTGATCCTCGGCTGCGTGAGCCAGGTGGGCGAGCAGGCGACCAACGTTGCGCGCAACGCGGTGCTGGCGTCGAGGCTGCCTGAATCGGTGCCGGGCACTTCGGTCGACCGGCAGTGCGGCTCGTCGCAGCAGGCGCTGCACTTCGCAGCACAGGCCGTGATGTCGGGCAGCATGGACGCGGTGATTGCGGGCGGTGTCGAAAGCATGACGCGCGTGCCGATGTTCACGCCCAACGCGCTGCCGGCCAAGGCGGGCCTCGGCACCTATATGAGCCCGGGCATGAAGAGGCGCTACCCGGGCGTGGAGTTCAGCCAGTTCGCGGGCGCCGAGATGATCGCCAGGAACTACGGCATCGAGAAGGAAGCGCTCGACCGCTATGCGCTCGAAAGCCACCGCCGCGCGATCGCCGCGAGCCGCGAGGGCGCCTTCGACGACGAGATCGTGCCGATCGAGATCCTCTCGGCCGATGGCACGGGCACCGGCGAACGGCACGCGGTGGACGAAGGCATCCGCTTCGACGCCACGCTCGAAGGCATCGCTGGCGTCAAGCTGATTGCCGAGGGCGGACGCTGCACCGCGGCCACCGCGAGCCAGATCTGCGACGGCGCGAGCGGCGTGCTGGTGGTGAACGAACGCGGCCTCAAGGCGCTGGGCGTGAAGCCGCTCGCGCGCATCCACCACATGAGCGTGATGGGGCACGACCCGGTGATCATGCTGGAAGCACCGCTGCCCGCCACGCTGCATGCGTTGAAAAAGGCCGGCATGCGCATCCAGGACATCGACCTCTATGAAGTGAACGAAGCCTTCGCGCCGGTGCCGATTGCGTGGCTGGAGGCACTGGAAGCCGATCCGGCGCGGCTCAACGTGAACGGCGGCGCCATTGCGCTCGGCCATCCGCTGGGCGCCTCGGGCACCAAGCTCATGACCACGCTGATCCATGCACTGGGCCGGCGCGGCAAGCGCTACGGCCTGCAGACGATGTGCGAAGGCGGTGGCATGGCCAACGTCACCATCGTGGAAAGGCTCTGATGAACACGCAGCCTTATGTGCTCTACGAGCTGGCCGACGGCATCGCCACGCTCACGCTGAACCTGCCGGCCAAGCTGAACCCGATCGCGCGCGAACTGCAGATCGAACTGCGCGACACGCTGGAGCGCATCCGCGATGACCGCGCAGTGCGCGCCGTGATCCTGACCGGTGCCGGCAAGGCCTTTTGCGTGGGCGCCGACCTGAGCGCGATGGCGCCCGGCAATGAAAGCAAGTCGCTCGGCACGCAGACGGCAGAGTGGATGCAGTCGCTCAGCAATCCGCTGATCGAAACCCTGCGCACGCTGCCCGTGCCGGTGGTGGCCGCGGTCAATGGCGCCGCGGCCGGGGCGGGCGTCGGACTGGCTCTCGCGGCGGACGTGACGATTGCCGCGCGCAGCGCCTACTTCTACCTGCCCTTTTTGCCCAAGCTCGGCATCGTGCCGGACCTTGGCTGCACCTGGGCCATTCCGCGCCGCGCGGGCAAGGCGCGCGCGATGGGCATGGCGCTGCTCGATGAACGCCTGAGCGCCGCGCGCGCGGTGCAGTGGGGCCTGATCTGGGCCTGCGCCGACGACGAACAGCTGCTCGACGAAGCACGCGCGATTGCAGGGCGGCTCGCGCGCCTGCCGGCGCATGCGGTGCTGGAGGCGCGCGAAGCCTTCGAGGCGTCCGAACGGCACACGCTGAAGGAACAGCTGCATTACGAAAGCGAACGCCAGCGCGAGCTGATCGACCGCCCCACCTTCCGCGAAGGCGTGAGCGCCTTTCTGCACAAGCGCCCTCCAACGTTTCCGGGGCGCTGAGGCCATGATCGAACGCACGCTCTTTAGCGCCGACCACGAGGCCTTTCGCGACAGCTTCCGCCGCTTCATGGACAAGGAGATCGCGCCCTTCCACGAAGCGTGGGAAGAACAGGGCTACGTGGACCGCGCCGTATGGTCGAAGGCCGGCGAGAACGGCTTTCTCTGCATGGCGCTGCCCGAGGAATATGGCGGCGCGGGCGCCGACCTGCTTTATTCGGTGATCCAGTTCGAGGAGCTTTGGGCGCGCGGCTTCACAGGCATCGGCTTCGGGCTGCACAGCGAGATCGTGGCACCGTACATCCTGCGCTATGGCACCGAGGCACAGAAGCAGCGCTACCTGCCCAAGCTCGCGAGCGGCGAGATGGTCGGCGCCATCGCGATGAGCGAGCCCGGTGCGGGCAGCGATCTGCAGGCGGTGAAGACCAGCGCGCTGAAGCAGGCCGACGGGAGCTACCTGCTCAACGGCAGCAAGACCTTCATCACCAACGGCTGGCATGCCGACCTGGTGATCGTGGTGGCCAAGACCGACCCGGCCGCCGGTGCGAAAGGCACCAGCCTGTTCCTGGTCGAGCGCGGCACGCCGGGCTTCGAAAAAGGCAAGCGGCTCAAGAAGCTGGGGCTGAAGGCGCAGGACACCTCCGAGCTGTTCTTCAACGACGTGCATCTGCCGGCCGATGCGCTGCTCGGCGACGCCGCGCAGCTGAACCGCGGCTTCGTCTGCCTGATGGAGCAGCTGCCGTGGGAGCGGCTGCAGATTGCAATCAGCGCGGTGGCCGCATCGCAGGCCGCCATCGACCAGACCGTGGCCTATGTGAAGGACCGCAAGGTGTTCGGCCAGCCTGTCGGCAATTACCAGAACACGCGCTACACGCTGGCCGAGCTGCAAACCGAGGTGCAGGTGGCGCAAGTGTTCGTCGACAAGTGCATCGAGCTGTTGATGGCCGAAAAGCTCGATACCGCCACTGCCAGCATGGCCAAGTACTGGACCACCGACCTGCAGTGCAAGGTGATGGACGAGTGCGTGCAGCTGCACGGTGGCTACGGCTTCATGTGGGAATACCCGATCACGCGCGCGTATGCCGATGCGCGGGTGCAGCGCATCTATGGCGGCACCAACGAGATCATGAAGGAAGTGATCACGCGCGCGATGGGGCTTGGCGGGCGCTGAAACCGAGGGGCACTGGCGCCCGGCGAAGGGCTGCGGGAGAATGGTCGCATGCCCATCCTCAACGCCTTCTACGCCCAGTCGGGCGGCGTCACCTCGGTCATCAATGCGTCGGCCTGCGGCGTGATCGAGACGGCACGAAAACATCCGGACCGCATCGGCCAGCTCTATGCCGGGCGCAACGGCATCATCGGCGCGCTCACCGAAGACCTGATCGACACCGGCGCCGAACCGGCCGAGGCCATTGCGGCGCTTCGCACCACGCCCGCAGGCGCTTTCGGCTCATGCCGCTACAAGCTCAAGTCGCTCGAAAAGAACCGGCGCGAATACGAGCGCCTCATCGAGGTGTTCAAGGCGCACGGCATCGGCTACTTCTTCTACAACGGCGGCGGCGATTCGGCCGACACCTGCTTCAAGGTGAGCCAGCTGTCGCAGTCGCTCGGCTATCCGCTGCAGGCCATCCACGTGCCCAAGACCATCGACAACGACCTGCCGCTGACCGACTGCTGCCCGGGCTTCGGCTCGGTGGCCAAGTACGTGGCGGTGTCGACGCTTGAAGCCTCGTTCGACGTGCGCTCGATGGCTGCAACGTCCACCAAGGTGTTCGTGCTCGAGGTGATGGGGCGGCATGCGGGCTGGATTGCCGCGGCGGGCGGGCTGGCGGCGGACCACGGCATTCCGGTGGTGGTGCTGTTCCCCGAAATCGAGTTCGACAAGGCGCGCTTTATCTCGCGCGTGGATGAGCTGGTGAAGCAGCACGGCTACTGCTCGGTGGTGGTGTCCGAAGGCTGCCATTACCCCGACGGCACCTTCCTGGCCGAGCAGGGCACGCGCGACGCGTTCGGCCATGCGCAGCTCGGCGGCGCCGCGCCGGTGGTAGCGCAGATGGTCAAGGACGCGCTGGGCCACAAGTTCCACTGGGCCGTGGCCGACTACTTGCAGCGCGCGGCGCGGCACATCGCCTCGGCCACCGACGTGAAGCAGGCCTACGAACTGGGCCAGCGCGCAGTCGAGCTCGCGCTGGAAGGCCGCAACGCGGTGATGCCGACCATCGAACGCACCTCCGATTCACCCTACGCCTACCGCATCGGCAGCGCGCCGCTCGACGCGGTGGCCAACGTCGAGAAGCCGATGCCGCGCGACTTCATCTCGGACGACGGCTGGGGCATCACCGACAAGTGCAGGCTCTACCTGCTTCCGCTGATCGAGGGCGAGGATTACCCCGCCTACCGCAACGGGCTGCCGGTGTACGCAACCTTGCAAAACGTCGCCGTGGCGAAGAAGCTCCCGGCCTTCGAGCTCGCCTGATGCGCACGATAGACGCCCTGGACACCATCGACGCCACGCGCTGTCCGCTGTGCGGGGAAGAGAACCGCTGCGCGATGGAACTCGCGCGCGAAACCGGCCAGGCACAACCGCCCTGCTGGTGCATGGCGACCGACTTCCGCAACGCGCCGCTCGCATCGCTGCCGGAAGCATCGCGCGGCAAGGCCTGCATCTGCGTCCGCTGCGCCGCGGGAACGCCTGCCGCCGCGCCTCAGGACTGAGCGGTGTTCTGCTGCTGGACTTGCGCCTGTGACTGCACCGGAGTAGGCACGGCTGCCGGCGCCGGCGCCGAAACGGGAGGCTCGGGCTGCGGCGGAAGCGGTACATCCGGCGCGGCCGCGGCCGACACCGTCGTGTCGCGCTGCTGCGTGACCACGCAATGGATGAACTGGAGCTTGCCCACGGCCGCGCGCGGCAGCACGAAGGGGTAGTAGTCGGGCTGCCCCATGCTGCGCGAGAGTTCATTGAGCACGTTGGTGAGCAGCACCCAGCCGTTGAGAAAATCCAGGAACTTGTTCGCGCCGGGGTGCTCGGGCTGCCACAGGTCATCGGTGGTGAACAGGTCGCTCGCGAGCTCCACGTTGGTGGCGTCCACGCCAAAGCTCATGGCCGTGTCGGTGGTGTCGGCCATGTGCAGGTAATGGGCCCATGTCTCGGCCCAGTCTTCCCACGGATGCATGCTCGCGTAGCTGCTCACGAAGCGATTGGACCAGTCGGGTGGGGGGCCCTGTTCGTAGTGCGTCTGCAGTGCCGCGGTGTAGTCGGCGCGCTCGTCGCCGAAGAGCGCGCGAAACTCTTCGAGCCAGGGCGTGGGCTGCACCAGCAGGTCCCAGTAGTAGTGGCCGATCTCATGGCGGAAATGGCCGAGCAGCGTGCGGTAGGGCTCGCGCATCTCGGCCCGGATGCGTTCGCGCACCGCGTCCTCGGCCTCTTCGGCGTTGAGGGTGATCACGCCGTGTTCATGCCCCGTCATCACATGCGGGGCGCCCGGCATGTTGCCGAGAAAGTCGAAAGCCAGGCCGTGCACCGGATCGGCATGGCGGCTAACCACCGGCAGCCCGAGCGCCAGCAGCTGCGAGATGAGCCTGCGCTTCGCATGCTCGAGCTTGCGCCAGAGCTCGCCATTCCGTTCCACCGACAGATCGGGAATGGTTCGGGTGACGCTGCACGACAGGCAAAAGCCGGGCGCGAGGCCGTCGGTGTTGAAGGCAGGGTCGTCACCTTCGCGCGGCGCTGGCACCATCCAGTTGCAGCTGGCGGCGGTCAGGAGATTGGCGCAGCGGCGGTATCTCTTGCCGTCCGGGTTGCCGAACACGGTGAATGTGTCGGGCTCGGCACCTTGGGCTTCGCTCTCCCCTTCGCCTACGCCTTCCGTTCGGGCTTCGGCCTCGCCCTGGATCAGCGCCAGCGGCACCACACCGAGCCGGTCGATCACGTACCCGAGCGGCGTGTGGCAGGCCAGGCATTGGCTGTTGCGCAGGAACACCGGGCGCCCGCATTGGCAGCGATAGGCGCGGCTGACGGTCGGCGCCGCAAGCTCGGACGCGAGGTTGGGCGCCGCGACCGGATCGGAAGCGTCGGCTGGAGCGCCGGGTTGAAGGTTCATGTCGTTGTTCTGAGGGGCAAGGCGGGACAGCGCATGCATTGTGGAGCGGCCGGGCGCATGCCTCGCCGCGCAAAGACCGATATGCTTGTAGGACGACGGACCCGCATCCAGGCCGGGCCGGCGTCTCATGACCCCCACTCCCCCGCCAGAAGCCGCACCGCCGGCCACGCCCACCCTTGGAACGATGCGCGAACGCTACGGCCCGCGCTACCGCTGGTACCTGCTGCTTTCGGTCATGGTGGGGGTGATGGCGTCGATCATGTCCTCGACCATCGTCAACGTGGCGATCCCCGGTATGAGCCACCACTTCTCGCTCGGCCAGGAGCGGGCGCAATGGGTCAGCTCGGGTTTCATGGTGTCCATGACCGTCTCGATGCTGACCACGCCCTGGCTGCTGTCGCGCTACGGCTACCGGCGCACCTATGCGGGCACCATGGTGCTTCTGCTCGCGGGCGGTATTGGCGGCGGCCTGGCCAACGACTTCTCGCTGGTGCTGCTGGCGCGCGTGGCCGAAGGGCTGGCAGCGGGCGTGGTGCAGCCCATTCCCGCCATCATCATCCTGCGTGCCTTCGAGCCGCATGAGCAGGGGCGCGCCAGCGGCATCTTCGGCATGGGCGTGGTGTTGGCGCCGGCCATCGGGCCGAGCATCGGCGGTGTGCTGGTCGACCTGTTCGGCTGGCGCTCGATCTTCTTCATGGTGGTGCCGTTCTGCCTGGCCTCGCTCTGGCTGGCCTACAAGTTCCTGCCCACCACGGCGCCCGGTGGCGTGGCCGCCACGCGCGGCAACGGGCTCGACTGGCGCGGCCTGGCGCTGGGCACCGTGGGCACCCTTTGCTTGCTGAACGGGCTGGTCGAACTGCGCGGCGACTCGCCGCTGCAGGCCGGCCTGCTGCTTGGGGGCGCGGTACTGGCGTTTGCCGGCTTCGTCTGGTGGCAGCGCCGGCTCGCGGCCAGCGGCGGCGAACCGCTGATGAACCTGGGACTCTTCCAGTACCGCCAATTCGCCATGGGCAGCGTGGTGGCCTTCATCTATGGAACGGCGCTGTTCGGCTCGACCTACCTCTTGCCCGTGTACATGCAGGTCGGGCTGCAGTTGTCGGCCTCGCACGTAGGCACCATCCTGCTGCCGGCGGGCATCGTGCTGGCCGTGACCATCGCCGGCGTGGGCCGGCTGGCCGACCGGCAGCCGACGTGGATGCTGGTGAGCATCGGGCTCGCGCTGCTGGCGGCCTCCTTCGCGCTGATGATGGTGCTCCGGCTCGACAGTGCACTCTGGCTGCTGGTGGCGTTTGCCATCATCGGGCGCATCGGGCTCGGCTTCATCCTGCCTTCGCTCAACCTCGGCTCGATGCGACCGCTCGCCAAACCGCTGATTCCGCAAGGCGCCAGCGCGATCAACTTTCTGCGGATGCTGGGCGGCGCGGCCGGCGTGAGCCTGTGCGCCATCGTGCTCGAGTGGCGCCTGGCGGCGCATGGCGATTCGCTGGCCAATGCCGCGACCAGCCCCGCGCGGCTGGCAGCCTTCGACGAAGTGTTTGCCATGCTGGCCGGCTTGTGCGCCCTGGCCATCTGCGCGGCGTGGCAATTGCGCCGTCCGGCGCAGTAAGGGTATCCACCCGGTAATACCTAAGCATCCATCGTTTCTAATTGTGAGAATTTGTTAGTTTTGATGGATGGGTCTTTGATGCAACGCAGAAATTTTGTCGCCTCGACGGCGGTTTTCGCCGCGGGCCTGGCCCGTCTATCGTCCGCACAGGCCGCTGAGGTGGGGGTGACCGACACCGAAATCCTGCTCGGTAGCTCGGCCGTCCTGAGCGGCCCGCTCGGCTCGCAGATCAAGGTGGTGCACAACGGCGCGGCGCTGGCCTTCGACGCCATCAACGAACAAGGCGGCGTGGGCGGACGCAAGATCAAGCTGATCGCGCTGGACGATGAGCTGAAGCCCGAGAAAGCGCTGGAGAACTACGGCAAGCTGCTGAGCGACCACAAGGTTTTCGCGTTCTTCGGCTGTGTGGGCTCAGGCACCACGGCCGCCGCATCCAAGCTGCTGCAGCAAAGCGGCGCGCCCAGCGTCGGCGGCTACGGCGTTGGCGACAGCGCACGCGAGCGCGTGGCGGGCTCGGCGTACTTCGTGCGCGCCAGCAATGCACGTGAGGCGCAAGCACTGGTCGAGCACCTCGTCACCATCGGCGTGACCAAGATCGCGATTGCCCACCTGGATAATCCTGGCGGCACCGAGGCGGTGAAGCTGATCGAGGCGGCCATGTCCACCCACAAGCTCGCGCCCACGGCCACGGTGTCGGTCAAGGGCGACGGCTCGACCTCCGCCGCCGCAGGCAAGACACTGGCGGACGGTCGTCCGCAGGCCGTGCTGATGTACCTGGCCGGCACGGTGGCCGGCGAGGTGATCAAGGCCACCTACGAGGCCGGCAGCAAGCCGATGTTCTATGGCATGTCGGTCGTGCCGGGCGAGGTCACCGCCAAGGTGGTGCAACTGCAGGCCAGCGGGCTGGCCATCTCGCAGGTCATGCCCTATCCGTGGGGAGAAGTCGAAGTGGTGACCCGCGACTACCGCCGCCTGGCCGAACGCGCGCAGGTGCCGGTGGGCTACGGCAGCTTCGAGGGCTACCTCAACGGCCTGGTGATGATCGAGGCGCTCAAGCGCACCGGGCGCGACCTGACGCGCGCGCGCCTGCACGCAACGCTGCGCGCACTCAAGCTGCGCCTGGCCGGCATGGACATCGACTTCTCGACTGGCGCCACCACCGGCTCGCGCTTCATCGAAATGGTGCGCGTCACCCCCGAAGGCCGTTTCGTGCGCTGAACGGGCGGGCGGGTTCGCCGGGCGGCTGGCACACGCGCTTTAATAGCGCCATGTGCCAACTGCTTGGAATGAACTGCAACACGCCCACGGACGTGACCTTCAGCTTTACGGGGTTCGCCCAGCGTGGGGGCCGCACCGACCATCACGCCGACGGCTGGGGCATCGCGTTCTTCGAGGACCGGGGGCTGCGCCACTTCGTCGACCACATGCCGGCGAGCGAATCGCCGGTGGCCGAGCTGATCCGGCGCTACCCCATCCAGAGCCGCAACGTCATTGCGCACATCCGCAAGGCGACCCAGGGCGCCATCAATCTGCAGAACTGCCACCCCTTCGTGCGCGAGCTGTGGGGCCGCTACTGGGTGTTTGCGCACAACGGCGACCTGAAGGATTTTCGTCCGCGCCTGCACGGCAACTTCCACCCCGTGGGCAACACCGACAGCGAGCATGCCTTCTGCTGGCTGATGCAGGAACTGGCCAAGTCGCATGCGGGCGTGCCAAGCATCGAGGAACTCACGCTCACGCTGCGCGAACTGGCGCCGCAGCTTGCGGGCCACGGCACCTTCAACTTCATGCTGTCCAACGGCCAGGCGCTCTGGGCTCACGCCTCGACGAACCTCTGGTACGTGGAGCGCCGCCACCCCTTCGTCACCGCGCAGTTATCGGACGAAGACCTGGAGATCGACTTTGCCAAACACACCACGCCCAACGACCGCGTGGCGGTGGTGGTAACCGCGCCGCTCACCACCAACGAGCACTGGACCGCGTTCGCGCCCGGCGAACTTCACGTGTTCGTGGACGGACAGCTCGCGCCGTTCTGAGCCGCCAGCGTCGTCAGGCGCTGGCCAGCTGCGCCTCGAGCGCATCGATGAACATCGCCGGCACGTCGAAGCCGGTCTGTTCGGTGATCTCCTGGAAGCAGGTCGGGCTGGTCACGTTGATCTCGGTCACGGAGTCGCCGATCACGTCGAGCCCGATCAGGAGCAGGCCGCGCGGCGCGAGGGCCCGGCCCACCGTTTCCGCGATTTCGCGGTTGCGAGGCGTGAGCGGCTGCGCCACGCCCTTGCCGCCGGCCGCGAGGTTGCCCCGCACTTCGGAGCCCTGCGGAATGCGCGCCAGCACGAACGGTGCCGGTTCGCCCGCAATGATCAGGATGCGCTTGTCGCCCTGCACGATGTCGGGCACGAAGCGTTGAACCATGATGGTTTCGGCGCCATTCTTGTTGAGCGTCTCGACGATGGAGCCGAGGTTCAGCCCGTCCTGCCGGACGCGGAAGATGCCCATGCCGCCCATGCCGTCGAGCGGCTTCAGGATGATGTCGCCGTGCTCGGCATGGAAGTCGCGCACGGCCTGGGCGCTGCGAGTGACCAGCGTGGGCGTGGTGAACTGCGGAAACTCCATGATCGCGAGCTTCTCGGGATGGTCGCGCAGCGAGCGCGGCTTGTTGACCACGCGCGCGCCTTCGCGCTCGGCCTGTTCGAGCAGGTGGGTGGCGTAGATGTACTCGGCGTCGAAGGGCGGGTCCTTGCGCATCAGCACGGCGTCGAAGTCCTTCAGCGCCTTCGATTCGCGGATGTCCTCGCGGTACCAGGCCTTGCTGTCCCCGGTGAGCGTGATCTGCTGCACGTTGGCCGTCACCATGCCGCCCGACACCCACTGCAGGTCTTCCGGCAGGCAGGCCGCGATGCGGTGCCCGCGGCGCTGCGCCTCGCGCATCATCGAGAACGTGGTGTCCTTGTAGATCTTGAAATGGTCGAGCGGATCGGCGACGAAGAGAATGTTTTTCATCTGGGAGTCTTTCCGGCCCCGGGTGTGGCCGCCATGTTGCTGTCTGGCGCGATGTTGCCGGAAGCGGCGATGCCCTTGCCGGCGGAGGCCTTTGCGCGCCATCGGCAATTGTGCCGGGGACACCGGGACCGCACCGCCGAAGCGATTCGGCGCAAGATTTGCTTTGGCACCCTCATCCTTTTGCCATGCGCTGCGTGGCCACCTCAGGAGAGCCCATGGACACGCCCGCTTCGCCTGATGCGCCTGCATCGCCCGTTCCTGCCACGCCGGCCGAGGTGGTCGACGAATTCCTTCGCCTGGTGATGATCCCGGACCCGCAATCGGCCTCTCGCTATGCCGCGCCCGGCATCCGCATCCGCTTCACCGGCAACCGCGAAATGCATGCACCGGGCGACACCTCGGCCTTCAATGCGAAGCGCTACGCCTGGGTGAAGAAGAAGATCGAGCGCACCGAAGTGGTCGCAGGCGGCACGCCAGAGGAAACGGTGGTCTACAGCCTCGGCACGTTGTATGGCGCGTGGCCCGACGGCACGGCGTTCGAGGGCAATCGCTATGTCGACCGCTACGTGGTGCGCCACGGGCTCATCGTGCAGATGGACGTGTGGAACGACAGCGCCGAATGGCTGCTGGTGCGCGCCGGGCTCGCGGTACTTTGAGGCGCGGCACATGACGGCACGCTGGCCCGACGTGCTCCCCGCGCATGGCCGCTTCGACTACAGCCCCATCACGCGGCGGCCCGACTACGCGTGGCCCAACGGTGCACGCCTGGCCGTGTACCTGGGTTTCAACATCGAGCATTTCGCGTTCGGCGACGGGCTGGGTGCCCGCATCGGTCCAGCCTCGCCGGAGCCCGACGTGCTGAATCACGCCTGGCGCGAATACGGCAACCGCGTAGGCGCGTGGCGCTGCCTCGAACTGTTCGATGCGCTGGCGCTGCCGACGGGCGCGCTCATCAACACCGCGCTGTACGACCATTGTCCGGAGGTGGTGCGGGCCTTCGTCGCGCGCGGCGACGAACTGATCGGCCACGGCCACAGCAATGCGGAACGCCAGGGCGCATGGGACGAAACGCAAGAGCGCGCACTGCTGCTGCGTTGCCGCGAACGCATGCAGCAGGAGAGCGGCCAGGCGCCTGCCGGATGGTTGTCGCCGTGGATATCGGAAAGCGCGGTCACGCCCGACCTGCTGGCCGAAACCGGCTACGGCTACACGCTCAACTGGTGCCATGACGACCAGCCTGTGCGCATGCGCACACGAGGCGGCGGCTCGATCTGGTCGGTGCCCTATCCGCAGGAGCTCAACGACATTCCGATGATCATGGGCCGCTCGATGGACGCAAAGGACTTCAGCGCAATGGTCGTCGACAACTTCGACGAGATGCTGGAGCAATCACGCGCGCAGCCTCTGGTGATGGGGCTCGCGCTGCATCCCTACATCGTGGGCCAGCCTTACCGGCTGCGCCACCTGCGCACGGCGCTCGCGCACATCGCACGCGCCCGCGACCGCGGCGACATCTGGGTCACCACGCCGGGCGCCATCGCATCGAACATGCAGCAGTTGGCGGCGGATCGGCCCGCGGACTTTGCATGAGGAATGCGGCGCGGCCGGACACAGCGGCCGCACACCCCCTCAGATCTCGATCTTCGACCCGAGCTCGACCACGGCGTTGTTCGGCAACCCGAGGAATGCCGCCGCGCCGCTCGCGTTGTGGTGCATCTGCGCGAACAGCTTCTCGCGCCACGGCGCCATGCCGCTGCCCAGCGTGGGAATGACGACGTCGCGCGAGAGGAAGTAGCTGGTCGTCATCGGCTCCAGCTGACAGCCGCGCATGCGCGCGTTGTCGAGCGCACGCGGCAGGTCGACGTCGTTCTTGAAGCCGTAGTGCACGATGACCTGCCAGCAATGGTGGCCGAGGGCGTCGATCTCGATGCGCTTGTTCATCGGGATCCAGGGCACTTCGTGGTTGCGCACCGTGACGAACAGGTTCTGCTCGTGCAGCACCTTGTTGTGCTTCAGGTTGTGCAGCAGCGCGTTGGGCACAACGCCGGGCTCGGCGGTGAGAAACACCGCGGTGCCGTCGACGCGCGCGGGCGGGTTCTCGAACACCGAATCGAGGAAGGCCTGCAGCTCGATGGCATCGGCGCGCTGAACCTCGCCCATCAGGCGCCGACCCTCCTTCCAGGTGATCATGAGCGTGAAAACGGCGCCGCCGATCACCAGCGGGAACCAGCCGCCCTCGAACAGCTTGAGCAGGTTCGATGCGAAGAACAGGAAGTCGACCACGAAGAAGGCCGCAGTCGACGCAATGCACAGCGCCAGCGGCAGCTTCCACGCGTAGCGGATCACGAAGAAGGTCAGCACCGTGGTGATGAGCATGTCGGTGGTCACCGCAATGCCGTACGCCGCGGCCAGGCTGCTCGACGAACGGAACATGACGACCGCAAGCACGATGGCGACGAACAGCCCCCAGTTGACCAGCGGAATGTAGATCTGGCCCGCCGTGCGCACGCTGGTGTGCTCGATGTTCAGGCGCGGCAGGTAGCCCAGCTGGATGACCTGGCGCGTGACGCTGAAGGCGCCGGTGATCAGCGCCTGGGACGCGATGACCGTGGCCGCCGTGGCCAGCAGCACCAGCGGGATGAGCGCCCATTCAGGCGCCATCATGAAGAAGGGGTTCTTCACAGCCTCGGGGTTCTCGAGCAGCAGCGCGCCCTGGCCGAAATAGTTGAGCGTGAGCGCCGGCATCACAACCGTGAACCACGCCACGCGGATCGGCCGCTTGCCGAAGTGGCCCAGGTCGGCATAGAGCGCCTCGGCGCCCGTCACGCACAGCACCGTGGCGCCCAGCAGGATGAAGGCCGTGCCCGGGTTGTCCCACATGAACTTGAGCGCGAACCAGGGGTTGAGCGACTTCAGTATCTCGGGGTGGTGAAGGATCTGCGACACGCCGAGCACCGCAATGGCCAGGAACCACACCAGCGTGATCGGTCCGAAGAACTTGCCGATGCCCGCCGTGCCGCGCTTCTGCACCACGAAGAGGCAGAACAGCACCACCAGTGTGACCGGCATCACGTAATGCTTGAAGTGGGGCGACACCACCTCCAGGCCCTCGACGGCGGAAAGCACCGAGATGGCCGGTGTGATGACGCCGTCGCCATAGAAGAGCGATGTGCCGAAGATGCCCACCAGCAGCAGCACATGGCGCAGCTTGGGCTTGTCGGCCACCGCGCGCGAGGCCAGCGCCAGCATGGCGACCAGGCCGCCCTCGCCTTCGTTGTCGGCCCGCAGCACGAGAACCACGTACTTGATCGACACGATGACGGTGAGCGTCCAGAAGAACATCGAAAGGATGCCGTAGACGTTTTCGACAGTGAAAGGCAGGTGGCCGTGGCCGAACACTTCCTTGACTGCATACAGCACGCTGGTGCCGATGTCGCCATAGACGACACCGACGGCGCCGATGATCAAGGCGGCGGCGGAAGTGGATTTGGGAGGTGACACGAAGTCGATGGGAAAAAGGGCATGCGCGTAACCAAACGTCACACGCACCGGAACGCGGCAGCGGTGGAATCAATCTCCATCGCCGCGCACATCCCTTCCGCCCTTTTGTTTCCTTTGCTGTGGGGCCGCTATTTTGCCGCCGACCGCCGCCCCCGCAAGCCGCCCCGGAAAATCATTCGTAGATTTCGGCGTCCGGATCGGTGGCTTCCATCTCATAACTCGCCGCGACCATGGCCAGGCGGCCCACCACGCCATACATGTAAAAACGGTTCGGCGCGCTCGCGCCGGGCTTGGCGCCGGGCTGCGGCAAGTGCGCACTCTCGGAAAAAGCCAGCGGCACGAAGCTGGCGCCTGGAGACTTCAGGTTCTCGTCGGGGTTGCGCTCGGCATGCACGCGGTAGAAGCCGCCCACCACGTAGCGGTCCATCATGTAGACCACCGGCTCGGCCACGCCGTTGTGCACCCGCTCGTTGGTCAGGACGCCTTCCTGAACG
Organism: Variovorax sp. OV700; assembly: GCF_900099805.1. Classification (GTDB taxonomy): domain Bacteria; phylum Pseudomonadota; class Gammaproteobacteria; order Burkholderiales; family Burkholderiaceae_C; genus Variovorax. The sequence goes on along the minus strand of NZ_FNDR01000010.1, from coordinate 40,776 downwards.
ATCACCTCGCCGGGCTCGCGCTGCTCCCTGGCTGCACCGCCCTTTGCCGAAGAGGCGCCGCGCGGCTTGCCCACAAGGGCTTCGACCTCCTTGGCGTCCCGGATCGTGATCACGCCCGGGCCCTCGGCGCCGGTGTCGCCCTTGACGACCACGAAGGGCTTTTCGTTGATGCCGTATTCCTTGTACTTGCGGCGGACCTTGGTCAGCACTGCATCCACGTGGCTGGTCAGCACGTCGATGCCGCGGCCTTCGGCGAAATCGACGCTATCGCCCCGCGCATAAATGGGGTTGATCAGCCAGGGATCGATGCCCAGCAGCTTGCCGAAGCGCTTGGACAGCTCTTCATAGCTGTGCAGGTGATTGCTCTTGCGCCGCACCGACCAGCCGGCATGCAGCGGCGGCAGCAGGTATTGCTCGTGCAGGTCTTCGAGGATGCCCGGCGTGCCGGCCGTCAGCTCGTTGTTGAGCAGGATGGTGCACGGATCGAAATTCTTGAGCCCGAGGCGGCGCTTGCTGCGCACCACGGGTTCCAGGCACACCGTTTCGCCATTGGGCAGCTCGATCTTCTTGGGCGACTTGATCGCCGGATCGATGGAGCCCACGCGCACGTTGAGTCCCGCCATGTGGAAGATGCGCACCAGCTGCGCGACGTTGGCGAGGTAGAAGGTGTTCTTCGAGTGGTTCTCGGGAATGACGAGCAGGTTGCGCGCTTCCGGACAGATCTTTTCGATGGCGGCCTGCGCGGCCTGCACCGCGAGGGGCAGCATCTCCTTGGTGAGATTGTTCCAGCCGCCGGGGAAGAGATTGGTGTCGACCGGCGCCAGCTTGAAGCCGGCATTGCGAATGTCGACCGCGCTGTAGAACGGCGGCGTGTGCTCCATCCATTCGAGCCGAAACCAGCGCTCGATGGCGGGCGTCGAGTCGAGTACCCGCTGCTCCAGTTCGTTGATCGGGCCGGTCAGGGCGGTGACGAGATGCGGAACCATGCGGCGGCCTTGTTGGTTTTGTACTTGAAAGGTAGAGCGGAATTGTAGGATTTGGGGGTGGCCGCCCCAATGACAAGACTACGCAGGACGGACTTGGTTCAGTCCGTCCGCCTTCCGGGCATCAGGTACGGACTTCGCCCTGCCCCAGCACCACGTACTTGAGCGAGGTCAGCCCTTCGATGCCGACCGGTCCGCGCGCATGGAATTTGTCGGTGCTGATGCCGATCTCGGCCCCCAGGCCGAACTCGAAACCGTCCGCGAAGCGGGTGCTCGCATTGACCATGACGCTGGCCGAATCGACCTCGCGCAGGAAACGCTGCGCATGCACGTGGTCGCGCGTGACGATGGCGTCGGTGTGGTGGCTCGAGTAGCGGTTGATGTGCGCAATGGCCTCGTCGACCCCTTCGACCACTTTGATGCTGATCACGGCGGCAAGGTATTCCTCGGACCAGTCGGACTCAACCGCATCGACGATTCTTGCGGCTGAACCGAGGGTATCGTCCGCGCGCAGGATGCGGGCCGCGACCGGGTCGCAGCGCATCTCGACGCCTTTGGCCGCGAAGATGGCCGCGATGCGGGGCAGGAAATCTTCCGCCACCGCGGCCGACACCAGGAGGCCTTCGGCCGCATTGCAGGGGCTGTATTTCTGCGTCTTGGCGTTGTCGACGATGCGCAGCGCCATTTCGAACTCGGCCGTGTCGTCCACATAGACATGGCAGTTGCCGTCGAGATGCTTGATGACCGGCACCTTGGCATCGCGGCTGATGCGCTCGATGAGGCCCTTGCCGCCGCGCGGAATGATCACGTCCACGAACTCGGGCATGGCGATCAGCAGGCCCACGGCTTCGCGATCGGTGGTCTGCACCAGCTGCACCGCATCCACTGGCAGGCCGGCTTCGGACAGCGCCCCGGACACCAGCAGCGCCAGCGCCTTGTTCGACTCGATGGCTTCGGAGCCGCCACGCAGGATGGCCGCGTTGCCGCTCTTGATGGCGAGGCTCGCGGCCTCGATGGTCACGTTGGGGCGGCTCTCGTAGATCATGCCGAAGACGCCGATCGGCACGCGCATCTGGCCCACGCGGATGCCGCTGGGCTGCTGCTTCATGCCGATGATCTCGCCGATCACGTCGGCCATGCCGGCCAGTTGCTCGCAGCCCAAGGCCACGGTCTCGATGACCTTGGACGTGAGCTTCAGGCGATCGACCATCGGCGCGGAAAGGCCGGCGGCCGTGGCGCGCGCCAGGTCTTTCTCGTTGGCCTCGGCCAGGGCCGGGCCGGCTTCGCGCAGGCGCCGTGCCAGCGCCTTCAATGCTCTGTTTTTGGTAGCTGCATCCGCACGGGCCATGAGGAATGCAGCGGCTTTTGCCTGCAGGCCGAGGGCCTGCATGTGCTCGCTGACGTTGAACGCATTCATCGCGGCATTTTCCTGCATTTGGATCAACCCTTGGCTTTGCCCCCTTCGGGAGTTGTCCCCTCTCCCTCCGGGAGAGGGCTAGGGTGAGGGCCGCGGCAATCGAAAACGCGCGATGTGATGAAGGCCGCCGGCCCTCACCCCAACCCTCTCCCGGAGGGAGAGGGAGCAAGAGCCGCGCTGCTGCAAGCGCGGCACAGCATCAGTGCCAGGCGCTGCAGCGCCTGCCAGCCGCTGGCGGGCCAATCAGGCTGCTTCAGCCCCTTGCAGATGCCGTCCACCACATGCGCGGCGCGCAGCAGCCGCGCCAGCATGCGGTCGTCGAGCCGAGGCAGCACGCGCTCGAAGGCGCGCTCGCGCGGGCCCCAGATGCGGTTTTCGCGCAGCGCCATGGGCAGCGGCCGGCCCGAGGCCATGGCGTCCTTCACGCGCTTGAGCGCTCGGATGTCCTCGGCCAGCGTGTAGTGCACCAGCACTTCGGCCTCGCCCTCGGCCTGCAGGCCGTCGAGCATGCGCGCCACGCGCTGCGGGTTGCCGGCCAGGACGGCCTCCGAAAGCTTGAACACGTCGTAGCGGGCCACGTTGTTGACCGCGCCTTCGACTTGCTCCCAGCTCAGCTCGCCCGCCGGATGCAGCAAGGCGAGCTTCTGGATTTCCTGGTGCGCGGCGAGCAGGTTGCCTTCGACACGGTCGGCAAAGAACTGCAGCGTGCGCTGCCCTTCGTCGCCCGGCATCACGCGCTGGCCCTGCAGGCCCAGGCGCTGCGCGATCCACTGCGGCAAGGCTGCGCGTTCGATCGGTTCGACCTGCAGGGTCGCGCCGTGGTTCTCGAGCGCCGAAAACCAGGCGCCGGTGCGCGTGGCCTTGTCCAGCCGCGGCAGCATCACCAGCGTGAGCGTGCTGTCGTTGCCGTCTGCCGCTTCGGCCAGCTGCTGCAGCGCCGTGCTGCCGTCCTTGCCGGGCTTGCCCGAGGGAATGCGTATCTCGACGATCTGCTTGTCGGCAAAGAGCGAGAGCGAGCCGCCGGCCGCGAGCACCGCGCTCCAGTCGAAGTGCGCGCCGGCCACGGTGTACGAACTGCGCTCCGTGTAGCCCTGCACGCGCGCCGCGGCACGGATGGCGTCCGCCGCCTCTTGCGCGAGCAGCGGCTCGTCGCCGTGGATTGTGTAGAGGGACTTCAGCCCCTTCTGCAGATGGGAGCCCAGTTGGGCGCTGGCAAGTTGCATCGGAGGGCAGAGGCCTCGGCCTAGATTTCCTTGACGGCCGCCAGGCGGCGCATCAGCTGCTGCGCGATGTCGGCCTGCATGTCGCGGTACAGCAGCTCGGCCTCGCCTTCCTTGGCGAGCGCATTGGTTTCGTTGAAGCTCAGGTCGCGCGTCTGCGAAACCTCGGTCGGCGCCAGCAGCACCTTGCCGCCCGGCGTGCGCAGGCTGAAGCGAACGCGCAGTTGCAGCTGCAGTTCGCGCAGCAGCCCTGCCGAATTGGTCGAGATCACGATGCGGTCGCGGTTCTCGCCCAGGATCTCGAGGATCGCGTCGGCGGTTTGCGCCTCGGTGGCCGGCACCAGCGTGACGGTGCCCGCGGCACGCATTTCGCGCCGCAGCCGGTTGATCAGCTCCGAATTGCCCGACACCGACAGCGTCTTGAACGCAAACACCGGCGCCTTGCGCAGTTCGAATCCGCAGCCGGCCAGGCCGAGGCTGGCGCCTGCCGCGGCAAGACCCAGAAAAAAGCCGCGGCGCGGCAGCGAGGCGTTGCGATTGTTCATGCTTCTATCGTTCAAATGACCACGTTGACCAGGCGGCCGGGAACCACGATGACGCGCTTGGGCGACGCACCTTCGGCGAACTTGACGAAGTCGTCGCACGAAAGCGCGAGTTCTTCGATCTCGGCCTTGGAGGCGCCAGCCGGCACGCGCAGCGCGCCACGCAGCTTGCCGTTGACCTGGAGCATGAGTTCGATCTCGTCCTGCTCGAGCGCGCCGACGTCCACCACCGGCCAGGGTGCGTCGAGCAGATCGCCCAGCTCCTTGTCGTAGCCGAGCTGCTGCCAGAGCTGGCAGGCGATGTGCGGCGTGGCGGGATAGAGGCAGCGCAGCAGGATGCCGAAGCCTTCGCGCAGCGCCGCCGCATCGGCAGGACTGCCGTCCGGCTTGAAGCCTTCGAGGGCGTTGAGCAGCTTCATCGCGCCCGACACCACCGTGTTGTATTGCATGCGCTGGTAGTCGTAGTCGACCTGGCGCAGCACAGTGTGAACTTCGCGGCGCAGCGCCTGGGCGGCCTTGCCGAAGGATTGGCCCCTGATTGCCGCGGGCTGCACGTCGGACTGCGCGACGCCGAAGTTCCAGACCCGGCGCAGGAACCGGTAGCTGCCTTCGACGGCCGCATCGTTCCACTCGAGCGTGGCTTCGGGCGGCGCGGTGAACATGGTGTACAGGCGCGCGGTGTCGGCGCCGTACTTTTCGATCAGGTCTTGCGGGTCGACGCCGTTGCGCTCGCTCTTGCCCATCTTGCCGACGCCGCCGTACTCGACCTTGGTGCCGTCGGCAGTGGTGCCGCCGACGATGCGGCCCTGCGAGTCCAGCACGGGAGTGACCTCCAGCGGCGGGTGGTAGTTCTTGCCACCCCTCTCGTCGCGGTGGTAGTAGATGTGGTTCAGCACCATGCCCTGCGTGAGCAGCTTGCTGAAAGGCTCGTCGACCTTCACCAGGCCCAGGTCGCGCATCACCTTGGTCCAGAAGCGCGCATACAGTAGGTGAAGAATCGCGTGCTCGATGCCGCCGATGTACTGGTCCATCGGCATCCAGTAGTCGGCACCCTCGGCAACCATGGCCTGGTCGTTCTTCGGGTCGCAGTAGCGCATGAAGTACCACGACGAATCCACGAAGGTGTCCATCGTGTCGGTCTCGCGCCGCGCGGCCTTGCCGCAGACCGGGCAGACCACGCCGGCGTGGAAGCCTTCGTGCTTGTTCAGCGGGTTGCCGGATCCGTCGGGCACGCAGTCGGTCGGCAGCACCACGGGCAGGTCCTTCTCGGGGACCGGCACCGCGCCGTGCTCGTCGCAATGGATGATGGGGATCGGCGTGCCCCAGTAGCGCTGGCGGCTCACGCCCCAGTCGCGCAGGCGCCAGGTGGTCTGCATTTCGCCCAGGCCCCTCTGGCTCAGTGCATGCGCAACGGCGGTCACGGCCTCCTTGTAGGTCATGCCGCTGAAGTTGTCGGAGTTGATGGTCACGCCGCGCTGCTTGTCGCCGTACCAGTCCTGCCACTTGTGATAGTCGAAGTGCGGCTCGTCGTCGACCAGCACCACCTGGATGATCTCGATGCGGTACTTGTTGGCAAAGGCGAAGTCGCGCTCGTCGTGCGCAGGCACGCCCATCACGGCGCCGTCGCCGTAGTTGATGAGCACGTAGTTGCCGACCCACACCGGCACCTGCTCGTCGGTGATCGGGTGCGTCACGGTCAGGCCCGTGGGCACGCCCTTCTTCTCCTGCGTGGCGAGCTCGGCCTCGGTGGTGCCGCCGGCCTTGCACTCCTCGATGAAGGCCGCGACCTTCGGATCGAGCGTGGCCGCGTGCACGGCCAGCGGATGCTCGGGCGCCACGGCGCAGAAGGTGACCCCCATGATGGTGTCGGCGCGCGTGGTGAACACGTACATGCGGCCGTCCTGGATCAGCTTGCCGCTCGCGTCCTTGATGTCATGCGTGAAGGCGAAGCGCACGCCCTCGCTCTTGCCGATCCAGTTCTCCTGCATCAGCTTGACGCGCTCGGGCCAGCCCGGCAGCTTGTGCTGGGTGTGTTCGAGCAGTTCCTCGGCGTAGTCGCTGATCTTCAGGTAGTAGCCCGGGATCTCGCGGCGCTCGACAGTGGCGCCGGTGCGCCAGCCCTTGCCGTCGATGACCTGCTCGTTGGCCAGCACGGTCTGGTCGACCGGATCCCAGTTGACGACCTGGGTCTTGCGGTAGGCAATGCCTTTTTCGAGCATCTTCAGGAACAGCCACTGGTTCCACTTGTAGTAGCTCGGATCGCACGTGGCGATCTCGCGGCTCCAGTCGATGGCCAGGCCCATGGCCTGGAGCTGGCCGCGCATGTAATCGATGTTCTCGTAGGTCCACTTGGCCGGTGGCACGCCGTTCTTGAGCGCCGCGTTCTCGGCCGGCAGGCCGAAGGCGTCCCAGCCCATGGGCATCAGCACGTTGTAGCCGCTCATGCGCAGGTAGCGCGTGAGCATGTCGTTGATGGTGTAGTTGCGCACATGGCCCATGTGCAGCTTGCCGCTGGGGTACGGCAGCATCGAGCAGGCGTAGTACTTCTTGCGGCTCGCGTCCTCGGTGACGCGGTAGGCATCGGCGGCGCTCCATTGCGCCTGGGCAGCGGACTCGACGTCGCTGGGTTTGTAGCTGGGGTTCATGACGGTTCGGCAGAGCCCGGCTCGGAGCGGCCGGGGAAGGCGGATTATCGCGCCCGGGCGGCCTCCCGGGCCGGCAGACTCTAGACTTGAGGCACGTAACCTGCGTGTTGCGCGGGTAACGCCTGCCCTCCGGCAGCTTTTTCGCACCGCCTGGAATGCCATGAAACTGCTTCTGAAATACCTGACACTGGGCCTCGCGGCCGCCGCCAGCCTGGCCGTGATGCCGCTCCACGCGCAGCAGGCCAACGACAAGCCGCTGCGCATCGTGGTGCCCTTCGCGGCCGGCGGGGCGCAGGACGTGATCGCCCGCTACCTGGGCGCCAAGCTCGGCGACAAGCTGGGCGCCACCGTCATCGTGGACAACAAGGCGGGCGCGGGCGGCATCGTGGCGGCCGACGCGGTGGCCAAGGCGACCGACGGCGCCACCGTGCTGCTGGCCACCGGCGGCGCCATCACCATCGCGCCCCATCTGCAGGCCAAGCTGCCCTACGACCCCGTGCATGACCTGGCACCCGTGGCCCTGGTCGGCGACACGCCGATGACCCTGGCCGTTCGCGCCGAAAGCCCCTACCAGACCCTGGCCGACGTGCTGCGCGATGCCAAGGCCAAGCCGGGGCAGGTGACCTATGCCTCCACGGGCAACGGCACGGTGTCGCACCTCACGGGCGCGCTGCTGGCCCAGGCGAGCGGCGTGAACCTGCTGCATGTGCCCTACCGCGGCGCGGCGCCGGCGCTGACCGATCTGCTGGGCGGCCAGGTGGCGCTGATCGTCACCAGCGCCGCCTCCATCGAGCCGATGGTCGCGAGCGGCAAGGCCCGGGTGCTCGGCACCTTCTCGCGCGCGGCCCTGCCCAGCCTCGGCACGCCGCCGACGGTCGCCGAGGCGGCGGGCCTCGCGGGCATGGACGTGCCGGTTTGGGTTGGCGTGATGGCGCCCGCGCGCATGCCGGCGGCCAGCGTCGAGAAACTTTCCGCGGCGCTGGTCGAGGTGTGCAACCTGCCCGAAACCAAACAGCGCTTTGCGCAGCTTGGGGCGGTGAACACTTGCGGCGGCGGCGCGGCACTGGGCAAGGTGATCGCCGAAGACAGCCAGCGCTGGGCCAAGGTGATCAAGCAGGGCGGGATCAAGGTTGACTGAAACTGCCGGCAGGCGGTACCGCGTCGGCATCGCAGGCGCGGGCGCAATAGCGCTCGCCAGTGCAGCATGGCTGCGGCAGGCAGGCCACGAGGTCAGGCTGTGGTCGCCGGGCGGCCACGGCGCCGATGCCCTGCGCACGCAACCGCTGGAAGCCATCGGCGTGCAACCGTGCAGCGTCACGGTCGACGTCGCCGACGATGCGGCGCAGCTTTGCCACGCCTCGGACGTGCTGCTGCTCGCGCTGCCGGTCAATGGCCACCGGGGCGTGATGGATGCACTGCTGCCCTTCCTGCGCGATGGGCAGACGGTGATCGTCAGCTCGATGGCTTCGCTGTCGTCGCTCTACCTGTACGAAGGCGCCCTTCGCAAGGGCCTTCAGATCACCGTCGCGAGCTTTGGCACCACAGTGCTGACCGCGCGCCGGGAGTCGGGCACCGAGGTGCGGGTGATGACGCGGCGCCAGGCGGTCGGCGTGTCCGCCCTGCCGGGCACCGGCATCGCAGGGGTGCTCGAACTGTGCGCCGCGTTGTTCGGAGGCGGCTTCTTCGCGCAGCAAAACACGCTCGCCAGCGCCTTGGCCAACGTCAACCCGCAGTCCCACGGTCCGCTGGCCGTCTTCAACTGGACCCGCATCGAGCGCGCCGAAAACTGGCCGCAGTACCACTGCATGACGCCCGGCGTGGCCCGGGCGATCGAGGCGCTGGACCTGGAGCGGCGGGCCGTGGCCAAGGCCTTCGGCCTCGAACTCGGGCCCATCGAGGAACACTTCGCGCGCTCCTTCGGCACCACGTCGACGCGGCTCGAAGACATCGCAGCCGAATTGCATGCGAAGCGCGGCGGTCCGCCCGGGCCCGTGCGCACCGACACCCGCTACGTGTCCGAGGACATGCCCTACGGCCTGGCTTTCGTGGAGGCGTTGGGGCGGATGGCCGGCGTGCCCACGCCAGCGACGCGCACCATCGTGGATGCCGCCTCGCTGGTCAACGGCATCGACTACCGGCAGCAGAACGACCTGCTGGAACCGCTGGGCCTCGCCCGTGAAACCGTGACCGGGCTGCTCGCCCGGCTATGACGCAGCCGCCACGGGAAAAACCGGCTCGCCCAGGTTGAGCATCAAGCGGTTGGCCCAGGCGAAGAGTGCCACGGAGTGGATCAGGTCGAGGATCTCGAGCTCGGCGAGCCCCGCCTCCTTCAGCATGCGGACGTCGTCCGCCGACACCTTGTCCGGCTCGGCGCCGAGACGGATCGAGAATTCGACGATTGCCTTCTCGCGCGCCGTGGTGCCCGCGGACGCGGGCTCCTCGAACACCTGCGAGATCACGTCGTTGCGCTTGGCAAGCTGTTCGAAGCGCTGCGCATGCACCGAGGCGCAGTACACGCAGCCGTTGACGCGCGACTCCACCGTGGCACCCAGCTCGCGTTCGGCCCGCGGCATGCCTCCCGGCGCGAACATGATGGCGTTGAAGGCGATCGAGCGCTGCAGCAGCATCTCGGGCTGATGCGCCAGCACCAGGAAATAGGGCGAGGTGCGCGCTTGCGGGCTCATCTCGTCCAGCGCGGCCAGCTGGGCTGGCGTGGCCGCGGCGACAACGACCGGATCGAGCCAGGGCTTCCAGCTCAACACCTCGTTGGTGAAGCCATTGATTCGGATCGGCGTGGTCATGGCGATACCTCCGCGGCGGCCAGCGCCTGCAGACCCGCGACCACGCGAATCTGATAGGACAAGAAGGCAATCAGCTGACCCAGCGCGACGATGGCGGGCGTCGAAAGCCCCGCCTCGGCCAGCACATCGACCGAAGCCTTGTCGCCCTCGATGGGACGCTCGATCAGACTGGCGGTGAATGCCAGCACCGTGCGCAGGCGCGCATCCGCCACCGGGGCGCCGCTTCCCACGGCCGCGACCAGCTCGCGGTCCGCGCCTTCGGCCAGCAACCGCTCGCGGTAATGCGCGGCGAGCGTCGCGGCTTTCGAGACGCTGCAGGCGTGCAGCGCAACGAGCAGGCGCTCTGCCACCGACAGGCCCTCGACGGTGGGCGAAAACATCGCGTCGTAGCTGCCCTGCGTGGCGGCCACGACCTTGTCGCGCTGCAGCCGCAGCATGCGGGTGGCCTGGCTGGGCGCCAGGGGCACCGTGGCGTCGATCACGTCGAGCGGAGGAGATGCGTCGTAGGAAGTTGTCATGCGCTTCGAAAAATGAGGGTCTGCAATTCAGGTCCGTTCGGCGGGCGGCGGTGCGGGCACCCATTCGTCGCCGAACAGTTCGGGTTCGCTGTAGGCCTCGAGGTTGGCGAAGTGGTGCTCGAAATCTTCGCGGTAAAACAGGCTGGCCACGCCGCTCGCGAGCCGCCTGGCGCCTTCGCTGATCGCGGGAATGTCGCCCGACACCGTGCCGTGCGACAGGGCCGCGGGGTAGCAGAAGCAATGGATGCGGTCGAGCCCCGGGCATTCGCCCGCCGCGCGCGGCTGGAATTCGAACGCCGGTCCGAGATCGGGCGAATCGGCCAGTTCCTGGTCTTCGTCGCCGGGCGCCGGCACGAAGCGGTCTTTCCAGGTGCGTACGTGCGATGCGATGGCGTCGAACTCGGGACGGCCGTTCCAGTCGACCTTGAAGCCGGTCGAGACAATGAGAAAGTCGAATACGAACTCGCCCTTGGGCGTGGCCACGCGCATCGACGTGCCCTGCGGCTCGATCGAGAGAACCGGGCAGCCGAAATTGAAGAACGCATTCGCATGGCGCGAGACGCGCAGTGTGCTGCCATGCGGCGGCGGCACGTTCGCCACGTTGATGTAGTGGCGGATGCGCCACTTGAGCGCATCGGGCAAGTCGTAGTGGCCCTGCGTCAGGCCCGGCACGCCGGCGCCCTTGCCCTTGTTGACGCGCGGCAAGTCGGGCCGGCGGATCAGCAGTTCGACGCTGTGCGCGCCGGCCTCCAGCGCGGTGGCCGCGCTGTCCATGGCCGAAGAGCCCGCACCGATCACGCCCACGCGCAGCCCGGCGAGCATGCCGTAGTCCATGGCGTCGGACGAGTGCGCCCATTGCGAACGCGGCAGCGCGTTGACGAAGGCGGGAACGGCGGGGCCGCCAAGGCCGTCGCGGCCGGTGGCCAGGACGACGCGGCGCGCCAGCACCTGCTGCGTTCCGGCAGGGGCGCGCAGTTCCAGCCGCACCATCGCCGCATCGGGCAGCGGCCGAATCCCGGTGACGGCGGTGTCGTTGCGCACGTCCACGTTCATCACGCGCCGGTACCAGGACAGATAGTCCATCCACTGGAGACGCGGGATCTTGTCCATCGCCTCCCAGGCTTCGGCGCCGAACTGGGCCTCGAACCATGCACGGAAGGTCAGCGCGGGCAGGCCCAGCGCAGGCCCGGTCAGCTCCTTCGGGGAACGCAGGGTTTCCATGCGCGCCGTGGTGGCCCACGGGCCTTCGCTGCCCGACGGCGAGCGGTCGAAGACCACGGCCCGGATGCCTTGCTGCGCCAGGGCCGCGGCAGCCGCCAGGCCCGCCTGCCCACCGCCGATGATGGCCACGTCCAGCACCGGCTCGCCCGCGTGCTCGCGAATTGGCAGCCAGGAGCGCGCGGGCCAGCCGAGGCACTCCAGGTCCTTGGCAAGCCGCTGTTCGAGCGCGGCAAGGCCGCCTGGCGACGGAGAAAGTGCGGGGGAAGCGGAGTCGGTTGTCATCTTGCGGAAGCGGAACTGAAAGCCAGGGTTCACATTCTGGAAACCCGCGCCCAGTGTAGAAAGCTTTTTTGGGGAACGCCGGCCGAGCCCTGCATGGAACGGGCCCGGATCTCGCATGCCACAATGATTTTCAGACCACAGGGACAGCATGCGCAGCAATCACGGCAGCAACAGCGAATGGTGGCGCGGCGCGGTGATCTACCAGATCTACCCGCGCAGCTTCATGGACAGCAACGGCGATGGCATCGGCGACCTTCCCGGCATCACCTCACGGCTCGAGCACGTCGCCGGCCTGGGGGTCGATGCGATCTGGGTGTCGCCCTTCTTCCGCTCGCCGATGAAGGACTTCGGCTACGACGTGGCCGACTACCGCGACGTCGATCCGATCTTCGGCACGCTGGCCGATTTCGATGAAATGCTGGCGCGCGCCCATGCGCTGGACCTGAAGATCATCATCGACCAGGTGCTCTCGCACACTTCGGACCAGCACGCCTGGTTCACCGAAAGCCGCTCGAGCCGCGACAACCCCAAGGCCGACTGGTACGTATGGGCCGACCCGCGGCCCGACGGCACGCCGCCCACCAACTGGCTCTCGGTGTTCGGCGGCTCGGCCTGGCAATGGGATTCGCGGCGCCGGCAGTACTACCTGCACAGCTTCCTCAAGGAACAGCCCGACCTGAACTTCCATTGCGCCGAGGTGCAGGAAGCATTGCTGGGCGAAGTGCGTTTCTGGTGCGAGCGCGGGGTGGACGGCTTCCGCTTCGATGCCTGCAACCACCAGTTCCACGACGCGCTCTTGCGCGACAACCCGCCGGCCAGCGCCGCGTCGGTCGATGAAGTGAGCACCGTCCGGGCCGACAACCCCTATGCGATGCAGCAGCACCTCTACGACAAGAGCCAGATGGAGAACCTGGCCTTCCTGGAAAGCCTGCGCCAGCTCCTCGACGGCTACGGCGCCGTCGCGCTCGGCGAGGTGGGCGACGAGAATGCGCCGCCCGTCATGGCGCAGTACACCGAACTGGGCAAACGCCTGCACTTGGCCTACAGCTTCAGCCTGCTGACGGCCGAGCACAGCGCCAGCCATCTGCGCCACCAGGTCGAGACGCTTGACCAGGCCCTCGCGCCCACGGGCGGGTGGGGCTGCTGGGCCGTGTCCAACCACGACGTGCCTCGCGTGGCCACGCGCTGGAGCGGCGGCGCGCCCGAAGACACCCGGCGCGACCGGCTCTGGCTCACGCTGCTGCTCACGCTGCGCGGCAGCGCCAGCATCTACCAGGGCGAGGAACTGGGCCTGCCCGAGGCCGAGGTGCCGTTCGAACTGCTGCAAGACCCGTACGGCCGCGCGTTCTGGCCCGAGTTCAAGGGCCGCGACGGCTGCCGCACGCCCATGCCCTGGAAGGCGGACGAGCTGCACGCCGGCTTCACCACCGGCGGGCCGTGGCTGCCGGTCCATGGCCGCCACCTGCCGCTGGCCGTCGATCGCCAGACCAGCGACCCCGATTCGATGCTCGTGTTCAGCCGTGCACTGCTGCGCTGGCGCCGCAGCCAGCCGCTGCTGCGCACGGGCAGCATCGCCTTCTTCGATGCGCCCGAGCCGGTGCTGTGGTTCGAGCGGCGCGACGGGAACCGGTCGCTGCAGGCCATCTTCAACCTTGGGGACCAGAGCCTGTCCGTCGCGCTGCGCGAGCCACTCGAGCCGCTGCCCGGACATCCGCATCCGCCGTCGGCCGATGCGCTCCTGCAGGCCGATGGAGAAAAAAGGCGCATGCTGAGGCTGGCGCCCTACGGCGTCTTTTTCGGTCGACCCACTGGCGAAGAAGAACGGATTTGAAGGACATGCCCCCGATGGAACTGCCCGAACGCGAAGTCCACGCGCTGATGCGCGCCGAGCATGGCGATCCGTTCTCGGTGCTGGGTCCTCACGAGACACGCGACGGACTGGAGGTGCGCGCGCTCTTGCCCGGCGCGCAGAGCGTGGCCGTGATGCACACGCGCACGGGCTGGCCGCTGTCCATGCTGTCGCGGCATGAAGGCTCCGACCTGTTCACGGGTCTGGTGCCGGCGGCCGAGGCGCTTCTGGGCTATTCGTTCCAGGTCGACTGGGGCACGCACACCTCGCGGCTCGACGACCCCTACCGCTTTCCCTTCGTGCTCGGCGAAACCGACGTGTGGCTGTTGGCCGAGGGCACGCACCTGCGGCCCTGGGAGCGGCTGGGCGCGCATCTGCGCGAGATCGACGGCGTGAAGGGCGTGGCCTTTGCGGTCTGGGCGCCCAATGCGCGGCGCGTGTCGGTGGTCGGCGACTTCAACAACTGGGACGGCCGGCGCCACATGATGCGGCTGCGCCGTGAATGCGGCGTGTGGGAAATCTTCGCGCCGCAGGTGGCCACAGGCGACAGCTACGAATTCGAGATTCTTTCGTCCGAAGGCGAGGTGCTGCGCAAGGCCGATCCGTTCGCTTTTTCTTCGCGCCTGCGGCCCGAGACCGCCTGCGTGGTGGCGCCGCTGCCCGCTCCTGTGGCCATGCCGCCCGGGCGCGCCGCCGCCAACGGCCGCCATGCGCCGATGAGCATCTACGAAGTGCACCTGGGCTCGTGGCGGCGCAAGAACGGCCATGAATGGCTGGACTATCGCGAATTGGCCGACCAGCTCGTGCCCTATGCGCGCGACATGGGCTTCACGCACATCGAGCTGCTGCCGGTGACCGAGCATCCGTTCGACGGCTCGTGGGGCTACCAGCCCATCGGCCTGTATGCCCCGACCTCGCGCTTCGGAACGCCGGGCGATTTCCGGCATTTCGTCGAAACCGCGCACGCCGCGGGGTTGGGCGTGATCCTCGACTGGGTGCCCGCGCACTTTCCCACCGATGCGCACGGCCTCGGCCGCTTCGACGGCACCGCGCTCTACGAATACGCCGACCCGCGCGAAGGCTTCCACAACGACTGGAAGACGCTCATCTTCAACTACGGCCGCACGGAGGTGCGCAACTACCTGGTCGGCAATGCGCTGTACTGGCTCGAACGCTATGGCGTGGATGGCCTGCGCGTCGATGCGGTGGCTTCCATGCTCTACCGCGACTACAGCCGCAAGCCCGGCGAATGGGTGCCCAACGCCTATGGCGGGCGCGAGAACCTCGAGGCCATCGACTTCTTGCGGCGCATGAACCGCGTGGTGGGCGTGGAGCGCCCGGGCGCCGTCACGCTGGCCGAGGAGTCGACCAGTTTCCCCGGCGTGACACGGCCGCCCGAAGACGGCGGCCTTGGCTTTCACTACAAGTGGAACATGGGCTGGATGAACGACACGCTGGCCTATGCCGGCACCGACCCGGTCCACCGCAAGCACCATCACCAGCAGATCACCTTCGGGCTCATGTATGCGCACAGCGAGAACTTCGTGCTGCCGCTTTCGCACGACGAGGTCGTGCACGGCAAGGGTTCGATGCTGGGGCGGATGCCTGGCGACGAGTGGCAAAAGTACGCGGGGCTGCGCAACCTCTACGGCTACCTCTGGGCCTACCCCGGAAAGAAACTGCTGTTCATGGGGAGCGAATTCGCCCAGGGCGCGGAATGGAACGCCGACCGCAGCCTCGACTGGCACCTGCTGGAGCACGCGTCGCACCAGGGCGTGCGGCGGCTGGTGCGCGACCTGAACAACGTTTACCGGCACTTCCCCGCGCTGTACGAGCTGGACACCGAAAGGGCCGGCTTCGAATGGATCGTGCACGACGACTGGCAGCAGTCGGTGTTCGCCTTCGTGCGAAAGGCGCGCGACGGCTCCTTCGTGGTGGCGGTGTGCAATTTCACGCCCCTGCCGCGGCACGCCTACAAGCTCGGCGTGCCCGCCGCCGGCGCGTATCGCGAGGCCATCAACACCGATGGCGCGGTGTATGGCGGCAGCGGCGTGGGCAATGGCGTGGTCCAGAGCTCGCCGGGCCCGTGGCACGGCAAGGACCATTCGATTTCCATCAGCGTGCCACCGCTGGCGACCGTGATGTGGGTGCTGGCCTGACACGATGCTGAACACGGGCTCTCCCTTTCCCCTTGGCGCGACGCTCTCGCCGGACGGCGTGAACTTCGCGCTGGTCGCACCCAACGCCGAAGCCGTCGAGCTCTGCCTGTTCGACGGCACGGGCCAGCACGAGCAGCAACGCATCCGGCTGCCTGCCTTCACCGATGGCGTCTGGCACGGGTTGCTGCCGAGCGGGCGCGCCGGGCTGGTCTACGGCTTTCGCGTGCACGGCCCGTGGGCGCCGCACGCGGGGCAGCGCTTCAACGCGGCCCGCGTGCTGCTCGACCCGTATGCGCGCGAGATCGTCGGCGCGTATGACGGCAGCGACCTGTTCCTGGGGCACGACCCCGCCGATCCGGACCAGCGGAACACGCGTGACAACGGCGCCGTGGCGATCAAGGCGCGCGTCGTGGCGCCCGGCGTTGGAGCAGCCGCGCCTGGCCATGCCCGCATCGCCGCCGGAGACCGCGTGCTGTACGAACTGCACGTGCGCGGCCAGACTCGGCTGCATCCCGGCGTGCCCGCCGCCTTGCGCGGCACTTATGCGGGCCTCGCCGAGCCCGTGGTGCTCGACCATCTGCAGCGCCTCGGCGTCACCACGCTGAGCCTGATGCCGGTGCAGCACCGGGCCGACGAACAGCGGCTGCTCCGCATGGGCCTCAGCAACTACTGGGGCTACAACACCATCGGCTGGTTCGCCCCCGAGGCACGCTACTGGAGCGGCCGCGCCGGCACCACGCCGGCGAGCGAGTTCCGCGCCATGGCCGACGCGGTGCATGCGCGCGGCATGGAGCTGGTGATCGACGTGGTCTACAACCACAGCGCCGAGACGGACGAGTTCGGCCCCACGCTCTCGCTGCGCGGCATCGACAACGCGCTGTACTACCACCTCCGCTCTGACGACCGAGCGCTCTATGCCAACTGGGCCGGCTGCGGCAATTGCCTCAATCTGTCCGAGCCGCGCGTGCTGCAGCTGGTGATGGACAGCCTGCGCCACTGGACCTTGGAGCTTGGCGTCGATGGCTTCCGCTTCGATCTGGCGCCGGTGCTGGGTCGGGGCGCGAGCGGCGATTTCGATCCGCGCGCGCCCTTCTTCGCGGCCGTTGCGCAAGACCCGGTGCTGTCGCGCACGCTGCTGATCGCGGAGCCCTGGGACATCGGGCCGGGCGGCTACCGGCTCGGCGAATTCCCGCCGGGCTGGCTCGAATGGAACGACCGCTACCGCGACACGCAGCGCGGGTTCTGGCTGCGGCAAGGGCGCGACGGCGCCGCCGGTCTGGGCGATTTCGCGCACCGCTTCACCGCGTCAAGCGCCCAATTCGCCCACCGCGGCCGCGCGCCCATTGCCAGCGTCAACTTCATCACGGCGCACGACGGCTTCACGCTGCGCGACCTGCTCAGCTACGAAGCGCGGCACAACCTGGCCAACGGCGAGAACAACCGCGACGGCCATGCCCACAACCTGAGCAACAACTTCGGTATCGAAGGCCCGAGCGACGACCCCGCCGTGCAGGCCGAGCGCAGCCGGCTGCAGCGCGCACTGCTGGCCACCCTGCTGCTCTCGCAGGGCACGCCTATGCTGCTGGCCGGCGACGAGCTCGGCCACAGCCAGCAGGGCAACAACAATGCTTATTGCCAGGACAACGAAACCACCTGGCTCGCCTGGATTGGCGCCCACGACCCCGCCAGCGATGCCGCGCGCCTGAGCGCCTTCGTGGCCCGGCTCATTGCGCTTCGACGGGAAGCGCCCGCCCTGCGCAGCACGCGCTGGTGGCCGGCCGAAGCGGCGGACGGCGCGCCGGGCATCCACTGGCTGCGGCCGGACGGCGGGCCGATGCAAGAGCCCGACTGGAATGGCGGCACGGCCCTTGCAATCTTTTTCGAAGCCGCCGCAAAGGACGAGGGCGACTGGCTGGTGCTGGTGAACGCGGGGCCGGAGGCCGTTTTCTTCGCGCTGCCCGCGGGCTCATGGCACTGCCGGCTCGCGACGGATCCCGCGCTGGACCCCGGCACCGCCGTGCAGGCGCCGCAGGCCGGAACGGCAGAAGTACCTCGATCCAGCCTCTGGATTGCAAGAAGGTAGGAGCCAGCCGCGCGAGGCGGTGCTAGGCTGATCGCGAAAACCCTGACGACGAACCCGAACGAACCGAAGAACGAACGGAGACACAAGATGGACAACAATAGCAGCAGCACGCCGCAAGCCCCCCTGCAGGCACATCAACTGGTCCGCCGCACCATCGCGCTGGTGCTCGCCGGCGGACGCGGCTCCCGGCTCAAGCAACTGACCGACCGGCGCGCCAAGCCGGCGGTGTACTTCGGCGGCAAGTTCCGCATCATCGACTTCGCGCTCTCGAACTGCCTCAACTCGGGCATCCGGCGCATGGCCGTGGTCACGCAGTACAAGTCGCACTCGCTCATGCGCCACCTGCAGCGCGGCTGGAGCTTTCTGCGCGCCGAGCTCAACGAAATGGTCGACGTGCTGCCCGCGCAGCAGCGCACCGGCGACGAGCACTGGTACCGCGGCACGGCCGATGCAGTGTTCCAGAACCTGGACATCATCCAGACCCGCTCGACCAAACACGACTACGTGGTGGTGCTGGCCGGCGACCACATCTACAAGATGGACTACTCGATCATGGTCAAGGACCATGCCGAGCGCGGCCTGGGCTGCACGGTCGGCTGCATCGAGGTGCCGCGCTTGGAAGCCACGGCCTTCGGCGTGATGGCCATCGACGATGGGCGCCAGATCACCGCCTTTCTCGAAAAGCCGGCCGATCCGCCCGCCATGCCGGGCCACCCCGACGTGGCGCTGGCCAGCATGGGCATCTACGTGTTCGATTCCGAGTACCTCTACCAGCTGCTCGAAGAGGACGCCGCCAACCCGAATTCGAGCCACGATTTCGGCAAGGACATCATTCCCCGCGCGGTGGCGCAGGGCCGTGCGCTGGCGCATCCCTTTGGCATGTCGTGCGTCACGCGGGCCTCGCGCGGGCCAGGCGCCAAGGCCTACTGGCGCGACGTGGGCACGATTGATGCATTCTGGGCAGCCAACCTCGATCTGGCCTCGATCACCCCCGAACTCGACATCTATGACACAGACTGGCCCATCTGGACCTACCAGCGGCAGCTGCCGCCGGCCAAGTTCGTGCTCGATCGCGACGGCAAGCACGGCATGACCGTCAACACCATCGTCTCGGGCGGCTGCATCGTCTCGGGCTCCAAGGTCAGCAGCTCGGTGCTGTTCTCGGGCGTGCGCATCCATTCGTTCTGCGAAATCAACGAGGCCGTGCTGCTGCCCGACGTGGAAGTCGGCCGCGGCTGCAAGCTCAACCGGGTGGTGATCGACCGCGGCTGCGTCATTCCGGATGACATGGTGATCGGCGAAGACGCCGAGGCCGATGCCGCGCACTTCGAGCGCACCGAAACCGGCGTGGTGCTGGTCACGCGCGAAATGCTCAAGCGAATGGCCGCCTGAGGCCGCACCGTCCCACGATGCGAATACTCCAGGTCAGCGCCGAACTTTTCCCCCTGCTCAAGACCGGCGGCCTTGCCGACGTGGCGGGCGCATTGCCGCTCGCCCTGATGGCGGCCGACCAGGACGCGCGGGTGCTTCTGCCGGGCTTCCCGGCCATCCTGGCGGGCCTGCGCGAGCCGGCGCCGGTGGCCGAGTTTGATGCGCCCTGGGGCGAGCGCTTCGTGCTGCGCGCGGGCCGCATCGTCATCGACGGCAACCCGCCGATCCCCGCCTACGTGATCGACGCGCCTGCGCTGTACGATCGGCCCGGCAATCCCTACGAAGACACCACGCGCCAGCCCTATGGCGACAACCACCGGCGCTTCGCGCTGCTGGGCTGGGCGGCGGCGCAGCTGGCACAGGGGCTCGATCCATCGTGGCGGCCCGAGGTCGTGCATGCGCACGACTGGCATGCGGGCCTCGCGCCGGCCTACCTGCACTTTGCGCGCGAGGCCGGTGCGCCCCACGTCGGCAGCGTGTTCACCGTGCACAACCTGGCCTACCAGGGCATTTCCGCGCCTTGGAACTTCGTCGACCTCGGCCTGCCCGCGCCGGCCTTCCACATGGACGGGCTCGAATACCACGGCCAGCTGTCGTTCATGAAGGGCGGCCTCTACTATGCAGACCGCCTGACCACCGTGAGCCCGACCTACGCGCGCGAGATCCAGACGCCCGAGCAGGGTTTCGGCCTCGACGGCCTGCTGCGCCTGCGCGGCGACGCGCTGACGGGCATCCTCAACGCGGTTGACGACCAGGTCTGGAATCCGTCCACCGATGCGGCGCTGGTGCAGGGCTTCCACACGCCCGAAGGCCGCCACATGGCCGGCAAGGCGCGCTGCAAGGCGGTGCTGCAGCACCAGCTGGGCCTGGCCGAACGCGCCGATGCACCGCTCTTCATCCTCGTGAGTCGGCTCACCGAACAGAAGGGCCTGCACCTGGTGCTCAGCGGCCTCGACGCGCTGATCGCCCAAGGCGGCCAGCTGGCCTTGCTGGGCAGCGGCGACACCCAGCTGGAGCATGCTTTCCGCAAGCGCGCGGCGGAGGCGCCGCAGTCAATCAGCGTCACCATCGGCTACAACGAAAAGCTGGCGCACCAGCTCTTCGGCGGCGGGGACGTGACGCTGGTGCCATCGCTCTTCGAACCCTGCGGCCTCACGCAGATGTATGGCCTGAAATACGGCTGCCTGCCGCTGGTGCGCCGCGTCGGCGGCCTGGCCGATACGGTGGTCGACTGCACGCTCGAAGACATCGCCAGCGGCGACGCCACCGGCTTCGTATTCGACCGCTTCGACGACGCTGACTACGGCCGTGCGCTGCGTCGTGCCTTCGCGCTTTACCAGCACGCGCCAGACTGGCGCCGCGTGCGCGGCACTGCCATGCGGCGCCGGGCCGATTGGGCCACCGCGGCGGCCCAGTACATCGAGGTCTACCGGCAGGCGCTCGAGCCAGCCGGCACCTGATCTGCACCACGGCGCCACAACCCCTGAACCCCACAACCTTTCATCGAAGCCCATGACCATCAAAGACTTCGCCTACGACCATCCCGACCGCGACGTGGCCGCGTTCAAGCGCGCAGTCGCCAACAAGCTCATCTATGCCGTCGGCAAGGACCCCGTCGCCGCCAGCCAGGATGACTGGCTGCACGCCACGGCGCTCGCGGTGCGCGACCAGCTGGTCGAGCGCTGGATGGCGACCACGCGCGCCAACTATGCGCAGGACCTGAAGCGCGTCTATTACCTCTCGATGGAGTTCCTGATCGGGCGCACCTTTACCAATGCGCTGCTGGCGGTCGACCTCTACGACACCGTGCGCGAGGCGCTGGCCGACTTCGGCGTCGACGTGGCGGCGCTGGCTGAGCGCGAACCCGACGCGGCGCTCGGCAACGGCGGCCTCGGTCGGCTCGCGGCTTGCTTTCTCGACTCCATGGCCACGCTGGGCGTGCCGGGCATGGGCTACGGCATCCGCTACGAGTACGGCATGTTCCGCCAGCGCATCGTCGACGGCCAGCAGGTCGAGACGCCCGACTACTGGCTCACGCGCGGCAACCCCTGGGAATTCCAGCGGCCCGAGGTGAACTACCGCGTGCGCTTCGGCGGCCACGTGCAAAAGCGCGAGGGAAAGAACGCACCCTACGGCGCGGCCGACTGGGTCGACACGCACGACGTGCTGGCCGTGGCCTACGACACCATCATTCCCGGCTACGGCACGCAGGCCACCAACACCTTGCGACTCTGGTCGGCGCGCGCCACCGAGGAAATCGACCTCTCGGCCTTCAACCGCGGCAACTACATGGCGGCGGTGGAGAGCAAGAACCACTCCGAGAACGTCTCGCGCGTGCTCTACCCGGACGACTCCACGCCCTCGGGCCGCGAGCTGCGGCTGCACCAGGAGTATTTTTTCTGCAGCGCGAGCATGCAAGACCTGCTGCGCCGTTACCTCCGCAACCACAAGACCTTCGACCAGCTGGCCGAGAAGGTCAGCATCCACCTGAACGACACGCACCCGGTGCTCGCGGTGCCCGAGCTCATGCGCCTCCTGCTCGACGAGCACGGCCTGGCATGGGACGTGGCGTGGGCCCACACGCAGAAAGTGTTCAGCTACACCAACCACACGCTGATGCACGAGGCGCTGGAAACCTGGCCGGTCGAGATGCTCGGCCGCATCCTGCCGCGGCACCTGCAGATCATCTACGACATGAACGCGAAGTTCCTCGCGGCCGTGACGCAGAAGGCGGGCAACGACGTCGAGCTGCTGCGCCGGTTGTCGCTGGTGGACGAAGCGGGCGAACGCCGCGTGCGCATGGCCTACGTGGCGGTGCTTGCAAGCCATTCGATCAACGGCGTGTCGGGCCTGCATTCGGAGCTCATGAAGCAATCGATCTTTGCCGACTTCGCGAAGATCTTTCCCGAGCGCTTCAACAACAAGACCAACGGCGTCACGCCGCGGCGCTGGCTCGCGCAGGCCAACCCGCCGCTCGCCGGCCTGCTCGACCAGCGCCTGGGCAAGGGGTGGCGGCGCGATCTTTCGCAGCTCGAGGCGCTGCGGCCGATGGCGGCGCAGCCCGCCTTCGCGCGCGCCTTTCGCCATGCCAAGCGCGAGAACAAGCTGCGGCTGGCCAACTGGGTGGAGCAGCACATGGACATCGTGCTGGACACCGACGCGATGTTCGACGTGCAGGTGAAGCGTATCCACGAGTACAAGCGGCAGCTGCTCAACGTGCTGCACGTGATCACGCGCTACCACCGCATCCTCGATGCGCAGGCGGCGGGCGGGCACGTCGACATCGTGCCGCGCGTGGTGGTGTTCGCGGGCAAGGCCGCCTCGGCCTACCAGATGGCGAAGCTCGTGATCCGGCTGATCAACGACGTGGCGAAAACCATCAACAACGACACGCGCGTGGGCAAGCTGCTGAAGGTGGTGTTCCTGCCCAACTACAGCGTGAGTCTGGCCGAGGTGATCATGCCAGCGGCCGACCTGTCGGAGCAGATCTCGACGGCCGGCACCGAGGCCTCGGGCACCGGCAACATGAAGTTCGCGCTCAATGGCGCGCTCACCATCGGCACGCTCGACGGCGCCAACGTGGAAATGCGCGACAACGTGGGCGCCGAGAACATCTTCATCTTCGGCAACACCACGCCCGAAGTGGCCGACATCCGCGCGCACGGCTACCAGCCGCGCGACATCTACGAAGAGAACGCCGAACTCAAGCGCGTGCTCGATGCGATCCGCGACGGCGCGTTTTCCTCCGGCGAGCCATCCCGCTACCAGGGCATCTACGACGCGCTGGTGAACTGGGGCGACCACTACCTGCTGCTGGCCGACTACGCGAGCTATGTCGCGAAGCAGGCCGAAGTCGATGCGCTCTACCGCGATGCGGATGCATGGACGCACATGGCGATACTGAACGTGGCGGGCATGGGCGCGTTTTCGTCGGACCGCACCATTGCACAGTACGCACACGAGATCTGGCGCACGAAGCCGGTGGTGCTAGGCTGACTCGATCCTTCGGTATTTCTCCCTCCCCCGCTGGGGGAGGGCCGGGGTGGGGGCACGACGGCGCTCAATGAACCGCTGCCGTGAATCGGAAGCCACTGTGCCCCCATCCCAACCTTCCCCCAAAGGGGGAAGGAGCAAAGCCACTCAGCGCGGTTTTGCCGACGCGGCCTCGGCCTCGGTCACGAACCCGATCCGGCTCAAGCCCGCCTTGTTGGCAATGCCCATCAGCGCCACCACCTTGCCGTAGGGCACGGTCTGGTCGGCGCGCAGCTGCACTTCGGTGTCCTTGCTGTCGGCCGCGGCTTTCTGGAGGCGGGTGGCCAGCTCTTCGTCGCTGACCGCCTGGTCGTTGAAGAAGATCTTGCCCGAGGCATCGACCGATACGCTCACGAACTTGGGCGTGTCGTTGGGCTGGCCGGCGTCGGTCTGCGGCAGGTCGAGCTTGATCGAGCTGGCCATGAGTGGCGCGGTGATGATGAAGATCACAAGCAGCACCAGCATCACGTCGACCAGCGGCGTGACGTTGATGTCGGACAGCGGCCGCTGCCCGCCGGCTCCCGTCGCGCGCCCTCCACCGGCGGCACTGCTGCCTAGCGAGGTGCGACCGAAGGCCATGGCTGCTGTGCTCCGCCGGGGCTAAGCCGAGACCGGCATGGGCCGCGCGGGCGGAGGTGCGGCGGGTGCCGGCGCGCTGCCGAAGCTGCCGAGCAGGTCGTGCGCAAAGCCCTCGAGCTCGGCTTCGATGCGGCCGATGACGCGGCCGAACACGTTGTAGGCCAGCACGGCCGGGATGGCCACCGCCAGGCCGAAGGCCGTCATCACCAAGGCTTCGCCCACGGGGCCGGCCACCTTGTCGATGGTGAAGCCGCCGGTCTGCCCGGCAATGCCCGAGAGCGCGCCGTAAATGCCCCACACGGTGCCGAGCAGCCCCACGAAAGGAGCCGTGGCGCCGACCGTGGCCAGCAGGATCTGGCCGGACTGCAGGCGCCGCAGCGCGCCATGCAGAGCACCGCGCAGGGCCCGCGTGAGCCGCTGGTTGCGGTCGCCAGTGGTGGCGCCGAGCGTTGCACCGCCTGCATCCGCCGTGGCCGCGTTCTTGATGGCGCTGACTGCCGGCCCCACCAGCGTGGCGCTGTCGAAGGCCTTGAGCCGCTGCTCCGCATCGGTGAGCGTGGCCGATTGCCAGAACGCGGCAATGCTGCGCAGCACGTCGCGCGTGCCGCCGCGCAGCAGCCAGGCCTTCCAGAGAATCACCACCCAGCTGGAGATCGACATGGCCAGCAAGAGCGCAGCGACCGATCGGCTGACGCCGTCGCCCTGGGTCAGCAGTTCGAGGACGCTCATCGGTTGCGGCCGCCGCCGGGCCGCCCCAAGGCGAGCCGCGCCTCACCCACGGGGGGTGGCGAAACACACGAAGTGGTAAGCCGGGGGGCCGTCATTTCAGCGCAGGCCGAGCACGTCGAACATGTCGAACAGGCCGGCCTTCTGGCCCGTCAAAAAGCGCACCGCACGCAGCGCGCCCTCGGCGTAGGTGACACGGCTGGCCGACTTGTGGGTGATTTCGATGCGCTCGCCGGTGCCCGCGAACAGCACGGTGTGGTCGCCCACGATGTCGCCGCCGCGGATGGCCGAGAAGCCGATGGAGGAAGGGTCGCGCGCGCCGGTGATGCCTTCGCGTGCGTAGACGGCGCATTCTTTCAGGTCGCGGCCCAGCGCCTCGGCGATGACCTCGCCCATCTTGAGCGCGGTGCCCGAGGGCGCATCGACCTTGTGGCGGTGGTGCGCCTCGATGATCTCGATGTCGTAGCCGGTCGACAGCGCCTTGGCGGCCATTTCGAGCAGCTTGAAGGTGACGTTGACGCCCACGCTCATGTTGGGCGCCATCATGATCGCGATGTCCTTCGCGATTTCGGCGATCTCGGCCTTCTGCTCGTCGCTGAAGCCCGTGGTGCCGATGACCGCCTGCACGCCCAGTTCGCGGCAGATGGCGAGGTGCGCGAGCGTGCCTTCGGGACGGGTGAAATCGATGAGCACCTGCGCGTCCTGCAGGCCGGTGCGCAGGTCGGACACGATGGAGACGCCGCTGGTGAAGCCGAGGAACGCAGCCGCATCGGCGCCGATGGCGTTGCTGCCCGCCACGTCGAGCGCGCCGGCCAGGCGGCAATCGGGCGCCTCGCGCACCGCCTCGATCAGCATGTGGCCCATGCGGCCCGACGCTCCCGCGATTGCGATGCGCCTGAGGGCAGGCGTGGAAGACTCGGAAATGGAAGAAGAAGAGGAGGAAGAAGTGGTTTCAGTCACGCGGATTCAGCCTTCGAAATGGGGCATGGAGACCGGTACGCGCCCGCCCGACTCGACGGGTGAGCCCGCCCTCGCTCGTTCGCTGTCTGGCGCGTGCTCAGCGCGCCGCTTCGAGCGGGGGGTATGCGGCCGGCAGCGGCGGCAGGTTGGTGGCCGTCGTGGTGGCGTCGGCTTTCTTGGCGTCTTCCTTGGGCGTAAATTTCTTGAGCTCGTCTTCCGACGCCTCGAGCGGCGGAACCTTGCCGCTCTTCTTGCGGGTGTCGAGCGTGGCGACGAATTCTTCTTCGCTGGGCATCGAGTCGCCTTCGTAGCGGTCGAGCAGCTCGCCCTTGAAGAAGACGGTCAGGCGGCGTTCCTGTGGATCGACGCCCTGGCGCTTGATCGTGAAGACGTAGTCCCAGCGATCCTTGTGGAAGACGTCGGTCAAGAGCGAAGTGCCGAGGATTTCACGCACCTGCTGGCGGGACATGCCGGGCTTGAGGGCCTCGACCTGTTCCTTGGACACGAAATTTCCCTGGACCACTTCGACCTTGTAGGGCGTGATGGCCGACAGCGCACCACGCGTGCGATCGCTGAAGCCGCTGCAGGCGCCGAGGCAGAACGTCGCGGCGACGGCCGCAGCCAGCAGCCAGGGACGGCGTTGGAGAATGGCAGGCATGGGAGAAATGGGGGGTAGCGATATGATCGACCATTGTAGCGGCTGGCCCTTTGGGGCCCACCCGCAGCCCAGGGCGCAGGAACCATCATGGCCAACATCGACGAACTCAAGAATACCGGCCTCAAGGCCACTTTGCCGCGCCTGAAGATCCTCGAGATCTTCCAGACCGGCAGCCAGCGCCACATGACGGCCGAAGACGTGTTTCGCGTGCTTTTGAACGAGCACTCCGACATCGGCCTGGCCACGGTCTACCGCGTGCTGACCCAGTTCGAGCAGGCCGGCATCCTGGAGCGCAGCCATTTCGAAAGCGGCAAGGCGGTGTACGAGCTCAACGAGGGCACGCACCACGATCACCTGATCTGCACTTCGTGCGGCAAGGTCGAGGAGTTCTACGACGCGGAAATCGAACGCCGCCAGCAGATGATTTCAAAGGACAAGGGCTGGATCCTGCAGGACCATGCCATGTCGCTGTATGGCCTCTGCGGCGATTGCGCCAGCAAACGTTAGCGGCCCGCCTTGGGGCGGCGGCCCGGCAGCGCCCCTCAGTCCCCGTCGCGGCCGTTTTCCATGGCCTTGTGGTGGCGCGCCACGAAATCGGCATAGGTGTCGATGCCGCGCAGCTGCAGGATGGAATTGCGCACCGCGGCTTCCACCAGCACGGCGATGTTGCGGCCGGCCACCACCTGGATGATGACCTTGCGCACCGGGATGCCCAGCACGTCCTGCGTGAGCGGCGCCGAGGGCATGCGCTCGTAGTCGCGCTCGAAGCTGTCGCGCCGCACCAGGTGCACGATGAGCTTGAGCCGCATCTTTCGGCGCACCGCCGTCTCGCCGAAGATGGCGCGGATGTCGAGCAGGCCGATGCCGCGCACTTCCAGCAGGTTGAGCAGCAGGTCGGGGCAGCGCCCCTCGATGGTGTTCTGGTTGATCCGGTACAGGTCGACCGCGTCGTCGGCCACCAGGCCGTTGCCGCGCGAGATCAGCTCCAGCCCGAGCTCGCTTTTGCCGAGCCCCGATTCGCCCGTGATCATGACCCCCATGCCCAGGATGTCCATGAACACCCCGTGCATCGAGGTGCGTTCCGCGAAATGCTTGGACAGGTAGGCCCGCAGCAGGTCGATCACGAAGGCCGACGATTCGCGCGTGGCAAACAGCGGCAGCTGGGCGCGCTCGCAAATCGATAGCAGCTCGTCCGGCGCGGCCTGACCGTCGGCGAGCACCAGCATCGGCGGTTCGAGGGTGACGATGCGGGCGATGCGACGCGCGCAGTCTTCCTGGCTGCCGCGCGTCAGGTAGGTCACCTCGCGGGCACCGAGGATCTGAACGCGATAGGGATGGATGTAATTGAGGTAACCGACCAGATCGGCAGCCGACTGGGCACGGCTGATGACCTCAGGGTCGAATTGGCGTTCGGAAGCACCCAGGCCGGCGAGCCATTCCCAGCGGAGCGATCCGCGGAATTCCTCGAACATGGCGTCGGCACTGATGACGGTCGGCTTCATGCGTAGGGGAGTCGGCGCTCAGCGCCCAGTTTTGGAGCAGCCCAGAATACCGCGAAGCGGCTCTGCCGGGGCGACAACCACCTCTACGCGACCTGCGTCGATTGCCAGTTGGCAATGAGTCCGTGCAGCGCAGCCGCATCGGTGCTCGACTTGATCTGCTCGCGCAGGCCGGCGTCGCTCAGCAATTCGGCAATTTCGGAGAGGATTTCGAGGTGTTTCTGCGTGGCCGCCTCGGGCACCAGCAGGAAGATCAGCAGCCCGACGGGCTGCTCGTCCGGCGCATCGAACCCGATGGGGTTGGCGAGCTGGAAGACCGCGGCCATCGGTGCCTTCAGGCCCTTGATGCGGCCATGCGGAATGGCAACGCCGTGCCCGAGACCGGTGGAGCCGAGGCGCTCGCGCGCAAACAGGCTGTCGGTGATCAGGGCGCGGCCGAGGCCATGAAGGCTTTCGAACAGCAAGCCTGCTTCTTCGAAAGCACGCTTCTTGCTGGTAGCGTCAACGCTCACAAGCACTTGAGCGGGCGGCAGGATGGACGCGAGGCGATTCATGGTGGGGGAAGTCGGGGGCGATTATGCACCCGCTTGGTAAAAACCCCAATCCTGTTACTTACTTTTAGGCTACATGTTGCCCGGAGGCCTCGCGGCCCCGGGGTGCAAGAACAAAAACCGCGCAACAAAAAGCCGCCCAAAGGCGGCTTGTCGCAGGGGCCGCGAAGCCCTTGCCCGTGGCTATCTACATCACGCGCTTGGGTGCCGCGTGATGGTGGTCCTGCAGGCGGTCCTTGTGGCGCACCACCTGGCGGTCGAGCTTGTCGACCAGTTCATCGACCGCAGCGTAGAGATCAGCGTGGCTCGACTCCGCGAACATGTCATTGCCCTTGACGTGAATGTTGCATTCCGCCCGTTGGCGGCGTTCCTTTTCCTTCTGCTTTTCCACCGTGAGGAGCACCTTCACATCGACCACCTGGTCGAAGTGCCGTGTGATCCGATCCAGCTTGCTCGTGACGTAAGTCCGCAAAGCAGGTGTGACGTCGAGGTGATGACCGCTGATCGTCAAATTCATGAATGACCTCCTGAGAATTGACGGTTGGGAAAATGACCCCGCTCCGGAATGAAGCGTGGCCGGCGAAATGAGATGTGGGTCGGGGGGAGAAGAGAAAAGAGGGGAGAGAAAGAGGCAAGGTCGATTCACTATGCCCAAGCTGTCACGGTATTGCAATAGTCGGGCTTTCCACTGGAGCATGCGCAGGCGGCCCCGGCGCCACTTCGCTACAGCTTCCATAGCTGCCGGCGCACGCCGGCCCGCCGCTGCGGCGCTTTGGCAGCAAGTGTTTCAGTGCGTCACCAGCGGTGACCCTGCCAGGCGGAGGGCCTGCGGTTTCAGCTCCAGGCGGCGCGCATGCGGTTGCGCAGATCGATCACGGCGGCAGGTGGCGGCACGGCGGGTGGACGCGCGGGCGGCGCGGGCCATGTCTGCTGTTCGAAGCCCGCAAGATCTGCCTCGGTGATGAAGCGCGTGCGGTTGGCGTACAGATGCCGGTCGCCTCGCACGGCCTGCTGCGTCACGTAGAAGCGCTGCGGCACCAGCAGGTGCAGATGGTCGCGTGCGCGGGTCATCGCCACGTAGAGCAGCCGCCGTTCCTCTTCGAGTTCATGCGCGCCCTGCGCCACGTCGGCCGGCAGGCAGCCGTCGACCACGTTGAGCACATGCACGGAGTTCCATTCCTGCCCTTTCGCCGAGTGGATGGTGGAAAGGATGAGGTAGTCCTCGTCGAGCGAGGGCGGGCCCGGACGGTCGCTGGTGGCTTCGGGCGGATCGAGCGTGAGTTCGGTCAGGAAGCGCTCGCGCGAGGCATAGCCCGACGCCAGCCGCGCCAGCTGCTCGACGTCGCCGCGCCGCACGCCGGAAGGGTCGTCATAAAGCCGCTCGAGGTGCGGCAAGTACCAGCGCACGGCCAGCTCCACGTCGGCCGGCCACGCCAGCGCAGGCGCGCACAGCGCGGCGTAGGCCTCGGCGAACATCGCCCATTCGGCGCGCGCGGCCGAGGGCGGTACGAAATCCCGCACCGCCGCCACTGGATCGGCCGCCTGGTCCATGGCGTCGAGCAGCCGCGTGCCCGTGGCAGGGCCGATGCCCGGGATGAGCTGAGTGACGCGAAAACCCGCCATGCGGCCACGCGGGTTTTCGGCGAAGCGCAGCACCGCGAGCAGGTCCTTCACATGCGAGGCCTCGAGAAACTTGAGCCCCCCGTATTTCACGAACGGGATGTTGCGGCGGGCCAGCTCGAGTTCGAGCGGCGCACTGTGCGTGGAAGCACGAAACAGCACCGCCTGCGACTTGAGCGCCAGCCCGCCCTCGCGGTGCGCCAGCACCTTGTCGGCCACCCAGACCGCCTGCTGCGCCTCGTCGGGCACCAGCACCAGCTGCGGCCTGCCCGCCGAGGGCTTGTCGGTCCAGAGGGTCTTGGCATGCCGCTCGGCGGCCTGTGCGATGACCCGGTTCGACACGTCGAGGATCGGCTGCGTGGAGCGGTAGTTGCGCTCCAGCGTGACCACCCGCGCGGCCTGCGAGAACTGCAACGGAAAGTCGAGGATGTTACGTATCGTTGCGCCGCGAAACGAGTAAATCGACTGCGCGTCGTCGCCCACCACTGTCACGCCGCGGCCATCGGGCTTGAGCGCGAGAAGAATCGAGGCCTGGAGCAGGTTGGTGTCCTGGTATTCGTCGACCAGCACGTGGTCGAAACGCGCGCCGACCAGTTCGGCGAGCGCCGGCTCGGCCACCATGCCGGCCCAATAGAGCAGCAGGTCGTCGTAGTCGAGCACGTTCTGCTGCTGCTTGGCCTCCACGTAGGCGCCGAACAGGCGCTTGAGCTCGGCCTCCCACTCGGCGCACCACGGAAAAGCTTCTGCGAGCACATCGGCCAGCGGCGCGCGCGTGTTGACGCAGCGCGAGTAGATCGACAGGCAGGTGCCCTTGCGCGGAAAGCGGTTCACGCTGGACGACAGGCCGAGCTCATGCCGCACAAGGCCCATCAGGTCCTCGGCATCGCCGCGGTCGTGGATCGTGAAGTTGTCGTTCAGGCCGATGTGCGCCGCGTACTCGCGCAGCAGGCGCGCCCCGATGCCGTGGAAGGTGCCGGCCCACGGCAGCGCGGGCGGCTTTTCTGACTTGAGCCCGAGGACGCGCGCCAGCACCTGGCCCGCGCGGCGCTCCATTTCAAGCGCCGCGCGACGCGAGAAGGTCAGGAGCAGCAGGCGCTGCGGGTCGACGCCGCCGGCAATCAGGTGCGCCACCCGGTGTGCCAGCGTGCTGGTCTTGCCGGAGCCCGCACCGGCAATCACCAGCAGCGGGCGCTCGTCCCGCCCGACCACCGTACCGACGCCATGCTCGACCGCGGCGCGCTGCTCGTCGTTGAGCGCGGAAAGCGCCGCGGCCAGGCGCTCGGCCTGGGTGGCGCCGACGGCGGAAAAAACGGGGAGCGCAGCGGTCTGCATGACCGCAACTTTACTGTATGTCCATCCAGATCGGCAGGCTCCCGTCACATGGCCGATGACATAATCGCGCCTCGCTGCAACTGGAGACCGCACCTTGGAAACCGCCCCGTCTCGGCAGCTTTCAACTCCCCTCTGACGCTTGGCGCCGGGCCCGGGAATTGAAAGCGCCCCTTCCCTCGCCCCATCGCCTCAGCCATTTCACGGGAGTGAGCCCATGCTCAACATCTTTACGCTCGCCAACGGCCGCCTCGTCCAGGAAGAGATCGAAGCGCTGGAAGAGCTTTCCAAGTTCCAGCCGATCTGGGTCGACCTCGAATCGCCCACCCTCGAAGAAAAGCGCTGGATCAAGCAGTACTACGGCCTCTCGATTCCCGAAGACGCGATGGACGAGGACATCGAGGAGTCGGCCCGCTTCTATGAAGAAGACAACGGCGAGTTGCACATCCGCTCCGACTTCTTGATCGACGACGACGAAGACCCGCGTTCGGTGCGTGTGGCCTTCATCCTGAACCAGCACAACACCGAACTGCGCAGCCGCGGCGTGCTGTTCTCGATCCACGACGAAGATGTGCCCGTGTTCCGCCTGCTGCGCATGCGCGCGCGCCGCGCGCCGGGGCTCATCGAGGATGCGAAGGAAGTGCTGCTCAAGCTGTTCGACGCCGACGCCGAATACTCGGCCGACACGCTCGAGAACATCTACGACGAGCTCGAAGTGGCCGGCAAGAAGGTGCTCGAAGGCAACGTCAGCGACGAGCTGGCCGGCGAAGTGCTGGCGGCGATCGCGCGCCAGGAAGACTTGAACGGCCGCATTCGCCGCAACGTGATGGACACGCGCCGCGCGGTGAGCTTCATGATGCGCAGCCGCATGCTCAATGCCGAGCAGTTCGAGGAGGCGCGGCAGATCCTGCGCGACATCGAATCGCTGGACAACCACACGGCCTTCCTGTTCGACAAGATCAACTTCCTGATGGATGCGACCGTTGGTTTCATCAACATCAACCAGAACAAGACCATCAAGATCTTCTCGGTGGCCAGCGTGGCGCTGCTGCCACCCACGCTGATCGCGAGCATCTACGGCATGAACTTCAAGCTCATGCCCGAGCTCGACTGGTCGCTGGGCTATCCGTATGCGCTGGCGCTGATGGCAGCGAGCGCGCTGGTGCCGATGTGGTACTTCCGCCGGCGCGGCTGGCTCAAGTAGCCGCTGGCGTTCCAGGCGAAGAAGGCAGCGTGCCCAGCCACGCATCGACCAAAGCCAGGCTGTAGCGGCTCGCCACCTCGGCGACGAAGCGCGCGAAGTCGCCATGCGCGGCATCGTCGGCACAGTCCGAAATCGTCCGCATCGCCGCGAACGGCACGCTGTAGTCGTGGCACACCTGCGCCATGGCAGCGCCTTCCATTTCGACCGCGAGCGCGTCGGGCAGTTCGCGCCGCAGTGCCTCGCTCTCTGCGGTAGTCGACACGAAACGGTCGCCGCTCACCAGCAGCCCGCGGTGCACCTTCGGTGCTCGAATGCCGAACTCGTCGACGGCCTGCTGCCCGATCAGTGCGACCGGATCGCGCAGCACATGGGTGGCAACGCCCGAGAGCGCATCAGCAATCGCGGCATCGGCCGCAAAGCGCGCAATGCCCACGAGCGGCACCTCGTACTTCGGAAAGATCGGCGAAGCATCGAGGTCGTGCTGCAGCAGTTCCGACGCGACCACCACGTCGCCCACGTTCACACCCGGCGCGAGCCCGCCGGCAACGCCCGTGAACACGACGGCCCGCACGCCGAATCGCTCGAGCAGTACCGTGGCCGTGACCGCAGCGGCCACCTTGCCGATGCGCGACAGCACCGCGACCACCGGCTGGCCGTGCAGATGGCCGACCCAGAAGTCGCGGCCCGCGACGCGCACGCGCTGCTCGTCCGGCATCTGCGCGAGGAGCGCGCTGAGCTCCTCGTGCATTGCGGCAACGATGGCGACCGGTGCTTCACTCATCGGCTACTTGATGTCGACGCCATAGAAGGTATGGCGGCCGAAGGGACTGAGCTTGAAGTCGACGACTTCCTTGCGCACCGGCTTCAGCTGCACCGCATGCGCAATGGTGAACCACGGCGCCTGTTCCTTGAAGATGACTTGCGCCTTCTTGTAGAGCGCATCGCGGTCGGCCTGCTTGGTCGCGCTCTTGGCCTTCAGCACGAGGTCTTCGTACGGCTGGTAGCAGAACTTGGAGATGTTGCTGCCGCTCGCCGATTTGGCCGAGGCGCAGCCCAGCAGCGTGTAGAGGAAATTGTCCGGGTCGCCGTTGTCGCCAGTCCAGCCCAGCATGCCCATCTGGTGCTCGCCGGCCTGCAAGCGCTTGCGGTATTCACCCCATTCAAAGCTCTTGATCTCGGCCTTGACGTTGATCTTGGCAAGATCGGCCTGTATCAGCTCGGCGATGCGCTTGGCGTTCGGGTTGTAGGGCCGCTGCACCGGCATGGCCCACAGGTCGGTCGAGAAGCCATCGGGAAAGCCAGCTTGCGCCAGCAGCTTCTTCGCGGCCTCGGGATCGTAAGGATCGTCCTTGACCCCGTCGTTGTAGGACCACAGGGTGGGCGGGATCGGGTTCTTCGCGGCCACGCCCGTCGACAGGTACACGCCGTCGATGATCGCCTTCTTGTTGATCGCCATGTTGATGGCCTTACGCACGCGCACGTCGTCGAATGGCTTCTTGGTGGTGTTGTACGAGAGGTAGCCCACGTTGAGGCCGGGCTGCTCAAGCACCTGCACGTTCGGGTCCTTGCGGATCGCATCGAGGTCGGCCGGGTTCGGGTAGGGCATGACGTGGCATTCGCCCTTCTGCAGCTTGGCCCAGCGCACCGAGGCATCGGGCGTGATCGCGAACACGAGGTCGTCGATCTTCGCCTTGCCGCCCCAGTACTGCGGAAAGGCCTTGAAGCGGATGACCGCATCCTTCTGATACTGCACGAGGTAGAACGGTCCGGTGCCGATCGGGTCCTGGTCGACCTTCTCCGGCGTGCCGGCCTTCAGCATCGCGATGGCGTACTCCTTCGACTGGATGCCGGCGTATTGCATCGCGAGGTTGGCCAGGAACGGCGCCTCGGCCTGGTTGAGCACGATCTTCACCGTGAACTCATCGACGCGGTCGACCGACTTCAATAGCTTGGGCATGCCCATGTCGTTGAAGTAGGAGTGGTTCTGGCTCGTGACCTTGAAGAAGGGGTCGCTTTCCTTCCACTGCCGCTCGAGCATGAAGATGAAGTCGTCGGCGTTGAAGTCGCGCGTGGGCTTGAAGGTCTTGCTGGTGCTGTGCCACTTGACGCCCTTGCGCAGGTGGAAGGTGTACTGCGTGCCGTCGGCCGAGATGTCCCATTTTTCCGCCAGGCCAGGCACGACCTTGGTACCGCCGCGCTCGAACTCGACGATGGTGTTGTAGACCTGCGTGGTCACGTCGAACGAGGTGCCGGTGGTGTTCACGCCCGGATAGAAGTTCTCGGGGCTGCCCTCCGAGCAATAGACCAGCGTCTTGGCGGACGCGGCGCCGCAGGCTAATGTGAGCACGGCGAGTGCCGTCGGCGCGAACAATGCAACGAGCTTTCGCGAGGGGAGCGAAACGGATGACTGGGTCTTCATGGCAACTCCTTGGGACACGGGTTGAAGTGAACTAGGGTTTCATCGCCAGGGGCGCGACGAATGGCGGAGACAACGGCATGTCGGCGCGCACCGGCGGCGTGCCATCGAGAAACTTCTCGGCGTAGTGGCACGCCACCAGCCGCTCGTCGAGCGCGCGCAGCAAGGGCCGCTCTTCGCGGCAGCGCTCCGTCACATGCGGGCAGCGCGTGCTGAAGACGCAGCCGGGCGGCGGATTCAGCGGCGACGGCAGCTCGCCCTTGAGCACGATGCGCTGGCTGCTGAGCCCAGGCGTGGACGCCAGCAGCGCCTGCGTGTATGGATGCAGCGGCCGCGCGAAGATGCGTGCCTTCGGACCCTGCTCCACCGCATGGCCGAGGTACATCACGAGCACGTCGTGCGCGATGTGCCGCACCACGCCCAGGTCGTGCGAAATGAAGAGGTACGCCAAGCCGAGTTCGGCCTGCAGGTCGGCCAGCAGGTTCAGTACCTGCGCCTGGATCGACACGTCGAGCGCCGACACCGGCTCGTCGGCCACCAGGAGGCGCGGCTCCAGCATGAGCGCGCGCGCAATGGCGATGCGCTGGCGCTGGCCGCCCGAGAACATGTGCGGATAGCGGTTCGCGTACTCCGGCCGCAGGCCCACGCGGGCCAGCATCTCGCGCGCCTTGCCTGCCCGCTCGGTCTTGCTCAGCGTGGTGTTGATCGCCAGCGGATCTTCGAGCACCGTGGAGATCTTCTTGCGCGGATTGAGCGAGCCATAGGGGTTCTGGAACACCAGCTGCACGGCCTGCCGCAGCTCTCGCCGGTGCTCCGAAGGCGGGTCGACCGCATCGTGGCCGACCAGCGTGAGCTGCCCGGCCGTCGGCTTCTCGATCAGCGCGACCATGCGCGCGAGCGTGGACTTGCCGCAGCCCGATTCGCCGACCACCGCCAGCGTGCGGCCGCGCTCGATGCGAAATGAAATATCGCCCACCGCTCGCAGCTGCGCGGGCGCGCGGAACATGCCGCGCCGCACGGCGTACGTGCGCTGCAGGTTTCGCGCATCGACCACGACATCGCCGGGCAATGCGCTCATTGGTGCACCCTTGGCGCTGCGCGCCTTCCCGCCAAGCGGGAGCGAGCTTGCTTGGGGCGGCCCGGCGCGGCGCTCATTGGGGCATCTCCGCAGCTCGCGGCCGGTCGGCCTCGATGGCGGCCAGCCGCCCCGGCTCGCCGAGCGGAAAATGGCAACGCACTTCGGCGCCCGGTTGCGACGCGGCCGCACGCAGCGCCGGCCGCACATTGCAGGCCTTCGTCGTCACGTAGTTGCAGCGCGGCGCGAAGAGGCAACCTGTGGGCCGGTCGTGCACGCCGGGCACCACGCCCGCGATGGTGGCAAGCCGCCCCTCGGGCGCCGCGCGCTCGGGCAGCGCGGCCAACAGGGCCTCCGTATAGGGATGTTGCGGATTCGCGAAGAGCCGGTCGACGCGCTGCTGCTCCATCACCTGGCCCGCATACATGACGGCAATGCGCTGCGCCATTTCGCTCACCACGCCCATGTTGTGCGTGATGAGCACCAGCGCCATGCCGCGCTCTTTCTGCAGTTCGCGCAGCAGGTCGAGGATCTGCGCCTGGATCGTCACGTCGAGCGCGGTGGTCGGCTCGTCGGCGATCAAGAGGCGCGGGTTGCAGGCAATGGCCATCGCGATCATCACGCGCTGGTTCATGCCGCCCGAAAGCTGGTGCGGGTAGCTGCCAAGGCGCGATGACGCGGCGGGTATGCCGACCTGTTCGAGCAGTTCGGTCGCGCGCTTCTTCGCGGTGCGCCGGTCCAGGTGCAGATGCAGCCGCAGCGTTTCCATCAGCTGGAAGCCGATGGTGAAGCAGGGGTTGAGGCTGGTGGTCGGCTCCTGGAAGATCATTGCGACCTCCTTGCCGACCAGCGTACGGCGGGCCTTGTCTGAAATGCCGAGCAGCTCCTTGCCTGCAAAGCGCATGTGGTCCGCGCGCACCCGCCCCGGAAAGCCGACGAGGCCCATCAGCGCCATCATGGTCACGCTCTTGCCCGAGCCCGATTCGCCGACGATGCCGAGGACCTCGCCCTCCTCGAGCGTGAGGCTCACGCCGTCAACGGCATGCAGCACGCCACCTTGCGTGGGGAACTCCACATGCAGGTCCTTGATGTCCAGCAGCATGCTCATCTCTTGAGCTTCGGGTCGAGCGCGTCGCGCAGGCCGTCACCCAGCAGGTTGAAGGCCAGCACGGCCGCGAGGATGGCGAGACCGGGGAAGGTGACGACCCACCAGGCGCGCAGCACGAACTCGCGCGCATCGGCCAGCATGGTTCCCCATTCGGGCGACGGCGGCTGCGCGCCGAGGCCCAGGAAACCGAGCGCGGCCGCGTCGAGAATGGCCGTGGAGATGCCGAGCGAGGCCTGCACGATGAGCGGCGCCGCGCAGTTGGGCAGCACCTCGCTGAACATCAGGCGCAGCGTGCCGGCGCCGCTCACGCGTGCCGCCGTGACGTAGTCGCGCGACACTTCGGCGATGACTGCCGCTCGGGTGATGCGCACATAGTGCGGCAGCACCACGATCGCCACCGCGAGCATGGCGTTGACCAGCCCCGGCCCGAGGATGGCCACGATCACGATGGCCAGCAGCAGGCTCGGCAGCGTGAGCACGATGTCCATCAGCCGCATGATCGCGATCTCGAGCACGCCGCGGAAGAACCCCGCAATGAGGCCGAGCACGATGCCTGTCACCACCGACAGCGCCACCACGGCAACGCCGATCGACAGCGAGAGCCGCGCGCCGTGCATGAGGCGCGAAAGAATGTCGCGCCCGATGGCGTCGGTGCCCAGCAGGTAGCTCATCGAGCCGCCCTGCTGCCAGGCCGGCGGCTGCAGGAAGACCGCGCTGTTGGTTTCGTTCGGCGCATGGGGCGCGATCCACGGCGCGAACAGCGCCACGAGCAGCAGCACCACGATGGTGGCGAGTCCGATGACCGCGCCGCGGTTGGCGGAGAAAGAGGTCCAGAACTCGCGCCAGGGTCCGGGCGGCACCTTGCTCGCGCCGGGCGAAGACATGATGTCGGTCGAGGCCATGTTCAGCGCCGGATCCTGGGGTTGATGACGCCGTAGGTCACATCGACCAGCAGGTTGACCAGCATCACGATGCCGCCCAGCAGCAGCATGCCGCCCTGAAGCACAGGGTAGTCGCGCCGGCCGATCGCCTCGATGAGCCACTTGCCGACGCCGGGCCAGGAGAAGATGGTTTCGGTGAGGATCGCGCCCGTGAAGAGCACGCCCACCTGCAGGCCGATCACCGTGACCACGGGGATCAACGCGTTGCGCAATGCATGCAGCGCCACCACGCGAAAGCGCGAGAGGCCCTTGGCGCGCGCGGTACGAATGTAGTCTTCGCTCAGGACCTCGAGCATGGCCGAGCGCGTCATGCGCGCGATGACCGCAAGCGGCACCGTGCCGAGCACGATGGCCGGAAGAATCAGGTGGTGCAGGGCTGACCAGAAGGCATCGGTGTCGCCAGCGCGCAGTGCGTCGATCAGCAGGAAGCCGGTCTCGGGCTCGACGAAATATTGCACCGCAATGCGGCCCGACACGGGCGTCCAGCCCAGCTGCACCGAGAAGAACAGGATCACCAGCAGCCCCCACCAGAAGATTGGCATCGAATAGCCGGTGAGC
This sequence comes from Variovorax sp. OV700, assembly GCF_900099805.1. Lineage (GTDB taxonomy): Bacteria > Pseudomonadota > Gammaproteobacteria > Burkholderiales > Burkholderiaceae_C > Variovorax. The sequence goes on along the minus strand of NZ_FNDR01000010.1, from coordinate 2,369 downwards.
GAGGTGGCCATCACGCCATGATCGAAGATCGAGTTGCGCCGCACCGCCGCGAGAATGCCCGCCGGAAGCCCCAGCAGCAGCGCAAAGACAATCGCGCACACGCCGAGCTCGACGGTGGCGGGAAACAGCGCCAGAAACTCGTTCGCGACCGATTCCTGCGTGATGATCGACTTGCCCAGATCGCCATGCAGCACGCGGCCGATGTAGATGCCGTATTGCACGATCACCGGCTTGTCGAAGCCATAGGCCGTGCGCAGTTGAGCGTGACGCGCGGGGTCGATCCCGCGCTCGCCGGCCATGGTCTCGATGGGATCACCCGGCACCAGCCGGATGAGAAAGAAGGCGAGCAGCGTCATGCCGATGAAGGTCGGCACCAGCAAGCTCACCCGCGTAAGTAGGAAGCGAAACATCGATCCGCAATATGCAAGATCGATGCCGCGGCCCTACCCGGGCCGAACCCTTACTTTCTGGCTTCCCGCAGTTCGCGCCGCAGGATCTTGCCGACCGGTGTCTTCGGCAGCTCGGTGCGAAACTCGACGGTTCGGGGCTGCTTGTAACCCGTTAGGTTCGCTCTGCAGTATTCGCGCACCTGCGCTTCGGTCAGGGACTCGTCCTTCTTGACGAGCACGAGCTTGACGGCTTCGCCCGTCTTGTCGTCGCTCACGCCCACGGCCGCGCATTCGAGCACGCCCGGAATCTGCGCCACCACGTCTTCGATCTCGTTCGGGTACACGTTGAAGCCCGAGACCAGGATCATGTCCTTCTTGCGGTCGACCACCTTGAAGTAGCCGCGCTCGTCGACCACGCCGATGTCGCCGCTCTTGAAGTAGCCGTCGGGTGTCATGACCTTGGCGGTTTCGTCGGGGCGCTGCCAGTAGCCGGCCATCACCTGCGGACCCTTGATCGCGATTTCGCCAGGCTGGCCCAGCGGCACTTCACGGCCGTCGTCGTCGAGCAGCTTGAGCCAGGTGCTCGGTAGCGGCAGACCGATGGTGCCGGTGTAGGCCTTGCTGTCGGTCGGGTTGCAGGTGGCCGAGGGCGAGGTTTCGGAAAGGCCGTAGCCCTCGCAGATCGGGCAGCCGGTTTTCTCGAGCCAGAGCTTGGCAACCGCGGCCTGCACGGCCATGCCGCCGCCGACCGACACCTTGAGGTTCTTCCAGTTGACGGTATTGAAATCAGGATGGTTCGCCAACCCGTTGAACAGCGTGTTGACCGCGGGAAAGCTGTGGATCGTGTGCTTTGAGAGTTCCTTGAGCACGCCCGCCAGGTCGCGTGGATTCGGGATCAGGATCAGCTTGCCGCCCGTGCGCATGTTCAGCATCATGCCGACCGTGAACGCGAAGATGTGATACAGCGGCAGCGCGCAGACGCTCGTCGGCTGTTCGTCGGCCGGCACCTTCGCCATGACGGGCTCGTTCCAGGCTTCGGACTGCAGCACGTTGGCGATCACGTTGCGATGCAGCAGCACCGCGCCCTTCGACACGCCGGTGGTGCCGCCGGTGTACTGCAGCACGGCCACGTCGTCAGGGCCGATGACCGGCAGCTGGAGCGTACGGCTCTTGCCCTGATCGACTGCATCATTGAAGCGCACCGCGCCTGGCAGGCTGAAGTGGGGCACCAGCTTCTTGACGTTGCGCACCACGTAGTTGACGAGCGCGCCTTTCAGGAACCCGAGCCGGTCGCCCATGGTCGCGAGCACGATGTGCTTGATGGGCGTGGCCGCGATGCACTGCTGCAGCGTGGTGCCGAAGTTCTCCATGATGACGATGGCCTTCGCGCCCGAGTCCTTGAGCTGGTGCTCCAGCTCGCGCGGCGTGTACAGCGGGTTCACGTTCACCAGGATCAGGCCGGCCCGCAGGATGGCCGCGACCGCGATCGGGTACTGCGGACAGTTGGGCATCATCACGGCCACGCGATCGCCCTTGGCCAGGCCCAGCCCTTGCAGGTACGCCGCGAAGGCCTTGCTCAGCTTGTCGGTTTCCCTGTAGCTCACGTCCTTGCCCATGAAGCTGTAGGCCGTGCGGTCGGCGTACTTGGTAAAGCTCTCTTCCATGAGTGCCACCAGCGACGGGTATTGCGAAGGATCGATATCGGCAGGCACGCCTTGCGGGTAGCTGCCGAGCCAGGGACGATCGGTCATGGATGTGTCTCCTCCAAATCGAGTTATCTGAAAACGAAAACGGCGCACTTGATGGCGCCGCGATGATCTGGCCCGCACTGAGCGGGCGCGGACCCTCTGCCTATTCGATGGCCTTGCCCATATCTTCCACTACTTTCTTCGCATCCCCAAAGACCATCATGGTCTTGTCCATGTAGAACAGCTCGTTGTCCAGGCCCGCATAGCCCGCGGCCATGGAGCGCTTGTTCAC
>NZ_FNDR01000024.1 GCF_900099805.1 Variovorax sp. OV700 | reverse complement strand
CGCATGGCGCGTGGCGTTCGCTCTGCTTCAGCACGTCACCGACGTCACGCCCTAAACGGTCCAGCCGTCAACAACGGCCTCGAGCGGACTATTACTTCAAGACGAACTTGCTCGACACATCGCAGATCGACTGTGGGCATCGGAATGTGCGTTCCAAGCGGTGGGTCGAGGCCTTGCCGAACCATTGCTCGAAGTCGGTCATCACGGACAGATCCGCCCCCGCGAAACGATTGATGCTCTGCCAGTCATCACCCACTGCGAAGAGGTATCGATGAGGCTTGCTCACCAAGGCTCGGGTCAGCCTCGCCCGTGCTCGGCTGGCATCCTGGAATTCGTCGACCATGACCAACTCAAACGGGCTGTTCCATCGACCAGCTTCCAGATGGTCCGCCGCTTGGATCAGCATTTCCTCGAAATCGATCACCCCTTCGGCGATGAGCGAGGCCTCCCACTCGTTCCGAATTGCCTCAAACAAGGAGAGGAACACCTCGTGGCGGTAGCGAAACGCATCAGCCGGTTGGCTCGCCAGCCGGGCCCGCAGATCGGCGCCACTGAACTGGTTGCTCTTTGCGTGGGTGAGGAATGTGCGAAACGTGCGGAGGAGCGTCTGGTTCTCGATCGGCGCCTTGCCGGCTGCCGGCCGGTCAGGATTGGGATCGAGCTTGATGCCGCGTGTGGTGAGTTCCTTCGCCAGAAGGCGGAATGCCTCTCCCGACCACAGCTGCGCGCTCGTGGTTTCTATCAGTGCAGTGGGGTTCCGGCGATGGACTTCGCGCTTCCACGCCATGCTCTGAAGATAGCCAACGAACTCGTCCGGCGGCTTGCCATTCGCATCGAGCGCCCAGTGTTCGTGGTAGGTGTCGATGTCAGGATAGTAGAAGTCGGGCCTGTACTGCCCGTGCGTTGCATCGGCGGTGTCCGCGCTGTAGGCACTCTCGTAGCGGTGCGCGACGCCGTTGTAGAAAAGCCAATCGGCAATCATGCGTTCGCCCTGGCTCTTGACCACGTCGCCTTGCAGTGTCCTGAAGCCGCGGGTTTTCGTGTTCGGATCCCAGTCCTCGGGTTCCTCTTTGCCGAAGGAGGGGAGATCTCGGCCCAGCACCATGCGGAATAGCTCCCAGTTCGTTCGAAAGGCTGGGTTTCGATCCTTCAGGCGATCAACGATGGTCATCAAGTAGTCCATGTCTCGTCCCTGATCGAGCCATGGCGCAAGCCTCGGCTTCTTTCCTGTTGCGGCGCCTATGACGTCCAGGCCAAACGCATGAAAGGTGCGCGCAACCACTTTTTCGGCGGGCAAGCCGACGGCGGTCAGCCTGTCGCGGACCCTTTGCTGAAGTTCCTTAGCGGCTTCGTTGTTGAACGCGAGCAGGAGAATCTTCTCTGGAGGAACGATGTTCAGCCGCAGGGCATACGCCGCCTTCGCGACCATCGTGGAAGTCTTCCCCGAGCCTGCGGATGCGACAACCAGCATGCGACTGTCGAAACTCACCACCGCCTTGGCTTGCTCGCCGGTCAGGGGAGATTTCTCGATCGTGTCGAAGAAATCCTTGTGGTCGATCAACGCGCGAGCGAGATGGTGTTCATTGAGGGCTCGTGCGAAAGGGACGATGTCTGTTTGCCAGAGTTTCACATGCGCTTGAAGGCCTTCGGATTTCGACTTGAGGTGATCTTGCACCTCGGGCTCGCCGAGAAGTGCTCGGAAATTGCCTCCGGGTTTTGTTTTCGCCCACTCCGAGACGAACTCCTGAGTCAGCCATCTTTTGCCGGCGAGCTGCTGATTGCACGCTTCATGGAAATTTCTGCCCCACGAATCCACAGGCTTGACGGTGAGATCGAACTCTCGAAGCTGGGCTTGAATGTGCAATCGTCGGTCATACCGCGTCTTCGCGACGAACAAAGCCTTCGACATCGAAGTCGCGTGCGCGTTGGAGATGCCGTCGAGTGTCAGGGGTGGCTTGTTTGGCAAGCGAAGGCAAATCTCGGACCAGACGAGCCCCCGTTTGACGCTCATGTACTCGACCATTGAGAGGTCAATTTTTTTACTTTGACTACCCACTGTCACGATGAAGTGGGGCTCGTCGATGCGAAGGTGCCATCTAGCCGAGCGTGTGATGGCTCTTCCGATTGGACCAGCGCCCCAAGTCTGATTCAGAGGGGCGATGGTCATTCCGCTTGCCGAATCGTCATCATCGATGTCTCGTCGCATACGACGCTTGTCCAGTTGTTCGTTACCGAGAAAACAACAAGGCATTGGTCAGAAAAAGCCGCAACCGTCCGTGACGAATGTGAAAACAGTACTTTTGTTTTCTTCCTTGAAGGGTGGCTGGATACACCTCGAAATATCAATGTGATTTTTTCCCATCCCTGATACATTCGGAAAAAAAAACGGGGTGGGAGATATGGAACTGCTGAGGGGTAACGGAGAGATCTCGGAGCATGACGCAGGGAGTTACCTGGTGTCGCTCATAGGGGCATTGTGCGCATTGCATCGCGTTCCATTCGATGCTCGTTTGCTCGCGCATCGTTTTCCGCCTCCACATCATCCAGACGCACTGCTGCGGGCGTTACGTGAATTGGGCTTCCATGCCAAGCGCAAGGCGGTGGCGCCAAGTAAGTTGGCGCAACTCAGCTTTCCTTTGATCGCAGACATGGAAGGCGGCGACCCGACAGTGGTGCTGCACGCCGACGGTGAGAATGTTGCCTATCTATCGCCGCACACGGGCCAAGGCGGCGTCATCACAGAGCCGCATACAACGTTCGCCGCAAAATTTGCGGGCCGAGTCGTTCAGGCCAAAGTACAGAGCAAGGATCCCAGTGATCCCGATGGCGCGCGCCGAACCAGCGCTTTCGGTTTCGGCTGGTTCGTTCCAGAACTACTCAAGCACAAGACCGTGTGGAAGCAGGTGCTGCTGGCTTCCTTGTTCCTTCAGCTCGTCTCGTTGGCATTTCCGCTCATTACGCAAGCGGTCGTCGACAAGGTGGTGGTTCACCGAACGCAGAGCACGCTGATCGTGCTGGGGACGGCGATGGGCATATTCGTCGTGTTTACAGCACTGCTGGGCTGGGTGCGGCAGTATCTCGTACTCCATACCGGAAACCGGGTGGACGCGGTGCTCGGAGCAACCGTTTTCGAGCATCTTTTCAAACTGCCGGTCAAGTATTTTGAGTACCGTCCCACCGGCGTCATTGCGGCACGTCTGCATGGTGTGGAAACGATCAGGGAGTTCATTGCTTCCGCGGCAATAAGCCTTGTGCTCGACGTCCCGTTCCTGTTGATAGCAGTTGCTGTCATGTTCACCTATTCGGTGCCCTTGACGCTGATCGTTCTGGGCATTCTCTGTGTCATCGGAATTCTGTCGTTCCTGGTGGCGCCGCTGTTCCAGCGCCGGCTGAATCAGCAGTTTCTCTTGGGTGCGAGGAATCAAGCCTTTGTCACCGAACATGTGGCGGGGCACGAAACTGTCAAGAGCCTGCAGATGGAGCCGTTGCTGAACGCGCGCTATAGCGACTATCTCGCGACCTATCTTCAATCGGGTTTCGCGACAAAGCAGATCGGCAACACATACAACACTGTCGCGAGCGCGATGGAGCAGGTGATGACCGTGCTGGTGCTGATGGTCGGAGCATGGGCTGTCATGAATCCGCCCCCGGGGGCCGCGCCGTTCACCATCGGTATGTTGGTGGCGTTTCAAATGTTCGCGGGGAGAATCAGCCAGCCCATGTTGCGCTTGGTTGGCCTGTGGCAGCAGTTCCAAGAAGCGAGCTTGGCAGTTCAGCGCCTGGGCGACCTGATGAACGCACCTGCCGAACCTTATGCGCTAACCCCATCGCGCCAAAGCGAGACAGGTGGGCGCGTCGAGTTCGAGGCAGTGGGATTTCGGTACGGCGAAGACCGGCCTTATCTGTACCGCGATGTGCATTTGAACGTGGAGCCCGGACGGGCCATCACGATCATGGGGCCGAGCGGCTCGGGCAAATCCACTTTGGCAAAGCTTCTGCAGGGCTTCTACCGAGCAAGCGAGGGCACCATCAAGGTCGATGGCGTGGACACTCGACATCTGTCCGCCAACGAGCTCCGAAACTACTTCGGTGTGGTCCCGCAGGAAACCATCCTCTTCAGCGGCACCATCTACGACAACTTGCTGGCTGCAAATCCGTCGGCCAGCTTCGACGAGGTGGTTGACGCATGCAAAAAGGCGGATATTCACAGCACCATCGAAGCCCTCTCTCAGGGCTACAAGACCGAGATCGGCGAACGTGGAACGGGCCTCAGCGGTGGACAAAAGCAGCGCATCGCTATCGCCAGGGCGCTACTGAAGCGACCGCGGATTTTGATTTTTGATGAAGCGACGTCCGCGCTGGATCATCAGACGGCAGAAGCTTTCGCCGCAACTGTCAATCAGCTCAAGGGCCAAGTCACATTGATATTCATTGCGCACGCGTTGCCTCGAACATTGCATGTTGACGAGGTTTACGTGATACGCGATGGAGTGCTTCGCAAGGCGGTCGCCCGCGTCAAGGAGGCTCAGGCATGAAGTTTCACGCGGACGCGCTTGAGTTTGCACCCGGGCTGTTGAGTATTCAGGACAGCCCGCCGCCCGCGTTGCCGCGGGCTGTGCTCTATACCGTCGTTTCGTTGTGTGGACTCATGTTGCTGTGGGCCACCCTGGGTAAATTGGATGTGGTGGCCAGCGCCGACGGAAAGCTGGTGCCGCAGAGCTACGTGAAGATTGTTCAGCCGGCCGAAGCAGGCATTGTGAGCGACATCCTGGTCAAGGAAGGCGATCTGGTGCAAGCGGGCCAGACCTTGATCAGGTTGGACTCGACACTGAGTGCTGCGGATGGCCAGAGCCTGGCCTCCGAGTTGGCAGTAAAGCGCTTGGCGCTTCGACGTATCGATGCTGAATTGGCAGGACGTTCGCTGCGGGCGATTACAGGAGATCACGCGGCGTTACTTGCCCAAGTCCAGCTGCAAAGCGACAGCCGCAGTCAGGCATACCGGGATGCACTGGCGCAAGAGGCGGCGGTGCGAGAGCGAACGGCGCAAGATTTGAAGGCAGCACAGGAGACGCTCAACAAGCTTAAGGTGACCTTGCCAAGCTATCAGCAGTCTGCCGAGGCGCATCGAAAGCTCGTCAACGAGGGCTTTCTCAGTCAAATGGCCGGCAATGAAAAAGAACGCGAGGCTGTAGAGAAGGCCCAAGACCTGAAGGCGCAGATCGCGACTGTTGATGGCTTGACCGCCGGCATCCTGGCTCAGGACAAGAAGATTGCCGCGCTAACGAGCAACTATCGCAGTCAGCTGCTGACCGAGCGGACCGAGATCATGGCGAGCTTGCTTAAGTTGGAGCAGGAAGAAAAGAAGTTTGGATTTAAGACCAACTTGACCGAACTAAAGGCTCCTCAAACGGGTGTAGTGAAGGACTTGGCAACTACAACTAGAGGCGCAGTCGTACAACCCGGATTGGTCTTGTTAACGTTGGTCCCGAAGGGAGAGGCTCTGGTGGCTGAGGTGCAGATTAAGAACGAGGATATCGGCTTCATTCATAAAGGCCAAGAGGTCAAGCTCAAACTAGCTGCGTACCCATTCCAGAAGTATGGCTTGCTGGACGGGCAAGTGCAATCCGTAGCACCCGACGCGACGCCCAGCGCCAACGATACGGCACAAACCGGGGCCAGGACTGCAGAGTCTGTCGGAGGCTATAGGGCCTTGATCAAACTTACGACGCAGTACCTTGAAGCAGCTGACCGATCACAAACGCAGCATTACACACTGGACGCCGGCATGCATGTCAGCGCGGAGATCCACCAAGGTGAGCGCACGGTCATAGAGTATCTGCTGAGCCCTGTCAGCAGGACGCTTCAGGAAGCGGCGAGAGAAAGATGAGCTTGCTTCTACGCCGCCGGCCAGGCTACTGAAACGATGCGAGTCGCCTGTGCCACTACCAGCCAACTTAAGCGCGAGCGCTTCACCGAGTTCGCCGATCGCTATCAAACAACCAAAGACCTGCAAATCTTCGTTCCGGCACAACAGCATTCAGCGTGAGTTCTTGTTTTGCAAATAGTGAACAAACTATGCCAACGACATTCTTCTTCAACGCCACGCAGATCGATCAGATTCAAACAGAGGTAAGCGTCAGGCGAACCTTTTGGCCTTGGAGCACCATTGCGCTGATCTGTGCTGCAGCGGCGGCGCTGATCGGCTGCCAGCGCGACTACGAACGCAAGCACATCGGCGGCAAGGGCAGCACGATCCAGCTCACATGGGAGGAGGAGCAGCATCGCAACACGAATCGCGGGATGGATCGCGACGGCACGCCGGCCTCCCTCAGTGACTGCGAGGAGCGCGCCTGGATCAATCGGCGAGCGCAGGGACTTACGCCGTTGACCAATGAACGCGTTCGCACAACTGGCGATACGTATCGGCACGTTGGCCAATACGCCTTTCGCAAGCGCGCTGGGTATGGCGGGTCAATGTCGCAACCCGACCAGGAATGGCTGCTCTATGCGGTGATTCCCGATTTCTCGCCGCAGTACCACGCTGATCCCAAGCTCTGCGACGACTCGAAGGTTCTTCGCGCGCCCAATGGCTCGGCCATCGATGGCAGCACTTGCAGGCGCTACGACGTGGTCAACGGAGTGGCGAATCTGGCGGCGATCGTCTTGCAGTGCGTTGATCGCGATCACCTCAATGGGCAACCTGATCTTTACTGGCCAGCCAGACTTCCACAGGTCAAAGAGGAAGCATTTGTCAATCTCCGCTCTATTCGATTGATAGGCAGGCCCAGGCATCTCGTGAACTGGCAAGAACTGACACGTACTGCGCGTCCAGAGCTTGGCCTGTACGAATACACCGGTCACGTTGCAAAGGATGTCCTGGACGAACCAAAGAAGCCGGAGCAGACGAGCATCTTCTACGAGCCAATGGCGGAGCCCAAGACTTGGCATCTGGGGCAGCCTGCAATATTTTCTTGCTCAAAGCGGTACGAAAAGGCTTCAGCCGACAGCGACCAGGCAACATGTTCTGGACCTGCGACCTACTACTCGTTTGTAGCGCCGGGTTTCTCCGCGGGCATGACCTTCCCCATCAAGTTCCTGCCGCAATGGCGCGAACTGACCAGCGGCTTCACCGAGTTCGTTACCAGCTATCAAACCACCGATCCACAGGCGCCCCCGCCGTTTGTTGCGACGAGCAGCGCTCGTCGCTGATTTCTCTTTCAGCGAGTAAACCATGCCAACGTCATTCGTCTTCAACGCCATGCAGATGGACCAGCTTCGAACGCTCGATGCCCAAGCCAAGGCGGCGGGGAGTTCAACAGTGGGGGCGTATGCAACCGTCTATCAGTACGTCCTCGAGCAGGTGCTGCGATCGGCGGTACCGGCCAGCCAGTCGCTGTGGCAAGACTGGCCCGACTTGACAATTACGCAATGGGGCCAGGCCACAGACTTCGTGAAGCAGCAAATGGGCCAGGAGGCTTGGCAATCGGTGATCTGGCTGATCGGCGCCTCGGGCGTGAACCGGGGTGACGGCGTCTTCTCGAAGATCATCCGTGAATACAACCAGCGGCAATGCGATGTGCGTGGAGTGCCTTGCGACGACACGCTGTTGCAGGTCGCTTCGAACAAGGTAGGAGAGTACTTTGCCAAGCAAATCCTCGACGACACAAGTTCTATCCAAGGACAGCTTCCTACCGTCCAGGAAATCGGTGACCAGGATCTCAATGGCGTTCGCGACACTCTCTTCCCTGGCAACGAACTCCCCGGTTCCGAGTACTACCTCAATCAGACTTGGCCAGGCATCGCCATGTTGGGGAAGCTCGGCGGCATGTACACCGACCGGCTCCTCCTACCAAAGGACCCGTCCAGCCAGGCCGTCGCCTTCGACACCCTGCGCGACTTGCGCGACATGCTCTTCGCTTGGGATGCCTTCAAGTACGCCTTCAACAAGGAAGGGAATTTTTCGGCATATTTCGGTGGCGGTCGGAACAGCTTCATCATCCAGACCTACACTGGGCTGGCCGTCAACACCTGGGCAGACGTCATAAACGGCGGCATCTCCGCTGAGAGCTGGTTCAAGCAACTCGTCGGCCCGCAGAACGCGATTGCGGCCCAATGGCTCGGCTACATAGCTGAACAGGACAGCGCTCAAGTGCTCGACATGCTGCGGCGCAGCGCGCTGGGCAATGAGGTGGCGCCCACCGTCACCGATGCCGATTTCAAGGCCAATGCCATCGCGTTGTTCAACGCCTTCATCAACGCTGACACCACCGGCATCCGGCCGCTGACGGCAGCGGAGCTTCGTGGTCTGGCTCGAAGCGACTTCGGCGCGGTGCTCGCGCTGGACTCCTTGAGTACCTTCGCCTTTAGTCAAAGCCAGGCTTCAATGCTGCGGCCCAGCACCTATGCAACATGGCAGGCCGACCAGTCGGCAGCGAGTCCATCGACCTTTACCGACAACTGGCTGGATGATCGCTCCACGATGCTCGCGAAGGTAGTCGAGCAAAACAGCAGGAACTTGGACAGCAGCATTGCGTTGGACGACAAGCGCTATCGTAGCAACCGGACCTACGTGGACATTGCCACGGGACTGACTGTAAAGACCCGCGGCCTAGCAGTCAATGCGGGTGCTGTTGAAGCCCAGCGAATCGTGTTCGGCAACAATCAGGACAACGAGGTCGCCGGTTCTGACGCTGCGACGACCGGGGAGGGAGACCACTTGTATGGCGGAGGCGGCGCGGACTACCTCAATGGCAAGTCTGGTGACGACTACCTTCAAGGCGACTCCGACGACGACACACTCGATGGTGGCGAAGGCCTCGACTCCCTGGTGGGCGGTGCCGGCAGCGACACCTACATCGTCCGTGCCGATGCGGGCCGCGACACTATCCTGGATGCCGACGGCCAGGGCCTGATCAAGGTGATCGCCAGCGACAACAGCGAAACCATCCTTGGCACGGACAACATAACGCGGGTCGCGGGCAGCACGAACATATGGCAAAGCGAGGACAAACGCTTCACCTACACGACCAGCGCCGACTCCAGCAGCACCGTTACGCTCAGCATCAGCGGCGCGGGCGTGAACATAGTGGTCAAGAGTTTCGCCTCCGGCAACCTCGGCATCAACCTGCCCGAATCGCTCTCTCCGACAGAGCCGCAGACCTCTCGCCTGATACGCGGAGATCTTCAACCGGTCGATCCCGTCGCCTACGACGACCTGGGCAACGTGCTTACTACTTCGGCCGTTGCGCCGGATCGCGCTGACGCGCTTTACGATGGCGCGGGCAACGATGAGATCATTTCGGGCGGCGGTGCTGATTTGGTGTTCGCCTTCCGCGGAGGCGACGACTGGATCAAGACCGGTGCCGGCCGTGACGGAGTCGAGGGAGGCGCAGGCGCCGACCTGATCGAACTGGGCACCGAGCGCGATGTGGGTTTCGGCTTCGATGGAAACGACAGGATGTATGCCGACATCTTCAAGCCGATCGAGGAGGTGCTGGCGCAAAGCGTCGCCGAATCGGATGCACAGTCCGACCTGATGGAGGGTTCGGCAGGCGACGACACCTTGGTCGGAGATGCTGGCAACGATGCGTTGTTTGGCGGCTCGGACAGAGACCTGCTCGTTGGCGGCGCTGGCGACGACAACATGTTCGGCGACATGAATGCGGGCCCTGTGAACTACGCGGTTTGGCAGATTGCCCGATTGCCCCAGTACAACCCGGACGGCAGCCCCAACGGTTGGGTGGCGGAGTTCACCGGCATCGACTACCAGCTGGCGGCGCAGGCCGATGCGGATGTATTGCTGGGCGGCGCGGGAGTCGACTTCATGCTGGCCCAAGGTGGAGATGACTATCTGGACGGAGGCGATGACGATGACTTCGTCGTTGGCGGCGTTGGCAGTGATCTCCTGAAGGGCGGTAGTGGCAACGACGAATTGCAAGGCGATGGTGATTCCGATGACCCGGTGTTGTTGAACTATGCAGTCGTCACTGGCCATGGAAACGACTATCTGGATGGAGGCGACGGCAACGACACGTTGTATGGGGATGGCGGCGATGACGAATTGATTGGCGGCACCGGCGACGACCTTATGTTCGGCGACGGCTACCAACTGGACGCCGCCTACCATGGGGTGGACTACATGGATGGCGGCGACGGCGCTGACACGATGGTTGGCGGTGGAAACGGCGACCATTTTTTTGGAGGCGCAGGCAACGACGCGATGACTGGCGATGGCGATGTCGTCGCCGGCTCGGCGCATGGACAAGACTACCTCGATGGCGAAGAGGGTGACGACCAGATGCTGGGCGATGGCGACGACGACCAGCTGTTCGGCGGTGCCGGCAACGACATCATCTGGGGGGACAGCAACACTCTGGCGGCGCAATACCATGGTGATGACCACCTCGACGGCGGCGACGGTGCCGATCAACTGGTGGGCGGAGGCGGAAGCGATGACTTGTTCGGCGACACCGGTAACGACACGGTCTTTGGGGATGATTCAGTCTTGGACGCGCAGTACCAAGGTCATGACTATCTGGACGGTGGCGAAGGAGCGGACCAACTGGTAGGCGGCGGCGGCAATGACACCCTCCTTGGCGGAGCCGATGACGACTTGTTGGTTGGCGACGATGTTGCGCTGGCTGAGGCAAATCATGGCAACGACTCCCTGCTCGGCGGGGCGGGGAGAGATAGGTTGTTCGGACTCGCCGGGGACGACCATCTCGATGGCGAGGATGACAACGATGAACTCCAGGGCGGCAAAGGAGCTGACGCTCTCTTCGGCGGCGCCGGCGACGATCTTCTGGTCGGCCAGGATGACGATGATCAGCTGAGCGGAGACGACGGCAACGACGAACTTCAAGGAGGCGACGGCCTCGATGTGCTCTACGGCGGCACTGGGAATGATCGTCTTTATGGCGAAGCGGGCAACGATCTCCTAAGAGGCGGTTCAGGCATTGACCAACTGGTAGGCGGGGACGGCGGCGACGTGCTGGAAGGGGGTGACGAGAACGATGGCCTTTACGGGTCTTACGGCAATGACACCCTGGTCGGTGATGGCGGGACCGATCTCCTTTCCGGCGAGTACGGCGACGATAGGCTTGACGGCGGCCTCGGCGACGACATGCTCTCCGGAGGAGCTGGTGTGGACACATATGTGTTCGGCCGCGGTTATGGCCGCGACACCGTCTACAACTTTGACGGTGCATACAGCGGACTGAGTGGGACTGGCGCCCTTCAATTCAATGCGGGCGTCAAACGGGAAGATGTCCAAGGATTCAGACAGGGAGACGATCTGGTGCTCGCGATCAATGGCACCGATGATGCAGTGACGATCAAAGGGCATTTCGCCTCTACCAAATACGCCTATAACCCGAGCACTCAGACGCAGGCCTATTTTTACGGCAACCAGGTCGCCAGTATCCAGTTCGCCGATGGCACTGCGTGGTTGCCGTCGACCATCTCCATGTCTCAACCGGGAACGCCTGGCAGTGACATCTCCTGGGATTCATCTGCAAGCGACATCTACACCTTCGGCTTGCGCTCCGGGAGGGACACTGTTCGTGACGGTGGGGGCACAACAGCTATCGACACGGTCAGAATCGGTGCCGGCGTTGGTCCTACTGAGGTAATGGCGAGGCGCGTCAACAACGATCTTGTTCTGACGATTCAAGGTTCGCCGGACCAACTGACAATCGAGAATCAATATAACGGGACCGCAGGGCGGGGAGTCGAGGAAATCCAGTTCGGCGATGGAACCATCTGGACGCGGCAGACTATCGATCAACTGCTTCTGATTGCCAGTGTGCAAGACGACCAGATAGCAGGTGGCAACGCCAATGATGTCTTGAACGGTTTGGCTGGTAACGATACCCTGGATGGAGGTGCAGGAGATGACACCTTCGATGGCGGCGTCGGAGATGACCTTCTAGTGGGCGGCATCGGCGACGATATCTTCGCATATGGATCAGGCTCGGACACGATCAGCGGTGAAACCAACGGAAGTGGAGCGCTGGACAAGATTGTGATGGCTGCCAACATCCTGCCAGCCGCTGTCTCGATCTCCAGAGAGAACGAGGATCTTGTCCTCTCGCTTTCGCCAATCGACCGACTTCGTGTGACCGGCTATTTCCAAGACTTCGGTAGTGGGCCGATTGGGACGATTGAACAGATCGAATTTCTCTCGGATAACTCTGTTTGGGATTCTGCCTTCATCAGGGGCGCGATGCCTCCGGCGACAGCCGCGGATGAGGTGCTGTCCGGGTACGAGACCAATGACATCCTCTCCGGATTGGGCGGTAACGATACGCTCAACGGCGGACGCGGCGATGACACGCTGGATGGCGGCGCCGGGAGTGATCTACTTCAGGGCAACGCGGGAAACGATATCTACATCTTTAACGTCGGATCGGGCTTCGACACTATCAACGATCGGGCCGCTCCATACAGCGCGAGGGAAAACATCCTTCGTCTCGGCTCAGGCTTCACCGCTTCAAACATTATTGCCGCTCGACGTGGCGAGGATCTGCTGTTGTTCAGCCTTGATGGCTCGGATCAACTGACAATTCAATTGCAGTATCGAAACGATTCGGCAAGCGGGCTCAGCGGTGTTGCGCAGGTTGTATTTGATGACGGAACCATCTGGGGCGAAAGCGATCTTGCTGCGTTTGGCACCGTCTCCAGCGATGCAGACCTGATCAACGGAACGCTTGCAAGCGACAGCCTCTCCGGTGCTGCCGGGGCCGACACGATCTATGGTTATGCTGGAGATGATTTCATCGATGGGGGCGCAGGAAGTGACCTCATGGTGGGCGCGAGTGGAAATGACACTTACGTTGTCGATGCCTCTGCCGACGTCGTGGTTGAGAGCTCGAACGACGGCGTCGATCTCGTTCAAAGCTCCGTCACCTATTCGCTCGCGTCCAATGTTGAGAATCTCACGCTAACGGGTACTTCGGGGATCAATGGAGTGGGTAATGGCCTCGACAACTTGTTGATCGGCAACGGAGGGGCGAACTCGCTGAATGGCGGAACAGGCAGCGATACGCTCGATGGTGGCGCGGGCATTGATACGTTGTCTGGCGGGCTGGGAGATGACACCTATGTCGTTGATAGCGCGACCGACACCATCGTCGAGAATTCGAGCGAGGGTACGGAAACAATTCAAACCAGCATTGGACTCACACTCGGAACCAATCTAGAAAATCTGACACTGACCGGATCCAGCGCCATCAATGGAACGGGAAATGCGCTCGCGAACCTTCTGGTTGGCAATACCGCGAGCAACGTGTTAGATGGTGGAGTCGGAATCGACACGCTTAAGGGCGGGGCTGGGGACGATATCTATATCGTCGATAACGCTGCAGATAACATCGTCGAGAACAATGGAGAAGGGCTCGACACCGTGCAGAGTTCGGTCACATATACCCTTGCGGCAAATGTTGACAACCTCGTGCTCACTGGCACCGCCGCGATCAACGCAGGTGGTAATGGCCTGGCCAATGTGCTTACCGGGAACAGTGCCAATAATATTCTTGCTGGGGGCTCGGGCGACGACACGTACATCGTCACGAGTGGAGACACCGTTCAGGAAAACGTCAGCGAGGGCATCGATACTGTCGAAGCCGGCCTTACCTACACGTTGGGAAGTAACGTCGAAAACCTGACGCTAACGGGAACGAACCGAATCAATGGGACGGGCAATGCGCTGGACAACGGGCTGCTGGGCAACTCCGCGAACAACTCGCTAACGGGCGGAGCCGGCAACGATATTTTGAACGGGGCCGGAGGCACGGACACTCTGGTCGGTGGGACCGGGAACGACTATTACATAGTTGACACATCGAAAGTCGTTGTCACCGAGAACGCTAATGAAGGCATTGACACGATCCAGGCCGCATTCACTTATACCCTCAGCGCTAATCTGGAAAATCTGGTCCTCGCGCCCGACTTGCTGATCAATGGGACCGGCAATGCCGGCGTCAATGTGTTGACCGGCAATGCGCTTGCCAACGTACTGGATGGTTCGGCAGGCGCTGACTCACTGATTGGTGGCGCTGGCGACGACACTTACATTGTCGAGAACGCAGGGGACACGGTGACGGAGGGCGTGGGCGGTGGAACCGACTTGGTTCAGAGCTCCGTTTCCTATACCTTGTCTGCGAACGTAGAGAACATGACATTGACTGGCACGACCGCCATCAATGCGACTGGCAATGATCTGAATAACACCCTGACGGGGAATTCGGCTGCGAACGTGCTCGTCGGCGGCGCCGGGGACGACATGTACGTCGTCGGCTTGGGCGATACCGTCGTCGAGAATTCCAATGGCGGTATCGATACTGTCCAGTCGTCGGTTGCTTATGCCTTGAGTGCGGACCTAGAGAATTTGACCCTTACCGGAACCACCGCGATCAATGGCACAGGCAATAGCCTGAACAACATCCTGACAGGTAACGGCGGTTCGAACGTTTTGACGGGCGGACTCGGTGACGATACCTATGTGATTGGTAGCGGAGATACCGCCGTCGAGAACGCCGACGCCGGTGTGGATACGGTCCAGTCATCCGTCACCTACACGCTCAGCGCAAACCTCGAAAATCTGACGCTGATCGGGACCTCAGCCATTAACGGTACCGGAAACAGTCTGGATAACGTTCTGACCGGCAACAGTGCCGCCAATGTCCTTTCTGGCGGGATCGGGAGCGATACCTATGTCGTTGGGGCCGGCGACACTGTGAGCGAGAGCGCCGATCAAGGGATTGACACTGTTCTTTCGTCCGCGAGCTTCACCTTGGGCGTCAATGTAGAAAATCTTACATTGACTGGCGCCTCATCGATCAACGGAAGCGGCAATGCGCTGGCGAATACTCTCTTGGGCAACGCTGGCAACAATGTGCTGGACGGTGCTGCTGGGGGTGATCAGCTAATCGGTGGTGCAGGCGACGACACTTATGTCGTAGACAGCGCCGCCGACGCGGCTATCGAGAATGCTGGCGAGGGGAACGATACGGTTCAGAGCTACATCACCTTCGTCTCCGGCGGCAATGTTGAGAACGTTACTCTTCTCGGAACTGCAGCTATCAACGCAACCGGAGATGCGGGCAACAACGTGCTCACTGGGAACAGCGCAGCTAATGTTTTGGCTGGCGGAGACGGAAACGATACGCTCAACGGTGGCGGGGGCACCGATACGCTCATTGGAGGTGCTGGGAACGATACCTACATTTTCTCCAACTCAGCCGTTGCAATGGTTGAGGAGGCGGGGGGAGGCGTGGATACCATTCAGATCGCCACGACTTTCGTACTCGGGGACAACTTCGAAAATCTCTCCCTCACCGGGACTGGAGCCATCAATGGGACTGGCAACGGCCTCAATAACGTTATCAACGGAAACTCCGGCGCAAACTTGCTCGAAGCCGGGAATTCGGGGGCCGACACCCTATACGGCGCTAGTGGCAACGACACTCTAGTTGCACAAGGAGGCGACGACTCTCTCTACGGTGGTGCAGGAGACGATCTTTACATCGTTAACGGAGGGCAAGGGAGGGGTATCGAAAATGCGGGCGAAGGAAATGACACCTTGCAGTCCGATCAGGATATTTATCTCTACGATTCTTATTACTATCAGAATGGCGACTACATATATATTGGAAACGTCGAGAATGGAACCTTGACGGGAAATTCGAATGGTCAACTTCGTGGCAATAATTCAGCCAATGTCCTTGTCGGAAATAGTGGAAACAACTATCTCTTCGGGATGGATGGCAATGATCGGCTGGATGGCGGCGCAGGCAATGATGATCTGGTGGGAAATAAGAACGGAACCAGCACTTTAATTGGAGGGATGGGCGATGACACCCTGCGCGGCTACTATGGCTGGGGTGCTAATTCGATGTTGGGAGGCACCGGCAACGACTTCTATGAAGTCTATAGTGCGCTCGATGTAGTGACTGAAGGCGCGAATGAGGGGATCGACACCGTCCGCGCATATGGAAACTATACGTTAACTGCAAATGTCGAAAATCTTTTGCTCTCGCAGAATGGCGCAACGGGTACGGGGAACGCACTTGACAACCTTCTCGTCGCTGGCAATAGCGCCGTCACCTTGAATGGTGGAGCGGGCAACGACACGCTTGACGGCGGGGGCGGAGCCGCCACTCTCTCTGGTGGCTTGGGTGATGATACGTATATTGTCACCTCGACCTCTGCAATTATTGTCGAGAGTGCTAATGAAGGTACGGACACAGTTCAAAGTAGTGTGGGCCTTGCTTTGGGCGCTAACTTGGAGAACCTTACCCTTACAGGGTCTGGTGCAATCAACGGGATCGGCAACAATCTCAATAATGTTCTTACTGGCAATAGTGGCATCAACATCTTGACGGGTGGTTTGGGGAACGATATCTACGTGATTTCCAGCGGCGACTCGGTGGTGGAGAATGCCAACGAAGGTGTCGATACTGTACAGGCCAGTTTCAGTTATACGCTTGGCACCAACCTGGAGAATCTTGCGCTTACAGGCTCCGCGGCGTTGAACGGGACCGGAAACTCCAACAACAATGTCTTGACAGGCAATTCAGGCAATAACATTCTGAATGGCGGAGTCGGCGACGATACATTGAACGGCGGACTGGGCAACGACACGTATATTGTTGACAGTGCTACCGACACTGTGGTCGAGGGCTTGAGCGAAGGTACCGATACGGTCCAGTCGTCGGTGAGCTATGCGTTGACGGCCAATGTCGAGAATCTTACGCTGACTGGGGTCGCGGCAATTAACGGCACGGGCAATTCGCTGAACAACGTGCTGATCGGCAATGCCGGAGCGAACATCCTGAGCGGTGGCTTGGGCGACGACACGTACGTGATCAGCGACGTTTCTGACACGATCGTCGAGAACGCAAACGAAGGAGTCGACGCAGTCCAGTCGTCGACCGCCTATGTGCTGAGTGCAAGCTTGGAAAACCTGACCTTGACCGGTTCGAGTGCAATCAATGGCACCGGCAACTCACTGAACAATGTCCTTCTGGGCAATGGCGCCGTCAATGCGCTGACCGGGGGGGCGGGAAACGACACCCTGAATGGGGCGGGAGGCGCTGATACGCTCGTCGGCGGAATTGGAGACGATACTTACATAGTCTCCGACTCGACCGCGGTGGTCACTGAGAACGTTGGCGAAGGTGTCGACACCGTTCGATCTTCCTATGACTATGTGCTGGGCGCCAACATCGAAAACCTGACATTGGCAGACTACTATGCTCGTTCGGGCACGGGCAATTCCCTTGACAATATCTTGACGGGGAATGACTACGGGAATATTTTGAATGGTGGCGCCGGCGCCGACACAATGATCGGTGGAAAGGAAGACGACACCTATATCGTAGACAGCAGCGCCGATTTAGCTATTGAGAATGTGAACGAGGGGATCGATACCATCCAAAGCTCTGTTAGCTACGCGCTTGGAGAGAATTTCGAGAACCTGACGCTCACGGGTACTTCGGCCACCAATGGAACAGGCAATGCGTTGAACAACGTATTGACTGGAAACGGTGCAAGTAACGTGCTGACAGGTCGCGCCGGGGACGATGTTTATGTGATCGGAAACGGTGATACGGCGATCGAAAACAGCGGAGAAGGAGTTGACACGGTTCAGTCCGATGTTTCCTACACGCTAGGGGCCAATTTTGAGAACCTGACACTAACGGGCTCCACGGTCATTAGTGGGACAGGTAATTCGCTCGCCAACGTCCTGCTTGGTAACGCTTCCAATAATTTGCTGAGCGGCGCGGATGGAAACGACACCCTCAATGGGTCTATTGGCGTTGACACTCTCATTGGTGGCCTGGGAGATGACATGTACGTCGTGGAGTCGACTGCCGACGTGATCTTGGAAAGCATCGGTGAGGGAGCGGATACGGTCGAGGCCCACACCACTTACGCGCTCGGCGCGAACCTAGAGAATCTTACGCTCAGTGGTGATGCGGGCGCGATCAACGGAACGGGCAATTCACTCGACAACGTGATCGTTGGCAATAGCTCACAGAATGTATTGACGGGTGGAGCTGGCAATGACACCTATGTCGTCGGGGGAGGAGATGCAGTTATAGAGGGCGTCGGTGAAGGACTGGATACCGTTCAATCCGGCGTTAGCTGGGTGCTGGGAGAGAACCTAGAAAATCTAACCCTCACTGGCTTTATCGGTCCGATCAATGGAACTGGCAATGAGCTCGATAATGTTCTGCTGGGAAATTCTCAAGCCAATGTCCTGGACGGGCAATTCGGTGCTGACACCATGACCGGCGGCGCTGGCGACGATGCCTATTTCGTAGATGTCGCCCAGGATATTGTCTTGGAGGTGGGCGGCGAGGGCCTCGATACAGTTCTGAGTGCCGTCAACTACGTGTTGGGTGCCGGTCTCGAGAACCTTGACTTGCGCTATGGGTTGGCAATCAGCGGAACAGGCAACGCTGCTGACAATTCCCTCACAGGTGGGATGACTGACAACGTTCTCGCAGGTTTGGCCGGGAACGATACGCTTGATGGAGGAAGAGGGGCAGACACGCTTATCGGCGATGTCGGCAATGACACCTACCTGATCGACAACCCCAGCGATGTCGTGCTGGAGTATGCGGGCGAAGGCGACGATACGGTTTCAAGCACGACGGACTATCTGCTGGGCGATAACGTAGAGAACCTTACGTTGGCAGGGCTCGCAGCTGTGCGTGGTGTAGGAAATGCTGCAAACAACGTACTTATTGGGAGCGATGCCAACAACACGTTGGACGGTGGTGCAGGCACAGACACCATGGGCGGTGGCGCCGGCGACGATACCTACATTGTGGAGAGCGCGGGTGATTCCGTCCTGGAAGCCAGTGAAGCCGGCAACGATGTCGTTCTCAGCTCGAGTTCATATTCTCTAAGCGCGAACATTGAAAGGTTGGTCCTAACTGGAACCGCCGCCATTAATGGCATAGGCAACGGCGGCGACACCGCATTGATCGGAAATAGTGCTGCCAATACGTTGAGTGACGGAAGCGGCAACGATCTACTGGATGGTGGCGCAGGAGCTGATCTTTTGATCGGAGGTACTGGAAATGACACTTATGTGGTGGACGATGCTGGTGATGCTGTACAGGAGGACGGTTGGAATGACAATGATGACCAAGTACTGAGTTCGATCAGCTACACGCTTGGAGCTCGGGTTGAGAACCTTGTTCTCACTGGCGCCGACGCGATCAACGGCCACGGCAACGATCTGAATAATTTGCTGATCGGAAACGCTTCGGCCAATGTTTTGGATGGAGGAACGGGAGCTGACGAGTTGATCGGCGGGCTCGGCGATGACACATACATCGTGGATGACCAGAGCGACTGGATCGGCGAGTATGCCGCTGAGGGCACCGATACCGTGCGTAGCAGCGCTACATACAAACTTGGCCCGAACCTGGAAAACCTGGTGCTTACGGGTGGCGAATCTATCGACGGCTTCGGCAGTGCATCAAACAACTGGGTTATGGGCAATGCCGCGGGCAACGCTCTGGATGGAGGCGCGGGCGCTGATGTGCTGTTGGGGCAAGGTGGCGGTGATCATTTGTCGGACGCCGCCGGCAACAATGCATTTGACGGTGGCCTAGGCGACGACGTCCTGAACTCAGGCGCTGGGGCCGACTTGCTGGCGGGTGGGGTAGGTAACGATACGCACAATCTCGGTGGCGGAGCAGACCTCGTGGCTTTCAACCGGGGCGACGGCGAGGATGTCGTCAACGCCCCTCGTTACGGCGCCGGCGAACATGACGATACCCTTAGCCTGGGGCAGGTGCGCTTGGATGAGATTCAACTCTCTCGCAATGGCCCGGATCTTCTGCTAAAGGTCAGTGGCACGTCTGATTCCGTGCGACTGAGAGATTGGTATCTGTCCGAAACAAACAGAACCATCGTGAACCTGCAGGTGGTTGTGGATTCCACGACAGACTACGCGCCGGGGTCGGGAGATGTCTTGCGAAGCAGCCGGGTGACCAACTTGGACTTCACCGCACTGGTGGCGGCCTACGACAGTGCATATGCACAGAATTCGTCGCTCATCGATTGGTCACCCTCTGAAGCAATACTGGCAGCTGCGTGGCTGAGCTCCAGCGATAGTAGCGGCCTCGGTGGAAACTTGGCCTACCGTTTTGCTCACGATGGAACGCTCGCGTATGCCTCGTATAGCTCCGCCACAGAGCAGTTGGCTAGTAGCGGCTTCGCAGAAATGCCGCAAGACATCCTGTACGACCCCACCTTCATACAGGCGCAAGCGTTCACTTTTGAATGGCCTACGGAGCCCTCGCAAGTATCTGCCTTGACTGTTGAATCGTCGACGTCCATACAAGAGTCATCGCGTGTCGATATGGCCTTTGCCCGCGATATTGCAACGACTGGTGGTTCGCCAGTTTCAGCATCGCCACGGCTCTCGAACGCGCTCGTTTCGAATCAAGACGATGGTCGAGATAGCGCCGAAGAGGAGCAGCCGGCTGCCTCTTCGTTGAGCGAGAAGTACTTCTCGGGCTCGATCGATTTGAGGCCAAATGTCTCCCTGCCTGAAGGCGCGACTTCGACGGAACCTTCGCAATCCAGCGTTGGTTCTGAGGTGAACCCGTCTCCGTCATTGGGGCAGGGACTGGACCCGGCATCTGCACAGTTGCTGCGGAGCATTGAATCGAACAAGAACTGGTTTCGGCCTGCTTCAGGGGATTTCTTGTCGAATCCATCGGCGCAACGCGCATCGAGTTACCCGACGGATGTGTGGGCACGAGTGGACGCTTGGGCAAGTCTCGAAGAGGCACTGCGCGTGGGAGAGAATCTCGGCGGCGAACGGTCGCCTCGCGGCATGCCGTCCATTCCTTCTACCGTCTACCAGTATGAGACTGCAATAGATCCGCGTAGTGCAGTACTTCTGCAGCCCAGTATCGCGCGAATTGAGAGCGTGGCACAGATGAACCTAGCTTCCATGACTTAGCCCCGTTCGGACAGCTCATACGATTCCGGTGTTCGATGGAAACTATGCAAAAGAGAGGAGCGCCGGTCTGAGCGCGATATCAAATCTATTCAGAGTGACGGGGTTCGCGCTCGCTCATGCGGGTCCGGATACGCGCTGCCTGGGGATGGTCTGATGCGGATTCTCGTCATCCATCAGAACTTTCCCGGCCAGTTCGGCCATCTCGTTCGAACGTGGGAGCAACGCCCGGGTTGGGAAGTTCGCGCGCTTGGTCGCGAGAGCGCCCCTGGTCTTGACGGGTTCGCAGCGATGACTCGCTATCGCCTCGCTCGTTCGCCGCATCCGCGACAGCACCCTTATCTGCGGTCGATGGAATCCGCCGTTCTTCACGGGCAAGCAGTCGCACGGGCAATGTTGAGCTTGCGCCAGAAGGGGTACGTGCCCGATGTGATACTGGCCCATCCAGGGTGGGGCGAGATGCTGTACGCGAAGGATGTATTCCCGAAGGCGCGTCTTGTACATCTGTGTGAGTGGTACTACGGCGCGGAGGGGGGCGACGTGGGCTTCGATCCGGAATTTCCATCCAGTTTCGATGACTGCGCACGCATTCGAACCTGGAACGCGCAGCATGCGCTCGATCTGGTGCAATGCGATGTGGCAGTGAGTCCAACTCAGTGGCAGCGCAGCCGCTTTCCCATGATCCTGCAGCCCAAGATCGTGGTGCAGCATGAAGGTATCGACACGCACGGGCTACGCCCTGATCCCCTGGCAACTCTAACGACACCCAACGGCACCCACCTAAAGGCTGGAGATCCCGTCATTACCTATGTGGCGCGCAATTTGGAGCCTTACCGTGGGTTCCACATTTTCATGCGGGCTCTGCAGCGGATCCAGGCGCTACACCCGCGCTCCCACGCAATCATTGTTGGCGGCGACGGTGTGAGTTATGGCCGGCGACCGTCGGATGCTCCGAATTGGAGGGTGAAGATGCTGCGCGAGATATCCCTCGACCCTGACAGAACTCATTTTCTCGGGCGCGTTCCCCGTGCGCAATACTTGCGAGTGCTTCAAGTTTCCGCCGCCCATGTGTACCTAACGTACCCTTTCGTGCTGAGTTGGTCGCTACTGGAGGCAATGGCTTGCGGTGCGCCGATCGTGGGGTCCAATACTGCGCCTGTGCGCGAGGTGATTCGCGATGGCGTCAGTGGAAGACTGGTGGATTTTTTCGACACGCGGAGAATTGCGCAAACGGTACTGGATTTCCTGGAGGCGCCAGCTTCCGGAATGGCGTTCGGGCATGAAGCTGGGTCGGCTGCTAAGGGGTACGGTTTGGATACCGGCATCGCAGGGTATGACCGATTGATCGATCCATCAAACAATGCTCCCGCGGATCCGAGTTCCGCTGTCGGGGTTTGCACTGAGTGTTGATTGCCGCCGAAAATTGATAAACAGGGGGTGCGGATAAAAACTTGGACTGGTTTTATGCCGTAAGTCCAAGGCTCTCTCGGTATTCGATGGGACTGAGAGAGCCCAGGGAGATCTTGATCCGCTGTTCGTTGTACCAACGGATGTAGGAGTCCACGGCCTGCATGAACTGCTCAATGGTTATGGACTGCCAATTGCGAGGATAGAACAGCTCGGCTTTCAACCGACCGAAGAAGCCTTCGCATGCCGCGTTATCAGGCGAGTACCCCTTGCGCGACATCGAGCGAATGAGCTTCGCATCAGCGATACGCGAGAGCCAGCCTGGCCAGCGATAGTGGGCACCACGATCGGAGTGAACGACGGGCCGGTCTTCGGTATCGACCACCGTCACCGATGCGCTGGCCATTGGAAAGTCCTTGTCAGACTTCGAAGTCTAAGCCTCGCAATCGGACGGCTCGGAATGCAGGGCCATCTATCGATGGCATCTGGGGGGCACTTCTCTGGTGGCGCGGCGGCTGGCTAGAACACGCAGCGGGCAAATTCGGTCGTTTCCCCGCTTCCCCTCTGGGTAGGCCTTTCGGGCCTTTTCTTCTCGCCGCATGCGCGACCAACGCCGCAAAAGATATCCGGCCAGGATGGGCCCTTCATACTCGGCGCTTCACCGTCAATGGCCGGAATGTCAATCGCCTCCCCCATGCCAGCATCCCCGAGCCCGCCCGCCCACTCGTCCCTTGAATTCGATGATGCGCTCGATCAGATCGAGCACTATCGAACCTACCCGGAGATGAAGCTTTGGGTGGGGACAGGCTTTTCAGCCCGCTCTTTGAAATTGCTCGTCGTCGGCGAGAGCCACTACCTTCCCCCCGAAGATCAATTCCACCTGGACATCGGTGGCTGGTACGCAAGGTCTGCAGTGCCACCAGGCCGCCTCGGATGGGTTCGTACGAGAGCCATCATTCAGAACGGCATCAACAACAGGTGGAAAGGGAGGGCGAAGGTGATCTACCGCAACATCGAGACTGCCCTTGCCGCGAGTTCCGCGTTCGGCGACGGTAGCGCACAGGTCTTCGCGCGGATTGCATTCATGAACTTCTTCCAGCGGCCCGCCGAGGTTTCGGGTGATTCCATCAAGGTCTCGAACCAAGATGCCGAGGTTGCGAACACCGTGTTCCAGGCTGTCGTGCATGTGCTCAAGCCGACTGCGGTCGTGTTCGTGAGTTCAAAAGCGTCACATCACGCCAAGTCCGGCGGATCGCACGCGTTTCTCGACGCAATGGGAATCGGATTTGCGAGGGCACCGCACCCGGCGACCGCATGGTGGCATCGAGCCTCGCCCAGATACGGCAACGTCACCGGCAAGGCACATTTCATCGCCTTTGCCAACAAAGCGGCGGCTGCTGACGGACAACGGTGCGGCGTTCCGCTCGCGCGACTTCCGAGCGACCTGGGTTGAACCCGGCATCACGCATGACTTGACGCGGCCTTACTTGGGTCAGAGGTCGGCGGAATTCAACATCGTCACGTTCGTGTGCTCCGGCCGGACCATCCAGCAGGTAGCACGTTACGTGGTAATAGTCCGACGAAGGCCGCCCTTGCCTGATGCGCAGGCTGCGGGAAGCATCTGACCCGAATCGCAGACCCGCTTGGAGGTGTGCGCTAAAGG
>NZ_FNDR01000032.1 GCF_900099805.1 Variovorax sp. OV700 | reverse complement strand
GATAGGCGTGCCTGCCGAGACGACGGCCGGCGAAACCCGTGTGGCCGTTACGCCCGAGACGGTGAAAAAACTTGTCGCCACGGGGCACGCGGTTCGCGTGCAGTCGGGGGCGGGGATTGCGGCCAGCGTCACCGATGCCGCCTACCAGGCCGCCGGTGCCGAGATCGTCGATGGGGCAGGCGCCTTCGGAGCCGACATGGTGCTCAAGGTGCGCACGCCCAGCGAATCGGAAACCGCGCGCATGAAGCCGGGCACCGTGGTCATCGGCATGCTCAACCCCTTCGATGCCGCCGGCCTGCAGCGTCTGGCCACGGCCGGCCTCACCGCCTTTGCGCTTGAAGCCGCACCGCGCACCACCCGCGCCCAGAGCATGGACGTGCTCTCATCGCAGGCCAACATCGCCGGCTACAAGGCCGTGATGATCGCGGCCGACAAGTACCAGCGCTTCTTCCCGATGCTGATGACCGCCGCCGGCACCGTGAAGGCGGCGCGCGTGGTCATCCTGGGCGTCGGCGTGGCGGGCCTGCAGGCCATTGCCACCGCCAAGCGCCTGGGCGCCGTCATCGAAGCGTCCGACGTGCGCCCGAGCGTCAAGGAGCAGATCGAATCGCTCGGCGGCAAGTTCATCGAGGTGTCCTACGACACCGACGAAGAAAAAGAAGCCGCGGTCGGCGTCGGCGGCTACGCCAAGCCCATGCCCCCCAGCTGGCTCGCGCGCCAGCAGGTCGAGGTGGCCAAGCGCGTGGCGCTGGCCGACATCGTCATCAGCACCGCGCTCATCCCGGGGCGCGCCGCACCCACGCTCATCACCGAGGACATGGTCAAGGCCATGAAGCCGGGCTCGGTGATCGTCGACATCGCGGCCGGCAAGGGGCCCGACGTGAATGGAGAGATGAAGGGCGGCAACTGCCCCTTGTCGGAAGCCGACAAGACCGTGGTGAAGCACGGCGTGACCATCGTGGGCGAGACCAACCTCGCGGCGCTGGTGGCGGCCGACGCGTCGGCGCTCTATGCGCGCAACGTGCTCGACTTCCTCAAGCTCATCGTCACCAAGGAGGGCGGCCTGAAGATCGACCTCGAGGACGACATCGTCGCTGCCTGCCGCGTCGCGCACGACGGCCAGGTCACGAAGAAATAAGCCGCCACCCCCCGGCACTCACGCGAGGAGAAGAAATCATGGATCCCGTTTCCCACACCGTCATCAACCTCATCATCTTCGTGCTGGCCATCTACGTGGGCTACCACGTGGTGTGGACCGTCACGCCCGCGCTGCACACGCCGCTGATGGCCGTGACCAACGCCATCTCGGCCATCGTGATCGTGGGCGCCATGCTGGCGGCCGCGCTCACCGAAACCACCCTGGGCAAGACCATGGGCGTGCTCGCGGTCGCGCTGGCGGCGGTGAACATCTTCGGCGGCTTCCTGGTCACGCGGCGCATGCTCGAGATGTTCAAGAAAAAAGAGAAAAAGGCCGCACCCAAGGCTGAAGCGGGAGCCGCCCAATGAGCATGAACGTCGTCACGCTGCTCTACCTGGTTGCCAGCGTCTGCTTCATCCAGGCCTTGAAGGGCCTGTCCCATCCCACCACGTCCATCCGCGGCAACCTCTTCGGCATGGCCGGCATGGCCATCGCGGTGGTGACCACCGGGGCGCTGATCTACAACCTGGCCGGCGGCCACCTGATGGGCCTGGCCTGGGTGCTGCTGGGCCTGGTGGCCGGCGGCGGCTACGGCGCCTACCGCGCCAAGACGGTCGAGATGACCAAGATGCCCGAGCTGGTGGCCTTCTTCCACAGCATGATCGGCCTGGCGGCGGTGTTCATCGCGGTCGCGGCCGTGGTCGAACCCGCGGCCATGCTCGAAGGCATCGCCAAGGGCGCGCCGATCCCCACCGGCAACCGGCTGGAGCTGTTCCTGGGTGCGGCCATCGGCGCCATCACCTTCAGCGGCTCCGTCATCGCCTTCGGCAAGCTCTCGGGCACCTACAAGTTCCGGCTGTTCCAGGGGGCGCCGGTGCAGTTCGCGGGGCAGCACATGCTGAACCTCGTGCTCGGCCTGGCCATGATCGGCCTGGGGCTGGTGTTCATGGCCACCGAAAGCTGGCCGGCCTTCTTCGCGATGCTGGCGCTGGCCTTCGTGATGGGCGTGCTCATCATCATTCCGATCGGCGGGGCCGACATGCCGGTGGTGGTGTCGATGCTCAACAGCTATTCGGGCTGGGCGGCTGCGGGCATCGGCTTCAGCCTGAACAACGCGATGCTGATCGTGGCCGGTTCGCTGGTGGGCTCTTCGGGCGCGATCCTGAGCTACATCATGTGCAAGGCCATGAACCGCTCGTTCTTCAACGTGATCCTGGGCGGCTTCGGCGGTGAGGCGGTCAGCACGGCCGGCGGCGCGAAGGAGCAGCGGCCGGTCAAGAGCGGCAGCGCCGACGACGCGGCCTACATGCTGTCCAACGCCGAGACGGTGATCATCGTGCCGGGTTACGGCCTGGCGGTGGCGCGTGCCCAGCACGCGGTGAACGAACTGGCCGAGAAGCTCACCCACAAGGGGGTGACGGTGAAGTACGCGATCCACCCGGTGGCGGGCCGCATGCCGGGCCACATGAACGTGCTGCTGGCCGAGGCCGAGGTGCCTTACGACCAGGTGTTCGAGATGGAGGACATCAACGGCGAGTTCGCGCAGGCGGACGTGGCGATCATCCTGGGCGCCAACGACGTGGTGAACCCGGCCGCGCTGCAGAAGGGCACGCCGATCTACGGCATGCCGATCCTGGAGGCCTACAAGGCCAAGACGGTGATCGTGAACAAGCGCTCCATGGCCGCGGGCTATGCGGGCCTGGACAACGAGCTGTTCTACATGGACAAGACCATGATGGTCTTTGGGGATGCGAAGAA
>NZ_FNDR01000025.1 GCF_900099805.1 Variovorax sp. OV700 | reverse complement strand
CATGCAAACGACTTGATATCCGTCCAGTCCTTGTGGTTCGAGTCCTTGGATTCGCCGTTTGCGCCCTCGACGCGCATGAACATGTCTACTGCCATTGAAACCTCCCGGTGGATGTGTCCTCGGACACGTTAAAAAGACGGACGCGCGCCTGCGGCAAGCGTCCAGCGCATGACGACGCTTCTTCACGCACGGGCAATCCATGCGATGGCCGGATTCGGCCTGAGAAGATCAGGGGTGTGCGAACCGCCGGCACCAAGCCATCCCGCTCAGTTCCGGTTCGCGCTTGACTTCCTCCCCAATGTCATTCACGCGCGGCACGAGCCGCTGGATCAGGGGGAGTCGGGTGGTCCGAAAGCTTCGACTCTGTGTTCGAGTACTTCGTCAGCCGCTCCCTCATATTTGCGAACGAATTTAACGAAGTCACACACGAAATGAAAGCAGGAAAAAGTTACCACCCCTGCAGAGGGATAGTCCTTGGGTTTTCAAGTCTGCCGAAGGCCGATCTCGATGGCGAAGCCGCCGGAATCCAGCTTGGGCGGATCGCTGCGCCAGCAATTGGCGAATGACGCGCGCCAGCAAGGCCGCGCATTCGATCCGTCGAACCGGCAAGACCTGGGAGAACTACACGCTCCGTCGAAGAAGGTAGCTGTCCATGATCCAGCCGTGCTCCTCGCGGGCTGCTGCGCGAAGCGCACAGATGCGTGGTCCCGTACTGGCCAGAGGGCCGGCAAGAAGCAATTGGTGCGGCATGCCGAGATAGGCTGCCCAGTAGATCTCGATGCCCTCCGGGGGTAGAACCTGAAAAGCGCTGGCACCGTCGAGCAGGACCACGACCGTGTCCAGGCCTGCCGGCCAGCCGCCGGCCCTCAACCGACGTCCAGTGGTGATCAGCACCGAGGCCCCGAGGGTGTTGAGCGGGATGGCGTGTGCGGCGGTCAGCAACTGAACGCTGCTCAGGCCGGGAATCACCTCGACCCGCAGTGCCATGCCAGCCGTTTGCAACCGTTCGGCAATGCGCATGCTGGAGTCGTAGAGCGCGGGGTCGCCCCAGACCAGCAGTGCCACGCGACCGCCATGAGGCAGGCATGCGGCGATCTGCTCCGCCCACACGGCCGCGATGGCCGCGTGCCACTCGTGCACGCCGTCGAGATAGCTGGGTGCGGCGATGTCGCGCACCGGCAGATCGAACTCGACCAGTCGGGCCTGACCGCTGAGATGCGTTGCGCAGATCTTGCGGCGCAAGTCGGCGAGCTCGGCCTTGTCGGCGCCCTTGCGCGGAATCAGGATGAGGTCGGCCCGGTTCAGTGCACCGATGGCCTGGAGCGTGAGATGCTCGGGATTGCCGGTGCCGATGCCAATCAGCATCAGCTCGATCGTGGAAACGGCATCCATCAGTGGGTCTGCGCGGCAATCGGCCAGCTCGTGGTCAGGCGGCGTGGTGCAGACGCCGCGCCAGCAGCACCGACCCGCCCTGCCCTGTCCGCCCGCGCAGCCTCT
Source organism: Variovorax sp. OV700 (assembly GCF_900099805.1). Taxonomy (GTDB): domain Bacteria; phylum Pseudomonadota; class Gammaproteobacteria; order Burkholderiales; family Burkholderiaceae_C; genus Variovorax. The sequence continues at coordinate 16,472 of NZ_FNDR01000025.1, read as the reverse complement.
TGGCTGCTGCCAGCACGGCCAGGTCGACCAGCGGCTCCAGCAGCACCACCGTCATGTAGGCGGCGCCGAAGCTGCCCACGGCTTGCAGCGTTTCTGCCCCGAAGCCGCGGCCATAGATCGTCCAGAAGGCCACCCAGGTGACGATGCCTCCCTGGAACACCACCGACATCTTGAGCACATGCGCGTAGCCCAGCTCGACGTAGGGAAGCTTGGCCGGCAGCACCCGCTTGGCCACCGCCTGCATGGCGAACAGCGCGGCCAGCAAGGTGGTGACGTTCATGCCGTACTGCGGCAGGTCTTGCGGCTCGAAGAAGAGGCTCTGCAGCGCCAGCCCCGCGGCCAGGCCGATGGCGGTGGGCGCCGCGCCCAGAATCAGGAACAGCGACGATCCCAGGATGAGGTGAACCTCGGACACACCGACCGGCGCGTGCGGGAACACCTCGAAGAAGACGAAGACCAGCATGGCGGCGAGCGCGCTGCGCAGCAGCAGCGAGCCCGCACCCTCCTCGCGAATGTGGTTCAGGGACAGCTTCACTGCATAGAGCGCGCAGGCGCTCGCCGTGGCATAGGACAGCAGGATCTTGCTGCCGTCGACGATTCCGGGTTCCATGTGCATGGCGGGGCTCCGTAGGGTGAGTGCAGTCCGCTCCGCGGAGCTGCGAGGGGTTGATGGAAGGGAACGAGAAATGCGATGTCAGGTGCTTGGCGAATGGCCCGGTTCGGCGCGTGTCGGCCGGAACCGTCGATCGTAGTCGCCGGCATAGAGGCGGCTTTCGGCGAAGCCTTCTGCGGCCAGTGCGGGGCCGACGAGGATCAGCGCGGTGCGTTCCACGCCCTCGCCCATCGTCGCCTCGATGGTGGCCAAGGTCGCGCGGAAGATCTGCTCGTCCGGCCAGCTTGCACGATAGACCACGGCCACCGGACATTCGGCGCCGTAGAACGGCACCAGCTCTGCAACCACCTCGGCCAGCTTGTGGATGGACAGGTGCAAGGCGAGCGTGGCTCCGGTGGCGGCGAAGCCGGCCAAGGTCTCGCACGAGGGCATGGGCGACGCGCGGCCGGATGTGCGCGTCAGCACCACCGACTGCGCCAGGCCCGGCAGCGTGAGCTCCGCACCCAGCGCGGCCGCCGCGGCGGCGAACGAGGGCACGCCGGGCGTGACCGTGTAGGGGATGCCGGCGGCCCGCAGACGGCGCAATTGCTCGCCCATCGCCGACCACACGGACAGATCGCCCGAATGCAGCCGCGCCACGTCCTGCCCTGCCGCATGGGCTGCGACGAATTCGGCGACGATGGCATCGAGATCGAGTGGCGCCGTGTTGACGATGCGCGCGCCGGGTGGACAGTGCGCCAGGATTTCCTCAGGCACCAGCGAGCCGGCATAGAGGCAGACAGGGCAGCGGCCGATCAGGTCGCGCCCGCGCAAGGTCAACAGGTCTGGCGCACCGGGACCGGCGCCTATGAAGTGGATGGTCATGGTCGAAACTCCGGTTGTTGTGTTCGCGCGGCGATTGCGCAGGTGGCCAGGCGGTCGGTCGACACCACGCGTGGATGAAGCAGCGTCGCACCCGGACCGACGTGCATCAGGGCTGCCGCCAGGGCCGCGGCTTCGGCGGTGCTGCCGCTGCCGCGCAGCGCACGCAGCCGGGCGTGGTCGGTCAGGGTGACGGTGGCGTTCATCCGCGCAGCCTCCACGGCGCACACCGGCACGCCCAGCGCCTCGGCCAGCGCACGCAGGCACGGCGCGTCGGCCTTGTCCTGCGCAGCGGCGAGCCAGGCAATCGACTGCACCGGCAGCGTGGGTTGCAAGGCCGCGGCCGCGTGCGCCAACGCGTCGCGCAGCGACGCCAGCGTCGCGCCGCTTCTGAAACCGAAACCCGCCACCATCATCGCGTCGCACTCCATTGCACGATCGGGTAGGACGCGCGCCAGGCGCGCCGCGTCCCCAATGGCGCGGCCTCCGCCAGCTCGATGCGTGTCAGGCTGCCGCCAGCGCGCGCGTGCCAGTCGCTCAGCAGCGCTTCGGATTCCAGTGTCACGGCATGGGCCACCACGCGGCAGCCTTGCGGAAGCAAGCGCCACAGATGAGTCAGCATCGAGTCGCTGAGGCCGCCGCCGATGAAGACCGCATCCGGCGGCGGCAGGCCGGCCAAGGCTTCGGGTGCGCTGCCCGTCACCAAAGCGAGCCGATCGACCCCCAGCCGGTCGGCGTTGGCACGCAGCCGCATCGCGCGTTCGGGGTCGGCCTCGATGGCGACGGCCTCGCACCTCGGATGCGCCAGCAGCCATTCGATACCGATCGATCCGGAGCCCGCACCGATGTCCCACAGCCGCTCGCCGGGCCGCGGTGCCAGGGCGCACAGCGCCAGGGCACGCACCTTCTGCTTCGTGAGTTGGCCGTCGTGCGCAAATGCATCGTCCGGCAGGCCCGTGCTGCACGGCATGGCCATGCCCGTTCCGGCCAACTGCAAGGCTACCGCCACCGGATGCCGCACATCGGCCAGGTCGAAGGCGGACGCAGCGACGTCGCGCCGCCGCTCGTGCGGGCCACCCAGTGCTTCGAGCACGCTCATCGCGCTGGCGCCGAAATCGTTGTCGACGAGGTAGCGCGCGAGCGCCGTCACTGCGGCGCCATCGCGCAGCAGCAACAGCAGCCGCTCGCCCATGTGCAGGTGCGGTCGCAGGCGCGCCAGCGGCGCCGCGTGCAGACCCAGGCAGGTCACGTGCTCCAGCGGCCAACCCAGGCGCGCAGCCGCCAGGCCGAATGTCGATGCAGCGGGCAAGGCATGCCATTCGTGCGCGCCCAGATGGCGCGTCACCGAGCTGCCCGCGCCGAACCAGAACGGGTCGCCCGAGGCCAGCATCGCTACGCGGCGACCGCGCTGTGCCAGTAGGATCGGGATGCCATCGGCAAACGGCACCGGCCATTCGAGCCGCTCGGCGCGCAGATGGGGCAACAACGCCAGATGCCGGGCGCTGCCGGCCACCAGTTCGGCCGCATCGAGTGCCGCGCGGCTGGCCGAAGGCAGGCCCTCCCACCCGTCTTCGCCGAGCCCGATGATCGTCAACCACGGGGTAACTTCAGTGAATTCAGCCATGCGCAATGTCCTGGTTCTGGGCGGCACGCTCGAAGCGAGCGCGCTCGCGCGGGCGCTCGCCGAAAGAGGCGAACGCGCCGTGCTGTCCTATGCCGGCCGGGTGGCGCAGCCCAAGGCGCAGCCCATCGCCGTGCGCGTGGGTGGCTTCGGCGGCGTGGACGGCCTGGTGCGCCATCTGCGCGAAGCGCAGGTGACGCACGTCGTGGACGCCACCCATCCCTTCGCCGCGCGCATGAGCGCGAACGCGGTGGCGGCGTGCGCGGCGTGCGGCCTGCCCTTGCTGGCCTTGACTCGCCCCGCCTGGCAGGCAGGTCCGGGCGACCGCTGGCAGACCGTGCCCGATCTGCCCGCGGCCGTCGCCGCGCTGAGCGGGCCACCGCAGCGCGTGATGCTGGCCTTGGGCCGCATGCACCTGTCCGCCTTCGCGGCACAGCCGCAGCACCACTACATCCTGCGGCTGGTCGACTTGCCCGAAGTGCGGCCGCCCTTGCCGCAACACACGGTCATCGTCTCGCGCGGGCCCTTCGACCTGGAGGGCGACATCGCCCTGCTGCGCGCGCAGCGCGTGGACGTCCTGGTCTGCAAGAACGCCGGCGGCGCCGGTGCAGAGGCCAAGCTGCACGCCGCGCGCGAGCTCGAGCTGCCAATCGTGATGGTGGCGCGGCCACCGCTGGCCGCGCGACAGGAAGTGACGCGCGTGGCCGAGGTGCTGCTGTGGCTGGAGGCAGCGCATCATGCGCCCACCTCGCGCGGCGCCGAGCGCGGCGTGTAGACCCAGGGTCGGCCCTCGCGGGCAATGACCCGCGTCAGACTGGAGCCGACGATGACGACGGTACGCATGTCGGCCATTTCGGGCTGTGCATCTTGCAGTGCGACCACGCGGATGGTCTCGTCGGGCGTGGACACGGCACGGGCGAAGATCACCGGACGCGCCGGGCTTCCCGCCGCTGCGCAGGCCTCGCGAAGGACGTCCAGCGTTCGGGCGAAGCCGCTCGGGCGAGACACGGAGCGCGGGTTGTAGAAGGCCATCGCGAAGTCGGCCTGCACCGCCAGCCGCAGACGGCGTTCCACCAGGGCCCAGGGCTTCAGGTTGTCCGACAGGTTGATGGCGCAGAAGTCGTGGCCCAGCGGCGCTCCGGCGCGCGCGGCGGCAGCCAGCATCGCGGTGATCCCGGGCAGCACGCGCACGTCCAGCAGGCGCCACGCGGCATCGCCCGCCTCCACCGCCTCGAACACCGCGGAGGCCATCGCGAACACACCCGGGTCGCCCGACGACACCACCACCACGCGCCGGCCTTCGGCGGCCAGGCGCAGCGCGTGGGCGGCGCGTTCCAGCTCGACGCGGTTGTCGCTCGCGTGCAGCCTGAGTCCGGCGCGCGGCGCCACCCGGGCCACGTAGGGGATGTAGCCAACCACGTCGGTGGCATCGGCCAGGGCCGCGCTCACCTCGGGTGTCACGCAGCCATCGGCGCCCGGGCCGAGCCCGGCGATGACCAGCCAGCCCGCGGCATGCGTTGGCACCGTGGCTGCGTTCGTCGCCACGCTCATGGCCGCCGTCCTTGCCCATGCACCAGCACGATCGAAAAGTAGGGCGTGATGCGGCCTTCGGCCTCCGCAAGCCGCATCACCTTCTGACCCGGCATGGTGGCGAACTCGACCAGCCAGGCGTCCTGCAGTCGACCCGCCGTCGTCAATGCACGGCGCACCTTGTCGATGTGGCGACCAATCTTCATCACGACCAGCGCCTCGCTGTCGGCCATGTGGCGCGCGAGCCGCGCTTCGGGCAGCGTGCCCATCAGCACGGTCAACACGTCGTCGCCCCAGGTGATGGGCTGGCCGGTGGCCGTCCATGCACCCGACATGCCGGTGATCGCCGGCACCACCTGCACCGGGTGGGTCTCGATCAGCCGGGTGTAGAGGTGCATGAACGAGCCATAGAAGAACGGATCGCCCTCGCACAGCACGACCACGTCGTGGCCGGCGTCCGACAGCGCCCGCAGCTGCGAGGCGCACTCGGCATAGAAGGCGGACAGCAGCTGGTTGTAGGCCGGATCGTCCACCGGGATCTCGGTGGTGACGGGGTATTCCATCGCATGTTCCGTCACTGCTTCGGGCAGCAGATCGTCCACGATGCGGCGCGCCTGCCCGGGCCGGCCGGCCTTGCGAAAGTAGGCGACGTGGGTCGCGCGCTGCAACAGGCGGTGCGCGCGCACGGTCATCAGGTCCGGATCCCCGGGGCCCAGGCCCAGTCCGTACAGGGTGCCGCGCGGGTTCATTCCAGACGACTCCCCAGCGCGTTGATTGCCGCCACCGTGATGGCACTGCCGCCCAGGCGTCCGGCCACGATGCAACAGGGCGCGGGCTGTTCGGCCCACAGCGCGTCTTTCGATTCCGCCGCGCCGACGAAGCCGACCGGACAACCGATGATTGCCGCCGGTCGCGGGCAGGCTGGATCTTGCAGCATGTTCAGCAGATGGAACAGGGCCGTCGGTGCATTGCCGATGGCCACCACGGCGCCCTGCAGCCGAGGTCGCCACAGTTCCAGCGCGGCGGCAGACCGGGTGGTCGACATGGCCGCAGCCAGACCGGGCACCTGCGGGTCGTGCAAGGTGCACACCACCTCGTTGCCCCCCGGCATGCGCGAGCGGGTCACGCCTTCGCTGACCATGCGTGCATCGCACAGGATGGGTGCACCGGCCGCCAGCGCCGCGCGCGCCGAACGGGTGAAGCCGGGCTGGAAGCGCAGCTGCGCTTCCAGCCCGATCAGGCCAGCCGCGTGGATCATGCGCACCGCGACGGGCTCGTCGTCGGCATCGAAGCGCGAGAGATCGGCCTCGGCCCGGATCATGGCGAAAGAGCGACGGTAGATTTCCGCGCCATCGGTTTCAAAGACGTGCATCAGGGCATTCCGAGGAGTGAGCACAAGGTTTCAGGAGACAGTCGGGTTTGCACGGGCGCGTCCCAGGCGCATCCGCTGCGCACGAGATCGAAGGCGCCGTTGCGGCCCACCAAGGTGGCATCGGCCGGGCGCGCACGTGCGCAGCCCTTGGCGCAGCCGGACACGTGCAGGCTGCGGGGTGCACTGGCGCCCGCCGCCGCCAGCCCCGAAGCAAGTGCGCGCGCGACCGCATGGGTCGCCACCGTTGCCGAGGCACACGAAGGCGCACCGGGGCAGGCATCGACGCGCAGCAAGGGATCGCCGGCCACGGTGATGAAAGCGCTCGCGTCGCACCACCGGCCCCCTTCCAGGACCATGGCGCGATGCGGCGTCAGGCGCAGCGCCACGGCGCCGCTGTCGCGCAACAGCGTGGCCAGGGCCGCAGCCTCGATCTGTCCGAAAGGCACGCCGTAGACCGGTCCGAGCGAGGACATGCCGGGTGGGGGCAGCGAGGCCGAAGCGGCCGCGGGCTCGAGCGGCTGCGGGCCGTCGGCCCAACTGAAGATCTGTTGATGGCGACGCATTCGCCGCGATGCCGGTTCGACTGCCTCGGCCGTCGCCGCAAACCAGTCGGCCATCGCCAGTGCCGCATCCACCGCCCCGGCGCGGGACACGGGATGTCCGGCCGCTGCGCCGTCGGCGCGCACCACCAGGCCACCCGAGCGGGCCCGCTCGATACGCACGTCGGCCGGGGCCGCAGCCAGGACCGGCGCCGGTCCCGCATCCACCGCGAACCCGAATTTGGGCGGCAGCGCGGGCAATTCGTTCAGGCGCGACAACAATTCCGTGGCGATGCCTTCGGTGTCATCGCCCGCTTGCCAGCAAGGCGCCACGAGAACCAGCGGCCAGGCTTCTCGCGTGGCGTCCGCATCGGCCAGGCCCAGGGCGCAGAGTGCATCGATCACCGCGCCGTGGGCGTCGGGCGTCACGCCACGCAACTGCAGGTTGGCGCGATGGGTCAGGTCGATGAGTCCTGAGCCCAGGCGCGAGGCCAGCTCGCACAACCCCAGGGCCTGGGCGCACGTCAAGCGCGCCAGCTGCGGCCGCACCCGCACCAGCAGGCCATCGCCCGAAGCCATGGCGCGATGCGCGCCGGGGCACCAGCCCTTGGCGGCAGGGCGCAGTGCGGCAGACGCTGGGTGAGCTGCGTGTGACATGGTTCTACTTTGTTCGTGGGGTCACGCGGGTCGGCTGGCGAGGCGATGTTCCGCGCCCCAGCGCTGCGCCCAGGCGGCGCAGCGGCCGATGGCGCGCGCGGCGTCGTCGAAATCGATGATGACGACATGCCGCGGGGCCTCGGGTGCCGCCGGCTGCTCCAGCGTCCGGCCATCGGTCAACAGCCAGAGCCAGGATTCGGCCGGGCCGTCGCGACGCTCGGCGCGGCGCAGCACCTTGTCGGCCTGTGCCAGGGCATGCGCCAGCGGCGTGCCGCCGCCACCGCCCAGCGCTCGAACCTTTTCGCTGCAAGACGCGCGCGCCCGACCGGGCGGCAGCCGCAACTCGACGCCCTGACCGCCGAAGCTCAGCATGGCCACGCTGTCGCCGGCGCGCGCGGCCTGCTCGATCAGCCAAGTGGCGTGCCCCTTGGCCAGCGCCAGTCGCCCGCGCTGACGCATCGAGCCCGAGGTGTCGAGCACGATCAGGTGCAGACGCGCCGGTTGCACCGAGCGCTGGCTGTAGCGCAGATGCCCGCCTTGCAAAGGCTGCGGGCCCTTGGCCAGCAGGGTGGGCAACCATGCGATGGCCGCCCGCGAAGGCCCGGCATCCGGACGTGCAGGCGGCGCCAGCAACGGCTGCCGGGCTGGATTCAGCCACCGCAGACCTCCGCGCCCGGCGCGCATGAGGCGGCTGCGGTGGCTCACGCTTTTTTTGCGGGCCACCCTCCTACGGGCTGCACGCGGGCAGTGGCTTCGGGAATCGGCGGCAGCGCACCCCAGTCGCCCATGGGGGAGCTGTTGGCGGACGGTGCGGAACTGCCGGTCGATCCGGTGGATGTCGGCGCGGCCTGCCGCATGTCGGCTTTCGGCTCCGGCGCCGGGCTGCTCCTGCTCTCCTCCCGTCGATGGGCCAGTGCCAGTTCCGCCACCGCATCGACATCGTCCGTCGTGACTTCGGTGCGGCCCTCGAATGCAGCGAGCGCACGCGCCGCTCTCAGCATCACCAGGTCGGCCCGCATGCCGTCCACGCCAGCCGCTAGCGCGCATTCCGCAGCGCGCTGCAGCACGGCATCCGACCACGCCAGGCGCGCCAGCCCGGCGCGGGCTGCAACGACCGCCGCAGCCAGGCGGGCCTGTTCACCGGCATGGGCTTCGGCCACCCCGATCGGGTCTTCGTCGAAGCGCAAACGCGCGCGCACGATCGCCATCCGCTGCGCGGCTTCGCTCGGGTTGGCCAGCGCCACCGACAGGCCGAAACGATCCAGCAACTGGGGGCGCAGTTCGCCTTCCTCGGGATTCATGGTTCCGACCAGCACGAAGCGTGCGGCGTGCTGTTGCGAAATGCCGTCGCGCTCGACGGTGTTCACGCCGCTGGCGGCGACATCGAGCAACGCGTCGACCAGTGTGTCGGGCAGCAGGTTGACCTCATCGACGTACAGCACGCCATGGTGGGCGCGAGTCACGAGCCCCGGTGCCAGCCGCAGCCGCCCGTCGCGCAGCACGTCCTCGACGTCCAGCGTTCCCACCAGCTGCTCGACGGTGGCGGACAGCGGCAAGGTGACGAAGGGCGCCACCGACGAGGCGGCCGTCGGCGGCAGCAACGCGGCCAAGGCCCGCGCCGCGGTCGACTTCGCGGTGCCGCGCGGTCCGCTGATGAGCACGCCGCCGATGCCGGGGTCGATGGCGGCGAGCAACAGCGCGCGCTGCAGCATGGGTTGACCGATCAGCGCACTGAAGGGGAAGGTCGTGCGACTGGCGGACTCGAGCTTGGGGCCGGCGATCGCTTCGGTGGAATAAGGTGTCATCAGAGCGGCCCTTCGCCGTGGTCCTCGAGCCGGCGCTCCAGCGCCAGAAGGTGGTGTTCGATGCGTTCGCGGTGGTCGCCGGCCTCTTGCCACAAGCCGCGCCGCATGGCGTCCAGCAGGCGTTCGCCAATGCTGCGCAAGGCCAGCGGGTTGTGCCGCTGGAGGAACTCGCGCGTCGTGTCGTCGTGCAGGTAGGCGTCGGCCACCAGCGCGTACTGGTGATCGCCGACCACGCCCGTGGTGGCGCTGTACGCGAACAGGTTGTCCACGGTGGTGGCGATCTCCGCCGCGCCCTTGTAGCCGTGCCGCCGCACGCCGTCCAGCCACTTCGGGTTGACGGCGCGCGACCGCACCACGCGCGCGACCTCTTCGCGCAGGCTGCGGATGCGCGGCGACCCCGGCACGCTGAAATCGCCGTGGTAGAGCGCAGCCGGGGCGCCCGCAAGATGCGCCACGGCGGCCGCCATCCCGCCCTGGAACTGGGCGTGATCCGCAGCGTCGAGCACGTCGTGCTCGCGGTTGTCCTGGTTGTGCAGCACCGCATCGAGCTGCCCCAGGCGTTGCTCGAACGAGGCGCGCGCGGCAGCGCCGTGTTCGCCCTGCCCGTAGGCAAAGGCGCCGGCCTGCAGATAGGCCTGGGCGATGTCGGCACCGTGTTGCCACCGACCGCTGTCCAGCACCTCCTGCACGCCCACGCCATAGCCGCCTGGGCGCGGGCCGAACACGCGCCACGTGGCCTGGCGCCGCGCCTGGTCGACGGGTTGGCCGGCCGCCAGGGCCTCGGCGGCCTCGCGCCGCACGCGGGCACGAATCGGGTTCACCTCGTCGGATTCATCGTCTTCGCTGATCGCGGCCACCGCGCGCACGGCCGTGTCGAAAAGGTCGATCACGTTGGGAAAGGCATCGCGGAAGAACCCCGACACGCGCAGCGTCACGTCCACACGCGGCCGATGGCGCACAGCCATCGGCAGCACTTCGATGTCGATCACGCGCGCGCTGCCGTCGGCCCACTTCGGCCGCACGCCCAGCAGCGCGAAAGCCTGCGCCACGTCTTCGCCGCCGGTGCGCATGGTGCTGGTGCCCCAGACGGACAAGCCCACCTCGCCAGGCATCGCGCCGTGGTCTTGCAGGTGTCGCTCGATCAGTCTTTCCGCCGCGGCCGCACCCATGGCGTAGGCCGTGGGCGTGGGCACGGCACGGGTGTCGACGCTGTAGAAATTGCGTCCGGTCGGCAGCACATCGGGCCGGCCGCGCGACGGCGCACCGCTCGGGCCGGGGGGCACGAAGCGTCCGGCCAGGCCTCGCAGCAATTGCGTCATTTCCTGGGGGCCGCAGGCATCGAGGCGAGGGGCCAGCACCTCCTTCAGGCGCTGCAGCACCGGTGCCGCATGCGGCCAGGCACGGGCATCGAAGGCGTCATGCGCAGCGCCCGCCCGGGCGTCGCCGGACACCGCCTGCACCGCCACCAGGCGCGCGGCCAGCAGCTCCAGCCGCTCGCGCGTGTGGCCGGCGTGGCGCCATGCCTCGGCACTGAGCGCTTGCAACACCTTCGGCCGCGGACCGTGCCACGGCGCGGCCCAGTCCGGCCCCAGAGCGCTGAAGCCGTCCGCGCCCTCCACGCCAAGGTCTTGCGCCAGCGCGACCAGCAGGCTCTTCTGGCTGGCGGCCGTGCCGCCCGGAAAACGCGCCAGCGCCAGCAGCGTGTCGATGCGCTGGCGGCCTTGCGGCGAACGTCCCAGCACATGCAGGCCGTCACGAATCTGGGATTCCTTGATCTCGCAAAGATAGGCGTCCAGCCCCTGCAACAGGCGCTCCCGGGCGCTCTCGTCGGTCGGCCGCGCGAAACCCAGTTCCTCGTGCAAGCCTTCGCGCACGGTGCGTCCGAGGATGTCCTCGCGCAGCAGCCGCGCGCGGCGCGGGTCGAGCGACAGGGCTTCGTAGTACTCGTCCATCTGCCGCTCCAGCTGCTGCAGCGGGCCGTAGGTCTCGGCGCGCGTCATGGCCGGCATCAGGTGGTCGATGATCACGGCCTGGGTCCGCCGCTTGGCCTGGCTCCCTTCGCCCGGGTCGTTGACGATGAAGGGATAGAGATGCGGCAGCGGGCCCAGGATGGCGTCTGGCCAGCACGCCTCGCTCAGTGCCACGCTCTTGCCCGGCAGCCACTCGAGATTGCCGTGCGTGCCCACATGCACCATCGCGTCGACCGCGAAGGCGCGGCGCAGCCAGAAGTAGAAGGCCAGGTAGTGGTGGGGCGGCACCAGGTCCGCGTCGTGGTAGGTGGCCGCCAGGTCCACGGCACGCCCGCGCGCCGGCTGAATGCCGACGAAGACGTGGCCGAAGCGCAGGCCGGCAATCGTGAAGCGCCCGCTGCGCAGCGACGGCTCTTGCTCGGGCGCGCCCCACCGGGCGTTGACCGCCGCCCTGCTGTCGGCGGGCAATCGATTGAAATCTTCCAGGTAGTCGGCCATGGACAGGCTCTGCGCGGCGGGCCGGCCGCCATTGGCGTCGCTGTTGTTGGTGATGCCGCGCAACAGCGCGGCGATCAGGGCGTCGCCGCTGGCCGGCAGATCCCCGGTCAGGTACCCCGCGGCCTGCAGTTCCTGCAACACCAACACGGTCGACGCCGGCGTGTCCAGCCCGACGCCATTGGCGATGCGCGCATCGTCGATCGGGTAGTTGGCCAGGATCAGCGCGATCCGCTTGTCGGCGTTGGGCTTGTCGCGCAGCACGCACCAGCGGCGTGCCAGTTCGGCCACGAAGGCCATTCGGCCGGGCTCGGCCTCGTAGCGAAGTACGTCGAGCTCGGTGTGCTCGCAGCGCCGGGCCACGCCTTTGAAGCTGATGGCGCGCGTAAGGATGCGCCCATCCACCTCGGGCAGTACCACCTGCATGGCCAGATCGCGCGGCGCAAGGCCGTGCGGGTCGGCCAGCCATTGCTCCTGCGTGCCGCCGGCAGTAATGAGCTGCAGCACGGGGGCGTCCCCGGCCAGCGTGGCCAGCGACATGTCGCCGTCGCCTGCGCTCCCATCGTCGCGGCCGTCGATGGACGCCACCGCGAAGCTGGTCGCGTTCAGCACGATCGCCACGCGGTGTTCCGCGACCAGGGCCTGCACCGCGGCGTGGCTGTCGGGGTTCTTGAGCGAATCCACGGCGAGTGCCACCGCGTTCAGGTCGGCGGCCGACAGCGCTTCCAGCATGGCGTCGAACACGGCCGTGTTGCCCGCCTGCAGATGGGCGCGGTAGAACAGCAGCAGCGCCACCGGCGCGCCTGCCTTCCAGGTGGCGCGGCCGGCAGCCTCCTGCGGCCGATAGCGCACGGCCGAAGGCAGGGGCACCGGCTGCGCCGGCCGGCTGCCCAGCCCGAACGCCGCATGGCCGATCAGCGAGAAGAAGGCCTTCGCATTGTCGAGCCCTCCTTCGCGCAGGCACCGCCAAAGATGGCGGCAATCCTCGTGCGGCGCGCTGCTGCGCATGAGCAGCTGCATGTCTTCGGAGGCATCGCCCGAGAATATCGCCAGCCATTGACCGCGTTCGCGTGCCGAGGACATGGCGCGCTCCACCAGGTAGGCCCAGTCGCTCGGGGCACCCAGGTGGTCGATCACCACCACGCGGGCATGGCGCAGCACGTCGTCGACATACATGTCCACGGAAGCCGGCTGACGAAGCCACATCAGGTTGGCCAGGCGCACGCTGGGATAGTCGGCGCCCATCTGCCCGGCCGCGTCGGCGAGCAGCGACAGGGTGGTGTCGGCGGCGCTGAGCACGACCACCGAGGCGGGCGTCTGCGCCACGCGCACGACGCCTTGGCCGCCGTCTTCGACGTGGCCGCCGGGGCGGGTGGACAGCAGATGCATGAAGGGCTTTCGGCGACGACGCGTCAGGCCACCGCGGCCACGCCAAGCGCCGCGTCCAGCTCGGCTTGCAAGGCTGCCGCATCGAGGCCTGCCCCGATCAGCACCAGGCGCGTCTGCCGAGCCTCGTCGGCGCGCCAGGGCCGGTCGAAGTAGCTGTCGAAGCGCGTGCCGACGCCTTGCACCACCAGCCGCATCGCTGCGCCGGGCAATGCGACGAAGCCTTTGGCCCGATAGATCTCGTGGCGCTCGACCAGACTCTGCAAGGCGGCCAGCAAGCGGCCGCGGTCAGGGACCTGCAGGGTCACCGAGACTGAGTCGAAGGCGTCGTGGTCGTGGTCTTCCTCCTCGTCGTGGTGAGTCTTGCGCTGATCGATCGCATCCTCCACCGCCCGCTCCATGCCCAGCAGCACACCCAGGTCGATGCGCCCGTGCTGCGCATGCACCAGCTTCACGCCTGTCGCGGTCTCGGCGCGAATGACGGCCTCCACGCCGGCCAGCGTCGCCGCGTCGAGCCCATCCGTCTTGTGCACGACCACCAGATCGGCGGTCGCGAGCTGGTCTTCGAACAACTCCGACAAGGGCGAATCGTGGTCGAGGTTCTCGTCAGCGCGGCGCTGGACGTCGACCGCCAGCGGGTCGTCCGCGAAGCGGCCGGCGGCCACGGCCGGTGCATCCACCACCGTGATCACCGCGTCCACCGTGAATGCGTTGCGCAGCGCCGGCCACTGGAAGGCCTGCACCAGGGGCTTGGGCAGGGCCAGGCCCGAGGTCTCGATGACCAGGTGATCGATCTGATCGCGCCGCGCGGCCAGTTGCTCCATCACCGGCGCAAACTCTTCCTGCACGGTGCAGCACAGGCAGCCGTTGGCCAGCTCGAACAACTGGCCGTCCGGCGCCCCGGTCTCGTCGCAGCCGATGCCGCAGCCGCGCAGCAACTCGCCGTCGATGCCCAATTCGCCGAACTCGTTGACGATGACCGCGATGCGCCGGCCCTGGGCGTTCTGCAACAGGTGGCGCAGCAGCGTGGTTTTACCGCTGCCGAGGAAGCCGGTGACGATGGTGGCGGGGATCTTGCGGCTTTGCATGGGCGTGGGAGTCGAGGTTTGCATGGGCTGTGGAGGTTCTGTGGGGTCGCGTGCGGAGTTGCCAGCGCGCGATCAGGGCTTGAACAACGCTGCGATGGCCGCCGGATTGCTCGGAAAGTACAGATGCATGAAGGACGCGAAAAGGCGTTTCTGGCGAAAGACCGCTTCGGCCTGGCCGTGGTGGCGCCGGGCCCGCGTGTGCAGTGCAACCGGCGCGCGCGTGTCGATGCGGGCGTGATGAAAAGTGTGGCCGCGGACCTCGCCTTCGGGCAGCTCCAGACTGTGCATGCCGAGGTTGACGAGCCGGTCGGACATCACGCCCTGCCCTGGCAGCAAACCCAGCATGGGCGCCTTGTGGCCAGCAGCGTCGCTCAGCGACTCCAGCAGCACCAGCATGCCGCCGCACTCCGCGACCATCGGGCGGCCCGCGGCATGGTGCGCAGCGATGGATTCGCGGGTCACTGCATTGCCGGCCAGCGCTTGCAAGTGCAGTTCCGGGTAGCCGCCCGGAAGGTACAGCGCGTGCGCTTCTTGCGGCACCGGTTCGTTGGCCAGCGGCGAAAAGAAGCGCAGTTGCGCGCCCAGGGTGCGCAGAAGGTCGAGATTGGCAGAGTAGACGAACGAGAAGGCGGCATCTTGCGCGATGGCGATGGTGACGCCGGCGAGCGAGACGGGCAGACCTGAATCCGAAGCCGAGCGCAGCGGCGCGTTGAATTCCACGGCGGGCGGCATCGGCAGCGCCCCGTCGTCGGCAAGCGCAAGCGCGGCGGCTGCGATGCGCTCGGCGATGTCGTCGACCTCGCCGGCCTGCACGAGGCCGAGGTGACGCGACGGCAACGCGTAGTGCCCGCCGCGCGGCAGCGCGCCGTACCAGACCATGCCGGCCGGCAGGCTCTCGCGCACCATCTGCGCATGGCCCGCGCTGCCCACGCGATTGGCCAGCACGCCCGCCAGCTGCAGGCCGGGGCGATAGGTCGCCAGCCCGTGGGCGACTGCGCCAAAGGTCTGCGCCATCGACGATGCATCGATCACGGCCAGCACGGGCAGTCCGAAATGCAGCGCCAGATCGGCACTCGACGGCGTTCCGTCGTGCAGCCCCATCGCGCCTTCGACCAGGATCAGGTCGGCCTCCGCAGCCGCACTGTGCAGGAGCTCGGCACAGTGCGCCTCCCCTCCCATCCACAAGTCGAGCTGCTGCACCGGCGCGCCGCTGGCACGCTCGAGGACCATGGGGTCGAGAAAATCCGGCCCGGTCTTGAACACGCGCACGCGCCGGCCCTTGCTGCGATGCCAATGCGCCAAAGCGGCAGTGACGGTGGTCTTGCCTTGGCCCGAGGCCGGGGCCGTGACCAGCAGCGCGGGACAGCGGAAGGCTGCGGGTGCAATCATCCTTCGACCCTCATCGGCCTGCCGGACACTCGCAGCAGCGCATGAACGTCATCGCAGAGCGGCGTGAGCCAGGGCCATGTCGCCTGAAGGGTGCGGGTCATAGAGAAAATATCGCGCCAGCCATGCTCACCCGCTTCCCCGCAGGTACGCACCACAAGGCGCGCCGCTCGCGCAGCGCGCCGCCTCGTTGGCCGGTATCCGGGCTGGCGAAGACGACCCGTGTTCCCTTCCCAGGCCGCGCAGATTGCGCGGATTGCCTAGTGGGCTATAGACACGAGCGGCGAGCACGAGGGCTCACGTTCGCTTACCGTTGCGGGGGCAGCTCAGGTTAGGGCGCGCGATGGCTTGCCGCACCACCCCTCCTGATTCCCGTTGAACTGCTTCGACCGGAAAGACGAAGCGAGCACCAACGGTGCTGATCATAGCGGACACCTCCACTCATGCGGTGCGCCGACCGGTTGTCTCGCGCGCCGCCGCCTTGGGCACCAGGGCGCGCCAGCCGATGACGCACGATGTGATGCACAAGGCGATGCCCAGGGCAGACAGGATCAGCACCAACGCCTCGCGCAGCCAAGGTCGTTCGCGCAGCGGCTCGAAATCGAGGCTGTGCAATCCCTGGTACATGAACCGCTGCCATCGTCCCGACCGGTCGACCCGCAACAGCACCCTGCCCGAAGCGGGATCGGCATAGAGGTCCGTGCCGTCGGACCAATGCGCGCGCCAGACCGGCAAGGGCCGGCCCTCCGAGGCTTCGGCCGAGCGTGGATTCTTCGCGTAGTAGGCATCGTCGTAGCGATCCATCCGCACGACGCTTGACGCAGGCCCGTCTACGCCACGCAGATGCCGCAGGACGCCCGACATCAGCGCATCCGGCAGTGCCGGATCCAATGTCGATGCGGCGCTCGCGTCGTCCGCGCGCACCCACCACCGCCGGTCCGTGCCCTGGATGCGGTACCAAACTTGCCCGTCGATTCGAAGCCGCTCGAGTTCCAACGCCTGCGCACCGTCCCCCCGGCTTGCGACTGCAGCCAGGGCTAGCTGCGGCGTCACGACGGCACCCCGGTCGGCACCGAGCCAGCGGTCGCGCTCGGCGGCCGAAAGTCCCCGTGAAGAGAACACTCCGTAAGGATTCATCGACATCAGGCC
>NZ_FNDR01000026.1 GCF_900099805.1 Variovorax sp. OV700 | reverse complement strand
GAACCGCGTGCCCCGTGGCGACAAGTTTTTTCACCGTCTCGGGCGTAACGGCCACACGGGTTTCGCCGGCCGTCGTCTCGGCAGGCACGCCTATCAGCATAGAGATCTCCTCAGGGCAAGGGCAATACGGAACGCGGGCAGAGCTTACAGCAAGATTACAGGCGCCACTGTCGCCTAAATCTGCATGTCGATTCGCCTCCTGATGACCGTCGTCATTGCATTTGCAGCTACATAAATGCTAGCGAGCGGCCAAATCTGAACCGTGCCCGCCGCGAGAGGCGGCCGTTTTATGCGAGGGACCGCCCTGGTCTGGCGCCCCAAAGAATGTCAATTATTTTTCATTTGTCGCCAAGTGCGCTCAATTTCTCCGAATATCGTCGATATCGTGCATTTATTGCGTGCGCCAGCGCCTTGGCGTCCAGGTAGATCGATAGACTTCCTTTTATTCGGCGGCGCGCAGAAGCTGTCAACATGAAGGGGCACGGAATTGCGTATTGCGGTACTTGATCACGAGGCCGACCAGGCTCTCAGCCACGCCATGGCGGGGTTTGGACACGAATGCCACCCGTACACCGAAGGGCGAATCCTTTTGCAGGACTTGCGCCGGCAGACCTTCGATCTCCTCATCCTGGATTGGCGTCTGCCCGACATCCCGGGCATCGATGTAGTGAGGTCGGTACGCAATGAGCTCAGGAGCCGATTGCCGATTCTTTTCGTCACCGACCCGCGCGGGGATGCCGATGCGGTCGATGGGCTCAACGCCGGTGCCGACGACTTCATGACCAATCCCGTTCGGGCCAACGAGCTCGAGGCCCGCGTCAACGCGTTGTTGCGCCGGTCCTATCCGTCCCAGCACGACGCGGAACTTGTGTTCGGCAACTACCACTTCTACCCGCAGGCGCGCACCCTCAAGGTCAGGGGCGTCAGGGTCGAACTGAAGAACCGCGAGTACGAACTGGCCTTGTTCCTGTTCCAGAACCTCGGCCGCATGCTCTCGCGCGAGCACTTGCACGAGGCCGTGTGGGGCGTCGGCGTGGAAGCCCTCTCGCGGTCGCTGGACACTCACGTTTCCCGCCTCCGAACCAAGCTGGGCCTGCGCCCCGAAAGCGGATTTCTGCTGCTGGCCATCTACGGGCTGGGCTACCGGCTGGAAGCCGTCGAGGCAAATATGCTGACGGAAAGCCTTTCGCGCTAAACGCAAGGCAGCAAGGGGGCGGCGCAGCCGTCCGCGTGTCGCCCGGCGCGGCCTGACAGGCGGCGGACTGACAGCTGGGGAATCTATCGAGCGATACTGTCTCCAATCGCTCTCTTTCCACTTGGCCGCGCGACATATGACGAAATTCCGCTGGAAACCCAACGTCACCGTGGCCGCGGTGATCGAGCAGGACGGCAAGTTCCTGCTGGTCGAGGAGCTCACGGCTCAGGGCCTCAGGCTCAACACGCCGGCGGGACACCTCGACCCCGGTGAATCGCCCATCGAAGGGTGTGCCCGCGAAACGCTCGAGGAAACCGCCCACGCCTTCACGCCTACCGCTTTGATCGGCATCTACATGGCTCGCTCGAGCCATCGGACGGGCAGGAACGAAGACGATGTGATCTACATGCGCTTTGCCTTTGCCGGCATTCTTGGTCCCCAGGAAACCGGGCGCGCCCTCGACGAAGGCATCGTGCGCACCGTCTGGATGAGCGCCGACGAAATCCGCGCCAGCGTGCCGCGGCATCGCAGTCCGCTGCTGCTGCAGTCCGTCGAAGACCATCTGGCCGGCCGGCGCTACCCGCTCGATCTGATCCACGTCCACGACTCGGTGCGCTGACGGCGGCCGCGCACCGGTTTCAGGCGGTCAGACGATGACTCCGCCGCCGAGGCAGCGCTCGCCGTCATAAAGCACGGCCGATTGTCCCGGCGTGACCGCCCATTGGGGTTCGCCGAAGCGCAGGCCGAAGACGCCCGCGGCATGGGCCTCGTCCTCCATCTCGTCCATCTGGCAGGCCGCATCGGCCTGCCGGTAGCGCGCCTTGGACCCGTAGCCGCCCGGCGCGGGCGCCTCGCCCGAGACCCAGCTCGCGTCCCCTGCGGTCAGCGCGGACGACAGCAGCCAAGGGTGGTCATGCCCTTGCACCACCCACAGTGTGTTCTTCTCGACGTCCTTGCGCGCCACGAACCATGGCGAATGGTCGCCCGAGCCGCGCTGCGCGCCCTTCTCCTTGACGCCGCCAATGCCCAGCCCCTGCCGCTGGCCCAGCGTGTAGAAGCTCAGGCCCTGGTGCTCGCCAAGCTTGCGGCCGCGGTCGTCCCTGATCGGCCCCGGCTCCTTCGAGATGTAGCGGTTGAGGAATTCGCGGAACGGCCGCTCGCCGATGAAGCAGATGCCGGTCGAGTCCTTCTTCTTGGCGTTGGGCAGGCCGATTTCTTCTGCGATGCGGCGCACCTCGGTCTTGTGCAGTTCGCCCACGGGGAACAGCGTCTTCGAAAGCTGCGCCTGATTCAGCCGGTGCAGGAAGTAGCTCTGGTCCTTGGACGGATCGAGCCCCTTGAGCAGTTCGTGCTTGCCCGTGGCTTCGTTCAGCCGCACGCGGGCGTAGTGGCCGGTGGCGATCTTCTCGGCACCCAGGCGCATGGCGTGGTCGAGAAAGGCCTTGAACTTGATCTCGGCATTGCACAGCACGTCGGGGTTGGGCGTGCGGCCGGCCTTGTACTCGCGCAGGAACTCGGCGAACACGCGGTCCTTGTAGTCGGCCGCGAAATTGACGTGCTCGATTTCGATGCCCAGCACGTCGGCCACGGCGGCCGCGTCCACGAAGTCGATGTTCGACGAGCAGTATTCGCTGTCGTCGTCATCTTCCCAGTTCTTCATGAAGATGCCGACCACCTCGTGCCCCTGCTGCTTGAGCAGGTGCGCCGTCACGGCGGAATCGACCCCGCCGCTCAGTCCCACCACGATCCGTTGCTTTGCTGCTGCCATAAGCCCGCCATTGTCCCAGCCCCGTGCCAGGCCCGGCGGCGTGGGGGAATCAGCCTTGGCCGCGCAATTCCGCCAACAGTTCGTAGGAGCGCAGCCGCGCCACGTGGTCGAACACCTGCGACGTGATCATCAGCTCGTCGGCGCCCGTGCGTTCAATGAAGGCCTGCACGCCTTCGCGCACCTTGGCGGGAGAACCCACGGCCGAACAGGAGAGCACCGAATCGAGCAGCGCGTTCTCCGCCGGGCCCACTTTCTGCCGATACCCTTCCACGGGCGGCGGCAAGCGCCCGGGCCGGCCGCTGCGCAGGTTCACGAAGGCCTGCTGCCATGATGTGGCGCGAAATTCCGCCTCTTCGTCGGTGTCGGCCACGAACACGTTGAAGCCCAGCATCACGTGCGGTTTCTGCAGTTGCGCCGATGGCTTGAAGGTCTCGCGGTAGATCTGGATCGCCTGCATCAGTTGCTGCGGCGCGAAGTGCGAGGCAAAGGCGTAGGGCAAGCCCAGGTGCGCAGCCAGCTGCGCGCCGAAGGTGCTCGAGCCGAGAATCCACACCGGCACCTCGAGCCCCGCGCCAGGCACCGCGCGCACGGGTTGCTGCGGCGTCCTGGACATGAAGTCCATCAGCTCGACCACGTCCTGCGGAAACTGGTCGGCATCGGATTCGAGATTGCGGCGCAAGGCGCGCGCGGTGCGCTGGTCGGAGCCGGGCGCGCGGCCCAGGCCGAGGTCGATGCGCCCCGGGTACAGCGACTCCAGCGTGCCGAACTGTTCCGCGATCACCAGCGGCGAATGATTGGGCAGCATCACGCCGCCGGCGCCAATCCGAATCGTCGACGTGCCGGCGCCAACGTAGGCAAGCAGCACCGCGGTGGCTGCGCTGGCGATACCCGGCATCCCGTGGTGCTCGGCCAGCCAGTAGCGCCGGTAGCCCAGCTTCTCTCCGTGCTGCGCGAGCGAGAGCGAGTTGCGGAACGACTGTGCGGCGTCGCTGCCTTCGGTGATCGGGGAGAGGTCGAGGATCGAGAACGGAATCATGGGCCGGATGATCGCGCGATCCGGCGGTCCTTGCTGGTGCAGGCTATTGCGTGCTCTGCTAGGCGGCGCTCACGCCGACGGGCTTCGCTTGCGCCACTGGCCCAGGCGGGCCTCGATGCGCTCGTCGATGTTGCCGCTCCATTGCGCACCGAAGCCGGCCGCGCGCAGCAGCTCGACGATGCGCTGTCCGACCAAGACTGTATTCGCCTCGCGCTGGTCGATCTCCGGGATCATGCCGCCGCTGAACGCCAGGTGCAGGCGGCCCGTGCGTACGGCGGCATCGAGATCCTGCGAGTGATAGAAGCAGCAGCCGCGAATGCCGGAGGCGAGCCGTCCCACGGCGCGCCACTGCTCGCGGACGTCGTCGTGGCCATCGGCCAGCGAGTTGCCCGCGCGGTGCAGCGCAATGACTTTCTCGCTGCGCAACTGCGCGAACACCGCCTCGAGCCTATCGTATTCGGTCTGCGCGGGCCAGTCGGCCTCGGCGGCACGCTTGGCTGCGCAGGCGCGGGCGGCTTCGGCCTTGACCCAGGCGCGGTCCTCGGCCGTGAGCCCGTCGGGGTCGAGGTACTCGTCGGTGACCATCCATTCGATGTCGCCGTCCGGATGGAAGCCGGACCACACCAGGTCGTGAATGCGTTGGCGCGTGTCTTCGGGGTTTAGCGTAAGTGCCATGCGAGCTCGGTTCAGCGCGCTCGGCGCTTGAAGACTCGCGCGGCCGCTGCCGATGCGCGCCTGGACGGCATCGGCGTCGAACTGGCCGGCGACTTTTTCAAAACTCGGGTGCAGGTCACGTCGTGGATGCTTTGCGTACCGGGCGCCCATCAAACCCACGGTCGATTCAGGCCCTGCAGCAGCAGATACATCGTAACGGGCCGTAGTGAAACCGCGGCATCCGCCGAGGGGAACCGCCGCCGGTTTGTAATGCGAAAGCATTTGCCCGCGTGGCGAATCAGCCACGGCGGATCTGCCGGGTGGTGGATAGGTATGCTCGGCGCCTCTCTCCCCTTCGCTCCAAATGGCCCGGCTTCATCCGTCCGTCGCGTTGATTGCCCACCTGTCCGGACACTCGCCAAGCTATGGCCTTGTCTCGTCCGACGGCCGCTATCAGGCCGTGGAAGTCGGCGGCAGCACCTTGATCGTCGACCTGCACAAACGGCGGCACCACCGGGCGTCCGGCGTGTACCCGCGCGGTTTCGAAGGCACCGCGCTGGAAGTGGAGGGCGAGGAAACAGCCACGGCCTACCTGCCCGCCTGGACCGATCTCCAACACATCTCTCTCGACAACACGCCAGCGGATTTCTGGTCGCCATGGCCCGACCCGCGCATGGCCGGCGCGGCTCCGCTGGCAGAGGTGCGTCCGGCCGAATGGACCTCGGGCGCACCGCCCGTCACGGAACGCGTGCCCCGGTCGGCCGGCGACTGGATCGCGTGGCTGGTCGCGCTGGCCGTGCTGGTTTTCTTTGTGCTCTTCGGGTTCAACGCCATCACCTGGGCACTGGCCGGCGGGTGGCAGTGGCTCTGGCTGGCGGTCGGCCTGCCGGTGTTTGGCATCTTCTCGGTATTGACGGTGGTCTTCGTCGTGACGACGCTGCGCGAGCGCCGCCGGGTGCGCATCGCGCTGCAAGACCTGTCGCTGGAGCGCGGCGAAGGCTTTCGGGTCGGCGAACCGCTCGAACTGTGGCTGCTGGGCACCGTGCCCGCACCGCAGGCCGGCGAGCGCACGGCAGCGCCGGAACGCATCGGCGCGCGGCTGATGCGGCAATCGGTTCGCAGCGACCCCGATGGCGGCTGGACATGGGTGGACGAATGCTGCGACGAAACCGTGATGACCTGCGATCAGACCGCGCGCGCAGGCCGGGTGTGCTTTGCCGGCGAGCTTTGTGCGCACGCCGCGCCGGGCGATGCGAGCCAGGACGCGTCGGCGCAGTGGTCGGTCGAGCTGCACGATCCGGCAGAGGTAGACGGCGTGCCCTTCTTCGTCGCGCGCCTCCGATTGCTGCCTGCGCGGGCAATGGACAAATTGACCCGTCCTGCCATAGGTTGACACCTATGAAGGACATATAACCGGCTTGATCCAGCCGGCCAGAGACGCCCGATGAACTTCATCGGGCGTTTT
>NZ_FNDR01000028.1 GCF_900099805.1 Variovorax sp. OV700 | reverse complement strand
TATGGAAATTTTGCTGCAGCAGATCATCAACGGTCTGGTTCTCGGCAGCATGTATGCCTTGATAGCCTTGGGCTACACCATGGTGTACGGCATCATCAACCTGATCAACTTTGCGCACGGCGAAGTGCTGATGGTGGGGGCGCTCACAAGCTGGACCATCATCGGCCTCATGAAGGAATCGATGCCCGGCACGCCCGGCTGGTTGATCCTCATCATCGCGTTGATCATTGCCTGCGTGGTGGCCGCCACGCTCAACTTCGTGATCGAGAAGGTCGCCTACCGGCCGCTTCGCAACAGCCCCAAGCTCGCGCCGCTCATCACGGCCATCGGCATGTCGATCCTGCTGCAGACGCTGGCCATGATCATCTGGAAGCCGACCAACAAGGCCTATCCCAACCTGCTGTCGACCACGCCCATCGAAGTGGGCGGCGCGGTGATCTCGCCCACGCAGGTCATGATCCTGAGCGTCACGGCGTTCTCGCTCGTGGTGCTGATGTGGCTGGTCAATTACACCAAGCTCGGCCGCGCGATGCGCGCCACCGCCGAGAACCCGCGCGTCGCTGCGCTCATGGGCATCCGGCCCGACATGGTCATTTCGGCCACCTTCATCATCGGCGCCGTGCTCGCGGCCATCGCGGGCGTCATGTACGCCTCCAACTACGGTATCGCGCAGCACGCCATGGGCTTCCTGCCCGGCCTCAAGGCCTTCACCGCGGCCGTGTTCGGCGGCATCGGCAACCTGGCCGGCGCCGTGGTCGGCGGCATCCTGCTCGGGCTGATTGAAGCCATCGGCTCCGGCTACATCGGCTCGTTGACCGGCGGCGTGCTGGGCAGCAACTACAGCGACATCTTCGCGTTCATCGTGTTGATCGTCATGCTCACGCTGCGGCCCTCGGGCCTGCTCGGCGAGCGCGTGGCGGATCGGGCCTGAGGAGCAGAACACCATGAAGAACAGCAAGAACCTCGCTCTCTACGTTCTCGGCGTCGTCGCCGTGCTCGCCCTGCCCATCTTCCTGCAGAGCCAGGGCAATGCCTGGGTGCGCATCGCCGACATCGCATTGCTCTACGTGATGCTCTCGCTCGGTCTGAACATCGTCGTCGGCTACGCCGGCCTGCTCGACCTGGGCTATGTGGCCTTCTTTGCGATCGGGGCCTACCTCTACGCGCTGATGGGCTCGACCCACCTGTCGGAGACTTTCCCGTGGTTCAAGGCCATGTTCCCGAACGGGCTGCACACCTCGCTGCTCATCGTGGTGCCGCTGGCGCTGGCGGTGGCGGGCATGCTGGGCGTGATGCTCGGGGCGCCCACGCTCAAGCTGCGCGGCGACTATCTGGCCATCGTGACGCTCGGCTTCGGCGAGATCATCCGGGTGTTCCTGAACAACCTCGACCAGCCGATCAACATCACCAACGGGCCGAAGGGCATCACCGCCATCGACTCCATCAAGTTCTGGGGGCTCGACCTCGGCAAGGCATGGAAGTTCGACGGCTTCACGATCTCGTCGGTCACGCTCTACTATTACCTGTTCCTTGCGCTGGTGGTCGCCACCATCATCATCTCGCACCGCCTGCAGATGTCCCGCATCGGCCGCGCGTGGATGGCCATCCGCGAAGATGAAATCGCCGCCAAGGCCATGGGCATCAACACCCGCAACATGAAGCTGCTGGCCTTCGGCATGGGCGCCAGTTTCGGCGGCGTGTCGGGCGCCATGTTCGCGGCCTTCCAGGGCTTCGTCTCGCCCGAGTCGTTCAGCCTCATGGAGTCGGTGATGATCGTCGCCATGGTCGTGCTGGGCGGCATCGGCCACCTGCCAGGCGTGATTCTGGGCGCCGTGCTGCTGGCGGCACTGCCGGAAGTGCTGCGCTACGTGGCCGGCCCGCTGCAGGCCCTGACCGACGGCCGCCTCGACGCGTCCATCCTGCGCCAGCTCTTCATTGCGCTGGCCATGATCGTCATCATGCTGATGCGTCCGCGCGGCCTCTGGCCGTCGCCCGAGCATGGCAAGACCTTGCAGCGCAAGGGGGCCGCCGCCCCCGGCACACCGGTTGCGCCCGGCTCGCTGCAGACCCATGCGCCGGGCATCGAGACGCCCGCCGACGAACTGCCGGGTGCAGCCTCGCGTCCCATGTCGATCAATCCCTGAACGCCGAAGGAAGAATCAACATGACGACAGACACCATCCTCGACGTCCGCGGAATTTCCAAGCGCTTCGGCGGCCTGCAAGCCCTTTCCGACGTCGGCATCACCATCAAGCGCGGCCAGGTCTATGGCCTGATTGGCCCCAACGGCGCCGGCAAGACCACCTTCTTCAATGTGATCACCGGGCTCTACACGCCCGACAGCGGCAGCTTCGAGCTCGCCGGCAAGCCCTACCAGCCGACGGCCGTGCATGAAGTGGCCAAGGCCGGCATCGCGCGCACCTTCCAGAACATCCGGCTGTTCTCCGAGATGACGGCGCTCGAGAACGTCATGGTGGGGCGCCACATCCGCACCCATTCGGGCGTGTTCGGCGCCATGCTGCGCACTCCTTCGTTCAAGGCCGAGGAAAAGGCCATTGCCG
Organism: Variovorax sp. OV700; assembly: GCF_900099805.1. GTDB lineage: Bacteria > Pseudomonadota > Gammaproteobacteria > Burkholderiales > Burkholderiaceae_C > Variovorax. The sequence goes on along the minus strand of NZ_FNDR01000028.1, from coordinate 1,065 downwards.
AACGCGCGCAGGAACTGCTCGACTACGTGGGCATCGGCAAGTTCGCCGACTACAAGGCGCGCACGCTGTCGTATGGCGACCAGCGCCGGCTCGAGATTGCGCGCGCGCTGGCCACCGACCCGCAGCTCATTGCGCTGGACGAGCCCGCGGCCGGCATGAACACGACCGAGAAGGTGCTGCTGCGCGAGCTGATCGACCGCATCCGCAAGGACGACCGCACCATTCTCATCATCGAACACGACGTCAAGCTCATCATGGGCCTGTGCGATCGCGTCACCGTGCTCGACTACGGCAAGCAGATTGCCGAAGGCACACCGTACGACGTGCAGAAGAACGAGAAGGTGATCGAGGCCTACCTCGGCACCGGAGGACACTGATATGACCACGACGACGATGACGAGCGCAGAAGAAACAACGAAAGCAACGGCAACTGCAACCCCTCCGAAGACCGCGGCCACCGCCACCGGCAAGACGCTGCTCAAGGTCAGCGGCCTCAAGGTCGGCTACGGCGGCATCCAGGCCGTCAAAGGCGTGGACTTCGAGGTTCATGAAGGCGAACTGGTGTCGCTCATCGGCTCCAACGGCGCCGGCAAGACCACCACCATGAAGGCGATCACCGGCACGTTGCCGGCCGGCGCTGGCTCCATCGAATTCCTGGGCCGCAACATCAAGGGCCGCGGTGCGTGGGACCTGGTGGGCGAGGGCCTCGTGATGGTGCCCGAAGGGCGCGGCGTGTTCACGCGCATGACCATCACCGAGAACCTGCAGATCGGCGCCTACATCCGCACGGACAAGGCCGAGATCGCCAGCGACATGGAGCGCGTGTTCGTGACCTTCCCGCGCCTGCGCGAGCGCAAGGACCAGCTCGCGGGCACCATGTCGGGCGGCGAACAGCAGATGCTGGCCATGGGCCGCGCGCTCATGGCGCGTCCCAAGGTGCTGCTGCTCGACGAGCCCACCATGGGCCTGTCGCCCATCATGTGCGACAAGATCTTCGAGGTGGTGCAGACCGTGGCGGCGCAGGGCGTGACCATTCTGCTGGTGGAGCAGAACGCCAACCGCGCG
>NZ_FNDR01000029.1 GCF_900099805.1 Variovorax sp. OV700 | reverse complement strand
GTTGCCCTCGGCGTCGTAGTCGTAGTTCACCGCGTTCTCGGCCACCAGGTATTCGGTGGTCTTCTGGTGCACCATCCGGCCGTTGGCGTCGTACATGCTACGTTCGACGTTGATGGCGAAGAAACGAAAGCGAGAACGAACCGGATCGATGACGGGGGGTCCATACAGGGCGGGAGCCGACTCGACCTGAGAGTGAAAATTGATCACGAACCAGGCAACCCGCCCCGGTCAAACAAGCTCCAGCCGTTCGAAAAAGTGCTTCCGACGAGCACGCAAAGTTGAACGCTTAAAAAACGCCTGCCCCCGAGAGATGGCAGAGGCGACAGATTCACGTGTATAGGACAGCTATTTGGTCTGGCCCTGAGGCCGTGTGAATGTGAAGACTACTGGCTCTGTCCACCAACCTTGGAAGGTGCCCTGCTTTTCGTCGAAGAGGACGTAACGCCTTCTGATTTCATACTCATGCGTGCCTGGCAGGAACTGGTACAGATACAGACCTTTTAACGGCTCTTGTGTAAGAGGGCCGAGTCGTACAGACGATGTCCCCACTTCGCCAGGTTCGATCGACGTGAAGTCGGCTCGTCCCCATGGAGTCACTCGATGCACGATCAAGCCGTTGAATTGAAGTCCAACCCCGCTAGACTTTTGGTTGATGGCGAACTCTTCTTCCGCTCCATTGACTACGTCTGAGTGCTCGCGACTAATGCCCCACGTCCCTCGCTTGATGAAGATCAGTCGGTCAGTCACATTTTCATAGCGGGTATGCACAACGACGTTGGGGCCATCGACTTCGACAGTGACGGAGGTTTTCATGAGAGCAACTGTTCGAGGTGAGGCTTGTGTGGACGCGTTCGATTCAGCGATGCTGGAAGCCAGTGGCGCACAGGCGCCAAGCACCAGCAAGCTGGACATCAGGCCAACTTGTAAGTAGATTTTTTGCATGGCGCTTACCTCCTAGTGCCACTGCTTTGCGATCCGATGTAGTCGCTATAGCTCGGCGTTCGGGGGCGGATCAGATCCGAGGCATAAAACCCGAAGGTGTCGGCATGGTACAGCGCCACATTCGGCGCTAGCGCACGAACGTCGACCACCCCATATGTCGAGATCTCTTTTCCAGTGGCGTCTATCGCAATTCGGCCCGTTTTTGGATCGACATAGCCGTCGACTGTTCCGGTAATAGGCGGGTTCGAACCAGGGATGATAGGACCGGTGCCATTCCAGTGGGATGTCTCATGAGTCAGCACTTGGGCAATATCGCCTCGCGCAAGGGCTGGCCCCACGTAGATGGTATTGGACGGGTCGTTTCGGCGAACGTACGCTCCAGTTCCGTTGTAGTCGAGGTCAGTCCAGCCTGGGTTGGCATTTCTGCTCGCATACTGGAAGTTGTTGATGTCAATCGACTGATTGGACGCGATGTTTCCCTCGATGCGCTGCAGCACCACGGAGCGTGCCTCTGTATCGGCGGTGCCGAAGGCGTTGTAGAACGCCATCTTCGCCGTGTCGTTGTTCCAGTTCCTGATCTCAGCGCCCCGATCCTGCAAATTGGTAAGGGAGTTTTGCAGGCCCTGATTGATGATGAGTTGCTGACCAACCGGCAGCGGTGAATCGACCGAAATGATCGTGCGCGTCGTGCCGTTTGGAAGAGTATCTTGAACGTTGCCGTAGTCGTCCGAAGTCCGCACGGCTCCTGGCATCGTGCGCACTGTGTTGATGTCGACACCGTCCACCTGCTTCTGAAGGTAGTCGTAATGAAATCCATCGGACCGAATAACCGTCTGCCACTCGGGCTTGGTCGCCGAACTGCCGTCGATGACGCTCCTGATCGTGCCATCTTGCAGAACGTCGTAGACATTGCCGCCGTCGTCCACGACGCGAGAAGCACCTGACACTAGCTGGTAAGGGTTGAGCTGTATCCGTTGGCCCGGACCTGCCGCCGGCGCTGGCGCGCCATCAATGACCACCTTGGCCTTGTTGTTTACGTCCACGTCATAGACGGTGCCGTCCCCGTCGTCGACCAAACGCTGGCTACCCGGGGCGAGCAGAAACGGATTGACGTTGCTAGGCGCTGCTGGTTGAAGAGCCGAAGACGTCGGTGCGACTTTGTTGCGGGCACCAACTTTCACTGCCTCTACTGAATCGATAGGTTCGGATAGCCCCTCACCAAACATTCCCAGGATTTTGGCCCGCTCATCAGCCCCGATCGGCCCTGGTACGCGCGAGCCTTGTCCGTTCGCCGCTGCGATGCTCTCCCCCAACGCATTGCCAAAGGCATCAACAGCAACCTGGGTCGCGCTGACGCGTCCACCGCGCAGCGCCGCCGTCGTGATGCCCCCGGCGAAGCTGGACACGGCTCGGTTGGCGAACTGCCCGAAGCTGTCCGAGCCGAAGCTGTTGCCGATGGCGCCGCTCACTCCCTGCGCGACCCCTGCACCGACGGCGCTGGCCGCCACGCTCCTCCAACTGAAACTCGACTGCAGTCCCGTGGCCACCGCAATGCCTTGCGTGAGTGAGTTCGCGACGGCGCCGCGCACGACGGCATCGCCGATCACATTTCCTGTATTGATCAGCCCGCCACCGAGTCCAGCGGTGACGCCGCTGCCAATGGCACCGAGCGCCACTTGCTTCCAACTGAACTGGTCCTGCGCCCCGATGGCGACACCGACAGCCTGGCTGGCAATGGAGCCCACGGCGCCCCCCACCACTGCGGCGCCAATGCTTGCGGCTGTCAATCCACCCGCTCCGCCCAGCACGGCGACCCCACCGGCAAAGCCACCTGCGCCCGCTGCCCCGGCTGCGCCGAAGTAGGCTCCGGCCGCGCCGGCCGTGTAGATCGTCACCACCACGGCAATGACCACCATGATGATCTGCCCCACCACCCCGCAGCCGTCGTCCTCGGCCTGCGGCGTCGCCATCATCGTGGCCGAGTCGCTCGCAATCTTGCTCGGGTCGTACGGCCTGAAGGTGCTCGCGTTGTCCGCACTCCCCACCCTTGTCGGAATCCTGAGCACCTGCCCAGTCCGCAGGTCCGCATCGCTGCTCAGCCCGTTCGCATCCGCGATCAGGTACCACAGGCTCGCATCCCCGTACGCCCCCCGGGCGATGCTCTGCAGCGTGTCGCCCGTGGCCACCGCATAGGTGCCGGGGCTGCCCGCGGGGTAGTTGCCGTCGATGGGCTGGTAGCCGAAGCTGAAGTCGCTCTGGGCGCTGAAGAGCGGGCCGTTCTGCGCCAGCGGCGT
>NZ_FNDR01000030.1 GCF_900099805.1 Variovorax sp. OV700 | reverse complement strand
GTAATAGTCCGACGAAGGCCGCCCTTGCCTGATGCGCAGGCTGCGGGAAGCATCTGACCCGAATCGCAGACCCGCTTGGAGGTGTGCGCTAAAGGAGATGGTGCACACCATGAAGATTGCGCAAGACTCAGAGAAGGCGAGCCGGCGACATCATGACCGGGCGTTCAAGCAAGAGCTGGTGCGACAAAGCCTGGAGCCAGGCGCGTCCGTCTCGGCGATCGCGCTGCGCGGCGGCATCAACGCCAACATGCTGTTCAAGTGGCGCAGGGAGCATGTTCGAGCCGCAGGCGACACGCCGCCGGCGGTGCTGTTGCCGATAGAGGTAGCACCGGCCACCGAGGTCATGTCCATTCCGACTTCCGCTGCGCCTGCTCCATCATCATCGAGACCGACACCGCGGACCGGCGTCATCGAACTGGAGTTCGCCGGCGCGCAATTGCGACTGCGTGGCGCTGTCGACGAAGACAGTCTGTGCAGCGTCCTGCGCGCGCTGCGCCAGAGTGCATGATCGGCCCGCGCGCAGGCACCCGCGTCTGGTTGGCCGCTGGCGTGACGGACATGCGCTGCGGCATGGACACGCTGGCGGCGAAGGTGCAGACGGCGCTCACCGAGAACCCGTACTCCGGCCATGTCTTCGTCTTCCGCGGGCGGCGCGGCGACCTGGTCAAGCTGCTGTGGAGTGACGGCGATGGGATGTGCCTGCTGGCCAAACGCCTGGAGCGTGGCCGCTTCATCTGGCCGCAGGCCGAGTCGGGCTCGATCTCCCTGAGCGCCGCACAGCTGTCGATGCTGCTCGAAGGCATCGACTGGCGCCGCCCCGAGCGCACCTGGCAGCCGCGCGCAGCGGCGTAAGGGACCGCCGGCCAAGTTGACAGGACAACCCCCGTTGTAGGGGCGGGTTCCGGCCGGCACAGTCGTAGCCATGACCTCGCAGGAACTGCTTGCCGCCCACGCCGCGCTCAGCGGCGAAGTGCAGCGCTCGCAAGAGGCATTGAAGATCGCGCTGCTGACCGTCGAGAAGCTCAAGGTCGAAGTGGCGTACTTGCGGCGCATGAAGTACGGCCGCTCCAGCGAGCAGCTTGAACACGCTCAGCTTGAGCTCGTGGGCGGGCAGCTCGCGCCGCCGACGATGACCCCAGCAGTGCCGGGCGAGGACGACGCGGATGGCAAGCACCCTTCCAACGTCACGTCCCTCGAGCAGGCTCGCAAGAAACGCAAGGCGCAACAGCGCACCGGCATGCGTGATCTTCCGGACCACCTGCCGCGGCGCACCGTGATGCACACGCCGCACAGCGGTTGCAGCTGCGAGGCCTGCGGCCGTGGCCTTCGCGAGATCGGCCAGGACGTCTCGGATGTCCTCGACTACGAGCCGGGCAGCTTCCATGTCGTGCGCCACGTTCGTCCCAAGCTCGCTTGCACCCGCTGCAGCACGATCACCCAGGCGCGCGCGCCGAGTCGCCCCATCGATCGCTGCATGGCCGGCACCGGCCTGCTCGCGCACGTGTTGGTGAGCAAGTATTGCGACCACACGCCCCTGTACCGGTTGTGCCAGATCTACGGTCGTGAAGGCGTGAATCTGCAGCGCTCGACCCTGGCCGACTGGGTGGCGCAGGCAGCGCGCCTGCTGAGCCCGCTGGCCGAAGCCATCGGGCGCTACGTGTTGGCGGCCGACAAGATCCATGGTGACGACACGCCGATCCGCGTGCTCGGCGGTGCCGGTGCCAAGGCGCGCACTGGCCGTCTGTGGGTGTACGTGAGGGATGACCGGCCCAGCGGCGACACAGCGCCGCCGGCGGTGTGGTTCCAGTACTCGGCGAATCGCAAGGGCGAACACCCCGTGCGCCACCTGCGGCACTTCAAGGGAATCCTGCAGGCTGATGCCTTCGCTGGCTACCACCCGTTGTACGAAGACGGGCGGGTGGTCGAGGCGGCTTGCTGGAGCCATGCACGCCGCAAGGTGTGGGACGTCCATGAGCGCCAGCACAAGCTCGGTGGAACGCTGGCGCACCAGGCGCTGCAGCGCATCGGCAAGGTCTTCGGGGTGGAAGCCGAGATCCGAGGCAAACCACCGTACGAGCGAATGCAAGTTCGCCAGGAACGCACCGCTGCAATGCTGGGCGACCTGAAGGAGTGGTTCAACACAACGCTGTCTCAGGTCTCGGCGAAGTCGCCGATGGCATTGGCGATCGGGTACTCGCTGAGCAACTGGACGGCGCTGACGCGCTTCGTCGACGATGGGCGGATCGAAGCGCATAACAACGCGGCGGAGCGCGCACTGCGCGGCGTGGCGATCGGGCGCAAGAACTACCTGCATCTCGGCTCCGACAACGGCGGGCACAGCGCGGCGGTGATTTACACCTTGATCGGCTCGGCCAAGCTCGTCGGCATCGATGCGCAGGCCTACTTGCGCCACGTGCTCGAGCGCATCGCCGACCATCCGAGCAACCGTATCGACGAGTTGCTGCCGTGGGCGGTCGCCAGTGAGCTTGCCAAGGCGGCGCCGACGAGCTCACAGCCGACCGACAGGCTCGCGGCCTGAGCACATCGCCGCTGGCAAAATCGCCAGCATGCGTGTCAAGCAGATCGAAGATCTCCCCATGGCCACCAGCGCTGAGCTGTACCAGCTCAGCTGGGTCATCGAGCAGCTCATGGCCGACCCCAGGCGCATCGTGCAGGCGCGCTCTCAGCTGCACATGGGCCAACTGGTGAAGTACTGGGACTGGGGGACCGGCAAGCTGCGTGAGGCTCGCATCGCGGCGATGAAGGACCGGCAGGTCACGCTGATCGACGAGCAAAGCAAACAGCGCTTCAGCGTGCTGTACGCGGCCGTCGTGCCGGTCGAGGATCAGCAGGCAGGCGCGTCACCCTCACCAGCGACCGCAGCGCCGCTGAGGCCGCCGCCGGAGATCCATCACAAACAGGACTTCCGCGTTGGCCAGCGGGTGAGCTTCACCGACCAAAGCCTCAAGCGCCACGTCGGAGAAATCGTTCGGATCAACCAGCGCACGGCCACGGTTCACTGCGACGGCCGCGCATGGCGCGTGGCGTTCGCTCTGCTTCAGCACGTCACCGACGTCACGCCCTAAACGGTCCAGCCGTCAACAACGGCCTCGAGCGGACTATTAC
>NZ_FNDR01000031.1 GCF_900099805.1 Variovorax sp. OV700 | reverse complement strand
ACGGCGCTGGCGCAGAACGGGCCGCTCTTCAGCGCCCAGAGCGACTTCAGCTTCGGCTACCAGCCCATCGACGGCAACTACCCCGCGGGCAGCCCGGGCACCTATGCGGTGGCCACGGGCGACACGCTGCAGAGCATCGCCCGGGGGGCGTACGGGGACAGTTCGCTGTGGTACCTGATCGCGGATGCCAATGGGCTGAGCAGCGATGCGGACCTGCGGACCGGGCAGGTGCTCAGGATTCCGACCAAGGTGGGCAGTGCGGACAACGCGAGCACCTTCAGGCCTTACGACCCGAGCAAGATCGCCAGCGACTCGGCCACGATGATGGCGACGCCGCAGGCCGAGGATGGCGGGTGCGGGGCCGTCGGCCAGATCATCATGGTGGTGGTCGCCGTGGTGGCTGCAGTCTTTACCGCAGGAGCGGCGCTCGCTGCCATGGGCGCCACACTGGCGACCGCCGGGACGGGCACGCTCATCGCGGCGGGGGCCATTGGCGGTGCCGTTGGCTCCATCGCGAGCCAGGCGGTCGGAATAGCGATCGGCGCGCAGGACAGCTTCAGTTGGAAGGGCGTGGCGCTGGGGGCCATCGGCGGCGGTGTCACGGCCGGCCTGGGCGGGGCCGGGTTGCTCCCAGATACGGGCAATGTCTTCCTCAATGGGGCGATTCGTGGTGCCGTGAGCAGCACCTTGACGCAGGGTATCGCAGTGGTCACCGGCTTGCAGGACAAATTCAGCTGGAAGTCGGTCGCTGCATCCGCAGTCGGTGCGGGTGTCGGCGCGGCGGCAGGCCCGGCCATCGGCAAGGCGTTCGGCGAAGCGTTCGGCAACAACGCAGGCAGCGCCTTCGCGGCGCGACTGGCGACGGGCCTGGTCGCGGGCACGGCGGCTGCGGTGATGCGCGGGGGCAAGGTGGCGATTCAGCAGGTTGCGACTGATGCCTTCGGGAATGCGTTGGGGGACTCGATTGCAGCGGCGAACGGGCAGTCCTCGGGCAGCAGTGGGGGCCAAGGCGACAACGAGCTTGACGCGCTCTTCCGGCAGAACAACAACTGGGCCGGGGTATCGGCCATGCCGAGCAACCAGGAGCCGGACTTCAGCTGGATCACGGCGGGCAACGCGCCTGTCAATCCGTATGCCAATCTGTCGATGGCAGGTGGCGTGCAGTTGGCCGCCGGGCCGGGCTACAGCGGCGGTGTGGACTCGAACAGGTTGAGCCTTGACATGCTCAATCCGAACGACCAAGTGCCGGCTGGAGGCTCGTTGCGCGGGATGACGAACGAGGAGTTGCTGGCACGGGGCAATGCGTTGCTCGCAAGCGGAAATTCCTCGATGCCGCTTGGTGGCCCTGTGGTCGACACAGGGATCACTCTACGTGAGATCACAGTCAATGCTCCGGCCGAGGACGACGGTTCATACGACGCCAGCGAGGCGGCACGGCTGTCCAACTACCCGGCGCCCAATGGTGCCTATGCAGGCACCATCACCAACCTGCCGCCCACCTTCTGGGAACGCACATGGCTGTCGTCCGAGGTGCAGCATGTGATGGGCAACAGCATCACCGGCAAGATTGTTGGTGGGCTGGCGCATGCTGGGGGCACTGCGTGGGCAAGCTTCGCCAGTCCCAATGGCTACAACCCCGCCACTGGCAAGAACCTTAACTTGGTGCAGCAACGCGATGGGCGCATCGATACGCTGATCAACGCGGCGAGTACCGTTCTCACTGGAGGCGCAAGCACGGCAACTAGGATGGAGATGCAGGCAGTCAAGAGCGAAGCGCTTGCGACGGGGCGGATGGCAGAGCTGCAGGCCAAGTGGGAGGGCCTCAGTGCGACGGAGCGCCGCACACTGTTGGAGTCCAAGAGCGAGGCGACCTGGTCTGATTGGCTTGCGCAACGCGATGCTCAAGCCAAGGCGGTCAATCCAAATACTCATTTCATGGAAAAGCATGGCCCGGGCACAACCTTAGAGGCTCAGGAAACTCGAGCGACGACAAGGGTGGCTCCGGACAACTCCATTGATCTTGCATATAGAGATTCAACGCGCTTCATGTCGTCCAGAGACATGGGCGCGGCGATGCAGCGTGCCGATTCCATATTCATGTTGAATGGTGGAGTCAACAAAGCCTATCCATTCTCGATGGAGGGGATAATCGGTGAGGGCTACAAAAAAGCGCCGAACAGCAACTGGATGTTCACTACTAACGTCAACGCCGTCTACCGCAATGGTCAGCCCTACACAATGTTCCCGCTCTTGAGGTCTGTGCCATGAAAACCTCCAATCTAGTGAATGCGTACGTGTTGCCGAATCTGTTCTATGAGCTCATGTTCTTGGAGGAGCGCATCGATTTAGACAGGCAGGACTGGAGCGATCAAAAGTGCGTGGACAAGATCATTCAAGAAGCTGTATTGCCCCGCTTCAGTGCATTCACGGTAGAGACCAAGACCGTCGTGCGAAACACTCTTCGCTATCTGCTTGCGACCCAGGGGGAATCTAGTGAGATGTGGGATATTGTTTGGCAAGCTAGTTCAGCACCTATCCCCACCCCGCATGGCGTACGAAGCTTTGTGCAACGTAGCTACGAACTTCTCTTCGGCGAAGAACCCTTGCCACTGGCGGAAGAATTGCAGAGCTATAACGTGAATCACGAAATGCAGTTGGCCAATCGATTGAACTAGATTCAATGGGGAATCTGTTCCTCGTGTGCGCAGCCATCTATTCATAGCTGCTAAAAACAAAAAAGCCCTCACCGCCCGGCCACTGCGGCCGGATTCGTGAGGGCTTCTTCGTTGCGGTGCTGCGCGTTCAGCTGGCCGCTCTGGTCCGTGTCCTGTCCACATGAATCCGTCGCCTCTGCCATCCCGCGGAGGCAGGTAATTTTCAAGCGTTCAAACCGCACCCACGTGGGCACCCGGCTGCGCGACCAGACCCTGAGCACCGAGCTGGCGGCCAGGCCGGTGGAGGAAGACCGCCAGCGCTACTTCCA
>NZ_FNDR01000034.1 GCF_900099805.1 Variovorax sp. OV700 | reverse complement strand
TGACAACTGCTCCAGAATGGCCGGATTCTCCAGCGTGGACGTGTCCTGCGTGATTGCCTCCCCCTTGGCGATGCTGCGCAGCAGGCGCCGCATGATCTTGCCGCTGCGCGTCTTGGGCAGGTTGTCCCCGAAGCGGATGTCCTTGGGCTTGGCAATGGGCCCGATCTCCTTGGCCACCCAGGCGCGCAGTTCGTTGGCGATCTGCTTGGCCTCCTCCCCGGTCGGGCGGCTGCGCTTGAGCACCACGAAAGCGCACACCGCCTCGCCCGTCACGTCGTCGGGCCGGCCCACCACCGCCGCTTCGGCCACCAGGTCGGTCTTGGACACCAGCGCCGATTCGATCTCCATCGTGCCCAGGCGGTGGCCCGACACATTGAGCACGTCGTCGATGCGCCCGGTGATGCGGAAGTAGCCGCGGTCTTCGCTGCGTACGGCCCCATCCCCGGCCAGATAGATGGTGCCGCCCATCTCCTCGGGGAAGTAGCTCTTCTTGAAGCGCTCGGGGTCGTTCCAGATGGTGCGGATCATCGAGGGCCAGGGCCGCTTGATGACCAGCATGCCGCCCGCGCCATGGGGCAGGTCCTTGCCGGTCTCGTCCACGATGGCGGCCATGATGCCCGGCAGCGGCAGGGTGCACGAGCCCGGCACCAGGGGCGTGGCCCCGGGCAGCGGCGTGATCACGTGGCCGCCGGTCTCGGTCTGCCAGAAGGTGTCGACGATCGGACATTGCTCGCGGCCGATGTTCCGGTGGTACCACATCCAGGCCTCGGGGTTGATGGGCTCGCCCACCGAGCCGAGGAGGCGCAGGCTGGAGAGGTCCCAGTTCTTCGGGTGCACTTTCTCGTCGCCTTCGGCGGCCTTGATGAGCGAGCGGATGGCGGTGGGCGCGGTGTAGAAGACGCTGACCTTGTGCTTCTCGATCATCTGCCAGAAGCGCCCGGCGTGCGGGAAGGTGGGGATGCCTTCGAACACCACCTGGGTGGCGCCGGCGGCCAGCGGGCCGTAGGCCACATAGGTGTGGCCGGTGATCCAGCCGATGTCGGCGGTGCACCAGAACACGTCTTCGGGCCGGATGTCGAAGGTCCAGTCCATGGTGAGCTTGGCCCACAGCAGGTAGCCGCCGGTGGCGTGCTGCACGCCCTTGGGCTTGCCGGTGGAGCCGGAGGTGTAGAGGATGAAGAGAGGATGCTCGGCGTTCACGGGCACGGGCGGGCAGTCGGTGCTCTGGCCGGCCAGGGCTTCGGCGAAGCTCTTGTCGCGGCCTTCGACGCGGGCCCAGGCGGTGGGGGTGCGCTCGTAGACGAACACGGTCTGGATCGATTCGCAGCCGCCCATGGCGATGCCGTCGTCCACGATGGCCTTCAGGGGCAGCTCCTTGCCGCCGCGCAGCTGGTAGTTGGCGGTGATGACGGCCACGGCGCCGGCGTCGATGATGCGCTCTTGCAGGGCCTTGGCCGAGAAGCCGCCGAACACGACGCTGTGGGTGGCGCCGATGCGCGCGCAGGCCTGCATGGCGATGACGCCTTCGACGGTCATGGGCATGTAGACGATGACGCGGTCGCCCTTCTGGATGCCTGAGGCCTTCAGCGCGTTGGCGAACTGGCTCACGCGGGCGAGCAGCTCCTTGTAGGTGATCTGGGTGACGGCGCCGTCGTCGGCCTCGAAGACGATGGCGGTCTTGTGCTCCACGGGGGTGCCGATGTGCCTGTCCAGGCAGTTGGCGCTGGCGTTGAGTTCGCCGTCGCCGAACCATTCGTAGAACGGCGCCTTCGACTCATCCAGGGTCTTGGTGAAGGGCCGCGTCCACGCGAGGTTGTCCTTGGCCAGGCGGGACCAGAAGCCTTCGAAGTCCTGTTCGGC
>NZ_FNDR01000035.1 GCF_900099805.1 Variovorax sp. OV700 | reverse complement strand
TGACCCGTCCTGCCATAGGTTGACACCTATGAAGGACATATAACCGGCTTGATCCAGCCGGCCAGAGACGCCCGATGAACTTCATCGGGCGTTTTCAATTTTAGGGATTGATGCGGTCTTTCCTGGTTGTAGATCTGCACGGCCTGCTGGACCATCCGGCTGGCCTGTCCCAGGCTGGCGGGTCGATGCAGCAGGAACTCCATCTTCAAGATCCCATTGACGCGCTCGGCCAGCGCGTTCTGGTAGCAGTCGTAGCCGTCGGTCATCGAGCACGCGATGCCGTGGCGGCGGTGGATTTCCTGATAGTCGTTGGAGCAGTATTGGATGCCTCTGTCGGAGTGATGCACCAGCGCCTGCTGCGTTTGCCGGCCCTTGAGCGCCACCTTCAGCGCCCGGCTGACCTGCTCGGTGTGCAGGCTGTCGTGGACGTGATGGCCCACGATCTTGCGTGACCACGCATCCGTCACCAGGCTGAGGTAGACGAACCCCTGATCGGTCGGCAGGTACGTGATGTCGGCCACCCACACCTGCTCGCTGCCACTCGGGCGCACCTGAGCCGGGCCCTCCTTGAGCAGGTTGGGATGGCGGCGGAACCGGTGATGGCTGTCGGTGGTCTTGTGATACGCCCGCCTGGGCTGAACCAGCATGTGAGCCTCGCGCAGCACGTCCAGCAGTGCATCGCGCCCAAGGCTGGCGCTTGCCTGCTGTAGTGGCTGCTTGAGCAGGTGGTGCAGCTTGCGTGCGCCCAGCCGGGGCTGGCGCAGGCGCACCGAACGCACAAGCTCGATCACCGTGTCAGAACGCGCACGGCACTGCTGCTGATGCTGCAGCTGTTGGTAGTAGGCCTGGCGGCTGACGCCCCAATGGCGGCAAGCCCTCGACACGCTCAGCCCCGGGACGAGCTTTTGCGAGAGGACTTGCCCAAAGGCTTTTTTACGACACGCACCCCATAGTCCTTCTTCAGGACATCGAGCACGGCCTCGAACAGTTGCGCCTTCTCGGTGGCCTCGCGAAGCTGCACTTCAAGGGCCTTGATCTTCTGCTCGGGGGTCAGCGGTGCAGCAGGCGCAGAGGAAGATTTTTTGATCGGTTCTGGCATGGGAAGCCGAGATGATGCCGAACCCCAGCTCTGGCGGCCATGCTTGCGCAGCCACACCAGCACGGTCGAGCGACCCTGGATGCCGTAGCGCTGCTGGGCCTGCTTGTAGCTGAGCGCGCCCTTTTCTACCTGATCGACCACCGACAGCTTAAAAGCCAGCGTGTAGTCACGCTGCGTGCGTTTGACGCCTGATTCCATTGACTTGCCTTTTCTTGGGGGAAAAGGTGTCAACCCATTTCAGGACGGGTCA
>NZ_FNDR01000036.1 GCF_900099805.1 Variovorax sp. OV700 | reverse complement strand
GAACGCGAAATCCACCTCCGGCGCGAGCCCGCTCACGATGCGCGCAATCGACTTGCCCGAGCCGCAGGCATGCGTCCAGCCCAGCGTGCCGTGGCCGGTGTTCAGATACAGGTTCGGCAGCTTCGTCTTGCCGATCATCGGCACGTTGCTGGGCGTCGCCGGACGCAGGCCGGTCCAGAACTGGGCCTGCGAGGCATCACCGGCCCCCGGGAAGAGTTCTTCGACCCGCCGCACGATCGCCTCGCAGCGCACGCGGTTCAGGTCGCGGTCATAACCGTTGAGCTCGGCCGTGCCGGCAATGCGCAGACGGTCGCCGCTGGCCGAGGTGTAGCGCGAGAACACGAGCTTGTATTCGTCGTCGGTGAGCGAAACCTGGTGCGCCTTGGAGGCATCCTTCACGGGCAGCGTCACCGAATAGCCCTTGGCCGGATAGATCGGCAGCCGAATGCCCAGCGGCGCGGCAACGATCGGGCTGAGCGAGCCCATCGCCAGCACGAAGGCGTCGCCCCGGATGCGCTGGAAGCGGCCTTCGCTGTCGGTGGCTTCGACATGGTCGATGCTGCCGCCGGTCTCGCGCAGCGCCGTGATGGTGTGGCTCATGAGGAACTTCACGCCCGCCGCCGTCGCCAGCGCGACCAGCTCGCGCGCGAAGCGGTTGGCGTCGCCGGATTCGTCTTCGGCCGTGTAGGTGGCACCGGCCAGTTGCGGTCGGATGTGGGCCAGCGCAGGCTCGATCTTCACCGCCTCATCGGCCGAGATGACTTGGCGTTCGCAACCGAGCGCCCGCATCTGCTCGGCCGGCGCGAGCGCACCGTCGAACTCCTTCTGCGTCGTGTAGAAGTGCAGGATGCCCTGGGTGCGCTGGTCGTATTGGAGGCCGGTGTCGGCGCGCAGCTGCTGCAGCGTGTCGCGGCTGTAGGTGCCCAGGCGCACGATCTGCTCGATGTTGTGCCGCGTGCGTGCCGGGGTGCATTCGCGCAAGAACTGCAAACCCCAGAGCCACTGGCGCATGTCCGCGCGGATGCGGAAGAGCAGCGGGGCGTCTTCCCTGCCCAGCCATTGCAGCACCTTGAGCGGTGCGCTCGGGTTGGCCCAGGGTTCGGCATGGCTGACGGAGATCTGCCCGCCATTGGCAAAGCTGGTTTCGGC